>CBDCVS010000001.1:0-16306 GCA_965223175.1 Promineifilaceae bacterium (SeqCode)
TTAGACGTAAATTTTCAACCAACAGGTTCAATTCATCGTCGTTTGCACCTGCCAGACCAGCGAAAATAATCTCCATATCAATGCCCATCAACGATTCTTCATCACCATCTGGTAGTTTTGGAGCGCCTAACGCTTCTCGCTCAATCTTCACCCCCAATTCCATATAACGACGTGCCTGCTCAATGGTAAGTTTCTCGCCCTCTAAAGGGGCAATGAGTTGAGCAGCCTTCGCCTGCAGCCAACGGCCGTATCGGGCATGTCGGTCAATCATATCTTTACGGGCGGCAATCAACGCCTTTTGATTTTGTCGGTCAAGATGAGTTTCATAGAGTTTAACACGTTCGACCCACTGCCACTGGCTTGACCAACGGTCAATAAGTGCCTTACTCTTGCCTAACTCTTGCGCGACTTTTGCATTAGAACGGGTTGCTCCCATATCCCGATAGGCAACGAACGCCTGAAACGCCTTACTTGTTTCACCTTTCAACCGTTCCCAGAGGTTGTCCGAACCCCTGGCCAGGTCAAAGATTCCTTTATTCTTCATAGGCTGCCAGTATTGTCTCCAACAACTGCCAACCATGAGTGATTTGCCCTTCGCTCTTCAATGATTTCATTTTGTGGGCCAGCTCCTCGCCCAACGGCCGGGGAACTCTTGCCGTTCCCAAAACCTCAGTCAGATGTAGCCATTCACCATCTGATAATTGAGACTCCCCACTTTCCACAATATCTAATGCTGACTTTGCCATAAATGCTACAGCATGGTTCGCTGACTTCACTTCACGAAATCGGCTATACCTTGAAAGCGCCTCAGCAAATTCGGCGAATAATGACACCTCAGCCACAACAACCAGGTCTTGGCGATTTGGCATCGCATCTATCAATTCTTTCATATCTTCAAGCTGATGGGGTAGAAATGTGAAGCTAACTGTCTTCCAATCGAAATTGACTTTAGGGGAAAGTAAAGGATCCATCGGTTCGAGTTCTAGGTCATCAATATCTGGGGGAAGATAGGCTTCTAACCTATCCTCTATCTCTTGGATTTCTTGAGCCAACTCTGCCATCACCTGCTTGTCACTGTAGCCAGAAAGGTTATTGTGGGCGATCACCTTAGCAGCAACGGCCGAACGGGATAAGCCAGAGGTATCAAGGAGAATGACTATTCGCTCCAAGCCAGCTTCGCGGGCTGCTCGAATTCTCTTATGACCAGATACGATTTCAACGATGTCATTTCCGGCTGGAATGCAGCAAAACGGTACTGATTCCAGGATGCCCCGCTTGCTAACATTTGAAACCAATTGACCAAACATCGTTGGCGGCATCACCTGGGGATTAACATCCTGTTCGCGCAGTTCGTCTGGATGCGCCCAATACAAGCCCATAGCTGGCCCGACATCAACTATCTTTTCCATTATCGGCTTTTCTCCTCGCCATTGCTTCAGCCCTGGCTTTCTTCCAATGTCGTTCTCGTTTCAGCCAACGGCCGAAAACCGTATCAAGCGGCTCGTAATCCACCAGTCCTTGATAGGTCAATTTGTACCCATAACGAGGATGGGTTTTTCGGTCAGTTAGCTTCATCAACCCCCGCATCTCTTTCGATTCTGGATATTGGGTTTGCTGAACGGTGGCCACCATCTCTACTCGCGTAGCATAGTAGTCATCGAGTGAAGCATTGATTACCTCATGGTTCATTGCCACCATCGTCAGCAGCCGGTTGTAACGGTGAGAGCGGTTTGGTACGGCCATTCCGTAATGAATCATCAGTCGGCCGACAACGTTGCCCTGCTTCCAACCCAAAATGAAGGACTGGTCATACGCAAACACGCCGACCAAGTACCCGTCAACGATAATGGCCGTCCCATGCCCCAGGTTGCCCCCGGCATCAAGGCCGAAACGATGTGTCCATATCGCTCTGTAATAGAGAGCTTGCGGGGCTGGAATTTTCGCGGTTTCCAATCGCGCCTCTTCTTGAGGTTCAAAATCAGTTGGTAGAATAGTGAAATTTCCTGGCTCAACTGCCCCAAATCGACGCCGCTTCATCCCAAATCCACCTGCCAGTTCAAGCGCTTCTGCTCCTCGATTTGCACACAAGTACATATGGGTCTGGTCATCTAGCCTGGCGCGGCGAATTCCATCTTCCATATAAATTGGATGGCCTATTGCCTGTCCTGTCTTTCGCTCCTGGTAACAAATGACAAGTGCTTTGGCTTCCATCGCATTTGCCATAAGCTCAACCAGCCCAGTCTCAGCATCGAACACTCTATAATTCGGTTCATTCCAGGTTAATCGGCCGCCAGTGTCATAATATTTCTCGAAGCCGCCTGTGTAGGTAGGTGGATTGACACAAACAATTGCCTCCGGGTCATCCCACACCCGATCTAGGTGGTCTTGAAGGTCTTCGGCCGTGAAGGTCATTCCCCCCAACGCTCCCCGCGCCCGTTCCATTTGGGCTGCAAGTTGGGCAATTTGCTCGTCTCTACAATGCAACGATTCTTTCCTGGCCGCATCCACAACCGGATTTGAACTCTGATTTAGCAGCCGCAGATAGCTCACTATCCAAAGAACAGTTGGTGGGTCGGTTAAATCCAGGTCGGCCAGCTCATCCACCCCATGAACTTCCACTTTCAGGTCATCCAATGCCTGGCTGGTGATGGCATAGCCCATCGCGGCCGAAAACAAAGATACGTCACTTGCTTCAATCTGGTTGGGCTTAAATCCAGCCTGTATAGCCAGATGAGACATAGCGAAAGCGCCACAAGCTGGTTCAACGAATCTGCTATAGTCTTTGGCTCTGGCCGATCGAAACAGACGTAGGAGGTAACTCCTTGATTGTGTGGAAAGCGTCCCCAAAAACAATGCCCCAGATGTGGGACTGATTACCTTAGCCATACATCACCCGATACCAATACAAAATGACTAAACAGTCCGGGCGGGGGGACTTGAACCGCCAACCTTCGCGTTAAGAGCGCGATGCTCTACCGTTGAGCTACACCCGGTTATAGTATGATTTAATCGTATTATATCGAACTTTTATTCTATTTCAATTGGAATCTTGCTGAAGATGATGTGATTTCTACATTTCTTTTAATATGACAATAATCCAAAACCATAGTAGAATGGGCAGTAGAATATTTGTTCTTTTGAGGTGAGACCAACCATACTATGAACGACAGAAATTTAAGAACGATGAAAAGCTGCCTTTGGAATGCGTTCGCCAATTACGATCCCCAGGAAGATATGCACATGTGGGCCATATATGAAGGGGTTGCCCGACTAGGGAGAATTTCTCGCCAACAATGGCGAGATGTCAAGGCAAGGAAAAAGCACGAATGTACCCGAGGTTGCAAAATCAAAAATGGGCATGTCTATTTTCAAATGCAGTTAGGAGGTGGATGGGGCTATGATTTGAAGATTTGTGCGGGTTGTATGGCCATGATTCTTTATTTTCAGCAAACCTACAATCTTCCTCCATATTTTCACACACATTGGGACAACTCAAAAAATGAACCAGTCAGAGAGACGGAGAAGAAGATGTAATCTCCCCTTGTTGAGAATTAAGAAAACAATTTCAATTGTTTAGCAACGGCCGAGGGCCAAACAACCCCACCATCAACCCCCATATGCTCCAACTCCAACACCTCCTCCTCAACTCTATCCTGCCACCACTGAGCGAACACCAGCCGGTGACACCAATCCTTCATGACATTTGTGCCAGCTATCGGCCGACAATCCTCAAAACACAAGAGAACTAAATCACGGCCGTCATAGTGGCCGCTAATCTGTTGCAGCTTGGCCTGGATTTTATCCACGCCCGTTCGGTCCAACTGGAACAGGAATGCCGGGATGAAATCAACCGGGTCATTCAGATGGAAGATGCTGCCATGCGGGGCAAGCATCCTCACAAATTCAGCAACCGAATAATTGAGTCTGAATTTCGGCTTTCCCAGGGTGATCCCCACCTTAACCAACTCATTTTTTGGGGCTAGGTTTGGATTGCTATATCGACTAGTAAACAGTTTCATAATTTCTTTCCTTGATTATATTTCCATTCCGCAATGTAAGCCCATGTTGAGCCAACAGCTTACTTTCAATCGCTGGTAAAACCGCATAATTACTTTCCATTAGTTTAGCCCAAAAATCCATTATTACCGACGCTTCGGCCGAATGTCCCGCAGCCAGCAGTTCAACCAGATAATTGTCGATTATCGCTCCCATGCTGCCATTCTTGTTGGGCAATTCCGGCAACTCTGACTGCTTGGGGATCACACATCTCAAGTGGCCGTCCCCTTCCTCAAGTGCTTCAATAACCTGGGACTGGAGAGTGAAATTGGAGAGGTCGAATAACGACTCCTGTTGTTGTTCAGCGTACAATTCCCCCACCACTTTTGCAAAAGTTGCCCGTGTTGGAATTGAAGTTTGGTTATTCAGCCAGCGCATAGCAATTCGCTGGCGGTTGCTATCCAGAATTGATAATTCCTCAGCCAGACCGATTGCCATATTACCATTGCCAACCAACTGTTGAACCTCCTCGTTAAGACTCAGCAGCTTCAATCGGTTAGTCACTTTGCTGGCGCTCACCCCCGCTTTTTCGGCCGTCTTGGTAATGGTCCAACCATACTCCTCTACAGACCGCTCATAGGCTAACGCTTCCTCAATCGGGTTCAGGTCAACCCGGCTGGTATTTTCTGCAAGCATGATGGCGTGAGCCTGTTCATCATTAAGTCTGCAAACGATGGCCGGAATCGTTGCCCATTGAAGGATGTTGCCAACAGCCCGCCATCTGCGTTCACCAGCTACAAGTTCATAACGGCCGTTTGGCATCGGCCGAATTGTAATCGGTTGGGCCAGACCATTCTCTTGGATCGACTGAGCCAGCTCCTGTAGCTTCCCCTCATCGAAAAAGACTCTGTGATTTGGGCCGGGGTCAATTAGTTTAACTTCAATATCCTGAATTTGGTCACTCATAGGTCTTGCCTTTTATCCGATTAAATTTAATGCCGTGCTGGATATCTTCTCCGTCCACTGTAACCAGTTCGACCTTAACTGCTTCAATTGAGAATGGTAGGTCAGGCGCTTCAATCATATGTTCCAGATACGTGATGACATGATTCCGAAGCCGACTTGTTGCAATCTCCTCTATAGCAGTTTAATTGAACCCCAAACCTCTTTCTTTCAGGCTTGTAAATCGGCCGTCACCAATAATGACATGATCCAATACCTCAATGTTCATTAGCTTTCCAGCTTCCACAATCTGGCGGGTTACGTTAATGTCTTCCGGGGACGGTGAAGGGTCGCCACTTGGATGATTGTGTGAAATAATGATTGCCGCCGCGTTCGCCTCGATTGCCGGGCGGAGAACTTCACCAATTCTAACAACGGCCGTATTCAAGCTGCCTTTGTAAATCGTTTTTACACCCAACACCTGGTTGCGGGTGTCGAGAATGATAACGCGCATCTCTTCCTGTTTAAGACATCGCATGTCCTCCATCAATAGGTTTGCGGCATCGGCCGGACTGGTGATTTTAGACTTATCGACCATACAGGTTTTGGAAACTCGTTTCGATAACTCCACTATCGCCCTTAGCCTCATCGCGCCCCGTTCGCCAATTCCGCTAATCTCACACAATTGGTTGACCGGCGCTGTAATCAAATCCCGCAGACTTCCGAACTTGACAAGCATCTCAGTAGCTACATCCAGGCCATCTGGCATCCAGAGGAAGAGGGCGAGCAGTTCGGCCGTTGAAACCGCTTCTGGTCCCAATTGCGCCAGTCGGGTCATTGGCTGTTCCTCAGTTGGTAATTCTCGGATTAATCGTCTTTTTTGAGTCATTGGTCTCGCCTCGATAAGTATGATTAAATATGATTATATTCAACTTCATCTTAGCATACTGGACCTGGGAGTCAATCGTTTTAACGATGAATGTCCTGATAGATACGTGTTGCCTTTTTAAGTAAATGATAGTATGCTGGCAATACAAGACCATTTTGAGCCAAATATCAGGAGGGGCATTATGTCCAAGAAGATCAGGATTTTCGTTTTGTTTGTATTGTCGGCCGTACAGGGGATACAGCCTTTCTTAGAAACAGCGGTGGCCAAACCATTGACACCTGTTCATACAGTGGAGGTGGTCAAAGTGCGAACTGCTAAATTCAGTTGACTCTTGAAATATCTCCGATTGAGCGATTATTGACTTTTCCCGTTATTCATGAGCAAACCTCTGCATGAAAACCGTATCGGCGTACCCCAATAAATCCAGTTGGCCCCGGACGAAATCGGCCGTCTCGCTGTGCAAGGTAATCCTCGGCATATTCTCCCAAAGCCATTTCTGAATGTCCCACTCCCCAGTATAGGAATAACTGGAGCCGTGCCAATCAGCAATCATCTCTAAAGCATACTTAGTGGGCATTTTGGCTACCCCATTCTCCAGGTTCCCTCCGGGTAAATCAAAACCATCTGAAAACATCCAATGCTGCTAGTGGTGGGGATTATGGTGTATGTGATGCAACCACGCTATTGCGAATTCGGCCGCTGTTTCTTCCTCTGGCAAACTACTACATAACCGCAACGCATACGGCCGAAACTCCGCTTCACTCCATTTGCTGCTATCATGCTTATAAAGCTGGTCGCCGGGAACCCCAATTTTCTCCCCAAACTCAATAACTGCACTAATATGCTTCCTAAGCCTTTCCTCGTACAATTCCAAAGGGCTTTTAGTCACTGTCTTCGCTTCCCTCAGCCTCATCATTGCTGAGGTTCTGCTCAGCCAAATCAACAGCTCTACGCACACCAGGAGAAATTTGACCATCACCCAATGCCTTGATTCGAGACAGGTAGCTCATAGGGAATGTAACAGTTTTCCGAACCGTAGGCTCTTCTTTGCTCAATGGTGGCCGACCGGGGCGGTTTTCTTCCTTATCTTCAATCACAACCGTATCTGTTGTTGTCATTAAATGCCTCCGCATTATTATGTATGATTAAATCGTACTAAATTATAGGTTAAAAATTTCCTATGGTCAAAGGAGGTGAAAAGGGTTAAATCAGTTCGTCGAAAACATTGCCTACATTGTAGCCATCGTCTGCTAGATTCCGCATTAGTTGTTTGTATCTCTCATCTTTATTTACGAGTTCAGCAATAACAACTCTAATTCCTGCTGAAATAGAGTTTTGTCTGCCAACTCGCCTGAGAAACTCCATATGCCCATTGGGGGCGGTAAAGCTGTTGCGGTCTAGCTTTTCATCAAACATAGTCGGACGGCCGACGGTGGGCGTGTCATCATTCTTTTTTGCCACTTTAGTCTTGCCTCAGAGAACAACTGATGGAAATTCACCATCATTCTATCCATCTCTTTGGCAATCGTCAATTCAGTATGATTAAATCCTACTTTCTTTGGAAAAGAAATTCAATAGTCGAACCCAATCAGGTGGTTTGTCTCGACTTTCCCACCGATTCAGAAATGCTCGAATGAAGCGTGGTTTCAATCCAGCTAACCAAGTCTCCACATCTAACCAAGTCTCCACATCGGACGTGTTCCCGTTCTCGCCGCGCAATTTGAATCTAAACAAACTGGTTGGATATACGCCCGGTTCAATCTCGCTATCCTCTTTTCTGACGAGCGTAACCCTGGCTGAAAAATGGTAATTTTCCTCAACCATACTGACTTCTTCCCACCCCTTGCCCGACTGCGCCCTGATCCAGATAGCAGAAAGAATATCGTGTCCGCAGGGAAGACTTCCCTTGCATTTGTGCTGAACATATTTTCGCCGACACTCATCACACCAATAACTAACAGTTACAGTCATTTCACATCTTCCAATTGCTGTTTATACCACTGTACCTGTTGACCATAGCCTAAATGGGTTGGATGCGGAATAACAATCGGGGTTGGACCTTGAGAAAGTTCCTCATTCCAATGATCGCGCAACCACTTCTCAACCGGTTCACGATACAATTTTCCTGCCATTATAATCACAGTAGGTTGATACATTAACAGTGGAGCCAGTAGCCGAGTTCCCACCCGCTTCGCCCAATCCCATCTTTCCTCGACCGTCATATCGTTCAGTGATATATCATAAGTCTCGATGGTCATCTGAGACTCAACAAGCCCATAGCCAGCCGAAAGGATGAAAATATTCGATAGCGGCAACTTAAGCACAAAACGAGCATAATCAAACTGCGCTCGAAATAACTGGCCAGTATAGAGCTTCCACGCAGAAACCCACCTGTCCGTTTCAACCTTTCTTTTACTGCAAGCGATAAGTGCGATATTTTTCATTTGCTTACCAACTTTCTACCTTTTCAAATTCAGGGTGATTTTTTTCAAAGCAGGGAACATGCATCTTCACCCGACCAGCCGGATAAATCACGTACTCTGACCCCTTTGGTATCGGCTGAGTGCAATAATATCTGTCGCACTGGTAAGTTCGTCGCGCTTTCGACACCCTGGGCAACCAGGATCGCATATTTCTTGGCATTATTATTTCCTCCATTCACCTCGTTGACCGATATTCTTCAAACAGAGATGGTTGTTTTGTAGCCATAAAAGGTCCTTATGTTAGTCAAAAACCTTCCCAACTCTGATCGGAACTGCTCTGACCTTGCCCTTCTTTTCCTCAAAGGGTAGCTTGTATTGTTCAATCGCCTGAGCCATTTCCATTAAGGCTTGGTCCCACAGACCATGCCGAGCGATAACGGCCGAGAACTCCTCAACATCATGCGGCCGAATGGAAGGCCCATCAAGCATCGAGCAATGGCAGAGTTCATGATCTGCCAACGCCCGACGTTGGGCAGAATTCAACACACCTTCCCATACATCTTTAGCAAACCAGATAACGAAATCATAGGGTTCTACGAATAGGGTTTTCCATTTCTCCGGGGGCTTCATAGCTTGACCGTAAATTAGCCTGCCATTCTGGAGTGGCGCTTCCTCCCGCAAAATGACACCAATTTCGGCCGCAACTAGGTGTGGGTGATATTTATTCCGCATCTCCTCTACTACTTTCAGAACTTCCTTGGAAGCTTCCAACCATACTACAGCCATAATATTCCTCCTAGTTAATAAGGTCCTTTACATCGTTAATCCCACGCTCTTCGGGCAGATCATCCATTGTTGGTGTGTACCCACCGTGAGAAGTGGTTCTTAGTCGGATAGTATGACGTTGGGCATTGTCTCCCCAAAGAACCAGAGTATCGCCTATTCTTAGTTTGCTGACCGAAGCCCTGACCTGGGCTGGCTTACGAGGTACAAGTTCATAATAAACTCTTAAATCGGCCGGGTGTCGCACCTTATGAAGGAAACATATATCAGCTTGAGTCAAGACGTTCTTATCAATTCGTGCTGCTCTTTGACCAATCATCACAATTCCCAATCCGCGTTTCCTGCCTTCAGTAGCTATTTGAGTCATTACAGGGGTGATGTCAGTTGTTCCGGACTGAGGAATATAATTGTGTGCTTCCTCAACAAAAACCAGATAGGGATGTCTCAATCGAAGGGATAACTCCCAAAGGTGTTCAAGATAATTTTTTACGAATAATTCTCGTGTCTCCATGTTGAAGCCGCTGACATCAAGGATGACTGGTACACTCCTAGTATAACTTCGTTCAGCACATTTTGCGGCCGAACTAGGAGAAAGCTTGGCATCTAAATCTGAATTTACTGACAGACCAACTGAAAAGATTTTGTATTTTTCCTTAAGCCCGAAATACTCGCCAGCAATATCAATAATGCAGAATGGAACCCCTGCCTCTAATAGTTCTTCTGCAATGACAGCGGCCGTGTTACTTTTACCGCTACCCTTAATGCCTAACACAGCAACCGACTGCCCTAAAAAGTGTTCAGCTTTCAAACCCAATAAATTATTCACATCAATTTTCATTAATTAATCCTCTGTAAACTCATCAAGTTGCCATCGATTTTTCCCGATTGGTAATAAAGCAAAAAACTTGCCTATCCAACCAAACTCTGCCGCAGCCTGTTTCAAATTCCGCTTACTGGATCGGCCCGACTGGTACGCTTTCCAGGACCCCTTAACCTCGACAAACCACATCTCCCCATCGTCGAAAACTAGCATAAAGTCTGGCGTGTAATTACCGCCCGCCAAATGAAAGACAATCGGCTCGAACTTCATCTTCACCAAACGGTTCAGATGTGGCTGCGGCAACCACTGCTGATAATTCTCCCAGGCTCGTCGTTCTGTCTTAGAGCGAAACTTTAGCCCCGGCTCGACTAACCTAGCCCTGGCTATATTCTTGACTGCAGTCGCGCTGCTTTGGTTTTTCGGCCGAACGGCTCTCTCTATAGGTGACTGGCCCAAAACCTTGACTTTGCCACCTCGATTCAAATATTTGTCCAAATCGGCTTGTGTCCAATTCATTAGAACGGAACCTCCTTGCGTTCCCGGAATGCCTGCCATTTTCTCCGCAACGGGTTGCGATTCCACAAATCCCATTTTAGTGCAGTTTGCAACGGCCGTCTCTGGTCCCAACTCAACCGCTTCTTCATTTCTTCTACATCCTGATCCTGGGCCAATAAATATTCGTAGAGTGTCGCCACCAAAACATCCTCGTGTTCAGAAGACAACCTGGTCCAGATTGGCGTTCGGTAGCCATAATCCCCTAGTGGGCCAACCTCCCAAGACACTCCCCAGTCAACCAAATCTTTGGGCTGGTGCCATATATAGCGGCGGCCATCAAAATTAAAAACGAACTGATAAAGATAAACAGTCCGAAACACGCCTGAGCCTCTACACTTCCAGCAATCTTCCCCAGTCATCCAATGCTCTCCTGTTCCATCGCAACGCCAACATTTGAGCTTTTGGATATCTAGGCTCACCTTTCTGCAAAACCCATTCATGTACCAAAACTTAATGAGTTGATTCTTGAACCAGTAAATACGTTTCGCGTAATCTGGGTCAATGTTTTTAGCGATGCGATTCAACCGCCAAAGCGAATGAGCAGCTGCTCCTACTCCATTTGCTTTTAGGTACGAGCGAGCTTCTCGCCGCGCCATCTGCCATTGCCACCACTTCTTTAACCACACAAATCTCATGAAATCCCCTTATTTGCGCGAAGCTTGACTGCGTAACCACCAGGCAAACGACATAGGTTCTTGGGCACTTTGCCAACATCTTTCACGATAGCTGTAATAGTTATCCCGCCAATTAGGGAACTGCCAGAAAATATCACCGACAGACAGCCAAAATCCGTTGACAATCGCCTCAACCAGCCCATAACTAAAATGACGAATTTTCAATTTCCATATCCAAAACTTGTAACGCATTACTTCCCTCTCAAAATGTCATCATTAAACCGGTAACGCCATTTGGATGTTGCCCACTCGTTCAGTTGCTAACTCCTTGAGGTAGCAATGGCTCAGGTCAACCAACACACCTTTTCGTCGAAGCTTTACGGCCGTCATTCCAGTTGTTCCACTCCCGGCGAAGGTGTCTAGCACAATTGCCGGTTTCACTTCATCACAATTACAATCGCAGGTTGGCTCCCATCCAGTCGTTTCGACTTTAGTAATAAAACCCGACTTGTGACCATCCTTTTGGCGATTGCTCCCCTGGTCATTTTTGTCAGCAGTCATATCACGTTCATCAATGATGAACGTTTTGGCAGCTTTCTTGGTCGGTCTTAGCTTCTCTTTCGTTACTCGTCTCCATTGCGCGCCACATTGAGTACAAACCCCATATTCGCTTGTCGATGCTTTAATACAAGGTTCAACAATTTCTGGCGGGAAGACGGCGAAGTGCGCTCCCTTGTACGGCCGAGTATTAACAAGCATAGCGGCCGGTGACCCATCATCGTGAAGCTGCAATCCCCCATTTTCTCGAACATGCTTCAGATGAGCTAAATAATTCTCGGTCTGGCGAATTGCCAGGTCAACACTGTCGTAGTACCAATCCCCGGAGCGCCGCTTTCGGCCGTTGACTGCCATTTGATGTAATGATTTACTGGAAACGCCATTTGTACTGGAAGATGCGGCATAATCGGTTGACCCACCAACGCGATAATAATCCGCTGGTGGCATCCTGATCGCATCCCGGTCGTAGTAATAAGACTTATTTTTGCTGAGTAAAAATAAATATTCGTGAGATGTCCCCGGTCGGTCCTTCACACTTTCAGGGAGGGAGTTTTTCTTTACCCAAGGAATAGCACTTCGGAGATACCACCCATCATCACGTAACGCCAAAGCTACTTGCCAGGGGACACCGGATAAATCTTTTGGTTTTAGATTTGGCGAGGATTTACTTTGTTTTACCCAATCATCAGAATGAGCCGGAAGGCGTAAGTTTAATCCATTGTTTGAATCCTTCCATCCACCACGTCCCCCACCAATATACGTATCTCCAAAATTCAGCCAAAGCGTTCCGTCCGACCTCAGCACTCGCCACCACTCCCGGCCGACCTCAACCATGTGCTGAACAAACAACTCAGGGGTTGGTTCAAGACCTAAGCAGCCTTTCCACGCACCACAATTCAGGCAGAATCCAGGCTGGAGGCCCCCACGTTTCCTACCTGCCGCTCTGTCACGCCGTCGAGATTCGGTAGAGCCACTGCCACCTGGTTCAGCTGTAGCCTCCCATTTATGATTGCAGCCACTCTCTCCGCCCCAAACTGTTGACGGAAGGCCATAATCTCGGAGGCCCCAGTAAGGTGGGGATACGATGATAGTGTGAGCATATTCGGCTGGAAGTGGTAATCGGTTCGCATTGCCATTTACGATAGTAGCCATGTCGGAATTCATGATTTAACCCCTTCCATTTCGGCCGAGACGAAACGAACAAATATCTCTTTTTCCAAAATAGTTCGCAAAGCCCATTCAATCCTATTTTGTAGTCGCAATTCAAGGTAGGCTTGAACATCTTTATTTAGAACTTGAACAACAGCCGTCTCCCCATCCCATTCAATAACCTCAGCCCTTTCCAATGGCTTACAATGAGAAAAGGTTTCAAGTATCGCCTGCCATTCGTTTTGCAAAGGACCGATCTTTTTGGTTTCGGCCGAGCCATTGCCTAAGAGCGTGTCAATGCCTGGCTGCCCATCCTCAAGCATCCAGGGCTTTCCATCTCCGATCACCATGACATTAGTAAGAAGGAATCCGTACTCAAGAGCCTTTCCTTCGAGCCATTCCCTGTCTTTGCCCGTTATCACAACAGAGCCGGTAGCTTGGCGCTTCAAGGCCATGCCACGCAACATCGCCGGCCCCCAGGGCAATCCCGTATGACCTGCACTGGTATAATCACGAATCGCCAACCAGATAGCCGCAGCATCCAAATCCAAGAGCATATCTTCATAAACTACCATTGTTGCCTCAGAGATAGTCTGAGTAGGGTAGGCAGCTGTTAAATATGAAAGTGCGTCGTTAATTTCTAGTAATGTTGCCATAGTTCAATAATAAAGTATGATTTAATCATACTAAATAATACCACACCTGAATAACCTGTCAAGACTCTTTCACCTGCTGTTGTAATATCTCCTCTCTGCGCCTTGCGACTGCATTCCATCCCTTTGGATACGTACCATTGCTTTTGGCGGTTTGCTCTTTTATTTCTCGTCTTGAATTCTGATTCTCTCCTCGTTTCAACCGACCGATTACCCCAATGGCCTTTTTAACAATCGACTTTGGACTGGCGAGGGTGAGATTTTTGGTGGATTGATCCATTTCTTTCTGAGCCGCTCGAATCGCATCGGCCGCAACCTCATATTCTCTATCAGATTGAATAAATATCTGGCGCAAGAACGGCCACCAATCGTTTTTCAGTTGATCCCGGCCAGCTTCCCAATCAAGAGGTATCTTAATCTTTGTTGTCTCAGAAAAGGCGCTCATCAATTTCCAAATAAGAGCTGCCTCCCCTTCGTCCCCACCGCAAAATTCCACAAGCATCCCCCAGGTGATTTCGAGGTTGGTGTCATGACCTAATCTGAAATGTTGCTTCTCCTCTCTCTCTTTATTAATTAATGAATCAGTATTTACTATATCGTCTGGTTTCCATCAATGGATGAACCATCGTTGGATAAACCATAGGTGGAAAATCGCACTATGGTGAAATGAGGATTAATTCTTGGTGACTCATAAACTTCAGTGACCCATTCGAAACGGCCGTTTTCCCCCGTTGCCTGTGTCTATGGATATATCCAAATTTTTTCAGTTCCTTGATGATGCTACGAATCTGGTGCTGTCCACCAGGTCCAGCGGCCTCTAAATCAGCGTTTCTGCATTCCCATCCATCGGGCTTGCTCAACAAGTAACCCATTACACCCCTAGCCCCCCATCGAAGTCGGGAGTCGTTGAATGGTTCGTTACTTGCTGTAAAGTACCGGGTGTCTTTTTTAACTCTGATTATTCCACTGCTCATGGTCTTTTGCCTCTTATTTCTCGTGCTTTAATCGAGATTGATTTAATCTCACTGACGGCCGATAAAGCGCCCTGGACGGCAAGCAAAGCAATGCCAGAGAGCGTAACAACCTCCCGACCAGGTTTATCCAAGAGGGGTGACAAGGCATCGGCTGCAATCGCCAAATTACGCTCAAGTTCAGCAATCTGTTCATCCTTAACTACTAACAATCCAGCTAATTCATTTAACACACGGTCAAAATCAGCGGGATCACTACGCCTCTTTTTGCCCATCATCTGCCCCTTGCAAACTACTGAGACCTAATTTGTGTTTCTTTACAAGGTTCTTTATTGTCCGATCACCGTTCTCAACCTCAACCCAAAACCGTCGAATGTCTCCCCAAATCATTGGCACACCACTAGCAATAAACGCGATCAAAACCAGAAGGGTTGCTGCCCATCCAATAAGAAATACAACACCAATCAATGTGTAACCTACCCCAATGACAACAGACAACCAGGTAAATGCTTGCATTCGGCCGCGCCGCTCCAATTTATCTATTTGCTGGTTATACAATACCGAGATAACGAATAGAACTGGCACGACTATCCAAAAACTCGAAGGTAAAATGCTTGCATTCATATGAAAATCTCCTTAGAATGAAAAGTATGCTTTTATTGATAAGGCCGAGGAGATGCTGGAATCATCTCCTCGGCTGTAAAGAAAGCGTGAAAAACTAGAACAATTGTTCTAATACCCTGTTAATTCACGCATTGCTCACTAAAATCTATTCAGTGAGGCAGTGACAATGCGTATATCCTTAATGGAAACTCTTGAGGCGTTCCTGATTTCGCTCGAAGCTCAGGGCCGTTCACCCCGAACCATACTTAGCTACCAAGAGCGTCTTTCTAGTTTCATAAAACTCTATCAGACAAAACCCCTTGCCGACATCACCCCGACCGATGTTGACCTTTGGATGGTTGAACAGCGGCGGAAAAAATCTCGGTGGGCTAATCACCCTGGAAAACCGACAACAAACGGGAGGCTATCAGATGCTACCCTTTCAAGCCGTCTCCAGGCTCTCAAAACGTTTATGAAATGGTGTGCGGAACGAGATTACATACAAAAGTCTCCCGCCAGGCATCTTAAACGCATCCGCTACTCACATGCCAATAAGGTCATGGAATCTGACGACCTGGCCGCTTTATTACGTGCTGCGAAAGACGAGAGGGAACGCGCTATTTTGCTATTTTTCGCCAGCACTGGCGCTAGGGTAGGGGAGGTCGCTACGTTGACGATTAGCAATCTCGACCTCGTTAATTGCGAGGCATCAATTGACGGAAAAACCGGTGAGGGTGATGTTTGCTTTAACAACAAAACCCGAAAAGCAATAGAAGATTGGCTTGAGGTTCGGCCGGAATGCGACCATGATTTCCTCTTTACTGGAACGTATGGTAATCACACCGGCAGACCGCTGCTTCCAAACGGCATCAACCAGTTGATTCGACGAATCGGCAAGAGGGCCGGAATCAACGGCCCCTGCAACCCCCACTCAATTCGGCACCTTGTTGGACAAACCTTTACTGATGAGGGAAATCTGGCCCTGGCTCAAGAGAAACTCAGGCACAAAGATGTAACAACAACGGCCGAGTTCTACGCTCATCAGGACAAAAAACGGGTTAAGGATGCAACTGACAGACTATCAAACCTGGTGACTGGGCTGGAAGACGACGAGGTGGATGAATTACTGGGAGATTAGCCAGTAACGCTAACGCTCCAAAAGTAAACCTACGCACTACCAAGATATAGGTTTAACCTACGCACACCTCTGCGCTGATTAAATCAAATCAGTCAAGATTTACTAGACCTACGCACACCTGTTATGATCTCTAACCAACAAACACCAAAGCTGGTTTGACCTACTCAGCCGAAGCTGGTAAAACCAGCGCAAATATATGCTTCAGTTTAAGC
>CBDCVS010000002.1:0-2101153 GCA_965223175.1 Promineifilaceae bacterium (SeqCode)
ATGGAGACGGCCGTGCCAAATACGGTCTGCTCACCTGGCAAGATGACGACTGGCAAATCTCCCACCAATATGTGACATATGACAAGGAAAAGGAACGAGAAATTTTAGCCCAGGTGAAGCCGCCAGATTGGGAGTCATTGAGCCAACGGCTAGGATAGCAAGCAGCAGATAAATAAGAGCAAAAGGACGGTTTAGGTGGAACAAACAATTAGTGAAATCATCAGAGATGAGGGGACTTTGCGGGATTTTTTCGGGTATCCAGGCGAGATGAACGTCAAAAAGGAAATTCCCATTCTCGACGAGCATTGTAAAGCCTTTATCGAGCGCTCCCCATACATGCTCCTGGCCTCCTCTGACAGAGAGGGCAATTTGGATATTTCACCAAAAGGAGACCCGCCAGGATTTGTTCAGGTGCTAGATGATCAGACCCTGGCTATCCCAGATCGGATTGGCAACAAGCGAATCGACACCTTAACCAACCTCATCGAAAATGACCAGGTCGGGATGATTTTTCTCATTCCTGGCAAAACAGATACGCTGCGGGTGAGCGGTAGGGCGATGATTGTTCGAGATTTGTGGCTCCGAGAGAGAATGGCCTTCAAAAACAAAGTGCCAAAGGTTGCCATTGTAGTGAAGGTTCAAAAAGCCTTTATGCACTGCTCCAAAAGCATGCTCCGCTCCAAGATTTGGGATCCAGAACATTGGCCCGATTCAACTGACATGGCATCCCTTGCCCGCATCCTCATCGACCATTCAAACATCGTTTGTGATCTTGATGAACTCGAAGAAGCGATTAAGGACACATATGCAAACAAACTTTATTAACAGCGTCAGGTCAATCACCAGTTTGGAGGTCGTTAAGCTAGCGATTAGGATCATGTTAGAATAGCAACAAGGAGCGGACTAAGTAAGTTCGTTGTTCATCAACATTAATGGAGCTATTTATTGTTGATATCTTTCCTGAATCAGTTGGAGTGAGAACCACTCTTCACCTTATTCAATAGCAATGCACTGAACCAAACCGAGGAAATATCCCCGGTCTGGTTCAGCTTCTGATTTAGCGCCAGCTTTTCAATAAGTTACCACGGGGCAGCCGTGAATTGAATATTGTCACCGCCACCTGTTTGTTCTTTAAGGAACACGCTTAGCGCTTCAATGGAATCGGATGTAATAGGACAAGGCTGTCCGGCCCTCTGATCCGCCAATCCCCACAGACCAACTACCATGGAATGTCCAGAACTTTTAGTCTCACCAGTAGCAATAGCAACATGACCAGGATCGTCAAAAACTACGATATCACCCTTATTAGGTGTTGTTGAACCAGTGACATATTTAGTTGGAGAGGAAAACCAATACCCATTTAGGGTTGGTGCCCATTTCCTATTATTCGACAGCCACTTATTGTAATATTTGGCAATATCAGCTGCTGGCATTTGCCCCGACGCATAAGCAGCATAGAGGACAAATTCATGACAAACCAGCTCTAAGTTCACGTCCCAGGCTGGTACAGCCGGAAGGGTTGTTGAATTTTTAGTTGCATGATCATAAAGATCCCACCACCTCATTAGAGAGCTAACTCCATTGGTCCACTTACATATTTCGTTCGGATTAGTTTGGGCGGCTGCTTTATTGAGTGCCCAATCGGCAACGATTGCTTGACTCATGATTTGTAATACCTCCTATTAAAGGTTTATCAAACATATTAGTTTGATAAAACACTAAAAACGGTTGGCAAAAAGCAGAGCGATTATAGGCTCATTCTTTTCAGTAAACAAGGCTTCAAATTACCTCCAATTAATTTAGAGGCATTGACTGGGTGGTTAGCGGCTTGGCTAAATGCCGCATAAGGCTCTCACCTCCGCACTGAGCAAATAAGTCTTGTATGAATCCAACGGATATGGCGGGTTCCTGTAAATCGGTGTTTCATGCTGTACTTAACAAAAATCAGTCACAACCCCTGATAAATTGCATGAACTATTTAATCTGCCGTTCCTCACCCTCTGCCTCTTTCACTACTGTAACATCCCCCTCAACGGCCGTTAACCACGTTCCAGCCCTACTCCCGCTCCCGCAAATGGGGAAACAGCAGTACCTCGCGGATGGTGGTTCTATCGGTCATGAGCATCACCAGCCTGTCAATACCCATCCCAAATCCCCCATTCGGTGGCATCCCATAGCGCATCGCCCGAATGTAATCCTCATCAACGGGATGGGCATCATCATCATCTTTTTGGTAAAGGGTTTGCATTAACTCAAACCGTTTGCGCTGCTCAATGGGGTCGTTCAGCTCCGTAAAAGCGTTACCCATTTCCATGCCGCCAATGAAAAACTCAAAGCGTTCAACGTGCATGGGGTCGTCGGGCAGACCTTTGGCAAGGGGCGAAATGTCGCGCGGGTATTCAGTAATGAAGGTCGGTTGTATCAGTCGCGGCTCAACATAGTCACCTAATAAACCATCCACCAACTTACCCCAACTGCTGCCGTCGGGAGCCTGACCGCCCATCTCTCGAATAGCGGCCGTTAATGATTCGGCCGTTGGATAATCCACATAGTCAATTTCCGCAAACTTTTTGATGGCATCCCGCAACGTCATGCGCTGCCACGTTTGCCCGAAATGAATCTGCTGATTCTGAAAGGTAATGGTTCTCGTGCCAAAAAGCTGCTCGGCTACATACGCCAGCATCCGCTCGGTGAAGTCCATCACATCCCGATAGTCCCAATAAGCGGTGTAAAACTCTAGCTGCGTAAATTCCGGGTTATGGGTCGCATCGACGCCTTCGTTACGAAAATCACGGCCGATCTCATAGACTCGCTCATAGCCGCCAACTAACAGCCGTTTGAGATATAACTCAAAAGAGATACGCAAGAAAAGCTGTTGCTTTAGCTGGTTATGGTGGGTTGTGAACGGCCGTGCCGCCGCCCCCCCATAAATAGGCTGCATGATCGGCGTTTCCACTTCCAAAAACTCATTATCATCAAAAAATCGACGCAAAGCCGAAAGGATTTTGGCCCTGGTGATAAAAACCTCCCGCACCTCTGGATTAACCGCCAAATCTGCATAACGCTGTCGGTAACGCTCCTCCACATCCGCAAAAGCGCTGTAGCGAACTACCTCCCCATTCACCTCTTGCTCTTTTGCGACCGGCAGCGGGGAAACGGCCTTACTCAACAAATGCCACTCACTGACCTTGATACTGATTTCCCCCATCCGGGTTCGGAAGACAGTACCATGCGCCTGGACAAAATCACCTATATCGAGCAATTTTTTGAATATACGATGGGACTCCTCCCCAATGTCGTTGCGGCGGATGAACAGTTGAATACGGCCGCTTCCATCCTCAATATGCGCAAATATCGTCCTGCCCATATCCCGCAGACTCATTAAACGGCCGCAAACAACGACTTGCTCCGTTTCAACATGGTCAGCCTCAGCAATCTCCCCCTCTCGGCTCAAAAATAGGTCAACTGCCTCAGAAATCTTATGAGTACGTTCAACATAAATTGGGAACGGGTCAATGCCCGCTTCTTTGAGCGATTCCAGCTTTGCCAGTCGTTGTTGTTCAAGTTGATTTGGTTCCCAACTCATATTCGCTCTCCAGCCAATATTCAAAGAAAACGGGTTTTGGCCAAAACCCGTTTTCTAGTAGCTATTCCATTTTCTGACTACTGCTAATAGATTACTGGCTACTATATTTAACCAATTTTGACGATCTTAAAGTCGATAATGCCATTTGGGGCATTGACTTTGACAATATCTTTCACCTTAGCGCCCAGCAAAGCTTGTCCCAGCGGACTTTCATTAGAAATACGGCCGTCTACCGGATCCGCCTCAGCAGCGCCGACCAGATGATAAGTCTCCTTCTCATCATACCCAACTTCCATGACTGTGACATGATCCCCAACCTGCACCGTATCATGCGGGCCGTTGTTCTCGATTAAGTGGTAATTATTCAGAATATCTTCTAGCTCTTGGATACGCCCTTCCATAAAAGAAAGTTCATTCCGGGCCGCTTCTAGCTCTGCATTTTCCACAAAGTCATCATCCTGACCATCTTGGAATGCATTGTGGAGTCGCTCAGCAACCGCTTCACGTCCTTCAGTTTTTAATCGTTTTAATTCTTCGGTAAGCCTATTAACGCCATCGGCGGTCAATAAGTGTGGCTTATTAATAGTCATTATAAACCCCTATTAAATGGAAAAAACCGCTTTCACAGCGGCAATCCAATGTTTGAATTTTGTCTATCTGTCCGCAACTTTCCAGACAGGGACGGGATTATACCAATAGTGTTATGTTCAGACAACTAAAAACTAAAATTGTCAAAACCCGATTAACAATATAGGTGACAGTCACCTCAGTTTTAAGATTGTGGTGTTGCTTTACAAGAATAGAAACCTTTATAATGTCGATATGTCAATACCATCATCAAATATTGATAAAGCCCTTTTGGAAACGGCCGTCATTAATCACTTTAACGGCCGACATCGGTTCATGTATGCTCAAATTGGGTCAGATCTAAACATACTCAATACTTCAGATAATTTCTCTTTTTTATTGCCAGAAAAATTTGATACGGCTATTGGACACTCTTTAACCGAAATTTTCGAGGAATTTATTGGGGTCGAGGAGATATTTCAAGCAATTCTCAATGGGGAGCAAACCGAATTTAATCTTGATTATGTCACCCACATAACAGCCCAGGGTGACACCTATTACTTAAACCTACGCGTTGTAAACATTCATGAGCTTATCTCAACTTCCGGCCTTCTACTAATCGTTGAAGATGTTACAACTGCTGGTTTGTTAAGCCAACGGCTAACCCAAAATCGTAACGATCTACGACTGGCCCAAGACAAACTTTCCGCTGCAAACCAAGAACTCCAACACCTGATTAAATTCAAATCCTTTCTGCTCTCCATGTTGGCCCATGATATGCGCACGCCACTCTCGGCCATACGAGGTTATGCAGAGCTTATCCAACGATTACTGGAAAACGAACAAATTAGCTCGGCAAACATCAAAACCACAAACTTTGCCAATAGCATTTGCAATGTGACGGATCAATTAGCCTGGCTCATTGATGATTTAATCGATTTTGATCGGGCGGAAAAAGGTATTTTGACTGCTAACATAGTGCCATGTCAAATCAATCAAATTGTTCAAGAAACCATCGCCATGCACCATTCTATGGTTGACTTACAAAACTTGAATGTAACTATTGACATCGAGCCACCCACCCTCGAAGTATTGGCCGATTCTCAACGCTTACAACAAGTAATTAACAACCTATTGGGCAACGCCATCAAATACACACCCACGGGCGGCCAAATTACGATCAGCGCCGTTGTTGAAGGACAACAATCGGCCTTAAAAATAACAGATAATGGCCGAGGTATGACCCCAGAACAGCTTAATTTACTGTTCCAGCCCTATTTCCGAACCAAAGAAGCGATTTCTAGCGACATCGTCGGCAGTGGATTAGGTCTTTTTATTGTTGATTCGCTCATCAAAGCTCAAAACGGCCGGATCGAAGTCAACAGTAAGATTAATCATGGCACTACCTTCACCGTCTACCTACCGTTAGCTACCCCTGCTGTGCTTGAAACAACGCCTGAGACTCCTGAATAATTTTCAACGCCTCATCCCGATCTGCCCAATCTTCGACAGCCACCTTCTTCTCTTCCAGATCTTTGTAAATTGAAAAAAAGTGCTTAATTTCAGTTAGTAAGTGGGGATTTACATCGCTCAATTGGTTAAGACGATTCCAGTGAGGGTCAGTGATGGGAACACAGAGTATCTTTTCATCCTGACCCTTTTCATCCCACATTTTGAAAAGACCAATCGGCTTGACCTCGATGAGACAACCAGGAAAAGTCGGCTCCGAAACCAGCACCAGCGCATCAAGCGGATCACCATCCCCCGCCAATGTATCTAGTATAAACCCATAATCGCTAGGATAATGAACGGCCGAAAACAACATCCTATCAAACCGAATACGGCCGCTTTCCTCATCATACTCATACTTATTCCGGCTCCCCTTCGGAATCTCAACCATGACAGTCACAGTCATAGGTGTTTGTTCTGTTGTCATTTTTTGTTCCTAGAATATCAGTGAACAGTAAGCGGTTTATAGTAAACAGTTTTTTCCACTGCCGACCGTTCACTGCTTACTGCTAACTGTCCCTGCTAACTTCCTTAGTCCGTAGACGGTTCCGGCAGCTTATCCAACTCTGGTTCAAGCGCCCCAACACCAAGCGGCTGCCACTTCTTAGCCAGTTCACCGCTCCGAAGGCGATGTTCAGAACCACCTCTAGCATGGGTATCAGAGAAGCCTTCCGGCTCAATGGTCATCCTATCCCCTTCGAGCAGGGCCAATACACCCTCTTGACCCGGCTCTGGGCGAGGCTCAACTAACTGCTCTTGATGCTCAATTTCAGCCGGATCGTAATCCAACGGCTCTTGATAGGTAGTCATGAAACCCTCAAAGTTTCGGAGGACAACCTTTCCAGGGGCTTGTGAGACGACGTAGTTAGGCATAACAGGTATTTTGCCACCGCCACCTGGTCCATCAACAACGTAAGTTGGGATGGAATAGCCAGATGTATGCCCTCTAAGTCCTTCCATAATCTCAATGCCCTTGGCAACCGTCGTACGAAGATGGCCAGAGCCTTCCACAAGGTCGCATTGATAGAGGTAATACGGCCGAACCCGAATCTTCACCAATTCATGGGCCATCTTACGCTGTAAGTGGACGGAATCATTCACCCCTGCCAATAGCACACTCTGATTTCCCAACGGCACCCCAGCCCGTGTCAATCTATCACAGGCAGCAGCCAGTTCCGGTGTGATTTCCTTATGATGATTAACATGAATATTAAGCCAGAAAGGATGGTATTTGCTCACCATTTCACAAAACTCTTCCGTCACCCGCATTGGCAGAAAAACAGGAACGCGCGAGCCGATACGAATAATTTCTAAATGGGGAATAGCCCGTAAACGGCCGAGAATCATATCTAACAGGCGCGGCGCCAAGACCATTGGGTCGCCACCAGAGAGCAGCACGTCCCGAATTTGGGGCGTGTTCTCAATATATTCGATTTGAGCGTCAAAATCTTTGCGGCTAAATGTCTGGCTGGGATCACCCACAATACGGCTACGGGTGCAATAGCGGCAGTAGCTAGCACACTGCGTCGTGACCAACATCAGCACCCGGTCCGGATAGCGATGGACGAGGCCGGGAACAGGAGAATGCTTATCTTCGGCCAGGGAATCTTCCATCATCGACTGGAAGGGAACCATCTCGCTGGCAGTTGGAATGACCTGTTTCCGAACCGGACAAGAGGTATCATCTGGGTCAATGAGACTGGCAAAATAGGGCGTAATATCAACCCGGAAAAGACCATTGGTGCTAAGCGCCTTTTTCTCCGATTCAGTCAGATTAATAACACGGCCGAGTTCCTCAACAGAATTAAGGCGGTTGCTCATCTGCCATCGCCAATCCATCCACTGCTCATCTGGAACATCCTTCCAATAAGGGGCGCGCGTATAAACCTTATCCGTAATTGGGGTAGTCTTCTTGATTGGCTTTTTGGATTTTTTTGTTTCCATTCGATTAAAGTTCTCCTCTCTAACATAATACGCAACCTATCAAATCACGTAGCAATTTTTGTCCTGGTTGATTGGCAAAATTTTTTACTGACTCCTAAATTTTGCAAATCACTCTCTCTAGGTGAGTGTACCAGATTGTTAAATTTTGTTCTAGGGAAATGGGTACTTAATGATGTTGCTGCTGAGTAAGTTTATATGGCATTTATAAACCTACTTAACCATTTGCTATCATCCTAGCAATTTGCTTCGCCTCGATTGCGATTTCTCGCAGCATCCCCGTTGGAGAAACGTAAAATCCGCAGAAATAGAGGCCAGTTATGGGACCAGAACGGCCGCTTTCTAATGGCGTACCATGCTCATCAAGAACGGCCGACCCACCCCTCAAAAACGCATCCACCTTTGGATAATATCCCGTCGCCAAAACGACCACCTCAAAATCCTGCCGCTTACCGTTCGCAAAAACAACCCCCGTTTTTGTAAATGACTCAATTCCCGGATAAACAGCTACCTGCCCCTCCTTAATCAGCTTAATCGTACCCACATCAATTAGAGGAATGCGCTTATCTTTTTCAATCTGGGTAGCAGGGCCATAAGGCAGTTTAGACAGGCCATATCGAGACAGATCACCTATAACCAACCGCAAGATTGGCGCAGTCAGTAGATCGGCCAAACGAGCAGGTAGATTGTTTTGAACAATGCCAATCGCCAAGATGGGAATGCCAAGTAACTCACGGGGAATGACATTCACTGCACTACGGACGGCTATTGAAGGTTCTGCCCCATGCTCCCACAAATCAATGGCAATCTCGCCCCCGGAGTTGCCGAAACCAACAACTAATACCCGTTTACCTTTGAATTGTTCCCCGTTTTTATAATCTGTGCTGTGTAGGGTGTTACCCTGAAACTGACCCTTTCCAGGCCAATCGGGGATGTGTCGTTCTCTAGTATAACCGCTGGCGACGACCAGATTTTGGGATTGATAACGGCCGTTCTCCGTCTCAACCAGCCACCCTCCATTCACTTGCTCCGCCCTCACAACCCGCCGCCCAAACTTTGGCTCCAATTGAAATTTCTCAGCATACCCCTCCAAATAGTCAATCACCTGCAACCGTGACGGATAGCGAGGGACATCCTTGTCAAAGCTATGATAAGGCAGCTTCGAGTTTCCCTTATCGGTATGCAAATGAAGGCGGTCATAATGACCATACCAGGCTGATCCCACTTTATCGTTTTGTTCCAAGATGACAAAGGGAATACCTGCTCGTCTTAAGCAAGCCCCAACCGCCAACCCCGCCGGCCCTGCCCCGATAATAATGGTATTAATTTCGCTATTCGTCATAGAATCGTTGAGGCCAACTGCTTAACCATAAAAATATCTAGCAATTCTAATCAGTTTGTAACTGAAATATCCCCAACTTTGAAAATCCCAACTTTCGATAATTTTCGTATCTACTTGTATTTTCGCCCTTCATGTACGAATTCGACAATCTCATCTCTAGTTAAATCTAGATCAATACCTTCAATATCTAAGGGTGAACCACCAACATGTTCAGGAATAATGACAAATATTTGCCCATCCTTTCGACGAACTCGAACCTCTCCAGACCGAACAGCCTCATCAAGTAACGATGATAATTGTTGCCTAGCTTCTGAATAAGTATAAACTGCGCTCATTGTTACACCTTAATTACTTGTGCATTTACGGAACCTGCTGAATTTATCAGGCTCTTGTCAAGACTTAACAAAGGAGACCTGTATTTGATGGCACAACGAATTACATAAGCATCATAAGCATAAATGTTTAATCGATTTGCCAATTTTAACGCTTCGTCAAGTTCAATATCTACCATACGAAGGGGAATTCTTTGATATGCTTCGATTGCCTTAATAGCGGCTGAAATTGTTATTCGACCTCGTTTAAACATCGCAGAAAAAGCATTGCCAATTTCCCAATTTATGGACAGAGGTGCTATCAAATCGGCATTTTGGGTTAGCTGAATTAATTTAGATTTTACGGGTTCGTTTGTTGTAACGGCTATAATAATCGAAGTATCAACTACAATTTGATAAGACATATGATCGGACACTCAATTTCAATTGTACAATAGTACAAGCATTTTACCCTACTGATGCTTAATTCGTCAAGAACGACAAACCTAACAATATTATTTCTTCGATACGGCCGTTAATAAATATCCTGGTCGATTGCATCTTCAGCAACAATTATCAACCTAATCATCGTTGTTTGCATCGGCGAATATAACTAGCGCTCTGTAACACGGCCGACCTATTTTGCCTTTCGTGGATTAAGGGCCACATTTAAGCCATCTCCCAACAGATTCCAGGTGAATGCAAAAAGGGTGATAGCCAGCGCAACAGGCAAAAACGCCCACCAATACACGAACGGATTGCCCGCCAAGCCAAGCACAAATTCACGGGCGCTGACCAACATAATGGCCCAGGCAATATCACCCCCAAAGCCGATGAAGGTCAAGGCTGAGGCAATGACAACCACCCCACCAATGTCCCGCGCCAAATAGACGATGGCGGGCGAGATGGCATTGGGCAACAGGTGGCGAAAGATGATGCGTGATTCGGAGGCCCCAATTGATCGTGCGGCCGTTACAAATTCGGCCGTTCTCAACTGAGCCACCGTCGTATTCACCACCCGCGCATATGGCATCCAAGAAAAAAGAATCAGCGCAATCATAATTGGATTCAGATTGAGCTTCATTAGCAATGTCTCAAAGCCAGATAAGGTGGCAACATCTACAAAAGGGCTGTAAATACCCCCAAACCAGGTTCGCTGTAGAAGCCAGGCCACCGCAATGACTGGAAAAGCCAGGAACGAATCGGTCATGAACAACAGCAGTCGATCAACGCGACCACCCAAATAGGCCCCAACTGCCCCAATTAAGATACCCAATACGGCCGCCGTCAAACTAACAACCAGCCCAAATCGAAAGGCCGAGCGCGTTCCCCAGATGAGGGTATGATAGACATCCCAATGAAAATGGGCGTCTTGTCCGGGCGCAACGCCAAATTGAGGCAGGTTCGCAATTTGTGGCACAGTTCCCAGTGGGCTTTCCCCCGACGGCGGGACAGGAATCCGAGTAAAAGATTGGTCAGTTACCTTAAACGGCCCCGGCATTTCTGGGTCAAGGGGTGGCGCTAATATTGGGGCAGCCAGAGCCACAATTGCAAAGAACAGCGCCAACACGATCGCCAGCCAACTCTGCTTCTGCCCAAAGAACAGCCTCCAATTAATCATTGGCTTCCCGAATCCGTGGATCGACGGCCGCCTTGACAACATCCAAAAGCAGCATAATCGGCACCACCAACAAGGCGCTGTAAACGGCAAAGCCCATCGCTAATGGTGTATCCGGTATATTGATAAAACCAATAAATTGGGAACCGCTAATCCCTTTAGCAATCAATTCTGACACACCCTTATAATCGAAGATGATCTCAATGACGAACACCCCAGTTATCAGCGTCGTGATGGAAAGATAGCTCGTCGTAAGCGCCGGAGCCAACACATTTCGAAAAGCGTGCCGCCAAACAACCGACCGCCGCAGCAACCCCCGCGCTCTAGCCGATAGCAAATATTCTTTACCAGCCTCATTCATAATGGAAACCCGCGTCACTCGCCCCAATGTGGCCCAGTGAGCCAGGCTGAGTGTAAATACCGGCAAAACAAGGCGGCGAAAAGCGTCGATTGTGATGTCAGTTCGGCCGTTCAACACCCCATCCACCGTCAAAAATCCAGTAAAATGTTGAAAGGTAGAGGTACTCATTGAAAGCTCAAAGAAGCCCGTTCGTCCCGGTGAAAACCAACCTAGCCCCACATAGAAAATTGATAACAGAAATAGACCTAGAATGAAAGGTGGAATAGAGGTCCCAAAGAAGGCTGTCATTCTGAAGAGCGTATCTACTGATTTACCCGGTCGCCAACCGGTGATGACCCCGCTTATCAGCCCCAGTGGAATCAAGGTCAGCAGCGAATAAAAAGTCAACTCAAGGGTAGCGCTCGTCCGCAGCTTTAGCAGATCCAAAACAGGGGCGTTGAAAGTCGGACTCCATCCCCAATCTCCCTGAACGATACCAGATACCCAACGAAGATATTGTTCAGGGAAGGAGTCATTTAACCCTTTTTCCCGAATAATGTCATTGATGAAGTTCTGATATTGTGCCTCAGATTGAATTCGCGGAATTCTAGGTGGAAAATAAAGGGCCGCCCGCTCCTCCGCTGGAATGGTATAGATAAAGCTGTATAGAACGGCCGTCACCAACACCAATGTAACGGGAATAAGGATCAGCCGTTTCAACAAAAAAGTTAATAAGGAAATCATATCTACTCAATCCAGATTATAACACCGCATTCCACCTAATGAGTACAGGCTTTTACCAAAGTAGGGAATTGTCATTCCCCCGCCTTCGTGAGGGCAGGCTCCGCGAAGGCGGGAAACCACTTGCTTACCCAAGATAGACCCCTGCCTCCGCAGGGGTGACAGTTAAAAGGTATGTACTTTAGCAAAGGCTTGCTAATGGGTAGTTCCCATAAACTTTCCTTGACACCATAAAGCACTCGCCCGATACTTTCCCACAGCAGAATCAATTCGTTTAATTCGTTGCAGGTTTTTAGGAGAAGTTATGAAAGTAAAAGCGGCCGTATTTTATGAGACTGGTCAACCCTTCCAGATAGAAACCCTTGACCTTGAAGCGCCCAAAGCGGGTGAAGTATTGGTAAAAATCGCCGCTGCTGGCGTTTGCCACAGCGATTGGCATTTGATGACTGGAGCAACCACCCACCCCCTGCCAGTCGTTCCTGGCCATGAAGGAGCGGGCGTTGTCGAAGCCGTCGGTGAAGGCGTAACAGGTTTAGAACCAGGCGAGCATGTAGCCCTTAATTGGGCGCCAAACTGCGGCAACTGCTTTTATTGCCTACGCGATAAGCCCAGCCTGTGTAACACCTTTGTTGGGCCAATCTGGGCTGGTACAATGATGGACGGCACTACTCGCCTCTCGAAAGACGGCCGTCCCGTCTACCACTTCTCAGCCCTGGCCTGTTTCGCCGACTACGCCGTCGTCCCCCAAGAGTGCTGCGTTACCATCTCCAAAGAGGTCCCCCTGACCATAGCCGCCCTCATTGGCTGCGCGGTGACAACTGGGGTTGGAGCCGTGCTGAATACGGCCAAAGTCGAGCCGGGCAGCACGGTAGCGGTCTTTGGGGCTGGCGGTGTCGGCTTAAGCATTATCATGGGCGCTCAACTAGCCGGAGCCTCGCGCATCATCGCCATTGACACCAACGAAACCAAAGGCGACATCGCCCAGTCCTTCGGGGCAACAGATGTCATCATGGCTCGACCAGATACCAATGACTCGATACGCAATTTGACCGCTGGCAGGGGAGCAGATTATGTCTTTGAAGCAATTGGCATTCCGGCCGTCCAAGAACAATGTCTTGATGCAGTTCGGCCAGGGGGAACGGCCGTTCTCGTCGGCGTCTCCCCAATGGGCAGCGGCACCAACCTGCCGGGAGCCATCATTACCCGCCAGGAAAAGACCGTCACCGGCTCCTATTACGGCTCGGCCAACACCGCCCGCGACTTCCCTTTATATGCAGAATTATATCGTCAAGGCAAGCTAGACCTCGGCCGTCTTATCTCCAAAACCTATCCTCTCGAACAAATCAACGAAGCGTATGAAGAGATGTTGGGCGGCGAAATTGCAAGAGGCTTGATCGTCTTTTAATTTGTGACAATAGTTGTCACAAGTCTCCATATACTTGTAACAAATCTGCTCGATTTATTTTTTAGAACCGTAATGCGTAAAACGTAGTTCCTCCCTCTCCCCTTCCGTTTTACGCATTACGAGCAGGTTCAAGGAGGCTGTGATAACAACGATAACTATTCGGGATGAAGCCACATTCGGTCAGGTCTTAAACGAGTTTGTGCTGGAGATTACGGCCGAAACACTGACCGTCCAGGAGCTAATTGAACGGCGGGTGCAGAGCGAAGTTGCTAAATACAACACCCAACTGCCAGAATACTTTAGTGGGTTGGTACGGCCGAAAGAAGCCGAACGAACCCTAAATGGCTACCGATACCAACTCAGAAAGCGCAAGCCGATAGATTGGAAACAGCAAGCGGCCGTTGCCGTCGAAATGTTCCAAACAAATGGCTTCATCCTCATTATTAATGATCAGCAAGTAGATAGTTTAGACAGTCTGGTCGAACTAACTGCAAAAACTACTATCAGCTTTCTAAAATTAACACCTCTTGTCGGTGGTTAGGGACGATACCATGTTCAAAGCACTATATAATCTTAATAAATCTAATACCCTTCAACCTGATGGATTTCGTTTAGCAGAAGATGATCCCTTCTACGATTGCCATCTAATAATTTCCAAATTTTTGAGACTCATGTCAGCTCGTACTAGCTGGCCATCCACAAAAGAAGTTGAACAATTAGAAAAGAAAATAAATGAGCTGTTAAAACAAGATCAAGAAATGAAAGTCCGTCTAGTCACGGCCGCTTCAATACGCTTAGCTGCCTATTTAAATACACATTCTCAAGACGGTCATCATCCTCAAGCCTTACGACAACTCCTTATCCGTTTAATGCGGGTTCGTTTGCCCTTTACTGAAACAGACCTGGCTAGAATATTTGAGTTAGTTGCCTCTGAAACGATTAGAGGAATCTGGTATTGGCCTATTGATGCATATATGAGGCAAATGGACTATCTCCTAAATAATCATAGAAATCTACCGCCCCAGTTACATTCATCGCTCACGCTCGTGCTTGAGAGCATTAAAGAGCATCAAAACCACTTCGGACATGAGACAAAGCTCACGCAACAGCTCAAAAAACGGTTGGGCGGTAGTCATCTAACAGCGGGGGAAGTCTGGACAGATACGATTCTGGCCGATTTGAAGGAGATGAATCGTACACGACAAGAAATGTGGGAAGCCATTTTTCTTCACGCCTCAAAAATCAAAGCGGCGAAACCAAATCCCACATGGCTAAAAAATGCTGAAAAACTTATCACTGAAATAGGGATTGAATCCTTCCAGCAATCGATCTTAACTTGGCTATCCTCAGTAGGCAAAGATAGAAGTCAGGTTATGCCCAATGATAACGCCAATATTTTGAAAGGACTGGTCTGGTTTTGTGGCTTTTATAATGACGATGAAGTGAAACGTTTGCTCGCTGATGTCGCCCTAGGCTGTTTCTACAAAATCCCCCAACATGGCGAGCGGAGCCGAAAGGCGGGTAATGCCTGCATCCATGTTTTGGGAAACCTCAGCGCTATAGGTGAATTGACCCAACTTAGGCTACAAGTGAGAAATCGTCGCACCAAAGACTTATTATCGGAAGCATTGGAAACGGCCGCAGAAAAAGCGGGCATCACAACCACCAGATTAGAGGAGATTTCCGTACCTACCTTTGACTTGACAGGACCGGGCATTCTAGAGCAGCAAATGGGCGATTTTACGGCCGAACTTCGCATCGAAGGTAACAGCACCACCCTGAAATGGCGAAAGGGAAATGGCAGTTTACAGAAATCGGTTCCGGTGGCGGTCAAACGCAATCATGCCGCTGAACTTGCTGCCTTGAAACGCACGCAGAAAAACATTCGCAAAATGCTGCCCGCCCAACGCGGCCGTATTGAAAATCTACTCTTTGCCCGTGACCAAACATGGCATGTTTCGGACTGGCAAACATATTATCTCAATCATCCCTTGTTAGCCCCTATTGCAAGGCGGCTAATCTGGCAGTTTGAGCAAGACGGTGAGATAACACTTGGTATTTGGTACAAGGATAAGTTGGTTGATGTGAATGATCGGCCGTTAATTCTCCTAACGGCCGAGACCACCGTTCGCCTCTGGCATCCCCTCGGTTTTGATGTCGGTATAGTTCGAGAATGGCGGGCTTGGCTCATGTTCCACGAAGTCCGCCAACCCTTCAAACAAGCCCACCGCGAAATATACATCCTGACTGATGCTGAACTGCAAACCGAAACCTACTCCAACCGCTTCGCCGCCCACCTTTTGCGCCAACACCAATTCAACGCCTTGTGTCAAGAACGGGGTTGGCATTACCGTCTTGGAGGCGGTTGGGATGGTGGCGAAAACAGTGTGCCAACCTTATACCAAACCGATTGGGGCATCATCGCTCAATTCTGGGTTCAGACCGTTCATAGCGAAGACTGGTCTACTGCATACGCTGATAGCGGCGTTGCTTTTTATATTTCAACCGACCAGGTCCGTTTTTACAATCGCAATATGGATCAATTGCCCTTAGATGAAGTGCCCGCCCGTTTCTATTCAGAGGTCTTACGAGATGTGGATTTGTTTGTCGGCGTTTGCAGTGTTGGCAATGACCCCAATTGGGAAGATAGAGGTGGTCTACCAGGATATAATGATTACTGGCACAGTTATGCGTTTGGGAATTTATCAGTGTCGGCTGAAATACGTAGGGACCTACTCCAAACGCTCATCCCTCGCCTTAAAATCGCTCCCCGCTGTTCCTTTGTCGGAAAGTTCCTGGTTGTGCAAGGCGATATTCGCACTTACAAAATCCACCTCGGCAGCGGCAACATCCTAATGGAACCCAACGATCAATACCTCTGCATCGTCCCCGACCGACGCAGCACAGCCACCGGAAAAGCCAACAAGGTTTTCCTACCCTTCGACGGAGACGCAGTTACCTCCGTTATTCTGAGTAAGGCATTCCTTTTGGCTGAGGATAATAAGATTAGCGACCCGACGATTGCTCGACAAATCAGGAAGCCTAATATGTACTAACTCAAAAAGGGGTTGATTTGTTGCCAGTTATTAAGGAACACGATGGCATCGCCAATTTCTGTCTGTCAAAAGAAGATTGGCGATGCACTAGCTCAAGGAGGTAAAATTTATTGGGTAGCCAAATAGTGGCCGTGAAAATCGGCCGCATAGCTAACAATCTGTCCCGTCTCAGGGTTTAGACCCGTCAGGACAACCGTTCCAGCAATTTCCCCACCCGGTAACAATTCGATGTGTAAGTCACCCGCCAGAATTTTTGAAAGCGATTCAAAAGCCAACCCATTAAAGCTAAAAGCGTTGGCATTCAACTCATCTTCCTCATTAAAATGGGCATCAATCGCAAAATTCTTAGCCACAGTTGAGGCGAAATCAACATGAGAACCATTCACATAGAAGCGGTTATTCGTCGCTAGCATAATAGCGCCTTGTTCGCCTCGTTTTTGAGGGTCACCCGAAATGAGCCAGGCATTGATGCGATTTTGGCCTTCAGCTAATTCGGCCGTCTTGGAGTTGACCAAAAATAACGACCCTTCCCGGCTAAAAGGCAGATTACCCACTGTCCCTTCGATGGTCACTTCATATATTTGGCGGTTAGTCTGCCGGATTGTTGGCGCGCTTTCCCCAATATTCTCGATGTCCAAAGTCGTAACCAATAAACCGATTGCTATAACCAAATATAAGAAAACTCGTGCCTTCATCATGCACCTCCAAGATGCTCTGAGTTTAGGATAAACTGTCTCTCTAATGACTACTCAACGTTTTAACAACCACTTCTTGCCTGTTGTCCGACGCTGCCCAAAAACCAGGCCTTAATCTAAACAAAGTCAAACCCTTAAACCATAAAAATCCTGACTATTTCATCCTAACATCTTCCAGTTTCAAACGATTGACTTTTTGTTGATAAAAGTCTGATCATTCTCTGATAACAGTCTATTAGGGCTAGCCAACAATTTACAGGTAAGTTACCTCTCAGTTACCTGACATTTTTCAGAGGTTGGCTCCATATATGAAGGTAAACGAAAAAAGCCCCACCATTTCGGGAATGAGGAGCCTTATTACGAATTGTGTTTGTAACTAGACAGGTCTCTCTCGACTGTCATACCCGCCTTCCCGGGTATCCAAGCCCTTGGATTCTTGTCTTCGCAAGAATGACGTGTATAGTTACTTGTGTTTTACGAATTACCAATTACTTATAGCGTCAGCACATACCCCAATCCCCGTCGTGTTTCAATCAAATCCGCCTCAGAATCTACCTGTCGCAGTTGTCCCCGCAAATTACTCATCGCCCGATCAAGCGCATCAGCATCCAAGCCAGGATCGTAATCCCGCCCCCAAATAGCTTGGGCACAGCTCTCACGAGTGCAAACCTCCCCAGAATGCTGGTAAAGATAATGGAGTAAGCGAAATTGAGCCGGGGTCAGATCAACAGGCTTTTTATTTAAATAAAAGGTCATGGCTGGTTCATCGAACGTCAGCCTAAAATCCGGAATAAGCGTCGGATCAGGATCACGAAAACGTATCAGCGCCGTCGGCCCACCCATGCCGATCATGTCCCGATCCTTCAGCAAGTGCGGTTCATAAATGCGGCGAGAATTGACGTAAGTACCATTCGCGCTGCCAGCATCATATAAGACATAGCGGGGGCCGTCTCGCTCAATTTTGGCATGAAGTCGAGAGACAATCGGCCGTTTCACCATCACATGACACATCGAAGAACGGCCGATCGTACAGACATCATCCTGCAAAAGATATTCCATCGGCTCAATATCGTCATGCAACGCCAAAATCTGAGCGAATTGAAAATGACCCGTTTCCAACATCTGCTCACCGCTCATTAAACCACTCCCGCAAGGCCCGCATTCCTTTAGCATTCAACTTATGACCAGTATCAAACTCATGATAGGCCAAATTTGCTCCAGCCCGCCTCAATACATCCGCGCTTTCTCTAGAACGCTCCAGAGGAATGGTTGAATCTTCAGTCCCAACTGCCATAAACACAGGCAGGCCACCAAGTACGCCCGCTCCGACCGCCGCCTTACAATCTTCTGGGACAAAGCCCACCAATCCAGCAATACCCTGTACCAGATCAGGTTCTCGAATCGCAGTGGCAATAGCCATAGCCGCTCCCTGGCTGAAACCCATCAAATAAATTTGTGTCGGATCAGCCCGATACAGATCAGGTAGCGACTGAATGAACCGCACAACGGCCGAAACAGCCTCATCAAACATCGCCAACGTCGGCCACTCATCCCGCTTACGCGGATGCCAAGCAAAGCCACCAGCCGGATCATGTTCAATCGCTCGCGGCGCGACCAACAACCAATCTTTTGGCAACGTCCGCTGAAAAATCCACATCACATCTTCGTTACCGCTACGGCCGTGCAGCAAAACGGCCGTTCGATGTGGCCCGGCCGTATCAGGTTGCAAAACCCGATGAATCAGTCCAGCCCTTTCAAAACCCTCTCCACTATCAATTAATTCCGGTTGTTTCATACTAAAGTTATATCCTAAAACAGGCCGCAACAAAAAAAGACCGGGTTCCATCATGACGAAACCCAGTCTTTGTTCCAATTACTCATCTTAGAAGTTCAACTTCTTGAAGAAGTTGAACTTCTATTTTTGAGATTATCGTTACCCTTCCGGCGTTGTATAAGTCGAAATGATGTAATCCAGTGTGTCAAAGTAATCTGCTTCAAATGGATTGTCCCACAAAACAGAGAACATCAGGAAAGTCGTCCCCCTCGATTCTAAGAAAGAAATTCCGCTGTAATTACCGCTAGGTGAATTCCAGGTTAGCCGTTCACTACCATCTGGTTGCACCTGGTCATCGGTAATAACGATATCTTCCGCATAAAACTCTCTCAAAAGCGATAAGGCAAAAGCGCCAGCCTCAGCATTCGAAATCGCTGTCCCATCGTCATAAGCGATATTTTGGACAATACCATGATCATCCGGTGAATAGAAGGTATCAACGATGGCAACATCGCCCTCAGTTGTTTCATAACGCCAAGCTAAAGGCACTTCGATTTCAAACAAGTCCCTTGGCCCAGTAAAGGTATAGATCCAATAATATTCATCAACCTCGGCGGCTGCTTGAGCTGAATCAACAGTGGCATTGTCAATAATTTCTTCATATTTCTCACGATAAGGAGCAGCAAGGTCGGCGCTAGCCCAGAAATCAAGTGAGAAGATTACCGCGCTGTGTTGATCATATAGCGTAAAGACAACTTGTGGTTCGCCACCAAAGTTTAACCGTTTTGTAACCCGAGCGACACCAATATCGGAGTCAATTTGACGATTAATCACTTCATAACCATCAAAACGGCCGAATAAATTCGCGTCCCGCGCATCGACAAAGGCTTCAAAGGAACCGCCATCAATTTCATAGGAGGTATTAGTAACCTCTACATTGATGAAGCCGCTGCCGCCAGCCGGTTCCGTAAAGGTGGCGCCGCCTGTTTTATTTTCAACTTCCCAACCGACAGGCGGGAACAGATCAAAGAGACCATCAGGATGGGAATAAACTGTTGGCGATAGTTCAAAGGGCGCTTGAACGGGTGGAACAGGGGTGGGTTCTGGAGCCGTGGTCGGAGCTGCTTTTGTCGCTGGGACTTCGGTTGGTTCAACTGCTGGCGGCTCGGTTGGTGCGACCGTTGGGGCCGCTGGTGGGTCAGTTGGGGCCGCCGCAACTTCTGTCGCTGGCACCGCAGTTGCTTCCGGTTCGGCCGTTGGCTCTTCCCCCCCCGCTCCAAAATTGCAAGCCATGCCTACAAATAATAAAAGCAAAACAAAAAAGAAAAACGAACGGGACTGTCTCATAAAATCCTCCTGAAGAATTAATATGGATAAAAAAAAGCCACGAAAATTTAATTACTGTATCTTCGTGGCAAACATCATATAACTACTTGCCTACTGATTCATAGGCTTAAAAAGTAAATCCTATTAACCAGAGACACAATAGCACTTTTGTAACTAAAACGCTGCTATTTACTTAACAGTTCAAGATCATTGACCAAAGCCAATCGGAGAACCGACACCATTCTGACAAGTTGCCCCCAACTCCGGTGTTTGCGGCCCTTGTTGATACCGTTCAATGAAAGTCCCAATGCGAGAGTCATTAACTGAATCAACCTCTAACTGAATGCCCCAGGCAGTCAAAACCACCTCACTTCTCAAACGGGGGTAGGGACTAAGTACAACAAAATTTTCATTCTCAACAATTTCCTGCAAAGTAGCAACATCACGCTCCGACAATTCAGGACTATACGCAACCCAAACCGCGCCATGCTCTAGCGAATGAATAACATTCTTTGTCTCTACGACCGTGTCATAAATGCCGCAATTTTGCCACGTTGGGTCATGGATGCCGCCAATTGGCGGTAATTGATCTGCCTCCGCCTGCGGATAGATAGCGTTTTCGTCATGTCCCCGCGAAAGGCCGACAACACGTTCCAATCCTTCGATCGCGGCTGGCCCTCTTAAACTCAGAAAAAGGAGTATACCTAAAGCCAAAACACCAACGCCGATGGCCGCAGCAATAATGATTTGACGGCGATTCGACCTATCTGTTTGGGCAGTCGCAACACGGGTTCTTTTAGGGGGTCTACTTCTCATAAAAATCCTTCTTTCTTAAATTAATTAGATAGATAACTAATATCTTTATCTTTTCACACCTTAACCTGTGGGCGCGCCAATGCCACCTGTACAAGCAGCCCCTGGTTCAGGAGTCTGAGGCCCATTTCGGTAAACAGAGATAAATTGTTCAATCCGTTCATCGTCAACCGAGTCAATTTCTAACTGGACACCCCAGGCAGTCAACACAATTTCACTTGCCAAATTGGGATAAGGACTCATCAGCAAATAACCCTGATCACCAACGATTTCTTTCAGCCTTGAAACATCGCCAGACGCTAAATCAGGCTGATAACTTATCCAAACAGCGCCATGCTCCATTGAATGAATAGCATTTTCCAGGTTAACCGGTGCATCGTAGATGCCACAATTCTGCCAGGCCGGGCTATGAATGCCACCAACTGGAGGCAAACTGGTATTCTCAATGACCACATTCTGATCATGACCCCGATCCTGGACGCCAAAGTTCAAGACCCCCTCAATGTTGCTGGCTGCAATCCGAAAAATGATAAGCCCAACTAAAACAATGATAACAACTGCCCCACCGCCCCCAATCATCAAATTCCGTCGTCTCCTTTCCTGCTCCATCTTTTCACGACGAGCTTGCTTAGTTACCTTCGTGGTTTTTCTACTCACAGCTTTTCCTTTCCTCCAAAAATATAATTGAAATCAGGCCAACGACACCCGAAACTTCGACTTTCGTCAATCCAATTGTAAGCATCTTATTGTTGTAAGAAGTTGGCCTTCTTACTATACCGTTTACTTAACGATTTGGAAACAACAGAGCCTAAAAATTAATTGCCTGAAATGCCTGACATTTTGAAAAGATGGAGGACGAATGGCAGCCACAATGGTTGTCCTTCGTCCTCCATCTTTACGAACCCATTATATTTTGTTGTGATTGAAATGGCGAATCTAGGTAAACAATCTTGCAATTTCCCCTACAGCTTCAAGTTACGGAGACGCAGTGCATTTGTAACGACACTGATACTGGAAAATGCCATTGCTCCAGCAGCCAGGATAGGATGTAATTGCCGCAGGAAATCTGGAACCCACTCAATGGGAGCTAAAATTCCCGCTGCAATCGGAATTAGCGCGACATTATAACCAAAAGCCCAGCCCAGATTTTGACGAATATTCCGCATGGTGGCCTGGGAAAGATGTATTGCCTGGGGCACGCTCTGTAAATCACCCCTAATCAGGGTCACATCGGCCGTTTCCATCGCCACATCTGTCCCCGTCCCAATCGCAATACCTACATCCGCTTGGGCCAATGCCGGCGCATCATTAATGCCATCACCAACCATCGCCACCACATAACCTTCTTCTTGGAGGCGAGTTACCTGGGCCGCCTTATCACCGGGCAAGACCTCAGCAATAACCTTATCCACCCCCGCTTGCTCTGCAATAGCCCTGGCCGTTGCCTCATTATCACCCGTCATCATGATCACTTCCAGCCCCATTCGCCGCATTTTCGCCACAGCCTCTTGGGAACTTTCTTTAATCGTATCAGCTACAGCAATCAAGGCACTGGCCTGGCCATCTACCGCCAACCACATCGCCGTTCGCGCTTTGTCTTGCAACGCTTCAGCCTTGCTGCCCAAGCCATTGAGATGAACAGCCTCCCGCTCCATCAAGCGCAAATTCCCTAATAGAATCTCATGCCCCTCAACAGAAGCAGAAATACCATGTCCAGCGATAGCCGCAAACGACTGCGGGATATGGAGCGGAGCTTGTTGCTCCTTAGCATAGTTAACAATAGCCTCGCCCAATGGATGTTCGGAACCACGTTCGGCCGAAGCCGCCAATGACAACAGCGTTGCTTGTAGACTGCCAGGGTCACTGAGCGTCAACTGCTGCTCGGCGCTTTCACTAACAATAATGTCCGTCACAGCCAACTCGCCCTTCGTAATCGTCCCTGTCTTATCCAGCACAACGGCCGTAATCTGATAGGCTTGCTCCAAAGCAGCGCTGCTCTTGAACAAAATCCCTTGCTCTGCCCCCTTGCCAATACCCACCATAATCGAGGTTGGCGTCGCCAGCCCCATTGCACAGGGACAAGCGATAACCAAAACAGCAATCAGCCGGACTAATGCAGCCGTAAATCCTGCCCCACTCAACAACCAAATAACAAACGTTAATAACGCGATGCCAATCACAATCGGCACAAAATAGGCCGCTACTTTGTCCACAAGCCGTTGTATGGGCGCGCGGCTGCCCTGGGCCTGCTCAACCAGGCGAATTATCTGAGCCAGGGCTGACTCTTTGCCCACCTTGGTCGCTTCAATGGTCAGCAAACCCTGTTTGTTCATAGTCGCCCCGATAACCTGATCCCCGACCCGCTTATCAACAGGCAAACTTTCCCCCGTAATCATGCTCTCATCAACGGCCGAACGGCCGTCAACTACCCGACCATCAACCGCAATCTTTTCGCCAGGTCGGATAACAAGCACATCGCCAGCCACAACCTCTTCGATTGGCAAATCAACTTCAACACCATCCCGCCGAACACGAGCCGTTTTGGCCCGCAGCCCCATCAACTTCTTAATAGCCGCACTTGTCCGCCCTTTAGCTCTCGATTCCAAGACCTTGCCCAAGACAATGAGCGTGATAATAACGGCCGAAGTTTCAAAATAAACATGGTGGCCCAACGCCATTGACCCAGCAGCCAAGGCAATCATAACCGCAATACCATAGAAATAGGCAGCCGAAGAGCCTAGCGCAACCAATACATCCATGTTCGCGCTGCCATTCCGAAGACTTTTGTAGGCCCCAGTATAATAATCCCAACCAACATAAAATTGAACTGGGGTAGCCAATGCTAAAAACAACCAATTGACCCAGGCATCATTGGCCCAGGCAGGCAAAAGGCCAAAGTCACGGCTCATACTCATCAAAAACAAGGGTAAGGCAAAGGCGGCCCCAATGAGAAAACGCCGCCATTGGTGCTGAATCTCCGCTTCGCGGGCAGCAGCTTCAGCATCTTCCGGGGCTGTATCATCGTCAGATGATGATTCGACAACATCATAGCCAGCCTTACGAACGGCCGCTATTAATTCAGCCCTGCTCGTCGTACCAATGATATATTCAACTGTCGCTTTCTCAGAGGCATAATTTACTGTCGCCTCAACCACCCCTTCGACCTTATTCAAGCGTCGTTCGATAGTATTAGCACAATTGGCACAAGTCATGCCTAACAAAGGCAGTTCGACAGTCGTTGTTGGAATTTCATAGCCTGCCCGATGAATCCGGGCAATGACAGCCTCAGTCTTAGTAACGGCCGGATCGTAAGTAATGGCCACCTTTTCACTGGCAAAATTGACCACCGCTTCACTGACCCCATCAACCTTTTTCGCATTCCGCTCCACAGAAGCGACACAGTTGGCACAGGTCATTCCCAAAACGGGCAAGGTTAATTGTTTTTGTTCTGACATAAGTCACTCATGAAAAGTCAGGCTTTTTTGATAAAGCCTGACCTCCACATTATCCTACCTACTACTTAAACAGCCGCTGGATAATTAATTTCAACCAACGTTGCTTGAATCTGTTCCCAACTTGCTGGAGGATCCCACGTTACAGTCACAACTTTTGATTGCTCATCAGCTTTAACCGCGCTAACTCCAGCCAAGTCACCCAATTCCATCTCCACCGTATGGGTACAATGTCCACAACTAATATTTGGTACTGTGAATGTTTTGCTTTCCATTAATAATCTCCTTTGTTTGAAAATACGAAACTAACTTACAACTTTGACGACATCTCAAAAACACTCGTCACCTCATTCAAAACCCGCTCTCGCTCATCTGGGCTATCACCTTGAATCGCGGTAATAACACAACTATTCAAATGAGAGTCTAAAATTAAGGCGCTAACTTTATTTAATGCGGCTTGAGCCGCCTGCACCTGACGGATAACATCGATGCAATATTTATCATCCTGCACCATCCGTTCAATGCCTTTAATATGTCCCGCCGTACTTGCCAGCCGTTGGGCGACATTCTGTTTTGTTGTTGCATCCATAAGATTTACCCAATTTATGAAACGAATCCTTATCTTCCTACCCCCTCCCCCAGGGGGGTGGGTATATCATGTATTATATACTAGAAATTTCGGCCGTCAAATGTCAATCCCCTCCCCCAATATATCTCTTATCACCAGCTAATAAAGCAAAAGTTATCACCTAAGACACTTACCCAAACCGATATTTGGCAGCAACCTAATTATTCCATAATATTAAGGGGCTTATCGTGACTTAGGAGGGTATATAGATGCAAGAAATGACACTGCATTGGCGACTACATGACCAAGACCACAGCTACATCGTTCGATCAACAGATAAAGTAGCGATCGGCCGTCGTGATGAATGTGAAATCGTCCTCCCTTTCGCCACCATTTCCCGTCGTCATGCTCTAATTTACACCCAAAACGACAGATTTTTTGTCCGCAATCTAAGTCAAACCAACACCGTTCGAGTCAATGAAGAAAACCGATTGACCCATAACCAAACAACCTCACTCCAATCGGGTGACATTATTCGGGTAGGGCCAATCGAACTAACAATAGAGGGCCAAGACCCTCAGCCAAATTACGATGAGATGGCCAACAAAACCTTGAAGATTCGCTGCTCAAACTGTGGGCAGGTAACAGACTATAACCCAGAATCTTTTTGCCCCTGGTGCGGCATGTCACTGGCCGGCAGCCAAACAGTGGTAGGAATGGAGTAATTGGCAATTCAAAGCAGACCCCAATTTACCAATTACCAAATACGGGTTAGAAGTTAGGAAGATTATGGACGATACAGTTCTCTACACCGAAGAAAAAGACCAAATTCGACTAAAGTGGGAAGACCCCAGCACTGGCGAACCGCTTCAGCAAACCTTACCCCTACCAGTAACTATCGGCCGTTCTCAAGCCAACAATCTCCCCTTAAATAGCGACCGCGTATCCCGTCAACATGCCCTTATCGAACAGCGAGCAGATGCGGTTTATATTCGAGACTTGGAAAGCAGCAATGGAACCCAGGTCAACCAAGCGTCAATCACCGAACAGCCTTTAGTTGATGGCGACGTGATAGAAATCGGCCCCTTTATTATTGAAGTAGACGTCGCTCCCTTCTCCTTGCCCGATGAGACAACGGCCGAACCAATCTTACGTTGGGCCAACCCCCACACGGGAGAACAACGTCGTCATATTTTCACCCCACCCTTAACCATCGGACGGGGCACAGAAAACAACCTCACGTTGCCCGGTGAGCGCGTTTCTCGGAAGCACGCCCTCATTTCATTAGAGGGTGATAATCTGGTCATAGAAGACCAAGGGGCGACCAATGGCATCCTCATCAACGACACTCGCTTAGAAAAAAGTGTCTTAAATACTGGCGATACCATTCAGATCGGCGAATTTATCCTGACCCTCTCATTTTCAAAAGAGCCAACAACAGACTCAGAAGAAGCCGGAACCCTCCTAGATTTCGGTGATAAATCAACCTTGATTTTCACCGAAGAAACAGACGACCTCCTTCCAGTTGAACAAGCGCCAGTCGCTGTTGCCCCCGCCTTTCCCCCCGCCCTTTTTGACAATGAAATCGTTCCCGTTGCAGAATTAAAACAATCTGGATACGACTTAGATGAGACAACGTACCTGGCAATCGGCGGTGGCCTGGGCAGTTTCGTGTGGGTCAATCACCTCGTCATCTACGGCGCATCGCCAGACCAGGTGGCATCCATTGGGCTAGAATCAAAGCCACACGGCCGTTATGAACGCCTCTGCATCCATTCCCAAATCCCCTACCACGAACGGCTCCGCAGCGACAGTGGCTCCACTCCAGACAATATTTGGGGCTGGCCCGGCTATGCCGTGCGAGAGGTCTGGGACAGCCTCAAAAAAGGGCAAGTGATGGAGGCCGGCAAGGCCGCCTGGCAAGTGTTTGGGGAACCAAGTCTGGCTCAAACCTACACCCCCATTTCTGGCAAGGTCTTCGATTCAATTGATAAAGAAGCTCAGCGCATTAACTGGGATAATATTTGGCGCTATGGACATGTTAAAGCCATCCGCAAAACAGATGACGGCCGTTATGCCATTGCCTACTCCCAAAGCAGTCCAGAAACGGGCCGTCGCTACTGCCTGATGATTGCCACCTATGTCCACCTCGCCGTCGGCTATCCTGGTGTCCGCTTCCTACCTGACCTACAAAAATACCGCGAAGAAACCCGCGACTTCAAAGCCGTTGTTAACGCCTACGAAAACCATGAACACGTTTATGAAAAGCTGCGTAAGGATGGCGGCGTCGTCCTGCTGCGAGGACGGGGCATTGTGGCCTCCCGAATCGTCCAGCGAATCTATGAAATTCGAGCCGAAAATCCGAACATCGCCGTCTTACACCTTCTCCGCTCCCCCCTCCAGGAAGGCAACAAGTACGGTCGTTCCCAACGCGCAGTCGAACACCATTGGGAATTCCAACCCTTCAACTGGCCCAAAGCCTGCTGGGGTGGCGAGCTTCGCAATGTCCTGGAAGATGCCGACGATGCCACCCGCGACCAACTCCTAAACGATTGGGGCGGCACCACGACGGCCGACCGAGCCGATTGGAAAGAGATGGTCGATACTGGTCTACGAGATGGCTGGTATCAGATTCGCTTCGGCTCTGTCAAAAACGTTGAACGCGAAGAGGATGGTCAGCTAGCAACCGTCATCAAGGGCAGAGGCCAGTTTGAAGAAGAAGCCCGGTTAGTCGCCGATTTCATCGTCGATTGCACTGGTCTAGAAGCCAGAATAGAAACCAACCCCCTATTAAAAGATTTGCTCGAACACCATCAACTCGGCCGTAATCCAAAAGGCCGTTTGGCTGTTGCGAATGACTTTGAAGTGGAAGGGATGGCAAACGGTAACGGCCGAATGTACGCCGCTGGAGCCATGACGTTGGGCGGGCCATATGCGGCCGTAGACAGCTTCCTGGGGCTGCAATATTCAGCCCAACGCTCCGTCGATTCTCTAACCCGACTCCGCGCCCCTGGTCTGCGCTATCTCAACGGATTTCGTTCTATCTCTCAGTGGCTCCGTTGGGCCAGAGGAGTTGCCCCATGACCCCGACCTATTTCGGCCGAATTCAAACCAGGCTTCTACTTCTCGCCACCGTCGGCACTTTCGTCACCTTTTTTTATGCCGTTCTGGCCCTACTCCTACCCGGTGGCGATATCATCACCTTTTTCTTCCCTTTTATCTTACTCATCCTCGTCGCTGTCTTCGGCATTTTCTGGGACGTTCTCTACAACTTCGCCCAAAAACTTCGCTGGGATCGCGACTGGCCGCCTGCTTTCTCATTTATCACCGCCTTCATCGAGATGCTGCCAGTTATGCTCATTGCCCTCTTACTCAACATCAATCCCATCCTCTTTCTTTTCCATTATTGGTCTGTCTGGTGGGCAACCTTTTTCATGGCCCTCGGCCCCATGCGAGTTATCTTCCCCCGCTGGCGTTTCCGGGGCGGCCAATGGCTCTAACAAACTTAAACATAATTATCACGAAATTTCGTTATAATCATTATTGCAATCATCATTAGGAGACCTCAACCATGCCTTACTACTCATCAATGGATGTACCAATTTACCAAGAAAACGAAGCAACGGGTGAAGTAGCCAAAATCTATGATGAAATAAAGCGTGAGCTGCAATTCCCCATAGTGCCCAATTTTTATACTGCCTTATCTAGCTCCCCTTCTGGGCTGAAGATGATGTATCAATTTAACCAGACCATACAAGAAAACAGGACGCTTCCCCAATCCCTTGTGGCCATGATTAACTACATTATCGCTACAAAAAGTTACTGCGAATATTGTAGTTCTGCCTTTGAGATGAACTGCCGCACATTGGGCATTGATGAAGATGTGCTGGATATGTTGATTAATGACCTGGAAAATGTCAATCCCATACGAATCAAGGTCATCATTGAGTTTGCATTAAAAGCTGCCAAATATCCACAAGAGTTGTCACTCGAAGATTACGATAAGGTTCGGGAGCAAGGCGTTACTGACGAAGAGATAATTGAAATCATTTTGATTTCGGCCATAACCGTTCTCTCAGATATTGTGGCCGATGCCTTGAAAATTGAAGTTGACCCGGCTATCTTCGATGCAATCGGGCGAGATTATGTATTCGAGCCAAAGTAAGAAAAGCCGTCATCATTTTCAAATCTTAGAAAAGAACTCATTGGCTTTGTCTTCAAAGCCCATGACATGAAGCAAACGGCCGATTTTCCGCTCTAACTCATCTCCTTCAATAGAAACCCCTTCACTCACTGGCCCCCCTTTCAATGGTAAATATTCCTGCCAGACCTTTTCAGCCGCCTGATAAATATCGCCATACCAGGCCGGAGAAACCTCCCCCGCTTTTGCCAATAATGCCGTAAAGCAATCTTCAAACAACGTTGCGTCCCAACTGCTAAACCGAAGATAGCTTAACAATTCAGCCAAAGTCAGGTTGGCATACTGACTTTCTAATGCTGCCTTCAAACCGTAAAAATCATCTGGCCCCCCTTCCGAAATCGCATCAGAGAAAGCTAATCGAGTTTCGATGGCGCTTTGCGGCCGTTCTCCCAACAGATAAGCGCCAACCTGCAAATTATCCTGGTAATGAGGCGGATGCAAAACCAACCCACCTTCCAAAGTTACGTACTCCTTGATAGCATCATAATTGACCATCATCGAAAAGCTGCCGTGCATGTTCGGCATTGGGTCTTCTTGTCCCGCCAGCGATTCAACAAGCGTATAGCCCCAGTCACCGCTCAACAAAAGACAGCGCCCTGCCCCATATCCCTGCCAGAATCTCAGGCAATCCAGCCCCTTGTTTGGAAAGGGCAAAACGGTATCAGGCATAATCAGCTCATAATCAGCCAAAATCTGGTTATAAACTTCAACATCATAATAATCAGTTTGTAGAGGAAACTTCTCATAAGATAGTTTGAGCCGTTGCCATATCAATGGATCGGCTAGGTCTGGCTCTGGCTGACTACTGTAAATGGTGAGTAAATTTTCACACAACTGTCCATCTTCAATGGCAAAGCTATCCTGAGGAATGCTGTCGAAGAAATAATTGGCAATGAGGATTATAGGATTGATAACTGTCTCAGGCGAAAGAGTCTGTTTGGCATGGATGAGTTCAATCGGCCGTAAATCAACGGCATCAAACAAAGCAAAATCTAACATGCCCGCCTCAACCCACGGCCGAAATCGCTCATGCGCCTGCCAAAAATCAATTATCCCCGGCACAAAATCAGTCATCACATACTTGACATCCAGGTTTGCCAGCGGCGACTGTTTCAATCTGGGAAAAAATCGGGTCAGAAAATGATAGGCCAACCGCCCCGACCCAGCGCCTAATTCGATGATATAAATAGGTTGGCTTGGATCGTGCGCTCCCGGTTCGGCCGTTAAATCACGCAAATAGCCTAAGACAATTCGGCCGTATGCCCGTGCAATAAAGGGATTACTACTGATATAGTGCGGCACATACTCGTCCTGCCAAGCCTTCAGGCCATTCTTGAGGAAATATTGTCGTTGAATTTCCCAAATAATCGATTTAGAAAGCCGTTGATCGGCAGCAATGATATGATCGGCCGTCATGCAATCAACCGCATAATATCGTCACAAGTTTCTTCTGCCGTTTTTCCATCGGTGTATACCGTCTTCTTCGCCAAACGGCCGTTCGCCGGATGATTCACATATGCCTCATTTATTTTTAACACATCTGCTATAAGCTCTTCCGGCTGATCATGTTCCCTCAACATCTTTGCCAACCGCTCGTTCAATTTGGCAACCGATTCAACCGGGTCAGGACAAGGTAGCAACAAAACAACAAATTCATAAGGAGTCAGAGCTTGCTCAACACGGCCGAATAACGCCTCATCCTCCTGCACGGTATACCCCGCCCCAAAATCAATCACGCAGTTTTGATAATCAGCCAGCACCCGTTCAACTGCATGAACCTCAAACGGTTTCCAGTAAGCCAACATCTCCGTCACACCCCCACCAGTAGTCATAATACGCCGAACCTCATCCTCATCATAATCAATTTCGTTGAAATAATCCCAGCGCAAATCATCCAACTCAAACTGTTCCAACCCCAATCGCTCGGATAAAAGACGGCCGATGGTGCTTTTCCCGGCCGACATCGGCCCAATCAAAACGATAGTACCCTTCAAAATCGTTATTCGCCACCCAAAACATCTACTAAAACATTGCCAGCCGGATCAACAATCTGGAGCCAATAAAGTCCGCCCATATCGACCGGGGCTTCATGAATAATCTTTTGCCCATCCGCCTGCAAATGATTAAATAGTCTACTGACAGAATCCACCCCAATCATCACGGTCGCTCGCACATGAGCCTGGTTCGTTTCTGCCCGCTCATAGCCTTCCCCCATCCACATCTCAATATCGCCTAACTTTCCATATATCTCCCCCGGTCGAAACTCATCGGTCTGCTCAAAGCCAAGATAGGTTTCATAAAACGGTTGGCAAGTTTCCAACTTATCGACGTAAATCAAAACAAATTTCATCTCTTGAACATGGGCCTTATTACTCATTTTTCATCTCCTGTCAGATATAGAACATATTTTCTAGGGCGATTATAAAACTTTCATAAATACTCTGTCAAATTTTCCCAAACCCTTATTCAAATATAATTTCAATCTCTTCAAAACCCAATTGCCTCAAGAAATTTTCTAACTCAGCCTTTCCCAGCTTTTCAGCAATCTCAAGCAGATTTGCCTGTTCCGCCGCCCAATTTTCAATATCTTCCAGCGCCTTTTCCGTCGCGTCAATGCCTAAAGCGGCATTAGGGAACCACTGTTCGTCATATACCTGTGCATCTACCAGCTCCACGCCCGTTACAATCGCATGAGGCAAAACAATGCGGATAGCCGTTCCGTCACTTTCTGCCAAATTTTCAATTTCAGCCAGCGTAATATCAATGCCAAAGCTAGCCAAACCTGTCACCCGCACCAAAATCTTCGCATCCGGTACAATCCACCAACGGGGATTTGTCTCTTCAAAAACGGTAACAGTCGAGACCTCCAAAGTATTTAACTCGCCCAACTCCCGCCAATCAATGACAATCGGGGTCGGCGTAAATGTCGGCGTGGGACTAGGAATAAGCGTTGGGGTCGGCGTTGAGGTCGAAGTTGGCGTGGCAGTCAACGTTGGCAAAGGCGTAGCGGTCAAAGTTGGTCGTCGGGTTGGGCTGGCGACTACCTCTGTCGGGTTTTCTGCAACTGCATTCGCCTCAGCTTGAATCTGAACCATCACCCCAATGCTAACCAGGGTAATCAAAATCAGGACAGCCAACACGATGACAACAATTAAAGGATTTGTTTGAATAATAGACAGGAGTGGGGCGAGTGGGCTTTCTGGCTTTTCTGGTTCCATATACTATCCCTTCAGAATTCATACAATAAATCGTCAGGGATTTTACCATGATACGGCCGTTTTACATCTCGGGATTCGCTTCCAAAACCTCTTGCAACAAACTTGGAACCGCAAAGTCCATTTCCCGGCGCAGGTCGGGCAATTTGCTCATTCCAAGCTTCCATTGCAAAGCCGAAGGGATCGACCACAGTCGCTTAGCCAATTGATAAACCTTCCACAAGAATTCGTCACTGCCATATAAACGCCAGGGAACTAAATAATCCCGTGCAAAGGCATCATATCTAGGATCATATTCTTCATATCCAAACGTATTTTCCATGCTGACAAAAACCGTCCGCAAAGAGAAAAAAGGATGGGTAATTTGACTATCGCCCCAATCGAAGAAAAGATGACGGCCGTTTTGGAAAAAGATATTGCCATCATGCAGATCACCATGATGCAAGGAGTCAGGAATCCCGTAACTCGACAATTCTTGACACAACTGCCCAATATACGGTTTGCCAGCCACCAATCGCTCGTACTCAGCCACCGAAAGGCCATCCTCCTCACCAATCAACAGCCATTCCGTATCAGACACAATCGCTTCATAAAGGCCAGGCAGCCTTGCCAGTCTTCTATCTGGCGACCCCAATGCTAGTAACGCCTCAACTCGATTCGACAGATCAATCTGGAAGGTAGCATATACGTCTAACACCTTTGACCATGCCCCGATTTCCAGACCATTGTTGAAGGCGTCTCGAAGCCGATTGCCGCCATCAGCTACTAACATCCAATACTTTTCTTTATCCACTTTAAGCAGCTTAGGCAGCATATCAGGAAACCAGTTAGATAATGCCTCAGTAACGGCCGCTTCATTCTGTAAATCCAGCGTCGTCGCCTTGAAATAAATATCCCCTGCATCAGTTGGAACCCGCATCACCGTTCCCCAAGAGCGGACATGCGGCTGTTCAATGGCCCCCGTCCGCTCAACTCCCTGCTCTCTTAACCCTTCCTCAATCCAATGTTCAACCTCTGCCAACCAGCCAGGTTCAGTCCATTGATATTGGTTTTCATCAGCCATCAGTCACTCACTATTTGTTCAAAATCCGAATCGCTATTGTTCTAAATGATCTTCACTCATAACAATATTAAACTTCTCGCCTATTATCGACAGGCTCATCCCAGCCAAAGTGCTGGACATAAAATTCTTCCCCCGTTAACCCGGACTCCGCCACTAAATCGTATAGTTCTTGTCGATTTTCAACCTCATCATAAGGCACTTGCTGCCGCCAAACCGAACTGCCACCAATACCATCTAAGGCATCTTGAATACGCTGTCTATGCCCCCAGAGAAGATTGTCTGGAATGTCATCAATCGGAAAATAGGCCATATCCACCACCTCACCATCTTGAGCCTTCAACGCACCTCCAATTACCTCACCGACAAATAGCACAATTAGGTTGGCCCAGGCATTGGCAGTGGGCATATTGTAAATTCCGACCATTCGGGTCAATCGTACTTCAATTCCGGTTTCTTCAACCGCTTCTCGAACGGCCGCATCCGCAATCGCCTCGCCCTCATCAACACCCCCACCTGGCAGGCACCAAACGCCAAAATCCTGTCGTTTGGTCAAAAGAATCTCCCTGTCCCTGAAGATTGCTACATTAACGCCTACCTTCATTAATAAATTTCGCTCATATTAACGCGATAATAATTTGTTTTAGGCTTCAAATCAGAGCCTTAGTATCTTTCAACAAGTTATCCAAGTCTTCTATGATAATTCCCCACACAATCCGGTCATCTATATTGTCATAGCCATGTATTAAAATATTCCTAAATGAAATAATTTTGCGTTGCTCCCTAATCTGACTAAGAACAGATTGATCAACTTTCTTAATCCGATTTAAGGCTTCACCAATTATCTCAAATTTGCGTTCAACAGCACTTCGGAGCATCTCATTTTGACGATAATCTTCAAAGCTTTTATCAGCTACAAATCGGATGATAGCCTCAGCGGCCTCCCTAATATCATAAAGATACTTAGAAATTTCATCTTTCATAAATGGTTATCCTTTCTTGAAGGACTTTGTCTCGAAAATAGGGGTTACTAAGGGAATTAGTAGTAAGCAAATCAACTTCTCGCCTAAAAGCATCCTCTAAGTAATGAAGCAAACCAAAAAATCTTTTTGAAGCTTGTAGATCAGGATCATTAAATTCGACAAGCAAATCGATGTCACTATCTGGCCTTCCCCCTCCAATCGCAAGCGAACCAAACAAATCCAACCGCTTTACATCAAATTCGTCACAGGCTGGAATCGCAATTTCCTTAATATCTTCCAATTTGGGGACATCCATCTAACTTGAACCTCAATCTAATACTGTATCTTATCTGAAATCCATTCCCAATTCTACCATAACAACCCATCGACTCTTAATGTCAAGTGCTACTGCCATCTTGCATCCTAATCCACGCTTTGACAACCCCTTCAAGATCAGCTTTCTTGTTTTCAATATCCTCCAGGCTGTAAAATTTGGCGGATCTAGCCTCTTTTCCATCCCCTTCTAACAGCCCCGAATCATCCTTTATCGTAGCCCCTTTATGGAACATCAACGAGACATGCTTCTTGGCATTCATAAAATAGGAAGCAATATTACCCTTATAAATGAAGGTTGGGCTTTTCCATTTAACTGCCTCTGTCACCCGGTCATCGGCCGTTAAAATTATCTCCCTGACCCGCCGAATCTCAGCATCCAATGGATGGTTCTTCTCTTCCAACAGTTTTTCTACTTCAGGATTTATATTCATCAATTATTCTCCTTAAAATGAAAATAGTGGTCAGAAAAAATTATAGCACAAATGTTCAGCGGTCACGATAGCGCCTTAAGCCAGAATATTTCTGAGTTGTTCAATTTCTACTGTTGATAATCCGGCCGTTTTTAAATACCCAGCTACCCCACCATACTTCTCATCGACATGGTTTAGCATCATCAGCATCATCTCATCAGTAACGGTCGGCTTGGCCCAAAAACCAACCTTGTCCTCACCACCTGCCTCTTCCACAATCTTCTCATACAGCGGCCACAATCGTTCCTGGCTTTCCGCATAATCGGCCGCAACTACTTCATTCGGAACGCCTGCCAACCGCAGCAGCAGCGCCGAAATAGTTCCCGTTCGATCCTTCCCAGCATGACAATGAATCACCACCCCACCCGGCACAGCATTCATAATAGCTCGTAGTACTTCAGCTATTAAATCTGAATAATGGTCTAAGATAATACAATACACTTCTCCCCGCGATTTGGCCTGCATGATCAATTCGCCAACATGCGGGTAAAAATGCTCCAGGGGCATGTTCTTGTAGGTAAGTCCAATAGATTCGGCCGTTTCACCACCAAAATCATAAGGGTACTTCTGCACCTCCTTTGGCCCCCGCAAATCGATCACTGTCCGTACCCCATAATCCAGCATCGCTCGCCGTCCCTCATCCGTTAAACGACTCAAAATATCAGAACGAATGACCACCCCCCACTTTGTCTCACCACCATCTGCCAACGGTAAGCCACCTAAATCCCTGACGTTAAAACATTTCGGCCAATCTAAATCTCGTATCTTAATCATATCACCACCTATTTCGTAAATTAATGGCCAAAACTGACTATGCTTCCCCGCTCCAGTTTCCTTCCATAGCTCTTTAAGTTCTGATGCAGAAGTCAATATCTAATACATCTAATCTGCTTCAACAGTGCTTATTAATGGCTCATACCGGAAACAATCAACAACATGATCATTCACCATCCCAACTGCCTGCATAAAGGCATAGCAAATGGTTGGGCCAACAAAGTTGAACCCATACTTTTTCAGGGCTTTGCTCATGGCGCGAGATTCGGCCGTTTCTGCCGGCACCTCTCCCATCTTCTCCCAAGAATTCTGAATCGGCGTCCCACCTACAAACTGCCACAGATAATCGCTGAAAGAGCCGTGTTCTTCCTTGATTATTAGATAGCCTTTGGCGTTTTTAACGGCCGAATTTACCTTCAACTTATTCCGCACAATCCCCGGATTTTGCAGCAGTTCTACAATCTTCACCTCATCATAAAGCGCAATCTTTTCCGGGTCCAGCCCATCAAAAGCAGCATAATAATTGTCCCGCTTATACAAAATCGTTCGCCAACTTAATCCCGCCTGCGCCCCATCCAAAATCAATTTCGCAAACAACCTCTTATCATCATAAATCGGCACGCCCCACTCCTCATCATGGTACTGCTCCATTAAAGAATCCCCAACACACCATTCACAGCGAGTTTTTGTATCCATAGCTTCCTTTAATCTCTACTATAAACAAATTCTGGTCAGAAAATTTCACTCTCCGGCCACAAATTTTCCTAAATCGCTTGATTCTATCACAATTGAATATGCTGTTAATGCGCCAAGCACTTTACCGGTTGCCAAATACCTCCTTCAATATTAAGTGTCAGGCATTTCCTTGATCAATTGAATTGCTTCCTGAGCGGCGGCGGCAAGCAGGCGGGAATCGGAGGATAGGGTGATAAGTTGATAGCCTAGCTGTCTCATTTTCTGCCCAGCAGCAGGGGTGGGAACCCAAATTCCGGCAATTCGGCCGTTTGCCCTGGTCTCGTCCACTATCCTGCTAAGTGCAGCAGCCAGTTTGGGATGGCTCGTCTCAATGCCGGTCTGACCCGTCAATGAAAAGCCCAAGTCAACCGGGCCAACAAAAACACCATCTAACCCGGGGGTTGTTAGAATTTCAGTAAGGTTATCTAATGCCTCCTGTGTTTCTACCATTGCAAAAGTGATTATCGTCTCATTGGCGAATTGGACGTAATCTACTCCAGCATAGAGTCGAGCACGGGTCGGGCCAAGACTACGATAACCGAGGGGCGGGTAGCGACAAGCGCCGACAAAGGCTTCGGCTTCGGCCCTATTGTTAATCATGGGACAGATGATGCCGTATGCCCCGGCGTCGAGCAGGCGCATAATTTGGGCCGGGTCGTTCCAGGTCGCTCTGGCCAGGGGAACGGCGTCGGTAGTGGCGATGGCTTGAAACATGGTCAAAGCATCCTGGTAATCGGCCAATCCATGCTGCAAATCGACTGTTACGCTGTCCCAGCCGACATGGGCCATCACCTCGGCCGACCACGAGCTAGGAATATGGAGCCAACCATTGAAGGCCGTTTGCCCTTTTTCCCAAAGTATTTTCAACTTATTTGACCTCATTACAACTCCTTTTTTGTCACTATCTTGTCAAAGTCAACAATTCTAGACCGGATTATCTACAAATTAGTATCGGTCGGTTACGGGTTCTTAACACTTTATCTACAGTACTCCCAACTGCGATTTCGATAACGGCATTAAGCCCATACCCACCCATTATTATCAAACCACAATCAAATTCATTGGCGGATTTTAGAATTAATTGAGCAGCTTTACCTTTTTTGACAATGTAATGAGCTTCAATATCCCTATCGTCAACATAAGCTCGAACCTGTTCGGCCGTTTCGGCCGTTACCTTTTTCCCCAAAGCGACTACAATGAATAAAGGAATTTGCCATTGCGCTGCCAGATAAGACGAGACATATAAAGCTTCATCCGCTTTGGGGCTACCGTCATAAGCTAGCAAGATACGATTTAATGCTGAGTGGACAGTTGGCACAGCCAGTACCGGGCGGGGGCAACGTCGCAGTAGTTGGCTAATCTTCGAGCCTAACCGGTCTATAGGCTGTGGGCCGGGTGGATGGCTCAGGCTAACCACAACCAGGTCTGCCCATTGGGCGCGATAACAGATGGTGTCCACAACTGGGCCGGTTGTAATTGCTAATTCACCAGGAATAGCAGCCTCGTTACAACGCCGCTCAAATTCAGCTTTCACCGACAAGGCTGGCTCACCATCCACGTCACCTGGTGTTTGAACGATATGCAGACCGAAAATCTTGCCTTCCTCACGACGGGCAACCACCATCGCCTGTTCTAAGGCATACCAGCCAGCATCCTGCCCATCAATAGCAACAACGACATGGCTAAAAAGGCGGTCTTCCCGGTAGGTAGCCAGCCACGATTCTCGCCATTCACCCACTACTGGGCCTTTCTCAAAAGCGGCAGGGGTCAGGGCGTCTCGGAGCCTCTCACCAAACTGCTGTAGCGCCTCGCCGGGCGTATTGAGTTGTCTGTCGGCCAGGTCTAGCACGGCCGTCCTGGCATCAATTGACCAATTTAACTGTTCGGCCAATTCTCGCCGATGTTTTTCGACCCAGACATACAAATCGGTTTCAGTCCGTCCAGGAAAATCGCGCATGATACCCCGCTCCCGCATGGCTTGAATGACCGGCCAGTATATAGATTGATACCAGTGAACGGCCGCTTCCTCAAAGGAAACATCTTCGTCCCTCTGTTCTATCAACCACTGTTGGTGTACGCTAATTCGCTGCTCTAAAACGCGGTAATTTCCGGCAGCACTCATACTTAAATCGAGGTCGGGAAATGTGCCTTTAAGTTCAGTTTGGTCAAGAAAATGAGCATAGCGCTCCTTAATAATTAGATCATCAGGTGTTATTCCTGATTCCAATGGTACATCGGCTTTAACCTGGGTCACATAAGCTTCAATTTGTTTCGCTCCCAGGTCACGGGCGACCGAAACACGATGGTTGCCGTCACGTACAAAATAGACCTCGCCTATCTGGTAAACTTCAATTGGCGGCAACCCTTCGAGGCTGGTCGTGAGGCTGTGTACCCGCGCCCAGCGGAACTCATCTCCTTCTATAAGAGGGAGGAAGCTACGAGTGAAGTCTTTATAACGGCCGACACTGCCAACGATGCTGTCCAAGGGAATTGATTTTAATTCGCGTTTGTTTGTCTCGATGGCATGAACCTTATCGCGGACCTCATCATAAGAGAATAAATCGGCCGTTTTTCCTGTCAAAGCAGCGCCGATTTGCTCCAGCTTGCCCCGCAAGCGAGCGCTTTGGAATTGTTCAACTGCCGAATATTTAACCTGGCTTCGGTCAGCACTCATTTGTCAATTTCCTCAAGAGTTGAACCAGGGCATCATCTCCACCAACATTTCCCGGAAAGACGACATAGGCCAGTCCAGGGTAACAGCTATCGTTATCTAACTTCCAAACCGGAACGCCAGGTAAAATCTGTCCTGCAACCACAGCCCGACGCACATTCAAGGCTTTAGTAGCAATATCACTGGAGGTGATACCACCTTTGGCAACGATGTAGCGGGGACGTTCGGTGAGGTTTTGAATGATTTGGACTAATCCAGTAGATATTTGTTGACCAATATCAAGGCTCGTGCGGCCTTGTCCCTTCACCAGCTTACGGCTGGTATAAATCGCAACATCCTGGCTTTTAGCGAGTGCTGAATTCATTGAAGCGGTCACGCGAGCTATCTCCATCTGTCGAGCAGATTTTTCCAGCAAAGCATCAACTTCAACCGCTATGGTGTGAACGGCCGTGTCTGCCAGCAACCGTTCAATTTGTCGTGTGGTTTTCGGCACATAGGAACCGGCCACGATTAATCCACCGCCATTGGCGGGCAATTTGAGTTGCTCGGTCGTTAGGAGCGGTGTTGGCGCCAAACCGGCCCGAACCTGGACAAAGGAAGCGGCCGTGCGGTAGAGAAACCGTTTGCCTGCCGCCTCCGCCAAGAGCAGGCCGTAAGTAAACACCTCTAAATCCCGCTTGGTGAGGGCATTGACAATAACATATTGTCCATTGACCTGGCTCAACTGCCTCTTAACAGCTTCCGGGCCGCCTTGACGAATATCATCAAGTGAAATAGACAAAACATCCTTGGCCTGGATTCGGCCGTTACTCTTTTCAGCAACCCAATCTTTCAAATTGGAAGACCGATAGCCAAACACGCTGTCCTTCGCAAATGGCGTTTCGGCTGCCGGAATGAGACGATCCCCTTCCTGGACATAGTGAATATCGTTGATAGTAAATCGGCCGCCCTCTAGAAAACAGGGGATGATGAGACAGCCATCAAACGGTTGTTGAAAAGCGGCAGCCAAAGCGTCCGGCTCTGCAGGAAAATGGCCGCGCAGAGTGGAGTCGCTGCGGCTGACAACAACAAAATCACGCCCAGTTTGATGGCTGGCAGCCACAAGATTTTGTCCGATTTCCTGGTTTATTTGAACAGCCTGGGCTTCAGGGAAGCTTCGGGTATTGGTGAGAATGTAGAAAGCGGGATAATCGCCGATAATTTCCGCTTTCAGAGCAGCCACCGACCATTCAGTCAAGACCGGAATATTCGCAACGGTTTGGGTGCCTGTTGGGTCATCATCAAGAACGACAACGGTACGGCCGTCAACCCTAACCTGGTGTTGGATATGGTCTAACAATTTATCTGGCCATTCCGATGGTAGTTTTGAATGCTTAATTTGTGATTGTCTCATAAACTAATGACCTGAACTGTTTCCGAAACGGAGGCAAGCCTGGGGAAATTGTCTGTGTCATGAGTATGCCAATAAGATTTGACTGGGGAACGACTAAAAATGTTGTACCAAAAGCTCCATTCCAATGGTAACTGCCTTCACATTCTTGAAAGTCACTATCGTTCGGATCCATTACAATACCAAATCCAAATCCGTAACCCTGGCCATTAATCATATCATCCGGTGAGAACTGCATCGGTAGTAATTCCGCTGAAAGATGGTTGGTTGTCATTAATTCAACGCTGTCTGGACTTATAAGTCGTACAGCATCCAAGTGACCGCCATTGGCCATCATTTGGGCGAAACGCAAATAATCTGGGGCCGTCGAGAAAAGCCCGTGACCGCCAGGCTTTAGTCCGGGCGGTGAAATAGTGTTCGTGATTTTTACTTCATCAAAGTTTCCAAAATCATCTTTCTGGTAAAGGCTGGCGAGGCGATTTATTTTTTCTTCAGGTACATAATAAGCTGTGTCGACCATGCCAAGCGGCCTAAAAATCTCTTCTTCTAAATATTCTCCATAATCACGACCGGAAATAATTTCTACCAACCGCGCCATAACATCATGGGAGTAACCATAGTGCCATTGGCTACCGGGTTGACAATAAAGGGGCAATCTGGCTAGCTTATTCGTTAGTTCTGCTAAAGATTTACTCCCGTTAGGATCGGCCGCTTTATATAATGCGGCTACTGTTTTGTTATAACTTTCGGGATAACCTAATCCTGAGGTATGCGTTAACAGGTGATGAAAGGTAATTTCTGTATGAGGTGTTTGCCATTCTATTCGGCCGTCCTTTTCTCCGCCAAAAACAACTACCTCTTTGAATTCTGGAATAAAATTTGCTATAGGGTCAGATAACGAAAAATGACCTCGTTCAAATAGCATCATGGCTGCCACGCTGGTAATGGGTTTGGCCATAGAAGCGATACGAAAGATAGTATCTGGCATCATCGGCCGTTTTCCAACTATATCCATAAAACCAAACTGGGCCGAGTGGACTATCTGACCAAAGCGGGCAACTAATGTGACAATGCCTGCCAGTTCCTGCCGGTCAATATACCCTTGTAAAACATGATCTAGCCGCGCAAGCTGTTTCGCGGACAGACCAACATCCTCCGGCGAGGCGGTTTGAAGAAACTCAATCACGGTATATTTGCTGCATAACCTCAAACTCATTGAACTGCATCCATTCTTCAATAATTTTACCATTTCGAATATGATGCTGGGTGATGCCCCAAATATTAACAGGACGGCCAGTTGGCGGGCCATAGATGCCCCAACCCTGGTGAGCGCCGGTTATGCTCCAGCGCATAGCGGTGATATAGTCATCCTTATCGTTACCCATCCAATAAAGGTCATCTATTTGGAAGGCTAAATCAGGAAACATCGCCAGGATAGATAGAACGAATGATTGGTAATCGCCTCGACCGTAGAGCCGACGGCCGTTCGATGCCGTTACGTGTATCGACGGGGCATGGGATTGACGCACTTCCCCTAACATACGCCGGTTCCAAATATTATGATGTGTTGTATGCAAAAAGTCCGTAACATCCAACGCCTCCCCTGGCTGATAGGAAAGATATGGCGGTTTGCCCTGTCCTGGCAGACGCTCCGGTTCGCCAAAACGGGGGTCTTGATGTTCAGAGTCAGCTTTCTGGTTGCCGAACTCCCTGGCTTTTTCCTCCAGGTCAAATCCAAGCTGGCGGACCAGGTGGGCATAGTCATATAAGACCCATTCCTCAAATATTTCATTTTCCAGGGCAACACAATTGGCAAGGCACCACACTTCCATGGAACGGCCGGTTGGCGGCCCATAGCGACTATAACCGGTATTTTTGCCCTTGATGACCGCCCGATGGGAAGTATGAAAACCAACTTCGTCATCACCGGCCCAGACGACCTCATCCGCATAGAGGCGGATGTTTGGGAAGGCGTTGATGGTGTGTACGGTATCGGCGACGATTTTATCTCGGCCGTATTGCAAGCCAGCTCCATCTCTAACCCTGGAATTGTGCTTGTAGGTGTCATAAATGTAGCCAATATCCTTCTCTTCCCAGATACGGTGGGTGATGCGGACAATGTAATCAATAATGTCAACATAGGTATCTTCAAAGCCCCGCATGGATTGGCGGCGTTCCGTTCCGGGATTGAGCAGCAGCCGGTCAGTGCCGCCCGCCGTTGCCAGAGAGATGGAGAAGTCGGTTGACATTCGCCGCCGCTCGCCATCAGGCAGTCTTCCAATGCTATCATCGGAAGCTGAATTTACTTTTTCTTCTCCCTTCTTTCGAGTTGCCATTTATTATCCTCCTATATTTTTCAGCTTGCTATATTCTCAGTTCTAACGGTTTCATCCGGGGCATAGATTTGCTTGAGGAGTGCAAATTCATCAAATACGGTGTGTTCCTGGACGAACTTATTGTTTTGGATTAGGTGATGGCTGATACCCCATAGATGGATGCGCTTGCCGGTTGGTTCACCATAGACGCCAGGCCCATCGTGAGTGCCTTGCAGCAGCCAGCGAGTCGCCACCCGATAGCCATCGGGTTCGTTGGGAATCCAACAAACATGGTCTACTGTTACGGCCGCATCGCCAAACGCCGCCAACAATCCCAATACGTAGGCTTTCATTTCTCCCCGGCCATATAGCTGCCGGTTGGAAGAAGTTCGGCACTTGTAGTTGACCACGTAATAGTCGTCAATCTTATTAAACAGCCGCCAATTCCAAATCTCGTGTATAGCCTTGCGAACGAAATATTCAATGTCGTCCATATCATCAGGCTGGGCTGGCATTGGCGGGGGAGTGGTTTGTCCTTGCAGCCGGGCTACCTCCCCTTTGCCATAAGGGTCCATTTTAGCCCCGCCAGCCGCATCCCGGGCCGCCATCTTTTTGGCTAACTCAATCTCATTAAAACCCAACTGCCGAACCAGGGCCAGTTCATCGCGGCAAATCCACTCCTCCACAACGCGGTTTTCATAAACGTAACAGTGAGCCACGCCCTGCCGGACGACTTTGCGCCCGGTTGGCGGCCCATAGATACTGTAGCCGGTATTGTGGCCAACCCAGGTGATGCGGTGGGAGGAGTGAAAACCATCTTTGTCATTACCAGACCAGATGACGTCATCGGCATAGAGTCGAATATTGGGAAAGGCGGCCATTGTTTTGATGGAGTCGGCGATGACCTTATCACGGCCGTATGTCATCCCATCCGATGTGTGAATGATAGCGTTGTGGCGATAATGGTCATAAATACGGCCGATGCCACCCTCCTCCCAAATCTTATGGGTCGTCCGTACAATATAATCAACAATGTCCACATACTCCTCATCAAAACCAGCCATTGACTGATTTTTAGCCGAACCGGGAGCCATTAATTGACTAACATCTCTGTGACCAACAGAGAGAGCCAGTTCTTCTTTTTCAGATTGTTTTTCTTTTTCGTTTTTTCTTGGCACGATTTTTCCTATACCTTACTGCTGTTGATATGCTGTTATTTGAGCGTAAACGGCCGTCTCATCAACGACCAACCACTCATTCAAAATTAGGCCATCCCGTAGTTCAAAGTGAGAGATGCCGAGTAATGCTATTGGACACCCACTTGGCTGCCCGTAACGGCCGTTTCCACTGTGCGTTCCGCAATATGACCATCTCAATGCAATGCGAACTGGCTTGTCGGTCTCTTGCTGGACGATGACGTGATGGGGTTCAAAACGGCCGTCTGGAATGGATGATAGTATGCTGGTAAAAACATCACCGGTTCGCACCCGCCCATAACAAAGATGACCAGACGGCCCCTCAAAACGAACTGCCCGATCATAATGCTCTGCCATTCCGTGCAAGATTTTACCGTTCCACATGGCATCGTAGCTATCAATAAGCTGGTTGGCAATAACTGCATTCCCCAATATGACAAGCCCATCTGGGTCTGACCAGCGTTTACGCATTGCTTCATTGCCAATCGTAAATGCCTCTGGTTTTTTCATCGCCTGCCGCCGACCAAATTTTATAGGGCTATGCCCCAATGCCAGACAAGTTCGTACCGAATCACGCACCAGCCATTCCGCTACAATTTGGTTATCACGACACAAACAATCAGCAATCGCCAACATCGTGATGTTGCGCCCTGTTGCTTTGCCAAAAACACCATCTCCTGCATGGTGGGCGACCGAACGGCCGCGCTCCGACGAAAAGAATCCATAACCCTTATCGCCAATAATCACATCTTCCCCAAAAATTTCGCGGTCTGGAAACTCATGCATTGTTGCCAATGTATGGTGTACCACCGCTTCGGCCGAGACAGACACGCCCAATGGGGTATAGACCTGGCAATCGGCCGCATACCAATCATGGATACGACCCGCACCGCGCTCCTCCCAAATCCGGTAAGTAATATCGTGGATATAATGTTCTGGCGATTCAAATTCGGGAGAAAAGTTTTCCATGCCCATTAATCAATCTTTTCCTTTGTTTGGCGTAAATCTTTCGGATAGCCGGGCTTGCCCAGGCTTGACAACAGGGGACTGTCTGCGGCCGTCGTAGAATAGGGCGGGAATTCCATCGGAATATCTCGGAAGGTCTTCCATGTTTGGGCCAGCCCTAATGTTCCCAGATTGCGAGACCGGGTGACATGATCCAGGTCGAGCATATGGGTCAGAATAGACTCGTGTTCCGTTGCCAATTGGAGGACTGTTCCGTCGGGGTCAACGATTTGGGAGCGTCCGCCGCCATAACTGCCAACGATATTGACGTCAACAAAGAAGCACTGGTTGAAAATGGCGTTGGCACGGGCGATGGCTGTCTCCACCTCCCGGTCTGAGGTTGAAGTCATACTAGGATGTAAGATAACTTCGGCTCCCAGCCAGGCTAAGGAGCGGGCGACTTCAGGAAACCACATATCGTAACAGATGCAGAGTCCTAAACGGCCGACTCCAGGGATATCCCAAACGCAAAAACCACGATTCCCTGGCCTGGTCGTCTCCTGAGGCTGCCAGGGATATAGTTTGCGATAATGGGCAACCATCTCCCCATCCGGCGAAAAGACGACGCTGGTGTTATAGATATGCTTACCGTCTCGTTCAAAAAAAGAGCCGGGAACGAGCCAACGGCCAACACGACGCGCCAACGACTGAAAACGTTCGGTCAACGGCCCTGGAACCGTCTCCGCCAATGCCTTAATGGATGGCCCATCTGAATTGTCTACGAACTGATCCAGTCCGGTGACAAAAAGTTCGGGAAAGCAAATTAAATCCACCCAGGGAATGGTTTTAACGATGCCCTGCGTGACCGCCTCCAACTTGGCGATTGATTGTTGGGGGTTGTGACTAATCGGTTTCACCTGGGCGGCAGCAATCCCCAGTAATCGTGTCATCGTTAGCCTGCCATATCTCGCAAACGGATAGCCGCCGCATGACGATGGGCATCCATGCCTTCATAAGTGGATTGGTCAACGGTATATTTAGCGAGTTCTATAGAGGCGTCGTCGTCAACCTCCATATGGGTAATAACCTTCAGGAACATGCCCACCCATAAGCCACCGGTGTAGCGGGCGGCTGCGCCCGTTGGCAGAATATGATTAGGCCCAGCAATCTTGTCCGCGTAAACTTCCGGTGTTGTTTCGCCAAGAAAGAGCGAACCATAGTTTTTCAGTAGGGGCAGTACCTCTCTGGGGTTGCTGGTATGAATTTCCAGATGCTCCGGCGCATATTCGTTGGCATAATGGGCCGCATCTTCGATTGTTTCAACCAGGGCGACGCTGCCTTTGTTCTCCCAGGAGGCGCGGGCTACCTCCTCAGTGGTACGTTCTCTCAACTGGCGTTCGATTTCTACCAGGGTTTCTTGGGCGACCGTCTCGGAGGTGGTCACAAGACAGCCGCGAGCGTTGGGGTCATGTTCACATTGGGCTATGAGATCGGCCGCAATGTATTCCGCTCGCCCGGTTTCGTCGGCCAGCACCAGACATTCGCTCGGCCCGGCCAGAAAATCAATACCGACGGTGCCGAATATTTGACGTTTGGCCTCGGCTACATACTGGTTGCCTGGGCCGACGACCATATCTACGGGACTAATCGTATCAGTCCCGTAGGCCATCGCGCCGATGGCCTGAACGCCGCCTAAACAGTAAATTTCATCAACGCCCATTTTCCACATCGTATATAGAATGCCGGGATTTATCTGTCCCCCTGGGCCTGGTGGGCTACAGGCTACGATGCGCTTCACCCCGGCTATTTTGGCTGGCATGACGGACATAACGGCCGAAGTCAGACAAGGATAGCGTCCGGCCGGGACATAACAGCCAGCCGATTCCACAGGGACAATACGTTGGCCCATTCGCATCCCTGGAGCTATCTCCTTATCAAATTCAGCCATGCTCTCTCTCTGGGCCTGGGCGAACAAGCCAACTTGATGGATGGCGAAATCAAGCTCTTCCACCACCGCTGGAGGGAGTTCATCTTTGGCCTGGGCCGCCTCCTCTGGCGAAACCAAAAAGGACTCAGGCGAAAAATTATCGAACTTTTCTGAATAGAAACGTAGGGCTGCATCCCCTTCATCTTTCACCTGACCAAGTATTTCTTGCACGGTGTCTTGTAGTTGGCGCATATCGGCCGTTGTAACCGGCACCTCTTCTTTTAACATTTTATATTTCATTTTATCTTCTCCAACTCTCGAAAACTTACTTTTATGTGGGTCTTTCGGATTTCGCGGAGTTTTGATTTGTAGGGGCGTGGTCTTGTACCCGCCCACACCGGGCGACCACAAGGGTTCGCCCCTACACCCCATGAATTCCCAAAGAGCCTTTTATGTTAGGGCATACGCTGCCAGTTGGGCGTGAACGGCCGTTTCATCTATCACCAACCATTCACTCGAAATCTGGCCGTCCAGCAGTTCAAAATGGGAGATGCCAAGAATTGCCAACGGGGTATCCGTTGCTGTCCCATACCGCCCCGTTCCGCTGTTTGTGCCACAATATGACCAGCGCAGGGCAATGCGAACTGCCCGGTCAGTCTGTTGCCGGACAATGACATGGTGTGGATCAAATCGGCCGTCTGGAACAGAAGCCAATATGCCTGCGTAAAGATTATTAACAGGTTCAGGGCCATAACTAAGATGATTATCCGGCCCTTCAAAGCGCACTGCCCGCCAATAACGTTCGTTCAACATATTCAGGTTTTTGCCGTTCCAGAGGGCGTCGTAGGTATCAATAATTCGGTTAGCAATGGTTTCGTCGCCGATGATAGTTAACCCATTCGCATCAATCCAGCGGTGACGCATCCCTTCATTACCGATGACGTAGGCTTCAGGGTTTTTTGTACCCAATGACCGTCCGTATTCAACCGGATCGAGTCCAAACTGGCGGACAAATCCGGCATGGTCGCGCAGTTTCCACTCCTCCACAATCCGGTTGTCACGACAAAGGCAGTCGGCAATGCCCAGGGCTTTGTACGGCCGATTTGTGGCCTTCCCCATAGCGCCATCGCCCGTGTGCAAGCCAACCGAACGGACCCGATGAGACGAATAAAAACCGCGGGGATAGTCGCCAATAATGACATCATCAGCAAGGGGGCGACGATTAGAATAAACATGCATACTTTCCAGCGTCTCGTCCACAACCTCTTCAACTGTATCCATAACGCGGTGAGGCGAGCGAACGGGGCAGATTTCTGTATACCAATCTCGAATACGGCCGACATCGCCTTCTTCCCAAATGATGTAGGTAATATCGATAATATACTGTTCTGGTGTTTTGAATTCAGGTGCAAAATTTTGCATTCCCATTTGTTTAATCCTCCAATGTTTTTTGATAGGCTGCTATCTGAGCATAGATTGCTGTTTCATCAAAAACCAACCATTCATTCAGAATAAGGCCATCTCGTAGTTCAAAGTGAGAGATGCCAAGAATGGCGATAGGTGAATTGGTTGGTGTTCCATAACGGCCGTAGCCGCTGTGAGTACCACAATAAGACCAGCGTAAGGCCACCCTGATTGGGCTTTCCGATTGTTGGCGAACGATGAGATGGTGGGGTTCAAATCGGCCGTCTGGAATCGAGGCCAGGATACTGTTAAAAACATTGGCGGTGCGAATTCGGCCGTATTGAAGATTTCCAGGCCCTTCAAATCGCACTGCTCTATCATAGCTCTCATCCATGATATTCAAGTTTTTGTCGTTCCATATCGAGCCATACGTATCAACGATACGGTTGACGGTGGCTCCATCACCAATAGTTGTCAATCCATTTGGGTCGGCCCAACGTTGGCGCATGGCTTGATTGCCAATGGTATAACCCTCAGGATTATCTCTCCCCATTTTTTTACCGAAAGCGACCGGATCAAGCCCCAATTGGCGGGCAGTTTTGGCCTGGTCTCCCAATACCCATTCCTCTACGACCTGATTGTCCCGACATAGACAATCAGCGATAGCCAGGGTGGTGATTGGTCGGTTTGTAGCCGGCCCCAAATAACCATCTCCCGCATGTATTCCGACTGTACGCACCCGGTGGGATGAATAAAAACCGCTAGATTTGTCGCCTATGATGACATCTTCAGCCAAAAGCTCCCGATTTGGAAAGATGTGCATGGACGATAGCGTAGTCGCCACGACCTTTTCAACTGAGTTGCTAACACCGCTGGGGGAGCGGACAGGACAATCTTCAGCATACCATTCATAGATCCGTCCTACGCCCTGTTCTTCCCATATTTTGTAGGTGATGTCAATGATGTACTGTTCCGGTGTTTCAAATTCTGTTGAGAAATTTTGCATTCCCATCTTAATTTTCAACCTCTCTATATTTGTTGAGTGAACGGTAGAAATTTTTCCAAAATATTAACCACGAATTGACACGAATTAGCACTAATTTTTGCCTATAATTCGTGAAAATTTGTGTTAATTCGTGGCTGGTTTTATTCCAAAGATTATTTACCGTTTACTTGATAAGCAGCGATTTGAGCATAGACGGCCGTTTCATCCATCACCAACCATTCATTGGCAATCAAACCATCTCGAAGTTCAAAATGGGATATGCCGAGCAAAGCGACGGGGACATTGGTAGGTGTTCCATAACGGCCGAGGCCGCTGTGTGTGCCGCAGTATGACCAGCGCAAAGCCACCCTGATTGGGCTATCCGGTTGTTGGCGAACGATGAGATGATGGGGTTCGTAACGGCCGTCTGGAATCGAGGCCAATACTGTGTACAACCAGTTTCCTGTGCGGGTACGGCCGTAACACAAGTGACCATTTGGCCCTTCAAAACGCATAGCGCGGTCATACTTTTCATCCATTACATTGAGATTTTTATCATTCCAAATGGCAGCATAGGTGTCGATGATGCCGTTGGCAACGGTATTATCGCCCACAATAGTAAATCCTTCTGAGTCCGACCAGCGCTGGCGCATCGCATCGTGACCGATGGTGTAGGCTTCGGGATTTTGCTGTCCCAGCTTATTACCAAAGGCTACAGGGTCAAGCCCTAGCTGGCGTGCCATACCGGCCCCATCGCTGACCAGCCACTCTTCTACGACCCTATTATCCCGACAGAGGCAGTCGGCGATAGTTAAATTGCTGACAAAGCGATTGGTGGCCGGCCCAAAATAGCCATCGGCCAAATGGGTGGCTTGCGAACGAACCCGATGGGACGAAAGGAAACCGCTGGCCTTATCGCCAATAATGACATCTTCAGCCAGCGCTTCTTCGTCCGGGAATTCGGACATGGCTTCCAGCGTGTGAAGAATAACCGCTTCTACTGTGTTAGTGACGCCGTGTACCCGGCGGACTGGGGTATCGGCGGCATACCAATCATTTATGCGCCCCACGCCGCGCATTTCCCAAATTTTATAGGTAATGTCGATGATGTACTGTTCTGGCGTTTGAAATTCGGGGGAAAAATTTTCCATGCCCATGATGAAAACTCCTTCGAGAAATATTCGAGCGCTTTAGGACGGTGCTGAGCCAGCCTGATTGACCTGATTCCGCAACCTTGCAAAAACATCAACGCCCATTGTCAGAGCCAGGTGAACCATGTCAACAGGTATCCAGTTCTCGACGACCAAGTTGCCTTCTCGTCTGTAGAAATCCATCAGCCGCCACTCGGCCCCCTTGCCGGATGGCGGAATGCCCAGGTACTCACCGGTATGATAGGTACGGATGCTGGGCCAACCCACCCAGCCAGCGTAGTTTCCCTCACTCACTTCGGCGACATGCTGTCCACTGAAAACAATGCCGAATTCTGGAAAAGCGTGGTCAAAAGGTTTGGCATGATTTGCTCTATACTCTTCCATGCCGCAACAGGTTCCGATGCCGCTTGGTCCATACCACCGCATTCGGTCAGCATCCCAGTGGGTAGGATCCGTTGAATTCTCGCACATGATTTTGGCCAGCTCCAGTGTCCAGCCGTCATCTTCATCAGCCTCCGTTGGTAGTAGGACGCCATCGCCCGTCATCGGCCCCGTTACCATACCTTCTCTACCGTGGCTGGGGGCTAGTACCTGATACCCTGCCTGGCGGATCACATCCAGCACGTCGGGAATAATGTAGGTCAGCCCGACCTTTCCATCATAGACCGCAGATAACTCTCCAAAGCGGATGGTTATCTCCCGGCCTGTAGCCGGAATACCCAGCCAGTCGTTAGCAAACGTGCCGCTAAAATAGCCGATGGCGCCGACCCAATGGCGATGTCCTCCAATAAAAATCTCAGTTGTCCTATTCAGGTCGGGAATGGCTTCCAGTAATGGTTCCCAGAATCCTGAAATCAATGCTTCCGCTCCATCCAAATCATTGATAGGCTGTGGGCCATGCCAGGATATGTCTTCGTGAACGAATTTTCGTACAACGCTTGCTGCGCCGTCGAGTTTGACATTATTCAATTCTTGCCAGAAGTTCCAGACTATTTGTTTGTTTTTTTGTACTATTTTGCTCGTCATAATTCCTTGCTTTTAGGTAAATGGTAAAAAGTTATTAAAAATATTAGCCACGAATTTACACGAATTATCACTAATTTTGAACCTGTAATTCGTGTAAATTTGTGTTAATTCGTGGCAGGTTTTCCTTGGATAACTTTTTGCTGACTACTCAACTGGAAAAAGAGAACCAGGAAAATAGTGATAGCTATTAGATTGGCAACAATTAGCGCCGGAATTAGGATAGATGCCCAATCTGTTGTTTGTTGGTCGCCGTAGGTAATTTGCAACAGTTGATTGGCTTTTACATTGTTAAAAACGGCCGTCTCGCCATCGGGCCAAGCCACTTCCACAGTTACTTTCTCTGCCTGCCCCAGGCCAAAATGAAGCCGCATATCATTGCCCGCTCCCAGGCTGGAGCCAGAACTAACCTCCTGCATCATGCGTTGGTCATTTTCAGTCGTAATGTAGACACGTGTTCCGATGGCATCCTGGTTAATCGCGTCACCCCCTGTGAGATCCAGCGTAAGCCAATTATTGCTGATTGTGTCACTCCCGATGTTGCGATAAAGTCGAAAGCCTTCATTCCAATTGGTGACAATAAAATCCATCCAGCCATCATTATCGTAATCGGCGTAGGCAAAGCCCTTACTCGGTTCATCAGGCCCTGTCCAGACATCAGAGAATGAGCCGTCTCGATTATTCTGGAAAAGGTAATTGGGTTGAGGGAAATGCATCCCTTCCGGAGCCAGACCCAAATCCCGTTGTATGAAGCCGGTAGTTGCTAGATAAAGATCTTGCCAACCATCATTATCGTAATCGAAGAAGCCAGTCCCCCACCCAACAGTGCTTGTCCAACCAAAATGGATGCCAGCCGCTTCAGCCCGGTCGGTAAAAATACCATTGCCCTGGTTGTCTAGCAGAGAGAACGCATTCAGCATGTTGGAAAAATAGAAATCTAAATCGGCGTCATTGTTGTAGTCGCCAACGGCTATTCCCATCCCGCTGAGAACAACATCAGTTCCGCTTTCGGCCGAAACGTCTTTCCAACACCAGCTATCGCAGCCTGGTCCATCATTTCGGAATAGAACATTACCGATGGGATTCTGAAATTCATCATTGATAACGTAGATGTCTAAATCTCGGTCATTATCGTAATCTACAAAACTCGCGGCAAAACCAGCCCCCAGGAGCTTGGGATAGTCGAGTAATCCAGAGACATCCGTAAAGGTGCCATCGCCATCATTGTGATAAAGTACATCCTGGTGAGTTGCAAAATTAACCGGATCACAATCGGGCGCACAACTCCAATTGACAACATATAAATCTAAAGAGCCATCGTTATCAAAATCACCCCATGCAGCCGATTGCCCGTTGCCCCTATCACCTACTCCGGCTAATTCTGTCACATTGACAAAACCAGTGCCTCCCAAATTGCGAAACAGATTGTTTGCCCCTTTAGCAACTACATAAAGATCCAGCCACCCATCGTTGTCATAGTCTGCCCAAACGGAGCCGCCGCTTATCGTATCCTGTAGAGCAACTTCGGCCGAAATTGTAGCAACGGTGAAGGTTCCGTCATGCTCATTATGGTAGAGTACATTCTCCGCCAGACCACCCGACACATAAAGATCCAGCCACCCATCATTATCATAGTCCCCCCAGGCTTGACCGACGCCCAGGTAGCTCCGACCCCCAACATCGTCGGTGCCTTCCTGGAATCCCTTTCCGACCCAAACAGCCTCATGACGCGCTGTGATGCCGGCAACATCTGTAACATCTATGAAAAAGTCTCCTGAATTAGATGGTTGTGATTGGGAAACGGCCGTTTCCCAATCACCAAATACACAAATGGCAACAATTAAACAGAGGAACAAATTGCGTATATAAGCCCGATTAGGCAATGCAATATACGCATTAAACCTCCATTGCATCATTTAACAGCACCCATCGTCAAGCCGCCGACAAAGTGCTTGCGGATCACTATCGCCAGAACCATTATCGGCCCCATGATGATCAGGCCAGCAGCCGACATCAGCTCCCACGGAACACCCTGAACTTCAACCAGCGACAACAGGCCGACCATCATTGGTCGCGCCCTTTCCGAACTGGTCATGATAAACGCGAATAGAAACTCATTCCATGCGCCAACGAACGCGAACACGGTCGCCACAATAACGCCCGGCCGGATCAGCGGTATCGTGATGTGGCGCAGCACTTGAAACTCACTAGCGCCATCGACAAGTGCCGCTTGTTCGATCTCCTCTGGCAACGAGTCGATGAACCCCTTTACCAACCAGATACCGAACGGGATCGCGCCTGCCAGGTTGAGGATGATCAGTCCAGGCAGAGTATCGAGCAGGCCGAGGTTGCGGAACTGAATAAAGTAGGGCAGCAAGACAACAGTGGCGGGCAGAAACTGGGCGGATAACACCAAGATTAGCAAGCCGTTCTGGCCGCGAAAGCGATAGCGCGAGAATGCGTATGCCGCCATCACTGCCAGCGGCACGGCTACTACAACCGTCGTGACCGCAATGATGACGCTGTTGCGAATCAGCGGCGTGAAATCGTATGGGTTGCCGTCAAACAGCTTGGCGAAATTGCCAAATGTCGGCGTGAAGAATATCTTAGTTGAAAACGCATCGCGGCGCGTCTTGAACGCCGTGATCACGATCCAGAAGATCGGAAATATAATGTAGAAGATAATGAACAAGACGCCTGCCGTGTGCAACAGGTCCTTCATCAATTTACGGGTACTGTTTTTACGCATTTTGTTCGCCTCCCATTAGCATCCTGACGTAGAAGAAGGCGGCTATAAACAAGATCGCCACCAAGATATAGCCGAGAGCCGACGCATACCCGAAGTCAAAGAAGCGGAAGCCGGCCTTGTAGACGAAGTAGTTGAGCGTCTCGGTCGAGTTGCCTGGGCCGCCGCCGGTCAGCGTTACCACCTGATCGAAGACCTTGAGCGAGAAGATGATCCGCAGCAGCGTCACCAACAGGATAATCGGCGAGATCATTGGAATGGTCACCCGCCAAAACGTCTGCCACTCGTTTGCACCGTCGAGGGCGGCGGCTTCTGTCACTTCTGGATTGATCGTACCCAGCGCACCTAAAAACATCAGACCCACCAACGAAGACCAACCCCAAACCTCGGTCGTCGCCATCATTACCAGCGCCCAAAACGGTTCGGCCAACCACTGGATGTCGGCCATAAAGGGAAACAGGGCGTCAATCAGCTTGTCAAAGGCGCCGTACTGCGGATTGAGCATAAAGCGCCACGTAAGGCCTCGCAGCGCCGGCGCCACGGCAAACGGCAACACCAACACTACCTTTGCAACCGTTGTCAGTTTGGCCCGCCTTTGTAATATGACCGCAAACAGCAACCCCAAAACGATGGAAAGGGACACAGAGATCACGACATAGCGCATTGTGACCCACAAGGCGTTGACGAAGTTCTCGTCCAAAAAGGCGCGCGAGTAATTTTCAAAGCCGACAAAATCTTCAGGGGTCAGCGAGCGAGCCAGCCGCCAATCCCGGAAGCTCGTGATGAAAGCGAACAACATCGGATAGAGTGACACGGCGAACACAATCAGCAATGTCGGCCCGATCAGAAAGTACTTCGAAACTTTTCCTCTCTGCATCGTTAGATTCCTCCTTCCTTAAACTCGGCACGGCGAGCTTAAATGACTAAAGTGCGAGATAAAAGAGTATAAGGCGCGAATAGTTGCCTATTCGCGCCTATTGTCGTTAAACGTTGCGCGACTGTTTAATCGTTAATCGTAGTAGCCTGCGCGTTCCATGACAGCCTCGACATCGGCCGCAGCCTCGTCAAGCGTCTCTTGTATGTCTGCACCGAGGACAATATCGTTAATGGCAATTTCCAAGATGGAAGCAACCTCTGCCCATTCGGGGATGAGCGGCATAAGGCGCGAGTTAGCCAGACCGGGCGCGGCCGATTCATGCAGCCCACCATTGATTTCATTGACTTCAGGATCAACCAGGTTCGATGAGTGGGAGACGACAACTGTATCAATTTCTGGTCGGCTCTTGTCAGTGACTACCTCTCTGTCCGATTGGGGATGAGATAGGAATTTGACCCACTCCCAAGCGGCATCTTTGTTTTGCGAGAAGGAAGAGATGCCAACGGGAATTGATAAAGCAAAGCTGATCGGGTCTTCACCTTCAAAAGCGGGTACAGGCGCATGGCCGACATTGCCAACGACCTCTTCGGCAGCTGCTTCGGGATCGTTAAAGGTGGGGGCAAACCACCACCAACCAATGATCATGGCCGATTCACCCGTGGTGACGGAGAGACGAGCATCACCTTCTCCAATGGAGAATTGGGCTTCGGGGCCAATTTCGGCCAATGAGGCATACAGTTCGGTCGCTTCGACCCCGGCCGCATTGTTAAAGACGGGTCGGAAATCTTCGTCAAAGATGTCGCCGCCGTTGCCCCAAAGCTGCAATGCCCAGATGAACAAATTCTGTGCTGTACCGACACCGTAGTAATTGGCGTGGCCGGCCAAATCGGTGTTTTCCTGGATGGTACGGCCTGTTTCAAGCAGCTCATCCCAGGTAGCCGGTGGCTCTAACCCTAGCTCATCAAAAACATCTTCTCGATAATGGAGGACAAAAGCGTGGGTGCGTACCGGAAAACCGTATTGAACACCATCAAGTACGGCCGCTTCCATAAATGCCGCGGGATAATCATCAGCGTAATCAATGCCATCCCGTTCAATGTACGGTTCTAGTGGTTCCAACGTTTGGATGAATGACGGTCCCCAGGTATCCAACCAAACAACGGCATCATAAGCCCCAGTTCCGGCAATAGATTCTGTGACAATACGTTCCTGGAAAGAACCCCACGGTTCGTTAGCAAAGTTCACGGTGATGCCGGTCAACTCAGTGAATTCGGCTGCCCTTTCAGACCAGGAAACGAATTGGGGCGTTGTGGGGCAGCAAATGAGGAAGTTAATTTCTGTACCATCATAGGGCTTGCCAGCAGTAAGTCCATATGGTAATTCCTCAGCTGGTTCTTCCTCAGCCATCTCTTCTTCTTCGGCTGGTTCCTCTTCTTCTGGTGCTTCTCCCTCTTCCGATGAAGCAGGCGCTTCCGTTGGGGCCGCTTCCTCTTCTGGGGTTGAATCACCACCACAAGCAACCAGCAACATGCCTAACAGCAACATTGCGATCAATAAGAGACTATGTTTTTTCATTATTCTTCTCCTTCAAGTGAAAACAAACAGTGTATCAATAGTGTGATTGTTCCTTTCCCACGTCTAAACCATCGCATTCTCCTTCTTAATCATAAAAGTAATTTCGATTACTATTACCCCACCGGATTTGCAACTGAAAATGACAGTTCTCCTTTAGTGGAGCCACGCTCAACCAAGCGTCCTGGAATAAATTGCAAAACAGGTTGCATCCCCTGCGACGCTGTGTATTTGTCCAGCAAATTTAACGTCGCATCAATCATACTATTTACAGGTTGGCGAATGGTGGTTAATGAGTAGGAGGGTCTTCTGGAAGCGGGCAGATCATCAAATCCGACCACGGCCAGTTCTTCCGGGATACGGATACCCAGTTCAAAACGGGCAGCATCGATACAGCCCATGGCAATAATATCATTGGCACAAAATATCGCGTCAGGGGGATCGTCTCGATTTAGCAAAGATAGGGCGACATCATAACCGGATTGGTAGGCATAGGTTCCTTGCTTATGCAGAAAATGGGGAATACCTCTTTCCCGCAAGCGATTGCCAAAACCCAAATGACGGTCGATGTTTGTGGAGGTGTTCTTATTTCCAGCAATATAAGCCAGGCGTTGAAAGCCTGCATCAATTAGATAATCTGCTACCGTTTGCCCACCTAATAAATTATCACAACAAACGGCGCTGACCGCGCTATCTTTGGAATATCTGTTAAATAAAATGACCTTCATCCCCCGGCTTGCACACTGGTTTGCCATTCCCGATGAGATGGTGGCTGAGGTAATAATTAAGGCTTCCAACTGATATTCCATTGCTTGGGGCAAAATGTCATCTACATCGTTTCCAGGCGGTACATGAAAAAGCAATATTTGCTGGCCACGCTCCTGAAAGCGCTTGGTAAATTTTTGCAACACGTGGGGGTAAAAAGGGTTGGTCACATCTGCCATAACAATACCGACAAGGTTTGTTTTCTGTGTAATCAGGCTGCGAGCGAGTGCATTCGGCTTGTAACCAAGCTGCTGCACAGTAGTCTGTACACGCTTACGGGTTTCTTCAGAGATTCGGCCGTTGCCACTCATGACGCGCGAGACCGTCGATTGAGATACACCGGCTTTTTTCGCTACATCTACTGACGTGACCCGTTTCTTTGCCAAAATGGACCAATATCCTTTATTGATAAGCGTTCAGACTTTTGTCCATTCACGCTCTATAGATTGAGGTTAAATAAAACCCCAAAATAGAAGTCTATCGAGAGACTGAACGGACATTTATAAAATTGAGCGATGTGACAAATCTGAGCAATATCAATTGAAATGCCATATCTATGAGTTGGTTTTTTAGTTATCGAAAATTATCGCAAACTTGTGCCAAGGATAAAATGAATGTTTTTTGGGTGGCGACGAGGTGATTTTGCACGGATTTACGCGATTCTAGCGCATACGTATGCGCGTGTCAAGATTAATTTTTCCGCTAATCTGTCAATGTTTCTGAGCCTCCCTGCCAAATCAATTGGCGTAGTCGCTCTGGTGGATAAGTCACTTCCAAGTCGGCTACTAATGCTTCAAGCAGCCTATCTGGATCGCCTTCCCCTTCCAGCCAAGAACCGTTGCGCCACTCCGCCAGATAATCATCAGAGTTGGTCTTACCGGCTCGCATGGCAGCTTCATCTATTGCCACAGGAAAGCGGTCCGATAACGGCCGTGCTAATCGCATACGTCCGGCTCTAACCTTGACCTGAGCAGGAATATCTCGCCAATAAATAATCTGATATTTCGTACTCATCGTATTACTACTCCTTATACCCTTTATTACGAGCTAATTGATCTAATATAGTGTCCGTAAAAACGGTCTCTAAATCAGTAACCACGGCCGTTTTCACTTCTTCCGGCTCCCCCTCCCAATCTTGCCACTCAGATAAACGCCATTCTTCAAGATAAGCATCTCCTGTAATGGCTTTTGCCCGAAAGGCAGCCCGGTTAACCGTTTTCTGAAAGCGCGGTGACAAGGGTTCAGTTTGGCGGTTTCGGCCGTTTCTTACCCGCACCTGTACCGGAATATCACGCCAATAAATTATCTGAACCTTTGTCATCGTTGATATCTATTTAACCCGCTAATACAGCTTTTCGAGAACGCCTACCTACCCCATTCCTGGAAGCAGTTGGTTTTTTAGGCAGCAAGTCCACAATGTGAACGAACGAATCACTCGCGTGGGGAATATGAATCGCCCCAGCAAACTCCTCCTGGAAATCCGGGTCAACGGCCGTCTCAATATATTTAACCCAATCGACTAATGCCTGGGCTTCAGCCCGTTTGTGCCGGTTCAATAACGCGATTCGCGCCCCATCGCCAGCCGCATTTCCAACAGCGTGTACCTTGTCCAGGTCACAGTCAGGAATCAAGCCCAGCACCATTGCGTGTTTGGTGTCAATATAGCTGCCAAATGCCCCGGCCAAAATCACTTTGTCCACCTCGGTAATCTTAGCCCGGTTCATGAGCAGCTTGGCCCCGGCATAAAGAGCGGCTTTGCCAAGTTGGATATTGCGGACATCGTTCTGGGTAATGCGTATCGGCCGTTCGGTTATTGTCTCATCGGCCGTCGCCAGAACGTAGGCCCCTTTTCGTCCCTCCCATTGGAGACGAGGAGAGGAACAGTCTGGGTTGAAACGGCCGTCTGGCAACAACACCTGGGCCAGATAAAGTTCGGCGACCGCCTCAATAATGCCTGAACCACATATTCCGGCCGCTAAATGTTGCGGCTGTTCGTCCAATGTGGCCTCAGACGACAAATTCCAGGTATCCGACCACTTCTCTTCGCCAATGACCCGGAAGCGAGGTTCTTTGGTAACAGGGTCAATACGAACCCGCTCGATTGCCCCAGGCGCGGCCCGCATGCCATGTTCAATCTGCGCCCCTTCAAATGCTGGGCCTGTAGGGCTGGAGGCGCTCAACAGCCAATCACGATTGCCCAATACGATTTCGGCGTTTGTGCCTACATCGATGATGAGCATAATTTCCTCTTGCTTGTGCGGCTCTTCAGCCAGCAAAACGCCTACATTATCGGCTCCGACATGACCGGCTTCGGCTGGTAAGATGTGTACATATGCGCTGGAATGATAACGCAACCCCAGGTCACGGGCGCGAATATCCATCCCATCCCGGTTTGCCAGGGCAAACGGCGCACCGCCTAACTCTTGGGGATGGATGCCTAGAAGCAGATGAACCATCGTCGTGTTACCAACAAAGACAGCTTCATGTATTTGGCGGGCCTGAATTCCAACCGTTCTAGCTACCCGTGCTCCCAATTTGTTCAGGGCATCAATGACAGCACTGTGCATCTTATCCACACCATCTGTATGTTCAATGGCATAGGAGATGCGACTCATCAAGTCCTCACCATATGTTACCTGGGGGTTCATCACGGACTCAGTTGCCAAAATCTCCCCGGTGCGTAAATCGCACAGATGTCCAGCTATCGTTGTGCTACCAATATCCACCGCCAACCCATAAATACCTTCAACATAGCCAGACTGAACATCAATCACTTCCCGCTCTTGCCAGACGATGACTGTAACGGCCCAATTTTTCTTCCGCAAAGTGGGCTGCAATTTCCGTAATACCCGCAAATCTATCGTCAGATTATGCAAATCTGCCTCGGCTGCCAATGCGTCTTGTAAGCGACCCCAATCGCCCCGATGTTCCCCCAATTCAGCGTTGTCCACCTCAACATAAATCTGTCTGATGGCAGGGGCAATCTCGATAGTTCGTTCGGTGGCCGATTTACGGATAATCTGTTTTTGGCCGCGACTTTCTTCCGGGACAAAGATGAGCGCGTCACCCTGCACCAACGCCTGACAGGAGAGACGACAATCGAGGCTGTCTAAACGTTCCAGGAAGTATTGTTCATCGCTGGTCATCGGCGAAAGATGGCTAGCATGAGAGACAATGCCGTGCTTGGCAAATTTGCCGTCTTCCACCCGAATTCGGCATTTGTTACACGTCAGACGGCCGCCGCAGATACTCTCGATTTCCACCCCAAACTGACGGGCAGCATCGAGGACGGCCGTGCCTTCCTCCACTCGTCCCCGCCGCCCAGAAGGCATGAAGATAAGTTGATGTTCCGTCTTGGTTGTTGTGTTATCTGTCATAATGCCTCTTTATCAGTAAACAGTGAACAGTCAGCCCGCCCGGTCGTCAACGAGCCGGGCTAGTGGGTGCGCCCTCTAAATGGGGGCTTCATAACAAGAAGGCGATGGCCTGCTGAACCCAAGCCCGGTTAAGCGGGCGCATCCACTAGCCGGACGGCTTGCAGCCTCCGGCGGACTACCTATTGAATACCCATTTTTGCTTTCAACACCCGCACCAGGACGCTGGCATTGGGGGCATAACCATCTGCGCCGACGTTATCGCAATATTCTTGTGTCACTGGTGCGCCGCCAACAAATACCAACAAATCATCCCGCAATCCGGCATTCTTTAGGGCGTCAATTGTGGGAATAAACATGGGCATTGTGGTGGTTAGGAAAGCGCTCATGCCCACTGCTTGTGGTTTATGTTCGATAACGGCATCAACAAATGTTTGTTCAGATACATTGACGCCCAGGTCGATGACGTTGAAACCGGCCCCTTCCAACATGATATTACACAAATTCTTACCAATGTCGTGGATATCCCCTTTAACCGTTCCCATGACAAACGTACCGACTGGTTTGGCGTCAGTTTTGGCGAGCAACGGCCGTAATACCTCCATTGCCCCGGCCATTGCCTTCGCCGCCACCAACATCTCCGGCACAAAGAATGTCCCTTCCTCGAATAAACGGCCGACTTCTTCCAAAGCCGGAATGAGGGCGTCAAATAAAATGACCAGGGGATCCATTCCCCGTTCCAGCCCCTCATTAGTCAAGGCAACAACCGGGTCTCTATCACCATCAATTGTGCCGTCATATAGTGCATCTAAAATCTCGTCTTCTCTGCTCATAATAGTTCCTTGTGGGTCTTTCGGATTTCGCGGGGTTTTGCTTTGTAGGGGCGTGGTCTTGTACCCGCCCATACCGGGCGACCACAAGGGTTCGCCCCTACATCCCATGAATTCCCAAAGAGTCTTCTTTATCTATAATCAGTCGTCTGTGGATATTTCTTTCGATAATGTCTACTTTTCACTGTTTACCGCTTTGGCCGAGGTCGTCGCTTGAGTTTCTTCGGTGCTGCCTGGGCGGCAATCTGTTCGGCCGTTGGTTTCGCCATATGTTCCGGTTTTAGAATGTGTTCCAGATCGAGCGGGTATGTGCCATATTCGTGGGCGGCTTCGTACATTGCCTCAATATTTTCCGGCGGCACATCTGAACCGATATTGTGGCAAGGGGCTAGGATGTAACCACCGCCACGCCCCAGATCATAAATTCGCCGGGCCACATCGTAACGCACCCCATCCGTAGAGGAGAAGGGCAGCATTTGCTGGACATCAATCGCGCCGTGGAAGCAAAGACGGCCGTGATACAGCTCTTTCAGGACGGCCGTATCCATGCCCAAAGCCGACGTTTGAATCGGATTAAGAATATCCACCCCCATATCAATAATATCCTCCACCACCGGCGTCACTGTCCCATCCGTATGGTACATGAATTTCACGTCTGCCTCGCTCTTGATATGGTCAATCAGGCTAGCCAGACGGGGCTTCACCAACTGCCGAAACGTATCAGGCGAAATCATCATCGACTGCTGACCGCCAATATCATCCGTAAAGTAAACGGTCTGAATATAAGGTCCAACTGCATTTAGAAAATTGCTCCAAAAAGCCTTATACAAATCAAGCAATTTATCCATCAATGCTTCAGCCATTTCAATGTTATTTGCCAGGTCGGCAAAGGTCTGTTCATAGCCCCGAATTTGGAGCGCCTTCGTCAAAATCCCGCCCTTAATCGAATCGCCAACCAGCACGTAATCGGTGTTTTCATACAACCATTTGGCCCGCTCTTTCAATCCCGTCACCAGTCTGGGGTCATCCGGGTCAGGCCAGGGATGATTTTCCAGGTCGGCAATCGTTTTGGCTTCGCTCAATGGGGATGAGTAGACGCTGTAGGCATCCAGCATATACTGCCATTCAATGCCCCACATATCGCGATAAATATCATCTCGCACATCCACTACATCCAACCAATGAGGGGCAATCCAGCGGAAATCAATGTTGTAGCGGCGAAGAACTTTCTCGTCCGGTATCACGTTTTGAACCATCCTGTCCAAAACCTTGTCTTGATTAACCAGTTCGGAATCATTCAGATATTCCTGTAGCTTCACATAGGAAAAGCGGTGAATGGAAGCCACATGGCTACCCATATCCACCGGAACCCTATCCGCTTCCTGAAAACTGGTAATCTTCTTATATCGTTCTCTTCTGTCCATTTAATCCTCCTAATCTGGGGTATTCAGTAGCCTGTAGACGACTTATTCTTCCCTAAATAATGTGGGTTTCAGAACCACGACTTGGGTTGTTTCGGGTAAAGCGTCTTTGCTAAATGTTACTTCGGAATCTTCTTTCCAGGTGACCATTTCGGCCGAATAATGTTCAGTGAAATCCGTCACTGGCAGCATAAAGAAGCGCGGTCCCGGAATCCGATAGTGCATTGGAATAACTACCTTTGGCTTTATTGTCGCAATAACCTCATGCAAATCCGGCAGTGAAATCGTTGGGTGTCCGCCAACCAGGGCCAATAGAATGTCCGTACCAGAAAGGGCCGCCATTTGTTCCTTTGTTAGCGCGTTGCCAACATCGCCCATATGGGTAATCTGGATTCCTTCTAATGTAAAACGGTACATGGCATTATCGCGGACAATATCCTCCTTGTAGATGCTCTCCTGCGACCAGATGGCGTCAAAATGGATGCCTCTGGCTGTAGCCCCTGTGTCCACAATATCCGTTGCTGTCACCAAATCAAAGCCGGGAGGAATCGTGTCTATAAAGCAGTGTGCCTCATCGTCGTCTGAACTGCGAACGACAATATCGGTCGTTTCTGTAACAGGAGGCAAATTCATTATCTCGTTCGGTTGATAAGGGTCAGTAATAATTCTTAAACCATCCCCTTCAATTAAAAATGACGCATGAGCCAGCCATTTAATTTTCATTTTCAAACGTCTCCATTATGCGGTACGAGCGGAACGTGGCCGCCGCGCACGACGGGTTCCCTCAACGCCATTACTACTATGTTTTTTATGATAGTCAATCCAGGCCTTACAATTTTCATCGTGTCCAAGAAGCGCGTCAGCCCCCAGGACTGCTTTCAACATTTCCGTTTCCAGTGGGTTTGTGATAGCACAGGTCATGCCTGCCCCAATAATCATCGCCAGGAAGGCGGCATTGAGAGACGGCCGTCCCGGCAGCCCAAACGATACATTTGATGCCCCACAGGTCGTGTTCACACCCAATTCAGAACTGATACGTTGTATAAGCTGGATAAACGTTGTCCCCGCGCCCGCTACTGCCCCAACCGGCATAGCCAACGGGTCAATAATAACATCTTCGCGAGGAATGCCATAAGACTCTGCTCGTTCAACGATTTTCTTAGCAACGGCAAAGCGCACATCCGGGTCGTGGGAGATGCCGGTCTCGTCATTGGCAATTCCAATAACGGCCGCGCCATGCTCTGCAACCAGAGGCAACACCGATTCCAACCGTTCCTCCTCTCCGGTAACTGAGTTGACCAATGGTTTGCCCTGATAGGCGGCAAGGCCAGACTCAAGCGCAGCTACGATTGAGGAATCGATGGCAATGGGAACATCCACAACAGATTGCACGATGCGGATTGCTTCGGCCAGAATAGCCGGTTCGTCCGCCATAGGTATCCCGGCATTGACATCCAGCATGTGCGCCCCAGCCTGTACTTGAGCGATGGCGTCACTCCGTACCCGGTCATAGTTTCCAGCAGCCATCTCTTTGCCAAGCAGCTTGCGTCCAGTTGGATTGATGCGTTCGCCGATGATGACGAACGGCCGACCTGGGCCGATGATGACTTCTTGTGTTGGCGTTGTGATTATTGTTTCCATATGATTTCCTTAATTATGATTACGTATTCATTGAAGGCAAAAAAATAATGTTCTTGCTGATGTCTTTAAGCTAAACGAACAGAACCTCGCATGATTAGTTCACCTTGCAGGAGATGAGTTTGCCCAGTATTAGAATTAGATGCTGTGATGAGAGAAACGGCCGTGTCAACCATCTGCCCAACAGGCTGTCTTATAGTTGTAAGATTGTAAGCAGGCCAACCAGCGGCAGGTATGTCATCAAAACCAACAATGGATATATCATCAGGAATAGACAGGCCCACCTCACGAGCGGCATCCATTGCGCCCAAGGCCATGATGTCGGCGGCGCAAAAAATGGCATCCGGTCGCGGATCTAGAGATAACAAACGATGGGCGGCTTCAAATCCTGATTGATAGGTAAACGCGCCTTGTACATTGATGACATTATTGACCCCACGTTCTTCCAACCGCTTAATAAAGCCTTCCTTTCTCATAGTATTTGTAGCAGTACTGCCAATTCCTGACAGAAACGCGACATGCTCATGACCAGTATCCAGGAGCAAGTCAGCCACAATACAGCCGCCAGTTACATTGTCACAACAAACACTGCTTGCGCTGGTTTCAGGCGCAAAACGGTTAAACAGAATTACTGGCGTTCCCTGCCTGGCACATTCGTCAATAATTTCATTGCTTGGCGTTGTAGAGGCAATAACGAGGGCATCCACCTGGTATCCTAATATCTGAGGCAATATCTCGTCAACCGGCCGATCTGGCGGTACGTTAAAAAGTAAACTTTGCTTGCCCGTCTGCTGGAGCCGTTCAGTAAAGGCATCTAAGACATTAGGATAAAAATGACTATTGGTTAGGTTTGCCATAACCAGCCCGACAATGTTTGTTTGCTGTGATTTTAAGCTGCGGGCAATGACGTTGGGCCGGTAACCTAACGATTTGGCAGCGGCCAATATTTTTTCCCGCGTTGCAGGAGCAACACTGCCCTCTGGATCGAAGGCACGGGATACGGTTGGCTGCGAAACGCCAGCCAACTCGGCAACATCAATAGATGTAACTGATTTTTGTGACACTATCTCTTCCAAAATAATTTAGAATACGTATGCAATTATAGGCTAAATTGCTCCGGTTTGTCAACTCGAATCGAAGGGTGGCCGCAGTTTTTATTGACCGAGCGCCGACATCCCTAGCGACCCTTTGCAGAGCCTCACACCAGTTGTCAACAACCGCTTCGCCCACTCCCTATCGAATAATAAGGTATCCGCAGAGTAGCACATAAAAATCCACGCTTTTAGTTATCAAACTTAATCGTCAAGACCTTCAGCGATTCCTATCGCTTCCTGCATAAGCCTGGGCACATTGACCCTTATTGGCAGCCTAGCACTTTCATATTGAATTACCTCACCAGAAATGACATTTCCAACAGCAAGCGCTTTACCTACTGAGAGACCCTCCCTTCTCGCCACAAGGAAAGCCGCGAGAAAACCATCTCCTGCACCGGTAGAATCCACCGCTTCAATCTCCTGTGTAGGCGCTAAAAACGTTTCATCACCAAATCGCGCAAAGGCACCATCTGCGTCCAAAGTAACAATCGCATCAATGGGCATCTTAACCAGCTTGCTACGCACTTCTTCAAGGGCTGCCTCTGGTTCAAGACCCACCAACACGGCCGTTTGCTCAAGATTTCCTGCTACCATCTGCGCTTTTGGCGCAAAAGCATCGTAGAAAGCGCGGTAGTCATTAACGATTCTGGTACTTGAAAGAGTAAGCACAAACGGAACACCCGCCGCCATTGCGACTTGGGCACAATGTATCATTGCGGCTTCAGATTCTGGCCCAAAAGAGAGTGCAGAACCATCGAGCAGCAATAACTCCGAACCCTCAACTGCTCCTATGTCAATTCGGGAAGGACACAAGAGGGCGTTTGCACCATGAGTCAGGACAATAGTACGTACACCAGCCTCATCGTAAAGATAGAAGTCATAACCTGTAACAGCGCCATCCTCAAGTTCGGAGAGGAACTCAAGTGAAGCTCTTTCACAATTGGCGACAAAAGCTCTACCGAAGGCATCGTTCCCACCAACACCCATCAAACCACAGCTTACGCCGGCCCGCGCTAAAAAGTTTGCCGTGTTACCAACCGAACCCCCATTGCGAGGAATGGGAAGCGTTCCACGACTGTTTGCAAGCGCAAGCCGGAGTTCCTCCATTCGATCCACCTGGAGAACCGTAAAACCACCTTGCCTAAGACCAAGCTCATATAACGCTTCACTGCTAGAATAAAGATTTATACCAACGGTAACGGCACCAAGTGCTACGATAGAAGTCATTTTGAACCCTCATCAAAGATAATCCAGCGGCTAGCCCATCATTCTTGTATAAGTTACGTCAGGGATGGTAACCAGGGATTCAAAGATGCCCAAATCCGCGCAACATTGATTGAGCCTTTCTTCACACCTCTTTTACGCTTCCTTTACAGCCCAATCAACCACAAACCCTTACAATACTCCCATGAGCAAAATACGTATTCTCCTTGTGGATGATGATCCAGGGCTAACCACCCTACTGGATCTAATTTTTCGCCGGGCAAAATTTGAAGTACTTGTCGCCAATGGAGGGTATGATGGCTTAAAAAAAGCAATCGACCTTCAACCCAATCTCATCTTACTAGACATTATGATGCCAGATTTGAACGGCATAGAAGTTTGTCAAAACTTAAGAGCCACCCCTATAACGGCCGAAATCCCCATCCTAATCCTTAGCGCCTCAAGTAATACTGCCGACCGAGACCTAGCGTTAGAGGTCGGAGCCAATGCCTTCATTCAAAAACCTGTCAGCCCCACCGAACTCGTCAGTCGGGTTAATACGCTTCTATCAGAAAAAGTTACCCTTTAACGGATTCTGCTCCGCAATCCCCTTCTTAACCTTATCAAATTCCTCTGCCAACTCCGGTAAAGTTGGTAGATTTAATAACCGCTGCGATTGCTTCTCATCAACCACCAAAATCTTAACCGCTCCAATTATCACTTCCGCTTCGACAGGTGTATTCCCCAAGAGCTCCCCATCCCCCTGAACGGCCATCGGCTTTTCGGCCGTAATACGAATGCTTTCCGTCGCGCTCAGAAAACGCAAATTTCTATCCTCTCGCGGCGGCCCCGGCCAAACCATATCCCAAAACACCATCATAATATCAAGTAAATTTTTAGCCCGAACCACAGCGATATCCATTTTGCCATCATCCGGTTTAATATGGTTCCCCCATCGGAGTGGTTTAATTAAAGTGCTGATATTCGTCACCAATACATCAGCCGCCCGAACATGCTTCTTTTTGCCATCAATGGTGATAACAAAGCGGTGCGGCTGAAAACCAATCAACACCTTAAACACTGAAGCAAAATAAGCTAAACGGCCGAATCGCCGCTTATCCTTACGGTCGGTCTGCTCAATCGTCATCGCGTCCAGTCCCGTCCCAATACTTAGCAAATAATATCGGCCATCCACCTTAAGGGCATCAATCGGCCGTATCTTCTTCGTCCCCGCCAAAATCTGACAGGTCTTATCAATATCCAAAGGAATGTCCAGCTCCTGAGCCAGAACATTTGCCGTCCCAGCCGGGATAATGCCCAGGGGAATGTCCGTCCCAATAAGGCCATCCGCAACAGCCGAAACCGTCCCATCACCCCCGGAAGCAAAGACCCTATCCGCCCCATCCACAACCGCCTGCCGCACTACATCCCCAACCGTCTCCTCGCCCGTCGTCTCATAAATCTCCAACCAATAATCCCCATGCTTAAAATGACGTTGAAGCGCCTTCTTAACCTCTTTCGGCCGTGTCCTACCGGCCACCGGATTCAAGACAACAAAAATTTTCATAACGTCACAAAGCAAAACCCAAAACGGCCGTTGACCCAAACAAAGCTAAAATACCGACCACCAGCCTAGAAACACTATAACAGAACGAATCAAAGCTGACGAAAATGGCCGCCATCATTCACACTTCAATATTCATCATTCCCACCCCATATACCCCGGTCCTCTAACCACCCTTCCCGCCATCGCCCCCGTATGTTCCCCGTCTCTTACGACCGGAACTCCATTGACCAACACATGCACCATCCCGGTCGCATATTGATGCGGCTTGGCAAAGGTCGCATTGTCCCTAATTGTAGCGGGGTCAAAGATAGCCAAATCCGCAAAATATCCCTCCTTCAACCGCCCCCGCCCCTTTAACTTTAATACATCAGCTGGCAGAGCGGCCAACCGTCGCACCGCCTCCTCTAGCGAGATAACCCCCTCCTCCCGCACATACTTACCCAATAATCTAGCAAAGCTGCCATAGGCTCTCGGATGGGGATTGACATTCAAAAATAACCCTTCTGGAGCCAATGAAGCCGAATCTGAGTTAAAGCTAACCCAGGGCAAAGCCACCTTCTTACGCACATTTTCTTCCGACATCGTAAAAAAGACCGCCCCAACCCGACTATCATCCTCAATCACCAAATCCATTGCCACTTCCAAAGGCGGTTTGCCTCGCATCGCCGCCACATCGGCCAATGTCTTCCCCGTCAAATGTCGCAAGGCCGGGTTTCGGAACGAGGTAAAAAGAATCCCCTCGGCCGTTCCAACCTCATTCAGCCCATACTCTGAGTCTTCATCAGCAAACTCGGCCAACAATCGCTTCCGAACGGCCGAAACTTGCAACCGCTCAACCCAAGCATCATGCCCCCCTTCCTGCACCCAACCCGGCATAATGGCATCCAACCCCGTAGAAGAGGCTGGATAGGTGTACATATCGGCCGTAATCGCCAACCCTTCCTGTTGGGCCGCCTCCACTCGTCGAATGACCTCATCCAACTTATGCCAATTACGATGACCCGATGCCTTCAAATGATAAATCTCACCCCGAGCCCCAGAACGCCGAACAATCTCCATAAACTCATCCAACGCCTCCAAAAACCGCGCCCCCTCACTCCGCAAATGAGTTACATAAATGCCATTATATTCCGCCGCCACCTTCGCCAAAGCCACCAACTCCTCAGTGCCTGCAAAAGAGTCTGGCGAATAGATAAGCGCCGATGACAGGCCAACCGCTCCCTCTGCCATCGCCTCCCGCACCAAGTTTTGCATCTCTACCAACTCATCTGGGGTCGGCGGTCTATCCTCATACCTAATAACATTTCCCCGCACCCCACCAGCCCCAACAAAAGAAGCCACATTACAAGAAACTCCCCTCGCCACAAGATAATCCAAATACTCCCCGAGCGTCGTCCACTCAATCTCATACTGAATATCGCCCTGCCGAGCCTTTTTAAGCGCCTTAAGTTCATCATTAAGCGGCCCCATCGACCAACCTTCGCCCAACACTTCCAGCGTCACCCCCTGCCGAATATCGCTCTGAGAACGGCCGTCATGAATCAAACTCTCATTAGCCCAACACATCATATTAATAAACCCTGGCGCAACAGCCAACCCCGCAGCGTCAATCTCTAAGGGAGCGCGTTCAGAAATACGGCCGATTGCCCCAATTCTATCCCCTTCAATCGCCACATCCCCCTTAAAACCCGCCTCCCCACTCCCATCATAAACTGTCCCATTCCGAATGATAATATCAGCCATAAAATCCTTCCTCCTACGGCAATTATATCCGGCCACACAATTTGGCAAACCGTCCAATTTCAACGCTCGTCAAAAATTATCTACAATAACAAAGCCTCCATCCATCATTCTGAGCGGAACCGCCTACTACGCTCAAAATCAAATAAAACCAGCAAAGAATCTTTCACATTATCTTTAACGAACATCAAACCCCTCACCTCACACTATACCATTTGCCCAATCCTTAGAAATTGACAAACATTTTCATTTTTCGCCAATAATATTTGGAAGCTCAGACCCGTTCCCCTATCATTGCGATCATGATAAAAACCAGCCAAAAACTCGCTTTTTACACCCTTATAATTCTCCTATTCGCCAGCGCCATTATGCTCGTTTCGGCCGAATCACCACCAACTTCAGGCTCTAGCCTCGAATACAGCACCTTCATCGGAACATCCTCCTGGGATGGCGCCGAAGCCATCGCCGTTGACAGTAACGGCCGTGCCTACATCGTCGCCCAAACAGAATCAACTGATGGCTTTCCAGACTCAGATAAAACCGCTGTCGGCAGCGCAGCCGCCCATGAAGTAAACACGACCATTACTCGCCTCAGCCCAGATGGAACGGCCGTCGAATACGTCCTCTATTTCAACCCCGATCCAGGAAACACTGAAAACGAAGATTATGGCTACGACATCGCCGTAGACAGCGCAGGTGCGGCTTATGTTGTCGGCCAAGTAGACAAACCCGACTTCTGCTCCTTCATGGGTGCTGTCCCCGGCTACGACACAACCTACAACGGCGGCGTCGATGCCTTCGTCATGAAAATCAAACCCGACGGCAGCGGCTTAGAATACTGCACCTTCATCGGTGGAACCGATTGGGAAACAGCCTACTCCTTAGAGCTAGACCAAAACAACAATGTCTATCTAGCAGGGTTCACCTGGTCGGCCGATTTCCCCGCAACCACTGGCGCCTACGACGAATCCATCAACGGCTCGCGAGACATCTTTGTTGCCCGCCTTAGTGCAGACGGAACCAACCTCGACTATGCCACCTACATGGGCGGCACAGGACAAGAGACCGCCACCGCTCTGGCCCTCGACAGCCAGAACAACGCCTATGTCACCGGCTGGACAAATTCAGACGATTTACCCACGCCCGTTCCCGTCATCGACGACACCTATGATGGCCCCTTTGATGCCTTCCTATTCAAACTAAACAGTGACGGCTCCAATATGCTCTATAACACCTATCTAGGCGGCACCGACGAAGATAGAGGTCGGGATGTTTTAGTCGACAGCCAGGGCAACATTACTATCGTTGGCGACACCCGCTCCGACGATTTATCCACCACCCCAGGCGCATATGACACCACATTCGGCGGCGGCACCTGCTTTTTCATGAATTGCGCCGATGTCTTCGTAATCAAGCTAAACCCCACCGCAACTGACCTTCAATATGGAACCTATATCGGCGGTGACAGTGAAGATTTGAGTCGCGCCGCCGCCTTCCACAACAATGGCGGTCTCTTTATCACAGGCGAATCAATCTCAGCCACTGGCTTTCCAACTACCCCATCAGGCTATGACCCCACCGTCAATGGTGAGGGCGATGGTTATCTCGTGCTACTCAATTCCGCTGGTTCTGACATTAGTTACGGAACCTACTTAGGCTCAACCGATGTCGATAGGGGAACCGACCTCTGGACAGACGGCCAGGCCACCGTCTACCTAACTGGTCTAACCCTCTCCACCGATTTCCCCACTATCCCCGGCAGCTATGGCATCCAGCACAACGGCGACTACGACATCTTTGTATCCAAGCTGCTCCTTCCAGAAGTACCAATTGCATTTATTCCGGCCGTTTTTCGCTAAGCATTAGAATGTTTTTACCCAACCGTGTGAAATCCTTCATTCCTTCTAAAAAATTGTTTGGCTACTTATTGTCAAGGACTCAATTAACACCCGCAGGTATTGCAGTTAATATTCGTATGGTTTAGGTTTAATGGGTATATTCATCTTCCGCTTGATTTAACTGTTTTCTCTTAAATATCCCTTTGGTCAATATCCGTAAGCTCGACATCTTTCCTAAAATTCGTGGCTAAAAGCCTAATCCGAATTCAACGCCGCCGGCATATAGGCCTCATTATCAAAGCTCGAAATCGTCTGCCAGAACAGCAGTAAATCATACAATGCCTGCGGCGGATTCGTGGGTACAGTCGCCCCCGTCTGGTCATGCTCGCTCAAACCATGACATGAGGCACAAACCCGAACTTCCCCCGGCTGGAAAGTCAACCAATACCGTTCCCGCACAACCCCTTGACCAGCCTCATCTGTAAGCTGCCAACTCAAGGCCCGTTGCGCCGGAACAAAGGCCGCCATTGAGCCATCTAAGCCCAATACAGCGCTGCCCACTGGCCCAGGGCTAGTCGGATTCCAAACGCCGTGCATCTCCTGGGCTAACACCCGCCGCCCTGGACTCGGTTGGTCGCCCGGCCCATTCCAGCCAATCCCCCGCAGCAAGTCAGCCTGGAAAAATTGGATGTAGACCACATCATAAATCGTCCCCGCTGCCCCAATCGTTTGTACCCCACCTGGAATATTCAAATTATAAGGCTGTTGCAAATCCATATCGTCACGGGTCGTCACATTACGACTAACCACCAATGCCCAATTTTTCTGCCGCAAATACGCTTGCAAGGCACCCAAATTGACCCCAGCCTGGTCGAAAATCTGCTGTTCTGGCCCAGGTAGGACAAAAGGTGGCGTGGTCGGCCGTGTTCGCGGCCGAACTTCCTCAGGGTACAACTCCCACAAATAGCCCGAATAAGTTACTGAATTATCCGGGTCCCAAAACGTCACCGTCTTGCTAATCCCCGCTGTTAAAGTCACACCAGCCTCCAAATAGCCATTCCCCGCAGGTGTTAAGGTTCGCAAGCGGAAATCGTAGAGGGCTGGCCCACTCGTCGCCTCCGGCCCTGTCTCAAAGGTATGAGCGGCGATCAACGACCCATCCGACAAAGCCAGCGGATCGCGGTAGTGGCCGGAATGATCGGCCGTATTCGTCGTTCCGGCCGTATCAGGGTGAGTGATATATTCAACCGCAATATAGTCAGCGCTAGCCGATAGCGGCGCATCCAACCGCACTACCTGCCCTGAGGCATGGGTATAAAACTCCGGCGCTTCTACCCCATAATAACGTCCCGGCTGCAAGGGGTCTTCCACCACCTGGAACATATTCTCAATCGAATTGGGGTTAAAGCGGGGATACTGCCCATAATATTCAACCACATTGGGATCGCCATTGATGCCATTCTTAATATAGTCATGCAAATCTTGACGGCCGAGATGATTCAACACCTCACTCTCCGTTCCGTCCTCATTTATCTGCCAGGGAAAGAAATGATTAAAACGATGTCCAGCCAAATTGGTGCCATTCAATAAATCATCCCGACAATCGCGCGGGGCTGGAAACACCTCCGTCCGATCCTCAAGCGGCACTGCATTGGCAGTCTCATCCGAATAGTTGAAGGTGCCATAATAAGTGCCGCCATAACAGTCGCCATTGGTCGCTTGGTGCGCGTCAGAATCGGCCTGCTGATCCCGTTGCAAATGGTCCCATTGGGTGAAGATAACACGGCCGTAACTATCCACAATCGGCGTAAAATCACCCGAAGGCGCATGATTCAACAACGTCAACGCACCGTCAGACGGGTCTAACTTCCACAGACCCGTCACCGTCGGGGTCTCCTCATACTCATCCAGTTGGGGATAAAGATGAGCCGCCCCATTATGCGGCCGATCACTCGTAAAAATAATACTGTCATCCGAAGCATAAACCGGGCTGACATTATTATAATTATCAGGCTGATTCGGCACCTTCGTAATGACAGGCGTATCGCCCTGACCCAAGCCCGTCACCTCATACAACTGCCAATAATACGTTTCCCACTCATATCGCTGCTCCGGCGCCCCAATCACCATACTAAAAATAGCCTTATCACCGTCCCAATGAACGGCCGGATCACGCACTGCAATCGCATCATCATCCTGGAACTCACCCGCCGACCCATAACCAGCCACTTGGGTCAAATTCTTCAAAACACCGTTTGGATATCGGATATACAAATCACCCCCACGCCCTGTCTGCTGCATGGAGGGCATATGATTGGCAAACGTCGAACCAATGGTAGCGAAATCAGCCCGCACGGGCAGTTGAGTAGCAAATAGAATCGGGTAAGAGCCGCCCATATCTCCTTGGACGGCCGTCTCAACCATAGGCGCAACGGTGTGAAGGCCATTTTCGGCCGTTTCATTCTCTGGCTCCGGATCAACCGCCTGACAACCAACAAACCCCATAATCGGAACAATAATCAAGAGACAAAATAAAAACCACTGAGGCAATCGACGGATTATCTTCATATTCTCGCAATCTCCTACTGGCATCTAATAGACAGTCACATAATTCAATCTGATTAAGAACATGATTTATCATGTTTCCCTATCCGTAGCCGCAGAATTCATTCTGTGGTTACCGCCCAAACCATGCCATAAAACAAACAACAGTACCATAGTGTATTGTTCCTAAGAAGAAGCTGGCTCCGAATTGAAGAAATGAGGAGAGGTTCCACCTTACATAAAAGTGGAACCTCTTGATTAACTATTTATGGCGAAGCCACATAAGGTATATAAGAATAGTAATCATTACAAACTACAGGGGTAACAACCGGAGCGGCCGTTTCAACTTCCGGGACACCATCCGCCGAGACCGAAGCCTCATTAGAAAGGTTCGTATTACAATCACCCTGTGTAATCAGATAGCTAAACGTATACGTCTCAGCCTGACCAGGATCAATCGTTGTCGCCCCACTGAGAACAGTATCCACACCGTTAAGCGTATCCGTCACCACAACATTCGTCGCCGTCACAGCACTCGAATTAGTCACCGTAATCGTGTACGTAATCATTTCGCCTGGCTCAATCACACCAACCGGGTCGCTTTTCTCAATCTCAAGGTCTGTTTTCAGGCGAAGAATGAACAACCCCTCGCCCCGGCTGTTGACAACAATATTTCCACTCTCAAAGTACGGATAAGCCGTCCAAGCTCCACTGAAACCAGAGTTATTATTCGGCGTATAGGTATCGAAGAAACCAAACTGAGACAAATTACCATTGGCAACATCCGAAATATCTAAAACCCGCAATCCCGACTGGTAATTCGCTGCATAAGCAAAACCACCTTCCAAATATAGATTGTGATCCGTTGCACCAACCGGCCCATCATAAAACCCTATAAAGGATGGCGGTGAATCAAGGTCAGTAATATCAAAGATACGAGTCCGAGTATTAATCCCAAACGATAATTCATCCAACTCATCATCCATCACAAGATAACGATGATCATCTGTCACCCAACCCTGATGGGTATAATCTTGTTGAGGGTAAGAGGTGAAGGAAAGCTGCTGAGTAGCCGCTTTATTTGTCACATCGACAACATAGATACCACTGTTGCCATTATAATTGAAACAAATCTCAGCCCCCTGATGGTCAGGGTCTGGCCCAGCGTAATTGACACATTGGGCATCGTGAGTGTAACCCGAAGCGCTGTGGCAGCCGACAAAAGTTGGGGCCACCGGAGTCGAAAGGTCAATGATATGTAAGCCGCCGCTGCATGTTTGCGCCCCAGAAGAGACGCCAACCGCATAAGCATAACCACTATCCTCATTAATAACGATGTTATGGGCGCTGCCCAAGTCCGTATAGAGGAAATCTTCTACAAAGGTAACTGGTGGGGCAACAACATTTCGCAGATGAGTCAGGTCAAAAACCTGCATCCCATGGGCGCCATTGCCATCACTGACAATATAGACGTGGTTCTGATACACCTTTGCATCTCGCCAGGAGGTCGCGCCCGTCTCTGTTGGTAGATTGCCAAGGTAAACGGGGTTTTCTGGGTCGCTAATATCTAAGAAGCCAGTGCCGTTTTGACGGTTCATAATGACATATTCAGTGCCATCCATTGGGTCTGTCCAACCCCAGGCATCGGCCCCAATACCACCGCCAACGGTACCAATGGGCGTGAATGATACCAAGTCTACATTTTCACAAGGATAGATACCAGCCATCCCGCTCTCACAGGGGGTGAATGTCATCGCCTCCAAAACCTGGACATCAGGTGGGTTTTCCAACATTGCTTCCATAACCCGGTTCACAGGTGCCTGTTCAGCTGGGGCAGCCTCTTGTGCTAAAAGTGCTGATTGGCTTGCCCAGATGAGGGCGACGAGCAAGCTCATCATGACGAACAAGCCCCCTGCTATTTTCAAACCCCTACTCTTCTGTTTCATTCTCTACTCCTTTTAATATCCAATAAAATTAATCAGTAATTACCTATACTGCAATATTGAGAAGTGCAACTTCTGAATAACAATATATCTGGCATAAAACAAACCAAAAATTGCACTTCTAAATTTCGAAGTATCCTAGGATAGTCGCCTACGGCCGAATCCAACCAATCCAGCTAGGCCAACCAATGGCAACAACAGACCCAAACCAACTTGTGATGAATCGGCCGAACTCGTTCCGCCCCCATCACCAATCATCATCGGAATATACATCTCAAAAGAATCATCCGGTGGATCAACCACGTCTAAACCACACCAAGTCGCAAAAGCGCCCATAACGGCCGACCTATCACCCTCATCACCAATCGCTTCAAAGGGAAAGCCAAAGTAGGTTGTCTTATAAGTGCCATTATCCTTATTCACAGCCGCATCATTGCCATTATCACCATCAAAAGCCAATTCGGCCGTTCCATCAGGCGAAACGACATCCGCAAACTCCGTAAACGGATACATCAAATCGAGCGACCCCAATCCTCTAAAGACCGATCCAGCCCCAGTCAAACTCACATAATTACCACTATCATTAGTCACCCCACTCACGCCCAAATAATTCGACATGAACGCAGTTTGGCCTCTAGCATGATGATAATCTTGGCCGCTGATGAAGAAACAATTGCCACCATCTAACCAATTACCCAACGTCGTCTCACTACTATTGCTGGGGCCAGTTGCATTATCAAATTCATTACCAGTAAACCAGATAATGACACTATAAGGAGAAAGGAAACCCAGAGCAGGCTCAATATCACTGTTGCCCGTGTCCCATACATCATAATCCAGCCCCAAACTATCCAGGGCATCGGTGTAATAGCTGCGAACATCCGGCGTATTGTCATCATCATCAACCAACAAAATCTCTGGAATTATCTCCGTCGTAAAGCTAAAAGCGGCCGTAAAAGCGCTTGTCCCACAATCATTAACTGCCTGAACATGCCAGTAATAGGTTGTATCAGACTCTAAGCCAGTCGTTAATTGGTGGCTGGTTCCATTTACAGTAGCGCTATAAACGACATTGCTAAACCCAGCATCCGTTGCAAGCTCAACGTAATAAGAAGTCGCTCCCGCTGCGGCCGTCCAAGAGAGTGTCGGCTGCGGTTCAACATCCGTCGCCCCATTCGCCGGGCTGCTTAAAGCGGCCGTTCCTGGCGTACCAACATCCACATGAAGCATGACATCAACCGTATGAGAAAGCGGCCCATCCGTTCCGATAATATCAAATGGATAATCACCCACCCCAACCCCAGCAACCGATATGGTTAGGTCACTTGAAGCAGGCGGCATGACCGGATTCGCTGAAAAAGAAGGCGTTGCCCCGCCAGGAAGTCCGGCCGTGCTCAACGTCACCGTCCCGGTATAACCATTGCGTGCCACCAGGTCAACCGTCAAACTATCACTAGTATTATCACAAATCGCCAACACATCCGTATCTGCATCAATCGTGAAATCTGGCGCCAAATTTGGAGCAAGAACAAACAAGCCCTCATCAATCCCCGACGCAATGACAATGCCGCTATCAAAATAAGGATAGTTGCTCCAGGACCCATTAAAGTTAGCATTATTATTCGCCGGATAAGTATCAAAATAAGCAAATATGCTTAAATTGCCATTAGCAACATCAGTAAGATCCATAATTTGCAAACCGCTAGAATAATTAGACTCAAAGGCATAATCACCCAGGATATATAAATTATGGTCAATTGAGGCATTCGGCCCGGTGAAATTGTCGATCAAAACGGGATTATCCAGGTCAAGCATATCCCAAATATAAGTTCGGGTATTGTGACCATTATCAGTTTCATCCTGTTCATCACTCAACAAGAAATAACGCTGGTCTTCAGTTAACCAACCTTGATGAGTATAACCAACTCCGGCGTATCCAGTTCTGGAGATTTGGGACGGAGCCGCTTTATTCGTCACATCAACGATAGTAATCGTATCCGTATTGGAATTAAAGCAGATTTCGGCCCCACTATAATCGGTGTCCGGCCCAGCGTAATTCACACATTGAGCGTCATGGGTGTAACCATCTGCGCTAAAACATCCCGCATTAACCGGGCTGGTTGGATTAGAAATATCCACCATATGCAAGCCGCCAGAGCAGGTATTTGTTCCAACGCCATAGGCATAGCCACTGTCCTCATTGATAACGATATTATGAGCATCCCCAAAGTCACTGTAATGAGCGGTATTAGAAAAAGTAACCGGTGGGCCAACAACCGAACTGAGTTGGGTCAAATCGAAAATCTGCATCCCATGACCACCAGCCTCACTAACGATATAAGCATGGTCACTATAAACTTTTACATCACGCCAGGTTGTACTCGACGTGTGGGTAGGCAGTTTACCCAGGTAAACAGGGTTTTCTGGGTCGCTAATATCGATAAAGGCTGTCCCATTGTTCAAACCCAGAATGGCATACTCATCCCCATCTTGAGGGTCAGTCCAGCCCCAAATATCATTAGTCGAACTGGCGCTAAATGTCCCAATCGGGACTAAGGCCATTAAATCCACGTTATCACAAGGGTAGATACCCGCCATACCACCCACACAGGGTGTTGCTGGCATTCGTTCTGGCGGCTCAACCTCCTCCCGATTATCTAAAAAGGCTTGCATCGCCTCCGTCGGACCCGTCTCAGTCCCATTCGTTCGATCAGACTCCTGGGCAAAAAGTTGGGTGGAACCACTAAATAAAGCAATAGCCGCCAACAGCAATACAACTATCAGGGCCAACATCTGCAATCGATGCAGCATTTTAGACATAAATTCTTCTCCTCATTTCTTGTGGGTTGAATATTGGGGGTATTTCAATGTTAAGAGCGTGTCAACCGGGTGACAAGTATAACCCTAACTGCCACTTATGCCACTCTCCTATATATAGGAAGATGCGCCTATCCAGACAGACAAACACATCTGTTTCGGCCGTTTTCCAAGTCACCAATTAATCAATTTCTAATCCTTCCCCGCCAGCTAACGCCAACAATTGAGACAATTCCAACCAAAGGCAGCAGCCAATTCAACCCTACCCCAACCTGCCCGGTCGATTTAGACCCACCACCATCCCCAAGCACAACAGGCACAAAGGTATAATAAGTAGGTTCCATTACATCCTCAACATGTAAAATCAGGTCAACATCGCTCGGCGAATTGTCATAGGTTCCGCTAAAAGAGAGCGTCTCACTATAGCTGCCCGCCCCGGCCACGGCCGAACCATCAAACACGACCGACAAGACCATCGACTCACCTGGCCCAACCGTTCCACCAACAGGCGACACCGCCGCCCATGCAGCGCTTTCAGATGTCGAGAAATCAAAGGAAACCGTCCCCGTATTACTAACAACAAGGCTGTTCGTCACCACCTCCCCAACCATCACCGTCCCTTCAATTTCATCCCGATCCCTAACCAGGGTGCCAACGGCCGTAACCAGCGAGAAATCCTGAATAGTCATCGTACCAGACAATATATCAACCCCATTCACCGTTTGGGAAAGATACCCGCTTGCCAAAACAGTCACCCCATAGCTACCAATCGGTAACGCCAGATCATAATCGCCATTATTATCAGTCGTTGTCGAACCACTATTACTACCATCATCAACCATTATTTGCGCCCCCTCAATCGGCTGACCACCGCCAGATTCCGTCACCTGACCAGCCAACGTTCCCATCGTCACCTGCTGACCACACCAATTCATGACCGTGTCCAACACATTCAGACGATTCGTTGGGTTGCCAATCGCCTCAAAGGGGAACCCAAAGTAAACGGTTTTATAAATACCATTGTCCTTATTCACAGCCGCATCATTACCATTATTACCCTCAAAAGCCAATTCGGCCGAACCGCTGGGCGAGATGATGTCCGAATAATCAGTAAAGGGATAAGATAGTCCATTACCGCCCAACCCCCCAAATACAGATCCCTGACCAATCGCCCCAATATAATCACCATCATCATTAGAACTGCTGGCTACGCCCAAATAATCGGACATGAAAGCCGTCTGACCCCGGTCATAACGATAATCCTGACTGCTAATAAAGAGACAGTTGCCATCATCAAGCCAACTCGCCAAGGTCGTTTCGCTCGTCCCGCTTGGCCCCGCCGCCCCGCCAAACTCATCACCCGTGAACCAGATAATAGTTGAATAAGGCGACAATAACCCAATAGACGGCTCATTATCAGAATTTCCCGTGTCCCAAATATCATAATCCAGCGCCAAAGCATCCAACGCATCCGTATAATAGCTACGAACATCAGGGCTGTTATCATCATCATCCACCAACAATATCGGCGGAATAGGCTTCGTCGTGAAGCTAAAAGCAGCCGTAATAGACCCAGCGCCACAGATATTCAAAGCTTGCACCCGCCAGAAATAATCCGTAAGTGGATCCAACGAATCCAGCACCTGATGGCTCGTCATTTCGGCCGTTGCACTATAAACAATCGTATTAAAGGCAGCATCAGTCGCTACCTCAAGATAATAAGAAGTTCCTTGGGTTGCTGCCGTCCAAGAAAGCAGTGGCAAAACATCAATATTGATAGCCCCATCCGCCGGGCTGTTCAAGGTGGGCAGCCCAGGCGCTGCATCATTGATATGCAGCATTACATCGACCGTATGAGACAACGGCAAATCAGTGCCTAAGATTGAGAAAGGATAACTACCAGCAGCGACGCCACTCGTCGTCACCGTCAAATCGCTCGTATCCGGTGGGTTTACGGGATTGGTCGAAAAAGCTGGCGTCGCCCCAATAGGCAAAGCGGCCGTACTCAACGTCACCGTCCCCGTATAACCATTCCTTGCTGTCAAGTCAACAGTTAAGCTATCGCTGCCATCCCCACAAACCGAAAGACTACCGCTGTCCACATCCATATTAAAATCGGGAGCCAAAGCCGGATCAAGAATAAACAACCCCTCATCAATACCCGTCGCAACCACAATACCGCTATCATAGTAAGGAAAATTGCTCCAAGAACCATTAAAGTTGGCATTGTTATTAGGCGTGTACGTATCGAAGTAAGCGAGTTGAGTCAAATTCGCATTGGCAACATCGCTAATATCCAAAATCTGAAGACCGCTCGAATAGTTAGACTGATAAACGGTATCTCCCCACACATACATATTGTGATCAATCGAAGGGTTCGGCCCGGTGTAATTGCCTATTAACACCGGATCATCAAGGTCAATCAAATCCCAAATATAAGTCCTGGTATTATGCCCATTGCTGGACTCATCTATCTCATCTCCTAACAAAAAATAGCGATGTCCCTCCGCCGCCCAGCCCTGATGAGTATACTTAACCCCAGGATAAGTAGTTCGAGAAACTTGAACAGGCGCTGCCTTGTTCGTCACATCAACAATCGTCAACGTATCTGTATTAGAATTAAAACAAATCTCAGCCCCCGAATAATCAGGATCAGGCCCCACATAATTAACACAATGAGCATCATGAGTATAGCCATCACCGCTAAAACAACCCTCATTAGTAGGGCTAAGTGGGTTCGATATATCAACCATATGCAAACCGCCCGAACAAGTATTCGTTCCAACCCCATATGCAAAGCCGCTGTCCTCATTAAGGACCACATTGTGAGCATTGCCAAAGCCACTGTAATGAGCGGTATTCGCAAACGTAATCGGCGGACTAACTACCGACCGCAGCTCCGTTAAATCAAAAATCTGCATCCCATGCCCGCCCGCTTCACTAACGATAAAGGCATAGTTGTTATACATCTTAATATCACGCCAGGAAGAGCTTGAGGTGTGGGTGGGTAATTTGCCCAGATAAACGGGGTTTTCCGGGTCTGTAATATCAACAAAAGCCGTCCCATTGTCCAACCCCAACAACGCATACTCATCCCCATCTTGTGGGTCAGTCCAGCCCCAAATATCGTTAGTCGAACCCGCCCCAAAATCAGCTAGCGGCATAAAAGCCATCAGATCAATATTGTGACAGGGATAAGGGCCAGCCATGCCCCCCACACAAGGCGTTGCTGGCATACGTCCAGGTGGATCAACCGCTTCCCGATTGTTCAAGAAAGCCCGCATCGACTCCGTCAGTATCGGAGCCGATTCATCGATTCGCTCCGGTTCGCTGCCCTGAGCGAACAAATGATTAGAGCTGCCAAATAATGCAATTGCAGCAATGAATAGAACACCTATCGCCAACCAAATTCGTAGTCGATGCAGCAACTTCGGCATGAAACCCTCTCCTCTTGTCTCGCTAATTTAGATCACAACCAAGAAGTTCAACTTTTGGCCCTGGAGGCCTGAAAATAGCACGAAAGCAAATAGTTGAATTTCTTTGGTAACTCAAAATATAGATGAAAATTCGTTTAATTCGTGAAATTCGTTGCAAGCTTTCTTTGAAAATTCCTTGAAACGCCCTTAAGCGCCCGCAGGGTCTCTCAAGTAGATGGGCGACAATTCCGCCGGATCATCCGTACGGCCGCGTCGCAGCCGAAACCAGCCAATCTCCGCCAAAAAACCGCTCCGTCGGGTCGAATCAGCCGCCGGAGTCAACAACAGCTTCTTACCCGCCACCCGAATCTTCTTAGCAGCTTCGGCTGTAATCTCTCCCGCCATAATCGCCGACGGCTCAACACGTTCAATCAATGTCTCCCAATCCAAAATATCCGGCTCCTGGGTCGCCTGCCAACTCTTACCCTTCCACTTATAAAAGCCAGCACAAACCCGGCTTCGGCCCGCCTCTGCAATCACAATCAACTGTCTATCAGAACGAGGCAAAGCCGCCGCCAAAATATCCAAGGTCGGAACACCTATCAGCCGTCGATTGTTCGCCAGAGCCAATCCCTTCGCAAAGCCCACCCCAATCCGTAAACCCGTATAAGAGCCAGGCCCAATCGCAACCGCAATCCCCGCCAAATCGGCCGTTTCTATACCCGCCCGACTCAACAAACCAGCCACCGTCGGGGCTAGTTCAACGGTCTGAGTATTCACCGACCGCCAGCCAAGTTCGGCAACGATTTTTCGGCCGTCGTGCAAGGCCAGCCCCAACCAACGAGTAGCGGTATCAATCGCTAATAACATCTCATACTCCAAACGCACTCTGCTTAAAACGCTTAAACAACTGTTCCGGCCGTTCCCCCTCCGCCCGAACGCGCAGCCCCCGTCGAGTATCATCCACATGACGCAAATCAATCGACAACCGCGCTTTCGGCAGCAAATATTCAATCCGTTCCGGCCATTCAATCATCAACGTCCGGCCAACATCAACGATATCCTCCAATCCAGCCGTAATCGCATCAATCTCACTTTCCAACCGATAGCAATCGATATGATAGAGGATACGGCCGTCATGCAATCGGGGATACTCATTAACCAGCGTATACGTTGGACTAGTAATACGATACGTCGTCCCCCAACCTCGTCCAATGCCCTGCGCCAAAGCCGTTTTACCACTGCCCAACTCCCCGGTCAGGCAAATTAAATCACCCGGAACAAGCAGTTCGCCCAGCCGGACACCCAACCGCTTTGTTTGTTCATAACTATGGCTCACAAAATCAAGTGTTCTTTCATCTAAGATTGCCATGATTTTCCTATTATACCTTCCCTCACAGAACATGGTATCATTATTATAAGGAAAATAAAAAGAGGATTTCATGCGAGTCTTAGTCATCTCCGACATTCATGCCAATCTAATAGCCTTTGAAACCGTCCTAGCAGATGCTAAAGGCAAATGGGATCGACTTTGGTGTTTGGGCGACATCGTGGGCTATGGCCCCGACCCAAACGACTGTGTCGCCCTCCTACGAGAACAAAAACATTTAAGTCTTTCTGGCAACCACGATTGGGCCGTTCTCGGCCGTTTAGACATCTTCTCCTTCAATGCCGATGCCCGCTCCGCAATCTCTTGGAGCAAAAATGTACTCACCGAAGAAAGCAGAGTCTATCTGGAAGAGCTGCCTAGTAAGGTCGTCGAAGGTCAATTCACCCTGGCCCATGCCAGTCCCCGTCACCCCGTTTGGGAATATATCATGGATCAGAATACGGCCGCAGCCAACTTCCCCTACTTCGAAACTCCTTACTGTCTGGTTGGACACACCCATGCCCCCGTCATCTTTGAGGAGCTAGATGAAGAAGAAGCAGCAGCAAAGCTGCCTAGCTACGGCCAAAAACTAAAGTTAAACGACTGTCGCCTGATCATCAACCCCGGCAGCGTCGGCCAACCTCGTGACTCTGACCCCCGCGCCGCCTACGCCATCCTCGACACCAAAAAGATGACCTGGGAGCATTATCGGGTCGATTACGACATTCCGGCCGTTCAAGAACGAATGCGAAAACACGGCCTGCCCTACCGTCTTGTCGTCCGCCTCGAATACGGCTGGTAATCTTTTCTAATGCCAAAAAGTTCAACTTCTGTTAGAAGTTGAACTTCTCAAAACACCTAACACACCAATCGGGAACCATTTCCAACCTTCCAACGTCTATTAGGTAGCGTTATTCAGTAATTCGTAAATGGTAATTGATTGCCTTCAATCTAACCAAAAATTACAAATTACCAGCTACCAATTACCTTTTAGACATGGAGAAGAACATGACCCGCAAACGATTCCTTACCCTTTTTGTCTTTATTTTCCTCCTCGCTGCCTGTGGTGGCGGCGCTAGCCAAAGTGAAAGCATCCTCGGTGTAGTTGGGGGTGACTTCGACGCCGAAGAACCTACTTTAGCCCGTGAGAATGCAGTTGGCAGCAGCACGGCCAACACCTCTAGCAGCGATACTCAAACCAGCTTTAACCAAGCCCAACAACCCGAAACCCAAGAACGGCTCATCATCCGCACTGGCAACATCGACATCGTCGTTGAAGACCCCGAAGCCAGCTTAACCGACATCGGCCGTCTTGCAGACCGTCTCGGCGGTTGGGTCGTCACCAGCGAAGTCCGCCAAACCAGCCAAGAAGCCAAAGCAGGCGCAATCACCCTCCGCATCCCTGCCGACCAATTCGACGAAATGGTCAGCCAGGTTAAAGCGATGGCCCTCGAAGTCACCTGGGAATCAACCAACAGCCAGGATGTGACCGACGAATTCGTTGACCTTTCCTCCCGCTTAGGCAATCTGGAAGCAACGGCCGATCGCGTTCGGGCCTTTCTCGACACGGCCAAAGACGTCGAAGAAGCCCTAGCCGTCAACCAGGAACTCAGCCGCTTAGAAGAAGAAATCGAGGTCATCAAAGGCCGGATGCAATTCTTAAGCCAATCGGCCGCCTTCTCCACTCTGACTGTCAGCCTGACCCCCGACACCGAATCCCATCCCATCGAAGTGGCCGGATGGCGACCCGATGGCACAGCCAAGGATGCCATTGAAACCCTCGTTCGCACCCTACAAGGCATTGCCGACATCGGCATTGTCGCTGGCCTATACTTCCTGCCTCTGGCTCTGCTGTTCGGCATCCCCGGCTATTTCTTGTTCCGAATCGGCCGTAACTGGCAACGCCGCCGCACAGAAACCCAACCCACCCCCGCCTCAGAATAACAAAACTCCGAGGCACTCCAACAAAAATTAGCCACGAATTACACGAATTTGACGAATTTTAGACAATAATTCGTCAAATTCGTGGCAATTCGTGGCAAGTTCTTTCATTTTTAGCCAAAGATCAACGATAGATTAATGATAGCCGATTAAGATTGCTCCATATCTTATTTGAAGTGCCGATGACAAATCGGAAAGGAGCAACTTATGTTTCGCAAAGTCAGTCACCTTGATGGGTTGATTGAAGAAGACGAAATCCTCTTCTCAACCCCGTTCGATTACTTTTTTCCTGAAGCCGCCCGCTCTAAGCGGTGCCTCCTACCGACCTCCGAGTCAGCGCTAGAGGCATTAAGGCTTCTGGCCGAGGAAATGGGTGATCCCGGAGAACCTGGTACGCCAGAAACACAATTCGACTCAGGAACGCCAGCCATATTCACTTACTTCGGCCAGTTTATCGACCACGACATCACCGCCAGAACCGACCGGGACGGCAATGTCACCTCAATTGGCAAGGGGGAACTCGTTTTGCCCCTCGAACCGGATCATGTCGTTCATATGCTGCGAAACGGCCGTCGCCCAACCCTCGACCTGGACAGTGTTTTTGGCGATGGGCCTGGCCTTGTATTCGATGAATCAACGCCCCCTGCCGACACCGATTCGCGTACCCAATCCCAGGTCCTTTACAATGAGCAGCTCAAGCTAAATGTTTTCGAGAATGGCACTCGGTTTGACCTGACCCGCACCAAAGGCACAGACCTGGATGGCAACGTCAATGCTTATCCAGCCGTCATCGCCGACGGCCGAAACGACGAAAACGTCATCATCAGCCAACTCCAAACCGCCTTCATCAAATTCTACAATGCCGTTTACGATGCCCGAGGTGGAACAAACAAACAAAAGTACATCAAGGGCCGACAAAGAGCAGCTTGGGCCTATCAATACGTCGTCGTCAACGACTATCTCAAAAAGATTTGCGATCCGGCCATTGTTGATGACACCTTGACAAACGGGCCGCGCTTCATCGGCGTGAGCGCTGGCCGAGTCAGCACCTTCATGCCCCTCGAATTCTCAACCGCCGCGTTCCGCTTTGGTCATTCAATGATTCGGCCGTTTTACGAACTAAACAATCTATCTGGCGATGTCGAGATTATCGGCTTGCTAAACACCTCTGGTATAGGAGTCAATTTCGGTGGGTTCGAAAACGGAGTACAAAAACAACTAGTCGCTAACCGGATCGTAAATTGGAATAACTTTGTCGATGGCGGCACGAACAAAGCTCGGAAAATCGACCCCAGAATTTCACAAGGTCTTTTCAACTTGAACGTTGGCGGCCGAGATTCCGACCCGGTTTTGAAGCACCTGGCCCGCAGTAACCTATTCCGGGGCTACAATCTTTCTGTGCCAACTGGACAGGCCATGTGCGACGCATTCGGTATTTTGCCAATGACAGCCCAGCAAGTTCGTGAAGGACATGGCCCGGAAATTGAAGCATTGCTCGAAAACAGCTATCTCGACCAGCGAACGCCACTCTTTTACTACATCCTGCGAGAAGCAGCCTTCCAACAAGATGGAGAACGCCTCGGGGAACTAGGCAGCCGCATCGTCTCAGAAACCATTATCAACCTAATCAAACAGGACCCGAACAGCTATCTGAACAACCTCCATCATCCTGCCATTCAGAAAGCCGCTCATGGTGAAATAACCGGCGTCCGCGTCGGGCCAGGTGGTAATGGCATCATTCAAGAGCTAAAGGATATTTTGGATTTTGCCGGCGTTCTCTAAGCTAACAAGGGCAAACCAAATAATCTGACAACCAGTTACTAATGAGATGATAAATCTAAAGGGCTTGTTCTAACCAACAAGCCCTTTTTACATATTTGGAGAGCTATTCCCCCCGCAGCTTGCTATACAACACCAAATCATGCCACGCTCCTCGCCGCCACTGCGCCTTCCGAAGCACCCCTTCACGGGTGAAACCCGCCTTCTCTAAAGAGCGTTGTTCGGCCGTATTCTCCACATCCGTCGAAGCCTCCACCCTTGCAATCGGATAGGTATTAAACAGATAGTCAGCTAATAAAATCTGCGCCTCCGTCCCATACCCCTTACCCCGCTCCTCCGGCGAAATATGCAGCCCAATATTATAAACTTGGTGAGCGGCCTTAGGCCCATATCTGGCTTGATGATAACTCATCCCACCCACAATATTCCCTTCATTATCCTCAATGATAAGAGTCGCCTGATGGTCGTCAATGAAGCCACTCTTTTCAAAAGACGGCCCTATACTGCCATGTCCTTCAAAACCAAAATCATTATACATCCCCTGAACCTCATCATCATTTACCCAGGACTCTACAACCACTAAATCCTCTCGCCGAACCGGCCGAATCCGAACCCTTTCACCCTTCAAACGAACCTCCACAAATTACCAGTTACCAGTTTCTCTCAACCCTAAACTATCAACTGCCTACCGTTCACTGACAGCCTCCGCCTGACCTCCATCAACGCAAAACCCAACAAATTCAACCCTTGCCACGCCACTGGATTCTGCGCCCGAACATCATCCGCCGCCAACCCAATACCCCAAATCTTATCAACAGGGCTAGCCTCAACTAAAATCCGCTTCCGACTATTCAATAGATACGCCCCCAAATCCTCATTCTGCCCAAATTTAGCGACATTGCCCCGCACCACAATCTCAAAGCGGTGCTTCACCCAGGTTTGATTGTCGAAACCCTGCACCCCACGGCCGAGTTTCTTCGCCTCCCCCGGATGACCAGCCGCCAAAATTTTCTTCAACGAATCTCCATCTCCAAACAACCGCGCCTTCTCCGCCATCATATAATGTTCGGCCGTTTCATACCTCACCCCCGCCACCACAAACGAAGCCGGCCACCACTGACTCAAACAACTACTGCCAATGCGGCCGTCCGCCCTCGGCTCATGCCCCCAAAAGAAAATAAACTTCGGCCGCAATCCACCTTCAATAGCCGCCACCAAAGATTCAACATCCACCAACTCATCCACCTCTACCATCAATTACCCATTACTGTTTACTTGCTCACCGTTCACTGACCACCATCCCCCCACTATTAACTAGCAACCGATGACAAACCCGGGCACAAACATCCATCACCACCTCTAACCCGGCCGTTTCTGCCTTCGCTGCCGCTCCCTCATGAACAATCCCACTCTGCATCCAGACAAACTTAGCCCCCATCTCAATCGCCGAATCAACAATCGCAGGCACCTCCTCAGACGGCCGAAAAACCTGAACCATATCCACCGCCTCAGACACATCCCCTAACTGCCTATAAACTCGCTCCCCCAAAATCGTCCCTTCCACCGCATTTGGATTCACCGGAATAATCCGATAACCCACCTCCTGCATATACCTTGTAACCGTACAGGCCGACTTCTCTGGATTCGTCGATGCCCCCACCACCGCAATCACGGCCGTCCCATTAAGTATCCGGCTCACTTTTTCTAACTCAATATCCATACTATTTCTCTCGATTCCTCGGCATTCTCAATTAATATTAGCTATTATAACCACACTCACCGCCATCCACGCATATACAATTCACCAATTCGCCAATTCACCAATTAATTATTATGATTCTCCTAAATTTCATATCACAAAATTTATCGAAAGGTGGCTGCAATGAATACCTTCCAGAACCCACTCTCCAAAAGATGGCTCATAATTATATTCCTCTTTCTCATCGTTGCCTGCCGCCAAGAAGAGCCAACCCCAACGGCCGAACCCACTTTCACCTCTGAATCACAGCCAACGGCCGAACCAACCCCACCAACCGCCACCCCAACTATCCCAGAAGAAGAAGCCATCGTCGCCCTATTACCAGAAGCAACCAACACACCCCAGCCCGCCAGCCCATCCCCAGAACCAACCAATACCCTTCCACCACCAACACCAATACAGGCCGCCCAACCAATAACCCCCACCAACACCCCAGCCCCAACCGCCACCCCTACACCCACTATCACGCCTACCCCTGCCCCGCCATTACCCATCCCCTCCCCCTGGCCATTAGCCGAAAATGCCATCTCCCCCGAAAACGTTGAACAATTAGTTCAATCTGGCCGAATCGGTTGGGGCCAGGTAGACCGCCTCCGATATAGCCCAGATGGAACCCTGTTTGCAGTCGCCACCAACCTCGGCATCTTCCTTCACAACGCTCAAACCGGAGAGCGGCTACAGACAATCGATATTCCTTCCCCCCTCGTTTCCTTCAACTTCTCACCCGACGGCCAACTTATGGCTTCCGGTCACAACGACCGCCGCATCCGCATCTGGCAAGTCACCGATGGCACTTTGGTGCGAACAATAGAAAACGAAACCCCTGGCGCTGTCTGGAGCGTGGCCTTCTCACCCGACAGCCAACAAATCGCCTCCGCCATCACCAACGAAAACGGCCTCATCTATCTCTGGCAAGTCTCAGACGGAACGCTGCTCCAAACCTTAAGCGGCCATCAAAGCCGAGTGCGCGACGTCGTCTTTAGTCCCGACGGCCGTTTTCTCGCCTCCGCCTCGATCGACTGGGAAGTTCGCATTTGGAACGCCGACGATGGCAGCCAACACGCTCGCCTGCGCGGCCACGATGGCCCCGTTTGGCGGGTAGCCTTCACTCCCGACAGCCAAACCCTTATCTCAGCCGGTTCCAATGGCGAAGCCGGCGTTTGGCGCGTAGAAAACGGCGCCAGAATTGTCATCTTCACCGCCCAGCAGCCTTTCATCGAGGTCATCGCTCTGGCCGTCTCCCCCGACAACGAACGATTTTATACCGCCGCCGAAGATGGCTACATTCGCGCCTGGGATGTCGCCACGCAGGAGCAGCTATTTGAATTAGAGTTCGACAAAATCGTTCAGGAGCTAACCATCTCCCCCGATGGCCAAACACTAGCAGCCCACATCGGCCGTAGCGATGTCCGCTTATTCGATGCCACAACAGGACAACCCGCCGAACCAACCCTGCCCTACAGCATCGACGATGGCGGCGCAATCGCCTATGCTCCCAACGGCAGTCGCCTGCTCATCGCCTCCTTCTGGGACTTGAAACTTTGGTCGACAACCTCTGAGCAGCCAATATTGACTTCTTTAACAGACCAATCTTTCAGTAATTTGCAAACTGTTGTTTATGACCCGAACGGCCGTTACTTCGCCACTGGCTCTGGCAACCAGGCATTTTGGCTCTGGGACACCATCAGTTTAGGCTTAGTCGGCTATTTCCCGCCCGATCCGCCTGGCTTCCAAATCATTTCCTTGGCCACCTCAGGAAATGGTCAACGGCTAGCCGCTGGCTGGAATGAACCCCTCGTCACCATCGCCCATATCAACGACAGTCTATCCGCCCAAACCATTTACAACATCGAAACAGTCGCCAGAGTCTCGGCCGTAGCCCTCAGCCCAGATGGAACCCGCCTGTTCGTCGGCAATGTCGATGGCGCAATCGAACGCTGGGAACTGCCCGAATCAAACGATGTTCCCGACCTGATTTCACTCCCCGACCTCACTGGTCAAACAAGTGAGATACGTGATTTGACCCTCTCACCCGATGGCTCCCTCTTAGCCTCAGTCGATGAGGCCGGACAGGTTAAGCTCTGGCAAGTCGAAGATGGCAGCTTGCTAGCCGAAATTGATGGGGGCGGCAATGTCTTAACGGCCGTTGCCTTCTCGCCAGACGGCCAACTCCTAGCCGCCGCTGGATTCGACCGCATCATTCGCATCTGGCAAGTCAGCGACCAACAGCTCCTTAGAACCCTGACTGGCTTTCAATCGGCCGTTCTCTCCCTCGCCTTCTCCCCCGACGGCAGCACCCTGGCCTCCGGCACCCAAGGCGCCGCCGTCTACCTCTGGAGCCTCCAAGAATAATTCACAAGCAGTGTCCTTTACCGCCATTCATTATGCAAAATTCATTATTTAACGTCACAAATATAAAACCCTAGCTTCTTCCCAATACTTTGAAAACATCACCCCAGGTTTATGATAAGCCAGGGTCTTAATACCACTAATCATTTTTTACCATTCGCCTGTAACCCACTTAACAAACCCTCACACCCCTTTCCCCTACAATAGTCAACGTTGCTCCTCTGGCAACAAGTATGTAATTGAATAAACTGGCAGCCAACCCCACACCCACGGCCACCAGTCATTCCAAAACCTAAATCCAAACAACCAAATACTAACAGTGCGTCCGATCCTGGTCAACAATCCGTCATTCCGCCTGGGTTCTTATCAACTTCCCCAGGCAGAATCCGACCAATTACAACCATTGACAGTTAGCAGGTAACCGCTCACTGACTACTGACTTCCGATTACAGATAAAGGAGATAAATCATGTTAGAATCATCCGCTCAATTAAACGGCACTCAACTAACCATCCCTAAAACCGAAATCCCAACCACCAAAGGCTTGCCCCTTGTCGGAAGCCTACCCAGTTTATTAAAAGACCCCTTCAACTTTGTGGCCGACAGCCGCCGGGATTTAGGCGACCTCTACTGGCTCAATCTTGGTCTGTCCAAAGTCGTCATTCTCAACCACCCCCGCCATGCTCAATACATCATGCGTGACAACGCCCGCAACTATCGTAAAGGCGGCCCCATGTGGGATGCCGTCCGCAGCTTGCTCGGCAACGGTCTGGTCGTCAGTGAAGGCGACTTCTGGCTCCGCCAACGACGCATGATGCAGCCCCATTTCCACCGTCGTCGTTTAGCCGGACTAACCGACCTTATGGTTTCGGCTATTCAGGATGCGCTCGACATCTGGCAAGAACAGAGTAAAGACGGCCGTGAATTCAATCTCGCTTCCGGCTTCAACAAAGTTACTATGAAAGTCATCGTCCGTACTCTCTTTGGCTCCGCTCTTAGCCAGGAAGAGATGGAAGAAGTCGGTGAAGCCATGACCTTTGTCCTCGACTACCTGATTTCAGCCATGGTCACTGGCAACCTACCCTCTTGGATGCCCATCCCCGGTCGCAAAAAATACAACAAAGCCCTAGAAGTCATTGACGACGTCATCTTCCGCATCATCGCCCAAGTCCGGGCTGGCGAAGAGGCCGACAACCACCTCCTAGCTATGCTCCTCAACACCGTCGATGCCGAGACAGGCGAAAAGATGACCGACCAACAGTTGCGTGACGAAGTAACCACCCTCTTCCTGGCTGGCTACGAAACAACCTCCATCGCCCTGACCTGGGCCTTCGATTACCTCAACCAAAACCCCGACATCCTCGAAAAGGTACAGGCCGAGGTTGATGAGGTCTTAGACGGCCGTACCCCTGAATTCGCCGACATCCCCAATCTGACCTACACTCGCATGGTCTTTGAAGAAACCATGCGCCTCCGTCCTCCATCCTACTGGCTGCCCCGCATCGTCGTCGAAGATGACGAAATCGACGGCCACCACATTCCCGCCGGAACAAACGTTGTCAGTCTAACCTACATGTACCATCGTCATCCCGAACACTGGGACAACCCCGAACAGTTCAGCCCCGACCGCTTCTCCAAAGAGAACAAAGTTGGACGGCACAAATTTGCCTTCATTCCCTTCGGCGCCGGACAACGCAAATGTATCGGTATGGACTTCGCCATGATGGAAGGCCCGCTAGTCCTTGCGATGGTCGCCCAACGCTTCAAAGTCAACACCATCTCCGACCAACCGACCAAACCAATGCTTTCTTCAACATTACGGCCGAAAGGCGGCCTCCCCGTCAACCTCCAACCCCGCATCTAAACTAATCAAGAGCAGCCAGGTACGACAACTACAACCACCTGGCTGCTCCCCCCCAAACATCCCTTGTACGATTCCATTACTATCCAGGACACCATCCCACATGGACATCATCAAATATCAAAGAGTCAAGGTAAACGGTTTCATCACCGTAAGCAAAGGTGACATCCTCCAGCAAGACGGTCGTCCAATAAGGCTCACTTTCACAAGGCTGATCGCCCACTGATTCGGCCGTAACCGAAACGGTAACAGAACCGCCCACAGCTTCCCATAAAGATTGAAACTCCGCCATTGGCCCAACATCATTACAATATGGAAACTGGCCTAACCTATGCACGTTATCAGCGAAAACGGCAATCCTAACCTTAATTTTGTCTGGATAATCTGCCAGGGCAAAGGTTACCGGTTCAACCGTTAAAGGCAACTCACCGGTTTCAATCAATACAGTAACATACTCAGACATCCTTTCATTGCCCTTGTAAACAAAGAGACCGCCACAGCCCTCAGCCCGATCATCGTACACCAATTCTGGCGTTAGCGAAGGCAAATCAACCACAACCTCGAAACTGTCCCGCACCTGCCAACCATCGGCCGTTTTAGCCAATACATAGTAAGCGGCCGATTTCACCGATGTACCACACTCCTTTTCCACATAAACCAGGGCCTCAGACCCATCCTCACTAAAACCGATCCCACTCAACGTAATAATCCCGCCCAATCCCGTATATTCTTCACGAAACTGTTGACAGGCCTCTTGAGCGCTGCCGGGACGCAAAAAGTTAAGGTTAATCGCTTCGCTAGGATGCACATGGTAAACATCATTATGTTGGAAAAGGAAGCGGAGCGAGGCAGGTTTTTCATTCACCTCCAGGAAACTCTCTATCAATCTCGACCCAACGCCTCTTTCTCGAAGCGCCACATCATCAAGCTCTGCACCCGTTTCTCCCCGAATGAGGAGCGTCCGGTTAGTAACTTGTTCAAGGGCAGCTAAATAAACGGCCGTCTCCTCTGCCACCTCTGTTTCACCAATCAACGCATTATTCGACACCACCCCATTTATCTCAACCTGAACAAGTTGGGGGTCAAGTCCTTCAATCATTTGTGATTCAAAAAAATGCGTTCTAACCGGAACATCAGGGTCTCGTGGCACACAAGAAGGTTCACTAGCAACGGTCATATCGCCAATCGTCCAGGTTTGACCAGGACAGTAAAAACGGTCATCATCACTATCTAAGCCCACGATTGCAACCTGAAAAATGGTCGTCACCCCATCTTGCCAGGCCACACTCAATCTTATCTCCGGCTCCCCCGGCGAGCTTGTCTGATACCGTTCCTGAATCTGCTCCTTCAAGTCGGCCAAAAAGACCGTATCAGCGAGTAGCTCATCAAATGCAGCTAAACCAGCCCGGCTGGTAAACACACTCGTCAGGGGATTCACATCGCCAAACTCATCAAATGCCACCATCGACTGCGTTGGCTCATGAAAGATAACGGCCGCCCCCGCCCAATCATTTACTGAGCCAGGTTCAGCGTATATAAAAATCGTTTCTCCATTAATCGACTGAACACTATCCGACTCCCTACTTCCCAAATAACATGCCATATCTTTCGGCTTGAACAGCTCCGGCCCGCCAACGCACCAACCTGTATTGGTAATTGGGACCGCCTCTGTCGCCAACGGCCGTGTGACACTCACTGGATCAGCGCCAGGGGTGCAGCTAACCAGCACCACAGCTAGCAAACTAAACATCAAAACAAAAACATAAGAAGGTCTATCTAATTTAAGTTTCATCCTTTTATCTCCTATTGAATTAAAATGTTCCTATAAGACTTCATCCCTTATAGAAAAGTTCCAATCAACAGAAAATTCATAACAACAAACAAGCAGTTCAACTTTTTAGAAAGCAGTCAACCTTCAATAGAATAAAGCAAAAGTTGAACTTCTTAGGAAGCCCTCCTCAGGAGACACTCACTTAAGCACAATAGGCAGCATACTCCTATAAACTTCTGGCACAACTTCCACCTCAATAGGCAACGTGGCCGGTGCGCCAGCCGTGTTAGCCGTTGATTCAATCAGAAGAGCGGCCGTATAAATCCCCAACGGTTGGCTAATTTGAATGGTTAGCTGGATTGGGACAAGGGTCGCTGACCCAACCTGCCCAAGCGGCTGCGGAATCGTGATGCTAAGGCCATTCGCGGCAGAAACCGAAAGCGTATAGGGCATCGTTTGCCAACCCTCATTACCCAAATTGAAGCTAACGGCGGTATCCAGCGGCATCTCATCAACATCCGCCAACAGCCGTAACGTATCAGGCCAAACTGTCATAACAGAGTTGGTCGGCACAGGATTCTTCGGCATAGCCGCCAGCCCCGCCTCCGCTGGACGACCCTCAACAGCATAGTAGCGCATCTGCTCACACAGATCATACCAGCCAGCGGCGTTAAAGTTAAGATTAAAGACAAACATGCTCCCCATCCAGGGATAATTGGCATCAGCATAAGCAAAAGAGCCTACTAAATTACTGGCCTGTTTTTGCTCAGAGACAATTTGCCAGGCCCGCCCCTGCCAGCCAGGGTCATTCAAACAGCCGTCCGGCGGCGCAACAATCCAGCCATATTCTGTGGCCCAGATAGATTTATCGCCCTGCCCATTAGCGACCATCAACTCATAAATCTTCTCAACGCCCCGGAAACAAAAGCCATTAGCGCAATTTTGGGTGGGGTCCGTTGAGACTACATCCGGTTCAGCATCAAAATCGGCCGCAAAACCATAGGGATGGTAGCCCAAGACATCGAAGCAATCCGCCCCGCCTGCCGCCAAAAACTCCAATAGATATTCACGCTCATCCTGATAAAAGCCATTATGTCCGGCATGACCTTGCCAATTGCCCTGGACACGGCCGACCGGAGCTAATCCCGCCGAAACCACAATCGCTGTCGGATCAGCCTGTTTAATACTTTGGTAGGCCACACACAACAAGGTCGCATAATCGGCCGCAATCGGCGGCGCATTCCAGCCATAATCAGCATCCAAATTCGGCTCATTACCAATCTCATAGGCCTCAATATAATCGCCATTCCCTTGAGCCAGAAGGCCAACCTGCTGCCCAAATGCTGGCAGATTCGCCATATCTTGGGCCTGGGCCTCCACCCGAATCAAGATATTGATGGGCAGCCGCGCTCCAGGTGCATCAAAGACCTTCATCCAGTCAAACCCCATTGATTGCAGCAACGTGACATCCCAAGGCGCAACATTAAAGCCATAACCCAGGTGAGGCGGCGGGCCAGATTGGGGTGGTATAACGGGCGTCTCCCCCATCCCGCTCAAACTACTAAGCCAACCGAACAAGAATATGCCAGACAGAAAAAAGGTGATTCCAAGCCGTCTAAAATTCATCATAAACCTCCTCAAACTGCGGAATCACCACCCGCCAATCATAGCCCTTCGCAAATTCGGCCGCTTCTCGCCCCAACTTCCGGCGCATCTCTCCACTCGCCAACAACGTCAAAACACTGTTAGCAAACTTAGCCGCCTCGTCGGCCAATAACAACTCCTTAAAATCAGTCACAGGAAAGCCCTCCGCCCCAATCTCCGTGCTAACAATTGCCTTCCCGGCTGCCATCGCCTCAATCAGTTTCAAGCGGGTGCCGCTGCCCATCCGAAAAGGCATCACAAAAACGGCCGCTCCTGCCAAATACGGCCGAACCTCCTCCACCCAACCTGTCACAGTCACCCCCTCCATCTCCTTCAACCGCTCTAATCGAGCGTGGGGCTTTTGGCCAACAATGGCCCAAGTCGTCTTCGGCCGTTTCGCCTTAATAAAGGGCCAAATCTCATCCGCAAACCACAACACCGCATCAATATTCGGCCGATAATCCATCTTGCCGCTAAAAACCAAATCATAGCCAAACTTCCGCCCCCCAGCCTTCAATTTAGTCTGTAGCTCCAACACATCCAAGCAGTTTGGCACAACAGTCACCGGCGTATTCACGCCCAATACCCGAATATGACCCGCATCCGCCTCACTAACCACCGTCACCGCATCGGCCGTTTCGCAAGCCCACCGTTCAAAGCGACGTAAACGGCCGACCTGCACCATCGAATAGACCGCCGCCACCCAGCGCCTTGGATTACGTAAATCAGTCAGCAACGCCCGCCGTTGTAGCTCCGTCTCCGCGTTGTGGTCATCAAAAACTAATCTACTTTGCGGACTCACCTGCCGCACAATCGTCATCGCCTGGGCCAACTCAATCCCCTCCACCTGCACCACATCAAACTGCTCCGCCGCCAACAATTTCGCCAACGCTTCATCAAATGCTGCACTCTGCAATCGGTGAGCCATATCCGGCCGTCTATCCATCACCAATCGCCGCAGCCGCAGGCCCATCTCTCGCACTGGCTCCTCAACAATATGCACGGCCTCACAAACCCCCTCCAATACCGCCCGATCGCCGTTCACCAATTCCTGCTCCCCAAACGTCAACAAGGTCACTTTATGCCGCAGGGCCAGCCCCTTCAATATATGAAAATTCCGCAAACTCGTTCCCTGCTGTGGCGGATATGGTAATTGGGGCGTTAATAGCAGGATTCGCACTAGCAACATCCTCGCCTAACGGTCACTCTAGTCATCAGCCTCACTATCTAGCTCCTGAAAGACATCCTTGGCAACCATCAACGCATTGAAGCCCGCCGGAAAACCAGCATAAACTGCCACCTGCATTATGGCCTCAACAATTTCCTGTCGGGTGGCCCCAGCCTTGAGCGCACCCTGAATATGGGCTTTCAATTGCCGTTCGGCCGTTCCCATCGCCGTCAGGGCGCTGATGATGACAATTTCCCGATCCTTCGCATCCAGGCCAGGTCGCGTAAAAACATCCCCATACGAAAATTCAGCGATAAAACGGCCGAAATCTGGCGCAACCTCATCCAAATCCTCAAAGAAAGCGGCCCCAAAGCCGCCATATAGCGCCCGAATCTTCTCCATACCTCTATCAAAACGTTCACTCATAATTTCCAATACCTATACAATAAAGAAGTTCAACTTTTGGTCATTTCAACTGTTAGCCCATTGTTATCGCAAAAAGTTAAACTTCTCTCAAAACAATCACTACTCTCGATAAATCCTTAAAGTCTGGGCTGCAGCCGTTTCCCAACTAAACTGCTTGGCACGTTCATACCCAGCCCTAATCATCCGCTCTCTTTTCGCGCTATCCATCAAAATCTGCCTCATCGCCTCCGCCCATTCACCCGCTTCATCAGGGGCTAAAACCACACCCGCTGGCCCCACAATCTCTGGCAACGACCCCCGGTCACTTACCACAACCGGACAACCACAGTGCATGGCCTCCAACGGCGGCAGCCCAAAACCCTCATAATAAGAAGGCAGAGCCAACAACCCGGCAGCCGAATAAAGATGAGCCAACCGCTCGTTATCCACTCCGCTCAAATGGCACACCTTCGTGCCAAGACCCAATCGTTCAATCCTTTCAAAAATCTCCTCAAAAAGCCAGCCTTTCTGCCCAACCAGCACTAGCGGCAAATCAGTCACCCTCTCCTGCAACAATTGGTTGTATGCGTCCAGCAACAAGGGGATGTTCTTGCGCGGCTCCAACGTCCCTACAAACAACAAGAAGCCCGGTGGCAAATTACACTCGGCCAATGTTTGCCGAACCGCATCTGCTGATTGCGGCTGAGTATAAACCGGATTGGCGGCTAGCCGAACGGCCGTTACCTTCTCCGCCGGAACATTCAGTCGTTCAATTAAATCTTGCCGCGTATGTTCACTATCGGCCGAAATATGGTCCGCCCGCTGCACCGCCCATTCTATCTGCCCGGCATAATAGCGACGGCTTTCGGCCGTTAAAAATTCAGGATAATAAATAAAATTCAAATCATGCACCGTCACCACCAGCCGCCTCCCTCCCCATTGTGGTGGAATAAAGTCAGGGCTATGGAACACATCGAGGCGGTGTGGCAGCAGTTCGGCCGACAAAGACCACTGTTCAATTCGATGATGACAAGGTGTCGACAAATCAACCCGCCGAAAATTTGGGGCATTTGGAGGCAGATAAGAACGGCCGTCCCTCCGGCTGTGAAAGATTAAATATTCATTTTCTTTATCAATTTCTGCCAGCGCAGGCAGCAGTTGTAAGATATACTGGCTAATACCGCCCATCTGATAAAAGGGCAACCGACAATCTATACCAACACGCATAGTCCTGGATTATAGACGATTTTCTATTTAAGCGTGGTATAATCCTTGTAAGCAGTTTCCAGTAAACAGTTATCAGTATACAGTTTCCAGTGAACTTAGCTTGACCCTTATATCATTCACCGTTCACTGCCTACCATTCACTTTTTACTAGAAACTAAATTTTTTACCCTTTGCGTCTTTGCGCCTTTGCGTGAGGTTTTTTCGCAGGAGATATAATAATGGCAAAAAACGGCACCGCCCTCAACCAAGAAGAACTAAGCGAACTCGTCAGCCGCCTCGAATGGATGGACCAAGAGCGCCGCAAAACTGGCAACAAGCTGGCCGAAATGGAACAGCGGCTCAACAACCAAGAACGAGAAATTGACGGCCGTGATCAACGCATTCAAGAATTAGAAGAAAAACTATCCCGCACCACCACCCAACTCGCTCGCCTTTCCCAATTAGACGCTCAACTACGCCAATTCAAAGACGAACTCGTCAAACTCATCGAGCAATACGACGAACGTCACATCAAAAGCACCGACGAATCCAACAAACTGCGCCGGGTAGAGCATGAGATTCTCACCCGTGAAATAGCCGAGATACGGAAAGATTTAACCGCAATCGGCCGTCTTGAAAACGACATGGGCCTTCGCCAAGCCGAAGAAGCCCGTCTCGCCAATCTCATCGGCCTCTTCAAAGGACGCATTGCCGCCGTTGAAAACCAGGCCGAAAATCTCGGCCGTGACCTCAAATTCCTCGAAGAAACCGAACGCAAAACCGCCCGAACCATCACAGAGCTACAAACCGACCTCTTCGAGAAAGGCAAGAAGTTCGAGCCACTCGACAACCGCCTGGAAGTGCTAGCCTTCAAAGTTGGCAAAGTAGAGTCAAGCCTGCCCGAACTAACCGAGTTAATTGCTGAAACCCGCCAGAACGTCAAAAGCTGGTCAGAACAAGTCCAGGTTGGCGAACATGAGCGCAACCAACGCCTCGAAAATTGGCGACGGGTGTTAGAAGAACAACAAGATAGACTCGAACAATTTAATAAAGAATGGGTGCGATTCTCAGACCAATACAAAGAGGCTCGTATGGCTGTCCAGACCATCGGCCAATGGCAAACCCAGATTGAACAGCAGCAGCGAGAGGCCGGAGAAATGGCTCGCGTCGAAGCCAGCCGGCTCCGAACCCTCTGGGACACCTTTGAACTGGAACAAGAAAAACATTGGAAAGCCGTCGAACTTGACCGAGAACAGCGTTGGACAAACTCTCAGCGGCATGAGCGGGAAATACGAGAAGAAATACTCGTCCTCGAATCCGAAATAGATAAACTTGGTGAAGAAAAAGACACCCTCCTCCGCATCCAATCTGCCCAGGCCGAGGCAGTCAAGAAGCTCTCCCGTATTTGGGTCGAAGAAGTTGAAAAGGCCATTGCCCACAACCCCAACAGCCGCCGCCAACCAACCAGAATCCAAGTCCGAGAAGAATAATAATTCGTAAGCAAAAGTCAGTAAGTAATCAGCCTGCCATCGGCCAGTTGTAATCAAACCCCCAACAATCCATGTATGTAATCGGCACCGCCGGACACGTCGACCACGGCAAATCGACCCTCGTTGAAGCCTTAACCGGCCTCGACCCCGACCGCCTTAAAGAAGAAAAAGAACGGGAGATGACCATCGACTTGGGCTTTGCTTGGCTCAATCTCGACGGCATTCCCAACGAAATCGGCATCGTCGATGTCCCCGGCCATCGCGATTTCATCGAAAATATGCTGGCGGGCATCGGCGGCATCGATTTGGCTTTGTTCGTCGTGGCCGCCGATGAAGGCGTTATGCCCCAAACCAGAGAACATCTAGCCATCTTAGACCTGCTAGAAATCCAAAGCGGCATCGTAGCCTTAACCAAAATTGATATGGTCGAAGACCCTGACTGGCTCGAACTGGTCACGCTTGACTTAGCCGAAGTTTTGACCGGAACTGTACTAGAAGATGCACCCATCCTGCCCGTTTCGGCTCAAACAGGTGAGGGGCTGGAAACGCTCCGAACCACCCTCTCTGACTATCTCCAACAAACAGAATCACGGCCCGATCACGGCCGTCCTCGCCTCCCAATCGACCGCATCTTCAGTCTCTCCGGCTTCGGCACCATCGTCACCGGAACCCTAACAGGTGGCTCCCTCTCCATCGGCGACTCCATCGAAATCCAGCCATCGGGCCTCACAGGCCGTATTCGCGGCCTACAAACCCATCGCACCAAGCTCGACACCGCCCGTCCCGGCAGCCGCGTTGCCGTCAACCTAACCGGCCTCGGCACAGATGACCTAACGCGGGGCGATGTCCTCTGTGGGCCGGGCGTCATCCAAAACACCATTCTTTGTGATGTCGCCTACCGTCACTTACCCGATGCTAGAACGCCATTGAAGCATAATGTTGAGGTCAAACTGTTTACTGGTTCGGCCGAAATCATGGCCCGCACCCGCATTATCGGCCGTAAACAGATAGACCCTGGTCAAGTGGGCTGGCTCCAACTCGTCCTTACCAAACCAGCCGCCCTCCAACGGGGCGACCGCTTCATTCTGCGCCGCCCATCGCCCAGCCAAACTATCGGCGGCGGCCGTATTTTAGACCCCCATCCTGGCCGCAAACACCGCCGCTTCACCCCCGAAATCGTCAAGCATCTCGAAACGTTGGCCCAGGGAACCCCGGCCGAACTGCTGCTCCAAACCATCAGCCGCCTCGAACCCGTTTCCCTAGAGGAGGCCAAAGAACGGGCTGGCATATCGGCCGAAGTAGCCCAAACCAGCTATGAGGAATTATTAGCCGATAAAGCCATCATCCCCCTCAACCGACAACTCATCTCCTATACGGGTTGGCAAAAGTTAAACAACGCTCTATTAGACAACCTATCCCAATTCCACACCCAATACCCACTCCGCCTGGGCATGTCCCGTGAGGAGTTACGCAGCCGATTGAAAGTCAAATCGGCCGTTTTCCAGGCCCTAATCGAACAAGCAGTAACGGCCGAAAAGATAATTGAAGCTGGCCCTCTCGTCCACCTCCCCCAACACACCATCACCTTCTCCCCCCAACAACAAGCCGCCATTGACCGCACTCTGACAACCTTTGCCGAGTCCGGTGTCAACTCCCCCGCCCTCAAAGAAGTCAAAGACCAATTAGGCCATGATGTCTACTACGCCCTCCTCGATTTACAAAAGTTGATACCAATTGGCAGCAATGTTCTCTACACCCAAGAGACATATCAGGTTATTATAGAACAGATAATGGCCTATCTCCGGCAGCACAACCGGATCAACGCCGCCCAACTAAGAGACTTACTCAACACTAGTCGCAAGTACGCCATTAGCCTGCTCGAACATCTCGACCAGCAAAAAATCACCCGCCGCATCAACGACGACCGCGAACTATACTAAGAGGAATAATGAATTGTGAACAATAAATAATGAATTGTGAAGTTAGGCTATCAAGCAGCGATACTTCAAAATTCACAAATCGTTATTCATTATTCGTTATTTATTATCCAAAGGATTCCCATGTCTACTACCCTTCCCGACTCAGAAGCAATCCAATATCGCCGCCGCTTTCATGGCCTCATCGGCGTTCGCAGCAAAGTCCAGGTGCGAGACAGCACCGCCCTAAGTCTCGTCTACACCCCTGGCGTTGCCGAACCCTGCCTGGAAATCGCTCGCAACCCCAAACGCTCCTTTGATGTCACCTGTCGCGGCAACACCATCGCCATCATCTCCGACGGTTCGGCCGCTTTTGGTCTGGGCAACATCGGCCCCGAAGCGATTTTGCCCGTACTAGAAAGCAAGGCCGTCATCATGAAGAACTTCGCCGGAATCGACGCTCTCCCCCTGGCCCTTGATACCCAATCACCTGAAGAATTCATCACGGCCGTTCTCAACCTCGGCCCAACCTTTGGGGCCATCAGTATCGAAGATGTCGGCACCCCAGCTGGACTCACCATCACCTCCCGACTCGAACAAGGCATGAACATCCCCGTCATCAACAACCACCGCGAAGGGGTTGCCATCGGCGTATTGGCTGGCCTATTAAATGCAGCCCGTCTAGTCGGAAAAAACCTGAAAGAGATGCGGGTCATCATTAATGGGGCAGGAACGGCCGGATTAGGCACCGCCTTCTTACTGCGCCGCTTTGGGGTCGAGCAGATTATCGTCTGCGACCGTCAAGGCGCAATCTACAAATATCGCCCCCTAAACATGAACTGGGCCAAATGGGCCATCGCCCAACACAGCAATCCCAAACGAGAAAGGGGTAATTTAACCGACATGCTCAAAAAGGCCGATGTCTTCATTGGCTTCGCTGGGGGCGCGAAACTAACGCCCAAAGTCATCAAATCAATGGCTAAAGCGCCCATTCTCTTCACTTTTGGATCGCCTATTGAAATCAGACCCCAAGAAGCCAGAGAAGCCGGTGCAGCCGTTGTCGCCACCGCCCACTCCACCTATCCCAATGAAATGGACATCGCCTCCGTTGTACCCGGCATCTTCCGGGGCTTACTAGACGTTCGGGCCACTCGCTTCAACTGGACCGCCCAAGTCGCCGCCGCCGAAGCCTTAGCTGGTCTCGTCACCGACGACGAACGCCACGCCGACTACATCATTCCCCGCGTCCTCGACTATCGGGTTGCCCCAGCCATTGCCGAAGCTGTTGCCAGAGCCATCATCAGCCGCAACGACTGTAAACGGCCCGACATAACCCCCGAATCCATCGCCGAACGCACCCGCCGCTTTGTCTACGAAGGCAAACTGCCCGTCCCGCCCAAGAGCAACGTCGAAATGACCGTTGCCGAAGAATCGCTGGAACTCCACGACCGCTTCCAGGGATTATTAGAAATCTACAGCAAAGTTCCCGTCAAAGACGAGCACATTCTCAAAATGTTCTACCTTAACCCAGGTGCAATGGAGCCGTCTCGCCTCATCAATGAAAATCGGGAACAGGTATTCGACCTGACTGCCCGCAGCAACCTGGTAGGTGTCGTCAGCGATGGCAGCGCCGTCCTGGGATTAGGCAATATCGGCGCACGGGCAGCGCTGCCAGTCATGGAAGGCAAGGCCATCCTGTTTCACACCTTTGCTGGCGTAGAAGCCTTTCCAATCTGCATTAACACCCAAGACCCCGATGAAATTATCGAAATGGTCAAATGGCTCGAACCCACCTTTGGTGGCATCAATCTGGAAGACATTTCCGCCCCCCGCTGCTTCTACATCGAAGAAAAGCTGCGAGAGCAAACCGACATTCCCATCTTCCACGATGACCAGCATGGCACGGCCGTTGTCGTTGTAGCTGGCATCCTCAACGCCTGTCGTCTGACAGGTAAAAAACCACGCGACCTGTCCGTTGTCATCAATGGCACCGGGGCCGCTGGCGTAGCAGTCACCAAACTGCTCATGGCAATGGGCGTTCAGGACATACTCCTCCTAGACACCACAGGCATCATCTATAAAGGCCGCAAAAAAGGAATGAACTGGATAAAAGAGGAGATGGCAAAAATTACCAACCAGGACAAACTCAAGGGCAACCTCGCAACGGCCGTTCAAAACCGCGATGTCTTCATCGGCCTCTCCGCCCCCGGCGTTCTCACCCAAAAGATGGTTAAATCAATGGCCAAAGACCCAATCATCTTCGCCCTGGCCAATCCTACCCCAGAAATTATGCCAGACGAGGCCCACGCTGCCGGGGCCGGAATCGTTGCCACTGGCCGCAGCGACATGCCCAACCAGGTCAACAACTCCCTGGCTTTCCCCGGCATCTTCCGGGGCGCACTCGACACCCGCGTCCCCAACATCACCGACGAAATGAAGATTGCCGCCGCCCAAGCCATCGCCGACCTCGTTGAAGACAAAGACCTAAAACCAGACTGGATTATTCCCAAAGGCACCGACTTTAGCGTTGCGCCTGCAGTGGCCGAGGCAGTGGCCCGAACGGCCGTAGAAACCAACCAGGCCCGAACTATCGTCGACCCAGCCGCCATCGCCGCCAAAGTCCGCCAATTCGTCTACGAAGAACGGGACTAATTACTTCAAAATTCATTTTGCTCCCTTTCTCCAATACTCTCTTAATATTTCTAACCGCCAAACCTGCTATAATGAAGTCAGTTGAATAATCAACCAATCTGTTTTACGAAAAATTAGGGACAAATGACCACGAAAATCAAGGTGCTTATCGTTGATGACCACCACGAAACCCGTGAAAATCTATACCATATGCTCCGTCTAACCGGAGATATTGACCCCATCGCCCATGCCAACACCGGCATTCAAGCCCTAGACATGGCCCGAATTCACAAACCCGATGTCGTCTTAATGGATGTCAAAATGCCCGGTATCGACGGCGTTGTCGCCAGTCAAGCCATTCTTCAACATGTACCCAAAGCTAAAATTGTAATGATGTCAGGCCAACCAGAAGTAGACCACCAATGGGGATCGATGCTCGTCGGGGCCAGCGAATTTCTGACCAAACCATTTTCAGCCAAAGAACTATCAGAAAGTGTCCGTCGGGCTGCCTCCTCCTAAAAAGAAACCAATCACGCTTTAGTCGTCATTTCTCTGGCCCTTCCCCTAACTGATTCAATTTGCACAAAACAAACAGAAAAATGATTGCCGCTCGCCTAATAACCGATGCCCACCAAATACTGACCACTGTTTACTGACTACCAACCCAAGATGTAATTTTATTCACTGATTAACTAAAGTATAATAACATGATTAAATGCATTGGAGGGAAATTGAAACCGCAACTGCACATCGGCTCGGCCGTCTTTGACAGCCTTGCCCCAGAATGGGACACCCTGGTCCAACAAAGTATAACCAACACCCCCTTCCAGCAACTCGCCTATCAAAAAAGTTGGTGGAAAAACCTCGGCCCCGGCCATCTCTACACCATCTCCGTCCACGATGATAACGGCCATCTCATCGGCATCGGCAGCTTCTACCACACCAACCAAACCCTCTATTTCAACGGCTGCATTGAAGAGACCGATTATCTCGACCTCATCACCACCCCAGAACAGGCCCAATCTGTCTGGGAAATTGTCCTCGACTGTTTAGACAGCGACCGCATACCCGCCTGGAACTGTATCGACTTGTGTAACGTTCCCGCCGCCTCCCCCACCCGTGAAATTTTGCCCCTTCTTGCCCAAAGTCGGGGTTTTTCTTTTTCAACCGAAATCCACGAAGTCTGTCCCACCATCAATCTACCCGATACCTATGATGACTATCTGGCCAGCCTTGTCAAAAAACAACGCCACGAAATTCGCCGCAAAACACGCCGGGCCACCGAAGCCGGAATGGAAATAAAGATAATCGGCCCAGAGGACGACTTAGAAACGGCCGTCAATCAATTTCTGACCCTGCTCCAAAAAAGCCACCCCGACAAAGCCCAGTGGCTTAACAACGGCCGTACCGCCCTCTTCCACGACATCGCCGCCGCCACCCAAACCGATGGAACCCTTCAACTTATGTTCGCCATCATCGAAAATCAGCTAGCCGCTACCCTCATCAACTTCGACTATAACAGCCGTGTCTACGTCTACAACTCCGGCTTCGACCCCCAGGCCTTCCGCCATCTCAGCGCCGGGGTCGTCCTAACCGCTAAAGCCATTGAAACCGCTATTGAGAACGGCCGTCACACCTTCGACTTCCTACGCGGCAACGAAATCTACAAATACCGCTTTGGCGCAAAAGATACAACCGTTCACAGAATAATGCTGGAGAAATAATGTCCCCCCATCACAATAATACACTTCCCAACCGTGTCGCCATGCTCAGCGTCCACACCTGTCCCCTGGCCACTTTAGGCGGCAAAAAGACCGGCGGCATGAATGTTTACGTCCGCGATTTCAGCTATGAATTAGCCCGACAAGGGGTTCAGGTTGATGTCTTCACCCGCTCCGAAGACGACTGTCAACCAGCCGTCAAACACGACCTCGGCCCCGGTGCCAGAGTAATACACATTCCCGCTGGCCCAGAACGGCCGATGCCCGTCGCCCAAATCGCCAACTATCTCGACGAATTCGTCTCCGGCGTCATCGCCTTCGCCCAATCCGAAAACCTAACCTACGACCTCATTCACAGCCACTACTGGCTCTCCGGTCTCGTCGCCGACAAATTACAAAACCAATGGGGGCCAATCCCTATCGTTCAGATGTTCCACACCCTCGGCCACATGAAAAATCGCATCGCCCAGTCCGAAGCCGAACGCGCCCCCCAATCCCGCATCGACGGCGAATGCCAGGTCATAGACCTCGTTGACCAAATTATCGCCGCCACCCCGGCTGAATACGCCCAGCTCCACTGGCTTTATGGAGCCAGCATGTCCAAAGTTTCTGTCATCCCCCCCGGTGTCGATTTAGAGCGCTTCGCTCCCATACCCAAACACATCGCCAAAGGCATTGCCGGTATCCCCGCCCACCACAAAAACATCCTCTTTGCTGGTCGCGTCGAACCGCTCAAAGGTATTGACAGCCTCCTCAAAGCCATGGCCCTCATCAATCAACATCGGCCCGACATGCTCGAGAATGTCTGCGTCGCCATCATCGGCGGCGACCCCTGGGCCGAAACCCAAGATGACGAAATGGCCCGCCTCAAAGAGATGCGAAGAGAATTAGGCGTCGAAAACATCGTTACCTTCCTGGGCGCCAAAGACCAGGACATCTTGCCCAACTACTATGCCGCCGCCGAGATGGTCGTCATGCCTTCCCATTACGAGAGCTTTGGCATGGTCGCCCTCGAAGCCATGGCAACCGGAACCCCCGTCATCGCCTCCGAAGTGGGCGGCCTCGCCTTTCTCGTCCGCGATGGCGACAACGGCTTTCTCGTCCCCTCCCGCGACCCCGAAGCCTTAGCCGAGCGCATCTACACCCTGCTAAACGAACCCAATTGTCAGCAGGAACTCGGCCGTAATGCCCAACAATACGCCCAACAATACGCCTGGTCCGAAATCGTCAGTCAGATGCTAAACGTCTATGAACGGCTGTTGATCTCGTGATAAAATAGCCTCCAAATGACAACAACCTCAATTGATAATCGGGGATGGGTCAACGCCCGTACGCGGCAGCGTCTCGCCATCTTCCTCATCACAGCCCTCGCCTTCCTGGCCCTCTATGCCGGGTGGCGGCTGTTCTGGTTCCTAACCGACGATGCCTACATCGCCTTCCGCTACGCCAGCAATAGCCAACTAGGCTACGGCTACACCTGGAACCTGCCCCCCTTTCGGCCCGTCGAAGGCTACACCAGCTACTTATGGGTCCTTCTCCTCGACATCATCTGGCGGCTAACAGACCAACCACCCCCAGCCATTGCCAACAATATCACCTTCCTATTTGCCTGCGGAACCCTTGCCCTCACCCTCATCATGTTACGAAGACAAACACGTCATACATCATTATGGCTGTTGATATTAGCCCTAGTCGGCATCCTTTCCAACCGAACCTTTCTAGCCTGGACCAGCTCCGGTCTGGAAACGGCCATGTTCAACTTTTGGGTTCTGGCCTGGATTTTCGTCACCCTCAAAGTGAACGTCGATAAATGGCATTGGGCCATTCCAAGCGCCATCGCCGCCTCCTTCGCCGCCCTAACCCGGCCAGATGGTCTGTTACTAATTGCCGCCACCTTGCTTCTGCAAAGTCTATTACTCCTCAATGCCTACCGCTCTCAACGCTGGCATTGGCAGCGGTTGGCCCTATTCCTCCCCTTTCTACCCAATGCCCTCCACTTCCTCTGGCGCAAAGCTAAATACGGTGAGTGGTTGCCCAACACCCACGCTGCAAAAGTAACGGCCGTTTGGCCCGAAAGCGGCTTGCGATATCTACTATCCTTCATACTAGAGTATGGCCTCTGGCTCTGGCTCCTGCTATTAGTCATCGTTGCTGTCCTTTCCCTCTCCCAAAGGCAGCGACTCCTCACAGAAATTCGTCGTTGGTGGCCCCAGCCCCTTAACAGCCACGCTTTCATTCCAATCCTCATCATCGCCACCCTGACCGCCCACTTCGCCTACTACACCATCATCGTTGGCGGCGACCATTTTGAATACCGTATCTACAGCCATCTCATCCCCTTAATCTTTGTCTCGGCTCTCTGGCTTCTAAACCACTTATCTATCCGGCCCGTTTGGCAACTCATCTGGTTAGGCGGGATGATTATCGTTGCCAGCCCCATCCCCTGGGTTCATTGGAACCAAACACAATCATTAACCACCCGCGAGCAAACGTTCGGGATGATGGTCGAGATTTCACCCCATTTCCCAACGCCCCTGCAACCCTATGTGAGCTTATTCGACACCCAACAGCAATGGCTCATCTCGCGTGGTGTCGGCGCTCGGCACCAAGAACACAAAATATTTCTTGAACATTTTGCTAACATTTTCCCCAGCCGTGAAGAAGGGTTCCTGCTTGATACAAGGTCGCCCCTGGTATTTGTTGGTGGCAGTATCGGCATCCCAGGTTGGGTGCTGCCAACCGCCAATATCATCGACACCAATGGCCTAACCGATTACGTCATCGCCCGGAATCCAGCCACTTTCCCAGATAAAGTCCGGGTGATGGCCCATGAACGCTATCCGCCAAGAGGCTATGTGGAATGCTTTCAGCCAAACCTGACTATCGTAGCGGGCAAGGTCATTCTGCACAACCGGGAATTAACGGATGAAGCGATTAGGGAGTGTGAATCAACGAGCTGGCCGCCCGTGAGCGACGAAGAGACTGCTGAATTTAGCGCCCCAATTCTACCCCCACTCGACCATTTCCTCTGGCATTCATGGCCCGAATTACCGTTGTATCTATCTCTAAACGAGCCGCAACAGGTCGAGCAAACGCTCACAGAATTTATTGACCACCGAAGCATAACAGGCTGTGCCGCCCTCACCAATTTGGGCCAAACGGCCGATCCACCCCATTGGTTCATTCTCCTGAATAATAGTCCAGACCAATCAGGCTTACCTCCTTTCCAAACCCTATCTTGGTACCAACAGCTAATCACAGACCAATGGGCCGAAAACACCCTACCCCACAATGCCGCTTGGGTCGCCCCAAATCTGAACAACTATCTGCCCCAACCAACCATAACAACCAACCACCACTGGTCCGATAACATCAGGCTGGTCGGATATGATTTGGCCGCTTCTGTCATTAAAGCAGGAGAAACGGCCGACCTCACCTTCCAGCTAAACCTACCCCAAGGCTTCAACCCAACCTACAGCTTTTTCGTCAATTTAGCAGACCAATCAGGCCATGTCATCGCTCAATACAACGGCAACCCCTGTTCCCCCCTGCTCCCCCCCGAATTAATCACCCCAGATACAACCCTACTAGGCAAAACCCATCTAAACATTCCCCCAGAAACCCCTCCCGGCGACTACACAATTGCAATGGGCCTCATCAACTGGCAATCAGGCCAACCCGTCCCAACCGAAGAGGCAGGCCAATCCGAAATTCATATCGGAACCATTCAAGTTAATGACTAATTACACCGTAACCTAAACATTATTAAATTTAGAATTAGACTCGTTAACAACTGAATATCGAGAATTAAGCTTCTCACGAGCGACCGCAATAGAAAACTGCCAGTTAATTTTGATTCGCTTGGCCGTCCGTTCCGAAACGAGAGCCATTAATTCCGACTCCAATTGGTCAATGGTTGGTATGCGACGTTTCAAGCATAATCGAGTCAGAGCAGAGAACTCAATCTCAATCATGTTCAGCCAACTGGCGGATTTGGGTGTGTAGAAAAACTCAAATCGTTGTGCCAGAGCAAATGCTTCATCAGCTGGCAGGTTCTCATAAAAAGCGCTGGCATTGTGGGTATTCAAATTATCCAGTACTACCCGAATCTTGACGGCTTCAGGATAGTGGGCGGCTACAGCCTGACAAAACAAGGCAAATTCTTTCTTGCGTCGCTGCTGGTAAATCTGAGCAATACGCTGACCAGTTAAGGGTTCAATAGCCGTAAATAGAACACAAGAGCCAAGTTTTTCATAAGCATAATGCTCTTTTCGGACACGTCCTGTTTGCATAGCAATTGGTTCAACCCTGTCGCCAATGAGAAAACAGGGACGCTCATCCAGGCAAAGAACAGGATAATCCGGGTCATAAGGCTGAGCGTATAACCAGAGAATCTGTTCCATTCGGGCCAGAAAGCGACTGGTTATCTTGCCGATGCACCAGCATCGTTTCAAGTGGGGCTTGAGTTTGTTTTTTTTAGAATGCGACCGACATGAGTATGGGAGATTTCCTCCACTAACTCCAATTCAACCGCTTTCTCAGCCAACAAACGCAAAGTCCACTGACCATATCCTTTTGGTGCTTCACTGCAAGCCAATGCAGTAATCTTGGCTCGTTCTTCACCACTTATGGTGACGGGGCGACCTGGAATCGGTTTGTCTTCCAGGCCAGCCAGACCCATTTCTCGATATTTACCGGCCCAAATCGAGACGCTTTGAATGGTTGCGCCAACGGTTTGAGCCACTGCTGTAAAGGTTCTTCCGCGGTCTAGTTCTTGAATAGCTAGAATGCGTTTGAATTTGCGGGCAGGTAAACTGCCCTGTTTTAACAATTGTTCTAATTGGGTTCTTTCTAATTCACTGAGTTGAATATGTTGTTTGTTCATCAACCCAGCTTATCTATTCTTTCCAGAGTGCCCAATATATTTAACATTCTTTAAGTTACGATGTACTAATAAAACCGTAGAAAAATATCTTAAACCAGGCTAAAATTGATTGTTTCAAAATCATTCAAGCGGAAAAATATGAACTACAAAGATGAACTCTTACTCTTTGACGTAAACGAAACCCTGCTCGACCTACGAGCCTTGCAGCCCCATTTCGAGCAAACCTTTGGAGATGGCAGCATCACGGCAGAATGGTTTGGACTAATGCTCCGACTCTCGCTTGTCGCTACGATCACGCGCACCTATCGGCCGTTCTCCGAACTGGGGAGAGAAGCCCTAATCACCACCGCCCATAAGCGTCAGGTGAGTTTAGATTCGGCCGTTATCGAAACCATATTAGGCCAAATGCTTCAACTCCCTCCCCATCCCGATGTCGTTCCAGCCCTAACCCGATTGAAAACGGCCGGAATTCGGATGGCCGCCCTCACCAATTCCGCCCCACCCGCTCTCGAAGCCCAAATGGCCCATGCTAGTTTAACCGATTTCTTCGAGAAACGGATGTCCGTAGAAGCAGTCTACCTCTTCAAACCAGCCCCCGAAACATACCAAAATGCAGCCAGTCAACTCAATGTACCAATTGAACAGGTTAGAATGGTCGCCGCCCACGATTGGGACGTAACCGGCGCAATTCGAGCCGGCGCCCAAGCCGCCTTTATCGCCAGAAAAGGCATGGTCCTCGGCAGTTCCTCCGAAACCCCAAATATCATCGTGCCAGATTTGATGGCCCTGGCAGATAAAATTTTAGAGTAAATATTAGAAGTTGTCATGCCGACCGGGTAATTATAGAAACTGGACTCGAATGATGATTATCGCTCCTTTCGGAATAATTAGAAAGAAGTTCAACTTTTTGCTTCCACTTAATGTTATTAGTAGCGTAACAAAAAGTTGAACTTCTAGGGAGCTTAAGCTTACCCTATGGCACCCAATTCAACGTCCCCGTTGCCGCAATATCTTTCAGACGGAAAACACCCGTGCCATCCGGGTTCATCACCTGCACCCCAGACGAAGTAATAAAAGCCATATAATCCCCATTCGGCCCAAAATCACCATACATGCCAATCTCAAATATATTCGTAATTTGAACAGGTGGACTGCTGGCATCAACTGGCATCAACCACCAATCCGACGGCACATTGTGGGCCGAGGCCACCTTCACCCCCATTATCCAATCCCAAAAAGAGAATACTGGCTGAACCTCTGGTGCAACTGCGCTAAAGTAGATCGACTCCCCATCAGGGGTAAATAAAGGCGCATCAACAGCCGGAAATCTGTCCGTAGGCAGCTCAATAACGCGCGGATTCGAGCCATCTGCTTCACTGATAGTAAACTCATTATTATCGGTTACATAAGCCAACGTCGTCCCATCTGATGAGAGTCGAGGCCAAGCTGCCGCCGGAACCAAAACCTCAGCATCCCCGCTGGGCAGATGAAGCCGTTCAATCTGACTTATATACTGAATCGCTCCCAAATCATCGACATTAGGTGCAAAATGAGCATAGTAAATATAGTCATCTACAGGCCAACTGACATTAAAATAAGTTTCAGACGCTTCCACCCGTTCAATAAGCGGAACAGGCTCCCCTGAGCCATCTATCGGAATCATATACAAGTCAGTAAAGCCAAATTGTACCTGTCCTTCCTCTGGTGGCGGCCCATATGCCATGACAATCTGACGGCCGTCCGGCGATACCGCCATATCAGCCAACCATGCATTTTCCGGTGGGTCAAACACAGTCGTCTGCTCACCCGTCTCCAAATTCAAGCGAAGTAAATTTTGCTGCTCCTGAATAAAAGCCGTGTAATATAGGTCGCCTGTTAGCCCCAAGTCAGCCCAGGGTGGTGGGGCCAGCGTCGGCGGTACATCTGTTGGCCCTGCCTCTTCCGTTGGCGTTTCTTCGGCCGTTTCCGGTGTCTCTTCAATCGGGGTCTCTACATCCTCAGTTGCCTCTGGCGCTGGCTCCGTCGCCGTCTCGCTTGTCGCTCCTTCCTCAACAGACTCAGTCGTCGCTGTCGGATTATCCGATACATCAACCGAACAAGCCCCAAGAATCAAAGCTAATATCAATATAAGTAAGTGTCTAACCTTCATCATCTCTCTCTTATGCTAAAACGCAACGTAATAGTCAAATCCTAAATACCCCAAAGCCTACATACATTTTTCTCAATCATCCGCCCCCTCTGTACACTCGGTGTTCTCTGTGATAATAATTTACCGAATCTTACTGCGCCAGCGTCCGAATATAGTTTACCAAATGCCAGCGTTCATCATCACTTAATTTCTCCGAAAAAGCAGGCATCACCGAATCTTGGAAGCCATTTGTAATCCAATTGTATAAACGGCCGTCTGGATGGACGCCCGGTTGGGTATGGAGGGTCAAGTCAGCTGGCGGCGGGTTCAATGTTCGGCCAACCGGCCCATCCCCTGCCCCCGTCGTCCCATGACAAGGGAAACAATTCTCAGCATAAAGCATCTCTCCTTCTGCAAGAGAATCCACATTAGGCGGAATAGGATTAATCGGCAAGCCACTGTCTTGTACAGGTGGACTAACAAAAACCACGGCCCCAACCACCGCCAAGGAAATGGCTGAAAAGCCGCCGAGGGTGAAAATTTGCCGCTGTCGCTTAAGAAGTGACGCCAAAACAAACACAAACAACAAGCCGGCCACAATCATGAAAAAGCCCCCGACTTGATACCAGGGAAAGGTCTGGGCGGCAACGGCCGTTGTACCGACATTAAAATCAAAGTTAGCAAACGAATCAAAAGCATCCGTCCGACGCACTGACACCTGCAACTGCCAGGCATCGGGCAAAGCCAAGAAACCACCTTCAATACTGTACACTCCCTCTCCTTCACCACTTAACTGGGCCGTTCCGGGTGGCAAATCAACCGTTGCAGGCGTAAATTGAAGCACAACCTCTCGCACATCATTAAAAGGCTGTCCATCTTTCAAAACAGTGGCAGTAAAAGTATTTAGGCCCGGTCGCCCCGGATTCACCTCCAATGAGATTTCCAAATCATCCACTTCCTGCGTCCCGCTTAAGTTAGCCGCCTCCCCCGGCGTTTGGGCCGGGGGCAAGGTAGTCAAAATGGCGACACTAAAGATAACGGCAATACCAAGTGTCACTTCACTCGTCACCAGTTTCCTAAAACGGCCGACCCAAGTGCTGCCGCCCCCCCTCTCCGCCGCCTGCTTCATATTTGGCGTCGTCACCAACAAATTAACCGCGCCCAACATAATCATCGGCAGCACCAATGCCAACTTAATCAGTAACGTTTTACCATACACGGTATTCATCAACCCATCAATACTGCCAACATGAAGGAGGGAGGCATACAAGCCCGTCAAAGCCAGCACAGCTGTGCTGGTCAGACCCAAAGCGGAAAAACGGGGAATCAAGGTCGCAGTCAGCTTCGGCCGTTCTTCCTCATCAAGTTGCCGAACAGCATATAGACCAAGTAAAAAATGAAGCAGTCCTCCAACCCAAACCGAAGCCGCAATAAAGTGAATTAAATCGGCCGTAATAGGCAAAAATGCACTCGGTTGAGCCGCCGCATGACTACCAATACTTACCGTCAACAGCAGCAAAACACCCAACCCCAAAGAAATCCAGCGATCCCTATCCGATTTAGCCTTAGGCAAGAAAAGCATCAAAGCAAACCCAATCGCAATGCGAGCAATCCAGGCAGCGCCAAAACGAGTGGTGAACAATACCTGCCCCATCACGGGATTCCAGGGCATCGCAAACTCAGCCCCGGCCGCTTGACCCGATTGCAATAGCAGCCAAAAAATACTAGCAATAAATAGCACCAGCAAAGCGATATAAGGCAGCTTGCTCCATTTCGGTTCTAAATTCTGACCAACACCACTCAGCCGAACGGCGGGCTGCCAAACAAACAAGATAAACAACGAACTCCCAACCAACGTCATCATCGCCATAAAGGTCAGCCAACGGTCAGCAATCTCCCCCGGCGAGACTTTAACCTGGCGGCTGGCATCGGCTGCTTCGGCCAGTGCAGCCGCATCCACATCCCCCACTGCAAAGGGATAAACCCCGGCCACAATGTGGCTATCAATAGATGAAAGATTGCGCCAAGAAACAAGATAAATGCCATCTGGCAATGAACGCAACGAGACCGTCATATGGGTCGAGTCGGCCGGGTCAACCTGGGCATCATCATTGTCAACCCGTTCACCAGCCCCATCAAGCACTTCAATAGTACTAAACGCATCTTCAATCGGTTCGCTGAAGAACAGTTCAATCTGAACAGGCGACCGCTCCAATTGAGCATTCGCCTCCGGTACAGACTGCAATAAATTAGCGTGGGCTGAAGCAGGGGCAACAAATACAACCAAGACCAGGAAAAAGCTAAGAACAAGGGCTAAATGTGAGGAACGAAATTTCATAACGCGGCAATATATACCACCCTGCGGCTTGCTTGGCAATAAAATATTATTCGGTTATTTACCTGTTTGGCTGTTTGTTCCTTAACACCAATCTATATAACAGACCGCCAAGCCAGACGGTGTCGCAGATTCCCGTTCTTAAAACTCTACCCCCGACACATTTATCGCAGGCGCTGGAAAGCGACGCTTGAAGGTAAAGGCGTCAGCCGTTGGTCCTTGTTCGATTAACTGTTCCAGACGGGCTTTGCCATCTTCGGCCGTTGGCTCCTGCCCGGCAGGAATCCACCAAAGGACGAGGTGAGGTTGTTTAGGGCGTTCAAACCAGTTGCCCCGTTCCCGAAATACCTTCAAGTGACGGTCCTGATAGGTGAAAGCGAATAGCTGATCAATTGATTCCCAAACCGACATGTTGATGATGATGTCGGGGTCTCCATAAGGGTCAATGTCAGTAGCGTTGCCGGAGTTAGATTGCAGCCGCCAAACAAAGCCCGGGGCTTGTTCGGCGCGGGCATTCACTTCATCGAGTTGAGCCACGAAAGCGGCCGTATTCGGGTGGTCAATTGGAGCCAGCAAACGAGCGATATTATATTGGGCGATGTAGAAAATGGGGGTTGTCACAGGTTCCTCCTTAAGGGTGAGCGAGGGAAAAAGTAAGCAAATGAGCAAGTTGCAAATGACAGAGAGAAAGGTTGAAGCATAATAGCGCCATTTAGAGGGCTTTGTAATAGTAGCCTGGGGTTTACAACCCCCAGTGAGCGGTAATCAAACAATCGTTGATAAATCATTAACCTAATATATCGTAAAAATACGAAATATCAAGATGGATAAACAACGAATAATAAACAATGAATTGTGAAGCAGAATAACGTGGCTGGTTTTTATCTTGCGTAGGTTGGCGTGGGGAAAACGTATTTGAGACGGGTTTGGGGCGTTGGGCAAGGGGCGACGAGGTTTGATAATCTAATGTTAGTGTTCCGCCATACACATATTGTCGAATTCAACGAAACTGGCCGAACACGATGGCATCGCCAAGTTCACTCCATCAATACAAGATTGGCGATGCACTAAGCACAGTTCGTGTGGAAGCGGGCCGAACGCGGGAATCGGTTTACATCAGGAGATTATCATGGGCCAAAAGTTTATTCGTCTAATAGGAATCGTAATTCTCGGAGTTGTTGTCTTCAAAGTTGTTTTGTCGCAATCCTCGGCCGCCCCTCCAAAAACGGTTGAGGTTCTACCTGAAAGTGCCTTCCCAGCCGGGTCTGGGATGAATCAGGGCGAGGTTCCAGTGACGCGGGTAGTATATGTGACGGCCACGCCGCTGCCGACCCCAACCGCAGCGCCAACAGAGGAAGCGGCTGAAAAAACGGCCGAAAGCAACCCCCTGGCCGTTATTGAACAAAGCCCTGATACCCGCATCGGGATAGATATGCAGCCAACGTTTCGGCTTGTCTTTAATCGCTTCATCCCCCCTGGAGCATTAGACTCTCTATTAACGGTTGAGCCAGAAATCGAACTGACAACCCATTGGGAGAGCGGAAATGTGCTATTAATTCGGCCGTTATCACCTCTGGAAGGGGAGACACAATACACCTTTAACATCAATAAAGCGCTGATGGGAGTTGATGGCATCAGCATGACCCACAGCTATGCCTGGACTTATATGACAAAAAGTCTGGTTGCCCGGCAGACCTATGAGATATTGGCAGACGGCCGTGAAAGTGTCAACTTGCACTTTAACTATGCCATCGAGCCAACCAGTCTAAGCTGGACAATGATGCCATCAGCAACTGGTGATTTAAGCTGGAGCGCTGATAACAAACGCCTGACCTTCACCACTCATGGGCCGCTGTTAGCTGGCAGCCGATATGCTATTGAGCTAGGGGATCAACTTTACCAACTAAATGGGCAACCTGCGCCTCAACAGAAAGAGATTAACGTTTTCACGGATGATTTAACAACCGGAAGAGAGCCACAATCTGGCAGCAGCGATAATAATCTCTTTACTACATTAAAGATTCCATTTCGGAAAACAGTCAATAAACAGCAGGTTGCGGCAGGTTTAACCATCGACCCAGAACCGTTAAAGCCTATTGAAATCATCTGGGACGGGAACACGTTGCTGGCCGATCTATACTTAGCGTCCGATACCTATTACACTGTTCGGATCGAACGACATGACCTGATAGACCTGGCAGGCAATCAGATAAGCGGCAGCGCCATTCATTGGGGGTTCCGAACCAAAGAGATTGCCCGGCTGGCCGGCTTTGGCAATGGGCCAAAGTTGCAAACGTTGCAAGTGGAAAATGACCTCAAACGACCTGAGATTGATTACTCTTTCTATCGAGATGTTCAACCAGTTCCGGTATCTTTTGAACTTTATGAAATGACCCTGGCTGATTGGCAAACCGCTCCAGCGATGGATGTCTATGGGGTATCGGCAGAACGGCCGTTAATCACCTGGGAAGAAGCGCCACCACCATTCGACGAAGAGCGTTATTTCCACACTCACGCAACGTCAATACCCGAAGGCGTTGACCCTGGCTTTTATCGGCTGACAATGAAGGTGTTTGACCAACCCCAAGACCATCTGGCGATTTTGATAACAGATGTGGCCCTGGCCTTCCGCCTAGAAGGGCAGACGATGTTGGCTTGGGTGGTGGATATAGAAACCCTGACACCAATAACGGCCGATGTGACCCTCTATCAGGACAGCCAGTCCGTATTAACAGGTCAAACAGACCAAGATGGCTTTGTCTCACTATCCGTTGCTGGGCTTCCTATTGATGAGAACGAAGGGCCATTGTTCACCATTACGGCCGAAGCCGGAGAGCAATTTACAATAGCCACCCTAGCCTATCCCTGGCATTCTTTCACCACTCAGCGGGAAGAGCCACCCCCATACTCACTGCATATAACGATGGATCGGCCAGTATATCAAGCAGGCGACACCGCACATATACGGGTCGTGCTGCGGCAGTCAAACCAAGGCCGCCTGGAGGTTTTGCCACCCGGCCAAACGGTAACCGCGACACTAAAGGGGCGAGATTCAAACCATAATTTGATAGAAAGCGCCCCAATTTACCTGACAACAGGCGAGTATGGCGTGGCTTATGGCGAGATGGTCATTCCAGCCAACTTTGAGAATTCTTGGGGAAATTATGCGGCCGTTTATTACCGAGGCGTAACCAAAAACTTATCTTTTGAAGTGGCCGAGGCCCAGCCAGATGCAGCGCCAATCGTCCGGGTCACGACTGCCCCAATCGTTGGACAAGGGGCGCAGTTAGAAGCGACTATTGAGGTAAAAGATAGCAATGGTGTACCTCTGGCTGATCAAGAAGTGGAAATCATGCTCTTGGAATCCGTTGGCAGTGATGGCTGTTTCGGCAGTGGCGGCATAAATGAATGGATGGTCATTGAGACATTAGAAACGCAGGCCAGAACGGATCAGAACGGGCAATACTCATTAGCGATAACGGCCGAAATGGGCTACGGCAGTCACCGTCTTTATTCTGACAATAATATGGAACATTCGATTGCGGCCGTTCTAGCGACGGTTGAGCATGACGGGGCTACTGGCAAAGGATTCAGCGTCTTTGAAGTAGCTAGTGTCAATGAGGAGCTGCGCTGGCTTCCAGGCAACAAGGTGCAAGCAGCAGGCCAGCCCTTCTTGGTTCAGGGAACAATCACCGATTTGCTTGGTGCGCCCGTCGTTGGCCGAACCGTCTCTTTGCGGCTCCATCACGTTGGAGATAATGACATAAACTACTTTTACGAGCCGGGGCAGTTAATTTCCCAGGTAAATGGAACAAGCGATGCTGAAGGGCGGCTGGCGATGGGCCTGACAGTTAAAGAACCAGGTTACTATGAGCTACGAATGGTGAGCCAAGACAGCTTTGGCAATGAGATGCTAGCCTATCGGCCGCTTTATGTAACAGGGTCGGGAGAGTCCCGAAATGTGCCAGGGCTTAAACTGGCAATGGGCAGTGAGGATTATCTGGTGGGACAAACGGGACAACTGGTTATATTGGCAGCCGAACCTGGACTGGCCTGGTTGACGATGGTTAATCAGAATGGTACTCGGAATGAGACGATTACCTTAACGGAGCCTGTGACGGTACTTGACCTGCCATTTACAGCGGCAGATGCTCCCTGGCTATATGTCCAGGTCGATATGTGGCGGCAAAGCAGGGATGAAGTGAGTGAGCATGAATATTATGGCTCCTCCTATTCCCGGCGGGATGGCGATTTGTTAAGTCGTTCCCTCTCGGTTCAAGTGACAGACCTCGATAAAAATTTAACGGTTACGGTGGTGGAAACAGGCGAAGTAAACGCGGCAGGACAAACGGCCGTAACCCTCCAGGTACTCAACGGTCGGGGGGAACCAATTGCGGCTGAAGTGGCCTTAAGCATCGTCAATGACGCTCTCTACAGTCACTTCCCCAATCACAGCAGCGAGCAATACAGCTCGTTATTTATTCGGCCGTCAATTTCCCATTCACTCTACCATTCCCTGGCTCCCCGGCGCGACCTGTCCTACCAATACGGTGGGGGCTGTGGTTGTGGCGGCGGCTGGTGGGGTGACATACGGCTGCCAGGTTTGGGAAATGAATTACCCTCCTTCTGGTTCCCTGGGTTGCACACTGATTTTAATGGTCAGGTAACGATATTAGTCACCCTGCCAGAAAACCCAGACGGCTGGCACTTCTCCGCTTCGGCGATTACGGCCGATGGGCAGGTCGGCGAGGGTGGCGGACAGTTGGCAGTGAATAGTGAAGGGTAATCAAGCGAGCAAATTGATGGATTGTTTTTGATGGCGACTGGGGGGGAGCCACTTTCTAGTCATCAAAAATCTGGGACAATCCGCAACCTCAATTTGAGGCATCAGTATCCTCTGCCATCCCATTCCTATCCATCTTGGCATTTTTTGGGCCGCTGTGTGATAGTTAGGGGATGAGATACAAATGGATTTTATTTGATTTAGATAATACGTTGTTGGATTTTGATGCGGCCGAACGAGGGGCCTTAGGCTCTACCTTTGAAGAAATAGGACGGCCGTATTTATTAGACCAGATTGATACCTATCACGAAATTAATCACCTCAATTGGCAAGCCTATGAACGGGGAGAAATCACTCAAAGCACCCTCCGAACCCGCCGCTTCGAGATGTTTTTCGAGCGGTTAGGTGTCCCCGATCAGCCAATTCCGGCCAGCGAGCGCTACCATTCCCACCTTCGCAACCGGACGGATTTAGTCGAGGGAGCAGTCGAGTTGTTAGAAGCATTGCAAGGTCGCGTGAGGATGATGATTATTACCAACGGGTTGAAAGATGTGCAGCGATCACGATTGGGACAGTCGGAAATCGGCCGTTTCTTCAGCGACATAGTCATCTCAGACGAAGTTGGCTCGGCCAAGCCAGACGGCCGTATCTTCGACGCATCCTTCGAGTTGATGGGCTGCCCCCAAAAATCCGATGTCCTCATCGTCGGTGATAGCCTGACTTCCGACATGCAAGGCGGCCTGAATTATGGCATTGACACCTGCTGGTTTAATCCGAGAAAACGGCCGAATGGGCTGGGGCTGGAGGTTGGGTTTGAAATCGGCCGTTTAGATTCGTTACTCCCGTTATTAGAGTAAACGATAAGTGTTCTAGTCATCCCCATTTGAACCTCCTTCTAACACAAAAGAAATTTTATTCTGAAGTTCTGAGCCATCTATAGGTAATGAGTCATCATTAAAAGCTTCGCTTATTTTCTGGGGAATTTCTTGTAAGTATTCAAAAGTTGACCCTTCACCATTCGAATCATTGGACGCTTCAACAAGTTGATTTATCGCTTCTACAACTGGTTGTTGCCCATTTTTTGAGCTACCACTTTTTTTGTTAATTAGAACTAATAAGGCTAAGGCATTTGATAATAACCCATTTTCATCTTTACCCTCAGAAAGCTTAATTGCTTGCTCTGCATGGGTCTTCGCCATTTCATAGTCATCAGTTTGCAAAAGGTAAAAGACAGATGTTTCAAAGGAAAATATTGGATTATCCGAGGAATCAGTTATTGCTTTTTCATAGTATGTTTTCGCCTGGCTGGTAAAATCTTTCGTTTCATCGTTAATGTCTAACCACCAAAGCCACCAGGCTAAGCCCAATAACCCCTTCGGAGACTGTGTGAGTAAATCTTTTTCTGAAACAAACTTAGAAGGATCGGGAGCTAAGATTTTGGCAATGCCTCCAAGTTTAGGTCGTCCGTCATCATTGATTTCTAAATTACCAATCTCTTCAAAGATTTTAATTAGTGATTTGACAACATTGGGCTTGGCTTCCGATTTCACATCCTCGACTGCTGTTTCTGAAAGTCGTTTTATTAACTCCCTCTGATTCGGCCAATAATTTCTAATGTAATCAATGTTCGGGCCAGCTAGCGATGTTTGATATAGAGAATCGAGATATTCTGGTGTACTTTGTAGTTGAAGCGCCCGGTTCTTTCTTGCTTCATGTAGCCCTTCAGGTTGTGGTTTAACAACTTGCCTGTTCCCTTTATTTTTTATCATCGGTTCAAAAAAGTAAGGTTCCCAGATATCCTGGAAATCGGAGATTTTTCTGACCCCACCCCGGCGAAAACTTTCCATGCTACCTGGATTAACATAGGTGTGTAAGATGGCTTGATCTATCCATTCCAGAACCTGTTGAGCATTAAAACGGGTGTTTATTAAAAGTTCATCGATTTTAGCAGAAGCTAAATTTTGAACATTATCAATACCCTCATCTCTCAATCGTGTTTCGTGAAACTGACTAATACCGTCAATTACAGATAATGGCAAGGAAACAATTTGAGAAGGATCCTTGGTACCTAATACATTGGCCGTTATTTGATTAAACCAACGAATTGCCAACAACGGAAAATAGCCGAAAGAAAATGCGATTATTGCATACATGCCCCCTTCAATTCCTTTTGGCTGCGCTTTATCCACAAGATTCGAAATAGCGATAAATGCTGTAAAGTTGAAAGCAAACCCTGCAATCATAGTCAATGAGGCATTCATATAAACAGCAGGTTGTAAATCGAATGTTGTGTATCGGCGATAAATCAGCTGAATTGAATATAAATAGGCGCCTAAAAATCCATAGCGCATAGCGAATAAAACCAAGGTTGGGTCGGTAATGCCTTGTATTTCGGTCCGGCTATCGGCGAATAATATTTTCACGCCAAACGATGTTAGGGCTATTGGCAAAAGTATTTGGAGCAAGAAACTGATAGACGAATATGATTTTTTAAATTTATCTTCAGAAATTGAATTATCGATACCCAGGAGCTTAAATTCTCTTCGCAACTCTTCAAGTTGTTTATCTCGCAAAAAAAGTTGATACGCGAGTATCGATAAAGGAAATATGCTGCTCATCATTGCTGCAAGTAAAAATTCTCTGCTTCCAAACACATTCAGGATTTCGAGTATTGTTAGCATTTTAATTACCTCCCAATTAAAAATTTAGCGCGGCTAATCGGTTTGATTTTGGCTGTTACGATAAATTATCATGTATGAGTGTTAATTTATCGTTGATCATAGAGATGGTTTACTGCTTTTAGGCAAAGTTTGTATAGCTGTCAGCTTAGTTTAGGCATCCGAGGGTTGAATATTCCAATGTGAATGCTTGGCCCAGGCTTCGGCGGCGAAGTAGATGAGGTCTACGGCGGGGTCTTTGACTTGGGGGTAGGATTGGGGGTCGGCTAGGTTTTGGGCGAGTTGGTTTTTGAGGCGAGCGTAGGCTTCGGCCGTTTTTGGGTTGGCCCGCAGATAGTCTCGGAAAAGAAGGGGGTAACGTTGGTTGGGCCTACCCTGAATGCGAACGTGAGTGTTGGTCGACCGTTGTCCTATTGGCTCATGAAAGTAACGCTTTTCCCAGTCGCTTTCTGGCCCAACAAATCCAGGCGGACGATGGTCGCGCCAGATACCTTCTGGCTGAGTGTAGCCGAGACTTTGCATTTTGGCCGTGAGGGGTTCATCGAAGGTAGCGACGGTGATTTGAATGTCAATTATATCTTTGGCAGCCAAGCCAGGAACGGCCGTGGAGCCAATGTGGTCAATGCGAAGGGCAAGCGAGCCTAATGTCTGGCGAAGAACGACCCCAATCTGTTGAAACTCGGCCAACCAGCTCTCCTTATATGAAACTATCTTTATCATGGGCAATCACTCAGGCTTGGATACAACACCATGTTTGATTTTAGGCAATAGGACTCCAACGCGACATAGATGATAGTAGCAGAAATACGGCCGAATGTGAAGGTCAATTATGAGCGACACCACTCTATCTAAACCTCAGGGTTTTTCCAAAGTCGGAAAAAAACAGGAACAAAAAGCCTCAAACTGATAATATGAAGTTGAAACGACACCAAAATCAGAAGGAGGCTTAAATGGATCATATCACATTGCAACAAATCGAATCAGATGGAATTCTATTGGACCTGACAGCATTGCTAGAATTTTTAGCAAAAGTAGAGGATAAAAGGGCCAAAAGAGGCAAACAGTTTCCATTGGCGTATCTATTGACCTGGATAATCATGGCCAAATTAGCCGGGCAGAACAAACCATCATCGATAGCCCAATGGCTACGTTTGAGGTGTAAGATACTGGTGAGATTATTCCAGTTCGAACGGGGGAAAGTGCCATCACTCAATACAATCCGACGAACGTTGCAAGATAGCTGTAACCTAACAGATTTACAAAGTGTCCTATTGAGATTTCTACATCAGAGTTATGGTGGTCAGCAGAGTATGTTGATAGCCATTGATGGAAAGACACTCCGAGGAACTATTCCAAAAGGACGAACCCAAGGGGTGCATCTGTTAGCCGCTTACTTGCCTGATGAGGGAATCGTATTATGCCAGGTCACCGTCGGAAGCAAGGAGAATGAAATAGTTGCTGCGCCGACTGTGTTAGAAGCAATTGACCTGAGAGGCCGAGTTGTCTGTGGCGATGCGATGTTCACTCAGCGTTCTATCTCGGTTGCTATTCTATCTGGAGGTGGCGACTATATTTGGTTTGCGAAAGGTAACCAATCGACTTTACAAGATGATATTGAACGGTTTTTTGAGCCGTTACCTCAACGACCTGGCTGGCATCAACCAAAGATGGAACAGGAGATAGAACATACCTCCCGAAAAGCCCATCAACGATTGGAAAAACGAACATTGACAGTCATAGATGATAAAACGGGTTATCTCGACTGGCCTGGGGTCGAACGTGTCTTCAAAATTGAGCGTCAAGCTACCTGTCTAACAACTGGTAAGCTTCGCTCAGAGTCGGTTGTTGGCATCACGAGCTTGACATCTAAACAAGTTTCCACCAAACAATTGATGAGCTTAATCCAAAACTACTGGGGCATTGAAAACGGCCTCCACTATCGGCGGGATGTTACTTTAGATGAAGATGCGACTCGTATCTCTAGTCCTTTGATGGCTGAAGGGATGGCCACGCTGAATAATTTCATCATTGGTCTAGCTAGTAAATTGGGTCTGAAGAATCTGGCTTTTGCTCAACGTCTTTTCGATGCCAGTATCTCGGAAGCTCTCGCTCCTTTTTACTGACTTTGGAAAAACCCTGATCTAAACCTTGTCTCCCATTGACGCAAGATTTATTTTCGTCAATAATGCAACTATGAATAGTTTATATGGGGTGTTGCAGAAAGGTTGTCGGGGATGCTAGCCCAAACTTTGATTAAATATGTTAGCGATGCTGTCATGGTCGTAGATGATAGCATGCAGATTATTGAAGTAAATGAACCAGCCTGTACATATCTTCAGGCAAAACGAGAAGAGCTGCTTGGAAAACGGCCGAATGAGGTTGTGGCCCAACCAGACCCGGAACGAATTAATCAATTTTGGGACAAGTTATTGAGTGGTGGGGAAGTAGAAGGCCAACTTCCAGCCTTGCGGGAAGACGGTCAGGTATTGAACATTGAATATAAAGCCTTTGCTAATGTTGACCCAAATCGTCATATGGTCATTTTCCGGGAGGTATCAGGTCAAAAGCGGTTTGAGGCCCAAACCCAAGCATTCTTGAAATTAGGACGACAGTTGAGTGCTGCAACAACCGCTAAAGCTGCTGCAAAGATAATCACTAATGTGGCAGATGAATTGTTAGGGTGGGATGCCTGTTTCTTGGACTTATACTCGGACGAGACAGATACAACCGAACCACTATTGACAATCGATACCTTGGATGGCGTTCGATTAGAAGTCCCGCCCAAAAACTTTGGTGTTCCTACCCCCGTTGAGCGCAAAACGATTGAAGAAGGAAAACGGTTAATTTTTGTGGAGCCTGACACTGATGACCATGAATTAGTGATAGTTGAACGGCCAGATTTTGAGTTTGCAACCGTATTATTTGTCCCAGTTCGAGACGGCGACCGGGTGATTGGAGTCTTTTCTATTCAAAAGTATGCTGCAAATGCCTATACTTATGAGGATTTAGAGACATTGCAAGCCCTGGCCGATTATGCTGGCGGTGCATTTCATCGAATACAAGGGGAAGCGCAATTAGTTCGTTTTAACAAGCGCTTAGTTGTGCTGCGAGAAATTGAACAAGCAATCCTCGAAGCCCGCTCACCAGAAGAGATTGCAGAGGCAGCCCTCCACCGGATTCAGGATGTTCTCATATTTGACCGAGGTAGTGTGACACTTTTTGATTACCTGATTAGAAAAGGTCGACTACTAGCAGAGACAGGTCAACTGTTGGCAGAGATGGATCAACTGATTCCAGAAACTAAGGTTAGGCCAAGGGGGGAGATTGACTCTGACCTAAATAATGACGCTCTTTTTGGGGAATTATTAGAAGATTTAAGACAGAAAGAATATTTGTTAATAGATGATGTAAACGGCCGAGATGATTATCCTGGGTTAATGGCTCAATTAGCGGTTGTGGGATTGAAATCATCGATTATTGTACCCTTGGTGGCAGGAAACACATTATTTGGCGTGTTGAGTCTAGCGTCAAAGAAGATTGGCGCATTTAGTGAAGAGGATGCCGAAGTTGCTGGTGAAGTTGCTACGTCCCTGGCCGTTGCCCTGCAAAACGCCACCTTGTTGCTGGGAGCAAAGGAGCAGGCTAGTCGTTTATCCGAATTAGTTGATGAAACCAGACGACGGGCGGAGCAGATGGAAGTCATGGTTAATATCTCCGCCGCTATGCGTGAAACCCAATCAAGACAAGAGTTGATTCCTCTTATCTTGAACCGTTTGATGGCTTTATCCGGCGCAGCAGGGGCAGCTATCGCCTTGCGTTCAGGGGAGCATCTCGTGTTCGAACTGTCGTTAGGCCAGTGGCCCCAGCTTGCCGGAGTGAATTTTCCAGTCGATGAGGGAATTACAGGCGGGGTTTTGACAACAGGAAAGGTCTTTGTCTCGAATGATTTGAGCCAAGAAACCGAGTTTTCGGGGCTGAGTGTTTTTCAAGAGACATTTGCGGCAGTTTGCCTACCATTAGGGCTGGAGGAAAATTCGCTGGGGGTGCTTTGGCTGGTTCGCCACGAGCCATTTTCTGATGATGAACTGAGAGTCATGGTCGCGGTGGCTGATATTGTAGCCAATGCCCTGCGTCGATCATTTCTTTATGAACGGGTCGAGGAACAAGCCAGGCAGGTGCAACAGATCGTTGACACCATTCCAGAAGGGATGCTTCTGTTGAATGAGAAACGACAGATTGTATTGGCAAATCCAGTGGCCCAAACTTATCTTAGTCAATTGGCAAAGGTGACGATTGGAGACAAGTTGGAACGTTTGGCCGGACGGCCGTTAGAAGCTCTATTAAAGCCAATTGTCGCGGGCGAAAATTGGCACGAGTTGGTCGTAGAGCAGACCGATCAGACCTTCGAAATGGCAGTTCAGCAAACGTACGGCCGTTTAGCTGGCGGGTGGGTATTAGTCATTCGAGACGTGACCGAAGAACGCAATCAGGCTCGCTATTTCCAGATACAAGAAAGGTTAGCAGTGGTAGGGCAATTGGCAGCCGGGATTGCCCATGATTTCAATAACATCATGTCAGTCATCATTCTTTATTCGACCATGCTCGGTCATAACACCAATTTATCAGCTAAAGAGAAAGAAAGGTTAGTCGTTATTCATCAGCAAGCCGACCGGGCCGCCGAATTAATCCGCCAAATTTTAGATTTTAGCCGCCAATCCGTGATGAAGCGGCGGGCCTTGAACCTCAGGCCATTTTTGACAGAATTAGTCAATCTCTTAGAGCGAACATTGCCAGAGACGATTCGACTAGAGTTACAAGCTGATCCTGGCGACCTGATCATCCAAGGCGATCCAACCCGTTTGCAGCAGGCAATCATGAATTTAGCCGTTAATGCCAGAGATGCGATGCCCAAGGGTGGTACCTTGTTAATGACAATTAAGAGCAAACTGGTTGAACCAGACGATGTGCCACCCCTACCAGATATGGAACCTGGGATTTGGTTTGAGGTAAAGGTTGAAGATTCTGGAATGGGCATAAAACCCCGCCATTTACCACATTTATTTGAGCCGTTTTTCACCACAAAGCGAGAAGGCGAGGGGACTGGATTAGGATTGGCGCAAGTATATGGCATCGTTAAGCAGCATAACGGCTATATTGATGTTAGCAGCCGACTCCGTAAGGGGACAACCTTTTATATTTATCTGCCAGGGGTTGAAATGCCAAGGGCAGAAGATGCCTCACCAGAGGTAGCTCCGATTCCAGAAGGGATGGGACAGACGATTTTGGTTGTCGAGGATGATAACAGCGCCAGAGAAGCTTTAGCCGAGGTCTTAGCCATGATGGATTATCAAGTATTAACCGCTACAAATGGTCAAGAAGCGCTGGATCGATTTGAAACATTTGAAGGGCAAATTGACCTGGTCTTAAGTGATGTGGTGATGCCGAAGATGGGAGGCGCGGCCCTCTATGCAGAGTTAAAGAAAAGACGGCCGACTATAAAAATGGTGGTGATGTCTGGCTATCCCCAAAAAGATGAAGAATGGATGGTTTTGGACGAAGACATTGTCCATTGGGTACAGAAACCATTCCAAGTTTCAACGATGGTAAAGACGATTAAAGAAGCATTGTTGGAGGGATAGAGTCGTAGTTCGACAGTTAGGGGGCGATGATATTGAAGCTTGCCGTTTTGATGACAGGGTTTTCATAGACAACCTCATCGGTTCCCCAGTGAGGATAGAGTGGGATTTCAAAATCGTATTGTCCGGGAACGGCCGTTTCTTGAGTTAGGCAATCACTATCCGCACAAAGTTGTAAATCCCAAGTTCCGATTGTATGACTATCGCCGGGTCGTAAGATTATTTCTGCCAGAACATCACACTCAGGACGACTTGACCAAACATTCCGATTGTTTTGCTTTAATGATAAACAGTTGTCTCGATTACTTGGGAAGATATAGGCGTAGGTGACAGGGCTGTTGTTCTGGATTTCTATTTTGAAGATGTCACCAGTAGTAACTTCTGCAGGGTATATGAGTTCGATGGTTGCGGCATCTGGCGTTAAATTGGGCGTTGGAGGAAGATCTTCAATTTGCCCATTGCTAGATGGTTCATTGCAACTGTAAAGAATCGTTGGCACTAAGATAAAAATTAATAGATAAAAAAGCTTGTTTATTCGTACTTTCATTTTCTTCCTCGTTTGTGATTGTATAAGTAATTGTCAATTTGTTTAGAGATCAGAAAGTCAACGTTTTGATTTTGAGATGGCTTTAAGATCTAAGGATAGACTTATTCTAGCTACATTGGTTGGGTTGGGCTTGATAAAGTTTTGATAAAAAGTTATCAGGAGTCAAAAAACACCTTATCTAAAAGCAGGTGGAAAGGAATATGCTCTTTGCGCCTTGACGTGAGATTCCAAGCTGCGCTGTTGATATGAATGGCTCTTGCAATTCGCTTTGCCGTAAGGGATAATGGGGCAGTTATGACGAAGAAATATCACTTTTGGATTACTGGCTGCCAGATGAATTATGCAGATGCGCGTCAGGTAGCAAACCAGTTGGAAAGGCTGGGCTATCAGCCTACCGAACGGCCGGATGATGCCGATGTCGTTGTCCTACAAACCTGCACTGTGCGGCAGCAGTCGGAAGACAAAGCCATTGGGCGGCTGTCTAGTTTACGGCCGTTAAAAGAAACCCGACCCGATATGACCTTGGCAATGATGGGTTGTGTCGTTGGGGTGCGAGGCAATGAGAAACTGGAAAAAGCCTATCCATACGTTGATGTCTGGATGCCGCCTGCGACCGACGGGGCGGCTTTAATAGGCCATTTGCAGCAGGGGGAAGACCTGTTGTTGGAAACGGCCGATACCGAGACCCGTTTCGCCATTCAGGATGAAGAACTTCTTTTGCCCGTTGCTTCTCAGAATTTACGGGTGTCAATGCCAGTGGCAGTAGTCTACGGCTGTTCCCACGCCTGTACCTTCTGCATTATTCCCCAACGGCGCGGCATTGAGCGAACGCGGCCGATTGGCGCTATCGTTGCTGAAGTACGGCAGTTAGTAGCCCGGGGCGTGAAGGAAGTGGTATTGCTGGGCCAAATTGTTGACCGGTATGGCAAAGACATTCCTGACGGACCGGATTTGGCCGATTTGCTGCGGGTGGTTAACGATGTTGAAGGATTGGAGCGGATTCGATTCCTGACCAGCCATCCAAGCTATATGACAGATAAGATATTACAGGCGGTAGCCAATTTGCCAAAAGTAATGCCTCAAATTGAGGTACCAATTCAGGCCGGAGATGATACAGTCTTAGAGAATATGAAGCGGGGCTATACGGCCGAACAGTACCGCCGCCTCGTCCACCGTATTCGAGAGATAGTGCCAGATGCGGCCGTTCATTGTGACATCATCGTTGGTTTTCCGGGGGAAACGGCCGAACAGTTCCAAAAGACGGTCGATATTTTGGCTGAGCTAGAGCTAGATAAGGTTCATTTAGCCCGTTACAGTCCTCGCCCCGGCACAGTTAGCGAGCGACGGTTGGATGATGATGTGCCAGATGATGAGAAGCGGCGGCGTTTCCACATCGTAGAGCAGTTGCAAAAAGAGATTTTAGAAAAGAAGATGACCCGCTGGCTGGGAGAAACGGTCGAGGTGCTAGTCGAAGATACCCACAAAGGCCGCTGGAAGGGTCGGACACCCCAAGGCAAGCTGGTCTTCTTTGACGACCCACGAGATTTGCAGGGCGAAATGGTCAAGGTCAAGATCACCTATACAGGGCCGTGGAGTATGTCGGGAGTGTTAGTGGATGAAAGGCAGGATACGGCCGTTTTGGAGCAAATTCCGCTGACTCTTATCTAAGCCATTCAAGAAACGAGGCGGTTAGATGACACATGGAATGTCCCCTGGTAAACCTATCACCAATGACCAACTAGAACGCCTCCTTAATTTCGTGGGATATGGTTCACTAGATGCCAATGTCTGGTTTCTCGGCATGGAAGAGGCCGGAGGCGGTGAAGAAAACATCCGAACTCGTCTCCAGTTTCGCACCGTCGAGGACAACGCCAATGCCCACAAGCTATTAGGTGTAACCAAGCATCATTCAGGCAAAAGAAGCATTCAGCCAACCTGGCGGGGCATGTGCTACATCATGCTCCGCCTCGAAGGGCAAGCACCAACCAGAGAAAATCTTCGAACCTATCAGGCTGAAAAACTCGGCCGTTTCAACAGTAACACCCTGCTAACCGAACTAATGCCAATTCCCAAACCAAAGATTAGTCATTGGGGTTACAACGGGCTACTCCCCCAATTCACCTCTAGAGAAGATTATTACCGACAAATAAAGCCCCGCCGCGTTCAATATCTCCGCCAAATCATCGCCGAAAACCAACCAAAAGCCATCATCGGCTATGGTAAAGGCTTTTGGCCTGAATACAAGAATTTATTTCCTGGTGTTAAATTTTCAGCGAACGGCCGTTTTCAAACCGCCAACGACGGAACTACTAAAATCATTTTAACAGACCACTTCACTGCCCGAACGATGAACGGAAAATTTGATGATGTCGTCTCGATTCTTCAACGCAACTGAATTACGAATTCAGCCAAAATAATCTGGGGGAATAGAATCATACGAATAATTAACGTGAGAGGTCAAGCGAAACCTTACCAAATCAGCCAATTTTTGAAGCTTGTAGAGCGCTACAATCTAACCATCGAGGAAAGCAAAAATGAATGACTATCACATAAATATATTCTATAGCCAAGAAGATGAAGACTATATTGCAGACATTCCAGATTTGGAAGCTTGCTCTGCATTTGGTGAAACGCCTTCTGAAGCCTTGCATAAAGTAGAAATTGCCAAATCGGCTTGGTTAGCAGTAGCTAAAGAAACGGGAAAGCCTATCCCGCTTCCTAAGTATCGGCCAATTATTTATCAAATGACAGTTAGGTAATCAACTTACTTCTGCCCCCGAACCTCCTGGGCTATCTGCAAATAAACATCGCGAATCTTCGCCTCATATTCCCGCCGATGATTCAACACCCCAGGATACCACCACCTGCCACCTTCTACTTCATTGATGTCCCACCAGCCAATCTCATTGGAATGATCGGCCGAAACCGGAAAATCATGTTGATGGACCTTTTTTCTCGTGCCATCATCGGCCACCAATTCGGCCGTCCACATCTGCGACTTTACCGACACCAAGCCATCGTTCCGCCCCTCTTCAGCATGAATAATATCCCAAGGATGCCTCAGAAAATTTCGTAGCCTGGCTCTTTCTTGCCAACTGGCATAAACATGATATTCAACCCCATTCTTCGCTTCTGCATTTTCGGCTTCTTCATTAAACTTTTGTCGCACGTCCGGCGTTAAATTCAGAAATCCGGCTGCATCCAGGTCAACCAGCTTCTTAAGAACCTTAATAGCCTTTTCACCGCCATGCTCTAGTCCATGAACGGCATAACTCGTTCCCAGATGGGGTGTTCCAATTGTTGTCAGGCTGGCAACCTTATCGGCCATGCCCTCATGGACTATCATGTACCGTGAATCTAATCCCCCCATACTATGCCCAATAATATGCACCTTCTCATATCCCCCATCATCAATAATCTTCCGAATATTATCGGCCAACTCCTTACCTCGTACCGACACGTCACTGGCCCAACTGACAGTCGCATGAAATGCCTCAATATTATGGTCACGGAGGTGCGATTTTATGCGCCGAAAATAATGGGTTCGGTCAGGCACCTTATTTCGATCCGCCAACAACGCCTTCCCCCATTCAAACAATAACCGACGCAACTCATCAAACCGGGCAATGCCATGAGCCAGGACAATTGGATAGTTATTTGTAGACATGGCTTTTTCCTATTCCAAACAAAGATAATACTTGACTAGAAGTTCAACTTCTGAGAGAAGTTGAACTTCTAAACCAACAGATAAGATTTAGACGCTCACTTAGATGTAATAATAAGAAAATCCATCAGGATATTCAATAACCAGTGGGAAAGAATGACAGGCCAAATTGAACGAACGGCGTATACGGCAGCGCCAGCCGCCAAACCCCAAATCAACGTTCCCCACAGCTCAGGTAGCGGTTTTCCCAAATGCCAGGCCGTATAGGAAAGCATCTGAATCAGTATAGCATATTTGTGAAAGTAATAGGGGCCAGGAACACCACCATCACCACCGTCAACCTCATCATCCATGATGTTCGCCAATCCGAAGAGCAAATAGCCCCGAAAGATAAACTCGATAACGATGAAGAAAAGCAAGTAAGTCAGTTGGTAGAGGATAAACTGCCCGGCATCGGCCGTTAAATTGCGAAAAAGTGGATAAGTGGCCTGCATCGAAGGGATACCAGCCCCCATCCAGAAGGCGGGTAAGCTGATAAGTGTCAGCGCCAAGAAAGTAATCATTGCTAGCGTTCGGCGACCCTTTGGTGGCAGCCCTAAACCATAATGAGATAAAGGCTGTTTGAAAACAAACCGGATGATAAGGATCGGTATAAGGACCAACAAGATAAACCCACCTGCATAGGAGATAAGTTCGTGGTCCCAAGGAACACCGGGAATAAGCGTGGCCCGATTAGCAGCATTTGTTCCTGGGCCGAGCCATTCAGGCCAGGCTAGACTTAACAACTCCATACGGCCGTGCGTTCCCCACAACATGATGAGAATGAAAGCCGAGATGATGATTTGACCCGGCCGTTCCACAAAGAAGCTTCGAACAGATTGCCAAACAATTTTAACAAACGTCACCGTATTAGGATTCTGCAACTCACTTTCTTGAATATCTCCGGCAAATTGCGCCCATATCAAATTAATTTTATCCATTATGTTGTCCCCTTGGGTCAAAGACCCATCTATCCCAAACGTAAACGTCGTTTGTAAAGTGTACGCAAGATAGCATTTACAAGAAGAATGAAAACGCCACCCGCCAACCCTAAGAAAAGCGGCCTTCCAACCGGGTCAGTAATGCCGAGCGGCCAACCAGGGCTAAATTGCCATTCAAAAGGCAAATAACCAAACTCATTCAACAGCTCAACGGCGGCTGTCACGGCCGTTCCGACAACAAATTGCAAGAAACTCGGCCGTTGCCGCAGCAGCATCGCCAGCGTGCCTAATCCCGCCCCAAAAGCGCCAAAAATCACGATGAGGACAATCCAGGCTGGATTAAATGTATAAAATTGCCCCGTCGCTGATAGGATTTCGATGAGTAGCCCCACCGCCGATGCGCAGATAAGATATTTGCCCCACAGAATAGATTTCCTTTCTAGCGGCATGGCTCGCAGTGTTGCTTGCTGCTGGCGATAATGGTCAATAGTCGGCCGTATGCCACTAGCCAAATCATGTACCGCCTCCCAGCCAAAATCCCTTTTGGCTTGCCCTGGATCAGCCACCCAAAATCGCTGTGTCAGCTCTTTCGCTTTATCCCGGGTCAATGTCGGCCGTTGGCGAGATAACCGAAATTGCCACTCGGCCAAAGGAGCCAGCAAACGAAGCGGGAATAAGGGTGTCCGGAAAGAAAGACCAACCTTTTTATCCATGCCAACCGCAATCGTTATAGTGACCTGTTTGGCCGTCAGCGTCTCAGGGTGATTCAGGAAATAGATTTTGTTTTCTGATTGTGAGCTTTCGGCTGCTGCGATGATGCCCGCGACGAGGTCTTTGACGTAAACCATGACCAGATACTTTTCTTGCAATCCAAGAACTGGCTGAATGCGGCTCTCAATTAAGCTGAATGTATTGCTCAAATCTCGCTCCCGCTCTCCATATACGGCCGATGGTCGCACAATCGTAACCGCAAATTTTTGACCATAACTCAATACCGACTCCTCAGCCTGTCGCTTCGATTCCCCATAAGCTGAAATAGGCTTCGGCATATGCGTCTCATCCAAAGGCGAGGCAGCTTGACCAGGGCCAGCAGCAGCCTGACTTGAGACGAAGAGAAACCGTTTCAAAGTATCGGCCGCATATTGTTCGGCCGTCTGAAGCATATTAACCGTCCCCACCGTGTTAACGCCAAAGAACGTCTCTGCATCTGGCGGCAATAGGGAAGCGGCCAGATGATAGATAAAATCTACCCCCTTCACCGCTTCAATCAATGTTTGCGGTTGGGTCACATCACCTAGATATAGCTGAACGGGAATACCTTCAAGGGCAGTTAAATCGCTTGTATCACGAACTAACCCTCGCACAACATACCCCCGCTGGTATAATTCATGGACTAAATGAACGCCAATAAAACCATTGGCTCCCGTGACAAGTACTGTTGTCATCGTATCAATCTCCTGAAAAATGCGTCTACCTAGATTGGCTCACGCCCGAAGGCCAAATCAATCTCATCTATATAAGGTTAAACGCAACTAATTCAGGAAATCCGGCACCCCCCCATAAAAAATCCGCCCCAACGACCTCAACTGCGATCCAATGCCAACCTACCTCCCAAACTTATCCCCCAAAATCTCAGTCAGCGTCGGCTGTCCAATCTCCTGCAACTCATATCGCACTCGTTGGCTAGGCGCTTCAATATCCACCAACCGACCCAAATCAATCGGCGTAGCAATCAACACCAAATCCGCCCCAGCCCCATTAATCGTCTCCTCTAAATCCTTAATCTGAGCCGCACCATACCCCATCGCAGGCAAAACCGTTCCCGTCGTCGGATATTTATCATAGGTATCAGCAATACTACGAACCGCATACGGCCGTGGATCGATAATCTCAGCCGCATCAAACGCCTGTGCCGCCACAACCCCAGCCCCATACGCCATCTCCCCATGCGTCAACGTCGGCCCATCTTCCACAACCAACACCCGCTTGCCCTTAATCGCCGCCGGATCATCCACAAAAATCGGCGAAGCCCCTTTCACAATCATCGCTTTCTCATTCACCGAACGAATATTTTGCTGAACCGCATGGATATTAGACTGATCGGCCGTATCCACCTTATTAATCACCACCACATCCGCCATCCGCAAATTCGACTCCCCCGGATGATAGCGCAGCTCATGGCCCGGTCGATGCGGGTCAGCCACCACAATATGCAAATCCGGCTTAAAGAACGGCAAATCATTATTCCCCCCATCCCAAACGATGATATCGGCCTCCTTCTCAACTTCAGCCAAAATCGCCGGATAATCCACTCCGGCATAAATCACTGAATTCATCACCATATACGGCTCATACTCCTCCCGCTCCTCAATTGTGCAATCATATCGGTCCAAATCATCATAAGAAGCAAACCGCTGCACAGCCTGGGCCGTCAAATCACCATAAGGCATCGGATGACGCACCGCCACTACATTCTCATAACCCAGCTCCTTCAAAATCTGCACCACTCGCCGAGAAGTCTGACTCTTACCGCTCCCAGTCCGCACCGCATTAATAGACACAACTGGCTTGCTCGCCTTCAACATCGTATGTTGCGAGCCAATCAAACGATAATCCGCCCCTGCCGCAATAACCAAAGAGCCCAGGTGCATTACATACTCATGCGACACATCGGAATACGAAAAAATGACCTGATCGATGTTATTGTCTCGAATCAGGTCACTTAGCTGTTCTTCTGCATAAATGGGGATGCCCTCAGGATAAAGACTCCCCGCCAGTTGCGGCGGATAGCGTCGGCCGTCAATATCTGGAATCTGAGTCGCCGTAAAGGCCACCACCTCATAGGCCGGATTATCCCGAAAAACCGTATTAAAATCATGAAAATCACGGCCAGCGGCCCCGGCAATAATAACGCGTTCTTTCTGCTGCATTTTTCCTCCAATGCTAAAAATATAGTTTTATCTCAGTAATCCTTGCTGATTCAGCCCAATATTATCACACCCATCGCCGTTCTTCATAGTGCAATTTGTCACAAGTAACCAAATAATCAGGAAGAATATCGTGAAAAATGTCCAGTCAAAACCGATTGACGAAGAAATCGAATCTGTTACCATCATAAACATGAGAAATTTTGTTGCGCTTATCCAACCTCGCCGCGAGCGACGAACGAGCCAGACCGCCAGTCTGGAATTTTGGGTTGTCTAAGTAGCGATATATAGCAAGACGTTCAAAAAAACCGCCAGACTGGTCAGCCAGTCTGGCGGTTTTTTTGTTTTAGTCATCAGTAATCAGTAAATGGTTGTCAGTAACCAGTAGGCTGGTTCAGGCAATTAAAGGTAAATCAAATGGGAATTATTAAAGCGGGCATTATTGGGGCATCTGGTTATACAGGATTAGAACTGGTTCGGATTTTGGCAGGTCATTCGGCCGTTTCAATCGCCTTCACAACCTCTGAATCCAATGCCGGTCGCTGTCTTTCAGCCGTTCATCCCACCGCGCCAGCGCTGCCCTTATTGGCGCTCAAAGATGCCCCATTGATGGAGGCAGACGTATTGTTTCTGTGCCTGCCCCATGCCGCCGCTGCCCCAATAGCAGCCGAAGCGCTCTCAATGGGCCTTCGGGTGGTCGATTTAAGCGCCGATTTCCGGCTGAAGGATTCGGCCGTTTACACCCAATGGTACGGCTTAGAACACCTAGCCCCCAACCTATTGCATCAGGCCGTTTATGGGCTAACTGAATTCGCCCGCCAAGCCCTGCCCCAAGCCCAACTTGTCGCTAATCCAGGCTGTTATCCAACTAGCATTTTATTAGCCTTACAGCCGTTATTATCGGCCAGAGCAGCGGCCGGAACGATAATTGCTGATTCCAAGTCAGGCGTTTCTGGTGCAGGCCGAACCCCAAAGCTCCATACTCACTTCGTCGAAGTAACGGGCAACTTCTCGCCTTATAGCATCGGCCGTTCCCACCGCCACTTGCCCGAAATCGAACAAGGGATGCGTTGTCTGAACCCCAACGCCCCACCTCTAATCTTTTCACCCCATCTGCTGCCCGTCCCACGCGGTATCCTTTCCACCATATATGTCCCCCTAAAAGGCAGTTGGAATGAATCCAAACTCCATGAATTGTATCTAACCCAATACCAATCTGAACCATTTGTAAAGGTGCTGCCTCCAGGTCAATTGCCATCATTGGCTCATGTCAACCACACCAACAACTGCGTCATTGGGGTGACGTTGGCGGGTGATACGGCCGTCCTCACTTCCGCCATCGACAACCTAGGCAAAGGAGCCGCCGGACAGGCCGTTCAGAATATGAATGTGATGTACGACTTACCCGAAACGGCCGGATTAGTTGGGTAATTGGTAATTTAGTAACTGGCAATTGATTCAACGAATTACCAAATTGCGAATGTAACTATTCACGTCGTTCCTGCGAAGGCAGGAATCCAAAGGCTTGGATACCCACCTTCGTGGGTATGACAGTCGAGAGAGACCTGTCTAGTTACTTACGAATTACTCAAAAAGGACACCTATCATGCAAATACTAAAAATCGGCGGCAACGAACTAGACCAACCAACCTTCTTAGATGAACTGGCCCGCACGGTATCCGATATGACCGAGCAGGTGGTCATTGTTCATGGCGGCGGCAAAGCCATCGCCGAGATGCAGCAGCAATTAGGAATACGGCCGAAAACAGTAGACGGCTTGCGCGTGACCAATGCCAAGTCCCTCAAGGTCGCTCAAATGGTCCTATCCGGGCTAACAAATAAATCAATCGTAGCAGCCTTACTCTCGGCTGGTGTTGATGCTGTTGGGATGAGCGGCGTGGATGGCGGCCTGCTGCGCTGTGTCCCAAAAGTGCATGAGACAATCAATTTAGGCTTCGTCGGTCAGTTGGTCAAGGTCCGAACCGAACTGCTCCAGGACCTAACAAAACGTCGCATCACCCCGGTCATCTCCCCCATATCGCTAGGACTAGACGGGCAAATCTACAATGTCAATGCTGATGAAGCGGCTGGCATATTAGCCGCCGCCTTAGGAGCAGATTTACTAACCTTTGTCTCCAATGTGCCGGGTGTATTGGATGAAACTGGCAATCGCATCGCCTCATTATCACCTGCTCAGACAGAGACATTAATTAAGTCCGGCATTATCAACGGCGGCATGATCCCAAAAGTGCGAACGGCCCTAAATGTTGCTGCTAAAAACGGCACCGCTGTCCGCATCGTCAATCTATCTGGCCTTTCCCAAGCTGAAGGGACGATTTTTATGAAGGCATAAGATGAACTAAATAGTCGGAAACAATGGCCGGATTTTCCCAAAAATTGAAAACTGTACATTGTTTCCTGTTGACAGGTTACTGTTCACTTTCTAAAAGGAGAATAAATTATGAATCTAAAAACTGAGGTTATCAAAGGAGAAGCAAAATATATTGTGCCAACCTATCAACGCCCAGAGATACTCTTCACTCACGGACAAGGCATGTGCTTATATGATTCGGTCGGAAAACCCTACCTGGATTTTACGGCCGGAATCGGCGTCAATGCGCTGGGCCATTCAGACCCCGAATGGGCTGCAGCCGTTTCTCAACAAGCCGTCCGCCTGACCCATGTCAGCAATCTGTATCACACCCAACCCCAGGTCGAGTTAGCCCAACGGCTTATTGAAAACTCCTTCGCCGACCGGGTATTCTTCGTCAATTCCGGCAGTGAAGCCAATGAAACAGCCCTAAAATTTGCCCGAAAGTGGGCCAAGAAACGAACCGGACGACAGGATAAAACCGACGTCGTCGCCTTTCACAACAGCTTTCACGGCCGAACCATGGGCGCTTTATCCGTCACCCACAAACCCAAATACCGCCAGCCGTTTAATCCCCTAATCCCAAACGTTACTTTCACCCCGTTTAACGACCTGGAAGCGGCCAAGGCCGCCATTTCCGAAGCGACCTGCGCCGTCATTGTCGAGCCAGTTCAGGGCGAGGGCGGCATTCATCCGGCAACGGCCGATTTTCTAGCCACCCTCCGAGAAGCCTGTGACCAGAATCAAGCCGCCCTCATCTTTGACGAAGTTCAGTGCGGCCTAGGTCGAACCGGCACGCTCTGGGCCTATCAAGCCTATGGCGTAACCCCCGACATAATGACCCTGGCCAAACCGCTAGCGGGTGGCCTGCCCATCGGGGCCGCGCTCGTGACAGAAGCCATAGCGACCACGATGCAACCAGGCGACCACGGCAGCACCTTTGCCGGGGGACCGCTAGTCTGTTCCGCCGCTAACGTCGTTTTCGACCGGATTAACCAACCCCATTTTATGGAGAAAGTTAGGGCCAATGGCGACTATCTCCACCATCGGCTGGCCAGCCTCAGTTCGGACAAAATTGTTGACGTTCGAGGCGCAGGGCTGCTGGTAGCCTTAGAGCTGAACGAACCTGTGTCCGGGGTAATTGCCGCAGCCAGAGAGCGGGGCTTATTGATAATCAATTCCGGCGAGTATGTAATCCGCTTTTGTCCACCCCTCATCGTGAGTCGAGAGCAGATTGATACGGCCGTTGAGGTACTTGCCCAATGTCTCTAAGCCCGCACCCAAAGACTCAGAGCCGCAAAGAACTTGTCGGCGTCGGCGTTGACTTAGTCGCACCACCAACCGTAACGATTCGGCTGGCAAAGGCCAAAGATGTCCCAGGCATCGTAAAGTTAGTCAATGAACATACCCGGCGCGGCAATCTACTACCCCGTTCAATCGAGAATATTGCAACTGGATTAAACAACTGGCACATTGCCGAGGCTGGCGGCCAAATTTGGGGTTGTGTTTCGCTGCTCCGCTATACCTCTGGCTTAGTTGAAGTCCGGTCGCTGGCTGTGGATGACACAGCCCAGGGTCAGGGAATCGGCCGTAAACTGATGGCAGCCCTGCTGACCGAAGCAAAACAACGCCAGATTCCAACCCTCTTTGCCCTAACCAGAGCAGTTGGCTTCTTTGAGCGCTGCGGTTTTACAGTGGTCGGCAAAGAGCTTTTCCCCGAAAAAGTCTGGATCGACTGCCACCATTGTCCTATCCGCCATCATTGCGATGAAACGGCCGTGATGCTGAATTTAATGTAGTTATCGACCTAGAAACATTCACAGGAGAAAAAATGTCAAAACCAAAAGTAAATAAAGTTGTACTAGCCTATTCCGGCGGCCTAGATACCTCCGTAATCGTCCCCTGGCTGCGAGAAAATTATGGCTGTGAAGTCATCTGTTTTTGCGCCGACATCGGTCAAGGAGGCGATGAGTTAGCCGGATTAGAGCAAAAAGCCTTAGCCAGTGGCGCCTCCAAAGTCTATGTGGAAGATTTGCGAGATGAATTTGCCGAGGATTTCCTCTTCCCGATGCTCCAAGCCGGGGCCATTTATGAACAACAATATCTGTTAGGCACCTCAATTGCCCGACCCCTTATCGCCAAATGGCAGGTGTCCATAGCCGAGAATGAAGGGGCCGATGCCGTCGCTCACGGCTGCACGGGCAAAGGCAACGACCAGGTGCGCTTCGAGTTGACCTTTAAGGCTCTAAACCCCACCTTACAGGTCATTGCGCCCTGGCGGGAGTGGGAAATTCGCTCGCGGGAAGATGCCCTGGCCTATGCCAGAAAACACAATGTCCCGGTGGTTCACTCAGAAAAATCGATTTACAGTCGTGATCGCAATCTATGGCACCTGTCGCACGAAGGCGGCTTGTTAGAAAAACCATCGGCTGAGCCAGAAGAAGCCATGTACCAGTGGACGACCTCCCCAGAAAATGCGCCCGATGAGCCAGAATATGTAAAAATAGCCTTTGAGAAAGGCATTCCGGTTGCGGTGAACGATGTGTCATTGACCGCAGCGGCCATTATCGAAACGCTCAATGAGATTGGAGCCAAGCACGGTATCGGCCGTATTGACCTGGTAGAAAATCGACTGGTTGGCATGAAATCACGGGGCGTTTATGAAACCCCCGGCGGCACAATCCTCTACGCCGCCCACCGCGAATTAGAGTCACTTTGCCTGGATCGTGATACCCTCCATTACAAAGAACAAGTTGCCTTACGTTATGCAGAACTGGTCTATTTCGGCAAATGGTATCATAACCTACGAGAAGCGTTGCAAAACTTCATAACCCAAACTCAAGAGATTGTCAGCGGTTGGGTGCGTTTGAAATTGTATAAAGGCAATGTGATTGTTTCCGGCCGGGACAGCATTCACTCCCTTTATCGGGAAGATTTCGCCACCTTTGGTCAAGATGATGTTTATCATCAGGGCGATGCGGTTGGATTCATCAACTTATTTGGGTTGCAAATGAAGGTCAAAGCCATGATGGAAGTCAGCGATGGTGGAAAAACTCGCTATGCCGCGCCGGATTATGCGAAGTTTAAGCGAGATTGATAACAACGGGAAACAGTGAATGGCAGTTAGGTAGAACCGTTTTTAGTTTAATATTTCTAAGGTATTGGATTTATGAGCAAATTATGGGGTGGTCGCTTTGAAGGCGACCTTGATAAGCTGGCCCATCGTTTTAACGCCAGCCTACGGTTTGATGTCCGGTTTTGGCAGGAGGATATCGCAGGCAGCATCGCCTGGACGCGGGCAATTGGACGGGCAGGTATATTAACACCTGAAGAAGTTACGATGTTGGTAGAAGGCTTGGAAGCAGTTCAGGCAGAATTTGAAACGGACGCCATCGGCTTAGATACGGCCGATGAGGACATTCATTCTCTGGTAGAAAGAAGGCTGTCGGAGCTTGTCGGGCCACTCGGCGGCAAGCTCCATACCGGCCGTTCTCGTAACGATCAGGTAGCCACCGATTTCCGACTCTGGGTTATGAAAGCCATTGACCAGCTACTAGGTCACATCACCTCTTTACAAATATCACTGCTAGAAAGCGCCAAAGCCAATCTAAACTTGCCGATGCCCGGTTACACCCATCTCCAACATGCCCAGCCCGTCACTTGGGGACATTGGGCGTTGTCCCATTTCTGGCCCTTGGCCCGTGATATAAGGCGCTTTCAGTCAGCAAAAACGGCCGCTTCAGTCCTACCTTTAGGATCGGGCGCATTAGCAGGGACGGCCTTCCCAATTGACCGCCAGACCTTGGCGGATGACCTAGGATTTAAGGCCATTTGTCCAAACAGCCTCGACGGGGTTTCCAATCGGGATTTCGCAGCCGATTTTCTCTATGCAGCCGCCATGACGGCCGTTCACCTCAGCCGCTTATCCGAGCAGCTAATCCTCTTCAGCACGGCCGAATTCGGCTTTGTTCGTTTGGCCGATGCCTACTCCACAGGCTCTAGTTTAATGCCCCAGAAGAAAAACCCCGATACATTAGAGCTGACACGGGGCAAAAGCGGCCGTCTTTTAGGCCATTTAACCGGCTTCTTGGCAACCTTAAAAGGCTTGCCCTCGACCTATGACAAAGATTTGCAGGAGGATAAAGAGCCACTCTTTGACGCTTTCGACACCTTAGCAATGTCACTGCCCGTTATGGCCGGGGTCATTTCAACCTTGAAATTACAGCCAGCAAGGATGGCCGCTCAACTGGAACCCGCTTTGATGGCAACAGACCTAGCAGACTACCTGGTTAAGCAGGGCGTTCCGTTCCGAGAGGCACATGGGCTAGTCGGCCGTGTGGTTCAACTGGCAGAGTCTCAGGGAGTGACGCTCGCCGATTTGACAACGGCCGAACTCCAAACCATCAATCCCCACTTTGGGCCAGATGCAACAGCCGTCTTTGACATCCGAACCGCACTGGCCGCGAGAAATGTGGCTGGTGGTACTGCGCCGGAAGCGTTGGTGGAACAAGTGAAGACGGCCGAAAGGTTTCTTAGGGATATTGATAATCATAAGGGCAAAACTTAGAAAGTTAACGAAATCCGACAAAAAAAGAAGTTAGTCGTCGAAAGTCAATTACTATGCGAATATTATTTGCACGCCCTTGAATTCATCCTGAATCCCCCTCCATAACTACATCTGTAAATCATAATTTCGCGTAAACCGAATCGAACACATTCAATGTCTTCATAGCTATACGAAGAGTTCATTTTCCAATTCAGTCGCTTAACAAATGATTATGACAAATTGATTTGATCTTATGAAAAGTGATGCTATAATCTTTCCTAAAGAAACTAACATAATGTGCTAACAGTTTCGCTTATTCAATAGCTACACGAAATTTCGCGCTCTTTCTGGTTTGTTGGAGCAACCACATGGAAACTCAATTATCTAGCTTCCTCGACTTTCTTTCCCAGGAACGTAATTACTCCGAAAACACAATTGCTGCCTATCGCAATGATTTGAACCAATTTGTAGAATACCTGGCGAAAGAACATGCCGAAATAAATAGTTGGCTCGACATCTCTGAAGCCATCGTAAACGGCTATGTTGATTCCATGAAGAAGGATTCTTATGCCTCTTCCTCAGTCGCCCGAAAAGTGGCAGCGATTAAATCCTTTTTCCACTTCCTTTTTGCACGAGCCAAAATTCCAACAGACCCAACCTCCGAACTGAATTCACCCAAAGTGAAGAAACGGCTACCCCAGACCCTCACCGCCGAAGATGTCGAACGACTCCTAGAAGCGCCAACGGTGAAGAAGTCCCCCAAAAACCTACGCGATGCCGCCCTACTCCATCTACTCTATGCCACCGGCATGCGCGTCACAGAGGCCGTCACCCTACGAGTTGAAGATGTAGACCTGGCCATGCACACCCTCGTTTGCGCCACCAACGATGAAAGCGGCCGTGAACTACCGTTCGACGGTGACACCAAGAACTACCTCTCGAACTATCTTGAAAACGGCCGTCCCCACCTCCTAAAAAGCAACCAGGAAGACGCCCTCTTCCTCAACCATCGCGGCCAACAGCTAACCCGCCAGGGTCTCTGGCTCATCATCAAAGCCTATGCCAACAAAGCAGAGCTAGGCGCCAAGGTCACCCCACACACCCTTCGCCACAGCTTTGCCGCCCACAAACTCGACAGCGGCTCCGACCTGCGCGAAGTCCAACATCTTTTAGGCCACGCCAACATCTCCACCACCCAGGTCTATTCCCATCTCGCCGAAGAAGAAGAGAACGGTTCTGGTAAATGAGCGAATATTTCACCCGCGTCCAAATTGAAGGCGCAGCCGCAATCATCCGCAACCGCACCCACTACAAACCAACCATCGGCCTCGTCCTCGGCTCCGGCCTCAACGACCTGGCCGATGCCGTTGAAAATCCCGACATCATCCCCAATAACGAGATTCCCCATTGGCCACAATCGACCGTTCATGGTCATCACGGCCGTCTCGTCATCGGCAAACTCCAAGATAAAACCGTCCTTGTCATGCAAGGCCGAGTCCATTTCTACGAAGGCTACTCCCCCAATCAAATCACCCTACCCGTCCGGGTCATGCAGATATTAGGAATCAAAACCCTCATCCTCACCAACGCCGCTGGCGGCATTAACGACACATACACCCCCGGCGATTTAATGCTCCTCAAAGACCATCTCAATATACCGGGTATGGCAGGTCACAATCCCCTGCGCGGCCCCAACGACGACTCCTTTGGCCCCCGCTTCCCCGACATGGTCACCCCCTATGATGCCGAGATGCGCCAGATGGCCCACAACATTGCTGCCCAAGCCGACTTCTCCCTCCAAGAAGGGGTTTACGGCTACGTCGCTGGCCCCAACTATGAAACCCCCGCCGAACTTCGCTTTCTCCAACGAATGGGAGCCGACGCCGTCGGCATGTCAACTGTCCCCTCCGTCCTCGTCGCCCGCCATGGCGGCATGCGCGTCCTCGGCATTTCCACCATCACCAACATGGCTCTACCTGACCCCCCACCCGGCACCGTCCTCTCCCACGATGAAGTAATCGAAACAGGTAAAATCGCCATTCCCCGACTAACCACCTTGCTTCATGGTATAATTCGCCAGTTGTAGCAGCAAACCCAACCAACGAACAATTAAAATCCAATTTTCACGCCATTTATCTCTTCACGCCTTCGCCCCGGAACCACTGCGGCCTTTTTGTGACGTATAAACGAATAATAATAAATTCGCATAATTCGTGAAATTTGTTGCAAAAATCTTAGGAATAACCAAAAAGCTAGCCTACAATTACACCAAACATGGAACAATTTTACGTATTTATCATCCGCAACGACATTTGGATATATTTTCTTTGCGCCCTCGGCCTAGTCTGGTACTTCGTCCAACTTTGGCAAGCCCGCCGCCTGCTCCGTCAAGCCATGTTCGGTTTAGAGCAAGAACGAGGACAGCTTATCCAACGCACCGCTTTAGGTGTTCTATTTATCCTCATTTTAATCGTGGCTGGTGTCACCTACGTCAATCTGGAAGTTGCTCCGACCCTACCCCCAGAGCTGCTCAGTCCCCCTACCCCAACCCGCAATATCTTTGCCACCCCAATTTCTCCGCCTGTTTCACTTGGCACGCCCCAACCAGAACGAACCGCCACCCTGGCCGTTGCCCCAACTGTCACCCTGCGCGGCCAAAGTAACAGCGCCCTCTTTGACGACGTAGAAGTAGCAGAAACACCTACCGGAACCCCTGTTCCAACCTTGCCCGCCGTCACAGAGGCCTGTAATACCCTTGTCGACATTACCTCACCCCCGTCCGGCATCACGGCCACCGGAGCCGTCACCTTCTTCGGAACAGCCACAGATGCCAATTTCGGCGCCTATGACCTCCAGGCCCTCGGCCCACACACCGAAGGAGAATGGCTCTCCCTGCTCGATGCCCCATCTGCCGAGCCAGTCCTAGACAATATCCTCGGCCGTTTCAACTTCGCCAACTGGCTCTCTGGTGACTATGTCATCCGCGTCCTTGTCACCAACCCCGCCAACGACGAAGTCGGCCAATGTGGCATCAACATCACTGTTGATGGCATCTAAAATTGTAAGGATTATCAATGGACATCTCCAGTGAAGATAGATATATACTCCAGCGGCTGGAAGAGAAACTTTGGCGGCAGGAAACTCGTTTTGATGTTGCCTTTATGGAAAAGATATTGGCAGAAGATTGTACGGTATAAATGAATATGCCCATCGCAGCTCTATCTGGTCCCGTATTCCAACAGGCTGGGAACTTCGTTTCCACCAAGGCACCCCATATTACCCTTAGACCGAAGCAGTGTAATCAAAGACCTATAACATGAAATCAGGCCGACCTCAAACGACTACCAAAATCGTATATCTAACGCTGTTACTCCTCATCCTCATTCTCCCCCTTCATCGCCATTGGATTATTTACGAATGGTCAGAATCGGCTGTTTATTATGAATTTAGAGCCATCATCTTTTACCTGTCCGATGCAGCCGTTCTATTCTTTTTCCTGGCCTTTATCCTCTGGAATCTCAAAAACCCTCGCCGCGATTTAGGGATACCAGCTATCACCATTCCGCTTGTCCTGTTACCAGTTCTAGCAGCCCTATCAGCCCTAACTGCCCAAGAACCAGGGCTAGCCGTCATGACGGCTGGGCGACTGCTGCTCTTGTTATTGCTGTACTTAGCGCTCATTCGTTTTCGACCACGCCCCCAGTTCACGGCCGTTTTCTTATCACTCATGCTCATCGGACAAGCTGTTGTCGGCCTGATGCAATTTCTGCTTCAGCATGACCTCGGCTGGCAGCAATTAGGCGAAATTAATCTGGTTGCCGCCCCGGGCCAAGCCAGCATAATCACAGTTGGTTCCCAAAGTTGGCTCCGGTCTTATGGCTTGACTGCCCATCCTAACATTCTAGGCGGCATCCTAGTCACAACCCTCCTCTTGTTGTTTGTATGCTATTTGAAGGCAAACGGCCATGCAAAGCTCCTCTGGCTATCTGTCTTAGGGATTGGAACAGCGGCATTGCTGACAACCTTTTCCCGCGCCGCCTGGCTTGGTGGCCTTGGTGGAAGCCTTGTCCTCCTAATCGCTCTCGTAAAATCAGCCGACCATCGCCAGCGATATGGCCGTCAGCTTCGCTTCATCCTCATCGGCGGCACACTCATTCTAGCCCTCTTCACAATCACTCAGCGTGACCTCCTTTTAGCCCGTTTCCAGCCCCAAACTGGTTATACTGAGACACGCTCTATCAACGAACGTCTGGTTCTCACCGATTTGAGCCTCGAAATTATCAAGCAACGGCCGTTATTAGGCATTGGAGCCGGCCACTTTTCTTTAGCTATCGTCCCCCCCGTTTCCCAAATGACAGGCATAACCGCCCAACCCGTTCACAACGTCCCCCTATTAACAGCCTCCGAACTAGGCATCATGGGTGGGCTGCTATGGACATGGTTAATGCTAGCGCCACTTCTTATCGCCATCCGACAACAGCGGCAACAACCATTGACCCTATGGGCTTGGGCTTTAACGGCCGCTCTAACCGCGCTAGCCATCATCGACCTCTTCGATTTCTACAGTTGGGGCTGGCCTCAAGGACGTTTATGCCACTGGCTGTTATTAGCCTTGTGGACAACCGCCATAGCAACACCATTTGAAACAGCTAACAATGCCCCCCTCTGAAAGCAAAACATTTAATAAAGCACCGCATACAACCCGAACAATTCATGATATACTATTTTCAACAATTTTTTTCAGGGTGACAACTAATGGGCATGAGCCAAGGTCAAGGGCCAAATGTGGATTAAAATTTCAGGATTTTTCAGAAAGATAATTGACTACATCGAATATCTATTAGGCAACAAACCACATATTCCTCCAAATGTTGATGACGAAGATATTCACAAGGAAGCCCAACCCGATTCCAAAACTACCGACAAACCGCTCGCCTTTCCCATCACAGCAAAATACGAACAAATCGACTGGGAAAATAACCCGCCCCAATATCGAAAGAGAAAGGGAGTATTGACCTACCAAGAAAGGAATTTCTACGGCTTGCTAAGGAGCATATTAGGCCCGAAATATCAAATTCTTTCAATGGTTAGAATGGCCGACGTGATGTATCTGTCAAATGAAACCGAAGATTATAAATATCACAAGAACAATATTTTGTGCAAACATTTTGATTATGTTATTTGCGATAGGGATACCTTTGAACCAAAACTAATTATCGAACTGGATGACCCCAAACATCAATATATATTTCGCAAGCAAATTGATGATTTCAAAGACAATGCCTGCCAAGAGGCTGGCTTGCCAATATTGAGAAAAAAAGTCCAACAAAAATACAATAGACAAAAGTTGTCCCAACAAATTCATCAAATACTATCAAGCGATCCACTAAACCCTTATTCCAACCGTACTTCAGCCCCCACCTCATAAAAACAAAACATTGTTCGGCCGTATTTTCGTTGATCGTACAATCTCAAATGCTTCAAGGGCAGCTCCCGATACTCTTTCGGGTCAATCTGTACCACCACAATCCCCGACTCGTCCCCCACCACCGTCAAAAACCGAGTCCAATCTTTGTCTAGCGCTACCAGCACTTTCTCCCAGATTTCCTGATACTGCGGTGGGGCGACATAAATGACATCAAACGGCCGTCCCACGCCTCGCTCTAAATAGTGCAGCGCATCCATTCGCAGCACTTGCGCTCCTTCAGCCAGGCCCGTCGTTTCCAGGTTCTTTTCAACCGTCCGCACTGCCTGAAAAGCCGAATCAACAAACACCACCTCCGTCGCTTCCCGGCTTAAGGCTTCAATCCCAACTTGCCCTGTCCCGGCAAACAAATCGAGCCAGCGCGTTTCAATCACCCAATCGCCTAGGATGTTAAACAGATTCTCTTTGGCCCGATCCATGATCGGCCGTGTTGAATCCCCCGGCACCGCCTTCAATCGTCGTCCCTTCGCCTTACCGCTAATCACCCGCACTATTCAATCTCCAATTGCCACTCATCCACAACATAATTATCCCCAATCTGACTCCGGTCATCATCCAACAAAGGCAGCCGCCAGCCCTCCGCCGCCACCCACAGCCCAACCGACAGCCGATAGGTTCCTGGAGCAATGTCCGCCGGAATCTCCAGCAAATGCTCATCCCGAACATATTTATCTTGCGGCCATCGCTTCGTCGGAAAATCTCCCGGATTCAACTTATCCGATTGCGTCACCACAAAGCCATCCTCAGCCAGCAAATGCACAAACACCTGATAATTAATCGACAAAGGCTGCCACGCTTGCCAATAAAAAGTGACATCCAACGCTTCGCCCGGTTCAGGTGTTGAATTTATATCATAGCCAATCAGAGCAATCTGGTCGCCAAAATTCTCAATACCCTGAAATTCGGCCGGTTCTGCTACATAATTAGCCGACTCATATCGCAAAACCCCTGATGGCCCCAATACCAACAGATACGCACCAAAAACCACCGCTACCATCAGCCCAACAAACCAAACTGCCCGCTGATTCTCCTGAAGAGACGGCTTATTTGTTGGTAATTGGAAACGGCCGACCCATACTGTTCCAACTAAGGCCAAGCCGCTCAAAACGGCCGAAATCAACCTCACTGAAGTATTCCCAAAATGCAAATTAACAGTATGTTCCCCCGCCGGAACTGGCACAATGATAAAGCCTTCCGGTCGGGCCAACTCAATATCAACCCGTTCACCATCAACTTCGGCTTGCCAACCAGGAAAATCAAACAGAAATAGCCGCAGGTTATAGTCCCATTGGCTTGATGATTGAAAACGATAATGTAGAGGTGTCAGCCGTTCCGTTTCCACCGTTGTCCCTTCCGGCAGCGTCGCCCGATTGACTCGGTCAGGCGGCCGGTTCTCAATTAACGCTTGCGCCATCTCTGGATTAGGTTTGGGCGTTAAATCAACGGTGTTAGGCAAAAAATCGGCCGTTGAGGTCGTTCCTAGCCAACGACCTGCTCGTTCAATTTCCACCACACTCTTCGTATCCGTTGGCCCAAAATCACCTTCCCAGGGCGGCACCTCCAAAAGTGGCAAGGCGGAGAGCAATACGGCCGCAATAAATCCGCCAGCTAAATAGGGCGACCAGCGCTTGGGCAAATACCGGACCATCGCCTCTGTCCCCACACCGGCCAAGACCGCCAACATCGCCGCCGCCGCTCCTAACAATCGCCAGGGAAACTGCAAGAAAGGTAAAAAGGGGAGGTTTTCCCAAACGGCCGTTGAAATCGGCAGCATCAAAAACAAGACCAACCCCAGCATTAACCCAAAATAACCCGCTTGCCATTTCGCCCTAGCCTTGCCAACGAACAAAACAATTAGCCCCAACGTCCCCAACAGCCACTGAGCTACCCCCAAATTCAAACTGAAATCCGGCTCAGTCGCCCCCCAATCAAACCGCTGCGGCAAAGCTAACAAGTCCCCCAAAGATAAAAAATGATTCCTAAAATCGAAGTGGCTGCCATCCCCTATAAGGGTACTCAAATTGACCGCATTTTGCTCCAATGCCACCGGCAGCCAGAAAAACGCGGCCAACCCAACCCCCAATCCCAAAGAGCCAAACAGCCACACTCCCGACCTTCTCCCATCGACCTCGCTATGCCGCCTCATCCCGCCACTAAATCTTTCCCCCATTACCAACCAGACCGCCCAGCCCAACAACAGCCCAAAAAAGACCATCGCCATCAGATTATGCACCAAAATAACGGCCGCAATCAAGCCCGTCGTCACCAGCCAGCCCAGGCGAGACGGCCGTTCATACAGCCGACCCAACCCCCACAACGCCAACGCAAAGACCCCGAAGCTAAAAGCCTCCGCCAAATCCCCCCTGGCATGAGGATCAACAAACTGGATATAAGGCGCAAAAACAAAGACCGCCCCCGCCACCATGCCAGCCGACCGTCCCCAGCGGTCACGGACAAAACCATACATCCCAATCCCGGCCGTCACCAACCCCAAGATGAACATCGCCTTCACCCCATCCACCGCATCCAGCCGGGGCATCAGCTCTACTCCCAAACCTAGATAGTAGGTCAAGGGCGCATAGTAATTGAAGATGGGATAGCCATAGCCATAATAGAAATTGGCCGCCCAGCGGGGATAAGGCTCACCCTCCCGCACCATCCGGCTCAGCTCCGCCAGCCGGAAAATATGCAGCTCCGCATCCGTCTCCTGGGGCAAAGACGGCCGACTTATAAAAGGCCAAGCCGCCAGCAAACAGATGACCAGGACAACCAGAAACCCCTTGTCAAAGTCCGCCCACCAGAGCCGAAATCGCTCTCGGAAAAGTATGGTCAAATTTCTACGTCTCAAAAAGGAAAATCAGCGAAGGAAGTAACTGGTAATTAGTAACTGGTAAATCTTACACATTAAGACAATTACCATTTACTAATTACCAATTACCCCTATAGCGGCCGCATCAGCTCAACGACCTGCTCAGGATGTTTGGCGACCTGTACCCCGGCCGCTTCAAGCGCCTTCGTCTTGGCTTCGGCCGTGCCGCTTTCGCCCTCAACAATCGCCCCTGCATGACCCATCCGTCGTCCTGGCGGGGCCGTGCGACCAGCGATAAAGGCGGTCACATTCTTGGTCATATGCTGCGAGATATAGGCCGCCGCAACTTGTTCATCATTGCCGCCAATCTCGCCAATCATAATCACCCGTTCCGTGCCGGGGTCTTCCTCAAACATCTTCAATACATCAACAAAGCTCGTCCCATTCACCGGGTCGCCGCCAATGCCAACACAAGAGGATTGACCATAGCCATTTTCGCTCAAAGCATATATGACCTCATAGGTTAAGGTGCCACTGCGCGAAACCACGCCAACCCGTCCGGGCCGTACAATGTCGTGAGGGATGATGCCGATTTTGACATTATCGGCTGGGGTAATCAGACCAGGACAGTTCGGCCCAATCAGCCGCACGCCTTTGCGGTCTAGATAGGCCCGCACCTCAATCATATCCTGCACCGGAATCCCTTCGGTCAGGCAGATAATCAAAGGCACACCCGCATCGGCGGCTTCATACATCGAATCGGCCGCAAAACGGGCCGGAACCGAAATCATCGAAGCATTAGCCCCCGTCGCCTCAACCGCTTTCTGAGCCGTATTAAAAACCGGAACCCCCTGCACCCATTGACCGCCTTTGCCTGGAGTCACGCCCCCGACGACCTTGGTGCCATATTCCAACATCTTTTCTGTGTGAAACATCCCCTGTCGGCCAGTAATGCCATGCACCAGGAGACGTGTGTTTTTGTCAATTAAAATACCCATAATTTATCCTCTCCTAACCGTTCGCATTCGCCGCCGCAACCGCTTTTTCGGCCGCTTCCGTTAATGTCGTCGCCGTAGTCATATTGGCCTCGGCCAGAATCCGCATTCCTTCTTCTGAATTGGTTCCCAACAAACGCACAACCATCGGCACATCTGTCCCAATCTCGTCTAAGGCCGCGACAATACCGGTCGCCACTTCATCGCCCCGGACAATGCCGCCGAAGACGTTAAACAAAATCGCCTTCACGTTCTTGTCGGATAGGATAATCTCCAAGGCCGCCTTGACGCTCTCAGTCGTCGCGCCACCGCCAATGTCTAGGAAGTTGGCCGGTTCACCGCCATAGAGCTTAATGACATCCATCGTCGCCATCGCCAGACCAGCCCCATTGACCATACAGCCAATGTTGCCGTCGAGGGGGATGTAACTCAGGCCATACTGTCTGGCCTGCTGCTCTGCCCCCGTCTCCTCATCTACATCTCGCATCTCAGACAAATTCGGATGGCGGAATAAGGCATTGTCATCAACCGACAACTTACCATCAACAGCTAACAAATTTCCATCACCCGTTACAACCAGGGGGTTAATTTCGGCCAATGAAGCGTCGGTGGCTTTGAAGGCTTTGTAGAGACCAACAGACAGCTTATAGAACTGTCCCCACAGATTGCTGGGCAAATCCATGCCCGAAGCAATGAAGGTGGTTTGGTAGCTTCGCAGCCCAATCATGGGGTCAATATAGGCCCGGAAAATCTTCTCCGGGGTTTCGGCCGCAACTTGCTCAATGTCCATGCCGCCCGCTGCCGACGCCATCAACATCGGCAAACGGCGCGAGCGGTCAATCAAAATCGCCAGATAAATCTCCTGGTGGATGTCTACCGCTTCATCTAGCAGCACTTTCCGAACGGTGAAGCCCCGGATATCCATACCCAAAATCTGGGCCGCCAATTCTTCCGCTTCATCGGGATTATTGGCCAGCTTCACGCCCCCGGCCTTGCCTCGGCCACCAATTAAGACTTGACTTTTGACCACAACCCGGCCGCCCAATTCCCTGGCGATGTCGCGGGCCTGATCGGCCGTTGTCGCAACCTTGCCATTGGGAATTGGCACACCATGTTGGGCAAAAAGTCGTTTCGCCTGATACTCGTGCAGATTCACTCAACACTCCTTTGAACTAAAATCACGCCAGAAGAAGAACGGCCGTTCTGACCATCTCTTTCCGGCAAATAAATATTGTTAATTATTACCTGGGTATTGGCCTGTCTTGAGGCCGCTAACATTATAACACGGCCGTAATGAGGGACAAGAATGATAGCCGAAGGCGTTAATAATTGTGGCTCTTCGTGATTTAATGGGGTTTTGTTCTGTAGGGGCGTGGTCTTGTGCCCGCCCGCTTTGGGCGACCACAAGGGTTCGCCCCTACAAAGGGTGGAATTATTATAGATAGGACGATTTTATTTTTATGGGACGGTTTCAGGGGCGTTGACGGGGCGGTCATCTTCTACACTGCAAATCGTTAACTGATGTTACCAACTTAAATCCTCCAAGATTTCGGGTCGCTTTGGAAAATGCCCAACTGTGTTCAAAACCACGGAGGATTACAGACCAACCAATGCGTAACTGAGACATCAATCCAGATTTATCATTATTTAGGAGAATAATATGCCCTCTAATAATTATCACTTTTCAGAAAAATGGAACTTTCCCTGCTACGATCCCGAACAAGTCTTCACCGTATTGGCAAATCAGGGTTTTTCCAAAGTCAGTAAAAAGGAGCGAGAGCTTCCGAGATACTGGCATCGAAAAGACGTTGAGCAAAAGCCAGATTCTTCAGACCCAATTTACTAGCTAGACCAATGATGAAATTATTCAGCGTGGCCATCCCTTCAGCCATCAAAGGACTAGAGATACGAGTCGCATCTTCATGTAAAGTAACATCCCGCCGATAGTGGAGGCCGTTTTCAATGCCCCAGTAGTTTTGGATTAAGCTCATCAATTGTTTGGTGGAAACTTGTTTAGATGTCAAGCTCGTGATGCCAACAACCGACTCTGAGCGAAGCTTACCAGTTGTTAGACAGGTAGCTTGACGCTCAATTTTGAAGACACGTTCGACCCCAGGCCAGTCGAGATAACCCGTTTTATCATCTATGACTGTCAATGTTCGTTTTTCCAATCGTTGATGGGCTTTTCGGGAGGTATGTTCTATCTCCTGTTCCATCTTTGGTTGATGCCAGCCAGGTCGTTGAGGTAACGGCTCAAAAAACCGTTCAATATCATCTTGTAAAGTCGATTGGTTACCTTTCGCAAACCAAATATAGTCGCCACCTCCAGATAGAATAGCAACCGAGATAGAACGCTGAGTGAACATCGCATCGCCACAGACAACTCGGCCTCTCAGGTCAATTGCTTCTAACACAGTCGGCGCAGCAACTATTTCATTCTCCTTGCTTCCGACGGTGACCTGGCATAATACGATTCCCTCATCAGGCAAGTAAGCGGCTAACAGATGCACCCCTTGGGTTCGTCCTTTTGGAATAGTTCCTCGGAGTGTCTTTCCATCAATGGCTATCAACATACTCTGCTGACCACCATAACTCTGATGTAGAAATCTCAATAGGACACTTTGTAAATCTGTTAGGTTACAGCTATCTTGCAACGTTCGTCGGATTGTATTGAGTGATGGCACTTTCCCCCGTTCGAACTGGAATAATCTCACCAGTATCTTACACCTCAAACGTAGCCATTGGGCTATCGATGATGGTTTGTTCTGCCCGGCTAATTTGGCCATGATTATCCAGGTCAATAGATACGCCAATGGAAACTGTTTGCCTCTTTTGGCCCTTTTATCCTCTACTTTTGCTAAAAATTCTAACAATGCTGTCAGGTCCAATAGAATTCCATCTGATTCGATTTGTTGCAATGTGATATGATCCATTTAAGCCTCCTTCTGATTTTGGTGTCGTTTCAACTCCATATTATCAGTTTGAGGCTTTTTGTTCCTGTTTTTTTCCGACTTTGGAAAAACCCTGATTGGCAAATGCCACTCTGCTACCTGAATGGTGGCAAGGGGTTTATGAAGAGGCAGAGCTGCTTGAGGTTTACTATGAGCCAGTTTTTGGCGGCAAAGTACGGGCGAAAGCACGGGGCTTTTTGCCCTACAAATTAGAGTTTGAGTTAGAATCGCTTCGGCTGGAGCCGGGCGAACTCGTTGAGGTAAAAGCCAGCGGTGATTTCGACGGCATCTGGCGAGCCAAACTCACCGAAGATGGGCGGGGTACAAAGGTCCATATTGAGTGGGACGTGACCGTCAATATGCCTCTAATACGCTATTTATCACCTATCTTCAAACCCTTCTTCGCCTGGAACCATTACTGGACCACCCCGCGCGGGCAACGGGGCATGTTATCTTATCTGGCCGAGCATTTCGGCTGTTCAAATCGTATGCGCCCGGTCGCTGTCTAAAGCAGCAAGGAGTCAGCCTCATGAAAGTCAAGCACGCCGTTGTCATCGCCCGGCCAATCGACGAAGTGTTCGCCTTCGTTACCAACCTCCAGAATGAAACACGCTGGCAACCGGAGATTAAGTTGGTCAAGCTGGAAGGCCCATTACAGGCGGGGAGTACCTTTCGTGAAATTCGGGTCACTTTCGGCCGCATCTATGACTGGCATTTCCGCATCACCGAGTTCGATCAACCCCATCGCATCACCATTGATACCATCAACGGCGCAGCCCGCTATCGAGGCTCCCGCATCTTTGAAGCTGTGGAAGGCGGCACCAAAGTCAGTGAGATTGGTGAACTAGAGATGCCCCGTTTCTTGCGCCCCCTCAATTCCCTGTTCAGTTGGCTGTCAAGACGGCCGTTGCGCTTAGCCTATAGCCGATTGAAAGAGATGTTGGAAGCAGAAGGCCCAAAGCTCGCACCTTATTCGAACGATAGAAAGTCATCCGATAGGTTGTTTGCAACAACCGCTTCAATGGAACAAACACCAAATGAAAAATAAAATCGCTCTTTTAATAATAATGTTTGGCCTTATGCTTTTTGGTTGTGATTCTTCTTCCACTTCCCTAATGATTGAGGAGGAGTTACAGACCCCAATATCCACCCGTACAAGCACACCAACCATCGAGCCTGATGCAACTGCTACCCAAACAATTACCCCGTCACCTACCAGACCGTTCATCGATCCAATAATGCATTTAAATATTGAATACATCCCCGATGCCGCACCGACCCAAAAGCTAGATGTTTACCTCCCCGCCGAAGGCCAAGGCCCTTACCCAACCATATTAGCCATCCACGGCGGCGGTTTTGTTTCTCTGACCAAGGGAGTTTATCGTCAATTTGCAAACCAATTTGCCCAATGGGGCTATGCCACTGTATCCACCAATTACCGCTTAGCTCCCCGATATTCCTACCCCGCCCAGGTGGAAGATGTTTTCTGTGCCCTGGCCTGGGTTCACGCCAACCATGAGGAATACAATCTCGACCCACAGCGCATCATTGTCACAGGGGGGTCTGCTGGAGGCTACCTGGCAGCAATGATCGGAACCGTCGATGATCCCACCCAATACCTGAACGATTGTCCCTACACCCTTCCTGAGGAAGAGGCATTTCAGGGTGTCGTCGCATTCTACGCCCGCTTCGACCTTCGAGGCTTCGAAGGAGACACCGATTTGGATAATCTCGAAGCTTACTTGGGTGCAAAATACGAGGAGGTTCCGGCCGAAAGATTAGCCGAGATTTCCCCCATAGTTCTCCTGGACGGCAGTGAAAGGCCATTCTTGTTGATTCATGGTACGGAGGATTATGTCGTTCCTAGTTGGACCTCTGAGGATTTTGCCACCGCCTTAGAAGAAAAAGAGATAGATGTAGAGCTTCTGCTTCTTGAGGTTCCCCACTACTTTGAAATCTACTCGCTGGATCATCCACTTATCATCGAGTCCTATGCCGCGATGGTAAATTTTATGGAAAAAGTGTTTGAAGATTAGCCTGACCAGGGCCAGAAAAAGAAATCTTCGGCCGTAATGAGGGACAAGATTGTTAAGGAAAGCGGGGGTGGGAACGACTTGTCGGAATGAAAGAAGGGGGCTCACGCAAAGGGAAACTTTTTTCATTCTCCATTTGTGGGTTTTGGTTTTGGCGGTTCTGGGAACGGTATTGAAGGGGCTCAAGGGGCTCAAGGGGCTCAATTAAAATGTGAGTTTTGTTTTGAGCCCCTTGACTCTATAGGGTGAGGAGGTGGGTTGTTTAGGGGCGGTGGTGGATGGGCGCGTTGGGAGGTGAGGGAGTTTTGAGAGAGATTTCTCCCTGGATGTTATTTGGGATTGGGAGGTAGCGGGAAATACCGGTCGAAATGACAAGGTAAAGGTTCTATGGCAATTGAATTGCGTTCCATTGCGTTCCGATGCTATGGATTACTCGGATTGACAGGATACCGATTAGGCAGGGGGGAGCAATATCTGGTTCTCAATGGCGGTTGGGTCGGGTAAATAGTTCACCACTTTAAGACAATCGACTAACAATTGACTTGCCTGAAGATAGGTTGCCAACGTCTTTATCTGTGTTTCGGATAATTGCCAACGGCCGTCAATTTCCTTTTTTTGAATGGCGAATCGCCGATATAGGTTCCATACATCAGCGTACTTGTTTAGTACCTGTCTAAATTTCTCATCGTACTGAACCAGTTCATCTAAATCCTGATCGTTTTCTGGCAACGTCAATGATTCCAGTTCTGCCTGAAATTCACCATGTTTCCATCGCTTCGCTACCTTAATAGCGAGGTCGCGGGCATGGTCGAGGGCGCGGGCGAGTTCGAGGGCGCGGTCGAGGTCGAGGGCGCGGTAGAGGTCGAGGGCGAGGTAGAGGTCGAGGTCGAGGGCGCGGGCGAGGGCGAGGGCGCGGGCGAGTTCGAGGGCGCGGTCGAGGTCGAGGGCGAGGGCGAGGGCGTTGAAAAGCAACAACGCCCGCGCCGCTGATTCCCGATAAGGAATCGACAACGCCTGCCGTTTAACCTCTACCCAATCCAACAAAGAGACCAACTGTTTGTCAGAGGCAATAATTTTTAAGGTTGCCGCTAAATACTGTCTACAAAAATTGGTGGCATCTTCCAACATTCCAGCCGTCAGCAAAAATACTTCCCGCCAACGTTCATCGCCCACATGACGCATTAATTGGGCCACCGCCCCGCGCCCCTCATTGCCAGCTATATATCGGGCGATGTAATACTCTTGAAGGGTCAGGTGGGAAAAAGAATGTATCTGCCGCGCCCGTTCGACAAAGATGCCATGCCGGGCTTCCATCGCCTGTAGCACCCGTTCGCCATCCGGTTCCTCTATGGCCGGCACGCCGGCCAAATAACGCTCTATCAAGGTCACAATCTGCCGTTCTGGCAGGAAATAGTCTCCGTCCGTAAAGGTTTCATGGGCAATATAGGCCAGCAAGCTTTGTTTCTGCTTCAAGGTCAGTTTATGATAAATCGAATCCCGCGTAATATTGCGGCTGGCATCCCATTTTGAAAGCAAGGCCCGGGTGGCTTCCTCATAAATCTCATCGCGCTGCGGGGGAAATTCGTTCCGTTCCTCATAGACAAGACACAACAACGAGAGCAGCAGCGGCACCTGGGCTAACTCTCGCACCGGTTTGTTTTGTTTATCTTCGAGCAAAGCCAAACGACAATTCTGCCGCTTGACATCATCTTTTATGAACCATTGGTCAATGTAACGGCCGATTTGTCCCTCATCAAAATCCGCCATCTCGACATACTTGAACTGGGTAAAGGAGTAATCAACGGCCGCCACCCGGCAAGTGATGAGAATGGGGCATTCTCCATATTGGTAAACAAAATCATTCAACATGCCAATCAGCCGGGAACGCCTCTCGTCTTCCAAATTGACCTCGTCCAAGCCATCAAACAAGACAATGGCATTACCGTCTTTGAGCAGCTTGGGAACAAAGCCCTCCGGGTTGGGAAATTGATGTGTCTGGAACTGGTGTTGGATAAAGGGCAAAATCTCTTTTTTAGAATCAGACAGCTCTTTTAGGGAGACGAAAATTGGGATTTCGTCAATCTCGCGATTGATAGCCCTCACGGCCGTATGCTTGAGAAAGGTCGTTTTGCCTGCTCCCGGTTTGCCAAAGATGAACAGCTTGGCATGTTCATCAACAGCCTTGTCCCCGGCCACTCGCTTTTTCCGTTGAAGGGCGGCGAAATCGCGCGGCGCTGCCTCTATGATGAGGGTCTCGATATTATAGCGTTGTTCGGCGGTCAACTTATCCAAGATATTGACATGGGTGAATACATTTTCTAACGGTTCCGATTCCATCCGCCCCAAAATGCGGACAAAGCCCACCCGCTCATAGAGGCTGTAGAAATAGTTCTCGATTCCCAGCCGCCATTTTCCAGCATCAATCGGCTTTTTGACCGCCTGCTCGACGGCGGTTTTGCCATATTGCTCCCAGAGCCAGGTGGTGGCTAGACCTACTTTAGCTATTATTTCTGGTGGAATGTTCTCAAACATCAATCGCCTCCAACAGTATCACTCACCCCGTTTGGCAAGCCGCTCCCGGTCGAATTGACCGTTCATCTAATAGATAACACGGGAATTATCATTATGCAAGGGTCTGGTCAATTTTGGGTCGGCGAAACGGTTGTTGACAGCTTGAGGAGCGCGGGCATCCTGCCTTTTAGCGGCCACCAGGATGGTGACGCTCCTTTAATTATAGGCATCTGTTAATCTTTGGGGATGCAGTCGATCCACTGCCTGTCGAGGGTCAGGTAGCGGCGGAGGAGATCGGCCGTTAAACAAGAATGTACTGGTAGGATGCCAAGAATATCGCCTACTTTTACGGAGGCGAGCAGGTTTTGGTCGACCTGAATGATGCCGTGTTCTTGCGATATTGATATGACCTGATTGAATTCATCGAGGGGGGTCCAGCTAGCTTCGGTTAAATTTACGAGACGGCCGTAACTCACTGACCCATCCGCCGCCGTCAAGGCCTCTTTGGAGAGATGAACGGCTCCACCATACAGGACAATCCGCTCCCGTTCGGGATGGACGGCCACCACTGGGCAGGCCAAGGCGATGGCAATATCCTCTAACTGACAGGCCCCAATCTGCCACTGCATCAAATCATAAAAGACAAAGTTCCCCGGCCGAATCTCGTCCAGCCCCTTAAAATCTTCGGCAAGGCTGCATCCGGGCGTATCGCCCACTGAAATAGCAACAGAGTAGCCCAATTCAAACAAGACGGCTTGCAAACGCCGCAGTCGCCCGACGGCCTCGCCAAAAATCTGCTGCACGGCCGAAACAGACCGCGCCCCATAGGTATTGCCGGAATGGGCCAGCAACCCCTTGAGTGACAGATTCTTCGCCCCCGCCACAGCATGAGCGGTCTCAATCAAGGCTGCCTCATTTTGCCAATGAATGCCCGTTCGGCCGTATCCGGCATCAATCTTAAGCCAGACATCAACTTCGGCCGTTAAGGCATTGTCTAACCGCCGTGCTGTTTCGGCCGATTCGACCAACAGCCCCAAATTGATGGTTTCAGCCAGCCCATTGATGGCCGCCATCTGCCGCAAATTGACTGGAAAGGCAATGGTTATATCCTGCCAACCCGCCGCCGCAAAACCAACGGCCATATCCACAGACGAGACCGTAATGGCTTCTACGCCCTCATCTCGAAACCATTCCCCTACTCCGGCGGACTGATGGGTCTTGAAATGCGGCCGTAACCTCACCCCATTCTCCCGCGCCTTGGCTGCCATCCGCTGGATATTCTGACGGGCTTTGCTTTCGTCTAATAGTAAAGTCGGCCGTTCTACCATTTTCAAATACCCCATCCAAATCCTCCAAAAAAAATCTTGCCACGAATTTCACGAATTACACAAATTGGATCCATTCGATACTAAATTCTATACAAAATCAAAAAGCTGAGAAAACATCAGGCCGCTATCAATCTTAGCAGGCTAAATATAATTACACCTTGCTATCGGTGCCAATCTGTGATCAAATAAAACGAATCCATCTCAATCAAATCCCCGTCCGCTCCGACACCATAAACACCCCCTAGACCAATAATTCGATTAATTCGTCTAATTCGTGGCTAAATGCTTTTCTAGGGTGAAGGCAGCGGAACGGCCGAAGCTGGGATAATTTGGGAATACCAATACCCCAAACTCGTATACGTCCACCGCTCCCCCGGCGGCGCATCGGCAATTAAATGGGTGGTTATCCAATAGGTGGCATCCCAATTGGTGTACCAGGCGTAGCGCGTGACCCACCGCCCTTCCCCATTCAACCAATTCAATATCAGGTTGGAATAAGCCTGCACAAAGCCATCTGCCTGACAAACGGGCGCTTGAACCTGATGGAAGCCGTTGTTTAAGCAGCCAATTTCGGTAAACCAAATCTCATCCCCTGGCTGTCCATATTCCTGAACAAAGGCCAACGCATTGTAAGCATGTTCTCGCCACAAATTAAAGGCTGCTTCTGGCGATGGAAACAGCAGGTCATTAAAGCCCCAACTACCTTCACAACTGTCCGGCCAGCGGCTAGGGTGCATCTCAGGATATATATGGAAATGCCAACCAGCCACAGGCAGCGCCCCATATGTCACCCTATAATAATCTACAAAATTTTTCAGCCAGAGAATGCCACACGGATGAGCATTCCCCCCACCAATAATCAATTCCGCATCCGCATCCGCCCCCTGAGTATAGAGCAAATCAACCACCTCATCGTGGAAAAATCGAGCCGCCTCAGCCGGACTACTGTTACACTGACCCTGATGCTCACATTCATTAAAGACCAACCAATAATTATGGGCGTTATTAGCGTCCCCCTCCGAGACCTGCTCAAATGTTGGCAAACCATTTCGCGGGCCACCAGCCAGCATGGGAATGTGCTGGACTGCCTTCTCTTCCGGCGGTACAAAGGGCGTCCAACTGTAGGTCCAACTATAATCCGGTGAACCATATGTCCCGACTGGTGCGCCGCCCAAAGCCGTTGCTACCCCATGTCGCGGGGCGTTGGAAACGGGTAACGTCAGCGGCTGAACCGTCGGCCAAATAACATCAGGTAATCGGGGAAAGGGGATTGGGGTAGCCGTATTGGTTGGCACAAATGGCGTAGTCGGCGTTTCAGTTGGAATGATAGTCGGTGTCGGCGGCACGGCCGTTTTAGTCAAAGTCCCGCCCCCCAACGAATCAGTCGCTGCAAAGACGGCCGTCGTCAAATCCCTCCCTGGCGGCTGGGTTGCTCTCGCTACACTTAACTCGGCCGTTTCAACCGCCGCTATTCCTGTCGGTGTCGGCGGGCTGGTCGGGCTGGCGGTTGGAATGGCTTGAATGGTCTGATTGGGTTCGCTGGTATCAATTGGCTGCCCCAAATTCCCTTGTCCGGCGATTGGAACGGCCGTCGGAACCAAGGTCGGCAGCGGCTCTGAAACAGAAAGCGAACACCCCAAGAACAGTAAGCCTAAAATCAATACATACCAAACCGTTGAACGCCTTCTCGCCATCAAAAAAGGATTATAACAACGGCCGTGCTTTTAACATCATCAACGTTAACCGAATAAGCAAACCCTAAGGTTATGCAAACAAGTTAAGACTGAAACTCACGCAAAGACGCAAAGAGAAACTGACCCCGAATCTAATTAATCCTTCTTATACAAAAACAGCTTATCCACCACCCGATAGCCAACCGACTCATAGGCCCCAATCGCCGCCACATTGTCCACCCCTGTCCGAATAACGGCCGTCTCCATGCCCGCCCCCCGCATCCAATGGAGCGCCGTTAACAGCAGGGCCTTCGCCAATCCCAACCGCTGGAAATCTTGATGGGTCGCCACCGGGTCAAACTCCCCTAGCTTAGTCACCAGGTCATTAAAAGCCACCGCCGAGGAGCAGATTCGGCCGTCCACTGTCGTCGCCACAAAATCAATGGCCCGAATCGCCTGACAAAATTCGTCCATAAAGCCAATATCATTCAAGGCCCACTCGCTCGGCCCATCAAAGCCCCCGAAAGCGGAGTTCGGCACAATGGCTCGCGTCTCTCGTTCGCCCAGCCCCGCAAACGGCCGAACCACAAAGCCCTCCGGTACAACCGGCCCCGCAATCGGCTTCGAGAGGTCACAGGCCATATAAACCTCTAAGGCCTCTCCCTTTTCATAGCCATGTTCTCCCAAAATCTCAATCATACTCCGGTCGCTGTCATAGGCGACGGCCGTGAGCGGCTCTGGGCTAGTTCTTTCATTCAGCCTTGTTTCGGCGTCGGCGATTAAACGGCCGTACAGCGCCTTTGACCGCATTGCTGGATGGAGCATAATCCGCCACTGTCGCTCATCGGGTGTAAAATAAATCGGGGTCTTCTCTCCCGGCGACAGATAGGTATACCCTTGAATTCCCCCCGCCTCGTCCAGCCACAAGCGGTGCGTTTCTGGTGGCCCCTCGAACATCGTCAGATACATCGCCATCCGACTTTTGCCTGTGTTCCAATACGGTGGCAGCGATGCCCATGCCTGCCGCCCAGAAATAAAATCCTTTAATAAGCCTTTATCATGTTCAAGGTCAACCGCTCTTGAAATTAAATTCATTTATACTCTATAATCATTCGCTTTTCCCCACAGGTGGGTAAATTAGTTTCAGGAACCTATGTCCAAGCTTCCATTACCTGCCGTATCTGCCACATCATTTTGAACCGTCAATTGAATCGGTATCTTTCTTCCAAAACAAATAAATCGCGAAGCCCAATATCAAAATATATGATACCAAGCAAAAGCCAGCAAATACCACCCTTTTTCCCATCGCTTTTAATTCTGTGTTACACTATGCTTAATCAAACTGATTGAAATAACTTTATGAAAATAGCCATCGACTTCGGAACCACCAATACCGTCATTGCCAGTTGGGAAAAAGCCAACAACCTAGTAGGGAGCATTGCCGGATTAGTTACTATCCCTCAATTCAGCATTCCCGCTGAAAACGACCGCCCTCCCCTCATTCCCTCCCTCCTTTATATCCAGGACGGCCGTATCCCTCACATCTACACCGGCCAAGAGGTCGCGGCCAACGACCTGATCGGCCGTCGAGACAACCGTCTCTTCCGCAACTTCAAGCGGGGCATCATCGGAGCTGTATCAACCCAAGCCCGTCAGATAGATGATACCCCCTGGAGCGACCGCGACGCTGGCCGAGCCTACATCCGTCAACTACTCCAAAATCTACCGACCGACACCGACAACCTCGAACAGCTCATCCTCACCGCCCCCGTCGCCGCCTTTGAAAGCTACCTCAGTTGGCTAAACGAAGCTATGGACGGCCTCGGGGCCGATAAAGTCCAGATTGTCGATGAGTCAACTGCCGCCGCCCTCGGCTATGCCGTCACCGAACCCAAAGCTGTCGTCCTCGTCTTCGACTTTGGCGGTGGAACCCTCGATTTGTCATTGGTGCAGTTACCTGACAGCAAAGAAAAAACAGGCGGCTTTTTACGTCGCTTACTCCGCAGCAACAGCCGCCAACATATGGCCCGCGTCATCGCCAAAGCAGGCCAAACCATCGGCGGCAGCGACATCGACCAATGGCTGCTGGCCTGGGTATTAGAACGACATGGCTTAAATACGGCCGACCTCGGCCCAGACTACCCCAATCTTTTGGCCCAATGCGAACAGGCCAAAATCACCCTCTCCACCGAACTGTCAACCGACATCCACTTCAACTTCAGTGGCATCGCCCTCTCCCAAACCATCACCCAAAACGACCTCGAAACGCTCTTGGAAGAAAATGGCTTTTTTGCTGCCCTGCGCCGCGTCGTAGACAAAGTGATGCAGCAAGCACGGCGGCAAGGCATCTTCAAAGAGGACATCCACTACGTCCTCATGGTCGGCGGCACCTCCCTAATGCCCTCGGTACAACAGCTTTTGGGCCATTACTTCACCGATATGGCTGTCCGTTCTGACAAGCCTTTTACGGCCGTTGCCGAAGGCGCTCTCCAATTGGCTGCTGGCTATGGTCTCGACGACTTTCTGCTCCACAGCTACGGCCTCCGTCACCTCGACCCCGAAAACGGCCGTCATCAATATGACGAAATCATCCCCGCTGGCAGCAGCTATCCCAGCCAAAAACCAGTCGAAATCCTTCTCGGCGCCGCCCATCCCGACCAATCCCACATCGAGTTTATCATAGGCGAAATCTCCAGCGATGATGTCTCCCTCGTCGAAGTCACCTATGAAGATGGACAAGCCGTCTTCGTCGCCCAAACGGGCCAGGAAGGCTTAAACGTCGTCCCCCTCAATCCAAACGGCGCCGAGCAGCTCTTAGCCCACCTATCTCCACCCGGCCAACCCGGCACCAAACGGCTCAAAGCCGCCTTCCAGGTAGACCAGGAACGCCAACTCCTCGTCACCGTCACCGACCTCAAAACGAACAAAACCCTCCTAAAAAAGGCCCCTGTTACCACCCTAAGATGACAACACCTACGCAAACCGACCGCGAACCCCAACTCATCCAATCAACCAGCACTACTGGCAAACAACGCCTCTCCTTACGTCGCCTCCGCTCAGTCCTAAGCAATATCACCCCCGACTCCGTATCCCTAGAAGCCGCCATTGAAATGCTCCAAAGCGACGACTTCTATATCCGCTTCAGCGCCGCCGAACTGCTCGGCAAACGGGCCGACCGCGAAACGCGGGTCGCTCTCCAAAACCTGCTCAACACGGCCGATACGCCCATTCGGGCCAGCATCGCCCGCCATCTCTACTACTTCTCCTGGTACGTGGCTGAACCGCTCTTCCAACAAGCCTTCAACGACCCCGACCCCCGCGTCCATGAAAGCGCCATTTACGCCCTTTGCAACCTGCGCGACCTAAACGCCTTCCAACTGCTCCAAGACAAGCTGCCCCGTGAGCCGGATGAGGTTAAAGTCGCCGCCGCCTGGGGCTTAAATGATTGCCAAGACCCGGCTGCTGTCCCCGTCCTCGAAATCGTCCTGGCTGCCGAAGACCCCGAAGTGCGGGTTAAAGCCTTAGAATCACTTGGGGTCACCAATGCAAAATCGGCCGTTCAGCCCGTGCGCCGCTCCCTTCAAAACGACCCCATCCCCGAAGTCATTTACGCCGCCGCCCTTAGTCTCATTGAACTCATCGGAGAAAACGCGTTAGCTGAACTTGCCGAAGCCATAACCGCCAGTATCGACCAAACCCGCCTCCAACTCATCAATGCCCTATTCCACGCCACCAGTTACCGTCACATCGACATTATCAACACCCCTGCCGCCCAAACCGTCATCACCGCCCTCACTCACGCCCTACATGATGATGACCCCACAATTCGCCTTGCGGCGGTCTATCCATTGGCCTGGATGGGAGGCGAACGGCCGATGTCCCTCGTTCATCAAGCAGTCGAGGCAGAGCGAGACACGGCCGTTCAACAACAAATGCGCCACGTCATCACCAGCTTCTCCCCCATGCAACAATAGTTATTTAAGCACTATTTTCTCTGTGACCTCTGTGGTGAACGTCTTTAACTATCACACTATAAACGAGATTTCTAGTTAAACTGAACAGGCTGCCCCGTCCCCAACGCTTTATCCATCTCTGCCTGCGTCACCTGTCGAAACGATAACTTATACCCCTGATAAATCGCCAACCCATAAAACAGCAAATCAATCAAGTTAAAGGTAGCAACCATTATCTCAATCAAGAGAGCGGGCGTAACCAACATCGTAATCAACACTTCAAAAATTGGCACCGACTCAAACTTAGCGATAAACAAAGCTGTCGCCAAAAAATTCCCCACCAGACAGCCAATGAGCGAGAATCCCGCCCCGACAATCCCAAAAATCTGGTCAACGCCCTTGCCCAAATAGCGCACCGCCAGCCCAACCAGAAAGCCAACCCCAATTGCCATGAAGCCAATCTGGTATTCGGTAACAAACGTAATCGCCGCCCAAAGCAGCGCCCCGACAGCAGCACCACCAGTCCCAGCCACAATCGCTAGCGGCAAATTCTGCTCCGCCTTAATCCGCTCCATAAACCGCTTCAAATTGTAAGCTTGGGCCTCCGTCTCCGACTTATTTTCCAGCTCCATACGCTCATAACCTGACTCAAATTCATAATCCTTCATTTGTCATCCCTCCAGTGCCAAAATCGGTATTAAATCAATTTAGGAGCAACCGCGCCCCCAACTTCCCAACCATCCTACCAGATAAAACCCTACCTGTGAACCCCCAAAATACCCAAGGAGCCTGCGCTCATTGAGCTTTTCCTAAATATTACTGGTAGTGTTTGTAGAGGCTAGTATAAGACCTATCCTGGGCGACCACATGGGTGAGCCCCTACCTTACCAGTATTAATTTGTTAATCATCAACCAGCCCGCTCCACTCACAACTTGTCGTTTCAGTCACTCTTTCACAACCTCAAGCCCACGAACGGCCGTCTCCATCTTTAACACCCGCATCACCTCTCGATATGGCTCTTTTTCAAGGCCATGGACATACAACTCCCGTTCTCTACCTTTCACCGTCACAAACAGCCGCTTGCGCCAATCATCAATCTTGATCCGCTCAATTTCCTCCCAGCGATACAAGGCATCTACCCCCTTCTGCCTAAAATGAAGCCCCTGATTACTGACGGCCAACTCCCTGCTCAAAATCGCCCGAAAATAAAGCACCACAAAAATGGTCATGCTGGGTAAAACAATCACGACGAAGATATTTAGCCCCTCCCGAAGATAAATGTAGGCCGCCGCCAAAATCACGCCGACAGAGATGACGATGACGTAGAGATTGTAAATGCTTGTCAGAGCGGCCGTAAATGAAGCCCTGGCCCGCGCCAAATAAACGGGTTTGCTATCTATCATCTAATTACCTTGTCCAACCTCCCCCATAGTCGATTCAGAACATTTTTGGAAAGTATCAAACCATAGCTAATTCAAACAAGTAATTCCATACAATCCAAATCCTCAAATGCTAGCAGCGCTTTTTCAAGTCTATCCCACCACATTGTCACCGGCCGCTTTTCATTCCAACTCGCGAGTAGGAAGAACAAACATCGAATAACAGAAGCCCTATAATCATACCAACACAGCTCCCAATTATAATCACTCACCCCATGCACCAAAAGCTGCTGATGATAGCGCTCAATTAACGGCCGTTCCACCTGCTGCCGATAGTCGGGATACCAATGACAAGCCATCATATATGCTAAGTCATCTGTCCCAGAATCTACCCGCCAACTTTGCCAATCTACAATTTTGACATTGCAACCTACCTCATCGGTAGATGACGATGACCCATCACGAGGATAAAGGAAGTTAAGTGGGTGGGTGTCACGATGAACAAGCGTTAATCCCTGCCCATTTAAGACCCGCTCCTTGCGAAGAGCAGGCCAATCATTAAACACTGCCGCCAAAATTGCTTTTCGTTCAGATGACAGCCGCGCTCCCATATACGCCACCCACCTCTCAAAATTGCCCCTTGCCCATTGAATCATCTCTTCTAGGGATTCGGCCGTTTGTCGCCGCCCAACTTCAACCCCTAAGCGACTATCCTGCCACCAATATCCATGAAAAGCCGCTAATCCATCAATAACTCCCTGTGCTTGAATCGGCGTTGGCGGCAATGGCACGTCGGCCGAAACATGGCTGGTCGACAAATCTTCTAAGAGCAAATGAGCGCCTGGTTCACCCTCACAATAAACCGCATCATAGCAAAATGGAAAAGGCCAGACGATATTCGGCCGTTTTTGCTGCATCTCAGGCGCAAGCCTGGTGTAGAAATCAAATTCAACCTGGTTCCAGGTAAAATCAGGGTGGGCAACCTTGACAAAAAGGCGATTTGGAGCCAACGAGATGTCAGAGTCAGCCGAATAATCGATCTCAATTTGGGCTGACTCAGCATTATTAGAAAAGACTCTGCTCCTGTATATGGATAATACCCGTCCAGATGGCAGATAACCAGCCTGCCGCAATCGCTGTGTCAACCATTCCGGTGTTATATCATTCAGGTGAGTTAAGGCCATATCGGCCGTCTCAACCATTCTCTACCTGATTCGAAGGAAACTGAGGCGGCCGTTTTTTTCGCAGCCCCTCAACTCCTGCCATCATGTCCTCGGAGAAAAAGCCTAACATCTCTAGAGCCAATGAATGGTCAAATATCGGCCCCGCTTGCAACAGCCATTGGTTTAGCGCCCGTTTGGTAAAGCGGATAGCATGACGGGGACCAGTTGCCAGCCGTTGGGCCACTTCCATCGCTTTATCCAGCAATTCATCATCCGGCACACATAAACTCACCAACCCAATTCGCTCTGCCTCCCGACCGCTCACGAAATCACTCGTCATCAGATAATACTTGGCCTTGGCCATGCCACATAACAAAGGCCAAATAACGGCCGCATGATCCCCCGCCGCGACCCCCATCCGCACATGGCCGTCTGCCAATCGCGCATTTTCGGCCGCGATGGGAATGTCGGCCAATAAGGCCACTACCAACCCGGCCCCAACAGCAGGCCCATTAATGGCGGAGATAATGGGCTTCTTAAAGTTCAGCATGTTATAGACCAGCTCCCTAGCCTCATCCAAAATGCGAATAATCTCATCAAAATTTCGATAAGCATCCTCAACCAATTTCAAATCGCCCCCGGCCGAAAAAGCTCTGCCAGCGCCAGTTACAACCACAACCTCTGCTTTTGGGTCTTTCTCAATCGTCTCCCACAAAGCGACTAACTCTGTGTGCATCTGCTTATCGGCTGCATTCAAAACCGCTGGCCGATTCAACGTCACCCAAAGAATGTTTGGCTCCCGATACTCAAAAAGAATGTGTTGATATTCAGAATAGTTCATAATCATATTGTAAACGCACTTCGTAATTCGTAAAAACAGTATTATCAACTTGACAAGCCAATCCCAACAAACGCCACTCCCCAAAACCAGTTACGCATTACGAATCACTACCCGTGTCCCAACACCTCCCTCGGCCGATACAATCCCTCCAACACCCGCATATTCTCATCAGACAATTCAATCTCTGTTGCTGCCACCGCCTCCTCAAGCTGATACATCTTGCTCACCCCTACAATCGGAGCGACCACGCCCGGCTTATGCAGCAGCCAGGCCAATGCAATCTGAGCGGGTTTGACCCCATGCTCCTCCGCCACTTCTTTAACTCGATCAACAATATCAAAATCGGTGTCCGTATAGAAAAAGTCCTGGGCCATACTATCATTCTTAGAGCGCACCGTCGTCCCCCAGCCTTCCCGCGTCCGGTTGCCAGCCAAAAAGCCCCTTGCCAAGGGACTCCAGGGAATCAACCCCACGCCCATATCGACACAAAGCGGGTTCATCTCCCTCTCCTCCTCCCGATAGAGCAAATTCATGTGGTTTTGCATTGACACAAAGCGGGTCCAGCCATGTAGATCGGCCGTAAACTGCGCCTTTGCAAACTGCCAAGCAAACATACTGGAGGCTCCAATATAAAGGGCCTTGCCCGCCTTGACGACATCATGGAGCGCCTCCATCGTCTCTTCAATCGGGGTCGAATAGTCCCAGCGGTGAATCTGATACAAATCCACGTAGTCCGTGCCTAGCCGTCGTAGGGAATTATCAATCCCTTCCATAATATGCTTGCGCGATAAGCCACCCCCATTTGGCCCCTGCCCAATCGGAAAATAGACCTTCGTGGCAATGACGACCTCTTCCCGGTTGGCAAACTGGTTCAAAGCCCGTCCGGTTACCTCTTCGCTAACGCCGAGGGAATACATATCGGCCGTATCAAAGAAATTCACTCCCAACTCAATCGCCCGCTCGATAATCGGCAAACTCTCAGCCTCATCTAACGTATAATCCCGCCACTCCGACGTACCGAACGACATCATCCCCAAACAAATCGGTGACACCTTCAACCCTGACTTCCCAAGATTCACATACTCCATGACATACTCCTTTTCAGTTATCAGTATACGGTCAGCAGTTATCAGTATACAGTTAATCTTACCATCAAATCGCTCATGCCCCACTGCCTACCGTAAAGTGCCTGCTGCCTACTGCCATTTGCGCTCATGCTTACTTGCTCACTTGCTCCTTTGCTATCTATAATCCCGCCGACATGGAAACTAATTCAACCCCATCTACCCTGCGCCAGCCCCAATTCTGGCTGGGCATCATCATCAGCCTACTGTGCCTGGCCGCCATCTTCATCTTCATCAAACCTGCCGACATATTGGCCGCCCTGCAAACCGCCCAATTTGGCTATCTCGGAATCGCGGGGCTGTGCATCGTTGCCTTTATGGTGCTTCGCGCCGTTCGCTGGCGGTTCATGCTTAACAGCGGCCGTTCCACCGACCAATCCGTCCCCTATACGAGCGTTTACCACATCCAAAATATCGGCTACATGCTCAACAATCTTTTACCCCTGCGCCTAGGCGATGTCTCCCGCGCCGTTCTCATTGGCAATGTGCCGCCGTTGACCATCTCTCAGGGTATCTCGACGATGGTCGTTGAGCGTATCTTCGACTTGCTTTTTATGGTCATCCTCTTCCCTTTTACTCTTGTCGCCGTCACTGACCTGCCGCCGTATATTAACACGGCCGTTCAAATCTCCGGCCTCATCGCCATCATCGCCACCCTCATCCTCATCATCGCCGCCAACCAACGCCCCCGGGCCGCCAAAGTTGCGGCCCTCATCTTAGAGCGCATTCCTTTTCTCGATACGGCCGCTTGGCTCAAACGCCTCGACGACCTTCTGGCTGGCCTCAACACCCTAACCCGCCTCAAAGACGGCCTAATCCTCATCGTCCTCAGCGTCGTCGTCTGGCTGCCCATCATCGCCGGATACTACTATGCCATGCTCGCCGCCAACCTGGAACCGACCGTGATACAAGCCGCCTTTGTCGTCTGCATCGCCGCCTTCAGCGTTGCCGCCCCTTCCTCCCCCGGCCAACTTGGCGTATTCGAAGCGGGTGTCACCCTCGCCCTTGTCACCATCCTAGACCAACCCGAAGCCCAATCCGCCAGCTTCGCCTTTCTCTATCACGCTTCCAACTACGTCATCCTGGGTCTATTAGGCATCATTGGCATCAACCGCACCAGCGCCACCCTGACCAATATCATCGCCTCCGCCCGCGCCCTAACCCAAAAAGAAAAGAAACTCGTATGACCCCAAACACCGATTACCTGTTGCAACCTACTCATTTGCTTACTTGTTCACTCATTCATAATGAACACGAATCCATATTAATATGAAGATACTAGAAGTCCTAACCTACTATCGGCCCCATATCAGCGGCCTAACCATCTACGTCGAACGATTAAGCCGCGCTTTAGTTCGCCAGGGCCATGAAGTGACCGTTCTGACCTCCCAATATGATGCCGCCCTCCCCCAAAATGAAACCGTTGACGGCGTCAACATCATTCGCGCCCCTGTTGCCCTCCGCATCAGCAAAGGCGTCATCATGCCCACCTTCGGCTTTCTGGCCTGGAAATTGGTGCACGAGGCCGACATCATTCACCTCCACCTGCCCCAATTCGATGCGCCTGGTGTGGCATTGCGCGGCCGTCTTTTCGGCAAACCAGTCGTCCTAACCTACCATTCCGACCTCCAGCTCCCTGAAGGCGCTTTCAATCGGTTCGTCGATAAGGTCGTCCATACCATGAACCGCCTGGCCGGAAGCCTGGCCGATGCCGTCGTCACCTACACCCGCGACTTTGGCAGCCATTCCCCCTTTCTCTCCAGCTACCTCGGCAAAAAGCTCTACATCATACCCCCACCTGTAGAATTGGTTGAGGCAACGGCCGAAGATGTGAGCCAGTTCCAACAAAAACACAATCTCAACGGCCAGCCCATCATCGGCATCTCCGCCCGAATTGCGGCCGAAAAAGGGGTCGAAATCCTGCTCAAAGCTTTGCCGACCATCCTAGAAAAATACCCGACTCTGCAAGTGCTCCATGCCAACCCGCCCGCCCTGGGTGAAGACACCTATTTAGCCCATTTACAACCGATGTTCAAGGCGGTTGAGAACAACTATCATCTGCTCGGCGGCTTGCATGGGGCTGAACTCACTTCCTTTTATAAGAGTCTAGACTGTATCGTGCTGTGCAGCCTCAACAACACCGAAACCTTTGGCATGGTGCAGGTCGAAGCAATGATGAACGGCGTTCCCTCCGTCGCCTCCAACCTGCCCGGCGTTCGCCAACCTGTCACCATGACTGGTATGGGCGAAATCGTCGCCATTGGCAGCCATGAAGAACTGGCCCAGGCCGTCATCCGCGTCCTCGACAACCAACAAGCCTATCGCCACTCACCCGACCTCATCACCCAATCGTTCAGCCCTGACCAAACGGCCATAGAATATATCAACCTCTTCACCGCCCTTTCTCAGGGCAAAAAAGACCCCACCGCCCCCGAACCTCAAGCTTACCAAAACCTCCGCCACCTGCGCGACACCAAAAACGAGGGCAGCCAAATTGACTAACGCTCCCCCCGACGACCTTCTCTGGCAACACCTCAAAACCCTGCCCGCGTTCCGGGCCGTCCTTCGGGCCGTCGAAGCCCGCTTCTACCAAAACATCGACCTGCCCGAACCGATCCTCGACCTCGGCTGCGGCGATGGTAACTTCGCTGAACTGGCCTTTCCCAACCGCACCTTAACCGCCGGAATCGACCCCTGGTGGCGTCCACTCAACAAAGCCAAAAAAGCCAAAGCCCACCAACACCTGCTCCAAAGTCTGGGCAACCATATGCCCTTCCCAGACAACCATTTCGGCAGCATCATCAGCAACTCCGTCCTCGAACACATTCCTGACATCCAACCGGTGCTGCAAGAAGCCAACCGGGTGCTGCAACCGAACGGCCGTCTTGTCATCACCATGCCCAACCACAACTACACCAACTACCTGGACGGAGCGCTCTTCTTCGAGCGGGTTGGCCTCAATGGATTGGCAAACCAATACCGTCGCTTCTTCAACTTCATTGCCCGACACGCCCACACCGACACGGCCGAACATTGGGCCGTCCGCCTGGCTCAGGCCGGATTCACCGTCGACCAATGGCAATATTACTTCTCTAAAGATGCCCTGCATGCCCTGGAATGGGGCCATGTTCAGGGCATACCCTCGGCCATCATCCACGCCCTGACCGGGCATTGGATTATCGCACCCTGGCGAAGCAACCTAGGCCGCACCGAACGTTGGGTACGGCCGTTCTATGAAGAAGGCCCCGACCCCGACGGCACAATGGTCTTGCTCATCGCCCGCAAAACCAGCACAGGCCCAATCGAAGCTTCACTGCCTCCCGCCCAACCTGTCACCGTTCATCAAGAGCCTGAAGCTGACCCTCAGGAAAAAGAGGATAGGCCGTTAGATGGTTTGCCTGAACCAAGCCAAACGGCCGAACCCCAACAAAGAACCATCATCGCCGAACAATTTACCGACGATCCTCCGGTTTCAGCCCAAACCGCCCCCACAATTAAGTCAACCACCCTTCGTATTATCCTCATCATTCTGGCCTTGTTTTCGGCCGTAATCGGCCAAGCTGCCCTAATCGGCGACCCACCCGACCCCGGAGCGGCCGTTCCCTGGTTTGTCCTGACGCTACTGCTTATCGGTGGTTTTGCTAAATTTTCAAGGCACAAAACGCTCACCCTATCATTCGGCCGTTTCTTGCCTATCCAAACAATAAGCCGCCGCCGCTGGTTGGCCCTTGTCGGCCCTTTTCTCGCCTTCATGGGCTATACCCTCGTCAAAACCCCCGGCCCAACGGCCCAACCCCTTTTCGCCATTTACCTCTGGCTCATCGCCGCCGCCCTGACCGCCTATGCCCTTTGGCCTCAATCCTCGGCTCACCAACCTCCAACCTCCGCTCCCCGCCCAACCTGGGAACTACCAACCCTTATCACCCTGACCACCATCGCCCTGGTCATTCGTTTTCTGGCCCTAACCAACCACCCCTTTATGCTGAGTGGTAGCGAAGCCAGTATCGGCTTAGATGCAATTGCAGCGGCCAATGGTCAACTGCAAAATCCCTTCGCCACCGGTTGGCTAACCAACCCAACCTTAGCCTCCTTCATCCTGGCCCTGCCCATCCAATTATTTGGCCCAACCACATTAGGGATTCGGCTGCTCTCACCTATCATTGGAGCAGCAACGGTTCCCGCCCTCTATTTTATCGGCCGTCGCTGGCTTGGCCCGCCTGTGGCTCTCATCGCCGCTATCCTATTAACTGGCTCCCATCTCCATCTCCATTACAGCCGCCTCGGTCTAACCAACATTTGGGACCCGCTCCTAGCCCTCCTCGCTGTGGGAATGGTTTATAAAGCCTGGCAAAACGGCCGTCGCACAACCTGGCTGCTGGCCGGGCTAACCATCGGCCTAACCCCCTATCTCTTCACCACCGCCCACCTCTTCCCACTCATCCTGCCCTTGCTCATTTTGACCCTCCTCCTCAACCGACCACACCCACCGGGCTACCTCCGCAATCTAGCCGCTGCCGCTGTTATGGCCCTGGTCGTCGCTCTACCCCAACTCCTCTTCTATCGAGCCAATCCCGGCCTCTATTTAGATAGGGTCAACACCTTAGGCATCTTCCAAAGCAACTGGTTCATTGAAGAAAGCGCCCGGACTGGTCAAAATACGGCCGATGTCCTGAGCCAACAGCTCCAAGCCGCCCTCTTTGCCTACCAGACCAACCCGGACACCAGTAACGCTTATAACCCCGGAACGCCCTTGCTACCCTTCTGGCCGGCGGTCTTTTTCTCCCTCGGCCTCGGCTTGGCCCTCTGGCGGCTGCGTCAACTCCGTTACCAACTGCTCCTCATCTGGCTCGCCACAACCCTTTTTGGCGCCGCCTTCATGCTGCAAAGTCCGCCAAGCAGCCACCGCTTATTGATAGCAGTTCCGGCCGTTTATCTTATCATCGCCCTCGCTCTCGGTTGGTTGGGCCAACAGCTCCAAACCCTTTTGCGCTTAAATCGAACCTATTTATTTCCCATATTAATCATAGTAACAACCTTTTTAGCTCTAACTGACCTGGCCTTTTACTTCGGTCAATATCGCAGCCAACATCGCTTTGGCGACCGCAACACCGAAATCGCCTACGAGATGGCGACTTACCTCAACACCCTCGATGGCAGTTGGGATGCTTTTTTTCACGGCCCCCCCAGCATGTATGCCGCATTTCCAACCTTCCCTTATCTCTTAGCAGATTTAGACGAGGAAATTCGCCTGACGGATGTTCTGGAAGCAGAACGGCCGCAACCATCTCCGGCCAACACCGTATATCTGTTTATCCCGGAACGTTCGGCCGAATTAGGCGAGATTGAGTCACTTTATCCAAACGGCCGTGTTCTAACCTTTGAAGGCTTCCATGCCAACCCTTTATTCTTTGCCTACGAAATCCAGCAATGAGTTGGATTCGCTTTTTCCCTGGAGGACAAACCTGAAATGACTAGGCGTTTGAAAATTGATTTATTGTTAATCTCAATGCTCCTTCTACTCACAGCCTTAGCCTGTGAAACGTTGGCCCGCGACGGCGGTTCGGGAACGGACCCCGAACCAATCGCATCCGGCTCAGAAACGGCCGAACCTGCCAGAAGCTACGACAACATTCCCGCCAAAAACAATATGAGTAACGCCATGGCCGAATTCAACGCTATCTCAAAATGGGGCAAAAACGACCTCACCTACGTCTTCCTAAACGAATCCAACGTCCTGCCCAACCAGGACGAACACCAACTCGTCCGTGATGCCTTTGCGCTTTGGGCAGAGGTGGTTCCATTAACTTTTACAGAAGTCAGCAGCGCCGCCCAAGCCGACTTTCTTATCTCCTGGGAAGTGGGCAATCATGGCGACAGCGACCCCTTCGACGGCATTGGCGGAACCCTGGCCCATGCCACCTTTCCAAACCCATTCGCTGACCGCCAGGTTGAAATCCACTTTGATGAGGAAGAACCCTGGTCGAACAGCACCACCGTCGATGTCGATTTGCTAACCGTCGCCGCCCATGAAATCGGCCACTCCCTTGGCCTCGACCATAGCGATGACCCCGACGCCCTCATGTTCCCCAGCTACTTTGGCCCGCGTCGCTTCCTCGGAAGCGATGACATTGCTGGCATCCAATCACTCTACGGCCAGAATGAGACCGCCCCCGAACCACCTCAAGCCCCACCAGCCAATCCCCAGCCGCCCGCTGTTCCTGCCGGTGAACCAGACACCGACGGCGATGGCCTCTCAGACGTAGAAGAAGCCTTCATCATCGGCACCGATTTCCGCAACCCTGACACTGACGGCGATGGCCTCTCCGATGGGGTCGAAATAGAAAATCGGATGAACCCCCTCGACCCCGATATGGACAACGATGGCATCAACGATGGCGACGAAGTCAACGCCGGAACAGATCCCTTCTTCCCTGAAACGGCCGATCCCGCCATGTCACCTGAACTGTCTGATGAGGTTTCGGAATTCCTGACGCTAGCCATTGAACTTGAAATTGAAGCATTCGCCAACGGCGACCCCGCCATTGCCGCCGAAATCTTCGCCGGGGATGTCCTCTTGGATGTTCAAGATGCTATTATTAACCTCAACAATCAGGGACTCGTCCAACTAAATGAACTCGACTTCTATGAAAGCTATATTGACGACATCCGGTTAATAAATAACGACCGTATCGATGTAGACACATGTGAAACCTGGAGTTCAGCCACCTATCGCCTCTCTGATGGGGCCTTGATCGAAAGCGATGGCCCAACCCTGCTGCCCCAAACAATCACCATCGAACGGCTTGCTGACGGCTGGTTCATCACCAACGTCGTTTTCTATGATGCTCCCGCCTTCTGTTCGCTCTAACTATTCCTAAAATATGCAATGGGCATGAGGAATCTTTCGTGCAAGTCCAATCCACCCGAAAGATTCCTCCCTCCCCTTTCTTATATCCTCATCCTCCGAAAATATATCCAAAGATATAGACCCACCTGCTGAACAATAGCCTGAATGTTGCTATAATCAGCTATCTTGAAAATAGACTGCGATGTCGTTTCAATATCGCCTGTTAGAGAAAGGACGCAAAACAATGGCTAAAAAGGGAAGTAAACCAACCGTAAGAACCAACCGTCGGCGGGACACTAAAAGAGACCCCGGCGACCGACGACGAGCAGAAGCGCCCAAACGTCGCCGCGAACCAAGACGGCCGCCACCGCTTAGTGGCTCAGGCGGCTCAACACGGCCGCCTTCGGGCGGATCTTCCTGGCCCCCATCTGGTGGGTCATCACAGCCCCGACCAACTGGCTTCGGCGGTTCTGGTGGGCTTGGCGGTCTAAAACTATCTCCCGTCATGATTATCATTATTGTTATTCTCTTCGTTTGCATTGGCGGCCCCATTGCCCTACTCGGCGGCGGCGGATTGTTTTCACCCGGCTCATCTGGCAGCAGCGACCCCGTTCAAAATCCACCCCCAGCCCAATCTGGTGAAACCGTCGGTGGTTTTTCCACGTCTCAAGACGGTTCGGCCCCCGTCATTAATCCACCCAGCGGCGACGGCCAAACCTGGTTAGTCATGCTCTACCAGGATGCCGACGATAAGATTCTAGAACAAGATATTTTCCTCGACCTAAATGAAGCTGAGTTAGTCGGTTCCAGTGACCGGGTTCATATCGTTGCCCAACTTGACCGCTACCGAGCCGGTTACTCTGGCGACGGCAACTGGTCTGGGGCGCGTCGATATTATGTGACTCAGGACAACGACCTAAATCGGATTAGCTCCCAACTTGTTGGTGAAGAAGAAGTAAACATGGCCGACGGCGAAATATTGGTCGATTTCGTAACTTGGGCTGTGCAAAACTATCCCGCCGACAAACACGTTCTCATCATGTCCGACCATGGGCTGGGCTGGCCCGGCGGCTGGAGCGACACCGATTCCAAGACAGGCGGCACTGGCGGCACATCCGTTCCCTTAGCCAACGCCCTCGGCGACCAAATTTATCTAATGGAATTGGATGATGCGCTAGCAAGTATTCGTACTGAAACAGGCATCGATTCATTTGAACTGGTGGGCATGGATGCCTGTCTCATGGGCCATATAGAGGTGTTCAGCGCCCTGGCCCCCCACGCCAACTATGCTGTCGCCTCTCAAGAAGTTGAACCCGCTATAGGGTGGGCCTACACTGATTTTCTACGAGATTTAGTCAATAATCCCGATATGGATGGCGCTGGCCTGGGACAAGCTATCGTTGACAGCTATATAACAGGCGACCGACGCATTGTTGATGATCAGGCTCGTGCAGAACTACTCAGGCAGACTGGCGGCGGTGGGCTAAGTGGTCTTTTCGGTCTCTTTGGCGGTGGCGGCGGGGGCAGCTCAATCTCGCCCACCCAACTAGCCCAACAGATGAGCAAAAACAGCACTATATCGGCCGTTAATCTCAATACCCTTTCGACCCTAAACAACAGCCTCAACGCCCTGGCTCTGGCGATGCAAGACGACAACCAACGTACCGTCGCTCAAGTTCGGACCTATACCCAATCTTATACCAATATCTTTGGCAAAGATGTCCCCCCCTCCTATATAGACCTGGGTCATTTCGCCCAATTACTCAAACAACAAAGCGGTAATTCGGCCGTAAACGCTGCCGCCGACGACGTTTTATCAGCCATAAATCAAACCGTCGTTGCAGAAAAGCACGGCCCAGACAACCCAGCCGCCTCAGGCGTTTCCATCTACTTCCCCAATTCCCAGATGTTCGCCGTTCCGGCCGCAGGCCCAGAATCCTATACCGCCATTGCCCAACGTTTCTCCGAACTGTCCTTATGGGACGACTTTCTGACCTTTCACTATACAGGCCGCCAATTTGATGCAAACGCCGCTCCCTTCATTCCCGACAGCAGCGCTGTTCGTGGCCCCGGCAGCGAGCAAATTCAACTCACCCCTATCGAAGCCTCAAGCAGCATCGCCGCCCCCAACCAACCGGTGCTGCTCAGCACCGAAGTGACCGGCCAAAATGTCGGCTATGCCTACTTCTTCGCCGGGTTCATTGATTCGGCCGCAAACTCCATCTTCGTCGCCGACAGCGACTACCTTGAAAGCAGCACAACTTTGGAAGTGTCCGGTGTTTTCTACCCCGTTTGGCCCGATACAGATTCATTCACCCTGGAATTTGAGTGGGAACCATTAGTCTTTGCTATCACCGACGGGGAACAGTCAGTCGTGGCCCATTTCACCCCCCGAACATATGGTGAAACGTCAGCCGATGCGGTATACACCGTTGACGGCATCTACACCTATGCCGATGGCGGCGAAACCCGTTCAGCCCGCCTCTATTTCCAAGATGGGGTATTAACGAGCGTCTATGGCTTCTCCAACGAAGACGGCACTGGCGCACCGCGAGAGATTGTGCCTAATCAGGGCGATACCTTCACTATCTTGGAAGAGTGGATGGACTTAGATGCCAGCGGCAACCAGGTAGCCACAGTGACCCAAACTGGCGGCACGCTGACCTTTAGTAACCAAACCTTTACCTGGGAAGAGTTGATTGCGGCCGAAGGCGATTATGTCGTCGGCTTCATCATTGAGGATTTAGACGGCAATCAATTCCAGGTTTTCACTGAGATTGAAGTCCAGTAAGCTATACAGTAGCGGTTGGATAGCCGGGTGAAACCTTTGAATTCAGGTTCTAACCACTCTCCCAGCTATCCAACCTGACCCTTTCGCACGAAAGTGAATCAGGAAGCGTCGATTCGCCACCAACGTTTAGGCTTCATTCGCTCTCCATATTTCAGCTTCTTATCAAGCCACAACATAAACCCCCGCAGCCGAGTCCCCGCCAGCTTGATGCCAACCCGACACCACCATTTAGAATAATCCTTGTTATAGGGGCAAACACGGATACAGATAGAACAGTCGCTATTTTGGGCTGCCCAATAGTTAAAGCATTTTTCCCCATCAACCGTCCATTTAACAACCCCTTTAATGTTCGACTGATTGAAAACGTCGGCCGAAGGTTCCCCGCCTCGAATTGCCTTCACCGGACACCCGCCAACACACCGATTACACTGTTCACAAAATTCTTTAACCCCGAAGCGAATCGGCCGATCATGCATTAATGGCATATCCGTAAAAACCTTGCCCAACCGAACACGCGGCCCAAACTTCTCCGTAATCAACAGCCCATTCTTGCCATATTCCCCCAACCCTGCCTGAACTGCCAGCGGAATCGCCAAGGCCGAATCGTTGAGGCTGGCGACTGCGTTGTAGCCCAAATTGCGAATATACTGGGCTATCGACAACACCACCATCGCATCATAGGAATAGCCCAATCCAGTCGCCGCCCCACTCAACGCTGACGGCACCGTACGAATGAGGTCGTAATCCATCGCCTGGGCTGTCATAATAACAGAAGTCAACCCGGCTGGAATGTCATTCGGCCGTTCCGTTTTGCTCATATCGCTAAATTTTGACTTATATATCCAACGGGAATCGCAAGCCGTAATGCCCACCAAATCAGCCCCAAAATGTTCAGCGACATGCTTAATTTCGGCCGCCGCTGCTTCTGGACTTTCCACCTCCTGCCGATTTTTCGACACGTCCCGATAAAGCGTAAACGCATCCGAAAACCCCTCCCGCCGATCCTGATCCTCCTTCATCTCCGTAAAGATGTCACTCACATGCCACGACGCATTGCGAAAAGCATAATCCTTCTGCGTAAAGCCATCAGCCTTCCGAAACGTTTTCAGCGGCTCCCGATACGTCGCGTAAAAAAGAGCGTGCTTGCCCGTCTTAATCGACTCATCCCACCACGAACGCCGAAAAACATCATCCTTTTGATGAAAGCCTTCAAACTCTGGCAAAATCTCAAACCCCGCCTCAGCGTCCGAGACACCGTCGTTAATCACGCCAGAAGCAATAGGAATTGAGCTATTCTGTTGTCTCACAAATCACCTCGCCGCTGTCATACTGTCCCAAATCTCTCTTCGTAAGCCCTCAAAAATTTAGTAAATCGCTGGTGTGCATAAGGGATAAAGCGAATCTTCTGAATAGGCTCCACAGCCAACGGCAGCGCCGCCATCGCGTACTTATAATCTGACATCACCAACATATCCTTGGTGTTTTGCAGCAACTTATTGAACTCCGCTTCTCTCGTTTCCTGGTCTGGGAAATCAGCGTTATCCAGATAGAAATTTATCAACATCCCAAGTTCGTGGTCTCCAAATTCCGGCTTCGCAATCCGAAAATAGGGATAGTCCGGCTGCTGATGCCGCATTACCGTTTCTGCAAACAAATTCGAGAAATCATAAGCCTTATTGTTCAAGCAGGAAAATTCAAAATCAAGCAGCTTAATCTCCCCGCTGTCCAGTTTCATGATGTTGCCATGATAGGTGTCATTGTGGCAAAAAGTCAACTGCCCATCAGGCACACAACGTTTCACCTTATCAAAGGTCTCCGGCGCATAAATCTCTCGCAGCGCTTCACACATTTTCTGTTCATTAGGTGGAAAGCTGTCAATCTTTTCTTCCAAAACAGTCGCTGCCATTTGTCCCCATTTGCTGTGCAGCAGCTCAAAAAATCCCAATTGCGGCAAACTCGCAGGCTTAAGTTGATGAAAGCGGTAAAGCTCATTAGCAATACGCCGCAAAATCTCAGGCTCAAAAAGCTCTTCAGCCTGTAAAGTCCGGCCCTGATAAAACGCTTCAATACGGCAAGTCTCATCGTAATAATAGCAATGGGCGGCGATCTTATGCGCCCCCAACGTCAGAAAAACATCCTTTTCCGTTTCAAAATCTAAAATAGCGTTCTCTTTTCCTTCCAACTGGCGATAGAGAACGGCCGTCGGCCCCACCTCCACTCCCTTCTTAGCCCGAATGCCCATTGTAAAAGAAGAAAAGCCCTTGGGATCATCAAAGTCAAAATCCCCCAAAGAACAACCTGCCCACTCCGGGAAAAGCGTCTGGCATAGCTTAAAAATGCTCACTTTCATTGATTTCTACTTAACATCAAAAAATAGACAAAACGCTCCGAATTTCAGCCGATGCTCCTCATTGTTTAATTAGTCGGTCGATAAATTTGGATTTCTTGAAAACCAGCCGACCGATACAGATTACCCTCTGGGCCTACGTTGACCATGACACCATTGCCGTCCCAATATCTTAAAAAACCTAGATACTGACCGTTCCAATCATAAACATAAACGTTCTCGTCCGACCCGCCAACATAGACTCTCTGCTCGTTCTCATCAATGGCAATATCATAGGGACTTCCGTTGCTTGTTGGCAACATCCATCTTATCGTCCTCCCATCTGCTGAGCGAACCACAATCTCTTTTGTCGCTCCATCAATCAGAAAGAATGTACCATCAGCCGAAACAGCGATTGCTAGTGGTTCTTGAACATTTAACTGTTCATTATTCCATTCCGCAATTATCCGCCCCTCAAAATCAAATTGCATCACCCGATTGTTACCATAGTCAGTCAAATAAATAGAATGCTCATTAGGCGCAAGAACAATATCTAAAATCAAATTTATCTCACCTGTCTTCAGCCCACTTTCCCCCCACTGCGCTAAAACCTTCCCGCTTCTGTCTATATGGCTGACAGTTCCAGCACACGGATTCGCAATAAACACCTCGTGATTCGAGGATGCGGCTAATGAATAATCCTGACATTCTAAACCAAAATCATCGATAATGTTCAGCAGTGAATGGTTACTATCCAAGTGAATTAACTGTTTTATAGATGCCCAATAATCCAAAGGATCATCCACATCACCAACGACCCAAATATCCCCAAGTGATGAAACTGAAAAAGCAGAATGGCTTTTAAATTGACCTGGAAGGAGCGATGTTCTACCAAAACTTGTCAATAAAGTCCCTTCTTCATCATAATAATGAAGAATCGTATTTGGGATCTTTCTCATATCCGCGTTTATGATAAAGCCTTCTCCGCCTGGTGCAATTGCTATATCCTCTATTAGCCACTCAAGTTCCAATTGGGTCAATTGCTGTCCATCAGAATCATAGAGAGTGACCGAGGTACCATTGGTTATATAAAATGCTCCACTCGGCCTGACACCTATGTAAGTACCACTAATAGCGAACTCGTGTACTTCCCCATTTACTAAACGTTTGATGACTCGCTGATAATCATCGACAATGAACAGATTTCCAAATGAATCTGTGGCAATATCCGAAATCGATACAAATAGTTCATCAGATGGCCCATTCCATATTTCTTGGATATTGCCATCTGCATTAAGAATAATAATACTTTCTCCCCACTTTTCACCTACATAAATTTGGTCATCTAAACCAACAGCTATCAAATCAGCGGAACCATCAGGATTAGGATTTAATGATTGCAGCAAGACTCCTTGGGGAGTGCGAATCTCAATAGTATTTAGCCGCGAGTTAGATAATATTAAATTGTCGTTGGATAAAAAATCCATATCAAACGTAAGCATGTTAGGCAATGAAATTAATTCCAAAACGGTTCCGTCAAGTGCAAATCTTTGAAGCCTATAATTATTAAGATCGGCTACTAAAAGATCGCCTTGTGGGGTACTGACCATGGAACCGATGTTACCGATGCTACCGAGTTGGCCGGGTTCGTCATGAGTTCCTATCGAATCAACAAATTCAAGTGGCGCATTATCTCCAATTTGTTCATTATTATCTGGTTGCGCTGGTGGAGTTGCATCGGTTAGCCAAGCAACTTCTGGAACTTGATTGCTACAGGTGATATCTACTTCTGGGGTTTCTTCAAATGTCGAAAGTTCCCATTCGTCTTGGTCGCTCCCATTTTCTAAAGGAAAAAACGGCCGCATCGTTACCATATACGTTTTACCGCCGTCCTTAAATAATTTAAACCAATCCCCTTGGAACAGATTGAAAATACGAGTAGCCCGTTCACCATCAAAAGCAAATTCGCGATGCTCTCTTGGCTCTAAGCCATCTGCCAGTTCACCTAGATCGGGCGTAGATAAAGGCCAAAGTTTAGCGAGATTGTCATTATCAACCTGGTTAATTAACAGCCCAATTCGCTCAGGTTCATAAGGCATGGCATTGGGTGGCGGAAATGATTTCAAAAGCCGATATGTCTCTGTTAGTGAAGAGGGGGAAAAACCTCCGTCGGCGTTATAGACAGCAAAATCCAAACCACGAACTGAAATAGTACGAGTTTTCCAGCTTTGAACCTCAATTTGGGTCGTATTCAAATGACTTTCGCCTGGGGTTATATACTCATCCTTGTCAAAATTAAAAAACCCTACGCTGTCAATTTGGTTTAACAAATAACATATTTCATTCGGGGTTACTTTCGCAGTCCAATACGAGTTTTTGGTTAAAGAATCAATGTATTGACTATTTCTACCAACGACAAGCCCATCTGCGTAAACAACTAAATCTGGGGTCAGGCTCCAGGGAAATGAATCAGGAAAATAACTTGTGTACCCGATCACAGTTTGCATTGAGACTAGAACGGGTGAGGCTTCCCATGTATTGATGGCCTCCACCACTTCCTGCGAAACTTCACCCTCATTATCAGAGGTATCAGAGTTAATTGTTTCCGTATCTTTGACAGCATCTGCACACCCTACTAGTAACACAGCAAGCAGCATCCCCAATATACTTATCCATACATGTCGATGTTTCATTATAGTAAACATAGATTTCCCCAATTAGCTACCAAATTAGGCCGAGTCCGGTTGCCACCATCTTTTAGGTTTCATTCGCTCTCCATATTTCAGCCTCTTATCAAGCCACAACATGAACCCCCGCAGCCGGGTGCCTGCCAGCTTGAGGCCAATACGGTACCACCATGCGGAATCGCCAACGCCGAATCATTGAGACTGGCTACCGCGTTATAGCCCAAATTCCGAATATACTGGGCAATCGACAACACCACCATCGCATCATAGGAGTATCCTAACCCAGTCGCGGCTCCACTTCAAGCAGATGGCACAGTGCGGATGAGATTGTAATCCATCGCCTGGGCTGTCACAATCACCGAGGTCATCCTTTCTGGAATATCGTTCGGCCTCCTCGACCGCTTTATCACCGAAAACCCCTACGTCGCCGACCTGCTCAAAAATGATTACATCGTCATCCGTCCTGTCTCCCTCGTCCCCGACGACCAAAAAATAGCCATCAACGGCACAATGGTTCGCCGAGCAATGGCTGAAGGCGGCGACTGGCAAGCGATGGTTCCTACGGTTGTTGCTGATTACATTAGAGAGAAGGGATTGGACGGCCGTTTCCGCCAAGAGTTCGGCCTCCAAACCCTGGCGATGTCTGTCGTAATTGAGCCACCAAAGTCAACTGACTAATTTTCAAAAACGCTTGACAATTACATACATTCATGTTAGTATGTATATATGAGACGAACGAAAGAAGAAGCCGAACAAACAAAACAAGCCCTGCTAGATGCTGCCCTCGTCATTTTCGGACGAGATGGATTTGCCGCTTCCCGACTGGTTGATATCGCAAGTGAAGCCAATGTCACTCGCGGTGCAATTTACCATCACTTCAATAATAAAGCCGAATTATATCTAGCGCTCATTAGCAGAGCCGAGGCTGAACAACAGGCCGTGATGCAAGCAGCTATCGAAGAAGGCGGCACGATTGCCGATATTACTCGCCGCATTATGTCAACTTCCTTCAAAGCCCTTGCCCTCCACCCCACCTTTCGCAACATTATGGAATTATCTTTGTTCAAAGTCGCTGACAGTGAAGAACTTGGCGATTTTGTTCAGAAGCGAAAAGATGAAGCAGTGACTATCATAGAAGGGATTGCTGGTGTCATGGCAGAAGGTATTTCGGCAGGTTTTTTTCGCGGAGACCTTAACCCTAAAACGGCCGCACGTGGCTTCATCGCTTATCAACAGGGCGTGATTCGTCTCTGGCTAGCTAATCCATCCGCCTTTTCCATCGACAAGGAAGCTGAAGAGCTGACCGACATTTACATGAAAGGCATTCTCATCTAAATTTTTTTACATCATTTACATACATGCACATATGTATAAGGAGAAATCTAATGCAACACATTCAACAATTAACCGCCCCAATCAACTCATCTAACAGAGGTATGAAGCCATTGAAGATACTCAGCTCATTACTTATCTTTGGCACATTCACCCTGCTTATCTTTCTGAGCTTTCACCTGGGCATACCTGCTTTGGAAAATATGGGGCTGACATCCTTTGAAGCCTTTATCGTTGCGAACACTGTGCCTATGGCAGTTATGTTTGCAATCGCGATCGGAGCGGTAACGGCCGAACAATCTGTCACTACCTTTGCCGAATTTCGCCAAGTCCTTCGCGAAAGGATGCGTTTCCCCCGGCTAACACCGAAGGCAATCCTACAAGGTATCGGTGTCTACGCTATCCTCTTGGTTGTCGGTGTTGTCGCGACAGTCGCTGGCCGCCTCTTAATCGAAGTCCAGCTCATTCCGCTGCCCGAAAATTTACCGCTCATCCTCGACCCCCAAGCTCAGATAAACGCAGAAACCCTAACCTCATTCGTTGGCGGTCAACTAATTGGTAATTGGGGCATCATCCTCCTCTTTGGCATCCAGATTTTCTTTAATATTGCAGGCGAAGAACTCTTTTGGCGGGGCTATATTCTCCCCCGCCAAGAACTCGCCTTCGGCAACCGCACCTGGATTGTTCACGGCTTAATGTGGTGGACCATGCACCTCTTCAAATGGTGGGACTTAGTCACCGTCCTGCCCCTGACCCTCATCATAAGTTACACTGCCCAACGCACAAAAAATAATTGGGTGCCGACGATTGCTCATCTTTTGGCAAACACTTTACTAATCCTACTCATGTTAGCCGGGGTCTTAGGTTTGATGAGCTAGGTAAACTGCAAAAAGTTTCGTAGGCTTAAAAACCCGGTTTTTTTGAAAAACCGGGTTTTTAATATTATGGTATTATTTGTCAAAATGGGCTTGACTTTATTTAGTGTATTTGTTACACTAATACTATAATATTTATTCTTACGCATTGTGAATTAATCATAGGAGAAATCAATGTACTCATGGGATGAAGATACCAGCAAATGGTATGGCAAAGGCCGCTATGCTTACAAAGGCGCTGGTTCAGACAAACGAGCGGCAGCCGCTTCCAGAGCCAAAGCCTCTGGCCCTCGAACCTACCAGGGCAAAACGGGGCCAAATGAGAAAATTATTGACCCCAAAAAGCACATCAGCACCGAATCAACCAACCCATTGATTATCGCCGTCGATGTCACCGGCTCGATGGCAAATTGGCCTTTTGAAATCTTCGACCGTTTGCCCCTGCTATACAACACCCTCTCTCAATACCGGCCGGATTTAGAGGTTTGCTTTGCCGCTATCGGCGATGGGGCCGTTGACCGTTGGCCCCTGCAAGTCACTACTTTCGCCAGTGGTTTCGACCTTGAACAATTACTAGGGTCAATCTATGGTGAAGGCGGGGGCGGCGATGCCCCAGAAAGCTATGGTCTCTTTGCCCATTGGCTCAACACCCATGTCTCTATTCCCAACGCGGCCGATCCACCTTTCCTCATCGTCTTCGGCGACATCACCATGCACACCAAAACGCCAGCTAATCAAATTTCCAACTATTTGGGCGATGGTCGGCGGCGTGATGTCGACTCTATTAAAGCCTGGCAAAAAGTGTCTAAAACCTGGAATACCTGGTTTTTGAGGCGGCCGACTGGCAAGAAAGGCGACAGGGTCGATGTTCAATGGGGCAAAGCCATTGGCGAACAGAAAATCTTCCATATTGAAGATGAACAGCGAGCGGTTGATTATGCGATGGGCCTCATCGCCCGTTCCTGGGGCCATTTCTCCAACTTTCAGGACAACATGCGCGCCCGCCAAGACGAAGACACGGTTCAACAAATCAGCGAGCCTATTGCCCTGGTTTGCCCACGCTGCGGCGCACCAATTCCAGTAGATACAAAGGCGGGCTTGTTAACTTGCACTTACTGCGGTACGACCCTAAAAGTCTAATCGTTTATGCCCATTCAAGCCATCGTCACGACCCCACCTTATGCGACCTTTCTTGAGGAGGTTGCCCGTCACCCGCTTGTAAAAGGCTTTCGCCTGAACACGGTTATGCCTATGAAGAATGGCCCTGGCGAAGCATTAGAGCGGCTGAAGGGTTACGGCCGTCCTGTCTGGGTCGACCTGAAAGGCCGCCAACTTCGGGTCGTCGGGGCCGCTATCCCACCCTACACTGAAGTGACCTTAAGCCACCCCATTCGGGTCAACACCCCAACAGACGCCTTCTTCTCCGATGGTAACGAGCATGTTCGGGTCGCAGCGGTAGACGGCCGTCGTCTCATCCTGGAAGATGGCCCCCGCCGTCTCATCGGCCCTGGCGAATCCGTCAATATCCCCCACCCTTCGCTAACGATTGAAGGAACCCTAACTGAAACAGACCGGGCTTACCTCGCCGCCATGAAATCGCTGGGGATGAACAAGGTCATGCTCTCCTACGTTGAGTCTCCAGAAGACACGGCCGAAATTCAATCGCTTTTACCTGGGGCTGAAATCGTCCAAAAAATTGAAAGTTTGGACGGCCTGGCTCATGCTCGTAAACATGGCGCCAAACACGGCCGTCTCATGGCGGCTAGAGGCGATTTGTATATTGAAGTAATACGACCGCACAAGGTCGTCTCCGCCTTAAAAGACATCATCAACGCCGACCCCAAGGCCATCGTCGCCAGCCGCCTTTTCGACTCCCTCGCCTACCAGCCCATTCCGGAAAGCGCCGACATAAGCGATGTGGCCTTCCTACTTGCCCTCGGCTACCGGACATTCATGTTCGGCGACCGCGTCTGCCTCCAACGTGATTCAATTATCGAGGCCCTCAATCTATTATCGGCCGTTGTCGAAGAATACAAATAAACCTCACGCTAAGGCGCAAAGCCGCAAAGAAATACATACCAATAAGGTATTTTTCCATAAAATTCCCTGAACCTAATTTTGTGTCTATCCGTTTTTCCTAGTTGACAAACAGCCTATTAATTTGTCTAATTCGCTAAATTGATTGTGCATATTGGTAGCGATCATACAACAGACAAGACCCACATTTTAGAATGAAACCTTACAAACCCTTTGCGTCTTTGTGCCTTTGCGTGAGCTTTTTCTAGGAGATTTTATGACTGAAACCATTGGATTTATCGGCTTGGGTATCATGGGGCGGGGGATGGCGGCTAACTTATTAAAAGCAGGCTTCTCCGTTTGGGTCTGGAATAGAACGGCCGCTCGCATGGCTGCCCTCGTTGAGGCTGGCGCAACGGCTGGCAGCAGCCCGGCCGACGTCGCCGCCCACAGCACTATCATCATCACCTGTGTCAGCGATACGCCAGATGTTGAGGCCGTTATCTTAGGGGAAGGCGGCGTTATTCATGGGGTTCGGGCTGGCTCGCTCGTTATTGACATGAGCACCATCAGCCCTCAAACAACTCGCGAAATAGCCGCCAAACTCGCCGAAAAAGAGGCCCACATGCTCGATGCGCCCATCAGTGGTGGCAGCGAAGGGGCGGCCAATGGCACACTGAGCATCATGGTTGGTGGTGAGGCAGGGCAGTTTGAACGGGCCACCCCAGCCTTTGAAGCGATGGGGAAGACGATAACCCACGTCGGCCGTTCTGGCGCCGGGCAAACGGTCAAACTGGTCAATCAAATTCTGGTCGTCGTTACTATGATGGCCGTCAGCGAAGGGCTGCTCTTTGCCCAGGCTGGCGAGTTGGATTTGGAGAAAACATTATCGGCCGTTACAGGCGGCGCAGCCGGAAGCTGGATGCTCTCTAATCGTGGCCCGCAAGTCGTCCAGCGGGATTGGCGACCCGGTTTCACCATCGACCTCCAACAAAAAGACATACGCCTCGTCCTAGAAGCGGCCGACCAGATGGGCATTCCGCTCCCGGCCACCAGTCTCGTCTTTCAACTTTATCGCGCTCTCCAACGCAAAGGACTTGGCGGCGATGGCAACCACGCCCTGGCAAAAGCATTAGAGGATTTGTCTGGGTTGGAAATAGACGGCCGATAAATGACAACCCTGCCCACCATGACCCAACTAATTTCCCTCAAAGGCAAACACGCCCTCATCACTGGTTCCGCTGCCGGGATCGGCCGTGCTATCGCTCACCGATTTGCCGAGGCAGGCGCAGCCCTCAGCCTGATAGACATGAATGAAAGCCAACTAGCTGAGGTGAAAGAGGAATTAGCGCCATACGCCAATGGGGTTGACGTGTATACAGTTGATTTATCCCATAAAGACCAAATAGATAACCTTTGGGCCAACCTAAACGGCCGTGTACCAGACATTCTTGTCAACAACGCTGGAATCTACCCTTTCAAACATTTCCTCGACGTAAACGAGAATCTTTATCAAAAGGTTATGAACACCAATCTAAATTCAGTCTATTGGATGTGTCAACGCTTCATCGAAAGGCGAGTCAAGCAAGGCGGCATCATCATCAACCTTGGCTCAATCGAAGCCGTCCTGCCGTTCAAAGCCGACCTAGCCCATTACAGTGTTAGTAAAGCAGGGGTCATTGCCCTTACTAGAGCATTAGCCAAAGAACACGCCAAAGACGGTATCCGGGTCAATGCCATGCTCCCCGGTGGCATCCTCACCGAAGGCACAAAAACGGCCGCAAAAATGATTTTGAAAGGGAAATTCGACCTGATTAAAACCGGCTTTGATTTCAAACAACGACTCCCCATTGGCCGAATGGGCCAGCCAGACGAAGTGGCCCGAATTGCACTCGTCCTCGCCAGTGACCTGGCTACGTATGTGCACGGGGCTGCCATCCCCATCGACGGCGGTTTCCTAGCTGCCTAAAATATGACGCTACTTCATAATCTTAAAAAAGCTCTCCAGATAGGCCAGCTTTACATTTTCGAGCGCCAACTTAACGACTGTATCAATCGGCCGTTCTGCTGGATCGTAAATTTGGGTTTCAAGGGCCAAGTCGGGAATTAAAATCATATCCCGCGACCCTCGTCGCTCAATCAGCACCCCATCCCCTTCCCATTCTGGATTCTGCTGTAAGTAGACCAATGTCCAATGTTGGTTCGACTGTCGTTCTGCCCAGCGCACATTGCCGCTTACTGCCCGCGCTTCTCCAACTCGACTCATCACGGCTTGTTCGTCTAACAACGGCCGTCCTGCCAAAAACGCCCTTAGCTGCTGATGGACGACCAAATCAAGATAGCGGCGCAGAGGACTCGTCGCCTGCACATATAACGCCATCCCTAATCCACTGTGGGGCGAGGGCGATGAAAGCTGTTGGCTGGGCCGCATCATCCGGCGCAGCGCGAAATTCTCCGACGGCGTCCGAACGTCACCAATCTCCTCAATCAGGGGGGCCTCCTGGGATGTATAAGGAATGGGAATCTGATTTCGCAGGGCGAAACGAGCCACTGCCTCGCCTGTCATCAACATCGCCTCCCGCACCAAATCCCGGCTCCGCAAGGGCGGCAACGGCCGAATTGTCACCTGACCCTCATCATTCAACCGAATCCGCACTTCAGGCAAGTTAATCTCAATTGCCCCTTCCTGCTCTCGTCGTTTCTGGTATCGCTGCGCCAGCGAATGCAACCCAGCCAACAAAGGCTCATCCAATCGAGTTTCGGCTTCCTCGTAGGTCAGTCGCGTCACCCGCACCCAGCTTGGCACAATCTCAACATCATCAATCTCGCCATCTGGCCCTGGCGTGAAGCCAAACGATAAGGCCGGAGAAATATCATTCAGCCCTAAACCAAGAATGGGGGTCGCGCTTTCAGGCAGCATCCCGATGGTTCCTTCTGGCAAATAAAGATTGGCCGCTCTACTGCGGGCTTCCAAGTCGGCCGCACTGTCAGGCGTTATCAAGGCGGCTGCATCGGCGATATGAACCCATAAACGGCCGTCTTCCAAACTAATAGCATCATCTGGGTCTGTGCTGCCCGCATCATCAATCGCCAGGGCCGTCATGTGAGTCAAGTCCCGCCGCTCCTCCTCTGGCAATGGAGGCAAATCAATCTCCGGCGACCGAATTGGCACGTCGGCCCGACGAGGATACGGGTTTTGGTACTCATCCCAATAACCTAATCCTAACAATAATTCATGGGCGTTCTGGGGCGTTTCGCCATGCCCCAAAGCGCTCAACACGCGGCTTTGGCTGCGCTGCCCCCAGCCAAGTTCGACGACCTCTAATAGATATTGTTTATCCGCCTCTTCATAATAACCGGCATCCACCCGGGCCACAAAGGCTTCCCAGGCTTGAGCCTCGGCCGCTTTGGCATCTCGAATTGCCTGCTCTTCAGCTACCGCTTCGGCCGTTTGCACCTGAATGTTTTCAATCCCTCCCCTAAAATACAGCCCATCATCCACCATCTGCCACAAGGCCCAGGCGGTGGCGGGCGTAAATTCACCATAGGCCAATTCAGACAGGTCAGCGAGCGTGGTTCTTTCTCCGGCCAGCAATTCCCAGGCCGTATTTACCTCACCCCCCTTTGGCGGCTGCAATTGAGCCAAGTCTTCAATCGGCCCTGGATGCAACACGGTTACATCCTTTAACCTAACGCTGGCGCTGCCACCGTCATACAGTTCGATTTCGATTTTTTTACGGCCGATGTCCGAAATACGGCCCGGTCGGTTCTTATATAGGATGAGGGCATTGTATTCTAGGTCTTCTTCGAGCATGGTTGGTATTATATGATAATAACGATAGCCGACTAGGGATTGAAATCCCTGGCTAATGTAGAAGGTACCTTTATGGATGTTGAAAAATTAAGGGTCTTCACCAATTAGTGTGCTAAATATTGCTTGAAGCACAGATTTGTCATTCCCGCCTATGCGGGAATCCATTTGATATAGACTACAAGACTATACCCCCCGGATACCTGCCTTCGCAGGTATGACAGCTACCATTTGAAATGTTTGTCAAGCACACTTTTTGTTGATGAGCCAAATTAATTTGGTAATTGATTTGAATTGGGGTTAGGCGGCGCGGAGACCATATTTTGGTGGAACTCGAAGGTTTCACCGCGCCGTCCGACCCCTACCCGATTACTGATTATTTTGTAAAGTAGCATAAGGGGACGTCATATATGCCAAATCACTATTTTGCCATTTGCTAATTTGCTCCCTGGCATACTTAATCACTTGCTCTCTTGCCCTCTTACATCTACCATATGGCTATGAAAAATACATTGACCATCGACGGCCGTTTCAACGGCCCACCCGATTCTGGTAATGGGGGCTATGTTTGCGGCATGGTTGCCAACTTAATTGAGGGGACGGCCGAAGTCACCTTACGTAAGCCACCGCCGCTTGACAAACCAATGAAAATCCAACAGAAGCCAGAGGGTACAGTCCAGATAATGGACGGTGAAACGCTTGTCGCCACTGGTCGGCCTGCCTCGCTAGACCTTCAAGCCCCTATCTCGCCAACAATGGCGGAGGCAAAAGCCGCCGTACATAATTACACTGGCTTCGACTTTCACATCTTTCCAACCTGCTTTGTTTGTGGCCCCAAGCGAAGCGAAGGTGATGGCCTCCAAATCTATCCCGGCCGGGCCAGCGGCCACAATCTAGTCGCTTCTCCCTGGACCCCGGCCGATGATTTGAGCGATGAAAACGGCCGTGTGCGGCCCCAATTTATCTGGGCCGCTCTCGACTGTCCCGGCGCGTTCGCTGTTATGGCAACCCTTGATATGCCTATCGTCTTAGGTCGTCTAACAGCCCGTCTAAGCGAACCGATATTCAGCGGCCAAGAGTATATCATTAGCGGTTGGTCTATTGGAAAAGACGGCCGTAAACATTATGCGGGAACGGCCGTCTACACAGCCAACGGCGCCTTATGCGCCTTGGGTCAGGCAACATGGATAGCAATTTGAGGGATGAGTATTGGGGGGTTGGTTACTGTAAATACAATCGTACCGTATCCAATAACTTATCCGCGCTATATGGTTTTTGAAGGAACCCCACTAACCCTTTGCCAACAAAACGACGGGTAGCCTCAACTTCGTTATAACCAGAAGACAAAACAATCGCGATCTGTGGATCAACTTTAAGCAATTCTCGCATCGTCTGCTCCCCGCTCCAACCAGGCATTGAGAGGTCGAGCAGCACCATAGCTATCTCGCTTCTTCGCTCTTGGTATAAAGCTAGTCCCTGCTTACCGTCTGCTGCCGACAACGTCCCTATATTCTCTAACCCTAATATATCCGCAACGGCCGTTCGGACATGCTTTTCGTCATCAATGACCAATACCAGACCATTCCCATTAATCGGTTCTTCAATTGGCTCTACATGCACCGACGCATCTGGCATTGTAGCGGCGGGCAACAGAATTTTGAATGTCGAACCTTTATCTGCTTCACTATATACCGTCAATCCACCCCGGTGTCCTTTGATAATGCCCAAAACGGCCGCCAACCCAAGCCCATGTCCCATCTCCTTTGTTGTAAAAAACGGATCGAAAATATTAGCCAGCGTATCTTGAGTCATCCCAGCGCCATCATCATGCACTTCAAGCGTGACGTATATGCCGTCAACAAGGGGTCTCATCGTATATTGCCAATATTGAAATTCATTTGCGGCAATATGCTGCAAATCTGTAACAATCGTAATCGTTCCTCTCTCATCTTCAAATGCCTCAGCCGCGTTGATAATCAAGTTCATCACCACTTGCTGCATCTGAGCCACATCCACTTCAACTGGTGGCAATGTCTTAGCCAATTTAGTTCGCAAATGAATATGCTTAGGCATAGTAGCTGCAAAGAGATGTAAGTTTTCCTCTATCAAGGCATTCAAATCAAGATACGCGACTTGAAAGTGACCTCGACCTGAGTAGGCCAGCAACTGATGGGTCAATTGGGAAGCTCTTTCTGCGGCTGATATGGCCTTTTCAACGTGCGGCCGTCCGGGGCTTTCCGGCCGCAATTTAGCCTGGGCCAGGGAGGTTTGCCCCAGCATCGCCACGAGCAAATTATTAAAGTCGTGAGCAATCCCGCCCGCTAAAACACTCAAACTTTCCAACTTTTGCATTTGCCGCATCCCCTCTTCGGCCTGCACCCGTTCGGTCAAGTCCTCTACCAATACAATAAGGCCAATTTGGTTGCTTTGCCCATCAAAATGGGGCACGGCCCTAATCAGTAAGAATACATTTTTGCCCCAAGTGGAGGTATACCAAGTTTCCATCTCGTGCAGCTCGCCCGTCGTCAATGCTTTCTGCAACATCTCACTAACGCCAACCTCAATCAAGCCCGGTGTCTGCAATAGATTGGCTGGCCCTTCAAATTTAGTATCTTGCGCGCCCAAAATCTCTAAGCAGCGGGGATTAGCATCTGTAAGATTGCCTGCCATGTCCACCGTGGCAATACCAATTGGCGTTTGCTCAAGTAGGATGCGAAGATATTCTTCTTGCTGCCTCAATTGCTCTTCAGCTTGCTTGCTTTCAGTAATTAGCGTCAGAACAACCAATACCTCATTAGGGATATTATCGCGGGTGTGCGAAAGAACATTGACCCGTGTGTGAATCCATTCCCAACGACCTGAATGATGAAGTAGTCGATAATCTACGGCCGTTGCGCCTTCCCCATTTCTTACAAACGCTTGCCAAAACGCTAACACGCGATCCATATCTTCAGGATGAATCTGATTAAGTATCGAGCCAGGTTGTTTCAACTCCTCCAGACTATAACCTAAAAACGAGTCGTTATTCATAAACTCGACTTTATTCTCACTCAGGTTATATATGTAAATTGTATCTGGCGATTGAAGAGTTAGGCTCCGAAATCGCTTTTCGCTGGCTTTGAGGGCATTCTCGGCCATCTTTCGGTCTGAGATGTCTCGAACGACGCTTTGAATATGCAAAGGATTCCCCTCACTATCTTTAACAATCTCTACACTTACTTCAACCGGAAGGGGAGACCCATCTTTTTTGCAAAAGGTTCGTTCATAAATTGGTAATAGCTCATCGGCCAACAGCCGTCGTAATACATCTTCCCCATGCTCGATTTCATCTGGGGCGACAATATCTCGAAAGGACAAACTCTTGAGTTCTTCTAATGTATAACCCAACATATTAGACGCAATTTGGTTCGCCTCAATGTGTTTGCCAAACAAATCAATGATAAAGACGGCGTCATTTGATTGGTGGAATAATGCCTGATAACGGTGTTGGCTTTCATGCAGTTGGCGAATGTAGCTGTCTCGCAGCAAGCTTGCCAGGATGAGGAGGGCGGCCATGATAGCGATGAAGACCAGGTAAGAATAGGTGATTGCAAAAGGAACGCTGGGAAAGAAAAAGAAGACGGCCGTGCCTATCAAACTGACAACCGCAACCATGATCGTTTGACGAATAGGAACTAATAAACTTGCCAATAAGATGGCGACTATCAGGAAATTGAGGGCTAGAATCCGATCCGACATTGGGCCTGGGGCTGTTACAACCACCGAAAGTACAATGAGTAACATCACAAAGATGAACAATGTGGCAGCGAATTTATAAAAATTGCTTCGGCTGAGTCGGTAAATTACAAATAAGCTAACGAGGATGCCGACCGAAATATATGGCGCGGCCGTAAAATTTGGATTAGCTAATACCCAGAAGAAAACAACAATAGTCCCAACCCCAAACAAGCCCAAGGACAAGCCAGCCAACAAGCGCGCCTGTTGCCATTCCCGTTTATCTTTGATGACAACGGCCGGTGCGATGAGCTGCCGCCAATAATTTCGGAGCTTTTCTAGCGATGATGTTAGCCACATAGGAATAAACCCTTACTTGAAATTAATCTACAACAAAGAACAGGTTCCCCAATCTACCTCGGCCCAACGTATCAGGCTCCTCGCTGTCCACTAGCCATCGGACTAATTTTAACTCATTATCAACCAACTCATAAGCCGTAACTTGTCCATTATTAAAGCAGCAGCAGCCCGAATTAAAATATACACCCTCAGTCTTAATGGTATCCCGCTTTAACTGGTTGTTCTCACTTAACAACAACGCTTTAATTCTGGTTCGAATCGCTTGCCGTTGCGTTTCATAGTCAGGGATTGGGGTGATGTTGTTGGCAATTTGGAGCGCCTCCAATTGAATCTGTTTTTGTTCGACTAATGTTTTGGAACTCCATACAGAGCGATGGGTATGTCCAGCAATAAGTAGGAGCTTGCCTTGTTTTCTAGCCCATTCATACATCAGGGTGTCATGCTTGCCACGCAGATCGGCCGTGTTGCCCGGTGTCTTGCCCGTGTTCTTAATCAATATCTGAACCGTTCGCCAAACCGCTCTGACAACCCGTCGGGCCAAAGGAGCAAAAAACTCACTATCGAGCGTTCCTTGATGACCATGAACCATAAATATCTCCCCTGAATTTTCCGGGTCAGCATCCTCATATCGGAAGACCAACCCCTCATGCACCTTCAACCCTGGAAAGAATTTATGCAAATGGGTTTCGACCTGGCCTTTGGAAGCCCAGTTGCTATCATGATTACCAAAGACGCGAAGGTAACGGCCGTGTTGATGAAAACGAGCCTCGCTCTCAAAAACCTCTCGATGAGCAGACACAACAGTTTCTATTGACTCCTCCCAAAGCTCCTCGGCGTCTCCCAAAATTATCAAAGAATATCCTTCCCGCAGATAATAATCCAGGGCAGTCAAATAGGTTGGTTTACTGAATTGAAAATCATCAGCGCCGGTATTGGCTCCTTTATGGTGATCAGAAAAGATGACATAGCGGTGAGTGGCTGGCAAGGTGATTGTGCGTGCAGCATCTTCCCTCGAATCCTTCAATACTCGACTAAGACCTCTGGCTAAAAGTCTGGGTATTAACATGCAAACCTCCACTATGGACACAGCAATACCAGATTAATTTAACCCAAAGCGGAAATTTGGACAACGCCCATCATTGAGACAGATGAACGAACAAGTTGTTCTTTCATCTGCCTCTCGGAAATTCGATTCTTACCAGCCTTCGTGATGGACGACTTCCCGAATCGGCCGTTTTCCCTGTTTCAATGACGGCGACCGTTTATCACGAGCTGGATGTCCTATCGGGATGACCCCCACCGGCGTCACCTCTTCAGGAATATTCAACAGCCGCCGAAATGCCGATAAATCTTTCCCGCCAGCAAAGCCGGCCGCCAACCCCTCATTTACCACCGCGAGCAAGAGAAGCATTACCGCGCAACCTACATCCATAAACCAATAAGGAACGGGCCACTCAATCTCATTCCCATCCTCATCAACCTTGTCCGCCTTCTGATAGCGACGATGATATGCTGCCTCATTAGTACAGGGTATAATCAACACAGGCGCTTTAGAGATGAAGGGATCAAAACCACCCTTGACATACTCTCCCTCATGGCATATCCGGGCAATTTCGTCTTTCAGTTCCTGGCGAGTAATGACGATAAAATCCTGCCCCTGGCTAAATCCCGCACTCGGCCCCCGTCGCCCAGCAGCCAAAATCCGCTCCAATGCAGCCGGATCAACTGGCTCATCCGTAAAATTCCGCACCATCCGCCGCCGGGCGACAACATCTACGAAGTCCATGTTCTATACTCCTTGTTGACAGGTTAATCAGTAATTGGTAAATAGTAACTGGGTAATTTGCCAAGCACAAACATCTATACACTGGTAAGTAAGAAGTTCAACTTTTTGAGAGACTAGAACGTCTCCGCCGAAAAGATACAAAAGTTGAACTTCTCTGTTGCGAAATCTTGATAAACGTAATAGTCAGTTACCATTTACCAATTTCATAACTACCCTTCCTCCCCAATAAGCGACCCTTCATAGGTAGCCAAATATATTTCTGTATTGCCCCCCGTGCCTAATTCAAAGAAGAGGTAGTAGATGCCGTCTTGGTATAAAAATTCGGTAAACCAGATTGCGCGGCCGCCGGAAACGGCCGTGTGGTCAAATATAGGTTCTGTTACCCGTTCCCACTCGATACCATCCTCACTGATTGCATAGCCAAATTTAGCATTTGAACCATTTACTGCCCGACCCGCTCCATAGAGCATGACAAAGCCATCTGGCGAAGAGACAACCCGGGGTTGGAAAACCTGTCGCTCGTCCCAGTCACCATCTTCACCTGGCATAAATACGGGGTCGCTTTCTGCGAAAGGGGCTTCCGTTGTCGTTGGGTCATCATACTTTGTCCAAGTAATGCCATCCGGTGAAGTTGCCATTCCAATCATCCCTTGGGTGCGGGTGTATCCCGTGTAGAACATCACGTAGCCGTCATCGGTCTTTATCACGCTTGGCGCTCGAACGGCGTACTCGTCCCACTCGTCATTACTGCCTTGAATCAATATCGGGGCTTCATCGGCCGTCCATGGGCCGGTTGGGCTTGGGGCGGTTGCTCGTCCAATCATTGTTGGTCCCGGCCAGGTGCGTTGTTCCCAGATATAAAAATACAAGACCCAGGTGCCATCGTCTTCAACTAATACACTCGAAGCCAATACGGTCAATCCTACATAGTCAAGGTCGTCACCGACGAATACCGGGTCTTCCTCTACCAGCGCCCAATTCTCACCATCTTCCGAATTGGAGTAGGCTATGCCAACGGAAGCAGGCCAGCCGTTGAACCCATTATGGAGGATATGGAACATGCCATCGTGGTAAACGGCTCCGCCTGGATCGGTAAAGGTTTCATACCAGCTTCCTTCGCCCCCACGCGGCACAATTGGCCCATTGCCGACTACCGAAAACAGGTCGGCCCCAACTAATAAACGGGATACTGGTGTTTCAGTTGGTAGGGGCTCTTCTGTTGGTTCGGCCGTTTCAGTCGGTTCTGGCTCATTTGTTGGCTCCGGCATCTCAGTCGGTTCCATCGTTGGCGCTTCGGTCGGTTCTGGCTCCTCAACGACAGCAGTCGGTTCAACATCACTCTCTGGTGTCGCGGTTGCTTCATCTGCCCCTCCAGAACAGCCGGCCAAAAACAACAATAGCCCAACCCCCAACAATAAAATCAATACTCGCTTCAACATTGTATCTACTCCATAAAAACAAACGGGAAAGACCTCATGTGGCTTGCGACCACATGAAGGCAGTCACCTAACCAATAAACTGTTTATTTAAAATCATCTCGACCCATTCTGAGTCTGCTTCAGACAAAAGAGGCTGAGGCGGTGGTTGTGAATAATCTAATAGGTCTTCATAACCGACAAGGGAAAAGCAATCATCAACTGCCAGCTGTAAATTTAGAGGCACGTCCTCATCTGGTGGCAGCAATGGGATGGGAATTGTTGGTAGAGTATCAGACAACTTCACAGGCCAAACCTCGGTGCGCGGTCGTCTGGTAAAGCGGCTCAAAAAGGCATAATATGCTGCTTCTGGTAGTTCTCCACCAGCTAGCGGAATCCGTTGGCCCATTCTTAATAAATCTATTTCCAACAAATGAGTTTGGGATTGCATGATTGTCAGTCGTTTCTGTAAGTAGTCCTGAAACCCGACACCTCGCTTGTTTACGGGTGACAATATTTCTATTACCGTAACCAGTCGCCGTTCAGCCGTATCTCTAACTTCGATTGATAAAAGCGGTATCTCTTCTGACATTGGTGAATCTAATTCAATCGCCGGAGCGGAAAAACCCTTGCTAACATCATAAGTAAGAACGGCCGATTCTTTCAATTTTCTCCCCTGACTAACATGAACATCTGGATACATTACCTGCTTTGATAGCTGCCCCGGAGCCTCAATCCCAGCATGGTCGATTACCAGCCGTTTATGCAGCAAGGCCACATATTTCGGCCTTAGAAGCGGCATCAACTGTCGGCTGATTTCACCAGCTAAACGGCCGTGAAACTCCTGCCACATCTCTCCTTCTAAATAGGCTCATGTTCAGAACTAGTGAAGACGGACAAGAGCAGCGACAAAATTCGGAGTAACTTGTTTATGATTAACCGCAAATTCATGGATAGCCACATAACCAGAGAGATATTTCTTATGAACCCCACGAAAAGGTCGTAGAAAATTGCGTAACCCTGTCCAGCCGCCTTCGTTGGAATTAACATGAACCTCTCGGATACCGTCCCCATCAGCATCTCGCGCCCACTCGTTGTCGCTATGGCAAACGGTCAGGCGAACACGCTTGAGGCGATTGTAACTGTCGTATTCATCGGTGTATAAAGTGGCATCTGGTTTGGTAAACTGCTCAACAAATGAACACAAGGTAACTCCTTTGGTGTTTTTCATCACTCGGATACGTACCTGGCGTGATTCTCGACCTATCACAGCACAGATTGGCGGGCGGTCATTGGCAAAGGTGCCTCGTCCGCGCCGTTTGTTCGCTCGTCGTCGAGGTGGGTCATCCGGGTCGCCATGCCAATCGCTTTTTTTCCCCCGCATTCTGGAACATCTCATCCGTTTCTACTTCCAGGTCATCCAACGGATTTGTCTCTTGCTCTCGTTCAGCATTGGCTTGCAACAATCGCCGAACTTCAGTTGCCGTTGTCCGGCTGATGCCCAACTCTCGCGCCAACTTAGCCGTTGGTTTTCCCTGACACACTCCTCGGATAAACAAGACTGTCTGCTCCGGGGTAAAGTAGCGACCTTCAAATATCGTGCCGCTGTACAAATTGTGGATGCCTTTGCAATTCCGACAGCGGTAAACATCCAGGTCGCTCAGCTCAGTTCGTCGAAACCACAACCCCTGCTCAAAGGGCGCGTCGCAATGCGGACATTTTAAGCCACCAGGGTGAAAGTATCTTTCTATCCATTTCTCGCAGGCTACCCTATCCATTAGGTCTACTATTGGAAAGTCCATGCTTTTTATTCTATATCAGATCACTTGTACTGAACATGAGCCTCTAAATAAGGATCCATTCCCGGAAAGGGCGAACCACTCACGTTTATCCACCCTTCAAAACTGCAATCGCTTCGGCGTCCGTCATCGTATTTTGGTCGCCGCTCACCATATCCTTCAAGGCCACAACCCCTTGGGCGGCCTCATTTGTCCCCATGATGATAACGTATTGGAAAGCCCGTTTATTGGCATAATCAAACATTTTACGAAAATTTTGCACATCCAGCCCAACTTCAACGATCAAGCCAGCATCCCGCAATTTTCGGGCCAGGGCATCGACGGCCGTTTTCAACGAATCATCCAATAAAGGAACATATATGGCTTTGTTCTTGGACACATGGTCTGGCGTTAATCCCCAGCTTTCTAGAAACAACTTCGTTGTTTCATCCCCTGGCGCAACGCCAACGGCCGGAATATTTTGCTTGCCGAATAATAATCCCAGGCCATTATAACGACCACCCCCATACATAGCCCGATTATTGTCGGGGTGATTGTCAAAGACCTCAAAAATCATGCCATCGTAATAATCGAAACCCCGAATCATACTCGTCTTAAAGTTTATCCAATCGCCATACCCAGCCTCAGTCAGCGTTTCGACGACCTGGTTCGCCTCCTGAAATCCCTGCATCTCGTCAATGCCAGGGAAAAGAGCCAATAGATCATGAATCGTCTGACACTCCATAAAATTAACGAGTTGGTCAATCTGTTCTTGGCTCAGGTCTAATTTCCCCAAAAGCCCTACAAAATCATCCCGACGCAGCTTTTCAAACTTATCCAGCGTCCGCATAGCCTGGGTTGTATGTTCGGCCGGAACCCCAACCATATCTCGCAAGACGGCGTCAACGAGATGGCGGTGATTAAGATGCATCACAAAAGCCTTTTCGGGTGGATTAAAGGCCAGCATAATTTCTAGTGAAATCTGCAAAATCTCAAGGTCGGCATTTAAGCTGGTACTGCCAAAAATGTCAGTGTTCAACTGCCAAAACTCCCGATTACGGCCGCGCTGGGGTCGTTCATTACGCCAGAAATTAGCAATGCTGAACAAGCGCAACGGCTTCGGTTCCTGCATATAAACCCGGCTGACCATCCGCGTCACAGAAGGTGTCATTTCGGGTCGCATCGCCAGCTCGCGCCCCGCCCGATCCTCAATGACTAACAGCTCCTTGCCGCCAACATCTTCGCCCGACTTGGCTCGATAAATATCGGCCGTTTCCAATATCGGTGTCAGATACTCCCGATAGCCAAACTGCCCATTGACCCGTCGCCAGGTGTCAAAAATGTACTTACGAACAGCATATTCTTCTGGGAACCAGTCACTCGTCCCCTTTGGTGGTTTGTTTGATAGTTTATTAGAAGCCATAGTCACCTATTCTAACATACTTCCTCATCAAATGTGGGCTAGAAATGAGAACCAAGCACACTGTTGGCTTCAAAGATGGTAGGCTTGCCCCTCAATAAAATTTCAGATAGCCTCCCACCCATGACAACGGCCGTCCAACCCACCAACCGTACCCACCCAACCTGGCTGTATCCTGCCGCCTGGGTTGTTGGCATTTTAACAGCCCTCATCATCCTCTATTGGGGCCTCAGCCGCGCCCCCCAAAACGCCTTCGACGATGCCTATATAACCTACCGTTACGCCGATAACTTACGCAATGGATTGGGGCTGCGTTATAACCCCGGCGAATGGGTTTTTGGCACGACTACCCCCTTTTTCGCCTTGCTGCTAGGCGGTCTCGGCTTGGTCGTTTCAGATTTAGAAATCTTAGGTCATTGGTTGGGCGTTCTCGGCTGGCTAATCGCCGCACTCATCACCATTCCCCTCCTTCGCCAAGAAAATCGCCCGCGGACTGCCTTAGTCGCCCCCCTCCTAATTGCCCTTCAGCCCACCTTGTACACCAGCCTGGGCATGGAAACGCCCTTACTCGTTGCCTTGATGCTAACCGTCGCTCTCTTTTGGCTTCGGGGCAAGCTCAAAATGACCGTTTTCCTGGCTGCCCTGCTCATCCTGACCCGCCACGACAGCGCCCTATGGCTGCTGGTCATTGGATTGGAAGTCGGCCGTCGTCGTCATCAACTGGGAGAGCCTTGGGGCAAAGTCCTCCCCTGGCGAGAAGGCATAGCAACCCTTTTGCTAACTTTACCCTGGTTCGTCTTTGCCCTGTTCCGCTATGGCAGCCCATTACCCAATAGCGCTGCCGCCAAAATCGGCCAAAACAACCTTATGCCTGTTGCGGGTCAATCTCCCTTTGCCCTGGCTTTATTAGAAACCATTTTCAACAGCCTACCGCCATTGACTCTCGTTATTCTGGCCGCTTTGTTTCTCTTTAGCATCTATCTAATCGGCCGCCGCCTTCGGCAATTTTGGTGGCTCATTCTTTGGCCCCTGCTTTATGCCTTGCTATACACCTTGATTGCGGTTGCCAACTTTCCCTGGTACTTTGTCCCACCGATCGCCGTTTTGTTCATCGCCCTGGCGCTGACGTTTGGTAGTTTGTTAGGGGATGATGATTGGGGTACACGGCCGTCCGCTCCCATTCTCACAGGCCCAACCATCCGATACGCTACAGCGTTCTTATTCCTCCTAATCATCCTTTTCACTCAGGCTTCCCAAATCTTAAACAATCAGGATAGAGCCGGATACCGCCCCGCTTACCTGGCCGCTGCCAACTGGTTCCGAGAAAACACGCCGCCCGATGCTTCCATTGCTACGATAGAAATTGGTGTCATCGGCTACCATTCTCAACGCCCCATCTTAGACACTCAGGGTCTAATCAGCGCCGACATGACCAACCACCAACTCGGCTGGGATGACACCCTAATCTATGCCCTAAACGCTCACCAACCTGATTACGCGCTGGCCCTTCCAAGAACTGCCTGGGACATTGTAACCGCTCAATGGTGGTTTCAACATGCTTATCAGCCTGTTCAACGATTTAATGAAGCAACCATTTACCACCGTACTGACCCTTTCCAATCTCCAACAACAATAGACATATCAAACCCATTCTCAACCGGCCTCCTATTAGACGAGCTAACTTTGGCGACGACAGAGCTTCAACCTGGCCGTCCCATAACCGCCTCGCTCGCTCTCACAGTCACCCAATCATCTACACCGCCCCTTCGTCTAACGACCTATTTGGTAGACACTGGTCTGACAATGCGACATGGTCAAATAGATATAGCGCCCTTTGAAAACCTCTACCCCAGCGAACATTGGCAGGAGAATGACTATCTTAATATCCCCTTGCGTTTAACTGTGCCAGACGACCTGCCCTGGGGAGCCTATCATTTCGGCTTTATCCTGCACAACACAGCGACAGGCATGGCGATTCAACAGACAAACCGGGCAGGTGAAACGCACCTCGGTACGTTAATTTACGGCCGTCCCGATGCCATCCCGAACCCATCGCTTACTCCCCGACGAATCAACCAATCCTGGGAAAACGGTATCATCCTCCAACAAGTGAACGTCCCAAGTTCAACCATTCAACCAGGGACTAATTTGCCGTTCCAATTGCAATGGAACACCAGCGCTACCCCAGAGGGGGATTGGACATATTTCATTCATCTCATCAATGACCAGGGGGAGATAGTGGCCCAAGGAGACCAACGGCCCTGGAACGGCCGTTGGCCCACCCAAGCCTGGCAGCCAAACCAACTCTTCTGGGATAACCTCATAATTCCCACTCCGCCCGACCTGATGCCTGGAACCTATCATTTGCGATTGGGTTTCTATATCTTTGACCAGCGCCTATCTCTGGCCGATAACGAAAGCGATTTCCTGTTAATCCCAAACCTCATCAACGTACAGCCATAAAGATTAAGTAAATACCAACCCCAAAGCAGTATTATTTATACTGCTTCATGGTAGTATAAAGGCAATCACATACATCAGGGGTGAAATGGTTCATATAATTTATCATGTAACCACTGCCCTAAACTGCTATTGGCCCGAAGTACCGTATCCCCTACGAAAACAATAAAATGACGATTCAAGGCATCATCTTCGACTTCGGCCAAGTGCTGACTGCACCAACCGATATGACCAGCGTCAATGAACATCGCGCTCAACTTGCCAAGCAGTTAGGATTAGAAACGGCCGAATTATGGCCCTATTTATTTGAAGGGGAACCAGCCATGCGCCTAATGACAGACCAGATTGAGTGGGATGCCTTTTGGGTTGAGGTTTTAAGGCCAAAAGGCATTACCGATCCAGTCCAAGTTAAGGCATTTTCTGAATCAGTATTTGAGGGCAGCGACCTCGTTCACCCCGATATGAAAAAGTTAGTTCAAGAGCTTCACGGCCGTTATAAGTTAGCGGTTTTAAGCAATGCTAACTGGAACGAGGCAGAACTGGCCTGTGAGATAGCCCAAAGAGGGGGACAGCCCGAACTCTTTGACACGATTATCTCTTCCGCCTCAGTCGGCCATGCTAAACCCCACCCCGCCATCTTTCAAATTGCTTTAGACCGGCTTCAATTAACGGCCGAACAGTGTGTCTTTACCGACGACCTCAACGAATTTGTCCTTGCGGCAGCCAACCTCGGCTTCCATGCCTTCACCTTTACTACCCCCGCCGATTTTCGTCAATATCTAAGGGAAAAAGGCGTGCCAGCGTGACCGATGACTACCATCAATCTTATCTGGGGCAGCTTCGCCAGGTTATTGGAAAGCGCAAAATCTTCGCTATCTCTGCCAGAGCCATTATTCAGGATAGTAACGGCCGACCTATTACTCTGCAATCTACTGATACTCAGGATGTTTCACGATGAAATCGTTTAGCCTCTTCTGGGCCGTGTGCCGAATCTTGCTTTGAATCGTCGGGAACCAACCTAGAAGTACACCAGTCGGCCCTAATGCCATGCGCGTCCAACGCCATAGGCTAAAAACATCTGTATGTTTAATTATCTTTCCATCCTGGAACTTAAACGTTGCGTCAATGAGGTTGTGAACCTTTCGTCCACCAGAATAAGTGTATCGTGGCTCCCAATGAGCCGATCCGGTCTTTTCCCCTGCTTGCACATTACTAAACGTTAGTTCCAAATCTTTCCCCCGTTCACAGAGCATATGCCACATGGCACTGGCTTCTTTGCCATGTAAATCATTAAAAACGGGGTCCCAAAAATGAATTTCAGGATGATAACAGGCCGCCATGCCAGCGTAATCCCTCACCTGAAACGCTTTATAAAAATCCTCAATTAGTTTCTTGTTTGCTTCCATATTGGTTCCTCTCTTCTTAATGACGACTGTATTTTCTCACTCTCCAAGTGTACTCGAAATCTAACGAAAAGCCTCCCATCAATATCAAAATTGATTGCATCTTAATTGCTTCGATTTTGACGCATCTATATCGGTGTGATACCGTCTTAAACAACCTTGTCTTCAACAAAACTGAGGGATAATTTTTAGCTATTTTTGAGGAAGAAATGCAACCAGCACAAGGAATACACCATATAACGGCCGTTGCCGGAAACGCCCAAACCAATATCGACTTTTATCACAAAGTCATCGGCCAACGGCTTATTAAAAAGACTGTCAATTTCGACGACCCTGGCACCTACCACTTTTATTATGGCGATGAAATCGGCACCCCTGGCACTATCATGACCCATTTTCCCTGGAAGAACATGCGGCGGGGCCGAAAAGGAAACGGCGAAACTGGGGCCGTCGCTTATGCCATTCGTCCTGAGTCGGTGGGCTACTGGCAAGAACGTCTGGCAGCCCACAACATTTCAACTGGGCAAATTGAACGTCGGTTTGGGGCCGAGGTCTTGCCCTTTTATGACCCCGATGGCATGTCATTAGAGTTAATTACCGACACCAACCCCGCTTCGCTCAAGCACTGGCATGACGGCCCCGTTCCAGAAAAATATGCTATTCGCGGCTTCCACAGCGTCACCCTTTGGCTTAGCGAAGTTGAAGGAACGGCTGATGTCCTAACTGAACAACTTGGCTTTCAATTCGTTGGTCAAGATGGCAATCGCTATCGTTATCGAGGTGCATCGAATGACATTGGACGCTATGTCGATTTGTTACATCGTCCCAATCAGCCCAGAGGTCAATTTGGGGCTGGTTCCGTCCATCACATTGCTTTTCGCACTGTCGATGACGCTGAACAGAGGGAATATCTTCAAAAAATACGCCAAGCTGGCTACAACATCACCAACGTCCTCGACCGACAGTATTTCCACTCCATCTATTTTCGCACCCCTGGCGGCGTCCTCTTTGAGATAGCTACCGATGCGCCTGGTTTTCTATATGACGAAGCAGTAGAAGCGCTAGGAACCAATCTCAAACTCCCGCCCTGGCTTGAGGAACAGCGGCCCGCCATAACAAAAGCATTACCTGAAGTAACAACGTAATTTGCAACTGGTAATTGCGTTTAATCCATCGCAATTAGTCTAGCAAAAATTCGTTAAATTCGTTGCAAGATTTTAAGAGGTTATCCATGTCAAACCCAATCCCTACCAATGGGCTACCTGTGAATGGGCCCCATCAAGGCCAAGAAATTTATACGAGCGGGCAGCCTTTAGAAAAGGCCAAAGCGGCAATGATATTGATTCACGGCCGAGGCGCTTCCGCTCCCAGCATTTTAGACCTGGCTAATCTACTCCATCATCCCGAAATGGCCTATCTCGCTCCTCAGGCCGCGAACAGCACCTGGTATCCTTACAGTTTCCTATCGCCCATCCCACAAAACGAACCCGGCATCACCTCCGGCCTGCAGGTCATCGCCGACCTCATCGCCACAATTGAAGCAACAGGCATTCTAAAAAACAAAATCATTCTTGCAGGCTTCTCACAAGGCGCTTGTCTTTCCAGCGAATATATGGCCCGAAATGCGGCTCGTTATGGCGGACTACTCGCCTTTAGTGGCGGCGTTATTGGCCCGCCTGATATGGAGCGCAATGACAGCGGCGACCTTGAGCAAACGCCTATCTTCATCGGTTGCAGCGACATCGACTTCCACATTCCTCTTGAGCGAGTTGAAGAAACGGCCGAAATATTTCAACGTCTAAACGGCCGAGTCAACAAAAAAATATACCCCAATATGGGACATACTATTATCAAGGACGAAATCGACCAGGCGCTAAAGGTAGTTTCATCTATCTAATACGTAATGCGTAAAACGTAATAGACTCACCAATAATTTCACGAATTACGCATCACGGATTATGTCCTAAAAAGGAGAAAGTTAAATGCGAAAATTACAATCCCAAGGCATCCACCATATCACCTTCGTCGGCGCTGACCGTCAAACCTCCATTGACTTTTGGGAGGGGCTGCTGGGTATGCCATTCATTTTCGAGCAGCCCAATCTCGATGTCCCCGAAGAAAGCCACCTTTATTTTGACCCCGGAGACGGCCGTCTTATCACTGTCTTCACCAATGAAAATCGCCGTCCCGACCCAACGCAAACCCCCGAAGAAATCGGCAGCCTTCAACACCTCGCTATGGCCGTTTCCCGGGCCACCTATACTCAGGCTAAAACTCGTTTAGACGAGCGGGGCATCAAACATAGCGGCGAAGTTGACCGAGGCTTTATGTACTCCATCTACTTTCGCGGCCCCCTGGGCCATCTTTTCGAGCTAGCCTGCTACAAATTCGACCCACCGGAAGGCTTCACCCATTCCGATGTCCTTCGCCTATCCCACGACCTGCGCGTTGAGCGGGGCGACTATGCCATCACCGACGAACATCTAGCCGATGCGATTGTTATCTTAACTGAGGATTCTACCGATTCCTTATCCGATGACCGTAGCCCCAAAGACCCGTACGCAGAACGGCCGAAAACCGCAGAAACGGCCGATCGTCACCTTGACCCTCGAGGGTTAGCCTAAAAATGTCATAATTGTCACCTAAATATGTATCCAATGTCATATTTAAATCACGCTTAAATCTTACTAGTATCTTATACTTTCATACATATCTATATACATTATGGTAAGAAGTTAAGATATGTTGCCTAGAAAAGAAACAAAAAACAAACTTGGTAAAATGTCCCAGGAGCATAAGGCAAATTATGCTGAAATGTTAGAATTCAAACCAGCGTTCCCGATTATTCCGACAAGCACATATGTTAAAAACAACCAATACTTCAATAATCTGAATACCTATAAAATATAAGAGAATCTTCTAAAAAAGGGTTTGCTATGAAGCAAACCCTTTTTTGTTTGCAAAAATTGTCAATTTTTTACTCTGCCGCCCATTATTATTTTGTTTAACCAGCCGAAAAAAGGAGGAGGGTACTGATGGATCAAAGTATCATTCGTCGGCATTTCATTGAACACTACTGCTCACAAGGTTTTGAGTTATTACCCCGCGCCTCATTACTCCATCCATCAATACCGATGTCCTTTGTAATGAGCGCTGGTCTTGTGCAGGTAGAAACGGTGTTAGCTGAGCAGAAGAAAGATTTAACTGGCAATAAATTTGTTCTTTTTCAAAAATGTTTTCGACATTTCGACATGAGTCAAGTAGGGAAGGATAATAGGCATCTAAGCTTATTTAACATGGCTGGAGCTTTTGTATTTGGGGTGGATCTGAACCGAAAAATTATTCCAAATGTTTGGAATTTCGTAACAAACGTCCTAAAAATGAATAAAAATAAAATTTGGATTACATATTTCAAAGGTGGAGAAGTAAACGGCCAATACATGTCGCCGGATTTAGAGACACTAAAAGCCTGGCAAAAAATTGGCGTCGATCCATCACGAATAGTTGGTCTGGGCGCTGATGATAACTATTGGGCACAAAGTGATGTGAGTAGTGATGACAATTCATCCAAAAAATGTGGGCCAAATACAGAGTTATTCTTTGATAGAGGTCAACATCTCAAATGCACTGAAAACTGCCTTCCAGGGTGTGACTGTGGCAGATTTATTGAATTTTCAAACACTCTCTTTGTCCAGTATCAGTTCTCTAAAGATTCCAATACGATAGAAAAAACAAAAACTCCCTTTGTAGAAACAGTTATTGGATTGGAAAGGGTTTCTTTTATATTAAAAGAATTTGAATCGGTATTCGACTTGCCAAAGTATCAAGAACTTATGTACCGTGTTAAACTACTAAGTGGCCACCAAAACTTACCATCTAATTGGAGTACTCAAGCCTGTCAACTTATAGCAGATCACGTTTTTGCTCTTTATGCTTTGGTCTCAGATGGTGCTCCTCCACCTGGCAAAGGAGGTCGTCAGCGGCTTATGAGATGTCTGGTACGACAAGTTATCACCCAACAAAAAATACTTGAAATAAAGGATCCTCGATTCTTCAAGAAGATTATCCATTGTGCGGCAAAAATTCTTGGTCATAATATTCAAGCAAGAAAAAGTACAATTAAAACACTTTGCACCTATTTTGAAGAGGAAAGTAAGATTTTTGAAAAAACGGTTATAAGGGGAGAGAAGGTGTTATCTCAGTATCTTCACAATAAAGATGGCAAGCCCATAACTGGGTGTCAAATTGTGGAGTTAGAGAAAAAAATGGGGTTACCCCAAAGAATTATTGCTGCAAAAATGTTACAACGAAATCAACAATTTCCCAATTATGAATATCAAGACTCACTTAAGCAATGGCAAATAAAGACTGTACCAAATATTGCTTGAGCAAAAGATTGATTTTTCATATAATCGGATAACTAGAGTAAAAAATTTGCTTTGATTTGAATTTATAAAAGAATAGTCGTGTTTTGGGAGACGGGAAGGGGTATTGATGACAATAAACATTGAACAACTTCGGACGAGGTTTCAGTCTCTTCTTGAAGAGCTTAAGAATGACTTGAACGCCGATATTATCACGATGTATCTATATGATACAGAACACGGCCGTCCATTTCTACCTGTTGGGGTGGGGTTAAGGGATAATAGAACATTCAAAACGGGGATTCCGGATTTAAACCGAGCTGCTGGGGAGGTAATTCGAAATGGTGAGCCTATCTTTGCCAATAATGTATTAAACCACCCTAATTTGATTGGCCCTTTTGTTTACCGAGAAGGTGTTCAGTCGGTTGCTCTATTACCACTGAAACAATCAACTGGTAAATTAATTGGGTTAATCTATATAAATTTTAGACATTTGATTATCTTCGATCCAAAGTTACGAGAAATAATCAGCAACCACATCAAAGAACTAGTTTCTTCTCTCGAAAAAGAGTTAGAAATAGATTCAGAAAATGCCCCAGTCTATAGGAATATAGCACCAGAAGAATCACAAACCCGCCTCGAAATTTTCCTTCAAAGATCAATTAATAGTATAAGAGATTCATTAGGATCGGTTAGCACAGCAATTTGGACATTAGATGAATCAGAAAATTTAAAGTTGGATACATTTGCAGGCATTCCCGAAAATTTCAAAAATTATAGAATCCCAATCGATAGCAAGGATTTTACTGCCGATGCATTTAGGGAAAAGCAAACAACCAAAATAGAAGACATTGAATCAAGCCACAATTTCAACCTGAAAGATGTTGCAACCGAAATGCGCTGGCGCTCAGCCATTGCCATACCATTAATTGCCCCGAATCAACAAACCTGCTTCGGGATTCTAACGGCCTATACAGTTGATCATTTGCTATTTTCTCGACCAGAGGAAACTATCCTTCATTCATTTGCAATTTCAATCAGCGCCCAAATTGAAAGTGATCGTCGCTATAAATCTCTCAATTCAATGAATGAGTTGGGTGCTTCCTTACTTCAAACCTTAGACTTGACCGAAATTATGAAACGGGTAGTTGAGGTAACAGCCGCAATTACAGACGCTTATGTTTGCCTAATTCACCTATATGATGCAGCAAAAAAAGAATTTCTTGATCGCTCGCAATCTGCTATTAATAAAGAAAATATATTAACCGACGTTACCGACAAACCTCGGAGCAACACTGGATTGAGTGCCTATATTTTAAAAAATGGTTGGATCGAACTTGAAGACGTTTCGACGCTTAGCGAACCAATCGAATTAAGCCCATTTATTCAACAAGCAGGAATTCAATCTCTGTTAGGCGTTCGGCTGGAGGCTCAAAACCAACCTTTAGGTGTATTGATAATTGGTTTCCGCAATAAAAGAGCATTTAGTGTCGACGAATCAACCATTGTTCGCTCCCTGACTTATTACGCGACTCTAGCCATTGTTCAAGCCCAACATTATGAACAACGACTTGCATATGGTAGAGCTTCCCATCGGATTACAAAAGCTCAAAATCGGGAAGAATTATTATCTGTCTTTCTCGAAGATTGCCTCGAATTAATCAATAGTGAACAAGGAGCCGTTGGAACAGTCGACTATCGAACTGGAGACATAAGAATTACTCATGCCGTAAACCAACGTAGTGGTTATGTGGTTCCTGCCGGCAAAGGCCTGATGGGTGTTGCTGTTGCCACTCAAGAAGCATTGAGAGTAAATAATGTCGAACAAGATCCTCGTTACCATCTAATTGATAAAGATATCAAATCCGAACTTGATGTGCCGTTGATTGTTGAAGGGCGCGTGATAGGTGTATTAAATGCCAAAAGCCCTAGATTAAGCGCATTTAACGATGAACACGAAGAGATGATTGAAGAGTTGGCAGACGAAGCAGCTGCCGCTTTGAATCGATTTAATTTAGATGAACGTCTTCAACGACGAACGGTCTTATCTCAAAATATTGCAGGTGCCTCATCTCGAGAGGAATTGTTAAATGTCGCACTTTCAGGTATGGCAGAGTTGATCAATAGTGAGATTGGCCTTTATGGAGATGTGAACAGAAGAACCGAAGAGATTCGAATGGTTCAAAACCTCTTTGAAGAACTTCAAGAACGGGGGTGGGATGTACCCCATGGGATGGGGTTGACGCGCAAGGCGGTTGAAGATGGAAAGCCAATATATGTTGAGAATGTTACTAAAGATAAGAAATATAAAGATTTTTATCATACTTCTCATCAAGAAACCCTAGCCGAACTTGATATTCCTCTGAATGCTGGAGAAAAATATTTTGGATTTGGGGTTCTTAGTTTCCAGAGTCCTCGCGAAAAAGCTTTTACTGCTGAAGATATTGACGTTGCTTTAGCCGTGTCTGGTGAGGTCGCAGTTGCTCTAAGAAAATTTAATCTCCAAGAAAGGTTGAGGATCACCGATGAATTTGGCGAAGAGTTAACTTCAGGGGTGAGGCTAACAGAAGATGAGATTTTTGACCTCATCTTAGAAAAAACAATCGAAATTGTTGATACTAACAATATGTATATTGCCCTATACGATGAGCCAACCAATACAATTCGATTTTCATTGGTGTTTGAGGAGGGCCAGGTAATTGACATTGAATCTATACCTGAAGTTGAAGCCAGTGATCGCTGGCAGCCGAGGCGTGGGGGCAACGGCCGAACAGAAAGAATATTGGAGCTCAACCAACCTCAATTAATAAGAACATTAGACGAAGCCAGGAAATGGCACGGAAAGCCTGACACGCCAGAATACGGCAAAACCTTTTGGTCTTCCTGGATCGGCGTCCCGATGCGAGTTGGCGAAAACACCTTAGGTGTAATTGTCGCTTACCATCCTGATAAAGATAACTTTTTTGACTATGATGATTTAAATATTCTCCATTCCATTGGCAACAAAGCCGCCATCGCACTGGACAATTCAAGGCTTCATTACAATTTAAATAGACGACTGGAAACATTAACTGAAGTAAGTAAGGAGTTAACCAATGATATATTTAGAACCGAACAAGAGATCGTAGAGCGGATCTATAGCTATTTACATAGAACAGTCGAAACAGAAAACATGTATATCGCTCTTTATGATGAGACCAAAGATGAAGTAAGTTTTCCTCTGGCGATAAACAAGAATGAACGGGTCGATACAGGACATGATCCCAATTGGCAACCTCGACAAGGTGGTAGGGGAAGAACGGAATGGATAATTCATAACCGAGAACCGATATTAATCGCGGATAATGAAGAGAGCATCGCATGGTACGAACATCCAGATCGGGAAGAATACCAAGGTAGAATTTCTCCCTCTTGGTTTGGGACACCTATTTTCATTGGCGAAAGAGTTTTAGGAGTTATTGCTCTTTATAACGATATAAATAGATATGTTTATAATAGTGAGGATTTAATTGTTGTTCAGTCTATTGCAGACCTGGGGGCGGTCCTTCTTGATAATGCCCGTCTTTACCGTGAAATTCGTATTGAGGCAATAGCTGCAAAACAATTAGCGACACTCGGCACAGCAATGGCCCTTATTCAACACCGAATAAATAATTCATTCAATGTTATTAGACCCAATGTACGCCGTCTCAGAACTCGGGTAGGCTCAAATGATCGAACTATTGATGAGATTTTAGACATCATTGATAGAAATGCTGAATACGGTGCCAAAATGATTAACGAGATTCAAGGAAAACTTAGAAATGTTGAGGTGATTCATCCAGTCAACATCAACAACATATTCAATAGTGTCCTTGATGATTCTCTAAGACGTTGGGGTGTAGACTCCCAATATAGCAAGATCGACATTGTTCGTGATTTTGAGGAAGAAATTCCAGATATTGATGCTCCAAAAGAACAAATCGATGAGCTGTTTTCTAATCTCATAGAAAATGCCTACCGTTCGATGGAAGGAAAAGGTAAGTTGCATGTTTCGACCTATATGGAAGGCAATAACATTTTCATAAGGGTTCAGGATAGTGGAAAAGGTATTCCAGCTGAAGTTATGACCAGGCTTTTCAAGAAACCTATTGCTAAATCAATCATTGAAAAAACAGAAGGGGGAACAGGTTTAGGGTTGTGGCTGAACAGTTTGTTCCTTGACCTGATTGGCGGGACAATTGAAGTCGAGTCAACCGGTGAAGACGGAACAACCATGATAGTGAAAATTCCAAGTCTGTAAAAAAATTTGTTATGAACAAAAATAAATCAAGTCAGCGAATTCTTGTTGTTGATGACTTGCCAGACATGCGAACGACTATTGTCGGGCTTTTTGAAGATGAAGGTTATTATGTTCAATCTGCTTCCAGTCGGAAAGAGGCCTTGGACAAACTTAAATTAGACTACTTTCATGTGGCAGTGCTAGATATTCGTCTAGACGATACGGATGATGATAATACCGATGGGATGAAACTGATTGGTGATATCAGAGGAATAGACCTTTCAATGGTTCCAATCATCTTATCCGGCTACATAGATTTTAAAATTTACGAAGAAGCTCAAAGTCTGGATATAGCTATTGTTGATAAGGCAAATTTACTCAAGATTTTAGATGTAGTAGAAAAGACTTTTGTCTCGAAGGTTAATATAAATTGGGATTTGGACATTGTTGATGATGAAGATTATTTTTCTGAAATTCCTAAGAAAATCAGAATAAAGCAATCACCCAAATTGTCTGAAGAGCAAATCCAGGATGAAAGTGATCAAATAATTCGCAAGCTTTTTTCGGATGCCAAATATCAGCGAGTTACTATAAATCCAATTCGACGTGGGTATAGTGGTACGATAATTTTAAAAATTATTCCTCGATACAGGAATTATGGAGATGGGGAAGTCATTGTCGCAAAAATTGGGGAGCGCAGATTGATACAGGGTGAGATAAATCGTCATAGGAGCATTCAAGGTCAAGCAGGTGGTCACCGGATTCCAAATCAGCTAGAAACGGCCGATACTCGCTCCTTATCAGGCATCATCTACACTTTTGCAGGCCTCGGAGACGCTCAGGATTTTGTCACCTTCTATGAAAACTCAAGTCAGGATAAAATAATTGACACCATTGCAGACCTTTTCAACAAAACCTGCTTTCCCGGTAGATATGAATCTATAACGAACAAGATGGTTAAATTGAGGGGAATTTACAATGAATTATTAAGATTAAATCCAGAAAAGTTATCCAGCGCCCTCAGAAAAACGATGGGAGGCCGTCATCCATTTAATCTTAGCGATGATGCTCAATTTATTATTTTGGATAATGGAGAGTCACTCACCAACCCCGTTGCGTTGATCGAAGAAAATGAATTAGAAACCCTTTCATGTACAGCCACGATCCATGGCGATTTACATGGCTTCAACGTTCTTGTTGATAGGCGGCAAGAAACATGGCTAATTGATTTTACAGACACAGGTCCCGGCCCCCTTTGGCAAGATTTCACCTTGTTTGAAACATTTCTCAACACAACATTAATTGAAACAAAGGATTGGCATTTACTGTATCAATGGGAAAATTTACTAGCGAATAACATTGATTTAGATAATATTTCCCTACCAGATTCATTGACAGAAATTCCGAATATCCAAAAACTTTTTAGCACCATTCAAACTATTCGGAAAATTGCACTTTCTTATGGCATGTCTGAAACTATAGATGCCTACCGAATTGGCTTACTTTTCAATGCGGTCCGTACCATTACAATTTTCAGTCTCCCTGCGGCCCAACGTGACCACGCCTTAATTTCGGCATCGTTAGTAGCTGGAAAATTAAGAGGTTCCCTGGTGAGCTAATTTTCATGGCTCCCAAAACAATACATCAAATATCCTCCATTTTACGAACCCTACAACTATAAATTAGGAGCAACATCATTAGACGCCAACAGTCCCTAACTTTTCGACAAGAAGATGTTCAAATTCTACTAGCTTTGGCAAAGGCCAGAGAATCTGCTTCAATTGTTGGAATTAGTGGCGTAGGCAAATCCAATTTATTCAACCATTTGTTAGACCCCAAAACTCTTTCCCATTATTTAAAAGACGAAGCTCAAAACTATATCTTTGTCCGGGTCAACTTTCACTATATTCCCGATTTTTCAACTCGAAGTATTTACAGTGTGATTTTAGATGGATTAGAAAATGTTGGGGAGCAAAATGAGATTTTAGAGATTGACGAAGAAACTTTTCAAACCGTCGGAAAATATCATGATGATTTATTAGAAGCGGGAGAAGATTTATTAAAAGTTCAACGACAATTCAGAAAAGTTATTAAACTATTTCTGTCTGATTCAGACCGAAGAATCATATTTTTATTTGACCAATTTGATGAGGTCTTTTCTGAAGCCCACCCTCGCACATTAGCAAACCTTCGTGGACTTAGAGAGGCCTACAAGTATCGGATAATGTTTTTCGTTTTTACTCGTGAAATCCTACCTGGATTGATGGCGATTGATTCGGAACGTGAAGAGTTTTATGAACTTCTATCTTCAAATGTGATTGGGCTAAAGCCTTATACACCACGTGATTCTCGGAGTTTGTTGGAGCGTCTAGCTGCTAGATATGAAACTCAATTATCGGAGTCCCTTGCAGATGCCTTGATTCAAATTTCTGGAGGTCATGCAGGTCTACTTAGGGCGGCATATTTGTATATACTTGACCAAGGGATTGATCCTACCAATGTAGAGAATCTACCCACATTGCTATTGGAACAACAATCTGTGCAAGTTCAATGTCAAAGCGTTTGGCAAAGTATTGGCATTGAAGAGCAGCGTTTGATGTCATTTCTTGCTAACAATCTTTCAATCGAACAATTTGCTCCAGCTGTTATTAAGACCTTACAAATAAAGGGGGCGCTACTGGGTCAAAAAATCTTTTCCCCAATTATTGAGGCATATGTCAAGGCTCAAGGAAAACTTTGGGAGCAATCAATTTACTTCGACGGCCGTAATAAGAGACTTTGGATTTCCGACAAAGCAATTAAACTGACACCCATTGAATTCCGACTGTTTAAAGCTTTCTATGATAAGAAGGATCAAATTATTTCCAACAATGAATTATCTGATGCCGGTTGGCCAGATGCCGAAGGCGCCGTCAGCGATGAAATGATAGTAACAAACATCCGCAGGCTGCGTCATAAGATTGAACCGAACCCAAAAAACCCCCAATATATAATTAATGTTCGTGGTGAAGGTTATAAATTACAAATCTAAGAGAAGCAAACTACTTAACTGCTAATATTGAGTTCAGTCACAATATTTGAGTAAGCTTCAATTCGTTTAATTAGGGTATTCAAGTTTTTTATAGCGAGACTATCTGGATCGTCAACAATCATAACAAATGGGGCCCCAACTTCCCTCTTTTTCGGATCATTTAATTCAAACGAGATATGAGCGAATGTATTATCAACAAGTATTACGCTATTGCTAAATTCCAAATTTGATGTTCGTATACTTGCAAACTCAGGTTTGTTTTTGGCTAGGTTTAGGATGAACTCACAATTTTCTCGGTAGATCGGATCTGTTGCCAAAATGTCTTCAAGTTTAGCGGATTCTGGTAATCCTATAATTTTAACAAGTCTAAAGCCACTTTTGTCTTTTTCTATTCTTAATTTTGATTGGATGGTATTATAAAATTCCTCACGGGTCTTACTTCCTTTTCGGTTTGGGTCCCATGTCGCCTGTTGATTCTCCCAATCAAATGCATACTGAGTAAAGATTATTATCTCATTTTTAGCAGATTTGACTTTTTCCCCTACTTCTTCATAACCCTCCTCAAAAGGGACAGTTCTAATAACATTCTCCAAAGACGAAATTAATCTCTCTGTCAGAGCAGAGGAATTTGACACACTGGTTTTCGTTGAATTCCACATGGATAATGAGACAATTGAAGTGATAATGAAAGCCAGTGTTATAAGTACATACGATACATATGGTAAATTTTCTTCCAAAAACCATTGGCCTTCAATGGCTTGCACCATTGGCTCTGAAAAGACACCAAGAATTCCTGCAAATATAGGAATTAGTATCTCCTTCCATGGAAACGTTTTTGTCTTATTAATAAAATTTAACATAATACTAATCCATATTAAAAATTTCGGAATATGTGTTCACTAAAATTATCTATACCCAAGAACATCAAATTCTTTCATTCACTGGTCAATTTATTTACCAAATTAAGTCATTGAATGATTTTGATCAGTTGTATCTAATCGCATCCGCACCTGCATTTGCCCTAAATCCTCATCTATAAACTCCTTAACCCCCACAAACCCATACCTTTCATAAAACCGACGCGTTTTATGATTTTCTCTGGCCTTATCCATTAGCGCTGTTCCAATACCTTGACCCTGCACTTCTGGATGAACAAAAATACCGCCTACCTCATTCCTAACCATCGAAATAAACCCAACGACCTTTTCATCCTTTTCGTAGACCCATGTATTGGCCCTTGGCATATAAATAGTACGTACATTCTCACGCTCCTGTTCAAAAAAGGCCGCATCCATAAATGAATGGGCGATCAATGACGCTTCATACCAGGCATCTAACACTGCCTCGATATCCTTCTCCTCATATTTCCGAATCATTTTGTCCTCACAAAGTTTTGGTACAATCTAGTCTGATGCTGATGAATAATAACATAGACAGGTACCTCAAAGAAATCAGGAAATGTTACCCCGGCCTAACCATTCAAAATATTAATCTCCTCGACCCTAATGGCGGCCAATACAACGATGTGCTAACGGCCGAATCTCCCACCGACGCCCTCATTTTCCGCTTTCCCCGCAACGAAGTCGGCATATTAACAATTGAGAACGAACTTCGCATCCTCGGTCGTATTCAAAAGAAAACCACCTTGCCCGTCCCAAATCCCATTTACTGTAGCCAAAAAAGCCACGTTCCCGGCAAAGTCTTTATGGGCTATCCCAGGTTGCCCGGCAAAGCATTGTTGCGCGACCATCTGAATACGGCCGATAACCCCACCCTCCAAAAATGGGCCATCCAATTGACCCAATTCCTCGTCGAACTCCACAACATCCCGACCGACGATTTCACAGACCTATCTATTAACGAAACCCTTGACGAATATCAACAACTATACGCCGAAATCTGCCAATATCTCTTCCCCCATTTGCAGCCCCGGTACCAACAGAAAACGGCCGATCACTTTCAAAACTATTTCAACAACCCCGACCTCCAATCATACCCAATTGCCCTCCGTCATGGCGACTTCGGCGCTGGCAACATTCTTTACGATCCCAACACCTTCAATATCACCGGCATCATCGACTTCGGCTTTGCCGGGGTGGGCGACCCGGCCATAGATATTGCCGCGCTTTCCACTTTACGGGATACTTTCTTCAACTTTGTAAAAGAAACCTACCCAGATATCGAACCACTTCTGGCCCGTGGACGCTTTTACAAAGGCACTTTTTTACTGTACGAAGCCCTCTATGGCCTCAAAACCGACAATCAGGACATCTTCCAAGAAGCCCTAACAGCCTACATTCAAAAAATAGATTTATAGCAATAAAAGCATCGTCAAATTACCAATTACCGAATACTGGAAAGGATATCCCAATGACCGACACAACCATCTATAATTTTGACCAAGAGATAGACCGTACTAAAGATGGCTCTAGCAAATGGGGCTATATGTTCGCTGCCGACCGTGACGGCCAAATCAAAGTGGTTGCCACCGACCGCTTCACTGGCCCTAATCGAACGCTGCCGATGTGGGTGGCGGATATGGACTTTATTTCGCCTAAGCCAGTTAGTGATGCCCTTGTCAATCGAGCAAAAAGCGGGGCATTTGGCTACACTAATCGAACTGAAGCATACGATTCGGCCGTTATCGATTGGATTCAACGCCATTACAACTACACCATAAAAGCCGAAGATTTCTCGATTACCCCTGGTGTCGTTCCCGGCCTTGTTCAACTCATCCAAACCTTTACCGAGCCAGGCGATGGTATCCTCATTCAAACGCCTGTTTATTTTCCTTTCTATAGCTCAATCGAAAACAATGAGCGGGTCGTTGTTAAAAACCCCTTGATCTATGAAAACGGCCGTTTCACAATAGACTTCGACGACCTGGCCCAAAAAACCCAAGACCCCAAGGTGAAAATGGCAATTATTTGCAGCCCTCATAACCCAATCGGGCGAGTTTGGACATCTGAAGAACTGCGCCGCCTGGGTGAAATCTGCAACCAAAACAACGTCCTTGTCATTTCCGATGAAGTCCACTGCGACTTAATGCTTAACAGTAATACCTTCACCAGCTATGCCACCCTCGGCCCAGAATTCACCCAAAACGCCGTAATCTGCACCGCAGGCAGCAAAACCTTCAGCCTGGCGGGATTAAAAACATCAAACATCATTATATTCGACCCAGAAAAGCACGGCCGTTTCCAAACCCAACTTCAAACCAGCACAATGGGCTATAGCCTCAACTTTCTAGGCCAAATAGCCCTCCAAGCCGCCTATGAAGACGGCGAAAATTGGCTCCGGCAAGTGTTAGTTTATCTAACAGATAATTGTAATTTCATGGCAGACTATTTTGAAACCCACATCCCAGAAATCAAATTAGTAAAACCAGAAGGCACTTATCTTGCCTGGCTCGATTGCACCGCCCTAAACATGGAAGTCGATGAACTCCATAACTTCTTCACAGAGCAAGCCAACGTCTATCTTGAAGAGGGTAATATGTTTGGGGACGAAGGCAACGCCTTCATGCGCCTCAACTTTGCTTGCCCCCGCCACATCCTCCAAGAAGCGCTCGAAAGAATCTGTCGTGCTGTCGATGAATGGCGCGAAACGGCCGAATAACCTTTATGCCAACTAAAAAATCCCTCACCTACCCGATAGAAACTGACCGTCTATACCTTCGCCCATTTGACGACGTTGACCTCACCGACCTCTACGAATACTATAAACAACCAGATGTCACCCGCTATCTACCCTGGGGAAGTAAAAACCTCCAGGAGACCCGCAACGCCCTCGTCCAGAAAAAAGAAAGAATCTCCCTCAAAGGAGAAAATTCTATTCTCAATCTAGCCGTTGTCTTAAAAGAAACCAGCAAACTAATCGGTGATGTCCTCCTCTTCAATCGCAGCGTTGAATTCCGCCAGGGCGAACTAGGCTATGTCTTCAACCCCGCTTATCATAGCAAAGGCTACGCCACCGAAGCAGCCCAGCTCATGCTAAAGCTTGGCTTTGAAACATTCAATTTCCACCGCATCTACGCTCGCTGCGACCCCCGAAACACCAGCTCCTATAAACTAATGGAACGCCTTGGCATGCGCCGCGAAGCCCACTTCATCCACAACGAAATCTTCAAAGGCGAATGGGGCGATGAACTCATTTATGCTATGTTAGAAAATGAATGGAGAGCTAAACAACGTTGACAGCAACAACATTCCGGCTTTCGACATAGGCGCCTACGAAGCCCCTACCGGTATCATTTGGCGCTTTTTCACCCCATTCTTTAAGTTTTCCTAGAGTCGATTACCCGACATCCTTTCAAGAAACCTAATAATTGATAGATGGGTACTATCCATAATTTGTCATTCCGGCAACCGAACTCACGAACTGTCAAGAACAGAAACTCCTAACGATAAATCAAACGAATATCAGGAAACACGCCTAAAACCAAGAGTTATTTCAGGCATATTTTGCCTTGCCTCTATACCATAAAAACCCTTGTCATGGGCTTGTCACATTGCTGTCACAGTTTTCCCACACAAAACGGCCGCATTAATAGCTATACTTATTTCACCAATATATAGTGACCAAGTTATTCAGTCGGAAAAATTAATAGGGCTTGGAACCAGTTAATTGTCTTAAAAGTTGTACCGAAAAATGCCAGGAAGGAATTGAGTGAAATCGCCGAATCCCATACGTGTTCTGATTGTTGATGATGAACCAAATATGACCCTCACCCTGGCAACCGGATTACGCAAATTAGGCAAACAATATATCGTAGATACTGCGAATTCAGGGCAAGAAGCTATTAATAGAATTCGACAAATTGAATATGCTTTAGTCATCACCGACTACCAAATGCCAGGCATGAATGGCTCAACGCTCGTTCAAAAAATCCAACAAATTTGTCCTGAGACGCTCGTTATACTCATGTCTGGTCATGGTACTGAAGACTTTCGCCGGGACCTCGTAAAAGGGTTGCAATTAGAAGCCTATTTAGACAAACCCTTTGAAATTGCACAAATAAGGCAAATTGTTAAGACGGCTGTAACCAAAACTCAAAGACAGATAAAAGCACCACCCCCAATCATCCAAAAAAGGTCCAAGAAAGTCCTTTCTGACTGCTTAAAACAGTTTAGGACAAATACTGGCGCTCGCTGTGTATTAGTACTCAGCAACAGCGGACATGTAATCGAAACAGCCGGAGACACGGCCGACCTCGACACAAATGGCATCAGTGCATTGGTTGCCGCCAACTTTTTGGCGGGCGTTGAGCTTGCCCGTTTACTCGGCAACAAATCTGTTTTCAAGCGAAGCTACCATGAAGGGCCAAATTATAACATTTATGCCTACGGAATAGACAGCAACTTTCTCTTAGCCATTATATTCGGCCGAGAAAGCAAGCAAGGCATCATTCGCTTCTATGTCGGCAAATTAGTAGACAATTTAATGCCACTATTAGCAGTCGAAAAGCTACCCTCAATGGAATCTTTAGATGATGAGTTCTCACAATCGGTCAACGCGGATTTGGACAACTTATTTAGTGGTTCATTCAGTCAGGGAGCATAAGAATAGCTTATGTTTATCAACTGGAACCAACGTGAGTTACATCTCAAACTTGTCTACTATGGGCCACCATTAAGTGGCAAGACAACTAACTTAGAACAGATTCATAAACTGGTGCCAGAACAAAATCGAACCAATTTGGTCTCAGTGAAGACCCGCGATGACCGCACGCTCTTCTTTGATTTTATGCAAATGGAATTAAACGAAATCAAAGGCCTGAAACCTAAGTTCAAGCTCTACACAGTTCCTGGACAAACTTATTACGAAGCGACCCGAAAGCTCTTATTGAAAGATGTAGATGGCTTAGTCTTTGTTGCCGATTCTTCTGTGAAACGGTTAGCCGTCAATAGACGCGCTATTCAAGATATGCAGCGACATTTGGTCGAGCTTGGCACCTCACTATCGGAAGTTCCTTTTGTGTTGCAGTGTAACAAACAGGATATGTCCGATGCCGTTGATACGGCCTTGTTAGGACGATTCCTCCAAATATCTTCAGCTCCGATTATTCCAGCAGTAGCAACAGAAGATAAAGGCATCGTTGAGACATTGAAAAGCATCATCAACCTTGTAATAGCCCAGGTGTAGTTTTACAAAGATGTCAATTAAGCTTCACGACAAACCGCTTGTCTTCAACCGGGTTCAGTTACGCAAAATTGATAAATGTCTCTTACGTTTAGCTGACCAAGTTGCTGCCCCTATGGTCATGTTATCAGATGTAAGCGGACAACTCATATTATATCGCGGTCGCCTGTCGGCCACCCAAAGCACTGGATTAGCAGCCTTAGCTGCTGGTAGTATGGCTGCCGGCATCGAAATTGGTCATTTTCTAGGCTTAAGTGACAGTTTTCATCACCAACTCTTAGAAGGCAGGCTGGCTAGTCTTTACATTTTGAAAGTTGACGTAGAACTCCTGTTAATTGTCGCCTTTACGCAACAGACAACTTTAGGACTTGTACGAATTTTTGCTCAACAAACCCAACAAGAGCTTTTAGCTTTAGTGAAAGCCGCAAAACGGATGCGGGAAAATGACGAAGTAACTGAAGAATTAGATAAAGGGTTCAATGACGCTTTGCGGCAGCAGTTAGATGATTTGTTTAGTGAGGCAATAGGGCTGGGATGATTGTAGATAGCCGCATATCTGACAAAGCCAAGCTAATATCGGCCGTTTTAGCTAACTTACAAAGAGAGCCTAATGTTGAATCGGCCGTACTTTGCACAGAAGATGGTCTTGCAGTTAATGGGCAAGCAGTCGAACAAACTGCTGCGGTCGCCAGCTTTCTAATCGCCTCAGCCCAACAAGCCAGCGCGATTCTGGGCCGCAAAAAGGACACCCAGGAAATCACTATTCGCATGGGTAACAATTCGCTCTTAGTTTGCTGGCCGTTTGTTGCCAATGACACATCTTTAATCATCGCCTCAATATTTAAAAAAGAGGTAGCGTATAAACGTCTGCTATCACGAACGGCTGATGCTATTCAACAGGCAATAGAGCGGTAATAATGGACATAGAAGGCAATTTAGAAGTAATGAATTTACCAACTTTGGTTCAGTTCATTGCTCAGGAAGGCGCTCAAGCGCTTATTCAATTAGATCATGGTCATCAAATCGGCCGAATTTATTTTGATTATGGACAGATTTGTCATGCAGAACTTGAAGAACCAGGAAAATACGACCTTATTGGCGAGGAGGCAGTTTATGAATTGTTGAAATGGCAAAGCGGCAGATTCCAAGTAAAGAAAGGAATTATGCCACCTGCCGAAACTATTCAAAAAAATTGGGATTTCTTATTGATGGAAGGGCTTCGGCAGATTGATGAAGGCCAAGCCGATAAACCAGAAGAATTTGAAGACGAATCCTTAGAAGATATTTTATCAATTTTATCAGAATCAGATGCGGCCGTTATTAAAGGAATGGTCGCCCAAAAAGAGGAAAATATAAAAATGGCTAATCTTAATCAAACTTTAGAAGCAATAATGAACATCGATGGTGCGGTTGCTGCTGCACTGGTAGATTGGGAAAGTGGTTTAACACTCGGAACCATTGGTAACGGGATGAACATTGACCTGGCTGCCGCTGGCAACACCAATGTCGTTCGCTCCAAAATGAGCGTTATGAAAGACCTTAAATTGAAAGGCGGCATTGAAGATATATTGATTACCTTATCTGAACAATATCATCTCATTCGCCTTATGGACGATCATCCAAATCTCTTTATTTACGTTGCCTTGAATCGTGCCAATTCGAATCTGGGTCTGGCCCGCCACAAATTAATGGGCTTGGAAAAAGAGCTTTCCATCTAAATAGTTGTAAAGTGCGGGGTTTTCCTCGCTGATTGATTACACTCACCCTTAGCCAACGCTTAGTCATCGAGTTAAGATTGGCTAGGGGTGAGCGTATTGATTAACAATACCTGTAGAACGCTTTCCAGAGCCGCTCCCTAATCCTCAATAACAACCCCTGCGAGCCAATCCTCAAAACATTCATATCCATGCAATTCATCTTCCACTTGAAGGATGCTCAACTTTCTCTTTAGCGAATGACATTTCCTTGCCGTTTAGCTCCGTTGCACTAAAATCTTCAATATCATAGTCAATTAAAGGAATTCGCCATGTACGATTATATTATAGTTGGGGCCGGTTCCGCCGGATGCGTATTGGCAAATCGTCTCAGTGAAGACCCGAACAACACCGTTCTCCTGCTGGAAGCAGGCGGGCCAGACAACGGCCGTGAATACCAAGTCCCCTTGTTAGGCTGGAGCCTCCAAGGAGGCCAATCCGACTGGAACTACCAAACAGAACCCCAACCTTGCCTCCAGGGCCGTCAAATCGACTGGCCGCGCGGCAAAGTGCTTGGCGGCAGCAGCAGCATCAACGCCATGGTCTACATTCGCGGCCACCGTCAATGCTATGACAGTTGGGCCGCCCTCGGCAACGACGGTTGGTCATTTGACGACCTTCTCCCGCTTTTCAGAAAGTCGCAACGCCAATGTCGTGAAATTGCTGATAGCGCACAGGGCTTGCATGGATTTGATGGCTCTCTCCACGTCGCCGATCCCCGTGACCTGAACCCGCTTTCCTCAGCCTTCATCGACGCGGCCCTGGAAATTGGCTTGCCAGCCAACGACGATTTCAACGGCCGAACCCAAGAAGGCATTGGCTTCTACCAGCTAACCCAAAAAGACGGCCATCGTTGCAGCAGCGCCGTCGCCTTCCTCCATCCCGTCCTCGACCGCCCCAACCTCACCGTCAAAACTCAAGCCCAGGCCACTCGTCTACTTTTTGACAACAATCGCGTCTCCGGTATCGCTTACACCCAAAACGGCCGACCCCAACAAGCCAATGCTCGCCGCGAAGTCATTCTGTGCGGTGGCGCCATCAACTCCCCCCAACTCCTACTCCTATCTGGCATTGGCCCCGGCGACCACCTCCAAACAATGGGTATCCCCGTCTTGGTTGACCTGCCCGGTGTCGGCCAAAATCTGCAAGACCACCTTGATGTGCCAGTTGCCGTTGCGGCTAGAGAGCCAGTCAGCCTCAAACCGCACAGCGCAGCCGCTGAAATTGAATACCGTCACTTCCAAAAGGGCGACCTCACTTCCAACGGCCCCGAAGCTGGAGGCTTTATCCGAACCGACCCCAACCTGCCTATGCCCGACCTCCAATACCATTTCTCCCCTTCGAGCCGACCAGAACTGGCCGACCCAGAACATTATCCCCACGCCTTTACCATCTGGCCCGGTCTGCTCCTGCCCGAAAGCCGGGGTTACATTGAACTCCGCACGCCCGATCCCCTTGCACATCCTACCATTCAGCCAAACTATCTCTCCAACGAAAGAGATGTCGAACTCCTGCTATACGGTGTTAAGCAAGCCCGTGAAATTATACAAACCAACGCCTTCCAACCCTTTGTTCATCAAGTTATCGCCCCTCATCCAGAAATAACGGCCGACAACGAACTCCGCGATTACATCCGCCAAACCGCCACCACCATCTATCATCCCGTCGGAACCTGCAAAATGGGGCAATCCCTCAAAGTTGATTCCCAAGCCGTCGTCGATCCTCAACTGCGCGTTTTCGGTTTAGAAGGGCTGCGCGTGGCCGATGTCTCCATCATGCCCACCATCATCAATGGCAACCCCTGCCATTATGATCGGCGAAAAAGCGGCTGAAATGATTATGAACGCTTCGTAGTTTCAATATGATGTAAAAATCAACTTTATGCAACAATCAATTACCTTAATGGAGAAAGATTATGAAACGAGTTATATTGATAATTGGATGTTTTTTGGTTCCAGTCTTGTTTTTATACCTTCTCATGGTTGGGACCGTCACGGCCGTTGAAAAGACAGATGGGGAAGATGCAACATGCATTGACTGTGGGCCGACAATATATCAGGGAGAAAGAATGGCGGTAAATGAATTAGGGGGCGGGCCAGCTATCATTCTGACGAAAACGGTGGATACAAACCCCCAAACCTGTGCCTCTAGCGAAACTTATACCCTGCCAGCCGGAGGTGGCACAGTTTATTATTGCTACTTTGTGGGCAATGTGGGTGATGTAACCATGACGTTGCATACAGTGGTGGACGATCAGATTGGAACATTGATTGGCCCAAGTTTCCCATTCGCTCTAATTCCTGGGGCGACGGCCTGGTTTACAATTGGGGTCAATATCACTCAAACAACTGTTAATTCGGCAACCTGGAGAGCGTTTAATCCCGGACCAACAGATGTTGTTACCTCAACGGATACGGCATTGGTAATCGTTGAGGGACCAATTACAGCATTGACGGCGACCAATGATGGGCCAACGACGTTGGGACGAGAAACAACATTGGCGACAATGATTAGTGGCGGCGGCAATGAAACCTATACCTGGGCTTTTGGGGATGGGCTAACAGGTACGGGTGGGATAACCAGCCACATTTATCCGGCGGTGGGGGTGTATACGGCCGTTGTCACCGCAACGAACTCATTTAATAGCCTAACGGCTTCAACGATAGTCACGATCCATTATGCTAATTATATGCCTGCGGTTTTTCGGCCGTAGATTAAACGCAAAAAAAGCCAGACTTCTCACATAGGCTATAAAGAACAGTAGTTCATTGCTTAGAAGTCTGGCTTTTCCTTTATGGCACTTTCTCTGATAAAATATGAGTATGGAAAAAGTTAATTTGTCAGAGAAATTTGCTAAGTTCGATGATTACTGGCATCCGCGAATTGTGGGGGAGTTAAACAATCAGCATGTAAAGGTTGTAAAACTAAAGGGGGAGTTTGTTTGGCACCACCATGATGTGAAAGATGAGCTGTTCTTGGTATTGAAAGGCCAACTGGTTATTCAATTCAGGGAGCAGGATATTGTTTTAGAAAAGGGCGAGTTTTTGGTTGTCCCTCATGGGGTTGAACATCGTCCTGTGGCTGAAGAGGAATGTTGGGTGATGCTTTTTGAGCCTGCTGGCACGTTGAACACAGGCAATGTACAGGATGAGAAAACGGTGGCAGCGCCAGAGGAAATTTAAGGATGAAAACGCTCAGTCAAGAAGCATTTGAGAAGGCTAAAGAATATCTATATACAAACGGCCGTGACTTAGACCAGCGCCGATTTGAGTTTCATTTTGAAGATGGCAGCCAGGCGGCCGTTTTGGAGGCGCTGGCTGCTTTCCAAAATGAGGATGGTGGTTTCGGCTGGGGGCTGGAGCCGGATTTACGGACAGAAGCCTCCTCTGTCATCGCTACCTCTTCGGGGTTTGGTATTTTACGGGAGGTTGGCGCTTCAGCCCGTAAATCAATCGTTCAGCTTGGTGTTCAATTTCTCCTCGATAGTTATGATAATGAGAAAGGGGTTTGGCCCATCATCCCGCCAGAGGTTGAGGATGCGCCCCATGCTTGGTGGTGGAGTTATGCTGATTCGGCCAAAAATTTCGGCAACTTTTTGGTGAACCCAAGGGCGGCCATTGCCGGACATTTGCAACATTATTCACCTTTGGTCCAGGCGAATTTTTTGGCAAAGGTGAAAGCGGCCGTTTTAGAGATGCTCACGACATACACTGATAACATCGGCCACCATGATTTTGAATGTTATCTAGGTCTGGCCGACGCTGAGGGTTTGCCACAGAATGAAAAAGAGCAGATTGTAAAGAAGCTGGTGCAATTAATTAGTGGCAGCCTTGATATGAATCCTGAAAAGTGGGATTCTGGAGAAGTATTTAAGCCATTAGTGGTGGCCCCAATGCCGGATTCAGCCTTAAGTGATTTCATCGACAGTGAGTTGGTTCACAAGAATTTGGATATTGAAATTGACGGGCAACTTGCAAATGGCAGTTGGCCGCTGGGCTGGGATTGGTCACCCATTGACCAGGCAGCCTGGAATGCAGCTGAAAGCGATTGGAAGGGCTATCTGATAGTGAACAAGCTGCGGATGTTTCGAGCCTACGGCCGTTTGTAGGATAGCAGTTAGCCATCGTTAACTTTAAGAAATAAACAGTAGACAGCGACTGGTTTTGGCAAACTGCGAATGTTGATAAAGGAATGATATGAGCGCACGTAAGGTTTGGGAATCCGATCCATTTATTGAAATTAAGGACCACAAGCCAGTTGAGATGTCGTTGGACGCTTGTATTAAGTGCAACATTTGTGTAACAGCCTGTCCTGTGACGACGGTTACAGATTTGTTTCCGGGGCCAAAGTATGAAGCGCCCCAGAGCGGCCGTTTTCGTCAACCCATGCAGGATACGGCCGACCATTCAGTGGATTATTGCAGCGGCTGTCGGGTCTGTAATATGGTCTGCCCAACCGGCGTGCGGATTGCCGAGATAAACGCCAGAGCCAGGGCCATAATGGTGCAGCAGGGCCAACAATCTGGACGGAACAAATTGCGGAATAATCTGTTGGCCCGGCCAGAACTCTTAGGCAAAATCAGCGGGCCGGTGGCTCCGCTAGCAAATATGGCCTTGCAAAATCCGATCGGGGGCTGGTTGGGCGAGAAGGTATTAGGCATTAAAGCTGAGGCCGCCCTTCCAAGCTTTTCAAGAGAACGATTTAGCCGTTGGTTGAATAAACGGCCGAAGCCAGACAACGCCAAGTATCCGATTGTTTTTTTTCATGGCTGTTCAACCGAATATTATGAATCTAGGGTGGGCAAAGCGGCCGTTTATGTCTTAGAAGCCAATGGTTTTGAGGTTGTTGCACCAAAACAAAACTGCTGCGGCTTACCTTTATTGTCAAATGGGGAATTTGAGGCAGCACGAGGCTATCATGAAAGGAACGTTGGTAGTCTGGCTAGCTATGTGAAGGCGGGTTACATCGTTGTTGGCACCTCAACTAGCTGTACATTGACTTTGAAAGAAGAAGCGCCAGAACTATTAGATGCTTACAGCCCAGACTCCCAGCTATTGGCAGCCAATACCTTCGACATTCACGAATTTCTGACGCTGTTGCTGGCGGAGGGAGCCTTAAAGACGGAGGGATTACGGTCGATTCCGCTCAGATTACCCTACCACGCTCCTTGTCAATTCAAGGCTCATCGACTTGGGCGACCCAGCGTTGAGATTATGGCGTTAATCCCTCAATTGGAGATTGTTGAAAGTCAGGCGGCATGTTGTGGGATTGCCGGAACCTATGGTTATAAGAGCGAGAAGTATCAAATTGCGATGGATGTGGGACGGCCGTTATTTGAGTTTGTAGATGAGGTTGATGGGCCTTTGGTCGTGTGTGATAGTGAGACTTGTCGTTGGCAAATTAGTCGGGCAACGGACAAACCTGCCGTTCACCCAATTGAACTATTGGCGGCGGCATATGGCTATACCGTTGAACGGCCGTTAGCAGATTGGCTAAGCATAGAATGAAATATCTAAAAATTTTCATTTCTTTGCTAAAAGATGCGGGGAAGCAGTATACGGTTGATCGGGGGTCGATGTTAGCAGCGGCTCTAGCCTATTACACCCTTTTTTCGTTAGCGCCCTTAATGGTCATCACCATTGCTTTGGCAGAACGATTTTTGAGCGATACCAATGTTCAACTGCTGTTAGTATTGCGAATCCGTTTGGTAGCCGGAGTGGAGGTTTCAGAGTTTGTTCGGTCACTCATCCAGGATTTTGGTCAAGGTTCAACCGGCCTTTTCGCTACAATCGTTAGTATTGGCGTGATGATCTACGGGGCGTCAAATGTCTTTCGGCAGATGAAACGGGCATTGAATACAGTTTGGGGAGTAAATGTTGAGGATTTGGGTGGACTTACCCACTTTCTGAAAGTTAACTTGTTGTCTTTTGGGCTGGTGCTGCTGGTTGGCGTCTTGCTGATTACGGCCGTTGCGATGAATACAATGGCCAGGGTCGTGACAGGCGTCATTGCTCTGATTATCCCACCTGCCCCGAAAATCTCTTTTATTTTTGAATATGCAATTCCATTCGTGATAATTGTTTTTATGATTGGCATGCTCTATCGAATTGTGCCGAATGTAAAGATAAGCTGGCGAGATGTTTGGTGGGGGTCCCTGTTGACGACATTTCTAACTGGTATAGTTTTGGCGGGCTTGCGGATTTATTTGATTCTCAGCAGTTTCGGGGCAGCCTATGGTGCGGCCGGGTCATTAGTAGTGCTGCTATTTATCGTTTATAATGGGGCTCAGATATTTGTCTTCGGGGCCGAGTTTACTCAAGTTTACGCCCATCGGTATGGGTCGATGAAAATCAAAAAGCGGGAAACTGGGGCCAAAAACTAAGACCAGGCTTCAACCCCAGCTCCTGTTTCATCATAACGGGTGGCCGTCGTTTTTTTGATGAAGGGCAACTACCCTAATGGCCGCTGACGAGCGGGTAGGTTGCGCTCCCCATTAATCAGAAAAATTGACAAAATTTGAAAAAATGATAAAATTACACAGTTTTTGATGCATTATATGGTGTATTTTATACAAAAGGGGCTAAATATGACTACAAATATTGTGCCAATTAGCGATTTGAGACGTGAGGCCGGCAAGGTTGTTAGAACTGTGCGGGAAGGTGGCGCTGTTTATATTACTCAACACGGCCGTCCTGCCGCCGTTCTAGTTGACTTTGAAGCCTATGAAGCGCTCTTAGAAGAATTGAATAGCCTAAAATCAGAGGCTTCTAGATATAACCAAAGTCGGCCGTCCCATAACATTGGGGAAGAGCGAGGTGCGTTTTCGGCTCTGGCAAATATGGCCCAGGATTTAGGGGTGGATGATTTAGCTGAACAACATGACCATTACCTTTATGGCGTGGATAAGTCGTGAAATCGGCCGTTTTCATTGACACCAGTTACTTTCTGGCGCTGGTCAATAGCCGGGACAAATATCATCGAGCCGCAAAAACGGCCGCAGCAACAGTCAAACCACCCTTTGTTACAAGTGAAGCCGTTCTTTTTGAGTTAGGCAATGCCCTGGCTAAACCACCCCACCGGCAGTTGGCGATTGCAACCATGTACCAGGTTCTGGCGGACAAACAGATTGAAATTGTTCATATTGACCAGGAGCTGTTTCGAGAGACGATTGCTTTTTATCAATCCCGTCTGGATAAGGGCTGGGGACTGACAGATTGTGCTTCGTTTGTAATTATGCGACAACGAGGACTTTATGAGGCGTTAACGGCCGATAAACATTTTGAACAAGCCGGGTTTGTATCGCTTATCGGCAACCGATAACCTCTTGGTATTCGGGGGCAGCCTTGCAGTATTTGGGGGGTTGGTTAGAATTTTCATATGGAAAATTTTATCATGACACCTTATTTGCCCGATCAATATTTACCTGCCCTGTCTCGCTTACTAACCCGTATTGAGATTCATGATCAAAATGGAGAAGACCCTTCTGAAGCCGCTTTGCGTGATATGCTCGGCTGGCCAAATTTTGAGCCGGAAAATGATTGTTGGGTGGTTGTTCACCCAGACCAGCCAGATGAGTTGATTGGCTATGGCTCGACCTATGCTCAGACGGCCGTTCGTTGTTATGGCCTGGTGGCCGTTGACCCACAGTGGCGACGAAAAGGGCTTGGGAAGCGTTTGTTGGAGAATGTAATTGGCCGAACACAAGCTCGAGGCGCAACCCAATTGGCAATTGATGCCAACAACAATAATTCAGCATCGAATGCGTTCCTAAAGAAGTATGATTTTAAAACGGTTGGTCATTCTTGGATTATGAGACGCGAAGCAAGACTGAGTGTTAGTCAACCAAAATGGCCAGAGGGATTTACCATTCGGCGTTATCCTGAGTTCAATGATCCCCAACTGCTGGCTGATGCTTTGAATTCGTTTATTGATATGTGGGGACACGGGCAGAATGAACGGCCAACGACGGCCGAAACGGCCGTCACCTCATTTCTTGCCTATTTTAAGCCGGAAGGGGTTTTTGTGGCCTTCGCACCCGATGGCGCTGCGGCCGGTTATGTATCGATTTTGTTTGATGATAAGGAAGATGAGCAAGGCCAGAAGGTGGATGTGTTAGACGCTCCAGGGGTTGTGCCACGATATCGCCACCTTGAGTTGCAACGGCCGTTGGTAGCGGCAGCCCTTCAATATCAACAAAGCCACAGCGAAAATGCGGTTGAATTGCAATCATGGGGCGACTCGCCAGAAACGGCCGCCATTTATAATGAGCTTGGTTTTGAAACGACCGCTCATTTCATTGCTTATCTTCGAATGGTCTAAATTGACAGGAGGAGAACCATCTAAGATGAAAATAGATTACGAAATCGAGTATGACGAATATGGGCCTGAGAAAATTCTGGTTGTTCATGATACGCGGACTGGTATGCTAGGCTATCTGGTTATTGATAACTCGGCTCGCGGCATGGGTAAAGGTGGGGTGCGGATGAATCCTAATGTGACCTTAGAAGAAACGGTTCGACTGGCTCGAACCATGACGCTCAAGACGGCAATGGCAGACTTACCATTAGGCGGGGCCAAAGGAGCTATCGTAGCCGACCCGAATGATGACAACCGCGAAGCCATTATCAGGGCGTATGCCAGGGCATTGAGAAACATAATTCCAGATGAGTATGGATTTGGATTGGATGTCGGTCTGCGGGAACCGGACGCCGCTCTGGTGGTTGATGAATTGGGCAATAATCCCCGTGTATCTACTGGTAAACCTGCCTTTTTAGGGGGCATTCCTTATGATGATGAAGGCATTGCGGGGCTAGGCGTTGTTGAAGCGATAGATGCAGCCAGCAACTTCGGCGCGCCACCATTGAAGGGAGCAACGGTGGCTATTCAGGGCTTTGGGGCGATGGGGAAGGCAATTGCCCGCTATGCAGCGGGATATGGGGCAAAAATCGTGGCTGTCTCGAACAAACCAGCGAATGAGGCACGGCCGTTTGCGATATACAATTCAGATGGCATTGATGTTGAAAAATTGACCCGCCTGGTTTGGGGAGAAGATGACAATGTGGCACAGCGCAGTGTCGCTTTGTATGAAGATGGGGAAAAATTAGCTGGCGGTGAAGAGCTATTTTTGGCAGTGGATTATGTTGTGCCTGCTGCAATGGGAAATGTCATTGGCTTAAATAATGTTGACCGAATTCAGGCCAAGGTGTTGGTTGAGGCGGCAAACAACCCTATTATTGCAGCCGAACAAGACAAGGTTGATGCTTTGTTACACAAAATGGGCGTACTGCACCTGCCAGATTTTGCGGCAAATGGCGGTGGCAGCATTTCAGCTTATGTGGAGTATGCGAATGGCACTATTGAGACGGCAAAAGAACTGACCAGGCAAAAAATAAGGAAAGCAATGGCCGAGGTCCTAGAACGAGCGCAGAAAAAAGACGTGCCGCCACGTCGTGTTGCTTACGAAATTGCCTATGAACGGGTGAAAGAGGCAATGATAGCTAAAGGACGATGGCAATCAAATTAGTTTGGAGAATAAATAATGGCTGAATTTTTATATAAGATACAACCAACCCGGACTGAGATGCTTACGGAAGGGCCAACGGCCGAAGAGGGGGAACTAGTCGGCCAACATTTCGCTTGGCTGAAGGAACACAGTGAAAAGGGCATTGTCTTTATGGCTGGCCGTACTCAAAATACCGACCCTTCTTCATTTGGAATTGTAATCTTTCGGGCGGAATCGGAGGAAGCGGCGGCGGCATTTGTGGCTCAAGACCCGGCCGTAGTTGGTGGCGTTTTCAAAAGCGAACTATACCCATATCGTGTGGCGCTCCTTTCCGAGAACTATCCTATTGGAGAAGTTTGATAGCGTACGGAGCGAAACGTTCTCGGATGATTTCGTCTGTAAGACCACAGTCGGCCGAATTATAGCTATGACGGCCGTGTTTGCCTTTGGGGTTTTCGGCCAGATATTCCACGATTGCTTGTTCAAACACGGCCGTCCAGGGCAGCTCGAAATGGTCGTAAATCTTCTTAACCGCGCCAATGGCATCTGCTACTAAATGAGTATATTGGATATCCAGCACCTTTCCTGGAAATCTTTCCCGCCCCACTTTGTTCCTAGCCATTTCAACTTCTAAAAAGTCGAGATTAGTGGCCGCCATCCGTTTGATGTCATGCTTTTCTGTGACGACGCTTTGGGTGGTTGCGAAGAGACTGTTTAGACTGTTGGTGCAGGCCACCGGGTCGCGGTGGGTTTGGACAATACAGGCTTCTGGCACATTTTCTAAGATGTCGGCAACCGCGCCAGTGTGGGCTGGAGCCTTTAGGGTCAAGCGCTTCGTAGGGTCTACTGCCTGAAGGATGTGGAGCAAACGACGATAGTCCTGGTACTTTTTGTGTCGCTCCTGACGGCCGTACCATTCAGCATAGCTGTAAACGGGAGCAGTGACCCAATAAAGCATCGTCTGGAAGGTTTGACCGAGCATGAACATGCACTCTTCGGGCGAATCGGCTCGGATAAAATGCTTTTTGTCAATGTCTTCGTTGAGGCTGAGGCGAATTTTTACCTGTCTTTCCATCTTCTTCAAGCGTTTAGCCCGGTCGGCCGAATCAGATAGTAAATTAGCACCGTTACCCGCTGGCAAGGGAGAACTAAGCTCCCAAAGGGGAATGGCTCGACCTGCGGGGTCTAGGGCCAATAGTCGGTGTAAAAGGGTTGTGCCAGAACGGGGGATACCGAGGACGATGAGGGGCGATTGTAACGGCCGTTGAAACAGCTCCGGCGCTTGTTTCTCCATCTCTACCAACTTGAGGCGGTTAGCCAACTGTTGGACGATGGCCTCTCTCATTCCGAAGCGGCCGATAAAATTTAACTCGGCTTCTTGTTCGAGGGACTCAACCAACTTTCGCAGCCCCACCCGAAAATAGTCGTCTCCAAAGTCGGTCAGACCTGTTTGGCGAACGGCCGTCCTGCAAAGGCGTTCTTCATCGAAATGGAGAAGATCTAATCCGGTGGAGCGAAGGAAACGGCCGATATTGTTGATGAGTCGGAACCGAAACGGGAGCGAGTTTGCCGTTGGCGCCAACCTCATATGCTTATTTGCCATACTACAAACAAATTAGACGCTGGCTTTTAGCTTGTCTTGGAAGGACTTTCTAAACTTTCTCACTTTCGGGTCAATGACGGCCATACAGTAGGGTTGGTAAGGGTTGGATTTATAATAGTCTTGATGATAGTCCTCAGCGACATAGAAGACATCGAGCGGAACTATTTCAGTGACAATGGGAGATGAGTAGAGATTGCTGGCATCGGTTTCGGCCTTGGAACGTTCAGCAATCGCCCTTTGCTCCTCATCATGATACATCACAGTCGAGCGGTATTGGGTACCGACATCATTACCCTGACGATTTAAGGTTGTTGGGTCATGAGTGCGCCAGAAAATATAAAGGATGTCCTCAAATGAGATTTGGTCGGGGTCGTAAGTCAGTTGGATGACTTCCGCATGTCCAGTCGTGCCGGTACAGATAGCCCTATAGGTAGGGTTGGGGACATGGCCGCCAGCATAGCCTGATTCGAGTTTGATGATGCCCTGGACATCCTGATAGATAGCTTCGACACACCAAAAACAGCCGCCGCCGAGGGTTGCTTTTTCTATATTACCGTTCATAAATACGCTCCTTTTAGAAATGACTCATGGAAAGAGCCACTCATCTTTTGAAAGCCTCAATTGTTAGTATTGTTTCATATTGATAAGACGAAAGCTAAGGTAACGGCCGAGCTTTGTGAAAACGTTAAGGATTGCGTCTTGGGCTTGGCCTGAGTGCGGCTATCTCATTTTTGAGGCGAATATCCTCCAGATTAGTTGGGTCTAACTGAGTGCCTTCGTCTGCTAATTGTTGCTCTGCCAGGTCTAATTCTTTCTGTGCTTCCACGGTTCTGCCCTGGGCGGTTAAGGCCCGAGCTAGATAGATGCGAGCTTCGACACTTTGCCTAATTTCGCCATCAATATCGAAGATTTCGGCCGCGTTGGCAAAAATATCGATCGCCTCAGCCATTTCATTTGCCTCGAAATGAGTTAAGCCGATTTCATAGGTGATGGTGGTGAAGAGAGAATCGTCCCCTAATTTTGACGATAGATTAGCCGCCAACTTGAACTCTCGTTGGGCTTCTTGATAGCGGTTGCCAGAAAGCCGAAAAGCACGACCCAAATTAAGGTGGGCGATCATTTGACCGGCTAAATTACCACCATCCTCATGCAATTTTATTTCCTGATTGTAAGCTGCTATCGCTTCATTATATTTCTTGATTTGAAGCGCTACTTCACCCATTCTTTGATAGGCTTCCAGATATTTATTGTTGAGGTGAACGGCATGTTGGAAGGCATCAAGCGCCAATTCAGGTTGGTTGATTCGGGCATGAGCTTGACCTAGATTAAAGTAGCCGACTGGTGAAGGGGACAGGTTGACAGCGTCTTGATAATCGACAACAGCTAGCCGATTTTGATCTGACTCAAAGTAAAGATTGCCCCGTTTCAAGCGAGCCAAATAGGCAGCTTGTCGGTCTGTATCACTCTCCGGCCGTTCAATTAAACCCGTAAAGGTGTCAATTGCCTTTTCCTTATCGCCTAATACTTCAAAGATGGAGGCAAGATTGAGGTAAGCGGGTAATAGGGCTGGTTTTAATTTGATTGCTTGTTCCAGGCTTTTCCGCGCCTCAAGAAGAAGAGGCTCTTTTTCTTGGGGAGGGACATCCGTGATTTTCCATTGCTCAAATTGGGCCAGACCAAGATTAGCGCTAGATTCTGCTTTCCGAAAATTCTGTTCGACAGCGACTTTCAAATGGTCAATGGCATCTTGATATTGTTTCAGGAATAGTTGAAGCTCGGCATAAGCGAGATGACCCTCAACAAATCCTTCATCCAGGTTGACTGCCTCTTGATAAACATCTGCCGCCTCTTCAAGCTGGCCCAAGTTTTGAAGCGCTTTGCCTAATTCAAGTCTCGTGGAAGAAGCCAGCTCCCAGCTTGGCCCGGCTAGTGCGAGGGCAGTTCGGAAATCATCTGAGGCTTTATTATATTTTTTGGCCGCAGCATTGGCGAGGCCACGATAAAAATGGCCCTGGTTATAGTTCGGAAATTGACGAATAAGCTCATCGTAGAGCGTGATCGCTTCCTCTGGGAAGCCGCGCATAAATTTGAGATTGGCCTCTTTGGTAAGGACGATATCCTCAGTAAGTAATTCAAATTGGTGGTCACGCCAATAGCGGACATGATACATATTGGGGTCGTTTCGTAAGGCAACGGCGATATTGGTTATTTGTCCAAGCGTTAATGGGGTTCCTGCATCTAATAATCCAATTTTGTTTATCGTATCGGCCGACTCATTATAATCATAGATGTCAATGAAATCGGTGGCGGTACGAACGCCTTTGCTCCGAAAATAGGGTAAATATTCGCGACCTGTGTGCAAATAAAGGAGGGATTGGTCAATCCAATCAACTAATTGTTCAACGGAGAACCGCGTTTTTAACATTAGATCGACGATATCGACACAAGCCAAATTCTGGATGTTTTCGATGCCCTCTAATAGCAGCCTATCCTCATGGTAGGCATTTGGGCCTTGTAGGAGATGTAAGGGATGTTCGTCTTCAAATCCTTCGACCTGCGCTCGTGAAACGGAGTTCATTAAATTTGTACCAACCCGAACGATCAACCGAATGCCCATTGAGGGGAAAAAGCCAAAGGTGAAGGCAAGGGATAGGATTGCGCCAGATGGATTGCCGGGGAAGATAAAGGTTATTAAGCCAGACAGAACAAATATGGCAATGTAACGGTAGACGATACTGGCATAATACCGTTGCTGTAAATCGTCCGTAACATATTGGCGAACGAGGGAGCCAATGGCGAAAACGTAGGCACCCAGGAAGCCATAGGCCAGGGTTGTCGCATTTGGGGTTAGGCTGCTTAGCTCTTCGATAGGTGGATAAAAGACGATTATCCAACCCACAATCGATAAGAGCGTGGCAACGATGATAGGGGTTTGAAATAAGATACTGGCCCGATCTGATAAGTCGGTATTGCCGTAGATGGCATCAAATTTTTTGCGGTAAATTTGGGCGTTTTCTATGAAACCAAGTCGGCGCAAATTTTGCTTATATTCGACAAAAAGGATTTGTCGACGGCTTTGAAAATAGCCAAATATAATTGCTGGCAAAAAACCGCCGATGAGGATGATAGCCCCTCTCAAGCTGTTCGTTAGAAGCTGACGGTCTATAGCTGGTAGGAGGACGATCAACGAAATCCAGACCAAGAAGGCCGTAACCACAGCCAATAATAGCTGCAAGATTCTAATGAACCTGCGGGCGGTACTTAGAAATCGCTCTTGGAATTGTCTTAACCGAGATAAGTCATTGTTTTCTGATTCAGGTTCATCGATTTCTTGTTGCAGTGAATACTCAGCCATCTCGTTTTCCAGGAAAGGATAATTCTATTGAGAAACTTTTATTGGCTCGCCAGGAATGTGTTATCCCCAAGTAATATGTTGTAAGTGGTTGCTATTTTGTTGTATTGGTAAGATATTTCCGGGCGAAGACCTTTATTGCAGCGGGTACATCGGCCGATTCAGCTAACCAGTTTCGCAAGGGCTGTCTCATCCCAGGAAGTTCGGTTAGCAGATCGTCAAGAAGTTGGCGAACAGGCCGGACATTTCCAGCCGTTACGGCTACTTGTAAATCATTCAAATCATTGCGCATCCGTTCCGACTCTGCTGGTGGCAAAGCATGATCCATTAGCTCTTTTTCCAAATAGGTATTAAGAGGCATCGCCATTTGGTCTGTCGGTTCGCATTCTTTTCTAACCTCTTCCGCTAAAGACATAATTTCGGAAGAAAGTCCATTACTCGGATTTTTCAGAATCGTTATGCAGACTTGGAAAACGTCTGGGGCCAGGGAGAATAATTGCTTTAGCCATCGCCGCAATCGCCGATAGCTATCTGGATTATTGATTAATGCTTCTTTGAAGATGTTTTCAGCGATAAAGTTTAATTCTTCCTTTTCCACGTTTGGATCGGTCGGCCGTCTTTCAATAGCAATAAAGACCGAGCGATAAAAACGTTCAAACCTATCCTGCTCCCGCATCTGTTGGGTTTCGAATGCAACACCCTTCGTGTGAAAATTGGTATCTCCCACAATAAAGGTTATTTGACTATCTTCTTCACTTTCATCATGAATTTGATCCCCAGTGTAACCATAATCAAAATCATTGCCCATTCCAATCACCTCGTTTGAAGAGGCAAAACCATTATAAAAGTCTACCTAAGTAGACTTGCTAATTTTGGTTTTGCGCTGCATTTTCTGAATATTTGGATATACGTTGACAGTAGTTTTCCAAGAATAACCGAAAATTAAATTATTACTAAGTATTCTAACCGAAATCGGGTCAATATCATAGGGTTTTTTGAACTGTCCCGAATCGGACTGAAATTGCCCTTGCTTGCCGTGACCATATAGAGCCTATACACTTTCTCATATGGAAGAAGCGATAGTGGATGCTCCGATAAATCGGCGGCATCGGGATTGGATTTGGCAGGTTGGGCTGGTTGTTCTGGTTGTATTGGTCTTGGGAGCGCCAACGCTGCTATTTCCATTTGGCAAAGACCAGGGAGAGTATGCCTACATTGGGGCAGCGTTTTTGAATGGGGAGGTAATTTATAAGGATGTATTTAATGTCAAACCCCCAATGACCCATTGGCTTCATGCAGCCGCCACGATAATTTTTGGCCCTTACATGAGCGCGATTCGAATACTGGATTTTTTGTGGCAGTTGGGGGCAGCGTTGTGTCTGTTTGGCATTGGAAAGACGCTCTGGCGGTGGTGGGGGTGGGGCTTGTTAACGGCCGTTTTCTACACCATCGCCTACTACCACACTGATTTCTGGCATACAGCCCAGACCGACGGCTTCATCAACTTCCCAATTACCTTAAGTGTCCTATTGGTTATTCAGGAAACTATCGGCAGGGAGCGACGAACAGGCAATCGAACTCGGAATTGGCCCTGGATCGGCGCCGGTCTGCTAGTTGGGTTGGCCGTGCTGTTGAAATACCCAATCGGATTAATGCTGCCTGTCCTTGGGCTACTTTATTGGTTGGGTAACAAGGAGAGGAGAAAACGGCCGATCATCCTCATCATTGCGGGATTCACCCTACCGTTGCTGCTCTTTGTCATTGGCCTTACAGTACGAGGGGCATTAGACGACTTCTTACAAATTCAGTTAGGCTATATCCCGGAGTATAACGCCGGGTTTGTCACCGCCGACAATTACCTCGCCTTCTCTTGGCAAATTTTCTCCCAGGTTGTCAAGAATCAATTATATCTACAGCTGTTCTTAGGCGTATTAGGGTTAGGCATTCTAGTGATGGCGATTCAACGGCCGAAAAATAGACTCCTGTGGTTGATACCATTCTGGGGTTTCGCAGCCCTGCTCCACCTGGTTATTCAAAATAAATACTATCCTTATCATGCTCTACCCTTATTAGCTCCTTTAGCCCTATTCGTGACATATTTTTTCCAGAGAATTTCGGCCGTTTTGACTAAGCAATGGCCTGGGGCGCGATATGTTATAGCGGGGAGTGCGGCTCTATTATTGGGATTGATGATGTTTAGTTCGGCATCACCCTATTATCATGGGGATTTGTCAGAACGTTATCGGCCGTTAATGGAAATCGTCGAGGGTGAAATGGCATTGAGAGAGTATTATCAGCAGGATATCTTTGGGGCATATGGCTGGCCCGTATTTTCATCACGGGCCAATCTGGAAGTGGCTGATTATCTCTTTAGTCATAGTCAGCCTGATGATGAGGTTTTTATCTGGGCCTTTGAACCCAGCATCTATTTCCTCGCACAGCGACAGACCGCCTCTCGCTTCATCTATAACTTTCCTCTCTACGGCCAATTTGCTTGGCCGGAATTTCGACAGCAGGTGGTCGCAGAATTAACGGCCGCCCCCCCTCAGGTAATTTTAGTGGCAAATGGAGATGCTCAGCCCTGGCTAACGGGAACCGAAGCAGATTCGGCCGCTGCTTTGCGAGATTTCCCTGAGTTAAACGATTTCGTAAACGAACAGTATGAACTAGATACGAATATCGCTCAGTTCTCGATTTATCAGCGACGTTAGGGGAAAGTTTGCAGTAGGCAGTTACTGTTCACTAGCAACTGACTAAGGTAATTGGTTAGCCAACCAGCAGGAAGGAACGGCCGTTTCCAATGAAACAGCGCTAGTAGTAGGGGGCGTTTGCACCTGGCATTCTTGAGTAATAAATTGCTGAGCCACAGAGATTGGCGTTGCTGGCTGCCAGGCAACCAGTCCCAAAAGGATTATCAAAATCGTCAAAATTAAAATTGCTTTTCGTTTCATCAAATATCTTCCTAAATAATCAATCTATTTGTTTTATACGTATTTAGTCGTTGAAAATGCTCTTTTTGGGTCTAAGGAAAAGAAAGACTTTTGTTTTCTCGCAACTTCAGCCATGTTTGTTTTCGATAGTGCAAGAAAACAAAAGTCTGTATCATTGTAAGCTGTCCCATTTATGATTGAGAAAAGCGAAGGGACAGGTTCGTTTTCAAGACAGTGAAGAGGATGTCCGGCCGCATCAGGATAGTCGGCTCGGCAATCATATGTTGAACCTGGTAGAAGGTGTTAGTCACCTTAACGCTGTGGGGCATCGTCTTAAGCACCATATTGAAGTAACGGCCGATAAACTTAGAAGCAGCATCCAATTCCTGCTTGCCTTCAGTTTCGGGCCAGCGCATATCTTCGTTGGTAGCCGTCTGCCAGGGAGCAACCAGCTCTTTCGCCAACTGAGTTTGAAACTTCTTAGCCATACCGCTAAATCCGTTCTCGCTTTCATTCTCAGCTTGCTCAATTAAACATTGGTCGAGCAGTTGGCTGGCAATAGCGGCCAGGGTCATGCCTTGTCCATAAACGGGGTTCAGGGCGTAGACAGCATCGCCCATTGCAACAAACCCTTCCAGGTAACGTTCCATATTCTCGTAACGACGCATCCTGTTTGCGGCGCGACGATAGCCATAAATGGGGGTGACGGGTTTGGCATCTTTGATGGCCTCGTAAATCTTGGGCGAAACCAGAGAGCGGGCAAATTCCATAAAACCTGCTTCATCAGTTGGCGGATAGTCACGGTTCATGCCCAGCAACGAAAGATGCCAGCGGTTGCCTTCCATGGGCAGGATAATGGCCCCGCGAGAGACATGCGGTGGGTTCGGCATGATGTAAAGCGTTTTCCAATCCTGGTCGAAATCTTCTGGAATTTCGTAGATACGGGTGGCATAGCCAGGAAACGCGTTTACGGTTTGTTCTGCTGGTGGTTCGATGCCAATTTGTCGGAACCATTCCGGCGCCTTAGAAGAACGGCCGCTGGCATCAACGATGAGTTCAGCGGGGATGTCTTCAACACGGCCGTTAGCTCGATTGTGAATTTGAACGCCAATCACGCGCTCGTTGTTATCATCGGTACAAATAGATACAACATTGCAGTTAGCTTTGAAAATGACTTTTGGATTTTCCGATAAGCGTTGATAAACAGTATGGTCTAGCAAGCGGCGGCTGGCGGCAGTGGCTTGCAACTCTGTTTCATAATGAGGCAGCCAGCCGTTAGGGAACCGCATTTCCAAATCACGGCCGAAGTTCAAACTTCCGGCGCCGCCATCAATCAAGTCTTGCCCAAAGCCTGGGAACAGCTCCTCAAGAATCTGCTGACCTCGAATTAAGAGGATATGGGGGTGACGCGCCTGAGGTACGCCTTTAGGAAAGTCCAGACCGTCGGCAAATTCACCCCGTTCAATGACAGTTACCTTGTCAAAATGATTGGTCAAAATTCTAGCTGCTGTCAGCCCAGCAATGCTTCCACCGATTACGACCGCACGGCCGAAAGGGGCTTTTGCTAATTGGCTCGTTTCAATCTTCATCGTGGTCGTGTTGGGGGTCGAAAATGAATCGTACATCTTAATTACTCCTATAAAATCGGGGTTTGCCCTGCTGCAAGGCGAACCACAATAGCAAAGCTGTAATAATTGTGGTTGTCGCAAGCATCTGCGGGATAACCATTAATCAAGTAAATGAAAAATTTGCTTTTTCGGGGCAATTAAAAGATTGGACGCTTCAAGATAAGAACTGAGTTGGTAATTTCTGCTCGAAGAACCAAAATATTAAATTACCTGGAAAAAACGGCCGAACGGCTATTCCAGAGGGGAATTTGGTTCGGTGTACCTGATTGCCGGTGTGGGGGCAAAAGACGGATGTTACGTGGAGTAGTTACCGCCAGGTAAGTGACAGCCAGAGGAATGAACACTGTCACCAGTCTGATTTTTAACCAGATTGACCCATAGGCCAACGCTGACTATTTAAGCATAATAAGCGGTAGTGCAAAGCGAAAGAGGTAATAAGATGGCTGTTTAATTGTTTACACTATTTGCCCTTGAAAACGGCCGTTCGTCGCTCAATGAACGATTGAATGCCCTCTTGGACATCTTCACTAGCCATCAAGGGTTGCAGGTCGGGCAAAAGGCGGGCGATGGCAGCCGCCTCCCCCTGGCTGCGAGCCAGGCGAGCCGATTTGAGGGTGGCATAGACACCAAGCGGGGCTTGAGCGGCGATGGTTTGAGCAATTTGAAGAGCAGCCTCAAGCTGTTGGCCCGGTTCGACGACGGCTTGGACAAGGCCGAGACGATAGGCTTCTTCGGCCGTAAATTCATCGGCCGTAAGCAGATACCGCATCGCATTGCCCCAACCAATTTCCTGGAACAACCGCACCGTTGCGCCACCTACCGGATAGATGCCTCGCTGAATCTCTATCTGGGCGAAGCGGGTATCGGAGGCCGCAACCCGAATATCAGTAGCGAGGAGCAATTCAATGCCAATCGTGAGACAGGTTCCCTGAACGGCCATAACAACAGGCTTGGTAACACGGGCGGCTTCATCAAGGCCGAGAGGGTCAATACCACCTGGAGGCAAGTCAGGTAATCGGCCGCTTTGAAAGATAGGCGCCCAATCAATGAGGTCTAATCCGGCCGTGAAATGGTCTCCATGCGCGTATAGGACGGCACAACGAAGGTCATGGTTTTGCTCAAGCTCGCCATAAGCCAGGGTCAACTTCTCGAACATCGCCAAGTCAAAGGCATTACGTTTGGCGGCTCGATCTAACCCAATGAGCAGAACATGGCCTTGTCTTTCGGTGGTGATGTTACCTATCGCCATCAATAACTCTCCAGCTACAATTAGTTCTAATAATCATCGGAATAATATTTGTTTTTATATTGATTAAATCTTTCTTCTTAATTCTTGGATACTTCTCCATTCTCCCGATTCTTCATCCTGATAATGCCAATAAATCCAACCATTACAAGACTTCCATCCACTCGCAACTTTACCTGCACCGGATGGTGAACTATATCTTTTACCACTGAATTGAACTTGTCCCTTCCTATTTAGAAGTTTTCCTATCAACGTTGGATTATTACCAGCTTGAATATTAAGTGGAAAGTCGATCGATATTTTCGCATTTCCAGAAATTGTCCCCAGTGATTCAAGGGTAATCGGCGATCCTATCAATTCCCCCCACCACTCTTCATCAAGTGAATAGACGATATGTTCATCCTGATTAACACCAATCCTATGTTCAAACAACAAATCTAAAAGTTTTTCACCATTGATTAAACTAATTGGAGTCTTTCCAATTGCGTTTGCTTCTGAAATTGCACCTTTTGAAAAATTACTGGTTGTAATAATGATTCCTTGTTCATGGGCTGTAAGAGACCCTCTAACATTTCGTACTGTTCTTACCTGGATATTTCTCTTCCATTTTTTGACTTGAACGGCCGCGTTAATTCGTGTTAATCCTCCAGCATTTAGAATCCCCCTCACATCGATTCCCCCATCATTAGAATATTGGGTTACTTCAATAGAGTTTTCTTCAAAACCAAGAGCCAATAACAACTCTCCGATGAGTGCTTCAAAACGATCTGGTGGCATATCATGAAGAAGCTTATGAAGTTGTTCACTAGTTGCCTGATTTATAACATTAACACTTTTAGCAATTTCATCGGTTTTATTTCGCTCGATGAGCCTAAAAAATCCTTTTTTTGCTCTCTCAAAACGAGAGGAACTCTTTTTTGTATCAACGTAAAGCCGAGAGCCCATAGTGGCAGCTGGTGTCTGGCCTTTTGGGGAGATTAGATTATTGATTAAAGCTCTTCGTGTAATCTCAGTATAATGTAAAGGTTGGCTTGCTTCTTCCAAAATTTGCTGTGCTGCGTCTAGAAAATTCATTGGGCTTCCACTGATTTGGTAGGAATATAACTGACATTTAGGTATGATTGTTATTAAGTATAGATAGAAATCAGCAATTGCGTCAAAATCAAATTCCATTATTTGAAGTTATTCGATATTAAATTGAAATCAATATGAAAAAATCACCGGAATATTCGATATTCTTCGTTCTAAATTTATTTTTTGTCATCTTATTAGCAGGTTGTGCTAAGGATGATCATCGACAGTTGAGTTATGTCTCGGACGAGGCGGGTAATGAGGAGCTTTATCTATTAGATTTAGATTCGACCGAATCCACCCGCCTGACCACCAATGAAGCAACCGACCGTGTCGCTCGTTGGTCGCCAGACGGCCGTATGCTGGCTTTCCATTCGGCCGTTGATGACAACTGGGAGATCTATGTTGTCGAAGCCGGTGATGGCACAGTCACGAAATTAACCAACCACGATGGCCCAGATTTATTCCCCGATTGGTCGCCAGATGGCAAAGCATTAGTTTATGCCTATTTAGCCGGGGGAGAAGATATGGAGATTGTGGTTATGGATGCCGACGGGGGCAATGAACGGCAGTTGACAGAGAATGATTCTGATGATTTAGGCCCTCTCTGGTCGCCAAACGATGATTTAATCGCTTTCGATTCGCTGCGAGATGGCAACCGGGAGATATATGTTATGGGCGTAGACGGCTCAGAGCAGCGGCGCCTGACCGAAAATACGGCCGAAGATTTTGTGGTAGCCTGGTCACCAGATGGTTCAGCGTTATTGTATGTATCGGACGAAGATGGGGACTTTGAGATATATGTTGTCAATGTAGCCAGTGGGGAACGACGGCAGCTAACCAATAACGGCCGAGATGACTTAGCCCCCCGTTGGTCGCCAGATGGAACCCAAATTGTTTATACCTTTGATACCGATGGCGCCTTCGATATTTATCTCATGAATGCTGATGGCTCTGGTGTAACCCAATTAACCGACAACAACATCAATGACTTTCGACCCGAATGGTCGCCAGATGGCACTCAAATTGCTTTCGTATCAAATTCAGCCGGAAATCGGGAGATTTTTGTAATGGATCTGGATGGCGCTAACTTGACTCAGTTAACGGATAGTCCGACAACTGAGGATTTTCCCCTGTGGAGACCGGTAAAGTGAAATGGAAGGTACTGCCCTGGTCTCCTTCGCTTTCAGCCCAAATTCGGCCGTTATGCGCCTGCACAACTAACCGACAAAACGTTAGCCCAAGCCCACTCCCTCGCTTAGCATTACGACCTGTGACAAATTTATCAAAAACGCGCCCTTTTAACTCATCTGGAATACCGATACCATCGTCTTGAACAGATATTTGAATTTGGTCTGAGTCAGGGCCAACAAGCCGAGCCGTAATCGCAATGCTGCCATAACGAGAAGAAAATTTGGCAGCATTTACAACGAGATTTTGCAACACCCGCTGGAGGAGTTGTTCATCTGCCAAGATAGATGGCAAGTTTGGGTCGATGTTAGCCTTGAGGCTGATCTCCTTTGCAATAACAATTGGACTTTGAAGTTGCACTATATCATTGATTAGGCTTTCGATATTAAGCTGAGTTTTATGGAGCGGGAGTTGATCATTTTCCAACTGGCTGACGTGCAATATTTCTTGAACCAAATCGAGCATCTTGCTGACATTGCGTTCGGCTAACTGAATAATCTGCTCAAAGTCATCAGGGAAAGTATTTATACCTGGGGACGGTTTCAACATTGCAACAATACCAGAAATCGCAGAAACAGGATTGCGAAGGTCATGGACAATCATGTTCGTTAGCTCTTCACGTTGCCGCTCCAGGTTTCGCTGTTTCGTAATGTCGCGCAAGATTAATAAACGGCCGATTATTTGGTCATTTATCGTCACTGGCAAATGGAGCCATTGGATATCATTGGTTGCCGTCTGTATTTCGCCCTCATTGCCAGAAGCATCTCCAATTAATATCCGACGGGACTCAGCTATCAAGACGCTGATTAATTCTGGGGCTGTTCGACGACCTTGGCGATAAAAGTCGATAATAGATTTTCCGATCCAGTCGGCTGGCTCTCCATTCAACCCACCTAGCTTTAGCGCGGCCCCATTAATAACCTTCGTCTTGCCATCTGGATTAATCAGGACAATCCCATCTTGGCTGGCTGCAATTAGCGCGTTTAGGTCCGCTAGATTCGATTGGGCATCACTATATAATTGGGTGTTTTTTATTGCCATCGCCATCTGTCCACTCGCTGCTTCCAACGTTTTCAGATGACCTGGATTGAAGTGACCGGGCTGAGAATGGGTTAAAACAAGAATTGCCAGTAGATCATTGCCACTAAGAATTGGAATAGCCAACGCTGAGCGAGTGACATAACCTTTAGAAGGAAGCTCTAACCAGCGTTCGTCAGTTCTTGTGTCCAAGATAAGGGCCGGTTTTTCATGTTCAACAACCCAGCCGGAAAGGCCCGATGTTAATAGCTTTTGAGCTTGGCCGGGAGGAAGACGGCCGTAAAATGACCTGGTAAAAGTCAGTCTTCCGACCTGATCGAATAGAAATACTCTACCGTTAACCGCTTGAGTCAACCATCTACCCATCCGCAACAAATTTTGAAGCATATCCTCCAATTCGGCAGCCTCACTAGTTGCTCTGGCAACAAGCACCAAATTTTGAAGCAAGTCCCTTTGAGTTTGAAGGGAGTTTTCAGCCTCTTTTTGCTCAGAAATATCTTTCAAATTTAACAAAATGCCATTAACATCTGGGTCATTCAATAAATCGGTTACAGTGATTTGACATGAGGCCCCAGACCCACCTCGATGCTGCAAACGAATCTCCCCTATCGCATTTCCCTGGCTTAGCAAATTCTCGAATATTTTGTAATCTTCATAGTGAATAAAAGATGAAAAAGACAAACGCCTGATCGCCTGATGGTCAGCATAACCTAACAGACCACCCGCCGCTGGATTGGCATAGGTGATTTCGCCGTTGGCATCAATGAGGATTACTGCGTCTGGACTTTTTTCAATCAGAGGGCGAAAAAGCCGCTCACTTTGGATGCTGAACATAGGTTATCAAACTACTCCTGTTACAAATTAGTATAAACGATTGAATAAGTTCCCGAAAGCACCTGATAGTCCTATTAAACGCTTTGCCCACGTCATTCCAACGCTGCTTGATCCCCCAATACGCCTGATTTATACTGCACATATTGCTTCATAAACTTTATTTTCAATTTACAGAAGGTCAACTTTCCCGAAAACAATATACCGACAAATAATATGGCAAAGTTGAACCGCTTTCTAAGATGGTGACCGATGAAAAAACTACGCTTTAGCAGCCTGACAGATACCCTTATCGTTATATTGGTCGTCGCTGGCCTTTTTCTTGTGCTGCGGCCGTTTTCCCCACAAGAGGTTGAGGGCGCTTTTTATGCCGTCAAATTTGTAGGTGATGATGGACTCCGACACCAACTTTTTGGTGATGGCTTTGCCTGTGCCCCAATCGAAGATTTGCCTCATGATTTATTATGTCAGACTACCTTTGAAGCCCAGACCCTCGCCGTTCGCATTCGATATCAGGATGACAGCCGCCGTTTCCTCAGCTTTTGTGCGGTGAATTATGGTGACAAGGCTGTGGACTGTCGGCCGAGCTTTGGCTATGAAAGCCAGCTACCTTTTGTCATTGTAGAAGATGATTTAGGGATTTCGGCCGAACGATTTGAGGAGCTTCAGGCTGAACGGCCGTTGTTGCAATGGCCCGAAAGCGTCTGGATGAATATATTGACTGTAACGGCCGTCTTCCTGGCTTTGCTAATAGCAATTTGGCGTTGGCTCAGGTTTCGACAGGAACAACCATCTCAACATGCAATATTTACCATTTTAACGACGATTCTAATCGGCCTCTTAACCTACCTGACCTTATCATTTGGCGTAAATATACTCATTGGCATTGTCTTCGACGGGCCAAATGCTCCTTATTGGCTTGCATCCATAGCAGCCTATCTAGGGGTAGGGGGCTTCATCCTTTGGCGGTGGCGCGTATATCAAGGCTGGCAGCCAAAATTCGGCCGAATTTTAGACAGCTTAGCAGGAGGAACAACGTTTTTGATGCTGACCTATTTTATCGGGCTATTCGCCCTCCTGTCTTTGGGGTTTGTCGATTAATTAAGTTTAGTTGTTCCGGAAACACCCTCCCTGCTAAAATAAGGACTGACGACAAGCTTCTTTATCGGAACACTTTCTGGAGACTAATTTAATGAGTACAAAAAATCCGGCCGTTACAGTCCGACACCCATCAATGGCCGATGCACGGGAAACGCTGGATTTAATTGACCGTTCTGAAATCGCTGAATATGGTGAAACCGACTCAAACCTCGTTGAACTAATCCACGATTGGGAACAGATTGACCTGAACCAAGATGCCTGGTTGGTCTACAACCATGAGGAAATGTTGGTCGGATACGCAGCCGTTCTGCCCAATGACGCTGGTCTACGTTTTGATTTTTATGATGACCCTGAATGGCCCGATGCCTCTCTGGGACGGGCGCTGCTGACCCAATGTGATGCGAGGGGGATGGCAATTGCAGCCGAACGGCAAACCCCACTGGAAGTCACGCTCTATCTGGCCGCCGTAAATGAACGAAATAAGGGAGCTGCAGAGACGGCCGATTTCAAGCTGTTCCGCTATCACTATCAGATGCGCATCGACTTAGCGGAAGAACTCTCCGAACCGACTTGGCCGGAGGGTGTTTCGGTGAGAACGGCCGATGCGGAGGCAGATGCCAAAGCCATTCACAAGCTCATCGTTGCCGCCTTCGATTGGCCAGACCGAGAGCCACCATCATTTGAAGAATGGCAAGAATTTATGATGCGCTCAGATATTTTCGACCCAAGCCTATGGTTTTTGGCTGTAGCCAATGACAGAATTATCGGGACAAGTCTCAGCTATTCCTATCCAGATGAAGGCTGGGTGCGACAGTTAGCCGTGGATAAGGCCTGGCAAGGGCGTGGAATCGGGGCTGCCTTGCTTCGACATTCATTTCTGGCTTTTAAGGAGTTGGGACACGATAATGTCGGGCTAGGCGTTCGGGCAGAAAATGAACACGCTGTTAAATTTTATGAACGGGTGGGCATGAAACGCGCCCGACAATATGATGAGTATCGCAAGTTAATTAGTGAGGCATAAAAACCCGCCTGCTCAACAAAACACTAAACTGGTAGAGACTCCCCAATTTGAATACCTATTACATCATTAACCCGCAAAGTACCACCATCTAAAACCCGGCATAAAGTTCCCCGCCGACCTCTCATCGCCTCCTCCAACCCAGGGCGCATAGATTCAATGAATTGACAGGGAGCGCAGTCTCCAACGACCTCGAACAGAACTTCCCCGGCCAGGATTTGGGTGCCGACCGCTAATCCTGCCAAGGGCTGACCCTTTACAGTCACATTTTCTTTCACTTGGCCTGGAACCAGACCAAATTCGTCAAGCGTTTCTTGCTCAATGAAGAGAACCTGACGTTTATTTCGACCAAAGCTAACATCGCCAACAAAGCCCATGCCGCTTTCAGCCAGTAAATCTTGAACGGCCGTTACCGGTTGACCATGTTTTTCTTTTAAGAATAAGTTTTGAACGATACCACTCATGTTATGTACTCCTTGTTTTCAAGCACCTTGAATCTCTACTTTTAAGCCAACGAGGGCTGCATTTCCCGTTAACATATCCAAGACCCCTTCATCAGTCAAATCATTAATACTCGCCCCTGCCTGACCATTCGCAACAGGATAAAATCGCCTCATCTTCTACCCAAATATCTGCTACAATACGCTGTATAGAAAAGGAGCAACCCTAATCCATGTACCAACCAACATCCAAAACCCAACTACAACAGTTACTCATATCAAACGATATTGACCTGACAAAGTGGGGTAAGTATGGCGCAAAAAGCCTTGATGACCTTTGGCGAGAGATTCAAGGTGGCGAAACTATCCTATCCAATAATCCCCTTTGCCGCACCATCCACTTCGTTCAGATAATCATCCGGCTCGACGGAAAAATCTTAATTGAGACAGAGCAAGAGATGTCAGACGGCCGTATCAGAACCCGCAATCGACCGCCCGCCGAAAAAATGAAGCCTGGGGAAAGTATTGAAATTGCCGCCCTGCGTGGCCTCCAAGAAGAGTTGAATCTAAGCCCCAACCTGATTAATCTCCTCTCCATCAACAAAAATCATCGAATCGCCAAAGCCAGCTCCCCATCCTACCCTGGTCTAACAACCCACTATCACTTTAATACAGTCGAAGCCGCCGTTCCAGGGCTGCCCAATACCGATTTCACTAGCAAAGAACAGAGTCCAGAAGACCCTATTCGCAAACATTTTTGGTCTTGGATTTCAATAGATGAAGCAAAAAAATTAGCCATTTTATGAAACCATTCAAAATAAAATCGGGTCTTCACCAATTAGTGTGCTAAATGTTGCTTGAAGCACAGATTTGTCATTCCCGCGTAGGCGGGAATCCATTTGATATAGACTATACCTCCCTGGATACCTGCCTTCGCAGGTATGACAGCTACCATTTGAAATGTTTGTCAGGCACACTATTTGTTGATGAGCCTTAAAATCGTGCTTCTTACGGGATGCTTGAATTGGTGAACCATGACCGCTTTAACTATTCGCCCAGCAACAACAGATGATGCCAGAACCCTCTTGGCAATCTATCGTCCCATCGTCCTAAACACGACCATTTCATTTGAGCTAGAACCACCAACCCTGAATCAGTTTCAGCAGCGGATTGAAAAAGCATTAACCAATTACGCATGGCTAGTGGCAGAAATAGACGGCCGTCCTACAGGCTATGCTTACGGAACCGAACATCGGTCTCGTGGCGCTTACCAGTACGCTGTTGAAACCTCCGCCTACGTTCACCCCAACTTTTACCGGCAGGGAATCGGCAAAATTCTCTACAAAAAACTCCTGTCAAATTTGGCTCAAAAAGGTTACTGTAACGCCTATGCTGGCATAGCCCTGCCCAATGAGGCCAGCATCGCCCTCCACAAACGAGTTGGCTTTGAATACATTGGCACATTCCCGAAAGTCGGCCGTAAATTCGGCCGTTGGCACGATGTCTCCTGGTGGCACTGTCCCCTCCGCGATGAACCAGATGATTAAACCTCTACGGCGAGACCTGGGTTCTCTACCAATCTCAAACCGGTCTTCGACCCCCAAACACCATCGGCTCCACATCCCCTTAATTCGTTGCAAATCACTCTTTTCTAACACAAGACAGCCTAACCATAATTTAAAGAAACAAATCCAACTTATCCATAACAGCCAAAAAATTCGTGCAATTCGTGTAATTCGTGGCAAATCCTTACCCCTAAATACGGCCGTTTCCTGCAACAAAACACCCCAATATTGCGTATAGTTTGTTAATAACACCTGTTTTTTCTTAACCGAAAAACCAGTAATTCTTATTGTCTGATAGGCCCGTTATTTGCCTGTCGAATTTAGTGCAAAGGATTACAACCATGACATCTCAGAACACATACGCTCAAGATGAAAGATTGATGGCTGCTCTGTCTCATGGCACCATCATCGCTGGACAAATGGGCATCATCGCCGCTATCGCCGTCTATTTGACCCAAAAGGACAAATCCATTTATGCCGCTCGACAGGCAGTACAAGCGGCCGTCTATCAAATTGTTGGCTTCCTAGTCATCATGCTTGGCTGGGGCTGCTGGACGCTGTTCTACTTCGCTAGTTTCATCCCGATTATGAACAACCCAGCTCAATTTGATAATGCTGCCCCGCCGCCCCTTTTCTGGGTTGGCATGATTTCAATGATTTGCCCTTTCTTGCTCATGGCCGGCTGGTTCCTCTATGGCATTTTCGCCGCCATTCAAACCTGGATGGGCAAGGATTTCAAATACGCCGTCATCGGCAACATGGTCGAACAACGGCTTGGAAAATCGGCTGATTAAGTTGGTAAAGGTCTTGTATGATACGCTAAACATCATACCCTCTTCCCCCTAAGACCTTCCCTCGACTGGCGCAGACCCCTCATCTGCGCCAGTCACTCTTCCCAAAAAAGTCCAGAGCCACCTTCCATAATAAAATCCCCTTTTGGTATCATCTCAATAACCTTGATAAAATACATAAGGTATTGTTACAACAGAAAAGAAGAATTGTAGAGCAAGATTTGATGAACACAAACACCCTAAAATCAGCCATGCCCTATGAGCAAACGATCATTTTAATTGGGCCAATGGGAACGGGTAAAAGTACTATCGGCACTTGTCTAGCGGAAAAGTTGGGCCTTGAATATCACCCCCTTGATGAACTTCATTGGAAGTACTACGAGGAAATAGGCTTTGATAATGACCAGGCAAAACAAATAATTCAATCAGATAAAGGGTTTAATGGCTTTCTGGCTTATATGAAACCATTTGAAGCCTATGCCGTTGAAAGATTCATGGCAGATTATCAGACTGGTATTTTGGATTTTGGCGCAGGCCATGTGGTTCATCGAGATGAAAAATTGTTTGAACGAGTGGAAAACGCTCTCGCCCCCCACCAAAATGTGATTCTACTGTTACCCTCGCCCGACTTGGATGAGTCGGTAGCGATTCTCAATGAGCGAATATTGAAGCGGATTGAAGCGTTAGGAACGGGATATGCCTGGGCGGTGGAGGAGAATAAGCATTTTGTACACCATCCCTCAAGCCATAAGTTAGCGAAAACAACCATTTATACAAAAGGGAAGACACCTCAAGAAACTTGTCAAGAAATTATTCAAATGCTCGAAAAACCTGGCAATTAATCCTAACTGGCTAGCCAATTCCAAGCATCCATTTAAGTGAAATAGTTTGAATTGAGAAAATTATGACATTACAACTCTACGACACCTACAGCCGAACACTCCGCGACTTCAAGCCGCTCAACCCGCCCCATGTCGGCATCTACACCTGCGGCCTCACCGTCTACGACTACGCTCACATCGGCAACCTCCGCACCTACATCTTTGAAGACCTACTACTACGCGTCCTCAAATTCAATGGCTACAAAGTCAAGCACGTCATGAACATTACCGATGTCGGCCACCTCGTCTCCGATGCGGACACAGGCGAAGACAAGATGGAAAAAGGCTCCCGCCGCACAGGCATGACCGCCTGGGAAATCGCTCAAAAATATACTGAAGCCTTCATTGAGGATATGGAAAAACTCAACCTCATGCCTCCTGACATTTGGTGCAAGGCCACCGACCATATCCCCCAACAAATCGAATTTATCCAGTGCATCGAAGCCAATGGTTATACCTACCAAACCTCCGATGGCATCTACTTCGACACCTCGAAGCTCGACAACTACGGCCACATGGCTCGCCTTGATATTGAAGGCTTGCAAGCTGGGTCCCGGATTGAGATGGGTGAAAAGCGCAACCCCACGGACTTTGCCCTTTGGAAATTTAGCCCCGAAGATGAACAACGACAGATGGAATGGGACAGTCCCTGGGGCATCGGCTTCCCTGGCTGGCACATCGAATGCTCAGCGATGGCGGCCGAATATCTTGGTCCTTTCTTCGACATCCACTGCGGTGGCGAAGACCACATTCCTGTCCATCATACCAACGAAATCGCCCAAACCGAAGCCTGTCATGGTACTACCCTGGCAAATTACTGGCTGCATGGCTACTTCCTACAACTAAATGAAGCGAAAATGGCAAAGTCAGCCGGGGATTTCTTGCGGCTCCAAACGCTCATTGATATGGGCTATGACCCTCTTGCTTACCGCTTCTTCTCCCTCAGCGCCAGCTATCGCGTCAAACTAAACTTTAATTGGGAAAGCCTGGATGGGGCGGCCAGCGCGCTGGATAGACTGCGAACGGCCGTTTACGGCTGGGGCGACCCAGGCAACCTGGACGAAGATTACATGGACCGTTTCGTGAGCCACATCAACGCCGACCTTAACATGCCTCGCGCCCTGGCCCTCACTTGGGAGTTGGTCAAAAGCGATTTACCGGATGCCACCAAAAAGGCCACCATCCTCCAATTCGACCGCATTTTCGGCCTTGGTCTCGCCGAATGGGAACCTGCCGCCGAAGAAGAAATTCCCGCCAACATTCTCGAACTGGCCGAGCAGCGGCAGCAAGCTCGGGCCGAAAAACGGTGGGCCGATGCTGACGCGCTGAGGGACCAAATAACGGCCGCTGGCTATGCCATTGAAGATACCCGTGAAGGCCCCAAAATCACCGCTAATTAGCAAAACTGACAGGGATAGTAAATTCGTTTGGATTGAGATTCCACAGTATAATTTTAGAGAGTCTCAACAATTTATAAAAGGAGAGTCTAATAATCATGTCTAAACGTATAAATATTGCTTTTCTACTTTTCTTGCTCATTTTTTCAAGTATTGCAATCAGTGCAGCAAGCACAGATTACATTTCTTCAAGCAACAATAACTTTTGGTCACCGCCAGAAATAGTCGGCCCATTAAACTTATTGGATTTTGAACGTGGCCCTGATGGAACAATACATCTAATTGGCACAAAAGATTGCTGTTCTTTTCAGCTTCATTACACCCAAAGAGATTTAGCTGGAAACTGGAGCACGCCCGAAATTGTTGACAACGATATTGATACATTCCGCTCGTCGTGGGAAGCCGATTTAGCTATTGGTACTGACGGAATAGTCCATGTTATTTGGCTCGACAATCCTGATGGTCAACACGATGTCCAATATTCTCAACGAGACTTGGTAGGAAATTGGACTTCACCTATTACCATATCAGAAACGGATCATGATGATGCTGGTATTTCATTATTTCTTGATTCTACTGACCAACTTCATGCAAGTTGGTTCTCATATGGCCCACCTGGCCTCTTCACTCGTTATCAGGTTGGCGGAAACTGGGGCGATATACAACGTGTTGACGGAAATCAGATACCCGAAGATCCAATCGTTCTAATGGATAGTCAACAAAACATCCATTTTTTTTGGTTCAACACTGATTCACAAAACCGCAGTGTCTATTATCGGAAACAATTCGCCAACAACAGCTTCGGCCTAGTGACACCTATTTCAGATCCGCCTACCTCAGCGCCATTCCTTCATGAAAGGCTATTTGCTAGCCTTGATAACCAAGATTTGGTTGTCACTTGGAGCTATCAGGAGGGTGTTGATAAAAATATCTATTTCACAGAATTCACAGATGGTTCCTGGAGCAGTCCAGCTAAACTGAATACAACAAATGCTCGTTTCTTTCCTGTATTTATTGGCTCAACTAGCAACAATATTTATCTAATCAGCGGTGAAGAAGATACAGATGTTTATACCTTACACTTTAGGCCATCTGGAGGTACTTGGACAAGCGAACCTATGGTCTTTTTAGACTCAATTGACGATGACAAAATAGTAGCTCACGTTTCTCCAGATAATACCCTTCATTTACTATGGGGAAATCCAATCCAATATCGAACACGTCAAAATTTGGATAACTGGTCAGCAATTGAACCTATTAATAGTGAATTCGGTCTGGAAAAAGAGCTAATAAAACAACAAGGCAGTTCCTTGTATTTAGCATGGAGAGACAGAATTCAATATACCAGCAGTTTTTCATTTGGCATTCTGGACACAGCAGGACCGTTCAAAGGGTACATTCCGGCTGTTTACAAATAGACTCATAACGGCCGTTACCCAATATTGTCCTGAGTGGCTGCAACTATCGCCTGTAACATAGGTATGACATAACCCAAGCGCTTCTGGGTTTCACCTACGCTCGCTTCTCTTTCCTGCTTTAACGTTTGAGGATTGCTGTTAGAAATAAACGGGTCTTCCCAGGCCAGCCAATCAACATCTTTTGTCTGGGCTTCCTCCCGAATCGCCAAAACAATCTCTGCAACAAAACCAAAGCTATGGTCGTTGACTTCAATTGTAGAAACAATTTCCGACAGCTGCTTCGCCTGAAGGACGATGTGACACCAGGCAAAATCAAGTGACTTACCAAACAACCATTCCCCGGCTGTCGTCACAATCCCTTCAATGTCCCGATAGTTTCTCGGATGAGTTTGCCAGGCCAACTCAGAACGATCAAAAATGAGGGGTGTATCGGCCGTTCCCACTTGTTGAATGTCAGCCATAAATGCTCCCTGATGCTCACTCTGCAAAGCATAGGCCACCCTGTCAGTGAAACACAAATGCACCACTTGTTCTGGATCGAGAGCGGCGGCAGCACGGCCGTACAAAGCCAAAAACTCTTCCCCAACCGGCCCTACTTCTCGATGCCGTAAGACCTCGAAGAATCCATCCGATTCCAAGCAGGATACATTTTCCGGAAAATTCGCCTGCGTCTGGACAGACACCGAAATAAACACGCTAGAAAAAAGTTCCTTCAAATCCGATGTAATCCGCTCCAGATGCGGAAACATGATCCCATCAGGATCATGGATGGGAATCGCAGCAACAGGCTTCATTTTAGGAATACGCTTTATGTATTAGGCAACATACATCGCAAACGTCTGTACCATAATCTTTCCGTCTCGGATGATGTAGGTATCTGTTCCAAGGGGAACACCTGCCGTTGAAGCCCAGAGTGTGTAACCAATCTCGCCATCAAATTCGGCCCGAATTGTCCTGGCATTTCGCCAGAAATCATCTGGAATAGAGTCAAAGAAATGCTGCACAAAGACCTGAATCTCCGCCAAACCTCGTGCAGCCCCCTGCTCCCAATAGACAACCGACTCTTCCGTATAATCTTCTAGAACGGCCGTCATGTTCCCCCGTGCCATCGCCTTCGTATGTTTGCCAACAATATCTTTTGTCTCTTCTGTTGTCATTGCTTTAATTCCTCCATAATCCAAAAATTTTGTTGTTGATTGAGATTATATCCTCACCTATTATCACGTTCCCAACGATCAATGGCATATTCCATATGAACAACTCTGTCTACCCACGGATTTCGGCTTTCTTCATAATCAATCCATCTTTCCACTAAATCTTTATCCCCTCTCGCTTTACCTAACAGATTTTGGTAGAGATTCTTTTCTTTACTATACTGTGTGTTTGGGTATATCTCCAACCAAAAATAGACCGCGCCAGCAATGAGCAAAGCACCAGGTACTAAATAGACACTCCATCTTATAAAATAAAAAAGTAGGGCAACAACCAAAATTAACGTTATTGATATGACAATATATTTTCCCCAGTCTATTGACCTCTCAGTTTTAGGCGTTTGTTCATCTTCATTAGGGTCGTAATCATTGTATAAGAACAAACCATCATAAACAGTATCCTCAGACCAACCAGTTTCATCATCGGAACCACATACCGGGCAGCTTTCCGCATCTATATCCACTTCAAAACCACAATTTGGGCAAATGAAATAATCAGACATAGAGACTAAACCTTTTCTTAGGAACTCAACGGCCGTAAATTCGACACATTCCCCACTCGCAGCCAACGGCCGTTTTGCTTCTCATACAACTCAATCCACGCGCTGCCAAATTCAATCCGGGCCATCTCGCCTTCACCCTGATCCTGTTCCCCTTTCACATACACCTGGCAAATCACCCAACCCAGTGTGCCATCCTCCGACACCTTCACAATCGGTTCAATCTCGTCACGATAAATCTCAAAGTTCGTGGCAGCCAGATACGGCCCTAAACGTTGTCTGAAATCCTCTTTAGAGGGCCAGGAGACCACCCCTCTTCCCGCCATCACATATCCCCCTTCCGCATCATCCTTTAACAACATCTCCACATCATTCTGGAGATGTGCTTCAATCGCAGCCTGATGCAAGGCTAAGAGTTGTTCTTCATCACGTTTATTCATTTAATGTCCTCTCTAGGCAGGCCCAATGGTGTCACCTTTAATCTGATAAACATTATATAAAGGCCGTGGCACATCATCCATCGTAAAATTTCTCGGATTTTCTTTGAAATCCACAAAGAACGGAGACCCATAAGCATAGGTCGTCTCGCACTGTTTGCAGAACACCCCTCTTAACTCAGGTTTCGATTTTTTCAATGCAGTGAGCCGCTTAAATAAACGTGTCAGTACACTCTCTCTGTGCGTTGATTGAAAATCTTCTTCCCAATCCTTCCAATGTTTCAACTCAAACGAGCCACAGACATCACAATACATATAATGGCGATAATATTCAATGGGGAAAATAGGTTCATCATTGTCCCCCGAAACCGTTAAATCTGTCACACTGCCCATTATACCCTCCTGCTATTCTGGGTTTCTAATATCGCGGATAAACATACCGACAATTTTCCATACGCCATCATGTTTGCCTAAAAACCAGGTGACGATTTCGTTTTGCCAACTTCGGAAGCGATTTCGGCCGTTATCCTTCGTCACCACAACGGCCGCATTCCCTCGTATATCGACCTTCAAAAACTCGACTTCATTTTCATACGGCCCCGCTTCTGCCAAGAACATGCCCGGCCAAGCAGCCAAATCCGCCCCGGTCAAATACATATGGGCTTGCCACTCTGTCGGTTCTCCAGAGAAATTGCCATTTGCCATGAAGAACTGTTCTCCCAAGGTAGAGAGAACAAGGTCAGGGTTGTTTGTTTTGAAACCGATGTGATAGTTGATTACGGCCGTTTTTGGATTATTATTTTGACTGGTCATTATTTTTCCTCAATCGATTAAACCACCAAAAACTATTCCTCCAAATTACGATTACCAGTCCATTCCTATACATCCCACCTACCGCCAATAGCAACCTTCCATGAAATGATTATACTAGATACAAACGCTATTATCAGTATCATATTTGCTTTATCCATTCTTGGAGGAACAATGACCCCACTGGCCTACGACGCTGACAACCCCTACAAAGCTGTCATAGTAGACAGCAAAAAATTGCCTGACAACACGGCCGAATTCGACCAACGCCTCCAACTTAGCCTACGCCAATGGTCAGCCGAAGGGCTAAGAGCTGTCTTTCTTCAAATCCCCACTGAACAATCTGACTTTATTCCCTTTGCCATCAAGCAAGGTTTCTCCCTCCACCATTGCCAACCCGACTATCTCATGCTCACCTACACCCTGGATGAGACTGTCACTATTCCTGGCTATGCCACCCATTTCGTCGGCGTGGGCGGTGTCGTTCTCAACGAACGGCAAGAGTTGTTGGTCATCGTTGAAGACCACGCCGCCCGAAGCGGCCGTCCAGAAAGCTTCAAAATACCAGGCGGCGCGCTCATGGCCGGGGAACATATCGCTCACGGGGCCAGCCGGGAAGTTTTTGAAGAGACAGGCATCAAGACAACCTTCGAGAAACTCGTCTGCTTGCGCCATTGGCACGGCTACCGCTATGGCCAATCCGACATCTACTTCATTTGCCGTCTCGCTCCCCTGACCCACACCATCACCAAACAAGATTCCGAAATCCACGATGCCCGCTGGATGCCGCTCCAAGAATTTCTGACCCGCGACTCCGTTAGTGATTTCCACAAGGGCATCGTCAATACCGCTCTAAACGGCCCGACCAACGGCTCTGGCCTCATCCCTGGCTGGTTGGAAGGCTACAATCAAGACCGCAGCACCCGTGAGATATTCATTCAATAATACAAACGCCTAGAAACCCGGTTTCCAAACGCCCGAAAATATAAAATACGAGAGAAATAAAATGAAAAGTAACATCAAACGTATCGGTATTATCTTCGCTTTTACCTTCCTGATATTAGGCTGTGGACTCACTCAGGATTCGTTAGAAGAGCCAGCCACTTTACCCCCTCCAGCCGCAATCACGAATGCGCCAGCCGTCACCCAACCATCAACCGAAGCAAGTCCAACGGCCGAACCGGGGGCAACCCTAGCCCCAACATCCACTCTACCGACCACCCCAACGGCCGACATCACCGCCACCGTTGAAGTCACCCTCAACGTTCCGGCCGTCATCGCCCCCCAAGTGACCATTGCCGCCAGCCAACCCAGTCTTAGCCAAGATTTACTCTTCATCGCTGGCCGCGCTGTCCAATTGCGACGGGCTAACAACGGCGCTGTTACGACGCTGCTAGAGGCAGAAAGCGGGGCCAGCATCACCGCCTTTTCCGTCACGGCCGATGGCGAACGGCTGGTCGCCGCCCGATTGACTGACCCGGAAACTCGTACATTTGAACTGATACGGGTGGACGTTCAAAGCGGCAATACCTGGAAATTGGCCGATGCGCCCCATCTGCTCCATTTCGCTGTCTCGCCCAACGGCCGTAATGCCCTTTATGTAGCTGGTGGACGGCCGTTTGAGCCCTCGGAAGAAGTGGCCGAACTCGAAGCCGAAAACCCCAATGTCCCCGTCCAGGCCGGAACCGTTTTCCTGGTCGATATGGAAACCCAACAATCGCGCGAGGTAGGCCAATGCGTCGATATGCCAGAGGGAGCGGATTGGGGGACGAAATTCATCACCCCCTGCCAGGGCGTTTACTGGACCAATGATAGCCAGAACATGCTTTGGGCCGATGTCTCCGGCATCTGGTTCCGCCACCTTAATGCCAGCGAACCAACCCTTTTTATGCCAAATGCCGCCGACCTGACCGAGCCACCGGGCCTGTATCATCGACCTATCACATCTGCTAAAAACGGCCGTCACCTACTCATCCAACGCGTCCTCTTTGAGGGTTTCAGCTACCACGTCCTCGACCTTGTTAGCCAGGAAACAATTGACCTGCCCGGCAGTCAATTCGGCATCAGCAGCGGCTACATCAACGTTAACTGGATGCAAGACGACCGACTCTTAAAACTCCGCCAACAAGATAGCAGCGGCCAAGTTGCCCCAGCCCTTGAACTATGGCGCGTTCAGGATGACAACAGCATCGTCTTGGAAGAAACAACCCCACTTACCAACCTGCCGCCCCACCAAAATATTCGCTTCGTCGAGCATTTTACGAACGGCCGATTCGGTTTCCTCTTAGAAGCCATCGACCCAATGGACAGCGGCCTCTACATCATGGCCTCCTCCACTGAACAGCCAGAGCGTATCAACGGATTGCCCTATAACCAGTCTAGGGTTATTTGGCAGCCCGATGGCAGCGGCGCTATCGTCGAACAGCGAGACGCCATCGGCAGCTTCCTCTACACCCTCGCTGGCGGCAATGTCTACTACGACCTCCAATCCGCCTTCGGCCCCAACGCCCGCGCCTTCTTCTGGCGACCATAACCCATTCTAGGCACATAGTAAGGGTTGGACAAGCGGATAAAACCTTAGATGTTCCCTAAAACCAATGCTCCCGCTTGTCTAACCCACCTAATAACAACATATGATAACTCGACGAAAATTCTTAAAATACCTAACCGCCGCTGGCACACTCTCCCTTCTGCCCACTCTAACCGGCTGTACGCCCGAATGTGACCCCAACGCGCTCTTAGAAATTATCGACCGGGCAACTTGGGGGGCAATCGAACCTAACATCGCTGTCTCAAACGAAGGTTTTTATGACCCTACCTTTAACCCTGGCGGCTGGTACGTCTACCCCAACCCCTTGCGAGAAGCCCTCAACAGCCTCATCATCCACCATACCGCCACCCTCTTCAACAACAGCCCCGCCGCAGTCCAAAGCACCCACATAAACGACGCTGGCTACGCTGATATTGCCTATCACTTCCTCATTGACCAAGCCGGTTTGATTTATGAGGGACGCAGCATCACCGTACGCGGCTCCCACACTGGCGGCCACAACACCGGAACCATTGGCATCGCTTTATTCGGCAACTTTGAAAATGACGAACCAACCACCCCCCAGCTATGCAGCCTCAAGCGTCTCGGCACCTGGCTCAAAGTCACCTACGACCTGACCCACCTCGCCGGACACCGCGACTTTCAGCCCTTTGAAACCGTCTGCCCAGGTGAACATCTGGTTGAAAAATTAGAAAATATCGCCGCCGACTTAAACCTCGAATTTGGAACGGCCGGATACGATGGCACACCCTAACACATTCGAAGAAGTTCAACATCTGACAGAAGTTGAACTTCTCTTCTATCACTCATTACACTCAATAAGGTTAACTTTGTTTGACGGCTTGTTGGGTCACAATTGAAGCAATAGTAAATGGATCGCCCCAAGCAAGGCCCCACCAAAAACCCAAAACCGAGAGAACAAATCATTGAAATTAATCTTTGGATGATTCCGCAGAAGCCAGTGAACCAATGCATGGACTATCATAAAAACATCAAATCCAGCCTGAAATCCTGTTGATGATAGATTCCATAATATTAAAACAAACAAAGGCACATGAATCACCGTGAACAGTTGATAGGCTCTATTATCATTTATCGGCACCAAGGCAAAAAAGAATCGCCATTCATGTTTTCGTATTGCGTCCAATTCATGATTAAGTAAGAATGCAACAGTGATAAGAAATAACCAGTCGTTTGTTGTTTCCATTTTTTACTCCATTGGTAAGGGGTGAGATATAATTCAACAAAATTACTATATCATTTACACCATCGCCAAGTACACCACTTTCACTGCCAAACAGTGCTAATCTAAAAGGAGATATTTAGGAAACGATGTTTGTACTCATGCAATTCAAAACCCTATTCAACTACCACTTCCATATCAATGAACGCCTTCTGGCCGGCGCGGCCGAATTAACCGACGAACAACTAAGAGAAGACCCCGGATACGGCCGTGGCTCCATTCACGGTCTCCTCTTCCACCTACTTGGCGTGTCGCATGGCTGGCGCACCGGCTTAGAAACGGGCGTTCGACCAGCCCCATTGAACATCGAAGATTATCCCACCATCGAAACCCTTCAAGCAGGTTTCCAACAAGAAAAAGCCAATTGGGAAACTCACTTCCAAAACATCGACGACGACACCATCCAGGCCAATACCGACCTAACCTGGGGCGAACGTACCATGAACTTCCCCTACTGGCGCGTCCTAAATCACCTCATTATTCACGGAACTCAACATCAATCGGAGCTGGCCCAACTCCTAACTGAGAAAGGCCACTCTCCGGGCGACCTGGATTTCATCTTCTTTGAATGGGGAGAGTGGTAGAGGAACAGTTAGCAGTAAACAGTAGGCGGTAGGCAGTTTTTAGGGTAAGTGGTGATGGTAGTTGATAAGATTGCCCAATGGGACAAAGATTGGGCTGTTCGATTTCCGAAACGGGTGCGGCGGAAGGATAAGGAGCGGTTCTTGGATGAGCTAGACCAAGAATTGCAGACTCGAAACTTTGAAACCGAACGTCTTTCGGTCCGATACCTCCTTCAAAATCGTCTACTCCTAACCCGCTGCGAAAAGCCCAAAGTCATCTTCACCGCTCATTACGACACCCCCACCATCATGCCCTTTTGGGTGTCCTTCTTCTTCAAATTCTTGGGCCACACCCGCCAAATCTCCGGCGGCATCCTGCTTATTCTCATCCTATATGCCCCACTCATCCTAACGCCATTCCTGGCTGCCGACTTTCCCATTTTCCTTTCTGCTATCAATATCTTTTACCTGATTTTGGGCTTATCTTTCTTCACCATCTTCATTCCCAATCCCAACAACCGCGAAGACAATACCAGCGGCGTCATCGGCTTGCTGGCTCTGGCCGACTGGCTACAAGACAAACCAGGCCTCAAAAAGTATGTTCAATTCGTCTTTTTCGACAACGAAGAATTAGGGCTGCTCGGTTCCAACGGCCTCAAGGCGTATTGGGATAAGCAAGGATTTCCGTATCAAGAAGCGGCCGTAATCAACCTCGACTGTATCACGCGCGGCCGTATTCCCCTCATCGTCCATCATGGCAACGACAGTATCGCCAATGAAATCCTACCCCATCTCCAAAAACACCTTCCCCAAACGACACTCTTTAAGCTGCCCCATCTGCCCCTGTCCGACAATTATACCTTCCGAAAAATAGGAGCCATCGACATCTCTTACGCCGACAACAGCCTCATCCCTGGCGGTTATTACATTCCCAAAATACACTCCCCGGCCGACAACGACTTTTCGGCCGAACGTCTACCTCCCCTCATCAACGCCCTGACCGACTATCTTGTAACGCGATTTGATTAATTTTCTAGGAGGAGCCAAAACGACAATATTGAGCTACTGGACATTGTGGCGCGGCCGGGCAGTGTGGTTTCCCCAACGGCCGTTGTCGGCAGCCTTGCCGACCAAGCGCATCCAACGGCCCAAAAACGGCCGCTGAAACGACATCAACATCAATCTCCAACCCCTTCAGCCCCAACTTAGCCGCTGGTGACAATGGCACCATTAATTCTTGTAAATTGGAAAGCGGCTGTTCTCCCTCATTCGCCAATCCATATAACCAACGCGGCGCAGTCTGCTTGCCAGACAACACCGGAAACGTCGTTTTACTACGGCCTAGCATAGCCAAAAGCTGCTGAGCATCCCGCCCGTTATCCACCAGCAACTTCTTAACAGAGCCGCCCCCACGCATCACCAACGCCTGTCCAATACGCTGCCAGATTGTCGCTTCACTGGCAACTTTGCGAGTCAGGCCGTATTCGTGAAGCGGCTCTTTCAAGTCGGCCGGTTTAGCATATGCTAGGCGCATGGGGTCGAATAAGGTTGGATCGGCCGTATAAGTATCTCGCGCTGCCTGCCACAGCGAAATCGGTTCCCGTCCTCCGCTAATGGTATAGACCAATGTCAAAAAGGCTAAATGCTCATCCGACCCTCGCCCAACCTCTCCTGGCAAAGACCAGGCAGGATTTACCTCGCTCCATAACCCCTGTTCAGCATAGGCGCTGATAAGTATATCTCGAATAGCCCTTCGCTGTTTTCTAGTGCTCATGTTGTTGATTAAGCAAAAACTCCGGTTCAGGCGACTCCTTAATAAAGCTGACCAGTACCCAACCAGTCATATTACTGTCGGCCGTTTCAACCTTCCACCAGGCTGTCAACGGCGATATAAGCCTGACCGGGCTGACATTGACCAACTGAGTCAGCTCATTTCCCCCTGGGCTTTCATATAAAGGGACAGTTGTCCCTTCCGAATTGAATACATAAGCGACCCGACGGACATAAAAGTCAGAAATCCAACCCGCTTCCCCTGTAGGCGATTGGATACGGTAAAAGCGTTGTAGGTTTTGCGGCCCCGTCTGTCGAATCTCGTGGACGGCAACGGCCGAACCAGAATGAATCGCCATTGCAGGGGCCGCCCCGACTTCCGGCTGGCTCAATAATGTCAACTCATGTTCCGCGAACAACCCATGCTCATCCACCCCACTTATCAAAACCCACAGCGGTCCCGGCTGCCTCGAAATCGCCTCCCCCGCATCATTTGTTATCGGAATTTCATCAATCTCAATTTGTATAGTTGGAAATGGCGTTGGAGCCGCTGCTGTCGTTGGAGCCACCGTTGGGGTGCTGCTCGGAACCGCCCCACAGCCACTCAACAAGATTCCAGCCAAAACAAACCAATAAAATCGCTTCCACATAGGGTAAAAAGGCGGGTGGCGGAATTGGATTATTTCCACCACCCACATCCAACTATTTACCGATTACTGTAAACGAACCACTGTCCACCATTCACCAACATTACGGATTCGCCGCTCCCTTTGTTGGATTCTTCGTTGCAGCAGCGGCCCAAGCTCCACCATCCGGCGTACGATACCAGGATTGACCCTTTCCTGTGTTACCAAAGGTATAACTATCGACCACTGTTGTGCCATCAGGTAGTAACAGCGTCACATCATCACCACTGTTATTGAACAAATTGGTGGTATCCAATGTCCAATAGCCACCAGCCGGAATAATTGTCCCACCCGGAACCTGGATAGGTGAGCCACCACCGCCAGTTATATCATCAATCCACATGCCGGAAATATCAATTGCATCGCCTGTTGGGTTGTATAGCTCTACCCACTCAGAGTTCTGGCCTTTCGGGTTGGGCAAAATCTCATTGATAACGATATCCGACATCGTGCCAGAGCTGCCGCCAGGGTCGCTGGCAACATAAGCGGTGCCGTTTATCGTGTAATTAGTGCCATCAGTAGATTGGAGAATAATATCACCATCCACGATAACGGCCGCACCATAATTCCGCGTCTGGTCACAGGTATTTGTCACATAAACATCGCCTGTCCCATTCAAACGGTCTAACACCGCCTGCGCTGGATGACCAAAGGTGTTGCTGCCGCAAGAGATAGCCGAGGCATCTGGGTTCAGCGTATCCACATAGTATTGGTTGGTAGAATGGCCCGACCCATGATGATTGGCCCGCATCACATCCACCTGCCCAAAGCGGTCGGCCATATCCGTCTCGACATCATTATAAGTATAGCCCCACTGACTTGTGTCATATTCACCATCGGCATCACCAGCAGTAGCATAATCAATCAGGCCATAGCGAATCTTGATACCGATCGAATAGTCGTTTTCACTTGGTGGCACCGGATCATTGGTATGATCACCCTGTAAGGGGGTCACACCGTCAACCAACGTAATGCCATCGGCATCCACCTGCACAATCTCGACTACGGCGTTGGCATCTGGCGGGTCAATCTGGGTCGTCGAACCGACCTGGGCAATCTCCCGAATAGGATAGATATTGCTGTTGGCTGAATTAGTTGCATAGCAAAGCCAATTACGGCTGGTCCCCGATTGGGTTCCGGCATTATGCCACACGATTTCAAAATCTGGGTCACATAAGCCATCAACCAGACCGCCTCCATGCCCATCTGTCCAAACGCCAGCATCGCGGTCAATAATCTGACCAAAAGTGATGTTCTCATTCTCTATCAAGCCCCAGAAGCCACCAAAACCAGCGTAACCGATATGGTCTAAGTGGTGATGGCTGAGAATGCCAACATCCACATGAGAGCCACCTGTAATCGTCCGAATCTTTTGGGCGATATATGCAGCGCCTGCACCCGTATTCCAGGAAGCTTCACGGACATCAATGAGAATGCTAAAGCCAGAGGGGAAGATAATTAATTGACTATCACCCTGCTCAACATCAAAGATACGAATCTCAAATGTACCCGGCGTCCAGGGGGTATCCCCAATACCAGGGTTACTACTGCCTTTACTAGGCGCGTCCGTCTCAACGCCGCTCCACGTCCCCCCATCGGGATAGCGATACCAGGAATAATCGGCCGTTGATGAACCGTAAGTATGACTGTCTAGGGCCGCTTGAGCCGGGTCAAGGAAGCGAACATCATCGCCTCCATTGTTGAGCAAACTACTGAACTCCATCACGTAATAACCAAACGGCCCAATCGTTGTGCCATTAGGAATCAATTTAGGTGACCCACCGCCACTATCAATATCATCAATGTAATGACCGGACAGGTCGAGCGTTTTATTGGTGCTGTTATACAGTTCCACCCATTCTGTGGCCGCGTTTGCCACAAACTCGTTAATAAACACCTCGCCTGCTGCTGGCGGTGGGGTATTGCTGGCGTTCTTGGTTGGGCTATCCGTCTCTTCACCATTCCAGGCACCGCCATCAGGTGTCCGATACCAGGAATGTTCTCCGGTCGCAGAGGTATATGAGGTGCTGTCTAACACAGCTTGAGAGCCGTCTAGGAAGCGGACATCATCGCCCCCATTATTCAGGAAGTTGGTGAATTCCATGACGTAAAAACCACCAGCAACGATGGTTGTGCCGCCAGGAATCTGTTTCGGTGCGCCGCCACCATTGATATCATCAATATAATGGCCGGACAGATCTAAATCGCCGCCAGTGGTATTATAAAGTTCCACCCACTCAGTTACCGTACTGTTAGCAACATACTCATTAACAACCACATCGCCAGGGCCAGGCTGATTGCCCCCACCGCCTGGATTGCTAGCCCCTTTCGTGGGCGAGCTGCTTTCTACCCCACTCCATGCCCCGCCGTCTGGTGAGCGATACCAGGAGTATTCGGCCGTTGCCGAACTATAGCTAGTGCTGTCCAGGGCCGATTGACCTGTATCCAAAAAGCGAACATCATCGCCCCCATTGTTCAGGAAGCTGCTAAATTCCATCACATAGTAACCGCCCGCGCTGATGATGGTGCCATTTGGGATGAGCTTAGGTGAGCCACCACCACCGGAAACATCATCAATGTAATGATTCGAGAGGTCTAGGTCACTACCAGTTGTGTTATACAACTCAACCCACTCGGTAGAACTATTAGCAACATACTCATTGATAAGAACATCTCCTGGCCCCGGCGGATTGGCGGCAATTGCCAAACCAGTCGGGATAAGAAGTAATATCAAAGTCATGACAACCACAAAACGAACAGAGGTCAAACGGCGCATTTTAGCAAACTCCTTCAAGGGCTTAACGTAGTCAAGGGCTTAACTAAGTCAAGGGCTTAACTACGTTAAGGGCTTAATGTTATTAAGCTTCAAGGGTGCGTTTTATTACAACATAGGTAAATTGTGAACGCACCTAAGGCTGAAACAAAAAAGACCCATGCAAAAACACGGGTCTTGAGAAACAAGCTGACGGGAGTCGGATCCTGGAAAAATCCGACTATTTTGTAGTAAACTAGAGATTTGGTACTTCTGAGAAATAATCTATTACCTCACACCTTATTTTGTCATATTTTTCAGCTTGTTGCAAGCAGCAAAAAAACCTTGCTCACTCATCTACGTTACTATCCCGAAAACCATGCTAAAATAAGCTCATGCTAGGCCAGACCCTTCAAGAACGTTACCGCTTAGATGAAATTCTAGGACAAGGGGGTATGGGCATCGTTTACCGAGCTTATGATACCGTCCTACAACGGCCGATTGCCATCAAACTTCTCTCCCATTCCCAACTAGGCAGCGAAGGGCGGGAGCGAATGTTGTTAGAAGCCCAGGCCGTCGCCCGCCTCAACCACCCCAATATCGTCTCAGTCTATGATGTCGGCCGTTCCGACAAAACCCCCTTCATCGTCATGGAGCTGGTCGAAGGCCAGTTACTCCGTCAGCTCAAACTTAACTCCCTGGCCCAAGCCCTTGAAATCGGACAAAGCATCTGCCTCGCTCTGCAACACGCCCATGAAAATGGCATCATTCACCGCGACCTGAAACCAGAAAACATCTTCTTTTCCAACAGCCATATCATAAAACTAATGGACTTCGGTCTGGCCCAGGTGCGCGGCGGCCCCAACATCACCGACGAAGGAACCCTCATCGGAACCTTCAACTATATGGCCCCAGAACTGCTCAACGGCGGAAAAGCTACAGTCCAGTCCGATCTATACGCACTGGGCATTATCTTATACGAACTGGCCGCCGGACGGCCGCCTTTCGATGGTGAAAATTTAGTCGCCATCCTCTCCCAACATCTCAACGCTCCCGTCACACCACCCAGCAACTATAATGATGTCATCACCCCAATGTGCGACCATCTTATATTGCAGCTTCTCCGAAAAGAACCTCAATTACGGCCGCGTTCCGCCGAGCATGTTTATGAAGCGTTGACCGCTATCATCGCTAGACCATCTGAAGAACCCAGTCACCCATCAGCCGAATTTTCCCTGCTAGACCGCATTGTTCGCGGCCGTCTTGTAGCCCGCCAATCAGAGCTAAAACAGCTCCACAACCTCTGGCAGCACAGCCGCCAGGGAAACGCCAACATAGCCCTCCTCTCCGGCGAACCTGGGGCCGGCAAAACTAGATTAGCCGAAGAGTTCCTCGTCGAAGCTCGCTTAAGAGGCATCACCATTTTGCGAGGCGGCTGTTATGAATACGAAGCCATCACCCCCTATCTGCCCCTTGTCGAAGCGTTACGAGAATGGGTACATAACCAGGAAACGGCCGATTTAACCACCCTCCTAGGTAATACCGCCCCCGAACTAGCCCGCCTCGTCCCAGAAATTGAAAGCAAACTTGGCCCCCAACCCCCCAGCACACCGCTCTCCCCTGAAGAAACACGCTCCCGCCTCTTTGACAACATCGCCCGTTTTTTCAGAACCTTAGCAAAGGAAAACGGCCTTATTCTGTTCATTGACGACCTCCACTGGGCCGATGGCGGCACCTTAAATCTGCTCCATTATCTTATGCGCCGCCTGCGTCGAGAACGGTTATTCATCCTAGCCAACTACCGCGAAGTTGAATTAGACCGCACCCACCCCTTATCAGCCGCGCTTGTCACCTGGAATCGGGAACGGTTAGCGACCCGCATTACCCTGAACCGATTTTCTGAAACTGAAACGGCCGATATGCTGGCCGCCCTCTTCGGACAAGATGTCGTAGAAAACGACTTCGCCGCTGCAATTTTCAAAGAGACCGAAGGCAATCCCTTCTTCATCGAAGAAGTCGTCAAAGCCCTCATCGACCAGGAGCAAATTTACCGCAAAGATGGCGAATGGTTCAGTCACGACATCGAAGCCTTAACCATTCCCCAAAGCGTCAAAGAAGCAATCGGCCGCCGCCTAAACAAGCTCAGCCAAGACTGTATCGATGTCCTCCATCTCGCGGCCGTTCTTGGCAAACAGTTTGAATTTGCCAACCTTGAGTTTGCCACCCAGAAAGACGAAGAATACGCTCTCAGCGCCCTGGACGAAGCGATGAACGCCCAACTTATCCGCCTCCTGAGCGGAGAGACCTTTGCCTTTACCCACGACAAAATTCGAGAGGTACTCTACAGCGAAATAAACCCCATCCGCCGCAGACGCCTTCACCAGCGAGTTGGCGAAACGCTTGAGCAGCGAAATTCGGCCGATTTAACAAAGGTCGTTCAAGAGTTGGCCTTTCATTTTGTTGAGGCCGCTAATCCAGAAAAAGGGATGCAATACTCAATCCTCGCTGCCAAGAGAGCGTTCGACCTCTCTAGCCTTGAGGAATCAATCACCTATTATGAACAAGCCCGTCAATGCGCCATTGGCTTGGAAAACAACCAACGACAGCTAGAAATCAATCTCCAGCTCGCCCAAATCTTCACCCTTCGAGGTGAATTTGACAAAGCCAGGGACGCTTATCGACAAGCCGTAAAGCTGACTACTGACCCCCGACAAGAAGCGGCTATCCGAGTCAAAAAAATAGGGGTCGATGTCTATTCCGGTCAACTGGCCGATGCAGATATGGTCTTAGCCTCGATTGAAAAACTCGACCAAGAAACCCAAACCCATGAACTTTCAGAAGCGCTAACTTTCCTGGGCCGCCATCATCATTATAAGGCCGAATTTGACAAGGCTATCTCCTACCTGAATCGCGCTTATCAATTAGCCCAATCCATCAACGATCCCTTCACCATGAGCAACATTTTTGGCTATCTGGCAGGCGCCCACCAACATCAATCTAAATTAAGAGAATGCCTAAATTGGGGGCGCAAGAGTATCGCCTTTGGAGAAGCTCACCAGTACCTGCCCGCTGTCGCCATCGGCTATGAGTTCCTTTCCGAAACATACAACCTGATGGGTAGGTGGGCAGATGGTTATTCCTACGGCCGTCAAGATGAAATCATCGGCGAAAAGCTCGGTTCCCAAGTGCGAATCGCCTGGGCCACGATGTCTCAAGGCTGGGCCTATCTTGGCCTGGGCCGCTATGACGAAGCCATCGCCCTAAGCCATGAGGCCATTGAACTTGGGGAGGCGACGGACCAAGGCCGTATGATTACCCTTGTTCGATATGTCCTAACAGCCATCTACTTAAATAGAGGCCAATTCGATTTAGCCAAAAAGGAAGCAAATGAAATTATTACCCTAGCTGATTCCATCCAACAAAGCTGGATTTCGCTCTTGGCTTTCCACATGAATGCTCTCAAACTGGCGCTTCGTGGGGATTGGAATGGGGCATTAAACCTTTTTGAAGCTATCGAATATGGAACATTCAAAGACTTAACAAAAACAGCCCATCTTTTCACAATCTCGCTCCATGCCGAATTGCTCTTCCTCACCAATCGCTATGAACAGGCTATCGTTTTGTTGGAAAAGGTAATTGAGATAGCCAAAACGGCCGAATCCCAATCAGTCCAAGGCATCTGCCATCGTATATTAGGTCAGGTCTTTGGCGCCCAAGGAAACTCCGAGGCCGCGCTGAACCAATTCAATCAGGCCGTCGGCATCCAACGACAACTTGAGGGCCTGCCAGAACTCGCCCGCGCCCTTCATTATCGCGGCCAGCTATTCCAAGCAACCAACCAACCCGACACGGCCGAATTAGACCTGAAAGAGGCCCAAGCGCTCGTCCAAGAAATAGGTCTCATCCTATCGCCTCTAACAAGCGTTAATCCATGAGCCAATCCCACCCACCAATCATTGGCTTAGAAAAAGGCATCGTCCGTATCGTCCCTCACCAACCAGCTTGGGCCAGCCTATTTGAAGAAGAGAAAGCCCGCATTGAAACGGCCGTCGGCCCCCACATCCTCGACATCCAACACGTCGGCAGCACCGCCATCCCTGGCATCCCGGCCAAACCCATCATCGACATCGGCGTCGCCGTCCGTGATTTTGAAGAAGCGGCCGTTTGCATTGCGCCAATCGTCCAACTAGGCTACACCTATCGAGGTGAAAACGGCATCCCCCGCCGCCACTATTTCCGCAAAGGGGACGATATTCAACCGCGAACCCATCATATTCATATCAACGAAATCGACGGCCCCGACTGGAAAAATCAGGTTGATTTTCGTGATTATCTGAGGCAGCATCCTGAAACGGCCGCTCAATATGCCCAACTAAAAACTTCTCTGGCCCAACGACACCCCACCGACCGCCTGGCCTATCTCTATGGCAAAGCCGCCTTCATCGAAAACGTCCTTCGGCTGGCAAGGCAACAAACTAACCAATGATTGAAAGCGCACGTAAGATCATCCTCGTCTCAGGCGCACCCGGCGTCGGCAAAACCAGCCTGGCCCTCCCCCTGGCCCAGGCCCTCGATTTCACCCTCATCAGCAAAGATGCCATTAAAGAGATACTTTATGATCTGCTAGACGGCCGTCCCGACGATATGGCCTTCTCCAAGGAAATCGGGGCCGCTGCCTGGGAAGTATTATGGAAGGTCGCCGCCCAATCTTCTCAAATCATTCTCGAATCTAACTTTCGGCCGAACAGCCCCATCGAACAAGCCCACCTCGCCGCCTTAGAGGCCCAAATAGTTGAAGTTCACTGCCATTGCCCGACCGAAGAAATCGTTCGACGCTACAACAGTCGTGATGCTGCCGGAAAACGCCACCCGGCCCACGCCTTGCATGAGATAACGGCCGAACAGGTGGCCCAATTTTACGGCTGGATGGGCTACGGCAGTCTCATCGAAGTAGACACCACCTACCCAGTAGACATTCCCGCCCTGGCCCAGCAAATTAACGACCTGTGGAAAAGGAGAAATCCAGAAACAGCCAAACTTATCTAATTTCCGCCAAATACATATTGTCGAATAAACAAAATTGACGGAACACGATGTACTAGCTCTCCGTTTCCTCAACCGGTTCCGCCTCAACCTCTGCCAAACCCAATAGGTCGCTCAACAAACTATCTAACGCTTCCCAACCGCTTTCTAAATCACGGGCGGCCGTTTCCGGGTCATCGGGCAAACTAGCGGCGGCCAAGTCTAAGCGTTGTTGGATCGGTTCCAACAGGGGAACCATCTCCTCGGAAGCAGTTGCAATCACGGCCGTCATAGCCTCCTGCGCTGCCTCAACATCTGCTAAGGCCAACCCAGGATTGCCTTCAACCAGGCGCAATCTGGCTCTGGACACCAACTCCCAGACCCGGAACATCACTAAAATTTGGCGCAGTTCAGCCACTTCGGCCGTGCCAGCCAATGGATCCACCAAACTTTCCTGAATAGCCTCAGTCTGGCTGGTCAAGCCTAAGACATCAGATTGGAGGCCATCAACTTCGCCGCCCAAACTATCCAAGTCCGTACCATAGCCGACTATATCTGCCTGCAATGCGCCGATACCGCCATTCAACAGGGTCACATTTTCGCTGATAACGGCCCCGGCCATGACCATCTCATCTAGCCTACTTTCCAGGGCTGCTAACTGCTCAGATTGGCGGGTCAAATCAGCTTCTAGTTCCCGCTCGACGGCCGAAACCCGGCCATCAAGGGCGGTCAAATCATTTTGAACGGCGCCATCCTGTCGTCGTCCTTCTGTTTCATTTTCCATCAACGAATTGACATCGCTGCGCAGCAAATCGACGCGAGCGGCCGTTTCGTAGGAGTCGGCCGTTAAACTCAGCAAAGAGCGGGATAACTCCCGCACCCCAAAATAGCCCCCAATACCTAAGGCGGCGAGAATCAACAAGGTGAACGTCACCTTAATAAACGCTCGGAATAAACGCCCCAAAAATCCCGGCCCACTTGCCCTCGTCACTGTCTGTTCATTCGTCATGATATTTTCCTTTACTACCGTCTGTTCACTGTCCACTGCTTACTTTTCCTAACTGTTTACTGACTACCGACTACTGATTACTGACTACTGACTACATCCATCAACCTAATTCTCAATCAACGGCGTCGCCGTTGGCCGGGGTGTTCGGGTTGGCGCAGCGCCCCCAGATGAACCGCCGTCTGGCGAAACGGCCGTTGCTGTCGGCGTGGCGCTGATTGGCGTTGCGTCCGGTGCAAGCGTAGCCGAAACCGTTGTCGTTGCCGTTATCGTCAATGTCGCTGTTGGAACATCCGGTAAACCTTGCAGGCTAACCAACAAATCCCTCATGCCTATCAAAAATGTATCAAACTTTTCTGCGGCCAGGTCGATTGTTTCCAGCCGCTCGCTCAATTCGGCCGTCTCGCTTTCAAGCCCAGCCACATCGCCTGCCACCGCTTCAAGCCCCTCATTAGAAGCTGCCATTTCATTATCTAACGCCGCCACGCGCCCCGTTAAATTGCCCATCTCCTCCGTCATACTGCTCTGTGCTTGTCGAATACCACTTGTCTCTTCATCCAACTGAATTTGAATATCCCTAACTTCTTCATTATCAGCAAAACGAAGCGTGCCATTAAACAAAAATAGCAGCAGCAGCGTCAGCGCAGAGCCAAACAACGCCCCGAATATCACCCCAACAAACTGCTGCACGAGATGAGAATGTCGTCGCGGGACAGTTTCAACGACCGTTCTCTCTATCGGTCTTGCTGGTGGCTGTGTAACAGCTCGTTCTGGCCCTGCCTCTGGTTCTGGTTGTTCCGGCTCAGGTTCCAACATCGTAACGATGATCGGCTCCGCATCCGTTTCGGCAGCAGATTCGGCCGTTTCTAGCTCTTCAGCTAACTCAGTTTCATTTTCCATCTCTTGCCCATCAGTTTCATCCGATATTTCCGCTGCCTCCTCATTTTCATCATCCCCTTCAACGATGTCGATTTCCTCTAGAGGCGATTCAGGGGGTTCTAGGTCGGCCGTTATTGCAGTCTCCAACTCCCCCACCGTAAGCTGATCAGCTAATTCCCGCACCATCCGCTCCGAAATACCAGGGACAGCCGCCAGTTCAATTAGCTCCTCAAATGGATGGACGGCCGTTCGATACTCAACAATCTTCGCCGCCCGCTTTGGCCCAATGCCAGATAGAGCAGCCAATGTCATCACATCCGCCTGATTAATATCAATCTTTTCAGCCATATCCAACCCATCCTGTAAAAGGCTATTATTAAAGTGAGGTAACTATACAGATGCGTTGCACTGCCCATTGATAAAAAGTAGCGCCTTAAACAAAGCGGGCAGAGCATTGCACCAGTGATAGCTGTGTCGTCACCAAGTGGCAAATTGCAAGACAATTTGTTAACAGGGTATCAAACTAAACCAGACTATTTCTCTTTATGCGCCAATTATATACCCAGATTACCCTAAAAACGCGAAACTCATCCACCCCCTGTACGTATAAATCGTCTTCTTTGTTGCCAATCTTCGAATATTCCAGTGCCAAATACCCCTTCAACCAATGGGTGGCCGAAGTTTGTTGTTCATGGAGCGCAACTATCTCGGTGGCCGCTGACGGGCAGAATGCCCGCGCTCCTCTAGCTATCAACAACAGTTTCGCCCACTCTTAACCAATCAAACCTTTTCATCAAAACTAAATTCCGCTAAACTAATTTCATAGAACCCATTCATTCATGACCCTCATCCCCGCAAAAGTTCTAACAATTCATGTAACTTCAACCAACCTACAGGAGACAGAAATGAACCGCGATTTCTTTTATCGGACAATGAACGGCAAGGGAACGCTCGACTATGAAATCTATCTCAACACCAACACCCTTCTCACCTGTCAAAAACCTTTCGATGAATTTACCAATGAAGATGAGCTAATGTTTCAAATCATCCACCAGGCCCAAGAGCTGTGGATGAAACTCATCGGTTATACCCTGCTCGACATCGACGACTATATTCAAGAACGAAACACAAATCGGGTCATTACCCTTTTTCGGCGCGTTCACATCGTCATGAATCGAATGATAGATGAGATAGCGGTACTTGAAACGATGTCACCCAAGGAATACCAGGAAATTCGGCTCCAACTTGGCAATGGCAGCGGCCAGGAATCGCCAGGGTTCCGAACCTTGCTCAAAATGAGTCGGCCGTTATGGCAATCTTTTGTTGCTACTTATCTCGATGCCGAAGGGCTAACCATCGAAAAGATTTACGACAGTGAATATTCACACAACGATGCCTACGTCATCGCCGAAGCGTTAGCCGAGTACGACGAGCTGTTCCGCCGTTTCCGGTACCGTCACATCCAACTTATCGAACGCACCATCGGCATTCATGCCAAATCCCTCAAAGGGCGGGCTGTCACGCTCTTAGAAGATGGCCTCCATCATCATTTCTTCCCCGAACTTTGGACCATTCGCAGCCAGATGACCGATAAATGGGGCGGTCAATATGGCGTCGTCCGCGATTCCATTGGACATTAACGATGTATTCAGACCTTTTCAACGTCCCAAAAGGTATCTATTTACTCAGCCATTCTGTCGGCTGCCTACCCAAAACAACCCAATCTGCCCAAAAGGAATTCTTTCAGCTCTGGCAAACAAAAGGGGGCAACGCTTGGGACGATTGGCTGGGACACATTGATGCTTTCTGTGAGTCGTTGGCTGGGTTATTCAACGGCCGTCCCGACCAATTCTGCCCCCAGGTCAATATCTCTTCCGCCGTCACCAAAATCATCGCCTCCCTCCCCCCTCGCCCCGGCAAAAAAACCATCCTCCTCTCCGAGTTAGATTTCCCCTCCGTCGGCTTCACATTAGAACAAGCCCAGCGATTAGGCTACGAGCTTCGACCGATTCCAGCCGACGCAGGAACCTTTCCCCTTGAACGCTGGGCCGACTATCTCACCCCCGATGTCCAGGTCGCCCTCATCACCCATGTTCTATATGGCAACAGCTATCGCAATCCGGTTAAGGAGATTGTTGCCCTGGCCCAACAACAAGACATCTATACAGTCATTGACATCGCTCAAGCCTCTGGCATCGTCCCTATTGACGTGCAAGCATGGCAAGCTGATTTTGTGGTTGGCTCCTCCATTAAGTGGCTGTGCGGTGGGCCTGGGGCGGGGTATATGTGGGTAAATGACAGCGTATTAAGACAAGTTCGGCCGTTAGACGTAGGCTGGTTCTCCCACGAAAATCCCTTCGAGTTCGATATCACCCACTTCCAATATGCCCCCAACGCCCGCCGCTTTTGGGGAGGCACACCATCAGTATTGCCATATATCATCGCCCGCGCTGGAATCGAACAGATTCGGGCCATCGGCCCCGGAACCATCCAAGCCCACAACCACAAGCTGACCGGCTCCTTAATTCAACAAGCTCAGGAAAATGGCTGGCCCCTCCTAACCCCAACCAACCCCAACCGACGAGGCGGAACAGTCTGTATCAACCTGCCAAATGCAGCAGAAGTTGTTTCAACCCTTGAGCGGGCCAACATCATGGTCGATTCTCGTCCCGCTTTTGGCATCCGCTTCTCGCCCCACATCTACATCAACCAGGCCCAAATCAAAGAAACGGCCGACTACCTCAAACAAACCACCAACTCATCCTAAGACAGACGTTCAACTTTTGTTTAGCAAACGACAGAGATGAAGTATTGCCAAAAAGTTGAACTTCTTCTGCAATTTCCTCAAAACAAGCACCCAAAAACACCCAATCTCATTAGAATAATTTAAGGAACATAGAGAAACATGACTAATTGGCTATCTTATCTATCGCCCAATTGAGGCTACCTTTGTAAGCTAGCTTAACAACGAACTTTGTGAGCCAAGAGGAAGAAAAATCTATGTTTAACCGAAAAACCGTATTTTACGGTCTCACCCTGCTATTGATAGCCATTTTCATTCAAACAGCTAGTCAGGGGAATGAGCCTATCTATGCCGAAGGAAACTATCCTTATTTAGGTGTAGCAGTCCCAATCAGCGTTCCTAACTGCAGCCCCAACGCAAGCACCGTCGTTGTCTCAAATAACGACCAAATCGCAGCGGCCGTCGACAACAGCAACATTAAAGTTATCTGTCTTAATCCAGGCAGCTATTCAGAAATAAAATTAGATACAGCAGGAACCGAACAAAGCCCAAGATATATCATCCCAAATCATGCAAATGGCGCTGCCCTCCCAAAACCCTGGAACCAGCCCCAAAACCAGCGCGTCAAAGTCAGCAACGTTCTCTTCAAGTCAGCCTATTGGCGGGTCATCGGCATCAATGTTATCTCAGATGCTGGACTAATCATCGAATTTAGAATAGGCGCCAACAACAATGTCGTCGACAACGTCTTAGTAGAAGGCATTTCAGAAAGAATCCAACCCGGAGCAGGCAATCGAACCATGACCCGCATCCGAGAAGCCACCTTCTACAATCACATTCAAAACAGCGTTCTCCGTAATCCCCCCCGCGTTCCAGGAGACGATTCCCACTGCCTCGTCATTCGAGACAGCCGATACAACACCATTATTAACAATCAAATATACAATTGCCCCGGAGATGGTATCCAAATCAACACCTATCCCACAGCAGGTTGGGATAATCGAGGCAATAAAATCATCAACAATGAAATCTATATCACCGACCAACTCTATGCTGCTTGCTCCAACTCCAACATAGATGCCAACTTAACAAGTACTGGAGATTGTGCTTGTGCCGAAAACGCCCTCGATATTAAGCATAACGTCGACGCTCCCGTTGGAAACGGCCAAGACAAAATGGTGATTAGAGGCAATCAAATGTACGGCTTTCGGAAAACACATTCAACCTGTGGCGGCTCTGGCGACCAGACAGGGCCAGCCATTTACCTCCAAAATGCTGGAACCAAAGACATCCTGATAGAAGGAAATGTCATCGCCAATTCCGATACAGGTATTCAGCTAAAAGACACCGGCAATGGCGGCCCCGATTTCCTGAATATCTTCAACAACATGATTTACAACATCAGGAAGAATAGGGCCCTCCACATTGCTGGTGGAAATAACAATCAACTGTCACACAATACCATCGTCTTTACCCTCAATGATGGCAACATACTCGGCCGTCATTCCATAGCCGTTGTCGGCAACGCTGGCAGCGCCGTCATCTCAAACAACCTGGTACTTTCCTCCAACATAAATTATCGAGGTTACAGCGATGTTAGCAATCCATCGAACTTCACCGTTATTAATAATGGCTATGTTCAACAAGCAACCCCGATTTCAGATTTGCCTGGGATAAATGACATGGTTATACTCAATGATCCCTTGCAAAGTTATGCCCAACATTGTTTCAGCAGCCAAAAACACACTGCTGGCATCCAAAAATGTTACCCTTATCTGGAACCAGGTTTTAACGCAGCTACCGTTGACACCGTAAAAACATCCAATTATGGGGTCGGCTACGACTTCCGATTCAATCCCCGAACGCTGCCCTACGACATTGGAGCGACAGAAGCGCTCTTCTTTGATTTCTTCAACTTTATGCCCAGTCTGACTAAGAAGTAACAGCGACAAAAAGTTTTCCTATATCCCAGATTAGAGGTTTGGGACAGACAAATATTTGTCCGTCCCAAACCTCTTTTTTAAACATGATGACCTAAATGTCTGATAAGTAAATGGTAAAAAGTCATTAAAAATATTAGCCACGAATTTACACGAATTATCACTAATTTTGAACCTGTAATTCGTGTAAATTTGTGTTAATTCGTGGCAGATTTTCCTTAAATAACTTTTTGCTGATTACTTATAAAATTCACTCCTAAACTATATTCTTGTTGGTTCCAATTTGTTAGACAGGAGCCAACGTAATAATATAGCGACATATAATTTATCGTGAGCCAGAATGGGAAGGCAGTGTGATGAACAGAAAATCCATCTTATCCAGCATCATTTTGTTATTAATCGTCATAACCCTTCAGACAACAAGCCGAGGAAATCAGCCTGTTTTTGCAGAAGGAAACTACCCTCATTTGGGACAAGCCGTCCCTATCAATGTTCCAGACTGCACCCCTAATGCCAGCACGGCCGTTGTCTCCAACAACACCCAAATTGACACGGCCGTTGCCAACAGCGCCATCAAAGTCATCTGTCTCAACCCCGGCAGCTATTCAGAAATTAAGTTAGACCTATCTGGAACCGAACAAAGCCCCAGATACATCATTCCCAACCACCCCACAGGAGCAGCCCTACCAAAACCCTGGAATCAACCTCAAAATCAGCGTGTTAAGGTTAATAAGTTGATATTTACGTCTAATTACTGGCGTGTCATTGGCATCAACATCGTCTCAGACGCGGGGCTAATCCTAGAAATTAGACAAGGGTTTAACAACAACGTCGCTGACAATGTTTTAGTAGAAGGACTCTCTGAAAGAATTCAGCCCGGCGCTGGTGATCGGTCGATGACGCGCATCCGAGAAACAGCATTCTACAACCACATCCAAAACAGCGTCCTCCGTAACCCTCCCCGCGTCCCAGGTGATGACTCCCACTGTTTAGTCATTCGAGACAGCCGCCATAATACCATTATCAACAATCAATTTTATGACTGTCCTGGCGACGGTATCCAGATTACAACCTTTCCAACCCCCAATTGGGACAATCGGGGCAACAAAATAATCAATAATGAGTTATATCTAACCGACCGCCTCTACGCCGATTGTTCAGATGCCAGCATTGATGCCAATCTGAACGGCTCCGGAGAATGTGCCTGTGCCGAAAATGCACTCGATATAAAGTATAATGTCGATACTCCCGTTGCCAATAATCAAGACAAATTTGAAATTAGAGGCAATGAACTCTACGGTTTTCGGAAGACTCATCAAGCGTGTGGCGGTTCAGGAGATATGACGGCTCCAGCCATCTACCTCCAAAACGTCGGCACTCAGGATATTCTGATTGAGGGCAATGTCCTTGCCAATTCCGATACAGGTGTCCAGTTTAAGGATACAGGCAGCGGCGGCCCCGATAATATAAGTTTTCTCAATAATTTACTCTATAACATCAGACTAAACGCAGCAATACAAATTGCCGCAGGGAAAAACAACACCTTTACCCACAATACAGTCGTACTAACATTAAACGATCAGGTTACTGGTCGTCATTCCATCCGCCTCAGTGGCAATGCTCAAAGCGCCCTCATCTCCAACAACCTCTTCCTTTCTTCAAATGTAAACTATCGTGGCTTCACAGATTTAACCGACACCTCCGGTTTCAATCTTCAAAACAACGGCTATGTTCAAATGGCTACCCCAATAACAGGTCTGCCAGGGGTAAATGACATGCAGTTCCCCAATGATCCCCTTTCTAACTATGCCCAGCATTGTTTTAACAGTCAAAAACACACTGCTGGTGTTCCTCTTTGCTACCTTTATTTAGAGCCAGGATTTAATGCTGCAACGGTAGACACCATTAACTCGGCCGTTTACGGACTAGACTACGATTTCTACTATCGCCCCCGTACCCTCCCCTATGATATTGGTGCCACCGAAGTACCCTTCTTCGACTTCTTTAGCTTTTTACCAGGTGTCGTCAAATAAAAAATCTGGGTGGCCGAGGTTTGGTTGATGGAGCGTCACCATCCGGGTAGCTGCTGACGAGCAGGATGTCCACGCTCCTCTAACTATCAACAACCGTTTCACCCACCGGATAATTCTTGAAAACTTGATTATTCCCCCCAACCTGCCATACAATACTAGATCGGAAATCCCCGTATGGGGCGAAACATTTTCACTATGCGAATTATACCGCATTGTGACCAGCGTCGAGATACGAACAGATGCAAGTATTACATTGCCATTGGCAAATGCCAAAAAAAAATGGTCAGACAGGCGGGCTTTTCCTTTGGGCCGAAACCGCCGACTCTCCCCAACCCAAGCGAGACGGCCGTAAACGCGCTGCCCAACCCCACCTCTTCTGCACCGGAACTCGCCAACTACGCGAGGTTTTTGAACAGCTAGGCTGGCACGGAACCCACCAAGTTGACATCGCCACCTTCTGGCTGCCAACCAACAAATTTGGCCCCATTCCCTCCCCCGACCTCATCCACGATTGGGAAACAGACCAGTCACCACCCAAACTACTACCCTGGACAGTCGCTGGCTTCCGGCTCGAACCGCCTATGGCCCTCCTCTTTTTGTCCTTTCTCCACCGCCAAGAGCTGCCAGCCAACATTCGGCTGGGGCCAGACGGCCGTTTCTGGAACAGCGCCTTCGCCCTCTTACTAGAACTACTTGCCCGTCAACTCCTGCGCCCCACTCTTGTTCATGAGCGCAACGGTCGTAGCAGTCTCTATCAAAGTCGCTGGCAGCCCGTTCTCGACGGCGATAAAGAAGCCCGTCAAGCAGCCCTCTTAACAGCCGCCATGCCTACCATCTGCCGAGCCGAAGTTGAGACGCTAGACAATGCCTTACCTCCCCGTGCCATCCTCGACTCATTTCTAAATCATCTGGCCGACACAGCCGCCCGCGAATGGGCGGCCAAAGAGGTCTTCTACTTGCCCAACGGCCGTTTTGCCGCTGCTGCCTGGCTCCGAGCGCTCTTTGTAGACAATCCAACAATTGAAGCCCCGCCAGCCCAACTTCACCATTTCAATACCAGCTTTCGCGCCTGGGAACGGACACTAACCGTTGCAGGCGACCATCATTATCGCATTACCATGCGTCTGGAAGCTCCCAGCCAACAAGCAGACGATGAAACGGCCGAAGACAACCAACAAATCTGGCAGTTACATTATCTGCTGCAAGCCCGCGATGATCCTAACTTGCTCGTTCCCGCCAAAGAGGTCTGGAATACGCAGGGCGGCGTCCTCAATGTTTTGGAACGCCATTTCGACCGACCAAAAGAGCGACTGCTCACAGGCTTAGGATACGCTGCCAATTTTTTCGGCCCAATCCAACGCAGTCTGGAACAGCCCAACCCAATCGGCACCCAATTAACGGCCGAAGAAGCCTACGCTTTCCTGCGCCAATGCGCCCCCCACCTCCAACAGGCGGGGTTCGGCCTACTTGTACCGCCCTGGTGGAACAAACCTGGCACCCGGCTCGGCGTCCGGCTCAAATTAGGCAATGATAATTTGAGTGGTGATTCGGCCGTCTCCTCCGGCCATCTCAGCCTAGACAACCTGGTTCGTTACAGATGGGAGCTATCACTCGGCGGCACTGCCCTAAGCCACGAAGAGTTCGACGCCCTCGTTGCCCTCAAATCCCCTTTAGTCCAAATTCGGGGCCAATGGGTGCAGTTAGACCCCGAACAGATTGAAGCAGCCATTCAGTTCTGGAATAAACAGGAGACAGAAGGCACCTTATCGCTCCATGAAGCCCTGCGGCTGGGGTTAGATGGTGAAGAGCAAAGCTATGGCGGGCTGGAGGTTGAAGAGGTCGAGTTAGATAACTGGATGGACAATTGGCTTGACCGATTGCAAGGCGAAGAACAGTTAGAGATGCTGCCAGTTCCAAATGGGTTAGACGCGGAATTACGGCCCTATCAACATTACGGCTTCTCCTGGCTCCACTTCGCCCGTCGTTGGGGGCTTGGCGTCATTCTGGCCGACGATATGGGCCTCGGCAAAACCATCCAAACGCTGACCCTCATCCAACAGTTAAAAGAAGAATTGGGAAATGGACAAGGGCCAGCTCCCCTGCCCGCGCCCGTCCTGCTCATCTGTCCCACCTCTGTCGTCACTAATTGGGAGATTGAGCGTAGCACCTTCACACCTGACATTAAGGCGCTGGTTCATCAAGGGGGCGACCGCCTTCAAGACGGTGATTTTCTAAAGGCGGCGGCTGAGGTCGATATCGTTATGACCAGCTACGCCCTGGCCCGGCGCGACGGCCGTTTTATCCAGCAAATGAACTGGTTCGGCATTGTTCTAGACGAAGCCCAGAACATAAAAAATCCAAACACCAAACAGGCTCAAGTCATTCGTCGCCTCTCAACCAATTTCCGGCTGGCTTTGACCGGAACCCCGGTAGAAAATCGTCTTTCGGAGCTATGGTCAATCATGCACTTTCTCAATCCAGGCTTTCTCGGCTCTCGCAAGCAATTTCGGGAATCATTCACCCTACCCATCGAACGATATGGCGACGAATCAGCCGCCTCCCACCTACGCCGCCTGACACGGCCGTTCATTCTGCGCCGCGTCAAGACGGACCCCAGCGTCATTCAAGACTTGCCAGACAAGCAAGAGATGAAAGTCTATTGCTATCTCAGCCCAGAACAAGCCACCCTCTATGAAGCCGTTGTCCAGAACGTGATGGGCGAAATTGAAACATTAGAAGGCAACAGCATGAGCCGTCGGGGACTCATCTTAAGCATGTTGACCCAACTCAAGCAAATCTGCAACCATCCAGCCCAATATCTCCACGAAGAAGATACCTACGACCCGACCGAAGACAACAGCCGTAGTGGTAAGCTTCAACGTCTTCATGCCTTGCTAGAAGAGGTGCTGGCCGAAGGAGACAGATTACTACTATTCAGCCAATTCACCGAAATGGCCGGGCTGCTAAAAAAATATATTCAGGAGCAATTTGGCGTTCCCACCCTCTACCTACATGGTGGCATTCCAGCCAAAAAACGCGCAGGCTTAGTCGAACGCTTCCAAAGTGATGACGGCCCGCCCATCTTCTTGCTCTCGCTGCGGGCTGGCGGTACCGGGCTAAACCTGACCCGCGCCAACCACGTTTTCCACTTCGACCGCTGGTGGAATCCGGCCGTGGAAGACCAGGCCACCGACCGGGCCTTCCGTATCGGCCAAACAAAAAACGTCCTGGTTCACAAATTCGTCTGCCTGGGTACATTAGAAGAGCGGATTGACGAGATGATTCAAGACAAACGCGCTCTGGCGAGCAGCATCGTTGGCGAAGGCGAAAATTGGCTGACAGAGATGAGTACGGCCGACTTGCGAGAGTTAGTACGACTGAGGAGACAGTAGACAGTTGGCCTACTGTTTACTAAAAGAGGAACATAAATGAGCTGGTATTACAACGATTACAAACCAACCATTCCCACCGACGAAGGCATCAAAGCCAAGAGCAAACGGGGCAATTTTGTCAAGAATTGGTGGGCTTCTCGCTGGATTGGCGCAATGGAAGCGGTATTAGACAAAGGCCGTCTAAGCCGGGGACGCTCCTATGCCCGCAAGGGGCAGGTCTTATCATTGCAAGTGGTCAATGGCAGGATTATCGGCCGTGTTCAAGGTTCCAGGAAAACGCCTTACAAATATTCAATTGAACTTCTAGCATTTAGTGAAAATGAATGGGAAGCGGTATTAGAGGCGCTAAGTCAACGACCAGTTTTTATGGCCCAGCTGCTGGCGGGCGAAATGCCTAAAGAGATTGAAGAAGCCTTCTCAGCCGTTCATCTCTCCCTTTTCCCAGTTGGCCGCGAACTATTCCAGGACTGTAATTGCCCCGATTGGGCCGAGGTCTGCAAACACCTTTCGGCCGTTCATTACATTCTGGCCGAACGATTTGATGAAGACCCATTCTTACTTTTCCAACTGCGGGGCAAGACCAAAGAAGATATTCTAGAGGCCCTCGGCACAACCAGCCTATCAGACCCCACCCAAACGGCTCAGTACGCCCCCGCCCCACCCCTGACCGACTCAATCGAAACCTTCTGGCAAATTGGCCCCGAATTAGAAGCGTTGCAGCTACAAATTCGGCCGCCCGAAACGGAATACCCCATCCTGGAGCGATTAGGACTTCCAGCCTTTATGCCCGAAGCCAACCGCCACCTGGTTCTGGCCTATGATGCCATTTCCAGAGAGGCTATCAACATCGCCTTCAGCGAAGAATCTGAACCGAAGCCAACAGACTAAATACGGCCGTCCAACCAGACGCTTTAGACACATAAAACGCATATTTGCAAACCATCTTCGGCACTAATGTCGATTCATTGATTTGGTTTTTAACGACATTGAGGAACATAAAGACCGCCGAAATAACCGCTAAAGCCAAAATAATCGGTAGATTATTGAAAGCCAACTGCGGCGAGACGATACCGCCATATTGAGCCACCAACCAAAGCACCAAAATATGAGCCGTTTGGTCCATTAGAAAAGAGACACCCTGCCGCTTGCCATCATCTAAGGCAACCTTCGTCCAATCAATGATGAAATGGGTGATGACAATAACCGCTACGGCAAAGGGATTTCTGATGAGCATGATCATAACGGCCGCGTGAATCAAGACATGCGGCAATATCCAGACACCGCCCTTAAACTTCCAACGTAAAATCATTGGCGTTTGCAGCGGAAAATCTGCAATGAGATGACCTATAAGCAAAATCTGAAATAAACCAATCATAATCTTCTAACGCGAATTTATAAGCTAAACGTTAAACGAACGCTAAATATTAGGCAATAGTAAATGTGTAATGAGCGGCCGTTCAATTTCTATGTTCTATTTTTAGCACATCAATATCTTCTTTCTACTGTATTTAACGACTAAAACAAGAAAATTCCAGGCAGATACAACCGATTTCGTTTGAAACCTCTCTTACTTGCCCCCCTTATCCTTATTCACAGCCCTCATGTAAAGCCAAACACACCCGACTCGGCCGTTCCCTGCTATGATTCAGACAGTTAAGAAACGGCACAACAATAGGCACACAAAAAACGGCACAAACCTCTTCCTCCTCCCCCCGAATACCTCCCCTTAGAGACCCCCTTTTCTCTACAACAAGGCCCCCAACCGGGGGCTTTTTTGTTTCTCTAGCTGTCCTAATCCGCATACGCTACAATTAACTCATGAAGCCACCAACCCGAGTCAGCCTATTGCTAATCCTGGTCATATTCCTCACAGCTTGTATAGAAACAGCCGAACCACCCCCCATCGACCCCAGCCAACAACAGCTAATCGACGACCACAGTCGCCCCATTCTCGGCCTCGCCGCCTCACCAGACGGCCGTCTTCTGGCCTCCGCCTCCTCAGACCAAACTATCCGCCTCTGGCAAACCGACACAGGCAGCCACATCCGCACCCTAGAAGGCCACACTGAACTAATCTGGAGCGTTGCCTTTTCGCCAGACGGCCGAACATTAGCCAGTGGCGGCTTCGACGACAAAGTACGCCTTTGGCATTTAAAAGATGGTAGCCAATTAGACCCCCTGGTTGAAGATTTCCCCATCCTGGCCCTGGCCTTCTCCCCAGACGGCCGTTTTCTCGCCTCCGCCTCCGGCGATGCCATCATAACCATCTATAACACAGCCAGCTGGGAAATAGTAACCGAATTAGACGACCATTTCTACGGTGTCTTAGGGCTAGCCTTCTCTCCAGACGGCCACACCCTTGCCTCCGCCTCCGCTGATATGACTGTTCGATTATGGAACGTCTCCGATTGGACCGTCCGCCAAAGCTGGCAAGCCCACAACAAATCCGTCACTGACATAACCTACTCCCCTGACGGCCAACTCATCGCCACCAGCTCCTTCGACGAAACCAGCCGCATTTGGCAGGCCGACAATGGCGATTTATTAGCCACCCTAGAAGGCCACACCCATTTCGTCGAAACCGTCGCCTTTTCCCAAGACGGCCAAACCCTCGCCTCTGGCAGCTGGGATAAAACCATTCGCCTTTGGGATGTTGAAAGCGGCCAATTACGCCACACCATTCACGGCCACGAACGATTTGTCCGCGCCATTCTCTTCCCCTTCAATACATCGCGCCTAATCTCCGGCTCCGACGATACAAGCATTCGATACTGGGACTGGACATCAACCCTTCGCTCGTGAAATTCTCGACGAATATATCGAAAATATATCTTGCTGGTAAGCAAAAAATGTGCCATGATTTAGGGATTGCAATTCAAAATCTGAGGAAAATCAAAGCGGTAGACAAGGAAAAAGTATGAATTCCGAAAATGAGCAAGATATACTGGTTGAACTGGCCCTGAAGCTGCATGATATTGAAGCCGTGAAATTCGGCCGTTTCACCCTCCACAGCGGCAAAAAATCTCGAATCTACCTCGACCTCCGGCTCTTAGCCTCCTTCCCTCAAGTGATGAAACTGGCCGCCCGTGCCTACCGCCAAATCTTAGAAAAGCTCGAATTCGACCTCGTTGCCGCCACCCCCTTGGCTGGACTACCCATCGGTACAGCCATCAGCCTCGATATGGACATCCCCCTCGTCTACCCGCGTCAATCAACCAAAAGTTATGGAACTGGCAAACAGATTGAAGGTCGATGGGAAGTTGGTCAAACGGCCGTTATCGTAGACGACCTCATCACCTCCGGCGACAGCCTATTACAAGGTATCGCTTTTCTAAAAGCCGCCGGACTACACGTCAACGACACAGTTGTACTCATAGACCGCCAGCAAGGAGGCAAAGACATTCTAAAAAGAGAAGGCTACCGACTTCATTCAGCCATCTCAATCAGTCAGATATTAGAAATTTTGGAAGAAAACGGCCGTATTTCATCAAAAAAACACCGAAAAGTTCTAAAATCTATCGGGCTGACTTAAGCGGCCAGGCAAAAAAAAGAGGCCAGAAAACTGACCTCCTTACTGCCTACTGTCAACTGCCCACCGTGTACTATCTAATTAATGAGCCGTTCCCATCACCTCAGCCGCTCGTTGACGGTTTTCGGCCGTTCGAGCCGCAACAGAGGCCTCAAAGGCGGCTTGTTGTTTCTGGCTGTGCCGCTTTAACATCGTCAAAACAATACCCATCAAAATGATATTACTGATGAAATGAGTCAATACCCGAATCAGAGGAGCAACATCAGCTGGGAGCGTTTTCTCAACAACAGCAACAACCAAAATCAAAGCCAATGAAGCCGGAACCATCACCTTCCAGTTGAAGTTCAACATCTGGTCAATGCGGAAACGGGGCAAAGTACCGCGAATCCACATAAAGACAAAAAAGACCAGGAAAGTCTTCGTGAAGACGATAAGTAAACCCAGAATACGGCCGATAAAGATACCATCCCCAATAACCAACGTCTCAAGTCCCAAGAACCGATAACCGCCCAGGAACAAGGTCGAGAACAAAGCCGACATGAACAAGGTACCAATATACTCACCCGCCAAAAACAGACCCAAACTCATCCCGGTATACTCCGTGTGATAACCCGCCACAATCTCCGACTCTGCCTCAAGCAAATCAAACGGCGTACGGCCGGTTTCGGCCAAGGCAGAGATGAAAAAGATGAGCGCCGCCATCGGAACCATCAAAATGTAAGGAATAGCTTGAGCCTCAACCAACTCCACCGTCGAAAGCGTGCTCGCTAACATGGCCGGAATGAGGAAAGCGATAACCAGCGGCACTTCATAACTGACCAACTGTGCCACTGACCGGAAAGCGCCTAACAAAGCATACTTATTATTAGACCCCCAACCCGCCAAAATAAAGGTCACAACAGAAATAGAGCTAACGCCCATGATATAGAGCAAGCCAACATTCAAATCTGTCCCAATGACACCCGGCGCAAAAGGCAGCACCGCCAACAACAGCAAAGCCGTCGCAACACCCACCACAGGAGCAGCCATAAACGCAAAACGGTCAGCCCCATCAGGAATAATAACCTCTTTGGTTATCATCTTAATGACATCGGCTACCATTTGAAGCTGCCCAAAACGGCCGCCCACCCGGTTCGGCCCGATACGGTCCTGCATCCGAGCGATAACCTTCCGCTCCACCAGTCCCCAAAAGAAGATTGACAACAGCGCAAAAGAAGCAACCGTAAATATGCCAATCAAGTCGATGACTGGTTCCACCCACGGTTCACCAGGAAACACCGAACGCAAGTAGTCAAAGACAGACAGGTCAAGGAGGCTTTTTAGTAATTCAACTGGATCAATCGACATCGTTTTTCCTTTGTGACTTTTTACACATATGTATGCCTTAATGATACCTCACCATTTGGAAAAGAGCCAAATAATGAATATCAGGGTTTTTCCAAAGTCGGAAAAAAACAGGAACAAAAAGCCTCAAACTGATAATATGGAGTTGAAACGACACCAAAATCAGAAGGAGGCTTAAATGGATCATATCACATTGCAACAAATCGAATCAGATGGAATTCTATTGGACCTGACAGCATTGCTAGAATTTTTAGCAAAAGTAGAGGATAAAAGGGCCAAAAGAGGCAAACAGTTTCCATTGGCGTATCTATTGACCTGGATAATCATGGCCAAATTAGCCGGGCAGAACAAACCATCATCGATAGCCCAATGGCTACGTTTGAGGTGTAAGATACTGGTGAGATTATTCCAGTTCGAACGGGGGAAAGTGCCATCACTCAATACAATCCGACGAACGTTGCAAGATAGCTGTAACCTAACAGATTTACAAAGTGTCCTATTGAGATTTCTACATCAGAGTTATGGTGGTCAGCAGAGTATGTTGATAGCCATTGATGGAAAGACACTCCGAGGAACTATTCCAAAAGGACGAACCCAAGGGGTGCATCTGTTAGCCGCTTACTTGCCTGATGAGGGAATCGTATTATGCCAGGTCACCGTCGGAAGCAAGGAGAATGAAATAGTTGCTGCGCCGACTGTGTTAGAAGCAATTGACCTGAGAGGCCGAGTTGTCTGTGGCGATGCGATGTTCACTCAGCGTTCTATCTCGGTTGCTATTCTATCTGGAGGTGGCGACTATATTTGGTTTGCGAAAGGTAACCAATCGACTTTACAAGATGATATTGAACGGTTTTTTGAGCCGTTACCTCAACGACCTGGCTGGCATCAACCAAAGATGGAACAGGAGATAGAACATACCTCCCGAAAAGCCCATCAACGATTGGAAAAACGAACATTGACAGTCATAGATGATAAAACGGGTTATCTCGACTGGCCTGGGGTCGAACGTGTCTTCAAAATTGAGCGTCAAGCTACCTGTCTAACAACTGGTAAGCTTCGCTCAGAGTCGGTTGTTGGCATCACGAGCTTGACATCTAAACAAGTTTCCACCAAACAATTGATGAGCTTAATCCAAAACTACTGGGGCATTGAAAACGGCCTCCACTATCGGCGGGATGTTACTTTAGATGAAGATGCGACTCGTATCTCTAGTCCTTTGATGGCTGAAGGGATGGCCACGCTGAATAATTTCATCATTGGTCTAGCTAGTAAATTGGGTCTGAAGAATCTGGCTTTTGCTCAACGTCTTTTCGATGCCAGTATCTCGGAAGCTCTCGCTCCTTTTTACTGACTTTGGAAAAACCCTGTAATGAATATCATTTCCTTAGCATATACCTAATAACAACCTTTCTCTATTTACACCAAAAACACTGTTCGCTAAATTTGGGAAAAACAAAGGAAGGTTATCCCATGTCGAACAAAAAAGAGCCAAAGAAAAGAATTGATTTTCCTTATCCACCCCTAACAAGGCGACAATTTGTTACCAGGGGGGCAGCGGCAACGGCCGTACTGCTCCTAACTGCCTGTGGTCAAGATGGAGAGAGTGAGTCGGAAACCACTAACCCACCAACAGATAATGTCACCTCTCCTGAACCAACACAAGCTGAAACTGTTGCCCAGGCCACTGACATCACCCTGGCCCCAACCCCCCAATGTGACGACGATGACGACGAAACACCCCCTCAAGCCGAAGGCCCATTCTACACCCCCGACACCCCTGAACGCACTAGCTTCTTAGAAGACGGCCCAGGAACCAAGATGGTCTTAAGCGGTCAAGTCTTAACAACAGACTGCCACCCCATCGCCGGAGCAGTCGTTGACATCTGGCACGCGGACGATGCAGGTGCCTATGACAATGCTGGATTTCTGTTTAGAGGCCATCAATTTACCGACAACGACGGCCGTTTTCAACTAGAAACCGTCGTTCCAGGTCTATACCCCGGCCGAACCCGCCACTTCCACGTCAAAGTTCAAGGGCCAGAAACCCGCCTGTTAACCACCCAACTCTACTTTCCCAACGAAGCTGCCAATGCCAGCGACGGCATTTTTCATGAAGACTTACTGATGGAAACGGCCGAATCCGTCGACGGTGTTTCGGCCGTTTTTGATTTCGTCCTGTAAGAACACAGCTACTAAAAGTGGGGGCAATAAGTTGAAAGGTTTCAAGAAAAAATCTCTAACTTTGGGTGGGGCATCAGCGTTGAGTTTAATTTCGATATGGTTGCTTGTAAATTCGCTTTCGGCCGATATTTCCAGGCCTTCAAACCATAGCTTTTTCCTTCCAACCGTTTTCCAAAATTCTATCACCTCTAAATGGACCGATGTCAGTGTCTCAAATGTCTCTTTCGCGACATTTGAACTAGACCATAATCAGCCAAAAACGATTTATGCGGGTGCAGCGAATGGAAAAGGAATGTGGAGATCCCTAGACAGCGGCCAAAATTGGACTGTCATGAACAACGGCATTCCAACCACGCAAACAGTAAGTCATTTAGCCGTTGCCTCAATATCTCCTACGGTCATTTACGCCGGTGTTCGTAACCTAGACAATAGTTTTTATCGCTCAGATAATGGCGGTGAAAGCTGGCAAGGATTACCAAGAATTCATGTTTATCCGATGACGGGTTTGGCTGTGAATCCCGTGACACCCACAATTGCCTTTGCCGGTTTCAGCACATGGGATGTACCGACATTTGGCGGTGAAGTATTTCGTAGTATCAATGGTGGTCTCAACTGGGCTCAAGTTTTACCCTATGGCACATTGGCCTATTCAATAGTCGTTGATCCAGAAAATCCAAAAGTTGTCTACCTAGCAAGTTCAACTTCTAATATGCTCAAAAGCGTTGATGCCGGCAATAATTGGGTGTCAATAAACAATGGACTTCCGCCAATTTCTCTTTCAATCAACCAAATCCTATTGAATCCAACCGATACTTCAATCGTAACAATTACGACCAGCAACGGTCTCTACCGCAGTTCCGATGGCGGCAATAATTGGATAAATATTGGTTCTGGTTTGCCTACACCCTGGTTAAGTTCAATTGCCTATGTGCCAGGAAACCCAGAAATACTTTTTGCCACCCCAGTTGAAGGCGATAATTACTTTGGCATTTATCAAAGCCTGGATGATGGAAAAAGTTGGCAGCACTTTGCCCAAATCCCACTGAATGAACAACCAATAAAGGTGGCGGTTGAGGTAGGGAGCAAAACGAACCTATTTGTCTTGTTTGAGGACGCTAATAACGAGAACGGCCGTTTTTGGAAGCTCGGATTACCTTAATTATCTGAAAATACGGCCGACAAAAAAGCCCTGAAGGCCGCTTCATTAAACGTAGCAGTCACGTTCTTGGGGCTGTCCATCACTAGAATACAATCGGCCGTTCCACCACAATCCCCACTCCATCCGGCAAAGACAAATCCTGTGTCCGCGCTCGCGGTCAGCGTAATCACAGCGCTTTCATAATAATCTTCAGAGCAGTCAGGCAGACAACTTATACCAGAGCCATTAACCCAGCCACCACCATCGACAACAACATCAAGAGACAAAATTGCCGCTTCAAAAGCCCCAATGTCACAGCCGCTTCCCTGAGGACGCGACACGCCCCGTTGGTCTTCTGTCCCGCTGCCGCAGCTATTTTGCCCATTCGGAATAGCATCAATCGCGGCAGAGCCAGGCAGCAGCGCATGAGTTGGCAAGTGATACAAGATACCTGGCACGCCACTGTTAAATGTCAGGGAGCCAAGAACTGGATCGCCGCTAATACTGGTTGGGTCGCTGATACAACTCCCATCCTCAAAAAGATTATAACGGAGGTCATTGAAGTCCCCCGGCCCTGCACAGTCCGCCCCATTGCTGTTGGCAATGATACTGTTGAGAACATAGGCCGTTGACCCGGCCGTTAAAGACAACCCGCCAGTAGCTGTTAAGCCACTGTTGCTGCTCAAAGTAACATTGTTAAGGTTTAGCACCCCGTTGTCTACCACCGAAATTCCGCCGCCAAATCCGGCCGTATTGTCGCTAATGGTACTGTTAACAAAATTGATGAGTCCCCTGACCACCAACGCCCCCCCATGATTTTGGGCGGAATTGCCACTCATCGTCATAAACCCCATGCTAACAGTGGCTTCGGTAACTATCGCTCCGCCAGCGCCCTGGGCAGAATTGTTATTGAAGATAGAACGGCCGATAAAATTAATCATGCCCTCAACCCAAATCGCCCCGGCATCAGCGCCAGCCTGATTCCCTTGAAACAGGTTATCGGTAAGGTAAAGAAGCCCGCCAAACCCTTCAATTGCCCCCCCAGAACCAGCGGCTGTGTTGCTAATAAAGCTGCTATCACTGACAGTTAGATTGCCAAGATTATAAATTGCCCCACCACCGAAATCGGCCGAGTTATCTATGAAATGCCCATCAACCACAGTAACATCACCCTCGTTATAGATTGCCCCACCCTGACTGGCATTACCCTGGGTAATGGTGATGGCTTGCATCGTTAAGTTGGAAAGTGGGGCAATGTTGAACGGCCGAACACCAGTAATACCTTGCCCATCAACTGTGTTATTTGCGCCATCCAGCAACAGACTAACAACATTGATAGGGTTATCAATTGGGACTAATGAGGCGGTGAGGCTGATATCATCCGTCAGGGTAAGGGCGTAGGTGCCGGGGATATTGATGGCATTATAACAGCTAATGGCGGTATTGAGTTCTGTTTCGTTTTCGGCCGTTGCCGGAAAAGTCGGACAGCCTCTTCCTTGAGCTTCAATGTCATTCATCGGATTAATGGCCCACACCATTACCAATAGGCTGACAATAACAATTGATGGACTAATTATCAGGGCAAGTACACGCTTTAGAATGGCTGCTTGGAAAGAAAAAATCGAAACCATATTCAGCATACCTCCAACCACAAACATCAGGCCCGAACATAAAGCCAAGCTATGATGTCCGCGATTACTTTCTCTTGTTCAGGTTCATTATGAATTTCATGATACAAACCCTCATACTCAATATGAGTTACATCATCATGTTTAACCCGCTCCACAAATAATCTCGTCCCAAGCGGCGAAGTCAACCGATCCGCCCCACCGTGCATCAGTAATGCAGGAATCGCTAAATCGCCAGCATGGTCAAGGGCATACGCTGCCCGACTCATCATCTCTTTCCCCAACCGCATTGAAAGCTGGTCATGAACCAAAGGATCATTCACATACGCCTCAACAACCGCTTCATCCCGGCAAATGGTGCTCGTATCAATATCGCCGCTTAACGTCAAATTTGGAACCACCTTATCTAACAGTTTGACAAAGGCCGTTTTCAAAGCAGGCGGCTCCACCCCAAATTTCAAAAGCGACCCAGTTGCAATAACACCTGCCAAATTTTCAGGTCGGGTCAAAGCGTAGTTTAAGGCGATACATCCCCCCATGCTATGACCATAGATAAAGGTTTTCACCCCAGGGTGGGCTGACTGAGCCATCTCGATCAACGCCCCAAAATCATTAAGATAACAATCAAAGCCTGGCAGTTGTCCCCGTCCGCCATCAGAACGGCCGTGTCCATGATGATCAAGCGCATAAAGCGCATAACCTGCCCCGGCTAATGCCTCCCCAACATGACCATATCGATCACAATGTTCTCCATAGCCATGCGCCAAAACAACTACCGCTTTAACAGCCGTTCCCGGCAACCACACCTGCCAAAATATCTTAGCCCCATTAGCCGTTGATAAAAATGTACCCGCCTCATTCTGCATAATGATCCTCTTCCCATTTCAGAAGTTCAACTTTTGGTCACACGAACAACAAAAATATTTCTGCTGAAAATAGTTGAACTTCTTATTTCATCCCCAAATGTTATAAAAGCCCTTTAACCGCCTCAACCATCGCTTCGGCCGTAATACCCAACCGCTCATACACAATCTCATAAGGAGCCGAAGCGCCATAGCGGTTAAGACCAATGATCGCCCCACCGCTCCCCGTGTACCGTTCCCAACCATGCGGTGCAGCCGCTTCAATCGACACCCTGGCTGTAATTGCCGCTGGCAAAACACTTTCTCGATAATGGGCAGGCTGTTGTTCAAACAGTTCCCAACTTGGCATCGAAACCACTCTAGCCCCAATCCCCTCTTCAGCAAGGCGGGCTTGTGCTTCCAGCGCAATATGAACCTCCGAACCAGTACCTATCAAGATAACGGCCGGATCGTCAACATCGCTCAGAACATAAGCGCCCCGCCTGGCGTAAGACGCAGACCCATACTTAGTGCGATCCAGGGTTGGCAACCCCTGTCGCGTCAAGACCAGGGCGGTTGGGCCATGCTTCCGCTCCAATGCCACCTGCCACCCAATCGCCGTTTCGCCCGCCTCCGCTGGCCGGAAAACAACCAGGTTTGGAATCGCTCGCAGCCCAATCAGCTGCTCAATCGGCTGGTGCGTCGGTCCATCCTCACCCAATCCAATACTATCATGAGTGAAAACATAAATAATAGGCTGCTCCATCAAGGCCGCCAGCCGAATCGTATGCTTCATATAGTCCGAAAAGATAAGGAAAGTGCCGCCAAACGGCCGTATCCCACCATGCAAACTCATACCATTCATCATACCCCCCATGCCAAACTCCCGAATGCCAAAATGGATATAGCGGCCGCTAAAATCCTCCCGCTCCAGATGCGTTTCCCCTTTCGGCCGGGTTTTATTTGAGCCAGTCAAATCGGCCGAACCACCCACCAATTCTGGAATATTTTTAGCCAGGACATCGAGAATCTGACCCGAAGAAGCCCGGGTAGCCAGCTTCTTACCTGGCTCAAATTCTGGCAGATCCGCCTGCCAATCTTCTGGCAGTTGTTTCGTAACGGTGCGAATGAATTCAGCCGCCTCCTCAGGATAAGCAGCCTGATAATCGCTGAACAGCCGTTCCCAGGCTGCCTGCTTCTCTGCCCCGGCCTCCCCCGCGCTTCTCAAGTGGGCCGCAGCCCTTTCAGGCACATAAAATTTCGGCTCCAACGGCCAGCCCAGATTTTCCTTCGTCAAACGCAGCTCCTCCTCGCCAAGCGGCTCGCCATGAACTTTAGCCGTCCCCTGACGATTCGGGCTGCCATAACCAATGATAGTCCGACAGGAAATGAGAGAAGGACGGCCGTTTTGCCTTTGCGCTTCAATGATAGCCGCTTCAATCTCCTCTGGATTATGACCATCAACCTGCTGCGTATGCCAGCCATAAGCTTGGAATCGTGTCGCGACATTGTCACTATACGAAAGTTCCGTCGCCCCATCTATCGTTATCTTGTTATCATCATACAAAACAATCAACTTCCCCAGCCCCAAATGGCCCGCCAACGCGCAGGCTTCATGGGAAATCCCCTCCATTAAGTCACCGTCGCTGGCAATAGCATAGGTAAAGTGATTCACGATTTCAAATCCGGGCTTATTAAAATGCTCTGCCAGCCATCGCTCCGCCAAAGCCATGCCTGCCGCATTACTCAACCCTTGACCAAGTGGGCCAGTCGTCGTTTCAACCCCCGGCGTAATATGCGATTCAGGATGGCCCGGAGTCAGGCTGTCCCACTGACGGAAATTCTTAAGCTCCTCCAACGACAACGCATAACCACTTAAATGCAACAAACTGTACAGAAGCATAGAGCCATGTCCGGCCGAAAGAACAAAACGGTCGCGGTCAGGCCACTTAGGATAACTAGGATTATGCTTGAGTAATTTGCCCCAAAGGACAGTAGCCACATCAGCCACCCCCAACGGCAAGCCCGGATGACCGGAATCGGCCGCCTGGACACTATCCATAGAAAGCCCCCGAATCGTATTAGCAACTAGGTCATGGATTGACATTGTTTCGGTTTTGTCTGGCATTTATACTCTCCTTATCAGTAAACGGTAGTCGGTAGTCGGAACTTCATCCACAGGTGTTCTGATTTAACTATTAGTATACAATTTTGAGAAGATTGGAAAAGGGAACCAGACTACGAAAAACAAGAAACCGGGTTTTTGACAAAACCTTGGTTTCTAAGGTGTGAGGAAACAGATGATATACAAAATCGTTCACTACAAGATGAAAGCGGACAAAGGCGATGTCGCTGTAAAAGCGTTGGAATCATTTATTGCTGGCATTGTCGAAGATGAACCGGAGACATTTTATGAAGGCTATCAGGCAGATGATGGGGTATCCTTCGTCAATATAATGGCTTTTCCTGATGAAACGGCCGAAAAATATCACCAATCCGCCCCACACACCCAAAAATTCGTCGAAATCCTCTACCCCAACTGCGAGGAAATGCCGGCCTTTACAACCTTAAAATTGATAAAATCAACCCGCCAGTAACCCCTTGCGCGAGTTATTTCCAGAGGAGAGATTTGTGATTACCCACATAGTTTTGTTCAAGTTACATGAGCCAACTAAAGAGAATGTCGATGCGGCCGTTTCGGAACTGTCCAGCCTGGCAGACGCCATCCCAACCATCCGCTCCCTAGAGGCCGGAGCCAACATCGTTCAATCTCCCCGCGCCTACGATGTTGGCCTCGTCGTCAAATTCGACGACTTAGCTGGCCTAGAACGCTACCAACCCCACCCCGCCCACATCCCTGTCTCAGCCTATATGCGGGAACGATGCGAGTCTGTTGTCTCAGTAGACTTTGAACTGTAGTCTGTCTCTAGTAAAGAGTCGTCAGTAATCAGTTTACAGTAGACTATAGATATAAAAGTCTAACCGTTCACTGCAAACTGATTACTGCCCGCCCGTCAATTCCAACAACAGCGCTAAATCCCGCTCAAGCGCTTCAATCTCACGGCCGTACGTAGCCCAATCGCCGTTCCGTTGAGCCGCTTCTGCCGCCTCAAAATGAGCATTTGCCGAGGCAATTAGCTCTTCCACTGTCGCGTCAGAGGTCGACGGAATCGGCGTAGGATCAACGGCCGTTTCTCCCGTCTCTTCCCCCTCCTCGCCCGTCTCAGTCACAGGCGGTTCCGCCACAATTGAATCCACAATGGGCGCCCCCTCAATCAGAGCGACCAATGCCTCCTCCAACGTCTCCCGCATCACCAATCGCTCGCCGCTAGCAACGATGATACGTGTTAGCTCCGGCAGTTCGCTCGTATTGGCCTGAAGATATATCGGCTCAACATAGAGGAAACTGCTGTTCATCGGCAGCACCAACAGATTCCCTCGAATGACCCGAGAGCCACGCTGATCCCACAAAGAAAGCTGGGCCGAAATCTCCGAGTTTTGGTCAATCCGAGCCTCAACCTGGAGCGGCCCAAAAACCAGCTCCTGTTTAGGTAGTTCATACGCCACCAACTCCCCATAGTGAGGCGGATCATTACGAGCCGCCAACCAGGCCACCATATTATCCCGATTCGCCGGCGTATAAGGCTCAATCAGCAAATATTCCGACTCCTCCTCATCCGGCAAATTAAAGACGACGTAATAAGGTTCAATCGGCTGCTTCTCGCCATTTTCAAACAATTCTTGAGCGATTTCCCACAAATCTTCCTGATTGTAAAAGACCTGAACATCGGTCATGTGATAAGACAGATATTGCCGGGTCTGAACGGTGAACAAATCCTCAGGATAGCGAACATGGGCCTGCAACGCTTCTGGCATCTCGCTAAACGGCCGAAACAACCCCGGAAACGCCTCAGAATAAGCCATAATAATGGGGTCTTCCTCATCAATCAGATAATACAAAACCGTGCCATCATAAGCATCAATCGTAATCTTAACCGAGTTGCGAATATAATTGAACCGATGTTCCCGATTGCCAAACTGCTTAATAATCGGCGTTGAATACGGAAAATCACCGCTCAGAGTATAAGCATCCAACATCCAAACCAAACGGCCGTCCGCCACCGTAATATAAGGGTCACTGTCAAGAATCAAGAACGGCGTAATCTCCTGCACCCGCTCCCGAATCTGGCGATGTAGCAAAACCTGTGTTTCAGGCGTGATAAATTCACTGAGCAGCAGATTAGTTTCGCCAAAGCGAATGGCAAAAGCCAAACGGCGCAAAAAACTATTCAATACAACCCCACCCTCACCCGTATACTGGCTGTAAGCATTATCAGAGCCACTTGGATAATCAAACTCTTCCAGACCGCTGTTGACAAAAACAACATCATCAATGATTTCGCCATAATATATTTCCGGCCGATTTATCTCCAGGTCAATGCTGCTAACAGGCGGTAAATCTTTAACAAAGAAATCAGGACGGCCGTCCGCCGTCACCTGGTCAACCGGGTTCATCACAACCCCATATCCATGCGTAAACTCAAGCTTCTCATTAACCCAAGTTCGGTTCGGCAGCTCCTCCTTATTCAGTTCACGGGCAGCCAGCATAATCTGACGAATCTCACCATCAACCTCAATCCGGTCGATGTCAATCGAGCTAAATTGATAATAAGGGCGCAGAGCTTGAAGCTGAGAATAAGTTTGCTGAAGCGGCCGATAATCCCAAACCCGGACATTTTGCAGTGTGTCATCATTTTGAGCCAAATCTTCATTGGTCAATTCAGTCACATCCCCAAATTGACGAACCTCAATATCATCAAGTCCAAAAGCCGTTCGCGTAAACGCAATGTTGTGTTCGATATACGGCCGTTCCCGACTAATCTCATTCGGTTCAACCGCATATCGTTGGAGCAGCGCCGGGTAGATATTCCCACCCACAACGGCCGTTATAAGCCAAAGAACCCCCGCAACCAACGGCAGTCGAATCGACTGCCTAAAAATGTTAAAAGCCGTCGCCAAAGCCACCAAAACCATCAAGCCAATCTGAATACACAACGCAGGCAGCGACGCATTCAAATCTGTATAGCTGGCCCCAAAAGCCACCCCCCTCGGCGAATAAAGCAGCGAAAAAACATCCATCACCGAACCAGCCGCCATCAACAAAAATATAAACGTACCCAAAATAGCTACCTGCCGCCGAAAAGCAGGCATCTGGTCAGTAGGCCAGGGCCAACGCCCACGCTGCACAACAACCCAATTATCAACCACATACAACCCCACCACGCCCAAAAGAGTGATGATAAGTAAAGGCAGCAGCCAACCTTGCAAAAAACGATAAATAGGGAACTCAAATAGATAGAAGCTGACATCCTGATTGAAAACAGGGTCATTTAAGCCATAGGGTTGGCGGTTAAAAAAGAGCAAGAACCGCTCCCATTGCGTGCCAGCCGCGCTGGCAAAAACAAAAGAAAGGAACAAGCCCGTCCCAGTCAACAGCCAACTAATCCCCGGCAGCGACAAAATCTGAAGCCGGGAAATACTCTGGCTTTTTCGGGCATTATTAAAAGCCACCCGCCAGTTAATCAGGATAATAACCGTACCAATAACAAAGAAACCCCCAAAGGCAGCCAAACGGATTCCCCACTGCGTCAACCAGACATCTTGATAATCCAAGGCGCTTAGCCAAAGCCATTCAGTATAAGTAGTAACGATCCAATTAAAGCTAAGAATGAAAATCAGGATTAAAAGGCTGACCCAAAACCAACGGTTCGTCCACCAGGGTGGCCCAGACCGACGACCATCCCCTGAGTCGCCGCCGTCATCACCGCCCGGCCCCTTCCGCCCGCCTTCATCTTCCTCAAACGCTCGCCGGAATGCTTCGGGAATATCCATTATATCTCGGCCCATCGAAATCTCCTTCGTAAAACGAACATCCTGGTTCGTTCTAGAGTTTAGTAATTTAGCTCAAGTTGCTACAATTTTTTGATTATATTCCTTCTATACGTATATTATTGTATCTTGTTTTAGAATTTTTCTTAAATTTTGGCGGCGAAAAATCATATATTATTAGAAACTATGTCCCACGCGCTCGTGCGGAGCGCATAAATCAATAGAGGGAAAATGACCACATCAATGAAAGATGAAAACGTAATCGAAGAATCACTGGATCCCCAAGATTGGGAAGCCATGCGAGCCTTAGGTCGGCAGATGGTCGATGACATGCTGAACTATCTGGAAGGAATTCGAGACCAACCAGTTTGGCAGCCCATGCCAGCCGATATTCAGGCCCAGCTAGATGTCCCCGTTCCGCAAGAACCTGAAACGGCCGAAACCGTCTACCAAGCCTTCTTAGACTACGTCCTACCCTACCCCTCCGGCAACATTCACCCCCGTTTTTGGGGCTGGGTCATGGGAACCGGAACCCCATTTTCTGCATTAACCGAAATGCTCGCCGCCACCAACAATCCCAACGTCGGCGGCATGGACATGGCCGGAGCCAGAGTCGAAGCCCAGGTAATAAATTGGTGCAAAGAGATGTTGGGCTTTCCAATGGAGGCCAGCGGGCTGTTGGTCAGCGGCGGTTCAATGGCAAATCTCATCGGCCTAACAGTAGCCCGCAACAGCAAGGCAGAGGTCGACTTGCGTAAGGAAGGCTTGGCCGCCGCCCCTCGCCAAATGGTCCTCTACGCTTCAAGCGAAACCCACAGCTCTAACCAAAAAGCAGCCGAATTATTAGGTCTAGGCAGCAGCGGCCTCCGCAAAATCCCCGTCAACGCCGATTTTGAAATCGACATACCAGCCCTAGAAGCGGCGATAACGGCCGACAAAGCCGCCGGATTCTACCCCTTCTGCATCATTGGTCATGCCGGAACGGTGAACACCGGAGCCACCGACGACCTCAACGCCCTGGCCGACATTTGCGAACGAGAAAATATCTGGTTCCACGTTGACGGCGCGTTCGGCGCTTGGGCGGCATTATCAGACAAGTTACGGCCGTTAGTTGCTGGCATGGAACGGGCCGACTCCCTCGCCTTCGACCTCCACAAATGGATGTATATGCCCTACGAAGTCGGCTGCGCCCTCGTTCGCTGGCCCCAAGAACATCGGAACAGCTTCTCCCTCCGGCCCGATTACTTAGCCTCCGCCAGCCGAGGCCCATCCGGCGGCGTCGAATGGTTCAGCGACTACGGCCTACAGCTTTCAAGGGGCTTTAAAGCCCTAAAAGTTTGGATGTCACTTAAAGAACATGGCGCCGCAAAATTCGGCCGAATCATCCACCAAAATGTCAATCAAGTCCACTACCTATCCCAGCTAATCGAACAAACTCCAGAGCTAGAGCTGCTCGCCCCCGCCCCCCTCAACATCGCCTGCTTCCGCTACATCGTTGAAGGGGTAGACGACGAAACTCTAAATGCCTTAAACACTGAACTGCTACTTCAACTCCAAGAAAGCGGTCTCGCTGTGCCATCCAACACCATGATTAATGGCAAATACGCCCTCCGCGTCGCCAACACCAACCATCGCACCCGCCAATCCGACTTTCACCTCCTCGTCCGCGAAGTCGTCCACTTAGGCAACATGCTCAAAGAAGCAATGTAGAAAACCGCTTCTCAAAGCCATTCCAAACTCAAATTCCCTCTTGACAAGGCAATACTCTTTTTTTATAATTTTAGACATATCTAAATTTTAATTTATCTCTGTATAATAGAAATCTTTTTTGGAGTTTTCATCATGATTTACCAACTAGACCAATTACCAAAAACGGCCGAACCCCACATCGGCGGCAAAGCCCGCGTTCTAGCCCACCTCACCAAACAAGGCTACCCCGTCCCCTCCGCCTTCGTCATCAGCCCCGCCGCCTTCACAAACGACCAGCTATCATCCGACACCTGGCAGCAAATCACCCAAAAAACAAACAACTTATTTCAACCCAACGGCCACTTCCCCGCCCTCGCCGTCCGCTCATCCGCTCTCAGTGAAGATTCAGCCGCCGCCTCCTTCGCAGGTGAATTTGAATCAATCCTAAACGTCAAAACCATCGACGCCTTACGGGACGCCATCCAAATCGTCTACAACTCCCAATTCAGCGACCGCGTTGCCGCCTACAGCCAGGCCCAGGGGTTCGACAGCGGTCATCAAATGGCCGTCATCGTTCAAAAAATGATTGCCTCCGACCTATCAGGCGTCCTCTTCACGGCCGATCCCATCACCGGCAGCCACAACAAAATGACCGGCAATTTCGTCTACGGCCTCGGCGAACAACTCGTTTCTGGCGAGGCCGACGGAGAAGCCTTTACCCTAGAACAACCCGCTGGAACCTATCATGGGCCAGCCGCCTTAGCCCCCTACGCCAAAGCCCTATTCAAACTTGGTCAGCAGCTAGTCAAAGAGTTTGGCGCTCCCCAAGACATCGAATGGGCCATCGCCGATAAAAAGCTATTCGTCCTCCAATCACGACCGATTACAACCATGCAAGCCTACAACCCAAATAACGGCGAAATAAACGACAGCTTTCGAGGCGATTACCTCTGGTCGAATGCCAACTTTGGCGAAGCCATTCCCGGCGTAATGACCCCCCTCACCTGGTCGCTGGTTCAAATATTCGCCGAAGAAACATTCGGCAATCCACTCCCCGGAAACAACCCCTTGATGGGCAACATCGGCGGCCGTTTTTATATCAATCTCTCCCTCTTCGCCTCCTTCATGGGCACCTTAGGCATGAGTCGAGAACGGATGAACCAGGAAAGCGAAGAATTTTTCGGTAACCTGCCAGATGACGTCAACTTCTCCACCATCCCATTCTCCCGTTTGGCTGTCCTTCGCAGCTTCCTTCCCTTCGCCGTCCGCGCCTTTCTACGCCGACGACGCAATATGAAAACGTTAAAGACCTTTACGGCCGAACTACCCCACAAAACGGCCGAACTAATCCAAACCATTCAGACAACAACCTCCGCCCCAGCCCTGGCCCAATATTGGCACGACACCTTCAACCCCCTGCTCCGTCTGGCCTATCAGATGATGCAGGCCGGAACCTCCGAATATGAAAACGTCTATCGCCCCCTGCGACGAGAACTCGCCGCCCAAGTCGGTGAAACTGATGCCAATCTTCTCCTCTCAGGTGTCAGCCGCCAAGGCGAACGACTCGCCAGCCTCGGCCCCCTCATCGGATTATGGGACGTTGCCAATGGCAATCTAAGTCGGCAGGATTATTTAGACCAATACGGCCATCGAGGACTCCACGAATTTGAAGTCTCATGGCCCCGCCCGGCCGAAGACCCAACCTGGCTCGACCAGCAGTTGCAAACCATCGGCGATGTCAATGTACCTGCCATGCTTGCCCGCCGAGAAGCGGAGAAAACGGCCGCTTGGGAACGGTATCGCCAACAATATCCCAACCATGTCACCAAAACCGAACAAAAGCTCCAAGAAGCAGCCGCAGCCGCCAGAGGCCGAGAAGCAATCCGCTCCGAAGTCACCCGTTTATTAGGTGCAGCCCGTCATTTCGCCCTCAAAGCAGGTGAATTGATCCGCTTGGGAGAAGGCGCATTTTTCCTCTCTCTCGAAGAGCTGCTCGAAATTTTAGAAGGAAACAATGTTCCAAAAATCGTCTCCCAAATCGCTCTCCGGCAGCAAGCCCATGAGCGGCTCTCCGCCCTGCCCCCCTATCCCGCCCTCATTAACGGCCGATTTGACCCCCACCGCTGGGCAGCCGATCCAAAACGCCGCAGCGACCTATTCGACCCCCAGGCCGACGCAGCCCAATCTGCTTCCAAAACGGCCGAAAACATCCTCCAAGGGCTGCCCGGTTCAGCTGGAACCGTCGAAGGAACGGTCCGTAAACTAAATAGCCTTAACAATAGCCACCAACTCCAACCAGGCGAAATCCTGGTCGCAACCACAACCAACGTTGGCTGGACACCACTATTCCCAAAGGCCGCCGCCATAATCACCGATGTCGGCGCCCCTCTCTCCCATGCCGCCATTGTCGCCCGCGAACTAGGCATCCCAGCTGTTGTCGGAACCGGCCAAGCCACCATGCGCCTCCAAACCGGAGACAAAGTCCGGGTGAACGGAACGGCCGGAACCGTCGAACTTATAACCACTGTCCGTGAAAATATGCATTAGCCAGCCGAGACGGTTAAAATCCCACATATGGAAGTCACTAGACTTCCACCTATAACGAATATTATGTTGGAGAGTAACCTGTATGCGTGCAATTATTACCGGCTGTCATGGCTTCATCGGCTATAACTTATCGAAAAAACTAAAACAGCTAGATTGGCAAGTCTTAGGAATAGACGACCTTTCCTCAGGGCTGCCAGAAAACAAGATAGATGGTTTTGAATACGTCCACGAAAAAATTCAAAATCGGGACAAGATGGCCGAGATACTGGCCCGATTCCGGCCGAATGTCATCTTTCACTTTGCCGCCATACCCCGCGTTTCCTATTCCGTAGAAAACCCCTTCGACACGGCCGAAGCCAACATCCTCGGAACCGTCAGCCTCCTGGAAGGCATTGTCAAAAGCGGCCTCGTCGAACAAACTCGCTTCGTCATGTCTAGCAGCAGCTCTGTTTATGGCGGCGCCGACATCTTGCCAACCCCCGAAGATTACCCCTGCCATCCCCGTTCCCCCTACGCCCTTCAAAAATATCAAGACGAGCTTTGGATCAAGATGTTCGTTGATTTATATGGGCTAGATGGCTTAAGTTTGCGCTACTTCAACGTCTTTGGCCCCCATGCCATCTTTGGCGGCGCCTACAGCACCGTTCTAACAGCCTGGCTCTACCATCTCTATGTAGACCCCAATTACCAGCCCTTTCTTGAAGGAGACGGCACAGTTACTAGAGATTTCTGCTTTGTAGACAACGTTGTCCAAGCCAATCTATTAGCCGGAACCAGAGAACGGCCGTTTTCCGGCCAACCCATTAACGTCGCCCAAGGAAAATCCCACACCTTACTAGAGGTAAAAGAGATGCTAGAAGAGATTTCCGGCCGGGAGCTGTTACTAGAAAAACGGCCGCCCCGGGTCGGCGATGTAGACCATACCCTGGCCGACATTTCCCGCGCTAAAGAAGAATTAGGCTATAATCCATCAACCGACTTTATCAACCAGCTCGCCCAGATGGCAGACTGGTACCGAACATCCTACCCAGCATAATTCATAACGCCTAAAAGCAGTTCGCAGGTTAATGTACAATGCTATTTGTTCATAATGATGATGTAAACGACCCACGAATAAACCTCGCTGTCGAAGAATTTCTACTTCGCAACATGGTCAGCGAAGAGCCGATTCTGCTCTTCTACATCAACGAGCCAGCCGTCATAATCGGCCGTAATCAAAACACCCTCGAAGAAATTGACCCCGACTACATCGCAGCCAACAACATCCACGTTGTCCGCCGCCTCTCAGGCGGTGGCGCCGTCTATCATGACCTCGGCAACCTCAACTTTAGCTTCATCACCCAGGCGAAAGAAAATTTACACAACTTCGCCAAATTCACCGAACCTGTCATCAAAGCCCTCGCCCAACTAGGCATCAAGGCCGAACTCAGGGGCAAAAGTGATATATTCACCGCCGATAAAAAAATCTCGGGCAACGCCCAATACTCAACCAGCGCCGGTATGTTCAGTCATGGCACCCTGCTCTTTGACACAAATATTGAAGCCATGCTCAAAGCCCTCAACCCCCGCCAAGTTAAAATTGAATCAAAAGCCGTACAGTCTGTTCGCAACTTCGTCACCAACATTCGAGACCAATTGCCCCAAGAAACCTTTTCCATCTTCGACCTCAAACAGGCGATTTTAGATGAGATATACGGCCGTCAAGGCATCACTATTTATCAGCTAACAGAATCAGACTGGCAAAAAATTCACCAGATTTCATTTGAACGATACCGACGATGGCGCTGGAATTACGGCCGTTCGCCAGAATTTAACATTCAAAAAAGTGATAACTTCCCGGTCGGCAAAATAGATGTTCGCATCGATGTAAAAGAAGGCCACATTCAAAACGCCAAAATTTATGGCAACTTTGCCGGCACACAACCAATTGAAAAGCTAGAAACCCTACTCGTTGGAGTTCAATACGAACCAGAAACCCTGGCAAAAGCCTTAGCCGATGAAGATATTCGGCCGTATTTTGGCGACCTCGAAAAAGAGGCGTTTTTGACTTTGCTATGGTGAGCAAAAAAAGAGCAAGACACAAAGCCTTGCTCTTGAGGGGAGGGGAAGAGGGGATAAGCTAAGATTACATATTAACCAGGGCTGGCAAATTCATTTCCAACCCCATCCCGCCCATTAAAAAAGCCTTCCGAACAACCATCATGCTCCAATATTCTGTCAGCCTGAAACCGGGTGATAGTGCCATCATCAACAGCTTGTTCAACCAAAACCTCAAAAGTCGCTCGCATCGCTTCCCAAACAACTTCTATTTCAACACCTTGTTCTTCTGCCAATTCTTGCATCGTCATACCACCTTCACGTGCTTCTGCAAATTCTTCAACCGATAATCCCAACGCATCGGCAGCCGTCTCTTTCATCATATCAGGGTCAATGATATTTCGTATCAAGTTACGAATCCCTCGCCGGACTTGATGGCGCGTTGGACGGCCGTCATGGCTCAGCAACCATTCAGCTTGGGCCTCCGTAATCAACTCAGCATCTAAAGCGTCTTGAACGGCCTCAGCCTTATAGGCTTCAACCGCCGCCTGAATATCCTCAATCGCCACACCCTGCTCTTCAGCCAACTGCTGCATGCGAATGCCTTCCTCTTTAGCCGCTTCCAGCTCCTCAACAGAAATACCAAGCGTATCAGCTATAATGGCCTGCACCGATTCCCGGTCAAAGATTTGGGCCAGCAAGCCCCGCTCGATAGGCGGCTGGTCAGGTTCCGTCGCCGTCTCCTCTTCACTCCCCTGTTCAACCGGCGAAGCCAAAACAACAGTCGCCCCAATAGCCATAAAAGCCAATACCACCACAACGGTAATACCAAAAATCTTCCTAAACTTACTCATTATTATTCTCCATTCTTACTTTGATAATTCGTGAAATTAGTGTAATTCGTTGCAAGATTCTTCTTCGACCTGAAGTTGAACCTCTAAATTACGACTTAAGTTGAATAATATGGCAGCCTGGTAAATTTCCAGTTACCGAAATGTAAAAAACGTGTAAAATCCATCAAGATGAATCATCCACCCAACCAATGGCAAGACAAAGCCACCGCCGTTCGCCCCGGCGAATCGCTAAACAGTCAAAAACTAAAACGCTATCTCAAAGAGCATCTGCCCCATATAGACGGCCGTTTAACCATCAAACAATTCCCCAGCGGCTTCTCAAACCTCACCTATCTCATCCAGATAGGTGCAACAGCATACGTACTAAGACGGCCTCCCTTCGGGGCCAACATCAAAAGCGCCCACGACATGGGCCGCGAATATCGGATACTCTCCCGTCTTATAGACATCTACCCCAAAGTGCCAAAGCCTTACCTCTACTGCGAAGAGGAGGAAATATTAGGCGCACCCTTTTATGTGATGGAACAGCTAACCGGCGTCATTTTACGGCCCCAAATGCCACCAGAGATGATTCCCAGCCCCGCCCTCATGCGACAAATAGCCCAATCCCTCATCGACAACCTCGCCCATCTCCACGCCCTAGACTACAAAACGGCCGACTTAGCCGACATCGGCAAACCACAAGGCTACGTCGAGCGGCAAATCAACGGCTGGAGCAAACGCTATATACGCTCAAAAACAGATGAGATAACAGATATGGAACGAACCGCCGCTTGGCTAGCCAATAATATTCCATCCGAAACAGGCGCCGCCCTCATCCACAACGACTACAAATACGACAACCTTGTCCTAGATACCGCCAACTGGGCCAACATTATCGGCGTCCTAGATTGGGAGATGGCAACCATCGGCGACCCCCTCATGGATTTAGGAACCACCCTGGCCTATTGGGTCCAACCCGGCGACCCTCAAGAGATATTAGCCATGCAATTCAGTCCAACCACCCTCCCCGGCAACCCAACCCGCGACGAGTTAGTCCAACGTTATGCCCAAAAAAGCGGCCGTGATGTCTCTAACCTGACCTTCTACTATGTCTATGGCCTCTTCAAATTAGCCGTCATCGTCCAACAAATATATTACCGCTACAAAAAAGGCTATACCCAAGACCCCCGCTTTGCCGGACTAATTTCGGCCGTCAAAGCCTGTGCCAGCATGGCCGCCCGCCACATCTCCTAGAAATCAAAACAGAAATGCCGCACAGTAGAAGTTGGATAGTCAGGTGAGACCCAAGAAAAACCAAAACCGGCCATATTAACGGAGCGCCACCATCCTGGTGGACACCAACAGGTCAACGACAACTTTATATTGGAAAGTTGAACTTCTAAATTGCTAATGCGTTTACTTTTGTTTTCGCTGCCTTACCAATCTGACGAACACAATTCCAACCACTGGTAACAGCCCAACCAAAAACGGCGCTGCCCCAGATGTAAACGGCGAGGCAGCCTTCTCAACAACTGGTAGATAAATATTAAAACCCGCTGCCATTACCGATGTCTGGTCAGAGTCAACGGCCGTTATAACTACCACCGCTACCTTCTGCTCCGTCACATTCGTCCCAGAAAAAGTCGCCGTATTCGTAATAGGCAATGTACCAGTCACCATCGTCGTATTCGTCACATCACTTGTAATGCCAACATTTGGACAAGTAAACGACACCACTTGTCCCGGCGTCATATCAAAAGGCATCGAAGGATTGGTATTACAGCCAGCCAATGGAATGAAAGTATCCGAAACCGTCACATCCTTCAAAGCCCCACTGCTCGCATTCTCAACCTTTATCGTATAAGTAACCAACCCACCCGGAACCGTATTACTAACGCTAGCCGTCGTCTCCACATCCAACACTGGGTCTTCCACCTGGGCGGCGCAGGTGTAGGTTGCAGTGCCACCTATCCCTAAGACCGCCACTTGCTCATCCAAATCACCTTCCTGATTAAAGTAAGCTGCCCCACCCAAACCAGTACAGGTCGGCGTCTCTAGGCCAGTCGGGAAAGGGTCAACAACCCCAGCCCAACCAGATGTACCACCTGTATTGGTCATGGCCAAGGTATAGGTCAACGTCACCCCTGGTTCCAGTGGGCCAGAAGCCGTCACCGTCTTGGAGAACTCGTCGATGTCCGGCACAACTGTCCCCAATCCTATCTCCCAAATGCCCTTACCGTGCGTGGCAACCCGTAAGACATAGGCGCTGTACTGAATCGACATATCAAAAACGGCCGAACGTGGCAATCCCGCTCCAAACGGCGCCCAGGTCGCGCCCCCATCTGCCGAATGATAGACGCCAATATCCGTCCCCGCATAAAGATGCAAAGGATTAGCCGCATCCACCACAAAAGCGCTCACCGGCACATCAGGAATGCCACTCCCCGCCGGAACCCATGTTCCCGCTCCACCTGCCAAATTCGTCGTCTTCCAAACCTGCTGCCCCGCCGGAATACCAAACCCCGCATAAGCAACATAAGCGACATTACTATTCGTCGGGTCAATCGCCACCCGACCCACATAAGCCGTTGGTGCGCCAATCGGTGTAACATCATTTAGTACTGCCGCCCCCGTCGTAGTAGCAAACACCTTACCATTTCGCAGCCCCACAATCCGAACACTATCCGTTTGGGGCGAAATACCAATCGCGCTAACACGGCCGTTCGCCCCCGCCGCCCCATCAATCGGGTTCTGACTCACAACCGCCATCGTAACCCCAGCATCGCCAGAACGATACAAAACATCGCTGCCAAAATACACCGAATTAGGACTGCCCGGCCCCAAAGCCATCGGCGCATAAAAATTCACCAAATCAGTACAGTTAAAGCCATTCGGAATCGCCCCCGCAAAGCCACAACCATATAACGTCCAATTACCCTCCGAAGCGCTCGCGCTGTTCGTCACCCTGGCATATCCCATCGCCCCAGTAACATTAAAGTAAGTGTGATACATCGTCACATTCGTCGTATCCGTCGCATTCTGGTCAATAAGGGCAAAACCACCGTCCCCAAAATCAGCCCGCCACCAGGCATTCACATCTGTATTCGGCCCACAAACGCCCAGGCACTCTGTCCCATTATCTTGTGTCCCACCAATCATAAAATTAGGCGCAGTCGGATGTTGAGCCAAACTTTGGAACTGCGTTGCCGAAAAATCCGTATTATTCAAACTCGTAAAGCTCCCCCCAGCATCATTAGAACGCCAGATACCGCCATCACTACCCACATAAACAATAGACGAATTAGAAGGAGCCAGCCGAATCGCATGTGTATCAGCATGTAAACCGGTATCAATCATCGAAAAAGTAGCGCCATCGGTAGACTTAATGAGCACCCGCGACGAACCGCCATTCGCCGCCCCGCCCAAATAGATAATATTAGCATTCGCTGGATCCATTGCAATGCCAATATCATACCAACACTGCCCCCCACACCAGCCATTCGCACCCGGAATAGTAGTCGGCCATGTCTGGCCTCCATCCGTCGATTGTCTCAAAGTACCGCTCGATTCCCCGGTCGCCGCCAACACGGTCACCGTACCGCCAATCTTATTAATCGCAAACTCAATCCGAGTATCAGCCACATCCAGCGTTTTAACAAAGTTTGGAACGGTCGAAAGCGCATTCGTCGCCCGATAGATGCCACCCCCACTGGCGCTAACAGGCGCCCGAACCCCAACCAACATCGTGTTAGGAACACCCGGCTCAAAAATCAAATCAGTCACCCGATTATTACCCCCATTATCAAGCGCAACCCCAATCTTATTAAAGGTTGGCGCCCCGCTTGTCGCATTGGTCGAGCGATAAAGTCCAGCCGGAGGAGGAGGAAGCGGCCCCGGAACCGCACAGCCAATGCCCCCAATCCCAGAATAAGTGCCAAGAAAAACCGTATCCGGGTCAGAAGGATGAACCAAAATCTGGGAAATCGCCCGATTCGCCAGGACATTTGACGCCCCATTATTCTGATTAAATGGGCCGCTAACCGTTGGATTGGCGCCGTCAGCATTCGTAATCCGGTAAACGCCGACCCCGAAAAAGCTGTCACAAGAAGCATGCGCCTCGCCCGTTCCAACATAGACCGTCGTTGGGCTAGATGGCGCGATAGCCACCGCCCCAATCGCTAGCGACAACGCATTATCCATCATCGCCGTCCAATTCTGCCCCCCATCCAAAGTCCGATACAACCCACCCTGCGCCGTCCCCACATAGACAATATCCGGGTTCGTCGGATGAATAGCAACCGACGTAGTCCGGCCGCTAACAGGCGTTTGAATCGTCGTCGTCTGTCCATTAGGCAGCGGTGCTGGGCCAATCGGAATCCAATTATTACTCAACAGCAAATTATCCCGTTCCGCAATCTGCCGCTCCATCTCTTGAATGGCTTCAACCCTTTGGTTAGTGGAGAAATCAGTCGGAGCTCCATGCAGTTGGGCTATCTGTTCATCCCTTAACAACAAATATTCCCCCTCGCCAATGACTCCCTCGGCAAAGGGGGGCATATCCCCATCAGCAAATAAATTGGCCCCCGCCCGCTCTGGAAACAGCAGTTCCACCAGGCCATTTCGACGAACGGCCGTTTCAGGCGACAAACTCCCAGGATTCCCCAACAAAATCACCCCCACAGCAAACAAAATAAGAACCAATAAAACAGTAAGAATTCGTCTTGATTTCATTTTTAAACTACCTCCTGACGATACAATTTCTAGTTTAATTACATCGTCAGCCCTAAACGCCCACAGGCCCACTGGATAAGTTTATTCTATACTTATTTGTTACTTGATGAAATTCTATCGCAACTGATATTAAAAACATTAAGCCAATGGTCATACTGACAATGAAATTAAGATTGCCTGTTTCACAATTCATGCTACCATCTAATCCCAGTGCGTCATAGCGGAAATAGTAAATAAGGAGCGTGAAAATGGCTTCCGCCCTCGCCTGGAGAAATAAATCCAAAACAGGAACAATCAATTCAACTCCCCCAACCCGATCCTTTGTGATCGGGCTTTTTTATGCCCCTGGAGCGCAGGCTTCTAACCTGTCTTTAGTTCATCAAATTCGTTGCAATTAAAGGAGAAACCGTGACAGTAAAAAACAAAAAAACAAAAACGTTAAGGCGTAGTGATATCTTATCAGTATCCCAATTTGGCCCGGAGCGATTAGACCGTCTCTTTGACCTCGCCCGCCAAATGCGCGAAATCGTTGAAACCCAAGGCGGCACTGACCTGCTTAAAGGCCGTGTTCTGGCCTGTCTCTTCTACGAACCAAGCACCCGCACCAGCTCCTCCTTCATTGCGGCTATGGAACGGCTCGGCGGCAGCACCATCCCCATCACCCAGGGTGTCCAATTCAGCTCCGTCAGCAAAGGCGAAACCCTACCCGACACCATCCGCACCCTCGAACAATATGCCGATGTTATCGTCCTCCGCCACCCCGAAATCGGCTCTGCCAAAGTCGCCGCCGATTACGCCACCATCCCCGTCATCAACGCTGGCGACGGCCCCGGCGAACACCCCACCCAAGCTCTGCTCGACCTCTTCACCATCCGCGAAGAGTTAGGTCAAATCGATGGCCTCAAAATTGCCATGATCGGCGACCTCCGCTACGGCCGAACCGTCCACTCCCTGACCAAACTCCTCCTCCACTACGATGTCAGCCTCCGCTTCGTCTCCCCCGAAATCTTGCGCCTCCCCCTAAAAATCATGAACAAAGTCATCGACGCCAACTTAAAAGTCCGAGAAACTCACGATGTCGCCGATGTCATCCAAAACGCCGACGTCCTCTACGTCACCCGCGTCCAAAAAGAGCGCTTCTCCGACATGGCTCAATACGAAAGCGTCGCCAACCACTTCCAAATCACCCCCGAACTAATGGCCCAAGCCAAAGAAAAAATGGTCGTCATGCACCCCCTGCCCCGCGTAGGCGAAATCCACTATGCCGTAGACAACGACCCCAGAGCAGCCTACTTCCGCCAAGTCCGCAACGGCATGTATATTAGAATGGCCTTATTAGCCGCAGTGCTAGGAAAAGTATAAAATAAGTAGATGCAAATAATACAAAAGATTCAAGATAAAAAAGACCGACGCGCTAACCAAAAGCAAAATAATATCAAACCATTACCGCCTGGAACGGCCGCACCGGACTTTACCCTGCCCAGCACAACCGGGAAACCGATTCAACTTTCGCAGCTACACCGCCGTCCTGTCGTTTTGGTCTTCTACCCAGCCGATAACAGCCCCGTCTGTAGCAATCAATTAGCCCTTTACAACCAGGCCCTGCCCATCTTCAAACGATACAACGCCGCCATCTTTGGCATCTCAACCGACAGCCCAGACTCCCATAAAAGCTTTGCTAACAACCTAAATCTAGCCTTTCCCCTATTAGCCGATAACGACCCCGTCGGAGCCATTGCCAGAACCTATGGCGTATTTGATGAAGAAAACCAAAACAGCGAACGAGCATTATTCGTCCTGGATGGCTCTGGCATTGTCCAATGGAGCTATGTATCCCCTAAAAATATAAACCCCGGCGCAGATGGCATTCTCACTGCCTTAGAAAAACTAAGCTAACCAATCGACATGGAATCAACCTCCCCCAAACTCACAAGACCAGTCGGCGACAAAGATCATATTGCAGGCCCTCTAGACGCAAAAGTCGTCATCGTCCAATATGGCGATTATGAATGCCCCCACTGCCGCCTGGTACATTACGACGTTAAAGCCCTCCAAGAGCAGCTAGATGAGCGCATCTGTTATGTCTTCCGCCATCTACCAATCACCACCGTCCACCCCCACGCTCAAATTGCGGCCGAAGCAGCCGAGGCAGCCGCCGCCCAGGGCAAATTCTGGGAGATGCACGATGCCCTCTTTGAAACAGACGATTTAAGCCTGGAAAACATGCTAGTCATTGCCGCCGATCTTGACCTTGACATAGAACGAATGCGACAAGAGTTAGAAAACGATGTCTATGCTGACCGCGTTTTTGAAGATTTCGAGAGTGGTATTCGCAGCGGCGTGAACCAAACACCCACCTTCTTTGTAAACGGCCGTCGCTATGACGGAGCCTGGGACTTAGAATCACTGTTAGAAAGGGTCGAAAAACCATTGGGCGTTCGGGTCCAACTCCTCACCCAACAATTCACCCAAATGACCGCCGCCGGTGGCATCCTCCTCCTCATCTGCACCCTAATCGCCCTATACGTTGCAAACTCACCTTTCGCTGCCGACTATCTAGGGTTCTGGGATTCCAAACTAACCCTCTTTGAATCTGAAAGACTAAGCTATATTCATCTATCAGAAACATTCCTCCATTGGGTCAATGATGGCCTCATGGTAATCTTCTTTTTCGTCGTCGGCCTAGAAATAAAACGAGAAGTTCTAACGGGGGAACTAGCAAACCCACGACGGGCTGCTCTACCCGTTGCCGGAGCCATTGGTGGTATGGTTTTCCCAGCCCTCTTCTACATTATCTTCAATCTCGGCGGTGAAGGTAGCTCTGGCTGGGGCATCCCAATGGCAACTGACATCGCCTTTACCTTAGGCATCCTAACCGTTTTAGGTAAGCGGGTCCCGCTATCACTCAAAGTCTTCTTCACCGCCTTAGCCATTGCCGACGACCTCGGTGCCGTCTTGGTCATCGCTATCTTTTACACCTCCGACATCATGGTATCAAGTCTAATTTGGGCCGCTGTCGTCATGGTCGGCCTGATAATTCTAAATCGCACCAGAGTCTATTCACCCATGCCATACGCCATTTTAGGACTTGTCCTCTGGTATTTCTTTTTAGAATCCGGCATCCACCCCACCATCGCCGGGGTCTTACTAGCCCTAACGATTCCCAGCCGTAGCCCAGCAAACTTACGTGGTTTGACCATCCAGGCAGTAACCATCCTCAAAAGCTTACAATTACCAGACACTTGGCAAGAAGAAGTCGATAGTCGTCGTCAGGCTGCCATTCAAACATTAGAAACCATCACCGACCGAATACAATCACCCGCCCAAAGCATAGAGCATAACCTTCACCCTTGGTCCACCTTCATCATTCTGCCCATTTTCGCCCTCGCCAACGCCGGAATCGTTCTCAGCAGCGATGCCTTCAATAACTTGGCCGACCCAGTGAGCCTCGGAATTTTATTAGGCCTAGTCGTCGGCAAACCAGTCGGCATTACCTTCATGTCTTGGCTGGCCGTTCGCGGTGGACTGGCCGAGATGCCCGGCGGTGTCAGTTGGGCACAATTCGCCAGCGCCAGTTGTCTGGCCGGAATTGGCTTTACCATGTCCCTCTTTATCACAAGCTCTGCCTTCAGCGACCCCGCCTTACAATCAATTGCCAAACTATCGATTCTGGTTGCTTCTCTCTTAGCCGCCGTAATCGGCACCGGCCTGCTGTTGCTCAACAGCCCCAGACATGAAGGCTCAACCGCGATAAGTCCAGTTGTTAATCGGGCGGAGATTCAAGTTAGGTAGATAGTAGTCAGTAAACAGCAGTCTGACCTGTCCTAAATATGATTGACTGGTGACTGTAAACTGTTCACTGCTAACCGTTCACTGAGAACTGCCAACAAAAAAATGCCTCATCATATCAACCAGCAGCACCCTTCCTCCAAATTCGGCCGAATCGGCATGGTTGCCCGTTGGCGACCCGTTCATTTGGGGCAAGCGGCCGTTCTAAATGCCCTCTGTGACAACGCCGAACACGCCCTCATCGGCATTGGCAGCTCAAATCGCTATAACTTACGCAACCCCTTTACGGCCAAAGAAACAATGGACATGATTCATTTGGTCTTAAACGGCCGAACCAACTACACCCTCCTCCCCATCCCCGATCTCGACGACGGCCCCCGTTGGCGCAAAATGATAATAGAGCTATTCGGCCCCCTCGACCGCTTCATCACCGAGAACCCCTACGTTACCAACCTCCTCAAAGACGATTACACGACCATTCGCCCTGTCTCCCTCGTTCCTGACGATCAAAAAATAGCCATCAACGGCACAATGGTTCGCCGCGCAATGGCTGAAGGAGATGAATGGCAAACGATGGTTCCTCCGACCGTTGCCGACTATATCAAGGAGAAGAAGTTAGACGACCGTTTCCGCCAAGAATTTGGCCTCGAAACCCTTGCCATGTCACTAACTATATTCCAATCGGGCAATCAAGATGGTAAATAAAATTAACTTGTACCACATTCGATTAATCTCAGAGTCAACCTTTTCACTAGAGTTACAGCCTTAGCGAACGACTGATATCCACCAAATGCTCGGCATAGTGAGCATAAGTATCCCCCACAAGCCACCCAACAATCGGTTTATTGACGAAATCACCATCTCCCGCCGCTTGTGGCTGATACTGAAGATAAGGTCTCTGAAGGTCATCATCAGTTAAGTCAGCCAAGAGGACAAGGAGCTGTTCGTGCGTTTCGCGGAAATCATCAAGAATATTATTTAACGGCCGATCCCTATGCAACTCGTAAATCTGGTCATTCATCGCATCGAAGTCCGAGGAGTCAATTTGCTCCTTATCCAAGCCCATCGCCTTTAACCGCTCCTTCTTCTCAAGCAAAGCAACCATACTCCCTTCCCAGACCATAAGATGAGCCAGATGGTCTTTGACAGACCAATCAGAGTCACCTAACGGTTGGCTCAAAGTCGCTTCATCATAGGCGTTGATAAGGGAGTCGGCCGTCTTATAAGCAAACGCCATTCGTTCTAGTAGTTCAGCGACCGTTTGAGGCGGCGGCAATTGTTCTAGTTCATCAAGTTTCATTATCGTTCTATTCCTTTTTATTGCGCTCGAAACCACTTCCCCTTCCGACTCACCTCAAAATCAACCTTATCACGTCGAAACTCAACCGATGGTCCAACCAACCTCACATCCGGCTTATCCCCGCCCAGGAAATTCGCTTCCAGCCGACCAATCTCCCCGGCACCAAACTCCAATAAGCAGCCGCCTATGCCATCAAACTTGACCCGTTCATTTCGGCCGTAAATCTTATTCAAAATATCCAGCGCCACCACCTTCGCCCCACCCTCTGCAAAGGCCCCCGCCTTCGGAATCGCCCCCGCCCCAACCGGAATCTTCGTCACATCCCCAACCGCATACACATCCTCAAACGCTGTCTCCAACGTATCTTGATTCACCAAAATCCAGCCCCCGAAAGCGCTCTCCCGCACCACCTGCGGTGGCACATGAAGCGGAACCCCAATAAACAAATCATAATCAATCGACCCATGCCCCTCAACAATAGCCCGCCCCATATCCGGCTCCAAACCAGTAACACGACGGCCTGTCAGCAGCGAAATACCACGCTCCGCCAGCCGCTGCTCCACCACCACCGTCCCCGTCGGCGAAACAGGCAGCGCCTTCGCCGCTGGAGTTAACACCTGTATCGAAATCCCATCCCGCAACCCCTTATCAACAAAATAATCATGCAACTGAAACGCCGCCTCAAAAGGGGCCGGTGGACATTTATACGGAGCGCCCAAGATGCTAATCAAAATGGCCCCCGCCTCGAATCCCTCAATTATCGGCCGTAATGCCTCAGCCCCCTCCACCGAATAAAAATGATGGCCGCCACCCACAAATCCCACAGTCATTTCAGGGGCCAAATCTGCCCCCAAAGCAATAATCAAAATATCATACTTAAATTCGGCCGAAAGCCCCTTCACCCGCTTGCTAATCAAGTCAATCTCCTTAACTTCATCCTGAACAAACGTAATCCCAGCCGCCAAATCCTTATAATACGACTTCACCGCTTCAACCGACCGACGGCCGAACATCACATCAAACTTATTAAAACCAATCACAAACGAATCATTCTTATCCACTAATGTAATCGAGTGCGACCCATCCAACTCCGCCCGCAAAGTCGTTGCCGCCTCCAATCCCCCAAAACCAGCGCCCAAAATCAAAATATCCTTACCCATTAATCCTTCTCCAATATCAAAATAGTGCCTAATACCATCATTAAATTACACTCTCAACCGTCAAGATGGTCAAAACAAAAACTCTCTCCAGATGACCATCTTGACCACCTTGACCATCTTGCCATCACACAGCCAAGTCCCCCTTAATTACCCCAATTATACTCAATTATCCAAAACTGATTATCCCCGCTAAAATTACACGCAATTCTAACTACTGCTTACCGCTTACTATTTACTTGACTACAGGAAAATCCATGAAAATAACCATCATCGCTTTCGGCTCCAGAGGAGATGTTCAACCCGCCATCGCAATGGGCGTCGGCTTACAACAGGCCGGACACAAAGTAAAGCTCGCCTCCTACGCCCCCTTCCAACAGCAAGCCATTGATTATGGCCTCGATTTTAAAGTTGCTCGCGGCGACATTCTATCCTTTATGGACAAACCCGATGTCCAAGAACTGATGGCCTCCGGCCGTTCCAACCCCCTAAAACTCATCCGCAACATCCGCACCTTCCTCAAACAAGACCTGCTCCTAACCGTCCAAGATGTTATGGAAGCCTGCCGCGATGCTGATGCCCTTATCACCTTTTCAGCCGCCTTTTACGCGGGTGTCTCAATCGCCGAACAAACCGGACAGCCCCTCCTCGTCGCCAATCTCCAACCAATGGTACCAACCCGAACCTATTCCAACGCCCTCATGCCACCCCCAAAGTTCGACAACGGCCATGTCAATCTATTCAGCCACCATATCACCATTCAACTCATCTGGCAGATGCTCCGCCCCATCCTCAACGAAGCCCGCCAAGAAATACAAGGGCTTCCCCCTTGGCCTGCACGCGGTTTCTGGGACGAATCCTCCTGGCAAGCCCAACCTATCCTACATGGCTACAGTCAACACGTACTCCCTCAACCACCCGATTGGCCCGCCAACGTCCATGTCACTGGCTACTGGTTCCTTGAACACCAGGCTCAGTGGCAGCCCAACCCCGACTTGGCCCAGTTTCTAGCCGACGGCCCAGCCCCGGTCTATATCGGCTTCGGCAGCATGAAAAACCGCGACCCCCAAGAAACGGCCGCCCTAGCAATTCGCGCCCTAGACATGGCCGGGCAACGGGGTGTCCTCCTCTCCGGCTGGGGCGGTCTCGAACAAGCAGACCTACCCCACAACATCTTCATGGTAGACAGTATCCCCCACGACTGGCTCTTCCCCCGTATGTCGGCCGTTGTCCATCACGGTGGCGCAGGCACAACCGCCGCTGGTCTGCGAGCAGGCATTCCCTCCATCCTCATCCCCTACATCGCCGACCAACCCTACTGGGGACACCACATCCATCGTCTTGGCGTCGGCCCCAAACCCATCCGCCGCAGCAAACTAGATGCCCCCTCCCTCGCCGCCGCCATCCGAACGGCCGTCACCAGCCAAAAAATGCAAGACAAAGCCGCCCAACTCGGCCGAAAAATCCGTGCCGAAAAGGGCGTCGCCAACGCCGTCGCTCTTTTCAATCACTACATCAATTAAGTAATCCAGCAGCATTCGCTTCTTTCGGAATGATAAAGGAAAAGTCCTTATAACCTAGTAAAATTGACAGTCACTTGAACATAGTTCCTTTGATATAATTCCCCCTATGTCAACCTTCGTGGCAACAACCATCAAAGCCATCCTATCCCTAGCCCGTCAACTGCGTCGCTCAAGCATCAGCATCGCCATCATCCCCATATTGCTCCTGCTTTTCGTCGGCACCGTCGGCTATTCGCTTCTGGAAGGATGGTCTTTGTTTGAATCACTGTACGCAACAGTCATTACCATTACGACCGTTGGTTATGGCGATTTTAGTCCAAGCACACCGTTCGGCCGTATTTTCACCATCATCTTCACCCTTGTCGCCATCGGTTTAGCTGGTTATGCCATTTCAACCTTAGCCGTCGTCATTATCGAACATCAACTAAACCGTCGCGGTCGTTTACTAGAGGAACATCGAATGAATGCAATTCGTCAACTAAAAGACCACATGATTATTTGCGGAGCCGGCATCCTCGGCCACCGAGTCGCCAATGAATTCCGCAAACGTAACATGCCCTTCGTCCTTATCGAAGAAGACGAAGAAACCTTAAAATGGGCCATGTTATGGATGCACGATGGCTATGTAACCAAGCGTAACCGCCACTACCATCATCTCGACGAGGTAGATTTTTCAGAAGAAGAAGATAAGAGTGTTGCCGAATTAGCTGATGAGCTCGGTATCCTCTATCTGATGGATGACCCAACCGATGAACAAAAACTACGTCAGGCAGGCATTGAACGCGCTCAAGGGCTAATTACCGCCTTAAAAGATGACCGCGACAATATGTCCGTCGTACTCAGTGGACGCGACATGGCAAACCGACTTGACAACCCCAACCTACGCATAATTTCTGGCGTATTAGACGAATGGAACATGCACCGCATCTATCTCGCGGGGGCGGATAAAGTGATTTCCCCCAATATCAGTAGTGGCTTCCAAATCGCCTCAACCATGCTCGATCCTGTTGTCGGCGAATTTTGGGAACGGATGCTTTATGGCAAAAACGATGACCAGTTAGTTCGTTTTTCAGACCTGCCACTGAATGAAAATTCACCCTGGATAGGCCAAACAGTTGCCGCATTAAAACAACAAACATCCCAATTAGTCGTCGCCATCAAACGAGACGACGATTATCATTACGCTCCTGATGGCGAGGATTTACTCCTGCAAAATGACATATTAATTGTCATGGGACCACAAATTCCAACTAATATAAGATAACGCGACCTAAATCCCTGCGCCCACCTTATATCAGTTTCGATCCAGCAACTTGCCTTGAATTTGTGTTGACATCTTCAAAAATCCTATGCTATACTGGCCCGACAATTTAAATATTACAAAAGCGATGAAAGGAACATATTGCTAATTTCGTTCAGGTCACAGAGAGTGAAGGGCAAAACGGAAATTCATGTTCTGCACGGTGAGAATTTCACACCTGATTATTAGCAATGACACCCTTGAGCTGACCAGGAAACTGGCCCCGGTAGATGCCCGTTATAGCATCAGGTTTGTGGAATAAGATTTACTCCGACAAACTGTCTAAGTCTGGTAGCAAAAAGAGGTTGCATAAAAGATGTTCAACTTCTTAAAGAAGTTGAACATCTTGAAACTTCCAAATGCACCAGAAAATGGCGGTGGCACCACGATGCGATTTTGCGCTCGTCCTCCAAATTTAGGGCGGGCGTTTGTGTTTTAACGATGAAATACAAACGCCTAACCCTGGAGGACGGGTGTTTTTATTTTTGATGGGTGAGGCAACAATTCTACGAACTGCAAGAGGTGCTAGGATTTTCCTAGTATGAACTATGGTGGCACCACGAAACGGCCGGGTAATGACCCTCCTCAGGCCCTCGTCCATAATAGAAGTCAGGCATTTAATGAAAGCCTGACTTCTAACAGACGAGGGTCTTTTTCTATCCTGATAGTAAGGAGTGTGTCAACATGAAAGAAATAAGAACTACTGAGGCCAAGGCGCATATTGGTCAGCGCGTTGTTTTGCGGGGCTGGCTGCATCATCTGCGTCGGATGGGCGGCATCAATTTCATCGTTCTACGGGATGGCTGGGGAATGATTCAGGCCGTCACTGAGGATGAAAGTGACCTGGGCAACACGGCCGAATTCAGCCACGAATCAATCATCGAGCTTTCCGGTGTGGTTGTTGCCTCCGAGCAAGCCCCAGGCGGCATTGAGCTGCACCAACCCAAGTTGAAGGTGATTTCGGCCGTCAACGAAACGCTACCAGCCCCTATGCACAAAAAGACGGTCAAAACCAGGCTGCCAAATCTGCTCAACCATGCCACCGTCCTAAACCGCCATCCATCCCGCCGTGCTATCTTCAAGCTGGCCGCAGGCATCATGGCTGGCTTTCGAGCGACCTTATCAAGCCAATACTTTACTGAGGTACAGACCCCAAAAATCGTGGCTTCGGCCACCGAAAGCGGAGCCAATGTCTTCAAAATCGGCTACTTTGGACAAGAGGCTTATTTGGCCCAAAGCCCACAGTTTTACAAGCAAATTATGGTGGGGGTGTTCGGCCGTGTTTTTGAGGTCGGCCCCGTTTTCCGAGCCGAACCGCACAACACCTCTCGGCATGTGACTGAATATGTCAGTTTGGATGTTGAATTTGGCTTTATCGAAAACCATCATACGGTGATGGCGCTGCTCAACACGCTGCTAGCAGGTATTTTCGCCACCCTCGAAAGTGACTATACGCCTGAATTGGAGTTGCTCAAGGTTTCGCTTCCGGCCGTTCCAGAAAACATTCCCCACATCCATATCACCGAGGCTCAAGAACTTATCTATGCTCGACATGGCCTTGACGTGCGGAGCGAGCCTGATTTGTCACCTCAGGATGAACGCTGGTTAGGGCAATGGGCCTTCGAAGAACATGGCAGCGACTTCCTGTTTGTGACGGGCTATCCGATGGTAAAACGGCCGTTTTACACCCACCCCGACCCATCTCGCCCTGAATACTCCAACTCCTTCGACCTTCTATTCCGAGGGTTGGAATTAGTCACTGGCGGTCAACGGCTGCACAAATATGAGGACTATCTGGCTGCCCTGGCCCAGGCTCAATTGCCGACCGAACCCTTTGAAACATATCTGGAAGCCTTCAAATATGGCATGCCCCCGCACGGCGGCTTTGCCATAGGCCTGGAACGGTTCCTCAATCAACTGCTTGGTCTTCCAAATATCCGACTGGTTACCTTATTTCCCCGTGATATGAATCGGGTCACACCTTAACAAAGAACAGTTGGCAGTGAACGGTAGACAGTCAAGGTCATTACAACCAGTGCTTACCGTTCACTGCAATTCTGTTGGCTGCTAACTGACTATTCCACAATCACCACATCGCTGTTGCTACGGCCGAATACTTCGGGCGAATACATCTCCTCTGCCTTTGTCGGTGGCACTACGAACGTACCCGGCGTTGTGGCGCGGGTCACGTAGGAGTAGGTATAAACGCCATCCCAAAGCAAAGTCGTAAAGGCTTCGGCCCGCTCATCGCGCATGTTTTGATGTTCATACCAGGTTCCCCACCACCACCAACCATAGCGGTTGTTGCTATCGTCTGGGTCTTGGGGGACGCTGCCGGAGACGGCCAGGGCAGGATTGATAATCTCCAACCCAGCTGGCAGCGGATCAACCAAAGCGACATTGTAGCGGCGGTTGCTGGTTGCCATCGTGATTTTTACCCGTACTCTGGCTCCGGCCTTGATATGCCAGACGCCATCGCTGTCTTGGAAGACATCATTGGGGTCATCAACGCCTTCATAGATACGCTGGACGGCGAAGCCCATGTCCAGGGCTTCCAACGAGAGGTCGTCGGGGGCGTATTGGAGACCGAGACGGTAATAGAGTCGCCCCTGCCCCTCCTGGCCGATGATGAGGTTTTGAGTATCGGCCGTTTCCGTCAGATAGTTCATTGGAATGACCGTTTCAATCCGCTCCGTCGTCCGCCCTTCATAATCGTGTTCGGCAATGTAGGTCTCGCCTAACCATAGTCGAGCCACAAAGTCGGGGGTGACGCTCTCGAAGGTGTTGAAGTAATGGTCGAGGGCCAGCAGGATGAAGACGTTCTCCTGGGTGTTGCCCCAATGGCCGCGCGTCCGATTGGCGAGCAGTCCATTGACCACCTTCGGAATGAGGTCGCTCTCCGGCTCCATCGCAATAAGGGAGTCTAAGATAACGCCATCAGTTCGGCGGTCGGAGTGGAGCATGAGATACTGTTGGTCGCCGTAGGAGGTGGTGAAGTTGGCGGCTGCGGCCGTTTCCACCACCCGATTATTAAAGTGATCGCCAATGGCCTCAATCTGATTACCAAACTGTCCACCGTTACCCAAGACCGACCATAACCAGGCCAACGCCTCAAGCGACATATCCTCCAAGCCAGCATCATCCAATAAGCGAGAGGCTTTTGCGGCATCAATATCACCTGCCAAGAAGCGAACATATAAGGCATAGGCGCTTAATGTCTCACGGGTCGTTTTACTATACCAGGATGGGTAATAGTCCTCGATATTTTGGAGATAGAACAAGCCGTTCTGCAAGGTGCTGTCCGGCACAATAAAATCTTTCTGCTGGGCGCGGGTTAGGGCATGAACGACATGGATGGAGTAGTAGGGAATAGATTCCTTACCACGCCGCCAGATGGGCCAGCCGCCGTCATTGTTTTGCAGCCCTTGCAGGCGGTCAATATCACGAATAACGGCCGTTTCCATCTCACCAGGGGTCGGCAAGCCTTCCGCCTCAAAAGCGGTCAATACATCTCGCAAAGCGGCCACAGCCAAGATGCGGGAGGCCAACTGCTCTGAACATTCATAGCGATAATTGGCTAGATAAAGGACGGCATCGGTCAAGGCTTGGAGGGCAGTGGAAGATGTCTGGATTTCCAGGCCACCAAACTGCGGGAAAACGCCAGTTGGCGAGGCAACCGGTTGGGCAATAGCAACGGTCTGAGAACCAACACCATCCAGTACGCCATAGGTAGCGAAGGCTTCGGTGGTGGCAGGGGTGAAGACGGGCAGATTCACCGTTGCGGCATCGGCATAGGGGCCAGAAACGGCCGCAATCTGGAATCGGGCTGTGCCAACACTATCTGTCGTGGCTGGGAATCGTACTTCAACTCGGTCATTGGCTGGAACCGTCACCCGCTGTCCGTTGCCCTGTTCACCCGTCCAAAGGATGTTCGTCCCCTGAACGACCACTTCAACTGACATCTCGTTATCTGTCTGGTTCTGCAAGACGATAGGCAGTTGGAACTGATCGCCGAAGTTGAGGAAGCGGGGGGCGGACGGCCGTACCATCAAGGGCAGTCGAGCCGTCAAGTTCGATTCACCGGTACCAAACTGGGTGCCACCGTTCACGGCAACGGCCATAATCCGATAGCGAGTCAGGCTGTCTGGTAACGTCAGTGAAACAACGGCTCGGCCATCACTATCCGTCGTCACAACGGGTGCAAAGACAGCCAACGGATTAAAGTCCGTTCGGACAGTTATCGGGGTATTGACCTGCTGTCCGCCAGCATTATCAGAGACCAAATTACCATCGGCAGCAAAAGCCAAATCCATTTCTTCTTCGGCCATCTCTTCGACTGGCATCTCCGCTGATGCAGGTAAGGTTGCTCCGGTAGATTGCGCTACCGACTCGCCTTCAGTAACAACCTCTGACACAACCCGGGTGACTTCTACATTTTGTAAGTCGGTATCTTGAAGGTCGTCAGCTAATGCTTCAGGGTTGGCCAAGATGATAGAGCTACGGCCATAAGCGGCCTGATAATACTCCTCTCGCAGCCCATAGAAAACATTCAATGGATCGTGCAATGTATAACCACTCAAGGCCAGCACTGATTCATCTACTACAAATAAGGCTATTTCGGCATTGGAGATAGGTGCGCCGTCCGCATCGGTGATGGCAACATTAACGGCCGTCTCCGACCCTGGTTCCAAACTAGCCATTTGCGGCGTCACTTCGACGGATAAGCTCCGGCTTTGGGTGGAGATGTTCAACGACAGATTGCCCTTGGCAAAGGCGGGACGATTTGGCACCCCGGCCAACGGTTCACCCGCGTCATCGGTGCGGGGAGCGCTGCCGGTCAAATCGACTTGAATGCCCAAATTTGGTAAGTGAGCGTCCTCAATTGGAATTCGCAGCACATAAGCCCCTTCTGTAATCTGGAACCGCTCGGTATAAAGGATACCGCTCCGGCTAACGGTCAGAAGCCCTTCGGCTGGGCTGAACGGCGCTTGAACAAGGATTTCGGCCGTATCGCCAGGAGCATACAGCTCCTTATCAGGAATCAAGGTCAGCTGTTCTTGCTCAACCGTGCGAGTTAGGGGCCGCTCACCGCCGCTCACCCAACGGGTCATGCTAGACTGGTTCGGCCGTCCTTCGCCATCGGTCACGATGGCCCGGATTTGATATTCGCCGCCGACATTGGTTTCAAAGGTACAGGTCACAGGTTCGGCCGTTGAGGTCACATCGCAGCTTTGGACATCGACCTCATTTTGACCCCAGCGCCCTTCGCTATACTGCCATTCCAGGCGAGCGGCTTCGATATTGATAGAACGGCCGCTTACCGCATTGCCATCCAAATCAGTCACAATGGCCTTAATGTCTAATGGCTCGCCTTGTTCCACAAAGGTGCGCTCACTGTTTAAGCCCACATAAAGCAATGAAGGATGGACCAGTAAGGTCGTAGAGGCTGACCAAGCCTGGCGGTTGACATCGAAAACGGTCGCTTCGGCCCGCAAACTGAATGGCTTGGGCGTATCGGCCGATTCAAAATCTATCTGAAGGTAATTTTCTCCGGCCGCATCGGTCGTGCCGCTAAAGTTCTGGCAAGGGCTATTCATCTCTTCAATAAAAGGATCGAAGTAAAACTCTTCTTCATAGTAGAAATCGCCGAAATACCACCAGGGTGTCCAGGTTCCAAAGGTAAAGTCAGGCCAGTTGGGGGGCGAATAGCTGCCCGGCTCGGAGCAGACAAACCATTGGGTTTCGGCGTTTGGCAATGTGCCACCCGCAAAGTAGTTAGCTGAGGCGGCGACGACCGCACTATCGCCCACAAAGTAGGGGCCTTCTGATTCGGTTCGAGCCGTTACTTCAAATTCCGGCCGTCTAAACTCCTGAATCTGGAAACCATGATAATACTCATGGTTATATGAAGCGCTAACATTGCCCATCGCCCGAAGCATCAACGTCGCATAGCCGAGGTTGCTGTTTTCTGGCACATCAAAGGCCAAATCAAAGCCGCCTAAGGCGTTTACATCGGCTTCGCCAGACAAGATTTCATTGCCTTGGGAGCCAATTACGGTATAGATAACGCGATTTAAGCCCTCTCCAGGCAAAGCAACATCGCCTGTCTGACCGCCCTCAATAAGTCGCAGCCAGCCTTTGACATGAACCTCTTCGCCGGGTCGATACATTTGGCGGTCGTCAATAACATACCAACGCAATTCATTTTCAGGTGAGTGCGATGTCCAGGCATTGTTATCCCAATAGTAAGGGCTAGAAGGCAATATAGCCGTATCCCCGTCCTGGCTTGCTATGAGATAAACGCCACCGCTGCCCAGGCTCATTTCGGCCAAGCCATCGCTGCCCGTTGTCGCCGTGCTGCCGCCAGGAGCCAACTCTATTTGAACGCCAGAGAGGGGCGAACCGTCTTCCAAATCGGTGGCCCAGGCAATCAATTGGCTGTGATCAACGAAGGCATCTAAGCCAATCTTCGTCACCTGCACCCAGGTATGAATTGGTTCCCTAAAATCATTGCTCCTAAAAATGTTGCTCGGCGGCTCAACGACGACGATCAGATGGCCCGTATCGCCATCAAGCGCATCGCTTAAATCAATTGGCACTTCGGTCAATTCGTCGGCCACATTTTCAATACCAATCGTTTCGTCCATGACCAACTGACCGGGAGGAGACGGCCGATTTTCATCCCGCCAAAAGTTCTCTCGATAGCTCTGATAATCGCGCCAATCTTCCGGCTCAACAGCATACACTTTCACATCAAGTCGATCATGGTTGATGGTATAGACTGAAAATACAGGTGTATTGGCTGATGGGTCGAGTGTCACGAGGAATTGGTCGGGGCCAGAAAGGGCTTCGGGCGCTGAGCCAACTCGGAATGTCAAGGTTTCCTCATCACCTAAAGTTTGTCCAAAGATGTCTTTAATGGCCGCATCTACCGTAATCCGATAGGGCGTTCGGCCTTTGGTCAGTCCCTGAATCTGCAACTGCTGACCTTGAACAGAAACGGAGGCGCCAATCAGTTCTGGCTCAATCTGAATCATGCCCGCTTCAAAGGAATCTCGGTCGATGGGATTATTGAACTGAATCCACATCGGTGTTAAAGGTGGGCAATCGTCGCCTTCATACCAACCACAACGATGGTCTGTAATTTCTAAGGCTGAATAGGTCTGAAAGCCAAATGATTGGGCGCTTTCAGTTACCAGCGGCCCTTCGGCAGATGGTGTTCCTGGCCCAATTTCGACAGTAATCTGGGAATCGGTCGGGAAAGCAGAATTGGCTTTGAAGGCTAGCCAACGCCCCTCATCGGCATGTTCAACCATATCGCTGACCCGTTCGTCGGCTGCAATTTCCTCGGCCGTTGCCAGGCGAATGGAGACATCACTGCGATCGGCCGTTACATTGATGGTGCTTAACACCGCTTCAGGGTCAATTAATTGGTCGAAGGCCACGAAGAAAACAGGCTCTAGCGCTTGTGGCCCAAATGAGGGAAAGTGGTCAATCATGCTTGGCGGTGGGGTGGTGAAGCGCCAAGTGACGGCTTCGGTCAAGGTTGTGCCAACGGCCGATTCTGTCCCAGCCGGAATTTCCGCCACAAACTCAGTTGCCATCGGAAAACGGTCAGCTTCCCCACCAGCATATTCAAAGGTCAAGGTCTTGGTTCCCAACCAACGCCAAACGCCTGGAATTTCAGGCGAAATACGAACTGGCACATCCTCGGTTGACAATTGGTCAAGGGTGGCCAGGGGAACCATCGGTTGGTTGAAGGTCACGCTCAGGAAGGGGGCTAATGGAATCTCCCCTTCGGGCGCAAAACGCAAAACTTCCAGCGGCCCGGTCGGAACCTCTGGCGTTGCCAATTCTGGCACTTCACCGAATGGTTGGTCGATGGTGTCACCAGGAAGAGGCGGCGGTAATATCTCTTCGGGGAGATTAAAGTCTACCCGGTCGCCTGGCTCCTCGGTTGCTGGTGGCAAACGGTCTAGAATTTGCTGGATTTCGTCGGCTGTAAGTGGCGTTCCAGCCGCAACGGGCAGCAGTTCAAAGGCATCGTTACCTTGCTGGCCTTTGCTAAGCGAAAAGATTAAACGGCCGTCGCTGCCGACGCCAAACGCGCCGCCAGGACTACCTGTGCTGCTGATGCCGCCGCCTCCACCGCCACCATTCACAACCACAGGCGTGCTAACGGTGCCATCGCCTCTATCTCGCAAAAAAGTATAGCCTGCAAACGAAGCTAATCCGGCCCCGCCCAAACAAGCCACAATGAGTAAAACGATTAGCCAGGGACGGCCGGAAATTTTTTGCAACATCTTCATAATCCTCAAACCTCCAATATTATTCTTTCTAGATATACCTTTGCGGAAAGGTAAAATCTTTACAATCAGTAATATACCTGCTAACACCACAAACGTCTTGACAATTTATTAACAAATTGATGACGCTGGCATGATGGGACGATTGTTATTTGCCCATATCTAGTAAGACGACAAACGGTTGAGAATAGTTCCATTAAACTTTTTAGTACACGATTATCTATGTGGAATGGGAAGTATTGAACGGCCGTGAGGTCAGGAAAGGCAACAACACAAAAGAATTCTGTCAATAGCTCCCATCCCTATTGAAATCCTTCAACGAGCTAATTGCGGTTTTAGAATACTAGGTTAATCAGGTAAGGGTTCACAACCAATACCATTTTGATTGCCATCGAAGAGATGGGGGTCTGGTGGTAAGACGGTGAAGCTTTGGAAATCTATATCCCGGCAGTCCAGGTCTGGGGGCGGGGAGGGAATACAAACTGTCGGGTAAGCTGGGTCACAATTGGACTGCGGAGTTGGTGGTGGCGCTGGCACGGTGGCAGCCTCCTCTATCTCCTCCAATGCCCAGCCGCCGACCGGCTCCGTCACAGTCGCCCCAATCCAGCCTCGTCCCCCATCAGGCAGGCGAATATTGAACCAAGCCCCGTTTACATGGCCTAATACCGAAATCGTGCTACCCCGTGATACGGCATCAATAACAGGGTAGTTCTGGCCGGGGCCGCTGCGGATAAAGGCTAAATTAATCGTTACTCGTAGTCGGGTTGTGTCAGGATCGGCCGTAATCTGGGGACAAGGGGTCGGCGAAGCTGATGTAAATGCCACGCTGCCTGACAATTCGACTACAGTGGCGGCCACCCAACCCTCTTGTCCTTCTTCGGTACGGATTTCATACCAATCAGTAAATGGATCGCTCCCCAAGACGACGGCCGTTTCATCTTCATAAAGCAGCCCAATTTTTTCAAATCTTTCTCCTGGGCCGCTGCGAATGTTGATGGCATTCGATATTGGCCTTAGTTGTGATTCGGCCGTTTCCGAGGAAGGAGCGGTCGCTCTAAGGGTTGGCGTGGTGTTCGTTGGTGATGAAGGTGTCGCGGTGACGGCTGGCGTTTCATCTTCGGCTTCAACAACTGCGGTTGGTGTTTCATCCTCAGCCGTTGGCGTTTGCTCCGGCTCGTCATTATTACAGGCACTTAAAACAACCAACAAAATAACAATTAATGTATGCAGCCTCATTTTATTGAGCGTTTGCATAAATCTCAGGTAAACTCTCATCTCATTGGTCATTTGTTACCTCCATCGTGGTTACTACTACCAATGATTTTACCCTCAGCCATACTTTTATCTATAGGTTATTTGTAACCGTATAGGTCTGTTGTCTGGCTACCCCACCCAGACCGCCGGGCCATTGAACTAGAATTGCTGAAAAGCGGCCAATTATAGCTTATCGACGGCGGAGGAAGAGGACGAGTACCGGAATGGTCGGTAAGAGGAGCAAGGCAGGCCAGATAGGAAAGGGACCGTCTGTTGTTGGGGCGGTCTCGGCCGTTTCAATATTCGGCTCAGAGGTTACCGCAGCGGTTGGTTCTGAAGTCGGCGCCGGTTCTTGAGTTGGCGTTGACGTATGGGTAGGCAATACTGTTGGTTCGGCCGTTGGGGTGTTGGTCGGTGTATCAGTTGGCGTTGGAGAGGGCGTTAGCCAGTCGTGTGCTTCAGCTGGAATGACAACAGGTTCTTGACCCGTTGTTTCTAAAATAGTGGCGATAATTTCCTCAGATACGGGCGCTATTTGACCAAGGTACATGATATTTCTGAGCAGCTCAAAGTCGCCCGTTTCTTCAGACTGGGTTAGAAAGAGGATGAGTGGTCGCTCGCTGGTTGGTAAGGGCGTGTAACAGGCGGCGGAAGAGCCAAATGGAGAGACTTTGATGATGGCCGGGCCGCTGCCTTTGAACCACTGGCGGACGGCAAAGTAACCATAGCCTACTTGTAGTGGTTCAAGCGTGGTGCCTTCAGGGTCGACCGGCACTGCTTCGACCACATGGCTGGCTAAGATAGAACGGCCGCGAACGGTGCTTGGTAGGCCGGTGATGGTAGGGTCATAATCAGGATGAATGTTGTAATGGATTGTGAGAGGGACGATGTAATGATCTGTTTCTGTTAGAAAAATGAGACGGGTGTTTAAGGGCGGTGGTAGCTCTGTTGGGATGCCGCCTGGATCGTAGCGATTGGATATTTCAGATTCGCCGACCAGATTCCGTTCACCATGAGAATAGAGTAGCTCCTCGAATGGCTCAATTTTGATAGCCGTTTCTTTTAAGGCGGTCAGGTCGAGTGAGCTATCTAATTCGATTTGATAGAATTCATCGTCGCTAATAGACCGTCTGGAAACAAGGTAAATCGTTTCTGTGCCGCTATTTAGGAAATCTAAGCCGCCATCATCGGGAAAGGTATAGTTGGTCTGAATTTGGAGGTTCGGGGGCAGGGCGCTGGCATCCCATTGGAAGGAGAGTCGATACCACCAGTTGTCTGGAATAGGGAGTTGTTCGCAGGCCAGGGCGGGTGGAACGTGGAACAGATGGAGGACGGCCGTTCCAACAAATGCCAATAGCAACCATGCTTTGATAATGAATTGTTGTTTATTAGCCCCAAGATATTTTTGCATCATCAAGCACGAGTATAGGCTAAATCTCTTCAAAATGCCACCCATTTGACCCTAATATGTCACTTATTTCGTATTTGTGTTATGGTGACAAGGGGGGAAAATAGTAAACGATGTCCCGATTTATTGCTGAAGAGATTACGGCCGAATTCGATAAACAACCTCTTTTTGAGAAGAAGCCAGGTTGTCCTGACCGCTTTATTTGGCGGGAGGAGACGATTCAGGTGGTTGAGATGTTAGCAGAGCGACATGATTATAAGCGACGGGGACGAATGAGCCGCAACATGCAGCCCCAACATCTTCTTGTCGCAGAACAGCGAGGTTCTTGGGGAGTAGGCCGGACTTATTTCAAGGTCAGGGTTGAGGACGGCCGAATCTTTGAGCTTTATTACGACCGGGCGCCAAAAGGAACCGACCATCGCAAGGGAACCTGGTTCTTGTACCGAGAATTGACTTAGCCCACCGCTCCAAAACAAGAAATTCTAACCAGAAGTTCAACTTCTTTGAGAAGTTGAATTTCTTCAACCACGCCTACAATCAAACTAATGTGTAAAAAATACTTGACATGATGTAAAAAATATTTTACTATATGTTTACTTAAATTTACATCGTGTAAAAATAACTATACAGGAAACAAGAAATATGTCTTTTCAAGAAAAAAATATAATCGTCACGCTGGTGAATTTCAGCCTGATATTGATATTTTACCTTTTTAGGGTTTTCCAGATGGTGTTGGGGGATGGATTGAATTCGGCCGAACTGTTTACAGTTTGGGGAATTGTCATCGTCTTTGCGATTGTGGTCACGATTGCAGCTACGATTTTGACCCAAATCGTTTCAGCCATCATTGAGGCTATCCGAACGGGTGACGAAAACCCTGAGTTTGAGGAATTTTCGGATGAGCGGGACGAATTGATTGATTTGAAGGGGACAAAGCTCACTTACGCAGTATCGTCTCTAGGTGTGTTTATCGCCATGCTTTCGTTCGTCTTAGGACAACAGGCTATCGTGATGTTTTCACTACTCATCTTCTTCGGTATTTCTGCCCAAATTGTGGGAGATGTGAAGCGATTGTACCTGTATCGGCGGGGATTTTAAGATGGCAAAAATTGCAATCAGTAACAATGTTCGCAAACTGCGCTTTTTGAATGGCGAGATGACCCAAAAAGATTTGGCGCTCAAGGTTGGGGTAACTCGGCAAACGATTATCGCCATTGAACAGGAGAAATATTCGCCTTCACTGGAACTGGCTTTTCGTATCGCATATGTATTCGATTCACCATTAGAAGAGGTGTTTGCTTATGACCCGAAGAAAGATGATTTTTAAGCGGCATTGATAGATTATCCACAGATGTTACTCGACTAGCTTGGCAGGCATAAGGGTTGTTAGGTCAGCTAGCTAGAAGAGATATTATTTCAATTGGGGTTCGGTAGAGTCCAGTAGGTTTTGTAAATTTAATTCGTAAAGGGCCTGGTTGACAGGCGCTAGATTGCTGCTGCCTAGTTGGTCTGCAAATACAGGCTGCCCCTGCCCCAAGGTGGGTGGACATTTTTTTCAAAAAAGGAGATTAACAATGAATAGATTCAATAAAATTACCGGAAATAATCCAAAGGTATTCCTCTCAACGTTATGGATATTCATCCTATTTAATATCATTTTTCGGGATATTCATGAGATGTTTCGGCCAGGGATGTTGGAGCAGATGTTGTCTGGGACCGTAAATGGCACTCAAATGACCAACGAACTCTTGCTGATTGGGAGCATGATGATAGAGATTCCAGTTCTCATGGTGCTGCTGTCACGGCTCTTGAACTATCGGATAAATCGATGGGCAAATGTCTTTACGGCTCTTTTTATGGTAGCGGCTATTTATATGAACAGCGGCAACCCAGACCTGGACGATCTATTTTTTGCAGGCATCGAATTAATCACGTTAGCGGTAATTATTTGGACTGTTTGGCAATGGCCTAATCCATTACGACAGCTTGAAACGAAACAAAACATTATCAATAAGGAGACATACGCATGAAAGCAGTGGTATATCACGAATACGGTTCACCAGAGGTACTTCAATTGACGGAGGTGGCAACACCCACCCCTGACAATAATGAAGTTCTTGTAAAAATTCACGCAACAACGGTAAGTGCAACTGACCCCATTAGTCGACGGGGCGAGCCATTTATCTCTAGGGCAGCGACGGGCTTGATGAAACCTAAGATACCGATTTTGGGCGATTCGTTTGCTGGCGTAATTGAAGCAGTTGGCAAAGACGTTCGGCTGTTCAAAAAAGGGGATCAGGTTTTTGGCGCAACCGGGATTAGCTCTGGCGCTCATGCCGAATATAAATGTTTGCCTGAAGATGGGGCGTTGGCTTTGAAACCGGCCAATATGAGCTTTGAAGAAGCAACGGCCGTTCCGTATGAAGTTTTAACGGCCCTACCCTTCCTCAGGGACAAGGCCAAGATTCGGCAGGGGCAAAAAATCCTCATCATTGGCGCCTCGGGCAGTGTTGGCACCTCGGCCGTTCAGCTAGCAAAGCTCTTCGGCGCCCACGTTACTGGGGTATGCAGTGGCAAGAATGTGGCCTTAGTAAAATCTCTAGGGGCTGATGAAGTAATTGATTACACCAAGGAAGATTTCACTGAGAACGGCCGTACCTACGACATCATCTTTGACGCGGTGGGCAAGAGTTCGTTCGGCCGTTCTAAGCGGTCGTTAAAGCCGGATGGCATCTATCTCTTAACGATTCCAACACTGGCGATTGTGGTTCAAATGCTGTGGACCTCTAAGCTAAGTCGAAAGAAGGCTATCTTCGCCGCCTCTGGCCTGCGACCCACCAGCGAAAAGCGGGACGATTTAATCTATGCCAAAGGATTAATTGAAGCGGGAAAGATTAAACCCGTTATCGACAGGCGTTATTCGTTGGAGCAAATGGCTGAGGCGCACCGATACGTGGAAACTGGCCGTAAGAAGGGAACGGTTGTGATTTCAGTACAGCCCTAGCCGGAAATCATTTGTCCCAATCCAAGCTTAGTTGACCGGGGGGAGCCGTCGATTCTATAATTGATTCATGTCCAGACCCATCCTTGCGACAAAGCTATATATTCCCCCAATACGGCCGAATTTTGTCCTCCGCCCCCGCCTAGTGGAGCGGTTGAATGAGGGGTTAGGTCGCAAGCTTAGCCTGGTTTCTGCCTCCGCTGGCTGCGGTAAAACGACCCTGATAAGTGGTTGGGTTGGTGGAACTGAACGGCCGATTGCCTGGCTGTCATTGGACGAAGGAGATAACGACCTCACCCATTTTCTGCGGTATCTAGTAGCTGCCTTGCAGAAAATCGACGTTGGGCTGGCTACTGGCACCAGCTTTGGGGAGCGAGTTTTGGAACTCCTACAATCGTCTCAGCCCATATCGACTGAGTTGGTCTTGGCCACCTTCCTAAACGAAATTGCGGCCATTTCGGCCGAATTCATCCTTGTTCTCGACGATTATCACCTTATTGAATCTAAAGCCGTGGACGATGCTCTGGCTTTTCTGCTCGAACAACAGCCGCCCCAGATGCACCTGGTTATTACAACTCGTGAAGACCCACCGCTGCCGCTGGCCCGACTACGAGCGCGAGGCCAATTAACGGAATTAAGGGCGTTAGACTTGCGCTTTACGGTTGAGGAAACGGCCGATTTTCTGAATCATGTTATGGGCCTCAATCTATCGGTTGATGATATTAAGGCGCTGGAAGGCCGCACAGAAGGTTGGATTGCCGGTCTGCAATTAGCCGCCCTCGCGCTCCAGGGGTCAAATTCTGTTCAGAGGCAGAAAGATACCGCTCACTTTATTCAGGCGTTCACGGGCAGCCATCGCTTTGTGCTGGATTATCTGATGGAGGAGGTGCTTCAGCAGCAAACAGAAGCCGTTCGCAACTTCTTGCTACAAACGGCTGTCCTTGAGAGGTTGAGCGGCCCGCTATGTGATGCAGTGCGCTTTGGAATAGGTGGAACGGCCGATACCGGACAAAAAGACGGCAAATGGATGCTGGCGGCGTTGGAACGAGGCAACTTGTTTGTTGTGCCGCTCGATGACCAACGGCAATGGTATCGTTATCATCACTTGTTTGCTGATGTGCTCAAGGCGCACATGATGGCCGAGCGACCTGAACAAGTATCAATGCTCCATCTGCGGGCCAGCGACTGGTATGAGCAAAACGAGTTTCGGTCGGAGGCCATCCACCATGCTCTTGCCGCCCGGGATTTCGAGAGAGCAGCAGACCTTATCGAATTGGCTTGGCCCGAAATGGAGCGGAATGCTGAAACGGCCAGATGGCTTGGCTGGGTGAGGGCTATCCCAGAGGTGTTGCTTCAAGTGAGACCTGTTTTGTGCGTTGACTATGTCTGGGCCTTATTGGGAGGAGGCAGCGGCGAGCTAGAATTGGCCCAAGCCTTATTGGGAAGTGCTGAAAGGTGCCTTGATGAGGCGGTAGATTCCGAACGAACGGCCGATATGATCATTGTTGACGAAGACCAACATCGCTCATTGCCAGCCGCGATTGCTATAGCCAAAGCTTATATAGCCCTGGCTCTGGGGGATGTCCCAAGCTCAGTGGCCTATGCTCAGCAAACACGCGACCTGCTGCCTAATGACGAGACTCATTGGCACGGTATTGCCGATGTATTTCTGGGGATCGCTTACTGGCGCAGCGGTGACTTGGAAGCGGCTTTCCAGACCTTCTCGGATTTCATGCGAAATATGCTGTCGATCGGCGAGACATCTGGGGCCATCAGTATCACTGCCATCTTGGGAGATATAAGGATAGTCCAAGGTAAGTTGCTAGAAACGATGAGAATTTATGAGAAATCTTTGGATCTTATAAAAGAAGAGGCTGATACGGTTATTCGAGGAACGGCCGAACTGTATGTTGGTTTGGGTGTTTTGTATGCTGAACGAGGGGAATTAGAAACGGCCGAACAACATTTGTTGAAAAGTGAAGAGCTGGGCGAACGAGCAGAGTTGCTTGGGAATGCGTATCGTTTATATCCAGCTAAGGCACAGTTAAAGGCCGCCCTCGGCGACCTGGAAGGCGCTCTTTCGCTGCTAGATGAGGCAGAACGACGATATTATCGGACGCCGCTGCCGAATGTTCAGCCTATTTCGGCGAGGCGGACGCGACTCTGGATTAAACAAGGCAAGTTGACTGAGGCGTTAGGGTGGGTTCGGGAACGGGACTTATCTGTTGAGGATGAGTTGAGCTACTTGGCTGAGTTTGAACATATCACCCTGGCGAGAACGCTCATTGCTCAGTATAGGAATGAGACGGGGAATGATGGCATTCAGGGGGCGCTGGGTTTATTGGAACGGCTCTGGAAAGCGGCCGAAGCCGGAGGGCGGTTGGGCAGCGTCATCGAAATTCTGGCGCTGCTAGCAGTTGCGCACGAAGCGAAGGGCGACATCTTTGCCACGCTTGGGCCGTTGGAACAAGCCCTGACCCTGGCAGAGCCGCAAGGATATGTTCGGCTATTTGTTGATGAAGGGCCACCGATGGCAAAACTGCTGCGAGAGGCAGCAAAACGAGGTATTGCGCCGAAATATGTTAGCCGATTGTTGGCTACATTTGGGGATGAGGTAGATGATAGGGCCGTCGTTCAGGCGTTGGCCGACCCTTTGAGCGAGCGGGAATTGGATGTGTTGGGGCTGCTTGTTACCGATTTGAATGGGCCTGATATTGCACGGGAACTGATGGTATCGCTGAATACAATGCGAACCCATACGAAGAATATTTATAGCAAATTGGGGGTGAATAGTCGCCGAACGGCCGTTCGCCGGGCGCAGGAGCTAGGTTTGTTGTCGGAACATAATTAACAAACCCGCTGGACGATAAATCGACCAGCTACAAAAACGCGCCCGCTAAACCGGGCTGGGGTAGTCACAGGCACAGCTTACGATTTTAACTTCGATTACCTCATTATCTAAGCGCTATTTATGGTGGGCGGTTATGTAGCCCTGGTATTTATGCCGGGGTGGGCTGGTATTTGTGCCAGGGCTTGGGGGCGAGGCGGCGCGGTAGGGAGGTATTAAGTCGAGATTAAAGTCTTTCCGCGCCATCTCGCCCCTACCCCATTCATAATCACCACCTCAATCACCACATATGGTGATGACATATCACCACGTTGACTTATATCCTTATATCCAAGCAGAAAACGAATTCAGTTCTTTGTGAACTAAGTTTTTGAAGCAATGGAGAAGTTCAACTTTTGCTCCTGTTAAGTGGAAGTAATTGACATTCTCAAAAAGTTGAACTTCTTACTTAGCAGATTGAAGAGATTGTTCGAGGTAAGGAATGAAAGAAACAGATACGGCCGTTAAAACCAAAACTGAGGCGCTAGACGAAGTTGCCATTTATGAAATTCGTATCAAGGGTCATCTGAACGAACGTTGGGCTAACTGGTTTGACGAAATGACTATCACCTTAGAAGACAATGGTGACACGCTTTTGAGCGGCCCGGTGGCCGATCAGGCTGCCTTGTATGGTTTGCTACGAAAGGTACGTAATTTGGGTATGCCCTTACGCTCAGTCATCTGCGTCAAACCTGGTGAGGCAGATGACTTCAATACTAAACAATAATTTTCAAAACAAGGAGAATAATTATGAACACAGCTATAAGCTATTTGCAGTGGAAGATATGAAAGTAAAACTTTCAACCTTATGGATATTTGTCATGTTCAATATGGCCTTTGCCGACATCATCGGCTTTATTGAGCCGGGAACGCTGGAAAGGTTAATGGCAGGTGATTTTGGGTTTGAGATGACACCTGCGATTGTGATGGTAATCAGCATCATTCAGGTTATACCAATTGCGATGATTCTATTTTCGCGGATGTTGAAGTTTAGCATCAATCGTTGGGCCAATATCCTGGCTGGCATTCTCACACTTCTGTACATCACTGCTGGTGGAAGTTGGGACAAAACCAGTTACATCGTTTTTGGAACGGTAGAGATTGTGGCACTGCTGTACATTGTTTGGTCTGCATGGACATGGCCGACACAGGTACAAGCCTAGCAAGCACGATAAACCAGAGGTATTAGCAATTCAAATGCGATTAATAGCGCCAATACCTCTGAAACAATTTTTAGAAATTATATTTGGAGAATAATCATGAACGCAAAAATGAAAGCATTTGTCTATACGGAATATGGAACCTCAGAGGTTCTTCGGCTTGAAGAGGTGGAGAAACCTACGCCCAAGGACAATGAAGTATTGGTCAAGGTGAAAGCGATTTCTTTGAATGTTGGGGATTGGTATGCCCTGAATGGGAAACCATTCTTGGTGCGCTTGTCGTCAGGCCTGACGAAACCTAAGAATAGTATCATCGGTAATGACATCGCCGGAGAAGTGGTGGCGGTCGGCCGTCATGTGACCAGGTTTCAGCCCGGCGATACGGTTTATGGCGAAAGTGGCTACGGCGCTTTCGCAGAGTATGCCACTGTTATTGAAGATAAATTGGGGTTAAAACCCACCAACCTCTCCTTTGAAGAAGCAGCGGCCGTTCCTGTTGCGGCTTCAACGGCCCTTTTGGGTGTTCGTGCTAGTGGCGGGCTTGAGGCAGGACAAAAAGCGCTAATTAATGGGGCATCTGGTGGGGTTGGGACCTATGTAGTGCAGGTTGCAAAATCTTTCGGGGTTGAGGTAACGGCCGTTTGCAGCGCTAATAAAATGGATATGGTTCGTTCGATTGGAGCAGACCATGTTATTGATTACACCCAAGAAGATTTCACCCAAAATGGTAAGCAGTATGACGTAGTTTTCGGGGTGAATGGCTATCACTCTCTTTCTGATTATAAGCGGGCCTTAACGCCAGATGGGATTTATGTCTGTATTGGTGGCACGATGAAACAGGTGTTTGGGTCGATGCTCTTTGGTTCGTTGGTGACATTGAATAGCAATAAGACAATCAAGAATATGGGCGTAGCTTATGCTACTCATGATTTGCTGTTTGATTTGAAAGAGCTGATTGAAGCAGGCAAAGTAACGCCTGTCATGGATAGATGTTACCCGTTTGAGCGATTGCCAGAAGCGATGGCCTATCTTGGTGAAGGACACGCCATCGGCAAGGTGGCCTTGTCGTTGGAGGGGGTAGCCTAATGGAGAAAGTCCGAATTATTCTATCAGCAACATGGGTGGCGCTGATGCTGGCCTATCTGTTGGGCGACGTATTACGGATGTACAGTGGCGACTTTATTCCCGGGCAAGCGGGTGACTTTCAGCTAACGCAACCAGTGTGGTTGGGTGTAGCAATTATGTTGTCATTGCCCATCATCATGGTTGTCCTTTCCCTGACGTTGAAGTATCCTGTAATTCGCTGGGCCAATATCATTATTGCAGTCTTTTTGTTCCTCTTTAACCTTGTTGGCTTGCCCACTTACCCTTCAGCCTATGACAAGTATCTAATTATTGTCGGTCTTGGTATTAATGTCGTAACTATCTGGTATGCTTGGAAATGGGTTTATGTTTAGCTCAAAATAGTCTTGGAAGATTAGCCACGAATCAAACGAATGAGACGAATTATAAGACAATAAAATTCGTTCCATTCGTGTCAATTCATGGCTTTTTTTGGAAAAATGTTTTCTGAATTTTGCTACCGTGACGGAAGGCTTTACTGAGTAAAAAAATGAAAGCAATTGTCTGCACAAGGTATGATTTACCGGATGGCCTTCAGCTAATGGAGGTCGCCAAACCGATTCCTAAAGATAATGAGGTTTTGGTAAAGGTTGCAGCAGCATCGGTTAACGCCTCTGATTTGGAAATTCTGACAGGCAAGCCGTTTTACGCCTGGGTCTATCGAATGTTGAGGCCGAAGGTCAAGATATTGGGGTCTGACATCGCGGGGCAGGTAGAAGCGGTTGGTAAAGATGTGACCCAGTTTCGACCTGGTGACAGGGTTTTTGGGGATATTTTCAACCGTATGGGAGGATTTGCTGAATATGTCTGTGCTTATGAGCATAATCTGGCATTGAAGCCGGACGAGATGACATTTGAACAAGCGGCGGCCGTTCCCCAAGCGGCCGTTATCGCCCTCCAAGCAATGTACAGCATCGGGCAGGTTAAAGCGGGCCAGAAGGTTCTCATTAACGGAGCAGGCGGTGGTGTCGGGACGTTTGCGGTGCAGCTTGCCAAACTGTTTGGGGCGGAGGTAACGGCCGTAGACAGCGCCAGAAAGCTGGAGATGCTGCGCTCAATTGGGGCAGACCAGATCATTGATTACGCTCAAGAAAACTTCACCAGAAATGGAAAGCGTTATAATCTGATTTTAGACGTAGTCGGGAATCATTCATTTCTCGACTACAGGCGGGCATTACGCCCTAAAGGTATTTATTTAATGGTAGGAGGGTCTACGAAGACGCTTTTTCAAATATTGTTGTTTGGTAAATCGAGTTTCATGTCTGGCGGCAAGAAGATGGGGATATTGATGTGGGAATCGAACAAGGATTTGGCTTATCTGATTAAGCTCTTTGAAGAAGGCCGGATCATGTCAGTGATTGATAGATGTTACCCACTTAGCCAGGTGCCAGAAGCGCTTAACTATCTTGAGCAGAAAAGGGCCAGGGGAAAAATAGTCATCAGCGTAAACAATAGTATTGAATAGGTGGATGTTACTAAAGGACTTGCCACGAATTATCACGAAGTGAACGAATTATTCTCTCGAAATTTCGCTCTATCTGTAACGCTATCTTTAAGGATATTGAAGCACCTATTCACCTGCCTGGATTTACAGTTGGCTTGGTGGGAGCTGAATTCTATAATTAAGCTATGACGATGCCTTTATTGGCTACGAAACTTTATCTGCCACCGAAACGGCCGAACGTTATCTTACGCCCCCGCCTTGTCGAGCGGTTGATGGCTAGCCTAGAGCGGAAATTAACGTTGGTCTCGGCCCAGGCGGGTTTTGGCAAAACGACCCTAGTTAGTGAATGGGTCAATGGGGCGGGCCGACCGACGGCCTGGTTGTCATTAGATAAGGAGGACAGTGAACCAAGCCGCTTTTTAGCCTACTTTGTTTCCGCGCTCCAAACCTTGCTCCCATCAATTGGGGAAGGTTTGTTGACGGCCTTACAATCGCCCCAACCGCCACCCATTGAGTCGGTTATGACGACCCTGGTGAATGAGATAACATCTGTTGCAAACCCCTTTATATTGGTTCTTGACGATTACCACCTGATTGATTCTACAGATATTGATGAGGCCCTCGTCTTTTTAGTGGAACATCTGCCGCCCCAGATGCACCTGGTGATTGCCAGCCGGGAAGACCCCAATTTGCCCTTGCCTCGGCTGCGGGTTCGGGGGCAGTTGACAGAGGTAAGAGCAGCCGATTTGCGCTTTACTGTTGAAGAAACGGCCGATTTTCTCAACCAGGCGATGGGATTGTCTGTGAAGGCTGAAGATGTTGCTGCCCTGGAAGCCCGGACAGAGGGCTGGATTGCAGGGTTACAATTGGCCGCCTTGGCCTTGCAAGGGGAGGGAGATTCAGCAGATTTCATCCAATCCTTTAGCGGCAGCCATCGGTTTGTTTTGGACTATATGGTGGAAGAGGTTTTGCAGCAGCAGTCGGAAGCAGTGCAGACGTTCCTGTTGAAAACAGCCATACTCGGCCGTTTATGTGGCCCTTTGTGTGGTGCAGTCTTGGGGGATTCAGCTGTAACGAGCCAGGAGATGTTGACTAATATCGAGCAGGCCAACCTGTTTGTCGTTCCCTTGGATAACGAGCGGCGCTGGTACCGCTATCATCATCTATTTGCGGATTTGCTACAACAGCGATTGGCTCAGAAGGTTGCCACATCAAGTGGGGAGGATGGATTTGATGTTAATCACCTACACCAAAAAGCCAGTATCTGGTTCGAGGAAAATGGATTGGCCCTAGAAGCCTTTCATCATGCAGCGGCGGGGGATGATATTGAGCGGGCCGAAAGGCTGGTTGAAGGGGAGGAGGCGCCATTATATTTTCAGGGGACAATTGCACCGGTATTAAACTGGTTCAAGCGTCTGCCAAAAACAATAATGGATAGTCGGCCTTCTTTATGGGTGATATATGCTTCCGCCTCGACCTTAACAGGTCACCCATCGAAGGTTATTGAAGAAATGCTGGGCGCGGCTGAATCACGTTTAGTAAACGCGGACTTGCCAAATGAGCAGATTGACGACCTTTACGGCCGAATAGCGGCCATTCGAGCGATGCTGGCTATTACGGTGAATGACGGCAAAACGATGCTTGTCCAGTCGAAAAAGGCCCTGAAACATTTACACAGTAATAATTTAGCCTTCCAATCAACCGTTCAAATGACCTTAGCTTATGCCTATAATCTTGAGGGAGACCGGCTTGCGGCCAAGGGAGCCTATCAGCGTACCATTGGTCTGGCCGAATCGTCGGGGAATAATGCTTTTGGCTTGGCGGGGTTCATCGGTTTGGCAGGCATTCAAGCGGCAGAAAATCAACTTTATCAGGCTGAGTCGACTTATTTACACGTGTTGAAAGAAGCAGGTGAATCACCTCAACCCTATGTCTGTGCCGCTTATATGGGCTTGACCCAAATTGCTTACGAATGGAATGATTGGGAGGCAGTGCAGCGGTATGGGCAGTTGGGTATTAAATATGGGCTGCAACTGCCGAGTGTCGATGTTGAAGCGGTCTGTCAAGTATATCTTGCCCGAATGAAGCTGATGCAGGGCGACCTGGCCCAAGCCACTGCCTTCCTGGATGAAGCTGAACGGTCAAGCCGGGAGAAGAATCTTGAACATCCCCTCCTTAATATTGCTGCCGTCAGGGTATTGCTATTTCTTCGACAAGGCCAGATTTCGGCTGCCGAGAGAGTGATTGAGGGACTTGAGCTGCCATTAAGTCGAGCCAGCGTGTTATTGGCTCAGGGGAACAGTGCCGACGCGTTGGGGCTGGTAGAACCGTTAAGGCGGCAGATGGCGGAAAAAGGCTGGCAGGATGAATGGCTGAAGGCGCTGGTGTTGGAGGTGGTTGTCCGAGAGGCGAATGGAGACGAGGAGACGGCCGTCCAACTGCTTAGCGAGGCATTGGTGGCAGCCGAACCCGGCGGCTTTGTCCGTATCTTTGTGGATGAAGGGCCTGAGATGGCTAAGATTTTGACAAAAGCGGCCGTTCAAGGGATTCGGCCAAACTATATCGACAAACTTTTGGCAGCATTTGAAGCGGAAACACGGCCGAGTCGCTTAACTCGGCCCCCAACGCCAACCACACTATTACAACCCCTTATGGAGCTATTAAGTCCCCGGGAGTTAGAGGTACTGGAATTGATAGCGGTCGGTCTCTCGAATCGAGAGATTGGAGAAAGGCTGTTCTTGGCCCTAGATACGATAAAGGGTCATAATCGGAAAATTTTTGGGAAGCTGCACGTGAAAAAGCGGACTGAAGCAGTGGCCCGCGCCCGTGAATTGGGGTTACTTTAAGGAAAAAAGCCCGGTCGCAATAATCCACCAGGAAAAACAAGCCACGAATTTACACGAATTGAACAGATTATCGGCTTTTTGTGATCCAATCATTCGATAACGACTAATATCCCCGAACAACACCTCTTACAACACTTTCGTGTCTATACCCCAACACCCCCTGATAGTTAGACTGTTCATACATTCAATTAGCGGCTGTCGATTTTGAGAACGGCCGTAACAGATAATCGTATATGTCGAACAATCGCTCACAACACAGCAACTCATGCCAATCGGCACTCTACCAAATCAGGCGTGAAGGTCATCGGAATAGTCAATGGTCAGTCTGGTTTGAAGGGCTAACCATCATCCTAGAAGAGAACGGCACAACCTTATTAACGGGTTCCGTCATTGATCAGGCCGCCCTGCATGGGTTGTTAAAGAAAGTGCGTGATTTGGGTATGAAATTGCTTTCAGTTAATTGTGTTCAGCCCGTTCGAATTGAAATCTAAAAGGAGATTCAATATGACAATTAATAATAGTAATCCTAAAAAGACAGCCAGAATAGCGGGATTCTTGTATCTGCTCTTAGGCCCCCTGGGCGTTTTGGGCCTGGTCTATGTTGCCTCTGCAATCATTGTACCTGATGATATCGGGGCGACAATTAACAATATCATCGCCAATCAGTCGATTTTCCGCCTCAGCATCGTCAGCGCCTTGTTGACCCAGGTCGTTAATGTATTTGTGGTTGTCTATTTATATCGGGTACTTAAGCCAGTGAATAAAGGTCTGGCCCAACTCATGGTGATTTTCATCTTTCTAGGCGCTCCCATTGCGATGTTTAGTGAAGTTAACCGGATGGCCGTCCTGTTGCTGTTAGACAGCGCTGAACAATCTCAATCTTTGATTGCCCTTTTCCTCGATTTACATGAAACCGGTATAACCATTGCCAGTATCTTTTGGGGATTGTGGCTTTTTCCGATGGGGTATTTGGTGTTCAAATCAAACTATATACCCAAAATCATCGGTGTTTTATTACTGATTGGCGGCGTCGGATACCTGTTCGATTTCACTACCTTCTTTCTGTTTCCCAGCTTTGGCATGACGGTTAGTGAAGTTACTTTCATCGGGGAATTGATATTGCCATTATGGCTGCTGATTAAGAGCATTGATGTAACGCAGTGGGAACGGCAAGTTTTAGAAACGGCCGTTGCCTAACAACAATTTTTAATGGAGGGTTGAGCAAAAGCTCAGCCCTCCATTAAAATTAGAACATTTGTTTTATTCGCTGGGCTGGGTTACAATTTTACTTGCGTAGTATGTTCATCATCTGAAAAGATAATAGTTGTGCAGGCAGCGGGGAAGTGCGACCAGAATTGCTCATTGGGCCTGTCTGAAATCAATCTCAGGTCACTCATATGATTCAAAGCAAGTCGTCACATTCGGCCGATTTACCTCCCTGGCTCCGTAAATTAGCCCGGCAAATTGCCCGTGATTGCAGCCGCCCCGGAACCTATACCATCACCCTTATCGTGCCAGACCACAAACGCGCGCCCCGCATCGCCGAAATAGATAAAGTAGAAGCTATTCGTCAAATGAAAATAAAATAATTTATAAGACCTTGCGCTCGGCCCTCGTTTGTTTTAAGCTATGATCATTATCCAACTTCTCATAGCTAGTGGAGGGTCAACAGATGAGCAATATTTGGGATCGGGTACAGACGATTTGGAACGCTGCCAAAGCAGGGCCAGCCCGGCAGCGGGCTTGCTTCATGATTCCAGCTGAACCCGTACAAACATTTGAGCCAAAACAACATTACGTTCAGGTAGTCTTAAATGAAATGTATTTGGCTAACACGCGACAATGGTTTACTGAATACGCCCCGGTCACTATTGTTGCCACCACGTATCAATACGGCCGAAAAAACGAAACCGCCCCCACCCTCGTCGGCCCCTCCATGCTCCAAAAATTCGTGGACGAGCGCGTTCCCACCGGAACCATCATTCGCAATGCCCCCGTAACAGGATTGCACCCATACCAAGGTGGGCCAATTACGCTCACAGTTTTTTTCAACCGGGTTCAACAAATCAACAACGCTGACAATGTTCTTGGTGTCTTAGAAAACATCGTCACCATTGCCGACCCTCTGACCCCCGCTATTCCTTTCGCCTCCTACCTAAAAATCGCCGGACACGTTATGGCCGGGTTCGAGAAGTTAATGAACCTCTCCCAAACCGTGCCACTCATGGCCTACCGCGAAACCATCAACCCCGACATCGGCCAAATCTTGCAACCCGGTCATCTGGTATTGATTGATGCCGATGGCATTGATCAGGATAAGTTTTTTGTGCGGGAGAGCAAACTGGTCTATGGGGACAGCCTTGAAACGGCCGAACCCTATCGCGAGAACGATTTCCTAATGCTCGAAATCGCCCAGGGAGTCAAGCGAAGCGACGAGGCCACTTTGCCCTTCTATCCAATCTGGGAAAAGACCATCGAGTTAGCCTTGCAGTCAGGGGAGGATGAATTTTTCTGGCAAGAGGCCAAAGCCCACTTTAACACTCTCAAACGACAGATGATTGCCAGCCCTGATTTAACCCGACCTGATTACGCGCGGTTGCGGAAATATTATCTAGATGAGCTGAAACGACATCGTCAAGAAGCGGCCGAAGACGCTCACCTCGGTCTGGACGAAAAGGCGCTCGATTTGGATGAAGAGGAAATGCGCCAGCTTGCCAATGAACTGGACGAATTAGATGAATTATAGAGGTAATTAGCTAGACACCTAAATGGATCGTAAAAACAATTTGAAAGAAATTCAGCCATGAATTACACGAATTATCACTAATTTAGAGTTTTTAATTCGTGGCTACCTTTTTTATCACTATTAATGTAAATGCCTGACAAGCACGAATTAACCATAACTATTCGGAATAACAAAGAAGTGGTGGCTGCCAGTAAAGGCGGAGCCGAAAAACGGGGGCGGCTGGCTCTTTCAGACTTGCGTCGGGCCACACTACGCGTCTTTGAAGATTGGCTGGCCGACGACCGTATCCGCCGAGACCGTGAAACAAAGGTTTTGGGAACCCATCTTTACGAAGCGATTTTTAACGGCGAAATTCCCGACCTGTTGAGCGACAAAATTAAGGAGGCCAAAGAAGCCAACCAACGCCTGCGGTTACAACTGAGCGTGGAGAAAGAAGTCGGCGAGTTAATTGGCCTGCCCTGGGAGTTCCTTTATTCGCCTAAGCGTCAAAATTTCCTGGCTACCGATGTCAACCTCGTTCTCTCGCGCTACATTCCGCTGGGCGTGGAGCGGGAAGCGCTCGACCCCCAAGAAAGCCCACTAAATATTCTGGTTGCCGTCTCCCGGCCAAAAGATGAAGCGGCCGTTATTTCAAAAGAGGTGGTTGCCGCCATCAAAAATCTAGAAGAAGACCACCCTGTTACCGTAAACCGCATTGATCAACCAACCATAGATGATTTGGAAGATGCCCTGAGCAAGTATAAACCTCATGTCTTTCACTTCATCGGCCACGGCGATTTTGATCAGCAAGACAAAGTTGGCAAAATCGCCTTGATTAAAGCTGATAGCCAAGATGCTGACTGGTGTACGGATCAGAATCTAGTACAGCTATTTAAGGACACTGAAGTTTTCCCCCGGTTGGTCTTTCTCCATATGTGTGATGCGGGTAAAAGCGACAGCATCAAGTTTTCGCTCCAGGCCTTTAGCGGCTTTGCGCCCAATCTAATTCATGCCCGAATTCCCTCTATTGTTGCCATGCAATATCCGATTAAAAATGGGGATGCTCGCCGTTTCAGTTTGGCCTTCTATGGTGAGTTGGCGAAGGGAGAGACGGTGGACACGGCCGTTCAAGAAGGTCGACGACGGCTGGATCGTAATCGCCAAACCAGACTCTTCGGAACCCCCGTTCTCTACATGCACAGTTCAGACGGCATCATCATTCGCAAAACCCAAAATAAAGGGGAGGCCAATAATCCGGTGTCAGGCCAGGAAAATGGGACGCCCACTCCAGCCCCAATGGTTCAAAAAGATTCAGACACATTTGTTACTGGAAAAAGTACAGACAGTGGCCTAACAATCAGTGCCAGTGACATGTCGCCAACCCGCAAAATTATCATTGCAGGGTTAACTACGATTGGCAATATGGGGTTGGAAGAAGGAGACCGTTTCCTGCTCCGGCGCTGGGTGCTGAAATATGAGAAGGAGCTTGCCAATAAAACGGCCGCCCAGATGGGCAACCTGCTGTTCCAACGCTACCAAGAAGAACAAAACCCCCTGCAAAAAAATATTCTGTGGGATATGATGAACGAGGTGACGGTATGAGTGATTTTAAAAAGCTGCTCAAACAGGCGCTCGACACCGCATCCTCACAGGGCATCGACACGCAATCACCAGCCGGAGAGGTGCTACAAAAGTTAGTCGGGGCCAGCGAGAACGCAGGGGCCAGCAGCGAGAATGGTTATCAGGCCGCATTAGCCGTGCTTCAGGCCCATCAGGTCCAATTACAGGTCGTGGAGTCTGTCTTGGAAGAAACAATGGCCGCCCTGGCAAAAGCGGCCGAATCAAACCAACCACAAATTAGCAACCTGACGGCCAATAATTGGCCCGAATACCATCAACTGCTTCTGAAAAAGTTTGAGCAAGATGCAGAAGCGGGCGTTAATGAGTGGCTGGCCATGTATGCCAGCGCCTTAACTGCTTGGGAATTAGACGTTTGTCACTCCTTGGTTCAGGAAGAATTTCCCTTCCCTGCCTCCTTTGCGCCCCAAAAGTTTTTATTCCGTTTCGGAACCATGTCCATCCGCTCCGGTGAATACCAGGAAGCGCTAAATATGCTCGTCTATCTAGCCAACACTGCTCTGGCCCAACCTCAAATGGCCTCTCTTTCTGAATGTCGGGCGATGGTCTATATCTTTATTGGGCGGATTTACCTATTTAGGGAAAAGGATTTCACGCTATCCAGATTTAATTTCAAGGATGCAGAGGGTTTATTACCGCAAGACGGCCGCATTTCGGCCGTTTGGGGACACTACAATCGACTACTCGAAGATGGTGATGATGAAGCATCATCCAGAATAAACAATTATTTCCAGGACGCAATCGAAAAGTCCCCAGGGCAGCCAGATGGCTATGTTGGGTTAGGCATGATGGCAGAAAATCACTCGTGGTGGTCAGAAGCCCACGACTGGTATCGACAAGCCTTTGAAGCCGTTTCCCCAGATGTAAAGTTGGATGTGGCTCTGAAAAAATTATTGGCTCCGACAACGGGTAACCTTTTGTTCAAATTGGCCGATTATTTACACCACCACGACGACTTGACGGCCGCACTTGAAACCGTGAATGAAGCAATCGAAGCTGGCTTAAATGATGGAAGCCGTTACCCAAATCGGTCAGCTCTCCGGCTGAAAGGCCAGATATTAGAGCAGTTGGCAACGACCGAAATCGACTCCGATGACCAAAATTCTCTCTCCGTTGTCGCTGAAATCTATCTTGAAGCCGGTCATCAATATTATTGGCTGAATGATTTTGAAACGGCCGCCAATTTATTTAAGGATAGTATTCGGGCCGATGCCACCGACCCAGACCCCTATTTCTATCTGGCCGACTCCCTCCGCATTGAAAGCAATCAAAAAGAATTTCCATATGTCAACGCCGATATCGCCCGGTCAGCCCACAAAAATTGGGAAGCGGGTATGGCTCTGGAACCAAAGATTGACGAAGACAGCGCCTGGTATTATTTGGCCCGAGATTCGATTGAAAATCAGCTTGCCCAACTGCCAGATGAAGACAATATGCTCCACTGGTGGCAGGGGGCCTTGTTTACAGAGCAGGCTATCTTATACGGCCGTGATGCTCGCCGTTTGTCCCGTTTGGCTGGCTTCTACCGTTCTGTAGATGCTACCTGGAACGCCTTGCTGCTCATGGAGCAAGCAGTGAATGACTTTGACCGTCAATCATTAAGTCAAGATAACCGTATATTGCTGCTCCAAGAGTATTCAGGCGCTTTAATCAATATCGGTAAATTTGATGATGTCGTCGCCCTGCTCGATGAAATCTTGGCCGAAGACAGCCTAACCTCCGACTCAGCTGCCTATTACAAGGGTTGGAAAGCGTTGGTTTATCATTATCAAGGGGATTTTGAGAAATCTTTAGAGCTGATTCAGGCCAACATTAAGCGCGATAAACAAGAAGCTGATATCTGGTCCCGGCGGGTTCGGGCTGACATAAGTCGGATTCTGGCCAACGATGAGGCAGCTGATGCTGACGATGAATGGGTTTGGGCGCGGCGAGAGCGGCCGGAATTTAATCACTATGGCCTCGATTTTGGCGCCTCTGGCTTCGAGTTGGGTCATTACGATGAAGCTTTGGCGATTTATCGAAATCTATTAATTGAAGACCCGACTCAAAAGCGCAGCATTATGCGCGGCATCGCCTTTTGTCTGTTGGTGATGGGGCAAATAACGGCCGATGACACCGACAACGGCGACAATGCGGCCGATATTTTGAGAGATTACGTTGAAGAGACGGCCGTCCCCCGCGAGTTAATGGGCTTAAAGATTGATTTGCATAGCCTCATTGATGCCTCCAAACGGCAAAACAAAGCTATTACGCCCAGAATAGAAGCCTTTGTCGAAGATTTCCTACCGGTATTAGAAGAAAAACAGAACAGTTTAGAGGCAAAATTTGAAGACCCCGTTCAAGCCGCCATTGATGAGTTTGAATATCTCTTGACGCAAGAAGGGCTGCCCGCCATCGTTCCAGCGACAAGTCGGGTTGGCCTCGGCCGTCTATACACCCAAGCCGAAGCTTGGGATAAGGCCAGTGATATATATGGCTGGCTTAAGGAAAACGGCCGTGCTTTTGGCTTCCGAGAATGGTTTAAAGGCATCTCAATTCTGGCCGAAAGCACCGCATTCGAGGCCACCAAAGCCGTTCACCAAGAAGATTATTCAACCGCAATGACGATGTTGGATTATGGGTTGGCCTTAGCCGAGCAGTATTCAACCTTAGAAACATTAGGCGACATTCAAGCGCTGCGTGGAGCCATTCTCATCTGGCAAAACAATGTTGATGCCGCCGCAGATCTGTTTATCCAGTCCCTAGATTTCTTCCAAGAAAAAGAAGGGAACCGATGGCCTGGCAAAACTTTGGGAAAGATTTGTCTCGATTTTATTTCTCAGCCAACTCAATATTGGGCGCTGAAAGATTATTGGCTAACAGCCTGGAAGCAAAGTCCATATCTGATAGATTTCCAGGATGCGGCACAGGTATTAGATGGATTTCTGGGCGACTATTTCCAATTAACGGCCGACACCTCAAACTTGATGTCGGTCGTAACACCAGTTGCGATTGAAGTCGGCCGTGATTTAATCCCGCAAGTACCAGATAACGAATGGATTGTGCTGCAAGAGTATATACCTGAAATGCGAGAACGCATTCAAGCTGAAACCGGGGTGCGGGTTCCTGGAATTCGGTTCCGAGGCAATGAAACCGACATACCTTCAAACCGTTACCTTATTATGTTGGAAGAGGTGCCGAGGGTTATGCACACGCTGAATATGACCCGAACCTTCGTAACAGCCAGCGTGGATGAGCTTCTTGCCTTGACTTTACCACCTACTGCAATCGAAGAGACGTTCGACCCTGCCTATCTTGGCCCAGCTGTATACCTTGATAACCGCTATTTAACTTTTGTTCGGCAAGCTGAGTTGACTGTCTTAGAAGACCCTCAACAGGTGATGATTCGCCATTTGGAAGCGATGCTGCGGGTTAATCTCGACCTATTCCTGAGTGATCAAGATGTGGCAAATATGTTAGAAAGCTGGCAATCAACCTCAGAGGTAACGGAAGATATTATCTTGGAGATTAACCGCTTGCAGAACGACACAGAGCGGCGACTCCGATTCGGCCGTCTCCTTCGCGCTCTCGTTCAAGAATGGGTATCAATTGCTAATTGGAAAACAATCCTGACCAACAGTAAAATCCACTTGGAAGTAGATAATATCGACCAGGCCCTCGTCGATGTTCGCCTGGCCTTAAAGGCAAATTTACCCGGCAACCAGCTCAATGATGAACGCCGCTTGTTACCCCAAAACTTAGAAGAATGGTTTTTTGAATGGTTAGAAAGAGATGGCGACAAACAGTTTTTAGCAGCCGACCCCCAATCGGTACAATCCTGGCTCAATCAATTCCAGGATTGGCTTGGGGAAATCAATAGCCCGAATGTGGTCTTACAGGTAAGAGACAGTGGCTTACGGCCGTATATCCACAAACTGATTCATATCGAATATCCCCGATTGATGGTGATTGCGGAGGCTGAAACGATATGATTACAGCCAGCATCCAGATAAATATTCCTCAATCATTGGCAAAAATAGCTGGAGAGGCCAATACGGCCGCCATTCTCAAAGCGGATGTTGATACCCTGTTAGCCCGCCTTGGTCTCCTCGTTGTTAGCAACATTCAATTAGTGGCCGTTGCTGGCGAGATTTGGCCTGAAAAATTAATCTCATTCTCGCTCAATGGAAAGTCCCTGCCTTATCCAAACCCGTTCACAGAGCAAGCCTTTATGTTGGTAGTGTCGGGGCGGCCGAATGAGATATTTTTCGTTGATAATGAATTGGCTGATGCTTTGTTAGCATTCTCGCCGGAGCAGTTCGGCCGTTTTATGACTGTCCTTTGTCGAGAGGTATTGAGCCTGGAACCAGGATTATTTTTCACATTAGAAACGGCCGAAAGATACCGACAGGAGCTAATACTCTATAATGAAACCCCGCCATCTGCCCAACAATTACAAGCCATTCTCATTCCCGTTCTAAATCTAAGGCTGTCACTTGCAAACTACGCTGCCGTTGCCGAAGCGTTGCCAAAGACTGCTGAGGGCGAGAGTTGGCAAAGTGACATTTCAGAAGCGTTGATTCAGGAATTACGGCCTAAAAAAATAGCGTTACATTTCCACCCTAACTACCTAAAAGCCCTCACCATCGGGGCCAAGCTAGATGAAGTCGGAAACTTCAAATTAATGCGGGATGGGCTGTTTTACGAGTTAGGGGTACGGTTCCCTGACTTTGTGATGGTGGCCGACGAACAGCTTCAACCAGATACCTTTTCGGCCGTCATCAATGACCTCCCAACCATGCCCCGCCGGGGCTTAAACAGCAACGAATGTCTGGCAAATGGCTCCACTGAGCGGTTGGGGGAGTTTGGCTTTCCCGCCCATCCCGCCATAAACCCCGCCAATGGAAATGAAGCTGCGGTAATCTCCATTGAATTTAATGACCAAATTAGCAATTTGGGCATGACGACCTGGAGTCAATTGGGCTATGTTATCCTCGAAATTAGCGCCTGGCTGCGACAACATAGTAACTGCTTTATCGATTTAGAGACGACAGAAAACGCCATGAGCGGCATCGAGCCAGCCTTTCCCACTTTAGTCTCAACCGTTCGAGAAAAAATCTCTTTAACGCTTTTGACTCAAACGCTGCGTCAGTTATTACAAGAGCGAATCACAATTCGGGGACTCCCTCAAATTCTCCAAGCCATGTTGACCTTCGACTACATTGTGGCAAATCCAAGCGAACACATTATCTTTGACGAACGATTACCGGTGTTATCAACGCCGAAAACAGCCTGGTTATATGATGCTGTGAACTATACCAGCCACGTTCGGACAAGCGTGATGATGCCCTACATCAGTCACAAATATTCCGGCGGTACGCTTAGTATGGTCGTTTTACTATTAGACCATGCCCTCGAAAATAAAATGAAAAATTGGGAGGCGCAAAATTTGGTGAGTGTCTTAAGAGATATTTCTGATGGAGAAAAAGCAACCATATTAACGGCCGTTAGAACTGAAATGGAATTTCTACCCCATGTCAGTTCGCCACCCGTCCTTTTGACAACGACCGATGTCCGTCCAATTATCCGAGCCATAATCGGCCGTGAATTCCCCAATCTACCCATCGTTGCCTATCAAGAACTAGACCCTGGTTGCAATTTAGAGCCAATTGGCCGCATAAGTCTCGATGGCGAGGAAGAAATTTATTAATTGTTGTCTGGTTAATCAGATATAAATGGTAATTGTCAGCGAGGGGAGGGCAGCAATGGGGATTTGGGTAAAGTGGGCGCTGCCGTCGGGGGCGGTTTCGGCCGTTTCCACAGTCTGATCATATTGAATTTCAATGGTTGGGCTAGATAGTGGTTGGTCATCCAGAGCTTGAAGCCTGATTGTCAGGCGGCAGGTATCGTCTGATAGGCGAGTTAGAGCTGTATCTACTTGAATGGGCCTTGAGCTAGGCAGAATTATTGGGGGAAAAGACCAATCATCACCAGCCTGGTAAACTGGTCCAGGTTCAGCAAATTGGCTCGTCGGTCGGCCAAAGGATAGTCGGAACTGATTTTCAATTTTTTCGGCCGTCAATGAAAATGCTTGCCGCCAAATAGCAGCAATATCAAAGGCTGTTATATCTTCCGGGACCGTCATCGACTGAGCCATCTCTTCAACGGCCGTTTCAACCATCAGCATCAATTCACTATAGGCACTGGCACACCGCTCACACTGTTCAATATGGGCCAGTTCACTGCTGTAAAGCTGCTCAACATCCTGACCCGCCATCTCAGCATCAACGATAACGGCCAGCGTTTCATCATCCAGATGAGTGCCAATCGGCTCAGACATAGCCAAATATAAAGCAGCCAATCCACGCCTACTCATTGGGGGTCAACCTCCCTAAAATGGCTAATAACTGCTTCATAGCATCTGGGGGGAGTGTTCTCATCTTTTTTACGATGCGAGCTTTGACCAATCTGACCTCATGGGGCTGTTTTCCTAATAGTCGGGCGGTTTCGGCCGGGGTCAGTCCATCTAAGAAATGGGCTTCGAAGACTTGCTGCTGCAATTCAGTCGGCAGATGTTCCCGACTAAATTGGCGCATTTGGTGACGAATTTCTTGGTCAGACACAACGCTTTCTATTGTACGCCAATCGGTAGAAGATGCCGAAGCGGCCGTTTCCTGAAGCGTTTCTTCCCAAGAACGGCCGTCCTCACCCTCCCTATCTTGGCCTAATTCTTCCAGAGAAAGGGTCTTGCCACTGCCTCGCTTTTCGGCCGTATGGCGGCGGTTCAAATCTATGTGCTGGCGTTTCATCGTTTGCAAAGCATAAACCAGAAAAGCGTTCGGAGATTTTGGCATTGCCTTTTGCAAAGCAACTAATGTCTCTTGGACGATTTCCTCTTGGATGGCTGGATCACGTTCCAATTGGCGGGCGCTCTTGGCAAGCCATACTCGAAGCTCAAACCAGGCCCGCTCTCGTTCGGCCGTTTCCCCTTGCAGGCATGTTCGGTGCAGAACGGCCGCATAGCTCCGAAACAAGGCCGTTTGAACCGTCGCGGCTGTCATACTACCAGCCGCTCCCCGCCAGATATCCGCTGCCATCTCAGTCGATCCAACCAACGCCCAACCCTGTCCCGCCAACAGGCGCGTCACTAGGTCTGTACATTGAGCTTGGGTTAAAAGCTTATTTGGATCAGCGTTCAATTGGAACCCATCTTGCTTATAAACAGATAGAGAAAAGGAATCTCTGATGAATAACGAATATTGAACAACAAATAATGGATGGTGAACTGGCTACTGTTTACTGACCACTGACTACCGACCACCGTTTACTGCCCACCGCCAGACGATACGCTTCCGGCCAAAAATCCGTCCTTAAAAATCATACCTGATGGCCATCGGGTGAATATCAAAACTGCGGGGATACCCCGCCCATAACCGAATGGAGGTTATTCGATGTTTACCCGTCAAAATATTGTACGTTTATTGCTGGCTGGTCTCCTTCTGGCTCTGCTGGCCGTCCCTCTCTTGGGCGCAACTCCGGGCAGTGGCATGGCCGCCAACGACAGCCCAGATTCTACCTTACTTTATCACAGCAGCCCAACTGACAATGCCGGAATTGCCATTGCCTGCACCACTGGCGACCCTGGTGGCGGCGGCAATGGTGGAGGAGGCTGTTAAAAGAATTTTCGGAGCAGGATCGGGGGCCGGGGATCGGAATCCTGATCCCTAATCCCTGATCCCCAATTTACGGCCGTCCCGTACAGCGAAATCCTGCCCACTGCTGCCAACGCTTGTCATCTTTCCAGGCTTGGCGTTGGGTTTGGGCAAGGGCTTGTGAAACCGAGACGGCCGTTTCATCTTGAGGCTGTTGTAGTTGCAGTGCTGTATAAAAATCAGCCATAATCCCCGACATCCCCCTATCTTGAACGTTCCAAATACTGCCAATGACATGATTGGCTCCCGCTGTCAGACAAGTGGTCGTCAGGCCAATATGCTCATCTCCTTCAAACAAATGGCTTTTGCTGCTGCCACAAGCCGAAAATGCAACCAGATTTGGCAAGGGAGCTAGTTGCCAAAACTCATCCAGAAGAAAATCCCGATCATATAAAGCCAAGCCACTCAAATGACCGCTCTGCCCATTATGAAAGGCATGAGAGGCGATGTGCCAGAAATCAAACTGGGCTGAATCCGATACTAATTTGGATTGAAGCGCAGCAGCGGTGGCTTTTTCGTTTAACAGATGTCGGCCGTTCTGGCCAATGAAATCAAGCATTCGCTCCGCCTCATCCTCAACCGCTGGCAAAGTAGCATGTCGATTTTGAAAATCTGAAACAGCCAACAGAAAGCCATTTGAAAATCTTGAGCGCCTTGCCAACCGCTGCCAAAGCAGTGAAAGGGTTTGAAGCGAGGGAATAATGACCGGCCTGACCATATCAATAAGCGGCCGATACTGTGTCCCATTAAGATGCAGCCCAGCCCAGGGAATATGGTGCAGTTCACGGTGGGGGGCAATAATCAGGGTCATGTTCTCGCGCAAATGGTCGTGAACGGCCGTAGGCAATAAAACCGCCCCGGCATCTTTCAACACCCGCACTGGCGGCTTGCCATTGGCGCTGTTCAGCCAACTCAGCCTGTTCATTGCCGCCCCTAAATCTGACGGCAAGTCAATCGGAAAGGCAATCCCCGTTTTGGAGGTCAGCAAATAACAGACAAGTTGAGCGCCAACTTGATAATAGTCCAGCGCAATCCAGTTGTCGCCGATATGTTTATCAGCTTGCTCCCGAAACATCTCGACATCGAAGCCATTGTTAAACGGAATCCGATTACTATCAACTTGCTGTCGTTGCAATCGGTTGACCAGTGTCGTGTATGCGGCCGTTTTTTCCCGCAGCAGCCCGACTATTTCACCATTTTCAATTGAGCGATACATAATGGGACGATTGTTCTTGCCCGTTTGCAGTCTATCTTGCAGCAGTTGGATTTCAGCCTTCATTTTTTGAACGCTTGGCGGCGTCAGGTCAAACTCTTGAAAGAAAGCTTGGGCCTGCAAGCGTCGAGCCGTTGTCTGAGCCTTTGTCTCCTCAATAAATGTCAAAGCCTCCTCGGAACGGCCGTTCTTCGCACTCAGCAATACAGCCTGGTTGAGGGCTACCGACGGCCGCGTTGAATAGCTGCCTGCCAATTCTGGCTGCCAAAAACCTTGCCTCAACAAAGCCAATGAACCAAGCATCTGACGGTAATGGGCTAGCGCGTCTTCCTTCTGATGATTCTCTTCAGCCTGTTTGCCTAGCGCCGCCGCTGCCTGCCAGTTCAGTTCAGGCAATATCATCCGGCTAAATCGCTCCGCTTCTTCCCAAGCTGCTTTGGCGTCACCACGCCGTCCAAGTTGCCGATAAATATCCCCCCAAATCAGGAGACAAGCCGCTTGTTCATACTGCAAACCCATCTCCTTAATGCCTACTTCTGCCACGCTTAATTGGTCAATCGCTTCTTCCAACCGCGCTTGTCCGGCATAGGCTTTGGCTAATTGGCGACGACAAAGGAGTTCGACATTGTGATTTTCCTGCTCATGCGCCAGCCGAAGCGCCTCCTCCAATGATTGGAGGGCATCGGCACTATTTCCCTGATGATTATCAAGCTCGGCCGAACGGAGATAATAAGCGAGTAGGGCCGAGACATAATCAGCCTTTAGCGCATGTTCTTTAACTTGCTTCAGATAGCCTTTCGCCTGATTCGGGTCATTTAACTGGGTCCAAAATCGCGCTAACCGCAAACCACATTCAGCTAATCGGAAATTGTTCTCGCTAGCTTCAAGCTGCTCATAAGCTTGTTCAAAACATTGGAGCGCTTGCTGAAAACGGCCGAGCTGCAAATAGGTATCACCCAACCCCGTCATTAATACGGGAATCATCTTGATATTGCCAACGGCAAGATAACCAGCTTCGGCTTGGTAATAATAATCGACGCTTTTCTGGTAATTGCCCTTCATCTTTTCTAACCAGGCAGCGGTAAATAGTGTGGGCGGCTGTTGACCAAAGGCATCTTCTTCTTTGAAGATGGTTAAGGCAGAATTTACTAACTTATCAACCTCCGAAAAACGGCCGAGCATGATATATATCTGAGCCAACCCATCCTGACATTGGGCCAGCCAGCCAGGAATGTCAAGGGAGCGAAATAGCTCAATACCGCTCTCGAACGATTGAATAGCTGCCTGATAATCTCCCTTGCCAAACCAATTATTAAACCCAATCTGGCAATGAAAACGGCCGATGTCGGCCATCGATTTCACCGATTGGGCAAGGGCCATCCCTTTTTCAGAGACAGCGACAGCCTGGTTGAACGGCGCCGTTCGCCGCAGGTAGCCAGAATGAACAAAAAGGGTTCGAGCTTGGTGGAGGCGGTCATCTGTAGCCTTAAAATAAGCCATACACTGCTCAACCAAAGCTGGTAACGTATCCAGATCGCCCTTGAGAAGTTTGGCATAGGCTAGGGAGAGTTGGCAGTGTGGAGCAAAATCAACCAAAGGTTGAGGGAAAGTTTGCAAGGTCTGAACGGCCGATTCAAGCTGTTCGACAGCTTCGTCCAGGTCGCCAACTGCCCAGGCCAGGACATACTTCTGCCAAGTTGTTGCTGCCAGCCAACCCGGTTCATCCAATTCAGTGAACCGTTCTCTGGCTCGTTCTAGGGCTGCTTTGGCGAGTTTAGGACGGCCGTATTCATTCGCCGCCTGACCAAGATACCAGGCTGCTTGAGCGCGTAAAAAGTCGTCATCTTGGTGGTCGGCGGCAGCATCAGCGGCGGCTAAAATGAGCCAGCCCCGTCGGGGTGATCGGAGACTGCTTTCCATTGCCTGTTGAACGAGTTGCTGAAGCAGCGACGGGGTGAGACAAGGTAAATCGGCCGCTTTTACCAACAGCGGCTTTGGGCTTGACTGAATAGATTCTGGACAGGCTTTATCTATCTCATCAGCCAACTGGATATAAGCTTCTATTGTATTTTCAGAAACGGACATCAGCGACTAGCTATCTTTTTTTTGTTAATAAAATCATTCAAAAAACTAAACTGGAAACAACGAAAGACCATGAATCAAACCCTCAATTCGTTCAATTCGTGTGATTTGTTGCTAATTTTCCTTCAAATCTTTTTAGGTCTACCTGATGAAATAAAATCCGCACGACAGTAGGTCAATTATAGGCGCTCCGAAGTGGTCACACAAGATAGGGCTGGGTACACTAATGATATGCAACGGCCGATTGTCTACGACATTCAAAACCTGACCAAACGCTATGCGGGCATGGAACAGCCAGCCAACCAGGACATCACTTGCCAGATTTATCAGGGTGAAATATTCGGTATTCTTGGTGACAATGGGGCTGGAAAAAGCACTCTCGTTCGCCAAATGGTCAATCTTCTAAGCAGCACGGCCGGAACAATTGAGCTTTTCGGCCGTTCCATCACCAGCCATCCCAGCATCGTCACCACTCAAGTGGGTTACATGCCCCAAGATGCCTCCGCTCTTAACAATCTCAGCGTGGCCGAAGCCCTCTATTTCACCGCCCATCTGCGCGGCCTGAGCCGTCAAGCAGCCAAACAAGAGCGAGAACGGCTGCTCAATCTTTGGGGACTAGAGCCGATTCACAACCGCTACTCCTCTCGCCTTTCCGGCGGCCAAAAGCGGCTGCTGCGGTTGGCAGTGGCAATGGCTGGCTCACCGCCCATTCTCATCCTCGACGAACCCACCAACGACCTCGACCCGCAACGGCGCAAACTGGTTTGGGACATTCTCCGAAAAATCAACCAAGAATCGGCCGTTACCATCATCTTCATTACCCATGATGCCATCGAAGCTGAAAAGATTATTCAGCGGGTGGCGATTATACGAGACGGCCGTCTTGTCGCTCTCGGCCGTCCCAGCCAACTAAAACAGCAGCTCGAAAGCAAATTACGGCTAGAACTATTCTTTTCGCCTGCTTCACCCCCAACATTACCGCCAGAGCTAGATTACCATTCCCTTGAACCGGGTCGCTGGCTAGTCTTTCTCGATGCGAAGCAGGTTGCGGCCGTGATGAGTATCCTTGATTTGTCTACCCTAGATGATTTCCGACTTTACTCGGCCACCCTAGAAGATTTGTACCTTTATTATGCAGAACGGCCGTAACGCCCTCTCCTTCCCAGCCCAGGTCATCGACCTGCTGCTCATCGAACTAACCAACTGGCGCTGGTCTTGGCGCGGCATGTTAACCGTTGCCACCCTCGCCCCGCTAATGAGTATCTTAGCCCTGGGCGTTTTTGCCCGCGATGCTGGTCCCAATGCCTTAATTTATGTTCTGACCGGCAATGTCGTGATGACCCTCATGTTCGGCATCATGAGCAATGTTCAAAGCCATTTCAACTTTATGCGCATCATGGGCGGCCTCGATTTCTTCGCCACTCTTCCCATCAGCAAATATGCCCTCGTTCTGGCGATTGTTTTAGGCTTTCTCCTCCTCTCTTTGCCTTCCATTACCATCACTGCTGGGGTTGGGGCGCTTATCTTGAGCATTCCCCTGGTCGTCAGCCCCCTTATCTTGCTCGTTATCCCCATTAGCGCGGTGCCATTGGCCGGAATTGGGGCCATCATTGGGCTTCGCACCCGTAATCCTCAAGAAAGCAACGCCCTCAACCTGGTCGTCACGCTGATATTGGCGGGGATGGGGCCAGTCATTATTCCCCCAGAAAGACTGCCTGATTGGATGGTGTTTGTCGGCCGTTTCAGCCCTGCCACCTACGCCGCCTCAGCCCTACGTCAAACACTATTAGGGTCAGTAACAGCTACCCTTTTAACCGACTTAATAGCTTTAAGCTTTTTTGGCCTCGTCAGCTTCTGGCTGGTCGGCCGTTTCCTAGACTGGCGCCAACAATGAAACGGCTGACCACTGACTACCGTCTACTGGCTATTGCCATCTTCATTCTCCTGCTCGCCACAACCCTCCGCTTTCACCGCCTCGATGCCCAATCATTTTGGAACGACGAAGGCAACAGCGCCCGGCTCAGTGAGCGCAGCCTACCCCTCATCATCGAAGGGACGGCCAGCGACATCCATCCGCCACTTTACTACCTCCTGCTGCGGGGCTGGCGAGAGGAGCTTGGCGAATCGGAATTTGCTCTTCGCGCCCTCTCCGCCTTTCTCGGCATCGGTGTGGTAGCCTTGACCATAACCCTGGCCAACCAACTCCAAACCTTTGCTTTTTCAACAATTGATAGCCAAAACAACCCAAAATCCAGCCAACGGAGGTCATACACTGCCCCTTTATTAGTCGCCCTTCTGACGGCCGTGAACCCCGCTCTCGTCTACTACAGTCAAGAAGCCCGCATGTATCAACTCTTGGCCTTTCTCGGTATGCTCTCCACAGTGTTGCTCATTCATTGGCTCAAAAACGGTACAAATCTCAAGAGCAAAACGGCCGTCCTCTACATCCTCAGCCTAACCGCCGGACTCTACACCCACTACTTCTTCCCGGCGGTCATCATCACTCACGCCTTGCTGCTCATCTACCCCTTGCAAAAGTCGCCAGCCCATTTGGCCTCGCTCTTCCATCGAGTTTTGCGCTGGTTGCCGCTGCCTATAACGGCCGTTCTGCTATACCTTCCCTGGCTGCCCATCTTCATCCGCCAAGCCGGAGGCCGCCCTGCCATTCGCCCGCCCCTATTTGAATTTTTGGCCGATGTCGGCCGTTTCCTTACCTTGGGTAGCACCATTGAGCCGGAAAATGTCACCTGGCCTTTAGCAACCATAGGGCTGCTGTTGGTCGTTGGTCTGCTGCCTAGAGGCCGCCGCTGGTCGGTAGGTCAATATACCACGTTCTGCGCGGTGACCGTGACAGTAATGCTGATGTGGCTGGCGGGAACAACTACCCCGCCATTATATAAATTCATGCTCATGGCCGTGCCACCGCTCCTGCTTCTGGCTGTCTATGGCTTTAACAGGGTGGCTGAATTTGCCGAAAACAGCCAGCATCGAGCCTTGTTTTTCGTCGCCCTCTCTTTAGTTGGGCTGTTCCTCTTGGGAAATTACACCTCCGTCCATAATATGTACAATAACCCCACCTATGCCCGCGCCGATTATCGGGCTATCGCTGCCCAAATAACGGCCGACAATGCCGATACAAATTCGGCCGTTATTCTCAATGCCGCCAACCAATGGGAAGTCTTCACCTACTACTATGAAGATGTTGGTTCCGTTTATCCGTTGCCGCGCGGCTTCCCGGACCCGGCCCAAATTGAAGCCGAACTATTAGCTTTGACTGAGCAATACGGCCGACTCTACGCTATTTTTTGGGGCGAAGCCGAACGCGATCCCGACCGCCTCGTAGAGCGCTGGCTGGATGCCAACGCTTTCAAAGCTGAGGAGGAATGGGTCGGCGATGTCCGACTTGTGACCTATGCTGTGCCGTCAGAGCCGCCAGGGGAGATGGAAACGGCCGTCAATGTCACCTTCGGGGAATCAATCAAGTTAGAAGGCTACACCATTCGACCAGAAATTGTTCAACCCGGTGAGGTTTTGCAAGTATCGCTGTTTTGGCAAACGGCCGTCCCCCTCAACACTCGCTACAAAGTTTTCCTCCATCTCATCGGCCCGGAAGACCAACGCTGGAGCCAGCGAGACAGTGAACCGGGCGGCAACTTGGCCCTGACAACGACCTGGACACCCAATGAAACGATTCAAGATAATCATGGCCTATTGGTTCCCCCAGATGCCCCCTCAGGAGAATATATTCTCCTCCTCGGCCTCTACAACATCGCCGATCCCAATGCTCGCCTAATGGTCGAAACGGCCGATGGTCCAACCGAGTTCATCTCGATTCCGATCCAAGTCAATCAAAATCCTTAGGTTATTGGCTGCAAAGCTAAAATATGGCTTACTTCAACCCCATCATCCAAATCAGGCCAATAAACAGCAAAGCCCCCTGGTTCAATCGTCCAATTAGCACGTTCGGCAGGTGTTGCCTTTGCCAACCATATTAACCAATCAACACGGTCAATCGGTAGCCCAATTTCACGGCCATCACTTAAAAAAATGTAAAGAGAATTGGCCTCAAATCGTACGGATCTAGCCTCTACCTGTATATCGAGGACTCTATTGGCTAAAGTGGTCATTCCAAGCCTCCAAAAGCATTTCTTGATTCTGCTCAGTCATTCTGAAAATCCGATTTAAAGTTGGACGATTGTACCCATGATTGTATGCTAAGGATATTGGTTCCAACCAAATCTTAGCAACATTACCATCCCGAATGACATGCATATGTGGCGGTTCATTAATATCCGATGAATAAAATCGAAATATATACCCTTCGATAAATATCGTTGGCATTCATAAATTATATCATACTTTCATCACACAATTATCAAAAAGGAAACTAGATGACATCGTTCTACCTCATCCGACACGGAGACCCCCAATATGAAATGGGAGAAGCACGCCAATTAATCGGCGCATTCAGAGACCTCGTCCCCCTCACAGAAAAAGGTATCTCACAAGTAAAAGCCAGAGTAGAAGAATTTCGGCCGTTAAAGGCCGACCTCATCCTCTCCTCCCCTATGACCCGCTCTTTACAAACGGCCGCCATTCTCAGCCGCCCCCTCGACTTGCCCATTGATGTCCAATTTGACCTTCATGAATGGCTGCCCGATAAAACCTTCAACTACGACAAGGCCGCCCAAATTTTTGCCGCCTATGAGGATATGGCCGCTAATGATGGCGAATGGCCCCCCGGCGAAACACGGAATTGGGAACCTTTATCGGCCGTTCGAGAACGGGTAACGGCCGTTCTCCAAGAATACACCCACCTCACCACCGTCCTCGTCACCTGTCACGGCGCCGTTATCCAATCTCTAACCGGCGACATTCTCGATATGGCCGAATATAGAGTATTCAAGTTGACATAAAAAACGATATTAGAAGTTCAACTTTTCGGAAAAGTTGAACTTCTAAGACTCGAATAGTTACCGCCCAACCCCAACACTACCGCCAAAAGCGGCCGACATTTCTTGATAAATCTCGGTAATACTGGCCTCATCGCCCAGGTAATAGTTACCATTCGCCCCAATCGCAATTTGGGAGAGAACACTTTCATCTGCATCGGAACCATAAGCAATCGTAAAGACAGTGGTATCATTCTGCCCGGCTACTTCAATCGCTTGCTGCTGGGTAAAACGATAGCTGAAGGTATCTTGCCCATCCGTCAACACCACCAGCGCGTTGGTCGTCTGGGAGCTATTGGTCGAGCCGATCAAGGTCGCCCCTTCACCAATCGCGTCATATAGGGCCGTATCCCCCAAAGCGGCCAACCCTCGAATGGCATTCACAACATTTTCGCGGGCCAGGCCGACCTGTTCATGGTTGGCGATTGTGGTCAGGGTGTCTGAAAAGGCGATGATGGTGATGAAATCGTCATCGCCCATCTGGTTGACGAACTGTTCAGCCGCCACCAATACATTATCAATCTTGTTGCCCCGCATACTACCCGACACATCAATCAACATGACTAGATTGACATCCTTACGGGCCGACTGCCATAGCTCTTGGACAGCATAAATGGTCTCAACGCTAGGTGAGCTAAAGACGGTCAGGGGTTGGTCTAGCTCAACGCCGTGGGCGGCATCCAGGGGAGAACCAACTGTCACAGCAGAGTTGACTGGCCGTAAGCCGTTATTCACCGCTAACTGCTGACCATCCACATCCAACAGATAGTCCCGGAAAAGGCCAGCCGCTTCTTTGGTTTCAGCATCGGCCGTACTATTCACACAAGCAGGATGGGTGGCAACGAACGTCCCTTCAAAGGGATAAATAGGGACAATTTCGCCCCCACCATAAGCTACAACGGTACTTTCATACATCACCCCGGCTCCTAAGTATTGAATACCCCGCTCGCTCATCGTCTGACCGAGGACATCCGTATCAGTGCTAAACCAGGAAACGGCCGCTTCAAAGGCACTCACAGACGCTTGAACAATGGGCTGCTCAATATCATCAAGATTGACCGCTTCCGATTTCGACTCCGCCGCCTGAACAATCGCCAACAGCGTACTAGCCCCGCTGCCAGATAAGCCCGGATGAGTATGACCCAACCGCAAAGCATCGCCATAGATACCGCCACTGTAATAGGCCCAGGAAGCTGGGTCGGCCGCCAAACTGCCGATATCAAGCCAGCCCAAGGGCAACCCAGGCCAGCCCAACGACTCAGCCACGGGCCGCCACATAGCAATCACCAACGGCGATGTCGCCATGCTGCGACAGTCACTTTGGAAGCTGCTATTGCCCTGGTCAGCCAAGACATTGGCCCAAACTTGGTCTTCCGGCAGCCATAAATCAGGAACCAAAAAGCCGTCAGCAATATCCGTCACAGCTTGGCCTGATTCGGCCGTTGTCAACATGACATAGGCCGGATCGCCAGAAGCGGTTTCAATCTCGGCTTCATTGAATTGGGTCACGGCCGTTTCTAACCACCCACCCAGACTCGCATTCGCCGTCACATTTACAATCACCGCATTACCCGGTGGCCCATCTCCCCCCAAACCACATGCCAGCCCGGCCATTAGCAACCCAGCCAGCAGTAGAAAAAGTCCTTTTTGTTTCTCTAAACGCATCGTATCTCCTAGAAGAAGTTAACAGTTAGCAGTAAACAGTTTACAGTCAGCAGTCCATATCTACTGACTACTGTTTTACCGTCCCGCCGTAATCAACGTCAACTCAACATACCAATCATGAAAATCCGCGAAAATCTGCCCAATCCGCGTCATCCGCGATCCTATTTCTATCGACCTGCCGTAATCAACGTCAATTCAACAAACCTATCTTGCGCTTGAATTTCCGGGTCTTCAGTATTGCGATTTTCTTCCGCTGGCAGGATCGCTTCAACGATGAAGCGAGCCGGGTCTATCCCCTGCGATACTAGGTAATCAACCACTGATTGGGCGCGACCTTCGGCCACCTCCAATATGTCCGCTTCCGTCCAGGGTGGGTCAGCGGCGGGCCAGGCAGATGAACCGCGAACACGTAGGAACAGTCCCACACTCTGGCTCAAAGTTGGAACTACACAGTTATCCAAGATACGCCTTGATTCCAGTGTTAATTCGGTCGATTCGGGCAAGAAGGTAAAGGTTCTACAGGGCAAGACAGCTAAGGTGGCTGCGTCACTGGTTGACACCCCGGTCAAATCTAACTGGGCCGAAATGGAGAAGGAGTCGTTAACGGGGTTGCCGTTGGGCTGTAATGATGGCTTTTCAGAGGCCAAAATCACGAAGCTGGGATTGACCAAGTCATTGACATCATCGGAGGCAACAGTGACATCGGAAGCGGCCCATACCCGGCGAGCAATCTCAAGGCGATTAATAATCGGCCGTGTATCGCGCATCACAAAGGCATTGTCCCCTAAATCAGCCTGGGCCACACTTTCCAGCCATAATTCAAGGCTCTCAGTAGCCGTGACAGTTGACATGAAGCTCCAATCATTATGACCCCAATCGGCAATCTGCTGTGCGGCCGTATCAAAATTCTCAACCTGTGCCTTCAGCGTATCAAACCAGGCATCATGGAACGACTGCACCAAATCCGGGTTCGCACCAATAGACTGCCTGGAAGTAACGACGACATCAATAACAATGCGAAGCTGGTTTGAGCTAAGTAGTGAGACACCACCACTTTCTTCGGCCGAATAAATGTCCGGTTCCCAACCTGAGACAACATCCGCTTGTCCCGAATTAAAGGCTTCAATCGCATCTGCCACACTATCTTGGGGAACCAATGTCACCTCTGAGCGAGGGCTAAGTTGAGCGATTGAGAGGGCATAGTAGGCGAAATATTCACCCACACTACCCCGTGAAAAGGCGATACGCTTGCCCTGCATCTCATTAATCGTGGTAATATCCCGGCCCCACAATTGGTCAGCGCCCGCGCTTTCGTCAACGATAGCGGTTATCACGCCAGGGCTTTTCAAAGCCACTGAGTCCAGGGTCGTCAACAAACAGTTCCATTGGCCTGCCTCAAGCAAAGCCGTCCGCTGCTCTTCAGAAACATCATAGGCCGGATCATCATCAAGGAAGAAAGGCACAATGCCCAGGTGGAAGCCATGTTCAATGTCCTTGCCCGACATCTGCATCTGTTGCAGGGTGAAGTAGCTGCCAAAAGCATCGGCCCCACAGATATAGGTTGGCAATCCGTCGGCCGAATCATAGTTAGGCCCCCAAACCGGGTCAGGCGACTCGCCCACGAAAGGCGGCGAGGTTGGCTCACCAGGAACGGTGGCAACGCCTGCAACGGCCGTTGGCGTTTCATCGCCGCCAATGACGCCAGAAAGCAGCGAAAAGCTGGCAACACCACAAATGATGAGAACGGCCACCCCAATAATGGCAATAAAGATTATCCGGGTCCTATCCATGTTCTGCATGGGCAACTCCTTAAAAAATAATGAATTGTGAATAATGAATAATAAATGGTGAAGTTCAAAAATCAATACTTCACAATTCTCAATTCATTATTCATTATTAGTTATTAACTCAGGGCCATATACGCTGTATTTGATGACAATTCTGCAAAACGACCCATATCTACTGGTTTCTATACTACTATACGCAAATTAGACTAAGCTAGTTGCGTCAAACTCACGGTAGCCGAGGTTGCGAAGAATATCGACCGCCTTCTGTCCGGGCAGCACCTCAAAGTTAAATCGGCCGTCCTCATCCTTATCTACAATCAGCTCATACGCCTCTGGTAGGACACAATGTTTGCTGCCCTTCACCCCACCCAACATCTCCTGATAAGCGCCAATGCTAAAGAAGCCAATGTACAAGTCGCGAGTTTCAACGGGCAAATATAACGGCGATTCACTCTTCTCAGTCGGATACAAGTCATCACTATCACAAGTAATTCCGCCAAGCTGCACTTGATGAAAAGGCATATCCAGGTGATTGAGCGGTAGCACAATAAAGTGTTCGCCTAAGGCCCAGGTATCAGGGAATGAACTCATAATCGAGCCATCGATGATATACCAGGGCAATTCCGAGTTGTTCTCTTTGGTTGAAATAATTTTGAATAGATGAGCGCCATGCTCTGAGGTCGTATAACGGCCGAACTCCCCCATGATGTCCGGCACTGGTACATTATAACGGCCGCACACCTCCTGCATCGTCGTCAACAATAAGCGGATGAAGGCATGATAATCAAAATCAAAGTCCAACGTCATCGCCACTGGCATCCCGCCCCCAAAATTAAAGATACTCAATGATGGATGACGTTGGCGCAGCCGGGCATAAATTTCAATAGCTGGCTTTAGCCGACCCACAAACTCTTCCCGGTCAACCAACTGACTACCAACCATCGCGTGGTACATCCTTAGACTCAGATTTGGGGCCGCCGCCACATAATCGGCCGCTTTCCACAAATCCTCAACCGCCAACCCAAAGCGGGAGTTATAGACATTCATCTCCGCCTCGTCCTCATGCGGCCCATAGCTCTTCTGGCGCAAGCCAACTTCAAAGCGTTTACCTGAGGCAATAAAAGGCGGCAGTTCAAGCATGTCCTCAATCACTGGAATCACATAATCGTGTTCATCCTTAAAACGGATAATATTCTCCGCATAACCCATCCCGGCAGGTTTGAAGCCGTTACAGATAACCATGCGGTCATCGGGCAGCAGTCCCCGCGCCTTCATAATTCGGGCAATCTCAATGTCAACCGTCGATGACATCTCATGTTGAGCGCCAGCCTTCAACGTCGAGCGTATGACCTCCTCGGCCGCATTGGCTTTAGAGGCATACGCATAAAGAAAGGCTCCCTGGTAGCCCGTTTCGGCAATAACATCGGCAAAATAGCCATTCATTCGCTCAATCTGACGGCCGATTAGGGGCAGATAAACGACCTCTAACGGGCTAGGAAGCGTCTGGTCAAAACCCTGGTCAGAGCGGTCGGGGCTAAAAAGCTGAGTCAAATCAAGGCCATCCAGATGAAGACGGCCGTCCTGGCAGGTGAGATAATGGTTAAAGCGATGTTCGTCAGGCACAGGCATACCCTGTTCCCAACCAATGATAGGTCGTGTCATTTGCCCTCCTGTTCAATATGTTCAATGTCCGCCATTATAAAGCAAAAACCATCACATTGTCATTAAAATATGAGAGTGGTACTATTTCAACCCAAACTCAACCACGCTTCTTCCTCTTCAGGTAAAAAATAACAAAAGAAAAGACCCGGCGATTTGCCGGGCCTTTCTGGAGGAGTTATGTTCAATTCTGAAAATTCAGATTGGTTGTCTAGGTTCGATGTTATCATCCTAGTAGTCATTAGTTGACGGACGGCCGTATCCGCCGGACGGGTCCATCACCATTTGGATAAACGGATCGTTGTACATTTCTATTTGCTGCTCTCCGTTCTTCATCCATCTTTCTTAACATATCAATTTGTTGCCTCCTAAAAACTGGATTCTGCCAGGGATCAACTGCCACTGCGGCCTGCTGTTGAGCTGGAACCCGCTTCAAAACAATATACATACCCATCATCATAATACATGCTACAGCCAAGATTCCCACAGATGCCGCTACCGTCAGAACTAAGTTCCAACGGTCTGCCGCCACCAGACTTTGCTCATGTGCTGCCATCGCCATCTGCCGTTGGTCATACAAACTCGCCTCATGACTAGCTGTACTGGCTTCGATTTGGGCCAGTGCTGCGGCCGTTTCTGCCTCAATCAACTGCCTTTCCTGTTCTGATTTAGCAACTGCAACAGCATTATCAGCCGCCAATTGCTGCTCATAATAAGGTTGCTGCATCGCCCATTGGTCACGTTGTTGGTCAATATTAGCTTGCATACCTGCCGCCTCAGCTTGAGCAATTGGAATCTCGGTCAAGTTATTAGAGGCCATTAATCCAGCAACGCCACTCAAGATCGCAACCAAAACTGCAATAAGCAAAATCGTCTTCGCCATACCACCGACTAAACCGCTGCTTCCACCCATCATCACTATCATCTCCTTGGTGCTTATGCACCCTTCTCAAAAATCTACCGATAGCTTACATCGCTTTTGGATTATCTTAATGGCACAACTATGACAAACAAGAATGAAAATGATGAAATTACTGACAAATTTCGACAACGAATATCCTAATATTGTTTAATCGTTCTTAATTTCAATTTCATATAGGGGACGCAAATCACAATAATTGCATGACATTTGACACTATTTTTAGCAGCCTCTTTCCCATATGCTATAGGCAGCTTTTTCATGAATAACCATCTCCTTGGTTATGTACAACACCATTTCTTGACATCCAAAACATGGTGTGGGGAGTACAATATTTGTCCCCCTTCGCCTCGCGAAGATCCTTTTCTGTGCAAAGGTTTGGATGGATCGGCCGGGTTTACGCCAGTATTCCCGGCCGATCATTTTTTACCACTGAGCCAATCCCACAAAACAACCTATGATAATAAAGTACCGTTGACATTCACGGCCGTTCAAGATTAAATCTGTAGCAATGATAAATCATATAAAAACCAAGAAGTATGCTCAGATGAAAAATCAGCCACACCCTCAAATTAATTCGCTCTCCATGAGCAATTTACCCCTTAACTTTCGACAAGCAGTCATAAATGACCTGCCTTATATCGTCGATATGTTGTCCGACGATCCGCTTGGGGCAACTCGCGAACGCTTTGAAGTTCCCCTGCCAAATAGTTATTTCACTGCCTTTAAAGCCATCACTGATAACCCAACCAATGAATTAATTGTCGCTACAGTTGACGACCAAACGATTGGCGTATTGCAATTGACCTTCATTCCGAATATCTCCTACCAGGGCAGCTGGCGAGCCCTAATTGAAGGGGTTCGCGTTTCGGCCGAATTTCGAGGACAAGGAATCGGCCGTCAGCTCTTCCAATATGCCATCGACCGTGCCGAGGAACGGGGCTGCTACATCGTTCAACTAACAATGGACAAACAACGCACAGATGCCCTCCGCTTCTACCACTCCCTCGGCTTCAAAGACACCCACGAAGGGCTAAAACTCCATTTAGTCCAGTAAATGAGTTTCATAAAAACAGGGTTTTATCAAAAACCCTGTTTTTAGACGACGTAAGGAGCTAATATAGCTTCAATGAAAGTTGTTGAAAGAATTCGGCCATATATCTACCGCCTGGTTTTCATCACGTTCAGCTTAACCATTGGGCTACTCATAACAGCCGGGCTAATCCTCGCAGCCGGAAATAAAACCGTCGACACCCAACCCGCTCAACAAATACAAGGTGTCTGGACGGCCGTTCTAACGGAAACATTCGAGGCTCCATTCTCAACTATCTGGCAAATCACCGATACAGATGGTATCACCAACGGTCAATATTACTGGGCCGCCACCAATATCACAGCCAGCCAGGGAATAAGCAGTGTTTGGGCCACTGGCGGGGGACTAAGCGGCAGCCTTCTCATCCCCCTCAGCGACACCTACCCCAACAATGCCGCCTCCCTCATGATTTACGGCCCCATCGACTTAAGCAGCACTTCGGCCGTTAGCTTAACCTACGATTACTGGCTCGAAACCCAACCCACCACAGACACATTCCAAACCTTACTTTCCACCGACGGCCTGACCTATACGGCCGAAGCTGTCTTTAGCGGCCCTTCCCCTGGCTGGCAATCTTTAGCCCTCAACCTCGATAGCTACGCCAACCAACCCCAACTTTGGCTGGCCTTCCAATTCACCTCCGATGCCATCACAACCGCCAGAGGCGTTTTCCTGGACAATATCAGCCTTCAAGTCCAGTATCCACCGCCGCCCGCGGTTGCGGCCGTTTATCTGCCCGCCCTCTTCAATCCAGAAATCATCGTACCAACCCCAGCCTGGCTCGACTACTTCAATCTATTCCGGGCCAGCGCCAATCTACCTTTACTCGACGAAAATCCCGACTGGTCAAATGGTGGCTGGCTCCATTCACGATACATGGTCAAGAACGATTATGTCGGACACAGTGAAGACCCCGCCAACCCCTGGTATTCGCCCGAAGGATTGGCCGCCGCCCAAAACGGGAACGTCTTCGTCACATCCTGGCTGGCTGCTCTCGACGAAACCGCCCTCAACTTTTGGCTAGCCGCTCCGTTCCACGCCGTCTCTATGATGGACCCCCGGCTGGCAACCACAGGCTTTGGCAGTTACCGAGAAGGCGATGGCGGCTGGCAATATGGAGCCACCCTCGATGTCGCTCGCGGCCGAACCAACACCCCCGACCCTGGAACCTATCCCTTGCCCTATCCCCAAAACGGCAGCGATTTCTGGCTGACCAGCTACAATGGCGGTGAATTTCCCGACCCGTTAACCCCCTGCCCTGGCTATAGCACTCCCACTGGCCCCGGCTTAATTCTGCAATTAGGGACGGGGGGCAATACACCCAGTATCAGCAATGCCAGCCTGACCGCCAATGGCTCACCCCAAGAAATCTGCGTCTATGACGAAACCAACTACACCCACCCTGATCCAACGACCCAAAGCAGAGGGCGGCTCATCCTAAACGGCCGTGATGCCATCGTCATCATGCCCCGCAACCCTCTCGTCGTCGGACAAAGCTACACCGCCTCCATCACCAACAACGGCCAAACCCACACCTGGAGCTTCACTGTCATCCCATCTCCTAGCCAAAACCCTGTGCCTGATGAAGCCTCATTTGAATATAGATAGGTAATATAAACTGCTCACTATCTACTCCAGCCACTCAACCGATTCAATCACCGGAAGGAACACCGCTTCAAACAAAGCTTCTCTTTCAGCAAAATTGCTTTGCATCATTACCAACCAACTCTGCCCATCAGGAAATTCTAGAAGGGCGATGTCAACTTGATTTGAGTAATAAAAGGCGGTATAGAATCTCCAGCGATGGCCGTTCGTCTCAAACGTTCCGGCTGATTCAGGAACCGTATCCAGGCCCACATTCTGGTAGTTATCTTCCAAAAACACCAGCCATTCATCAACCGTAACTCCACTTGCCTGAAAGCCTATCTGAACGCCATCACCAGCATATTGTTCACGATTATAAAAACCGTTTCCAATAAAAACCCAGCCAGTTGGAATCAGTCCCGACAAATTATGAATTGGATTCTCGACCCGTTCCAAGTTTACTTGAATAGATCCATCAAAAGGGACAAAGAAAGGAATTTTGGCAGGTTCCAATAGGCAAGGGGGTGCTGGCTCAGCAAAAGGGTTGGCTAAAAATTCGAGGGCCACGCTCAAGGCACAATTACCCGCCCTACCGACACTTGGCGCGTGTCCATGTCCAGCAAACTCAAAAAAGTAACTGTTGGTCAGGTTATCAGCGACCTGTTGTCCATAATAAGCAGGGGTTGTCGGGTCATATTGGCCTGCCAGTATCAACGTTGGAATTGTGCTTTGAAGTGGGGCATTGTCGTCTGGATCGTAACCTGCGGCCCCCCATAACTGACACGCCCTAAACATAAATTCTGGCCCCCCATAAATAGCCGCATATCCAAAGTCAGCCAAAACTGGGTAAGCCAAAATATCGGCCTCCATCTCCTCAACTGTCGTTGGAAAGACCTGGTCATGACATTCAACTGACAGCCTTAGACCTATGTTTATGTTCTCTATACCAGAGAAAGGCAGCGCTTTAAGCGGACGCAATAACGCATAATTTCCAGCGTAGACATCCTCAACGATCTTGGGCGTTTGAGCCACATAATCTGGTTGATGCAAGGCCCAAACCATCGCATTTACCAAGCTGGAATCACCAACTGTTAGGGTCAACTGGTCATCGCCTGTTGGATCGTCAATGCTAACTGTTACTGGCTTTTCGTCGAATTGAGCGACTAATGAATAAAAATGGGCTTCCAGGTCAGGGTATGCGGCAGAACAAGCTGGATCGGCCGAACAGCCAGCAAAAAGCGTTTCCAGGGCATAGTTTGCCCGGCTAGTGGTGTCGTTATAATACTTTGCTTCTAAAGGTAAAACCGAATCTAGAACGGCCGAATTCACTAACGCTGAAAAATCACGCATCACCGCTTGCCCCAACCGGGTGCCATATGAAACGCCATAAAGGTTTACTCGCTCATATCCAAACACGGCCGCAACATCCCGCACATCGCCAGCCGCCTCGGTCGTCGTATACGCTTTAATATTGATCCCTTCTCGAATCAATCGCGTTCGACAACTTAAAAAGGCAGCCCCATAGTTTGCCGAGCGGGTTAAATCATCCCACTCTGCCTTAAAATCAGCCAGGTATACCGCTTGAATTTCTTCACATTGCATCGACGGTTCCGACAATCCAGATCCTCGATGGTCCATAAAAATGACATCCCCCTGAACTAACAAAGGTTGAATGAAGACCTCATAGAACCCATCTGACCAAGTTACCGCCGGAGAGCCAGGGCCACCTGTCAAATAGAAGGTGGGAACGGCCGTTTCATCTGCATCAGGACTATGATAAACAGCTACCGCCACCCGTATCGTATCAGCCGGATCACCGCTTCTATCCTCTGTCACAATCACAAAACCACAGGTAACAGCTACCTGTGGCGGTAAAGACAATTCACAATCCGTCTCCTCAAAAAACGGCTTAAGAAAAGTTGGGGGCGGCGATGGTGTCACTGTAACCAACTGTTCAGCATCAGGCACGGCCGTTTCAATTGGAATGGCCGTTGCCACAAGCGTAGGCGGCTCCCCGCCCAACACACTGCAAGCAAGCGTCACCATGCTCAACCCAATCAGAAATAGTAGAAGTCGCCCCGATATCTTTTCTAACTCTTCAAACAACATTGAAACTCCCAAAAATTAATCACAACCAATATTTTCTCTATAGTACCATAAGAACGATGTGTGACTTGATAAATCTATAAGTTTTTGTTGACAATCTCGAACCAGCAACTACTATTCCGCTAACTGTCCATTGACTACTGAATAGGTGTTGTCGGATAACTAATCGGGTCAATTAAAGACTCAATGAGAATCGGCCGTCTTGCCCCAACAGCCTCCCGTACGGCCGTTCCACAAGCCGCCTCATTAGATACTTGACAAGCCGCAATACCATACGCCTCAGCAATCTTAACGAAATCAGGGTTGATGAATTCAGTGCCAAAAGCCCGCTCCCCCACTCGCTTCTGTTTGGCCCGAATCAAATCCAAGGCCTCATCCACCATCACCACTATAATCAATGGTGTTTCCAACTCCTGAATCAAGTTCAACTCTCCCAGCACCATCCCAAGGCCGCCATCGCCCAAAATAGCCACAACTGGCTCCTTGCCAGAAACAAGACTAGCCGCAATCGCCCCTGGTAGGCCAAAGCCCATGCAGGACAAGCCGTTGGAGAGGAAAAAGGAATTGGGTGTGTAAGTCGGCCATTCCAGGCTGGTCAAGATTTTATGGGAGCCAACATCAACCGTAACAATTGTCTCGCGGGGGACATTGGCCCGAACGGCCGTTAATACTTCCTGGGGTCGCATCCGGCCAGTTATCGGCTCCGGCAGTTGCCTCGCAGCTTGCGCCTTCCGAAAATGGTGAACTCGCCCAGCACCCCAATCTTTGACGGCTGACCGTCCACGAGCCATCAGACTCTCCAAACCCGCTGCAATATTCCCGACCCTTTCCGCAATGGCTGGAAGAACCGGATCCTCATTCGGCCAAGAAGCTAGCCAAATGAACGGGGCGACAACGTCCCAAGCCTTCACCAACTCCACCACATCAAAGCCAATCCCCAAAATACAATCGGCTTCGGCAATTAAATCATACACCGGGTCCGTCCGAGTCAGTCCAATCGTCCCGGCGTAAAGAGGATGGTCGGCCGAAATTGCGCCTTTGGCTTTTGGCGTCAGGATGACGGGCGCATCTGTTTCCTCGGCTAACGTCTGTAATGCTGCATATGGCCGTTCCGGCTCAAGCCCCAATCCCGCCACAATCAACGGCCGTTTTGCAGCCGACCACAACGCCCGCCCCCGCTCCCAATCTCGCACCATCTCCTTGCCGCCAACAACCGGTGGTTGAAAGGAAGCTGTCGGCGGTACAGCCTCGGCTCCGGCCACATCGCTGCTAATCTGCAAATGCATCGGTCCCGGTCGGCCGTTCTGACACAAAGCCAACGCCTGGGCAACCACCTCATGGACATTATCGGCCGTTACTGTAAATGTCCCCTTCGTAATAGGCTCGAAAAATGCTCGCTGGTCAAAATATTGGTGCGTGTGTCCCGCCGCTTTGCAGGCCGTAATCACAATCACGGGCGCACGGTCCAGATAGGCATGACCCACCCCCGCCGCCACATTGGCTGCTCCTGGTCCCAACGTCGTCAGGCAAACACCGGGACGGCCGTTCAAACGCCCCTCGACATCAGCCATATAAACGGCCGAACTCTCATTTCGCACCAGTACGAAGCGCAGCCCCTGCCGCCGAATCGCTCCCAGCAGTGTCACGTTCTCGCCCCCTGGCAAGCCAAAAATCGTTTCAACCCCTGCCGCTGCCAGCATCCTAACCAGAATATCACTTACAGTATCACTCATATTTTGTAGTATACTATCAATAAAGATATTCGCAGTTTGAAAAACCAATAATTCGTTCAATTCGTGTAATTCGTGGCAAGTTTTTTTGGAGGGAATATGTCAGTTAGAATTGCAGCCCTAGCTATTGCTGTCCTACTATTCTTTGGTCTGTCATCTATCGTACCTGCCTCAGCCCAGACAACGGCAGTGGTTGAAAGCGAGATAACGACCACACCGACGGAGACGGCCACCTCAGTAACCGCCGCCCCACCCCAACAAGAAGAGGGTGAACAATCCTTACCCCCTGCCCTGGCTGCCATCTTCGCCGCCTTGGGCCTTTATGTTGTCACCATGTTCACGATGGCAATTGGCACTGAAATCGCTGTCGATGTCTTCAAGCTCGTCGTTGGCCTAAAAAGTAAACCCTCAGCCCGCGAATCGATGCAAAAATATAACGACCTCATCCCCGGCAGTCTCGCCAGTCTAGGGGCCAGCGTCGAGGCTGAACAGCAGCTGCAACGCCACATCACCAACCTGACCCAACTACTAGAGCCAGCCATTGAGATTGAGGATTTTTTCGTCGACCTCCACGAAGGTCATCTGGGCGAAGCGGTTCAAAAGATTCTTGGCATCGTCAATGCTGGCCCGCTGCCAACGGCTGAAGAAGCCGTTAAACTTGTCCGCGAGGAACTTCATCAGGTCGTGGATAAATTTGCTGGCGAGTTAGGTTTAGGTAGCCTGATTACCACCCCGGTCTTGAACAAAATAGACGAAGCCCTCAATACGGCCGCTTCCGTTGACCCCAAAAAGATTTTGAGAAAAGGTATTTTAACTCTCCAGGGCGAAACGGCTCAAATCGTCACCTCCTGGGCCAGAAACCAACTCAACACCCTGGCCGCTGGCTCTCGCAGCACAGTCGAGCGCAATTATTACGACACCCTCCGCCCTCAAATCAAAGCCTTTGGCATTGGGGATGCCAATGTCAAAGCGATAGACGACTGGTTCAAGAACTTCCTCGAAAAATTCGAGAATCAGTCCAGCCAACAAGTCGACATCTATCTCCAATCACTCAACCAACTGCTCAAAGGGGTCGAACGCCAGCGGTATATGATTCGCAGCCCCCTCGCCAAATTTTGGGATGCAGTTGCCACCTGGCCTCTGATTGGGCCTGTATTAAAGGGCATTGAACGCGCCTTTCGCCGCCTCCTTCGTCAACGAGACAGCGACAAACACACCCGCATCCCCTTTCACATTGGCGATATAACCGAGGCTGCTCGCACCGTAATGGAATTAGACCAACGACATAAGGATGCTGCCACATCCCGCGTCCGTCTTCTGCGAACGTTGTCGGTTATTGTTGGTATCTTATTGGCTTATATTCTGCGGATTGATTCGGCCGATTTACTGGCTGGATTACTACCCGATAACACCGTCAACTTCCTGACAACGGCCATGATTCCGGCCAATAACTATCGTTTTCTCTTTTTCAACATAAACATCCCCCACGGCGTAACGGCCGGAATTATACTCTCTGGTCTAGCCGCCAGCGCTGGCTCATCATTCTGGCATGAACAACTCGGCCGTCTTCAATCGGTCAAACAGGTCAGCGAAGCCGCCTACAGCACCATTCGCACGGTTCAATCGGCCGTTGCCGACCAAGATGGGAGGCAATAGAAAATAATGAATTGAAATAAACGAATAGCGAAGGACACAAAACACTTCACATTTTTGACAGGCGGTGTCATTTACTGCCATCCACAAGCGGTGTCATTTACTGCCATCCACAAGCGGTGTCATTTACCGCCATTCATAATTCCCAGCCCCTTCAAATAGGTCTCCACCACCCGCTCAAAACTTTCATCCGTATCAAGCGCCATCTTAAACCCCGCCGCTGCCTCCAACATAATAAATCCATGCACCACTGAACGCAGCCCCCGAATAGCGTGCAGCGCCACATCCCCCTGCAAACCACAAGATGCCATCAACAGTAAAAATAGCTGCAAAATCTCTTGAGCAACGGCCGTTCTAACCGCATCCTCCGGGTCAGGCGCTGTCACAAGCAGCGGATACAAGCCCGGATGCGCTTCCGAAAAGCTGCGGTAAGCGTGAGCCATCGCCAAAATCGCCTCCCAGCCAACCAACCCCATCGTCTCCGCTCGTAAACGGCCAATTAACAGCCGCCCCGCATAAACCGCCATCCCCAACTGCAAATCATCCAAATTCGCCACATGGTTATAGAGCGACGGAACCCGAACATCCAACGCAGCCGCCAAAGCCGTCAACGTCACCGCCTCCGGTCGGCCCGCCCCGTCTGCCAATTCAGCCGCCCTCTCAATCACCTTATCCCGATTCAAATTCCGTCGTTTCGCCATACAAAATCCTTTCAGTAAACCGTTCACCAACAGCTATAAACCACCACTAATTACAAATTACCCGCCCAAAACCCGCTCTGCCTCCCCAATCGCCTTTGCCATCTTTTCCAGTGGCGATTCTAACACCGGCCCATGCCCTGTCGCCAGTCGGGTTGGATTTAGGTCATGCAGTTTAACGGCCGTTTCCAACGCTGTCGGCAGATGCCAGGTCGCAAAAGATGGCAATGGAAAAAGCCAACGTCGAATACCTGAGACAGCAATCCCACCCTGCGTTTGATAGGCGTCACCAGCAATCAATGTTCCATCCCGCTCATCAAAAAAAGCCAAATGGTCCGGCGTATGTCCCGGCGCAGCCACCACCCGCAAAGAACCAAGCATATCCCCCGGTTCCAGCAAACGGGTTGCTCTTGCCTCTCGCAAAGCAAAGCTGCCCTTCAACGGTGCCTGCGGTTCATCGGGCAGCAACGCCCGCTTGCCCTGCAAGAAATCGGCCGTTCTCGCCCCAAACGCCACCACTGCTTCAGGATGCCGGGCCACCAAATCATCCACCGCCCCAATATGGTCGCCATGGGCGTGGGTCAACGTCACTGTCCTAATCGGCATTCCAATCGACGCTGCAGCCGCAACAATCCCATCTGCACTGCTGCCAAAGCCTGCATCAACCACCGTCAAGCCATCCCCCTCCCGCACCAAAAAGATATTAATCGGCAAAAAGCCCGATACGCTGTAAAGATGTCGGCCGTGTTCCTTCAGTTTCATGATAAGCAATCTCCTTCGTAGATCATTTTTAACTAATAAAATTAGTTTTTATACTAAATATCTTAGTTTGTCAAGGTCCAATTTGAAACCAACTTTCTCAATCCCCTCCTCATTTACCATTTGCCCATAATAAACGGCCGATATACTATCTCTCTGTGGAGCCTCTCCACAACTATTAAATTTCAATCCTGTCTCACGTGAAATTCATAGTTACAGCTAAGAGGAGCGACAAATGAAAGCAAAGACAGCTTTATTTCTAGTCATCATATTAGCAGTTCTTTTGACAACGGCCGTCTTCAGCGCCACCATCATCCCAACCTCCACCGCCAAAACGAACAACAACCAAATCATACCTGAACCGGAGTCAACGCCACCCCCGCCCCCAGGCTGCCGCTTACTCAAATACACTACAAATCCTTCAGATGGTGGAACAATAATGTCAACTACCCATTTTTAATACCAACCTAAAATGGAATCTTACTCGGGTATGGGAGCCTCGCCTTTTTCTTTGGTTCTTTCTTTTCTGGGCGAGTCTAAAAAGAAAGAACAATCCTGATTGGCAATGACCAGTCCTTGCTCGCGAAAGATAAACGGGGGCAATCCACCAAGAGCATCATGCGGCCGGAGTGAATTGTAATCAGTCAACCATTCTTCAGTCAGCACTCTGACCTCAGCCAGGGAATCAAACAAATATATATCCAGAATCTCTTCACGATAGGTCCGGTTAAAACGCTCAATATAAGCATTCTGGGCCGGTTTGCCAGGCTCAATATAAGCCATAACAACGCCATTTTGCTCAGCCCAGACTTGCAGCAGATGAGCAATCAGTTCAGGGCCATTATCACAGCGGACTTGGTCCGGATAGCCACCTCGTTCAGATGCCAACTGCTCCAGAACACGCCTAACACGGGCTGCTGGCAATGAGGTGTCAATTTCAATCCACAACCCTTCGCGGTTGTAATCATCAAGAACGTTGAACGTACGAAAGGTGCGGCCGTCAGTCAAACTGTCACTCATGAAATCTATCGACCAACTTTGATTGGGTTCAGCTGGTGAACAAAGCCGCTTTGGTTCTCGAGATGGCAGCCGTTTCTTAGGCTTTTGTCTCAAGTTTAGCCCCAACTGCCGATATACTCGCCAGACCCGCTTGTGATTCCAGCGATGACCATCTAATCGAAGGCGTCGATACATTTTCCAGAAACCCCAACGAACATGCCTTTCGGCTGTCTCCAACAACGCTACCTCAATCTCTTGGTCATTTGCCCGCCTTGGCTGGTAACGCCAAGCTGTTCGACTCAATCGGAATAATCGGCAGGCATGTCGTTGGCTTAATCCATGAACCGATTGGGCCCAGCCGACTAACTGCCGCTTGATAGCTGTCGTTACAGTTTTTTTTCGAGTGCTTCTTTGATAACTCGATGTTCCAGGCTAAGCTCGGCATACATCTCTTTCAACCGTCTATTTTCTGCCTCAAGTGTTCGAAGCCGGGCCAGTTGGCTGGCTTCCATGCCGCCGTACTTGGCTTTCCATTTGTAAAATGTGCTTTTGCTAATGCCGTGTTCGCGACACAAATCGGTGACAGCAACACCGGCTACAGCCTGATTCAAGATGCCTATTATTTGATGTTCGCTGAATCGTGATTTCTTCATATGGAACCTTCCTTATAGTATTGTGCCGGAAAATTCCATTTTTGTCTGGCTTTATTTTAGGGGTAGCTTACCATAACAGTCGACAAAGAACCCAATTGTGGTGGAACATGGTACATCGAAGATGAAATCGTTACCCTCAAGGCCGTTCCTAGTTCAACTTACACTTTTCTCCATTGGGGAGTTAATCCACCAATTCCAGGAACCGATAATCCAGTGATAACGATTACATTGGACGAAAACTACACCGCCATCGCCAACTTCCAGGCCATCGTATGTTATCAGATTGCTAGAGTATCAAATCCGCCAGAAGGTGGCGACGTAGACATAGATGCCAGTACCCCAGAAAACTGTCCATCCGGCCCTGGTTGGACACCTGGCTCGCCTGTCATTCTAATTGTCTCAGAAAATGTCAACTACGAGTTCGTTGATTGGACTGATTCAGATGGGATTTATACGGGCAATACAAACAACCCCCTAATAATCGGAAATGGCGAGCTGACCAATGATAGAACGCTAACTGCAAATTTTAATTTCAACCCACCCTGCTATGATATCACAGTGCAAGTCCTGCCCATGAACGAGGGAACTGTCATTTTTAACCCAGCAAGGGGAGATGATTGTACTAACGGTTGGATTCCAGGGAATGTTCAAATCACGGCCGTTCCCGACGAACCGGCAGCTTATGAATTTGATAGCTGGGGAGGGGATGCTGCTTCAAATGGTACAAACAATCCCGGCATACTCTCCGTTGATGGGAATAAGAGCATTATTGCCAATTTCAACCAGATAGCCCAGTTAGCCGATCTCTATATTCAGAAATCCGATTCAATCGACCCAGCCACCATTGGTCAACCCTTCACTTACACCCTCATCGTCGGAAACAATGGGCCAGATGCCGCCACCGATGTCCAAGTCATCGACAATTTGCCGCTCACCCTAAGCCCCATATCAGTCACTTCAAGCCAGGGGACATGCGCCATTGGTGGAAATCTCGTCGCCTGCTCTATCGGCATCTTACCGAGTGCCATTAGTCAAACGATAGATATCGCCGTCGTTCCAAATGTCATTGGAAACATCACCAATACGGCCGTTGTCTCCAACAATGCCCCAAACGAGATAGACAACAACCCCATCAACAATAGCACAATCGAAACAACCCAAATTCAGGACCAGGCCATCTCCGGCCTAACCGCCACCAACGACAGCCCCACCACCCTCGGCCTGACCACCACCCTGACCGCAACCATCACAGCCGGAACCAACGTCTCCTACACCTGGAACTTTGGCGATGGCAGCAACGGCAGCGGCCCAACCACCAGCCATACCTACGCCGCCCCCGGCCTCTACACTGTCACCGTCACCGCCACCAACGCCGTCAGCAGCCAGGTCACTACCATAACAGTCAGCGTTGAGGAAAACGAATTCACTATCTTCATGCCCGCTGTCCTCAACAAACCCTGACCGAAACAAAAACCCTGGGTTTTCGCAAAGCCCAGGGTTTTAATTTTTTAACCTTAATTACCCAATTGGCCGTCCACCGCCACCGCCCGCCCCGACATAAGCGCCACCCCCCTCTTCCAAATGTTTCAGCCGCTCCCTCAACAATACATCCGGGATTTGAGCCGCCAGCGATTTGTGTAAGGTCAACGCCCCCTCGCCATCCGCTCGGCCCCCACTCACCCGCCACCGCTCATAAGCCAACACCGCCGCATCCATCGGCCGTTCCTCATTCCCACGCGCCCGATTCAAAATCTCCAACGCCTGCTTGCGCCGACCCGCCGCAAATTCAACTCGAGCCTCTAACACCGCCATTCCCAACACAATCGGATTCATCCCCACTTTTGCTTCCAACGGCCGAACGCGCTCAAGCAACCGCCTGGCCTCATCCAGCCTTTCTTGCTCCACAAGCGCCATCCCCATCGGCAGCAGCATATAACGCGCCTCGTCAATCGGCCGTTTATACGTTTGAAAATAACCTCCAGCCTCCTCAAAATAAGACAACGCCCGTTCACCATCTCCCATGTACTGGTAAAGCAGACCCATCAGCCCCGTCCCAATCGCCAATGCTCGAACATTGCTTTTGCCCTCTTTGCGCCCCAACCTCAAAACCCGCGTCAAATTCGTCTCCGCCTCCATAAATCGCCCCATACGAATCAGGAGATGAGATAGCTCCCACGAAAGAACTAGCAGCTCCGATTCAAGGTTAGCCTCTTCAAAAAAACCAATAGCCTCTCCCAAAACTTGGTAGCTCAGACGATAATTACCTCTTTCAATTTGGACCACCCCTATACCCCCTAAGGTCAAAAATGCTGGCCCCAACCGTCCCAACCGCCGCTTAATCACCATTGATTGATGATAAAATGACAGAGATTCCCCATACTGTCCCAATGTATAAAGAATTTTACCCAGATTATGCGCCGTTGCCGAAGCGCCAGACAGATACCCCCCTTCCTCAAAATGTCTCAAGCTATCTTTCAGTCGGTCAACCGCGCCAACCGTTTCCCCCTTATCAAATTGGACGATAGCCATCGCACTGCTGGAACTGGCTATTCCCAGTTTATTTCCGATACGACTATGTCCTTTTAACGCCTCCTGAAAACAAGCCAATGCCTCCTCCGGCAAATTATGCAAAAGCAGCCAGCCCATCGAATTATTCAGCGAAGCCAACAGACGAACTTGCCCCAATTCCCGGAAAGTCGCCATTGCCCGTCGATAATACTGTTCTGTCTCCTCTTCCAATGGCAGCCGTTTACTAATATCCCCTAACAAGGCGTTGGCTTCGGCCGTATACAGATCATGTCCATGTTCAACCGCCAACGCCAACCCCTTTTGAGCCAATATATAGGCTTCCTGGGCGTTCCCTTGTCGCAAGCGAAAAAAAGCCGCCTTTAATGTCAATTGACAGATGACGACCTGCACCGCTTCCTCATCAGTTATCCCATTCAATCGTTGAACCGCCTCTCCAAGCAGTCGCAGCGCCTCCACATACAGTCCTGGTAAATCAAATAGAATTGTCAGCCCCTCAACTGCCCTTTCAAGGGCGGCATAGTCTGCCTCATTAATCGCCCAGCCCCAAGCCCGACGAATATTTTGAATATCCGGCAGCATCTTAGACAGCGCCAATTGCGGATTTTCACCATATAATCTTTTCTCATTTTCAGCAACCAGCCTGAGAAAGAAAACGCCATGTCTTTTTGAAACAATAGGCCCCATCACGCTTTCGGCCAGCTTTTCGGCCGCAAAAAGACGGCCCAACTCATGGAGTTCATACCGCTTCTCGACTCCGGCCAACTTTTCTTGTAGCAGCCCCCGTTCCACCAATCCGCCCAACATCTTCGACCCCAAATCCAACACCGCCTTCGCTCCTGCCAGGCTTAAACCGCCTCGAAAAACCGCCATTGATTGAAAAACCAGCCGCTCCCTATCTGACAAGAGCGACCAGGTCTGTTCAAACACCGCTCGCATACTCCGTTGGCGCGGCGGAACATCCCTCATTTGGCTTTCTAACAAATCCAAATTTCTTTCCACTTCGGCCGTAATATCCACCAATCCCAGACCCCGCAGCCAAGCCGCAGCCAGTTTCAAGGCCAACGGCATCCCCGACACCAAATAGCACAGCCTCACCAGGGGAGCAATATCGGCCGTTTCCAAGCTGAACGACGGCTGAACCTGTCTCGCGCTTTGGACAAACAACCGTACCCCATCATACGCCATCGCCTCTTCAACGGTCGAAACCGCTTCCCAATCCTGTGGATAAGCCAGCCCATCCAGCAACAGCCGCCGCTCCCCCGCCAACCCAAGCCGTTCTCGGCTCGTTATCAGAAACTTGACCCCCGGACAGCTTGATACGATTTCCAATACAAAAGAGCCACCATCCGCTACATCATCAAAATTATCCAGCGTCAGAAGCAGCTCCCGCTCTCGCAAATAATCTTTAAGCTCATTTTTGACATCAGAAAATCTAACCAGACTCAGGCCCAATTCATCAGCGATGGCCGCCACCATCAAATCCGCCTGCCCAATGCCAACCAGCGAAACAAAGGCCGTCCCATGGAGAAACTGAAGATGTTGCTCCTGGTTCGCCTGCTCCGCCGCCGCCAACGCCAACCGACTCTTACCCACCCCGCCCAGGCCAGTAATCGTCAAAATTCGACAGGTCGGGTCAGCCAAATGATGGGCAATCTTTGCCAACTCCCGCTCCCGACCCACAAAAGCCGTCCCGGCCGTTGGCAGCGGGCGCGGCGGCGTTTGGCGGGCCGCCTGAATCCGATTATACAGGGCCGTTGTCTCGGCCGTCGGCTCAATCTCTAACGCCTCATAGACTAGCTGGCGATAATTTTCATATTGAGCCAAAGCAGCGTTGAAATTCCCTAAACGGCCGTAAACGGTCATCAACTTCCGGTGGTTCTCCTCCAGCCAGGGTTCAATCTCAAGCGCTTTTTCTATTACCATGGCCGCTTCCCCATAATTCCGCTCCTCAAACAACCTATCAGCCAATCCGCCCAAAACCGCCAACGCCCGCTGCCGCCAAAATTCCCGTTGGAACAACAGCCAGTCGTTGATTTCCGCCGCCGCTTCAATCACCATATCGGCCAAAAATTCTCCCCTGTATAATGCCCTCGCCTGTTGCAAGTCGGCCGTTTCGGCCGAATCCAAATCATAGGTCAGCCGCTCAAGCTCAGCCACATCCAGCCAACAGCCCGCCGCCCCATCAAAAGCCACCTCAAACCGCGTCACAACCAGATAATCAGCCAACCATTTTCTCAATGCACTTAAAGCTACCCGTAAACTATTTCTAGCTGACTCATCATCCCCTTCCTCAATAGCGTCCTCCCATAATAACTTGGCTAATGCAGCCCGACTGTGAGCCTGGCCCGTCATCGCCAAATAAGCAAGCAAGGCTTGATGCTTCACGGAAAACCGCTCCGAAATATCCTGCCCGTCAAACACCACCCTCATCTTTCCCCAAAGAAAGAGGGCCAACTTTGGTTCCATAGCCATGCTTATTATAGAACCATTCCCCCCCAACGTCATGCCCCAAAGAACAAAGATTTTTCATAGTGGCTACACTGTTAACTCTGAAACAAAAATAAGAGGTTCCACCGCTACAAAGATGAAACCTCCTATTTAAATCTATTTACCAATTACGAACTATCAATACCACCATCAACCACTCCCATCTACCACAATCGGCAAATAAATCTCGAAACCAGGCACTGGCTGACCAGGTGGTGTTGACGTTGGCGTTGGCCCAGGCGGGGTTGGACTGACTGTGACAGTGGCCGTCGGAGTCGGCGGCGGGTTATCTGTCGGCACGAAAAACTGCCCAAATATCTCATCAAAGTTAAAAGAGACCGCTTCATTGCCATTCCAAACCACCAGATACTCACCAGACAAGCTGTTAACCGCTAACGCAGGACGCAGCGCATCAAAAACATTATCGCCATCCGGCCCCATATTGCTCAGACGTACATCATTGTCGCCCAATATCCCCCCATTTGCGGCCACCTGCCGGGCAAAGATTTCAAATTCGCTAAAGCCCATACCAATAGTTTCATCGAATCCATGCCAGGCAACCATATAATCGCCAGTCACCGAATTAACAACCAATGATGGATACTCAGCGGTCTTATTGACATTCAACGGTGCATCGCTAATAAGAAACTCATCCGTTCCAATTTCATTACCAGCAGCATCAAATCGCTGACCAAAGATTTGCTTCCCAAAAACCTGGGGAATATCATCAAAACCGCTCCAAATCACTAGAAACTGATTGTTAGTTGGGTTATAGGCGACATCTGGATTTAGACCTCTAAAAAAACTATCGCCATCCGGCCCCATTTCGCTGATGCGAAAGTCATTCGTCCCAATTTCAATGCCGGCAGCATTCAATCGCTGACCAAAGATTTCAGTTTCCAAATTGTTTCCAACAAAGATTTCATAGCCACTCCAAACCACCATATATTGGTTATTAGTTAGGCTATGAGCGACAGACGGGTCCCTGGCTATAAAGTCCGTTACCCCTTCCGGCCCCATATCGCTGATACGAAAATCATTTACGCCAATTTGAACCCCAGCAGCGCTTAACCGCTGACCGAAAATCTCAAAATCATAATCCATACCAGCAATCGTATTATCACCCCACCAAACAACCAGATACTCATTATCAACCTGGTTGTAGACAACATCGGGTGTACGAGCTGGATAGTCAACAACTCCTTCCGGCCCCATATCGCTGATACGAAAATCATTGGTTCCAATCTCCACCCCGTCAGCGCTCAATCGCTGGCCAAATATCTCTTTGTCACCAACAATGACGCCGCCAACATTATCGTCAGCAGACCAGACCACCAGATATTCATTATCGGCCGAATTGTAAGCCACCGACGGACTAGAGGCATCATAATCAGGGTCACCAGTCGGCCCCATATCACTCAAACGAATACGCGACCCAATAGGCTGCCCTGTAACAGCATTATACCGCAGGGCGAACACCTCGTATTCACCATCCACCATGCCATCGGCGTTGTCATCTCCATTCCAAACCACAAGGTATTCATTATCGGCCGAATTAAAAGCAACTTTCGGTGTGCCAGCCCTGAACAACGTTAAAATCTCCTGATAATCGCTAAGCATGGCGTCATCTTCGCCAACCTCTTGGACAGCCGCACCATCCACTCGCTGAGCAAACACAACCGCCTGGCTGTCCATGACCGCCTCACTGTCATCATAGCCCTGCCAGACAACAAAGTATTCATTGGCCGTCGTATTAAAAGCGATTTTAGGCAGCGTACCACTGTACACAATATCGCCATCAATACCCATCTGACTCAAGCGAACCTCAGTTGCACCAAGCGTTTGACCAGCAGCAGAGACAGCCCGACCAAAGATTTCCAGCTCATCATCGACCATACCGTTGCTGTTGTCATCAGCCTGCCAGCTAACCATAAATTGGTTATTATTCGCGTTATACACCACAGCTGGTAGGATGCCATCATAATTCAAGTCATCATCCGGCCCCATATAGCTGATACGAAAATCGTTACTGCCTGTTTGCTGCCCACTAGCCGTCAGCAGTTGACCATAAATTTCATTTTCATCTTCAATTACATCATCGCCATACCAAACCACCAAATACTGGTTCGTCAGGCTGTTATAGCTTATCGAAGGCGACCGAGCATCAAAATCATCATCCCCATTCGGCCCCATGTCACTGATACGGAAATCGTTAGGCCCAACCTCAGCCCCGGTTTTAGTTAGTCGTTGGGTGAAAATTTCAAACTCATTGTCGAAAACACCACTATCGCCACCATCGCTGTCCCCAAACCAGGCAACCAGATACTCACTATTTATCGGATTAAAAACCACATCCGGCCCAAGGGCATCATAACCGGGGCTGCCATCCGGCCCCATATCGCTAATCCGACCAGAGCCTAAACTATTAACCGTCACCCCATCCATACGAACATAGAAGATTTCATATTCACCCATCGCCGCCCCAGCATGATTATCGCCCTGATAGACCAGGAGATATTCATTATCGATCGTATTATGGACAAGTTTAGGATTGTAAGTACGGGCTATTGTTTGCCCAGGAATCCCATGCGTTGTCAAGGCCCGTTTACCACCAATAGGACTGCCATCGCTGCCAACCTGTATACCAATGATTTCTCGTTCGTTAGTCAATGGCATTGTGTCTCCCCAGGCCACCAGATATTTATTGTTCATCTGGTTATAAACAACGGCCACATCGTGGTCATCATCCAATCCTTGATTGGCATCGGCGATGGTGAAGTCGGCCCCAATCGGCTGGCCGCTGCCATCAAAAAGTCGGCCGTTAATACGCGAAATAGCCGTTTCACCATTTAATGAATCATCGGCCGCCCAAACAACCAGATACTGGTCATCATTCACATTATAGGCCACATCAGGGTAAACATTCCGAAAATCGGCCGCCGTCCCCATCTGGCTAATCTGAAAATCATCTTCGCCTATATCCCATTCCCCCAAAAGCTCCGAGGCTTCAACCACATCAACGGCCGTTTGCCCGCTGTTCATCCAGCTTTTTCCAGCCCCGGCAATAAAAACAACCAGCGAGGCCAGCCCCAGAAACATAATTAATCTGCGCCTTGCAGCGCTGCCAATAGATAAAATAGGTCTTCTAAAGTTTAACATGATAAAACTCCATAAATGTATAGTTCCAATAAATAGGCACCCTTTTTGGTGCCTACCCGGAGCCTATGAAGCTATCATTAATGAAGCGTTAAACGTCTTTAAGTTTGGGAGTGTGTCGGGGATTCGGCCGTTTCCCCCATCAACATCGCCTGATAAGCCCCCTCAAAGTCGGCCGTCAACTCCTCAAAATACCCCCCAAATTCAGCCCAGTTCCGAGCCATCCGCGACCGCGTTTCCGCCACCACCTCATCCTCTTCTCCACCCCGCGCCCGGCGCAGCGTCTTAAAGATATGGCTCACCCCACCCACCGTTCGTTGAGCAAGCTGATTCAATGGGCTAGTTTGGGACTCATCAAGTACCGCATTCAAGGCATCAACGGCCGTCTGACTCTCCGTCGCGTCCGCCAAATAGCCCCGTTCAATCATATAATCCAGCAAAAAAGCCCGGTGCCAATAATAACTCAACTGGTCCGTCGCCTCCTTCACCGTCAGAAAATACAAGATTTTGCGCGACAGCCGCTTCAGCAGCTCAAAAGTCAGCTTAAACGGCCACGACAAACAGCCACCCAGACAACCCTCTCCCTTATTAAGCTGCTTAATAACGGCCGAAGACAACGGCCGTCCCTGCCGCCGCCCAATCGCAGGCCCAATCCGCTGCCGAAAATACCACTCAAAAGCCAAATCCACCAACGGAATCGGAATCAAGAGCGATAACCCCGCAAAAGTCGCATCCGAATAAACAAGCCAATCAAATTCGGCCGTTCCCTGTTCTCCAAACTCAGTCATCTCATCATTCATCGTAGCTATTGTACGTGCCCTCATCTCATTTCGCCCAATTTCAACGTTACCCTATACTACGCTTTAATCAGCAAACAGGTTTCAACCACTTATTACCAATTACGACTTAAGCAACACTTATAATTTTTCATATAACCACCCCAAAAGGCTTTGAATGAACAATCAAAAAAACCTCCTCCCCACCCGTCTCAACCGCACCACCATCTACGAATGCCCTTGGGTCAACCTATACCGCGACCGCATCTCCCTCGCCAACGGCCACATCATCGAACAATACCACTACCTCGACTTTGGGCCAGGAACGATTACGGCCGTTGTCGAAAACGACCAGGGCCAAATCCTCATGACCTACATCGCCCGCTACCCTACTCAAACAACCTCCTGGGAACTGCCCGCCGGAGGCATCGACGAAGGCGAAACCCCCATCCAAGCCGCCCAACGGGAAGTGTTAGAAGAAACGGGCTACGAAACTTACGACCACCAGCAAATATACACCTACCACCCCTTAAACGGCATCGCCAACATGACCGTCTATGTCATCCACTGCCGGGCCGGACAAGGCTCCGGCAAATGGGACGAAAACGAAGTCCACGCCATCCGCTGGTTCGACCCCCAGGAGCTGCTCCAAATGATAGCCCGTCAGGAAATCCCCGACGGCTACGCCCTTATTGGGCTTCTATTACATCGCCTCAATCTTGACGACCCCACTTAGCCTCAACATCGGCAGTTTTCGGAAAGATTGGAATCGTCCCCACTCTGGTCACAGAAAGAGCGGCAACCTGGCAGGCTCGCAGAACAACCTCTTCTAACGGCCGTCCTTCACCCAACCCAACTGCCAACGCCCCATTAAAAGCATCCCCCGCGCCAGTCGTATCAACCGCCTCAACCTGGGGGGCGGCCATCTGCCACGTCCCAGTTGCCTCAGCCACAACCACCCCCTTCTCGCCCAAAGTCACAATGACCGTCTTGGCCCCACTCTCTTTTCGTAACTGTTCTGCCAGCTCCGGGGCGGCTAGCGGGGTTGAAGGGTCGAGGCCCAGCAGCGTTTTGGCTTCCGTTTCGTTAGGCGTTAGGAAGTCGGCCGTTTCCAGCCCGCCCGTCGGAACTGCCGGAGCCGGGTTAATGATGGTCGTCATACCCAGCGCTTGGCCCCTTCCGGCAGCATAAACCGCCAATGCTGGGTCAATCTCAAATTGAGTTAGCAGGATGTTAGCCCTCGGCGAAGCGGCTAACGCCTTGTCCACCGCCTCGCGCGTCAAGTCACCATTGGCCCCCATAGCAGCCACAATCGCTGGCACACCCACAGCATCCAGGATAACAAAGCCACCGATGGTCAGGTTGTCATCACTACGCATGGTGAAAGTCGTATCGACACCTTCCGCCTGAAGCCAGCGCAGCCCATCATCCCCTCGTTGGTCACGGCCGAGACAGCCAACAAAACGAACGGCCGCCCCCAACCGTGCCGCCGCCACCGCCTGATTCGACCCCTTGCCCCCGTCCACAGGCTCCCGATAATTCCAGCCCATCACCGTCTCCCCCGCTACGGGAATCTGGTCAACTTCAATAAACATGCCGGGGGCGTGGCTGCCGACGATGAGAATGGTGGGTTTGGGCATAAGGTTTCGTGAGAGTTAGCAGTTAACAGTGGACAGTAAACAGTAGGAAACTGATGACTGAAATTTACTGTGAATTGTATACTGAAAACTGACTACTGCTTATTATCCTCCAAACGGCCGAACCGCCGATACAATTCCCGTTCAGCCAAAATAACGGGGTGGTTCATGTTCTGCTGTCGCTTGCGATGCCATGTTGGGAACCCAGCCTGTTGTTCCAGCTTCCACTCTTTAGCAAAACTGCCATCTTTGATGTTGCGGATAATGCGCCGCAGCCGTTCTGTCTCCATCGCTTCCTCTTCAGGCAGCATTTCCGAAGTCACCTCTTGTCCATATTGGCTCGTGGTCGAATGGAGCGGCAGTTGATGCCAGAGTCCGATGTCAGCATATGCCTGGGCTAAGCGAGCTTCTTCACCTGAGGCATAAAAACCAGTAATTGCCGCTTCCGGGCTGACCCCTGCCTCGATAAGAACAGTGATAACCCGCCGAATGTGGTAAAGGATGCCCGAATGCTCATACATCAAGTCAATGAGCGTTTCTTCCTCAAAGCTAGACATGATAGCCCCCAACTTAGTCGAGCCGCTAGCTTTGGCAACGGCCAAAGCAACGTTTAACGCCTGCCCGGTCGCATCCTGGTCAACGCCTATTAATGTGGCATACCCTTTGCCATTGAGAAAGTTCTCCCGCACGCCAACGCCAATCATCTCCGGCGCAACCATAACCACATCAACTGTCTCCGGCGGAGCAATAAAACCATAATAAATATTAAAGCCACTGGCGAAAACCAGTGCATCCCCCGGTTTCAACACCGGAGCAATATCCCGCTCGTACACCTCAGGCTGGACTTCATCGGGGGTCAACATCAGCAAAATATCTCCCTGTTCGGCCGCATCTCGCAGCGAAACTGGCTCAAAACCATCGGCAATAGCCCGCTCTCGATAATCATCATTTTGGTTACCGATGACGAGATTCAACCCCAAATCCCGAAAGTTCAATGCTTGCGAGCGTCCCTGATTACCATAGCCGATTGTGGCAATAGTCTTGTCCCGCAAAATCTTCAGGTCTACATCATCATCAAAAAATATGTCGGTCATCTATATCCTCCGTTCGTTGATGCGTATTGAATGGTTCTTTTGATAGCTGCAATAACGCTCCTTGTCGCCGTTACATTGCCGTTTTGCAACATGGGCATAGAGATAAAATGAGCGTATTGAAGTCTATGAAGCATTCGCAAAGCACCAGTAAAATCAAATTTCTGGCTCCGATAGGATGGCGGGTTACGCAGCCGGTCGAGAAAATGGATATGCTCCAGCATCGGCATCGCACTTGAAAACGACTCTGTAAAGGTCTCATTTTCAATAGACATATGAAACGTGTCCAGCATAATACTCACATTTCGCCTGTTAATCTGTTCGACAAGCGCAATCCCCTTTGCCGTTGAGTAGATGAAGGGAAACTCATTCTGGTTGCCCGGTTCCAAAACCAGTTTCACCCCCAGATGAGCAATCTCATCGGCCGTTTTCTGCAAAATCTCTTTTAGTTGGTGAAAAGCCCAATCCTGGTTACCATTTCGAGGCAGCCCCCGGAAAACACCAATATTGATAGGGGCCTGAAAATGGGCAGTTTGGTAAATCAACTTCAGCAATGCCTCAACACTGGCTGCCTTAATCGTTGGCTCTTCCGAAACCAACCCCAATCCATATTCAAAATAAAGACGGCCGCTATTAATGGCTGCCACCGTCAAACCCGTTTTCGCCAACGCCGTCTGCAAGCCAGAAAAATCAGCCCTATCAGGATGATCAATCAACAATTCAACCCCATCAAACCCTAATTTTGCTGCCAGCGTCAGTGTTTCTTCAAAAGAGCCAGAGGGAACCCGAACATAGCTTTGGTTTGGCACTGTATTTGGCACATCAATCATCAACGCTAACTTCATTTTCTGTTTCGATTAAAAGGATTTATTGCAATAGTGCCACGAATCTCAAAAGGGAGAAGGACGTTTACCATCGATTCGTTTACCACCGAATACACAAGGATCACAATGAAAAACGGCCGCCTTGGCCTAATATTTCAACCCTTATACCAGCCGGTTCTAACATCTCGGCCAGGGGAGCCGGGTCGTCGAGGAACTCTTCCCATAGGTCATAATGTTTAGGAATCAATATTTTTGCGCCCAACTCTTCGGCCGTTCGGGCCACATGAGCGTGGTTCATATAATAAATTTCGCCCGGTGGGTTCTTGGCGAAGTTGAGCAAGGCCACATCAATTGAAAACTGCTTGCCAACCTTGATATAACCGGAATAGTAAAGGGTATCGCCGCCATCGAAGAGGGTCTTGTCGCCCGACTGGAACACATAGCTAACCGCATCTGGGTCGAAGTAGTCGTTGCAAGGCATGGCCCAGATACGAAGGTCTTTGATTTGGATGGCCTGATGAGCGGCCAATTCAATCTGGCGACTGGGGTCAAAGCCCCATTCCTTGAACAGTTTGGTGCAGGAACGAGGGCCAATTAGATGAGCCTCGGTATTGTTATGGATGGGGGTCAGCGAGGGCTGGTGGCAGTGGTCGGGGTCGTGATGGGTTGATAGGACAGCGTCAATACGGCCGATTTCCTGCGGGTCGACAATATCCTCCGTCGCCTTATGCAAGGTGATTTCGGGCGATGGGCCGGTAAACAAGTCAAGATAGACCGTCGTTTCCGGCGTTTGAATGATGGTGCTTGGCCCACCCAATGACCAGATAGTAAAAGCAGTATCTGGTCGGTGAGATTCGACCTGGGAAAGAAATTTAGTGTTTTCTGACATATCCTCATATCCTCTCCATTAAAATAACGAATAATGAATTGAGAATAACGAATTGAGAAGTAGTGGACTTCACCATTCTCCATTCAATATTCGATATTCATTATTCTTCATCCTCTCGCCCCGGCCACGCCGCCATCAACGGTCAAAACGGCCGCTGTGACAAAACGAGCTTCGTCCGAGGCCAGATAAACGGCCGCATAAGCAATATCTTCCGGCGTGCCAGTCATTTTTAACGGCCGTGTTTTAGACCATTCGGCCAGGGTTTCCTCTTTTGTTTCCGGGGTATAAAAGGCATCGTGCATGGGGGTGATAATAGTGCCGGGACAAATAACATTGACCCGAATCCAATGGCGGGCGTAGTCGTGAGCCATCTGCTTGGATAAATGAATAACCCCAGCTTTGGCGGTAGCGTAGGCCGCTAGTTCGGCCGCTGGTAGAATACCACCAATGGAAGCGATATTAACCATCGCCCCTTTCCCTGCCTCAACCATAAAGGGCAGCACGGCTTTGGAGACCAGAAAAACCCCTTTCAAATTGGTATTGAGAACGGCATCCCAATCGCTTTCAGCCGTTTCCAAGACCGTACCAACCCGCATAATGCCAGCATTGTTGACCAGAATATCAATCTTGCCGAAGGTATCTACGGCCGTTTGAGCTAGGCGAGTAGCATCCGCTGCTTGGGTGATGTTACACTGAACAAATCCGGCCGTGCCACCACCTTCTCGAATTTTAGCGACCGTGGCTCGACCGCCATCACTGTTCAAATCAGAGACAATAACACTGGCCCCTTCGGCCGCAAACATCAGGGCAATGCCTCGCCCAATGCCAGATGCGGCTCCGGTCACTATCGCTGTTTTATCAGCTAATCTCATATAAGTTCCTTATGGCGTGATAATCATATCTTTCCAGGTAGGGGCAATGCCATCATTGAAACGGTTTGAAACATTGATAATCGGCCGTTCTGGAGCAACCCCATATTCCATCAACACATCAAAATAAGGTTCTCGACTTTCAAATAACAAATCTAACAAGCCCTGTCTCAATCGTGCTTTTGTTGCTGGTTCTTTAGCAGCTATATTATTCATCTCATAAGGGTCTGCCCTCAGGTCATAGAGTAGTTCGTGGCCGGTTTCGAAATAGATATACTTCCAGCGATGGGAGACGATGGCCCGCCAATCAATAAAGTCCAAACTCCAGCGGGGGTTGTTATTCATCTCTAACAGAACATATTTAGGCCCATCAAATGGCTTCCCTCGACAAGCGGCGGCAAAACTTTGACCCTGAACATGACCCGGAACGGTCAAGCCAGCCAACGCCAATGTCGTCGGCAACATATCAATCATGCTAAAGAGGTCATCCCGCAGCCCCTGAGGAGGTATCGCTTCCGGCCAATGAAAGATAAGGGGAATGCGAACACCCTCTTCGTGAGGATACTCTTTACGAGCGATGAGACCATGACTACCCATATAATCGCCGTGGTCGGAAAGGTAAACGGTCAGCAGATTTTTCTGGAATTGGTCAATGGTTGAAATCGCGTCTAAAAGACGGCCGATATTCCAATCTAAATTCTCAATCATGGCGTAGTAGGTAGCTAACGCCTGACGCATTTCCGGGCTGTCGCCAAAATTCGGCCGAAAGACCATCGTATCCGTATCAAAGCGCATGAAAGACGAAGGCGCTTCCAGCGGAAAATGGGGTGGCTCAACACTCAGTACCAGGAACAGCGGCTTGTCCCCGTCATAGTCTGCCAAATAATCGATGACCATTTCGGTCAATAAGTCAGTTTGGTAGCCGCTCTTTTGAACAGGATTAATGGCATTTTGCTCATAATAGGCAAAATTAAAGGGCGCATCATTTAACTCAAAGGCAAACCAATCTTGAAAGCCAGCCCGATGATATTCGGGAGTGCGGCGGAAATAGTCGATTTCAGGGTAAGCGTCGGGATTCTCCCGAACGGCCGGAGACATCTGGTCTCTCACCACGCCCAGATGCCATTTACCAAAAAAGGCGGTGTGATAGCCGCCTTCTCTTAGCAAAGTCGCCGTGCTAGGCGAGGCGGCTTTATAGACATCAAAGAAATGCTGCACCGGCCCACAATGAGAATGACGGCCGGAAAACAGTGTCCCTCGTGAAGGGGTGCAGATGGGCGAATTGGCATAGGCATGAGAAAACGCTACTCCCTCCGCCGCCAGCCTGTCCATGTTTGGCGTTCGCAGATTCGGATCACCCATATAACCATTGGCAAAACCGCAATGTTCGTCTGAGAGAATATAGAGAATGTGGGGTGGTTTTTTCATACTAGACTTTATCGGATTTGACATTATATTAAGCAAGGTCTCTAAAATGCTAAAATTTTTTCTCTTTGCAACTTTGCGTCTTTGCGTGAGCTTTCTTTTTATCGATTTTCTTTGTAGCTATCTCGGCCGTTTACCAAACCTCGCGCAATATCTCAAATTTCTGGTCAGTTAAATAACTATAAAAGTTGACCCACATTCCATCTACGGGACTGTCCCGAATGAGGGCAATCATGTCCCGCCACTGGCAATCCGGCATATAGGGATGAGCGATGGGATAGAGGTGGGATTGACCCTTGACCTGAGCGGCCGTCTCTTCCAACCGCATTTTGTATGCTGATAGATGAGCCGGATGTTTCTCCTCTGGGGCAGGGATGTTGTAGTCACCGAAAGACGGCCGTTCAATATCGTCCGGCAGATTCAGCCAGCCCTTCACCGTCTCCAAGATAAGCGATTCAGGCAAGGTTGGGTTCCACTTTTGCAATTTTTGCCCCAGCCAGCGAGGCAAAACAGAATGGTCAAAAGTAAATATTTTAGGCAGGACAGCATCACAAATGCTTGCCAACCGTCGATAATCCATGCCGCTCGAACGATTCCAGGGAGAAATCCAACCTCTAGCTGAGAGCGCAATGCTATTTTGACCCATCCGGTTCAACAACGCTCTAACGTCTCGATAGAAGCCAACAACACAATCTGCCTTGAATTGTAAAAAGGCCAACAGCCCTGGATAGGCACCTAAGGCTTCTAATAGTTCAGATGGATTCGCCGCCAACCGTTGGGCATGGGCTAATTTGGCCGGAGTTAAGTGATGAAGGACGTTCCAAAGGGCCAGTACATCCCGCTGAATTTCGCCCAAATTGTAATCGGCATTCAAGGCTTGGACTTGACAGGCAGAACAAAAGCAGGTGAAATGCTCCTCCAGGCGGTAGGCGCCAAATTCAGCCCAATCGAGAATGAGGCCATCAATATCAGGGTAATGGGTGACTAAATCTTCAATAGCGGCCAGGGCATAGGCCCGTACATCAGGTTGATTGAGGCAACCATTGGCGGCAATGTATGGTGGCTGGAGGGATTGGCCGTCTACTCGAACAGGCCTATTTGTGTCCCTTAAACCGGGCGGCAAAAAGGGAGCCAAGCCCATATGAACTGCCAGACCGCGCCGCTGACCTTCCTCGATTAGTTGTTGGGGAATGGTTCGATCCAGTTCGGGGGGCAGGGCAACAGTCGGCCGTTTATAGCTCGTTCGGCTATATAACCCCTGTTCAGGCTCATAAGCCAGGAAAGATTCGACATGCAGCTCGTGTTTGCCAAATAACGGCCGTCCAAAACGTCGCTCATAACCATCAATGTGCAAATCTGGAATGCGGCTGCCTTTATCCGGCGTGGTCGGCCGTAACAGCCAAGGGTCAATGGCGATAGCGGTCGCACCACATCTAACGACCGTATCCATCACCGCATGCAGCCCCTCATCCTGAACATTGGCAGGCGTAACGATGATGCCAAGAAAGCGCTCACCGCTCATCTGGACAACTCCACAAATCGCCCTTCTTGGGCCGATTGATACGCCCCAAAAACCAGGGCCATCGTTTTCAAGGTTTCTGCACCGCTGGTTTCAAAAGAACGGCCGTTTTCGAGGCAATCTATAAAATGCTGCTGGGTGGCGACAAAGCTTTGCGCGACTGTATCTTTCGGGAACTGCCATTCCTCAACATCATCTGCCCGGTAAAGACGAAGGCAGCCATCAGGCGTTAAAACAGCCGTCCCTTCCGTGCCTTCAACCACAAAACGGCCGTGAGCGGTGCTGCCCGTCTGCGGTTCGGGAATGGAAAACCAGTTCAGGTCGAACAGGAAAGTCAACTTGCCGAAACGAACCAGCGAAAGGGCCATGTCCTCCCCCTTAATATGAGGGCTGATACGGTGCAGGTCGGCAAAAACGGCCGTTGGTTCCCCAAATAAGTAACGGGCAGTGTCATAAAGATGAATGCCCATCTCATAGATAATGAGGAGGGGCATATCTCGAAAGAAATCCTGGCCCTCAAAGTCAGGTTTTGGTAAAGTGGAACGCCAACGGCCGTAAAAGCGAGCATAGTGCGGCGTTCCAAGACGGCCGTCCTCAAGCAGTTGCCGAATGCGGCGGAACCAAGCCTGATGGCGGTAATTTTCATTGACCATGAAACGGACTTCGGCCGTCTGGCAAATCTCGACCATCTGTTGAGCCGCCGCCATCGTCCCGGCCACTGGCTTTTGGCAGAGAACGTGTAGACCACGTTCGGCAGCAGCCGCTACCATTGGCAAATGCAAATCAGGCTGGGTGGCGATGTCCACAAAATCGAGGTCGAGGTCATCTAGCATCATGAGATAATCAGAATAAACGGCCGAAATCTGAAACTGTTCGGCTCGTCGCTCCGCCTTCGCCCGGTCAATATCACAAACAGCCAGGATATCAGCACCTGGAATCTGGCCCCAGGCCACAAGCTGCTGCTCCGATATATACCCACACCCGATCAGTGCGCCGCGAAGGGGGGCTGACATTTGGGTTTAACCTCCTAAAAAATAGCTCACGCAAAGGCGCAAAGACTCAAAGGAAAAAAGGTCAACATCCGTTGGCCGCCTTTGGCACAATTACTGAGGCTATCTGGACATTTAGAAATAGCCGCAAATTACCAAATACTGATAACTGTAAACCGTTCACTGACTACAGACTACCGTGTACTTAACTCTTTATCGCCCCCGCCGCAATACCTTGAATGAAATGTCGCTGAAAAATGAGATAAATAATAACAATGGGCATGAAGGTGATGGTTGCCCCGGCCATGAGCAGGGGTATATCGTTTGAGAACTGCCCTTGAAAGAAGTTGAGACCAACGGGTAAGGTGCGTTTGGAATCTATCTGAATCAATACCGTCGGCAGCAAAAACTGGTTCCAGGTCCACATGAAATTAAAAACCAATAATGTCAGCATCGCCGGAGCGCTGAGCGGAGCCACAATGTAGCGTAGGAGGTCAAAGCTAGTGCAGCCATCAATACGGCCGCTATCCAATATCTCCCTCGGCAAATCCCGGATAAAGCTGTATATCAGTAGAATGCTAAAAGGCAGCGCAATGGCAATCTGGGGCAGAATCAAGGCCCAAATGGTGTTATTCAGTTTGAGGGCGATCATCTCATAAAAGAGGGGAATGATAAGCACGCTTAAGGGAATGGTCATCCCAGCTAAAAAGATGATAAACAAAATGTCTCGCCCCCTAAAAGACATCAAGGCAAAAGCATAAGCGGCCATGAGAGCCAAAAATAGTATCCCAACGACTACTGGCACAACCACCAGGATACTGTTGCCAAAGTAGGTGCTGAAATTACCTCCGACCCAGGCATCGACAAAGTTCTCCCAATGCCATATATCAGGCAGACCTAACGGGTTGCGGATAATACGGCCGCGATCCTTTACCGCGCCAAAAAATATCCACATCAACGGCACAATGACAATAAGCGACAGGGCTAGGGAGATAAGGGTGTAAAACAGCGAACGGCCGCTCACTTTCCTTGTTCTAACAAAGGGGATTCTCATTCTGCCTCCTTGAAAACGCCTCTTGCTCTGAGGAACAAGATAGACATGGCGATGATAAAGATGCCCAGCGTGACAGCAATGCTGGCCCCATAACCTACTTTGTTGAATTTGAAGGCATTATTGAGCATGAAGACTGGCAGTACCATCGTCGCATTGGCCGGGCCACCGCTGGTCATGATGAACACCAGGTCAAACACCTGGAAGGAGGAGATAGCGGTGACTAAAACGACCGTCGACAAGGGAGCGCCGATAAAGGGCAGCAACACATGACGGAACTGCTGCCAGTTATTAGCCCCATCCACCTTGGCGGCATCAAAATAGACCTCATCAATACCCTGGAGAGCGGCGATGAAAATAACCATGGTAAAGCCGTAATGGACCCAACTCCAGGCGATGAAAACGGCCGGAAGGGCCAGATTCGGCTCGCCCAACCAACCTTGACGCAATGATTCCAGGCCAATAAATTCCAACATTTCATTTAACGCCCCAAAGGAGGGGTTGTAAATCCAGTTCCAAATGATAGCGACGACGACAGAAGAGATGACTTGAGGCAGGAAGTAGATAGTGCGGAAGATGACACGGCCGTGTAGCGAACTCCGAGCTAGCAAGATTGCCAGCAGCAAGCCGAAGAAGACCGGGATAATAACGGCCGCTAACATCCAGGTGACATTGTTCAAAAACGCCTTCCAGAACACCTCATCTTGTAGCAGAGTCTGATAATTGCCCAGCCCAACAAACTCCGGCTCTCGTAATCCATCCCAATCTTGCAAACTCAACAGAACGAGCCGAAAAGCGGGCCATAGAAAAAAAATGCCGTAGATGATGAGCGCGGGCAAGATATAGGCATAGGCAGTCATGTTTTCACGAGCCAGCCGCTTCATACGGCTGGTTGACCGACCGGGCATATCTTTGACAGTTATTGCCTGTTTCATATAAGAACTATCCGAATCTTGATAGAAACCGGGTTTTTCGGCCGTTATCATCCTGACATAAAAAACCCGGTTTCTGCTATTTACACGTTGTTACATACTAATCTATTATTGGTTTGCAACGCCTTGATACACCTCATTCACGGCCATCATCGCTTCCTCAGGGGTCAAGTCCCCAGCCAACATCGACTGCAAGTTATCCCAAATTGCTTGACCAACTTCAGCATTGAAGCTGCCCATGTAAGTGCCAGTTGCCGCGTTCAGCATGGCATTATAAACACCAGCCTGGAGCGGCACGACAGGTGCAGGAATCTCAGCAAATTGGTAAGCGGGAATATCGCCAGCATTCCACTTAGCCATGCCGACTGTTTCAGAAAGCATAAAGTCTACAAAAGCAATGGCCTCATCTTGATGCTCGCTATAAACCGGAACCATCCAGGCGTTGTTTGGCGTAAAGCCGCCCATATGCCAATCAAGACTGGGGTCGAGCTGCGGCAAAGCAAAGAAGCCGACCTCAAAATCTGGCTGTTCGGCAAAGGTGGAATTGTTCCAAGTGCCGCCGATATTGATGGCCGCTTCGCCAGTGATGAAGAGGTTATTGCCATCTGGATACACGGTAGCCAGAACATTATCCTGGAAGTAGCCTAAGTCGTTCCAATTGTTAACAATGGTCGCCGCTTCAATAACACGAGGGTCATCAAAACCGACTGAGGGGTCCAAGGCTTCAATGCTTTCAATAAAGTCATAGGGGACATTGGTATGTAGGAGCTGGTCCCAGATGTGGGCCAACGGCCAACCGGTCAACGCGCCAACCGCAATGGGAGTGATACCTGCCTCTTTAATTGTGGCTAATTGGGCTTCAAACTCTTCCAACGTTTCAGCTGGGGCCAAGCCTAACTCATCATAAATCTCGGTATTGTAATAAACGCCAACCGTAACAAGGTCGAAAGGCATCTGATAAAGGTCATTCGGATAGTTGGGGTTATTATAAGCGATAACACTCTCGGCGAAGTGGTCTTGCCAGCCAAGTTCCTCGGCGTGTGGCAGAAGGTCAACCAGATGACCAGCATCCGCATAAGCGCCACCATAAGTCGGGCCAGGGGAGGCATAGGCAACATCGGGACCAACGCCGCCATCAAGACCAAGGCGCAGGGTGTTGTTCATATCATCAAAGCCATAGGCGCTAAATTCAACGGTTATGTTTGGATGCTCTTCCTCAAATATCGCAATCTGACTGCGAACAAGCTCTAACTCTTCAGGGCTTTGAGAAAGATACCAAACAGCTAAGGTAACGGGTTCGGCTTCCATCTCCTCTTCGCCTTCTGCTTGGGCGGCCTCTAGTTCAGCTTGGGCAGCCTCAGCAGCTGCTTCTGCTTCGGCCAGGGCTTCTTCTGCTTCGGCAGCAGCGGCCTGGGCTGCGGCCAACTCTTCTTCACTGGCAGAAGCGCCTTCTTCGGCTGCTGCGGCCAGCGCTTCAGCCGTTGCCAGGGCATCAGCGGCCGCGGCTTGGGCTTCTGCCGCTTCGGCTTCAGCAGCAGCGGCGGCGGCTTGGGCTTCGTCCAATTCAGCCGTGTCGGCCTGACAACTCACTAAAGCAAACATTAAAAGGACTAGCATTGTAATAAGTAGGTTTCTTTTTCCTAACATCTCTAATACATCCTCCAATTGGTATGGCGGGCCTAGAAACCCGCTCTAGTAAAAGGGTAAATCGTGAAAATCAGATGGGTCAATCAATCCATAGCTATCGCTCCTAAATCCTAAGGGTGACTGTCACATTATCTTTGTAATGTGGCTGTCGCTTGATAAATTAGTTCGGCCGTTCTCGAAGCCAAATTTCAACCTGGGAATCTTCTTGGAGGATGTCAAATTGGATGCTTTCCCGTTGATTGTGCTGCCATTGTTCGGGCTGATGAGGACGGCCGTTTATTTCCGCTCGATCAATGTAACGCCCATTGTTATAAATCTGTAAATCCAGCCACCATTCCCCACAGCGCAATCTGGCCGTTACCATTTTCATCTCCGGCAGCAGATGGGGGGCAATCGTTATCATTGTTGGGCCGGGCCGGTAGCCCAGCAAATGGTGGATGAACATGAAAACCGCTTCGCCATAGCTAAACCAGGGCGTGATGCCATGGTCGATTTGCAAGGCCGGGTCGGCGTCACGATATTCCCACCAGGTGTACCCTCGGCCGTCTTTGGTCGATAAAATCCAGTTCAAATTACGACGTACTAGATCATAATCCCGTGTCTCCAGCGCCGCCTGGGTGACAAAATAAAAAATCATCGGCCATGCCCCCGTTTTTGTCGGGTCAGAACCTGGATGATGCAAGGGATAGCCGCCGAAATCCCATTCAAAGTTCCAAAGAGATTCCATTCGCAGCAGGGTACGATGGGCCAACTCACTATCAGGGTCAATCATACCCAGTGCGATAGGCCAGGCTTCAGAACCATCCGGCTCCAGTTCGCCCTGCTTGCGCCGGTTTCGGGGATAAACGCGGGTGGTCGTGTCGTCTATGCGATGAACGTAGGGAATCACCTGGGCAAGACGTTGGAAAGTGCCATCTGGTAGTCGGCGTTTCATCAAATAACCATCTTCGATAAAGTTAAACTTGGGATGAGTTAGAACAGCCTGCCAGATTCGGCCGCTAATATCTCGCCACAGTTCGGCCGTTTCACGCTCCCCCATCAAGTCAGCCATATCGGCCGCTTTCGCCAACCCCAAACTGTTCCACATCTGGTGCGACAGCTCGAAGCCCTCTTTCAAGCCATGCCTTTCTGCGTCCCGGTCACGTTGGTCGCGCTCACTCTTGAGCATAGAGGCTTCTTCGACCCAAAAGTCAGGGCCAATAGGAAATTCAACCACCCGCACAAGTTTCGACCAGTAATCTTGAATCAGAGTGTCGTCTCTGGAATGCACCCAATATTGCCAAAGGGCGAAGATGAACTCACCGTTCTGGTCCAATTCCGCTCGGCGCGGCTCATAAAATTGGCTCTCACCAAAAGCCATCCCCTGGTCGCTAATGAGGTGATTGATAATATGGTCGAGCATCGCTCTGGCCAGTTCAAATTGACCGGAGAAAGTCGCTCCCAGGCTGGCACAACTACTATCCCGCACCCATTCGGCGTTGTAGCCCCAGATAGCGGCGTTCATCCGGCCGCTCTTGGCCACCCCGGCCCGCATCCCGGCCCGAACGGCCTGGAACAACTTGTCCAGAGGTGGTTGGCCTGTAGAAAGCATATTTCGTTTCGTCCAATAGCCTCGCACTTCGTCATGAATTCGCTCATAACCTTTCTGGCGTAAGGCAGCGGCCGTTTCCAACACGGCCGATTCGCTATCTCCGTACAAATAGAGCAAATCAACAACGGCCGATTGTCCCGGATCGAGCGTCCCTAAATCAAAGGCCAAACTAATAACCGGCCCCAAATGAGCACTGCCAGGAAGTAAGGGGTAATTGGTATAGGCTTCCTGAGGCCGTAAGATCGCCTCATCATCATAGGAGTCAACCAGATTGCCCAACTCACCATCTGCCGCATCATCAAAAGCCAGGGGAAATTCGGCCACTTGATGCTCGTCAATAGGCGTCAGCGCGGCAAAGCCTAAAAATTCATCCCCTCTTGCAAAATGTCCAGCCACCCCGATGTCCCTATCTGTAAGATAATGGGCTTCGGGGAAAAGGGCTTGATTGGGAACGAGGAAAGCGAGTAACTTGGCCGATTCGGCCGTTAATCCCCGCTGATTCGTCACCTTCACCCGTCGAACAACGGCCGCTTCCTCATTCGCACAGAACAGAGTCTCGACCACATTAAAAGCAGATTTGGCCCGTTCACCGTCCAGGGTGAAATCGGCCGGATAGCTGGCCCGAAATGTCGGCACGCCACTGTCATAGTACAGACCATATTGCAAATCGAATGCGGTTTGACGGGGCATCGGGGCGTAGGTTCGGCCGTTTGTGAACAGAGAGACCATCGTCATCTCTGGCCCGGCCTGTTGGTGGAAGGTGAAGGTCTGATTCTTCGGCCGTTCCTCAAATCGTTCCGGGTTCATCAAATGCAACACCAACGCATTACGACAGGCAGGGTTTTCTGTTACCTGAATCATGGCCTGAATACGGCCGTTGCCCAGCAAATGATGAATAAAATCATCACGCGGCACCCGAGCATGATATGAGCAGTCATGGGTAAAAATTAAATCTTTCATTCAGTGCTTTGCTGCCGAATTCCTTCCCGAACCAACGCCTGACCAGACTTAAGATGGTCAGACATCGTCTGCCGAGCGCCAACAGCATCTCCAGCCTTGACTCTATCTAGGATTCGAGCGTGTTCTTCAAAGATTTGTTCTGGCGCGCCGGTAAGCGTAAAGCCCAAGCGCCTTACTTCAAGCATGATTTCGCTGATTGATGACAGCAGGATGCCAAACATAGGGTTTTGGGTGGCGCGGGCCAGGGCAGTGTGAAATTCAACATCGGCCGTTGCCGCCTGCTCCAAATCATGGCCATTTTCAGCCATCATTTGAAGATACTGCTCCATCTGTTTAATATCACTTTCAGTGGCTTGCTCAGCTGCCCGTCCGGCAATCTCTACCTCTAAAACATGGCGAATATCAAAGATATGTTCAAGTGGGTCGCCATCTGAATTAAGCCGCAGCAACAAATTAAAATGTTCGGCAATGGAGCTGGCCGTCGGCTTGCGGACCACCATACCACTGCCAGCCGTGACCTCTAACAACCCCTTAGCCGTCAACGAACGCACCGCCTCACGGACAACGGTACGACTCACTCCAAATCGCTCGGCAAGTTCCCGCTCTGAGGGTAGTCGCTCGCCAGGTTTGAGCGCACCTCGCGCAATCAACTCCTTTAGCTGGTCAGTCACCTGGTCAGACAGGCTTGGCTGGCGTATGACTGTTTGAAATGAATCTCCCATTTCTATTCCTCAATTGATTTGGATAAACGGCTTAATGTTGCTATACTAACTGAATGCAGTATGTGGTATGCCACCTACCATATTACCAAAATGCTGTTTTGTCAAGGAATTTAGATTCCAAAAAATCTACGGTAGGGGCGAACCCTTGTGGTCGCCCAACTCAAGGCGGGTACAAGACCACGCCCCTACCCAGCACCAACTGAAGCACAACCAGCGATGTTGTCTGCGTTTCGTGAGTAGAGGTTCTCAAATGAGTAGTTACAGTCCATCTCCACGTCCATCTTTTGAAACCCCCACCCCAATCCCGTACCAGACAGTCACCCGCCATTTGTGGGGTGAACCAGAAGCGGGCGAGGTAGCAGATTGGATTTATGTGTCCAGCCAGCAAATCCACCAGCTCGTTTTTGGTCTGGCCGTTGGCGGGGCTTATCGTCATTCAGAAAATTTTCGGACTGTCTTTGCGGCCGATGAGCTGCTTTATGTCCTGGAAGGTGAGATGGCCTTCAACAACCCCGAAACGGGCGAAGTGCATCGGGTTCGCCAGGGCCAGAGCATCTTTTTTCGGAAAGACACCTGGCAGCATTGCTTTAACATCGGAACCGGGCCGCTCCGTGTATTAGAATATTTTTCGCCCCCGCCCGCTCAAGGAACTTCCGGTGCTTATGCTCAAACTCGGCCGTATCTAACCAACCCGAAATACGGCCGTGACCAATACCTCGAAAACTGGCCAATGGGTCGTGCCGATGCCCAGGCAGAAGAAACCATCTACCTCGTAAAAGAGCAAGATATTCTCTGGCGGCTGGAAGGCAGCGAACAGCAAGCCCTGGTTGGCATTCTGGCCTCCACAGAACATTTAACTGTCGGTACAATGGAACTGCTACCCGGACGAAAAAGCGACCTGGAAACACACGGCGGCGATGAAGGGTTATACGTCTTAGAAGGCACCCTCCACGTCCATACCCCGGAAGGCGAAGCGGGTAAATGGTTTGAACTAACCGAAAAAGACGGCTTCTACATCCCCCAGGGCAGCCCACACCGCTATTTCAACATGTCCGGCGACCCGGTGAAATTTATCTTTGGCGTTGCGCCGAAATATAAAACGTAATGCGTAATAGGATTTAATGAATGGACTACGAACCACTGGACATTAGCCCACAATGCAATGTCGGGATAGATATTTTTAAGCGTATCAACAAAACGGCCGGCGTATACAACTACCCAACTGCCGATGAGCCGCCTATTGGTCGATTAACCTTTCATGGGCTGCCGTTCCAAATTGGGTCGTCCAACGAGGACAAATCAAACTGCTTCATTGGCCTCGGCCCAACCATCCAAGAAACACCAGTCACTATCCCCATCGGCAAGTCTGCTAACTGGCTAATCTTTGCCCATACCCTGCTAGAAACAGATTTATGGGAAGGAGGGCAACCAGGAAAAACAGTTGTCACATACCGGGTCATATTTGAAAATGGTCAAACGGCCGACCTTCCCATCCGAGAACGCTTTGAGGTTGGCAATCTACCCTTGCCCTGGGGCCAATACCCCTTCCTGGCCGTACCAGATGCCAAAGATTATTTAGAACCACGAAACGAAGGCCAATGGCGTAATTTCGGCACCCGGCTGACCGAAACAAGCGAAGGCTTTGCCAAGGCCTACTATCTGTGGGCCTGGGAAAATCCCCGCCCAGAAATGAAAATCGCTTCCCTCGAACTAATCCCAACAACCTATCGTTTTATTTTGGCTGGGGTAACTGCCAGCCAGCTAACTGAGAATCCCTTCGGCCGTTCTGCAAGACGGCCCCTAAAAATCACATTATTAAACAAAGAAGCGGCCAACCAACCATTCAACCTCTCCATCAGGGTAGACCGAGGGACGGCAACCTATCCATACCCCTTGCCAAAACGGCCGCTTTCCGACAACATGCCAGAAACGGCCGCTTTTGGTCTCCCCCAAAACAAATCCAACAGCCCTGCCTATACCGAAATAGCGGCCAATCCCTCCGCCACCATCGAAGTACAACTCGGCGAGGAACTGATTGGTCAGGCCCAATGGGGGGAATTGGCAGATGGGGTAGTTGTTGAAAACGGCCGCACCAGACTAGAAATCATCGACCCAGGCCGCAACTGGGTCAAGGTCGAAGTGGTCGATGAGGACAGCGGCCAAACGCTGCCTTGCCGGGTGGCCTTCCATTCACCAGAGGGTGTACCGTATGCCCCGCACGGCCATCACGCCCCTCTCGTCTCAAATATGTACGATTGGAATATGAAGGTCGGCGGTGATTTACGGCTGGGCCATGTGTCTTACGCGTATATTGACGGCCGTTGCGAAGGTTGGCTGCCCAGAGGACGGGTGCTGGTAGAGGCTGCCAGAGGCTTTGAATATGAACCACTCCGGCAGTGGGTGGAGATTGAACCAGGGCAACAGCGGCTGCAATTGCGCTTAAAACGCTGGGTCAATATGAACAGCCAGGGCTATTACAGCGGCGACACCCATGTCCATTTCTTATCCCCCCAGGCCAGCCATGTCGAAGCCGCCGCCGAAGATTTGAACGTCGTCAATCTGCTCCAAAGCCAATGGGGCCATTACTTCTCCAACACCCCCGACTTCACCGGTCAGCCGTCCTTGTCCCAAGACGGCCGTACCATCATCTACGTCTCCCAGGAAAACCGTCAACACATCCTGGGCCATCTCTCCCTCTTGGGCTTGAAGGAACCAGTCATGCCCTGGTGTTCGGGCGGTCCGGGCGAGTCCGGCCTGGGCGACAGCTTAGAAACAACCTTGAGCCATTGGGCTGACGCCACTCACGAACAGGGTGGCACAGTCATTCTTCCCCACCTGCCAACACCAAACGGCGAACCAGCCGCCCTTATCGCCACCGGGCGGGCCGATGCGCTTGAGATTCTACAGCATGGCCCTTATGAACATCTGGAATATTATCGCTATCTAAACGGTGGCTACCGGCTGCCCATCGTTGGCGGAACCGATAAGATGTCCTCCAATGTGCCGGTTGGCTTGTATCGTACCTATGTCTACATTCCACCCGACGAACCGTTCACCTACGATAACTGGTGCCGCCATTTGCGGGCAGGCCGCACCTTTATGAGCGGCGGCCCAATGCTCTGGTTTACCGTTGAAGGACAGCCAATCGGCAGCCAATTGACTGTCACAGGCGGCGGGACAGTTGAGGTCGCGGCCACAATGCGTTCCATCTTCCCCATTCACACCCTCCAAATTGTTCAGGCGGGAAAGGTGGTAGCTGAAACGGCCGATACCAATGGCAGCCATCATCTGCACCTGAAAACCAACTTAAAGGTAACTGGCGACACCTGGCTGGCCGCTCGCTGCGGTGGCCCAGATTATACGGCCCGACCTCATTTTGACCGCCGGGGCCGGGGCATCATGGCCCACACCTCACCCATTTACATCCAGAACGGCGACAACTATAACCTGGGCGACCCGGCTACCTACAACTACATGCTAACCCTGGTCGATGGTTCCGTTGAGTATATCCGCCAGCGCAGCCGCCAATTTTCGGCCGAAACCACAACCCACCCACACGGCCAAGACGACCATATCGCCTATTTAGAAGAACCATTCCACGAAGCGAGAGAAGCGATTCATCAAAGGATGCATAAACTTGGAATACCACATTAAATCTCTCTGCGATTCTCTGCTCCTCTGTGCGCTCTGTGTCCAATATCTTATGGCTAATCAATAGGAGAAACATAAATGACAAACCCGGTACGTATTGGGATTATTGGCTGCGGCAGTGTCGTTAGACGGCCGTACATGACCATGATCAACAACTTAAAACTAAAGGGTCAAGCGGAGGCTGTTATCGCTTGCGACGTCGATCCTTCGCGCGGCCGTTTAATTTCAGAAGAGTGTGGCGTTCACAACTTCACCACCGATTTTGAAGAAGTCATCGGCTCCGACGATGTTGATTTGGTGCTAATTGCCACGCCGATGGCCTTCCACGCGCCGATGGCCCTGGCCGCTTTGGACGTTGGCAAACATGTATTGGTTGAGAAACCGATGGGCGTTACTCTGGAAGAGGGGCGGCAGTTAGTGGAGGCAGCCAAACAGTCAGTGGGCCACCTTCTTTCTGCACCCCATGTCGTTTTAAGCGCCACCTATCAAGAGATTTGGCGACATATACAGAAGGGTGATGTCGGCCGTATTCATCTGGCACGCGGCCGTTATGGCTGGGCTGGCCCATTCTGGAGCGAGTGGTTCTATCAACCTGGCGGTGGCCCCCTGTTCGACCTCGGTGTCTACAATGTCACCACCTTCACCGGTCTGCTTGGCCCAGCCAAACGAGTGACCGCTATGACCGGCACAGCGATAAAGGAACGAGAGGTAAACGGCCGTCCAATCAAAGTCGAAACGGAAGACAACTTCCAGATTCTAATTGATTTCGGCAACGCCTGTTTCGCAGTCGTCACAACCGGATTCACCATCCAGAAATATCGCGGCCCTGGCCTTGAGTTTTACGGCACCGAAGGCACGATTCAAATGATGGGCACGGATTGGGCGCCACAGGGCTACGAGTTGTGGCAAAACAGCGTTGGGGCCTGGAAAGTATTTGGCGAATCAGACGGCAACTGGCGCTGGACCGACGGGCTTCGCCACCTGGTCGAATGCATTCTGGAAGACAAAACCCCCATCATCACCCCTGAACACGCCTATCACGTCATGGAAATCATGATAAAAGCGGCCGAAGCGGGACGAGACGGCCGAACACGCGAAATCGAAAGCACCTTCACCCCACCCACCTTCCCCATGGAAATCGAACGCGCCCCGGCCCATTACAAGCATGACCGCAGTCATTAAGTAACTGAGTAATTGAGTAATTGGTAATTGAACCCAAAATCAATTACCCAATTACCTAATTACCCAATTACCCCCCAAGGACCTTTTATGACCGGCAGACTCAACAACAACCGCATCTTCTCTCTCTGGGATGTCAATGCCTACCCAGGTAGCAATGTCCTGGATAGGGTCATTCAATTTTTCCCGACAGACAATGCCCAACGGCGAGTCTGGCTGTTGGCCCCGAAGGGCGAACCAATCGTGTGGATTGATAACCTTGAATTACGGCCGAAAACCATCACCCAATCCCCCATCCGTTGGCTCGACTATGGCGTCGTCACCATCCCCATTCTCCAAGAGCCTTTGCCCAAATGGGATGGGCTGGCCCGCCTCCGGTTTCAGGGCTTAGATACGGCCGCTTGCGCCGATTCCTATCTCGTTCTCACCCCCCAGCTAGAGCTGTCCCTGGCCGGAATGACGATTATTGAAGCACAAGAGGCCATGTGGGGCATGTCCCAGGAAAAGGTGGGTCAGACCAGCGTTCGACCGTCCACCATCGTAGCTGGCAAACCAACCACCTTCACCGGCAGCTATCACGCCGGGGCCGATGGGCTGCCCGCCGGAGCAATGGTCCGTTTTTTGCTGCCCAAAGCCTTCTCCCTGCCTCAAACGGCCGACCCCCAGGCCCCTGGATATGTCAGGCTTCACGATGGCGCAGAGGATGTCCAAATTATCGACATGCGGGAGGCGATGGAGTCCCATGAGATTTCAGCCATCATCTGCCAGTTGAAACGGCCGTTTCAACCAGGACAGGGTTTCTCCATTACCTATCACACCGAGCAAATTTTTATCTATCCGGCCGTTTTAGCCGAGACCGAAGTGAGAACCTGGTTCTCAAAAATCCCTCCACTGGCTGTCTCAGTGGCCCTTTCGACCGACCATCCTTACGTCTCCATGCGGCCGGAGGACAGCCACAAAGTTGAGATTGTGCCAGGGCCAAGCGAACGGCTCCATCTGATGCTGCCCGGCCGACGTTATGCCTCTGAGCATTTGTTTTTACATGGTGTTTTCACCGACTATTATCGCAATGTGCCGCCGGACGGCTTAATTAAGGCCGATATCGACCTTCATCTAGAACACAACGGCCAAACAATCCCCATCGGCCAGCCAACCCACCATTTTCAGGCCCGCCATACCTTCCGAATGCCACTACCCAAACTAGAACCTGGCATTTATCGAGCAGTGGCGGTCGATAAGCAGAGTGGGCAAAGAACGGCCGTTAGCAACCCCCTCCATATCATCCCCAACGGCGCTGGAGAGCGGACATACTGGGGTGAAATTCACAGCCACACCGGCCTGAGTGACGGCGGCGGCGATTTCGCCGGGGTGTTCCGCCATGCCATAGAGGAGGGTGGCCTAGAATTTGCCACTGTCACCGACCACGCCGAATATATCTCCGACAACCAGTGGGGCTGGATGCAGGATGTCATCAATCGCTGGAACGAACCGGGCCGTTTTGTAACGCTAGTCGGCTACGAGTGGATTGGCAAACAAGCCGACCGAATTGTCTACACCGCCCACGACCGGCTGCCACTCTTCCGGGGCGATGACCCGGCCTACGAGAATCTGGATGATTTCTGGGGCCATTTTCACGGCGACGAACAGGTCGTTGGCGGGCCACACGCCACCCTCGTACATCAGACGAAGTGGGAACAACACAACCCAGATGTAGAACGGTTTGCCGAAATTTATTCGATGTGGGGTTCCTGCGACTTCCGTGACAGCCCCCTGGTTGCGCCCTGGATTGGGCCAGACAGGGGTATAACAATCAATGATATTCTGAAACAGGGGGCGAAGTTGGGTTTTACCGCCGGGGGCGACTGCCACGACGGCCGTGTTGGCTTCACCTCAGAAGACCCCCAAGGACAAGGCACAACTCCCCACACCTTCGCTGCCATCATCATGTTCCGCTGTGGCATGACCGGGGCCAACATGCCCGACCTGTCCCGCAAGTCCTTAATTACCGCCCTGCGAAACCGTCGCACCTTTGCCACAACCGGGGCGCGTATGTTAGTGGACTTTGCCGTCTCTGGCGTGCCGATGGGCGGCGAAGGAACGGCCGAAACCGCCACCTGTACCGCCACTATCCACGCCGTCTCCGAATTAGAGCGGATTGAAGTGGTAAAGGATGGCATCATCGTTTTGTCGGCCCCATTGACAGGACTAGACCGAACATTTGAATGGACAGACCCAGAACGGCCGACTAAAGAGCATTACTATTACCTGAACGTCATTCAAGCCGACGGCCAACGGGCCTGGAGCAGCCCGGTCTGGATTCGGCCGAAAAGGTAACAGAAGGTGACAGTCACTTTCAGAAGTGACTGTCACCTGGACACAGGACTATATAGATGACAGGACGACTAAACTTCGATCGCTTTTTCTCCCTCCAAGATGTCAACGCCTACCCTGGCAGCAACTATCTTGACCGGGTCATCCAGCTATTCAATGACGGCCCAACCCAACACCGGGTCTGGCTGATAGCGCCAGAAGGAGAACCCACGCTGTGGTTCGACCAGTTAAAGTTAACCCCGAAGACAATCACTGAAAAGCCAGTCCGTTGGATTGACTACGGCATAGCCCAATTACCTAAAATGGACACCAAACAGCCCACTTGGGAGGGTTTCCTCCGGGTGCGGATTCAGGGGTTGACAACGGCCGTTTGCGCCCAATCCCATCTACTCATAACGATCCAAACTGAGTTAAATCTGGCCGGATTGGAATTAGGGGAGGCCCAACGCCGGTTGTGGGGCATGGCCCAACATGAGTTAGGCATCACGACAATACGGCCGTCCCGCGTCCCTGTCGGCCAACCAGCCACCTTCACTACCACCTTTCGGGCCGGACCAAAAGGACTGCCAGCCGGAGCCTATATCCGCTTTGCCATGCCCAAAGCTCTTTCTCAGCCCCAAATAGAAGATGTAAACGAGCCAGGATTTACAGAGCTTTTAAATGGTGACGGCCGAGTCCGCATAGCCGAAATTCGGAACATGCATGAAACACATGAGAAAGCGAGCATTGTCTGCCAGGTGGAACGGCCGTTAGCGCCCAACGAATCGTTTTCAATTTCCTATTCAACAGCCCGCATGTTCATTTACCCCCATTTCAAACGGGAAACGGAGATTCGCACCTGGTTCTCCATGGTGCCGCCCTTGAGCGCCGGGGTGGCCGTTTCGGCCCAATCACCCTTCATCAGTATGCGCCCCCAAGACGGCCATATGGTCGAGTTCATGGCCGGGCCAAGTGAACGGTTGCATCTCTTCTTGCCTGGACGCCGTTATCAATCTGAACGGCTGACTGTGCGCGGATTATTCACAGACCGCTATCGCAACGTCCCCCCCACCGACACCATTGATGCAGACATTGAACTATTTATATTGAATGGAACTGGACGACAATCGCTCGGAACTCTGTCCGGCTGCTTCGAGGAACGATACCGCTTCGTCATGCCTTTACCGGTACTTGAACCGGGCATCTACCGGGTAGAGGCCATTCACCGCCAAACAGGCCAGTCAATTGCAATTAGCAACCCATTGGAGATAGTACCGGATGGGGCTGGCGACCGGCTTTATTGGGGCGAAATTCACTGTCACACTGAGATGAGCGATGGGGCTGGCGATTTTTCAGGCGTTTACCGCCACGCCAGAGAAGAAGGCGCTCTGGATTTTGCGGCCGTAACCGACCATGCCGAAAATCTATCAGATAACCAGTGGGCCTGGATGAAGGATGTCACCAACCGTTGGCACGAATCCGGCCGTTTTGTGACCCTGGTCGGCTACGAATGGATTGGCAAGCAAGCCGACCGCATCCTCTACACCGCCCGACCGGACCTGCCCCTGCTGCGAGGCGACTATCAAGGCAGCGAGAACCTGGCCGATCTCTGGGGCCAATTTCACAACGACCCCCAGGTGGTTGGCGGCCCTCATGCCACCCTCGTTCACCAGACAAAATGGGAGCAGCACGACGCGACAGTGGAGCGGTATGCAGAAATCTATTCCATGTGGGGGTCATGTGATTTTCGAGATAGTCCCCTTGTCACCCCCTGGATTGGGCCGGACAGAGGGGTAACGGTCAATGACCTATTGATGCAGGGGGCTAAGTTAGGCTTTACGGCTGGGGGCGACTGTCACGACGGCCGTGTTGGTTTCACCTCCGAAGACCCCGATGGTCAGGGAGTGACGCCCCACACTTTCGCCGCCCTGGTACTCTTTCGCTGCGGCATGACCGCCGCCAATATGCCTGCCCTAACCAGAGATGACCTTGTCACTGCCCTTCGGGAGCGACTGACCTATGCCACAACCGGAGCGCGAATGCTGTTATCCTTCGAGGTGTCTGGCATCGGCATGGGAAAGGAGGGAACGGCCGAACAAGTCATTTGCACAGCCACTATCCACGCTGTTTCCTTACTTGAGCGAGTAGAAATCGTTAAAGATGGGGCAATCGTCTGGCAGCAACCCCTAAATGGCCTGGACCAGACTGTTGAATGGACTGACCCGGAACGGCCGACCGACGAACATTATTACTATCTGCATGTCATACAGGCCGACGGCCAGCGGGCCTGGAGCAGCCCGGTTTGGGTTAAAGGAGGGTAATTGGTAAATGGTAAATGGTAATTAAAATAGGCAAGTTACATTCAGCCGATCAATTACCCAATTACGAATTACAAGAATTTTCATGAATTACGAACCAATTGATTTATCAGAATCCTTAAACTGTTCTATCGAGGTTTACGAACAATTTACGGCCGTTAATCTATCCCAAATCCCCTTAGGAACCCAGACCATTCACGGCCTACCTTTTCAAATTGGGCCAAGCGAAGCGTCGCCCGTTCACTATCTCGGCTTTGGCAAAACCAAGCAACTCTACCAAAGCCCACAAACTATCCCCCTCAACAAAACCGCCCACCATCTCATCTTCGCCCACGCCTTATTAAAAACCGATTTGTGGCAAGGCGGCTCGGTTGGCGAACAAATTGCAACCTATGTCATTCATTATCAAGACGGCCGTTCCCAGCCCATCCCCATCCGAGAACGATTTGAGATAGACAGCCTGCCTTTCCGCTTTGGGCAAAAGCCATTCCTGTGTGTCTCCGACCGCAAGGATAACAAATACCCTCGCTATAATATACCCGTTGACCAGGCCGGTTGGCGCATGTCCGAAGTTCGCTGGGGCATTCCCCGCGCCTATTATCTCTTTGCCTGGACCAACCCGGTACCAAAAGCAGTTCTAGAAGCCATTGAGATTGTGCCAAAGGACCGAACGTTTATTGTAGCAGGCGTGACACTGAGCCACGTGGCTGAATTTCCCTTTGTCCGCCAGACCCGACGGCCGGTAAAGATTACCCTGACCGAGCAAGCGGATGCCGAACGGCCGTTTAGCCTCGATGTCACCGTTGATAGAGGCGTGGCAACCTATGCCTATCCCCTTCCACTCGAACCCCTTGACGCTGACCAGAGCCGGGTCGGCTTTGGGGCAGCGGCCAACCAACAAAGCAGTCCCGCCTACAGTGAAATTGCGGCCCTACTCTCAGCCACCATAACTGTCAGCCAGGATGACGAACCCTTAGGCAGCGTGAATTGGGGCCAGTTAGAAGAAACGGGCAGCATAAACGCCGGACGAGTTCGATTGGAAGTGAACGACCCTGGCAAAAATTGGGTACATGTCTCCATCAAAGATGCCGAGAGTGGGAAACAATTGCCCTGTCGAGTGGCCTTTCACTCACCCGATGGCGTTCCCTATCCCCCTCACGGCCACCACGCCCCGGTGCTGTCCAATATGGTCTCCTGGCACCAGGATGTCGGGGGCGATTTGCAGTTGGGTCAGGTCAGCTATGCCTATACAGACGGCCGTTGTCAGGGTTGGCTGCCGCATGGTCGTGTCCTGGTCGAGGCCGCTTGCGGCTTTGAATATAAGCCCCTTCGCCAATGGCTTACCATTGAACCGGGCCAACAGCAGTTAGAATTGAAGCTGGAACGACTGGTCGATATGAACGCCCAACGCTGGTTCAGCGGCGATTCCCATGTTCATTTCCTCTCCACCGTCGGCTCCCAATTAGAAGCCCGTGGTGAAGGATTGAATGTCGTTAATTTGCTCCAGAGCCAGTGGGGCCACCTATTCACCAATTCTGAGGAGTTTACCGGACGGCCGTACATCTCCGAAGACGGCCGAACCATCACCCATGTCTCCCAGGAAAACCGCCAGCATATGTTCGGCCATCTAAGTTTGTTGGGCTTGAAACGGCCGATCATGCCCTGGGCTTCTGGCGGGCCAAGCGAGGCCGAACTTGGCGGCGGGGTTGATGCCACCCTGTCCGATTGGGCTGACCAATGTCATGCTCAGCAAGGAACCGTTCTCATTCCCCATTTAGGCATCACTAATGGAGAACAGGCCGCCTTGATTGCCACTGGCAGGGCAGACGCGGTTGAGATGATAATGCACGAGGAATACCTCCATCGGGAATATTACCGCTACCTCAATGGCGGCTATCGTCTCCCATTAGCAGGTGGCACAGACAAAATGGATTCAGGCGTTCCAGTTGGGTTGTATCGCACCTATGTCCACATCCCGCACGACAAGCCCTTTACCTTTGAAAATTGGTGTCAGGGTCTGCGAAACGGCCGAACCTTTTTAAGTGGCGGCCCACTGCTCTGGTTCACCGTTGAAGGACAACCCATTGGCAGCACCATAAAGGTCGTTGGTGGCGGAACGGTCGAAATCGAGGCCCACGCCCGTTCAATCTTTCCCATACACACCCTTCAAATTGTGTCCAAAGGACAGGTAGTAGCAGAAACGGCCGCTACCAACGGCGCATTCAACCTATCCTTAAAAGCCCATTTGAAAGTCGAAGCCGATACCTGGTTAGCCGCCCGCTGCGGTGGCCCTGCCTATTTTAACGGCCAGCCCCACCACGACAGTTGGCAGCGCGGTCTGCTAGCCCACACCTCCCCAATTTATATTGCCAATGGAGAGAGATATGGACTGTACGACCAAAAGACGGCCGACTACATCCTGACCCTGATGGAAGGCAACCTGCGCTACATCCAGGAGATGAGTCCCCAACACCACCCGGAACAGACTACCTACTCGCATGGCGAGGCAGACCATCTCGACTATTTAAGTCGGCCGTTTCGAGAAGCCCAGGCCGCCATCCATAAACGGATGCACCAACTAGGCATAAAACATTGAAAAGAAATGGTTAATTGTTGAATTGCTGAATTCGTGAATTGTTAATGACATCGTCCCATGATTTCACCAGGAAACATCAGGGACTGATAAACCCAGGACAAAATTCGTGAAATTCGTGGCTAAAGTTTTTAGGAGTTTTCATGCGTATTATTCATATTGATGTAGATAGTTTACGGCCAGACCATCTAGGCTGTTATGGCTACGGCCGAAATACCAGCCCCAACATTGACACCCTGGCCGCTGAGAGTGTGGTTTTTGACAATGTCTATGTGACCGATGCCCCCTGTTTGCCCTCCCGGACCGCTTTCTGGAGCGGCCGTTTCGGAACCAAAACAGGCGTCGTCAATCATGGCGGGATAAGAGCCACACCTTTCAATGAAGGAGCCGAACGCTGGTTTCGAGACAGCTTCATCCAGACCGGTTGGATGGCCTCATTAAGAGCAGCAGGGATAGAAAAAACAGCCACCATCAGCTCCTTCGGGGAACGGCACAGCGCCTGGCATTGGTATGCTGGCTTCCATGAAATCTATAACAGCGGCCAGATGGGCCTGGATTTGGCAGAGGACATCGCCGACACGGCCGTTCATTGGCTCGACCAGAACGGAACGGCCGAAAGCTGGTTCCTACACCTCAACTTTTGGGACCCCCACACCCCTTACCGTGCCCCGGCCGAATTTGGCGACCCTTTCAAAGACAACCCGCTGCCCGGCTGGTTGACCGAAGATGTGCGGCAGCGGGCCTGGGATGGTTTCGGCCCCCACAGCGCCCAGGATTTACACGGCTTGCGAGGGGCCGATTACTATAAAGATTATCCCCGGATGCCGGCCAACATCCATTCTATGGCGGCCGTCCGGCAGTGGATTGATGGCTATGATACTGGCATTCGTTATATGGATAAGCATATCGGCCGTTTGCTGGAAAAGTTAGCCAATCTGGGCATTTTAGACGAGACGGTCATTGTAATTAGCGCCGATCATGGCGAGAATTTAGGCGAGCTAAATGTCTGGGGCGACCATCAGACGGCCGATCATATCACTTGCCGAGTACCGCTCATCGTTCGCTGGCCGGGAATATCCCCCAGGCGAGACAAGACCCTCCATTACCAATTCGATTGGGCAGCAACGCTGATTGAACTGCTAGGCGGCGAAGTTTCCAGCAATTGGGACGGCCGTTCTTTCGTCGCTTCGTTCAACGGGGGCGAATCGGCTGGGCGGCCCTTTTTAGTTGTCAGCCAAAATGCCTGGGCTTGCCAGCGAGGGGTGCGCTTCGATAACTATATCTGCTTGCGAACCTACCACGATGGCTTCAAGGAGCTTGAGCCGCTTATGCTCTTTGACCTTTCGGCCGATCCACATGAACAGGAAGACATTGCTAAAGAACGGCCGGATTTAGTCGCGCAAGCTATGGGCTATCTGGAAAGCTGGCAGCGTCAGATGGCTTTGTCCAGCGAACAAGACAATGACCCGATATGGACCGTCCTCCGCGAAGGAGGCCCCTTTCATGTGCGGGGTGATTTGGCCCTCTACGCCGACATATTACGAAAAACAGGCCGGGCGCATCATGCCGAGCGGTTGGAACGAATTCATGGGGCCTAGAATGCGGCAAGCTTCGTTGAAAATTCACCACAGCGTTAAAAGTAGAAATGCTCTCTATTTCTCTGCGTACTCTGTGGTTTCTGTAGTGAAAATTTCTCAGGTAAAAGTATGGAAGTTTTAATAACAAGCGATTACGAAGCGATGAGCCACAAAGCGGCCGAATTCATCATTGCGCTGGTTGAGCAAGAGCCAGAGGCGGTCATCATTTTGCCATCAGGAGAAACACCGCACGGAACCTACAATGCCTTAGTTACCGCTCACAAGAAAGGGCGAGTAAATTTTAGTCATATAACAGCCATTGCCCTCGATGAATGGGGCGGCCGTTCCCGCAGCCATCCCCAAAGCTGCCATCAGATGATAGCTACCTCTTTTGTAGAACAAGTCGGTATCCCACCCCAACGTTTCCACAGTCTGGACGGCGCTGCCGCCGACCCGGCGGCGGAATGCGGCCGTTATGAGTCGCTGCTGACTAAGCTTAATCGCCCTGCTTTGTCCTTGCTCGGTTTGGGAACCAACGGCCATATCGCCCTAAATGAACCAGCCCCAAACCTTTCCATTCATACCCATGTCGTCCCGCTGGCCGCCACAACCTTGGCTCGGGCAAAGAATGAAGTGGGCGGTCAACCCGTCCAACCATACGGTTTGACGTTGGGAATGGCCCAAATATTGTCAGCCAATAAGGTACTGCTATTAGCTAGTGGCCGACATAAGCAGACGGCCGTTAAGGCCATGCGCTCCGGCCCCATCACAACAACCCACCCCGCTTCCCTGCTCCATTTACACCCAAACACCCTCGTTATTCTCGATGACCCAGCCGCCGGGACATAAAAATGATAGATTAGCAACCTTCCAGTCTGCTACTGGCAAAATAAACTGATTGCGCTCCCTTAACAAAATTGGAATACAACAATGACCACCACAAAAAACGAGTTTACCTACAAAAAAAGCTGGCTCAGTTGGCCTATTGTTCGCCATCTGCGGGCGATGCACTTTCGGCGGCTGAAGCCTTTCCGAGACGGCCGTTCAGAAAGCCTCTCCGTCATTCGCTACTATTGGTACAGCTATCTCGACCAACATCGGCCTGATATTAAAGGCCGCGCCTTAGAGATTGGCAACACCAAAACAATCAGCTATTATGGCGGCCAGAGCCTCACCCAAGCCGATGCCCTAGATTTAACCGCCCATTCCCCAGAGGTGAAAGTAGTGGCCGACCTCAGCCGAGCCGACCATATTCCCAGCAATCAATACGACTGCTTTGTCAATCAGTTCACAACCTCTGTCGTATACGACATTGAAGCCATGCTCTATCATTCCATTCGCTTACTGAAACCAGGCGGCATCCTGTTAATCAACTTCTGGTGTCTCGATTATTATCTCTATCGTGGCTTGATTATGGACAGTGGCTTACCCCTATTTATGTACTGGTGGTTTACCCCCATTCATGTTGAAAATCTAATCCATCAAATGAAATTGTCCCAAACCGATTACCAACTTGACATTTATGGGAATATGCTAACCCGAATGGCCTTTCTAATGAACGTCGATGCTCACGAATTCACCCGAAAGGAGCTGGATTTTCAAGACCCTGGACAACCCCTATTGATATGCGCTCGCATCGTAAAGCCTCAAAACTGGCAGGCCCAAAAACCAGCCTATAAAAACGTCCAATTGCCCCCAACCAGTCACAACCCCGTTCATGCCTCACCCGATACCGGCCATTATGGCGATGTTTATCAATAGTATTTGTAACAACAAGATAACTATTGATGACGCTGCTTGAACAAGAACGTCAGCGGCAAATGAATGACAACCAGTACAGCGAGTATCGTCGCCGCTGTTGGCAAATTTGTGGCAAAAAGGACCAGAACGGCCGACCCGAACAACCCAACCTCTATTACCAATCGCCCAATCTCTGGCAGCCGGCGCTTCGCTTTTGGCGACACAAACAGCCCCCAGATAACGGCCGCAATCAACGGCAGCCCAATACCCAACAAAACCTTCAACAACCCATTCTCCGCCGCCACAAATCCCCAATAACCCAACGACACCAGTGCCGTCAGCTCTAAGGCAAAGCGTAGAATGAGATTAGTAGATTTGATTATATTCATGAGAGGATTCCTTACTTGCCAAATACATCCTGAACAGTTCAATCACGGCCGAAAAATCATCCTAGTATAAAATATTACACAATACCAATAAAAGGCCACGAAAAACAAAGTATAATGTCTGTATGACTGACTCGTGGCAGGAAAGAACGGCCGTCCAACGCACCAAAGATTTCCTCAACAGACTACGCGGCAACTACATTCAATACGACCTAACTCCCTATGCCGAAACCGTCGAGGCTATCAATGCCCTTGGCCCCAATTTGGCAGAGCAGTCTGACCAAACCCTCCAGACTCGCGCCGCTGAGATTCGGGCCGAGATAGAAAACGGCCGTCCTCCCGCCAACCATTTAGTTGAGATATTCGCCCTTGTCCGCGAAGCCGCCCAGCGCACTATTGGCTTACGGCCGTACGATGTTCAACTCATTGGCAGCATCGGTCTCTTTGAAGGCAAGTTAATCGAGATGCAAACCGGGGAAGGCAAAACGCTAGCCGCTGTCGCCCCGGCTGTCCTGCACGGCATGACGGGCAAAGGCTTCCACATCCTGACCTTCAACGACTACCTCGCCGCCCGCGACGCCGCCTGGATGGGGCCAATCTACCAATTCCTCGGCCTCAGCGTCGCCCACATCGAGCAAGGCATGAGCTACGACGAACGGCGGGCAGCCTACCGGGCCGACGTCACCTACCTAACGGCCAAAGAAGCGGGCTTCGACTTCCTGCGTGACGGCCTGGCTTATGGCATAGAGCAGTTAGTCCAACGGCCGTTCCACGCCGCCATCGTCGACGAAGCCGACTCCATGATGATTGACGAAGCCCGCATTCCATTGGTCATCGCCGGAGTAATGGGTATTGATAGCACCGCTGGTACAAACCCACTCGAAGGCCGCTTACACCAGATGCGGGCCATCGTCCAACGGCTGCGATTCGGCCGTGACTATTCCACCGACGGCGAACGGCGCAACGTCTTCCTCACCGAGCGCGGCGCCATGCGGGTCGAATCGATGCTCCAAATCGACAACATCTTCATCGAAGATAACCTGCCCTTGCTAACGGAAATCAACCTCGCCCTCCATGCCGAAAGGCTGGTGCAGCGGGATGTCGATTACATCGTCCGGGACGGCCGTGTTGAAATCGTCGACGACTTCACCGGCCGGGTCATCACCGACCGCCAATGGCCTTACGGTCTCCAGGCCGCCATCGAAGTCAAAGAAGGACTGAAAACGGCCGAAGACGCTCACATTCTCGGCTCCGTCACTCTCCAACATCTTCTGGGCCATTACCCTCATCTGAGCGGCATGACGGCCACGGCGGCGACCTCGGCCGATGAGTTCGAGCGGTTTTACAAGCTGGATGTGGTCGTCGTGCCACCAAATCGGCCCTATGTGCGACAGGATTTTCCGGACCGGATTTTTACCCATCGGCGGGCGAAGCAGATGGCATTGGGGATGGAGATTAAGGCCGTACATAGGACAGGACGGCCGATTTTGGTGGGGACGTTGACGGTGGCGGAGTCGGAAGGGCTGGCGGCGGCGTTGGAAGCGGCGGGTATCTCTTGCAACGTGCTGAATGCCAAGCATGATGCGGATGAGGCTCGGATTGTGGCGGAGGCAGGGGCGTTGGGGGCGGTGACGATTGCCACGAATATGGCCGGACGGGGGACGGATATCGTCTTAGGGGGGCAAGACGGCCGAACGGCCAAGGAAGTAAAGGCCTTAGGCGGCCTCTATGTCATTGGTACCAACCGCCATGAGAGCCGCCGGATTGATAACCAACTGCGGGGACGAAGCGGCCGTCAGGGCGACCCTGGCGCATCTGTTCTCTACATCAGCCTGGAAGATGATTTGATGGTGCGCTATGGCATTCAGAAGCGGTTGACGAAGTATCGGATGCCGGAACGACAGGCGGGGCCGATGGATGACCCGATTCTGGAACGGATTGTGCAGCATATTCAACGGGTGATTGAGGGGCAGAATTATGACATTCGGCGGAATTTGTATAAGTACACCCATTTTGTCGATAAGCAGCGGCGGATTATCTTTGATATGCGCGGCCGTATTTTGCTAACCGATACAGCCGGATTTCTGGCTGTCGAATGTCCGGAGAAACACCAGCGGATGGTTGAACAGTGGGGGGCGGAATTTACGGCCGACCTGGAACGTCGCCTGCGTCTCCAAGCCATTGACGCGGCCTGGTCGGAACATCTGGAAGCGGTCAGCGAAATCCGGGATGGCATCCACCTCATGGAAATCGGTGGCCTCTCCCCCGTCAATGAGTTTCACAAACAGGCCAAACCAGCTTTTGAAGCGGCACTGGATTCGATAGACGGCCGTTTGCTGGAAGCGTTTGATGGGTTGGAGATAACGGCCGAGCGGCCCGATTTCTCGGCGTTGGGGCTGCTTGGCCCGGCATCAACCTGGACGTATTTGGTGGATGACCATTCGATGTCGAATCCGCTGTTACGGGCGTTGCGGCGGTTTGGATTGGGGTAGGGGTGTGATTGGTAATGCGTAATTGATTGTTGGTAAATGGAAATGTTTAGGGTGAAAGTGAACGGCCGATTTTTTGAGGTATTGCTATGAGAGTTGTGCATCTACTATAATAGGGTGACGATGGAGGTGATGGAATGACGACGATAACGGTAGATGTACCTGAACAGGTACAAGAAGCATTGAATCGAACACAAGGGGAGATTGGGCGGGATGTGAAGTTGTATGCTGCTTTGATGCTGTACCAATTGGGGAAATTGTCGAGTGGGATGGCAGCCCAGATGGCGGGGATGTCGCGCGTCGATTTTTTATATTTGTGTGGGGAGTATGGCATTTCGGTCTTCCAATATTCGCCCGAAGAATTGGAAGCTGAATTAGCCAATGTCTAAACCGATTATTTGTGATACATCCATTTGGTTGTATCTGGGGCTTTTAAGTCGGGTCGAATTGCTGTCTCATTTATATGACCCGGTTTATACAACAGAAAAAGTCTGCATGGAGTTGGACAACGGCCGAATTAATCGCCCTGACATTCTCGATCCGCGCCAGTTATCGTGGGTTCAAATTGTTCAAGTGAACCTGCAAGAGATTAGCAGCCTACCGGATAACCGTCTTGGGATTGGAGAGCAGTCTGTCTTGGCCTATGCACGGGCTAGCAACCTTGATATTGTGGGACTGGATGACAGGCAGGCACGCAATCTGGCACATCAATTAGGATTGGAAACAATTGGTACGATTGGTGTCCTGTTAAAAGCAAAGGATGAAGGGTTATCGACGGCCGTCCACCCTTTATTGAAAAAGTTGCAGCAAGAAGGATTCTATATCAGCGAATCACTTCTGAAATTCGTTCTGCAAAGAGCGAAAGAAGATTAAGACACTTTCGACATCCTCCCAATCAAAACCTAGCGCCCTGATTTTACGTTTTTGAACTTCCTCGGATCCGCCTCAACCTGGACCTATCTAGCAGGTGATCATTCTATGTCAAATCAGTTACGGCGGTTTGGGACTGGATGATGGGTAAAAGGTAATTGGTAACTAGTAATCTTGTGGTGGGGGCAAATTGAGCAAGGCGAGCGAGTTAGGCATGTTGCGCAAAAAAATGGGTTTTGATTTTTGCTCAACTTGACGTGATATAGGCGGGTTGGGTCGTCAAGGGGCTCAAGGGGCTCAATAAAAATGTGAGTTTTGTTTTGAGCCTATTGACATAAGGCTGGAGAAATGGGATGGATTTTATGGGCTCTTCACGGGGATTGGATGGCAATGGGTTGGGGAACGGTTGAATTGGTTGGGATTTGTTGTTCAATTACCATAATGTGAAGCGTAAAATGTAACTGGCAACTAGATGAAGACAAATAATGAAATGGTTATTCAGCCGTTCTTTGTTGAGTTTTGGTTATGAACCTTAGTAGGGAATAGGTACCTAAAGTTTGTTAATTGAGAATAAAAGGATTAAAGTGTAAGCAGTCAGATACCTATGAAATTGAGCTGTCATCTTTCGAGTGACCAGTGGAGGGAACAATGGAACGATTACGCCCATTGGGAATTATTATCAAACGAGTTATTCTTTTTATCTGGGCTTATATACAGCGGTTTGGTCGTTGGTGGCTAGCAACCTTCAAGTCTCAATCTGGCGGACGCAAAATCGCCTTTTTAAGCTCATCTCTTTTGATTGGCTGTTGTATGTGTATGTGTTCGGCAGCCTTATTGACCCCAGGGGCTAATCGAACTCCAGAGATAGAAATTGCGGCTACTGAATCTGGGAGAGGGAATGAGGTTTCGGTAGCTGAAGAGGCGACCACAGTTACTGTGGAACAAGAGACTAATACACCTGAACCAATGGATACAGTCGAAGTGACAGAGACGGCCCAACCTTCAGACACTCCTAAAGCATCGGATACTCCACTACCAACAAGTACAACTAGACCAATCAGCACACCAAGCCCTGAACCAACCCAGGTTCCAACGGAAACTCAAGAACCTGCTGCAACACAAACACCAGCTGCCACCCAGGATCCAGCACCGACTCAACCACCACCAACTAATACAACCGCGCCAGTACCCACCCAACCACCGCCAACTAATACGGCCGTACCAGAACCAACCCAACCTCCCCCCACTGCCCCTCCGGCTCCATCGGCCATTATCATCATCGGTGTCAACAAACAGGATGAATATGTGGATATTCGGAATGATGGTGGAACCGCCCAAGACTTAAACGGCTGGCGACTAGTTTCGGAACGGGGTAACCAAGAATGCTCTTTAGGTGGGATTTTAGAAGCCGGAGTTACTCTCCGCATTTGGGCGTTAGCCGAAGACAGTGGTAACGGCGGTTTCAATTGCGGGTTCGGCAGTCCGATTTGGAATAATTCAGAATCAGATCCGGCCGTTCTCTATGACAACAATGGAAATGAAGTCTCTCGATTCCCTCGGTAAGATATTAACTTTGTCTTACATTACAGGGTAACAATCCTCAATCCTACTCTTACTAAAGTTTACAAACAACAAAAGATTGCAAAACAGATGAACTACGAGGTTAAGTATGAAGTCAGCAAGTGATTATAAGAGGGATCTTGACAGGTTGGGGCTTACACGTCTAGAAATTGAGGTATCTTTTATACCCGAGGCTAGAGAGGCTCTTAAACAAGTACGAAACGCCCAAAAACAATTACGCCAAATCAAGCGCGAAATAAATTTAGACTTGAAAGCTATTAGAGCAGAATACAAACAGCGAAGTGCAAACGCTGCTTCTGGTTCGTCGGCTGCCCTAACTATCATGGGGAAACGAAAGCTGGCAGGACAGGTGCGTGCTGATGCAAAACGCCAACAGCGACAGGAACGAGATAGCATCATTCAACCATATGACAACCTCAAATTCACCATTGATGATTTGCTCTTACAAATGGATGTAGCAAAAGGAAAAATTCAGAAGTTTATTGAGGACGCAAAAGCTGAAGAACAGGCAAAAGTGGCCGCACGTCTATCTAAAATCGAAGCATTATTAACCCTCCACCTTAAAACGCCACCTCCAGATACACCCCCCTCTTTTTCAACCAAACAGTTCGATGTTCCAGAACCTAATAAACCACCGAATAATGCAAATTATCCTGTCCGCAAACCTTCTCCCCCTATTCTAAAAGATGTCAATATGCGCGCTAAACTTTTCAGTGGTTATCGGCGAAGAATTGAGGAAGAGAATCAGGAAATGACACAAAAATATGAAGACCGACTCGCTGAATGGAATGAAGGCATAAGAAAAGCAGAAGCTAGACTCAAAACAAAAAAACATGAATATAAGATTCAAATTAAACAATGGAAGATAGAAAAGGAAGAATTTGAGAAGATAGAAAAGGTTCGAATTCAAAATCTACAGCAAAAGAGGATTAGTAATGTTGGGTACATGCAAACACTCCTTTCAGAAAGGCTCTCATCCATCCAATGGCCAAACCCTGTGAAAACTTCCTTCGACATTCAGGAAAATGGACAAGTATTGCTCCTTAATATTGAATTACCAAAAATCGAAGATTGGCCAGTTCCTGAAAAATCGAAAACTAAGGAACGTAAGAATTATTTAGTCCATATTCACTCAATTGGCTTTCGACTATTGGGTGAGGGGTTTCACATCTTGCCTTCTATTACAACAATTATTCTTTCTGGTTACATAAATGTACCTGATTCAAGAACTGGGCAACCAAAGAAATCGTACTTATTCAGCGCAAAAGTTATACGACAAATATGGTCAACATTAAATTTCAATAAATTGGATTGGATAGATGTAGTAGATTGCTTCGAGGAATTTGATATTCGCCGTAATAAAACAGCAAGTGGAATTATTAAACCGATTGAACCATTTGGTCAAATCGGAGAATAGTTCTTTCTGAAAATCTTACTCGTGGAGGTTTCGGTATTCTTTGGTGGAGTTGGAGAGCCAATGGTAGTCGCAGTTTTTGCATTGATGGTAGTTGAGGTGGAGGACGCGGTGGATTCCCCCAAATAAAAAAAGGGTTGCTCCAATTGAAGCAACCCTTTTTCTTAATCGTTTCTTTCTTTCAGAAAACAGGAATTAGTTTCCACCATTGCCGGGCAAAAGTGGACATTCAAAATAAACGTCTGTTGATTCAAAGTCGTTCATGTCTAAATCGTCCACACTGTCAGCATTGGCATATTTATCGGGGTCAACTCCCTCTTTCAAGACGTTTAGATGCCAACGGCCGCCATTGTAATCTGTGTCTCCTGGAGCCGCATCGGAAATAAGACCGATGCCATCCAAGAAGCCATTGCCGCCGGTGTAAAGTTCGTCAAAGTTACCATTGGCCGGGTCAAAGGTGGCTGGGGTGACAACGCTTCGATAGACCTCACCGTCTACCCAGGCTTGGGTTCTGGGGTTGCCTGCGGCAAAACCGATTGATGTTATCCCAACCAGCAAGACGACTGCCATCAAAAATGCTGTAAAGACCTTTGTTCGTTTACGTTTCATTATCTTTCTCCTATTCTAAAAATTTTACTAAACAGGGCGGCGATTTCTCCGATTTGATTTGGAAATACGGCCGACTAAACCATCACCAATTAACTTCTTACCATCATGAAAATGAACTACTTTTTTTAGTATTTACCCGCCTCTTTCCTGTCACACCTCCTTTATTCACTGGTTATTTGCTACGATGCTAATGTAAGTTCCAACGATTAAATTTTTATAACAAGGTAGTTACGGCGTGGTTACTATTCGATTACTAGGGTATTGCGGCCCGCCCCGGCATGAATACCAGGGCTAAGTGGAATGCGCCCCATAATGAACGTTGAAATATTAAATCGGTAATGGGCCGGACCCGCCGAGAGATTTCATCTCTCGGCTACATAGGTGCGCCCCGTGAACGGGGCTGGGTTGTTGGATTACCGATTTATTTTGTGAAGTTTCATAATGGGGCTGGGGTTGAGGAACGGCCGAATTGGTAAACACATTTAACCCGGTTTAGCGGCGCATTTTTGTAGCCGGATTGACTCCCACCTTATGGGACTATTTCCCGGCTCACGAGGGCATTATATCTTCTTGAATCAACCAGATGGTTGATTAGGCAGCAGCGAGTGGTTGGTTGGGGAATCGGCCGTTTGGCTTTTGAGGTTCAACCTGGGGGTTGGTTACGAATGGGGCGAGGACTGTTATGATTTCATTATATTACTTCTTAATTCTAACTTTTGATTTCTGATGGAGGATATCATGAATTACGACATTTTTGACCCAACGAATAATGAAAAGGCCCATATTGCAGGTCGGCGACTTGCCGGTGTTATGATGATTCTAGCTGGCGGTATTTTTCTCCTTGCGATGACAGATATCGAAATCTTTGGCTTTAGTCCCTGGATATTGATGGCGTTGGTTCCGATATTGTGGAGCCTGGGTATAGCCGCCAAGCATCTGATTGAAGACGGCCGTGTTTCCATCCGAGTCCTGATTCCAGCCTTTTTTGCCCTGATTCCTTTCGGTTTCGTAGCACTGTCAATGATGGGCCTCAATCTGGGCCAGTATTGGCCGGTGTTGGCAATTGGTTTAGGCTTGTTCTTTATCTTCAAACGCTAAACGATTCTTCAGGTGCACTTTCTAAAAACACGGGCCTGGCTGAGCCAAGCCCGTGTTTTTTTTGATGATTGGCGCCTCAATTTGTGATGGATAGTATGTCCCATTTCTAGAGCCTGTTTTATTACTTCCGTCCCTTTTTCCCAGTTGCCCCAAAATTCGCTAATTTCATTGCATTTCCTTAGTCCTCTAACGCCTGCACCGTCTCCTCGATAAGGTTAACCAATTCGTGGAGCATGGGGCGGTCGAAGCGAAATTCGGCTCCGGCAGCGGCAAATAGCTCTGGCAACGTTTTGGTGCCGCCCAGGGCTAGCGCTTGACGATAGGATTGCACCGCCCCAGCCGGGTCGGTCAGACTGTTGCGCCAGATTTGAAGGGCGCCGACCTGGGCCATCCCATACTCTATATAATAGAAGGGGACGCCAAAAATGTGCAGCTTGCGATGCCAGCCAGTCATACGCTGGGTCTCAAATCCATCCCAATTGATGTCAGGCATAAATCTGGCCCACAATCTATCCCAGGCGGCATCACAGTTGTCAGAATCCATCGCCTCATCAATATGGGTGTAAACCCAATGCTGGAAGCCATCGACCACCGCCATATACGGCAGGAAGGTTAGATACCGCTCTAGCCCCTCTATCCTGGCCCGGGCCGCGTCGGCCGAACTGTAAAAGCCGCCATATTGCTGGTGCAGATAGGGGGCGGCCAGCAGCTCCATCGAGGTTGAGGCGACTTCGGCAAACTCCATTGGCGACCGGGTTTGCCAGACGAGGGGTAACTCGGCCGTTTCAAAGACATGAAAAGCATGGCCTGCCTCATGGAGCATGGTGTTGACATTGCGGTGGGTTCCAGCCCCATTCATAAAGATAAACGGCCGTTTTCGCACCGGAAAAGTGGTGCAGTATCCGCCCAAAGCCTTACCTGGCCGGGTTTCTAAATCGAGCAGCTCTTCTTCAGCCATCGTCGCCAGATAGTTCGCCAATATCGGGTCAACTTGCTGGAACATATTCAAGCTGCCTTGTACCAGTGCGTCCTGCCCTTCGTATGGCTTTAACGGCCATCCGCTGCTAGCATCCACCTTCTCATCCCAGGGTTTTAGTTGCTCCAGCCCCAATGCGGCCGCTTTCTTTTCATATATCCGACGAGCGGCCGGAACGACCTCAGCTTCGATAGCATCATGAAAGGTGAAGCAATCTTCCGGTGTGTAATCAAAACGGTTATAGGAACGAAAAGCAAAAGCACGATAGTCCGGTAGCCCTGCATTGGTCGCCACTTGTTTGCGAAGAACCAGCATATCGGTGTAAATCTGATTAATCTCCTGCCGCTTACTGAGCCACAAATCCATAATCGTATGCCAAGCTCGTTCCCTCACAGCCCTATCCTTCGCTTGCAACGGAACCTCTAGCTGGCTCAGATTATGCTCCTCCCCCTCCCAAACGGCCGATAAGCCGCCGGTCACTTTGTCATACTCATTATCCAGCTTTGCCAACTCAGTTTGGAGCGGCACATTTTCTTCTCGGAAAAGGTCGGCCGCGTTTTGCATTCGGCGATGCACCAGGTCAACATCGTCTCCGAAGGCTCTCTTTCGGCCATCACTGAATTGGAGCAGCCGCTCCTTTAACTGCTGTTCCGCAACTTGGGCCTGGGGCAAAACATTATTTACCATATCCAAAAAAGCAGCCTCTTTTTCGGTGTCGGTAGTATCTTTGGTCTTTTCAACGGAGGCCATGCGGAAGGCTTCATCAAGCAGCGCCTTCAAATCCGACCAGTCTGTCAGCCATTGGCGGGCATTGGCGGTGGATAACGGCCGATTATTAAGTTCTTCAAAATATGGGGCAAAGGTTTGCCATTGGCGGGGGTTGATGTCGTCAACGGCCGTTGGTAAGGGGGCTAAAGTCATATTGTTCTCGCTTTAATTGATTTTGCCGAAAGTTTGGCTGGGTGATTATATCATCTTTCAGAAAGCATGTGACTTGATTGTAGAAAAAACAGCATCTTGGCGTATCTTGGAACACCAAAAAGATTTTCACATTCCACATTGACTAATTATTGGGACAAACTTACAATTCTATAGAATACTCCCGAAAGTGCTCAGGGAATTTTGCAACTTTTCTTATCCTCTTTTTTGATAGTGTGAAAATAGAATAATCCAGGTCAAACCAGCCATTTTTTCCAGAAAGGGCTATTTAGGTTACCAGGATCGGAAGCTTTGATGATGGTCTATGAAACCGTTTCCCGCTTCCTATCCAACGACAATTCAGGAGGAAATCTGATGAGCAAGACTGTTGTTATTAGTGATATACATATCGGTGATGATTCGGACACCTGCTGGTATAGGACAGAAGTCCACGAACCATACCTCTTGGCATTGCTAGAATGGGTTATCCAGAACCGTGACGATATCCGAGAGCTGATTATCTTAGGTGACCTGGTTGATTTTTGGACTTATCCACCTAACCGTGTGCCGCCGACTATGAAGGAGATTGTGGACAAGAATCCAAACACACTGGGGCCTCATGGAAAATTGAGCAGAGTGTTAACTGCGCTAAATGGAAACGTTACTTATCTTCCGGGAAACCATGATATGGGTATGAGCCTGAAAGATTTGAAGCAAATTCGCAATCCGCACCATGAAATTAAAAAGGCTGGAAATGTACTCATACGTGATAATGTGCTTTATACTCATGGACATTTGGACACGTTGTTTAATGCACCGGATAACCGGGAGGGTCGCCGCTTCAAGCCGCTGCCAGTTGGCCATTTTGTGACCCGAGCATTATCCCTCAAATTGCTGAAGAATAAGAAAGAAAACCGGGCGGCATACCTGCCCGCGCAAGGGTCACTGATTGAAGAAGAAGCGTGGTTACCCTGGATGATGTCTAAATTGGGAGGGCTCAACGATGCATTGCATTCTTTAGGCTCACTAAGAAAAAAGGGCGTTGTCGCTGCGCTGCTCAAGTACATGAGCCGGTTTGCGAAAATCGGTTTACATCAGGTTTTTGTTAAGCTTTCTAAGACAGAGACAGTTGCGTGGGATAGCGTTCTCAATATTTATGAACATTTATTTTCAGAATGGTGGGAGGAACTAGCAAGGGAAGTGAATAGCCAAGAAGCTTTGTTAATGACATTGAAATCCGTTGAAGCCGACTATGATGGCAGCTATCTAGGTTGGTTTGCACAAAGAAGGGCGATGCAAAATTTGAAAGCGCTAAAGTGGCCGTATCTGGTGGTTATGGGGCATACTCACGCTGTCAACTACCCATTTTTAATACCAACCTAAAATGGAATCTTACTCGGGTATGGGAGCCTCGCCTTTTTCTTTGGTTCTTTCTTTTCTGGGCGAGTCTAAAAAGAAAGAACAATCCTGATTGGCAATGACCAGTCCTTGCTCGCGAAAGATAAACGGGGGCAATCCACCAAGAGCATCATGCGGCCGGAGTGAATTGTAATCAGTCAACCATTCTTCAGTCAGCACTCTGACCTCAGCCAGGGAATCAAACAAATATATATCCAACCTAATGTGCGACTTTTTCAGTGATTGACATCGGATAACTCCAAGTAGAATAGAGGTACCAACCAACCTATTCAAAAAGGAGAAAATCCGATGTCTAGAGAGTATTTTATCATCATGGTCTACCTTTTGGTGTGCGAAAATTATCAAGCAGTTGTTGCCGGACAACGGCTTCGTCGGCGTGGATTTCAACCAGCCCTGACCGACGAAGAAGTAATCACCATCGAAATCTGCGGTGAATACTTTGGTTTGAGCAAAGATGAAGCTATCTTCGACTATTTTCAGGCCCATTATCAGTCATTTTTCCCAAAACTGAGGGAAAGAACAGGATTTGTACGCCAAGCGGCTAACTTGTGGAGTGTCAAAGCCCAGATTCAGCAAAGATTGACTCAAATTAGTGGCCAGGCTACTGATACAGTCCAAGTCATAGACACGTTACCTTTGCCTGTTTGCACTTACACGCGCAGTGGTCGGGACCGCTGTTTCAAACCTGAAGCTGATTATGGGTTTTGTGCGGCTAAAGATATGAAATACTATGGGTTCAAGCTAGGCTTGCGAATCTCTCGGGCCGGAATGATTATTGATTACCCTCTTTTACCTGCTCGACCACATGATAGCCAACTATTAGATGACCTGGTTGCCGGATTTGAAGGCGTCGTTCCGGCTGACAAAGGATTTGTTGATGGCTTCCGTCAGCTAAATCTGGCCCGCAAGCGCTATGTTGAACTGGTGATTCCGGCTCGTAAAAACATGACCGAAAAACCACCGTTGGCTGTTCTCAAAACATGTAGTCGCTGGCGCAAATTGGTGGAAACGGTCGGTTCTCATTTGACCGAACGCTTCCATATCGCCAAAACACGTGCTCATGACCTCTGGCATTATCAGCATCGTTTAATTCGTAAGGTACTTTCACACACAGTTTGTGTGTTTATTAACTTGCAACTTGGTCGGCCACCTCTCCATTTAGATGGTTTGGTATCCGCCTAATAGTTGCACATTAGGTATATCCAGAATCTCTTCACGATAGGTCCGGTTAAAACGCTCAATATAAGCATTCTGGGCCGGTTTGCCAGGCTCAATATAAGCCATAACAACGCCATTTTGCTCAGCCCAGACTTGCAGCAGATGAGCAATCAGTTCAGGGCCATTATCACAGCGGACTTGGTCCGGATAGCCACCTCGTTCAGATGCCAACTGCTCCAGAACACGCCTAACACGGGCTGCTGGCAATGAGGTGTCAATTTCAATCCACAACCCTTCGCGGTTGTAATCATCAAGAACGTTGAACGTACGAAAGGTGCGGCCGTCAGTCAAACTGTCACTCATGAAATCTATCGACCAACTTTGATTGGGTTCAGCTGGTGAACAAAGCCGCTTTGGTTCTCGAGATGGCAGCCGTTTCTTAGGCTTTTGTCTCAAGTTTAGCCCCAACTGCCGATATACTCGCCAGACCCGCTTGTGATTCCAGCGATGACCATCTAATCGAAGGCGTCGATACATTTTCCAGAAACCCCAACGAACATGCCTTTCGGCTGTCTCCAACAACGCTACCTCAATCTCTTGGTCATTTGCCCGCCTTGGCTGGTAACGCCAAGCTGTTCGACTCAATCGGAATAATCGGCAGGCATGTCGTTGGCTTAATCCATGAACCGATTGGGCCCAGCCGACTAACTGCCGCTTGATAGCTGTCGTTACAGTTTTTTTTCGAGTGCTTCTTTGATAACTCGATGTTCCAGGCTAAGCTCGGCATACATCTCTTTCAACCGTCTATTTTCTGCCTCAAGTGTTCGAAGCCGGGCCAGTTGGCTGGCTTCCATGCCGCCGTACTTGGCTTTCCATTTGTAAAATGTGCTTTTGCTAATGCCGTGTTCGCGACACAAATCGGTGACAGCAACACCGGCTACAGCCTGATTCAAGATGCCTATTATTTGATGTTCGCTGAATCGTGATTTCTTCATATGGAACCTTCCTTATAGTATTGTGCCGGAAAATTCCATTTTTGTCTGGCTTTATTTTAGGGGTAGCTTACCACGCTCCTAGAGTTGGTCTTCATCAGGCAAGTACCAGTTATCTCAATACAGGTTATTTATGTCCTTCCATACCGGATATGAAGAAGGGACATCAATTCACCTTTGGGGTAATAAATCACCGTTATAATCCAATTCAGGGAGATTACGCCGAATACGATCTCTATCAAGTCGTGAAAGATTCTTACAAAATCGAAAAGACAACGGCCGATCCAGCAAGAATCGCTTATCCCTACGTCGTTCCTCGTACAAATACAGAAGTTGGCGGGGATTCTTCCTGTTATATTCTAATAGAAAACAAATCAAAGTATGCAATTAAACGCTTTAGTATGGAGGCTAAGGAGGGGTATTATGTTGTTCCGCCGCCAGCTTCTATTGACCCGGGCGAATCAGTTCATTTTTGGTTGCAAGATTATCCCGGAAGCGCCGGTTCTGATGGCACTGTCACCTATAAACAAGATACGGACGGCCGTATTTTCACGCTATCTTATCGATGTCCATATCTAGGCATTTACCATACTGAAAACTTTGCTTCTGGTGGGGACGAATTGACAACCAAGAGCGGTGGGCAAACCAAATTTAGCAAGGACATCGCCACAAAAGGCTTCCCCTTTTTCGTCAATTATACGGTGAATGATTGGGATGGCTGGACAGAATGGTATGGTAATCCAGGCGCCGACCATACTTTTATTGTGAGCATTCCGGATGATACCTATTTAGTTGGCGTTCAGATTCGAGATCAGAGTTCCTATGGTATTGTGAATATGCGCTTTCTGGGTACGAAGGACATCTTCACAGAAAGCGATGATATTAGTCTGATGCCTGAGGTAGCTTCTGGCTTCGAAAATTGGGTGAGCTGGAACAGAAATGTTACAACAATTTTTCCCAGCAAAGACAACTATTATCGCTGTGAGGTGGGGGCCTATATAAACGGCTTCATTTTGGCAGATGTGCCCGGGCACGGTATTGTCAATGTTAGCTGTCATTGTAGTGATGGCTCTAATAGCGGTTGGCTAACCAACAACGAACCTGTTAATGGTAGCTATCCTAAGGGCATTTATCCGCCAAGGATTCAGGATGAAGCTGTAAAAGATTGGATTGGACATGAAGAGCTAAAACGACATATCATAGAGGGAAACATATGGGATCATGCCGTAAAAGGCCATATTCGTCGGATTGAAATTCACAGGCAGGATGACTATGGCCTTATTGATTTCCGTTATGGGGTTTGATTAAACCCTGGTGATAACAGGCGATCAGGAAGAACGGCTGCGTTGGTGGAGCAGTAAGCTGCCGATAGCGACCAGCGTAAGAAACGGCCCTGACCTTCTAGATTTGGTTTATCAACTTGGCGGGAAAATTACAAACGACCCTACCTGATTCTAGGCCACCCATGATCGGAGACCTTCCTAATTAAGGAGTATAAATGATAGCAAATAGGCTTCGTTTGCCAATGGTTGTTTTATTCAGCAGTTTTGTGTTGTTACTGATGTTAATAAATTTCATGGCAGGCGGCTGGCGGTCGGCTTTTGGGGGCGGTTTGCCAGCGGACGATTGGTTTTACCCGTATGAGCTGCTTAATGCCGGGGTTTTTCCATATGGGGCGGGGATTGGCGATTTGAATAATGACGGCCGTCTAGATGTTGCCCTATCGGATATTGATCCGACTAATCCAGAAGGGACGCTGTTTGTCTATCTTCAAAATCCGAATGGAACCCTCCAATCACCTGTCTCATATACGACCGGTTACCGACCTGACGGTTTATCCATTGCCGATCTGAATAATGATGGTTTGGACGATGTTGTTGTGGCGCTATTCGGTCATGATATTGAGGTTTTTCTACAACAGCCAAATGGGACATTAGCGGATGCGGTTAGTTACTCCAGCGGCGGGACCTATAAGCCAGACGCCATTGCGACCGGCGATTTTAATAATGATACCCTGATGGATGTCGCGGTTTCGCTGTTTAATGCCCCCTATCTTATTGTTTTTTATCAGAATAATGGGGGGACATTGGATCCGTTGGTTCAACATCCAGTCCCTGCTGCGGGTTTTCATGATATGGATGTTGGCGACTTTAATGATGATGGCCTAACTGACCTGGTCCAATCTCGTGAGAATGGCCCTGGGCAAAATGTCACCATCCTGCTGCAACAGAATAATGGCCAATTCTCTACCTACGGGTTAGGCCCGACTGATTCGATTGGACATGTTGCTGCGGGTGATTTTAATGATGATGGGCTGGAGGATATTGTCCTGAGTGTCTTTGAGAGTCCCAATCAGGTCATTAAGGTGTACACTCAAAATGGAAGCGGTATGTTGACGCTTGATAACACCTATGATGCCTTTGTTACGCCAGAAGCACTTATCGCCGGAGATATTAATCAAGACGGCCGTGATGACCTGATTGCCGGTCATTCTGGCGAAGTAAACATCAGTCTTCATTTGCAATTGCCAGATGGAACGATGGGGGCTTATGATTTATATGAGACACCGTTCAATATTGACTATGGGCCTAGTGGATCGGCCGTAGGTGATATTAATCAGGATGGGTTGCCAGACGTGGTTTTTGCCAATCATACGAATGGATTGGTTGTTTATTACCATACGGTGCCGGATTTTGATGTTGGATTGTTGCCGGAGACGGCCGTTGTTCAACCGGGCGAACCAATTACCTACACGGTGATGATTACGCGGCTCTTTAATTATTCTGGCTCGGTGACGCTTTCGATGGACAGCCTGCCAGCGGGGGCAAACCACGATTTACCAAGTGGTCCATTTTCAGTTCCGTCTATCGTTTCGTTTAGCCTGACACCAAACCCGGCGGCCCCGATTGATTTCACAGTGTATGAGGTAACGGTTTCAGCAACGGATGGTCAGATAACTCATTTTAGCACAGCCTATTACCAGGTTCTGCACAAAATCTATTTGCCTGTTTTTTATAAGGGTTAGTGCAGTTATTAAGGGCGACCCTGACTACCATTTGTCGCTCTACCTCTGACCGCTTCGGCTTTTTTCTAATTTGCCTTACGTCGTTGGTATTGGTAGAGGGACAGGCTGCCTATAGCAATCAAGGCAAATACGGCCGCTATCGCCAAAATCAAGAGTAGGTTACTGGAGGATGAGCCAGCTTCGCCGAAGGTACTGCCAGCTAACAACCCACCTGTGCCGTTATCGGTCGAGGCGGGTTGGGTGCCATCCTCAAAGATGATGCGGGGCGACCCGGCGGGCAAGACCTGGAGCGTTTTTAGGAATTTGATTACGGCCGATTGTTGGCTGACATCCAACGCCTTGAAGGCTTCATAAGACGGCCGTCCTTCGCCGCCATGCGCCCAAATCGCCTCAGTAATCGTCGGCAAATCGCCCCGATGACCATAAGGGGCCGAATTACCCACATCCCACAATTTACGAGTCAAGAAATATTGGCTGCCCGGCTTGCCATCCACATCGGGTCGATCCTGAGCGAGTTGTTCATTACAAAAGTGGCGAATGGGATTCGGATGAGTCAGGTCATCACACAAATCATGTCGCTTCAGGTCGGTGTAGGCTCGAACAATTGCCCCATCACCTGCTGGCTCCAAAAACGGCCCTTCGCCCTGGCCCGTCATATTAAAGGAGACCGCTTGGGCGGTGTCTGACCAGGTTCCGACCGGATTGTAGGGATTTGGTTCGGTGAACATTTGGGAATCGAGGTGGAGTTCAGGGGTGTGGCAGTGGGCGCAGCCAATCTGGACAAACAACTGTTGGCCGAGCGCGACTTCGGTCTGTCCCGCTTCGTCCAGGGGTAAGACCTGCCCCGGCACGCCGAGCGTAGCCTGATACAGGGTGGCTGCGGTGACATCGCCAATGGTCATTTCGCGGGCCATGCCGTCTTCGTCATAGTCCAAGCCCTTATTTGGGTCAAGGTCGAATCGCTCTTCGGCCTGGAGGCCATGATGGTGATTATAGGCGTTGACGGTGAATTGACGCAGGGAGGTGACGACTCCAGCTTGGTGGAACGGTTTGATGATGAGGTCGTCATCAACGCCCCTGTAGGCGCTGGTGTCGACGGTGCCGTCTGGCGCGGCCGTAATGTAACCGTAGCTGATGCCTTTGGCGAGCAATTCCCGGCTAATATTACTGCCCGTAGCCTGTGACTCTTGGATGGTGGCGGCTCGGATGGCATGGAGTTCGGCCGTTATCTCGCGGGCCAACATCTCAATCGGCCCCGCCCCAAACATGCCCAATGTATTGCGTTCATTGCTAAACTCGCCATTGACCGTATCGACCACCGGATCCATTGTCTGAGCCAAAACAAATACATTGGCCACAAAGCCGCCGCCACCGCCCGAACGGGGCTGGCTGTGACAATCGGCACAGGAGGAAGAGTCTGGGGCCGAAGTGCGGATGAAAGCTGGTTGGTCAGTCGGCAGCCGCTTATCACCCCCGCCCGTCGTCGCTGGCCGCCCCTGCCCATCACAGTAGTTCAATACCGCATCAAACCACTCCTGCCCCACCGCTATCACCGTCTCCAAACTGACATCACCATTTACAATCTGGCTCTGCTCCAAATGGCCGTACTCAACAGCTGGCGCATCAGGAAACTCGGCCGGACAGGTATGCGGGTCATGGGCGCTAACCTGGAGGGCAAAACCCATTAAGCAAAGTGTTAACCCAAGTAGAAATAGCAATCTAATTTTCTTCTTCATTTTTCTCTCAAAGGAAAATCCCTTAACGGTCAATGTAAGCCAGCTTACATTTAGATGGGCCAGATTTTAGCCAGAGGAGGAAATTGATGCAAATCGGTTCCCTTTGCCTAAGAGTAACAGCCCAAATAAGGCTGTCCATGATGCTTATCATCACCACGCTCATATTCGTCTAGCCTCAAACGACACTTCTCCCTCAAGTTTCAACGATAAATTAACGGAGCCTCTCTACACTTCAAATTGTAATTACTTTGAATAAGTCGCCTTTCTATTTACCTGAATAGGAAATGAAAGCCCGCACCAAGTTAAGGGTCAATCCGATATGATAATGAAGACAGTCTTCAATCAATCTCGGATTGCTGACCCCTACCTTATAAATCAAAAATTCAATTACAACGGAGGTGAAAATGAAATGGAAATTGATACCTGACGAAACGAAAAGGAAGTTTGGTCCAGAAACGAAAAAAATGTTGATATTGGAACAGCTCATCGACAAAGGATTGGTCAATATCTTTATTCAAACGACCCATCCGCCATCAGAGCAAGAATTAGTAGAGATTGAAGATAATGGCGGCCGTATTCAAACCGTTGCCCAAGATGTTCTGACCGGCAAGATTGCCCTAGAAGACATCCAAAAGCTGGCGGAGTTGGATATTGTCGTCAAAGTTGAATTGTCATTGCCACTTTTCCTCGAAGAAGAATAACGAGGTAAAGGCTTATAACTGATACCTGGAGGGGTAAAAAAATGACTGACATTTTAGATCCGAGATTAAAGTATTTACAAGGTAAGAAGAAACGTGAATTAGAGGTGATGGACGGCGATGGGATGTTTGGCCTGGAAGTAGAGCGGGTTGAGCGTCGCATCGAACCCAGCCTCAAAGTCTTCGTGCAATTTGATGGTGATGTTGAACTGCTCAAGAGCGCAGGCCTTGAAGTTCGCACCGTTGCTGGCGATGTCGTTTCTGGCCTCATTCACATGGAAAATGTGTCCGCTCTCGCCGCTGTAGAGGGCGTTGTCCGCATTGAAAGTTCACGGCCGTTAGCCCGTGAATTGGATGTGAGTGTGCCTGAAATTAACGCCCCCGCCGTCCATCTTGGGCCGCCCGGCTTTCGCGGTTCGGGGGTCATCATCGGTATTATCGACTCTGGCATTGATTATACCCATGAATCATTCCGGCAGGCAGGCGGCCAAAGCCGAATCTTGTCTATTTGGGACCAATCACTAACACCTCAGGCGGGCGAGTCTAATCCAGCTGGTTTTAGTTATGGAGTGGAATATTCCAAAGCCGATATTGACAATGCGTTGAGTTCGGCCGATCCAACGGCCGTTGTGCGTCATGTTGACAGAAGCACGCAATCCGGTCATGGAACCCACGTAGCAGGCATTGCTGCGGGAGATGGCTCCGCTTCACCAGCCAACACCTTTGTGGGGGTTGCACCAGAGGCCGAAATTATCATGGTTAGCAATATTGTCACAACCCAATCATTTGGTGATTCAACCCAGACATTGGATGCCGTTGACTATATCTTCCGGAAAGCGAACTTGCTTGACATGCCAGTTGTCATCAATCTGAGCCAGGGCGATAACATCGGCCCCCATGATGGAACCAGCATGTTGGAACGAGGCATTGATAATTTGCTCGGTGGCAAGGGCAACATCATGGTTAAATCGGCCGGAAATGAAGGCGACCGCAATCGTCATGCGATGGGAACAGTTCCTGCTGGCGGTAATGAAGATGTTGAACTATCTGCTACGATGAATGATCGCTTCGATAACATCGTTGACATCTGGTACGACGGTGCAGACCGCTTTGGTTTTAGCATCACGCCACCCGGCGGAGCCGCAACGGCCGTTGTCAATCCCGGCAACACAACTGCATTGAATCTACCAAATGGCAACGAACTGTTTGTAGACTCAACCCTCAATGACCCCAATAATGGTGACAATCGTATCTATGTCACTGTTGGACGAGGCACAGCCGCCTTTATTGAAAACGGCATTTGGACCATCACTTTAACGGGCCAAACCGTGAATAATAGTGGGTTCCATGCCTGGATTGAGCGCAGCAACGAGCCAACCTTCACCTTCCGCCGACCCCATCGCACAAACTCCCACACGATTTCTATTCCAGGCACTTCCCATGAAGTCATTGCCGTTGGTTCCTACATTACGACAGGCACTGGGGTAGGCAATCTCTCATCATTCTCAAGCCAGGGGCCGACCCGTGATGACCGGCCAAAACCGGAAATTTCTGCGCCCGGAGAATGGATCACCTCAGCACGCGCACCCGGCATTGCGCTGGGCAGCGGCAATTATCATGCTATCCGAGGCACAAGTATGGCGGCCCCCCATATAGCGGGCGTTATCGCCCTGATGTTGCAGAAAAATAACGACCTGACACAACAGCAGGTGCGTGACTGCCTGATGGACAATGCTCGTAATGATGCCTTTACTGGCGCATTGCCAAATAATAGTTGGGGCGCAGGCAAGGTGGATGCTCAAGCGGCCGTAAATTGTGTCAGTACCCAAACGATAATCAAGGTTATCGATGACCTGCCGCAAATTACTAAGAATCCACCAGGAGATGTTATAACGCTACCGTTGTTGGATCGACCTGGCACAGCCTTAAAGTTCTTCGATGACCTGGGTACGCCTAATAAGTTTATCGATGACCCCAGTACGCCCAACAAGTTTGTTGACGACCCCGGTACGCCCAATAAATTTATTGATGACCCTGGCACAGCGTTGAAATTTATTGATGACCCTGGCACTCCTAATAAGTTTGCCGATGACACTGGCACAGTCAATAAATTTGTCGATGACCCAGGAACGCCCAGAAAGTTCTTTGATGATGTTAAACAGCCAGGATTAGATAAACAACCACTCACTGATATCGGTGCAAAACTGCCAGGCGCAGACCAGCAGGTTAATCCCCAAACTGGTATGCCCCTTGCTGGTGGTAGTCAGGCAGAGGCAGCCCCCTTTGTCATGTCTACCCCCCATCATTCAACAGCCTGGATGCAAAATCTGGCTCCTGAATTAGAACAGGCGCTGGGCCAGTATCAGCAAATGATTCAACAGCTTGAGGCAGCGATGATGCAGTATCAAGCTCAGGCTGAAGCTGGTTCGTTATCTGATGCGGAGCAAAGCCAGTTGGTTGAGATGGCTCAAACTTATCAATCCTTGGTAGCTGAATACCAGCAGGCTTTACAATCTGTGGGATTGGCTTGAGTTAGACGGGATTAAAAGTTATTAGAAGTTCAACTTCTTCGAGAAGTTGAACTTCTAGTTGCAAGCATATTTAGGTGACAGTCATTTGCATTTTAGGCATTTTGTGGGCTGAGAATGGAGTGGCTGTCATCTATGGGAGTTTTAATTATGATTTTCATCATATCATCGCCTGACGATATTCATGCAAAAGCGGTTGGGCGAGAGTTACAAAATTTGGGCGCTGCTTTTACAGTGATTGATTTATCGCAGTTCCCCCAGCATGGCACATTATCGATAAAGGGAGGGCGAAACGGCCGTTGTCACCGCATCAAATTCTCATCCGACGACTGGCTTGACTTAAATGAGGTTCGGTCCGTTTGGTGGCGTCGACCCCAACCCTTCAATCTCCATCCCCAGATTTCTCAAGGACAATACCATCAATTTGCCTATGGCGAATGTTACGAAGCCTGGAACGGCATCTGGCAATCGCTGCGAGAAGACACTTTGTGGGTTAACGACCTGAACCGAGACGAGGCCGCCCACCGCAAAGTGTACCAACTGCGGGTCGCCCAGGATGTGGGGCTAACGATTCCAGAAACGTTGATTACAAATAATGTTAAGGATGCTACCGAGTTCATCAGCCAGTTTTCTCAGGACCAGGTGATATATAAAGCCTTTTCCGCCACCGAACAGCACTGGCGCGAAACCCGCTTACTGCGAGAAGATGCCCTTCGCCAACTTGAAAATGTGCGCTATGCGCCCGTGATTTTTCAAGAATATATCGATGCTGTCTACGACATTCGCCTGACAGTGATTGGGGATGACATCTTTGCAGCCGCCATCCATTCACAAGATACCAGCTACAAGATTGATTTCCGAATGGAGATGGATCGGGCCAAGATGGAAGTTGTTGATGTTCCAACGGCCGTACAAGAACAGTTACTGCAATTGATGCGCCGTTTGGGGCTGGAATACGGGGCAATTGATATGCGGAAAACGGCCGAAGGCCAATGGGTCTTCCTAGAAATCAACCCCGCAGGTCAATATCTATTCATTGAACACAAAACCCAACAACCCATCTCAAAAGCCCTGGCAAATCATTTGGCCTTTGGTGAAAAATCATAAGCATAAAGGAGTAGTGTCATGCCATCGACCTATCAGCTCGCTTTTTGGAATTTAGAGAACTTTTTCGATATTGAAGATTCGCCCCGCCGGAGTGAGAAATTAACCCGCGCCATTGGCGGTGACCTGAACGGCTGGAACCAGGTAAACTTGGATCGGAAAGTGGCTCAACTGTCTTCGATTATTAGGCAGATGAATAACGGCCGAGGCCCGGACATTCTTGGGGTGTGCGAAGTTGAAAATCGGTTTGTGATGGATCTGCTGATGCAGGCTTTGCAGCCTCTCGGTCGGGGCTATGACGTTGTTCATGCCGATACGGATGACCGGCGAGGCATCGACGTGGCCTTTATTTTTGATGGCGATTTATTCACCCCAGAAATGGTCTTCAATCATTTTGTGCTGCGGCGAACGGCCACTCGTAATATCGTCCAGGTTAATTTTAGAACCCAACACGGCCGTTTATTCGTCATAATTGGCAATCATTGGCCCTCCCGCAGCGGCGGAAAGTTAGAATCAGAAGGTTATCGGCAAATTGCAGGAGAAACATTGGCCTACTTTCACCAACGCATCTTGGAAGAGCATGGGGCAGATACACCAGTCCTGGCGATGGGTGATTTTAATGATGAGCCATTCAATCGCTCAGTCGTTGATTATGCTCTGGCAGTGGAAAGTCGAACCAAAGTCATCAACGCCAGAAGTCCCCGACTCTTGAATCTGATGTGGCCCTTAAAAGGCAGGGGTTTGGGAACCTTTTACTTCAACAATTTTCCCAATGTACTGGACCAATTTTTGGTGAACAAAAATATGCTGGTACAAGATGCACCCATCCAGATTGCTGAAGGTTCGGCCGAAATCATCACCTTTCCAGAGATGGTCGGGGGTGGCGATTATCCCAAACCCATCCATCATGGCGGCATCGGCTCAAGAGCCTTGAACCCTGATGGATTTAGCGACCATTTCCCGATTGGGATGACTGTTGTGGAGGCCGATCCATAGACCGAACGGCCGTAATCGGCAAATCGCGGTTTATCGCCCACTCCTCCCAAAAAACGGCCGTCTGCTCCCGAAAAGCATCAGCCAACCCCTCATGGCTCGCCGCTGTTAAGCCCAACTCAGACAGTAATCGGGTTAAGAAGTGAGGTTCCAGGGCAGCAACGGCTACCCAACCATCGCGGGTATGGTAGAGGCCGTAGCCGGGCAAGCCACCACCTAACGGGCCGTCGGGGGCCGTCAGGCCGTAGCGGAGCGGTTGGGCGTAGAAGTCGGCCGTTTCTGCCAGCGACACCATCTCATAGCCCGCCCCTTGCCCCCGCTCGCGGGCCAACAGCAGCCCTAAGGCTGCCTGTACAGCGCGTTCGGCGCCGGCTAAATCGGCCAGGGTGGTCAGGGGCAAGTGCGGTGGTTGAACCAACCCCGCCCCGGCCTGATAGGTCAAATCATGTCCGGCCACATTTTCGTCCGGCGGCAGGTGGCCGACGATGGCTACTTGGCAGAGGCGAGGGTATTGGTGGGAGAGGGTGGGCCAGTCGAGGCCGAGGCGGCTTAGGGCGGCGGGGCGGCTGGAGGTTAGGAGCAGGTCGCTTTGGGCCAGGTGTTGATGGAGGCGGTCTTGGTGTTCGGCCGTTTTCAAATCGAGCGTCTCGACCTCAATATCCTGGTGAAGGGCGGCGTACCAGGCCGGACTGCCCCAGGCCATGAGGTCGCCGCTGGGCGGTTCGATTTTTGTAACGGCCGCCCCCAAATCCCGCAAACGAGCGGCAGCGACGGGGCCGGGAATGTTGATAGCTAGGGAGAGGAGTTGAAAATCTTGGAGCGGTTTCATGTATCAGTTTTAGAAACGGGGCTTTTGACAAAAACTCCGTTTCTATACTGGGAATCATCAATCATTTACAGCTTCTATGGCGCTTTGCAACAAGTCTAATACACCGAGATTTTCAGCCCATTGCATCAGATAGTCGATGTCCAGGTTCGATTGCTGGACCTTTAGAACGCCAAGAACATCACGCCACTGTCGTTCGGAAACCTGCCCACCCATTCGGAACCAATCCAACTTTGCCAGGATAACGTCTTCTGGACTCAAAACCCAAATTTGGGCCTCAGAATCGTCCGAGATTTTTTCTGAGATGCGATGATTAAGCTGCTGTTGGTCAAACGGCCGATTTTTGGGAATGAAAACATCAACCTTAAACATCGTCTTCAAATGGATAAGATTGAAGCTGCCCTGATTTTCGACCGCTCGTCGAATGCTTGGCCCATCGATATAGAAAGCACCATGCAATCTTGTTACAAAATCTTCTATATGTTGTAGTTGAATATCGGCCACTAAGTCTACATCCATTGTTAAGCGGGATACACCGTGAATGATGCTGGCTACTGAACCCCCAGCAACATACCGGACATCCAACTCATCTAACACTTTTGTCACCAATAATGTGATTTGAATTGACTCAGAATTTATCATGGCTCCCTATTATAATCAGTAATTGGTCCATAAACTTTGGTGGCTAATTCTTCACCAAGAAACATAACAGCCAATCGACGTTTTAGCTCTTCCGGGGAGGCATTGGGATGACGACGACGCAGCCCAATCAAGGCAAGCTGGCGGGCTGCCTGATTCAAATCTTCCATCATCTCCAACTTGCGCCAGCCTGGTGTTTCGCGCAGCAGCTTGAACAGCACGGCTTCTGCTTCGGGGGCGGTGTCGCTGTTCATTTCGCGCCAGGTTGGTAGACGGCGTTTAATAGGAATGTCCGTTTTTTCTTCCTTCATGATAATCCTTCGATTCCTAGAAACGGGGGTTTTGACAAAAACCCCGTTTCTAAGCTGCAACTAGCCGCCAACCAACGCCTGAAAACGGGGGTCGTCTCGGATAAGGTCGAAATCCGGGTCTTTTCGCGCCCAATCTAACGATGCCTGCCGCTTTTGCAAGGCCACTTCAAGCAGCACTAAGGCCTCATCGACATTGCCAATAATGGCTTCAAAACAGGCCCGATTATACTCGTTTTCATTAGCAACAAGCTGACGGGCAAGCGGCAAAATAGCTTCATATTCTTCTTGTCGTCCCATTTTCCGATAAATAGCAGCTAGAGATGCGTGAGGAACGGCATCCTTGGGGTCGAGGGCGATGGCCTCTTCGTAGGCGGCGATGGCTGCTTCCGTTCGGCCGAGTTGTCGATAGACATTGCCCAGCCCATGGTGCGGGGCGGCATCCTGGGGGTCGAGGGCGATGGCTTCTTGGTAGGCGGCGATGGCTGCTTCGTTTCGGCCGAGTTGTAGATAGACATTGCCCAGCCCAGTGTGCGGGTAGGCATCCTTGGGGTCGAGGGCGATGGCCTGTCGGTAGGCGGCGATGGCTGCTTCGGTTCGGCCAAGGTCGTCGTAGACAAGGCCCAGCCCATTGTGCGGGTAGGCATCCTTGGGGTCGAGGGCGATGGCCTCTTGGTAAGCGGCGATGGCTGCCTCTAATTTTCCGGCATGTCTATTAGTAACACCTAGATAATACCAACCATGTTGATTTTCAGGCAGCCATTCTACCACTTTGGATAACAAACGGGCTGCATCAGCATTGTAGCCTACACTTCTATCCCCATCCGGCCATATTAGTTCATTAGCCAAACTATTCATCGCTGCTCCCAACCTTTCCTTCAACCGTTCACCATCGGTTGGCAAGCCAACTTCCGCATTTTCATAAGCTTGAACGGCCGCATCATACTTCTGCTGCCGAAAATAGACCAGCCCCCACTGCCAATCCAAAATCGCCCGCCGTTCCGCTTCATTTTTTCCAGCCAACAAATTAAAAGACGGTCGCGCCAACTTATTCAATTCGGTCAACATCTCTGCTTCAGCCTCTACATCAGGCCGAAAGGTAGTTACAGCCTGGAAAATCTTTAGACGTCGCTTGCCTCGTCTAGATAACTTATCTTTCCAGGCCTCAACCACACTTAACAACCCTTGTCGCAGTTCCCGACTGTAGGCCAAACTTTCCACAAAGCGGGGGATAAAGACCCGCCAGCCCTGCCGTTCATCCACCCAAAATTGAGTACGGGTCAGTTCTAAGACCAGTTGAATCCAATCCTCCTCTTCAGCCCGCTCCTCCAAGGTCGGCAGCTCTTGTTCCAAATCCATCAATTCCAACTGTAAGGCAGCGGCAGCCCGTCTGTTCAACTGCAATATCTGCTCACTCGTCCGCCTGACCTCATCGCGCAGGAAAGCGATGAGAAAGTCGGCCGGTTCGTCGTGCAGCCGAGCATTATCGCGATGAACGGCCTGGTACCTGTTCCGAAGCTGGGTCAGGCGACGAGCCAAATCATCTTGGTCGGCCCTGGAATCAGGGGCCAGCATGGCCCGTAAAACCGTCAGATTGCCGCCAGCCAGGGCCAACGCATAGAGGGCCAATCGGTCAGGGATGTTTTCAATAGCGTATCGCATGTAGCGTTCGGTCATCGCCTTGACAATGGTTTGATGGGGGGTGTCCGCAGTGAGGTCGCCGGCAATGTCGGCCAGAGACAGCCCATTTTTCCAAAGGGCAGCGGCTTCTCGAATCGCCAAGGGAATGCCGCGCGTGACCTGACTGAGAACGGCCGCCTCTTCTTCGGATAACGGCCGTTCCGGCACCGCATCGGCAAAGTAGGCCTGTAGGTCAGCCAGGGCCAGTTGGCGGACATCATAATCTTGCAATCGGCGGGGAAACTCATCGGCGTAGCCCCGCAAAAATCCGTCTGGCCCCCGACGACTTTTGACCAGATTTTGCCGCCCGGCCACCACCCACAAAAGCCGCGACCCGGCCGCTTTCATCAACACGCGCAGCCAAAAATCAACCCGGTCGATAACCTCATAGGTATCGAAGAAGACGAGCAGGGGTTTACTAGCAGCAACGCGCTTTAGCCCGGCCCCCAACGCATGGGATAACTGCTCCTGGGGATTGAGGTACAGTTGATACTGCTTGGGGTCTAGTCTGGCTTTGAGACGGGACTCAATTTGGCTTCGCAAAACGGCCGCTTGCTCGGCCCCGACCGTCACCCCAGCCTCCAAAAATGCCTGGGCAATCTTCTCGCCCGCGTCGCCAATAGGCGGCAGGGCCAGGCGAATAACTTTTGCCAGGCCGCTGGTTGAAACGCCAACCAATTTGCGGCCCAGCTCATCCCGTTCGCCGCCCCCAGAGAGGGCTTTTTCGGCCGCCGCCTCCGCTTCGTGCCGCTGTTCAATCAACTGCTGGTAGCGTTTGAAATGTTTCTCCCAGCGTTTATTGGTCAACAAAATGTTGGCATGAATGCGTCTCAGCACCGTTTCAATGCGGATGCGGTCATGGCCCGCTCTTAGCCCAGCATCATTATCGCGCTCGGTCTCCCAATCAATCCACAAGGTCTGGCAAGCCCCTTCAAAGGGCGGTTCTGTTTCGGCAATATTGCGAAAGCGACGGGCCAGGGTCGTTTTGCCGATGCCGCCGCTACCATGCAGCAAAATGATATAGGGCAGCTCTTCCCCCGCTGGCGGATTGAGGACAGCTGGTAAGGCCCGTTGGCGAAAGGCTTCCTGCTCCTCCACCCGGCCAAGGAAAAGTTCGTTGTTTACATAGATTGGTTGCTGGTCGGTCATTCTTACCCCCGAATGGTAATAGTCCGTTGATTTCTTGTTCATTCTAATAGGTGAAGGGATATTTGCCAATAGGGAAAAACTCACGCAACAGGCGGTAGGTTGCTATGGGTTTGAAACGGCCGTTTCAAAGCACTTGACAGAGCTTGAAAGAAAGATTTCTCGCTGGGCTTTATTGGGGGTTAATTGTCTTGGATGGGCCGCTCGAAATGACAAAAGCTGCCTACTGACTACTGAGTACCGTTTTCCACCCTACCTTAAAATTTACATAACCAACCAATTTAGACACATTCCCAAAATGCACCTAAAAATACACCTAAAATTCATGGAAATTTCTGGCATTATCCGGTACACTATGTTTGCCGCCGTAAAATATTTAATCTTTCGTGTTTGTTATTGCCAATAGTTCGGGCTATACCCAGGAACATTTATGAAAATTGCCGAATTAGAGACTGGACAAAAAGTTGAAGCAGGTGCAAATGCGCCAAAAACGGCCGTCTGCCCTTGTTGCAACGGTGAACTAACCCTACGCAGTCGCAAGACCATGAACAACGGCGGGAAAACCTACTTCTGGCGGCATCGGAGCAACAAAAACCGCAATTGCAGCGCTCGAAAAAGACCAGTTAGCTAAATGTGTGGACGATTTACCCTAATTGCCCCCGGCGAAGTAGTTGCCGAACTGTTTGACCTCCCAGAAACGCCCCGACTTGCCCCCCGCTACAATATTGCCCCAACCCAGCCCGTTGCGGCCGTTCGCTATAACCGTGATAAAAACCAACGAGAACTGACCCATCTCCATTGGGGCCTCATTCCCCGCTGGGCCAAAGACCCCAAAATCGGTTCGCGGATGATTAATGCCCGTTCCGAAACGGCCGCCGAAAAACCCTCCTTCCGCTCCGCCTTCAAATATCGTCGCTGCCTCGTTCCAACTGATGGCTTCTATGAGTGGCAGAAGGTCGATGGTGGCAAGCAGCCGGTGCTGATTCATATGAAGGATGAACGGCCGTTCGCCATCGCTGGCTTGTGGGAACATTGGCAAAGTCCAGACGGCTCCGAAATCGAGTCCGTCACCCTGTTAACGGCCGAACCAAACGAGCTACTCAAGCCCGTCCACAACCGGATGCCCGTCATTCTGGCTCCAGAAGATTACGACCTTTGGCTCGACCCCGGCGCCCAGCACCCCGGCGAAGTCCAGCCCTTGATGACGGCTTTCGCCAGCGACAAAATGACCTTCTACCCGGTCAGCACCCACGTCAACAACCCCCGCAACGAAGACCCAAGCTGTATTTTGCCTCTTTAACAATAAATTGGGAAAATCCAAACCTCATTCTGGGTCAACACCGTCAGTCCGTCATCGCAACGTTTTATGCAAACATCCTAACATTTATAACTAAGGTCGTGTGAAATGAAACGAAAATGGCGTTCTCGTGCTTGGAGAAATTCGCACCCATTATCATTCCAACAAAAAATGAAATATCACTTGCGTCAGCTAATATTCCCAATTCGGGCATTTATGGGAAGAGTCGCACTTCCCCAACAACTTTCCTATCTGGATTATGCAGCAAGGTGGAAAGCTCGGCATTCGATTGAGGGTGATTATTGTGAATTTGGAGTCTATACTGGACGTTCATTCGTTCAGGCCTATCAAGCCATAACCCAAACTTCAAAGGAAACAAAATTTTTTGCTTTTGATTCTTTTGAAGGATTACCTCAACCAAAAGACAAAGATAGCGTCTATCTACAATTTTCAAAAGGTGGCTTCGCCGCGACTCAGAAAGAGTTTGTTGAGAATTTGGGAAAACATGATGTTCTAATGTCTTCAGTTAAAATCGTGCCTGGATGGTTTTCTGAGGTGTTATCTGCCTCACTGGCAGAGGAGATTGCTCTATCTCAGGTTGCCATTGCCTTAATTGACTGTGATTTTTACAATTCAACTGTGCCAGTTTTAGAGTTTCTGACAAACTTACTCGTGGATGGCAGCATCATCATTTTTGATGATTGGTATGTTTTTCGTGGACACCCGGATTTGGGTCCCCAAAGCGCTTTTCAGGAATGGCAAATTAAAAATCCGGACTTTCGTATTTCTTCATTTCCTACTATTTCAAATTCTTTACAACGAGCATTTATCATCCATAAGCCATTAAAAAATGATGAATAACAATTTGCAAGATTACATGAACTTCGCTAAAGAAACAGCCTGGCAAGCCGGGCAGTTGACGTTGGGCTATTTCCAGACGGGCATACGGCCGGATTTCAAGGACGACGATACTCCTGTTACCGTTGCGGACCGGGAGGCAGAGCGGTTGATTCGCGGCCGTATCGAACAGCACTTTCCCGATCATGCCATCGTCGGCGAAGAGTTTGGAACGGCCGAAACGACCGGAGCCACCCATCGCTGGTTCATCGACCCCATCGACGGCACAAAATCTTTTGTGCGCGGCGTGCCACTGTATGGGGTGTTGCTGGGGTTGGAAATCGAGGGCGAAGTGCAGGTCGGCGTGGCCCACTTTCCGGCGATGGGCGAGATGTTGGCCGCAGCCAAGGGGCTGGGCTGTTGGTGGAACGGCCGTCGCGCCCAAGTCTCCCAAACATCCCGCCTGGAAGATGGCATCCTGGCCCATTCAGACGCCTCCACCTTTGAGAAGTTCGGCCGTGCTGCCGCCTGGGAACGGTTGAAGAAAACGGCCGGATATTGCGCCGGTTGGTCAGATTGCTATGGCTATCTCCTGGTCGCTACCGGCCGGGCGGAGGTCATGGTAGACCCGATTATGAATGTCTGGGATTGCAGCCCTTTTCCGGTTATTCTCCAGGAGGCGGGCGGTTATTTTGGGGATTGGCAAGGCAACCCAACTATTTATGGGAATGAAGCGATGGCGACTTCGGCCGTTCTCCTACCCCAGATCCTCAATCTGGTACAAGGTTAATGAAACTGTACACCTTTCTTATCCTATGCAGTTTTCTAGGAATTGGTTGCCAAACAATCAACCAGACAAATAACAAAATAAATAGAGGTAGCCTTGTTTTCACCCTGGCCATCAAAAGTAATCGAAATTTTGAGCAAGCCATCATACCAGTAGAAATCCAGGCAGCTGCTGATGAAGTCTTGGCAACATTTAAATTATTAGGAGTACGAGAATGATTCAATTTACATCTGAACGAGTGCAAAACATCTTGCCTCAGATTAGTAAATTTATTGAAGAAGAACTTTCTCCTTTAGAACCACTATTCCAGGATAACAACTTTTCTGAACTGCTCCCCCTTTTAGCTGCTAAACGCGAACAAGTTAAATTGCAAAACCTATGGGCACCCCACCTGCCAGAAGAATTAGGCGGCATGGGCCTCTCCTTGCTGGAGTTCGCCCATATCAGCGAAGCACTCGGCCGTTCTCCCCTCGGTCATTATGTCTTCAACTGCCAAGCCCCCGATGTCGGCAATATGGAAATCCTACACTCGCACGGAACGGCCGAACAGCAAGAGCGGTTCCTCCAACCGCTGGTTAAGGGCGACATCCGAAGCTGCTTCTCGATGACCGAGCCAGAACACGCTGGCTCCAACCCGGTCTGGATGAGTACAACGGCCGAAAAAGAGGGCGACGACTACATCATCAACGGCCACAAATGGTTCACCAGTTCGGCCGATGGGGCCGCCTTCGCCATCGTCATGGCCGTCACCAACCCCGAAGCTGACAGCCCCTACCGTCGGGCCAGCCAGATAATTGTGCCAACCGATACACCCGGATTCAACCACATTCGTCGCATCCCCGTCATGGGCGATGCCGGGGCCGACTATTTCAGCCATTCCGAAATCCGCTACGAAAATTGCCGCGTTCCCCAGCACAATGTCTTGGGCCATGAAGGGGGCGGCTTTGCCATCGCCCAAGAGCGATTGGGGCCAGGGCGCATCCATCACTGTATGCGCTGGATTGGCATTTGTGAACGGGCGCTAGAAATGATGTGCCAACGAGCGGCCGAACGAGAACTGTCCCCAGGCCAACCGCTCGCCAGCCGCCAAACCATTCAGCACTGGATTGGCGAAAGTGCGGCCGAAATCCACGCCTCTCGCCTGATGGTGCTTGATGCGGCCGCCAAAATTGACCAACAAGGTCAACGGGAGGCGCGGGTCGAAATCTCCATCATCAAATTCTACGTCGCCGGAACCTTACAACGAGTTCTGGATCGGGCCATCCAATTACATGGGGCGCTGGGCTTGACCGAAGACACCCTCCTCTCCTTCTGGGCCAGGCACGAACGGGCCGCCCGCATCTACGATGGGCCGGATGAGGTCCATAAATCGGTCGTGGCTCGTCAACTGCTGCGAGAGTACGGGGTCAATATTACGATTTAGACAAATTTTTTGCCTATACTTCGTGTCTCTTTTTCTAAGGATATATCTGAAATGCTGGGCAATGGGTGGGTCGAAACAGCCGGAAATGGCGTTGGTCCAAGGTCAACACGCGGCTAATCTCAAGCCTTTCTGCCACAACGACTAAGACTGCATCAACAAAATCTATATGAGCATCACTATATTGGCGCACAACCTTTGCAGCACGACGATAATCCTCATATATTGGTTCCACTAATATATAGTCCGGTTCCACTAAACTTTCAATAAAGCTTGCCAAGGCAGCCACCCCTAAATCACGCCGTACTAAATAAGCGACTTCGGCCGTAACAGGCGTGACGGTTACAATCGGCTCTGACCTTTGTCGAGTAGCAATATGTTGCGCTAAAGATAAGACTGTTTCATGGAGTTTTTCACGAGAATTCAGCAGTGCATACCAAAAACTTGTATCAAGCAAATAACTCATCGGCCTCCCCAGCCAGTGATTGGATCAATTTCTGCTTCCAGAATCTCCTCATCCCGTTCGGCCGTGTCTCCTGGTCCACCTGAAAAAATCCCAGCCCAACGCATCAATGGATGGTCAGTTTCATCATTGTCATCTTCATTAACGATTTCTACTAATGGCAAATCCTTATTTGATGAGCCAGCCAGCGAATCCAGCAGCCAGTGGGCTAAAGCCAACTTCTTTTCTTTCGGCAAAGATTTAAGCTCTTTTTGCAAAACATCCAATTCAATCATCGTGACCAATCTCCTTACTTACCTATATTGTAATGATAAATCAACTGTAATCAATCATCAAACCGTAGGGCAATGAGTCAACCGTGATTTGGAAACAAAGAAACCGGGTTTTTGACAAAAACCCGGTTTCTAATAACTGGAGGAGTATGGTTTTTATCAGACCAAAAACTGACCATTCTTGTAGAACAGTTCGCCATCGACCAAAATCTCGCTGTCTTGGCGCATGTCACAAATCATGTCCCAATGAACCGAGGATTCATTGACCCCATTGGCCTCTGGGAAGCCCCGACCGACAGCCACATGAATGGTGCCGCCAATCTTCTCATCGTATAAGATGCTTTTGGTGAACTGTTGGATGCCGAAGTTGGTGCCAATCGCAAATTCACCCAAATAACGAGCGCCTTCATCGACGTCGAGCGTTTCTAGCAGATATTGTTCGTTCTTTTTGGCCGAGGCATCAACAATTCGGCCGTCTTCAAACTTCAATTCCACCCCATCAATCTCTCGGCCACCTTGCATCGTTGGATAGGTGAACTTAATCCAGCCATTAGCTGAATCCTCAACCGGACTGGTATAAATCTCGCCGCAAGGCATGTTCTTCTTGCCATCGCCATTGATAAACGGCCGACCTTCCACCGACAGTGTCAGATCAACATTTGGCCCGCGCACCACAACCTCTTTCTTGCCTGCCAACCATTCGACCAGCCGTTCCTGGTTGTGGTGCATCTCATGCCAACATTCAATTGGGTTCGGTTGGTCGGCAAAGGTTGCGCCATAGACAAAGTCCTCGAACTCACTTAAACTCATGTCCGCTTCTTGGGCATAGGCATTACACGGATATTGGGTCCCCACCCAGCGCACATCGCCCAGACTGGCCCGGTTGACAAAGGTCTTAAAAATCTCGGCGCTGGCCGCCTGCCGCATCTTCTGGAGCTTGCTATCAATATTATTCATATAGCGCGTATTCTCAGTACCAGAAATGCTGATAATCACATCAGCATCATCTGTGACCATCTTACTCAAAGGCGATATCCATTTTAGTTGGTCTTCATTCCCTTCACGATAGCTAATTTCGGTCAAATCGCCGCTGTTTATGATGGTATCTACATGGCCGCCTGCTTGATAGGCCGCCCGGACAACTTCTTTTACCAAGGGAAAGGTAATCACGCTGCCCATCACCACCACCCAATCACCCGGCTTCACTTCAGTAGAATAGTTCACCATGATATTAGCCAATGCCTTCATTCGAGGGTCTTTCATATTATATCTCCATAAAAATAGTAAAGGAGTTCAACTTTTGCCCATTTTACGCCAGAAGTATCGTTGTCAAAAAGTTGAACTTCTTAGATTACACTGCGACAAGCTCTTCCTTCTCTAATTTAACTTCAGAAACACGTCTTTTCAAATGCACCGTCCCAGTCACCGTTTTGGCCCATAGATTATTAAGTCCCTTGCCGATGACGCCAGACAATTGGTCACCCGTCATCGAGCCGTTTCGCTTTTTATCAGCCAGGTCAAAGTCGGAGAAAATTCGGCCAGTGACTGTCTTAAGTCGAACCTGGGCATCGGGCGCTTCATCAAGATTAAGCTGCACCTTACCTGTCGTGGCGCTAAAGCGGTTATCTGTTTTTGGCAGCACCCCATCATATAGAACCGTTCCCGTAATCACCTGGGCATCAACAGCATCGCCCAAATTCGCCAAGGTCAATGTTCCCGTAATCACCTCAGCTCGAACCTCAGCCTTGATATTCTCGATAACGGCCGTTCCCGTGACCGTCTTCAAGCGCACCTGACAATGGGCCGGAAGCCGAATAATCATCTTCACTTCAGGATGGTCGTTAAAACGGCCGAAAAGCTTCCCAATTCCCTGCTTCTCATCTTCCGAGGTCACATAAACCACATCCTCGTGCTGCGAAACAGAGACCTCTACCCGATGGCCCTCCCCCTCAACCAATACAACTGGCCGCTCATGCGGCTCAATTGCCACCGTGCCAGTTTCAATATTCACATCAATGATACCTTTAACAGCATCCAACGATTCTTCAAAACGAAAGGGTTTCATCATCCACCTCAATTTTTCTGATATTTATATAATAAATTTCAAGTCGATGGTGAAATACTATAAGATTTTCAACAATTTGTCAATAGTTTTATCAAAATTAACAATATTTATATTAAATTTTATGATGTTCTTAAATATTTTTACTGTAATCTCCTGTCATACCGAACATCGTCAACCCCAAATGAGGAACCTTTCAGCTTCTGGTGAAATCCTTCATTAAATATCTCAGCGATGAATAACAATCTGGTACCACAGGCCTATGTGATAGTGCAAAATGTCACAATAATGTGATGAAAGGGTGACACTATTGAAACACTTTTAGAGTTATACTTTAGGAAATGGCAGCTATACAATTTAATAACCATCACAGCTCACAAGGCATTCATTCATCCTAGCCGTTCAACATAGCAAACATCGGTGTTAAAACGGAAAAAAGCTGCCATTATTTTTTCCCTTCATCATAAACCGCAATCATAAAAATTAAGGGTTCAAAAAGAGGCAGATGATTAAATCATCTGCCTCTTTTTTGTTGCAATATGGGTAACAGCCGCTTCTATCAATAGTCACACGCCTTAAGTGGCTGCCATCTCGATGTTTAAGTAAATTCCTTTGCTTCTACAGCTTACCGCCTGCTTCGGCAATGGCTGGGTTTAGTATGTTCAATGTTTGGTCAATGGTTCCATAGGCGAGATTGGCATTGAAATCATCGACTGTGCCAGAATTGACACAGGACAGGTAGGCGGGGCGGGTTCTATCTAAAGAGAAGATGAAGGATAGAACATAAATAGCATGGATATTTTGCCAATCGCCGGGGACGTCGTCGTAGAAAACGCCATTAAATAGGACACCTTCATAGGAAGCGATGTAATCGGCACAAGCGGTCGCATCGCCGCCTTGAATTCTTGGAATAGCATCCCGCATGCCAAACAGCCCAGATTGGACGTTCAACATGTTGCCATAGAGCGCGTTGGCATCAAACGGCCGTACCGGGAATGTGCCTAATATTTCACTTGGATTTGACCGATAGAAGAGGACAATGACCTCTGGCACAGCATCTGGGTCTGGGGTGGGGGTGTTGGTTGGCGGTGGCGGCACAGTTGGGGCCGGGGTGTTCGTTGGGCCGGGGGTAAAGGTGGGCAAGGGAGTGTCGGTCGGCTCTGGCGTATCGGTTGGGGTTGGGGTGTCGGTCGGTTCCGGGGTATCGGTTGGGGTTGACGTTGGGGTCTCGGTTGGTTCCGGGGTGTCCGTTGGGGTGGGGGTCTCAGTTGGTTCGGCCGTGTCCGTCGGTTCCGGGGTGTCGGTTGGTTCTGGCGTGTCAGTGGCCGATTCTTCAACTTCCGTAGCCTCGGCCACCGCCTCATTGTCATTGTCATTGCCGTCATTGCGGCAGCCAGCCAGGACTAGCAAACCTATGAGCAATAGGAACAGCAGGTAACGCTTTTTATGGTGCATCTTTCCTCCTAATGGGGTTGTGCGGATTGCCCTTGTTTCTTTGGGTTTGGCTCAATTAGCAGCTCCACACCAAAATTTAGTTGTGATTGACACGAGTCAGTAGTTGGGTCAATCTAGAATCTCTTCGGTTGTGATTTTATCCTATCTAACAGTGGTTGGCTAGTTGGGTTAGCAAAAAATCTCACGCAAAGGCGCAAAGCCGCAAAGGGGTTTTTATGAATATAGGTAAAATGTTGTTCGGTCGTATGTGAGTATTTTAGGAGTTTAAGCTAAGGGTATCAATCGTTTGTTGGCCGATGGGGAGAATGTTCAAGTCGCGGCCAGCTTCTAGGGTGGTTTGCCAGAGATAGGCAGCGAGGGAGCGGGGGCCGATGAGAGCGTATGTGGGCAGGTCTGCGAGGTCTTGACGGAGGATGAGTTGGCGGGTTTTGGCGACGCTGCTTTGGCGGGCAGCGAGGTTGGGAAAACGGCCGTCATGAAAATCGAGGCCACACAAGCGACTAAGCAGTTCGGCGGCTTTGGGGCCAACAAGAAGTAGCTGAGAACGGCCGTGTGTCATGTCGGTGACGGTATTGAGGTCGGCTGTTTGGGCGGCAACTGTGGTTAAGTCGGTCGTTATGAACTCGGCGGCATCGGCCGCTGTGCTGATGAAGAATTGGTCGGGGCGGAGGCGAAAGAGGGAGCGGTCGTTTTGCTCAACACCCTGCCCCACTGCCAGGGGATGGGGTAATTCAAGGATGGATTCGGCCGTTTGTCCTTCAACAAAAATCTTGCCCCGGTCGGAAACATCGGCCAGGGCAACGTCGTTACGAACGGCCGAAAGTTCTGTCTCAGCGACGCTGAACAGAGCCGGAATCTCCCAGCCCGCCCCCTCAGTGAATCTTGCACCCATCTTGAGGGCTTGGGAATGAATGGGGGATTGTTTTACGGGTGTGTTGTTAGTCATACGTTAATCCTCTAAAAAAATTCTCACGCAAAGGCGCAAAGACGCTAAGGAAGGTGATTTATAGGCGATTGGCGACGCGGGAGATGCCGCTTTTTATGCGCGATGCGCCAAAATTAATGAGTAAGCCTAATCGTTTGTCTGCCATGCGGAGATAAGTTAGGAGTTGTTTTTTATGGACAGGTATAACCCTTTCCACAGATTTCAATTCAACGAACACTTTATTCTCAACAATCAAATCAACCCGATATCCAACATCTAGTTGAACCTCATCATACGTAACTGGCAGAGAAACCTGCTGCATTACGGCTAAACCTCGTTTGCGAAGTTCATATGCAAGCATTGCCTCATATGCCGATTCGAGTAAGCCAGGCCCGGTCTGGACATGGACTTTATAGGCTGCGTCAACGACTATTTTGGCGATTTCGTTTTCTGTCATAGATTAAATTCCTGAAGAAATCTCTTAAATAATCTCACGTAAGGACGCAAAGACGCTAAGGGAAGTTTGTGGGTATAGATTCAATGTAAAGCACAACATCGGAAATGCAAAGACTGAAAAATTGTGAATTTTCCTTTTGGTTCCTCAATATGAATGTTTCCACAATTCACTCAATAAACATGATGTTGACTCTTAATTTCTTATATGCCCTAATCAATACCCAAACTTCACCTAACTAATCCAACTTCCAACAACCCCTTTGCGTCTTCGCGCCTTTGCGTGAGCCTCTTTTCACATTCTCAACTTTTTACTGGAAGGATCATAAAATGCCCCATGATGCACAACCGCTCTTATGCCCTCGCCTTCACGCCAAATCAAAAATTCTGTGCCGGGCTGTTCGGCCGTTTCTGCGGGCAGCCAGCAGAGGCCGATGTTTTCATCGAGAGTGGGGCTGTAGCGGCTTGATGTGACCCAGCCAATGATGTTAAGACGGCCGTTTTCGCCAGGTGTGACAATCTGCAAACCTTCTTCTGGCAGAACGGGGTCAACCATTTTGAAGCCGACTAACTTTTGTTTCGGGCCGTCTTGAGCGGCGCGGCTTAACGGCCGTTGACCCAGGAAATCATCCTTATCCAGCTTCACCGCCCAGGACATATCGGCCATAATTGGATCGGTCAATGCGTCCGTATCCTGGCCGACGATGATATGGGCCTTCTCAAGACGCAAAACCCGCTGAGCCTCAATGCCGAACGGCAAAATATCAAAGGCTTCTCCAGCAGCCATCAGGGCCTGCCAAACATAGAAGCCGTGGCCTGAGGGACAATGAATCTCATAGGACAGTTCGCCCGTAAAACCGATTCGCATCACGCGGCAAGGAACGCCGCTGATGTCAAGCTGACGACTGTGCATATAGGGGAAAGCCTCGTTAGAGACATCCGTATTGGTCAACGCCTGAAGCAGGGCGCGGGAGTCTGGCCCGGCCAAGTTGAAGGCGGCGTAAGCTTCGGTCATATTGGTCAGGTGAACGCTCTCGCCCCAACCCGATTGCAGCCACCATTGAATCCATTCATACATGGCATTGGCCCCGGAGGAAGTGGTAGTGGTATACCATTCCTGCTCGCCAACTCTCGCCGTGACACCGTCGTCCATTATCACGCCTTCGTCGTTGCACATGATGCCATAGCGCACTCGGCCGACCCCCAATTTCTGCCATTTGTTGATATAGATTTTGTCAAGCAAGTTTGGAACGCCTGGCCCGGTTATTTTGAGTTTGCCGAGGGTGCTAACATCTATCAGGCCGACCCGTTCTCGAACGGCTTTGACTTCGGCCGTTACATCCCCATAATGCTCTGGTCGCATCCACAGCCCGGCCACCATCATTTTGGCGCCGTGCGAGAGATGCCAATCGTGGACGGCCGTTCGTTGGACTGGCTCCATATTCTGCCCGGCCAATGCCCCCAGCGTGACCGGCTTCATCGGTGGGCGGGCGGTCGTTGTACCTGTCTCTTCAATCGTCCAGCCGTTTTCCCTGGCGCAAAGATGTATGGTGTTGAGCGAACACATCTTGCCCTGACACGGCCCCATCGAAATGGTGCTGTAGCGTTTGAGCAGTTCGATGCTGTTGTAACCCTCGGCGATAGAAATCTGTAAATCTTTGTGGGTCACATCTTCACAGTAGCACAAGAACTGTTTCTTTTTGCCCGGCACTTTTACCAGGGTTGAGGTGCGGTTTGGTTCGGCCGTTTTTCGCTCTGCCAAGTCGGATAAGGCTTCTCCGGTCGGGCCATCTCCAAAGCCTACATAGGCTGCTGCCTGTAAACCGACCAACGTACCTTCGACGATTTCATTTTCAATATCATGGGTTCCGGCCACTCGTCCTGCCGGGAAAATACCTTCTGGCAGATAGTCGGGCCGGAACTCTTCCCGCTCATGGTTGTAAGCGAGACGGCCGTTCGCCTGATACAACAGCCCATTGGCCGGCGTCCAGCCAATGCTCATCGCCACCAAATCACAGGCAACTGTTTGTTTGGCCCCAGTGCTAATCTGGCCGTGGTCGTCAACGGGAACAAGGGTGGCTTTTTCAACCCGTCCTTTGCCGTCGGCGGCCATAATGGTATGGCTCCAATAGACGGCCGTTCCGGCTGCCTTCATCTTAGCCACCAAAGGACTATCAGAGGCAAGGCGCTGGTCGGCAATGGCGGCAACAACAACCCCCGCCCGTTGCAAATCAGCCGCCAGCCGCCAGCCATCATCATTGGCCGTGACCACCACCGCTTGCTGCCAGGGGGCGACACTGTAGAGATGAATTAACCGCTGCACGCCGCTGCCTAGCATCACGCCGGGCAAATCGTTGCCATCGAACAACAGCGGCTGCTCATAGGCTCCAGTGGCAAAGATAACGCTTTCAGCCCGGATTTTATAGAGGCGGCTGCCCTGAACTGCCGATAACCAATTCTCTTCCCACCAACCCAAAACGGTGGTATTAGGGAATAGTTGGAGGTCGTTTTCGGCCGTTACGCCTTCTAGTCTCTCCAATAACGACACAATATCATATTCACTATGCGAAAATAAGACATGGCCGCCAAATTCAGGATTCTCGTCAAAGAGCAGCACCCGCGCCCCCTGCTCTGCCGCCGAAACGGCGGCGCTGATGCCCGATGGTCCGCCACCGACAACAACCACATCAGCATGGAGATACTGTTTGTCATAGTCGCCTGGTTCTGTATCGGGAAACACCTGGCCCAAGCCAGCCGCATTTCGCAAAAAATGTTCATAGGTCGGCCAGAGCGCTTTGGGATGGATGAAGGTCTTATAATAGAAGCCTACTGGTAAAAAACGGTCGCCCAAGGCGGTCAGGGACATGACATCTTTATCGAGCGAAGGCCAGGCGTTTTGGGGCGTGACCTGCATATCGGCCGTTACAGGTCGCATACAGGATCGGACATTGGGTTCGTCGCCCACCTGCACCAAACAGTTGGGGCAATGGCCGGAACAGCACAACAACCCTCGGGGTCGATGATACTTAAAGGAGCGGCTTAAGACCTGGACACCTGCCGCTGTTAAGGCCGAAGCAATCGTATCGCCTTCATAGGCGGTAATCTCTTTGCCCTCGAAAGTGAAGGTGATGGGCTTGGTGCGATTGATGCGATTGATGCGTTCGGCCGTTTTGGGGGATAAACGAGCGTTTTTTTGGACAATTGTTTCGTTCATATGATAACCTTGTAAAAAGAGTTTCAAATTCTGTCATTACCACGAAGGTAGCAATCCACATTTGGTATAAATTAGGTTTCTATATGAGAAGGATATACTATGAAAATGCCTAAAAAGAATAAGAACCTTCCTGATGAAAACCATCAAACAGCCTTGCGCCAGCGATTAATCGCCGGATACCTAGCGAACGCCGAATCAGATAGCTTAATGGCCGAAAAATGGTGGTCGATTGAGGAAGAAGTCTGGTTGAACATTTTAGATAATTGTTCCTGATAAGTGGCGCTTAGGGTCGCCACCGAATGAATTCGGCGTCTAGGATAGAAAACCTGTTAAAATAGGTTGACATAAATCGATTAGGTTGAGTTGACATAAGTAAGATTAGCTTGGTTTAAGATACATTTTGGATTAGCCTGAAAATTCATTCTAGGCGGCCTTTTGCCATAAATACGTCCGTTCAAACTCATTCGTCTTTGTATGCCGCTCCGCCAAGAACCACAATTGGCAGCCAGCGCGGTGATACCACCACTCTTTCTGGATACCCATTTTGTTGTCTCGCATGTAAATGTAATCGGCCCAATCGGGGTCGTTGACGTTTAACGGCCGTTTTGGCCGAGGATTATATTCGCCACCATACCGAAATTCTTGAGCGCTGCGGGTTCCGCAGTTGGGACAATTAATCTGTATCATCTCAAATCCTCAAATGTAGCTCACGCAAAGACGCAAAGAAATCTTTTATCATGAGGGTATCTGGTCATATCCTATACCTCTAAGACCATGCCCTTACGAAGCGTGTCAGCTTTATAAGTTCCAAAAAACCAACTTCCCTTAGCGACTTTGCGTGACCTTTCAATCTAATGACCGACGGACGCTGCGCCTTTCTCACCAACCAGGTCATATTCATTGAAGCGAGAGAGGCGAAACGGCCGTAACAAATCAGGTGTTTTTCCGGTTGCAATTAATTCCGCCATCCGTTTGCCAGATACTGGGGTGGCCTTAAAGCCATACGTTCCCCAACCGACATCGACCAGAAAGCCTTCGACTGGCGTTTTGCCCATGACTGGACTGTAATCGGGGGTCATATCGCACAGTCCGGCCCATTGGCGTAAAATCCGAACATGGCGCAGCATGGGAAATAGTTCTAGCATGTGTCCGGCAATGCCTTCGGTGAAGCCCAATGAGCCACGCATCGAATAAGAGGCATAGGGGTCAACGGCCGCGCCCATGACTAATTCGCCCCGGTCGGACTGGCTGACGTAAACGTGCAAGCTGCCAGATACGATGATGACATCTAAAAAGGGTTTCAACGGTTCGGTGACGCAAGCCTGGAGGGGGAAGGTCGTAATCGGCAGCCGCACCCCAGCCATGTCGGCGATGGTTGTACACCAACCTGCGGTCGCATTCAGCACTGTCCCGGTTTTGACATGGCCGTTGGTGGTATCAACACCTGTGACCTTACCTTTTTCAACCGTTATTCCGGTGACGGCCGTTTTCTGATGAATATGCACCCCGCGCACATCGGCTTGATGAGCATAACCCCAAACAACGGCATCATGACGGATAATGCCGCCCGGTGGATGGTACAATGCCCCTAGAATTGGGTAACGGGGATGGTCGCTAATGTCGATTGGCGGGCAAAGCTCCTTGATTTTGTCGGGCCAGATGACACTGGAATCAACGCCCTGGAGCTTATTGACTTCGGCCCGGCGACGCATGACGCGGACTGAGGCATCGGTGTGGGCTAGAGTCAGATGGCCGCGCTGACTAAACATGACGTTGAAATCTAAATCGGCCGATAGATCCTCATATAGTTTGACGCTCTCGTCGTAAAAGTTAACGCCTTCGGGTGTTAAATAATTGCTGCGGATGATGGTCGTATTACGGCCGCTCCCTCCCGACCCAATATAGCCCTTCTCCATAATCGCCACATCGGTAATGCCATGATTCTTGGCTAGATAGTAGGCACAAGCCAAGCCATGCGCTCCGCCACCCACAATGACGACATCATAGCTGTCCTTCAACTCATGCGCCCGCCACATTCTCGGCGGTGGCCGATTCCCTTGCAATGCCTGTTTAATCAGTTTCCAGGCCATTTTTCCTCCAAAAATCAAATGCTAACTGGTACACCGTCGAATTCTACTAGAGAAGTATCCATACTTCCAATTAACCATTCAACAACTATTTATTTCTTTCCCTCTCCCGCCTCCCCCTTCCTCGGAAACCTTATACTAACCTCCGTCCCCTGCTCCAGCCGATTAAACCGAATCCGCCCGTTCAACTCTTCACCCACCAATGTCTCTGCAATCTCCAGCCCCAACCCCCGCTCATAATCGTCCGGCAATCCTGCCCCATCATCGCGCACTAAAATCAGATGCTCTTCCAGCGCTTGCCCAATCGAGATTTGTACTGAGCCAGACGGCCGTTCCACAAAGGCATGTTCCAGCGCATTTTGCAACAGTTCATTCACGACCAAGACCACATTCGTCGCCGCCCGCGTCGGCATCAACAACGACTCACCCAGCACCTCAACAACGATATTCTGCCCTGGAATCGCCATCGTTTCGGCCGTCATTCGTCCAATCTGGCTCAACACCTCCTTCAAATCCACCAACCGAAACCCCCGCTCCGACAATACCTCATGAATCGCCGCAATACTATGCACCCGCGTAATGCTGTTCTGCAAAACCTGCCGCGCCTCCGGCGTCGCGCTGCCAAGCTGCAAGCGAATCAACATCGCCACCGTCTGCAAATTGTTCTTAATCCGATGGTGGACTTCTCGGACAACGGCCGCATTACTCACCAACCGCGCATTCTCAATCGCCAACGCCGTCTGGTTCGCCAAGGTCATAAACAACGCCTGCTGGTTCTCTGGAATCTCTCGCTCCCGGTCTGTATAGCAGTTCAAAACCCCAATTACCCGGTCACGAACGCTCAACGGCACGGACAACAGCGAGACCAACCCCTCCTCCGCTGCCCGCTCCTTGCCTAAATATCGCGCGTCTTGTTGAACATTAGGGATAAATAACGGCCGTCCACTAGCCGCCACCAACCCCACCACCCCCTGTCCAACTTCCAACGGTGGCCGGGGACTATACTGCTTCGTCGTGTGGCGGGCCGAATGCAGCCTCAGAAACGCTCCCTTCTCATCCAACAAAAAGATAGAGCAAACGGCCGCATCCATCATCCTGGCCGCCATCGTCGTGACCACATCCAAAATATCATTCAAATATTGGGGAGACGTCACCGCTTCGCTCACCTGGGCCAGCCCTTCCAACTCCTCTAACTGCCGCTTTTGGCGGTCATACAACTGGGCCTTGGCCAATGCCCCCGCCGCTAAATCACCAATCAAGGAAATAATCTCAATCTCCCCGACGGTATAGTCGTGCATCTCAATGGTCTGAACATTTAGCGCCCCAATCGGCCGTTCTTCAATCGTCATGGGCACCGCCAACAGCGACCGAAAATTCAGCTCTTCGGCCCCATCCACCATCTTAAAATGGGGGTTTTCACGGGCATTAGCGGCATAGATTGGTTGGTTGCTCCGAACGGCAAAACCCGTCATCCCCTCCCCAATCTTCAAGACCGACCGCCCTAACGCCCGCCGAGCCAACCCCGTCGTCGCCATCAGCCGCAAATTCTCCCCATCTGGATCCAACAGATAGATGGTACACGAATCGACGTGCATCACCTCCGTCGTCTTGCGAGCAATCAAATCCAGTGTTGTTGCCAAATCCCAGGCCGCCGACAACGCTCGCGCCATCTCTCGGAGGGCGGCAATGGCATTCGGCCGTGTCGGTACCTTAGAAGTCAGCATAAAATTCAAATTCCAATATTCTACCGATTGTCATTCTGAACGGGTTTCCCTATTGTATTCACAACCGGTTAACATCCATGAACAATCCTTCCCGCTCCTCCAACCATCAAACCACTGAGTAGGCGAAACGGTTGTTGGTAGCTAAAGGAGCGCGGGCATCCTGACCGTCAGCAGCCACCAGGATGCCCGCGCTCCTTCAACCCTTCAGCCACTCAACCTATAGACAAAACAAGCCCATCATGTATATAATATACAGAACGTACAGAATCTACATATTTTCAGCTTAGAGGGAATCACATGGAAAAAACAATCAATGTCACAAAAGCCAGAGACGAGTTTCGCACCATTGTAGACGAAGTCCAATATCAAGGTCAAAATTACGTCATAAGCCGACACGGGAAACCAGCCGTCGCCATCGTTCCTCTCACAATCTATGAAAATTGGAAAAGTGACCGACAAAACCTTATTAACCTAATTGGCGAAATACGAGCAGCTTATGTTGATATAGATCCTGATGAAGTCATGAGTGATGTTCTCGAAGCCCAACAAGCTGTTAGAAAACAACCAAACCCACAAGATTAATCTCATGCGAGTTGTTCTTGATGCTAACATTTTTATTAGTTCGATAATTTCCACTAAAGGCAATCCAGCAAAAATTATGGATAAATGGCTCGCTGGAGAATTCGAGTTATTGATATCACAACCTATGATTGATGAAATTATTCGTGTAACAGGTTATGAAAGAATTCTAAAAAAATATCCTTTAATTCCAGCAAATCGGGATAAGCTTATAAAGTTGTTAAATAAGAATGGCGTTTCAGTCGAACCAGAAATATCTTTAACAATCATCGAAGCTGATAAATCCGATAATCGCTACTTTGAATGTGCCATCGCTGGCGGCGCTCAATACATCGTCAGCGGTGACCGCCACCTGCTCGATGTTGGTCAATACGCAGGCATCCGAGTTCTAACCCCAGCCGTTTTCATCACACTCCTAGATTCAAACCTAAATTAGTAGATAAAGGTTCCACCTTCATAAAAGATGGAACCTCTGAAAACCTGTCACAATCAACAAGAAAAATCTCCGAAAATCCGCCCCGCAGATTGCGACCATCCGCGTTGCTATTCCATTTTGCGATGCACCCTAAACGCCATAATACAACAAGAACTCATACGGATGCGGCCGTAAACTAACTGGCCCAATCTCCGTCTCATGCTTATAAGCGATATAGGCATCCAACAAATCTTTTGTAAAGACCCCGCCTTCCAACAAAAAGTCATGGTCGGCTTCTAAAGCATCCATCGCCTCATTCAACTTGCCAACCGTCATTGTCACCTTTGAGATATTTTCCTCATCAAACAGGTCAATATCGGCCGCTTCACCCGGATGAATCTTATTCTTAATGCCATCCAACCCCGCCATTAACATCGCTGCAAAGCACAGATATGGATTCGCGGCCGGGTCTGGGCAGCGGAATTCAACCCGCTTGGCCTTTGGCGAATGGGAATACATCGGAATACGAACGGCCGCACTGCGATTTCGGGCTGAATATGCCACTACCACAGGCGCTTCATAGCCCGGAACCAGCCGTCGATATGAGTTCGTCGTCGGGGCGCAAATCGCCAGCAGCGCATTAATGTGCTTCAAGAGACCGCCAATAAAATAGAGGGCCATCTCGCTCAATCCAGCATACTCATCCCCGGCAAACAGTGGCTCGCCATCCTTCCAAAGGCTCATATGGGTGTGCATCCCCGACCCATTGTCCGCATAAATTGGCTTTGGCATAAACGTCACCGTCTTGCCCGCCGCCTTAGCCACATTCTTGACCACATATTTGTACAACTGCATCTTGTCCCCCATCGTCACCATGCCGTCATACTTGAGGTCAATCTCACACTGTCCGGCCGTTCCAACTTCATGATGGTGGACTTCCACATCAATGCCCGAATCAATCAAGACCCGACACATCTCTGACCGTAAATCCTGCAAGGTATCAAAGGGCGCAACCGGGAAATAGCCCCGTTTATGCGGCACCGAATGACCAAAGCCAAAGATGCCCGAATTCCATGGCCCCTCAATGCTGTCCACCTGATAGGCGGCCGAATATTCCCCCGCCGAATATTTCACCTGGTCAAAGACAAAAAATTCCGCTTCTGGGCCGACGAAGACCTGGTCGGCAATGCCTGTCGCCAGCAGATGGTCAACTGCTTTTTGGGCTACATAGCGCGAATCTCGCGTATAAGGCTCTTTCGTCAACGGGTCAAAGATGTTACAAACCAGGCTCAATGTTGGCGCTTCACAGATGGGGTCGACAATAGCCGTTGCCGGGTCCGCCAGCAAAATCATGTCGCTGTCTTCAATAGATTGGAATCCCCGAATCGAAGAGCCATCGAAGCCCATGCCATCCTCAAAAGCCATCTCCAAATCAAACGCTTCGATGGGCATCGAGAAATGGTGCCACTGGCCGAACAGGTCAGTGAACTTCACATCTACAATCTCGATGCCCTTCTCTTCAATCAATTTGGTCACACTTGCAAAATCTGCCATGATAAAACTACTCCTTCTTTTTTGATTGGCGGGCAACAAAAAATGCCCACCAAAAGAGACGCGAAGACATCTGCTTTGGTGGGCATCCTGGCCCAAAATTAATATTTTATTTTGAACGCTGAGGAGTTTAGCAAGGCACGGCCGTATTGTCAAGGGCGATTTATATCGGGTGGGCGATCAAGTTATCATCTAAAAAAGAAAAATCTCACGCAAAGACGCAAAGTCGCTAAGAAAAACTTCTATTCTTTGGGTCTTTGCGTGAATCATTTTTGTAATCTTTCAACCCGATAGATAACCAAATCATCCTCAACTCCCAACCGAGCCAACGACGGCTGATTGTCCAAAAACCGTTCCATCATTTCGGCCGTTTCAACATCCAACATAGACCGATGCAGCAACACATAACCAGCCTCTGACCATGCCAGAACCGTTAGTAAATCCTCAGATAATTTATCCTCAGTTTCGGCCGTTTCTTCACCGCTCAAAAACAGCAACGCAGGATGTTGACGGTAAAATTCAAAAACGGCCGAAGGAACCCGGGCCATACTACCACCAATCAAACGCTTGCCATGAATGTGTTGATAATATTGAACTACTTCGCCACCGCTGCCAATCCGCTCCAGCCCAGAACGCACCCCAAACGGCACCTCCAACAAGGTAAAATCCCCCGCTTCAGTTGCAATTTGGTCATAAAATTCATAGGTTGGATAAGTTTGTATGACAAACGGATTTTGAACCAGCGTCATCACCAATTTTCCCCCGATGAGGAGTGCAACGATGGCTATTAAAACCTTTCGTGACCGGATTCGGGCTATCAGATGAGCCAGGACATAGACAGCAACAACTGACAGCCCAAACGCAACGGCCAGGGTCAGCCGCGATGGGGTACGAAACTGTCGCAATGGTTCTAATAAACTGAGCACGGCAAAGGGCAACGGTAACTTTGTCGGTTGCAAATAGGGGCCAAGGGCCAAGAGCAAAAAAACTGCCGCGCCCAACAGCCAGACAAGATAACCCCTTCGACGACGAAAGAGGAAGACGGCCAGGACGGCCGTAATCACTAGTTCAAAGCCACCAACCACCAAGGGCCAGAGCGACGGCGTAAAATAATGTTGGATTTGAAACGAATAAAAGGCCATGCTGCTAAAGCCTGGTCTGGGATACCCCGCGCTTTCAACGCCCGTCAGGACAGGTAGATAAACGGCCGTAAAAGGCACCAAAACAACCATCCCCGCCAAACCAAGCGCATACAGGCGCGACCTATCTAAGGGAACCTCCCGAACAATGAAAACGCGGTATGCGCCGTAAAGCGCCAGCCACAAAGCGGATATGAATAAAATGTGGAAATCAGTGAGCAAAGCCGCGACCAGAAACAGCCCCAGAAACAAACCGTTCAAAGGCCGAGGTCGGTCAAGCGTTCGCTTCAACGCCCACAGCGCCCCCGCAACAATCCACATCGCCCCCAATGCAGCACGGCCGTTTCCAATCTGCCCCAACACCGGCGTACTTAGCATAAACCAGGTCGCCCCAACTAGAGCCGCCCTAGAATCACCCACCTCACTCCGCAAAAAGGCATAACCGACCGCGCCATTCAAGAAGAACGTCAGCAGCACGACGACATTATAAGCGCCCACAACCCCAAGAACGGCCGTCAGTGGAAAAGCCATCAACCCTATCAGCAATCCAAATGCATTAAGACGCAAGTCCGACTCAAAAGGGACAAGTAGGGCCTTCGTCTCAAACAAACTGGCCTCACTGGTCAGCGCCTGACGAACCCAACCCGTGTTCCAGATAAATTCGGTAATATCAATAAAGGTCGGCGGCCCAGGCAGAGCCGTCTTCAGTTCACGGAGAAGCGGCCACCCCCAGACAATGGTTATCAACAATAGGCAGCAGATAGCAACGAGGTTTGAGCGTTTGCTATTCATGAGCAGATTATTTTATTATCGCTCTGCCAATATATCAACTTGGTATTGTCATAGGTAAAGGCATATCCTTCTGGTCGCCCAAGCCGAACCCCGCTCGAATAACAATTCAAGCGGTGTCCTTTACCACCATTCTTTATTCATTATTCCTCTCCCTACTCGCCTTTTTCCCGACAACAAACTAGACTATACCCCATGTCCGACACCCGCATCATCAACGGCCGTTTCGCCACCGAACTCAACCGGGCCGCCCTTATTGGGCAGGGCAGCATGGGCGATGTCTATCTGGGCGTTGATATTGAGACCGAAGAGCCAGTGGCTATCAAAATCCTAAAAGCTGATGTCCACCGCCGCAACCCCCAGGTCGTCGAACGCTTTCTGCGGGAAGGCGAAGCGTTGGCCCAGCTAAACCACCCCAACATCGTCCAACTCCTCGCCGCCGAAGAGATAGACGGCCAATACTTCCTCGTCATGGGTTTCGCCTCTGGCGGCTCTCTTCAAGACCTGCTCGACCACCAAACCCAACTCCCTATTGCCAAGGCGCTGACCATCGGCCTTGAACTCGCGGACGCTTTGGCCCGCGCCCACTACGTCGGTATCATCCACCGCGACCTGAAACCTGCTAACATCCTGCTCGACGATAATGGGGCCGTGCGCCTAACCGATTTCGGGATGGCCCGCATGGTAGACCGCTCTCGGCTGACCCACAGCGATGTCGTCGTCGGCACCGTCAAATATCTCAGCCCCGAAGCCTGCAACGGTGAACCGCTTGACCACCGTACCGACATCTGGGCCTTAGGGGTGGTGTTGTTCGAGATGCTTGTCGGCCGTCCGCCCTTTGTCGGCGACAACATGGGCGCCACCCTCAACGCCATATTGACCCAAGAGGTGCCTGATTTGACCTGGCTGCGGCCTGATACCCCGCCAGAGCTAGCCCAACTCATCTACCAGATGTTAGAAAAAGAGCGCGACCAACGCCTCGCCAGCGCCCGTCAAGTTGGGGCCACGCTAGAGTTGATTACGGCCGACTTATCAGACAATCCCAACCTAACATTACCCGTTCAAACCAGCGCCCATACCCTGCCAGCAGACAACGACCGTTCAGAATCTGCACCGCCAGCAAAACGAGCGGCCAAACGGAGCAGCGACCAACTCATCCTGTTGGAAAAAGTCGGCCGTTTCTGGGTTCAAGGCGTGCTGGCTAAAGCGGCTGACCAGGCCGGACTCATCCAATTAACCCGCCAACCCTATGACCAAGCCGTTGATAATCCCTGGCAAGACGCGGTCGGCCAAGACTACTACCAAAATCAAACAGGCGAACTAGACGGCACTATCGAAGGCGTTTTCCAGGCAGCCGACCGGGCTTTGCTCATCCTGGGCGATGCCGGAGCGGGCAAGACAACCACTCTCATTGCCCTGGCCGAACAGTTGATTGCCGCCGCCGAACGAAACCGCGCCCAACCTTTACCCGTTATCCTCAACCTCGCTTCCTGGGCCGAAAAGCAGCCGCCCATCGCCCAATGGGTCGTTGGCGAACTCCAGGCCAAATATCAAATTCCCCGCTCGCTGGGTCAAAAGTGGCTCGAAGGGGGCGACCTCGTCCTTCTGCTCGATGGCCTGGATGAGATGCCCGGCTTCTGTCAGGCCAACTGCATTAATGCCATCAACCAATTCCGCGAAGAACATGGCTTGACAGGCATCGTCGTCTGCGGCCGTCTTGAAGATTATGAAGCCAGCCCTGTCCGCCTCAAATTCAGCGGCGCGGTTCGGCTCCAACCACTGACGGCCGAACAGATTGATGATTTTCTGGCCCAGGCTGGCGATGGCTTGTCCGGCCTTCGCCAAGCTATCCAGCAAGATGATGTCCTGGCAGAGATGGCCCAATCCCCTTTGATGTTAAGCGTCATGAGCCTGGCCTATCAACAGTCTAGCAGCGGCAGCGACCTGGCCATCACCATCCCTGAACCAAGCCAGCCCATTTCGGCTGAAACCCACCGCCGCCAGCTTTTCAGCGCCTATTTGGCCCGTATGTTCCAGCGGCGGGTGGCAAGCAGCGCATTTTCGGCCGAACAGACTACAAGCTGGCTTTCCTGGCTGGCCTGCCAAATGAACCTCAACCACCAAACCGTTTACCTCATCGAGCAGATGCAGCCCAGTTGGCTGCCCGCTGGCCCCTGGCGCTGGGCCTATCTATTCCTAACCCGGCTCCTAACTGGCTTAGGGGTGGGCCTATTCGTCTCCCTCTACCGCTTCGATTACCGCTTCATCCCCATCAATGCCGTCTTCGGGCTGGCCCTAGCCCTCATTCATATCTTGCTGTTCAGGGGGCGAATCACCATTCCCAACCCGGCCCGCAGTATCGGCGTGGGACTGCTCGGCATGGGGCTAACGGCTGCCGTTTTCCAGCTTGCCGACCCGACCGAAAGCATCGCCACCTCGCTCTACTGGGGTGTTCTAAACGGCATTGGTTTGGGTCTGGCTCATGGCCTGGTGTTCGGCCGTTCCTACAGCGATGATATTCGCACCGTCGAAGCGCTCCGTTGGGATTGGGGGCAGGCGTTGAGGACGGCCGTGCCTGCCTTGCTTTTAGCATTACCGCTTGGTCTGCTCGGCGGACAGGCGTTTGGCTTTACGGGCGGGCAGCAATGGTCTTTGGCGGGCGAAGTGGGCATGGCTTTTGCTCTGTTCGGCGGCTTGCGCGGCAGTCGACTTGAGCGGACCAGTCGGCCCAATGAAGGCATCTGGCTGTCGCTGCGAAATGCTGGCGGTGCGGCCGTTTTGTTTGGCATCGTCATGGGCTTGCTGCTAACGTTGCTCTCCGGCCCCGAATTTGGACTGCGGCGGCTGGCCCAATTCGCCCTCGGCGCAGCCATGGCCTACGGCGGCCTCAACGTCCTCAACCACGCCATCCTGCGGCTGCTCCTCTGGCAGCGGGGCGACATCCCCCGCGCCCTGGCCCCCTTCCTCGACCATGCTGCTGGCCTCGTCTTCCTCCACAAAGTGGGCGGCGGCTACATCTTCATCCACCGTCTCCTACAAGAATACTTCGCCGAAAGTGAAATCTAATGAATGGCGGTAGGCGCGGGAAAGAGCCGTTTGTTTTGAATAGATGGCGCTCAACGACAAACAACCCTGTTCGGTGATTCAGTTGTTAAATATTTAAGGCTTGCTGTTCTACTATAAAGTCGAATGCTACTTTGTAGATGGTTCGGCCGTCTTTCACCTTCGCCTTCCATGCCCCGTGCCTTCGGCCCCATAATACATGCAAATCTACTGGCACGCCAACCTGACGCAATTTTTGAAAAACGCGTTTACTTTTACGAAGCGGAACCACCTTGTCCCGATTACCATGAATTAACAAGGTTGGGGTATCGTTCTGGTCAAACCGCTCTTGACCGCCCAAATATTCAAGCAAGTTGCTACCACTCCACATAGCCACTACTGTCTGAACCTCTGCCGAAGCATATAGATTCGTGGTTGCCAGGGTGGGGTCATCGGCCAGCGTAATCTCATCGCGGTAATCGGCTGGGTCACTCATTCCCAGCATTAATGCCAACATCCCCCCGGCCGACCCACCAAAAGCGGTAATATGTTTTCGGGAGACATGATAATGGTTGGCATTGGTATGGAGCCAGCGAACGGCCGCTTTTGCATCTCGTCCTGCTGGATAGAGCGCTTTGAAATGGTCATCTTGCCGATTGGCTGGCAGTGTGCCATGATGCTTCACTAAACGATAGTTAACCGAAAAGACCGCCCAGCCCCGCGAGCTGAAATATTCTGCAATGTGTACCATGTTTGGATAGTCAGAACGGCCGCCTTTGAAGCCACCACCATGATAGAGCATGATAGCTGGGCGCAGTTGGCCGGGTGGCGTCTCTGGCCAATAAGCGTCTAATGTTAAATTCATACGCTCTCCGCCAGCAGCAGCCCAGCTCGGTCGCGTCATCCCCTGGGCATAGACTATTTCCTTTACAACCTGCACCCGGTAACGTGGCTTTGGGCTAACTTTGCTCAACCTGGCGCTTACGATTTCCATTTTCTCCAATACTTAGTTCCAAAGCAACCTGAATGGTTGCGCTCCGTCAATAAAAACTCGGCTCCCTTGCTTTTTCCACAGCCTAGTTTAGGCTGATGGGCTGCTTTAGCCCATGTCTCTCTCATAGTGGAAGGGTATAAAAAGGATATAGATTTTACTTTAAGTAGGAAACAAAGAACCTTTGAATAACTAGTCGCAACGAATCACACAAATTTCGCGAATTATAGTCTAACAAATTCGTGTTATTCGTGAAATTCGTTGCAAGCATTCTTGAAAATTTTGATTAATGGCTGGTCAACTTTAGTTTGTCAAGGGCATAAAGGTCTGGAAGCCCATCTCTACGACCAGCCCTTGTTGGTCTGTGATGAAATCAAAGGCCGCTTCTAATACGGCACGGCCGTCATCCAATGTGGCCCCCCAAGCGGCGTGGCCCTGGCCTGTTAAGGTGTGAAATTCGACTGGAACGCCTAATGTTAGCAAGGTCTGATAGACCATTTGAGCCTGTGACACAGGAACGACGGTATCGTTTTGACCGTGAATTAGCAAGGTTGGGGTGTCGTCTGCATCATACCGATTTCGGCCGTCATAAGATTCTAACCCTTCTAACAGGGTGTCATCGCCCCAAAAGACAACGGCGGTCTGCACCGCAGCTGAGGCGTTCAAATTGGTCGTTAACAAGGTTGGATCGGCCGTTACATCCAATTCATCCCGATAATCGCCCGCATCGCTGGCCCCTAACATCAATGACAACATGCCGCCAGCCGAACCGCCCAGGACGGTGATGTGGTCGGTTGAGATGTTGTAGGCAGCGGCATTGGCATGAACCCAGCGAACGGCCGCTTTGGCATCTCGTCCTGCGGGATAGACAATTGGCCCTGGTTCCACAGGCCAATTCCAGGGTACACTACCATAATCTCCGGCCAACCGATAGTCGACTGAAAAGACCACCCATCCCCGGCCTGCAAAAAAAGTCGCGGTTGACACCATATTGGGGAAATCTGCCCCACCCCCCTGGAAGCCACCGCCGTGAAAGAGCAAGATGGACGGCCGTGATCCCGCCACCCCGGTCGGTTGATAGACATCTAAGGTCAAGTTTATCGGAACGCCGCCTGTCTCGTTCCAGCTGTTCCGCTGAAGCCCCTGGCCATAGACGACATTGGCGCTGACCTGAACGCCGTTGACAGGAACTTGAAAAACTGAGGCCAGCGGTGGTTGCAGTGGGTTCGGCGGCGGGGCAACTGTTGGGCTGGGCGCGGAATTAACTTCATCCCAGCCATTAAGAAGCAGCCCCCCGAATGATATTAGAATTAGCAGCAAGATATGACTTGACTTGGTAGATGAAAACATAGGGATTTCAACGATGAAAAACTGAGACTTTAACCGCCTCGCATGATAACACGGCCGAAATTTCCATCAATTGAAGCGACAAAACTCTTATGAACAACCAATAAACCATCCCCCTTGTCGTTCCGGGTGGGTGGGTTAGTGTGTTTTGAGGAGCTTCCTAAATCATTTTGACAACTTTGAATCATCAAGTATAATATCGCCGACATATGAGCATATGTTCATATATTAACGATTTTTACATACAACGAAGGGTGTGATCAAATGATTAAAGAAGCGCTGTTGCTAAACGAAGTCACTGCCGCCCAGATGGCTGAACTATTCAGCGCTCTGGGCGATACGAGCCGTATCCGGGTTATCGCCGCCCTGACACAGGGCGAGATGAATGTCGGCGACCTGGCCGATGTCGCTCAAATTTCCCAATCGGCCGTTTCCCACCACCTGCGTCACCTGCGTCAAATGCGCCTTGTGCGGGCCAGGAAAGACGGCCGTCATGTCTTCTATGCCCTCGATGACAACCACATCAACGACCTCTTCCGCTGTGGCCTGGAGCATGTTTTACATGGATAATACCATCACCGAAAATAGCTGCTGCGCCCCAACATTAGCAGAAGAAGCCACCCCGGAACCAACAAACGCCCTCCTGGCCCTGCTTCCTCAACCGCTGCGACAAAACTGGGGATTCGTCATTATCGGCCTGACAGGTCTGCTATTTCTGGTTGGCTGGTTAGGCGAATCAGTTTTTGCCTGGCCAGAGCGGATGGTCTTAGCCATCTTTATTGTGACCTATCTCATTGGTGGCTACAAAATAAGCGTCCGAGCCATTCCAGCCCTGTTTAGAGGCCACCTCGATACCGATTTATTGATGGTTCTGGCCGCCCTGGGGGCAGCTATCTTGGGCGAATGGGCCGAAGGCGCTTTCCTGCTCTTCCTATTTAATCTTGGCATGTTCGGCGAAGGCTACGCCTTTGACCGTGCTAAACGGGCCATCAATGGATTAGGCCAACTAATGCCCCAAATCGCACGGGTCAAAACGGCCGATTCCATCACCGAACGTCACGTCGATACCCTCCAGGTCGGCCAAATAGTCGTCGTCCGTCCCGGCGATAGGATTCCTGTAGACGGCCAAATCGTGAACGGCCGCAGCGCCATTGACCAAAGCGCCATCACCGGGGAAAGCTTACCTATCAACAAAGGGTTGACCGATGAGGTTTTTGCAGGAACGGTCAATATCGAAAACGCGCTGGAGGTTCGGGTAAATGTTTTGGCAGCCGACAATACCTTGAACCGGATTATTAAGATGGTTTCCGAAGCTCAGTCGGAGCAAAGCCCTACCCAGCGGTTCACGCAGCGCTTTACCCGCATCTTCGTTCCCGGCGTCCTCATTTTGACCGGTCTTGTCGTCATTTTGCCGCCCATTTTCGGCTGGATGACCCTGGAAGCCAGCTTCTATCGGGCCATGCTCCTGCTAGTGGCCGCCTCGCCCTGTGCCTTAGCAATCGGAACCCCCTCGGCCATCTTAACCGCCATCGCCCAGGCCGCCCGCAATGGCGTTCTTATCAAAGGGGGCGCTCATCTGGAAAACTTAGGCACAGTTAAGACGATGGCCTTCGATAAGACTGGAACCCTGACCAAGGGCGCGTTCCAAGTGACAAACATTATGCCGTTGAACGGCAATTCCGAAAATGACCTGCTCTGCCTGGCCGCCGCCGTCGAACAACAGTCTGCTCACCCATTGGCCCAGGCCATCGTTCGAGCGGCCGAAACCCGGCAGCTTGGCCCCTTACCCACCGTTGATGGCCTGGAAAATATAGATGGTCGGGGGGTTAAGAGCATGATAAACGGCCGTCCCATCTTAATCGGCTCCCTGAAACTATTCGACAATGGCGAACTAGAACCAACCATCATAGAAACGGCCAATCAATTACAAAAACAGGGCAAAACCGTCACTATCATCCAGTATGACGGCCGTTTTCTGGGTCTGCTGGCTTTGGCCGACACCCCCCGCCCTGGCATCGCTCAAGTGATGGGCCAACTAAAAAAGGCTGGCGTTGAACGGTTGGTCATGTTAACGGGCGATAATGAATCTGCGGCCAGGGAAGTCGGCCGTCAGGTCGGCATTACGGATATTCGGGCCGGGCTGCTGCCCCAAGAAAAGCTGGAAGCCATCCGCCAAATTCAAAGCGAACACGGGCAGGTGGCGATGACCGGTGATGGCGTCAATGATGCTCCTGCCCTGGCGACGGCGACGGTTGGCATTGCAATGGGTGGGGCTGGAACGGCCGTGGCGCTGGAAACGGCCGATGTCGCTCTTATGGCCGACGATTTAAGTCGCCTGCCCTTCGCCTTCGGCCTCAGCCGGGCCAGCCGGACCATCATCAAGCAGAATGTCGCAATCGCTCTCGGCATTATCGCTCTTCTCATCCTAACCTCTGTCACTGGCCTGATTGAACTCAGCGGAGCCGTCATCCTTCATGAAGGCAGCACCATTATCGTCGTCCTCAATGCCCTACGTCTCCTCACCTATAAAAACTAGCTGATTAAAGACGACTGCCCTATTGAAGAAGAAGTAAAATCACCCCACTGACTTCTGCATCTCTCGCCATTCTTCGGCAAGGAGCGAATACATCACCATGTCCATCATCACCCCTTTTGTCATGCCATCCTGCCGCAAGACCCCTTCCTGAGTGAAACCAAGCCGCTCGGCCACCCGACGACTCCGAATATTTTCGTTGTCATCACTAACGTGTTTGAACTTTAAGGCCAATCGGTTGAGGTTCATGGTTCCAAAAGCATGGGCCATAAGACCTCGACACGATTGAGTGACAATGCCCCTCCCCTGGTAATCTTTGGCAATCCAATAGCCAATTTCCGCCTTGCGAAGCGGTGGGACGATATAGGTCAGGTCACACATACCGACCGGTTTGTCTTGATAGACGATGAGACAGGCCAGGGTCTTGCCTGCTTCATGTTCACCGGCGAGGCGCAAAATGTATGCTTTACAATCCTCTAGGGTTTGGATTTTGTTGGGCCAGTCCTGCCACTTGGTGAGATGGTCTCTGTTCTGCTCAAATAGGGCGAATAACGTCGGCGCATCCGTTATCTCAGGAAGACGCAGCAAAATGTCCTCATTTACGCGATAGGTAAACATAGCTCTATCTTACCCAATCAACTAGCGTTTATCCACTCTCAAATATGTCAATGACACCCTGGTGCTTAACGCCAGGCACTCAAATCATTGAAGCTCAAAACCACTAATGTGATAATACGTTCATGCCCGGTCATCATTTGTTAATCCATATCATTCGCGTAATTCGTCACAGATTTCCCCTATCCTTAATCAAATCCTTTTTACTATTTGTTATAGCCACTTATTTCTTCATCCTGCCAGCCCTCATTACAATCTACCATTTAAATCAACTCCGCAATTCCCCTGAATCGATTCAACCCTTCATTTATAGTTGGCATCATTCTCTCTCTCCAAAATTTGAAGCCTGGGCCACCAACCGAGTCACTTCAGCTGCGGCCGCCAATCTCAACATCAATAACATCTCTGGTACTGAATGGCCCATGTTCAGCGCTGTCTACTACCTCTGGACGACTGAAGCCCTGCAAGAAGCTTGGGAAAAAGACCTCGCCCTGGCTCAAGCCTCGCCAAAGGTCTACGCTGCTGCTGCTATAGAAGCCTCGGCCGTTCTTATTGCCGACCCCAACAACGCCACTTGGGTCAAAAAACATTGGGGCGAAGACTACCTTCGCCAAGAAAACCTCTTCTACCGAATGCTGCTCATCAGCGGGCTAACCAGTTACCAGAAGCTAACCGACAATCCGCAATATGAACCCTTTTTGCGGTCACAGGTCGAATCCTTAACGGCCGAAATCGACGCCTCTCCCTATGGCCTCCTAGACGATTACCCCGGCCAATACTATTCAATTGACATGCTTCCTGCCATTGCCGCCATCAAACGAGCCGATGCCGTCTTAGGAAGTGACCACACCGAATTCGTCCAACGTGCCCGTCGTGCCTTCACTTCTTCCCGACTTGACCCCTTCACCAACCTTCCTGCCTATACTGCCAATGCCGATACAGGGATCGCTCGTGGCCCTGCACGCGGGGTCGGCATAGCCTACATGCTTATTTGGGCACCTGAATTGTGGCCCGAAACGGCCGAACTTTGGTACACCACCTTCGACCAACATTTCTGGCAGACAAATCCCTTTTTCGTCGGCTACCGCGAACTTTCTAAGCAACTTCCGGCCCAAGAATGGTTTCTCGATGTCGACGCTGGCCCTGTGGTGGCAGGCTACGGCACGACTGCCACCGCCTTTGGCATCGGCGCAGCCCGAGTAAACGGCCGTCTCGACCAAGCCTACCCCCTAACTGCTCAAGCCCTGGCTGTCTCCTGGCCCCTGCTCAACGGCACCCGCCTCGGTCCCCGCCTCCTTTCCAACCTGACCGATGCGCCTTACACCGGAGAAACCGCCCTCCTCTTCACTCTGACTCGCCAACCATTCCCCAACGCACCCATAACTCAAAAAGGTAATCTGCCTCTATTTGTCTACTTCACCCTAGCTTTTCAAATTGGGCTTGGTGGGCTAATGATTCAAAGAGCCTACTTGTCAATAAAAAACGATTACCCTGTTTATTTCCTTCCCCAACCAGACCCAAACCACGTATAATCCACACATATGAACAAACGCCAACCCCACAGCGCAATCATAATCGGCGGTGGCCCGGCCGGATTAATGGCGGCCGAAATTATCAGCAACGCAGGTCATCCGGTCGCCCTTTATGACGGTATGCGTTCCGTTGGCCGTAAGTTTCTGCTGGCTGGCAAAGGCGGTCTCAACTTGACCCACTCCGAACCACTGGCCCAGTTCCTGACCCGCTATGGCGACCGACAAGTCGAACTCGCCCCATACATCGAAACCTTTCCCCCAAATGCCTTGCGTCAATGGACGGCCGAGTTAGGCCTCGACACCTTCATCGGCTCCTCAGGGCGGGTCTTCCCGACCGACATGAAAGCTGCCCCACTCCTCCGCGCCTGGCTGGCCCGGCTCCGAAAGGGTGGCGTTACCTTTCACATGCGACACCGCTGGCTTGGCTGGGATGAGAACGGCCGTCTCCACTTCAACACCCCTACGGGCGACATAATTGTCCCGCCTCAGCCAACCGTTCTCGCCCTCGGCGGCGGCAGTTGGCCCAACCTCGGCAGCACTGGCAGTTGGACAACGCTGCTTAGCGAACATGGCATCCCAATTGCCCCCCTCCAACCTACCAACTGTGGCTTCTCCGTTCAATGGAGCGACCACTTGCGAACCCGCTTTGCGGGAACGCCGCTAAAATCGGTCGTTGCAAAAATCTACCAAAATAAGCCGGATGACGCCCCAACCTTTCATCAACAAGGCGAATTTATCCTCACCGATTATGGCGTTGAGGGGAGTCTAATCTATGCCGCTTCGTCCCTGCTGCGAACAACCTATACAAAAAATGGTGAGGCGACCCTTTTCATCGACCTGGCCCCAAACCGCTCTGAAAAGCAGCTTCAAGAGCGCCTAGCTCGGCCGCGCGGCTCCAATTCCCAGGCCAATCATTGGCGGCGGCAAATCAACCTATCTGGGGTCAAAGCTGGTCTGCTGCGCGAATTCGCCAAACCCGGTGACCTCGATGACCCGGCCCGCCTGGCAGCCCTTATCAAAAATCTACCCTTGCCCATCGGCCCACCCCGCCCCCTCGCAGAAGCCATCAGCACCGCTGGCGGCGTCCCCTTTCCTGCCCTGGGCGACAATTTACAACTTCACGCCCTACCTGGTGTCTTCTGCGCTGGCGAAATGCTCGACTGGGAAGCCCCGACCGGCGGCTACCTACTAACCGCTTGCATGGCGACGGGACGGGCTGCCGGGTTGGGGGTTCTAAGGATATTGGAAAGTCTCAAATCAGTTCCCAAAGCTTAGCTCTCGGATAGACCTTATCAGGGTGCGACAGGCCACCATCCTTTCCATTTATTAGAAAAATTATCCCTCACCTGTTAACGTCACCACCAACCGCCGCCGCCCGCCCCGCTCCCGATGTTCGCAAAGATAGATGCCTTGCCAGGTGCCTAGATGGAATCGGCCGTCCTTCACCGGCAACGTCAACGAACTCCCCAACAACACCGCCTTAATATGCGCCGGCATATCATCCGCCCCCTCATAAGTATGCTGATAATAGGCTGCGTTTTCCGGGGCCAACTCTCGAAAATGCCGCTCCATATCGCCCCGCACTGTCGGGTCTGCATTCTCATTTAAGGCCAACGAAGCCGATGTATGCTGAATAAATATATGGGCCAGCCCCACCCGATAGGCGCTCAATTCGGGCAAATGCTTAAGAATCTCGGCCGTTACCAGATGAAACCCACGAGGGTATGCGGAGAGTGTAATCTCCTTCTGAAACCAGGCCATGGACAGTCGTTAAATACCCTTTACCACTGTATGCCTGGGCGTTGTCTTCTTAACTCTTCAACTAAGACTTCTAGTCTGTCACGCATGTCCATGTAGGTTACCAACCCTCTACTTTTTCCCCGCCTGCCAGTTCCCTCTAGTTCATCAAAATCCACTTCTAAGACAAAACATAATTGTTTTATCTCTTCGAAAGAAAACAGTGAAAAAATATTATCTTGAATTTGAATCGTTCTTAATTCTCGAATCGGTTGATTGGTGCTAACCGGAGCCAGGTCGAACCAGCCGTTTTCTTTTATCTGATCTAGCACATAGGACTCTGGGAAATCATCATTCCCTGAATCTATTTTTTCAACGGGCATCCATTTTGTAAAGCGACCTTTCTCGCCCTTAAATTCTTCGTTAAGGCAGCCAACAGGAAGAACCAAAGAACAACCATATACATGAACTTTGTAGCGCGTATAAGCACCCAGGCTTCGACTAATTTCTGAATATTCAAGGGGTGTTGGCGATAACGGTTTCAATCTAATTTTCTTGGCCTGTCTTCTATTAAATTGAACTTCTTCTCTAACCTCTCTCAACGCGGCAATATCAGGATTTCCCCTGTCCTTGGGGTCAAGCCGACCGCCAATCAACTTATATTTACGCCACCCATAATCTCCCTCATGTTGACATAAAATGACAGGTCTACCTCGCAGCATAGCTTTGACGAGAATGACCACATATTCCTGGACGCGAGAAGGCGACCGCTCGACATTTAAGATTTCTCGACGCATCTCTAGCTCGTTCAAGAGCCAGGCGCCATAAACCGGGTTATCAATTTCCCCAGCACTTCCAAAATTGAAGAGGTTGTTGACCCCTTCCTGAATAGAATGAATAATCGCTAACGTTGCCGCTCTCTGACTTTTGTTTTCAAAGAGGACATATTCGGAATCTTTGTGACATACGGCCCCCAACAGGATGAGTACATCGAAAAAGCCATGAAGATAGCCTTTTGCTTCTTCAATGGATAGGTCAGCCTTCTCAGAAAACGCTTCAGCTAACTCCCCTATAGACAACTGTAAAGTGGATGCAAGTGAAATGTTATCGCCGCTCTCAAGAATGGCCTGTTCAAGTAGTTCACTTAATATTTGTCTTTCGTTATCCATAATTTCATCCCTCTCTTTTTAATAAAGAAATGAACATACTATTTGATTATAATGGAAAAAAAGAAAATATCATCTTCTCAACAAAGTAATTATCGGACTATTTACGGTCAAAACCGGAGCGATAAACAGGTTAAGCCCCCATCCATCTTCTCACACTCGGACATATTCAGCTCAATAATCGGCCGTTCTAACCGCTCCAACTTGGCCCGCAGCCCTGGAAATCCCGCCGCCATCAAAACCGTTCCATTTATCTCCAAACAATTGGCCCCATATGCCTCGTCCTCATCTACTACAATCTGCTCATAGGCCTCAAACTCTGGTCTGCCTGCGAAATCGGCCGTTAAAAGCAGCGTATTATCCCCTATCACATTCACACTCGACTTCAAATGCAGCCCTTCTCCGACCGGAATCGTTGACCAGCTATACCCTTGTGGCTCTAGAAAACGGCCGAGTTGCACCGCCCCAGCCTCATTTGTCCGTTCCGACAACCCAATAAAAACATGCTTGCCGATAATCGCTACATCACCCCCCTCCAACAGCCCTGGCGCTTCAATACAGGCCAACGGCTTGTACTGGCCCAAGATTGGTTTCATTGCCGCCGTTTCCCCCCGCCGTGAAGGCGCACCTGGCCGAGTAATGACCGCCAATTCTGGCGTAACGACGGCAACATCTTCGACGAAATAAGCGTCCGGGAAATCCAATAATGGGTCAAGGGTAACAACATCTAGGCCAAGTGTTAGAAGAGCGTCGATATAGGTTCGATGCTGGCCGCAGAGATGTTGGTAATCAGGTTGACCTAAATCGGCCGTTGTCATTCCAGCCGCACAATTAAACCCAGGTTTTCGGGTGATGGCATTTGTTATCATCATTCGTTCCTACTCATATAACTCATACAAGTTAACTAACTTTTCGCAAAACGGCCGCTTGCCAGTGCATATCAGGATTATCACCTTCATAGGGAACGGCCGTAAAGGATTCTAACTGAAAAACGGCGTCTAAAATTTGTTTCAGATTATCATCGGAATAGAGTGCAAAAAACCGTTTCGGTTCATAAACATCATCATCATGATAACCCTCAGAATCAATGCCACCGTAAACGCCCAAGAAAAACAATCCCCCTGGCTTGAGGACACGCTTGATGTTGTCAAGAACGGTCGGTAAATCCTTTTTAGGCAAATGGAGCAGGCTGTTCATCGCATACACGGCATCATAGGAGACAGGCGGCAAATCCATTTGGGTATTGTCCATCACCCTAGCTTCCAGCCCCTTCTCCTGACAAAGGCGGACATGTTCGGGAGAGAGGTCGGTACAGAGTATCTCGAAGCCCAGCTCTTGAAAATAACGGCCGTCATGCCCTGGCCCCGACCCAAGCTCCAATATCGTTCGTTTTCCCTCCCGCTTCAATAGCGCAGCAAAATCATCACGCGGCCCCGCCCGCCAATCAGCAATCGTTTTGCTGTTCCGCACCTCAGCCCGCGAATCATAGGCCCGCCGAAGCTGTTCCTTTAGTGCCTCATCCATTTACCACCTCAATACCCATCATAAATAACGAACGAAACGTCATAAAAAGCCTCATTTTTGCTAAACTAAGATGCAAAATAGAAATTTTTCCTTTGCGACTTTGCGTGAGCGTTTATTATAGTCTAACAACTGGTTCCTAGAATCTGACTAAGTTCGACTTTTATGAGGAAGCGCGTCATAATGAATTAACGCCGTTAACAAAGCCAACGAAATACGGCCTTCAATACCATGAATAATACGGCAAAGGGTTTAGATTGACGATATATAGTTGGGGGGCGAAACAGTGGGAGAAGTGGGCCTTGGTCGCTCTGCTGCTGCTGGCTTTCGGCTTGCGAATAGTTGGTCTGGACAACGCCCCACCAGGGCTGCGCTACGATGAACTCCAAAACTATCTCATGGCCGGGCGGGTGTTAGAGGGCGAACGGCCGTTATACTTCGCCGAATCTTGGGGCCACGAACCACTCTACCATTACTTACAGGCTAGCACGCTGACCCTGGCTGGCGAATCAGATTGGAGCTTGCGCCTGCCTTCTGTCATCTTGGGCATGATAGAAATTGCCGCCACCTGGCTGGTTGCCAAAAAATTATTTGGCCGCAAAGTTGGGCTGCTAACATCAACCTTCCTAACCCTCTCCTTTTGGGCTATCTTTTACAGCCGGGTTGGGCTGCGGGTCGGGGCCGTCACCGCCTTCGCCTCCCTGATGATATATTTTTTGTGGCGCTGCTGGGAACGGCCGTCTACCCAAAGATGGGCTGGTTTAACCGACAGCCTCCTGGCTGGACTCTTTATGGCGGCCGGAATCTACACCTATCTTAGCGGACGAGTGCTGCCAGCAATTTTTCTGGGCTTCCTCTTGCTAACGGCCGTTTTCCAATGGCAGCAGTTCAAGAATCGTTGGCCCCGTTTTCTCCTGACAGCGGTCGTAGCCGGACTATTGTGCTGGCCCCTTTTTCAAGCCATCGCCGCCAACCCCAGCGGCGAGCAGCGGCTGGAACTGTTAAACCAGGCCATAGTCGCCTTTCAAGATGGCGACCCCCTACCTGTCCTAAATTTAACCTGGCGAGCCTTAGGCATGTATCTCATATTAGGCGAGCAAGATTGGCTGTATAACCTAAACGGCCGTCCTATCTTCAATCTGATAACGGCCGTCTTTTTTCTCGGTGGCCTGCTTTGGGCCATCTGGCGCTGGCGACAACCCCGCTTCAGGCTGCTGCTGCTCTGGTTTGTTGGCGGAACGGGGCCAGCGATGATCGCCCCCCCAGCCGCCAGCCTCACCCACACCATCGTCGCCCAACCTGCCGCCTTCATTCTCTTAGCCATTGGCTTAACCCAGGCTTGGAATTGGCTGGCCCAAAGGCAAAAAACGGCCGCCGCCATCTTACTAACACTGCTCATCTTTTTTTCCGGTGTCGAAGCAAGCCGAGCCTATTTTAACGTTTGGAATCAACATCCCGACGTTCATCAACTGTATCAAGGCGGGATTACGGCCGCTGCTGATGCCGCCCAAAATGCCCCATCGACAGGCCCGATACTGCTCGGTGGCCCCTATATCAATTACTGGCAGCCCTGGAACGCCCTCAATTACGAGCTAGCCACGCCCGAAGAGGTCGATGGAGTTCGCTGGTTCAATCCGGCCGGAGCGTGGGTTTGGCCCGCCACGCCCTCAACCGCCACCTACTACTTCCCCAAAGCCCCGCTCGACCCCCAACAATATGACCCTCAATTACTGGCCCTTTTCGAGGCCGATGCAATCCAAGTTCCAACAACAGCAGTCAGTTATCTGGCCTATAGGCTTGATGATGCCCCGACCTTTGAGCAAACATTGGCCCACACAACGGCCGAATCAACCATCAATTGGCCGCCCGATTTTGCCCACCTACCACCGCCTCAACTCCCTCTAACCTTTGATGACCATCTACAGCTTTTGGCCGTCTCCCAAGCCACCCAAACCCCAAATAATACCGTGCGCTTCATCACCTATTGGCAAGTGCAAACGGCCGACCCCACCCCACTGGTCGCCTTCGTCCATCTCACCAGCGACGGCATTGACATTTGGGGCCAGCAAGATTGGCTAGATGTCCGTCAGGCAGGGCTGCAACCCGGCGACCGCTTCGCTCAAATCCACACCGCCCCTATCAACCCCGGTACGCCACCTGGTATTTACTATCTACAATTAGGCTTATACCAACCAGACACACTCATCCGCCTACCTATCACCGCCGAAAACGGTCAACAAGCAGACCGAATTTTTGCAGCCATTATTTCCCTGTCAATGACTGAACAAGATTAACTACAAACATTTATGGTCAGCTACTAAACCTACCCCATTGCCACATAGCCAGGGCAGCCAGTAAACGAAAAACGCCCCCTCAACCATTGCCCAAGCCACTCCTCCGACGGCTGATGTAACCAAATAGAAAGGCACTCCCCTGGTCAAAAAGATTAGAAAGGGGTAGAAGCTCATGGATATCATGCCAAGCGTCATAATCAAATGATTGCCCTTACCTTTCACTAAACGGTTAATCTGTGTTGAGCCGAAAAAATAGGTACCATAGAACAAGGCCGTTCCAAAACCAATCTCATGGTCCAGTAAATTCAATTGATTCACGAAATAAAGTGGATACAAGGGGTTGGCTAAAAATTGAGCCAGATGAAAAATGAACAGCAGACCCATCAAACGCCCATATGAACCACGCAATATCTTCAAGTTCAAAAACGGCCGTCCTACATTCTTGGTAAGGAATCGCAGACCCACAAACGTACGCAAACCATCGCCAATCGCTCGACTCAACCCTGGCCTTGCCCTATCATCCAATCGGCCATCACCCTCACCCACCTGCTGAGCCGATTTCATATTAGCCTGAATAAAATATGTATGGACGCTGCTCATAAAGGCCCCCACAAAGCCAATACCAAAGACAATCTGATAGCCAACCGGAAACGGGAATATAGACAAGAGCCAGCCGCAAAGAAGGGATGAACCCATATAAGTTAACGCTAACAAGGCATTCCTGGTACCAACAACCCTGCTTCGCCACACTTCGGGAACGGCCGAAGCAAACAACGTATTGAAACCAACCGCCAATACCGTCCCCGGCACACTCATCAGCAGCGTAATAGCAATGATGACCCAAACCTGATACAACCACCTCATTCTTTGAAACCACTAACGTTGTCAAATGACATTACAGGGTTCATAATTAAGCCCTTAGAATTCGTGGCGTTCAACCCAAGGAGACAACTGTGGCTCAATCTACCAGAACCGATAACACCCTCGATGTATTACGATATGGCTACCAACCGTTAGACGCGATTTTTTCGCCAAAAAGTGTAGCCGTCATCGGCGCGACGGAGCGGCAAGGCAGCGTCGGCCGTACTATCCTCTGGAATCTCATTACCAACTCCTTTGGCGGCACTGTCTACCCCGTCAACTTAAAACGGCCGTCCGTCCTCGGCATCAAAGCTTATCAAAACGTGGCCCAAATCCCCGACCAGGTTGACCTGGCCGTTATCGTCACCCCAGCTAAATATGTGCCGGGGGTCGTTCGAGAATGTGTCGATGTTGGCATCAAAGGGGCCATCGTCATATCGGCCGGATTCAAAGAGACTGGCCCCGAAGGGGTTGAATTAGAGCGCCAGGTCTTGGCCGAAGCCCGCAAGGGCAACATGCGCCTCATCGGTCCCAACTGCCTGGGCGTGATGAACCCCATCTCTGGCCTCAATGCCACCTTCGCTCACACGATGGCACGCCCTGGCAGCGTCGGCTTCATCAGCCAAAGCGGCGCTCTCTGCACGGCCATTCTCGATTGGAGCTTTCAGGAAAATGTCGGTTTCAGCGCTTTCGTCTCCATTGGCTCTATGCTCGATGTGGGTTGGGGCGACCTGATTTATTATCTTGGCAACGACCCTAAAACAGAGAGCATCGTCATCTATATGGAATCTATCGGCGACGCGCGGGCCTTCCTCTCTGCTGCTCGTGAAGTAGCTCTAACCAAACCGATTATCGTCATTAAACCGGGCCGAACCGAAGCGGCCGCCCAAGCCGCCGCCTCCCATACTGGCTCCTTAACCGGCAGTGATGAAGTGTTGGAAGCGGCCTTCAAACGGGTCGGCGTTTTGCGCGTCAACCGCATCTCCGACCTCTTCAACATGGCCGAAGTCTTGTCGAAGCAGCCCCGACCGAGCGGCAATCGGCTGACCATCGTTACCAATGCTGGCGGGCCAGGGGTTTTGGCAACTGATGCCTTGATTAGCAACGGCGGGGCTTTGGCGGAAATTTCGGCCGAAACAACGGCCGTCCTAGACGCAGCGTTGCCCGCCCATTGGAGCCATAACAACCCGGTCGATGTCTTAGGCGATGCCGATTCAACCCGTTATATGGCGACCGTTGAGGCCGTTGCAAAGGAGGAGAACAGCGATGGCATTCTGGTTATCTTAACGCCCCAGGCGATGACCGACCCAACCATCACGGCCGAATCGCTCAAGCGCTTCCACAATCGCCTACGCCAAGAGGGGAATGGGCTACCTGTCCTCGCCAGTTGGATGGGCGGAGCGGAAGTTTTGCCAGGGGAATCTGTCCTCAACAAAGCTGGCATTCCCACCTTCCGCTATCCTGATACGGCCGCGCATATGTTCAACTATATGTGGCGCTATGCCGCCAACCTCCGCAGCCTTTATGAGACGCCTCGCTGGCCGGAAGCAGAAGAGACCGTTCATGACAAAGGTGACGTGACAGCCATCATCGACCATGCCCGTTCGACAGGCCGCACGATTTTAACTGAATATGAATCTAAGAAGATTTTAGCCGCCTATGGCATTCCAACGCTGGAAACCCATCTTGCGGCCACAGTTGAGGATGCGGTGGAAACGGCCGATAAAATCGGCTATCCCGTCGTCATCAAACTCAACTCGGAAACCATCACCCACAAGACCGATGTCGGCGGCGTGCGTTTGAATTTGGCCGATGGCGCTGAGGTTAGGGCTGCTTATGAGACGATGGAGACGGCCGTTACCGAAAAGGCAGGCCGCCAACATTTCCAGGGCGTAACTGTCCAGCCGATGCTCGACTTGAGCGAAGCTTATGAGCTTATCGTGGGCAGCAGCCCTGATGCCCAATTTGGCCCGGTGCTGCTCTTCGGCACGGGTGGCACGTTGGTCGAGGTATTTAAGGATAGAGCCTTAGCCCTGCCCCCGCTCAACACAACCTTAGCTCGCCGGATGATGGAGCGGACGAAGATATACGAAGCGCTGGAAGGGATTCGAGGCCGGGACCCGGTCGATCTGGATGCCCTGGAAAAGCTGATGGTTCGCTTTAGCTTCCTGGTTGTGGAACAACGTTGGATTAAGGAGATTGACATCAATCCTTTGTTAGCTTCGGCCAACCAGTTGATTGCCCTGGACGGCCGGGTTGTGCTGCATGACTCTAATACGGCCGAAGCCGAGCTGCCCCGCATGGCGATACGGCCGTATCCTATTCGCTATATCCAGCCCTGGACCTCAAAGAAAAACATCCCCCTCAATATTCGGCCGATTCGACCGGAAGATGAACCACTGATGATTCAGTTCCATGAAGGGCTATCTGAGGAAAGTGTTTACCTGCGCTATTTCCATGCCCTTCGTCTCGACCAACGGGTGGCCCATGAGCGGCTGACCCGCATCTGTTTCATTGATTATGATCGGGAGATGGTGCTGGTGGCCGTTCAGCGGGAACCAGAACGACGAATCGTTGGGGTCGGCCGTCTCAGCAAGATTTACGGTACCGATGAGGCGGAGTTTGCTATCCTCATCAGTGATAACTTTCAGGGTCAGGGTTTAGGCACAGAGCTGCTGCGGCGGTTGGTGGAAATCGGCCGTGAAGAGGGCGACATCGGCACTATCACCGCCCATCTGCTGGCGGAGAATCTAGGCATGAAACGGGTGGCTGATAAGTTAGGCTTTGATTTGAAGTTTGAAGACCAGATGTTGAAAGCCTCGCTTGAAATTTGAGTTCAGTTTGTATATCAAGTGCCTTACACAAATTGTTGCTAAGATTTGAGTGTCAGCAAATCTTAACCTACCGTCTCTTATTCGAGATATATTCTCCAGAACCTATAATGAAGCATTTTATTCGGGGAACTGCCACAGATTTGAATGAGCAACGGCCGTTAATGTTAAATAACTCTCCCGGCGTCGGTCAGATATCGGCCGTCCAACTCGCATGAGCATGCCAACGAAGTGGCTTTGGCCGAGCAGAAAGAAAGCGAAACGAATTTTACAGCCACCGATGTTCGGCTAGACTATTCTTACCCAAAAAGGAGAGGGGCGGTTTGGTTTTTTCGGCCGTCTCTCTTTTCATATAGGTAAAACGGAGACAATAAAACTACTCTTAAAAGCCCATTTCTTTCCTAGTACCCAGGCCAAATATCGGTTGGCGTTTCTAGACAAATTGGAACGTCAGGGTCGCTGAACGTCTCACTAAACGTTGGGACATCCATGCCTGTCGCAACATCCAGAGGGAGTTGGTATTCACCGTTTTCCTCTCGATGAAATAATTCGTATGTTTCAATAAATGACAACTCTTTTTCTTGTGACCATATGGTCAATTCAACGAACTCTTCATCTTTATAGCAGGCACTAATAACGCCATTTTCATTAGTACCGCCCTCAATGCGGTATCGTATCCGAAAACCCAATTGAGAATAATAAAAGGTAATCCGATACCCTGTTTCACTTTGTCCTGTTCTCAAATAGATTTCATCTGGTATTCCATAAGTGTTAAGAACAGATACGGGGGAAAAGAGCGAATATGGTTTCGACATCCAAATCTCAAAGGCTTGAAGGATATTTTGTTCAATAAGATAATTATGTACCATTGGTGTATTTGTAGTAGAAGTGGTGTTCGGTAAATGAACTTCAACACTCCAAGGGAGGGTCTCAGGAGGTTCATTCGGTTCATAAATAGCATTGGCAATGGGAGATAGGAATTTTTCTGCTGTTTTCCAATCTGTTTGCCCCGGCATGAAGCCCCACCAACAAGGTAGGAGACAATCTCGATTTGTCTCATAAAGCATTTTTAAAGTTGCCAATGCCTCTCCTTGTGAATACTGCGGTTGGGGAGACGCTGTAGTTATTGTCGTTGGGTCTATTGTCTGAGTAGCAATAGGTATTGAGGTACTTGTCAATAATTTTGTCTCCTCTGGCGTAGTTGTTGGTGTTAGAGTAGGTATTTCCACAACCCTTGAAGGATTTGAAACCTCTGTCTGGACCGGGATGTTTGTCTCAGCAGTTGTAATAGAGCCACTAATGCTTGATGGCTGACAAGCAGTGAGAATCCATAAACACCAACTCAATATCAATGATAGTTTTAGACTATAATTTTTCATTTTCTATCCCTTATCAATTTTGAACGATCAAATCTAGCCAATGGGGCATATAGGTATTCATAAAATTCGACATTGAAAAACCTGCATATGAGTAGTTTGTATTAGCAAATGAGCCTGGTTCCCACTTTCCGTATACCCAACCCAAGAACATATCAGCAAATTGTTCGGAAGGTGTAGTAACAGCAGTTTGTTGCCATTTACGAGGACTGTCAAAACTCCCTGCGAAACCGTAAAAAAGGTCTGGATCTAGCTCCACATCCCGTGGTCGACCGACACTGGGGCGACCACTAAGAAAAGAGTCAGTATCCATCACCGGCTTACCACCTAATTTTTGGCTAAAAGCATGTCCTAATTCATGAATAATCCACTCTGTTTTATTTGTTACTTTCGTATTGTAAATCAAGATGCTATTTGGTCCTTCTGTAAATGCCGCACCTTCAGGATTATCTTCTCCCGTCCACTTAAATACGACTGTACCACCATAGACAAGAAGAAAGGCTTCTTCAGGGCTTAAATCCCATCCGAATTCACTATTCAAGACTTTAGCGAATGCATCACCCACAAGATAGGCGGCCTCCCAAATTGCCGCTATAACTTGTTCCTGATATGCACAAGTCGTCTCATCGTTACACACAAAGCTGTCAAAATCAACCATCGGTGGAAGGGCAGGTGGTAATATTGGGTTTGGAGGCGAAGAATCTTGTGGAGCGGGGAGACCACAATCTTCTACATCAACTGGACATTCCTCACCGTGGCCAGTTGGATCCACTAGTTTTATTGGATTATTTTGCACATACGAGAAGCGGTTGTAACTTTGCGGATTGGCAGGATTGGGTACAATGGAATCGGCCGAAATAAACCGTCCTACGCCGGGCAAATACCACCTAGCCCCCATATAGATCATCTTAATGTAATCGTTGTGCTTATGCCCAGTGAATCCCCTATCCGTAATATCGCCAGCCCCACTCCCCGGCCTATAATCCCCAAACGGATCAAAGCGAATGATACTGCCCTCAAGACTACCTGAATCATCAGTCATGGCACTGACGCTGCCAAGATGGTCGGTGTGAATGTAGTAAAGGCCGTCATTCGGGCCAGCAGATGGGTTAGTTTCCACCCTGGTCGCAATCGGTTGCCCAGCCAAGCTGTAGGTGCTACGGTAAATGGTGTCACCCGGGTCAAACTCATGGAAGGTAACATCATCAAAGAAAGCGTAACCATCTAGCTGATTGGCCGAGATTTCCAACTTGACCGACACCGCATCATCTGGCGCTGTCGCAATCCCTTCATACATAACCCAACCAGAATCCAATGACCAGGCCGTTGCGCCTGGATTCATCCAGCGAGAAGAGGTAACTCGCTGGCTCAACCCACCACCACTGTCATAAAATGCAAGCCGGAAAGAAACGCCATTTCCATTTGCCGCCACATCTTGTTTAGTAAAGACTCGGAAACGATACATCTCGCCTCCGGTAATGGTTGGGTAAGCTACCCCTAAAATAAAGCCAGACAAAAATGGAATTTTCCGGCACAATACTATAAGGAAGGTTCCATATGAAGAAATCACGATTCAGCGAACATCAAATAATAGGCATCTTGAATCAGGCTGTAGCCGGTGTTGCTGTCACCGATTTGTGTCGCGAACACGGCATTAGCAAAAGCACATTTTACAAATGGAAAGCCAAGTACGGCGGCATGGAAGCCAGCCAACTGGCCCGGCTTCGAACACTTGAGGCAGAAAATAGACGGTTGAAAGAGATGTATGCCGAGCTTAGCCTGGAACATCGAGTTATCAAAGAAGCACTCGAAAAAAAACTGTAACGACAGCTATCAAGCGGCAGTTAGTCGGCTGGGCCCAATCGGTTCATGGATTAAGCCAACGACATGCCTGCCGATTATTCCGATTGAGTCGAACAGCTTGGCGTTACCAGCCAAGGCGGGCAAATGACCAAGAGATTGAGGTAGCGTTGTTGGAGACAGCCGAAAGGCATGTTCGTTGGGGTTTCTGGAAAATGTATCGACGCCTTCGATTAGATGGTCATCGCTGGAATCACAAGCGGGTCTGGCGAGTATATCGGCAGTTGGGGCTAAACTTGAGACAAAAGCCTAAGAAACGGCTGCCATCTCGAGAACCAAAGCGGCTTTGTTCACCAGCTGAACCCAATCAAAGTTGGTCGATAGATTTCATGAGTGACAGTTTGACTGACGGCCGCACCTTTCGTACGTTCAACGTTCTTGATGATTACAACCGCGAAGGGTTGTGGATTGAAATTGACACCTCATTGCCAGCAGCCCGTGTTAGGCGTGTTCTGGAGCAGTTGGCATCTGAACGAGGTGGCTATCCGGACCAAGTCCGCTGTGATAATGGCCCTGAACTGATTGCTCATCTGCTGCAAGTCTGGGCTGAGCAAAATGGCGTTGTTATGGCTTATATTGAGCCTGGCAAACCGGCCCAGAATGCTTATATTGAGCGTTTTAACCGGACCTATCGTGAAGAGATTCTGGATATATATTTGTTTGATTCCCTGGCTGAGGTCAGAGTGCTGACTGAAGAATGGTTGACTGATTACAATTCACTCCGGCCGCATGATGCTCTTGGTGGATTGCCCCCGTTTATCTTTCGCGAGCAAGGACTGGTCATTGCCAATCAGGATTGTTCTTTCTTTTTAGACTCGCCCAGAAAAGAAAGAACCAAAGAAAAAGGCGAGGCTCCCATACCCGAGTAAGATTCCATTTTAGGTTGGTATTAAAAATGGGTAGTTGACAGTTGCAGATGCACTTTCAGCATAGCCAGAAGCCAAATGGTTATTGCTCAAGTTCAATGTATAGCTGCCACCATGGGGGTCGGTTTGGCTTGTACGGCCTGCATTGCCAGTACTGCTGTCCCAATCAATCCACGACCCGCCTGTTTCAAAACCAGGGTCGGTTACGGTTAGCGTCGTGGTCATGCCTGTATCAACGTACTCTGCCCGCAAATATAAACCCAAACTAGATGTACAGTTTAGGTTATTGGGAATGCTTGATTAACTGTATTCTTATACAGAATTATAGCTAAGTACAAGCAAATAAGATTTGTTTGCGCGTGGAGTATTTCCAATTATCGTAAAATAGGTCAAGGAATTCCTGATAATCCAGAGTTAATATTTGGATTGTAAACTCCGAAGCCTCTCCAAATTTCGGAATTAATTGAAATGAATCGCACAATTTCTTCGTGTGGTTGCCATATTTCAAGCAAGAATTCTTCATAAGTTTTTGTAGATGCCGGAAAGTAGACTACATTATCAATTAGTTCATCTCCACTAATCACGCTAGGATGATCTGAACCAAAATGTTTCCTACATTCATTAAATTGAACCATAATACCTCTATTGGGATAATAGAAATATGTGTCAAAACAAACTAATTCTCCGATATGACTATCTTGAGAAAATACATAATCGGGTTCACCGAAACGATCTATTACATCCATTAGAGTTAAGTTGAATTCTGGTGATAGGTAAATCTCAAAGACCAAATCATTTCTTGTTTTTACCCCACCATGGGAACCTTCTGTTAAGCGAAAAGTAAAATGATTGACTGTAGTGTCAAGCAGATCTTTTTCAATCACTGAATCTGGTGAAATATGTTCACTATTTTGAAGGATTGCGACTGCATCGTTCTCAACCGTCAAACCGGGAACAATTTCATTCCAGCAAGGTGGTTGGCAACTTTTATTATCAGCAAAGAAATTCGAATCAAGAGTGGATGAATTACACGATATTGTCAAAAGGGTTAATAAAATCCATAAGCTAATTATTTGCATGCTATAATTTTGGTGAAACCTATTTTTCTGAAGAAGTTTTATAAGTATTCTATATATATTCATTCGAGTGCTCTTCCTCATTAACCTTTCAATTTGGACCGACAAGTTTTTCGCCAATTATCGGGATAGTTAGATTGCCAATTTTCAGTAATGACCTGCAACATATCCATAAAACCTGGATAAACTGTTCCACTCAACAAGTCGGTATGCTTCTATTGATGAAAAACTTAGCTAACGAAGCACTAGTTAAACGATGTAATTAATTGAGCACGAATGTAATTCATTCGGTCATTTTCCGCATCTGTATTCTCGGCGACCTCTGTGGTGAAATCTTGATGGCTTTCTACTCTACAGGCTCATATAGGCGAAAAAATTCATTTGTCACCCAGCCCTGAAGGTTGTCGCTAAAGACCAAATACCATTGGAATTCGCCTTCCATTTCGCCGGGGTCAAAAAGACGGCCGATATTCCCAGATGTCACCTTGCCCCAAATTCCGGCATCGACTTCAGGGACAAACAACAGGTTTATCCTGCCGCCGCCGTTGATTAAAACGACCAATTTATCTGGCTCTAAATCTTCCAGGTCATCTACAGGAATGCTGCTCCGCCCTGGCGGGCCAGCGGAGAGGTTTTCCGCTGGCAGCCAACCTAAGCTGCCAATCATCGAGCGCAAATCGACCCATTCACGGCCGTTTTCATCAAACTCTGTGCCTTGCACGACTGTCCGCACACCGGGCGAAACCCGCTGTCCAGTAGCTGCATTCTCATTCGGCGCATCGTAGACATCAATCGCCCCCCCTTCACTAACCAGATAAACCGTCGCCCCATCCTCAAAGGTAGTCGGAATCGGCGTCGCTGTGGCCGTCGAAGTTGGTGTCGCCGTCGGCGGCTCTGGTGTTGGCGTTTCAGTTGGGTTTGGCGTGTTCGTTGGTTGGGGCGTGTCTGTGGGGAGCGGCTCCGTCGCGGCCGCAACGGGGCTTGGTGTAGCAGCTTCTTCGGCCGAACAGGCGGTCAAACCTGCCAGGCCAATAAAGCACAGGAACAGCAATATTCTTTTCATTTGTACCTCTCAGCGTTGTATCTACTCAATAAAACAGGCAAATCCACTGGTCGGCACGATATAGCTGTTTCTCAATTACCCCAACAATCTAAGCGACATCAAGACCACTGTAATCTACCCATCTTTATATTACCCCCAACCCAAATCTGAGGCTAACTAACTCGTTAAATTGTCACGCTTCAATCAATTAAGATTTGTCGTCGCCATCACCATTAGATTGATTGGTCGCACTCATGCCAGCGCCAATCGCCGCCCCAAGCGCGATGCCAATAGCTATACCAACCCCAATATTATCAATGGCAGCCCCAATTCCGGCCCCAAGTGCAATCCCAACCCCTACCGCAATCCCAACATACTGGGTGTTTTTGTTTTCATTCTCGTTTTTCATTATTTTTCCTTATACGTCCTCGTCCATCATTATCAAAATAAGGTCAACAAGGCATTATATTAAATTAGGCGGGACAGGTTGAATCTAATTTATTGATTTGCCAATGAGCTAACTGGCATTTATTAACCCACGCTTGAAATATATACGGAAGATATTCAAAATAAGTTTCACTTGTGGCAGTAGTTGTCACAATGGTGTATTATACTGTCATAGAACATCCGGTCTAAAGGTGATTGTATGACAAGATTAGCCTCACGTACATCTCGATTGCGTCAGATAGAGCATCTGCTCTTGTTATCGCCCAAAGGAATGCGGGTCATGGATTTGGTCGACCGTCTCGAAGTAGATCGTCGAACCGTCTACCGTGACCTCGATTTCCTTGGTGAGCAAGGAGTCCCTGTCTGGCAGCAAAACGGCCGGTTTGGTATCAATCGTACCCGTTACCTGGCAACCGTTCGCCTCTCTTTTCATGAAGCAATGGCCTTGGTCCTTGCCGGGCTATTGCTTTCCCGCACAATTGATGAACATAACCCTCATGTTGCCACTGCTCTACGCAAGCTGGCCGTCACCCTCCCAAATCCTCTCACCTCCCAACTTGAACGCGCTGCCAGGCGGGTACAAAAACATGGTGACGGCCAGCAGCAGGTGGCTGTGCTAGAAGCAGTGGCCGAAGGCTGGGCCAACAACCAAAAGGTGAGAGCAGGCTATCGTTCACCGAGGAGCGGTGAACTGCGAGACAGAACTTTTGCCCCTTATGCCCTAGAACCAACCCCCTCCGGCACCTACGTCATCGCCCATGATGATTGGGCCAACGACATTCGCACCTTCAAGCTAGACCGATTGGAATATGTTGACGTGCTAGAAGAACCCTTCACCATCCCGGCCGATTTTGACCCCGAAGCCTATCTCTCCTCCGGCTGGCGCATCATGTCTGGCGATGGCATGATGGAGGTGGTCTTGAAATTTAATGCGGCCGTTACCCCCCATGTCAAAGAGCGCAAATGGCACGCCACTCAAAAGCTGGAGATGATGGAAGATGGCGGCTGTCTGCTGCGGGTCGAAATTGCCGAGCCGCTAGAAATGCAGCCCTGGATTCGCAGTTGGGGGGCGCAAGTCGAAGTCCTCTCCCCCGCCTGGCTGCGCGACCAAATCGCTCAAGAACTTCGAGAAGCGGTCGAAAAATATAACCCCTAATCTACCAACCTACCCTCCCCGCTTAAAAACAGCCCGAATATTAACCAGCCCCCCGTTCCGAAACCCCTCGCCTGTATTAGCCCCTTTTTCAGGCACATTGCCATAAAACAGATGAAATCCCGGTGGTGGTGGATAGGGCAATTTTCCGGGTTACCTCCGCCCCGCCAGCATGAAGCTGGTCGAATGGGGCCAAATCTTTCAATGTTAGGGCATCCAAATTCTTTCCCGCCTCTTCTAGCGCATTAAAAGTAATTGAACTCAAATCTGTCTGACCGTATTGTTTATTTATCTCTTGAGAATAATTCATCCAGATTTACCCCTATTTGCCTACCCAAGTCAGCCCAAGCAAAACAAGAAATCGATAATAATGATTAGAAATTTTCTAACAATCTTGAAGCCATATCAATACTATTCTTCGCCCTCAATCGCTTTGAATGAAGGGTGGCAGCATATTTAAATTTTGGGTCACTAAAGACGGCCGTCACCGCCTTCTGAACAGTCTCAGGGCTAGCATTCTCGCGTAAGACAGTCAGTCCAACCCCAAGTCGAGCTGCTCTATCAGCAACCCCCGGTTGGTCTCGATCCCAGGGCAACAAAACCATGGGAACCCCATAAAACAACGCCTTACTCACGATACCATGCCCAGCATGGTTAATAACAATGGCACTTTTCTCAAGGATTAGTGAATGGGGAACGAATCCCGCGATGGTCGCGTTCTCAGGCAAAAAACTGATTTGATCCCGAATATCCTCATCCGGTTGTGTTAGCAATGTCCGAACTGGTTGTTTGGCAAGTGCTTGAAGGGCCGAGTTTGCCAACACAGCTTCGTCTCCTTGCCTCAATGTGCTCAAGGTAATGAGCGCCCAGGGATCTCCTGGTTTGTCGAACTTTACTGTATTCTCTAATGGTGGATCCCAAAGAAGGAATCCAACATAATGGTGTTTGTCTGGAAGTTGAGTTGGCTGAAAATCAAAAACCGGGTCAGTAGCATGGAGAACAATATCGGCTTGACTAACCAATGGCAGAAAACTTTCCTTTGCCAGCCGGGGAATATAAGGGCCATACCAATCCTCTTCCCATGTTCTAGTCGCATTGTCACCAAAATAGAAGCTTGGATTTACAAAACACCAGGGGATACTCGAACTTATTGATAGCTCATTCGCCAACCCAATACCAAACAGCGTGCTAACAATTAGATTGGGCCTAACTTTGTTAACCACTTTTTGGCTAGAAGAAATAAGCGGCTTTGCCCAATCCACCATTGGGTTTAATAGCTCGACTTGAGGCTCAACTCCCTCTGCTGGAAGCGATTGGAACCACCTGGATATTTGCCCTCTTGTATCCAATTCAGGCGGAAATGTATGTTTAATCAACTCCGTCGAATTTATTTGTTGAGCGCTTACCTCATCACACAATACCTCAACCCGATGACCTCTGTCGCGAAGGCCACAAGCAAGCGCAATCACAGGCGGCCTATCCCCACCCCCTTTAGCGCTTAAAATGAAAAGATATGATTTTTGCTTTTTCATCGGCACCGTTTCAGTGACTGGGATAAAAATTACTATATCATAGTTAGCGGGAAATTGGAATCCTCAACTGTCCTTCATCACGGCCGTTACACCAGCCGATACAGCCGCCATCATTCAAACTATTAAACATCTGGTTCAGTTATGTCAACCCCAACTGGATTTATCAAGATAGAAGATTCCCCCGCTTTGAGTTGAATAACAACAGGATTGATTTCGGCCGAAGCCACCCCGTTTTTGAGGCTGATTGCGTCATCTATTGTGATAGTTCCCCCGCCAAGTCTCTGCATCCTAACACCTTGCATATCCAGATTAAATGAGGCTATCGGGGTGCGTAATTGAATATTGCTTTGCGAGATTATAATCTTCATCAATCGGCTGTTTATTGAAATTTCACTATCATTCATCTCAATCCGGTTACGGTCGTTTCCCGTGCCAATCGTAGCTGTCAACGCCCCCTCCGCATCATCCAAAACCAAACTCATTTTCTCCGTCTGCCAAACCTTCTTCTCCGACCCGGTCGCCTGATTGGGTTTTTCAGTCGCTTCCCCCCAAAACCCACCGACCCAAATCGGAAAGCTGGGGTCGCCCGCCTCAAATTCAACCCATACATTGGCTCCAATAGGTGGGATGGCATGAAAGCCAACACCCTGTCCGGCATATGGCACACAGGGCATCGCCCAAGATAAAGGCTGGTCTGAAACAGCCGGAACAGTTGCCTGAATTCGGCCGATTCCTAGGGGGTCTAAATTGTCAACAACTGTACCTCGAAATTTCCCAAATAATTTCTCCACCCCTTCTGATGTTTCAACATTTTCATGCATCACTATCACCCTTCTCCCTTGCTCAAAACAAACTGAATAAAGATAGACTGACCTACATTGTCATCTGATTACCATTTATTTCCTAATAATCCATCATGGTATGATAATTCAGAGTTGGCAAGCCACAAAACGAGGTTAGAATAATTAGTGGGTGGCTTATACGATTGCATCAGTTGCACAACCACCGCGAATAAAAACCATTCAATAATTCGTGTAATTCGTGTAACTCGTTGCTATTTTTTAGAGGAGGACTATTTTGACTGAACCGATTGCAACCTTTGAAGCACACGGCAATTATGTTTTCCAATTACTATTTACAAAGGACAGCAAAACTCTCATCTCTTGCGGCATGGACAATCTGGTTAAACTTTGGTCAGTACCAGATTGGACGCATATTCGTACCTTTGAAGGCCACGAAAAAAGTGTCAATACCTTCGACCTTTCTCCCAATGAAAAAATATTAGCCACCGGCTCAACCGACAATACGGTCAAGCTCTGGTCATTTCCTGATGGGAAGCTGCTGCACACCTTGATGGATCGCAAAAAGCCCGTTGCGGCCGTTCACATCTCAAACGACGGCCGTTTCGTTGCCGCTGCCTCATACAGTGGCCGAGCCGCCGTCTGGACAATCGAAGGCGAAGAAGTCATCGCCTTCAAAGCCAACAAAAAAATCCTCGGCTCCGTCGCCTTCTCTCCCGATGGCTCTTTGCTGGCAACCTCTGGCATGGGCAAAGAAATCTGGATTTGGTCCTTACCAGACGGCGAACCAGTTGAGGCATTGCGCGGCCATGACATTGCCGTTGGCTCGCTCCGCTTCATCGACAACGGCGAAACGCTCATCTCCTTTGGCTATGAACAAACCATCAAAGAGTGGGACACCGAAGTCTGGCAGCCCGTCTTGACCGTTCAGCCAAAGCTGCCTCCAGCCCGCGCCGTTGTCCTATCGCCAGACGAAACAAAAGCGGCCGTTTCCCACGAAGGGCGAGTTGATTTATATGAGACCGATGAATGGGGTTTGTTGGCCCAAATCCCCATCAGCACCAAAGCCGTCAACGGCGTCGCCTTCTCCCCAGACGGTAAGTGGCTGGCCGTTGGTGCGGCCGACAAAAAAATACGTATATTTGAAATGCAGGAAGCCTAAAAATGAATGAACAAGATTTGAGCGGCAAAACCGCCATCATAACCGGGGGCGGAACAGGCATCGGCCAGGGCATTGCGGTCGCCTTAGCAGCCGCTGGGGTAAATGTCGTTCTAAACGGCCGTCGCCAAGCGCCATTAGACAAAGCAGCCGCCGAAATTAACGCCCAAGGCGGCCAGGCATTGGTCGTCACAGGTGACATCTCCCAAGAAGAAGATGTCCAGCAGTTAGTAAATACGGCCGTAGAAGCCTACAGTACAGTCGATATTCTCATCAACAATGCCGGGGTTGGCGGCCTCGGCTATCTTCATGAAATAGCCGCCTCAACCTGGGACAAGGTCATGGACATCAACTTACGCGGCCCCTTCCTAACCATGAATAAGACCTTGCCCCTCATGCGGGAGCGTAAACAAGGACACATCATCAACATCAGCTCCGAGAGCGGCCTGGAATATTATGAACAAGGCAGCGCCTACGGTGTTTCCAAACATGCCTTAAACGCCCTTGGCGAACATGCCCAACGGGAAAACCAGGAGCTGGGCATTCGGATAGATACCGTTTGCCCCGGCATGGTACTAACCCCAATGGTCGAAAACGCCCCTGGCCTCAACCCGGACAAATGCCTCACCCCAGCCGACATTGCCGACCTCGTCATGTGGCTTCTAACCCGACGACCCAACATCAAAATCGGCCGTCCCGTTCTAATCCAAACAATGGAAAATCCCTGGAGCAACCTATAACAAATGGAACGCTCAATAGTTCAAGAACAGTTCGGGGCCAACGCCGCCCACTACGTCACCAGCCGCCCCCACGCCAAAGGCGCCAGCCTACAACGCTTGTTAAAGCTTGTCACACCCCAACCTGATTGGCACGTCCTAGACGTTGCCACCGCCACCGGACACACTGCCTTCGCCTTCGCCCCCTATGTCGCCCAGGTATATGCCACCGACATCACCAAAGAGATGCTCAAAATTGCGGCCGAACAGGCCCAAGAGCGGGGATTCAGCAATGTCGTTGTTGAATATGCTGAAGCGGATTCACTGCCTTATGAAGACGACCGTTTCAACCTCGTCACCTGCCGCATCGCCCCCCACCATTTCCCCGACATCCCCGGCTTCATTCAAGAATCAGCCCGCGTCCTCCGTCCCGGCGGTCTGTTGGCCGTCGTCGATAATGTCGTTCCAGAAGGGCTAGGCGGTGATTATGTCAACGCCTTCGAAAAGTTTCGCGACCCCAGCCACGGCCGTTGTCTAACCCTCGACGAATGGCTGGCTGGCTTCTCTGCCGCCGGATTAGAACTCACCCACCACGAAACGCTCGACAAACAGCTCCAATTTGAAAGCTGGGCCAGCCGCCACGATGCCGATATGCAGCGCTACCTCAAGGCCATCCTCTTCGGCGCTCCCCCACCCGCCGCCGCCTTCTTCCAGCCCCAACAAATCAACGACGAAACGACCTTCCGCTTGCAGGAAGGGATTATTATCGGCCGTAAATCAGAGAGCATCTAACGCTCATTCACCCCTAAACTTGTATAAAAAAAACGAATTCAGACTTCTTTTGTGAAATATGGAACAAATCAGGCTCCGATGACGTTATAGTAGTGAAGCCCCAAAAACTTCATTAAAAATATTTTCAAATACTATAACAGAATCCCACTTTATTTAAGCGTGGGAAAAGGAGATAAAATCATGAAACACAAAAGAAATTTGTTACTAGCTATAATTAGTTTATTACTGGTATTACTCATCGCCGCCTATAACCCAGCAGCGAATGAAGGAGCAAGCGGATTAGAGACAAAGACAATCTTTGTTGGTTCAGAGCAAGTCGACTGTGTCGGTGTCGCTCCTCAAAAATGTTTACTTATCAAAGAAAATGTAGAAGATGACTATACCTTCTTTTATGACACCATTGAAGGGTTTGAATGGGAGGAGGGCTTTGAGTATGAGCTGCTCATCGAGGTCTCAAAGGTTGAGAACCCACCAGCGGATAGTTCGTCCATACGATATGAGCTAGTCGAAGTCGTGAATAAGCAGGCGGTCGCCGTCCCACCAACCCTATCCATATTAGATGGCAAATGGTCCTTCGGCAGCATGATAGTTGATGGAACCGAGGTTAGATTGCCAGATGGCAGCCATGCTTTCATAATAATTGATGGTGATTCGGTTTCCGGTGTCAGTGGCTGCAACAACTTCTCTGGTACAGCAACCTTTGACCGAGGTGAATTAAGTTTTGGCCCCTTGGCTGTCACCCGCAAAATGTGCATCGAAAATGAAACAATGACATTTGAGTCAACCTTGTTAAACTTATTTGAAAATGCAACAACATTTTCAACTGAACGCGACACAACACTCGAATTGAGCAATGCTGATGGTACAATGACCGCTACGTTCAATCGAGTGATGGAACAGACTCTGTATGTCGGCTCAGAACAAGTCGATTGTGTCGGTGTCGCACCCCAAAAATGTCTACTTGTCAAAGAAAATGTAGATGATGAGTACACCTTCTTTTACAGCAACATCGCTGGGTTTGAGTGGGAAGAGGGCTTTGAATATGAGCTGCTCATTGAGGTCTCAAAAGTTGAGAACCCACCCGCAGATGCCTCTTCGCTTAGTTATGAGTTGCTTGAGGTAGTTAGCAAAACGGCCGTTTCAGCTGAATAAGATTCACAAAACCTAACAAGCTACTTAGACGAGGATAGCGGTAATCTGATAAAGAATACGGCTATCCTTTTTTCAATCAGTCACTAAGGTCATTTAAGATGAAGCACAGTTTAGAAAAACTAGCGGAATTAAAATCGGCATTATCCCCTCATACCACTGTCACGTTGCTGCCACACACCGACCCCGACCCCGATGCCATTGCAGCGACCGTTGCCTTAGGATTTTTATTAACCTGCTGGGGAAAAACGGTTGAAACATATTATGAGGGACGCATTGGACGGGCAGAAAACACCTCGTTGATGAATTTTTTGAAACGGCCGATTACCCCCCTCCTCGATCCGCCGCCAGCCCCTATCATTTTAATTGATACCCAGCCAGCAAACGGCAACAACCCGCTTCTGAACGCCCCGATTTGGGGAGCAATCGACCATCACTCATTGAAACCAAGTTCCCAGAAACTGCCATTTTCCGATATACGACCAGAGATAGGCTCAACCTCAACGATGGTGACAGAATATTTACAATGTGCGGAGCTTGTCCCAGATGCAAAACTAGCCACTGCTCTATTTTACGGCATCAAAAGTGATACCCGGGATTTGAAAAGACACACAACCCCTAACGATATTGCCAGCTACGATTACCTACGACCGCTTATTAATCAACAAGCATTAACCCAGATAGAGAAAGCGCAAGTCTCAACCGACTATTTCCACCACGCCTTCGATGGATTAAAGAACGCCCAAGTATATAAGAATTTGCTCGTTTCCTACTTAGGTGAGATGAGCTATCCAGATTTGCCTGCTGAATTGGCAGATTGGCTGCTACGTTATGAAGAGGTGAACTGGGTTGTCTGTGCGGGGCTGTATAATGAAACAATTCGCATCTCCGTTCGCGCTCATCCTGTTAAGGGTACAGCCCGTGAGATGGCCCAAGAGATAGTAAGAGAGTTAGGCGTAGGAGGTGGTCATGACATGATCGCTGGGGGACAAGTGCCGCTAAACGGTAAGAATCCATTACTGTTAATCAGACGTATGCGTGACAACGCCCTTCGCTATTTGGATATTCCAGAGGATACTTTAGCTAGGGGTTTGTTGGAATAACTCCCTTAAAACGCCATCTATCTAAGCCAACGCTAAAGAAATCATCCTATTGTTTCCCCAAATATATCATGGCGGGTAGCCCCCTTCAATAAACGATGTTATATATCTTCCTACTAATGAATCAATCGGGAAGATTATCAAAACTCCGCTGGCGGCATCACGGCCGTGAACACGCCCTACCCCTGCTCATCTTTGGGCTGCTCTCCATTGCCATGACCTGGCCCACCGCGCGCGACTTCACCACCCTGCTTGTGAGCGACGGCGGCGATGCCCGCAACAACCTCTGGATGCTCTGGCACGTCAAAGAAGCGCTGCTCGGCAACCAACCCTGGTTCCAGCTAGATAGTCTCTACTACCCGCTCGGCGTTAACCTCCTCACCAGAGGACTTGGACCGCTCGTCGGTCTAATCGCTCTCCCCTTTTGGCCTCTCGGCCCAGAAGCAGCCTACAACGGCACGGTCATCATCTCCGTCTGGCTAACGGGTTACACGATGTATCTCTTAGCCAGAACTTTAAAGTTCGGCCGTCCTGTCGCCTTCTTTGCCGGTCTTTTTTTATTATCTGCCCCCATTCACCTGGCCGGAATCGGCGGGCATCTGACCAAAGCCTTTATGGCTCTGCTGCCCCTCGTCTTTCTCGCCTTTCTCCGCCTGCTCGATTTGAAGCGCAGCCAATGGTGGGCGGTCATCACGGCCGTTATCCTCCTGCTCACTCTGCTCCATAACGGCTACCAATTTATCTTCGCCGGATTAGCCATCGCCTTCTTTGGCATTGCGGCCGTCATCCGGGCAGAAACGGCCGAAAGACGGCCGTTAATCCAGCGCGGCATCCTCCTAACCATAGCCACGTTACTCATCGTCGGGCCGCTCTTATTCGCCATTCTCCAAGCCTCGGCCGACCCCCTGGTTCCTATCGATGCCAATATCGAATCTATCGGGTTCCAACCTGATTTGGCCGAATTTTTCCTACCTCCTTCTACCAGCCTCCTTTTCGGCCAGCAGGTGTGGGATTTTTTATTGTGGCAGGGTCATCAACCAACCGTCGAAACGGCCGTTTCCCTCTCATGGGTTGGCCTCTTCTTGGTCGCTCTGGCCGCTATTCATCGCAAAAAGGAATCGCGGGTCTGGTGGCTGTTTGCTCTGATAACGGCCGTTCTGGCCGTCGGCCCTGCCATCAAATGGTTGGGCCAGCGAACCTTCACCGAATACGGCTTCCCTATCATTATGCCTTATGCCTTCGTCACAGCATTGCCGGGCTTCGATTTCATGCGCACTCCTGGCCGCTTCATGATGATTAGCGTCGTGCCAATGGGCATCGCCGCCGCCTATGGCCTGTCCTGGCTGGTCGGCCGTTATGCCCGGTTCGCCAAACCCATTATCTTACTAGCCTGTCTACTGCTCCTGGCCGAACGGTGGCCCGGCGGCTGGCCCCAGCAAGCGATACGAGAAGTACCAGATTTCTACACCCAACTCGCCGCCGACCCGGAGATGTACGGTGTGTTCGATTTGCCCATCAAACCAACCGAGGGAGAGAGCCATATCACCTATACCGCCACCTACCAGATGGACCAGATGATTCATCAAAAAGGGCTGGCCTCCGGCTATCTAGCCCGCACATACCGCATTCATCCCATGTTTCCTTGCGTCATTCCAGAGCTTAAAGCGCCAGAACCAGATGTCATGGTCAATGGCGAAACGGCCGATTGCGCCGCCAATTTTCTCTATGACCTGGCCTACTTCGATTACCGCTATCTCGTCCTCCATAAACCCACCCCCAATGACCACTACGACTTCCCCGATTCCTGGGGTCAGATGCAAGCGGCTGCCTTGATAGAACGCCATTTCGGGGGACAAACACCACTGGTCGATGATGAACTCGTCACCGTCTATGCGGTGCCGTCTCTGGATGAAATTGTAGACTTAGGGCCAACCATTGGTCTGACCGGATACTGGTATGGCGCGGAGGCAGAATGGCGCTGGGCCAGCTCCCCGGCTGTCATGTTCCTCTCCATCCCGCAAGCTCAATCAGTCGTCCTAGAACTGTTACCAGCTATTATCTTTGAGCCAGATGTCGAAGCGGGCATGGGCCAAAGCGGACGGCTAACCATCACGCTGAGCAAAGGCTATTCAACGACGGTCGAGATACGAAGTGGTGAGGTTACGGCCGTTCCCCTCCAACTAGAAGCTGGCGTCTACTCACTCACCCTCGACCTAGAAGCTGGCAATTTCAACCCTAGCGACTTCGGCAGCCTCGACAACCGCCCCCTCTCCTTCGCCCTCCACTCTATTAACCTCCAAACAGAGTAACCACAAGTCTAACTCTTTCACCCAATACCAAACATCTGAAGTTTCCTCATAAGAAGCCTGATTTTCTCCACTCGATGCCCTTTACCACTGGGGCAATACTTCATTATTCGTTATTCACAATTCATTATTTACGCCCCCATATATAGGGGTAATTACCATTCAACCCAACCCGTGCAACTTTTCCCAAAATTCCCCGTAAATATTATTAAACCCTCCCTTTCAGGTTTGAAAAACCATTGCTTTTTAGCAGTGTCGTTTCTTTCCTGGAAGGGCCTTTCTAATTCTAATGAAAGACTATTTCATTAAAAGACACTTTCATTAGAACGGGGTCGTGTTTATATCTATCCCAATAGAAAACATGAAATGGCGTAGTTAATAGTGCCTAGCGCCGAGCCTTTTTAGCGCTCTGGGCAGTAAGAACTACCACAAGATTTGCTGATGTAAAAGCTAGACTTGTGACACAAGTCTGGCTTTTGATAAGCATCTCCTGATGCATTTTATTGTTGTTTGTTCAGGCTTCTTGCTTGAACCACTATTTAAGGAGGATAGAAACAATGACCACCCTTGCTAATACCGTCCGCAACATTGTTCAAAGCGATGAGTTTGAACAATTTGCCATTAGCGCCCGCGACTTCGTCTCGGCCAGAGACCGTGAAACGTCGGCCGGAACCCAAATCGCGCAGATGTCGTCATCGCTCACGAATGCCGCCCAGGTGCTTAACCGCAGCTTCCCCCAAGAAGAGACCCAAGGTCAATACACTAATATTATCTCGCCGGTCGTCATGCCGAAGGACTCCCGCTCCCTGCTGTGGGTGCTGGTCACAGTCTTCTTCATTATGGTTGGCCTGGTTGGAATCGCCTCTGGGTCTGCTGTTGGGAGCTTCCTTAATACTGGTAACGTCGCCTTGATGTTTTTCGGCCCCCATTACTGGCTTTTCCTTTTAGTTTACGTGGGCATCAGTGTCTGGAAATATAGCCACGTCATGATTCCAGACGGCTGCCACGCCTTAATCACCAAGTTTGGCAAGGTGGAGGAAGTGGCTGGCCCTGGTCGAAAACTCCTTTTCCACCCCCGCAAAAAGGTCAGCTACATCGTCAACACCACCAAGGAATACCCCTACAACGCCCCCATTCGTCGCGCCCCAACCCGCAACCGGGTCGATGCCTCGGTAGACCTTTTCCTCCAATTTCGGATCGAAGATGCGGCCGAATTCATCTTTCGTCTTGGCGGGGTCAATGGCTTCACAGAGAAGCTGCACAACGCCATCAGCGAAGTGACCCGCGCCCTCATCTATGAAGAAGACGCTGAAGGCATTTATGACCTAGTCGGCGAAAGCACCGCTCCCTTGCTCGAATCACTGAACAGCCAGTTCCTACCCGCTGTGCGCTTCGTCAATGCCAACATCACCCATGCCGAACCAGCCAGCCAAGAGTACCGGATGGACCTGGCCGCCGCCGAAGTGGTCAAAGTTGCCAAAGAAGCCTACACCTACCAGTATGAATTGGACCTTAAAAAGAAGCAGGATGAAGGCGAACTGAACAAAGAGCTGGCCTCCCTACGCGAGACTCATTCCGAGATTCGGGCCGAAATCGCCACCTACCAAGCCCAGATTGACACCGCCCACGAAAAGGCCGTCAATCGGGCCAATGCCTATGCTCGCCAATTAATGATTGAGGCTGAAAGTGAAGCGAAAGCCAACGCGGCTTTGCTCCATGCCCAAGCCCTCGATTTCAAGGCCGTCAACAGCGCCTCCTACCCTGAAATTTTAGAGTACCGCTATCGTCAAGAGGCGCTCGACAGAATTGAAACCATTGCCGATAAGTTGCCCCAAGTCGTGAATGTTGGGCCAGCGGACGGTCATACCGTTGACTTCATGGCCCTGGCTCGCCAGATGTTGGGCGTAACAGAAGGGGCGCTTTATTCGGCCGATGAATTAGAGGCGATTCGGAAGCAGTTAGGGCCAATTGCTCGTCGCTTGAAGGAGCGCTCCGAGAAGATTAACAAGCTGACGACCGTGAATGGATCGGCCGTTAACGAAGACCAAGTAGAGATGATTGTTGAAGTTGAAGCGGCCGAGAGTGAAGAAACGGCCGAGGAGGTATTATAATGACCACATTAGCTAAGCCTGGATTCTCAAGAATTAAAGAAGTCGTTGCCGCCTGGCAAAATGTCCGCCAATATCTGCGCTCAGGAGATAGCGGCCACCTCGTTCCGGTCGTCATTCCCAATGATAAGCGCGGCTTCAGCTGGCTGTACATCATCGCTTTCGGTTTCCTCATTGCTGGGTTCCTAATCAGTCTCAGCTCCCGCTTTATCATTCCGGCCGTATTTAGTATGCTCTTCTTCCTGGGCATCGCGGCCTTCACCCTCTGGCGGGGCGCCATTGTCGAAATCGAAGAAGGCACAACCGGCATCTTGTCCCACTATGGCAAGATTCAGGGCATGCTCCGACCCGGCCGTCATTTCCTGTGGTGGCCCTGGCAAAAGGTAAATTTCATCGTCGATACCTCGACCGAAATCCCCTACACTGCGCCGGTGCTATCCAGCCCAACCCATGAGAGCGTGCCTTTGAAGTCGATTGAGTTCTTCCTCAAGTTCCGCATTGTCAACCCCATCTTGTTTGTGCGCCACATTGGGGCCAGCAACTATGATGTGGTCTTGAGCAGCGCGGTTCAAGATGCCATTCGCCGCCGCAGCCGCCAAGTCGAAACGGCCAGAGCCTATGACCTGCGGGGCAGCGATGTGGGTGACATGCAAGCCTACCTTAACAAACAGATGCAGCGCTACGGCGTTCAGATTACCGGGGCCAACATCCCTGATGTCCAACTGCCGGACCAATATCGCCAAAATCTGGCGACGAAGGAACGGATTGCCAAAGAGTTGACGGCCTATGAAAAGGAATGGGAACTGGTTCGCAAGCGCCGGACAGATGCCCTGTTGATGGAAATCGAACGGGCCAAAAAAGAGCGTGATGAGAAGTTGATTGCCGTCAATGAGGCCATGAACAAGGCTCGCGAGGACGTGGCTCAGATGTTGCAAGAGACTGAGACGGATGCGGAGAAGATTCGGCTGGAGATTGAAGCCAAAGGTCGGTCTGAGCTGAAAGCGGCCGAAAACGAAGCCCGCGCCCTGCGTCGGATAGGCGAGAGCTACAAGGATAATCAGGCTGTGCTGCATTATGAACTGACCTTGCGCCGCCTGGCAGTGTCCCAAAAGCTGCTCCAAGAAGCGCCCCGTCCCATCATGGTGAACAGCCAGACGGAAGGCAACTCAGCCTTATCGACCTTGCTGATGGCTCAGATTCTGCCTGATATGGTGGCAAAGAGCGGAGAAAACGGCCGAAATGGTCATAATCTCTTTGATGCCCTTCCCGCTCCTATCGTTCGGGAGAGAGAGTGACCACAGCCCGAAGGTTCTCCCTCCACAAGGTCGAATCAGCCTGACTGTGGGGAGTAGGTGAAATAAGCTAGCCCATCTAGTTTAGACTAATAATAGAAAGAGGCTTTGCCATACTCAATGCAAAGCCTCTTTTATTTCTTACCGCCAAACCGGGCTGGCAAAACGGACTGCCAAACCAGCTAGATCATTATCGGGCGAGATAGGTTCAATTTTCAATAGCAAGCTCAATTCGCTAATTTCATCTTCCCCGACCATTTCCCTTAATTCTTGCAGTCGATTCCTGACCGACAAAGCGAATTGACCTGGTTGATTGGGCGGAAAAACAGAGAAAGCGCCGAGTGAAATAGCCCCAACCTGTTCGCCAACCGTCACCCATTCCAATGAGGCGAAAACAGAGAAAGCGATTAAGGCCTCGTTTTCAATGGCTAAAATCGAGACCTGCAAAGCGGCCGGGTCACTTAAAATTATCTCCGGCTGAACTGGCAATCGAATTTCCAAATTATCCTCATCGAGTGTGAAGGCTTGGGGAAATGTGGTTGGGGACACAGTCGTTTCGACCGGTTCCAGCGTTGGCGAAACGGCCGTAGATTGAGTTGGCTCAATGGTGACGCCGGTATCAGGCGTCACCACAGAACCACCGTCATCTTCGTTGTTCGCGCAACTGCAAACAATGAGTGAGACTGTCAGGATGAACAACCACCTTTTCATCATCATTCAGAGCGAAAGAAGACTATAGCTCAAAAGCCGGAACACGGCCGAGATTGACTTGGATAAATTCCATGTCAAAAGATTGGTCTACCACTTCACGACCTGGAATAGCAACTGGAACAAGTTGAACGTCAACATTGTCTCGATCCATCTCGCCTCCGAGTCGCCTAACCGCATTTGTCAAATCAACCAAAAAGTCTGGGTTTTCTCCCTGATGAACGTGTTCAGGATCATTGAAGAATGAAAAGCTGCCAGCATAGTGAGGATCATCAATCGGGGTCTCAGCTGTCGCATCCGGTTTGTTAACAAATACCCTGACAAAGAAATCACCCGTTGTCGGCATATTAACATTTCCTACCGTCAGCAAAAGTCTCAAATCTTCTTGATTTTCCATCACACTTTCGATTGAAGTCGGGTCAATTTCAAGTGTTTCATCCAAAGGTCGTTCTAAGCCAACTGTCGCTCCCTGGCTCAGATTAGATTGATCAAGAAACTCTACCTGAACATCTGACCCAGCTTCAAGAAAAGCTCTTAATGCTTCGTCGCTTAATTCGGCCGTTGCTCCTGACCCACCACCTTCGCCTTTAAGGCTATCGTCAAAACGGTATGAAAGGAGCGGCATTAGCAAGGTCGTCAATACTTTAACATCGACTGAAGCCCCGGTCTCATCCACAAAGTTGTCAATGAAATCAAAATCAGTCCATTGAGAACTGTTTGTATTTGGATGACCGCGATCAATATTCCAATTTACCCAGCAACATTCTATCATATTGTGGTGAGTCCAGAATATTGGATCCAAAGGCGATTGGAAGGTACCCATTGTGCCACCAACAAATCCATGAACATAATTATGAGGTGTTCCTTCTAAGGAACCATACGTACTGGGCGTGCGTTGATCAGAAGATGCACCGCTACCGAATAGGATGAAATTTGGTTCACTCAAAATATCTTCCATCGTCATCGGCCCAACAATTTCTTCAGGAAGCGTTGAAGAGGCGGTCGCATTACGGGGCGAGTGGAAAAGTGGATTGCCCGTTCCACCCCAAAAGATGCCAGGGATTTGAGGATTTGCCGTCCAATTCCAATAAGGCAACGCAAAATCCTCCATATCGCTTAAATCTCGACAAATTCGTTCGAAATAATGGAGATAAGCACGATGCCAGGGCAAGAAAAACCAATTACCATGTGGGCAATGATCGAAGTGTATTTGCGCTTGAGCGGCCCAACTCCTTGGGTTGGATGCCGGAAGCGCTTTCATCTGAGTCACAGCATCTTTATAAGCTTCGATGATTGGATCGGTTGCTGAAAGCGAGGCAATATTGCGCCGGACAGGACGGTTCGCGATTTGATCAATAACAGGTTCGCAGCCACCGAGGAAAACATCCATCCCCAACGCCAGACCAGTAAAACCAGCCAATCTTAAAAATTCACGACGAGAAATTTTGAAAGTCATAATAAACCCCCTTGGTTTAACTATATTCTGGAGGATTTCCCTCCCCACTAAACAGTTGTACTTTAGATAAACGACCATTAATACGATATTTCGGTACGTTTATAAAGTAAGTTGGCTCGGCTCTTTTGCAGAATAGTTGGCTCCAACGTATAAATATACAACCATAATTTGAGGCCAATGTCAAGCATCAAAAATCTAGCTCGAGGCTTCTCCTAAACAAATTCAGTTCAAAGCCAGCCTCCAGGTAGATGATCTAAAGATTTAGATATAAGCCAATTATGGTATAGAATTTATGGGGTAGTGAGTTACTTCTAGCTGATGGCTAGTCATTGACAGGGAGGTTTAGATGAGACATCAAATCAATTTTCGATTGTTAGGTATTGTGTTCATTGCTCTCGTACTTTCTGCTTGTGGGGGAGACGATGAAACACCCGCGCCAGAAGCGGCCGTTCCTGGACAAGCAGTCATCAACTCCCTCGAGGTCGTGACGCTGGAAACCTTCCCCGTTCAGGTGCAAGCAACCGTCGGTGGCAACCTGACTGACAACTGTACATCGGTGGCGGCTATTAATGTCCAACGAGTAGAAACGACCTTTACGCTGGACGTTCAAACCGCTTTTAATGACACGGGGGCATGTATCCAAGCCCCAATTCCATTTAGTAATCCGGTTAGTTTGGATGTCCTGAATTTGCCCGCCGGGACGTATAATGTCAATGTGGGCGTTTTGAGCGAATCCTTTACGCTGGCTGTTAACAATATAGCCCCGCAACCAGAGCAACAACCTGCCGTCGATGGAAACAACAGCGGGCTGACAACTGATGTCACCTCTGCATTGCCTGGACAGGCGGTTGCCCTAACAGGACAAGGATTCGGGGCCAATGCGACGGTTACTGTTGGAATCGGCAATCCGGGCGGCGACATCTCCCCAATTGGCAATGTGCAAGCAAATGCAGATGGTAATTTTGCTACTCAAGTGAATCTTCCAGCAAATGCGGCCGTCGGCGAGAGTTGGCATTTTTCGGCGCTTTTAGATGGCGTACCGACTTATACGAATCCAATCGTGATTGTTGAGGCAGGTCAGACAGAACAACCTCCTCAAGCGGAAGCTGATAATGAAGAAACGTCTGAGGTTGCAGCTAACAACTTATTTGAACAAACAAATCTCTACTTCATTGCGCTGGAAGATAACGGCCAAAGCGGTTCCCCGGTGGGCTGTGGCGACAGCATTGTGCCAGTTACGATTGACATTGAACCAACGAATGCCCCAATGACGGCCGCTTATAACACCTTGTTCGGCATCAAAGACCAATTTATTGGTGAGGCAGGTTTGTATAATGCCCTTTACCAATCTAATCTGACATTAGTAGACATTAATATCGTCAATCGGCAGGCGACTGTCAACCTAAATGGCAATATCGCGTTGGCTGGCGCATGTGACAGTCCCCGGGTTTTGGCTCAATTGGAACAGGTCGCGCTGCAATATGACAGCGTGGGAAAGGTAACTATCTTCCTTAACGGCCGTCTCCTGACAATGGCTACCGAACCCGGCGGGCGCGGTTAATCCCTCAAAAATAAAAAATACAGCCACGAATTAACACAAATGGAACGATTTTTGCTGTTTGCATTTCGTCTAATTCGTTTAATTCGTGGCTGTTTTTTCTTTAGCCCACCATGTTGTGAAAAGCGGCCATATTCTCGGCAACAGACCCCGGCCCACCAAAAATGGCGCTGCCAGCCACTAAGACATTGGCCCCTGCCGCCACAATCTCGGCCGTATTATGCACCTTGACCCCGCCATCGACTTCCAAATCGGCCGTTGAGCCAATCGCATCCAACATCCCCCGCAGCCGTCGAATTTTGTCAGTACTGCCTGGAATATAACTCTGGCCCCCAAAACCAGGATTGACTGACATAATCAAGGCCAAATCTATGTCCGGCAAAATCTCTTCTAAGGCCGTCAACGGGGTGGCCGGATTCAGCGTCACCCCTGGCTTCACGCCCAGCTCCCGAATCATTTGCACGGTGCGATGTAAATGTGGGCAAGCCTCGACGTGAACGGTTAAGATGTCGGCTCCAGCTTCGGCAAATTCGGCCAGATACTTTTCCGGCTCCACAATCATCAAGTGGACATCTAGGAGGACGTTTGTATCGGCCGTTAACGGCTTCAACGCCTTGACAATCAGCGGGCCAATGGAGATGTTCGGCACAAAACGGCCGTCCATCACATCGACATGGATATGCCCCGCCCTGCTATCAATCGCCTCCTGCACCTGTTCCCCCAACCGCGAAAAATCCGCCGCCAATATCGAAGGCGCCAGTTTAATGTCTCTCATTCAACGTCCAATCCGTTAACCATTCACCAATTCAACAATTAATTATTATTTAGTGCCATTCTCTCTCATCAACCATCCCAGCTGCATCTTTATCAATCTCTCCTGCACCCACAAATTCAACCTCATCCAACTTCACCCGGCATACGCCTCTTACTTGGGCTTTTATCTTCTCCGCCAGTGCATCTGTATCTGCTGGCGCTTCGGCCATTGCAACTCGTAGCGTGAAATAATCCCGATTGTCTACGTTGGTAATATAACCCTGGAAAGCGTTGAAGACGGCCGTTTGTGTCAATGCGAAACGAACTTGATTGGGATGGACAAACATGCCCCGCACTTTGACCGCTTCGCCGCGACGGCCGACTAAAATAATGGCTCGCTCTTCCTGCTTGCTTTGTCCAGGATTAGGGTCAACATTGACTGCTAAATCGCCCGTTCCCAGACGGATAACGGGATAGGCTTTATTAAGTGCCGTGACAACTACTTCGCCAACCGCGCCCGCCTCAACATGCTGCCCTGTGTCTGGGTCAACGACCTGAATAATCGGTCTTGGCAACAGTTGCATGGGCAAACTGCCGTCAAGGTTGAGGGCAAGAAAGCCAACATCGGCCGTTGCATAGCCATTGCCAAGCGTCAATCCATATTCCTCTGTCAACCGCTGGCGCAAGGCTGGAAAGAGCGGCTCTGTTGAAACCATCGCTTTGGTCAGCTTCAAATCGCGCTTAAAGTCCAGGCCCATCTCCTCGGCCCGTTCAATCAATCGAATCAAAAAACTGGGCGTGCCGACATAGCCCGTGATGTTCAAATCCTTCATCAATTTGACCTGCAAATCGGTGTTGCCTACGCCGCCCGGAACGACCGTTGCCCCCAATGCAACCAGGGACGAATCGAGCAGCTCGCCTGCTGGAACGAGATGATAGGAGAGGGTATTCAGGACGATATCTTCGGCCGTAAAACCCGTTTTTTCTAGGCAAAGCTTACACATCTCCACAGGGGTTGGATCGTCCCCTGCATCCGGCTCATAAATGGGGCCTGGGGAAAGGTAGATATGACGTACTTCAGAGTAGGGTACGGCTAATAAACCGCCGAAGGGGGGATTGTTTTGCTGTAGTTCGATGATGGCATCTTTCTCCAGCACCGGAATTTGGGAGAGGTCGGCGACAGATTGAATATCGGCCGTATTGACCCCCGCCGCATCGAAACGTTCTTTCACGGCTGGAGCGTTGGCATATGCGGCCGTAATCACCTCTCGTAATCGTGTATTCAGTTCATCCATAAATATCCTCTTAATGTAGTCAGTAGACGGTTTTCAGCAAACGGTTTGTACTTACCTGTCTCCCCTTTTGTCCAATGCTGTATCAAAAGTAAGTGTGGTGAAATCGCTTCATTCCTTTATTATATCCCGAAGAAAAAAGTCGGCCTTCTCAATCCGCTCACGGTTAACTACCAACTGTTTGCTGTTAACCGACTCCTAACCAAGCCACCGCTTTCGCCGTTTATAATGCTTCACATCCCGGTAGCTTTTCCGTTCCCCCAACTGCGTTAGCCCTAAATAAAACTCTTTAATATCGGCATTCTCGGCCAATTGGTCGGCTGGGCCGTCGAGGACAACACGGCCGCTTTCCATCACATAGGCATAGGCCGCTATCTTGAGGGCGACATTGGCGTTTTGCTCCACCACTAGAATCGAAACGCCGGACTCCTCATTAATCTGCTTGATAACCTCGAAAATCTCTTGCACCAAAAGCGGGGCCAGGCCCAGCGACGGTTCGTCTAGGAGCATCAATCTCGGTTCGGCCATGATAGCACGGCCGATAACCACCATCTGCTGTTCCCCACCGGACAGATAGCCGCTTGTTCGTTTTCGTAAGTCCTTGAGGCGTGGGAAAAAGTGATAGACCTGCTCCAACAGCTGATTGGTGCTTGATTGACGGCCGTTCACCAACGTCCCCACCCGTAAATTTTCTTCAACGGTCAGATGCTCGAAAAGCCGCCGCCCCTCAAGCACCTGGACGATGCCCTGGCCGACAATCTCTTCCGGCGGCATCTGGTCTAAGCGGTGTTCACCAAACTCAATCGACCCCCGCGTGACAGCCCCATCCTCTCGCTTCAACAGCCCTGAGATGGCCTTCAAGGTCGTTGTTTTGCCAGCCCCATTCGCCCCCAGCAGCGACACAATCTGCCCCTGCTCGACAGCCAACGAGACCCCCCGCAGCACCAGGATTACGTCGCTGTAAATGACTTCAATGTTATTGACTTTAAGCATCTATTCAATCTGATTAAGAGGTTCCACCAGGCAGTAGGATTTTGTAAACCTACCGCTAGTGAAACCTCTCAACCATAATTACAAATTACAAGTTACCAATTACCCTTATTCGCTGAAGTTATCTTCTGGGCGCAAATCTGGGGTTTCTGTCCAATCTTGCAGGACAACAAAGGCATCTGGCCCGCCTTGAATCTGGCGGATTTGAGCCTGATGGGGCGAGCGGTTGTCGCCACTGTAGTCCAGCCGAATGACACCATCAAGCGCTTCAAACTGCCCCAACTCAAGCAGGGCTTCATACACAGCCTGTCCTGTTAAGGCATCAAAACCGACGTTATCAATCGCTAGCTCTAGGGCCTGAACAATCACATCGACACCTGCCACAATCAGCAGATAACCAACATTGTGTTCCGCTGCTGGTCTTTCGTTGGCGGTGAATATCTCCTCAGCCCGTTGAATACCTGGGTTATCAACATCAGTCCACCATAGATAGGGGAAGGGCGTTGTCACGCCTACGGCCAAAGCTGGGTCGGACAAGAAGGCATAGGTCGCCAAGTCCATCGCCCAGTTATTGGCCCCAAAGAAGAACTCTTGACGTAGGCCAAGCTCGCCTAAACCGTTCAGGATGGCAGCCGGGCCAAAGGCCAACGAATTGGTGTAAATGACGTTTGCGCCAGCGGCCTGGGCATTTAGAATTGCCGTTGTCGCATCGGCCGTCGGAGCCACATCAATAATCTCATTGGCAACGATACTAACCCCTAAACTTTCAGCATAGGCGGTGCTTTCGTCAGTGATAGCAGCCTGACCGTATGCGGTGGGCCAGCTAATGTAGGCCAAGTTGATGTCATCGCCAGCGCTCTCTGGCTTCACATCTGCCCAATTGGCGGTCAACCAGTCCAGGAACAGACCAAATTGGTCAGGATAGATTGGCCCCAAGCCGAAGGTATAGCCGGACTCTGGGCCATAGAAAGCAACTGAGCTAAGACCCGCCGCCAGGTTTGGAATTTGGTCTTCTACAAAGCGGCTGGCTAAGGCTTCGCCATCACCGGAGCCATAAGTGACCATTAACAACACATTGTCATCTTCACTGGTGAAGCGGTCATAAGCGGCAACGGCTTCGTCTACGCTGCTTTGGGTGTCGGAAAATTCGATTTCCAAGGTCGCGCCACGAACCCCACCGGCATCATTAACGGCCGCAACGGCATCTTCAAAGCCATGAATCAATGGCCCGGTGATACCGGCCAATGGGCCAGAAAGGTCGCCGAAATGGTAGAGGGTAATCGTTTCCCCTTCCAAGTTATCGGTGCGAAGCTCTTCCATCGGCTCTTCGGTTGGCTCTTCCATGGGTTCCTCAGTCGGTTCCTCCATCGGTTCTTCCGTCGGCTCTTCCATGGCTTCTTCGGTTGGCTCCTCCATCATCTCTTCCGTTGGTTCTTCAACGGGGGCATCAGTTGGTTCTGGAGCGGAGGTTGCAGTTGGCTCTTCGGCTGGGCTGCTGCAAGCGGCCACAATGAGGGCCATAATTAGGATAGTAATTAAGAATTTATAGTATCTCTTCATTTTCAAATCTCCTCTGAAAATATCTCACGCAAAGACGCAAAGGAACAATAAGTTTCATCCTCTGGTGGTATCAGATGTAGCTAATTTCGTGTTTCGTAATCGATAGTCACCTCCTCAAAGCTATAGGACGATTTTGCAATATCGCCGTACCAAATGAATAGGATAAATTATCGGGAAAACGGCCGTAATCGCCAAGCCGCTTTAATGAGCGTCCAACGATAGGCCAGGCCACGTGGTTCAAATATCAGGAAGAATACCAGTGCAAAGCCGAAGATTAACGGCCGTAACGCCGCATTGACTCCACCAGAAGCAGAGGCGACATCGGGCAATATCGAAATAACGGTCGGCGTTAAAATCGTCGCCAACTCTTCAAGGAGAACGACTACCGTTGCCCCAAAGATTGGCCCCAGGCTTGTTCCCAGGCCACCGACGACCAACATCCCAAGGAAGAAAATAGAATCGACCAACCCTACTGTCTCAGAGTTGATATGGCGTAAGTTGTGGGCTAATAAGGCCCCGGCGACCCCAGCATAAACGGCCGCAATAAAAAAGGCCCGCAGTTTGTAGGTAAAGGGGTTGATGCCCAGCAGTTCGGCCGCTAAATCATTATCTCGCACGGAAACGAAGGCCCGCCCAAGTCGGCTACGCGAAATATTATGAGCCACGACGGTACTGATTAACAAGGCCACCAAAGTAATATGAATGAACTCAGTCGGCGTAGCAAAGCGAATGACACAGGCTGCCGCCTCGCCATCAAAGACCGCCCCCAAGAAGCAGCGGTTGGCGATGACGGGTAAATTCAGCACTGGAACCGGCACGTTAATGCCCTGCGCCCCATTCAAAATTTCGGGATAAGCGTTGCGAGTGAACCAGGGAATGATAAATTGGGCGCTCAAGGTCGCCATCACCAGATAAAAGCCCTTGACCCGCAGCGAAGGTAAGCCAAAAAACAGGCCCGTGATGCCTGCCCCCAGGGCGGCAACGGGTAAGGCCAGGAAAAAATTCCAGTCAGCCAAGCCAACCAACAAGGCCGATATATAGCCCCCAACCGTCATGAAGGCCGCTTGCCCCAATGAAATTTGGCCTGTATAGCCTGTCAGAATGTTTAAGCCTTGAACGGCGATAATGGCGATACAGATGCGGTTGACCAGGGAGACGAGAGACTCCGAGGCATAAGCGGGCAGGCTGAACAAAGCCAGGATAAACAGCAGCAGGGCAATATACTGCCAACGATGGCGGACAACCGCCATGTCCTGTTTGTAACTCCGGTCAAAATCACCTGCGGGTCTTAGAATAGCCATATCTTAAAAAATCTCACGCCAAGACACAAAGACGCGTGAATCTCCGTGTTCTCTGTGGTAAATACTTAAATTCGCTCAATCCGCTTCTGTCCAAACAACCCATCCGGCCGAATGACTAAAACGATTAACAGGATGACATAGGGAACGATGGCGGCTGAGTTCCGAATAGCCTGGGCAGTTTCTGGGCCGAGGAAGAAGTCGTTATTTGGCAAGGCGACCAATCCTTGAGCCAACCCGATGATTAAGCCGCCTATGACCGCCCCAGGAATAGATTCCAGACCACCCAAAAGAACGGCCGGAAAGGCTGCTAAGACGACTAAAGGCAAACTCAAGTCCAAGCCGCTGGCAGTGGCGATGAGAATGCCGCCAACAGCAGCAATAATCCCGGCAATGCCCCAGGAAACGCCAAAAATGCGGTTTATACGAATGCCCACGCTTTGGGCTGTTTCGTGGTCTTCGGCCGTTGCCCGCATCGCTAAGCCAGTCCGAGTATATTGGAAGAAAACCCATAGGATAATGACAATAACCATTGCCACAACAAATGACCAGACAAGATTTTGGCGCAAAATAATCTGAATCGGGTTGCCATTATAATCAAGGGGTAAGATTATTTTGTAGGGGTCGCTGGCAGAAAAAAGCGAGGGGAAGTTTCGCTGAGTGGTGCCGAATACCAGGATTGACAGCCCTTGTAAGACCTGGCTCAAGGCCAGGGTCATTAAGATAATAGACAGTAACGGCTGGCCCGTCATCGGCCGTAATGCTAACCGTTCAATGAGCAGCCCTAACAGCACCGAGGCGGCCAAAGCCAAGACAATCGCCAAGCCAACTGGCAGACCCAACCCTTCTTCGGCCGAAAACCACCAGGTTAATAGGGTTCCAATAAGCAGCATCTGCCCATGAGCAAAGTTGAAGATTTCAGAGGATTTGAAAATTAACACCAGACCGAGGGCGATCAGGGCGATGGGGCCACCGCCGAGCAGCCCGGTCACAGCGAATTGGGGGAGTAAATGCCAGTTCATTTTGTTAAGCTCATAATGCGTAAATTCGTTTCAATGGCGCCTTCACGGCCGTCTTGATAGACAACCACAGCTTTGACATTAACGGCCTCGTCTCCATTGTACATCGCTTCGATAATGTCGCCATAACGTTCGGCCAAAAAGCCCCGGCGCAGCTTGCGGGTTCGGGTCATCTCAGCTTCATCAGCGTCAAACTCTTTGTGCATCAGGACAAAGCGGCGAACACGGCCGTTCGGCGGCAAGCTGGCGTTGACTTCAGCCACCGCTTCATAAATCAAATTGTAAACGGCCTCTTTTTGGGAGAGGTCTAAATAGGTTGTATAGCCCAAATTCCGTTTCTCGGCCCAACGGCCAACATTCTCAAAATCAATTGAGATGAGGGCGATGACATACTCCCGGCTCTCTTCGCCAACTGCCATCACATCGCGCACATAGGGGCTAAATTTCAAGCGTCCTTCGATGAATTGGGGCGAAAACTTTTCCTGGTTCGCCAGGGTAATCATGTCCTTCACCCGGTCGAGATAGATGATGTGGCCGTCTTCGTCGATATGGCCGGCATCCCCGGTGCGGAACCAACGACGGCCGTCTTCATCAATCGCCAACGACTTGGCTGTCGCTTCCGGGTTGTTGTAATAGCCCTCAAACACAGTCGGGCCGGTAATCTGAATCTCGCCCTCGTCAGAGATGCGAATCTCGATGCTGGGGGCTGGCTGGCCGACGCTGGCGAACTTAATGTCATCGTCGCGGTGAATGGTGGCCCCGCCGCTGACCTCGGTCGAGCCATAAATCTGTTTCAGGTTGATGCCTAAGGCGTGGAAGAAGCGGATAACGTCGGGACTGAGAGCGGAACCGGCGGTATAGGCCGCCCGCACCCGCGACATGCCGATTTGGTCTCGCAGCGGTCCAAAAACCAGCTTATCGCCTAAGGTATAGGCCGCTTGCAGGCCAACTCCCGGCTTCTCTTTGCTAAATTTCTTATCGGCCACCTTATAGGCTACTGGCAAGAAGAGGTCGTAGAGCTTGCGATTGACCCAGGCAGCGTCATTCATATTGACCTGAACGGCCGCAACTAGATTGTCCCACAGTCGAGCGTTGTAGAAGATGATTTGAGGGGCAATCTCCCGAATATTTTCCCGCACCGTCTCTGGCTTTTCGGGGAAGTTCATGACCATGCCAGAGAAGACATGGGGAATGAAACCCAATGCCGACTCCACAATCCAGCCCAGGGGGATAAAGCTGACATGGTTATCGGTTTCGTAACGGGGGTCTACCTTGTTGTAGAGGTCGGCCGATGCCAGCAGATTTTCATGGGTCAACATCACCCCTTTGGGCAGACCAGTCGTGCCAGAGGTATAGCAAACCAGGGCCAAATCTTTAGCCTGACCCAAAGCTACCTCTGTCTCAAATCGGTCAGGTTCGTCGGCGATGACTTCATCGCCCAAGGCTTGCACCGCTTCAAAGGAGATAAGCCAGGGGTCGTCGATGTTCCAAAGGCCGTCATCGTCCCAATAGACGACCTTTTTAACCTTTGGAATCTCGCTCCGAATTTCGAGCAGCTTGTCACACTGTTCCTGGTCTTTGGCCAGGATTACGGCCGCTTCGCTGTGGTTGATGATGTAGGCGATTTCGCTGGGGATGGCATCGGTAAAGAGGCCGATTTGAACGCTTCCAACGCACAGGGAGCCGATATAGGCCCAAAGATAGTGGCGGTCGTTGTCGCCGATGCTGCATACCCGATCCCCGCGCTGCACGCCGAGGGAAATGAGGCCCATACTGAACCGTTTGACCTGCTCGTATGATTCGCGCCAGGTGTACTCCTGCCATATGCCGAACTCTTTTTGACGCAGGGCGATTTTGTCATCGCTAAATTCGTTTACCCGATGTAGGAAATATTGAGCGGCCGTTTCTAACATCTTATTACCTCACCAAGCCCTTATACCTCATAAACCCTTACGCTCCATAAGGCCTTATGCCTCGCCAAGATAAGCTTGAATGACCTTATCATCGTTTTTAATCTCATCCGGCACGCCGTCGGCGATTTTTACCCCGAAATCGAGGACAACGACGCTGTCGGAAATGTCCATCACCAACCCCATGTCATGTTCAATCAGGACGATGGTTGCGCCGCGCCGTTCGTGAATGTCGAGGATGAAGCGGGCCATGTCTTCTTTCTCTTCGACGTTCATGCCCGCCATTGGTTCGTCTAATAACAGCACTTTCGGCTCCAGAGCCAAGGCTCGGCCGAGTTCGACCCGTTTCCGCAAACCATACGGCAAGGCTCCGACAACGGCTTTGCGGATGTGTTCGATTTCGAGAAATTCGATTATCTCTTCAACCACTTCGCGGTGGCGGACTTCTTCCTGCTGACCCCGGCCCCAATACAACATACTGGCGAGCATGTTTTGTTCCATATGGATGTGGCGGGCGGCCATAAGGTTGTCGAGGGTGCTGAGTCCGGTGTAAAGGGCGATATTCTGGAAGGTGCGGGCGACGCCGAGGGGGGCGATTTTGTAGGGGGCGGTCTTGGTCAGGTCGTGGTCCAAAAAGCCGATACGCCCTTTTTGGGGGCGATAGAAGCCGCTGATGCAGTTGAGGATGGAGGTTTTGCCGGCCCCGTTTGGCCCGATGATGGCCCGAATCTCCTTTTCACGCACGTCGAAGGAGACATCGTTTAAGACGGCCGTGCCGCCGAAGCTCAAAGAAACATTTTCAACAGAGAGAAGGGCTTTTCCTGAGACCACGCCTAATAAGGTATCATGCCCGCCAAAATCGTCAAGTATTTGTATAAGGGTCTCGATTAGTATTTCATTTAATCACGAATTCACCAAAGATGATCGTTGTTTTGATAAACAAGCCGTGAAAGCGCTCTCCTATAGGTAATTATATCCATTCTCCTTGACAGGGAGTGCCCCATAAAAGAGAATGTGTGAAAGTGATGAACTTCCAATTTGACCCTATTATCCTGCCTATAATCCTCTCAGTCATCATTGCAATTGGTCTGACACTTTATGCTTGGCGACTTCGTTCAGTTGGCTCCTGGGCAACACCTTTTATTCTGCTAACACTGGCCCTCGCAGTTTGGTCAATTGGTTATGCCTTGGAATTAGCTGCGCTAATCTTATCCACTAAAATCCTCTGGATACAAATCCAATATATCGGCATTGTTATCACGCCAGTCGCCTGGTTTTTGTTTGCAGTTCAATATTCCGGCAGAGAAGCGTGGGGAGGTCGCCGTTATATAGGTGTTTTGACCATCTTACCTATCATCACTTTGCTGTTGGTGTTTACAAATGAGACCCATCAATTGATATGGCGTCAGATTGATTTGGTCAATGCGTCCCCTTTACCAACTCTCGAAATATCCTACGGTTGGTGGTTTTGGATCCACTCTGTCTACTCATACATTCTAATATTGTTAGGAACCATTATCTTGTTCCAGACACTTAGGCGTTTTCCTGCCATTCACAACTGGCAAATTGGGGTCATGCTGCTGGCTCCCATTGTGCCATTGTTGGGTAATGGTCTCTACTTGTCTGGCCTAAGTCCTATTCCCCAATTAGATTTAACGGCTTTAGCTTTCAACATTAGTGGCCTCATATTTGCTTGGGGCATCTTTCGATTGCATTTCTTCCAAATTGGACCTGTGGCGCGTCGCACTGTGGTGGACAACATGAGTGACGGCATGATTGTGCTAGATTTGCAAAATCACATCATAGATTTTAATTTAGCAGCAACCGCTATCTTGGAGAAAAAATCGGCCGAAATTGTCGGAGAATCACTTGAGTCTTTCCTAGATAATGGTGCTGAATTAATTGCTCAATTCAGTAATTCCAATCGGGACGACGGAAAAATCGTTCTTGATATTCGAGAAAAGCAAAAATGGTATGAAATTCGCGTTTCACCTATCCATGATGCCAACCAACACCTTCGGGGGCGAGTGCTTATTTTTCGGAATGTTACTGAGCGTAAGCGAAGCGAAGCAGCCTTAGCCTTGCAAAATGAAATCTTGCAGACATTGAATCACCTTTCTCAAGAGATGTCTTCCTCGCTTGATTTACAAACATTGTTGAACACGGCCGTTAAATCAGCCACCCAAGCACTGAATGTTACCAGCGCCTACATCAACGATTGGGATTTAGAACGAAATACAACAACTGTCTTAGCCGAATATTTTGCCCCATCTGCCTCAATAACGGAAAAGATTTCAGACCTTGGGGCAAGTTATCATTTAGAGGCTGATTTTGGACCACCAAACGAGTGGTTACTTGAACCTGCAAAAAAGTATGTCACTAATATTGACGATGAGGATATTGGCACCCAGATTCATGATCACATGGAACAATACGGCGCTAAAACCATCGTGGAAATACCTCTCTACGCCAAGGGCATACCGTTAGGTACGCTTGAACTCTGGGAAAGCCGACGTAAGCGCAATTTGAGCGGGGAAGAGTTTGGCTTGTTATTCGAGATTGCCCGGCATATTGCGTTGGCAATGGACAATGCCATCCTCTATGAACGTGCTTTAGCGGTCAACAAGTTAAAATCAAGAATTCTAGCTCGGGTAAGTCACGAATTGCGGACACCTCTTGGGATTATAAAATTTTACGCTGAGATGATGCAATTCAGTCGGAAATTTGAAGACCTACCAGAAGAAAGTCAACAAGCGCTTAGCAAAATCATTGTTGGAGCCGATGACCTAGCGTTCTTAATCGAAGAATTATTAGACCAATCCGCTCTTGATGCAGACTCGTTGACGCTTCAAATCACTTCCTTTAGTCCAGCAACACTCCTTGAAAAAGTCCAATCTCAAATGAATTCATTAGCTGAGAATAAGGGGCTAATGCTAAGTACAAATATCGAATCTGACATACCAGAAGTCGTTTCTGGTGACCTGAATCGGGTTCAACAGATATTGGTCAACCTCGTCGGCAATGCTATCAAATATACCGAACAAGGCAGCGTGAACGTGCGCTTTTTCTGTCTCCAAAACGATGGCAAGTGGGCGATGGAAGTGTCCGATACGGGCCCTGGCATTTCGAAAGAGGAGCAGGCCTTTATCTTTGATCCCTTCCGACAAGGAGAGCACTATAAGAATGGGTCACAGGTTGGTTTAGGTTTAGGATTATCTATCGTTAGGCAACTTGTTGACTTAATGGCAGGTCAGGTTAATATGGAGAGCGAAATTGGAAAAGGTAGTGTTTTTACTGTATTACTACCTTTAGAGAAATGAAATAAATGATACCAATGCCAACGCACCAACGTAAACTCGCTTGTGTTATTGAAGATGATACAACTTTAGCAACTGGCTATGCAATTGCTTTAGATGAAGCTGGTTTTGATACGAAAATCTTTCATGAGGGCCCACCCCTTTTAAATCTGTTAAGGTCAACTGTACCTTCCCTAATCCTGTTAGATCTAAATCTACCACATATTTCTGGAGAGAAGATTTTAACCCGTATTAGGGATGATGAACGGTTGGACGAAACGAAAGTGGTCATCATCAGCGCTGACTCGACATGGGCAAGCCATTTGGAGGGCCGAGCAAACATGGTTTTAATAAAACCAGTCGGTTTTAGGCTCCTACGGGAGTTAGCCTCCCGACTTCATGGTTAAGTTTCCCAAAAACCTCTTTTTTAACTACCCCTTTTGACTCTAAAAAATTACCTTTAGAAACCGGGTTTTTTTGAAAAACCCGGTTTCTATGTATGTGTTTGGATGGTTAGCCCACAATCGGCAGCCGAACCACAAACACCGTACGGCCGACTTCTGACTCTACCTTTATCTCGCCGCCGTGCTTCTCGACGATGATGTTGTAGGAGATGTTCAGCCCTAACCCGGTGCCACGCCCTGGCCCTTTGGTGGTGAAGAAGGGGTCGAAGATTTGGGGTTGGATGTCGGGCGGGATGCCGGGGCCGTTGTCCTCTAGCTCGATTACCACTTCGTCACCTTCACGGCGGGTGCGAATGGTGATGGTTCCTTTGCCTGCCATCGCATCAATGGCGTTGTCGATGATGTTGGTCCAGACCTGATTTAGCTCGCTGCCATAAGCGGTGATGCGAGGGAGGTTGGGGGCATAGTCGCGGATAATCTGAACCCCTTGCTTGGTCTTACTGCGGAGAATGATGAGGGTGTTGTCTAGTCCTTCATGGACATCCACTTCTTGAATTGGGGCCTGGTCCAGATAGGAGTAGGATTTTAGGGCTTTTACGATGTCTGAGATGCGGCCTGCGCCTTGACTAATTTCGACGACCAGACTGTAAACGGTTGAGATTGCCACCAGCCATTGAATGATGGTTTTGAGCAAAGACCCTTGAAATACCTCGGCAATCTCGTCCATATCGGCCGTTTCATAATCCAAGTTGACCAATATTGGGGCCATCTCCCAGCCTTCATCTATATCATGCTCTTCCAGCCACTCTTCAAGCTCATATTCGCGGTCGCTGCGGGTCAGTGGATCGATATCGACATATTTCATCGAGCGTAGTTGGGCATTGCTTGTCAGCTCAGTCAGTTTGTTAAGCTGCTCATCATTACAGCTGTATTGACCCAGCCGAATATGAATCCTTTCAAAACGGCCGAGCTTTTCCTGTAGCTGGTCGGCGCTCCGCTGAACGGCCGCAGCCGGATTATTTAGCTCATGTGCTACGCCAGCCGTCATCGTACCAAGTTGGGCCATCTTCTCACTTTGTCGCAGCAAGCTTTCTGTATTGCGCCAACGATTGAGAACGGTGTGCAAGATGGCTCGACCTGCCGAAGGGCTGGTATCCAATAGATGATCTAATTGGCTTTGGTGAATGCCCAACAAGGTACTGTCTTCTCTGGCCCGAACGGTCGCCATGCGGGGAACTTGTTCGATAAGGGCCATCTCCCCGATGACCATGCCTGATTCATCATTGACGGCTAACAGCACCTCCCTTTTGCCAGCCTGCTTCACCACTTCCAACCCCCCTTCCTTAAGTACGTAGACCCGGCTGCCCGGACTGCCCTCCTTAAATAAGATTTCACCTGCTTTCAACTCAACTGTATTGACTACTTTGCAAAGGCGGTTCAAGTCATCATCTGGCAAATCTTCAAAGAGTGGTATTTTCTTTAGAAATTCTTCGTACATTATTACACCGTCTTCAAATATTGATGAACCAACCCAACCGTGATGGCCCCTTCGCCAACGGCCGAAGCGACCCGCCGAACCGCTCCCTGACGGACATCGCCCGCCGCAAAGATGCCAGGCACGTTTGTCTCCAACAGAAGCGGGTCACGTTTAAGCGTCCAGCCTTTCGGCCGTTTATCCCCTTTTATCAAATCTGAACCAGTCAAAATAAATCCGGCCCTATTTCGTTCAACAACACCTGCCACCATCTCTGTATGTGGTACAGCCCCGATGAAGAGAAAGAGGGCGGCGGCTGGAACCGTTTCTTTTGTAGCGGTATCGGAATTATAGATTGTAATAGCTTCTAATCGGTCGCTACCATGAACGGCTTTGACGCTGGTTCGGCACAGCACCTCGATGTTATCCTGGGCATTAATCTGGTCTACCAGATATTGGGACATGCCTTTTTCTAGCGAGCTACCGCGCACTAACATCGTTACTTTGCTGGCATAGCGGGAAAAGAACATCGCCCCTTGTCCGGCCGAATTGGCCCCGCCAACCACAAAGACCTCTCGACCGCGATAATGGGCAGCTTCGGTAACGGCCGCACCATAGTAGACTCCGGCCCCGGTCAACTGCTCAATTCCTGGCAGTGATAATTGTCTGACTGTGACGCCGGTGGCAATGACCAAAGCCCGGCAGGAGATTTCGGTTCCATCTTGCAAGACAACATAGCGGTAAGGGTCTTCGGCCCGAACGTTGACGACCTCTTGGGGAGTTAAAATCTCAGCCCCTAACCGTTCTGCCTGGGTGGAGGCCCGTCGGGCCAAGTCGGAGCCGCTCAAGCCATTAGGAAAGCCTAAATAGTTCTCGATTCTGGAGCTGGTTCCGGCCTGGCCGCCCGTTGCCGCCTTCTCCAGCATTAATGTTCGCAGCCCTTCAGATGCGCCATAGACGGCCGCGCCTAAGCCCGCTGGCCCGCCGCCAATTATAACCATGTCGTAAAACGGTTGGCTGGCCTGGGTACGCATCCCAATCCGAGCCGCCAATTCACTGTTGCCAGGTTGAATAAGCGTGTCGCCATTGGGGAAAAATACGACTGGCAGCTTGCGCTCCTGGTCGCCCAGCGTCGATTCAACCAGCGCTTCGGCCTCTTCATCGACCTCAATGTCCAACCATTGATAAGGAATCCGGTTGCGGGCTAAAAAGTCTTTGGCCTCGTGGCTGGTCGATGACCATAAGGTGCCAGCCACCCGGATGCCATCATAAGGCACTGGCACATTGGCTTGCCAATCGGACAACAAATCATCCAAGACCGGGAAGAGATTTTGCTCTGGTGGGTTCCAGGGCTTAATTAGGTAGTAATCCAGGCCGATGCTGTTAATGCTGGCGATGGCGGCTTCGGTATCGGCGTAGGCGGTTAGCAGCACTCTCTTCGCCTGAGGATACAGCTTTATCGCGTCGGCCAAGAATTCTGTGCCTTCTATCCCTGGCATTCGCTGGTCGGCTACGAATAGGGCAACGGCCGAGTTTCGCTTCTTCAAACGGCCGACTGTTTCCAACGCTTCTGCCCCAGAGCCAGCTTTTATGATTCGATAATCCTTTCCGTATTGCTGCCGCAAGTCTCGCACGATGGCTGCCAAGACCTGGGGTTCATCATCTACGGACAAGATAATTGGTTTTGCCACAACTTACACTCCTTAAATTGATTTGGTAGTGGGTTTAAAATGATAATCCCTTTACCAATAGTTATTGTTTGACTTTGAACAACACCCTCAGATGGATTAAGCCCCAAGCGCTTCCATAACAGCTTCAGGATTTTCAGAAGCTTGTTTTATACTTTCAACTAGGTTAGCAAAATCATCGTCGTTCATAATATCCATTCCTCTACTAACTTATGAAGACTATTCAATTGGGTCTTAGTTAGGTCTTCCCTTGAACTCTTTTTATAGGCGGTTAGCATAAAAAAGGTGTCTTCTGACGTGTACCATTCGTATCAAGTTCTATTTGGTAGGCAGTTTGACCTGAAAGCAGGTCTTACCTGGCTGGGATTCAACGGTAATAATGCCTTCGTGTTTTTGAGTGATAATATTGTGTGAAATATTTAACCCTAGACCGGAACCAGAGCCGGGGGGTTTGGTTGTGAAGAAGGGGTCAAAGATTTGAGATTGAATTTCGGCCGAAATGCCGACCCCATTATCCTGAATTTCAACGACCAGCCAGTTACCATCTTGATAGGTCGTGAGGCAAATTTCGCCCTCACTTTGGAGAGCATAAATGGCATTGTCGATGATGTTTGTCCAAACCTGGTTTAATTCGCTGCCATAGGCTTCAATGCGGGGCAGATTATCATCGTACTGGCGATTAATAACAATACCGTCACTTAGCTTACTTTGGAGCATGGTCAGGGTATTATCCAACCCCTCATGGACATCGACACTTTGAATGGGGGCCTGGTCCAGGTAGGTATAGGTCTTCAAGGCGCCAACAATCTCACTTATCCGAGTCGTTCCTTCGCCTATCTCTTTCAATAAATTGTAGGTAGTGAAGGTGGCATTGAGCCAGGCAAGGACGGCCGTTAACTGCCCCACCTCAAAATCGGCCGCAAATGTTTTCAAGGTGCTGTTTTCATAGCCCAAACTGACCAGCATCGGGGCATAGGCCCAGCTTTGATCAACCCCCTGGTCGTCCAACCACTCCTCAATCTCAAATTCGCGGTCACTACGGGTCAAGGCGTCTAATTCTGGCGCGGACTTTCTGTTTGTGCGAATGTCATTTTCCAATCGGTCTAAAACAGCCACCTGATTATTGGATAGGTCGAGGTCATTAAAGCTGAGGATGGCTTGTTGTAGTTGGGCAACGGCCGTTTCCAACTGACTTGCCCCGCGAACGGCTGCGGCGGCAGGATTGTTCAGCTCATGGGCCATGCCTGCGCTCAGACGGCCGAGCGTGGTCAGTTTTTCGTTTTGGCGCAGGGTCACTTCCTGCTGCAAATAGGCCAGCTCCAGGTCGCGCAGCTTCTTTTTACGCAAGCTGGCATCCAGCCTCGCCCGCAAAAACACCGGGTTAACGGGCTTTGACAAATAATCTTCAGCCCCCATCTCAATGCAGCGGACGGCGCTTTCAATCTCATCCAGGGCCGAGATGACGATGACGGGAATGGTTCGCAGCACCGCGTCGGCCTTCATCTGGGCCAAGACCTCATAGCCGTCCATTTCTGGCATGATGATGTCAAGCAGCACCACATCAAATGGCTGTTCGGCCATCTTTTGAAGGGCTTCTCGGCCGTTTTCGGCCAGTACCACTCGCAGCCCTTCATTTTCCAGGCTTCGAGAGAGCTTCATCCGGTTTAAGCGGTTGTCATCGACGACTAAGATTTCGGCCGTTTCTTTTTTTGCGTCCCCACTCATTAAGCGTCTTTTCCCATCTTATCTCTTAATATATGCTCGGCTTTCTTGAATGCCTCTTTTACCTGTGGCATCAATTCGGCTGCGCCTTCAAGCGACTCCTGCCGCCCCATCTGCTCCAATTTTTTCGCCAATTTTGATAGTTTCATGGCCCCGAAATCGGCGCTGTTCGACTTGAGGGTGTGAGCGGCCATCCGCAAAGCAGGTGCATCCGCTGCCTCAAGGGCCTGATCCATAGCGTCAATCATCGCCGGGGCATCTTCGAGGTAGGTGCTGATGAGTTCAATTAGGAAGGCGTCGTCATCGCCAACCAATTCGCTCAAATTTTGAAGGGCCTGGGGGTCAAGGCCAAAATCTTCCTCTGGGGGCCTATTTTCGGGGGCGGTTTCGGCCGTTTCTGCGTCAGCCCCCGCTTCACTCTCTTGGGTTTGCTGGTGCGTGGCCGCCCGTTCCAGGGCAGAGACTAACTCTTGAACGCGAATCGGTTTACTAACGTAGTCGTCCATGCCTGCCGCCAGATAGGATTCCCGGTCGCCCTCCATCGCGTTGGCGGTCATCGCGACGATGTAGGGATGTTGTTTGTCTGACCATCGTTCATGGATTAATCGGGTGGCTGACACCCCGTCCAATTCAGGCATCTGAACGTCCATCAATATCAAATCATAGGGTTGACGTTCCAGGGCTTCAATGGCTTCACGGCCGTTTCCAGCCACGTCTGCCCGATACCCCATTCGCTCTAAGAGGCGCAGGGCCAACTTTTGATTGGTGGCATTGTCTTCAGTCAGCAAGATACGAAGGGGCAAACGTTTACCCATTTCAGCATCAAATAGCGGGCGGGCCAAAAATTGGCTTTCTTCCACCGTTCGCGGCTGACTGGCAAGAATGTTCACCAGTGCGTCAAAAAGCTGCGATGGCTTAATCGGCTTATTCAAAAAGGCGGCAAAATCAACATCGTGATGGTCGCCCAACTCTTTATGTCCCAAGGATGTCAGCATGACCAGGGGTAGGGTTTTATCGACTTGATTAAGTTCGCGAGCCAAGGCCACCCCGTTCATCTCTGGCATTTGCATATCCAGGATGGCGATGTCATATTTCCGACCGCCCTTTAAGAGGGACAAGGCTTCGCCGGGGGTGGATACTGCCTCTGGTTCCATATGCCATGATTGGGCCTGAGTAAATAGGATAAGGCGGTTGGTGTCGTTGTCGTCTACGATGAGGAGTTGTTTGCCATTTAATACTGGTTGGGTATCCATTTGGAACCGCCGGATGGGGGCTGGGGCGGCTTTGGTCTGAATGGTGAAATGGAAGGTGGAGCCTTGACTGGCAATGCCCTCGCTCTCGACCCACATTTTGCCGCCCATCAACTCACTTAGTCGCTTGCTAATGGCTAAGCCCAGCCCGGTTCCACCATAACGGCGGGTGGTTGAGGCATCGACCTGGCTGAAGGAGCGGAAGAGTCGGTTCATTCGGTCTTGGGGTATGCCCAGGCCGGTGTCTCGAACGCTGAATTGGAGGGTCAAATCGGCCGTGTCCGTTTCTCCATCTATTGCGGAAGCCTCGTCAACGGCGACGGTGAGAACCACTTCCCCGGAATCGGTGAATTTGACGGCATTACTGAGCAAGTTAATCAGTATCTGTCGCAGCCGGGTGATGTCCCCTAAAATGGCCTCTGGCGTTTCTGGTTTAATGACGTAGGCTAAATTAAGCCGTTTTTCGGCCGCTTTCGAGGCCAGCAAATCGAGTGCGCCTTCGACACATTCTCGCAAATTAAACGGCCGACTTTCCAAATCAAGCTTATCCACTTCCATTTTGGAATAGTCGAGGATGTCATTAATGATAGTTAACAAGCTTTCGCTGCTGGTGCGGATAGTGTCGGTATAATCGTATTGTTCGTGGTCTAGGCGAGTGTCGAGCAGCAAGCTGGTCATGCCAATGATGGCATTCATCGGGGTCCGAATCTCATGGCTCATCGTGGCTAGGAAGGAGCTTTTGGCTTCGTTGGCATCATCGGCCACCTTGCGGGCCTCTTCTGCCTCCTCTCTCGCCAGAATAACGCCATCAAACAGGCGCGTTTTCTCAGCAGCGGAGCTAATTAAGGATGCAATTTGCCCTAATAATATTTCATCCCGCTTTGCAAAGGCATTTGGAATCGCACGGCCGATATTGATGGTTCCAAAGGGTGTTCCCCCAGCCACTAATGGGGCAATCATCATTGACCGCACATCAGGCATCATCACATTTTGTAAATCGCCTTCTACTATAAGCCGGTTTTCTTTTATGGCGATGCCGAATTCAAATTCAGAAAGCGGCAATGAAGGATAACTCACTGTCTCTTTTCCAACTTCCAACAGGTAAATTTCAAATGTTTCTCCGTCCTCATCTACCATGATGAGGCTAATGTGGTTGGAATCAAGCATTTGTTCTGTTTTTTCGGCCGTAATATCAAAAATCGTCTGCCAGTCGGTCGTGCGATTGAAGGCCTCACCCATCTCGCTCAATAGGGCCAGTCGCCTGGCTTGTTCCTGAGTCTGTTCAAAGAGACGGGCATTATCCAGCGCCAAAGAGGCCAGCTCTGCAAATCGGCTTAGAAGCTCAACCTCTGCCTCCCCGAAATCTCGCTCCGATTCGTTATCATAGGCCATTCCGATTGTGCCGATGAGTTTGTTGTTGGTTTTTAGTGGCACTGCCAGGACGGATTTAACTAAATCGAAGCCAAAGGTGGGCGAGCGGTATTCCCAATTGTCATAATCGGCCACCACAAACGGCCGATCCTGTTCCCAGGCCCGCCCAGAGACCCCTTCCCCTTTCTTGAGCCGAAAACCGAGGGCGGCCACAAACAGCCCGACCCCAACCATCTGCTCCATCTCTTCTTCATTTGGGGTGAGTAAATAGATGAAGCCGTGTTCAGTGCCTAAGAGTTGGCCTGCTCTGGTAACGAGGGCGTGTAGGAGTTCGTTCAAATCAAGACGGCTCATCAGACCCAGGGCTGTCTCATGCAAAGCAGCCAAGTATTCGTTTTGCGCTTGGAGAACCACCTCATTTCGCTTGCGTTCGGTGATGTCCAGGATGTAAATGCGGATAAAGTCGTTTTCTTCGACGATATGCATCACTTCCTGATACCAGATATCGCCTAGCTCAATTTCTCTGACAAACGATTTATGCGTTCCTTCTGCTAATTGAGCGGCAATCTCTTTCAGCCCTATCAACAACGGGTGATTTAGCCCTTCAATCCAACACTCAGGGAAAAGGGCTTGGGCTGATGGATTCAGGTATTCGATGGTGCCGTTGTAGGCCACTTCAATAATGGGGCCGGGGTTCAATTCTGGAAAGGATGCTAAACGAGCAAGCTGTTTATTAACCTTTTGCAGCTCCTGGGTCTGCTGCCAACGTTCAATGGCAACGGCTAGATGGGCGCTGAGTGAAACGGCTACCTTAACATCTTCTCGAATGTACCCATTGGGCTTGGAGGTCCCAAAGATTAGGACGCCGATTATTTTGCCAAAGGCTTCGAGAGGCAGGGCCATGATACTGTTGAGGGAACCGTCCCATAGGGAGGGGATGGCCGGGTTGTCAAATGTGACTTCTCCCTCGGCCAGGTTGTTGAACAGCCGCATTTGTCGATTTTGGATGACATCGCTCAGCAGCCCGTTGGCCAGAGGCAGGGCATCGGCCGTAATGGGCGGTGTTCTGCGTCTGGTTTCTAGCAATGTTTGGAGTTGGTAGCTTTGGCCGTCCCCGTTGACAAGGGCTAATGAACAGTGATTGAAGTCCAGCACCCATTTGACTTTGTTAACAACGGTCTTGAGCATCTGCTGGACATCGGCCGTTTCTGCAATGAGCAAAACAACCTCAGACAACAGCCCGTAGCGGGCTGATTGAATTTGAAAAGATTCCTGGTCTGATGTTTTTCCTGAGGAGGAAGGGTTGAGCATCATTTCTCAAACGACCAATGTTCGGTTAGAAAAGCGGGCTGCAATTAGGGTGTCAAAAGTTCAACTTTTCTAATTATGCCATCCCGCTAGTTGGGCAAACCAAAAGTTGAGCTTTTAGCGTGCAATTATTATAAGATGAAGCTGCCCCCTATGCCACCTACCACCCCACCTTTGTTTCCGACACCTGCAACAAATCTACTTCACAATTCAGGGTCTTCACCAATTAGTGTGCTAAATATTGCTTGAAGCATAGATTTGTCATTCCCGCATACGCGGGAATCCATTTGATATAGCACCCTGGATACCTGCCTACGCAGGTATGACAGCTACCATTTGAAATGTTTGTCAAGCACACTATTTGTTGATGAGCCACAATTCATTATTCAAAACACTGTAAGTGTCATTCATTATTAATTATTCCCTATCCCTCCCCTTCATCGACATCAATCAAATGAGTCACGCGGTTATTGTAATGCAGCCGCCACGTTTCCCGATTAGGATGCTCGACATATTCGAAATAGGTTACGCCGGTGTTGTGGTTCCAAACCTCACAGCGACGCCAGGGGCCAATGTTAAAGATATGGTCGAAGGCGGCATCGATAACACCACCATGACAGATGAACAAGATGGTTTCCTTGGGATGTTTTTCGGCCACCTCTTCAATGAATATGCCGACTCTGGCCCGAAAATGGATGTATGATTCGCCGCCTTTGACCAAGGGCGTAATAGGGGAAAAGGGCTTTTCACTGCCCCAGAAATCGGCATAGTCTTGGGGCAGGTCGTCGTTGGGCCAGGCGGAGTGGTCGAGGCGATTGTTGCCAATCTCGCGCAGACGGTCTTCGGATACGATGTCTTGGTCGTAGGCTCTGGCGACGTGTTCGGCCGTTTCTCTGGCTCGCTGCATGGTGCTGGCATAAATCGTGTCAACAAGCGGAATCTCCCGCGTCAAAAAGTCGGCTAAAGCGGCCGCCTGATTATGGCCCAATTCTGTCAAGCCCTCATCGGTATTACCGTTGTTCCAATCTGCCAAATTAACATAGCTCTGCCCATGTCGAATAAAATATAAGTGCATTGTTTTTCTCCTCGAAATTTGTTTGGGGGATTCTATGACTAAGTAGGCGAGATAGCAATTGAGCAAGTGAGCAGGTGAGCAAGTTGCAAATGGCAGATGGCAAGGGGGAATCTTTCGGACATAATCTCTCCAAACAAAAGATTCCTCAATCCGCTTCTTTTGATTTCAACTATCTTTATTTAGAACTTATAGCGGCTGACAAGGTTTCGGTGGCCCATTGATTGATGCTTTTACCCTTCACTTCGGCCGTTGTCGCAACGGCTGCATGAATCTCTGGAGGAATTCGGAGCATCAGGTTACCAGAATAAGGCTTTTGTGGAGAACGGCCGAGTTTTTCACATGTTTCCAAATAGTCATCAACGGCCTCTTCAAAAGCCTCTCTTAATACGACGACAGAGTCGCCATGAAAACCAACAATATCTTTGATTGCAGCGATATGTCCTATGAAACAACCGTCTTCATCACTGTATTCAATTCTTGCCGCATACCCTTTATAAGTCATTGTGTTCATTGTTTAAATCCTGCTTGTTCTAAAAAGGCCCGAGCGTCACGAACCTGATAGGGTTTGGCCTCTTTTTGTGTCTGTAGTGTTTTCTGTTGCCGCTTATTCACACCAATCATGATAGCATATTTCGCAATCATTGACAACGCTTGTTCTATAAATTCCGGTGAATTTCGTGGAGATAATCTGCTTACAAACTCTCCGCCTTAAGCAATCAAACTAAATTACTTACCACTTACTTACTAACCAACGTCCGCAGGGCTTCGGCATCTCGAATTACAATGGTCTGTCCATTTGTCAGGGAAATCAAGCCGTTGTCTCGAAATTGGCGGAGGAATTTGTTGGTGCTTTCGCGGGTGGCTCCAATGAGGCTGGCGAGGTCGCTTTGGGTCAGGGCGGTGTTGAGGCGAACGCCTTGCGGTTCGGCCGTTCCATAATTCTGTCCCAACTCCAACAGCTTGCGGGCCAACCGCCGGGAGACATCCATCGACGCCAGGCTATCGACCTGCTTGGTATTGTAGCGCACCTTCTTAGTCAGGGTTTTCATGAAGTTGAGGGCTAAGGGGGGCCAGCGGCGCATATAATCTTGGAAACGCTCCCGGCTCAATGTATGGACGACGGTATCCATCACGGCGACGGCGCTGGCGGAACGGGGCAGACCGTCGATGATGGCTAATTCGCCAAAGATTTCACCGGGACGGCCGTATAACACCACTGAGGTTTCATGTCCATCCAATCCATTGACAAAGATTCTGACCTGGCCCGACTCCACTAAATACAACATGCTGCCAGGATCGCCCTGGAAGAAGATGGCTTTGCCCGCCCTAAACTCCCGGCGGGTAAAATCGGCCGCAATTGTCTCAAGTGCCTGGGCATCTAACCCCTGAAATAAGGTCGCTTTTTCTAAGAAGTTAATAGCAGACATGTTATCCATTACGTGTTAGATTTGCCGCATTCCCAGCCCAATCACAACCGCTACCGAAATGCTCGCCAATAGCTCGGCGACGTAAAGTCTGGTGCGGGTGTTGTCATCTTCTTGGCGAACGACTTGATGCCATTCAAAGGCGATGCGGGGGGCAGCAACCAGGGGAACGAGGATAAATTGGCCCAGGATGACAAAGGTGGCAATTAGGCCCCGTTCAAGAATGCAAACATACTTATTTTTGACGGCCTGTGTAAAGTCGGGGGCTGTGCCTTTAATCAAGCCGTAAACCATAAACTGAACCAATATCCAGGCTGGCATGGTTAGAAAAGCGTAGCCGAGGGCGTAAGTTAATAAACGGTTGTTGGTCAGGGCGGCCAAAATATCGGCCGAAAGCGAGGGCAGCTCCAGATAGCCGGATTGAATTAGGGCGAAGGCGATGAGGCTCAGATGTAAGATTTGGTCAATAATCAGAAAAATAACGGCCGTTACCCCCGAATTTTTTGTCGCCAACCGCTTTCGCAGAGGCAGCTCCAACCCATCAATCAGGGTGTGGGTCAGCCCAATGAAGAGCGCCCAGGGCCACCAATTCTGGTCGAATGGGAGCGAGAAAAGCCAGGTGACGGTCAGCACAATGGCCCCATGAACCAATACACCACTCAAGGCTTGGCTTTTCCAACGAGACAGGCTGTCCCATTGTAGAATATAGTCACCGAAAAGATGAGATAGTAGTATTGAAATAACCATCATAGACCTCTTTGAATTTGGTTACTTATTAATTGAAGAAGTTCAACTTTTTTGATGTCGATATATCTATGTATCATGGATTAAAAGTTGAATTTCTTATTTGTGACTTAGTATTTTTGTAATGCCTAAAGGGTAGTAGGATAAGATTAAACAGGTGACGCATTACTTTGTAAATATCTTAAGCAACCATAATTTTTTAAGTTGTCTATAGAGTAATGTCTTTTTACGGCTCCTACTATGAAATAAATCACAAGGGGTAGGTAAATGTATTATTGGGGGAGAGAAATCCGGTTAACACTTAGTGTGTTGTTTTCTATCAATCAGCGATTGCGCCTTAAAAGGTGCCTCGTAGAACGGCCGTTATCACTGATTCAACACTCTCTTGCTGGCTCTGTTGTTTGACCGATTCGGCCGTTTCCACCCCTGAGGCCGCCTGCAAGCTTTCCAACATCTCGTTCACCGCTTTCAGGGTTTCATGATTGATTTTTGGATGCTGCCCGACCAGGGTTAACAACCGGACGGCCTGGGCAGGCTCCTCCATCGCTTCATAAACAGTGGCTAACTCAAATAATATATCCAGCGATTTTGGCCGATAGCCGATATCGTAGCAAAGCTGTAAGGCCCGCCGGAAGGAAGAAAAAGCGTTCTCAAAATCGGCCTCATCGCGGGCGATACGGCCGAGAATTGATAATGGATAGGTAGCTGCCCGTTTATTGCCCATTTCCATAAAGGCGGCCAGGCTTTCCTGGGCAAAACGACGGGCAGAGTCATAGTCACCCTGGACGTGGGCCACACTGCCTAGATTATTCAGGCAGCTTCCAATCCCAAATGGATTTCCAATCTTCTGACGAATGGCTAGACTTGCCTCGTAATAGCCCCGCGCTTTTTCATGGTTGTTGGTGGCCCTGGCAATCTCTCCCAAATTGTTATAGGTATTGGCGGCCAAGATGAGGTTTTCATTTTCATCAATGAGGGTTAAACATTCTAATAACAGTGATTGGGCCTGTTCATAATCGCCTAACATCCGAACTGAGTTTGCCAAATTGTTCATGACGGCTGGCAGCCGCTGCCATTTATCAATTCGTCGACGTATCTCTAAGGCTTCAGTCAATATGCGGAAGCTTTTTTCATAGTCGCCCAGGCGGCGGGCCAAAACCCCTAAATCATTCATCGTCTGGGCTAAATCTTCTTCCGCCTGTAGTTCCCGAAAAACAAGCTCCGTTTGTTCGATGATGGGCTGGGCTTCGGTCAACTGCCCATAGCGGTAGGTTAACCAACCTTCTCTTGATTGAAGACGGCCGATAATCAATCTCGCCCGGTCTGAGCGCTTCTCCGTTGGCCCGAGCCGTTCAGATAAGGCGGCGACAGATTGACTAAAAAGATTCCGCCCTTCCTCAAACCAACCTCTGGTATCGTAAAACGAGTACAGGGTCAAATAGCTCTGATTAAGCAGTTCAATCTCCACTTCGTCCACCGCCCACTGCCAGGCTAAGCGAATATTTTCAATTTCGACATCAACTAAGTTGAGGACGTCTTCGATCGTGTCGCTGTTAAGGTATGCCTCTTGCTCCTTCAACAGCTGTAAATAGTAACGGCCGTGTGTAGCTCGAACAGCCTGAAATTTCGTTGAATCTCGTTGCAACATCTCGACGGTAAATTGTTGAATCAGACTGTGTAACGTATAACGGCCGTCTTCATCTCGCCGCAGCAGGGACTTGCCCTGGAAGAGCGATGGCCTGGCAACCCCAGCAATGGCCTGGGCTGCGGTCGGGCTGAATCCCCCCCTGAAAGACGGCCAACTGGACAAAGCCGCGCTGCTCTTCGGCCGTTAAAAGCCGCCAGGAATGGTCAAAGACCGCCCGTAAGCTCCGGTGACGTTCGGGGATATTGCGCCAAGTCGTCGCCAGTCCATCAAAACTTTGTTGCAATTGGGCTAAGATGCTTTCGACCGGGTCTTGTCGAACCCAGGCGGCTGCCATCTCTAAGCCCAGCGGCATCCCTTCTAACAGCTGGCAAAGTCGGATAATCACCTGGATATTCTCGTCGTTGGCGGCAAAGCGGCGCGATATCCGTTTTGCCTCTTGAATGAAGAGCGTGACGGCGCTGTATTGAACGGCCGATTCCAGTCCAATGGTTGCTTCGTCGGGATAGGGTAAGCCATCAATGTCGAATATCTGCTCCTCCCGCAAATTCAACCGCTCTCGTGAGGTCACTAACAGCTTAACGGCTGAGGCTTGTTCGAGGATGTCGTCTAGCAAGGTTAGGGCATCTTCATCATCAATTAATAGCTGCTCCATGTTGTCCAAAATCAGGAGCAATTCCCGCTCTTTCAGATGGTTCAACAACTGCTCTCGCGGGGCCGACGTTCCCTTCAAGGTTAAGCCCAATGATTTAGCAATGGCCGTCACCATAAATTGAACGGACTGCACCGGAGCCAGCGGCACAAACCAGATGCCGTCTAAGAAGTAACCTGTTTGAAAACGACTGAGCTGTTGGCCGACCTGGGTGACAAGGGTGGTTTTGCCGACCCCGCCAGGGCCAATGAGGCTGATAAGGCGACAGTTCGGCCGGGTAAGGTCGGCTTGCAGGTCGCTAATTTCTTCCTCTCGGCCAACAAAGGGGGTTGACAATTGAGGTAAGTTGTTGGGTGGGGGGTAGGTCAGGCGATTGATTCGGTCATAAACAGCCGTTGTTGCCAAAGCCGGTTCAACGCTCAAATCAGCGGCCAGTAAATCATGGAAGGCCTGATAGCTCTGTAAGGCGGCATGACGACTGCCACTACGCAGCAACAGCCACATCCGCTGTCGTTGGGCTTCTTCGTTGTAGGGGTCGGCTGCAATCAGTCGGTCAGCGAAGGTGATGCCAGATTGGTAACGGCCGTTTGCCAGATGATATTGAACCAATCGGCGCAGCCCAATCACTGCCAGCCGCCGCAGCCGCTCCCGGCTAATCACAATCCACTCTTCGAAGCCCCGCGACTCGCTGAGATGGAAGCCATCTAAAAAGTCACCTTGATAGAGGGCTAAGGTGGCTTCTAGCTTTTGGGCGGTATCTTCATCCAATGGAGTTGGCTGGTTGATGAGGGGTTGCAGGGCTTGAATTTGGCGCTCAAAATCGGCTGAATCCAGCCAAAAGGACGTTTCGCGGTTAAAGGCGATGGTTTGGCGCTCTGTAATGAGATAGTCGCCCACCCGTTTTCGCAAGGTAGAGAGGATGGAACGCAGGTTGGCCGCAGCCTGTTTTTGAGTGCGGTCGTCCCAGAAGAAATCGGCCAGGAATTGACGGGACAACGGCCGTTCGTGGCAAGCCAGATAGATGAGGAGGGCTTCGGCCGTTCGGGAACGGAGGTCAGTTATTGGGTTGTCGCCATCATTTATTGAGTAACCACCAAGTAAATGAAAGGTGAGGGGAGCAGACATAGGATAATTTTCGGTAAGCGAATATAATTTGTCAATAAGATAGGTAACAATAAAAACGATGTCAATAGGCGAATGGTTCGTGGGTGAGCGAAGTTTTGTCGGTTGAACTTCTTACTAAGCAGGGTGGTATTGCCTAATGAAAAAATATGGTTACCCATTGGGGTTTATTACGTTGTCGCTGATGGTATTATTGGCTGTCGGTTTGCAAAGCAGCGTGGGAGCGCCATCGCCCATCTTTCAGTACCTATCGCCTCGACCAGAAGCTCGCTTAGTTTCGCCGGAAACGACGATTGCTTTTCGGCCGTCTCCCGCAAGCATTGCTGAGACTGGCGCAAGGCTGTTTTCGGCCGTTTCGGTAAGGGCCGTTGGCAGCCAAAGCGGACTTCACACCGGGGAAATGATTCTGGCCCTGGATGGGGAGACGATCATCTTTGCTCCTGACCAACCTTTCGCTGCTGAGGAACGGGTTGAGGTATGGATTGGAGCGGCCGAAGGGGTGGAACGGCCGTTTTCACACACCTACTCGTTCAACACCGCACCCCCCAGGCCCGATGTCGTAAAGGATGACGAATTATGGCCGGGCATATCATCGAACAGCTATCAGCCCAAAGCGCCAGAAACGGCCGACCCACTGCCCGCCTATCGAACAACGCCTTCCGACTTTCCAGCCCTCGACGTTTTTTCGGCTCCGGGCGCAGAAGATGGGTATATCTTTTTAGCCCATTACAGCTATTCCAATGTCTCCAGAGGCAAAGCTTACCTCTTCATGTTAGATGAGAATGGTGAACCAGTTTATTACAATCGACTCGATCCCTTAAAAGCCGCATTGGATTTTAAGAAACAGCCAAATGGCTTGTTGACCTATGCTGACGCGGCCCAAAAAAAGTTTATCGTGATGGACCAAACTTACACCATTATTGACAGTTACGAGGCTGGAAACGGGTATGTAACGGACCTGCATGACTTTCAAATGTTGGACAATGGCAATGCCCTCATATTCGGTCAGGACTATCAGTTAGTCGATATGAGCGCCATCGTTCCCGGCGGGAATCCGGCGGCTGTGGTTGTGGGCTGCATTCTCCAGGAGCAAGACAGTCAGGGCAATGTACTGTTTGAATGGCGCAGTTGGGACCACATCCCTATCACAGACTCGAATCAGGATTTGACGGCCGATAAAATCTGGTACATCCATTGCAACTCAATTGAGCAAGATTGGGACGGCCATCTACTTATATCAAGTCGAAACCTGGATGAGGTGACAAAGATAAACCGCCAGACAGGCGAGGTTATCTGGCGGCTGGGTGGCAAAGGCAATCAGTTTACATTCACTAATGATGTCGGGTTCTTTTTCCAGCATGATGCTCGACGGCTGCCGAACGGCCGACTATCTATCTATGACAACCGCGCCAACCAGCTACCCAGATATTCCCGTGGGGTCGAGTATCTTCTTGACGAAATCAATTTAAATGCAACCAAGGTCTATGAATTTCGCAATACCCCCGATAGCTCTGGCGGAGCAATGGGTAACTATCAACGGCTGCCGGGTGGCAATGTCCTGGTTGGCTGGGGATGGAATGATGAACCGGTTTTAACTGAGGCGTTGGCCGATGGTACGAAGGTGTTTGAATTGAATGCTGGTTTTAACTTTGGCACTTATCGGGCCTTCAAGTTCCTCTGGCAAGGCTTCCCAACCTGGCCGCCAAAGCTAGTTGGTTATTCTGAGGATCGAACTGTTAGCCTTTATTTTAGTTACAATGGGGCGACGGAGGTCGTTGGATATCGTATCTATGGCGATAAAAACAATCCCCCAACGACCATCCTGGGCGGCCCACTTCGGACTGGCTTTGAAACAACTTTCACCTATGAAGCTCCCAGCGACGAACTTTATTATTTTCGGGTGATGCCGGTTTTGGCAAATGGTGTAGAAACCCAATATTCCGACTCCCTGCCTGTCTTTGTGAATGGTCTATCCGTTTACTTACCAATTATGGTCAAGAATTAGGGTGCAGAGGGATAGTATCTATAACTTTTCTAAGGGAAAAAAGTTTTTGCTGACCTAAACACAAAAAGCCCCCGAGTTGGGGGCTAATTGCGGAAGAGGAGAGGAGAGGAGGAAAAGGAGGAGAAGGTTTAAGTTTTAAGAATTTTGTTTTCTTAGTTGTTGCCGTTTCTTATTTGTTGACACAATAATACCATCGTCAAGCATCTCTCTCTGTTTAACTGGTTACAGTGGCTCTGATAATCGGTTACTAATTTGATTGATAAGTTGGCTGAAGATTTTGAGTCTATTATCCTCGGCCTGAGAATTGCTATTAGCCAGAACGCTTTCTCAAACGTTTTGCCATTCAGTTATCTGCATGATAATATGTTCATAAATAAAGGCAGGTACATTTGGCGGCAGATAAGATGTATACATCCCGTTCATATTTAGCCGACCCTCCAAATTTTTGTTGTCTTAATATGAAGTAATGCAACCTATTTTTCTAATCTATGTATTAGCCCTGTTTTTAGCAGCCATCATTGGGGTCTCAATGGCGGCCTATGCCCAGCGGCATTGGAAGATGACGGCTGCTCGGCCGTTTAGCTTTTTGATGGGTTGTGTGGCTTGGTGGGGGTTTTTTGCAGCTTTGTCGACCATCGCCCCATCAGAAGAGACGGCGATCTTTTTAGGCGTTCGCCTTCGATTTTCGGCCGTTGTTTTCATTTCAGCGGCGGGGTTCCTCTTCGCCCTTGCCTCCAGAGGCTATACTGAATGGCTAAACGGCCATCGGCTGGCGCTCATTTTAGTCATCCCTTTCCTCAGCCTGCTCCTAAATCTCTCAGCCGACTTTCACCAACTGTTTGTCTTTAACGTGGCCTATGAACAAGTCGGCAATATTTGGCTCCGAGCGGCCTGGAGTCAGGGGGCGTGGTTCCAATTTGTCCATATCCCATATAGTTATTTGCTGCTCATCATCACGGTTATTCTACTGGCAAATCAGGCTCGCCAATCCCGCTATCCCTACCGTCAGCAATCTTTTCTATTAATAGCGGGGGCAATGGCTCCCATCATCGCTAGCATTCCAGCGACCTTTAATTTATTGGCAGGGCCAGACCTTGATATTATCGTTATCGGTTTCCTATTCATGGGGTTGGCTTTTGGTTGGGCCTTGTCCCGATTCCACCTGTTAGACATTATGCCAATCGCTCGCAGCACCGTCATTGAGAATATGGCGGATGCGCTGTTAATACTGGACAATGATGACCGGGTGGTTGAACTCAATAAAGCGCTATATACCCAAATTGGCATATCCCGCCGCCAAGCGTTGGGTCAAAACCTTGAGGCGCTATTTGACCGCTGGCCAGACCTGGTGGCCCGGTATAAACGACTTGGCGAGGGTCAAATTGTCATCACAGTCCCTTCTGAAAACCGCGCTCATTATATAGATGTTCAAATATCGCCCATCATCAAAGACGGCCGTCAAGTCGGCCGTATGATTGCCTGGCGCGATATTACCCAGCAAAAAGAGACAGAGTTAGCTCTCGAAGCCAGCCTGGGCCGGATGGCTCAGCTTTCACTCATTGCTGAATCCCTCAGCGACTTCACCCATCTGCCGGACCTTTTCCAGACCATTGTGGAGCGGGTGGCTAGAGCCTTACCTGCCAATCGGGCCTCCTTAATTGTCTTTAACCGAGAAGCGGAATTAATAACCCATTTCGTGGCTGGTGGCGTGGGCGCTGAAAAAGTAAAACAGGTTCCATATGAAGAGCTGATGGAGGGGTTAAGTGGTTGGGTTTTGAGAGAGTCGCAATCAGCCTTGTCGCCAAAGAATGCACCGGACCCAAGAGAGAGCGCGGCAGTTAGACAACGTCGCCAGGAGACGGATGGCGGTTCGATCATCGTCGTGCCACTCATCTATCGAGATCAGATTTTAGGGACGATGACGGCCATCAACTGCCTTGATGAACGAGACTTTACAAGGGATGATGTCGATTTTATTCAGGCAGTGGCAAGCCAAGCGGCCGTGGCAATTGAAAACAGCAGGCTTTATACGGCCGAACAACAGCAAGTGGAAGAGTTAAAAGAATCGAATGAGGCGCTCCAAGCCTTTTCTCACATGGTTGCCCATGACTTAAAAGGGCCGCTCAGTATCATGGTTGGATATGCAGAAGTAATTTTACTATTTGATAAGAGAAAGCCTTTTAACCGAGAGGAATTGTATAAATATGTTGAAAAGATGGTAGATACTGGCGAAAAAATGTCGGATATCATCAATGAACTATTGATGTTGGCCAACATTCGCCGCCAAGAGGAGCTACCTCTGGCGCCACTAGATATTGGTGAGGGTGTGGAGGAAGTTCTCTTACGGTTGAAATGGTCACTCGAAAAGTCTCAAGCTAAAATAATTAAGCCTGATAATTGGCCAATGGTCGTTGGATATAGTCCCTGGGTTGAGGAAAATTGGGTTAATTACATTAATAATGCCATTAAATATGGGGGCGAGTGTCCAACAATTGAATTGGGCTTTGATGAGAAGAGCCTCAAGAGTACCGATCAGATTCGTTTTTGGGTGCGGGATGATGGGCCAGGATTAACGGCCGAAGAACAAAGTCGCTTATTCAAAGAGTTTTCACGGGTGGGGGAGCATAAGATTCAAGGGCATGGGCTAGGGCTATCTATCGTCCGTCGCATTACCGAGCGAATGGGCGGTGAAGTGGGGGTTGAGAGCGAGCCGGGGGTTGGCAGCACATTTTATTTTACATTACCGAGAGAAACTGAGCCGTAAATGGTATCTGCCCATGAGCTACTTAACTGTTAACTGCAAACTGACTATTGATGACAGGCTATGAACGAGCAATGACATTCAACATCCAATCTGCCTACAACCGCTGGAGCCAAACATATGATGTCCAGGAGAACATGACCCGTGATTTGGACGCGGCCGTTTTACCTCGCATTGTCCCCGATTTAACTGGCTTGCACGTCGTTGAGGCGGGTTGTGGCACAGGCAAAAACAGCGGCTGGCTAGCAGCCCGTTGCCAGCAGTTAACGGCCTTTGATTTTTCGGAGGAGATGATTGCCCTGGCTCAACAAAAAGTAACGGCCGAAAATATCAGCTGGACCCAGTGCGACCTCAACCAATCCTGGCCCTTGCCAAATGAAACGGCCGACCTCGTCCTCTTCAACCTTGTCTTGGAACATATCCAGCAGCTAACGCCTGTTTTTGCTCAAGCAGCGCGGGTGTTACAAAGCGGGGGGCAACTACTCTTATCTGAATATCACCCCGACCGACTAACTGATGACGGCCTCGGCGCTCGAATCACCGACGAGAAGGGCGATATCGTCGAAATCGTTGGCAGCTTCCGACACACGGCCGAAGATTTTGAAACGGCCGCTGTCTCCTGCGGGATGAGTCTGGTTGAACGTAAAGAATGGAAGCCAGAGATGGAAGAACGGCCGTTATTGCTGACGATGCAGTTCAAAAAGTCAAATTAAACTTGAGTTCAGCTAACAGCCAACATCATCCCACCCGACTTCGAATGCTCTAATTTCTCCGGCAACGACCGACTTTCAACCCAAGCCACCACCATCTCATTAAATAGGTCAGGAAACTCCCCAGTCCAAGCATGATGAGCGTTGGGGATGATAGCCGTCATTGCATTTGGTACTTCGTTATATTCAGCTAAACTTTCCAAGATTAATCCAGCCTCTTTCTCTCCAGCTACTGCCAACAGCGGACGACGGTTCTTCTGCAGTTCAACTGGCAAACTGAAATTCAACAGTTCCGCATAAATACGCTGCGATGTTTCGGCCGTCACTCGCTTACTATCCCGACGATAGATTTCATGCACCTCTTCAGGCATTTGCATCATTTTCAGATTCAATTTAATCACCATATCCCAACGGGCAGCATGGCTCATCAACCGGAACAGCGGCCTATAAAACCACTGCTTGGGAAACGGCCGAACTGTCACCCCACTCACAATGGTAGACAAAACCACCTCCGGCCACTCAGCCGCCAATGATAGAGCCACATAACCACCCAGCGACAAACCAATCACATGGGCTTGGCCATTCGTTGCTCGTCGTCGAATGATGTCAGCTAGTTGGACGGCCGTTTCCCCAAAAGACTGCCATTCCGCCTGATAACTATCACCCGACCCTGGCAAATCAACCGTCAACAAATGATATTGCGCTTGTAAGGCTTCTACCTGTTCCTGCCACATCCAACTACTAACGCCCAAACCATGCAGAAAAAGAATGGTTGGCTTCAATTGTTGTCCATATTCATTTATCTTTAAATTCATCTTAAAATCACCTTCTATCAGATTAGGTTCCAACATACCAATTGGAGCTTGCAAATAGCTGAAAATCACATTTCTTCATTACTTTTCCGCTCATCCGGAATCACCACCGAAGCCAGGGTGTATCGTTGGCGGTTGGGGGTTGGCTGGTTGTTCATAACGCCCTGCAACAAGGCCACCACCGCTTCTTGAAAATCAGCTCTCTCCGCCGAATCCAGATAAATGGTTGCTCGGTTATAACTCAGCCCATCCGTACTCATGGTGTTCGGCTCAGCCTTTTCGGCATAACGGGAAAAAGCGTCGATGAGTGAAGCAGCAAAGATCGTGAAGTTCTCCGTATGCTGTTCGGCCGTTAGCCCTGCCAAATCCGCTTCAGTCAATCGCTCTTGTCTGGCAACGATTGCATATGTCCGCTCTGTTGCACCATTGACCACCTGCTCATCCACCACTTCAAAAATCCCTCCCTCCAGCAGCCGCTTAATATGCCGGTAAAGTGTCGCTTGGGCCACATCCGGCATAGCGGCTGCCAACTGACCCGACGTCATCCTTCGACCCGCCAACTCGGTCGTCAGCCGCAGCCGCACCGGATGAAGAATCAAATCTCGCTTTTTCTGTGCCATTATTTATCCTTTATCAACAATGATAAAGGTATTGTATTCTCAATAGTGATAAAAGTCAAGATGCCATGTTTTTATATTAGAATAGCTTTTACTAATCAGCCATCATATTCGTAAGCGCCAACATCGCAACCAAGCCCCTGCGGCCGTGTCACCCCTCGCTGGTCGGTTGCCGGGCAAACAACATCATTAGCCGTGTCAATCGCAGGACTGCCAACCGGCAAAGCCATCGTCATCGTTTGCCCACCATTATTTTGCAGCGCTCCAAGTAAGGGATTGGTTCCCGGCATATCCCCTTTGAATAAGCAGATTGTATCATAAACGGCCGTTTCAGACGATGGTTTTCCAGCCATCTATCCAACTGCAATACCCTCGATGTTAAAAAGAAAAGCTAAAAAATTTGGAGTATAATACTGAAGTAAAGGTCAAAAAAGAAGACAGCCCAAATCTAAACAAATGTATCTAAAACTGAAAACCTTCCTCTCTTTCATCCTCCTATCCACCACGCTTTCCTGCACTCTGACGAACCCAGGCGGTGATGCAGACCCCACAACCCAAGCCTCTATCCGGGAAACGCCTGCCCCCACCGTTTCCCTCATCGAAACCCTGGAACACCAGGCTAGTACAGCCACTTTCATCCCTGAACCACCAAGCACAACAAGACGGCCGAATCCCACCCAAGCACCGGCCTCTCCAACCCCGGAACCTGCCGCCCCCATGCTCATCGACCAGGGCTTCGGCCAAAACGAGGAGCGCGTCGGCTACGCTATCATCGTCCATAACCCAAGCCAAACACATCTCTATGAAAGCATCCGTTTCGACATTAATCTCTATGACGATTCTGGAACATTGCTTGCAACTGATGGCAGCTACATTACCCAACTCTTGCCGGGTCAAAAGATGGGGGTGGCCGATAGGGTTGACCTGGAAGCGGGTCAGACGGCCGTTTCTATGTCCGTCGATATAGAGCCAATTATCAGCCGACCTGCCAGCATTACCGAAAGCCAAACACCGGCAGGGCTGACCGTTCGTTCAATCACCTACTACCAGAGCGCCACCACAGACCGGGTGACGGGCCTAATCAGCAGCCCCTTCAGCCGCACTTTCTCTACCATCCGCCTTTCGGCCGTTCTATATGATGAATCTGATAATATTATTGGGGGTGGCCTAAGGTTCCTTGATTTCATCCTACCGGATAGCACCATTGGTGTAAATGTTCCTGTATCTGGCAACGGCTCAGTTGTTCGGGCTGAGCTTTATCCGATGCTGACCTCTACCTCATTACGTGGCCCGCGTGATGACACCCCCTCGGAGCCTACTGATTTACGCCTGATCAACTATGGCTTTGCGCAAGACAATAGAAATGCGGCCTTTGGGCTTATCGTTGAGGCTGGCGAAACCACTTTCGCCCTTAAAAATTCCCAATATCATGTCACATTTTTCGCCCAAGATGGCGCTGTTTTGAGAACTGATTCGGGCTATATTAACGTCGTTCTTCCCGGCCAAAGGCTTGGTCTATCGGCAACCAGTATTTTCGATGAAGGTCAAACGGCCGAGCGTATGGAAGTCCAAATCTTGCCCGGAGAACGGGTTGAAATCAGTCAGGTTCAGCCCCCTTTCACGTTGAGCGACCCAACCTTCCAAGAAGATAGCTTCCGCGACAAGGTAATCGTTAATTTGATGAACCCCCATTATCAAACTATTACCAACTTGCGCCTCTCAGCTTTTGTCCTAGATGAAACAGGACAAATTATCGGGGCTGGATTTACATTTGCTGATTACAGCGTTAATGGGCAGCAAACGGCCGAAATCTCCATTCTAATCAATGAGACCCTCATCAATGAGACCCTCATCAATGAGGCCCTCGCCAATGCCACCTTCCTGGTCTACGCCACCCCCAGCAGCATCTCCGAAGTTATCCCCTTCCCCAACGAATAAAGATATTTTCAACTAATTTTCTCCAATCGGGAACTTTTTATATCTGGCTGGCGTTATAGTGTTAGAGGGTTGTAATATATTTCACAAACAAACCCTCAAACAGTATAAAAAATCAAAAAGGCCAACAAAGATTGGTCTCGAAATATAAAACTTGAGGAGAATATTATCATGTTACACACAATTATTAGGAAGAAAAATGTTTGGATTATTTTTATGGCTATGGTCATGCTAGCTGTGGCTTGCACTCCGGGCAGCGATAGCAATACCAATGGCCCTCTCGTTGACCAACCAGGGACTATAACGGATGAGATAACGATGCTCGTCGGGCCAGAGATGGTCGATTGCGTAGGCGTTGCGCCTCAAACCTGTCTACAAGTGAAATTTGAAGACAGCCAAGATTGGGAACTTCTATACGTAAACATTGAGGGGTTTGAACATCAGGCAGGTATTGAATCTTTCCTTAAGGTAAATAGAATTCTAGCTGTTAACCAACCCGCCGATGCCTCTGAAACCCGCTACGAACTGGTTGAAATCATTAGCCAAAGCGAGACAGAGACGGCCGTAATGGAAAACCTTGATGAACTGCTCAATACAGAATGGGACCTCGTTACCATGAATGGCGAAGCGCCTGTTGATGGCACAATGCCAACCTTATCTTTTGAAGAAGATGTCATCAATGGCACCACAGGTTGCAACAGCTATTTCGGTGGCTACATGCTCGACGGCACCAATCTGACCATTGAGCAAGTCGGCCAGACAGAGATGTTCTGCGAAGGTCGTATGGAACAAGAGATGGCTTACACCCAAATGCTAATGTCGGCCGTTTCCCTAACCCTCGAAGATGGGACACTAACCATCCACACCAGCGAAGGCGACCTGGTATATGTCTCCGCCACCCATGAGGTTCTTGAAGGCCAAACCTGGCACCTGAGCGGAATCGCGACAGCCGACGGCGGCATCCTTCATACCTGGGTAGACGAGCGGATTACGGCCGAATTCGTCGACGGTGAAGTTAGCGGCTCATCTGGCTGCAATGGCTATGGCGGCAGCTACGAACTAGATGGCAACAACATCAACTTAGGGCCAACTGTCGGCACCCTGATGGCTTGCGAAGAGGACGAAATTAACCAACGCGAAGCTGAATTCCTGGCTGCCCTGGGTAACATCGCCAGCTACGAAATCATCCGCGACAACCTGACCTTCTTCGATGCCGATGGCAACATTGTCATGACCTTTGCCACCAGTATCCCCGAAGCATAATCAACTAATTCATATCTACCTAAAAAAGCCTGGCCTTTATTCTAAAAAGCGCCAGGCTTTTTTTAATTCATTCCAACTCAAAAGCTCCCAAATCACAACTTAACCCTTGAGGCCGAAGTACACCGCGTTGATCACTGTTCAGGCAAGTAGAGTTATCGCCCGCATCCCTTGCTGGGCTGCCAGGAAGAAGCGGTAAGGTAAAGGTATCACCACCATAATCGCCAAAAGGCCCGAGTAGCGGATCAGCTATAAGAGCAAAACCACAAGTAATATCAGTGCTCAAATTCGGGATACCATCCGTTGTAATCGTCCCAGCACAAGCGTTTGCAGAGACAGAATTACCTACAATGCTATTATAAGCGGTCAATGTGCCATTAACATTGAACAGCTCCGTTGGACCTGGGGCCATATTGTCAAATACCGTCGTATTTTCCAACAACATAGTTCCATTATTCACAACGGCCGCATTGCCACCTGTTACCTCATTATCATAAATTGTACTGTTTTGAATGACAATATTGCTATTCATGTTCAGAACTGCGGCGCTATCGAAACCACTGATATTACTGTAGAAAGTGCTGGCAGTGATGGTCATGTCAGCGTCCAACCAATTAATTAAACCCCCACCACGAATATCGGCACTATTATTGAAAAATGTGCTATCAGTGATATTTGTCACGCCCTTAAAGTTACGAAGCCCACCGCCAGAGATGGAAGCATTATTCCCTTGAAAAAGCGTATCAAAGATGTTCAAGGTGCCAGTCAGATTATTCGATAGAGCGCCCCCAATTCGGCCGTTATTATCCAAGAAAGTACAGCCATCAATCCACATCCATCCCTCATTATCAATCGCCCCCCCATCATCTGTTGCAAAATTATTTTGGACTAAAACATTAGTCAGCGTCACCTGACCCTCAATCTGGTTATAAATAGCCCCACCCCCATCACCCTGATTTAGCTGTGGGTCTAAAGCTCGATTATTACTCAGGGTGCTATCTTGGATATCGAGGATTGCTTGGGGGGCGTTGTGAATTGCACCGCCAATAAAAGCAGCTTCATTGTCGTCCAGCGTGCTATTTTGGATCGTCAGCGTACCAGCATTATAGACACCGCCGCCATTACTTGCTGTACTGCTTTTGAGTAGGACATCTTGAATAGTTAGCATCCCCTGATTATAAATACCGCCCCCCAATCCAGCGGTATTCCCATTTTGAATAGTCATGTCCGATATCAACGCCGTTACACTCGGCAGCACCCAAAATACCCGATTCGCTGCTGGGCCGGATTCGCCAGGGAGTGCCCCAACCTGTCCTTGTATAGTCGTTTGAGTCATGCCTTGCCCGATGAAAGTTAAATCCTTGTCGACGACAATATTAGACTCAGTGTGAACGGCTTCCTGAACATCAACTGTATCACCTGAACGGGCATTCACAATTGCCAGATGCAGCGTGGGGAAATCACAGCCGCTCGCACAAACCGTTACTGTTCGCGACGGCCGTTCTGGCAACCATTTTGCGAAATAGGCACTAGGCTCTGTCCCGGCAGATGTAAATCTACCGCCAACATAAAGGTCGCCATTGCCGTCAAATGCTAATTTGAAAATCCAATTATCAACCCCATTGCCCAACGGCGACCACTGAACCCCATCCCACATTGCTACATGGTTTGCTGGCATTTCCCCAGCAGCCTGGAACGGCCCACCAGCATACAAGTTGCCTGCACCATCTACCGCTATAGCCCGTCCCCGGTCACTCAATCCGGTACCCAAGGAAGACCAGGCTGTACCATCCCAACGAGCGACTCTAAAGGCTGGATTACCTCCGGCCTGGAAAAAGCTTCCCCCAGCATAGACATTGTCATTTTGGTCGATTGCCAGAGACTCTACACAACACCCAGTCCCGCCACCCATATCATGCCAGGCGGTTCCATCCCAACGGGCAATACGCTTTGCCTCCACCCCACCAGCCGTTTGCAAATGGCCTCCTGCGTAGACATTGTCATTGCTGTCAATTGCTAACGCCAACAGATGTTCATCCGTGCCACCATCTAAATCGTGCCAGTTTGTCCCATCCCACATGGCAACATAATTCACCGTTGCTCCTCCAGCCGTCGTAAAGAAACCACCGGCATAAAGATTGTTTTGACTATCAACAACGAAAGCCAGGGGAACCCCATCAAAGCCGCTGCCCAATGGCGTCCAATTAGCCCCATCCCACATAGCAACATTACTGGCTGCAACACCGCCAGCGGTATCAAACTCCCCACCCACATAAAGGTTCCCATTACCATCAAGCGCCAAGGCGTGAACGGGACCACTCACCCCACCACCAATGCCTGACCAACCAACACCATCCCAAAAAGCGAGATGATTAGTCACAATCCCGCCGGAAGTCGTAAATCGACCGCCAACATAAAGTCCTGCGCCGCCAGCAGAGAGAATCTGATAAACTGGGCCATCTACCCCGTTTCCAAGACCCACGCCAATCCAATCGGGTGCATTCCAGCGAGCGATATTATTCACAGACCTATTATTACTCTTTTGAAACTCACCCCCAACGAAAAGCAAACCCTGATTATCAATTGCCGCAGCAAACACCTTGCCATTGATACCTGAACCTATAGGTGACCAATCATGACCATCCCAACGGCCGATATTTTCAGCAGCCGCGCCACCAACGACAGTAAAATTACCCACAGCAACCAGAGTGTCATCAACATCGATAGCCAAAGCAAAAACAACATCATTAACGCCCCCTCCAACGGCTGACCAAGCGTGACCGTCCCAACGGCCAATACGGTTTACAATAATGTCTCCCGCCCTGGTGAACCTACCCCCAACATATAAATTACCGCCACTATCAAGCGCCAGTGAGGTGGCCGATTTATTCAAGCCGCTGCCAAGTTTAACCCATTCACTCCCATTCCAACGCCCAACTCGCCGCATAGATTGACCGTTGGAGCGGGTGAAATTGCCAGCAGCATAGATTTCTGACCCATCTGCGGCGAGCGCGGTAACAGTATTGTTGAAGCCAGCACCTAAGGGCTGCCATTGATCAATAACCCAGCTTGCAACGAAATGTGCGCCACTGTTTCCAGCCGATGTAAAGTCACCCCCAACGATAATGGCATCACCGCTGGCTGCCAGTGCATGAACAGGCCCGTTGACACTTCTACCCAACTTTGACCAACTTGACCCATTCCAGCGAGCAATATAATCCATTCGATTGCCACCCGCTGTTGTAAAGTCACCCCCAGCGAAAAGGTTGCCATTACTATCGAAGGCCAGTGCGCGAACACTTCCATCAACTCCCAAATCCAACGCCGACCAAGTTGAACCATCCCAACGGCCGATATGATTTAGCAACCGATCCCCAGCATAAGTAAAGTCACCTCCAGCATAAAGGTCGCCATTAGCGTCGAATGCAATCGCATAGACAGGGCCATTAAGACCGTTCAGGTTAAAACCAGTTACCCAATTTTGATCAACAGACCCGCCAACAGCCTGGGCTGACGGCTGTCCAACGAGCAAAAAAAAGGCTGCCATTAAGAGACAGAATTTGAGGAAGCGCACAAAAATATTAATAGTGGACATAGCTTTCACCCTATAGATAATAAAGGATTTTTGCGCAACAAACCTTTTACAATGGAAGCAACAGTATATTTTTGTCGCCCAGATGCTTTACAGTATATTATGCTAGTTTAGATGAAAATCTTACTTATCAAAAGGGGTGAATAGCTATTCTAGCCGGAAAAATACACCCCACATCATACATTATACAGCTAACTTAGAAGATAACTTATCGTAATTAAGGAGCCGTCGTTGTATGTACCCACGTCACGGCCGTTCCAGTCAAATCGAGGTACTTATAGCGCACCGTTCCCCCATCATCATACTGCACCACCAGCTTACCGTCTTTGATGTAGACATTACCGTCGGCATCCTGAGCCGGGTTGGTGGGCGTTGAGGATTGTTCTCGCAAAGTCAGATGCTCTTCGATGATTAGATTTTTCTCGGCCGTCACCGTCCCGCCGCCCGCTGCCTGCCAGATGCCAAGCAAGGTGTCGCCATCCTTCATCTCGACCCCATCTTTGCCAACTGACATATGATGGCCTGCCGGGTCGCCGATGATTAGTAGGTCATAGTTGAGAACGGCCGCTGCCCCATCACTGTAGACACGGACGACATAGGAAATAGAATCATCATCAAATTCGGCTGGTTGGCCGGGCAGTAATTTCTTAAATATCGTCATGGTTCCTCCAATTCAAAAACCGGGTTTTCTGCTATAAAAAGATTTATCTCATCAATAAACCTTAACCGGTTCCCATGACATTAAAAGGGCTTTTTATCGTTCTGATAGGACAAATTCGGCCGTGTTTCCAACCAACCGTTCTCTCAATTTTCGCATCGCAAATTCACGGCGCAGAAAACTTTGCTTCAGGTATTCCCCAAAGGACAATGCCCGTGAGAGGACGCTGCGATGCTCGTGCCACATGACAACGGCCGTTCCCCAAAACAGCGCCCAACCCGCCATTGAAAGCGCCAGCCGATAAAAACGGCCGCGATGGGCCAATACCGTAGCAATACGCTCTGTCTGAAACAAGATATGGTAAGCCTCATCCTCAATCACCCGTTCACAGATAGTTTGTAACATCTTCGACGAGGTGGCTGTCTGTAATGCTGGATAATAGACCTGGGCTAAGATTTCGGCTGCCAACAACACCGTCGAACACCAGCCAATATCTGCCCATGAGCGTACCCAGCGAAACACATCATCTGCCCAAGACCCGGCCAACGGCTCAATCCCCATCTGCGCCATGAAAGCGGCCAGCATTGCCGAATGGTAATTCTCTTCTTTTACAAAAATCTTTGACACAGCCAAAAAATTCTCGTCACCTAACTCATCCCCAAATCTGCGCGACTTTTCCAGGTAATCCTTGGCCTCAGACGATTCGCCACGCATAAATTGGGCCACTGAATGACCGACCCAAGCCCGTTCTAAGGCCGATATCCGCTCTTCTCCAAACTCATCCAGATTGAGCAACGGCCGACTTCTAAAATGCGCTAACCAATTCATCATGTCTTTCCTCCAGGTTGAAACAAGTAATCTACCTACAGGATTCCATAATCGACCAGCCTGTTACAAGCATCTAGGGAAGCGGTTTCTAACACTCAAGTGCAAGATAGTTGCATTGAGCAAAGATTCAATTTTGACTCTGTTTTATTGATATTAACCAGGCATCCCCGTACAGCGGAAGCCGGCCCAATGGGCTATCCCCTTTCCCGTTTGAACGGCCGTCCGCTGGGCCTTCGCCAGCGCCAGCGCCACCCCCGCTCCAAGCATCAGATGACTGTAGAACTGTATCATCAAATCGGGTGCGGTCTTATCATGAATGGGCCAAAGGCTGGCGACGACATGCTGCGCCCCAGCCGCAAGGCAGGTTGTTGCCAGACCAACCTGTTCATCCCCCTGATATAGTTGACTTTCACTGCCACTACAAGCCGATAATGTGACCAATGTCGGTAAGGGCGCTAAGTCCCACAATTCGTCTAACCATAAATCCCGATCATAGAGGGCCAATCCATTTAGACGGCCGCTAATCTTTTCAGCAAAGGCATGGCTGGCAAAGTGGAAGAATGAGTAGCTGCTGCCGTTGGCTCCGCCCACCGAAGCGGACAGGTCATCCCAGGTGGCAGCCTCATTAATGAGGAACTTACTAGCTGGGAAAAAACGGCCGAGTGATTGGACCTCTTTAACCGTGTACGGAAGGGGATCATACCGCCCTTTGAAATCTGACACAGCCACCAACAACCCCTTTTCAAGGGCTAACTCCCTATCTGCCCGACCCATTAAGACCATTAAGCTTTGCATCGATGGCACAACGACCGGCACCGCTTTCATGACAAGGGGCTGGTCAACGGCCGTTAAAGCGGACCAGGGCAGTCGATGTAATTGGCCGTGTGGGGCGATGAGCAAAGTCGTTTTCGGCTCTATTCGCTCAACGATCGTTTCTGGCAAAAGCCAATGCCCTAATATCTGAAGCTCGGAATTAGACCAGTGGCCTAAGGCGTGGCCCTGGTCTAATTCCTCAAGCAGCCATCTTGCCCGGTTGGAATAAAGGACATCCTGATACTCACAGCCATCTTTACTGATGATGATACAAGTTAAATTTTTGCCCGTTAGATAGTAATCAAGGGCGAGCCAATTGGCCCCAAATTTATCATTAGCGGCCGTTCTAAAACGCTCAAGGTCAAATTCACTGCTGGTCGGCCGTATTTCTGTGGCCGCCATCCCACCCTGGCGCTCAATTCGCCCCCGCAGCAAATCATAGGCCTTCACCATCTCTTGAATTTCCAGGCGCAGTTTTCGCAGGTCGTCGGTTGGCCGCCATCCGCCGCTACTCCGTGATGCCCGGGCCTTTTCCTGTCGCCAACGAATATCGGCTGCCAAATTTACCAATTCCGGTGATTGCCCATTCGACTCAAGGGAATGTTGACGCTTAAACAAGTTCGCCACGACCTGGGCTTTACCCGCTTCCATCGCGTTCAAGATATCTTCTGGCGAATCAACCCTTACCGCAACTCGTAATGCTCGATTTAAGATGTCAATCGGCCGTTTTAGGATAAAGCCAGCCAAAGCAGGCTGCCACATATCTTGGCGGAGCCGAACCAAGGCCCCAATTACCCGCCGATAATGTTCAAGGGCGACTAAATCATCGCCCGCATCCTCTGCCAGAGAGGCTAAACCAGCCTCAGCTTGCCAGATAATATCCGGAGCCAGGTTTTGACCCATATTTGCCGCTTGCTGCCAAACCTTCCGGGCCGAATCAACGTCCCCTGACTGTCGATAGTAGTCGCCCCAGGCAATCTTACAGGCGGCCAATTCAATCGTTAAGCCGATATCATCGAACACTTTCTCGGCTGCCGCCAACTGTTTTGCCCCTTCCTCCAGTTGCCCAACCTCAAAATACGATTCGGCAAGCACCCGTTGCGCTAAAGCAGCGCCAGGCTCATCGTCAAGTTCCTCTGCGGCGGAAATGGATTTTTTGAGCGAAATGATGACATCAGGCAGATCCTTATCCAAAAACAACGACTCTGCTCGCCGGAGATGTAGATAAGGAATGACATCTCTTTGTCGAGCCGTCGTTGCATTTTCTTCAACCCCGTTTAAGGTGGCTAACGATTCAGTTGGACGGCCGAGAAAGGCCCAACAACGAGCCAGCCTTAAGCCTGTTTCTGCCATCCTGCCGGGCGCTTTCAATTTCCGAAAGGTGTCAATTGCTTCCTCTAAATATTGGAGCGCCTGCTGATAACGACCCATCTCCAGGTAAATTTCCCCCAAATGCATCAGACTGATTCCCATTAAATAGTCATTTCCAATGCCGCGACTAAGGGAGACTGCCCGATTTAAATAAGTCAATCCTTGGGCGTAGTTGGCCCGGTAAGTTTCTAACCAACCGCTGTTGATAAGGGCATCAACTAGAGGGGCATCAACTTCATATTCCTGATAAATTTGGCGACAGAAAGTTAACATCTTTCCGGCCTTTGAAAGCCTCCCCTGACCGATATAGATGTTTGACAAGCCAGCTCTACATATGGCTATCCAAAACGGCAAATCTAACCCTTCCAATAAGCTAATGGCATCTAAGAATGCCGTTTCTGCGTTGGATAAACTAGCAGAGTCAAGGTCATATTTCATTAATATGCCGGATAGCGCGTTTAGTCCAAGCGCTTCGTAAACAGGGGCAGCTATTGATTTAGCCAAAGCCATACAACTTTCTAGCTCTGGCAAGGCTTCCGAAGAAGATTGACGACGAAAGATATTGACTCGAATTAGACGACAGTTGATTATTCCGATTTGGTTCTGCTCTGCATGAAAAACTTTTTCACACGTTGCAAGGAGATTAAGCGCCTGGGGATAGTCACCAATAAGGGTTTGGATATAGGCCAACGTTAAACGGCAATCATTGGAAAATGCAGCGAGGGGAGAGTTGGGTTTGGAAAATGCAGCCAATGCCGCCTCTACTTCAGTCGCACTTTGGTTCAGGTTTGGCTTGGCCCAGGCCAAAACGTGCTGCTGCCAGTGACAGGCCGCAATCCAGGTCTCCTCTTCCAAAATGGCAAATGCCGCTTCGGCACGACGTAAGGCGGCAAAGGCTCGTTGGGGACGGACGTAATTATTGGCCGCGCGGCCAAGATACCAGGCGGCCCTGGCTTGCAAAGACAATTCGACCTGTTGGGCAACGGCCGTTACATCTACTACCTTTGCAATGGCCCAACCTAGGCGCGGATTGCTTGGGGCATAGAGTTGGGATTGGTCGGCTAATTCTGCCAGGCGAGCCTGAGTCAGGTCTGGCAACAGTGAAACGGCCGCAGCGAGGTCGGCTTCCTCAATCTCTCCCCCGTCTAATCGCGCTGCCATCTTCAGAAATTCTGCAATAGATTCCGAATGACCTGGAGAGACGTTCGCTGCCATCAAGCCTCTGGTTGAATCAATAACTGAAGGTCGTTATTAATGGCTTCTCCCGTTTCATCGGTAATTGAATCAATTGGCAGCGGTGGAAATGCGGCCTGTCCCAACTCGTTCAGTAAGCTTACCTGTTGATAATCGCCCCACTGAATCCCCACTTTCAAAGAAGATAAGGGGAACTCGGCCGTTTCTTCATCTAACAGGGCGACCATCAGTTTCAGATTGAGGGCATCTGGGTCATCGGATAAGACGGCCGATAATCGAACGCCAAAGTTCTTTTCATCAACCATTACCTCACTCCGAATAAGTGGGGCCACACTTTCTTCTAGTACACTTCTGGCGCTGCGAAGACCAGGGGCTAAATCCGGGCCGATATTGTTGAAGATGGCGTTCAGCTGGGCCATACTTTGCCGCCATCGAACCAACCAACCGCCAGCTTGTGGCCGTTCAACTTCAGGTTCGGCTAGGGTGGGCATCAGTGCGGGAACGGCCGTTTCGGTCGCTTGCACTGGCTCCAACAACCCCGCCTTATCCGCCTCCAGAACCTCAACTACATCCAGAAAGGCTTGGAAAAGCTCTGGATTTTTGAGCATCTGGCGATAAAATTCCGGGTGTCGTTTTGTTATATCTATTCCATTAATTGCATCGCCAACCACGACTGAAAACATAGTATCATCCGCCTTTTCATCATCGGCCTGTTTGTCTTTCGTCAAATCAAGCCACAGCTGATTGGCTGGTTCCGGCCACTTCCCCGTTGCATTTAGCTCCCGTTGAAGTTTTGTTAGTTTCTTCTTTACCCAATCAGATGGTAGAGTAAATTTATTAATCTTCTTATCCACTATTATCGCCTCTTTCCTGCAAAATCTTTCTTAGATTTTCTAAAGCGTCAAAATGTAATTTATAAAGGGCGTTTTTTGTCCTATCTAAGACCTCGGCAATCTCATCAAAATCTTTGCCTTCAAAATAGTAAAGTAAGATGAATTTTTTGCGATCTCCGGAGTTCAATTGCTCAATTGCATCTAATAAGTCTAACCGCTTATCGCTTCGTTCCGTGTCAGCGGGATTACTCAACGCCTCTAACCATTCGGTCATCTCTGATAAATCGACATCGGCATACTTCAGCTTTTCGGTGTGCTTGCGAATGTAGTTTAAGCAGACATTATGGGTTACGCGACAGGCCCAACTGTCATAGGGCGTATCATAGGGAAAACGAATATTCGCTAAACGCGCGCCCGCTTCGTGGGCGCAGTCATCTGCGATTTGAATACGGCCGACATGCTCTGGAACTCCTTTTCTGCGGAGAAAGGCAAAAGCCCATTTCCCCAGCTTTTGAAGAAAATCCGCCCAGGCAGCAGGCTCCTCAGCCTCTAACTGTTGAAGCGTTTCATGGGATTCATGATAAAAATGTACAACCCGCTGAACATACTCCGCCACAGTCTCCGTCGTCCCGCTCTCTAAGAACTTTTCAATTCTCCCTTCGGCTAGATTTAAGAGAACGATAGAACCAATAACCTCTGCCAACTCAGGTTCTTCCCTTTTTAACCTTTCAAGCTCAATCTTTACCTGTTTTACAATCCCGCCATAATCCCCTTGCATGTACACTCCTGTGCATTACCCTAACCAGCTCAAAAGCCTTCAACTTTTGAAGACTCCTATCTTACCCTATTAGAGTGACTTATGAAACTGGAATTTTCAGGAGTAAGAGTAGGGGCGTGGTCTTGTACCCGCCCACATGGAATTTTTAGGAGTCTTGTACCCGCCCACACCGGGCGACCACAAGGGTTCACCCCTACACCCCATGAATTCCCAAAGAGCCTGATTTCTTTATTACAATGTCATTACCTGTCTCTTACATTTGGTATACTTAGGTAAATCTGTGTCTAATAAGGAGATTGCTATGCCCACTAAATATGACCCACAAGTCCAAACAATGATTGACAATATGCCCGAAAAAACGGGCAACTCATTGGCGGGTTGGTTCAAAATCATTGCTGCTGCTGGCCCAGAGAAGCATGGCGCTATCATGAAGCTGCTCAAAGGTGAGCATGGGGTCACGCATGGTTTCGCCAATACCATCTCTATCCTCTATCGGCAGCAAGCGGCAGGTGGCCCACCCGCTGAAGATGACCTCGTTGCCGCCCAATATGCTGGCCCAAAGGAAGGGTCACGGCCGATTTATGACGCTGTGTTGAGCGCCGTTAATTCATTCGGCACCGATGTTGAAATCGCCCCCAAGAAAAGCTATGTCAGCCTGCGCCGCAGCAAACAGTTTGCCATTGTCAAAGCGGCTACGAAAAATCGGGTAGATTTAGGGTTAAACCTTAAAGGGGTGGCAGCCACTGAGCGGTTGACAGGTGGCAATGCCTTTGGCGGCATGTGTACCCATCTCGTCAAAATCACCGAGGCATCCCAGGTAGATGACCAGGTGGTTGGTTGGCTTAGACAGGCTTATGAGATGGCATAGATACCTTCCCGGAGGTTGGGCCAACCTCCGGGAAGGTCGTGGGTTTAAGCGGCGGGCTGTTCGGCCGTTTTCGGCCGTCCTTGCCAAATCCCACTTATCAAGCCATTAACCACCATCACCCCCAATAAAATCAGTCCACAGCCAACGACCCGTTCCCAGGTAATGGCTTCGTTGAGGACAATTGCTCCCAATATCACGCCAAAAACCGGAATCATATAGGTCGTCATCGAGACGTAGCTGGCATCGGCCCGCTCTAAGAGCTTGTAATAAACGGTGAAGGCAGCGGCCGTTCCTAAAACGCCTAAAGCCAACATTGAACCGAGGGACTCAAAGGAGGGCAGCGGCAGCGAGAACGGCCGATCGACCAACAATGATAAAGGCAGCATATAAAGGGTGGCCATAATCATCTGACCTGTTGGGGCGGCCAATGGTTGCAATCCTCGAAGGTTATTGCGGGTGTAGACAATGGCAATACCGTATAGGAACGATGCGGCCGTAATTGCCAATACCCCCCAGGTCGTTCCCTGAACGCCATCTCCAAAGGAGGGCAAAGTCAGCAGCACCATTCCGGCAAAGCCAACCAACAGCCCAACGATTTTCATGGACGTTATCCGGTCATTTTCTGCGAAGAAATGGGCCAGCAAAATGGTGAAGAAAGGCACTGTCCCATTCAAAATAGCGGCCAAGGCGCTGTCGATATACTGTTCGCCCCAGCTAAACAGCACGAAGGGTATGGCATTATGCAGCAAGCCGACAATGGCGATATGCTTCCAAATCGGCCCCCATTTCGGCAATTTGCTACCTTGTAAGCGTAAGAAGAAAAGCAGCACAATCGCGCCCGTTGCAACCCGGCCCAAGACCATCGTCATGGGCGGAATTTCTTCCACCGCCACCTTGATAAATAGAAATGATGGCCCCCACAAAGAAGCCAATAGTACCAGCAATAGAAAATTTTTCAGTTTCATATCATGAATCCTATTTTCAAGAAATTTTCGCTAACTTCCTAGAAAGGATACTCGTTGTTCCCCTAAAAATCTGGCCGTTTTCGGACTTTAGCCCTGTTAATCAAGAACAGACACTTTCGTCTCTTCTTTGAACGTTGAAAGGACGATATTGCTCGTTGTACGGGTTACGAGGGTATGACAGCGTATCCGTTCAATGAGGGACTCTAAACGCTGCGGGGTTGCCACGCGGGCCTTAAGGATATAACAATCTTCTCCCGCCACCGTATGACATTCTAGAATCTCTGATTCATTCTGGCAGATTTCAGTCAGCTCGCGCTTGGTATCCACATAACTACCATCGGCCGTTGCCCCAACGGTCAGGCGAATGAAGGCGGTGATAGGACGGCCGATTTCAGTTGGGTCTACAATCGCCACATATTTCTTGATCATCCCCCGCTTCTCCAGCTTTTTAATGCGCTCATAAACGGTGGAAGCGGTCAGGCCAACTTGTTCGGCGATGGCCGCATTTGACAGGCGAGCATCCTCTTGTAGCAGCATCATAATCTGACGGTCAATTTCATCTATCATATTGTTTTATCTCTAATTTAACGAATAATATTCTGTTTTATCTGCATTACACCGAATATTATACGGATTTCTCCCCCCGCATGTCAACCCCCAAACTCCCAAAGGAGCGTCAAAGTTTTTATTGATGAAGCGCAACCATTCTGGTTGGTTGCCAATGCCGGATAAGATGCCCGCGCTCTGTTAGCTGTCAATAACCATTTCGCCACGAGCGGATTTAGGAATCTTTATAAATGTCGCAACCTGGGTAGGTGAAGGAAAAGCCATACCAACGAGACAATAACTGCATAGGCCCTTCATCCGTATCTACCCAAGATGCCGTAGGAACCCCATCAATTGGGTCGCATTTAATCCGCAATTTTCGACCCAGCCACTCATCTTCGATTTCTCCATCGCTAGGAATCGCTTTAACAGGATAAAACTTTGCATTATCCAAGGCATCCATCAACCCCAACCCCTGCTCCCCTTCAGGCAATCGGGGGTCTACTTTTTTGTGCATCGACATTCTAAAATGGGGTGGCAGCACCGTTGTCTCTTTCTTAAAGCTTAACCGACGACCGACAACTTTCCCCATTAAACTCTTCACCGAACGATAGCCAGATTTGAGTAATATCGTATCAGGATGGCGGGTTAATTCAGCTTTATAAGTGGTCAAACTAACATGCCAAAAATCAAGCCGCCGACCTTCGAGCGGTCCCTCAAAACATTCCCCTGTGATGTGGTCCCAAAGACTTTCCGTCTCTTCATCACGCATCACAGCCAGGCCGTTCGCCAACCCCGGCACGCCAAACCAATGAATCCTGTCATCTATAACTGGTGTCAGACCGACACCGGTGTTACAGGGGCCTCAGAATGTGACCAGATAAGGTTCGCCTGCCAGCTCTCCCTGTACAACGTGGTGATAAATGACTTCGGACACCAAGACAGCCCGTCGTTGCCCACCCCGCTCAAAAGTCAGAAGTTCAGTGTCGTCCTTTAATTCTGCCTCAACCAGACGCGATTCGTGTTTTGGTTTCGGCCGAAATGGCTCAAAGCGAAAGCCCTTTTTGGCGATATTCATTTTACTGCGGTCAATTCTGCCCATTGTATGCTTCCTTAGTGACTTTTCAGCTCAAGAGGTGACAGTCACTTCAATAACGTCATAGTCACCTAAATACTTCTAGGCAAAGTGACAGTCACCTGTGCAGTTTCCTTCCTTTGATGATTAATTGAAAACGAATTTTTAATGTTAGTACACACTAACTATAGATTAGCAGAGTTTTTATTGTTAGTCAACACTTACTTATGCTAAAATCAGACAATCTTATAAAACTCAGCGAGGGATTACTTATGCCGAAAATTGTCAAGGATGAACAGATTTATCGGGCTGCCCTTGAAACGATTATGATTCGAGGGTATTCAGGCGCTACAACAAAACGAATCGCAGAAGCGGCAAATATCAGCGAAGTGACTTTGTTTCGTAAATACAACAACAAGGCAGAACTGCTTCGCCAAGCCCTTGAGGCCATGGTCGCCCAAATGGACATTGAAACCGCGACTGCATATACAGGTGATGTCGCCACAGATTTGCTTCGGGTAGTGGAGACGTATCAAGGGTCGGCCGAAAAAAGCGGCCGTTTCATCTATGCCATCCTATTAGAAATCCCCCGCAACCCCGAATTAGCCAACGTAATAGAAAATCCCCTCGCAATGATTCAACGAATTGCCAATCTGTTAAAGCGTTATCAAGACGAAGGGGTATTGAAACACGAACATCCCCTCCATGCCGTAACTGGACTGATTGGCCCCCTAATGGCAGCGAATTTAATGGAGGCGGTAACCAACCAAGCGCCTGTGCCACCGCCCAACTTGAGCCGGATAGTAGCGCATTTTTTGAACGGCCGAACGACACAATAACCTCCCGGAGAACGAGGAACCCCCGGAAGGTTAATAATGAGTAGCAAAAAATTTGATACATGGTATCTTTCCCTGGCCCAGTTTATTAAACCCGCGTCCAGGTCAGGAGATAATATGCATCTTGTCTTTCAAGGCTTTTTTGCTCGCCATATTAGGCACTTTCTCAGTCTAACTTTTTGTAGTCTTATCATTATAACTTTTACGGCTAACATACCCTGGTTAGCCCATGCTCAGACTAACCCACCTTTATTGAATGAATCGGCCGTATTAGACCGCTTGCCACCATCATTATCAGGATATGAACCTTTTAACATCGATAGCCAAGCCGGGTGGGCTTACTTGACCTTTGTAAAATGGGCTGGCGGCGAGCAAGTGGGGATCGCAGCCTTCAAGATTGGGCTGGCTGAATATGTTGATAGCGAGATAGGCTGGCAAATATATGAGGAAGGAACGGCCGACTACCAGGCCGCCCTGCCCCGCCTTCCATCCTGGCTGCAATGGTTAGCCGACCTGGAAGCCCAACGAGAACGTGGACCAACTGCTGCCCAAAATGGAACCTACGAGCTGCCGGGCTTACCCTGGAAACCGGATACCGCCTGGCGCTACAATCAGGGGCCAATCACAGTCGGTCATCTGAACGCCTTCGACTTTGGGGTAGAAGTCAGCGGGGTCGAGGATATCGTCTATGCCGCCGAAGATGGCATTGTGGTTGGCAATAACGTCACCTGCATCATCCTAGAACGCCCCTCCGATGGACTGCGCCACTTTTACCAGCATATAAACAGCAGCGATGTCTATCAATTCACCTTTGGTGAACAAATCGATTATAAGCAAAAAATCGGCCGAACAACCCTTGTCCCTGGCTGTGGCGGCACAACCACCGGCCATCACCTTCACTTTGCCTTCTACACCCCCTTTGGCGGGCCAATCTTAAATCCCCAGGGCTTTATAATGAATGGTTGGCAGGTGGTTGGCAATACCCTGGTAAAGGGGGATGAGGTGGCTATGGCTAACACGGTTGACACAGTGTTACATGATGCCACGCTTTTCTTTGATGAATTTGAGGCGGACACCCTATCGCCAGAGTGGTTCTGGGTGCGAGAAGACGATACCAACTGGTCACTATCCGACGCGCCCGGTTATCTCCGTATCAACACCCAATCTGGCACGCTCAATGCAGCCAACCCCCTGCCCAAGAATCTACTTCTGCGGGCGGCTATGCGAACCAATTATGAGGTTATCGTGCAATTAGAGGGGGCGCTTACTGAAGATTTTCACGAGACCGTTTTGACCCTTTACGCAGATGATGACAACTATCTTGCCATTAGCCGAAAATTTGATGCAACTAATCAGGGTGGGGATGGCTATGTATTTGGCCGGGAGGAAGCGGGGCAGATGGTTGCGCCTGTATTTACGGCCGAAGCAGAAGAAAAGTTCACAGCGCTTCGGCTGGTGGTCACCGACCAGTTCGTCATGGGATTTTATAAGGATGAGGCTGGCGAATGGGTTTCAGTCGGCTTCTTGGTCGTAGACGGCATTGGACGATATCCTTATCTCGGAATCAGCGCCTATCATGGCGACCCATTAGTAACCACTACGTCGGTTCCAATTGATTTCGATACGATGCAGACACAAACGGCCGTTACGGGAAAGGTATATATTCCACAGGTTCAGAAACCTTAATCTTTGAAATCGCAGAGGCTGCAGACAAATCGGCCGTTCCCACCAGAACATACCCCACAAAGATTTAATAGAATCGCAGATGACGCGGATGAAACAGATTTTCGCGGATATTAAAAAATCTGCGTAAATCCGCCCAATCTGCGTCATCTGCGATCCCATTCCCACTAAAACTCACCCATGATGCCGAGCCGCTTCCTGTCCGGCCGTTCCCGCGCCCAAATCCCGCCACCGAAACTTATCCTTGTAAGGATTCGGCCGTTTTTCGACCACATCGGCAATCAATCCACCCAGCATTGGCCCAAACTTAAAACCATGCCCACTACCCCCGGCGGCGACAACCAATCCCGGTCGTTCTGGATGATGGTCAATCCACAAATGTTCATCCAGGGTATCACAATAGAGACACAAGCGCGTGTAAACAATCTCCGCCTCTAACAAAACCGGAAAAGTCTCGGCCAAAAAGCGGCCCAGCTTTTGTTGATGGGTGGCATTCACGGCGCGTACATCCTCAACGGGATGTAACGGCAAGCCAGTCCCATGATTGGCGATTTTAATGATGCCCTCCCTGGGATGCACCGGGAAGCCATACCAACCAGAATTGGCAATATCGGCCGTAAATACCACAAACTTCGGCAGAGAAAAATTCTCTAAATTAGCCGTTTTCAGATGGAACACCGGCTGTCCCACCGAGCGCATAACTGGCTTCAGGTCAGGAACCAGTTCGTGCGTCCAGGTTCCCGCCGCCACCAAAACCAGCCCCGCCTCAATCTTTCGCCCGGAAGCTGTTTCGACACCGACGACACGGCCGTTTTCCACACCTATTTTTACGGCCGTCTCTCCTTCAATTAATGCCACTCCTTTCTCTTTCGCTATACGAAGTAACTCGTTGATAACACGGCCGCTTTCTGCATAGCCTGCATTAGCATGGTAAAAGCCATCGACATATCGTCCCGTTTCCCAAGCTGGAAACCGACGACGAATTTTATCTCCATCCAGCCTTTCTGGCTGGTGTCCGCGCTTTAAGAGCAGTTGATAACTTTCATACTCAAAACCGCCCGGCCCCATCATCTCCCGTGTCAACATGACAACGCCCGTTTCGTGAAATAATGGCTCGGAAAAACGTTCATTCCAGGCCCGCCAACCAACCAAGGCCTCCTCGACCATTGCCATATACGTTTCGTCTGGCCCATACTCCATCCGCACCACCTTGCTGATATCGGTTGAAGAAGCCAGCGGATGTGGCAGGGGGCCAGGGTCAAGCAAGGCGACTTGATAACCTCGTTCGGAAAGCTCCAAAGCGGCCGTTGTCCCAAATATCCCCGCCCCAATAACTAAAATATCAGGTTCCATAACCTATTTTACGAAACTCTACTAAATTCTCCCAAAACCAGCTCAGTTTATTTCAGGTAATCGCGGGTAATCAGGTTATAATGACCCTATAGATTCGGAACTAAATTTGTAACAATTAAGGTATCTGACACCACTACCTGACAACCATTTACCGTCCACTGCAACTGCTTACTATCCACTGCCTACTGACCTAAGGAGATAACTTAGATGACGGCTCACCCATTCGATTCAGACACCTTTCTAACAGACCTGGACACCTTCATCCAATTCAAGACCTGTGTCGACCAAAACCGAGCCGAGTTTGAGGCGGCTCGGGCCTGGATTCGGGACTTTTTTGACCCGGCTCTAACTGATTTTGAATCGTTCACATTCAATGGATTTACCTCACTGCTCATTCGGCCGTCTGGCTCTGAACGGCCGCGTTTGCTGGGCGATGGTCATATTGAGGTTGTGCCAGGGGCGACCGACTTATTTACCCTCCGCCAAGAAGGGCCGCTCCTATTTGGCCGGGGAGTGGCTGATATGAAAACCCAATGCCTGATGATGATGACCGTCCTCCGTGACCGGATGGCACGAGGCCGGGCAAATGATTTCTGGCTGTTGTTCTCAGAGGATGAGGAGATTGGCTCCGACAACGGCGTGCAGCCGATGGTCGATGTTCTGGCCGAACGGGACTGGATGCCTGAGGTGGTCTTTGTGCCAGATGGCGGGCCAGATTTTGCCTATGTCGAGAAAGAGAAGGGCATGATTAGCTTTGATGTGACTGTGCCGGGGGAGGCGGCGCATGGCAGTCGGCCGTTTCTAGGAACCAATGCCATTGAGCAGATGACCGCCCTCTACGCCGACTTTCAGGCCCGGTTTCCAAATCCAACGTCGGAGACAGATTGGCGACCCTCTCTAGTCATGAGCCGTATTAAAGGCGGCCAGGCTCATAACCAGATTCCTGATACCTGCACGGCTACCTTTGACCTGCGCTTTACGGAGGATTATGAGGCAGAGGGGATTGTGGCCGCTTTAGAAGAGATGGGACGGCCGTATCAGGCAAAATTCGACTATCGGGAGATTGGGGTAGCGACCTATTATCCAAGAGAACGGCCGTTTGCCCGACAGTACATCGACCTGCTCGAAAAAGTGTCCGGCAAAAAGCTGTCAATCATGCACACCAACGGGGCCAGCAACAGCCGTTTCTATGTGATGAAGAAGCCAGATATCCAAATCCTGATGAGCAACCCGACCGTCGTCGGCGCCCATGCAGCCGAGGAATGTTTGGACGGCCGTTCGCTGGGGGCTTATTATGATTTGATTGATGGGTTGGTGGGGCTGGTTTAAGGGAAGATTTGCTAAATAAGGAGGGAACAACCCATGAAAAATCCAAAACATAAATCGCTCAAACACTCGGATAACAACAAAACCCGCAGACCTTACGAAAAACCAGCCGTTGTTCACCGTGAAATGATGGAAGCGATTGCAGGCTTATGTGACGCAACTGGTGATCCGGTAAATGCTAAAACAGGCGTCGGCGATGGCTGCACAAATACCTACAGTTGAGGCAAGTACCATTTCTCGCTGTTATCATTCAATTCCTTGAGGGTGCAATAAAGGGCGATTATATGACCCATGAATTGTGTTCTTTATCAACGATAAATTAACGAAGGCCAAGTACACTTTCATTATTCTTATTGAACTTTGTTCCTACTTGATATACGGCCGTAAACCCATTATTATGTATTTATCGTCGAGCAAAAACGGGAGCAAGTGAGTCAGTTTTTACCAACCTATACGGAGGCAGTATCCAATGGCAAAATCAATTATCGGTTTTCATTACTCTATCGGCGGCAACAAAAGCGGTATCGGGGCCTGGATGGATAAACTCAACGGGGCAGGTATCCCATTTTTAATGAAGGGAACGGATGATGCCGGGCTGTGTTTTGAAGGGCAAACAAAGGGGGCGGCGAATGGGGTCAACAACCACCTTATCTATCGTGTCTCCACTGCCGGACAGAACAACGGCGTTCAATATGATGTCCCTGATTACGCCAAATCGCCGAAAGCGGCCGCCCAAGAACATTTCGACAAAACCGCCCCCAAATGGCCTCAGGAGTTAGACAAGTCCGTCGTCTGGATGGAACCCATTAATGAGCCAAGAGCCAAGAAAACGGCCGATGATATTCAATTCAACGACATGCACCCCACCGATTGGCTGGGCGCTTTCATGCTCGAATACGCCAAAATCGCCAATGCCCAGGGCTTCAAAGTCTGTGGCCCCGCCTTCAATGCAGGCGAGCCAGAAGTATTCGGCACCAACGACTACGAACTCCCCGGCATGTTAGCCTATCTCAGATATTGCGCCGACAATCCTGACCAGGCCGCCCTGGCCGTTCATGAATACACCTGGGACCGCTGGAGCAAAGGCGAAAACTGGCCCCAATGGTATCCCATCCTCTGGGGTCGGGTCGAAGCAGCCATGGCAGCGGCCGACAAACACGACATCCCCCGCACCTTCTCCATCTTTATGACCGAATGGGGCTTTGCCCACGAAAAAGCGCCCCAATGGCCCGAATGCGAACCATACCTGACTGCCTATAACGAATGGGCCGCCCGTTGGCCCCAGGTCAAAGGGGTGGCAGCCTGGACATTGCAAGCTGGCTGGGATGGCGTCGATAATGACATCCAGGATTGGTTTGTGCCATTGGGCGATTATGCCGTAAACCGTAACTTCGATGCCGGGGTGCAGCCAGCTCGCAGCCATAGCAACTTTGGCGGCACGCTCCCTGGCGATACAACCACTACCTCAGACCCTACGGAGACAAACACCGATAATGGAACTGGCCCTTTCCGCTTCACCCATTGGCCGACCGAACACCGTACTATCACCCAGGTGTATAACAATAACCCTGAATTTTATGGTCAATTTGGATTAACCGGCCATGAGGGGCTGGACATCGTGGCCCCACTAAACTCACGCATCTTTGCCGTCGCCTCTGGCACTGTAACGACAATCAGGGACGCCTCGGAAGGGCGAGCTTATGGGAATGCCATCTATATAACTCATGCGGATGGCTATCGAACGGCATACGCTCATCTAAAGTCGGTTAATGTCACTTTGGGCCAGAGCGTATCGGGTGGCGATTTTATTGGTGTTGCTGACAGCACTGGCAATGTTTTCCCCAAGCCCACCCCTCAAAATCCAGGGTTGGGCGCTCATCTCCATCTGACCCTTTACCATGAAGGGGCAACCTTGAGCGGTGAAACACAGCAGCCCCGCGACATCATCGACCCGACCCCCTTCCTCAGCGCGGTCGCCGCTCCCTCTTGGACACCTCCCGTCGAGCCGCTAACGAGTGGCTTCGCCTTTGCCCAAAGCGTTCAAATCCAGGCCGATTTGGGTAAGATTATCAATCCAGGCGGGGTCAATTTAAGGTCACAGTCGAATATTAACTCGGCCGTAAAAGGCTTAGTCCCGGTCGATACTATCGTCCGCGTGAACGGGAGCGTCCAAAATGGATACCTACCCGTTCAAGTCGCCAGTAGCCTCTTCGGCGATACAAGCTCAGAGCCAGGCGGCACCTTCGAGCGAGCCTTCATCAGCTTCAATAGCAGCGCCAACTTGAACCAGACCCAACCCGGCACCCAATTCACCGCAACCTGGGTACTGCGAAATACGGGAACGGCCGTTTGGAAAGGCAACTTCCCGATGGAATACCTTAACAACCCCATCCCTGAAAACGCCAATTTAAACCTTAGTTCATTAGGCGCATCCAATACCCATACCATTCAATCATTAAGCGGCCAAAGCCGGGTCGAACCGGGCCAAACGGTCGCTTTCACCTTCAACTTCGGCGCCCCAATTACGCCCGGAACCTGGGCCTCCCACTGGCAGCTCAAGACCGACACCGGTCAAACCATCGGCAACCCCGTCTGGATTCGGGTTGTCGTCGAAGGCACGCCAGTCACTACCGACCCAACCCCAACAGCAACTGGCCCCTTCCAACCGGGCATGAATATCAACCCCGACGCGCATGGCCTCGATATTGAACGAATGCGGGGACTGCATTGGGTGCGCTGGGTCTATAAAGCAGCGGCCAAAGACCGTAACGTAGACCAGGCCTTCAACACCGAATATCGCCAGCTTATTAAAAATTACGCCGACGCAGGTATGAAATCGTTGATTATCCTCAATCAGGAGACAGTTTGGGCCAACGCCCCCTGGCACAACGGCGACTGGAACAGCTATGCTGGCTCATTGGCGAAGGAAGCGGGCCGGATTGCGGAGATGTGCGCCTCCTTTGGAGATGATGTCGCCTATCAGATTTGGAATGAGGAGGACAGTCCACCCACCAACCCCTCGGCCATCGGCCTGGCGGCGAATAATTTTGCTACCATCCTCGGCCCAACGGCCGCTGCCATTCGAGCCAAGCATCCAGGAGCGACTATTGTTATTGGCGGCCTAAATTCTGGGCCGGATAACGCCATTGCCTATGCTAAGCAAGTCCGCACTCGCTTGGGCGGCTCTCTGCCTGTCGATGCTCTGGCCATTCACCCCTACGGCCGTTTCGTCAACGTTGATCCCTTTTATAATGAACAGTTCGGCCGTATTCAAGATGCCCTGGCCCTCTGGAAGCAACATTTCCCCAACATGCCGCTTTGGATTACGGAGATTGGGGTGGCTGATAATAACCCCATCGGCCCCGAACATTATCAGAAAATCGCTGACTACATGCGCGAATTCTATAAGGAGATTGCCGACAACCACAGCGGTCACGTGCCGGTCTTGCAATGGTTTGCCTGGTCAGACCTGATGCGGAATGCAGGCATCACCACCGTCAACGGTCAGATGAAGGCCCATATCGGCGATGCTTTCAATGAGATGGTGGCCCGAGGTCAACAGACGGCCGTCCCAAAATCCAGCCCTCTGGCCCTGGCCGCAGAATCGATGGCCGACTCCGAATATCTGCGCTTCGAGACGACGCTGGCCGATTACACGGCCGTTCCCGCTGGCTCCACCTTCACCAACCGCTGGAGCTATCGCAATACTGGCCTGACGACCTGGGGCGACGGCTATACCCTGGTTTACTCCCCCAATACGGCCGACAGCGCCCCCATGATGGCAAAAACAAGCTATAACCTAGCAGATGTCATGCTCCCCACCTCAGTTGGCCGGGGGCAAGAAGGGACGATAGCGCTCAACATGACCGCGCCAGAGCAAAGCGGCCGTCATTATCGCAGCCGATGGGAACTACGCGACCCCGATGGCAACACCTTCGGCTTCCTCTACGCCGAGATAACGGTCGTACCAGCCCCGACTGCCGGAACCGGCGTTCAAAGCTCCGACATGCTTTTCATCGCTGACCATACCGTGCCAGACAACAGCCGCTTTGCTTCGGGAACGACCTTCAATAAGCAGTGGCGGGTCAAGAATTCTGGCGTTCGTCATTGGGGCAGCGGCTTCCGGCTGGTCTATGTCGAGGGTGATTTAGCAATGGCCCAAGGTATCGCTTCTCACATGATTCCCGAAGCGGCCCGTGACGAAACCGTTATCCTGACTGTGCCAATGGTGGCTCCCGCCGCGCCAAGCAATCAGCCAACCACCTTCAGCAGCTTATGGCGGCTGCAAGATGACCGGGGCAACTTCTTTGGCGAACCAATTTGGGCCAAAATCGTCTCCCTGCCAACGGAAGCGGGGCTGGCTTTCGGGCCATACCGCGACCCATCGGGCTGGTACTCTCAACTTGACCCCCGTTGGAAGAATGACCGCCTGGGACACGGCCAACCGACCATCGGCAGTTGGGGCTGTCTGATGACCTGTTATGCGATGATGTTAACTGCTTATGGTATGCGCTTTAATCCGGCGGAGTTGAATAATCGCCTCAAACAAATCGGAGATGATGGCTTTCGTGGCCCGGTCGTCCAATTCGTCGCCCCCACCCGGCTGCTGCCCGGCCTCACCCGACATGGCAATCTCCGCTCGAACCGTTCTCCAGTGCTGGACTGGACCGAATGGACGGGCGAAGACCCCATCGCTCGCATCGACAACGCCATCGCCGCTGGACATACGGTGATTGCCCAGGTTGACAGAGCGCCTAATGACGGCCGTTATCACGCCGACACGGAGTCCCATTGGGTCATTCTCGTCTCAAGAACGGCCGATGGCTCCGATTACCTTATGCTCGACCCAATGACGCCCGCCAACCAGATTACTGACCAACCCCGCTCACTAATGGCGAAATACGGCCGTCGCATCCCCTCTCGCTCCAACGAAGAAAACCTCCGCAACGCCATCCAATCCGCCCTTGTCTACCGTTACAACGGCGCGGTTGGGGCTGGCTAGTTTCAAAGACAAGCACAATCTAAAAACCCGGTTTTTGACAAAAACCGGGTTTTTTCGTTTGGGGGAAAATCGGTTATCAACCATCCTTCCTGTCATTCACCCCACAGCATAACGGAAAAATCAACTTATCCTCGTTCATCATTTAAGAAACTATCATCGTGGTAGTTATGCCTCGGAACATGGAAATCACCCGATATTCCGATTCTTTCAAACAACAATTAAAACCAATCAGACAAAAAGGAAGCAACAATGAACCTAAAACCAGAAAACCGTATCAGCGTTAAACCCATCGTCTTTTATCCGAAAGGGGTTGCTAAATCTAAAGTATGGTCTCTTAGATGGTTCCAGTATGTGATGGCAGCCAAACAAAAATACAACGCTTTACTTAAAGGCCGGGACACCTTCCTAGTAAGCCAGCTAAAAACATTAAACGGCGATTTGACGCCAGCCGAATATAAAGAGCTATGTTTCACCTTTAGTGGGCTAAAAAGCCCTGACCAATTGACCGAAGACGAAGGATGCTCTCAGGGGGTCGAAACAATTCTGGCCGAAATTCTCGGAAGCGACCTGGGTGATGGAAAGCAGTATACCCGCTATACCATGCCATACTCCCTTGCAGTCTTGATGGTGGATCCGGATCGGGAGTGGGGCTTTGGCGGTGGGCGCAACTTCAATGGCGTCACCAATCTCGGCGGCGGCATTATGGTCATTCCAAGCTGGCACTTTGATGATGGCAAGCTCATGTCTACCTTGCTTCATGAGTTAGGCCACACCTTTGGGTTAGTCCATACCGATAACCGCCAGAACGCGACCAACTTGCCGGAGAGTTCGGCACTATTCAAATGCTACTATCATCTCAATTTTAGCAATTCAATCATGTCCTACAATACGGCAAATTGGTCCAATGAAACAGATGTTGAACAGATTCCAGGCTGTCTGTTGGGCGACGAAATTGAAGCCTTGAGCCAGAATAAGTTGGTCTTTCCAGATTTGTTCTTCAACGCGGCCACCGATTTCGACTGTCCGCCCGGTTCGCCGCCAAATACCCGCTGCCGAGTGCATGACAAGGTCATTCGACCAGCCTATCTGGGGCCAATGCACCTTTTCTGGTGCACTAGCTCATTCAGTTCCAACCAATTCGGCAGTATTCTTAATCTCAATGACCATCCCGGCCGTTGGATTCTGGGTAGTCATCCAGATATTGGGTTTGTCAATAATCGAATGTGGCATTCGACAAAAGTCGACAACGGTGAATGGGTTTCCCTCGATGTCACTTTTCCCAAACCGATGACAATCAATCGGGTTCAGGTCTATACTGAACACAGCGGCAAACATCACAAAGCCAAGATGGTTCAAATCGAGCATCAAAAGAATGACGGTACCTTTGAATTTGTGAAACGGGTAAGTATGCCTGGCACTGATGCGGCAGTTGAATTTGGAAATATACAGGCCCGCACCTGGCGGTTAGCTTTCCAGGCAGGGGCGAGTGGCTTCGTTGCGGTCAGAGGGTTGCGTTTCTTCTTCGACGATAAAGAGCTATTTCCACCCCTTGGGCCTCATGCTTTGACTGATTTTGGCGAGACTTTTGGGAGCCAGGTTTCAAATCTCGTTGAGATTCAACGGGAGATTCGGGCGAACTCGGCTGCTGTTAAATTTGACCCTCGTTCGATGTGGCATTCCGATAAAGTAAATGAGAAGGGCTGGGTATCTTTTGAAGTTATATTCCCAGTTTCGATAACGCTGGATAAGGTGGCCGTCCATTCTCAACACAGCGGCCAATTCCATAAAGCGCATGAAATTCAAATTGAAACGGCCGATAATAAAGGCAAATTCAGCGCCATCCACAAGGCAACATTGAGCAAAGCAGATAGTCATGTCTCCTTTCCAGAAACCAATGCCAAAGTTTGGAAGTTCGCTTTTCGGGGCGATGCTGGTGGGTACGTCGTAATTCGAGGGATGAGATTCTTTATCAACAAGGAAGAATTTTACCCGCCTGCTAAAATTGAATCTTAACAAGGTTCATTAGCCTCTCAACCTAGCTCGTTCACAAATCTAAGCCAAGATATTTCAGCAGCTTGCTAACCTTTCAGTCATTCAGTCAAAAAGCCTTGACAAGCGATACTATTAATGATACCATAAGGCATGGCTTCTGTTGATGATATTTTGGCAAAGATGCGCCGAAACCCAAAAGGGATTCGATTTAAGGAGCTTTGTAAGGTATGTGACTATCATTTTGGTAAACCACGACAAAGCGGCAGCAGCCACCATGTTTATAAGATACCCTGGCTCGGCGACCCACGCGTTAATATCCAAAACAGCAAAGGAAAAGCCAAGGCGTATCAGGTTAGGCAAGTGTTGAAAGCAATTGACAGGTTGGAGGCATCTCATGGATAAACAAGACCGTTTTACCTATCGTGTTACCTGGTCAGAGGAAGATGAAGAATATGTTGGGCTTTGTTCTGAGTTCCCCAGCTTGAGCTGGTTATCGGATTCGGCCGAAGATGCGCTGCGAGGTATCCGACAAACTGTAACCGATGTTGTCGCCGATATGGCCGCAGAGGGAGAGGAAATTCCAGAGCCGATTTCGACTCGGAAGTTTAGTGGTAAATTCCTGCTGCGGATTCCGCCTGATTTACATCGTCGTTTAACCTTGGAAGCGGCCGAAGCGGGAATCAGCTTAAATCGACTTGCCAGCGCGAAATTAGCGCAACTTGTGAACCCTGCCCCTAGGCCAACCTACAGCTTAAGAGAGAAAGGGCCTGATTACGAGTGATTAAATTATCACCCACCTGAAACCCGAGTCCTTAGTTGTCATTCCAGCCGACGGCCGAAAACCCACAACGACACGCCCAATGCCACAACAATGGCTTCCCGCAAGGTACAGTTGGCGGCGTTGCAGCTTCCATCATCCTGTTCCCGTCTCACTTTAAATTATGCTATACTGAACTCATTCTGAGACGAAGAATCAAGGTATAAAAAGCCATATGTCATTGGGCAATGGAACCCCAACCGAGCAGCTAACACAGTTACGAGAAGCCATCGGCCGTTCTTTTAACCTGGACGAATTCCGCAACCTAACGGCCGACCTTGAAGTCGATTACGAAGAGCTGCGCGGCGAGGTCAAAAGCGCCAAAATCCAGGCCTTCCTTGATCATCTAGCCAAGCGGGGCCGTATTCCCAACCTCATCCAACAACTCAAACGTTATCGACCCGACGGCCAATGGGACAGCTATACAACGGCCGAACCTGAAGCGCAATCCCCCTACAAAGGGCTGCAATATTTCAGGGAAGTCGACGAACGGCTCTTTTTCGGCCGAAAATCATTAACGGCCGAACTCATTAACCATCTTAACCAACACCGTTTTCTGGCCGTCGTCGGCGCATCTGGCAGCGGGAAATCATCAGTGGTTCGGGCGGGGGTGATTCCGGCCGTGCGAAGAGGCGAAGTTGGAAAAAACGGTCAAGCCACCAACGAATGGCCCACCAGTGCCAACTGGCCTATACACACCATCACTCCTGGCGATGAACCTCTCAAAGCCCTGGCCGCCAGCCTGACCCAACACAGCGAAAGTGTGACGGCCATGAAAACGCTCCTGGCCGATTTACGAGCCGACACCGAAAGTCTTGACCTTTACCTCTACCGTCAATTGAGTGACCAGCCAGAAAACCAACTCCTCCTGGTAATTGACCAATTTGAAGAGCTATTCACCCAATGTGACGACCTGGACGAGCGACGGCTTTTTGTCGAAAATTTGGTAGCGGCCGTCTCCAGCGGCAAGCAAGGACGACTGACCCTCATCATCACCCTTCGGGCCGACTTCTATGCCTTTGCAGTGCAATTTGAATCCCTACGGCCGTTGCTAGAAACCCGCCAGAAGATTGTAGGCGAACTAAGCCAGGACGAGTTGCAACAAGCGATTGAAAAGCCTGCCATTGAAAACGGCTGGCAGCTTCAACCAGGGCTGGTCGGAGCCATCCTCCGAGATGTCGGCCGTGAACCTGGCTCCTTGCCCCTCCTTTCCCATGCCTTGCAAGAAACCTGGCAGCGGCGCGAAGGCCGAATGATGACGCTGGCCGGATATGAACAGGCTGGCGGCGTACGGGGAGCGATTGCCAAAACAGCCGGAACCTTCTACAACGACCTCCCGCCCGACCAACAAGCGCTGGCCCGAACCATTTTTCTGCGGCTGACCGAGTTGGGCGAAGGGACGGAAGACACCCGCCGCCGGGTTTGGCAGTCAGAGTTGGTCAGACGGCCAGAGGAGCAAGAAACCGTCGCTGCCCTGCTCCAACAGCTAGCCAACGCCCGCCTCATCACCACCGACACCCTCCGCGAACAAGACGGCGAAATCCAAGAGGTGGTCGAAGTCTCCCACGAAGCCCTCATCCGCGAATGGCCTGCCCTCCGCACCTGGCTAGACGAAAACCGGGAATGGCTTCGTCTCCATCGCCGCCTGACCCAGGACACCAAAGAGTGGTTGGCTGCTGATAAGGACATCAGTTTGCTGTATCGAGGTGGCAGGTTGGTTCAGGCTCAAGAACAAACGGCCGAACATCACCACGAGTTAAATCAAGATGAACGGGCCTTCATCCAAGCCAGTGTCGATGAAGAAGCGCGTCGCGCAGCCGAAAAAGAAGCTCAACGCCAACGAGAATTAGCCGCCGCCCAAGAGTTGGCAGCCGCTCAACAAAGAGAACTCGAAACAGAAATCGCCAACCGCAACTTTATCCGCCGCGTGGCAGTTGCGATGTTTTTACTCCTGATATTCTCCGTCGTCGCCGCCTTTTTTGCCGTCCAAAACAGTCGGCAAGCCACCACTGATGCCAACAATGCTGCAACGGCCGAAGCCAATGCTGCCACCCAAGCAACCAGAGCCGATATAAATCTAGCAACCGCCGAAGCCGCTCAAGGAACGGCCGTTGCCGAAGCCAGCCGCGCTGTTTTCAACGAGCAAATAGCCATTACTCGCGAAGCAGAAGCCATCATCCAAACTAATCTTGCTCTGGATGCCCTTTCACAACGAATTGCTGCGAGCTCTTTTTCTATTGGCGACCAAAACCCAATGGCATCGTTACTATTAGCCATCGTTGCGGGAAGAACGGCCGAAACAGGGGAAGCGTCTCTTGCCCTTAATAGCCAACTTCCCTTAATGGCTGAACCTTTAACATACCTTGAACACAATGAGTTTATTAGTAAAAGTCTATTTAATAGTAATGGCGATCGTATTCTTTTTTGGGCCGAGGATGTTATAGAGATTTGGGACCTGCAAGGTAAAGAAGAAATTCTATCAGTAAGCCATGAAGGGTCTGTTTTTGGCGCAGCCTGGAATCAAAATGAAGACCTCATTCTCAGTTGGAGTTTTGACGATACAGTCCGCGTCTGGGATATAGAATCTGGCGAAGAAATTTTATCCTTACCTAATGAATCTTGGGTGAGAGGCGCCATGTGGAATAAGAATGAAACCCTCATCCTCAGTTGGACAGATGATAGGATATTACATTTATGGAATACAACAACAGGCCAAGCATTACAGACCTTTAACCACACCACCTTTGGCAATCTAATCGGGGCCGCTTGGAGCGGTAATGAAAATCAAATAATGAGTTGGGATGACGACGGCACAATTAAACTTTGGAACGCTGATTCCGGCCAAGAAATCCACACACTAGAACATGAATCCATTGTTCAGGATGCTCAATGGAGTAACGATGACAGCCGAATACTAAGCAGAAGCTGTAGATTAATAGACCGACAAGGAAAATGCATTTCTGATAGCCAATTATGGATTTGGGACGTAAACACGGGTGAAGTAATTACAACTATTTCGCAGAACATTGATACTGGCAATGGTTTTCAATTCGACATTGAGTTCAATGGGGCCAGATGGAGCAAGAACGATAGCCAAATTTTAAGTTGGAGCGAGGATGGTTCTGTCAATCTTTGGAACCCAAATACAGGCCAGAAAAATCGAACCTTGACCCATAATGCTTCAGTAAATGGGGCCATATGGAATGATGATGAGAGTCAAATTCTCACCTGGAGCGCTGATGGTACGGCTCTAATTTGGATATCTAACTCATCAACCCCACATTTAACGCTCGATCACCCTTCAAGCGTAGAGACCGCCATGTGGAAAGAGGATGAAAGCCAAATTCTCACCTCAGACAGCACAGGAACCGCCAAGATTTGGCAAGCTGATTTTGGGGAAGAGTTGCTGATAATGAGTAATGAATCCCCTATAACAGAAATCGGCTGGAATGATGCTGGAAATATGGTTTTAACAAGCGGTTCCAGATGGATTAGAACGTGGAACGCCTCCGATAATCAATCATTTATAAACTTGAACCACACCTCTTCTATAGTTGATGCTATCTGGAATAAAAATGAAGACCAAATATTGAGCTGGAGTCGGGACAACACAGCAAAGGTCTGGGATGCCAACACCGGAACAATGCTTTTAACATTAACACACGAAGAAACAGTAATTGGCGCAATATGGAATGATGACGAGGATGTTATCCTCAGCTGGAGTGAGGACGGAACCGCCAAAATTTGGGATGGGATTTCCGGCGATGTCATTCACACATTTAACCATGATGATTCAGTTATACAAGCACAATGGAATAAGGATGAAAGTCTAATTCTTACAGTCAGTCAAGATGGAATGGCCCGTATATGGGATGTTGCCTCTGGCAATCCGCTTCTTACATTATCGAATGTGGCTAGGATAATTGGCGCAAGGTGGAATGATGACGAAGAGCAACTTTTAACCTGGAGTTGTAGAGGAACATCAGGCGGAATTTGCATCTCGTGGAATATAAAAGTATGGGATACTAATTTGGGAAACGATTTATTAACTGTAACCGATTCAAGATTAACTTTGGTGAGCGATAAACCAATATCAGCTGCCATGTGGAGTCAAGACGGAAGCAAAATTCTAAGTTGGAGTTGGGAAGGAACCGTGCATGTTTGGAATACAATCTCTGGTGAAATTCTGCTAGACATGAACTTGGATGCCCAACTAAATGGTGCAATATGGAACAGGAATGAAACACGTATTTTAACGTGGAGTGATGAAGAGAACGTTGCCCAAGTCTGGGATGCAAATTCTGGCGAGCTTATAAATTCATTTGAGCATGATGATGCCGTTTTCGGGGCGAAATGGAATAGTGATGAGACCCAAATTCTAACGTGGAGCCAGGATGAATCGATAAGGGTTTGGGATGCTGATTCAGGTCATCTCTTGCTTAAACTTGAACAAGGATGGTCAGTTTTCAATGCAGCCTGGAATGAAGACGAAAGCGAAATTTTTAGCCGGGACCCTTTTGGGGCCTATATGTGGGACGCTTCTAATGGAAAATTGTTGGCAGTCTTTGGAGGTAGTGGCGTAAGTTTCGCCGAGTGGAATAAAGATGAATCCAAGATGCTGATGGAATATGATGAGACCAGTATTCGGATATTTAATACCTCTGCAATGGAACTTGCCGACCTCGCTTGTCAATACACTACCCGCAACTTTACCTGGGAAGAATGGCAGACATATTTTCTGGGGGATGATTATGAGCCAACGTGCGAACAGTGGCCGGTGCATCCAAGTGTGCCATAGGTGAATGTCTAGAAACGGGGTTTTTGGTAAAAACCCCGTTTCTGAGTATCGAAAATGTTTGAGGTAATCGTCATCGGCAAAGGTTTATTCGGCGCATCGGCCGTTCGCCACCTTAGCCAAACGACGGCCAACATCGCCATCATCGGCCCCGACGAACCAACCGACCCAGCCACCCATCAAGGCGTTTTCGGGGCCCATTACGATGAAGGGCGGCTGACCTACCAGCTAAAGTCCGATACGGTCTGGGCCAATTTAGCCGTTGCCTCCCTGGCCCGTTTCCCCGCCATCGAAGCCGCCTCCGGCATTCAATTCCATTCACCTGTCGGCTGCCTGTATCTGGCAAGTCGGAAGATGGACAACGGCCGACTTTCAGCCACCCCTACTACCAATACCATACCCTACGAGAAGTTGAACCCAACCCAAATTCAAGAACGATTCCCCTATATTAACGTTGCCGCAAACTGTTTGGGCCAATGGGAAGGGCCACCCGCTGGTCATTTCAGTCCTAGAAAATTTATTGAAGCCCAGATGATGCTAGCGAACAATACGGCCGTCATCAACGACTACGCCATCGGAATTGAGCCAAAAAAAGATAGCCTGGTCGTTCTGACAGCGGACAACGGCCGTTTCAAAGCCAAAAAAGTCTTGATCGCCACCGGAGCCTACAGCAATAACTTTGGGTTGCTGCAACGGCCGTTATCGTTACAACTCAAACAAGAATTTGTCATCAGAGCCTTGCTGCCAGAAAAAGAGGCCCGCCGATTGCAAGCCATGCCACCCATCGTCTACCGCGTTGACCACCCCCGCCTGGCCGACCTCTACATCTTGCCCCCGATTCGCTATCCAGACGGCCGTTATTACCTAAAAATGGGCGCAAACACCGCCTTAGACCAGTTCATTGAAACAGCGGCAGAGATAAACGGTTGGTATCGAACCGGAAACAGCAACGCCATGTTAGCCGAAATGCAAGAGATGGTTTTGGACATATTTCCAGGTTTAACGGCCGAATCGTGGCACACCCACCGTTGTGTCATCACCCGCACCGCTCACGGACGGCCGTATATTGATGAAGTTTTACCAGGACGGGTATATGTCGCTGTGGGCGGCAATGGGCAAGGGGCAAAAGCGGCCGATGAGGTTGGCCGACTTGCGACCCAATTGGTTTCTAAGGGGCAGGCGGCGGGAGAAGCATTTTCGGCCGTCTACAATTAAAGCAGCCAGGCTTTTTGATAACAGTTAACAAAATTTAATGGTAATCTGGCAGGGGATGGACGACCGGGTAGAGCCTTTGATTTTACCTGTAACCTAGTCTCCCGGTCGCCTAACCCAGGTTTCGTCCATTACCAAATAAAGGTCAGAAACGGAGTTTTTGGCAAAACCCCGTTTCTATAGTTAACCGAAGACTAACCATAATGAGGAGCGGTTTGGCTACCATTCTTCCCCAACGCCTTTACCTTTCTCGGATGGGGTTTCCCCTGCTCAATATAATACTTCAACTCCGCCATCGTCCGCCCCCCAATGCGGCTAATTTGCCACTTAAAAAACGGCGCAAAGAAAAGGCCCGGAAACTTCTTAAATGTCACCACTGCCCAGGTTTTGACAACGCTCTTATTCGGGCCAACTGATTGAACGTGCCAATTATTTTCGGCCGATTTCACAAAGAAAGGCAATCCAGCCGTCGCCTCATAGCCAAACTTCATCCCGGCCTCATCATAATAAGTAAAGGTTTCATAGACATCTGGAATACCTGCTAAAGTGGTCGTGCAAACCCGTCCGCCTATTTCCGCTCCTTCCGGCGGTGGCGCTTCCGTATTAATGCTCGATTCGGGAATGGCCGTGGCCCAGACCCCAATTTCATCAAAGCGATGGGCCACGACATGCCAGACATCGTTGGCCGAAGCTGCGATGATAAGCTCATTATTGATTTCAAATTGCATCATTTTCTCCTGTAGAAATGAAAGTAAACGGTGTTCAACATCCAGTAAACAGTTTGCGGTTTGCACTTAGTTCCAATCAGGTTTCTTTCCTGCTGACTGTCAACCGCCCACTGATACCCACCACTTTACGTCGAAAACAACTGCCAGCTCAACCAAAACAACTGCCATTTGATGCCAATTAGTCAAAAACGGCCGACCGTAAATCCTCCGCCCCTCTCTTCCCCATCTGCAATCGCAACCTTCTGCTCATGCAATCTGGCCTTTGAAGGGCCAGGCGCATTGACCATGTGATGCCAAAAGCGCCAGGAAGAGGTGACGGTGGCTAAGAAATTTCGACCACAATCCCCAGACGTTTATGAGATTTAGATGAAAAATGCCCCCTGTCAGATTACGCTCTCTAAGGAGATTGCCAGAAATACGGCCGTCTATTGCAACAAATTTCAGAAAATGTGTAAAATGAACGCCGTACCATTGATGCAATATTTTTCAACTGTGATAGAAAAACCCTTCAAATAATTTTTGAATCAGAGATAGTCCGCCAACCGGTAGGCTATCTCTGTTTGTTTATAGAGAGAGTGCCTATGTAGAAGTTGTTTGAAAATGTATGGAAAATTTCTAGCCAAGTATTAACCCCTATTAACGGAGAAAATTAATGAGAAGTCTGAAAAGAATATTCACCATCGGCGCAATTACAGCGATAATGATGGCCTTTATCTTTGTCCTGACCAATGCTGCCAAAGCCGTTCAAACCCCGGCCCTTGACAGCGCTGCTCCAATATCGGCCGTTCGCATTCCCGGTCAATTCCTAACTGGCCCCAACGATGGCGTGGCCCTGGACATCGCTCTGGCTTATATCGAGGCCAATGCCGCTGACCTCGGTCTAACTGCGGCCGATATTTCTGATATGGCTATCAGCGACCAATATACCAGCCAACATAATGGCGTCACCCACATCTACTTTCAACAGCAGTTGAACGGCATTCGGGTCCACAACGCCATTTTGAACATCAACGTCGCCAGCGATGGCAGCGTCATCAACCTCGGCAGCCGCTTCGTCCCCGACGTTGCCAACGCCGTTGTTGCCAACGATGCGACCGTTTCGGCCGTTGAAGCCGTGACGGCCGTTGCTGGTGAGCTTGGCCTCGATATGGCCGCTCAGCCCCAAATTCAGCAAGCTGTTGGCGGCCCCGCCCAGCGGGTCATCCTCGACAACGCTGGCATCTCCTTCGATGCCATTCCAGTCCAGTTGATGTACCAGCCAACCGATAACGGCGTTTATCTGGCTTGGGATATGGTCATCAATGAACTGAGCAGCGAACATTGGTGGAGCATTCGGGCCGATGCGGCAGACGGCCGTATCCTCTCCCAACACGATTGGGTCGTCCATGAAAATGAAAACCACGGCGGCGATGTCGTCTCCCACGGTGTTGCAGTCGGTTCTTCAAGTACGTCCCATAATCAAAGTGGTGACGCGGCCTCAGTTGAAGTACCAGAATCATATCGCGTCTTTGCTTACCCATTAGAAGACCCCACCGATGGGCCAGACACCTTAGAACTAAACCCCTTTGATATTACGTCCAACCCCTGGGGTTGGCACGACACCAACAATGCTGCTGGCGCAGAGTTCACCATCACCCGTGGTAACAACGTTTACGCCGACTCCGACCTCGATGCCAACAACGTCCCCGACGGCAATGCTCCAGACGCAGGTGCACCATTAATATTTGACTATCCTTATGACCTGAACATGGACCCCAGCGCCTACCTAACAGCCAGCATCGTCAACCTATTCTACTGGAACAACATCCTCCATGACATCAACTACCGTTACGGCTTTGATGAAATTTCTGGTAATTTCCAGGAAAACAACTATGGTAATGGTGGCGCCCAAGGCGACTCAGTGAATGCTGATGCTCAAGATGGCAGCGGCACTGACAATGCCAACTTTGCGACGCCACCCGACGGCCTCAATCCCCGGATGCAGATGTTCCGCACCACCTACCCCTTCGGACAAGCTATCACCGTCTCCGCCCCCATCTCCATTTCTGGCCTCTACACCGCCAATGCTTCGGCTAATGGTGGCGTGGCAATGGGCTTAACGGCCGATGTAGAGCTGGTCGTCGATGGCACTGCGCCAAACGATGATGCTTGTGAAACCGTCACCAACGATTTAACTGGCAAGATTGCCCTAATCGTTTGGAGCGGTGGACTTTGTAACTCCAGCGTCTTTGTCGCTAATGCGGCCGCTGCTGGCGCAGTTGCAGCCATCATCGTTGATAATACCGTCCTCCCCTTAACTGGCTTTGGCGGCTCGCCTCTGATTCCTTCAGTCGGCATTGGCATCAATGATGGTCAATTGCTATTAAACGAACTGGCAAACGGCAATACTGTCACCGCCACAATGGGTCAACATCCGGTTCAAGGTCTCGACAGGGATACCGACCTCGACAACGGCATTATCGCCCATGAATATGGGCATGGCGTTTCCAACCGTCTGACGGGTGGTCCCGCAGCCGCCAATTGTCTTGGCAATCAGGAGCAAATGGGTGAAGGCTGGAGTGACCTCCAAACCCTCTTCATTCATGCCGCTCCTGGCGATGTGGGAACTGATGCCCGCGAAATTAGCATCTACTCATTGGGTGCTGGCTTCCAGGGTATTCGCATCTTCCCCTACTCAACCGACACCAATATCAACCCCCACACTTATGACAGCATCAAGACCAACGGCACCTCGCCCCACAGCTTGGGCGAAGTTTGGGCCTTAATGGTCTGGGAAGTGTATTGGAACCTGGTTGACAAGCATGGATTCAACGCCAATATCTATGATGATTGGACCACTGGCGGGAACAATCTGACCTTCCAATTAGTCATGGACGGGATGAAGTTGCAGCCATGTTCGCCCGGTATGGAAGACGGCCGTGATGCTATCTTAGCCGCCGACATGGCCCTAACAGCCGGGGCCAACCAGTGTGAAATCTGGGAAGGCTTCGCCAAGCGCGGACTCGGCTTCAGCGCCGACCAGGGCAGCTCCGGCAGCCGTCAAGACGGCACCGAAGCCTTCGACATGCCTCCAACCTGTACGGCCGATGTCGGTGTCAGTGGCAGCGACTCAGCTGACCCGGTATTGGTAGGCGATGCTATCACCTATACCTTTGAGGTTAGCAACACCGGTGTCTCCAGCGCAACCAACGTCATGTTCACCGACACGCTTGATGCTGATACGACATTCGTCAGCGCCGACACCACCCTGGGTAGCTGTAGTGAATCGTCCGGCGTTGTCACTTGTGACCTGGGCCAGATGGACCCGACCGATTCGGCCACGATTACCGTTGTGGCCCTGACTACCCAGACAGGAACGGCCACCAACACGGCCAACATCTCCGCCGACCAGAACGAGAATATTAGCAATAATACGGCCGTTGTCACAACAACCGTCGACCCCGTTCCGCCCGATATGTGGTTCGTCTACATGCCGGCTGTGTTTAGTCCAGACTAAACACAAAATAGATGGATGTCACCTCAATGAGTTATCGAATCCCGATAGCATCCATTTCTAGGACAGTAGAGTAAGTTAAATAGAGATAGTACAAAGAAACGTGTGCTATCTCTATTTTTTTAGGTAAAATATGCCGATGATTGTATAGCATCGCTACCCCGTTTTTATTATTCCCAAACTTTGTACCAACAGGTGGGCGGCATTAAAAAGGAGTCTACATGACAAAGCGAGCACAACTATAAATGAAACCCTATATACGCTTTACGCCGAAATGCCATGCGCCCTTTGCTTGAGTTATCTACATAGGAGGTATTTCATGAAACGCCTAAAACGATTATTCACAATTAGCCTGATAACGACCTGTATGATGGCCTTTATTTTCATTCTGACCAATGCAGCCAACGCCGTCCAAACCGCAACCCCAGACAGCGCCAACTCCATTTCAGGCCAATTCCTTTCTGGCCCTAATAATGGCACAGCCCTAGATATTGCCCTATCTTACATAAAGGACAATGCAACCGATTTAGGTCTGACAACGGCCGATGTTTCCAATATGGTCGTCAGCGACCAATATACCAGTCAACACAACGGGGTGACTCACATCTACTTTCTACAACAATTAAACGGTCTTCCGATCCACAACGCCATTATCAACATTAACATTGCCAGCGATGGCAGCGTTATCAACCTCGGCAGCCGTTTCATCCCTGATGTGGCAAATGCCGTTGTTAGCAACGAAGTCTCTGTATCGGCTATTGAAGCCGTAGTTAGGGTAGCTGCCGAACTGGGTCTCGACCTCGCCGCTCAACCCCAAATCCAAGAAACCATTGGCGGCTCTGCCCAAAGGGTTATCCTTGACGACGCTGGTATTTCCCAAGAGCCTATTCCCGTCCAATTGATGTACCAGCCGACCAACAGCGGCGTTTATCTGGCCTGGGATATGACCATCAATGAACTTAGCAGCCAGCATTGGTGGAGCATTCGAGCCAATGCCGCCGACGGCCGAATTCTCTCCCAGCACGATTGGGTCGTCCATGAAAACGCGCATCAGGACAGCGACATACCAGCCGCCCGAATTCCCATTGAAACGGCCGAAACTAGCCAGAACCTGCTCTGGAATTCGGCCGAATCGGTGCCAGAATCCTATCGCGTCTTCGCCTATCCCTTAGAAAACCCCGACGATGGCCCCGATACTCTTGAACTCAACCCCTTCGACATCACATCTAACCCCTTCGGCTGGCACGACACCAATGGCCTTGCCGGAGCCGAGTTCACAATCACCAGAGGCAACAACGTCTATGCCGACTCCGACCTAGATGCCAACAACATCCCAGATGGCAATGCGCCAGATGGTGGGGCTGGTCTCGTCTTCGACCATCCTTACTTCTTAGATATGGACCCCAGCACCTATTTAACAGCCAGCATCGTCAACCTCTTCTACTGGAACAACATTATGCACGACATCACCTACCTCTATGGGTTCGATGAGCCAGCCGGTAACTTCCAAGAATACAACTACGGTACAGCCTCCATCGACGGTGACTCCGTCTTGGCTGACGCGCAGGACGGCAGTGGCACAAACAACGCCAACTTCGCCACCCCGCCCAATGGCTTCAATCCTCGGATGCAGATGTTCCGCACGACCAATCCCTTTGGACAAGCTATTACAATCTCAACGCCGATTACGCTTTCAGGCGTTTATACTGCCAACCCATCGAATAACGGCGGCACAGCCAACGGGATAACGGCCGATATTGAGCTGGTCATCGATAACAATGCCCCCATCAATGATGCCTGTCAACCGCTGACCAACAACCTGACTGGTAAGATTGCTTTGATAATCTGGAATCAAGGGGCATGTAACTCTGCTGTTTTCGTCCAAAACGCGGCCAACGCCGGGGCGGTCGCGGCAATAATCATTGACAACACCGCCTTGCCGCTGACCAATTTCGGCGGTTCACTATCTATTCCCTCTGTCGCCATTGGTGCCAATGACGGCCAGCTATTCCTGACCGCCCTCAATAACCACACCCTCAACGGGACAATAGGCGACCATCCCATGCCGGGAGTAGATAGGGACACCAGCCTTGATAATGGGGTTATTGCCCATGAATACGGACATGGCGTTTCCAACCGATTGACTGGTGGGCCGAACAATGTTAGCTGTTTAGGAAACGCGGAACAGATGGGCGAAGGATGGAGCGATTTACAGACATTGTTCATTCACGCCGACCCAGCCGACCAACCTACCGACCCTCGCGAAGTTGGTGTCTGGTCTCTTGGGGCAGGCCACCAGGGTATCCGCCTATTTCCCTATTCGACCGATATGAATGTTAATCCCCAAACCTATGACAGCATCAAGACCAACGGCACCTCGCCCCATAGTGTTGGTGAAGTATGGGCGGCGATGGTTTGGGAGGTCTATTGGAATTTGGTTGACAAGCATGGTTTTAACCCCAACATCTATGGCGACTGGACGACAGGCGGCAACAACCTGACTTTCCAAGTAGTCATGGACGGGTTGAAGCTACAGCCTTGTTCACCTGGTTTTGTAGACGGCCGTGACGCGATTCTGGCAGCAGACATGGTGTTGACTGGCGGGGCCAACCAGTGTGAAATCTGGGAAGGCTTCGCCAAGCGCGGCCTCGGTCTCAGCGCCAACCAGGGTAGCCCCCACAGCCGATTTGATGGCGTTGAAGCCTTCGATGTGCCAATGGCCTGCGCCATCCCAGATGCCGTCTTAAGCGCCAGCGCTTCGCCAGACCCAGTTCAAATCGGGACCCTACTGGCCTATGAACTCGTCGTATCTAACAGCGGCTACACAACAGCCACCAACGTTGTCCTGACAGATGTGTTAGACGCAAACACTGATTTCGCCTCTGCCTCATCTACCCAAGGGTCTTGCTCCGAATCCGGCGGGACCGTCACCTGCAATCTGAACAGTCTCGCTGTCGGCAATATGATAACAGTCACCGTTAACGTCACTCCTACCCTGGCTGGCACGGTGACAAATACCGTCAGTGTGGCTATTAATGAGCCGGAAGTCAGCAATAGTAACAATACGGCCGTTGTAACAACTACCGTTGAAGACAACACATTCTACATTTACATGCCAGCAGCCTTAAAACCGTAGTAAACTGAAAGAGAAAGAAGTCAGGCTTTTCCAAAATAGCCTGACTTCTCATAAATTAGGAGAAACAGATGTTGTTTGAAAATGGGTATGCGATTGTCATTGGTGTGGATGAGAATCAGATTGAACGCTTGGCGCTACCAACGGTGGCGAATGATGTCACGGCCGTTTACGATGTCCTCATTCACCCCGAACGGTGCGCCTACAATCCCGACAATGTAAAACTCTTAAAAGGAGCCGAATCCACCCAGCGTAATATCCTCGATGCCCTCTACTGGCTCAATGAAAAGGTCAAAGGCGACCCCAACGCAACGGCCGTCATTTACTTCTCTGGTCATGGCATGGAAGACAAAGCCGCCAACCGCTACTACCTCGTCCCCTACGACATCACCGATATGGCCCGTATTCGCACCCTCGCCATTCAGGCCGAAACCTTTAACGGCGAGATAGCCGCCATCCAGGCCAAACGAACATTGGTCATCTTAGATTGTTGCCACGCTGCTGGCATGGATGTCAAAAGTATCGATTTTACGGGGATTGGCGAGCGAGAAAACTTGCAATCCACCGCTTTCCCCATCGACCTGCCCCAAACAAAAGAGATTCCGGCTTATACGGCCGAACCAGGCAGCAAAGCGGTTTCTGACCTTTTGGAAGGAGAAGGCCGAGCCATCCTCAACTCCTCAACTGGCAGCGAATCCTCCTGGACCCGTCCAGACGGCCAAATGAGCCTCTTCACCTACCACCTCATCGAGAGCTTAACCGGACATTCTCCCCACGATGATGATGACACCGTTGTCTATGTCACCGATGTTATGAGTTGGGTCACACGACAAGTCAAAAAATCGGCCGTTCGCATCGGCGTTGAGCAAACGCCCGTCATGCGAACATCCGGCGTCTTCCCCATCGCCCAACTCATCGGTGGCAAAGGGGTTGCCACCTCCAAAGGCGCAGCAGCCCCCGACCCCTTAGCCCCGCTCCCCCCAACCGCCTCAACCATTATCGGCGGTGATTATGTCGGCGGCGACAAAGTGGCAGGTGATAAGATTATGGGCGACAAAGTTGGGGGCGATAAGTACGAAGGCATCACCATATCAGGCATCCAAGGCTCCAGCATCGCCTTCGGACAAGGCTCTCAAGCCACCGTTACCACCACCCATCAAGGCCAGGGCGGGAGTGATAATTTAGCAGTCATTTTCGCCCCCCTCCAACAGCTAGTCGCCCAACAAGCCCCCAGCCTCTCCCCCAAAGTCAACACCTTAAAAGAACAGGTTGCGCGGGGGGTCAGGGCGGATGATAATATAGTAGCAACACATATTCGAGAGATTGTTGAAGCCGTTCCAGCCGCTAAACCAGCTCTGGCAACGCTATTTAAAAATGCCGAGGTAGCAAAATCGACCGGGCCAAATACAAAGTTTATTATCGAGCTTTTCGGTTAAGCGAATAGGAATTGTTAATCTTCCTGATGAAGGGTGGGGGTAGTTGGACATCCAAACCTCCAATAAAAATAGGAGATTCTATGAATAGCAAGCGAATGTGTCTGGCTATTGTTTCAGTTTCACTTTTGACTGGATTTTTACTCACCTCATTGTTGGTTCAGACTTCTATGGCAACCAACAACGGAGCCAACCAAATTTTTCTACCAATCGTTACGCAGCCGAAGTCCCAACACTGGATCCGTCATTATAGCGGTAATGGCGATCAAGAAGATGATGTTGCAACTACAGCCATTGCTACCCAGGATGGGGGTTCCATTTTACTCATTGAACAAGGGTCAAGCCCCAGCGGTGACCCACAGGATGACCTCATCGTTCTTAAAATATCAGCAACAGGTGACATTGTTTGGCAGAAAGGGTTCGGTGTTTTCGACTTTCCAGAATTTCATCTAGACGGTCTCGAAACAAGTGATGGCGACCTTGTTATCAGTGGGCTGAGTTTTCACAACAATACCAATAGCGCCGAAGTTATAAAAATGACAGCAGATGGTATCATCCTATGGCAGCGCCATTTTGGGGGAGCAAATTTCGATTATGCTAGTTCTATTCAGGAAACGGCCGATGGTGGTTACATTTTCACTGGTTACACAGCCTCATTTGGCGTTGGCATCACAGATTTGTGGCTGGTGAAAATGGATAAGGACGGCAATACCCTCTGGCAAAAAACCGTTGCTACTAGCTTTTCGCAATTTGGTAACGACGTCCAGCAGACGAGTGACGGTGGCTATATCGTTGCAGGGCAGGAAAGCTTTGGCGATTTTATCTATGACCTCTGGGTTGTAAAATTTGATTCCAGTGGTTCAGTTGTTTGGCAAAAAACATATGGTGGTAGTGAACAGGATTACGGCCGTGCTATCCTCCAAACTAACGATGGAGGTTATATCGTTGTTGGCGCTACAGAATCGGCAGGAGCAGGCGAGAGCGATGCCTGGATTATGCGGCTGAATGGCTCTGGCGACATCGTTTGGCAAAAAAGTTATGGTGGACTACTTAACGATGAAGCCAACGCCATTTATCCGACCAGCAACGGCCATTTTATCATCGCTGGCACAACCGAATCTTTCGGCGCTGGTGAAAGTGATACCTGGCTATTTGTGATAGACATTAACGGTAACATTATCTGGCAGAAAACCTATGGCGGGCCAGATGAAGAGACCGGTATATTCATTGAACAATTAGACGACGGTAAGCTAATGGCTACAGGTTATACAGGCTCGTATGGAAACGGAAGAAGCGATGCCTGGGTTCTAAAATTAGACCCCAATGGCAATATTGACGATTGTGATGTAATTGGCGTTAGTACAGCAACGGTTATGAACACGGCCGTAACCGCGCAAGTCCCTTCCATAATTCTTGGAAACTCTCAGGCCAATCCGGTAAGTTCGGCCCTCCCAACCATCAACCCTAATTTCCAGATGGGGTCGGTATGCGAATAGGTTAAATTAACGGCGGTCATCCATTTCCGATTTATAAGGTTGTTATAAGAGCGTTTGCAAGGCTTCCCGATTCTTCTCGTCATCAAAAATGGCTCGAACAGGAATGGTAAATCCAGGAATGACAAGACTTTCCAATGGGCCGACTTTAACCTTGACAATCAGTTCAAAGCCCATGTCCGTTAATTGATATTGTTCAACCGTTTCGGCCGTTGGGTCAACAATCCAATACTCCCCTACCCCATGCGCTGCATAATCCTCAAACTTAACGCCTCGGTCGTTCGCTTCCGTACTAGGAGAAAGAATCTCAACTACAAAATCGGGCGCGGGAAAGTGCATCTGGTCTTCGGTAAATTCGGCCGCTTTTTCCGGCGAAAAATAGCAGAGGTCCGGCTCATAGTCGTTGCGACTAAGTGAAATCAATAATTTTTCGTAGCCGACAAAGCCCTGGTTATGAAACCTTACGTAAGTGTCCAGAAGAACAAGCAGCAGTTTGCCGCACTTATTGTGCCGCAGGCGAACGGGCGAATGGTACACGATTTCACCATTAATAAATTCGACCTTCTCCCCATCCGTCATCTGCTGGTAGAATTCACCCCGCTTTCTTGCCTCCCGCTCAACGGCCGTTTCTATCTCCCTGGCATAGTCAAGCAAACGCGGAGAGCGAAGCAGTTCCTCAAGATGTTTTCTTTCAGCCTCAAATATCGTCATCAGATAACCTCACAAATATCTAACAGGATTATACAATATTTTCAGGAGTTATGAGAAGCCAATCCCCGATTAACCCCAGCCGTCATTTCGAGCGACCTTACCTCACTACCTGACCCTTCCCAACCAAAGCGAGAAATCTTTCTCGAAAATTGTAAACATTCAACGCCTGCCAAACTTGCCAATCCCGCCCACTTATGAGAAAGTGCCCTTCAGGGTACGCCCCATCCTAGCCTGGGGTTTGAACCCCAGGTGACCTATGAACGACCTCCAATCCATCAAAACGGCCGAACAAACCCTCGCCGCCGCCCACCTCACCCTCGACCTAGACACCATCGACCATCTGCTCCACCCTGATTACATCATCCTCCAACCCAACGGCACCTTAGAAACCAAAAGCGACGTCCTGGCCTCCTATCAAAGCGGAACCCGCCGCTGGGACACGGCCGAAGTCGACAAACTACAAGTTCGACTATACGAAAATACCGCCGTCGTCATCGGCCGTTGGCAAGCGACAGGCCAAAATGAAGACGAACATTTTGACTACACCGCCCGTTTCATCTCCATTTGGATAAAGGAAGACGGCCGTTGGCAAAACATCGCTTACCAATCAGCCGAAATTATATAGATGCCAGCAATGAATAATTCCTTAGTTAAAGAATCCCTCTCCCCTCCCTGGCGGGGCTGCATCGAACAAGCCTGGGAAGCCTATTGCGCCGGATCATTGCCCATTGGGGCCGTCATCACCGACAAAAACGGCCGAATCATCGCCAACGGCCGCAACCGCCTCTTTGAACCCACCGCTCCCCATCCCTACCTTTGCAACATCCGCATGGCCCACGCCGAGATAAATGCCCTTCTCGCCTTTAGCGAAACAGGCACGGACTTTTCCGGCACAACCATCTACACCAGCCTCGAACCCTGTCCCATGTGTCTGGGCGCAATTCGCATGTACCGCATCGGTGGCATAGCCTACGCCGCTCGCGACCATGTTGCCGGAAGCATCTCCCTGGCAAACGCTACCTATTTCTTTAGACATGCCGATTTTGACATTCACCCCCCGCCTAGCCCCAACCTCGAATATCTCCTCCTGGCCTTGTTAGCAGAAAGCACGTTACGGCTCACCGACGGCCTCTGGCTAAAATGGCGAGAAAAACAAGACTCAATCAGCCGTTCTGCCATCCAACTCGCCCGAAAGCTGCACGCCGCCAACCGCTATCCAGAGCTAATTAAAGGTAATGCGTCTGTCTGGCCCGTCCTGGCCCAACTCTCCAAAGAACTAAACCAATACCAATAAATAACATACGCTTCCTTTGCGTCTTTGCGCCTTTGCGTGAGCTAATTTAGACTAGAAACCACCACTAACTTTATACAGGTAGAAACCTCATGAAAATAAACCGAGTAATCGTAATCGTCCTAGACAGTGTCGGCATCGGCGAACTGCCCGATGCGGCCGATTTTGGCGACATCGGCAGCAACACCCTCGGCAACATCGCCCGCGTCACAGGTGGATTAACCCTGCCAAACATGGAAGCAATGGGCTTAGGCAATATCGCCGCCCTGCAAGGCATAACGCCCCAACTATCGCCAACGGCCGTTTACGGCAAACTGGCCGAAGTCTCCCCCGGCAAAGACACCACCACCGGCCATTGGGAACTCATGGGCGTTCAGTTAGAACGGCCGTTCCCCCTCTACCCCGACGGCTTTCCCCGCGAAGTTATGGAACCATTTGAAGCTGCTATCGGGCGCGGAACCCTGGGCAACTACCCCGCTTCTGGCACCGAAATCATCAAGGTATTAGGCCAAGAACATATGCAAACGGGCAAGCCCATCATCTACACCTCCGGCGACAGCGTCTTTCAGATTGCCGCCCATGAAGAAATCATCCCCCTCGATGACCTGTACTCCATCTGCCAGACAGCCCGCAACTTGCTGCGCGGCGAACATGAGGTCAGCCGCGTTATCGCACGGCCGTTCATCGGTCAACCGGGCGCTTTCGAGCGCACCGCCAACCGCCACGATTACTCCGTCGCCCCCCCACCAACCACTATGAACGCCCTCCAAGAAGCCGGCTTGTCCGTCTACGCCATCGGCAAAATCAACGACATCTTCGACGGGCAAGGCATCACCAAATACATCCCCACCAAAGACAATATGGACGGCGTCGACAAAACCATCGCCGCCCTAAAGGAGCAGACCGACCAGGGCCTCATCTTCACCAACCTCGTCGACTTCGACGCCAAATTCGGTCACCGCAATAACCCCGCCGGGTATGCCAATGCCCTGGTCGAATTTGACCAACGCCTGCCTGAAATAATCAAGGCCCTGGCCGAGGATGATATGCTGGTTTTAACGGCCGATCATGGCAACGACCCCACCTATCCCGGCACCGACCACACCCGCGAATACGTCCCCATTCTGATAAGTGGCAAACCTATCCGGCAAAGCGTCAATCTCGGCGTCCGGGACACCTTCGCCGACCTGGCCGCCACCGTTGCCGATATTTTTGGCGTGAAACGGCCGTCCGCCGGACGAAGCTTCAAATCCCAAATCATCGACTCCCCCGAAACTGCCAGCCACCAACAGCTACAAACCCTCATCCAAAACGACCCCGCCCTCATCGCCGGCATCATCGACCATACCCTCCTCCGCCCCGACGCTTCCGAAAGTGACGTCCAAACCCTCTGCGCCGAAGCCATGCAATACAACTTCGCCTCCGTCTGCATCAACCCCACCCACGTCCGCTTTGCCGCCCAACAGATGGAAGGTTCCGGCGTCAAAGTCTGCACCGTCATCGGCTTCCCTCTCGGCGCAACCACCACCAGCGACAAAATCCAGGAAACCCACCGCGCCATCGCTGCCGGAGCCAGCGAAATCGACATGGTCATTAACATCGGCGCCCTCAAGGACAAGGAGAACCAGTTCGTCGAACGCCAAATCGCCGCCATCGTCCACGAAGCCCATCGCGGTGGCGCTCTCTGCAAAGTCATCATCGAAACCGCCCTCCTCACCGACGACGAGAAGGAGCGCGTCTGCCGTTTCGCCGTCCGGGCCGGAGCCGACTTCGTCAAGACCTCCACCGGCTTCAGCAAATGGGGCGCAACCGTCGAAGACGTCGCCCTCATGCGCCGCGTCGTCGGCCCCAAAATCGGCGTCAAAGCCTCCGGCGGCGTCCGCTCCCTGGCCGACGCCCTCGCCATGATAGCCGCCGGAGCCAACCGCATCGGCGCCAGCAGCGGAGTCGCGATTGTTGAAGAGGCGTTGGGTGGTGTGGGAACGGCCGACCCAAGCTCCGGCTATTAATTTAGTGAACAGCGTTGTCTTGCCTACCCAGTGCAAATTATTACTCCCGACAAGTAAAACGGCCGTCTACCACCCAAAAAGCAAGCAAATCCGAGCTTCCTTAGTATTTCAGTTCAAAGGCGACTGGGAGCGAGTCATCCATTTGCCCCTGATGTAGGATCGGAAAATGCGCCCGAACTCGCTTTCGGCCGTTTCACCCCCTCCCCCTCACCCTAAAAATTAGTCGCAGAACGGCCGTAATGCCCCCCTCACAAACCCCACCCGCTCATTGTCATCTAAAAATGATGCTATTCATGACAATTGCATGACATTTGTAACTATCTGAAAACGAGTTAAGACCTTATGATACAAACAACTATAAATAAAGCGTGTCCTTCTTATGACACTTAAAAATTCAGGAGAAAATATCATGAAGAACGTAAGACTATTTCCAAAGCTCGTCATCATCATCGGCGTCCTTTTCGCAATTATGGGACTAATAACGATCGGTGGCGGCATCTATATCAATTCCTTCGTCGGCGACCAATTAGCCACCCAAAACATTACCACCCCCGACGATGCCTCCATTCCGAATGCCCAGGTTGACGACATTCCCACCGCCCTCAGCATGGCAGCCATTATTCAAGAACATGCTGCCTCAAGTTCCAACGGTTTATCCTATGCCGAGATGGGCCGCTTCGCCATAGAGAGCGGTGACCCGGCCGGAACAAGTAATCGCGAATTGGCCTTATTGGATGCCAACGGCAGTCCCGTACCCAACTCGGCCAGAAACACCCAGTTAACGGCCGCTGGACTAGTCACCTCCCTGAGCCTATCCGCCATGGCCATCGGCACCTCCTACGGCGCCATCGCCCTCGGCATCGCCTTTACCCTGCTCGGACTTGTGATTGCCGGTCTTGGTTACGCGCTTCTCGGTCTAATCACCCCAGAGGTTGCGGCTCAATTTGGCCTCCGTCCCATCACAGCATAACCAATTCACACAGGGAATCGGTCGGCCTAATAAGCAAACCGACATCATCTAACAAAAAAAAGCGCTTGCAATTTGCAGGCGCTTTTGCTTTGGGGATAGGGTACCAAAATACATAAGGCTCCAATTTTCAGCAATTTTTCCAAAATCGCTAGACATTTTAGGAAAATAAGTTATAGTCTAAAAACGTTTCAGCACAAATAAGTTTACCTACTTAATCAGCTAATAAAAATCATAATCAAAGCTCAACGGTGTAGTTTGCAATGTTGAACCCAAGTTGTCGTTACCAGGTGGATGCCCATGATAAAATCATAGCTATTGAAGGGAGTTGGGCCGCTTTCGCTAGAGCCAACGGGGGAGAAACTTTCCTATCATCACCACCTATTAACCAACCAATTTGGACATTCATTCGGGGCCTCTCCACAAGATTCATCTACCAAATGCTATTAAGTCAGGTTCGAGAAACAGGAAACACTTTGCATTTCCCATTTCGCTGCGATTCGGCCGAAATGCTGCGCTATATGGAAATGGAGATGTCAGCCGGAAAAGATAACAGCGTCTGGTTTAAGACAACCCTCAAAAGGCAGATAAATCCCAACATCCTGCCCGGTCACGTCAGTCCAACCCCTCGTCAAGAATCACTCATCAAGATGTGCGCCTGGTGCAAGCTTGTACTAGTTCGCAACAATTGGCTCTCCCTTGAAGATGCCATTTGGATGCAAGGGATATTTGATGTCGAAGAAGCCCCCCCCATTTCACATGGCCTTTGCCCCGATTGTAAGTATGTAATGGAACAAGAGGCCAAAGCCATAAAAACAGCTTAGCCAGAAACTAATAGATTCTACTCGATTCCTCGGCCGTTCCCGCCCAACTAACAACCTGACTCTTCCCCTGCTCCGCTTGAATCGCTTTCGCCAACGCATTCAGATATTCCCCTTTCCAGCGCCGGGCGTTGTTCTGGAGCTGCGACATCAGCAGAGAGCTGTTGCTCGTCGGCGAAGCTTCCTCCGCCGCCGCCCGCTGCTCCGTCGCCTTCCACCGGGCATAGGCCCGCAAGATATAATGATGGCGACCAGGAACAGTCAACGTACCACTGGTAGCAAGGCTGTTATCGTGCATGGCCTGATACAGCACCGTGATGGTTTCGCTGGCCGGCGGTTTCGTCGAGATATACAGGTCATTGACATCTGTATCATCTTGCCGGGCAACGATATCGTAATAACCATCTTCGTTCCAAAAGTCAGTATGGGTATACGGCCGTCTACTCAAATAACAGACCGGCTCCTCACCTGTCGGATATTCCACACTCATCGGCTCAATAAAGTCACTGTTCAGGTCATATGTCCGGGTATCGGCCGTTGTGCTAATTTCATCCGTCAAGATGCGCGGGAAATAGGCCGAATAATCGGCAATCGCATCCCGGCACCACTGCTCAATATCGGCCGCCGCCCACGTCGCATTACCACTATCCCCAAGCTCCGCCTCCACCGCATCAATCAAATTCTGCAACGTCGTCATATTGCCACTCCTTCCATCCTTCCCCGATAAATCGCTTATTCAGTCTTGCTATTTCCTTTGCGTCTTTGCGCCTTTGCGTGAGCCTTTTTATCAACGACCATTATTCTGTCGGAGCCACCCAATCAACGCCCCCGCCAACTCAGCCCGACTACGGCCGTTCACCGCTATCCCAATCGCCCCATCAATCTCGGCCGTTTGCCAGCCATGTTCAACCAGCTTGGCCCGCAGCGCAGCAAATTCGGCCGTATTTGGCACATCGACAGGCCGACCGCCCACAACATCATCCCGCCAAAGTATCGCCGCCAACCCATAGATTGGGTCAGCTAAAAGCCCTGCTAAAACGGCCGCACCATAACGGCATTCAACCACCAAACTATTCGGGGTCGCTGGCGGTTGCAAACCCGTCCGGTCACTACCACTCTCCGGTGGATAATCGACCCAGACCGCAGGCCAATTCTCACTATTCACCGATTGATATTGGGTCAAAATCTGAATCGTAATCTCATCAGCCATTTTCCAAAGCCTCCACCGTCGCCAAATCAGCGCCAGACAAGATGCGAGGGTAGGTAACAACATCCGTCACAGCGCCCGAAGCCGCCACTGTCTCAATCTCTCCCGCCGTCTCCGTCTTAAAATTAACGGCCGATCCATAATTAATCTTCCGCGATGCCGACGCTCCCCCATCATGGATGTTAATCGTCTCATCATCAGCGACAACGGTCAGCAGTTCGCCATCGACAACAGCGGCCGCAGCCGTTCCTCGAACCGTATCACTGCCAGAAACCTTCTCCAGTAATTCCAAGTCGCCGCTGTCGTTCACCCGCCAGCCCCACAAATTGTTGCTGTCCTGCTTCCGAAAATCGACCCGTATCTCCCCACTTGTTGGCACAGTCGTAAGCGTTGCCCGCTGCACAAAGTCCGCCTCATGACTAAAGGAATCGCCGCTGCTGCGGCTGCCCGCCAACTGCGATGTTGCCAGCGAATATTGTCCGCCAAAGCCAGCCCCCAACACGGCCGCTTTCAAATCATCCACCGTACAATCAGTCCCATTATTATCAGCCAATGCCGGATAAATAGGGTCCGTTGTCCCGCTATCCTCAAGCCAAATTAGCTTCCAGGTCGTTCCAGCTTCCTTGAAAAGGATATAGTAACCATTAGGTCGAACAACTAGGGCCAACGTATAATCGGTCGCTCCCGCAGGCCAGGAAGCCAGGTTAAGAGAAGGCTTACTGTTTGTCGCCAAATTCGACGCTTCCCGCCGAATTTGACCTGGCACATTGCCAACGGCCGAAGCAAAGCCCAGATGAAAACGAATATTGTCGTCAAAGTTGATATTGCCAATCAGGAAACAAAGCCCGGCCACTCTATCCAACTCATCATACCAAATACCAGGATCAGCCGAACTGCCGCCATCAAATACCAACGCCGAACCGCTGATAGACAGCTTCGTTCCGGCCGTATCAACTACCTCTCGCGTCCCCGGTCCCGGTTCCGCCGCCGTCCCATCCACACTCCCCGCCGCCCTCGTCGTCACAAAGCTATCATGGATAAGCAGCTCAACAGCCGAATCAGCGCTTTCACTCATCAAATCAATCCCAATTCCAATCTGCATAAAACCTCCAAATAGCAGTAATCTTTAGGCATAAAGTGCCCTTCAGGGTACTTCCTATCATAGCCTGGGGTTTGCAACCCCAAGCGGCCACGCAGCGTCATCCACCGCCCCTTTCCCCCAACGCCTGCGCCAAACTCGGCCGAACGCCCAAATAATCACAGAAGAAATAGAAATCATCCGACGCCAAAAACCGCTGGGCATCCGCCTGCTCCCAGGGGCTGGCTCCATCACGGCCGATCGCATCTCGCGCCGCCTGAAAAATAATCAGCAGCATCAACCGCTCCACCATTCGGCCACCCGGCGCATTCCGAAACGTCGGCGGCTTAGCATTTGTCGGATATTTTCTGGGCATAATCAACCTGGTTTCACATTCCTTTCTTCGCGTCTTTGCGCCTCTGCGTGAGACACATCAATCATTTCCTGCTTCAACGAAGCGCCAAAATATCGCTCGCCGTCGTACTCGTGCTATACACCCGCACCACCTGCAACGGATGCACAATTCCCGCCGCCAAACTACTAAACGTCACAATATCGCCATTCAACATCATCACCCGCAAATCGCCCGCCGTGCCAACATACACTCCTCGTGTCGGCCCAATATTCACCGAATCAGATGGCGTCACGCTCTCCGCCCCCGCCGCCGGATTCAAATTAGATGGATAAGACATAAAAACCTCCGTTTCAGTAGTCAATAGGCAGTAAACTGTTAACTGTTAACCGTTCACTGCTAACTGCCCGCTTCCCATTCACAATTCATTATCTAGTCACCTATCACTTTGGACTAGACTATTAATGAACCGCCGAGTTAGAGCTAAATTCCTGCTCAACAAGCTGAATTTCAACTGTCATTCCGAAAGCAGCGAATGCGGATTGAGGAATCTTCGGGCTTCAAACGCGATGAACCATTCAGATTTCTCGCTGGTTGCCCTTCTGGATTAGAGATGTTGGTCGTTCCCGCTCGAAATGACATCTATATCCTTCCTAACTCCAACCATACGATCAAAGTGATAGATAGCTAGATTCATTATTCGATATTCATTATTCGCCCTTGCTTACTCCGAATCGCCTTCACCAACTCCCCCGCCTCCATCGTAGAACGGCCGCGCACATTCAACGTCTGGGCCAACTTATAGAGCGCATCGTATGTCATCTCCTCCAGCTCATCCAGCAAGTTTTCGGCCGTTTCCAACGCCACCTCAGCAGCCTTCTCCGGCGACAGCAACCAATCGGCCTCGATGCAAGCAATCGGCCCGCCCAATAAATGCAGTTCAACCCGATTCCCCGTCACCTTATAAGCCAGCACCGGCGTCGTCACCTCCGCCCGCTCAATCACATCCTGCAACTGAAGGTCAGTCAACACTGCCTCAGATTGTTCATGCTTGTGCATAATTCACCTCATAATAGGAACGCAGATGATGCAGATTGGGCAGATTAACACAGAAAAAAAGAAAAAATCCCCGTTTATCCGCCACGCAAATTACGGCCATCCGCGTCATCCGCGTTCCCATTCCTACATCCATTACCCTTCAAGCGCTGTTATTACTACGGTCAAATCCGCCGCCGCCGTACCACTTGAGCCATCAAAATCAACCGTCAAAACAGCCACATCACCTTTAGCAAACTCGGCCGTTTCATTCGTACTCGCCCAATCGTCCCGGTCAAACGCCGCCGGAACGCCGCTATCCCCAATCGTCGTCGAAGCCAAAATCGAATCCGTATCCGAACTATCGCCAATCGTCATCGTCGCATCACTGTCATTACTAGCAACGGCCGAAACATGCACCAGCCGACAATCCACCGGAACCGCAAACCGCACATCCACATTCGCCGCCAACGTCCCCGGCACATGAAAAGACCAAACAATATGATTTCCCAACATTTCAAATCTCCTTTTACAAAATATGAGGATAAGAAGTAAGAGGTAAGAGATAAAAGGTAAGAAGTAAGAAAAAAGTTTATACCTCATCCCTCATACCTCATACCTCATACCTCTTACCTTCCTAAGTTACGTTCCGTTTCCCCACTCCCCGATACCCATTCACCCCAAAAGCAAACTCATCCCGCACTTTCACCGGCAGCGTATCATTCGTAAACATCAATCCCGCCGTCTCACCCGTCACCGAGAAAATTTCCGGGGCCGGGAACGTCCGACCAGAGGGGTCAGCGCTAAAAGACATATGAATAACAGGCCATATTCGCGGGTCAGCCACATAAGCCCAATCATTGCCATCCGTGAAATGGGGAACTGCCAGCGGAACCGGGCGCGGGTCAGCCAACCCCCTATCCTCCGCCTCCGGCAGATACGTCGTCGGCTGTCCATCCCCATACCCAAAGTTCGCCAACGCCTGATGATACAAATCCGGCGGAACCAAACAATATTTCGGGAACGTCCCAATCCGGTCACTCGACGACACCTCCGTATGCTTAAAGCACTCCAACGCCGCCGCCCGCCAGGCCGTCATATCCGTCCCCAACGCCGTCGTGCCAACATTGCTATGGTCAGCATGGAACAACGCTTTACTATCCTGGTCAAGCGTCGGCCCAACCCCACTATTCTGCGTAAAAATCGCCGAAATCTTAGCCGAGCGCGTCTTAACGCTTGCCGCCGCCAACGCCTTCGGTACCGCCTGAATCCGCTGAATCTGCGACTTCCGCAGCATCTCCCGCGTAATCCCAACATACCCCCCATACTTAGTAAAGCTGTCCGACTCCTTCACATCATCCACATCCAATTCACTATACGAACCCTTCTCCGGCACACTCGGCAGCGTCGTAATGCCCCCAAACGAAATCCAAGACATATCATGCAGCGAGCCATCATTCGCCGTCGGCACCGCAATCTTTTCATACCACCGATAGAAGGTCAGCAGCGACAACTGCGAAGCCACCACCTTATTCATCGCATTGGTCGCCAAATTCGCCAACGTCGTCGTGTCAGCCCCCGTCAACATCACCCGCTCCGGCCGAAAAACACCCTGCCACTCATAATCGCCCGTCAAGGTGATATAGAGCATGTCCGACCGCCGCAGCATCGGCTCTGGAACGGCCGCATCAGGCACCCCAAACAGATAATCAACCGCATTCCGGGCCTGGTCCAACCCCGTCGTCATCTGCGTTATCCGATTTTGACCCGCTCCGCGCGGATGGCTGCCCGGCAGATGAATGACATTCCCTTCCGACAGACGGCCGAGATAAGCCAACTCCGCCTGTATATCCGCCTCCAACTCCTGCGGCGACCCATAAGAACGGCCGCGCAGCCGCTCCTGGCTCGCTTCCGGCAGCCCACTACTCGACAAAATCGCCGGAACGGCCGTTCGTCGGGCCGCCTCTATCCAATCCTGAGCCTCATCATGCCCATCAACCACTGCATTCTCATCATGTTCCATTACCAAAATTTCTCCTATATCTGTGGAGCGCAGGCTGCCAGCCTGCCCCGTGCCAGCAACTTGCTGACGTTCCAATAAAAAATTCCTGTACGGGCGGTGTCTCAGACCCGCCCCAGACAACGCTTCCAAAAATCGGCCATCCGCCGCTGGCGAAAAGACAATATCGGCCGAATCAATCCGCTTAAAGCCAGCCAACACCAGGCGCCCAGCCCGCCCTCCAGAGCCTTTATCAGAGCCAGCATCCGATTCCCATCGAGGCCAAAACACCAACGACAAACCCACATTCGGCGGCCCAATACCCGCCGACTCATCAGCCAACATCATATCCAACAGCGACACCATCGCCCCCGCCAACGCCACATCAGGCCCGCCGGCTCCCAGCTGCCTATTAGGACCGCTGGCTTCCAGCCGGCCATCAGCACCACAAGCACCCAGCCGCCTATTAGGACCGCTGGCTTCCAGCCGGCCATCCCCCTCAGCATAAAAACGAACCACCGCCTCCACACCCTGACTAGCCTCATCAAAAACGGCCGAATGCGTCACCCCCACCAACGCCTTCATACTCGCCGTCTCAAACTGCCCTGGATGGTCAACAAAGACCGCCAGGCCATCAAACAGACCCTCCCCAACGGCCGTTCGCACCACCGCCGCCGGAATCTCAATAAACCCCGGCTCTCCATCCGCCCCCACAACCCGCCCCGCCCGCACCAACCGCACCCGAAACTCCCTCCGATTGCCAGACAATCGCCCGTTCCGCGTCCGTCCACTGCCATTAAACGGCAGTTCACCTCGCTCCCCATCCCCAACAAATTCACCCACACCACTCAAAACAATCTTCACCATCACACACTCTCAAGCAGTCCTAGGAAACGCGGTTTTTGGCAAAAACCCCATTTCTAAAAGACCTCCTAATTACAAATTACCATTCAGTGTCCTTTACCGCCATTCTCAATTCATTATTTAGTCACCTATCACTTTGGACTAGACTATTAATGAACCAACGAATTAGAGCTAAATTCCTGCTCAACAAGCTGAATTTCAACTGTCATTCCGAAAGCAGCGAATGCGGATTGAGGAATCTTTGGACTTCCAAACTTGATGAACCAACCAGATTTCTCGCTAGCCGCCCTTCAGGATTAGAGATGTTGGTCGTTCCCGCTCGAAATGACATCTATATCCTTCCTAACTCCAAACATATGATCAAAGTGATAGGTAGCTAGATTCATTATTCGTTATTCGTTATTTATTAAACCCAACGCGCCTGCCGGAGGATGCAATCCCTCCAGCTACAATCTGCCAAGCCCCGTCAACGGGACTTATTCACAAACGCCCGCCTAGGCCTTCATTAACAATTCACGAGCGGTGACCTTTACCGCCATTAAGCAATTCAACAATTAATTATTTCCTTTCCAATTCCCCTTCAATCCCGGCCAATTCCTCCTCCGAAAGCGGCTCTCCAAAGAACTTAAACAACAACCCCACCGCCTTCTTCCGCAAAGACGGACTCTTCTCAACTCCAACAAAGCCAAACAAATCCGAAAATGCCCCCGCCAACGCCTGCCCTGCCAGGGCCAACTCCCGATTATCCGAGCGACTCACATCCGCCACCGACACCGTAAACAACTGCCGATAATTCTGAACTGGTATTTCATCCGGCATTGCCGATGAACCCCGCCCTTCCACCGAAAAACCCCCTTTTCCAAGCTGATGCGCCCGCACAAACGCCTGATACAAAATATCCTGCAACATAAAAACGATATAATTCTGCCGCCGCCGCAAATGGCGTTCCGGCCGAATCTGCATCGCTGTCGCCGTCGCCAAATTCGCATCCCCCGCCTCACCCCGCCAATGGGGTGGATAGCCCGCCGCATCAATCATATGGCGCACCGCCTTCAAATCATGCTGCGCATCCGAAGCCCGCAGCGTCGGCGATTTCACATCCCAGCTCTCCGCCTCATCATGCACCACAATCGAACCCGGCTCCGGCGGGCTGCTATACTGCTCCCGCTTCGTATCAACCTTATGGCTCGGAACCCGCACAAACCACAAAAACGCCCGCGTCGCCCAATGTGCCCGCACCCGATCCTCCAACATCCGCGAATAGCGCAGCAGCCAGGGCAAAACCGTATCCAAATCCCCTTGCCCAAAGGCCGCCCCAACCGGCCGATTGACCGCATAATGGAGCATCACCGCCTCCGCCTCTGCCGCATCAGGATGATTCGGCGACAGCCACACAATCGGCTCCGTCGAAGCCACATCCGTCGGCAATTGGTGATAGGCCAGCTCCGTCTCCCAATCATTCTCGGCCGTTTCAATAAAGCCAATCTGCTCCTTCGTCACAAAGCGCACATAACTCATCCCATCCTGCCGATTCCGAAACAACAGCACAAACACATCCCCCGCCCGGCTCAACTCATCGGCCAGCGATTGCAGCCGCTGGTCAAGCTGGTTCATGCGATGATGCCAGAAACGGCCGATAAACCCATCCAGCCGCCCATTCGGACTCCCAATCTCAATCCCATCCCCCAACACAAAATCCGTCGTAATATCAACAATCGTCTTCGCCAGCGGATTCTTCCGCGTCGCCTCCAACGCATCCTGATACAGCCGCACCCGCTCAGAAAAATCCAAATCATTCGGCCCCGACCGCCCCAACGGAACCCAACCTGGGGAGTCATCAACTTTGACATTGACACCCCCCAGGCGAACCAAGGAGGAGAAGCGGCTCAACAGCCTACCGAATTGTTCAGACAAATTCCCTTCAAAATTCATTCAACAATCACCTCAAGAAACGGAGTTTTTGACAAAACCCCCGTTTCTAAAAACCAAACAGGAATAAAAAAACCTTCGCGCCTTTGCGCCTTTGCGTGAGAAAAAAATCCACAAAAATCCATTCAATCCGCACCGCAACCTGCCATTCGCAACTTGCCACTTGCTTACTTGCCCACTTCCTTCCCTTCCATGCGCCAAACAACAAAAAAGCCGAACCCAAGAACCTCCACAACGAAGTCCTCAAGTCCGGCCAGCTTCCGCAAGGCGCGGTAAATATTCAACATTGTCAGAAACCCGGTTTTTCAGCCAAAACAACTAAGCAGCTATTAGCCAACTAAATTGCACACAACGTAATCAAAAACCCGATTTCTATATTATGACCCAGATAATAGAACATATGTTCCAGCAAAACAACCAATCCAGCGTGAAAAAAGCGTAAAAGCCCCCAAAAGCACCATCCTGTACGGGTTGGACGGCGCGGCATAGCCTTTGCCCAAACAAGAAACCTATGCTCCGCGCCGTCTAACCCCAAAACGCCCCGTCCAACGGCTTCCTGTCCACCAAACGTCAGCATATCGTCCTGCAAACACGGCCGAATTCCCCTATAATACCCTCCACCTTGTCATGCTGAACGAAGTGAAGCATCTTCCAACCTCCAATAGAAAGGAGCTTACCATGACCCAAATCATCCCCCAACCAATCACCCACGACCAACAAGACGAACGCTCCCCCCACCTCGTGAACCTAAATTCCCCCATTATATGATATAATCATAACCAGAAAGGAATTTACCAATGAAAACAGTAACGCTAGACATTCCCGAAAATCTCATCCAAACCATAAACGAAATAGGTGACCAACTGCCTGTCGTTCTAGAAATGGGCATGAGCCGCTATGCACCCTTATCTACCCAAGCTTACCGCGAAGCGATTTCATTTTTGGCTCAGGAATTGCCCCCTGAAGAAATAGTAAACTTTCGCTTCTCTGATGAAATAGAGAATAGAATCAGCCAATTACTAGAAAAAAATAACGCCGGACACTTAAGTCAGGCTGAAGAAGTTGAATTAGAACGGCTAAGTCAGCTAGAAGAACAATTACAACTAGCCAAAGCAAACGCTCTACTTAAACTCAACAAAGGTTAAGCAGTTTGGCAATAACCCAGGCACAAAGAAAGGAGTTGTCAGACCGAGCCAACAAACGCATTGAATACTGTCTTCTCCATGAAGATTACAGCGCCAAAAAACACGAGCCAGACCACATCATTCCCAAAAAACATGGCGGAAAAGATAACTTCGACAATCTCGCTTGGGCTTGCTTTCAGTGTAATCGCTATAAAGGGAGCGAGGTAGCTGCATTTGAACAAGAGACAGGTGAACTGACCCCAATTTTCAACCCCCGCCAACACAATTGGGAAAATCACTTTTTCATCGAAGAAGGCTACATTAGAGCCAAAACAGCAATCGGCCGTGTTACAGAATTAATCTTGCAACTCAATCGCCCAGCCCGGGTTCAAGTCCGCAGCAATTTAATCAAAGCCACACTATACCCAAAGAATTAAGCCCATCCTGGCAACCTTTATCCCCATCCCCCCATTAACAATCACCAATTCACCAGCAGTGCTTTTTACTATCATTCAACAATCAATTCTTCATCACCCAACCATCCCCGCCCGCTTCAAGCTTCGCAGCTCCCCAAAACTAATCAACCGCCGCTGCTCCTTATCCCACAAACTCAAAAACGTCGTCCCCAAACTCCCCCGCAGCGTCAGCGTCACAATATTCTGAAAAATCGGATTCTCCTCATGACACTTCTCCAGCAAATAATTCGGAATCCGAGGACTTAAATGATGAATATGGTGAAAGCCAATATTCCCCGTAAACCACTGCAAAATCTTCGGCAGCTTATAATACGAACTCCCCCGCAACGCCGCCAACGTATAATCCCACTCCGGCTGATGCTCCCAATACGTGTCCTCAAACTGATGTTGCACAAAAAACAGCCACGTCCCAAAAGCGGCCGAAAGCCAGACCACCGAAATATAGACCAGCAAGAACGACTGCCAGCCAAAAGCAAAAATCAGCCCCGTCCACAACAACGCCACAGCCACATTCGTCCAGAAAATACCCTTGCGCTCCTTCTTATTCGCGCTCTTGCTCGGCAGCCGATGCCCGATGAAAAAGACCGCAAAAGGCACAACGACAAACAGCGTCAAAGGAAAACGGAAAATCCGATACCCAAGCCGCATCCAAAAAGGCTTCTCCAAATATTCATCCACCGTCAACGTCGGCACATCCCCAATAAAACGCTCATCCAAATTGCTAGACGTCGCATGGTGAATCGCATGACGTTTGCGCCAATGATGATAAGGTGTCAACGTAAACAAACTCACAATCACCCCCAGCCGATTATTCCACTTCTGCGATTTGAAAAAAGAGCCATGCCCACAATCATGCTGGATGATAAACATGCGAATGACAAAACCCGCCGTCGGGGCCAATAAAATCAACGTCAACCACCACAACCCCACAGCCTGCGCCCAAAACATCGCCCCCCAACTCACAATCAGCAGTGTAAACGTACTACCAAACTGCCAAAGACTCGTCTTCGTATCTGAATACATATAGGGCGCAACAATTTCCACCCATTCCGGCTTCTGTTTCTTTTTACGTTTCCCTGTTTTAGTCTCCAATTTCATACTCCTCTCAGATAGCACGTTTCCTAATATGCCTATGATAGTAAGCCAAACACCCCAAATTGCCCAACACAACAAAACAACCTGCGTGACCTCTGCACCAATTCATTAACAATTAAACAGTTAAGCCATTCAGCAATTAACCATTTCTTTCTGCCTTATACGGCGCTTCCTTATCAATACGCCCCACAAACTGCGGCAAATCCCTATGCCCCAACATCTGCCGAATCGCCAGATTCTCCCCGGCATGATACCAGTAATGATATATCATCCGGTACAGCAAACTGCCCAATAAAGCCTTGCTAGGCTGCCCATCCACTATTAACCGCCCAGCAAGCATCTCCGTCGTCACCGTATCCAGCCACGAATCGGCCGTTTCCGTAATCGTTTCCCACGCCGCCCACATCTCCGCCAACCCCGGCGTACTTGCCGGAGCGCCATAAGCGAACAGCTCCTGCACATCCGGCCGCAAAACCTGCCCCATCCCCCACGTCAGCCAATACCGCTGCTCCTGCCAGGCCAAATGCCCAATATTCCAGCTAATACAATTCATCGGCAAAAACCGCCGCCGCGCCTCCTCATCCGTCAACCCCACCAACCCCCGCCGAAACTCACTTCGCGTAAACCGAAGTTGTTCAACCATCGGATGCACCATATAAAACCCTCCACTATCTAAAATACACCTCCCTTAACCCCGTTAACAATTCACCAATTCAGCAATTCAATAATTAATCATTTCCCCTTCCTAACCCATCCAACGCCTTATACCCATCATACCCCGGATCAATCACCGTCTCCAGCCCTCTGCCCCAAGCCCCAATCGCCTCCCCAATCACCCCATAAAAAGCCGGAAACGCATAAATCATACTCTGCAACTCCGTCACCGGAACCCTGGCATGAACGGCCAGCGACAAAAAGCCCATCATCTCGCCCCCACTCGGCCCAACGGCCGTTCCCCCAACCAAACAACCACTCCCCTTATCAACAACCAGCTTAAGCACCCCATTGCCCGATCCATGCAGCCAGCCCCGGAACGACGACGCAAGCTGCTTAACCACAACCACCACATCCAGCCCCGCCGCCCGCGCCTGCGCCTCCGTCATCCCAACCGCCCCCACTTCCGGATCCGTAAACGTCACCCTCGGCACCGCATCATAGCGGGCGGGCTGCCATTCCTGGCCCAAAATATCGGCCGCAATAATCGCCGACTGATACTCTGCCACATGGGTCAACAACATCTTTCCCGTCACATCCCCCATCGCCCACAGGCCATCCCCCGCCCGCATCCACTCATCCACCTCAATCGCCCCAGCAGCCGCATCCAGCCCAACCGTCTCCAGCCCAATTCCACTCACATTCGGCCGTCTGCCCGTCGCCACCAACAGCCGCTCCCCTTCAACTTCATCCCCATTCGAGAGCATCACCACAATCTGGCCCTCTCGCTCATCAACCCGCTCGGCCCTTGCCCCTGTTCGCACCACAATTCCCTCCTCCTCAAACGCCTTCGCCAACTGTTCCGACGCTTCCGGCTCCTCCTGCGCCAACAGCCGCTCCGACCCCTCTACAATCGTCACCTTCGCCCCAAAGCGAGCCATCAACTGCCCCAACTCACAGCCCACAAAACCGCCACCCAACACCACAACCGATTCCGGCAGCGTTTCAGCCCCAATCACATCCCGGTGCGTCCAATAATCCACCCCATCCAGCCCTGGCACAGATGGAATAAGCGGCTTCGACCCCGTTGCAACCACAACGCCCAAACGGGCCGTAATCCGTTCATCGTTCACAACCACCGTTCGCGGCCCATCCAAACGGCCGTATCCCTGAATCAACCGCCCGCCCCGGTCTTGGAACCGATTAATGCCCCACTTCGGTTCCCACTCCCAGGTCACCTCCCCCCGCACCCGCGAAGCAAGCAGCCCCCAATCAGGCGTAATTTCGGCCGTTCCCGCCTTACCATTCACCCGCCGCCCCTCTTGCAGCAAATTGCCCGCCCGCAACATCAATTTCGACGGCAAACAAGCCCAAAAAGCACATTCCCCGCCCACCAAATACGGCTCGATTCCAACCACCTTCAACCCCTCCCCCAACAGCCGCAGCGACAAATCCTCACCGCACGTCCCCACCCCCATAACAATCACATCCACCTCAGTCCCAACAGTCACATCACTCATGATACCCTCCAGAAAATTTACAGATGATTAAGTGCCTGAATAATACCTAACGGCCGTCCCACAATCGTCCCAAACCAAGAGCCGCCAGTCAAATTATAGTGGACAACATGATAGAAGAATACGGCAAAATTCGCTCCCTCCCCAGATAACTAAAAAAGAGGTTGAGATAAAGCAGTCTCAACCTCTATTCTGTAATTCGTTTAATTCGTTGCTAAAACTTTTACGGCTTCACAGCCACCGGCATATAAACAAACCACATTACTTCCTCCTCAAACACCACCACAACGGCCGAAACCACCATCTCCCCCACACTATTCGTCGCCGTCACCGTCACCATAAAGCTGCCCGTCATCCCATACGTATGGGACACCACCGCCCCGCTCCCCATCGACCCATCCCCAAAGTCCCAAGCATAACTCACATTCGTTCCAGCCGATACTGTCGCTGTCAACATAGCCGCCTCTCCTAATAAAACCGGAGAATTTGAACTAACAACCAGCCCAACAATCGCCTCATCCACCACAACAACCACCGTTGTCGCCGTCATCATATTCAAAGAGTTAGAAGCCGTTACAACGGCCGTATACACCCCAACCCCCGAATACACATGCGAAACGGCCGCTCCACTCCCCATCGACCCATCCCCAAAATCCCACTCATAAATCACCCCACTGCCAGCCGTAATCGTCGCCGTCAACTGGGTAGCGTTTCCGAGGGCCGTTGGGCTGTCATTTTCGGCCGACAATCCTTCAATCGGCATCACAACATCCTCATTCAACCAGACCTGATCAGCGAAAGCATCCAAGTCGCCATCTCCGTCAAAATCGGCTAGTGCCGTACCATTGGCCCCCGTCCCCAACGCCTGACCACTATCAACAAACGTTCCACCGACATTTAGCCAAACTCGATTCATAAATTGAGGCACTCGCACCGACACAAAAGCATCCAAATCACCATCCCCATCCAAATCGCCCAAAGCTGCCCCATCGCCTTGTGTGCCCAAACTCTGGCCCATAACAAACCCCCCGGAGCCATCATTCAACCATAATTCAATTTCACTATCCACATAGCAGAGACAGTTCGGATCAAAATAACGGGTCTTCGACAATAGTAAATCCACATCGCCATCACCATCCACATCCCCAAAGTCCGCGTCTTTCAGTACGGTTGTATCTCCAAAAACCTGACCACTGTCCGAAAAATTTCCACGGCCGTCATTCAACCAAATAGTCGGCGGCCAATTTGAAAAAGCATCCAAATCCCGATCGGCGTCCAAATCCGCCAGCAACACCACAAACCCTTCCTCGGCCGTCAAACTCTGGCCGCTGTCGCTAAAGGTTCCCGTCCCATCATTCAACCAAACTTTCGCATCATCCTCATTCCCCACAAAAGCATCCAAATCACCATCGCCATCTAAATCCCCCAGCGCAATCTCCCAAAACTCTCCGGTTAAACTTTGACCACTATTAGTAAAGCTGCCAGCGCCATCATTAAACCAAACTTCCCCGCCAACAGAACCAATCACAATATCCAGGTCGCCATCCTTATCCAAATCGCCTAAGGCAACCCCAAAATTGAAACTACCCAAATCTTGACCACTGGGAGTAAATCCACCCTGCCCATCGTTGAAAAAGATACTATTACCAACATAGTCTTTAGCAATGACAGCATCAACATCACCATCGCCATCCAAATCACCCAAGCCAATATCCCAATAATCAACGCCAAAGCCTGTATCTGAAAAAACGGCCGAACCCCCAATCGCCCTCATCTTAAACTGCCACACCGTCGGTGATATCGGCCGTTCCCCATAGACACTCAACGTCCCCGTCGTCAAAGACACCTGCACCAACTCCCCCGGCTTAAACGGCATCGTAGGCGTCAAACCCACCAATTGTCCATCCACGACATAAACCTCCGTCAACACGCCCGTTTGCATCGCCTGCACCGCAAACGTTTTAGTCGTCATCGAAGTCGGACTCATGTGTTGGTCAAAGGTAATCACGACAGCCGACGTTAGCGGCGCCTGATGGCTGCCCATTGCCGGATAAAGCCCCACGGCCACAGGAGCTTGCCCCAACTCATACGCCCCTCTGTCAGGCCCAGACCCAGACGGCCGGAGGTTCCCATCCAAATCAACTGTAACCCCCAAATCCAGCCCATTATCCAACCCGGCTGACCCAAAGCCAATATGAAAGTCGCCCCCAACCGGGTCAACAAAATCAGGGTCGCCGACAAGCGTCGATCCGCCGCTCGCCACCGTCCCCGACACATCCACTCCATTGCCATAAAACAGATTGTAATCCTCGCTCACTATCCCGCCCGCATTTTCAATACCAACCGAATAACTGCTGATGATGGTATTGGTAAGAGCGGCCGTTCCGCTCAACACATAAACCGCCTGTCCTGAAATATTAGCAGATGCCCCAATGGTATTATGTACCAATTCCACGCTCCTCTCCTCGAAAAACAGTCCAGCCCCCTCCAATCCAGCCTTGTTATCCGCAAACAAATTATTCACCAAAACGGCCGTCTCATCCCCCCCATTAAACGGCGAATCCGACTGCCAAACATACAACGCCCCGCCCCGCCCATCCAACGCCTCATTCCCTACAAACACACTCTGCGACAAAGAAAGCGTCCCCGATGTCGCTAAACCACCGCCGAAACAATCAAATTCAGTGCAAAGATTACTGGTGAAGCTCGAATTATGAACAACCATCGAGCCACTACCATATACCCCGCCCCCGCCAGACAAGGCCATATTATTATTAAATACAGTATTACTGATCATCAACGTCCCGCTAATCCAAACCCCACCCCCAACACAATCAACATTACCCTGACAGCGATTATGAGCGAAAACACTATCAACTATCACCCCCTCCACATCAATAAAAACACCAGCCCCATCGCTAAAGTCACCTGCCGTATTGCTAATAACGTAGGTATCTGTCATATATAAATACGAGGCAGCCAACCCGCCGCCAACTGTACTCGTATTATTGGCACTGTAAACCGAATTTGTAGTCCGAAGTGTATCAATTACTCCAAGGCCAATGCCTTCATTATTTTCAAATAAAGAATCATCTACCCAGGCCGAACCATAAACTAATGCCCCACCACCTTCCTTACCCGAATTACCCGAAACTACACTGTCATAAACAATTGCATCGCTCTGTGCCCAAAATCCACCACCATCCCCATCGGCCGTATTGCTCATTAGCGTTGTCCCTGAAAGCATCAACGTACCACTAACCCAAACCCCGCCCCCATCACAATTAGTAGAAATACATTGATTCCCCTCAATAGAACTGTTGATAATTAAAGTGACCCCCATTGTCAAGACCACAAATCGGCAAAGTTAAGGTGGATCAACAGGTCACAAAATCGGTACATTAACAGCAAAATGAATATCAGCAGGCACCAGGTAGCCAAGATTTTGGTGCGGCCGTTCGAAATTGTAAAGATGGAAGTAGTCATCCAGACCGGCAGCCAATTCCTGGACTGACTCGTAATCTTTGAGGTAAATATCTTCATATTTGACCGACCGCCATAGCCGTTCAATAAAGATATTATCAAAGACTCGGCCACGGCCGTCCATACTGATCTGGATACGAGCCACTTCCAACTCACCGGTAAAGTCGCTGGATGTAAATTGAACACCCTGGTCGGTGTTGAAGATTTCCGGTTGAGCATGAAGCAGAGCCTGTTGCAGGGCGACCAGACAAAAGGAACTGTCCAGGGTATTCGAGAGCTGCCAGGAAAGAACGAAACGGCTGAACCAGTCCATGACCGCCACCAGATACATGAATCCTCTGGGCATCGGCACGTAGGTAATATCGGCGCACCAAACTTGATTCGGCCGATTAATCTCCAGGCCACGTAGCAGATAGGGATACTTCTTGTGGGCCTTAGTAGAAACCGTTGTCCGCCGCCTTGGATACACAGCTTGCAAGCCCATTTTGGTCATCAGGCGGGCAATACGCTTGTGATTGACCTGGAAACCATGAACATTGTTCAGTCGGGCCGTTATCTTGCGATAACCGTAGAATGGCGCTCTGGTGTACTCCTGGTCAATGAGCCGCATCAGTTGCAGGTTCAGAGGCGATTCACCAACCGGCTGCCAATAGTAGCTAGACCGGTTGAGGCTGACCAGCTTGCATTGGCGACGAATGCTCAACATGGGATGATCTGGTTCTATCATCGTCCGTTTGGCCTCAGTCGAACAGGGCAGCTTTTTTTTTCAGCCACTCCAGTTCCATCTTGAGTCGCCCAATCTGCTCGTACAGTTCTGTTTCCCGTTCTTCCACGGCCCGGAGTTCCTGAGCCGTATCCTTGCTAAATACAGTCGACCCTTCACTCAGCAACTTCTTTTTCCAGTTACGGACCAGGTTGGGGTGCAGGTTGTACTGACTGGCAATTTCATTGAGTGTTTTCAGTCCCTGAGTCGCTTCCAGTGCGACTTTGAACTTAAACTGATTACTATAACTTTTTCGTTTTTTGGACACTCAAATTCCTCCACAAGCTTTTTAGATTATATCTGAATCCACTTAAGCCTGTGGTCTAGTTTTTGGGGGTCACTATAAATCTTTTTCGGCCCAGTAAGAATTCCCCCGATGAACACCCCGCCACCTCCACGATCGGCCGTATTTCCAAACACAACAGAATCTGAAATTATCAAATTTATCCAGGCAAAAACACCACCTCCGTCGCCACCACTCATATTCCCTGAAATAGTTGTCCCCGTAATAAACCCTATTGATGAAATATATATACCGCCCCCCCAACATGCTGGTGCGTCACATTCATTTCCAATGATGGAACTATTGATAATTTCGGCGCTACTCCCACTAAAAATCGCTCCTCCTACAGAGCTAGCCACATTACTTAAAAATGTAGAATTACTTATAGTGAGAAATCCGCCCCGAATTGCGCCACCATTACAATAATCCCATAAAGCACAATAATTAGAATCGAAAAAGCTGTCAGTTATCGTAATCCCCCAGCCATAAATCGCACCCCCATCATCGGCCGTATTACTCAAAAACGTCGCCCCAGACACAGTCACTGTTAAAGCATCAATCGCTCCCCCATGACAAGTAACACCTAAACCGTTTCCACTACAAGCATTATAAATAAATCTTCCGCCAACTATTTTGCCTTCCCCGATATGCATCCCACCTGCCTCCCCAAATGCATAATTTTCAACAAACGAGGTTCGAGTGAAAAAAAGTGTTGCCGCTTTCTCAACATCCCAAAGTCCGCCACCATGCCTAGCATAATTATCATAGAACATCACCTCAACAAATGAAGGATGGGCAAAATCTAAAAGTAATACGCCCGCTCCATCGCCTGATGGGTAAGTAAATCCACCCTTTAAAGACAGCCCTGAAATAACCACCCCCTTCGTAATCGTCGCCCCCGTCACCGTCAACACCCGGTCATTCGGCTCCGCATGAATAATCGTCGTCGCGCTGCTAACCCCCGTCAAACTAACCGGCTTATTCAGCGTCAAACTCTCCGTATACGTCCCCGCCATAATCAAAATCGTATCTCCATCCGTCGCCCCATCAATCGCCGCCTGAATCGATTCCCCCGGATTTACCACAATCAACCCCTCTGCCGCTGCCGGAGCCGCCAACCGTAGTAAAACAAACAGAAACACGGCCGAAACCCCAACCGCTCCAATTATCGAAAACAATCGCTTAATCATCCTAGCCTCCAAGTAAAATGCGGCCCACCGGACAACCCCCGGCAGCTTCCAACATCCATCTAACTGGATATTACTCAAATCATCGCTAATCTACAATCGGCTCAACGCCCGCCCCACAAAAGCCCCGTAGCCATCGCGGATTGTCTCCTCCGATATGTCTGCACGGCCGTAATCTCCCACAAAATCCACCAACCAACCCCACCTGCCCTTCGTCAACCGCCACAGTCGCAAGACCGCACACAAGTCCCAATAAGGCAAATGACTATAATCTAAATCCATCCTCGCCCGATAATAATCGGTAAATGTATTGACCGCCGCCAGCCCAAAGAGCCAGACCAACTCCACCCGCGCCTCCGCCAAATCCTTCAAGGGACTGCCCAACGCCGCATCCTCCCAATCAATCACCGCCACCAACTCGCCCTCCCACCAAAGCATGTTACCCGCCCAAAAGTCACCATGCAGCAGCCGGGGAGCATTTCGAGGGACAAACGGCCGTTCCGCCATCACAGCCAACACCTCGCCCACATCAAAGCCCGCCCCCTCAAATTTAGGCGGCGGTTTCCTAAAATCCTGACAAAACTCCGGGTTTATCGGCAAATACGAACTACCCCCATCCCACCTATCAACCAGCGACAAATCCGCCCCATGCACCCGCACCAACTCAGCCGCCATCTGTCGCACATAATCATCCACCTGAACAGGCGAAAAATCAATCTGTCCCGCCACAAACGCCATCACCAAAGCCGCCTCATCCCCAATCTCATGCAGCAGATAAGGCGCCGGAGCTGGCAACGCCAACGCTTGGGCTAACTGTAAAATCTGAAACTCCGCCATCGAACTCGGCCGTCTCACCACTGCCCTATGAACACCCCCGTCTCGCCCCTCAAATTCAACGGCCGTCATCTCCGCCATCATCCCCCCCTTCAACGACCACGATCGCAGCAGCCTTCCCCCTGGCGCAATCTTCTGGACGATGGTCTCAATCATAGCCGCTGATTATACATCAACCAACGTCAGGCTGGATTTCAAGTTGATCAAGGTGATCAAAAAAGTGAGTTTTAGATATTGATCAACTTGACGGTCTCAAGGTATGGTATTTACACAATGAATACTCAATCTTAGCAGGTTGATCTGGTTTCGAGATTCTGTATCTACGATGAGTTTCATTTGTCTAACAATCAATTTTTGTTTTCTTATCACCATATGCTATAAATAGATCATCGTAGCCTTTTATGAATCATAAATAGGGAGTAACAATGGACTTCATTGATCGTATTAAAGAAATATCTGCCCGCATTTCAAAACAGGCCGAACATGTTCAGACCGAGGAGGCTGCCAAACATGCTTGGCTCATGTTCAGTACAAGTGATCTGATATAGAATAAAAAGCATGGACTTTCCAATAGTAGACCTAATGGATAGGGTAGCCTGCGAGAAATGGATAGAAAGATACTTTCACCCTGGTGGCTTAAAATGTCCGCATTGCGACGCGCCCTTTGAGCAGGGGTTGTGGTTTCGACGAACTGAGCTGAGCGACCTGGATGTTTACCGCTGTCGGAATTGCAAAGGCATCCACAATTTGTACAGCGGCACGATATTTGAAGGTCGCTACTTTACCCCGGAGCAGACAGTCTTGTTTATCCGAGGAGTGTGTCAGGGAAAACCAACGGCTAAGTTGGCGCGAGAGTTGGGCATCAGCCGGACAACGGCAACTGAAGTTCGGCGATTGTTGCAAGCCAATGCTGAACGAGAGCAAGAGACAAATCCGTTGGATGACCTGGAAGTAGAAACGGATGAGATGTTCCAGAATGCGGGGGAAAAAAAGCGATTGGCATGGCGACCCGGATGACCCACCTCGACGACGAGCGAACAAACGGCGCGGACGAGGCACCTTTGCCAATGACCGCCCGCCAATCTGTGCTGTGATAGGTCGAGAATCACGCCAGGTACGTATCCGAGTGATGAAAAACACCAAAGGAGTTACCTTGTGTTCATTTGTTGAGCAGTTTACCAAACCAGATGCCACTTTATACACCGATGAATACGACAGTTACAATCGCCTCAAGCGTGTTCGCCTGACCGTTTGCCATAGCGACAACGAGTGGGCGCGAGATGCTGATGGGGACGGTATCCGAGAGGTTCATGTTAATTCCAACGAAGGCGGCTGGACAGGGTTACGCAATTTTCTACGACCTTTTCGTGGGGTTCATAAGAAATATCTCTCTGGTTATGTGGCTATCCATGAATTTGCGGTTAATCATAAACAAGTTACTCCGAATTTTGTCGCTGCTCTTGTCCGTCTTCACTAGTTCTGAACATGAGCCTATTTAGAAGGAGAGATGTGGCAGGAGTTTCACGGCCGTTTAGCTGGTGAAATCAGCCGACAGTTGATGCCGCTTCTAAGGCCGAAATATGTGGCCTTGCTGCATAAACGGCTGGTAATCGACCATGCTGGGATTGAGGCTCCGGGGCAGCTATCAAAGCAGGTAATGTATCCAGATGTTCATGTTAGTCAGGGGAGAAAATTGAAAGAATCGGCCGTTCTTACTTATGATGTTAGCAAGGGTTTTTCCGCTCCGGCGATTGAATTAGATTCACCAATGTCAGAAGAGATACCGCTTTTATCAATCGAAGTTAGAGATACGGCTGAACGGCGACTGGTTACGGTAATAGAAATATTGTCACCCGTAAACAAGCGAGGTGTCGGGTTTCAGGACTACTTACAGAAACGACTGACAATCATGCAATCCCAAACTCATTTGTTGGAAATAGATTTATTAAGAATGGGCCAACGGATTCCGCTAGCTGGTGGAGAACTACCAGAAGCAGCATATTATGCCTTTTTGAGCCGCTTTACCAGACGACCGCGCACCGAGGTTTGGCCTGTGAAGTTGTCTGATACTCTACCAACAATTCCCATCCCATTGCTGCCACCAGATGAGGACGTGCCTCTAAATTTACAGCTGGCAGTTGATGATTGCTTTTCCCTTGTCGGTTATGAAGACCTATTAGATTATTCACAACCACCGCCTCAGCCTCTTTTGTCTGAAGCAGACTCAGAATGGGTCGAGATGATTTTAAATAAACAGTTTATTGGTTAGGTGACTGCCTTCATGTGGTCGCAAGCCACATGAGGTATTTCACAGTCACTGAAGCTAGGTTCGCTGTGTTAACAAATGGAATTGATTATCAATTTTATTCGGATTTGGAAAAACCAAACCGAATGGATGAAAAGCCATTTTTTGAATTTAACCTGATAGATATAACTGATCGTCAGATCGAGGAACTAAAAAAGTTCACCAAACCCCGATTTGACCTTGATGATATTCTAGCCACAGCCAGCGAATTAAAATATACCCGCGAATTGAAGCGTGCCCTTGCCCGAGAATTTGACACTCCATCAGATGATTTTATTCGATATTTCACTAAACAAGTCTATTCTGGAATTTTCAATCAAACAGCTAGGGAACGTTTTAGTGTTTTTGTCGCCAGTGCAATTAAACAATTTAAAAATGAATTAATAAGCCAACGTCTCCAAACTGCATTGGAACAAGAGGATTCCCCACTTCCTCCAGTAGAAGAATCAGACCTAAAAGAAGAAGATAAAGAAGAGCCAAGCAATAAAAGGGAAATACATACAACGCAGGAAGAACTCGAAGCCTATTTCATTGTAAAAACAATTGTACGTAAAGTAATAGACCCAAAACGAGTTGCAATTCGGGATACATTGAGCTATTGCAGTGTTTTATTTGATGATAACAATAGAAAACCAATTTGCCGCCTTCGTTTCAATCGAACACAAAAGTATTTAGGTGTCATTGACGAAAATAAAAAAGAAACTAGGCAGCCAATTGATGACCTTGAAGATATTTATAAGTTCGCTGACAATCTTAGGAATGTTGCACTCAATTACGAAAAAGAATCCTAAATGACAACTAGTTTAGGCTTTTTATCACTCATTTTCGTTGAACTAACATTCGCTTACAACTGAACCCAACTCGATCTTTAATCTGTCTAACCAACTTTGAGCATTAACTGTTAAAAGATAACAAAGAAGGTGATTTCACAGCCACCTAAAAATAAATCACGGGTAACTTTTATGCTAGAAAGTGAAGCCTTTTATTGTGATTTACTTTCACTCTTGCATATCCAATCTATAAGATGGCCGATTCTTATCGTTGAACCACCCCATCCGAATTAAACACGGCCGTTCATCAACGTCGCGTGACTGATAGCCTGTTGAAAATCATAGCCCGTCTCTTCGGCCATCACCTGCCACAACTGCACCTCAATCCGCACAGTGGAAGCTAAAATCCTGGCCGCCATCGCCTGATACAAGGCCATCTCTTCTGGCTAGGGCTGCTGGCACGAAACGGCCGTTTGTTCGTCAATCTCCCCATCAACTATAGTGCTGAGCCACCAAGCGCCGGGGAACACTAAACCAAGAACAAAAATCAATACAATTCGATACCCTAACTGAGAAATCATCCAACATCCTTTGCCAGGGTCTTGAACGATTTGACCTGGCAAAATTCATGATGTCAGATAAGCGCTGCCAACTCACCCTCCCCCCCAGGTGGAAGTGGGGGGGTATTTGAGGGGGTATTTTGCAAGAATAAAAATGATAATAAATGGGGTATAATATGACTCTGGTGGAATAGAAAAGACCCGTAACATCTCTTCCACAAAGGAGAATGTCATGATTGCCCTAAAATTAAAGCTTCCAGAAAGCACTTATACAGCGCTTAAACAAGCCGCAAACCAAGCTCAAAAAAGCGAAGCAGAACTAGCTGTAACAGCTATCGAAACCTATCTCAATCAGTTAGCAAACATTGACCCACTTCTGGGCCTCTTTGCCGACGACACAACCCTTATTGACCAGGTAGAAGCCGATGCCTTACAAACCCGAGAGCGAGCCACATTACGTCTAAATAAGGTCAATGGACAATAAGAAAGCCTTACTAGACACAGATATCCTCTCAGAAATTATGCGTGCCCATAATGCCAATGTTGTGGCTCATGCTATCGCCTACAAAGCTATTTACAAACATTTAACGATCTCTTCGATTACCGTGATGGAAATTGTAAAGGGTATGCATAAAATGGGTCGCTCTAAAGCCCTAAATTTATTCCTCCAGGGAATAGAAAATAGTCATGTACTGTCTTTTGACCAATCATCTGCCGAAATCGCTGGTCGTATTTACAGCGACCTTGAATCCACTGGCCAACCTATCGGCCGTGCCGACGTAATGATTGCTGCAATTGCCTTAGAAAAAGAGTTAACACTGGTCACAGGCAACACCCGACATTATGAATACATCCAAACTCTTGGTTACCCTTTAATCATAGAAAACTGGCGTGAAGCCTCTAGGTAATTAATATTTCTATTTAACCCTAGCTACCGTCCAAAACGGACAAAATCGTCTCAACCACCCTATCCAGTTCCCCTTGATCCCCCTTATATTTACCCATCGTCGTAATCCCCTGAATCGAAAACAGCAAAAAGGTAGCAATGCGTTGGATGTCAGTCTGGCTATCAATCTCCCCCAATTGTTGGGCGGCCGTTAAATTCTTCATAAACAGCCCCTCAATCAATTCAAACGTCCCCTTAATCAACTCCATACTCTCCGGCGGAGCCAAATTTTTCTGATTAATCGTCATATTCATCAGACAGCCCCGACAGTTCGGCTCATAATTCATCGAGCGAAAATAATGCTTGATATTTTCAAGACCATACGGTTCCCGGTCAAGATAGCTAACGGCCTCTTGACCCCCATACTCGGTATAAAGTTGAAGGGCAGCATTAAACAAAGCCTCCTTACTGCCAAATTCAGCATAAAGGCTTTTTTTATTCAAGCCCGTCGCCTCAATTAAATCGGCCAGCGAGGTGCCATGATAGCCCTTTTCCCAAAAGGTGTTCATCGCCACCATCACCACCTCATCCCGCTTATATTTTTTCGGCCGTCCCATCACTCCTTAATCCTTTGCGCCTTAGCGTGAGATTTATTATTGGCTCATGTTCAGAACTAGTGAAGACGGACAAGAGCAGCGACAAAATTCGGAGTAACTTGTTTATGATTAACCGCAAATTCATGGATAGCCACATAACCAGAGAGATATTTCTTATGAACCCCACGAAAAGGTCGTAGAAAATTGCGTAACCCTGTCCAGCCGCCTTCGTTGGAATTAACATGAACCTCTCGGATACCGTCCCCATCAGCATCTCGCGCCCACTCGTTGTCGCTATGGCAAACGGTCAGGCGAACACGCTTGAGGCGATTGTAACTGTCGTATTCATCGGTGTATAAAGTGGCATCTGGTTTGGTAAACTGCTCAACAAATGAACACAAGGTAACTCCTTTGGTGTTTTTCATCACTCGGATACGTACCTGGCGTGATTCTCGACCTATCACAGCACAGATTGGCGGGCGGTCATTGGCAAAGGTGCCTCGTCCGCGCCGTTTGTTCGCTCGTCGTCGAGGTGGGTCATCCGGGTCGCCATGCCAATCGCTTTTTTTCCCCCGCATTCTGGAACATCTCATCCGTTTCTACTTCCAGGTCATCCAACGGATTTGTCTCTTGCTCTCGTTCAGCATTGGCTTGCAACAATCGCCGAACTTCAGTTGCCGTTGTCCGGCTGATGCCCAACTCTCGCGCCAACTTAGCCGTTGGTTTTCCCTGACACACTCCTCGGATAAACAAGACTGTCTGCTCCGGGGTAAAGTAGCGACCTTCAAATATCGTGCCGCTGTACAAATTGTAGATGCCTTTGCAATTCCGACAGCGGTAAACATCCAGGTCGCTCAGCTCAGTTCGTCGAAACCACAACCCCTGCTCAAAGGGCGCGTCGCAATGCGGACATTTTAAGCCACCAGGGTGAAAGTATCTTTCTATCCATTTCTCGCAGGCTACCCTATCCATTAGGTCTACTATTGGAAAGTCCATGCTTTTTATTCTATATCAGATCACTTGTACTGAACATGAGCCTTATTATTTCTTCTTATTCGCCACAGCCACCCCATGCGCCGTCTTCGCCCAGGCCAAAAACTGATCCTCATCGGCAATCACCTGCTCCGGCACCTCATAGTATGGCATACCTTTCTTCTTGCTGCCTGAATGAAACTGACCCTTGCCCAGCGCCTCATAATCCGCCCGATTGCTATCGTCCACTCGAAAGAAAAGCAGCCCATCCCCCGTAATTTTGGCAAACATCAACCCTTCCAGAAAGATGCCAATGCCGCCAAACATCTTCTTCGAGGTCACCTCACCCATCGGGAGAAGCGCTTGTTTAACGGCCGTAGCCTTCTCATCTTTGCTCATCCCATCATTCAAAAAATCCATTACTGTGCCTCCACATAATTTTTCGGTTTGTTAATCGTAATTTGTGATTCTATTTCACCCATCTAAATCTCCAGTTGCTTGATTTTAAAAATTTACAAGATGAATTAATTGTAACCAATCGGTTACTTATTCGCAAATCAGATGAAACTTAAGGCCAGACCCATCCATTTAGTCTCTACTACCGTGCAATCATTAACAATTCAGCAATTAAAATATTCACCAATTAATTATTTCTTTTCTGGCTCTCAACCCCATCAAGGCTATAATCCCCCCAACATGACCAACATCCTAAAACGACCCGACATCCGTCTAACGGCCGTCTTTCTAGCTTCACTCATCATCTACCTCCTCATCGCCTACTTCTTCGCCGCCCCAGACGGCTACTATGGCACGGCCGAACAGCCCCGCTTTGCCGACCCCTGGATTGCCCGCTCTGAAACCATCCTAAACGGTGGCCTCCTCTACCGCGACACCTTCACCACCACCCCGCCCCTAACAAACCTGCTGCTCATCCCCCCCTCACTCGTTCCCATCTACTTTGGCAATATCAACCCCTGGGCCACCCTGGCCTACATGCTCTGGTTTTCTCTGTTCAATCTATTGACGGCACTGGTGTTATTAAAAACGGCCGACATACCCGCCGAAGGGTTCAAAGCGGCCGTTATCTTCCTGCTCAACCCCCTCACCTTCGGCAACACCGTCCTCCGCCGCCAAGACGAAGCCATCGTCGTCTTCTTCATCGCCTTCGCCCTCATGTTCATCCTCCAACGCCGCCACATCAAAGGGGCGCTAGCCGTTGGCCTCGGTCTATTGGTCAAATTAACCGCCGCCGTCGTCCTGCCCGTCGCCTTCCTCCATCACCGCAAATGGCCCTATCCCATTCTGCCCGCCCTCGTCTTCATTCTCGGCATGGCCCCCTTCCTCATCCTGGCCGGACGGGATGCCATCTTCTGGGATTTCGGCACAGGCGGCGCTCAACACCCCTTCCAATATAGAGGCGTTAGTCTGGTCGGTTTGTGGAACCAATTTCAAGGCGAAGCCGCTCAAATCCCCCTTGGCCCGATGTCCGTCCTCTTAGTCCTCGCCGTCGGCCTCGCCACCCTCTACATCGCCTGGAAACAGCCCGGCATCTTGCAAAGTATCATCTTATTGGTAACGGCCGTCTTCCTCTTCAGCCCCAAGCTCCACACCGGCTACCTCTCCGTCCTGGCCCTGGTCATGGCCCCCCTCCTCAAAAGCCGCAATATGGTCGCCCTCTACTGGCTCTTCGGCCTCCTGGCCATCATCGCCGACTACTATAAATGGCCCATCGTCAACATTCAAGCCGCCTTCATCCTCATGGTCATCACTCTGGCCATCATCACCGCCATGACCCTCCACTTCCTACGCGCCCCATTAACAGATAAACAAATCTAGAACATCGCGCTGCCAATATTCCAGGACGTCAACGGCCGTTTTTACCCCACCCAAATACCCAATTGAAAATCTGTTGCAATTTAACGGATTTTAGTATAATTTGCGCGCTAGGCTCTCAACACAGAGTCAATTCACAATTGAAATGGAGTCATACCATGAAAAAATTAAAAGTCGCATACTACTTGTCGGCCGTTATATTCGCCCTCCTAACCTTAACTATCCATACCCATTCAACCCTGGCCTCCCGGCCCAGCAATATGTCCGGCAGCGATGGACAATGGCTAGGCGGCTTCCATCCAATGGGGCCAGCAGGAACTATTCAAGCCATTGCCTCTGGTGGCGGCAATCACTATTTCGCTGGCAACTTTCCCACCATTGGAAACAATACCTACAACAACATTGCTCGCTTCGATGGCAGCGTCTGGTATCCGCTGGGTTCAGGAATCGAAAATAACGTCAATACTCCTACGGTGAGAGCCTTGTTATGGGCCGACGGCAACCTCTATGCAGCCGGAAATTTCACCTCCGCTGGCGGCGTTTCAACCAATAATATCGCCCGCTGGGATGGAACCACTTGGCATCCATTAGGCAGTGGGTTAAATAATCAGGTTTACACGTTAGCCTGGGATGGAGCCAACCTCTATGCTGGCGGCACGTTCACCCAATCGGGCGGCACACCCATTAGCCGAATCGCCAAATGGGATGGCGCTAGCTGGTCAGAAGTTGGCGGTGGAGCAGATTCATTTGTATCGAGTTTAGTATGGGGCAACGGCAGTCTGTATGCAGCCGGGTTCTTTACTATGGCTGGCAATACCCCCGCAAATTTCATTGCCCGTTGGGATGGGGCCAATTGGAACACCCTCGGTAGTGGGTTCAATGCGCCAGCCAACACCATGTACTTAGATGGGACAAATCTTTATGTTGGCGGCATTTTCACAACGGCCAACGGCGTGCCAGCCAACAGAATCGCTCGCTGGGATGGGGCCAACTTCCAACCATTGAGCAGTGGCTTGACGGGCAATTCGCCCTCGGTCTTTGAGATTAAAAAATCTGGGGGAAATATTTACGTCGGCGGCGCCTTTTCGGCTGCGGGCGGCAGTCCGGCGCATGGTATTGCTCGGTGGGATGGGGCCAACTGGCAAGCGTTGAACGGCGGCATCGAAAATGGGGCTGTGCTAGATATGACCTGGATTGGAATTAGCCTTTATGTCGGCGGTCAATTTCAAATCGTTGACAACGACAAGCCCGCCTATAATCTAGCCCGATGGCAAAATAATAACTGGTCGGCCGTTATTCAAGGCAATGGTCTCACAGACAGCGTCTCCGCTCTCGCCACCGATGGCGTAAACATCTACGCTGGTGGCAACATAAATACGGCCGGGGATGTCGTCGCCAATCATGTTGCCCGATGGAACGGAACTGGCTGGTCTCCGCTGGGAAGCGGGGTCGATGATTCAGTTTATGAGCTGCATTGGTTCCAAAATAATCTCTATGCGGGAGGCGCTTTTCTTAACGCCGGTGGGTCGGCGGCTATGTTTCTCGCCCGTTGGAATGGCAGCAATTGGAATTCGATGAACAGTGGCATGAACAATGTTGTATTTGCTCTGGCATCAGATGGAACTAACCTCTACGTAGGCGGCCGTTTTACCCAGGCAGGTGGCATGACCGTTAACCACATTGTTGGCTGGAATGGAACCAATTGGTTCCCATTAGGCAGTGGCTTCAACGATGATGTACTTGAATTACTTTGGGTAAATGGCAATCTTTACGCCGCTGGAAAGTTCACCACCGCCGATGGCGCCCCAGCAAACAATATAGCCCGTTGGAATGGAGCCAATTGGCTGCCCTTAGGCACAGGAACCAATGACGATGCCAATGCCTTAGCCTGGGATGGTCAAAATCTCTATGTTGGCGGCTCATTTACTCAGGCAGGCGGCAGTTCAGCTAACCGAATCGCCAAATGGGATGGGGCGAATTGGTCTTCGTTGGGAACGGGTCTGGATTGGCCGAGCGGTTGCTGTCCCCTGGTCACTGATATGGCCTGGAATGGTGAAGGGTTATATGTGACCGGGCAGTTTACCCTGGCGAATGGCAGCCCAATGCCCTATATCACCTTCTGGAATGGCTCAGCCTGGCAGCCACTTGGCTCCGGGTTATTGCAATCAGCCTCGACAATGATTTGGAAAGATAATCGCCTATATATTGGCGGTCAATTCACAGAGACAGGCGGCCAGAGCGCCTTCCACTTCGGCATCTGGTCAACTGGGATTGAATTTATAAGTTTACCCGCCGTCTTCAAAAGTTAAACCGAGACGAGCAAGGAGATTCGACCATGAAAAAACGATTATTTGCGATCCTTCTTTCTCTTGTTTTTCCCGCCCTGGCCCTCTTTGGCCTGGTAACAGAAGCCGCTTCAACTGCGGCCGTCCAACAAGGTCAATTGGTGGAACAAGGAGGCAACGGCGGCTGGTTCCACACAGCCATGATCAACACCTCTGCCGGAGAAGTCAACCGCGTTCGCTCTGGCGATTTTAACAACGATAACCTAGATGACCTCGTTGTTGCGGGTTGTGAAACCACCTGCACCCTGACTCTGATGGTCCAGGATCAGAATGGGGACCTTAACCATTCGGGAACCGTCCTCTACCCTAGCAGTTCCGGCGAAATCCTGGTTGCCGATTTAAACAATGATAATTTGGACGATATAGCCAACTTTCGGCGGGGTTTCATGGTCAACTCTGTCGTCGTATTCGAGCAAATCAGCCCGCTGACCTTTATCTCCCAAACCTATCCCCTCTTCTCTGGGCCTAATGCCATCGCCGCCGGCGACTTCAACGATGACGGCCGTATCGATGTCGCTGTCTCCTATTTCCAGACTGATTATATGAGCGTTCTCCTCCAGGACAACGCCGGAAACCTGCTGCCTCCTGTCGATTATGCCACCTTTCCCAGGAACTTTAACGATTTGACTACGGGCGACTTCAACAATGATGGTCTGACCGACATTGCCCAGGGCAACAGTGGGGGACTATCTGAAGAACCAATCCTGGTCTTTATCCAAAATAACAACGGCACCATGAATCCCGCCCTTGGCTATCACATTGACCCCAACCAACTTCATACAATCAGCAGCATCACTGCTGGCGACATTAACGGCGATGGTCGGGATGACCTCCTCGTCCAGTCAAGCATTGGCCTTTCCGTCTTCTACCAGGGCGATTCCGGCCTCCCAGAAGTTCCCGACCTCTATCCAAGCTATGCCAACCCCTCTGATATTGAGATTGCCGACATCAATCTGGACGGTTTAAACGACGTCCTCACGCTAGGAGACGGTTTCACCAGCATGGCTCTGTTTTTGCAGCAGGAAAGCGACAACACGCTGGCCCCTTTTGAATTATACCCATTTGGTTACGGTGGCTCCTTCGAGCAGGATGCCCTGACCATTGCTGACATCAACGGCGACGGCCGTCCCGATGCCGCCATCGCCTTACGAAGCAATGGATTTGCCCTCCTCTACCACCGCCTGCCACCCGACTTTGGCCTGGCCCTGGACCCAGCCACCATCTTCGTCCATCAGCTTGAATCTCCCATCTCCTTCACCCTCTCGATTTCGGCTATCAACGATTTCAGCGACACTGTAAGCCTCTCAGTCAGCGACATGCCTATCGGGACCCAACACACCCTGCCATCCGGCCCCTTCACCGCTCCCATAACAATCGATTTTTCCGTCGCCCTGTCCTCAAACTTGCCCCAATCCCCTGACCCCTACCTGTTTGAAATAACCGCCAACAGCAACAAAATAACCCACACCATAACGGCCGAAATTTACCTCATCAATGAAACCTACCTACCCATCATCCTCAAACAATAACCGGATGCTGCCACACCGTTAGGACAATTCTGGATGAACACCTTGACCCAGAATCGTCTGTTTCAAATGATAAAATAAGATGCTCAGGGTAACAATAGGCACAACTGCCAGAAGAGGGAGAGGAATGATTTCTCGGCCAAATAAGAAAGGCCCATAACTAAACAGTGATGTCATAATCACCAACACCGGGACAAAGAAGTAGCGGGGGAAGAAGAACGCATAAATAATTGACAGAACATCGGCTGCAAAAAAGTACCGGTCATGCATTTTGGGAAGAACATAGGGCATAAGGACAACTGAAATGGTTGCAAGCTGCACCAGGATACGATCACTCAATCGCAGTCGACTTTTGTAAACGGCCGTTGCGTACAAAAATCCCACTGCCACCGCAAAGACCAACCCGGCCGGAAAAAGCAAATCGTACTGGTCATTGGGCAGCCATTGATACAGATTAGCAGCATTCATCGTCAAAATCGGATAGAAATCCACTTGTTGAGCATAGATGAGTAGCAGCTCACCCAACGGCCGTCCCGCAATCGCCGCTGGCATAATCGTTACCAGATAGACCAACGGAATGATAAACAAGGAGCGCCAGGTCACCCGCCTTCTGAGCAGTAAAATGAGCAAGAAAGGAGCCATAAACAACGCTTGCTGCTTAAAAGAAAATGCCAGTCCAAAAGCAATAAAAGCGGCTGTATCTCGTCGAACGAGGAAAAAGTAAAGGCTGGCAACCATTGCGGTCGTATATATTACGTCAGCCTGACCCCAGAAAGCGCTGTTCAAAAAAACCGTTGGTGTAAACAACAAGACCAGGAAAGCAAAAAGCGGCCGTGAGCCTGTTGGATAGCGGTGCTGGACAAACTTGTAGATAAAAAAGGCGCAAGCGAAATCAAAAAGAATCGCCACCAGCTTAATTGCCACGACCTTCGAGTAGCCACTGAATAAAACCGACGCAATCGCCAGCATATAGAGGTACGGAGGCGTGTAGTTAGCAAAATCGCTCCCCAAAGCCCGAAAACCCCCATTAGCGACAATAAAATCGTACCATTGCTCCGTAAAGTCAGCAAAATCCAAGGTCTCCAACTCCCGAAGAAAATAGCGCAGCATGGCTGCCAGAATAATACCGACAGCCATGATAAGCTTGTCATCATTATTTTCCGCCAATTCGGCCAACCGTTTGCTGCTCAACATTATGTCATTATATCATTTGGTAGATGTTGGACAATTTGCTAAATCGACAGTAGCCTCTAAAATGCTTCTATGAACAAACCAATAACCCAACTCCTCCCCCAACCAACCCAAGAACACCCCTTGCACGGCCTCTATCTGAACCACAACCTACGCCAATATAGTGGACAATACGGCCGTCCCTTTGTCTTTAGCAACTATGTCGTCAGCTTAGACGGCCGTATCGCCATCCCCCACCCCAGCCGCCCCGGTTTGATGGTTCCTAAAGCTATCGCCAATGAGCGGGATTGGCGACTGCTGCAAGAGTTGACGGCTCAATCGGACATTATCCTCAGCACCGGCCGCTATCTGCGCGACATCGCCGATGGCCGGGCGCAGGAGTTCCTCCAAATCGACGACCCCAAATTCGCCGACCTACGCGACTACCGCCAAAAGCAGGGCCTGTCACCCTACCCCGACGTCGCCATCATCAGCCGCAGCCTCGACTTTCCCATCCCCGAATTGTTGACCGAAGGCGGCCGAAAGGTGCTTATCTTCACCAACGGCAGCCCCGACCCAGAGCGGGTGGCCGAGTTAGAAGCCCAGGCCGGGCAGGTGATTGTGGCAGGGGATGATGGGGTTGACGGGGCCCAAATGGTGGCTCATCTGACCCTAATGGATTATCAGGTAGTCTTTGCTGCCAGCGGCCCCAAGATTTTACACATGCTCTTAACCAGCGGCCTCATCGACCGTCTTTATATAACCCAGACGAGCCGCATCCTGGGCGGCGACCCATTCGCCACTATTGTTGAAGGGCAGACATTCGACTTTCCCTATGACATGACCCTCTCGACCCTTTACTACGACCCCCATGCCCCGGAAAATTTAGGCCAGTTATTGGCCGCCTACGACCGGGTTCGGCCGTAATTTTCAACCCATTCAAATCGAGCAACCAGCTCAACATGAAACTTACCCAAATAACAGTCCATAATTTGTGTAATTCGTGAAATTCGTTGCAAGATTTTTACGCTCCTATCTATTCTACGTAAGATAATCCTTCAACATTAATTGATGCGCGATGGGGTGGTAATACCGAACATATGTGCTAGCATCCAAGGATGGAAACAGAAAAGCAAGACGAGAAGCAAGGTGGTTTTTATAATCGGGCTTTGTCCCTGGAAGAGGTGACAGACCTCGTTCATCTGGCTATTGTTGATGGTCTCGATGATGAGATTGCGGCCGTTCGCGCTGCCACCCGCCGCACACTAGTAAAGTTGGAGGAGGAGTTATCCCCGGCCGAATTTGTTAAGATGATAGCCACAGTCAACAAAGGTGCCAACACCATTGCCAACCTCCTCCGCACCCGGCGAGCCATTAGCGGCCAAGCAATGGACGGCCTGTCTAATGCCATTGCCCAAGCCATTCAAGAACTTCAAAATGAACGACAGTGGATTTTTTAGTAGCGGCATGGTCTTGTAACCCACCCAAACTAGGCGACCACAAGGGTTCGCCCCCACATTGCGAGAGAATTTGTTGTGAATGGAGAAGAACGCTTAAAACAGGTTATCCGACAGTTGCAAAGACGGCCGTCTTTAACGAGCGGGCCAGTCGAAGCTGTCATCCTCTCAGAACTGCGCCGGATTGGGCGACAGGTAGCCGGACTGGAGCAGATGATTTTGGCCCGGCTATATTTGACGATTGAAGACCACTTTAATGAGGCAGAGTTAGGGGATTTGTGTTTTCGGCTGGCCGTTGATTATGAGAATTTAGGCGGGCGGGGCAAAGCGGCCAAGGTCCAGGCCCTGGTCAGTCAGTTACACCGAAACGGCCGAATCGGTGACCTCATCCAAACCTGCCGCGAACTACGGCCAGGGGCAAATTTTTAGCTTCAGCCACGAATTTACACGAATTATACGAATCTGGAGTTGTAGACGGTAAGGGCTTTTTGGGAGCAATGATGACGAGAGGTTCAATATCTAAACATCGCTCACCATGAACCATTCACAAGCGGTGTCCTTTACCGCCATTCATCAATTCCGCAATTAATTATGGCTCATGTTCAGTACAAGTGATCTGATATAGAATAAAAAGCATGGACTTTCCAATAGTAGACCTAATGGATAGGGTAGCCTGCGAGAAATGGATAGAAAGATACTTTCACCCTGGTGGCTTAAAATGTCCGCATTGCGACGCGCCCTTTGAGCAGGGGTTGTGGTTTCGACGAACTGAGCTGAGCGACCTGGATGTTTACCGCTGTCGGAATTGCAAAGGCATCTACAATTTGTACAGCGGCACGATATTTGAAGGTCGCTACTTTACCCCGGAGCAGACAGTCTTGTTTATCCGAGGAGTGTGTCAGGGAAAACCAACGGCTAAGTTGGCGCGAGAGTTGGGCATCAGCCGGACAACGGCAACTGAAGTTCGGCGATTGTTGCAAGCCAATGCTGAACGAGAGCAAGAGACAAATCCGTTGGATGACCTGGAAGTAGAAACGGATGAGATGTTCCAGAATGCGGGGGAAAAAAAGCGATTGGCATGGCGACCCGGATGACCCACCTCGACGACGAGCGAACAAACGGCGCGGACGAGGCACCTTTGCCAATGACCGCCCGCCAATCTGTGCTGTGATAGGTCGAGAATCACGCCAGGTACGTATCCGAGTGATGAAAAACACCAAAGGAGTTACCTTGTGTTCATTTGTTGAGCAGTTTACCAAACCAGATGCCACTTTATACACCGATGAATACGACAGTTACAATCGCCTCAAGCGTGTTCGCCTGACCGTTTGCCATAGCGACAACGAGTGGGCGCGAGATGCTGATGGGGACGGTATCCGAGAGGTTCATGTTAATTCCAACGAAGGCGGCTGGACAGGGTTACGCAATTTTCTACGACCTTTTCGTGGGGTTCATAAGAAATATCTCTCTGGTTATGTGGCTATCCATGAATTTGCGGTTAATCATAAACAAGTTACTCCGAATTTTGTCGCTGCTCTTGTCCGTCTTCACTAGTTCTGAACATGAGCCTTAATTATTTCTTTTCTTTTTTATGAATGAGTCTCTTGAGGGAGCCAAAACCCTCCTCGACAACATCGTCATCTTTTCCCACTACGTCATAGGCATTCCCCTACGGCCGTATCAACAAAAACCCCTCCGCATCATCGCCGAAAGCGTCCTACGACGAGAAGGACTGACCTTTTTGCTCATCTTTCCCCGGCAAAGCGGCAAGAATGAAGCTGTGGCCCATCTCTTTGTCTATCTGCTTAACATCCTCCATCAGAACGAGGGCCAGATGGTCTTTGGGGCGGTTGGCGATGGGCTTGGCCGAGGCATAAGTCGGCTCGAGGCCCGGCTGGACAACGACTGGAACCAGGGTCTCTGGCAGGTCAAACAACGACCCGCCCAGCGCATATTGGGCCAAGCGGCCGTTACCTTTCTCTCCACCCATCCTCAGGCAGCGGCCAGGGGCGAAACGGCCAAGTGGCTGCTCGTTATCGACGAACTGCAAGAACAAGACCTCCTCCATCTCGAAGCAGTCTTTGAGCCAATGCGGGCGGCCAACAACGCCACCGCCCTCTATCTCGGCACGGTCAAGACCACCAGCGATGCCCTTTGGCAAAAGAAAAACGCCCTCGAAGCCTTAACCGCCCAAGACGGTCATCAGCGCGTTTTTCTAGTCTCACCCGAAGAAGTCACCGCCGCCAATGAAGCCTACGGCCGTTTTCTCGCCGCCAAAGTGGCTCAATTCGGGCGGCATCATCCCGTTGTCAAATCAGAATATTACAACGAGCCGATAGACGGCGATGGCGGCCTATTCGATGGCCGCCGCCTAGCGCTAATGCAGGGAACGCACCGACGGCAGCGACAGCCGAGCGATTCGGCCCCGACCAACGGTTCGGGCATTTACATCGCCACCCTCGACGTCGCCGGACAAGATGAGGCCGCAACCGACCCGCTGGCAGCCCTTTCCAATCCAGCGCGAGACTATACCGTCGGCCATATCTTCGAGCTGGTGGCAGGCGGGGCCGACAACCCGGAACCAACCTACCGGGCCGTTGATGTCTTCGTCGACCAGGGCGGACGGCATTTTCAAGATGTTGAAGGACGGCCCCAGTTGGCAGAACGACTCTTGGCCTGGCTTCACCAGTGGCGGGTCACCCATTTGGTAGCCGACAGCTCCGGTGTTGGGGCTGGGCTGGTCGATTGGCTGGCCGCCCGGCTAGGACGAGAACGGGTGACTGGCTACACCTTCACCCAACCTAATAAGGCCAAGTTGGGAGCAATGTTTTTAGCCGTCGTTGAAACAGGCCGTTTTCGTTATTGGGCCAGTGAACGGGAAGGAGATGAAGCGGCCAAATTTTTTGAGGAGGCCGCAGCCTGTCGCTATTCGCTGTCGCCAAACGGCCGTTTTGAACAGGATTTACGCTGGGGAGTCTGGGACTATGCCCAACATGATGACCGTCTCATTTCGGCTGCATTGGTGGCCGTCTATGATGGCTTGGTTCGAGAAGGGAAAATATTGGTAGGTCGGGCAAAATCGGCCGTGATTGAGCCAGTAGATATTCTGGACAGGGAACAATGGTAATGGCCCCCAAATAATGTCTATGCCCTGCAAGACCTCTATTTTTCGCACTCTTTTCGCACTCATTAATTAAGATGACCCCATATTGTTTTCTATATAGATATGGAGGTCATACTATGCAATTTAATAAGATACGCCATCTAATAATATTCCTCTTTATTTCCCTGGCCTTGCTGACATTCCTGGCTCCTATTCTAGGAAATGGAGAGTCAGTTTCGGCCGAACCTGGCGAAATAAACCGCTTCCATCCCTACGAAATGTGGTCGGATGAATACAGTGATGCGGATGGCTGGAAATTCGACCGCTCTTATTGGGGGACGATTCAATATCCCGATTTGAATGGCGACGGCAATCATGATATCTGTGGTCGGGCAAGCGACGGCATTTATTGTGCCTTATCCGAGGGGATATCTTATATCGCTTATTCTTTGTGGGGGCCAACCTATGGGGACGGTCAAGTGTGGAACATTCACGAGTCCCATTGGGGGACAATACGGTTTGCAGATATCAATGGCGACGGCATGGATGATGTTTGTGGGCGGGGAACGGATGGTGTCTATTGTGGCATTTCGACTGGTCTTGGCTTTACCATGCCGATGAATTGGAATGATAGCTTTGGGGACAATTATGGTTGGAAGGATGAGCCTTCCTTTTGGGGAACAATTCGGTTTCCTGATTTGAATGGCGATGGCATGGCAGATATCTGCGGTCGGCACAACAGTGGCATTAGCTGTAGTTTATCTGATGGTCAATCTTTTGTGTCTGTATCGACCTGGGGAAACATTTTTAGTAATACAAATGGATGGCACGCTGATGAATCTAATTGGGGTACGATTCAATATGCTGACCTGAACGGGGATGGCAGAGATGATGTCTGTGGCCGAGGCACGAGTGGTATTGTTTGTGGCGTTTCGACCGGGACTACATTTGCCAACCAATCTTTCTGGTCGTTTCATTACAATAATAGTGGCGACTGGGAAGAGGACGAAGCCTATTGGGGTACGATTCGATTTCCTGATGTGACTGGGGACGGCATGGCAGATGTTTGCGGCCGTTATATCGGTGGCGTCTTTTGCAATGAGTCGGATGGCTCTAAATTTGGAGCGCCTTTCTATTGGGATAACAATTTTTCGGATGCCAATGGCTGGAAGGATGCCGATTCCCATTGGGGGACGATTGAATTTCCTGAACTTAATGGGGATGGCATGGCCGATATTTGCGGCCGTGATTCGGATGGCATGTACTGCGCCATATCCAATGGCTTCAATGGTTTTGAAGGGTTCTCAAACTGGCAGGAAGATTTTGGTGATACGCAGGGCTGGCATACGAGTGAATCTTATTGGCAGACGATTCAATTTATAGATTTGAATGCGGACAATAATACGGATGTTTGTGGGCGTGCGGCGACGGGTATTTTTTGTGCGCCAGCGGCCGAAGGGGGCCAGCCGCCACCCCCACCGCCACCGCCGAATTTGAATTTCAAGAGCTTTGTGCCGGTGGTTCTGAATTAGATTGAACGACCTACTATCTTCGCACATCTTCCTGGCCGGGCCTCGATAAAACGATAACGGCCGTCGTCATCTCCTTCGAGCGCCCTTGACCTACGAAGAAGGTCTGGCCTACCTTTACGCCCCCTAAACACCCCTAGAAACCGGGTTTTTGACAAAACCCGGTTTCTACCCAAGATTTCAGCCTATATCAAAAGGCAGAAGAAGATTGAATCGTAAACAATACAGCCCCTATCACAGCCAGGATAAGTATTGTCATGAATCCGAGGGTGACTAATCCGCCGATGATAACCGTTCGCCAAAGCATATACCGCTTGGCTTCTCGATACACCTCTAGCTCCCGGTCACTGCTCATCGGGGCGGGAAAATCGTCTAACAAATCGGCCGTCATTCTTTGTTTTACTAACTGTGCCAGTTCCATATCTACCTCCAGATAATTGGTTACTAATAAACGAGAATCTTCGCTCACTTCATCCGCCAGATAAAGCGGCAATAAATCTAAAATCACATTTCGCGTCACATCCATACGCCACAAACCTCCATTGGTGTAGCCGGTTGTCTGTAGTCGGTAGTCGGTATCACTATTTACTGACTACCGACTACCGTTTACTGACTACTGAGTCGGGCCATCACCAACTTCTTCCGAACCCGATGCACCTTGACCTTTACGGCCGATAATGACAATTCCAACACCCGCGCAATCTCCGCATAGGGCAGCTCTTGCTGCACCCGCAATATAAAGGCTGCCCGGTCTATCTCCGGTAATGATTGCAACAACTGCCAGGCCATTTGCAACTCCTGCCGCGATTGAGCCAACGATTCAGGGCCAGGACGGCCGTCCACATGCCCATCCTGCAACATTACCTGCCATTTATTTTTCCGCTTATGCTCCAAAAAAACATTCCGGGCAATCGTAAACAGATACGCCTTCAACGTCTCCGTCCGAATACTGCTCCGCTTCGTCCAGGCCCGCACAAAAGTCTCCGAGGTAATATCATCCGCCCAAGCTGCATCGCCAGACAGCCAATAGGCGAAGCGGTAAACGTCCGTAGCATAGGTTTTATATAACCTCTCAAAGTTGAGCATTCATAACCTCTGCATATAATATGCACCAAGCAAGAAAAAGTTACACATTGACCTTAACTCATTGTGCCATTAGGCGCGATTCTTTTAGGATGAAAAAGCTATGAAAATTGCTATTATGGGAGCCGGAGCCATCGGCGCTTATTATGGGGCGCTGCTGGCACGGGCAGGACAGGATGTGACCTTTATCGCGCGAGGAAACCATCTGCAAGCGATGCAGCAGGCTGGGCTTCAGGTGAAAAGCTATTTCGGCGATTTTCATCTGCCAACCGTTCAGGCCACCGACAACCCCGCCACCGTCGGGGTAGTTGACCTCATTTTGTTCACCGTCAAGACCTATGATGCGGTGTCGGCCGCCCAAGCCATGCAGCCAATGGTCGGGCCAGAGACGGCCGTTCTAACCATGCAAAATATGAATATGGCTCAACAAGTTGGAGAGATTATCGGCCTGGAGCATATATTAGGTAGTGTGACCTATGTATTTTCGGCCGTTCAAGCCCCCGGCATCATCAGCCACACCTCCAACTTCCACCGCCTCATCTTCGGCGAATTTTCCAACCAGATAACCCCCAGAGCAGAGGCCATTCGGGACGTTCTGGAAACCTCTGGGGCGATGATTGTGCTGTCGGAAGATATTCAGGTGGCATTATGGGACAAGCTGATGGCTATCTCCCCCCTGGCCGCAGTTAGCAGTGTCGTTGGCGTGCCAGTCGGCCGTTATCGAGATATACCTGAAACAAGAGGGCTGCTCCATCAGGCCATGACGGAGCTGGAATCGTTGGCCCGGACAAGAGGCGTGAATCTGGACCCGGATGTCGTCCAACAGAAGATGCGCTTTGTGGATGGCCTGGAACCGGGGGCGATTCCCTCGATGCAGCGGGATGTATTGGCCGGACGGCCGTCAGAGATGGAGGAGTTAGTAGGCATGGTCGTTCGGATAGCGGCCGAATCGACCGTCGATGCTCCGACCTACAACTTCATTTATGCCGCCCTCAAGCCGGGGGAGTTGAAGGCAAGAGGCGAGTAGGGCCTTACTTTCGGGCGTCTTCTCGTTGGGCCAGCAGGACGGTAAAACCGCCGTCTCCTTCTGGATGGAAGGTTTCCTGGACAATTTCAAAACCATTGTCTGCGAGCCAGCCACGATAGGTGTCGCCGTCGGCGTGGCTCCAATACATCGTTGCCCCTTCAACGCCGCGCCAATCTGGTTCGGTGCCGGTCCAGGCCCGCGAGCCGACAACGGCCAGCAGGTAGCCACCCGGCGACAACCAATCAGCGAGGTCATTGAAGAGGGCAGGCTGTTCTTCGATGGGAATGTGGATGATGGAGAAAAAGGCGACAACAGCATCAAAAGAGCCTTCAGGGAAGGTTAGCTCGGTGATGTCGGCGCATTGGAACTCAGCGTTGGGGACGAGCTGGCGGGCGCGTTCGATTTGCCTGGGTGAGATGTCTACGCCGTGGACATGGTGCTGTTTGGACAGTTCTTGAGAGACGGGAATGCCGTTGCCGCAACCCAGGTCTAGGACGCGGGATTGAGGGGACAGTTTCGGTTGCAGCCACGATAAGTAAGTAAAGTAACCTGAGTTTTCGTAATCAAAGGTATCGGCCCGGTAGGCTTCGGAGACTTTGTCGTAGCCTTCCCGAACGACTTTTTTATTATCCATAATAACCCTCCTTTTGAACAGAATTCACATTATAACAGGTCTGCCAATTCCGTTGAGTTTGTTTTTGCGATACAATACATTTGTTCAGGGTTTTGAATATTCCTGCCTATTTGACCGTTGTTTTTGCAATGAAGCTGCCAGGGTTAAATGAATGACTGCACTAGAGGCTGAACGGCCGTTACCATCAGGCATTATCACCTTCATGTTTAGTGACATTGAAGGCAGCACCCCGCTGTGGGAGCAAAACCCGGCCGGGATGCAGAATTCGCTGGCCCAGCATAATGCTATCATTCATGGGGCCGTTGCGGCCAACGGCGGCCAGGTCTTCAAGACAGTTGGCGATGAATTCTGTGTTGTTTTTGTAGACCCGGTAGCGGCCGTTCGGGCAGCGTTGGCCGGGCAGCGAGGCTTGAAATCGGCCGAATGGGCCAGCACCGGGCCGTTGAAGGTGCGGATGGGACTGCATTTGGGCCATGTTCAAGCCCAAGATGGTGACTACACCTCCCATACCGTCAACCGGGTGGCCCGCATTATGGGCGCGGCGCATGGTGGACAGATATTGCTCTCTGGTGAAGTGGTGGAGGTAGTTCGCCGGACGCTGCCGGAGGGAGTTTCGTTGAAAGATTTGGGCCAGCACCGGATGAAGGGCATGGAGAACGAGGAGCGCATCTACCAACTGGTTACGCCAGATTTGCAGCAGGAATTTCCACCCATCAGCACCCTGCCAACGCTCTTGTCCAATCTCCCGACCCAGACACTGACCTTTGTCGGCCGAGAGGCGGAGATGGCTGAATTGATAGGCTTGATGGGCCGGGAAAACGGCCGTCTTATCACCTTGCTTGGCCCTGGCGGTATCGGCAAAACGCGGCTGATGTTGCAGACTGCCGATACAGTGACTTCGGATTATCCACACGGAGTCTGGCTGGTAGAACTGGCTGCGTTGACAGATTCGTCGCTGATTCCAGAGCGGGTTGCGGCCGTTTTGGGAGTGCAAGAACAGCCAGGTCGCCAGATGAAGGAGACACTGGTCGATTATTTGCGCCATAAAACGCTGCTGCTGCTCCTGGACAATGCCGAACACGTGGTGACGGCCGTCTCCGAACTGACCAGCCATCTACTCCAACATTGCCCGAAGCTGGAGATTTTGGTGACCAGCCGGGAAGCGCTGCTGATTCACGGGGAGTTGACGCTGCCGATTTCTTCGCTCAAGCTGCCCCAAGCTGACCAGACTCCGGAGGAGATTGCTGCTTCGGAGGGGGTGAAGCTCTTTTTGGAACGGGCCAAAGCCGTTCGGCCGGATTTTGAAGTGATGCCTGGAAATGCGGCCGTTATTGGGGAGATTGTGCGGCGGTTGGATGGCATTCCCCTGGCTTTGGAGCTGGCGGCGGCGCGGCTGCGAATGATGACGGTGGAACAGATAAACGGCCGTCTCGATGACCGCTTCCGGCTGTTGAGAGGCGGCAGCCGGACGGCCCTGCCCCGCCAACAAACGCTGCAAGCCTTGATTGATTGGAGCTGGAATCTGCTAGAGGAGAAGGAGCGCCTTTTGTTCCAACGACTGGCTATCTTTTCCGGTGGCTGGAACCTGGAATCGGCCGAAGCGGTAGCTGGCTTTGAGCCGTTGGACGCGCTGGATGTTTTTGATGGGCTGGAGCAGCTTATCAACAAATCGCTGGTCACGGTTCATTATCCGCCAGAGGGACAAGCCCGATATGGCATGTTGGAAAACCTTCACCAATATGCCTCTGCCAAATTAGTAGCGGCGGGCGAGGAAGAAACATTGCGAGAGCGGCACGTCGATTATTACATTTCGCTGATTGAGGAATTTAGTAAATCGGTTTTGGAATTGGATTTCAGGAGCTGGATAGACCGTTTTTCTGTGGAGTCTGACAACTTACGGGCGGTGCTGGGCAGTATGAAGGAAGTACGGCCGAATTTGGCGCTTCGTTTCACCGGGAAGTTGCTACAGTACGACACCAGTTGGATGTCGGCACGAGAAGCGAGCGGCTGGTTGGAACCGCTCATCGCCGAAGGTCGGGCGCTGTTGGCAACCAATTCGGCCGAGTTAGATAAGGCCGATTTTATCAGGGCTTTGCTTGGGTTGGGCTGGCTGCGAGTCACTTACGGGCAAATGGCCTCCGGCTTACAGGTACTTGATGAAGTGATTGACCTGGCTCGAAAATTTGGTGAGCCTAGCAGCCAGGTTGTGGCCATTAGCATGAAACTCCAGGCGACGATTACAAGTGGCACACCAATTAATTTCTCTGAAATTGAGGAGATGATGACTATTAGTCGCCAGAAGGAGATGACATTCGAACGCTTTATGGCGTTGTTAGCTGGTGGCATGGCCTATATTGCTGCTGGGGATTTTGAAAAAGGAAAAGCTTACCAGATAGAATTGAACCAAATAGTAGGCGATAATCTTACAGGGGATCTATTTGCCTGGAATTATCAATCACAGGCTTTTCTGGCCCAGGCAGAGGGAAATCACGCCGAAGCAGAAAGATATTTACAGCTATCTCTGGAAGCCTATACTATAGCGAAAAATCGTCGGATGTCAGCCTTTGTTCGCAGCGACCTGGCTCATATGTATCGCAGCCAGGGACGAGTGGCGGAGGCGGAGGGATTGTATCGGCGGACGATTCTTTCCTGGCAGGAGCAGGGACATCAAACGGCCGTTGCCCACCAGGTAGAATGTTTTGCTTATTTGGCAATGGGACGGGGCGATTACGGCCGTGCGGCACGGCTGCTTGGCGCGGCCCAGGCCACCCGCCAGCGGTTGAATGAACCTAGCACAAGTCCCCAGGAGATTGCTGAATATGAAGCAGCAATGGCGGAGATGGCTGAGGCGATGGGCGAGGCGGAACGGGACAGGGCGATGGCGGAAGGGGGACGGTTGGGTTTGGATGAGGCGGTGGTTTTGGCTTTAGAATAGTGTGATTGTACTAGAATATGGTCTTCTCCTATAAGAAAATATGGTAAAATCTAAGAATAAATTGTTAAGGAAGCGGCAATGATACTTGTCTTGGAAAAGCATATTGAATCAGATGAAAAAGTTCGGGGTGGCAAACCTTGCCTGGTTGGAACACGCATTGCAGTATCCGATGTGGCCATTTGGCACTTGCGGATGGGGCAATCGCTGGAGGAAATCGCCGCCCATCGGAACTTGTCACTGGCAGGGTTGTATGCAGCTATTGCCTATTACTATGACCATAAAGAAGAAATAGATAATAAGATTGAAGAAGAGCGTATTTTCTACGAAACGATGAAGGCGACAGCACCTTCTTTGCTCCGGGAAAAATTAGCGTCTTATAGGGATGAATGAGCGAATTCGTTTTCATCTTGATGAGAATGTTGATTTGGTAATTGCCACGGCTCTTCGACGTTATGATATTGATGTAACAACTTCTGTGGATGTGGGGATTTTGGCTAGCCAGGATAATATACAACTTGAATATGCCTTACGAGAAAACCGTGTAATCGTCACACATGACGCAGATTTCCTACGGATGGCCAGTCAAGGTCACGACCATGCTGGTATTGCCTATTGTAGATTATCAGCTAGGAGCATCGGCGAAATTGTAAGGGCACTACGTCTAATATTTGAGGTAATGTCCCCCGAAGAAATGTGGGGACGCTTGGAATATATATGATTGTCACAAATGGGGATTGATTTTGTAAAAAAAACCTCCCGGAAGTTCTGAACTTTCGGGAGGTCTATCTATAGGGTGGAGTTTTTTATTTAGGGAGCCGGACGGACGACGAATATCGCATCAATAAAGTTTGGTTCGTCAGCAACCCCCCAGCCGTCACCGTGAATGTCCTCAAAATTGACCTGGATCTGGTCGCTGGCGGGGGCGGTTAGCTGGACGTGCCGTTGGTGGTCGATATTGCGGGATGGTGGGCCGCTTTGCCAGCGCAGGCCGGTGTCGGTTACGCCGTCTGCCTCAAAGACGCGGATTTCAAATATCAATTCCTGTCCGGGGGAAACAGTGGGTAGGGAGACGACAGTCCCGGTTGCGTCATCGGAGCCGATTAATAGGTCTGGGCCAGGTGACACCAGGTAGATGTAATTGACGAAATCGGAGTTCGATTCGAGGATTTCTACCTCAAGATTTGCAGCAGGCGCTTTTACCTTGCCGCTGGCTAAACGGCCGCCCATTGCCAGAGCGGGTATGGCGGTGACATGAACAGCTATCATTAAGGCCATCATGACAGTAAATAAATAAATGGGTTTTCTTTTAGTCATTGTTTTCTCCTTATACTGGCTCGGTCTGGAGACCGGCCAGAGCAAAAATATCTGTATAGCCACTGTATAAATTTTGGCGTTACGAAATCATTTCCAGAGCGTTTCCAGGGCATTACCAGCGGTCTTCTCGCAATAAAGACTTTTGTTTTTGGGTACCCTTTAGACTTTCTACGTGGAGCGAGAAAAAACAAAAGTCTGAGTGGTTTCTGCATTACCAGGCTGTTTTCGCTAAAATAGCTTGATGGAACTTTATTTACTTGGCACTTTTGATGCGCGTGGAGACGATGGCGAGGAGCTGAATTTTCGTTCGGAGCGGGAACGGGCGCTGTTGGCTTATTTGGCGGTCGAGGCGGACGGTTCACATCGGCGGGATGCGATTGCAACGCTTTTCTGGCCCGATACTGACGAGAAGCAGTCCCGTAATAATTTGCGGGTGACGCTGCATCGCTTGCGTCAGGCGCTGGGCAGTGTAAATGGTGGGACAGAGCTATTACAAGTTTCAAGAAATGAGTTGCAATTTGTGCCGGATGATGATGTTTTTGTTGATTTCAGGGCGTTGACGGCCGTTATCGAAAAAACAAACAAACACGACCATACTCGTCGTCATCATTGTGCGGTTTGCATTGAAGAACTTGAGGGGATTGTCCCCTATTATCGCGGGGAATTTTTGAAAGGCTTCTCTTTGAAAGACAGCGAGTTGTTTGCTGAGTGGGTCCGCACCAGGCAGCAGCGGCTTCATAGTCAAATACTCCATGCACTGCATGACCTTGCAGCTTTCCACCTGGAAAACGGAAATTTTTCCCAGGCCCGACATTTTGCGAATCGGCAATTGGAACTCGAACCCTGGCGGGAAGAGGCGCACCGGCAGTTGATGGCCATCCTGGCTTCTAGTGGTGAGCGAACGGCCGCTCTCAACCAGTATGAAATCTGCTGTACGCTGCTGGAGAAGGAGTTGGGCATTGACCCTTCTGAGGAAACGGTTGCGCTCTACGAGCAGATTCGCAGGGGCGAGAGTTTGGAAGTGGAGCCGAAACAATCGGCAGCGCCATTACCTGAAATGACTGCATTGCCGCTTAAAGATGGCCCGGTAATGGTCTCAGAACGGCCGCAAATGGCGGCCAAGCGGCCGCACTTGGAAGCAAAGCGCGGGTTATTGCCAGGTTTTAATTTAATTGGCCTGGTAGTAGGTCTGTTATTGCTGGCGGTAGTGGGGTGGATGGTATGGGGTCTGTTTTTCGGCCGTGTTGACATTTATGATGATTTCAATGGCTCGACAGCAGATGGACATCCCGACGGTAATCGCTGGCTTTTCCCACACCAGGGGCCGGACGAACTGTGTAATTTTGTGCAGCAAGATGGTGTATTGAAATTTATACCGGACGATGGCTCGATGACCGGGGGCTGTGCTTTACGAGTCGCCCCGCCGGAGTTTGTTGAAGGCGCTCAATTAGAGAGACTTTCGGCCCGGATGCGCTATGTTACTGGTGCGGAGGGTGATGGGCTGGCCGTTGGACTACGGGTGAGTTCCTCTTTTGAGAATGGCGACTGGAATGTAGATTGTGGCTTGGTCACAGATGGGGAAATGAGTAAGCTGGAGATGGTTGTTTCGGACACCCGAATCGGGCAGATTTTATATTCTGCTAGTAGAGAGATAACGCCTGATGTCTGGTATCTGGTTGGCCTGACGATAGATGCTGAAACATTGGCAGCAACTTGTCATCTTGATGGCGATGAGATTGGGCATTACGCACCAGAATTTGCTGATCGCCTCCTGGAAGCGCCGTTCGTGCGGGAGATATTGGTTCAGCAGTCAGCGGCCGTTTCTTCTGAGATTTGGATTGACGATTTCCAGAAGGAACTGTAGTTAGGAGCGTTTATGAAACACGGCCGTATCATCCTCCTCAATGGCACCTCAAGTTCCGGCAAATCCAGCCTCGCCAAAGCCATCCAAGCAGAGGCCGACCAGCCTTATTTGCATATCGACGGCGACTACTTCTGGCAGATGTTCCCCGACCCCTATTTTGACGACAAGCCCGACGAAATCTACCGACCCTGGCGCGGCCGTTTTCTGCCCGCCTGCTACCAATCCATCGCCGCCTTCACCAAAAACAACGTCAACGTCATCATCGATGAAGTGCTAACCAAACCCATGACCCTAACCTGGCTCCAGCAAGCGCTAAACCAGTTCGAGGTCGTTTTCGTCGGCCTAAACTGCGGCCTAGAAGAGCTAAAACGCAGAGAATTGACCAGAGGGGATCGCAAGGTCGGATTGGCCCGTTTTCAATATCCGAACATTCACATTCACGGCCGTTATGACATCGAGGTCAACACCCAACACAACACCCCCCAAGCCTGTGCCCGCCAAATTCTAGCCGAGATGAAAAACGGCCGACCCTTCACCCGCTTTCAAGAAGCAGTCGAACGGCCTCTTCCCAATTAAAACCTGTGAAACCAACTTCAGACCTTCAAAGAATACAGAAAGGCTATTCTGACCGTGCCGTACCACAGACGTACCCTGCAGTGGCCGAAGTTTTTGTTAATGGAGCGCCACCATCCTGGTGGCTACCATTGAAATATATCTCTTAAGCTAATGGAACTTCCAGAACGCCTGCTGACCATATTTGTATTTTTCTCCAAAAGCAATTAGGCAACCCTCTGTAAATTCTAAGAAAAACTCGCAACAAATTACATGAAAGGCACAAATGATAGACTTCAAAATTCGTTCCATTCGTGTTAATTCGTGGCTAACCTTTTTCAGCCCCTCACTCTGCTTCGAATATCTCCTCAATCAACATCCCAAAAACGGCCGCAATCTTAAACGCTAACGGCAAACTAGGGTCATATTTACCCCGCTCAATAGCATTCACCGTCTGGCGCGACACATCCAACCGCTGCGCCAACGCCTCCTGCGACCAACTTCGTTCCGCCCGCAAAACCTTCAACTTATTCTTCATCAGCCGCCCTTACCCATATCGCCTCGAGACATAGGCATTCGCCAGTCCCCAAATAGCAATCATCAAAGGCGCGATGAAGGTCATTGACAAGTCAGGAACCAACGCCGCCGACTCCAGCAAACCATAACTAAAGGTCAGGCCGCCAGTCAGAAAAGTGGTAATCAAGACCGCCTCCAGGTTCATCCGCTGTTTAAGCTCATCCTGTTCCTTAACCCCACCAACAACAGCCATCATCGCATAAAAAAAAGGCAGCGCCGGGAGGAGCGCAACCAAACCAGCCAAAATAGCTATCAAGGTCGATTCCCTGTTAGCTAACACGTCGCTGTTTAACAACACCAGCGACAGTGGCAAGAGAATGGTATACGCCACCATCCCGGCAATGAATCGTTTCCGATAATCACCCCGCACGGCCGTTACTCCTGGCCTTTCTCACGGCCCGCGCCAATCGCTAAGCCAACCGCCAAACCAACCGGAACAGCCCAACTCCAAACAGCATTATCACCCGTAACCGAACTAACGATTACAGCAATAAGGGCCGCCACAATAATGCCAGCAGTCATACCTGTGCCTGCGTTTAATTGAAATTTATTGTTCATGATAATCTCCTTACTTATAATCTTTTATCTGTCGTGTCCACTTGACTTTTTGTCAAGGTCACTTTACATACAGCATTGTAAAGCATCCTTTACACTTTGTCAACCCCCAATCTCCAACAGGGTGGGCCAGACGATTATTGATAGCTATAGGAGCGCAGGCATCCAACTTGTCAGCAGCCACCAGAATAGTTGTACGCCATCAACAAAACATTGCCAATCACCGATTGGCAAAAAAAGTTGACAAAGTAAAGTAGATTTTTGTACAATCTACTCAGAATTAAATAGTCAGGCTAAAAATAGGGGAAATAAGGTAGCCATAGTCAAAGAGATTTATCGGGGAAACGGCCGCACCCAATTATCAATAAACTCATTTTACTTATGGTCATAATTGTCAATTTATATTTCCCATAAATATAATCGACCTGACAAGGTAAAAAAGTGAGCTGTCCATATCGATGATGCATCATGCCTGGATAGTTACTATATAATAAATAAGGGGAAGCCAATGAGTAGCAAAAACGTTACTGTAATAGGAGCCGGTATAGCCGGATTGACCTTTGCATACTATCATCTGAAAAGATACCAAGGATCCAATGTTGTCGTCTACGATGCCAGGGATAGAGTTGGCGGAAAAATTTTCACGCCAAATATTGACGGCCTCCATGTTAATTTGGGAGCAGCCATTATCCTCCAATCATATACCAATACAATTTCATTATTGAAAGAACTTGGATTTAAGATTGGACCCACAAGCAACAATGCCCAAGGTGTCTACTTTGAACTGTCTCCAGCAAAGTTTCATAATCTTAAAAGCATCAAAAATCTAAATGAATTTCCCGCCTTATTCAAACTATGGACCGATTTAAGGTTCAGAAATCATCAACCGTCAGAAAAGAGTCTCAAGCAATATTTAGATAACAATCTGGGCGAGAACAGTAAATCAAACAAGATGATTTCTTCCTTCATCAGATCCTTCGGATACCCTGAAACAAAGGATGTTGAACTAAGCCTTATATATCCCTTTCTAAAACAGCTAATACTCGATAGATTATCGGTCAAGAATATTATGGATGACACCTTAGAATCAGTTGTTAAAAAGCTAGTAAAAGAAATTGAAAAAATGGGCGGGAAAATTTATTTAAATCAGGAACTCCATAGCATCGATCCAATCAATAGAAGACTCTATATAAACAACTATAAAAAGCGCTATTCTCAATTGATAATAGCAACCGATTACACGCCTTTACACGAAGATATCTTTACGGTTAAACCCGACAGCGGTTCCATGTATTCATCACTACATGTTGTCGTGGCTAAAGGAAAGTTTCACTCAAAGAAGCTGAGAAAATGGCGAACTGTTATTCCCTTCATGGATTTCACAGAACCGCTTACGACCATTCTCATAAACAGACCGTATACCATAGAAAAAGAATATGATCATGATTATGTCGTGATGTATATACAGAATAATTCGACTATCAAATCAACAAGAGATTGTCTGAAGAAACAAATCGCTCATTCCTTAGAGGAAAAATTTTCCGAAACCTGTAAATTTGAGGTTTTGAAAACATACTATTGGAAAAAAGCTATCGCTAAACCTAACATGAACCTAACAAAAATTGTTGATGAAAGCCAAGGCAAAAATAGCATCTATTATATTGGTGACTATTGCGGAATTAGCTCGATAGAAAATTCAGTGTCGCAAGCTAAGCAGGTTCTCGATACTGTTATACCTACCAGAGAACGTGATGTTAGCAGGAGAATCCACCCTAAACGAAGAGTGGTAAAGGAACCATTGTAATGAAACGGCCGATTTAGGTAAAATCAATTCAACCTCACAAAGTACGGTAAAATCGGCCAAGAAAATGGAGCAAACTGATGGACGACATTCAAAAAGGTCCAGAAGAAAAAATAGACCAATCAGAGATAAATCCCGAAGTACCCATTCTTGAAAAGTTGCGGGAAGAAGCCAGAATTGCGGCCAAAGAGCGAGGGCCAGATATTGCCGGATTTTGGCGACGTTGGCTGGCCTTCATCATCGACGGTATTTTCATCGGCGCTCCTCTCTGGGTCATCGCCATCGTATTTGGCGAGTTATTTTATGCGCTGGGGCCATACGGCCGTTTCATCGGCTACAGCATCTTCATCCCCTACATCGCCTATTTCAATTCCAAGCATATGTCTGGCCAAACCTTTGGCAAGCGGATAATGAAAATTGCTGTCGTCAATTACAATTACGAGTATCTCAACTTGCAAGAATCCTTTACTCGAGCGTTCATACTTAGCCTCCTGCTCATGTTAAATGGATGGGCCTTATCTATTCTTCAAAACCCCATCCTATCATTCCTGGTAACTATTATTGTCTTTGGCGGCACATTATCCATGATTTATGCCCTGGTATTTAATCGTACGACTCGGCAAGGTATCCACGACCTCATTTCTAAAACCTACGTCGTCAAAGTGCCTCCTAATACAGTAGTCAAATCCCCCCAAATTCCAAAAATTCATTATCGAATCACCCTTGGCTTATTTGGCGTTGGTTTGCTGATTGCAATAATCAGCTTTGTATTCCAAATCATCCAAGAGCCAGCCTTGGAATTGATAGGAAGCCAGAGCGAATGGCAAGCACAACAAGATTTTCGGCAGATATTGATTGATAGTGGTGAATTTTACACGGTGGATGTTTACCAAACCAACGTTGTTAGACCCGATAATCCAATCAGGGCTTTGAATATTGAACTATGGTCAAAAACAACATGCTATGCCAATCGGACCTATTGTGATGATACAGTCGAATGGGTGGCCCGCCTTGCCTTTGAACATTACGATCACATTGAAAATTTGACAGATATGCGCGTCGTCCTAAAAAACCAACAGGACCTTGGCTTTTTAAGCGGCACTCGTTTGTCTGGGGCAGCCCTAACCATCGAAGAATGGCAAATAGCCTTGACAAATTAAGCGACCCTTTATCCTTATTCGTTCCCCATACAGTGAAATAGTTAGCAACAAATCTGCTATAATATAGTCAGACAATACGGGCTAAACAATGATAAGGGAAAACATGTTAGCTTCAGTCAATGAGATTTTGGGGAGGAAACGGCCGTGACCTTCCAAGCAATAATAGAATTCATCATATTCCTGGTCATTCCCGTGGTGATTGCCGGATTTTATTTCCCGCAAAAACTAGTTGACTGGAACCGTGGGGAGAAGGTTAGCCGAAAACAAGTAGTCTTTTGGGGAGGACTAATCGTTCTTATCTTAATCGGGGGGTTCGTCTTTCCGATCGTAAATCTCTTGTTTCCGTCACTACCAAGAATAGCTTTAAAATTAGAGTTAAGAATTGTCCCCCTAATTATCACAGGGCTGATAATCTTCACAAATTTAACCGTCCGCCAAATAATTTACCGCCTTCGATTGAAACACGAAAAAATTGTTTTGGATTTAGGTAAGATCGACAAAGCCTTAATCCTTGGAAACATAGCCTTACTCCTTTTCAGTGGTGCCACTCTTATTTTTAGTTGGGTTAACAATACCGAGTCAGTCTCATTGATAGTATTAACAGTCGCCTTCTATTTAATAGCCATAACCAATTGGTTGCTAACCTATTTCAGCAACATTCTCATCATCGAAGACGGAATTGCAACGTCGCTTGTCACAATGAAGTGGAACACTATCAAACACGTTGAATGGGGCAAACCAAACGACGAAAAGATTTCCTTGACCATCAAAGGCGGCCGCGAGACCAAAGTCAACATCCCCGTTAATCAACAAGCTAAAGTCAAGGCCATTCTTCAATCGCATCATGTGAAAGAACAAACCCCGCCCCGTCATCTCAAACCAGCCTGGTTAAAAGAACCGTCAGCCGATTGGGTTGAATATCAGCAGAAAAAGAAGGCCATCCTCGATAGTCGGCCGAAAGTCCCCATCGCCCAATTTCCACAACGTGTTGCCGCATTTGTGATTGATGGCGCCATCATCCTTATTCCCCTATTTTATTTGTTCTACATTTTTGACGGCTGGGCTTTTGCGCTGGGGCCATACGGCCGTTTCATCTTCTATGCCATCATCCTTGGCTACATCAGCTACTACAATTCCCACCATAAAAAGGGCCAAACCATAGGCCAACGCCTAATGCATATCGCTGTCGTTGACCGCAATTACAATTTTCTTAGCCTGGGCAAATCACTATTTCGCACCAGCATTATTTGCCTGATATTCGTCCTTTTTCGATGGGAATTACCTCAGTTGAACACCCCCGTTCTAAGCACCTTCGCCGGTTCAATGTTGACAGGCGGCATTTTGGCCCTCGCATATGGTACGTTGGCTAACATGGACACCCGCCAAGGCATCCACGACCTACTCGTAGAATCATATGTCGTCAAGTGGCCGCCCATCACCGAAGCCCCTCTACCCCCACCCCCAAAACGTCATCAGGCCATTACCTTCAGTCTGTTTGTTATCGGGTTTTTGTTATTTAATTTAGCATCGGCCGTCTTCCCCACCCAAGATATCCGATTTGGGGTAATCGGCAGCGGCGACTTCCAAGAGCTAGAAACAACCCTGAGCCAAGACAAAGACATCATTTCAGCCAAAGTAGTTGAACTGCTAACCACACGAAACGAGGAGCAACTTCCCCGTGGAGACCTAGAAGTCTACATCTGGGCCAGACCAGATTGCAACAAGCCCATTGACCGTTGTGAAGTACTGATAGACCAGACCGCTCGAATTGTCCTCGAAAAACATGGATTCTCCGGTGAATATTCAAACCTAACCATCACCATCGTCAATCAATTCGATATCGGTTTCCTAGTCCAAGACGGCAGCCGAAGTCGGGAAAAACCAGTCAGCATCTGGCTGCGAGATTTAGGTCTAATTGGCATCTAAAACTAACACCTTCAAAGATAAGCGAAGATATACCGAAACAACACTCTTCGGGTCATTCCGAGCGACCTTATCTAAAAGCACCCTCCGTTCTGGATCAAGCGAGGAATCTTAACTTCGATAATTGCAATCCACAATCTATATTACCCTTGACAAAAATAAATTAAACCATTAGAATATTTCCAATCATTCTAATTAATTAAAATGGTCAAAAACAATAAAATGCCTGAACTTCCTAAATTAAAAGAAGAAATTCTTATCACCAACCCCGACACCCTAAAAGTCATCGCCCATACCTTGCGGCTGCAAATCTTAAAGACCTTTGCCAACCCCAAGACCGTTAAAGAAGTGGCCGAAATCATTGACATGCCCCAGACCAAGCTCTATTACCATGTCAACATGATGGAGAAACACAACCTAATCGAAGTCGTCGAAACAGATATCGTCTCCGGCATCATCGAGAAAAAATATCGCGTCACGGCCGCTCGCTTCTCCGTCGATGACACCCTCCTTTCAACCGGAGAAAACGCCCAAAACCAGGTCGATGCCCTACTAAACGCCGTCTTCGATTCCGCAAAAGACGAAATTAAAAGGAGCATTCGGGCTGACCTAATGGATTTGACCGACGATTCCGATGCGACCAGAGGCCTTATCGTTCATTCCTCAATTAACTTGACCGACGAACAGGCCATAGATTTTAATAAGAAGATTACGGCCGTTTTCGAAGAATTCAACGAAATTGCCGAAGGGAATGAAAAAACGCCCCCCAACGCCACCGTCTACGGCCTAACCTACGCCTTCTTCCCCGTTTATCGGTCCGATAAGGAATAAATACACCATAAACAGATAACTGTCACCCCATCATCATTGTTCTGACCAAAACCACTCACCCGGCCAAGTGACAGTCGCCTGATATACCCAAACTTCATACAAATCTTATTTCAAACACCCACGCTTTTGGGCAGCTATCCCGCTGCGCCACAAGACTTTATTAAGTAAATGCCGGAAAGGTGTTTAAATCAAAGATAGGCATCAAGGCATTTACTTATAAGGAGAACGGAAGCCTATCTCGTCACTTTGTTCTAAAGTTACTTTCCGTTCTCCACTTAAACCTGGATTACTTTACCTAATGAATAAAACGCTTTCCCTTTGCCCCGCAATATTGCGGCCTTAGCATGAGCAATTGATACAGGAGACAAAAATGAGTGACCCAACCTCGGCCAACGGCCAACCTCCCTCAATGACCATCCGCGAAATATTAAACATTTCCAACTTCCGCTATCTCTGGACAGGGCAAATCATATCCAACTTCGGCGATTCGCTAACGTACCTCACCCTAGTGCTGCTCATCAACCGGATAACGGACGGCGACACGGCCGCAATCGCCTACCTGCTCATCGCCCTAGCCCTACCCACAGCCACTATCGGCCTCGTCGCCGGCGTCTTCGTAGACCGTTGGGACCGCAAGCGGGTGATGGTAATTTCAGACGTGTTGCGCGGCTCATTGGTACTGGCCTTCCTATTTATAGGCACGGCCGAAAACACCAACCTCCTCCTCCTCTACCTCATCGCCTTCGCCCACGCCTCCGTCGGCGCTTTTTTCACCCCCGCTCGTTCGGCCGTAATTCCCCTCGTCGTTCCCAAAGAAGGCCTACTCTCCGCCAATTCCCTGGCCCAAACCAGCTCCGTCTTCTTCCGCGTCCTCGGAACGGCCGCTGCTGGCTTCCTCGTCGGTTCCCTCGAAGTCTTCTGGCCCGCCTACCTCGTCGACGCCTCAACCTTCTTCCTCTCCGCCCTATTCATCAGCCGCGTCAATCTATCCGACCTCGATAGTTTGACAGCACCCTTGCAGAAAGCGAGCCAAGCAACGGCATCGGCCGTATTCGGTGAGATGCGGGCCGGATTAGGGCTGCTCATCAGCAATCGCATTCTTATTGGCAACCTCGTCGCTGGCGGCGTCACCATGCTCGGCTTGGGCGCAGTCAACGTCCTCCTGGCCCCCATGATTGTGAACGATTTACAAGTGGCCGAAGCCTGGTTCGGCGCCATCGAACTATCCCAGGTCATCGGCATGATTATCAGCGGCAGCCTCATCGCCGTCCTGGCTTCCCGCTTCAAACCCACCAATTTAATTAGCAGCGGTCTGATAGGCATTGGCTTAGGCGTAGCCTTACTTTTCCTGGTTCAAGAACTCTGGCACCTTTTCATCGTGCTGTTCATCATCGGCCTGATGAGCACCCCCCTCAACACCGCCATCGCCACCCTCATTCAACTCGTCGTGGACAACGACAAACTCGGCCGTGTTTCCGCCGCCCTAGGCGCCGTCATCCAGGTAGCTAACCTCGTCTCCATGTTCGCCGCCGGAACCCTGGCCGCCTTAATAGGCGTTCGCAACGTCTTCGTTCTCAGCGGCATCTTAGCCATCTTAGCAGGGCTGTTGGCAGCGGCCGTTTTCCGAGGCTTCACCCCACCCACCCCCCAAACAACGGCCGAAGACCCCACCCCCGCCCAACTCCCCGCCTAACCCCTCCAAGAACATCAATCTCTCACCGTAGCAACAACAAAAAAGGGATGCGATTTAGGTCGCATCCCTTTCCCTTTGCACCTTTGCGTGAGATTTGGAATCACTAATTCCCCTTGGAAAATCACGCCATGATACCCATACCATCAAGACCCTACCCAATTCCCAAAGAAACGTCCCCTTGTCATTTCGACCGGGTTCCCCCAATACCCCCATCCCAAACAATACCCAGGGAGAAATCTTCTATGCGGGTTAGAGTCAGACTCTAATTGGTACGGCTCAAATAACAATGTGAACAGAGGGTGGCCGAAGTTTTTGTTGACGGAGCGCCGACATCCCTGTCGGCCCTTTGCAAAGCATCCATTTCCTCACACCAGTTGTCAACAACCCTTTCGCACACCCGTGAACGGAATAACAATTGACATTTGTAACCACTGTGATTACAATGATGTTGTGATCAAAGATTTCTGTGATAAACGGACAGAAGATATTTTTCATGATAGACACATCCGCCGCCTTGATAAAAGATTGAAAAACAGAGCTAGAAGGCGTTTAGAACTTCTCAATGCCGCTGTGAAATTGGAAGATATGTATTTTCCGCCTTCTAACAGATTCCACACCTTACAAGGCTTTCAACCGCCACGTTATTCGATTTGGATCAACAATCAATGGCGGATTACTTTCGAATGGGAAGAAGGCGATGCTTACGATGTATGCTTTGAAGATTATCATGCCTAATCTTCCTCAAAACCGTTCACGATGAAGTTTGAACTGTCATTCCCGCCTTCGCGGGAATCCAGAAATGGACTAATGAATAATGATTTCAGAAAATAGACCAACCCATCCGGCCGAGTTCATTCGAGAAGATATCTTAGCCGAATTTCAACTTACGCAGGGCCAACTAGCAGAGCGTCTAGGGGTATCCAGGCGAACCATCAACCAGCTTGTCAATGAGCGGCGCAGCATAACGGCCGATATGGCCCTCCGTCTTGGTAAGCTAACCAACACCTCCCCCCAACTATGGCTCAATCTGCAAACGGCCGTTGACCTTTGGGATGCCGCCCACGCCTCATCAACCAAACCCTATAACGACATTAAAGCCCTCACAGTTTGAGGCCAAAAATTCCTTTAATTCGTGAACGCTCAAATTGAGCCATTCGTTGCAAGTTTTCCGAATATTTCCCAAAACTTACTTATCGTGATTTTTTAGGTTAAAATTACGTCAACTATGAACGACGACACCACCATCCTAAACAATCGCTACAAACTCCTCCAACGAGCCGGGACTGGCGGCATGGCCTCCGTCTACAAAGGCCAGGACTTGATGCTCGGCCGTTTAATCGCCGTCAAAGTCCTCCACGAAAGCCTAACCGGAAACGCCGACTTCCTGCGCCGCTTCCAACAAGAAGCCTACTCCGCCGCCAACCTCTCCCACCCCAACATTGTCACCGTCCACGACATCGGCCAAGACGGCCACTACTACTACATCGTCATGGAATACATCGAAGGCCAAACGCTCAAAGCCCTCATTCGCCATCAAATCAGCGCCACCGGACAGCCCCTCAACATTAATCTTGCCTTAGACTTAGCCATCGAAATCTGCGCCGGGGTCGGCTACGCTCACCGGGCCAATCTCGTCCACTGCGACGTCAAATCCCAAAACGTCATCGTCACCCGCGATAACCGGGTCAAGGTCGCCGACTTCGGCATCGCCCGTGCCTTGAGCCAAAGCAGCCCTGGCGACGATGACGACCTTATCTGGGGCACGCCCCAATATTTTGCTCCCGAACAAGCCGCCGGAGAAGGGGCCACCCCCGCCTCAGACGTTTACGCCATCGGCGTTATCCTCTTCGAGATGCTAACCGGCCGTTTACCCTTTGAGGCTGAAAACCACGCCGCCCTGGCCATCAAACACATGCGCGAAACGCCGCCGCCCGTGACCCGCTTCAATCCGGCCGTTCCCCTCCAAGTCGAACGGGTCATTGCCAAAGTGCTGTCCAAAGAGCCAGCCGGACGGTATCGAACGGCCGATCAGTTCGGCCGTATCCTAACCACCTACCGCGACAACAGCCTCGAAGATACCGCCCCCGTCAGCGAAGCAGGCCCACAGCGCCCCCAAGCAGTTCCCATCCCCCAGCGACAAACCGAATTCTATCAACCCGCCAACCCAACGGCCGAACGCAAAACCGAATATTATCAACCCGACGACGACACAACCGCCGCCCGTCGCCGTCCCCAAACCCCCGATCCCCATTCCCCATTCCCCGAACCCCAAACCAACCCCCACTACCCCGTCCCCGAACCCCAACCCGAAAAAGCCGACACCACCGCCATCATCCTCAGCATCATCGCTCTCCTCAGCCTCCTCGGCCTCATCCCCCTCTGGTTCCTCGTCTACCTCCGCTACGTCGGCTAAATCAAAGTAATAATCAACAATAGGAAAAAGGAATATCACGCAAAGAGGCAAAGGGTATTTCTTGGCGGCTTTGCGCCTTTGCGTGAGCCATACTGACAATTGTTCGTGTATGCGGTACTATCGCCCCCAGCCACCCTTTTTGTTATACTGGTATAATTAGAAAGGGGCAGAAGGATAACCCCAATACGGAGGCAAGAACGTGAACGCATCAAGAATGACACGATATTTCATTTATTCACTAATCGCGGTCGCCATCCTCGCTATTATTTGGAACTTTAGCTCCGCTGGTGTCGAGCCAGAAGAGTTAGCTATTAGTGAGTTGGCCCAACAGATTAAGGACGGCGAAGTATCCGAACTAAAGGTAGACGGGGAAGGGCGTGAAGTAACTGTAATCTATAATGAACAAAGCGGTCGGCCAGAAGCCAAAACCTTAGTCAGCCGGGTCAGCTCATTAGAAGAAGTATTAGCCACCTACGGCGTCACCGAAAACGACTACGGCACCGGCCAAAACCAAACCACCATCACCTACGAACCGCCCAGCCAATGGAGCGGTTTACTTAGTTTAGTGGGTATATTCCTACCCGCCTTGCTCATCATCGGCTTCATCTATTTCATCATGCGCCAGGCCCAAGGTTCCAACAATCAAGCCCTGTCATTCGGCAAAAGCAAAGCCCGCATGTTCTCCGGCGACCACCCCACCGTCAGCTTCGATGATGTCGCCGGGTGTGATGAAGCCAAAGAAGAGCTTTCCGAAATCGTAGAATTTCTAAAAGAGCCAGACAAATTCGTCAGCTTCGGGGCCAGAATTCCCAAAGGCGTCTTACTCGTTGGCTTGCCCGGCACAGGCAAAACCTTAATGGCGAAAGCCGTCTCTGGTGAAGCTGGGGTGCCTTTCTTCTCAATCGCTGGCTCAGAGTTCGTCGAAATGTTCGTCGGCGTTGGAGCCAGCCGCGTGCGCGACCTCTTTGAGCAGGCCAAACGCCACAGCCCTTGTATCATCTTCGTCGACGAAATTGATGCTGTCGGCCGTCAGCGCGGCGCAGGTTTAGGCGGCTCCCACGACGAGCGAGAACAGACCTTGAACCAGATTTTGGTTGAAATGGACGGCTTCGGAACCGATACCCACATTATTATCCTGGCCGCCACCAACCGCCCCGACATCCTCGACCCCGCCCTCATGCGACCCGGCCGTTTCGACCGCCGCGTCGTCATCGACCGCCCCGACATTCGTGGCCGAGAAGAGATTTTCAAAGTTCACATGCGCGGCAAACCCCTTCACGCCAACGTTAACATCAACGTCCTCGCCAAAGCCACCCCCGGCTTTGTTGGAGCCGACATCGAAAACACCGTCAACGAGTCCGCATTGCTAGCCGCCCGGCGCGACAAGAAGAACATCTCCATGGCCGAGTTCCAAGAGGCCATCGAACGGGTTCAGCTTGGCCCCGAACGAAAAAGCCGCATTATCAGCGACGAAGAGAAAGAGATTACCGCCTATCACGAAGCCGGACACGCCCTGGTCAGTCATCTGCTGCCCCACGCCCGTTCGCTTCGCAAAGTGACCATCATTCCGCGTGGCATGGCTGGCGGCGTCACCTGGTATTTAGAAGAGGACGCCTCCTTTTACAGCCGCTCCAAATTTAAGGCCCTCATTGCCAGCGCATTAGGCGGCCGTGTTGCCGAGGAATTAACATTCGGGGAAATCACAACCGGAGCCAGCAGCGACCTCCAACAAATCACCAAAATGGCCCGCGCCATGGTCACCCAATATGGCATGAGTGATGAGCTTGGCCCCCGCGTCTACGGCGACAAACAAGAGATGGTCTTCTTGGGACGAGAAATTAGCGAACAGCGAGACTATTCCGACGCTATTGCCGAGAAGATAGACCGCGAAGTGCGTGAAATCATCGACACCGAGTATGCTCGCGCCACCCAACTGCTCACCGAACATCAAGACAAACTCGAACTGATAGCCCAAACCTTACTCGAAATTGAAACCCTCGAGTCCGACGAGTTTGTAGCTTTAATTGAAGGCAAAGGACCACCACCGCCCCCATCTTCTGACAACCCACCGCCTCAACCTTCCCAACCCTCACCTAGCGAACCGGTGGAGTGGAAACCGTCGGGGCTGGATATGCCCCCCGCGCCTTCCCCGGCTTAATTTACTTTCCAGAAACCAGGTTTATAAAAAACCTGGTTTCTAATCCCTACTTATGCCAACCCTGTTCCCGGACTTTCTAGCTCTGGTCAATGACATTTTGCAAGCCGCAATTGTCATCTTCGGTGCGGCCGTAGCCCTCTACAATCTGCCCCACAGCCTTCGCGACCGGGTCACCAGGGCTTTCAACTCTCTCCTCTTCTTCGTCGTCATCGTCTACTTCACCGAAGTGCTAGTAACCCGCGCCACCCTTGTATCTCCCCCCGAAGCCTGGCTGCGGTTGGAGTGGATTGGCATTGCGATGGTTCCAGCAGCCCAGTTTCATCTGGCCGATGCTCTACTGGTCACAACGGGCGCTTTCTCTTCCCGCCGCAGGATTTTAGTTCGGGTCTGGTATATCGTTGGCGTGGTCTTCTTCTCGTTGGCCCTGTTCAGCGATTTAATCATCGGCGAATTAGTCCCAATCAACTTTGCCGCCCGCTTTTTGGCTGGGCCGCTCTTCCCCCTTTTCGCCGGCTACTACTGGCTCATTGCCTGGTCAAGCATCTATCTTGTCTGGCGAGCCAGAGAGCGCTGCCTGACTCAGACCACCCGGCGGCGAATGACGATGATTCTCATCACCTTCCTGGCCGCTCCTTTGAGCGTTTTCCCCTATCTGATTTTCAGCAACAGCGCCACTCAGGAAGTACCGATTTTCCTATGGCTGCTCCTGTTGGTCGGCAATCTGGTGGTAGGACTGATGTTCGCCTTCCTAACCTATTACATCGCCTACTTTGGGGCCGTTTCGCCAGACCGAGTCGTGCGGGTGCGGCTCTTTAAGTTTATGGCTCGAGTCCCCCTCGCCGCCATTGTAGTCCTCATCGTTTATATCAGCATTCCCAGAGCCGGTTCCCTCTTTGGATTGCCAGTTGAGACCGTTCAAGCCCTCTCAATTGTAGGAACCATCATTTTGGTTGAATGGGCCATTCATGCCTTCAAACGGCCGTTAGAACGCTTCTTCCAACTGACCAACGAGCCAGAAGTGCGCCGCATCCAGGAATTGAGCGAACGGATTCTGACCACAAGAGACTTGCAACAGTTCCTAGAAAGTGTCTTGGCCTCCATCTGCGAAGTGCTTCGCACCCCAACCGCCTTTGTCGCCAGCCTCACCCCCGAAGGCCCCCATTTAGAAGCCACAGTCGGTCCGCTCGGCGAGTTTGAAGCCGTCTGGTCAGATGCCGACATTGAAGGGAGTTTACAAGCCCTTTCTAAAGCAAACGGCCAGCAATCTGAAGAACCAGTCGAAGCCAGCGGCGATTTTCTCATCTGGCAAAACTATTGGATACGGCCGTTATACAACCGCCCCGGCGAAGCCCTACTCGGCATTCTCGGCGTTCGCGCCCGCTCCGATGAACCAGACGTGACCGCAGCCGAATACCCCACCTTCGAGAAATTGGTCGATCAGGTCGCCAACGCCCTTGAAGACCGCCTCCTACAACAAGACGTATTCGCCTCCGTCGAAGGGCTGCTGCCCCAAATCACCGACCTCCAAAAACGACGCAGCGCCGCCGCTTTCGGCGGCACACCCGCCTTAACGGCCGCTTCCGAAGCCGAACTGTTAAGCGACCCCGACTTCAACACCATGGTCTGGGATGCCCTCAGCCACTATTGGGGCGGCCCCAAGCTGACCAAAAGCCCCCTCGTCCGCCTCCAAATCGTCCAAAGCGCCCTAGAAGAGCATGACGGCAACGCCACCAAAGCCTTACGCACCATTTTAGACCGGGCCATTGAACAACAACGACCAGAAGGCGAGCGCAACATGACAACGGCCGAATGGATTCTCTACAACATCCTCGAACTAAAATTCGTCCAGGGCCAACGCGTCCGCGACGTCGCCCGCCGCCTCGCCATGAGCGAATCCGACCTCTACCGCAAACAACGCGTCGCCATCGAAAACGTCGCCCGCACCATCTCCAGCATGGAAGTCGAAGTCGGGGGTGAAAGTGATGAAAAAGAAATAATTAATTGGTGAATTCGTGAACTGGTGAATTGTTAATGAGACGTGACCTTAATTAACAATTCACCAATTCACGAATTCAGCAATTAACCATTTTTCACCTCATTAGATAACAAAATACATGACCCCTTTCCACTACCAAAACAACCAACTCCACTGCGAATCCATCCCCCTCTCCACCATCGCCAAAGCCATCGGAACCCCCACCTACATCTACAGCAAACGCGAACTCCTCCGCCGGGCCAACGCCTATCTAAAGGCCGCCGCCGACATCCCCAACCACCTCATCTGCTTCGCCATCAAAGCCAACGGCAACCCCATCCTCTTAAAGCTCTTGGCCCAGGCTGGCCTCGGAGCCGACGTCACCAGCGGCGGCGAGCTGTTCCTGGCCCAAACGGCCGAATTCCCCCCCGACAAAATCCTCTTCTCCGGCGTCGGCAAAACCCGTCAAGAAATCGAAATGGCTCTCGATGCTGGCATTCATGGCCTCCACGTCGAGTCAGAGATGGAGCTAGCTTTAATCGGCCATATTGCCACCGAAAAAGACGCCTCCTGCCGAATAACCATTCGGGTCAACCCCGACATCGCCGCCGAAACCCACCCCCACATCCAAACCGGCAAGCAGGCCCACAAATTCGGCGTCTCCCCCGGCCAAGCCATCCAGATGCTGCGCCAAACGGCCGAACACCCTCTCCTCCAACCCGTCGGCCTGGCCGTCCACATCGGCTCCCAAATCACAAAGCTCGCCCCCTTCACCCAGGCCGCCAACTTCCTGGTCGAACTGGCCGAAGAAACGGCCGCTTTCGGCATCGCCCTCAACTATCTCGATGTCGGCGGTGGGCTAGGCATCGACTACAACGACGACCGCCCACCCGACCCAGCCGACTGGGTTTCGGCCGTAACGAAGCCAATAACGGCCGCAGGTTATGGCGTTGTCATGGAACCCGGCCGCTCCATCATCGGCCCAACCGCCGCGCTGCTCAGCGAAGTCATCTACACCAAAAATCAAGGAGACAAACATTTCGTCATCGCCGACGCAGGCATGAGCGACCTGCTTCGCCCCGCCCTCTACAGCGCCCACCACCCCATTCTGCCCGTCAACGCCCCAGCCATAAATGACCGGGCTACAGATGACTATCCGCTTTCCACCATCGTTGGCCCCATCTGCGAAACAGGCGACACCCTCGCCAAAGAACGGCCGTTGCCCCCCGTCGCCCCCGGCGACTTACTCGCCATCCTCCAGGCCGGCGCCTATGGCTTCGCCATGAGTTCCAACTATAACGGCCGACCAAAAACGGCCGAAGTCCTGGTCGACGGCGACACCTTCCACCTCATCCGCCACCGCCAGAGCTATCATCATTTATTAGATGGTATTACCCTCCCTCCACATAATCACATAAGTCACTCCCAAGCCAAGAATTAACCCAATCTTTGTACCCTCAAAAAACCATTCACCTTTCCTCGGGGGTCGGCGAAATTTTTGTTGATGGAGCGCCACCATCCCTGGTGGCGACTTGCAGATTATCTATTCCTCCCCCCACTTATCAACAACCGTTTCGCCCACCGTTTCCTCGAACCAACATTGACCCCTCCCTATTAAAATGTTACCATTCTACCCACGAACAAACCCGTAATTTTCGCTTGAGCACGCTTGAATGACTGTAAACAAACCAGGTGACCAGACATCAGAGCTAAATCATATAAATGAAGATGGCACCGTTGCTGAAATGGCCCAACGGCTGGCCCTCAGAAACCGTGAACTTGTCGAACAGGCCAGCAAATTAGAAGCCGTTCTAAACGGTATTGCCGATGGTGTCATCGTCCTCGACTTGGATGATGTTGTCGTTACTTCTAACCCAGCAGCCGAAAAAATCTTGGCAGATATGTCAGGCAACTTTCAAACAGGCCCCCTTCGAGAACTGCCCCTAGACCTTTTCAAAGATTTCAATCTCGAGGAAATATCGAAAAACGAAGGCCGAGACACCCGTCGTTTTCAGATTGACGGCCGTGTTTTAAGCGTCTCAGCCGCCCCAGTAAAAGCCCCCGACAGCACCCTTCTAGGAACCGTTCTCGTCCTCCGAGACATTACCCGCTCCGCCGAAGTCGAAACCCTAAAAGACGGCTTTATATCAAGCATCTCCCACGAACTACGAACCCCACTGACCGCCATCAAAGGCTACAGCGAACTCCTGATTCGGCTCCACGCCGCCGACCAGGAGAGCAGCGGTCTCCGCTTTGCCAAAGCCATCGACCACAACACCTCCCAGCTCATCCAACATATTAATGGCCTAATCGACATGACTCACATCCAGGCCGGCGACCTCTATCTGGAAAAAGCGTTCATCTCATTTGGAGAGGTTGTCGCCGATGTTGTCAATCGTTGGCGACCCCGAATGGAAGGCAAAGGCCTTCATTTAGAATTTGAATCAACCAAAGAATCACTGCCCGTCTATGGCGACCGCAATCGTCTATATTGGGCTGTTCAAAACCTGATAAACAACGCCTACAGCTACACCTTAAAAGATGATTTTATTACCGTCCGTTTGTATGCCAAAAGGGGGTCAGCCTGCTTTGAAGTTGAGGATACCGGAGTCGGTATTGCCGCCAATGACCAACAATACCTCTTCAGCCGCTTTTTTCGGGCCAGAAACGAGCTGACCTTTGGCGTACCTGGCGTTGGGCTAGGTCTATTCATCACCCGCTCTATCGTTGAAGCCCACGACGGCCGTGTTTCCGTCACCAGCGACCTCGGCATCGGCAGCACCTTTCGTATTATCCTGCCATTGAGAAAATAGGGAGCCTAAATTAGGGGGAAGGCGTTACATCGGGGGCCAAAGCCAGGAATGCAACTCAGCCAGGGACGTAATCGTTGGCGCACCCGGCTGCCTCAACAACTCGCCAATCATCACCGGGCCAAAACGATGAATGAAGGTGTAAGCCAACATCTTCTGCCGAAAACGGTTATTCAGTCGTAAATCGGGGTCATAAGCAGCTAAGATTTCTCGAAACACAAAGACATCTTGGCTGCACAAGCCAAACCAAAGCGCCACCCATTCATATTCCCTTGCCCCCACCAGACTATCAGCCCAATCAATCAACCCACTGATACGCCACTCCCCCAACCGCTTTTCTAATAAGAGATGGTCTTCAGTAAAATCCCCATTGAGCAGCATCGGCCGAAACCCCTTCGGCGGCAGAAATATATCCGTCGCCAACAGACGAGCAATTTCTCTCAGCACAGACAACGGTAAGGGAGTCTCATCCCGCAGCTCCTCCAAACATTGTTTGCGCCGTTCCCCCAAAAAAGCAAACCAATCAGCTTTGTCAGCCTTAATGGCCCTGGCCTCCTCTACCGGGGTGCTGTGCAGACGTTTGATATACCAGCCCAATTCACGGGCAATTCTCCGCATATTTTCGGCCGATATGTCATCCCGCACTTCCCGGATTGGCTGTCCTGGCATATAAGACATTATCAGATAAGGCCAGTCCACCCGATCCAGATAAACCCCATGCGCCACCAACTCTGGCAGATATGGGTCTAAACGATAATCAATGAGCTGATAAGTTTCTACCTCAAGCTCGTAATCGGCGGCCAGAAAGGGAGGGAAAATTTTGACCACAATCCTCTCATCGACGATGAAAACGGCCGTGCTGCCCGGAAAACCCGCCTCAATCTCCTGACACGGCACATCTTCGGCCGTGAGGCCCACTGAAACGGGATTTTCCTGACAAATGCGCCGCACCACCGGCTGCCACAAGGCAGCATCGGTGAAAATGGCTCCCCACTCAGCCCAATTATCGACTGTCGGCAAAAAATCTGTCCGCTCTTCAATCATATTAAAGCATTTTTACGAGGTTTTTCATGGACGAAACTTTCACGATTTTTGGAACGGTCATGAAGCATTCACCAATTAACTACTATTCCACCTATCTCACCCTATTAGATTTCCGAACCGGTTCTAAGACCGTTTCCCGCAGGACAGAGGCCAGCATCGTGCTGCGTCGTTTAACGATGATGACAGAGCATTTCGCCTCTTCAGCCACCTGTTGAGAGACATTACCGGCCAGCAGATTTTGCCACAGCCGTTCCCGATTCGTCGCCCCAATAACAACCATATCACAAGATTCGGCCGCTTTGAGAATGCCTTCAACTGGCGAGGGAGCTTGAACAATCTGCTCTTCAAAATCGAAAGAGAAGCCTTCTGCCGAGCGACGGAAAGCGTTTTGCGCCCTGGCCTCCGCCTCTGTCTGGTCTGCCTCCGGCGTAACAACATAGGTCAAAACCACCGTCGTCTTTTCGGCCGTGTTCTGAGCCAGCGCCATCGCCAACGTCACCGCCAAACGGCCGTTTGGCCCACCCGCAACCGGAACCAATATCCGCTCCAACTTCTCATAAGGTCGGTGACGGACAATGCCCAGGTCGGTCGGCGGGTTCGCAACAATGCGGTCAATGACCGAGCCAAACAACTGGTCACGAGAACCGGTATAGCCAGGCCAACCAAAGAGTATCAGGTCGCTGGAATTTTCGGCCGATGTTTTCAGAATGGCCTCATGGATAGAACGGCCGAGTCGAATCATCGTATGCACCGGCACATCCATCTCTCTCGCCTGGGCAATCGCCTTCTCCAGATAGGGACGAGCCTCTCTTAAGAATAATCGTCCATCCGATAACTGCAACTGCTGCGGCACCTTAATGACATGCAAGGCCAACACCTCGCCATCCTGTCCTTTGGCGATGACGCTGCCCAAACGGCCGATAACCTCAGCCTGGGTCTCATCCGAAACTGGAACCAGCACCGAATAATCGACCGATACCAACGCCTCCCGATGGAGAACTTCAGTCGGCCGTTCCGCCTCCTCCTTGTTCTTAAAATAGCCCCAATAGATGAACATCCCCACCATAATCCAGGCCGCGCTCAGCAAACCAATACGGCCGATATGAATCGCCAAAAATCCGGCCAGGGCGATATTGGTCACAATGCCGATGATGGCCGGCCAGGGGAAGAACGGCACAAAATAGCCCCGGTCTAAGTCCGGCCTTCGGCGCCGAAGCGTCATCACCGTGATATTCACCTGGGCGAACATCAACAAGAACATGATGTCAGCCGCAATCGCCACTTCTTCAATCGGCAGCGCCAGGCCCATCCCCCCGATTAGGATGGCCGAGATAAAGATGGCCCAATGAGGCGTTTTCATCTTCTGGTGAATTTTCCCAAAAACGGCGGGTAAATTATTATCTCGCCCCATCGCAAAGGAAACACGGGAAGAGGAATAAATCGTCGCATTCAGAGCCGACATCGTAGAAGCCAGGCCACTGATGAGGATAAGGATGCCGCCAGCAGGCATGAAGTTTTCAGCCGCTCGAACGATGGCAACCTCCTTCTCACGGGCCAGATATTCCCACACTGGCAACCCATCCGTCTGGGTCACCGCCCCAATCGCTACAAAGGCCACCAAGACATAGATGATGACAACGATAATAATAGAGACAAAGATTGCCCTGGGAATGTTGTACTTCGGGTTTATGACCTCCTCGCCGCTCTGGGCGATAATCTCATACCCCTCAAAGGCGATAAAGGTCAGACCCATCGCCACAAACACCCCGCCAATCCCATTCGGTAACAGCGTATCTTGGTAGACGGCCAATGAGTCTGGCCGGGTCGTCATGGCATAGAGGCCAAAGGCAATGAACACGCCTAAGATAATGACCTTCGTGATGGTAACGATATTACCCACCGCCCCCGTTTCACTGGCCCCTCTAAAGTTAATATAGGCAAACAACGCAACGACAATGATCATGACCACCAATGCAAACTGCGAATCTGTTAGGCCGAAGAAGGGGAGTCCAACAAGATGCCATAATTCGGCTGTAAAATGCCCAAAACCCAGCCCATAGACCGAACAAGCAACCGCATGGGCAAACCAGGACATCCAGCCCGCCAAAAAGCCCTGCGTACCGCCCATCCCCTCCTTAACCCAAAGATAGCCGCCCCCTGCCTCTGGGAAACAGGAGCCAAGTTCAGCATAGGACAAAGCCGTGAAGGTCGTCACAATACCATTAAACAAAAAGGCCAACACCAACGCTGGCCCAGCCTCCCCCGCCGCAATACCGGTCAAAACAAAGATGCCCGCCCCAATCATGGCCCCCACGCCAATCATCGTAATATCCAACAAACCTAAGGTTCGGCTTAGGGTAATCTCACTGCCGTTCCCAACTGCGTGGTTACTCATCAATCCTCCTCAAATCGTAAAGTGCGCTCAAGATGGCCGCACAAATCATGGTTTGCCAGAACAAACACAAACCGCATAGATTTTACAGGAAATAGTGCAAAAATAAAAAGAAACCGCCCCAATTATCCAACCAACAAGCCTGCCAAAGAATTTCCCCTTGTCATTCCGAGCGGGTTTACCCCCAAACCCTCAAACCCAAATCATACCCAGCGAGGAATCTTTCAACTCAGAAAAAAAACACAAGATTCCCCTTGTCATTCCGAGCGAGATTGCCTCAAACCTCCAAATCCAATCATACTCAGCGAGGAATCTTTCAACTCGCAATAAAAAAACACAAGATTCCCCTTGTCATTCCGAGCGGGTCTGTCTCAAATCATCAAATCCAATCACATCCAGCGAGGAATCTTTCAACTCCGAACAGAAAAACACAAGATTCCCCTTGTCATTCCGAGCGAGTTTACCCCCAAACCTCCAAACCCAATCACACTCAGCGAGGAATCTTTCGACTCACAATAAAAAAACACAAGATTCCCCTTGTCATTCCGAGCGAGTTTACCCCCAAACCATCAAATCCAATCACATCCAGCGAGAAATCTTTCGACTCGCAATAGAAAAACACAAGATTCTCCTTGTCATTCCGAGCGGGTTTGCCTCTAACCTCCAAATCCAATCACATCCAGCGAGGAATCTTTCAACTCCGAAAAAAACGCAAGATTCTCCTTGTCATTTCGAGCGCCTCCTCCCAGGCAGCCAAAACACAATTCACCTCAGCGAGAAATCTTTCCCACTAGAGCGGAAAGACCTAAGATTCTTCGCGTCGCTCAGAATGACAGGGTTTTTCCAAAGTCGGAAAAAAACAGGAACAAAAAGCCTCAAACTGATAATATGGAGTTGAAACGACACCAAAATCAGAAGGAGGCTTAAATGGATCATATCACATTGCAACAAATCGAATCAGATGGAATTCTATTGGACCTGACAGCATTGCTAGAATTTTTAGCAAAAGTAGAGGATAAAAGGGCCAAAAGAGGCAAACAGTTTCCATTGGCGTATCTATTGACCTGGATAATCATGGCCAAATTAGCCGGGCAGAACAAACCATCATCGATAGCCCAATGGCTACGTTTGAGGTGTAAGATACTGGTGAGATTATTCCAGTTCGAACGGGGGAAAGTGCCATCACTCAATACAATCCGACGAACGTTGCAAGATAGCTGTAACCTAACAGATTTACAAAGTGTCCTATTGAGATTTCTACATCAGAGTTATGGTGGTCAGCAGAGTATGTTGATAGCCATTGATGGAAAGACACTCCGAGGAACTATTCCAAAAGGACGAACCCAAGGGGTGCATCTGTTAGCCGCTTACTTGCCTGATGAGGGAATCGTATTATGCCAGGTCACCGTCGGAAGCAAGGAGAATGAAATAGTTGCTGCGCCGACTGTGTTAGAAGCAATTGACCTGAGAGGCCGAGTTGTCTGTGGCGATGCGATGTTCACTCAGCGTTCTATCTCGGTTGCTATTCTATCTGGAGGTGGCGACTATATTTGGTTTGCGAAAGGTAACCAATCGACTTTACAAGATGATATTGAACGGTTTTTTGAGCCGTTACCTCAACGACCTGGCTGGCATCAACCAAAGATGGAACAGGAGATAGAACATACCTCCCGAAAAGCCCATCAACGATTGGAAAAACGAACATTGACAGTCATAGATGATAAAACGGGTTATCTCGACTGGCCTGGGGTCGAACGTGTCTTCAAAATTGAGCGTCAAGCTACCTGTCTAACAACTGGTAAGCTTCGCTCAGAGTCGGTTGTTGGCATCACGAGCTTGACATCTAAACAAGTTTCCACCAAACAATTGATGAGCTTAATCCAAAACTACTGGGGCATTGAAAACGGCCTCCACTATCGGCGGGATGTTACTTTAGATGAAGATGCGACTCGTATCTCTAGTCCTTTGATGGCTGAAGGGATGGCCACGCTGAATAATTTCATCATTGGTCTAGCTAGTAAATTGGGTCTGAAGAATCTGGCTTTTGCTCAACGTCTTTTCGATGCCAGTATCTCGGAAGCTCTCGCTCCTTTTTACTGACTTTGGAAAAACCCTGGTGGGTGGGTGGTCGGATTTGTATTCCCTAAAGAGTGCGATATAATTATCAATCGCTTGGTGGTGCGTCGTAATTCGGCACGACGGCCGTTCGGGCTAACAAACATTTATTATTAGTAGCAAGGAGTTTGTTCAATGTCACTTTCTATGGCAGAAAAGACCGAAATCATAAAGGAGTTTGCAACCCATCCGGGGGACACTGGTTCACCGGAGGTGCAAATCGCCATCTTCGACCGGCGTATTAAGCAGCTTCAGGGGCATCTGAATGCGAATAAGCATGATGAAAGTTCCCGGCGCGGCTTGCTGATGCTGGTTGGTAAACGTCGCCGATTACTCGCTTACTTACGTAAGAATGAGCCAGAGCGTTACCGGGCAATCCTGGAACGGCTGGGATTACGGAGATAGTCTTTTTGAAGGCGCGTAAATGTTGGTTTCACCGGAAAGGAGAAGATAACATTTGCGCTCTTTTGTTTTTACCTGGGCGTGGTATGCGTTTTTAGGGTTTGGGCATTGTCCCGCAGAACGGCAAACGGCATCATGCCAACGGCCGTTCAATGCGAGCCAGTCCCCAGTCCCTAAACCAGCCTCCCAACCTATTGACAACATTATTGCCGAACGGACTTTTGTGGCAGCGGTCCTGCTAAGTTGTTGAAATTTAATAAATTAATCAGATTGTTGATTCGACAAGTTTGAGTCGAAAGATTCCTCAAGTCGCTTTCTGTTATTGCAGGGGTTTGGTCTTTTGAAGAGCGCTCCTTTCGGAATGACAAGATTGATGTCTTTTATCTGTTTAATTCGTTACCTTTCACTATTTTAGTAGGAGAGGATTGTCTCGCCTACCTGGGAGCTTTCATCATTTTTATGTCCCAATGAGCCGTTCACTACCCTTAGTGGAGGATAATCACTAAATATGTTACCTGAAAGAAAATTCTCGACGACTGTCGGGAACCAAGAGATAGTTTTTGCGACTGGCAAGCTGGCTGAACAAGCTGGCGGGGCAGTCACTATTCAAATTGGCGAAAGTCTGCTTTTGGCGACGGCCACGATGTCGCGCGGGGTTCGAGAGGGGTTGGATTTCTTCCCCTTGAGCGTTGATTTTGAAGAGAAGATGTATGCGGCTGGGCGTATTCCAGGCGGCTTTTTCCGACGGGAAGGTCGGCCGGGGACGGAGGCGATTCTAATCGCCCGCCTGACGGATCGGCCGTTACGGCCGTTGTTCCCTAAAGGGATGCGGAATGAGGTTCAGATTATCGTGACGACTTTGTCGTCTGATGCTGAAAATCATCTGGATATTATGGCGGTGAATGGGGCCAGCGCCGCTTTGCACATCTCTAACACCCCCTGGAATGGGCCAATTGGGGCCGTTCGGGTGGGCTATATTGACGGTGAATTCGTCGTCAACCCGACCATCCCCCAGATGGTTGAGAGCAGCATTGATTTGCGGATGGCTGGCAGCCGCGATGCCATTATTATGGTTGAGGCCGGGGCGCAGGAAGTGTCTGAGGAGCTGATGATTGAGGCGTTGGAGTTCGGCCATCAGGCGATGCAGCCTATCATCAACCTCATTGAAGAGATGCGGGCTGCCGTTGGCAAGGAAAAGACAGAAGTTGTCTTGGCGAAGGCGGATGAGTCTATCGCTGAGGCGGTTCAGGCGCGTGTTGGGGGCCGGATTCGAGAGATTGTGGTTGAATATGATGACCGTCACGGCCGTAATGAGGCTATGGAGGAGCTGCGAGAAGAGATTGTGGATGGCTTCCTGGAAGAGGATGAGGAAGCTGACCCGAAACCGATTCGGAATGCTATCTCGGATTCCTTGAAAGCTGAGATTCGCTCCCGAATTTTGCATGAAGGCATCCGGCCAGATGGTCGGGGCTATGAAGATATTCGGCCGTTAAGCTCTGAGGTCACTATCAGCCCTCGAACCCATGGCTCTGGTCTTTTCCGGCGGGGCGAAACCCAGGTGTTATCTATTGTCTCCCTGGGAACCCTGCGGGAAGCTCAAAAGCTAGATGGTCTGTATCCAGAAGATACCCGCCGTTTTATGCACCATTACAACTTCCCGCCCTTCTCCACTGGCGAAACCTGGTTTTTGCGCGGCCCAAAACGGCGCGAGATTGGGCATGGGCAATTGGGCGAAACGGCCTTGCTGCCCGTAATCCCAGATGAGGAAGATTTCCCATACGCGATTCGGGTTGTGGCTGAGGTGTTGTCCTCTAATGGCAGCACGAGCCAGGCCAGCATCTGTGCCTCTAGTTTGGCTCTGATGGACTGCGGCGTGCCGATTAAACGACCGGTGGCCGGGGTGGCGATGGGGCTGGTGACTGATGGCGAGAAATTCGCCGTTTTGTCGGACATCCAGGGGATGGAAGACCATTTGGGAGACATGGACTTCAAGGTTGCTGGCACTGAGGCGGGCATCACCGCCCTTCAGATGGATATTAAAATCACCGGGCTTTCTAAAGAGTTGATGGGCCAGGCCTTGCAGCAAGCGCGAAACGGCCGAATGACGATTCTGGACAGCATGAATGCCACCATTTCGGAGCCGCGTACCAAACTCAGCAAATGGGCGCCTCGAATGGAGTCTATTAAGATTGACAGCGACAAAATTGGGGCTGTCATTGGTAAGGGTGGCAGCACCATCCGCAGCCTTGAGGAAGATTTCGAGGTCTCGATTGACATTCAAGATGACGGCACTATCTATGTGGCTGGTGTTGACGGCGAGAAAACTGATGCAGCCCTTGAAAAGATTGAACAGTTGACCCGCTCCCCAGAGGAAGGCCAGATTTTCAGCGGCAAGGTTGTCCGGGTTACTGATTTCGGGGCCTTCGTCGAGTTCACCCCCGGCCAAGATGGTATGGTTCACATCTCCCAATTGGCAAGCGAACGACTCAACAAGGTTGAGGACGCGGTTCAAAATGGGGATGAGGTGATGGTGATGATTACCGGGGTTGACAAAGTCTCTGGTAAGATTCGCCTGTCACGTCAGGCCGTATTGGAAGGCTGGACGCTGGAAGAGGCCAAGGCCAATGACAGCAGCGGCGGTCGCGGCGGTAATCGACGTGGTGGTAATCGCGGCGGCAACCGAGGCGGTGGCAATCGCGGCGGTAGACGGTAATCTAATAATGCGTAATTCGTAACTCGTAATTTAGTATCCACTATCTTCCCGGAGGTTTTGCTCAACAAATTCAGGTCAAAGCCAACCTCCGGGAAGATTTTTAACTAAAATAATGAATTGAGAATGGCGGTAAAGGACACCGCTAATGAATTGTGAAGGGCGGTGGAGGACACCGCCTTCACAATTCATTATTCATTATTTTTCAGTCTTTTCAATCAATGGAAGACGAAAAACCGGAAGTTAAGAAAAAGAAACAAGCCCCAAAAGCACCCTCGCCTGACGCGCACTCGTCGCCGCGCTGGAAAACCAGCACGAAACGATTGACGATAACGTTCCTCCTCGTCCTAGCCCTGCTTGCAATCTATTCTATCCGTTCCCTGCTCTTGCCGATTATTATGGCGATGGTTTTGGGCTATGTTGTGCTGCCGATTGTCGATTTTATCCACAGACGCACCAAAGTTAGCCGCAATGTCGCCATTGCCCTGGTTTACCTGGTTATTGTTGCTATCCTAATCGCCATTCCGGTGACGACTATTCCCCAACTGATTAATCAGGGGAACAGTCTCATTACCAATTTACCGGGCTACATTGAAGATGTGGGCGCTTTCTTTAGTAAGCCTATTATCATCCGGGACTACACCATTCCGCTGGATGAACTGCCGTTGGAGCAGGTGTATGAGGTGTTGAGCAGTAATCTGATTGATATTATTCAGACACTCGGCCGTCAGGGATTTAATATCTTTGGCAGTGTGGCTTCGCGGACGATTTCGACGGTGTTGTGGATTATCATTGTGCTGGTGCTGTCGCTCTATATGGTTAAGGATTATCGGGAGTTGTGGGCTTCGATAGTGACGATGGCCCCGAATGATTATCATGGTGATTTGCAGCGGTTGGGGCGGGAAATCAGTGATACTTGGAATGACTTTTTGCGGGGGCAGTTGATTCTTGGCACGGTGGTGGGGACGATTGTAACGGCCGTTGCGTTGGCTCTTGACTTGCCGAATGCGTTGGCTTTGGGGCTGTTGGCGGGCTTGTTAGAGTTTGTGCCAAATATCGGGCCGACGGTGGCGGCAATCCCGGCCGTTCTCCTCGCCCTCTTCCAAAGTCAGGTTAGTTGGTTGGGGGTGTTGGTTGGGCCGTTTTGGTTTGCTGCTATTGTGTTGGGTATCTATATCCTTATCCAGCAAGTTGAAAATGCGTTTCTGGTTCCTCGGATTATCGGCCGTAGTCTAAACCTCCATGCTCTGGTGGTGTTCATTGGAGCCTTGGCGGGGGCGAGTATTGCTGGGGTGTTGGGCATTTTGTTGGCGGCGCCGCTGCTGGCAAGCGGCCGTCTAATTTTTGATTATATCTATAATAAGCTTTTGGATCGGCCCCCGTTTCCAGATATTGAGCAACCTGCGAGTGAGCGAGTCAGCAAGTAAACTAGTTCAACTTTTTGAAAACTATCCTCAGTTATTGTCTATTCCAGTACCACAATAAAATTATTGGGCATTTTAATTCCCACCTATCTCCCCGCCAGGGACCACTTATCTTCCTTCAAACACATCTACAACAATTCGCTCGATTGGTAAGCTACCCCTAAAATAAAGCCAGACAAAAATGGAATTTTCCGGCACAATACTATAAGGAAGGTTCCATATGAAGAAATCACGATTCAGCGAACATCAAATAATAGGCATCTTGAATCAGGCTGTAGCCGATGTTGCTGTCACCGATTTGTGTCGCGAACACGGCATTAGCAAAAGCACATTTTACAAATGGAAAGCCAAGTACGGCGGCATGGAAGCCAGCCAACTGGCCCGGCTTCGAACACTTGAGGCAGAAAATAGACGGTTGAAAGAGATGTATGCCGAGCTTAGCCTGGAACATCGAGTTATCAAAGAAGCACTCGAAAAAAAACTGTAACGACAGCTATCAAGCGGCAGTTAGTCGGCTGGGCCCAATCGGTTCATGGATTAAGCCAACGACATGCCTGCCGATTATTCCGATTGAGTCGAACAGCTTGGCGTTACCAGCCAAGGCGGGCAAATGACCAAGAGATTGAGGTAGCGTTGTTGGAGACAGCCGAAAGGCATGTTCGTTGGGGTTTCTGGAAAATGTATCGACGCCTTCGATTAGATGGTCATCGCTGGAATCACAAGCGGGTCTGGCGAGTATATCGGCAGTTGGGGCTAAACTTGAGACAAAAGCCTAAGAAACGGCTGCCATCTCGAGAACCAAAGCGGCTTTGTTCACCAGCTGAACCCAATCAAAGTTGGTCGATAGATTTCATGAGTGACAGTTTGACTGACGGCCGCACCTTTCGTACGTTCAACGTTCTTGATGATTACAACCGCGAAGGGTTGTGGATTGAAATTGACACCTCATTGCCAGCAGCCCGTGTTAGGCGTGTTCTGGAGCAGTTGGCATCTGAACGAGGTGGCTATCCGGACCAAGTCCGCTGTGATAATGGCCCTGAACTGATTGCTCATCTGCTGCAAGTCTGGGCTGAGCAAAATGGCGTTGTTATGGCTTATATTGAGCCTGGCAAACCGGCCCAGAATGCTTATATTGAGCGTTTTAACCGGACCTATCGTGAAGAGATTCTGGATATATATTTGTTTGATTCCCTGGCTGAGGTCAGAGTGCTGACTGAAGAATGGTTGACTGATTACAATTCACTCCGGCCGCATGATGCTCTTGGTGGATTGCCCCCGTTTATCTTTCGCGAGCAAGGACTGGTCATTGCCAATCAGGATTGTTCTTTCTTTTTAGACTCGCCCAGAAAAGAAAGAACCAAAGAAAAAGGCGAGGCTCCCATACCCGAGTAAGATTCCATTTTAGGTTGGTATTAAAAATGGGTAGTTGACAGATTTGTTAATCGATCCCAAGAACAATAATGGTTCCTTGCTAAACTCATAATATGCATCACAAGCCCTACTGATATTTAAAATAGCAAAACAATCTTAAAGTCTCATTCTGAAAATACACTTCTATTATTACATGGCGATTCCAAACTCATAATTAATTCGATATCTAAGGAGAGTTAATGCTATAGGCTTTTTAGCTACTAGACAAATGGATTTTGATGGTGATGCTAATTGTCTATTTTTATGAGTTTGGAAAACCCTGTCAATTATTATCTAATAGTTGGCTGTTACTAAATAATCAAGTATTATTGTCATAATATCTTGTAGCCAGGGATAGCTAAAATGAGAATCAATATCATAGTCAAAAATCATAAGGGGAAGGAAATCGACCAATTGGTCGCTGAATTTAGTGGCGAGCTTCTAATATCTGACCTGCTTGACGAACTTCAAGAAGAAGGTGTTTTAGATAGTGGGGAATATGATGTTTATCGCCTTTATGATAAAACCATTGATATTTCAAGCAATATTATTCCAGATATGGTAACTATTGTAATCCAGGAAAAACCCAAACGTAAGCTAACATTTTTATCTGGCAGGTGAGCTATTTAGAGGAAGTCTCTAGCCCTTATCATGAAAAACTTCCGCATTATTAGTCGAAAAAAAGATGGCCCAATAAAAGTTGATAAGACAACTTTGCCAAAACGACTCCCGCCAGAAGAAAAAAAAGAAAAATCATCATTACTGAAAGTTATTGATAGAGGACCAACTTCTATTGAATATGGTCAAGTAGGCTCATCTTTACTAGAAGGACTAAGTAAAAATCACACCGTCTTTGCTCAGAGAATACACTTTAGTGATAGGTTTTTATTTAAACATTGTCTTGATTTATTAATTGGAAAGCAAGATTTCATCGTTATTGTTGTCTCCCAGGGGCCACTTCCATCAGATTTCTTAAACAATTCCCAAGTAGAATTGATGTCAGACTATCTTGGTTGGCCAAAGAAATTAGTCAATGGAACTGTTTATGCTTTAGAATCAGATTTAGATAAATCGCTTTCAAGAATTAACAATTTCCTTGAAGAATTATATAAGGGAATCACGTTTGAAAATATTACCAATAATTGCAAAATCATCCTCATCTGTGATGTAAATAGTAAAATCACAGAACCTCTTTCTAATAATTTGCGAAATTGGATGAGAGCACGATTTAAGGATATTCATTTTACTTTGTGGCTGCATTGCCCTTTGGTCGAACTTGAAATTAGCTTATTGAGCCACTTTGGTAATGTAATATCTCATCTTCCAACAATTAGCGATCTTAAGAAGATGGAATTAGCTTTACCTATCGAATTTGACGACAATGAACTTAATAATTTTAGAAATGGAATGATTGCTTTCGGACCTTGCTTAGGAGCAAATACTAAAATTAAGGGTCTAATAAATAATCTTAGTGTGCCAAATTTATAGTCAATCGTGTATAGTAGGATTCTCAAAGCATTTCAGAAATTTATTCGAAAATTTAAAGTTTTAGTCCCTGGTATAATTAGTGGATTAATTGCCAACTTTGTCTGGAGTCGACTTACCTCAGTTATTCTAATTACTACTGTTAGTACAATAATACTTGCCTGTATTAGTACTTTTTTGAGCATTGTAACCCCAAACGTTACTCTCCCTATTTGGGCTTTTCTGCTCACAGTAGCCATCACTGGGGTGGTAACGGTCCTCTTTATTATACAAATTCCTTTATTAGTTCGCCGTTTGAGGTATTCAGGGAGGTATGAATGGAAAGGGTTCTCTTGGTATTTTAACAGAGGTAGACTGAAAAAGGGGCCAAATTGTCCAAACTGTGAGAATGAAATTACTTCTTCCGATTTTAGTCTTGATGATCAATTCAATTATATATTGAAACCTCAAAATCTCGGGGAAAACAATCCCCTCGATTTTGTCTCACATAGTTGCGGTTTTAAAATTCCATATGTAGATAATCTAGAAAAATTCAGACAAGAAATTTCCCAACAAGTATGGGACAATCCTTAGCAAATGATTACTATATTTAGTGTACTGTGGAAAAAGGTTTATTTTAGAAAAATGTCAGATTCATTTATTTTTAAATCTTGAAAGAATTTTATTTGCATCTCTTCGAATAGTTCTCCATTCCTTAAACAAAACATTTTCCTTTTATCTATCAAATTAAACAATATTTCCAACGAGTGAGGACTAAAATTTCTAATACAAAATTAAAACACACCATTCGCACGGCCCAACCAAAAGACAAAGCTGCTATAACGACCCTTGCGGCTAAGATTTGGGAGGGGGAGGATTATCTGGCGGATAATTTTGATGCGTGGGTGGGTCAGGAACGCGGCCGTTTTTCGGTCGCTTATGTGGGGGAGATATTGGTTGGCTGTGGCAAATTAACGGAATTTCGGCCTGGTGAATGGTGGTTGGAGGGCTTGCGGGTTGACCCGGAGTGGCGGGGGCGGGGTATCGCCCGATTGCTACACGAATATGTCATCCAAGTTGTTGAGGAAATTGCAGCGGCGGAGAATTTGGGCGGCATCTTGCGGTTGGCGACGGATAGCGAAAATTACCCGGTTCATAAGTTGGCCCTTAAGAGCGGCTTTAGCCAGACGAGCAAACATTTTCTGTATAAAGCGGCTCCGGTTAGGGCCGTTAACTTAGATAGTTTACCGTTTACGGCCGTACAACCATCTGAAAAGTCCCAAATTGAAGACTGGTTCAACCAATCGGCCTATTTCGCAGCCAGCCGGGGGCTGTTTGAGGATACCTGGAAATGGTATGAGATATTGCCCCGGTTGGATGATTTGCTGGAAAACGGCCGACTTTACTGGTGGCGGAAGCTAGACGACGGCCCCAGCCTGGCTGAGGGGTTGGTCATCGTCCACCACCGTGACCGGGAAACGATGGTGCTGAACTACCTGGATACCCCACATGGCGATTGGGGGGCATTGATGAAGGATGTGATTGAACTCGGCCGTACCTATCATGTCAACCAGATTAAGAGCAAACCGCTGGTCACTGATGAAATCGAACAGGCCTTCCCTCGCAGTGGTTGGGAGATTGATTATGATTTGGAGATGTGGGTGTTTGAACGGCCGTTAGGGTAGAATAGGGTGTAAGGTGCAAATGGCAAATTGCAAATGGCAAGTTAGCAAGTGGGAAGTGGGAAGTGGCAAGAAGGTTCATATTGATGCGATTTACACAGATTACTGGCTATAGATTACTGACATAAGGAGAAGAGTATGAGTGACAATGATAGGGTACCAGCGGCAGATATTTTGGCGGAAACGGAAGATTTGGCTGTTTGGCGCAGCCTGGAGGGGGATGCGGGCTATATCTATCACCTCGAATTTGGCAATCTGACCATTCATTTGGACCCGGAGGAGTGGCAGGAGTTGGTGGTTTTGATTCGGGACGCAAGTAAATAGTGGGCGGTATTCGGTAGTCAGTAGTCTGTAGTCAGTAAAAAGGTGGGCGGTGATTGGTTCTGGAAAGTCATTGGATGATGTAATGGGTAATCGTGTCGGTTCAGTTGAAGAAGCGAATGTTGAGTATACCTTTACTATCCACGACATGGACCAGGGCGACCGACCGAGGGAGCGATTGCTGGAACTGGGAGAGCGGGCTTTGTCAACTTCGGAACTGCTGGCGATTGGTCTGCGGACGGGTATTGGAGGCGAGAATGTTGTTCGGTTGGCGGAGCGGCTGCTGGCTGAATTTGGTGGCCTGCCAGGATTGGCGCGAGCGACGATTGCAGAGCTAGTTGAGGTGAAGGGTATCGGGCCAGCCAAAGCGGTTGAGATTAAGGCGGCTTTGGAGATGGGGCGGCGGTTGTTGGCGAGTACGCCTCAGGAACGGCCGAAAGTGACTACCCCGGCCGATGCCGCTAATCTGCTCATGTCGGAGATGACTTTCCTGGAGCAAGAACATCTGAAAGTCGTGCTGCTGGACACTCGAAACCGGGTTTTGTCTACGCCCACCATCTACGTTGGCAGTCTCAATACCTCGGTTATTCGGGTTGGCGAGCTGTTTAGAATGGCGATTCGCAACAACGCGGCGGCAATGATTGTGGCCCATAATCATCCCTCTGGCGACCCAGCCCCTTCGCCGGAAGACATCCGGGTGACGCGCACGCTTGTTAAGGCTGGCAAACTGCTCGACATTGAAATTTTAGACCATATTGTGATCGGCCGTCAGAAGTTCGTCTCAATGAAAGAGCGCGGTCTTGGTTTTGATTAGATTTTTAAGGAGTAATTAGTAATTGGTAACTGGTAATTCCAACTAGTCAATTACCAATTACTAATTACAGCACCTAAATATGACCCAATCAATAAACATCCTCTTAAACGGCCGATTATCAGACGATTTTGCTCCTTTTCGTAACAATGAACAGTGGCAAACGGCCGTTAGCTGGCTGCCCTGGTGGCAGCAGCGCAAGGGGGACGAGCCGGACTGGAAAAATCAATCACCCACCTACCTGCCCTTTGAACAGGCTGATGAAACGGTACAGCGGCTTGAAACGCCGTTCGCCACCCACACGGCGGGCATTTTGCAGCAGGTTCCGGCGGCGGTCGGCAGCCGCTATCGCTTAACGGCCGAATGTCTGGCCTGGTCGAGCGAAGCGGAGGAGGAGGGGGAGATTTCTGAAAGCGCTGATGTCAACGTTCAGGTGGGGGTTGACCCAACCGGCGGCCTTGACCCGACCAGCCCGTTGATTAAATGGAGCGATATCCGCCAACCCATTGGCAAATGGAAGAAGCTGGATGTTTTGGTTGAAGCCCAAACCAGTATCGTGACTGTCTACTTGAAATCGGCTCCAACCTTACCCAAACGGCAGCAGACGATTTTGTGGCGCAACGCTGTCTTTACTCCTGTAGACCGCTATCGTCGCACAACCTCTATCGTTGGCCCTGGCGATACCCATATCACCCTTGACCCCGAACAGCCCCAGCCGGATAGTCGGGTGACGGCGACGGCTTCATCGGTGCGGAATCAGCCCCATATTGAATTGATGGTCATTCGGCCTGATAATCGAACGGCGGTTACCGCTTTCCAGGGGCTAAATCAGGAGGCTGACCGTTACATTTGGCGCTATGAGTTTGGGGTTGACGAGCCGGGCATCTATGACATTCGCTTTGTGGGCGACGGGGGGGCGCGGCTCTTGGCGCAGCAACTGCTCAAGGTGGAGGAGAAAGACCCGTTGGCGGAAGCGGCGGAAGCGGCCCCAAGCGGCGCTCCCCGCCTCGACTACCAACGAGTGTATGTCTTGCTGCCGCCAACGGCCGACCGCAAATGGTTGGTTGCGGCTGCCCAGGGCGCATTTGACGGCCGTTATACGATCGGTTTTTCGGCGGATGATGCCGGGGTGGGGGAGTTGGACGGCCGTCATGTGTTGGCGGTGAATCCCCACCATTGGCCGGAGACGTTGACGGCGGCCTGGTTCCATAAGAATTATCCAGGGACGCATTTTACGGCCGTTGTCGCCAATTCGCCCGACGACCTTGAAAACTGGCTCAAGAATTGGACTGAGGACGTATAGAATAATGAATTGTGAATAACTAATAACGAATTGTGAAATCTGGTGGATTAAGGACTTTGCAATTCATTATTAAGCATTCATTGTTCAGATGCGAACTTATGAGCAAGGGAACTCTCACCGCCGCCTCTGCTTATATCCTCTGGGGCTTTTTTCCGATTTATTGGAAGCTGCTGCAAGATGTTTCGGCTCTGGAAATCCTGGGCCACCGGATGACATGGTCGTTGGTTTTTTTGGTGGGGTTGTTGGCTTATAAGGGGCATTGGGGGTGGATAAGGACGGCCGTTCGTGACCGCAAAATTCTGCTGACCTTTCTCGTCACTGCCCTGCTCCTGTCGCTCAATTGGGGAACCTATATTTGGGCGGTTAATGCGGGCTTTATCGTTGAAACGAGTCTGGGCTATTTCATCAATCCGTTGGTGAATGTTCTGTTGGGGGTCATCTTTCTGAAGGAGAAGCTGCGGGTTTGGCAACTGCTGGCTGTCCTGATTGCCCTGGCGGGGGTGCTGTATCTGACTTTTTCCTATGGGGCGCTGCCCTGGATTGCGCTGACGCTGGCCTTTAGCTTTGCCTTTTACGGGCTGCTGCGGAAGACGGCTACTCTGGGGTCTTTGGAAGGGCTGTCGATGGAAACGGGGATTTTGTTTTTGCCTGCGTTGGCCTACCTCATTTATTTGCAGGTTGAGGGAACGGCCGCTTTTGGTCACGTTGACCTCACGACCACCTTGCTTCTGGCCCTGACAGGGATTGCCACGGCCGTTCCCTTGCTGCTATTCGCGGCGGGGGCAAGGCAAATCACCCTGATTACGTTGGGCATTTTGCAATATATGGCCCCGACGATTCAATTTTTGCTGGGGGTGCTGGTCTATGGCGAGCCGTTTGATGAGCGGGGGTTTGTTGGTTATGGGCTGGTTTGGCTGGCTTTGCTTATTTATAGTGGGGAGGCGATTTGGCGGTCGAGGAGGAACGGCCGTGCTGGAAAACCTCAACCGCAGCCGACTGCTTAGTTTTGGCAACGAATTTCACGAATTATCGATATTAGCCTTTGTCTTTCCGAGCGGCGCTCTTAAACAATCCAACCCAAAAACAGCTAGCGAATAATCTTTCGTGTTGTTTCGGCCGTTTCTGGACGAAAGATTCCTCCCTTATTTTAGAAAGATGTTCGGCTCTAATTGAAGCGGTCGGAATGACAATTTTTATTGAATATGAACAGTGAGGAATTTTTGGGTTCGGCCGTTCAAACAAAAACCTATTCCCGGGCCATGACTGCCAGTTCAACGACTTCGACATCAAAGGTGTGGCCTGAGGCGATTAGGCTGACTGACTTGATATGGCGGGGCAAAATGTTGAGCTGGCCTAACTGCTCTAACAGGTTTTCCGATTCATAGAAAACAAGCTGATTATAGGGGATACCGATATGACCGTTGAGGGGGGGGGCGCAAGCGACGCAGATGTCGGGGGCAACATTGCTAATTGTGCCAACTGCATAAAAGCCCTGCTGCCAGACCTGCTCTACGCCGTTGATATCTATGTATTCAATCCGAATCATCAGCGGGCATTCACTGCCTTGTTGGCCGCAGACATCTAAACTTTGCTCGATGACTTGCATCCACATCAATACTTGCAAGCTCTCGTAATCGGTTAAGTCCTGGTCTACGACCTGTCGAACCCCAGCATCTGCGTGACCTTCGCCAACACGGCCGAATTTCAAGACTGGTTCGTTGGCCCTTTCGGTCACTTGCACCTCGACCATTGATTGGTCAGTCCGCTCTACATTTCCTGGCAGCAGGACCCAATTATCAAAATTTGAACTGAAGGTTCCATCCCGCATCAGATTGCGTTCTGTGTCGAGTGGCCCTCGCAACGCGCCTTCGGCGGGCAGCACAACCCGTTCATCGGTGGTTAGGACCAACTGTTGGCCGTCACCGTTGACTGTTGCTTGTCCTTGGAGGACTGAGAATTGGGACTCTTCATTGACGGTTGTAATGGAATATTGGCCCGGTTCGCGGATGGTGATTTCACCCTGGGGGATGTCAAGGCGGAGGAATAACGGCCGTTCGCTGCCCGGTGGAACGGCAACTAAAAGACGGCCGCTGTCCAAGTCTAGCTCGAGGACGTTATCGGCCGAACTGACCCCGAAGCGGGGGGCATTGCCTTCAATAAGGCTGACAATGGAATTGCCATAGACCTGAATCCGGGCCACTACCTGCTCTTCGTCTGGGGTAAAGACCTGGAGCAAGGCGGTGTCGGTGGCATTGGTCAAGATAGTCCCCCCAGAGTCAAAACTCTGGGCTTCGTTGCCGGCAAAAAGGGCGCTGGTGCCGTTGTCGGCTTGCTGGATGCCAACGGTCCCCTGATTGGCTTGCACTCGAATGGCTAACGGCCGAACTGCCTGCTGAATGGCGGCATTAACTGATAGGGGGACGAAGACGATGATGGCGACAAAGGTGATAAAGCCCCAGAACATCAGCGCCCAGGCTAAACGTTGGCGACGGTCAATCATTACCATCGAACATCAAACCGTTCAAATTGCTCTTGGGCGGCTGACCACGCTGCCTCGACTCGATTCACTTGGGCGGCGGGTGGCCCCTGGTGTAAAAAGGTTTCAAATTGTTTCAATTTTTCGTCTGTTCCTACTGCGACTACGCTTACGGTGCCGTTCCATTCGTTCTTGACCCAGCCGGTGAGACCCAAGCGTTGAGCTTCTTGGCGGGTGGTTTGTCGAAAGAAAACGCCTTGAACACGGCCGTGTATGGTGGCTTTTAGTTGTTTCATCGATTTGGTTGGTAAATGGTATTTTGCAACTCGCTGCTATACTGCTCCGGTAAAATCTCGAATCTTCGCCGTTTATTATCCTAGAATGTGGGTTTGGTAACAACTACGGTTCATGTACGAATAACGGCCGAGTATTATACCCCTCCCTGGCTCCGTATAACAGATGAATCGATTTGATGATGTTTTGGAAGTTCGCTATAAATATTTAACTTTAACGAAGAAGAAGATTAAATGCAGAAAAAAGGATAACAATAATAAGGAGTAGGAATGTAACGCGCTCTTCTCCTCTCAATGTTCATTCGCCCATAATTCTTCCAAATTCTTCCGAACATGTTGCGTATTAGGATGATTAGAGCCTAATTTAGCTTTCAAAATGATCAATGCCCGTTTAAGATGAGACTTTGCCTCATCAAAGTCTCCCATAGCTTTCAGAAGCATACCGAGATTGTTTAAACTATAAGCCATATCGGGGTGATCGGGGTTGAGAGCTTTTTCATTAATGGTCAATGCTCGTTCAAAATATGGACGTGCCTTATTTAAATCACCCATCCCCTGCAAAATAGAACCTAAGTTATTTAGAGTGGCAGCAGTATCTGGATGTTCAGGGCCTAAGGTCTCTTCATAGATTGCTAATGCCCGTTCGAAATACGGTTGTGCCCCAGCCAGGTCACCTAAAGTTCGTAAGAGTGCACCCAAATTATTTAAGTCGATTGCAGTTTTAGGGTGGTTGGGTCCCAAAGCTTGTTCATCTATCGCCAAAGCTTGTTCAAAGTACAATCGAGCACCTTCATAGTCGCCCATACCATCCAGTACATAGCCCAAGTTGTTCAAACTAGTGGCAGTATCAGGATGGCCAGTGCCTAGCGTTTTTTTCCGAATGGTGAGTGCTCGCTCGAAATAATGTTTTGCTCCAGATTGGTCGCCCATTGTGTCCAACAGGAAGCCTAGATTGTTCAGGTTTAAAGCGGTATCGGGGTGAGTTGCTCCTTGAACCTTTTCATTAATGGCTAAAGCCTGCTCAAAATACGATCGTGCCTCATTCAGATCACCCATATCGTACAGAAGTTCACCCATATAATTCAAGCTGCTGGCGGTATCCGGGTGGGTAGAGCCTAGCAATGTCTTCCTAATAACTAAAGCCTGTCCCATATAGTATTTGGCTCTAGTATAATCAGCCACTAATCTAAGATGGTTAGCAAGATTTATTGATAAATTGGCAGCCCATTTATCTTTACGTAACAATGTTACATCGGTGACATATCGGAGGTGATTTTGCCAAACCAGAAGGGGAGCAGGGTATCCGGCATCATTTAGCCGCTGGGCTTCACTTAATACCCCCTTTTCTACATCATGCAACGACCTAGTGAGTAATTTCTTCCCAACGACACGGCGAACAAAGGAATGGAGAAGACGATGGAGGCGTAAAGCACTTTCGGGTTCAGCCATAATAAGGCCGAGGTTGGTGAGACGTTGTCGAGCAATAATTATTTCCTTTTTAGAGGGTCGTTTACCTTCCTTGCCTAAAGTTGCTAAAATGAGTTCAAAAGGAACCGTCTCACCTGGGGCTAATTGGGTAAGGTTAACAAGAATACGCTTTGCAAGCCCATCACCTTTGCCCAACTGCTTATAGCTTAATTCAAATGTCCGTGCGACATTTCTATCATGTGATGTAGGAGAAGGCCCTTCAAACTCTCCTGTTAAAGCTTCATGAAAAAGGCTCGTTTTATTAAGTTCGGCCAAAAATTGGGTTGGACTGACTGCTCCTTCAAAGTAAGCCAGGTAGCTCCCGGCCAAATTCAGAGCCAGGGGTAAGTCACCCAAAGTCTCGGCAATCGTATCAGCTTCATCAAAGGTAAGAGGGGGCCAAAAGCGTTGAAGGAGTTCAATGCTTTGAGCACGGGTTGGTAGGTCAAGTGGAATTGTAGTCAAAGCGAGACTGGGGGACCATCGCCCACGTCGACTAGTAACAAGCACTCGTGCGCCACCTGATTTAGGGCGATATTGAGTAAGTAGGTCTTCTTCTTCTAAATTATCAAAGACAAGAAGAGAAGGAATGGGTTTTTGCCACTCCTGCAAAACCCGTTGAGTTTGTTCGGGCAATGTTAAATTTTCAAAGCCGGGGAGGTTCATCTCTCGTCCGGAAGCAGCGATTTCAATTGGAACAGCAGAGGGGTTAGCAAAGTTGACCCAGTAAACGCCACCTGGAAAGTATTGGCCGTAACGGTGGGCAAATTCGGCCGCAAGCTGAGTCTTGCCAATACCGCCAAGTCCAGTAATTGCAGCCGGTTGATTAATTATACCGACCTGTTGACCATGTTGATCTTCGCCTTTTAAGGTTTGAGCAAGCGTTTTAAGGGCTTCTTCACGGCCAGTAAATAGGGGGTTGGGACTATGGGGAATACGAGAGTTCGATGGAAGAAGGCCAGGGTCTGGTACACTGTCGAGAGGAAGCTGTGCAAGTTGGGTTAACGCTTCATCAAGGGAGGGTTCTTGATGTAGTTCGGGAAGAAGAATATCAAGAAACCCATAAACATTTCTGCGAACGGAGGCAATTTTACTGTCATCTGGTGCCATATTAACTAATGCTTTTGATAAATTTACATATGCCTCTACAAGGTCTTTGGCACTTTCTTTGTCCTTTTCGTGAATTGCAACCCTTTCTTTAAAAGAATATTTTGGCACATATGGAATATTTAGGTTCCATAAAATCCGAGAATCGTGACCAAGAGATTTTGGAACTAGGTTAGAAAATAGTTGCAAAAATTCTTCTTGGAAAATATCTACCTGGGTACTGGCTTTGTTGTCCACTCTTGCAGGCACTACTATTACTTCTAAAGGGCGATTGTTGCGGTCCTCTATCAATTTGGGATTTTTGAAATTATTGGCCATCTCAAAGGTGCCATTTAAGCTTTGGCTAGTTCCAGAGCAAAACATGACTATAGTGTCAGCGAGGTGAAAGGTGCAAACGCCACCCATCTCAGTTACACCTGTGCGACTATCTATAAATACAACATCTGCAATCTTAAAAAATTCTTCCTTCAACCATTCAAAAAATAGCTCGCCTTCCCAGTTTTGATAGAAATCTTGCCAATCAAATGTTAGGACATTGTTCGCATATCCTTGGAAGTTATTCCCTTTCCTCCTTCCGGCAGTAATTAGAAAGATATTATTGTATCTTTTAGCTATTTTATTTAGCTCAATGCAATAAGGAGAAATATTAGGGAAGGGATAGTTATCAAGGTTTACAGATTCAATTGTTTCTTGTTTTCCAGATTGAGGGGCTCGGGAAATTATATCCTTATAATCTGTCAATAAATCCATTAATCCTGGTTGATCTGTAATTTCATCTTCAACTGATGTAGGAAAAAAACGTTCTAAGCCGGGCGCTTCTAAATCCCAATCAATCATTAAAACTTTTAGACCTGACTGGGCAAATATTTCGACAACGTTTGCCAAGGCCATTGACCGGCCAACACCCCCTTTATATGAATAGAAAGTGTAAATCATGAGATCCTTCCTACATTAATTATGCATGATATGGTTTACCATGCCGCCTTGGTGTTCCCGAACTATCTTCTTCTTCATCAAATGGCGTCCAAAAGATTTTGGCCCGTTTTCTCTTTCATTAATCGCGAAAGTAGTTTCAGGCAAGATTGATATAAGCCACCGGATAAACATCCTTTCTCCCTCAATGCTGAGGTGGAATTGCATTCCAAAATCGTTCAGACTTTCTACTGTGGGACCCCAAGAATGCATCCCTTGTTTTATTAGATGGTTTACTTCGTCCCGGCTAAAATCAATTGGTGAAATCATCAAAATAGCAATTGCGTCATCAGATCTTAACAATTGAGATGTAGGAAGTAAGTAATGAATTTTTGGATGGAAAATGGATAAAGCATCTATTACTAAAATACATCCAGATTGGTTTAATTCATACCAAGTCCTTTTGCATCTATTATCATCCTCATCAAAAAATCGTTCTGTTAGATCTATTGGAACTTGGCCCAACTCTTCTACTACTTGAGTGACGATATTGAGAATATTAACCCCTTTGTAAGGTGTCCAATTCTGCGGATGAGGGCCATAATTATTCTTAATATTGGTTTGATTACGAACTGAAACTTCGTTTTTTATTTTATTGAAATTTTCAATTACTTCAGGTCGCAGCGTTATTTCTTCACCATGAAAAATGAATGGTTTGCTAAATACGGTTCCATCAAGTAATTCGTTGGCTTCCTCATTCGTCATTGCTACGATAACTATGGGTATCGGTATACCTTGAACTGTAGCTGGAAATTTGTCCCTATTTTTAGAGATTACTTTACCGGCAACACTAAGCATATTTTCAACAGTTTGCTCAGGAGATATCGTAATATCAAAATAATCTCTCCTTGCCATGTTGCCTTGAACTTTGTCGCCACTAACTTTATCCTCTTGTACATTATCCCCATAAATGTCATCGGCCATTGTCTGTGTGCTCCTGTTGGTGTGATGGTTGAGAATCCTGAAAAGAATGGTAACTGAAGTAAGGGGTTGGGCAATAGAAGTTTTGTTCTGAGAATAATATGGGTGAGTGTTGCTTATCTTGGTGACGATAGTGACACCAACGAGTACACTATATTAATAAATCATGCTTCTTTCTAAATAACAATTTGGAAACGCGCTTTCCGGAACGACGGGTGTGAAATTGGAGAGTTTATGACGACAGATATCGTTTTGACACTGCTTATTTTACTAGCAGCGGTTGTTCTGTTTGTGACTGAGAAGCTGCGGGTTGATTTGGTGGCGATTTTAGTCATGGTCAGCCTGGTTATCGCTGGGCTAGTAACGCCGCCAGAAGCGTTGTCAGGGTTCAGCAATGGGGCCGTGGTAACGGTCTGGGCCGTCTTTATTTTGAGTGCGGGGCTTTCGGTGACAGGGGTGGCCAATGTCATCGGCCGTCAAGTGATGCGGTTGGCCGGACAAGGAGAGATTCGGCTGCTGGTTATCATTATGCTGACCGTGGCGGTCTTGTCAGCCTTTATGAATAATGTTGGGGTGGCGGCGTTGTTTTTATCGGTGGTACTAACCATTGCTAGAGAGACGAATTTGCCGCCGTCGAAGCTGCTGCTACCGCTGGCAATTGGTTCATTGTTGGGCGGGCTGACGACGTTAATTGGCACACCGCCTAATATTTTGGCCAGTGACGCGCTGCGGGAATTTGGGCTAGAACCGTTTCAGTTTTTCGATTTCGCCCCGGTTGGATTGATAGTGACCCTGACAGGGATTGGCTTTATGGCCCTGGTCGGGCGGCATTTGCTGCCTAATCGAGACCCGGTGCAGGCCATTACGGGACAAAATGTGGATGCCAGCGAATTTTATGGGTTGGAGGAGCGGCTGACCCTGGTTAGCGTACCGAAGGACAGCCCGCTGGCGGGCAGAACATTGGCGGAAAGTCGAATCGGCCGAACGTTGGGGCTGACGATTTTGGGCTTGCAGCGGCAGGGACGGAAGCAGTTGACAGTTCGGCCAGATACAGTATTGGCAAGTGGCGATTATCTGCTGGCCCTGGGACGGTTGGACAGATTGGAGGCCCTGGGAAAACGGCCGTTTTTCGTGGTCGAGGAAGGTCAAGACCAGACATTAGACCTGATTACCCTGGAAACCGGGCTGGGCGAATGGCAAATCGGGCCAGAATCTTCATTTTTAGGACGAACCATCGCTGAATTTAATATGCGTCGTCAATATGGCCTAAATGTGCTGGCCATTCGACGAGAATCGCGAGCATACCGGACAAATCTTCAATTTTTGCCACTTGAAGAGGGCGACACGTTGTTGATTTTGGGAACCAACGAGGCCATTGCAGCGGCCAGGGAAACGGCCGAATTCGGGGATAATCTACAAATTATTACGGCCGAACCGGATGCCGCCTTAAGTTATCAACTTCATGAGCGAATGCTGGTCATCCGGCTGCCAGAAGGCTCCCCGCTGGCCGGGCAAGCGTTAGTAGAAAGCAATCTACGGGATTTATTCGGGGTCGTCGTCCTAGGCATTGCTCGTGATGGCGAGCGGATTTTGGCCCCATCACCGGATATGATTTTGGCTGAAGGCGATTTGCTGCTCATTGAGGGCAAACCGGAAGAGCTGGCCGTTATTCGCGGACTGCAAGGGTTGGAAATTAATCACCATTTGCACTTTGAGCAGGTAGAGTTTGAATCTGAGATGGTTGGGCTGGTCGAGGTGGTGCTGACACCACGCTCTGCAATGGTGAATAAGAGTTTGAGGCAGATTCATTTTCGGGAAAAGTTTGATTTAAGTGTCCTGGCTATCTGGCGGGAAGGACGCGCCTTTCGGACTGATTTGGGAGACATCCCACTCCAATTTGGGGATGCATTTTTGGTGTATGGGCCGCGAGAGAAGATTAAGGTATTAAGTGATGAGCCTGATTATCTGGTGTTGGGTGGAGAATTGGAAGAGGCGCCCCGGAAGGAGAAAGCGCCACTGGCGGTGATAATCATGGGGGCGGTGGTGTTGACGGTCTTGGTGGGCTGGCTGCCAATTTCGATTGCGGCGGTGGCTGGCGCGGCTTTTATGGTGTTGGCTGGCTGCCTGAAGATGGAGGAAGCCTATCAGCAGATTGATTGGCGGGCGGTCTTTTTGATTGCCGGAATGCTGCCGCTGGGAATTGCGATGGAACAGACCGGGGCAGCCCAATTTTTGGCAGAGGGGATGGTGTCGGCGGTGGGCGGGATGGGAACCACAGCCCTGATAGCGGGCCTTTTTGTGCTGACCTCGGTTGCCTCCCAGTTTATGCCCAATCCGGTGGTGACGGTGTTGATGGCCCCAATCGCCATAAATACGGCCGTTGACCTAAGTCTCTCTCCCCACGCCTTAATGATGGTCGTAGCGATTGCCGCTTCCGCCAGCTTCATGAGTCCGGTCGGCCATCCGGCAAATGTCCTCGTGATGGGCCCAGGCGGCTACCGCTTCTCGGATTATATAAAGGTTGGGATTCCGCTTACCATTGTTGTATTAGTCGTCGTGTTGTTGGTTTTACCAATCTTTTGGCCGTTAGCAGGGTAAGGCTCACAAGCAATAATTGGCAACAGGCTGGCTTGATACCTTCACCAGCCTACCATTTTCTGTTAAAATTCCTCCATGTCGGGCCAAGGCGAGAACAGCATTTCAGCACAAAGTAACGATTACGAAAATATCTCTGGGGGCCTCAATTTCGAGAACATTTCTCATTCGGCCATCGTTGTTGGGGATGGGACAGCGACCGTTAACATTTATAACTATGGCGCTGTTCGGAAACGGCCGGATTACATTAACATGGCTCCGCCGCCGACATTTTTTGTAGAACGGCCGAAAGAGTACAACGCTCTCAAAGCCCTTCTTATCAATCAACCGACCAACCAAGTGGCCATCTCGGCCACCGCCGCCCTTCGAGGAGCAGGCGGCTTTGGAAAAACTACTCTGGCTCAAGCCCTCTGCTATGACCCGGACATCCAAGCTGCCTACCCGGATGGCATTCTTTGGGTCGAACTTGGCGAACACCCTGACAATCTCCCTGGTAAAGTCAATGCCCTCACCTACCATCTTACCGATAACAACCCCGCTCTAGTTGACCTTAATGCCGCCGCCGCCGAGCTATCTAACGCCCTGGCCGACAAATGCTGCTTGCTCGTCATCGACGACCTCTGGAACCATCGCCACGCCACGCCCTTCTTGCGCGGCAGTCCGGCCACCACCCGCCTCATCACCACTCGCAGCCCAGCCACCCTACCCGCCGATACGAAAGAGGTGGCTGTTGAAGCGATGCAGAATGAAGAAGCCTTAGCGACTCTGGTTAGAAGGCTGCCGGATTGGCAGCCGTTTCAACCGTCCCTGGAAGCGTTAGGCAATCGGTTGGGTGAGTGGCCTCTGTTGTTGAAGCTAGCCAATGGGGCCTTATTCAGGCGAAGTAAACATATTGGTCTAGAGATGGCTATTGAATATGTTGAGACTTTGCTGGAACGGCACGGACTGACTGCTTTTGACGCCCAAAATGTGGCGCAGCGAAATGATGCTGTCGCGGCAACGATGGCCGTCAGCCTGGACAAACTCGCCGATGTAAAACAGGCCCGTTTCAAGGAGCTGGCTGTCTTTCCAGAGGATATGGATATTCCAATTTCGGCCGTAACCACCTTATGGAGCCACACCGGGGGCTTTGATGAATTTGCAACACAAGAGTTGTGCCTGGAGCTTTATGATACCTGTTCTCTTCTTCTACAGTACGACAGCCAAACCATTCGCCTCCATGACGTTATCCGCCAATATCTGCTTGATGATTGGGGGGACGGCATCCTATCCCTCCACCAAACGCTCCTCGATGCCTACAACCCAACCGCCGACTGGCCCACTGGTCCCAACGATGGCTACTATTTCCAGTTTCTAGCCTATCATTTGAAGGAAAGTGGAAAAACGGCCGACCTGAACAGCCTGCTGCTCGACTTCGACTATCTTTGGGCCAAACTCAACGCCACTGGCATTAATCTTCTCCTGGCCGATTTTGAAATGTTAGCGTCGTCAGAGTCTGCTCCTGAAAACAGTGTCGAAGAGGCCCTGTCTCCCCATGAACTTGTCGAAAGCGCTCTCCAACTTTCGGCCCATGTCCTTGGGGATGATAAATATCAATTAGGTGGACAGTTGCGTGGTCGTCTGCTGTCTTTTGAGGATGTGGCAATACAGGCTTTATGCAAGCACGCGGATAGCTGGCGAAATGATGTTTGGTTATCGCCGATTCGGCCGTGTCTGACCCAGGCCGGCGGTCCCCTCATCCGCACGATGTCAAACCATCCTGATCATAATTTAATGATTATTGCGCTGACGCCAGACGGCAGCCGCCTTCTTTCGACCAGTTTCAACTCGCCCGCTAAGGTCTGGAATCTCGGAACGGGACGGATTGAGCGGACTATTTCCTTTGGGCACATTTATATTGATGTGCTGGCCTTCAGCCCAAATGGCAAGCAAGTTATTTCGGGCAGTCGGAGCGGCAAAATAGACCTCTGGAATTTCAGAACTGGCGAACATGAACGGACATTGTCTGACACTATCAATAGCGTGACCGATCTGGTTGTATCCCCGAACGGCCGTTTCCTTGTTTCTGCATCCGATGACAACTCGCTCAAAATATGGGACCTGGAAACCGGAACAGAAGTGCGAACGCTAAAGGGTCAGGATGCCGAAGTAAAAGCCATTACCCTGACCCCGGACGGAACAAAAATTATTTCTGGCTCGCACCAGAGAATGATAACAATTTGGGCGCTTGAAACAGGGGAACGAATCAGGGAATGGGAAGCGCACGAGGCGATGATAAATGACCTGGCCGTTATGCCGGACGGCCGTCATCTGGTGTCGGTCAGTTGGGACCAAACGGTGAAAATCTGGGATATCGACACTGGAGAATGCCAACAAACCTTAACCGGCCATAATAAGAGTATCGAGGCCCTGGCCCTGACCCCGGACGGCCGTCGTATTATCACCGCTTCCCAAGACCAAACTTTGAAAATTTGGAACGTTGAAACTGGCCTTGAAGAAGGAACAATGCACGACCATTTCCACGCTGTAAACGAGGTAATCATTACCCCGGACGGAAGTATGGCTATCTCCGCTTCAGCTGATAATAACATCAAGGTCTGGGAGCTAGGAAAGAAGCCGGAGGTGAAACGACTGAACCAACATAGTGGAGCAGTTGAGGCGGTGGCTGTTGCAGGCGGTTATGAGGATGGGGCGGGGCGGGCTGTTTCGGTCTCCTATGACGGGAAAATGATGGTCTGGAAGCTCGAAAACGGCGCTTTGGAAAAGACGTTAGGGGATGGCGATGCAGAGATTACGGCCGTTGCCGTCACGCCGGACGGTCGCGGGGCATTGGCCTCTATCGAGGCGTTGGGAATGACCTATTGGAATTTGGACAGCGGCCAAATGGAGGAAACGTTGGCTGGCAATGGTGAAAGTCATCACACTATCGTTTTCCTTCCCGATGGCAAACAGGCCGTGTCAGCATCCTATATTGATGAATTATCACTATGGGACTTGACCACCTGGAAAGAGTCCCACCAATTAATAGGCCATGATGAATCGGTTATGGATGTGGCCTTGTCCCCCGACGGCAAGCTGGCCGTCTCCGGTTCAGAAGATGAATCGGTCATCGTTTGGAATCTGGAAACGGCCGAACAGGCAGCAGGGTATGACGAATTAGGTGATATTATTCAATCTGTCGCCTTTTTGCTGGATAAGAAAACCATCGTTCTTGGCTCCTATCAAATTGTTTCTTTGCTGGATATGGAAAAAAGGGAAGAGATAGTGGGCATAGAGAGGCATACTGGTTGGGTGAATGGACTATTGACGACACCGGACGGCCGTTACATTATCTCAGTGGGGGACGATGGCCTGGTCATTGTTTGGGATGGGGAAGATTTGCGGGAATTAGACGCCTTCAATCTCGACCAACCTTTAGAGTGTGCGGCCTTGACAGCGGACGGCCAAACTATCATTCTGGGCGACCGGGCGGGTCAAGTTATCTGGCTCGCCCTCCACATCCCATTCACCTCGCCCTAGCCCTATTTGGACAATATTCGTCTAGCTATGCCTGGCCCTTCATAGACCAGCCCGGTGTAGAGCTGCACGAGGACGGCCCCGGCATCTAATTTGGCCTGAACATCGGCCTTATTGAAGACCCCACCCACCCCAATGATTGGCAGCTTGTCGCCCATCTGTTTGGTGATGTAGGCGATAATGGCGTTGCTTTTGGCTTGTAACGGCCGTCCACTCAACCCGCCTGTTTCAGCCCGATTGCCGCTAACCAATCCCTCACGGCTAATGGTGGTATTGGTGGCGATGATGCCGTTGGCTTCCGTATCTTGGGCGGCTTGCAATATGCTGTCTAGCTCGGCCCAAGCTAAATCGGGAGCGATTTTTAGGAGTAAGGGCCGGGGCTTGATGGCGTGTTGTCCGGCCAACTGCTGTCCCTCCGTTTGGAGCGTTTTTAGCAGGTGGCTTAAATAATTGCCGCCTTGCAACTGGCGCAAGCCGGGGGTGTTTGGGGAGCTGACATTGACAGCCAGATAGTCGCTATACGAATAGACTTGCTCCATTACCGTCAGATAATCTTGAACGGCTTCGGCCAATGGCGTCTCCTTTTGTTTGCCGAGACTAACGCCTAAGATGAATTTTCTATCTGTGTTATGTAAAGCTTTGAGGCGAGGGACGGCCGTTTCAACCCCACCATTGGGGAAACCCATGCGATTAATAACGGCCGTATCTTGCTTCAAGCGAAAGACGCGAGGGCGGGGATTGCCTGATTGCGGCTTGGGAGTCAATGTACCGACTTCGATATGGCCAAAGCCCAATAACCCTAATCCGGCGGCGACTTGTACATCTTTGTCAAATCCGGCGGCGACACCGAGAAGATTGGGAAAGGTCAGGCCAAAGGCTTGAACGGGTTGGTGGGGAATAGGGCCGCTAATTCGTCGCAGTGCCGCTTGTCCCAATCGGTTGCCTTGAGCAAAGGAGAGAGCTTCAAGCGTTCGCTCATGTACCTGTTCGGCATCCATTCGAGCCAACAAGGGCCAAACTAGCCGCCTATAAATGGTCATTTTTGACTCACAATAGGAGCCACGAATTACACGAATTACACGAATTATCACTAATTTTTGACCTGTAATTCGTGCAAATTTGTGTCAATTCGTTGCTAATCTTTTTCTGAAGCGTTTTCATCACAATTAACCTACCTTTGCAACAGTTGGAGAACGGTATCGAGGGCTAACAGTCCGGTCAGATTTTGGAGGGCGTTTCCGCGTTCAAAGGCTTCTTCGGCGGTGAAATCATAGGAATAATAAGGGGTTAGATGCACGCCATCGGTGGAGACCCCGGCGTTGGGGATGGTTGCTAGCACCTTGCCCAACTCCCACAAAGGCACATCAAATTCGGCGGCAATGTCTCGAATACTGGCGTTAATCATATCGTCTTGTTCTTCGGTTTGGTCAGGTCGGGTTGCGAGGATGGGCACGACGCCTTGCTCAATTGAATGGGCGACTATCATCCGTAAATTCTCGTCGAATAATTCGGGCGAGCGGTCGTTTGACCCAAGGCGGATGAGCACAATGCTGGGATTATGGAGGCGGAACTCGCAGTCGATAACCGTTTCCCCACCTAGACAGGCCTCGTCGTCGGCCCAAAAGGGATCGAATATTGACCAGGTATTTAGGCCCCGAACGAGCGCATACCCTTCCCGGCCGAATGAGCCACCATAATAGTCGATTACCCGTTCTAAATAGGCATAATCCCCTAAATCATACGTCTCTTGTCCATCGGCCCCATCGAAGCGGGCGAAGAAGTTGATGGATTCAATGGTACTGTCTCCTATTTTGGAGAAGGCGTTGGGATTACGGCCGAGTTCCTGGCCCCGATCATAAATCGCTCTCACGTTCTCCTGAACGGCCGTTGGCATGACGATGACGTTGACCATTAATATGCCATTCAATCGCCGGGGGGTTGGGGTGATGGGCGGCGTGGGTGAGGGGGTGAAGGTTGGGGTCGGCGTGGGGCTGTGGGTGGGTGGAATGGGGGTTAGGGATGGTGGTTCGGGTAAAGGAGTTGTACTTGGTGTTGGCGTTGTTTCAGGGTCGGCAACGGCCGTTTGGGTGGGTTCGGCTGTTGCTATCTCTGGCTGGCTGGCAACTGGCGTGGATGCTTGAGTACAGCCGATGAGGAGGAGGAGGAAGACGGCCGTGTAGACAATAAAACGTGCCAGATACTTTAGGAAATATCTGACACGGAGAGAACGACCTTTACTAATTTTCTTAGTAAGTAAACTCAAAATTACTTCCTTTCTTAAAGGAAATAATTAATTGCTGAATTGTTTAATTCGTGAATTTTTAATGAAATCTGACTCTTGAGTAATTAACAATTCACCAATTCATAAGCGGCGCTTTTTACCGCCATTCAGCAATTAATTATTAATCATCGCCCAGCTGCAGAACTGCCATAAACGCCTCTTGGGGCACTTCGACGTTGCCAATCATCTTCATCCGCTTCTTGCCTTTCTTCTGCTTTTCGAGCAATTTTCGCTTACGGGAGACATCACCCCCATAGCACTTGGCAAGCACATCTTTTCGCAAGGCTTTGACATTGGCCCGGCTGATAACTTTGTTACCGACGGCGGCTTGAATTGGCACCTCAAACATCTGGCGGGGAATCAACTTCCGCAGAGCGGTGACCATCTTCTGGCCCCGGTGGTAAGAATCGTCGCTGTGGACGATCATGGCGAGGGCATCGACCGGAGAGCGATTGACCAGGATATCGAGCTTGACTAAGTGAGACGGTCGATATCCGATGAAGTCATAATCCATTGAGGCATAGCCTTTGGTGCCGCTCTTCAATTTATCATAGAAATCGACCACAATCTCGGCTAGCGGAATCTCATATTTCAAAATAACGCGGCCAGGGGCTGGGTATTCTTGCCCGGCCAATATGCCCCGTTTTTTCATGACCAGCTCCATAATCACCCCATAATAGTCGTCGGGGGTGAAAATCTGGACGTTCATCCAGGGTTCGCGCACCGATTCAATCTGGCTGGGGTCTGGCAGTTCGGCCGGACTTTCAATCATTACCACTTCCCCGGTGTGGGCCATTTCCACTTCATAGCGAACGCTGGGGGCGGTGGCGACGATGTCGAGGTCATATTCTCGTTCCAATCGTTCTTGGATAATTTCCATGTGGAAAAGCCCCAGGAAACCACAGCGAAAACCGAAGTTCAAGGCGTTCGACGTTTCCGGTTCATAGATGAGGGCGGCATCATTAAGCTGCAACTTCTCCAACGCTTCTTTGAGGAGTTGGTAATCTTCGCCCTCGGTCGGGAAAAAGCCAGCATAGACCATCGGTTTGGCCTTTTTGTAACCGGGCAGCGGTTCCTGAGCGGGTCGGTCACGTAAGGTAATCGTGTCGCCGACGCCGCATTCACGAACGGTCTTTAGGCCGGTGGCGATATAGCCCACTTCGCCCGCCTTAAGTTCCTTGACTCGTTTCATACGGGGCTGGAACACGCCGATTTCAATCGGTTCGACCTCGACTTCATTGGACATGACCTTGACCCAATCCCGATCCTTAATCGAGCCTTCAAAGACCCGAACGTAGGCGATAACGCCCTTATAAGAGTCGTAGTGGGAGTCGAAGACGAGGGCCCGGAACGGCTCTTCCGGCTCACCTTTGGGCGGGGGAACGTGTTTGATAACGGCTTCCAGAACCTGCTCGACATTGGTTCCCATCTTGGCGCTGATGGGGATGACATCTTCGGCCGGAATACCGATTAGATTCTCGACCTCCTCGGCCACAATATCTGGAATGGCGGCGGGTAAATCAATCTTGTTGATGACCGGAACCAGCTCCAAATCGGCATCGAGGGCTAGATAGAGGTTGGCTAAGGTCTGGGCTTCTATACCTTGGGTGGCATCGACGACCAGCACGGCCCCTTCACAGCTTTGGAGGGCGCGGCTGACTTCGTAGGTGAAATCGACATGGCCGGGGGTGTCGATGAGGTTCATCAGGTAGGTTTCGCCGTCGCTGCTGGTGTAGTTCATCCGAACGGCCGAAGCTTTAATGGTGACCCCTTTCTCCCGTTCCAGGTCCATATCATCCAAGACCTGTTCTTGCATCTCCCGCTCAGAAATAGTGTCTGTCAACTGCAACAAACGGTCAGCTAACGTAGACTTTCCATGGTCGATGTGGGCAATGATACAAAAGTTACGAATTTTATTTTGATCCATAACCTCTATTATAACAAACACGAACAACATAAAGTAGGAACGACTGGTAGGTAATGGAACAACATTAATTGGGGCCATTTTCGGCCAACCTAAAGCAGATTTTAGCGTTTGCTCAAAACAAGAACTAATGTCCTGTGCTATAATGTTCACATGCCTGAAATACTGATTAATATAGCTGTTATCCTTTTCCTGATCGGCTTGAATGGGCTTTTCGCTATGTCCGAAATTGCGGTGGTTGCGGCCCGACCTGTTCGGCTGCAACAGATGGCGGACAATGGCAGCCGTCGCGCGGTCGATGCGATGGAGATGGCCGAGCATCCTAACCAATTCTTGTCTACCGTACAGGTGGGTATTACCCTGGTTAGTATCATTGCTGGTGCATTTGGGGGCGCGAATATTTCTGGCGTGTTGGCGGTTTTGATTGAGGATATACCTGTAATCGGCCGTTATGCTAACACCGTCAGTCTAATATTCATCATCGGCTCCATTACCTTTCTATCGGTTGTCATGGGCGAGCTTGTCCCAAAGCGGCTTGCCCTCCAATATCCAGAGCGAATCGCGATCCTTATAGCAATGCCGATGCAATTTCTGTCAACTGTTGCGGCTCCTATTGTTCGCTTATTAAGCGCTGTTACAGATGGTGTCCTGGCTTTGCTCCAGATTCCAACAAAAATTGATACCAGCGCCTCCGAGGAAGATATTAAGTTGATGGCCGAGCAGAGTGCCCGAGCTGGCATTATCGAAGAGGCAGAACGGGAAATGGTCGAAAGCATTTTTCGATTTGGAGACCGCCAGCTAGGGGGGTTAATGACCCCCCGAATGGAAATTGTTTGGCTCGACCTGAACGCCTCTGACGAAGAAACAAGAAAGATTCTAAGTGAAACCAACCATACCCGTCTGTTAGTTTGCGATGGCGAAATCGACCATGTTTTGGGTATAGTTCATGCCAAGGATTTGCTGACCAGCTACGTATCCACTGAGCGTACGAATATCCGGGATATGATGCGGGAGCCGCTATTTTCGCCAGAAAGTATGCCAGCTATAAAAGCGCTGGAACAATTCAAGAAGAACGGCATGCATATAACGCTAGTAGTTGATGAATATGGTGGTATTGAAGGACTGGTGACGCTAATTGATATCCTGGAGGCCATTGTGGGTGATATTCCCACCCTGGATGAAATTGAGGAACCTCCAATCATTAAGCGAGAAGATGGTTCCTGGCTAGTCGATGGCCTATTGACGATTCCTGATTTTCGGAATGAGTTTGATGCTAAAGCTCTGCCAGGAGAGGGCAAATACCATACGCTGGGTGGATTCATTGTCTATATACTAGGGGAGGTTCCGGTTTCGGGCGCTCATTTTGGTTGGGGTGGTTTTCGATTTGAGGTGGTAGATATGGATGGGAAGCGAGTGGATAAAGTGCTGATTTCACCCGCACCGGAAGAGAATGAAAAATTTGATTAGATGCTAGGCAGAAAATAAAAGCTTATTTGACAAAAGGGATAGGAGTTGGTTTGCCTGGGTTTGAGGGGAATCAACTGTATTAGAAGAGTGGAAAACAAAAGTCGAGCTAGTGCATCGTGTTCCGGCAGTTTCGCTTATTCGACAATATGTGTTTGGCGGAACACTGGAGTTGTTTCCTCATTTCAAATGGCATAAAATCAGGGCATGGAAAACACTTTGACTCGTCTTGACCCCATTATCGGCCGTATTCTCTTCGTCCAACCAGAAATTACGGCCGAACAGACTGACCCGGACAAAAAGCCAGAGAAGCTGATGGGTTACTCGTTGGCTTTTTCGGCCGTTCGCTGCATTCTGCAATATATGGTACTGCCATTCGTGCTGCCGATTATTGGCCTGGCGGCGAGTTGGGCCTTAGGATTGACGATGGCGGTTAACATATTCGCCATTATCGCTATTGTAACCAGCTTGCGGCGGATGTGGCGCACTAATTACAGCCACCGTTGGCGGTATATGGCTTTGGCTGCACCCGCTTTCCTGCTGCTGGTCTCCTTCCTGGTCTTAGATATCGTTGTGTTGGCGCGGGGCGGGGCTTGAGCGAGTATTCGGACAATGGCGGGGTGAACAAGTCTATCATCGTCGTTCATGGCGGGGCGGGGGCCTGGAAATTGGATTCTGACAGATTAGTGGAGGGGATTGCTGCTTGTGAAACGGCCGCTTCAGCCGCTCAATCTATCTTACTGGCTGGAGGGTCGGCCCTTGATGCCGTTGAAAAAGCGGTCAATATCCTGGAAGATTCACCTGTGCTGGATGCTGGGGTGGGCAGCTATCTTAATTCGCAAGGTGAAGTTGAGATGGATGCCTTGATTATGGATGGAGCCAGCTTAGATTTGGGGGCGGTTGCGGCCGTTCAACGGGTGCGCCATCCCATCAGTCTGGCCCGGAAAGTGATGACGGAGAGCGAGCATAATTTCTTTGTTGGGCGGGGGGCAGATGCCTTTGCCGACGCAATTGACTTTCCCCGCTGCTCGGTGGAAACGTTGATGGTTGGCAAAGAGCGGGAACGATATTTGAATTTGAAGGAACGGCCGAATTACCAAACAGTTGAGGTATTCACCGAACCTGGCTCGATGGGCGACACGGTCGGAGCAGTGGCTTTGGACGTTCATGGTAATCTGGCCGTTGCAACCTCAACTGGCGGAACGCGCAAGAAAAAGCCGGGGCGGGTGGGGGATAGTCCTTTGGTTGGCTCTGGTGGCTACGCTGATAATTGGACGGCGGCGGTCAGCGCCACCGGCTATGGCGAAGCGTTGATGAAGATATTGATTAGCAAACAGGTCTGTGATTTTGTGGCGGCTGGTTTATCGGCTCAGAAGGCGTGCGAGACGGCAATTGAACTGTTGGAAGAGCGCGTCCAAGGGGTTGGCGGGCTGATTGCCATTGATAATCGCTTCAATGTGGGGGTGGCTTTTAATACGGCCGCGATGCCTCATGCTGTGGCTGTTGGGGATGGAGATGTAGTAAGCGGCCGTTAAAACAGGAGCCACGAATTAAACGAATTGCCACGAATTTTTAATTATCATTCGTGTAAATTTGTGTTCATTCGTGGCTAGTTTTCTTTTAGAATCACTAAAGGGTTACTTGTTGTTATTCCCATATTTATCAAAAAAGTTGATGACTGTTTCGATGCCTTTGAAGAAGTTGGGCAGGTAGAAGCGTTCATTGGGGGAGTGGATACGGTCGTCGGGCAGGCCAAAGCCCATGAGGACGGTTTCGAGGCCGAGATGCTCTTGGAAGAGACCGACAACGGGGATGGAGCCGCCCTCACGGATGTAGACTGGCTCGTTGCCGAAGACTTTCTCGTATGCCGTTGCTGCCGCTTGAATGGCCGGAATCTTATAGTCGGTGATGCTGGCGGGAGCGCCGTGCATGAACTGGCAGCGAACGCGGACAGAGGGCGGGGCGATTTTTTTAATGTAGGCTTTAAGAAGCTCGAAGACCTCTTTCGGCTTTTGGTCTGGCACAAGACGCATGGAGATTTTGGCGTGGACATTGGCGGGTAAAACTGTTTTCATGCCTTCGCCGGTATAGCCGCCGACGATGCCATTGACATCGAGGGTGGGTCGAGCGCCCAGCCGTTCGACTAGGGTATATTCCGGTTCGCCCCAGCTTCGTGGAGCGCCATTTTCGCTGAGCCACGCTTCTTCGTTGAAGGGATGTTTGGCGAGCAGTTGGCGTTCTTCATCTGAAAGCGGCCGAACAGCGTCATAGAAGCCTGGAATTTGAATACGGCCGTCTTTGTCCTTCAAGCTGGCAATGATATGGCTCATTGCGTTGAGCGGATTATCAACCCCGCCCCCGAAGGAGCCAGAATGCAAATCCCGGCGCGGCCCGGTCACGTCAAGGAAGACATAGCACATGCCCCGCAGCCCATAGACAATGGCTGGTTGGTCGGGCGAAAGGATGTGAGTGTCGGAGACTAAGGCGACATCAGCTTTCAAAAAATCGCCATTCTCTGGTACAAATTCGCCCAAACTTTCGCCGCCCGCTTCCTCTTCTCCTTCGACCAGGAATTTGACATTGAGGGGTAAACGGCCGTTGGTTTCAAGAAATGCCTCTACCGCCTTGACTGCAATGTAGGCTTGCCCTTTATCATCGGAAGAACCACGCGCATAAATATAGTCGTCCTCCTTGATTGTTGGCTCAAAGGGCGGGGTATCCCACAGATAGAGGGGGTCGGCGGGCTGGACATCGTAATGACCATAGATTAGGAGGGTTGGCGCTTCGGGGCCAGCGTGGAGCCAATCGCTGTAGACCAGGGGCATACCTTTGGTTGGAATAACTTGAACATTCTCTAAACCGGCTTCTTGCATCGCTTCGGCCAGCCAATCTGCGGCCGCTTCGGTCTCATCTTTACGCTCTGGCTGGGTGCCGACGCTGGGAATTCGCAAAAAGGCTTTTAGCTCTTCTAAGTGTCTTTCCCGGTTTTCTCTGGCATGGTCTAAGGCTTGAATTGTTTCAGGGTTCATTGGTTATATTTTCTCATTCTTAGTATTCGCAATTTGTAAGTGGGTAGAGGTATAATCGACTGGTTTGGCTTTAGTATAACAGAGGAAAAAGAAATAATGAATTGTGAATTATGATTAACGAATTGTGAAGTGTTTAGAAACCAACTTCATTATTCAAAACAGTCAAAGCGCCATTCACAAATCATTATTCATACACCGTATTAAACAGTTTATGAATGACGATGCAATAACAGTCGAAAACACAACCGCCTTAATTGAGAGTATTCTTTTCGTTGCGAGTGGGCCTGTTTCTACGGGACGACTGGCGACGGCTTTAGAGATTACGCCGACGGCCGTTTCAAAATTGCTGGCTGAATTAGAATCTGATTATCGACAGCGAGGATTGCGATTACAGTGGAGTGGTAGTTCGGTGCAGTTAACGACGGCCCCGGAAAATAGCGCGGCCGTGGAGCGGTTCTTAGGCTTGGAATCGACCACTCGATTAAGTCAGGCCGCTTTAGAGGTCTTGTCTATCATCGGCTTCTTGCAGCCGGTCACCCGGCCCCAAGTTGACCAGATTCGAGGCGTAAACTCGGACAGCTCGCTGCGGACCTTGTTGAGCCAGGGGTTGATTGAAGAAATCGGCCGTATGGAAACGCCCGGCCGCCCCATCTTATATGGCACGACCCCAGAGTTCTTACAACATTTTGGCCTTGGCTCGATTGATGACCTGCCCCCCCTTGATGAAGACCCACTTGAAGAAAACTTGCCTTTACTAGAGGCCATTTCCCAAGTTGTCAATTCTCAGGAGTACGAAGAAGAGGAATAATATGTTTGTATATCTGATTTCACTCCTATCACCTACCAGTGACATCGCTGCCTATCTTGACCCTGGTTCTGGAAGCTTCATCATCCAACTGCTCATCGGCGGCGTGGTTGGGCTGGCATTGGTCGTTAGAACTTTTTGGGGGCGAATCAAACTTTTTATAAATAACTTGCTGGGACGAGAAACAGAGGTTAACCCAGCGCTCACTGACCCTGATATGGAGCAATACGAAGACGATGACTTCGACGGCTGATGGGCAACTTGCGGCCTCTTTCCGCGACCCAAGCGGGTTTCTTTTTCGGGCGGAAGACGGCCGATTATTCCGACAAATCAATACCCTTTACCAGGCGCCTTATGAGCAGCTAATGACTTCTGGCCTCTATGAGGCTTTGGTTAAGAAAAGGCTGCTTATTCCCCATCAAGAAGTCGACATGGAGGCAGCCGACCCTGCTTCTGCTTTCAAGGTGATTGAACCGGAGCGCATCCCTTTTATCTCGTATCCTTATGAGTGGAGTTTTAGTCAACTGAAGAGCGCGGCTTTAACGACCTTAGCGATTCAGCGTCGGGCTATGGCTTTCGATATGTCGCTCAAAGATGCCAGCGCCTTTAATATACAGTTTCGGGGCGGACGGCCGATTCTCATTGACACCCTTTCTTTTGAACCTTATCAGGAAGGACGGCCGTGGGTTGCCTATCGTCAATTTTGTCAGCACTTCCTAGCGCCCCTGGCTTTAATGGCTTGGCGGGATATACGGCTGGGAGAGCTGTTCAAAAGCTACATTGACGGCATTCCCCTCGATTTAGCGAGTGAACTGCTGCCCTGGCGCAGCCGTCTTTCCTTTGGCATTTTATCCCACATTCACCTTCATGCCTCTGCCCAGAAGCGGTATGCGGGTCGGAATGTGAAGGAGCCAGAGGCCACCCGGCCGATGGGCCGCAATTCGTTTATGGGCATCATTGATAGTCTCTCTCAGACGGTGAAAAAGCTGTCCTGGAAAGCGGGCGGCACGGCCTGGGCTGAATATGAAGATGATAATAACTATACCGATTCGGCAATGGCTCAGAAGGAGGCCCTTGTGGGCCAATTTTTGATGGTCGCAAAGCCGACTGTTGTTTGGGATTTGGGGGCCAACACTGGCCGATTCAGCCGCCTGGCCAGCCAGCAGGGAATTGAGACGATTTCGTTTGATATGGATCCAAGCGCAGTCGAGCGGAATTATCGCCGAATGCGGCAGGAGAAAGACCAACATTTGCTGCCTCTGCTGCTGGACTTGACCAATCCGACTCCAGCCATTGGCTGGCGAAACACGGAGCGGGATTCGCTTGTTGAGCGAACAACGGCCGATACAGTAATGGCGCTGGCCCTGGTACATCATCTGGCGATTACCAACAATCTACCGCTGGACCAAATTGCAGAATTCCTAGCCTCATTAGGCCAAACGTTAATTATTGAATTTGTTCCGATAGAAGACAGCCAAGTTATTCAGCTCCTGGTAGCGAGGGAAGACATTTTTTCCGACTATACTCAAGCGGACTTTGAACAGGCATTCAGTCGTTACTTCCAGATTGAGCTAGTAACTCCCATCCCAGACACCTTGCGAACTCTCTATTTGATGCGTCGAGGGTAAGGATGGGGCGCGTACTCAGGTCACCTTTTTACATCTTCTTTATCGCCATTTTGCCCATTGTCTCCCGCTTATCAGCAAATATTAATCAGTTAGCTCCGGTGGAAGGGTTGCGAACGATCCTTTTGGTGTTAGCCGTTGGCGGGGGGCTGCTGCTCTTTGTGGGGTTAGTGACAGGCCAATGGCATCGAGCTGCCCTGGTTATCGCCCTGTTCTTATTTGGCTTCTTGTCATATGGTCACCTTTACAATGTATTTGCGAATATAACCAAGATTGAAAGTACCGATATAAATTATGCGCTGACCTCGGCCGCCTTTTTGATTGTATTAATTGGGCTGGTCTTATTCATCTGGTTTCGACTCAAAAACCCAGAGCGGTTGACCTTCAATTTGAATATCATCAGTTCGGTCATGCTGCTCTTGCCGCTTTACACTTTTGGCTCCTACCTAATTGAAAACCGCAGCCCAGCCGTTCCCTTGAATAGTTCGTTGGAAATACCGGACAGTGCCTTTTCCACTTCTTTTCGGCCTGACATTTATTATATTGTCCTTGATGGTTATGCTAGAGCCGATATTTTATCGGCCGTTTTTCAATATGATAACAGCCCCTTCATTGATGAGCTGACAGAGCGGGGCTTCTTTGTGGCCTCGAACAGCCATACCAACTATATTAGCACTGTCCCTTCTTTGGCATCCTCCTTAAATCTACAATACCTGGATAAAGTTGCCCAGGATGAGGGAATTGATTCTAGGAATTTGACCCCGCTAAGCAATATGGTTCAAAACAACCAGGTTGACCTATTCTTGAAAAAGCTCAATTATGAAACGATCACGATTTCGAGTGGCTATGAAAATACGGAGATTCGCCGGGTTGATCATTATCTTTCTAGCGCTTTCCGGGGCATTAACGAGTTTGAAACATTAACGCTTCAACTTACGCCGATCGGCCGTTATTTTGTTCGGCCCGGTCGTTTGCTAGAAGACGGCTTACAGTATGCGCCACAGCGGGATAGGGTTCGATTTTCGTTTGACAGCCTTGCCAACAGCGTTCCAGAGATAGCTTCTCCAAAATTTGTCTTTGCCCATATCGTCTCGCCCCATCCGCCATTTGTATTTGGCCCAAACGGAGAAGCCACCCAACCTGATTACCCGCACACTATTGGCGATGGCACAGATTTTCCAGGAACGACGGCAGAGTATCTTGAAGGTTATCGAAACCAAATTACTTATGTTAACAAACTACTTCTTGAGAGTGTTGACCAGATTCTTATCCAATCCCAATCAAAACCTATTATCGTCATCCAATCTGACCATGGTTCTGGGGCATTCCTTCAGTGGACAAAACTAGAAGATAATGGTTGTCTAAAAGAAAGGGCTTCAAATTTTGTGGCTGTTCTCACACCTGATTCCAAAGCCCAATTCTACGATTCAATCACCCCGGTCAACATATTTCGCATCTTGTTCAACAGCTACTTTGAGACAGATTTTGAGCTTTTACCAGATAAAACTTTCTTTGTGGTGTGGAACAAGGCTTATGACTATTCAGAGATTACTGACCGGATTGAATCATCTGATGCTTGTTTAATGGGAGCAATTCCCGCACAATAGAAACGATATGAGTGAAAAGCTGCAAAAGATTATGGCCCGGGCCGGACTTGGTTCGCGGCGGACAAATGAGAAGATTATCGCAGACGGCCGTGTTCGCATTAATGGCAAGGTGGCTCGCCTGGGCGACCGGGCTAATCAGCATAAAGACCGGATTGAGGTCGATGGTAAGATGCTGCAATTCTCTAAACATATCTATATCAAGCTGAACAAGGAAAAGGGGGTTTTGTCTTCGACGGAGGACGAGTTGGCGCAAGGACGGCCGACTGTGCGGGATATGGTTGATTTGCCTGGGCATCTGTATCCAGTCGGCCGTTTGGATAAGGAGAGCGAAGGCTTGATGCTGTTGACAAACGATGGCAAGCTGACTCACATTCTGACCCATCCTCGCTTTGAACACCAGAAGGTTTACCGGGTCGCCATCGAAGGTATGCCAGCGCATGGTATCATTCAGGATTGGCGGCAAGGGGTTGAGCTGGATGGCAAACAGACGATGCCGGTTAAGATTGAGGTGCTGCACCAACAAAAGGACCATACCTGGCTACGAATGACGATGCGGGAAGGGCGAAAAAGGCAAATTCGGCGGGTGGCGGCACTGCTCGGTCATCCTGCCACGAAGCTAATCCGGGAGGAAATCGGCCCGATTCAATTGGGTAATTTACAACCCGGCAAATGGCAGCATTTGAGTGATGAAGAAGTGCGGAAGCTGAAAGAGCTTGTTAAGCGGTCTGACAAACGAAAACAGAAAAAGAGGAAAAGGAAAAGAAATAGTTAATTGGTGAATTCGTGAATTGGTGAATTATTAACGGATATAAAAGCGAACCTTTCCCAGGATATTCCAAATCACCGATATTGGGTTTAAGAGTTTTCATTAACCATTCACGAATTAAGCAATTCAACAATTAATTATTTCCTTTCAAAAGTTTGAAAGGAGTTTCATTTGATTGACTCATCATATCCACAGGCTATCGCTATTGATGGGCCTGCTGCTTCGGGGAAGACGACCATCGGCAAAATGCTGGCTGGTTCGCTAGATTATCTATTTTTGGATACGGGTTTCATGTATCGGGCGGTGACGTTGGCGGCTTTTCAGCGTGGGGTTGCTGTTTCTGATGAGGAAGCGGTGACGACGCTGACCCGGAATTTAAACATTGATGTGCTTCCGGCGGCTGGGGAGGCAGACGGCCGTCTTTATACCGCCATCCTAAACGCTCAGGATGTGACCTGGGATATTAGAACGGCCGAGATAGACAAAAATGTCTCTCAAGTGTCATCCTATCAACAGGTTCGGGAAAATCTCGTCTTTCGACAGCGACGGTTGGCAGACCGGGGCCGGGTGGTGATGGTTGGCCGGGACATTGGCACCGTCGTCCTGCCCGATGCCCCCTTGAAGCTCTATATCATCGCTTCTCCGGCCGAACGGGCCAAACGCCGTTGGCAAGAAAAGTTGAATCGAGGTCAAGCGCCTGATTATGAACAAATTTTGGCCGATATTATCCGGCGAGATGAGATAGACAGCAGCCGCCAATTCTCTCCCATGCGCCCGGCAGATGATGCTATCTTGATTGATACTACAGAACGGCCGCCGGAGATGATTTTGGAGGAGATTTTGGCCTTGCCGCATTTTCTGCCAGTTAACAGTTGACAGTGGACGGTTAACAGTCACTGTTTACTGCAAGCTAACTTATGACATTTTTCACCGAAATTGACTGGACTGCCCGAAGTGGTGGCAAAATATTGACGATTGAGCCGGAGAGCGTTGCGGCCGAGATTGGGTTGCTGCCTGGTGATGAGCTGTTGGCAATCAACGATAACACCGTTGAGGATGTGATTGATGTTCAGTATTATGCGGCCGAAGAAGCGTTGGAGCTGCTCATTCGGCGGGGGGATGAGTTTTTGCTCTATGAAGCGGAACGGGCCTATGAGCAGACGCTGGGACTTAATTTTGAGCATCCGACCTTTGACACTGACATCCGGCGTTGCAACAACCTTTGCGAATTTTGCTTTGTCTTGCAGATGGCGCCCAAATTTCGGCGAACGCTCTACATCAAGGATGACGACTACCGCTACTCTTTCCTCTTCGGCCATTTCGTCACGCTGACTAATTTAAGCGAGCATGATTGGTGGCGGATTGAGAATATGGGCCTGTCACCCCTTTATGTCTCGGTGCATGTGACTGACCTGGAACTACGCCGCCAATTTTTGCGGAACAAGACCGCCCCGGACATCATGGGCCAACTGCGCTGGCTGGCCGAGCGGGGCATTCAGGTCCATACCCAACTGGTGGTGGTGCCAGATTTCAATGATGGTCCACCATTAGAACGGTCTATCAATGAGTTGGCCGCTCTCTGGCCTGCAGTGCAATCTATCAGCGTTGTGCCGGTTGGCCTCACGAAGCATCATAAGTACACCATGCGTCCCCATACGGCCGAAGAAGCGGCCGATACGCTCGATTACGTCGAAGCGCTCCAGCCCCAATATCAAGAACGGTTTGGCAACCGCTTTGTCTACCCGACTGATGAATGGTATCTTGTCTCCGGTCGGGAAATTCCGCCCCTTGAAGCCTATGATGGTCAACAGTTACAGGAAAATGGGCTGGGTATGATTCGCCGCTTTTTGGATGATTGGGAGGGGGTTAAGGTTGAGATTAGGGAAGAGCTTGGACGAGAAAAGCGTGACTTTCAACAATCTGTGACGCTGGTAACTGGCACCTTGTTTGGGCCGGTGTTGGAAAGGGCCGCTTCCGAATTTGTTGACATAACGGGGGTGGATGTGCGAGTGGAGCCGATTGTTAACGGCCGTTTAGGGGAGACCATCACCGCTGCTGGCCTGCTCATGGCCGAAGATGTTATCGCTCAGTTGAAAACGGCCGGATATGGTGATTTGGTCGTTCTGCCCCGTATCATCTTCGACCACCCGGATGTCATTTCGCTAGACGACATGACCCCTCAGCAAGTGGCTAATGAGTTAGGCTGCCCCGTTGCCCTGGCTGATTTGATGGGCGATATATGGGATGCGTTGGTGGGGGAAAGCGCTGTGATGTTTGAGCCACAGTCACAGCTTATCTTCATTGAAAGCATTCAAGATGAATCGAAATAAACGTTCAATATCGGCATCAAGTTTGACTTTGCCATAAGTGTTGCATCTCCTCACTTCGGTCTAAAAGCGCATCGAGTTTGCCGGAGTCGACTAAACGGCCGTCTTTCAATACCAGAATGTGGTCTGCCCGGCGCAGGACTGAGCGGCGGTGGGAGACAACTACACAGGTCTTATCGGTGGGCAACCGCTGCCAGAGTTTTTTCTCGGTCTCCACATCGAGGGCGCTGGAGAGGTCGTCGAAGATTAACAAGGCTGGTTGTCGAACAAACATCCGAGCGGCGGCGGTGCGCTGGGCCTGTCCACCGGACAATCGCACCCCTTTTGGGCCAAGTAGGGTATCAAGCCCCTGCTCCATGCCCGCAATATCATTCTCCATAACGGCCGAATGAATTGCCCCCTCAATATCGACTGCTTCCTCTGGCAGTCCCATCAAAATATTCTCTTTCAGACTATCGCTGAACAACTGCGGCACCTGGGGCGTATAAGCGGTGCGAGGTGGCACAAAGAAGTCGGCTGGCTGCTCAACTAATTCACCATTCCATCTTATTTCGCCGCTATCTTTGGGTAGTAAGCCAAGAAGGAGGCGCAGCAAGGTTGTTTTGCCTGCGCCAATGCGACCTGTAATAACGGTAAAGCTGCCCTGTTCCAATTGAAAACTTACCCCGTCAATTCCGGTGAGTCTGGGCGACTCATCGTCCGGGGGCTTGCCATTTTCATGGGCTGGAAAACGGTAGCTCAAGCCCTTCACATCTAAGCGCTGCAACGGCTGGTCGGCTTCAGTAAGCGCAAGCGCTGGGGCTGGTGGGACAACGCCGTCAAGGTATAGAGGATGGTGAGTGACCAACGTTTCATCTGGTGTGCCCTTTAGCAAGGAGAGCAGCCGTTCAAAGGAGACGCTAGTCTGGCGGTATTGGGCCAGAATACGGCCGAAAAAGTGCATGAATTCGGTCAGGAAAGCAAGATAACTGACGAACAGGGCAAAATCGCCGACACTGAAGCCGGAATCCTCAATGCCTGTCGCTGATAGATAAAGGACCAACCCTGTTCCCAATGTAATTGTATTGGCAAAGAAGGAGTTGAGAATCTGACTAAACAGTTGGTCTTTTACCATACTGTCGCGGCGGTCATCATTTAAGCCGCTCAAATGGCCGATAACGTGCTCTTCAGCGTTGGCGATTTGAATGGCTTGCACTGTCTCGAATACCTCGCCAATGGCCCCGGTGACCCGCTCGGTCGCTTGTCGAGAGGCCTGACGGTACTGTTTGATGCGGCTGGTTGCCAGTTGAACGCCCATGACAATGAAGACCAACGGCACAATCGTCCAGAATGTAATCCGAGCATTGATGCCCAGCATAATGACCAGGGCAGCGATGGCAAAGATGGAAATGCTAATCGTGTCAATGACCCAATCGACACCATGTTCAATCTCATTGACATCATCCCGGAAAAAGGTGAGGAACTGTCCGGGGGAGCGGGACGCTGATTTGCCGCTCCTGTCATTCAAAATATGAACCAGCAAATTTCGGCGTAGTAAACTGCTGATGTTAAAGCGCACCGGGGCATCGGCCCAAAAGCCGCCGAAATTGACCAGGATTTGAGCCAGACCTGTCATCAGGGTCAAAATGATAAGGGCGGGCAAACCAGGCTCGAATGGGGCTTCGCCCGAAATCGTATCAAAGAAGGCTTTGGAGAGCAGGCCGGGAACGATGGGCAATGTACTAATGAGAATCCAAAATATCAGGTCAACCAGATATATCCAGGGTTTGTAGCGGATGAGCCGCCAAATCATCTGATATGGTTTCATGCCAACACCTCTTCCAGACCGATTTGGAGCAGATGGGAAAAATGGGAATCGGGGTCTGCGGCTAACTGTTGGCGTGGCCCGTACTCTAGGATTCGGCCGTTTTCCAGAATCAAAATATCATCTGCCCGCTGCACCGTTTCCAGGCGGTGGGCGATGATGATGGCGGTACGGCCGTCTAGCAGCTTGTTGAGGGCCTGCTCCATCAACTGTTCGGTGGCCGGGTCTAACCGTGAGGAAGCTTCATCGAGGATGACGAGGCCGGGGTCGGTCAGGAATACGCGGGCCATCGCCAACAGTTGGGCTTGCCCGGCCGAGAGGCCACTGTTGCCCGCCGCCAGCATGGTGTTCAAGCCCTGGGGCAAGCCATTCAGCCACTCCCCAAGGCCCAATTCGTGCAAGATGGTCGTTATTCGCTCGTCTGAAACGGCCGGATCGAAAAAGGTGACATTATCCCGCACGGTCGCTTGAAATAACTGGACTTCCTGGGTGACTAGGCTGACTTGATGTCGGATGCTGTTGATGGGCAAATCCGTTAGGGGACGGCCGTTGTAACGAATCTGACCATCGGCCGTATCATAGAGCCGAAGTAGGAGCCGGGCTAGGGTTGATTTGCCACTGCCAGTCCGCCCCAATAACCCCAAAACCCGCTCCGGTTCCAGATGCAGGCCGATTTGCTGAAGCACCATCTCATCTTCGTCATAGTGAAAGGAGATGTCTTCCAGGCGAACGGCCAGCGGCCCTTTTTCCAGTGGCGGCCCGCTGCCATCCTGTAAGCTGGATTGGACATCTAAGAGGCTTTGAATACGGCCGATACTGGCCTCTGCCTGCTGCAAATCATTCAATTCATAGCGCAGTATTTGGAGGGGGGTGTATAGTAGGTTGGTGTAATGAAAAATGAGATAGAGGGTGCCAATCCCAGCCCCTTCGACCTGCCACAGGAAAATGCCCAGCCCAAAGGCCAGGGCGTTGCCAATAGCTCTGAGGCCAGTCATTGACATCTGTAAGGAGGAAACGGCCAGCCAGGCCCGCCGGAAAAGGGGGAACCAGCGGTGGAGGAAGTCATAGAAACGGCCCATGACATAGTCGTTCCCCCCATTGGCCCGAATATCATCCAGTCCGCTCAGTTTCTCGCCCAGAAAGCCATAGAATTCAGCTTGAATCTGTCGCACTTTGGTCCAGGGAGCAACAGTAGCGCTGCGAACCCGAATGAGAACGACAAGGGTAACGGCCGTGAAAATCGTAAAGACTATCCCTACCCGCCAATCTTCCAGGAAAAGGAGCGCCAAAATGCCGACCAGCAGCAACCCATTGCCGCCAAGGTGAACGACAAATTTGGAGAAGAAGTTGGAGAGGTCATTGACATCGCCATCGACCCGCTGGATAAGCTCGCCGGAGGTATATTGTTTTTGGAAGGATTGGTCTAATTTGAGGCAGTGACGGATGAGGTCTAAGCGTAAATTGTTCGTTGCCGTCCAGGCGACTCGTTGGCTCAAATAGGTGACGGCAATGGCTAATATCTGGCCGACGATGCCAGCCGCCAGAAAGAGGACGGCGGCGTTGGTTAAAATCCTTTGGTCGGCGGTGGTGGTGGCGGTGTCGATAAAGAGCCGCAGAATTTGGGGCGTTACCAACTGCAAAGCAATTTGACTCAGCAGCAAAATTGCCAAGACAAGGACCGGCCACCACTGCGAACGCAGATAGCTATGCAGCAACTGCCAATACTGCCTTATGGGAACCTTAACCCATTCTTTCATAACACCCTCGAAACATCAAAAGTTGTTCAGAGTCCATCAGTCACGTCGCATCGGGATTCGTCCCGTACCCTTCAAAGAGCCAATCGATCCATAAAAATTGTTGAATTGTTGAATTCGTGAATGGCTAATTGTTAATTTTTGCATCTCTGCGTTTAACAAGCATTTTCGTATGATCGAAGCATCAAAATGGGTCTATCGAAAAGAACCCTGAAGAGAAGAAAAGCGACGAGAAGACTAGCAATCGTACTTACGAGGACATTAACGACTGTTCGCATGGAATATTCTCCCTTGCCCGCCGAATAAATTCTGCGTCTGGAACAAAATACGTGTTCAAAACACGTTACCGCTCCTTAATCTCTCTGCTTCTTTTTCTCTGCGCTTCTGCGTTAAAAAATCAGGCAGGGTTAAAAATATGAGTACCCAATGCTCCGGCAGGGTTGATGAGGGCATTCGTCAGGTTGTCCGGTTTTAGACCAGAAAATATACGGATGGCCAACCCGGGATTTTTTTCGGCCAGGATGATCATGTTGATGACTTTGCTGGCCATGCCGCCGGTCACGTCGGTGCCTCTTGAGCCGCCTAATGCGTCCTGGATTTCGGCTAGATTATCCCGGCTGAGTTGCGGCACAAGACGGCCGTTCGCATCCAGCACTCCGGCCGTCTCTCCCGCCAGGAGGAGCCAGGACGGCCGAATATATTGAGCGATAAAGGCCAATACTTCCTCGGTCGAAATAATCGTCCCGCCGATAGTGCGGTCGAAGGCCACGTCTCCATAGACCAATGGCACCAGCCCGGCTTTGAGGGCGGCGTCAATCGGGGAGACAGCCATGAGTTCGATACGGCCGTTGTTGCAAACGGCCGAAGCTGAAGGCTGGAGCGTCACCGTTGGCACCCCGGCGGCCAGCAGCGTTTCCCGGACCAGTTTGTTCAGGCGAGCAGCGGCGGCGCTCACTTCGGCGAAGCTCTGCCATTCTTCAGCCGACCTCACTCCCTGCCTGGTATTATGTCTACTGGCGGCTACATGCCCGAAGGAGCCGCTGCCATGTCCCAACAACAGCTTCAGGTTTGGGTTTGCTGCTTTTGCGGCCGCAATTTCTGCCGCCAATCGAGTCAGGACATCGTTTCGGACGGCCTCAACCCCTGTCTTGTCGGTGATGAGGGAGCCGCCCAACTTCAAAAATATGACATCATCCATCTTGGACTATTTCCCCAAGGCTTTTTGCAAGGCGGCAACCGCTTCTGCTGGCGTTGCAACCGCTCTGATGAGGCGTTCATGGTCTTCATGAATATAAGGTCGGTGCACAAATGCCTTAACCGTATCTTGCCATTTTTGGCCCATGAGAATTAACGGCCGCATTGAAATCTCCCCAACCTGAATTAAACTCCAAGCCAGTGACATTTCGGAGAGGGTGCCAATGCCGCCCGGTAGGGTAATCATGCCGACGTTATGTTCGACGAGATGATTCAGCCGCTCCCGGAGGGTGGGATAGCGAATCTCCTCAGTGACCCATTCGTTGGGGCCGAAGGCGCGGAAGGATTCTATTTGGCTGCATGTCACCCCAATCACATAGCCACCCGCTTCGGCCGCGCCCTGGCTGACGGCTGCCATCGTCCCCATATAGCCTCCGGTGGACACAGCATAACCAGCCTGGGCTAAAAGACGGCCGACTTGCCGCGCCTCTTCATAGTCCGCTTGCCCCGGTATCGGGGCTGAACTGCCAAATACAGAAATTATCGGTTTAGTGTTAGCAGCGCTCATCGAAGGAACTCCCTGATGATGCCTGACACCTCTCGCTGCCTTTCCAATGTGGGAATATGTCCACAGTTATCAACTTTATGAACCTGGACGTTTGGAATCCGGCCCTGTAATTTTTCGGCATCGGTATGGTCTACGACCGGGTCATTTTTGCCCCAAATAAGCGCTGTCTGCTGCTTAACCTCTGGCAGCCGATGCTCGACATCATAAAAGGCGACGGCGTTCATCGCTCCGGCCGACGCGCGGGAGTTGGCGTAGTCTGCCCGACGACGCTCCCAAATCGTCTCGTCCATCTTGCTGGCATCATAAAAGGGGACCCTTATTTGGCGTTCTAGCAGCACCCGTGACATCACAATTCCGGCTTCAACCAGCCGCAGGTTTTTGCCCATTTTCTTTAGCCAATCAGGGTATTTGCCAGCCACCAAAATTGCTGGGGCAACGAGGACCAGCCGCTCAACCTCTTCTGGGTAGGAAAGGGCCTGACCAACTGCCAATGTCCCGCCAAATGAATGGCCTAGATAATGGGCCGAAGGTATGTCTAGGGCATCGACCAGGGCGGCCAACCATTCTATCAGATGAATCATGGTATAGGGTTCGGTGTTTTCGCTGTAGCCAAAGCCGGGAATGTCGGGAGCGATGAGGTGGAAATCATCGGCCAGCAGGTGCATAAGTTCTCGAAAGCTGTCGGCTGACGTGGACATGCCATGCAACAAAATGACGGCTGGTTTGTCCTTCTCTCCTGCATAATAATAACTTGTCCGAATCCCTAATGCTTCTACCTCTCGCCGAGGCACCTCTGGGTAAACTCCATTTTTTGTCATGTCAACCTCTAATTATTTTTTTCCTTTAATCCTGGTATTCCTACCACACTCTCCGCCTGCCGCACCCCATTCCGAATCGCCTCGGCCACGACATCAACGGCCGCATTTGCCACGATGTCAAAGGCTACCTCAATATCTCCAGTGGAGAGGGCGAAGGCGGTATCGCCGTCGTGGGTGGTGTGGACGGGACGAATGGCGATGGCGAGTCCGTCGTGCGCTCGTTGGGCGAGACGGTTGGCCTGGACTTTGTCGAGGCGGGCGTTGGTGGAGACGACAACGAGGGTGGTATTTGTGATCAGGTTGGCGGGCGGCCGTTCTGGGAAACGGCGGAAGGGGTCGTCGGCCACCTTCCAGCCGCCAGCCGAATTCCGCGCCCCGGCCAATACGGTGCCGTCCTCATTGACCACGTCACCAACGGCGTTGACAACGGCCGCAGCGCTGACCACGACCTCATCTATCTCAACGGAAGCCAGCCCAAAGCCTCCTTTCATGAAGCCATCCAAGCCGCCCCATTTGCCGACGGTCACGCCTGTACCTGCGCCGACATTGCCTTGTTCAATCGGCCCATTTCCGGCGGCGAGACAGGCTTGATAGCCTAAATCGCTGTCGGGCAAGCCTTGGCCGCCGCCTAAAAATAGGTCATAGACAACGGCGGCGGCGACAATGGGAATCGGCCGTATTGGGGTCGGATGCCCAATGCCATTTTCAGCCAAATAGCGCATGACGCCGTCGGCGGCCGACAAACCAAAAGCGCTGCCGCCAGTTAACAAGATGGCATTTATCGTTGTCACTGATTTATCGGGGGCCAGTAGAACGGTTTCGCGGTTGCCCGGTGCAGGCCCGCGCACATCTACGCCCCCAACTGCCCCCGGCGGACACAAAAAAACCGTGCAGCCCGTATGACTTTCAGCCCGTGTCGCATGTCCAACTTTTAGTCCTGCCAAATCTTGCATGGGATTTCCTTTTCTGTGGCTTGGATTCTATCGCTGGACAGGGGGAAGGGCAAACAGGTTATGGTATAATATGTATTAGGCTATCGGTCATTCAATAGGGCGAAGGTGATAATGGCAGAGCAACTAACGGTAACTTTACCAGATAACGTGTTAAAACAAATTGAGAAACAGGCACAAGCAGAAAATCGACTCGTTAATGAGTTAGTTGTTGATGTTCTCCAAAACAGCTTTGCGCCAATGCCGGAAAACCCAGAGCAGGAGGCGATGGACCGGGAAATGGCTGCTTACCAAAATTTACATCCTAACTTATTGGCGCAATACAAAGGTCAATTTGTGGCTGTGTATCGTGGGCAAGTTGTTGACAATGACAGCAACCAATTGGCATTGGTAAAACGTCGCCTGAAGAAATATCCAAATGAAACTGTTTTGATTACCCAAGTAAGGCAAGAACCCGTTCGGACCTTGCGAATTCGATCCCCGAGGCTCGTGCGTTTAACTTCATGAATGTTTCCCAAGAATACAATCGGGCTTACGAGCCACCAGCCCCTTATTTTGATATTTTTGTCCGCTCCGTCGAGGGTGAGCTCATTGAGGAATCTATTTCAGCCCTTCTTGATTCTGGGGCCGATGCAACTATGCTACCATTGCCTATCCTGGAACGAACAAAGGCTCCTTATTTGGAAAAAATGATGATGCGTTGGGGGGAAAGTATACCAGAGTTGGTAGACATCTACGTTGCAACCATTCGGATTGGCTCCCATATAATTCCTGGGGTCAATGTAATAGCTATGCCTGCTGACTCCGAAGCAATGCTGGGGCGGGACGTTCTGAATCATTTAGTCGTAATGTTAGATGGATTGGCTCTGGAAACTACCGTATTGGCTAGATGACAACATAAGTAAATATATCGATTTAACACTAAAGATAAAATCCGGCAGGTTCCACACCGAACCTGCCGGACTTTTTTGTTTTAGACTACACCCTAAATCCAACTGTATTCCCTGGTGTCGTTATCGTGCTTCCTCTGCAAGCATGGCCGTTTTAGCGAAAATAGAATTGGACTGAAACTTGAAATGTTTGGGCGACGCTGGCGCCATCAATATCCCAGAAGATACAATCGCAGCCGTCACAATTGGTGCTATCACCGGAATTAGCATGTTGGATATTATGGCGGAAGCCGATGGTGTGTCCCAATTCGTGGACGGCCATTACGCTGACTGAAACGGTGTTGTCATCTGTCAAACCAAATTCGCCTTTGATAATGTCAATTTGCTCATCGTCGATGTAGACAACGCCTTCGGCCGTTCCATCATCATAAACGGTGTAGTCGGCCGAGAAGGTTTCAAAACGGCCGTCGCCATCAATATCAACCTGCTGTGCTTCGGCCTGGATAACAATCGTCTCAAAGGCGATGCCATTGCCATTGGCGCTAGCTGGTTGGCTGGACATGAAGGCAATGAGCAGGGAAAGGATGACAGACAGCTCCAGCCAAATGCGATTTATTGTGGTTTCTTCAAATATGGAAGTCATGAGTCGTTCTCCTAATATAAGTGATTGAATGTCGTTTACTTCTTGACATCCATGATATTAGGCGAACGTTCCCAAACCGTTACCGGGGGTGTAAATTACTTTACGAGCTATTAAGCAATTAGTGGTACCTCTATCAAATCGGCCCCAACGCTAAGATAATATTCGACAAACATAGCCATTCTGCGTTTTCGCATCGAATGATAGATAGTTTGTTAATGACTTGCTAGTGCTTCGTTCAAAGCATCAAATATTGACTGTCCTTTCGTTCCTGCTAATTCCAGTTGCTTATTAATCTCGTCGGATTGAGGTTTAAATTTGTTTATTACCCGGTAAACTTCTTCAACTCTAGCTTGGGAGGTTAATTCTGCGTCTATGGTTTCATTAAGGCTTTGTAATGCTGTCCCAACCTGTTCATTTGTTTCCTCTATGATAGCGTGTGACCTTTCTTCTGCTCTTTTCTTATCTTCTACGGCCTTCTCTTGACTTTCTTCAGCTTTTTTAGCAGCTTCATTCCCGCTACGTTCGCCCAACCAATACCCAAATGCCAATGTTAAGAGTGGCGATAGGAGTGCAAAGACATCTTTGGCTCGTTGAAATACATCAAATGCTACCTCAGCTCCAGCGACTGTAACCGTTTCCGGTTGGGTCTCAATATTTTCAAACAGTTCTATCACTGCCCACGCAACTGACACAATAATGATAACAGTTAAAATTATCGCTATAATGTCTCTTATATTAAGCCCAAAAACCGAGAACTTAAGATAATTCTTCAATGCATTTAATTCGTCATTCTCGAGCGAATTGTTTTCGGTTAACTTTGAAATAATGTCCTGCTTTGATGGTTTTGACATTTTATTCCTCCCTACTATCGAAAATTCCAACTCTTTAATTTTTAGCACGACACGACTATGTTGCAATTATGTAGGCACCAGATAAATCGACGGTTTACTGGACTTTTATTTTACCCCTTACCCTTGGCTTCAGACTGCAATAAGTTAGCCATAATAAGATTATAGGCCCTGTGTGCCTTATCTCCACCGCGAAAAATAAACGACCATTCGCGTGTCCCAGCAACTACAAAAAGCACTCCTGACTTAAAGAGAACCCCTCCACTGTCCTCTGTACCAATCGCCGTTATCTTTGTGAATGGCAAAGAGACCATTGCTTTTTGTTTCCTAATAAAAGATTGGTCGTAGAATATGAGTCGTAAATCTGTAATACCTACGAACCCAGTTCCGCCGCCTTTCATATCATATACTGCGTATAGCGTTTCACCAGGTATAAGTTGGGCCTGAATTCTTTTAAGTTGAGGCATCTTATCGTAATCGACATTCATAATCATTCTCCCTCGAAACTAATATCAATAAGTAATTGTTTTCAGCCATTCAGAGACTCCCAAGCAAGCTCAATACTCCTAAGAAGATAATACTATGGATTTGCAATAAGTGTCAAAGATTGACTCCCACCAACAAGTTTAATTTATGCGATACCAGCATTGCTGCAGAAATAGGTAGGAGGAATTGATAATCTAGGCAATAGATGAGACGGGGAGCGATTCGAAGACGGCCCAAACGATATGGGAGTGGGCTAGAGGTAAGTTGAATCGAGGAAAATGAGGGAAAGTACGCCCGGAGAGATTCGAACTCCCAACCACCTGGTTCGAAGCCAGGTACTCTATCCGTTGAGCTACGGGCGCATATTTTTGTTGGGAGCGCAACCATCTTGGCTGCCGGGGCCGGCTGGAAGCCTGCGCTCCTGAATGGAAACGGGGCCGATTTTGAATCGACCCCGTGGGCGAGTAGTGGGATTTGAACCCACGATCTTCTGGGCCACAACCAGACGTGTTAACCCCTACACTATACCCGCCATGTATCTCCAAATGCTATCATAAGTAGAGCGGGCTGGCAACTAAAGATTAGAAGCTGAGTCTGCGAACAAGTTGCCATTCAAAAAAGAATAATTTCACGCAAAGCCGCCAAGGGCGCAAAGAATAATGGTTTTTCTTGGCGACTTTGTGTCTTGGCGGGAGCGTTTTTTAGTCCGCAGGTTCTTAAAATCTAAAGGGGTTTTCTTCTAGGCCGATGATTTCGTACCACTTGCCTTCTAGGAGTGGTTTTTTCTTGTCAACTTGGATGGTTCGGCCGTTCTCATGGGCCTCAATCGCCTGATGATAAACGTCCACCATTTGCTCGGCCTGCTTTTTGATATCGAAGGTGTCTATTTTTTTTAAGGCGGCCGTTTTCAGCCCTTCTCTCAACTCATCCTCTTGCAACATCCGAATGATGGCCTGGGCCAGTTCGTGGGCATCGTTGCTGGTCAGCAAGCCATCCTCACCATCCTCAACCACATCCGATGTGCCAGTCGCATCTACCGCCACAACTGGCAGCCCGGCCGCCATCGCTTCCATTGTCACCAACCCTTGTGTCTCCGTGAGGGAAGCAAAGCAAAAGAGGTCGGCAGCGGCTAAATAATTTGGCACCTCTTCAAAAGGGACGCTACCCGGTAAATCCACTCTATCCGCCACCTCCAATTTTTTAGCCAATTTTTCCAAGTTGCGCCGCTCATCCCCCTCCCCCAAGATGACCAAGCGGACGTTTTCAACCTGCGCCATGACTTCAGCCACCGCTTTGATTAATACGTCCCAACTCTTCTCTTTTGCCAACCGCCCGGCCGAAATCAAGACTTTCTCATCCCCCCAGCCTTCTTTCTGGCGAACGGCCGTGCCATCCGCCGCCCGATATGGTTCGATGTCAAGGCCAGTTGGCAGCACCGTCACCTGGGCCGTCACCCCATATAAATCGGCCAACATCCGTTTAATGCTTTCTGATGGCACGATGATATGATGACACTGCTGCATGAAGGTTCCAAGCAAACGGTCAATGGCATCTTTTACCATTGCCTGGTTGAGGGAGATGTAGTGACTGTACTCTCGGTAGCGGGTGTGATAGGTAAAAACGAATGGTAAGTCTAATTCCTTGGCCTTATTTGCGGCCGTTTGGCCTAACAAAACTGGATGATGGGTATGGATGACATCTAGCTTCAAAATCGGTAAGACTTTGTCGATGGTGGATGAAACCGGGATGATGACGGGGAAGTTGTTGTGAAAGGGTAGTTCAATGGCCGGATAGCGGAAGATGAAGGGGTCTTCATCCTCATAATCGCTGGTATCCTGGGAAAAAACAAAGACATTGTGGCCGCCTTCGCTCAGCGCTTTGCGGAAGGCGGCGACCGAACGAACGACACCGCTGACGACGGGATGATAAGTGTTGGTATAATGGGCTATATGCATATTCCAAGTATCAGACAGTTACCATTTTTTCGCAAACGGCCGTCCAAACTCGGCCGTCTTCAAATTATCTTAGCGGCCATAATTGGGGCATCCATAGCCACCATCGGCTGGCTCACCGTTCGCTTCTTTGGGCGATTGTGGCGACAACCAACTTTAACGGCCGTTCCCAGCGTCATCGTTCCCATTGATGGCCTGCCAGTGGTCGACCATGCCAAAACAATCGCCATTGGCAATGTGACCGGGGCGATTGAAGAACGGCCGATTGAAAACGGCCGTCCCAAGCTCATCCTCAACGCTGGTTGGCGCAACTTCCGCGAACCCTGGGCCAGAGATTTCGGCTTTGCCAGCTTCGGCCTCATCGAAATGGGCGAGTTGCAGGTTGTCAAAGAGACCTTAGAACTATTTTGCCACTTCCAAAAAGAAGATGGTCAATTTCCGGTCAAGGTGCATTCGACCAATGTGGTTGAACGGTATATCTATTCGCTGTTCGACCGACAGCAGCCCATTCATGCGCCATTACGGCCGAAATATCAGACCGCCCACCGCACTATCTCTCTCGACGGTAACGCTCTGCTCATCATCGCGGCCCTTAATTATCTACGCCGGGTTAATGATGTCGATTTTGCCGAACGGTATTGGCCCGCTTTGAAAAAGGGGCTGGATTGGCTCGAATCGAATGGTCTGGAGGGGGATGGGCTGCTCCATCAAGGGGCTTATACTGATTGGGCTGATTCGGTGAAACGGGTTGGCGTTATTCACTATACCAATGTCCTCTACTGGAAGGCGCTTCATGAGTTTGCCATTGATGCGGCTAAGTATGGTCATATGGCTGAAAGTGAGCGGTTTCAGGCCCAGGCCGAACGACTAAAGCAAGCCATCAACGACCATTTCTGGCTGGAGGAGGCTGGCTATTACAAGACCAGTGAGCAGTTTGACGATATTTTAAGCAGTTCTGGCAATCTTTTGGCCGTCGCCTGGGGGTTGGCAGAGCCGGAACAGGCTGGTCGCATTTTGGACAATATGAACCAATTCAATATGGCTGAACCAGTGCCGACGCAGGTGACACATCGGCCGTATCCAGACCAATACATCGCCATCGAAAATCGACTGGGGGGCATCGGCCATTACCACACCTCGGCCGCCTGGCTTTGGCTGGGGGCCTGGCATGTTGTCGCCTTGTGTCGAAACGGCCGTCTGGCCGACGCGAAACAGTTGTTGGAGCGTATGAGCCTGGTCATCGTTCGAGATGGGGTGGTGCATGAGGTCTATGGCGAAGACGGCCGATTTCTCTCCACCCGCTGGTACACTTCTGAAGCGCCCCTAACCTGGAGCGCCAGCCTCTTCGTCTATGCTCATGCTTATTACAATCGAGCAGTCGAAACTGTAAAGGAAGCCAAAAATGGCGAATAATGGGCCTGATTTCTATGATGATGATGCGCTTTTTTCGACTTATATGGCCCGGCGGCACGGCCGAAATGATAGCCCTAATGACATTCTGGAAAAGCCCATCATTGAGGAGTTGACGGGCAGCTTATTCAATCTTCGGCTCCTTGATTTAGGTTGTGGCGATGCGAGATACGGCCGTGAAGCGCTCCAGCAAGGCTGTCAATCTTACCTGGGGATAGATGGCTCCCATAATATGATAGAGCAGGCCCAGAAGCAGTTGGCGGGAACAACTGGCACGGCCGAACAAGCAACGATTGAGGGGTGGCATTATCCGAAAGAGACCTTTGACTTGGTCATATCGCGGTTGGCGCTGCATTATGTGGAAGATATATCGGCCGTTTTTGCGAAAGTCTTTGAAGCGTTGGTAGAAAACGGCCGATTCGTTTTCTCCGTCGAACATCCTGTCATCACCTCCAGCGATGCCGCCTGGCAAAAACCTGGCCCGCGCCAACATTGGATTGTAGACGGCTATTTCGACAGCGGGCCGCGCCAGACGAAATGGATGGGCGGCGAAGTCATCAAATATCATCGCACCGTTGAAGATTACTTTTTGGCGCTACAAGGGGTTGGCTTTGTGGTGAATGCGCTAAGGGAATCACGGCCGAAACGGGCATATTTCAGCGATGAAGCCAATTACCAACGTCGAATGCGGATTCCGTTGATGTTGTTTTTTGGAGTGGAACGGCGGCAAGCAAAACCTACGCCATCAATTTAACCCCCTTTCAAATCTAATCGAGTTCAATGAGGCGAAAACTTAAAAACCTTAAACTAAGCTTATACTCAATATCAATGACCATCACCGGCATTATATTCGGTGGAATAATTGGGAAATATACGGCCGAGAAAATTTTGTGGAGACGTACAAAATCTCCAATCGAGATCAACTAAATGCCGAACGCTACAAGACGCTTCCCGACGAAGCGTAAATCGGGAAGCGCCTTGCATCTCTAGGAAGACTAATTAGGGGAAGGTGCAGCTGCTAGGCCACAACCTTTCTTCGGCATTGCAATTCATTGCACTTTTACCTCCGGGTCGATGCGTTGCCGTTATCTGGCTATACCATATACTTTTTGGCGCAGCCAATCACCCCCCTTTGAGGTAGTCTTTCTTATCAGATAACGTAGGACAGGCGAAACATTCCCGTCAAGCACAGTTGCCCTATTTAAGTTAGAATCATCATATGAAAGGCAAATTTCTTCTTATTACTTGGCTAACATTTGTCGGTTTGATTTCTTGCAACGAACAGGAAGCCACGCCCAGCCCGACCAGCATCTCAGTAGCTCAGGAAACAGATACGGCCGTTCCTCCCGCTCCATCACCTGTCAACACCCCTACCCCAACCATAGAAACTGCCTCAACAACCAGTCCAACCGAAACAGCTACACTCACACATACCAACCCTGCTACACCAACACCCTCGCCTACTATTTGGATATCAGTTGATGCTGGCACGGCCGTTCCCCAACCTGGCCACCCAATTAATCCTGATAACGTCTCCCATGTCACCCAACTGGCCCGTTGGGGACGTGGCGTTATCAATGATATAGCGATTTCTGGAAACGGCCGTTGGCTAGCCGTCGGCACCGCCATAGGTGTTTACATCCACGATGCAGAAGATTTAAGTATCACCACCGACCACCTAGAAACTGCTGCCACCGTCGAACAAGTTGCCATCTCGCCTGATGGAACGGCCGTTGCCGTCTATCTCATCGACGGCCGTATCCAGCTTTGGGATGTCGCCGCCAACCAAATCAGTCATGAAATCCCATTGACCGCGATGGCTCTTGACTTTTCACCGTCAGGGAAATTTTTAGCGGTAGACCACAGTGATAATAATGATGGGGGTGCTCATATCATTGATGCAGAAACGGGTGAAATTGTTCAAACCTATCCAGGGTTTCCCTGGGTACAATTTTCCCCTAATAATCAAGAGGTAGTTGTGTGGAAATTTGGTATGCTCGAACGTTACAAATGGCCTGAAAACACCCTGCTCAGTAGTCTGGAGCCATCGGATGGTACCAGTGCTATTGGTAATGCCCAATATTATTCTGACAAAGAATTTCTGATGTCCAGCTTGCCAGGTAATGCTGATGGAACAACAGGCGACCTTTTAATCCATCAAGGTCCTGAAGGAAACTTACTCTACCATATCGATGAAATTGATACCCTCCCAACCCTCCAAACGTCTGCTTGCGACGAACCTATTGTATTTGGCGACCCTCCAGGTCACCCTCAACCCTGGCAGTTAGAGATTTCTTCCGATGGCACCATCGCCGCTTTTATTTATGAATCCAGAGGGTATAGAGGTGACATCGTCAAGTATAGCAGTATCCGATTCTATCGTCGGGAAACAGGGCAGCTTTTATATCATTTTAATGAAGGAATAGAAGACATTGTGATGTCGCCTGACGGTAATACTTGGATTGCGGCCTTGCAAAACGGCCGTCTCCAAATACGCTCCCTCAACAATGATTCTGTCATTTCCAGTACAGATGATTACGACTCCCCGGCTTTGCATGCGGCTGTTTCCCCCAATACTGATTTAATCGCAGTAGAATACCTGGATGATGTCAAAATCTTCCAAACTGAAAACGGGGAACTCCTGTATCATTATCCGGCTCGGCGGGCAGCCTTTGCTGCAGATGGTAAAACATTGGCGCTTGGTTATGATGACGGCCGTCTTGAAATTCGCCGCCTGAGCGACAACCAACTGCTCCGGACTATTTACGCTCATGCAGACATGGTTACGGCCATTGTCTATCTGCCGAACGGCCAGCTTGTTTCTACTGGGCTGGATTGTGGCTTGCACCAGTGGAACCCAGAAGACGGTCGTCTCATTAAGAGCCTGGAGGATTATTTAATCGACAGCTCCTATACTGAGGGTGAACAATGGGCTGTTCTTATCTGGAATCTAGCCGTTGTTCAGGACACCTTCTTGGTTGGGCAATTTGATGGGTCAATGGGCGTATGGCGAATTGACACTGGCGAACTGCTATCAGTAATTGACAACTATAACTATCTTTCATACAACGCACCTTTCGATAATTCAATCGTTGTTCCCGGTACAACAATGTTGGTTGGCAATGTGAATTCAGTCGGGCAGTTTCAAGAACATTGGAGCGGCTATAATAGAATTTATGCCGTTACCTTTTCGACAGATGGAAATCTCGTCCTTTCCGGGCGGGACAAAGTATTTACAAGAGACAACAATTATTCCTTAGGTGGAGCTATTACTTTCTGGTTGGCTGACAGTGGGGAAGTTATTTTCGAACTTTTGCCCGTCACCGACCGGGTTACTTCGTTAGTCTTTGCGCCAAACGGCCGTTTCTTCGTCAGTGCCACCCTCGATGGTGTTGTCCGCCTATGGGGTATTCCCTAAAAAATAATTCCTATCCATATTATATCTGCTATAATCTGAAGATAGTTATTGAGAAATAAGCAGAGGTTTTGTTGATGGCATTAACTATTCCAAAAAATAAGCTAAACGATTTTGAAGCATCTGAATCTCATCCAAATCAAGCAGCCAAAGGCGTATCACATTCTTTTCAAGAAGAATCGCTTGAAGCAAAAGGACGTTGGTTTCAATCACTAACGTTGGAAGAGCGCATGGATTTACTCTGCGAATTTACCGATTTGATATTGTCAGTTAACCCAAATATAGTGAACCAAAAAGATGTTGAATCGGTTGCAGGGCGTATTCTCGTCCTTTCACAAACATAACGTCCAATATGTCATCATCGGTGGTATTGCCGCCATTCTTTATGGTGTTCCTCGCGCCACTTTTGACCTTGACATTCTGATAAAGGCCACCCCAGAAAATGCTCAACGCCTTCTTGACGCTTTACTTGAATCTGGTTTGGGAACAGCAAGCCTAACAACGGCAGAAAACCTACTTGCCCATGAAGTAACGATATTCCGAGATAAAGTAAGAATTGATGTCCAAACTTCTACTCCTGGCTTAGAATTTGACATTGCTTGGGCTGAACGGGAGAAAATGGACTATGGGGGACAAGTTTTTTTTGTTGTCTCACGTCGCCATTTGATTGCCTCCAAGCGCGCAGCTGGACGGGATAAAGATTTAGAGGATATTAAGGTGCTTGAACTCAGTAATCCAGAGGAATAGCTTAGAGTCCATATTAACCAGCTTGAATCAGTTGCCATTTCCCCCACTCTCTACTACAATTCACCTCAATTTACAGACCTTTATTAAAATGATTTTTCTGAAAGCCCGGTCATTTGAAATGGCCGGGCTTTTTTACGCGCATATATGGCGCAAGTTGAAAGTGGCATCCAAAAATGATTGAAAGACGACAAGATATTCGAAACATCGCCATCATCGCCCATGTTGACCATGGCAAAACGACCCTGGTTGATGGCATGTTGAAGCAGACCAACGTTTTCCGCACCAACCAGTCGGTACAAGAGCGAGTCATGGACTCCAACGACCTGGAGCGGGAACGGGGTATTACCATTCTGGCTAAGAACACCAGTATTGTCTATAACGATGTGACCGTTAATATCGTGGACACACCGGGCCATGCGGACTTTGGGGGCGAGGTTGAACGGATTATGAATATGGTTGATGGGGTGCTGCTGCTGGTTGATGCCGTTGAAGGGCCGATGCCGCAGACCCGCTTTGTGCTGCGACAGGCTTTGCAGAAAGGGTTGAAGGCGATTGTGGTGGTTAACAAGGTTGACCGTCCCGCCGCACGGCCGGATTTCGTCGTCAACGCCACCTTTGACCTCTTCATCGACCTGGGCGCAACGGAGGAACAGGCTGATTTCCCGGTCATTTTCACCCGCGCTTTGGAGGGGGTGGCTGGCTTTGGGCCGGATGAGTTGGCAGATGATTTACGGCCGCTTTTCGATACCATCCTCGAACACATCCAGCCGCCCATTGTACGGCCGAACGACCCAACCCAGATGTTGGTCACGACGCTGGAGTATAGTAATTATGTGGGCAAGATTGCAGTCGGCCGTCTTACCAGCGGCAGTCTTCGCAGCGGCCAGGCCATCGCCCAAATCACCCCCAGCGGTGAAATTGTGCAAGGCAAAGTGACCCAAATTTACACCTTCCAAAACTTAGAGCGAGTGGCTCAAAAATCGGTCGAAGCCGGAACCATCGTCGCCGTAGCGGGCATTCCCAATGTCGGCATTGGCGACACGCTGGCCGACCCGGACGACCCCCGTCCCCTGCCACCCATCACTGTTGAAGCGCCCACTGTGCGGATGAGCTTTCGGGTCAATGACAGCCCCTTTTCTGGTCGGGAAGGCACCTATCTCACCAGCCGCCAGATTCACGCCCGGCTGATGCAAGAGCTAGAAAGCAATGTCGCCATGACCGTTGAGGAGACAGACCGGGCCACCGAGTTCATCGTCTCTGGTCGGGGCGAACTGCATCTGGCTATCTTCATCGAAACGATACGACGTGAAGGCTACGAGGTGGCTGTCAGTCGGCCGGAAGTCATCTACCGCGACGGGCCAAATGGCCTGTTAGAGCCGGTGGAGAAGGTTTACATTGACGTTCATACCGACTATCTTGGGGCCGTTAGCGAGTTGTTGGGACGGCGACGGGGCCAGATGGTTAATATCCATTATGGCACAGAGGATAATGTCAGCGTTGAATACCTGGTTCCAACGCGAGGGATGTTAGGCTTCCGCCAGCCATTCCTGACCACCACTCGTGGCACGGGCATCTTCAATTCGCTCTTTCATGGCTATGAACCGTTCATGGGCGAGGTCGATGTCCAAGATAATGGTTCGATGGTCTCCTTGGAGACGGGCGTTGTCAGCGGTTATGCTTTGCAGCATCTTGTCCAACGGGGCACCTTCTTCGTCAGCCCTGGCGATGAGGTCTATGCTGGACAGGTGGTTGGGCAGCATATTCGGAATGAGGAGCTAGTGGTGAATGTCTGCAAGGCCAAGAATTTGACCAATCACCGGGGTACGCCAACCTCCATTGTCGAAGGGTTGGCCCCGCCCCGTATCATGTCGCTTGATGATGCGATTGATTATCTTGGCAAAGATGAGCTATTGGAGATTACGCCGGAATCGCTTCGGATTCGGAAGAAGTTTTTGACCCATGCCGTTCGGCAGAAGGATGCGAAGAAAGCGAAAATGGCTTTGGCTTAGAATAGGCTCCCAGATGACGCAGATGCCTCAAATTGGGGGCAGATTTTCGCGGATTTTTCTGAGGGGGTGCAGAGATATTAGAAACCGGGTTTTTGATAAAAACCCGGTTTCTAGGTTGAGCGAGTTGAAGTTTGGCTTCTTTTCTTTTTATTTAAGCGGCGAGGCTGACGGTTGTGATGTCGGCCCGGATGGTGTCGTAGCCGATGCGGAGGGCGGCGGCGACACGGTGGTGGCCGTCAACGATGTAATGTTCGTCGTTAACCTGGAAAACTTTGATGGGAGGGAGTGACTTTCCTTGGCGCATTAAGTTTTGAATCCCCTGGTGTCGGTCTGTCCAGCCCCGGCGCTTGAATTGAAATTTGCTGTTCAGTTCTTTGGAACGGCCGACGCTGCCGACGATGGTATCGAGTGCTATATCTTTCACGCCGACTTTACCCATTTTCTCATCCCAACTGCTACCAATCTCGGCGTAAAAATCTTTGATTTCTTTCTTGTTTTTCTTGCGACTGAATAAACCGAACATTTCGTAATCTCCTTCATTGATGTTGATACAGTCAATATAAAAGATTCGATGGGGAGCAATCACCCCCCCTAGGGGTAGTAAATGCGTTTTCGGGGCTGCCAAATTGTCATTTCGAACGATTATTCCCAACTAGCTCAAAGGTAAATAGCATCAGCGAGAAATCTTTTGTATGACCCGCACGATAGATTCCTCAATCCGCATTCGCTTCTTTCGGAATGACAAGTTCGGCCGTTTTTTCGGTTTCCACAACGTGGAAATTTTCATATAATGATGGGCAATGAATGTGAAGCTCACCGAACCGCTGGAAAAATTCAAAGAACGCGAAATCGAAATTATCACCCTCATGGCTGAGGGGTTGACCAACAAAGAAATCGCTGACCAGCTTTTCATCACCAAAGAGACGGTACGGTGGTATAACAAACAGATTTATAGTAAGTTGGGGACGAGCCGCCGCACAGAGGCGATTGCGCTGGCCCAAAGTATGGGCTTAATTGGGGGAAGCGCCGCTGAACCTACGCCCGACGTGAAGCATGTTTTGCCCTTAACAACGGGGCCATTTATCGGCCGTAATCAAGCGTTATCCGACCTGACAACGCTCCTGAACAGCCCAGAGGTTCGATTGGTTTCCATTATCGCCGTTGGGGGGATGGGAAAATCGCGGCTGGCTTTGGAACTGGGCCATCTTATCAAGGATGATTATACACATGGGGCAGCCTTTATTGACCTGACCCCACTACATAACCCAGATAACGTAGCGACGTTTACCGCCTCTTGTCTGGGCTTGCAGGTTGATGGCAACGCATCGCCACAAGAGGTGCTGCTTAATTACTGCCGCAATAAAAATCTTTTGTTAATCTTTGACAACTTTGAGCATTTGCTGCCGGCGGTTCGTATCCTCTCTGACATCTTAGAGGTTGCGCCTAACGTGATGATAATCACTACAAGCCGAGAGCGGCTTAATTTACGGCTGGAGACCGCCTATTATCTGCAACCTGTGTCTAAAGAGGGGGGACAACTGTTCATCGAGGTTGCCGCCATGATGCAGCCGAATATCATCATCGGCAAAAATGAACAAGCCAGTATTGGCCGCATCGTTGACCTGGTTGGCGGGTTGCCCTTGGGCCTGATATTAGCGGCAACTTGGGTCGATATGTTGTCTATCGCCGAAATCGCGGAGGAGATTAAGGCCAACCTTGATTTCCTTAGCGCCGAAATGGGAGATATGCCCGAACGACAGCGGAGTATCCATGCGGTCATTGACCCAACCTGGAAACGGCTGAGTGATGGGGAACAAAAAGCGTTCATGTGGGCGGCCGTTTTTCGTGGTGGCTTCACCCGCGCCCATTTTCAGCAAGTGACCGGGGCCTCATTGCGAACGGTACAAACCCTGGTCGGCCGTTCTCTCATCCAACCGGGACATAGCCGACGCTACAGTATGCACCCTTTGCTCCATCAATTTGCGAGGGAGAAACTAGAATCACTTGGCTCTGATGGGCAAGCAAAAAAAGCGCATTTGACCACCTTCCTGGCCTTTGCCAAAGCCCAGGAAGCAAGTATGTACACGGGATTGTATCTCGAATCGCTCCGCGAATTGGAACGCGAACAGGACAATTTTCGGGCCGCTCTGGATTGGGCGTTAACGGGTCAGGCTATGGACGATGGGGTGGCGCTCTTGCTGCGCCTTTGCGAATTTTGGTTCATGCGCTCGCAAGCTAAGGAAGCGATTAAATATTTGGAACTAGCTCTGGCTTATACAGAAAAGGCCGCCCTTCTCTATTGGCTAGGCGAACATCAGGCCCGATTGGGAAATCGGGAGCTTGCCCTTGAGAATATCAGAAAAGCGGCCGTTCTGGCAGAAGAAACGGCCGAACACGACATCCTGGCCCTGGCCAATGTCAAACTTGCCTTTTTGCTGCTGCAAGCCTATCCAGACGAAGCCAGGGTCGCCAGCGAAAAAGCCTTTGCCGCCAGTCAGGTACGAAACACCCCTAGGGTCGTCGCCAAATGTAAAAACCTTCTCGGCGTTATCCGAATCTATATTGATGGCAAGCGGAAAGAAGGTCTACAGCTTTATGAAGAAGCCTTTGAGCTGTTCGACAAACTGGGCGATATGCGCGGCATCTCAGCCACCAAACACAATTTAGCGATTGAGCATTATGCTCAAGGGGACACCCAATCAGCCAGAGAATGCTGTGTTTACAGCTTACAACTCAAACGAAGAATTGGGGATAAGGCGGGGGCGGCCAGACGGTTAACGGTATTGGCTGGTTGGGACATTGTTGAAGAATCCTTTGAGCGGGCGATAGCTTACCTGACTGAAAGTCGAAAAATCTGCGCCGAGCTTGGCGACCGGGCGCGATTGAGCGACACCTTGAGAAAGGAAGGCTTCTTGCGGCTCATAACTGACGATTACGACCAGGCCCATACCCTCTTGGAGCAGGGTTTGGAAATCGCTTGTGAAGTTGAGGAAAATCTGTTAATTGTCGATTATTACAGCTATTTGGGCTTGCTTTATCTGGTTCAAGGCGACATCCACAAGGCAAAACCATATATTGTGAACGCAATCGAGACTGATATGAACACGAGTGTTCCGGGCTGGCTCTCTATTGTTAGCTATGCTAATTATCTGTGGTATGCAGGGGAGTTTGATGAATGTTTGCGGATTACGGCCGTTCTATCCCTCAATCAAGAGAGCTATAAAGGGGAGGTACAAGTGACTAAATATTTCCTGGAGCCGCTGGTAGCGCGGTTAACTGGAGCCGTCGGGGACATTAGCTGGAAAAAGGCAGTGGAAGCAGCTTCGGATATGACAGTTGAAGCACTTTTTCAGGGCATTGTAAGTGACATACGTCAATAAGCATTGATTACATTTTGCACTTCTACTTTGGGGGCAGGTTCGATACCATCTTACCAATATAGTTACAATTGATGGAGTTAATTCTAAATATGACGAAGAGACGAAGGAGAACCCCGTCCCGCCGCACCCGACAGACCAAACGGGAAACCAACTGGCTGCTCATTGGCGGCATCATCATCGGCGCATTGGTCCTTATTGGCCTGTTGGCCCTGGCCCTGCAGGAACCTGATGTCGTCGCTCTAGCCGATTTTTGCGAGGCTAATCCAGAAAACTGCTTAAGCCAGGGGGATGAAAATGCGCCAGTCACCCTGGTTGAGGTCTCAGATTATGGCTGTAGCCATTGCCGAGACTTTAATCTTGAAACGGCCGACAGTATCGAACAACTCTATGTCGATTCCGGCCAGGTGCATTGGATTGTGTTGCCCTTTTCGCTGGGTATACAGACCACCCCCGCCGCCGAATCGGCCTACTGTGCTGCAGAACAGGACAGCTTCTTTGAGTATCATAAGCAGATGTTTGAAATCCAGAGCCTGCCCGCCGCCCTGACGCCGGCCGGATATATGGAGAGCGCTGGACGGGCGGAGTTGGAGCTGGACCAGTTTTTTGCCTGCCTAGAGAATGATGGCTATGGCGATTTGGTGCAGGAAAATCTGCAAGCGGCCCGCAATGCCGGCGTCTCCTCCACCCCCACCTTCTTCATCAATGGGGTCAAGATAACGGGCAACAACCCAAACGGCATCATCAACGAAATCGAAGCCCAGTTATCATCATGAGAAACCTGACCGACCATTGGCCGGACGATTGGCAGGTTCGGCTTGTCCAACTGTTGGCAGTGCCGGGGATGCTGTTGGCCTCCTATCTGCTGCTTTTTCATGAGGGTAAGCTGGTCGATGTTTGCAGCGCCAGCGGTTGGGATGATTGTGGCAGGGTCAGCGGGCCAGATGCGCCTTATTCGGCCGTTGGCCCCATTCCGGTGGCCCTCATCGGCTTGATTGGCTATGCGAGCCTGTTTCTGTTGGCCTGGGCCAAAGATTGGTTGGCTATAGTGGATGATTATCTGCCGGAGCTGCTGGTGGGATTAACGGCCGTTGCCTTTCTCTTCACCGTCGGTCTGACGGGCCTAGAGCTGTTTGTCATCCACGCTATCTGTCGTTACTGTGTGGTTTCGGCCGTCATCGTGACGGTGATGTTTGGGTTGGCAATTCATTATATGCGTGATTGGTAATGCGTAATGCCTGAGTAAGTGGTACCTCTTTCTCTGGCAGGAAGGTTTTAAAGATGCTAAGATTCTTTGAGGTAACCATCTATGAATCAAGGCATTGACTTCTATAATTTAAGCCAGTCGTTAGCGGGAGCGATATTTGGGGCTATGATTAAGGAGATGGAACGGCCGTCTGACCCGCCGCCACCTCTCCTGCAACTGCGCCGGGGCTATGCCGAAGCGCCTGCCTGGTTCTTGGTACAGGCTCAAGAGTTCGACCCGGAGCCAATCTCCGTCGAAAAGCTGCGAGTGCGCGATATTTATGCGTCCGAACGTATCGTCCTCTCTCTGCTGGAACTGATGGCAAGCGAAAAGTGGCTGCTCCCCGTTGGCAATGGTGAATTTGTGCTGGCTCCGGCCGGGAGAGCGATTCAAGACGACCTCAAAGCCCGGAGAACGGCCGCTCTGAGCAAGGTTAAACTGCCGTTGAGCGATGATGAAATGATGCAGCTTGAATCGCTCTTGCACCGCATTATTGAGGCCAGCCTGGATTGTGACGACCCACCGGATAATTGGTGCCTCTACCATTCTCGCAATCGCGCCCCTGGCCCGGATGCGCCTATCCTGGATAAGATATTGCAATATACCAGCGATTTCAACGCCTTCCGTGACGATGCTCATATGGCTGCCTGGAAACCGCACGACATCAGCGCTTATGGCTGGGAAGCGTTTAGCTTCATCTGGAGTGGACAGGCTGATACGCTGGAAGCCATCGACCAGCAGCTTTACTATCGGGGGTATTCGGCGGCCGAATTTGGCGAAGCGCTCAAAGATTTGGTGGCGCGGGGCTGGCTGGGGGAATGGGCGGGAAAATTTGCCACGACCCCGGCTGGCAATAAGGTTCGGGAAGTGACTGAACAGTTAACCGACAGCTATTTTTATGCGCCCTGGAAAGCGTTGGAACGGTCGGAAGCGCTGACATTGCATGAGCTGATGGTGAAGCTGCAAGAAGGCTTGCAGGAAAGGAAGTAATTGTTGAAGGGCGGTAAAAAGCACCGCTTGTGAATCGTTCATGATGCCTATGCAATTCGTCAAATTCGTGTTAATTCGGAGCTGATTTTCTCTATGAACATGGAACAGGCGCGGCAAAAGATGGTGGCTGAACAGATTGCAGGGCGGGGCATTGGGGATACGGCCGTTCTGGCTGCCATGCGGGAGGTTCCACGAGAGCGATTTATCCATCCCCAACACCAGGAACAAGCTTATGATGATGGGCCGCTGCCGATTGGGGCGGGGCAGACGATTTCGCAGCCTTATGTGGTGGCCTTGATGATTGCTAAGTTGGGGCTGACGGCGGGGGATAGGGTCTTGGAGATTGGGACGGGGTCGGGCTATGCTGCGGCCGTTTTGAGCCGGATTGCCAGCCATGTTTATACTGTTGAACGCATTCCTGAACTGGCCGAATTTGCCCAGCATAATTTGGCCCGTTGTGGCTATCGAAATGTCATGATTAAGCAGGGAGATGGCACGGTGGGCTGGCCGGAATATGGCCCGTACAGTGGGATTGTGGTAGCGGCGGGCGGGCCGAAGGTGCCGATGGCGCTGCGAAATCAGTTGGTGGTGAACGGCCGTTTGGTCATCCCGGTCGGCGATGAACCCCGCACCCAACGCCTCCTTCGCATCACTCGTACAGGAGAAAAATCATTCCACAAAGAAACGTTAAGCCATGTGCGCTTTGTGCCGTTGATTGGGGAACAAGGGTGGGATAAAGAGGAAAAGAAATAGTTAATTGTTAAATTGCTTAACTGGTGAATTGTTAATAACGGACTGAGATTGGGTTAGGCATGTCGATCATGTTGATCAACTCGATCAGAAAAAATGTGAGTTTTGTTTTTGATCGAGTTGGCTTAATTTGATGGGGTAAAGTGACCCCCATTGTCAAGACCACAAATCGGCAAAGTTAAGGTGGATCAACAGGTCACAAAATCGGTACATTAACAGCAAAATGAATATCAGCAGGCACCAGGTAGCCAAGATTTTGGTGCGGCCGTTCGAAATTGTAAAGATGGAAGTAGTCATCCAGACCGGCAGCCAATTCCTGGACTGACTCGTAATCTTTGAGGTAAATATCTTCATATTTGACCGACCGCCATAGCCGTTCAATAAAGATATTATCAAAGACTCGGCCACGGCCGTCCATACTGATCTGGATACGAGCCACTTCCAACTCACCGGTAAAGTCGCTGGATGTAAATTGAACACCCTGGTCGGTGTTGAAGATTTCCGGTTGAGCATGAAGCAGAGCCTGTTGCAGGGCGACCAGACAAAAGGAACTGTCCAGGGTATTCGAGAGCTGCCAGGAAAGAACGAAACGGCTGAACCAGTCCATGACCGCCACCAGATACATGAATCCTCTGGGCATCGGCACGTAGGTAATATCGGCGCACCAAACTTGATTCGGCCGATTAATCTCCAGGCCACGTAGCAGATAGGGATACTTCTTGTGGGCCTTAGTAGAAACCGTTGTCCGCCGCCTTGGATACACAGCTTGCAAGCCCATTTTGGTCATCAGGCGGGCAATACGCTTGTGATTGACCTGGAAACCATGAACATTGTTCAGTCGGGCCGTTATCTTGCGATAACCGTAGAATGGCGCTCTGGTGTACTCCTGGTCAATGAGCCGCATCAGTTGCAGGTTCAGAGGCGATTCACCAACCGGCTGCCAATAGTAGCTAGACCGGTTGAGGCTGACCAGCTTGCATTGGCGACGAATGCTCAACATGGGATGATCTGGTTCTATCATCGTCCGTTTGGCCTCAGTCGAACAGGGCAGCTTTTTTTTTCAGCCACTCCAGTTCCATCTTGAGTCGCCCAATCTGCTCGTACAGTTCTGTTTCCCGTTCTTCCACGGCCCGGAGTTCCTGAGCCGTATCCTTGCTAAATACAGTCGACCCTTCACTCAGCAACTTCTTTTTCCAGTTACGGACCAGGTTGGGGTGCAGGTTGTACTGACTGGCAATTTCATTGAGTGTTTTCAGTCCCTGAGTCGCTTCCAGTGCGACTTTGAACTTAAACTGATTACTATAACTTTTTCGTTTTTTGGACACTCAAATTCCTCCACAAGCTTTTTAGATTATATCTGAATCCACTTAAGCCTGTGGTCTAGTTTTTGGGGGTCACTATAGCCGTTCTATCGCCCAACAATTTGCGGAGGCGGGGGCGCTGGTGGCTGTGCATTACAATGGTAATACGGTCGCAGCTGAGGAAACGTTGGCCTCACTTTCCAATGGCCCTCATGATATCTTCCAAGCTGACCAATCTGATCCAGTTCAGGTACAGCAGTTGGTGGGTGACGTCATTGCCAAAATGGGGCGAATTGATATTTTGGTCAATAATGCGGGTATTTATGAAGAACATCCCCCGGCTGAAGTTAGCTATGAGGAATGGCAAGCGTCTTGGGAGCGGGTTATTGCGATTAACCTGATTGGCCCGGCCAATCTTTGTTACTGCGTGGCCCAACATATGATTGAGCAGGGTGGTGGTCGAATCGTCAACGTTTCCTCACGTGGGGCGTTCCGGGGTGAACCGGAAGGGCCAGCTTATGGGGCTAGTAAGGGTGGCTTAAACTCAATGAGTCAGTCGTTGGCGAAGGCGTTGGCTTCCCATAATATCTTTGTCAGTGTCGTTGCGCCTGGTTGGGTTGAGACGGATATGGTGGCTGAAACGATGGCAACGGCCGAAGGCGAAGCTATTCGCGCTCAAAGTCCGCTCAATCGTATCGCTAGACCGGATGAGGTGGCACGGGCTGTTCTTTTCCTGGCTTCAGAAGGGACGGATTTTCTTACGGGGGCGATTGTTGATGTGAATGGTGCATCTTATTTACGGTCTTGAGGATGGAATAGGATCGAGGATGACGCTGGTCGAGCAGATTGTCGCAGATTATTTGAGGTGAATATTTGAGGGGTTATTCTGCCAAGTGTAACGATGGATTTAGATAAGGACCCAACATTTCAGGTTCGGCAATGTTTGGATGAAGGGTGTCGTTTTCGGTTTCCGGTTAAGGCTGAGAGTTTGAAGGGGGAGCGGTGTCCACAGTGTGGGGCGGGAACTGTGTTTGTGACGGCGCCTTTTGGGGGGCATGCTGTCGAACGGCTGGACTTCCCGATAATACCAACACCCATCATTGAAGCCTTACTTGACAACATTCGCAGTGCGTTCAATGTGGGGGCGATTTTTAGAACGGCCGATGCCGCTGCTATCGCTCACCTTCACCTATGCGGCATGACTGCTACGCCAGACCAAACTCTTGATAATTCGGTGTCACGCCAAAAATAAAGAGTAAACCAGGTCTTTTCATGTGGCCCATCTCTCCATGTCGTTGAGATAAGTACACTTTCAGTATCCTCTGATAGAGTCAATCCAAATAAATCAATTTTTATTTGGGAACCGGAAATGCTATTTTTGTTTGAATGCCATAATAGGGTGTCATTATCGTCAAATACGGCCGTTCCATACTCAAATTTATTGTCGATTGCCCAGGTGCCATCATCCAAATAGCGTGAAAAGGTGCGCGTAATTTCTTGAATTTCAGGTGGTGTTAGAACATAAATTAAAACAATTTCTAATGGTTCATCATTATCAAGGTTAATTTCTAATAGTTCAGTCGGCTTGAACTCGGCTGTTACAGTCATTGTCTCATTGGAATCATAATTAATGGGAACCTCCCAATCAGGAAAGGGACCTAATGCTGCGGCCCATATTGCTTGCCTTTCCAAATCAAAGATAACAAGGCCATCTTCTCCTATCGGGGCAGATAATTGGTTGAATGATGATGTTGGCAAAGGTGTAGGGGCTATTTGTTGTTGGTTTGGGGTAGCCGGGAGAGAATGCCACCAGGTGGACGTGGGGCTGGGGGTTCTGGTTGGGAGTTGGGAGGGCTTGGTTATGGTGGGCGTTAGTATGAAATTCGGGGGCGATTGGGCTGAGCTGACAACCGCATTTGCCGCTATTTGATTCTCAGAAGCAACGGGCGTTGACGTGCCAGGATCGGTATTGGGTTCTTTGCAAGATACGCTGAATAAAAATGCAAAGAATATCGAGATGATGCAGAAATTTTTTTTCATTCTCGCCTCGCTATTTTAATCTAGGGATGGCAAATTATTTAGAGGAAGCGTTTATTTCACTCCCCTGCTGAATCGCACCAAGTATAGCAAAATCACAAATCCAATGGATGTAAACCAGCTTGCACCCACCGTTGGCGGGCCAGGATAATTCGAGGACGATTCATTCGAAGCCGTGAGACTGTTGCTCGGCCGGTTGGTGTCAGACCTTCAATCTGTGAATGATTTTCAACCCACTCGAAATTTTCCAACCAATTTTGCAGGCGAGGGTTAAAAAGCAGGACATCTTTTCCACTTTCTGAATCGAAGGCGCTTGTCGCAGTTGCTTTGCTTAAATTGCAGTTGGGGCAGGCTAAGCAGAGGTTATTAGGGTGGTTCCCGCCATCAGGAATAATATGCTCGACATGAAGTGCCTGGCCAATGTTTTGGCTGGAAGTATGACAATATTCACAACATCCCCCAGCTCGATTATAAACAAGTTCTTTCGTTGCCTGCCATGATTGGTTTGCCATCCCGACGCATTATTTCTTTCGTTGAGTAAGAATGGCAGCAGCTTCCGCCTTACGTAACATAAGTTGATCACCTCGTTCAACCAAGGCATCCAGAACGATGCGTTCATCTTGGGTCAGAGTTCCCTGGCTATTTCGTTCCATGAGTTGGGCCATTAAGGTTTGATTTTCGGCCGACATTTGCTCTGCCGCAATTGCCAACAGGGCATCATCGGATAGATGGTGTAAAGCACGCAACTCAACCTGTTCAGCAGAAGGCAAACTGTCCAATTCATCGTCCAATGCCGTAAACAAACGATCCGTTACAATCTTTTCAACAGTTAGCTGACGACGAGCCGCTAATTTTCTAAGACGAGTGGATAGGTTTTCTGATATTTGAATTTCCATGTTGTTTCTCCTAACAAATGACTCAACACATTATATCATAGATTCTAGTTAGGAATGGGATAGAGTGGGAGGTCATTCGTTAACTGTTCAGCAGTTAAGCAATCGAATAGTTAATTGTTTCTGTTTGGTTTAGTCTACCAACTCGATTTCGGGAACAAGGCGGGAGAGATTACTGAGATGGAACCAGAGCCAGAGGATAGTCATTACGGCCGAAACAACGCCCATGCTCATGGCAATTTGCCGCACGGTCAGGCCGAGAGTGTCTTGGCCGAACCCGGCCCAAATGGTGGAGATGGATTGGGCTAAGGTTAGCATGGCGAACTCAAAGGCGAAAACCCGGCCTCGCACCCGGTCTGGCACGATGGTTTGGAGCAGGGCAGCTGAAAAGACCCATATCGTACCAGTGCCGATGGTGCGAATGAGGGTGGCGGCGGAAAAGGTGTTTAAGGTGGGGGCGACACCGAGCCAAAAGGAGCCTAAGATGAGCATCCCGAAACCAGCGGAAATGGCCCAGCGCAGCCGCATGGGGGCATCGCCCAGCCAACGGCGGAGCAGCAGCGGCCCCAAGCCCGTCCCCAAGCCGCTAATCACATAGACAATGCCTAATGTGGCGGTGCCGTTGTCAATGTTGGGGAATAGGTTGGTTAAGGCCGTCGATTGGAGCGGGAAAATCTCTTCGGCATAGGTGATTTCAATGACGTTGATGGCTCCCCAAGCCAGCGACCCGGCCGCTTTTACCAGGGCTAGCCCCAATATAAAGGGTTGACCTCGTAAGTAGCGCAGCCCATCTAGAAAATCGAGCCAACCACCGCTTGGCCCGACTGTTTCGGTTCCGACGGTGACCATTTCTGATTCGAGCGGGAGGGCGGGTTCTCGCTGTTCCCTGGGAGGAAGGGAAATACGGCCGATAAAAAAGGCTGACAAGAGGAAGGTGCCTGCATCCATGATGAAGGCTTCGGTTACGCCAAAAACGGCCGCAACGATGCCGCCTAATAAGGCTCCAAAGGCTAGCATGGTACTCCAGGTTAGGCTGTCGAGGGCGTTGGCGGCCACCAACTGCTCTTGACGAACGACATTGGCCATGACGGCCGTTCGAGCTGGCACAAACAGCGAACTGAGCGCAAACTGAGTAACAGTCAGCACATACAAGAGCCAGACATCATCCGCCTCTCGAACCAACAGCAATCCTAAGACCGTCAGGGCCCGCAGCAAATCGGAGGCAATCATCACATGGCGGCGGTTGTAGCGGTCGGCCAAGACCCCGGCCAAGGGGCTGAAGAGGAAAAGGGGCAGAAAACGGGCCAGGAAAAGGAAAGAGAGAGCGGCTCCCGAATCGGTTAAATTGGCAATTAGGGCGGCTGAGGCGATGAGATTAAACCAATCGCCAAATTGGCTGACGACAGAGCCAAGCCAGAGGAAGCGGTAATTTCGGTTTTCGCGGAGCAGGGTCAGGTATTCATTCATTAGAGGATTATCCCTTACCTTTTCCGATTCGTCATATAGAGCGCAACCAACCTGGTTATTCTAAAATAAACACCGCTAAGTCTCCTAAATATCCCCATAAACAAAAAAAGCCCGCGAGCGTGGCAAGTCTGCAGCCAGCACTCCGGACAGATAGAAAATAAAAAAAGGCCTCTTGGCAATGACCTACTCTCCCAGGAAGTCGCCCTCCAAGTACCATCGGCGCTGGCGAACTTAACTGCCGGGTTCGGGATGGGACCGGGTATGTCCTCGCCGCTTAAATCACCAAAAGACCTAATTTTGATATATTTATACTATTATTAATTTTAAAACTGAAAAAGTTGTTGCAAAAAACCTAAACTCATAAAAAGCTAGGACTTACAAATGATGCAAGAAATTGAAAGAATTCCAAAGTCTCCGTATCATATGCACTGTAAGCCCTCGACCATTAGTACGGCTTAGCTGAATACATTGCTGCACTTACACTTGCCGCCTATCAAACTAGTAGTCTCCTAGCGGTCTTACTCCATTACGGATGAGGGATCTAATCTTGAGGCAAGCTTCCCGCTTAGATGCTTTCAGCGGTTATCTTTGCCAGACATAGCTACCCAGCGATGCCACTGGCGTGACAACTGGCACACTAGAGGTCTGTCCACCCCGGTCCTCTCGTACTAGGGGCAGCTCCTCTCAAATCCCTTACGCCCACAGCGGATAGAGACCGACCTGTCTCACGACGGTCTGAACCCAGCTCACGTACCGCTTTAATGGGCGAACAGCCCAACCCTTGGGACCTTATCCAGCCCCAGGATGCGATGAGCCGACATCGAGGTGCCGAGCCTTGTCGTCGATGTGAACTCTTGGACAAGACTAGCCTGTTATCCCCGGGGTAGCTTTTATCCGGTAAGCCACGGCCCTTCCACTCGGTACCGTGGGATCACTAAGCCCGACTTTCGTCCCTGCGCGACTTGTTGGTCTTGCAGTTAAGCTCCCTTATGCCTTTACACTCTTCGGCTGGTTTCCATTCAGCCTGAGGGAACCTTTGGGCGCCTCTGTTACTCTTTCGGAGGCGACCGCCCCAGTCAAACTACCCACCAGACACTGTCCCCACACCGGATTACGGTTGCAGGTTAGGGTCAAAACTTAGTCAGGGTGGTATTTCAATGGTGGCTCCACCGAGACTGGCGTCCCAGCTTCACAGCCTCCCACCTATGCTACACAAACTAAGCCCTAACTCAATGTCAAGTTGTAGTAAAGCTCCACGGGGTCTTTTTGTCCAGCTGCGGGTAATGCGCATCTTTACACATACTTCAATTTCGCCGAGGCCTTCGTTGAGACAGTGCTCCACTCATTACGCCATTCGTGCGGGTCGGAACTTACCCGACAAGGAATTTCGCTACCTTAGGACCGTTATAGTTACGGCCGCCGTTCACCAGGGCTTCGGTTCAAAGCTTCGCGCGCCGAAGCGCACTAACCTCTCCCCTTAACCTTCTGGCACTGGGCAGGCGTCAGCCCGTATACATCGTCTTTCGACTTAGCACAGACCTGTGTTTTTGGTAAACAGTTGATAGAGCCATTTCTCTGCGACCCCCAACAGCTTTGCTTAATTGCTCACCATCAGGGGCCCTCCTTCTCCCGAAGTTACGGAGGTATTTTGCCTAGTTCCTTAACGAAGGTTCTCTCGATCCCCTTAGTATATTCTACTCACCTACCAGTGTCGGTTTGCGGTACGGTTACTTTTACATCAACGCTTAGAGGCTTTTCTTGGCAGCTTGGCTCAATCACTTCTGGCTCTTGCGGCCCACCACACAATTCAGGCTCAGGGTGCGGATTTTCCTACGCCCATCGTAGCCCTACGTTGTGCAGAACCCGCCATGTCCAATTAGACGGGCTGATCTACCATTCTGCGTCCCCTCATCACTCCGTAGAAGTAGTTCCGGAATATTAACCGGATGTCCATCACTTACGCCTTCCGGCCTCAGCTAAGGACCGACTGACCCGACGCGGATTAACCTTCCGTCGGAAACCTTAGGTTTACGGGGAACATGGTTCTCACATGTTTTACGCTACTCATGCCAGCATTCTCACTTCTGTAGGCCACAGCAGTCCTTTCGGTCTACCTTGTATCTCCATACAGAACGCTCTCCTACCGCTTTAGCTATTGCTAAAACCCGTAGCTTCGGTACTATGCTTAAGCCCCGTTGAATTTTCCGCGCAAAAGCGTTTGACCAGTGAGCTATTACGCACTCTTTAAAGGGTGGCTGCTTCTAAGCCAACCTCCTGGCTGTCTAAACACTCTCACATCGTTTCCCACTTAGCATAGATTTAAGGACCTTAGCTGGCGGTCTGGGTTGTTTCCCTCTCGACTATGAAACTCATCTCACATAGTCCGACTGCCGTGTTCTCAAGTATAGGTATTCGGAGTTTGGTTGAGTTCAGTAAGCTTGCGCCCCTTAGCCCATCCAGTGCTCTACCCCCTATACTAAACACACGACGCTAGCCCTAAAGCTATTTCGGAGAGAACAAGCTATCTCCAGGTTCGTTTGGCATATCACCTCTACCCACAGGTCATCCCCTAATTTTGCAACATTAGTGGGTTCGGCCCTCCACAAGAGATTAATCTCGCTTCAGCCTGCCCATGGGTAGCTCACCTGGTTTCGTGTCTAATCCTAGCGACTGCGCAACCCGAAGGTTGCTTATGCCCTATTAAGACTCGCTTTCGCTTCGGCTCCGTCTATTTCTGACTTAACCTTGCCACTAAAATTAACTCGCTGGCTCATTCTCCAAAAGGCACGCCGTCACACATTCCGCCCGAGGGCGGCATAGTGCTCCGACCGGTTGTAAGCACACGGTTTCAGGTTCTATTTCACTCCCCTTACCGGGGGTCTTTTCACCTTTCCTTCACAGTACTAGTTCGCTATCGGTCACCAAATGTATTTAGCCTTGGAAAGTGGACTTCCCAGCTTCCGGCAGAATTAGCGTGCTCCGCCGTACTCAGGGACACCACGGAAGTCTATTCGATTTCGCATACGGGACTGTCACCCTCTATGGTCTACCTTTCCAGAGTAGTTTTACTATCAAACAGATTTATCACTTCACAATGTGGGCCCTACAACCCCGCAGCCATGTAGACTACGGTTTGGGCTTTTCCCATTTCGCTCGCCACTACTTTGGGAATAATTTCTTTTCCTGGGGTTACTAAGATGTTTCAGTTCACCCCGTTCCCTCTGTTACTCTATGTGTTCAAATAACAGTACCAGGGCATTTACCCCTGGTGGGTTTCCCCATTCGGACATCCTCGGATATAGCGTCTGCACACGACTCCCCGAGGCTTATCGCAGTGTACCACGTCCTTCATCGGCATTTGGCGCCAAGGCATCCACCGTGCGCTCTTAGTAGCTTACACACATGATACGGAGAATTTGAAATTCTTCTTTCATGCCTTTCTTGATTTTCTTACACACGCTCAGACTTTTGTTAGCTTTGTATCGCTACTGACGACCTTATTTCGGGCAGCCAGCTAACGCAAGCCTTTCACATGCTTCTTTTGTTTTGTTTGTTTTACTTCTTATGTGTAAGGATCGTATTACAACAACTTTATTCAGTTTTTAAAGTGCTATCGGCCGTTAGACCGACTTAGCTTGCTAATAGTAAGCGGCTAACGAATGACACCTATCTGTTTCAAAAGTTTAACTTCTTTGAGAGGTTGAACTTTTAGCTTCTAAGTGGCATTCGTAAGACGTTTACGTGTTTGGGAATTGGCACAAAAAAAACCTGGTACATAACCAGGCTTCGCAGTAAAGCTCGTTATCTACCTTAACTTATTCGTTTATTTTTTCTGTACCTTGTTTAGCAAACAGTTTCCTTTTTTTAAGTAATGCTATTTTCATCTCTAACTTGAGATGAAAGCTTCAGTGGAGATGAGGGGACTCGAACCCCTGACCTCCTCCGTGCAAGGGAGGCGCTCTCCCAACTGAGCTACATCCCCAGTAAGTTGTTAATATGGGCCTGGTTGGACTCGAACCAACGGCCTCTCCCTTATCAGAGGAACGCTCTAACCGGCTGAGCTACAGGCCCGTGCCTGGCCTTTAACGGCTGAAAAGTGACAGAAACTTACATAGAACTTGCACCGCGTGTATTGAATGAAACCTCGCGGTCTCATTGTTTTACACCTTAAAAAGGAGGTGATCCAGCCGCAGCTTCCGCTACAGCTACCTTGTTACGACTTCGTCCCAGTTACCGACCCCGCCTTGGGCAGCTGCCTCCGTTAGGTTAGCTCACTGACTTCAGGCGTTGCCAACTTCCATGACGTGACGGGCGGTGTGTACAAGGCCCGGGAACGTATTCAATGCACTGTTGCTGACGTGCATTTACTAGCAACTCCGACTTCATGCAGGCGAGTTGCAGCCTACAATCCGAACTGAGACCGGCTTTGGGGGATTGGCTCCGCCTCGCGGCTTGGCAACCCATTGTACCGGCCATTGTAGCGTGTGTGTAGCCCAGGATATAAAGGCCATGCTGACTTGACGTCATCCCCACCTTCCTCCGGCTTATCACCGGCAGTCTCGCTAGACACGTATAACTAACGATGAGGGTTGCGCTCGTTACAGGACTTAACCTAACACCTCACGGCACGAGCTGACGACAGCCATGCAGCACCTGTGTACGCTCCCCGAAGGGTCGGTCGGCTTTCACCTTCCTACCACGTACATGTCAAACCCTGGTAAGGTTCTTCGCGTAGCCTCGAATTAAACCACACGCTCCGCTGCTTGTGCGGGCCCCCGTCAATTCCTTTGAGTTTTAGCCTTGCGGCCGTAGTCCCCAGGCGGTCAACTTAACGCGTTTGCTGCAGCACAGAGGGGTTGGATACCCCCTACACCTAGTTGACATCGTTTACGGCTAGGAATACCGGGGTTTCTAATCCCGTTCTCTCCCCTAGCTTTCGCATCTTAGCGTCAGGAATGGCCCAGAGAGCCGCCTTCGCCACTGGTGTTCCTCCCGATATCTACGCATTTCACCACTACACCGGGAATTCCACTCTCCTCTACCATCCTCAAGTTCCCCAGTTTCGAACGACCTCTCCTAGTTGAGCCAGGAGCTTTCACGTCCGACTTAAGAAACCGCCTGCATGCGCTTTACGCCCAGTAAATCCGGATAACGTTCGCCTCCTACGTTTTACCGCGGCTGCTGGCACGTAGTTAGCCGAGACTTATTCCTGGGGTACCGTCCTTTCTCTTCCCCCAGAAAAGGAGTTTACGACCCGAAGGCCTTCATCCTCCACGCGGTGTTGCTGCGTCAGACTTTCGTCCATTGCGCAATATTCCTTGCTGCTGCTACCCGTAGGTATCTGGTCCGTGTATCAGTACCAGTGTGGGGGATCACGCTCTCACGTCCCCTAACCGTCCTTGCCTTGGTAAGCCGTTACCTTACCAACTAGCTGATGGTCCGCAGGCCCCTCCCAGAGCGCCGGAGCTTTAGTCATTACCTTCTAATAGTAAGGACATCTGAAGTATTAGCCATCGTTTCCAATGGTTATCCCTCTCTCTGGGGCAGGTCACCAACGTGTTACTCACCCGTTCGCCACTTTCCCCCTTAGACGAATCCAAGGGTTCTCGTTCGACTTGCATGCATTAGGCACACCGCTAACGTTCATCCTGAGCCAGGATCAAACTCTCCATAAAGAAAGTTTGTATGTATCCAATTATTTGGACTACTGAATTGTTTGTTATTCGTGGGCACAAGCTTCTGCTTGTTTCTGTCACTTTTCAGTTGTTAAAGTACCAGTAAAAATCCAGACTTATGATTATACCAAGCCGAGATTGATTGTCAAGACCAATTTTCAAATCTATTTTATTTTGAAGTGTTGATTGGATTTCTTGTCAACTGGCTGCCGATTTATTGTTTGGCACTACTTTAATTTTGTTAATGCTTTACTTTTGTCGTGCAGCAAGATGGAATTATATTCATAACATTTATATTGTCAAGGGTTTATGGAAAATTGGTCAAATTAGTCTGTTTGCTGAGCATTTTGACCTATACGGCCGTTTTTCCCACCTTATATAATATATAATTACCGTTATTTCATGCTTTTATGGTATATAAAACTTCGTGTAGTGCGGAAAAAGGGGCATATTTGCTGTTTTTGGGCGTTTTTTGGCCTGTAATCTGGGTCGCTGAACGGCCGTTCTATCTCCCTCCCCCATAAAATTACCTATTTAATTACGAGTAGCTCATAACTAAATACGATTCATCCACTCGAACAGCTCATCTAAAGAGTCAAAGTTTTCTTCGGCCGTTTCCTGGTTAATGAACTGGATTAGGAGAGCGAGGGCCAGCGAAAAAACGTCGCTGCGAGTGGCGCCGAAGAGGGCATTGAGGATGCCATTAATTCGGCCGAGGGCGATGACTTGCTGGGGGGACAAACGAATCGATGTCCATTTGGCTTCTTCCCCTTTGTCTAAGGGTAAGTCCCATAATAGGTAGAGGGAGTCTAGGGCGACAATGCCTTCGGGCATCTCGCGATTGCGGCCGGAGACGGCTTGGCGTAGTCGCTCCAGGCGAATCGATAGGAGGTTGACGGCCATATCGGGGATGTCGGCCCGGATGAATCCATCGGGAAGCTGCTTGGCTAGCGCTTTCATCTGCTGCTTTTGACTTTTGGTCAGGGCAACGTAGACGTTTTGGCGGCTTACTGCTCTGGGCGGCCGTCCTCGTTTTGGTTTTTCTTGGAGCAGGGCGGCCAGGGTGTTGTCTTTCTTATTATTCGGACTCATTACGCTCGCTGCTGCCTAGTCGTCGATAGCTTTGATTTTTTTCTAGGAAGGTGGTTACGAAGGCTTCGTCTATTTCGTTGCCGTTTTGGTGGAGTAAATCCAGGCAAAGATGGAGACAGAGCAGACAGATGCTGCGGGGGTAGCCTCTTGTTTCGCGCCAGATGGAGACAATTGAGGCTTCGTCGAATAACGGCCGTTGCTTCTGGTCCCTGCCCGCCGCCAACAGACGATACTCGATTAATGATTTGGTATCGTCGGGCGTTAGGGGGTCGAGGGAGGAGCGGGTTGCGACTCGGTCGTTAAAGTCGGGTGCGTCTCTAAGATTGATGTCTAATTCCGGTCGGCCTAACAAAATAAGCTGAAAGGCCTTGCCACCGCGTGGGTCGCGGAAGTTTATCAGGCGGCGCAGTTCGGTGAACTGGTCGATGCCTAACTCATGAGCTTCATCTACGATTATCAAGGGCAGTACATTCTTGGCGCTTTGTTGAACCAGGAAGGAGCGGAACTCATTGAGTTGGTCTTCGGTTGCCCGGCGGGTACGAATGCCAAACTCAGCCGCAATGCGGCGCAACAATAGGAGGCCGCTTCGTTGGGGCGGTTCATCTACTTTGGCGGCCACGAAATCTGGCCGTCTATCATAGCGGCTGTGGAACCAGGAGGCTAAGGTAGTCTTACCCGTTCCCACTTCGCCCACAACAATAGAAGCCCCCTGCCCCGCTTCGACCATATAGCTAACTTTTGACAAAGCGCGTTTGGTCTCAGTTGAGAGATACATAAATCGGGGGTCGGCTTCGATACTAAAAGGAGGAACGACAACGCCTAGGCGATCCCAATTTGGCTGCGTCGCCCGTTCGATGTCGGTTACGGAGGGAGATATGTTATTTATCATTTTAATCTCAGTTGTCAGTAGTCAGTAAACAGTAGAACTTAATAATTCAGGGTCTTCACCAATTAGTGTGCTAAATGTTGCCTAAGGCACAGATTTGTCATTCCCGCCTACGCGGGAATCCATTTGATATAACTACACCCCCTGGATACCTGCCTTCGCAGGTATGACAGCTACCATTGGAAGTCCAAAGATTCCTCAATCCGCATTCGCTACTTTCGGAATGACAGTTGAAATTCAGCTTGTTGAGCAGGAATTTAGCTCTAACTCGTCGGTTCATTAATAGTCTAGTCCAAAGTGATAGGTGACTAGTGCATCGCCAATCTTCTTTTGACGGACTGAAATTGGCGATGCCATCGTGTTCCTTCAATTTTGTTTATTCGACAATATGTGTTTGGCGGAACACTAGACTCATTATTCATTATTATCGTTCTATACCTAGTATCGTACAATAGTGACCAAACTATTGTCAAGCATATGCCCTTTTTTACCATCTTTTTGCCATTTTGGCTATTAAACCCCTTGTTTTTGCAATCTATATGCTATAGATTCGTTGACATAGTGTGTTATTTTTGATAGACTCTTAAAAATTACCTTACATAAGTGTCTTTTTATTGTATTGGTGAGGGTATAAGGGTCGGTTTGGTAATAAGTAACTTGTAACTAGTAATTCGTAAACGACGATATTGTTGAAGGATATCGCGAGTCAATTACCAATTACATTCTTACTTATTACGTTTTACGCATTCATTATGCGTTAAAAGACCTACCCACCCTACCTTCCTCAAACCAGGATGGCTCAGATGTAATAAAAAATTTAGTCCATACAATCAACAAACAATACAAAGGTATTTGTTTACACCCCAGGTGTCGATGAGCGTTGATTTGATAAGTTGAAGCCAATCGCTGTATGGTGATCGGCCGAAGACGTAATCGACTTCGTTCTTGGAAGAGTGTCTTTTTGTTTTAGACGAGACTCATCCGGCTCCTGGAAAAGAAAAAGGCCAAGCTTTGACACTTGGCCTCGTGATGGGATCAGCTACCTGTAATTCTTTTTTGTGCTGCCAACACTTAAAAGAAATGAGACGCCCCTTTATTGGGGAGGGGTTTTTATTGCCTCAGAGTAGCTGCGGATTGCGTAGAGAGCATAGCACAGGCCGATCAACCTGTCAATGAATTAGTCCTAAAAACGACCTTTTTTAGCCATATTTTAAGGACTTTTCTTTGGTATGGCTGCGCCTGCCCAACCTATGCCTTTACGATATAGGTCAACCTTTGGAAAAGCAAAAGGTGACCGGAGAAATAGCTGCCGATCGAACATCGGCCGTTTCTTCGGAGCTTGCGGTTGCCCAGCGGAAATTAGAACAGTTCCGCCAGGCATTCCGCCGAGACTATATCAAACGGCAGCCAACACCTGTTAAGCACGGCCGTTCTCATAGCCCCAAATCTCTCCAAAATCATGAAACACGGCCGTTTGGCAATCGGGACAGTTGCCTTCCAAAGACATTACCCAGCCATCTCGGCTGGCACAGCGCTCCGGCCACCAGAGCCTATCGAGCCGCTCTTAGAAACCAGGCGCTCGGAAAGGAAATTTCGGTTTGTCCGCCAATAAAGCTGCCTCAAAAGGGCGGGGACAAGTCGACTTTCCCACGAAATAGTCCTTCTGACTCCCAGACAGTCAATAATACAACGATTTCGGTTCCACCCGACCTTGCTCTGGCGATATTACGGGAGAAGCTGGCGGCGCCTGGCCGAATTTGGCTCCTCCTTCGACAGCTAGACAGCCAGGGCAAAGGTTGGGTTACGGCCGAAACCGCCCGCGAAAAGCTGACCAACAAACAAACGCCGCTCTTCGTCTGCGGCAAACGGCAGTTAAGAAATCTGCTGGCTGCCGGAGAAAGTATTTTTTGGGAGCGGGACAATAAGTGTATTTGGCTGAAATCATTGGCGAAGGTGGCGGTCGAATTAGGCGTTACTCGGTTTAACGGCCGTTCTGTCCAACTCCCTCTACCCGTCCTCCTACAATCAATCGGCACGGTTCGGGCGCATTTTTATGCCACCCTCCACAGCAGCCGCAGCAAGCCCTCAGCTACATCGGGAGCGGTTCAAAATAAGCCCATTTCCCGCAAAACATTGAAAACGTTGAGTTCTGCCACCCGGCGCACTCAGCGGCTATACGAAAAACGGGCTGGTATTCGTCAACAAAACCATTTTGCCCTCGGCAGCCATTTTACGGCCGAAGGCGAACAAGATTTGGCCTGGCAGCTTGGTCGGGCCTATTTCCGTTTCAAAGACCATAAGGGGCTGGTTGGGCCAGCAGGCCAGCGTTATTTAGCCTGGCAACTGCCCAACAGCTATGACGGCCCCCATGACATCGACTCAAAGAGCCATCAACGGCGTATCAATCGTCAACTTACAGACCTGTTAACTATAGGGATAACGGGGAACGGTGAGGGTGTTTCGGAGAAAACCGACACCATGACTATGGATGCGACTGATGGCTATAGGAAAACGATGTTTTATCAGGACGGCAGTAAGGCGGCCAAGCACTATAATCGACAGCCTCAAGATTTGTATTGGCAAAGTCGGGTTGGAAGAACGGGATATGGCAACGGCCGTTTTAGACTCTGGCATTCCCTACCCGCCCAGCCTGTGGATAAGTCCGCTTAAGGATGTCTGATGAGACCGGAAATAATCTCCCCCCCTTATAAGGGATTTATAAAGTTATTCTTAAAGTCTTTGGTATGTGCCTTTAACCGTCAAGCAAAACAATCTCGGCCGTTACAACGCAGAAGTTCAACTTTTGAGCTATCTTGGGGGATGAATACACCAATAAAAAGTTGAACTTCTTAGAAAATTACTTATGTGATGCGTTAATCTGCAACATAATCTCAGAGGCTTCTCTGGCCCGATTGCTGTCTGTCTCAACGGTCAACAAGACCCGTCCTTCAGCGACACTCTCAGCATAGAGGTAGGTGTCTTCTTCGGCCGTTCCGCCACCAATCAAGGCCCCAAATAAGACCCCGAAGCCAGCGCCAATGCCCGCACCGAGCAAGACGGCAATCAGGAAGGTTGGCACCGTTCCCATATCGCCCATCATATTCATTTCGGGGATGAACAAGGTCGCCAGCCCGAAGACAAACCCTAAGCCAGCCCCGATGAGGGTGCCACCAAATGCGCCCGCGCCAGCGCTTTCGGCCGTTGCACTTCGAGCGCCATGTTCTTCGTAGACGCTGATAACTTCGCCGACATCTATCTTCTGGATATTATCAGCCTTAAAGCCAGCGTTAGTAAGGGCATTAACGGCCGCATCGACAGTAGCATCTTCATCAAACAGGCGAACGACAATTCGGGTTCCAGAGCTGCCTTGCATCTGTTGAATTTGAGTATGGACGGCTTTGATGGCGTAATGCTGCTCTTTCACCATTTTTTGAACGTCCGCTGGCATGGAGGTGGATAGCGCTTTTTCATAGCTGCGAACGGCCGAACTATCGCCGCGCTCGCTTTCTGATAAGGCTACATTCTCAGTTCCATACTGACCAATGGTCATGGCCGCTTTGATATTTATCCAGCCTCGATGAAGGCTGGCAATCGTCGTCCCATCCGTTCGCGGCGTTCCCCCCAGCTTCTTAACCTCTGCTTGGAGCATATCGGCAAACTTTGACCGCTGTTGGGCAAAGGTCTTAAACAGGGCCTTCAACCCCCGATTACGCACACTTTCAGCAACAACCAAAAAGCCCGCTTCCCCATCCTTACACACTCTAATCAGGCGATTTAGTTCATTTACTGTTTGATTGTCTGCCATCACTGCCTCCTAGTTGCTGAACTTTTCCTCTAACCGAGCAATCATCTCGGCCGTTAATCCTTCCTCTGGCGGCCCAACCCTCCTTTCTTCAAGTTCATTATGTCATTATAGCACCCAATTAATTGTCGTAAAAATTATATCTTTATTGCTGTGGAATTACTATAACGGCCGAACAATTTGACCACCAACAACCCAACCAAAATAAGACCAATGAGCAATGGCGCTCGCCCACTGACGAAAGGGACCAGCAGCACCAGGACAATAACGACTGGAATGAGAATTTTTTTGCGAACACTACCCGCCTCAAAACCGACATGAAGCAACCACAGGATGCCCAGGAAGATAGAGACCGGGATTGAAACGGCCAAGCCAGCCACAACCCCATCAATCTCCGCGTGGTGCAGCGCGTGTTCTATCATTACCGACAGCCCCGCCCCCACCGCTGCCGCCGAGGCAAAGACAAAGAAATGCCCATACCCCCAGAAAAACGCCTTTCGCAATGAGGATAACAGGTCATCCATCGGCCAATCAAAATATATCCACCACATCGACAAAATGATGAGCAAACCGCCAACAATAATTGTGAGTAGGTCACTGTTAAATTCGCCCGATTCGATTGCTGCCTGGATGCCCAATGAAGTCGCCAAAATCGACTCGCCCAGGACGATAATCGTGAACAAACCATACCTTTCGGCGATATGACCCGGATGCCAGGGTGTTGCTCCAGCCCGCTCTGCCCAAACCGGAACCAGGAGTTCAAAAAGGGCCAAAGTAGCAAACGCAAAAGGATACCAACCTGCTTCCCGGAAAAATAAAAGCGCCACCCACCCTATCTGTAAAACGCCGATGCCAATGACATATCGCGTCGTTGTGGTTCGCAGTGATGGATTATCACGACCTGCCCGCAAATACTGAAATACCAATGCCAGCCGCATGACTACGTAACCCGCCGCTACAATCGTATAATCACCTTCAAAAGCTTGTGTCACCCCCGCCGCCAGAATAAGCGCTCCGCCAAACTGAACAAACGTTGCCAGTCGGTAAGGCACATCATCACAGTCGAAAGCGGAAGCGAACCAGGTAAAGCTCATCCAAGCCCACCAGATGGCGAAAAAGACGGGCACAAAGCCGAAAATGCCTTCGATAATGTGGTCTTCAGCGATGCTGTGGTGTAACGCCAGACTAACCTGGGCCACAGCGACGACGAAGACCAAGTCGAAAAAGAGTTCCAAAGTCGTTGCGGCTCGGTGTTCCTCATCTGGAGAACGCATCCGCATAGGTACAAACCAACGGCCAGCTGCTGTCTGTTCACTCATAACTATCACCTCAGAAATTTAATGCAATTTGATAAGTCTCGGGAATATAAAATGTTTCATCAGACTTTTCTCTGAAACCAGAGAATGATGTCTGAAATAAAGACAGCCCCCGTTCCATTGAGAACAGAGAACTGAATAGAATTTGTTTCGCCCGGTTTCAGATAACTGTGATTTATCACTTCCCATTGTCCTCGGCGAACTTCGCCAGAGTAATTGGTTTTTACAACTTCGGAATTATTTAGCGTGATGCGACAATCCAGGTTATTGGCGTTGCTTGGATCCGCGACAAAGGCCACTATTGGACGGGTATTTGAGTTAGATACCATAACATCAGTTGGCAGGTTAAAGGTAAAAGCTTCCGTTTTTCCCATCTCAAGTTTGACTGATGTATCTCTGATAACAACGTAATCAGCAAGTGTTCTCATAATAACCTCCCGCGGTAAAGGTCTAAAAATCTCCTCTAATCCCTCTGGTGATGTCATTGTCTCTTTGCCATTGTGATCCACATTCTTAACCACTCTCAGCCTATGTCGCAAACCTGCTCCATAAGTCTCCTGAAGGTGATAGAAATACAAAAGGGTTTTGGCGAGGGTATTTGGTCCTTGAATGTATTCAGCACAAAAGTCAAATGACTCACTCGTATCCTTCTCCCCAACGAGATAAATGACGTCGCGTGACTTGTATTGTTCGCGTATACGTGCAGCCCCTATCTGACCGGGGTAATTCCATAAGGATTGAAGACCCCAGGGCCATTCGTTATAACCGCTGGAATCATCATTGCATATGTCATCCACATCCTGAACCTGAACGACCTCATTCTGCCAAGCATCGCTCGAAGCGGCATTGAGATAGACGTTGCTGGTAAGTTTCCATCTTTTGTCATCCATATAAATATAGGAACCTGACCCCATCGCAATATAGCGTACATGAACCCCCCGTGGACGAGCGATACGGTCTTCGAATGTACTGGCTGCGGCATACCGATTTAGAAACCTGCCGCCATTGGATTGTCCAATCAAGACGATGATTTCCAAATTTGGCAGAAATTTTGGCCTGCTTAAAAATTCTAAAAACTGGTCCATGACATCAAAAGACCGAATCTTGTATGAGCGTGGATTGTCCTGATGATTACCTGATAGATCGCCATAAGCTCTCCCTCCTTCCCAATATAGTAAATTTCCGGGAAACGCGCCGCTGAACTCATTAGGATATAAAATGAATTGCGGTGCAACAATCATTGTTTCTGCCGCCACTTCTGGAGATGATAATTTTTGAGCTTCAACAACTGCACGGCCGTTTTCATGATAATAAATAGCATTTGCACCAGTTCCATGCAGCGAAACTATAAGCCGCCTTATATGATAATTTGGCGAATTTGGCACAAAATCAGCTTCATACGGAAGGGTCGGTGAAAAAACGCCATCATCCACAGAGACATTTGGTATCTGGATATTTATCCGATACGGTTGAAATCTCTTCGGGGCAATCTCGACATTTTCCATAGCAAACCTCCTATTCATTTGTGCCGGAAGAACCAATTACCTTCAACTGGTATTCAATATATAATACACCTATATTTTATATTTAACCGTATTTCTAGCCTGATATAGAAAATTAGGAAGAACCTCTGTAACCTATGAACATACACACCATTGACCTCCATTACCAAAATCGGCCGAACACCATCGCCGCTTATCTTGTTGAAGGGCCAGACGGCCCGGTGCTGGTCGAGACTGGCCCCGGCTCGACCTTGCCCACCCTCATCGCTGGGCTGGCCGAACATGGCTACCAGCCCCAAGATATTCGTCATTTGCTCGTGACCCACATTCATCTGGATCATGCTGGGGCGGCTGGCTGGTGGGCGCAACAAGGCACACAGGTCTACGTTCACTCATTTGGCGCGCCCCATCTCATTGACCCCAGCAAACTGATTGCCAGCGCTACCCGTATCTACCAGGATAAAATGGAGCAGTTGTGGGGTGACATATTGCCTGCTCCGGCTGAGAAAGTAACGGCCGTAAAAGATGGTGATAGGCTGGAGATGAATGGGTTGACATTTACGGCCGTTCACACTCCGGGCCATGCTACCCACCACCATCTCTTCCTATTAAAGTACCATGAAGAGCATATCGCTTTTACAGGCGACCTGGCCGGGGTTCACATTCCCGGCGCAAAGTTCGTCGATTTGCCCGCCCCACCCCCCGAATTCCATCTCGAAACCTGGCTGGCTTCCATCGAAAAAGCGATGGCGATGCCTCTCGATGCCATCTACCCCACCCACTTCGACCGGGTAGATGATTGGCAAGGTCACTTCACCAAGCTAATCGCCTTGCTGAACGAAGCGGCCGAATTTATCCGAGTCAGAATGGAGCGCGGCTTAGAGAGGGATGCCATCCTGGCTGAATATTTCGATTGGCACATGGCCCGTGCCAAAGCGGCCGACATGCCCAACAAAATCTTTGAGCGCTACGAAGTGGCTAACCCCCACCATATGTCTGTCGACGGTATCATGCGCTACTGGCGGAAGAAGATGCGCACTCATGATAGACCATGAGTACAGCATAGTCACCGTATCTACTTCTGCAGCATAATCGCCCTCATGAATTAGTTTTGTTCTAACGGAAGAGCCAGCGAGACGCGGGTGTAATCACCTGGCACGCTTTCGGTGGAGAGGGTGCCGCCGACGACGGCCATCATGGTGCTGTGCAGGGCCAGGCCGCCGCCACTGCCGCCGGATTCGTTTGACCCGTTGGCGCTAACGGTTTCTAGTCCGACTCCGTTGTCCTCAATCACCAATTCCACCCCTTGGCCGAGGCAGCGGGCGGTGACGAGCAGATGAAAGGAAGCTGTTGGTTCGTCGGCATTGCTGCCAGCCCGACCATGCCGGGCCGCATTCCGAATCGCTTCCCTGGCGGCATAGTAAAGGACTTCGGCCGTTAATGGGGTCAAGCTATTAACCTCCTGCTCTGCCTCTGGACTATAGACCCATTCAACCTCGTCAAAAGAACGGCCGAACTCCCCCGTTATCGTCTGCTTCAAGGCCCCAATTACCCCCAAACGAGCCACCTCCGGCGTGACCATCTTGGGAAAGTCGCGCAGCAGGTCTGAGATTTGCAAATGCACCCCGGCCAGCAAATCAATCACCTCTTGGCCTGTGCCGTCTTCCTGTTTACCGCTGAGCGCTAACATAGCTGTGTGAATTTGGGGCAGGACATCATCGTGCAAAATACGCCGTGTCTGCTGGTCAACGACCTGGCTTTCCACCAGACTTTGGCGTTGGAGGGCTAAGAGGCGTTTTGACATCTCGGCGCTGGCCTGGGTGTCAATTAAGCGTTCGCCGCTGGCCCGCGCAATCTCAATCTCTTCTTGGGTATAGAAGCCGCCATCTTGCTTGTCTCCCAATAGCAAAAGACCGATAAGCCCCCGCTCGCCCCACAGTGGTACGGCCCAAGTTGCCCCTTGGTAGATGGTTGGGTCGAGGGCTTTGCTGAAGGTGGTTGGAGATTGGAAATGGGCGGCGAGTTCGGTCAGGGATGGTAGGGAGACGGCCGCTTCTGTACTACCCTGTGGTGGCAATGGATAAGTTAGCGGCTCGCCAACCAATGGGGCCAGCGGCCCAAGGGGAACCAGATAGGCTAATTTGACTCCCAAGACATCGTTGCAAAGGGCCTGGAACGGGGTGGCCGCCTCTATTTCTGGGACGGCCGTTGGCGATTGGGTCAGAAGCTGCTCATATAACCCCTGGCTGGCGACAAACGGCCGTAAATGGGTGATATACCGCTCCCGTTCGGCGTAGGAGCGCCAACTAATCAGGGCAAAGAAGAGGGTCATTAAGATGGTGGTTAGCAAAATGGTATAGACGGGCTGCAATTCCAAAGCAACCTCTCCGCCGACGAGGATGCCATACCCGGCCGCCAGCATAATGGCTCGATTCCACTGCCGCCTTAATCCTCGGCGAGGCAGTGTTTTGCCTGTGAAAATCTCATAAGCGACAACTGCTTGGCCCAAAACGACGGCCGTGACTGCTAAAATGACACTGGTTAGCAGGTCGAGTTGGGCCAAAATGAGAAGTACCCTGTCTGTAATGATATAGACCCCTTCAACCCGGACACTCCACAAAGTCCACGATAAGACGCTGATGACGAGCAGGCTCACTAATAATAGGAATAAGGAGGCCACAATGAGCCAGCCCCGCGCCCGCTGTCGAGCCAGTTCGCCCATGACTCTGGTCGATGGCCCTGGACGGATGAGGGCGTCGAGCGACAATCCGATACACGTTATCAGATAGACGGCGTAACCGGCTACTAACAGAGAGGTGCCGCCAATACTCCTGACGGCAATTTTTATTGAGAGGGTTGAAAAGACGGTTGGGACGGGGTTAGCGTAGATGATGACGGCCGTTAATCCCAAGCCCAACAGCACCAAGGTTCCAATCAGCCACCGCCGCTGCCGCCGCCGCATGGCCGTTTTCTCCCCATCCCAAAAGCCAGCGTACCAAAGGGTGACGATATACCAGCCAAAAGGAAGGGCAACGGCCGGAACTAGCCCCAGATACCACCATAGACGGAGGCTGATGGACAACTGCACAAAATCAAAGCCTAGAATAGCAGTGTGGGTGACGAAAAAGAAGCCTGCTAGCAGCAGCCCCCCACCCGCCAGCCAAATGCCCCAGGTGCGTCGGTCGGCGTTCAGCAAGACCATCGCTCCTAGCCACAGGAAGAGGATGGTATTAAACAGTGAGACGGCCATCGCCGCCCAGTCAAGGTAAAAGTGTCCGCTCATTTAGGGTAATTGGTAATTCATAATTGGGTTACGGCTATATGGAACCGCTAAATATTTTTTCCTAGCACCATAAATGGCGCTCCATTCACCATTCATTATTCATCCCATTCCACCCAATCCCCACGGCCGTTCATGACATGGGCCACCCCCGCCTCATTCCAGTGAAAAAGACGGCCGTTATTGACAATAATCGCCACCCGCGTCCGGGCGATTTTCTCATCCGTCGTCGTCTCATTCAAGCCCCAGGCCGTGTAAATCTGGCCATTAATGCGGCTAATCGTCCGCTTATCCCGAAAGCCCATCCGTCCCGCAATTTGCTTGTTGCTCATGCCAACCGCCACCATCTGGGCCACCTGCTGCTCATTCGGCTCCAGCAGCGCCATCGGCGACTGTTCATCTTTGCGGCGAACCTCTTGCACTCGCGTTTCGATGTCGGGGTCGATGAAGCTACGGCCGTTAATGGCATCTTGCAGCAGCGGCACAATCATCCCTGGCAGCAGATAGTTCGATTTCCGCACATAGGCATAGTGGCTCAATATGCCCGACTGCCGGAAATCACGGTAATAGGTTTCGTCATCCTGAATCGAGTAGAAGACAATGGGATGGCGGGGAAATTCGCGGCGGATGGCAACGGCCGATTCAATACCATTCATCTCGCCCGCCAACTGCACATCCATGAGAATGGCATCAGGCGGCCGTTTCAAACAATACTCCAACGCCGCCTCGCCCGTGGCACAATCATGGGCCACCATAATCCCCGCCGCCTCCAACCCCTGCTTCATCGCTGGCCGCAGCCGTTCATTATCTTCTACAAGTAATATTTCCATTAACTAAACCATTCACAATTCATTATTCGTTTGCGGTGTCGTCTACCGCCGTTCATCTATTCATTATTTCTTTTCCTCCCCATTATACCGCATCAATCAACCCCTCTATTGCAACCGGGCTAGTTCCGCGAAACAAGCCCACGTCCCTACTCTCTCCCCAAACCCCCTCCCCCGTCAAGCACCTGAGTGCGTCAGATAGTGCCTTTAGAGGGTCGAATTGGTGGATGTCCGTCTGCTATTCTGTGTCCAGTAATCGGAAGAGAGTAAACAGTGAACAGTAGACAGTAAACGGTAAGAGATACAGTTGACTGTAAACTGCTGACTGCTAACTGCCAACTGAAAAGGAGTACCCCAATGAGTATCGAAGCCTTAGTCATCATGATGCTATTATCATTCATCTTCGGATTAGTCGCCGGAATCTCCCTTGTCCGGCCGGGACGTGTATAAAAATTATGAAAGGAATCATCCTCCCCAAACGCATCTTAGTCGTCGCCGCCCTGCTCGGCTGGAGCTTCGACCTCTTTTTCTTTGGCAAAGCGCTCGGCATCTCCTTACTCCTCTTTGTCCTGTTGGCGCTTTCGGCCTTGTTCTATCTCGGCCGTTCCAAAGCCATCAAACCAAAAACAACCAACCTCTGGCTCCTGCTCCCCCTCATTTTCTGCGCCGCCATGGTCGCCTTTCGAGCCAACACTTTTCTCATCTTCCTCAATGTGGTCGCTACCCTGTTCTTAATGGAATTCGTTGTCCATTTTTATACCTCTGGGCGTTTGGAGCAGTTGGGATTTTTTGAATTTCCCGTCATTCTAACTTGGGTAGCGGCCCAATCCTCCGTCCAGGCCGCCCCCCTTATCCCTGGCGCCCTTGACCTGCCCGAAGTCGGCCAACAAACAAAGAACAATGTCAAGCCCGTTATCCGAGGCTTGCTGCTGGCCGCGCCTATCTTGCTGGTCTTCACCCTTTTCCTCGTTTCGGCCGATCGCGTTTTCGCCGCCTATGTCGGCTCCGTCTTCGACCCCGACATCTTCAACGCGGTCTTCAAATTTATCTGGCGCGGCATCTTAATCGTTGGTGTGGCCTGGATTGCGGCTGGTGGCCTCTCCTACAGCTTGCTCCACCAATCAGTTGGGCGGGGTAGTTCGGCCGTTCAACAGTTGACCAACTTCGCCCGCAAAGGCCCATCATTAGGCTTCACGGAAGCGGCCGTTATTTTGACCACCGTCAACACCCTCTTCCTCTCCTTCGTGGCCGTCCAATTCACCTACCTCTTTGGCGGTCAAGCTAACATCCGCGTCGAAGGACGAGTGGGCGGCTTTACCTATTCCGACTATGCGCGGCGGGGCTTCTTTGAACTGGTCACAGTGGCGGTGATGACATTGGCCCTGGTGCTGTTTATCCATTGGCTGACCACCCGAAACGGCCGTCGCCAAACACGGCTGTTCAACGCCTTAAGCACACTGATGAGCGGCCTAGTTATGGTCATGTTGATCTCCGCCTTTCAGCGCCTACTACTATACGAACAAGCCTTCGGCTATACCTGGCTCCGGCTTTGGATTCATACCTTTATGATTTGGCTGGGCTTCGTTTTTGTCTGGTTCCTGCTGACGCTCTGGCGCGGCCCAACGCCAACGGCTGATAATATCAGTCTCCGAATCGGCATCCCCAAATATTTCGCCTTTGGCATTTTCCTGGCTGGGATTGGCTTCATCTCGACCCTTAATATCATCAATCCCGACCGTCTCATCGCCCGCCAAAATCTGGCCCGCTACGAAGAGACTGGCGACCTGGACGTTTACTATCTGGCCCGCCTCTCCAACGATGCGCTCCCTATCCTGCTGCCCGCCCTACCCATCTTTCCGGCCGACGACCTGCACCACTTTTGCAGCGAGATGCGGCAGCGAAGGGCAGAGCTGAACGGCCAGGATGAAAGCTGGTTCTCGTTTAATGTCGGCCGTTATCAAGCCCGCCAAATGCTCAACAATACTGACTGGGAAAGCCACTGCCCGGACCCGATTATGCGCTAATGGGGCTAGATAAGCAGGAACAAAGTTGTTGGTGATTGCACAGACAGCACCTGCTTATCCAACCCCTACCAGACTGATTACAGACTACTGACTACCGACTACTTCAATACAGGATTTACCAATGAAAAAACCATTCCTCCTCATCCTAACCATTCACCTCATCGCCTCTGCTCTATCCTTCACCCTCGTCACCTTTCGGATAGCGCATGTCGGCCGTCCTCACTTTGCCTTCCTCCTTTGGAACTTGTTCCTGGCCTGGCTGCCCTTTCTCTTCGCTACGGCCGCTTTCATGCTCCGGCGTAGGCTGCTGCCAACGGCCGTTCTCTCCGCTCTTTGGCTCCTCTTTTTGCCCAACGCCCCCTACCTCATCACCGACCTCATCCACCTTCAATTCAGCTCCAGCGTCCCCATCTGGTACGACATGATCATGCTGCTGACCTTTTCCCTGACTGGTCTGCTCCTGGGCCTGACCTCCCTCAACCTGATGCACACGATTGTGGAGGAGCGATTCGGCCGTTTTGTCGGCTGGTTTGTTGTCGTCAGCACAATGGGCCTGACCGGATATGGCATCTATCTCGGCCGTTTCCTGCGCTGGAACAGTTGGGATGTGCTAACCAACCCCCTCAGTCTCGCCAACGACATGCTAACCATGCTCCGCCATCCCATCGCCCACATCGAAAGCTACGTCATCTCCCTGGCCTTCACCTTCATCTTCCTCCTGGCCTATGTGACCATTATCTCCTTAGGTTATTTGCAAAAAGCGGCCGTACGAAAATAGCAAAAAACAAATGAGAAAGATAGATTAGCATAGGAATTTATGCGGGGTGAAAATTTGCTGCTATCTGAAAATTAAGACTAGATTGCATCAACAGTGAATTTAAAAAGAGATGTAAGAAATCAGTTTGATAAGGGATAGAGAGAAATAGAGAAGATACCTGTTTGGTAAACTCCTTAAATAATAACTGTGTTTTCTAGGAGGAGATGTGAAAAAAACTATAACACTATTATTTCTATTAATCTTTCTGCTAATTGGTATTGGCATCGTTGGAGCCCATCATAATCGTTTGCCAGGAAATACATGGACTACTGGCCAACAAGTTCAGAACAACGGAGCAAATTCCACAAATGTACAATTGGTCGCATATAACTTGCTTGGCGATGAATATCTTTGTTTAACGCGTTTCTTGAACCCCGGAAAATCCTTCACCTATCTTTCTGATGGAGGTGAATGCAACAATATACCAGTAGGTTTTCATGGGTCAGGTGTGGTTCGTGCTGACCAATCACTTGCCGTTATCGTTACCACTGCTAACAGAGGATTTGGTTCTGCCGCTGGACAATATATAGGAACCAATGTTACTAATGTTGCAACAACGATTACTTTCCCACTAGTGAAGAATGATCATGCTGGCCGAACCACTACTTTTTTTGTGCAGAATACTAGCGACAATCCAAACAACCTGACCGCCGAATTTAAACTGAATGGCAATGTATATCCTATTAACTTTAATAACATTCCTGCCAAAGCAATAGTTATAATAAATCCTAATGACGCAGACAATATACCATCGGGTCTTGGTGCAGTTGGTGCTTTAACAGTTAATGGAACGCATCCGGTGGCCGGTGTTTCTTTAGAACATGAAACTATTCCAACCGGTGAGCCAGCTAACATGCAAGCTTCACGCGCGTTTGTGCCTGGAGATTTTGGTGAAAATCTCTTTTGTCCGCTAGTTCGTTATAGATTCGCTTCTAAATTGGCCACAACTGGCATTCAAGTTCAAAATGTAGGTACAAAAAATATTAATATTACTGTTAACTATGACATAAACGTAGGCTCTGCTGATACAAATCCTGTTACTGAATTTAGTGTCGGACCTGGAGCCTCAGCTAACTTCCTTCAACAAGACCATTTCAATGAACATCCAAATGATTCACCTCGAGGTACATTGGGTTCCGCTACGATTACGGCTGAAAATAGTGATGGCGATGAAACGACCCCTGTGCTATTGGCCGCTATCGTTAATGATAAGACTGAAGGAACAACCCCTGAGCGTGTAACAACCTATGCCTGTTTTAACAAGGATAATGCTACGCCTAAAATTAATCTGCCATTGGTAAAAGAGTTGTTTTATGGAAACACCAGTGGTATTCAGGTTCAAAATCTTGATGATTTAAATTCCACACATCTGACATTAACCTATCAAACCAATACAGGAAAAACGGTTGTTATTGGAACCAACCCGGCTACATACCCAGGTTTAGCTCCTGGGGCAAGCAAAACATTTGTACATATAACAGATAATAATTGTACGGCGGACTCAACTATTTATTTTATCTCCGGAAGCTGTAGTGATTTCTTTGATATAGGTGGCAGAGGGACAGTAAGTGGTGTTGTCGTTGAAAGTGTAAGTGCTCAAAAGATTGTCGCTATTGTCAATGAAGCGGCAATAAATGGGGTTACTGATCCACAAGACACAAAAAATTACGAAGGATTTAATCAATAGGAGGCGCTATTCATGACGAAATTAAAACAATCTGGCTTGTTATTTTTCCTGGTGGGGATTATTGTTTTGTTGATAGCCGCTTTTTTCTTCCAAGATTCAAATATTACTCAGGCCTACCCACCTCCAGAGGGGTTAGCTTATGTGGCTCCCAGCACCGCAATACCAAATGAACAGTTCGCCACAGCAAGCACTCCTAGTGTAGAGCAATATTATTTGCCTGGGATGCACAAGAATTGGGTGGCTAATCCCAAGAAAGGACTGGCCTATTCGCTTGACCAGGACCCGGCCTACATCCCTGATGCACAATTAATGAATTTTCATTGGTATCATAATTGGGATACTTTTCCAGAGGCTCATGTTTCAGCCGCAATAGCCACTGAATTTATTCCGTTTGTTTGGTGTAAATATTCGGATCAGGTTCCATTGAGCGTCGATTACGATGGTTATGTGTTATTTTTTAATGAGCCAGATGAACCAGGTCGTGAGTGTGCAAACCATTTACCCAGTTTACAAGATACCGCATTAGAATATGTGAAAATAAAATACCTACTGCCGAAAGCAAAGTTGATAGGACCTCATATAAGTCATGAAGACGATGGTGAGTGGATTAGTCTTTGGCGACAAGCGGTGTATGATTTAACCTGTGATCCTAATAATCCTCCCCCGTATCCAGTGCCTTGTGGCTATCCAGATGTTGCTGGTTATGGGTTTCATCATTATAACGGATCAGAAGAAGCTGAAGACAAATTGGAAGACTTTTGTAACTACATGAAAGATTGGGGTGAGCTAGATAAGGAGTTATGGATAACAGAATTTGGCTTCGGAAATTTTTGGCCAAATCCGCCCACACGCTCCACACAGGAAGTAATTGAGATTGTAGAAGTTTGGGAAAATGGCTTTGACACTGGAAGTGGTCATTGCGAGGTGAATCGTTATGCTTATTTTAACAATCGAGATAAAGATCAGCCAATAGTCGGGCCAGGAACCCCTGAACCACCTCCTGAAACTCCAGATTGGTATACTGATTTATATTGCCGTCAGACATACGATTTTTCTCATACTGGTGAGGGCTACAATGTAGCTGGCAACTTAGGGACTTCAACGCCTGCAGGACAGAGTTCTTGTACACTACCAACACCGTAATAATGATGCAAGTAAGCGAAAAAATTATGAACCATCAAAAGGTAAAACATTGCTGTGGAATATTTTTAATCTTTTTTTTCGGAATGGCTTTTGTTTTTATAACAACAAGTGCTCTAGCAGTATCAAGTAATAATTGGATCATTACTGCTGTAGAACCTGCTGTAAAGTCCCGGGCTAGACCTGCGATCTATGAAAGCAAAGTAGCCTGGGTTGAAAGATTATCTCCCACAGGGTTTCAAGAGATTGTAAATGTTTCCGAAGCCACTCTCTGGAATATACCTGAATTTTATATACCAGCATTTTCATCTACCAGTCTTCTTAGGTCAGAATTAGATGGATTTAACTTTACAATATTGGTTTATGACTTGGCTAGCGGCCAAATCTGGGATTTGAAAGATGAGTTGCCACCATGTGCCTATAAATTAATTGATATGTACGGCGATTGGGTTATTACCCATCAGAATTGTGTTTTGGAGAAAGATACGATTCATGGTTTCAATCTGCAGACAAACGAATATCTAACAATCGCTCCCTATGAAGACGACCTGATTGGTCACGAACTACCAACGATTGATCAGAATTATGTATTATGGGTGGATGTGGATTGTTGTAGTAGCGATATCCGCATGTTTGATTTGGATACCCGGACGACCATCAGTGTGACCAACGATGGTGGGTACAAAACTTTCCCGGACAAATCAGGAGATTGGGTTGTTTGGTCTGGCGGAAGTAGTAGCGATATCTTTGCCTTAAACTTGTTGACAACGGAACAAATAACCATAACGAACGATTCGGCGATGCAATGGTATCCACGAATAGACGGCGACTTTGTGGTCTGGACAGACCAGCGAAATGACTATGGTGATATATATGGTTACAATTTAACCACGAGACAGCAGTTCCCCGTAGCCACTGGAGATAGTACCCAGATTAACCAGGCCATTCATGGCAGTTTGGTTACCTGGACAGAATATCGAGACGAAACATTCTATATTCATGGATTTGATATGTCTACTGGAGAGTACTCCGTTATTCATGAACACCCGCCAGAAACGAATATCATGGAACCCTCAATGGTTTATGGTGACCGGGTTGTATGGCGTTATGAACTTGACCTTGAAACTTATCTCTACACCGCCCAGCGGCTACAGTTTCAAAGCTATTTACCAGTCCTTATACGTTAGCAAAGCTAAACGCCAACCCATTGTAAGTCTTAGACCAACTTCTTCCTATTAACATTGTTCTATTCTACTAACAAGATAGATAAATCTGGGCCAGTTTATCCGCATAATCCACTCAATCTGCGTCATCCGGGTTGCTATTCCTAACTAACCCCCTACCCAATCTGTAACAAAAGCAATACCCTCTCGTATAAAAGGGTACAGGATGTCCTTTTATCGAGAGGTTTTTACTGATGACCAATTTCGTATCTGCTCAAAGCGAACCATTGACGACCAGCAGCCGAACCGAAACGGCCGATTGGGAAACCGTCTATCGCAGCCAAATGCCCCGCATCTATAACTTCCTGCGCTACCGGCTGCGAGACGAAATGGTGGCCCAAGATTTAACGGCCGTTACCTTTGAGAAAGCGTGGCGCAACCGGGCCAGCTATCAGCCCAACTCAGCTGCCTTCAACACCTGGCTCTTCACCATCGCCCGCAACACCGCCACCGACTATCTGCGAACCCAAAAAGAGACGTTGCCTTTGCTCGATTCGGCCGTTTCGCCCGCCCCATCCCCCGAAGAAACGGCCAGCCATCAACAAGAGTTGGCCGCTTTACAGCGCATCTTGACCGACCTGCCAGAGCGGGAACAGGAGATTATCGCCCTGAAATATGGGGCCGAGTTGAGCCATCGTCAGATTGCCAAACAGATGGGTTTATCGGCCGTAAACGTTCGCATCATTCTCTTCCGCACGATACGGAAATTACGCCCTCAATTACAATGGTAATCGAACTTTTGAAAATGACACCTTCCCTTTGCGCCTTTGCGTGAGCTATTTTAATGGAGAAATAACGATGACAGATAAAATCTTACACACCTTCCGCCACACCCCCGATGAGACATACACCGAGACCCTTTTACAACGCATAAACCGACTGCCCCAAACGGCCGTTAGCCAGCCCCCCCAACCAACCCGGCCTAAAAACTTTCGTATGGCCTGGGCGCTCGCTTCCCTGCTGCTGATGTTCTTCATGATGGCGATGGTTCCTGGTGTTCGCACCCGTGTTGAAGACGTTCTCAAACAGATTGGCGGCTTAACCGTCCTTATAACTGAAGAATTCCCTCGCCCGATCGGCGAACCGATTATCGTCCCCCATGAGATTGTCACCCTTGACCAGTCCCGCGAGTTGGTAGCGTTCGAGTTCAGTTTACCGACCTGGGTTCCTGATGGTCTGGAACGCCAGGAAGATGTATCGCTCAACGACGTCATCGGCGGTCCCTGGATTCAATGGCTTGATGCAAACAGACGCGGCCGTTCTCTTAACCTGACTATCAGCGAAGCCAAGCCCGGTGTCCTTTATCATGTCGGCCCAGATAGTGTCACCGAAATTACCATCAATGGCATTCCCGCAACATTCATTCAGGGCAGTTGGTCAGCGGATGAACAGCGATGGCAAGATGATGGCTCCAAGGGCATTCGCTGGCAGATAGATGGTATCGAATACTACCTACGCACTGGCAACGAAGAACTCGGCGGCCTCTCCGATGAAGAACTCATCCAAGTCGCTGAATCCATCCACCCTTAACTTTCAGAGGTTCCACGGTTTTTGGAATCGTGGAACCTCTTTCACCCCAATAACTTTCCTTCACAATTCATTATTCCTTTCCAATCTCCTACATTGCCATTCCCAACCACAATGGTAAACTTACCCCACTTTGGACAGTCAAGCGCTCCCCTACATCATTCTGCTGGCCTTTTTTTGGGGTTCCAATCTTGTCGTTTCCCGATTCGGTCTGGCCCAATTCAATGCTGTCACCTTTGTTGCCTTGCGGTTAGGGATAGCGGCCGTTTTTCACACCCTCATCTACGCCGTCGATTCCAACCGAAAATTCCCCACCAACCCTACCCTCTGGAAAAGAGCGGCCGTTATGGGAACCCTCGGCACCGCCATCCCCATGACTGGCATCATCAGCTCCCTGGATTATCTATCAAGCGGCATGACGGCCGTCTTCATCACCACCGCCCCCGCCCTCGTTGTCATTCTGGCCCACTTCTTTCTGCCCGATGAACGGCTCAATTGGCGACAAGGGGTTGGTATCGTCCTGGCCTTTGGGGGCGCGATATTATTAGCCCTCAGCGGCGAAAGCGGCCTGCCCGACGTTGACCAGGCCAACCCCATCGGGTATATACTCGTCGTCGGCGCTATCCTATTTGGCGCTGGCTCTGCCATCTATGCTCGTAAATATCTACGCACCTATGACGCCTTCGACGTTGCCTCCATCCGCATGTTTTTTGCCACCATCACCATCGGATTGGTCTCAACCATCTGGGTAGGATTCGATTTATCGCTGGTCGATGGTTTTGGCTATGGGGCTTTGGCCTATGCGGCCGTTTTCGGCGCCTTTGGTGGGCTGCTGCTTGAGTTCTATATCATCAAACGCTTTGGGGCCACCTCTGCTGCCGTCACTTCCTATATTATCCCCCTCTTCGCCACCGTTGGTGGGGCTGCTTTCCTCGACGAACGAATCACCCCGCCGATGGTCACTGGCATGGCCCTCATCATCATCGGCATCGCCATTATCAACCGCCGCCGCTACGTCATCAAATCCGATTCAGCCCCGGTGCCGCCATAAAGGAGTAAAAATGACCCAACCGCTAACTAACATTCGCGTCATTGACCTAACCGAAGCCCTAGCTGGCCCTATCTGTGCCATGATGTTGGGTGATTTTGGGGCCGATGTGATTAAGGTTGAACGGCCGAACCAGGGCGACCAGGCCCGACGCTACGGGCCACCCTTCGTCGAAGGTGAATCGCCCTATTTCATGAGCCTCAACCGCAACAAACGCAGCCTGACCCTCAACATCCAAACGGCCGAAGGCCAAAAAATCATCCGCCAACTGCTAGAAACGGCCGATATTTTCCTGCTCAATATGCCCCGCCAGGCCTCCTGGAAAAAATACGGCATCGACTACGAAACGATTTCGGCCGTCAATCCCGCCATCATCTACGCCGCTATCAGCGGTTACGGTCACACCGGCCCCAAGGCGGGCAAATCGGGCTACGACGTCATCGCCCAGGGCGAAGCCGGAACCATGAGCCTGACCGGAGAACCCGACGGCCCCCCCACCCGCTTCCCAACCCCGATGGCCGATATGACCACCGGCCTGTATGCCACCATCGGCATCCTGGCCGCTCTCCAGGCCCGTCACCAAACAGGCCGAGGCCAACTGCTCGACCTGGCTCTCGTCGAAAGCCAAACGACCTGGTTGACCAACTTAGTTCCCGGCTACCTGCTGACCGGCAATGCCCCCGCCAAACTCGGCAACGCCCACCCTATGATCGTCCCTTACCGCGTCTATCAGGCTCAGGACAAAGCCTTCAACATCGGCGTCGGCACCGAGAGCCTGTGGCAGCGATTTTGCGAAGGTATTGACCGCCCTGAACTCGCCAACGACCCCCGCTTCAAATCGAACCCCGACCGTGTCCACAACCGCCACATCCTCGAACCGCTGCTCGATGCTCACTTCGCCACCGAAAAAGCGGCCGTTTGGCTCGACAAATTAACGGCCGTTCGCGTCCCCTGCGGCCCCGTCAACTCCCTGCCCGAAATCCTCTCCGACGACCATTACCTCTCGCGCGGCAACCTCCTCGAAATGGATCACCCGGCAGTCGGCCCCTTCAAAATGCTCGCCAACCCCATTCACTTCTCCCAAACCCCGCCGCAATATCACCGCCATCCACCGCTCCTCGGCGAACATACGGCCGAGATTTTGGGGGAATTGGGCTATACGGCCGAAGCAGTTGAAAGGTTTAGGGAAAGGGGGGTTATATAGGAAATGAAATAATTAATTGCTGAATGGCGGTAAAGGACACCGCTTGTGAATGGTTAACGGAACGGCCGTTCCCTTAAAGCGACATCTTGTTGCAATGCTACTATTTCGTCAACGATTACCGCCATTGCTTCAAGCTGTATATGTATCTCTTCCTGAAGGTTTTCAGTTTTCAAATCAGGACTTTACCATGCTGTTCAATCGTTTGCGTTAAACGATTTGGCGGAGAATGTCATCTCACTTGCCCGACTTTTATGGATAATCGTAGGCTAAACCAATTCCATAAACGGCCGAACGGCTGGCACCTGATTAGATTGCAACGGTTCAATGGCGGAAATTGGAACCGTCGTTACCATAATTGAATCTCCAACAGCATTGAAAACCTCTAAAACCGCGCCATCCTGCCCCCCTGATGGATGGGAAACAATATCCACCAGAACAGCCACATCCCCTCTTCTCAAGTTTTCCTCCGGCACATTCCGGGTAAGTGCGACTTCCTTATATAATTCGAGTCTCATTATCAATTCCTCGCAGGCTTTAAGGTTACAAAATGAAAGCTCTTATCAGATGCTAATTGAATCCAAACCGTTACCGTCAAAAGGGTTATCAGTGGCCCTATCAAATTTCCCTCAACAAGGTAAACCGAGCCATACTCATTACTATCATCAAGAATTGCGTCATTTTCGTTTATCAATTTTCGAATAGCCGTTTCCAACAGTTCTGGGTAATCGATTGTGAATCCTGCCTGAGCCAAGAACCCTGATTTATCATTTTTAAGCCGTCGAACCAACAAATAGTGAGTTAGCTTTCTCTTATGAATCAAGGCATTGTCAGGAATTTTCACTGTTTCATTCCGTTGTATAGGCCACTGTTTGCATAAACATATTATAACACAACTGCTTTCGCTACGGCCGTAAACCAGTTACAATGCCGCGCCACTAATCACGTTTCTTCATTTGCCGCCGAATGAAATTCGAGCTTGCCCATCTCATTCAACAATTTATCATTGCCAACTGCCACATGTTCATCGCTTACCTCCTCCCCATGAATCTCCACATGGCGCAACATAACGGCCGTTAAAACCGCCAATCCAATAATAAACACCGTCCCAATCAGCGACGTCATCCGCATCCCCAACACAAACGCTTCGCGGGCATCGAGTAGTACGGCCGTTCCCAACTGGTCTGGAAGCTGGCCGACCATCGACACCGCCCCGCCCAACGTCTCCATGACCGCTTCGGCCACATCCGTCGCTATCCCCGAAGGCATCGCCGCCGCCATCTGACTGCGATAGACCGCAACCCCCAAACTGCCCAACAGAGCCAGCCCCAACGCCCCGCCTAACTCCGCCCCCGTCTCCGCCAGGGCCGAAGCCGCCCCAGCCCGGTCAGACGGCGCAGCCGTGATAACCAGGTCAACGGTCAACGTAAAGCTAAAGCTGAAGCCCAGCGACATAAGCGTATTGCCAACCACGACTAAGGCTAGCGAATTGGCGTTGATAAGGCTCAACATGCCCAGCCCGACCGCCGCCAACAGCAGCCCACCGACTACAACAAAGGCCGGGCGCACTCGCTTAACCAGCTTCGGGGCCGTATTCGAGCCAACGATAAACATCAAGGCCCCCGGCACCGACCACAAGCCCGCATCCAGCGGCGACAGACCCAATACCAGTTGCAGATATTGGGCTACAAAGAAAAAGGTGCCGAAAGCGGCAAAAATACCAATGGTATAGATGGCTAGCGAGGCGCTGAACTCAGGAATTTTGAACAATCGTAGGTCGAGCAGCGGGTCTGCCAATCTGCTTTGTCGTCTGATGAAGAGGACACCGATGACAACTCCCAACACAACCGAGGCCAGGGGCAGGATACCGACCCCTTGCTCCGCCACCAATTTCAGCCCGTAGATAACCAGCAAAACGGCCGATAACGACATGCCCGCGCTCAGCAAATCAAAGCGCCCTGGATTCGGGTCTTTATGTTCCGGTAGCAAAATCGGCCCCGAAATCAGCAGCACTACCATCACTGGTACGCCCAGCAAAAAGACCGACCCCCACCAATAATGTTCCAGCAAAAAGCCGCCTACCAGCGGCCCGATACCGCTGCCGACTGAGAAGCCAGAGACCCAAACCCCGATTGCGGCCGTTCGCTGATTGGGGTCAAGGAATAGATTGCGGATTAAAGACATCGTAGAAGGCATCAACGTTGCCCCGGCAATGCCAAGCAAGGCCCGGGCCGCAATCAGCAGACCAGCTGTTGGGGCAAAAGCGGCCAGGATGGAGGCCAGCCCGAAAGCCGTTCCGCCCATCATCAACAGCCGCCTACGGCCGATTCGGTCGCCCAGCGTCCCCATCGTAATCAGCGACCCAGCAATCATAAAGCCATAAATATCCGTAATCCACAAAAGCTGTGAACTACTTGGCTGTAAGTCGGCGCTCAAAGACGGAACCGCCAAATGCAGCACCGTAATATCCATCGCAATCAACAACGTCGGCAGCATCAAAACAGCCAGCCCCAACCACTCCTTCCGAGTAGCCCGCGCTGGCGGATTAGATGTCTTTGTGGCCCCATTCGTCTGGTTCGTCGTCACAATTACTCCATTCGCTGTACATATTCAGAATTCCCCGCTAAAGCAGTACATGCGTTCTAGTATCATACCCCTTTTACAGTGGCGTGGCTATAAAGTGTATAACAATAAAAAACCGGGTTTTTGACAAAAACCCGGTTTTTTATTGCCTATGACGCTAATCTTCATTCACAATTCATTATTCAATATTCATTATTCTTTATTCTTCAACTCCTAACCCGCTTAATCCGCTTCCGATTACCATATCCGCCGCCCCCATAAGCGCTAATATCAATCAAAAATGCCACTGCCATCAAAGCCCAGTCGAAGCCATTAATGCCGCCTCCAGGGGAGAGAAAGACATACATCAACGTTGACCAGGGCAGCAGCAAAAAGCCCAGGCAAGGCACAATAAAGCCATTATAAACCTCCAGCCAGCGGGCGGTATCAAGCAGATACCAGGCGATAATGGTCAGACGGGGGCCAAGAAATACCAGGGCAGTCACTAAACAGCACATATTTCCTCCTAAGGATAGGACTCACGCAAAGGCGCAAAGCCGCAAAGAAAAGTGGGTCTTTCGGATTTCGCGGGGTTTTGCTTTGTAAGGGCGTGGTCTTGTACCCGCCCACACCGGGCGACCACAAGGGTTCGCCCCTACACCCCATGAATTCCCAAAGAGCCAGAAAAGTTTATCATCTATCGCAATAGTGAAAATATTGTTTTGAGCAGTGACCGTCCCTTCAGGCTTGTTCTATTGGGCTTCTAGGAACTGTTACTTGTTAAATTATTTCCACATTGTTTAATTACCATTACGGAATAATCTGCCAAATGTCGCATGTTGGCCGAACTAAATCGCCAGCAAGCAAATCACCCCTTTGCAACTTTGGGTGAGCAATCGTTTCAATCATGACAGGCTATACCCTAGCCAAGCAATGGTCCGATTCATCTCGTCTGCAACGGCCGAAACATCCTCCACCCCGACCGCCAACAACGTTGGATTCAGTGCCAGGGCCACCTGCACGGCCGTTTCCCCCTTTACGCCCGTCAACACCACCTCCAAGCCCCGCGCTTTGGCCGCCTGTGCCAACACAATCGTCTGGTGCAGCGTTCCCAGCCGGGTCATGTCCAGCACCACCCCGCCGCAGCAGGCATTATCAGCCAGGGCATGTATCGCTTCGGCCGAATCAACGCCCGCCCGTGCCAACAACGTCGTCTCCATCTTTCGCAGCCGAACAAAGTTCTGTAACTCTTTCAGGCTATCAAGCTGTTCTTGCCAACTGTCCATTATCATGGGGTCAACCAACCGCAGCCCACAACCCTTCACCGTCTGCTCCAGGCCAGAAATCGCGCCCAACATGCGGCCCGAATTGCCCTCATACAACCGCCCATAGCCACCTTTCAAATCAAAGAGGAAGCTGACAGGCTGTGAAACAGGCCCTGGCCCATTCTCAACATGGCCTACTACCCGATTCTTCAACTGCCGCACCCGATTTTGGAGCCGCACCCCATTGTTGCCCAACGTTTTGAGGACATCGCCATCGCCAACCCGCAAGCCGTAAGATGCGGCCATAATTCGAACCAGTACCGGGTCGTTGGGATTCGGCAGTTCGTCAAACAATAGATGGACGGGCAGCAGGGAGTTGGCCCGATTCAACGAATACAACTCAGCAACCACCTCTATCACAAGCTTATCCTCGGTCAGGGCAACGGCCGAAACCAACGCCTGACTCACGCCCTGCCGCAGTTCTGGCGGCAGCGGCCGTTCGACCACCTCCTGAATTTCAGCGCTTGGGTTGACCAAACTGTTGAACAGCTCTCGGCGGGAGCGTTTGAGTGGCGGCGTTTCGGCCGTAATCGGCCGAACAACCGTCACCTGCCGCACCATCTCATCCAACTGGGCCATGAGATGCCGAACACTGCTCAACGGTTGCCCGATTAATAGTGGTATAATGCGTTCTTGAAGCAGATGAAGGCCATCATCAAGCCCAAACGTTGGCTCAGATTGAGGCTGGTCAAAGCGACATTGGCCCCAGGCAATTTGCTGGTCGTCAATGACCAACCCAACCAGCAGCGACCAACCTGATTTAGCGGTTGAAACGCCGGGCATGATTAGGGCATTGGTGATGGTAGAATCTAAAGGCATTTTGTAATTGGTAACTGGCAACTGATAGCTGGATCCATCCATTTACCAATTACTAATTACCCTATCAACAATGAACAAAGAACACACCCATTATAACCGAAAAATCCTGGCCGGATGTGGTTTGTTCGTTCTGCTTGGCTTAACGGCCGTCATCGCCTTTGCCGTCATCCTCTTACAGACCGATCGGGAGGCCGCCCGCTATCCGAAATCTGAGCCAATCTCGAATCACGAAAATTACAGCGGCCTGCCTTTCAGCTACAAATGGGACAATGCTTATCGCTCCACCGACCCCTTCCCCGCCGTCTACAATTGGTACTCAACTGGTTTCGACCTCGGCCCCGAAATGCGGGCAAACGGCCGTTGCATCCTCATGGAAGGCTCTCGAAAACAGCTTGGCAGCACTCGTCATATGTCGGTCATGCTGTGTGATACGCCGGAGGCCCGTATGATATATGTCAGCCGCTCGACCTCTTTTCGGTAGACAGGTTGTTTGGGCATTTTGGATTATTTTGGGTCTTTTGGATTTCGCGGGGTTTTGCTTTGTAGGGGCTTTGTCTTGTACCCGGCCACACCGGGCGACCACAAGGGTTCGCCCCTACACTCCATGAATTCCCAAAGAGCCATTATTTTTAAGGGGGTCAAGGGGCTCAATATTTATGTGAGTTTTGTTTTGAGCCTGTTGACATAAATGTGGCGTTTGGGGTTGGATTTTATGGGTAATTCACGGGATTGGGGTGGTAATAGGGAATTATCTTGGCAGTCATTCCCAGGCGACCATTAACAATTAACCGTTCACCAATTAACTATTCCGGGTCTTCACCAATTAGTGCGCTAAATGTTGCCTAAGGCACAGATTTGTCATTCTCGTGTAGACGGGAATCCATTTGATATTGACTACACCCCCCTGGATACCTGCCTTCGCAGGTATGACAGCTACCATTTGAAATGTTTGCAAGCACACTATTTGTTGATGAGCCGCTATTCCTACACGCTCTCGCGAATGTCTACAATCTCCTGCTCTGGAATGCCCTTCATCGCTTCCCGAACTTCCTGCGGGGTCACATCGGGCATTTTCAGAATAACATCGTAGAATCCCGGTTTCCGAAAGGCGGGAATACTGCCGATGCCCATCACGCCCCATTGATTGCTGCTCAAGGTTGCCATCAGTTTGGCAAACTGCCCCTTCTCATCTGGCATTCGCACTGTCACCCGAATGCCGCTGGCGGGCAAGCCCAACATATATTGGAAGGCATTCATCAAATCAAACTCAGTGATAATGCCTACCACCACCCCATCCTCAACGACGGGCAAACAGCCGATTTTATTTTCGGCCATCATCCTGGCCGCCCGCTCAATTGTCCTCTCCTGCCCAATCGTCATCACATTCTCAAGTTTGACCATCACCTGACCGACAGTGAGGTTCGCCAAATAGCGGGTGATTTCCCAAACGTTCAAGCTGCCGACCAAATCTGGTTTAATGGCCAGCGTTTGGCGGGTGACAAGCCCCTCTAGCCGTTTCCCATCCCCCACAACGGGCAAATGACGCACCATATTCTCCGACATCACATTTTCAGCTTCGGCCGCTTTCATCATCGGCGAAATCATCACCGGGTGGCGAGTCATACAGTCTTTTACTAGCATTTCCAATTTCCTCCAATGAATAAATACAAGAACAGGCACTTAGGACTGGCAAATTCGTTCTAAGCATTATAGGCTGACAACAACCTTTGTCAATACGAATTGAAAGTTATGACGCTTTGCCTTAGAATTACTTTACTGTGACCCTTTTTGGGGAAACAGCTATATTTGTCTGGCAATGGCTGGTTAATAGAGGAAATTATGTCTCAAGGTGACGCTGTAGCGAACTTATTTATAGGCCGGTGGGTGGGTCAAACTCAAGGGGCGGCTATGTCGGCTCATATTTGGGAGATTGGCAAACGGGGCAAGAGCCTGTTGCTGACGACCCGTTGGGAGGGAAAAACGAAGATTCATAACTTCACTGCCAAAGTTCTGACGGGTGAGCCAGCTTTCAGGATTCAAGGAAAGCGGCCCCTTAAGGCGACCTTGCTTGATAAACAACATTTCATTATTCCTGGCTGGTGTACTAATGACACCCGCAACGGCAAAGGGCCAAGTTATGATGTTGTCTTTTCTCGCCCCGGCATTGCCGAATTAACGGCCGAACAGGTCTATGCAAGATACCTGGAAACGGGCCGCGAGGCTGAATCTCCCACCAACCGGACCACTTCACCAAAAGGAAACTGATCCGCTTTTTTGCCGCCAGGCGTCACAACCCATAATATAGGAAAGGTTGGCGGCTGCTGGGGGAAACGGCCGAAACCGTCCGTTAGATAGACCGCAATTGTGGTCGTCCAGGGGTCATCGTTCAGTTCCAGCTTCTCAAAAAAGGGACGAAAGTCGGTGCCGCCCCGACCGACTGGCGGCGGGATGTCAGTATTGGGTTTGAGTCGATGGGGGCCATACAATTTCGTATCGGCATAATACAGATTCCCTTGCAAATGGGGATAAGCCTGCAATATCGCTTGCACCTCACCGACAAATTGGCTGATTTGGTCACGCTTAATCGAGCCGCTGGTATCGACTGCAACGGCGATATGAACCGTTTTCACCTTCCAACGTTTCCAGGTAAGTTCCCCGCCCCACAAAGCGGCGGTCAAAGCCTGTAAAATCAATCGGCGTCCGAACCAGGTAGCGCCACAGATAGTGCCGCCAATCTAACTGTGACTCTTGGATTTTATCTAACTCTCGCTGGACAGAAGCTGGCAGGGTGCCGTGCATGGAAGATTCTGCCATAACGCTGGCCTGTTCTCTGGCCCTTTCCCAAAAATCTTTTTGGGCATTCTGCTGTTCCTGACCAATTTGCCCTTCTGTTGGGCTGGCAGGCTCATCCCCAAGGCTTTCATCTGTGAAGTCATCCGCCGTTAGCCCTTCATCCCCAGAGCCGGGTAATAGGTCGGGGTCTTCAAGGGCCATGTTCTTGCGCTTCCAATGGGGCTGTTCCAGTAGGTCGTATACCTCTTCAACGCTAAACCGTTCCAACCATTTGTCGCGGATACCGTTCTCGGTCAATTGATAGCCTTCTTTTACTAGAATGCCGTTGGTGACAATATCGGCCGCAATATTCCAGCGTTTGGCATCCCGGTGTTTCCCTCGTGAGACATGGAGTAATGCGGCATGAAGCACTTCATGCAGTAAGACTGTCTCTTGTTCGGCCGTACTCAATTCTTTGAAAAACTGAGGATTGACGAATATATTCTGCCCATCCGTTGCGGCCGTTGGGATTTTTTCGCTGCTCTTTATCTCGGCAAACAAGGCCAGCGAACCGAGAAAAGGGGTGCGGGCGCACAGTTTTGCCCTGGTCACACGAATAATGTCAGCTAATTCTGGATCTAAAGTCATGCTATTCCTTAAGCTTATAGCGCTATGATTGTCATTTGCCACAGAGAACGCCGAGGTCTTTTTGTCTCTATTTAACCTCTCCGCGTCCTCTGTGGTTCAAAAACGCTTACATTACAGGGTCAGTAAGTCATGGTAGGTTGCCAGGAATGCCTGAACTGATTCATCCTCAGCAATTAGCTCGCCCATGGCCTCCATTTCGCCTTTAGCCCGCATCAAACGGAACAAATCAATGGCACAAAGCTGCACCCACTCTGGCCCGGCCGCCCCGACTAGCCAGCGGAATACATGGTAGGCGGTTTGGGCATCATTGGCTCGCGTGGTCAGACTGGTAATAGTGGCGTAGGCTAGAGAAGGTTCTTCCGGGAAAAGGATGTCGTCGCCATTGCCTTCCAGAATCTCTTCCAGATTGGGAATGCTGCTGTATAGGGCGACGAAAGCCCTGAATTCACCAGCAGCGGCGCTACCGATTGCGGCCGTAACATCCATCTCAGCCTGATGCAGTTCACTCGCCATCACCCAAGAGCGGGGGGAGGGCCAGATATTTTGTTGGGGAACGAGCTTGTGCAGCAAAGTCGGCCGAAAAGCCAGAAACGCTATAATCTGTTCATGAACGCCTTGAGCCAAAGCATACCGTTTGAAGCTGTCAAGGTCAGGGTCAACCTCCACATGCAAGAAACGGTTGGCTAGGGGGGAGGGCATATCGTAAACAGAGGCAAAATCCTCTTTGCGGTTCCCGGCCGCCCAGATATACCAATCATCGGGTACGGTGTAGCTGCCGACCCGACGGTCTAAGATAAGCTGCTGGGCCATGCCCTGCATGGCCGGGGGGGCCAGGTTCAGCTCGTCTAAGAACAGTACCCCGACCCCATCTTGGGGCAGAAACTCTGGCGGGAACCAACGGGAGAGGCCATTTTCGGCAACGGGCAAGCCCCGTAAGTCGGTTGGCGCAAGTTGGGAGAGGCGTAAGTCGATGAATTCCATGTTGTGAGCTTCGGCCGTTTGCATCACGATGCTCGACTTGCCAATGCCGGGTGGCCCCCAAATCATGGTACTTAATTTGATTTCATTTTGAATCAGGCCGGCTAAAAATTCGGCTAAATCAATTGGTTTCATAAATTTCCTTTATAAGTAGAAAATAAAAAATCTTTGAATAGAAACTTGCAACGAATTACACAAATTTCGCGAATTATCGTCTAAAAAATTCGTGCTATTCGTGAAATTCCTTGGGATCAGTCTTGGAAAACTTTTTGCCGTTTAGTTAAGTAAACCGTAAAAAGTCATTAAAATATTAGCCACGAATTTACACGAATTATCACTAATTTTTGTAATCATCAACAAAAGCTTAAACAAATGATAAAATTGGTACATGAAACCAAAACGCACATATTTTCCACCAACAACACCGCAACAGCGGAAACTGCTATTTGAGACCTGGGAAGAAACAGGCAGTATCGTTAAAGCCTGTCAGAAGGTAAGCCCATGTGGGACGTGGAACGTTTTACTACTGGAAACCTCGCTTTGAAACTGAAGGCTACGCTGGTTTGGAAACCTATCAAAAGAAAGGGCCAGAAAAAGGACAAGTAGGGACACCCGAAGCACTCAAGGAAAAAGTGGTGGCCATGCGGCGTGCTCATACAGATTGGGGCAAACACCGGATTGCCGATGAGCTGGCCAAGGCCAACAATTGGGTACCTGTGGTCAGTCCGAACACGGTGCGGCGCATTCTGGCAGAAGCCCGCCGGCTGTGGCAACCTGAAACGACAATGCGAAAAAAAGCACCTTAAAACCGATAGTCCGCACCGCCGAAGAACCGGGTCAGACCCTCAACGTTGACCTGTGCTTCGTCCCGGCTACCCATGAGGCGAAAGTCAAGCTGCCAGCCGTAAGCGGTTCTTCAGGTCGTTTGGTGATTGAGCGTCCTCAAAATGAGACGGAATCCGAGAGGTTCAGTATCCAGGACGTATCTTTGAAGACCCGACGCTGGATTATGTCGCAGCGATGAAAGCCTTTGTTGAGGCTTCTGCTCAGGCAAGTGAAGGCGAAAAGCCAGCGGAAGATGAAGAGAAACGGGTTCGGAAAGCCGAAATCCGCCAACTACGTCAAGAAGAAGAACGGCTGCGCATTGACAGACGCGAGATTCGTGCTCGTCGCCAGCAAGAAGATGCAGCCTGGCAAGCGCTACGTCAGCAACAGCGACAGCAAGATGACGAATTGTCTCAGCGTCGGGCTAAGCATAGAGAGCGTCAAGCCATTCAAGAAGAACGGCGGGTGCTGCGAAAGCAACAGCGACAACGCTTGACCCAACGTCGGCGGGAAGATGAACTCTGGCGGCAACAACGGCAACAATTACGTCAACAAATGGCCTTGATGCCTGTAGTCACAACCTGGATTGCCATCTTGGTCGTTACCGACAATTGCACTCGCCAATGTTTGGGATTGCCTTTGTTTGTCGCCGGTCCCAAAGTAACAGCCGAAATGGTTGTGGCCGCTTTGCGTACCTTGTTATTGATAACCGGCTGAACTACAATTTCTCATCTCTGACCGAGGCGTTCATTTCACAGCCCACATCTTGCAGGAATTGGCACACACAGAAGATTTCATCCATGTGGTCATTGCCAGACATCGTCCCCAGTCGAATGGCATCGCTGAACGCTTTGTGCGGACGCTTAAAGCGTGGCTGGCAACACGGTCTTGGAATAACGACCAGCAATTGCTCCAACTTCTGACTGAGTTCCGAACCGTCTATAATGACCGACCACATCAAGGCTTGGCGATCCCTGGCTTATCACCCAATGAGTTGGCCAACGCGAATTTGGCTCATGTAAGTTGTTAATGTTCAAGCTACTGTTGACGAATACAAATTATCACTAATTTTGAACCTGTAATTCGTGTAAATTTGTGTTAATTCGTGGCAAGTTTTTCTTGAATAACTTTTTGTTGACTACTTAAATCTAAATTGCATGTGACAACAGAATTGTCATTCTCGTCTTTGCGGGAATCCAGAGGTGCAACAAATGGATTCCTGCCTTCGCAGGAGGAATGACATGGGTACCGTTTTGTAATAACATATCCAACTATTATGGTTTGACTTCCAGGGTATCACTAACAAGGTTGGCCTGCATGGCGTTATCGCTGATGGTGGTATCGACGGCGTTTTGCAGTTCGATACCAACCCGATTTTGGGCAATCACATTATTCTCGATGATATGATTCTGCGGTAAGGGGGTGGATTCAAAATCGGCCGATAATTGACGAATGCCATGGTCCTGGTTCCCCGCAACCCGAATCCCCTTGTCATTGTGAACAATTTGGTTGTTATGAATACGCCAGTTACGGCTTGTGTCATTGTCTGGCACGGAGCGGGTAAATTTAGGAACATGCTTTGACCATAATAAGATTCCATGACCATTACGTTGTAATCGGTTATTGGTTGCAACCATATCAATTCCATTTTCTACCGCAATACCGGCTTGTCGATTGCCGATGATTTGATTGCCCTCCAAATGGTTGTCGCGGGAGAAGCCAAGCCAAAAGCCATAGTTGCAGTAATTGGCTATGTTGCGGCGATAAATGTTGTGGCCGCTAAAGGTGGCTTCAAAGGCGATATTCGGGCTGTAGGAGCCATCGTTTTCTTCAAAAAGATTGTGATTGCAAGGGAGGTGCTGACCAGAGGGGGACAGCCCTGCCAGAAAAAAACCGTCGCCACCGAGACGGGCGTTGTTGCGGAAAAAGGTGTTGTGGCTGGAACTATGAATAATGAGGAATCCGGCCGCATCTGCCCCCATATGACCCCGCCCCTCTCCGCGTGGCTGATAGCGGCAGCAAAAGTCAGCGTAATTGTCGCTGAAGCTGCTGTGGCTGGTGTCGAAGAGGTGGAAGCCGAAGCCGCTGCAATAGTTGGCGACGTTGTGGCTGACATCAAGGTTGTCACAGTGATAGGTTAGCAAGCCGTTCATCTGATGCTGAAGGTCATTATGATGAATGACGCTGTCGCTAACTTGCCAGAGAAAAATGCCACCGCCATAGGCATCTTCGGCCGTTTTCCAGATGTTCAAGAATTTTGTATTGGCTCCAACTTCCCCAGTCTGGCTAACCTGGCAATTTTCAATGGTTACCTGCTGGCAGTTCTTGACGTAGATGCCATGATAATAATCTTGCAGCCGCAGGTTCTTGATGGTCACCTGGCGGCAGTTCTCAATGGTCAGCCCTCGCCCGGTGCGATTACGGCCGTTCAGCGTCGCCCCTTGTCCATCGAGGGTAAGGTTATCGGCCGTAATAGACAGCCCATTTGGCAATTGATATGTTCCAGGTTGAAAGATGACATCATCGCCAATCTCCATGCCATCTACTGGCGGAGATTGGCTGTTGTTCCGACTCAATTCACCTTCTCGATGACTGGTTCAAAGCTGCTCAAGGTCTCTAAATCATGGTGACAGAAAATCCGGTGGTCATTGCCCGCATCTCGCCAGGGTGGGGTCGTCAGACAGATGTCTGGGTCTGGCAGCAAGTGCCGTCTCGGACAGCGGGTGTTAAAGCGACAGCCTTGCGGGGGCGCAATCGCGCTGGGGACGCTGCCTTCCAGCCGAATCCGCTTTTGCTTGGCGGTGGGGTCGGGGATGGGAACGGCCGATAATAAGGCTTCCGTATAGGGATGGTAAGGGGGCGCATAAATCGCCTCCGCTGGCCCAATCTCCATAATCTGACCCAAATACATCACGGCCACATAATCTGAGAAGAAACGCACCACACTCAAATCATGGGCGATAAAAATCAACGTCGTCTGGAAATCATTCTGCACTTCGAGCAGCAAATTCAAAATAGCTGCCTGGACCGAGACATCCAAAGCGCTAACTGGCTCATCGCACAAGACCAAATCCGGTCGGCTGGCCAAGGCCCGGGCAATGCCCACCCGCTGCTTCTCGCCACCGCTCAACTGGCGGGGCAGCCGGTCATAATAGTTCTCGCCCAGCCGCATCGACTCTAACAGCTTGACAACCTCGCCCCGAATCTGATTCTTCGGCACCGTTTTGAAGCGCTCCATCGGCCGTCCAATCTGCTGTCCCACCGTATATGAAGGGTTCATCGTCGAATCGGGGTTCTGGAACACCATTTGCAGCTCTTGAATCAGCCCCTCTTCTCTGGCCGCAATCTCCTCGGTAATATCAAAGCCCAGGAAGCGGGCATCGCCATCGGTGCTTTCTTCCAGCCCGATAATGGTCTTAATCAAGGTACTCTTGCCACAGCCGCTCTCGCCCACAATGCCCAGCGTTCGCCCTTTGCGAACCTGGAAGGAGGCATCCTCAACCGCCTTCACATAGCGCGGTTCTCCAAAGCCGAGGGTATCTTTCAGCGAGTTACCCTGCACCTCATAATATTTTTTCAGGCCATTGACATCAATAATGACGTCATCACTCGTTTTAGGGGTGTTCAAAACGGGCAGGGCCATATCGGCTGGGGGCGACCAGTGTTCGGCCACAATCTCTTCTGAGAAATGGCAGCGGGCATAAATGTCTGTCCCTTCAATTTGGCGCAGCGGCGGCCGATCCGTCTTACAAATCTCTTGAACATAGTCACAGCGGGGGAAGAACATGCAGCCGACAGGCCGATTGTCTGGTGGTGGAACGCGACCCCGAATGGGGTACAAGATGCTGCCGGCCTTGTCGGCCCCTAATTTCGGCACACAGCGAATCAGCCCTTGGGTGTAGGGGTGCTGCGGTTGTGCAAATAAATTCTCGACGGTGGCTCGCTCGACCATTTCCCCGGCGTACATAACCCCAACGCGGGTGCAAACGCGGGCCACAACGCCTAGATTGTGGGTGATGTACATGATGGCGGTGTCAAAATCGCGCCGTAGGTCGGAAATGAGGTCAAGAACGGCCGCTTCAACTGTCACATCCAGGGCCGTCGTCGGTTCATCCATAATCAACAGCGCCGGATTGTTCAACAACGCCATGCCAATCACCACCCGCTGCTGCTGTCCGCCTGAAATCTGGTGAGGATACCGTTTCATCACATTGGCCGCATCGGGCATATAGACCCGCTCCAACATCTCAACGCACTGCTTCTCCGCTTCCTTATCTCCCATGCCACGATGGACGGTCAGCACCTCTTTCATCTGGTCGCCCAGCCGCATGGAGGGATTCAAGGCTTGCATGGGGTCTTGATAGACCATCGCAATCTGGTCGCCGCGCAGCTTGCGCAGCTCCTCGCCTTCCTTGCCAACGAGTTCCTGGCCCTGAAACTTAATGCTGCCTCGTTTGACGTAGCCATTGGCCCCCAAAAAATTGACAATGGCCCAGGCCAACGTACTTTTGCCGCAGCCGCTCTCCCCCACAATGCCCTGCGATTCGCCCCGGTACACCTCAAAGGAAACGTTTTGCACCGCCTCAATCTCTCCACCCCGCACCTTATAAGCCACCGCCAAATCTTCAACCTTTAAGACGGGTGCGCCTGCTGGTCTGTTTCCGTTTTCTCCTGCCATGTCTTCCTCCGGGATGATAATGAATTGAGAAGTTGGTTATCACCGCACGTTACTTCACAATTCGTCATTCAAAATTCATTATTCATTTTTTTCTCTGATTATTACGAGATGTTTTAACACTCGCATTGATAATGCGACACAGTTCGTCACACTCTTGATATAAGTTGTTTATCTTTTCTGCTTTAATCAGGCCACTTTTCATTAGAATTCGCAGCCAGACACGGGATTCATTTAATTCTTTAGAAGCGATTTTTAGCTTGTGCTAAAAATCCCTCGGGCTTATAGATGTCATTTCGAGCGGGAACGACCAACATCTCTAATCCTGAAGGGCAACCAGCGAGAAATCTGGTTGGTTCATCAAGTTTGGCAGTCCAAAGATTCCTCAATCCGCATTCGCTGCTTTCGGAATGACAGTTGAAATTCAGCTTGTTGAGCAGGAATTTAGCTCTAACTCGGCGGTTCATTAATAGTCTAGTCCAAAGTGATAGGTGACTAGTGCAAACAAAAATGTTCTAGTGGATGAACCTATCAAATATGTGTTTTGTTTGCCAAATAGTACAGTTGCGTTCGTCGCTTATCCAGCATAACTTATTTGACTGTACTTAGTGCATCGCCAATCTTCTTTTGACGGACTGAAATTGGCGATGCCATCGTGTTCCTTCAATTTTGTTTATTCGACAATATGTGTTTGGCGGAACACTAGATTCATTATCATTATTTTCTTCAATCTTCCTTTTATTGTAAGATTCTCAGTTCCTATTCCGTTAAGTAGTCAGCAAAAAGTTATTTAAGGAAAATCTGCCACGAATTAACACAAATTTACACGAATTACAGGTTCAAAATTAGTGATAATTCGTGTAAATTCGTGGCTAATATTTTTAATGACTTTTTACCATTTACTTAAGACCTATTACCAATTACTTCTGATAGCGGGTCAACTCTTCACGCATCCCGTCTGCAAACAAATTCAGCCCAATCACCAGCGAGGCAATCGCAATTGCGGGCCAGATGACGGCGATGGGGTTGGCGAAGATGAAGCGGCGAGCCTCATTGACCATATTGCCCCAATCCGGGTCTGGCGGCGGCAGGCCAATGCCCAAAAAGCCGAGCGTGCCGATGGCAAAAATCGCATAGCCAACCCGGAGCATCGAATCAACCAAAATGGGGCCACGCGCATTGGGCAAAATTTCGCGGAACATGATATACCAGACATTTTCGCCCCGCGTTTCGGCCGCCCGAATGTAGTCCCGTGTCTTAATATCCAGCGTTAGACTGCGAACCAGCCGGGCTATACCGGGCGCACCCGTTATAGTAATCGCCAAAATGACGACCAAATCCCCCTGCCCCAAGGCGGCAATCACGACCAGATATAAGACGATGACGGGAAAGGCTATCAAGGCATCCAAAAATTGCATGATAACCTGGTCCCACCAGCCGCCTCGATAGCCAGCATTCAAACCCAATACCGCCCCCAAAGCCACCGAGCCAATTACGCCCCAAATGGCAACGCCACCGGGCAAGAAGATATTGGTGTCTCCTGGCAAGCGGGTCTTTAATAAGATAACCTGAGTGCCTTGCATCAGGCGCGACAAAATGTCACGGCCGAGATGGTCCGTTCCCAAGATATTAGTTGAGTTCGGCCCCAAATTCTGAACAAAATCCGAGTCGTTCGGCCCAAACGGTGTCCAGAAGAGGGAGATGAAGCCCAACAAAAGCCAGAACAGAACAATTGCCATTCCAACCGTCGCCACCCGTGATTCAAGGATGATAGAAAGCTGCTTCCTCATCTTCTCAAATCGCCCAGGCGGGGCAGTTGGTACAGTCGGTTGTGCAACAGCCATAATTCCTCCAGTAGTCAGTAGTCGGTAGTCAGTAGCCAGTGATTCGTAATTGGTAATTTTTATGGGTGGAACAAATTACTAATTACCGATTGCCTCTATGCGTAGCGAATTCGCGGATTTAAGAATGTATAAGCCAGGTCGCCTAAGAGGCGGGTGACGACCGCAATCGTCACCGTTAGCATCGCGGCCGCTTCCACGGCGTTGAAATCGCCGAAGATAGCGGCATCATAGATATATTTCCCTAGCCCCGGATAGCCGAAGATAACCTCGACCACCACCAGCCCGCCAACCAGATAGTTGACATGGAGCATGATAATGGTGATGGGGGCCATGAGGGCGTTGCGAATGGCGTGGCGCAAAACAACCCGGCGGTAGGGCATGCCTTTGATGATGGCGGTGCGGATATAGGCGGAGTCCATGACTTCGACCATACTGGCCCGCGTCATCCGGGCCACATAGCCCAATTCAACGGCCGTTAATGTCAACACCGGCAGCACCAGCAGCGAGGGGTCTTCAAAAATCGCATCGGCGCTGGTGAAAATCGCCACAGCCGGGAACACCTCCAGCCAGATACCCAATATCAAAATCAGAAAAATACCGCTCACAAATTCCGGCGTGGCCGTCGCGGCCAAGCTGGTAATTGAGATGAAGCGGTCTAACGGCCGTCCTTCGTTCACCCCGGCCAAAATGCCAAAGAAGAGGGCCAGGGGCATGATAAATATGAAAGCGACCCCAGCGAGTACGGCCGTGTTCCGAACCCTCGGCAGCAGCGTCACCGCCACCGGGCGGCCCGTTTGCAGCGATTGGCCTGGGTCGCCGCGCAGCAGCCCCCGCCGCAGCGGGATATACTCTCGCGGCCCATTCCCCTCCTGGCGCAGCCCGGCCGAAGTCAAGACCCAAACCGGGTCGCCCTCCCCTCGTACCCATTTGACAACACTATTATCTGTATTGACCCCCCAGAAAAATTCGTTGCCATCTTCATCTACCTGCCAATCAATATCAACCACCTCTCTGATGGCCGAGCCATCAGGCTGGCGGCGCAGCGTGACGATTTCGTCGTCCTCCAACGCCCAGCGCGTCAATTGACCATCGACATCGGCCCACCAAACATTCTCCCCGGTGTTTTCATTAACGGCCGTCACCAAATCATGGCCAACACGGCCGTCCACTCGCCAATCATTGCCCAGCAGCCAGTCAAGATAACGCTGATGGGCCGGCGCATTCAGCCCCAACTGCGAACGGTAAGAGGCTCGTTGTTCCGTTGTCGAAAAGACGCCCAGAATCTTAACCGTGACATCCCCACTGCCCACCTCCAATAACAAAAAGAGGGCAATCGACACCAAAAGCATCGTCACAATCGTCGATATAATACTCTTAATGATAAATCGAGCCATATCCTACCTCCTACGCATATCCTTGAAACTGTACAGCGTTCGCAGTTTCTGAAGATGGATGCCCACCTTCTTGGGAATGACAGGTGGCACTAAAGCCCTGTCATCCCTTTATGAAAAAGCCGGGCTTTGCAGTCTAAATTCAAAACCCGGCTTCCAACTAAAACAAGGTAATCAGTAGTGTGTATTCAGCAGCCAGTACATTATCAACTACTTGCCGACTACCGACTACTGACTTCCAATTACTCTCTACTCGTCAATCCAAACTTCGCTCAGCAAATCATAAGCCGTTGGATGGCCTTGGATGTTTTGGAATTTCTCATGGGTGATATTCCAGACATTTTTCCAATAGCTGTTCCCAATGGGGCCACGATCCTGCATAATCTGCTCAATCTGGGCCATAATTTCGCGCCGTGCCTCAACATCCAGGGTTCCTTCAGCTTCGGCCAACAGCGTTTCAAACTCTTCATCGACCCAGCGAGTTTCGTTCCACTCGCCGATGGCCGCTTCAACGTAAGCCAACGGCAGCACCATCGTATCTAAGGCCCGATGTGTCCAGGAGGTAATGCCCAGGTCAACTTCCGTCCACCGTTCCCAATAACCATTCGGTTCCGTAATGTCCAAGGCGATGTCGAAGCCGCCAGCCAGGGCATCCTGCTTCAACGTCTGGGCAATTTCCGGTTCGTTCTGGTCATTCTTCGTCGCTAATGTCACCTGCAAGGGCAAGTCAATACCCTTTTCGGCCGCATACTCTTCCATCAACGCCATTGCGCCAGCTGGATCGTACTCTGGAATCGGCAGCTCGGCATAGGCCGGATGAATTGGGGCGACATGGGCATCAAGCGACAGGTCGCCTTCACCGAAGTAGGACAACTGCAAGATTTTTGCCCGGTCCTGGCACATCTTCAGCGCCGTCCGAACGCGGTTGTCATCCCAGGGTTCCAGGTCAACGCGCATTCTTAGGAGAAGGCATTGAGCCGTGCTGGCCGGATAAACAGCCATGCCTGGCACATCTTTCAAAGCCTGCCAATCACTCGGTCGGGGGTCATAAAGCGAATCGACCTGACCAGATTGCAAGGCAGCAACGCCAGCATCTTTGTCAGTCGAGACGTAGATAACTTCGTCCAGATAGGGCAGCGGACTACCGTCCTCGCCCATTCGCCAATAATCTTCACGTCGTTTGAAGACAGCCCGTTCACCCTCTGCATACTCTTCAAGCAAGAACGGCCCAGTGCCGATTGGCTGCTGGACAATGTCGCCCTCAAAGTTGCGGTGTAGGATGATGGCTGGATAGTGGAATAGATGCTCTGGCACGCCGATGTTCGGGGCTTGCAAATGGAGGCGGATATGATAGTCATCGACCTTCTCGACGTCGCCCATCCCACTAAGATAGGAAAGGAGACTGAGCATCGAGGAGCCAACCTCTTCATTGAGCCATTCGCCAAAGGTGAACATGACATCATCGGCCGTTAATTCATCCCCATTGTTGAACTTAATCCCCTGACGGAGATAAAGGTCCCACATATCTACATCATCATTGGCTTCCCAGCGGTCTAACAAAAGCGGCCGGGTAATGTTGTCCGAGCCGGTTTCAGTCAGGTATTCACCAATCTGGCGCACGATATTGGCCCCTTCAACCCATGATAAGCGGGCTGGATGGTCTAACAACTGCAACTGCATCGACTTAGTCAGGGTTCCGCCGCGCTTCACGCTGCCGCTTGGGGCTGGCGCATCAGTCGGTTCAGCTTGAGCCTCTTCGCCGCCGCCACCTTCACCTTCGCCGCCACCGGAGGGCGCGGCCGTTGGGTCTTCTGTCGCCGCAGAGCCACAAGCCACTGCCAACGAAGCCGACATACCCAACAAGGTCGAAATCCGGAGGAAATCACGCCGCGAGACCGTCCCCTGTTTCAGCTTATCGTAAACTTCAGGAATATACGGATGGATTGACTCCATCTGTTTTTTGCTGATTAGTCTATTCTTCATTTCTCTCTCCTTTCTTTTATTCAGTTACCAGTTATTGGGGCCATCAACGTTTCGGTATATTTGATGACCGACTGCCAACTATTGATATTCAACTAACAATTTTAATGTTCAGAAATTGGGGAACGTTCCCCATCCATTAAAAGGTTCAAGTTATTACGAAATCGATTAACACCTCCTTTATTCATTTGTTTTGCTTGATATTCAAATCGCTGTGCTGGATAAACACATTTGTTGGTTAAAAAAATAGTTAAATCACTGACGACTCAGTGCTGGATGCAATTTAATCGCCAGTCCATACCGTCACCACCATGCCCAAAACATCACCGAAAATGGCAACATGAACACAAGAAATTACTTTTTGGGGACTTATGGGGATTTGGATCGTTCTTTATCATGAAAGATTCAGATAGCATTTGTGATAGATCCGCAATTTTAACCGCCTAATGCTTAGGCCACCTATGGAAATAGGTCATCTACCTATTAGTAGACTCAGGACAATGTTTTTCAGTGCGTTTCCAGCAAAAAGTGGATAAAGTGTTGGGTTGGTACCTTTGTCCTGTTACAAAACATGATAACATGGGTTGAGATTTATGCCAAGAAAGCGGAGAGATAAATAATGAAAAATGAATTGAGAATTGTAAATGATGAAGTCAACTACTTCACCATTCATTTTTCAAGAGCGATGTCCTTTACCGTAGCGGCGTTTTTTACCGCCGCGGTGTCTTTTACCGCCATTCATCATTCATCATGTTAACCATCCGAGAAGCTTTAGCCCTCCCCGTATTTGCCTCCTCCAACCTTGTCGCCGGACGAGGGGGGCTGGACAATGAAATTCGTTGGGTTCATATCGTGGACATCCCCGACTCTAGCTTTGCCTGGCAGCGAAAGGGGGTGCTGCTCTTAACGGCTGGATATGGCCTGCGCGACCACCCCGAAAACCAGGAAGCGCTCATTCCTATCCTGGTCAAGCAAGGTTTTGCGGGCATGGTGCTTTCTACGGGTTATTATTTCGACCATGCGCCGCAAGTTATTTTGGATACGGCCGATTCTGCTAACTTCCCCGTCATCGAAGCGCCGCCCGACCTGCTCTTCATCGAAGTCACCGAAACGGTCTTGGAGCGCATCATCAGCCGCCAATATACTTTGCTGCAACAATCGACTGACATCTTCAGCCAGCTAACGAACCTGGTTTTGGAAGGGGTGAATCTGACGGGATTAGCGGCCGTTTTGGCTCAACTGACCCAACGCTCTGTCACCATCGAAGACCCCGGCTTTCGGGTTCTGGCAACGGCCCAACACGGCCGTGTCGACCCCGCCCGCCAACAAACCATCGAATACGGCCAAACCCCGCCCGCCCTGGCCAAACACCTCCTCAAAGCGGGCATAAACGATACCCTCCTAGAGACGATGGAACCCCTGCACGTCGCCCCCGAACCCGCTCTGGGTTTGGAGATGGAGCGCATCATCATGCCCATCGTCGTTGACCGCCACATTCACGGCTACATCTGGCTCATCGCTGGCGACAACCCGCTGACCCAACTGGACGAAATGGCAATCCGGCACGGGGCAACGGTGGCCGCTCTTATCCTATTTAAGGAGATAGCGGTTTTGGAAGCGGAGGAAAAGCAGAAGGGGGACTTTCTAGACCAACTGCTGCGGGGCGACTATGACAGCCCTCAATTTATCGAACGGGCCAGACAGCTTGATTTTCGGCCGAATCGCCCCCATCAGGTCATCCTCATCGCCGGGTTGGAAGGGGTTAAAACGGCCGCCCAACCGCTGGTCAACGAAATCACCAACTGGTTCCGCCAACGCCGCCGCTTCCCCCTCCTCGTCTGGCGCGACCAATACCTCGTTCTTATCCTGGAAAGCGTTCCGGCCGAATCGCCAACCGAAAAAACGGCCGAAACCCTGGTCAACGAGCTGCTCAAATCGCTCGACCACCCCACCCTCAAGCTCCTAATTGGCCTGGGCAATGTGTATGAAGCGGAGGAGAATGGCCGGGCATCGAACAGCGTCAGCCCCATCCGTCAATCATTCCAGGAGGCTCAAGAAGCCATCCACATCGCCCAGACGATGGGCCAAAACAGCGGCCTCATCGCCTTCAACGAACTCGGTTTGCTCCACTGGCTTAACCATTTGCCGCCGGACATCCAGGCCAACAACATCTACCTATCTTATATTCAAACCCTGACGGATTATGACAGCGAGCGGGATGCCCAACTGGTTAAGACCCTGGAGAGCTATCTCGAACACGGCGGGGCGTTGGTGGACACCGCCAAATCGCTTTACATCCATCGCAATACGCTGCTGCACCGGCTGGAACGGATTGAATCGCTAACGCGACTCAACCTTCGCGCCCCCCTGCATCGGCTAAACCTCCACGCTGCCCTTAAATCCTACCGTCTCAACCACCCCTAGAAACCCCGTTTCTAATCGCCTAGTTGTCGTTTAGTGGTGAGTAAAGTATAATACTTTGCATACCACCAGGAGATGTCGTGAAATTTTTTGGACGAAATCGAGAGCTTGGCTTGCTTGATAAGCTCCATCAGCGGAAGACTGCGCAATTTCTAATTCTATACGGCCGTCGGCGCATCGGAAAAACAGCGCTCATTGAGCAGTGGACGAGAAAAAGCCTTCAGGAACAAGATTATCTCTACTGGATGGCAACCCAAACTTCGACCACCAATCAACTTCGCGATTTTTCCCAGGCTATTTTGCGTTTTATTGAACCTGAGACGCCTATTTCCTCTAGCTTTAGTTATGAATCATGGGATACGGCATTGGCCCGGGTGGCTCAACTTTCGACCCAACACCGCTTTGTCTTGATACTCGACGAAATTACCTATGTCATGCAAGCCAACCCCGAATTTCCGAGTTTGTTACAGCGTGCCTGGGACCAAACGCTGAAAAACAGAAACATTTTCCTAATTTTGACTGGTTCGCTAGCCGGTATCATCCAACGGTCTGCTCTGGATTATCAATCCCCTTTGTACGGCCGGGCCACCGCCACCTTAAAGCTGCGGCCGCTTTCCTTTGGGGCGCTCCCGACGCTGCTGCCAGCCATGACAACTGAAGAGCGAGTTGCCGTGTATGCGATTACAGGTGGTATTCCGGCTTATCTTGAACTATTCGATGATAGTCAAACTATCATCGAAAATTTGAGCGACCATTTTATTACGCCCACCAATGTGATGCTCAATGACGCCGTTTTTCTCTTGCGTGAACAGCTTGATGAGCCACGCAATTATATGGCGCTCCTGGAAGCTGTTGCCAATGGCAGCCATAAATTAACGGATATCGCCAAAAGCGCCGGGCTTGAACGGTCGAATGCCAATAAATATTTAACCATTTTGCGGGAATTAGGTTATATCGAACGCGTTGTCCCAGCTACCGTCCAGCACCCTGAACGTAGTCGTCGCGGCCGTTATGTTTTTACAGATGCTTATCTCCGGTTTTATTTCCGATTTCTACGTCCATATCTAGGTGATATTGAACGCGGCCGTTTTAATCGAGTCATCAACCTTTTGAACGACCATCTGACGGATTTTATCGGCACTTATACATTTGAGGAGCTATGCCAGGAATGGCTTGATGAGAAGGCTGACCGGGCTGAACTTCCCTTCGAGCTAGACCGGGTCGGCAGCCATTGGAGCAAAGCCGCTCAAATTGATATTGTGGGCATCAACTGGCGTACAAAGCAGATACTTTTTGGCGAATGTAAATGGGGTCGCCAGACTGTGGGTTCCAGCGTCATTGATAAGTTGGTTGCCCAATCTGCTAAAGCCATCCCTGGCAAAGGCAACTGGCAGCAAGGCTACATCATTTTCTCCCGCAGCCCTTTAACCAATCCCGCCCAAAAACGGATCGCCGACCAGGAGATGATGCACATCTCGATTGGGCAACTTGAAGCAGATATGCATGAATGGCAGTGATGAGCATTTCAGATAACCTCCCCTCCCCCTATAACGGGCCATTGACATTAGTATCTAAAAGGGTTATTATTCTGGTGTGATTCGGACATTCAGAGATAAGGAGACAGAAAAGGTATTTAACGGCCGTTTCTCAAAGAAACTGCCCCACGATATTCAACGAACCGCTGAGCGCAAACTGATAATGCTCCATCGGTCATTAAACCTAAATGACCTTAGAATTCCACCATCCAACAGGCTCGAAGCGCTCAAAGGTGGTAGAGAAGGCCAACACAGCATCCGCATAAATACTCAATGGCGTATTTGTTTTGAATGGCGCGAAGATGGTATTTATGAAGTCGAAATAGTCGATTATCATTGAGGTAAAAATTATGAGAGATTATCCCCCTATCCATCCAGGCGAAATACTCCAAGAAGAATTTTTAGAACCAATGGGAATTAGTCAATATCGGTTAGCTAAAGATATTGGCGTTCCGGCGATGCGGATAAACAAAATCGTTCGGGGTGAGCGGGGTATAAGCGCTGATACCGCCCTCCGTCTGGCCCGCTATTTCGGTATGTCCGTCGAATTTTGGACAGGTGTTCAAACCCATTACGAAATTGAGAAGGCGAAGATGTTGTTAGACGGCCGTTTAGAAACCGAAGTTAAAGTTCTTGCCACCTAGACACAGGAGCATCTGTCAATACCTCCCTAAACTAATCAAAATAACCTATCGCATACGAAGCGATTAGTTATCTAAACGGTCGAAATTGAAATTGATTAGAAACTTTTTGCTTGTGCTATAATAAATTCAGGAATTATCTTTAGCGATACAGGTTGTTGATATGGAAGTCGTACAAAGTATAGATTTAATCACAAAAAATCCGGCCGTTCGTGGTGGCAAACCTTGTATAGTAGGAACAGGATTACGCGTTACCGACCTCGTAATCGCCCATCTCTTCCACAAACGAACCCCAGACGAAATAGCGGCCGATTATGAATTGTCAATGGCCCAGGTTCATGCCGCCTTGGCTTATTACTTCCAACATAAGGCAGGGTTAGATGACGACATCCGGCAGCAAATCTTACGTGCCAGAACTGCTAAGGAAAATATGATTGGTGGCCAGCCTTCGCTTCTATCTTGACGAAAACATACCTATTCAAATTGCACATCAGCTTAAGACCAGAAATATTGATGTTGTAACAGTGCGTGATTTATATTTACTTGGGGAAGATGACATTAATCACCTTCAACTTGCGACTCAGCAAGGAAGGGTGTTATGCACCTATGACGACGATTTCCTAACCCTTGCCGCCACTGGTATCCAACATGCAGGAATTGTTTTCGGACAACAAGATAATCACTATATTGGTGAATGGGTTAACTGGTTGACACTCATGCACTCTGTTTATACCTCCGAAGAAATGTTAAACCGGGTTGAATTTTTATAATTCGTTTATCAACAAATAAGGCGAGGGGGACATAGCCGTATCCAATTCCAAATCGAACTAACCCGCCGCTGGTGGGCGGCATACGGCCGTTAACCCTCAGTTCCCTTCAGGACACTCTCAAGAGGCTATCGATTTAGCTTCACCACCCGCCGAGGCTGGCAAAAAGCTGGCTAATCTTGATAGCCCCAGGTGGAGAACCAGGTGTCTACGCCTACCAAACGGCCGTTTTCATCCAGAAAGAACAGGCGATGGAAGTTTGGGTCGGCGCTTGACTGATAGGTTGTCTCAAAGCCGCTCTCTGGGGCCAAAGCCCAGCCCATCGACTCTCGGACATAGGCATAGTTGCGCCAGACCAGGCCAAAGCCGCGTTTCGGCACATAAAAGCCATCCGGCGGGTCATAATCGCTGTTATCGGCGGCGGGGTCATCGGGGTCGCCAAAGCCGCTGTAGAAAACGCTATATGTTCGCTCAGGTTCATAAAAAGTATAAATCGTGTCGGTTTCGCCAATCCACAGCATCCAGCCGCCTTCGAAATGTTGAACGGCCGCGTTAGAATCGACCGCTTCCGCGCTGGGACAGCTTTCCGGCGGGTCATCAAAAAACCACATCTCATCGGGGCAGTCAAGCGGCACATAAAGCGACGTTTCTACCGTCTCCCCGGCCGCGTTCGTCACCTCAAGCTCTAACAGAATATCCTCCCGAAAATGGCCCTCAACCCACAATGTCCGGGTCCCATTCGTTGGCACATCATAACAGTTGTCCGTCCAGCCGCTAATAAACTTGAGACAGAGCAAGGCGCTTTCGCCAAAGGCTGACCAGGTGGCTGAGATGGTGCTGTTTAGGACGGCGGGGGATGGTTCGGCCGTAAACGTGAAAATCCTGGGCGGCTCTGGCGTTGCTGTTGGGAAAAACGGCCGATTTGTGGCCGTTGCAGAAGGCATCATCGTTGGTATGGGCGTGGCCGTCTCTGTCGCCATTGCTGTCCCGGTTGCTGTCATCGTCGCCGCTGGCGTTGGCGTTTCAGTTTCAGAAAGGCCATTCGCATTAACGGGCGTGACCGTGACCAGCACCATATTGTCAGCACTTTGTTGGGTGGCGGTGACAACCACCGTCGCCCCATCTGGTCGTCCGCTCGTCAAGCGTGTCTCAATCCCAAACTCAAGCTCGCCACAGCCCATTAACAACAAAGAAAGCAGCAGCAGCGCCCCACCGCTCAATATAGACCATCGTTTCATCAAACACCTCGGCAAAAAAATAAGGCTCATCAACAAATAGTGTGCTTGACAAACATTTCAAATGGTAGCTGTCATACCTGCGAAGGCAGGTATCCAGGGGGTGTCGTCTATATCAACTGGATTCCCGCATAGGCGGGAATGACAAATCTGTGCTTCAAGCAATATTTAGCACACTAATTGGTGAAGACCCAATAATAATAAATAACGAATAATGAATCTAGCTACCTATCACTTTGATCATATGGTTGGAGTTAGGAAGGATATAGATGTCATTTCGAGCGGGAACGACCAACATCTCTAATCCTGAAGGGCGGCTAGCGAGAAATCTGGTTGGTGCATCAAGTTTGGAAGTCCAAAGATTCCTCAATCCGCATTCGCTGCTTTCGGAATGACAGTTGAAATTCAGCTTGTTGAGCAGGAATTTAGCTCTAACTCGTTGGTGCGTTTGAAGCCCGAAGATTCCTCAATCCGCATTCGCTGCTTTCGGAATGACAGTTGAAATTCAGCTTGTTGAGCAGGAATTTAGCTCTAACTCGTCGGTTCATTAATAGTCTAGTCCAAAGTGATAGGTGACTAGATAATGAATTGTAAAGTACCTTGTTGATTGAAACGGGTAGTTCACATTTCGTTATTTATTGTTCACAATTCGTTGTCTCTGACTTTACCACTGCCATGTGGCAACCCGATGACAAACCGATGCCAGCTCCGCCATCCTTTGTGACAATCTGGTTACATGCCTGGAAAATCTCACGCAAAGGCGCAAAGACGCAAAGAGGATTCCTGAGGTTATTGCATTTGAGATATGGCAACCTCTATCATTCCCGAACTACTCCGCATCCCTTCACCCCAATTCGTTCAATTCGTGTTAATTCGTGGCTACCCATCCACCGGCAGGCGAACCATCACCAACGTCCCTTGCCCGGCCCGACTGCTCAACGTCACCTGCCCCTGATGCCGCTCCACCACTGCCTTCACCAACGACAGCCCCAAGCCGCTGCCACTAACTCCGCGCACCTCTGCCCCGCGATATAACTCTTCCCAGACATGGGCCTGTTCCTGAGCCGAAATGCCTGGCCCGGTATCGGCCACCTCGACGATGACAAAACGGCCGTCCTCCCGCGCCCTTAATTCAACCGTATCCCCCGCCCCGGTAAACTTCAAGGCATTCTCCACCAGATTATAAATCGCCAAAAATAGCAAATCCCAATCGCCCAGCAGCATTGGCAGGGGCCAGGGGGCGCTCGGAATCGTCAGCTTAACCGACCGCCCCGCGCTGTTGGGATGGTCCTCTGCAAACTCAGCCACCTCGGTCAACAGCAGTCCCAAATCAATGGGAACCCGCTCCACTGTGCGCGTCTCCAGCTCCGCAATTTTCCGCAAATCGGCCGTTAATCGACTCAGGCGCACCATCTGAGCCTCCATCGAAGACAAGGCCCGTTCGTGGTCTGGCCCCAATTCTGCCCCGGCCACATTCGCCAGGCCCGCCCGCACGGCCGTAATCGGGTTCTTTAGCTCATGGTCGAGGCGATGCAAAAAACGCCGCCTATCCTCTGCGCCCGCTGCCCGAACGGCCGTCAACTGCGCTTCTTGTTCGGCCAACAGCCGCTGCCGCCACCACAAGCCCGCTCCCAATGGCATGGCAACCAGCACGGCCAACAGCAACACGACCACACTGGCGCTGGCCCGCACAAAGAGTACCGGGTCAGCGTTCGTCCAATTTAGAACGGCCGCGCCAGCCAACCCAAGGCCCAAGAGCAGCAAAGGCCAAAGCCACCAACGTCTCATCTGTCTGCTCCTTCATTAAAGGAAGGTCGGCGGTTTTGGTTGCAGTTGCCGTTACTCGCGGAGTGGCAGCATGCGCTCCTGGGATAAAAACAAGTCATGTTGAGCTGCCTTCAACCAGGCCGATAAAACGGTAGCCTTGCCCGGCAACTGTTTCCACATATCGGGGTGCGGCTGGGTCATCGCCCAGAGCGCGGCGCAGTTCGGCAATCCGCGAATCGACCGCCCGTGTCCCTGCCGGATAGTCCCAGCCCCAGACATTATCCAACAACCTCTCCCGGCTAACTGGCTCATCAGGATGGGTCATCAGATACTCCAGTAAGGCGACTGCCTTTGGCGTCAAATGCACCTCGCCATCATCCAACCAGGCCCGCCGGGTCAGGCGATTGAGCCGCAGCGCCCCACTCATCAACAGTTGGGCGGCTGCTAACGGCCGTTCGCCCGGTTTTGCCCGCCGCAGCACGGCCCGAATCCGGGCCACCAACTCATGGGGGTCAAAGGGCTTGTTGAGATAATCATCCGCTCCCTCCTCCAGGGCCATCGCCCGCTCGACGCTCTCGCCGACCTGGGTCAAGAGAATAACGGGCGTCCAATCATCCTGTTGGCGCAACTGGCGCAGGGCAGAACGGCCGTCCATCTCCGGCATCAAGACATCCATCACAACCAAATCTGGCGCCCACTCTCCGACCTTCTTTAAGGCCGCCGCCCCATGTCCGGCTACCTGTACTGTAAAGCCGGAGCGTTCTAGGAACGGCCGTAAATTATCGGTAATGGCCGCCTCATCATCGACCAACAGCAGCTTCGTCTTGCTTTCCATAGCGGGAATTGTAACAGATTTGAATAACGGCCGATATGCCAACCTCGCCACCCCTGTAACAACCTCGTTACAATCTTTAGCCAAGCCATTCTTGACAGAGGGAGCCAAAAACAGTACATTTGTTCGATAGATTATTTCTGGGAGCGATATTATCTGCATAAGAGGAGATAGGGTGATTCAGGAATATATTGAAATTCGAGGAGCGCGGGTAAATAATCTTAAGAATGTCTCATTGCAGATTCCCAAGCGCAAGATTACGATTTTTACGGGCGTGTCAGGGTCGGGTAAATCGTCAGTTGTCTTTGACACCATTGCCACCGAGGGGCAGCGGCTGCTGAATGAAAATTTCAGCATGTTTGTCCGCAATTTCCTGCCCCGCTTTTCTCCCCCAGAGGCGGACTCGATTGCTAATTTGAGTATGCCGGTTGTGGTGGACCAGAAGCGGCTGGGCGGCGGCTCCCATTCGACGGTGGGGACGATTACCGATATTGCTCCGGTGCTGCGGCTGTTGTTTTCGCGGATGGGAGAGCCACACGTCGGCTATGCCAATGCCTTTTCATTCAACGACCCTCAGGGGATGTGCCCAGAATGTAATGGACTCGGCCGTAAATTGGGCGTCGATATGGCTCTGTTTCTCGATACCTCGCTCTCATTGAATGACGGCGCCCTTCTATATCCCGATTATGGGGTCGGCAAATGGGACTGGAATCTCCTCAACCAGTCGGGCGAGTTCGATATGGAGAAGAAGCTGGATGATTATTCCGAGGAGGCATTAGAAAAGCTGCTATACAGTCCACCCTTTAAGATGAAGACGGAGGTGGGCGGCAATATGATTAACTTGACGGTGGAAGGGATTATCAACAAATTCAGCCGCAAGTACATCACCAAAGATTTATCGACCTACGGCGAGCGAACCCAGAAGAAGGTGGCCCCGTTTATCACAGAGGGGCCGTGCCGACTGTGTAAAGGGGCGCGGCTCGGCCAGGCGGCGCTCAACTGCCGCATTGATGGCTATAACATCGCTGATTTATCGTCGATGGAGATATCGAAGCTGGTCAAGGTCATTCAAACGCTTGATAGTCCGGTCAATGCCCCGATGATTGCCACCTTAACGGAACGGGTGCAGCATCTGATTGACATTGGGCTGGAATATCTGACCCTGGAACGGCCGACTGACACCCTCTCCGGCGGCGAGTCCCAGCGAGTGAAGATAGTCAAGCAGTTGAGCAGTAGTTTAATTGATGTGATGTATATCTTCGATGAACCGAGCATCGGCTTACATCCACGCGATATTCATCGCATGAATGAGCTGTTGCAGAAGCTGAGGGACAAGGGCAACACCGTCATTGTGGTCGAGCATGACCCCGATGTGATTCGGGTCGCTGACCATATCGTGGATATTGGCCCCAAAGCGGGTTCGGCCGGGGGCGAAATCGTATATGAAGGCAGCTACGGCGGGCTGCTGGAAGCAAAAACCTTAACGGGAACCCATCTGAAGCAGGCATTACCACTTAAATCGCAGGTTCGTGAGGCCAATGGGACGCTGCCGATTCGAGGGGCGACGGTGAATAATTTACGGGATGTCGATGTCGATATTCCCGTCGGGGTGTTGACCGTTGTCACGGGCGTGGCGGGGAGCGGCAAAAGTTCGCTCATCAACCAGACCTTTGTACGGCAGCATCCTGATGCTATTGTGATTGACCAGGCGGCGGTGGGGGCCAACAGCCGCTCGAATCCAGCAACCTACACCGGGGTTTTGGATGATGTGCGAAAAGCCTTTGCCAAAGAGAATGGGGTCAGCGCGTCGCTCTTTAGCTTCAACTCTGATGGCGCTTGCGAAAACTGTAATGGCTTGGGGGCGATTGAAATTGATTTAGGTTTTCTGGATGCCGTAAAAACAACGTGTGAAATCTGCGAAGGCAGACGGTTTAAGGATGAGGTGTTGACCTATAAGCTGAACGGCAAGTCAATTACCAATGTGCTGGATATGACGATTGAAGAGGCCCTGGCTTTTTTCGATATTCGGAAGGTGACGGGCAAGCTGCAAGCGATGGTTGATGTCGGTATTGGCTATCTGACGCTGGGCCAGCCGCTCAGTACGTTGTCTGGCGGAGAGTGTCAGCGGATTAAGTTGGCGAGTGAATTGCACAAGAAGGGCAGTGTCTATGTCTTGGATGAGCCGACGACGGGGCTGCATATGTCAGATATTAGCCTGCTGCTGACGATTTTGAATCGGCTGGTTGAGACGGGGAACAGCGTGGTTGTGATTGAGCATAACCTGGATGTAATTCGGAATGCAGATTGGATTATAGATATGGGGCCGGAAGGCGGGAGTAAGGGCGGTCAGGTGATTTTTGAGGGGATGCCGGCCGGGTTGGTTGGGGTTGAGGGGTCTCATACGGGGCAGTATTTGAAGGGTGATTAGAGATTGGCCCACGCGAAGGCGCAAAGGAGGTTGGAGCGGAAATAATGAATAATGAATAATGAACGTAACTATACACGTCATTCCTGCGAAGGCAGGAATCCAAGGGCTTGGATACCCGCCTTCGCGGGTATGACAGTCGAGAGAGACCTGTCTAGTTACTAATGAACAATGAACAATGAATAATGAATAATGAATAATGAATTGAGAAGTTAAATTGATGGGGATAGAGGTATTTAGATTGGGATGGATATTTTGGGGTTTTTGGTTGAGGCGGGGGTGTTGGCTGGTGGGGATGGGTATGGGTTAACGCGGTTGACAGGGGGGTTGTGGAATGATGTCTATCGGTTGGAGGGGAACGGCCGTGATTGGGTTATCAAACATTTCCGGGGGGCGAATGTGGCGGGCTTGTACCCTATCTTGCCGGAGGCAGAGGCGTTGGCTCTGGATACTTTGCGGGGGTTGGATATTGCGCCAGAACCGATCGTCTTTTTACCGGATGGGCCTTTGTTGGTATATGAATTTTTTCCGGGGGAAGTGGGGCAAGTAGAGGGGTTAGCGGTCGGCCGTTTGCTGCGCCGTTTGCATGATGTGCCAGTTCAGCCAGAAGGCGGCACTCAACAAAGCCGCTTTCGACAATTGCCCCTCACTCCAACCGCTATTCTTGAACAAGGGGACGGCATTTTGGCCCAGGCAACCGCCGATGCCTTGACGGAGCAACTCCGCCACCTGCGACCCAAGCCCAAGCGACAGCCACCCCTCGCCCGCCTCTCGCTAGTCCATACTGATACCTGGGCGGGTAATTTTGTGCAGAACGGCCGTCTGGAACGAGGCCGTCAGCTACGGCTTATCGACTGGCAATGTCCCGGCCTGGGCGACCCAGCCGAGGATGTCTGGACGTTTTTGCATTCAGGCTATGAGATGCTGCTTGATTGGCCCCGCTTTGATGAACAGTTGGTGGCTGCGTTTTGGGCAGGGTATGGCGATTCGGCCGTCAGGCAGCGCGTCTCCGTCCTTGGGCCTTATTATGCTTATCGGATTGCGGCTCATTGTTGTTTGCAGCATCAGGCGTTGGCTTTGGATAATACGGCCGTTAGCATTAATTATCGGAAGGTTTTTGATAGACTAGTTAGCGTCATTCTTTAGATAAAGCTTTGCCACAAATTACACAAATTAGCACGAATCTGGGGTTTAATTTTGATGTCGGCCGTTCAACTGTATTTGCATACCTTTAGTCTTCGTTTTCATTTGAGGTATCGGCCGGGGTTTGATGTCTTTGCTTTCATTGAGCGGGCGGCGGCCGAAGGCTTTATGGGAGTCTGTATCAGCGCCAATGACGCTCATTATCGCCATTTGGGCAGCGCAGACCCGGCTCGTTTAGCCGCTATCCGCCGCCATGTGGGGGGGTATGGGCTGGCTTGTGACATCGACACCAGCGGCACAGACCCGGCTCATTTGCGAACCATGCTGCACATCGCCCAGGCCGTTGGGGCGCAGCAGTTACGGACATATACCCGTTACTCACTGCCCCCGGATAAATTGGTGGCCCGAACGATTCAGGATTTGCAGGCCATTGGGCCGCTGGCGGCCGACTTGGGTATCACCATCTTGCTGGAGAATCATGAGGTGATGACGGGGAAGGAGATTGCGGCGGCGCTAACGGCCGTTAATCATCCTAATGTCGCCGCCTTATACGACTATGGTAATTCTCAGATGGTAATGGAGGAGCCAGTCGATGCCCTGGAAGCAATGGCCCCATTCAGCCGCTCTGCCCATCTGAAAGACCATGTGATGCTGCAAGCGGAGGATTCGCCAAACGGCCGTCTGTCCGTGCTGGGCGTACCGATTGGTGAGGGCTACCTGCCTATCCTGCCCCTGACCCAAAGTTTGCTGGATGCGGGCTGTTCCCGCATCGTCTTCGAGAACTCCTGGGGCTATTATGCGCCTGTGAAACCGGAGCGACTGACGGAAGAGACGGCCGAATTGCTGGGAAGGGGTGCCTTTCGCTTTGCTGAACGGCCGATTAGCAACGAACGCTATCTGCTCTATCCAGAGCGATTTAGTACGGCCGAGCTGCTGCGCCTGGAAGACGAAGCCCACCAGCGCAGCCTGGCCTGGCTGCACAGAGAGTTTGTCTCACTAAATAATAACAAACCGTTCCCATAGAGCTTATGGCTGCTTGCCATTGGCAACGTGAGGCCGCCCCGGTATAGTCACGGCTGTGAAACAGATGCAGCTTGTTATCGGCCGTCTTTCGAGCCGACAAATGTTCATCCTATACCTGGCGCTGGTGCTGTTTGGAACAGTTCTGCGCTTCAGTTGGATGAACAAGGCCCAGCCCTGGTTAGGGTCGGTTGACAATATCGCCTGGCTAACAGTCTTGAATGCCCCGACAGCCGAGCGCGAGCTAGACCAACTTATTCATTACCCCCATGAAGTTGCCAGCCTGGGATACAGCGCCCTGGCCTTGCTTTTGCCAGTCGAGGTCGGCGATTGGCCTAACCTGAATATCATCAGCCTGGTGGCCGATAGTGCCCTGAGGCTAGGCATGATAATTTGGGCGGGGGTAGTTTTCAGTCGTCGTGTCGCAATAATCTTTGGCATATGGTTAATTGGCGCTGTGCCATTGCTCATTGAATGGGCCGTTATTCCTCACGGAATGCATGCCAATGCCGCTATCTGGCCCATCCTGGGTTTGGCCCTCATTCACCATCGAGACAAACTCAATGGCTATCTAGTGGGATTCCTCAGCGCCCTGGCTCTCCTGGCCTCATTCGACAACATCCCGCTCATCTTGTGGGGATTGATTTTCATGCTGTTCCACGCGCCAAATCGACTCTTGCAATTTGGCAAATGGCTGCTGGCTTTTGTGCTAGCCTCGCTTCCCCTACTATACTTACAAATTTTCGGCGATTTAGGTTTCGACCTGCTGGCGCGAGAGCCTTTTTGGATACGCGGCCTGTCACTCAATCCGGCAAATATCATTGCCAGCTTACCAAATCTGCTATTCGTTTGGCTAGCGCCGATTCCCGGCGCTAGTTTGCTGCCTGGTATTCCGTGGCGTCTGGTTTGGGCGGCCCTGGTTTATGTTGGCTTGATAGTCGGCCTCGTTAAGGACCGCTCGATTGAAACGCGGTGGGGGACGCTATTTTTGGTGGGATATTCGGCCGTTTATGCTCTCTCACCAACTTATGAACCAAGCGTGGCACATACGACCGCCATTGCCTATCGACACCTGGCTTACATCCTGCCCTTGCTGGTTTTGCTGGCTTTGAATGGTTTTTGGAGACTGCCGAGATTGTGGCGCTATAGTCTGGCAACGGCCGTTATTTTGCTCGGCATTGGCGGTGGATTGGCCCGGTTTCAAGATACGTCGCCGCCAGAACATATGCCAATCGAGCCAGTGGGCGTTGTTTTGGCCTGGAAATATGGACATGATACGCCCCGGCTGTTAGCGTTGGTTGAAACGGCCGACATCGCCCAAACTGACCTGTTTTGGCAGGGGGTTGGCGGTGGGTATGCAACCATTTTCCTGGACAGAGGAGATGTGGAAGGACTGCTAGCTAAGATTGGCGAATATCCACCGGAACACCAACCAGCATTGAGACAAGGCATCCGAAACGCCTTTGCGCCGGGACGGACGCCTGTGCTTGACCCAAGGTGGTTGGATGAATTTGAGGCTCGCTAGAGATTTCAGAGTCCCGGTGGCTACGAACCCCTAGGAAGTTTGAGTATTCGTCACTCTAGCCAGGTATCGTACATATTGGGATATTTGCCGACGTGGTAGTAGGAGTGGATTTGGGTGATAGCGCCTTCGGAGATGTAGATACAGTCGCAGGCAGGACGGCCGTCTACGAGGTATCGCACGGCAAAGCTGTCGTCGCCTTCAATCACATCGAGGATGTCAAGCGTGGGGCTGAAGAAAGCGTCAGCATTGTCACGAACGAGGTCAAGATAGACTTGGCCGCCTTTGACTTCACCAAAGGGGCTGAAATGGCTGAAGTCGTCAGCCAGGACGCGTTCGAGGATAGTGATGTCCTTTTCCCGAAAAGCGTTGAACCAGTCATCTACAATTTGTCTGCTCATGGAGACCTCCATTCTAAAATTCATCGAAAGACACAAAGCCCAAAGGGATAATTATTATACCGCACTATGGTTGATAGCAAGATAGGGTTGGTGCAGGGGCGAGGGGGTGATTTCATCTCCCGGCGGGCTATTACCGATTTAATATTTCAATGTTCATAACGGCCGAATATAATGTAAAATAGAGCTATGATTTACTTCATCCCAACTATTATCGTGTTCCTAATCCAAGGGGTTCTTCTCTTGTCCTGGTGGAATTCCCGGAAAAAGAAGGATGGCAAAGAGAAGCTGTACTGTTTTTTTGGTTTTCTCTTGGGTCAACTTTATCTTTTTTGGGAACTATTTTTGGTTAACCAAACAGGAATGCCATTGCCAAATTCACCAGAGCAAAATATGTTGATGCTGCGATTGGGCTTAGGGGCTGCGCCTGGGAGTATCTTTGTCATTTTAGGGCTGTTTTATATCAGTTTTGCTACCTACAAATCAGAATAGACGGAACCAGAACCTCCCCGCAATATTTTTGCGCAACAAACGGAGGTTTCTAATCGAAAAATGTAAAAAAGACCCTAAAGCCACAATCTTGGCAAGACATCAACCAAGATTTCGGCATAGGGATGGGACTTTAACAACTGTAAATCAGTAACAAACCCTTGGTCGTCAAAAGCAGCTTGGCCGGGGACGGTCAGCACGTCCTGAACTAACCGATAAAGACCAAAGTTTGCCAAAGGCGTGTCAGCTAGTACATATCGCCGGAAGGCGATCAGGAAATTGTGAGCTAAATCATTCAGTAAGGCGAGTATTTCTTGAGCGTGCCATTGTCGTTTTCGGCGGTGGGAAAGCAACAATCCTTGTTTGTCTTCCCGAATGTCAACCTCCAGACCACCCCGCAAATCATATTGATGGGCCAGGTCAGTAATGGGACTGTTCAAATCAGTTACCACATAGAGCGCATGTTTCAGTTTGCCTTTTTTATCCAGCCAACGAACGGCAATAGTGCGGGTAGGACGGCAAAACTGGATTTGCTGGCTTGGCAAAGCAACCCACCGGCGGTCGGGAACCAAAACAGTCCATGATTCAACTCGCTGACCCCAGGCACCGGCCCGTCGACCAGACTGATTTTTGGCTACTATCTGATAGCCTTGTCTGAGTAGCCAATCCAAGTTGGCATCTGTCCCAAATCCAGCATCAATCCGAATGACGGTACGGTTTCTGTGCCACCAATTGAGGTCTAAAGTCTGTTCCAAACACCATACAGAGGTTTGAAGCACATGTTGACTCAGGGTGTTGCCAGGATAAAGTCAAGAACCTATTGTTTCATCATAGGTCGTCGCACCGATGCGACACAACTGGCGACCACGCCCCCTTTTTTCGGAAAGTAGCCTTTGGTACTTCCGATTGCTTTGCGGCCCGCCGGTAACGGGGTCAGGTCAATATCTGTTATCATTGGCTTGTCCCAATTGTGGTTCGGTGTTTGCCCCATCCAATGAAACAGGCTGTTGACACTCGCTCTTAGCTGGCTTACCTGCTCTGCCTGACAGCAGTCCAAGACCCGAGCCACTGTCGATTGTTCGGCGAACTGCTCTCGTCCCCAACTGCGAGCCAACGTTAAATCCGGCCGTGTTTTTGTGTTAATCTGTCGCACTGAACGACATCCGGCTAGGATGCTAACCCATAAGTCGATTAAGGTCGTCACTGGCGTCTCGGTATGGGTCGGTTGAGTGAATGTTATCCGACTAAACAAGGGTGAAAGCAAGTCGACGCTTCGGACATACGACCCCAAAGCCGCCAATGGACCAAATTGGGTCGTTCCTTTTAAAGCGGCAACTCTGATATTCGGTACTGATTTCATGATCCAACTTCCTCCTTCGTTTTTTTGGAAGTAGTTGTATCTCAGTTGTGATTCTTTTGTAAATGTTCTTCTGATTAAAAACCGGACTTTGTTGCGCAACATTAAAGCCCCGAGGTTCGTCGATAGTTGTAAGTCTTCGAATAAGGGGAGAGTTAATAATGAATATTGAATAATGAATTGTGAACTGTTCGGGTTCTAGGGTTTAGAGGGTGTCAGTGTTAAAGAGCGGGAGTTGGTAGGTCGGCCGTTTTCCATCCAAAAGAATATAAGGCGCTGGTCTAGTGGCATTCACACCCAGAGATTTCAGGTGGTTGAGTTCCTTGATTTTCCCTTTGCGGCGGGCGTTCAGGATAGTCGCCGCCGACTTGGGGCCGATGCCGGGGACGCGGAGCAGCGCTTCCTTGTCGGCTTTGTTGAGTTCGACAGGCGCTTCCGAAAGGTATTGGTTGGCCCAGGCCCGTTTAGGATCGGCCGTTAAAGGCAGGTTGCCATCCTGGGTGAAGGGCATCTCTTCCAGGTCGAAGCCGTAGTCGCGCATGAGGAAGGAGGCCTGGTAGAGGCGGTGTTGGCGGAGGGGGTCTTCGGCGGCCGTTTCTTCCAGGGGGGTGTTGGTGACGGGGCTGAAGGCGGAGTAATAGGTGCGGCGCAGTTTGAGGGTGTTGAGCAGATAGTCGGACGTGGTCAGCAGTTCGAGGTCGCTCTCCCCGACGGCGCCGACGACGAATTGGGTGACGGATGAGGGCCAACGGCCGTTCCAGCTTTTCGGCCGTTCTGTCTGCCGAATCTCCTCCACCCATTTGAGAGGTTGGAGAAGCTCCTCCATGAATATCTTTTGAGGGGCCAGCAGATGGAGCCGCTGGTCATTGGCCCCTTCCAGATTGACCGATACTCGGCTGGCAAGCTGCATGGTGCGATAAACCTGGTCTTTGTCGGCCCCAGGCATGATTTTCAGATGGAGATAGCCCTGGAATTTATACTTATTGCGGAGAATATCGGCCGTGTCAATAATCTTATCCTGAGTCGTCATGCCGCCTCGAATAATGCCCGAACTCAAGAACATGCCATTGACCATCCCGGCCCGGTTCATGTCGAGGAAGGTTTTAGCCAGCTCTTCCGGTTTGAAGGTAGCCCGGCGGTAGTTGCGCCCGGCCCGAAAGGGACAGTAGTAGCAGTTCCGCTCGCAGGCGGATGTGACCATCGTTTTGAGGAGCGACATCTTTTGCCCGCCGGGAGCAACGGCGGGGTGGATGCCGAGGGAGTCTTTTTTGGTCGGGAGGCCGGTGCCGCTGTTCGTGGGTTTAGAGTTTCTGGGACTTTCGACGACCTGGCCGCAAGGGGCGACTTTGGCTTTGTTGGGCAAAACATTGAGGGGGATAGTCGTTTGCCGAGCTTCAGCATCCGGTTCCAGGTGCATTTGTTCAGCAAAGAGGGATAGTTTTTCGGCCGCTTCCATACCCTATATTATAGAACATATGTACTGATTGGTCAATTACTAAGCGGTCGCGTTAAAGGTGATATCCGGGTATCTTTCTTTGTGCAGGTCTAGATAGAAAGGAGAGCTGAAAAGGGTAACTCGGTTGCCATGTATATCTGTGGTTTGCAACATACTTGGGGAGCGAGGGAACTGCTCCATTTGGGCTTGGGGGCCGACCAGCCAACGGGCAAGCTGATATTCCAGGTGTTCGAGGCGGGTATCGACGTTGTATTCATTCTTGAGGCGGGCCTGCATCACTTCAAACTGGAGGACGCCGACAACGGCCAGGATAGGGTCGCGGCGCATGGCATCGATGTCGTAGAGAACCTGGATAACCCCTTCCCGCTCAAGCTGCTTCAAACCTTTGTTGAACTGCTTATATTTGCCAATGTCTTTGTTGATGAGTCGGGCAAAATGTTCAGGGCTGAAGCGGGGGATGGGGTCAAAGGTGAAACGGCCGCCTTCGGTCAACGTGGCCCCAATGGAAAAGTTTTTTTTGCCGGGAATGCCAATGATGTCGCCTGCGTAGGCATCTTCGACCGTCTCGCGGTCATCGGCAAAGAATTTGTAGGAGCGGGAGAGACGGGTTGTGTCGCCTGTTTCGGCTTCGACGATGCTCATGCCCCGCTCAAAACGGCCGCTGCAGACCCGGACGAAAGCGACACTGTCCCGGTGTCGGGGGTCCATGTTGGCCTGGATTTTGAAAACAAAGCCAGAAAATTCAGCTTTGTCGGGACATACCGGCCCATCATTACTGTTATAGATGCCGGGTTGGGGGGCATATTGAATGAAATCGTCCAGGAACAGCTTGACTCCGAAGTTCGTTAACGCGCTGCCGAAGTAGACCGGGGTTTGTTCGCCCTTGAGAAAACTTTCCAGGTCGAAATCCATGCCCAGACCATCGAGCAGTTCGATGTTGGTGAAGAAGTCGTCCAGCCGGTCCTGGGTCAGGCCATCGCGGAGAATGGGGTCATCGAGGGTGGTTATCGTTTCGGATGCGGCCGTTTCATTACGAATAGAGCGGTCGAAGAGGTGAACGGCCGTTGTCCTCCGATTATAAATCCCTTTGAAATCCTGCCCGTCGCCAATAGGCCAATTCATCGGCACCGGCTCCATTTCCAAGACCTCCCGCACCTCATCCAGCAGCCCCAGCGGGTCGTCGACTGGTCGGTCCATCTTGTTGATAAAGGTAAAAACCGGAATACCTCGGCGGCGGCAGACCTCAAACAGTTTCAAGGTTTGCTCCTCAACCCCTTTGGCCGCATCCAGCACCATCACCGCGCTGTCGGCTGCCATCAGCGTGCGGTACGTGTCTTCAGAGAAATCCTGGTGACCGGGCGTATCCAGCAAATTGATGATGTGACCTTTATAGGGAAATTGCAGCACAGTGGAGGTGATGGAGATGCCCCGTTCTCGTTCCATAGCCATCCAATCGGAGGTGGCCCGGCTCTGGTTGCTGCGGGCGCGGACGTTTCCCGCCAGTTGGATGGCATTGCCGTAGAGCAGCAGCTTTTCGGTCAAGGTCGTTTTTCCGGCATCGGGGTGGGAGATGATGGCGAAGGTGCGTCGCCGGGCAATCTGGTTGTCTAATTTGGTTTGGGTGATTTGTTCAGTCATACGAATAAATATAAGAAACTGGTTGAAAGTCATCAAAATATTTCAGCCACGAATTTTCGCGAATTATCACCAATTTTGAGCCTATGTTTCGTGCAAATTTGTGTTAATTCGTGGCTTGCTTTTCTTAAAAACTTTCAACAAACTACATAGAAACGGCCGTGCTTTGCCGTCAGCTGGTTGGTAACAGGTAATGAAATTTTGGTACCTGATGGGAAATCTAATGTGAAAGAGATAATGATAATGGATTCAATCTAGGAGTATAGCTTAAAATGAGACAGACAGCACTAATTCTATTATGCCGCTATACTTCACTCCTCAATGATTGAGGAGGATTTTATGGCGAGTGATAGATTCCGATTTATGTTGGGGGATTTTGAATGTTTGGTTATTTTGGATGACGTTTATTCTGGGCCTTATACAAGCACGTTTTTTCCTTATGTTGAAACGGCCGATTTAGAAAAAGCGGGTATCGACCCCGAACATTTTTCGTTTCCTTGCAACTGTTTGGCAGTTAATACGGGGGCAGCTTGGGTAGTGATTGATACCGGGAACGGCTTTATGATGGAGGAGGCGAAGCTGAGGCAAATCCTTGAAGAAGAGAAAATCGAGCCGGACTATTTCATCCTTTCCCATCTTGACCCTGACCATTTTGGGGGCTTGATTGATAGTGATAACCGACCTGCTTTTCCAGAGGTTCCAGTTTTTGTGTGCCAGGATGAATGGACAGATTTTATGTCGGATTCGTTTTATGAGACGGCTCGTCGTTCGCCAGAAATGAAGGATTATTTACTTGTCGTGGCAGAGCAAATTCAAACAGTCGATTGTGAAAGAGAGTTTTTGCCTGGATTTAGCATGGTTCCGCTGCCGGGACACACGAACCATCAAGTTGGCATCGAGATTGTCTCTAAGAGCGAACGGTTGTTGTTTTCAGCCGATGCAGTTTGTCATCCACTGCATCTTGAACACCTTGATTGGCGATTGAATGGGGATGAAGATGATGCCGTTGCTCGTGAGACCCGGATTAAATTGGCTCGGATGGCGGTTGATAGTGGCTGCCTCGTTTTGCCCGCCCATTTTGCGTTTCCGGGGTTGGGCCATATCATTGAAGCTGGAAACGGGTGGCAGTGGCAGCCCTTGACAGTTGATTAAAGTGAGCCACTTACAAATGTAAGGCCTTACCGTATTGAGGAGATAGTGGGTGATGGGGTTAAAAGAATTTGCAAGACTAATTGCTTTTGGGTTGGGACTGTTGTTCCTGATGATTGGGTGTTCGCCAGATGCGGCGGCTCTTGAGGCGACTGTTGTGGCCCAGGCTGAAGCGAATATCGAGCAGACGGTGGCCGCCCAGCCAACAGTCACACCTCAGCCAACCTACACGGCCGAACCAACCCACACCGCTCAGCCCACCCATACGGCCGAACCGACCCTGACCAGTTTACCAACATTGACACCTGAACCAACCTATACCTCGGAGCCGACCTATACGCCTGAACCAACGTATACGCCGATTCCAACTGATACCCCCCTACCCATCCCAACCTCTCCCCCACAACCGACAGCGCCGCCAACGGCTCAATTCACCTCTGCTGGGGTTGAATTGACATTAAGTTTTATGCATTGGTTTCCTTTCTCATACGGGCGATGTACCATTTCCTATGGTTCAAGCTGTTTGAATTGGGATTCCTCTTTAGACTGTATCGGATTTGTCAATAATTTTAACGCTATCGTCGCCCGCCAACATCTGGCTCCACAAAATGCGGAGGAGCCGATTCGGACAGCAGCGGCGATATATCTGTCAACTGTTACAGAATTTATTGAAATTTTGACCCCTCAGGTGGCTATATGTCAGGAGCAGATGGGTTTGGGCCGAAATGAGATTGACAGCGGCGAGATTGGTGAAAAGAATGTTTCTCGGCAGTTTGAATTGATTAACCAGATGCAGCAGGTATTAACGATTCTGCGTCAAGTGGAGGGTCAATCTGACTAAGCTAATGCGTCGATATTCTTCTTATCTGGTCTTATTGCTGTTAACTTTGATTTTTTGTGTCGCTTGTGGTGTTGATGAAGCTGCTTTGGAGGCGACGGTGGCTCATGAAGTGGCGACCGGGGTAGCTGCTACCCAAACGGCCGTTCCCACTCAAACACCCGTTGCCACTGCAACGTCAGCCCCAACCCAAACAGCCCTTCCCTCTGCAACCCCATTCAATACCTTGACCCCTTTCCCGACCAGCACAGAACGGCCGACTGCAACACCCTATCCAAGCAGTACCCCTTATCCAACAGAAACGGCCGAGGACGGATAATTTGCCTGGCTATTTAATAACGATATTCAAATAGCAACGCGGATGGAGCAGATTAAGGCAGATTTTTTTTGGTGAAAAGAGGGGATTGGTTTGTTGGACTACATGCTAAAAAGAGTCGAGTAAAGACTTTGCATCTTGGAGGTCGGCCGTTTCAAATCCTTCGGTGAAGGTGTTGTAAATCTCGGCCAACACACGGCGGGCCTCTCGCTGTTTGCTTCGTGAGTGCCAGAATCGGGCCAGGTCGATGGCAGCTCGTAACGCTAATGAGTTGGCCGATTGGGTGCGGGCAATGTGGAGAGCTTGCTGGAGGTCAGATTCGACGGTGAGGTCATCTTCGGCCGTTAAAGACAGTTTGCCTCGCAGCCGGTAAAGTTCCGATTCGGCCCAACTATGACCCTTGATCTGGTCTATCAGGTTGAAGGCGCTGTCGAGGCTGGTTTGGGCTTTTTGAGGTTGATTGAGACGGCCGTATATCTCCGCCAGCAAAGCTAGAAATGGGGGCGCGCCTAAATCCGACCCCCAGGCGACGACGGCATCAGCCAGACCCTGCTCCATTTTAACTACAGCCTCAACCCCCTGCCCCATTTGGGCCAAAGCCCAACCATAATGGCACTTTCCAATTGCTTGGAAGAGGGGGAAATTATGTTTTTCAGAGAGGAGGATAGCGGCTTCTGCATGTTTTAAGACCCGCTTCGGTTCCCGGCGGAAGATGCTCGTCCAAGAAGCCCAATTGTGAGCCATCGTCAGGCTGTAGGCATGCTCGATGTCAGTAGCCAGGTCGATGGCTCTTGTATAGTGGGCCAGCCCCTTGTCAGGATAGCCAAGCATCCAATCGTTGATGGCAGCATAAGCCAGGCTGGCGACACCGGGGTCTTGGTCGTGCAGATGGTGTTCATCCGGGTTGTAGGTGTTGATACTGCGTTGCAGGTTTATCTGCGCTTCTTGGTGGTTGCCGGAGAAAAAAGATTGACTGCCCAGGGCGAAAGAAGATTCGATGATGAGAGCCGGGTCGTCAAGCTGTTGGGAAAGGGCGCACATCTCTCTGGTCAGTCGGTCGGCGATGTCGGTTTCCATACGATGCCTTTGGAACAGAGCCAAACCCCGCAGGGCCTCGAACTGTCTTTTCGTTTGTCCAAGCTGCACTGCCAGGTCATAGGCTCGCTGATAGGCACGGCCGACTTCTGGAGCGCCATCCCCTTTGGTAATCAACAACAGACTGCCCAACCGGATATAGAGGGCGGCTATATGGTCGGCATCGGCTGCTGCCTTTTCAGCCATCTCCACTGCCTGGCTGATGTGGATGACCGCTTCATTGTAGGCGTGGACGCCGACAGCGCTTTCACAGGCCAGTTCGGCATAGGGGATGGCCTTTGAAACGATTCCGGCTTTTTGAAAATGGTAGGCTAATTGAGCCGCCACTGCCTTTAACTGTTGTTGATATAGCTGCTCCATCGCTTCGCCGACGGCCTGATGCAGATAGCCGCGCTCGATGTCGTCCAGGCGATGATAGAGATAATCTTGAAACAGTTGGTGCTGGAAGCGGTAGATTGAAAGACGCGCCTGGCCGGGTGTCAGCCATTTGACTTCCTGGGCCGTGATAAGGTGGTGGCTTTTGTCCAGCTCCCGGCTGAGGGTTAGCGCTAACGGCCGTTCTTCCTTCTCTATGACGGCTGCCACGATTTCGGCCGTAAAGACCTCCCCTTCAACGCTGGCAATATTCAAAATCGCTTGCAGCTCCCCATCGAGCCGTTCAATTCGTTTCTCAATAACGCCTTCAACCTTTATAGGCACCGTTTGCCAATCGACAGTCGGCCCTTCAACCCAAAACCCCGTTTCATCTTGCTGCAAATCGCCCCGCTCCTGCATAGAGCGCAGCAGTTCGGCCGTAAAAAGCGCGTGTCCACTCGTCCGCTCAAAGACCGCTATACGAAATTCTTCGCCAAAATGGTTTGGTTCCAGATCGAGAAAGGCGTTGACAAATTCCCGCCCTTCACCAGCGGTCTGTTGACCCAGGTCGAGCCAGATGTCACCGTGCGTTCGCTTTAATTCGCTTAATATGCCGCTCATTGGATGGCCGCTGCCCCCAGATTGGCGCGATGGGATTTCTTCGGGGCGATAGGTTCCCACCAGAAGAATGGCGCTATCTGCCAATTCCCGGCTGAGATGAAAGAGCAGTCCGCTGGAGGCCACATCGACCCAATGAAGGTCTTCGATGATGAGCAAAAGCGGCCGTTTCTGGGCAATAGCCTTTAGATTGGCCGTATATTGAGCCACGATTTGGGCCTGGTCGATTTCGGCCTGTGATTGGCTGGCAAGGGCTTTAAGCTGCTTGCCCCAGGCGTTGTCATCCCCGGTTAGCATCTCCAATATCTCCCGAAAAGGGCGATAGGGGTCGCCGAAGCCGGTGATTGCGTTGCAGAAGCCCCTGGCAATGCTTAATCGCGCGTCGTTCTGGTGGGCTTGTCGGGCAAAGGTTTGGAGGAGCATTGATTTGCCCCGGCCAGCTTCGCCAATGACAAAGCGACATTGCCCCCTACCCGCTTGGGCCGATTCTAGGGCAGCTTGCAAGGCTGACAGCTCCCGTTCGCGGCCCACAAAGGAGTTACTGTTTTCGGCCGTTGTTAAAAAAGTGGGCAACGGCCGTTGGATAACGCTTTCAGGGTGAAGTTGTGCTGGCTTTGGAACCAGCCGCCGCTCTTTGATGGCTTCATAGAGGTTGACCGTCTCGGCCGCTGGCGCAACCCCCAATTCTTCTTGGAGTAAAGCGGCCATCATCTCATATTGGCGTAGGGCGGCCGACTGCTGCCCAGAGAGGGCATAGAGCCGCATCAGTTGACGTTGAGTCGATTCGTTGATGGGGTCGAGATTAATTTGGCGACGGGCGAGGGGAATGGCCTGGTCGTAGGCGGCTCGGTTTTCATGGGCGCTTATTATCCGTTTTAGGGTTGCAACAAGAGACTGACGGTAATTCTCGCTTTCAAAGAACTGCCACTCATCAAACTCAGGACAATCGGGTAGGCTAAAGCCAGCTAAGAAATCGTCTACATAGAGGTCGGTGGCGGCAGTTAGTTGGGTGAGGTCTTGTTCATCATCACTCGTCATTGCCGCCCGGCGAAATTCGGCCGTATCTATCCAAACCTCGTTCATCTGGCCCAATGCGGCCGTTTCACTATCAGCTTCAATCCAACCCCCAACGAGCTGGCTGTTGACCACGCCCAAATCACGGCGGAAATAGGCTCTGGCCCGCGATTGGCTATGTTCGGGATAAAAGAGGGTGGCGAGGGCGTCGCGGCTGTGCGGCCGTCCGGTTTGAGCCAGATAGACCAACAGGGCCAACGCCTTGCGCCGCTTGATATGAAGCGGTCGGCCGTCTAGCTCAATGCGGGGCGGGCCGAAGAGGGTGAACTTTAATGTCATGGTTGAATTATAGCTAAGTTTTTGGTGGGCAGTAGTCGGCGCTGGTACGACCGTTGGTATGGGTTGTGTGACGTTGATGGTATGACGGCCGTTTATGGTGGCGGTATGAAATTGATTACCCTGTTAAGTAAGAGGTTCAACTTTTTGAGCGAGCATTATACCGCCACTTAAAGGAGCAAAAGTTGAATCTCTCTGTTAGTTATTGGAGTATGACCGATGTGCAACCAACAGCTTATTCTTTTTTTCTTTGGCATGATTTTAACGGCCGGGCTGACCCTGGTCTTCTATCGAACGCTCTCCCAAAATGGGTTGGGCAAATCACTTGATAATTTGGACAAGCCCGCCACCAACGTTGCGAAACCGATAACGGGTCGAATAGGCGACGATTCGGTAGGGCTTGATAAAGGTATGCTAAACCGGGCAGCCATTGAGGAGCAGATATTGCAATCGACCATTCGCATCCAAATCGAAAGCTGGACGGTTCGGGATGGTGAAGCGGGCTATGATTTTGACGTTTTATACAGCCATGCGACGGTGAAGGACGGCCGTTATCTCGTCACCCATAATCATTTCACCATGCCCTTGCAAGGACAGACCGGCCAGGATGAGCCGGACACCTACCGGTCGGTGACGTTGTCTGACGTTGCGGGCCAGACATTGTTTCAAGGCCCATTCTCGGAGTTCGTGGTGGTCTGGGAGGATGCAGAGACGCTGGTGATTGGACATGAGGACGGGGCGTTGTTTAGTCAGTTGGGGCTGGTTTCGGCCGAATTTGGGAATGGAACGGCCGTCCCCTTGCGGCCCGGCATGGAGGTGGCCCAAGTTGATTGGGATGGCACAACGACCTGGGTAGAGTGGCAGACAATCGAAGAAGTGACCGATGAGAACGGCGTTCCCGTACTGATGCTAGATGGGGACATTATGGTTGGCGCGTCAGGGGGCGGTGTTTTTTGGCATGGCCTTCATGTTGCCAATAACTGGACGGTGAGGCAGGTAGTGGACGGGGCGGATGTTGTGGTTGATAGCGCCACCAAAGTGGCCTTGAATTCAGGGGTACTGTTTGACGATTGATGAATGGCTATTAGTGCGCTTTGAAATTAGAGAGCCGATTATTTGCAAATAATCGGCTCTCTAGGTTGTCAGATGTTCTTTTTAATCCGCATAAATCAGCCAAATCTGCGTCATCGGCGTTGCTATTCCTACTTTATCATTCCACTAATTTATTGGCAGACGGCCGTTAACTACCCCAGTCCGTGAAGATGCCCACACCAAGCTCGGCCCAAAGCCAGAGAAAGGCAATTGCGAAGGCAATACCGATGGCAACTTTGTACTTCTTATCTATCTTCCTGGCGACCAGTACAAAGAAGCTACCAGTACCAAACAAGAGCGTTCCCATAAGAACAAAGTCGAAAAGGCCCCAAGCGACTTCACTGCTAAACTGCATGACGATGCCGGTATTTTTTTCTTCCATCGTACCAACTCCTTTCTGATTGTCTAGCTGTCAAGCTGGTTTTACGGCCGTAACGCGGGCGCTAAATAGGCGGGGTTGACCGATGTAAAGGCCCATCGAATCAGCCAGTTCAATGTCGGGAGCATCTTTGTCTTGGACGGAGATGTCAGTGAATCCAGCAGCTTGAATCGCCCCCACATAGTCGATGACATCCTCGGCCCCAGTGATGCAGCCAGACCATTGAGCCAGGTCAGCCCGCGCTTCAGGGCTGAAATGTCCCTGAGTGACCATGTCTGAGACAGCGATTCGGCCACCAGGACGCAGAACCCGGTAGGCTTCCCGGAATACGGCCGCTTTATCGGGGCTAAGATTGATGACGCAGTTGGAGATAACGACATCAACGGTATTGGCCTCTACTGGCAGCTTTTCGATTTGGCCGAAGCGGAAATCAACATGCTCATAGCCCATCTTGGCCTTGTTGCGTTCAGCCTTTTCGAGCATGGCCGGGGTCATATCAACGCCAATCACATAGCCCCCCTCCCCCACTTGTCGGGCGGCGATGAAACAGTCGATGCCGCCGCCAGAGCCGAGGTCGAGGACAGTTTGGCCGGGGGTGAGGGCAGCCAGGGTGATGGGGTCGCCGCAGCCGAGAGAGAGTTGGGTCACGTCGGCGGGCAGGTCGTTGAGGTCAAATTCATAGAGGCTGTCAGTGTCGCAGCAAGCGCCGTCGCCAGTATCACAGCAGCTTCCATCGCTGGCTTTGATTTCAGGGGTAAATTCGGTGGCGATACGGCCGTAACGCTCCCGAACGGCATCATGTATATCTGCGGTGGGGATGGGGTTTGACATCGATTTCTCCTCTTTGAGGTAACTTGTAATTGGAAACTATGGTTTAAGTTATTACATATTGACGATTGTCTATGTGTAGATGTATTATAGACGGCCGTTTAGGGTTGTCAAGTGCTGGGTATACTTGGATTGAGGGACTGTTAGCGGACCTGAGCAACTATGGTGAAGCAATTTGCGATATTGATTTTGGGAACGCTGAATGAGTGGCCTATAATTTGGATATTGAGGGGGTAGACAATTTGTCTACCCCTTGATGTACAGATTAACATTTAGGACTGTGAAGAAGGAAATTTGAAATGGCAAAAAATGATAAGATGCTAGCTCTGGTTGACCAGCGGTCAGTCAGATTTTACGGGGATGATTTAACGGCCGTTCGGATTGTCAAGGCTTTCGGGGAAGCTCAAAAATCAATCAATAGAGTATAATATGATGACAGTTATGAAAGGGGTACGCATATGCGTACCCCTTTGGAAATCGGTAAGTAAGGGGTATCCATATGCGTACCCCTTTGATGAAGTGTATCAACTTTAGGACAGGATGAAGAGATGACGGCGATTGTTGAACAGAAAACGGTTGAAATGTATGGAGATGAGATTACGGCCGTGCGGGCGGATGATGGGCAGATTTATGTGTCGATGACAAATATGTGCAACGCCATTGGCATCAAAGCCCAGCCAGCCCGGGAACGGATAAAGCGTCATGAGGTGATGGCCGAAGGCTTGATTCGGGTGGACAATTTGATGACCGCTGGTGGTTCGCAGCCCGGATATGTTTTTCGGGTAGATATGGTGCCGTTGTGGTTAGCGGGTATCTCGGTATCGTCCGTTAAGGAAGAGATAAAGCCGAAACTCTACAATTTGCAACGAAATGCGACCAAGATTTTGTGGGAAGCGTTTCAGACAGGCGAACTGACCGCAGAAGCTGAATTTGAGGAGTTGTTGGAGCAGGATAGTCCAGCGGTGGATGCCTATAAATTGGCTTTGGCAATGGTCAAGCTGGCTAAGAATCAGGTGATGTTGGAGTCACGGCTTGGCTATCATGGGGAGCGGCTGGACGATTTGGACAAACGATTGACGAACATTGAAGCGGACTTGCATGATGAGGATCGCACGATTAGTGAAGAGCAAGCGACCCAGATTAGCCAGGCCATTCGAGCCATCGGCCTAACGATGACGAAGACCACGGGGCAAAATCAATATGGCAAGGTCTGGGGCGAGTTTTATCGTAAGTTTGGGGTGTCGAAGTATCGGAATCTTTCGGCCAAGAAGTTTGATGAAGCCATGCGCTTTTTATCTGATTGGTATGGGCAGTTAACGGATGAGAGTTTGCCGTTTTAGGAGCTACATATGACTGGCTGGAACGATTCGCGAACGGCTAAAACATATGATAGCTATAGCAAAACATATTCGAGCTATAAACTGACCAGCCGCGATTTAGTGCGCCTGGCCCAGGTCGAAAAGGGGCATCGGGTTGTCGATTTGGCCTGCGGCACGGGCGTAACCTCGGCTGCGCTGTTAGATGTTCTTGGGGAAACGGGTCATGTCTATGCTGTTGATTTGGCTCCGGCGATGCTGGCTATTGCCCAAGAAAACATTCAGGCGGCCAACATCAGCTTTCATCATCACAGTGGTGAGTCTATCCACGAAATTATCCCCTACCCTGTTGATTGTATGGTGTCGAACTCTGCATTTTGGCAGATGGATGGAGACAAAGTTTTACAAAGTATACGGCGGATTTTGGTGAAAAAGGGCTGTTTTGCTTTCAACATTCCTGACAGCTTCTCGCCTATCTGTGAGCAGAAGGAACGGCCGATCAACCTCCGCGAATTAATGCGACAGGTAGCCGAGGAAGCGTTCGGCTTAACCTTTGACACCCCCCTCTCAAAGCGCTCCAGCAAATCTTATTCAATTGAAAAGATTAAACAGACATTGACGAACAATGGCTTTCGGCTGCTAAACCACGAACAACTCACCTATGAAGAAGTACGAGATAGCGCCAAAGCGTTTTGCACCATCCCGGTGATGACAGAATCGACCCTGCCCGGCGTTGACTATGACACCCGCCTGGCAATCTTGGAAAGCGCCTATAGTCGCTTGGAGGCTGAGACTGAAAACGAACTGTCTGCCTGGGATTTCTATGTAGCAAGCCTGGATTAAAGTTTAGCGGCGGATTTCAAACCTATTGAGACTTTGAGCTGTTTCAAGATGGAAAGCATGTTTCACGGCCGTGTTTCCCACTGTTTATCGTGTTTCATGGGAAACATTATGGAAACTAGGGGTTTTCGGCCGTTTTGAGAGCGATTTAGACGAAAAACGGCCGATTCTCACCCCGAAACACCACTATACGAAGCAGAATAGCCCAAATCCTTATCATTATGTAAAGTATTCACCGTCACGGGACACATATCTTGTCACCCGCTTTTTTGCCTGATGGCTCACTTTTCGGGCAGAATCTCATCCAATCTTTGGCGAAGACGTTCTAAGGCGGTAGCCATTCCCCTGTCTGTCGTAACCAGTTCGGCCGCCTCAGCCGCCCCCACCCTGTCAAGGTAAGAGGCTAATTTGAGAGCGTTGCGAACCTGGATTCGGAATTCTCGTGGTTCAAAGGTGAAAGAGGTCGCAGCGGGTTTGGGGTCGGGGGCCGCTTTCTTTTGGGGCAAGAGCGATTGAACCAGGGCAGTCACCTGGCGCTCGCCGTAATCTTCTCCGGCAGCAATCCAGGCGACAAGTTGGTTGAGCGCCTCCACTTGAAGGGCTGGATAGTTAGCGAGCTTCATGGCAATCGGCCGTACTGACCGTTCTGACAGACGATAGCCGTTGACAATGGCTTGGGCTTCTTCGCTGAGTTCAAGGAGGCGGACGATGCGGCGACGTTGGCGACGGCCGATACTGAGCAAGGCTTCGACATCTTGCCAGTTGACGAGTTCGCGGTCGGAGTAGTTGCCAAATGGCAGGCCAGACATTTCACAGCGCAACGCCCAAAGGCCATAGGCTTTCTCGACTACGCTGATGTCCTCTCGGAACCAGTTTTCGACAAGTTGGTGGGCGCGGATGCTTGAGCCTGCCGGGGTAACGGCCGCTTTTATCTGATTGGGGCTTTGTCGTTCGTGGCCCTCCTGAATCTGTCGTCCCTGGCTGGCTAGATAGACATGCGCCCACCAGCGTCGTTCGCCAGTAACGATGCGGTACTCGATGTTCGTAACCGGGTCATCTTCGTCGATAGGTTGTATCGTAATAGGGTTGATGAGGCCATGCGTGGCAATCGACTCGGCCAACTCGATGACCTTGCTCAACAGATGGGCATCCGGGGAGCCAGGCCCTCCTTGCTTGGCTAGCTGTTCCCAACCCTTAATGGCCGCTTGGGGGCTAATTTGGCCTACATTTACCTGTCTGCTGAGTGATTCGGGCAGCAAGGCGCGGGGTTGATTGGGGTCAGGCAGGATAGAATCGATGTGATAGGTGGCCGTCGGGCCAACAGCGGCGGATGCAGCTTGTTTGTCGGTCAGACCCAGCGGGTCAACCCGCTTGAAATCAAGTCCGGCCAGAGCGCTTTTTCTTTTAGCCATAGTTCATCAACTCCTGAGTGATTTGCAAATAGGCTTGGGCGGCATCGCTGCCTGGAGAGGAAACATAGATATCAACTCCCTCTGCATGGGCTTCGCCAACTGCTACCCGGCGCGGGATAGGCGATAATACTCGACCACCAAACCCGGCCTCTAATTGGTCAACAGTGTCGCGGGAGAGAACGGTACGGTCTTGCATCGTGGGAATGACGCCGCTGATATGAAGGTCGGGGTTATCTTGTTGAATCATGCTGATAACATCCCGCAGCATATTTAGACCGATGAGAGGGAAAACGCCAGGGTCTACCGGGATGACAGCCTCGGTGCTGGCCGCCAAAGCATTAAGCGTTAACACGCCGAGGCTCGGCGGGCAGTCGATGATGATTGCTTGATAGTTGTTCCGAATGGAGGCCAAGGCTCGCCGTAGGCGCATCTCCCGCTGGTAGACGCTGGCTAATTCGCCTTCGGCCTTGAACAGTTCTAGATGGGAAGCCAACACGTCGAGATAGGCGGCGGGCATGTTGGGCGCATCTTCCAGTTCAATGGTTTGAATAGCTTCGGCCGTATTTGCCCGTTGCAGCAGCACCTCATAGACCGTCTCAACCCCAACCAAGCGGGGGCCAACGGCCGCTTCCATGCCGAGCAGAACGGCCGTTGCGCTGGCCTGGGGGTCGATGTCGATGAACAGAACGGCCGCTTCCGCTTGATAGCCTTCTAAAGCGAGCAGTCTGGCCCAGGCGCTGGCGATATTTACGGCCGTTGTGGTCTTGCCAGAACCGCCTTTTTGGTTGAGAACGGTGATGATTCGGGTGGTCATTCAAGATTCCTTTGGTAACTGGTAATTAGTAAATTGTGATTGGTAAGAAGCGCATTAATTACGAGCTACTAATTACCAATTACTCTTTGACGGGACACGCGGGTCACATAGTTTTGGCGTACTTATCCTCAATGGCTTGAACCTGGTCGAGACAGGTGTCATCTTCTTCGTTAGGTCGGTATTCGGTGTTGAACCAGGCCGCTACTATCTCTTTGGCGATAACTTCCGGTGTGGTACGAAGGGACATGCAGAGGACATTGGCATTGTTCCACAATCGAGCGCCCTTAGCCGTCTCCGCATCAGAGCAAAGGGCCGCCCGGATGCCAGGGACTTTGTTGGCGGCTAAACTGATGCCTGTTCCTGTCCAGCAGAAGAGAATGGCTTCGTCTGCCTGGCCGCCGATGGCGCTTTCGGCCGTTTCTTGGGCGACAGCCGGCCAATAAGCCGCTTGGCCAGCCAACGGGCCAAACAAAGTAACCGCATGACCAAGCTCCTTAACCGCTTCAACGACGGTATCCGTTAGATGTGTGCGTTCATCTGAACCAATTGCGATTCTCATATATCTCTCCATTAATTTTGAAATTTGCTCAGAAACGGCCGCATTTGGGCAGTACAATAGGGTAGGGCGGTCCAAAATGGGCGTAGTTTAGCCCCTTTTGGCTGTATTATAACCATTGGCAGCCATTCATGCACTTGATGTCATTTCGTATAGTGGTATTTATTGAGTTGAATAACTTGTCAACTTCCTGGAAGCCACTCGAAAACAAAGTTTCAGCGGAAAGAAAATTCCGGGAAGCGTTCAAGGGGCATGTAAAGTTATTTATAGGCAGTGGGTGGTTTTTGATACCAAAATTTGGTCGAAATAAGGCTATTCTCTTCTAGGTGGCAAAATAAGAAGCTGGCTATTGGGTCTGACATTGGGATTTGATTGACAGAAAACCAGCTTCATGGCCCAAGGAGATTTATAATGAAAAAGAAAAATCAGGTCCTCATATCAAATTCATCGACGAATTCTTCGAGCAAACTAGCCCCCATTTTGGGGAGTGATTGGCTTGCCCCGATGGCTGATATTGACATCGTTGCTTCTCAAAATGTGGCTGTGGTCACAGTAAGGCCAGACGACGACCAGGAAGAAGTTCAAATTAATTGGGGAGATGGACAGATTGAGCGGATTGATTTACGACAGCCGCCAGTTCAAGCTGAGGCGGCGGGACGGAACGGCCGTTATGAGTTTCAGCATGTCTACTTCAAAAGTCCGCTGACGGGTCAATATCCAGCCCGCGCCTATGTAATTGTCGCCATCCTAAACCGCTCCCAGGAAAAATCATACGGCGGGGCCGTGCTGAAAATAGAAGCCCCTGAGGTCAATGAGCTACAGTCGGCCGAAGCTCCTCTCAACGACAAATCTGCCGGAAGATTAAGCAAAACGAGCGAGCCAGCCCAGGAAAAATCAGTTGATAGGCAAATGGCTTGGCGGCTGCGGACAAATTCGCCTGAATGGGTCAACCTTTCCTTAGCGATGACGCCATAACTTCCCTTTCGATACATTCAAAGTAACCATACAGATTTTTGGTTATAACTTTACATAATCGTTTTGTTGCAAGGCGCTTTGCACCACCGATAGCTGCATAGTCACCGTTCAAATGCTGAATGGGGTGGGGGGCTAGAATTTTCCGCCGCTGCCTCTCAAATCCATCTAACAATCCGATACGCAAATCCTTATACCTATTTGCAAAACCGCCCATAATGGCCCATTATTTAGGGGTAACGATTTGATGGGCCAGATAGTTGGGAGAGGGTATGACGAGGAATAGGGATTGGGCTTTAGAGAGAATTAAAACGGCCGAAGCCCAAGGCTGGACAAAGCTAGATTTAAGTTGGATGGAGCTGACGGTACTGCCGGAGGAAATCGGCCGTTTAAACAACCTCCAAATCCTCGTCCTTAGTGACAATGAGCTAGAGAGGTTGCCGGAAGAGTTGGCCGAACTGTCCAACCTAGATTTCCTTGACCTCCGTTCTAACATGTTAGAAACGTTGCCAGAGTGGCTGGCCCAAATGCCAAACCTTCGATTCTTCTTCATAAACAATAATCCAATTAAAGAACCCCCGCCTGAGCTATTAGGAACTGCATTGACGAGACATCAACCAGTCGACCTTAAAGCCATCCGCCGTTACTACACCCAACTGCGAGAAGAGGGCCAAGACACGATTTATGAAGCCAAGCTCCTCGTCATCGGTGAAGGCGGGGTTGGCAAAACCTCGCTGTCCAGAAAATTGGAAGACGAAGAACAGCCCCTGCTGCCCGATGAGGGCAGCACGACCGGCATTGATGTAATTGACTGGGATTTTAATTTACCAGAAAAGCATAATCAAGAACAATACCACGTCAACATATGGGACTTTGGCGGTCAGGCCATCTACTTCGCAACCCACCAATTCTTCCTAACCAAACGCTCTGTCTACGTCCTCGTCGCCGACACCCGCCAGACTCACACCGATTTCTATGAATGGCTGCGTATGCAGGAGGCCTTCGGCGGCGACAGCCCCATCCTCCTCCTCAAGAACCGCAACCGTGAAAAAGGCAACCGATTTTACATCGAAAATCTGCCCCAAATCCAGAAACGTTTTCCCAATCTGAAAGAGATTTTTGAGCTAGATTTAAACAATGTTCCAGCGGAAGAAAAGTGGCCTTGGTTGGTCAAGACCTTGCAAAATTACTTCTTGGACCTCGAACACGTCGGCCAACCCATCCCCAAAACCTGGGTCCGGGTTCGAGAAGCATTGTCTATTGACAACCGGGACACCATCACACAGAAGCAGTTCTTGAAAATATGCTATGAGAAAGGGGTCAAACGGCAAGCCGATGCCCTCCAGTTAAGCGACTATCTCCACCATCTAGGCGACATCCTTCACTTTCAGGATGATCCGGTGCTAAATAAGATCGTCATCCTAAAGCCGACCTGGGGGCTGGACGCCGTGTATCGGGTGCTGGACAATCCAGCCATCGTTGATAATTGGGGCCAGTTCAGCCGGGCTGATTTAGATGACCTGTGGCATGAGAGTCATTACGCCGGACACCATGAAGCGCTGCTGCGGCTGATGCAAAATTTTCAGCTTTGTTACCGTTTACCCGGTCAAGACGATGTTTATATCGCCCCTCAACTGCTTAAGCCGGAGGTGCCAGACTATCAATGGGATGAAACGGACAATCTCCAACTCCGCTACCGATATCCGGTCTTCATGCCGCGCGGCATCCTCAGCCGGGCTATCGTCAAGCTGCACGGCCGAATTAAAGACCAACGCTTCGTCTGGCGCTCCGGCGTTATCCTCAAAAACCAATACGCCGAAGCTGAACTGCTCGAACTACGCGGCGAAAATGAGATTCGTATTCGCATCTCCGGCGACTTAAAGGGAGACCTGTTAACTGCGATTTGGCAGGCGCTTGATGAACTTCACCAGGGCTTTCCCAAGCTGATCTACCAAAAGCTCGTTCCCTGTAAATGTTCTAGCTGTATAGACAGTCGAGACCCCTATTTCTTCGACCTGGATAAATTACGGGAACGACTATCCTATCGTAAAGGGACTATCGAATGTCAGAAGCCACCCTATGAAATGGTTGACATCCTGTCTCTCATTGACGATGGCTTGGTGGACGGCCGTGACGGCCTGACAAAAGACGCATTATTAGAGATGATTCTTGAGAGAGGGGGGGATTTTGATATTATTTTCGGCAATAAAATTGGCGGCGACATCATCGGCCGTGATAAGGCCGGTGGGGATATTGTTGGCTCCGCCCCGGCATGAATGCCAGGGCTACAAAATGAGTCGTACCATCAATGGCACGGTTTTTCTCTCGGAGGTTGGATGACGAATGGATTCCTGCCTTCGCAGGAATGACAATTAACCATTCACAAATTCAGCAATTCAACAATTAACCATTATGATGTGCTTTCCGCAAAAAGGCCATCAAAAGGCCCATTGCCCCCGCAAACAAGCCTGCGGCCGTCAAAGCCCTGGCCGCAGGCAGCTTCATCGGCCGTTGCCCATTACGTCTAACCCGCTCTAACTCAGCCACTACTGGCTTCACCTTCTGGCGCGGCGTCACCCCAAACATTAGGTGTAAAATCGCCGACCCCAGCCGATAGTTTCCCGGCGCTCGCATCATCGTGGCCACATCAAAGGGCAGTGGCGCCGTCCCAACCGCATAGGAGCGGGCCTGGGTGAATTGGAGGACTTCGTCACGGCCGTGCGTCCGAGCATTGCCCGATTTTTTCACCCCGCCAAACGGCAGCAGCGAAACTGGATAGTGGGAAATGGCATCATTGATATTCACCGACCCCACTTCCAACTGATGGGCCACCCGTTCGGCCCGGGCCTGGTCTTCGCTCCAGACACAGGCGCTCAAACCATAGTCGCTCTCATTTGCCAGCCGAATCGCCTCCGCCTCATCTGCCACCGGCATGACCGGCATCACTGGCCCAAAGGTTTCCTCTTGCATCACCTTCATGCTGTGATTGACATCGGTCAAAATAATCGGCTCCACGAACAACCCTTCCCGCTTGCCGCTGTAGAGGATATTGGCCCCCTTCGCCATCGCATCCTGCAAATGGTCATCGACCGTCGTCTGCTGTCTGCCACAGGTCAACGGCCCTAAATCATTCAAGCTGTTCTTATCGGCCGAATAGCCCACCTTCAACTTCTTCGTCTCATGCAAGGCTGCTTCCAAAAACTGCTGATAAACTGACTCAACGACATAGACCCGCTCGACCGACATGCAGGTTTGCCCGGTTGAATAAAACGCCCCCCACGTCCCCCAACGGGCCGCTGCTTCAATGTCGGCATCTTCGAGGACAATCATCGGGTCTTTGCCGCCCAATTCACAGATGAAGGGCGTCATCGTTTCGGCCGCTTTTCGGGCAATAATCTTGCCCGTCTTGGTTGAACCAGTCAGGAAGATGAGGTCGGGCTGGGTGTCGAGCATCAGCTGGCCCACTTGACCGTCGCCGTGCAGCACCCGCACAAAGGGCGACAGCTCTGGCACGCTTTGAATCAACTGCTCGATGAGACGACCCGTTACGGCCGTTACCTCCGAAGGCTTGACCAACACCGTATTGCCCGCCAACAAGGCTGAACAAAGCGGCGTCACAGTCAGGTCAAAGGGCAAATTCCAGGGGCCTAGAATCGCCACCACCCCATAGGGACGTGGCTCCGTGTAATAGCGGCGCAAGAAATACAGCCCCGGCGGAACCCGTTTGCGGCGCAGCCATTTGGGCGACTGCTTGAAATATTGGTGCAGCCGATCGGCCGTCATCATCACCTCAATCAGCGCATCCTGGCGGCTCTTGCCTGTGTCCTGAGTGATGACCTCAGTAATCATATCGACCGAATCAATGACCAGCTCCTGGAACTTGCGCACGATGCGAACCCGCTCTTTGGCCGACTTATCCGCCCACACCTCGGCCGCCTGCCGCATGTCGGCCGCCGCCGCCGTCACCTCTTCGGCCGTCGACATTGCCACCCGGCCAATCAACGCCCCCGTTGCAGGATTCGTGCATTCCATTAATTCCGTCTGATTAATCATCATATACCTTCCTAATCTAGAAACCGGGTTTTTGGTAAGAACCCGGTTTCGCATCTATTTTTGCTCAATTTCTTAATCAAATATCTGGTATAATAAACAGTAACTACTTGTAAAACCAAGTTTCATTATTGGAGACTTAGATGAAAGCGGTAAAACGACTGGTTACAATCGAAGACCCAAAAGAGTTGGTTTTGACCAATTTGCCATTCCAACAAGGACAACGTGTTGAAGTGGTATTATTGGCTGAGGATGAGCCAACTTATCGGGTCGCCGAAGTAAGGGAGCTTTTCCAAGCCACCCAAATCTTACCGCAAGCTCAGACTATCACCGAAGAAGAAATAGCGGCCGAAATTGCTGCATATCGCAATGAAAATCCTTATTGATACCAATGTTCTGATTTCAGCCATTCTTCGAAATCGCAATCCAGAAAGAGTCATTTTGTTCACAATTGGGCAGTCGCAAATAGAATGGATTGTCTCCTCAACAATCATATTAGAATACAAAGAGGTTCTGTCTCGTCCAAAGTTCGGGCTGCCATCTGAGTTATTACAACATTGGTATCAGATATTCGATGAAGTAACTACTGTCCACGAAGTAAACGATACCTTTCAATTTCCTCGCGACCAAAAAGATGCCAAATTTCTCGATTGTGCGCTTTCAGCGAAAGCCGATTATTTTATTACCGGGGATAAAGATTTCACTGAGGCTCAAAAACTGGTTGACACAATCATCTTATCAGTTTCACAATTTGTCAGGTTGGTCATTGATTCTAATATCTAATCTGAGAAATTACTGCTTCCGCAGTATAAATTTAATCAATATCAACAACAGCGGCACAACCAATAGGACGGCAACGGCCGTTTGTGGCACGCTCTTTTTGCCATTGCCATTAGGAACATAATCGGGCGGCGCGACCAGACGGACTGGTTCGGCCGTTTCATCCTTCTTCGGGATTTTCGTCATCGCCCGTTCCGCCATCGCCGTAATCGTCAAGCTGGGATTCACGCCCAAATTGGCCGGGATGACCGAGCCATCGACCACATACATGCCCGGATAGTTGAATACCTGGTGTTCATGGTCTACCACGCCCGTCGTCTCATCCTCGCCGATGCCGCAGCCGCCTAAGATGTGCGCGGTCGACGGTTTGTCAAGCAGCACTTCATGGATGGTCGATTGGGGAATGCCATTTATCTTCTCCGCGAACCGTTCCACAACAGCCCGACCCGCATCAATCACGGCCGGAATGGGCAGAGTCTTGTCGCGGTCGCTGACCAGACTTTTGCGGAAACCGGTCCAGATAGAACGGCCGAGTTTGAAGTGCATCCGGTTTTCGACTGTCTGCATCACCAAGATGATGGTGCTGTCTCTGGCCCAGTCGGGCAGCAGGCGGGCTTTGAGGAAATCGTAAGGTTTTTGGGCGGCATAAAGCAGGAAACGGCCGAATCGCCGCAGTGAGCTACCGCTCAAATCGACCAACGGCACTGCCAGATTGCGCATCATGGACGAGCCGCCGGAGTAACGGACTGGCTCGACACTGGTGACGTCATCGACCCAAAAGTGGGAGGTGATGGAGATGCCTTGTGAATAATCGACCCCCGTCTCCTCTACCCGCTCGCGGGCGGTCACGCCCATGAGGGCTTCGCTGTTGCTGCGAACTTTGGCCCCTAGATGTTGGGAAAGTTGGGGCAAGGAGCGGGTTTCGTCGCGGCAGCGGAGCAGCAGTTCATTGGTGCCTAATGCCCCGGCCGAGACGATGACATTTTGACCCCGAACAACCTGCTTGGGTTTGAAGAGCCAGGCCGTTGTCTTCTCAAATTCGACCTCGTAACGGCCGTCCCCGTTGACTTCGCCATAAATCGGCCGAATATCCGTCACATTCGACTCCGGCCAGACATCGGTGCCATACTTTTCGGCAAAGTAGAGGTAATTTTTGTCCAGGCTGTTTTTGGCATTATGGCGACAGCCAACCATGCAGCCGCCACAGTGAATGCAAGCCGCCCGCTCTGGCCCTTCACCATCAAAGTAGGGGTCAGCAACGGTCTGGCCTTCCTGGCCTGCTTCGCCAAAGAAGATGCCAACCGGGGTAGGTTTGAAGGTCTCCTGACGGCCGATTTCGGTCGCAACCTCTAGCAGCATCTGGTCGGCCGGCCACAATTTGGGGTTCACATTGACCCCCAACATGCGGCGGGCGGTGTCATAGTGGGGCAGCAGTTCCACTTCCCAGTCGGCCAACCCCTGCCAATCTTCCGCCTCGAAGAACTCTCGACCGGGCTGCAACAACGTGGCACAGTAAACGAGACTGCCGCCGCCAACGCCGCTGCCGTTAAGCACCATTAAATCTTTGAAGAAGTTGATGCCTAAGATGCCATAACAGCGCAGGGCAGGCAGCCAAAGATGCTTGAAGATGTTCCAGTTGGTTTTGGGGAAATCCTCAGCCCCATACCGTTTCCCCCGCTCTAAGACCAGTACTTTGTAGCCTTTTTCGGACAGGCGCATGGCGGAGACACTTCCCCCAAAGCCGGAACCGATGATAATATAGTCGTATACGTCTGACTGACGGCCGTTCGTATTGTTCATGTTCCCTCTTATTCGGTAGTCGGTAGACAGTAGTCAATCGGCAGTAAGCAGTTTACTGTCCACTGCTAACTGTTCACTGACAACTGCCATTTGCTAACTTGCAAACTTGCCTCTTCGACTTTATAACACAGTGCGTCATTTTACCACAATTTATTATGGAGTAAATTAATTATGACCCTAAAAACGATAATTATTACTGGCGCCTCGAGAGGATTGGGAGCGGCAATGGCCCGGATTGCTGCCGAAAAAGTTATGGAAATATCGCGTAAGCGTTAATTGGCATAGTGTTGGTTGGGAGAAAATGGTATGTTGAGAACAAAATCCTTCATCAAGAAGCTCTTTGTTGGAACGGCCGTCTTAGCGGCCGTTATTCTAACAATCAGTCTGTTTCTAGTCGCCAGACAATCGTCGGCCGAGAATGTGGATATTCTGTTGAACGGGGCGGCGACCATCATTGTTGAGGCGACTGGCCCGACAACGGCCGTAGATGACCGGCTGCTCGGCACCAATGTTCCCGCCTGGCTTTCGGCAAACACCCTCGACCATCCCACCTTCCAGACCCAGACCATCGCCTCTGGCCTCACCGTCTCGCGGCTGCCGGGCGGAAGCTGGAGCAACTACTATAACTGGTTAGATTGTGAACAAACCGGCATCTGTCCCTGGGATTGGGGCGTGGCACGGCCGTCCGATTTCATCAACTTCCTGCGAGATACCAACACCCAGGGCATGTATACCGTCAATCAAAACAACACATCTAAAGAAGCGGCCGCGCTGGTCGCCTTCTTCAACGGCGCCGTCAACGACAACACCATCATCGGGGTCGATGTGCGCGGCGTCGATTGGGGCATGGTCAGCGATTGGGCACAGCTTCGGAGCGACAACGGCAACCCCCAACCCATCAACATCAAGCTCTGGGAGGTGGGCAATGAGATTTATGGCGGCACGCCAGACAGCGGCACCGACTGTGTCTCCTTTGGCTGGGAGCAGGTCTGGACCTGTGACGGCACTGAGTATGTCAACGGCATTGGCAGCGGGGCCAATCGCAAGGAAGGCTACCTGGAATTCCGCGATGCCATGCAAGCGGTTGACCCGACGATTCTAGTCGGGGCCGTCGGCGTGTCCGACCAAGATGGCTGGTCAAATTGGGGCAATGAGGTCATCGCCGCTGCGGGCAATGTCATGGATTTTTACGTCATCCACCATTACGGCTACGGCAGTCCGGCTGGCACGATGGCCGAGGCCCTGGCCCTGCCCCAGGCAACCTGGTCAGCGATGATGGCTGATGTGGAGGCCAGCTTCAATCAGCACGCAGGCGGGCGACAGGTTCCCATCGCCATCACCGAACACAACCTGTTCGCCTTTGAGGGGCTGGACAGCGGCGATTGGATGTCGCGGGCGGTTAATGCCCTGTATCTGGCCGACTCGCTGGGCCAGATGATGGAAAATGGCTTTGAAATGGCGAATCAGTGGGACATCGCTCACGGGCTGCAAGGGGACAATGCCGCCTATGGCTTGATGAAGGGTCACGACCCCTACCCCCGCGCACCACAATATTATGCTTTCCCGCTCTGGTCGCGTTTTGGCAACCAAATGCTGCCAGTCACCTCATCCTTAGCAGCCGATACGACCCTCAGCGTCTACGCGGGCAAGGCTGGGGCTGGGAATTATACGCTCATGGCGATTAATAAGACGGGGAATGCGATTGAAACTGATATTACCTGGAACGGGGTGGCAGCCTTCGCCAGCGGAACGGCCGATGTACTGCAAGCCCCTACGCTTAATTCAACGGCCGTAACCTTCAACGGCCAATCCAACCCCGCCCCCGACCTCTCCGACGCGCCTGCAACGCCCATAAACAATCCCAGCAACCCCCTAAATTACACCTTCGCCCCCTACTCTATTACCCTAATTACGCTCTCCTTTCCGGTGAGTTTTGACCAGCATAATTATTTGCCGATGACTATAAAATAGGTTTCTAGAACGGGGTTTGTTTATTTGCCAATCACGATAAAATGAGTTGGGCTTACTGTAATTGAATTGGCGAATGAGGTATCAGGAGGTATCCGAATGCAGCGGGAATATGTCCATCCGAATGGGGAGCGGCTTACTTTTCTGAAAACTGGTCTTGAGACAAATGGAGAGCTGCTGGAGATGGAGGCGGTCTATAATCCAAATTCTGTGCGGCCGCCGCTGCACTATCACCCGAAACAGGAGGAACAGTTTGAGGTTTTGGCGGGGGCGTTTCGGGTGCGAATTGGGGATACGGAGCAGACCTATCAGGTTGGCGACATATTTACCGTGCCTAGGGGAACCCCGCATTGGATGTATAATTTGAGTGAGACGGAGGGTCGGCTACGCTGGCAAATTCGACCCGCGCTGAAATCACAAGACTTTTTCGCAACGATGTGGGGGCTGGCCGCCGATGGCGAAACGGGGCCGGATGGGCTTCCAAATCTGTGGCAGTTGGCGGTTATTCTGCGGGCGTACCGCAATGAGTTTCGGGCCTCGAAGCCGCCCTATTTTATTCAATGGCTTCTTTTCGGCCTCTTGGCCCCAATCGCGAGAAGAAAGGGCTATCGAGCGCGGTATGAACGGGGGGAGGGTAATTTGGATAAAATTTAGCCATTAATTAAGTAAACCGTAAAAAGTCATTAAAATATTAGCCACGAATTTACACGAATTATCACTAATTTTGAACCTGTAATTCGTGTATATTTGTGTTAATTCGTGGCAAGTTTTTCTTGAATAACTTTTTGTTGACTACTTAACAAAAGGGGAGAAGTGGTACAAAAGCAGATGGTACAGTCTGGAGACCGACCTCAATTCATTATTTCTTTTTTGCGGTGGGCAATCAACTTTGTTGCTAATAATTCAGATTAGATGTAAGTTTTTTGGAATAATAACCATAAGGATTGACAATGGACAAATATAAGCGTTATCACCCTGTGAATGCTATGGAATATCCGCGCTATTCGGGTATTCGGACTTTTATGCGGTTGCCTCATGTGACAGATTTGTCTGAGGATGTGGATATAGCGATTGTCGGTGTGCCGTTCGATACGGGGGGGACTTATCGGGTCGGGGCGCGGTTTGGGCCGAGTGCGATTCGTGACCAGTCTATGATGTTACGGCCGTATCACCCCGAATTAGACGTTGTGATTTTTGAGCATTGTTCTTGTGTCGATTATGGTGATTTCGCAACGGCTCCAGGCTACTTACCGGAGTCTCATCGGATGATAACTGAAGGGGCGGCTAAAGTCTTAGCAAATGATGGCGTTATCCCTATCTTTCTTGGTGGTGACCATTCTGTTTCCCTGCCTTTATTGCGGGCTGTCGCTGATAAGTATGGCCCACTTGGACTGGTCCACTTTGATTCGCACAGTGATTTGTGGCATGGTTATTTTGGCGGTAAAGATACACACGGGACGCCATTTAGACGCGCTTTGGAAGAAAACCTGATTGACCCGGCGCGGTCGAGTCAAGTTGGGTTGCGGGGGTCGGGCTATGATAAGAACGATGTGACGATGACAGAATCAGAAGGGATGCTCATGGTATCGGGGCCGCAGCTTCATAAGCAGGGAATTGAAAAGACCTTGGAGCAAGTATTGGCGCGTGTTGGTGATGGCTCGGCTTACTTATCGCTGGACATAGATTTTTTTGACCCTACCTTTGCACCGGGAACAGGGACACCAGAGGTAGGCGGTTTTACGAGTGCACAAGGTCAGCAGCTATTACGTGGGCTGACTGGCATTAACTTTGTCGCCTACGATTTGGTTGAAGTGATGCCCAGTTATGATGTCGGCAATCTTACCTCTCTATTGGCGGCAAATATGGCTCATGAATTTATGTCGTTGATTGCTTTGCAGCATAAGACGGCCGAAAAATAATCCTTTACTTACACTAAGGAAAATGATATGTCCCTACCTGCCCCACCTAAAACCATCAAAAAAACAGGCAAAATGAAATTACGCATTCGTAATCTGATATAGGCGGGGAGAAAATCTTTTATTTACAGAAATTGTTATTTGACCACGGCCGAATCTCCCATTTCCTCTCTGATATGTTATGGTAATATAGTAGTGTCTTCCCATGAGCCGGAAGATGGCACGCGGTAAATTTTGATTGCGCCATATCTTGCGAGGATTCAGCAGCCTACATGAACAACATTGACAAGCTAGAAAATGACCTTTGGGAAGCGGCCGATCAGCTTCGGGCCAATTCCCGGTTAAACCAGACTGAATACAGTAATCCTGTTCTTGGTCTTATTTTCCTGCGCCATGCCACCACCCGATTTAACAAAATTTCAGAAGAAATTAAAAAGGAGTTGCCCTCTCGCGGTGGAGAGACACGGCCGTTAAGCCAGGATGATTTTACCCAGCGGGCGGCCATCTATCTGCCGGAAAAGGCGCGGTATGATTATCTCGTTGACCTGCCTGAAAAAGAGGATGTGGGCAAGGCTATCAATGATGCAATGGGGCTGATTGAAGGGACGACGCCAATGCTTCAGGGGGCGCTTCCTAAAACGTACAACCGCTTTGAAAAAGAGCTGCTCCGCACCCTGCTGCGTATCTTCAACCGGGATGCACTCAAAACGGCCGAAGGGGATGTTTTCGGCCGTATTTACGAATATTTCCTCAACAAGTTCGCCCAAAACCAGGCCTTGCCGGGGGGCGAAGTTTTCACGCCGCCTTCCTTAGTGCGGTTAATCGTCAATGTGATTGAACCGGAGCATGGCATTGTCTTTGACCCGGCGGCCGGAAGCGCGGGAATGTTTGTCCAGACCGGTTACTTTATACGCGACCGGGGGACCCGTCCGGCCGAAGCGGTAACTTTTTATGGGCAGGAAAAATCAGGCTCGACCGTGAACCTGGCCCGGATGAATCTGGCCGTGCATGGGCTGGAGGGAAAGGTTGTCGAGGGGAACACTTATTACAACGACCTCCACCGTTTATACGGAAAGTGCGATTATGTGATGGCGAATCCACCTTTCAATGTGGATGCCGTCAATCCTGAACGGGTTGAAAAGGACCCACGCCTGTTTACTGAAAAGACGATACCGGGCGTCTCTTCTAAAACCAAGAGTATTAGCAACGCCAACTATCTTTGGATTCAGTATTTTTACAGCTATCTGCATGAAAAGGGGCGGGCGGGCTTTGTTATGGCGAGTTCGGCCTCTGATGCCGGGTATGGGGAGCGGGACATTCGGCGGGAGTTGATTGAGACGGGCGCGGTGGACGCTGTGATTGCCATCGGGACGAACTTTTTCTATACCCGTTCACTGCCGTGTACGCTGTGGTTTTTTGACCGGACCAAAGCTGACCCTGATTACCAGGCCCCGGCCGAAAGCAGACAATCGCCTGACACGGTTCTGATGATAGATGCCCGTCATATTTTCCGGCAGGTCAACCGGCGCATCAATGATTTTAGTGAGGAGCAGTTAGCCAATCTGACCGCTATCACCTGGCTTTACCGGGGGCAGACGGAACGGTATTTGGGGCTGGTCGGCCGTTATTTAGAGCAGTTTCACGAACAGGCTGCCCAATTACCCGACCTCCTGAATTTTACAGAGGGGCTAAATCTTGAAGAAATGGGCGATGAACTGCAAGAATGGCAGGCTGCCCGCGATGCCCTTCTATCCGACCTGGTGACCATCCGCCAATCCTTTGCCAGCAAACCGCCCCAAACCAACGCCGCCCAACAGGCTGCTCGTGAATCAATCGCCCCGCTCATTCCCCGACTGAAGCAGCTCCAACGGCAAACAACCAATCTGGTGCGTAATGCAGCAAGTCTCCTGAAAAATGGCAATGGTAACGGACGAAACGACCGCCAAACGATTAAGCAAGTGGAGGAAGCAAGGGACAATGCCGTCTCAACCCTGAAACAATCTATTTACTATTTCAATCAAGCCGATTGGCTCCAAACTCGCTTTCCCGAAGGTAAATACAATGATGTATTGGGCCTTTGTAAAATCGTAAAACGAGAAGATATTTACCCGGCCGATGACAGTCTCACCCCAGGACGGTATGTAGGGGTCGCACCATACGAGTTTGAAGATTCAATTGTATTTGAAGAACGCATACAAAATATTCATAAGGAATTGCAGGCCTTGAATAATCAAGCAAATATCTTGGCGGAATCAATTGAGACAAAAATTGAGGAATTGTTGTGAAGGATTGGAAAACCGTTGAGTTCGGTACACTTTACAAAATTCCTTCCAGAAATGGATTAATGCGGCCGAAACGCGTTCGTGGGGCAGGATACAAAATGGTGAACATGGGAGAAATTTTCGCCTATGATCGTATCAACAATCCAGAAATGGAATTGGTTCCAATGAATGAAAAGGAAATTCGGAAATATAAGCTTAAAACTGGAGATTTATTGTTCGCAAGGCAGTCAATGGTTGAGGCTGGTGCTGGAAAATGCTCAATTATTTTGGATGTACCAGAAATAACGACTTTTGAATCTCATATCATTCGTGTGCGATTAAACCAAAAATTAGCCCACCCTTTATTTTATTACTACTATTTTAATTCACCGATGGGAAAGGGTTCAATCAAGTCAATCGTCACAGGGGCAGTACAAAAAGGTGTAAGAGGGTCTGACCTTCAAAAATTAGAGGTCCACAGACCAGACTTAGAAGTCCAAGAAGAAATCGCTGAGATTTTAGGGTCGTATGATGATTTGATTGCTAATAATGAGCGGCGGATTGCTTTGTTGGAAGAGGCGATGCACTTGCTGTATCGGGAATGGTTTGTTCATTTGCGCTTTCCTGGTTGGGAGGAAACGGCCGTTGTTGATGGTGTGCCGGAAGGGTGGGAGAAACGGCCGTTGGGTGACAAATCAATCACTGTTCTGATAACAAGGGGTTACCAACCAAAATATAATGAAGAGTCTACGTGTCGGGTCATTAACCAAAGGTGTATCAGGTATCACAAAATAGATTTTGAACTAACACGTGGAAATGATGAATATAAACGACCAATTACGAGAGCTGAACGATTCGTTCGATTTGGTGATGTCTTGGTTAATTCTACTGGAATTGGGACTCTTGGGAGGGTTGCACAAGTCTACCAAGAACTTGAAAAACATACTGTCGATTCTCATGTTACAATCGTTCGCCCAAATGATACGATAGATATTGATTTTTTTGGATTATCTATGTTGAATTTGGAACGAGAAATTGAGCATCTTGGAGAAGGTGCAACCGGCCAAACAGAACTTAGTCGTCATCGATTAGCCAAACTAGATTTTTTAATACCCGAAAAGAATATTCAAGCTAACTTTTCAGAGTTTGTTCACCCAATGCGAAAACAAATTACAACTCTGTTATCTCAAAATCAGTTACTTAAAGATGCTCGGGATTCCCTCTTGCCACGCCTTATGAGCGGGAGAATCGAAGTGTGAGTGGCAGGCGGTATTCAGAGGACGATTTCGTCCAGGCCAAAATGGCCGATTTTCTCCACGATGAGTTGGGCTGGGAAACGGCCTTTGCTTTCGACGATGAAGTGTTGGGGGTGGATGGCACTTTCGGCCGGGTCAACCAAAAAGAAGTCATCCTCACCCGCTATCTCAATCAAGCCCTGCGCCGCCTCAATCCCGGCCTGCCTGACGAAGTCTACCGCGACGCTGTAGACCAACTCAGCCGCTTCAACACCGCCCAAACCCTGGTCCAGACTAACCGCGAAAAATATCAGATGCTCCGCCAGGGGGTCCAGGTCATCTACCGCACGCCCGAGAATCCAGAAGAAAGCGCCCGCTTGAAAGTCTTTGACTTTGACAACCCCGCAAACAATCATTTCCTGGCTATCCGGGAATTGTGGCTCGATACTGGGCTTTTCGGCCGAATTCGGCCGGACATCTTAGGCTATGTCAACGGCCTGCCCCTCCTCTTTGTTGAGCTGAAACAAAACCATAAAAACATCAAAGACGCTTATACCAAGAACTTCTTCAGGTATCGGGAAAATATGCCGGAACTGTTCCACCATAACGCGATGGTCATGCTTTCCAACGGCAGCGAAGGCCGGGTGGGAACCATCACCAGCCGCTATACCTACTTCAACGAATGGAAACGGCTCGATGAAGAGGAAGACGGCCGGGTTGATTTCGAGAATATGCAGCGGGGCATGTTGGACAAGACCAGCTTTATGGACCTGTTCGAGAACTTCATTCTCTTTGATGACAGCAAACCTATCAGCATTGACCCCGACAGCGACGAAGCGCCGCCAGCCAGCAACACCCGCAAAATCCTGGCCCGCAATCATCAATTCCTGGGCGTCAATCGGGCATTTACGGCCGCCACCGACCGCGATGTTCTCAACGGCAAGCTGGGCGTTTTCTGGCATACCCAAGGCAGCGGCAAATCTTATTCAATGGCTTTCCTGGCCGAAAAAATCCACCGCAAGCTGCACGGCAATTTCACTTTTCTGGTCTTAACCGACCGGGAAGATTTAGACGACCAGATATACAAAACGTTTCTTGGGGTGGATGCCGTTAACGAAAAGGAAGAAGTCCGGGCCAGCAGCGGCGACCACCTTGAACAACTGCTGCGCGGCAATCCCCGCTATGTCTTCAGCCTGATCCACAAATTCAACAAAGCCGATACCGTCTACTCCACCCGCGATAACATCATTGTCTTTTCCGACGAAGCCCACCGCACCCAACAGGGCATCTTCGCCCACAACATGCGCTACGCCCTACCCAACGCGGCCTATATGGGCTTTACCGGAACACCGCTCATTGATGACAAAGACAATGAGCTGACCAGAGAGATTTTTGGCGATTACGTTTCTACTTACGATTTCCAACGGGCCGTTGAGGACAACGCCACTGTTCCCCTCATTTATGATAACCGGGGTGAAAAGCTGGAAATCTCCACCGACGACCTCAATGAGCAGGTGGCAGATATTATCGAAGAACACGGCCTAGACGAAGCCGAAGAGAGCCGGGTTTTGCGGGCTTTGGGCCAGAACTATTTCATCATTACCAGCAAAGACCGTCTCGACCGGGTTGCCCAAGATTTTGTGGCCCATTACACCGAACGCTGGGAAACGGGCAAAGCGATGTTAATTTGTCTCGACAAATTGACCTGCGTCCGCCTACACAGCCGGATTGACCACCACTGGCAGCAGGCCATCCGGGAGCAGCGGCGGCAGGTGCGAAAAGCGGCCGATGAACAAGATGAAGTGGAACAACGGCGAAAACTACACTGGCTTCAGGAAACGGAACGTCTTGTCGTTATCAGCCAATCACAGGACGATGAGTATGTCTTTAGTCAATGGGGGATGTTGGATGAAATCAAGCAAGTCCGCATGACATTAAGGAGCCGAACCAAACTGGAGGAAGATTTCAAAGCCGACCGCCATCCTTTCCGGGTCGCCATCGTTTGCGCCATGTGGCTAACGGGCTTTGATGTTGAATCCCTGGCAACGCTCTATGTGGACAAACCGATGCAGAGCCACACCTTGATGCAGGCCATCGCCCGCGCCAACCGCGTCCACGAAGGCAAAGCCAACGGTTTGATTGTGGATTACAACGGCATTCTCAAAAGCCTGCGCCGGGCCCTGGCCCGCTACGCTTCCCAACGAAGCGACGGTAAACGCGGACCGACCATTGACCCAACACGGCCGCCCCAAGAAATCATAGACCAGTTTGAAGCCGCCCTGCAAGCCTGCCTGGATTATCTGGCCCAGTTGGGCTATGACCTTGACGATTTGCTGAATGCCACCGGCTATGATGAAAACAGCGAAATCGAAAAAGCGAAAAATAAAATCAACACCAACGACGAAACCCGCGCCAAGTTTGAAGTCCTGGTCCGGGAAATGATGAAACTGCGAAAGTCCCTGACCGGCTTCAAAGGGCTGTATAAAACCAAAGCCGAACAAGACGCCATCGTTGCCATCTACAAAAAACTCAAACAAAAAGAGGAAGAACAAAGCGACCTGATAGATGTATTAAGAGAGATTCAAGGGGCGGTTGACGAAGCGATTAGCCTGACTGATACGACTCTGGTAATTGGTGAACCAAAAACGGTCTATGACATCAGCAAGATTAACTTCGAGCGGCTGCGAAAAGAGTTTGAAAGGATGGATGGCAAGAATACGGCCGTGCAGTCCGTCAAACAAAAAGTTGAGCGCCAATTAAAACGGATGGTGGCTCAAAATCCGACTCGCATTGATTTGTATGAACGGTTCCAAGAAATCATTGATGAATATAACCGGGAGACGGACCGGGTTACTATCGAAAGAACTTTTACTCAACTGCTTGACCTGGTTGAGTCCCTGGACGAGGAACAAAACCGCTATGTCCGCGAAGGATTCGACAACGAAGAACAACTGGCCGCCTATGACTTGCTCCGCGCTCACAAATCAAATTTAGCCCCGGCCAAACTGGAACGCATCAAAGACCTGTCTCGCGACCTGATAGCGGCTATCAAAGAAATCATCGCCAAAATGGACAACTGGCGAGACAAAGCAGCTACCCAAGCGGCCGTGCGAACGCTGATTCATGATACACTCTATGATGACTCAACAGGATTGCCTTATCCTGAGTTCGATGTTGACGATATTAACACCTTGACGGATGAGTTTTTCAAGCATGTCTTCGAGCGGTATCCAAGCGGGGATGAAAGTGTTTATGATATGGCTTGACCATCTTGACCACTTTCCAATTACCGATTACCAATAATACCCCCCCATAATAGCCATTATGTTTGATGGAGCGACGCAGGGAAATCGACTATAATTGCGGACATATGATTTGACCGTCGTCGCACTGTCAAATACGGATGGTTATGCCCACGATTATGTTGCCTGATGCAAAAAGAGAGTCATCGCTGACCCCCGCCCACAAAACGGCCGAACCCACCCCAACCGCCACCTTTCCCCAGCTATTTGAGGCCCAGGTGGAGCGAGGGCCGGGCCGGACGGCCGTTTCCCTTGCCGCGCCCAGTCAACCCAACCCCGCCCACAGCTATCAAGCCCTAAACGAACGGGCCAACCAGGTGGCCCACTATCTGCAGTCCCTTGGCGTTGGGCCAGGCGTCTTCGTCGGCATCTACCTCGAACGGTCACTAGAGATGATGGTCGCGTTATTGGGCGTGTTAAAGGCCGGGGGCGCATATCTGCCATTAGACCCCATCTATCCGGCCGAACGAATCGGCTATATCCTCGATGATGCCGCCGTTCAGATAATTTTGACCCAAGAAGGGTTGGTCGATGAGCTGCCCTCGGTAGGTGCAAAGATTATCTGCCTGGACAGCGAATGGCCGCTCATGGCCGCCCAGCCCAAGACCAACCCCACCTGTCAGGCGGGCTTGCAAGATTTAGCCTACCTTATCTATACCTCTGGCTCGACCGGACGGCCGAAAGGGGTTCAGATTCAGCATCTGGCTCTGAGCAATTTCCTGTGCAGCCTGGCCCAAACGCCCGGCATAACGGCCGACGACACCCTCTTAGCCGTCACCACCCTCTCCTTTGACATCGCCGCCCTGGAGCTTTTCCTGCCCCTCATTTGCGGCGGGCAGGTCACAGTTGCCGGACAAGCCGTCATTGGGGATGGCAACCTGTTGCAACAGGTCTTAGAGCAGTCGGGGGCGACGATGATGCAAGCTACTCCCGCCACCTGGAACCTGCTGGTCGAGTCTGGCTGGCAGGGCGATAAGGCCCTGAAAATATTATGCGGCGGCGAGGCCCTTTCCCGGCCGTTAGCAGAGGCATTGTTGCGGCGCGGTTCGGCCGTTTGGAATCTCTATGGCCCAACGGAAACAACGATTTGGTCGGCCCGCTGCCGGTTGTCGTCTGAAAAGGGGGCCGTTCCCCTGGGCCAGCCGATTGCCAACACTCATTTGCTGCTGCTGGACGGCCGTTTAGAGCCGGTTCCGGTCGGCATTGCCGGAGAGCTTTATATCGGGGGTCTGGGCCTGTCGGTCGGCTATCACAACCAGGCCGGGTTAACGGCCGAACATTTCGTCCCCAACCCCTATACCCCTGAACCAGGACAGCGACTATATAAAACAGGCGATTTGGTCCGCTATCGGCAAGATGGGACGTTGGAGTTCCTGGGCCGAATTGATAACCAGGTCAAGATTCGGGGCTTTCGGATTGAGCTGGGCGAGATTGAAGCGGTCTTGGCCGACTATCCAGGGCTGGAACAAAGTATTGTCGTGGCCCGGTCAGAGTCGAGCAAACAAGGATGGGAAGGCGAGAAAAGGCTGGTTGCCTATAGCGTCATTGAAGGGGGACAAGAACGGCCGAATCAGAGCGAAATCAGGCGGTATTTGGAAGATAAGCTGCCCGGTTACATGATGCCAACGGCCTTTGTCTTTCTCAATGCCTTCCCCTTGACCCCCAACAAAAAGATAGACCGCCGGGCGCTGCCTGCCCCTGGCACAGAACGGCCGAAGATTGATACAGCTTATGCCGCCCCAACGAGCGAATTGGAACGGCTGTTGGTCACCATGTGGCAAGAGACATTGGCCCTGGAAGAGGTTGGGGTGGATGATAACTTCTTCGAGCTGGGGGGCGACTCATTGAAGGGGGCCTTTTTTATTAGTCACTTACAAGAAAAGATGGGCGGCTATATTTATATTTCGGCCTTATTGGAAGCGCCGACGGTGGCGGCTTTTGCCCGCTATCTGCAAACTCATTACCCCGAAAGATTGGCTGCCCTGGTGTCAGACCAGCCGGATGCCAAAGTGGACCAATCCCAGCCCCAAAAGGGGATTACTGAGGAGACAGTGGGCCAGATGCGGCAGTGGTTGGCGACAACAATGCCCTATGCCATTGAAAAGACGGCTGTTGGTCGCAAGAATAAGTCGGCCGTTTTCATTCTCTCGCCACCCCGCTCTGGCTCGACCCTGCTGCGGGTGGTGTTGGCCGGCCATCCGACCCTATTTGCGCCGCCAGAGTTGGACTTACTGACCTTCCCGACCCTGGTGAGCCGCCATGAGACGTTGTCGCAGGCAGACAGTTTCCGATTGGAGGGGACAATTCGGGCCTTGATGGCGATTCATAAGTGCAGCGCGGAAAAGGTGCAGATGATTATGACCGAGTATGAGGCCCGAAATCTGACGACTCAGGCCTTTTATGCCCGGCTGCAACGCTGGATTGCGCCCCAAATTTTGGTCGATAAGTCGATTACCTATGCCAACCATATCGAAACCTTGCAGCGGGCCGAAGCCTATTTTGAGAACCCACGCTATATCCATCTGCTGCGCCACCCCTATGGCATGATTCACTCCTTTGAAGATGTGCGGCTGGACAGAATCTATTTTCGGGAACAGCATGATTTTTCGGTGCGCGAGTTAGGCGAGTTGGTCTGGCTGATTAACCATCGCAACATTTTGGATTTCCTGATACAAGTTCCGGCGGAAAGGCAGTTCCGATTGCAGTACGAGACGTTGGTGCAGGAGCCTGAAAAGAGCGCGATAGCATTAAGCGACTTCTTAGGGCTGGAATTTGATGCGGGGATGTTACGGCCGTATGCCGAACGCCAAAAGCGGATGACGGATGGCATTTACAATGTTTCCGAGTCGCGGATGATTGGGGATGTGAAGTTTCATGGCTATTCGGCCATTGAAGCCAAAGCCGCCGACCGCTGGAAAGCGCATTTAACGGATGACTTTCTAAGTGAGATTACTTGGGAGTTGGCCGAGCGGGTGGGCTATGAACGGCCGTTGGCAAAGACAGAGATGGATGGAAAAACGGCCGAAAATCTGCTAGCGCAGTTAGATGAGTTATCAGACGAGGAAGTTGAGGCGCTGCTGGGGCAGATGTTGTAGTCAATGTTCAAAAAACTAGCCATCATTCTGCCTACATTGCTATATTTAACCGTTCCGTTTTTCCTCCTCGGCGTCTCCGATGCCAGCCAGGACATTGCCGCTGGTCGTTACCTCTCCGAAGCATCCGTTAACTTCATCGGAACAACAGCCAACGCCCTCCTCCTAATCGCTTTTTTCATTTATCAACTGCTCAAAGATAAAACTATCAGCACCGACCGGAAACAGTTTTGGCTGGCCGGATTCCTGTTGTTAGGCTTCGTCTTCATCCCCTTCTACATTTTGACAAGCACCACTCTGGGCCTCAACGAAGAAGAATACGGCCGTCATCCTAGCACTTTCAAAGAAGACCTTAAATACCGGGTTAGAACACTTGGCCAATCGCTCCGGGCAAATCTGACCACAGTGGTTGTCATCACCTTCCCGACCATCTTCCTCATCGTTTTCTTCACGATTACGGCCGAACCGAACCCAAAACCGAACGATATAATAGACCACTTTCAAGACAGCGGCCTTGTTATTGGCCAAACCCAGGAATTAAAACAAGGTGAAATCAGTTACCTGCCCCGCCACCCGGATCGCAACATCCGTTTCCTCTTGCCGCCCTCCGACCTCGAGGGAATCGGCCTCATTTTCTACTACGAAGATGACATATTCCTATTCCTCGAAGCAGCCGTCAAACGCCTTCAGGAAACGGCCGAATATCCGCCCGAAGGCCAGGTCAGCACCTTATTTGTAGAAGGAAAACTCATCCTCTACCTGACGATTCTAGCCGACCAGGATACTCTCGACCAATACCAAACTGCTTTTGAAAAAGCTACAAGATAAAACATTAGAAGTCAGGAATCCATGAAAACGAAACTACTAAAATTCCTATGGCTAATTGCTTTCTTCTTGATACCAGTCAGTATCTTTGCATTGCAGACTCCAATCAAGGAAGTAAGTGGTACAGACCCGTTTCCGATAGATTTAGTCTTATTAATATTAGCTGCTCTTGCTGGCGCGTTCGGACTTCTTGCCCCCTTTGCTGTCCATTTAGTAAGGAATAAATCAGTAGATAAAAAGCGAGAACCTTTATGGTTTTTGGGTTTCTATCTTCTAGGGTTCATCTTTGTTCCCTTATATTGGTGGGAATATATTTGGCCATCTGGGGAGGAAACAGGAAACGAAGGAGATGACGGCCGTTCCAACTCTGGAAAAGCGAAGAGAAAATTTGGACTATCAGCAAAGTTTATGACCATCTTAGTTATTTTTTTCATCGGTTTTATGGTCTATAGAGGATTTAATACCAAATTGACACCCCAGGATGTGATTGAAAGTTTCGAAGATGCCGGATTGGAGGTTGGAGATTATCGGCCGTTAACCGAGGATGACTCTATATACTTAACTTACTCACCTGATGATGGCATTAAATTCTTTTTGTCATCATCAACTGAGAGTCAATTTGGCCTAATTCTATATTATGAAGATGAAATTGAACTTGAAGCAACCAAGGACTTCTACGAGGAATTAGGTGAGCATACGACTGAAGGCTACCTGAGCGGTGTGTTTGTTCATGAAAATATCCTTGTACAATTAATTGTTGATTCAGACGAAGCAAAGCTTGCCCAATATGGCCTGGCGTTACACAGGGCGGGTGATTAAAGGGATGTTCTTATGAGTAGACAAATGAATAGATTATCAGTTGCCTTCGCTATCATGATTTTTCTGGCGATGCCGTTTTGGATTTTCTTCACGGCCGATCCACTCAGTGAACTTTCAGACGGTGGAAAGTGATTGATGGTTTCTTTAGTGAGGATATAATGTTTTTATATGAGTGAACTGAGAAACCCACATGACCTGTTCTTTCGAGAAACCTTCTCCCGGCCCGAAGTAGCTCACGACTTTATTGAAAACTACCTCCCAGCCGAAGTCGTTGCTGTCCTCGACTTGGACAGCCTTGAATTGCAAAAAGACAGCTTCATTGACCCCGAACTGAAGGAGCACTTTTCGGATTTGCTTTATCAAGTTGAGCTGAAAGATGGTGGGGAGGCCAGCGTTTATCTGCTGCTGGAACATAAGAGCAGCCCTGATGTCTTGGTCGCCTTTCAACTACTGCGCTACATGGTTCGCCACTGGGAACGCGCCCAACGAGAGAAGGTCAAGCCACTGCCGCCAGTAATTCCTATCGTTGTTTATCATGGCCGTGAAAAGTGGCACATATCAGAGAACTTTACTGGGCTGTTTGAGGGGCCGGAGGTGTTACGGCCGTATTGGCCTAACTTCCACTATGAATTGCAGGATTTGAACCAGCTTGAGGAAAGCGATATACGCGGCCATCTGCTTTTGCGGGCTACCTTGCTAACCTTAATGCGGAGCTTTGACCCAACCTTAGCCGAGCGTTTGGCGGATATTTTTAGCTATGTGGCGGGGTTGGCGAATAGAGATGAGGCGATAGACTTTTTGCAGGTTGTGGTTTATTATGTATCTTCAACGACACAGGAAATAACGGTCGAGAAGGTCAGCAATGCCATTGATGCGGCATTCAAGGATGATGGAGAGGCTATTATGCGCGGTTTTGTCCAAGAATTAATTGAACAAGGCAAGGAAGAAGGATTACAGGAAGGTTTGCAGGAAGGATTACAAGAAGGCCAACAACAGGGCCTTCGGAATGCCATTCTTGATGTCCTGCTTTTGCGGTTTGATGCTTCCATTCCTGCAATATCTAATCGGTTAAGGGACATTGATAATTTGGAGATGCTGCGGGAATTGAATCGGCGGGCTGTCATGGCCGAATCTATCGCCGCTTTCGAGCAATACCTTGATTCTGTAAATTAGGTCGTTGAACATCTTGTTTTATAGGAACGAACAGGATGTTCGTTCTACTATATGTTTGATGACAAAAACCTAGCCTCATTAACGGCCGAACAGCGACGCGCCTTGCTTGGCAAGTTGTTGAAAGAAAAGGCGGCCCAGGGCCAGCCGCCGGAGCCGTCCTCCTTTCCCCTTTCCTTTGCCCAACAAAGGCTGTGGTTTTTAGATAAGCTGCAACCGATGGGTGGGACCTACAACGTCTGTAAGGCTTTTTGGCTGGGGGGCGATTTGAACACGGCCGTTCTTCAACAAGCGATGGAAACAGTTATCGGCCGTCATCAATCGCTCCGAACCACATTCGATGAGACAAAAGACGGCCGTCCCATCCAAATCATTTCTCCCAACGCAGAGCTGGCTTTTTCGGCCGTCGATTTGCGGGATGAGGCAGCCGATACCGAAAGCGAAGCGTTCGAGCGAATGGAGCAAGCGGCTGTTCGGCCGTTTGACCTGAACAAGGGGCCGCTATTTCGGGCCTATTTGTGGCAAACGGCGGCCAATGTCCATCTCTTCTTGGTTGTCATGCACCACATCATCTCCGATGCTTGGTCGTTGAGCGTCTTTTTTAAGGAGTTATCGGCCGTGTATGGGGCGACCCTGAACGGCCGTTCCCTTGTGGACGGCCGTTCCCCAACTTTATCACCGCTCGCCATTCAATATACCGATTATGCAGAGCAGCAGCGAACGCGGTTGCAGGGGCGGGCGCTTGAAGGGCATTTGGCCTTTTGGCAGGAGCATCTGGCCGGAAGGTCGCAGTTGTTGGAGCTACCAACTGACCGATTACGGCCGTCTGCCCAACAGTTTCACGGCTCCGAGGTACAATTATCCCTGACTAAAGACCTTTCCGATGGCATCAAAACCCTGAGCCGTCAACAAAAAACGACACCCTATACGGCGCTGTTGACCGCCTTCAATGTGCTGCTGGCCCGCTATACGGGCCAGGATGACGTGATAATTGGCTCGCCGACGGCCAACCGCCATACGGCCGATGTCCAAGCCCTGATAGGCTTCTTCGTCAATGTCATGCCCTTGCGAACCGATTTGTCCGGCGACCCGACCTTTATTGCTCTTTTGGGACGGGTGCGGCAGAGGTTGATTGGCACGATGGGCCATCAGGAGCTGCCCTTTGAGCGGCTGGTGGAGGCCATTCAGCCAGAGCGGGATTTGAGCCGCCATCCCGTGTTCCAGGTCGTCTTTGCCATGCAAAATGTGCCGGATGATGTGCTGCAGTTGGGGGACTTGACGGTCTGGGAGCAGTCGGTTCCCGTTCAAAGCGCCAAGTTTGACTTGACGTTATTTTTGAAAGAAACAGCCGCAGGCTATGGGGGCAGCATTGAATACAGCGCCGACCTTTTTGAGCGTCAAACGATTGAACGGTTGGCCGGGCATTTTGAGGCATTGGTGGCGGGGATAGTTGCCAATCCAACAGCGCGGTTGTCGCAGTTGCCGCTGTTGGGGGAGGGGGAAAGGGGGCAATTGGTTGAGGGGTGGAACGAGACGACGGTGGCTTTTTCGACCGACAAGCTGGTTCAGCAGTTGGTATCTGAACAGGCGGCGCGATGGGGGGAGAAGACGGCCGTTATTCATTATAAATCGGCGGCTGACGTTGAAGCCACAGTGACCTATGGCGAGTTGAACCGACGGGCCAATCAGTTGACCCATTATTTGCGACGGCTGGGGGTTGGAGCAGAAACGGCAGTTGGCGTTTGCATGAGCCGCTCGGTCGAGATGGTGGTGGCCCTGCTGGGCATTTTGAAAACGGGGGCCGCTTATCTACCCCTTGACCCAATTTATCCGCAGGAGCGGCTGGCCTTTATGCTGGCAGATGCGGCCCAAATGGCAGGAACGGCCGAACCGATTTTGTTAACCCAGCCCTGGTTGAAGAGCGAGATGCCTGACGAGGGGGTGCGGCACGTTTATCTGGATGCTAGTTGGGAGACAATTGAGTCGGAATCAAGCGATGAGGTGGCTGGTTGGGTAACGGCCGATAATCTAGCCTACCTTATCTATACCTCTGGCACGACAGGACGGCCGAAGGGGATTCAGTTGACCCACCGCTCGCTGCTCAACCTCATCACCTGGCATCAGCGGGCCTTCGAGGTGGCGGCTGATGACAAAGCAACCCTGTTGGCGGGGCCAGCCTTTGATGCGGCCGTTTGGGAGTTGTGGCCCTACCTGACAGCGGGAGCGACGTTGCATATTCCAGATGAAGAAACGAGGCTGCTGCCCTGGCAGATGCGTGACTGGCTGGTTGAGCAAGGGATTACCATTTCGTTTCAGCCAACGCCATTGGCCGAGGGCTTGATGGGGCTGGACTGGCCGGAGGCGGTTTCGCTGCGAAAGCTGTTGACGGGTGGGGATAAGTTGACCCAATTTCCGCCGCCCCATTTACCATTTGAGCTAATTAACAATTATGGGCCGACGGAGAATACGGTGGTGACAACGGCCGAGCAAACGCCTCCGCTGGAACGAACGGAATCGAGCGGGGAAACGGCCGATATGCCCCCAATCGGCCGTCCCATCAGTAATGTTCAGCTTTATATAACAGACAAAAATTTGAATTTGGTTCCGATAGGCGTGCCAGGAGAGTTATTGATTGGGGGCGACAGTTTGGCGCGGGGCTATTTGAATCGGGCCGATTTGACGGCAGCGGCCTTTATCCCGGACCCATTTAGTAATAAGTCGGGGAGGCGGCTGTATCGGACAGGCGACCGGGTGAAATATTTGGCGGACGGCCGTATTGCATTTCTAGGCCGCATCGACCAGCAGGTCAAGATTCGGGGTTTTCGGATTGAGTTGGGCGAGATTGAGGCGGTTTTGGGGCAGCATTCGGCCGTTGCCGAAGCGTTGGTGCTGGCGCGGGAAGATGGGCCAGACGAGCGGCGGTTGGTGGGGTATGTGATTCCTAAGGAAATGCCAGGGAGCGCAACCAACTTGGTTGCCATAGGGCGCGAAGATGGTTGGCTAGAAGCCCGCGCTACGGCTGAATTGAGGGCCTTTTTGGGGGAGCGGCTGCCGGATTATATGGTTCCGACCTTCTTTGTCACTTTGTCTGAATGGCCGCTGACGCCGAATGGCAAGATTGACAGGCGGGCGCTGCCAGCGCCGGATTGGACGGCCGTCCAGCGAGAACGGCCGTTTGCGGGGCCAACAACGGCCGTTGAGGAAAAGCTAGCCGCCATTTGGCAGGCGGTTTTGGGGCTGGAACAGGTCGGCATCCATGATAATTTCTTCGAGTTGGGCGGCGACTCGATTTTGAGTATTCAGATTTTGGCGCGGGCCAATCAGGCCGGGTTTCAGCTGACGACCCGGCAGTTGTTTAAGCATCAGACCATTGCAACGCTGGCGGCCAACGTGGGCCAAGCTGCGAAGGCTGAACCCATCCAGGCTGAACAAGGACTGGCAAGCGGGGCAGCGCCGTTGACACCGATTCAACGCTGGTTCTTCGAGCAAGCATTGGTTGACCAACATCATTGGAACATGGCCCTGGTCTTGGAAACACGGCCGAATCTTGATTTGGCAGCTTTGCGCCAGACAGTGGAAATGTTAGTCGGCCATCATGATGCACTGCGTCTGCGTTACGTCTTTGCAAATGGCAAATGGCAGCAGTTCTACGTCAACCAAAATGAGAGCGGGGAAGACCTGGTTGGGTATGTCGAGTTAGCGGGGTTGTCTAGAACCAGGCGACAAGCTGTCTTTGAGCGAGAAGCGGCAGCGGCCCAAAGCTCCCTAAATTTGGCCGACGGGCCGCTGATACGGGCTGTCTATTTTGATGCTGGGCCGGAGCGAGACGGCCGTTTGCTCCTCGTCATTCATCATCTGGTGGTCGATGGCGTTTCCTGGCGGGTGCTGTTGGCAGATTTGGAGCAGGTCTATAGGCAGCTTGTTATGCGAGAGGCGATAGATGGGCCGGAGATATTTATGCCACCGAAGACCGTTTCTTTTCAGCGGTGGGGGCAGGCGTTGGAAAGCTTTGCCAAATTGGAAGCGGTGACTAATACGTTGGCCTTTTGGCTGGAGCGGGATTGGTCGGCCGTTCGCTCGCTGCCCCGTGATTTTCTTGGGGCGGGACAGAATATAGTGAAAACGGCCGAAACAGTAACGAAGCGATTGACCCGCCAGGAGACGCAAGCGCTGTTGCAAAAGGTGCCAGCCGCCTATAACAGTCAGATTAACGACATTTTATTGACGGCTTTAGCCCGGACGATTTCTGATTGGAGCGGGGCGGAGACGGTTTTGGTTGACTTAGAAGGGCATGGGCGGGAACCGTTGGGCGAGCGGATGTTGGATATTTCCCGCACGGTGGGCTGGTTTACAACGATGTATCCGGTCTTGCTAATGGTTGGGGATGGAATGGAAACGGCCGCAATGGTTTCGTCAATTCAAACCCAATTGACCCAAATTCCGGGTAAGGGGCTGAGTTTTGGGCTGCTGCGCTATCTGGGGGATGAGAAAACGGCCGAACGGCTGCGAAAATTGCCCCAGGCCGAGCTATCTTTCAACTATTTGGGGCAGTATGACAATCTTTTGCCAGCGGACGGCCCTTTCCAGTTGAGCCAGGAAGCGGGCGGGCCAACCCGCAGTTTGGCGAGTGAGCGGCGGCATTTGTTGAATGTCAATGGGCAGGTGATTGACGGCCGTTTGGAGATGAGTTGGACTTTCAGCCGCAGCATTCACAAACATTCAACCGTTGAGCGGTTGGCGGCGGACTATGTCGGGCAGTTGCAGCGGTTGATTGAAGAACGGCCGATAAATGGCGTGTCGTGGGCGATATATGAGCGAATTTTGGCGGCGATGGGCGGCCGACAGGTTGAAGGCATTTGGTCGTTGGGGCCAGGGCAAGCTGCGATGGTGGCCCATTCGGGGCAGCAGCCCGAATCCGAGGCTTATTTTTTGCAATGGGTGTACAAGATTGAGGGGGATTTGGATACGGTCGCTTTCCGCCAAGCCTGGGCCTTGGTCATCGCCCGCCACGCAGCGCTGCGAACGTTGTTTGTGACGGGGGCAGATGGGGCCGCCTATCAGGTTGTTCTGGAAGATGTATCATTGGATTGGCAGGAGCTAGATTGGCGAGAATTGGAGGCCGGAGAGCGGGAAAGGCAGTTGACGGCGTTCTTGACAGATGACCGGGCGGCGGGTTTTCGGTCGTCTGAGGCGCCACCCATCCGATGGACAATAGTCCAATTGAGAGAAGGGGAATCCCGGCTGGTTTGGAGCCATCATCATGCCTTGTTGGATGGTTGGTCGATGGCCCCGTTGTGGCGGGAGGTGTTGGCCGCTTATGAGGCGATTGTGAGGGATGAAACGGCCGATTTACCAAAACCCATTCCCTTTGGCCGCTATTTAGATTGGGTTCGGCGACAGCCGATAGATGCGGCGCAGGGGTATTGGCAGAATCATCTAGAAGGGATAGGTACCGCAACCAACCTGGTTGCAACTGGCGGGCAGCCAGATAGTGGTCGGCTGATTACCGAGCGTGCAGCCCGCGCTCCCTATAGGTGGATAGAAACACAGTTGTCCATGGAGGAAACAGCCGAGTTAGAAGCGTTTGCCAAACGAAATCGACTAACGTTAAACACAGTAGTACAGGGAGCCTGGGCGCGGGTGTTGGCAAAACGCTCCGGGCAAAAGGATGTGGTCTTTGGGGTGACGGGGGTGGGACGGCCGTCTGGCATCCCTGGCGTGGAGCAAATTGTGGGGTTGATGTTGAATACGCTGCCGCTGCGGGTGCAACTTAAGGGGGATTTAGATAGTGAAGCGGGGTTGGTGTCCTGGCTGCGAGAGATTCAGGCAGAGATGGCGGCCCGAAGTGGCTTTGAGCATGTGTCGTTGGGCGAAGTGAGACAGTGGTTGGGGATGGATGGAGAACGGCCGTTATTCGAAAGCTTCCTACGCTTCCAAAACTACCCCATGAAACAGTTCCTCGACAGCTACCAGGGCAGTCTGACTATTCGGAACAGCCACCTATTTGATGAATGGCATCACCCGATGAGCGTGGTCGTCGTGCCGGGGGAACGGTTGGTGGTGCGAATTGGATATGACATTGAACTGTTTGATGGGGTTTGGGTTGCGGAGATAACGGCCGAGTTCATGGGGCTGCTTGGAAGTTTAGCCACGAATTGACACGAATTGGACGAATTTCAGGCATAGAAACGGGGTTTTTGCCAAAAACCCCGTTTCTAAAAGCTGGCTGTATACAAAAATGGTGCTTCTAAAATGACGATGGTTGACAAAACCATTGTGCTAAACAATATCAAACCCATAGCAATGAGACGCTTATTGGTAGATAGGTTTTTTCTCTCAATCAGGATAAGTGATATTGTGAAAATAGAGATTAAACCAACCAAAATGAAAAATTCGACATTTGGCTGACAAGAATTGCCAGTTGGGAACGATTTGGGAACGTTGGCCTTTTATGATTGACATCAAGATATTAAAGAGTGTTGCTTGCAGAGGAAGCGAGGCTCAAATCTAACAGCTGCATTTGGATTTAGGTGCAGATTAAATAAAAAAAGTCTGGCAGGATCGGTGTGGGTCTGGCCAGACTTTTTTGTTTCTCTAATCTATAAGATTGTCTGGTACAGAGATAATTCTAAGAGAACCTGCCACGAATTAACACGAATTGGACGAATTTTGGTCTCAAAACATTGTTGCATTTTTGATAAACAGCCAAAAACTCGTTTCTAAAAGTTCAGACGGCCGATTACCATATCCCAGGAATCAGCCGATATCTTATGGTTTGCCGATAATCCTCATAACCGTTTAGTTCATTTAGCAGTTTCTTTTCTTCCCCAATGATTCGGACGGCAATGAACAGTATCATGACAAGGCCGACAAACAAGCCATAGATGGAAACCAAGAGGAGCGGCCCACCAATGAAGAAAAAGGCCGCGCCTAGATACATGGGGTGCCGGACAACGCCATAAACACCATCAGAAGCGACATCATTACCATCTACATTTTTGTCTTGAACTAAATTTGAGAAGTAGGTCAGGATGTTGTAAGCGTCCAATATGAGGTAAGTAGAAATAACTAGCGCAAGCACCCCAATCCACTGGAGCCAAGTCGCAAATCCGGCCGTCCAATAGAAGCGGCGGGCTTCTATGGGCATGATGACGAGCCAGGCTAGAAAGCCGATGTAGTAAACGGCCGATAACAGCCGCTCTCTCGATGATTGATTGACGCTGCTTGAAAACTGGAAATAGTCAACCAGGGTGGCTGGGTCTGTGAGGTAGAAATAGATTATAGGCGTGAAGGTGATGCCAATCCACCAGCCGCTGAATACCCAACCTTCGACCCATCGCCAATCGCCGCCCAGCATCATGAGGAAGATAGGAATGGATAGGACAAGAATGAGGGCGAAAATGAATTTTGGAAAAGCAACTTTTCTGCTTATTTCTCTGGACAATTACCTAGACCTCCGATGAAGGCTAGTATAACTGCTGTTTGATTAATGGTCGAAATCGGCCGTTTATCCCTCAAGCCGTTGATAGGTATTTATTTTGGCGCAGCTAGAGGAGAAAAGGAATTGCCCAAATGGGTTTCGCCTTAGAATAGTTCTGGAATATATTCTGGGGTCAGGAACGGCCGATGTTCCTCATGAATGTCTCTTAAAGATTGGGTATCTAACCATTGGAGGCGGAAAATGTCTCCGGCATCTGCGCCTTTGCCTTGCACCTGAAATTCCCAAGAATCCGGTGTTTCGGCCTCATGCCACAACAAGAAATCGTGACGTTCTACCTGGGCCTGGATATGGGGCTTGTAATAGGATTGGATGCCTAGTTTACGGTGGATTTGGAGATTCGTTAACCCTGTTTCTTCTTTAAGTTCACGATAGAGAGCTTGTTCGGGGGTTTCGCCATCATCGACGCCACCACCGGGCAGGCGCAGGGGCACGGTTGGGGCAGTGACAAAGGCGTGGAGTAAAATCTCACAGCGACTATCTGGCCTTGTCCGAAGAATAAAACCGACTACTTTTTGTTTCATCGTTAGCAACAAAATTGGCTTAATTAAACCACAGATTTATTGAAGGGTGAATCTGTGGTTTCTTCCAACTCAATGAGATAGCCATCGGGGTCAAGCGCAAAGCAGCGCCAACCGCCCCAAGGTGGCTCAAAAGGCGGCGTTAGAAAACCTACCCCTTGCTCAACCAGGATTTGATAAGCGGCATGACAATCATTGACCTCTAGGACGATGATGACTGATGGGCGGTTGGGTGCGTTTCGATTTTCCAGGTGGATGGTTGGTTTGTCGGGTGTTGGTGGGCTTTCAACAAAAAGGTACAGGTTGATAGCGCCATTGGACAGACCGGCGATGTTATCTTCCCAATACATGCGAACTTCAAAGCCGAGTTTGTCACGATAAAAGGCGATTGATTTTTCAAGGTCATCAACGACGAGCATCGTTGCCGCGCCTGTGAGATGTTTGTTAAAGGGGTGGGTGGACATTTGAATTTCTCCTAATCCTATTTGCCAATCTGCTTGTTTCTAATGGTCTTGAATGGCCTTCAAAACGGCCGCTTCCGCATGGATAGAAGTCGTGTCAAATAGAGGGATGTCCGTGTGCTGTTGTTGAACGAGCATCACGATTTCGGTGCAGCCTTCGATGATGCCTTCCGCCCCCCGGTTTTGTAAGTCAGCCATAATTCTGAGGTATTCCTGGCGGGAAGCGTCTTTCACCTGGCCCAGACAAAGCTCATCATAGATGATTTGGTGGACGATTTCACGGTCGGCTTTGGGGGGAATGAGGACATTGAGGCCATGTTTTTCGACCAGACGACCTTTGTAGAAATCTTGCGCCATCGTGAAGTTGGTGCCAAGTAGACCGATGGTTTTCATGTCTGATTGTTTGATGCGTTCGGCCGTTGCGTCGGCCAGATGCAAGAGGGGAATGTTGATGGCTTCCTGAATTTGGGGGGCAACCTTGTGCATGGTGTTGGTGCAGATGAGCAGGAAGTCGGCCCCGGCGGCTTCGACCTGTTTGGCAGCCTGGGCCAATGTCTGACCGGCCGCTGCCCAGTCCCCTTGGTGTTGCAAGGTTTCGATTTCTTGGAAGTCAACGCTGACAAGGGCGATTTTTGCGGAATGGAGGCCGCCCAATTGGGCTTTGACCCCTTCATTGATGAGGTGGTAATAGAGTTCGGTAGATTCCCAACTCATGCCACCGAGTAAACCGATAGTTTTCATCTATTTGAATCCTCTAATTTCACAACAGAGAAGTTCAACTTTTGCTTTTATAACTGGAGGTATGATGCGCTCTCAAAAAGTTGAACTGCTTACTTAATCGTGTCGTAATGTCTTCGATAATCCAGTTTAGCGTTGGATTGGATTGTGTACAACTAGGGTTGATATGAGCCGACCTTTTCTATTATAGTATGGAAGATAGTGTCCATTGCAGCTTCATCAAATCATCGTTTATACAAAATAATATGGAGGTTTGAAATGGCACGAAGAACAGTAAATGCGGTTGGGCATATTCGGCCGTTTTTCCTTATCCTCTTGGCCGCGCTCCTGGGCCTTTTCCTCATCATTCTCACAACCCAATCTGCCCGGACGCATGGCAGCCCCATCATTGATGGCGCTTTCACCGGGGATTGGTGCGCCAGGGCAGGGGCTGGCTTTCCTGGGCCGGACACGCTGGTCACTTTGACGCCACCGGGCTGCGCGTTGGGGACTGAATTTTTTTATGATGATTGGGATGCTATCAACTATGGGGGCGGTTTGGCAGATACAATGGGCTGGCTGCTGGGCGGTGTTCCAGGAACGCCAGTCTCAGACCCGGAAACGGATATTGATTTCTTTGTGACAACGGCCGATAACAACGTCGTCTTTTTTGCTGTTGCGCTTGGCCCTTTTCCGTCGGTGGGTGGGCCACCGCCCCATGTCCAAATCGCCATTGATGTTGATGGCCCAGTAACGGGAAATCCCATGTGGTACGACCCGCTGGCCGTTGGCGTCATTCCGGCTGGGTTGGCTGTGCCGCTGTTTGCAGATTATCTCATCACGACCGATGTATTGGCTGGGACGGGCTTTTTGTGGGAAGCGACAACGGCCCCCGGCCTCTGGACCCTGGTTGCGCCAGTGCCGTTAGGCTGGTCGGGGGCAACAGGCTTACCTGGGGTGATTGAGGTTGCCGTTCCCTGGGCGTTGTTTGGGCCAGGGCCTGCGTTCGGAACGGCCGTTCCCGCCCATTTGACATTGATGAGCGCCCACAGCGGCGCCTTTGCTGGCCCATCAGATGCGCCCGTGTTCGCCCAAGATGATGTGATAACGGAGTCCGGCATGGGCTTCACCACCAGCCCTGATGTCTGTCCTCCCGGCCCGCCGACAACAGACTGTGAGCTGTTTGTTGGCCCCGGCGGTGGCGGTGGCAGCGCCGATGCCTTCATCCCTATCACCTATCCAGCCATTCCCTACAAGGTCTACTTGCCGATTGTGTTGAACGATTAGGCTAATTTATTAGGGTTAGAAACCGGGTTTTTCTGAAAAACCCGGTTTCTCCAGATTACTCTTGGGCCAGCCGTTCAGCTAGCCAAACTTTGATGAGGGATTGGCGAGGGACACCAAGACGTTTGGCAGTTAAATCGATTTTACGGAGCATCCAGATAGGGAAATCGACGTTGACTCGTTTCTGTTCTTGATCCGGCCGTTCGCCCTCAGATAGTTCAAGGAAGGGGGTGATGTCTACTTCGCCGCTGTCAAATAGCTTATCTAAATCTTTAGCTTTCATATAGTTTCACCTCTTCTTTCCGAGCACGTCTTACAGAAATGATTCTAATTCTACTTTCTCTTATCGTGTAAATAGCGGTCCAATGTTTCTTGTCAATCAGGCCAATATTTAATAATCTCGCAGAATGATTATTTGGATAAACGGCCGAAGTCAACCAGTACCAAGAAAGTTTAGGGCGAGTTGATTGAACTGGTCGGGTTGGTCGATGTTGGGGCAATGTCCGGCCTCGTCGAGGATTTCAAATTGGGCTTTATGGAGGATTTTTGCCATTTTACGGCCGATCGGCAGGGGGATTGCTTTTTCATTTCTGCCCCAAACAAGGAGGATGGGAATATCCATTGAACCGAGCGTCGTAATCTGCTCGGACAAAGTGTCAAAGAACTGTTTCCGGGTTATTTGCAGCATGATTTCGGAGGTGCCTTTTATCTGAAAGAAGCGGGTGGCGTTGGTTAAGAATTCCTCTGTTATTTGCTCCTTCCTGTGCAGGAAGGTGTTGCCGAGGGTCATCTTTCTCATGAATGGCCCATTAAGCTGAAACATGAATTCGCCTAGTTTGGGCAAGTTGGCGATTCTGCCCATGATAGGTAGCGGGTTTGGCAATCCGGCTGGGTCGACGAGAATTAGCTTATCAACCCGTTCCGGGTTGGAGACGGTGAAGTTGATAATCGTTCCCGCGCCCATTGATTGCCCGACCAGAGATGCTTTTTGGATATTAAGGGCATCCATGAAAAGGCGTAGTTGTTCGGTGTAGAGGGGATAGTTATGCTCTAACGGGTCGCGGGTGCTGTAGCCCACACCCCAGAGGTCAAAGGCATAGACTTTGTGATATTGGGCAAGGCTGTCTATGTTTTTATGCCACATGTAGCTGTCGAAGAAGAAGCCGTGAATGAGGATGAGCGGGGGGCCGCTTCCTTTTTCGATGTAGTGGGTGGTTCGGCCGTTTAACTCGATTATTTTTCCGGGAGCGTGTTTGTCCGTCCATTCTTTTAGGGGTTGGCTGTTCCAGGGAACGGTTTGGGGCATGGAGACCTCCAGGAGATTAGGTTGCGGTTAGCAGTATACGGTTAACGGTTAGCAGTGAAGGGCGAATGGTTTTTAGACTGGGCAGCGTTGTCGAATTATTTTGGCATATCTTGGCTGGGCTTGTCAAATACTATTCTGGCAAGCTGATGGTGCGTATGCCAGTCGAAGTACATGAGGCCGTTGCAACAACGGCCGAAGTGAACGGCAAGAGCATTAACCAATGGATTGTCGAGACCTTGGAGGAAGCGGCTGGTTGATGCCTATAATTTAGAAACTGGGTTTTCCAAAAAACCCGGTTTCTCGGCCGTTATTCATCAAATTGGTCAAACAGTTTGTGGAGTTCGCTGGGGCGGGAGCGGGTTAGGTTGGCGATTTGGCCGGTTGTTTCGCGGAGGCGTTGGCTGAGGACGTTGATGAGTTCTAGGGACAGTTCGGGGTATTGGCGGGCCAGGGCGATGAGGGGTTCGCGGCGTAGGTTGAGGGTTAGGGTGTCTTGGATGGCGAGGGCGGAAGATTCGCGGGGGCTGTCGTCGAAGAGGTTCATTTCGCCGAAATAGGAGTGGGCTTCGATGGTGCCGACGCGAGCATAGGAGCCTCGGCGCATCCCTTCTCGCTCGATGCCAACACGGCCGCTCACGACCACATACAATGTCCCGCCGGGGTCGCCCTGCTTATAAATGCGGGTGTCCTCGGCAAAAAAGGCTTCTTCACAGACCTGGGCCAGCACCTTTAGCTGATCGACGGTCATGCCTTCAAAGAAAGGCACCTCTTTTAGGAAGATGATTTTTTCGATGGTTGAAAGCACGGCGCTCTCCTTTGCCCAATCGGACAAACGTTGGCCCGACAGGAGACGGTTGGCGGCTTGGGCCGCAATCTGAACGTCGGGATGGGGGTTTAATAGGGATTGTGCTACCAGGGTTTCCACTTTCCAGAGGGGGAAAAGGGATTGGCAGGGGGTTTGTTGGGCGGAACTGCCGCTCACGCTGGGCAAATTGGGGGTGAATGGGGAACGGCCGATCAGCGTTTCCTTGATGTCGTGAATGGTCTCTTCGGCCGCTTCCGAATTGTCAATCAAGGCCCCCAGCATGTCGGCTGGATTTTTGGCGGGACGGCCGCTTTTCGATTTTCGACTGCGGCGTTGTCGGCGCATCGACTTGAATCCGCCGAGGAAATCGTCGTCTGATGCAGCAGATTCAGCGTCGGCTGGCGGCTCTGGTGACTTGGGTTCGGTTGGCTCTGGCTCAGCTTTTGTTTGTTCGGCCAGCCAGCCGGGGGCGCCGATTTCGCCGAGGGCGTAGGTGGCCAGGGCTTGTCGCCAGGGGTCGTTGGCATCTTGCAAGTAGCTGATTATAAGGTCAGTCAGTTCGGGGTGCTGCATGTCCCAAACTTCTTGGCTGAGCGCTTTGGCTTGCAAAAATGCTTGATTGGTTTTGTCAGAGGCGTTGTCGCCATTGCCAGCGCCATTGGCTGCCTTATCAAATAGGGGGCCGATGAGCATGGCGGTTTGGGGGGTGGTTAGCGATTCGAGCGCTTCGAGGGCGTTGGACTGGATGCGCTTGTCGTCGCTCTTGAGCGATTGGGCGATGATGTCGATGGAGGCGGGGTTATGGACGGCCGTCATCAGATAGAATATTTCGGCCGTTAATGCTTGATTTTGCTCTTTGAGGGTGTTTTCAAAGATGGCGATGCTGGGGTATTGATTGCAACTTGAAAGGGCGTGAAGGTGGCCGAGATTGCGGTAAATGGTCAATAGATTGCCGGTGATTTGGGCGGTGATGAGGGGGCCGAATTCGCGCTCATTTATCTGGCTCAAAATCATGACGGCCATTTTGCGGAGTTGGGCATCGGGTGAGTCGAGTTGGGGATGGACGACGGGGATGATGGCTTTGCCGACCTGGGCCATGACTTTGACGGCCGTTGCCCGCACCTGGGGGCTGTTGTCATTTAAGCCTTTGACCAGGGTGTTATGGGTTTCATGGTCGCCCAACCGCCCTAAGACGAGGAGGGTTAGTTGGCGCACCCGCTCGATGGGGTCGTTATAGAGGGGGGTCATTCGCTCGACGATGATGGGTTGGACGTTGGGGGGCAGCTTGTCTTGGGAGAGGCTCTCGATAAAGGTGGCGGCTTCGAGGCGGACGGCATCGTTTTTGTCTTTGAGGAAGTGGACAAGGCGGTTGATGGCGGCTGTATCGCCTATGGCGCCGAGGACGCGGATGCCACGAATGCGGGCCAGGGGGTCGACGCTGGACAGGATTTCTTCGAGGTTCTCTTGGGCGGGGGCGGCGTAGGCTGGGTTTTTCGATTTCATGAGGCCGGGCAGGAGCAGAGCGCGAACATCAAGGTCGGGGTCGGACAGTTTGTCGAGGGAGAGCTGGAGGAAGCGGTCGCTGTCGCCTTCGACGAGGAGCAAGCCTTGAACGGCCGACTGTCGAACGGCCGCTTCGGAGTCGTCTAACAGGTCGATGTATAGTTGGCGGATGGCGTTGTCGCGGATGTCGGCGGCGGCGAGGATGTCGAGGATGGTGGCGCGAACACGGCCGTTTTGCTGTTGGCGGGTGGCTTTGTCGAGGATGGGAACGGCCGCGCTGCCGCCGATGTCGCTGATTAATTTGGCCATGAAGATGGTGAATTCGGGGCTTTTGCTCTCGGCCAACTTCTGTTCTAGGGAGCGCAGGGCAGAGGGGTCGCTGACGACGATGTCTGAGGCATCTTGGGAGAGGAGGAAGGAGAAATCTTCCTGTTCGAGGAGGGCGATGAGGGCCTGACCATAGCGACGGCTGATGATGAGGCCGGTGATGATGAAGGCGGTTGCCAGGAGGCCAATCATGGCGGGGACGAACCAGGTGGAGGCGATGACGAAGGGCAGTAGGAGCAAGCTGCTGCCGAGCAGGGAGCCGACGGGTAGGACGAGGCCGCTGATGAAGGCTCTGGCCCGACCTTTGATGCGTAGGGGGACAGCGTTGTAGAGCAGGCTGTCGATGGGGTTGTGGACGGAGGAGCGCAGGATGTTGTAGTCGAGGTCGGCCAGGAGGGCGGAGGGGACACCGGGGGCGAAGATGAGGCCGGCGGCGATGAGCAGGGTGGTTGAGGGGAAGATTAGGTTGGCGTTGCCGAGACCAACACGGCCGATGACGCGCCCTAGTAGGAAGAGTTGGAAGGGCAGCATGAGCAGGTTGGCGATGCCGGTCAGGTTGCCGACTAGATTGGATAAGGCTTCGACGGAGTTCATCTGGCTTTCCAGGAGGTCGCTGGAGTAGAAGTGGAGGAATGACATGAGCATCATTAGTAGGAGGGTTGCCATTGCCAGCCAGCGGAGGTAGTTTGATTGGGCGACGAATTGGAAGCCTTCTCGCAGATTTTCGAAGTAGGAGCTGCGTTTTTCTGCTTCGGGAACGGCCGATTGTGGGGCTTGGGCTGGGAGTTCGTCGGCCTGCACTTTTTTCTGGCGCAGGAGGAGGGGCATGGCCCAGGCGATGATGCCGACGAGGGTTAGGAGCGTGACCCAGAGCAGGATGATATTTTGGGGTGGCAATATCTGGTTGAGCAGGGGCATGGTTAGGCCGCCGATGATGCCTGCGATGCGGGCGGCGGTGGCGACGATGGGGATGATGCGTTTGGCGGAGCGGGTGTCGTAGTAGCCGTTGACGTAGGTCCACCAGTGGAGGAAGAAGGTGCCTTGGATGACGACGAGGAAGATGAAGTAGAGGAGGGGGTAGGCGAGGGCGACGAGTTGGCTGCTGAGCATGAAACGGCCGATTACCATGCCGATGATGGCGACGGCCAGGATGCCGATGAGGAGTTTGTCGTTGGAGATGCGGTCGGCGAAGGCGGTGTAGATGGCGGTGGAGAAGATGGTGAAGAGGGCGCTGATGGCGAGAACGGCGGGGAGGGCCTGGACGCCGACTTGTTGGAGGAAGGCGGCGAAGACGATGGTGCGGCCCCAGGTGTTGCCGGCGACGACGAGGAAGGCCATGAGGAAAAGCAGCCCGAGCCGGGGCCATTCGTCTTGGCGGATATTTAACGCTCGGTTGAGGTAAGGGGCCATAAGAATATGATAGTCTCTTTAGGGTTTGTTGGTATGCTCTAATAGTACCATTTTAATTGTTAATTGGTGAATGGCTTAATGGCTGAACTGTTAATGGGGAGGATGTGGTCAAGATGGTCAAGATGGTCAAATATAAAACTCACAAAACATGACCATCTTGGCCATCTTGATGGGTTTTGGGGGTGAATTTATGGGTTTTTCATGGGATTGGGGTGGTAATGATTTGAGATGGTTGGTTTTTGGGGGTTAGGCGGCCGGAGCGGGTGATTTAATTTGGGTTAGGCGAGCGGGAGCGGAGGCGGTTTTGAATTCGAGAGGTGTTTCCCGCTCGTCTAACCCCTACAATTTGCTGCGCTGTCTAACGCCTACGATTACAAATCCTTTAATTTGGCGGTTCGTTCGACTTCTTGGGTAAGGCCTAACTTTTCGAATAACTTTATTGCTTGTGAAACGGCCGTGTTTCCGGCTTGAATCTTATCCATTGCTAGCAGTGTTTCTCCTAACCCGCGCCAGGCGTAGGCGGCTAGATAATGGTCTTCATTGGTTGTGGCAATCTGTTGGCTGGCCTGGAACTGTTTTTGGGCCTCTTCTAGCTGGTTTTTGGCTTTGGCAACTAATCCTAATGTGAAGTGGGCGTAGGGTTGGGTATAGGTCTCTTCGAGAAATAGCACTCGCTGGGCTGTCTCGGTCGCTTTAGAAAAGTCGCCTATCTCATAGTAGGCTTCGGCCAATGTTGAGGCTGCGGCGGCTTCCATATAGGGGTTTTGGGCATCGGCATAAAAGGAGACGGCTGGTTGGGCGGCGGCAATGGCTTGTTGATAGTTGCCAGCCTGAAAATAGGCGGCAGCGAGGGAGGTGCGCACTAACTCTTCTGTGCGCCTATCACCGATATGTTGATAATAACGAATCGCTTCTTCTGCATGATGGACTGCTTTTTCGATATGGGCTAAACGGCCGTAAATTTTGCTGATGGCGCGGTGGGTTTGGGCTAACCCTTGTTCGTGCTTGGCTAGCTTTGCTAATTCGAGGGCCTGGGTATATTGTTCTAGAGCGTCTTGAAAACGGCCGTTCTCCTCATGGATAATCCCTTGCAGATAAATCGCCTCATAGTGGGCTAAATCCGCTTCGCGGCTGGCGGCTGCCATCTCCCGCTGCTGGGCAAAAAGAATGGTTCGTTGGTAGCGATAGTGGGTCATCTGATTGAGCAATCGGCTGATAACGGCCATCCCCTCCTCATATCGCTCTATGGCCTGGTATGGCTGCCCCAAGGCATTTAGAAAATCCCCTTGTAACAACCGGGCTTGGGTCGTTACCTCGCCAACGTCGGGCCAGGGGACATCGTTGATGGTTGTCAAGCCTTGTTTGGCCTCTCCGGTCAGGGCATATAGTTCCGCTCGTGACAGGGCCAGGGCTTGCTGCTCTTTCTTGGGCAAAGCGCGGGCAGAAACCTGTTCAAACAGTTGCAAGGCGGCACTTCCCTGGCCCCGCTCAATTTCCAACTGGCGATTGGGATACCAGACTTGCACCATCTGTCCGGCTTCTCCGGCCCGGAAAAAATGGAAGGCGGCGGGGGTGAATTCACCCCGACTGGCGCGAATATGGGCGGCATCGAAATGGCAGATTTCCCGATGTTCGGCCGGAAAGCGCTGTCGGTCGGCATAGATGAGGTCTCGAATGGTTGGCAATAATGAGAGGCCGCCCAAGCCATCTGGCAGCACAATGCGCCACCGAATCAACTGTTCTAGGGTGCGTTCACGATTCAGCCAGCTATCGTCGGGCGCAGGACTGCGAAAGACGGACAAACAGCATAGAAGCTGGCGTTCTTCACCGGAAAATCGCTGCCATAGCTGCCCCCAAAGGGCTTGCAAGGCGGGGGTTTGAGGAATGGCTTCGACGATATTCTGGAATGGTACGCCTGCTTCAACGAGGGCCAGACATAGCTGCAATAAGCGTGGATTGCCGTCTGTGTAATGATGAAGTTGTTCTTGCTCATCTGGGGTCAGGGTTGAATCAAAACGGCCGAGAAACTGAGCCGTTTCTGGTAATGACAGGTTGGCTATCTCGAAGTGAGAATCTGCGAGGATGACAGGCTTCTGACCTATTAACAGGATTGGGAAAAGATTTTGGAGGCTTTCTATAAATGTTTGCAGTTGGGTCTGGCTGGCGGTGGTCTGGTCTGGGTCAGCCTGGAGAAAGTCAATCTCGTCGAGGCAAATGAGCGGCGGTTGGGAGAGGGCGCTCCGGTCGCCTCGAATGTGGGCGAGGGCGAGATTGTAATCTTCAATTTTGCCCTTGTCGGCAATTAGCTGCTGCCATAAACCTGAGGCTCCCTGTTGATGGAGGAAGTAACCTAAGGAGAATAGTAGGCAGCTTAATCGGTCGTTGAAGGAGGGACGGAGGGTGAACCAGAAAAGGTGTTGGGGCTGCCACTGCTGGCAAACGGCCGAACCGATGGCGGTCTTGCCAACCCCGCTTGCTCCGCTTAAAGCGACAGATTTACCGCTTTGCAGGGCGGTCAATATTTTTTGAATGACAATTTCTCGGCCAATCAGTTGGTGAGGCCGTTGGGGGGGGTGTTCCAGGCGAAAGGTCGGCCGTACGACGCGGAGCAGGGCGTCGCTCAGCTGTTGGTGGGCGACTTTTAGATGGTTGAAGAAGGTGGCCCGACTGATGCCGAGATAGTCAGATATTGCCAATTCATTGGTGGCCTGGGGCTGTTCTGATGGGCGAAAAAAGCGGCGGAAGTAGCGCAGCTCTAGCAGGAAATAGAGGTAGCCTCCCGCTTTATAGCCGTGGGCCTGGTGGTCTTGAAAAGCGGCCGTTTCTAGGCTTTTTTTGTCGATGGGCGGCTCATCTGACCACAAGCTGTCGGCGGCTGCCAGCATTGAACGCTTCAAGGCTTGCCCTCGATGTACCGGATTATCGAGGTTGTCGGCATCAGCGGATAGGGCTTGTCCTAAAAAATATGGGGCAGAAAGTGGGGATTGCGCTCCTAGCCAGGCGAGGTCGTCAAAATGGTTTAAGGCGAGACGAACCTGGTCTGTGTAGGATACGGCCGTATTCGATTTACGTCCTTTCTTTTGTGCCATTGTGCCAAATATTAGACAACTTCTGCAAAATCTTAGACTAAATCTTTAGGGAACTATGTTACCATAGAGTTATGATCATTGTATACTCTTTTTATGCCCATTAACAAGGAGGCAAACAAGATGCGGATAAACAAGATTCCTTTAGCAGTTGTCTCGACCTTATTATTGATGGCTTTTCTATTTTTCTCTGGTAATCAGGAAGCGGCGGCAGCCCAATCTGATTTTGAAGCGAACTGGTCTATTCATGTTGATTTTGAGGGCAATGAGGTCAATGCTGAGTTGACGGTAGAAGTGGTGGAGTTTCCGCCGGGCGGGGGGACCATTCACCTGGAAAGGACAAGCCCTTTGCGTTGTCGGGTTCGTGATGGGGTCACTCTTGACAATAATGAAGCGACCTTTAGCGGTGGCAATGGCATTGTCTGCCGGGTTCCATCCAGACGTAGGATTATTTTCAATATGACAGGGGGCGAATTTATCCCGCCAAGCGAGTGTGATTGTAAAGCAGGCGCTTTGGCGGAGAGTGAGATTGTGCTTGATGCCAATACCACCGGGGAAGTGCGCCAGAACGCCATTTTCACTATGCCTGATTTAGCCCTAAGAGCCATCATGCCACCTGTCTCAACCTTACAAACATTGATGCACTTTGATGTTGATGGACAGGTGGCCAATAGCGAGCCGTTTATAGCTAACCCAGGTCTGAATACACTCCTGGCTCATTTTGCACAGGTAAATGGGCCAAACAGTGACGATCTTGCTTACCAACCATTTTTTCTGGCTAACGGCACCGCGCTCCTGGGATTTCCAACTGACATCGAGGAAGATTTGGCGCTTTCGCTTAGGCGTTCTCGTTTATATATTGGTTATTCGCCGGAGACGGAGTTTGAGTTGTTAGGCCGAATGACATCTCTAGACATTGATCCAGGGTGTTTTCCAACCGGATAGTCACTTCGTATCAGTAAATAGTAGGCAGTGGGTAAGTTGCGGTAAATTTGAAAGTCATTAAAAATATTAGCCACGAATTTACACGAATTATCACTAATTTTGAACCTGTAATTCGTGTAAATTTGTGTTAATTCGTGGCAGATTTTCCTTAAATAACTTTTTTGCTGACTACTTAAAAGCGCATACGGACTTTTAGAAAACGGTACGATTCACTATTAACTTTGAGGCCGGACAAAGATTTGTCAGGTCTTTTTTTATGCCGTCCCCTCCCAAAAAACTTTAGACAAAAACGGCCGTTTCCTGGACTAAATCCTCGCCCTTTCATGTTACCTTAATTACATCAAAGACTCTTGTTTTTAAGGAGAAATGAATGATGAAACCCATAGTGCGTCTTCTCATAATTATCATCGTCATCCTCATTTTGATAGGCGGCAGGGAAACGGCCGTCTCTGCCAAACAGTCCCTGACTGGGCAGGATGCCCTAAACTTCCTCCAGGAAACGGGCATCTATGACCAACTAGCCGCCAAATCTGGCAGCAATTATCCTCCTGAAGGGCGCGAATTTTTCCTGACTGGACAGATTGACGCCAGCGACGGCAGCACCAATGACCTCTTCGGGGTCTCTGTCGCCCGCGATGGTGATACTGTCTTGATTGGGGCTTATCAGGCCGATATTAACGGCGCGATTGACCAGGGAGCGGCATACGTCTTTAAGGATATGGGCAACCTGGGCTGGATGGAAGAGGCCAAGCTCATTGCGGATGATGGCGCGGCCGACGACTTGTTTGGCTTTGGGGTGGCTTTAGATGGGAATACGGCCGTTATTGGCGCCCATCAAGCAGACATTGGTGGCAGCAGCGACCAGGGTGCGGCTTATATTTTCAACCGCAGCGGCGCGATATGGAGTCAGACACAAAAGCTGGTGAATGGGGCTGGCGCGGCTGGTGACGAATTCGGAAGCGCAGTTGCCCTGGATGGGGAGACGGTATTGGTTGGCACGCCATTAGATGATATTGGCGGCAATATCGACCAGGGTGGGGTGTATGTCTACTTGAAGATAGGCAGTAATTGGCAAGAAGTTGCCTTGTTGACGGCCGAATTTGGCGCGGCGGGAGATGAATTTGGGACGGCCGTTGCTCTGGATGGCAACACGGCGCTGGTAGGCGCACCCTTCAAAGATAGGATATTTATTACAGACCAGGGGGCGGCTTATGTGTTTACCGGTTCTGGGGTCAGTTGGAGCCAGGAAGCGCGGCTCATGGCCCTTGACGGGACCGGAGATGACCGCTTCGGTGGGGCGGTGGCGCTGGATGGAAATACCGCGCTAATCGGCGCTCATTTAGCCGACATCAACGGCAACAGCAACCAGGGGGCGGGGTATGTCTTTGTCCGCGAAGGGGGAAGCTGGAGCCAACAGGGGAAAATAAAGGATGATGGTGGGGCGGCTGGCGACCGACTGGGTCGCTCGGTTGCCATTGAGGGAGACACCGCCTTGCTGGGTGCGCCTCGCGTTGATGTCTTCGGCACGAGCAACCAGGGGGCGGCCTATGTCTATATTCGGCAGGATGACAGTTGGAGCCTGCAAAGCCGGTTGACCGACTGGTCTGGTGGCGATGCGGGGGATCGGTTCGGCCGTTCGGTGGCCCTGGATGGGGATACCGCGCTCATTGGTTCTATCTATGCTGGCGACAGCGACCAGGGCGCAATCTATACCTTTAGCCGCAGTGATATACCCTGGCTGCCAGATGGCGAAGCGACGGCCAATGATGGGGCTGGGGGGGATGAATTTGGATATGCGGTCGCCTTCCAGGGCGACCGGGCTTTAGTGGGGGCAGTCGCCGCTCCTGGTATTACAACTGCTGATGCCGGGGCGGCCTATATCTTTGAACGCTCACCGACCTCACCGACTGGCTGGATGCAGGTCGACAAACTGGTGGCCGACGATGACCAGGATGGTAGTGACTTTGGTTACGCGGTCGCGCTGGACGGGGATACCGCCCTGGTCGGCGCGCCCAGAACCGACGCCTACGGGACTGAAGATCGCGGGTTGGCTTATATCTTTACCAAAAATGGAAACATCTGGAGCCAGCAGGCAACCCTGACCTCTTCATCTAGCAGTAATGATGATTTATTTGGCTCCGCTGTCGCCCTGGATGGGGATTTGGCCCTGGTCGGCTCACCCAACGCCGACCCATCGGGTTATGATGAGCAAGGAGCAGCCTTTGTCTTTAGGAGAGAAGATGGCAGTTGGCCCCAACGAGGCTTTCTAATTGCCCAAGATGGCAAAGATGGCGACGGGTTTGGTACGGCCGTTGCTCTACAGGGCAATACCGCCCTGGTTGGCGCACCGAATGACACCATTGGCAGCGACCCATTTCAGGGATCGGCCTATCTCTTTACCCATGAAGACCCATATTGGACCTTCCAGGCCAAATTAACCGCTGTGGATGGCGACAAGGTAGATTTTTTCGGATATACGGTTGCCTTGAATGAGACAACGGCCGTTATCGGTGCGCCCGGAAAAGAAGCCTACTTAGGCAGTGACTTCCAGGGCGCGGTATACACCTTCACTGGCTCTGGCAACAATTGGAGCCAGCAGACCAAAATAACGGCCGCCGACGGGGTTGAGGGGGATTATTTCGGATTCTCACTTTCCCTGGCAAGTAACCATATTCTGGTTGGCGCGCCTGGGGCTGACATTTACGGCCTTACGGATCGGGGGGCGGTCTATCTCTTCGTTCAGGAGGGCAATGGCTGGCGGCAGCAAACTAAACTTTCAGCGGCCAGCACCGTTGAAAATGATTTGTTTGGGGCGGCCGTTGCTTTAGAAAGCACGACAATCCTGGTGGGAACCCCGGCCGTGGAGGTAGGCGGCAATTCTTTTCAAGGAAAAATCTATTTCTTCCAACGGCCACCTTACGAGATTTTCTTGCCAGCGGTTGTGCGCTAACTTTAGACAAAAACGGCCGTTTCCTGGACTAAACCTCCATTCATTCATGCTACCGTAAACACAATTATGATTTTCAACAGTATATGCGAATCGATTTACCAAATCGATTTACAAGGAGATAACGATGAATAATAAATTACGTCTCTTACCAATTACTATCCTTTTTGCACTTATCAGCCTGACTGTTATCGGCAGTGTTTCGGCCGATCCGCCGCCTCCGCCCTGCCTGACCACCAATCTTTGCTTTGAGGACGCCATCAAAGCGACCAATTTTACCGGGGCCAGCGACCTGGCCGTTGGCTATATCAACAGCGGCGGCAATCTCGATTTCGCCACCACTGGCTGGTCGAAAGATAAGATACGGTTCAAAACTGGCAATGGCGATGGCACATTCTGGGGAACGTGGACTAAGAATATGGGCGACGGCACCTATGAAGTGGACATCGCGGACTTCAATAACGACGGCGTGACGGATATTATCGCTACCAACAGCGAAAAGGATCGGGTTTTCATCCGTTGGGGGGCGAGTGGTTGGAACAACGCTTCTGTCTGGGCGACGGACGACAACCCCCGTTATGTGGCAACGGCCGACTTGAACAATGATGGTCTGGATGATTTCGCCACTGGCAATAAAAAGGCTGGTAACGATTCGGTCACCGTCCGGCTGCGGAAGGCGGGGGGCGGCTTTGAAGCGCCGACCCATTACCCCGTTCACAATGAATTTATTGGCGATGTCGCTTTCAATGACTGCGACGGCGACGGCGACCTGGATATGTTCTATTCGGCCGCTTTTGCCGACCCGTATGATTGGGAAGCCCATGTCTATCTGCGGCTGAATGACGGCATTGGTGGATTTACGGCCGCCTGGGGCATCGATATGGACAGCCTGGGTTACGGCTTGACCCTCGGCCAAATTGCTTTTGGCGACCTCGATGAAGATGGCTGGGATGATATGGTGGTCACCCGCAGCGACCACAAATTAGTGCGGGTTTTAGGTGGCATCAATTGCAGCTTCAACAGCCCCATCGTTGCTGGAGTCGATAATAATCCTTACAGCGTCGAAATGGCCGATATGGACGGCGACGGCAACCTCGACCTGGTTGTCGGCCATCTGCTGCAACAGTTAATCACCATCTACCTGGGCGATGGCAACGGCAACTTGAGCGGCCCCTACGAACCGGAACTGACCCTTGATTGGCATGTGCGCGACATCGGCCTGGGCGATTTTAACAACGATGGGCTGATGGACATTGTTTATGCTGAGGAGTCGGGCGTCTGGCTACTGTTGGGTCGCGACGCCAATGCCCCGCCCTGGCAGCCCCCCTGGCCGGTCTTAAATGGGATGGGGTTCTCCCCTGCCGGACAAAGTACCGTAACTCTAAATACTGATAGGGTCATTTTAGGGTACATTGGCCAGACTGGAGATGACGGCGTGGATGTGCTGTTGGACAGCGCCATGCTCTGGTCGGCTGATATTGACATCGAAGGTCATCTAGGCGCAAAACTTCGCTTTGACACTATCGCCAATGAGACCACTGCCAGCTCGCTTCAGCTCGTAAGCGCTCAAGCCGGTATGGAGCTATGGCCGATGTTTAACCCAACCAGCTATCGGATTGAATATCTGCTAAATGACCAAATTCAATTATCGCTAACCATGCCCAGTAACGGCCAAACCCCGGCGGCAGTGGTCAATTGGGATGAAATTTGGTGCCTGATGAATCAGCCGTCTGGAAACCCGTCTGAACTTTGCCATATCGTCTATCAAACCGGAATCTATGGTGATGTTGATGATGGTATCAATGATATTGGTATCTGGGTTCCCCAACGGCTTATGATAACGGCCGCCAACGGCAACCTGGTGATGGCCGACCAAATTCGCATGGTCGAGATACCCGATGGGCAAAGCGGGTCGGCTCCAAACGGCTTTTCACGGGTGGAGATTCGCGGGGCAGCGCTTGAGTCGGTTGAGTTGGAACAGATGATAATGATTTCGGCCGAACTGCCTCCTGCCGCCTCATCTGGTTCAATGGTTCGGAGTTGGAACAGCCAGAATGGCCCCTACTTCACCCTCTTCGACCTCGACACCCCAGACACCGTACCCATTGTCGCTCCCTTCCTGGCTGGAGGTAATTACATCGGCGCGGGCGAGTTTGTCAATGGCTTAAGCTACATCATTGATAACGCTGATAACCTCTATGTTGTTGATGATGCCGGGGTTATTCAGAACCAATATTTGGCAACTACCCCTCCTGGTGGTGAAAACTATTCTGGGATGGCGCTGGACCCAACGGACGGCACGGTCTATGCTGTTAGCACGAACTATGCTAACTCTACCCTGTTTACCATTGATGTCGCCAGCGGCAATGCTGTCGTGGTGGGGCCGATTGTGGGTGCGCCGGGTATGGTTGCGATTGCCGTAGACAACAACGGCAACCTCTTTGGGGTGGAGCATATCACTGACTCCTTCTTCCAAATAGACCCTGCGACCGGGAATGTTATCAATTCGGTTCCAATGCCCTTTAACCCGGACATAGAGCAAGGACTGGCCTATGACCCGCTGACCGGGCTGTTGGCGATGCTAGCCTTCAACGGCGATACTGGCCGGGGCGAGTATTGGACGGTGGATGTCGGTAATCCGGCCGTTCCGGTCTTTAACTTTGTTGATGAGCTGGGCGATTTCCTTCCTGGCGGCACAAACCATTTGACCTGGGCTGGCATCGACCTCGGCGCGGCTGGTGAGCATCAGGTGTATATGCCGATTGTGTTAAGCGAATAGACCCGCCGGGGGAGGAAATTGGTTGATTTTATTGTGTAGAGAAACGGGGTTTTTGTCAAAAACCCCGTTTCTAAAATTTCGGGAGAGCCTAATTTTTCAACAGCCTCAGCGCCTCAATAACCTCCCTGGTTGGTTCCTTCTCTGCCAACGCGGCTTGAAAATCGGCCGTTGTCAACACATCTTGGCCGCCCCACCAACAGCGTGGCGCTAAATCCATCAACGTCTGGTTCAGCAGCTCATTTGACCAGATGGTCGGGCGAACTTTCTCTAGCGTATCGTCAAGAATAGAAATCATATATGGTTTTGAGGCTGTTAGAAAATCGCAATCCAATATATCGGCTGGATAATACGGTTGGCCGTCTTTCAAATCGTAATGCTGAACTGCCAAACGGCCGTCTGGCTCAATCTCTAGCACAGCTACTGTCTGAATCCCTTGTCGCATGGCAAAGTTCCCTGACGCAATGCCGCCCGCATTCACCAGCCGCACCCCTTCAACCTCAACATCCAGCGGAATGTGCCAATGCCCAAAATGAACCAGATGCGCCCCTACGCGACGGCCGTAGCGGGCGATGCGCTCCAACTTCGGCCGAACTGCTGGATGGCGTCTATCTTCCATCTCATCTACCCGGTCTACAAAATGCCCATGCCAAACCAAAATCCGCGTCCCGCCAATCGTCACTAGTTGGGTCAGCGGCAGATGTTCTGTGGCTTCGGCCGTCTCATCATTGCCATGCACCGCCACCACTGGCCCAATCTGGCTCAGCTTGTCCAGCACCCACAGCTTGCCCACATCCCCGGCATGAAGGGCCAAATCTACTCCCGCAAAGATAGCGGGTAGGGTGTCATGTAAGACATTCCAGCGGGCGGGCATATGGGTGTCTGAGAGTAGGCCGATTCGATAGGTCATCGTATTCCTTTGTTCGTTGGTAAATGGATAAAGATTTACAGAGAGAGAACGCCAATTGGTATTCATTCGGGGTGAATCTTATCATAATCTGGCCTAACCTATCGTACGAACCCCTTACAGTCCATCATACGAATCGCCTACATTCGTTTACGGCCGAGCTGCACTAACAAGGTCCCGACGATGACGACGGCCAGACCAATTATCTCCAGCGGGGTGATGGTTTCGCCGAGAAACAGGACGGCTAGAATTGGAATTTGGACTGACATCGTGTTGTTAATGATGCTTGATTCGACGGCGGGTAGGGTTCGGAGGGTATGGTTCCAGAGGGTGAAGGCGAAGGCGGTGTGGACCAGCCCCAACCAGCCGATGAGCAGCCAGGTTTGCCAGGAAAGAGATGGCAATCCTTGGGTGACAAGGCCAACGATGAGCAAAAGCGTCGAACCGATGCCCATGCTGATGACGGTGATGGTTAGGGAGGAAAGACGGCCGCTGCGGTTCATGCCCCGGCCGAGAATTGCCGCCCCTGCTGTTGCCAGAAAAGCGACCGTCGCGGCCCCATAGCCCAACCACAGGCCGGCCGGAAAAACGAGAGGATAGAAATAGATAATGGCCCCGCCCAGGGTAATGGCTATGCCTAACCATTGGCGGCTCGAAAGTATTTCGCGCAGTATGAGAATGCCCAGGAGAGCGACGGTTGGGGAGGAGAAGCCCAACATCAAATTGAGCGTGACGGCTGGTAAGTTGTCTAGCCCCACAAACAATGCGCCTTGATTGAGGATGTAGTAGATGATGCCCAAGGCGATGAGATAGCCCCAGGTTCGGCGGGTGATGCGGCCTATGGTCTTTGCTTCTGGGGAGCGTAAGAATAGGGGCAGAAGAAAGAGAAAGCCCAGGAAATAGCGCAGTCCAGCGAAGGTGAGGGCGGGAATGTCTTCGAGGCCGATGCGAATGAATACCCAGGACATCGACCAGATGAAGGTCACGAGTAGGGCTTGTAAAACGGCCGTTAGGCGTGGGTGTTCGGTGAAGTAGCTTTTGCCAACCATGTTTGCCTCCAGGATGGGTGAGATAGAACCAACCTCACTCCCCAAGGCTTTTATCCTTCAAGATGCTCACCGCACGGGCGGCTATGTAGCGCTTGGACCAGACCTGATGACCAGCGGAACCCTAGCTACCAATTTCAGTTGGCTGACGAAAACTTTTATGGAGTATAAAGGAAGGGTAGGGGGTTGGTCAACTACGATGATGAATAAATGCATGTTCAAAGGGCGGACAGGGATGTCGGCCGACAGGGATGTCGGCGCTCCGTCAACAAAAATTTCGGCCAGCCGATGAATAGGGATGGCCGAAAGATGATCATCTGTGCGGTTTCGTTGATGTGAAGTGGTGATTATTTTCGGGTCAACTTATTTTAGGACTTGACATATAATTCGTAATGTGTGATTCATATTTTTTACAACCAAACATTTATTAGTTTGGGCACAAAGAAGCCTCTCAAGGTTTCTTTGTGTTCTCTGTGGTTCAATTTCATATATAGAGGAGAAATGATGAATAGTGGACAGTTACTAAATTTTGTTGATGGGGTTTGGGTGCGCTCTTCGGCCGGGGCTTATTTGGATGTGATTAATCCAGCGACCGCTCAAGCGATAACGACCGTTCCTATGAGTCCAGGGGCAGAGGTGGATACGGCCGTTCTAAAAGCGGCTGAAGCCTTTGTTGATTGGCGGCGAACACCTTCTGGCGAACGGGTTCAATATCTATTCAAGTTGAAGATGCTGCTGGAAGATAGCCGGGATGAATTAGCCCGTATTATGACCAACGAATGTGGCAAAACCTATAATGAAAGCCTGGGTGAGTTGCAGCGGGGCATTGAAAATGTCGAGGTGGCTTGTGGCATTCCTATGCTGATGCAAGGCACGAATAACGAGGATATTGCGCGAGGTATTGATGAGCATATGATTCGGCAGCCGTTGGGCGTTGTGGCTGCTATCACGCCCTTCAACTTTCCGGCCATGATTCCTCTTTGGTTCTTGCCTTATGCTGTCGCCACTGGCAACTGTTTTATCCTTAAGCCGAGCGAGAAGGTGCCGATGTCGAGCCAGAAATTGTTTGAGCTGATTGAACAGGCGGGTTTTCCGGCGGGCGTTTTGCAATTGGTGAATGGGGGTAAAGAAACGGTGGACGCTCTTTTGGACCATCCTGCTGTTCGGGCGATTAGCTTTGTGGGGTCAACGGCCGTTGCTAAGTATATCTACCGTCGCGCTGCTGCTAATGGCAAGCGGGCGCAGTGTCAGGGTGGGGCCAAGAACCCGGTTGTTATCATGCCGGATGCCGATTTGGAGATGACGACCCGAATTATGGCTGACTCTGCCTTTGGCTGTGCCGGGCAGCGTTGCCTGGCGGCTTCGGTGGCGATTGCGGTTGGGGAGGCCCAGGAGCGCTTTGTGGAGCAGATTGCGGATGCGGCCGTTTCTCGTAAGGTGGGCTATGGGCTGGATGAGGGGACGCAAATGGGGCCGGTGATTGATTCGGGCAGCAAAGCCCGGATTGAGGGGTTGATTGGTAGAGGAGAAGAAGAAGGGGCGACGGTGTTGGTGGACGGCCGTGACAGGTTGGTTAGTGGCTATGATGAGGGTTACTTCATCTTCCCCACCGTTCTTGACCATGTGCCGCCTCAGGGCGAGATTGCACAAACTGAGATTTTTGGCCCCGTTTTGAGCGTGATGCGGGTCAATGATGTCGATGAAGCCATTCAGCTTGTTAATCAACGGGCCTATGGCAATATGGCTTGCATCTTTACCAGCAGTGGGGCTGTGGCCCGCAAGTTCCGCTATGAGGCGGATGCAGGCAATGTCGGTATCAACATTGGGGTGGCTGCTCCGATGGCCTATTTCCCCTTTAGCGGCTGGAATGAGAGCTTCTTTGGCGACCTGCATGGACAGAGCCATCATGGGGTTGAATTTTATACCCAGACAAAGGTGGTTGTGGAACGTTGGCCGAAGGAGTGGAGCAGGCAGTTTTAGGATATTGGAGGGAGAGCAAGGAGCGTTGGTTTATGAACAAAATTCGGATTATTACAATCCTTATTCTTACGATTCTGACTGTAACAACGGCCGTTCACCTAAATCGGGCCAGCTCCCAACCCACCGATTCAATTTCCAACTCGGGCCAACAGGCGTATGGTCAAATGCCGCTCCTGTTCGTACAAAACCAGGGTCAATGGGCCGACCAGGTCGCCTACGCCGTTCAGGGCAGCGACAAAACGCTCTACTTCACTCCCGAAGGCGTTACCTTCGTTTTGTCTGCCTGGGACAATGTGGAAGCCCTTGAAGAAAGCGCCTCAATCCAAATCGACCATCGCGTCCAATCTTCCAAACCAGTCCGCTCTCAACGTCATGCCGTCAAGTTTGACTTTTTAGGGGCTAACCCTAACATCCAGCCTATTGGTCAGGCTAAGGATAACGCCGTCATCTCTTACTTTAATGGTCAACCAGATAATTGGCACACCGCCATTCCCACTTACCGTCGTATTGTCTACCCCAACCTCTGGCCTGGCATAGACCTCGTTTATGAAGGCACCGTTAACCGCCTCAAATATCATTTCCTCGTCCATCCTCATGCTGACCCTAGTCAGATAAAATTGGTCTACCGTGGCGCTAGCGATGTTTACCTGAATGCGGCTGGGAAACTTATTGTCGAGACGCCGTTAGGCCGTTTCGAGGATGATGCCCCAATTGCTTATCAGGAAGTCGATGGTAAGCAGTTAGCGGTAGATATGAGCTATGTTTTGGAGCAAAAAACGGCCGATACCTATCCCTACCATTTTTCAGTTGGCGCTTACGATCCCAATCAGCCATTAGTCCTTGACCCTGCCCTGCTTCTTTACGCTGGCTATCTCGGCGCTCAAAACACAGACGAGGCTTTTGGCGTTGCTGCAGACAGTACTGGCAGTGCATATGTGACAGGCTTTACCGAACTTGGCGTTGGAACCTTCCCCCCAACTGCTGGTCCTACTGAAAGTGGGGGAGCGGATTTAAGCGCTTTTATCGCTAAGGTTGAACCTGATGGAACAGGTTTAATTTATGCGGCCTATATTGATGGTTCTGGGACAGAAAAGGGTAAGGATATCGCCATAGACAGTAATGGTAACGCCTATATCGCTGGGTGGACATCCTCTACCCAGACAACCTTCCCCGTCACTGTCGGCCCTGATATGACTCAGAATGGTGACCTTGATGCCTTTGTTGCCAAATTAGACGCGACTGGCACTAATTTAATTTATGCCGGATTTATTGGCGGGGTCGACGAGGATAAGGCTTATGGAATCGATATTGATGTCAACGGCAACGCCTATGTAACTGGGAGAACCCATTCAGAGGAAGACACATTCCCCACGCTTGTTGGCCCATTTTTGACCAACTCTGGTCGGGAGGACGCTTTTGTAACAAAGGTAAATTCATCGGGCAGCGGGTTAATATATTCAGGTTTTTTGGGCGGAAGTGATGAAGAAATCGGGTGGGATATCGCTGTCGATGGGACTGGTAACGCCTATGTCGTTGGTCGTTCGGAGACAAATGATGATACTTTCCCAGTTCTTGTTGGTCCAGACCTGGACTATAATGGGGGGATGAATGATGGATTCGTGGCCAAAATTAACGCTTCAGGGAGCGGCTTAATCTACGCTGGTTTCATCGGAGGGGTAGGTATTGATGATGCCTTTGGCATTGATATTGATGATGCTGGATTCGCCTATATCGTTGGCGAAACGACCAGCACTGAAACAACCTTTCCTGTTTTGGTTGGTCCAGACCTGACCCAAAATGGGATTAACGATGCTTATGTTCTGAAGTTAAACCAAACTGGTACTAATTTTATATATTCTGGGTTCCTCGGTGGAGATAAGAATGAGGAGGGGAACGATATCAAGGTGGACCAGTATGGAAACGTTTATATTGCTGGCAGCACAAATTCTTCTGAAGCTACATTTCCTGTCCAAATTGGGCCAGATTTGACTCCAAACGGTTTTCTGGATGCCTTCGTAGCCAAAATTAGTCCTTCTGGCAGCAATGTTTTGTTTGCAAGCTATTTGGGCGGCGGCAATTTCGATTTTGGTCATGCTATTGCTATTGATGGAAATGGTAATGTTTTTATGGTTGGTGAAACATTCTCTGGTAGTGGTTCATTTCCAGTAACAATCGGGCCAGACCTGACTCATGGCGGGCAGATAGATGGATATGTTGCCAGATTTAGACTTCTTCCGCACGGTCAATATCTGCCATTGGTCATAAAGTCTTGATAGTCATTGTGAAGAGCGTCTTCCAAACGAGATAGCCATCCCAGTTTAATCCTCTCTATCTAAATCGTTATTTTCTGGCGCGTTTTGGGGAACGGCCGTATAATTGGAGGATATTTTCGGAACGCTGTTTCATAATGTGCAACAAAATGGCTGGATAGGGGCAGATGATTCAATCGATTCAACGGGCGGCCGCGATTTTGCGGAGTTTTACAGAAGCTGAACCTGAGTTGGGGGTTATTGAGCTTGGCAAACGGTTGAATTTGCACAAAAGTACGGTCTCTCGCATTTTGAGTACGCTCCAGGCTGAAGGGTTTGTGTCGCAGAACCCGGAGACGGGCAAGTATCGGTTGGGGGTGGGGTTGGTTAGTTTGGCTGGGGTGGCCTTGGGGCGGCTGAATGTGCGGGGGGTGACGCAGCCGCATTTGAATGGCCTGGTTGAGGTGTCTCAGGAGACGGTGAATGTGGTGCTGCAAGACGGCCGTGAATGTGTCAATGTGGAGCGGGTGGCGAGTCCGAAGCAGATTCGGTATGTGGGCTGGATTGGTCGTCGGATGCCTTTGCACTGTACAGCCGCTGGCAAGGTGATGTTGGCTTTCATGCCCCGACCACAGCGCGAGGTGCTGCTCAAAGGCCCCATTCCCCGCTATACCTCCCATACCGTGACTGACAATTTCAAGATGGCCCAAGACCTGAACCAAATCTGCCAAGCGGGGTATGGCATTGTCCATGAGGAGTTTGAAGAGGAGTTTAGCGCCATTGCGGCCCCGGTCTTTAACCATGCCCGAAAGGTGGCCGGGGTTATCTCGATTTCTGGCCCAACCTATCGGATGGGGCCGGGATTGATTGAGAAGTTTGTTGAGCCGCTGCTGGAAACTGCCAATAAGGCATCGGCTGAGATGGGGTATCGATAGAATAATTAATTGCTGAATGGCGGTAAAAAGCGCCGCTTGTGAATTGGTGAATGGCTAATGGTTAATGGCTAATGGTTAATGATATAGGTGTGGAGTCACGCTTTCGTTCATCATTCACCATTTCAATGATTAGTTATTTTTTCTTTAGATTAGGCGGGGAATAAATTGAATAGGTTAGAAGTAATTAAGGAGGAAGAGGATTGTGGTGGAAGTACCTTATTTGAGTCCGACGGATATGGTAAAAGGGCGGGCTTTTACTAATCCGGAGCAGATTCCGAAAGATTTGAATACCTGGCGGTATATGACGGATCAGGTTTGTCTGTTTTTGAGAAACCCGCAATTGTACGCTCGGAAAAGACGGCCGATTATCATTCATCGCCCCGACCCGACGGAGTGGTTTTATCGCCTGGTTGTTCCCAGGCCGAAGCGGCTAGCGAATCAGGCCCCGATCACCTTTGTGGGCTTTCTTGGCAAGCGACGAGAAACGGCCGATTTAGCGCTTGGTGGTGAATTTGACAGTATCTTGGTCTCCGAAATTCCAGAGCATCCCGATATTATTTGTTACTTCACGATGGGACAGACTTGTGGCAACTTTAGCAATCTGGTCTTGTTTGCCAATGAACGAGCCAAGGCCGAATGGGGCCGAAGCAAAGCTCATGCTCAGGCTGTGGCAAAGTTGGCCCCTGAATATTATCAATCTGTTCGACTGTATAACGGCGTTTTGCCGAATGGCGTTGCCGATAGTCAGGCGCTTTATCTGACAAAGGTGAAGTATTTTGATTATCAGGAAAAGCCTATGTGGCATGCTATTCGTCAATTTACTTAAAAGGGGTTAGCGACGAATTAATACAAATAAATCAATCGTGTTGATTTAATTTACCACAGAGAACACAGCGTTAGTCGGGAGGAAATTTCTCCATCGAAGCGGTCATGATTTGGGCGAATCTTTAAAAAATTTGATAAATAGATTTAATGTAGAGAGTGGAAATTGAGGAAATTATGAATTACGCAATTGAAAACAATTCACAATTACCTAAATGCTTAACTCTCCAATTATAAACGGAGGACAGAAAGGAAATGAGTCAGTTACCAGAATCAGTACAGTATGTTGTCGTTGGGGCGGGGGTGCATGGCCTTAGCGTGGCCTGGCATTTGGCAATGGAGCTGGAAGCCAAAGGGCAGGGTAGCGGTGAGGATGTTATTGTGGTTGATAAGACCGGGCCGGGGGCTGGGGCATCGGGCATCGCTTGCGGCTGTGTTCGCAACTTTTATATGACGGAGCCGATTCATGCTCTGCTGCGCCACAGTGTCGATGTCTGGATGTATGACCCGGTTGCTTTTGGTTTCCAACAGGTGGGTTATGTCTCGGCGGGCGAGGAAAATCAGATTGCTGATTACGAAAAGATTCATGCCAGCCAGAATAAGGTTGATTATCATTCTGACATGTATGTTGGCAAGGAGGCCCGCGATTTCTTGAAAGGCATCTGGCCTGACTTCAAAACGGACGGCATTGGGGTGGCGATTCATGAGCGAGTCAGTGGTTATGCTGGAACTTTGCAGGTGATGAAGGGGCTGGCCCAAAAATGCGCCGATTATGGGGTCAAGATATACAGTGGTGTTGAAGTGACGGGCTATGATGTCGAAGGGGGACAGGTTAGCCGGGTGTTGACGGACCAGGGGGACATTAATTGTGACCTTGTTATCTGGGGGTTGGGGGCCTGGACGCCGATTCATTGGGAGATGTTGGGTAAGCCTTTGCATGTAGATTGTGTTTATCCGAATGGGGAAGTGGTTCGGAAGAAGGATATGTGGACATATTGGCGGCTGTTGGAAGGGGAGGTGTATGATGATCGGCCGTACCTGACCCCTGGTGGCATGAACCCGCCTGTGCTGCATGTGGAGAAGATGAATACGCCCGTTATCGACGAAGTGACGGGCAAGAAGCTGGCTGATTATACCTATGTCTATTTTAAGAATGGCAATGAGCGGATGGATAGGCCAGGGCTGCAAGGCGGAACGACCCCGGTTAAGCTTGGCCCCAGAGCGGCCGTTGAGCCATATGGTCATGCGAATGATGCCTATCAGGCGGAGGAAGATTTTGCTGATTATCTCTGTTCAGCGATGGCTCAAACGATGTCGCGCTTTGAGGGGATACGGCCGAATTTCCGCGAACGACGCAACGGCGGCATTGGGGCCTTTACCCCGGACAATATTCCAGTCATTGACTGGGTGCTGCCTAATGTCTATATGATTGCTGATAGCAATCACGGCTTCAAGATGTTGGGTGCGGGCAAGTTGGCGGCGAAATATTTAACGGGCGAGGCTCCGGTTGATTTGAAACCGTTTGAGTTCGGCCGTTATGCGGCTGGCAAAACGTTTGGCTCGACGAACAGTCACTCACCCTGGGTGTAAGAATCTGACGCATTCCAGGATAATTTAGGATAGAAAGGTGGCTTGTTTCTAAGTGTTGGAAATGAGCCACTTACCATATTTATGATTATCGGTGGAGGGGTGAAAATGATTAGAAAAACTTTATTGACGGCCGTCTTGCTTTTGTTTGCGATGCTGGTTTTGTCTCTGGGTCAAACGCGGCTTGAAGCAAACGAAGCGATGTTTACTGTTAATAGTGTCGTTGATGAGCGGGATGATGACCCTGGCGATGGTATGTGTGAGACAGATGTTGGCAATGGCATTTGCACCTTGCGTGCGGCCGTTCAAGAAACGAACGCTTTGCCTGGCCCTGATACAATCGTTGTGCCGCCTGGAACTTATATTTTGACTATTTTGAATAGTGGGCCGAATGTTGATGAGAATGGGGCGGCGACGGGCGATTTAGATATTACGGAAGACCTAACCATTCTGGGCGCTAATCCGGCTACGACGATAGTTGAGGTTGTCAATGCGAATCGATTCTTTCATATATTCACGCCAGGGCTTCAGGTTAATATATCGGGCTTAACAATGGCCCGTAACAGTAATATTCCAGGAGGCGACGGCGGCGCTATTTGGAATGGGGGCATTTTGCAACTCAACAACGTTGTCCTTGAGGAGAACCGAACCGGTGGTGAAGGAGGTAGCATCTTTAATACCGGGGTGATGACGATTAACAATACCTCAATATCTGATAGCGAAGGCTTCGATGGCGGCGGTATTTATAATACGTTTGGTGGAACGATGTCTATTAACGACAGTGAAATTAAGGGTAATGATGCCATATTTCGAGGAGGAGGAATTTACACCCTTGGTACGCTCATGCTTAAGCATGTTGTTGTGGAACAAAATAAAGTGGACCCTGGCTCCAGCGGTGGCGGCATCCATGTAAATAACGGCTCGGTGACTATTATTGACAGCGACATTTTCAATAATTCTGCCCCTGTTGGTAATGGGGGAGGTATTTATCAGGATGGATTTAATCATACCTTGATGATTATGAACAGTACCATTCGTGGAAATATGGCTGCTGGAGAAGGGGGCGGAATTTTTAATATTGGTAAGTTATGGATGATTAATAGCACAGTCAGTGGTAATAATGCGGGACGAGGAGCTGGGATTTCGGTTGATGGTAATGGTAGTAATCAGACGTTTCTCTATAGTACAATCGCTAATAATACGGCCGTTACAATTGAACGAAGTGGGATTGATTGGAATAATAAAGGGGCTTTGACTACCTTTGAAGGGGTCATTCTATCAGGGAATGGTAATGGTGATGACAATTGTTGGGGTATCAATTCTGCTAATTCAGATGGTTTTAATTTGGACAATGGTTCAACTTGCGGATTTGTGGATCCAACTGACCTGAATAATACAAATCCGCTTCTTGGCCCCCTGGCAGATAATGGTGGTCCGACTTTGACTCATGCTTTGAATGGTCTGAGTCCGGCGATTGATATGGGCGGTGGGTCGAATTGTCCGTCGGAAGACCAGCGGTATGTGTTTCGGCCGTCTGATGGGGATGGCAATGGTTCTGGCGTATGTGACATTGGCGCTTACGAATATATTAATTTTACAATGTTCAATTTTATGAGTGCGGTATTTAAACAATAATTTTCAAAAACCTAAATTGGTTGGGGAAGAAATTATGAAGCGGTTGAAAATCGTGATTTTAATAGTTCTCGTACCATTAGGGTTGCTAACGATTGGTATTGGTACATTGCACCTGCAGGCGGCTCCGGCCGAATCGACGATTGTGGTTGATACGTTGGTTGACGAAAATGATGGTAGTTGTGGGGATGGGGACTGTTCATTGCGTGATGCGATTGAAGAGGCCCACGCTAATGACACCATCATCTTCGACAATGGACTGGCGGGTGGGGTGATTGATGTTTCTGGGAATGGAAAGGTGATTATAGATAAACATCTGACCATTAGTGGAACTGTACCTATAACCATTAGCGGCAATAATCTTGTCAGGGTCTTTGAGGTAGCGCCCTCAAGCCAGGTTACCTTTGATTCACTGACAATCTCTAATGGTAATAGTACAGTTATCGACTGTGCCCAGGGGGGAGGGTTTCATTGCGGAGGAGCTATCAAGGTATTGAATGGGGCTGAAGTGACAGTTACCAATATCTTGTTTTCTAATAACACGGCCGATCTAGGGGGAACAATCTTCCTGTTTAACAGTCAATTAAACGTAATCGGTAGCACATTCATTAGCAATACGGGTCTTTCTGGGGGAGGCATTTACGTTAACGCTTCTAGTACGGCTGTTGTCACAGATAGTGTATTCATGTGGAATTCGGTTTCCGACTCAGGGGGCGCCATCGACAATGCGAATGGAAACCCCTTAACGATTTACAACAGCCTATTCGCCAACAACAGCGCCAAATTTGGTGGGGCGCTTGCGGGCGCTGCCTTAACCATGATTACGGTGGACAGCAGTACGCTTCGAGACAATACGGCCGATTTCGGTGGCGCGATTATGATTGGTGTTACGGACAGCGATTTGACTGTTCTCAACAGCACGCTTAGTGGAAATGTGGCTGCCAGAGCGGGAGGGGCAATCTACTCTCAAATTGACGGGCAAATGCTGGTCATGAACAGCACGATCACAGGTAATTCAGCTGTCGGTGCGAACAGTATGACTGATGGTGGCGGGGCCGTTAGAATGGTTCAGGCTCCTGGCTTTTCAACATTTAGAAACAGTACAATTGTCAGCAATACGGCTCCTAATGTCATTGATCGTGATGGTCTTTGGTTGCAACAAGGCTCATTGTCAACCTTCAACATCATCAACGCCCACAACGGCACAGCGAACTGTACCTTAGACGGTGGTACGTTCAATGGTGGCAGTTTCAGCATATCTGACGACACCAGTTGTCCAGGGTTTACAGTAGGTAACCCGTTAATTAAGCCATTGGCCGACAATGGTGGACGTACCCTAACCCATGCTTTAAGGCCAGGAAGTCCGGCGATTGATGGGGGCAATAATGGCATTTGCCCCCTTACTGACCAACGAGGGTTTCCACGACCTACTGATGGGGATGGCGATTCTTCGGCCGATTGTGATAGGGGCGCTTATGAGGCTCCTCCCTGGGCTTTTTCAATTAGTAAAAGCGGCCCAACATTGGTTGCTCCAGGGCAATTAGTTACCTATACGTTAGCTGTTACAAACCATCTAACTATTCCAATGACGAATGTTATTCTGACGGATACTTTGCCAGCAGGAGCTACTTATGTTTCGGGCGGTACTTTAATTGGCGATGTGGTCAGTTGGACAGTGCCTAATCTAGCGGCTGGAACGGCATTGACAAGACAATTTATGGTTACGACAACGGCGACGATTACCAATGATGATTATCGGGTGTCGGCTGATGGCGGGTATAGCGCCACTGGCAGTATCGCCGTTGTAACTCAGGTGCCGGTTCCAATTGAAGGGCTGCAAGCTATCAATAGCAGCCCGACAAGGTTTGGAATGATTACTACGTTGACGGCCACGATAATGGCCGGAAATTTCGTTAGCTATACCTGGGATTTTGGCGATGGGCAGATGGGTGCAGGCGATATTGTTTTTCATATGTACCCCGATGAAGGGGTTTACACAGCGACTGTCACTGCTATAAATGTAGTTAGTTCTGTCCAGGCTTCGACCCAAGTTACAATTATACCCAGTAACTTTAGCATCTATGTGCCTGTTGTTTTGAAACCTTAATGGGTGTGCGGTAAAGGGAAGTTGAAGCGAGGTTAGTTGATTTTGATGGAAGCTATTACCTTGACGACCTGTCAGGCGCAGTGTACGGAGGAGATTGTTTCGGCCGTTTCTGCTTTCCTCTCTAGGCGGTTGGGCATTCAAACTCGGCTGATTGAAGATATACCCTGGCAAGCGCGAATGGGACAGATTGCAGAGGGCGGTATTGATGTTGGCTGGATATGTGGCTCATACTATTCTAAGTTGGCTGGCAAACGAGACCCTGTTGTCGAACTGTTGGCCGCTCCTATCATGGCTCAGCCGCGCTATCGGGGCCAGCCTGTTTACTTTTCGGATGTGATTGTCAAAATGGACAGCCCATACGAGCGTTTTGACGATTTGCGGGGAACGACCTTTGCTTTCAATGAGCCGGGGTCGGTGTCGGGCTATTGGACGATGCGTTATTATTTGGCCCGGATTGGAGCGGTCGATGGCTTTTTCGGCCGTTTTGCTGAGTCTGGAGGCCATGTTAATTCAATTGAGATGGTTCTAAATGGGGAGGCGGATACGGCCGCGATTGATTCGACGGTAATGGCGGTGGAGTTGGCAGAAAAGGCTGAATTAGCTGCAAAAATTCGTGTAGTCAACGTGTTGGGGCCGACTCCTGTGCCGCCCTGGGTGGTTCGGCGCAGTTTGCCGGAGGGGCAAAAGCGGCTATTACGCGATGCGTTGGTTGGGATTCGGGAGGAAAAGGAGGGCCGAGAGATGTTGGATAAATTGCATGTGCGGGGGTTTACGGCCGTTTCTGATGGTCATTATGATTTGGTGCGGGAGATGTTGAGGGAATCGGCCGTGGTGGATTGGTGAGTGAACCTTTACTCTCGAACGAGTCGTATTTCAAATTGTCAGCCAATTGCCTTGGACCAGGAGGTCCATCCAGGTAGCTTCAATATTTTTATGTTGGAGGAGTAAAACGCAAAGGAACCGGGTTGTCACTATAAACCCGGTTCCTATACTCAGTTTTCTTTGGCGTTCTAAACCAATTTATTGCACAACTGGTTCGATATGCATACCAACGAGGGATGAGGATCGACTATTTAATATCAGAGTGACGTTTGCACCATCTGTCAAGGAAACGAGTTGTTGTTTCAATCCGGAACTTATGGTGTTCATTTTCACTTGCAACGTTATTGATGTGCGGCCTGTTGGAACGGTTAATACAAGTTCGTTCGAGGCGCTGTTGTAAGTCGCTTGGGATGTCAACCGCTGATTATAGTAAGGCTCTAATGCCGAAACATCAAGCGATTCTCCCTTAATGTCCCCAATAGCGACGATGCCGAGCGCCGGATCGTCAAATCCTTCCAATGTTAAATTTGTGTTTAGTTGACCCATTATAAACCTCCGTATTAAGTTAGATTTTCAATAAGATGATGCAATTTACAGCGTTGATTCAAGCTGGTCTTTTTGGCTTGCCACACTTATTTCATTGCTTGCTTATCAGTATAGGGTTCAAACGCTTGAAAAACGCTTAATGGAATTTTTGGGGAATTAAAACGGCCTTAAAAAGGGGTCTGCCTTTGTAGGGATTCCGTTTTGACCGAAGTATCATTCCGATTCGATTTCTTGTGAAACAATGACTTTACATTTGGGATAGTTTGTACATCCCCAGAATTGATTGCCAGCATTTTTGCCGCGTTTTGCTGTCCGTAAAACCATCGGAGTTTTGCAATCCGGGCAGAGAGGTTGGTCGGGAGCAGTCGTTGCCACTTCGCTTACTGTTTCCATCTTCCGCTGTGTCTCAAGGTGTTTACGCAATTTTTCAACATTGTAATGTGGTCGAACTATTACATGAATCAAGGGAAGGCCAGCGGCAGAAAATACGCCGTCTACGAATTTGTCTCTTTTTCGGCGGTCAGAACGTTTATGGGTTTTATCATCTAATTCGATACCCATCATAGGCTGTATTGTTAATGGGTGGCATAGTAGAAAGTCGACATGCTTGCGGGCTATCTTGTTTCGATAGGTTTGATTACGGCCGTAGTCTCCTGTGCTGGCGTAGAATAAGTCGCCCAAATTAACTTTGGGACAGATGATTGCCCAATCTGAGGTGGCCGCTTGCAAAACTTTGAAAAAATTATGCTCGGCTGCTGAAAGAAAATTGTCTCGCTGGAAATAGGGAAACGATGGCTCTGCGACCGATTCTTCATCGCTATTCAACCATGATTGAATGGTCTCTATGATTTCATTAATCTGGTTTTTGGAAAGGCCAATGGCGCCAAGTATTTTCCGAATGATTTTGAACTGATTGGGTTCATTCATATGGACAACTCCCGTAATTTTACTCCCAGGTTTCTTAGATTATCACGAATTAGTATTCATCAATTCTGGCCAGGAAATATACCAGAGGTTTTACTTATTTGGTAATGTAGAATTTCTAATTTCGCTTCAATAACACATTCACCGTGCGGGCATGGGCTAGCACGGAGCCGTCGCTGCGCAGAACATCGGCGACAAAGATGAGTTCACGGCCGTTCTGGGAATCGTAGGCGGCCGTTACTGTGATTTCGGCTATCCGGGGTGGGATGGGTCGTAGGTAGGTCAGTTCCATTGTTTTTGTGACGTTGGGTTTGGCAACTATGAAGCTGAGCGGGCCAATGGCGTTGTCGATGGCGGCGGCAATCATGCCGCCCTGCATGTAACCCATTGGGTTTTGATACCGTTCCAAAACCGGGAAGCGTACTGTCAACGTTTTGGCTTCCAGGTCTAAATCGAGAAATTCCCCTTCCATATCGGTGAAGATTGGCGGCGGCAGCTTCAGTTTGCCGCTGGCCATCAGTTGGCTCATGCGCTCGATAAATTCTGGTGAAGAAGAAAAAGAGGCTAAATCCATCTTTGTTTCCTTTTAGAAGGCCTCAAACTGAGGGCCTCAAACTGAGGGCTTCAAATTAAGAGTCTCAATTTGAGGGCCTCAATTTGAGGGTCTCTAGTTGAGGGGTGAGCGTTACCGATTTCTTCTGCTTCGCCGCTCTCTACGGCCGCTTTTGCCATTGGTTCCTTCTGTTGTTTGGGGTCGGCTGGCAGCAATCCAGGTCGTGCAGTTTTCGTCGTTGCCCATCATGACGTTGGCGGCCAGGATAGCTTGTTTAATTTCGTGTTCGATGGGGTTGGTGATGGCGCTGGTCATGCCTGCCCCGATTGCCATTGCGAGGAAGGTGCCGGAGAGGGGAGGGCGTTGGGGCAAGCCAAAGGAGACATTGCTGGCCCCGCAGCAGGTATTGACATCTAATTCGTCCCGACAACGGCCGACAATGTGAAATACCTGTCGTCCGGCATAGCGCATGGCCCCAATGGGCATGACCAGTGGGTCAATCAGGACATCTTCTTTGGGAATGCCGTGATCCATTGCTCGTTCGACGATTTTCTTGGCGACGGCAAAGCGGACATCGGGGTCTTCGGAGATGCCTGTCTCATCGTTGGAGATGCCAATTACGGCCGCACCATACTTCTTTACCAACGGCAAAACCACCTCCAGCCGCTCCTCTTCGCCCGTCACCGAATTCAATAAGGGCTTGCCTTCGTAGGCTTCCAGGCCGCTTTCCAGGGCGGCGACGATGGAGGAGTCGATTGAAATAGGGACATCGACCACCGACTGGACAACCCGGATGGCTTCGGCCAAGATGGCGGGTTCGTCGGCCAGGGGGATGCCTGCGTTGACATCGAGCATGTGCGCCCCGGCCTCAACTTGGGCGACGGCATCTTTGATGACCCGACTGTAATCGCCGGCGGCCATTTCGCGAGCCAGCAGTTTGCGGCCTGTAGGGTTAATGCGCTCGCCGATGATGGTGAAGGGCTGGTCAGGGCCGATGATGACGGTTTTGGTTTTGGAACTGATGATGGTTTCTGCCATAGGTATCTCCTGTGAAGGTGGAATAGAATCGCGGATAACGCGGATTTGGCGGATTGCCGCAGATTAAAAAAATAATTGCTATTTGCCCCTTGCTTCAACGTTTGAAAATATCTCTGATCGCGCCAAGCCCCATTTTTGCAGTCGGAACATCATGGACGTTTTTAGGACGCCGAGGCCGTAGATGACGGAACGGCCGAAATTTATCGAGGATGAATCTTCATTATAGCGGGTGGGGCAGGTGATTTCGCCGATGCGGTAGCCGCCGTAGATAATTTGGGCCAGCATCTGGTTGTCGAAGACGAAATCTTCGGAATTGGATTCAAGGGGTAAGGCTTGCAGAACCTCCTGGGTGAAGCCCCGGTAGCCGGTGTGATATTCGGAGAGCTTGTAGCCGATGATGAGATTTTGAACGGCCGTTAAGACCCGGTTTGAGATATATTTGTAAATCGGCATCCCGCCCCGCAGCGCCCCAACGCCCAAAATGCGGGAACCGAGAACGCAGTCGAAGAGTCCTTCGCTGAGGAGCGAGGCCATCGCCCGAATCAATTTAGGCGTGTACTGATAGTCTGGGTGGAGCATGATAACGATGTCGGCCCCCAGTTCGAGGGCAGTTTTGTAGCAGGTTTTCTGATTGCCGCCATAGCCTCGGTTTTGGGCGTGGGCGATGGTGTGAATGGCTAGCTCTTCAGCAACTCGGACGGTATGGTCTTGGCTGGCATCATCGACCAACACCACGTCGTCAACGATTTCGTGGGGGATTTCGTCGTATGTTTGCCGCAAAGTGCGCTCGGCGTTGTAGGCAGGCATGACGACGATTACTTTTCGGCCGTTTATCATTGGGTCATTAGTAATTGGTGACTTGTAATTAGAAACGGTCAAACGATGCCCAATTGCTAATTACTATTTACCAATTACCTCTCCTTTTTCCTCTGGCTGCGTCGTCGTTTTCGTTTTGGTCTAGCGGCCGTTTTCGTCCCTTTGCCGTTATTGGATGTTTGGACGGTTGACACCTCTACAACGGGTAAGGGGTCTTTTAAGGCTTGGGCCATGGCTCGAATATGGTCGGGGGTGCTGCCACAGCAGCCGCCAATCAATCTGGCTCCGACGCTTGCCATTTTGCGGGCATAATCGGCCATGATTTCCGGGGTGCCATCATAGATTAAATCGCTGCCGACCCAGCGGGGGATGCCAGCGTTGGGCTTGGCGATGAGGATGACTTTGGGGTCGTTTGCGTGCATGGATTGTACGGCGTTGAATGTTTCGGCCAGGGTGTTGCCACAATTGCCGCCAACGCCGAGAACGCCCCAACTTTGGACGGTTTCAAGCGTTTGATGGGCGGTGACGCCCATCATGGTACGGCCGTTTGTGTCAAAGCTCATGGTGGCGGTGATGGGCAGGTCGCTGACTGAGCGAGCGCCTTCTACGGCCGCTTTGACTTCATTCAAGTCGCTCATTGTCTCAATCCAAAGCACATCGACCCCGCCCTCAGTTAGAGCGGCGGCTTGGTCGGCAAAGGCGGCTTTGGCCTCTTCAAAAGACATCGTTCCCATTGGGTTGAGCAGTTCGCCCGTTGGCCCCATGGACCCGGCCACCACAACAGGGTGGGGGGCGGCGTCGGCCGCTTTTCTGGCGTTTTGGGCGGCGGCCCGGTTCAGTTCGGCTACCCGGTCTTGCAAGTTGTGGAGTTTGAGCCGGTAGCGGGTTCCGCCAAAGGTATTGGTTAGGACGACCTGAGAGCCAGCTTCGATGTAGGCGGTGTGAACGGCCGTAATCCGTTCGGGATAGAGGACGTTCCACTCTTCTGGCGGGTCGCCGGATTGTAATCCGGCGGCGAAGAGCATGGTTCCCATAGCGCCGTCGAGGAGGAGATGGGATTCAGTTTCTAGGAGTTGTTGTAGTTGGTTCATGTAGGGATTTTAATGCGTAAAAGGTGAAACGTAAAACGTATGTCCGCCCGGTCATAAATAACCGGGCTACAAAATGCGTACCATAAATGGCACTTGGACGGCCGTTCGGTGAAATGTAGGTTGGAAAAGATTAGCATCATTTATGATGCGTATTTTTGTAGCTGGATGATTGTATCGCCCGGCGGGGTTCGACCGTAAATGTTGCCTAGGTTGCGGAAAACGGCCGATTACGCATCACGTTTTACGAATTACGTTTTACGCACTAATCTTCGCTCTCTTTATATCCATAAACTTCTTGGCCGTATCGACCGCAACGGCCGCATCACGACAGTAAGCATCGGCTTCGATGTCTTCGGCGAAGGCTTCGTTGAGCGGAGCGCCGCCGACGAGGACGATGAGGTCGTTGCGGATGCCTTGCTCTTTGAGGGCGTTGATGACGACCCGCATGTAGGGCATGGTGGTGGTCAGCAGGGCGCTCATGCCGAGAATGTCGGGCTGGTGTTTCTCGATGGCGGCCAGATAATCCTCGACGGAGTTGTTGATGCCGAGGTCGATGACCTCAAAGCCAGCGCCTTCCATCATCATGCCGACTAGATTTTTGCCGATGTCGTGGATGTCGCCCTTGACGGTGCCGATGACCATTGTGCCGATTTGTTGGGCGCCAGTTTCGGCCAGTAACGGCCGTAAAATGTGCATCCCCGCTTTCATGGCTTTGGCGGCCATCAACACTTCTGGCACAAACAAAATGCCATCGCGGAAATCAACACCAACGATGTCCATGCCAGCCACCAGGCCGTCGGTCAAGACATCATAGGGCGTGATTTGCCGCCCCAGCGCTTCATGGACTTCCTCCTCAATCTCTTCGGCATAACCGTCGTAGAGGTCGTCCATCATCAATTCATACAGCTCTTCCAGAGATAACTCTTCAAGGATAATATCTTCTTCTTCGTCGCTCATATCTCACCTTTTCAAAAAAGTAATTAATAATGCATAATCCGTAAGTAACTATACACGTCATTCCTGCCTTCGCGGGTATGACAGTCGAGAGAGACCTGTCTAGTTACATCCGTAAAACGTAATTGGTAATTGGGATTTCGTTAATAATTCACGAATTCAGCAATTCAGCAATTAACTATTTCTTTTCCTTTTCCTTTTTCTCTTCCGTTTCTCCTCAACTACCGCCACTACCTCTGGCAGTATTCCTTCCAAATGGGGAAAGGCATCGCTGGCGTGGGGGAGGTGGATGGCCCCGACGAACTCATCTTGGAATTGGGGGTCAACGGCCGTTTCAATATAGGTTACCCAACGGGCAATCTGCTGGGCCTCTTGCCGTTTATGGCGGTTGAGCAAGGCGATTCTGGCCCCGTCGCCCGCCGCGTTGCCAACGGCATGGACTTTGTCTAGGGCGCAGTCGGGAATCAGGCCCAGAATCATGGCGTATTTGGGGTCGATGTAGCTGCCAAAGGCCCCGGCAAGGACGATGCGGTCTACGGCCGTCACACCCGCCCGATTCATCAACAGCTTGGCCCCGGCATACAGGGCGGCTTTGGCGAGTTGGATGTTACGGACATCGTCTTGAGTGACGAGAATGGGTTCGCCAGTGGTGGTTTGTTCGGCCGTTGCGAGGATGTAAGCGCCTTTTCGGCCTCGCCATTGGATGCGTTTGTGGTTGGTGTTGGGGTCAAAACGGCCGTCTGGCTGCAAAATTCCGGCTAAATACATCTCCGCTACCGCTTCGATGATGCCAGAGCCACAAATTCCGGCCGCTAAATGGTTTGGCTGTTCTTCGAGTGGATAATCTGACCCGATTTGCCATTCATTCGACCAACGTTCTTCGCCAATAACCCGGAAATGGGCTTGTTTGGTGGTGGGGTCGATACGAACTCGCTCGATGGCGCCGGGGGCTGCTCTCATGCCATAGGTGATTTGAGCGCCTTCAAAGGCTGGCCCGGTGGGGCTGGAAGCGGAATACATCCAGGCCCGATTGCCCAGCACGATTTCGGCGTTGGTGCCGACATCGACGGTTAAGACCAAATCATTCTGATTGTATGGTTCCTCGGCGATAAGGACGGCGACATTGTCGGCCCCGACGTGGCCGGCTTGGGCTGGCAGGACATGGACGTTGGCCCCGCGATGGAGCCGCAGCCCTAAATCGCGGGCTTTGACATCGATTGCGTCCCGATTGGCTAAGGCAAATGGTGCGCCGCCAAGTTCGATGGGATTGATGCCGAGCAAAATGTGCATCATGGTTGTGTTGCCCACGAAGACGGCTTCTTGAATATGGCGGCATTGGAGACCGGCCGAGCGGGCGGCGCGGGCGGCCAGTTTGTTGATTGCTTCAATAACGGCCGTGTGCATCTTGTCTAGTCCATCGTTATTGGTCATGGCATAGGAGACGCGGCTCATCAAATCTTCGCCATAGGCGACCTGGGGGTTCATGGTTGAGTCGGTTGCTAACAGCTCGCCCGTTCGCAAATCGCAGAGGAACCCGGCGATGGTGGTGCTGCCGATATCGACTGCCAGTCCGTATACGCCTTCCTGGTAGCCAGGTTTGACGTCAATCACTTCTTGGTCTTGCCAAAGGGTGACGGTGACGGCCCATTTGCCTTTGCGGAGGGTGGCTTGGAGGCGGCGCAGGGTGGGTAGGTCGATGGTTAAATCGGTAAGCTGCCATTGGTCAAACAGAGCGGCTTGCAAGCGGCCCCAATCGCCCCGGTGTTCGCCGAGTTCGGCCGTTTCTACCTCAACATAGACCTGCCGTACGGAGGGCGCTACCTCAATGACCCGCTCGGTGGCCGATTTGCGGATAATCTGCTTTTGGGCGCGGCTCTCTTCGGGGACGAAGAGGAGGATGTCGCCCGTGACTTGGGCAGTGCAGGAAAGGCGGCTGGTGCCGTTCTGCCCCTCCATCTTGGCTAATAAGTCACATTCTTCGGTTCCGGCCGGGGTCAGATGGTTGGCCTGGGAGGTGATGCCGTGCTTCTGGAACAGTCCTTCTTCGACATGCACCCGACACTTGCCGCAGGTTAAACGGCCGCCGCAAATACTCTCAATATCAACTCCCATCTGCCGGGCAGCATCCAACACCGTCGCTCCGGCCTCAATCCTGGCCCGACGGCCGGATGGCATGAAGATGACGAGGTGTTGGGGGGCTGTGCCGTTTGTGTTTGACATTATTTCTTTCTGTGCAAAATAATGAAGTTAGAATGGTAAATTGTGAATGAGACAATTACTTCACAATTCATTATTCGTTATTCACAATTCATTATTTTTCCTCCTTCATTATCCCAAATTCTAACAAAACACGAACGCCTCGCGTATGGGCGGGCTGACTAATGAATGATTTTATAGTTTGTGCTAGTTGTATAAATATGTCTGGCTTTAGAAATGGGGGTTTTCTGAAAACCCCCGTTTCTATGATTTGCTGAGTAATTTATCGGCCGTTCCGCGCCAGTCTATTTTCTCGAATTGGGCCTCTAGTTCGGCGGCGATGGTTTGGGCGACTTGTTCGGCCGTTCCTTCTCGTTCCTGCCGTTCGCCCCATTGAAGGCCTTCAATATAGGCATCAGAGCTAGTCATTTTTGCCCGCATCGCCGCCTTGTCCGCCGCTTCTTGGAATCGGTCGGGTAGGGGAACGCTTACCCGGTCCCGCCGCCCGCCAGCCCGTACCTGAACGGGGATGTCATGCCAATAGAGAATTTGATAGGTTGTCATTTGGTTTCTAAGCCAATGTGATTATATGCTTACTAACATAAAATTGACGCACCAGTAAAACCATACATTAGTTTGACTTAGGCACACTCACCAGCCTATATTGAAGAAAGCACGGGTATCTAACGTGCACCACGTGGTTGGATCTCCTTCTTCAGCTGAATATGCTGGACAAGGGCCAGGTATTGTTGCTGGGATGTTTAAAGCGTCATTGTCCAACCACCCTGTTTCTTCAAGAGTTGGTGTGCTTGTAGGTGATGCATAAGCGTATATCCAATACTTGTTATAAGCTGTTATAAACTCAAATTTTTGACCGGGTGGTTGACCAACAACTATATACGTGTCAAAAGTACAAGGTGTGGTAGCAGGACTGGGATTGGCATCGCAGGGACCATCATTGTACCAGGGCAGGCTTGTCAATTCCCCACGTTCTAAGACGCTATGACCGTCGTTGGCATCGTATTTCCAATACTTACCATATGCAGTGATGAACTCGATCCTAGTTCCTACCCATGGATCGAAATAAACTAAACGTGTATCAAATGTACAGCTGTAAGGCGCTAATTCTGCACAAGGACCATTGTTATTCGAATTATTTATATCTACATATGCATACCGGGGCACAGTAAGTAAATCCGAGCCATTGCCAGCCAATTGCAGATAGCCATCCTCAATGTCATAGTTCCAGTATCGGCCATAGGCCGTGATTGACTCAATCAAGTGACCGTTTCCACCGACAGAAATGGAGCGTGTATCAAGATTGCAGGCTCCGGCGGTTTGCTGGTCCCGACAGGGAACGTTCCCATACCGAAGCACATCAAGCAAACTACCACTAGCGATAACTGAAAAACCACCATTAGGCAAGACGTTAAAAACCCAATACCGACCGTAGGCTGTGATTGACTCAGTTTTTGTATCATCAGGGTTGAGTTGAACCTCTCGTGAGTCGAATGTGCAGAGCGTGCCTTGATTGGGATTCGCATTACAGGGACGTAATTGAGGGTTAGTGCTGTTGTCGAAGTATCGGCTTATACTGGTTAAAACACTGCCATTATCAGGAAAGGGATTGTAATTGTTGTTAATGTCAAAGTTCCAGTATCTACCATAGGCGGTGATGGATTCAATCTTATCACCATTAGGCTGATCGATAATGTTACGGGTGTCAAAGGTACAGGGGGTGTTTTGATTGGGATTTGCATTGCAGGGCCGTAAATCAGGGTTGATAATGGAGTCGTCAAAGTATCGGGTTACATCGGTTAATTCATCGCCGTTACTGTTAAAGGGAGTGTAACCAGTATCAATATTGAAGTTCCAGTATTTACCGTAGGCTGTGATAGATTCAATTCTCACATTACTCGAATTGACAAAAATCTCACGGGTGTCAAAGATGCAGGGCATAGCCGGATTGGGATTCGAATAGCAGGGACCATAGACTGGGTTTTGATTATCATCTACATAGTAGTTGTATCGTTCTATTTCTTCCAAATCATTGCCATTACCTGCTACGGGTTGGTAGCCGTTAGTAATGTCAAAATTCCAGTATTTACCATAGGCTGTGATGGAATCAGTTGTCATGCCATTGGGTTGAACGATAATGTTACGAGTGTCAAAGGTACACGGTATGCTTGGGTTGGGATTGGCCGTGCAGGGCGTATTGCCGTATGGATATATGTCCACCATGTTTGTGTTATTTTCCCGCCAGGGAGCATTCGAGTAAGTGGCATCAAAGGTCCAGAGCTTACTGTCCGCAGTGAAGGCATCGATTTCAGGTAGCATTGCTTCGTTTTCGGTGCCGACCCAGCTAACCCATGTTGTTCCAACAGGAGAAGCAGGCTGACATTCCCCACTTATAATATAAGAACAACTCAATATATTTCCTGGCGGACCTATGTAATCATAGACAAACAGGGCTAACCGCGCGAACTCATTATCATCCTGTGAGTTTCTCGCATGGAGGAACCAGATTAATTTCTTGGGATTGACAAGTCCAGCTTGCAACGCATCCGTCAAATCAGAAACCCGCCTGGCTATTCGTAACTCTTTCGAACCGGCTTCGGTCATCGTATTCGGGTCGATGCCATATTCTGTAACCATTATGTCCATGCCCCGTGAAGTAGCAAAGGTTTGCCATTCAGCCATTAGAGCTGGCAGTTCAGGGTAGTAGACATCCCACTCTGGTTCAGGTAGGTATACGTGTATAGCCAGGCCATCATAAGGCAGGGACCAGGCGTCGCCCTGTTCCCAGCGATTCTGAGCCTCATAGGCTGTGACCAGTTTGTCAAAATATTTGTTGCTGCTAGGACAGCGGTAGTTGTAGGCTGCACTATTGGTTCGTGAATAACAGTTGAAGGCCGGACTATAAAGCTCTCCAGGCCAATCACGATAAACGTAGGTCATTCGTGCAAGTTGGTCAATGCTCATATTTGCCTGACCCCCAAGGTCAGGTTCATTAGCCAACAGGAGCGGACGGCCGCTACAGTTTGACGGCAGCTTAATGTTATTAGGCCATTGTATTGTGTCAAAAGCCCAGATCATGGGAATATAAAGCGGGTCGTTGCAGGCCTTAACCCAGAAACTATAATTCGTGCTCCAAAAATACCAGTTTTTGTCCACCACCCAGTCTGGCGTGTCTGGATAATAGGGATCATTGCCAGGCCCATCATCTTTGTCTCGGGCCTCGGTGCTGATACTGAAAGAAAGTCCATAATCACTACCAGGCAGCCCCGGTGGCTGGGTATTATCCCAGTCGAACGCTACATTGGGCGCGGTAATAGCTGGTAAATAGTGTGTGGCAGCCGCTCCCCCATTACTAGTTTGACGAACCTGTTCAAGGGCATCCGTTTGGCCGTTACCATCCAGGCTAAAATGGCTGGCCGTCACGGCTAAATCGCCAGTACCATTTACGGTTGCCGCAAATGTGCCATCATGTTCATATTTGTTGACATCAAAGGCCAGATGACTGACCAGAAACACCCTAGAATGGTAAGGTAGAAGGGTTGCCTCATTGTTCGACAATGTATTTCCGCCGGCAGCCGGGTCTAATGAAATGGTGACGGTATTGGGAGCCGAGGAAAGATTTTGCACGACGATCTCACTCCACCACACTTGACCGTTCCGGCTTGCGTTATTATAGACTTCAGAGATGCTGGCTGATGTACCAACTTCAGAACTGCGAATGGCTGAGTAACTGTCCTCGTAGTTAGGCAAACTCCCATCAGCATCTCGGGTTTTGGCTATAACAGTAAACGTCGTATTTGTGGGTTGCAGCTTACCGCCCGTATTTATGCTTGTCACGACGACATTAAATGTGCCACGCAGCAAGGAGTTTGGGTCGGTAGGATCTAACGGATTAATTAGGTCAATTATCTTTTGCCCTTGGGCAGGAATTGGAGCCGTGGTGATACTGTAGGCCAACGCATCATTCTGCGGAGTGCTAATGATATCCGGGTGATATGACCAGTAGAAATCAACTTTGGCTGTTAGGGTTTGAGAGCTATGATCGTTGGTAATTGTAATTTCGGATGCCGAATAAGGGGAAACCTGGGTATAAGTTTGTCCTATATCGCACAGTTCGAAATTCCCACTGGCAGCCAAACAATTTGTGGTACCTGACTCATTTGATTGGGACGAGGCTATTAAGGTTGTTAAAATTAATATTGTTACCAAGAGCAAAGAAAGTGTTGATAATCTATAAAGTTTTGTCATTTTTTAAGTCTCCCTTAAGTGTGTCGCGGATTCCATGTTTAAAACGCTATCCAAGACACTGACTGGTTTGACGGTTTGTTTGAATCTTTTAGATTATGATACAAATCGCCAAACACTTAATAGTATTTAAAACTTATATATCTGTTAGTTCCCTCTAGCTTACCATTCTCTATTCGCCGCTAATAGTTTATTTATAATTTATCGTCTAGCTTGAAATTTCTTTCTTCTGTTTAATCTCCTCAATCAAGGCTGGTAGCACTTTATGCAAGTCGCCTGTGACGGCGTAGGTGGCTTTGGTGACCATTGGCGCTTCGGAGTCGGTGTTGATAGCTAAGATATTTTTTGAGGCTTTGCAGCCGACCCAATGTTGGATGGCGCCGCTGATGCCGCAGGCGATGTACAAATCCGGGGCGACCCGGGTTCCGGTCTGGCCGACCTGATCGGAGTGGGGCCGCCAGCCGAGATTGGTTGCTACCCGCGACCCGCCGACCGCGCCGCCTAATAAGTCGGCCAATTCTTCCAACATACCGAAATTTTCGGCGCTGCCAACGCCCCGACCGCCGCTGACGACGACACGGGCATCGGCTAGATTAATTTTATCGCTTTCTGGCTGAACGCGCTCTTTTATTTGGACGGCCGAATCTTTGGCGTCGAGGGTGGGGGTGAAGGGGTGAACGGCCGTCTCCACCGCATCCTCCGCTTCTTCACTTGTTATGACTAACGGAGCCACAGTCAACAACTTCGGGTCGCCTTTCAAACGGGCTTCTTCCAACAAGCTGCTGCCCCAACGAATACGGGTCAGGAGATAATCATCGCCCGGCGTCACTTCGATACAGTTGGCAGCTAAGGCCCCGTTCATTCGGGCGGCGACATGGGCCATGACTTCGTTGCCCCGGTCGGTTCCGCAAGCCATGATGGCTTCGGGGCTTTCAGCGGCGGCAAGTTGGATGACGCTTTCGGCCCAGGCCATGGGGGCGTAGTCGCTCAAGGCGTCGTGGGTGACATGATAGGCGGTTGATACGCCGTAGGCGCCGAGTTCGGGGATGATACCTGCCGCCTCTTTGCCGAGGAGAACGGCCGCTAACGTTTTGCCTGTGCCAGCCGCCACCCCACGAGCCAGGGTTAACATCTCTAAGGATTGGGGGCTTAATTGGCCCCGGTCATGTTCGATTAGTCCGAGAATCATAGTAAGCCTAACTCCTGTAGCACGCCCACAATTTGGGGGACAGCTTCGGGGCCGTCGCCCAAAATTTGGACGGAGCTGCCCTGGTCTGGCGGGGTTTTGAGCCGAATCATTTCCAGGCCGCTGCCAGTTTTTTCTGGTTCGGCCGTTTGCAATGGTTTCTTCTTAGCCCGTAAACGTCCGGGGACGGAAGGATAGCGGGGTAGATTCAGCCCTTCTTTGACAGTGAGAACGGCCGGAAGGGGCAGTTCGTACACTTCCCAGCCGCCGCCAGCTTCCCGGCGGGCAATGACTTTGCCATCGTCTTGAATTTCAATTGCTTTGATGCCAGCGATACAGGGCATTCCCAGGGCCGTTGCCACCCGAATGCCGACCTGATAACCGCCGGAATCGGCCGCTTCGTTGCCAAAGAGGAGCAGGTCGAACGATTGGCCCGCCGCCTGTTCGGCCCGTATCGCCTCAACGATGGCGTTGGCCGTTGACATGGGGTCCCATTCACGGCCGTTTGTTTGGAGCAAGATGCCCCTGTCGGCCCCAACTGCCATCGCGTCGCGGAGCTGCTTTTGGGCTTCGTCCGGCCCCAAGGTTAGGACGGTGACGCTGCCGCCGAGCCGTTCCACAATTTGGACGGCCTCTTCAACCGCGCATTCTTCATGGGGGCTGATGGTGAAGCCCAGATTACGGGTTACGATGTCTTGTTCATCTTCTGTTATGGTGATGCGTGCCCCGGTGGTGGGGACACGTTTCACACAGACTAGTATTTCCATTTTTGAATCCTAAATATGACTCACGCAAAGGCGCAAAGACGCAAAGGGCGTGAGGGTAAGGTAAATATAATTGTTAAACGAACCAATCCTTTGTTCAACTTTATAGTCTGCAAAATGTCATTCCGAACGGATTTTTTCAACTATTCAAAATTGAATTACGATTAGAGAGGAATCTTTAGCGCAGATTCTGTCACGTGTGGTGCAATGGTCGTCTTGCAGATTCCTCAATCCGCTTTTTTCTGTGTTAAGGTGAGAGGTTTTTTAGACCGCTGCTTTCGGAATGACAAGTCGTTCAACTTATCTACGAATTTTCACCACAGAAAACATAGAGACCTCAGAGATTTCTTGGGTCTTCACCAATTAGTGTGCTAAATGTTGCCTGAGGGCCAGATTTGTCATTCCCGCTTAGGCGGGAATCCATTTGATATAGACTATGCCCCCCTGGATACCTGCCTTCGCAGGTATGACAGCTACCATTTGAAATGTTTGTCAGGCACACTATTTGTTGATGAGCCGATTTCTTTTTCTCCGTGTTCTCTGTGGTATCTTTTTATTGTTTCATCCTTTCGTTGGTCGGGTCGAATAACGGCCGACTTCCGGCGACGGCTACTTTGACCGGGTACGTTTCATTCATATATTCCACTAGCAAATCAGTGCCTTCGACGGCGAGTTCGGGTGTCAGATAGGATAGAAGAAGCTGTTTGCCGACGGAGGGGCCGGCCCCGGCCGAGTTGACATAAGAACCCCGACCCTTGCTGTCCACAATCCGCTGGCCGTCCAGGGTTAGAATCGGCTCGTTGCCGTTCATGAACCGCTTTACGCCCGATTTTGAGGTATGGTCTTCGACGGTCAGGGTGCAGAGAATGGCGGCTGGCCCTTCTTCTCGTGCCTTCAGGTAGGCTGCTTTGCCGATGAAGTCCGCTTTCTTGACCAAACGACGGGCTAACCCTGCTTCAACAGGAGTGTATTCGCCATCCAGCTCTGCGCCCATCAGACGATAGCCTTTTTCGAGGCGTCCGGTTGTGCCGTAGACGCCGATTCCGGCCGGCACGATGTCGAACGGCCGTCCTGCCTCCCATAGGGTGTCCCACAACTTGAGGCCGTGTTCCATGTTAGTCGAGATTTCCCAGCCATGTTCGCCGACGTATGAGATGCGCAAGGCCCAGACTGGAATGCCATTGATGCGGAATGATTTCGTCCAGCCGTAGGGCAGCCCATCGTTGGAGACATCATCATCGGTGACTGATTCCAAGACTTCTCGAACCTTTGGCCCCCACAAGCCGATGGTGCAAAGCGATGAGGTCATGTCGGTGAAGGTGACAGAGCCGTCGTCGGGCAAATTGTCCATGAACCATTTTTTGTCCCGATGGCCGTCGCCACCGCCGTCGATGATGCGGAAGCTGTCTACCCCGGTGCGGGCGATGGTCAGGTCGGCTTTGAAGCCGCCGTGAGTGTTGAGGATGGGGGTGTAAACGGCCCGATTAACGGCCACGTCCATCTGATTGACGGCCATTTTTTGGATGTAGTCGAGCGCGCCAGGGCCGGAGACGTCGAAGATGGCGAAGGCGGTCAGGTCGACCATCGCCCCTCGGTCGCGCATCGCCAGATGTTCGGCGTTTATGATGGGCGACCACCAGCGGGCGTCCCATTCGTGCGGCCGTTTATTGACTTTGTCGCCGAATTCGTCCATCAGGCGGGCGTTCGATTCGTACCATTGCGGCCGTTCCCAGCCGGCCGTTTCAAAGAAGGTGGCCCCTAGCTCTTTCTCTCTGATAAAGAAGGGGCTGACCCGCACATAGCGGTTCGATTCCCACTGTTCGCGGGGGTGGATGATGCCATAGGTCTTGTTGTAGCCTTCGTTGGTACGGCCGTGAATGTGGGTTTTCGATTGGGCGTAGGGATAGAAGCGGGCGATGTCGGCTCCATGAATGTCGATTTCGGAGGCGCCATGAGTGAGCCACTCGACGGCCGCTTTGCCGAAGCCTGGCCCCTCTTTAATCCAGATGGCTGCCACCGACCACAGCCCTTTGACCTCTGTTTCGCCAATGAGGGGGTTGCTGTCGGGGGTTAGGGAGAGGAGGCCGTTAATGGCGTGGCGGATGCCAGCATTTTCGTCGCCGATTACTTCTGGCATCAGTTCGAGGGCTTCTTCTAACTGCTGTTCAAAATCTTCCTCGGTGAAGGGCAGTTCGGTGGGGGAGAGGGCCGACGCTTCTATAGATGGGATGTCGTTGGCATCCATGAGAATGGGGCGGTGGGCGTAGGAGCCGACTTCCATATCGTTGCCGTTCTGCCGTTCATAGCAGAAGGTGTCCATGTCGCGGACGATGGGGTATTCGATTTCGCTGGAGGTTTTCTCGAAGACGGGCAGGGGGCCAACGCTAATCATCTGGTGAACGGCTGGCGTTAGGGGAATATTGACCCCAGCCATCTCGGCGATACGGGGACTCCAAACGCCGCAGGCAATCATGACGATGTCGGCTTGGATGCTGCCTTTATCAGTGTGGACGGTGTGAATACGGCCGTCTACCACATCTAATCCGGTCACTTCGGTCTTGGGCGAAATGGTCAGCGACCCTAGTTCCATCGCCTTTTCGCGCATTAGTGTTCCGGCTCGGAGCGAATCGACGACGCCGACGCTGGGGGTATAAAATGCGCCTACGATGATGTCGGTATTGACGAAGGGGACCAGCTCTTTGACTTCTTCGGGGGTCAGTAGGTGGGATTCGATGCCCCAGGCTTTGGCGGAGGCCATGCGTCGTCGCAGCTCTTCCATGCGGATTTCGGTGCGGGCGAGTTCGATGCCGCCGCTTTCGGTGAAGACGCCTAGCTCTTTGTACTGCTTGATGGAATCGGCCGTTACCAGGGTCATCTCTTTAGAATGGTCAACCGGAAAAATAAAATTCGACGCATGTCCGGTTGAACCGCCCGGATTAGGGAACGGCCCTTTATCCAACTGCACCACCTCTTTCCAACCTTCCAGGGCCAGATGATAAACTAAACTATTCCCCACAATGCCGCCGCCGATAACGACAACCTGGGCTTTTGATGGTAAGTCACTCATGAAACTATCTCCTGTCTGATGTCATTTTCTTCTAGTAAATGCTTCAAAATAAAATAATTAATTGTTGAATTGTTGAATTTGTGAATGATTAATTTTTTTGTTTCTGACTAGCTGTTTGGATACTGGCACTTATGATACGGCAGAGTTGATCGCATTCGTTTAGGAGTGGTTCGAGTCGTTCTCCTGGTAGGAAGTTTGCCCGAATAATTATTTTGAGCCAGATTCTTGATTCGTTTAGTTCCTTGAGGACAATTTTCAGCTTGTGCATAAAATCCTTGCCGCTTTCTGCGCCTCTTGCCTCGCCGTAATTTGGGGCGGGTGAGGTGCCACTTCGCAATAGTTGTCCACGAATGTGCCGCTCTTCTGGCGTGCGGTCTAATGCCTGACATACTCTGATTATCCGAATAGCAAAATCTATGAGCCTTTCTTCAATGTCATCGCCTCTCGCCATCTCAAACCTCTCATTAAAAATTCACCAATTCAAAAGCAGTGTCTTTTGCCGCCATTCACAAACTAAGTAATTGTTCGTGTCTTAAAATAAAAGGTTTTGAGCGTCATGATTGTTTACGTAGACCAGAAACCCCTAGCTTTTTATTTGTTTGCTTGTGGCAGAACGTTTAGAATTATCTATACTAGTTTTTATTGAATTGACCAAAGCATTTTTTGTGCAAGTTCAGGATGTTTTACAATAAGCTGTGTATACAGTTGTGCAGCTTCTTTTTGCCACCAATTCTCTTGATAATAGTTAGTACCATAGAGTTTCTGCAAACCTGCTGCAACAAGGTCAAAAGTCTTTGACGCCAAGTAGGGGCCATATTGTCGTTCAGCTTCTTCGCGGGACATAGGTTTAATAGTTAGTAATAGGGAGCTTTTTGGAGCCTCTATTATATAATATTCTGATTCTGAGTCTGGAAGTATTTCTGGAAAGGGTTGAGAAGAGTCTGGCCCTGGCAGATATTCTTGGTAAAATTCAGCATTTTCCATATCAACATGTACAAATCCTGAAAGATACTGGAAGGTTCCCTCATATTCTTCTTCCCATCCGATCCTTTTCAAGATTTCTCTCATGTTTGGTTGTTTTTTTGACTCAAACAATTTGCAGTATCGTTCTATGTTTGTGGATATCCATATGAGAGTTGCCATTGCTTCAAGAACGCTTCGCAAGACTGCAAAACCTGGTCGAAATAACCCCGCCTTATATAGTGAATTGATAGCATCGCATTGTTCAGCTTGTATTTCAATTACTCGTTGGTAAACTCTTGAATAATGTTCATTTTTATCGAATGGTGATGGGGTATTACTATCTTTTAAACTAGCCCTGAGCATACTTGCTGTGGACGTGATGATTTTAGTTAACAATTTCAATCTCTCCGATAACGCAATAGGGTCTGTTCAGAAATAAAGCAGTCAAGTTTTCGTGATTTACAGTTGGTTTTTAACTTAGCGATTTTGAGCATCGTGCTTGTTTGCTCAGTAGAGAAAGGGCAAACTTGTTTACGAATGATTACTAATGATTTCCTTTAACACTCTGGCTCAATGACTTTTTTCCACTTTACCATCGCACGCCACCATTAAGAATTCACGAATTCACAAATTAATTATTTCCTTTTCCTTCCTTTAATACTCTGGCTTAATAACTTCTTTCCGCCTAGCCATAAAAGCCCGTAGTTCTTCCTCAACGGCCGTATCCAATTCCGGCGCAACATACTCTTTCAAGAGTTGTTTATATTTGGTGTTGGCTCGTTCTGCGGCCGTTTTCGATCCTTCTTCTGTCCATTGTTCGGCCGAGTTGTAATCAAATAGCTCTGCCCGATAGAAGGCGGTGCGGAAATTATCCATTGTGTGTTGGGTGCCGAGATGATGGCCGCCTGGTGGAACAGTGCGAATGGAGTCCATTGCCAGGGCTTCGTCCGATACATCTAACCCTTTCAAGAAGGTGTGCATCATGCCCAACATCTCACAGTCGAGGACGAATTTCTCATAGCCCGCCGCCAGCCCATTTTCCAGCCAGCCAGCGGCATGGAGGACGAAGTTAACCCGGCCAAGTATTGCTGGCAGCATCACCATGACGCTTTCATAGGCCGCTTGTGCATCGGGGATTTTTGAGCTGGCAAACATGCCGCCGCTGCGGAAGGGTAGGTTATATCTTCGGGCCATCTGAGCGCTGGTGTAGAGCGCAATCTGGCTTTCTGGCGACCCCATGACTGGCGCCCCGCTCTGGAGGTCGATGTTTGTCTGGAATGAGCCATAGACGCAGGGCGTGCCGGGGTTAATCATCTGGGCAAAGATAATGCCTGCCAATGCTTCGGCGTTTTGTTGGGCCACTGTGCCAGCAACAGAAACCGGGGACATCGCTCCTGACAAGATAAAGGGGGTGATTATCAAGCCTTGATTGGCTTTGGCATATACTTTGAGCGCCCCTAACATGCGGTCATCCAGCCGCCGGGGGCTGCTGATGTTGATGAGCGATAGCAAGGCGGGATTCTGGCGGATTTTCTCGGCCCCAAATACGATTTCGGCCATCTTAACGCTGTCGTCGGCATTGACCCCGGAAGTCACCGACCCCATAAAGGCTTTGTCGCTGTACTTGATATGACTCATTACCATATCCAGATGGCGAGTATGGACAGGCTCGTCGGTCGGCTCGCAAACGGTGCCGCCGGAGTGGTGGATGTAGGGCGATAGGTAGGCCAGCCGTACAAAGTTGTCGAAATCGGCCAACATCGCCTCTCGTCGTCCCCGATCTAAATTGTGGACAAAGGGCGGGCCGTAAACGGGGGCAAAACAGAGATGATTGCCGCCGATGGTGATATTGTTGTTGGGGTTGCGGGCTAGTTGGGTAAAGGTGGAAGGCGCCTGTTCTAAGAGACTTTCGACTTGGGCCGGGTCAAAATAAGCGATGTCGTCCCGCACGTCAACGCCGTTTTCTTTCAGGATTGCTTGAGATTCGTCGTCCAGGAAGGCAATGCCGACCTCTGATAGAATTTCCATCGAGGCTTTGTGGATTTTCTCTATCCCCTCTTCGGTTGCCAGTTCGTAAATTGGCAGGTTATGGAGGGGTTGAACCATTTTTGCGACGGCCGTTTCATTTGTCGCCGCTCGCCGCTCTCGTCGGCCCCCGCCTCGTTTCCGTCTTTCTCGACCCATTTCATTCCCTCTATCTGTTTTAGAAACCGTTCCTAGGTTTTTGACAAAAACCCGGTTTCTATTATCTCTTGCGAGAAATTTCCTTTACTTCTTTGCGTGAGTATTCTTTTAAGTCCCTATCATGACTGTCTGAATCTCTTCCTGGAATGCCTGAATGTGTTGACCCATTAATCGAGCCGCTTCTTCCTCATCGGCCGTTTTCAACGCTTCCAAAATCTGTTGGTGTTCCTTTACCGCGCCTCGCATGTCGCCTACCTGACTCAATGAAAAGTACCAGAGGCGTAGGCTGAGGGCATAAGAGGTGGCTAGAGTGTCGGTGAGAAATGGGTTGTCGGCTGCTTCGTAGATTATCTCATGACAGCTTTGGTCAATGGCGATGAGGCGTTCATTATAATCGGCATGGTCGGGGTCGGGTAGTTGAGCGAGAACGGCCGACATTCGCTGCCAATGTTCCCGTTTGCCGCGCCGGGCAGCCAGTTCGGCGGCCAGACTTTCTAGCACCACCCGCATCTCAAACAGCTTGGGCAGGTCGGTGATACCGATACCAGCGACAAACATGCCGCGCCTTGACATAATGTTGACCAGCTTTTCCAGCGATAAGCGTTGGAGCGCTTCGCGGATGGGGGTACGGCCGAAACCTAATTCCTCTTGCAAGGCAGCCTCATTAATCACGGCCCCCGGCGCAAGTTCCAGGGAGATGATTTTCTTCTTGATAATGTTGTAGGCACGTTCGCTGTAAGATAGTTGTTTCATATTTGTCGTTGGAATGGAATCGCAGATGACGCGGATGAAACGGATTTACGCAGATATTGTGTTTATCAATCCTTTGGAACCATTGATAATATTTTTATCTATGTCATCCACGAGCCTATTTTCATTTCACATTCCCTGATATATTACAGATATATCTATCAAAAGACAACTAATAATCCTTGTGCATTTGGCACAAATTTGGATAATGATCCTTGTGCGTGTCGCATCTTGTTTGAAAGGTGGCTTTCACGAAGAATTGACCAAAGCTTTCAAAGTCCTTGTAATTGGTAATTGAGTAATCAGTAATTGAACAAATCGCCGCCAGTTACAAATTACGAATTACGTCTTACGAATAACCAACCATGACCAAACGAATTGTTTTATTACAAGCACTCGCCTCAACCCTAAAAGACATGGCCTATATCTTGGATGAGCCAGGCTTGGCTGGTGCAGGGAACGGGGCAGGGGAAACGGCCGAACTAGGGTCGGCCGAACTAAGGTCGGCTGAAAGCTGGACTATTCAAGAAGTGTTGACCCACCTCGTCTATGTGGAAGGGGCCAACCATGTCCGGTTCCAGCGGATTATTGATGAGACAAACCCAACGGTTCCTGAAATCAGGCCGGACGATACCCCCTTTGATGAGACTAGCAGTACGGCCGAGCAGCTAACCCAATTCAAAGTTGCCCGCGCTAAAACGATTATGATGCTCAAGGCGTTGTCGCCCGGCCAGTGGCAGCGTCCGGCCGTTCATGCGACAATGGGCAAAACAACCCTGCGCTTTATGGTGCAGCTTTTGATAGAACATGATATTGAACATTTGAACCAGATGGTTGAGTTGCAGCAAGCGGAGCGAACCGTTCCTGTTCGTAATGCCCAACCAGCGGTTAGAAAAGGGAATAATGAACGGTGAAGTTACTTCTCAATTCATTGTTCGTTATTCATTATTTCTTTTTACGTGAGATATTGAACGATGAGTAGGCGAAGCAGGCGACGAGAATTGAGGGACAAGAAGAGCGCCGTCCCGGTGGCGCCGGCAGGGTTGGCGGGGGGGTGGTATAAGCCCTTGAGGGAGGAGGATGTTCAGCGAATCCATGATGCCTCGGTCGAAGTGTTGGAGCGGATTGGGATTGAGGTGCCGCCCTCAGAGTGTCGGGATTTGTTCAAAAAGGCCGGGGCGCGGGTGGATGAGGCCAATGACCGGGTCTACATTTCGGCGGCGATGGTTGAGGATGCGCTGGCGGTGGCCCAGAATGAGGTTGTGCTGCACGGCCGAAATCCGAAACACACCATGACTCTGGGTGGCAAGCAGGTCTACATGGGCACGGGCGGGGCAGCGGTGAAGGTGCTAGACCTGGAAACGCAGCGGGCGCGGGAATCGACGTTGGCGGATGTGGCCCGAATCGGCCGTTTATCGGACGCGCTGGATAATATCCATTTCTATTTACGGCCGTGTGTGGCCCGCGATATTCCCATTGATGATTTAGATGTCAACACCTATTATGCCGCTTTGACCAACACCTCGAAGCATGTCACTGGCAACTGCTTCACGGTTGAGTCGCTGCGAGATGTGATTGAGATGAGCGTTATGATTGCGGGCGGCGTTGAGGCATTGCGGGAAAAGCCCTTTGTCTCTTTTGTCACCTGCTGGACTGTCAGCCCGCTGCGCTATGCGATAGAAACGGTGGATGTTTTGACGGAAGCGGTTCGGCAGGAGATGCCCGTTTTCCTCTCTTCGGCCCCCCAATCTGGGGCCACTAGTCCGGCGGCTTTGGCGGGGTCGATGGTGCAGATAAATGCTGAAGAGCTGTCGGGGCTGGTCTATTGTCAACTGCTGCGGCCGGGTTCTCCCGTGATTCTAGGCTATGTCCCCTCCGTGTCTGACCTACGAACGGGCAACTTCGTTGGCGGCGCACCTGAATTTGCGATGATGCACGCTGCTTCTGCCCAATTGGGCCAATTCTACAATTTGCCCGTTTATAACTCCTCTGGCCTGACCGACTCCAAAGTGCCGGATGTGCAAGCGGGGTATGAGAAGGGCATCACAGGGCTGGCGGCGGCGTTGGCAGGGTCGAATTACATTCACCATTCGGCCGGATTTCTGGAGTCGCTGCTGACTATCGCTTATGAACAGTATGTGATTGATGATGATATTAATGGCTCGATTATGCGGATGGTGCGGGGGATTGAGGTGACGGACGAGACGTTGTCGCTGGATGTGATTGAGAAGGTGACGCGGGGGGAAGGGCATTATCTGGGAACCGAGCAAAGTCTGGCGATGATGAACACCGAATATTACTATCCCCACACGGGCGACCGCCAGCGACGAGATGATTGGGAGAATGAAGGTAGTTTGGATATGCGGGAACGGGCGCGGCAAAAGGCGCAGGAGATTTTGAAGAGGCATGAGCCGGAGGGAATAACGGCCGAGGTGGATTGGGCGATTCGGGAGCGGTTTAATATATTGTTGCCGGAAGGGTTCAGATGAGAACGAGAATAATTCTCAATTCACAATTCATTATTCCCTTTGCGTCTTTGGGTAAGACTAATTTTAAGGGGGCTACAGTATGAGCCGCCGACGCAGAACGGCCGAAGCGGAAGAGACGGCCGTTCAACGCTTATCGCCGGAGGAGGAACGGCCGAATCGCACCTTGTTCATCATCTGCGGAGCCTTGGCGCGGGAGGTGTTGGCGATTGTTGAGCGACATGGCTGGACGGCCGATGTGGCTGGCGTGTCGGCCCTTGACCACATGTTCCCTGAACGAATTGCGCCGGATGTTGAGAAGGTCTTTCTTCGGCTGCGGGACCAATATAAACGGGTGATTGTGGTCTTTGGGGACTGTGGTTCGCGGGGGGCGTTGGATGCGCTGTTGGAGAAACACCAAATTGAGCGGGTGGCGGGGCCGCACTGCTATGAGATGTATGCCGGACAAGGTTTTCATGAGATGATGGATGAAGAGCCCGGCACCTTTTTCCTGACCGATTTTCTCGTTCGCGGCTTTCGGGGGACGATTATGAAAGGGCTGGGTCTGGACAGATTTCCCCAACTCAAAGAGGATTATTTCCGCCATTATAAACGGCTTGTCTATCTCGTTCAGCACCAGGAACCGGAGCTGCTGGAGCGGGCTGAAAAAATCAGCGATTATCTGGAATTGCCGCTAGAAATTCGCTATACCGAATACGGCCAACTGGAACAGCGATTGGTTGAGATGATGGTAGAGGTTGATGAGTTTGTAAGAAAATAGTCGGGTTTTGTCACTAATTATTATAGAACGGCCGAATATTAAAAGGGGATTATCCCTTGACTGTAAGTAGATAGGGGAAGTTATCCGCAGGCTATTTGATCTCGCGGCGTGAGTAGGATATACTTTACGCATGTGCGAGAGTACAACAATACCTTCAAATATTTTAAGCGGGCAAGCTCGAAAGGGCAAGCCCGCTTTTTTTATAGGATATTATGTAAAATGAGTTAAAAGAAATGGCGTAAAAGCAAACGCCCCCTTAAGTGCGGACAACACTCAAGAGGGCGGCAACAGGGCGATAAACGACACGGGAATAGTTTGTTTATCTATTGACAAGTATATACGAACGCAGTGAATTTATCAAGCAATTCGTATAAATTGTCATCACAAACTAACCCCCTACGCATATCCCCAACTTGCTTTTAACCCACAATTAAATTGATTGATAGCTCCCGTTTCTGAAAAGAAATGAGGTAGGTTTGCTAACCATCTTAAATTTGTGCATCACCACAAATTAAGGTGAGATATTAAATAAGGAGAGTGCGTAGATGCGAAAAATAATACGCTTGGTAAGCACCTTGACTATTAAGCATCACGGATACACGCGAGTATTACGCAAAGGGCAATCTTGGCGTTGCCCAAGATGCGGCCGTGTATTCAGGGCTAAATAAATAGCAGCCTGACCAGCCTATAAAGTATTCGACCCCTGTAGTATTGGCTCGCTTGTGATCGTCGCAACATACCCTACAAACCTACCTCTTTTCCTTGAGTGGGATTAATCATAGCGACAGTCACAAGTTTAGACAAGGGCATTGTGAGGAATTTCCCATAATGCCCTTGTTTTTTTCACATTTTTGTATTACAATTGTATTACAATTGTAGGCGAGGGTATAACTTGGATACGGAAAAATACGACCCAATTAAATCATTCAGATTGCCCAAACAGGCTAAAAAGCACCTAGACGAGCTAAAGCGCGAGTGGGGGCAAAAGAACGATAGCCAGGTAATTATTCAGTGTATATATAAAATGTGGGCGTTTGAGATTGGAAATAAACGCTATCAGGAAATTACCAGAGACTAAAATAGGATATATGGCATTTTGAGATAGGTTGAATTTTGCATACAATATCCCTTACTGTAAGTAGTTGCCAGTAAGGGGTTGTAATGTCAGATTCATCGTGCGGTAATATATATCTTGATTCCCTTTCAGAAGGAATCCCCGCAATAACACCTAGATCAGCAGGTCATTTTATTGAAACCTGTATGGTGTGTTTGGATAGTCAAGGTCATTCGACGGGTGTAAAGATGGATGTAAAGACCGATAATTCTGATGTTTGTTTTCATCTTCATTGGGATGGGGAGGTTAATCAATCTCTCCATAACGCACATGGAGGAAACTACAATAGAACAACTGAACTGGGGGCAACAGCGATAGGTTTACCCGTTGTAAAAGAAGTGACGGAATTTACAGCTATTCTGGAAGCCTCAATCGGCACAACTATTGATTATTTTTTGTGTAGTAGTGATAAAATAGACGATACATTTATTTTTGATGGAACAGACGCCTATTGTGAAATAAGGGGGATTAGAGAAGAGAAACCGGGCAATACAGTAAAACGGGCAGTACAGAAAAAGATAGACCGTTTGAATACACCAGAGGATTTACCATCTTATATTGTGGTTGTGGAATTCAGTCGTCCATTCACAATGGTTAAACGTGTATGAGTACAGTTCGAGAGTTGCACGAACGGGCAATGGAATACGCCCACCTTGCAATGATTGCCCGTGACAGCGGGCAATCAATTGACGCAATAGGCCACGCACAAAGGGCATTTGATTTAGAATTACAAGCAGCTAACCTTGTTCCAGATGGTGGACGGGCTGAACCAACTCGTTCTATACTGTATCGCAGTGCGGCTTCATTGGCCTATCAAAGCGGCAATCTTCAAGAAGCAACTCGTATTATTGGCATGGGGCTATCAGGTAATCCACCTCCTAAAATTTTTTCAGACTTGCTTGCGTTATTAGACCAAGTTAAGTTTGATATGTACCTAAGAACTCTTGACGATAGCCTATCTTACGACGGCATATTATTAACAATGCGCGGCAAAGCCGTTGGTTCGGGGTTAATCTTTTACTCTGAATTCAAAAGGCGGTTCGATAACACTATGCTTTTGATAAATAAGACAGTACAACGTCTTACGCATAGAAAATATACAGGGGGACAAGACAGGGCTGAATACAGATTGTTCAGAAAAGCCATAGAGATACCCCCAATGCAAAATAGCTTCGCAATGTCTATTCGATTGGTAACACCAGAGGATGAAGAAAGACAAGCAAATCTATTTGGCGCTACCCCAGAATCGGTTATTGATGAAGTTGTGCTTGGAATAGACTTAATTAACGATGGTAAAGAGGGAGAACTGCAAGCACATATTAACGACGAGGAATACTACCAACATTTTGTAAACACCGTTAAGCATATAGCACCAGATGGCGACAAGGTAGATCATGTGGGCGTTGCAAGCTCCAAAAAACGCACAGCCTTAACACGCAACAGGGCGGAAATTCAATCGGTTGTTCCTAAAAGGAAGCCGGAAAGTGAACCAGCAGCCACATATACTGAATTAACTGTAAGGGGGCAATTGCGTTATGCTGACGATCTGTCTGACGGGGAACATGCGATGGGACTTGAACAAAGCGACGGTAACGTTGTTAAGATAAAGCCCAGCGCAGGTTTTGATGAAATGTTAGCACAGTTATGGAAAAGTCATGTTGAGGTGATAGGAAAATTTGATGGTAATTACCTATATCCAGACCTGATTACACCAATGGATGAATAGTTATGAATGGTAACAAGAAGAAATCCAAGAAGAAAAAAATAGAGTGGGATTTTACCCCCACTCTAGGACATGAAATTAAATCAAAGCTGACTAAAAAAGAGTTTGATGAAATCTTTACTCGTTTAAGTGAGCCGACTCAAGAGCAAAGCGGTCAAGAAAAGAAAGAAACATCGGCTTAACATCGTTACGATGGTTGTAACGAAAACCATGTTCAGCAAGATAGAAACGTAGATATTTATTGCTGATGTGGTGATGTACTCCCTTAACCCCCATTTTGAAATTCCCCCAAAATCCGTCAATTGTTTGAGTATGGGTATTGCCCATTACGTATACTTTAAGATTGTGGTTAATAACGCGATGGTCAAAACCCAATTTTGATAAGTCGTTGTATCCTTGCCATTCATCGGTATTAACGGTTGTTCCTGGCTCAACGGTTTCCTCAACAACTGCTTGTAAGGTTTCTTTCTTAACGTTTGGTACAACTTGGGTATGAATTTTACCGCCGCGCTCAACTACACCAACGATAGGAACCTTTCGTTCGGAACCGCGTCCCCTTTTACCCTCTTGTGATTTTGGCCCAAAGTAAGTTTCGTCAACCTCAACCTCTTTACCTTCCCCGCCAAAAGGGTCTTTGTTTTCGTCAAGTTGTTGACGGATAAGTTTGCACATCCGCCACGCTGTTTTGTAGGTAACTCCTGTTTCGCGTTCGATTTGCTTTGCGGATATACCACCGCGAGTTTGAGCGATAAGGTAAGCGGTGTAAAACCAAGTAGTTAATGCAGTGCTGGATTTATGAAAGATTGTTCCGGCCGTTGGGTGAACATGCAAACCGCATTCGTGGCAAGTGTAGCATTTACGAGAAGATGTATAACTATGTCCCGTTACCTTTTGGCAATTGTCGCAAAAAATCCCATCCGGCCAACGCTTATCTTTCAACCATTCTAGGCAACTTTCTTCATTAGGAAATTGCACCAAAAAGTCATTGAAAGTATATTTCTCCATTGGTGATTTTTCTTGAATTCTTGCTTTTCTCTTAGTCATTTATTTGCACCTCTTTGCTTAAGATACATACATTATACCAGAGAAAGTACTTACAGTCAAGGGATAATCCCCTATTAAAAAATTCCCCTTCGATTTACATGAAAAACTGAGAACTTTTAGACCAATTTGGTAGTTTGACTAATATGGTCTAATTGGTTCATGATATTAGATTAGGAAAAGGAAATTACAATGATTAAACATGCGTTATTTTTTGCAGCAGTGATGTTGGTGGCAGGCTTTTTATTACGAGGAACTGATAATGGGAATATGATAGTTACGGTGCTTGTTCCTATCTGGTTGGTGACATCGCCGATGATGCGACAGGGGAGGAGGAAGGAAGAGGATTGTTAGGATGAGGATGGTTGAATTTAGTTGAGGGGGAGCCGAGCGTTGGGGGACCAAAAAACGGAGTAGAACCATATTGGTCGGTTCTACTCCGTTTTTGATTTTAACCTGGCTTCGTTCGCCTAGGGTTGCAAACCCTAGGCTAGTATGGGGAGTACCCTGAAGGGCACTCGAAGATACCGAGCATATCATAGGAAGCAACGGCCGGAGGAATAATGAATTGTGAATTGTGAAGTAGCGTTTCGCCTTTCGTTAACCATTCACGAATTCACCAATTCACCAATTAACTATTCTCCGCTTAGGGGGGCTTCGCGGAGGGGGCGGCAGGGGTTGAAGTCGTAGCCGAGGGTGATGGTGTAGTCGGCGTTGGCGGGGTGGGGGGTGGGGTCGAGGGTGATGTCGGCCGTGTTGCGGTTGAAAATCCAGGCCATGCGCCAGTCGAAGGAGCCTTTGAAGTTGTCGCCGTGGTAGGTTAGGCTGGTGCGGTTGCTGGGTGGGTTCTCGACGTAGGTGTAGCTGGGGCTGAAACCGAACCAGGCTAGATTTTCGGCCGTTTGTCGATACCAGACCCAATTGTCGGTTATGACTTCAACGACGATGGGGGGGCGGGTGGCCCGGTTGAGGATGGGGGGCTGTTGGAGCAGGGCGAAGACTTTTTGGGCGACTGACCATTGGGGCAGCAGCACGGAAGCGCCAGTATCTGGCACAGACCAGCCGCGCATGGCGCTGGAGGGCAGGGCGAGGGGTTGGATGCCGTTTTCGCGGATGGCGGGGGCCATTGAGGCGAGGTTTAGGATTTCGCTGATGGGCATGTCTGTTTCGACGCCGTCTTTGAAACTGTCCCACAACGAGGGGGCTTGGGGCAGCAGGTTGAGGTCTAGCCCTTTGTCGAGGATGGCTCGGAGAATCTGTTGTTGGCGGCGGTTGCGGTCGAAGTCGCTGGTGGTGCGGCGGGAGCGGGCGTACCAGAGGGCCATGGAGCCGTCCATCTCATGGACACCTGTTTCGAGGGTGTACTCTTCGTAGTTGGCTAGATTGTTGGGGTCGAGGTCGGGGTGGATGATGCGCCAATCGGTCAGGGGGCAGTTGACGACGACGTCGATGGCGCCTAGCTGGTTGACGGTCTGTTTGAAGGTGTCGAAGCCGACCCGGACGTAGTAATCTATTTCGATGCCGAAGTTGTAGAGGACGGTATCCTTGAGCAGGCGACCGCCGCCAAAGCCGTCGTCGCCGCCGTAGTTGTGTAGGTGGCCGTGGGAGAGGGCGGTGTTGATGCGGCCCATGGTCCAGTCGGGAATGTAGACGTAGAGGTCGCGGGGCAGGGAGAGCATGGAGGCGGTTTTGGTGACTTTGTTGACGGAGAGGATGATGATGGTGTCGGTGCGGCCGCTGTTGGCGAGGCTGCCGTCGTTGCCGAGGAGGAGGATGTTGGTGACGCCGATGGGTTTCTCGAAGGGGGCGGCGGCGGGGGGAACGGCCGTTCCGGGGGGCGGCCCGCCAATGGCGATGGGGGGCGAGGTTGGGTAGGGGGTGCTGGTGGGGGAAGGCGTTGGGGTTAGGGTTGGCCGGGGGGTGATGGTCCAGGTGGCTCTGGATTGTGGTGAGCCGTCTTTGGTGGGAGGAACGGCCGTGTTGGTCAAGGGGATGGGGGTTGTTTGGGATGTGTCGGCGGCTGAAATGCCCCCGGCCGCGCCGCCGATGGGCAAACGGGTTTGGGTGAAGAGGGCGATGATGGTTTGGTCGGCCGTTGCGGCGGAGGTGGGAACGGCCGTGTTGGGGGTGGGGGTGCAGGCGAAGAGGATGAGGAGGAGGGGCAAAGAAATAATGAATTGTGAACAATGAATAATGAATTGTGAAGTACGTTCGGTTGTAGTCTTGATAGTTAGCCGCCTTTTGGTTAACTTTTAACTGTTTAGCAATTCAACTTTTCAGGTACCGTATTTTAGTAGGTTCGTCGAAATTTGCGACTGCAAGGCGTAAGGCGGGAGGAGACATATCTTTGCTATGCTTGTTTAAGAAGTCCTTGAGGCGGGATTGATTGACCTTTCCAGCTTCACGTAGCCAGCTTCCGACGGCTTTGTGTGTTAGTTTATGTGAGTCATTGAGCAAAAGCGCTGCAATCTGGAAGGTATCTTCGACTTCGCCCTGCCGGAGAAAAAAGGCGGTGCTGACTCTTCTGGAGAAGCCTTTGCTGACAGTTGCTCGATGAAGTCGCTAGCGGTTTGTGATTGGCTGCTCATTAGACTTTAGACACGATTGGATATTTGCCGCTACCCATCGTCGCCGAAGGAAATGCCTTGGGCCAGGGGGAGTTCTCGGCTCCAGTTGATGGTGTTGGTCTGGCGGCGCATGTAGGCACGCCAGGCATCGGAGCCGCTTTCCCGGCCGCCGCCGGTCTCTTTTTCGCCGCCGAACGCGCCGCCGATTTCGGCCCCGGAGGTGCCGATGTTGACGTTGGCGATGCCGCAGTCGGAGCCGGTTGTGGCTAGGAAGGCTTCGGCCGTTCTCATGCTGTCGGTGAAGATGGCGCTGGATAGACCTTGTGGCACTTCGTTGTGGAGGGTCAGGGCCTGGTCGAGGTCGTCGTAGGTCATTAGATAGAGGATGGGGGCGAAGGTTTCTTGCTTGACGATATTGCTCTGAGCGGGCATTTTGACGATGGCGGGTTCGACGAAGTTGAGGCCGATGTCGGGTCGGGGATAGCCGCCGTGGATGAGGTCGCCGCCATCTTCTTGGGCTTCTTGGAGAGCGTTTTGCATCTCATCGACGGCCTTTTCGCTGATGAGTGGCCCCATCAAGGTCGATTCTTTGAGGGGGTCGCCGATGGGGATTTGTTTGTAGGCTTTGGCTAATTTTTCGCTTAGTTCGGGTAAGATTGATTCGTGGACGATGAGCCGCCGGGTGGAGGTGCAGCGTTGTCCGGCGGTGCCAACGGCGCCAAAGAGGATGGCTCGTGTTGCCAGTTCCAGGTCGGCATCTTCGGCGACGACGATGGCGTTGTTGCCGCCGCACTCTAAGATGGTACGGCCGAATCGACTGGCTACTGTTTGGGCGACCTGACGGCCGACTTTGGTGGAGCCAGTGAAGGAGATGAGGGGCAGCCGTTCGTCGTGGGTCAGCCGTTCGCCGATGTCGGCCCCGCCGACAGCCAGATTGAAGAGGCCGGTGATGCCGTAGTCGGCCATGACGCTGTTGCAGATGTGCTGCATGGCTACGGCCGTTAGGGGCGTTAGTTCGGATGGCTTCCAAATCATGGTGTCGCCACAGACGGCGGCCAGGGCGGCGTTCCATGACCAGACGGCGATGGGGAAGTTGAAGGCGGTGATGATGCCGATTGGGCCGAGGGGATGCCACTGTTCGTACATGCGATGGCCCGGCCGTTCGGAGTGCATGGTCAGGCCATATAGCTGGCGGGAAAGGCCGACGGCAAAGTCGCAGATGTCGATCATCTCCTGGACTTCGCCATGTCCTTCGACCCGGATTTTGCCCATTTCGAGGGTGATGAGGTCGCCGAGCGGCTCTTTGAGGTCGCGGGCGGCGTTGCCGAGGTCGCGGACGAGTTGGCCTCGTTTGGGGGCGGGAAATTCGCGCCAGACTTTGAAGCCTTCCTGGGCGGCTTTGACGACGGTTTCGTAGCTTTCGGGGGTGGCTTCGATGACGGCGGCAATGGGTTCGTTGGTGGTGGGGTTGTAGGAGGTTCGTTTTCGGCCGTTTTTGTCTTCGATCCAGCCGTTTGGCCCGGTGCAAACGCCGGGGTTGACTTGTTCGATTTGTAGTTTTTTGAGTAAAGATTTCATGGAATTTCCCTTTTACTATGACTATAGCCTTTTGCTAAATGTTGGTGTAAATATACCACAACTCGGAATCCTTGGTCATTCTGAGCAGGGTTTTTCCAAAGTCAGTAAAAAGGAGCGAGAGCTTCCGAGATACTGGCATCGAAAAGACGTTGAGCAAAAGCCAGATTCTTCAGACCCAATTTACTAGCTAGACCAATGATGAAATTATTCAGCGTGGCCATCCCTTCAGCCATCAAAGGACTAGAGATACGAGTCGCATCTTCATCTAAAGTAACATCCCGCCGATAGTGGAGGCCGTTTTCAATGCCCCAGTAGTTTTGGATTAAGCTCATCAATTGTTTGGTGGAAACTTGTTTAGATGTCAAGCTCGTGATGCCAACAACCGACTCTGAGCGAAGCTTACCAGTTGTTAGACAGGTAGCTTGACGCTCAATTTTGAAGACACGTTCGACCCCAGGCCAGTCGAGATAACCCGTTTTATCATCTATGACTGTCAATGTTCGTTTTTCCAATCGTTGATGGGCTTTTCGGGAGGTATGTTCTATCTCCTGTTCCATCTTTGGTTGATGCCAGCCAGGTCGTTGAGGTAACGGCTCAAAAAACCGTTCAATATCATCTTGTAAAGTCGATTGGTTACCTTTCGCAAACCAAATATAGTCGCCACCTCCAGATAGAATAGCAACCGAGATAGAACGCTGAGTGAACATCGCATCGCCACAGACAACTCGGCCTCTCAGGTCAATTGCTTCTAACACAGTCGGCGCAGCAACTATTTCATTCTCCTTGCTTCCGACGGTGACCTGGCATAATACGATTCCCTCATCAGGCAAGTAAGCGGCTAACAGATGCACCCCTTGGGTTCGTCCTTTTGGAATAGTTCCTCGGAGTGTCTTTCCATCAATGGCTATCAACATACTCTGCTGACCACCATAACTCTGATGTAGAAATCTCAATAGGACACTTTGTAAATCTGTTAGGTTACAGCTATCTTGCAACGTTCGTCGGATTGTATTGAGTGATGGCACTTTCCCCCGTTCGAACTGGAATAATCTCACCAGTATCTTACACCTCAAACGTAGCCATTGGGCTATCGATGATGGTTTGTTCTGCCCGGCTAATTTGGCCATGATTATCCAGGTCAATAGATACGCCAATGGAAACTGTTTGCCTCTTTTGGCCCTTTTATCCTCTACTTTTGCTAAAAATTCTAACAATGCTGTCAGGTCCAATAGAATTCCATCTGATTCGATTTGTTGCAATGTGATATGATCCATTTAAGCCTCCTTCTGATTTTGGTGTCGTTTCAACTCCATATTATCAGTTTGAGGCTTTTTGTTCCTGTTTTTTTCCGACTTTGGAAAAACCCTGAGCCACCCACCAGGTAGGGGTCGGATAGCCCGGCGCAGTCCTTGCCCAACACATAGTCTAAATTCCCGGCTATCTAACCCCCAAGCCTCCATTCACCCACCAGGTAGGGGTTGGATAGCCGGGCGCAGTCTTTGCCCAACACATAGTCTAAATTCCCGGCTATCTAACCCCCAAGCCTCCATTCACCCACCAAGTAGGGGTTGGATAGCCCGGCGCAGTCTTTGCCCAACACATAGTCTAAATTCCCGGCTATCTAACCCCCAAGCCTCCATTCACCCACACCAGGGTTGGATAGCCCGGCGCAGTCCATACCCAACATATAGTCCCAGTTCCCCGCTATCTAACCCCCAAACAAAGAACGGCCGAACTATATACTGACGGAGCGCCGACATCCTGTCGGCCTCGTTCAAACTACCCTTCTACCCCCCTTGAAAACCACCCCCAACTATTGTAGACTGTACAATACGCGATTTTCTCAAAAGCCAAGTCATATGGCGTTTCTTTAAGCCATTAAGGGAGCGCGGGAGGAAAAAAATGACCCTATCAACGATTTTAGAAGTAGCGCTTGGATTAATCGTCTTTTTCTACATTCTCAGCCACATCGTACAGGCCATCACCGGAAAACTTGATGAACTATGGGCCTACCGAGCCAAAGATTTGGAAAAAGTTCTGCGAGACATGCTAACCTCAACCGAATCGGACGCAGACGAATCAGATGAAGGCAAATTAGTCAAGGGGTTAGTCAGTAATTTCGATAAATTGAAAAATAACCCACTCATCCAAAACCTGGCCCCCCAGCCAACATACTTAAGGGATAAAGTAGCCAATTGGAAGCACAACGGCCAGCTCCTACCCGACAGAATACCCGCCAAGACATTTTCGCTGACCCTTTTTAACATCCTCTTTCCAGAGGTTAAAGCAAAAGATATAAACGAAATCTCCAAGGAACTAAATGCACTTCCAGATGGTGGAACCAAAACATCCCTATTAAAGATATTGAATGATAGCAGCGGTTCCGTTGAGCAATTTAAGGACAAGGTTGACAAGTGGATCGGTGAGGGTAACACTCTGGAATCAACCCTTTACAATAACCTATTTCCGACAGCAAGAGAATTTGAAATAATAAGAGAAACGATAAATACCCTGCCAAAGGGTGATACAAAGACCTCCTTATTAGCCCTCCTTGCCGCCAGCGACAACTCCGTCAAAGAGTTTCGAGACAAGATTGAAGGCTGGTTTAATGATGGCATGGACCGAGTCTCCGCCATCTACAGAGTCCACGCCCGCCGCATCTCATTCGTCGTCGCCCTAATCGTCGTCCTCCTTGTCGATGCCAACGCCATCGCCGTAACCGAACGCTTATGGGACGAACCAACCTGGCGGGCAGCCGTAAGTGCAGAAGCCCAAGACATCGCCGACGACAACAACGGCGATGACAGCGTTTCGGCCGTCTTCAATCAACTCGGCACCCTCGATTTTCCCGTTTTCTCCTACCTACAATCAGAAAACAAGAATATAGACTACTGGCTAAATCTAGAGCGCTACCTCGGCCTACTCATCACCTGGTTCGCCCTTTCTCTCGGCGCTTCATTCTGGTACGACATGATGAAAAAGTTAAAAGGAGATAACAGCCCCCCCGCCACAGAAACAACCTAAAATAAAGGTAGGGGTTAGACGAGCGGGAAACACCCGTCGAATACAAAACCGCCCCCGCTCCCGCTCGCCTAACCCAAATTAAATCACCCAATACCAATCATTGTAGGGGTTAGACGAGCGGGAAACACCTCTCGAATACAAAACCGCTCCCGCTCCCGCTCGCCTAACCCAAAAACACAAATTTCAAATCATTACCACCCCAATCCCATGAAAAAACCATAAATTCACCCCCAAAACCCGTCAAGATGGCCAAGATGGCCAAATATAAAACTCACAAAACATGACCATCTTGACCATCTTGACCACCCTCCCCCACCCATTAACAATTCACCAATCAAACCAGTCACCAATTAACAATTCTATAGGGCTATAGTACAATTTCCCGCTTTCTGGATGAGTGGTACAATCCCTAGTAAACTTTCCACTACAAGGAGAGGAAGATATCCAATACCATGCCCAACCAAAAAGCCATTCGTAAAACCCTACCACTGCTCATCTTAATAATCCTCATCTCCTGCTCCGATGCGGCCGTTTCAGTCATCAGCACCCCAACCCCGCCCCCCACCATTGCCGCCACCCCCTCCACCGGACGCGGCGTTGGCGACACCCTCCGCCTCCTATTTTGGCAAGCCCCAACCACCTTCAACCCCCACCTGACCACCAACCAACGAGACTGGAACGCCAGCCGTATTGTATATGAGCCACTCGCAAGTTATGACAAAGACGGCAATCTCATCCCCTTCCTCGCCGCCGAAATTCCCACCCTAGAAAATGGCGGGCTGGCCGAAGACGGCCGTTCCGTCACCTGGAAACTCCGGGCCGACGTCTCCTGGTCAGACGGCCAACCATTTACGGCCGACGACGTCCTCTTCACCTACCAATACGTCACCGACCCTAGCAACGGCGCCGCCACCGCCTCCACCTTCGCCGCCATAACCTCCATCGACGTAATCAACGACTTTACCATCCGGCTCAATTTTGAAGAATCAAACCCCGCCTGGGCCATCCCCTTCGTAGGCGTCCAGGGCCTCATCCTGCCCCGCCACATCTTCGAAGACTACGTCGGCTCCCACCCCTGCGAAGTTAGCAACAGCCAAACCGTTGTCGGAACCGGCCCCTACCGCCTCGTCGTCTGCAACCCCGAAGAAGTCCTCTTTCTGGGCAACGAACTCGTCCAAACCATTCGCATCATCTACGAACCAAACCCCTTCTTCCGCGAAGCCAACAACCCCCATTTCAGCCGCCTAGAACTCTTAGGTGGCGGCACCGTCAACGAAGCCGCCCGCCGCGTCCTCCAGGTCGGCGACATCGACTTCGCCTGGAACCTCCAGCTAGACGGCGAAACCCTGGCCGACTATGCTATGGGCGGCCAGGGCCAGGTCGTCACCAACTTTGGCTCCCGCGTCGAGCGCCTCCAAATCAACCATACCGACCCCAACCAGCCGACCAGCACAGGCGAACGCTCCAGCCTCGAATTTGAACACCCCTTCCTAACCGACCCCCTCGTGCTAGAAGCCTTAACCATAGCCATAGACCGTCAAAGAATCGCCGACCTCTACGGCCCAACAGGCGGCACAACCAGCAACATCCTCGTCTCCCCCGCCAACCTCGCCTCACCCAACACCGCCTTCACCTTCAACCCCGGCCGGGCCAGCGACCTGCTCGACCAAGCTGGCTGGTTCGATGAAGACGGCGACGGCATCCGCGAGAAAGACGGCATTGAGATGAGCATGGTCATCCAGACAACGGTCAACCCGCTCCGACAGGACACCCAGGAGATTATCAAAGAAAACCTGGAAGCAATTGGATTTGAGGTTATTATTAAGATTATTGACGGCGCAACCTTTGGCAACCGTGCCCCAGAAAACACAAACAGCGCCTTTCATTTTTATGCCGATTTACAGATGGTCTTCTTTGGCAACCGCAGTCCCGACCCTGCCTCCTATATGAACCAGTGGACTTGCAGCCAAATTCCTCAAGAGGAAAATGGCTGGGCGGGACTAAACATCGAACGCTGGTGTAACCCAGCCTATGACGAACTTTTGCGACAAGCTTCGGCCGAAATCGACCCCGAAAGGAGAGCGCAAATCTTTATCCAAATGAATGATTTATTGGTCAACGAGGTTGTGATGATTCCCCTGGTCCATCTAGGCATTGCTGGCGGGGTTGCCAATGATTTGCTAGGCGTTGACCTGACTCCCTGGGATGTCGATGTCTGGAATATCAAAGATTGGAGGCGTGACAACTCATGAGAGACGTTGATCCAGTTGACAACGGCCCCGAATTAGCAGTGACTGCCAACGAAAAGCGCGTGCCAGGAGCGCAAGCTTTCTCGAATCTGAAAATCGGCCGTAAACTACTCATCGGCTTCTCCATTCTGGTCGTCCTGACCATGCTCATCGTCGGCATCAGCTATCAAAGCAGCCAAGACGCCACCACCATCATCGACCGCACTGGCACCCTCCGCCTTCCGGCCGCGCGGGTTGCCGCCAACGCCCAGGCCAACCTCCTAAGAATGTTGGCCGCCACCAGAGGCTATCTCGCCCTGGGCGACCCCCAATTTATCCAAGAGTATAACGCCGCTGAACTCGCCTTTGAAGGCGACCTACGGGAACTGCGCCGCCTATCGGCCGATGTAGACCCCCTGACCGAGTTTCGGCTCGACAAGCTCGAAGAATCCTTCGCCGAATGGCAGCCGCTTCCCCAACAGCTTTTTGCCCTACGCGATGACCGCCTGGCCCGGGAACCCGCCTATGAGATTCTGGCAACCGATGGCACCACCCTGGGCGGCAACGTCCTCATCGAAACCCAGCAGATGATTGAAGACCAGGCCCTTCGTGATGCCTCAGAAGATAACATCGAGCTGCTGACCGACATGGCCAATTTCCAGGCCTCCTTCGCCGCCCTCTTCTCCGGTCTCCGAAACTACGTCACCACCCAAAATCGCATCTTCCGCCAGGAATATGATGTCAACCTCGTCTCCAACGAATTCGCCTGGGACCGGCTGCAAGACAAGAAAAATCGGGGGCTGTTAACCGACTAATCAAGTGGCTCTGATGACGACCATTGCTGCGAACCGGGCCGCTTTCCTGGCTCTGCCTGGCAATGAAATCTTCCCCGTTTGGAAAGCGAACGGGCGCGAGAGGATTTGTACCTCTTTGCCACCGAAGCCGTTCCCGATAAACGAGCAGATGTTGGGTCATGTTGAACGATGAGTTAACGGCTCGCCCAACAAGCTGTCCTCCAACAGGATTTGGACGCCTGGCGCGGATCTGCCTTAAATCAGGCTGTTCAACAGACGCTGGTCTTTGGCGGCCATTGCCCTCGTCCTGGGTATTGCCCTCTCGCTGATGTTCCGCTCGGTCTCATCGCTGGCCCGGTGCGTCGTTTAACGGCCGTTGCCAACGACATTCGCGGCGGCAACCTAGAGGCCCAAGCCCGCATCGAATCGACCGACGAAATCGGCATCCTGGCCCAAACCTTCAACCGCATGACCAGCCAGCTGCGGCGAACCTTGTCCCAGGTTCGCAAAGAGAAAAAGCGGGCCGACGACCTGCTCAACGTCGTTATCCCCATCGGCGTTGACCTCTCCTCTGAAAAAGATTTCAACCGTCTGTTAGAGAAAGATGCTGGTTGAAGCCAAACATTTTGCCGGGCCAATGCCGGTATCCTCTTACTACGAACTGAAGAAGATGAACTGCGCTATGTCATCGTCCGCAATGATGCCGAGAAGATAACGATGGGCGGCACCTCTGGCTTGAGGTACCTTATGAACGCCATTCCGATGTATAAGAACGGCCGTCCCAACCATGAAGATGTCGCCGTCGAAGCCGCTCTCAGCGGCACCACCATCAACATCGAAAACGCCCGCCAGATTGATACCTATGATTTCAGCGGCCCCGAAACATCGGCAGGCTACTACGCCACCACCTACCTCACCATCCCCCTCAAGGAACAGCGAAAATCGAAGTGACGGGCGTACTCCAACTGCTCGATGCAAAAGACCCCGACAGCGGCGAAATCATCCCCTTCGACCGGCAACCTACAGCAGATGATGGAATCCTTCTCCTCTCTGGCCGTCGCCGCCCTGGAAGCCTACATCCGCGAACAGGCCCTGCGTCAAGAAATCCAGCAGCTTAAACTCAGAATCGAAATCGACACCGAAAAGCGCGAACAGCAAGTCGTCGAAATCGTCGAAACCGACTTCTTCCGCGACCTCCAATCCAAAGCCAAAGAAATGCGCAAACGCGGCCAACGACGCTGACCAATAACAAATATTGAATAATGAAGGCTCTTTGGGAATTCATGGGGTGTCAGGGGCGAACCCTTGTGGTCGCCCGGTGTGGTCGGGTACAAGACCACGCCCCTACAAATCAAAACCCTGCAAGATCCGAAAGACCTGCAAAATTAATAATAAACACCATTCGTCATTTTCACTGATTCCAATCTGTCAACTGCAGCCTCCTGTTTACTGACTATCGACTACTGCCTACTGTTTATCAATGGCTCGTCTAAAAAACTACCAAACTCGGCACAAAATTCACCTTCGCCCTTCTGTTATTCTTCATCGGCGGCATTCTCCTTGAGCTGGCTGGCCCTTTCCCGCACCTTGACCCAATTCGCCACCGACCAGGTCAACGCCAAAAGCGAAATCCTGATCGGCACCATGAACGCCGTCCGCCACTACACCAGCAATCAGGTCAACCCACTGTTGGCCCCCCAATTGGAAACGGAAGAACTATTCATCTCCGAATCCGTTCCCGCCTTCTCCGCCCGCGAAGTCTTTGATAGCCTTCCGCGAAAACGAAGCATACCGCAGCTTCTTCTATAAGGAAGCGACCCTTAATCCCACCAACCCCAGAGATTTGGCCGACCCCTTTGAAACCGATTTAGTCAACCAGTCCGGGATGATGCCAGCCTGGACGAGCTTTCTGGGTTTCGCAACCTCGATGGGCAAGAGGTTTTTTATACCGCACGGCCGTTATCCGTCAATTCCGAAGGCTGTTTGCGCTGTCATGGCGACCCGGCCCTGGCTCCAACCAGCCTCATCAACACCTTTGGGGCCGAGAACGGCTTTGGCTGGGAACTGGACGAAATCGTCTCCGCCCAAGTCATCTATGTCCCGGCCGAACGCGTCTCCGATGCCACCTGGCTTTCCCTCTCCGTGGTCATGGCCGTCTTCATTCTCATCTTTGCTCTCGTCATCCTGGCCATCAACCTCCTACTCGGCCGTAACGTCGTCCAACCCATTCGGCGGCTGGCCGGATTGGCCGAAATCGTCGGTGAAGATAAAATGACAGGCGAGTCCGAAGAGATTGACCGCCTCGACCCCGTTGCTGAACGGCAGGATGAATTGGGCCAATTAACGCGCGTCTTCCAAAAGATGGCCCGACAGGTTTACGATAGGGAACAGAAATTAAAGGAGCAAGTCAGTCTGCTCCGCATTGAGATTGATGAAAGCAAGAAACAGGCCGACGTCGCCGAAATAACCGACACCGACTATTTCCAAGATTTGCAAAAGAAGGCCCGCACCTTGCGCGGCAAACGAAAGTAATGTGAAAAACCCGGTTTTTAATATGTAGTAAAATCTAACTATGTCCATAGCCTCCCTAATCATCGCCATCGCCGTCGCAACGGCCGTTCCCCTCGTCGTTCTCTTCATCCTGTACACCCGCGATTTATATGAAAGCGGCTCCTACAACCTCATCGCCCTTTGTGTCGCTTGGGGTGGTCTCATGGTTGGGGCAGCCTTCATCCTCAACACCGAAATCTACGGCCGTGTCGGCGATATCGATGCCATGATTCGCTTCGTCGCCCCCATCGTCGAAGAGATATTAAAAGCTATCATTCTCATCATCTTAGTCCGCCGTGAAAACTTCACCTACTTCGTCGATGGCGCTATTTATGGCTTTGCCGTCGGCATCGGCTTTGCCGTCTTCGAGAACTACTTCTACCTCTACCAGAACGAAGCCGAAGCCCTCTCAATCGCAATCGGCCGTGTTCTCTCCACCAACCTCATGCACGCCACCGCCAGCGCCGTTGTCGGAACCGCCCTCGGCTTCTCCCGCTTCAACCGCTTTCGGAGCAGAACCATTCTTTCTCATCATCGGTTTATTGGCCGCCATCGCTTTCCATATGGGCTTTAACAACATCACCCAATCAGACATCAGCAGCGGTTGGCTGCTAATTTATGCCGCCGGTATTGGTTTTGGCGGAACCGCCTTCGTCATCATGGTCATTCGGCGCGGCCTGGAGGAGCAGCGGATATGGATACAAGAATCCTTTGACAAGCTGGACAAACGAGTCGTCACGGCCAATGAAGCGGCCGTTGTAGACCAGTTGGCCCAGGTACATGAACTTCTGGAGCCAATGGAAGATATTTTTGGCCCCGAAACCACCGTTAAAATTGAGAAGCTGCTTGTCTTGCAAGCCCAATTAGGCATCAAGCTCAAGACCATTGAAAAGCTGAACGATGAAAAGATGAAAACGGCCGTTGAGAAAGAGGTCGAAAAGATACAGCTCGAAATGGAAACCCTTCGCAAACAAATCGGCAGCCACAAAATGGTATCCGTTCGCATCATCTTCCCCATTGCCGGCGATTTAATCAAAAATAGACTAGAAACCGTCACCGTCACCCGCAAAAAAGGCTCCTCCTCCTTATTCGCCTCCCTAGACAAAAGAGCTGGAGTCGAAAATCATGAAATGAGTGAACAGTGAACGGTTAGCAGTGAACGGCCAACTGGAACCTGCCAACTATTTACCAACCACCGCATGTTGCTATTAACCTTAGGTGTGGTAAAGTATGACCAATCATATGGAAATCAAAGATACCATTAAGTACCTCCATAAATTACCACTCTTTCAGGGCTTGCCAGACAGCGCTATCATTGCAATGGCAGAGGATGTCACCACCCATAAATTAGACAAAGATGAGGTTCTGTTTAAGCGAGGCGGCCCCGGAAAATCCATGTTTATCATCCGCACCGGCTGGGTCAAAATAGCGACCGTTGATGGCGATGGTGATGAACTGGTGTTAAATCATTGTGGGCCAAGCGAGTTTGTGGGCGAGATGGCCTTGATTGATGAAGAGCCACGCTCCGCCAGTGTCGTAGCGCTTTCTCCGGTCACGGCGATTGAGCTTCGGCGAGACACCTTCATGGCCGCCCTCCACAAGCAACCAATGCTAGCTGTCGATGTGATGAAAAACCTCTCCTCCCGCATCCGCTATTCCACCACTTACATCGAAAAAGCTATTGAGTGGAGCCACCGCATCGCCGAAGGCGACTACAGCTTTGCCATGGACCAGATACAAAACGTCCAATCAACAATGGTGCTTCAAAAGTCAGATGAAGCCCGAGCCACTCAGCTACTCTCTGCCTTTTTTGAAATGGTTCAGGGCGTTCAGCAGCGGGAAGAAAACTTAAAGCAACAATTACGTGAACTTTCCATTGAGGTTGACGAAACCAAACGTAAGCAAGAATTTGAAGACCTGACAGATAGTACCTTCTTTGGCAACCTAAAATCGGCCGCCCAAGAGATGCGCCGACAGCGAGAAAAAGAAAAAGAGAAAGAGAAAGATTAACTGAGCGCTAAACCAAATGTTCAACATTTACCTGCATAACAAGCAGAAAATACAAAGGTAAAAAGTTGAACTTCTCAATTACCAATTTACTGAACCCTTTGCATCACACCCTACAGGTGCGATGTTCTTAGAGGAGACTCAAACAATGGGCAAAATAGTCTCGATCCACTCCTTTAGGGGTGGTACAGGAAAATCTAATACAACCGCCAATCTGGCCGCCCAGGTTGCTATGGCCGGAAAGCGAGTTGGCGTCGTCGATACTGACATCCAATCCCCTGGTATCCACGTCCTCTTTGGCCTGAACGAAGATAGTATGGGCCATACGCTCAATGAATTTCTAAAGGGCGAATGTTCAATTGAGGATGTAGCCCTCTACATTGGTGATAATGTAGGCGATTCAGAAGGTCGCCAAAAGCTAAAAGGCAAGGATTTATGGCTGATACCATCTAGTATTAACGGCCGTGACATCAGCGAAGTCGTCCGCTATGGCTATGATGTCAACCGCCTCAATGCTGGCCTACAAACGGCCCGAAAGGTGCTAGACCTCGACTATCTCTTCATCGACACCCATCCCGGCCTCAACGAAGAGACGCTGCTTTCCATCGCCTTCTCAGACATTCTCATCATCATTTTGCGGCCCGACCAACAAGATTTCCAGGGAACGGCCGTCACCGTAGACATCGCCCGCAGCCTCGACGTACCCGTCCTCTATCTGGTCGTCAACAAAGCCCTAACCCGCTACAACCCCAATCAGATAAAGGCAACGGTCGAGTCATTTTACAATGCAACCGTCGCCGGCGTAATGCCCCTGACCGAAGATATGGTCGATTTGCAAAGCGCCGACATCTTTTCACTCCGCTACCCCAACCACCCCTGGTCTGTTCAAATAAAAGGCGTTGCCGACCAGATTTTGGAGGATGGTTAAGAAGCGGAGAAGTTCAACTTCTCAAAGAAGTTGAAACTCTAATAGTTCGGAGACTTTACTGTGCAATGTTGGGAATGTGACCTTCACGCACGCGCCGCATGTAGCTTTTGCGGTCGATTTGTCTGTAAAAATCATGCCGCAGAACGGCCGGTAATTTTGGCAATGTACTTAGGCGATAGCAACACCCCCAAACTGGTTCCCGTTGCCGGGGCCATCTGGTGTGCCATTTGCGATCCCCAAGACCCAATCCCGATGCCGGAACTCTACTAATGAAGATTTATACTGAAGTTCAATTTCTTAAAGAAGTTCAACTTCTAGGATTCCTCAGACAAAAACTGAGAGGCAATCATGGGACTTTTTGATCGGTTACAAAATCAAATAGAAGACCGGGCCAAAGAAGGCGGAATCAGCCCCTTAGACCTCGCTGCACTGCCGCCGCGTCTACGCAAAATCATGCGTCTCATGCTGCGCGAAGTTGAAATGACCCACACCCAACTTAAAGAAGCCACCGCCAACATGCCCGAAGCAGACCGCCTATCAGAGCCAGAATTGAAAGAGGCCCTAGACTCGTTAACATCTCAAAGTTGGCTGGTCAAAATGGGCCAAGACGAGCTAATAACCTACAAAGTCAATCTAAAACGAAAAGGGCCAAGCTCTCTCGCCTCCGGCATTTGGGCAACCTTGGACAGCAAGATGTCGGCCGATAAAGATGATGAAGATAAGGAACAAGGGCCAGCAAACAGTTAATCGTTAAACGTAGTCGGAAATCGGTAGTCAGTAGTCGGCCGTAATCCAATCCCCGACCCCTGATCCCCACCCCCCGACCACCAATAAAAGGAATAAACTATGTCGCGGATCATTTCCATTCATTCGTTCCGAGGTGGAACTGGTAAATCAAACTCAACAGCAAATATAAGCACCCTCATGGCGATGCGCGGCCTCCGGGTCGGCGTTGTAGACACCGACATTGCCTCCCCCGGCATCCACGTCCTCTTCGGCCTGGGCGAAGAAGACATGAAACATTCCTTAAACGACTATCTCTATGGCAAATGTGATATTGAAGACGCCGCCCACAACGTCACAGCAAACTTAAATATGTCCGTTCCCGGAGAAATCTTTCTCATCCCCTCCAGCATCAAAGCAGGTGAAATTGCCCGCGTTCTGCGAGAAGGATATGACGTTGGCCTCTTAAACGATGGCTTCCACGACCTACTAGACAGTCTCAACCTCGATGTCCTCATGATTGACACCCATCCCGGCCTCAATGAAGAAACCCTCCTCTCAATCGCCATCTCAGATGCCCTGGCAATCATATTACGGCCGGATCAACAAGATTATCAAGGAACCAGCGTCACCGTCGAAGTGGCCCGCAAACTTGATGTCCCCAACTTACATCTAATCGTCAATAAATTACCGGCCGTTTTCGACCCCGAAACCGTAAAAGAACAAGTCCAAAGCACCTATCGCTGTAATGTCGCCGCCGTCCTGCCCCACTCCGACGAAATGATGGCCCTCATGAGCGCCGGCATATTTGTCCTCCACTATCCCGATCACTCCATCGCAAAAAGCCTCAAGCAGGTGGTAGATTTGTTGTTATCCGATGCGTAAATAGTAACTTGTAATTGGTAATTAATGGTAGCTGCCAACCAAACGAGGGCGTTAAACACCAATTACGAATTACCAATTACCACTTACCAAGATGGCTAAAATCCTCTCCTTCCATTCCTTTCGTCGAGGAACCGGAAAAACCAACATCACAGCCAATATGGCTGTCATCTATGCCTTGCAAGGGAAACGAGTGGGCGTCATTGATACCAGTATGCAAGCCCCCGCCATGCACATTCTCTTCGGTCTGGACGAAAGCAAAATCAAATATTCGCTCAACGACTTCTTATGGGGCAAATGTGAGCTAGAGCAGATAGTTCAAGATGTCACCGCCCATATCCAGCCCGGACTAGAGATAGAAGGCCAAGTGTTTCTCATTCCCGCCAGCAGCAAATTGGCCGACATCACCCACGTCCTGCGGCATGGCTTTGAAATCACCACCCTCAATGAAAGCTTTCACAGCTTAATCAGCCTTCTCGACCTCGACATATTATTCATCGATACATATGCTGGACTAAGCGAAACCACCCTCCTTTCCATCGCCGTCTCAGATGCCACCTTCATCATTTTGCGCCTTGACGAGCAGAGCTATCATGGCACTGGCATCATGGTAGACCTGGCCCGGGAGTTCAATGTCGCCCAAATCGGCTTGATTCTCAACGAAGTCGCCCAATTTTTTGATATAGCAGAGATAAAGGAAGAAGTTGAAGAGAGTTACAAATGTAAGGTTGCGGCCGTTTTTCCCTACACCACCGAACTCATGGCCCTCTCCAGCACCAGCATCTTCGCCCTCCAATATCCCAATCATTCCTTAACAAAAAAGTTTGAGTCCCTGGCCGCTCTTTTGGCTAAAGAATGACGAGTTAAGCCTCGTCCCAGCATTACGGAATTTCACAATATAAATCGGTCAAAAATTAACCATTCACGAATTAAACAATTCAGCACCTTAATTTTGCGCAAAAACAGTAGGTTTCTAATAGGTTAGCGCAAAAACAAAGGGTTTCTATTCGGTAAAAAACAACAAAATATGCTAAATTCGAGAGAGATAGAAAACTTCCTTAGACTTAGCCCAGACAAGGAGTATCCAAATGTCTCTCGAAATCGGCATAACCAACGAACTTTGTAATACACAGAAGGCTCCATTAGGAGCACTGCTAGCACATTACCAACAGAAAAAACAACTCAAAGCACTGGAAAAAGTGACAATTCCAATGAAAAGTCGCGAATTTTCACCCGCCGACAAGCTCAAGCAGGTGTTGGTAAGCATCTTGGCCGGTTGTGAAACGATGTTCGAAGTCGAAAGTAAGCTAAGACCAGAACAACAACTAGCTCGTATCTGCCAGGTTAAACGATTCACAACCCAATCAAACTTATCCCGAACCTTGGATGGGCTAACTCTAACGAACATTGAACAACTCAGAGAGGCAGTGTCTGCGATTTGCCATCCCCTTAGTCAAATCCGCCACCATGATTGGCGCGGATTTCTGTGGTTAGACTTTGATTTGTCCGGGTTGCCATGCAGTTCCAAGGCTCAAGCTAGCCAAAAAGGGTATTTCAGTGGTGAAAAAACACAACTGGACGGCAATTGGCCCGGGTGAGCAGCGTCAGATACAAGGAAACCCTATGGTCTGACCTGTTTCCAGGCAATCGCTATACTAGTACTTGCTTGCAACCGGCCGTACTCGGCACTGAAAGTTCATTAGAGTTAACGACCAAGCAACGTCGACGCACCGTTTGGCGGACTGATGGTGGTGCGGGAACGGATAAACTGATTCGGTGGCTGCTGGCTCGCGACTATCATATCCTGGTTAAAGGACATTCTAATCGTCGAGCGCATGCTTTAGCCAAACAGGTCACACGTTGGCATCCATATCATGATGCTTTCTTGGCCGAGGTCCAGCCAACAGTTGATTTTGGTCGACCAGTTCAGTTTTTTGTCAAAAAGCACCGCAAAAAAGGCCAATGGCGTCATTGTTTTTATGTTTCCTCCTTTAAGCTGCCGTCCATCAGCCGCTTTATGGCCCTTTATGACGACCGCGGCGCAGCGGAAATTGAACAATTTCGGCAGGATAAATCCGGTCTTTACCTGGTCAAACGTCGTAAACACCGTTTCTTGGCTCAAAAGGGTCTCATTTTGTTGACTGACTTGGCACATAATCTACTGACTCATTTCCACCATCAAGCCTTAACCGGTTCCCGTTTTGAGTCACTTGGCCCAAAACGAATCGTTCGCGATTTGTTAAATATTCCAGGTTTACTCTTGTTTGATGGTGGTAAGCTACAACGAATTGAGTTGTTAAAGTCACATCCAAATTCTAGCGATCTGTGTATTTGTTTGGAAAAGTACTTTTCTGGCGATTAGAAACCGCCTCTTTTTGCGTTAACTGAATAGAATTGCGCTCTTTTTGCGCAAAATTATGGTCAGCAATTAACTATTCCATCATGTCCTTCCCCCCAAAAAACTACATCCCCACCAAATCCACCATCTCCGGCATCGAAATCTACAAACCCGCCCCTGAAAACCAGGGCCAACACAAAGCCGTTGTCTCTTTCAACTGTCCCCAATGCGACGGCACCACCGCCTTCAACGCCCTTGATGGCGGTCTAACCTGCGGCTTCTGTGGCTATCACGAGCCGCCCAAAAAAGCCCTCGTCGGCAAAGGGGCCGAAGAGTTTGAATTCACCGTCGAAACCGTCGAACGAGCCGCCCACGGTTGGGGTGTCGAACGCTCAGACCTCCACTGTCAACGCTGCGGCTCCCACACCATTATCCCGCCCGAATCGCTGACCCACACCTGCCCCTTCTGCGGCTCCAACAACGTCATCCAGCAAAAAGCGCCCCAAGACGCGCTCCGCCCCCGTTTCCTCGTCCCCTTCAAACTCGAAAGCGAAGCCTGCCAAAAAATCGCTCGCGAATGGCTGGGCAGCAGTTGGATGACGCCCGCTGGCATGAAACGCCTCTCCCGTATCGCCGATTTCGTCCCCGTCTTCATTCCCTTCTGGACCTTCGACTCCCACGCCACTGCCACCTGGCGGGCCGAAGTGGGCCACACCAAATCCTCTCGCCGCTACAACTCCCGCACCAAAAGCTGGACCACGACCACCAAGACCGTCTGGAAATGGGAATCAGGCCGAGTCAAACGCTTCTTTGACGATTTAGTTGTCTCCGGCTCAACTCAACTTAGCAAAAAGCTCTTAGGTCAGATTCAAGATTATAACCTCCATGACCTCCTCGAATATGAACCCAATTTGTTGGCCGGGCAGCAAGCCCAAGCCTACGACCTGCCTCTCGATGAAGCCTGGAAAAGCGCCCGCCACACCATGCGTGAAAAGACTCGGCTCGACTGCCGTAGACAGGCCAGCACCTCCAAAATTCGTAACTTCAGCATGAGCCTCGACTTCAGCGATGAAAGCTGGCGCTACATTTTGCTGCCCGTCTATATCGCCATCTACCATTACCAACAAGAGCAGTTCCAGGTGATGGTCAACGGCCAGACCGGGTCGATTGCTGGTCAACGGCCGCCCGACTGGGTCAAAATTTGGCTGCTCATTTCTTTATCAATGGCTCCTTCGCTCATCTTGGGGGTGGCTGGCATTGTCTTATTATTTTTCGGCGGTGTTGGTTTCCCCCTCCTACTGGTGGCCTTTGTCCTGGCCGCCATTGGCATTGCAATCTCGCTTAAGCTGTTTCAAAAGGCCCAGGAGTTAGACGATGCCTGACCCACGCCAATGGGGAACGCGGCTGGAAACGGCCGTCTGCGAAAATTGCGACTGGAGCTATCTCCTGCCGCCCAACTCGCCCCCCCAACGCTGCCCCCACTGTTATCAAGTCCAGTTAACGGCAATCGACCCCGAAGGAAACGATGAAACCTTTAACCAACTGCCCCACATCCACCCCCCCGAATTGGTCATCAAACCTCAGGTTGGCGACAATCAGATAGCCTTCGAGATTGAAAGATTCGCCAAAGGCATCCCCCTCCACCCCAAAGATTTAACGGCCGAAAATCTCCGCCGCCGCCTGCGCCACACCTTCGTCCCCCTCTGGCTGGTCGATGGGGTCGTTCACGCCTCCTGGCAAGCCGAAGTCGGCTATGATTATCAGGTCGTCAGCCACCGTGAAAAGTTCAGCCAAAACAGCGGCGGCTGGAACACCCAACAGGTCGAAGAGACCCGCATCCGTTGGGAACTGCGCCTCGGCCGTCTCAACCGCACCTATCACAACCAACCCGCCCCGGCCCTGGAAGACGAGCTAGAAATGTGGCAGCGGCTAGGCCCATACAAAGTTGAAACGGCCGAACCCTATCAACCCAGCCTCATCTCCCAAGCCTTCATCCGGCTGCCCAATCGCCCCCCAGAAGATGCCTGGCCCGAAGCCGAACCCAACTTCCTCAAAGAAGGCACGGCCGAATGTCAGCAAGCGGCCGAAGCCGACCATATTCGTGATTACCGCTGGACGGCCGAATTCCACGACCTCAACTGGACCCAGCTCCTGCGCCCCGCCTACACCACCTACTATTTAGGCGACGACGGCCAACCGCACCCCATTCTCATCAACGGCCAATCCAGCCACATCAGCGGCTCCCGCCGCGCCTCCATCAAACGCGCCCGCCGCTGGACACTCATCATCCTAGCCGTCGCCACCATCTTCTTCCTGATCGGCGCTGTCTCCACCGCCGTCGGCTACCTCATCTACGAACCAGCCATGGCCCTGGCTGCCTTCGCGCTAATCGCCGCTCTCTTAGCCGCCTTTATCTCCTGGACTCCCCTCTTCGTGGCTTGGAACTTTAACCGAAAAGAAAAGAAGAATAATTAATTGCTGAATTGTTGAATCTGTTAATAGTTAATGAGGATAGGCCCGCTCAACTTTTCATTAATAATTCAACAGTTCACGAATTCACAAATTAATTATTGTTTTCCTTCGCCTTCCCCAATAATTTCCCGCACCTTTTCTAGCAGTTGCGTTGGATTAAATGGCTTCGTCAAATAGCCGTCCGCCTCAATATCATGCAGCCCTTGTAGGGCATCGGCCGTTCCCAACTTCGCCGTCAGGAACACAACCGGAACCCCCCGCAGATGATCATACTCCTGCATTTTTTGCAGAACCGCCCAGCCATCCATCACAGGCATAGCAATATCCAGTAAAACTAAATCCGGCCGAGCGTTGGCTAACCATTTCAACGCTTTTCGACCATTTTCTGCACTTTCCAGCTTATATCCTCGCTTGGCCAAAATTAAATTGACCAAGCGGCGCATTGCCGGTTCGTCATCAACATGAAAGATAGTTTTCTGCTCAATCATCGCTCTAAATCCTCCAAGATTCCATGACCAACCACCAGGCAGCAGCCGCACCAATTCTGAGCTTGAATCGTGGGCAATGTACCTGATAAAAACGGCCGTCATCCAAACAACTGCACGTCATCCTCGATTTTTTATTACCTTTTGTTGAGTCCTCTTGCTAACTCCCCTACATTATGTACTAACTTTGCTCAAAAATGCAATAACCTCTTGGTACACCCCCTCTTTTTCGCTTCCCTCCGTCATCACATGGCCGCCCCGCTCGACCACCACCTTCTGTTTTTCGGCCGATCCAATCTGGTCATAGATATAATCAAGATTGTCAAACGGCACAGTCGGGTCATCAACTGCATGAAGCAGCAAGGCCGGAGCCGCCACCGCTGGCAGGGCGGCCAACAGCGCCTCTTTATAATCCATCAACTCCGCCGTTGCCCGAACAGGAAATTCACCATAAGACGGCCAGTCTGGCTCGTCCTTTTCACCAGCCGATTTTTTCAAAACGGGCAACACTCGCCAAACATAACGGGCCATCTTGAGCTGCCCTTCATTAAACATATACGCCGCCGGGGTACTCATCGCAACAACGGCCGTCACCGGATTATTTGCCGCCATCAGTAAGGCCGTTAGCCCACCCATCGAAAGGCCAATCACCACCACCCGCTCACAGATGTTATTGAGCATGTGCCAGCCATCGAGGGCGGCCAAATACCAATCCCACCAACGAGAGCGATTCATATCAGCCGCTTGCGTCCCATGATGCGCCAATCGTGGCCCCAAAACCGTATAACCCTCTGCCACCAACCGCTTGCCCAACCCCCGCATCTCAAATGGTGTCCCCGTAAAGCCATGAATGAGCAGACAGCCCACCCGACCACTATCGCCATCCCCACCCAACCAAAAAAACGGTTCACTCCCTCTAATTAACGTCTTCATCTGCTAATTTTATCAAAATTAGACAGCAACAGTCGTCTCACCCATCTCACTAGGATGTAACCACAAATACTCACGCACGGCCAAATTCATCCGGTCAAGTTCAGCCAAATAGCCTCCAACCGATAATCGATAATTAGTTGGATTATTTTCAACTTCTCTTAATCTTGTCACTTGGCGCTGAAAGTACGCAATTCTATCTAGCGTTGTCTGAAATTCTTTATCATTTTTAATCATCTGCTATTACCTCAACTATGCCTCTAAGGTTACCATTGCGCTTAACTTGCCAATGATTAATTGTAGCGCTTTCACCTTCTAATGCGGCTAATCGCCGCAGCCAAAAGATACTAGCACCTTCGTAATTTTGCGCCGAAATATGGTCGAAAATAATAGATGCTGGTTCTGACACCAAGCTCATATCAAAATCATTCTCCATTAACAAGAAAACATCAACATCGCCAGGGTCCGGCTTCGCCGTAATAAATGAGCCGAAAATGATAAAACGTGCTAAATGACCAGTACTCGCAGCCGAATTATAAATTTGCTTAAGTCGTCGAGCAATTATTTGCCGCCCAACTGTCACATTGCCAAAATGAGATATGACCTCTGCCAGAGTAGCTTGATGGATACCGGGCGGTAAATCACCTTCATTATTAAATTCAGGCCACTCTTTCATTAGTTCCTTGCTCAAAACTCTATCACGATATTCTATAGCACATTTTTACCAGAAAAAAAATAAAGGTTCCACCTTTCTATGAAAAGCAGAACCTTTTACAAGTCCATTGCAGCATCCGCAACAAACTCAAACTAACTACCAATTGCGAATTACCAGTTACGGCCCCTCCATCCCCTTATACAGGGCCAAGACATTCCCCGTTGGGTCCTTAAAAAAGGCAAACCAGCCCATGCCAGGAATTTCCTGCTTGGGCATCACCGTCTGGCCGCCATTGGCCTCAATGTTCGCCAGCGTCGCCTCAATGTCATCGGTACCAATATAAACAGAGACCGTTCCCGCCTGCGTATTCTCGCCAACCGGGTTCAGCCCACCGCCCATATCTTCCTGGCCGGTGCTAAAGGTCGTGTAATGCATATCATCAATATGTTGCATTCCCCAGCCAAAGACCTTGCTGTAAAAATCGGCCGCTTCTCGACGGTCATTCGCAGATATTTCAATATGAACAATAGGGTGTTTAGACATGATTTTCTCCTGTAGGTTGAAGGTGGTTAAACAACCTCTATATTAGCACATTTGTTCTATTTGTGTCAATAATAAATAAATTCAATCCATGTCCAATAGCTTTTTCTCCCTCATTTTAACATTCCCGCACAACCAACCCCCGCACCTGATAGCCAGCTGGCGGCGTTGTGAGTGGCCCTTCCACCCTATCATTTGGTGTCATAATAGCCACAACTGTAAAGGTCTGTCCACATTGGGCCGGGTCAGAGCCAATCGTAATACCAGCCAGAGAATAAGTACCACTGCCAGCGCCATCAAGAATGGGCCAACCAACCCGGTTTCTATCAGGGTCGATGACTACCACCATTGGCCGATAATTGTCTGGCATGTTAGCAGCCCGAAAAGATATGTTAACTCTTGGGCCAGGCGGATTATCATTGAAGTAAAGTAATTCATTAATGATGACATATCGGTTTGGGGTGGGTGTGGCGGTTGGCGCAGTTGTGGCCGTCTCTGTTGGGGTGAATGTTGCCGCAAGTGATGCCGTCATCGTCGCTGAGGGCAGGGTCGTCGGTGTCTCAGTCGCCGTTGGCGATGGCGACATGGTTGGAGTCGTCGAAGGGGTGGGTGAATCCAGGTCAACTGTGGCGGCAGGGGCAAGGGCGATTTGATTGTTCGTCGGATTCGGCCGTAATAGAACGACAAATACGCCAATGATGAGAGCCAAAATTAGGGCCGCCGTCAAAGCCTTTTTTATGATCGTATTACCTTTATCATCAATCGGGTCTGGAGTCATTGCATAATGCCTCTTTATTAGATGGTTCGATGGGTAAAAACCGCCTTCTTCTCACTGTTTGGCGGAACACATATTCGATAGTTTCATCCACTAGAACATTTTTGTTTGCACTTAGTTCCAACCAACCACATGGCAGCCCAAGTCGTGGGGGATGCGCCGTTCATAATTGTGTTCCGGGGCTATCAATCGCAGCGCTTCCTCTTCCGCGATTAGCAGCCAGGGAATGTCATCGTCTGACCAGTCAAAATAGGCGCTGTCGGTGCTAAACTGCCAGTTCAAGGCCAAACGCTCCAGGTCGAAAACCACCAACTGCCAACCGCCGTTCACCGTTCCGGCTCCAAAGGCCGGGATGGTTAGAAAACGGCCGTTCTCCGAAAAGTAGAAAGGATGAGAAAAACGAAGATTTGATTGGGCGAAGCCAAAATGGATACGATTTGTTACGCTGTCAATCAACAAGAAGTTATCCCTATCCCCTTCCTTATGGTTCACGCTGATGATAATTCTATCAGGTTGAGCAGGGTGAACGGCCAGATAAGTAATCGTCTTATTCCGTGACCGTTCCGTAACTATCAGCGGCGAGAAAAAGGTAGCGATATTAACTTGAAGGTCGGTTTCAGATAGATTATCCGATGAATCTAATATGCCCTTATAAACCCCGATTCCGGCCGGCCCAACATAGAGGAAGACATCTCCATCCAGCCATTGAGGGCTGTAGCCGTCCGTCAGATAATGAATCGGCCGTCCCTCCGCATCTCCAAGAAATAATTGAGGTTCCCCAGCCCCATCATGGATTGTCAGCAGCGCCTTGTCGCCTTCAGGTGACCAAATCGGAACCCCTTCTAATGGTTCCAGGTTGCAGTCGCTGGACAGACAAGCGGCCGTATCGGCCAGATAGGGATTGCTTTGTCCATCGAAGGGGTAAAAGAGCCGTTGGTCATTGCCCACACTCTGGCGGTTGGCATCCGCCAGGAAAAGCGCTGGAGAATCGGCCGTCTCTAACAGATTTGTCAGGCCGCCCAGCCAGAGAAAGTTATGCCAGGATTGGGCATTCTCAACTGTAAACGGCCGTCTAATCAGCGTCCCTTGCCCTTCCGGTGCAAAGCGGCCCATCTGCCCCGCCCTTTGCAGCATTTGAGCTAATGTATCGTCGCTATTCGGCACAGAAATAGTTTGCCAAACATCAGCGCGGGGATTATAAGAGAGCCAGGTCGCTGGACTATAGCCCTGACAAACGAGCAAAACATCCTGGTCGGGGAAGGGGACAGGCGGACTGTCAACCGCTTCCACCAGCGGGCCAGGAGAGCTAGGCATGGCTGGCGGAGACAACTGCCACTGGGCCAGAAATTCAGCCGTTACCTCATAGCTGACAGGTCGAATTTGACTGTAATGCTGTACCAAAACAGCCGCAATCCAACTAGCATAACCCGCATAGAAAGCCTGATAACCCGCTTCGTCGACCGGTCGGCCAACCAGCGTTGGGCTTGGCAAAAAGATGCGGTAAGCGTCATAGCCAGAGGTTAAGGGCAAGGTGCGGTAATTTTTGTTCATATCCAACAGGCTTTGGCCATAAGGAACGAGCAGCATCTTGAGCCGGAAATTGGGCGGACAGGTAATGGCTGGGTCCTGGCAGATGTCATCTAGCAAACGGCCGATATCTTGGGCCAGCCGTCGGCCTTGAACTTCGTCGCGGGTGGGAAATTCGGCCGTTAACAGACCAACCCGTATCTCTTGGGTCTCGCCCCAGAATGATTCGTCAATGGGCCAACGAGTAAGCTGCCAACGGCCGTCTACCTTACGGAATAGCGTCAGCCGCTCCAACCAGATGGGGTCAACGTCAGCTTGGTTGTTGGGGGCATAAGCTTGTAGGCTGGTCAGTTCGGCCCGGCTCAGGTCGGGCGAAAGATTGACTTGGGGCGCTTGGTCTGGCGGTAAATCTTGGGCGACGAGGTTGAGAAACGGCCGATCTAAAAAATAGCCATATCGAAATTGGTCGAGGGGCAGTTCGCGGCTAAAGGTATTGTTAGGCGAGAGGAATGTTTCAAAGAGGTCAATGTCGTTCGTTTGGGCCGCCTGGTTTAGCAAGGCATAGGCGGCCAGAATGTCTGTTGAGAGGTCGGTCGATCTCTCTTGCACCTCATCTGTCGCCGCCCGTGATAGGAACCAACCCAGGAGGACCAGGCTGCTGATGATGACCAAAGCGAGTAACAGGTTAGGGAAGCGGTTGGGTCGAACGGCCGTGTTGCTGCCCTGAAATTCTGGTTCCCTATCCCAATCTTCCTCTTCTGTGCGCCATTCAAAGCCCATAATTGATTTTACCTGATGTCAAAAAAATAAAAAAAAGGACACCTTGAAACCAAGGTGTCCTCTTTTTTATTCGGAAAAGTCTAATCGACTATTCGGGTGTTGATTCTGGTTGCATACGGCGGATAACATAGCCAGCAACCAATACCAAGAAACCTAATATACCGACCATAACAGGCAAGACAATGGAATTAGATGTTCCATCGAAAGAGTTCAACGACACGGCCGTTGGCGTCTCCGTCACAGTCGCACTATCAGTGGATGTCACCATAACGGGGCCATAGGTTGGCATGACAATGTAAGCCGTCCAGGTCGCCACATTCGTCACCGTGCCAGTGATAGTGGCCGAAACAGGGAAGACCGCCGTCGATTCACCTGGGCCAAGATCGAATGCAAAGCCAGAAAGTATGGTTCCCAGCTTGTCATCATCCAGGTCATGGACGGTTAGGGTAACATCGCCGGTATTCATCACGGTATAGCAGTAATAAACTTCCGTTCCAGAACCCACCGAAATGTTGTCGGTGGTCGCACAAGCTGCGTTACTGGTTCCAACAGTTTTAGTCATTTCGATACCTGGGTTGACTGGGATTGGTGGATTGACGAAAACATCGGCCGAATCTGTGTCAGAAACGACATCAAAGGCTGCGCCATCGGAACAAGTGAGTGAAGGAGCGCCGTCAATGTTACACGCTGTCCAGGTAGCGACATTATTTGTATCCGTCACAATATTTACAGATTGCGTAAGGAAAACGCTAGCCCCAGGCGTTAATGTGAAGGGGAAACCGGATAAGATGGTGCCTAATTCTGAATCATCCAGATCGTGTACGGTTAGCGTCATCCCACCTGTATTTGTAACAGCGTAGCAATAGGTGACATCTGTGCCGATATCTACCGTAATGCTGTTAGTCCCAGCACAGGCATTCGGATCCGTGCCAACTGTCTTTGTAAAGTCAATACTTGGTGGTTGCACAAAGACTGTTGCAGAATCTGTGCTAGAAACAACGTCTATCGCGTTGCCAGAGCCACAATCAAACCCTTCTCCAGGTTGATTAATTGCCTGATTACAGGCCGTCCAAGTAGCTGTATTGACTGTTGTATTAAATATGAAAGTCGTATCAGTGACAAAAGCGCTTGTACCGGGGCCAAGCGGGAAGAAGAACCCATTTAAGATAGTACCAAGTTGGCTATCAACTAGGTCGTGCCAGAAGAGGGTGAAGGTGCCAGTGTTTGTGACGTTATAGCAGTAGGTGACTTGAGTTCCTTGTGTGACCGTAATAGCATTTGTCGCTGCACAACTGTTGACGTCAGTACCGACGGTTTTCTCCATGCTAATACCTGGGCCACTGGCGGCTGGCTCAATCCAAGCGCCGCCCGCAAAGATTTCTGTCGTTGTGAAGGGAGAATTTAACGGGGTGATATAAGCCCCAGCTACCAGATCGTAGCGGAAAATATCCTCTGGGAATGGGCCATCAGTGATTAGATAGGCAACGCCATCGGTGCCAACTGTCAGGCCATCAACGTCAGTTTGGCCTGCAGGATAGGAAGAGACAAGCGTGAGGGAGCCATCACCATTGACGATATACAACCCAGCGCCACCTGGGCCGCTGGTGTCATCAGAGGTGCAGTAGAAAGTGCCATCACTGGGGTCGGCCGCTAAACCACCGCAATCTGTATCAGCGGCAACTGTGGCGATATGGAGCGTACCTATCTGAGTAGCTGGGTCAATTATCCAAATACCTTCCGTCTGAGAGGCGGTGTAACCATATAAGGTACCATTATAGAAGGCCATACCAACAACAGATAAGTTGCCTCCAGCCCCATTTGTCATCGTTCCCAGGGTGCTGACTGCGCCGCCAACATCCCATTGTAATAACGTGATGCCGTCAGCAATGTATACGCGGTCATTGACAGGATCATAGGCCGCTCCCCAAACTTCCGCGCCAACAAATGCCGTTTGAGACATATTTGTAGCCGGATCAATAACGAAGGTAGGAACGGTGTCATCATCAAGACCTACGAAAAGGGGAAAAGTCCCGCCCACGTCAAAGGATTCGACCTCTCTCACGACAGGCGACCCTTGTTCGGCTGCAATGGCTTTATCTGATTCAAGGCCACTATCGCTTACTTCTTGCGATAATGCCCCCGGTACTTGGAAGAACAGAGCCATCATGACGATGAGGGCAAATCCCCCAATCCAGGCTATACCAAGACTTAATAATCGTTTTTTATTCATTAACTTGCCTCCTACTATTCGTTGCTAAGACAGAAATAAAGATGGACAGTCGTTGTTGTTAAGGATGCGAGGATGATATTTGCAACCCACCTTAAAGGTGAATTTTATATGAGGAGGCGATTAATGACAAATTAAGAGCCAGGACAATCTATCTACACATTGGCTTCCTAGCCCTATTAATTCGAGGCTAAGGTCGCTTGCGAAGCCCGTTCAACCAATACGATGATTTCACGGTTCGAGCGCACGTTTTCATAAAAGGATGCCCGCAGTGGTCGACTGATAATTCTCGATGCTTGCAACTCTAACTGCTTGTGGGCTTGATATATGAACTCCTTAGCTTGTGGGTGGTTTATCGCTTCTAACGTTTGGTAACAGACTAAATAGATTCGGAGTGGATCCCGGTTGCCAGTCAGGGGATTTGAAGAGATATATTCCAGGATTTCTTCAACATATACAAAGGCTTCTTCTGGTTTGGCTTCTTCTGGTTTATCGAAGGCCAATTTTGTGGCGGCCAATCCGGCCAATGCGCCAATTATCATAGTTGGTTGGTTAAGGTCGCGGCGAATCTGGACCGCCTCTTCAAAGGCCGCTTCGGCGGCCTCTATTTTATCCAAATCAAGCAAAACGTAGCCCAAGCAGAGAAGGCCATAAGCCAATTGACGGCCGTTTTCCAACGCCCTTGCCAGGGAGATGGCCTGTTTACTGTAAGTGTGGGCGGTTTCATATTCTCCCAACTGCCAGAAAAGGACACTGAGGTTTGATAGAATCATGCTTTCGATATGTCGGTCGCCCAACTGATGGCAGGAGGTAAGAGCCGCTTCTAACCGTTCTCTAGCCGCCTCAAATTGTCCCAGGCAGATGAGCGTGTCACCTAAATTGTTATTGACTTGAAATTCCAACCAAAGAATCCCTGTCTCTTTCAGAATGCTGCTGGCCTGTTCCAAATAATTTTTGGCCGCCTCATAGTTACCCATTTCACTGGCAACGAGGCCCATATTGTTTAGCACTTTGCCCGTTCCGAACCGGTCGCCAATTTGCTGGCAAACTCGCAACGCCTCTTGCCACCGTTCCGTTGCGGCATCGAATCGCTCTTCATACCAGTAGGCAGTGCCTAGATGACGCAGGCTGCTAGCCTCTGCTTGTCGCAAAGCCAACGATTGGGAGAGGGCTAGGGCATGGGTAAATTGTGTTTTGGCAGCCTGGAAATCGCCCTCCCGCATATGTGTCCACCCCGAAAGGTGACGGATACGAACCAATTCCTCGCCCGGTTCCAACTCATCAATAAATGAAAGCCCTTTATCTATCCATTCAAAGGCCCGCGCATAATGGTTGCGGCGCTGATAGATGTCGGCAATGTGGCGGCAGAGGTCAGCCATGTTTCGGGATTGAAGCTCCGAGAAGTTTCGAGTGGCGAATATAGCCCAGGCTGACTCGAAGTGGGCCAATGCCTCATCATAACGGCCGAATACCATCAAGACTTCCCCCATGTATTTGTGAGTCAGGAATTTTTGGGTATCAACTTCGGCTGGATGGTCGAGTTCTAGGCTGGCTAACAGCTCGAACACGCGGTTGTATCCAGCCAATGCCTGCTCATTAGCATAGGCTTGTTGAGATTGCCGGGCCGCTTGCAGCCCGTAGTCGATGGCCTTTTCCAGTTCGCCAGCCCGGTCGAAATGGTGGGCCAATTCAGCCGCAATCCGGGATTGATATGGGTCAGCTTGCTGCTCAAGCGTTTCGCCTGCCTGACGATGCAGATTCTGGCGGCGCAGTTGGCCCAGACTGTTATACAAGACCCGCTGAATTTCAATATGGGAAAAGCGCAAAGCTGCCTCGCCTGGAACCTCTTGCAACAACTGTCTGTCTAAGGCTGCGTCTAATAACTCCAAAACGTGTCGGGCCTTGAGATTGCTCATTGACTGAAGGTGTTGGAACTGGAAAGTTCGGCCCAAAACGGCCGCTTGATAGAGCAACCTCTGAGTTTCAGAACTCAGGCGAGAGACGCGCTGTCGCACCACCTCTTGAACGCTTTCAGGTAAGATGAATTCATCTGGAAGAACGAGTTCGGCCGTATCATTCAACACCTGCCCACTGTCGAGTAACCCTTTAGCCACCTCCTCCACGTAGAGCGGGTTGCCGCCCGTCTGCTCATAAATCTTTTGGGCGACGTTAGCCGAAACAGGGCGCGGCCAAATATGGCCTAAAAGTTGGGCAACGCCCTCTTGAGTCAACCGCTCCAGGGCTATATGATGATAGGCCTGGAGATTAGTGAGGTCTCGAAATAGCTCCGAGAGGGGATGACCACGATCCAACTCTGTATCCTGATAGAGGCCCATAATCATCAGCGACATACCAGAGACATGACGGCCGAGATAGCGTAGAAGCTCTAGGCTGCTGTGGTCGGCCCACTGCAAATCTTCTAAGATAAGAAGCCAGGGTCGGTTGCTGGTGGCTTGTTGAATGAACTTGGTTAGGCTGCCCATCAATCGAATTTGGGCTTGTTCTGGCTCTAAAGGCCAAGGGGAGGGTAAGTCGGGAAAGATTTGTCCTAATTCTGGGACAAGCTGACTGAGGACGCTGAATATATCTTTATTGTCATCCTCAAAAAGCTCTGGGGGGACGGTTGCGAAATAGCTGCGCAGTAGTTCGCTAAATAGCTGATAGGTAAAGTTGTTGCCCAAAGGTCGGCCGTTTAGAACGACCGATGCGCCACTTTCATAGGCCACAATTTGGGCCAAACTCGATTTACCGATGCCTGGTTCACCACTGATGAAATTGATTTGGCCGTGACCTTGCTTAGCCATCTCCCAACAACCCAACAGGTCTTTGAATGCCCTTTCACGACCGACTAAAGGAACAAACTGCGGCCGGGAAACCAAATCAGCATTAGCCCCCAGACTCTTCCAAATCCGCAAAACCTGTCGAGCGCTGGCGTAACGATTATTCGGGTTCTTGTCCAGCAACTTGAGAATAAGATGCTCTAAGAAGGTAGAAATCTCATGATTGAGTTCGCTGGGCGGGCGGGGGGCCTGATGAAGTTGGGCCTCTTTAATCTCTTGCTCAGTGGCCGCTAACCCCTCAGAATTGAAGGGCCAAAATCCGGTGACGAGCCGATAGATAATGATGCCCAGTGAATATAAATCGGTGCGGGCATCCAGTGGTTGGCCTAATATTTGTTCCGGGGCAAGATGGGCCGGACTGAGGATAAATAAGGGTGTTTCAAGATATTTGCGGCCTTCCTCAAGACGACCCAGCCCAAAGCTAGACACCTGAACTTGTTCATCTTTAATGAATATATTAACCGGCATGAGGCCGCCATGAATTACGCCTCGACCATGAGCAAATTCTAAAGCCAACAAAATCCCTTCAATGATGGTTGAGGTCTGAGCGGCTGAAAGAGGCTGTCCAGCAACGAGTAAGTGACCGAGCGTGGGGTTGCTCATAAATTCTTCAACCAGAAAATTATGGTCTCCGTCCTTTTCCCAGGCATATAAAGTGGCGATATTGGGATGGGTCTGGTCGACTAACTGCTGCGTTTGACGAATGAGCCGCTCTTGGGTGCTTTGGCGAAGGGCAGGGTCGAACAGCTTTAGAACAACGGCTCTATTATCCTCTAGGCAGGTGGCTTTCAATATCGTAATGAGCTGCCCTCTATAAATGCTATAATCAATTTTATAGCGGTTATTCACGATGTGGCCGGGCAAATTTAAGGCTTCACGGGCCTGAATCGCCGCCTCGGCCGTTTCAATTGTCGGGTAGATGGCGAAATAATCATTGTAGTTGCCCAATTGAACCAGTTGTTTGACCGAAGAGGAGGGCGCAACTAGCACAATGGGCGATTCCGGTTGTTGCTGCCGCAAATCTACCAACGCCTTTAATCCGGCCAGGGTCAAGGTATCGACGTGGGAAAGGTCAATGATTGAATGTTTTGGATAGGGGGCGGCCTCAGGTTCATCACCATGAATAGGCGCAAGTTGTTCAACCAGCTTTTGAACTGATTCGAGGCCAAATATCCGTTCAGGAACCAGAATGGCCGTGTCACCACTGTCTGAATAGTGTAAATCAACCACGCCAGATGGAGACAGGTCGAGGGTTAGCTCCTCATGGCCGATGATAATTTCACAGGTCGGCAAGGAGGATTCTTGGTTTTGATAGGTAACGGCCGTTTCCAGAACCTCTTGCAGCTCTTCGTCAGAATAGGTTGGGTCGTGATGAAAAAGAATGAGCCGCTTGACTCTGGCGGCGCGAGCCAAATCGACCCCGATAAGGGCCGAACTATGGCCCCAATCGGCCCGCTGCCACGATTCTCGCAGCGTATATTGGGCATCAAAGATAAGGGCGTCGGCCCCATGAAAAAACTCAATATGGGGTTGTAAGCTGGCCGGGTCAAGCTGCTTATATTCGGAGTCACTAGCGAAAACAAAGACGCTGTTGTTGTCTTCTAGCCGATAGCTGTAGGCTCGGCCAGGATGGGCATTTTCAATGGTGTTGATTTTCGTTTTGCCAATGTGGAAGGGTTGGCCCAGTTCCAGCTTCTTAAACGTCATCTCTGACTTCATTTCAGCCAGCGGCAGCGGGAAATAGCGGGAGATTTGTTGGTCTGCTAAGGCCGCCTCCACATCATGGAGGCTGTAGAAAGTCAGTTTGTTGCCAGGAACGAAAGCGGGTTTGAAAAAGGGGAAGCCCTGAACGTGGTCCCAATGGGTGTGGGTAAAGATGAAGTTGAGCCGCCCTTTGCCCTGGCCGCACGGCCCTTCCATCAATTTATGACCCAATTCCCGCAAGCCAGAACCAGCATCTATGATGATTGTTTCACCCTGAGACTGAATTTCGACACAGGTGGTATTACCGCCAGCCGTTCCACGCTGAAGTCGGGGCATCTGGCGAATGTAGGCACGCACTCCTTCAACGTCTTGCGGGTCGAGGTCGGGGGGGAGGTGGGTGATAGCTTGGAAGATTTTCTCTTCGATGGCCGCAGAATTTAGTGGGCTTGGAATAGAGCCGCGTACACCCCAGAGTTTAATTTGCATTGCTGAAACTTTAGACCATTATCGTGGTTCTTGTCAATAGACGTTTTGGAATTAATCGACCAAGTTGCTGCCTTGACTGGCTGACAAAATTTCTGGATGATTGGTCAATGGTAGGTGTCCCAAAAGCGTTTAAGCAATTTATCGTAGATGTGTTTGAAGAAGATGGGGCGGTGTGGCTTGAAAGGCTACCTGCTTTGGTGGCCAAATTTGAAAACCGCTGGTCTATTACGGCCGAACCACCTTTCCCCGACCTCTCCTATAACTATGTCGCGCCAGTAAAGACGGCCGATGGCAAAGAGGCCGTCCTAAAGCTGGGCGTTCCTCGGAATGAGCTGATTACGGAAATTGAGGCGCTGCGGCTTTATGATGGTCGGGGTATGGCGCGGCTGATTAGGGCCGACCCCGCAGAAGGGGCCATTCTCTTAGAGCGGCTGCGACCGGGCGAGATGCTCCTGACGTTGGCGGAGGAGGATGATGAGGCGGCAACGGCCGTTGCTGCTGACCTGATGAAGCAGTTGTGGCGACCCTTGCCCGACGACCATCCTTTTCCGACGATTGCGGATTGGGGGAAGGGGCTGAAGCGGCTGCGGACTGAATTTGAGGGGGGGACGGGGCCGTTTCCAAAGTGGTTGGTCGAAACGGCCGAAGGGCTTTATCGGGATTTATCGGCCTCCATGTCCGAAACGGTTTTGCTGCACGGCGACCTTCACCATTGGAACGTGATGACGGCCGAACGCCAGCCCTGGCTGTCCATCGACCCAAAGGGGCTGGCCGGGGAAGGGGCATATGAGGTTGGGCCGCTGCTGAACAATCCGACTGGGCTGTTTTTGAAATGGCCCAACCCGGCTAAAAAAACCGCGCGCCGGATTGACATCCTGGCTGAACGGTTGGAGATTGATAGGGCTAGACTCATTGGTTGGGGGGTGTATTATTGTTTGCTATCGGCCTTTTGGTCGTATGAGGATCAGGGGTATGGTTGGGAGGAGGCTGTTGAGGTTGGCAGCATTCTTGTGAAGATGGAAAGGGTTGGGGGTTGATGTGGTCAAGGGGTTCAAGGGGTTCAAGGGGGTCAAGGGGCTCAATAAAAATGTGAGTTTTATTTTGAACCCCTTGATATAAATGAAGGATTTGAAGGTGGGTTTTATGGTATTTTCACGGAAATAGGGTGGTAATGATATTGCACCTATCGTTAATCGGAGTACGTGGGGTAATTCAACAATTGAAATTACCTTATCTTGCTAACCACTCGTTTTGTGATATTTTTACAGGGTCAATTCACCAAAATCTAAGCCAAGATTAATTTAGAGAGCCTTTCTATGACACCACAACAGTTCGTTGCTAAATGGTCGAAGATTCAACAGAAAGAAACGGCCGTCTCCCAATCCCACTTCAACGACCTCTGCGCCCTGGTCGGCCATTTGCCCCCCCTCGAATACGACCCCGAAGGCAGCGTCTTTCATTTTGAAGCCCAAACCGTCAAACCCGGTGGTCGAAAAGGCTTTGCCGATGTTTTCTTCAAAGGCAAGTTCATTTGGGAGTACAAAGGGCCAGACAAAGATTTAACCAAAGCCTACCAGCAGCTACAGCTGTACCGCGAAGATTTACAAAACCCCCACCTGCTCATCACCAGCGACATTCACACCATCGAAATTCATACCAATTTCAACAACTACCCCACCGTCACCCACACCGTCACTTTTGATGACATTGTTGAAGGGGATGGCCTCGAAAAGCTGCAATGGGTCTTTTATGACCCCGAAAAGTTCAGACCGGACAAAACCCAGGAACAGATTACCAAAGCATCGGCCGATACCTTTCTCAAAGTGGCTGAGCAGATGAAACAGCACCAACGGCTAACCCAGGAAGATTACTCCCCGGAACAGTTAGCCCATTTCCTGGTGCGTTTGCTCTTTTGTCTCTTTGCCGAAGATATGGGCTTGCTGCCCGATGATATTTTCACCCAAATAGTCAAAATGCGAAGCGGCAATTACGCCGACTTGCAGCCTGTATTACGTAATCTGTTTGAAAACATGCGTACCGGCGGCTTCTTCGGCATGTGGCAAATTCGCTACTTTGACGGCACCCTGTTTGATGATGATTTTGTGCCGACCATTCCCCACGATTTAGGCCGGGCCTTGCTGCAAGCGGCCGAACAGGACTGGGCGCAGGTAGACCCGTCTATCTTTGGGACATTGTTTGAACGGGTCATCGATGAGGACAAACGGGCGCAGTTGGGGGCGCACTATACCAGCGAAGATGACATCATGCTCATTGTTGAGCCGGTGTTGATGGCGCCATTGCGTCGCCGTTGGGATGAGGTTCGGCGGCGGGTGAGCCGGTTGTTGGATGAAAATAACCTCCCGGAGGTTCCAAACCAAAACCTCCCAGAGGTTCCGAACCTCCGGGAGGTTGGCTATCAACTGTTAATTGACTTCACCACCGAACTATCCGCCGTCCGCGTCCTCGACCCCGCCTGCGGTTCCGGCAACTTCCTTTACGTCGCCCTCCGCCAACTGCTCGATTTACAAAAAAAGGTCATCGCCTTCGCCGCCCGTCAAGAACTGCCACCTATTGAATTAACCGTCAGCCCGGAGCAGTTGTACGGCATTGAGATAAACCCCTACGCCCACGAACTGGCCCAAATCACGGCCTGGATTGGCTACCTGCAATGGCGCAACGAAAACGGCTTTGGCGAGATGGCCGACCCGATTCTGCGCCCCCTGCACAATATCCGCCGGATGGATGCGATTTTGGCTTATGATGAGGACGGCCGTCCCGTTGAACCCGAATGGCCTACGGCCGATGTCATCATCGGCAATCCACCGTTTTTAGGTGGAAAAAAGCTAAGATTTGAATTAGGCGATAAATTTATAGATGATTTATCTTATCTCTATGGAAGTCGATTACATGGTGAATCTGACTTAGTTTCATATTGGTTTGAAAAGGCACGCAAAGCAATTGAAATGGAACACTCTAAACGAGCAGGTTTATTAGCAACAAATTCGATTCGTGGTGGTTTCAATCAAGGTGTCCTAAAGCGGATTAAAGGTACTGGGGATATATTTATGGCTTGGAGCGATAGACCTTGGATACTTGATGGAGCCGCCGTTCGTGTTTCAATGATTGGATTTGATAATGGTAAAACAGCTACTAAAGTATTGGATGGTCAAAAAGTTTCTGTTATCAATTCAGATTTAACTCAACAATTAGATTTAACGTCAGCGGAAAAACTCATAGAAAATTCAAATCTTTCGTTTCAAGGAATAAATAAGGTAGGCCCATTTGATTTTGATGAAAAAGTCGCCAAAGACTTTTTAATTGATACTAGCAATCCAAATGGTAGGCCAAATTCTGATGTTATAAAACCTATCAGAAATGCTTCAGATATAACTGGGAATCTACGAAATAAATGGATAGTTGATTTTGGCACTGATATGCCTTTAGAGACGGCTTCCGAATATAGAAAGCCAATTGAATATGTGCGAGAGCATGTCAAACCTAAGAGAGATGTAGTAAGGAGAAAAACACGCCGAGAAAGATGGTGGCTATTTGGTGAAACCTGTCCAGCAATGAGAAGGTCAATTGGCCCTTTTGATAGATACATTGTGACCCCAGCACTTGCCAAACACCGCGTGTTCGTTTGGTTGGATAAGAGTATTATTCCTGACCATGCTCTAATAGTAATCGCTCGTGAAGACGATTATTTCTTAGGCGTATTGCACTCACAACTGCATGAAATTTGGGCTTTGCGGTTAGGTTCCTCACTAGAAGACCGCCCACGCTATACACCTTCATCTACATTTGCCACCTTCCCCTTCCCCTGGCCGCCAGGACAGGAACCGGCCGAATCCGAAAACGAACAGGTGGCCGAAATAGCCTATTGGGCGCGTAAACTGGTCGAATGGCGGCAAGCCTGGCTCAACCCCGAACCACCCCCGGCCGGTGTCGTCGATGTCGCCTACAACCGCCTCATCAAAAGCCGCACCCTGACCAACCTCTACAATGGCCTCGTCTACTATCGTGAAACAGTGCAACCTCCCGGAGGTTCCCAACCCAAGTTGGGTCAACCTCCGGGAGGTTCGAGCCAGCTGTTCAACCCGGCCGAATTCGCCAAAGTGACCCGCAAATCAGTCACCCGGCCGCAAATTCAGGAATTGGATGATATACATCGGGGGTTGGATACGGCCGTGCTCGACGCCTACAACTGGCCCCACAACCTAACCGACGAAGAAATTTTAGAGCGTTTACTTGCCCTAAACCTTGAACGTGCTGAAGCTCAGGAACAAGTTAAACCCTAATTTAGCCTTACCCCCTCATTAGCAATCTTGGCTGCTTCTGCATACCGTAACGGCATAGCCAGACTAGACCAGCCCCCCGCATCTTGCAACCTGTCAATTTGTGTGCTGTTGGCAAGGGCAATAATGGTTATGCAACAGGTTCATTCCTCTGACCTCGTCAACGCTATGATTTCCTCTAAATGTTATCAGCTGCTTCGCGCCAATAGAAAAAGAGCAGTACGGCCGTAACACCCGCCAGCGGATGCCAAAGTAGGCCATGAGGTTGGAAGAGGCTGTTTGGATTGCAGAGGAAGTTGCCTGTTTGGGAGGCCCACCAGAAGAAGGTCGCGGCAAGGATGGATAATACGGCAAAGACCCAAAGGAGTCTTGTCTTTAGGGTTCCTTGCATGACAGCGCCTTCTCGGAACCAGATATAGACTTCGATTACCAAATAGCCAATGACTAATATAAAAATAGTCACAAAGGGCGGGACAACGCCGGAACCATTGATGATGGAAAACGCTGTTACGGTGAGGAGATAGCCAAGCCAGAAGAACCAGGCCGATTGGAAGAAGCGGCGAATGGAGTAGAAGACGAGAAAGGCGACAAATACAAACATGGACACCCCGTCCAGGATGCCTCCCCACCTGGTTAGGGAACCGTGAAACCACATGCTGCCCAGGCCGAGGAAAAGGACAGCGAATATGTAGAGGTCGGGGACGGCCGTCTTCGAGCGAATGAGGTTTTTCGGCTGGCCTGTCCCTAATGCTTTGCGGTCAAAATAAACAACGGCCGCAACCAGGAAAGAGCTAACAATTGCGTAGAGATTAAACCAAGTATTGACAGGTTGGCGAACGCCGGGCGCGCCAGCAATCACATCGGCCGCATTGAAACCTTCACAGTAACAGGTATTCGGCGTTTCAAGCGTACAGCTATCTGGTTGGCCCGGCCAGCCGACATTGACAAAGACCAGGAATAGGCCCAAAATGATGACGATTCCAGCAGCCCAAACTATGAAACCTCTGTAGTTATCCATTTTGTAGACCTCCAATTGACGTAAGAAAGTTGCTCACGCAAAGGTCGCAATTATGCGGCGCGAAGACGCAAAGGAAGGAGACGGTGGTTTGGGGTTTGTCCTCTATGGGTAGGCTGAGGGGCTAATTGACTTATCTGTTTCGGCCGTATTTCTCATGGCTGGACACCCAATCCAGGGAGGCAATGGCGGCAGCCAGGGAGATTTCGCCAGCCAGGACGACCCCGGCCACGATTTCGGCGAATTTGTTGACCTTACCTCGGCCGTAACAGTCTAAATATTCCAGACATTCGCGCTGCGTTGCCAGCCCAACGCCGCCGCCATAGGTGGCGACGATGAGGGAGGGGATGGTGATGGAGATATATAAATCTTTCTCTTCAGTTAGCTCAACGTAGATGATGCCAGCCGATGATTCGGAGACATTAGCCACATCTTGCCCGGTAGCAATGAACATGGCGGTGATACCGTTGGCGGAATGGAGACCATTGTTGTTGGCCCCAGACATGATGGAGCCGACATTGGCAACCCCGGCATGGTAGGCGAGATTTTCCGGTTCGACCCGCATCTGTTCAATGAGGATGTCGCGCTTGATGGTGCATTCGGCCGTTACCCGTTTGCCTCTGGTGCGCATGATGTTGACCTGGGAGGCTTTTTTGTCAGTCGCCAGGTTCGCTTCCAGATAAAAATGGACGATGCCTTCATAATTGTCCAAAATCCAACTGCTGGCCGCGAAGGTGGCCCGGCCGACCATATTTTGTCCGGCGGCGTCGCCCGTAGCGTAGTTGAAGCGCAGATAGGCGAACTTGCTGGCTAGATAGCAGTCGATTTCTTTCAGTTTGGCGACGCTGGAGGTGGCTTCGGCCTCTTCTTTGATTCGGCCGTAATTTTCCGGCTTGTTCACCCACTTGACGAAATCGCGGGCTTCACGGGCATCGGAGAAGACAAAGACCGGCGCGCGCTGCATGGCATCGCCGACGACGCTGCATTTCACCCCGCCCGATAAGTTGAGTACCTTCATACCTCTATTATAGGAAGCGACCAACGTACCTTCGGTCGTTGCCATGGGGATGAGGAAATCGCCCTGGGCATGTTCACCATTGATGGTGATGGGGCCAGCGAAGCCGAGCGGGATTTGGGCCACGCCAGTGAAATGCTCGATATTGCCTTGGGTGATATTGGGGTCAAAGGAGTAGTGGGTGATGTGGTCGGGCTTTTTACCCGTCGTCTTTTCAACAAAGGCTTGCCGACTCTTAATGGCCTTGTCGCCATAATCATCGTTTTCGTCCCTGGGGATGCGGACGATGTCGAGCTTGGAGCTAATGGAATCTTCGACATCAAAGGCCAGCTTGCCATAGCCTTTGGTGACGATTGAAATTTCGACCTTGTATTTCCCCGTTTCCAGAGGGTTGCCTTTGGCCGCAATCTTCATTGTTTTGCGAAGGGGAAAATCTAGGGGAGAATCGGCCGTTATATCATCGGGCGAGAGAACCCGGCCGTCATCTAATGTCAGGGTCAGGTCATCGTCGGGAATTTTTCGGCCGTTGATGGTGATGTTCCTGATTTCGGTCAATTGGACATCGGTCAACCGATTCTTGACCTCAAAGCTAATGCCATCGGCCATGTTTTCCATGCTGCCACGAGAATAAAGTTGTCGCAATATCATGCGGGGTATGATTGCCATTTGATTTCCTCCAAGAAAGTTTTTTTATGATTGTATCGCCTTAACATTCTTGATACAAAATCAGGGGCGACCTTCAGGCTTGGCTGTGCTAAAATAGGCGCAGTTGCGTTGGCGGGTCGAGGAACCTGCCTGGATTTTATTGACGGTCGTTTCTAAATAGAGGAGGAAATTGTGAACGTAAAGGCCTTAGTAGCGGAATTTATTGGAACATTTACCCTGATATTCATTGGGGCCGGGGCGGGGGCAATTTCGGGGGATTTGGTAGTAGTGGCTTTTGCTCATGGTCTGGTTGTGTTGACCTTTGCCTACGCTTATGGCCATATCTCAGGCACCCATATCAATCCGGCCGTTACAATTGGCCTGTGGGTGGGTAAGCAGATTGATGCTATGACAGCCGCTGCTTATATTGTGGTGCAGTTGGTGGCAGGTATCTTAGGCGCGTTGGTTCTCAGCATTGTCATGGGTGGTACCGATTCGGGGCTTGGGGCCACCGTTTTGGCCCCAGACATCACCCCCATTCAAGGGTTGATTTTGGAAACGATTCTGACATTCTTATTGGTCAATGCGATATTTAATACGGCCGTATCTGGCAAAGCAGGCAACATGGCCCCCGTCGCCATCGGCCTAACGTTAGCCCTAGCCATCATGATGGGCGGCCCGGTGACTGGCGCTTCCCTAAACCCGGCCCGTACCCTTGGCCCGGCCGTCATCGCCGGAACATTCACCGACATCTGGCTCTATTTCGTCGGCCCGATTCTGGGCGGCGTTCTGGCGGCGCTGCTCTATACGGGGTTCTTGAAGTCGGACGATTAAGTAAGTTTTGATAGGGTAGATAGAAGAACTAGCCACGAATTAACACGAATGAGACGAATTTTTTGGGTCTTACTTCGTGAGTAAGTTAGAAACCGGGTTTTTGTCAAAAACCCGGTTTCTTAGTTTCTCAATTGCTAACAGACGCACTGCTTCCATCGCCGAGGGAAACGGCCGACTCCTTCAAATCCCGAATGGTTGTCTCGTGCTTATCTTTAAGCACCTTGTCTCGCAAGACCTTGTCCTTCAAGACCATATCCCCTTCAATATAATAATTGTTGACCATTTCCGGCCGTTCTAGCCCCTCATAGCCATCACTCAACAGCGTGCGGATGTTTACCTCGTCGGCCGATAGGTTGCAGATATGGTTTTGTCGTCCTTTGGACAGAAAACGACGCAGCACATCTAGCTCGAAAAAGTGGGGCGATGGGCTGTCTTGGCAGGTGTCGCAGTTGCAGGGGATGAGCTTTTGATAATCCAGTTTAGGGAAGCTGTGGTGCAGTTCTTCTAAGGCCCGGACGATTTCCATGAGTAGGTCGCGCTTGTTGCCGCCCGATATGCGGATGTGGATTTCTCGGAGTTCGGGCTTGGCTATCATCTCGGCCCGGGCGAAGCCATCGCTCAAGATGACGCCGGACTGCCAGACCAGGGATTGGTCTTCGATGCGATTGTGGAGCTTGACGATGGCACGGCTGACAATGCCGCGCGGCATAAAGTGGGTATATTTGTAGCGGAGTTGGAGGTTATTGGTTTTGTCCCAGGGGTAGGACGGCCGTTTATTTTCCAGCAGTTGGGGGGCGATGAACGTGTCCAGCCGTCCATCCAAGCGATAACACAGCTGAAACTTTTCCATCAAGCGTAGCAGTTGATTATGAAAAGGGCGGTATTTGGCTTCGTGCCACAACTGACGCAGGTCATTGTAGTTAAACCGTCCTTTGTTATCGACGATAGCCTGGTTGTCCAGCACCCGGTAGACGGCGTCCAAGCCCCAGGTTGGTTTCAGGATGACGGTGTTTTCTAGCAATCTATCGTGCTGGAAATGGAGGATGTCGCCCAGGTTGTGGAGGTATTCGCTCAACTGTAAGGCGTGGCTGTTTTCTTTGACGCCTTGCGCTTTGCACAAGGTCAGATATTGGTCGAGGCTGATCGTATCTTCCGGCCGTTCATTTAACGCTTCCCGCACCCGGACCCAGGTTTTGGGGCGAGGCTGGCCGACATGCTCCAGGCTCAGAAAGCGACCTTCTAATTTCTCCAACAAACGAGGCCATTCCTGGTCAGTAGGGACATTATCCAGGTCGAGGTCGATAGCCTCTTGCAGGTTGGGAAAGGCGCTTTGCAGGTCGGCGAAGGTTTGGAGGTTGAAACGGCCGACCGTCTTCCGGTTCTGGTTCTTCAACAAGATAACGGGACTGCCGCCGCCAAAGGTCTCCTGCATCCGAAGCCAGGTGTAGAAGTCGGTGTCTTCCCGGCGGGCATCGGCCACCAGGACATAGACCGACCGTTTGGTCAGGAAAAATTGATGCGTCGAATGGTATACTTCCTGCCCCCCGAAGTCCCAGATATTGACCCGATACTGTTTCTGTTCATACCCATCCGGTAGGATAAAGTCCCAGACGCTGACCTCAATCCCCTCCGTGCTGGCTTCATCCGAATTTAACGGCATGTCCGGCTCTTTCAACTTGCGGGCCAGCGACGTTTTTCCGGCCCCGCCCTCGCCAATAATCAGCAGCTTGGCTTCGTAGAAAGTTTCTTCCCCCGCTTCCTGCAATTGCTGGAAATAACGGCGGAGGGCTTCGATATCGGCCGTATTACCAATTCTTAAGGCATCTCCTAATATCTCGGCCGACGGTTCCGTGATGGGATTTCGGTAAATACTAAGTGTCCGCAGTTGTGGTAGTTGGGCCAGCCACGCTGGCAGGTTGCCCAGCTTGTTAAAACTGAGGTCGAGGTGTTGGAGGTTGGTCAGTTGGGCCAGCCCCTCCGGCAGGCTGCCCAGCTTGTTATGACTGAGGTAGAGGCTTTGGAGGTTGGTCAGTTGGGCCAGCGTCTTTGGTAGAATTGCCAGAAGATTTCTTCGCCGTGTTTCCCGATTGATGCCGAGTTTTAGCACCTTTAACTGCGACAAACGGCCGATTTCCTCCGGCAACTCCGTCAACCCCTGCCCACTCAAATCAAGCTCTTCCCAGCCTTCCTCCTCCGCCTGCTTGATTATCGCTAAAACCTCATCTCTCGTCATCGTTCCCTTTCCGTAAACTGGTTGTGCGAATAGTTACCCCAATCATACAGGACTTTGTTTTCTTTTACCCTAAAATAGGAGGGGTCTAGGGAACGGCCGAAACGTGGTTTTGCCGAATGACCTTCCTTCCGTTTGCCAGACCCGCGTTTTACGGCCAATCCGCGCCATCGTAGTAGCGTGTCCCACGATGCCCCTGGCGGGGAATGGGCACTGGTAACCGCTCGCCAGGGCAAGCGACCATAATCAACGTTCGCGGTTTGCCAGAATTGGGATTGACGGCGCCGCCAATAAGCTCCTTAATCGTTAAACGCCCCACAAGGTGATTCTCGAAGATGGTATAGACGTAGTCACCAACATTCAACTTGGATGGCTTCCCGGCCATATGAAACTCGAAATCAATTAATGTCCCATCATAGAGGGCATCCACTGCCGCTTGTCCCCGCTTAGCAGGAATCGTTTTTGTAATGCCAAAGCTCATTTCACACACTCCTTGTTCCCTACTCGTCTACAATATTTACCCATTTAGGCTTGTTTAACTACTTTAAGCGCCTATTCATATCATTGTACCTTTCTACCCTATCTCTGCAATCATTTTTACGGCCGAAAAGATTTAGCCCAGATGCACAAGAGTGGGTATGATTGAGGCAGAAAAATTAACCATTCAACAGTTAAGCAATTCAGCAATTAATTGTTTCTTTTAGACAAGGAAAAAGCCTATGTCAGAAGCAGTCATTTTAGATGCTGTTCGTCTCCCCTTTGGCCGTCGTGGCGGCGTCTATCGGGATATACGGCCGGATTCCCTCCTGGCCCAGGCATTATGTGGGTTGACGGACCGGGTAGGTATTGACCCCGCGCTGGTTGAGGATGTGGTGACGGGCTGTGTGACCCAGGCCGGGGAGCAGGGAGCCAATATCGGCCGTCTTGCCACCATGCTCGCCGGATTCCCCGTCCATGTTCCAGCCACTACCCTTGACCGCATGTGCGGCTCCGGCCAACAGGCGGTTCATTTTGCAGCCCAGGCCATTGCGGCGGGCGATATGCGGTATGCGATTGGGGCCGGCGTTGAGCATATGACCCGCGTGCCGATGTTCAGCAGTCTGGGCGGCGGCTTTGAGGTCTTGAACCCCGATTTACACGCTAAGTATGAGCTGATTCATCAGGGCGAGAGCGCCGAGCGCATTGCTGAGAAGTGGGACATTAGCCGGGAAGCGGTCGATGAATTTTCGGCCGAAAGCCACCGCCGGGCGGCTGCGGCGGCCAAGGCGGGCTGGCACAGCGAACTGCTGCCCGCCACCGGACTGAACAAAGTCGGGGAGACGGTGGCGGTTGGCCGCGATGAGGGCATTCGGGCGGCAGTGAGTTTGGAAAAGATGGCGGCTTTGCCGACCGTGTTTCGGCCGGATGGGAATGGCGTGGTCACGGCCGCTAATTCGAGCCAGTTGTCCGATGGGGCTGCGGCCGTTCTGGTGGCTGATAAGGAAACGGCCGAGGCGCATGGTTTCCGCCCCAAAGCCCGCTTCTTGGCCCGCGTTGTGGTGGCCGACGACCCTGTTTTGCAGTTGACGGGCGTGATTCCGGCGACCTATAAAGCCCTGGAGCGCAGCGGCTTGGCGCTGGAAGAGCTGGACTGGATTGAGATAAATGAAGCCTTTGCGACGGTGGTCATCAGCTGGGCGCGGGAATTACGGCCGAATATGGACAAGGTCAATCCCTGGGGCGGGGCGATTGCCCATGGCCATCCGTTGGGCGCAACAGGGGCGGGGCTGATGGCGAAGATGTTGGCAGGGTTGGCGCAGGTGGACGGCCGATTTGGCCTCCAAGTCATGTGCATCGGTCATGGGATGTCTACGGCCACGATTGTTGAGCGATTGAAATAAGGAATGTAGCCACGAATTTACACGAATGAAACGAATTTTTGTAAATTTATAGGTCACAGTCACTTGACTTAGCGGTATTTAGGCAACAATGACGTTTTGAAGTGACTGTCACCTGTCCTGTTCAAATTTTTGACTTATAATTCGTCAAATTTGTGTGAATTCGTGGCTAGACTTTTATGATTAACCCCTCTCCTAAACGGCCGTCCCTTCTCCTCCCAAAACCGCTTCGAGCGGCCGAACTTGACACCTTCACCCATCACAGCGTCGTCGTTCGACTGCCAGAGATTGGGCGGCGGATTATGGCCGACAACCGTTTCTCGGCCGCCACCAATGCCGCCCTGGAACGGTTGATTGATGAGATTGGGTCTGGGGTTGTTCGGCCGTTAACGGACACCGACGCGCCAGATACGGCCGATTGGGCCAGCTATATCGCGCCCTTTGAAGGTCAAAATTGGCTCGACATTCCCTGGTTCTTTGCCGAAACCTATTTCTACCGCCGGGTCGTTGAAGCCAGCGGCTACTTTATCCCCGACCATCCCCATTTTGGCGCAGACCCTTTTGCCCATGAGAAGGAGGAAGGTTTGGAATTCGGCCGTCATCAAATTCAGGGAATGATTAAAGGGTTTGATGAGCTGTTTACAGTCGAAAGAGCGGGGCCACGTGATGGGTTAGAGCGGTTGTTGGCAGTGGCGCTTTGGGGCAATCAGGCTGACTTGAGCCTTTGGCCCGCCAGCCAGGGTGAAGGGCCGCAGCACAGTGACCGAGAGGGGGCAGCGACCCATATTTTGGCCGATGATTCGGCCGAGGTCGCAGCTTATCTGATGGCCCAGAAGGGGCGGCAGGTCGATGTCGTTTTAGACAATGCCGGATTTGAGTTGATTGCTGACCTCTGCCTGACCGATTTTCTGCTGTTTAGTGGAACGGCCGAAACGGTGCGGTGGCATCTGAAGAGTCATCCCACCTTTGTGTCAGATGCAACGATTGGGGACGTGCGAGAGACGGTTGCCTGGCTGCTTGAAGAAAAACAGCCAGCCTCGGCAGACATAGGTCATCGTCTGGACGCTTATCTGAGGCGGGGCCGCTGGCAGTTGGTAGACCATCCTTTTTGGACGTCGCCGCTGCCGATGTGGCAGATGCCGGACGGGTTGTATGAGGCGTTCGGCCGTTCTGATTTCATCATCACCAAAGGGGATGCCAACTATCGCCGCTTGTTGGGCGACCGTCACTGGCCTTTCACCACCCCCTTCGGCGAGATAGTCTCATATGCCCCAGCCCCCTTGCTGGCCTTACGAACCTTAAAATCGGAGGTGGCGGCGGGATTAACGGCCGAACAGGTCGAGGCGCTTGATAAAAAAGACCCGGAGTGGCTGATTAACGGCCGTTGGGGTCTAATTCAATATGAAGGAAAGAAATAATTAAGGCTTATCAACAAATAGTGTGCCTGACAAACATTTCAAATGGTAGCTGTCATACCTGCGAAGGCAGGTATCCAGGGGGATATAGTCTATATCAAATGGATTCCCGCCTACACGGGAATGACAAATCTGTGCCTTAGGCAACATTTAGCACACTAATTGGTGAAGACCCATAATTAACTGGTGAATGATTAATGATAGGTAGCTAATAGCTTAATCTTTGCGGCTTTGCGCCTTTGCGTGAGCCATTTTTGCAGGAGTAGACATGAAATTACAAGATTCTGTATTTATTGTGACAGGTGGAAGTTCTGGTTTGGGGGCAGCTTGCGTGCGGCGGTTTGTGAAGGCGGGCAGCCGGGTGGTCATTGCTGATGTGAACGACGAGGTGGGGCAGGCGTTGGCAGATGAGTTGGGCGATGCGGTGCGCTTTGTGAAGACGGATGTGACGGATGAGGCCAGCGTGCAGGGGGCGGTGGATACGGCCGTCTCCGAATTCGGCGCTTTGCACGGAGCCATCAACTGCGCCGGAATTGCCATTGCCGCCAAAGTGCTGGCCCGGCGCGGCCCCCATGATTTGGCCGCCTTTAGCCGGGTCATCAATGTCAATTTGATTGGGACATTTAATGTAATTCGATTAGCGGGCCAAGCGATGAGTAACGGCGAGCCGAACGAGGCTGGCGAACGGGGCGTGATTATCAATACCGCCTCCGTCGCCGCCTATGACGGCCAGATTGGACAGGCCGCTTACTCGGCATCAAAGGGCGGGGTGGTTGGCATGACCTTGCCTATCGCCCGTGAATTTGCCAGCCAGGGTATTCGGGTGATGACCATTGCTCCCGGCATTTTTAGCACCCCGATGTTGGCCGGGCTGCCAGAAAAAGCGCAGCAATCATTGGCCGCCCAAGTTCCCTTCCCCTCCCGGCTAGGCGACCCAAGCGAATATGCAGCTCTGGCGCAGCATATTGTTGAGAATGAGATGTTGAATGGCGAGGTGATTCGGCTCGATGGCGCAATTCGGATGGCACCGCGATGATAGAATATGAATTCACCAATTCCTGTTTTATTACTTTCAGTTAAGGGGTGGCGTAAACGATGACCTCTTTCTCTAAGCGGTCTGCCAACTCATCCTCGGCCACATCTAGGTCGTAATCCATTTGGAGGCCCAGCCAAAATTGGGCCGATACACCGAAATAGCGGCTAAGGCGGAGTGCGGTATCGGCCGTTATCCGCCGCTTGCCATGAACGATTTCGTTAATTCGTCTAGCCGGTACACGAATATCTAAGGCCAGTCTATTTTGGCTTAAGCTCATTGGCTTTAGGAATTCTTCTAATAGGACTTCACCAGGGTGTATTGGATGTAGTTTTTCTTCGGACATATCTTTTTCCTCAATGGTAGTCTACAATTTCTACCTTGTAAGCATCGCCATCATCCCATTCAAAGCAGATCCGCCATTGGTTATTTATTCTGATACTGTATTGGCCTTCACGATTACCTTTAAGTCTTTCAAGGCGATTTGCCGGAGGAATTAATAGGTCGTTCAAGGTAGTGGCTCTATTAATCATACGCAGCTTTCTTAAAGCCACTTGTTGAATGTTATGGGGTAATCTTCGGGAACGCTGCCTATTAAAAATCTTCTCAGTTTCTCTATCATAAAAACTTTGAATCATAATATATTGTATAACGCAGCTCGTTAAACGTCAATTGTTATGCGTTAATGGGTAGGGCGGTGGCTTTCTTGAATCTCAAACTATTCTCAAACCGCCTACACATTCTCTACACAATCTCCTTGTATTCTCCTGATTAATAACGAAATTAATTAATCAAGGCTCTGCCGAATCGGCAGGCATTCAAGTAAAGAATACAGGAGAATTTGATATGTTTTGGAAAGTATTAGGTGGGATTGCGGTCTTTTTTATGGCAGTTGTATTGGCTTTAGGGCTGGTTGCGACGGCAGGTGTGGTGGCGGCAGGAGCGGCCGTTAGCTCTGTGATTGACAACATTAATGTCAGTACCGTTCAAGTGACGGACGAGAACGGCCATACCGAGACCTATGATATTCAAGACGTTCTGTCTGAAGCTGGCCGAGTGGAAGTGATTGGCGCGGATGGCGAACGGTTTACGGTTGATGTGAATATCCCAGAAATTATCGTTGAGGAAACCGTTTCTGGCAGCGGGCGAGTAATCATTGGTGGTGAAAGTGGTCTGGTGATTGATGGTCCAGGTTCGGAGATTCAGTTGGACAGCCGTGATTTCGATAGGTTCGATAGGTTCGATAGGTTCGATAGATTCGATAGGTTTGAAATTGACCGCCTTGGTCCGGGTAACTTTGTAGGACGCTTAATTGGCGGCTTCATCAGTGGTCTGTTCAAGCTGATGTTCTGGGGCGCAGTCGTCCTCGGTGTGGTCTTCCTGCTTCGCAGACGACAGCCAGTGGTCGTTGAAAAGGCCCCTGAAACGGCCGAATAATCCAAAAATAACCGCGAGGGCCTGGGCGCGATAATTCCCAGGCCATTTTTTGTTTACGGTGATGGGGGGGATGGGGTACACTGGTGGTTACTTTTCGGTAGTCAGTGATTCGCGATGCGTAAAACGTAATTTGTAGGGGCGCGACGGTGCGAAGTTACTTTTGACAAGCGAGAAACATTTTCTCCGCACCGTCTCGCCCATTTACTAACGATAATTTGTAATTGGTTTGAATGGAACGATGGCTAAGATTTTAATTGTAGAGGATGAAAAGCAGATTGTTAGGGGGTTGGTGCTTTATTTGGAGCAGGCCGGATATACGACGACGGCCGTTCATGATGGCGCTTTGGCTGTCCCCGCTTTTAGGCAGGAGAAGCCCGACCTCATTCTGCTTGACCTGAATTTGCCAAACCGGGATGGGGTCGACATCTGTCGGGCGATTCGGCGCGATTCGGCCGTTCCCATCATCATGCTCACCGCCCGCAGCGATGAGATGGACAGGTTAATTGGGCTAGAACTGGGGGCCGATGATTACATCGTCAAGCCCTTCTCACCCCGCGAAGTCGTTGCTCGCGTGCGGGCAGTGCTGCGGCGGGTGGGCGGCACAATGGGCGACACCGACATTATTCGGGCCGGGGCGCTGCTGGTCGATACGGCCGCTTATCGAGTCTGGCTGGGCGATAGCTCACTGGCATTGACCCAATCTGAATTTGAAATCTTGCTGGCCCTGGCCCGCCATTCTGGGCAGGTGCTTAGTCGGGTGCAGCTTCTTGAGGAGGCGCAGGGTATCGCCTATGAAGGCTATGAACGCTCTATTGACCAGCATATAAAGAATCTGCGGAATAAGATTCGCAAGGCGGGCGGCTCCTCGAAGATGATTGAGACGGTGTATGGCGTTGGCTATCGGCTGGAACCGCCGCTCGACCCGGCCACGATGGAGAAGGATCATGCTGCGTAGCCTTTGGTTTCGTCTAACTGGCACGGTGTTGGGGCTGGTCATCTTCACGTTGGCCTTATCCATGATTGCCACCCTCGTCATCGCCAGCCGCCAGCTAACGGAGTTTATTAACAATACCTCGAACGAGATTATCTCTATCACCACCCCTTCTGACTTGTTGAATGGGCAGCCACCCGACCCACCTATCGGTAATCAGCCAGAAGTTGTCATTAATCCCGATGGCGATGGCGGTTTTATCATCACGGATGAAAATGGAGAAGTGACCTTCGATCCCAATGGTGGGATTCAGATTAACACGACTGATGAGCAGGTGAGCCAGATTGATGTCCGGATTCCTGAGATTGTTGGCAGCCAAAGTAGGCGGTTTGCCCGTGATGTGGGCAATACGATTGTCGTGGCGGTGAGTGTTTCTGGCTTTTTGGCGATGGTGGCGGGGACATGGCTGTTCTGGCAGATTACACGGCCGTTGGCCCGGCTGCGAGATGCAGCAGAGCAGATTGCGACCGGTAAGCTGGATACGCGGGTGAGCGTTAAGAGCAAGGATGAAGTCGGCCGTGTTGGGCTGGCTTTTAATCATATGGCGGGGGAGTTGCAGCGGCAGGAAGGGCTGCGGAAGCAGATGGTGGCGGATATTGCCCATGAGCTGCGGACGCCGTTGAGTGTGATGCAGGTCAATTTGGAGGCGATGGCGGATGAGTTGCTGCCTGCTTCGCCAGAGGAGCTGGATGGGCTGCACCATGAGGTGACGCGGCTGTCGCGGCTGGTGGAGGATTTGCGGATTTTGTCGCTGGCCGATTCGGGTAATTTGACGCTGCGGCATGAGCCGGTTGATATGAATGGGCTGGTGAAAACGGCCGTGCGCCGGATGAAGCCCCAGGCGGCGGCGCAGGGCATTGTCTTGAGCGCTGTTGGGTCCAATAGGCCGCTGACGATTATGGGGGATGAGGATAAGCTGCATCAGGTGTTGGCGAATTTGGTGTCGAATGCGCTGCGCTTCACGCCGTCTGGCAAGCGGGTGGAGGTCAGTGTGCAGAAAGAGAAGCAGTGGGTGAGGTTGCAGGTGGCGGATGAGGGGCCGGGCATTGATTCGGCCGAACTGCCCGTTCTCTTTGAGCGCTTTTTTAAGGAGGATAAGGCTCGCAGCCGGAGCGATGGCGGTTCGGGGTTGGGACTGTCGATTGTGAAGCAGTTAGTTGAGCTGCATGGGGGGCAGATTGAGGCGGCGTTGCCGGAGGCCGGGGGGTTGGTGGTGACGATTCGGCTGCCGATGGGAAGGAATAATGAATAATGAAGTGGCGACCCAGGCGGTTAAGTAAGGTTGCAATGGTCTGGTAACGATAATTCAGATATTTGTTGATGAGGGGAAATAGCTTGCGTAAAGGGCGATTAGGGGTGGTGAAAGAGTAGGGGGAAGATGGTCAAGATGGTCATCTGGAGAGCGTTTTATATTTGGCCATATTGACCTAAAGTATTGCCTGGTTGCGGCGCGCCGAGGCGGGTAGCCACGAATTTGCACGAATGGAACGAATTCTAGTCGATTTTGGGCGGGTTTGCTGGTTGAATATCTAGGGGCAGGGGAGTATAGTATTGGGCAGGGACGAGGGAATTGGGCCTGGTCTATGATGGAGGTGCTGTATGAGTGAACCGAGGCAAACCCGACCGCCAAATAAAGGTGAGAGTAAGCTGCTGGAGAAGTATGCGGAGGCGGTGGCGGGACAGAGCGCGTTGATGGATGGGCTGGGGAAGCAGCTCATTACGTTGGAGTTGGCGATTCCGGGGCTGTATGCGACGGTGTTGAAGCTGCGGCAGGGGGATGAGGCGACGGTTACGGCCGATTTCTGGTTCTATCTGTCGCTGTTCTGCTGGATTCTCGCTTTGGCCCTGGCTGTGTGGAGCATTATTCCCCAAAACTATCGGGTGGATCCGAAGAAGTTGGAATCTGGCCCGAACGACAACAGTGATAGGTTGAGTATTAAGGAGTTTTTCCGCAAGAGCGCAGAGTTTAAGCGGCGGCGGTTGATTGGGTCGATTATCTTTTTTGGGCTTGGGATTGTTGGGGCGGTTTTTGTGACGGTGTAGGGTCGTGGGTTAGACAGCCGGGAGAAGGATTTAGAGGGGGTGCAACTGAATTTCCCGGCTGTCCAACCCCTACCATAATTTTGAAGGAGTTTGAGTGATGGAACAGCGCATTACGTTGAAGTGTTGGAACCCGGAATGCCGGGGGGAATATTCGCTTTATAAGTTTTTGAACCCGGAGGAGCAGCCGAAGCTGCTGGTGGAATGCCCATTCTGTGAACATGAGGGAGTGGTTGACATTTCGAGCTATGAGATTGATGTGGATGATGTGTATCTATCCGGCGGCGTCCAGAAAGGGGTGAAGATGGGGTCGCTGCTGGAGCTGCCAGAGATTATGGAGACGACACCGCCGCCAATTGAAGGTGGGGCGGGGGAGGTCGTGGATGGGTTTGATGGGTGAAGGAATAATTAATAACGAATATTGAATAATGAATTGTGTACTGAAGACTGACTACCGACTACTGACAACAAAGGAGCGATGATGGCGACACATTTTAGCCAACGGCCGTTTATTATTCGGCCGAACGATGATTTATTAGACCAGCACCCAGAGTTGGGGCGATACGGCCGTGAGTTGGCCCGGGCCTATGCCAATGAGCGTTTTGCGACGGAGGAGACGTTGCAGGCGATTGGCTCGGCTTTGTGGCGGGTGTTGGGGGTGGATGAAGCATTTGGGGCGGCGCGAGAGCGGGCGGGCAATTTGGTTTTGCCGGTGATTGTGGAGAGCGGTTCGGCCGTTATTCAACAACTGCCCTGGGAAACGCTCTATCAGCCCGAGGTGGGCTTTTTGGCGAGGGCCAAGGGCTTGACCCTTTCCCGGCGAATTGGGGGAAATGAGGTTGAACTGCCGCCGATTGAGAAGGGGCCGCTGCGGGTGCTGCTGTTCACCTCGCTGCCGGATGATTTGGATGCGGAGACGGGGGAGCGCTTTGATGTGGAAGAGGCGCAAGCCCAGATTCAGGAGGCCTTGACACCGGCGATTGGTAAGGGGTTGGTTGAGTTGGAGATGCCGGATGACGGCCGTTTCAGCACCTTAATTGAACGGGTGACTGAGTTTGAGCCACAGGTCGTCTTTATGTATGGTCATGGCAAATTTGTCAACGAACCATATCAGAAACGGCCGCCCTTCTCGGTCTTCAATTTTGAGGATGATGATGGTCACAGTCAGCTTGTTGAGGAAAAAGCGATAGCGGAAGCTTTCGAGGGTAAGGGCGTGGTTTGTCTGGTGTTGTCAGCTTGCCAATTGGGTAAAGGGGCATCCGATACATTGACGGTTGGATTGGCCTGGCGGTTGAATAAGCTGGGCATTCCTCATGTTATTGGCATGAGGGAAAGTGTGCTGGATAGGGCGGCGACGAAGTTTAATCGGGCCTTTGCCGATGCGCTGGCCGGGCGGGAGCGGATTGATTTGGCTTTGCAGGCCGGGCGGCGGGCGATTGAACGGCCGTTACAAAACGACCCCCTGTTGAAGGCGGGCAGCGGCTTGGCCGAGCAAAGTTTGGCCCAATGGTGTTTGCCGATGTTGCTGAGCCGGCGGGTGGAACGGCCGTTGTTGGATTGGGACTTTGAAGCCCAGCCACCCCAACAGCGGCACACGGCCCGGATGTTGGATACGGTGACGCTGCCGCCTCGCTTTATCGGCCGTCGCACGGAACTTCGCAACATCAAGAGCCGCTTCCACCAGGGAACGTTGGCCCAACTGCTGATTACTGGCCCGGGCGGGCAGGGCAAGACGGCTTTGGCAGGCAAGCTGGCCCAGGATTTTGAGGGGCGGCGGGGCTATCAGCTTTTTGCCTATTCGGCCCGGCCGGACAGCATCTGGCGGCAGTTTTTCTTGCAGCTATTTGGGTCGCTGTCGGCGGCCAACCGGGGCGATTACAGCAGCATGGAACCCCAATTGGAGACGGAGGGCGAGTGGCCCGGCTAGAACTGCCGCTCCGTTTTTTCCAGGAGCGGGACCGGCTGCGACAGGTGTTCGGGACGTTGAATGGCAATGGGCGAGGGCTGACCTTTTTTGCGGCGGCCGTGCGGGAGATGCCGGGGGAGGAGGAGGCGGCTTTTCTGGCCCAACTGGCCAAAGCCGAGCAGGATACCCAGACCGATATGGCGTTGGCGACCATTATCGAGCATTTGCCGCCGGAGGCGACCAGGCTGCTGCACCGCTTGCCCGTCTTCCAGGTGCCGGTTCCGCTGGAGGGGATTGTCAAGCTGGGCTTAGATTTGGCGGAGCCGAAGGCGTTGTTGGGGCGGCTGCTGGCGGTGTCGCTGGTGGAGCAGCGGGCGGCTCCACGATGGCAGACGGTGGAGTTCAGCCTGCCGCCGTTGGTGAGTGAATGGCTGCATGAGCAGGGGGTGGCGAGGCCGGAACAGGCCCATTGGCAGACGGCGGCCCGCTATTTGGATTATCTGTATCGCAATGAACGTCATTCGGTGGGACAGGCGATTGCGATGTATCAGGCATTGATGGCGGCAGGAGAACGGGAAACGGCCGATCGCTTTGCCTTGGATAGAATTGTTGGACCGTTGAACCGGGCTGGCTTATACCAAACGCTGCTTGATGAATGGCTGCTGCCCATCTGCGTCGCTGAAAACTCCCAAATCAAAGCCGAAGCATTAGGCCAAACTGGTAAACAATACCTTCATCTGGGTAATTTTCAGACGGCGCTGGGCTACCTGGAGCAGTCGCTGAAAATCAGTCAGGCAATCGGGGACAAGTCTGGCGAAGGAACGACCCTGAACAATATTTCCCAAATCTTTAAGGCCAGAGGGGATTACGAGACGGCGCTGGGCTACCTGGAGCAGTCGCTGAAAATCAGTCAGGCAATCGGGGACAAGTCTGGCGAAGGAACGACCCTGAACAATATTTCCCAAATCTTTAAGGCCAGAGGGGATTACGAGACGGCGCTGGGCTACCTGGAGCAGTCGCTGAAAATCAGGCAGGCAATCGGGGACAAGTCTGGCGAAGGAACGACCCTGAACAATATTTCCCAAATATACGATGCCAGAGGGGATTACGAGACGGCGCTGGGCTACCTGGAGCAGTCGCTGAAAATCAGGCAGGCAATCGGGGACAAGTCTGGCGAAGGAACGACCCTGAACAATATTTCCCAAATATACGATGCCAGAGGGGATTACGAGACGGCGCTGGGCTACCTGGAGCAGTCGCTGAAAATCAGTCAGGCAATCGGGGATACGGCCGGATTATGTGTGACGTTGTTTAATATGGGGCATATTCATTGGCAAAATGAGGAAATTCAAAAGGCGTTGGGGGCCTGGGTGACGGCGTATCGACTTGCCAGGCAAACCGGTTGGGCCCAGGCGTTGCAGGAATTGGAGGGGTTGGCGGGGCAGTTGGGTCTGGATGGGGGGCTGGCGGGTTGGGAGGCGTTGTCGCAGCGGATGGCGGGATAGGCTAGTGATTTGTAGTTGGTAATTGGCGTTGATAAGCGGCAATTACCGACATTTCGACCCCGGAGCGGTCATTCCGAAAGAAGCGGGGTGGGAAAGCTGGTTCATTGAAAGGGAAAAAAGCGGATTGAGGCATCTTTCTTGGGGCGGTTGATGAGCAGGGGGAGGGTGAAAGATTCCTCCCTTTCTTTCAGGTAGGTGTGGATTTTGGGAGGGGGTCGGGCGGCATGACAGGTGGGCGTACCTGGGTCGATGTTGGGTGGTCTAGAAACGGGGTTTAAATCAAAAACCCCGTTTCTAAATTCGTAATATCAGGCGTATTTAGGGTGCCAACGGCCGATATAGGCCAGCTCATCCTCAGCCACCTTGTCAAACTGTCCCGCGATGATATTTTCGGCCGTTTCCAATGTGTCCGCTAGGCTCACATATTCGGCCGGGCGCATCGTCCAGGGTTCGGCGACGGTCAGCGGTTGAGAGAGAAAGCGATGCAGGCGGCGGGCGCGAATGACGGCCGTTTTGTCCGCTTCTTCAAACAGGCCCATCTCGAAGCCAGCCAGGCCCTGATTGTCATAGGTTATGGCCAGGTCACGATAGCGGGCCAGCAGCCTTTTGGCCTTGACGGCCGTTTCAGCATGGTCATCGTCCTGATAATTGCCGCTGTAGGAGCGCAGAGCGTCGACGGCGGGCCAGAGTCCTTCTTTGGCCCGGTCGCGGTCGAAGGTGAGGGCGGCGTCAAGATTGGCTAAGGGCGTTGGTTCCGCCCCGATAGATTCTTTGCCGATATAAAGGAGGGTAACGGCCGAATCTTGCCCGTCGCTCATCATCCCATCAAGCAACTGCATGACCCCTTGGCTCAATGCCAGGTCGCTGTAGACGGTCATCAACACCGGCTGGCCGTTGGCGGCGATGCTTTGGGCCTCTTGGATGGCCTGTTGTACCAGATGTCGGCGGCGGGCAGAGGAGTCTGCCTTTTCGCCAAAGAAGAGGCTGACCATCTCCGCGACCCCTGTGTTTTGGAGCCAGAGGCGGCGGCTTTCGGCGCTGAAGTCGCCGCGCGCCAGGCCAACCTGGATAGTTCGGCCGTTCTGATAGGCAGCGAAGTTGTATATCAATTCGGACAGCAAAACGTCGATACCGATGCCCGATATGGGGGTGAACATACCATTTCGGCCGCCCCATTTGAGCGGGGCCAGCAGGTCGATGATTTTAATGCCCGTTTGCCAGATGTCACCTACCTGGGCAGCGGGGTTGGGGGCGGCATTTTGAGCCTGGCCGCCGAGCAGTTGGGCGATTTCTGGCAATCCTTTGTGGGCTGCCCACTCCAGCGCGGTACGGCCGTTAGCATCTTCACTCTTTTTGTCCGCGCCATATTCCAGAAGCAGGCCCACGATTTCGGGATGGTTGCGAATAACGGCCGAATGGAGCGGCTGCCGCATCGCTTCTTTGAAGTTGGGTTCAGCGCCCTGCTCTAACAGGCGTTTAACCGTTTCAGTTTGGCCCATGTGGGCGGCTCTATCCAGGGGGCGATTGCCGACCTTATCGACGGCGTTGACATCGGCCCCAAGTTCAATGAGCATCTCTAGCAGGGGCAGGTTTCCGATTCCGGCGGCGTAGTGAACGGCCGTCGTTCCCAGGGGCCAATACCAACCGTCGGAGCCGAGGCCCCATTCAGTTTGGGCCGCTAGCAGGTCGGGGCTGCGGCGAACGAGCTGGCCCACCTGGGTCAGATTATTGCGCTTGAGGGCGATGAAGAAGTTGAGCTTGTTGGCAAATTGGTCGTCTTGTGATGGTTTGTAAGGGGTTGTCATGGGATGTATCCTCGCTTTTAGGTTCTGGCGGGCATCATAAAGTCTTTTTTTGATGGTTGAGACTGGCACGGCAAGCTGCTCGGCCGTTTCTAACAGGCTCTGGTTTTGAAGATAGAACAGGTCGACCGCCGCTCGTTGAGCTTGGGGCAAGGTGCGAACGGCCGCTTGAACCATCTCTTGCTGCTGCCAATGGGTTAACATGCCTTCTGGCCCCAGCGTGGGTTCGGTCAAGTCGGGCGTTTGGTCGAGGGAGATGAGGGACGGCCGTTTGCCCCGGATTTGGCGGTCGGCTTGTTTGAAGACGATGCGCCGAAACCAGCCGGGAAAGGCGGCGGGGTCGTTCAAGCGATTGAGCCGTTGATGGGCCTCCCAAAAAGCTTCTTGGGCGGCATCTTGGGCCAGTTGACTGTCACCAGTGACGGAGAGGGCCTGGAAATAGGCCATATCCTGAAACCGGTCGACAAGACGGCCGAAGGCTTGGTCGCTGCCTTGCTGGGCTTGAATAACCTGTTGTCTTAGTTCTTCCATCGTTTTACTTTGTGATGTCCATATCCAATAAAATGGTTGAAGGCCTTCTATTAGATAAGTCCCATGTTACGGCCGTAAGGTTACATTCAATCTAGAAGTCAGGCTGTTATACCTTAGAAGACCATCGCTCCAAAGAGCAAAAGCCTGACTTCTCCCTCCCCAAAACCACAAAAGAGGACAAGTAGAAATCTACTTGCCCTCTTTGTTGGTGGCCCCTTGCCCTGTTGGGTTGTAGCTTTTAGTTGGTGGCGAGTGAAAGAATAACGGCCGCAAATAAAAACAGAAGTGGTTTACAGGGGAGCAAGTATACAAATAGCAAATGGCAAGTTGCGAATGCCATTTTGCAACTTGCCATTTACTATTTGAGGGTCTTCACCAATTAGTGTGCTAAATATTGCTTGAAGCACAGATTTGTCATTCCCGCGTAGGCGGGAATCCATTTGATATAGACTACACCCCCTGGATACCTGCCTTCGCAGGTATGACAGCTACCATTTGAAATGTTTGTCAAGCACACTATTTGTTGATGAGCCCTATTTGATTAATCGGTTGAGGACTCCGTTAATAATTCAACAGGTCAACCATTAACTATTTTTACGCTTTTAAGTAGGTATTTAGCTCCTCAAAACAGCCATACCAGCCGCCTTCGTGGCTGTCTCGCTCTTCGGTGTTGGCAAAGCGTTCGTGGGTTAGAATGACTTCAGTTTCGGCCGTTCCCTTCGGCTCAAATTCAACCGTAATAAGCGAGGTCATATGTTCAAAGTCGGCCCAATACCAGGTGAAAACCAGCTTTCTGGGCGGCTCGATGACTTTGTATTCGCCATAGACATGGGCACTGTGGATTTCCATATGATAGCAGCCATCGACCCGTAAATCGACTTCGGCGATAGGGGTCACGAGGTCTGGGCCAGGGTGGAACCAGCTTTTCAGGGCAGCGGGTTCAGTCCAGGCGGCCCAGAGTATCTCTGGGGAGTAGGGGAAGGTGCGGCGGACGATGATGCTGGTTTCTGTTTTGGCGGTGGTTACTGTTTGGGGCATGGGTATCTCCTATTAAATAGCTCACGCAAAGGCGCAAAGACGCAAAGGGAAAATTTCTGATTTAATCTGGTTCGTCGTAGGTTTCTTCCAGGAAGGTGGCGAGTTGGGTGAATTGTTCTTCCCAGAAGGAGCGGTAGTGGGAAATCCATTGGGCGGCCGATTTTAGGGGTTCGGCATTTAGATGGCAGCGGCGAATTCGGCCGTCTTTTTCCTGAATCAATAGCCCCGCCCGCTCTAAGACCCGCAGATGCTTGGAAACGGCCGGAAGCGACATATCGAACGGCTCTGCCAACTCAGTCACCGTCAAATCGCCTTCTGATAGGCGGGCCAAAATAGCCCGTCTTGTCGTATCGGAAAGGGCTGAAAAGATGACGTTTAATGATTGATCAGAATAATTAACCATATAGTTAATTATTATACAGAATTTTTGTTCTAGGTCAACGCCAATTAAGGGAAACGAGAGGTCGTCACACTTTTGATCACATCTGTCACAAAGCTGTCACAATAAGGTAATAGATGATTGGGTAATATGAATAGGAGAAAAGGACTATACGTACGCTGTTAAGTAAAATAATCTGAATCCAGGCCGCGCAATTGTAAAGCAATTCGTTAATAGTGTATTGGGAGCAAGGAAACAATAAAAATCAAGCCTATCCTCCAGCCGTTGAGGATGAAGGCCCAATACCGCCTCACCTGCTCCAATAAAAATAAAGGCAATCCAAATGAAATATAGACGCTATCTATTAATCTTGCTTTTTTGGGGCCTAAATGCTTGTTTAATCCAGCCTAATGAGCTTGAGGTAATGACGATTGGCATCGTGAACCTGACACCAGGTTTAGAGGCTATTGTGGATGGCTTGAAGGAAGGGATGACAGATTTAGGTTACATTGAGGGCGAGAATATTGAGTATATATATGAGGGGCCAACTGGGAATATTGATTTGCTGGAAGAGGCGGCCAGGGATGTGGTTTCAAAAGAGGTAGATTTACTTATCTCAGTTAGCACGCCAGCTACCTTTGCGGCAAAAAACGTATTGGCCGAAACAGAAGTTCCCCTTCTTTTCGTACCAACTTATGATCCAGTTAGTAATGGGATTGTAAATAGTATCGCAATGCCTGGTGGCAACTATACAGGAATCCAAACGATTGGGTTTATTCCCAAACAGCTAGAGTGGTTGGTTATTATCGACCCAAGCGTTGATACGATTTTTGTGCCACATAATCCAGTAGACGGCGCCTCAATTCAAGGATTAGCGACTTTACAAGAATCGGCTGAACAGTTGAATATTAATCTAATCGTTCAAGAGGTTATGACGCCGGATGCGCTAATAAGGGCTTTAGGCGAGATACCAATTGAGGCTGACGCGATATTTATGCTTCCCGACGGTCTTGTTTCGAGCCACTTGGAGGAGTTCATCGCAGTTGGATTAGAGACTAATTTACCTGTTGCAGCCATTAATCCATCCCATGTGGAGGCGGGGGCCTTGGTGAGTTTTGGTTGGGGGCTTTCAGAGGTCGGCCGTTCCCAGGTGGCGCGGATGGCGGATCAAATATTGCAAGGTATATCTGCATCAGAGATTCCGGTAGAAACGTCTGAATTCTTTCTGACTATTAATTTGCAAACGGCAAATGCAATTGGGTTGACAGTAGACGAAGAGATACTGCCTCAGGCCAAATTCATTTATCGTTGAGAGCGAGTTTATGAAGCTTACGCTTGGTATTCGCCAGCAAATTACTTTGCTAGTATTGTGCCTCTCAGTTATTCCTTTGCTGCTTGTGGGGTCTATTTTGGGTTGGCAAAGTTTCGGCCGTCAGAAACAGCAAGCTATCGACCTTCAGCGAGATATTGCCATACGAACCAGTAATGAGATTGAAGATTTTGTAAAGGAAGCAGAGCGAGAGCTGACTTTTCAAGCCTCATTAAACAATATCTTTTCTATGAACCCCGAAGAAAAGGAGAAGTTGCTTGCGGGTGTCTTATTACATGTCAGCGGCTTAGAGAATATTTCATTGGCAGACCAGAATGGTGTCGTCCAACACAAAGTTTCGCGTTTAACGATTGTTTCTCCCAACGCTCTAACGAATGTAGCCAACGATGAGCCTTTCACAAAAGCTTTGGATACCAATGCAGTCCAATATAGCCCTATCTGGTTTGACAACTTGACAAATGAACCCTTTATCACCGTTGCTGTGCCAATATCCGACCTGGTTTCAGGCGATTTCAATGGTGCGTTTATTGTAGATATTCGCTTAAAACAAATTCAACTACTTATTTCAGATGGCCAGAATAGCTTGGGGAAGAATGTCTATTTTCTAGATAGCCCCGGTAATGTTATTGCCCATCCGAACCCCTCTGTGGTGTTGCGTAGAACTATTTTCCAACCGCCTTATGAGGACGGAATAACGGAGGGTTTGGCCGGAAACTCCGTTGTTCTGGCACAGGAAAGTATTTTCCTCGGAGACCAGGAATATCGTCTAATAGTCGAAGAATCGGTAGCGGTGGCGCTCAACTTAGCCATAAGCGCCCTTATCCTGACTATTGTGGTTACTATCTTGTCATTGATTCTAGCCTTGACAGTTGGATTTGTTGCAACGGGGCGTATTGTCAATCCGATTAGTGAGTTAGTCGACTCAGTTGAGGCGATTGAAAGGGGAATTATCGTCCAGACCGTTGAAGTTAGGCGACAGGACGAGTTGGGAATCTTGGCAAAAGCCTTTAACAAAATGTCGGCTCAGTTACAAATAAACTTTGCCGCTTTGCAACAAAACGTTGATGCCTTGGAGCAGGCGAATCGATTTAAAGAAGAGGTCTTGGCAAATGTTAGTCATGAGCTAAGAACACCCTTAGCTGTTATTATGCTCTACAGCTCTATGTTGGCCGATGGTATTTATGTGCCTCTCCATCCCAAACAAAGAAAGGCCTTGAATCGTATCATAGACAGCGCAAATTTCTTGGCGACATTGGTGAATGATTTAATTGACCAGGCCCGAATCACAGCCGGTAAAATCACGCTTAGGTCAGTACCATTTGTACCAGGTGATATGCTTGAGACCATGCAGCAGCAAATGGAACCGTTGGCAAATAATAAGGGTTTGGCCTTAAGGGGCCGTATTGACTCATCTCTACCTGAGACGATGGTAGGCGACCAAGAACGAATACAGCAGATTCTTATCAATCTGGTTAACAATGCCGTTAAATTCACCAAAGAAGGTGAAATTCAGGTAGAAATGAAGTGCCATAATGAGGAAATGTGGCAGATAATTGTTGCTGATACGGGTATTGGTATTCCTCAAGCGGCCCAGGAAGCCGTCTTTGAGGCTTTTGAACAGGCTGATGGCTCATCTGTCAGATCGCATGGCGGGGTGGGTCTGGGACTATCTATCGCTAAGAAGCTCGTTGAACTGATGGATGGCGAGATAAGGTTGAGAAGCGATGTTGGAACAGGTAGTACCTTTATTGTTACTTTGCCGATTCTTCTTCCTGAAAAGGCGCAGAAAAGTTATCCTCTAATATAGTAGGTTCGCTTGTTGTCTATAGAGATGATTGATATCGATTAGATGATGAGAATCAAGATAAAAAATTTTGAACCCCAATAGTATATCCCGTATGTATCTGCTCCTATTCCTTATGCCCATGTTCTGAGTTTAACCATTTACCTAAGATAGGATAGGATTATTATATTAGGTGATATTGATTTGCCATTGATAAGGGAAGGTATGACAGAGATATTAGAAGAGTTGGGCGATGTATTACAGGCTAACAGTGAGAACAAGCAAACTTTAAGGAAAGATATTAGGCGAGCTTTATTGTATGCCAGTGTTGTCACGCTCATCACGTTAGCGAGTTCGCTTTTAGTAAATGTAAGTAGTGGTAGTGAAGCCAGGGTGCTTTTGAGCGCAATGCTGCCATCGATTCGTTTTTTGTCTTCGGCCGTTATGACTGCCGCCGCAACAACGCTGGCTCTCATGTTAGCCTTAATTGGCTTTGGTCAAGGCCGAGACGGAAAACTGACCTCCCTTCATTATGAGCGGGTGGAGCAGATTGCTCGCTGGAACTGTATCGTTTTTGTTGCGGCCAGTTCGCTCCTACTCTTCATCAGCATTCCTCTTTCCGAGTCCCAAGAAGTGCCAACCAATTGGTATCGAATGCTCTATTATTCCATTCTCATTTATTCAGGTCTTGTTACGGGTGCGTTGACGTTTGTCATTTTTCTTCTATACCGTGCAGTAACCAGCCTTATAAATGTGTTTCATCCAGACCGGAAAAGCGATCTGATAATAAACAGCGAGGAAGAGGAAGCGGGTAAAATAGAAATAGCCCGGTAGTCGTGGTGTCAGTAGTTAGCAGACGTTGAACGGTAATCAGTAAGCGGCCGACGGGAGTCAGCGGTATGGGGAGCCGATTGTAATTTTGGCGGGGTATATTGCCTTGTCCAACACCCTTGATTTATATAAATCTAAATCTATGTGATCGTTTTGTGATCGCTTTTTGTCTATCCTGTTTTTCTGAGTAGAGGAAAAGGAAATGAGGATGAAAGATACGGCCGATTATCAGGCCTTTTTGTTACGTGTTTGGCGAGAGGATGACCTTTCCGGTTGGCGGGCATTGATAGAAGACCCGCATACAGGGCAGTCCAAAGGGTTTCCTTCAATGAAGCAGTTATATGCGTATTTAGAAGAAAGAACGGCCGATGAGCATGATGAATTTAATGAGTAATTGGTAATGATGATTTTCTAATAACCGACGACGAATAATGAATCGCAGAGCAAGACATTTTTAATAATTTTTGTAACTAGACAGGTCTCTCTCGACTGTCATACCCGCGAAGGCGGGTATCCAAGCCCTTGGATTCCTGCCTTCGCAGGAATGACGGGTATAGTTACTAATTTTTTATAAGGCGGGAAAAATGACTTCAAAAGGTAATTTATATAAAGTAGTGGCAGTAATCGTGAGCCTGGGACTATTGTTCCAGGTTTTTTCTGTTCCGGGGCTTCTGTTGGCAGAGGGGGTTGGCGCTGATGTTGGGCGAACAGAAACGGCCGAACATGACTGGCTTCTCCAGGAGACATTGTTGGGCAAGGGGGCGCTGCCGACTGAACCGGCCGTATTAGCGGAGCCGATTACCCTTTCGCGGGTTCAATCTGAATATCAGGCGGGCAGCGCCGTTGTCGTTAGTTATACGGTGACGAATAATCAGCCGCCAGCTAATATTCCGAATGTGCCGGATGGGGCAACAATTACCGAGACGACTGACATTTTGGCTGGCTATGATTTGACCAGCGACCCGAACACGATTCACAATTTGACGTTGGCAACGACATTGACTGCTGACGGCACATATGTTGACAGTTCCAGCCCGCCAGTTCAGAGCGGAGACACCTATACCTGGACATTGGATGATTTAGCGCCACAGGCTAGTGTGGTTTTGACGGTTTCGCTAGGGACACCCGCGAATGCGGCCGATTTTACTGATTTGGAAGGGGGCATGACGGCAACGGCCGACTTATGGGATATGCAAGTGATGGACACGGCTCGTCCGGCTGCTTTAGCCCCCGATGTCGTTCCGGCAGAGACGCTTGAGGTTAATCCAGAGGTTGACTTGGATGATGCCGATATGCTTTGGCGAACGGCCGAATTGAACCAGGAGCCATTGGCGCTCTTTAGCATGGTTCAGGCGATGGGCTATGACCCCTATGAAGGCTCATTACGAGGCACACGAGGAACGTTGTGGAGCGGAGCTGGTAATTCGTTAGACCAGTCGAGTTTGTTGATTGCCATGCTGCGGGCGGCGGGAGTTCCAGCCCGCTATCGGCACGGTTCATTGGATGTGGCTGAAGCCCAGACCCTTTTGGCGACGATGTTCCCCGAGTCGCAGGGAGTGGCGGGGTATGTGCCTGCTGGGACTGATACGGCCGATCCGTTGAATGATGCGGCTTTGATTGCCATTGCCCAAGACCATTGGTGGGTAGAGGCCTACTTGCCAGGGCTGGGTTGGACCGATTTAGATCCCGTTTATCCTGGGGCGGCTGTGGGGCAGAGCTTTGCCACGCCAGCCGGAGATGGCACAGACCAAATTGCTGAGGTGCCGGATGAGGAGCGGCATAAGGTGACGATTCGCTTGAAAATTGAGCAGTACAGCTCCTTCCCAATTGGTGGGAATAATTTGAATGTCTCTTATCCGTTGAGTGCGACGGTGAATACGGCCGAGGTCGCGGCCCATCATATTACTCTGGCCCATATTGTCGATACAGAGACACCGCCTGGAATCATATTCAGTCAGGTAAATCACACCTATTTGCCATACCTCGTATTGGACGGCTTAGGAATGATTGCGACGGGTGATTCCTATATGGATTTACTGACGACATTCCCCCTGGCTTCCCAATTTACCAGCGGCCAATGGCTTGAATTTGATGTTGAAGACCCAGACGGCAATATAACCTCTTTCAGCCGGACGGTGAAAGATTTGATTGGATTGGATGCCCGCATTGGGGGTGGGCTGGCTAATTTGAGTTCTCCAGCCGAAAACGCACCGCTGATTGATAATGGTGATTTGTATGCGACCTGGATAATGCCAAACACAGTTCCAGAATGGGCCCTTAGTCGACGGCGGGGCGCTTCTTTGTCCGATGTTGTTGCGGCGGCACAGCAGGCCCAACAGGCCGCAATCGTAGCAGAACAGGATGAATTGACCCCAGAGGATGAAGCCTTTTTGCAGGATGCTTATTTTAATTTGCAGGTTCGGGGAACGCTCGCTCTGAGTACGATTGGCTTGAACTTTGCGGCTTCGGCCGATAAGGCGCTGGCTGACCGGGAGATAGGTTTGCAGGTTAAGCAGTTCTTCGACACGCCCCGCGTTTTTACTATCGGTTCGGTGGTTGACCCGATCAGCCAGGTGGAGCAGTCGAATGTTGATTTGCGTAAGACTGACATGGCAGTAGTCGTCTATCCAGGACAGGCCAATTCGGCCGAACGAGCGGCTTATTGGAGTAAAGGGGTGACGGAATCCTATTTGGAAGGGGAAGCGTTGTCGCAGATTACGGAAGAGACGGCCGTTACAACCTATCGGGTCTTTGAGGCGATGTCGGTTCAGGGCATTGAGCCGATTTTGCTAGGCATTGAAGATGCTGATTTGTTGAACAGCTATAATCTTTCCCCAGCGGGCTATGCCTTTGCCGCCCAAGCGTTGTTTGATGGCAAAGAGATTCTCATTCCTTCGGCTCCCGTTCTGCTAGATGGCGAATTAAGGCTGGGTTGGTGGGAGATTGACCCGGCGACGGGCCAAACAGTGGGCGTTACCGAGGCGGGGCTGCATGGGGCGGCGGTCGAATATGGTTTTTGGATTAAATACAATAATAACTTAGCTAAATGGCCGAGACGATATAAAAAGGTTGTTAAGAAGATTTGGGAAGGATATTTGCTGCCCAATCTGCTGCCAGCGCTAGGTGGCTTTTCGGCTGCCCCATCTCGTTTTGCGCCTGAAATACGGGCCACCGCCGATATATCCGATACCTGGCACTTTTTAGGGGCTGAATTTTGTCCGCATACGGCTTGTGGAGTGGAGCAGTTCTTTACGGATTTGAGCCGGCAGCCAATTCCGCTGCCAGAGATGTTGTTTGGCTATTTGACGCCGGACAATGCAAGCCCGTTTGATGAAGCTGAAGTGGCTGTTGTGGGCGTGGGCGGCGGCGACCCCGCCTTTACGTTGACGGCCGATCCAGCTACCTCGACCCTTGACCCGAATTCGACGACTATCTTCCAGGCAGATATTGACGCCAATTTTAATGATACCTTTACGGTGACGGTCACTGCGCCGGATGGTTGGACGGCCGATATTGATGGCAGTGGTCAGGTGATGGCGACGCCGCCGATTGGTGCGCCGCCGGATGATTATGCTATTTTGCTTGTCGCTCAGTCCAGTACCCATACAGATTTATTTGGAACGGCCGTTCACACAGCCACTATTACCGCCTTGCAAGATATGGCCCTGGTCATCAAGCAAGAGCCAAACATTACCATTCCTGCTGGTACGAAGCTGGAAATTGGGGGCGCGGCCAACGATACCAATGATGGTCAAGCTGAGTTAGAGGGTATGGCCTTTACGGTCAATATCAGCAATACCTCGACCGTTTCCCATACGTTTAATATCACGGTGACGGGTCAACCAGCCAGCCAGGTAATTTTGAATGGGGTTAATGGAGCGACAACGGCTTCGGTAACGCTGCCGGCTGGAGGGGTGGGTCAGGTTGGTTTGTATGTACTACCGCCAGCCGGGTCGGTTCCCGGTGGCGGGACGACCTATCCGGTGGATGTGATTGTGACGGCCGAAGATGACCCCAGCCTGACCGATACGGAACCGGCGACCCCAACGGTTGGCAGCACACCCTTCAGTTACCTGACCCTGGAACCGGCCGTGATATATGCGACTGAAAATAGTACGGCAACGTTTGATATTTCGCTGACCAATGTTGGTAATGCGGCTGGCAGTTTTCCCTTGTCTGTGACGGTTCCGGTGTCTAGCTGGCTTGTTTCTGGCTTATCTTCGCCCGTTGCTTTGAACAGTGGGGCGGAAGATTTCCAAACGATAGAATTAGACATCAATAATGCCGCCGTTGGCTTTGTTTATCCGCTGTTGGTTAGTGGGCCGATTCCAAGCAGCGATTTCAGCCAGCTTGCCTCGGCTAAAGTACAGATTGTTAGCGAGAATGCGGGGCCTATCTTTGTGGTAGCGGACGAATTAGCTGACCATTGTACGATTGGGGAACCAGGTCTTTCAGCAACAGTTGAGACGTTGGCCTCCTTGATTAATGAGCTTGAAGCCTCTTGCGATTCGGGAAGCTGTTCTTTGTCGGTGAGAGATGAGGTGGTTGATGCCTTGAACAGTGTCGCAGCTTTTGCGGATGTGTCGCCGTTGATAACGGCCGATGATACCTTAGCCACTATCGCCATTGATTTGGCGGGTCATAGTGATGATATTGATATTCAAGCGGATATCGTTGCGATTAGTTCGGCCGTTGCCACCCTTGAAACGGAGGTGTGCGAGCTGACTGAGCATACGCCGACCGTCAAGTGGCTGCCAGCCTATAATGCAGGTCTAGTTAGCCAGCCGGTTAGTTATACGTTAGAGGTGACTAATCAGGGGACGGTGACGACGACCTATGCCGTGACCGTTTCGCTGCCTTCTGGCACAACGACCTATAATGTGACCGATTTGGCTCCGGGCGAGACGGACAGCGTCGTTCATGCCCCCAGCAGCGGAGCCATTGGCCTTTACGACTTGAGCGCAACAGCCAGAGCAACCGGGCCAGATGTGATGTTGGCCGGGCTGATTGATGAGGCTGAGGCGACCTTGAATGTGGTCGATAAATTTATTCAATTAACGGCCGTAACCGCCTCCCCCGACTTCGTTGAGACCGGGACCAGTTCGACGGACATCAAGATTGATGTGACCAATATCGCCAATATCGCCTGGGATGCAACGGCCGAAACACGCATATTCGCCCCCGGCGGCGGCATCAGCTATACGGCCGATATTCCGGTAACGCTCCTGATTGGCGACCCCAAAACATATGATTTAGCGACGGTCGATACCTCAAGCTGGGCCGCCGGATTGTATACCATCACCGTTGATTTAGTTGATGGTGGCGGCAATCCGATTACTGAAGGCAGCAATTATGGCTATCTAGGTGTCGGCCAGGCGTTGGGCGTCACCCAAAGCGTTGAACCCGCCCTCGTTGCCCCCGGCACGGTGACGGTGACGACTGTTTTGACGACTGAAATATTGGCGGCGACGATTATTTCGCCATCGGCCCAACCGATACAACCGATTGAAGCCCATGTTTGGCAGTTGATTGATGAAACGGCCGAACAGCCCATCCCCGCCCAGCCAGATTTAGTTCGGGAAGAAGAGCTAGAAAATAACCCCCGAATTGGCAGGGGTGAAGAGACAGGCGAATCCGCTGACGTGACGATTTTAGCTTCCCTCATCCTGACCACAACGGGCATTACCCGCACCGAGCAGGATGAAAGCAGCATCATCTACACCGGAACCTGGAACGACGTTTCATTGACCAAGGCCAGCAGCGGCTCAATGGGTCGGGCCGATGACATGGGAGATACAGCTACCTTTACCTTCACAGGCACGATGGTAACGTTGGGTTTCATCGGCTCATCCTCCAGCGCCAATGTTGAGGTATTCATAGATGGCGTAAGCGAAGGCGTATTTGACCTATACCGCCGGGAAAATACACCGCTCAGCTTTACCTTCGACAACTTCATCACCGGAACCCACACTATCTCTGTTACCCATACCGGTCTAACCAACCCATTCGCTAATAACGACTATGTCCAGTTAGACTATATCGATGTTTGGGACGGAACGACGCTGCCAGATGGTACTTTTGAGCAGGACAGCGACCGGGTCTTCCCCAGCAATGGTTGGAACACGATTAATAACGGTATCGCCAGTGGCGGCTCTTACTTCTCAGATAATAATGCCACCGCCTGGTTCCCCTTTAGCGGTGACAGCGTCTCGTTCCAGGCCATTGCCTTTAATGGCGGCGGTACGGGCGATGTTTACATTGATGGTCAATGGAAAGCCCGCCTCGACTTTAACAATATCGCTACCATTACCCGGACCCTTTCCTTTGAGAACTTGGGGGCGGGTCAACATATGATGATGGTCACAGCTTACCAGGATGGCCTAACGGTGGATGCCTTCACAACACCTGGTACTGGCCCATTCTACACCCCAATTACCCCAACCGGATTCACCCGCTTTGAGGATGACGACCCGGCCATGCTTTATAATGGCCTTCCCTTTACGGTAACTTCCAGTAGTTGGACGCGCAATGCCCATATCTTTAACAGCGAGGCCAGTGATGGGCAATATATCTCATCCAATACCCTCAGTGATACCGTCAGTCTGACTTTCGATGGTGTTTGGGCCTCGGTCGGCTTCTTCACAGAGGATTCAGCGGGAATGGCTGAAATCTTCATCGATGGCGTTAGCCAGGGTGTGGTCGACACCTACAGCAATGAAGAAGGTGTTACAAGTGTCACCTTCGACAATCTAATCACTGGCACTCACACCTTATCCGTGACGGTATTAGATACCGCCAACCCATTGTCAATTAACACTCACGTCTATTTTGATTATATAGATGTTTGGGATGGGGCCAGCTTGCCCTCCGGCACATTTGAACAAGATGATGCCCGCGTGCTTCGAGGTGGTGGCTTAACTGATGTCCTCGATGCAGATGCTAGTGGTGGCTCTTATATGGAAGAAGTCCTCCACTCCCAGACAACAGTCTGGTTCCCCTTTGAAGGGGATTCAATCACCTACCAGGGCTTCGATTACTTCCGTTCCGAGAAGGTTGCCATCTATATTGATGATGTGTTCCAGGATTATTACGCCATCTATACGGGTCAGGCCCCAACCATCACCTATTCTTTCGATGGGTTAGGCCCTGGACTGCATATGATGAAGGTCGTCCACTATCGGGATGAGTTGACGTTGGATGCGTTCCATGTTCCCGCCATCACCGCCCCAACACCACCACCAACCTTGACCACCTTCACCCGCTACGAAGAGGATTATCCAGAGATTCGTTATAACGGCTTGCCCTATACCATAACAGCTTCATCATGGTTCAGGACATTCACCGTCGATGAGGCCAGCGACGGCCAATTTATCGGCACTCAATCTGTGGGCGACACGATAAGCTTCGACTTTGACGGTACCTGGATTGGACTTGGCTTTGTTACTGACCGCTTAAGTGGTCAGGCTGAGGTCTTCATTGACGGCGTTAGCCAGGGTGTGGTCGAACTATACACCCGTGATGACGATGTTATCGAAGTTATGTATGGCGGCCTGGCAGATACCAGCCATACAATCTCGATGACGCTGCTAGCGACCACCCACCCGAATTCGACGAACAGTAAGATGTTGTTCGATTATTATGAAACTTGGGATGGTACGACCACCCCTTCAGCAACCTATGAAGAGGTTGATGCGGAAGTCAGATTAAGTGATTACTTCATGAATTGGGACTATTTCGTTGAACCAGCAGCCAGCGGCGGCGCTTATGCCAACGACGGCTTCCAACGAAATACAACTGCCTGGTTCCCCTTCACGGGCGACAGCGTTACCTTCCTGGGCCTTGCCAACAGCAGTGGCGACCGGGTTCGGATTACCATCGATGGCGTTGACCAGGGAACATACAATCTTTATAACAACACAGCGATTACCCGCGCCTATACCTTCAACGGTCTTGGGGCCGGGCCACACATCATGCAGGTTCGCAGCAACCGCAGCGAACTCAATCTGGATGCCTTTGTTGTTCCTGGCTTCTCCTCCCTGGTGCAAACGCCCGTTTACACAGGTGTCGTTCGGTATGAGGAGGATCATCCAGAGCTGCTTTATAACAACTTGTACAACTTCACCTATCGGCCTCAAAGTTGGGGTCTAACGACCAACAATGGTCAAGTGAGCGGCCGTTGGCACGTCTCATCGGGTGCTATTAGCGATTCGGTGAGTCTGGAGTTCGACGGCAATTGGGCGGCGGCTGGCTTCCGGGTTCGCAACTCGACCAGCATGGCCGAAATCTTCATCGACGGGGTTAGCCAGGGTATCTTTGACCTGCAAAATCCCGGCGGCGAAGATACGACAGTCATCCCATTTGGCGGCTTGGTCACAGGCACTCACACCATCTCTGTTAGCGTGGTGGCTGGAACCGTTTACTTTGACTACTTCGATGTCTGGGATGGACAGCCGATGTCGGATGATATCGAAAATCTAAGACGGGCAGAGGATAACGGCCGTCTCCATTACAGCGGCTCCCTGGTTGATGTAACGAACGCCAACGCCATCGAAGGCGACTATATGGCCACGACCCTGCTCAATACAAACTCCAACATCTGGTATACCTTTGTCGGCGATTCCTTCACCTTCATCGGCTTCAGCCGAGCAAATACAACGAATGTTGATTTGTTTGTCGATGGCGTCTTTATTGAAAACATCGACGTTGAATATCCCTTCAGCCCCCAACCGCTGGCCTTCCATTACAGTGGCTTTGGCGAAGGGCCGCATGTCGTTCGGATTCACAATGGTATCACATTGCGAGCTGATGCCTTCCAAAGTAATCCAGAGGTAGAAGCGCCCTATGCTCCGACGGTTGAATGGTATGACACGACAGGTAATGGCGGCACGGGCGCTTTCGGCACGCCAGCCGGGATGTTGATGGGCATTGCCTCTGGTGATGTTGATGGTGATGGGCTGGTTGAGATTGTGGCTCCTAGTGACACCTTCACGACTGGTGGCTTTATCAACAGCGTTCTCATCTATCGGGGTGATGGTCTTGACACGGGTGATGGCGACCCGTTGATTCGACGGATTGACTTCCCCAGCACCGGCATCGGCGTCGGCCGTGAAACGATTGGTTCAGTGGCTTTGGCAGACCTCGATGGCTTGCCAGGGGCTGAAATCATCATCGGTTCTGAAGAGGGTATGTACGCCTTCAAGGGCGACGGTTCGACGCTCTGGTTTACCGATACCTACAAAGCCGTTATCTTGAATGCGACCCCGGCTATTGGTAACTTAGACTTTGACAACGACCCTGAAATTGTGGTCAATATGGATACCGACCTGGTTGTTTATGAGGCTGATGGCGATATTAGCTGGTCGACGAGTTACACCTCCACTTTAGGAACCCCAGTATTGGCGGATATGAACAATGACGGCCGTTTAGACATCATCGTCTACGACAGCAGCGGTGTCGTCTATCTCTATGATTACAACTTCGGCAGCCCAACCCTCCTATGGTCACATGCCCTGTCTAGCACCGTCGCAACCGTCCGAGGCGGCCCGGCAGTCGTCGACTTAGATGGCGACGGCACCCCTGAAATCGCCATGACCCATGACGGCGCCCATACCGTTCTGGACAAAGATGGCAATGAAGTATGGTCAATCCCCCTTGACCCAGGCTCCGCAGGTGGCGTTTCCGTCGCCGACATCGACGGCGACTTTGCGCCAGAGATTGTGACCGGCATTAAGTATGATGATGGCATGGGCGAGGGTCGTCTATATGCCATCAACGCCGATGGCTCAATCCTGTGGGAAGTGCCAGCCTATGACAATACCTCGGCCAACTCTCAATCGGTGTTAGACATTAATGGCGATGGTGTCTATGAAATCGCCTGGAACGGGGCTGACCTCGGCTTCACTATCTTCAATGGCGCTGACGGCTCCATCTTGTTCAATGAGCCGCTGGCTGAATCGTTGACGGGTACTGAATATCCCATCTTTGCCGATGTGGACCAAGACGGCTACGCAGAGGTCGTTATCCCGACCAATGACGGCATCGTTGTTTTGGGTCAGGATGGCGTTTGGGGCGAAGCCCGGCCGATATGGAATCAGCATACCTACCATATCACCAACATCAACGACGATATGAGTGTGCCATTCTCTGAGGCCAATAGCTGGGACGTTCACAACACCTATCGTACCCAATGGCCGGAGGCCGTCGTCCTACCAGTCTATGATGTCACCTTGACCCATACGGTTGGCATCACCGATGTCGCTGTCGTTTCGGCCACCTTCTCAGTCTCGCCCACAACGTCGGCTGACCCGCTTTATGGCTGGGATTACAGCCAATCTTGGGCCAGCAAATATGTGACCCGTACCTTTGACAGCGTCTTGACGAACTTGCAACCGGGCGAATCCAGGCTGGTGTCACAAGGAACCGAGGTAACGTATCAACTGCCAAGCGGCATCAACCATCTGACCCTGCCACCAATGTATGTCAGCGTGCCACATATCATCAACGTTGAACCGCTTTCGTTGACCGTTGGCACGGGCGGAACGGCCGTCTTTGACGTTGTCTTGGACAATCCCGCTCTGGCAAGTGAAACCTACACCTTAACTGTCGCTGGATTAACGGATGATTGGGTGACTTTAGATGAGACAGTCGTTGTTGGCGCAGGCAGTCAGGTGACGGTTTCGTTAACAGTCGATGTTCCAGCATCGGCCACGCCCGGCAGCTTACCTTTCAACGTCTTTGCCACAAACAGCAGCGGCGGCCAAGACTCGGCGGCCGCAGAGCTTATCCTGATTGACGGCCTGAATGTCTCCCTTGAACCGGACAGCCAAACGGCCGACGCAGGAACGGCCGTGACCTACACCCTGGTCTTGAGCAACTTCCTAGACACGGCCCAAACGTATACCTTAACGGCCGCAGGTGGGGCAGATGTGACCCTACCGCCAACCGTAACCGTTCCCGCCGGGACTGGCTTCATGGCCGCGCCTGGGACAGCGGATGTTGATGTTACTGTTTCGGCAACGACCAATGGCAGCTATCCCTTTACTATTGAGGCTAGCAACGAGATGGCGGCTGATAGTGATACGGCCGTCCTTGAAGCGACCGGAAATCTGGGGGTTGGCATATCATTGGCACCGAGTTCAGCTGTGGCCGGGCCATTGACGCCAGCAGTCTTTACAGCGACGGTCACTAATCTGGGTAGTGTGGTAGATGTCTATGACCTTGATGTGAGTTTGCCTGCGGGTTGGACGCATGAGTTCAAGGTAAATGGAAACGCTATCACGACGCTGACACTGACGGCGGACGTGTTCAATTCAGCCGATGTCCTACTGTTAGTGACGCCAGATGCGGCGGCTATACCTGGCCCTGTTGACATTGACGTTAGCGCTCAATCGCAAGCAAATGCCGGTGTTAGCAGTAGTGTGACCGGTACGGTTGATGTTCAGAATCGAGGTGTTGTCCTATCAATTAACCCCCAGAGCAGTACGATGCTGCCGACTGACAGCGGTTTGTGGCAGGTGACGGTGACCAATACGGGCAGTGTGGCTGACAGCTTCTGGCTGACCATGACGGGCTTTATCGGGCCGGTTGGAAACTTCTCGGCCAATCCTGTGGCCTTAAATGCAGGCCAATCGACGACGGTACAGTTAACGGCCGATGATTTGGACTTCATGCTGCCAGGGGCGTATCAGTTTAGCGTTTCGGCCGAATCACAGAATAATGCTCTTATCAAGAATCAGGCTATCGCGGATGTGACCTTTGAGAGCTATGAGGCCGTTGCCGTAGATTTGATTCCTGTTAGCCAGACAGTGACGGATACATTATCTGCTAGCTATATTATGGTGGTTTCTAATACAGGTAATGTGAACACAACCTATGACCTAGGATTGAATTTACCGATTAGCCTGACTGGACAGTTGGCGACGAATCAACTACCGTTGCCAGCCCACGTCGTAGGTTCGGTGGTCCTCACCGTTCAGGCGGCAGGTGTGGGAACGTATCTGTTTGATGGAACGGCCGATTCGACAACGAGCGCGGCTACCGATAGTGGTAACGCCACGTTGGAGGTAATCTTTACCAATCTACCACCGACAGCCGATGCGGGTGGTGATGAAACGGCCGATGAAGGCGAGTTAATCAACTTCAATGGCACGGCCAACGACCCCGAAAGCCAACCGCTCCAAATCCTGTGGGACTTTGGCGATGGCAACACAGCCAGCGGTACATTAACACCGACCCATGCTTATGAGGATGATGGCTTGTTTACAGTGACGTTGATTGTGACTGATACATCGGGACTAAGCGCCAGTGATACGTTGGAAGTCAATGTCAGTAACGTGGCTCCAACGGTCAGCGCGGGTGGTAATCAAACGGCCGATGAGGGTGACACAGTCTCCCTTGACCCGGCTACCTTCACCGACCCCGGTGGTGACGATACCCATACCGCCACAATCGACTGGGGTGATGGAACCGTTGAAGCAGGTACAGTCAATCAAGCGGCGAACACTGTTTCTGGCAGCCACACCTACCAGGACAACGGTCTGTTCACTGTCACAGTGACCGTGACCGACGATGATTCCGGTTCAAACAGCGATACCTTTACCGTCAATGTCAGTAATGTGGATCCATCGGTCAACGCGGGCGGCGACCAAACGGTTAATCAAGGCGAGACAGTCTTCCTTGACCCGGCCACCTTCACCGACCCCGGCGGCGATGATACCCACACCGCAACCATTGATTGGGATGACGGCACCGTTGAGGCAGGCACAGTCAACCAGACCAACAATACAGTCAGCGGTAGTCATGTCTACACAACCGCCGGAACCTACACCGTGACTGTGACGGTCATGGATGATGACGGCGGCATGAGCAGCGATACCTTCACTGTTGTTGTGATTGGGCCAGACACATACTACCTGTACATGCCCGCCGCTTTCAGTTCAGATTAGTAGTCGAATGCTGCCAAAGAGTTAAGAAGCAGCTTTAAATACAAAGGATAAGAACACGGATAAAGTTTAATCTATCCGTGTTCTTTAACCTATGGCTACCATGCTAATTTCGGCCGTTCGGGAACTAATTCAGATGTTTTGACGTTATAGATATAGTAGTACAAATTAAAAAAATAATGGAGAATAAAATGTCTGAAATAACCTTTGAAAATAAATCTGAAAGTAAACGGGGTTGGCTTTTGCCTCTTTTTTTGGTGGTCTTGATTGGTGCTGTTGCTGCGGTCTTGGCTTTGTCTGGGGCTTTTAGTCCTACGGACACGGCCGCAGGTGAGGCTGAAACGCCACAGGCGCTTTGGGAATCCCAGGCGGTTGAGAGCTATCGGTATACCATTCAAGTTGGCTGCTTCTGCCCACCTGAGTTAAGAGACCCGGTTAATGTTGAGGTTTTGAACGGCGAGGTCGAGTCGGTTACCTATGTGGCAGATGGAACGGCCGTGAATATGGCTTTCTTTGAATCTTATAGCACGATTGATAAGGTCTTTACCATTCTCAATGATGCTGAGGCCCAAGACCCAGCCCGCTTTGATGTCACGTATGATGAAACATATGGTGTGCCGCTCTCGGTTAACATTGATATTAGTGAGATGATGGCTGATGAGGAGATATATTTAACTATCTCTGATTTTGAACCAATTCAGTAAAATTAACTATGTCGTTGGTAGGGAGTTCTTGAAAAATAGAGCCACGAATTAGAGAAATTACCATTAATTTTTGGCCTATAATTCGAGGTTTGACTACCTGACTAAAACAAAAAAGGTTCCATCTTTTCCGAAAGATGGAACCTTTCCTAGACTTTGGCAGTTTGAAGAAGCCTTCTGAAAACACAGAAGGCTTTTTTCATGCAAAAAGAGGTAAGAACAGGAAGAATCTGCTAAGAACGGGCAGAAGCAAAGGCCGCATGACGCAAAACAGGCTGAATCCAGGATAAATCCCCCTTGGTTAGTAGGGATGCAGGGTTAACTGGGGTGAATTGATGTTCACCCCACAAAGCAGCGCGGTAACCGCGCCACAAAGTATTGAGAGACCAACGACCACTACCGCGCCACCAGAGAGTCGGAACCGGAGGAGCTTAAACAGCGGATGAACCTGGAGGCGGTCTTGATTACCACTTTTCTGACTGGCGGCCTGACCTTTAGTTATGGTTTGCTGGAGTCGGCGGCGTTGGTTCCTGACTTGTCAATGACCTTCATCGCGCCTTTGATGATTGCTATTTGGGGACTGGCGAATGCCTATGTCTCGAGGCGATATGGGTAAGGGCGGCTGATGAAGAATAAGTTGAAGGTTTTGCGGGCGGAACGAAGTTGGTCGCAGGAGGCGTTGGCGCAGCGGTTGGATGTGTCGCGCCAGACGGTGAATGCTATTGAGCGGGGTAAATATGACCCTAGTTTGCCGTTAGCGTTTAAGATTGCGGCCGTTTTTGGGATGTTGATTGAGGAGATATTCGAAGCAGAGTGAGGGGCTGAAAAAGGTTAGCCACGAATTAACACGAATGGAACGAATTTTGAAGTCTATCATTTGTGCCTTTCATGTAATTTGTTGCGAGTTTTTCTTAGAATTTACAGAGGGTTGCCTAATTGCTTTTGAAGAAATAGATGTAGTTGGGGTCGTTCTTCTGGCGCGATGATAAGCTCTATCTTGCCGCCACCTTTTTTGAAAAAGAAGAGCCGGTTCTCATTCCGATTGTCCCAGAGGTAGCTGCCAACTTGCTCCCACTTGGTTTGTTTCCAATGAAACTGAGAAATACCGTTTTTCAGTATATATATTTCAGTCGTAGCAGAAGAAAATACTCCTAATGTGAATAATCCCCCAATTACAACCCCAAAAATAGCTTGAAAGCTAAAATCACGGCCGTTAATTAAATCAGTTAGTTGGCTGCTAAGGCTCAGTAATAAGAATAGCCCGAAATACATGAGGGTTTTATTTTCATGTTTGCCAAGGACGATCAAATTTGGCCCGGTTTTCTCACGCCTACGTCGTAGAATGATGTAGATTAGGGTGCAGAGAGGGATTGCAATTGTTATGATCTGGAACACATTGTAAAGAATTCTAAAAAACATCTTTTTATGCTTATTTTGAATCAATCATCATAAATCACGAATTACTAGGTAGGACACCCCTTCTTAGACTAGGTTTGATTGTTCGTTTAGGTGCTTCTGGAGAATTTCGTCCAGCCATTCTTGATGTCTTATGTGGACGTGAAAAGTCGCAATGGAAGTCCCTTCATTGATGAGGTTGATTCTTCTGTTTTTTTCATTCTGCCAATGATAATTGGTTATTTGCTCCCATCGTATTTCCTCCCTGGTAAAACGAGAAAATCCCTTCTTTGTTAAATAAACAGCTCCAAATGTTTCGCCTAGCCCATAGGCAAAGAGGAGTCCAAATATTATCGTTCTAAAGAGAATGTAATAATCCTCATCTTCAATGATATAAAATTCAAAAATGTTTAGGATAATAGTAAAAATAAGCAAGGCCACAAAAATGGTATTGGGATTGTTGGTCCATTTAGTTAGGTTATAAAGAGTTTCCTTTGATTTACACCACCGGTTCAGCTTAATAAAAATAATCAGCATTGCCAATAAGACAGCCCCAATCCAATAATTTAACAAGTCTGTCCATGAAAGGGAAAATGAAAAAAGTTGAGCGCTAATGTAAATCGCAAATGAAATAGTGGCCGAAGCAATAACAGTGAGCAAAATAGTCCGATTGTATTTTTTTGCAACCTCAGTTCCCTGGGCTTTTTCAATCGTTTTATAAAAAATGAAGCCCCCAACCATGCTTAATGGGATAACGACGAAAAAGATAACTCTCAAAACAGTTTCTAAGCTCATCTGTCTAAATACCTCATTATCAGGTTCAATCCAAGTTGCAGCGCAGCGGCTCTATAGTATCTAAACGGCCGACTTGTTCAAACTCCTTAATCGCGGTCTGATGATTATCGGCCTCGGCTTTTAGAATGCAACGAATATCGGCCTCTGTCAAGACCTGGCGTGGCACATCTGCCGTGCGGCCGCCTTCTTCGGCCGCATCATAATTTTCTTCATAACCCTGAGCATCTTCGTTCTGAACATTAGCAATCGTCGCCTGTTCAGCAACATTGTTAAAGGCCAGTTTCAAACCAGTCATATGGTCCCGAACTTCACCCTTTTTAACGCCTTTATATTTTCGGTGGTCGGAAGGGTTCATACCGAACGCGACGCAGTGGATAACGACCGTTAAAACGCCGTAGGGATTCTACTTGTGTTGCAGCTTAACCCTCTCCCTTACCTACCGGATCTGTTGGTGAGATAATTGGGGTTGGCTTGTCAGCCAAATCATTCAATAAATAGCGCAGCATCTGATTTTGGTCGGCAAATCGAAGCCGTTCACCTGTGTGAACATTTTCTATTGTCGCCCGCCAATGGGGGTGGTCATCATCTCGCTGGAGCCTAATCAAAAACGCTTTGTACAGTTGTGTTCCCATGTTTGTAATCTTCTTCTGCTATATAGAAATCTCTTCCTTTATCTTTCCTTGTATTTACAGTGTACAAAACCAAACGTGATGCCATCGTGATACGGGGATGCAGCAAGCTGTCTGTTGAGGATGTTTTGATATAATTGCGTCTTATGGCGTTGCGATTCAAACTGCTCGGTGTACTACAAATAGAGAATGAAGCGGGTGAGATTTCACCTGTGATGAAATCGAACAAATGGTGTGCACTTCTGGTCTATTTGTTCGTCACCAAAGCGGCCCAGCCAAGAGAAGCGCTGGCAGATTTGCTCTGGGATGCCTCCTCAACGGCTCAATCATTGCAAAATTTGCGGGCCTTGCTGGCTCGCTTCCGTAAATGGGTGCCAGAATTGGAGGTGACGCGGAAACAGATTCGGTATCCGACAGAAACGGCCGCAGCCACAGATTACGATACCTTAATAGCCGCGTTAGACAGCGGCGATTATCATGAGATAGCATCCGCCCTTCCTTTGTATCAGGGAGTCTTGCTCGATGGCTTTTATCTTGAGGGAGCGCCTCGTTTTATTGAATGGCTGCTAATTACTCGTGAGAAGCTGCGGCAGCGGGTGGTTGGGGCATTTCGGCAACTGTGTACGCTATATCAGGAGCAGAGCGAGTGGGTGAAGGGGATTGCCCTGGCCCAACGCTGGCTGGCGCTGGACGAGTTGGACGAAGAGGCGCTCCGTCACTTGCTGCAACTGCTAGCGGCTAGTGGCCAAATTGACATTGCCCTGCAACAGTATGAGGTCAGTCGTCAGCGGCTGTGGGAGGAGCTGGGCGTGGAGCCGATGGATGCGACCCAACAATTAGCCGACCAGCTTGCTGAATTAAAAGAAATGCATGGGGACGGGGTCACATGGGATGAGGTTGTTGGCACGCCGACCCAACTGCCTGCACCAGATGAACTGCCGGATGTTGGTCACTTGCCAAGCCATGCCTATGTTCCTTACCAACGCAATCCCATTTTTGTTGGTCATCAAGCGACGTTGCTGGAAATTGGGCAGGCGTTATTGCCTTCAAAAGGGGGAAAGGGTCAGCGGGTAGTGGCGATTACAGGTATGGGAGGTTTGGGGAAGACCCAGTTGGCGGTGGAGTTTTGTTATCGTTACGGCCGGTATTTCCCCGGCGGTGTCTTCTGGTTCAGCTTTGCCAATTCTGAACAGGTGGCTGACGAGATTGCTGCCGTTGGCGGTGAACGAGGATTAGCGCTCTTTCAAGAGGGGGAACAGTTGACACTCGCCGACCGAGTTGACCGGGTGCAGCGGGCCTGGCGCGAACCGATTCCACGCCTGCTTATCTTCGACAACTGCGAAGAGGAGGAATTGCTGGCGAAATGGCTCCCGGTCACAGGTGGCTGTCGGGTGCTGCTGACCAGTCGTCGCGCCAACTGGTCAGGAGAACTTTCAAATAATACTTATCCTCTCGCCATTTTTGAACCGGCCGAGAGTGTGATGTTGTTGCAAAAAGCTGTCCCTGACCTATCTTCTGAAGATGCCTTAGAGATTGCCAATGAAGTAGGTCATTTACCGCTAGCCTTGCACCTTGCCGGGGGGTTTCTACGCCGCTACCAGCAGATCAGCCCCACAAGATACCTGGATCAACTTCGAAATCAGGGACTGTTCCAACATCCTTCCTTGCAAGGCTGGGGGGTGGACTTTTCACCGACCGGCCACGAACTTAATGTGGCCCGTACTTTTGTCGTCAACCTGGAACAGTTGAGTACGGCCGACCAGACCGACAATCTAGCCCAAAAGCTGCTTGTTCGGGCTGCTTGTTTTGCCCCAGGAGAGCCAATCCAACGCCAGTTATTGCTTGCTACTATTTGGGCCGATGAGGCAGATATTCTGGCCCTGTTAGCTGCTGAAGATGGTTTGACCCGGCTGGTTGATCTTGGTTTTCTGAAAGCGGAAGGTAGTGAATGGGTCCTCATGCACCGCCTGTTGGCAACCTTTGTTCAGGAGTCACTTGGCAAGGATGAAATCGCTTTAGTCGATGTTACCCGAGCTGTTTACGAGAAAATAGAAGTGTTATTCAGGGAAAAAGCCAGTCTTTATACCCTCGTCGTTGCCCCGACTCATGTCCGACATTTAATTTCTCTGGCCCAGGGTCAGGCTGAAATTCATATGGCAAATCTGACCCATCGTTTAGGAACGTATTTGCATGCTATTGCCGATTTCGAGGGGTCTCGTACTTATCTTCAACTTGCTCTAGATTTTTATCGTCAGGTGCATGTCGGCGACCATCCCGATATTGCCCGCTGTCATAATAGTTTGGGGATCCTTTTTATGCTTGAGGGGTCCTATACCGAAGCCTTACCGCTATTTGAAAAAGCCTTGATTATGTGGGAAAACACGCTGGGGAGTCATGGTAAACAGATTGGTTTTGCGTTAAACAATATCGGCTACCTCTTGTTGTTGCAGGGGGCATACCGCGAGGCCCAACCCTACTTGGAGCGGTTGCTGGTTATTTTTGAGCAAGAATTTGGACATCATCCGCGCACGGCAATCGGGTTGAATAATCTGGGCGTTGTTTTGATGAATCTAGGTAATCTGACCGAAGCACGGCCGAACCTCGAACGCGCTCTGGAAATTAGAGAAGAAGCGCTTGGGCTGGAGCATCCGCATACGGCCGTTAGCCTCCAAAACATGGGCCTTCTTTTTATGAAGTTGAAGGATTTTGAACAAGCACAGGCTTATTTCGAGCGTTCTCTGATTGTGCGAGAAAAGGTTGTCGGCAATCACCCCCATACCGCCCGCAGCCTGAATGCCCTTGGGGAACTAAACCTTGCTACCGATAACTTAGATAAGGCCCAATCTTATTTGGAGGCGGCGCTAAAAATGCAGAATGCAGTATTGAGGGCGGATCATCCCGAAATAGGACTAACGCTCAAGAATCTAGGAGAAGTCTATTGGGCAAATGGCGATATAAACAAAGCCCGATTGTATTTTGAACAGGCAAGGGCGATACTGGAGGTAGAAGTATCGGCGAATCATCCCGGACTTCAGCAAACAATTGAGAGGCTGGCAACCTCGGGAGAGTCGATTGGGAGGTATTAACGGCCGTTTCCTCCTTAGTAAGCGGCCAACAATTAAAAATGTGGCTCATGTTCAGTACAAGTGATCTGATATAGAATAAAAAGCATGGACTTTCCAATAGTAGACCTAATGGATAGGGTAGCCTGCGAGAAATGGATAGAAAGATACTTTCACCCTGGTGGCTTAAAATGTCCGCATTGCGACGCGCCCTTTGAGCAGGGGTTGTGGTTTCGACGAACTGAGCTGAGCGACCTGGATGTTTACCGCTGTCGGAATTGCAAAGGCATCTACAATTTGTACAGCGGCACGATATTTGAAGGTCGCTACTTTACCCCGGAGCAGACAGTCTTGTTTATCCGAGGAGTGTGTCAGGGAAAACCAACGGCTAAGTTGGCGCGAGAGTTGGGCATCAGCCGGACAACGGCAACTGAAGTTCGGCGATTGTTGCAAGCCAATGCTGAACGAGAGCAAGAGACAAATCCGTTGGATGACCTGGAAGTAGAAACGGATGAGATGTTCCAGAATGCGGGGGAAAAAAAGCGATTGGCATGGCGACCCGGATGACCCACCTCGACGACGAGCGAACAAACGGCGCGGACGAGGCACCTTTGCCAATGACCGCCCGCCAATCTGTGCTGTGATAGGTCGAGAATCACGCCAGGTACGTATCCGAGTGATGAAAAACACCAAAGGAGTTACCTTGTGTTCATTTGTTGAGCAGTTTACCAAACCAGATGCCACTTTATACACCGATGAATACGACAGTTACAATCGCCTCAAGCGTGTTCGCCTGACCGTTTGCCATAGCGACAACGAGTGGGCGCGAGATGCTGATGGGGACGGTATCCGAGAGGTTCATGTTAATTCCAACGAAGGCGGCTGGACAGGGTTACGCAATTTTCTACGACCTTTTCGTGGGGTTCATAAGAAATATCTCTCTGGTTATGTGGCTATCCATGAATTTGCGGTTAATCATAAACAAGTTACTCCGAATTTTGTCGCTGCTCTTGTCCGTCTTCACTAGTTCTGAACATGAGCCAAAAATGTTATCAAGTGACCGCTTACTCCTAATTCGTCCGCACAATTCCGCTAACTTATTTGCGGACGATCACTCACCGTTCATGAAGCAAAACACCGGCCACATAAGTATGCAGCCGGTGTCTTGCTCTCATCTCAAGAACGGTACTCGTCTAGTCTGCCAATCCTAATGGATATCGTTTGTCGTTCCGGCAATGATAGTGTACTTCGTATTCGGAAAGCCGTCTCCAAAACGGAAGGTGTAGGTCTTGGGTAACAACTCCATGCCATCAGTGAAGGTTTGCCAGCCACTGGCGTAGTATTCGGTAGCGGTGTCGCTCACCGAATTGACCTGACCCGTCTGGAAAACAACGATGGGGTCAATACTCACATTCTGATTGATGTTCATCGATGCCCCGCCGTAGCCCATACGGAAAGTGTAGCTCTTGGGCAACAGATCCAGGCTGACCTGACCGCCGGTCGTGTCACCGAAGGTTTTCCAACCACCAGCATAGTATTGCACAAAGCCGTTGTCTAACGGGTTGCCGTTGCTGTCCTGCAACTGGACGGTGACGTTGGTCGTCTGGAAGATAACCACCGGGTTGGCGCTCACATCCTGTATCATGTTCACCGATGCCCCGCCATAGCTCATACGGAAAGTGTATTTCTTCGGCAGCAGTTCCAGGCTGGCCTGACCACCGGTTGTGTCGCCAAAGGTCTGCCAGCCGCTGGCATAGTATTGAACGGAGCCAGTGTCCAACGGATTGCCGTTGCTATCCTGCAACTGAACAGTGACATTAGTCGTCTGGAAGATAACCACCGGGTTGGTACCCACATTCTGATTGATATTTACTGATGCGCCGCCGTAACTCATGCGGAAGGTGTAGCTCTTGGGCAGTAGCTCCAGGCTGACTTGACCGCCGGTTGTGTCGCCGAAGGTTTTCCAGCCGCTAGCATAGTATTGAACGGAGCCAGTGTCCAGCAGGTTGCCCTGGCTATCCTGCAATTGGACGGTGACATTGGCTGTCTGGAAGACAACCACCGGATTTGCGCTCACATCCTGAACGATGTTGACCGACGCGCCGCGATAGGACATACGGAAAGTGAGATTGCCCATATCAACAGGTATGGTGGTCAGGAGTTCGCCGTTGGCGTCGGTGTTGCCGGGAATATCCTGCCAGCCGCTACTGTAGTATTGGGCTGTCCCTCCGACTAAGCCACCACCGTTGCTATCTAGCAGGTTGAGGATGACAAAATCGGCCGTTGGGGTGTTGGTTGCCGTTGGGAGTGGCGTGTTCGTTGCAGTGGGTAATGGTGTGTTTGTTGCTGTCGGCAATGGGGTGTTTGTCGCTGTTGGAAGTGGGGTGTTGGTTGCCGTTGGGAGTGGCGTGTTTGTTGCTGTCGGCAATGGTGTGTTTGTTGCTGTCGGCAATGGGGTGTTTGTCGCTGTTGGGAGTGGGGTGTTGGTTGCCGTTGGGAGTGGTGTGTTCGTTGCAGTGGGTAACGGTGTGTTTGTTGCTGTCGGCAATGGGGTGTTCGTTGCCGGGAGCTGGACAATGAGTTGACCATCTACCGTTATCGGCGGGGACGAAGCGCCATCGGACCAGGTAGCGACCTCAATATGTAAGCCGCTTGTGGCGGCAGTAACGCCTGAAAAGGTTATGTTACCCAGTTCAACCACGCCGTTTGTGCCTATGGGATTAACGGCCGAAAATGAGATCACATCGGGCGCAGCGCCGTCGTCATCGCTTTGGTTGCATACGCCGGTGAAATCGCTGCCGACATTGCAGCTCACATACCCGATTGTCGTGGGGTCGAATTCGATGTGGAGGGTGAAGGCGTTGAGGCTGGCGGTGGTCGGTACTGTGGCGGTAATGGCGACGTTGACCATCTCACCAGGGGCAATGGTCGCTGATTCCATCTCAATCAGGGAGCCAGTGATGGATAAGGATGACATGGACGCCCCTAGCAACCTTGGGCTGTCAGCGCCGGGGAAGGCGGCCGTCGGGAGGGTAATTAATAGGTATAGTAGGAGGCAAAGTATGCCTGAGAAGAAGAGGGCCTTTGAGGAATGCATGTTCAATCCTGTTTTGCCGATTGTGATTGTTCGTGGAGTTTCCATTTTTAATTTTTCCTTTTGGGGTTATAGCTGTTCAACCTAAGGGCTTGTTCGTAAATAAGTTTTGAGTTTGCTGTGGCCGGTCTCTCGGTTTAGGAGTAGCGAGGTGCCAGACACTTTGAAATGCCTTTGGGAACCCAGTCACCTTTGGCAATAAAGTGTCTGGCACCAGAATCGTCAGGGTGATGGCCTGATAGCCGATCAGTCCCTTTCTAAGTCGAGGTCGCCGCCATTATTGACCTGGAGACGGCCGTCAATGAGGCGGGGTTGGTGGCCGCTGCCATCCTCGAAGGCGCTAACAGTCAAGTTCAGGTCAGTAACGCCTGCCACCAGCCCTTTGAAACCGACTTCAGCCAGAAGTAACTGACCATTCTGTCCGGCAACAGCCAGGGCGGTTATAGAGACGGTCGAGAGCGTTCCATCCTTTCCATCCCCTTCTTGATTTTCTTGAACCGCGCACAAACTGAGGTCGAAAGCGGAATCATTGGTCTGGCAACCATCGAAGGCAACCAGGTTGGGGTTGTAGGTGATGTCGATGGTAACGGCCGTTAGACTGCTATGAGCCGGGACGTTGACCTGGACGGGGACGATAACCGTCTCGCCAACGCCGACCGAATCGGCGTTTATACGGATGGTGGAGCGTCTGGCGGACGGCCGAATCGTTGAGTCGCTTTCGGTCGCCCCGTTCAGGGACGTTCCTGCGGTCATTTCCTCAGCCTTCCCTTCAACCTGTGACTCCGTTGGCTGAACCGTTGGGCAAAGGCTGTTGGATATGCCGACCTCACACTGCATGATGAAGAGGGCGTCTACGACATTGCAGAAGGTGTCGCCATTGACATCGCAGGCCGGTAGATAGATTTCGTCGGCGGCCGGGGGACAGTTGTTGCTGCCGGTACGCTGGCCGACTTCATATTGCATGATATACAACGCATCAACTACATTCCGGGTGCCATCACAACTGGGATCACCCGTGAAACCAATTGTTGGTTCTTCAACCACATCCACACTGAAGGGACCAAAGAAGCCAACGTTAAGGCCGTCGGAAGCGGTGAGATAGAATGTGTAGCTACCTTCCGGTTGGTCGAAGGTATATGACCAACTGCCATCAGGATTGGGGGTGATACTCTCCTCAATGACGATCCCGGTATCAGGATAGATCAGTATACTGAGGCTGTCGACAGAACGGCCGTCAGTGACCGTCCCTGTGATAGGGTCGCCGCTGAGTATCCCCGATGAGAGATCGGTGTCGAGAGTCACCTGCGGGGCAATCCGATCCACCACAGTCGTTAGCACAGTCGAAGTAACCACATTGCCTGCATAGTCAAATGCTCGATATTGATAGGTGTGAGTGATACCATCCTCCGGTGGCAGCAGCCACGAGTAAGCCCAGGTATGAACACCATTGGCGTTAGCGATACCTAAGGGAACCGTCTCCCAATCCACTTCCCCATCAAACCGAATTTGGAGAATGTCAACTTGTGCATTTTCTGGTGACGGGTCTCTTGTTACGCCGGTAAGATTAGCGACATCGCTGCCGCCAACAAGCGAGAGTTGGGTTGGTGTAATGATGGGCGAAACTTCATCTACCACCACCGTAATTGATATCGGTTCACTAACCTGTCCATAGTAATCTGTCGCCCGGACATAAATATCAACGGTGCTGCCATGAGTGACCGGCAGGCCGGTGAAGTCTAGCTCCGTCACCCATTCCTCAGTGCCATTGGCGTCTTCCCAATTCGTTTGGTCGATGCTGGTCTCTACCAATTCGACACCGATGCCCGGTTCATCGCTGGCAAAACCAGAAATCTGTGGCTGCGTTGAGCTTATTGCCCCTCCAGGGTTTTGCGAGATTCCCGCCTCTGGGGGCGAAAGGTCTAGTTGATGGACAGTTGTTTCTGAGGCTTTGTTGGTCGTGGTCGAAACCAGTTCCACTGTCGTTGTTACTGTTTCCAGCCCTGTCAAATCCGCATCGAGTTGTGCTGTGATTGTTACAACGGCCGTTTCACCTGCCACGATGTCAGCCACATCGAGAAGTATGCTGCTGGCGGGCAAACAAGCTGTACAGGTTGCCCCTTCAACACTCTGATAGGTAACCCCATTGCTGCCTGTCAGTTGAAGCTGGACATCGTCTGCCGTTGTCTCTAGCGAGTTAACGAGCCTGACGACCGTTGTCACGATGCTGCTATGGGTCAACGGGGCAGATTCTGCCGGGTCACTCTCTACCACCATCGTCAAATCAGAGATTTGGGCATTGGTTGGCAGCTTGAGCAAGTCGCCATTGTTCGGGGTGATGTTCCAATCGAAGTAGTGTTCAAACGCACCGCTCAAATCGTTGTTGCGTGGGAAAGTAGCCCACACCTCACCGTTATCATCGACCGCATAGGCCATCATGCGATGGTTATCGGCATCTTCCAGATTCCAGTAGTCGCCGAAGTAGCGCGACACCTGAAAGCCTTTGCTAGCCGGGTCCACACCACTGACAATAGAAGAGAAATCATCTTCCCAGACCGTACCGTTAAAGCGCCAGGATTTGACGTTTGAGTCACTACCAGTGAAGGTTAGTGCATAATCCGCTTCGAACGGTAGCGAAATGGAGCCTGTTCCACTAATCGGTATGGTTGTTCCCCCATTTTCGAGGTCGTAGTAGAGGAAGAACCCGCCATCAGTATCCCAATCGGCCCCGACCACGCCGATATATGAAGTGTTGGCTGCCCAGGCATTGTAGAGCGAAAGCGGACCACCGCTGCGCGAATCGGTGTCGAGCCATTCATTCTCAACAACATATTCTTCATGCGCTAAATCGACATACCCATCATCAATGGTCTCATCAAGACTTTGAATAGCGCCACCCCACGGGAAGGATGGTGCGCTGGGGTCTGTGACTTGTCCGGCATACCAGGGGCCGACCCACATCCAGGAGATGTTGCCAGCCTCATCTACAGCGCCGACACTGGCATACCACTCCCCGCCTTCTGAGATGTCCACAGTCCGCGTTGTGGATGTGTCTGGCAAGACGGTACTCGGCGGCACATCGGGCGTTTGGTTCCCAAACGAGCCAAGCAATGTTAACTCGCTGCTACCGTCGATAGGCGATGCCCAAGATAGGTCAAGATAGGTGGTTTCGTCGAGATGTTGCCCCAACGCTGGCCCAGATTCAAGATTGATAATGCCAGGAAGACGTGGCGCTCCCGTGTCGACCGTGGCTGTATAGACAAAGGCACGTGAATTGCCGTCGTAGTCAGTCACCCGAATTTTGACAGGGATGGTGGTCGCATCCAGGCCGCCTGGAATTGCCCAATCGTAGGGCAGGATTTTGCCATTGACCTCCATATTGTTGCCAATGTCAACCGTCCGTTCCATTGTGTCCCATGTCAGACCACCATCAAAGCTGATCTGATAACCGTCAATATTCGAGAAGCCCTCTTGTGGGTCTATGCCTATATGGACTCTCTGGTCGTAGGCGGTTCCTTCGAAGGTGATGGTTCCGGTATAGAGGTCATTGAACGGCGGTATTATGGTGTCATACCCATCGTCAAGAATCATAGATGAAATGGTCGGTGGAGTTGAGTCGTAGTATAGGGTATTGATGTCATGGAACACAGGGACATCAATAAGCAAGGCGCTTTGGCCGACTTGTCCTGCACCATCAACGGCAAAAGCCTGGATGTCGAGCGAAGTCTGAGCGCCGGTTTCGTTGTAGTACATCACATGGAAGCTGCGTCCCGACACGCCATCTGCTTCCCAACCATCGAGCGACCAACGAGCGTCATAACGTTCACCATCAATGGTGAAGTAGATATCTTCAATGTCGAAGGAGGTCCCCACATAGTCGGTCACGACACCGGTAATACGGAGCCAGGTATTGGCAACACCAGTTGGATATTCATAGGAAAGCGAGACGTTTGGCGTTGAGTCGTCCACATAGAAGGCCCCATCGAACCAGTCGGCGCTGTCCGTTTCTGTATTGCCTAAACCGTCGGTGGCGCGGCTGTAGATACGGTAGTAGCCGGTGGAGGTGGGTGTAAAGGTTGTGTTCCAGTAGGTTAACTTTTCGCCGGGGCTGTCGAGCGTGGCGAGGGTCCAGGTCACCGGCAGGGTGCTGCTGACCGGTGAGGTCGGGTCGGCAACAGAGACGATGGCGTATTCGACTGCGCCAACGCCGTAGCTTTCGGTTGCCACGGAGTCGTCTGCCTGGCCCATCAGTACAGAGATGGGCGGGACGGTCAGTTCGTGCCAGCCGATGTCGGGGGCGATGCCGCCGCCTGTTGGTAAATCCTCAAGGACATTGCCGCTGTCGATAGCTGGTGAACCGAGGGTGAGGAGGGCGTAGGGGCCAGTGACCAGTGGGTCGCTGCCAATGATGTCCATGAAACCGGTGAAGACATTGGTGTAATCAACGGTGTTGTAGAGGAGGTTGTTGGCGCTGAAGATGGTCGCCGAATTCGAGGCAACCAGACCGTTGGTGTTGCCGCTTATCAGGTTGTTGCTGGTATCGGCCCAGTTGTATTTGCCGATGGTTTCGATGGCGGTTGTGTTGTTGATGAGGGTGTTGAATTTGACCAGACCACTGGAACGGCCGTCAAACAAAATACCCGTTGTGTTATCTTTAATCAAGTTGCGCGTCAGTTCTACACTGTTGGAACCACCCTTGACATGGATGCCAACTGGGTTGGCACCGTCGCCAAGCAGAGTGAAGCCGCTTACCTTGGTGCCGACTGTACCATTGATGGTCACTGCTGGCCCGCCGACACCAACCATGGTGGTGTTGTCAGGGTCGCTGCCGAGCAACTGCAAATTCCAGTTGATAGTGACCGACTCAGTGTAAGTACCGGCGTCAACGCCGACGGTGAATTGGGTGCCATCGCCGCCGAATAGATTAAGCAAATCTTCTTCGGCTGCATCGACTGCGCCCTGGATGGTGTCGAAGGCGTTGATACCCCAGATAAGACCATCATTATCGCAGGTAGAGCAGTAGCTGCCGCTGGCAACGTAGCTGCCGCCAGACTGTTCGATGTGGCCGATGTCGATCCGGCTGCCCGCGCCCGGTGGCACGGAATCGCCAGGGGAACCGGCGTTTATGACCGGGGAGATAGCGTCTACGCGGTAGTCGCCTGTGGCGTAGCTGTAGAAGAGCGGGTTGCTGAATAGCTCGCCGCTGCCCGGATCGTTGGGTGTCTGGTCGGTGCCATTGGCGTAGAAGAGGTTGAACTCATGGCGTTGGATGGTGGCACAGGCTTCATAGGATAGGGCGGTGCCGCTGTTGTAGGCGAAGATGGAATTGAGAACGTCGAGGTCGGCGCAATTAATGGCGCTGATGCCGTTGACGTTGGCGATAAAGCTGTTGTTTTTGAGGTCAACATTGGTGGTTGGGCCGTCGATAGAAACGGCCGTTGCCATCTCTTCAATCAGCAGCCGTTCAATATCGACCGCCGCGCCGTTGGTGACGGCGATACCGGTGCCGGTGCCATCACCCTTGAGGCTGAGATTGAGCAGGGAGGTGTTGGTCACATTATCGGCCGTTACCAAAACGGTTTCTCCCTCAGGGAGCATCAGTGTTGTCAGACCTGCGCCCGAGCCAGCCACAATGACGTTGTTCGTCAGCGTGATGGCTTCGTAGTAGACGCCGGGCTGAATCAACACCCGGTCTGCGCCACTATCAATGGCAGCCTGAATGCTACCATAATCAGCATCGCCATCACCGACCGTAACATCACCGCTCGTCGGGGAGGCATTTGTGTTTGGAGCCGTGCCGCTGCGCTGTGGTAAGGCGCTCAGCGGGATAAAGGCAGGTTGGGCCTCTGGTAAACCGCTGACGAAGGTGCCACTATTGGAGGGAACAATCAGCAAGTCGGCCGAACCGTCCCCGGCCAGGTCCGCGCCTTTGGTATACGGAGCAGAGGCAGAACCGGCTACATTTTCAATGGTTGCGGCGACCGTCGTGAGGCTGCCACCAAGCAACAGGTAGGCATCGCCGTCGTCATTCCCGATAAGCAGGTCGCTCTTGCCGTCCTTATCAGTGTCGCCTGCCGCAGCCAGGAAACTGCTCAACGGCGAGACAAAGCCGCCTAATGTTTCGGTGGCGTAGCTACCACTGTCGCTGCCGTAGACGACAACGGGGCTGGAACCGTCGCTGAAGGCGAAGTCGGCAAAGCCATCGCCATTCAAGTCGCCTGCCCCGATGAGGGTCGGGGTCGCGTCGCTGGTTGCGAAGGAAGCGACTGCCATGCCAGTTGTTAAAGCGCTTAAACCACCTCTAATCCAACCGCTGCCACCTGCAAAGAGGTAAACGGTGCTGCCGGTGGCAATTGCAAAGTCGTCAATAAAGTCGCCGGTCACATCACCCACCCCGGCCACAGAGGCATTGCTTCCAGCAAATGTTGCGGCGGCAAGGTCGAATGATGTTGACGGCGTTTTGCTGCCAGCCAACAGGTAGACGGTGTTGTCGGTGGCGATGAGGATATCCGGGTAGGAGTCGTTGTTAACATCACCTGCGGAGGCGAATTGGCTGGTCAGGGTCTCATTTTCTGTTGAGATTATGTCCCAGTAACCTATATTCATGTCTTCTAGCAGCAGTTCGGAGCCTTGAGGAGCGGCCGTGCCATAGACAAGGAAGACGCGGTTGTTGGCGAGGTCGCCGACCAGCATATCTTCAAAGCCATCGCCATTGAAGTCTCCAGCAGGAACGATTGTCTCGCCAAGCCCTGCGCCCTCAATTCCTAAGAATGTGGGGGTCCTGCCAAACAGTTGCTCCATGTCGCCCAGGTTGGGGTTCGGCCAGTCACCGGCTTGCCCGGTGACGATAACGACCTTGCCTCGGCCGTCCGCGCCATTCGGGAAACCGACTGCCAGGTCACCCAAGCGGTCGCCGTTGTAGTCGCCAATCCAGGCTACAGTTACGCCAGCGTCATCCGATTCATAGGTATCCGGTTGCAGCCAGATAGTCGCGTCGTCAAAGCTGTCGAGTGTTCCTTCCAGAGCAATCGGGCCGGATGCCAGCGGATTATGACCGGCGTCGTTGGCAACGCCCTGGAGGTCCAACTGTTGATTGAGTGGGACGTGGGCGACGGTTTCGGCCGTGAAGCGGCGGTCGGTCAGTTCATTGGTTGGTGGTAACAGATCGACAAATACGGTTTGTTCAAGCAGGCCGATGTTGCCGAAATCGTCCCAGGCCCGCAGACGCAGGGTGTGTTCGCCCTGGGCGTTTTCGGTGATGGCCGGTAACTCCCATTCACCGCTCCAGGTTGTGTTTGTTTCAGGGGTATCGCTTGACCAGATGGTGCGCCAGGGCTGGTTGTTGTAGGCCAACTGGACCCGTACCACACCGGAGTAGTTATCCGAGACGGTACCGTTCAGCTGAATGGTGTTGGAGTAGGATTCACCGGCGGCAATCGTCGCGCCATCGGCAAAATTGGTGGTGATAACGGGAGCCAGGCTGTCCACCGTTACCTGAACGGAGAACGGCTGGCATTACCCACTGCGTCGTAAGCGACTGCATAGATATCTACAATGCCATCATCCGGCAAATCCCAGGTATATGACCAGGGGGTACTACCAGTCGCCGTATAGGTTCCTGACGGTACGATGAGTTCTACATATTCGACCCAGGTGCTGGGGTCGTTTGAGGAACCGCCCATCACAAAGAAGTCGCCAGCCAACTGGGTGTCGGTTCGCGGTTCCAGGATAGTCACTGCGGGGGCGTCGTTGTCCAGGTTGAAGGCGATGCTATCTTTAATCGAACGGGAGCCTTCGATGTTGCTGTAGGGAACATCTATGGTAATTGATGAGGTTATGGAAGCATTCGTTCCAGCGATGCCGGTGACGACGGCCGTAAACTCTTCATATGAAGCCAGAGGCGCTGGGCCAAAGTTCCAAGTGTAGCAATTGCCATTGGTGACGGTGGTGATGTTGGGGCGGCTGCCGGAGATCTGAACGGCCGCATTGTCCCATCCAGTGTCTGGCAAACAAAGTTCAACAATTCCATCAACAGCCGAGGCGGTATAGTTATCATCAATATGCAAGGTTGCAGACATGACGTCGCCCTGGCCGACATAGACGCCAACTCGGCCGTCAGGGCCTTTTTGAAGGGGCGAAGCCGTAAATTCAATGCGCGGCACATTGCCATTAACAGCAGCGGGGCTGGTGTTAAACTTGAGGGCGGTGGTGTGGGCTGTGGTGACAGGCCCAGCGCCAGATGCCAGTTCGTTGGAGCCGGAAAGTCCGTCCCCGTCTAAGTCTTTGGCAGTTGGCGACGAGAATACGAAGTAGTCGGCCCCGTCAATGGTTACAAAGCCACCCCCATGTACCCATAGGCCGGTGCTGGCATCGTAATGAGGGAATTCATCTCCGTCGAGTATGCCGTCATCATCGCTGTCCGCATCGCGGATGAGGGTTCCAATGCGGCGTTCAAGGCCGTCATTAAGACCATCGCCGTCCGAGTCGATGGAAATGGGAGAAGCACCCAGTGCTTCTAGCGCGAACACTTCATAGCTATCGGAGAGGAAGTCACCATCAGTGTCCCATTTATCAACGTCTGTTTCGTAAAGTTCAATTTCGTCTTCGTATGTAATCCCATCTGCATCCTGGTCGCTGGAGGCAAGCGAGAGTTCTGACCAATTCCAGAGTTCGGTTAAAGTTTCCGGCAAAACGTCAAGGGTGATGTCGATGAAACCCCACCGATCCTCTTCCGGTAGTACGTTTGGTAAATCGGCCGTGTTAGTTTTCTTCTTACAGTCGTAACCGACGTTACACTCCTCATACCGTGTATCAAAGCTGGCCGCATGTCTCAGAGAGACCATTCCGTTAATAACGGGGCCATTAAAGTAGACGGTTGCCTGCATGGTGTTCTGGCATACTTTGGAAAGCGTGTAGTAAATATTCGCAGAACTGTCATAAAAGTCGGTTGGGCTGTCCGAACAAATGGTGGATTCAGAGTCCCTCCATGAACTAATCGTGATATTTTCATCATATGATTTGACGTTGAAGTATCCGAAACTACTGCTTTCAACAAGATCACTAACCCTTTCTTGATAACTGGCCTGGATAACCCCCGTAAACAGGTCTTCGATCTTCAGCTTTTCCCCCACCTTAAGCGGCCCTACTTTGCTGAGTTGCAGGCCACGCCAGTCCCAATTAACAATCTTTGTCAAGGACTTAGCATCGTAGAATGAGCTAAAAAGCCCTTTCAGGAACCTGTCTCTGCTACTTTCCCACTTTCCATACTCCGCAAGGCCAATGAAATCAGCTAACAAGAACATTAAGTCGATGAGAAGGAAGGCGAACCCTAGCGGTGCAATCAGGATACTAAGTATCGCAACAACCACAAGAATGACCGTTACCGTTATGGCGTAAGCAAGCGCCTCAGTCCGCTCGAACTCATAGATGCTTTGGAAACTGGCATAGTCCATCCAGATTAAAGTGAGGTCAAGGGCCAATCCGGCAATTTCTAGCACTGCAAAAGTTACTTGCATGACGGCCTTCAAGCCTTTTAGTACCTTGCCGAATTTTGAGAAGCTGGCCCCGGCTTCAGCAACATCATCTGCCTTATTGAGGCCCGGTGCATCGAAGTCAATATTATCAACATCGATATCATTTCCAATGATATCGTCAACCTGATCAGGATAACGGGCATCAAAATCCTCGACGCTTTTGCCTTCTATCTGATCAAACACCTCGATTTGATCGACATCAAGGTCGTTGAGTAAATCAGCATCAAGATCATACTTTGCCTTTGCGTTACCGCCAGGATCCGCAGGAACATTACCTTCTGCACCTTCTGCTGCAAAAAGCTCTTCTGGCAAGATATCTTCTACATCCTCATCAAAAGCTACTTCAGCCAGGAAATCTTCGTGGAAAGTCTCGCCGCTGTTTGGCTTTGGCCTGGGTGTAGGCGCACCATAATCAAGTGTTTCTGAGCCTTCAAGGTAGGCATCAGAATAAAAATCTATCTCAAGATCTGGCACGTCACCTTCGAGGTTATTGTTGAGGTTACCGGGTTTCGCGAACATCCCCTTCGAGCTGTTAGTTTGGGGAGTGGTGGCAGCAAGAAAGCCGGTGCTGTTAGCATCATTATTCGTTATTATTGTTTGTAAATAGGCAAGCTCGATTGTCTTACTCCCCAGCACATTATAGATCAATTCTTGTGGCCCCCAATCTAGCGCCCCAGCTTGTTCATACCGATGGTATTTGTACTGTTCGTAACTGTCAAAGGCGAGACCTTCTCCCGGCAAGCCAATGCCGCCGACATCTAAGATATAGGAAAATATGTCAGTGGCTCCTGGCGCTTCGACAATTTCCCTTACTGCTGCATCATCAACTCTCAAGGAGACCATGATCAAATCGCCAAATTTAATAAGCGCCTGAGTGCCTTCTTCAAAATTTAAGTTTGTCAGGGCGATGGTTGTGATTAGATCATTGGTGTCAATACCGGGATAAGTGGCTTGCAGCGAGTTGGCAATCGTATCAAGATCATAGCGGGCAAACAGTGCTTCGGCGACTTCTTCCGGCTCTGCTTTGGCCCAGCCACTGTTACCATAGGTCATGAAAGACATGTTGGCGCTGCGTACTCTCGCCATTGGTAAATCATAAAGCTTGGCTTTAAAGGTCCGCTGATCTAAATAGAATTCTGAGTCAGGATCGTCCCCTACCGACAGGGTACCAATTTCACCTTCGGTCGCCACAATAAGGGAAGCGAGATCGTTTGAGGGATAGCCGTTGCTGTTTAAGTAATCTTCGAGCGAGTTAGCTATGTCAATGGGCATTCTGTCGAGGAATCCAGGGGCGGTTGTGGGGCGTAAGACGGTTACATCATCGGCGGGTATGCCCCATGTTTTATCAAGCGGTGTAGTGGCGGTGTTGAAGCGGCTTTCTAATTCGTTGAGGGTGATCTGATAGGAGCCGAGGAACGACGCGCCAAGCGACGCCATCAGTTGGTATAGCTGGCGATTGTTGTCAGGACTGTTGGGGGTTCCCATCACAGCATAATCGTAATTTTTCTGTCTGGTAACATCTAACCCCACAAATCGGTAGCCTTCTTCTTCATATTCTGCAATCAGGCCGGTGCTGCCATCGTCATAATTGAAGTGGGCCAGCCAGGTCATCTTGGCTTCACGCCAGCTAAACTGACCATCAATTAGACCCAAATCGTAGACGACTTTACCGGCAAATGCTTCAATACGGCCGCTATCCCCGATCGCTGTCAGCGGCACATACATATAAGTGTAATCGGTGTCTGTTGAAAATGTGACGATGCCGTATAGGTCCAAAAGCTCTTGGGAGGGAAGAAATTTTGTGTATACCTTCAAATAAGGACTAAGGACGATGTCATTTTTTGAGCTATCCACATCCTGGAGCGGCCCTTGGTCATCCCCATCCGGCCAGTCCAGAGGGCTTGTAGTATAGCGGAGATGGTCAAGGTTTTCCGGTTGGACCTGGAAGTCGATGGCTTGATAGGCTCCCGTTTGTGTCCCATCTTCTTGAAACAAGGTCAGGCGGAAAAAGTCCTGGACTTCGGTAACATATTCTGGATTCAGATCGAGGGCATCATAAACACCATCCCCGTCGTCATCAATATCCCATATATTCGGTTCGTTATCGAGGTCAATATCCCATAAGCTTTGATCCCACTCAGCATCAGGGTCCAACGTTTCGGCTATAGGCCATTCGTAAAAATCACTACGGCCGTCAAAGTTGCTGTCTTGTTCGAGCGGGTTTGAGTAGTAAGTAATCGGTCCTTTGACTGTATCGGTGAAAACGAAGCCGGTTACCTCTTGGAAGTCGCTGAGATAGTCGCTGTCGGTATCAGCCATATAGGGGCTGGTGCCTAAACAGTTCTCAACAAAGTCAGTTAGTCCGTCTCCGTCGGAGTCGCTGGTCGTGTCGCCACTGACACCGCATTCGTCCTCGCTTTGTTCAAGCAAGGAGTTGGTGCCGTTGGGCTTACTTAGGACAGACATATCCTTATTTCCTGACTGCCACCCAAGATGTCGGAGAGCGAAGGGAGGGATGATGGGTCATTGGCTGCGGCCTGTGCGGCTGGCTGCAATAATGGGCTGCCAACCATCAGAAGTGCCAGAATAATCGGTAGGGCAACGCGCAATTTGCGAGGGTGGCGCAACATGATGTACAAAATGCCAAACCCAAGGGCAATAACCGCGAGATAATAGAAAAGCGCAGGTGTAAATTCCTGGGCTGTGGGAAGGATATCGGCCGACGTTGTTGTTTCACTAATAGTCGGGGTGACTACCTCTGGCAAACCATAAATCGCGCTCGCCTCATTATCATACCGGTAATCAACGACAATGTTCGATTGTAAGTCGTACTGATCATTGACCTCAGGAATGGCAATGTCCATAATCTGGCGACGCAAGATGCCCTCATTGTCGAGCCACAATTCCCCTGTGCCGCTCATCATGGAGGCGGCGTGGGCGGAGGAGTACACTCGATAGTGTTCGTTGGTGGGCAAAGTGGCTTGTACCTGCTCAATCAGGTGATCGGCAAACGCCTGTCCATCCAGTTCAAATTGATAGATTGTGTAGTTGGGGAAGTTGGGGTCGCTGCGTTCAATGAGATTGGTCGCGGCGTGCAGGTATCCGGCAAATGACCCGCCTGGGGCAGAGGCGGCAAGGGGATCTTCAATTTGCGTCCGCTCGCCATCTTGCACGAGAAATGTTTGTCCATCTACCTGTTCTAGCAGCAGATTCGGCATGTTATTGCCTTCAAAGCGCAAATCGAGGGTGTTCTTCTCTGGCGTAATGATGCCGTTCAGTTGGGAGTCGATTCGTTCTTCAGAACGGCCGATATTGGCAGCCGTGGCGCGGGGGATTAATGTTTGCTCTATTTGCGCTGTAAATTGATATTCATCAAGGTCGGCGAAGCTATCTTGTACCTGGGTCAAGGCGCTTTGTATATCGCTCTGTGGCGCGGCTTCGTCGGCGTATAAGAAACTTGTGTTGGAGCTGAGTAAAATTAGTATTACCAGCACGGCGAGTAAGCAGCGGATAGCTGCACGGTAGATGGGGGCGTGTTTAATCACGGTCAGTCTCCTTGAATGCGTATGATTTTATTCAGGTATTTTTGAGGGTGGCTTGATTCGGCCGAAACGCTCGTCAATTACCGAAGAATCTATGAAGAAAATATAGTACTTTGGGAGTATATAAAACCAAACGTGACGCGAACATGATGCGAACGTGATGTGAGCCGCGCCATGCAAATATCTGGATCGCAGGTTTATAAGTTTGTGAAAACCAGAATCTGGGTATTTTGTAGGGTAGCTAGATAACCTGTCGCATTCGAAACATCATCTTCCAAGATTTTGCACCGACTCCTTGGACGCAAAACGAACTGAATTTTGGATACATACAACAAGTATTAGTTTCACACCTTTGATGCTGATTCATAATACTTGTCATATTCCCTGCACCAGCAGAACCATTTCTTTTTCCACTACCTCAGGCAGTGGTTTACAGCCTTAACTAACTTCTTGGAAAATCGAAGATAAAAGTTTTTCGAGTGTCTGATATGAAAAACGCTTCCTTCCCAATTCATAATTATGATTAACAATTTTTTTGGTCTCTTTGGGATTGGTGAGCCAATATCGGACTTTCTCGACGGCTTCGGCCGTTATCCCCCCATCAATTTCCGCAAACTGAAAACCAAGCGGGCCAATATCGGCTTTGTATACCTCATACCGGTTGACCAAAGCTGGTTTTCGAAAGTAGATTGTTTCAATAAGCGCATTGCCGAAGCCTTCGATCAGGCTGGGATAGGCAACAAAGTCTGCATGGGGGTAGGTGTCCCATAAGGCGTAAGTTTTTCGGCGGTCTGGCTCCAACCGTCGGTAATCACTAACCCTATCAGCAACATACAACAGGTCAACGCCTTCATTTTTTGCAATTGATTCTAAATGTTGTAGGTAACTCATGCCTTCATCACCTGCATGATGGGTGATAACCACTTTGGCCTTAGGATTATTTAGACGTGCGACTAATTCAATTGTCAGTTCAATCCCCTTTCGCGGAATCACTCTGGTTGGCTGCAAAATGAGCCAATCATCTTCTCTTAGGCCAATCACCTGCCGAAAATCAGCGTTATAATCGTCAATACCAGGGGGTGGAGTGGCAAAATCGAAAACATTAGGAATGAGCATACTTTCCAAGCCCCGTCGATGCTTGAGCGCCTTCTGGGCCAGTGAATTTATAACCGCCTGATGTAAGGTCGGTAAGTCTGGTGGGAAGTATGTATCTAAAAAAGTCTGAATACAATTTTCTAAAAAGCGATCACGTTCCCAATAGAAATCGTGGTTGTGGGCCAGGCCGGGTAACGCCCTTTCTTCCATCAAATCGGCCAATGCCTTTGCCAACGGTAGCTGCATTGGAATAGCAAAGATGTTTTGGGGGATGACGAAATCAACTTTATAATCATCCAGGAATTTGGCCAACGGCCGTTTCAGTACCTCTGCACGATCAGCAATATCATTCAGCAACGTTGGATCAGCTTCACTGCCACCAAAAGCCCTTTCCCCCAACGACTGCGCCACTGCATCCTCAAAATGAATTTCAGGAATGAGCATCCCAGGAATCTCCCCATCTAATTCTCCGGCGCAGTAAAATATCTTATGGCCCATTTCTTGGAGTACCGCTGCCAGTTTATAGGTTTCCAGGGATACGCCGTCGGTTCCGGCCAGCCTTGTCGAAATAAATCCAATCCGCATAGTTTTACCTCCTTCCAACCAATTCTACATATAAATTAGCCGATTTGGCCTCCATCAGCAATTTTGTTTTAGAAAAAATATTGACACCTAAAACGTTTTAGATTACAATGAACTTACTCCTAAAACGTTTTAGGCTCATTCTAGCTTACAGGAAGAGAAGAATGGCTGTTAAATTGAAGGATATTGCCGATCGCGTTGGAAAGTCTGTGCCAACTGTTTCGCGGGCGCTGGCTGGATTTAACGATATTAGCCCCAAAACACGGGAGGAAATTCAGCGCGTTGCTAGGGAAATGGGTTACGAGCCAAACGCAACAGCGCGACAACTTCAACGCCAACGAACCGACACTATCGGTTTAATACTCCCACCCATCAACCAATTACGAATTTCTGATCCGTTTTTTGGCGAATTTTTAACAGGCATTGTCGAATGTGCTGGCAAATCTGGTTTTGGGCTAAATGTTTCCCTAGACGATGATGATGATGTTTATCTTACCCAAATACGCAGCAGGCGAGTAGATGGCTTTGTTGTTGTTCGTGTCAAGAGACAAGATGAACGTATTGAGACCCTAAAAAAACATGGGGTGCCTTTTGTTGCCTTCGGCCGTGTTGAAGGAACCAATGACTTTCCCTTTGTCGATGAGGATGATGCTTATGGCATTCGACAAATCGTCGATCACCTTGTCTCCCTAGGGCATACCCGCCTAGCCTGTATACATGAGCCGACCATCTATAGCAAATCATATAATCGCGTTCAAGGTTTTTTGGATGGACTCAAGGCAAACAATCTTCCTTATAACCCTGACTTGATGGTGGAAACAAATTTCAGGCAGCGATCCGGCCGTATTAGCGCGTTGCGATTGTTAGATTTGCCGGAACCACCGACTGCTATTGTTGCCGTAAATGATTTGTTAGCCTTAGGTGCATTGAGCGCCGTTCAGGAACGAGGTCTGGTGGTCGGCCGTGATGTCAGTATCACTGGATACGATAACATCTGGCTTTCCGACTCATCCCATCCAACACTGACAACTGTTGATCAACCAGCTCAAGAATTAGGGCGATTAGTAGCGGATATTCTAATAAAAATTATTACTGGGGAACCGATTGAAAAGTCACAAATCTTACTCAAGCCCTCTCTCGTTATCCGTGAGTCAAGTGGGGCAAAGTTGTGATCCTGATGTGTTTTTGGCCACAGAATCAACAATGTGGTTATGGTAAAAATCCCTTAGTTAGGAGGAGATAAAGATGAAAAAATTTATTAGATTATTGGCAATGTTGCTGGCGTTAGCCATGATTCTGGCCGCCTGTGGTGGAGAGGAATCGGATAACGACAACACCCAACCGGAGGCGACTGAAGCACCAGCTGATTCGGGTGAAGGAGGCGAAGAGCCTTCTGAAGAACCGAGTGGTGGAAATGGTGAGGCAGTTTTCTTCTCAACCCAATTTGTGCCGGTTGAGGAGCAGGAAAAGTTCAGGGCTATCTTGCAAGAAGGCGGCTTTGACGTCACCGGTTCTGAAGAAGGGCCAATGTTAGATATCCTGTTGGCTGGCAGTGGTGAAATTGACGTGGTTGGCGCGTTGCACGGCACCTTCCCCCCATTGGCTCGCGAAGACGCCATGTCGAACATGATTGACGTTCTGGATGACCTGTCGGCCGATCGTGATTTTGCTCCGGCGTTCGTCGATACCGGCTTGCTCGGTACAGACGATTTCCTTTACTACGTCCCCTGGATGCAGGCAACCTACATCATGGCTGCCCATGTAGAGGCAATGGATTATCTGCCTGATGGGGCCGATGTAAATGCCTTGTCCTGGGAAGATTTAGCCGCCTGGTGCCAGAATATCCTAGATGATACTGGCGAACCCAAATGTGGTCTGCCCCATGCTGGACTGTTCCATCGCTTCCTGGAAGGATACCTCTTCCCATCCTTTACTGGCGGTATGGTTTCCAATTTCCAAAGCTCAGAAGCACTTGATATGATGGCTTGGGCAAGGGATACACTCTGGCCGACCATTCATCCGCAGTCCATCAACTATGAATTCATGCAAGAACCATTGCTCTCCGGTGAAGTTTGGGTTGCCTTCGATCACACCGCTCGACTGCTTGAGGCATTCAATGAACAACCAGACAATTTTGTAGCCTTTCCGGCTCCGGCAGGTCCGGCAGGACGGGGCTTCATGCCTGTTGTTGTCGGTTTGGGAATTCCGGCCGATGCACCAAATCCTGAAGCTGGTGCTGATTTGATTGAGTTCCTGACCCGACCCGATGTACAGGGTGTAGTCCTCCAAGAGTTAGGCTTCTTCCCGGTTGTTGATGGTGTTGATACTTCTAGTTTGCCCGAAGGAATCGCCATCGAATTGGGCGCTGTTTCGGCCCAGGCAAATGCTTCCGATGCGCTGCCAGCCCTATTACCGGTTGGCCTGGGTGATCGCGGTGGTGAAATCAATCAGATCTTCCGCAACGCCTTTGACCGCATCGTCCTCGACGGTGAAGATATCGAAACCGTTATGGCTGAAGAAGCGGCTAACCTACAAGCATTAATGAGCGAAACCGGCGCACCTTGCTGGGCACCTGATCCAGCTGGTGATGGCCCCTGTCAGGTGAATCCGCTTGGTGAAGCCAGTGCTGCCCCTGCCCCCGACCCAGGTGGCGATGTGGCAATGAGTGAGGCAGTTTTCTTCTCCACCCAATTTGTGCCAGTAGAAGAGCAAGAAACATTCCGCTCCATCCTGGCTGAAGGTGGTTTTGATGTTACCGGTTCCGAAGAAGGCCCGTTGTTAGACTTACTCCTTGCAGGCAGTGGCGAGATTGATGTTGTAGGCGCATTGCATGGTACCTTCCCGCCATTGGCCAGGGAAAATGCATTGATGAATATGATCGACATTGCTGATGATCTCTTGGCCGACCGGGATATTGCGCCAGCGTTCCTGGATACTGGTCTGCTTGGCTCCGATGATTTCCTTTACTATGTTCCCTGGATGCAAGCGACCTATATCATGGCTGCCCACGTCGATGCCCTGGAATATCTGCCCGATGGCGCTGATGTCAATGCCCTGACCTGGGATGAGCTTGCAGGCTGGTGCCAGAACATCCTTGATGGAACTGGCGAAGCACGTTGTGGTCTGCCCCATGCGGGACTTTTCCACCGCTTCCTGGAAGGCTACCTGTTCCCGTCCTTCACAGGTGGCATGGTAACTGAATTCCAGAGTGATTCTGCGGCCGATATGATGGCTTGGGCACGAGATACCCTTTGGCCAACCATTCACCCGCAGTCGATCAACTATGAATTCATGCAAGAACCGCTGCTTTCTGGCGAAGTTTGGGTCGCTTTTGACCATACCGCTCGCTTGTTGGATGCCTTTAACACCGACCCAGACAGCTTTGTGGCCTTCCCCGCTCCTGCTGGCCCGGCTGGCCGAGGCTTCATGCCAGTTGTTGTTGGTTTGGGCATTCCAGCTGATGCACCTCACCCGGAAGCTGGCTTTGACTTAATCGAGTATCTGACACGGCCGTCTGTTCAGGGTGAAATTCTTAACCAACTCGGCTTCTTCCCGGTAGTTAGTGGCGTTGACACCTCAAATCTGCCTGTGGGTGTTGGCATTGAAGCAGAAGCTGTATCAGCCCAGGCTGGTTCAGCCGATGCTTTGCCAGCTCTGCTGCCAGTTGGTCTTGGTGAACGTGGTGGCGAAATCAACCAGATATTCCGTAATGCCTTTGACCGCATCGTGTTAAATGGCGAAGACATAGATACTGTATTGGCCGAAGAAGCCGCAAACTTACAAGCCCTCCTCGATGAAACCGGCGCCGCTTGCTGGGCTCCCGACCCGCCAAGCGACGGCCCGTGCCAGGTAAATTAGTTTTTTAGACTTACTGACAACATCTATAACTTATGATTGAGTAATTGGTAATTGGGTAATTGGCTGAATACAGCTGATATTTACCCAATTACCCAATTACTCAGCAAAAAGGAGGCGCTTTTATGAATAACAAGCGTCGATGGACGCCCTATATCTTGTTGCTGCCAGCAACAATTTATCTAGTCATCTTTTTTGCCTGGCCCATGTTTCAGGCATTGAGATTGGCCGTGTACGATGACGATGGCGTTTTGGCTCTGCAAGCATCGGCCGAAACGGAAAGCGAGGTCGTCGGAAATTTACCACAAGGAACCGAAATCAATATCCTGGCCCAACAAGGCAACCTGGTTCCCCAGGAGGAGCTGGATGAAACCAACTCCCTGACCGAAATCTGGTTCCAGGTGGGTGGACAGGATGTTGAGGGGAGCGCTGTTGAAGGGTGGACGCCAGAAACTCGCATTCGAGTGCGGGAAGAGGCCGAAGATGGCACGCCGGTGATGGGGACCGTGCGCCGCAAGTTGGGTGCAACTGCCGACCCGCTGACCGATTTATTCTCGGAGCCAAATGAAAACAGTGAGATTGTCGGTCGTCTTGAAGCCAATGTTGAAGTTGACATCGCTGAACTAGCCATTCTTGAAGTCTGGTATCAAATTGAAGGCGCTAATGAAGATACAACGCTGACCGGCTGGGCACCGTCGCGTTTTATCCAGGTGTTTGGTGAAGGGGAAACCGGCCGAATTGACCGGGGCAATGCTGGCCTTTTGACAACTCAATTTATCGAAAGAATGATCAATGACCGTTTCTTTGCCCCGGCACTGCGAACAACATTGCTGCTTATGGTACTCATCATACCGGCCCAATTCATCCTCGCAATCATCATGGCTCTGGTTATTCAGGCCCGCCTCAAAGGCAATTCGTTGTTCTTATATATCTTTGCCATCCCCTTAGGCGTTTCAGACCTGGCGGTTGGTATTGTCTGGTTTGCGATATTTACCCAAAATGGGTTCCTCAACTCTATCTTACAGGGCCTTGGACTCATTGATTCGCCAACTGCCTACCTGACGGCCGATACCCGCCAATGGATTATTATTGCCATTTTCCTGGCCGAGGTCTGGCGGGCGACTTCGATTGTGATGATTATTGTCGTTTCTGGTTTGCAAGCCATCTCCCAGGAAGTGCTAGAAGCAGCCGAACTGTTTGGGGCTTCACTCTGGCAGCGAATTCGCTTTGTCATTCTGCCATTGTTACGGCCGAGTTTACAAGTTGCCCTCATCTTACGCACCATTCTCGCATTGCAAGTCTTCGCTGTCGTCATCGCCCTCAGTGGGGGAGATATTACGACTGTCCTGGCAAATGAAACGTTCCGCCAGTACAGCGAATTCCGCAATCCGAATGTGGCTGCTGCCTATGCCGGCTTTATCTTACTCCTGTCGATGGTTAGCGCCGTCATTTATCTGCGGTTGGTTAGAACCCAGGAGGAGGTCTCATCATGAGTACGACAACGATCAAAAAAGGGAAAGTTGTGCAAGCATCGGCTGAGGTTCGGGCCGTACACAAGAAGGCATTGGCCCGCCAGCGGCGCGGCCGAATTGTAACCTACGCTATAGCGATAGGCATTTCCCTTTGGATTTTGCTACCAATTTTATTCATCGGCTCAATGGCCTTTACCACGCCAGAAACGGTTCGAGCATTCCCAAAAGGTGTGCTGCCGTTCATCCCCTTCTCCTTTGAGACAATGGACTTCTTCCTGAATTCAGAGGGCATCATTCCCGGCGTCATAAATAGTGTGATAGTGGCTGTCATTACCCTGCTGTTGTCAACCGTCATCGCCGCCCCGGCCGGATATGCTATTTCACGCTACATTTTCCCTGGCCGCGACTTCTTCCGCCTGTCAATTTTGGCCGTGCGAGCCTTTCCCATCGTCATTCTGGCCATCCCCCTGGCAGTCGTATTCATCAGTCTGGGCATGTTCGACAGTGTATACAGCCTAGCTTTGATGCACACTGCTCTGACCTTGCCAACGACTGTTCTCGTAATTGGTAGTGTCTTCGCCAGCATTCCCTATGAACTTGAGGAGGCGGCCATGATTTTTGGCTGCACTCCGGTTCAAGCATTTCGTCATGTTGTGCTGCCATTAGTGTTGCCCGGCATCGCTGCTTCAGCAATCTTCACCTTCGTCATGTCCTGGAATGAGGTCTTTGCCGCCAGCGTTCTGACCATTCAAAATCGGACTTTACCAGCCCAAGTATTGAGTGTGTTAGGTCAATCATCTGAACCATACCAGTTTGCCGGAGGCTTCTTTATGCTCATTCCGGCATTGGTTTTTATCTTCATTATTCGCCGTTACCTGTTCAATATGTGGGGACAAGTAAGCAAGTAGGTAGGATTTCATCCTCTCGGAGCTTCCAAAACTTCTGGAGGTTAGATCAATACAAATTGGAGGAATTTCGGAATGGCCGAAATAAAAATTGAAAATGTAAACAAGCGGTTTGGCGATTTCGTTGCAGTCGATAACGCTAATCTGACGGTTGAGGACCAGGAATTTGTGGTCTTGTTAGGGCCAAGCGGTTGCGGGAAAACAACATTGCTGCGCGCGGTGGCCGGTTTGGGAATGGCGGATGAAGGCCGAATTACCATTGGTGATCGTGATGTCACTTACCTGCCGCCCCGTGAGCGGAATATCTCAATGGTATTCCAAAGTTATGCAATCTTTCCGCATATGAAGGTCTCTGAAAATATCGCCTTTGGTCTGAAGATGAAGAAGGTTGCCCAGAAACAAATTGATAAACGAGTTCGCCAGGCGGCCGAAATGATGCATATTGAAGGGATGCTTGACCGCTATCCCAGCAAAATGAGCGGTGGACAGCGACAACGTGTGGCGGTTGCCAGGGCCATTGCCATGGAAGCAGAGGTACTGTTGATGGACGAGCCACTCAGTAACCTTGACGCGCTTCTTCGCCTAGAAATGCGGGCCGAGCTAAAAAGGTTGCTACGGGAGCTGAAAGTCACCACCATCTATGTCACGCATGACCAGATAGAAGCCTTAAGTATGGGCGATAGGATTGCCGTGATGAAAGATGGCATCATTCAACAAATTGATGAGCCGCCTAAACTATATGATATGCCCAGCAACCAATTTGTGGGCAGCTTCATAGGCAACCCGCCAATGAATTTTATGACGGGTCAGGTGCAAGCGGATAACGGCCGATTACAGGTTCAAATTGGTGATTTTTCGTTAACGCCATCCCCGAGAATGGTTCCTATTTTACAATCTTATAATGGGAAAAGCGTGTCAATTGGTATCCGGGCTGAGAATATGGAAACGCTAAACCAGCCAGCTGAGGATGCAGTAAAAGTCAAGGTCCTGGTTGTAGAGCCGCTTGGCTCCCAAAATCTATTGACGGTCAATATTGGCAGCGATACAGTAAAGGTTGCAACTCACCCCACATTCCAGGTTGCGCCAGATGAAGATGTCTGGCTCCGGTTCCCGGCCGAAAAAATCCGTTGGGTAGATAGAGATTCAGAACAGGTATTGTATGCTGCTGAAGGGAGCTAATTAAAATTACCGCCTATATCATCAACCATACCCATTGGGATCGCGAATGGTTTCTAACCTCTATTTACACCAGTCGCTGGATTCCTAATCTGATTGATAAACTTAGCCGTTTATCGGCCGAAAACCCAAATTTTCATTACTGGCTCGACGGTCAGACCTTGATTATCGAGGATTTACTGACCGTCTCGCCAGGCCACGTTGGCTATGTCAAGCAACTGGTCGAAAATGAAAACCTGACCTTTGGCCCATATTACTGCCAACCTGACTGGCAGTTGTCGGGTGGCGAACTTCTTATTCGCAATTTGTTGTACGGCCGAAAAGATGCTGAAATATTCGGCCGTCCGACCCAAACTGGCTGGTTAGTTGATACATTTGGTCACATCAGCCAATCTCCCCAGATTCACCAGATGTTTGGCATAGACGCCGTTTATGTCTGGCGTGGTGTGCCAGAATTAACACCTTACTTCAAGTGGCAGGCAGCGGATGGGAGCGATATTTCAGCAATTAATCTGTTTGGCGGCTACCGAAATCTTTATGGTCTGACCCTTGCCCCCGAAGTCGCAGAGAGGCGGGTAACGGCCGAAATTAGCAAACTACAACCCTTTTATCCAACGGCCGACTTGCCCCTATTCGATGGGTATGATCTGGAAGATGATCCTGAAGACCCTATTACCTTTCTTCAACAAAATGGCGGGTTAGAGGCTGATATTTCGCTTCAGGAAGCGACCCCCGAATCTTTCGCAAAAACTGTTCAAGAGATGGATCTTGAATTAAGAACAGTTGCTGGTGAATTAAACTCTGGCAAATTCGGCGCAACGTTTCCCGGGACCTTTTCAGCTCGGACTTACCTGAAGATAATGGCCCGCGATTGTGAGCATATGTTGTATCAGGTCTGCGAACCGCTGGCCGTTCTGGCATACTTAAGAGGACGGCCGTTTGATGATGTCCGATATGAACAATGGAGTCGCCTACTTCTACAAAATGCCGTTCACGATTGTTTATGTGGGGTTAGTATTGACCAGGTGCATGAAAAAATGGAGGTCATTTACCGTCAGGTATTCGACGCTATCCATGATGATGTCAGCCAATCTTTGGCTGCAATCATGGCCGATTTTGCTCCTGGCGCCTATGCTATCAGCACATCCCCATTCCCGGTCGATAACTGGCAGTTCGATGGTCAAACTCTCCACCACATCCAAACCGATGGCATTGGGGTCTGGCCGATTGAGGAATCTGTATTGGTAGAGTCCATCTCAGAACCAGCCGCCTCTTTTACCTGGAAAAATGACCATTATGAAGCCCGGATCAATGAAGCGGGCCAGGTTTTAATGGGGTCGGAAATGTTGGGCCAGATTGTCGTTTCGGCCGATCATGGCGACACTTACTCAGTCGAAAAAGGTCAGCAGTTGGGTGTGTTTCGGCCGTTATCCCCGCCAACGATCGAACAGCAAAACGAACACCAGGCCATCATCTTTTTCCAGGCTGGTTGGGAAGGGAAGAAAGCAAATGTAACAGCGACCATTCGTCTAATATTTGATGACAGCCCGCTGGTTCGTTGGCAGATTGACCTCGATAGTCAGGGAACAGACATTCTGGTAGAAATGACTTTTGCCACTGACGAGACTCGAAGCGTTCATGCAGGTATGCCATTTGACATGGTTCAACGACCCTTAAAGGATGTTGATTTACTCCCTGAAGATCTACCCGAAGACCTTGCTAAAGTGCTATTAGGTCAAAGAGAGATCAACGAAGTCGTTCAATTCCCATTTCATCACTTTGTGTCAAGTAGTGATGGTATGATCACAACGGCGGTTTTTGCCAAAGGGCTGCGGGCATATTCAATTGATGAAGATGGAACCATTTCCTTGCCTCTGCGCCGATCCGTTGAGTGGTTGACGCGTTCTGGACTAAAAAACCGGGTCGGCGACGCTGGCCCCTTTTTCTATGTGCCAGACGCCCGCTGTGAACGTCTGGTGCGTCATGAACTAGCCGTCGCTGTCGGCAAGTTTGCACCTGATTCGGCCGAAATACTATCCCTCAATGCTCAATTCCAAAATCCACCACTCCTGGTCCAAAAACATGCCCCTGGGACCGTCAATTCCTGGCCCTTTTTCAAGGAGAATTTACCGCTTTCATCGCTGAGTATCCAGAATGATTCAATCCTGGCTCGCATCTCCAATCCCACAAACTCGCTATATACCTTATCAGCCAGTTACGTCGAGACAGATGTTTGGGGCCAAGATTTCAAGCCCATAGAAACGGTTTTGCCCAAAAAAATAGTTACATTAAAGTTAACCCCTGAAAAAATGACTGGCGGGACCGCAGGAGACCTGGATGTGTTAACGCCATTCACCTGGCGGGTTGGGCCTAACCATGACCAACCCGATCCAGAAATTATTATGGAACTCGGCCGAAAAATTGACGACCTGGATCAAGCATTATTGGCTACTGAAGTCGAATTGTCCCAAACGGATGGTGAAGACCGGCTCCGATGGGAACACCAGGCTGCTATATTAGGCCGCGAACGATTGGAATATCTCCTTTCTAAAACGCTGAACGAACGCAAGCTAGTTGGCTATCCTACTCGATATCTTTTCGAATATGACGAAGAGATAGCCAAATTAGGTGCTGCTCTGAATAGGATGCGGATAAAACGCCGAGTTTTTGATTACGTCAGAGAAGTTCTATAAATTGGTTTTAGGTATTCAGACGTTTATTATCCATCGATTGATTTGAGATGAATGACAAGATTTGGGACGATTTAACTTTTCTTTATGGGCCAGAAACGGCCGCTAAAATACGGCCGCGCTTGCAATCCTTAATCGCAAAATACCAGGGAAACCTTCAAGCGGATAAAAACCGGCGCCAATTTGACCAACGAGATGCCGTATTAATTACCTATGCTGATATGGTTCACAATCAACTTGAGCCGCCGCTGCACACATTGGCCCAGTTTCTGAAAAATCAATTACAGGGGGTCATCAACACCATTCATCTATTGCCCTTTTATCCGTCTTCTTCGGACGATGGATTTTCGGTTATTGATTACAAAGCGGTTGATCCGGAATTTGGTGATTGGAAACATATTAGTGAAATCGGCCGTGATTTTCGTTTGATGTTCGATGCCGTCATCAATCACATCTCAGCCCATAGTAGTTGGTTCCAAGGATTTCTGGCAGGCGACCCGCAATACCGGGATTATTTTGTTACTGTAGACCCGTCTGTGGATTTATCGGCCGTCTTTCGCCCTCGTGCGTTACCCTTATTGACTGAATTTCAAACGGCCTCTGGCCTTCAGCATGTTTGGACAACATTTAGTCCAGATCAGGTTGATCTAAACTACGCCAACCCCGATCTCCTACTGGAAATCATAGACTTGTTATTATTTTATATCAGTCATGGCGCAGAATTAATTCGATTAGATGCGATTGGCTTTATGTGGAAGGAGATCGGCAGCGCGAGTATTCACCTTCCTCAAACACACCGCATAATCCAGCTATGGCGCAGTATCCTGGATGTCGCTGCTCCCCAGGTTGCGCTTGTCACTGAAACCAACGTTCCCCACAGGGACAATATTACTTATTTTGGTGATGGGGCTAACGAAGCCCAGATGGTCTATAACTTTTCCTTACCTCCCTTAACCCTCCATGCGTTTCATTCTGGCAATGCTGAAATTCTCTCCCAATGGGCGAAAACGCTCGAAAGACCTTCTAATCAGACAACCTTCTTTAATTTTCTGGCCTCTCATGATGGCATCGGACTAACACCGGCAAAATCATTGTTGACAGGGGAAGCGATTATAGCAATGGCAGATAGGGTAATAACCTTGGGCGGCCGTGTTTCCTATCGGAACAATCAAGATGGCAGTCAAAGTCCCTACGAATTGAACATCAATTACCTCGATGCCCTTGGCGACCCGAAAAAAAACAATGAAAGTCTGGAAGAAATTGCCAACCGCTTCTTGGCTTCCCAGGCGATTATGCTGGCAATGCCTGGTGTTCCGGGTATTTACTTCCATAGTCTCTTTGGTTCAAATGGCTGGCCGGAAGGCGTGGGGCAAACCGGCCGTTTCCGGTCAATCAACCGCCAAAAATTAGCTGTTTCCCAATTAGAAACTGAACTTGCTGCCGAAGGCTCTTTACGACAATTGGTGTTCAATGGCTACCGGCGGTTATTACAGGCGAGGGCAGGTTCAACGGCCTTTCACCCTCAAGGCAAATACGAGATTTTGGACTTGAATCCGGCCGTTTTTGCCATCCATCGAATCTCTCCTGATAGAAGCCAGAGGATACTATGCTTACAGAATGTTTCGGCGCGGCCGCAGCTCCTTTCCTTAGATACTTTGCCTATCCAGCTTCATCTACAGGAAATAACAGATTTGATTCAAGGCCAATCGATTACCCTACCGCTAACTATCCAACCATACGGCGTCCTCTGGTTGAAATTAGGTGAATGATACCATCTGAGTATTCAAACGTGGCTGATAAAATTTCTCAAATTGCCCAGACTGCCATCAATGGTGCCGATCCAGGCCTGTGAGAGCGATTTAACTCGTCCACGACATTTTCTAACCAATTGCATGCCTGTTTTCTCCAATTCTTCTATCCTTCCGTTTGTCCTACTAATCTTGAATGGGAGAAAATCAAACCATGTTTACCGCCATCCTTACCACGCAGACTTTCCCCGTCATGTGGAGTGGAACCATCAACCACAGGCGATGACGACGTTGGACACTGCTGAAATAACCGTTGGCAGTAAATTCCGCACGGAGGAAGGAGCGCCCAGCAACATGCCGTTTATCCAGAAGATGATGACGATGGTGATGACGCCCATGCTCAAGCGGAAACACAATTATGAAGGGTATACCGTTGCCGAAATCACCGCCCTCGCCCCCAACAATCGGCTCGCATGGACGGCCCATCTCCCTAGCCGAGACGGCAAAAAGCTCATGCAGATGCACTGGGAGTTGCGACTTGAAGCGCAAAATGATGGCACATAGGTGACCCAAGGTTGTCATATAGACCCCCCTGCCGATAGCCCCTTTCTCTCAATGCTCAACGAAGGCATGGTCGCTGGCACGAAAGCGGAATCAGCAAAAAATCTTAATCGTCTGAAAGCGATTTTGGAGGCTTAATTCAAACGCGGTTCAACCGCTGGCAACGCCAAAAACGAAGCCCGTAGCTCCCCTTCAGGAATCTGTTCGATGATGGATTGGAAGGTGGTGCAGGCTTCTTGGCGGAGGGAAACGGCCGTTTCTTCATTCCCCAGCAGTTCCTCTGCCTCAGCGAGGGCAACGGCAAGCCGCCAACCCTGCCAACGGCCGTTGACTGCTTGGGCTTTGGCGTACCCTTTGCGCCATATTTGGCTTGCAGATTCGAGCTTGCCATTCACTTTTAGCTGTTGCCCTTTGAGATAGTAGAGATGGGGCAAACCAAGTTGATAACCTGTCTGCTCCATAAACGCAATCAGTCTGTCGGTCATGCCAGCCGCTTCTTGTGCATCTCCCGCTTTTTGGGCAACTGGAATTCCCGGCATTTGGACCAGATAGTAATCAGGGTAGGTTTCGACCGTCTAGACTACACAGTCAGCTTCGGCGAACAGTCAAAAACTCTGACTGTTCACCCTTTATTGCCTCAAGCGGTACAATCTTTCTCCGGCTTTGGGTACGAACAGAATGCCATCCTCTTCTTTGTCTTGCCATTGGCTCAAGTCGATTTCGGCCGGGTTTCGGTAGCCAAGGGCCAGACGGCGACAATCGGCCGCATTGACCTGGCTGGCCAGGGTGACGCAGGCACGGGGGTGTTCGACGCCATCTCTAAAGCTTCCTGCTCCTCGCACATGGCAGCTGTGGGCCAGGATGGAGAGGGGAACGTGCTTGAACTTATCCCATTGTTCTAAAAAGTAGGGCAGGACGTGGTAGCCTACCTCAAATATGCCTTTGCCATGTGTCCGGCTGATTTCTTTTAGATGGGGCGCATAGATAATTAACTCTCCCCCTTCAGCCAGGACTGGCTCTAGCTTGTACATCGCTTTTCCGGCCGTCCATAGCTCATCATACATGGGCGGTGCCCAGGAGAGGATTGCATGGTAGGGACGGTCGCGCCAGACGATGTGCCGCTCAGATGATAAATCGGCCGCTTCTCTCCAGGCATTCACGTAATCTCCGATGAAAATGCCAGCCAGTGCCTCTTTTTCTACCACCAGGGCGATGAGGGTGATGGGTTTGGGAACCATTTCGACCGCAGCGTGAATCATCTCTCGCACCGGGGTGTCTTTTATTCCGATGATGTCCACTACTCCTTTCAAGGCACCTAGCCAATGGGTGGAATTTATCATCTCTGGACCGGAGATGCCGGGAAAGAGGTATTTGGCCCCGCCAGAAAAACCGGCAACTTCATGGGGGAAGGTTGGGCCGAGTATGAGGATGTGGTCATAGTCCATGATGCGACGATTGATGCGGACGGGGACGTCTCCTGACAGGGAAGGGTGCCAGAGGTCTGCGGCCGTTTCTTTGACTTGTTCCTGGGTGAGGGTGCCAATTTGGAGCAAGGCTCTATCGGACTGCCATTCATGATTGAGCAGCCCAACATGTTTGTAATTGCTTTCCCGCTCCGCTTTGGTCAGACCAACTAAATAAAGGAGTTGGTCGCTGTCCAGGGGCGGGTGGGTTCCAAGTGCGACCATAAAGTCTAATTGGCGAGCGTCGTGAAAAACTGCTACTAATTGTCGGAAAAGCATTGGCAGGGGAATGGTGCGGGTATGGTCGGGGATTAGCACCAGGAGGGATTGGTTGGTGAACTGTTTTTCGAGCGTTTGAAAAAGGAGGTGCTGAATTTCGTTCTCTGTGAGGTGTGTTCCGTCTTTTGCTATTTTTTTGGCTTTAATCATTTTTTTTATCCGATTTTGTACAATTTAGTCCCACCGAATGAAATTCGGCGTCTGAGACAAAAAACCTGCTGAAGCAGGTTGACATAACGATGGCGCTTTTGTTTGCACAATGCCTAATTTAGTGTGTTTTAGCGCAATTTGTAGATTGATGATTTGGTAAGCTCATTACAAGCTTGGTAAATCGCTCTACAAAACTTGGCCACAATTCATTAAATGCCGCTAAAGGCTGAGAAGCCGCCATCGACGGGGACGACGATGCCGGTGATGAATTGGGCGGCGTCGGAGGCGAGCCAAACGGCCGTTCCTATCAGTTCGTCCGGTTCGCCAAAACGGCCCATTGGGGTGTGGTCGATAATTTGTTGGCCTCGTGGGGTGAAACGGCCGTCTTCTTCCAATAAGAAATCTCGATTCTGCTCACCGATGAAAAAACCGGGGGCGATGGCATTGACCCGCAGTTTTGGGCCATATTTTTGGGCCAATTCGACCGCCAGCCAGCGCGTGAAATTTTCGATGCCAGCTTTGGCGTTGCCGTAGCCAAGCACCCGTGTCAGCGGCTTTTGGGCGGTCATGGAGGAGATGTTGATTATTGAGCCGCTGCCCTGTTCGGCCATGCCCGTGCCGAAGACCTGACAGGGCAGGAGGGTGCCACTGAGGTTTAAGGAGATGACTTCTTCAAATGCCGCTTTCGTAAGGTCAAAGAAGGTCAGGTCGCCATATACGGTGGCGTTGGTTTTGTTACCCCCAGCGGCGTTGACCAGAATGTCAATCTGGCCCCAGGAATCGGTGATTTTTGCCCGTACCTCCTCTAATTGTCCACGTTCCAGGACATCGGCCACCAGGGGCAGAGCTTCCCCGCCTAAATCATGGATATTGGACGCAATTTCGGCCGCTTTTTCCCCACGACGGCCGAGGATGCCGACTTTTGCCCCGGCAGCGGCCAATCCTTGCGCCATTGCGCTGCCTAATACGCCGGTTCCGCCGGTAATGACAGCGGTCTTTCCTTGAAGATTGAAGAGATTATTCATCATAAAGGTTTTCACCTTCCAGCTCCAACTCGCGACGGGCAACAAAATCCGTTAATTCTTCTTGAACGGCCGAATCAAGGGCGGGCGGTTTATAGGCTTTTAATAGTTCCCGCCAGACCAGGGCGGCGCGTTGGGCGGCGTCAAAGCTACCGGCGGCTTGCCAGGTTTCAAAGTTGAGCCGGTCGCTGATAAAGGGCCGGTAAAATTCAGTCGCAAATCGGGCCTGGGTGTGGGGCGTGCCGAAATGGTGTCCGCCAGGGCCAATTTCCGCAATCATATCCAGGGCCAACGCATCGTCGGTAATGTCTATTTCCTGGAGAAAATGGTGGAACATAGCCAGATTTTCAGCGTCGATAATGAACTTTTCAAGCGAGACGGTCAAACCGCTCTCCAGCCAGCCGACAGCGTGGTGGATGAAGTTGGTATGGGCTAGAACAGCGGGCCAGATAGTCCACATCGATTCGTAAGCGGCCTGGGCGTCTGGCGTCTTGGAGGTATTCAGGCTGCCGCTGCCCCGGTAGGGCAGCCCATACCGTCGAGCTAATTGAGCGCCAATGAGCAAAGCCCAGGCACCTTCCGGGGTTCCAAAGGCCGGACTGCCGGATTTCATATCAGTGTTGGTCGTAAAGCCGCCGTAAATGACCGGCGCACCGGGGTTGACCAGTTGGGTCAGGGCCAGACCGGCCAGGGCTTCGGCGTTTTGCTGGGCCAGGGCGGAGATGATGGTGATGGGACTCATCGCTCCGGCCAGGATAAAGGGGGTGATGATGTTTATTTGTCCGGCACGGGCGTAGGTTATCATGCCGCCTAACATGCGCTTATCGTAACGGAGGGGGCTGTTGACGTTGATGACGCCGCCGATGACGGGTTTTTGGGCCAACTCGTTTCCAAAGACAATCTGGGCCATTTTGATGTTGTCGGCAGGAATGATTCGGCCGTGTGCGACATCCCGAACGGCTTTGTCGGTCAGGGTGAAGGCGGACAGCATCCGTTTTAGGTGGCGAATATTGGGCGGCACATCAGAGGGGGCGACCAGCTCGGACCCGGCAAAGTGGAGAACGTTGGTCATTTGGGCCAGCTTGAGTAATCGTTCAAAGTCGGCGTAGGAAGCTCGACGACGGCCGTTTTTAATATCAGTGAGGTAGACCATGCCGGAATGGGGGGCAAAGGCGATGTTATTACGGCCGATGTGGACGTCGTGGGCCGGATTGCGGGCGTGCCAAGTGAAGGTCTGGGGCGCTTTCGAGACAGCATCCAGAATTAACTCGCGGTCGAGCCAGACATGCTGATTCGCATAGTCGATTTTAGCACCGGCTTTCTGCCAGATTGCCAGCGCTTCCTCGTCGAAGAAATCCAGGCCGACCTCTTCCAGGATTTGCATTGATGCCAGGTGGAGTTGTTCAATCTGTTCCTGGTCGAGGATTTCAAGCGGTGGGAAAGGATTACGAAGCCTGCGGAAGGGTAGGCGGCGTAGGGGTGATTCTAGCCGTTGGTTGCGTTGGGCAGCCCGTCTTTTTCTTCGTTTGCTCATATCTTAAGTAAATGATTGAAAGTTATTAAAAATATTAGCCACGAATTAACACGAATTACCACTAATTTTGAGCCTATAATTCGGGTAAATTTGCGTTAATTTGTGGCTTTCATTTCTGATAAAACTTCCTATAAATTACATATTCGACCGGGCGATTTGCAAAATCGCCGTACATAGTGGGGGTAGGCGCATTAGGATATTTCCTCGTGGAAGGGTAGGATGTGACGTTTGAAATGGGCAAGGAGGGCTTGGGCGTAATAGGATTGGTGATGGGTTAGGGAGCTTAACAGCCTGTCTTTTAGCTTGCTGTCTTGCAGAACCGAGCCGAAGGTGACATGAAGGATTTGGCGGAAATGGAAATTCTCCAACAGGTTGGGTAGCTGGTCGTCGGAGAATTCTGCCGGGTTTGGGGCTTGAGTTAATTCGGCCGAAATATGGTAAGAGACCCGGTCATGCTCATATCGCTCAAAGGCCAGAGCCGCAATCTCCCGGAACAGGTCGGAAGCCGTGATGGCAATGGTTCGGATGGCTTCTAAGTAGCTGGTTCCGGCCGTTTTGACGTGGATTAACCCGTCGGAGGCAAGGTCGGCGATAATGGGGTAAAGGGAGAATTTGTCGGAACCAGAGTGGAGGCTGAGTTTATAGGGGCCGAAACGTCGGGCAATTGCCAGATGAAGCTCAAATTCAGCCGAGAAATTAGCCAAATCGCCGATAAAATCGACCCCTTTCTCAAAACGGCCGCTGTAGCGGGGGGCCAGCGACGTTAATTTGACGCCCAGGCGGTCGAATTCGTGGGCGATGTAGAGATGCTCGACGGCCGAAGTTGGATAGGCCGTTTCATCAACCGACATCTCTATCTCATAGGCATCGGGCGGACAGGTTGAGACCAGATGCTGGGTTAATTGGATGGTGTGGGCGATGGCACGGCCGTATTTAACGGCCGCTCGAATGAGTTCATGGGCAGTGACTGTCAGTTTGCGGGTTCCCAAATCGGCGGGAGATTGGGTGAAGCGGTTTAGGGTTTCGGCCGGATTGCTATGGAGTGTTTCCCAGGGCAAGGCTTCATACTTGGTCTGGAGCGCAGCCGCGCTTTTGGTGTGGGCCTCATCATCAACATAGTCTCCGGCATCGAATGTATAAAAAGAGTAACCAGCATGGATGAACGTGTCCAGTTCGGCTATCGTTTTGACATGATCGGCGTCGGCCCCGAAACCGTGCGTCCAACCTTCCTGAAAGACGCCGAGGGTCGCGTCGTCCAGAACATCCTGCGGGGAACGGCCGGTGCGCTTGTTCTCCCGAACGGATTGTTGGGCGAAAATGGGGGCCATATTCCCCAGGCGAACGGTCTGGACATGACCGGGCGTTGCCAGCCCCAAACGGTCGCCGAGGCCGATTGATTTTTTCAGGCCAAGGGGTTTCGGCCGAAAATAGTCTAATGCTTGTCGCAATCGTCCAAGATTTTTGGATGTGACCGGGGCCAGGGTGACGGGTATCGCATTGCCTTCCCACTCAATCGTTGTCTCTTCACCTGCTAATCCGTGTCCGTTTCCCCAGACACAGATTATTGGCGCTGTTTTCTTTCGAGCAAGGAAATAACCGGCGTGACTGGTGGTAATGATGGAATAAGGATATAGGTTCAGACCAGTTCGGTCGATAACTGCGTTGGCAAACGGCTGGGCATCTTTGAATTTTAAGCCAGCCGTTTGTAGTTCGGAGGTTGATGACATCTTATCCCCAAGGATAGGGGCTGTTGGATACAGGGTGGAGGTCGCCTTCGGCGAAGCGGTCGTAGCGGAAGGGATGGAGGATGGCGCTTTCCTCGCCTATCATGACACGGGCTACCTCTTTGCCGACGCCTATCATCTTGAAGCCGTGATTGCTGTCGGCCACGACGTAGACGTTGGAGATGCCGGGGGCGTAGTCGAAAATGGGGAAGCTATCGGCCGTAAATGCCCCAATGCCGCCAGAGGGAACATGGTCATAGGCCATGTGACAGCCTTCAAATCGTTCGATAGCATGGGCCAGTCCGGCCGTCCAGGTGTCAACAAACGCTTCCCCAACGACATAGTGGGGGCTGGCCGGGCCATAGGGGTCTACTTCGGCCGTTGGCCCAAGATTTTCCGGCGCTGCGCCGCCCTGGACGCCGTGCCGGTCTTGTTTCCAATAGACACCCCAAAGACCATCAGGTTCATTTAGCTGCTTGCCAGAGATTTGCGAAATCAATGGTTCGCGGGAGTCGAAATGGAAGACAGGTGGAATTTTGCCATCGGCCGTTACGTAACTTTTGGGTTCAACCTTGATTGCCCCTTCCAACAGCCGCCAGTAGGTCCACATATCCTGGTCGGGGTGCATGGTTCCATCCCGACCGCGAACGTCTAATTTATTGGGTAGTTCGAGCATTTGCCAGATTTGTCCAATCCAGGGGCCGACGCCGACGATGACATGGCCGACTTCGATTCGGCCGTGATTGGTGATGACCGAGCGGACAGTGCCGCCTGGGCCAAACTCGAAGCCAGTCACCTGAACGCCGGTCTTGATGGTCACCCCCTCGGCTTCCGCTTTATCGGCGATGCCGAACATTGAGGCCGAATTAAAGGCGAAGCCGCTGCGATGTTCGTGTAGGAGTGAGGTTAGCCCTCTGGCCCGCCAATCGGGGAAGATATTGCGCATATAATCAAAAACTTTTTGTTCGCCCTGCACGAGGGTCGAATCGTAGCCTTCTGAGTGCTGCCTTTCATAGATGGATTCGACATCTTTGTCCTGGGTTTCTGGCACAACGGCGATGTAGCCGCAGTTGTGGAAATGAAATGCCTCCGGGTCTGATTCCCAGACTTCGACACTGGCTCGCATGACGGCCCCCATTGCGGGCTGGTAATAAAAATTGCGAACGACGCCGCAGGCGATGCCGGAGGCTCCGGCGGCAACGGCCGTTTTGTCAATGATTAGAATGTCTTCGCCGGAACCGCGTCCCCGTGCCTTGAGTTCTTTTGCCAGGTGCCAGCCGGTACTCAGGCCGTGGACGCCGGCTCCGATGATGAGGTATTTGATTGATTTGGGTAAGGTTGTCATTTTTTTCTCCTAGAGTTTAATAATTGATAATTGGGCATGGTTCAAGTTAGCTTTACAAACTGTAGAACGATTTGGTAAATCGTTCCCTGAGGGGAGCGATTTACCAAATCGCTCTACGAAGTGTCAATTTAAATCCGTCCTCATTTGAATAAACAGTCAAGTTCTTCACTTAATACAGTCTTGTAAATGGGCCAGTCCTTTTTCTGCGGCCGTTTCTGCGTTGGGGTAGGGTAGGGTTTCGGCCGAAATCCAGCCCTGGTAGTTTAATTCGTCCCGTAGTTGGGTAAGAATTTGTTTGAAGTTGAGGTCGCCAGCGCCGGGATAGCGGCGGTTGGAGTCGGCGACGTGGAAATGGAAGATGTGGTCGGCCGCTTTTCGCAAGCTGTCTGTGATGGACAGTTCCTCGATATTCATATGGTAGGTGTCGGGTAGCAGGCCAATTGTCGCGTCGTTTGCGCCGACTTGGGCCAAGAGCGACAGGCCATCGTCGAGGGTGTTGACCAGGTTTGTTTCGGCACGGCTAATTGGCTCGATGACTAATTGGACATGGTGGGAATCGGCCGTTTCGGCACAAATTTGCAGGGCTGTTATTAGCCAATCCATTGCTTCGACTGGGCTGTCACCGGGCTGGACGATACCCCGAATCAGGCCCAGAATGACGACTGCCTCAAACTCGGCCGCCAGACGAATTTGGGCTTGAATACGGCCGATTGCCTGCTGCCGTATCGCTGCATCGGGGCTGGTGAAGGAGAGGTTATCTTCGCCGTATGCCTGGCCGGTTCCAATGGCGGGGACGATGAGGTCGTGTTTGGCGAGAGTGTGTTGGACGGCCGAAATATCAATTAGGGCCGGGTCGCGGATTGCTAACTCCACGCCTTGATACCCAATGTCGGCAATCCGGGCTACATTTTCCTCAAAATTTCCCTGGAATGCGACGGCATTAAACTTTGTACTGTCTGTTGATAGAACAATTGAGAATTTCATTTTCTACACGCCTACTGTTGTAAGGCCATCAATAAGCTGGTCAAGTTCGGCCGATTTGGTAAAGAAAGCGACGGAAATTCGTAGGATGCGATAGGGAATAAAATAAGCGACCAGCAGCCGGTGGCTGTGCCAGAGCAGGTCTTTGATATTTTCCGGGGTGTCTGGGCCAAGCCGAATGGCGACTAGGCCTGTGCTGTGGTCTGGGTCAAGCGGCGTTAGTCGTTGCCCGAAATTTAGCTCGTCGAGGGCCGATTTGAAATTGGAAACTAACGGCCGAACCTGGGCTTCAACTGCTCTAAGGTCTAAATCGGAAACGAAGCGAATCGCCTTTCCGAGACCGGCGAACAGAGGCCACTGTTTGGTTCCATACTCGAAGCGTCGAGCCGAACTGTGGAGGGTATAGCTTTGCTCGGCCAGGTTGATGCTGCCCTCAATTTGCGCCCCCCAGCCAATCCAGGCGGGTTTGAAGGTGTTCAAGTGGTTGGCAGCTAGGTAGGTGAAGCTGGTCCCTTGCGGGCCGAGCAGCCATTTATGACCACAGCCAATATAGGCATCGCAGCCAAGCTCATCCATTTTGACCGGGAATTGGCCCAGCGCGTGTGCGCCATCCAGGGCGGCCAACGCTTCCCGGTCGTGGGCCAACTGACAGATGTCGGCCGCCGGTGTGCGAATACCGCTCATGCAGCTCACGTGACTGAAAAAGACGAGCCTAGTCTTGTCGGTTATACAGTCGTCAATATTTTGCAGGGTAATGGCCGGGTCAGGGTCTACGGCCGCAATCCGCACTTTGATGCCGGTGCGCTCGGAGAGGATGAACCAGGGCAGGGTTCCGCTTTGGTGTTCTTCATTGCTGATGACCACTTCATCACCGGGCTGCCAATCGAGGCCGTGAGCGATTGTGTTTATGCCGTCAGATGCGCTGCGATTTAAGATAATTTCGTCCGTTGAGGCTCCAATGAGGGCGGCTGCTTCGGCACGACTTTGTTCGTACCATTGACGCTCAACCGTTTCCCTGACAATTGGTGAATAGGGGCCGTGCCGTTCGATAAGCTCGAAGCCATAGCAAATCTTGTCGATTACTGGAGACGGGGAGGGGCCAAACGTGCCTGTGTTTAGATAGCTGGCATCGTTCAGGGCAGGGATTTGTTGGCGGTAGATAGCTAAATCCATCAGAATTTTTAGACCAGATTTCGGGGAATTGTTTCCTGCCAGGTCTTATTGGCAATAGATTTATCGTCTTCAAAAACTTCGACTATTAGCTCGAATTCAAAGGCGGATTCTGTACTGGCGATGTGCAGGTCGGCCGTTACGGTCGCTTTCACCTCCGGCCAAGTCATGGTTGAGGTGGCGTAAGCGGACATGCTGTTGAACGTTGGCTGGTCTTCTGGCACGACAACTTCCAATTGGCGGAAGGTCGTCTCGACCAGGGAGCGGTCTCCCATTTCGACGCCTTCTTCCCGGCCAAGGGTGAAGCGGAGGCAGTTGGTCGGCCGTTCTTGAATCAACTGCCAAATCCAGGGATTGGTTGTTGATTTGAGGTCGGCCGTTTTTTTTCTTTTCGCCGGGGGGGGCGATGGCACGATGGTTGTGGGGGAGGCTGGCGCTATAGGGAGGCGCAGCAGGCCGAGGTTATCCGGTTCATGATGGATGGTTAAGTCAAAGAGGCGGGGTGACGGCCAAAGGCGGGGCCAGTCGTGGTTGTTAATGATGAGCCGCAGAACGTGACCGGGCTGGAAACGCCAGGCAACTGCGCCAAGTTCAACGTCTACCCGATAGGGTTGTCCCGGTTCCAGGCGGGAGGGGTCGGTGTCGCTGCTGCGGTGGGTGAGGTTCAGCGCCCCCCAACTGACATGGGTGGAACGGCCGTCTGGGGCGACATCGCACAGCCGGACAAAGATTTGGCCTTCTGGCTCTGAGGCCGAGAGGGTCAGGCTCAAGGTTGGTTGACCTAATAGTTCTAGCGGTTCTGTTAGCGGCGGGGAGCTATAGACCAGGCTGTTAGGTTCTGCTGCCCGTTGGTCAAGGGGCAGCGAATCTGGGTCATACATACACCATTTCCATTCGCCGATACCCAGCTTGAGCGACCCTGGCAGCCGCTCTGGGTCGGCCGACTCTGGGGGGCCGGGGGAAAGGCTGCCGGGGCTAAGGGAGAAGGTGGTTTGATCGGCCGTTTCGGGCCACTGTTCCAAAGTGCGCCATTGGCCGGAAATTTGGCTTGCCGGGCCGGGTGGGCAGTAGTCTTGCATATAGTAGGTGATGGCCGGTTCATTCATCAGACCAGTATCTTTTCCTTTTAGCCAGTGGTCCCACCAGCGCAGCATCATGGGTAGAAAATCGACCTGGGGATGAATCGTAGCCAGGTGGGGCAGTTCATGGCCCCAAGGGCCGATGAGCGCTTTGCAGGGGACGGTCATGTTGGACAACATGCGAGGGATGGAATTGGTGTAGCCGTCACGCCAGCCGCCGACCATGAAGACGGGAATGTTGATGGCCTCGTAATTCGGCCGAAGCGAGCCATGCCGCCAAAAGGGACCGTCGGTCTGCTGCCGCCACCATTCGAGCGGCCAGGGAGGGGATTGGTCAATCCGCTGCTGCCAGATTTCCCGCCAGTTTTCGGGGTGGGCTGATGGGGTGGGCGGCATGAGGTTGGTGTAAATCATCTTGAGGGGGTAGGGGATGGTGGAACCGACATGGCGCAGGCCGCCCCAGTAATGGACATCGTCTGTGTAGCGGTCGTCGGTAGCGTAGATGGGGATAATCGCTTTGAGGTGGTTCGGCCGTAACATAGCGGTCTGGATGGAATTGAAGCCGCTGTAGGATTTGCCCCACATGCCGACCGCGCCATTGCTCCAGGGTTGGGTAGCCAGCCATTGGATGGCGTCGTAGGCATCTTCTAACTCTTGCTTGCTGTATTCATCGGTGGCAATGCCTTCGGAATCGCCGGTTCCACGAATGTCCATGAGGACATAGACATAGCCTCTTTTGGCAAAATAACGGCCGATTCGACGCAGTTCGCCCTTGCGGGTCAAATCTTTGCGATAGCCGTCGCAGCGAAAGATAACGGGAAAACGGCCGTTGGTTGTTGGGCGAAAAATGGTGGCCGAGAGGCGGGTTCCGTCCTTAACGGGAATCCAAACATTTAACGCTGTCTGAACGGCATATTCGGGTGTCGAGCCTGTGTTCCCCATCATGTTAATCTGCTATCCAGGCCTGGTCGGGGTCGAGGGGAGCCAGGAGGGTTTTTGAGGGGCCAGCCAGAACAAAGGTATAAAAGAGGGTGAAGCCGGGGGCGGCGGCGACGGTGTGGTAGCCTCTGGGCATGATGGTGACGACCCGGTCTTGCAAAAGCAGAATCTCATCCAGGTTGCCTTTGTCGTAGAGGCGCTCAATGCCCCAACCGCCGGGTTGGTCAACCCGGAAATAGTAAAGCTCCTCATGGTAAGATTCAACGCCTGGTTGGACGGTATCATGTTTATGGGTCGGCACGCCGGACCAGTTGCCGGGGGGATTGACGGTTTCGCCCAAAATCAATTTTTGGGAGGGGAAGTCGGGTTTGGCAATCATGGTCACTTTGCGCTGCCAGTTATCACGGCCGACCTGGGCGGGTGTCAGTGTGTCGGGGGAAATGAGCCGGGGTTCGCCGTCCGCTTCGGCTTTTGACTGGGTAATGGCAATTTCGACCTGGCCTTCAATATGGTATTGGGTGTCCGGGGGGAGGTAGACGGCCGTTGGTTTGCCCTGGAATGGGTTGGGACGACCGTTCAGATTCGCAAATTTATCACCGTTGATTGTCAGCGAACAACTCCCTTCAATTAGATGGAGCATGGCTTCGTTAGCGCCTGTATTTTCTTGGAATGATTGGTTGTTGTTCAACCTTAGAATGGCAAAATGGTTTATATGGCTAAGTGATTCATGGTTGTCGATGATGACTTCGTAGCCTTCTTGGCCGGATGCTTGAAAGCGTAAGTTCATGATAGTTTTCCGATTACTCAATTTCTCGATAGATGCCCCAGGCTTTTAGTTTGTCTACGTTGTCCCAGCGGACGTTGCGGAAGCCGTGATTGCGCATGGCGTCGCCATAGTCTCGCCTTCGGAGGGTTAGTAGAAAATCTTCTAATTGTTGGCGGAGGTCGGCCGCAATTTCCTGGTTGTCATTTAGAATATTGTTTCGTTCGCCGGGGTCGGCCGAAATGTCAAACAGCATATCTTGACCGTCGCTGGCCCAGATATATTTGAATTGGTGATTGCGGATGGTTTTTATAAATCGCAGCCAGGCCCGGTAATTAAGATTCGGGTCGTGGCGCAAGGCGCGTTCGATGGTTTGGATGGGCTTCATGTATTCGGCGACAATGAACTCTCGAACGGAACGGCCGTGCCAGGTCGGGGTCAGGCTCACGCCTTGTGTCTCGGTGTCTGTCACGTTTAAGATGTCGAGGAAGGTTGGCAGCCAGTCGCAGATTTGCACAAAGTCGTCGAACCGCTCTCCAGCCGGAACGACACCGGGCCAACGAACGATTAAGGGGGTATGGATGAGGTCATCGAAGAGGGCGAGATGGTGGCCTATCATCCCTTTTCGTTCGAGTAAATCGCCGTGGTCGCTGGTGATAATGAGCAGGGTGTTGTCGAGATGACCACCTTCTTTCAGATGGTCGAACAGCAGGCCAATTCGTTGGTCCAGACAGGCTGTTTCGCCGTCGTACAGGCTCTTAAGGATTTGCCAGTCTCTTGGGGACATATAGCCATCGGGCCGGTCTGGCACGATGCCCAATCGCTCGGCGAAGATGTCCTGATTGACGGTGCGGGCTTCGGCTTCTGTTGCGCCTTCCATTAGAAATTGGCTTCGGAATGGTTCTGGTGCCCAGGCCCGCAGGTGGGGTTCGACACAGTTGATGAAGATGAAATACGGCCGAGTCTCATCATAATCCTCCTGAAACCACCGCTTTATCAGCTCAACCGTTTCGGCCGAGCCAGAATCTATCTCATCATGCAGCACATAGTCATCTTCCGGGCCTATTTGGGGATTTTGCCCGGATGGTCGGGGGACGAGTAGATAGTTTTCAAAGCCGCGAGCGGTGTTGGTCTCATCCTGGTTGACCCAGGTGTTGTTGCTGAATCCCATTGTCTGATAGCCTGCGGCCGTTAGAATTTCGGCCATTGTTGGCAGGGTTGGCGAGAGGAATTCATGCTGTCCACCTGTGCCGTGACCTGTCTGGTATAGTCCGGTGAAAAGAGAGGAATGAACCGGCAGGGTCCAGGAGCTGGTTACAAAGTGGTTGTTATAGACAAGACCCTCACTGGCGATTCGTTCAAGGTTGGGTGTTGTTGGCCTTGTGTAGCCATATGGCGTCAGGTTTCGGACAGGCTGGGTGTCCATAATGAAGATTAGAATGTTGGGCTTGCTGGATGCGTTCATGTTAGTTTTCTCGGACACGCTGCCAGAAGTGGCAGGCGACGACATGCCCTGGCTCAATCTCCTCTAGCACCGGCACATCCGTCTTGCAGCGGTCTTCGGCAAATGGGCAGCGGGTGTGGAAACGGCAGCCAGGTGGGGGGTTTCGAGGGCTGGGTATTTCGCCCGCCAGCAGCATCCGTTGTTCGTCCTTCCGCTGTGTGGGGTCTGGCTCGGAAATTGCCGACAATAGTCCCAACGTATAGGGATGGGCTGGCGAATCGAAGATTAAGTCAGTGGGGCCGACCTCAACCAGATTGCCCAGGTACATGACGGCGACCCGGCTGGCGATATAGGCGACGAGGTTTAGATCATGGGTGATGATCATATACGTCAACCCAAGTTCTTCGGCCAAGTCCTTCATCAAATTGAGGATGCTGGCCGCCACCGATACGTCCAGACCGGCCGAAGGCTCGTCGGCAACGAGAAATTCTGGATGCAGGGCCAAGGCTCGTGCAATTCCGACCCGCCGTGCCTGACCCCCTGAAAGTTCGTGCGGATATTTGGCTGATTGTTCGTTTGAGAGACCGACCAATTGCAACAGTTCCGAGGCATTATAACGCTGGGCTTTGGGCATCTTGTGGATGGCATAGGGTTCGGTGATGAGGTAGGCGACACGCGATCGGGGGCTGAGGCTGGAATAGGGGTCTTGGAATATCATCTGCATACGGGAGCGCAGATTACGCATTTTTGACCCGTCTCCGCGGCTGATGTCCTGGCCGTCGAAGATAATCTGGCCGCTTGTTAGCGGCCCCAGCCGCAACATTGTCTTGCCCAGCGTCGTCTTACCGGAGCCTGATTCGCCGACCAGACCGATTATCTCGCCGGGGTAGATTTCCAGGTCAACATCGTCTACGGCACGTACCTTGCTTTTCTTTCGGCCGAGTAGGCGATCGATGATATTCTGTTTATCCTTAAAGTGGGTCGATACACTATCCAGATTGAACAGTTCTCGTTCGGAGTCCGTACCATTTTTCCTGACACCCATTTTTTGCACGTTGATAACTTCTGGCTCTTCGCTAACAGGTGGCAAGGGCTGGTCAGATTGGTAGCGGGAATTGGTATCATAGATGAAACAGCGCACATGACGGCCGTTCTCTTCAAGATAACCTGGCTCTACCTCGTTGCATGTGGCCCGGACAAATTGGCAACGGTCTGCGAACTTGCAGCCGGATGGCAAGGCCGATAGGCTGGGGACGACGCCGGGGATGGTGGCCAGCCGCCGACCACGTTTTTTGCGAGAGGGCACCGAAGCTAAGAGCGCCTGGGTGTAAGGATGCTTGGGGTCGGCGAACAGTGAGTGGACGTCGCCCTGTTCAACGATTCGTCCAGCGTACATGACGATGACCCGGTCGCACAGTTGGGCGATTACGCCGAGATTGTGGGAGATGTATAGAATGGCGGTCTCATACTCGCGGCGCAGTTGCTTGATGAGTTCCAATATCTGTGCCTCAAGGGTGACATCCAAGGCCGAGGTCGGTTCGTCGGCGATGAGCAGTTTCGGCCGTGACATCAGGGCCATTGCAATCATAATTCGCTGGCGCATACCGCCTGAGAATTCGTGGGGGAAGCTGCGATAGCGTTGCTCGATGTCTGGGATTCCGACCTGCTCTAGCATGTCTAAAGAGAGCCGCCGCATCGCCTTTGAGTCCGCTCTGAGGCTTGTGGCATGGGCGCGTTGGATGTCGGCCATCTGGCTGCCGATGGTGAAGACCGGGTTCAGACTGGTCATCGGGTCCTGAAAAATCATGGCTATCTCAGGCCCGCGCATCCGGCGCAACTGCTCTGGCGACATGGCCCGCAAATCGCGTTCCTGAAAACGCATCTGACCGGCCGTAAACTCACCGTTTGGTGGCAGCAGATGGAGGATGGAGGATGCCACCGTTGACTTGCCGCAGCCGGATTCACCCACAATGCCGACGATTTCGCCTGGATTCACTTTGAAGCTGACATCGTGCAGCGCCTTCAAATGCCCCTTCTGGGTGTGATAAACAACTTCGAGACCCTGTACCTCAAGCAGACTTTTCATCACGCTTACCTGGTTCCAGCCAGTTTTGGGTCGAGGATGTCGCGCAAGGTTTCGCCAAACAGGGTGAAGCCGAGGGTGGTGATCATCAGGGTCAATCCTGCCCATAAAACAGCCCAGGGCGACGTTCGCAGCCAGGTGAAGCCGTCGGCCAGGATGACGCCCCAGGAAGGGGTTGGCGGCCGTACACCGACGCCGAGAAAGGAAAGACCGGCTTCGGTGACGATTGCCGAGGGAATATTCATGGCCACCAGGATGATCAATGGGGCCAGGATATTTGGCATGATATGGACCAGGTTGATCCGCAAGGTGCTTGCGCCCAATGATTGTTCAGCCTCTATGAATGGCTGCTCTTTGATTGAAAGTACTTGCGCTCGGACAATGCGGGCGAATCTCGGTGTGCGGGCTATGGCCAGGGCGAGGATGACATTGCGCAGCGATGGCCCCAGCAGGACTAATAAGGCCAGGGCAAGCAGAATGGCTGGGAATGCCTGGATTGAATCGAGGATTACGAGCATGATGTTGTCTACCATGCCGCCAGCGTAGCCTGCTATCAGTCCCAGAATCATGCCAGCCGTGAGGGCAATGAGGACGGCGGGAACGGCCGTTCCCAGCGCGACTCGTGTACCGAAGAGCAGGCGCGACAGCAGGTCACGGCCGAGGTGGTCGGTGCCAAGGGGGTACTCTGTCGATGGTCCTTGCAGTCGGCTGGGAATATTTTGCTCGGCCGCGCCGTAGGGGGCCAGTACCTCGGCGAACAACAAGATAATGACCAGGCTGAAGACGATGAAGAGTCCAAATGCGCCAGACGGCCGTCGGATTACTTCCTTAAGAATCCAAAGGCGGTCGGGAGCGGTCGTCGGTACTGCAATTTCAGTTGTCGCGGTCATGTTTTGACCTTTTCCAGTTGAATCCTGGGGTCCAGGTAGGTATATGACAGGTCGGCCAGCAAATTCGCAAAGACAAACAGCAGGGCAGCGACCAGGATGCCGCCGCGAACGATGGGGTAATTGTGTTCATTGATAGCAGTGAAAATCAATCGCCCCAGGCCAGGCCGGGTGAAGATTACTTCGATAAAGATTGCGCCGCCCAGCAGATTGCCCAGACCAACGCCCAACACGGCAATGGTCGGGATGATGGCATTTTTCAGGGCGTGCTTATAGAAGATTACCCGCTCTTGTAGACCGAAGGCGTAGGCCGTGCGGATGTAGTTGGTCCCCAAGACCTCCAGCACACTAGCCCGCACCAGGCGGGCCAGATAGCCGACCCAGGTGATGCCCAGGGCTATGGTGGGCATGATGAGGTGTCGGGCGTAATCGACCGGGTCGCTCAATTCACCGGTGCCAATGGCGGGTAGCCAGCCCAGCGCGACAGCAAATACCAGCATTAAAAACAAGGCAGCCACGTAGGAGGGCAGGGTGATGAACATGACGGAGATGGTGCCGGTTAGCCGGTCAAGCCAGGTGTTGGGGTGGGCGGCTGAATACACCCCAAGGGGAATACCGATGAGGGAGGCCATCCCCAGAGCGGTCACGGCCAGGATAATCGTATGTGGCAGCGCCGCGCCTATCAAGCTGGTCACTGGTCTAAAGCTCAAGAAGTCTCGGCCCAGGTCGCCGCGCAGGGCATTCGTGACAAAGTTGAAAACCTGGACTGGCACCGGGTCATCCAGGCCCATCTCTTCACGAACCCGTTCTGACAAGGACTCGCTCGCTCTGGGGCCCATGATGAGCCTGGCCGGGTCGCCTGGAATTAAGTGGACTAATGACGATAAGAAGACCATTGCCACCAGGACGACGATCAGACTCATCATGAGGCGTTTGAGGATATAAAGTAACATATTAGTGGTAGTTCAAGATTGGGCCAATCTGCTTAGTGTTTAAGGAAATAATCATGCAATCTATGTTGGACGATTTTGTAAATTGTCTGGGCGATTTGCAAAATCGCCCTACTCTAATTGCATGATTGAACATTTATACGGCAACCAGAATGGGCCATTCTGTCAGAATGGCCCATTCTTACTGGAGGCTAATTCTCCGTGAATGCCCAAGGGATTTCACGGCCTGTTGGGGAGATAGCTGGTACAAGGCCGGAACGATAGGCGAAGGTATTGGTTCGGTATGCAACCCAGACGATGCTGGCTGCTTCGTCCCAGACCCGCTGTAGCTCTTCATACAGTTCTTGTCGAACGGCCGCGTCTGGCTCGGCAAGGGCGGCGTCATGTAAGGCATCAAATTCCTCAAGGCACAGCTCAGTGGAATTCCACTGCCCGACCTGGTCGCATGTCCACCAGACTGTAGACCAGGAGGGGTCTGGCTGGCTACCGAAGGAGCCGAAGAACAATGCCAAGTCCTCATTGACGGTTTCACTGAAAAACAGTTGGCTTCCTCGCGTGCCTGGGATGACCTCGACAGTGATGCCTATCTCGGCCAGTTGGGCCTGGACTGCTTCGGCCGCAATCCGGTCGCGTTCTTGCGAACCAACGTGTAAGGTCAGGTCCAGCGCTTCCACGCCAGCATCGGCCATCAGCGCCCTGGCCTGTTCAAGGTCTTGCTCATAACAAGGAGCATCGGCCCAATGTCCTAATGCGCCCGCCGGGATGATGGCGCACGCTCGACCCCACGTACCGCTGTGTGCCGCCTCAATGATTAATGGCACATTGAGGGCGATGCGGATAGCCTGCCGCACCCGGATGTCCTCCAGTTTGACGTTCTGGACATTCATGGTCAAGAATTCGTAGCCCGGTGTGGGTATTGCCACCGCTTCTAAACCGGCGGCCAGCGCACGAGCGACGCCATCAGGTGGGATTTGACCAAGGTCAATCTCGCCTGTATGAACGGCGATTTCACCTGAAATATCTTCGGGTATGGGAACCATGTGAATCTCGTCCCAATGGGGTGCATCGCCCCAGTAATCTTCGTTACGGGCGAGAATGGTGGCTACACTTGGCTGAAGCTCGACAAATTGGTAGGGGCCAGTGCCGATGGGGTTCGCGGCCAACCATTCCAAACCATTTTCCTCAAAGGCTGCCTTGGACAGAATCCAACCGGCGTTGACCGGGAGTGTGGTCGTCCAAAGCGGTGCATAGAACTCTGACATGATAATCTGGCCCGTGTAGGTTCCGGTGACTTCTACGTGGTCGATTGCTTCCCAATCACCTGAATAGGGCGAATCCAGTTCCGGGTCGATGAGGCGTTCGTAGGAGAATTTGACATCTTCGGCCGTTAGTTCGCCGAAGCCGCCATGAAATTGGATACCCTCTCTCAATTTGAAGTCGATGACCAATCCATCTTCGGATACTTCGATTGTTTCGGCCAACACGTTGACCACATCCAACGTCCCTGGCTCGTAAGAAACCAGGCCCTCGTAGATGTTCGTCGCGGTTGCGGTGCCGCCTGCCCCTGTAATGAAGGCCGGGTCCAGGCTCTGGGGGTCGTCACCAATACGTACTTTCAAAATGTTAGGCCCTTCCGGAACGACCTCTTCCGGCTGCTCTACCTCCACGACGCGCGTGACCTCTACCATCTCGGTCACGACCTCGCCTTCGACAACGCGGGTCACTTCCACCTGTTCGGTGATGGTTTCGGTAACTATTCGTGTGACCTGGACTTCCTCAGGCTGGCAGGCAACGAGTATAAGGCTCGTTGCAACAAATAGTGCCAAATAAAATATGAACTTTCTGGGTTTGGACATTTTTCTTCTCCTCTGACCGAATCATCGGGCTACAACCTCTGACGGGAAAATTGCACGGACGACTAGCATTGTGTGAAATGGCTCCTTGCTCTGTCTATCTAATAGGCGATCCTCCTTTGGAAGCGAGTCGTGCCAGGATGTGGTTATTGGGTAGTTCGTATTGCGTATTATGAGTGGCGTTAATACGTAATATGCAATACGCAATACGTTGATGGCAGAAACTTTAGGCACTATCGCAAATGATACAATGGGGTGGGATGAAGCTGCTATGATAACGTTATCATGTTGAAGTATAAAAATAATACGCTAATTACGGCCGTCTGTCAATATGAATTCGGGATATTAGGTGCAACCAGGGGCCAAATAACCCTGTTTGCCCCACAAAAACAAATCTGGTTGACATGGCGGATAATTCAACTAGAATGTACTATAAGGTAACGTTATCATCTGCATAATCTGTTCCCACTGGCAACCATTTGGTATAGTAGCTCTATGAAAATGAAAAATTCTAAGCCGACAGTCATTGATGTTGCCAGGGAGGCTGGGGTGTCGCCAATGACTGTTTCGCGTTCGCTGCATAGGCCAGAGAAGGTGGCAGCCAGCACGCGGTTGAAAGTTTTGGAAGTTTGCGAGCGGCTTGGATATCGGCCGAATGCCAGCGCCCGGAGCTTGCGAACTAAAACGTCGCACCAGATTGGGGTAATCATCCCTGATTGGCGCAACCCCTTCTGGATTGATGTCGTCAGCGGTATTGAAGAGGTGTTGACCGGGGCCGGATTCCAACCATTGATTGCCAATAGTAATGAGGAGTCTGACCAGGAAATCCTTGAGATTGAAACGATGTTAAGCCGGTCGGTAGATGGCCTGTTGATTGCCCCGACAGATGGTAATTCTGAACGGATTCAAGCCTTACAAGAGGCGGGTCATTCGCTTGTCATCATTGACCGTTTGCCAAATGGGTTACGGGATGTTGATTGTGTAACGGTTGATAATGAAGCCGGGGCTTATAAGGCGACGAGGCATCTGTTGGAACATGGACACCAGCGGATTGGGTTACTGGTGGGGAATGTGAACCTGGATACGGGTAAGCAGCGTTTGGATGGTTACTGCCGGGCGTTGCGGGATTGTGGGTTGGAGCCAAACGAGCGGTGGATAAGAACGGCCGAAACGAACGCCGCCCTGGTCGGAAAGCAGGTTGGATATGAAGGGACGCTCCATTTCTTAGGGATGGACGACCATCCGACAGCCCTTCTTTGTACCAGCAGCACAATTGCTATTGGCGCTTTTATGGCTTTGCAAGAGCGACAAATTGCTATTCCAGACGAGATGGCTTTCGTTACATTTGGCAATATGGACTGGACAACCCTGGTAACACCTGCTTTGACGGTGATTACCCAGCCGACGATTGAAATGGGCCTGCAAGCGGCAAAAATGGTTCTCGACCATCTTGATAATAAAGTTCGGGGGCCGTATTCTCGGAAGAAGATAATTTTAGAACCACAACTCATTGTACGAGAATCGAGTCTCAGGCCGTAAATCATATTTCCAGAGGGGTTAACCGGAGAATTCGTACAGCCTCTTCCCTTTGGTTCGGAGCAGTTCTTTCTGATTTCTGATTCCATGGGACGCGATTTTTTGAGTTGCCTTATTTGGGCGGGCGATTTAGTTTGACACTGGCGATTGCTGCAAACGTTATTTCGATTATAGTGGCTGCTATCTTATGGGAATTGCTGGATTTTCAAGCCGTTGTACCTCTAAGACTGAAATTCGCATCCGATGCTGGCCAACGTTGATGACTTTCTTTTCCAACCGGGCCATCTTTCGCATCTGTTCTTCCATTAACCCGGCAACGGCTAGCTCGTTTCCCTCGCCGAAAAATATGAATGGAACCAACTTCATCACCTTCACTCTCGAATTTGGGAAGGCCTATCATCCTGGCAAGCTCGGTGAAGGTTGATCGGATTCGAGGCAGAGTCTCGTGATCGGCCTGAGAGTGAGTTCAGTATCGTTCCTGTGAATCGTCCTTGGAATAAAACAAAACCTTACCTTACCCTCCGGAAGGCTGGCAACGGTGCACGAGACAACCAGATGGAGGCGCTAGGTAAGCCATTCTCAAGCGTATACATTGCGAACGACCACGACCAGTAAGGAGACCAATTTTTTTCGGGTGCTGACTGCATTCATGGAACCTATTGACAACAGTCAATAATTGCCTATCCTGAAGTCAACGATTATCCATTATCATAATTGTGTGGCTTGAATAATATACAAAATTCCCCGGAGCCAAAGGAAGCCCACCATCATTCGTGTCTAAAAAGGGAAAACATCTGATGCTCCCATTTATCCAGAAACCCAGTTCCATAGAAGTGTATCAGTTGAGAATGCGGCTGTTGACGATCAGCCCGATGATCTCAAGGTGTATTTGGGTCCGCTCAGACAGCAGTATTGCTGAACTGCACGAGACGATTCAGTGCGTCATGGGGTGGCGTAACGAGCACCTTCATCGCTTCGTGATTCGCGGTGTTCATTACGGCGCCAACTATCTGCACAGATTAAGTTTCATTGATGATGGCCGCAAGATACGGGTCGACGACTTCAACTTCCGCGATCGTGAGCGATTCCTGTATGAATACGACATGTTCGATTCCTGGCGTCACGAAATCCGCGTTGAGAAGCGACTGCCTTTGGACCCAGCACAACAGTATCCCATCTGCATCGGCGGGCGCGGCAAGACGCGACCTGAAGATTGTGGCAACCTAGAGCATTTTATGGCCTTGCGAGATCATTATCACCAGGTCCGCGTGCTGGGTTGGATGGCAGAGTTACTTGCACCGATTTTAGAAAATCACGCCACCCCGATAGACCGGTCCGAACTACGACAAGCGATGTATTGGCTGGAGATTGACAATTTTGACCGCCACAAAGCCAACCAGTGTCTGGCCGATTATCGGGCCGGCAAACCATATGGCGACTACATTCTTGGAGGATAATCATGAAAATTCGCATTCAGGTCATCATCGAACATGATGACGAGACGCCAGAGACCATTGTTGAGGAAATCGGCTGTCTGCAACGTGGCGACCCACGGCTGGAGACGCTAGGTCTTACCCTTGAGGAGGGCAAGGCTTTGCTGGGGAACAGCTAACAAGAGATCGTCAAACAACAAATCGCTGAGTACATCGATCATCGCCGTAATTGCCAGGATTGTGGCCGACCCCATCCTTGCAACGGACGGCATTACATCACCTACCGCACCCTATTTGGCAAAATGCGGCTCCAAAGTCCACGATTCTACACCTGCACCTGCCGGCCTCGAGAACAGAAGAGCTTCAGTCCCATAGTCCGCCTGTTACCCGAGCGTTCAGCGCCTGAGTTATGCTATCTACAGACGAAGTGGGCCTCGTTGATGTCCTATGGATTGACGGTCGACCTGCTGGAGGAAGTCCTGCCGTTAAAAACCAATTTCACCAGTGTTTACAAGCATACCCACCAAATGGCAAAACGAATCGAAAGCGAGCTGGGAAAAGAACAAGTTATGTTCGCCCATGGCAATGAGTACGACCAGCATGCTCTGCCGTACCCCGATGAACCCTTAACAGTGGGAATTGATGGTGGTTTTGTACATGGCCGTGACGGCGACAACCGAAAAGCTGGTTGGTTTGAAGTGATCGTAAGCAAGAGCTTGCAGGAGAATCATGACCCCAAGCGCTTCGGTTTTGTCACCGGCCACGACGAAAAACCGAAGCGACGCCTTTATGAAACGCTGTGCGCCTAAGGACTTCAGATGAACTAGGCGATTACATTCCTGTCCGATGGTGGAGACACAGTACGCAATCTACAATATTACATGAGCCCGGTGGCTGAACATATTCTCGACTGGTTTCACGTCACAATGAGGTTGACGGTGGTGCCCATCACCGTCAAGGGGCTTCCCAAGGATGAAGAACTGGAGCATGTACCCGCCGAACTGGAGCGAATTAAGTGGTTTCTCTGGCATGGCAATACGTATAAAGTGCTGGAGGCGCTCAGATTCCTGGAAATGGACCTCGAGATGTTTGAGAATGAAGACGAGGTAACGGCCAAACTTTATAAAGGTTCCATCTTTTCCAAAAGATGGAACCTTTTTTGGAACCTATCCAACGCCTACTTTATTTTCACTGTTTTCTTTCGTTTTAGGAGGAGGGTCGCAGCGATTATAGGGTGGTTGATGGTTTGGCAGGGGGGTAATAGGGCTGCCCAGATGTTGGCTGCAATCCTTGCTCTAATTGGGGTATACTTGGTCAACTTAACAAAAGGAAGAGATTACGACATATGAGAATTGAAGCTGATATTAAATTAGGATTTAAGGATGTGATGATTCGGCCGAAGCGGTCTACGCTCAGCTCCCGTTCGCAGGTTTCATTGCTGAGAAAGTTTGTCTTTCGACACAGCGAGCATGAATGGAAAGGGGTTCCGATTATTGCGGCCAATATGGATACAGTTGGTACCTTTGAGATGGCCCGGACGTTGAGCAAATATCAGATGATGACGGCCGTTCACAAACATTACAGCCGTGATGCCTGGGACTCGTTTATGGAAACGGCCGATGAGAGTGTGACAAAACATATAGCCGTTTCAGCCGGGACGGGACAGGCGGATGCAGATAAGCTCAGTTATCTATTAGACAAATATCCTCAGCTTGAGTTTATCTGCCTGGATGTTGCTAATGGCTATTCGGAGCATTTTGTTAATTTTGTGAAACGAACCCGTGAAAAGCACCCTGATAAGACGATTATTGCTGGCAATGTTGTGACAGGTGAAATGGTTGAGGAGTTGATATTAGGCGGGGCTGATATTATCAAAGTTGGCATTGGCCCAGGGTCGGTTTGTACGACGCGGGTGAAGACAGGGGTTGGCTATCCGCAGCTTTCGGCCGTAATTGAGTGTGCCGATGCTGCCCATGGCCTTAGCGGCCAGATTATTTCAGATGGCGGCTGTAAGGTGCCGGGGGATATTGCTAAAGCCTTTGGTGGCGGCGCTGATTTTGTGATGCTGGGCGGTATGTTGGCTGGACATGATGAGAGTGGCGGCGATTTGGTCGAAATCAATGGCAAGCCATTTAAGCAGTTTTACGGGATGAGTTCTAAGACCGCGATGGAGAAACATGCGGGTGGGGTGGCTGAATATCGGGCTTCGGAGGGTAAGACGGTCAATATCGACTATCGCGGCCCGGTCGGCGCGACCGTGCAGGATATGTTAGGGGGCATTCGGTCTACCTGTACTTATGTCGGAGCCAATCGGCTAAAAGAGCTAACGAAGCGAACGACCTTTATACGGGTGCAGGAGCAACATAATGAGGTGTTTTCGTAAATTTGGGGATTTTGCTTAGCCGGAAAATTTGCCACAATGGGCATAGAGAAATTTTGGGGGATGTTTTGGGGAAACGGCCGTGTTTTACGGCCGTTTCTCCAAGTGTTACCTACTGTTCCGCCAAACACATATTGTTGAATAAACAAAATTGAAGGAACACGGTGGCATCGCCAATTTCAGTCCGTCAAACGAAAATTGGCGATGCACTAGTTACTACTGGCGAAATTCGCTACCACTATTAGGTAGGGTGGGTGGTGAATCTTTTAAAGTGGGCTGAGATTCTTGTAGATTAGATTCTAGTTTTTGCAATTGACGTTGGGCCAATTCTCGGCCGCCCCAGCCGAATGCGATAGCAGCCGCAACAGCCACTGAGCCAAGCATCAGGCCAAAGGCCAAAGTGATGATTTCCTCGGCAATCCCCATTTGGCGAAGGGCCATTGTTAGGGATAGGAGCAGGATGGCAAAGCGGGCAATTGTCGCTAGGGTACTGCTATTCTGGATGCCGCTGGAGCGGATAGCCTGGTCGGCGATATTCGCCAAATATAGGCCAAGAGCTAGGACGATAAGACCTAGGACAACATCGCCAAAGAAGGATAGGAAGCTGGCGATCATGATGGAGATTGATTCAAAACCTAGCAAGTCGGCCGCTTCTGTGGCTGCGAAGAGCATGATGGCAACCATGATGAGCATCCCGACGATTTCTGAGGCTTGATGGCCGTTTGGCAAAACGCGGGTGACACCCAGTTCATTCAAAAAGCGATCAAATCCGACCCCATTAAGGAGGCGGGTAGCTAGGTCGCCGATGAAACGAGCGATAAAGTAGGCCAATACTAGCAAGATGCCAGCGGCAAAAATCGCTGGGATGGCTTGCAAAACCGCATTAAGCATCTCTATGGCTGGTTGGCTAATGGCGTCCAAGTTCAAGGCATCCAGCGCTGTAATCGCAACTGGAATTAGGATCAGGACGTAAACGAGCAGACCAATCACCCGCGAAAGGCTCATTGAGCCACTCCATGAGCTTGGGGAAGGGGTATTGATGGTAGCGTCAGAATTTTCTAATTGGGTTTGAGGTGATGGGGTAATAGTAACATTGGAAAAACCAAATTTTTCACCGAAGCTGTCTAATCCAGTCGAGGCCAAGAGATTGGTTACAATGTCGCGGACAATGCGAGCGACAAAGTAGCCGATAAGGAGAATGACACCTGCACTGAGGAGATTTGGCAAGAAGGTCAGTACATCCTGGAGCAACGATTCTACGGGCCGTAAGATGCCTTCTAAATCCAACGCATCTAAGATGGCGGGCAGGAATAGGAACCAGATGAGCCAATAAGCTAAGGTGCTGATGGATTTGCTAAGTGGGACACGCTGATCCATTTTGGCTGTGCGAGCCAGTCTTTCATCGACTCTGGTTGAATCGAGCAACCCGTTTAACAGCTTCTGAACTAAAGTGGCAACGACCCAGGCGATAATGGCCAGGATAGCGGCACTGAATAAGTTGGGGATGAAGGCAAAGACATCATCGAAGATATTGTCGAAAGGCGCGGCAATCACGCCTAAATTTAACAAATCTAAGGCTGAGGCGATGGCAAAGAGCATCACTAACCAAAAGACCGTCAGTCCGACAATCCTTTTAACCGTGAGGCCACCAGGCATGCCGCCTAATCTAGCGCCGAGCCGTTCGTCAATTCGCGTTTTGTCTAGTAAGGTGTTCGTAGTAGCGCGTAGAATGACGGCGACGATGAAGCCAACGAGAAGTATAAGTACCGCTCCAAGTACGCCAGGCAATCCCTGGGCGATAGAATTTTGAAGCGTGATCAGTATTTCTTCCATTTTTCTGTAATTTCCTTTATTGGTTAAATGGTTAACTTTAAATGGGGCTTTGAAAAATTATTTCAGCAGGGACCTACTTGAATGAATTCAACAGCTATCGTAGAAGTAGAAAACTTGTTTGAATTTGAAACAAGTGTGTATACCGATTTGATTTTTGACCGTCATTTAAGGGTAACGTTATAAAATAGGTGATGTCAGATTTATAGTTTGATAGGCAGCGTAAACCCATATATCCACATGGGGATTAGGGTATAAATTGGGGTATATTTTGAAGGTAGCGTCGGTTGACAGTTGTCGACTTTAACCTCACAATAAGGGCAGACTTTGTTATCTTTGAAGTCAATTTTGAACTTTTCTTTAGATACTACGGGTGCCGTTTTTAGAACGAGCGCCCCTACCTTATCGTGAGGAAAAACATGAAAAGAAATCGTTTGAGAGAGCTTTTGTTGGCGATGTTTGCTGGCACGGCCGTTTTCCTTTTTCTATGGCTTGGTCTACAGAATAATAGTCAAGTTTCAGCCGCGCCCACCAATACCCTTACCCGCCCGGAAGACCCGATTGTCGTAACGGGGGCTGATTTGGCTGCTTTTGATGGGGAGTTGATTAGTGAGTTGAGGCTTTATACCTTTGATGGAGCGGACTGGAACCCGATTCCGTTTCAGATTGATGAACGATTGAACGATATTACTGGGACTTATGTTATTTCTGAGGATGGGCTGTTAGATGCCAATGATGAGCTTGTTTTCATGGCGAAAGATGCCGGACAGCAGGCAGGAAATAGCGAATGGCCGGCCGATATGGAAGCGCAGGGCAATCCCCGCGTTCAAGTGACGGCCAATGACCCCCTCAGTCCGACTGAAATGGGTTGGGCCTATCTTTACCAATCAACGACGTTGATAACTGACCCCACAAGCTATGTTGATTGGAATGAAGCCCTCCAAACAGTGACCGCCCTCTCTTATACCGCCTCCTTTACCCAAGATTTCATCGGCATATCTGACCTGACTGTAAATGGCAATGGGATTGATATCCTTGACCGTCAAAAGACACGGGTAACGGCCTTTATTGTCACCCTCGATGAGGAAGATTTGGCGGGGTTGATTACGCCGACGGTTGAAATTCCGGTTGTGGGGCCAGTGCGAGGCGTGGCAAATGGTGGGGCATTCAATATCTCTATCTATGGGGCGCGGCTCGATTCGGCCGTTGTCTTCGACACCAGCGCCCTGCCTGTCTCCGTAGACGACCTTCGCAACTCCCTCGATTTGAACGACCCGACGGTGACGGGCATCACCAATTACTTCAACAGCAATGGCGTTTCTGTTCCCATTGACGGCGTGAATGACGCGGTGGCAGCTACACCGAGAGTTGATTGGTTCCAGGCCAGTGGCGCGGCTGGCGGTATGGTCGTGGCTTTCCCCATCGTCAACACAGGCGGCGGAACGGTCAGCAACTATTACTTAGATGACAGCGCCATCGATACAAGCGACACGGGCGACCAACGCTCTTACAGCGATAGTGGCCTCTTCATTGACAGCCCAGGGGCGGTCATTGATTTCTCGCTGGTGGCATTTTTCCTGCCCCCGAACTCGACAACCTCGGTGGGCCAATCTTACTTTGACCGAATTAGTAACCCCCTGACGGCGACCACAACCACCCAAGTATTTGGGGTTGATTATGAGATTTATATGCCAGCCGTTTTGAAACCATGATGACCTTTCGTTCTTTGAAACGAGTTCGGGCGATAGTGGTTCCGACGGCCGTTGCGCTCATTTTGATAACGGCCGTCTTTCAAACCCTAACAGCCAACGCGGCCAACAGTTCTGGCGACAACTGCGACCCGGATGTAACCCAACCCAGCGGCGCCATCTACCGCTTTTGCCTGCCTCCGGGCTGGATGCCAGGTGATGGCTTGGTAATCTACGCCCATGGCTATGTTTTCTTCAACGAGCCGCTGGAAATCCCAGAAGACCAGTTATGTTTTGGTGATGTGGGCGACCAGACTTGTGTCAATGAAGTCGTCAATAATTTTGGTCTGGCTTTTGGCGTCACCAGCTACCCCACCAACGGACTGGCAGTTTTGCCAGGGGTGGCCGATGTCGTCAATCTGGTTAATGTCTTTTCCAATACCTACGGCGCACCCAGCGTAACCTTGTTGGCAGGTGTCTCTGAGGGTGGCTTGGTGACGACATTGGCGACGGAGCAGTATCCAGAGATTTTTGATGGCGGACTGGCGGCCTGCGGCCCGATTGGCGATTGGGTGGCCCAGGTCAATTACTTTGGCGATTTTCGGGTGCTGTTTGATTACTATTTCCCTGGCATTATTCCCAGCCAGGTGGTGACGATTCCGCAGTGGCTAATTGATGACTGGACGAACAACAGCTATTTCAGCAATGTCGTTGAGCCGTTAATCTTTGACCCTGGCAGCGCTTTTTCATTGACGGAACTGTTGGCGACGAGCAACGTCCCCCATCTACCAGGGGTGACGGATACGATTAGGACGGCCGTTGAAGATGTCCTAGCCTACAATGTCATGGCAACAAACGAATCGATGGAAAAGCTGGGTGGCAACCCCTTTGATAATATCACCCGCGTTTACAGCGGTTCGGTGGACGATGCTGCCTTGAATGCAGGCGTGGTGCGTTTCAGCGCAGACCCGGCCGCTTTGATAGCGATGGAAGATTATGAGACGAGCGGGGTGTTGGAACGGCCGTTAGTCACCCTCCACACCTCCCTCGACCAGCAGGTTCCCCAATGGCATGAGCCACTTTATCGGGAGAAAGTTTATGCCACCCAAAGTTGGATGTGGCACGTTGACCAGCCAGTTCCAGTTGATAACTACGGCCACTGCAACTTTGATGCCAACGATGAGGTACTGCAAGCCTTTTTCACGCTTCTTGCGTTAGTGGCTGACCCGCCAGAGCCTGGGGTTAGTTATTTGCCAGCCGTTCCTTGAATATGAGAAGTTCAACTTTTCAAAAAAGTTGAACTTCTTAGATAAAGCTACAGAATAGCGTGTTTTTCAGCTAGAGGTTGCCAGATATTATTTATTTCAATTGAAGTTAAATTGATATTTTCGGCCGTTTTTTTAAGCGAATCTAAATAGCTTTCCATTGGCGGCCCAATTTTAACGCCAGGAAGTGGGGTCAGGTGGGCGCGTAATATCAAACAGTCGGCCGTTTCTATCGACTGCCCTTTATCTTGTAAAGCCTGCCGCAAATCGAACAGGAAATTCACCCATTTATGCCCTATCAAATGTTCATCTGCGCTAGACATATCCGCCAAATCCGGGTCAACAATAGGTATGCCATCTATTATGCGGGGGAGTTTATAGCGATTTGCGATTGCTCGTTTTAGTTCGCCGCCAATAATGACAGGTTTATTGTTCCTAGATAACAATGTCGCGGCTAGGTAATCGCAAAAACCTTCTTGAATACCGTCTAGTTCTTGTTCATATCGTTTTGAATCGATGCCTATTGGGGGACGAGCGTACAAAATAGCCCACAAAGCATGTCCAAACTCGTGCAGCACAATACTTGAAGCTTCAGCCCAACCTTCACCCCGCAAAAAACTGATTGTTGGGATGCTCTGAACGATATTAAAAGCCGCCCCCTCAACTGAAACGCTAGAAGCAAGAAACTCGACCCGAATATCGTGAGGCCCAAATTCATTAAACCCCAACCCTTCTACAAACTCAGCCATATGGGCCATACAAGCCCATACCAGCCACTGATTTCGTAAATATTCTTTCTCCTCCCCGATTTTTAGTAATTCCTTAATCCTAATTGTTACATTCCCGGAACGAGGTCGGAATCGTGCCCGACCAATATCCCACCGTTTAGCCGCACTTTTTGACAATCTGGTTCTTCCTAGAAAAGGGACGAGATTATTTCTCCTGTCTAATGTCGCTTTCTTTCCTTTGGTTCGCACGACAGTGAAACGTTCGATACCCTTCACAAGACCAATACGCCAGGCCAAATCCGGTTTGCCATCCTCGCCTATAACCCATACCGCTTCAGAGGTTTCGATAATGGCATCACTATGTTCGGCCATAATTTCTGGTAATACATCTTGCACAGGAGGTAAGGTTGGCAAAGGTTTCTCTATCGAGTCGATGAATAGGTCATCCAATTCTTCAATATGAGGATTTTGGTCAAAATCGTTCCACTCTTGCCACACTTTTCCATCATCCGATACTTGAAAAATAATCATGGAGTGACGTACCCGAAATGGGCCGGCAAAACTATCATAGGGAAACCGCCAGCCACCGGGCAAGCGGATTGGCAGTTTGGGCGACAATTTTAGGCCGTATTGTCGGAATTTGTCAGATTGAATTGTTTCTTGCGCTAAGGCAATCGCATCTAACATGCGAATCATGGTGTCCCTCCTTCATTATGTACTTAGGGAGGATAATGCGCCTCCCTCAAGATTGGCAAATAAGCAGTTACACCTTCCGAATGGTGTAACTGCTCGACTGGATTAGTAAATTGACGACGACGTTTAATTATTGATGAGGGTTTTTAATTCATCTGCTAAGTCACTTGGCTCGGTTCCGGTTACTTTGTGAAGGGTAATATCGCTATCCAAGGCCAGGGGTGCTAATTCAGCATCTGAAAAATCGCCATTTGGGTCAATGAGATAAATGACCTGATAATCGAACGCTTCTCGGACGCTAAAGCCACAAGTAATCTCATTCTCTCGAACCAGTGTGACAAGCCGTTGCAAATATTTGCTGCTCAACATTGGCGATACCAGGAGAAAGGCTCGCTCTAGTTCCCCAATTCCTGAGGCCGTATCGTAAACACAAATTCGCCATCCTGGACTGATCCAAGCGTTAAAGTTACCCAGTTTTGGCCTGATGTCGTTATTACTACAAAATGTCCAAACATCCATAGTTTGATCCCGTACTGTTTCACTTGCCATTTTGATGATACCTCCTGTTGATTCTTTATTAAGGATACAAAATTATGCCATTCTCTGTGCCAATCCAAACAACTTGATTGCTATCTACAACGAGGGCTGTCACCTCTTTTCGAGGTTTTAAATTAATGGGGAAGAATCGGCCGTTTTCATACGCCCCTAACGTCCAGCAATTCTCTGAAATCTCAGGACAACTATCTCCAAACCAAACCCAACGCTCGCCAACAGCAATTAGCCGTGCCCGACTATCAGGGGTATTATCGTTTTCATCGACTACAGTTAGTAAATCTTGGTTATCAATTAGGTGATTTGTGCCGCCAACCCAGACTTCCCCAGATGGCGAAAGACTTAAAGACCATATGGTTTCATTATAGTTTATTGACTCCGGCTGGCGTACATTTCGGGTAGATATTGACAACAAATCACCCTGTGAACTAGATATAAACAGTGTAGCTTTTTCTAGGTCAAATATCAAGTCTGTAATTTCTAATTCCTTACTGACGAGAAATACTGGGTCTTCTTCATGGGGGGTGTAATTTATCGACTCTGGTTCAGGGTAATCCGATTGGTAACGAAGGGTGTTGACTCCCATTCGTCCAAGCCAAACCTCTACTTCGCCTGTGTCTAAACAGCGATGGGCCAGGGCGTTCATGGTATTAAATGACATCCAATCATCGGTTGTCGCTTTGTTCAAAATCGTCGTACTCTGGTCGGTTGTGGGCCGATAAACCCGGACACCTATTTCATCCAAAATTAGCCAGACGTTTTGGCGACAATCCACCATTATTTCGGTGATTTCTGATTCTACTTCGAGCACGGCCGTTACCGTCGCCTTCTCTTTTTGCGAAACATCTAAGCGATATAATTTTGAGCGTTCATCGACCCAAGCCCCAAACCAAAGAGTTTCTTCTTCATCCATCTGAGCCACAGTCATGGCAGTTATGTCTAAGGAAGGTGAAAGGGATTGTGTCACTGGCAGGAAATTGTCGATATCTGGAGGGGTGGCGCTTGGGGCGAATAACGGCCGTAATAACATCGCCAACCCACCAACAGTTATAACGCCCAGGACTATCAATAAGAGCAGCCCCCAACGCTGCCAGCCCGATTCCTCATTAATGGTCAAATCCCCGCCAACAACTGGCGCGTTAATCTCCATGTCGCCCCCGCTCACCGGCCCTTGCACCGAGCCGCCAATTGATACGGCCGAATTGTCAGCAGTCGAGGGGGTCGGAGCCACCAATTCTGGCTGTATTGCCCTGGTCAAGGCTGCTACTTCAGCTTCAGTTTTGGGCCATGTCATTTGGGGGCGCATTTGAGCCAAAAGACTGAGGAGGACATCCACCCGTTCTTGTCTGGCAATTAATAAAAGAAGCTCGCGGGCCTTATTCGCCTTTCCAATCGCTGGCAGGCTTTGATAATCAACACCCATGCCGAAGCACAAGGTTTGCAATTCTTGCTCATCGAAATGAGAAACCAGGGCCTGGTACAATTCAATTGGCGTCACGACTAACTCCTTCCCCTAAGTTATACTGCATTTCGGAAGAAGTTCAACTTTTCAAGAAGGTCAACTTTTGCCAAAAGTTGACCTTCTTAATCTACGGATAAATCTCAGCCGCAACGGCCGAAATAACCTCCAAACTAGGCCCCCGCACAACCAGCGTTTCCGCCCCGAACTGATACAGGCAAACAAAATCTATTGACTGCCAACAGGTGGCGTTGTCGGGTTGGGCCTGGCGTTGGGTTCCAAAGCGAAGGTCGACATAATCCAGGTAGCCAAAAATGAATTCGTTGGCGTGGCCGACCGAATCCCAGGCGTTTCGCAAGACGAGGACAAAATCATCTGATTCTTCATGCCAATACAAGGTGAATAAATCGCCACCCCAGCCTGTGGCAGCGACATCAACCTCGGCCGGGCTTAACTGTTGGCCCAAGTATTCTCTTAGGAAAAATTCGCCAAAAACCGCTTCCTCAACTTGCTGCCAGTCAGCGCCCAAGGTATCTGTTAAGGGGGGAAGGGTCACAGTAATAGGGGCATCTCCGGCGAAGTAGCGGTCAGGATGGATTATCTGTTCAGTCGATTGGGGGATGTTATTCCAGGCGGCATTGAGTCCTGCCCAGCCATTGCGGATGTAGAGCGTTTCGGCAAATTCGAGGCCGGTTGTGTAGGGAAAGACAAAGGCGTTTGATAGGACTTGGGGGAAATAGTCTGTGTTGCGAGACGGCCGAATATTTATCAATATATTGAACGCGTCAACTAATTCGTTTTGGGTTAAATAGCCTGATTCAACATATAGATTTTGGATAAGAGATGCTTCACCTTCAGCCAAAGCCCGCAATGCCATGCCAGACTCATAGCCCTGGTTAGCATCGGTAATTAGGCCCAACGAAAAATGTTGGTCTTGCATGGCGTGCATAAACTCATGGGCATAGGTCAATTTTTCCAAGACATCGATTTCTTTGTCGTTACTGACAACAACAAATTCATCGGTTGTTGGGTCGTAAAAACCAGCGATATTTTCGCCTAAATAGCGGTAGGTTAGAGTGTAGAGGTCAAAGGTGCGTTGGGTAAAGTCGAAGGCGTACAGGACCAGAACATCGCGGAAGGCGTCCTCTTCAGTGAAGAAAAATCCGGCTGCTAGCCGCTGGCGAAGTTCTGTCTCTGATAATAAATTCGGTTCGACAGCCTCTAAAGGAGCCAGGCCGCGCATGGCGGTTACATTTTGCTCGACTTCAGAAAAGATGGGAGCGTATTGAGCCATTAATTGGCGGTCGATGACCTTGATAGTGATAGGTTCGGTCGCGATAATCTCCCCTGTGCGGCTGGTTAGGGAGGCGATGACATGATGAAAGCCAGCATGGTTGGGAGTCCAAGATTGATTGATTTCCATACTGGTTTGCTCAGTGGCTTGGAAGGTGCCGATTCCTTGCCCATTTGAGGTGAGGCTCATGGACTGAATGCCAATCGGATGGCTGCCCGACACCGCTAATTCTACAGATTGGCCGAGGTCGATTTGAATGCCGTCAGCGGGAGAGATGAGGGTGATGGCGGCTGGTTCGGGGGTGGCAGTTGGGGTTGGTTCGGCCGTTGGCGGCACAATCTCGGCGATTGACACATCCGCCGTTGGCAAGCGGGTTGGCACCTCATCGCTGCTGTTGCAACTGCTGAGGAGTAGGACGGCCGTTACCCAAAGTCCCAAGTAAACAAGCCGCTTAAGCATTGTCATCGAATCTAAAATCTCTTTTACTGACCGCATTGAATGTTCCCTCCGTAATAAAATTGAAATATGAATTATGATAAGCATACCAGAGAAATAGAATTTTGAGGTAATGCGGTAGGGGTTGGAAGGCGCAGTATAACCCTTGAATGCACCAAAAACCTCGTCTCCGCGCCTTCTAACCCAGGTTTTCTTATTAATGAGGTAATAAAGTGGTCATTCCTGCGAAGGCAGGAATCCAATCGTCAAACCTATGGATTCCCGCCCTTGCGGGAATGACATGATTACCTTGTTGTTTTCCTAACGCCTATCACTCCCAGAAAAATTGGCAGAATGAGAATTGCTGCACATGATTTAGGTTGGCATACCTATTTCAATAGGATTGTTTGGGTCTTGGCTCCATTCAAACCAGCCACCATCATAAACAGCAATCTGTTTCCAGCCCAGAAGATAGGCGCAGAAGAAGGCTTCGCTGGCCCGCCAGCCCGTTCCACAGTAAAAGGCGATTTGTTTTTCGGCCGTTATACCCGCATCTTGCCAGTTGACTTCAATCTCTTGGTATTGGCGCATGGTATGGTCAATATTGCGGTAATGCTGCATATGATAAGCATCGCTGCCCCCATTGCCCCAGACGGCGCCCGCGATACGGCCGCTTTGTCCGATGTAGCGGTAGCCGCTATTGTGGCCTGTATATTCAGGCCAGCTTCGAACGCTGACCAACATCCCCTGCGGGTTGTCAAGCAGGCGCCGGGCTTCGCCAATATCCACAATATACTCTGGACGGCCAGGGATGTCTGCGCCAAATTCAGTTATCGGGTTCGGGTTATTCCAGCCTGTTTCAGCGTTGTAGCCTGCGGCGAGCCAACTGTCATAACCCCCATCCAGTAATCGGACATCTTTGACGCCGGCATACATGAGGATGGCGGCCGCTCGTATGGCGCCTAGTTTGCCCGCTCTTTGCCTGGGATGTTTTTGGGGAATCCCTGGATTGGAATCACGGCCGTATAAGATGACGGTTGTTTCGGCCGTTATGCCATGCGACTTCATGGCTGCTAAAAGCTCGTTTGGGGGGCGGCGGTTTTTGTATTCGCTCTCTTCCAGGGCGTTGGTGTCAAGATGGATGGCGGTTGGAATGTGGCTGTGGCTATACTCTTCTGGCGATTTATAGGTAACATGGGCGATAATGAATGGTTGGCTTGGTTTGCCGGGAACTTGTCTCTCGTGAATCAGTTGGTTTAGCCAGGCAGGATGTACAAGTCGGTCGTAGTTGGCAAGTCGCCGGACGGGTAAATGTGGCTCGGCCGCCCAGGCTGGAAAACCTGCCTGGTAGACTTGGACGTTTCTATAGCCGAGGCGCAAGAGATTGCGGACGGCCGTTTCCGCTTCCGCCTCATCATTGCCATAAACTACCACCTGCTTTTTGGGAAGCACACCTTTGGTTTCTAAGAGGTTTCTTTGGGCTGTTGGTTTCAGCAAGGTGTTCCAGGCCAAGGGACAGGAGACGGCGCCCGGTATGTGGCCGCCCCGAACCTCATTTTGCAACGGCCAGCCGTTGTACGCGGCTGGCGGCCGAATATCTACCATAGCGGTCGTTGGTTTCCCAATTCTTTCTACTAATTCATGGGTGGATATTGAGGCTGTCATATTGTTGTGATGACCAAGCACGGTAAAGTTGGTATCCTAAATAGGTGGCTCTTTGGGAACGAACCGTTTTGACGTTGCCTACTAGGGTGGATGTCGTTGGTTTGTCTGGCAGCCAAAGCAGTGCGTCCGTGTGGGTGACGTTGTTGATTATCATAAAATAGGGCCATGATGGTGTCAAGCAACTTCAGGAGGATGTGGTTAGCACATTAGGTTGTGAAATGAGGATTTGGATTATCATGGGTGTGTCTGGCTCTGGGAAAACGACAATCGGCCGTCTTCTGGCTGACCATTTCAACTGCCCCTTTTACGATGCTGACGATTTTCATCCGGCTGAGAATGTGGCTAAGATGGCGGCTGGGATACCTCTATCTGATAAGGATCGGGTTCCCTGGCTCGACCGTCTCCAGGTTATCATCGGGCAGCATTTAGACAAAGGCGAAACGGCCGTCTTGGCCTGTTCTGCGCTCAAGAAAAGCTATCGGAATCGCTTACAAGGCGGGCGGGAAGGGGTGCGGTTTGTCTTTTTAGACGGCCGTTTCGACCTCATCTGGCAGCGAATGCAAGCCAGAACAGACCATTTCATGAAGCCGACCATGCTCCAATCCCAATTCGACACGTTGGAAAGACCGACTGTCCAGGAAGCATTAATAATAGATATAGACAAGCCAATTGAGTCTATTATCGTTGAGATATTACAGAGAGAAAGGCGTCATTCGTAATGTTGCCGTTCTAGCTAATTACCCGTTACTATTTACCACTTGCCATGTATGATCTATTTAGCCGCAAATACAAATCAAACCCCTTTCCGACGCTAAAACGGCTGCGAGAAGAACGGCCGATTTACGGCCACACCGCCCCCAACGGCCAGACTATCTGGTATATCAGCGGCTATGACAATGTTGTCGCTGTTCTCAAAGACCAGACCCGATTTGTCAAAGACCAGAAGAATGCCAATGATGACTTGGCCCCAAACCAACGGCAAAGCAGCGACATCCTGCGCCTTATCAACCAAAATATGCTCTTTTCTGACCCCCCCGACCATACTCGGCTGCGGGCCTTGGTCAGTCAAGCCTTTACGCCGCGCCGGGTTGAGCAGATGGCGAGCCGAATTGAAGACATCGCTGATGAACTGATTGACAGGATGGCCCAACAGCCTGTTTTTGAATTAATCGAATCTTACGCTTTTCCTTTGCCCATTATCGTCATTATGGAGATGTTGGGCGTGCCTACGGCCGATGCGGAACAGGTGCGAAACTGGTCAGAAGCGATTATCTCTCCTGGCAGCCATGGCGTTGGCTATCGGCAGCGAAAGACAAGGCTGCGAGCTTTTGCCAGGTATTTGAAGACGATGTTTGTCGAACGGTTGCAAAATCCGCAGGATGACCTTATTTCGGCTTTGGTGCAAGCGGAGGAGGCGGGAAAGCGCTTGACAGGGGATGAGCTAGCCAGTATGGTTGTTCTTCTGTTGGTTACTGGTCATGAGACAGTGGTCAATATGCTAAGTCTCAGCGTCCTAACCTTGATTCAACACCCCGACCAGTTGGCCCACCTAATAGCAAATCCGGCTCAATTTGACCGAGCCATTGAAGAGCTACTCCGTTATGATGGCCCGGTTGAAACATCAACCACCCGTTGGGCGGCCGAAGATGTGGTCATGGATGGGCAGACGATTCGGCGGGGGGATGTGGTTCGAGTGGTAACGGCATCGGCCAATCGTGACCCGGCCGTTTTTGAAAACCCTGATAGATTAGACCTGACGCGCCAGAACAACCCCCATCTTTCTTTTGGGCGGGGGGTGCATTACTGCTTGGGTGCGCCGTTGGCAAGGCTGGAAGGGAAGATAGCGTTAGAGCGGTTGTTCGGCCGTTTTCCAAACCTTCACCTGGCCCAACCCGTTGAAGAAATCCCCTGGCGCTCCGGCGTCCTCTTCCGAGGCCCAAAAGCGTTGTTTTTATCTGTTTAGATAGAAGGGGCTGGCAGATGATGGAAAAGGAGACAGTCACGTCGTTCACTTGAACTAAAATGGACGTGACTGTCACCTTATTTGAGGTGCGATTTCAGGCCATCATTGGCATTGCTGCAATTTGGGGTCTTGTCTGTTGCAGGTGATTGGCGACATGGGCTGCGTCTTCGCCGACGCCGAAGAAGAGGCCGGATTTTAGTTTGTTCATCCAGAATAATCCCACAAAGTAAAGGCCGGGGGCGCTGGTGATACCTTGCGCTTGAATGGGGTATCCGTCTTCATCAAAGATTGGCAGTCGAATCCAACTGTAATCCCAACGATACCCGGTGGCCCAAATGATGGTTGTGATACCTGCTTCTGTAATGTCTAATTCAGTGATTGTCTTCTGTACATAGCCATCTTGCATTTCTGGCAAACGCTGTGCAGCTGGAACATTCATCCCAGTTGATTCGATAAATTTGTCTACGTTTTGCTTGAAGGTGGCGACATTATCATCAATAATTCGAAGATTTTCTTTAAGGTTAGGAGTGATGGATAATTTATTGCCTTGAATGTCCTGTAAACGACCTAAGAGGACAATGCCGTCACGGGCAAATTCATGCAGATTTAAGTCTCGTCCGCCATCCTTGCCAGATAGTTGGGGATTTGCGGCAAAGCGTTCTTTTGTGGATTCTAATTTATCGACTGTTTTGTCGAACATACCTATTTGATTGCCCCACCATAAGCTGTCGTGACCCCGGTAGCGGCGGGGAAGACGGCCAGCGGTGCCAGTGGCTAAGTATACTTTTCGGCCGTTTTCGTTTAATTCCTGGGCGATTTGACTGCCAGATTGACCGCTGCCAACGACTAGGACTGCGCCTTGGGGTAATGCTTGCGCATTGCGATAGTCGCCGCTGTGGAGTTGAGTAATATGTTTGGGTAGATTTTTACTGGCGGGCAATATGTTGGGTTGTTGAAAGGTGCCGGTTGCAATGATGACATTGTTCGCTTGATACATCGTGCTTTTGGTTTGAACGGTGTAGCCACGGCCGTCGCCAAGTGGTTCAATGGCTTTGACCGTCGTTCCAAATTTTATAGGCGGATTGAATTCAGCCGCATACTGCTCTAAATAGGAAACGATTTCTTCTCGTTTCAGGAATCCATCAGGCCGTTCACCTTTGTACCCAAAGCCAGGGAGTTGAAGCTGCCAATTGGGCGTCACCAGACTAAAGGAATCCCACCGTTTGCGCCAGGTTGTACCGATTTGATGGCTTTTTTCTAAGACAAGGTGCTCTCGGCCTTGCTGGGTCAGGTAATAACTGATAGCCAGGCCAGCTTGTCCGCCACCGATGACGATGGTATCTATCTGTTTTACAAATTGGGCAAAGCTTTGGCGGGTCTGGTCAACGTATTGATTGCTGTCTTCTCGTTTAGTCGCTATGTGGGTTAACATCTTATATCTCCAGTTGATTTTTGTGATTGCGTTATTACGGTAAATCTGTACTGATGCTCTTACTATACTAAACGGCCGATCCACAACCGTCACAGATTGCGTCACAGAACTTTTTCATCCCTAAATCGGTAAATATTCCTGTATTTGTTATACTCAATTACCAGTTTCCGATTACCAGAAGGCAGTTGGCTGTCTCTAGTTTTTCATCTGTAGGTTTTGTAAACTTTCCAAAATAAACAGAAACAATGCTCCCACTTAATTTGTACTTATTAGGACCGCCTCGCTTTGAACAGGGAGGGCAGCCAATCGTTATCGGCCGTCGCAAGGCCTTGGCCCTGTTGGTCTATCTGGCCGTGACCGGGCAAGCCCATAACCGAGATGCCTTGGCCGCTCTTTTTTGGCCGGAAGCGACGCAGCAGGGGGCGCGCGGAAATTTACGGCGAATCTTATCGGAATTGAATAAGGCAATCGGGAAAACGCGTTTTGTGGTAGACGGCGATTTGATTACGCTGGTCCAAAATGACAGCTTGTGGTTGGATGTAGCTCAATTTCGGATGGATGTGGCTGCTGCTGGCAAACATAATCATCCCTCTGGGGAGCTGTGCCAGGATTGCGTGGAATTGTTGACCCGTGCCGCCGACCTGTATAAAAACCATTTTTTGGCTGGATTTACCCTCCCAGATTGTCCTGAGTTTGACGATTGGCAGTTCTTTGAGACTGAAAATCTGCGAAATATGTTAGCGGCCGTTTTTGACCAATTAGGGGCGGCCCATATGATTCGAGAGGATTACGGGACGGCGCTTCATTTTGCTCGCCGTCGGCTGAATCTCGACCCACTGCACGAACCCGCCCACCGTCAATTGATGCGGCTTTACGCCCTTGACGGACAACAAACGGCCGCACTGCGGCAGTATAAGAATTGTGTCCGGCTGCTTGAAGAAGGCTTGGGTGTTGAGCCAGAAGAAGCCACAATACGCCTTTATGAGGACATCAAAGCACGACGCTTTAGTCTGCCAACAGGTACAAAAACAGAGCAGGTAGTGGCCAAAACGCCTAAGAAGCCGTTGCCCGCTTTTTTGAGCGGGCAAGCGGAACAGGAGACAGCCGTTTCTGCCTTTGTTGCCCGCGAGAGAGAGCTGTCCCAGCTAGAGGCGGCGATGGAGTCGGCCGGGAATGGGGCGGGTCAAATCTTGCTCATTATCGGTGGGGCGGGTCGGGGCAAGACGATGCTAGTGCAAGAGTTTTCCCGTCGGGCGCAGGCCGCTGACCCAGATTTGGTCGTTATTAGTGGTCACTGTGATGTTATTACTGGCATTGGCGACCCCTATCTGCCTTTCCGAGAGGCGCTTGCTATGCTGACGGGTGATGTGGAGGCCCGCTGGGCAGGGGGTCTCATCAGCCGACAACAGGCCCGACAACTGTGGCAGTTGATGTCGATTTCATTGCCCGCCCTAGTAACCCATGCGCCTGACCTGATTGATAGTTTTGTTCCTTCAACTAGCTTATTGGAACGTGGGTCAATGGTCGCAGAAGATGATAGCGCTTGGTTCAATCAGCTCAAGGCGATTGCTGAGAACGGGATTGATAATGGTTTGGACCAGGGGCGGATTTTTAGCCAATATACGGCCGTCTTAAAGGCGATTGCCGGAGAACGGCCGCTTTTGTTCATCCTTGAGGATTTACATTGGGTTGACATGGCTTCGAGCGGCTTGCTTTTTCATTTGAGCCGGGAGCTAGCGGACAGCCGGATACTTCTAGTTGGTACCTATCGACCGGATGAGGTCGCCTCGGCCCAGCCATCAACCACCTTTGCTGGCGATAGTGAGCGGCACCCAATGGCAGGCATTATCAGTGAGTTCAAGCGACAGCATGGGGATATTTGGCTTGATTTGGGCGATTTGGCAGCGGTGGACGGCCGACAATTCGTCGATGCCTATTTGGATGCTGAACCAAACCAATTAGGCGATGCTTTTCGGAAGGCTCTGTTTCAGCGAACCGGCGGTCACGCCTTGTTTACAGTTGAGTTGGTACGAGCCATGCAGGAGCGGGGCGACTTGCAACGGAATGAAGCGGGACAATGGATTGAGGGGCAGATGATTGATTGGCAAACTTTGCCAGTTAAAGTGGAGGGGGTTATTGAAAGACGGATTGAGCGATTGGCCGAAGATTTACAAGCTATATTGACGATTGCCAGTGTGGAGGGGGAGACATTTACGGCCGAAGTTATCGCCCTCGTGCAGCAGATGGAGCAGCGGCCCCTGGTGCAGCAGTTGAGTCGAGAATTGGATAAACGTCATCGGCTGGTCACTGCCCAGGCCATCGAATGGTTGAACCCTGGAAGGCAGCGGCTCTCCATCTATCGATTCCAACACCAACTTTTCCAACATTTCCTGTACAACCGCCTGGATACAGTAGAGCGTGTTTTTCTGCATGAGGCTGTTGGCATCGCTTTAGAGCAGTTGTATCAAGGTCAGACGGAGAAGATGGCCGGGCGGCTGGCATGGCACTTTGAGATTGCGGGGCTGTTGGATAAAGCCATAGATTATTCAGAACAGGCGGGCGATGTTTCGGCCGTTGTTTATGCGAATGTTGAAGCGGCCGTTCATTATAAACGGGCCATTCAATTGCTCTCTCAAGTGGAATCGTCTCAGAACGGGGCAGATGCCGAGAAATTGGCCCGTTTGTACACTCGGCTGGGGCGCGTGCAAGAGCTAAATTCGGATTTCAACGAAGCCCTGGCAACTTATGACGAAATGGAGCAGTTGGCCCAATTACACAGCCATCAATCAATGGAATTAGCAGCCTTGATTCATCAGGGTCGGCTTCGCAGCACAACAACGCCTGTCTTTAACCCGGAAGAAGGGGAGAAGGTGGCGGAGCGAGGGTTGCAATTGGCTCGATTGTTGGGAGATGTGGCCGCTGAGGCAAAGATACAGGGAAACTTGTTAAATCTGTATCGCTGGACGAACAGGAGCCAGGATGCTGTCCAAGCTGGCGAAGCAACCTTAGAGTTAATCGATACATTAGCGCCGGCGACCGCTGCGATGACCCATGAAATCAGCCAGCAAGCCGCTTACATACACAATGATTTAGCCCACTGTTACTTTGCTGTTGGCAATTTGGTACGGGGAATGGCATCCTCCCTCAAAGCGAGTGAGATTTGGCAAGAACTCAATTATAAGCCGATGCAAGCAGATAGCCTGGCAACCGCTTCATATATTCACGGTTATGCGGGTCTGCATGACAAGGCGATCGCTTTGTCGGAAAAGGCTTGGGAAATTAGCGAATCGATAAGCAATCTCTGGGGGCAATGCTACTGCTTATTTAGAGTCGGTTATTCCCATTGGGAAAACGGCCGTCCCGACCTGGCGATAACGGCAATCAAACGTTGCTTACGGTTGAGTCATTTATCCGGTTTTCCCGTTCCCCAGGCTTTTACCCAAGCGGATTTAGCCTTAATTTATGGAGAATTGGGGGCGATTCAGGAGGCGATTGAAACGGCCGAACAAGCGTTGGCGATAGCTGAGTCACAGCTTCCCGTGTGGCGGGCCTACGTCCTCGGCACATTGGCCCATTTACACATCTTGGATGAGAATCTGGCGGCTGCTAAAAAGGCCATTGCCTTAGGAATGGAAGATGCTTATCGAGAAGCCTATATCGTTTATTTCATCCCCATCCTCTTAGCCGAGGTGGAACTTGCTCTGAAACAAGGGGAGTATGAGCAGGCGCTCGAATTGTCTATTGCTTTATATGATTTACTGAATGGCTCTGGTTTGCGGCTTCATATACCAGATGCTTTGTTGCTTTATGGGCAAGCGCTCATTGGTCTTAATCAAATTGCAACGGCCAAAAAGCGGCTAGAACAAGCCAGGACTGAGGCGAAGGCGATGAATGCCAAACGGCCGTTGTGGTCCATTTTGCTTGCCATGAGTCGGATTGAGGCTGATGTTGAAACGGCCGAAACCCTTCGTCAACAAGCCCGTATTATAGTCACCGCAATGACAGACCATATTCCCGAACCAAAGCTGGCCGCCTCTTTTCGCAATAGACCCGACATACTGACACTGTATACCTAGCGTCGTTCCTTTCCTCTATTGCTTGAAGCACAGATTTGTCATTCCCGCGTAGGCGGGAATCCATTTGATATAGACCCTGGATACCTGCCTTCGCAGGTATGACAGCTACCATTTGAAATGTTTGTCAAGCACACTATCTGTTGATGAGCCACAAAACTCACATTTTATTGAGCCCCTTGAACCCCTTGACCCTCTTGACCCCCTTGATTGACAGATTTGTTCTCAATCATCATTGCCGCAACCAGCGCGCTCAACAACGCCAACCCCGCCGCCACCAGCGAAACAGCCTGGAAGCCATCGGTGAAAGCCGAATTGACAGCTTGACGAATCCTATCGGCCGTTCCGCCATCAACCTCCCCCGGAACCGTAATCGCTGCCAGATTGCTCTCCTGCGCCAAAATGTCCGATTCCAATGCTGGTTCAAGGGAAAGGTCGCTCAGCCCACTGCTCAATGCCCCATTAAAAATAAGCGCCATGAGGATGCCGAGGGCAGCAATCGCCAGGAGGCTGGCGACGCGGGAGACAGCATTATTCACCCCCGAAGCCGTTCCCGCGAAATGGTCATCGACCGACCCCATCACGGCCGTTGTCAACGGAGCCACACTGACGGCCATCCCCAACCCAATCAGCACCAGAGCCGGGAAAAAGGAAACCCAATAGGAGCCAGCGCCATCAGCCAGCCCAAAGTAGGCATAGCCAGCAGCAGCGATGATTGGCCCAATGATGAGCGGTAATCTTGCCCCAACCTTAGCCGTCAGCCCGCCCGCCCAACTTGAGAGGAAGGAGATAATCAAAATCGTTGGCAAAAAAGCCGCCCCCGCTGCCGTAGCTGAATAGCCTTGCACCTGAATGAGATTCATTGGCAGGAAAAACAACGCCCCGCCTAAGGCGGTATAGAGGAAAAGGGTGAGTAGATTGGCCCCGCCAAAAGTCTTCGAGGAAAAGAGCGACAATGGCACCATCGGTTCGGCCGTGTAGCCTTCCCACCAGACGAAAACGCCGACCAAGATTAGTCCAGCTACAATCGGCCCCCAAACAGCGACTTCAGCGAAGGATTGTTCCGTGCCTCTGATTAGGCCGAAAATGAGGCTGCCCAAGCCTAATGTCACCAATATTGCCCCAACCCAATCGAGGTGAGCCGAGGCTTCTTGGTCTCGACTTTCTGGCACGCGCAAAACTGAGACGATGATGACTACGATAGCGAGGGGGATATAGATGAAGAAAATCCAACGCCAAGAAAAGTTGTCGATGAGCCAGCCGCCGATGAGGGGGCCGATAGCGGCCGTTAATGCTGAAAAACCTGACCACATACCAATGGCGCGGCCCCGCTCTTCATCGGGAAAGGTAGCGCTGATGATGGCCAGACTGCCCGGTGTTAATAAGGCGCCGCCGATGCCTTGGATGGCTCTGGCGACGATAAGGGCTTCGACGCTTGAGACGAGGCCGCAGGCGGCTGATGCGATTGTGAAAATTACCGTCCCAATCAGGAACATTCGTTTACGGCCGAAATGGTCGCCCAACGAACCGCCCAGCAATATGAGAGCGGCTAACATTAAGGTGTAGCTGTTGACGATCCATTGAATGTCGCTGACGGAGGCGCCTAAGCCAGATTGGAGGGCGGGCAGGGCGACGTTGACAGTTGAGCCGTTGACGAAGACCATGCCAGAGCCGACGATGGTGGCAATGAGTACCCAGGTTTTGATGTGATCGGCTGATTCTATAGTTGGTTTTTGGCCGCTCAAGATAACGCCGCTGTCACATGGTTGTCGGATAACGTCGGCCATATTTACTGCCTCCTAAAAGTATCGCTCAGGCCAAGACACAAAGCGTTGATTAAGATGATTGGCGGCGATAAACCCAGTAGCCAGCGGCGAGGGCGGCTGTTCCACCAACGCCTACGGCCACTGCTGCGCCAATTGGGAAGCCTGGGGCTTCTTGTTCGGCCGTTGTTTCACCCTCAGATGAGGTTGTTTCTTGTGGCTCTTCGGCCGTTTCTTCCGACTCGGCCAGGGCAAGCGCCCCTTCGGAAAGCATCAAAACGGTCGTGGAGCGGGGTGGGAGTTGGGCCACGCCGTCTACCAGTTCGCCCCTCAATGTTGAATCGGATAGAAGCGCTTGTTCAGCATGGAGGATGAACTCGGTTTGGGATAGGCCATCTGGCAGGGTGAAGGATACGGATTCGGGATTGGCGTTAAACAAGACCATAACCATATCGGCGTTAGGGTCGAGATTGGCGGCTTGTTCAACGTCTGAGATGGTCATTACGATGAGGCCGGGAAGCTGGTCTGGCCCCGTGTTGTGAAATTGGAGGCGGTTATGGATGTCTTCGGCCGTTTGTAAGCGGAACAGAGGTGAGCTTTGCCGAATGCGGAGCAGCATTTGAAAGTAGTTGTGGTTGGCTCGTAGGTCGCTCATATCTGGAATCAAGTCCAGGTTGGCAAGAAGGGGCTGCATGATGTCCCAATTGTCCTGATTCTTTTCGGCGGGAGGCAGCCCATGTCCCCAATTGTTGTCCTTAAAGCTCCAATCAATGGCGTTATACCAGTCGCCAGAGTTGAAGCTGTCTCTATCCATTGATTTCGAGCGGAGCATGTCGCTGCCAGCGTGGAAGAAGGGGATGCCCTGGCCCAACATGACGACGCTCAAACCTAGATTTTGCACCTTAACCCGGTCGCCCATTGACATATCGGTGGGTACTTTGGCCTGTATGCCATCGAACCAGGTTTCATTGTCGTGGGCGGAGATGTAGCTGATATGCTCTTCGGGGCTGGTAGTATATCCGGCGGGGGCGCCATTGTAATCAATCTCGCTTCCGGCCACTTCTTGTCCGCTGGCGCTGATGAAGCGGTAATCGGCCAGATTGCCAGCCAGGGCGATCCGAATCTGGTCAGAGAACTGCAAGACCTTGTCAAGCTGTTGTTGTTCGGAACGGCCGTCCAGGTCGTTGGTGTCATAGTAGAGGCCGGTGGCAAAGCCCTGTTCCTGGTAGCCGCCAAAGGGGTTGCCGCCCCGGACAGCGTCGCGTACTCGGTCGTTAAAGGTGCCGATGCCTAGCCCGCCGACATTAAGCTGGGTGGCATTTTCGCCCCTGACGCCGTTTTCCACTTCACCAAAGTTCCAGCCTTCGCCATAGACGTAAATTTTAGCGCCATCAACGCCATGCTCTTCTAATGTGAGGTTGTCTAGCGCTTCTCGAACGGCCCGCATATCCTCGACCATGTGGTGGCCCATCAGGTCGAAACGGAAACCATCTACTTTATATTGGGTGGCCCAGAGAATGACGGAATCAATCATGAGCTTGCGCATCATATTGTGTTCAGTGGCGGTATTGGCGCAGCAGGTGCTGGTGGCAACACGGCCGTCTGGCAGCAGCCGATGATAATAACCCGGCACCACCTTATCCAGCACCGATTTGTCGGCTTGGCCACTGGCGTTGGTGTGGTTGTAAACGACATCTAGCACCACCCGCAGTCCGGTATTGTTCAAGGCTTGCACCATCTGGCGAAACTCTAAGGTTCGGAGGGGGCCGTTGGGGTCCGTGCTGTAGCTGCCTTCGGGGACGTTGTAGTGGAAGGGGTCGTAGCCCCAATTGTAGCCGTCGAGGTCGCGGAAGGGGTTGAGCAGGGCTTGCTGTTCTTCGCTGTCGGTCGGCAGGGCTAATAGCTCGGTCCAAGCGGCCGTTTCCCAAAGCGATTTGTCCTCTTCAATGGTGGCAATGTCGAAGGTTGGCAGCAGGTGGAGATGGGTTAATCCTGCCTCTGCCAGGGCTGACAAATGGGACATCCCGGCACTGTCAGCCACCGTAAAGGCGGCAAATGTACCTCGCAGCGCTTCTGGCACGGTTTCATCAATGGCGCTGAAATCACGGACGTGGAGTTCGTAGAGGACGATGTCGGTGAAGGCGTTTAGTTCAGGTTTACTGAGGTCGTCCCAACCTTCTGGCATGAGGTCGAGGTCGGTCAGGTCGATTATTTGGCTGCGTAAACTGTTGGTTGAAAGGCTGACGGAGTAGGGGTCGGTGACGCGGTTGGTGACAACGCCGCCTTCGGTTGGGACATAGACCTCAATTTCGTAGAGGTAAAATTTGCCGACCCAATCGGCTTCGCCAGTGACATGCCAGGTGCCATTACTGGGCGTGGGGGGCATATTAATCGCTTCTGGCTCAGTTCCTGGGTCGGCATCGTCGAAGAGGAGCAGCCGAGCGGCGCGGGCAGTTGGCGCCCAGACGGTGAAGGTTGGCACACCCTCTTCAAAGGTGACGCCAAGTGGCCCATCATAGGGATAAACATCGTCGAGGACGCCGGGAATTTGTAGTCCGGCGGCATCAACGGGGGTGCCATCGGCCGTTTTTGCGGCGACAGCGACCTGTCCTTTAAGGGCAATGCGGACACTGCCCAAGTCGTCTTCACCAATTTTCAGGGCGGCAAAGCCAGATAGATGAGGGAATTTGGCGGTGATGGAGTCGTCTAGGCCGTTCTCATCGAGGGTGAGGGTGATTTCATTTTCGCCTGAGACCCCTTCGGGGCCGAGGGAGAGACGGCCGTTCAGGTCGTAGAAGAGGCTGAAATTTTCGGCCGTTGTGGTATCAACATTCCAGGCAATGGTGTCTCTGGCAACCCAATAGGCGCTGCGAACGGCGATGTCGCCTTTGGGCGGCCCGGCGGTACTGATTGTTAGCACGTTGTTTCCTGTATCGTATGAGAAGAAGATGGAGGCCCCATCTTCAGGGACAGTAAAGGTATACGGCTCGCCGCCCGCTTGGCCCTCAAGACCATAGGTCTCGTCGTCGCTCTCGTTGTGGGCTACAACAGCCTCATAATCCCCCGGTTCGGCCGCGACGGTGGCAGTATAGGTTCCATCGCCGTCCGGGTCTTGCAGCCAGCCCCGCAAGCAAGCAGGGTCGTTGTCGCTCTCACAGCCAGCTTCATCTTGGAAGGTGCCAGTCACGATGGCGATGGCGCTGTTGATGCTGTCGGCGACCCAGTGGGTGGCGTGGTCGTAATAAAAGCGAACGGCCGTGTCATCCTCAGCAACGACAAGCGACACATTTGGCCCGCTTGGGTCGGCCAAGCCACCATAATTTTCGTCCCAACTTTGGTTGATGGCGACTTTATATTTGTAATCTCCGGCCGGCAATACAAACTCGCCCCGCCAGATGCCGCTTTCTTCATCAAGAGTCAGGAAGGTTACATCACAATCTGGCGCCCAATCCCCTGGACAGCCCAGGACGGATTGGATAGTGCCGGGTATGGTGACAAAGTCAGGTTGGATGATTTCGGGTGGGGCGCTGCCGCCACTGGCTGCGCCAGCAAGTTCGTGGTTGTTGATGCTGTCGGTGACAAGTCCGGTGTTGTGGTCGTAGGTGAAGGTGACGGCCGTATCTTCTGGCACTTCAAGGGGGATGTTGGCTCCGTAATATTCGCCGCCCAGGCCAAAATTATCGTCCCAAGTGCCATTTAGGGCGGCTTTGTATTCGTAGCTGCCTGCCGGAAGCTCCCAGGTGTTGCTCCAGATGTCATTCTCGGCATCATAGAAAAGCATGGAGGCTTCGCAAGCGGTGTCCCATTCGCCGGAACAGCCGATGGCAGGCTGAACGGTTCCGGCGATGGTGACGGTTTCGGGTGGGGGGATGTCGGGGGTTTGGGCCAGGGCGCGACCTTGGTTCCAAGTGACGGATGAAACGGCCGTTAATAATATCAATACAATTAGCAGGCTGCCTAATTGACGGCCGTGTTTTTGAATCATCTATTACTCCTCTAAAAAGTGAACGGTTTTCAGTTAGCAGTAGACAGTTATTAACAGTAAGTGACCGTCCGCAAGTACATTAGCCGAATTATGCAGACGGTTTAGGCGTAAGGAGTATAGAGGTAGGATTGAGGATTGACAATAGAAAAAGGCCCTTTGGATTTACGATAAAACGGAGAGGTAATCTCACACCAAAACGAAAGCTTTGAGAAATATTCTTTGCGCCTTGGCGTGAGCTTGGTTTACCTTTGAAATGCTTTGAGTTAAATTGCCGGGACTGCCAATTCGCCATTCATTACGGGCTGGGCCATCACATTGCGCTGTCGGCGACGACTTCGATAGAAAGCGCGTAAATCTTGGATTCGCTTTTCAAAGCCTTCGGCCGTTTCTGACCCATTAATCACCACCGAGTTAAACAATTCCATCATCTTTTGGGGGTGGCGGGACGGCCGCTGAGCCTTTATACTGTTTTTGTAGGGATTTTGGCAGCCTTGCCGGATGAATGCTTAGAACAATCATATCAATCGTGAAAAAACAAAAGGGATAACAATATAATGCAAGCACGTAATAGAAACCTTCAAGAATGGTATGGCATGATACAACGAGGGGAAATTAAACTGCCTCGATTTCAAAGATTTGAAGCATGGGATCGTCATCGAATCTGTAGCTTAATTGGAACAGTTATCCACGATTTGCCATTAGGTATTACATTGGTATTAGAGGTTGGGGGGCAAGAAAAATTTGTTTCGAGGTTCCTTAGGACAGCGCCCAAAAAAGACGGCCGTCCATCCGAACATTTGCTAGATGGTCAACAGCGCCTAACGGCACTATGGCGTTCTTTCTTTAACAATTATGATTGGGAAACTTTTTTTGTTTACATCAAACAATTTGACGACTATGACAAGGATGAAGAAAGGGAAGATATGTCGGTTTTCTTTCGTGGGCGATATCTCAAGAAAAACGGATCAAAGTACCCCCTATGGTGTGATGAGCCAGCGCAATGTTTAAAGAGGGGATTTATTCCAACACATTTATTAAGACCTGAAGATATTCAAAGTGAAATTGATAATTGGATAAATCAAGCAACGAGCCCCTTGCGACCTAAAGACGATTTCGAAAAGTTAGAACGTTTTATGGATTTCAAAAAGGCTGTGAGTGATAAAATTAAAGATATTCGTGGCGTAGTTGCTAATTACAATTTGCCCTATCTATCACTTCCTCCCCAAACGGAGAAAAGCGTCGCCCTCGATGTGTTTATTAACATGAATACGAATAGTAAACCACTTTCGACCTTTGACATCATTGTTGCTGAAGTTGAGAGTGTTATGGGGCAGTCTTTACATGATTTACAAGATTCACTTAACGAGAAAGCCCCGAAAGTTGACAGATATTCTAATCTCTCTGACCTAATCCTAACGACGTCAGCATTATTGCAGAACGCTTTGCCAAATCAGCGCGGTGCTTGGGACATGGATAAGCGTGTAATGGTTCAGAATTGGGATGTCATGGTTCAGGGGCTTAAGCGAATGGCTGATTTCTTAGAGAACGAAGGCATTTATGACCGACAACGTTTACCTACCAATGCTGTATTGGCCGTTATTGCAGCATTGTATGCTGAAATACCTGATGCTGGAGACAAACGTGGACAAGATGAGCTACTGCTAAAAAAATATTTGTGGTATGCCTTCTTTTCTGACCGCTACGAAAACTCTGCTCCAACGAATGCCTTTGCCGATTTCACAGCTTTACGCAAGGTAATCAAGATGCAATATCGAGAAGATAGAACCCAATTTAGAATCGACGATGTACCGATATTCAGAGACCATAAATTGACAGAGACTGAAGAGTTAATCAATGTTGAATGGCCCAAGCGAGCAACGATTCGAGGGCGGGCAATACTTGCAGTTGCTTGCCGACTTGGTGCGCTAGATTTTTCAACCGGGGAAAAATTAGATGCAAATAACATTGGGCAACGACATTATCATCATATTTTTCCTGATACGTTGCTTAAAGAAGCTGATATAAATAGTTTTCTGGCGTTGAATTGTTCATTAATTCTCGACAAAACGAATATATCAATCGGTAGGAAAGACCCGTTGGTATATCTAAAAGATAGATATAAATGGACATCTGAAGAGATTGTAAATGAACGCTTGCAATCTCATCTAATACCTATCAATGAATTAGCGAATGGCGGCTATGAGGGACTTTCCGATCAGCAGAAGTTTATTAAGCTCACGGAAGATTTTGAAGCGTTCATTTTCCGTAGAGCTGAATTGATTACAAGGGCAGTAAATCAGATGGTAAACGGTAATCAGTTGAATGTTGCCAAGATTTACGTAGATTAAATTGGGATCACACCACGATTGTTGCTATTAATCAGCTCAACTGAGGCACCGTCAGAAAACGGCCGTCATTTCTGCTTACTCATTTATCCGCCAAAAAGGGCGGCGGCCAGCCGGGGGTGGGTTGGCCTTCTCGCTTGAAGCGGAAGTCGCAGTGGGTGCAGCCCTGAGCGATGGTTCCGGTGCGGACGAGGTTGATGCCGATGGCGGGAAAGAGCAGGTAGTCTATCTGACACATATAGGGGGTCAGTTCTTCGGCTCCTTGCTGGGCAAAGTATTTAACGACGCCGCATTCGAGGTAGTTGACGCCCCATTCAAAATCTTGACCATCGCCGTCTATGATTTTGGTGACGAAATCGGCCGTATATTCCCGTTCTTGGGAGCGGAGGGCATGGCGTTGGCTGCGGCGGCGTTGGAAGCGGGACATGTAGAAACGGCCGATTAGCTGTCGTAAAAATTTGGGATATTGCTCGACCCAGGCTTCGCCCATGCGGTACATCAGTTCGCCAATCTCTTCAAGCGGCCGTTCTCTTCCTCGCAAGACCCGGTAGAGGGCTAATAGGGTCGCCATCTGCTCCAGGGTATCGGTCATGGGATTGTCCTTGCCGCCAATGTAGGGGATTTCGGGTAGTAGTCGCTCAAATTCAATGTGAGATTGTTCGATGATGTCGTTGGTGATGGTTCGGCCGTAGCGTTCGACAAATAGTTCTTTGCCAACAGCCATCATCTTCTTGTGCTGCTTGCGTAATCGTTTTTCATTATCAGTGCGGTATTTATTTGCTTCGTTCATTGGTGTATTTTATTTGTTATGGTCGAATAGTTAGAAAAACTTGCAACGAATTACCCGAATTTTGTAGTAGTCAAGGACACTTACCACAGAGAGCATGGAGAATACAGAGAGAAATATAGAGAATTTTTTGAGGCCAATGTGTTTCGTGTTGTTTAAGTAAATGGTAAAAAGTCATTAAAAATATTAGCCACGAATTTGCACGAATTATCACTAATTTTGAACCTGTAATTCGTGTAAATTTGCGTTAATTCGTGGCAGGTTTTCCTTGGATAACTTTTTGCTGACTACTTAATGTGTGTCTGATTATCACAGAATTTCAGGAATCATAAGTAGTAAATTTTTTGCCAGATTTTTTAACATTTGTCGGTTTGTTTAACGGGAGTGGAGCCAGCCGATCAGGGCGCTAGGAACAACCAGCAGAGGAACGGCGGGCCAAGAGACCTTTAGATGAAAGGTATAGTCTTTGTAACCAGCCATTCCTTCGGTTCCTGGTAATATGATGAAGTTGGGTTGAATTGTGGTGAAGAGCAGCCAATCGAGGATGACAAGGTCAAAGGTCCAGAAACTCAGGAAGAGGAGATAGCTATATTTGAAAGCGTCACGGAAGGCTAGACGGCCGTTATTGGCTTTTTTTAATCTGGCACCGGACAGAATTACCCAGCCTAGTGCAATGGCGAAAAATGGCACAGCCCAGAGACGGGCCAAACGGCTGGCTTGGGCGCTCTGGGGGCCAAATTTTTTTCGGATATCTGGCGGGTAATCATTGAGCCAGGTTTCTGCATTATGGTAGAGGGAGCCGAAAACTACGGCACCTAAGGCTCCATTGTAGACAGTGGCATCTCGAAGAAAGCGTTTTCCAATTGACATTACTCTGCTCTTTATGGGTGACTTAATAATAAATTAGATATATCTAAATATTATACTAAAAAACACATACGATGTCAATCTATTGATGCGACTGGGGTGAGCGAAACGGTTGTTGATAACTGGAGGAAGGAATAGATAATCTGCAAGTCGCCACCATCTCTGGTGGCGCTCCATCAACAAAAACTTCGGCCACCCAAGCGTCTGGCTGAAATTATGATTTCGCCGCTTGTGAAGCTATGATATAATGCGAACAACTTATTGGGAGTTTCATCTTATGAGTGGAGGAGGCAAAGATGTTTTATCCAACTAACCGTTCAAATCTAATTCAATTAGAGCGATTCTTTTTGCCCGTAATGGTTATTCTTATAGTAGTTGCGGCCGTTTGGACTTATAGGGGCTTATCTGGAAGTGTAGATGGGATATCTCAGACCTCTCTGCCGTTTGGAAGTGGAATCAACGGTACACTTTCTTTTATTCCGAATATTGGACAGCAAAATGAGTCTGTTGAATTTATGCTCCAACAGTCTGAAACTGGGACGCTGTTTACTGAGGAGGGGATAGTATTTTCTTGGGCTGCATCCACGGGCGATGGGTCAACGGCTGCGCTTAATTTCGTGGGGTCGGATGTAACGGCCGTACAGGGTGAGAATGTGCTGCCTGGAATTGTTAATTTCCTTCATGGAAACGATCAGGCCAACTGGTATACCGATGTTCCCACTTATGGCAGGGTAAGGTATGAAAACTTGTATCCTGGGATTGACCTCGTTTACGGTGGTCATCGTCAACAGATAGCAGTCACCTTCCAACTTGATAGTGGCACGGACTTGGATAAGATTGTTTGGCAGTACACAGGCGGCGAGTCTAAGCTTGATTCGACTACTGGAACCCTGTCTTTAATGGCGGAAGGTCAGTCGTCTGAGATTCACTTAGCGGCCCCGCAAGCCTGGCAAGTGGTGAATGGGGAAAGGGTAGCGGTCTCATTGGAATATATTATTGGTTCTGGAGAAGAAATCGTTTTTAGTTCGGCCGAACAATTGTCAAATACGCCATTAACAATCCTTTTATCCCTGGCTCCACCAACTGGTTCTGGCTTGGATATAGGTCGGGATATTGCGATTGATAGTTTGGGAAATGTTTATGTAACGGGTAGTACGACTTCGGCCGATTTTCCGACTGCTAACCCCATACAGACTCATAGTGGTAATTGGGATTTATTTGTCTCCAAATTTTCGGCCGATGGCAGCACGCTGTTGTACAGCACTTTTATTGGTGGTAGTGATAATGAGTGGGCTTGGGCGCTTGCTGTCGATGATGGTGGCACAGCTTTTCTAACTGGCGAGACTCATTCGCCTGACTTCCCGACGGTGAACCCGATCCAACCTAACTTAAATGGTGATATCGACATCTTTATCGTGATGCTGGCCTCTGATGGAAGTTCCTTGACATATAGCAGCTATTTTGGTGGCAGTGGAATTGAAATAGGAAGAGACATCATTTCTAAGAATAATAATATCTATTTGACTGGCACAACAAATTCAAGCGACTTTCCAACCCAAAACGCTATCCAACCTTTGCTTGGCGGGTTTCGTGACGCTTTCATCACTAAGTTGACTCCTGGCAGTAACAGCCTCGTTTTTAGCTCTTATATAGGGGGTAATTTTGATGATGATTCTCAAAGTTTGGCCGTTGACGATAATGATAATGTAGTTGTTTTTGGACATACTCTTTCAAATAATTTTCCGACGGCTAATCCTATCCAGGCGAATAATCTTGGCGGTTGGGATATGTTTTTAACGGCCGTCACAGCCGATGGTGGCTCTTATTTGTATAGTACCTATTTGGGCGGCTCCGGTAGAGATGATGGTAAGAGCGTGGCGATAGATAACGCTGGTAACATTCATATCGGAGGTGGCTCGAATTCAAACGATTTTCCGTTGGTTGATCCCTTTCCAGTCGTCAATCCACCAGGATTTGATGTGGCGGTGGCAACGATTTCATCAGATGGCAGCACGATCCTCTTTAGTGGCTTATTTGGTGGGGCTGAGACGGAAGGGGCAGTTGAAATTGCTCTGGATGACAGTGGGAATAGATATCTGATGGGACAAACTGATTCGTCAGACTTTCCGCTCCTCAACTCGCTCCAGGCAGATTTTGCTGGCATCCATGATATCTTTGTGACTAAATTAGATGTCAACAATGATATTGTCTTTAGTACCTATCTAGGTGGGACACAAAACGACTTTGGGCAAGGAATTGCTGCTGATGATGACCAGAAAATATATATCGTTGGTGATACGCTTTCCCCAGATTTTCCAACGGCGAATGCGTTTCAGCGAGGGTATGCGGGGGGTGCAGGTGATGTTGTTGTGGCTAAAATTGACAGTATTAATTATGCCTTTGATTTTAGCACTTTCTTAGGTGGCGGGCCGTATCCTACGGATCCAACGGCCGTTTCAATAATAGATTTTGACGGCCGTTCTAGCTTAAGCTCCTTCCTGTCCCTAGCTATTCCGCTTCTACTGTTATTATTAATTGGAGGCTTGTTGATCATTCCCAAGACGGACAAGTTGTAATCTTGAGAATGATTTGTTTCTAGTGTGCACTTGGAATCGCTGAATTGTGAATAGCCTCAAATTTTTACTCAATCTTCCGGCCCTTCTCATTGGCTTCTTCTTTTCCATTCCAATATTGGGCCGGATAACGGCATTGGCTTGGCGCGGCGTTATTGATTTCTTTTGGCGCATCATTAGTTTGCCTGACATCATTTTGGGGCTGTTTGGTCATTATCCCCGGAAGAAATTGCGGATTGCCGTTATCGCTTTGATTGGCGAAGACCAGACGCCTATTGTCAAAGAGGATAAGCTTAGAGAGACAATTAAAGACACGATGGAAACCTACCTTGAAGCGGCCAATGTTCGGGTTATTGTTGATAAGATAGTGATGATGGATGTTCCGGCCCCGCTTGCGAACCTGAATCCCGCTTGTGGCAGCGGCGCGATGGGAGATGATATTGGATTGGCGGGTATGTATTTTGAGAACACGATGAACCGACACTGTTTTGACAGTACCTTCCAACGCATTATAGGCTATGCTGCTCCTGTGGTTGTTTATGTTGTTCGAGAGGTCAAAGGAGGGGATATTGGCTGCTCATTAGGACCGTTTACTGACTATGTGACGATTGAGGGCCGGAAACCACAGTGCATTGCTCATGAAATTGCCCATGCTTGCGGCCTTTTGCATGTTGAAGACAGGGAAAACCTGGCAGCCCATATTTGTGGCGGCCGCAAGTTGGAATGGTGGCAGAAAGCGATCGTTCGCAGTTCCCGCCATGTTACTTACTTGTAAAGCCAATAACACAAAGTATCAAAAAATAATGACATCATTCCTCAGGTGAAATAGATATAATACCGATTAAATTTCCCTAATTCTTGTGACTCTATGTCAGTGTTTCATAGGAGAATGAATGTCCCTAAATAATTTGATGACCCTTTTCAAGTTCAATCACCAAGATTTAGAAGCTAATAGGCAGGGGAGGTTATCGGCTGAACAGCAAAAGCGTTGGCAGGGGGCGGGCCAATTTTCTTCGATGATAACGCAAGTGGTGATTCCGTTAGTTGTGGCTGGCTTTATCGTTGTCCTTGGCCTGGTAGTTGGCTTCATTATTGATAATTTGGTGTTGGGGGGATTAATTGGGTTGGTCCTGGGGGCGGTGGTCGGTGGTGGAATTGGGCTGATGGCTTGGAATAACGGCCGAAACAAATCTGAAACTGCTTCTGTTGCAGTGGGAAGAGCGGAGGGGGTGGCTCATCTAAAAGAGGTTCATGATAGGGGTGAACCGGGTATGTCTTTCCATCGCTATTTAATAGAGATTGAACATCATACTTTTCAACTATTCCGAAAGGAACAGTTTGAGGCGTTGGAAAATGGCGGCCGTTATATTGTTTATTATTTGGACAATGAGGAGAAGTATATCGTTTCCCTCGAACCAGTGACTTAGTTAAAGGGTTGAAACGGCCGAGAGGTGGCTGTTAGTATTTTATGGATATCGGCCTGATTTATTGCTTGACAGCGGTTGCCATTGTAATTTTATTTATGGTTGCTTCTCTCTGGCTAACCCGGCCTCGCTGTCCAGAGTGTAACAGCTTAAAAATCACTGAAATCTCTAAAAGACCTATCTCGATGAGGGGGGTCGATATGTCTACTGGCGGTGGGGGCGGTGGTTATGGTTCTACCCAAACGATGTTTGAAGTTCTACATAGATGCACCGAATGCGAAACTCGTTGGACAACAACGAAATCTGAAACGAGGTAGAGGTTTGCGGTGGTTAAATGTAAATCGTGGTCCGATTAGTTATCCTGGATAAAGAGACGCTCGAAGACTTTGCTGGCTTTTTGGATGGGGCCGAAGAACCATTGGCCTTTTTTGACGGGGGGGAATTTTTCATCCTGGCTGCTGGCGAAGGCGCGGGACATGAAGCGGCTGAAGGTGTAGGCTTCTTCGGCCGTGTCTAACATGGTTACTGCCATTGGTTTGACATTGACCCAGGGCGACCAGGGGGACATATCGCCCTGGCGGTTGATGGCTGGTTTTTCCCAATGGATGAGGGCTTCTTGGATGACGTAGTTGGTGGTGGGGTTGATGCCCATTTTTTCGCCCATGACCCAATCAAGGGCCAGGATGTTGGGGGAGGCGAAGATGGTTTTGGTCTGGTTAGGGCTGGCATCGCGGACGTGGCCGCTGAAGCCGTCGCCACTGGTCCAGGCATCGAGAAAGCCAAAATTGACGGGGAAGGCGTCGAGAATGAGGATGCAGCACTCGAAGAATTCTCGTCCACGGCCGTGATAGTGCTTCATCTTGTCCCATTCTGGCAGACAGCCGTAAATGTTTTTTAGGCAGCCGGTGTAGAAGCATTGCCAGTGAGTTTTGTTTTTGGCGAAGGAGATGCGGTAGTCGGCCTCCATCCAGGTTCGGCCGCAGCTGTGGTGGCCTAAGACGCCGCCATAATTATAGGGTACTTTTTGTTCGCTTAGGTCTTCGATTCGATAGCCGCGATTTTCGTCATAGCCGACCAGTTCAGCGACGGCTTTGACTGAGCGTCCAGCGTAGGAGTAGTCGTAGACGTTGCGGGCTTCGACGATGGCGAAATTTTGGAAGCCTTTTTCGCGGAGGCGGTCGAAAAGACGGCCGACTAACTCCGGGTCAGTATAAACGGGCGAGTCTTCCTCACGGATGGAAGCGGTCATGATGTTGGGTTTGACGACAATCGAATAGTCGGAGCGGGTTTTACCGCTGGCCTGAAATTCGGCTTCGATGTGGGCTAGGAAACCAGAGGCGTCAATGGCCTTGTCTAGCGCTTCGTTTTTGCTGCTGCCGCTTTCCAGGTAGACGGTTGCATCTTGAGAGTAGACGGGATGGGTTTTGGCCTGGGAAATCGGCCGTTTGGCGATTTTCAGCAGACTTTGGTCGGAGGGCATTTGCTGGTCATATTCGGTCATGATGGGCAGGCCGTTTAGGTCTGGGAAGCGGTTGGTCGATTGGTTGGCCTGAAAGATGGGCCGATAAAGGTAGATTAGGCCGAGGAAGAAGGCAATGTCTTTGGCAACGAAGGGGAAGAGGTGGGTGAAAGAGTTGTAGCCGATGGGGGGATGGGCGCCGATGGCGGTTAGGGAGCCGACGAAATAAGCCAGGGCGATGGTGATGTAAGCGGCCCGGGAACGGGGTTTGAGACCGTGCCAAACGATGAAGAAGCCGGCGATGCCAGCCGCGAATAAGGTTCCGGCAAAGCCGAGGCGGTCATGGGCGATGTAGGGGGTTAGGCGGACATTGATTTGGTTGATGATTTCGGCCGTTGTTCCCATATATTCTAAATCTTCGGGTACAAAGACGTTGGACATGCCGGTTGAGAGGATGAGGAAACCGCCCATCGTGGTGCTGACGGCCCAAAAGAGCATGTAGAGTCGCCCCAGACCGCCCGGACTCCAGGGCCAGGCTTTGGCGGCGGGGATGAGGAAGCTGCGGAAGCCGCGCTCAACCTCAAGTTTGGAATAGGATAAAAATAGGCCGACTATAAATATGGTGGTCAAGACGACGGTGGCAATGGCATGGTACACATCGAGGTAGTCGCTGATTAGGAAGTTGAGGAAGCTGGCTGCGCCCACGATGCCGGAAAATAGAATCGTCCACCAGGCCCAGCCCTTGCCTTGGCGGAGGGGAACGGCGACCAGCCAAAGGTGCATGATGCCGAGCATGACGAGAGCGCCGCCAAAGATTATCCGGTCGTGGGCCAGGAACAAGAGTAAACGGCCGCCAAATAGCGCTTCCAGGTCGGTGATTGACATCTCAAGGTAGCCAAGTTCGTGGGGTAGAATGATGGTGGTGGCGGCGATGGTGGTTGCGATGAGGCCGGAGATGATCAGGGTTAGGGCGACGAAGCCCAGTAGCAGCCAGCCGAGGGGTTTGTTTCTAAGCTGGAGGGTGTTGCGAACGGTGATGGGCGGATTGGGGTCTAGTTCTGTTTCTGGTGGGATAAGGCTCTCAGAGCCGGTTCGTAGCTGCTTGACGTACTGTTGGACGATTCGTTTGGGGAAGCCGGGGCCGGCGTAGATGAAGCCTTCGTAGACTTCGACTAACCGCGCTCCGGCGGCGAGGAAGGCGATGGCGTCTTCGGGGGTCATGATGCCGCCGCTGCCGATGACGGGGAAGGCATCGCCGTAGGTGTTGGCGATTTTTCTGACGAGTTTGAGAGCGGCCGTTTTGAGATTGGGGCCGTAGAGACGGCCGTCGTTTATCAACCCTTCTGGCACGCCTTCGGAGACGATGCAGCCATCGATTTTGCTTTGAACGGCATTCTCAATTAACTGGTCAAGCTCGGCTTTGGGCAGGTCGGCCGCAAGGCGAATGAGCAGGGGCTTATGGGTCGCGTCTCGGAGTGATTGGAGCAGAGCGGGGTCGGCCGCAATGCTGCCTGGAAGGGAGATGAAATCTACTTTTTCTTTGACATCGTTTAGGGCATCTAGTAAGTGGTCGCCTTTGAGGGCGATGCCGACAGGCACTTCAACCAAAGACTGTCTTTGGCTGACGGAATCAGCAACGGCCGAAGCCGAGGGTGCGCCAGCCGAATCGCTGGCAACGACGCCGTTTACTTTTTTTAGGAGGCGGGGGTTGGTCGTAAATTGGTTGGCAACTTGCTCTTTTTCGGCCGGGCCAACCTGGAGGAAGCCAAGACCCAGTTCGGGCCAGAGGGGTAGGGCTTTGGCTTCGATGTCAATTTTGGGGGCCAGGCCGACTGGGGAGGGGAAGGAGAGGCCGAAGGCGTAGACGTGGGAATCGGGGGGGAGGTTGAACGGCCGTTGGGTGTCGGCCAGGAGACTGAAGATGAAACGGCCGAGGCCAAAGCGGGATTGAAAACCCATCGCGCCCATTGTCAGGCGGCGGGCATGTTCGCCGGAGAGTGTGTTGGTGACGATTGGTTTGTAGAGCGGTTGGTAGAACCAGTCAGGCATTGGGTGTTCCTCCTATGAAAAAGCGAACGGTGGACAGTAAGTGACCGTGTTTTTAGGTTTTAGCGATGCCTCAATCGTAACTTAATTTTAACACTATGGTCGTCGTTCGGCTAAAGTCGAACAGCCATTTCAGATAGGGAAAGCTATCACTCTTTACTGCTTTGAACCCTGTACACTCATAGAGTCTCTGATATAACAAGGTCAGGGACGTAGGTAAGCTGCGGCGTTGATGTAGAATTCATCTTTGGGAGCGAGGTTGGCCGCTTGTTGAACGTCTGCCAGGGCGGTTGGGTCGTTGGGGTCGAGGAGGTAGGCGGCCCAGCCGCGAAGGAAGCGGGCGGCGGCAAGGTTGGGTTTTAGGGTTGGGGCGGCTGTTGGTTCTGGGGTATTGGTGAGTAGGTTGCAGGCTAGGATGAGGGGAATGAGCAGCAGCCAGGGAAGTCGTTTTTGGGTGACATTTGAGTGAGGCATCATGGCAGGTGGGTTTTCATGGAATAATCAATATAACCGTTCTTATGGAGCCATTTGAGGGCTTCGCGTTCAGTTAGTTTGGGGAGATCGGTTCGGATGACAAGGTTGATAACCGCCTGGGCATTGACTTTGGAGTATTCACGCAAGGCCCAACCCATCGCTTTTTGAATGAAGAATTCTTCTGAATCGCGGTTTTCTTCTATGAGAGAAAAGAGTAGGGCCTCATCGGTATTGGCTTTGCAGGGGAATTGGAAGAGGAGGGTGGTGCGGCGGAGCCAGATGTTGTCGGAAGTGCGCCAGCGGCTGATGTGTTGGTCGCGGATTTCGGGGTGTTTGATGAAAAGACGGCCGATTTGATGGGTGGCGAGTAAATCAACGGTGTCCCACCAGGATTTGGTTAAAATGAGGTGTTGTATTAATGGAACATGGTCTGGCGTTAATTTCTTCTGGCGGCGGTCGAGGATGTCCATGGCAGCATACTGGAATTCTCGTTCAGGCATAGCCCATAATTGGCGGATAATCTCTTCGAGTTCACTTGTTGGTGGCAGACTATATTGGGCCAGGAATGATTTTAGCAGCGCTCTTCGTTGGGGTGTTTTGAGGCCCAGATAGTCGAATTGTTGGCGCATGTATTGCTTCATCGGTGCAGCCGTTTCTGGGTCGGCATTTTGGTCAAATAATTCTTTTAAGGGCAACAAATATGGGTGCATCAGATTTCCTCAATTTGGAATGATTATAGCACTTTTTCTTGTCGTTAGGTTGCCTAGTGATTATGATCAGGCTGGTTGACCTATGATAATCAACTTAGAATTTTCTAGCATGAGTGAATGGATGATTTATGGACCAAAAAACGTGGCATACTGAGACCGTTTCGGCCGTTGTTGAGACGTTGAATGTAGATGTTGAACAGGGGCTTAGTGATGCAGAGGCAGCTTCAAGAATCGACCAGTACGGTCCGAACGAACTGAAGGAGGGGGGTGGGGTTTCGCCTGTTAAGCTGCTGGTAGCTCAATTTACCAATACGATGGTGCTTATCTTGATTGCAGCCGCTGTCGTATCTGGTCTTTTGGGCAAGGTGACGGAAACGGCCGCTATTGCGGCGATTGTTATTTTATTTGCGCTGCTGGGCTTTTATCAGGAATATCGAGCAGAACAGGCGATGGCGGCGTTGAAGCGGTTGGCTGTACCCTTGGTGCGGGTTCGGCGTAAAGGGGAACTGGTCGAGATTTCAGCGAAGCGGCTTGTGCCAGGTGATGTGGTGCTGCTTGAAGCGGGTAATGCGATTCCGGCCGATTTGCGCGTAGTTGAGGGCATTAATCTGAGGATTCAGGAGGCTGCCTTGACGGGGGAATCGGAGCCAGTCGAAAAACATGCTGAGCCATTGGAGCGGGAAGATGTAAGTTTGGGAGATAGGCGAAACATGGCCTACATGGGGACGGTTGTGACCTATGGGCGGGGAACGGCCGTTGTGACCGGAACGGGGATGAATACGGAGTTGGGCAAGATTGCGACGCTGTTGCAAAGTGTTGAGTCGGGTATGACCCCTTTGCAAGGGCGGTTGGATCAGGTCGGCAAGCAGTTGGCGGCGGGCGGGGTGGTGGTTGCGATTCTGGTGATGATTATTGGCGTTCTTCGCGGGGAAAGCGTTGAGGAGATGTTTCTAACGGCCGTTTCGGTGGCCGTGGCCGTTGTACCAGAGGGGCTGCCTGCGGTGGTGACAGTGACCCTGGCGTTGGGCGCCCAGCGAATGCTCCGGCGACAAGCCCTGATTCGCAAACTCCCGGCCGTTGAAACTCTTGGTTCAGTGACAACGATCTGTTCTGATAAAACAGGGACATTGACTGAGAACCGGATGACAGTCACGATAATTGATGTGGCTGGACATCTTCTGGAATTGCAAGGAACGGCCAAGCAGCCGGGAGCGGCGCTGCGGGCGACAGATGACACGGATGATTTATTGGCCGTCCAGCCACCTGAGATTGGTTTGACACTGGCGGCAGGGGCGTTGTGTAATGATGCTTCGTTGCAGCCAGACCCAGAAAGCGGCCGTTATCCGGCTATTGGCGACCCGACTGAAGGGGCATTGTTGGTGGCTGCGACACAGGCAAATTTACGAAAAAGTGAGCTTGAAAAGGCGCTACCGAGGGTCGCCGAGTTGCCTTTTGACTCGGATAGAAAACGCATGACGACGGTTCATCGTTTGCCACAGGATTACACACAATTGCCAAGCTCACTCCGTTCATTGGCGGAGGCCCCAACTGAGCTTGTTTCATTTACCAAGGGGGCGGTGGATGGGATGTTGTCTTTGTGTCAGATGATTTGGCTGAATGGGACGGCCGTTCCCCTGGACGACAGTTGGCGGCTGCGAATTGAAGCCGCTAATGAAGACATGGCCCAAAATGGGATGCGGGTTTTGGCGCTGGCCCTTCGTTGGCAGACGGATATGAAACCGGATGAGGATAATCTGGTCTTTATTGGGCTGTCGGGGATGATTGACCCGCCGAGGCCGGAAGTGAAGGCGGCTGTTGCTACCTGTAAAAGCGCAGGAATACGGCCGATTATGATTACGGGCGACCATCCTTTGACGGCTCGCTTTATCGCCCATGACTTAGGCATCAGCGACAATATGCGCGTTAAAACGGGGTTAGATTTAAGCCGTATGTCGGCTGAGGCGTTGGCGGAGATGGTTCAGGAGGTGTCAGTTTATGCCAGGGTGACGCCAGAGCATAAGCTGCGAATTATTGAGGCGTTGCAGGGACAGGGGCAAGTGGTGGCGATGACGGGGGATGGGGTGAATGACTCACCTGCGCTGCGAAGGGCGGATATCGGGATAGCGATGGGGATTACGGGGACGGATGTTTCTAAGGAAGCGTCGGAGATGGTACTGCTGGATGATAACTTTGCGACGATTGTGTCGGCCGTTGAGGAGGGACGGGTTATTTATGATAATATTCGGCGCTTTGTGAAGTTTTCTATTGCGGGCAATGCGGGCAAGGTATTGGTGATGCTGCTGGCTCCCTTTTTGGGGATGAATGTAGCCTTGCTGCCCCTGCAACTGCTCTGGCTTAATTTGCTAACAGATGGTTTGTTAGGCTTGGGGCTGGGTGTTGAACCGGCGGAACCAAACACGATGAAACGGCGGCCGCGCAGCCCGGAGGAAAGTTTGTTTAGCGGTGGTCTGACGCGCCATGTTATTTGGGTGGGGTTAGTAATTGGACTGGTGGCGTTGGCGGTGGGGGTGTTTTTCCGCGATGAGGCGAATCCGGCCGATGTTCGCTGGCAAACGATGATATTTACGACTCTGGCCTTTATGCAGATGGGGCAGGCGTTGGGGTCGCGCTCAACAGAGGAGTCGTTGGTTTCGCTGGGCCTGCTGACGAATCCAGTCTTATTGGGGTTGGTTGTCGTAACGGCCGTCCTGCAATTGCTGGCTATTTATGTGCCATTCTTAGACCAGTTTTTCCAAATAACGCCCCTTAGCTTCATGGAACTACTGCTCTGCGTTGGATTGGGTGGCTTGATGTTGTTTTTGGTAGAGTTGGAAAAGGCTATACTGCGCCGCAGAAAATAGTTAGTTACTATAAAAGGCTCACGCAAAGGCGCAAAGAAAAGAGGTTTTCCTTGGCGGCTTTGCGTGAGTTTGATTGACACATTGTTGGTGTAATTGGTTAATCTGCGTCGCTTTCGGTTGTGCCGTAATAGAATGCGCCGGGGAAGTCGGGGGCGACTTCTTTCTTTTTGCCCGTCCACTCTTCAATGGTGATGCGAAAGACGGCCGTTCGCTTTAGCTCCTCTTCAACAATGGGCCGATAATCGCGGCCGGGTTTGAGGTGAGGGGCGTATTTGTCCAGGAGTTGTTGGAGGCCGCTGGTCGCTTCTTGACGGTCGGCGATAACTTCGCCCCGGCCAAAGACGACCACGCCAGTGTATTCGACGCTAAATTCGAGGGCTTCTGGGGCAGGCAGAAGGCGGCCCATTTCGGAAATGGTGAAACACACCTTTGGCGCTTCTTCGGACTTGTGGGCAATCTTACCTTCTCCGTTACCGCTGAGATTGGATTGGGTGCGGCCTTTGCGGGCAGTGTGCATATAGATGACATGGGCGGCTTCGTCGTAGACAAAGAGATTGCTGTTGATGAAAGGTTGGTCATCGTAAATGGTGGCCAGATAGCCGACGGGGGCGCGGTGCAGCAGGGCGCGAATCCATTCTTCATCTTTGACTTGACGGTCGTCGCGGCGGACAGCCGTGCGGGGTCGAGTGGCGTAGTTGATTGACATGGGGTTTCCTTAGTATCAGTAGTTCTTGGACAGTAGTCTGTAGTCAGTAAACAGTGGTTAGTTTGCAGTGGTTTGGGTCATTTACTGCTGTACTGCTAACTGCAAACTGTTCACTATAATCCTTATAGTAAATGGCCGTTGGTTCTATAGCAAGAGCCAGATTTGGTTTGTTTTGTAGTACCAGATGGGTTTTTATTTGATGGTGGGGCCAGTGTATTTGGCACGGGGGCGGATGAGTTGTTTGAGGGTTTGTTGTTCGAGGGCATGGCCGATCCAGCCTGCGGTACGGCCGATGGCGAAAAGGGCCAGGGGGCTGCCGGAGGGGAGATTGAGGGCGTTGGAAAGGGTGACGAGACCGAAGTCGAGGGTTGGGTGCTGGCCGATGAGGGTCATAGTGGCGGCGGCGATAGCGTGGGACAGATGAACGGCCGTTGAATTGGGACATGCTTTTTCTGCCAGGGCAAGCAGGGCTTGGCCGCGAGGGTCGCCTTTGGGATAGAGCGGGTGGCTGAAGCCGGGGATGGCGTCGCCTCGTTTGAGCCTGTTTTTCAGGATGGTTTGGGCTTGTTCAGGGACTGCGACCTCTCGAAACAAGCTCTCAACCCGGTCGGTGAAGCCACCGTGTTTGGCTCCTTGGAGGGCGGCTAGCCCGGCGGAGATAACGCCGTATAGGGTGGTTTCGCCGGAAGCGACACAGCGGGCGGTGAAGGCGGAGAGGTTTAGCTCGTGGTCGGCGCAGAGGATGAGGGTTTCGTTGAGCCATTTTTCGGCCTGGGGTTCTTGGGGCAGCCAGCCCTGTTGTAGGGTGGCTGCGATTGTATTTTTGTTTGAGGTGTTTCCACTAGCAATGGCGGCGAGGAGGTTCAGGATTTTAGCTCCGGTTTGGCGAACGGATTGGGGGCGATAATCATAGGCTGAATAGTCGCTGGCGGCGACGAGAGGGAGCAAGATTTGGAACTGCTCCATTGGGGTGAGGTCTTTGATTTTTTGTTGAATGGATTTGAAATGGTAGGGAAGGGATAGGAAGGTGTTTGAGAAGAGGTTGGCGGCTGTTGTTTGCCACAGCGGAGGCTGGTCGGCCATTTCATCCCAGAGGAGGACGGCGATTTCTTCAAGGGTGTAGGTTCTTGCCAGGGTAATGGCATCATGGCCGCGATAGTAAAGACGGCCGTCGGCGATGAGGGTGATGGCCGATTCGAGGACGGGTTGGCCGAAGTGGAGAGCGCTTGCAGCGGCTTGAGCCGGGTTGCGGCGTTGTTCCTGACGTTCCTTTAGGCGGAGAATGTCTTCGGCGTGGTAGCGGTTGGTTCGTTTTTTGGCGCCAGTTGGTTCGGAGCGGATGAGGCCGCGACTGACGTAGGCGTAGAGAGTGGGGATAGTAATGTTGAGGAGTTCGGCCGCTTCTTTGGCGGTTAGGAATCGGTTTGGTTGGTCCATATTTTTCGGAATGACAATTGAAACTCAGATATATTGATTATTAAATCAATATTGACAACTAGAAATCAACTATATATTATGCCACTATGATTGATTGGTCAAATCGAATTTTGTGAGAAATTATTGTAAGAAAACTTTAGGAGATAATTGTGTCTGAGAAAAATGGGCATTTTGTGCCGGGGTTGCAGGGCGTTGTGGCAGCGGAAACGAATTTGAGCAGCGTCGATGGCCTGAAGGGAGAATTGATTATTGCTGGATTTCCGGTCGAGTTTTTGGCGGAAACGGCGGGCCATGAAGAGGTGGTCTATTTGTTGTGGCACGACCGACTGCCGACGGGGGCTGAGTTAGAGGATTTTAAGGCGGAGATTGGAACGGAACGGCCGTTGTCGCCAGCGACGTTGGCTTTACTACGGGCGGCGGCGGCTGAACAGATGCCAGTCATGGATGCCTTGCGAATGGGAGCGGGGACATTGGAGCTGGGAGTTAAGAAGAATCGGTCTAATGAACAGTTGGCTTTGATGATTGTGGCTCGTTTGCCCGTGATTGTGGCCGCATATTGGCGACTGTTGCAGGGACAAGCGCCAATTGAGCCGAGAACGGATTTGGGGCAAGCGGCTAACTATCTCTATATGTTGACGGGTGAAAGGGCTGACCCAGCCCTGGTGCGAGGATTAGAAACCTATTTTAATACGGTGATAGACCACGGATTAAACGCCTCGACCTTTGCGGCGCGGGTGATTGTGGCGACGGAATCGGATTTGGTTTCGGCCGTTGTTGGGGCTATCGGGGCCTTAAAGGGGCCAATTCATGGTGGTGCGCCGGGGCCAGCCTTGGATATGGTTTTTGCTATTGGCAGGCCAGATAATGCCGCCCCATTTATCCGGGCCAAGTTGGAACGGGGGGAACGGTTGATGGGCTTCGGTCATCGAGTTTATAAGGTGCGCGATCCGAGGGCAGAGGTTTTGTCGAAGGCGGCTGAAAAGATGTTTCGAGGCGGCGGCGATATGGCTTTGTATAACCTGGCGCGGGCGGTCGAAGAGACGGCCGTTAGCCTTTTAGATGAATATAAACCGGGCCGTCGGTTACAGACCAACGTTGAATTCTACACCGCTTTGCTATTGCATGGTCTGGGGTTGGAGACGGATCTGTTTACGCCAACCTTTGCCTTGAGTCGGGCGGCGGGTTGGCTGGCCCACTGTTTTGAACAACAGCGAGAAGGACGGATAATACGGCCGCAATCTCGCTATAAGGGCCAGATGAACCGTTCCTGGCTGCCGCTTCCAGCACGGGGTTAATATTTGTACCGAAGCGGTATAATAGCCGCATGACCCAACGAACCATTACTAGAAAAGCCGATGTCCAGCAGGTAGCTGAATTGCTGTGTTTGCACGACGCTCAAGGGCATGAGAACAAGTTTTGGCAGGTGCTTGAAATGGAGCTACTGGCCCATAAGGTCAAATTCCCCTTACTTGAGTTTGTGGCTGAAACATTGTTTGGCTGTCTGTCTGATGAAGCTCAACTTAAGACGATTAATGGTTTATGGGGGAGAGAAGCGCATGGCAGCAGTGTGGTGGCCGGGAAGCTGCTGCAACTTCAGCTGTCGAATGCCCCATCCCAAGCAATGACGATGGCCGTTGAGGGCATTGTAAAAGGCGACACCTGGTATCATTGTGACCACCTCGGCGAACGGGTCTTTGGTCATGGCTTACTGACCCAGTTCAGGACGGTCTTACCTCTATTGAGAAAATATCTTGCACATGAAAATAGGTGGGTGCGGCGGGCGGTGGGTGTTGCCGGACATTATGCCACCAAGAAGGGGTTGGCTGCTCCGCAAGTGCAAACAACGCTAGCGCTTTTGTTGACAGAAGCGGATAGCAAGGATTTTCAGGTACAGCGAGGGATTGGTTGGGGCTTGAAAACGATTGCTAAGTTTCATCCCCAGATGATGAAAGCGGAATTAGCCACGCTGCCACAGGGGACGATTAGTGGGCCGATTATGGGGAAGATTAGAACGGGGTTGAAAACGGCCGAAAGAACGAACCCAACGAGCAGACTGATGCCCACCTTTACTGAGAAGCAGTTCAAATCAATCCTCAATAAGAAGAAGTTCATTGATAGCTGGTTTTGGGATCGGTATTCTATCAATCCTTATAATGGCTGTCTCTTTGGTTGTGTTTACTGTGATGCCCGCAGTGCGAAGTACCATATGCCGGAGGATTTTGAGAATCAGATTGTGATTAAGCAAGGGGCGGCTGAACAACTGGATAGGCGCTTGAGCCGCGCTCGAACATTGCTGCCGGATGTGGTCGGTTTGGGGACGGTGACAGATACTTATCAGGGGGCGGAGAAGGTGTATGAAAACGGCCGAAAAATCCTACAAGTCTTGGCCAAACACGCTTACCCGGCGCATATTGCGACCAAATCGACGCTCGTTTTGCGGGATGCCGAATTACTAGAGCAGGTGGGGGCTGAAAGCTGGTGCTCGGTTTCGGTAACTGTCACTACTATGCAGCCCGATATCGCAAAATTCCTTGATAACCGCTCGCCCAGTCCCCAGCGGCGTTTGGAAACTATCGCCCAATTGAAGGAACAGACCGACCACGTTCAAGTGGGCCTGCTGCTTATTCCTCTTGTACCATTTTTGACCGATAGCGAAGCCGATTTAGAAGCCTTGTTCCAGGCGGCCAAAGCGGCAAAGGCTGACTATTTACTTTTCGGCGGTGGCATGTCTATGCGTGATATGCAAGCGAGATGGTTTTTGGAGAAACTTGAGGCACATTACCCCGACCTGCTGCCTCGATATGCCCAGCTTTATCAGTTTACGCCCGGAAGCCCAACATACGATGGACTTCCGGGGCCACCTGATTCGTATACAAAACCGATTTATAAAACGTTGCTGAAGTTGAGTGAACGATATGAACTGCCCTGGCATATGCCTCGTTTTATCCCTCAAGATTTCCGGCGCAGCAATTACTTGGTGGCTGAGAAGCTGTTGAATGAAGCTCGATTGCGGCAGATGAACGGCCGATATTGGAAAGACGTCTATTGGGCTGGTCAGAACATCCAGAATCTATCAGAATCATTGGAAGACATTGCCCAGAGGGGCGAGCTACACACCGTTCGTAATGCCCAGGGAAAGATACAAGAGTTTGTTGAATCTTTTTTGCAAACGTACGCCTCAGCCTCCTAATTTGAGTAGACATTGGCGAGAATTAAATCATCCTGGTCAGGTAAATCGTTTTCCACATTGCGGATGGAGCGGAATAGGTAGCCAGTGATGCTCATGACGGTTCCGAAGACGGCCGTTCCCAAAAACATGAGACCCATGCCAGCCCCTGGGCCTACGCCTACGAGCCATCCAAAGGTGGAGGCAAGCGCCCCTTCGGCTGCCATCGCAGGTTCAAAGACCCGGTCGGCCAGTGGGCCAGCCAGGAGATAGCCAAGGGGCATTGAGCCTGTTTGGAACATATTTTGGACGGCAAAGACGCGGCCTTGAAGATATGGGGGCACTTTTGCCTGCCAGATGGCCCGGTTGGAAGCAACGATGAAGGGGATGAAGAAGGCGGCGGAAAAGGCGGCAAAGGCCAGGACGGGGACAGAACGGCCGATTGAAAAGAGAAAGTCGCCGCTCAAGAATGAAACGGCCGCGCCTGCTAAGATGCCGTGTATCTGTCGTTTGGGGCCACCCCAGGCGCTGAGAACGAGGCTGCCAACGACGCCGCCTAGACCTAGGGCAGCCTGGACAGTCGCCAGGGCCAGCTCATCACCGTTGTTGCGGGTCAGCACAAGGGCGGGCATGATAGCGAAGTAGGTTAGGGCGGCGAAGAAATGAACGCCGGCTAAGATGACTAATAAGCCTCGTAATCCGGGTCGCTGCCAGATGAAATTGAGGCCGAGCCGAATCTCTTGCCAGGTGTTTTTTTGCTCATTCTCCTCTTCGGAGACAGGCGGTTTTGGAATTTTTACGATGAGCAATGTACCCATGGCGATGAAAAAGGTGATGATGTCCAGGCTCATAACACCCCTTAAACCGATGAAGGTTAATAAAGCGCCGCCAAGAACAGGGCCAGCAATTTGGGAGGCGTAGGTGGCGAGAGAGCGCATACCGCCAGCGCGAACATACTGTTTTTTGGGGATGAGCATGGTGGTTGAGGCGATATAGGCCGGGATTTGAAAGGCTTCAAAGATGCCAGTGAGGGCTTGAACCAGGAAGAGGTGCCAGCTTTGTAAATTGCCGCTGTTGATTAAAACCAGCAGGCCGATGGTCATAATGCCTGCGCCCATATCGGCCAGTACCATAATTTTTCGGCGGTCGAAGCGGTCTACCCAGACGCCAGCAATGGGGCTGACCAGGACGAAGGGGACGAATGAGAAGAAACCGAGCAAGGCGACATCAGTCGCTCGACCAGTTTCCTCAAAGAGCCAGATGAGCAGGGCGAAGCGGGTCATGGCAGTTCCGATGAGGGAGACGAATTGACCGAACCAGATTATTGTAAATGTTTTCATACCATTTTTGAACATGGGTTCCTCGATTTTTTGCATCGAATACACGAATTTTTTTGATTTCTAAACAGTTGTGATTGACCATAAAAAAAAGGCCACGAGCGGGGTGCGCTCGTGGCCTTGCCATTACTAAAAGGGGGTTGATTAAGTTACAAACTTAACATAATAATCGCTTACCAGACACACTCCGGTCAGGTAAGTTTAGTTCGTCCATCATGATTGCGGCCGTTTGACCGAAGAATTGGTGCTGTTTAGTCATATAAAATCAGCCTACATGATTATTCGGCCGATGTCAATATTAATTGGGTCATTTTTTAAGCGTTTTTGAAGCGTTTGATTTGGTAGGGTATGGAGGATGGTTTGGATTGGCGGTGATTTTTGTTGATGACGGCTGATTTGAACGGCTGGATATCCTATACATGGCGAAGAAACAGGAGTGGTTAAGCGCATGAAGACGAAAAGTGTTGTGATTAGTTTGATGGTTGCGTTTGTTTTGTTGATGGGGTTGCGGCAGATTGCGATGGGGCAAAGTAGTTCGGCTGAAGGGCCAATTTGGCAGACGGTGGGAGATGGGTTTGTGCCTGCGGCGGCTGAGGGGACGATTGAGGGGGGTGATAAGCCTGTCAGCGCTCATTATATTGAGATGAATGCGGCCGCACTGGAACAGCGATTGGCCGAAGTTCCGCTGGAGGATTTTTCAATTGCCGCGCAAGCTGGGCTGACGGTTTCTTTGCCGCTGCCGGAGGGGGATTTTGGGGTATTTGAACTGCTTGAGTCGCCGATTATGGAGCAAGGGTTGGCGGATAGGTATCCTGATTTTAAGAGTTATGTCGGGTATGGGGTGGATGATGAGACGGCCGTGACCCGGATTACGTTTACGCCTTTTGGTTTTAGCGCCATGATAATTAGCCAACGGGGTACGATTTTTATTAAGCCGGTTCAAGATGAGGACGGCCGATATTACCAGAGCTATTACAAGCATGATGTCCCTCTGCCAATACAAGCCTTTATAGACCGCCACGTGGGACCGAGCCATTCAATGAATACAGTTACGGAAGTTGATATGTTGACGGGTGATGAGCTGCGGACTTATCGGATTGCTGTTGCGACGACGGGGGAGTTTTATCAAAACAATGGTGGTTCAGATGCGGCCGTTTTGGCCGTTGTGATGAGTGTGGTCAACAATGCCCGACTGATATATGAACAGGAGGCGGCAGTTCGTTTGTTGTTAATCGCTAATAATGACCTTCTCCTGTTTAACAATCCAGCGACCGACCCGTATACCGGCTCCCTCATGCTTGAGGCCAATCAAGCGACTATTGATACTGTTATTGGTAGTGCGAACTATGATATTGGTCATTTGTTTGCCCATAACGGCAATGGCGGTGTTGCCGGGGTTGGCAATGTGTGCGGGGCGACCAAGGCCAGGGGCAGAACCAGCACTGATGGTGCGACTAATGCCTATTTTGAAGAGGTTTTCTGGCATGAGACCGGCCACCAATTTGGCGCTAACCATACCTGGAATAGTAGTTCGGGTGGCTGTGTGCCGGGCCAATATTCTGCTTCAACTGCCTATGAGCCTGGAAGTGGGACGACGGTTATGTCGTATGCGTCTTTATGCTCGCCGGATACTATTCAGAGTTTTCACGATCCGTTTTTCCACAGCGTGACATTTGATGAGGTGGTGAACTTTACGACTGTTGGCGCTGGTAATAGTTGCGCCTTGGTTGAAGCGCTTGTCAATACGCCGCCTGTTGCTAATGCGGGTACAGGTGGGTTTACAATTCCATATCAGACGCCGTTTACATTATCGGGGTCGGGGAGTGATGGTGATGGCGATTCGCTTACTTATAGCTGGGAACAGTTTAATCTTGGTCCTGCTGGCTCACCGAATTCTCCTGTGGGTGATGCGCCGATTTTCCGCTCCTTTCCGCCAACGACCGACCCTTCCCGAACTTTTCCACAGTTGAGTGATATTTTGGTCGGCACCCAGACGCTTGGTGAGCTGCTGCCCACGTATGACAGGACATTGACTTTCCGGCTGACGGTGCGAGACGGCCGTCGCGGCGTCGATTATGATCAGATGTCTTTTAACGTCACTAGCGCCGCTGGCCCATTTCAAATCTTATTTCCGAATGGAGGTGAGGTTATTAATCCTGGTGCGTCCACGATCGTTACCTGGTCGGTTGCTTCTACCAACGTGGCCCCGGTAAACTGCACCAATGTCAACATTCTCCGTTCACTGGATGGGGGCCAGACCTTTACGGCCGCTTTAAGCAACACACCAAACGATGGTAGCGCCGTTATTAATTTCCCGAACATTACCTCTTCTCAGGCGCGTATAAAAATAGAATGTTCAAATAATATCTTTTTTGATATTTCGGATGCTGACTTCACGGTGCTTGGTAATTTTGTGTCCATAAATGGTGCGCCATGCACCTATCAGTCAATTTCAGATGCTGTCGCAGCCGCTTCCTCTGGCGATACCATTTATGTCACGCCCGGTTCTTATTTTGAATTAGTGACCATTAATAACAAAGACCTGACCATCCAGCCCGCAACCAGCAACTGTACGACACTTGCCGCAACTGGTTTCGTTACCATCAATGGGGATGACACTACAAGAGGGATGACAATCGTTGATTCTGATGTGACATTGCGAAAAGTTCGCGTCCTGAATGGGTTTAGTGGGGTCGGGGCTGGCATTCATGCGACCAATAGCAATGTCACCCTGGATGCCAGCATTCTTGGGCCATTCAACAACACAAATGGCGGCGGTGGGGGCGGTATCTTCTTGAACGGCGGCATCCTCACCATGATAAATGACAGCAACATCAGCTATAATGAAGCAGGAAGTGGCGGCGGGGTCTTTGCAAACGGCGGCGCTGTTGTTGATTTGTGGGATACCAGTTCGATTGATGGGAATGAAGCGGCTGGCGGCCTGGGTGGCGGCGTTTACCTCGAAGATGCCTCCCTTATCATGCGGGCCAGTTCTGGTATTAATGATAATCTTGCATCCATCGATGGTGGGGGAATCTACATGACAAACGGCAGTAGCCTAACTACGGTTGGTTCTCCCTTGATTAATAACAACCAAGCCGGTTCAAATGGTGGCGGCCTATACGTGAACGGCGGGACTGTTGGAATTGATGACACGGTGATTTCAAATAATAGAGCCGATGATGGGGGTGGCATTGCGGCAACTGGCGGCGCAACGATTAACGTTCAAGGTGATTCTACCCTTTTGTTAAATTCCGCTCTCGGAACAAATTCAATTGGTGGTGGCGCTTATTTGAATAACGCGAACCTTGACCTTCGAACGGATGTCACTGTGGTGAGCAACACGGCCGAAAGTGGCGCTGGCATCTATGGCATCACTGGTGCCACACTGGATATGTTTGATAACGCCGAGGTATTTGACAACAATACCAGCGGCGGTCTGGATCAGGGAGGCGGCATCTACTTTAGTGGTAGTTCGATTACGATGTTTAGCAATGCCAGACTATTGGAGAACAGCGCCAATGAGGGCGGCGGTGTTTATCTGGACAACAGCACCCTGTCGATGTGGAATACCTCGAATGCGACAGGAAATTCGGCCGAAAACGGCGCTGGAATCTTTGCTGGAAATGGCTCTTTCGTCACTGTTCGGGATAATGCTTTCCTCATCTTTAATGAGACCTCCGGGCTGGTCAACACAGTCGGCGGAGCTATCTCTTTGGACAGCAGCAGCTTGAATTTGTGGCATTTCTCGATTGTGCGAAGCAACCTGGCCCGGAACGGTGGCGGCGTTCATGCCGTTAATGGGTCAACGCTTGTTGTCTCTGGCAATGCTGATATTGATAACAATGCTACGACGACAGGTGGAAAAGGGGGCGGATTCTACCTGCAAGACAGTACGATGAACCAGTATAACAACAGCGAGATTGTGGAGAACACGGCCGATCAGGGCGGCGGCATCTACTTGGATAATACCAGTCTGACGATGTGGAACTTTAGCAAGGTTGACGAAAATGATGCTGTTCAGGATGGTGGCGGCATCTATGCGGCCAATGGCTCGTCTATCCTTATGCGGGATTCATCCGATATCGGCCGTCCGCTCGGCACTGCCAGGGATGGAAATTCGGCCGGTGATGATGGTGGCGGCGCTTACCTGGACGGCAGCACCTTGTCGATGAGCTTCACGGCCAGTATGCGGAGCAACTCCGCCCAAAATGACGGCGGCGGAGTCTATTTAGACGGCGGCACGTTTACAATGTCAGATAACAGCCAGAATGAAAATAATATCGCTATAACAGGGTCTGGTGGTGGTGCCTATGCTACTAATGGTGCGGTTGTGACGTTATGGGATTCGGCCGTGATTGGTCAGACATCCAATACGGGAACACCGAACCAGTCAAACAATGGGGCTGGCGGCATTGAGATAACGGGTGCAACTAGCTCGTTGACCTTGAACGACAGTAGCCTTATTGCCTTTAACGATGGTTGGCGAGGCGCTGTCTATGCTTTGTCCTCTGCCACTGTTACGATGAATGGTAGTTCGGCCGTTCGTGATAATTTCGATTCATCCGCCGGTACTTTTGCCGCAGGAATAAACATCGCCAACGCGAATCTTTTTGTGAACGGAACGGCTGCCATTCAGGACAACCTAAATGGGGATGGTGTTAAATTGCAGCCCGGTAATGCCACTTTTATGGGCGGAATTGTGTCTGGTAATGATGGCTTATGCGGTGTAGATGCCGACAGTAGCAGTACGATAACGATGGATGGTACACAGATTACCAACCAGCCCTCAATTGGTTTATGTACGGATGGTATTGCGACTATAGACAATACAACTATCGAGTTTAATAATATAGGTGTATCTGTTAGCGGCAATGCAGGCACTCAGCTTAATATGACTGGTGGTAGCATCGCTAGTAACAGTGTCAAGGGCATACAAATGTTCGGGGGTCAAACTGTCATGACAAATGTTACCATTGAGAATAATGGACCGGGTAGTGGTTGTGCGGGCATCGATTCGGGGTCGAATGCGACCTTGACCTTAGTTGACAGCCTTGTTCAAATGAATAATTCGACCGGCGGTAATGGTGGGGGAATATGTATTAGGAATAGCGGTTCTATCCAAAATAGTGTTGTCATGTCGAATACGACAGACCGAGATGGCGGCGGCATTTACCTATCGAGCAATGTTACCTTACTGGTATCGGATAGTCAGATAATTGGGAATGAGGCAGACCAAGGCGGCGGTATTTATGTTGGTTTCATGAGCAGTTTAGACATCTCCAACAGCACCATCGAAAATAATGAAGCATTGGTTGGTAACAGTCTGGGGGGTGGCATTTATATCGGCAGTGGCGAGGTCAATGGTCAAAATCTACTTATCAACAATAATCGTGCTGGTGACAGGGGCGGCGGAGTTTTCATAGGCAGCGGCCAATTTAACCTGGACAGCGATTTCAGCAGTTGTGATCCGAAGGCGCTGCCCGCCAATACCTACTGTTCTGAGCTTAGAGATAATGTCGCGGGTTTGAATGGAACGGCCGATGGCGGTGCGATTCATAACTTGTCCGGGACAGCTGATTTGGGACATACGGGCTTGACCAATAATTCTGCTTCTGGTAGTGGTGAGGCAATCTATTCCGGTGGGGCCATAACCTTGTCCCATTCGATTGTGCGGGATAACCCGACGGTTGGGTACGGCATTTTGGTCGATAATGGTTCATTTTTCGCACACCACAGCACCATTACGGGTAACGCCCGCTCCATTTATATTGATGGTGGAACGGCCGATTTCCAGAGCAGTATCGTTTGGGGAAATGCTGGAAACATCGTTTTCGCCAACAGCCCAACCTTGACGGCCGTTTGTAATAATACACAGGGTTCTCCTCTGCCTGGCGTTGGCAATATCAGCCAGGACCCCCTCTTCGTCACCAATACCTGGGGCGACTACCATCTCGATGCGGCCTCACCGAGCGTTGACCAATGTACACTGGCTAGCACGGTTGATTTGATTAATACAATAGCCCCACAAGGCATCTTAGCCGATATGGGTGCTTTTGAAGCGATAACCCCTCAAATCTATTACGTAAATGATGAGGGGTCTGAGAGTGATTCATTCAATGGGGATGGTGTTTGTGAAACGAGTGGTGGTTTATGTACATTCCAGGCGGCCGTTGATGAAGCCAACGCTCGACCCGTTCAGGATACGATTATCCTTCCAGCCGGAACTTTCCCTTCAAACAACCTGTTAATATCGGAACCGGTCATCATTGAAGGTTTTCGGGCAGGCCGAACCTTCTTAGAAGGTATAACACGGGTATTAGTTACCGGGGTAGCCAGTCGGCCGAATATGCTGATTACGATATCGAAAGTCTCTATTTTTAGAGGCAATGCTGTTGGCATCAATGGTGGTGGGATTTTTAATAATTCGACGCTCGTTCTAGATAATGTGTATATATGGGATAACCAGGCTCGCTTTGGCGGCGGCATTTATAATAGTACCAATGCGAGACTGACGGTTCAGAATAGTACGATTGCGACGAATACGGCATCATGGACGTTCCTTGGCATAACATCCGGTTCTGGCGGCGCGATTTATAACAACAGCAATTTCCCGGTATCAATCATCAATTCGACTATTAGTTCCAATCAAGCGGCCGTAAATGGCGGCGGAATTCACCATGCCGGTTCAGGGGATATGATCTTGCACCATGTTACCCTGGTCGAAAATTCGGTGACAGAACCTGGTTCTTCAGGTGGAGGTATGGCTAATACAGGCTCAGGCTCATTTGCGATTTATCATGCCCTTGTCGGGAACAATACAGATGTCAGCGGCAATGGGCCTGACTGTTTTGGCTCCTTTGAAAATCCGCTTGGGGTTTCTAACATCGTTGAGGATGCTTTATCTTCTGGCTGCACCTGGGATTTCACACCAACCCGAACGGACCCGGGCGTTGGCCCTCTGGGAAATAATGGTGGTGAAGCCCCAACGCATCCTTTGTTGATGGGGTCAATCGCTATTGACCTGGGTGTCTCCGCAGCCTGGTGCCTGCCAACAGACCAACGTGGTTATCCTCGCGTTGGCAACTGCGACCTGGGCGCCTACGAATACAATGCTACCCCGACGGCTATCACTCTGTCTGATGTGAACATTGGCAGCAGCCCTAATGGCCTGATGGCAATTATCGGGGTTGTGATGATGCTTTTAGCGGGAATAAGTTTGTTTGCTATTAAACGTGGGAGAGAATGAGATAAAGAATGGGATCGCGGATAAAACAGATGGAGCAGATTGTCGCGGATAAATAGTTAAAAATCTGCGCCAATCTGCCGCATCTGCGTCATCTGCGATCCTATTTCTTTGCCGCAATCTCCATTAGCTGTTGGATGCGGGGGAGCATTCCGGCGGGGTCGGGGTGGAGGCCTTCTTGGACGAGGGCGCTGTCGTAGAGCTGTTCGATGGAAAGGTTGATTAGCTCGTTTTCTGGTTCTTCGGTGGCGAGGTGGGCCAAGCCGCTAATGAGGGGGTGACGGCGGTTGACTTCCATTATCTTTTTGGGAACCTCGTAGTTTTGGCCCATCATGCGCTGGATGCGTTCCATTTCGCTGTTTTGAGAATCTTCGGGAGAGACGAGGCGGACGGGACTGTTGCGGAGGACTTTGGAGGCCCGGACTTCGGTGACACGGTCGCCGAGAGCAGTGACGATACGGCCGATAAAACGATTGAAATCGGCTTCATTGGTTCCTTCGCTATCTTCTTCTGGTGTTTCCTCGTCTTCAATGTCTGGGAGTTCTATGTTGGCATCATCGACATTTTTGAGCGATTTTTCGTTGTACTCTGTTAGGAGGGGGGCAACGAAGGGGTCGAGGGGGTCAACCCAGTAAAGTACCTCCAAGTCGCGGGCTTTGAAGGGGTCGAGGTGGGGGCTGTTGGCGATAGATTTGCGGTCGTCGCCCAGCACATAGTAGATGTCTGTTTGCTCTTCGGGCATCCGCTCGATGTATTCGTCGAGGGAGGTTAGACTGCCGTTTGATTTGGATGAGTAGAAGCGGTAGAGGGGCAGCATTTCGTCTTTGGAAGTGGGGTCGGTGGCGAGTCCTTCTTTGAAGGTTCGGCCGAATTCATTCCAGAAGGATTGGTATTTTTCGGGGTCGTTTTCGGCCGTTTCTTGCAGTTCTTTAATGACCCGGCGACGAATGACCTTGCCTAATTGCCGCATGAGGCGAGTGTTTTGAATGGTTTCACGGCTGACATTAAGGGGCAAGTCTTCGGAATCGACGACACCATCGACAAATTCCAGCCATTTGGGCAGCAAGTCCTGGCAGTATTCTTGAATCAGGATGTTGTGGGAGTAGAGCTTGACCCCTGGCTCTTTGCGGGGAGAGAGAATGCCCTTTTCTCGTTTGGTTGGAACGAAGAGCAAGGCCCGAATGTGGAGGGGGGCATCAGATGAGAGGTGGATGGTCGAAAACGGCTCTTCAAAGTCGAGACTAAATTGCTGGTAGAACTGTTTGTATTCTTCTTCTTCGACGCTGGATGGGGATTTGCGCCAGATGGATTCTTGCTGGTTGGCCTGGTCTTCGCCGACATAGATGGGGTAGTTTACGTAGTCGGAGTGACGTTTGATGATCTGTTTGAGGCTCCAATCGTTGCTGAATTCGTCGGCATCGGATTTGAGCTTGATATGAATTTCGGTGCCTCGGTCGGTTTTTTCGGCGGGTTCTATCCGATATTCTTCGCCGCCGCTAGAAACCCAGGCGGCCGCTTCAGCATCTTTCTGGTAGCTGCGGGAAACGACGCGCACTTCGTCGGCGGCCATGAAAACCGAGTAGAAGCCAACGCCAAACTGTCCAATTATTTCGGAGGCTGAGGCTTCACTTTCCTTGACTTTCTTGAGAAATTCCCTGGCGCCGGATTGGGCGATAGTTCCCAGATTTTGGATTAATTCTTCACGGGTCATGCCGATGCCGCTGTCTTTGATGACCAGGGTTTTATCGTCATCTTCGCCGACAACGTCAATGTGAATGGCTAATTCTGCTTCGGGGTCGAGTACATCCTGGTTGGTGAGCATCTCAAACTGGAGCCGAGTTAGGGCATCAGAGGCGTTGGAGATTAGCTCTCGCAGGAATATCTCGCGCTCTTTGTAGAGGGAGTGGACGAGAATGTCCAGTAGTTGTTTTATTTCAGCTTTAAAATGATAGGCAGTTTCTTCCGCCATATTAGTTCCTCCTCATAAATTGGTGGTTTCAGTAATATGTAATTTTTTAGGTTTGTTTTGGTTTCTAGGAATGATACACGGTTTTTGTTAGAGAGGCATAAGAATAGACGAGTTTTTTTGAATATAGTTAGAGAGAATGGTTGATAGAGAGGAATTAGTTTTCTCTGCTGGTTAATCTTGAAAGCAGCCAGGCCATGAGGAGGAATGCTGCGGCCGTTCCGAGGAGCATGGGAATGGGGGAGGTGGTGGTTGGGCGCGGGGGTGGTGGGACGAGCGCCAGGGCGATGTCGTTGACGGCTCTGCGGCGGGCCAATTCGAGCTTGAGGCTCTCATAGCCTTTGGCCATAGCCCATTCGTGGTTGAGGCCGAAAATAGGTTTGAGGAGGAAGGAGAAGGTTTTGAGGAGGCCTTTATCGGCCGTTATTTTCCAATCGTAGGTGACATTGACCCAGTCGCCGTCTGGTTGGAAGGTCCAAATGCCTCGGCCGTTGAAGTCGCCTCGGGCCTCGATTGTGGAGCCATAAGGGTAGTTGGATTCTGTGACCTCGAACTGCCAGCGGAGGGTGTAGGGTAGCCAACCTTTGGTGTAGAGACTGACAATACGGCCGATGTAGTTCTCATCTCCTGGCTCTAATACCTCAACATCGAGATAGACGGCCGGCCACCAGCGCGTTAGATCGGCCGCATCGTCAAGAATGTCATTTACTTCTTCTAGGGTGCCTTTTACTCGCCAGTTTGTGATGAAATGATAATCATTGGATGCCATGTTATTCCTCCTTTGAAAACAGCTCTCGCAAAGACGCAAAGGCTCAAAGGGAAATGTCCCTTTGATGGTGTTCTACAATTATATGCGTTCGATTTGTAGACTTTTGCGAAAAGGGCAACGGATTCCACAGATTACTAAAAGTGACTCTCAAATAATAGCAGATTCTTCTCTCTATTCCAGGGTGAAACGAGCGGGAATTCTGACTAAATTGGGGTTAATTGCCCTACGTGAATTTTGGTGACTGAGGTATCATAATAAGAGTCTGAGAATCGACATAAAGATTGGAAAAACTGGCTATTATTAGCCCTTTATTGCTACTTTTTATGGAGAATGGAAATTAGGAAATTTATACTTTTATCACTGTTGGGTTTGGGGCTAATTTTGATAACGGCCTGTGCTGGTGGTGGTGGCGATCCAGCGAAAACTGTGGAAGATTACCTTCAAGCTAAGGTTGAGGGTGACGGCGAGGCTTTGAGAGGCTTGTTGTGTTCTGAGATGGAGGCTGTTTTGGAACGGGAATCACGGTCGTTTGAGAGCGTTAGTGGTGTGCGTATTGAGGAGATGGCCTGTGTGTTTGAGGAAGCGACGAACACGGTTCGTTGTGATGGCACTATCGTGGCCCTTTATGGTACGGAGGAAACGGAATTTCCATTAGCGGATTATCGGGTTGTGCAGGAAGATGGCGAATGGCGTTGGTGCGGTGAGGCGCCGTAGGACGGTAAACAGTGGAATAGTTAGCAGTAAACAGTAGGCAGCATTCGGAAAATTACTGCCCACTGTAAACTGTTCACCGTTCACCGTTCACTAACAGGTTTCTTACTGTTTGCTGGTTTATTATGTTGAAGCGGATTTTTTCTCGTGAGAATTTTATAGCCCTGTTTTTGTGCTTGTTGTTCATTTTGCTGATTATTGTGGCTAGTGATAGTGCGCCCCAATGGATTTATCAAGGGTTTTAATGGGTTTTAGAGATGGCCCGGCTTTTAGTATGGTGAATAGAGGCCGGGCGACTTTTTGGGCTGGCCAGCGATATTTGGCTGTTTGTCTGCTTTGGTTGACGCTGTTGACTGCTTGTGAGGAGCAGAGCCAGCCGGAGGCAGTTGATACGCCGTTGGCAACGGCCGTTCCTACAATTACAACTGAATTAATTACAACTGAATCGGTAGCGGCTGTAATTACAGAAACACCTACGGAGGTAGTTGAAACGGCTACGCCTAATAGTCCATCTGAAACGGCCGAGCCATCAGCTACACCACTGCCTACGCCAACCAATACGCCCGTTCCCATTCCAGTAAATGGACTGGATTTTCAGGAATTCATTCAGTTTCCTGACAACGTTCGCAGCCATATGATTGAGGTCTTTCAATTGGGGCAAGAGATTGGGCGCGAGCCAGGCACTTTCTCAATATTGGGGGATAGTACGGCCATGAATCCGCATATGTTGGCCCGATTTGGGGAAGATAACTTGAATTTGGGGCCGTACGATTATTTGCAGCCAGCAGTTGACTATTTTACCAATTCCTTTGGCGATTATGGCGTTTCCTCTCGCAATGCCCTGCACTCCTGGTCCGTGTTCGACCCGCTCTGGGCTGATAAACGTTGGTGCTTTCCTAATGAGATGATTTTAGAATGTGAGTTTCGGCTGCGAAATCCGGCTATTTTAATCATCCGTCTTGGCTCAAATGATGCAGGCTCACCAGATGGGTTCCGGTTTAACGTTCGGAAAGCGATTGAATACAGTCAAGAGAACGGCGTGATGCCCATTATCGTGACGAAGGCTGACCGTTTTGAGGGGCCGGATAATATCAACAATATTATTTTGCGGGAGTTGGCTGAGACCTATGAGGTGCCGCTTTGGGACTTTGACCAGATTGCGGAGACACTACCGGAGCGGGGGTTGGACACGGATGGGATACATATGGTTGAGTACGTGCCCAATGACTACACTCAAGATGCCGCCTTTGAAAGCGGTCATGCCGTTCAAGACCTGACCGGCTTGATGATGCTTTATACGCTCTGGCAAGATGTTATTTATCCTAACACCTTGGGCCAGACGCGGATAAGTAAGGGGCCGACAACCTTTCCGGTGATGGTGAATGGGTTGCCAGTGGATTCTATCGTTGTTTTGCCGGAAGCGGTTCAACGGGCGATGTCAGTGGTTTTTTATGAGGGGCAGGCAGTCGGCCGTATTTCTAATCGCTTCTCTAAGATTGGAGATAGTTTGATTGCCACGCCAAACTCGATGACTCGTTTTGATTCCTTGGCCTATGATTTAGGTGATTATAGCTATCTTGACCCAGTTATTGACTATTTCAGCGGCTCTTTTGAGCGTTATGGGGTTGGCACAAAGCCGGGGCTGCGTTCTTGGTCCGTTTTCGACCCGATTTGGGCTGACCCGGAATGGTGTGAGGCAGAGGAGTCGATTCTTGCTTGCGAGATTCGGCTGTATAATCCGGCCGTTATTTTGGTGTTTATCGGCACCAACGACAATAGCGAGGCGGAAATCTTTGATGAGAATATGCGGCAGTTGGTGGTGTTTGCGACCGAAAATGGGGTGATTCCTATTTTGGTGACAAAGGCTGACCGCTATGAGGGGGCGGGGAATCGGAATAATGAGATGCTGCGGCAAATTGCGGCTGATTACAGTGTCCCGTTGGTTGATTTTGATTTAGCGGCCGATACGCTACCAAATCGGGGGCTGGGCGAGGATGGCGTTCATTTAACTTCTTCGCTCGACGGGAATTATTCGATGCCACAGGCGCTTGAAACGGGGTATGGGACCCACAATCTGGTCATTTTGTTGGGCCTGTATGCCGTTTGGCAAGAGGTGATTGAACCCGCGCTTGTGGTTGATGGCTTTAATGGGTTCAGTTCGTCGTGACGTTCAATTTAGGGGTGGTGGCTTTGGCGGTGTTGACGGCCGTTCTCTATGCCGCCTTCTTGCCAGCTAAGGGCCGCTCTTGGGCGCTGTTACTATTCAGCTTAACTGCCATCTATTGGCTTCAATCGCCACTCCCCATTCGATTTAGTGACTATATCTTTCCGACGACGACTATTGTGCTGTCGGTCGTCGTGTGGTGGGTGGTTAAGCCGGAGCCGGATAGCGGGGGCGGTCGGCTGACTAGAGATGACCGATTGACGTTGATTGTGTTGACGGCCGTTATCGTTTTGATGGCTTTCAATCGTTTTCTGCCAGCCGATTTTCGCCTAACCCCTTCTCGGCCGCCAAATCCGCTGGTGGTTGGCTTGGTCTTGCTTGTCGTTGGTTTATTCTTAGCTGGATCGACTCGCTTTGAGCGTCAATTTTCTCGGCGACGGTTGGTTTTAGTGAGCATTGTCGGTATCGTGGCCTTGTTTGTGCTGCTGAAGAGTGAGCCTTTAGGGACGGCCGTTGCTGGTTGGTGGCGAGCAGCGACCAGTCAGGATGTTTCTTTGGCATCTGTATCTAACTTAAGTTGGTTAGGCTTTTCATATATCGCCTTTCGCTTGCTCCACACCTTGCGCGACCAACAAATGGGGGTGCTGCCTGCGGTTTCGCTGCGAGAATTTATCATCTATGTCACCTTTTTCCCGGCCTTTATTGCAGGGCCAATTGACCGAGTGGAGCGATTTACGGCCGATTTGCGACGGTTGCCGGAGATGATGGGATTGGATGCGGCCCGGATGGGGGAGGGATTCGGCCGTATTGGGTTGGGCTTATTCAAGAAGTTCGTGATTGCTGATAGTTTGGCGATGGGCCTTTCTTTGTCGCCGGGGAATGTTGAGCAGATTAGTTCGGTTGGCGGCGGGTGGCTGCTGTTATACGGGTATGCTTTTCGGCTCTACTTCGATTTTAGCGGTTATACCGATATGGCGATTGGTATTGGGTTGTTATTGGGTATTCGGTTGCCGGAGAATTTTAGACGGCCGTATCTCCGCACTAATTTGGCCGAGTTTTGGCAGAGCTGGCATATCACCTTAAGCGATTGGGTGCGGTTCTATGTCTTTTCACCCTTATCGCGTCATCTACTGCGCCGCAAACCCCGACCGCCATTGGCTTTGATTGTTCTGTCTGCTCAATTGACGACGATGATTATCATTGGTTTATGGCATGGGATTAGTTGGAATTTCTTCATTTGGGGCGCTTGGCACGGCTTCGGGTTGTTCATTCATAAGATGTGGAGTGATCGCACTCGGAAATGGTATCGAGGCGTGCAGAAAGACCCCTGGCAGCGGCAGATTTGGACTTTTAGCAGTTGGTTTCTGACTTTTCATTACGTGGTCTTGGGTTGGGTTTGGTTTGTTTTGCCGGAGACGGGGCAAGCGGTGTTGTTCTTTGGGCTGTTGGTTGGATTATCATGAATGATGGGAAACGGGTTAGCTGGTTATTTTTGCTAAGGGTGGTGTTGAAAGCGGCCGTTCTCTTCTTGTTCTTGAATGCCCTCTTTGCCCTGACAACGCCTCTGGAGCAGGTGGGGCGGGTTTCACTTTATAACGCCGTTGTTCCAGGCCGTTTGCGGCTGCCTTATGGGGAAAATCCGGCTGAATCATATAACCTGAGTTTGAATAATGTGCCAGCGATGTTTGCCAGCCATGTTGTGAGCCAGCCGAAAACGGCCGATGAGTTCCGGCTGCTGTTGATTGGAGATTCGGGGACGTGGGGCTGGCTGTTGGAGAATGAGGATAGCTTGGCGGGGCAGATAAACAGGGGTGATTATGTGGCGGCAGACGGCCGAAAAATCACGGCCTATAATCTGGGCTATCCCATTTTGGCTATTTCAAAAGATTTATTGATTTTGGATGAGGCGATGGCCTATGAGCCGGATATGATTGTTTGGTTGGTGACGCTGGAGTCGTTTCCACAAGAGAAGCAGTTGACCCCACCGTTGGTATTGAATAATTCAGCGCGGATGGAGCGCTTGGTTGAGACATATGGTTTAGCGATTGATGTGACGGATGAGCGGTTTGTACGGCCGTCCTTTTTAGAGCAAACGATTGTGGGGCAAAGACGGCCGTTGGCCGATTTGCTGCGGTTGCAATTGTATGGCTTCTCTTGGATGGCGACGGGCCTTGACCAGGCGATTCCGACTGATTTTGAACTGCGACAGTCGGATTTTGAGGCGGATGTCAGTTGGCAAGGATATGAGCCGGAACGGCCGTTTGACCAGGACGATTTGGCATTTGATGTGTTGGCGGCTGCGGTTGAGATGGTGGGAGATGTACCATTGCTGATTGTGAATGAGCCGATGTTTATTAGTGGGGGAGAGAATAGTGAGTTGCGATACAATGCTTTTTATCCCCGCTGGGCATATGATAGTTATCGAGATATGTTAGCGGCAGAAACGGCCGAAAATAGCTGGCCCTATTTGGATTTGTGGGATAGCATTCCAGGCGAAGAGTTTACGGATACGGCCGTTCATCTAACGCCAGAAGGGATGATGTTGTTAGCTGAATTGCTTATGAAAGAGGTTGGAGAGTGATGAACGAAAATGAAGTGCGGGAAAAGATGCGGCGGTTTATTACGGCCGAGCTTATCCGAGATGAGGACTATGAGTTGGAAAATGGTGAAAAGGTTATTTCGGATGGGCTGATGGATTCTTTTGCTCTGGCTGAGTTGGGGGTTTATGTTGAGGATGAGTTTGGGGTGTATATTCCTGACCCGGATTTAACGGTTGATAAGATGGATACGTTGAACCAAATGGTGGCGCGGGTGATGGAGGGAATAGATAAAAAATAAGTGACTGTCACCTCTAAGGTTAAAAATAATGAATAACGAATTGAGAATAATGAATTGTGAAGTTGTTGTTTTATTATGATTGTGGTTGGTGATGGGCGGTCGTTGCTTGAGGCCAGTGTGCTTCAGGCAGAGGGAGCGTTTGGGGATAGGTTGGCTATTGTTTATTTGGAGACGGGGAAAGCGGATGTTTTGATTTCTCGGCGGGATTTTAGGGGGCATGTGGTGCGATATGCGGCCGTTTTGAAGGATATGGGGGTGTTGCCAGGGGAGTTGGTTGTTGTTGCTCATACCCAAAACCTAGAGAGCATTTATGCTTTTTGGGGGGCGATGCTGGTTGGGGCGGTTCCGTCGATGTTTCCGACGTTGACTGAGAAGTTAGATGCGGCCGTTTATATGGAGAGTATAAGGCAGTTGATTGAGCTGTCTGAGGCAAGGCTGGTGTTGACAACGGATGGTTTTGCGCCGCTGCTGTCAGAGGTGGCTGATTGTCAGGTGGTGAGTTCGGCCGAAATTGCAGACTATCAGTTGAAAGATGATTTTGTCGACAGCTATGTGACGGATGGAGAGGAGATTGCCCTGTTGCAGCATTCGAGCGGCACGACTGGGCTACAAAAGGGGGTGGCCCTGTCCCATCGGGCAGTGTTGAATCAGTTGACGGCTTACAGCCAGGTCTTGGCCTTAAATGAGCGAGATGTGGTGGTTAGTTGGCTGCCCTTGTACCATGATATGGGGCTAATTGCTGGCTTTTTGCTGCCCTTAGTTGCTGGAATTCCTTTGGTATTAATGTCGCCGTTCGATTGGGTGCGCCATCCGGCCATGCTGTTTGATGCCATCGGCCGTTATGATGGGTCGTTGTGCTGGCTGCCAAATTTTGCCTACAACCATTGCGCTAGGCGGGTTCGGGCGCGGGATTTGGCGGGATTGTCTGTCGAATCAATGCGGCTGTTTGTTAACTGCTCTGAACCCGTTCGGGCAGACAGTCACGACCTGTTTTTGGAGCGATTTGGGTCAATTGGGGTAACGGCCGAGATGTTAGGGGTCAGTTATGCGATGGCTGAGAATACCTTTGCGGTGACGCAGACGGCCGTTGGACAGCCGAGCCGATTGGATTATGTGGATGGGCTGGCTCTGATTGAACGAGGGGAGGCGATTCCCGTTGGAGAAGATGGTCAGGATGTGGCGGTGAAGGTGTCGTGTGGTTATCCTATTCCTGGCACACTAATTCGCATAGTCAACGAGGAGGGACAGCCATTACCGGAACGCCGGGTGGGGGAGGTGGCGGTGCAAAGTAATTGTATGTTGAGCGGCTATCATAAACGGCCGGATTTGAACCCCTTTCAAGATGGCTGGTATTTAACGGGGGATAGAGGTTATCTGGCTGAGGGGGAATTGTTTGTGATCGGCCGTTCTAAGGATTTAATCATTAACGCGGGCAAGAATATTTACCCGCAGGATATTGAGGCGATAGTTAATGAAGTTTCTGGGGTTCATGCGGGGCGGGTGGTGGTCTTTGGGGTGCCGGATGAGCGAGAGGGGACGGAGTTGATTGTGGTGGTGGCGGAGGTTGAGACGGAGAAAACGGCCGAGCAGAAGCAAATCAAGAAGACAATTAGGCAAGAGGTGGCCCGGCAAAGCATGGTTACGGCCGCTTATGTGACCTTAGTCGAGCCAAGGTGGTTGCTAAAGACCTCAAGTGGCAAGATTGCAAGGGGGGCAAATCGGGAGAAGTGGCAGGCAAAATTCGGTCGTTAGTAGGTGGTTATTAGTCAAAATAAGACAGGGGATCGATGTTTCTACCTAGCTCTTTGTCGAAGACATTGAGATGGGAATGGTAGCCACAGTCACGGTTGGTGCAGAGGCGGCCTAACATATCGGTGGTGTAGCCATTGTTGCCTTCGGAACCAATTGTTTGACCGACAATTACTTTGTCACCAACATTGACGATATAGTTTCCATGTAAGAATGTCACTTTAAATTTGTCGTTTTCGATAATTAATGTTGTGTTATCTTGATCATCTATGTAACGCTCAGATATTATGCCATTGATTGGCGATATAATGGTTGAACCCTTACCACCCGAAATGTCTATTGCAGCATGTCCATAATTAAAGCCATGTAATCCTTGAGTAATTATGTAATTATCATATGGTGCATTAAGAATGGTTTGGTCGTCATATAGACCTAAACTTTGTACAATCTGAATTGTGGGAATAATATTAGGGACTTGGCCACCAACTGCTCCTTTTGTTGGTTGGGAAGAAGGTGTTGAATTATCATTTGGGCTGAAACCTTCACCACTGTCAACGATTAAGCTGAGGCCAATAAACAGTAAAAGTGCGAGAGCGGCAACTGTAAACCCATCAACTCCCTTGGAGGTTTTTTGATACATATTTGCAAACCTTTTTTACAAAGATATAGAACATATATTCTATACTGTACCATAATTTTATAAATTGTCACAATAAATTGCTACCTATTTTTGTATCAAGAGCAAGGTTGAATGTTATTGTCCAATTATTTTGACGCCGTTAAAGTAGCAAACATGCTAAGCACTCAGTTGAAGCTTAGTTATACTCTTTTCTATGCAACCTTATTGTTATTTTTGAAAGGGAGTTTTCAATTATGAAATTGCATAAACTGATTTCAAAATTATATAAATCGTGGAAAAATATGCGTCTTACATTAAAGGCAGCCGTTATTGGTGGGGTATTTACTATTTTGGCGGCCTTTATCACCATTTACCCACAGATAAGTGAGACTATAGGTCGTTCAAGATTACCATCGGTCATTTTTGACAAAATAGGTATTAGCGATTCGATTCACTTATATGGAGTGCTTGACAACGAAGTGTATAACATGATTCCAACCTCTTGTTATGCACTTGCTATCTTTGATGGATATGAATTGTATCAAAATAATTCGGTACAATTAAGTATCGTGTTTCACCTTAAATCTTCAGAAGCCGTTACTATACGAGATATTTATATCAACTTGGTTTCCTACTCTTCCCCACCTATCCAATCATTGTTTGATAGCGTATTTATAAATACTAATGAGCTCATAGGTGGAACAGGAGGGGAACCAGTAACAATTATAACGTTGCCAAGTCAAATTCTGTCTAATGAATACACGAGAATAAAATCAACTGGAACCGAAGAATTTTTCTTAAAAGAAGATGATGCGTATGGATTTTCTACTGGAGCATTTTTATTAGAACCAGGGAAGTATATTTTTAACCTTGAAGTGGATGTTAGTACATTTGATGGAAAAGAGATAATTCTAAAATCGGAAAATCACGAATATAATTGGCTATTCTTAAATGATGTTGAACGGTTGTACTCCGGCACGGAAAGTTTAGTACCCTGCGACCCTTAAACGCTACTTGTCATTAGCGACTAACAACGTGTTTTATTTGGTTGTAATTCGTTGTGGTTTTTAATCGTATCTAGAAAAGTAGGGCTAATCCTATGCCAGTGGCAAGGAGGATGGTGGTGATGATAAAGATGGCGGTGATTATTTTGCCGCTGTGGTTGGGGAAGCGACGGCGAATGAATAGGATGTTGTGCATAATTTTTCCTTTTGTGAAAGTGGGTTTGTAAAACGGCCGATTCATATCGACCTTATGTCAGGGTACAGTTTTAGGGGTCGGAGGACTATATACTAAAGTGTGGAAAAGGTATGGTCTTGGGCTAGCTACTCGTCTAGGAGGCCGATTTCGCGGGCGCGGGCAATGGCTTCGGTGCGTCGATTGACGTTTAGCTTTTGGTATAGTTGGGAGGCGTACATTTTGATGGTATTGGTGGAAAGTGATAGATTGGCCGCGATTTCTTTGTTGGAAAGGCCAGCGGCGATGAGATGGAGGATTTCCATTTCTCGCTCAGTGAGGGGGTCGAGCAGAGGATGGGGAATGGCAGAATCTTTGGCTGAACGTGTCTGGGTGGGTTCTTCAATCGAAATTGCTCCAAGAAAAACGTGAGCGTTGGGACTGTAATAGATGCGGTAGGTTTCTCCGTTTTTGAATTGGCGGAAGGCATCCTGGCCTACTCGAAAGCGGTATTGGTTGATGTGAACGTGGTATTGAAGGGTTCTGAAGAGGCCAATGCCCATATCTAGCGCGGTTTCGGCCGTTCCCGTCATTTGGGCGATTTCGTTGTTGTTTAAGTCTTCGGTGGCGTTTCGCCATTGGGATGGGTTTTTTCGGAGGAGCCACAGCCAGAAAACCATTAACGGAATAATGATAAAAAGTTGGCCCCGGTCGGCGAAGGCAGGGTTTGTGATTTTTAGGATGAGAACGGCCGTTAACCCCAGGACGATGATGATAATGGCGATGATGCCGCTGAGCCAAATGAGCCTTTGACGACGAAGGGTGGCTCTCTGTCCCTGGCTAAGGTTTCCTTGTTTGATGGCTGTTAGGTCATTATCGTTGAGGTTTATTTGTTGCATTTGCTATTAAAATTACAGAATGAACTCTGTAGTAGGGGCGCACCCTTGTGGTCGCCCAGGAAGGGTAAAAGACCCGCATCTACCACCGATTTATTTTATGAATTGATTGACGCTATTTATACCAGCTTGGGCTTCGGCCGTAAATTGAGGATAGTTACTTTGAAGGTCGTTGTAAACGATGAGGGCGGCCTGGTAATCTGAGGCAGCTTGCAAGGCTTCGCCCCAGGCTAGATAGCTTTGTAGGAGTCGTTCTTCTGTTTCGGCTTCGAGGGCGGGGTAGTCGGCTGTGGCTTTTTCTAGGATGGCGATGGATTGGGCGAAGTGGTTGGCCTGTAATTCGGCCGTTGCCCAATCGAGGTAGAGGCGGTGGATGGCGGCTAATGCGGGGGTTGTGAGGGGGCTATTTTGATGAGCGGTGATGAAGCGTTCGTAGGCAGTGATGGCGGTTTGGGATGGTTGATCGGCCGTTTCTCTGGCTGCTTCATAGGCTTGGCATTCTTGCTGCTCATTAGCGGCCTGGGTTACGAAGGCGCCAGCGAAATCTGGGTAATCGGTCAATTTCTCATAAAGTGGGAGCGCGGTTTGACAGTCGGCAGAGAGGTAAGCGGCACGAGCAGATTGGGCGGTGGTGCGGCCGTTTTGGAGCCATTGGATGATGATAAGTAGTAGGATTGCAGAAGCGCTTGTTAAGAGGATGATTCGTCGGTGTTTTATATTCATTTCTCGTTATTATATTGTGAGCGATTTTAGCTGTCTGATCTTCCCCCATATTAATGGACACTCAGTTAAGGATGATTGAGGCATTAGAATAATAAGCCTCTTCAAAAGCGGCCGGACTGACATAACCCAAAGTTGAGTGGCGTCGCTGGCGATTATAGAAGGCCTCGATGTAAAAGAAAATATCAGCTCGGGCCTGGGCGCGAGTCTCATAGTAGGCATGATGCACCCACTCCATTTTCAAGCTGCCGATAAAAGATTCGGTTGGGGCATTATCATAGCAGTTACCAACGCCGCTCATGCTAACCTGGAAAAGATAGCCCTTTAACATTTGTTGATAATCAACGCCGGTGTATTGGCTACCACGGTCAGAATGATGTAGCAAGCCAGGCCCCGGCCGCCGCTGCTGGATGGCCATGTTCAGAGCTTCCAGGACCAGGTGGCTGGTCATGCGGGCTGACATCGCCCAACCGACAACCCGGCGCGAGAACAAATCGAGAATCACCGCCAGATACAACCAGCCTTCCAGAGTAGGTATGTAGGTGATATCGGCCGTCCATTTTTCGTTTGGGGCTGCGGCCGAAAAGTCTCTAGCCAGCAGGTTGGGCGCGACCGGATGCTTTTCGTTCGCTTTGGTTGTCTTTTTGTAACAGCGCTTTTGCCTGGCCCGAATACCGTGCTTTCTCATCAAGCGAGCGACTCTATTCCGACTGCAAGAGACCCGTTCCTTGAGTTCGTGATAGATTCGTGGGCTGCCATAGGTCCCTCGGCTACCTTCATGAACGGCTTTTATTTCCTTCAGCAGAGACCGATTAGCCATCTCCCGCGTGCTGACGGGCCGTGTGCGCCAGGCATAATACCCGCTGGTTGAGACAGCCAACACCCGACACATGAGTGTCACCATGAATTCCTGGCGATGTTCTTCGATGAACTGGTATCTCATGACTTTGGGTTGCTGAAGATGGCGACTGCTTTTTTTAATATGTCTCGTTCTTGCTCGGCGATTCGTAGTTTTCGCTCTAGCTGCCGAATTTTTTCTTGCTCGGGTGTCAGATGGCCTCGACCTGGAAAAGCTGCTTCGCCTTGGATTTTCATCTGCGCTTTCCATTTGGTTAGCAGACCATGGGTAATTCCCAACTCGTTCTCTACTGCGAACGCGCTCTTGTCACTCGTTTGCCACAAGTTAACGGCGTCCCGTTTGAATTCGTCGGTGTAGGTTCTTTTTTTTCTTGTCATGTTTTCCTCCAAAAAAGTGTATTATACCTTTTCTTTTTGTCCACTTTTTTGGGGGAAGATCAGTCATGTAGCGTCCATCACTGTGTAAGTGGCTTGAATTCATGAGAATGTAGGGTAGACAAAAAAAGCGTTTAGCTTGATTTAGGAGAGAATAGTATGAGTACAAATGGTAGTAATGGAAAGAAGACGACCAGGATTGAGCCGAGTGAGCGGTGGGTTCGGGCGCAGGTTGGGGGGAAATTTGTAGTGGATAGTAAACGGCCGATTCTTGTTTGGGAGCATGAATATTATCCGACTTATTTCTTTCCACAAAAGGATGTTCGGATGGATTTGATGGGCGAGCCTATACAGACGAAAAGCCGTACTTTTTGGAACCTGACGGTGGACGGCCGAACAGTTGAACGAGCGGCCTATGCCCGGAATTTGCCGGAGCTTGCGGGCTATGTCACTCTGTATTGGAATAAGATGGACCATTGGTTTGAGGAGGCGGAAGAGGTCTTCGTTCATGCCCGTGACCCTCATAAACGTGTGGATACGATACTGAGTACGCGTCATGTCCGGGTGGAAATTGATGGGGTGACGGTGGCGGATAGCAAACGGCCGTCGCTGCTTTTTGAAACCCATCTACCAACCCGTTATTACTTGCCCGCTGAAGATGTTAGGATGGACTTGTTGACCCCCTCTGAGACCCATACTAGCTGTCCTTACAAAGGAGTGGCTTCGTATTGGGAAGTGACAGTTGGCGGAAAGGAATACAAGGACATTGTTTGGAGCTATCCTGATCCGATTCCGGAAGCGCCAAAAATTAAAGATTTGCTCTGTTTTTATAATGAGAAGGTTGATATTTATGTTGATGGGGTGTTGCAGGAACGGCCGGTGAGTCCTTTTTCTTAAAGATTATCATGCAAAGGTTGCAACCTTTGTAATCCAAAGACACAAAGAAAAAATAGATTTTGAGTATTAAATGAAAAGAGCGAACTGTTCGTTTGTTGGCAGTTCGCTCTTTTGTTTGTGGATTATACTGTTTTAAGGATTAGTTAGTAGTTGGGACAGTGAAGGCTGTGTCATTAGTTACCCAACAGTCGCCTACTGTATCGTCGGGGCAGATGACGCGCCACCAACCGTTTTCAGAAAACTGACCGGTGACTTTGGCGGTTTGGCCGTCGAAAATGCCACCTATCTCATTGAAATTTTCGCCGGGGCCATCGTACATAGTTACGTCTTGGATGGCGATAATGAACTCAACTTCTGTTTCTATTACCTCGCCGACTGTATTGGCATCCGCAAAGGTTCCGGCGGTGTAGAGAAAGGCGAACCAACTGAATTGCCCTTCTTCTTCAACGATGAACAGGATGGCATCATCACTGCCATCTTGGCCCCAGCCGTTGGTGTGCAGAGCAGCAGCAAGATTGGTATCGGGCCCGAACATGGAGGCGGGCGGCTGGCCGATTAGAGCGGTTATTTCATCATCGGAAAGTCCGGTGAAGGTAACGGCCGTTGGGGCCGGTAAAGCGCCATTTTTGAACTGTTCTGCCATCTGGTTCGGTTCAAGCATACGCCATTCGGAGCGCCAAGCGCCGACACCGATAGGGTCGTTCGCCAGGGTTTGCATCTGAGCAAAGTCTTGGTTGGTAATGGCTGTTTCTAGGGTCGTAATAAAGGTGGCTAAATCGGCACCTTCGGTTTCAATTATCTCTGGTTCGGTTGATGTGGGTTCGGCCGTAACGGCTACGGTTGGTTCTGTGACAATGGTCTCGACGGATGGTACGGTTAATTCAATTGTTGGTGATACTTCTGCTTCGGTTGAATTGCAAGCAGCTAATAGTAATAAACAAAAAGCCATCAATACATGAAATTTAAACATTTTTATAAATCTCCTTGACCCTTCTGGGTGATGTAGAGGCTGTTTCTTATCAGCCTCTCAATACCGTAAATAATAGTGCCATTTTGACCCCCATACTCAACGCAAAGTAGTCGTTAATCGGCAAAAATATATACGCTTGGTATACGATGCCTCCGGTAGGTTTAATTTGGACGAGATGGTTCTCGCAAAGGCGCAAAGAGGGATTAAAGTTGATGGAATTGGGAAGGATATATAAATAATTACCGACCCTCGGATTGGCTCTTACCCGGCGGCGGTCATTAGGAGGAGCAGGAGTACCCGGCCGCTGACATACATGAAGTCTGAGTTATATTCGTCGGCGAGGTGGTCGGGCCAATTGTCCTCACTGGCCCCTTGCCAGGTTAGGAAGAGGGTCGGAATGCCAGCAGTGCGGAAGGGAATATCATCATGGGGGATGGGGTCAGGGCCGGAGATTTTTATCCGAACATCGAGCAGGTCGCTGGATAGATCCATTGGCAGCATCAAAATACCGTCTGTTTCCCAATTGCCTTGTCCTTCAAAGCGGAAGGCTGAACCACCACCAATGCCATCGAGTTGAATTGAGGCGGCGGTTTGTTCTAGGGGGAAGATGGGATTTTCGATATAGTAAGTCGAGCCAGCTTGATTGACTTCTTGTCCAGCCCAGGCGGCGAAGAGGACGGAACGACGGGGGCGATAGCCTATCTCTTGCCACAAGCGGGCGATTTCTAACAGGGCGGAAACGCCGCTTATATTGTCGTTGAGACCTGTATAGGGCAGGCCGGGGATTGTTTCGCAGTTTGATTGGTCGAATTCGGCCGTATTGCCAATAAATTGCCCATCACATAATAATAGGTCAGGGTCATTGCCAACATGGTCATAATGGGCGCCGAGGATTATGACTTCGTCGCTCAAATTTGGGTCGGACCCGGACAGGATGCCCAAGACATTGGCTACTTCAATCTCTTCTGGCCCACTGTAGGGTAGTTGTAAGCGGGCGGTAACTCCCATTGGGCGGGCGGGGGGGGAGTTGTTGACATCGGTTCTTGTCCATCCGGCCGTTTCAAGGAGCATATCGAATCCGGGACGGGAGAGCATGACGACGGGTAAGGTTAGGGTTTCAGAGATTTGGATGGGTAATGGTTGTTTGGTGACAATATCTTTCTCGAAATCTAACCCAGTGACGAGAATTAATCCGGCTGCGCCATGTTCGTAGGCTTTGGCTAGCTCTGCTTCAATTGGCCCTGGTACAAAACGCAGGACTATTTTATCGGTCAGGTCTAAGCCTTCATAGGTTTCGTCGAAGACGTAGACGATTTCGCCAGAAACGACATCACTGCTTTGGGTGATGGTTATGGGCAGGACAAATTCTTGGCGGAAGCGAAGGGAAAGAATGTCGCCAGCATCGTTAGTGACTTCTAAACCTGGGGCGCTTTCCCAATCTACATAGTCGATGGTAAAGGGTTGGAAATAGCTATTGTCCGGGCTGACCGGTTCCAGGCCATATTCCTGGAACTGCTGGGCGATGTAGTTGGCGGCTAATTGGCTGCCAGGGGAGCCGACGGCACGGCCGTCCATCTCTGGCGCGGTGAGGGCGGCCATGTGGGTTTCGGCCGAATCTGTGTTGAAGGATTCGGCGATGGTTATCCATTCTGGCCGGATATGGGCCTGGGCAACAGATTCTTGCCATTCGGCTTCAAAATCGGTTAGGGTTTGGGCTGTGTATTCGACAAAAGCGACCCCTAGCTCTTCTCCTTGGCCGACATCTTTTAGAATGGAGGCGATCGCCTCCAGGCCATGATTTTCGATAGCATATCGGACAGCGTCCCAAGCGTGAACGGTTAAGGTTTCAAAAGCGTCCTCATCTTGACGGTTGACAGGTTCTAATTGGTTTAAGGGCAGTAGGGTCTCATCATTTATAGCTCGAATGACATCTCGGAGGTCACTGGCGGGGGAGATGCCCGTTAGTCGGCCTGTTTCATAGGCGGAAACACCTGTTACGAGCCAGGGAGTTTCTAGGCCGCTATCGTAGAGGATGTTTCGGGTAATATAGTTGACCAGGGCGGGTCGATAGGGGTCGATTCCAGCGGTATTGGTGATGGCGGTGATGGTTAATAGACTGCCTCCGATGGGTAATTTGACTGATTCATCGGGGGCTGTCCAGGCCGGTATCCAGTTGACGAAGGGGAAGGAGAGGTAAACGGATTGCCTGAAGGCGTTTTCACTTTGATACAATTTTAGGGAGATAGGCGCTTCTTCGATTGGGACTATCGTTGTTGTGGTTGGGGTAGTTGTCGTTATCGGTTCGGTTCCACTGACGACTTGAGAGTCGGAAATCGTTTCGGTTGGGGAAAGGGGTAATGAAACCGCTACTTCAAAGCCTAAGTCGGTGGCGACTTCCTGGTAGATAGCTTCGGCTTCTGCCTGGAATAGTTCGGCCGCTGTCAGGCCACCGCTGGGATAGTAGACATCGACAAATGTTCCTGGGAGGCGTTCTAGCGGTACGTCGGCCCAAAGCAGGCCACCGTCGTCGGGGGTCAGCAGGACCTCGGTTGTTGATTCGCCGGAGGCCCAACGGCCGTCTAGCCCTTCTAAGCTATAAGCTAAATTGACTTCAGCTAGAACACGGCCGTCTTTATAAAAGGCGACCAGCCGCCCGGTGAGGGAGAAGGTTTCGGCGGGATAGAGGCTTAAATCATCGAACCAATGACTTTGTTCGGCTAGCAGACCGGGAACGGTATCATCGACGGTCGCCAGGAAGGCGCTCTTATCGCCGTTGGCGACGGCTTCCATTCGGGTTGATAGCAGGTTGGTGATGTTGGTTTCGGCAGCCACCAATTGACCTAATTGGCCTTCTTGCCAAGCGGCAGCCAGTCCTTCGTTGTCCAAGCCTATTTGGGTTCGGAGGGCATTGTCCAAATCAGCGGGGTTCTGACAGCGGGATTGGCAAGCTTGACCGAGAGCGGTAATAAGCTCGCCGATGCCCCTCCAGCCTATTTGCTCCCGGATATATTCGACAGCGGCCCAATGGGGGGCGACGCTGGCGGCCAATTCGGGCTGGGTTGCTTCGTCAACGGTTAGGAGCAGAACTAACTCTGGCAAATATTGGGTTTGGGCCGCCACGGGATCTTCTGCGCCAGCTAAGGAGGGGGCCAGACCATGCCAGAGCCAGGGAGCGGCCGTTTCGGTTAAACCAGCTTCCGAGAGGGCAAGCTGGACGAGGCCGGTTTCAAAGCGATCGGTGCGGGTTAGCACATTTGAGGTGATGAGTTTGAGGGTATTTGCTCCAGCCCAACTATCTGTACCGGGTTCAAGAGAGAGGCTTGTTTCAGCTCGTAATCGTTCAGAGGTTGTGAATATTCGGATAGCGCTGTTGGTTTCAGGAGGCAGCCCTAATTGAGTTGTTAGCTCTTGATATCGGTTCTGGGCGTAGCTGGCTATGGCCGCTCCATTCGTTTCGCCAGCTGGGAACCAAACGGAGATGGTGTCGCTTTCTGTGGCTAATGTCTCTAAATCGCTTCCGGCCCATTGCCAACCGGAATCGTTGTATACAAAGTGGCCGCTTGTCTCGGCTTGGAGGCTTCGAGTGATGGTTTGACCGGCGTCATCGGTTTCAAAGTAGCTCATGCTGTAGGTGACATCGGCGTAGGCGTCTTGGCCGACGACAAGGGCATTGCTTAATTGCATCTCAAAGGTGACTGGTTCAAAGGTTTGGACATCTTCAAACCAGATTTCATCTAAGTCGCGCCATTCTGGGGTCGTTGAAGCCAGGAATTGGCTTTCATTTCCCGCTAGGATGGCGGCGGCTCGATCATTGGCTGTTTCTTGGAGGGCCATCTGCCCTTCGGTCCAACTCAGGAGGGCAAGGTTGGCGATACGGCCGCTCATTTCGACTTTTTCTGGTTCAATGACGGCCGGGGTGTCGCTGGGGCGATGGTAGCTAGGAACCCCATCGCCGCCGCCAAACCAGATCATCATGGTAGCTGGCACTTCTGCCAGTTGGAAGGGGTAGTGATCGGAACGGCCGATATTGGAGACCGTTGTGCTGATAACGCCGGCGTTGGTGGCAATCTGACGTAGTTCGTCGCCCAGTTGGCTGCCGCCGTCAATGTAGAGGGTTTCTTCACCTGCTCCAACCATATCCAGGTTTAACATGGCGACAGTGTTTGGGAGGAGATAACGGGGGTGATTGACGTAATAGACGGAGCCGACCAAACCCATCTCTTCAGCATCCCAGGCGGCAAAGAGGACGGTTCGGCGGGGGACAAAGCCTTCTTCTTGCCAGATGCGGGCGATTTCAAGCATGACGGCAATGCCGGAAGCGTTGTCGTTGGCTCCAGCCCAGGTTGTGCCATCTGGCCCCTGGCCGATGTGATCATAGTGGCCGCCGATGATGACGATTTCGTCGGCATAGGCGGGGTCGCGGCCGGGAATAACGCCGAGGACGTTACGGCCGAGGCATGTTTGATTGGTACAGCTCTCTGGCCCCTGGATATCGACGGTTAATTGTGCTTCAACGGCTAAGGGAAAGCTCTCAAAGGAGAGGGTTAACTCGCTTAACGTTAGGCCGCTGCCAACGATTAAATCTTGGGCGACTTTGTCTGAAACTGAATAGGTGGGGATGGTTAAGCCTTCTGGAACCCAGCTCTCTCCATAGGGAACGCCCAGGTCTAAGGCCCGGTCGCCTTCTCCTGCTAGCATGAGCAGACCGACAGCGCCGTGTTCTATGGCTTGGCGGGGGGCGAGACTGAGCGATTCGAGGCGACAGAAGGCGATTTTGCCTGTTAAGTCGAGGCCGGTGAAATCTTCGTGTTCGCAGTTGTTGACCCAGACGACTTCGCCACTGACCGCCCCTTCGCCCATGTAACCCCGCACCAGGGGGGTGAAATCTTGATAGAGTTCATAATCGGCCGTTTGCCCATTTGGCCCATTGATGACGAGGCCGGGCAGTTCGGCCAGGGTTTTGGTTTGGATGGGGAAGGATTGGAAGAAGGTGCCGTCGTCGCCAACTGGCTGTAGTCCGGCGGCTTCAAATTGTTGGGCGATGTAGTCGGCGGCGGCCCAACCGCCTTCGGTTCCGGCAAGACGGCCGTCAAAGTCTGGCCCAGCCAGAATGTCGATTTCGGCTAGGGCGCGGTCGAGGTTAAATTGCTCGGCTAAGGCGGCTAAATTACCCGCCGAAGCCAACGGGCCAGGGTTATAAGCAACGGGTGACACGTCTGGGGGGATATATAGGAAGGTTTCTACCGCTTCTTCTGGCGCTTCAGGGAGGGGTGTCACGGTTGGGTTGGGGGCCAGACCTGGAATTAGGTCGGCTTCTTCGGTGCGGGAGGCGGCGAAGCTGTATAAGCCGATGCAGAGGCCAATAAACAGTAATACGCCGATGACGGTCTGGAAAGCCTTCGTTGAAATGATAGGGATGGGTTTAATGTCGGCGTAAGTTTCGCCTCTGCGCCAGGGCTGGCGACGACCGTAGGTTAGGCTGCGCCAGAGCCATTCAAAGGGGCCGTATTGATATTGGGTGAACCACCAGCGGCTGTAGCGGATTTGAACATAGAAGAGGATGGCGGTTAAGATGAGGCCGACAGTAGGGGTGCTACGGCCGTATAAACCCAAGCCATAGCCATAAAAAATAACCGTTAGAATGATGGAGTGCATCAGGTAGTTGGTGAGGGCCATTCGGCCGACGGCGCCTAAGGTTGAACTGAGCCGTTCCCGCCAAAATTCGCGCCTGGAGAGGAGGATGAAGCCTGTTGTGTAGAACATGGCCAGGGCGGGAGCGCCAATGGTTCGGGAGCCGACGATTAGGACACGTTGATAGTCGAGCGGCAGCCAACTAGGCCAACTGTTATTAGCGGCTAGCAGTTGAAATATGATGAAGAGGCCATTGAAAATAACGCCGATAATTAAGCCGCCGACCAAGACCCGTTTGATGAGGGGCAGATGGTCTTCAACTGACTCGAAGATACGACGCTTGGCAACATAGAGTCCCAGGAGGAATACCGGGAAGATGTTACCGGCAAAGTAGATCATGTTGCCGACACTAAATATGGTGCTGTTGAGGCGAATTTTTGTTATTTCAATGAAGTTGCCATCGACATACCCCTGGGTACCTATATTTTCTACCCGAAACAGCTCTAAAAATTCAGCATAACGACTTCGGAAAGTCTCAACAATATCCCAAGGCATGTTGATGAGGAAGGGGATGGCTAAGACGAGAAGGGCAACGATTAACAATCTTTTTGGTGACTGGTTGCGGAATAGGAGAAGCACAAAGCCCATGAGGGCATAGTTGGTTAGAATGTCGCCAGACCAAATTAAGATGGCGTGGATTAGGCCAATCGCCAAGAGGATAAACAGACGTTTTAGATAGAGGGGGACGAAGTTTACGCCTTTGTCCTGGGCGCGAATCATTTGGAGGCCCATGCCCCAGCCGAACATGAAGGAGAAGAGCGTGTAAAATTTAGCCCGGATGAGAAATTCGGAGAGAACGATAAGCAGCCTGTCCAGGTCGCTGGGCCAGCCGAGATTGTAGGAACCGTCACGCGCCCCGGCGAAGCCGTACATATTGACGACGAGAATGCCCAGCACGGCGAATCCGCGCAGAATGTCGATAAATTCGATTCGTTCTTTGGCCCGGACGGGGGCGGCTTGTTGGTTTGGTTGCTGTTCGGTCATTATAAATAAAATTTTGGGCTAGACAGACGGGAATTTTGGTAATACGTTGTTTCTAAGATCATATCCGTCTGTTCAACCCCTACCTAAATTGTTGAGAGGTAGAGCTAATCAATCGAAATTGCATCTAATATTGGGTCTCTCTTGCTAGTTTGGTCAGGATGAGGGCGAATAGTTCGCCGAATTGTTGGAGTTTGGTTGAGTCAATGGTTTCGAGTGTATCTTCCTCAGGTGAAACATCCCCATCTTGCCAGCCAATTAAGGCCCAGGAGGCAATACGGGTGGAAACGATGTCGCTGGGTAGCTCTAGTTCGGCTTCTTGCTGTGCCAGGGGGACTTCTACCTCAACGGCCGTTTCTTCAATTAACTCAACCAATCTTCCGCCGCGGGAGCTTGACTCGACTACTATCATCTCGCCGCCAGCGCCAACATAATCTAACTGTAGTAATATCGCCGGACTAACATTTCTTCTGGCCGACTGTGAGCGAATATGACGGAAATTAAAGGGATCCTCAATCCATTCTTGTGCGCCAGAAACATCTAACCCTGCGCCGCCCCAAGCCACGAACATGGTTGTTCGGCGGGTGTCGAGGGTTTGGTCTTGCCAGAGTCGGGCCAGTTCAAGAAGCATGGCTACGCCAGTCGCGTCGTGATTGACGGCCGGAAAGGTAGTTCCGTCGGGGTCTGTTCCCAGGCCATCATAGTTGGTGAAAAGGACGACGACCTCATCGGCTAAATCGAGGTCGCTGCCAGGGATATAGCCGATGACGCTTGGCACTTGAACGGTTTCTGGTTCTCCTAGGGCCAGTGACATTTGGATCTGGCCGGCCAGGTCGTGGGTGTACCAACCTGTCTCAGTCTGGTTAGCAGGGTTACTGTCATCTAGCAAAGTTTCAATTGTCCAGCCAGCCGGTTCAAGTAGTTGGACTGCGGTGGACGGCCGAACCCTAAATATGGGCAAGTTGGGACTGCGTAAATAATCTTCATCGGGATTGGCTAACTGAATCTGGGAGCGTATCTCAGTCGACTCATTCTGGACAATCCAGATAATGCCAACTGCGCCTCTGATGAGGGCTTCGGTCGGGAATTCAAGTGGGGCGTTGCCAGCTTGTATGACGACAATACGGCCGCGCAAATCTAACCCATTATAATCTTGCCAGCTAATCGTTGAGACATCTTCATCAAAGCCGACGAAGGTTAGGGGAGCGGTGACATCGCCACTGCCACCGTGCCCTTCGATGAGATAGCCAAAATCAAGTTGGTGACGAAACTCTGTTACTGTCTGGCCTGATTCGTCTAAGAAAGCGAATTGGGGTTGTTCTAGTGGTTGAACCAGTTGGGTATCTAGAAGGTAATAGTAGCTGCTGCGCCGCCAGCCTGGTTGGAGACCGTATTCGGCGAATTTCTCAGCGATGTAGGCGGCTGCTTCTTGACCGCCATCTTGGGCGACGCTGCGGCCGTCCATCTCGGCCAATACCTCAACATGGTCAAAGACAGTTTGGCCGCTGAATGCGGCTGCTACGCGAGCGAACCAGGGCGCGGCCCCGGTATTGTTCATCACAAAGATAGTGGCTAGGGTTAGGCCGCCCACAAAGAGCAGCATTCGTTTTTGGAGCAGGAAGCCTGTGTTGAGGCTGTATCGTTCAATTAGCCGCCGCAGCCCTTCACCCAGCATATTAAAGCCAGCCACAGCAACGAAGAATGCAACGGCCGGGGGCATAACGACAAAGGGTTTTGAGCGCAGCCAGCGGAAGCCGTCGGCAATCATCGCGCCCCATTCTGGTACATCTGGCAAGGTGAAGATGGCGGGGGGGCCGAGCGGTTCTGTTAAATCAATACGACTGCCGCCACCGATATATACCCCAACGAAGCCCAATTCCCCCAGGAGCATGAGGACAGCTCCCATCTCTAGGAAGGTGATGACTAGCAGGTAGGGCAACACATTGGGTAAGATGTGTCGGACGACAATTTGTAGGCTGGTTAAGCCTGTGGCCCGCGCCCCTTCGATGTAGGGCATTTTGCGTAAAACTAATATTTCGCCCCGAACGTATTGGGCGATTTCGGTCCAGCCGATGGCAGAGAGGGCGATGATAAAGACGGATAGGCCCCGCCGGATGTCGAGGGCGTAGATAAAGATGATGGCGATGATGAGCATGGGTAAGGAGGTCAACATGCCCAGGAGGCCCATGACGAATCTATCCAGGTTGTTGCCTTCGTTCCAGCCTGCGGCCGCGCCTAAAATCACGCCTAGCAGAACCCGCAGCATCGTGATGAAGGCTCCGGCAACGAGGGTGTTGCGAGCGCCGTGCATGAGGAGGCTTAGAATGTCAGCCCCCCATTGATCGGTGCCAAGGGGGAATTGAGCGGAGGGTTCTAAAGGCGGCCGTATAAATTCGTTTAGTTCCCGGTCGAAGTGGGGGACGATGCGCTGCCCGGCGATATAGGGGTTTTGGGGCGCCCAGACTGGTCCAAATAGGACGAGGCCAAACAAGATTAGGACAATGATTAGGCCGATCATGAGGGGCGTGTTGGTTATGATGCCCCTTAGTGGCGGGCCACTCCTGGTATAGGCAGGAGTTTCAGTGGCAGCAGCGCCAAGTTCGGCCGCCAATGACCGTTCGACAGCTTTTGAGAAGCCATCGGCTCCACCGAGGCGAGAACGTGGATTTAGTAGCCGATCGGTTAATTTTTTTAGCGAATTTTTTTCAGTGGTCATGATGTCATTGGTAATTGATAGTTAGTAAATGGGGTCTCTATCCGGGCAATTACTAATTTCCAATTACTTCATTTAGGTTTCTTCTCGCATTCTTGGATCGACGAAACGGTATAAGAGGTCTAGTAAGAGATTTACTGAGAGTAATGTTGTGCCTATGATAAAGGCTAGAGCCACGACGACGGCCGTTTGACGGCCGTTTATGGCGTTTATCAGGTGAAAACCCATGCCGGGCCAGCCAAAGAAAAACTCGACGACGGGCAGGGTGCCTAGTGAAAATCGGAGGGAGACGCCTATGGCGGTTAAGACAGGGACGGCGATGTTTCGGAGAGCATGTATGTTGACGACGGTGAAGCGGCGCAGCCCTTTGGCGAAGGCGGTGCGGATGAAATCTTCTTCCATAATTCGGCCCAGAGAGAGGAATGAGGAGCGGGTGAGGTAGGCCAGGGGGCGGGCGGAGAGGACGAGCACAGGCAGCAACATATGTTGATAGTCCCAGCCAAAGCCGCCGACACTGAATGTTCGGCCGAAATTTTGTGTTTGCCAAATAACCATACGCTGCAGGAGTAGGGCGATAAAAAATGAGGGAGCGGAAATACCGATGATGGTGAGGGTTAGGGTTCCGAGGGAGGCTTTTTTTCGTAGGGCGGCAAATCCGCCTAAAAGTAGCCCTAGGATGATGGCGCCAGCCAGGGAGATAAGGAGCAGGCCCATGCTGTTGACAAAGGCGGGCTGCAATATAGCTCTTATTTCTACAACTCCAGTCTCATCAATGTAGGTTCCCCAATCGCCATCGATGATATTGCCGAAAAAGTCTTGGGTATTGCGCCAGGCTTCCCCTGTATAGTTGAAAATATCGAAGTCGGGTTCGTCCAGCTCTGAATTGGAGGTCATATCCATGCCCAAAAAGATGAGAAAGACGATGCCAACCAGTACGACGATGGAAAATAGGGTTCGCTGAACGAGAAATCTCAGCATCTAGCGATCTCTCCTGCCCTGCAATTCAACCATTTTGTCACTCTTTTGCCACCATGATTCAGGATTGTAAAGCTAGAGTGGATAAGTGTCAAAGGCAATCTGAAAGAATTAAGTTTTTCTAAGAGAAACGGGTGTTTTCGGCCGTTTTGTAACCAAACTTGGTTATTTGAAAAAATTACGGCTCATCAACAAATACTGTGCTTGACAAACATTTCAAATGGTAGCTGTCATACCTGCGAAGGCAGGTATCCAGGGGGTGCAGTTATATCAAATGGATTCCCGCATAGGCGGGAATGACAAATCTGTGCCTCAGGCAACATTTGTACACTAATTGGTGAAGACCCAAAATTATCTAAATGTTGAGTATATTCTCAGCTATTTCTCCATCGAACCAGAGGCGTTCGCCAAGAGAACGGCCGTCACCAGCGACTGATTTAGCAAATTCGGTGAATATTTTTGGCACACGGTCGGCGCTTTGGAAGAGCATTGGAATTTGGCTGCGATAGTAGCCGAAAGCGTCTATTTTTGCGGATAGGTGTTGGTGGCTCAAAGGAATAGTAATTGATTTGAAGGTGGGTAAATCGGCCAATCGTTCTTCAAAGTTGTTCGCTCGAATGGTGTAGGGAAAATCTTCATAGAATATGACATCGTACCCTTGTTGCAGGAAGTGTTGGCCGACCTCAAAGGTTATCAGGTGATCTATATGACGGCCGATGCCGAGAGGAAAGTGGAGGCGGGCCTGGGTTGGGTTGTTCACGGCCGAAACATAGTCGATTAGCCTGGGGATGAGGGCATCATCGGCTGGGTGGCGTGTTCCAAAAATGTCGCTGATGGTATGGTACATCCATTGGCCCTGCTCATCGACGCGGTAGAGAGGCTCGAAAAGTGGGCCATAAACGAGTTCGGCCCCTAGTTTGGCAGCGGCGGCTTCGTCCTCGGCTTGGCGAAGGCGAACCATATTGTCCGGGTTGCCCCATTTGTTGTGAAATTCGATTGCCAACGGCGAATAGGGTGGTTGGGGTAGGGCGCAAAAGATGGTGTGGATGGTGATGGTATCCCCAGCCTCAATATACTTTGCTATCATGCCGCCGCAGCATAAAACGGCATCATCGGAATGGGGTGAAAAGATAATGTGGTTCATAGGTGTACCTTGTTTAGTTGGTGTCAGGGGGTTAAGCGTAGAGGTCGATGTCTTTTAATTCTATTTCGCGGCGAGCGATATAATTTTCGACGGCATCCCGAATGGCTTCATCCAGGTTGGGGCGTTGGTATTGTTTTAGTACTTGCTTCCAAAGTTTGTTGGCACGTTGGGCAGCATCGCCGACCTTGCTTTGCTGCCATGATTCGTAGTTTTGGCGGTCTGAAACGATTGAGGGGTAGAACTCTGAGCGGAAGCGGGCCTGTGTATGGGGGGTTCCAAGGTGGTGACCGCCGGGGCCGACTTCGTCGATCATGTCGAGGGCCAGCGTTTCATCGCTGATTTCGACATCTTGGAAGAAGTGCTGCAACATGGCGATGTTCTCCATGTCAATGATGATTTTTTCATAGCCGACGGTGAGTCCGCCTTCGAGCCAGCCAACAGCGTGCATGATGAGATTGGCGTGGGCCAGCACAGCGGGCCAGACAGCCCACATGGTTTCGTAGGCGGCTTGGGCATCGGGTAAGCTTGAGGTATTGAGGCTGCCGCTGTTGCGATAAGGGAGGCTGTAACGGCGGGCCATCTGGCCGCCAGCGATGGTGGCCCAGGCGCCTTCTGGTGTGCCAAAAGAAGGGCTGCCACTTTGCATGTCTAGGTTGGTAGCAAAGCCGCCGTAGATGACGGGGGTTCCGGGCTGGACTAATTGGGTGAAGGCGACTCCGGCCAGGGCTTCGGCGTTTTGCTGGGCGACGGCGGCTGCCATTGTGATGGGACTCATAGCGCCGGCCAGGATAAAGGGGGTGATGATGAGGGCTTGGCGGGCGCGGGCATAGATTAACATGCCGCCAATCATGCGTTCGTCATAGCGTAAGGGGCTGCTGGCGTTTATGACGCCGCCGAGAACGGGCTTATTGGATTCGGTGATGCCATTACCGTAAACGAGCTTCATCATTTCGACGTTGTCGTTGGAGATGATACGGCCGTGAGCAGCTCCCATAAAGGCTTTATCAGTGTGGGTTAGGGTGGCTCGGAAGCGGTGTAAATGGCGAAAGGAGACGGGGACATCATGGGGGACGATAAGCTGTTCCCCGGCCAGGTGAATGGCGTTGCAGCTATGGGCCAGCTTGAGGAAGTTTTCGTAATCTGACATGAGGCCCGGACGACGGCCGTTGTCTAAGTCGTGGACGAAGACGACGCCGCCATGAGGGACGAAGTTGATGCTGTTACAGCCGAGGGTTAGATTTCGTTTAGGGTTTCTGGCCCGCCAAGTGAAGGCGCTTGGCGCTTTGGCAACCAATTCCATCACCAAGCCTCTATCCAGCCAGACCCGTTCAGCTTTCTTATCTACTTTAGCTCCCGCCTTTTGCCAGATGTCAAGCGCTTCGTCGTCCATAAAAAGCAGCCCCGTATTTTCTAATATTCGCATGGATGCTTCGTGGATTTTTTCTTCGGCTTCACCATCTAAGCGTGATAGGGGGGGCATTGGATTTTTGACGTTGAGCCAGGGAATGTGGGCCAGGGGCGGACGGGGTTGGGCTGCTGCTTTTCTTTGTCGTCGTTGGCGGCGAGATTGGCGTTTGGCCATTAGGTTTTGCTTACCCTTATAGTGAGGTAGAAATGGGATACGAATGGCGTATCTTACTATTTATTATATGGTTAAAAGAGGTCAATCTCCAAGCAAGTTCTAACTAGACTTCCTAATTAGGCTGCCCATATTGTCAAGGCCAGTGAAAACTCAATATTCATATTTTTTACTCCAGATGTAGTGGCCTTGATTACTTAGGGAATTCAACGGGGTCGCCTGCAGGAGGATGGCGATTCACTATTAAATCAGCGGAACGTATAATGATTATTCGTTCTCGATTTAATTTTAGTGCGGAAATTGTTGCTCGGCCTATTGCTGTTATTCCTTGAATATAAAGCGAATCGAGTGACCAGCGGAAATGGGTTGACCAATCCTCTAAGCGTGGATTAAAGAGGGGAACTGTAATTCCGGTGGTTGGGTCGTCTGCCTCAACCTGATTACTTTTCTGACGGTTACAATGAAAACAAGCCAGGGCAAGATTATCAATGTTTTCACTACCACCATGTGAAACAGGTTTGATGTGGTCAATGGTAAAAGCGACGTATTGCCATTTTTCGGATGAGTGACAGTATTCACAAAGATATTTAGCCCGCTGCCGAACAATTTGTTGATTTTCGTCGGACAGGCGTTGAGGGGACACGAATATAGGATGATTTAAGGTGGGTAACTAATTTGAGCTAGATGTGAGCAATAAATTACGTGTTATCCGATTTAGATAACTGAGGTAATCATCAATTTCTTCGTATTGGTCTAGCTCTTGTTCTTCAACTGATGTGAGGGTTTTATCTTTTTGCTTGTCCAATAAATAAAGGATTCGTTCCTGAACGGCGTTTGCTGCCCGAAAAACAGGGATGCCATCTACAAGAGTGATGCTGATTGCTCCATCATCAGGCATTGTTTCAGGTAGTTGGGGAATTTTGATTAGGGAATTAGATTTATCCAGGACTGCCATAATTATTACCTCGCCTATATTATAACATTTAATGCAAAGTTAGTTCAAACACAATGATTGAGCTAATGAGCGGTGTGTTGTATTGATGTTATAATGTTGAAGTGTTGTGATGTTATACGTGAGGTGAAAAATGAGTTTATTGACCAAGCGAACCACAATTTATCTGGAACCGGAATTGCACCAAGCGTTGAGAATGAAATCGGCCGAAACGAGTCGTTCTATCTCTGAGCTTATTAATGAAGCAATTCGGGAGCAGTTGAGAGAGGATGCGGAAGACCTAAAGGCTTTTCGTGATAAATCTAATGAACCAGTGATTAGTTACGAAACGCTTCTGGAAGATTTACGCGCTCATGGCAAAATTTAAGATTGTCTTCAAACAATCAGTTGCTAAAGAACTTCGTCCGATTCCTAATAAAGGTGTGAAGCGGATCCTTGAAAAGATTGACCAACTATCAATTGATCCTTGTCTGCCCGGCAGCAAAAAATTGACAGGCCAGGAAAAATATCGTCTTCGTCAAGGGAGTTACCGAATATTATATACGATAGAAGAAGAAGTCATTACAGTGATTATCGTTAAGGTTGGACATCGTAAAGATAGTTACTAGATGGCAATCTTTGGTGTTACTTGCAAGATTCCTCAATTATTCGGCCGTTTCCTCCGTTGGAATTTCCTCTTGTGGTGGGTCATCAATTTCTTCTTCTTCGACAGCGCTGCCGGGACTATTGATATCAAGGGAGGGATCGCTTAAGGGTGGAGCGAATTTTAGGATGGTGTTGTTGGCCGCATCGGCAATGTAGACGTTGCCATCGGCATCGACCTTGATTCCTGTTGGTAGACCGAAGCCATCTGTGCCAGCGCTGAATTGACCGAAACGGCCGAGATATTCCCCAGCCGAGTTGAAGATAAGCACCCGATAAGCTTCAGGGTCGGTGACGAAGATTTGACCCTGGTCGTTAACGGCCAGATAAGGCTTGTTGTTGGTAGATTCACCGCGCCAGGCATCAACCTCCCAGCTAGAGAGGGGGAAGAGGCTCGTGCTGAACTGTTGGATTCGGCCGTTCCAGGTATCGGCTACATAGAACAGGTCATCATTGCCAATGGCTAGCCCAACAGGCTCGTTGAACTGGCCGGATTGGAATCCTTGACTGCCAATGACCTGGACAAATTCGCCTTCCGGGGTCAAGATTTGAAGACGGTGATTGCCTGTGTCGGTGATGAGCAGGTTGCCATCAGGTAGGATGATGATGTCGCGGGGACCAAAGAAGAGACCGCCACCTGTTTCACCTTCGGCTGGTTCGCCCGCTTCACCAAGCACGGCGACAAACTCGCCGTCATGGGTGAATTTTTGGAGGCGGAAGTTCCAGGTGTCGGCCACGTAAACAAATTCTTCATCAACGGCGATGCCCCAGGGTTCGTTGAAGGTGCCGGGTGCGCTGCCAAATGCGCCCCAAGCGGTGATGAAATCACCTTCGGCCGTAAAGACTTGGATACGGTGATTGCCTGAGTCGGCGACATAAAGACGGCCGTTAGGCCCAATCGCCAGGTTGCGAGGCGCGGTGAACTGACCTTGTTCGCTGCCACTGCTGCCAATAACTTGGATAGGTGACAGGGCCAACTCGCCGTCGGCATAGGGGTCTACAGGCGGTTCGGCTGCAACGGCATCAATGCCATGATCCCACAAGACAGGCAGGACGTCTTTGCGAATATACATGCGTAGGTCGTGGCGCAGCGGCCATTGGCCGAGTGAGTAGTTCCCGCCAAAGACATCGCCGTATTTTTCGTAATCGCGGTAGAAGAAGATATTCCAGAGGGCTTGGCGGACATTGCCATTTAGCAGCCCTCGGCGGTCTTCAGGGGCTGCGTCAGGGTCGCCAAAGATGGCGTTCCATGAGAGTTTGCGATATTCCTCCATTGGCCACCACAGGAAGGTGTAGGTGCGGGTTTCGTAATCGTTACCCAGGAAGGGTTCAACTTTAGTCCAATTTGCGCTGCCAGTGATGATGACGGGATATTCTGCGACACTGCGGCTTGGATTTTCGCCAAAGTAAAGACGGTTGGGATATTCGCGCAGATACCAGGTGAAGGGCCAGGAGGAATCGTTATCGAAGGCGACCTGAATTGATTTGTCACCATGTAAACGCATGGAAAGCTCTTCTAGCTGATCTAAGACTTCGCTCTTGGTGGCGGGTGCGCCGTGAGCATAGACGAGGTATTCGTTGGTGTAATCGGCATTGACGAAGGCAGCCATGTAGGTGAAGCGAATGGTTAAGAGGGCGAGTACCATAAAGATGGCGAAGGTCCAGCTTCGGCTTTTGGTGTTGGGTTCGAGTTCTCGGCCGTTTTCTCTAAGGACATAGAAGAGGAACCCAGCGGCCAGGAGACTGCCAATGAAGCGGCCTAATCCACTTAGATTGCCTGCTTCTTGGCCGCCGAGCGATATTTGACCCAAGACGAGTGGTTGAAGGGTTAGGAACAGGGCCACAATGAAAACCAACGTTAGCCCAACCTGGAGAGCAAAACGAAGGGAGACAAGCTGCTGCCAGTCGGCCGTTTTTATTTTTTCGTTGATATACCAACCGCTGATAATAACCATTGGGAAGATGAAATGGGAGCTGAGCCAGGCCATCTTTTCTCCAGCAAAAGTGTAGATAACCCAACTCATCAGGAACCACCAGAAGAGGTAGGGAATTAGACCTGTTAATGCCTTGACATTAAACAGACCGCGCCAGTTGCGTTTCAGGTCATGCTCGGCCAAAATGCGAGGAAAATAGTTCAAGAAAAAGAATATAGCTGCTAGTATGAAAATGGCGAGGCCGACAGCAACGGCAACGGTGGCTGAGGGTTCTGTCTCCGGGGGGAGATTTCGGTTTAGAAGCCAATTTAGCAGACTGAAGGATAGGAGGCTTACAATGATGGCGCTGACCCAATAGACGAGGATTTTATTGAGCCGCTGCTTGGTGGCCCAAAGATGAAAACCCAAGAGAGTGAACAGCAGGGGCAGAAATTCATAGAGGGGCAGGACGATTAAATAGAAGAAGGGTGGTTGGTTGGCTCGCTGCACCTCTTGTTGTTCTAGCCAGTAGCCGAGGGAGCCAATCATACCGCTTGTCCAGCCGGAGGGGTTGGTGAAAAAGGAGGTGAAGAAGAGTAGGAAGATAACGTGGAAGATGGCGCCGATGACGAGCCAGCGGCGGCGGTTCCACCAAAGGCCGACGAGGACTGATACTGCTAGATTTATGACCAGGATGACACCGGATATGATGATGCCAGAGGAAAAGAGGGCGTCGCGGCATATGGGGTTTCTGGCTCTTTCAAAGAAGAGGGTAAGGTCTGACATCGTTTCCTGTCCTGCAAGCTGACAGGTGCTTAAGGTGTAGTCGAGGGGGTTGCCACCAGCAATGACGACGATGAAGGCTGAGACAGCCGGAAGTACAAGGGTTGTGAAGAGAACGACCAGGTCAAATTCGGGATAGCTGTCAATGAACGGCCGCATACTGTTCGCCAGCCAGAAGAGGCCGGCAGCCAGGACGGCAATGCCTGCGACTTGCAACCAACGCATGGTCGATTCGAGGCCGGTGCTTTCTTCGATTGCTTCGGCCGTTTCTGCAGGCTGATTAGGGTCGGCGGCAAATCCTTCGTTTGTAGCTGTGGCGGTTGAGTCGAGGTTGGCATCGCCAGCCATTCTTGGGGCTAAATAAAGACCGCCCAGCCCGACGACGATTAGAATGATGGCCAGGATGATAAGGCCAATCGGCCGTTTTAACTTGGTAAAGTTTTTTCGAGGCCATTCTGCGACGAACAGCTTGGCTAAAAGGCGAAGTACCAAGAAACTGCCAAAGATTGCCACGTAAATATAGGAGGTTTCCATAGTGGCGAACATCAGGCCCATGCCGATGGCAAACCACCACAAGTACTTTTCTTTTTGCTCTCTAAAATAGTGGATGATGGCAATAAAGGTGATGACGGCGAAGGTGATGACGTATATATCGTGCCTGATATAACGGGAATAATAGGTTATATAAGGCGAAATGAGCAGCAGGAAACTGGCGGTGATGGCTCCGAAACGGCCGATCCACCCCCTTAGAAAATAGGGCAGCACCATGAGAATGGTGCCAAAAAGGGCGTTTGGAATGCGGGCTGCAAAATCACTGTCACCAAAGGCCCAGTAGGATAGGGCGGTGAAATGGAAGAGGGTTGGCCCATGCATTAACGGTTGGTGGATGTAACCATCGCCGTTGTAATATTGGTAGGAATATTGAGTGTGCAAGCTTTCATCATGGCTGACGACTCTATCCCCCAGGTTATAAAAGCGACTGATGAGGGAGAGGATGATGAAGAGCAGGTAGATGCTTTTTTCCCAATCGAGCTTGGCGAGTGACCAGAACGGTTGGGTGAGGAAATCGCTGCGGGGTTGGCTTGGTGGTTGTTGGCTTAGTTCTGTCATAAATTCCCTTAAATTTGCCACGAATTAACATGAATTTGACGAATTTTTCAAATTGAGTTGCTATTCGAGATTTTTAATAATTTTTATGTTTTATCCTACAAATGTGATTTCGGGTTAAGAAGTTCAACTTAAAAGTTGTGCTTTTAGGCTATTGAAAATAGGTTGCGGCCGGGGCCGGTGTAACCTGGGGCGCAACGGGTTGCGGCGCTGCAGGTGGATTGTTAATTACGGCCGTAAATTCGTTAATGGATGTGTTATCTGCCTCAGCAGAAATGGTAAATATGGTGTCTGCCGGGCGGGTGGTTTGAGGGGGCGATGTTCCTGGGACATTTAAGAATGAGACGGTGGCGGGTTGGTTCGTTGCCTGGCGAACGAGGCTGTCATATCCGCCATCGCCCCCAAATATAAATGCACCCATCATTGCGAATAGGAGTAAACAGGCCAATGCCCACTGACGAGTAGGGGCAAATATGCTCAACAGAGATAAAGGCCGACTTGGAATGGAAGGCATTAATGCTTGAAGGTGATTTGGTTGTGGTCGGGTAGCTTTGTTGAGGGTGTTTGTGATGAGACGGCCGATTTGCCGTTCTTGCTGTACGGTCTGACGACAGTCGGCGCAGCCAGCAATATGGCGAGCAACCTGCTGCTTTTCCCCGGCTGGGAGTAGGTCGAGGACGAAATCTGATATTTTGTGTTGGATGTGATTATTATTTAGTGGTGTCACTGTTCTCCAACTCCAGCTAACGATTTGCGTAAAGCTTTATGGGCTAATCGCATTCGAGATTCGGCCGTTTTGGGTGGAATGGTCAGAATCTGGCCGATTTCGTTGTAGGTTAATCCTTCGTAGTAGCGGAGGACGGCCGTTTCTCGTAGTTTAGGTGTTAGTTCTTGTAAAGCCTTCCAAACTATTTGCTGTTGTTCTGTTAAGATTAACGATTCAGCGGGCGTGGGCGTTGTCTGGTCGGCCACTTCATCCCGGACCTGGTCGTTGATTGAAAAGGTTGGCAGCCATTTGCGGCGGCGTTTGTTGCGGCAGCGGCTGACGGCTATCTGATAAAGCCAGGTCTTGAAGCCTGCCTTGCGAGCATCATAATTCTTAAGTTTCCGAAAGGCATACTCAAAGGTATCTTGCAGCACCTCTTCCGCATCTTCCTGGTGTTGTAAAAGACTGTAGCAAAGTCGATAGATGGTTGCTGCATAATCGTTATACACGGCTAGATAGGCTGATTCCTCACCAGCCAGGCAACGGGAGATAAGGTCGTCTGGGACGGCCGTTGTTAGGGGGAAGGAGGTGGTGAGGGTTGTTTCGGTCATTTCGAATAATGAATGATGAATTTAATTTAGTTTGTGAATGCTTCTCCTGCCAGGTCGGCGCGGAGCCAGAAGATGGCTCGCTCTTCGCTGACGGTAACGGCCGATTGGCGGAAGAACCACCATTGAAGGGCAGCGGGCAGGGTTAGTATATGCTCTGTAGGCGGTCGATGATAGCCGAAGTCAGTGCCAACGTAGCCTGTTTCTAATGAGGGGCTACTCTCCATCGGGGTGATGAGGGCTTCAGCGCTGATGGTGCGGGGCAGTGCGCCATCAATGACCAAATTATCAAAATCTCGGAGATACCAACGTAGGGCCGGGCTGTCGACTGTCATTAATAGTTCTAGATTGTTATCTGCATTTCTAGTCTGGCGTGACACTTCTCGAATAGTGTCCGCTAACAGGGGCAGTTCGTCATCGCTGGCTTGGGTGATGAAGCGTTCGCGGGTGTCGTTGGCTTGGAGATGGGTCAGGTTCCAGGTCGTTCCCCAGCTAAAGAAGAGCAGGACAGCTAAGAGGCCAACGGCCGTTCCGGCGACCGCCTCGTCCCGATTTAGATTCCAGATAACGAAGAATGCGATTAAGATTAAAAGGAAGCCAGCGATGAATATCAAGATTTGATAGGTGGGGCTGGTTAAGCTGCCTGAATTACCTGCCAATCGAATGTAACGGACTAAATTAAAATAGAACAGTACGCCGAATAGGAGCATGATGCCGCTCATTGCCCAACGGTATACGCTAGCTTTGTTTTGGGTTAAGTCGTTGATGAAACGGCCGACCAGCAGATAGCCGGGCAATGTCAAGACGGCCACGTTTTCCATATAGCCGCGTTGGACGAGTATGAGGAGGAGCGCGGCGGTTATCCAGTAGACGAGCAAGGAGGGAAACGGCCGTCCGTGCCAGACGGCCCAAACGAGGGCGGGGCCAGCGATAAAGAGCAAAATAAATTCATAACGGCCGAGAGCCATGATGGGACCAAGCCAGGTATTTAAGTCGGAAGCGCCGAGGAACAGGCCCAACCAATCACCCAGGCTGCGGGCGACACCGTTGAAGCCTGGCAGGTTCCAGAGAAATAGGGTGGCGACTGCGGCAAAGACACCGCCGCCGATGATAAGAGCGCGGCGCATCTGGTCAGGTGAGGGTCGTAACATCGGTCTCGGTTCATCTTCCTCATCTAAAAAGAGCGGTGGCCCGACGATGGCAATGGCCAGCCAAGCAATGAGCATAGAGACAAGCAGACTGTAGAAGATGGGAGCGCTGCTTAAGCCGAGGGCGAGGGCAATGACGGCCGTGATGAACCAGCGCTGATTGTCGCTTTCCTGGTAACGAAGCCAAGCGATGAAGAGCAGCAGCCCGCTGAATAAGGCAATAGATTGGCCCCCAGTGGTGCGGGCTAAGAGGCTGTGAATGGGGGAAAGGACGAGTAGTAGGCTGGTGATTAAAGCGCCAATGGAGCCGAGGCGGTGGCGAAGAAACCAGGGTAGCAGGGGCAGCAAAAGGCCGAATAGGGCTGGGACTAGACGCATGACGCTATCGCTAAAGCCCAGCACTTGAGTCAGGAGACTGGTTAGGCTGAAATAGGCCGGACTGCCGCTGACAACGGCCGTTGCCCCAGGCTGCCAAAATTCATAGACGGAGAGGGCTTCGGTGGCTTCGGCCGGGGAAAGGGGGATGTTATTGAGGCCAGTCAGTCGAATAACGGCCGCTAATATAACTAGCAGACCATACAAAACTTGTTCGACCGTTAGGCTGGTTAGTAAGTTGGTTTTTGGTGTGTCTTTTAATGATAATTCCAAGATTAAGTTTCTCCGAAACCTTGTAATTGGTAATTGGGCAACTTGCGGCCTAAATACCAATTACGGCTCATCAACAAATAGTGTGCTTGACAAACATTTCAAATGGTAGCTGTCATACCTGCGAAGGCAGGTATCCAGAGGGTGTAGTTAATATCAAATGGATTCCCGCCTACGCGGGAATGACAAATCTGTGCCTCAGTCAACATTTAGCACCCTAATTTGGTGAATACACATAATTACTTCTCGATTCATTGCGGTTGCCAACGGTATATTTTAACGCTGTTGTTCTGATATGCTACCTCTAGGTTCTGGTCGAACTTTTCTTCGGCTTGGGGGTCATAGGTATCTCTTTCTAACCGGCCGAAATAAACATGGGTCACATCGTACTGGTCTAGTAAAGCGGCTGTTTCGGCCCAGGAGGCCAGACTGTAGATGGTTCCAACGGCTGGTTCGCGGATGCCGGGTTCGGGGGTGCTGCCGCGCCATTGGCGTTGGTGGCCGGGCCAGCCAAGCACAGTTGGGATACCTGTGTCGGCCGAAACACGGGCATAACCGGTGTAGGAACCGCCCACTGCTTCGAGAATAACGGCCGAGCCATTGACGTTTTCGCGGAGCCACATCAGGGCTGCATATTCGTCTGAATTAAAGCGGTCGATGTAGGCCAGTCCGTCAAGGGTAGGCTGCGGGCGAGTTTCGTTGGTCACGGGGCCGCGATATTCGATGCTGCGCGATTGGGCAGCATAGATGGGGAAGAGCAAAGCGATGGCTAGACCGGTTCCATAAACGGCCGTTGCAAAAATGGCTGGCATTCGGAAGCGATTCCAGAGGTAGCTGAGGCCGAAAGCGGCCGTTACCCCGAATAAGAGCCAGGCTTGATAATAAAATTTGAAGATGGTATTGAGGCGTTGGCTGAACACGTCTTTGAGATAGACGAATTCTGGGCCGAGGGTGAGGAGGACGGCCGTGCCGATGAGCAGCAAAACGAAGGGTAAGGCGGTGGATTGAGTCGTCCTCGGCAATGGTTGCTCTTCGGTTTGGGGTTCGGCCGTTTGTTGCAGATGTTTGGTTAGCAATACAATGGTGGCTACTAAAAATGCAGCTAAATAGAGGGTCATGGCGGGGAATTGGAGCCGAACGCTAATGAATGCCGGGATGAGCCTTATTATTGCCCCAATGCTCCAGCCGAGGCCGGAAAGGAAGGTTGCATCATCGGGGTAAGGGGCGAGGATGATTTCTAGTTCGGCGGCGATGTTGGTTATCCGGGCGGCACCTTCAGGGTTTGAGCCGATGACGATCCCCAGGAGGAGCATCAAGATAAATAAGGCTGTAATGAGACCAGCGACGGATAGGAGGGCGGTGAGCCAGGGGGATTTTGTACGGCCGTTTCGGACAGCCCGAATGGTTAATGACCCCATGAAAATCGTTAGGGCTGAGAGAGGAAGGCCGAAGATGACCAGGAAATGGAGCAGGCGGGTGGGGCGCATGGTCATTGGCAGCAGGAAGGGTGGGCCAGCCTGGGAGCGGAAGCCCAGGTAGAAGGGAAGATAGAGCAGAACGGCCGGAATGACCAGGATGGCGGCTAAAGCGATTCCTTGGAGCCAAAATTGACGGTTCCAACGGCCGTCTTCCCGCCAGCGGCCGAGGACGAAGGCGCCTAGAATAACAAATAGGTGAATGAGAACATCCCAAGTATTTAGGAATGAGAGGCCACCAAGTACGAGGGTAGTAAAGCCCAGTTGTTGCCACTCGTCCATTGTCAATTGTTGCACTAAATTTGAAAGACGGGTTTGAATAGTAGGATGATTCGGCAAATCGTCTGTTGGCAGCTCTTCTAAATCGGCCGTTGAAGCAGTAATTCGTTGTTCAGCTTTTGACCCCTTAAATATTGATAGGGTTGGACTAAGATACCAGGAGAGGGCCAGGGAGAGGCTGAGCAGGGCGAAGGGCAGAGCCAGGACATGGGGGTGGAGGTCGCCGAGAATGAAGCTGAAGGCGGGGAATTCGGCGATCGGTTCTAAGCCTTCTTCAACCCGACCGGAAATGTGGTGTTCGTTGATGACTCGTGATGAGCGCCACCACCACCAACGGCCTGTTTCATAGCGGGCTTCATCAGCCTCAAGGACGGGTGGTTCGTTGAGGTCACGCACGTCAATGTAGGCCCACATCTCGGCCGAACCAATGCCATTGGCGTGCAGAACTTCTAATAATATCTCCATGTTGCCTGCTACCGGAATGGCAAGGGCAGCGAGGAGGCCAAAGATGATGGCCTGGCGTTTTAGTTTTTCTCGTCCGGCAGTAATTAGATTGAAGACCAGTCCAAAGGCCCCTAAGGCGGTTCCAGCGGCCAGCCAAGCCCCAGCCAGATTGAAGCCGATGAACTCTGGGACAAAGGCCAAGCGGGTGATGACGGAGGTCATGATGTAGCCGAAGTAGTAGTAGCTGATGGCGAAGCCGGAGAGCCAGGGGTCGAGCGGGGGGAAACTTTGACTACGGCCGATTGAGTTTAGGAAGGCGAACTCCATCGGTTTTTCGGTGGCCGTAATGGAGGGGTTTTGGGCGCGAATGGCGACCCATAAGGCGAATACAAGGAGGAAGATAAGTTCGGCCGTTAGAACGTAGCCCCAATGGTCACGGAGCCAGTCACGAATTGAGATGTTTTCGGAGGGGTTTTCGGCCGTTATTTTTCGTTGCTGACGCAGCGTTAGGCCAGAGAGGACGAGCAGAATGATGATTGAAAGGACGATGCTGCCCAGATTGTTGCCAAGAATGCCTAAACTGCCGAGTAGCCAGAAGATGTAGCTGACGATGAGAAGGCCGACCATTTTGCTGAAGGCGTAGCCTTTGTCGGGCAGACGGCGTAACAGCTGCATAGTGAGAGGTAGAGCGGCCAAACCTAATATAGAGAGGACGGCCCACCATTTAACGGCCGCGATTAGGTCAGAGATTGGCATGGTTGGGCTGTGTCCGCCGAATGCAGCCACCGAATGAATTCGGCGTCTAGGAAAGGAAACGTGTTGAAAACACGTTCCAAAGCAATATGATTAGTGCGCTTTAGCGTACTTTGCACACTAGCCTGGGAATTCATTCCCAGGGCGATTGAATTCGACACATCGGTTCTCAATTATTCACCTGATTGAGCATTATTTAGTGGATTGATTTGGGTCACTGCACTTGTGTTCATCACTTGATAAATGCTAACGCCGCTGTTGCGATAGACTTCTTCTAGTAAGCCCTGGTCGGCCATGTTATCAAATTTATTGAGGCCATCGGGTGTGTAGTAGACCCATTCTAGTTGGCCGACGTAGATGTATTTGACGTTGTATTTATCTAGGATGGACAGCGCTTCGGCCGTATTCGTTGTGCTGTATAAGGTATTGACATCGCTAATTCGGCTGCTGACCAGCAAACTTGGGACAACGGCCCGTTGTTGACGTTGGTGCCAATCCCAGCCGACGATAGAAGGCAAGCCAGTGAACATGGCGACCCGGTTGCCGATAGCCCGATAGGGATTACTGGCATGGGCTTCGGCGATGACGGGAGAGCCGGGGATATTTTCTCGCATCCAGAGCAAAGCTTCATAGTCGAATTTAAGCGGCACCGTTTGTCCGTTTCCAAGATAATCAACATCCTGGTACTCGGTCACTTCCATAAAGGCCATACCGTCGAGAGTGGTTGGGGCTTCGGCGCTCATGCGAATATCCCATTTGGCTTTGGTTGCCAGGAGGGGATAGAGAACGGCCGCAATCAATAACATTGCTAAACCATAGCTCCAAACCCGACCGGAGAGCTTTTTGCGACGGGCTTGAATAGCAGGCCAGGCCATTGCCGCTGCCACGCCGCCGACGATGCTGAGCATGACCCAGACTTGCATGTAGAATTTGAAGACGGTGTTCATACGGCCGATGTCGCCGTCCAGGACAATTAGCTCGACCATAAGCGTCAGGCCGAGAGCGGAGGAGATGAGGATGAGCGGGATGCGGCGTTTTGGGGAGAGGTTCGGCCGTAACCCAAGCAGCCCTGATAAGATGACCAGCGTGAGGACAAAGGGCGCTATCCAATAATCTTTAATAAATAGGAAAGCGATGACAGCCACATAGCCAACTGCGAAAATCAAAACGGGCAGGGCAAATGGTTCCCACTTAGCTAAACTTTCCTGGTTCCAGGTTCGTGTCCAGGCTCTAAGTTCACGGGCCAAATGGGTGAAAATGAAGAATAAGAACAGACCGTAAATAACGAGATAATTGCTTAAATTGGTGTATGAACCGGGCCAAAGAGAGAAGGACGTGTAGCCGACGCCGTAATTTTGGGTGAAGGGCAAGAATGATAGGAGGGCGATTGCAATGAGGGCTGCAGCCTGTAATCCGGCTTGTCCCAACATCTTTAGGTTGACACTGTCGTGTTGGCGGTAGGCGTTGAAGAGGACGGCAAGGACACCGATGAATAGATAGGTGGGGAAGTCCCAGGTGTTGGTGGCCTGTATGGAGCCGATGACTGTGCCGCCGATGAGGAATTGAAGGATGGTTACGGCCGTTGACCGTTTAGAGTGCTTCCGTTTGCCTTGCAAAGCCAAAGATACGGCCCAGCCTAATACCAGTAATGTTAGGGGCAGGGCTATCATATGGGCGTGGAGGTCGCCATAGAGGAAGGTGAAGAAGGGAAATTCGGTGATAGGTTGGACTTCGCCGGGTTCAAAGTTGATGGCCCGGGTGGCGTTCCAGAACCAATCGCCGGGGTAGATGGGGGCGCTAGCTTCGGTAAAGGCTAGGTTTAAGGCGCCGTTGACGGTGTGAACGGCCGTGTCGACTGGCGCTATTCCGGTGTCGATGCTGCTGGTGCTGGCTCGATGCCAGGTGCTGGCAACGAGTGGCACTTCGGCTAAGTTGCCAAGGAAGATGCAGAGGATGGCGGCGATGATTCCGGCAGCGAGGGCTTTTCGGTTTAAGGGGGACCGAGTAATTGGTACTTGGTAATTGGTAATTTCGGCTTTGGTTTTTTTCCAGGCGACGAGGTTGTAGGCGATGGAGAAGGCGCCGATGCCGGTGAAGGAGAAAAGCATCGGTAGAATCAGATTGTAGGCGATGTTGGGAACGATGCCGAGCAGTTTGGTCAGGGAACCGACGTAGACGAAGCCGTAGTAGTAGTAGTTGATATAACCGCCCGCAAACCAGGGGTCGTAGGGGGGGAAGACGGTGCTTTTGAGAACGGCGTTGAAATAGGATAAGTCCATCGGCTTTTCGCCGCCCCAAATGACATCCCATAGGTCAGGATTGCCTAAACGAATGAGGATGAAGGCGACGTACAAGGCAAGGGCGAATAGTTCGACGAAGCCGATTAGGACTAGATTGCGGCGAATGAAAGTAAGTATCTCTTGGCGGCGGAACCAGGCGATGATGAGGCTAACGGCCGCAATGAGAATCAATCCCAAAATGAGGGTGTTACGAGTATGAGAAAGCAATTTTAGACTGGCGACCAGCCAACCAAAATAGGAGATGAGCAGGAGGGACAAAATGCGGGCTAGTGGGTAGCCTCGGTCTGGCAAGCCCCGAAGGACGACAAATGTAATGGGGAAGACGAGCCAGCCAAGCAGGATGACGGCTAACCACCAGACAACGGCCGCTGCTGCTGGACTCCGGGAAAGTAGGCCATCAATATTGAAGATGGCGCTGAAGGTTCCGTTGGTTTGTTGAACGGCTAACTCAGCTTCGGTAAGCATGAGGCCGTTGGGGGCCTGGGTAGCCTGGCCGGGGGTCATGGTGGCAACCTGGCTGAGGTCAACGCTGCCGAGTATTTGGCGGACGGTTTCTTGGTTGTAATCGGCCGTTTTGCGGAAGAGCCAGACGGGCGGGTGGTCGTAGACGCTGAAGGCTTCTTCGACGGCTAAATCGCCGGGAGGGGGCCAGCCAATTTCGGGTGGTGCGCCCCAGCTGAATTCGCCGCCAGTGTCGCTGATATAGAGCGGCCCGATATGAAGGTCGGCGTGGAATTGATTGACTAACTCGAAGCCTAAATCACCCTCAAATAGGGCTTTGTAGTAGCGAGTGGTCAGGGGGTAAGTTAGGGGCAAGCGGGGGGTTGACCAGGCGGCTCGTTGGCTGGAGAGAACGATGTAGTCAGATTGCTCTAGCCAAAGGTAGAAGCTGTCTAATTTTTCGACGCTGTCGGGGTGGGTGATGGCAACGGGGCCGCCTGCCGTGCTGTCATAGTAGGCAAAATAGGGGTCGCGGCCTTCGTAGCGGACTGGCAGAGAGTCGTCCCAATGTTCATTCATCAAGAAGCTGGTTTGGGCGGAAATGGCGCCGCCAGGGCCAGAGGTGGCGATGAGGGTGTAGTTTATATCTGGCGATAGTTGACTCTCTGCTAAGTCGAACAGAACGGCCTCTCGGTTGGGGCCAAGATTTAGGGTTTGTTCGGCTTGGCCGAGGACTTCACCGGTGTTGTTGTCCGTTAAGGTCACTTGGAGGTATTCGCTGTCTTCGGCCGTTAATTCCGCGTCGGGGTCGGAGAGGTAGTTGAAGCGAACGGCCGTTAAAGTGCCTTCTTCTGGTATATTGAAATTTAGAATGAGGGGTGGGGTTTCGGTGTTCAAGAAGTCGTAGCGGCGCAGGGGAAGCTGTAATTCCCGATTCTCACCCTCGGCTTCGTATAGCAGTGTAGCGCCACTAGGGACATTATCGAACATCCAGGCCGCCGCTTGGATTCGGGTGACAGGCTCACGATATACGTCTAAAAAGGCGTTGGCCCACAGGAAGGTTGGGATGATTATCAGAGCGACTAAGCCACCTGCCAATACCCGTTTAATAGATTGTTGGTTTTCGGCTTGACTGGCCCGATTCCATATTTCAACTAAGGCCCAACCTGCTAGTAGGAACATGAAGGGGTAAATAGGTAGGAAGTAGCGGATGGATTTGACCCAACGGGTCGCCATAAATAGGAAGTAGACCCCGACCCATACAACGGGCAAGGCGTGGGTGGGCCAGTCTGGGCGGGCCCGGACGATGCGCCACAAAGCCCAGAAAAAGGCGAGCCAGGCGGCGATGACGGCCGTTAAACCCATACCCCAAAACATATTGGTTAGCGGGAATAAAACGGGGGCGCGGTCGGTCCATTGTAGAGCAGGCGGGAAGGAGGCATCGGGACTTTGCAACCCTTGAATTTCACTCATATTGGCCCGAAATTGGGGGTTGAGGCCGATAATTGGGCCGAGGGTGCGTTCAATCAAGCTTAATCCTTGACCGGTTTGTGCTTCAAGGGATTGGCAAGGGTCGTCGAGGTTGTTGAGCAATCCTAATTCCGTTAATCGCCCCTGACAAATGGTGGCGCTGTCGGCAAAGGCATAGGGTTGGGCTAGACGAAAGGTAACGGCCGAAAGAATGGCTGCTAGGATGACACCGGCGATGGCCCACTGAAGGTCGATTGTTCCCCGGCTGGTTAAGATGTAGCGCCAGCTTTGACCTTCTGGCTCCTTTTCGGCGCGGCGGGCCAGCCAGACGATGGCGGCAATGACGGCCATCCCGGCTAAGGGGGCGACGTTAATGCGGGAGGCGACGGTTAAGCCTAGCCCAATTCCAAAGAAACCCCACCAGCGCAGTTTTCGGCCGTCTTCGGCGGCTCGAACGGCGAAATACATCGTCATGGTCGTCAGGGCAGCGGCCCAATTGTCCATCGTGAAGAAGTGGGATTGCTGGATGGGTAGCACGGCGAGGGCTAGAAGTAGGGCGGCAATTAGCCCGGCCCGCCAGTCGTAGAGGCGACGGCCAACCAGGAAGATGAAGGCGATGGAGACGAGGTCAACGAGGGCAGAGAGAAAACGGCCGACGAGATGAATGCCGTCATAGGCGATGAAGCGATATTGGCATAAATCTTCAACGTTTTGGCAGATAGCATCGACCGCTTCGGCTGCAAAGCGGGTGGCGGTCATGGGGAAGTTGCCGTAGACGTAGAAGTTTTTACCGACGTTGTAGGGACTGAGGCTGGATTTGGAGGCGCTTAAATAAGTTAGCGGGTCGGTACTTTGGAGTAATCCGGCCGTGTCGGTTAGGAATCGTTCGTCCGGGTGGAGGTGATAGGTGCCGTCCCAGTTGAGGCCAGTGAAGCGGAAATAGGCGCCTAGAATGATAATGAGGAACAGAAATAGTACCGCCAGGGATTCCCAGCGGCTTTTTGTTTTCTTTGGGGGTGTTGGTTCTGGCGGCGTTTCTTCCTCTGAAATATGAGGTTGTTGGGCTACCGTATCGGCCGTTTCCGGCTGAATCGCTTCTTCTATTTCTTCCATAAGCAAACATCAGGAGATAGTAACTACTGTGTTAACTACATTTTGGCGACTTCTCGCTTAACAGGGTAGTTACCTTTGTGCCTATCTCTAATTTCCCTTCATTCATAAGAATATACACGCTAAATCTTACACAAGCGTAATTAGTTCCTTACCAAATCGTATATTCTAACGAGAAGGTGCTATAGGGCAAGGTGGGAGAGGGGAAATTTAAGATGAACTAAAGAAAAACGGGGTTTACAGTCGACAAAAAAAGGCTCCATCATTCCAGAACGATGGAGCCTTACAATTACGGAGGGCTTATATTTCCTCTGTTATTTGACGGTTATGTGAATGGAGCTGCCTTCTTCAAATTCAATGTGGTCGCCGCCAGCCAGATATACTTCAACGACATGCTCGCCCGCTTCCACACCGTTTAATGCTTGAGAGGTGTTGCTGCCCATGACCATGCCCCAAGAGGTGCCATCAACGTAGACGTGCCAATGGTTGCCATCTTCACCAAGAGCGAAGTTGTCAACCTGGACTTCTATAATTATTTCATCGCCTTCGGCAAAGGTTGCGTCATCTGCTGGGGAGGTGATGGAAATGGCTGCGCCATCTGGATTGGCGATGCGTTCTTCGCTGTGCTCATGCTCACCCTCTTCCATCTCGTGCTCGTGCTCCATTTCGTGTTCGCCTTCTTCTTCATGTTCCATCTCATGCTCTTCACCGCTTGTTGTGCCCTCCTCGGAGTTTGAATTATCGGTGGAATCGGAGGAACAGGCTGCGAAAAGCAGCAGGCTGAATATGAGGAACAGGCTCAGTAATAGGTTTTTCTTTATATTTTTTGTTGTAAACAACATGATATTCTTCTCCTAAAATAGAATAGTATGTTTCATGTAAAAGGGTATTGTAGTCAATTCTCTGTCTTTACAGGAATGACAGGCACACACGCTTTGTGGTTCAATTAACTATAACGCTAGCAGTTAACGCAGCAGCTTAATTTATCTGATAGAGATTGTTTGCCATTATTTATAAAGGCAGTATGACATGGATTCCCGATCATGTAGGAATGCGTCTTGTGATTGAATTGCTTTTGGAGCTATTTATATGCGCGGAGGATGATCTGGTGGGGCAAGGAAGGTGTTTTCGGGGAATAGATATTCATCGGCCAAGCGCATGGCTAAGTTGTTGGCATTGGCCGAATTTGCGACTATTTGATCATCTGGGAGGTTGACCAATACGGTTAACTGACTGGTCGCATCCTGGTCGGGTAGTATGACGATATCTTTGGTATCGGATGTTCGGTGGTGGTTGAGGTCAACTTGGCCTAGATAGATGTGTTTATGGCTGGGTTGATTGGCCGCGAAACGAAAGTCGATCCAAGAGCCATAAACTGGCAGCAGTAGAACGGCCGCCATAAATAGCAGGAGGAGTCTTGAGCGATTCGTGACCGAGTAACCTGACATCTTATTTTTGGCGTTTCAGCAACATGCCAACAGCGCCCACAATGGTGCCAATTAGTCCAAGGACGATTCCTGATATACTTAATAAACGGGCAGTTTCTAATTGAGCGGTCAAATCATCAATTTCTGTCTGTAGTTCAGTGGTTTCCGGTGGTGACTCGGGGAACTGTAATACGGCCGCTGGCAATACTTCCTCTGGCTCTGACTCAACATTGACTTCTAAATCCTCTATCATGCCTGAGAATTGGACGATATATTGTCCTCGAACGGTCGGGTACATATCGACCTTATAATGACCTGGCGTAGCGGTTGGGTTTAAGTTGGCGGTGAAGGTGCGGCCCCCATAGAGCACTTGCAGTCTTAGTGAGGCTTCGACCTCCTCTACAGGTTCGCCATCTCTGGTAATGTCAATGACTAGAAAGTTGCGGTCACCAACGACTGGTGGTTCGTTTTCCCAGCCGATGATAATGACGTAGGGGCCAACCTCGACCCGGTCGTGGGCCTGGGCGGGTTCGGCCGTTACCAAGAAAATACTAAGAGAAAATAATAAAGCTAGAAAGAGTGGAACTGTTATGCGTAAACGTTTTAACATTAGTAAAAACCTATTCAAAAAATTAAGTCTTGTAAATTTTATGCTTGTAAGGCTTGTAGGGCTGGGGCGAGGATGTTTAAGGCATTATCAATCCCTTGGCGGGCTAGGCCGAAGGCCAAGGCATTAATGGTGAGGTTGGGATCGTTTACAAAGGCCCGACAAGCTTCGATGAGCGAGGTTGCACCATTGACAAAGGTGCTGATGGATGATTGAAGGCTGGCATTGGCATCAATGACTTCCTGGCTGGCGTTGGTTACATCAATGGCTGGTGGATTTGTGATGCGGGCATACTTATCCAGGATGACCTGACAGTCGGATATGCTGTGAATGCAGCCAGGATGGGCTTGGTTTTCGGCCGTTGGGCCAGATGCTGCCGGAGAATCATCTGATGAGGCGGCTAATAATTGGGGGCCTAAGCAGCCATTAGTTGCCAGGGAGTCAATGGTTCCACCTATGCTTCTCATATCGGCATCGGTTGTTTGGATGATGGCTAGCAGGGTTGATTTTACGTCATTGGCCGGCGGGGGTGGTGGGGCCTCTCCCTCTGGTGGCAGCACGACGACCACTTCCTCAGTTAGCGGGTCGCCATTGATTTGGCCGACGTAGCGCTCTCCAGCGCGGACTACGGTTATATCTAAGGGATCGCCTTCTGAGTAGTCTCGCAGGGCAGCGCAGTAATTGGTGAAGCCATCTTCGGACGTGAGGTCGGCGCCAGCAATTTCGGTGATAATGTCGCCATTACGAATATCAGCTGCGCCTGCTGGGCCACGAAAATCGACGGCGTAGACGAACAGTCCGGCGGTGGATTCGATACCGATTTCTTCGGCTTCTTCGGCCGTTATCATCCCAGCATTTAAACCGACCCAGTTTAGATTATTCCCTTGCTCTAATTGGCCTATTATTGGCCTAATTGTTTGGAGCGGTAGGGCTGTGGCGGGGGAGTCGCCGTTTCCGGGGTAGGTTACCAGGCCAACGAAACGGCCGTCGGTGGTTAAGATTGGGGCGCCGCTGTAGCCAGTATCAAGAGCGGTATCTAATTCTAATGTACCTGTCACGGCAGAGAATCCGGCAGGTATTAAGGTTGAAGAAGGTTCTTGCTCAACGACTGATGTTTCCTCGATGTTTTGTTCTGGCTCGTCGAGGGGATAGCCGATTATTTGGACGGTTTCTTCAAGGGCATCGGAGACATCGATATTAATGGCTGGAAAGTCGCTGCCTAATAGCTGAAGGACGGCTAGGTTGTCGCAAGCAGAACGGCCGATAATCTGGGCTGAGAGGCTTTCTTCCTGACCTTCGATTGATACTTGAACCAAACCCGCGCCATCAACCAGGTGATTGCTAGTTAGAACAAGTCCACTGCTGTCATAAATGACCCCTGTGCCAGTGCCAATTAATGTTTCGAGGAATTCTGACCCTTGGGGGACAATGCGAACGGTGGCTGATTGAGCTAGTTCTAAGGGCGTCTGGGTTGGGGTGGGGGTTGGCAGTGGGGTTTCTGTTGGTTCGGGGGTGGGCGTTTCAGTAGGCGGTAGATCGGTCGGTTCGGGAGTGGGGGTGTTTGTCGGTGGTGGGGGTGTATCGGTTGCGGCGGCAATGACGGCCGTTGTCTCAGTTGGCTCTGGGGTTGGGGTCTCATTTTCTGTGCCGCAAGCAGCAAGGAGAATAATAAGAATGGGAAATAATCTGAAAATGATGCGTCTATGAAGGGTGTGGTTTTTCATTTTTATCATTACCATTATTGATTGGATTTTACGATTTCAACACTACTAAATCCTTTGGAGGGCCAGTATACCAATAGCGACTGAAACCGCAAAAACTTTTGAATTTATTAAAATCGGATGAGGTTAGCCTAGTAAATCGCTCCTATGTAAGAAAAAATTCACCTGTTTCTGCATATAATAGAGTCATGTTCAATCTTTCATTGTTCCCCTTGAATACGGTCTTGTTTCCTGGGATGCCGCTGGCCCTTCATATTTTTGAAGACCGCTATAAGATGATGATCGGAGAATGTGTCGAGGCGCGTAAGCCTTTTGGGGTGGTGTTGATTAAGAAGGGAAGTGAGGCGCTTGGACCGTTGGCTGACCCACATCCGATTGGCTGTATGGCTCAAATCACTCAAGTGCAGCGATTGGCTGAGGGGCGGATGAATATCGCGGCAATTGGACGTGAAAGGTTTCGTATCCATTCTTTGGAGCGGGAAGCTCCTTATCTTGTTGGACTGGTAGAGGAGTTTCCATTGACGGCCTGGCAGTCGCAGCAGCTTTTGACAACGGCCGAAAGATTACGGCCGTTTATTACCCAATATATGAACGAACTTTCAAATCTTGAAGGCGTTGAATTAGACCCGGAGCAGATTCCTGAGGAGCCAATTAAGTTGGCCTATTTTGCGGCTGGACTGCTTCAGGTTCCTTCGGAGAAGAAGCAGACGTTGTTAGCAGCGGCAGCAGCGGCTGAGATGATGACAGAGTTGCGGGATATATACCGACAGGAACTTTCTTTTGTTAAGCATATGTTGACCCAACCGTTTGAGGATGATGGCTCTTTTTCTTTGAATTGAGAGCGGTCGTCAGAAAACGGTAGGCAGTGGGGGGTGACCTGTTTTTTTGTTCTCGATGTTTTGTTGGTTAGGTAGTATGGAGAAAGGTATTGGACGATAAGCAAGATAAGAGGGATTCTGGGCAGTATGAGAAAGAAGAGGGGTTGCCAAGCGTGCCACCCCTCAGCCGATGGGATACTGCGATGGATGAGATGATTGAGGAGGCGATGCGGAAGGGCAAGTTTGATAATTTGTCGGGGCAGGGGAAGCCGTTGAACCTATCTAAAAATACGTTTGGGGCGGAGTTTGAGTTGGCTTATGGGTTACTTAAGAATAACGATTATACGCTGCCCTGGATTGCTCAACGACGGGATATACTTGGTGAAATCCAGGTGTTTCGAGAAAAATTGCAAGAGACATGGGGATTATATTCGGCCGAATATAAGGTCACTCAAGATACGATGGCCCTTAGCTCTTTAGAGGCTGGCTGGCGGCATTATCTAAATAGTGATGTGCAGATGACTATTACCAAAATTAACGCCAAAATTGCCGATATAAACCTTAAGCAGCCAAGAGAGGTGGTTGAGATTCTTAAGTTGTCTTTGAAGGATGAGTTAATTCGGGCAAATGCGGCCGAATCACTGAAATAGAATACCTCTTGCTGAGGCGCGGAGGCTCTAATGATTAGGTTTGGGTATCCTCTAACAGAAACCGAATTCCGGCTGGCAGTCGTCTTGCCCAGGCTTGCTCTTCATGTCCGGCCCACTTTTCTTCGACATAAAGGAGGTCACGCCGGGGCCGATATCCTTTTTTAACCATAAGTCGATACATGCGCCGAACGGAGGCGTAATAGCGGCGAGAATGGGATTTCATAACCTTGCTTTTGCCGCCACCATGTTCGCGGGTTCCAACGTCGAGGTAGATTTTTCCGGGTGAAAATGGGACGTTTTCTATATAGGTGTACATTGCGCCGCGAGCGAACCAGAAAGATGGACTTAGTACGCCGACCAAGCCAAATGTTTCGGGAAAATGGAAGAAGGCGTATAGACTTATGAAGCCACCCATTGAGGAACCAAGGATGGCGGTATGTTCCCGACCCGGACAAGTACGAAAGTCGGCATCAATGATGGGCTTAAGGGTTTCGGTCAGGAATGTGAGGTACTGTTCGCCTTGTCCGCCCCCTAATTTGAGTTGACGAAAGGGACTATACTCATCAAGTCGTTTTTCGCCCATATTTGGAATGCCGACCACGATAGCCTCTATCCCTTCCTGGCTCAGGGCTTCCATTGTCTCGTCGACCTGCCATTCACCTGCAAAGCTGGTGGCGGCATCGAACAAATTTTGCCCATCATGCATATAAAGGACCGGGTAGGGCTTGTCGCTTTGTTCATAAGAGGGTGGCAAATAGACGATGATGTCTCGCTTATTATCTAACTCTGGACTTTCGAGTTGCGTTAAGACTTTGACGTTGCCTTTAACCGTGTGGTATTGATGATGTCGATAGGTTGAATAATCTAGCCAAGTTGCCATAAGGTAGAGGATTATATGGATGGCGACGGGCTTTGCAAATAGGAAAATGGCTGTGTTGCTAATGGAGCTTACAGAAATGATGATAATATTCGACTAAATTGAGAAGATGAGTGCCGAAAATCGTCCGTTTAACCTCTTTTCCAGACGTTCTAGCCTGGCCGGTCGATTGTTGGCAGCATTAACGTTGGTGGCGCTCATATCTGTTGTTGGGCTGGGGGTGGCTGCTTTTGGGGAGGAGCGCTCGGCTTTGAAGGGGCAATTGTCTGATCAGCTGACTTCTGTGGCTGATTTGAAGAAAGAACAAATTGTCATGTGGCTTAATGAGCGTCAATCGGATGCAAGGCTGCTGGCGGTCAACAAGTTGAATCAGGAACATTTAACGGAATTGCTCATTCCATCGGTTCCCGTCCAGCGGAAGCAAGAGTTTGCCAGCTTTTTAACGGATAATTTGATGGGGATGCAAGGCGCTCGTACCGGTTACAGTCGTATTGTGATTGCCGACACGGACGGCCGTATTATCATTGCTACGGACGAAAATTTAATCGGTCAATCTATTGTGGGCCGGGAAATGTATTCGGGATTGTTAAGTTCGGCCGATGGCACATATATCCATGATATTCACTTGGAGTCGTCATCAGGCGAGATTGAGATGGCCTTTGGCCATATTATGTTTGCGGTTGATCCTGTGACGTTTGAAGAGCTGCCAGAGATAATTGGGATGGTCATTATCTCGGTCAATATGGATGAGACGATCTATCCTCTGATTAGAGCCTGGCCGGGGATGGGTGATACGGGGGAAACGCTTCTCGTTCGCGCTGAAGGGGCAAATACGTTATTCCTTAATAATTTGCGATTTGATGAAACGGCCGCATTGAATCTTGTCGTTCCAAGCGATTCTGAAAACGCAAAACCAGCCCATTACAGCGCTGTTGGGCAAGAGGGCATTATTGAAACGCCAGATTATCGAGGGGTTCCGGTACTGGCAGCCTATCGCCATATTCCAGGAATCAATTGGGGCTTTGTGGCCAAAGAGGATTTGGATGAAGTCTTTGCCCTGGCCAATCTGCTGGCTGTGCGAATTGGGTTGATTGCCATGGTCGTCTTTGTTGTCGCTGGGTTGGTCTCAATTCGATTGGCCCGTACATTGAGCCAACCCTTGGTTCAGTTGGTGGACGCGGCCAATGCGGTTGCTGCTGGCAATCTAAAGACCCAGATTGCCATTGACCGTCGAGATGAAATTGGGCTTTTGGCTCAATCATTTCAGACAATGACTTACTCCTTAGAACAGCGACAGGCCGAGGTTGAGGAAGCGACATGGGCGATTCAGGAGCGAACGAAAGAGTTGGAGGCATTGGCAGAGCTTTCCGCCGCGCTTCGCAAAGCAGAAGGCATTGATGAGATGCTGCCTGTGTTCTTGGAGAAGGCGGTCGGGTGTGTTGATGCTCAATCTGGGGTTATTTTTCTGGTAGATTTGGCAACGGGCGATTTGGTGGCGCGGGACTGTTTGCCTCGAAGGGATGTTTATTTGGGTGGTCGTCATAAATTGGGGCATGGTGTGACGGGGCAGGTGGCGGCCAGCGGCGAATTGCTTATTTTGGAGGATATCAGTCAATCGAAACAGATTGAGCGTTTGCCAGGGGAGGCCGAATTACTTGCGACAGTGGTTAGCGCTATCTCGATGCCTCTAAGAACGAGGGAACGAACTGTTGGGGTGATGCATATCGGTTTCTCGGAGAGGCATCAATTTAATGATGAAGAGGTGAGGTTGTTAACGGCGATGGCTGAGATTGCGGGCAGCGCTTTGCATCGGGCAATCGTATTGCAATCTTTGGAGGCTAGAGTTGAGGCTAGAACGTTGGAATTGGGCCAGGTCAATGAGCGGCTTCAGGAGTTGGATCGGCTTAAATCGAAATTTGTATCGGATGTTTCCCATGAGCTGCGTACCCCCGTTGCTAATTTGACATTATATTTGGATTTGTTGGAACGTAAAGCTGAACGGGTTGACCGTTATTTGCCACGATTGAAGGAGCAAACGAAGCGGTTGGGGCAGCTTATTGAAGATATTTTGAATTTGTCCCGTTTGGAGAGCAAGGCGAAACGGCCGACCTTCGACCGGGTGGATATGAATGGCTTGATAGCCCAAATTGCAGAGACGTATCGGCCTCAAATCGAAGGAAATGGTCTCGCCTTAACAGTTAGATTAACAGAGTCTTTACCATTGGTTTGGGGAGATTACAATCAGTTGGCTCAAGTTGTGACTAATCTTTTGGCAAATGCCATTAATTTTACCCCGCAGGGAACTATTTTGCTCTCTACCGTACACGGTAATGAACGTGGGGTTATCTTTCAGGTACGTGACAGCGGTATTGGCATTGAGGCGGAAGATATGTCCCACCTATTTGAACGTTTTTATCGTGGCCGGCAGACAAGCGAGCGCGAAATTCCAGGCACGGGGTTGGGATTGGGTATTGTGAAAGAGATTGTAGAGATGCACGACGGCCGAATTGAGGTTCAAAGTGTCGTGGGGCAAGGCTCTACTTTTGAGATATGGTTGCCGGAGGGTGGAGAGCGGGGAGCGAGGATTGGGGATCGGAATGGCGTGCAGGCCTATCGTCATTCGGAGCATGTTGTTTGAGTTAGAAAATTAAAGCAGGTTGAATCAGGTCAACTCATTACTCAGGAAAAAGGCGTTTTCGCATTGATTCGTCGCTGGGGGTGGGGCCGATAGGTGGGACGTAGAGGGTGGCGATGGGGGTGAAGTCGGCCGTTGGCAGCTCTTTTAATGGAATTCGCTTGATTACCGGATCGAAGATAGGGTATAAAGTCGCCTCGTAAAGAGTGACTTCATGAGCTGGATCATAATTCGCTTCGAGATATGTTGTCAAGATGCCGAGGCCATGCCGACTGGGTTCATCGCCAGGGATGCCGCGCTCACCTACTACGCCGACTTGCCACAAGATAAGGGGAACGGTGGGGTCGAAACGACGGGGACGGAGTAGGAAATCGGTGGCCTCATAACTTTGACAACCTTTGAGGGCGGGGTCTAGGGTTAAATCGACGAAGAGACAATCTTCGGCCGAGATGCCGGGCAGCATTTTGGCTTCATAGCCTTCGGCTCTGGCTTGATGAATGACTTCCCAGCCTGGATTGACGAAAACACCTGGATGACCGTAGAAGACGGCGCAAACGGCTTGCCCCTGGCGGACCTCGTTCAGGATGGCCTGAACCATCTCCTGATATGTCTCTTCTCGTGGTTTGCCAGGGGCGTATAAGGTATGGAGCGTTTCGGCCGTTGGGTTGAGTCGATGCAGCCAACGAGCCATAACGGAATCGTTAACGACATACAATACTTTGTCGGCTTGTTCAATTGTCGCCTTTGTCTCTAATGTCATGTGGCCGACGAGCTTAATGCCGCTGCCAGCGATAACTAGGGAGCCAGATTTAGACTTACTTGCTCCCATCTAAAATGACCGAGACGAAGATAATCGTTACAATTTGGTCGCCAAATTTTTCCGAATCGACGGCATCTCGGATTGCCTGGGAATCACCACTGAGGAGAAGTTTACGGTCTTCTTTGGATAAGCCAGCCTTTTTCATCACTTTCTTGGGCTTTTTAGTGAACTTGGCTGCCTTTTTAGGATCACTGGCTAATTCGATGAGAAAATCTGTTAGATTCATGGGATGGGTCATCTCCTAATTGGGTTAAGATGTAAGTTGCTTCGGCTACGACTTCAGCTAATGTGAGTTGTTCACCCTCCTGGCGAACCAGCTGAACTGTTTCATATGATAACCTATCTGTGACCGCTCCCCAAATTTTTAGGGCGTGCCCTTCTGTCTCTGCTTTGTCAAGGGCCGGATGAACAAGACAGAAGGCTAGAATTTTTGCTGCTAATTCGGGCTGACCTTCGTTGTTGGCGACAACGGCCGTTTGAACCAATGTTTCTAATAGGACTGGAATGAACCCCAAACTGTTGGTCAATTTGAGCGCTTCAACAAGATTTTCTTTGGCAATTTTGATGTCGCCCAATTCATAGGAGGCGATGCCCAAAGCGCTTAAGGCGGCAGCCGTTTGATACTGATAGTCCATCTCCTGAAATAAGGACAAGCTCTCTTCGAGATAGGAACGAGCAGTCCGATAATCTTGCCCAGCTAATGTGATAGCCCCTAGATTATGGATAGAAATAGCTAATCCGTAGCGGTCATTAATGGAACGGTTCAGTTTAATACTTTCTTGGAGCAGAGTACCAGCGTTTTTTGCTTCGCCTAATTGATGTAATAGAACCCCTAATCCGGTGAGGGTTAAGGCCATTCCACGAGGGTTTCCAATGCGGCGGTAAATGTTAAATGATTCCCAATAAGATGTTCGTGTTTGTTCAAAATTGCCCATTCTGTAATTGCAGTCGCTTATTTGAATTAAATTTCCGGCGATTGCCCAGTCATCCTTAATATCACGACAGATTGATAACCCTTTTTCCAGATAAGTTAGGGCTTTTTCCAAGCTCCCACGCACTCTGGCAATTCGGCCGTAAATTTGATAGCAAAAGGCGGTCTCCACAGGTGACATCACGCCGTTAACAAGGGTTTTGCTTTCTTCGATGAACGTTTCAGCTTCCTCAAAACGGGCAGACTGTGCCAAAAACCTGGCTTGCCTAATTAATAACTTGCTTACTAATTCATTTTGCTGACTACCTAATGATTTGAATTCGCGGGCTGCCAACTCAAAGGTAGCCGCTCCTTCATCTAGCCATTTTATGTGGTGGTAGCTTTGGTCGAGCGCTGGGAAGGCTTTTTCAACTAATTTGAATTGATGGTCATTGATGGCCCACTTCCAGGCGCTTCTGATGTTATCAATTTCAGCCATAATTTGCTCGAGGGCGGCTTGTTGCTCTTTGCCTTTAAGACGTTCTTCTCGGTGGTGTAAAAAATCGGCAAAGTAGCTGCCGTGTCGGGTTTGGGCCTGTTGAAATTCTTGGGAATGGTTGGCAAGTTTTTCGGCCGAAAATTGACGGAGAACAGCGTGCATTTCATATCGGACTCGCCAGGCTTCGGCCTGGCTGGAAATATCTTTGCGGGTTGCGGCTGAGATAGTTACTTTTCGCAAAAAGGCGCGATCCATTAACGCTGAGAGGAAAAAGGTTGAGGCTCCGGCAACATGCCAGGCGGCCTGACTGTGAAAGCCGCCCCTGAAAATGGACAGCTTCCTGAGAATAGCTCTTTCACCTTCTGACAATTGCTCCCAAAAATAGTCGCAGACCGCGTACAAGTTTCGGTGGCGGTTGGGAATGTCTGGTCGGGTACTTTCCAGGAATTGGAGATTTTGTTCAATCTTGTCTGCTATCTCTTTGCAAGAGTAAATTCGGACCCAGGCGGCGGCAAGTTCGAGGCCAAGGGGCATACCCGCCACCAGTTGGCAAATGCGAATAACGGCCGATGTTTCTTCATCCTTCAATGTAAATTGTGGGTTAGAGCGACGGGCGGCATTTAGGAAAAGCTGAATGATGCCATGTTGTTCCAGGTTTTCTAGCACATCGCTCTCTGGTATGTCTAAGCCCTGTATTTCAAGCACCTGCTCGCCAGCAAAATTGAGTCGTTCCCGACAAGTTGAGAGAATTTTTATCTGGGGGGCCGCTTCTAAAATGTCTGCCATGAGACCGACACCTTCGAGAAGGTGTTCAAAGTTGTCCATGATTAGCAACAGTTGTTTTCGACGAAGATAGTTTAGTAGCTGTAATTTTTGATTTTCTGAGCCATGAAATGAGAAATTTAAGGTGGCGGCAATGTTGGAGACCATGTGGGCGGGCGAGCGAACCGGGGCGAGGGGAATGAAGAAGACGCCTTCCTGGTAATCGCTAATTAGTTCGGCCGCTGTTTGAATTGCAAGGCGGGTTTTGCCGACACCGCCGGGACCAAATAGGGTTAATAGGCGACAGCTATCTTTTTTGAGGGTTTCTACGGCAAGGGCAACCTCTGTTTGGCGGGCGACGAAGGGGGTGGATTGAGGGGGAAGGTTGTTCGGGCGGGTTGAGAGGGTGTCTATTTGGGGGAATTCTTGCCAGGGCAATGAGGGGTGGGTTAGGCTGTAGATTTTTTGAGGCTGATCTAAACTTTTGAGCATGTGGGAGCCGAGGTCTTGTAATTCGGCTCCATTGGGCAATTTGTCAAAGTTTAGTACGGCCGGAGTCAACAAGATTTGACCGCCTGAACCGGCTGACATGATGCGGAAAGTTTGGCTGACAGCTAAACCGAAGTAGCGATTGCTTTCCTGAAAATAGGCTATCCCTTTTCGGGCGGAGGTCTCTGCATTTAATCCGATTCGGAGGCGGAAATCTTTGATTTCGCCCCAATCTTCCTGGGCGATTCGCTCCTGGATATCAATGGCGGCAGCTAACGGCCGTCCTGATTCAAAAACTGCATAAATGCCGTCTCCGGTGAACTCTATTACTTGGCCGCCATGATGAAGAATTATGTCTTGGAGAAGTTTATTATGCCGTTGAAGAACCTCGGCCATTGCTTGTTGATGATAGCTCCAGTGGCGAGTTGAGCCTTCGATGTCAGTAAAAACAAAAACGGGCATAGAATTTTCGGTGCCTAATTATTTAACGATACAAGCAGCAATTGTATCAGATTTAATAAACATCGTTAGGGGTTAGGGGGGGAATGTAGGCGGGAGCGTTGGGGGATGGAAGTGGGTTAACGATTGGCTCAAAAAATGGGGCAATTCCCTGAATCAATACTCAGGGAATTGCGGCTTTTGGGTAATTTGTAGGATAGAAGTTCAACTTATTGGGAAGATTAAGATGCCCCTATCATGGTGTCCAAAGTTGAACTTCTGTTTCACGATTGCTTAGCCAGCCGTTGAATAAATTATTGTGTCGGGGCGGAAGGCTGCCCAGGAGAACCAGAAATGGTCGGCATGGACGATGGGGGTGAGTTGTTCGCCAGCTAGTTCACCTTCAACTGCCTGACCAAAGATGTTCCAGACGCTGTCAGTCTGTTCATCTCTAATTTGGCCGTTGACATGGATGAATGTTAATTTTTGACCGTTCAGATTGGGGTCGAAAACGCCTGTTGCGCCAACATCACGGCCGCTTGAGATGGAGCTGGCATCAAGGGCGCTGCTTGTACCTTCTGTGTGGAATACAACCAGGTCTTGTCCGTCTTGGGTATCGTTAATCACCCCAGCTTCCATTAAAATTGGGAGAGGATAGGCTAGATCAACATTGTCCAGAGAGACAGTGACAACGCGTTCCATTGCTGCAAGACGGTCATCGGGGATGCCTTGATATAGGAAGGGGTTTTGGCCTATCTGGTCGTAGCCGACGTAGGGGTTTTGGCCATAACGGCGATTGAAGCCGGTATCTTTGGACATGACAACGCCATCTGGTTGGGCGGCTTTGAAGTCGGCAAAGCTGACTAGACCAGAGGGCAAAAAGGTCAACTGTTTGCCAACCAATTCTCCTACAATGGCTTCGCCTGTGAACTGCTGCCAAAGAGTTTCTGTGGTGCGGTCATACATGATTAGGTCGGAGTTTCGGAGCAGGCCGGAGGTGCCAAATTCATATACCTCGCCGTCTATGCGGCGGTCAAAGACGATGGCGGAGTTGCAGAGCGGGCAAAAAGTGACATTTACCGGGATGCCGCCGACTGTGTCGTTGACAATTTCATGCCAGGTTAGAATTTGAATAGGGTAGGCTCTGGCATCGCCGTTTAACTCTAGCGCAATAACTGGTTCGTTGTCATCAAGCCACTCTTCCGCTTCTTCAGGACTGATGAATTGGGGGTCGTCAACGGAGGGAATGCCATCACGGGGTGGCCCGCCGGACAGAATTTCTTCGTACCGAATGGTGTGGATTTCCCAATTGGTGTTCCAACTGGCTGTCAGACTTTGGAGGCGGTTAGAGCGATTGTCTCCGGGGATAAGTTCAACCTCGATGTCGTTGTCGCCAATCGGCCGTTCGCCTATCTCCGTAAAGGTCCCTGTGCCATTGGCTGTTTCTAGCTCGACTGCCGCTTCTTCTGTAGTAGGGTCGGTGGCTTCTTCGGCCGGTTCTTCATTTGTTTCGGCGGTGGTTTCGGTTGGGTCTGACTCCTGCTCAGGAGCGGTACCGCTCGTTGGGTTACTACAGGCCGTAGCGACAATGGCAAGGAGGCCGAGGAAGATCCATAGTTTTGATTTTTTGGTTATTAGGTGCATTTGAGTTCTCCTAATGTGCATAGTTCATGGTAAGCGATGATTGGTAATTGTCTTTGTTTTGTTAGTATGTTTGATGCCCTTTTCCTTTAGATATAGGTAATATAAGGTAGATTTAGGCGTTAAACTGTGATGATGGTCACGAAAGTAGGATCATTACAGAAAAGTATGAGGGATTTTATATACTTGGGGGAATGATGCGAAAATGGTTTTTTGATGGTCGGCTTGTATTTCTTATTTTTGTGGTGATGTTGACGGCTTGTTCTGGGCAGAGCTTGCCTGAGGAGCCGGTTGTTGCGTCGCCTTCGGCCGTATCTACGATTTCGCCGAACGCAATCGTATCTGACTCTACGGCCCAATCAAGCGAGGTTATTGAGATTGTGCCAACTGTGCCTGTGGCAGAGACAAATCGGCGGGTTGAGGTTGAGGATGGCATTCAGTTTCCACAGCTGCTGCCGCTGGACGGCATCCGACCAGTCTATGCGCCAGAGTTTGAAACGGCCGAAAATGTCTCACTTCAAGAGAATGAGCTGATTATAGGCATCTCTTTAGGGGGTGAATCGAAGGCTTATCCGATTACCGTGTTGCGTTTTCGAGAGATGGTTGATGACCAATTGGCGGGGATTCCCATCCTCGTCACCTGGTGACCGATTTGCTACACCGGTCTCGTGCACGACCGGAGAATTGACGGAGAGACTTACACTTTCGGCAATGCTGGGGCGTTGTATATGAACGCCATGACCTGGTATGACCATGAAACACAGTCTACCTGGTCACAGCCTTGGGGACGGGCCATTCTCGGTGAACTTAAAGGCGTTGAGCTATTTCTCTTGCCTTCCCAAATTACGACTTGGGCTAGTTGGCGGGCAGAGCATCCTGATACGTTGGTAATGACGAATGATATTAACCGAATTGGATTTCGGCAGACCTTTGACCCGGATTTTGTTATTGGTTTGTTGATTGACGGTCAGGCGCGTGCTTTTCATTATCGGGATGTTGAACGGGCCGGTATCGTCAATGATTTCTTGGGAGAAGTGCCTATCTTTGTCTGGGCCGCTGACAATAATTTCCATGCTTATATCCGCCAAGTTGGGGAGCAAGTGTTGACCTTTAGGCTGGAAAATGGACTGATTGTCGATGAGGAAACTGGATCGACCTGGGACATTGCGAGAGGATTGGCGACGGATGGGCCGCTGCGGGGGCAAGGGTTGCAACCTGTACCGAATTCGTCGGCGTATGATTGGGCCTGGTTGGACTTTTTTCCTGAAACAACCTTCTATGAGCCGTAATTGACCTGGGTGTTTGCCGAATGGGGTTGGAGGCACTCTTAGAGGTAATATTTTGGGTGAGAACTATGGCTGCATTTTCTTAACCAAATCATTTGCCTGAAATAACCAATCGAATTGACGACGGCCGTAATCAGGTTAAACTAACTTGGCAGCATTAGTCCGATATAGGAGAAAAATTGATGGGTGATGATTTAGTTGACCGATATAATTACAGTGAATTTACGGCCGAAACAGCAGTACCATTACTGCGATTTGATAGAAGTCCGCCACTTGGACGAGAAGCGCCTGATTTTCCATTGTGGGAGCTGGACGGCCGTCAGACTAGCTTAAAGGAAATATGGTCGAGTCATACCTATACTATCGTTGAGTTTGGCAGCTTTACCTGACCATATTGTGGGATGGCGGCGCCATCCATGAACGCGATTGCAGAGCGCTATGCGCCTGATGGGGTTGGATCTATTTTCCTATATACGAATGAGGCTCACCCTGGCGAGAACTATCCACATTTGACCACAATGGAGCAGAAACATAAACATGCCCAGGCTTTGCGAGATGTGTTGGGAGTGAAACGGCCGATACTGCTTGATAGCTTAGATGGGGCCTGCCACCTTGCTTATGGGTCGATGCCAAATATGACCTGGATATTTAATCGGGCTGGTTCCCCGATCTATAAATCTGATTGGAGTGATGCTAACAGTGTTGAGAATGCTATTCAATACTATTTGGATGTGTTAAAGCGTCGCCGAACAGGGGAGCGAGTGGCTCCATTCATGGTTGAGCGATTAGATTATCGGGTTCAGGATAGGGAAGCTTTTTATGAGGGGCTGGCTCTAAGTGGGCCTAAGGCGGTTCGGGAGTTTACTGAGACGGGGTTTTAATCCGAGGCATTCCTACATGGTATTTAGACGATGGAAAGGGTGGCCTTGGTGGCCTCTAATTTTTCAATAAGCTGTTCGCGGGTGGGGTTGCCCAGATAGGTGACTTTTCCATTTAGAACGTAGGTTGGAACGGCAAATACCTCTTCGGGAGTTGGGTTGGATTGAAGATCGAGCAGGGAAATGGCTACCTCTGGGAAGAGGGGTGAGATATCCTGTACGATGCGAACTGCTTCCTCGCATGACCAACAATTTTCGGAAATATAAATATCTAATGCAATCATTTGAAACCTTTTCATAACTATACCATATTGTATGGAATTGATTGGAGGTGTAGGTCGCTTTTAGTATTTGTAGAAAACTCGTTTACCTCTAATGCCACGATTGTTTAATGGATAGTTACTCTTTAATTTTGAAATCGCCAAATCTAATCAGCATAGTAACACGGCACTAATTAGGGGTACGTAATACCCTATACATTTACTTTGTTGACCGGAAAACGTTCGGCCGTTAGCAAGACATAGCCAAGACCACCCGTGCGAATTGTCTCTGCTGCAACCCGGGCTACCTTTTTGGCCTCTTCAAAATCGACCTCTGGTAAGTTTATTTTGTTGAGTTTGACCATCAGCTCTGCGCCGAGCAATTTGCCTTGAATGTCGCGCACCATTCGGTGGAGGGCATTGGGTGCTGGTTCAACTCGTCGGATGGTGAGTCCTGCTGTTTCAAGATAGGCGAGGTAATGGTCAACGGGCTGAGCATCGGCGATGCAGGTTATCCAGGCCAGGAGGCTGTTTAACTCAGGTGGAAGGGGACCGGAACGAGTCAGGTCGCTGATGCCAACACGGCCGTTTGGCCGCAAGACGCGGGCGAACTCAGCGGCAGCTATCTGCTTGTTGGGAAAAGTGCAAAAGGCGCACTCACATATCACGACATCAAATTGGGCTGCGTCGAAGGGTAGTTTTTCAGCATCACCTTGCTCAAAGCGAACCTGTCCAGCCAGGCCAGCTTCGGTAGCGGCTGCATTTGCTATCGCAACGGCTTCGGTTCCATAATCTATACCAATAACCTCACAGCCGAATTTTTGGGCGAGAAATATGGCGCTGCTACCTGGCCCGGAAGCCACATCTAACACGCGGTCGCCGGGATTTAGATTTAATAGCCTGCCTAGCTGTTCGGTGATGGCTAATCCACCAGGATGGAAGGTGTCGCCTAGCAGCAACTTGGCCCAATCACTCTCATAAACGGCCGCGCAGCAGGCTTTTACATAATCGGTATCGGGCGGGTAGTCGCTGCCAAATCTTTTTGTTGTCTCGTTTATCATTGTAGTTTCTCTAAATAAAGCTCCCACATCGGGGCCAAATTGCAAAGAGACGTCACGGGTTGCTTATGATTCGCCGTTTATCGCTGGATTGACAAGCTGAGCATGTCCGTTTGAAGGCTGGGTTTGATTGAATGAAAACTTCATTGGCGGCGGATTGAATGGGAGTCCTTGAGCCTCTGCCCTGGCCCTGGCTCGTTGGCGGGCGGTTAGTTGGGTGCGGGCCTGTTCTCGATAGCCGACACTGTTATAGGCGCAGAAAGGTATTTGCTTGCCATCCGGTAATAAAATCTCTTTGCAGCATTTCATGACATTTTTTTGGTTGAAGGTCCAGGGGTCCATGAAATCTTGGAGCATAATCATAAAAATGCTGCCATTGAGGGGGCCTAAATCAATATCAAGGCTGCAAGCGGCACAGGAGAGGGCAAAATCTTTAGAGGCTTTTTCAGAACCAGGAACGGCCGAAGATGACCACAGCCCTTCTAAGGCTGTTTTTACGTCGGGGCTAATTTGAGGCAAAACCCGATTGCTGATGTAGTCAAGGTACTCATCGACGTTAAGGATACGAGGTAGGGGCAGCACGGAATCATCTTCGATATAAGCGTAGGTGACGGCGTTGCAGGTTGGGAAGCAGCAGGGCACAGGAACGAAATCGGAGACTTTGAAGAGGTCGGCCGTTTGTTCTTCAATTAGCTTGAGCAGGTCGGGATTAGTCATACGCTGCATGGGGTCATGGCTGCCATGCCGTCCGGCGTGGAAGGCGGGTTGGAAGTTGATGCCGAAGACGGCCGGATGCTCTAGACCAAAGCGGACAATACGGCCGACTTCATGATCGTTGACTCCTTTCTCGATGGCGGGAACGAGAACGACTGGACAACCAGCCTCACCTAATCGGTCGAGGGCTTTTATTTTTTCGGGCAGAATGCCAGCCTCATTCCGAATCTTACGGTATGTTTCCTCTTCAAAGCCATCGAATTGAAAGTAAATAGCCGGTTTTATCTGGGCCAATTCGGCCAGAAAATCATCATCATGGGCGATTCGTTTGCCATTGGTGTTAATCATCATATGGCGGATATTGCGGGCTTCGGCGGCACGGAGCATGGGGATAAGTTCCGGGTGGATGGTTGGCTCGCCGCCGGAGAATTGAATAACTTCTGGGAAGCCTTCTGTTTTGATGAAGTTGTCTAAAATCCCTTCAACTTCTTCAAGGGTGAGGTTAAATCCAGGGCCGGCATCGGCAAAACAGAGAGGACAGTCCATGTTGCAAGCGCTGTTAATTTCGATGATGCCCAGACAGGCGTGTTGTTGGTGGTCGGGACAAAGGCCGCAATCATGGGGGCAGCCCTCAACAATTTCTGTGGTGAAGTGGAGGGGCATGGTGCCCGGTTTGTTATATCTTGATTGGTTGGTGTAGGCGGTTGCATCCCCGTAAACGAGGGCTTCAAAAGGGCCATGTTCCGGGCAGCGCTTTTGCATATAAACTTTGTCGTCTCGGAGCAGAATCTTGGCATCGATTACCCGCTTACATTTTGGGCAGATGCTCCTGGTTAGTTCGTAGAAGATGTAATCGGCATCTTTCTTTTGTTCAATTGTGTTTGGGGAATGGGTTAAGGTTGGTTGATGGGTCATTTTGTTTCTTCTCCTCTTACTATTATCTGGCCGCACAGATGTTTTTGTTTGTTAGTATGAGGAAAGGGTATCTTGTTTTAAGAATTGTTTATGTAAGGGCGCATTCTTAAAAGGCAGCGGAAATGGTCAGGATGCTTACAGATGTTTGGGCTAGATTTTGTACACTACTTATAGTTTGGCGACTGTTTTTATTAACGGCCGTTTTGTGTTGGAAGAATGATAAATGAGTGTAGATACAGTAACAATAAAAAATCGTTTTACCGGGGAGACGTTGGCTAGCGCTAAAAAGGCTGAAGGTGTTCGTCTTTTTGAAGGGGCTTGGTACTTTAGGCCAGAATATGTAGAGATGAAGCACCTGATTGTGACAGAGCGGACTTTTACATGCCCTTATAAGGGGATCTGCTATTGGATTGATTTGAAGACCTCCGAACACGAAGCAGAAGATGTTGCTTTTGTCTACTATCGGGTCAATCCGGGCTATGAATTTGTTAAGGATCAGATTGGATTTTATGCTGGGGTAAAAGAGGCGACGGTCGAAGTCTAGACTTGGTCAGTTGTCGGTAAACAGTTTTTTGGTTAGGTTGAATAGTAATTATTAGATAGTGTATTGAAATATTGGGCGGCGGGTTAGTAACAAGGAGATGTAAATAATGAAAGCTGTTTGGAATAATACCGTTTTAGCAGAAAGCGATAATACCGTTGTGGTTGAAGGGAATCATTATTTCCCCGCTGGGGACATCAATGAGGAATTTTTCACTGCAAGCAATACCAAGACCAATTGTCCTTGGAAAGGGCAGGCGAGTTATTACAATGTAGAGGTAGATGGTCAGGTTAATCGGGATGCTGCATGGTATTATCCATCCCCTAAACAGGCGGCTAAGAATATTGAAGGCTATATTGCTTTTTGGCGGGGGGTTCGGGTTACAAGTTAGGCTGACGATAGACGATTTTACCGCGAACCATTGTTAAACAGACGTTTAGCTCTTTGTCTAAGATGATAATATCTGCAAGGTAGGAGGGAGCCAATTTACCTTTATCGGGCAGTTTCAATAATTCAGCCGGTGTCTGACTTGCCATTTGGAGGGCTTCGGTTAACGGCCGTTTAGCCGTGTTTACCATGTTCCGAACAGCTTGGTCTAGCATCTCAAGGCTGCCAGCTAATGTCCCATTTGGCAGTCGGACGCCGACAGAACTGGCTTTGACAGATTGACTGCCTAGTTTGTAATCGCCAAGCGGCATTCCTGCGGCAGAAAGCGCCTTGGAGACTAATGTGACGCCATTTGCTTGCTTGGCAACGGCGGTGAGACGTAATAAGGCAGTATGGATGTGAACTTTGTCGGCGATGAGGCCTAGGCGCAGCCTGTCGTCGGTTAACAGCGCACCGACGATACCGGGGTGTCGGTGGTGCATGGTTCCCATGCCGTTGAAGAGATGAGTGCCCCAACTTGCGCCAGCCTCGGCAGCCGCCATTGTTTCGTCAAAGGTTGCAGTTGAATGGCCGATACCGACTATTATTCCCTGTTCTTGAATGGCTCGAATAAATGAAATCGCTCCGGGTAATTCTGGTGAAAGGGTTAGTATTCGTATGACTTCAGGGTCAAAATAAAGTAATTCGGCTGGATCGGGAGAGCGTAGAAAGCGTACGACGTGCGAACCAGCTTTGGCCCGGTTCAGATAGGGGCCTTCGAGATGAAGACCTAGAGTGGCTGCCATTTCAGCTTCTTGGTGAATCTCTTTTACCGTTTCGACAGCAGCTGTGTACTCGGCTAAGGGGGAGCTGACGAGGGTTGGTAGGAAGGAAGTGATGCCAAAGCGCGGTAGGTTGCGGGCAACGGCCGTTATTTGGCGAGGATTATTGGTGAAATCATGGCCGAAAGCGCCGTTTATGTGGAGGTCGATGTAGCCAGGGGCGACAACAAATCCCTCTGGAACATTAATGAACTGTGTTCCTGGGTCAGTTTGAATTTCGTCGCTTTGAGGTGCTAAAGGCTCTGTTACACTGCTGATTGTGTTTCCTTCAACTGTGATAGTTCCCAGCCGAATTTGACCATCAGGCCATAAAAGATTCCCCGAAAAAGTTATTTTTTCCATGTTCGTGCTAGTTTAACACAAAGTATCATAAATACCGCAACTTATGGGTGGGCGAAACGGTTATCGATAGCTAGAGGAGCGCAGACATCCTGCCTGACGGCGGCCACCCGCAGCTCATATTGCGCTTGACATTAGGGTTCCGATAAATATAATAATTTCAACAACTAAATAATTACCACAGTTGGGAGGAGTAGATAAGTAGGACGCTGACAGAGATGGAGCGGCCCAGGCTGAAAGCCCCCTCAGACGTTCACTATCGAAAGTCGCCTAACTAAACTGCTGAAGAAATCTTCTGTTCTAGAACAGAAGTCCAACTTCTCAAAGAAGTTGAACTTCTACAACGACGACCTTGAAGAAAATAGACCAGCACGGGCAAGCCCGTTACAGCGCAGTCCTGATGATTGTCGGGGCAATAAGTGTGTGAGGCCAAGAACGGCTCACAAAATGAGGTGGTACCGCGGAAGGATAGACAGCCCTTTCGTCCTCAACAGAGGATGAATGGGCTTTTTTGTTTCTAATGGCAGTAGTCGGCAGAAATGTCAAAGTAAAGCCTACTCGTCCAATAAATATAAGTATCAGACCTTATCGGAATTAGCATTGGGAAATGCAAAGAAGCTAAATTGTTTGGAAACAACTCCTTTGCGTCTTTGCGTGAGCTTTCTAATTTCCTATATTCTCAATTGGACATATCTATTGTAAGGAAGGCATGAATGACATTACCGAAACGATATAACCCGAAAACGGCCGAACCCCGGCTCTTATCTGAATGGCAAGAAAATGGCACTTATCACTTTGAGCCAAATCAGGCTGATGAGCGGACCATTATTGACACGCCACCCCCAACGGTTTCTGGCAATCTTCACTTGGGCCACGTTTACTCCTACAGTCACCCCGATTTCATGGCCCGCTACTGGCGTATGAAAGGTAAGAGTGTCTTATATCCGATGGGTTTTGATGATAATGGCTTGCCGACTGAACGGCTTGTAGAGCGGCGGTTAGATGTTCGGGCAACGGAAATCGGCCGTCAGGCCTTCATCGAAAAATGCCTTGAGGTCAGTGAAGAGGCCGAGAAGGATTATCAAGCACTCTGGCAGCGGCTTGGTCTCTCTATCGATTGGCGTTATACCTACCGCACTATTGATGAAAACACCCGCCGCATTTCTCAACTTTCTTTTCTCGACCTGTACAAGAAAGGGTTGGTCTATCGAAACCAGGCTCCAACTATTTGGTGTCCAGAATGTGGCACCGCCATCGCCCAGGCAGAATTAGATGATCTTGAACGAGAAACGGAGTTCGTTACCCTCGATTTCCGTATGGAAAACGGCGACCCGTTGCCCATCGCTACGACTCGACCTGAGTTACTTCCTGCTTGTGTGGCCGTGTTTGTTCATCCAGAAGACGGCCGTTTCAACCATCTCATTGGTCAGCAGGTTCAACCCCCTCTCACCAACCGCTTTGTTCCCCTATTAGCGGATCCAGAGGCCGACCCTGAAAAAGGAACCGGGGCAGTCATGTGTTGCACCTTTGGCGATACGGCCGATGTGACTTGGTGGTATACCCATCATCTCGATTTAATTGAAACGATTGGTAAAGATGGCCGAATGACGAATGAGACGGCCGATTTAGCTGGTTTGCCCGTTGCCGATGCTCGCCGCCGCATCAGAGAGATACTTCGTGAAAGGGGTCTGCTGCTAGATAGTAAACTCACCAGTCAGACGATCCGTATCCACGAACGCTGCGACACCCCAGTTGAATATATTGTTACCAAACAATGGTTTGTAAAAGTGCTGGACTATAAAGAACCATTTCTCGAAGCAGGCGAACGTATAACCTGGTATCCGGCTCATATGAAGGCCCGCTATCGGCAGTGGGTAGAAAACTTAAATTGGGACTGGTGCATTTCCCGCCAGCGATATTTTGGCGTTACCTTTCCCGTCTGGTACTGTGTCGAATGTGGTGAAACCATCCTCGCGTCTGAAGCATCGCTGCCCGTTGACCCAACTGACCAGCAGCCAGACCAACCCTGTACCTGTGGCAGCACAAACTTCATCCCTGACACCGATGTCATGGATACCTGGGCCACTTCATCAATGACCCCTCAAGTGGTTGGTGATTGGTTGGGGCAAAGCGGCTTTAATGATCAACCTTATTTACCGCTGACGCTTCGGCCGCAAGCCCAAGAGATCATCCGCACCTGGGCCTTTTACAGCATCGTAAAAGCCCACCATCATTTCGGCAAGCTGCCCTGGGAAGAGGTTGCCATTTCGGGCTGGGGCTTGGCTGGAGAAGGCATGGCGAAGATTAGCAAAAGCCGGGGTGGTGGTCCCATGCCGCCGATGGAGATGATAGAACAGTATTCGGCTGATGCAGTTCGATATTGGGCGGCTAGTACGGGTTTCGGCCGTGATGCCATCATCAATGAACAAAAGATTCAAGCCGGAGCCAAACTGGTCAACAAACTCTGGAACGTCGCCCGCTTCTCCAGCCGATTCTTCACCGATTATCAATTACCAATTACCCAATTACCAACGCTCTCCCTGGCCGACCGCTGGATTCTCTCCCGAATGCAGCAGTTAATCAGCCGTGCAACCACCCTCTTCGACAACTTCGATTACGCCACTGCCAAAAGTGAAATCGAGGTCTTTTTCTGGACCGATTTGGCTGACAACTACCTTGAAATGGCGAAAAAGCGACTTTACGACGAAACTGACCCCGCTCATAATGGGGCAAAATACACCCTATTCGCTATATTGCAAGATACCATAAAGCTCTTTGCGCCCTTCTTGCCCTACGTCACTGAACGCATCTATCAGGGAATCTTTGCCCCTGATGAAACAACATCAATCCATCGCTCAAAGTGGCCTGAGGCAAATGTGGAATTGTTAGATGAATCGGCCGATTCTGCTGGTGAGGCGCTGCTTGAGATTGCAACGGCCGTTCGCCGCTATAAGAGTGAGGCTGGCCTATCATTGGGTACTGAAATTCCAACTCTGACTTTAATCACCGATGATACTGCCCTTACGGCCGATTTAGTTCAGGCTAAGTCGGACATTATGAGTGTTACCCGTGCTGAACAAGTTATTCTTACTAATGTGTCGCTAGAGGGGCAGGAATTGATTGGAGAGAACGGCCGAGTTGGAATTACGCTTCATTAATCTCTATGTTGCTGCTTTAGCTGTTCAACGCCTTCGTCTACAGTCAAATATATTCGCGCATCTCCCAACAGTTTTATAAGGTCGCCTTTCTCAAGGATGGCTTGGACTGGCTCTTTTACCTCGGCTAAATATAAACTAACTCCGGCATCGCTCAGGTTATTGAACAATCTTTCTAACATCTCTAAACCGCTGATGTCTATTTCTGCTATCGATTGGAAGTTCAAAAGTAGGTAATGAACATCGCTTTGTTCAGAAATCTCCTTGAGGACAATTTCTTCAAAGTAACTAGTATTCGCAAAATAGAGACTGCGATCCATTCTGAGGACGAGGACGGGTGAGATTTCAGGCTTCTCGACCTGTTCATGTTCGACGCTGCGGAAATTGTCGCCGCCATTGAGCCGCCCTTCAATCACAATGCGAGGTTGGCTTGACCGCCAAAGGTAGAGCAGTAGCCCAGATATTGCGCCCACAGCGATGCCGACATCGACGCCGAGGAAAAGGACACTAAAAAAGGTAACGACTAGGGTGCCGGCTTCGGGTAGGCTAGTGCGCCAAATGCGACGCATGGCTTTAAGGTTGAATAGGCCAAACACCGCCGAAATTATCAGGGCAGCCAAGACGGTTTTTGGCAAATGTTCAAAGAGCGGGCCGAGAAAGAGGACGACCAACAGTACTAATGTGGCACTGATGGCGGAAGAGGCAGGTGTCTGGGCGCCAGTGTCAAAGTTGACGGCCGATCGGCTGATGCTGGCTCCGATGGGATAGCCACCAGTGAAAGCGGCCGATAGATTGGCCGCCCCAAGAGCGATAGCTTCTTGGCTGGGCTTAATCTGTTGGCGGCGACGACCAGCTAGGGTGTTGGCAACGGCCGTTGCTGTCACAAAAGTGATTACACTAATTGCAATGCCACTAGGCAGAAGCGCCAACCATAGATTGGGTTGGAAAAGAGGTAAAGTCAGGGGCGGCCAGCCACTGTCTAGTGGGCCAACAGTCACAACGTCTGCACGTATATTTAGCGAAAGAAGGCTGACAAGAACAGTCCCGACGATGACGAGGATCAGGGCTGGGAGTTTAGCTAGAACTAGTTGGGTGGTGTCGTTTAAGTTCGTCTTTTTGAGCAGTTTCTGGAGCGGGTCGCCGCCTAAGGTGAGCAGGATGAGGCTGGCAATGCCAATAACGGCTGTAACAGGATTAATGGACTCGATTTTTTCGATAAATTGGCCGAGTGTGCCTAAAAAATTGCTTCGGGCCAGCTCTATACCTAAAAGATTGGATAGCTGGCTAGTGGCGATCAGAATGGCGGCCGCGTTGGTAAAACCAGTTAAGACCGGGCTGCTAATAAAGTTGACTAAAAAGCCAAGACGGAAGAGGCCCATTAGAAGGAGGATAAGACCGACAATGGTAGCGAGAATAAGTGCGATTTCAGTAGACGAAGCATCGTGGTTGCTACTAGCTTGTCCCACTGCATCAGCTACTAACAGCGAGACCAAAGCGACTGGTCCCAGCGAGACATAGCGGCTGGTGCCAAAGATAGCGTATAGTAAAGGTGGGGCAATGGCAGCATACAAGCCAACTTGGGGCGGCAGGTCGGCCAACACAGCATAGGCTGTTGCCTGAGGAATGAGCAATATAGTGACAAATAGCCCTGAGAGTAGATCATGGGGCAAATCGGCCGTTTTGTATTCCGTTAGCCATTGAAGAATTGGGAAGTAGCTTTTTATACGAGAAACCATACAAGAATCTTTCAATCTTAATTGTTTCTTGATTATATCAGCAATGTTTGAAATTTGGGGTATAGGGAAGATATAGTTATTTGGGTGTTTTGGGAATAGGCTATCATTTGAACTACGGTGGCCGAAGTTTTTCTAGAAGGAGCGCAACCATCCTGGTGGCCGCTGACAAACACTATTACCGCCGGAACAATGGTCAATTATGCCTGGTCGTTTGGCGATGGCAGCACCGGCAGCGGCCCCAACCCCTTACACACCTATCCAAATATCGGCGTTTACACGGCCGTTGTCACCGCCAGCAACACATCAAATATGGTCACAGCCTCAACTGTCGTCACTATTGAAACTGATAGTTGGTCGATTTATTTACCGACAGTGGTGAAGCCCGTAAATAATGCCAATCAAACAACCCAACCAGAGCCATTTGCTCAAAAGAGCTTGAACACCTATAGGCTGGATAAGGTTGCTTTAATTCCCCGTTGGACGGCGTCTCACTATTTAATAACGGCCGATTAATCGATTTAAGTATTGTCATATATTCTGATGATTTGGCCTGTACCTTTGCCTTCGACGCTTCTAACATAGCCGTTAATGACCTTTCTCATGGGGATCGGGTTATGACCAGGGAAATAACTCTCATATTTATCGACCGCATCCTCGACCATTCCCGACGATACCACATTGATTCGGTGACCATTCTTTAGTTCTAACGCAGCTGAAATGACAAAGCTGTGGATACCCCCATTCACCATCGCTGCACTGGTTGTCTTAATCACAGCATCATCTGCTGTAATGCCTGTTGTCAAGGTAAAGGAGCCACCAGCGTTCAAATAATCTTGCCCAATCCGAACAAGATTGACCTGTCCCATCAGCTTGCTTCGCAACCCGATATGATAATCTTCCTCAGTCAGTGAATCAAAAGCCGCCCATTTCGCCTCGCCAGCGATACAAACAATCGCATCGACATGGCCAACTGAGTCAAACATAGTCTTTATTGAGTTGCTATCTGCAATATCAACAGTAACATCCCCCGATTTTCTTCCCCCATTCACGACCTCATGTTTCTTTGAAAAATGTTCACTTACTTTTCTCCCAATCGTCCCATTTCCGCCAACAATCAATATTTTCATTGTCTCTCCAAATTAGCTCTTCTTTCAATATTTCGTGTTACCCATTAGACTTCAAATGTTTTGCCAGACGATAAATCTGATACCAGGCTAAATTCATCATTACCACCCTATCGCCGTGAAAACCCCATAAAAACCACGACCAAACCAATGCTTTATGTCAATAGGCTCAAAGTAAAACATACATTTTTATTGAGCCCCTTGACCCCCTTGAACCCCTTGAGCCTCTTAAAACCTTTACCAAATGTGTCAGTAGATTTGGCGAGCCTTTTGGACGCTTTCTAGAATAGTCACGTCATTAAGGTCGAAGGGGCAAAGAATACCTGACCCAAGAGTATAGCGCAATCCTTGCCAATGCAATCTTCCTTACTCGTCGTCCACATCACATCTGATAAAATAAACCCATGCTAAAATCACGATTTGAATGGGTCATTTTACTGATTGGCGTTGCACTCTTGGGCGGCGGCTGGATTGCATTCTCCCAAGAACCAGCCGAAGTTGCTTTCGATGCCGATGGGCTAACCGAAGCGCCAATTGCTGGTTATCTCGCGCCTGGGTTCACACTAACAACTTATCAGGGTGAAGAGATGTCATTGGCCGATTTTCAGGGACAGCCCGTTGTCCTTAACTTTTGGGCCACCTGGTGTCCGCCTTGCCGGGCTGAAGTCCCTCATTTTCAGGATGCCAGTGTTAAATATAATGGGCAAGCGGCTGTCATTGGGGTTGACCAGGGTGAACCACTATCCCTGGTAGCCGATTTTGCATCTCTCTTCAATGTCACTTACCCGATGCTCCTTGATCCTGGCAATGATGTTAATCGGGAATATCGGGTTCGGGCGCTACCAACTACGATATTTATTGATAGTAATGGCGTTGTTCGAGAGGTGTTTACGGGCATTATCAATGGGGCCGTTCTCGAAGACCGCATCGAACAGTTATTGGCCGAAGGATAAGAGACGATGTTTCCGACAATATCCCTCGGCTCTATCGTCCTTCCGACAACTGGCCTAGTATTCATTATCGGGGCTTGGGTTCTGCTGAGTGTTATCGAACGGGCCGCAAAAGCGTTGAAGTTGGATGCTGAAGCAACCTATAATCTTAGTACGGTCGCGCTGGTTGGTGGGTTTGTAGGCGCTCGACTAACCTTTGTATTGCTGCATTGGAGTGCATACCAGGAGAATCTGGCCGGTATTGTTTGGCCGCTGACGAGCGGCTTTGATTTGTGGGGTGGGCTGTTTTTCGGCATCACGGCCGCATTTTTCTACGGCCGTGCGCGTCAACTACCTCCATATGCCACCCTGGACGCGCTTATTCCTGGCCTAATCACGGCCTTAATCATTGTTAGTCTGGCCGATTTCCTAGGTGGCCCTGGCTTTGGTGAAGAAAGCAGCGTCTTTTGGGCTATTCCCGTCTTTGGCATCCGCCGCCACCCCGTCCAAATTTATGAAATCATCATTGGCGGCTTGGCGCTTTTCGCCTGGTGGCGAACCTTGTCCAACACAACCTTTGACGGTCAACTTTTTTTAGTTAGCACGGCCGTTTATAGCGCTGGTCGGCTCCTGACAGATGCCTTCCGAGCCAACGCTTGGTTAACGACCAGCGGCTTCCACATCCTCCAAATCCTCTCCTTACTCATCTTGTTAGCCGCCCTCTTTTTCCTCGGCCGAAAAATGGTTGTTGTGCCAGAAACGGCCGAATAAATTAGACCCCTAGAAGCCAGGCTTTTTGGAAAAGCCTTACTTCTCTCATTTGTCATCAACCAACCTCCCTACTAAAATAACGGCCGTATGAAACAACTTTCCATTATCATATTGGTCGCCCTCTTTCTGGTTGCTTGCGCCCAAGAACGGCCGCTCGAAAATACCCCAACGGCCGTTCCCCCAACAGCCATCGCTATTCAACCCACTTCAACCGCAACAAATACCGTCGCCCCCACAATTACCCAATTACCAGTTACTCAATTACCGCTCACGCCATCGCTCTCTCCAACTACTGCGCCAACTGAACAGCCGACATCTACAGCTACAGCTACCCCCAATCCTTACAGTGAATTAACGATTGATTCCCTGACTGCCCGTAGCTATGGTGGCGGTGAATTAGAGATTCTAGACATCCTTGACGAATTTGAAGCCCCCGAAGGAGAAGAAGACGATGATGAGGGTGTAGCCTTCACCCGCTACCTTTTTAGCTACCCTAGTGATGGCCTTGATATATACGGCTATATCAATACGCCAGATGAAGGATATAAATTTCCTGTTGCCATCCTGTTGCATGGTTACATTCCCCCAGAGGAGTATGACATCGTAGACTACACTGAGCGCTACGCCACCTCGCTGGTCGAAGCTGGTTATTTTGTCATCCACCCCAACTTCCGCAACTATCCTCCTTCTGATAGCGGCCCGGATCCGTTCCGAATTGGTTATGCAATCGATATTCTCAATCTCATTGCCATCATCCGCGAACAGAGCCAAGACCCGTTGGGCTATTTGCGTCGAGCCGATGCTGACAACATTCATCTGTGGGGGCATAGTATGGGTGGTGGCGTTGCCTTACGGGTGTTGACGGTTAATACAGCAGAATATATTCGAGCGGCCGTTCTCTATGGCTCGATGAGTGGCAATGAGCAGTGGAACTATGAAAAAATACAGGGTTGGAGCGGCGGAGTGCGGGGTGATTTTGAGTTAGCTGCTTCCGAGGAAATGATGGCAGCTATCTCCCCTATCTACCACCTGGATCGAATCACCGCTCCTATCAGCATTCACCATAGCGATGGGGATACAACAGTGCCAGTAGCCTGGTCGGAGGATTTATGTGGCCGCCTCCAAACCCTCAACCACCCTGTTGAATGTTTCATCTACAACAATCTTCCCCACACTTTCAACGGCCCTGGCGACAGCCTCTTCATGGAGCGCGTCATCACCTTCTTCCGCCAAAACTAAGCTGGCAACTGATGCGCTGCTAATAAAACAATCGGTGAGAATCTGCCCCAGCCGCGATTCTATTCCTATTCTACCGCTTCCAAAGCCACCTTGGCGGCCGTATAATTAGGATTCAACCGAAGCGCCTCCCGATAGGACGAAGTGGCCCCCTCAATATCACCTTGTGCCTTTCGCAAATGCCCTTGATATAAAAATGTCTCCTCTACGTCAAGGCCACCAGAAGTTGATAGGACAGCATTGGTCAAGGTGGATACATCTTCAAAACGGCCGACTGCCAGATAAGCTTCATATGCTTGAAATTGATACCATAACATCCGAAAGGGTAAACCAATCTCTCTGGCCCGATCAAAGGCTGCGACCGCCCCCACATAATATTCACCGTCACCCGTCAGTTTTGCTAATTGGGTCAAATTTGTGCCTAAATTAAACCAGATAAAGGCATTGTTAGGCTCTGTTTCTAGCCGACTTTGAGCTTTCAAGGCCGCTTGCTGCCACATCATAAAGGGGTCGAGAAAGGTCGGCCCTAACATCTCGACCAACTGGCTTTCTTGATCCGGCTGGTAGACTAAGACAAAGGTATGGTTAAAATGGCTCCAATTTTCTTCTAACAGACCATAGTCTACGGGCAACCCGCTGCTGTCCCAGGGGCCGAGGAAGGTATCTAGGGTGTCGAATTCTTGACGGCCGTCATCATATCCAAATAAGGTCACATAATGGCCGATCCAGCCCTGATCATCATCCTCAACCAACCCCTTTTCAACTATTACCGGGAAGCCTGCTGCCAATAGATGTTTCAACAGCGCTATATTGCCGCCACTGAAAGCGGCTGCTTTTAGTGGTGTTTCGTCGTTGACATACCGTACCAATTCTTCTGGACTAACGTTACGGTCGTCGCTGTTCGGTTTGAGAACGGCCGCAATCTCTAACTGGTCTCGTGGCTCGGCATAATAGTTGAGGGTGATACTTAAATTGGTCGGGCCACAGTTGTTAAACCGCTGGGGGATGACGGCCATACCATTAATGCGGGCAAAGATTGGGGGCGGGTTTTTGGTTGCGGTTGGTTCTGGTGATGGCGTGGGTGAAGAGATGATGGTTGGGGGTGTGTTGTTCGATTCGGCCGTTTCAATTGGAGTTACAGAGAGAGGGGTTTCAGTTGCTGGAATCAGGGTCGGCACAACGATTTCAAATGGGGTGCTTTGGCTTGTAATCTGAGGCGCGGGTAATGCGGTTGGCAGTGGTGTTGTTACCAGGGAGATGATTTCTCCAGGTAATCGGCCCCGAATCGACCCAGGGAGGGCATCGACGATACTGGGCAAAGCCAGCCAGCCGAAAACGGCCGATCCCAAGAACAAAACAATGACAACTATCCCAACTTTTATCCAGCGGTTCATGGCTTTATTTTACAACAATCTACGGTCTGTTTTTTGCGGCGTAGGTTACAAGTTGATGTAACGGAGGTTCCGATTGTGGGAACGCTAAGCTTCATTATTCTGGGACGGCCGAATTAACAAAGGCTGCCAAATCTGCTTTGAGTTGGGCCAACGATGGTAAATGGACATACATCATATGTCCGGCTTCATAGTAGCTCATTGATATGTTTTCTTGTAAATCGGCATCTAAAGCCAAATGATTAAAGGTGTAATTGGTTGCTAGGAAAGGGGTTGCCAGGTCGTAATAGCCATTGGCTACAAAGACTTTCAAGTGGGGGTTGATGCTCATGGCCTTGCGTAATGTCTCGGCCACATTGACGTATTTATTTTGATGATCATCATAGCTCCAGGGCCTGACCCGGCTGCTGATGATCTCATAAGGTAGATCGCTTTCATATTCCAGTTCCCGTCGTACATAATCATTTAGGGTGGCGGTATAGGCCCCTTGGATGACGGCGTAACTGGGGTCATATTCATAAACTGACCCAACCGAATCCCGATCAATGCCCAAAAATCGGCTGTCTAGTCGCCCTGCCGTTCGGCGTTCATCCCGCAACAATTCTTTTACAAAGCGGTGAATTTCGACACGCAAATTGGCCCGTTTGAGAAATTCTGGCGAGAGACCAGTCAGTCGAGCTAGCTTGGCTACTACTTCGGCTCGTTCTTCGGCCGTTAATTCAGATCCCTTCATCAAAGCCAATGTATACTCATTCATGGCATACGCTTCTGCTTCAGCCAAAGTGGCCTGTAAATCTTGTTGAAGGTCATCAGCAAGACGGCCGTGATACCAGGCAGTTGCGGCATAGGAGGGCAAATAAAGGATGTAGGGCAAATCGTTGCCAATGGTGAAAAGGATGGTTTGAAAATCGAGGACGACCGAAATCAGCATAATGCCATTTAGATAATAGCCGTGTCGCTCTTGTAAAAAGCCCGATAGTCCTGCCGCCCGTGTGGTACCATAGCTTTCCCCAATCAAGAACTTTGGCGATCCCCACCGTAAATTGCGGGTTGTGTATAGCCGGATAAATTCCCCGACGGATTCAATATCTTTCTTGAAATCATGGAATTCTTTTGGCTTTTCGCCTGGAACGGCTCGACTATAGCCGGTGCTGATGGGATCAATGAAAACGAGGTCTGTCTTATCCAATAGGGAGAATTCATTGTCAACCAATTGGAATGGGGGTGGTGGGGCGTTACCATCTTTATCTAACAAAACCCGGCGTGGTCCAAGCAGCCCAAGATGAAGCCAGACGGATGAGGAGCCAGGGCCGCCATTGAAGGAGAAGGTTAACGGCCGTTCGCTTACATTTTCAACACCATTCTTTGTATAAGCAATGAAAAAGACGGCCGCTTTTGCCTTTTCCCCCTCCGATTTACCTTCATCCTCTGCCTCTTCCTTCAAAATCATCGTGCCAGTCGTGACCGTATATTCAATTTCCTGACCGTCAATCGTGACTTGATGCTGAGTTTGAATAACCCTATCTTCTGGCACCTCGAATGATTCGTTTTTCTTTTCCTTATCCATTTATGAATTCTCCTTAAGACGCTATATCTTCTATTAATGAATGCCCTTTGATGCAACAGGGTTAGCTGTTTTCATTTGCTTGTGTCTGATTATGTAAGTCTTTTAGCCCATCTCGTTCAAGCAGCAGAGAGACGGCCGTTCCAATGACCAAAGCCCAGAAAAAAGGGCCAAAACCTAACAAAGAGATGTGTGAGAGGGCAATAGCAAAAGCGAACATCGGACCAAGGTACAGCGGCCCTTTCGCAACCCGCTTGAGAGCACTGCCAAGGACACCGACCAAGGCTAATCCAGCCATAGTTGCGATGAGTACCCCAGGTAAGATGATAGGTAAGAGACTGGCAAGGCCAGCCAATAGACCAATGACGACTGCACTACCTGCTGTTAAATAGGCTGCCCGCCGACGAAATTGAACCTGACCCGCTTCTTCTCCTGAGACGAGTGACGTAATTGGTAAGGATATAGACACTGCCATCGGGCCGATAAATGAGCCAACGATGGTACCGAGGCTGCTTATTAAATCAATAACCCGTCCGGGTGGCTGATAGCCCTGACTGCGCATGAAGACTATCGATGGGAGGTTTGATTGCAAGATGATTAAAACTAATAAGATTGGCGAAACAGTTAAAATGGCTGGCAGCGAAAAATCTGGTCGGGTCAATGAAAGGTCAAAGAGATTGATTGCTTGGGATGGCGTGCCATTTTGGCTTGTAAGGAAAACGGCCGTTAACCCCACAATTATCGCAGGAAAGATGGCTGGTAGTCGATTGCCGAAGATACGGACGCTCAAAAAATAGGTGATTAGCGTCGCGCCAACAATGATTGGAGCATCACCTAAAGCGGAGAAAATGTTGGATACAAAAGGCATAATCGCACCGGCCAACAAGCCAAAAATGACAGGCGCTGGAATCCAGGCGGCTAGCTTCTCAGTTAGCCCCAGGATACTGACCAAAAGCACAAATACGCCAGTTGCAATGAATGCCCCCATCAGTTCTGGAAAACTAAACTCATTGCCCAATGAAACGATAAAGATAAGGGCAAAGATATTGCCCGTAAAGACAATTGGTTGGCGATAATAAATGGCTATCACCAGACCAAAAAGCCCAGTTAAACCATATAGAACTAAAATCCAACTGGTTGTTTGCCCACCAGATAGTTGCAAGCTCTCTGATGCAGTCAGGGGCAGACTTAGGACAGCGATAAACAGGATGGTCGTTCGCACTGAAACTGTAATGGCAGGCAGCCAACTAGCGTGTTTGTTCGATTGATTCAAATGACTGTCATTCATAGTCTAGTCGGTAAATCATCCCGTCTGGGATTAAGACCGCTCTGGGCAAAGATGATAAATTGTAATAGGCTGGATTGTTATCTGCTAGATAAATCGGCTGATTCTTCTCAAACGTTTCTATAATTGGCTCTAAATTTTGCCTTGATTCAACCTTAATTAAAAGGACATCCGGCCGAGTTCCTTCTATCTTCTGTAAATAGGTCAAGGTTTCAAATGGGGTATGGTCAGCTATGAGTATGCTCTCTTGGGGTAGGGTGCTAAGCGTATTTCTGCCAAAGACCGCCGCCCCATCATACCCATTCTTAGCAGGCCAAAGAAAAAATGAAATTGGTTCCCGCCCTGGCAATTCTCTAACGTTTGGGAGCGGGAATTCGGCCGTTTGTAAGATAGGTGGCAAGGCGGCATAAGTCAGGATCGGAAAGAGGATTAGCAGCGGCAGCGTTGGCTTGGCCAGCATCGGCCGTTTTTCCCAAAGCATCTGCCATCCTCGTCCAACGAATAGGGCAATAACGAGATAACTTGGCAGAAAAAAAACGAAGCGGTCATTGACCCGGTAACTTATCGCAAAAAGGACAGTTGTAACATAAAGCGTTAATAGTGGCAGCAAAACTGTCGGCCGTTTTCGCCAGTACCAAATGCCAAGCAGGGTTAGGAAAACGGCTGGTCCAACAAACTGTAAACCTAATAATCCCAGCCAGAAAGCAATATCGGCCAGGAACTGGTTTAATGAAAAGTCAAATAGTGAGTGACTAAAATCGCTTCCCGACTGAGTGAAATAGATGAACAGACTGTCAACTAAATTCTCGCCGCCAACTTGTAGTTGAATGGCAGCTATTGCCACTGTCAGTCCGCTAATAAAAGAAATCAATGTTAGCAGACGTGTGTTGGCTCGAAGCCAACTGCGGCGCAGCCAAAGCAACAAACCAAATGCAGGGAGGAGGAGGATAATCATTTGGTGACTTAGTAGGGTGGGGCCGATGAGGAAGGCGGCTAGATATAATGAAAACGGCCGATCCACCCGCCATCGAACCAACAGCCACAAAATAAGGGCCAAGAACATCGTGAAAACAGTGTAGACTTCTGCCCGAACGGCATGAGTCCAAAAGGTGTGAGCCACTGTTAAGCTTAATGCTCCCGCTAAAGCGGCCGAATTGGAGAGTTGGAGGGAACGGCCGCTGCCAAAGATGAGGAGGATGGTTATTGTGCCAGCAACGGCCGATAATAGATTAACCCTGAATCCGACATCTCCGATAGGCAGTTGGACAAATAAGCGGGCTAAGACGAAATGGAGCAGGTGGCCGCCGCCATCTGGCTGTAAGTAGCCAGTTGCTGCCGACCATTGAAAAAAGGCATCGTCTCCCCACAACACCGTCGGCGCTAATGTTGCTAAGTAAAAGATGAAGACCCCAACTCCCAAAAGACAAGCTGTACCGAAAGTTTTCCGGTCTCTCATAAGCTACCAAAGGCCAAAACGTACATCCCAGCCATTTCGAAGAATGGTATTCATAATCGGGTATTTGATTTCGCTGGAGGAAAATTTGAAATCATAAATCTTGCCTAACTCGAAATTCTCTTTAATCCCCCATTGTTTGCCAATTTCATAGGTGGTTGAAATGCCGCGAAAGAAGCCGCCCCGCAGACGGACTTCGGATGGCCCAGCCTGCCAAGAAACAGATTTGTGAATGTCAATCATCGTTACCGTTTTCTTGGTCTCGTCGAGCTTCATGTGTAGTTCATAAACCTGTTCTAATCCCGCTTTGGCAAAAATCTCCCACCACTTGGCATCAACATATTTCCAGGTTGCTACGAGCCTGTCGTTCCGTTCTTCAATCGCGACGGGTGCATCAAGGGTGTTTATATGTTGAATGACATCGCGTAGGGCTGATTCTGAAACAGGGCTGCCTTCCCCTTTGAAGCGGTAAACTCTTTTGGCGATAAATTGCATAAAGGGGATTAAGGTAATGGGAAAGATGACTAAGGTCCCTAAAGCCACGACTAAGCCAACCTCTTCATCGCCTCCGGTTGCGGCAATGACGCCAGCGACAACGCCAAACCATAGAACAATGTATAGAAATATGGCTAAAAAAACGATGAAGAACTTGTTCACAATTTAATCTTCCAAGCCAACCAAATAATCGCCGACGCTGCCTGCTCCGGCCGTTTCTTCGGAGGACGAAATCTGTTTCTCGTAGCGGGCTATTAATTCTCGACGGAGGACTTTGCCGATGAAGCTGCGGGGGAAATCTTTGACGAAAATAACCAGCCGAGGCACTTGCTCCGGCGGCAAGCGGCGTTTGCAGAAGGCGATGATGGTTTTAGCGGGCAGCCGGGCCTTGTCCTTGACGCTTACAAAGGCGATCGGCCGATTTGCTAGGGCGACAATAACCACCTCCCGCACTTCTGGCAGCTCGTAAATAACCTCTTCAACATCACGCGGGAAAGCGGGCCGTTCATTTTCACCCGTCCACATATCCTGTCTGCGGCTGATAATCTGGAAATAGCCATCCTCATCCATCCGGGCGACATCGTTGGTGTGCAGCCAGCCTTTCTTGTCTAAGACCTCTTTGGTGCTGGCTTCATTCTCCCAATAGCCACCCATCACCTGTGGCCCTCGGACGACGAGTTCCCCAATTCGGCCGGGGGGTAGTGGTTTGCCTGTTCTTAAATCGAGGATGCGGGCTTCGGTGTTGGGCATGGGGATGCCGATGGAGCCAGTTTTATTTCGGCCGTAAAAGGGATTGGCATGGGTGACCGGACTGGCTTCACTCAAGCCATATCCTTCTACTAATTTGCCCTTTGTCAATTTCTCAAACGCTTCCTTGACTTCAATTGGCAAGGGCGCAGCCCCACTTAGGCAAGCGTTTATAGACTGAATATTATATTTTCTAACTCTGGGAAAGTTGTTAATGGCGACGTACATGGCCGGGACGCCAGGGAAGATCGTCGGCCGATATTTACGAATATGTTCTAGTACCTCTTCAGTATCAAATGTTGGTAACAGAATCATGCTGGAACCAGTGCTGATGGCAAAATTCATGCCTGTGGTCATGCCGTAAACGTGGCTGAATGGTAGGGCGCAAAGGACGACTGCCTGACCATCCTTGAAATCGGGTATCCAAGAGCGGGTTTGCATCACATTGGCGACGAGATTGCGATGGCTGAGGGTCACGCCTTTGGGCGTCGAAGTTGTGCCACCCGTGAATTGGATAACGGCCGTGTCTTCTGGTTTGACCTTCACCACTGGTGGCTGAGGGTTTTGTTGTCGGAGTAGTTTATTCCATTCGCGGTCGGCAGGATCAAGGTTGCTAAGCTGATCTCCCTCGGCTTTTTCTCTAAACAAAGTGTATAAAACTTGTTTCAGAACGGGCAGATAATCTTTTACGTTGGCATAAACGACGTGTCGTACATCGCTTTTTTGCTTGATATTTTCGGCTTTGTCGGCAAAGCGGCTTAGGGTAACCAAGACTTCGGCTCCCGATAAGCGAGCTTCTCTGGCGACTTCGGCCGTACTCGACAAAGGATTGCCCATGACGGCGATGCCACCTAATCGCAAAATGCCAAAATAGGCGATCACTAGATGAGGTACATTGGGCAGCAGGAGCATCACTTTGCTGCCCTGACTGACGCCTAAGGATTGTAGGGCGTTTGAAAAGCGGCCGGCTTGGGCGCTGACTGTTTTGTATGATAAGCTGCGTCCTTTGTAGATGATGGCTGGTTTTCGGGGGAAGCGTCGCCAGGCTCGGTCTAACAGCCGGGTTAACGGTAATCTAGGCACATCAATGGTGAAAGGCACGCCCGATTCATAATGAACCAGCCACGGCCGTTCGGCCAGTAATGTCCTTGTTCCTGGTTCTAACCTTTCAGATTCGCCTCCCCGCCAACGGACATGGCGTTCGGCCGTATCGGTCTCAATAAAACGTTCAATGGCTCTGTTAACTGCATCTCGTCGTTCGAGCATGACCATATGGGCTGAGACGCCGACATTGACAACTTCTGCTTCTGGCATCAGTTCGGCCACACGAGCAAAGGCCTCTTGTGGCAGCACAATGTCCTTTTCGCCCATGATTATCATGGTTGGTGGCTTTAACTTTGGAAAGGTGTCCCAGCCTTGCCAGATCCGCAGATTTTTGAGGAAGAATCGTTTTAGCCCTGGCACTGAAGCATCAATTAAACCGCGAACGGCCGGTTGAATTGTCCTCAATACGGGATCGGGCAATCTAAAGGCCACCCGGTATATGGGTTGAATCTTATACTCTCCAGCTGACGCTATCAGAACTAATTTGCTGACCCGTTCAGGAAAATGGTAGGCGAAATCCGTTACCACAGCCCCGCCAAAGGAGTGACCGGCCAGGACGAATGGCTCTGTGACGCCTCTTGCATCGAGGGTGGTGTTGATGTCTTGCAAAATCTGGGGCATATCATAGCCGAACAAAGGGCGGCTGGAACGGCCGTGTCCCCGCAAATCCAGGGCCAAGACCCTGTTTCGTTCGGCAAAGGACTCTATCTGATAGCGCCACTGCCGCGCTCGTCCTCCAAAGCCGTGAATAAGAACGATTGTCTGTTCTGGTCGCTCTGGCGAAATGTCAATTACGCTGATCCGAATGGCCGGATTTTCGCTGACCAATACTTCTTCACGATAGAGTTCTAGGTCGAGTTGCATAAGGTATCCAGGTAATTGGTAATTTGTAATTAACGAATGGTAATATAATTATGAATTACCATTTACTAATTACTTTGAAAATCATCAACAACAGTTGGTGTCAATTTGTATGATTGAATTCGGCCGTTTGGATCTAAGCCAGCCAGCCATTGGGCCAAACAATAGACGGCAAAATGAACGCCAGAGGTGGGTCGAGGGAAACCAACTTCGTGCAAGTGTATCAGATAATCGCCTTCTTTGCGCCTTGTCAGGGTTAACATGAGTCGTTGATCCAGGGCGGCCTCATTGAGATAAATATCAGCCAGTAACGATTCATGGTATTGAGAGCGATATAACTCATTGGCCCGGACATTGGTTTGGCCCATTGACCACACCTGAGGTTCAAATTGTTGGCTAATTTCGTCCAGGGATAGAGGGGTGGTGATGATGGCATGGGGCATAGGGAACTCCATGGGAATGGGGAATATATTATCGGCCGTTTTACGATTGCGAACCCACTTAAAATAATGACAGATTTGACCTGCATCCAATGCTTTTTGTTCGTATTTAGTTCGCAGTCGTTCGTTATCTTCTGTTAAATATGGGGTTGCGAAATAACTATCAAAGTATGGCGACTCGGTTAATGCGTCTTCTATCCAAGCGGCATAACTTGGGTCGTCGGTTGCAATTGAAAGGGGACCAGCTTCTGGCATTCTGGTGGCTGCAAGATGGAGAAATTGGTGATTTATCAGACGGCGATGATTGTGGGCGGGTTTGGGCCAAGGGTCGGGAAAGTTGATGACTATTTCGGCCACACTTTCTGGGGCGCATAAGGTCCATAAGGTCGTTTCCGCCCGACTTTGCATGACCCAAATGTTGTTTAAACCAAGCCGCTCTGTTTTTCGTTCAGCCTTGCCTAATGACGGCAGTGAGATTTCTAGCCCCAGTATGTTTTGATACGGCCGTTTCTGGCCCAAATCAAGTAAAAATTCACCGTTACCAAAGCCGATTTCGATGACTAATGGGGCAGAACGGCCGAATATCTCTGCCCAATCAGTGGGCCAGGGTAGACGGGTTGGTAAAAGGATGTTTCTCATACGATTTAGATTATAATCCAGCCAGCCAGGAAGGGCATATCAGTTGAAAGAAACAAGTGTCAGGTTGCAAATGGCAATCTTTGCGTAAGGAATAATTAACAGTGGGCAGTGAACAGTTGACTGTCAACTGCCTACTGTCCACTGGATAGAGGAGATCGAATGAAGAAGAAAGTGCGGCTGATTGGGGTGCCGATGGATTTGGGCCAGAACCGACGGGGGGTTGATATGGGGCCAAGCGCTGTTCGTTATGCTGGCTTGCAAGCCCGGCTGACAAAGTTAGGATATGAGGTGCATGACGAAGGCAATGTCTTTGTGCCTAATCCTGAAGAAGAGGTGGCTGAAGGAGAATCGAGGCGATTAAAGGCGGTGGTGGCTGCCTGTCAGAGCATTTATGAGATCGGCCGTCAATGTGTCTCAGACGATGAATTCCCAATCTTCCTTGGTGGCGACCACAGCATCAGTATTGGAACGGTTGCCGCTGCTGCCACCGAAGGAGAGCAAATTGGCCTGATATGGATTGATGCCCATGGCGATTTTAATATTCCCGAAACATCACCCTCTGGCAACATTCACGGGATGCCGGTTGCTGTTCTGGTTGGTCATGGCAATAAAAAACTGGTTAACATCGGCTATCCTGGCCCCAAAGTTCACCCGACCCACATCGTCCAAATTGGTATTCGTACCTTAGACCCCCTTGAGCGGCAACGGCTCAACCACAGTGGTGTTCGGGTTTCTACCATGCGGCATCTTGATGAACTTGGCATGGCGGCCGTTGCTCGCCAAGCGTTGGATCGGCTGCGCCATGTCTCCCGCATCCATGTCAGCCTGGATATGGACAGCCTTGATCCGGCCGAAGCCTCCGGGGTCGGTACGCCTGTGCCGGGTGGCCTAACCTACCGTGAGGCCCATTTGCTAATGGAGATATTGGGCGACAGCGGCCGTGTTAGCTCAATGGATGTGGTCGAGATAAACCCGATATTGGACGAAGGCAATAAAACGGCCGAACTCGCCGTCGAATTAGTGGCTTCCCTCCTTGGTCAACGGATCCTATAGAGGCATGGGCATAGTTCTATGCTGGCACAAGCAAAACAATCCAAACCATAGCAAAATCTCCTTTGCGCCTTCGCGTCTTTGCGTGAGATTTATTAGATTGCTTCTAACTCTTGCGCTTCGGCCCGCCCCCGAATCTCAATTGGCCCAAAAAGTTCAGGTTGGAAGGCATCTACCTCATAACGCTTAATCAGCTCCAGAACAGCCAGGAGTGTGAGTGAGATTTCGACCCGGCTGATGTCGTCAGACAGCATTTCGTGAAAGTAAACTTGCTGTTGGCGTTTAACCCAATTTCGCAGTTTGCTCATCTGTCCTTCGATGGTCATCGTTCGTTTTTTGACAGCAACGGCAACGCTTTCTTCCTGTTGGTCTACTCGTTCGAGGGCGGCTTGAACGGCCGATATCAACGCTGCCACCGTCACCCCACTTAAATCCAGCCGACTTTCTACCTTAGGCGGTGGAGCCAACCGCAGATACGTTCGCAGTCCTAAGGCATCCCGTTCGCCGAGCCAGGCAGCCGCTTCCTTAAAGCGTTTGTATTCGCGCAACTGGCGGGCCAGCGCTTCGGCTGGGTCTTCCTCCTCCTCGTCATCTAGTAAGGCAGATGGTACTTGTGGCAAGAGCGCTCGGCTCTTTATTAGCACCAATCTCGCTCCAATTACGAGGAAATCGATGAGGTGGTCAACTTTTTCTTGCTTGAGTTGTTCTACTTGCTCCAGATATTGTTCGGTGACGGTTGCTAGCGAGATGGCAGTTATATCTAGCTCATTGCGTTCAATGAGATGGAGTAGGAGGTCGAGGGGGCCAGCGAAGGCTGGTAGGTCAATTCGATATGCGGCGGTGGTCATGATTAGTTCATGATGCTTAGTAAAATGAGGGCCATGATTAATGTTCCGATTAACAGGGCCATGACGATAAATGAGGTTCGTTCAGTCTCTTTTTGCTTTTTTAGGCGACGTTGAACCTCGGCTTGGCGGGCCTGTTCTTTGGCCATGAATGCCTCCATTCTTTCAATGGAGGCCGTTTCCTCAGCATCTTTGATTTCTTGCGCTCTCAGTCGCTGTTCCAGGAGGCGGTCGGAGGTTGTCATCTGGTAATTCCCGGCGATTAAATCGAGAATATCCATCGCATTGTTGCATTGGCGACAATATTCATCACCGGCCCAATTTACGGTGGCACATTTGCGGCAGATGCGGGTTAGGGGCGCGGTGCATTGACCGCAGAGGGAGGCTTCTTCCTTGTTGTAGGTTGAGCAGTTGGGGCAGAGATGGCCGCGTAAGATGAATTGGCTGCTGCAAGCGTCGCAGGTGACATGACGGCCGTGTTCGCGTACATCAATTGGATTTCGACAATTTGGACAGGCAACTTCTGTCAAAAGTTCGTTGGTCATCATTGACTCCGGGGTCTCATAATACAGTAGACGAAGCCGTTCATTTCAATCAGATTGGTCGTCTCATACCGTTGGCCAATAACATCTAAAACCGGGGGTGGATAAAATTGCGCCCGGAAGATAATGGTATCAAAAGATTGACTTTCGAGCATGGCGAGCATATCGGTCAAATCAACCTCGTTATTATTATACAGATTTAGAAGTTGGGTGGGGTTGGTAATTATGTCTCGGCCGACATAGAAGTTGAAGCCAGCTTCTTCGCTGAAAGCGGCCGTTTCGCCCTCTAGAATTAGGTTGGAGATGGCGATGCCAGCGGCCTTGTCCTGGGCATTTGGCGGACGGCCGAGTAGGGTTGGGCCGACGGCATCAACATAGGGGATGGGAACGGCCGGACGCGCATCTGAGCAAGAGGTTTGGGGAGGAACCATTACCTCGGTTGGTTTGCCTAAGACGGTAGCAACACTCTTGAGCATTGGGGTGTGAGTGGGCATGTGGAAGAGTTTGTTTGCCTGGATTAGGAGCAGTATGGGGATGATGGTTAGGAGGGCGAAATAGGCTTTTGGGCTGCGCCGTTCGCTCCAGTTTAGTCCACGACTGAGGATGATGCCGCTCAATATACAAGCGGCGGCAATTGAGGTGGCGAAATAGGATTCACCTGCCCCCCATTTGCCGGCTGAAATGCCATTGACAGTGGCGACGACGAACCAGATGGTAAAGAGGGAAAGTCGTTCAAAATAGAGTTGATAAGCGGCGAATAGTCCAGCCAGTAGAATGAGTATGGTGTGGAGGCTGAACCATTGGCGGAAAAGGCCGATGGCTTGTTCGGGGATGAAGGGGTTTAGATTGGCGGTGACGGTGTTCAACAGCCATTGACCGTCTGTTGCTAAGTCGATGGCCAGGAAGACGGCGCCAGTAACGGCCGCGAATGGAATTGCCCATAGAACTGCTCGTTTGGGCTGACGTAAGAATAGGAATATGAAGATCGCGATGACGGTGGCATAGGCGAGCTGCTTGGTATAGCCAGCCAGTAATAGCAGTAGTAGGACGATGATTAGCCCTTTATTATTTTGACGGCCGTTTTTCTCCTCTCGCTCAATGTAGACGGTCAAGAGGACGACAGCGAGGGTTTCAAACATGACCATGAACATATGCTGCCGGAAGAGGGGGCCGACATGATAGACATAGTTGGAGGCTAGATAGGCGAGGCCGGTAATAAGGGACAGCCACCACCGTTTGCCTGTTCTTTGGACGGCGTAGCCGATGGCTGCGGCCGTTATCAGTGTGCCTAGATAGCCGACAAGTCGGCCGGTCCAATATTGGGGGCCGAAGAGCCAGACTAGCGGCACGATGACAACGTGGAAGAGGGGGGGATAGTTAGAGGAGTAAAAGGGGTAATGGTCGTTGTCTCGATAGGGCCACTCGCCCTGGCTAAAGAGGACGGTGTCCATCAGCTCAAAGCCTTCGCCCTGGTCATAATCGAAGGGGAATTGGAAGAGGGCGGCGGCGTAGATGTTGTAGATGATGAAGTAGCCGATGAAAGCGAGGAGGGCCAGGAGGATTAGGCTGGCTGGGATTAGATAGTATGGCTTATTGCGAAGGGTTGTTAGCCAGGTGATGGGTTGCAGGCTGGCAGCCTGCGCTCCCTGGTTGGGTGGTTCGTCGTTTTCTGTGCTGAGGGGTTGGATTAAGGTGGACATGCTGTTAGGCGGGGCGATTGCCGAGGGGGAGCAGGGAGAGGCCAACGAGAATGACTACTCCGCCCACAAGCAGCGCCAGCCGTTGGGCGGGGCCAATGCCCTCAAATTGGGTGGCGCCGAGCAGGTCTCGGATAAACATAGCGGCAATGCCTAGTATCCCTATAACAATAAATCCAATGCCAAGTAGTCGTTTCGTAATCATCAGCCTGGGAGTTTAACTGAATTTGTCTTGGTTGGCATATCAGGGTGCGATTAGTGTGCTTGAATGGTAGATGATGGCTTAAGTGGGCCAAGATGGTCAAGATGGTCAACTTTTATGATAGTTATGATTTGACCATGTTGACATAAAGATGATTTTTGGGGTGGTTTTTATGGTTTGTTTATGGGATTGGGGTGGTAATGATTTATTTTCTCGTGTGAGAAACAAATTATAAAGGATGGCAGTCCGGTTCTGTGTGTTATAATCTTGCGAAACAAAGGAGACCTATATATGACAGCTAGAATTTTAATTGTTGAAGATGAAGAACGTATCCGCCAGTTTTTGAAACGGGGTTTGACCTATGAAAAGTATGTGGTGGATTCGGCTATAGATGGTAGAGAGGGGCTGGAAAAGGCCCGCGACAATCCGCCTGATTTGGTGTTGTTGGATGTTATGCTGCCGGGTATTGATGGACTGGAGGTTTGCCGCCGACTACGGGCGGCGAGTGATGTGCCTATTTTGATGTTGACGGCGAAAGAAGCGATTGAAGACCGGGTTGCTGGCTTGGATGCGGGGGCGGATGATTATCTTGTTAAACCGTTTTCTTTTGATGAGCTTTTGGCGCGGGTTCGGGCGTTGCTTCGACGCGCCCAGCCTTCGCAGCCTCAGGTATATCGCTTTGCGGACTTGGAACTTGATACGGGGACGCGGCAGGGGCGGCGAGACGGCCGTTTATTTGACCTGACTGCTAAGGAGTATGAGCTGCTTGAGCTGTTTATGCGGAATCCGCGTCAGGTGTTGACTCGTGATGTTATCTTTGACCGGGTCTGGGGCTATGATTTTGGCGGTGAGAGTAACATCATTGAGGTTTATGTTCGTTATTTGCGCCAGAAGACGGAGTTTGAAGATTTAGCCCGGCTTATTCATACGGTGCGGGGGGTTGGGTATGTTTTGCGTGAAGAGGACCTTGAGTAATCGTTGCCATCGATTGAGATTGATGGCCAGGTGAATGGAAAACCTGGGTTAGAGAGGTGGGTGACGAAGTTATTGGGCAGAGCTTAGGTTTCATCTGCTTTTCTAACCGCTACTCAAATAACTATGTCGATTAAGTTTCGGTTGACGGCCTTGTATACGTTGGTTTTGGTCACGATGTTGACGTTGTTTGGGTCGGCCGTTTATTATTTTTCTGAGGCGACGCTGCTGGATGATATTGATGTAGCTTTGCTGACGATTGCGGGCCAGCTTCGGGGGCAGACGGAGGCAGTTGCATTGGGGGATGTGACGGTTTTGACGCTGCCGGAGGAGGAGTTGGATGTTTTTCAGACGGCGACTAACTTCTTTGTCATCCTGGATGCGAATGGGGCGATTAAGGCCCGATCGGAGAATCTCGCAGATTATAATTATAGTAAATTACTTGACCCGGCTGGTGCGACTGATGAGGAACGGTTTAGTACGGTTGCGCATGATGATCGTACTTTGCGGGTTCTGACTGAGCCGTTGGTAGTTGATGTGGATGGCGAACGGCGGACGGTTGGGCATTTGCAGGTGGCTCGTTTGTTGGACAATCAGGCGGCGGTGATGCAGCAGTTGAGCTTAATTCTGATTTTTACGGGGATTGCGGCGGTTAGTTTATCGTTGTTTTTGGGGGCGTTGGTCATTAACCGTCTCTTGCAGCCGTTGGATAATATTACGGAAGCGGCACTTCAAATTTCTGGGGCTAATGATTTGAGCCGCCGTTTGCCTGACCCTGGTCGACGGGATGAGATTGGTAATCTGACGATGGTGCTTAATCGCAACCTGGAACGGTTGGAGCAGTTGTTTCATGTGCGACAGCGGTTCCTGGCGGATGTTTCGCATGAGCTGCGAACGCCGCTGACGACGATTCGGGGGAATGTCGATTTGATGCGTCGGATTGGGGAGGCTGACCCGGAGATTTTGGATGTTGTTCAGGAGGAGTTGGAGCGGATGACCCGGCTGGTTGGGGATTTGATGCTTCTGGCGCGGGCTGATACTGGTGGGTTGCCTATTCAACAGCAGCTTGTGCAGTTGGATACCTTGTTCTTGGATGTGTATCGACAGGTGCGCTCTATTGACCAAAAGGTTCATATTAGTCTGGAGGAGGTGGATCAGGTTGGGGTGTTGGGGGATTCTGACCGATTGAAACAGCTTATCTTGAACCTGGTTGATAATGCGATTAAATATACGCCGACAGGGGGGCGGGTGATGATGGGTTTGTCGAAAAGTGACGGCCGTGCTCAATTGGTGGTTCAAGATACGGGCATTGGTATCCCGCCGGAAGATTTACCGCATATCTATGACCGCTTCTATCGGGTTGATAAGGCTCGAACGCGCGCTCAAGGTGGTTCTGGTTTGGGTTTGTCGATCGCTAAATGGATTGTGGAGGCTCACCAGGGCAAGATTGAGGTTGAAAGTGTGGTGGGGGAGGGGACGACTTTTCGGGTTTATTTGCCTGTGCTGCAACGTGTTGGGAATGTGAATGGGCGTGAGGGGACTGTAACTTCTAGTATCAGTAAACAGTTGTCGGTCATTAGCAAGCAGTAGGATTTGATTTTTTAGGTGTTAAGCTGCTTGAAATAGCTAATTGGAACTCTTGGGGAATGATACCTGGGTGAAGGCGTCGTTTTTGGGTTGATTTGTGAGTGACTAATTTTTATTGACGGCGGCGATAGATGACAAATAGGCCGATGCCGATGATGAGTAGGGGGCCAAACCAACCGATATTGAGCCAGCCCAGGAGACCCATGTTCTGGCCTAAGAGATAGAGGCCGGCTGTGATTAGAACGATGGCAAAGATGATTGGGCCTTGGGGGTGAGCGCCGCGTTCGGCCGTTTGGGCTTCATTTTTGAGGTTGTCGATATCTTCTTCTGTGATTTTAATTTCTTGCTCAACTTGCCAATCTTCTTCATGAAGGGGGATGGTGTTGTCGTCCTCTGGCATGATGAACATTAGAATAAAGTATAGGGGTATGCCGATTCCGCTGGCAAAGATGAGCATGATGAAGGCGAAGCGAACGAGGATGGCGTCTACATCTAAGTAGGCGGCGATGCCGCCGCAGACGCCGCCGAACATTTTGTCACTGTCACTTCGCATTAGTTTTGGTTGCATAGATTATCTCGTAATTTGAATGGATTTTAGGCGATTATCTGCGCTAGACCCACTATTTTAGTTGAAAAATTTATTCTTTTACACTCTTTATACGTATTTGGTTGATATTGGTTGCAAAGAGCAATCTGTTCATTTAGATGAGAATGAACTGAATGAGATGGCTTTTTTCTCTGGCATCCTTTACTAGCAGTCTGGGGGTTGTGTTATACTTGCGGACTGCAATGATAGTTGGATTGCATTGGAAGATGGTGAATTAGCTGAATATTCCGACAAGATGGAAAGAACATATTGCTAAAGCGGTAAGGAATCCAATCGCCTTTCACCTTATGAGGTTGGGTATTCGGGTCTTTGTGTCCCGTCATCGCATTGGCGTTGGGCTTGTTGGCTTTAATAACCAAAATGAAGTGCTGCTGCTTAAGCATGTTTTTCATCCAGGTGCGCCCTGGGGTATTCCTGGTGGTTGGCTAGATAGGCATGAGACCCCGGCCGCGTGCGCGTTGAGGGAATTGAAGGAAGAGACAGGGATTTCGGCCGTTTTAGGCCCGGTGATTCAAATTACGAGAGATGCCCCGCCAACTCATTTGAGTATCTATTATGAGGCTGATATTGAGCAGGACCCGGTTGAATTGAGTTCGGAGATAATTGATTGGGGCTGGTTTGATACGGATGATATGCCGGGGCCGATGCTGCCGTTGGTGCGGTTAGCGATTGAAACGGCCGTGAAAAATCGAGAAGGTTTTAGAGAGAGAGAATTATGAGACGAGGTTCATCACCAGGATTAGGACAATGGCTATTGGTCAGTGTCATGGTGGTTCTGGTCATGTTTTTGCTTTTCAAATTATATCAGTATGGTAACTTCCGGCGTTTTTATCCGGCTGGATTAGAGATTGCTGGGGTTCCAGTTGGGGGGCTGACAAATGAGCAGGCGGCGGAATCCTTGAATGAGCGCTACTTGGAAGCGCCAGTTATTGTGTTTCATGGGACTGAGGCTGTGGAGCTTAGTCCGGCCGATGCTGAGTTTGTTATTGACTTAGAGACGATGTTGGGGCAGGCTGATTTTCAGCGGCAGCAGCAAGATTTCTGGGCCGGATTTTGGGGCTTTTTGTGGGACAGACCGGTTGAGGTTGAGCAGGTTGCTTTGAATGCCACTCATAGCCCGGCTGCTTTGCGGGATGCGTTGGAGACGGTTAGCTCGGTTTATGATAAGCCAGCTTTGCCGCCTCAGCCTGTGCCGACAAATTTAAGTTTTCAATATGGTGAGGCGGGCATTGAGACGGACCTTGAGGCGAGTATGCCTGATATCGCGGCGGCCTTTTACCGAGCCACTGATCGTCAGGCTCATATCGTTTTGGCCCCGACTGAGGCGCCTAGACCAAATGTTAATCTGCTTGCAAGGTTGATCGTTAACTATTTGGAAGATTTTGATGGGGTTGCTAGCATTTTTATCATTGACCTTGATACGGGGGAAGAGATTGCGATTGATGCGGATGTGGCGATGTCGGGTATGAGCATTGTTAAGGTGCCGATTGTATTGGAGGTTTTTCGGGCGTTGGATGGGCCGTTAACGGCCGAACAGTCGAAGCTTATCTCTGAAACGTTGGTTGTGCAGTCTGGCAATTTTAGCGCTAATTTGCTGCTTGATATTGTGGCTGGTCAGGATGATGCTTTTCTTGGCTCTGATATTCTAACGGAGTCAATGCAGCGGTTGGGTCTTGAAAACACCTTTATTTCTGTGCCGTATGAGGAGCAGCCGAAACCGGGCAATATCACTCGTGAAACGCCAGCTAATTCCCGTGAGGATATTGTTGCTAACCCTGACCCGGCGATGCAAACAACGGCCGAAGATATGGGTACGCTTTTGTCGATGATTTATCAGTGTGCTGAAAATAATGGGGGGGCATTAATTGCAGCTTATAATGGCGCTATTACCCAGGAGGAGTGCCAACAAATTCTTGATTTCATGAAGTTAAACCATATTGGCAGCTTGATTGAAGAGGGTGTGCCGGATGATGTTGATGTGGCTCATAAGCATGGCTGGATTGGTGATACGCATGGTGATGCTGGTATTGTCTTTTCTCCTGGTGGCGATTATGTTCTGGTGACTTATATGTTTAAGCCGGAATGGTTGGAGTGGGAGATTAGTTCACCGCTTCTGGCTGGCATTTCGCGGGCTACTTATAATTTCTTTAATTTTGACACGCCATTTTTGAGTGGTTCGATTGCGAATTAGGAGATGATGGTAATTGGGTAATTTGTAGTTCGTGATGCGTAATTCGTAATGTGTAAGAACATCTTGCGTTTCGTATCAGGATTTACGCGTCTTCTTAATTTCCCTATTCACCTTTCACTTGATACCCCATGTTAGCGACACTTCGTAAGTGGCTTCTTTTAACTGTATTTATCATCCTGGGTGGTTTTCTCTTGTACCAGGTTTTTATTTTTCGGCAGGTGCAGCTGAGAAATATCACGCCGCCTGGGACGATTGTGGCTGGGGTGGATGTGTCTAGCATGACTCATGAGGATGCTCGCTTGCAGGTTTCGGCTCGTTATTATCGGCCAATTTATATCTTTCATGGCGAAAATCATGTGGAGATTGACCCGCGTGATGTGGGTTTTGTGCTGGATGAAGATGCTATGTTTGGCGATTTGCAAGAGAAGATGGCGACGCAAGATGCCTGGATGCAGTTTGTGGCTTTTGTGCTGAAGCAGCCCTTAAAGTCGATTTCCATTCCCCTGGTGGCGACCCATGACCGGGATGGGGTGGTCTTTATCTTGGAAAACATTGCTACTTTTCTTGATGAACCTGCTTTGGCCCCGCAAATGCTGCCTCAACAGATTGCCGTGAATGAGGGTAGGCCGGGCTTGGTGACTGATATTGAGGCGAGTATTCCGGCGGTTGAGGAAAGTCTGTATCGGGCGGAGAACCGGGGCGCACATCTTGTGATTGTTGAGCAAGAGGCGCCGGAGATGAGTATCGCTTTGTTGGAAGAGACGATTCGGGCCAAGTTGGAGGGGTTTGATGGGACTGGTCATATCTTTATCATGGATTTGCAAACTGGTGAAGAGGTTCATATTAATGCAGATGATGCTGTTACTGGAACCAGTATCCTGAAAATTGCGATATTTATGGAGGCTTATCGGGCGATTGAGGGCCAGCCTAATGATTTTCAGGAGCAGCTATTTCTTGATACGGCAACTGCTTCTAGTAACTTTGGGGCTAATCTTTTGTTGCATGAGGTGGCGGGGGAAAATAATACTTATCGCGGGGCGGATATTTTAACGGAATCGATGCGGAAGTTGGGGCTGGTGAATACCTTTATTGCTGTTCCCTTTGATGCGATTGCGCCGCCGACTCGCCAGACAACTTATTCGACTCCAGCTAATTCTAAGGCGAATACGCCTATTGATATTGACCCTTCTAGGCAGACAACGGCCGAAGAGATTGGGACGCTGTTGGCGATGATTTATCAATGTTCTAAAGGGGGCGGGGCTTTGTTGGCTATCTATCCTGATGAGCTGACCCCAAGTGAATGTCAGGCGATTATTGATTTGATGATTTTGAATGAGGAGGGCAATCTCATTCGTTATGGGGTTCCGGAGGGGGTGGCTGTTTCTCATAAGCACGGCTGGGCGGGAACGACGCATGGGGATGCTGGGATTGTGTATACGCCGGGTGGGGATTTTGTTATCGTGGAGTATTTGGTTGGGGCGGGTGATTGGTTGGTGGCGGATATTAGCTTCCCGATTTTACGGGAGATTGCAAGAGCGTCATATAATTATTTCAATTTGGATGACCCTTATATGGGGGATGTGAATGAGGTTCGGACGGCGATTGACCCGGATGATCCCTTTGAAGAAAATTCAGAAGCAGAAGGGGCTACAGTTGAGGAAGCGGTTGGGGAAGAAACGGCCGAAGAGCCAGAGCAGACGCAAGAAAGTGGTTAGCCTAATCTGGCACTGTTTTATATGCCACAACTAGATCATCTTCATAAATGGGGACATATGGGATAGCTGTCATCCAAGCCTGGTAGTCCTCTCCGGCCGAGACCATTAAATTTTTATCGATAACAAAGTAACCGACATTCACCGAGGCTAAGTGTCCAAAGCCTTCTTCTATATTATCGGGGATTGGAACTGGGTGTATGTCGACTGAAGCTGCTCTTAGCAGTGAGTTGCTGTTGATAAAGTCAAATATATTGGCTTCAGACCTAGAAATGATACCGCCTGTGATTGGATGTTCATGATAGGTCTGGTAATAGAGGTATCTCTTATCTTCTTGTCGGCCAAAAGGTATGATGGCTAAGGCGACATCATTGGGAATATCATCGAGATAGTCAGTATAAAATGCCGAAACTGTTGCAGGGCGGTTTGGAAACGGGGCGCTGGTATAGTCTATGAATATGAAAGCGCCGATAATAACGCCAATTAAGAGCATGAAGCGCCTGGGTAAGTTGATTGTTTTTTCAAATGCTAGCCAACCATAGGCGGCAATCATGGCCCAGCCAAAAGAAAAGAGTAGGAGTAAGCGGTACGGATGGCGAATGATTGGCATTATGGCTGTGACCCAAGGCAAGGTAATCCCTAGCTCTTTACCATTGTAAGAGGGTGTCGGGCCTATAACGATTAAAAACGAGAAAAGGGCAAGGAGGAACCATACCTTTCCTTGTCGTCTAATGTTCACGATGGCGAAAAGGAATAATATTATGGGCGCAATGCCGAGATAGAAGCTGCGAATGTACCAGATTCTCCAGGGAGGTGTAAAGATTTGGGCGATGTCTGTTGCTATAAAAAATTGATTGTCTATTGTGAAACTTGAATTTTGATTTATTATTGCATCTTGGATTAATGGATAAAGGAGGGGAACGAGGAGTAATAAGCTGGTGAGGCTGAAGGTGAGTAATATTTTTTTGGACGGTCTTGGTAATTCAGCCGAAATGACCATATAGCCAATTAGCAGCAACGACCAAAAGCCCATCAGAATGATGAGGTGAATGCTGGTAGCTCCACCAAGAAATACGAAAAAAGCGGCAATGATTGCTAAACGGAAACTATTCTCACGGGTAGCTCTGATGAGATAGAGGGTCATCCAGGGAAAGCACCAGACACTGAAGGTTACGGGATGGGAGGTTTGATAAATTATTTGGGAGTTGAAGGCAAATATGATTCCAGCTAATATGCTAGCAATGGTTGACTTGGTGAGATATTTGGCGAGTTGGAAGATGCTGAAACCGAAAAGGACGATATTTAATAGGATGGTCAGGTTGTAGGCAGGAAGAGCACCAATGACGGGTCGCAGGCTCAATGAAACTAAGGAGTTGAGATGGCTAAAACTGTGAAAAGTGAGGTTTCCGCCGATGGGGTAGAAAAGGTAATTGGTGTACCATAAAGATAGGTTTGGATCTGAAAGTGCTTTTGAGGTCCACCAGTCGGCCCAAGGGTTGAGGAAAATATCATTATCATCGCCAATGATAACGTTATTTAGATCTGAAATTATAGGCCAGGCAGCTATTACTGTGAGCGTAAGGAAAAGGATAAAAACCGCAATGCTTGTTTTATGATTTGAAAATTTAGGTAGGCGGCTAACGATGGCTGGTTTAGAATATGTCTGCTGGCTTAGATTGTTCATAAATTTGAAAAGCCCATATTGGTTATCATTGCAATTGTATATCACTCCCTTGTTAAGCCGCAATCGGAATTGACGATTGCTACAATTTTTTATTTTGAAAAGTTTCTGTAACTTGCTTGAGATATTTACGAGGAATAATATGGATTATAGAAGATTAGGACGGACGGGGCTGAAGGTTTCGACGATTTGTTTGGGGACGATGCAGTTTGGCTGGACGGCGGATGAGAAAACATCGTTTGACATTATGGATCGGGCAGTTGAGTTAGGTTGTAACTTTTTTGATACGGCCGATGTCTATTCCCGATGGGCGCCGGGCAATGATGGCGGGGTTAGTGAGACTATCATTGGCAATTGGCTGGCTGAGGGGCGGGTGCGTCGGGAAGATTTGATTTTGGCGACGAAGGTGCGGGGGACGATGGGTAGTGGGCCGAATGATGTGGGCCTTTCTCGGCAGCATATTTTGAATGCGGTTGAGGATAGTTTGGAACGGCTTCAAACTGATTATATTGACTTGTATCAGGTGCATTCGCCTGATTATGAAACGCCTTTGGATGAGACGTTGCAAGCGCTGGATGATTTGGTGAGGGCGGGGATGGTGCGTTATATTGGCTGTTCTAATTATCCGGCCTGGCTTCTGGCAAAATCGTTGTGGGTGAGTGATGTGCGGCGATTAAGTCGTTATGATAGTGTTCAACCTCATTATAATTATGTGCATCGGGCGGAGTTTGAGCGGGAGTTGCAGCCTTTATGTTTGGACCAGGGGGTGGGGGTTATTCCTTATAGTCCGTTGGCGGCGGGTTTTTTGACGGGTAAATATCGGCGGGATACGCCTTTGCCGGATTCGGCCCGGGTTCAGCGAATTAAGGAGCGTTATATGAATGAGGCGGGTTTTTCGGCCGTTGATATGCTGGAAGCGGTCGGCCAAAATCACGATGCGACTATTGCCCAAACTGCAATTGCCTGGACGTTGGCAAATTCGGCCGTTACTTCGGCTATCATTGGCGCTAACAGTCTGGCCCAGCTTGAAGATACGATGCGGGGGGCGGAGGTGGTGATTACGGCCGAGGAAAAGGCGGCGTTGGATAAGGTGACTGCCTGGAATTGATTAATCGTTTTGCGCTGAAAAAAGGAGGGTCTGATGAGGAAGATACTTGTTGTTATATATGTTCTCCTATTCTTGGCCGTACATGAAAATGGCGTTTTTAGTGAGGCCATTTTAAGGCAACAAACTGGCGAACTCTTTGTGGGGTCTTCTGGGAGGCAATTACTTTGGGCGCCTGATTTGACTTCGGGGGCGAGATTAAGTTGGCAATCGCCATTGGTTTCGCGGCGAGATGGACAGGAGAATGGGCCGTATTTTACCCATCCAGAGTTCACCGATATTATGACGACGACTGTCTCAATTCCGGCTCAAAATACAGAGGATGGTTACCTTTTTGTTGCGTCGATTGCCCAATTTTATGATGGCCCGGCGGCTTTGATGATATTGGATGATTTGGGTGAACCTGTATTCATTGAGATTGCACCGGGGGAACCGTTTGTCGGTGACTTTAGAAAACAGACGGTCAATGGGACTGATTATCTCACTTATCATCGTGGCTCTTTGCCTGGGGGATATACGTTGGGTTCTTCATATGTTTTGGATAGCAGTTATGAGATTGTTGATACCTGGACGTTTGGTAATGGGCTTGGCTCTGATACCCATGAGTTCATCCTATTGGATAATGGTCATGCTATTTTGATGGCTTATGTTCTCGTTCCCTTTGATTTTACTCCTTATGGCGGCCCGGCTGATGGTACGTTGGTAGATATTATTCTTCAGGAGCAGGATGCGAACAAGAATGTGGTTTTTGAGTGGGTTGGCAGTGAGCATATGCCAATTGAGGATACGGAGGTTGAGCTGAATACGACTGATCCGGTGGATTTTATGCACACCAATGCGATTGCAGTGGATAATGATGGCAATTGGCTGTTGTCTCATCGTAATTTCAGTGAAATCACTAAGATTAGTCGTCAGACGGGAGATATTATATGGCGGCTGGGTGGAGTGAGTAATGAGTTTACCTTTACTAATGATATTGGGTTCTTCAATCAGCATAATATTGAGCGGTTGGAGAATGGGAATATTTCTCTGTTTGATAATGGGACGTTTCATACGCCGCCGCATTCGCGGGCGATTGAGTATGCGATTGATGAGGTGGCGAAAACGGTGACGCGGGTTTGGATGTATCCTGATGATACGAGTGAATACTCGGCCGTTATGAGTAATTTTCAGCGATTGCCTAATAATAATTCGATGATTGGCTGGGGCAACCAACCGAAGCTGAGCGAGGTTGAATATGATGGTACGATTGCTTTGGAGATATTGATGGGGGCGCCAAGTTATCGGGCGTTTCGTTTTCCCTGGAGTGGGATGCCGGCTACTTCGCCGCGTGGGGTGGTGCTGTATGGTGGTGATCCAACGGCCGTTACTATCTACACGAGTTGGAATGGGGCGACTGATATTGTGGGTTATGATGTTTATGCGGGGCCGACGATGGGGTCTTTGGTGATGGTTGATTATGTCGGCCGTTCTGGCTTTGAAACGGAGATTGCTTTAACTGGGCTGCCAGCGGATACGTGCTTTTTCCAGACGAAGCCGGTTCATGATGAGGGCAACTCAATGCCCTTTTCTAACATGATGTATCGGTTGGATTTACCGGTTTGTTGGGAGCAGCTAAATCATGCTTTTATGCCTGTGACCTTAAAGTAGCTATAGAAGTCTCTCAGCGGCCCATTTTGAGGGTTTTGATTAACTCAATTATTCAATAAAAAAGGGGATGTGTTGAAAAACACGTCCCCTTTTTGTTATCACAATGATGCGATCTTATACTGATTTAATTATTATGGCTCCAAAACGATTATAACTGAGCCATTGCTGTCTCCATCCGGGTCATGGTTAGCGCCAGAATTGTACGTATTTCCAGTAGCGGTAACGTCGTCAACTGTAAATGTGACTGATGAGTTGTTGCCCCTAACGTTGTTTTTCGTAATAGTACATTGTCCCGAAGTGTTTGTGACACAAGAGCCACCACCATTTGCGCCATTACTCCAGGAACCATTGACCGTCGCATTTGCAATTGGGTTATGGTCGGCATCATGTATGGTTATTGTTACAGTTGCGTTCCAACGATTGCCGTTTGACGGGGAGGAGCTTCCATCGAGGTCGCCAACATGCATGACAACACTTGGCCCTGGGGTGGCTGTTGGGCCAGGTGTTGATGTTGGTTCTGGGGGGCCATCTTTGAAGACATTGATACTGGTTCCATTGCTATCACCATCGGGATCGTGATTGGACCCGGCCTGATAGCTGTTGCTGGCATGGGTCACGCTGGTGACAGTGAAGGTGACTTCTGACTGATTATTCTTGACGTTATTCTTAGTGATTTGACATTGGCCGCTGCCATCGGTGAGGCAACTGCCAGAGCCGTTGGCGCCGTTGCTCCAGGAACCGTTAACGGTGGCATTGGCGACTGGATTTTCGCCGCTATCATGGATAGTGATGTTGACGGTGGCATTCCAGCGGCCGCCATTTTGGACGCTGCTTCCGTCGAGGTCTCCGACGTGCATGACAGCGCCTGGATCAGGCGTTGCGGTTGGGGGGACTGGGGTATTTGTTGGCGTTGGGGTATTCGTTGGGCCTGGTGTTGGGGTTGGTCCAACGCCGCAGCCGGGCATGGAAAATGACCCAATGCGGGTTTGCCAGTTGGTACCGGTTGAGATGAGATACTCGGTTGTGTACCAGAAGGTGCAACCGTCTGGATCAATAGTCATTGCGGAATAGTCGCCCCAGCGGTTGTAGGTGGTTTGGGAGCCAGTTCCGGCAATTAATGTCGCTTCGCCTTGTCCTAAGGTGTTTAGAGCGTCGGTTGAGAGGCGGCCAGCATAGCGGATTTGGGGGTCAATGCTGTTGCTGGAAGCGCTGTAGCCGACGGCCATGTTGCCTTGAGAGTCAACTGCTAAACTGCCCATCCAACGATGGGTTGAATCGGGTTGGTAAGTGCTTTGCTGATGAACGGAGGGCGTTCCGTTCAAGTTGCGGAATTCATACCAGCGGACACCACCGATGCCGCCGCTAGAGACGGAATGGTTGACCCACAATGCCGGAGTGCCGCCAACTTCTGTGTATTGCAATTGGGCCATTAAACGGCCGCTCAATGTATCAAGATTAACCCCGGAGCCGCCTTGGGGAATTGAGCTAATGTTTGAATAGGAGGCGATATTGGTTGAGAGTGGCCCACTCATTACTGAATTGTTGGGATTGTTCCAATCAATTGATAACTTCCAGGTAAACATGGTGTTGCTTGTTTGCAGGGCCATCATGTAGTTTGGTGTGCCAACGGCCGGAATGTTTAATTTGGCGTTGGCGGGCATGAGGGTGAAATAGGCTGCGCCTAAGTCGCCAAATTGATAGTTGATGGGGTTGCCGTTGATGAGATCATCTCGGTTTAAGGCCCAGAAACGGACGCCCTTGTAACTGGCGCTGGAACAGTTGACGGTGAGGCAGTCGAACATATTGGCTGTCATATAGATGCCGTCACCCCAGATGCCTAATCTGGGATAGTCGTTTAGCCAGGGATGGCTGGCGTCGTCTGCTCGGAGGGCGTAGAACCACCAGCCACCGGAGACGGGATCGGCCGTTTTTGATACGGCGATACATTCGTAGTAAGGACCATCTTTAATATTGGTCCAGGCAAAGTCGGTGACGATCCAACGGCCGCTGACGTTGTCGTATAGGACGACTGGGTCGCCGTTGTTGTCAGCATCACAGGAGGTTCCGGTTCCGCTGAAGAGGGTGTCAAAAGTGAAGGCTGCCAATTGGGAGCCTGTTTTGTTGTATATACCAATCGAGGTGTTGACGGCCTGGATGTAATGGTTGGGGCCAACATCGCCTTGGGTGTCTGGGGGCCAGCCTGCGCCCCAGTTTGCAAGGTCTAGGCCGGCAAAATTTTGGTCGGTTCCAGGGATGAGATTGACTTCGCCAAATGAATTTTGGCGAACAGGGTCTGGGTTGTCGGCATTCAAAAGTTCGCTGCCTGCGAGTTCAAACTCGACGCCTAGACTCTTTTCTTCAGGTCCGACTTGTGGCAAATCGCGGAGATCGCCATCGAAGGAAACGGCTGAGACGCTGGTTCCGGCTTGTATGGCGCTCATGCTGGTATCGGTGATGTCGCGCTGGACCTCGACGACTCTTTGGCCGCCGGGCGCTAAAAGCTGAACGGCCGCATCTCTCTGAGCGTTTTCGGCTGCCGGGCCACCGGATTGGAGCAAAAGAAATAGCCCAAACCCCCCTAGCATAATCAAAATAAGTACATTTACTGCTTTTTTATGAAATAACCTTGACATATTATCCTCCAAAATAAAATACCAATAAAGTCCCCCGCTCCACCATCGAACATTCTATCTCAATACATTGAGATTCAAAAGCTGCCTAAGGAAAGGATGGCTGAAGTTTTTGTTGCTGGAGCGTGACCATCTTGGTTGCTGCTGATGGCCGGATGTCCACACTCCTCTAATTATCAATAATCGTTTCGCCTGCCCAATAGGAAATCTGGGCGATTCAATAAGTTTGAAGCTTAAAGATTCCTCAATCCGCATTCGCTTCTTTCAGAATGACAATCGGCAGTGATAGGTAAGTGGTTCTGCCAATTTTCCTGGGAGCGATTTATATTGTTAATTTTCGGGTCGCCAAATCCGAACGGTTCCGTCGTGGCTGCCGCTGGCTAACATGGTTCCGCTTGGTGACCAGGCGATGGCGGTGACGGGAGCGAGATGAGCCAGGTCAATGAATAGGGCTGGCTCGGTTCCGATTATCCCGGTGGCATCCCAGACGTAGATGCTGCCTGACCAGCTTCCGGCGGCCAGCCAACGGCCGTCTAGGGACCAGTCTATGCTGTTGAGGGAGGTGCCGAAGGATTGAAAGGATAGGGCTATTCCCCAACTATCGCGTTCCCATACGTTGAGCATTCCGGCGGTGTCGGTTGCGGCTAAGAAACGGCCGTCTGGCGACCAATCTAAGCCGGTAATATTGGCATCTGAGCCATAAGGAATGGCTTGCAATGCTTCCCCTGTCTGGCTGTCCCAGATAACGATGAGCGGTTGGTCTAGGGCAGGTGAGGCGATGAGGTCGCCTTCTGGCGTCCAGGCGATGGCTTCGGCCGATGCGCCGCTGGCTTCGAATAACAACTGTTGGTCTGGTAGATTCCAGACGCGCAGAATGCCATCCCAATTGATGGCGGCAATATGGGCCGCATCGGGCGAGAGCAGGGCGGCGTTGACATAGGCATCATCGCCACCTGCAAAAATCGGCTCGAACTCATCTTGGAAGCCGGACGAGAGGTCAAATACTTCGATGCCGACCGCTGGCTTGGCAAGTAGAGCGCCGTCGGCTGAGATAGACAGGCTTTGCCCTTCGCCTGTGAAGCCTCGCATGACACCTGCCTCTTCGAGGGTTTCTAGATTCCAAAGTCGGGTTAGGTCATCTCCGAAGTGGCCGGAAACAAGCCCCCTTTCTTCTGGCGCCCAAGCTATGCTGCCGACTTGTCCGGTGTGGGCGCGGGTCATCAAGCCATCATTTGGGTTTCGGGCTTGCCAGATACCTAATAGATTGTCGGTAAAGCTCAGGGCTAGCTGTTGACTGTCTGGGAGCCAGGAGGGTGATACGGGGGAGTTGTTGGCGCCTCCCCAAGCGGCTACCTCAAGCTCTGTTTCTAAATCCCAGACACGGACAAAGCCATCATTGCCCGTTGATGCTAGAAATTGACCGTTTGGGGCCAGGGCGATTGTGACCAGGCCATATTCGTGGGCCACCCACTCTACGATGAGGTTGCCGTTGGCGGCATCCCAGAGGCGTATCTGGTTGTCATCGCTGCCTGTTATGAGGCGGCCGCCATCGTTGCTCCAAAGGACGCCTTCAACGATGTCACTATGTGGGAGGTTAAAGTTGAGGTTGCCGGAATCGAGGAACCATACATTGACGGCGCCGTCTTCGCTGGCGGAGGCGACGCGGTCGTTATTGTCGGGGGGCCAGGAAACCATGCGGATAGCTTGCTCGTGGCCTTCGAGTACCTGGATGGGTCGGCCGTTTTCGGGGTCCCATATTCGGACAACGTTATCGAACCCAGCCGAGGCAAGGAGGCTGCCGTCGTGGGACCAGGCGACAGTGGAAACCATGTCTTGATGCCCTTCTAAGGTTCGGCTAAGTCGGTCGTTTTCAATGTCCCAAATTTTGACGTTTCCATCCTGGCTGGCGGAGGCGAGGAAACGGCCGTCTGGCGACCAGGCGATGCCTTGTACTGGGCGAGTATGGCCTTCTAGGAGGACTATTGGATTCAGGGTGGCGGCGTCGTAGAGCCAGATGCCGATGCCGCTGCCTGCGGCTAAGATCGTGCCATCGGGACTGACGGCTATTTCTGTTAGGAAGCCGCGTCCTAATTTGGCGAACTCTTGGAATGCGCCAACTAGTCGAGCAGGTAAGCCGTCTTCTGATTGAGGCAAGTTGTCGGTGGGTTCGGTCGTTTCGCGGGGCAGGGTGTCGATTTCAGAGCCAGTATTGTCTGTCTCTTCGGCCGTTGCTCCATTGGCTGAGTTGGTATTGGCCGTTTCCTGTCCACCAATTAGGCCAGATTGATTGAGGGCGAATACAATAAATAAAAGGACAACTACGAATGCTGCTGCGCCAACTAGGCCCGGCATGAGCCAGGTGGGGCGTTCGCTCTTTTTTGGGCCTGGTTGGGGGAATGAGGGGGTGGGGGTGGCTATCTCGGTTTCTTGGCTGCTGCTGGGGGCTGGGTCGGCAGCGATTTGGGTGGCTTCGGCCATGCGCCGGACTTCCGGTGGGGTGGGTGTTTCTAGGACGGTTTCTTCGGAGATGGGGGCGGCTATCTCTTTTGAGGGAGAAGGGGTCGATTGGGCGATGGGTGGTTGGGTTGATTCGATGGTGGGATTTAAGTGGGTTACGGCCGTCGCAAATTCAGATGCTTTGGTGAACCGTTGGTCTGGCTCTTTGGCCATAGCTCGTTCTAGGAGGGCATCGCAGCCTTGGGGTAGGTCTGGTTTGACGGTTAGGATGCGCGGAACTGGCTCAAGGATGTGTTTCATCATTAATTTGGCTGGGGTGTCGGCTTCGTAGGGAACGGTTCCGGTTAGCATCTCGAAGAGGATGACCCCCAGGGCATAAATGTCGCTACGGCCGTCTACTGGCCGATCGCCGTAGACTTGTTCGGGACTCATGTAGGCTGGGGTTCCGATGGCCCCGCCGCCGGTCAACTGTAGGCTGGCTTCTGTTAGGCGAGCGATGCCAAAATCAGATAGATAAGCGTCGCCGTACTGGTCGAAGAGGATATTGCCTGGTTTTAAGTCGCGGTGGATGATGCCCTGGTCGTGGGCGCGGTCTAGGGCGGAGCTAATTCGGCTGAGGATTTGGGTAGTTTCCTCTATTTCTAGTCCCCCTCGATGAACTCGCTCGGCGAGAGAGCCGCCAGCCATGTAGCGCATGACGATGAAGGGTTGGTTTTGAAACTCCCCATAGTCATAGATAGGCACAATGGCGGGGTGTTCCAGAGTGGCAATTATTTCTGCCTCTTGCTGGAATCTGGCCCGCATCGCTTCGGTATTGGTGAATTGGGCAGGTAGTACCTTGACCGCTACTTGTCGTTTGACGAAGGGGTCGTTGGCGAGATAGACGACGGCGAAACCGCCACGGCCTAATTCGCGGGTGACCTGGTAACGGCCGATTTTTTCAGGCGTCATTTAGTTTAATTGATCGTCAAGACAAACGTACCGGGTTCTCCAAAGAATTCCCGAATTCGGATGATATATAATCCATCAGCAGGTATGGTGAAGGTCAATTCTTCGCCCTCACCGGATAAGGCGCTATCTACTTCGTCAAGCGTGGTCAGGGTATTGCCATCTTCATAAATTTCTATAACGAGGTCAATTGGGTCGCTGGTTACGACGGATACGGTGAAGATGTCACCAGCGTCACCCCTGAAAAAATAATCTAATGATGCGGTTGGGCCAAATGAGCCTTGAACTTGGTCTCTGTTTGCCAACAGGAATGTCACTTCGGGTGGGGCGGTTAAAGTTATGTCGTAATTTCCTGTGCCGCCATCAAAGCCGGTGACTTTGAAGTAATAGTTGCCAGCAGATGGGAGGTTGAAGGAGAGCGTTTCTCTGGCAAAGGAGTTATCAATTTCTTCTAATAGTGAATCTGTATCGTCGTCGTAAATGCCGACAACAACATCTAAATCATCTTCTGGATCGACAATGGCGACAACGGTTGTATTGCCTTCGGAGCTGTTGAAGGGGAATAGATGTTCAGCGCCAGCGTTTAAGGTATCTGAGGCTTGTAGGATGCTGCCTGGGGCAGATGGGTCGGCTGCGTTGAGGGTGACGATGTATTCGCCTGCTGTGCCTTCGAAACCGGTAACGGCAATGATGTAATCGCCGCTTTCAGGGATGGTCAGGTTCGTAAGCTCTTCTGTGCCGAAACTTAGGTCGACTTCGCCGCCTGGGACGATGGATTGACGGGCCTCGTTGAAGACGTTGAAAACGAGGTCGAAATCTTCGGTTTGGGGTTCAACTTGAATGTCAACCCGGTCTCCGGCAGCGGCCGAGAAGCTCCATTCTTGAGTTTGCCCGGTGGTGACGGCTCCGTTTAAGGTGCTGCCAATGCCGATTGGGCCGCCGCCGACGGGGCCAACTGACTCTGGGGTGGCGGTGTCATCGGGGACGAGGTTGAAATCGGATGTTGGTGTTGGGTCACTTAGTTCGGGGGTGGCGGTATCTGCGGGTTCGGCCGTTTCTGTGGTCGCCGATGGGGCAGCAACGACAGATTCTGTTGTTGCGGTTGCGTCGGCAACTTGAGGTGGGGTGGGGGTCTCACTGCCTAAAATGCTCCCTAAAACACCGAATCCACCTAAGGCGATTACGCCGCTTATGCAAAGGAGGACGATACAACCGGCTGCTATCCCCCATCTTGGAATGCCGCCTTTTTTCTCGGCCTCGGCTGGCGGCGAATAGGCTGTGCCTGGCGGCCCAGCGGTTGGCGGGCCGCCTGTTACTGGTGGGGCGGTTTGGTGGGGTGGGGCATAGGAGGGCGTTTCGACGACCGTTCCGGCCATATCGGTTTGAGATGGCATTTGGGATTCTAGGACTGTTTCGGAGCTGTCGAAAGGCATATCCTCTTTCTGAATTTGGACTGTGGCTGATTCAGAAAGGGCTGAGGCGATATCGATGCAGCTTTGATAACGCATGTTTGGCTCTTTGGCCATAGCGGTGGAGATGACGGTTCCGGTTGTGGTTGGCAAATCGGGCCGAACGGCCATGAGGTCTGGAACTGGCTCTAAAATGTGCTTCATGACTAAGCCCATCGGGGTGTCGGATTGGTAGGGGAGCTTGCCAGTTAGCATTTCGTAGGCGATGGCGCCGAGGGAGTAGATGTCAGAACGGCCGTCTACATCTTCATCGCCCCGAGCTTGTTCGGGACTCATATAGCCGGGCGTTCCGATGATGGCGTTGCCAGTGTATTGAATGGTGGCTTCGGACATTTTGACGATTCCGAAATCGGCGACAAAGCCATCGCCCCGGTCATCAAACAGGATGTTTCCGGGCTTTAAGTCGCGGTGAACGATGCCTTTTGCGTGGGCTTCGTCTAGGGCAGAGCCGATGCCTTTTAGAATTTCGGCGACTCTTTCAACTGGAAAGGGGCCGTGTTCTTGGAGTTGGTCGGCCAGGGAGCCGCCTTTCATGTAGCGCATGACGATGAAGGGCTGCTCTTCATGTTCCCCAAAGTCGTAGACAGGGACAATTGCCGGGTGGTCTAATTTTGCAATGACCTGGGCTTCGCGCTGAAAACGCGCCCGAAATTGGGGGTCGAAGGTAAATTGACGAGGCAGAACTTTGAGAGCGACCTCGCGGTTCATAAATGGGTCGGTTGCTAGATAGACAACGGCCATGCCGCCACGACCTAACTCTTTTTCAATCTTATAACGGCCTATTTTTTCTGGTATCATGCGTTTGATTTTACTTCCAAGAATATAATGGGCAAAATAGTAAGTTTGTCAGGTATTGTGTGTCAAATGTTTCACTGCGTATTCTTTAGAGTGCAGTATAATGCTAAACTATGACAGATACTGTTACAAAAAATCAGGAGGTATCCTTATGAAACATCTCTTATTCGTATTAATAATCTTGTTAATGGCTGCGTTGGCTTGTGGAACAGGTGATGACCCAACACCAGAACCTGCAACTGCTGCCCCGACCGATGAGCCAGTTCAAGTTGATCCGGCGACGGAAACGCCAGCTGGCGAAGTGACACCTGCACCTGTCTTTACGGTCACGTCGGAGGTGACTGAGACGGCTGTGCCAACTGAGACACCGACCAGCACGCCAACAGCTACGGCGACAAGTACCACTGCGGCGCCGGTTGCGACTCAGCCACCGCCAACGTTGCCGCCGGAAATCGCGACGCTTGTTCCAACATTACCACCGCTGCCAACTATTGAAGGCTTACCAACCCTGCCACCGCTGCCAACAGTGGGCGCGGTTGAAAGTAATTAGTAATTGCCAATTCTTAATTTATTTGGCGGGGGAGCCAACTCAAATACGCGACTAAATCTGTATTTTAAGTGTTTGACGGTTTGTATCTTAAATTGAATCCTTCACGCAAACTGTCAAACCAGTCGGTGTCGCGGACCTTGGTTATAAATCCGCTTTCCGCGACACACTTAGAGGTTCAACTTTTAGTTAGAAAAGTTGAACCTCTTTGTTTACGGTGTAATAAGTTACCCTACGGGTAGGTTGACACAGTTTCCTGTATCAAGAATGATTGTATGGTTTGGATTGGCGACCAGGGCGCACATCTGCGTTGCGGTGGCTGGTTTATCGCCTGTGGTGTATCCTGTGAAGGGGCTGTTATCGAAATAGACGAACCAGGTTCCCTGGTTTGGCCCGACACCGGCCTGGGCGGGAGGGACGGTATCGAAGAAAAAGTGAACGTGGGAGCCACCGTTGGCAGGGGTGTAGTCGATGGTTTCAAAATCGACGATGTATCGGCCGTTTTCTAAGGCGATGCCGTTGATTAATACATATGGCCCGGCGGGTCTGGTTGCAGTGGGGGTGGCGGATGGCGATGGTGTCGCTGTTGGTTCATCAGTCGCTGTTGGTGGAAGGGTGTTGGTGGGGGCGACTGTTGAGGTAGCGGTGTCCTGGGCGGCTTCGGTGGTAGCGGCCGCTTCTGTTTCTTCGGCGACTGCCGCAGGGGTGGCTGTTCCTTGCCCTTCTTCGGCCGTTTCTGTTTCGACTAGTGCAATTGGCGTTTCGCCATCGTCACTGGGGTCCTCGTCTAAGGCGTTGATGATGAATACACCTGCGACGATGCAAAGAATTAGTAATATAACTGCGCCGATTCCGCCAAAGAGGATGACATTGCGTCTGTTACTTTTCTCTGGGGGCGGTGCGGATTCTGGGCGAACGGCCGTTTGTGGCGGTGCGGTTGTTCCGGCCATCGTGCCAGGCGCTTGTTGGGCCGTGGTGACAGGAGGCCGAACGGGGGAAGGCTCAATGGTTGTTGCTCCAATCGGCGGTTGGGTATAGCTTGGAGAGGTTTCAATCCGGGTGGCATCTATTGGTGGCGGGGCAACCAGTCGGGCGGCCCGTAAATCGCGGGCCAATTCGCCGGCCTTCTGATAGCGTTGGTTAGGGTCTTTGGCTAACGCTTTGTTGATGATTTGAACCAGGTCGGTTGGTACATCTGGGCGAAGGGTTCGGAGGTCGGGAATGGGGTCGTTGACGTGCATCATCATTAAGGTCATGGCGGAGTCGGCCTTGAAGGGTGGTTTCCCGCTGACCATTTCGTAGAGCATAACGCCGACGGAGTAGATGTCTGCACGGCCGTCTACTTGAACGCCTCGAATCTGTTCTGGGGCCATATAACGGGCGGTTCCAACGACTGCCCCGGTGGCGGTATGGGAGTCACCGCCCATAATCTTGACAATGCCGAAGTCCATCAAAATCGCTTGTCCCTGAACGTTGAGCATCACATTGGCTGGCTTGATGTCGCGGTGAATCATGCTTCGGGAATGGGCATAATCGAGGGCATCGGCTACGCTGGCTGCTATCTCGACGGTTTGCTCGAAGGGCATTTTGCGGTCGGCTTCGACCAGCCGTTTGACGCGCTGTTGGAGACTTTCGCCGGGGATGAATTCAAAGACGATGTAATAGGTGTCGCCATCGTGGTTGAAGTCGTAGACCTGGATGATGTTGTTGTGGCGTAGTTGGGCAACGGCTGCGCCTTCTTCTTGGAAGCGACGCACAAACTCTGGGTCGGATGAGAGGTGGGCGTGGATTAATTTAACTGCGACTACTCGGCGCAGGTTGGGGTCGTAGGCTTTATAAACGGCCGACATGCCGCCCTGGCCCAACAGCTCTCGTATATCATATCGTTTGCCCAAAATCTGGCCTATCCAGCTTGGTTTACTCATAAAATGTCTCCGAATTACTAATTACTTTTCTAGTTAATCAGCCATAGATAGGCGTTTTCAAAGGTACAGGTTGTGGTTCCAGATTCGTTGAGGGCGACAAAGGCTACGAAGCCGCGCTCAAAAAAGGCTGTCTGGGGGGTGAAGTCGCCTAAATAAGTGCCGTTGGTGTAAATGCTGAAGGTGTTGCCCCGGCCGATGACGATTAGGCGGTTGGTGGTATCGTTCTGCTGTGCAAAGAGGGGGTCGATGCCGTTGGCATAGATGTCGACTGACTCGTCTGTGACGAGATTGCCGTCGAGTTGGACGCCGGTGATGACACGGCCGTTTCCGCCACGAGTTGCCACAATTAGGTAGCGGTCGCCCGCCTCCTCATCACCATTATCACGGACAACAACGCCACAGCCCGTTGAGCCGAACTGGGTGTTCCAGGTAATATCTACGGCCACCGCGAAATCAGTGGCGACGGTCACAAATTGAACGTCGGCTTCATATTGTAGATAGCCCTCAGCGAAAAGGGTCATGGGGTCATGGGTCCAGGCCAGACGTCCGGCGTTGGTGTCCACGCCCAATGCTTGCAGCTCTTGCTGGATAGGCTGGAAAGCCTGAGCTGTATTGGCTGCTTCAATCGCCTGTTCAGTGGCTTGCAAGTTTCGGGTTGAGGTAGCCGCAACGCTAATCTCGGTCGCTTGTGCTTGAGCGGTGACAACGGCCGCCTGGGCATCGCCTTCGGGGGCGGGGGTGTTGGTTGGGGCGGCGGCGGCGGTGGCTGTTTGGTTGATTGAATCGGTCAATGCCTGTACGGTTTCGTTGGGTTGTGGGTCTGTGCCTGGAACCCCACAAGCGAGAACGGCCGCTAGTAAGGCAAAGAGGGCCAGGGAAATTTGTGATTTTTGTTTCATTGCTTGTCCAAATTGTACCTAAATTGAGAAGTTCAACTTTTCAATAAAGTTGAACTTCTGGGACTTTCCTTAAATTACATCCTTACGTTTTTGCAAGATTAAAATGAGGAAGAATAACAGGCCAATGATACTTGATTGGGCAATCCAGGTTGTCACAATCGTTCCCCAATAATCGGTGTCATTATTCTTATCGACATAGAGCCAGCCGAAATCGCGTTCGGTTTGGAAGATAACTTGTTCGGCGGGAACGACGGCTTTGGCGATGGCGGCTTGATTGTTGGCTTCCCAGCGGGCCTGGGCTTCCAAGTATTCTGCTCTGGCGGTTTCAACGGCCACGACTTCGGTTTGATAAACGGCCGCTTCTGCTCGATAGGCGTCCAGGTCAGCCTGGAAGGCTTCTTGAATTTCGCCGACTTCTTCCTGGTAGGTCTCTAAGGCATCCAGGTATTCGGCGATGGCGATGGTATCTGTCTCATCTGCTGGCCGGGCTGGTTCAGGTGGTAGCGTGGGCGCACTCGGTTCTTCTCTCAATGGGGGCGGGTCGACTAAGACGGGTTCCTCAGGCGGCGGCGGGACATCTTCTAGCTCGAAACGGCCGAGGCCGGGGAAGTTACAAGAGCTGGCATCTAAAACACCTAGCCCCATACAGTTGCAACCCGCTGATTGTTTGGCTTCGATGCTGCTGTTCAATAGTCTAGCGCGTTCATCATCTGGTAGCTGCCAACAGACATCGGCTGCGACATCTGAGCCAGAGCCAGTTGCAGCCATAAAGGCTTGGAAGGCCCACCTGGTTGAAGTTGGGGCAGAAACGGCTTCTGGCAGCGGAACTAATGCGCCGCCTAGCACAATCTGGGGCAGCATGAGGAGAATGACGATGAGGGGCGCAGAGTTAGCATTTGGCGCCAGAGCGGATGAGAAGAGGCCGAGCATCATACCGGCCATCGTTGCCAGGAACAGGGAAATGTAGATGATGCCAAATTCAATCCAGCTTCCAGGCATTTGGAACATGATATAGTGGACAACGGTATAGACAACGGCCTGATAGGCGGCCAGGGCGGCTGCAACCCAAATTTTGGACATGATGTAGGGCAGAATCTTGAGGTTCACCAGCCTTTCCCGCCTATACACATCCTGTTCTTTAACGATTTCTCGCATTTGGGCCAGCCCACCAACCATGACCCCATAAACGGTTAACAAGAATAGGGTGATGAGAACGTTTGCCATGAAGCCTTCATCATAGTTGAAGGGATTGTTTCCTAAAACTAATGAGAGAATGACATCTAGGAGGCTGACCATCGGCGCGGCGGCTAACATCAGAGCCAAACTAAAGCGGTCTCTCGTTAATATTTTGACGTTTCGGGATGACAAAATGAAGAATTGGCGGAGGGAAGAAACCTGACGGCTTCGTTTTGCTTTGCCTGACTGTACTGGCCGGGCTTTCTTTGCTGCCTGTAAGGGTTGGCCTTTGTCGGCCAATGGGTCGGCGATATATTTTTGGTAGGCGGGGCTGTTCTGGTATCGTTCGCCCCATTCGGGCGGTGTGCCTTTGGTTTGGTCGTCTAGAATGGCATAAATTTCGTCGAACTCAATATTTCTGGCTCGACGGTCTCTTTCGGAACGATATTCGTCGAAGAAGGCCAGCGCTTCGTCGGGTGGGCCGAACCAGGTGAGGTAGCCGCCTCTGGCGAGGAAGGCTACTTTGTCGGCTAACATGACGTTTTTGGTGGCGTGGGTGATGAGAATAATGGTGCGGCCCTGGTCGGCCAGGCGACGCATGAGGTGCATGAAGGCCGTTTCTGTGCCGGGATCGAGGCCGGAGGTTGGTTCATCAAGGAAGAATAACCCTGGCTTGGTTAATAGCTCAACGCCAATGGAGACCCGCTTTTGCTGACCGCCGCTCAAGCCGCTGATTTGGACATCTTTGCGATGGCTTAAATCGAGGTCGGCTAATACTTCGTCGATTCGTTTGTGACGCTCTTTCTTGGAGGTGTCGGGCGGCATTCGGAGTTGGGCGGCGTAATCTAGGGCCTGAAAGACGGTTAATTCCATGTGAATGATGTCTTTCTGGGGAACGTAGCCGATTTCGTTGCGGATGGCGTCAAAATTTTTGTAGACGTTGATGCCGTTTACTTCTACTGTCCCGTGAGTGGCTGGGCGATAGCCTGCGATCGCATCTACCAGAGTGGATTTACCGCCACCGCTCTGGCCGACGACGACGATGAATTCACGGGGCTTAAATTCCATTGAGATATTTTTGAGGATGTTGAGGTCTTTGCGAACCCATTTGTTGAGGCCAACTGCCTCTACGCCGAATCCGGCGGTTTCCTCAAATTGGGCTAACTGGTCTTGGCCCATGACGAAGCGGTAGGTGCCGATGCGAACGGTGTCGTCGGGGTTTAGCCAGACGTCGCCATCGACTTGAACGTCGTTGACGAAGGTGCCGTTGGCGCTTCGTAAATCGCGGACCCGGTATCGTTGGCCGACTCTTTCAACCTGGGCATGATAGCGGGAGACGACGGGGCTATCTACGACAATGTCGTTGGTTTCATCACGGCCGATCGTGACGATGGTTTTGTCATCAAAATTCACGGTCTGGTCTGGGCCGCTTGCGGCTGCTTCGGCCAGGGCGACATAGGTCATTGTGACCATGAGACCTGGGTCTAGGCCGCCAATACGGAGTTTGTCGTTGTGGGAGAGACGGCGGGAGAAGTTTAACGGCCGTCCACTTAAATGAATGGGATTGCCCGCGTCTGGTGAGGGGACTATTTGATAGGTTCCATCTGAAAGTCGTTCCAATCGGGCATGATTGCGGGAGACGATACTTGAATCAATTACGATGTCGTTCTCTGGTGAACGGCCGACGGTATATCGCTCTTTCGTCAGGTTATAGGTTTGAGAGGGGTTCCCGGCGATGGCGACGGTAAATTTGGGTGGGCCACTTGCTGCGGCTCCAGCCGCCATCTGATAGTCGCCGGGTGACATAATTTGGGTTCCGACGCCAGCTAAGTCGTCTCCACCTGGACGTGGTGGGGCTGGCCGATAGGCGGGTGGCGGCTGAACGGGTGGTACGCCTGGGGCGGCAATTTGGGTTCGACTGTCGTCCTGAACGGGTGAACCAAGTTGGGTTGCTAAATCTTCGGCGGGCAGACCTTTGTAGCTAATTTTAACCTGACTGGAAGGGTCGGTCTGGCCGATGGTCATTTCGTCGCCATCGTTTAGGGCATAGACCTGGCTCATTTGACGGCCGTGCATGTAGACTGGGTTTCCGGCTTTTGGGTTGATTTCGACGCTGTAGCCGGAGCCTGTCTTGCGCAGGGTCATATGGAGCCGGGAGACGATTTTGGAGTTTAGGATAATATCGCTTTGGGGGGAACGGCCGACTGTTAAGACTGATTTGGTGAGGTCATATGTTTGGGGGATGCCGCTGCCGATGGTGACGATCAGTTGGGGCTGGGATTGGGATGAGGGGGCTATTGGGGCGGCTTCTTTGGGTGGTTCGATAGTTGTGGCAGGGCTGTCGAATGGGGCCGTGCCTTCGTCCATGTCTGGTTCATAAACGGCCGTGGCATCATCTTTGGCGGGGGCATCAAAGCGGAGGATAACGGATTGACCCAGGCTGACCCGGTCGCCATCTTTTAACGTCTGGCGGGCGCTTATTCGCTGCCCGTTAAGATAGGTGCCGTTACTGCTGCCTAAATCTTCTATATAATACTGGTTGTTCTCTTGGATGATTTGGGCGTGTCGTCTGGAAACGGCCGTTGCAGTTAATACGATGTCTACCCCCGGTTCGCGACCTAATGATGTTTTTGGTTGGGTCAGCTCAAATTCTTGACCCGCTTTCGGTCCCTCCACCACAAATAGTTTGCCGTTTTTTGTCGAACTCACATTTCCCTCCAGTGGTGAATGTGTTTGCTTTATAAAACTAATTGACCCTAGAGGTAACAGTCATTAAATGGGAATAATATCGTAACCAAACAATTTTATATAAAAGCGACTGATACCTTATACCTAGTTGATTATAAACAATTGTCTGGTATTTTCCAGCATACCAAAAACTAATGGGGGTGAGGTGTGTTTCATGAAACAGTAATGGTGTTACAAAGAGTTTATCAAAGAATAGTTTTTTGTGGTATAAGTGGGTTGGGTCAAACCCGATATTTGCATTGGGTTTGCGTTTTGACCAGTTTGAATTACAGATATGTCAGTGAACGGTTAGCAGTAAATAGTATGCAGTAAGCAGTTAACAGTATACAGTGTGTAGTAGACATTTGGAGGGGTTCGTGAGTGGGTGACAAATACTGAGCGCTGGCTATTGGTTGCTGATTACTGTCTACCAATTTCTATAGTGAGGAATCTTTATGTCAGTTCAAGAGATGCCAGAATTCAAGGGAGCGACTTTAGTTGAATTATTGCGTTTCCGGGCTTTGAATATGCCCGATAGAATTGCATACCATTTTCTTGAGGATGGGGAGCAGACGGCCGTTTCTGTGACCTATGCTGAGCTTGACCGACAGGCCCGAGCTATTGCCAGCCGATTGCAGCAAATGAATGCGGCGGGGGAGCGGGCCTTGCTTCTTTATCCACCTGGTTTGGATTACATTGGCACTTTCTTTGGCTGTCTCTATGCGGGGGTCATCGCTGCCCCAGCTTATCCGCCGCGCCTTAATCGGCCGTCTCCTCGTATTCAAGGCATGGTGGCTGATGCTGGCGCAACGATTGCGCTGGCAACGACCGCAATTCTGGAGAATATTGAAAAGCGCTTTGACCATATGCCTGATTTGGCCGCTCTCAATTGGCTTAATACGGATTTGATGTCGGCTGAGGGGGCTGATGATTGGCGGGAGCCGATTATTACGGCCGATAACTTGGCTTTCCTACAATATACCTCTGGTTCGACCAGCGCCCCGAAGGGGGTGATGGTCAGTCATGGCAACCTCGTTCACAATTTGAAGGTCATTCGACATGGCTTTCAGATCAAGCAAGGCATCGGCGTTTTCTGGCTGCCCAGTTACCATGATATGGGGCTGATTGGTGGGGTGTTGGAGCCGATGTTTGTGAATGGGCCTTCTATATTGATGTCTCCGGCGGCTTTTTTGCAACGGCCGATTCGTTGGCTTGAAGCTATCTCTAATTTTGGCGGAACGATTAGTGGTGCGCCGAACTTTGCTTATCAGATGTGCGTGGACAAGATAACGGATGAACAGAAGGCGGGGCTGGATTTAAGTAGTTGGGACATCGCCTTTAGTGGGGCTGAACCGATTCGGCATGAGACAATGGTGGCCTTTGCTGAAGCTTTTGCCCCGGTTGGATTTCGAAAGGATTCTTTTTATCCTTGTTATGGGCTGGCTGAGGGTACGTTGTTGGTTTCTGGGGGCATCGGTTCGGCCGAAATTACCAGCGAAACATTTGACCTGGCGACATTGGCTGAGAACAGGGCAGAGACGGCCGATTCTAGTCAAGATGGCACTCAAACGATGGTCAGCGTCGGCCAATCTTTGTTAGACCAACGGGTTGCCATCGTTGAGCCTGAGACGTTGCTGGAATGTGCGCCTGGCAGCGTTGGTGAGATTTGGGTGGCCGGGGAGAGCGTTGCTCAGGGCTATTGGGGCCGAGAGGATGCTAGTGAGTACACATTCCAGGCTCGGATTTCGGATACCGGGGAAGGGCCATTTTTGCGAACGGGTGATTTGGGCTTTTTCCATGATGATGAGCTGTATATCACGGGTCGTTTGAAGGATTTAATCATTATTCGAGGGCGGAACCATTATCCGCAGGATATTGAATTAACGGTTGAGACCAGTCACGAAGCGTTTGAGCCAAGCTTTGGGGCTGCATTTTCGATTGATGTTGAGGGGGAGGAGCAGTTGGTGGTGACTTATGAGGTGGCTCGTCGCCATCGAAAGGTGCCGATTGCGGCCGTTGCTGCTGCCGCTCGTAAAGCGGTTGCCCAACATCATCAGCTACGTCTCCACGCGCTTGTACTACTAAAACCGATGAGTATTCCTAAAACCTCTAGCGGCAAGGTCAAACGACATGCCTGTCGGCTTGGTTATTTGGATGGCAGTCTTAAGGTTGTTAGTCAGTGGAGTAGTGATGAGCTGCTTGCGGATGATGCGTTGGGAACGGAGGTGAATTTAACTCACGCTAAGGCGCAAAGACGCAAAGAAAAAGATGTTGCTCAAGTGGCATTGGATTCTGACTCGCAGGCGATTGCGGATATGAAAGCGAGGGAAGACCAATTGCGGATTCAGCAATGGTTGGTGGAGCGCATTGCAACGATGTTGAAGATTGCGCCGCGACGGATTGATGTTCGGGAGCCATTTGATTATTATGGGCTGGACTCGGCTCAGGCGGTTGAGATGGCGGGGGATTTGGAGGTCTGGCTCGGCCGAACCCTCGCTCCTACGTTGGTTTGGGATTATCCGAACATCGCCGAATTATCGGCCCATTTGGCTGGGATTCCAATGGATGAGGTGACGGCCGTTCAGGTTGGTGATTCGGCCGTTAAGGCTAGCCGAGTTGATGACCCAATCGTCGTTGTTGGCCTGGGCTGTCGCTTTCCAGGGGCAGAAAACCCAGAGGCGTTTTGGCACAATTTAAGCGAGGGAATTGATAGTATTAGTGAGGTGCCGGCCGACCGTTGGAACGTGGATGAATTTTACAATGAGGTTAACAAGCGGGGCAAAATGACCACCCGTTGGGGCGGTTTCATGGACAGCGTTGACCAGTTTGACCCTCGCTTCTTTGGTATATCCCCCCGCGAAGCCTCCCGAATCGATCCGCAGCAGCGTCTTCTATTGGAAGTTGCCTGGGAGGCTATCGAAAATGCCGGGATGAATCCCGACCATCTGGCAGGCAGTCGAACAGGGGTATTTGTCGGTATCAGCAGCTTCGACTATTCTCACCAGCAGTTTAGTTCGGCCTATACCGTTGATGCTTATGCAGGAACAGGTAATGCTCATAGTATTGCCGCTAACCGCCTTTCCTATATTCTCGACTTAAGGGGGCCTAGCGTTTCCCTTGATACGGCCTGTTCGTCCTCGTTGGTGGCAGTCCATCAAGCTATGCGCTCTCTCCAAAGCGGAGAGACGGATATGGCTTTAGCTGGTGGGGTGAACGTCCTCGTTTCACCCGAATTGACCATCGCCTTTTCTCAGGCTCGTATGATGGCGGCCGATGGACATTGCAAAACGTTTGACGCTGCGGCTGACGGATATGTTCGGGGTGAAGGTTGTGGGGTGGTGGTTCTGAAGCGACTGTCAGATGCGAAACGAGATGGGGACCAGATTTTGGCGGTCTTTATGGGATCGGCCGTTAATCAGGACGGCCGCAGCAATGGGTTGACTGCTCCGAATGGCCGCGCCCAGACGGCCGTTATTCGTGAAGCGCTCGCTGACGCAGAAGTTCAACCAGCCGATATCGATTATATTGAAGCCCATGGAACCGGGACACCATTGGGCGATCCCATCGAAATCAAATCTCTGCGAAAGATATTCGACGATGAAGTGGTTGAAGCCCGTCCCAGATTAATTGGCTCGGTTAAAACCAACATCGGTCACCTTGAATCGGCAGCGGGGGTTGCTGGTGCTATTAAGGTCATTTTAGCGATGAAAAACGGCCGAATTCCCAGACATATTAATTTCACTGAACTCAATCCATATATCGACCTGAATGGCTCGTCGCTTAAAATTGCTCTTGAGGATTCTCGTTGGTCTGATGAGGGTAAACTTCGCATAGCGGGAGTTAGCTCCTTCGGATTTGGGGGGACCAATGCCCACTTGGTCATTGGCGATTATCAGCCTTCACCGGAGATTGTGCCAGTGACGGTTGATGACGATGATATTGTTGAACGGCCGCAGCATTTGCTGACCTTATCAGCCGCAAACGAGAATTCCCTGCAAGATTTGGCTGGACGATATGCAACTCATTTCCAACAACATCCAGATCTGTCATTGGCTGATGTGGCTTATTCGGCCAATACGAACCGGAAACAGTTTGAATTCCGCCTAGCGGTTAGTGGGACAGACGGAGCAACTGTTCAGGAAAAGTTAAGCAATATTGCCTCTGGTAATATGCCTTTACCGACCATTGACCAGGAAAGTGGCAAAATCGCCTTCTTATTTACTGGACAGGGGGCGCAGTTCCCGGGGATGGGTTGGGAATTGTTTGAGACGCAACCCGCTTTCCGGGAGGCGCTTATCCGTTGTGCGGAGATTTTGGACGCTTATCTGGAACGGCCGTTGCTAGAAGTCATGTTTGCGGAGCCGGACAGCCAATCAACCGATTGGCTCAACCACACCACCTATACCCAACCCGCTCTCTTTGCGCTGGAATATTCCCTGGCTCAATTATGGCTTTCATGGGGAATACGGCCTGATTTAGTGATGGGCCACAGCGTGGGCGAATATGTGGCGGCTTGTATCGCCGGGGTCTTTAGCCTGGAGGATGGGCTTAAACTAATTTCGGCCAGAGGTCAGCTTATGGGCAGCCTGCCTCAAGAAGGAACGATGGTGGCTGTGTTCGCCACTGAATCGGTTGTCCAGGAAACGCTTTCGACCATCAATGGGGCTAAGGTTGGGGTGGCGGCTGTGAATGGTCCTCAAAGTGTGGTTATCTCTGGCGAACAGGTAGCGGTCAAGCGGGTTATGGGCGACTTGGGCGCAAAAGGGGTTGAAACACGGCCGTTGGTCGTCTCTCATGCCTTCCATTCGCCACTGATGGAGCCTATCCTCGATTTATTTGAGGAGGTGGCTCAACAAATCAGCTACTTTGCCCCTCGGATACCGATGGTTTCCAATTTGGCGGGCGAGCTAATGACCGAAGCCCCGGATGCCGCTTATTGGCGGGAACATATTCGCCGCCCAGTCTACTTTGCTGATGGTATGCAGACGCTATATGAGGCAGGATGTCGGTATTTCCTTGAAGTTGGCCCTCAACCCCATTTGTTGGGTATGGGCCGCCGCTGTTTGATGACGGCCGAAAAAGAAACGCCTCTCACCTGGCTGCCTTCCTTGCGCCCACCAAAGGAGAGTTGGCAGGTTATCTTAGAGAGCCTGGGCCGATTATTTGAGGCCGGGTTTGAGGTCAATTGGATTGGTTTTGACAGCCACTATCAACGACAGCGGGTTTCATTGCCGAATTATCCGTTTAGCCGAGAGCGGTATTGGATGGAAAAAGGTATCCATACGACGGCTGTTTATACAACGAGCGGTGAACAAATTGAGGCTGGCGCTGATATTAAACTGTTTCGTTTGGCAACGGCCGTCCCGCTTTATGAAGCCGTGTTGAAAAAGCGTCCTGAGTCGGAGTTACAAGCAGGATTTGAGCGTGTTCTCCAATCTATTGGCACTCACCTTTGGGGGCCAGGTCAACACGAGGCCAGGATTGTGGTCGATACGGCTGGTATTCCAGCAGGAAAACTCAAAATTCAACTTTTGTCAACGGTACTCAGCGAGAGCCAGACGGCCGTTCAATTGTTCCATCAACAAAAAAATATCTGGATTTTGTTGGGCAGCGGTCAAATTTCAAAGGGCACGCCTGTATCAGAGGAAGACTCAATTGAAATTGAACCCGTTTCTGAAGCGCCAGAACCGATGGACATTCTACTTTTCTTGCGTCAACAAGCAGCCGTTTCGTTGGATATGCCGCTTGACCGACTGCCGCTTGATAAGCCTCTGGACAGTCTGGGCATGGATTCGCTCATGGCGATTGAGATGCGGAGCGCGATTGAGAAACGGCTGGAAGTGAGTTTGCCCGTCGTCGAATTTTTACAAGGGCCGACATTAACTGATTTGTCTGGCCGAGTTGAAGCGTTGCTTGATCAGGGGTCGGGGGTGGATGCTATTGGGCGTTATAATGGGGACGGCCCTCATCCGCTGACCCACAGCCAACAGGCGATGTGGTTCTTGCATGAATTGATGCCGGAAAATATGTCGTTGAATGTCTCCGGGGCGGTACGTTTGATAGGGCAATTGGATACGGCCGCTATGGAAACGGCCTTAGCCAACGTCATTGACCGTCATCCAGCCCTGCGAACCACCTATGCTCTGGAAGATGGTCTGCCTGTTCAGAACACCCAGACCCAATATGGCCCCGCCTTTTTCGAGATAGATGCTGCCGATTGGGACGAAGAAAAAGTAACGACCTATTTGGCCTTCGAAGCCAATCGCCCCTTTGATTTGGAGCAAGGGCCGTTGATTCGGTTGGTTGTCTTGCGTCGAACGGCCGAAGAACATCTGCTTTTGCTGGCAGTGAATCATATCGCGGCTGATTTTTGGTCGATGTCGGTTTTGGTTCAGGAGTTGTATTTGGGTTATTCGGCCGAAATTGGTGAAATGACCCCGATGCCACTGCCCGATTTGCCGATCCGATACAGTGATTATGCCCGCTGGAGCCGGGAATTAGTGGCTGGACCAGAGGGGGAGCGGATGCGCGATTATTGGTTGGAGCAGCTAGGTGGTCAACTGCCTTTGCTCGACCTGCCGACTGACCGCCCCCGACCCGCCAGCCAGCAGTTTGACGGCCGTATGGCCCATCTCATCCTGCCCGATGGTTTAGCCGAACGGCTACAAGCCGTGAGCCAGGAACAGGGCGCGACCCTTTACATGACCCTTTTGGCCGCTTTCCAGGCTTTGCTGCATCGTTACAGCGGCCAGGATGATTTATTAGTTGGCTCTGTGTTGGCTGGGCGAGACAGACCGGAATTGGCCGAATTGGTTGGTTATTTCATCAATCCCGTTGCTATTCGGGCCGATTTTAGCGGCGACCCGACCTTCTTTGATTTGCTAACCCAAACGCGGGAAACGGTGTTGGGCGCTTACGACAACCAGGAATACCCGCTGCCACTGCTAGCTGAACAACTTCAATTCCAACGCGACCCCAGCCGCCCCCCCATCTTTGAAACCATGTTCATCATGCAAAAAGCGGGGCAGGTTGGTTTGGGTGAGAATCTAAATGCGCTGGCCCTCGGTCTGCCAGGAGCAACGATTGAATTGGCCGCCATGATGGCCGAATCGCTCTCGCTCAACAACCTTCCAGCTCAATTTGACTTAACATTGATGATGTCGGAGGTTGAGGCGGGATTGGCGGCTGCTCTTCATTACAACAGAGCTCTTTTCAACCCTGAAACGGCCGAACGGATGCTGGCTCATCTACAAAGTTTACTGTTGGCGATGGTGGCGGAACCGGAACGACCGATTTCCCAACTGCCCCTGCTGGATGAGGGTGAAAAGGAGCGGTTATTGGTCGATTGGAATGAAACGACGGTTGATTATCCGACTGATAAGGCTTTCTTTGAGCTATTTGAGGCTCAAGTTGAGCGGATGCCGGAAAAGACGGCCGTTAAAGATGCTTCTAAATCTTACAGCTATGAGACGCTGAATAAACGAGCCAACCAGTTGGCCCGGTATCTAAGTGCAAAGGGCGTTGGCTCTGAGGATTTGGTCGGGGTGGCTTTGGCGCGGTCGGTTGATATGGTTGTGGCCTTGCTTGCCGTTCACAAGGCGGGTGGGGCTTATATCCCCCTCGACCCGGCTTTCCCTGAATCCCGGCTGGCGATGATGTTAGCCGATGCGAATCCGGCCGTTTTAATATCTGAGAATGCTTTGCTTGAGGACGGTGAGTTATCCTGGCTGAAAAATGATGACAGTCAGGTGGTGACGGTTTCCATCGATGGCGATTGGCATGATATTGATCGATATTCGCCTGAGAATTTGGGAATTTCGGCCGAACCGAAGGCCCTAGCTTATATCATTTACACCTCTGGCTCGACGGGCAAGCCGAAAGGGGTGCAGATTTCGCACCAAGCCCTGGTGAACTTCTTGTCTACGATGGCGGAAAGGCCCGGTTTAACGGCCGCTGACACCCTGTTGGCAGTCACTACCCTCTCCTTTGACATTGCCGGGTTGGAACTGTTTTTGCCTCTCATGGTGGGGGCGACGGTGGTGGTGGCTAACAGAGAAACGACGGCTGACGGCTACCAATTGCAAGCGCTTATGACGGCCGAAAATATCAATGTTATGCAGGCGACGCCGGCTACCTGGCAGCTTCTCTTGGCGGCAGATTGGAGTGGAAAGGCTGACCTGAAGATATTGTCTGGTGGTGAAGGGCTTCCGGCAGAATTGGCCTCGGCTTTGCTGTCCCGTTCGGCCGAATTGTGGAATGTGTATGGGCCGACGGAGACGACGATTTGGTCAACGGCCCAACAGGTAACGGCCGTTGATTCGGCCGATTCTGGTCGGGCTGTTTCTATTGGCCGACCCATCGCCAATACTCAGGTTTATATTCTCGACCAGCAGATGCAGCCGGTTCCGGTTGGGGTGGTTGGTGATCTGTTTATTAGCGGGCATGGATTGGCACGGGGCTATTATAAGCGGGCGGGTTTAACGGCCGACCGTTTCATTCCCAGTCCTTTTGCTTCTGGAGAGCGGCTCTTTGGGGAGCGGCTCTATCGTACTGGTGATTTAGCCCGTTATTTGCCGGACGGCCGTATTGTTTTCTTGGGCCGTAACGATTTCCAGGTCAAGATTCGAGGTTATCGGATTGAGCTAGGGGATATTGAGGCGGCTCTGGATGCGCTGCCTGACATCGCTCAGGCGGTGGTGGCTGCGAAGGCAGACGGCAGTGGCGAACAGCGTCTGGTGGCCTATCTGGTGGCAAAGGGTGGGACTGATATGTCGGAGGTTGAATCGCTGCGGCAGCAGTTGGCTGAGACATTGCCAGCTTATATGATTCCAGCCGTTTTTGTTCAGTTGGAGGCTTTGCCCTTAACGCCTAATGGTAAGGTTAATCGTAAGGCGCTGCCTGAACCTGCTTTGGAACGGGGGCCAATGACGGCCGAGTACGTCGCCCCTCGAACGCCTTTGGAACAGCAGTTGGCTGACTTGTGCGCCAATCTACTTGGGCTGGAAAAGGTCGGCATTCGAGACAATTTCTTCGATTTAGGGGGTAATTCGTTGATGGCAACGCGACTCATCAGCCAAGTACGGGAGTTGGCTGGTGGGCCGGTTCCGCTGCGACTGCTCTTTGCTGACCCGACCGTTGCTGGCCTGGCGAAAGCGATTGATACGAGTCGCCAAATGAGCCAAAATGGTCAGTCGCTTAATGGGGCTGGGGCGCTGTTTGCAGAAAAGACGGTCGATGATTTGTTGGCTGAAGCGGTTCTCGACCCGACGATTTCGGCTAACGACCGTGTCTATCGACCTAATCCCAACCCAGATAACATCCTCCTGACCGGGGCAACGGGCTTTGTGGGCGCGTTTTTGCTGCGAGACTTGCTCTTAGAAACGGAGGCGACCATTTACTGTCTGGTGAGGGCTAAAGATGAAACGGCTGGCATGGAGCGGTTGGAAAAGAATCTGGGTCGCTACAGCTTATGGCAGGCTGAATTTTATGACCGGATTGTGCCGCTGTTGGGCGATTTGGGTAGTTCTCACTTTGGATTAACGGCCGAACAGTATCGACAGCTTACTGAAGAGGTTGATGTCATTTATCACAATGGGGCGATGGTTAACTTTGTTTATCCTTATGAGTCCCATAGAGCGGCCAATGTCAAAGGGACGGAACAGATTTTGCGGCTGGCAGTTGAAGGGCCGCTCAAGCCCGTTCACTTCGTCTCGACGCTCTCCGTGTTCCACACAGGCCACCATGATGATGGTACGGTCTTTGCGGAGTTTGATGAGTTGGAGATGGTAGGCGTGCCGTTTGGTGGCTATGCTCAGAGTAAGTGGGTGGCTGAGAAGTTGGTGATGACGGCCGTTGAGCGGGGCATTCCGGCGGCTATCTATCGTCCTGGTCTGGTTTCGGGCGACAGCGAGACGGGGGCTTGGAACACGGATGATATGATGACGACGATGGCCCAGGCTTCCTTGGCAATTGGAGCGGTGCCAGAATTGGATGTTCAGGTGGATGTTGTGCCGGTTAATTATGTCAGCCGGGCTATCGTTGAACTTTCTAGCCGGGCTGATTTCGGGGGTTGTATCTACCATTTGGCGAACAGTGGCCCGATGGATTATGGTGATTTGCTGGATTGGGTTGGCGAACAGGGCATGACGGTTGAGCAGGTTCCGTTTGTTGAGTGGCGGCGGCGGTTAGGGGAGTTGATGACGGCCGTTGGCGGCGAGAGTGTGGCGGCTTTTGCGCCTCTGTTGGAGGAAGTGACAGCGGACCAGATTTTCATGCCGACGATTGACTGCGCCAATACGTTGAATGGCCTTGAGGGCAGCGATGTTGCTTGTCCGCCTGTTTCGCCTCGTCTAATGGAGACTTACTTTCAGTATCTGATGGGGGAACGGGCTTAAGATGGCCTCTCCCTGGTTTGTTCGCAGCGCTCATACAAACCTAAATGCGAAATGGCGGCTTTTCTGTTTTCCCTTTGCTGGCGGGTCGGGGCATGAGTTTCGGCAGTGGGGGGAGAAGTTGCCGGAGGTTGAGGTTTATGGGGTGCTTTATCCGGGGAGGGCTTCGCGATTCACAACGCCGTTGATTGATGAATTGGGGGAGATGGTTTCGGCCGTTCAAGATGAACTGCAAGATTATCAGGATAAGCCGTATGCTTTTTTCGGGCATAGTTTGGGGGGATTGATTGCTTTTGAGCTGACCCGTAGCTTGCGAGGGAGTCGGTTGCAACGGCCGAAATTGCTTTGTGTGTCGGCCAGCGACGCGCCCCATCTGCTGCCGATTCCGCCTATCATTCACAACCTGCCTGACGAGGCTTTTATTGAGGCAATTCGGGATTTTGGCGGCACGCCAGAAGCGATTTTTGAGCATCGAGAGCTACTTGATATGACGCTGCCGATTTTACGGGCTGACTTGAAGATTTTGGAAACGTATCAGTATCGGAAAGGAGTGCCGCTCACTATACCGCTATATGCAGTGGGTGGCCTGGGGGATACGGTTGTGGAGCGGGATAGTCTTTTGAGTTGGGAGGGGCATGGAACGGCCGAGTGGGATGCTCGATTTTTTCAGGGCGACCATTTTTACTTCCGAGAAGATGGCGCTACCCCTTTCTTTGCTTATCTCAAGTCGATTCTGGCCCAGCAAATGGGGGCTAGTTAACGGTTATCTCTAACACCCTAATTCGACCATAACGTACCCTTGTTATAATATTTTGGTACTACAGGCATCTTGCAAAAAATAGGCATAATCTCAGTTGTTGGATTTGAGGCTTATATTGACTCGCTCATTTCCACATTTTGTGGATTGGAGGGAGATTGGAGAAGTGAATCTGATGAATCGTGGCCGTATGATATATTTTGGGCTGGGGCTGGTGTGCTTTTTTTTGGTCATTTTCAGTGGAACGGGATCGGCCGTTCAGGCAGCTATGCCTCTGGTTGCTGGGGACATTGCTATTATCGGTCTTAATACTGATAACCCTGACGAATTTGCTTTCGTCTTATTAGCGAATGTTTCTACTGGGGAGGAAATTAATTTTACCGATAATGGCTGGTTGGCTTCTGGCAGCTTTAGGGGAGGGGAAGGGTCAACAACCTGGACAGCCCCAGCTGATCTGTGCGCGGGAACGGTAATTTCTCCTGATGTTGGGACGATGCTGTTTTCTGCCAGTGGGGATCAGATTTTGGCCTATCAGGGTTTGTCGACCTCTCCTACCCTTGTTTATGCGCTTAATGATGAAGGGGCGGGTGTCTGGCAGGCTGATGCAACTAGCTCTAATACCTCGGCTTTGCCGACGGGGTTGACGAATGGCACAACGGCCGTTGCACTAAACGAAATTGACAATGCTATTTACACGGGCATTACTTCGGGAACACGGGCTGCGCTTTTGGCGGCCATCTCGGATAACAGCAACTGGTCTGGCAGCAATTCAGCCCGCCAAACGATGCCAAGCGGCCCTTTCACCGTTACTGATGCGGCGCCATGTGGGGGTGATGCGGCTCCTGCTGTCTCTACAACTACCCCAGCAAGCGGGGCAAGTGGCGTGGCGATTGATGCCAACATTGATTTGACTTTTAGTGAAGATGTATCAGTTGACCCGAACTGGTTCGATATTAGCTGTGGGACCAGCGGCGTTCATACGGCCGTTGTCAGCGGTGGTCCCCTTTCTTGGACGCTTAACCCAGATGTTGATTTCACGGCGGGGGAAATTTGCACGGTCACGATTGATGATGTGTTGGTTCATGATATTGATGTTGATGACCCACCTGACACGATGACGGCTGATTATATTTGGAATTTCACTATTGCCGGGGGGGGTGGCTGTGGGGTTGGCAACACCCTCATCCATGCTATACAGGGCAGTGGGGCGGCTACGCCTATTCCGGGGGCGACTGTTAGTATCCAGGGGGTTGTGGTTGGCGACTTCCAACTGGCTTCCGAGTTGGACGGCTTTTTTGTACAGGAGGAGGATGGTGAGATTGATGGTAACCCGCTTACCTCCGAGGGTATATTTGTTTTTGACCCTGGCGGAACGGCCGTTGCTCCCGGTGACATCGTTCAAGTTTCTGGAACGGTCACTGAATTCTTTAATCTGACTGAAATCAACAATGTTACCAACATTACCAACTGCGGCAGCGGTTCGGTCACAGCTACCTCTGTTAACCTGCCTTTCCCGTCGGCCACCTACCTGGAACAGTTTGAGGGCATGTTGATTCAACTGCCCCAACCGCTGGTCGTCACTGAACATTTCAATCTTGGACGGGGCGGTTATCTGGTCATGTCTTCTAATGCCCGCCAGATGCAGCCTACTCAGGTTGTATCCCCTGGCGTTCCGGCTAACAATCTTCAACTGGCGAATGATTTGAACCGGATAATTGTGGATGATGGTAGTTTGACTCAGAACCCTGATCCAATTGAACATCCAGCTCCTGGCTTGTCTGCTTCAAACACTGTTCGGGGGGGCTATACAGCGGCGGGCATAACTGGGGTGTTGAGCTATGGGTATGATGGTTGGAGTGGTAGTCCTGATAATTATCGGCTTCATCCAACGGCCGTGCCAGCTTTTAACTCGGCCCCAAATCCTCGACCGACAGCCCCTACGCCAATCTCTGGCACGGTGCGGGTTGCCAGCTTTAATGTGCTAAACTATTTCAATGGGGATGGGTTGGGTGGCGGTTTTCCGACTCCGCGAGGGGCAGACTCACCGACCGAGTTCACTCGACAACGAGACAAAATTATTCCTGCCATTCTCGGACTTGACGCCCATGTTATTGGCTTGATGGAGTTAGAAAATGATTATGGCGATTTGGGGTTGAGCGCTATTGCTGACCTGGTTAGTGGCTTGAACGCTGCCGCTGGTTCTCCTGGCGATTATGCTTATATTGACCCTGGTACAGCTACTTTGGGTAGTGATGCCATCGCGGTCGGCATTCTTTATCGAACCTCGGTCGTTACACCAACTGGGCCGCCCGCTACCATTGGCACTGGCGCATTTGCCGCTCGAAATCGACAACCATTGGCCCAGACTTTCAGCGTCGGATTAGAATCTTTTACCGTTGTGGTTAATCACCTCAAATCGAAAGGCTCTGACTGCGATGATGGTACGATGAACGACCCTGATAATGTTTTCCCCAATGACCCTGATACTGGCGATGGGCAAGGCAATTGTAACTTGACCCGCGTTATTGCGGTCAATGAGATGTTAACCTGGTTGGCGGGCGATCCGACCGGCAGCGGCGACCCAGACTTCATGATTATGGGCGACATTAATGCGTATGCAAAAGAAGACCCAATTACGACTTTGCAAGGGGCTGGATATGTTAATCTAGGCGTGGAGGAACAGGGTTATGATTCTTACTCGTTCGTGTTCAATGGGCAGTGGGGCAGTCTGGATCATGTGATGGCAAATGCCTCTTTAACGGCCCAGGTAGCGGGCGTAACTGTCTGGCATATTAACGCCGATGAACCGCGCTCGTTGGATTATAATACTGAGTTCAAAACACCCGGCCAAGTTGCTTCTCTTTATAATGCAGACCAATATCGGGCCTCGGACCATGACCCGGTGGTTGTTGGCTTGCTGCTTGGTTCTCAGTCTGATTTCAGCGACTTGACTCCTAGCTATGGGGTGGCCTGGCATCTGGATAATGGAACGGTTTGGCTGGGGTCACTCCGTACTAATGAGGTCGACTTTGCTCTCGGCCATGATGATGTATCTGGAGGTGATGATAGTGATGATGGGGTTGTGGTGGTTGGTCCCTGGTCAGATGGCGCGAATGGTGGCACGTTGGCGGTGACGGTTAGCGGGGTTGGCAATGGCTGTTTGTATGGTTGGTTGGATTGGGATCAGGATGGTGTTTTTGACCGCTCGACGGCCGTTTCTAATTTAGAATATATTATTCGGGCTGAGACGGGCGGCAGCGGCAATTACAGCTTTGAGGTTCCGGCAGGCACCTTTGATGGCAGTGGTGGGAACCGGAGCTTTAATCTTCGTGTTCGGCTGTATGAAGATTGTTCTTCTGGCCCAACGGGGCCTGGACTCGGTGGTGAGGTTGAGGATGGACAAATCAGTTTCACGCCAACCGCCATCACTATTCGGAATACGGCCGTTGTTGGGTCGAATACGGCCGTTACGCTTGTTTTGTTGTTGGCGGCATTGACGGGCGGATTGACGGCCGTTTTTGTCATTGTTAGAAGAAATTCGATGGTTCAAAGATAGATAGATGAATCAAACTGCCAATTATCCTGATCAACATTGTTGCATACACTTTGAGGCATTATGAAAACACCTGTAATTTTTATTGCGGAGCATGATACGGCCGTTTGTCGGGCGCTTGAGGCGGATTTACGGGAGCGGTATCTGGATGATTATCGTTTTCTTTTTGCTGATCGGGGGGAGGAGGCGGCTGAAAGAATTCAGGCGCTAGAACGGGCGGGCGAGTCGGTGGCTTTGCTATTCGCGGGGCAGCATTTGCCTGGGACGGTGGATGGCATTACCTTGTTGTTGGTGGCCCGTAATCATTTTCCTGAGGCGGGACGAATTTTGATTACCAGCCATGAAAACAGCGAAGAGGCGATTCAGAGTATTAACGCGGTAGGTATCAGTCATTATTTGGTTAGTCCCTGGCAACCAGCAGCCGAGAAGCTGTATCCTATTGTTGACGATTTGTTGGCCGATTGGTTGATGGATGTGCGGCTGCCATATTTGCAGGTCAAGCGGATTATGAACCCCCATGCGGCCCGGATTCGACTTAACTCGAATTTGCACCATGCAGCTGAGATTGTGGCGCTGTCTGGCATCGGTGATTTGATGGTTGTGGATGGGGAGGCGAACTTTGTTGGCGTTTTGTCGGAGGGGGATATTTTGCGGAATGCCCTACCGGACTTTGATGAGATTGTGGAGGAGGGGGGCACGTTGTATGATGCCTTTCAGAGCTTTATTCGGCGGGGGCAGGAGCTTTCTGACCAGCCAATTATGCCGCTGGTGATTCGCAGTCCGTTGGCCCTGCACCCAGACGACCATGTGGCGAAAGCGGCAAAGGTGTTGATTGACCGTCAGATTCGACGGCTGCCGGTGGTGGAGAATGGTCGGTTGGTTGGGACCGTTTCTAGGGCGAATATTTGTCAGGCAGTGGTAGGGAAAATATAAAAGGAAATAATTAACTGTTGAATTCGTGAATTGTTAATGAAAGGGCGCATATCCTAGTTAACAATCACCAAATCACGATTCAGCAATTAATAAATTATTTTCAGGGTTTCAAAGTATGAAGTTATCCAATGATATGATTCCGTCAAGGCGGGTCTTGGTTGAGGCGGAGGCGGTGAATGGGAGGTTGGGGCATGAGAATTTGGGGTTTTTGTCGACGGCGCATGGGTTTATGCCTGTTGAACGGCCGCGTTTGGCTTTGCCAGAATCATATAGAATTTGGGATGAGGTGGCAGGGCAATTGCCGGAACTATTTCGGACATTGCAATTAAGGTCGGTATTGGCCCAAATGCCGATTTTGAGCGCTAATGATTTACCCGAAGCTGACCTTATGCGGGCTTCGGCTATTCTCAGCATTTTCGCCCATGCTAACTTCTATGTTCAGCCTGAACCGCCAGCGGGATTGCCTGATTCAGTGGCTCGGCCCTGGGCTGAGATTTCTGTGCGGTTGAAACGGCCGAAACCCCATCTTTCGTTCATTGACCTCAATATCTATAACTATAAGCTGATTGACCCTGACCTGGCTGACCCGATGCGGATGGAGAATCTTGATTTGCTGATTCCTATCGTGGGTAATGAGGATGAACGGCGCTTTCAGGCAACGCCGATTGAGATGGTGGCCCAAGCTACGCCAGCCTTGACGATGATTATTCGGATTCAAGAGGCGTTGGCGGGGCAAGATGTTGGAGCGATGAAGCGGGAGCTATTGGCTTTGACTGACTTGCTGCATCATTTGAGCTATGTCTCGTTTTTGAAGGTTAATCCAAATGCTCACAGTCCGAACTATGTTAATCCAGTAGTCTGGGGAAAGACGGTGGCCCCGCTGGCAACGCCCTATCAAGACCCGGCAGAGGGGATTCCGGGGCCAAGTGGGACGGCTATCCCGACCTTCCAGATGTTTGATATATTTTTCGGCCGTCAACGGTACAAGACTTCAGTAGGTCATGAAACGGCTCGTACTCGACCCTGGTTTCCGCCCCATTGGCGGGCGTTTCTTGATGCGTTGGAGGAGATAAATGTGGTGGAATTTATCAAGAAGAGCGATGATAGAACGTTGCAGGGGGTGTTTCAAGAGGCGTTAGATGCTTATGCGGGGGATTCGGGATTACTGGGCCGTCATCGACTAAAGACGTATGGTTTTCTTGATTTGTCGTTCAAGGCTGGCCGAAGCAAAACGTTGGGGGGGTTTGATGGTGGTTTTAGTGACCGTTTGTGGGACAGGATGGACGGGGAGTTGAATAAGGCTCGCCTGGAACGGTATCAGAAACGGTCGCCGACTTTTCATGCGGCCCGGTTTAAGCGGATTGAAGAGGTGACTGTTTCGGCTGATGATGCGGTGCGGCAGGTTGTTTTGGATGTGCGGGGCAGCGGGATTCGGTATCGACCTGGCGACCGCTGTGCTATTTTGCCTGTCAATTCGGCCGAACTGGTTGCCAAGACGCTGACATCATTGCGGGCCAGAGGGGATGAGCCGATTCGGTTGAATGCGGCTTGGCGTGAAGGAGTGAAGGGGCGGCCGGGTTATGAGCGGGCTAAAGTCCTATCTCTCCGAACCCTGCTCAGTTTTGGCAAAATCCGACCCATCGGCCGGGAGGTGGCAAAAGCGTTTTATGGGCTGACCTATTCTCAAGCCTTGTTACAGATTATTGAGGCACGGGCGGAGGACCAGTGGGAGCTGTGGGATTTGTTGGATTTGCTGGCGGAGACGGGCTTTAATCCTCGACAGCTATGGAAGGCGGTTCCCGGTGAGCCGGAGAGCATCTGTTGGCTAGTTCCGCCGGAAAGCTACCGGATGTATTCGGTTTCTTCGGTGATGGCTGATCCGACAGCCGAGAGTGCAGAGGAAGTGCATCTGACGATCGGCCGTTTGCGTTATGAAACGCCTGCCGGGGAACTGTCTAATGGGGCGGAACGGTTTGGTACGGCATCTAGTTACCTCTCCCGACTGGCGGATGAGGGAGAGAATGGCGAGCGATTAATTTCGTTGAAGATGATTCAACCGCCTCGCTTTGGGCTGCCGCAAGATGTGGAACGGCCAGTTATTTTCATCGCAGGCGGGACGGGCTTTGGGCCGTTTCGGGGGCTGCTCCAGGAGCGGATGCGGCAGCCAAAGGCTGGGGAGAATTGGCTCTTTTTTGGGACGCGCAGCCGTGATGAACTGTTTTATGAGGATGAGTTGAAACAGATGGTGGCTGATGGGTGTCTTCATTTGCGGGTGGCTGTGTCAAGGGAGGATGTGGCGATTTGGTCGGAGGAGGGCCGAATTCATATCGAACCGGGCAGTCGTCATCATATTGGTCAGGAACTGTTGAAGCCGGACAACGCCTGGCGGCTGTGGCAGTTGTTACGGCCGAAATCGGAAGGGGGCCAGGGGGCTTATTTATATGTCTGCGGTCGAACTGGTTTTGCGGGTTCGGTGATGGCGGCAATTAGGAAGGTGTTGGTTCAGTTTTCGGCTGGCATCACTGAGGAGGAGAAGGCGGCGGCTGGGCAGCGGATGCTCTATCGGTTGGTTGGTGAAGATCGCTATATGCAGGAGATTTTTACGACGTATGCGGGGGCGCAGTTTGACCAGCAGCGGTTGTTTGATGCTTCTGAGGTGGTGGTGCATAACAACCCGGACGATGGTTATTGGATGATTATTAACGGCCGTGTTTATGATGTGACTGAATTTGCTCATTTGCATCCGGGGGGCTTGAAGATTATCCAATCCTACGCGGGGATGGATGCGACGAAAGCGTATCGGATGGTGCTGCATGATGCCAACCCTGAAGTAGATGCGATGTTGGGATTGTATGAAATTGGGGCGGTGCGACGACTCAATTTTGGGGCAGCCTGGAGTATGGCTTTGGGAGAGGGTGGTCTTGAATTTGTGACGTTGAAAGACCTATATCGGGCCTGGGTCAAATTTTTGTATGATGTGGTCGAGATGGAGAATGCGCTTATCAATGATTTTGGGGTGCGGCACGAACCAGTGACCTATAATGAGGAGGACGGCCGATTTGAACAGTCGCCGTATAAAACTCGCTTGTTGCTCCAGACGCATGAACGGTTTACAAGTCAATATCTGCCCATGATTTGTGGGCCAGCTCTGGAGCGGCTTTGGGCGTTGGTTAGTGGTTTGCATTCGGAGCATCTACCCTTGCATTGGATGGAGAAGCATTTGGCTGCGATTCGTTCTAGTGAGGGGGCTAATAGAACGGCCGAATTACCTACTCAAATTAGTCAGCGTCTCCAGACTGACCTGGCGTGGTGCGTTGAGGCTTGTTTGGCTTTGGAAACGGCCGATCGTCGTTTTCTACGGGATGTTAAAATGATGTTGAGGCAGGGGTTGCAGGTGTTTGAGCGGTATGAGGAGGCGGTTGTTCGAGAGGGGAGTAAAGGATTGTTAACGGCCGTGCGGTCGTTTCCGGATATATTGGAGGGGTATTATCGGGAGGTTGCTAATGCCTCCTTCAACTTCCTGACCCCGCGATGAATACAAGCTTCATCGGCCGCTGCGTAGTTCAAAATAAGGCCCGGTCTGGTTGGTTCGTTTGTATAACAGTATCGTAGGGGACTATCTTGGGTGGAGGAGGCTGCTATTTTTCGCACCAGGGCGACATCGTCTGTGCCTTTTGGTAGCCATATTGTCAAGTGCATACCGCAATCTGTGGGGCCAATCTCGATTTGGTCGCCCAACGCACCTTGTAGCGTTTCCAGTAAAATATCGCGCCGCTGATGATAAAGTTGGCGCATCCGGCGAATGTGGCGGGTGAAATGACCCTGACGCATAAATTCGGCCGTTACTGCTTGCAGGAACATGGGAGGGGAAACGCCAGCGGTGGTCTTCACACCGACATAAGCATCGACTAAATCTGGCGGTAAAATGAGATAGGCCAGCCGCAGCCCAGTGAACATGACTTTGCTAAAGGTACCGATGTAGATGACACGGCCGTTTGTATCTAAGCCCTGCAAGGCGGCTAAGGGGGGACCGCTGTAACGAAATTCGCTATCATAATCATCTTCGACAATCCAGGAACCAGCTTCGGCCGCCCATTTGAGCAGTTGGAAGCGGCGGGAAAGGCTCATGGTATAGCCCAGTGGGTATTGGTGGGAGGGGGTGACAATCGCCATTTGGGCATCGGGGGCTAGTTTAATTCCGGCGGCAACGTTTAAGCCTTCTTCATCGACTGGCACAGGAACGGGCTTAATGGCATTGCATAATAAGGTGCCTCGGCTGCCACCATAGCCTGGCTCCTCTATCCAGGCTTGTTGGCCGGAACGGAGAAGGGTTTGGGCGGTCAAATAGAGGGCTTGATGAGCGCCTAGTGTGACGACTACCTGTTCTGGTTCGCAGGCGACTGCGCGGGCGGCGCTTACGTAGCTGGCGATGGCTTCTCGTAACGGCCGATAACCGGCGCCGTCTTGGGCGAAAGTTAGGGCATCTAACGGTAGCGTCTTTTGAACTTCATTCATGAGCTTTTTCCAGATATTGAATGGAAAAGCGGTCAGATCGGCCCCGGTGAGTTTGAAGATGTTGACTTCGTTTTGTTCGTAGTTGCCGTTTTTTGAAAGACGGCCGATGCTGCTCACCCCCTTACCAAGTTGGGAAAGCGGCCGTTCGCCTTCTAAATTAAGATTAGCGGGAGAGGCGATTGGTGGGGGCAAGTCGGTTGGAAGTTGTCGGGTGACGAAGGTTCCGGCCCCGACTTCGGCTTCCAGGTAGCCTTCGGCAATTAATTGTTCATAGGCGTTTTTAACGGTGTTGCGAGATAAGTCTAGGATGGCGGCTAAATCTCTGGTTGAGGGGAGCTTGAGGCCGGCTTCTAAGCGTTGGTCTAGAATGGCTTGGCGTAGGCCGTCGTATAGTTGGCGATAGAGGGGAATGTCGGCCGTTCTGTCCAGGTTGGTGACGGTCAGCAAAAATGTTTCTGGGCGGGTCGGTGTGGTGGTATTCATAAAAAACTTCCAAGTTGGTCTCGAAATGGGTCTATTAAAAATTCAAAAAATGGGTCTTGCATGGACTCCATTTTCCCTTTAACGTATCGTCGTGGCAATATAACACTGAAATGACACTCATTTGTCACCATTGGAATAAAGCGTAATGTGTACTTGAGACTTTGGAGATTGGAGTAACGAATTGCCAATTACTGATTACTATCGAGAGGAGTGGAACATTGAGAAAATATATCCTGTTACTTGTTGGGCTATGGATTTTTGTGGGGTGTGGAACGGCCGAATCGCCGACGGCGACGCCGGTTGAGGTAGAGATAGAACCGACTGAGGTTGCAGCGACTGAAGCGCTTTTGCCAACGGAGAGTTCGCCGCCGCCGACAGAAACGGCCGTGCCGCCAACAGCAGAGCCAACAACGGCCGTGCCGGAGTTGACGGGGCTGCTGCGCTTTACTGCTTATGGTGGCGGCGGGCCGGATTTGGCCTGGCAGCGAGAAAACGCAGAGGCTTATGCTGCGCTGCGAGATGACCTTGAATTGGACTTCGATACGGGTGACTATTACAGGGGTTTCGTCAACCGTGACATCCATCGTGAAATTGTCGGCGATGACCCACCTGATGTGATGAGCGGTCTTGTCGTTGGCGTCTTGCGGGAATATGTCGCGCAAGGGTTGATTGCTGACATTAGCGACCTGTGGCAGGAGCAGGGCTGGGATGATGTGTTTCCAGCCAGCCTCAAGGAGATGGTTACGATCGATGGTAAGCAATATTTTGTTCCTCAGGCTATTCAGTGGAACGGTATTTATTATCGTAAAGATGTGTTTGATGGAGTGGGGTTGACCCCGCCAGAAACGTGGGATGAGTTATTAGCCGCTTGTGATACGCTGAATGAGGCGGGCTTTACGCCCTTTACGATTGTTGGTGGAACCTGGCCGCCGCCAATGGGATTTTGGTTTACGGCTATCAATTTGCGGCTAAATGGGCCGGAGTTTCATGAGCGGTTAATGTTAGGTCAGGAACGATATGACAGCCCAGAGGTGAGGGATGTCTTTGAGCATTTGGGACAGCTTTTTGAGCATGACTGTTTCCCGGCAAATACTGCTTCCTATAGTTACAATCGGGGCATCACCGATTTCGAGAGTGGCGATATTGCTATGTACAATCATGGGGAATGGCTGTATGAATTCATTGATGAAGACACAAAGGACCAGACAGGCTTTTTTGCCTATCCAACCATCAATCCAGAGGTTGCGACCGGGGAATTGGTGCCGATGTATGGGGCCTTTATTCATGCCAACGCTCAAAATCCGGCTGAGGCTAGAGAATTTCTTATTTATCTGGCTGGTCAGGAATCGCAGCAAAGCAATTTTGATGCCTTAGGACGAGTGGCGAGTAATTTATCGGTAGACCAATCGTTATATGACGAGGTTCATGCTCAAGGGTTGGCGCTGGTTGAAGGAGCCGATTACATCACCCAGCTTTATGGGGCGAATACCGATCCAGGGGTGGCAACTAGAGGCTATCAGTTGATTGCCCAGTTCTGGCAAAATTGGGATGACCTGGATACGCTGGATTTCATTTTGGCTGAATGGGAAGCGGAGCGACAAGCGGCTTATGGCGACCTGGAATCGTAAGTTCGTTTTTGTTCTCTTTTTCCTCCTCCTCATCAGTTGCGGAGGGGCGGATAGTGAGTCGGAGACCACAACGGCCGAACCCGCTACTTCACCCCTCCCGACTGAAACACCTGCACCGACGGCTATGGTTGGCCCTACCGTTTTATCTACGGTCGTTGAAACTGACGTAACAGGCGAAACCGTCCCAACCCTTGACTTTTCTGGGCTGGTGGAGACAGCACATGGGCCGATGTACATCCAATGTTCGGGGCAGGGTGAGGGACCAGTGGTTATTCTGGAGGCGGGGTTGGGCAATAATGCGACGACCTGGCGATTGGTGGAGCGGGAGGTTGAGGCGTTCGGCCGTGTTTGCAGCTACAATCGGTTGATTGGGCCTGGGCCGGATGGTGAAGACCGGACGGCTAAATTGGCAGCGGAGGAGCTGCATATGTTACTTGAAACGGCCGAGATTCCTGGCCCTTATATCCTGGTCGGTCATTCTTATGGTGGCTTTATCATCCGGTTATATACAGATTTATACCCGGATGAGGTGGTTGGTCTGGTTTTTGTGGATAGTTCGCATGAGGAGCAGCGGCAGCGAATGAATGATGTCATGACGCCGGAGGAGCAGGAGGAGAATGGAAAACGAAATCGGCCGAATGTGAATGGGGTTGATTTTGTGGCGAGTGGGCTACAGGTTGGTGAAACGGGTGGCTTTGGGGATAGGCCCGTGCTGGTGTTGACAAGGGGGGAGTGGCAGACGGGGTTGAGCTTTATTACGGCCGAAACAGAGGAGCGGATGTATCAGGAATGGATTGCCATGCACAGCGAGCTAGCTGCCTTGTCCACTGTCAGCGAACAGTGGTTTGCCCTGGAAAGCGGTCATAATGTCCATTTGGATGAGCCTGAGTTAGTGGTTGAGGGAATTCGCTGGGTGTTGGAGATGATTGAATAATAGATGAAAAGCGCCGGGTCACTGAATTATGACCCGGCGCTTGGAAGGAGGAGGATTTGATTTATGGGTTAGGATTGATTGGCTTGGAACGGCCGATCGCCAGACCCATTTTTCTTGCTTCGGGGTGGAACTGTTAACTTAGCGCCATTATCGGGGTCATCACTACCCGTGATGGTGAAGGGTGGGCCACCATCTAGTAAGGCGATGTTTAAGACTTCGTCGAGATGGTTGACCGGGATAAGTTCCAAATCTTCACGCACTTTCTCTGGAAGCTCTGGTATGTCCTTGGCGTTATCCTGGGGCATAATGACGGTCTTGATTCCGGCCCGATGGGCAGCGATTGTTTTGGCTTTTAGGCCGCCAATCTGAAGGGCTTTACCACGCAGCGTCACTTCGCCTGTCATGGCAACATCGCGGCGGACAGGGCGGCGGGTAAAGGCCGAGATAATGGCCGTTGCCATTGCCAGACCAGCGCTAGGGCCGTCTTTGGGCGTTGCGCCTGCCGGGACATGGATGTGAATGTCGGCTTTATCAAAGACCTTTGGTTCCAAGCCTAAATTGCGGGCATTGGCGCGGGCATAGGTTAGGGCCGCACGGGCCGATTCCTGCATGACATCGCCAAGAGAACCTGTCAATAAGACCTTGCCAGTTCCTTCGGAGAGGCTGACTTCGATTGCCATGATGTCGCCGCCAAAGCTGCTGACACCAAGGCCAGTCGAGACGCCGATTTCGTCATTTTCTTCGGCAATGCCGTAAGTGAATTTTTCAGGGCCGAGGAACTCCTCAACATCTTTGATAGTGACGACGAAAGGGCCTTCTTCGCCGCTAGCGACCTTGACGGCCAATTTTCGGATGGCGGTGCCGATGTTGCGTTCTAATTGACGGACGCCAGCTTCACGAGTGTAATGTCGAACCATTTGGCGCAGGGCATCTTCTTCAAAGCTGACTTCGATATTCTCAATACCGTGACCGTCTAGCTGCTTTTTGACCAGATATTGCTGGCCGATAGCTAGCTTTTCATCTTCGATGTAGCCGGGCATGCTGATGGATTCCATCCGGTCGAATAGTGGGGCCGGGATGGTGCTAGTCTGATTAGAGGTGGTGATGAAGATAACCTGACTCAAATCAAAAGGAACCTCTAGATAATGGTCAGTGAAGGAGTCGTTTTGTTCAGGGTCGAGTACCTCCAAGAGGGCCGAACTTGGGTCACCGCGCCAGTCGGTGCCGACCTTGTCAATTTCGTCGAGGACGATGACGGGGTTGCGGGTTTTGACGTCGCGCAGAACTCGGATAATACGGCCGGGTAAAGCCCCAATATAGGTGCGGCGATGGCCTCGTATTTCGGCCTCATCGCGCACGCCGCCCAAGCTGACACGGGCCATTTCACGGCCCATTGCTTTGGCGACAGAGGTGGCGATGGAGGTCTTGCCAACACCTGGAGGGCCATTGAGGTTGATGATGGCCCCGCGCATCTTATTGCCAGCCAACTTGCGGACAGCGACGTATTCGACGATACGGTCTTTGACATCATCGAGGCCGAAATGGTCACTGTCAAGCGTTTCTCGGACATGGGCGATGTCAAGGTTGTCTTCTGTGGTGACGTTCCAAGGTAGTTCGGTCAGCCATTCTAAGTAGGTGCGAATGACGCTAGCTTCGGCCGAATGGTTGCCAACCTGTTCCAGGCGGCTCAGTTCAGACAAGGCGCGTTCTTCGACTTTCTCTGGCATCTCTGCCTTTTCGATTTTGGTGCGCATATCATCGGCTACGGTGGCATCATCTTCGCCTAGCTCTTTCTGGATGGCCTTCATCTGCTCTCGTAGTAAGAACTCTCTTTGAGCCTGGTTGGCTCCGTCCTGGGCATCTTGCTGGATTTTGCTGCGGACTTCGGCAATGCGCATCTCCTTTTCGAGATAGTCTAGAACTCTAGTCAACCGCTCAACACCGTGTGGGGAGTTGAGGAGGTCGATTTCCATGTCGAGGGGCATGTTGAGGAGGCCGGACAGGTAGTCGGCTAGCTCGCCAGCGGTTTCCTTGCTGCGAAGGGTGGCGAGGACTTGTTGATTGACTTCGCCGAGCATTTCGGCGTATTGCTCTAAGTAGGCGATGGCTTCAGCCATTTGGTCGGCTGGAGCAGCATCGGTCATATCCTCGATTTCGCTGTAGGTTCCGATGAGATAGGGGTCTTCGGAGGTCAGGTCGTCGAAGCTGACTCGTCGTTCGAGGTCGACTAACATCTGAACCCCTAGATGGGTGGTTCGCAGGATGTCTCGGACTTTGGCTAGGACGCCGACTGGGGTCAGGTCGTCAACGCCGGGGCGTTCGACTTCGCGGTCGAACTGTATCAGTATAATAATGTAGCCGTCCCCTTTTACGGCCGCTTGGGCCGCTGCCAATGAGCGGCGACGGCCGATTGATATGGTGGTTGTCACGCCGGGGAAAACAACCCCGCCGCGCAGGGGGACGATTGGTAGTGACTTGGTTGTTGTCGTTGTTTCAGTCATGTATCTCTCCGTCTTAACTCAGTAGTCGGTAGCCGGTATTCAGTAGTCAGTATCTGGCTTTGTGAACCGATTACTGACTACAGACTACTGCCTACAGTCTACTGGAAACAAGGTACGGCGATAGAGCCGTGTAATAGTATTGTAAAGGGGAACGATGTGGATACAATAGGAATCGTGTAAGAATTAGGCGTTGTGAAGAAAAGGCTTTGCAACGAATTCATGAATTATTATTTAAGGGAGCTTGTGAGTTTTGGTTGTTGGGCAAGTATTTTTGAAAGTATTTGATTTGAAAAAGAGGGCTTGCCACGAATTAACATGAATGGGACGAATTATTGTTGTTGGGGGTTGGGGTGGTTTGTTTATGATTAGGTGTTTTTGGAGGAAGGGATGAGGCAAATCTATATCAATGGGGGGTGGGTGGCTGCTGAGAGTGGGGAGACGTTTGATGTTTATGATCCGGCGACGGAAGAGGTGATTGATTCGGTTCCGGTGGGCGATACGGCCGATGTGCATAAAGCAGTAACGGCAGGAAAGGTGGCTTTTGATACATGGCGTTGGGTTCCGGGGCTGGAGCGGGCTGAGATGCTCATGGAAGCGGCGGCTAAGGTCAAGATGAATTTTGATGCGGTTGTGCGGTTGTTGACAGAAGAGGAGGGGAAGGCGATTTCTGAGAATGAGGAGGAGGTTGAGTGGGTTATTGGGACGCTGGAATATTATGCGGGGTTGGCAAAGACTTATCGCGGCCGTCTTTTAGCTCCGGCCGATGCCAGCCAATTTAATTTTGTGATGAAAGAGCCATATGGAGTGGTGGGCTGTATAATCCCCTTCAACTATCCGCTGCTGTTGATGATTTGGAAGGTGGCTCCAGCGTTGGCGGCGGGCAATACGGTAGTGGTGAAACCGGCAGAACAGACGCCACTTTCGACCTTGCTGCTGGCCGAGATGGCTTTTGACCATTTACCGCCAGGGGTATTTAATGTGGTGACAGGCGGCGCGGCGGCTGGTGAGGCGATGGTCAAGCATCGGGATGTGCCGTTGATTGCCTTTACGGGGTCGGTTGCAACAGGGCAGCGAATTGCGGGGTTGGCGGCAGAACGGGTGAAACGGACGCATTTGGAGTTGGGCGGTAAGGATGCCTTTGTGGTGGCCCCGGATGCGGATATTGAAACGGCCGTTGAGGCGGTGGCTTATGCGGGACTGATTAACGCGGGTCAAGTTTGTACCTCGACGGAACGAATTTATGTACCGAATCAGAAGGTGAAGGCGTTTTCGGAGGCGATGGCCGATTATGTGCAGGGCTTGAATATTGGGCCAGGATTAGATCCGTCGACGGATATGGGGCCGATGGCTGACCCGAAATATCGGAAAAAGGTTGAGGCGCATGTGGCGGATGCAGTGGCGAATGGGGCCAGAGTGTTGACGGGCGGAGAACGGCCGACTCAACACCAACGGGGCTGGTACTATGCCCCGACCGTTTTAGTAGATGTCAATCACAATATGCGTTGTATGCGCGAGGAGACGTTTGGGCCAACGCTGCCGATTATGGGCTACCGCGATTTTGATGAGGCTATCGCCTTAGCAAATGATAGTGATTTTGGACTGGGAGCTTGTTTGCGGACGAATGATGCCAAGTTAGCGAAGCGCTTTTTTGAAGAGGTTGCGGCTGGCTCAGTTTGGATTAATGATCCGTTGACGGACCATTATGGTGGGCCGTTTGGGGGGATGAAGATGAGTGGCAATGCGCGGGAATTGGGTATTGAGGGGTTGGAGAGTTTCATGGATACGAAGCATGTGCATTGGGACTTTGACGATGAGGTGAAAGAGTATTGGTTTCCGTATGGAGGGTAAAAGAGGGAAAGGAAATAATTAATTGGTGAATTGGTGAATAATTAATTGTTAATGATTCGCTTTAGAATGGCAATCGTTAACAATTCACCAATTTCTTTTAAGAAGAGGGTTTGGTGAGAGGGAAAATCGAAAAGGGTCGTCTGCCGATTGACCGGGGCTTTGATGCTGAGTTAGCTAATGGGTTGGCGCGGTATGAGTCTTATAATAAGCATCTATATCGACCGAATACCTACCTGCATAAGTGGTGGGCGCGGCGGTGCGGGACGACATTTCGACTGCTGTTGAAGCATCTGGTTGAAGATGCGGGGCGGCGGGATTATTATGCGGCGGGAGGATTGGAGGGCAAGGTTATTCTTGACCCGATGATGGGGGGTGGGACGACGCTGCATGAGGCGATTCGGTTGGGGGCGAATGTCATTGGGGCAGACATCGACCCTATACCTGTTTTGCAGGCGCGGGCGACGTTGGCTCATGTGCCGATGGCGGATTTGGAAGGGGCGTTTGAGACTTTTTATAGTGGGTTGTTGGCTGAGATGGGGACGTATTACGAGACGGCTTGTTTGGTTTGTGAACGGCCGTCTACACTGCGCTTCATGCTGTATGGGCTGGAACGGTATTGCGACTGTGGCTGTGCGGTTGTAGTCGATTCGTTTGTACTGCGGCGGGAGTCGGATGGGACCGTCATTCGTCTATGCCCGAACTGTCGAGAGGTGAGTTCGGCCGAAAATGGGTGCGGTTGTATGGGCGTTGGCGGGCAACGGCCGTTATTTGAGAAGCGAACCAAAAAATGCCCGGACTGCAAACAGACGTTCAAGGATAATTTCGATAAGCCATACTATGCTCGTTATGTGCCGCTGGTGCGGGTCGGGCGATGTCAGGCGCATGGCTTGTTTTTCGATGGGTTGAAAACGGCCGATGTCGAAAAAATAGCCCAGGCGGACGAAATTCGGGCCGACTTGCCCATTGACCCGACCTTGGCTGTTCATCCCGGCCCCAAATCGGCTCATCTTTCTCGCCGGGGCATCAGCAATTACGCCGACCTCTTTTCCAGCCGCCAACTGCTCTTTTTACACCGGGCCATTGAGCGACTCAATAATGAGCATTTGGAACAGTTTGAACCAGTGGTGCGGCTGAATTTGGCGCTGATGGTTTCGACCTCGCTGGAATTTAACTCGATGTTGTCGGGCTATAAGGGGACGGCCGTGCGTCGCTCTGGGGCCATTCGCCACGCCTTTTCCCACCATGCTTACTATTTCCCGTATATGGCGCTGGAAAACAACCCATTGAATCCTCGCAAGTCGTCGGGGACGTTGCAGAAGTTGTTCCATGCCCGGCTGCGGCGGGCGCGGAAATGGGCGGATCGACCTGTGGAGCGTTTGATTGAGTTGAATGGGAACGGCAGTGGCAGCGCTAATGGCAATGGGGCCGTTAAGAAGGCAATTGAGGGGGAGGTGGATTATGGACGGGAGGTGACTGAAACTGTCGGGTTGTTAGAGGGTGAACGGCGGTTTTATCTGCGGCAGGGGTCGTCGGCTGATTTGCCCTTGGCAGATAACAGTGTTGATTATATCGTGACGGACCCGCCTTATTTTGACAGTGTGCAGTATAGTGATTTGGCGACGTTTTTTCGGGTGTGGCTGGAGAAGATGGTGCCGCAAAATGGGGCAAATGGGATTCGTTGGTCGTATGATTTGAACGGATCGGCCGTTGCACTGCACCGCAGTAATAATGGCTATGTCAAGGACGAACGACCTTATGAGCATCTTATCAGCCAGATTTTTGGGGAGTGTCAGCGGGTATTGAAGGGGGACGGCCGTCTCATCTTCACTTACCATCACTGGAATCCGGAAAGCTGGGCGGCGATTACGATAGCCTTGAAGCGGGCGGGTTTTGTGTTGGTGAATCGTTATGTCGTCCATTCGGAGAACCCGATTTCGGTGCATATCGCCGGGTTCCGGGCGTTGACGGATGATGTGATTTTAGTGTTGGCTCCGAGGGGGACGGGGGTTGAGGGGATATGGGAACGGCCGGAAAGGGTGAATACGGCCGAAAGTGCAGCGTTTTGTCGAGATTGTGGAACGTTGTTGGGGTGGTTATTAACGGCCGATATAGGAGAGGATGAGGTTTATGGGGTTTGGGAGGAGCAGCTGACTGTTGAAAAAATGGGGAAAAGGGTATAATTAAGTCAATAGATATTGATTGTACTAATGGAGCAGATTAAAAATGGCTACAAATGTCATGCAGGTTAAGGAGATTGCGATTTCGGTTAATATTTCTGCTGCTGATGCTCGTCGTATGGTGAATCAGACGATTGTGCCGGAATTAGGAACAGGGTTAGGAGCTAAAGAGCCGGATTTAATGTTTCGTGAGGGGCATATTATTTGGCGAGTGCCCGTTGCCTTATCGTTGCCAGAGTTAGGCGATTTGGGGGAAGTGGGCATTATTGACGTGGATGCCGAGACGGGTCGAATAATCAGTGATGAATCCGTTCAGGAGAAGATAATCCAACATGCCCAAAGGCTCTATGCGGGCGCTGCCACATTATCGCCAGAGTAATGAGGGGGCTTGTTTGCCAGCTTGCGCCCGAATGGTGTTGGCGGCAATGGGACATTTCTTTTCAGAATCGGAGCTAGCTAAGGTTTTGGGGAGTTACTCATTTGGGACACCAGCCAGCCGAATTATTTGGTTAGAACAGCTTGGTGTTCAAGTATCTTATAGGTTGGGGACGCTAGATGACGTGCGTCATTCTCTGACGATGGGCAATTTCCCGATTGTATTTGTTGCTGCAGAATTTCTCCCTTAGGCAGATTTTTCAGGATTTCACGCTTTGGTCCTTGCCGACATGACCGAGACGGAGGTTTCCGTGATGGATCCGGCTTTAGCAAATGGGCCAACGACGATGTCAATTGATGCTTTTTTATTGACCTGGGAGGAGTTTGATGGTCGTATGGCGGTGGTGTTTGAAGGCTAGAAACGGCCGATTTCAACCCTCAAATTCCTAAACTAATTCACGGCCGTAAAATTCCTACCTGGTATCGCCTGCCATAAATAGCAGGGCTACGAAAATGCGCCCTATGAACTGGGCTGAGGTATGATTTTGGCCCGGTTTAGCGAGCATATCACTGTAGCCGGTTGAGCAGTTGGGAGAGGGGGGCTTGTAGGTATTCGGCGTACCAGAGGGGCCATTCAGGGTTGAAGCCATCGGTTTCGATGTAGGCTTGGTGGTGGGCTTGGGCGGCTTGGTTTAGGAGGGTGGCGATTTGGGTGGAGAAGGCGGTGCCGGTCATGCAGTGCTGGTTTTTAGCAGGGGAAATGAAATAATTAATTGTTGAATTGCTGAATTCGTGAATGTTTAATGGCGGTAAAGGGCACCGCTTTGAGAGAAGCCAGGCTTTTTGAGAAAAGCCTGGCTTCTAGATAGGGTATGTTTAGCCGGCCAGGAAAGCTTCGAGGTTGGCTTTGCTGATGCGGTAGGCGTTGCCGATTTTGCGGGCTTTTAGGTCGCCGGCGGTGATGGCAGCGATGATGTCTTCTTCGGACACCATGACGAAACCGGCGGCCTGGGCGGGGGTCATGACGTCGGGCATAACGTTGGATGCGGCGGCTGCTTGCTGCTGAACGGGCTGTTGCTGCTGCATTTGCTGCTGCTGCATCTGCTGTTGGTTCTGCATGGCGCCGAGGCCCATCATGCCGATACCCAGTTCGCCGAGGTTGGAACCGCCGCCGCCGCTGGTGTTTTCGGCTGCTGCCATACCAACATCGAGGCCTTTCAATTGGGCGTAGCTGGTTCCGTAGCCCATGCGGCTGACGACTTCGAGGGAGTCGGGGTGGAGACCCATGCGAATGTTGAAGTCGATGAGGGTCATGCCGATGGCGTCGAATTCGCTTTGGAGCATACCAACGAGGAGGTCGTTGATGTCTTTTGAGAAGGATTGGAGTTGGGCGGGGCCGAGGTTTTTGGCTTCGGCTAGTTCGCTCAACTTGTCTTGCATCATGACGCCGAGCATGGGGTCGAGACGCTCTTTTAGTTGGGGCAGCCGGACGCTTTCGCGGAAGGCGTCCATAGCGGTTAGGAATCTCCAGGGGTCTTTGACTTTGGCGACGTAGGTGCCGTTGCCGATGATGGCGCTGGCTCCTGGCGGCCGTTGGAGATGTTCGACGATGATGGCGGCGGTTGTGCCCCATTTGAAGGTCATGTCGGTTGTTTTGAGGAAGTAGACGTCGGCGGTGAAGGGGGTTTTGCCACTAAAGGCTTTGCCGACGATGGTTTCGAGCAGGGGGAGGTTGGCGGTGGTTAGGACGTGGGTGCCGGGATTGAATGTTCCGAGCGATTCGCCGCTGCGGACGAAGACGGCCGTTTCACCAGGGTTTACTATACAGGGGGAGCCGAGACGAATGTCGCCTGGGCCGCCGCGCGGGAATTTCTGGACGATTTCGTCCCGCAGCCAGGGTTCTGCCATTACACGATCAAAAATACGAGCCATCGGTTTTATCTCCTTTGGATAAGTAGTCGGAAATCAGTAGTCGGTAGTCAGTGATTGGCGATGAAGGATACCGCCTGTAATTAGTAATTGAGCAATTTTCAATTACTAGTTACTAATTACAAATTTCTTTTTTAGGAAACGCCTGAGAGGATTTCGCCGCGTGAGTTGAAGGTGGTATTGGCTTCACGGAGGCTGTTATCCAGTGCGCGAATTGAGCCAGCGATGTCGTCATCCATATCGACTGATTTTTCTATTGCGCTAACGTCTAGTCCAATCTGGTCTGAGTAGGTTAGCATGGCTTCATCGAAGGCGTAAACGCGGGCTAAGTCGTCTTCTTTGACTTTGACGGCATCGAAGAATCCGGCGTAGCCTTGGGGTGCGTCTCGAACTTTGCCGATTAGCCCCATGAGACGGGTGTCTGCCTGACCTAGTGGTTCGGCATGGTCGATGGCTTTGATGATGTCGCGGCTCAGTATTTGATGAACACCGGCCAGTTGGATGCGTACTTCTTCCAGTCGGGCCGCAATCGTTTCCCGAAGGATCTGATCGGCCTCACGGCGGCGGCCTTTTTCAATGTATCCGCTGAAGCCGGGAATCTTGCTGGCGATTTTGCCGAGCAGGGTCGATTCCCCTTCAATTTTGTCGTACATATCAGGAACTGGTGAGTCTTTCATTCAATATTACTCCTATCAGTAGTCGGTAATTTAGTAAACAGTAATTGGTAGACAGTATAGCTTAGAACGCGTGTCTAGCCTAGCCAGCGCTGGTCAATTAGGTCAAGAGTCCCATTAACTTTTAGGCGGCGTAGGCTTTCGTTAAGCTCTTTTAATAGTACACGGTCGTCTATACGGGTTACGAGGGCAAAAGGTTCCTCGGATACGGCCGTTTGGGTAAATTTGGTTGTTTGAAGGCTCTGTGGGTTGTTTTTCAGGAAAAGACGGCCGCTAATACTGTCTATTAATACGGCATCTGCCTCTCCTGTTACCATAGCCGTTAGAGCGTCATCGGGGCTATTATAGGGCAAAATGGTCAACTGGGGTAGTTGCCGTTTCCAGGTGGTAGCAAGGACGTGGCCTTCGGCGCCTAATTCGACGGCGAGGGTGTGGGTGTTTAGGGTGTCGATGGTGGTGAGGTTGTTAGTGGTGGGGGCGATGAGGAGTTGTCCGGCGTTGAAGTAGGGGTCGCTGTAGGCGAAGTCGCGGGTGCGTTCGGGGCTGATGACGAGGCCGGAGATGAGGATGTCGACTTGTCCGGTTTGGAGAGCGTCGTAGAGGCCGTCGTAGCCGAAATGGGAGAATTGGGCTTGGAGACCTAGGTCGGCGGCTATTGCATGGGCTAAGTCGACGTCAAAGCCTTCTAAGGGGATGCCGTCGGCGAGTTCAAAGGGTGGGTAGGTGGGGTCGAGGCCGATGCGGAGGATGCCAGATTGTTGGATGCGGGGCCAGGAATCGTCTGGTTGTTGACAGGCGGCGAGGGGGAGGGTTAGAAGGGCTAATAGGAGAGTGGGGAGAATTTTTGCCACCAGGGATGGTGGCGCTCCTTTTTTATTTGTGGACATAGTTTTGGATGGCGTCATAGATGGGTTTGTTTACGAATTCGGGGGTGAAGTAGTCGATGTAGGAAGTGATGGTGGCGCTCCTTTTTTATTTGTGGGCATAGTCTTGGATGGCGTCGTAAATGGGTTTGTTTACGAATTCGGGGGTGACGAGGGTGAAGTAATCCATGTAGGATTTGGTGGGGGCGGGGAAGCGGAAGGCCCAGAGGGCGAGGACTTGGACGTAGGGCCAGTTGTCTTGAGCGTATTGGATGGCGCGAAGGGTGTAGTCGATGCGTAGGCTGGGGCGAATGGCGCGGGTCCAGCGGGGGTGGTCGTTCCAGCCGGATTCGGTGATGAAGATTTGGGTGTGGGCATCGTTGTTGTCGACCATCACCTGGCGGATGAGTTCGACGCGGCGGAAGTTGAGCAGGTCGGGGGCGGGGTCGGCTTCGGGGGGGAAGGTTAGGCCGTAGGTGTGGACGGCGAGGCCGTCGAAGTATTGGGCTGCGCCGGCTTGATACATGCGGTGGAGGTAGGTGAGGTCGTTGAGGCCCCAGGGGGAGCCGTCGGGTTCGATGGTTGGGGCGAGGGCGCCGGCCAGGATTTGGATGTTGGGGTTGGCGGTTTTGACGGCGGGGTAGATTGTTTTGAGGAGGTTTACGTAGTCGGCGGCGGTGGTTTGGCGGTAGCCCCATTCGTAGCTGAGGTTGGGTTCGTTGCCGATGATGAGGTAGTCGACGCGGCCGTATTGGTCGTTGTTGTAGCGGGCGGCGAAGGCGGCGGCGTAGGTGGCGAAGTCGTCGTAGGCGGTTTCGTCGAGGTAGGTTAGGGGGGTGTCTTCTGGTCTGGCCCATTGGGGGGTTAGGCCGAGGCGGGCGATGATGGTTAGTCCTTGGGCGTTGGCGTGTTGGATGACGAGGTCGGGATGCTCCCAAGATATATTGCCGTCTTGGCGGTGATAGTAGGCCCAGGGGAAGAATTCGACTATCCAGGGGGAGCCGAGTTCGCGGACAAGTTGGAGGCTGTGTTTGATTTTCCAGGGTTCGACTTCGTCGGTGAGGCGGGTGTGGACGCCGAGGATGGGGTAGTTGGTTTGGACGGTTTGTTGGGGGCCGGGGGCGGTTAGGATGGGGGCGGGCTGGAGGAGGGCGATGATGAAGGAGATTAGGAGGAGGCGGAGGGCGGGAGGGAATGAATAATTAATTGTTGAATGACTTAGCTTCGCACGTTTGTTGAATGACTTAGCTTCGCACGTTTGTTGAATGATTAATTGCTGTTTGAGGCTGTGGCGGGTCATGGGGAGATTTTAGTGGGTAATTGGGGATGAATAATGAATTGTGAATAATGAATAATGAAGTGTTAATTTTTAAAGGGATCAGGGATCGGGGATCGGGGGTGTTTTGGGAATTGGGGGGATTTTTATGGAGGGGGAGGGTCGGCCGTTTTTTTATGAATGGGTTGAAACGGCCGACGGGTTGGGGTTGTTATGGTTTTAGGATGAGGGGGATGTATTCGAATTCGGTGTAGATGATGGGGATGCCGATGAAATCTAGGTTGCTTTGGTCTGGGGGGACGGTAACTGTGTGGTTTGAGGGGGTGGTGAAGGCGTATCCGGCGAGGGTTGGGATGAGGGTGTAGGTTCCGGGAGGGAGGTTGCTGATGGTGTAGTTGCCGCTGGCATTGGTTGTGACGCTGCCGAGTTGGTAGCCGATGGTTGTGTTGGGGAGAGGTTGGGCGTTGTTGTCGATGACTCGGCCGTTTATGGTGAATGTTGGTGGGCCGCCGCAGGTAAAGGTGGCGGTTCCAAGGCTGTCTAGGGGTGCAATGGGGGATGTGGCAACTGTTGAATTTATGGTCTGATTGCTTGGGTTGGCATTGGTGGCGGGGGCCATTAGATTAACAATGGTTCCGTTATAACTGCCGACAATGTTGCAGTTATCGGCGTTGCCGTTGCTATCGACTTTGACGATGAAGGTTTTGCCGAGGTTGGAATAGTTTGAATAGCCAACTATATAAAGGTCACCGTTTGCGGCTCGTTGTAGGGAGCCTGCGACTTCAAACTTGTCGTCATCGCCGTATGTTTTTTGCCAGTTAATATTTCCTGCGCCATCTAAATTCAGGAGCCAGTAGTCGCCGCCAAAAACTGTGCCAGCGACCACAAATTCGTTGTCGTTGATTATTTGGATGGCGCCACCAGTTTCAAAACTATCTGTGCCGTATGATTTTTGCCAAATCACCTGCCCGGAACTATCTATTCTGATGAGGTGCATATCAATGAATCTAGGATCGGTTGTGATTGGGCCACTGGCAATAAAGCTGCCATCACTTAGCTCGTTGATGTTTCCCAGAAGCGCAAAATCACTATATTTTTTTTCCCAGTTTATGGTTCCATCGCTATTGAGCTTGACAATCCAGGAGGTATAGCTGTTGGGTGTTGTGCGGTTGTAACCTCCGGCGGCAATGAAGCCACCGTCGGAGGTTTGTTGGATTGATGTCAATGTGTCGGAATTTGACCCGCCGTAAGATTTTTCCCAGAGGATATTTCCGGCTGGGTCTAATCGCACCATCCAGGCGTCAAAATTGCCATCGTCGTCTGGATCGGTGGAACCTGAGAAGATATACCCGCCATCATTTGTTTGAACAATTGATGAAATTCTGTCGCTGCCATTACTGCCGTATGTTTTCTGCCAAATGATGGTTCCGTTTTGATTTAACTTGAGAATCCAGCCGTCTTGGTTGTTTGTGGCGTTGAAGGATTGGGTTGAGCCGGTAATGATGATGTTGCCGTCATTTGTTTCGATTGGGGCGCCGAAGTCTTCTTCGTCGCTGCCGCCATAGGTTTTTTGCCATTGAATTTGGCCGGTTTGGTCGAGTTTGATGAGCCAGCCGTCGTCGGCGCCAGCGCCAAATGACCTTGAGTAGCCGGAGACGAGCAGGCTGCCATCGCTTGTTAGTAGGCTGTTGGTGGCTTCGTTGTAGGATGAGTCGGCGCCGATGAGTTGGCTCCAGTAGTCGCCTCCTTGTTGGTTGGCGGATTCGGCCGTTTTTATTTCTAACACTGTTGGTGCGTTACGGGAGAGGGATGTGATGAAGGTGGTTAGGAGGAGTAGAAGGAGGGCAATGATGAGGAACGGCCGTTGATTGTATTGGTTTGGGGAATGGGTTGGGTTCATTCGATGACTCCTTTTTTTTAAGGGCCTGGTGGGAGATTTGCTCCCGAATATAGGCGTTTAATTTGGTGAATTTTATTGAAATGGCATTTGTTTGTCAATGATTAGTGGATGTTGGAGAGGGAGAAACGGTTGTTGATAGCTAGAGGAGCGCAGGCATCCTGCACGTCAGCGGCCACCAAGATGGTTGCGCGCCATTAACAAAAACCTCGGCCGCCCATTTGGAATATGAAGTTGTCTGTGGTGTCAAATTATGATACCATTTCTCGATGCGAAGGAAGCATTATAGAACGCTTGTGGCGATTTTTGATGAGCCTGTTAGGGCTAATATCGCCTGGCGAGATATTGAGGCGCTATTGTTAGCATTGGGTGCGGAAATTTCGGAAGGTAGTGGTTCTAGGGTTCGAGTTGTTTTGAATGAGGTCCGGGCGATTTTTCATCGGCCTCATCCGCGACCTGAGACGACTAAGGGCGCTGTAAAATCTGTGCGAAGGTTTTTACGAGAGGCAGGTGTAAAGCCATGATGGAATATAAAGGGTATGTGGCAAAGGTTGAATTTGATGATGATTTTGATGTCTTTCATGGAGAGGTTATTAACTTGAGAGATGTTATTACATTTGAAGGGGAGAGTGTTGTTGAGTTGAAGCGGGCTTTTCAGGAATCGGTGGAGGATTATCTGGCTTTTTGTGAGGAAAGGAAGGAAGCGCCGGAAAAACCGTTTTCGGGCAGGTTTAGTATTCGTATGGAGCCTGAATTGCATCGGAAAATTACGGTTAGGGCACGGTTAGCTGATAAGAGTTTGAATAGCTGGATTAATGAAACCCTGGAGGGAGTGGTACTTGAGTAGCGGGAATGGGGCTGACTTACTGCTCAAATTGGATGGTGAATTGGAGGGTGTCTAGGGCGTGGGCGATGGTGGTTTGGAAGATGTCGGCTTCTCTGGATTGGTAGCGGTCGCGCCAGGTTTGGTAGGCGTCTAGGCTATCTTGGGGGATGGGGTCGATGATGTTGAAGGGGGAGCCGGCGCTGAGGTTGAGGGCGGCTTCGGTGAAGGGCATGTGGGGGACGGCGGTTACTATCCCGCCGTCGGGATGGTCGATAGCTAGCTCGTTGACGGCTATGTGGATGATGGTTTGTTCTTCGCCGTCTATGGTGGTTTTGTCGATTTTGATGACGGTGAAGGTGGAGAGGGGTTCGCCGGGGCGGGTGTTGTAGGTCCATTCGTCGCCGACTTGGAAGCGGTTGCTGACGGCGTCTTCGAGGGTGGGTGATTGGGAGCAGGCGGCTAACGGGAGAAGAAGGAAGATTATGGAGATAATTTTTTTTGACATATTGGTCTCTTTCGTGTCGGATAAAAAAATAATGAATTGGGTGAATGACTTAGCTTCGCACGTTGACTTAGCTTCGCACGTTGACTTAGCTTCGCACGTTGACTTAGCTTCGCACGTTGACTTAGCTTCGCACGTTGACTTAGCTTCGCACGTTGACTTAGCTTCGCACGTTTGTTGAATTGAGAATAGGATTGCTGCCTATCTACCATTAATTATTCACGAATTAATAGAGTTGTTCCTGTATAAAAATTTGACGGTGTAATTCCCACGTAAGGGAGAATCCACTCGTATGAGAAAATAGATACCTGCCTTCGCAGGTATGACAATCACAGTTGTTTTGTAATTAGGACAACTCTAATTATTATCATTCATTTTCTCGGTGTAGTGGTTAGCCCACCAGTTGAATTGTTGGTGGGTGGCGTCTACTTTTTCGGTGGTGGTGGCGGTGCGTTCTGGGAGGGGGGTGGGTGGTGAGACTCGCTCTTGACCGGTTAGGCGGTATAAGAGTTCTTCGCGGAGTTGGATGTTTAGGAGTTTGTTCTGATAGTCGTGGATGAAGCGGTTGAGTTGGTGGTTTTCGGCCGTTATAAAGGCTTGGGGGAAGGTGTGGACTTCCATTTGGGAGGCGAAGCGGGCGAGGTCTTGATAGACGCGCCAACGAGGGATTTCTAGGGAGGTGAGGGCGTTGATGCCCCAGGCGTGGTTGTAGTTTTGAAAGAAATGGTCGGCGGGGTTGTGGTATTGGAGCATGAGGCGGAAGAGGCTGGGGGTGGTGATTTGGAGGCTTTTGTACTGTCCGGTGAGGCTTTCTGAAACGGCCGACCAGTCGACCTCATATAAATAGGCCTTGATTTTGTCCGGGGGCCAATCGGGGAGGATGAAGATGAGCTGGTCTTGACGTTCGTATATGGCGACGAGGGCATCGACGAGTGGTGGCGCGCCGGTTGGGGCTGGCGTTTGCCATTGGGTGTCTGGATGGGTGGCTATCCATTGGGCGAGATAGGCCTGGATTGAGGCTAAGGTTTGGATGGGGCGGCTTGTTTGGATGTTTCGGCCGATTTGAAGGTGTGCTGCGAGGTTGTCGAGGGTTTGATGGCTTGATTGGGCTTCTTGCTTGTTTAGTAGTTGGGGGGCGATAATTTTTGAGGCTTCTATGGCGATTCCGGCGAGGAGGCCGATTCTTTCTGGCACTGAAACGGCCGTTGGTTCTGTTTCGATTGGCTGGCCGAGAAGTCGTTGGCTTGAATGATGGAAGAAATGGGCGAGCAGGGGATTTAATTGAAGGTGACGGGTGAGGGCGGTTGGGGTGGCGATGTATGGCAGGGGCTGGTTGGGTTGGTGGATCGGCCGTATGGCTTGTCTGATTTGATGGATACTGTCTCTGCTTTCAACGACTGCTAATGAATTAATGCCGGATGGGGCTGATTTGCCTTTGTGCTGGCCCTGGCTGCCAAGTTGATAGAAGCTGATTAATTGTGAGCCGATTGTTTGTTGGATGGTTTGTGGAATGGTTGTCACTGTTTTTTAGGTCTCGGGGTTTTATGGGGTTGGTTAGTAAGAAGTCAATTATTTTTGCCACGAATTAAACGAATTTTCACGAATTTTTTATAATTGTGGCAGGTTTTCACTGCCTTCCAAAATTGTTGGGAGCCTTGTTGTTTTGTAGGCTTTTGGTGACTGCTTTGCTTTATTATAACACGTATAGTGTGTTTCAAAAGATAACATGGTTTATACTTTAGCGGCTTGAGGTTGACTGTTACTGTATAAATTTTAGAAGTTCACTTCTGTCAGAAGTTGAACTTCTTGGAGTATTTTTGATGCGAGTTTTTGTGACGGGGGCGACTGGCTTTGCTGGTTCTCATTTAGTTGATAGATTGTTGGCGAATGGTGATGAGGTGGCTGGGTTGGTACATGCTGATTCGAGCCATCAGCCAGTGCCGGAGAGTGACCGATTTCGGCCGATTTCGGGTGACTTGATGGATTTGGAGTCGTTGAAGGGGGCGGTTTTGGAAAGCCAGCCGGAGGTTATTTATCATTTGGCGGGGCAGGCGTTGACGAACCAATCTTGGGCTGACCCGGCACGAACGATTGCGATTAATGGGGGGGGGACGGCGAACCTGCTGGAGGCGGCGGTGAACTTCGGCCGCCCGAGGGTGGTGGTGGTGACGAGCGCGGAGATTTATGGGCCGGTTGCGCTTGAGATGCTGCCTATTACGGAGGCGAGTGAACCTGCGCCGAACCATCCTTATGGGGTTAGTAAGTTGACGGCTAGCCGGCTGGTGCGTTTGTATTGGGAGCGGTATGGCTTGCCTGTGGTTGAAGCACGGCCGTTTAATCATATTGGGCCGCGACAGGCGAAGGGCTTTGTGGTGCCGGACTTTGCCAGTCAGTTGGCGGCGATTGAGTTGGGGCAGCGAGCGCCGAGGATGTCGGTGGGTAATCTGTCGGCGGAGCGTGATTTTAGTGATGTGCGAGATATCGTTGCTGGGTATATTGCTTTGGCGAAAAACGGCCGACCGGGCCAACATTATCTGATTTGTTCTGGTCGGGCGGTGTCGATTGAGTCTATTTTGAGGACGTTGATTAGGATGGTGACGATTGAGGTTGAGGTGGTGCGTGACCCGGAGCGAATGCGGCCGTCTGAAACGCCGCGATTGGTGGGCAGTTATGCTAAGATTAAGGAGGATACGGGTTGGGAGCCGGAGATTGGGCTGGATAGGTCGTTGGAGGATGCGATGGATGATTGGCGGGGGAGGATGGGAAATAATGAATGACAGTAAAGGACACTGCTTGTGAATGGCAGTAAAGGACACTGCTTGAGAATGGCGGTAAAGGACACCGCTTGGGAATGTTGTGGGTAAGAAGAAGGAACGGTTGGATAAGTTGTTGGTGGCGCGGGGGTTGGTTGAGACGCGGGCTAAGGGGCAGGCGTTGATTATGGCTGGGGAGGTGTTGGTGGATGGTGAGCGGTCGACTAAGGCGGGGATGCAGATTCCGGTGGGGGCGGTGATTGAGTTGGTTGAGCCGCTGCCGTATGTGGGACGGGGTGGCTATAAGTTGGCGGGGGCGTTGGCGGCGTTTGAAATTGATGTGAACGGCCGAGTTTGTGCGGATGTTGGGGCTTGTACGGGCGGCTTTACGGATGTGCTGCTTCAGGGGGGGGCGGCGCGGGTTTTTGCCATTGATGTGGGGTATGGACAGCTTGATTGGAAGCTGCGCCAGGATGAGCGGGTGACGGTTTTGGAGCGCACGAATGCCCGTTATCTGGATTCGTTGGCGGAGCTGGTTGACTTTGTTTGTGTGGATGTTTCGTTTATCTCGTTGAAGCTGATTTTGCCGGCGGTGAAGGGTTGGTTGGGCAGTTCGGCGGATGTGGTGGTGTTGATTAAGCCGCAGTTTGAGGCGGGGCGGAAGCAGGTTGGTAAGGGGGGCATTGTGCGGGATACGGCCGTTCATAGGCAGGTCTTGGCGGACATATTAAGTTGGTCGGCCGAGAATGGTTTTGAGCCTGTGGGGTTGATTCGTTCGCCTATCGAGGGGGCTGGTGGAAATGTTGAGTTTTTGGCTTGGTTGCGATGGGGTGGGATAATTGGGGAAGTGAAAATTGATATTGAGAAGCTGATTGAAGGGCTTATAAAAAATAATTAATTGGTTAATTTTTGAATTAGTGAATTGTTAATGATCAGGGTTGAGCTATTTTACCAATTAATAGAATGAGTCTGCTGGATTGGAGTGTGGAATTGGTGGTGAAGAGAAGAGTTGGGCTGGTTGTTTTGATTATATTGGGGAGTGTGGGGTTGTTGGCCTTGATGGTTTTGGGCGGCCGTTCTGGGAATGCTTTGGCAGAAGCACCTTCTGGTTCGCCACCTCCAGATGGAGAGCCGATTGGTTCGATGATGGCTACCGGTCACTTTGGTGGGGTGATGAAGACGGTGTTTGTTCGGAACGATTATGCTTATGTGGGTATGGGCCAAGAATTGAGAATTTTTGACATCTCTAATCCTTCTCTGCCGGAGGTCGTTGGTTCGATAGTGTTTGTCGTTTCGGTTGAGGATATTGTTTTGTCGGGGAACTATGCTTATTTGGCCGTTGGTACGGGGGGCTTGTTTGTGGTGAATATAAGTGACCCGACTGCGCCGATTTTGGTTGGGGCTGAAAATACGCCGGGCTTTGCCCATGAGGTAACGGTTTCGAATAATTTGGCTTTTGTAGCAGATGATTTTAGCGGGCTGCGGGTTATCAATGTGTCGAGTCCGACTGCTCCTACTGAGGTGGGCTTTTTGAAGCTGCCGACCAGGGCGATGGCGGTTGAGGTGCGTGGGAATTTTGTTTATGTTGCTGCGGGACAATCGGGCTTGCAGGTGGTGAATATTAGTGTATCAGATTCGCCAGTGCTTGTGGGGAGCGAGGATACGATTGGATTTTCGGCCGATGTTGTTTTGGAGGGCAATTATGCTTATGTGGCTGATGGACAAAATAGCGGTTTACAGGTCATTGATATTAGCAGCCCGGTGAACCCATTTGGCGTTGCTGGCTTGATAACACCTGGAGAGGCTCAGCGCATTTTCATTGATGGAAGCGAGGTGTATTTGTCTGATGGGTCGGGTGGGCTGCGAATAATGGATGTTAGTAGTCCAGCGATGCCGACGGAGATTGGTAGTTTTGATACGGGAGGGGTGGTTGAGGATGCGTTTGTGTTGGGTGGGGTTGCTTTTGTTGTGGATGAAGAACAGGGATTATATTTAGTTGATCCGAGCATTTTGCCAACGCCTATGCTGCTTAGTCATTATCAAAATCTGCTTAATGCTGGGGGCGGTATTGAGGCTAAGGATCAATATTTATATGTTGGGAATGACAGCCGCCTGGCGGTTTTGGATATTTCAAATCCAAATTTGCCGGAGATGGTTAGTCATGTTGTCTTGTCTGGGACGGTTATGGAGCTTGTGCTGGTGAATGATGTCGCTTATGTTGCTTTAGGCAGTGAGGGGCTGGCTTTGGTTGATATTAGTAATCCGATTTCGCTGACGCTTAGTGGTTGGATTGATACGCCTGGTTTTGCAAATGACGTTTTTGTGGTGAATGACTTGGCTTATGTGGCTGATTTTGACGGGGGCTTGCGGATAATTGATGTTTCTGTAGCTGCCTCTCCGATGGAAGTGGCTTTTTTTCAGACGGCTGGCGATGTTTATGGGGTGGCGGTTAGAAATAATTTCGTGTTTTTAGCTGATGGGCCGGGTGGCTTTCGGGTCCTTCAGGTGATTAATTTGAACAATATTCAGGAGATCGGTTTTATTCCGACGCCGAATTCTGCCAGGGATGTCCATGTGTTGGGCAGTTTTGCGTATGTGGCTGACGGCGGCGGTGGTTTGCGCATCATCAATGTCGTTAATCCTTTTCTTCCTTTTCAAGTGGGAAGCGTGCCTTTATTTGGGTATGGCAGGGGGGTGACGGTGTTGGGTGATTATGCTTATGTTTCGGCCGAAAATGGAGGTTTGCGGTTGGTAGATGTGAGTGATGTGACGGCTTCGATGGAGGTGTCTGAATATAATACGCCTGGACATACGGTGGATATTGCTTTGGATAATAGGGGCTATGCGTATATAGCGGATTCTTTTGCTGGGATTTATGTGGTTACGGCTGATCTTGCGGTTTATGGTCGGGTGACTGACCATAATTTTGTTGGGTTTGAGGCGGTGGCGGTTGAGGGGACGGCCGAACGAACGGCCGTTTCTGCTATGAATGGTTCGTATACGATGACGGGCTTTTTGCCAGACCAGACTTATAACCTGACTCCGACGTTGGCGGGGTTTGCCTTTTGGCCGCCTAATCGTTCGTTTATGGTTGATGATGAAAGTGTGAGTGGGCAGGATTTTATTATTTTGCCTGAAGCGGTATCGACGGTTGTGGCAACGAATACGCAGACGGTGTTGGACTATCTGGATGTGCGTGGTTTTCCGACTGAAATTGAGTTTGGGGCAGGGGCGGTGAGTGAGACGACGGCCGTTACGGTGACGCCGATATACTTAGGCGGGGCGGGGGAGTTGGCCTTTGCTGGGCATGGGTTTGATATGACGGCCGTTCAGGGGGGGAATGATTTGGCTGTATTTGACCAGCCAGTTAATATCAATATTTCGTATAGCGACATTGATATAAGTCGGATTGTGGCAGAAGATGCGTTGGTGATTTTGTGGTGGAATGGAGCGAGTTGGCAGGATGCGGCTGAGACTTGTGGGCCGACAAGTGTCTATAGTCGAGATTTGACGAATAATGAGATTAGTTTGGGGGTGTGTCGAAGCGGCCGTTATGGGCTGTTTGGGGAGGCTATTCGGATATACATGCCGGTGATGCGGAAGACTTAATTGAATTGACGGGTATGATACGGCTCAAGGTAGGTTTAAACCAGTTGTTGCAAGAAACGGAAGCTATTCTTCCCTAGAGACGTCCACTTATATGATGGAATATGGGGAGCCGATTTCGCGCAAACGCGCCAAGTTAGGCATTTCTTGAGTGCTGTAAGTTTGGGTAATAGCGCTCAAATGTTATTCAGAGATAGTTTTTTCCTTACTTAGCTAATTGGATGGCGTTATATGCGGCAGGTGAATAATGACCAATAAATTGGACAAGCGAAAGTTCGCCAGGATCGGTATGTTGCATAGTGCAGCAACATTGGTGTTGATGATTATTACTTTCTTTGGACTTCATTTGTATATAGCGGGTTTTGATGAAGTAAAAACAAATCTAACTCAATTAGATCCAGGTCCAGCTACTGTATATATTATCATTTGGTACACCTTTGTACCAATAGTTTCTACTGGATTGTGCCTGATTCCATTTTTGCTTGTAAGCTGTATTGTTACCGATAAATTTTGGGACAGGTCGCAATATCATAGATTAAACTACTATCAGATAATCTTTGCGGGTATTGTGATTGGGGCAAGCAGTGGTACTTTAATTTCGGCAATTTTCCAGTATATGTTTTTCCCTGAGTATTCGAGAGAAATTTCGTTTGTTTTTATTGGTGGACTGGCTGGAATTATTGGTTGTACGTGGTACGTTTTAAGTTTGTTACGGTACGTTCAACGGATAAAACCTTAAACCTCAAATCTTTGGTTTATTGAGCTTGTTGTTCTTTCTTTTAGCATTACCCAAAAGAAAGAACCAAAGAAAAGGCTAAGCTCCCACACCCGGCTTTTTCTTGATTTGTGCAACATTTGTTCGTTAACAATCGTTTCAGTGGCAAGTTTTGGTTTGAAGGATCTGGTTATGTCAAACAGTGGCGCAGTTCAGCTAGAATCTGTTGTTGGTCGCTTAACCCACTTTCTTCCATCTCATTCAGCAAGGAGTAAACGTTTTCGACATCGGGTCTTTGAGAGAAAACAGCCATCTGCCCACCCTCTATCTCCTCCATTGCCCGGAAATAGTCAGCCATCACCATCTTGTCATGTACCCCAACAAATTCAAGTGAGCCAAAACAAAACTCGGGTTTATCTGTTGTTTCGATAGTAGTTGACCAGACCGATGTTGGCGATTTCCTGATTTGTTTCTAGGGCTTCGGGTATCAGGTCTAGGACGGCCGCATGGAATGTGGCCTGTTGACCGGTTGGGTCTGAGGCTTGGAAGGTGCGGAGTGCATCGGCGGCTGTGGGGTTGCCTGATAATGAGAGGCCAAGCAGGGCTTGTTTACTGAATTCGATATGGGTGTCTTGCAGGGTTGATTGGAAGGGGCCGATGCCAGTTGTTCCCCTTTCTTGCCAGACGGTGGGGTCCAGGCTTTCGATGAGGTAGGTTAGCGCGGTTTCGCTTTTTGTGTGGTTGATTAGATAGCCCATCGACAGTAGGGCGCTGGTTTTGGCGGCATAATGGGGACGGGAAAGATTGCCTGGTACGCCGCTGTTGATGAAATTGATTAATGGTTCCTCGATTTCTTCGTCGCCGATAATGTTTAGGGCGATGACGATATTGGCCCAATATGGCTGTTCGTTGGGGTCGTTGAGCATGGCTAGTAGTATCGGGACATCGCTGGGGTTATAGGTGTTGAGGGTTTCTTCGTAGGGCAGGCCACCGATGAAGGTCTGACGGACATATTCTTCGATGGGGAGGGGTGGGGAATCGCCGTTTTCGGTCGAGGGCGGTTGGGTTGGGTTGGGGGTGGATGCTGACGGGGCGGTGTCAGAACAGGCTTGTAGTATGAATAGGATAGGACTGAATAATATTATCATTTTTATTGACAGATGTTTCATCTTGAGGCAATTTCTCCAAAAATCCAAATGGCGGTAATTGAATGTTGTCTGTTTATAAGACGGCATTAAAGAAGCAGCCACGAATTTCACGAATTTTCACAAATTTATTATCTGGATGGGAGCGGTGATAAGGGGCTAAACTCATGGCAAATATGGTTGGTTATTGCCATGAGTTTAGCATGATTTTCCGAGACTGTTTGGTTATCTATTTACTGTGGTTAATTGTCACTGTAATACTCAATCAACCCACCTTCTTGAATTTCGTTGTTGGCTTCTAGGGCTTCGGCGATTATGTCGTCAACTGCCGCCTGAAATTCACTCTCTTCGCCTGTGCCTTCGCCTGCCTGGAAGGAGCGGAGGGCTTGGGCCGAATCTGGTGTGCCGGAGAGGGCCAGACCGAGAATGGCGTGCTTACTCAAATCCTGGTTGGTTTCGGTGACCGTTGCCTGGAAGGGGCCGACATCGGCCGTTTCCCGCTCTTCCCAGACAATGGGATTTGCGGATTCGATGAGGTAAGTTAAGGCCTGTTCGCTGCCAGTGCGGTTGACCAGGTAGCCGAGGGACATTAGGGCGCTTGTCTTGGCAACATAGTGGTCGTATGAGAGTTCTGCACCGCTATCGGCTTCAATGAATGCGATTAAGGGGTCTACGACTTCTTCACCGCCGATGATGTTGAGAACGACGACGATGTTGGCCCAGTGAGGTTCTTCAGCAGGGTCGTTGAGCATGGTTAGTAAGGTTGGTACATCGCTGGCATCGTAACTGGTAATGGTTTCTTCATAAGGAACACCCTTGATGAAGACCTGGCGAACGTATTCTTCGATAGCCATTGCACCTGCGGTGGATGATGAGGCGGATTCTTCTTCCATACGAAAGGCACTGCATTCGTCTGAGGTTATCCGCAAGCGGCTGCTGTTGATGGTACCGTTCATCACGGCGTTGGGATCGTCGTTGCGGTGACCTAGCCCTTTGGTGTGACCAAATTCATGTGCCCAAAGGATTCCCTCTTGGGATGAGGTGAAGCGAACGACTGCCATTGAAGCCCCTGGAACAGGCGCACAACCGATGACGTTGGGGATTAATGCGCCACACCAGTTGATCTGGTTGACAACGGCGACGTAGCCAGGCAGAGCAAGAATGGTGCTGAATTCTGTGCTGCTGTCAATGCTGCCGTCACCAGTTGAGAAGACTGAAACATCTCCATCACGAACCAAAGCTACCTTGCAGGCCACGTCGCCATCGCCATCATTTGTGTTTAAGACGGTTGTGGCATCGGCCAGGATGGCGTCTGCTTGGGCATTGGTTAAGCTGGAGGTGGTGTAGCGGTCAATCGCGAGTTCATGGGTTACAGTTGGGGTGCATCCTGCCATGAAGAGGACAAGGAAGAGGACAACAATAACGATATTTTTGTTTCGAGTAAGGTTTATTTTTTTCATTTTTAGTCTCCCTTTGCAGTTTTCATTCGAAAATTTGCAAGAATATATTTGATAAATCTATAGCTAACCGGACGGTCTTTGTGGCTCTCTAGAATTTCGTGGGTGGGGTGTATTTCATATGCCGTACAGCACCCTGAATACGGTATATGAAAATTGGCTTATTATTCCTAAAGAACAGTAACTATTTGCAGTCTAGGGTGTCTCCGTTTATTTATCGTTAAAAGAGACGGCCGTAGAGCGCTTTAATAGATTGAACGGTGTTTTAGGAAGAATTCCGGTTTGGGAGAAAATATTGCTCTTTGTGTAAGCGGTAATGTATGTTGTTTGTTGGTTTGATTACCCTGGTTCCAGTGAACAGAAGTCAGGAGGCACTAAACAGTAAACGGTGGTCAGAGGGCCTTTTTGGAAGAGGTGATATGAGGGTTTCGTGTATGAAGCGCTAATTAGGATTTACGGATATTGATTCGGCCGATCCATTTTACCTGGCGGAGGGCGTCGTCGGTTTCGCTGGGGACAATGAGTCGAACGGCGCCTTCTTGGCGGGTTAGGGGACGGCCGTTTATCTGCCAGGCTAATAGGATGGGACGGGAGAGGTTTGGTTGGCTGTCTAGCTCGGCTTTGGTGACGCGAGTGCCGAAGCCGTCGCCGCTGATGATTTCTATGTTAGCGTAATTAGGTGTATCGGCCGTTTGAGCGGCGATGAGGGTGTGGAGGGCGGTTCCGCTGAAGGTGAAGGGGCCGGATGTGCCGTGTCCGGTGCTGACGATGTAGCAGTTGTTGAGGGTGTGTGTGGGGAGGGTTTGGAGATAAGGAATGGTGATGGGCTGGGTTCGGCCGTTTGGGAACGTTAGGGTGATGGTGGAATCGGCTGAAGGTGGCTCGGGGTTTGGGTCATGGCTGTGGGGTTGGAGGGGATCGTTTGTCATGATGAGATTTTATCGAATGTATATTTGGGTGCAAAATAGTATCATTGTCATTTCAGTGAAGCATACTATGTGCCTATTGCCAAGTTGACTTTTGAGGGCTATAACTTCAACATCATGATGGATTCGATCAGGACAAAGACGAGTACTTCCATTTCTGGATTGTTTGAAAATTTGGTTCGAGAGTTAACGGCCGTTTTTGATGCTCATGGTGTTTGTGCGGCCGTTGCAACTGAGATTGCCCTTTACACTCAGACAACGACTCTGGTTGGCATTAGTGATCCGCTCCATAAACATTATGATGTTTGGATTTGTGATGCTGAAGGTGAAATTAAACAGAATCGTTGGCACGGCGATAAAACTTCGTTTGCCCGTTTATTAGAAGCTGGTGAGCCTAGTCTGATGGAAAAGTATAGTATTTCGGCGGCGGAATTGGTGAAATCTGAGCTTTGGCAAGTGCCGAAGGATGCCATTCTTGGCGTTCCTTTTCCATATCCAACTGCTCATACTCAAAATATGCTGCCGGGTGCCATTTGTTTGATTGACCCAACAGAGGATTGTCCTTTATCGGTTGAGAACCTTGGCCCATTGGCGACTTTAGTAACGATTTTGCTTGATAGGGCTTTTCTCCGCCGACGCTCGGATCAACAGACTGTTGAATTTGGCATCGTTTCGGATATTAGTTATTCAATCACTTCTACTTTGGACTTGGAGGAGATATTTCAAAAAGTGGCTGATGCGGTTCGACGGGCCTTGGCGGCCGAATCTATTTCGATAGGTTTAACGGATCCGTTAAGTAATGAACTTGTTTTTGTTGATGCCCTGATGGGGCCGCTCTTCGCTGGGTTGCCGCCTGTTCGATTGAAAGTGGGGGTCGGCATTGCTGGTTGGGTGGCTTTGAATGGGGAACCGACCATTGTGAACGATGTTTATACAGATACTCGTTTCTTTTCAAGCGTTGACAAAACTTCTGGATTCCAAACGGATTCGATCCTTTGTGTGCCGCTGAAGGTTGAGCAGCGGGTCATCGGTGTTTTGGAGGCGATTAATAAGAACAACGGTCATTTTGATGATAATGATTTGCGGCTCTTGCAGGCAATTAGCGGCCCGCTGGCTGTTGCCATTGATAATGCCAGCCTGCATTCTGATGTATTGGCTGAGAAACGGCGAATTGAAACGATTTTTTCGAGTATGTCTGAGGGGTTGCTGACTACGAATAAAGATGGTTGGGTGACAGCGATTAATGATGCTTTGTTGACCTTGCTTCGTAAAAAGGAAGGCGAGGGGGAGAATTGGCATTTTAAGGATTTGATTCAGACGCGGCGTGATAACTTTGCTGAATTTTTTACGCAGGTTGGCGAGGCTGGTGAAGCGTATCCTCAGTTGGCGATTGATTTGTTTCAGGAGGATGATGTCTATGTGCCTGTTCTTGTCAGTGGTACGACTATTCGTGATGAGGATGGGGAGGTGGATGAGCTTATCTTTGTCTTTAGTGACCTGCGTCAGATTCGGGAAGTTGAACGAATGCGGGATGATTTCTTCAGCAATATCATTCATGAATTGAGAACGCCTTTGGCAACGATATTGATGTATGCCCGGCTGCTGCGGGAAGGTAAAGCGGATGATGATCAGGCTAAAGCAGACCGTTTCTTGGGGGTTATTGAGCGTGAGAGTGATCGGCTTCAAAAGATGGTGAGGCAAATGCTTCAACTGGCTAAGCTTGAGGCGCGGGAGATTCAACGCAGCCCGGAACCAGTTTCGTTGAACCCGATATTGGAACAGATTTTGCCGCCGTTGGCGGACCGAGCGACTGAGAAGGGGTTGGCTTTTAGCCAGCGTATTCAATCGGAGCTGCCTGCGATTTTGGGTAATGAGGATACGCTATATTTAATTTTTAAGAATTTGGTGGAAAATGCGATTAAGTTTACCCAATCTGGCACCGTTTATGTTAGTGCAAAACAGATGGAACGGCAGCTTCGGGTAGAGATTCGGGATGAGGGTATCGGTATTCCAGAGCAGGCTATGCCGAATCTGTTTAAGCGGTTTTATCGGGCGCAAACGGCCGTTGAGCGCGGTATTGCTGGGACGGGTTTGGGTCTCTATATGGTTAAGGAGGGGGTTGAAAAGCATAGTGGCACGATTGAGGTTCGTAGTGAGGAGGGGGTTGGAACGACGTTTGTTGTTCAGATTCCGATTGCTCAGTTGTGAAGGAGAGGAGGAGTTGACAGTGAACCGTTAGCAGTTGACGGTTAGCGGGGGAATTGGGGTAGTTAAAGTTACCTTTTTGGCTGATTTAATATACTATTACATGATAACTGACGAGCGTTATTGGTAACTGATAACTGCTTGCTGTTTACTGATAACTGTCTACTGAGAGTGAGGAATTGGCATGGGGAATAAACATATTTATATGGATCATGGGGCCTCTACGCCGGTTCGGCCGGAGGTGATTGAGGCGATGCTGCCTTATTGGACGAACCTATATGGTAATCCGTCTTCTGCTCATTATTACGGCCGTGAAGCGAGCCAGGGTTTGGAAGAATCGAGGCGAAAAATTGCTGATTTACTGAATGCCCGGCCGGATGAGATCGTTTTTACAGGATGTGGTTCGGAGAGTGACAATTTGGCCTTGCGGGGGGTGATGATGGCAGCGAGGGAAAACGGCCGAGGCAATCATCTTATTGTCTCTGCTATTGAGCATAATGCTGTTATTGATACGGCTAAACAGCTTCGGGACTATTTTGATTTTGAGTTGACTATTTTGCCTGTTGATCGGACGGGCTTGATTGATTTGAGCGAATTAGAGCGGGCAATACGGCCGGATACGGTGCTTATCAGTATCATGGCGGCTAATAATGAGATTGGCACTTTCCAACCTTTTGAGGCAATTGGACAGTTGGCCCGTGATAATAAGGTTTTATTCCATACGGATGCGGTTCAGGCGGCGGCGTATGTTCCTTGGGATTTGGAAAGACAACCGATTGACTTGATGAGTCTTGCGCCGCATAAATTTTATGGGCCAAAGGGGGTGGGGATTTTGTATGTGCGTCAAGATGTGGATATGGTTTCTTCTTTGACGGGGGGTGGGCAAGAAGACGGCCGTCGAGCAGGAACGGTTAATGTGCCTTTTGCTGTTGGGGCGGCTGAATCGCTGCGGTTGGCGCTGGCGGATAGGGAAGCGAGCGTGGCGCACTATGAAGCTTTACGAGATAGGTTAATTGATGGGGTCTTGTCGGCGATGCCGGAGGATTGTATTTTGACGGGGCACCCGACTGAACGGCTACCTCATAATGCGAGCTTTGCGGTGCGGGGGGTCAGTGGTAATGATTTGCTCATTCACCTGGATGTGGCTGGGATTTGTGGGAGTAGTGGTTCGGCTTGTAAGACAGGTAATCCGAAGCCTTCGGTTATTTTGGAGGCGATTGGGTTGGGGGATGAGTGGACACGGGGTGGGTTGAGGTTGACAGTCGGCCGTCAGAATACGATGGATGATGTTGAGTATGTTCTGGAGAAATTGCCTGGGATTGTTCAGACGGTGAAAAATTTTAGTTTGATGTTTGCTTAAATTCTGTGAAAGTTTGCGAATTAGCTTTCGGATTATAAAAGAAGGCTCACGCAAAGCCGCGAAGCCGCTAAGAAAAGCTTTCTTTCCTAGTGTCTTTCTTTGAGATTAAGGTCTTATTTTTTCGAGCATCCTTCGCAGTTGAGCAGTTGGCAGATGGGAATTCGGGGTTAGAATACAGGGTTATGGGAAATAATAATTCTGTTAATGACCGCCCGCGTGTGGTGGTGGCTATGAGTGGTGGGGTGGATAGCTCTGTTTCGGCCGCGCTTTTGGTTGAGCAGGGCTATGAGGTGCTGGGCATGATGATGCGGTTGTGGAGCGAGCCGGGTCTGGGGCCGTCTGCGCCGATGAACCGCTGCTGTACGCCGGACCAGATGGCAGATGCTCGGCGGGTGGCTGATAAGCTCAATATCCCGTTTTATGTGGTGGATATTCAGGATTATTTTCGTAAAACGATTGTTCAGTTTTTTATTGATGAGCATTCGGCTGGGCGAACGCCTAACCCTTGTATTGAGTGCAATCGGGAGATTCGCTTTCATTACTTGCTAGAACGGGCATTGGCATTGGATGCTGATTATTTGGCAACGGGCCATTATGCGCGGGTGTGCCAGACTGAAAGTGGGTATGAGCTTCGGAAGGCGGTTGACCGGACGAAGGATCAATCGTATGTTTTGCATGTTTTGGACCAGAAAGCGTTGGGTCAGGTGTTGTTTCCGGTTGGGGATTATGAGAAGGAGACTGTGCGGGAGATGGCGAAGCGGTTTGATTTGCCGGTGGCGCAGAAGAGCGACAGCATGGATTTGTGCTTTTTGGGCGATGGTGATTATCGGCGCTTTTTGAATGAGTATGCGCCAGAGGCGACGAAGCCGGGGCCGATTTTGAATCAAGCGGGGGAGGAGGTCGGCCGTCATTCGGGGCTGCCGAATTATACGATTGGTCAACGCAAGGGGCTGGGCATTGCGGCGGCGGAACCGTTGTTTGTGCTGAATAAGGATGTGAGCCGGAATGCCGTTATCGTTGGGTCGCGGGCAGAGACGAACCAGCGTGAATTGGTTGCGAGACAGGTGAATTGGACGGTGGCGGAACGGCCGTCTGGCCCTATTGAGGCTCAGGTTAAGATTCGGTATAAGGCAAAGGCGGTTGCGGCTGTTGTTACCCCCTTGGCAGATAATTCTGCGGCGGTTTCGTTCAAGGAGCCTGTTTTTGGTATAACGGCTGGGCAGGGGGCTGTCTTTTATGATGGCGATGTTGTGTTGGGTGGGGGATTGATAGCGATGGGTGAAACGGCCGTTTAGGTATTAAGATGGTCGTTGCCACTTCTGCTGCTCTGGTTCTCGGATTTTTGATTGCCACTGCCTATGGGGCCGGTTTTCATTTCATATTGGGTGGGCCTGCCAAACGCATCATCCTTTATGTATTGGCGGCCTGGATTGGTTTTGCAATTGGTCATTTATTGGGGGATTTTTTTAATATTGAGATTTTCAAGCTTGGAGCCATTCACTTGATGAGCGCCAGCCTGGGGGCTTGGATTGCTTTAATAACTGGATGGTGGCTGGGTAGTAAGGGTGGGGCGTAGCGAAAAGGTTTGTACAGTCAGTTGTGAAATCTTGGATATATGCCTGCATATGTGAGGAGATATATCTGAGTATCATTGATTGTCCACTCTAATAATGATATACTTCATGCCATAAGTGCTTTAGTATATGAGGCATATGCCTGCTTAATCCCACGAATAATTACAACAGCAACTAAACAATGTGAGCGGGTTTTTATATTGAGACCATTGATAGATAATGAGCGTAGAGGTTCCATTGCAACAAGGTAGAGAAATTACAACGACAGAGCAGCCGAAGGCTATTTCTTCAACGTATGTCATTATCGGGGTGGTCGTTGCTATCCTGTTGGGATTGGGTCTAATTGCGCTAATTATTTGGTTAGCTAGTAGTTTTCCAGCCGAGATTCAGACGGTTCGGGACATTTTTATCATCGCGCTTGCTTTGGAGTCGTGTCTATTTGGCATTATATTGATGGTGATGATGGTGATGTTGGTTCGTTTGGTGAATACGGTTGAGTTTGAGATTAAACCGATTTTGGAACAGACGAATGAGACGATTGGTACTGTTCGAGGAACGACGACGTTTGTCAGTAAGAATGTGGTTAATCCGGTTGTTAAGGCGACGGGTTATGTCGCTGGATTTCGGAGAGGGCTGAAAGTCCTTTTTGGTGATCCGAGTAAGAATTTGCCGGATTAGGTTGTCAGTAAGCAGTAAACAGTAGTTAGTAAACAGTGAGCTGTAGTTAGTTGATAGTTATTTAAGTTTTAAATAAGCAAACGGATAAAAGGAGTTTGTATAATGAGTGATAATGGTAGTGATATTGGGGCCTTTATGGCTGGATTTGTTATTGGTGGCTTGGTTGGGGCGGCGACTGCTCTGATTATGGCGCCACAATCTGGTGAAGAAACACGTTCGCAAATTGCTGCGCGTGGGGCAGATATTCGGATGGCTGGTGAAGAGCGAATTGGGGAGTATCGATCGGTGGCCAGCAGCGCTGTTTCGGATGCTCGCGATCGCGTTCAGGATAGAACGGCTAATATCCAAGAGCAAGCGCGAATTGTTTTGGATGAGGGCAAGAGCAAAGTGAATACGGCCGTTGAGAAAGGAAAGCAGAAGGTGGAAGAGATCGCCGCGAAGGGTGAGGATGTTGCCGACGAAGCTGAGGATGTTATTGACGAGATTGCCTAAGGTATTTGGCTTAAGATTTTTCAAGATGTTTTTTGCTGGCAGGCGAGGCTGCCTGTGCTCCTTTAATCAGTAATAGTCTTCGCAAGGAAGGTTGTTTTATCTGGTGAGGTTTATAATTTTTCGTTCTGACCCCCATATTGTTTTTTAGTTTTAGAAACAGGCGTGCCATTTTGCAGCACGCCTGTTTTTTTATTTGTATTTATGACTCAATATCCGTCTATCACCCTAGCCGAGTTAATTAAATCGCTGCCTGCCGGTTCTAGCTCAAAGGAGGTTGCTCAGATTGAGCGGGCGTATAGATTTGTTAAGCGGGCACATGGGGATAGACGGCGAGAAGCTGGGGAGCTGTTTGTTGACCATGATTTAGCGGTGGCCCAGATTATTAGTGAGCTTGGGGTGGATATTAATACGATAACGGCTGGCATGTTGCACGACTGTTTGCTGCCGCATACGGGGATTACGGCCGAAATGATTCAGGCGGAATTTTATGAGGAGGTTACAAGTCTGGTTACCGGGTTGGAAGAGCTGGCTCCATATACGGATACGCATGGTGAGGAGAGCGACGCTAAGGCGTTGGAGGCGATTCGGGCGGCGCTTTTAGCGATAATTGAGAAGGATTCGCGGGGAATATTGATTTTTCTGGCTGATAAGCTGCAAGAGCTGCGGAAAGCGGGGAACCTATCGGCCGAACAGCAGCTTCAAATTGCGGGTCAGGCACGGGATTTGCACGCACCTTTGGCTAATCGGCTCGGGATTTGGCAGCTAAAGTGGGAGCTGGAGGATTTGGCTTTTCGCTACCTGGAGCCGGAGCAGTTCCGTTTTATTGCGAATCAGTTGGCGGAAAAAAGGGCTGAACGAGATTCGAGCATTAAAGAGGCTGTTGGGTTGCTTGAATCAAGAATCAGAAAGGCCAATATTCAAGCTAAAGTGAGCGGACGGCCGAAACATATCTATTCAATCTATAAAAAGATGAAGAAGAAGCAGGTTGATTTTGAGCATATCTATGATGTGAATGCTTTGCGGGTTATTATTCAGAGTGAAGATAAAAATCTTTGCTATCAGGTTTTGGGGGAGGTGCATCATATTTGGCAGCCAATTCCGCAGGAGTTCGATGATTATATTGCCCGGTCGAAGTCGAATGGTTATCAGTCGCTGCATACGGCCGTTCGGGATAGTAAGGGGCAAACTTTAGAGGTTCAGATTCGGACGCAGAAGATGCACGATGAGGCTGAGAAGGGAATTGCCGCGCATTGGGCTTATAAGGAGGGCGCTCGTCCTAAAGCGCATGTGAATCAACGCATTCGACATTTGCGGCAGATTATGACCAGTCTCCAGGATTCGGAGGGTTCTCCGACAGACAGCGCTATTTTTCGGTCTGAAATTTTGGGGGAGCGGATTTATGTGTTTACGCCGAATGGTGACATCATAGATTTGCCAAATGGGTCGACGCCGATTGATTTTGCCTATGCCATTCACACGGTGGTGGGCCATCGCTGCCGGGGGGCGCGGGTGAATGGCAAGATGGTTAGTTTGGATTACAAATTGAAATCGGGCGAGCAAATTGACATCATTACGGCGAATAAGGGTGGGCCTAGCCGCGATTGGATGAATGAAAGCTTAGGTTATACGGGTTCGGCCAGAACGCGCAGTAAAATCCGGGGCTGGTTCCGGCTGCAAGAGAAGGAACAGAATATTTCTCAGGGTCGAGAGGTGGTGAACAGGGAGCTGAAGCGGTTGGGGGTGTCTGAAACGTTTACGATTGAGGATATTGCGACGGCTTTGAAATTTAATGAGCTAGACCAATTTCTAGCTAAGGTTGGTTTTGGCGATATTCAGAGTACCCAAATTGGGGGGGCAATTGCTTCTTTGCAGCAGAAGCTTCAGAAGCTTAAAGAGGATGATGATTTACGGCCGTTATTGGATGTTAAACCGAAATCAAAGACGCTGACTGTGAAGGGGGTGTCTGGTTTGTTTACGAAGATGGCGGGCTGCTGTACGCCGATTCCGCCGGAGCCGATTTTGGGTTATATTACCAGGGGGCGGGGGGTGACGATTCATCGCAAGGATTGTAAGACGTTGATTGCAACGGCCGAACCGGAGCGATGGATTGAGGTTGAATGGGGTATTGAGGAGGAGACTTTTCCGATTCCTATTGTGGTTAAGGCGTATCGTCGGCCGGGATTGATTGATGAGATTGCTAATATTTTGAATGGGCAGAATATTAATCTGTCTAAGACGAAGACGACCTCCTCGAACAGCATTTCGACGATTTATATGGTGGCGGAGGTGGCTAGTTTAGAGCAGTTGAATCATGTGTTGAGCCGCTTTGAGAAGTTGAATAATGTGATTGAGGCGGGGCGGCAGCATTGGAATTGAGGGGGGGTGGGTAGTTGGCACTGGGCAGTTGGCAGTAGAGAGATTGGGGACGATTGATTACTGTTTACTGGAGACTGTCTACTTATTACTTCTTATTTCTACGCCCATATCGTCTAGCTTGAGGGTTCTTGCTTCTTGGCCTTCTCCGAGGGTTAGGAGCCATTCTTTTAGGAGGAAGGTGAAGGGCTCGCTGTGGTCTTGGTAGGCGAGTTCTCCCCAGACGGCCGTTTCACTACGGCCGAATAGTCTTAATTTTGCGCTGTGCCAGCGGCAGTACATGACGAGTGGTTTCATGAGCTTATTGTATGGTAGGGGGTTGGTCTTTCCAAAAAGTGGGAGCAAGGGGCAAATGGCAAGGGAGCAAGTTGCAAGTGAGTGGGTGATGGGTGAGGGTTTACTGTTAACTGTCTACTGCTAACTGTTCGCCGTTCCTTGATTCGTATTGGTCGAAGATGCGGCGGTAGGCGGGGGAGGTTTGCATGAGGCTGTCGTGGTTGCCGACGGCGGCTAATCGTCCTTTTCGCAGGACGATGACTTGGTCGGCCCAGCGGATTTGGGAGAGGCGGTGGGTGATGAGGATGGTGGTTTGGTTGGCGGCGGCGCTGGAGATGGCTTGCTGGATGCGGTCTTCGGTGGCGCTGTCTACGGCGCTAGTGGAGTCGTCTAGAATGAGGATTTGGGGTTGGGTCAGGAAGGCGCGGGCCAGGGCTAGCCGCTGCCGTTGGCCGCCGGAGAGGGTAACGCCTCGTTCGCCGATGACAGTGTTGTAGCCGTCTTTGAAGCTGACGATGAAGTCGTGGGCCTGGGCTGCTCTGGCGGCTGATTCTATCATTTCTTGGGTGGCGGCAGGGTTGCCAAAGGCGATATTTTCGGCAACGGTACGGGAGAAGAGGAAGATGTCTTGCTCGATGATGGAGATTTGTTGGCGAAGGGATTCCATTTGCCAGTCTCGGACATCTACCCCGTCTATGCAAACGCGCCCTAAACGGACATCGTAGGTGCGGTTGACGAGCTTGGCGACGCTGCTTTTGCCGGATGCGGTTTGGCCGACAATGGCGATGGTTTGGCCGGGTTCGACCTCGAAGCTGATTTCTTGGAGGACATCAGTTCCGTCGACGTAGCCGAAGGTGACGTTTTCAAAGGAGATTCGGCCGTTAATTTGGCTTGTATGACCGTCACTATTTTCGTCTAGTAGGGTTTCCCGCTCCATCAGTTCTAAGATTCGGCGGGCGCTTGCCATGCCGAGCGAGACTTGAGAATAGGCCATGAGGGAGATGAAGGTGGGGAAGCCAAAGAGGCTTAGTAGGCCCATGTAGGCGATGACGTCACCGACGTTGATGCTGCCTGCCTGGAAGAGTAATATGGCGTGGGTGAAGCCGATGGCGTTGGTGATGCCGAGCAGGAGGAGGGGGAGGAAACGGGCTTCTACTCGTCCCTGGGCAACGGCCGCATTTCGATATTCGGCGGCGTTTTGGGTGAAGGTTTCAATCTCTTGTTTTTCCTGGGCAGCCCCTTTGACTGTCTCGATACCGTCGATGGCTTCTGCCAGTCGGCTGTTCATGATGCCGAAGCCTTTGCGAACGCGGTCGGCAATGGGGCGAAGGATACCGAGATAGCGGATGAGGGCCAGAACGTATGTTACCAGGAAGAAGGTGGGGGCTAGAAGGAGTTGGATGTTGATTCTGGGGGCGGTGATGAGGGGCAGTAAGATGAAATTGGCGGAGCCGACGACGAGGTTGATGCCGGGGTTGAAGAGACGGTTTACTTCGCGGACGTCGTTGGTGGCGCGGGCCATCGTGTCGCCGACGGGCTGCAAGTCGTGGAAGGTCATGCTTTTGCCTAGCAGACTGAGATATAGCTCTTCTCTGGTGTCACGTTCAATTCGTTGGCCGATGACTTCGCTAGAAAAATTACGGCCGAGTTGGAGGATGGCTCTGGCGGTTTGGCTGGCGATGATGCCGAGGGCGACGAGGCCAATACGGCCGACATCAACGGGGTCTTGGAGGACGGCGTTGAAGGCGTCGCCGATGAGGATGGGGACAACGGCGGCCAGGGCGGCGTTGCCGAAGGCGCCGATGAACATGGTGACGAGCAGCCAGGCGTGGCGGGAGACATGGGAGAGTATCCAGCGTATCGGGCTGCTGCGGTTGCTGTTGAATGGGGAGGGGATGGCGAATTCGCTGTTGGTCATTTACTGTTCACTACCTACTAGAAAACTACTATGCTGAATGGTATAGATTGGGCCGGTGGGGCGCAACTGACTTTCGATCAGGTTTATAGCCGAAATTGTAAATGCTTTGTTTTCTAGGGGAATGTTCCAGGTGAGGCGGTGGGCTTGGGATTTGTCTTTTATGCGGCCGAGGGTTAGGTGGGGGCGAAACGGCCGATTTTCTTTTTGCCAGCCGAGGCGATGGATGGCGGTTGCTATTTGGGATTGAAGGGCTTTTAAGGTGGTTGTTTCCCCTGATAGACCGGCCCAAATGACGCGCGGCCGTATTTTGTTTGGGTAGCTGCCTAATTGAGCGAGTTGGAGGGTGAAGGGTTGGAAATGGCTGGTGATGGCGTCGAGTTCGGCCGAAATTTCTGACAGTTTGTTTTCGGGGGTGTCGCCTAAAAAGCGGAGGGTCAGGTGCATGTTTTTGGGCGTGACCCTGCGGACAGCTTTGGGGGGGAGGTTGGCTGATATTTGCTGCCCGGTTTGGAAAAGATATTGGCGGATATCGGTGGGGAGTTCTATGGCGATGAATGTACGGCGGTATTTCACTCTGGAATTGTACAGAGTAATTCGTAAAACGTGAAGTGGCTCACGCAAAGGCGCGGAGATGCTAAGAAATGTTGCTCCCTGTTTACTAAATTATTGGTAACTGCCTCTAGGGACAGACTTGATTATCTATTACCTGCCAAGTTCCGGCATTGTCTAGGATGGCGCCGTCGGGCCAGTTGTGGATGATGACGTTGTAGAGGACGGTTGACATCATGCTGAAAAGGTTGCCGTCTGCCAGAATGGGCATTTCGGCAGCGTCAATTCGCATCTCTATAATCCAGCTATTGCCGCCCGGTTCGCCAACGGTGGCCTCCCAATTATTGCTGACGTAACCGGGGTCCCAATCAAGGCCGTCGACATTATTATCCGTACCAGCTTGAATGGTTAGGGTGTTGTCGCGGGCGATTTGGAAGAAGCGGTCGGTTGAATCGGGGTCGCCAGCGTTGTTGGTGACATCGAAGTATAGACGCAGGGAGTCAGTTGCTAAATTTTCGGTCAAGTCGCCGATTTGGAAGGCAAGATAGTAGTTGGCGGCGTCTTTCAAGAAGTAGGCTGTTACCTGATTTTCTGGGGCGCCATCTGGGCCAAATTCTACCATTGGCGCAAGGCCCCATTCGTTTGGCGCTAAGACCCCATCTAGGGTTGGGGCGGTGGTGGCGCAACTGACCAGGGGATTGATTACAGGCCCTGGTGTATTGGTGGGTGTTGGGGATGGGGTTTCGGTCGCTGTTCCGGTGGGGGTGGGAGAGCCAGTGGCTGTTGGGGATGCTGTTCCAGTTGGGGTTGGGGTATCGGATGGCGGTACGCCGGTTGAGGTGGGGGTTTCGGTGCAAGGGACTGGTTGGGTTGGAATGGGGACGGAGCCGTTGAAGGTGTTATTGGTTTCGTCGCCTTCTGCAACGGTGTTATTTACGTCGACAACGACGACGGTGGGACTGATTGAGCTGGGTACCCAAATTGACTCAACGTTGCCAGCGGCCAGACTGGTGACCGTGCGGAGGGTGCCGTTGATGCTGACGACGAAGGTTCCGGCTGGGACTGTGCCGATATTTCGCACGGTTACTCGCGTGCCGAGGGATGTTCCGGGAAGGAGACAGCCGGTTGATTCATAGGTGATGGAGGGGTCAAATGCCACGACCAGGTCTGGTAAGCTGCCAGGGCCGGGGGTGGCTGTTACGGTTGGGGTCTCTGTTGGCGGCAAGGTTGCAGTGGGAGTGGTTGGCCCGTCGGCGGGGTTGAGGGGGTTGGTTCCGTTGGCAAGTTCGGCCGCATCAGTAATGGAGTCGCCATCGGTGTCGGCTTCCAGGGGATTTGTGTTGTGAACGAGGACTTCATCTCCGTCACTCAATGTGTCACCGTCGGTATCGCTTTTGGTGGGGGAGGTGCCGAGGGTGAGGACTTCTTGACCGTCTAGGAGGCCGTCGCCGTCGGAGTCGGGGTTGTTGGGTTGGGTGCCGATGAGGGCTTCTTGGGCATCGCTTAAGCCGTCGCTGTCAATGTCGCCTGGGGTTCCTGGGGTGCCGGTTTGGGCGCCAATTGTGATTGAGGCAACGGCCGTTTGAGTGAGGCTAACAGCGGTCGCTGTGCCAAAAGCAAAGGGGTTTTCGGTCGCTGTTGGGGTTATCTGTGGTTGCCTGAACCAATCTTGACCGATTAAAAATAAGCCTGAGAGGGCGCAAAGAAATACAAGGAGGAACAAGGCTCCATAGCCAATAGATATGGGAATAATGGGTGAAGAATCCGCGTTGCCTGAGACGGCATGTCTGGCTCCGCTGCGAGAAGCGACCTCTATTTCAAAGCCGAAGGTTTCGTAGCTGCCGAACCAACTTTGGGAGCGGGATTCTAATTGGAGGTCTACGGTGGCGGCCTGGTCTGGGAGGAGGCGAATGCGGCCCCGTTCCCCTTGGAATTGAATATGGTTGCTGGATTCTCGGCCGACAACACTGTATTCGGCGGGGGCATTGCCTGTGTTTTGAAGGGTTAGGGTGACTATTCCGGGCAGTTTCAGGTTGCGGGGGGCCATTTTAACGGTAAAGTCTTCAAATGTGCCGAGTAATAGATTGACACTAACGGCCGAATGAATGCGCCGAAATTTTTGAGAATTTAATTCTATGCGAACCCGTTGTCGCCCGGCAGATGTTCCGGCTCGGCGAGGTGGCTGAAAGACAATTGGAATGGTAATGGCATCACCCGCAGGAACATCTACGAAGGAGTCTGGCAGTTCTACCCATTCGGATGGGACCCCAAAGACGCGCAAATTGACCCGATCATCCTGCTGGCTGCGATTGGCGATTTCAACCGCTATCTCTTCCCGTCGGCCGGGTTCAACAGAGATTGTATCACGCGCTAAAAATAATTGGATGGGGGCATCGGAGGGGTCTTGGGCCTTGGGGCCATCATAGGGCACTGTCTGGCGGACGTTGGTGGGCAATTCGCTGGGTGGAAGGGGTGGTGTGCCGGGCGCTTGGGCTTGGAAACCATCGATAGGCGCTTGGGCTTGGGGAATGGTGGGTGGTTCTTCGGTGGCTGGGCCAACTAGCATCAGTTGGTACGGGCCAATTCGGAGGTTGTCGCCGGGTTTAAGCGTGGTGGAGAAATTGGGTTCGAGCTTTCGGTCTCCTAGCCAGGTGCCATTGACGCCGCCTAGGTCGACGACGGCCCAGCCGCCATGAGCGGCTTGGAGGCGAGTGTGATAGCGGGAAACGCCTTCGGCGGGGAGGACAATGTCGTTGTCGGCATTACGGCCGATGGTAATGGTTGGGCGAGAGAGGGCGGCAAAGCTGGAGTCGCGGCCGGGGGTTTTGATTTCGAGCTGATAGCCTTGTGGTGGCTCATCGGCGGGATTATCGGCGTCGTTATTTGCTTGAGGCGTTTCGCCAGCCATGACCTGAGTTGGGGCTTCATCGAGGGCGATCATGGCGCTGCGCAGGGCATTTGAGAGGGCTTGGCCACTTTGGTAACGGTCGCTGGCTGCTTTGGCGAGTAGTTTGGTTAGAATGGGGTCTAATATTGGTGGTAAGTCGGAACGAATGGCGCGAACGGAGTGGGGCATCTCGCCGCGCATGTGGGTTGCCATCGCTTCGGAAAGGGATTTGAATTGGAAGGGTAGTTGATTGGTAAGGAGTTCGTAAAGGACGACGCCGAGGGAGTAGAGGTCGGTACGACCGTCCAGGGTTAACCCTTCGCACTGTTCGGGGGACATATAGGTGGGGGTTCCGAGCGTGGTTCCGGTGCGGGTTAGAGAGCCACCTTCGACGAGTTTGACCAGCCCGAAATCGGTTAGAACGGCACGGAAGGGCTGTTCGCCGGGTTCGTCGGGCCTGCTGAGGGGTTTGAGGATGATATTGCCCGGTTTCATGTCGCGGTGAATGACCCCTTGACGATGGGCATAATCAAGGGCTTCGGCCATTTGGAAGCCAATTTGGAGGCTTTGTTTGAGGGGCAGAAGTTGGCGACGCTCTTGGAGCCGTCGGAGATGGGCGCGTAGATTGCCACCGCTGATGTATTCCATGGCGATGAACAGCCCTTCTTCTGATTCGCCGAAATCGTAGATGCGGACGATGGAGGGGTGGTCGAGTTGAGCGGCCGTTTTGGCTTCTTGGGTTAGGCGGGCCTGGAATTCTGGTTGGCGGGCATAGTGGGCGTGCATCAATTTGAGGGCGACGGTTCGTTCCAGGTTGGTGTCATAGGCCCGGTAGACGGTTCCCATGCCGCCATCGCCTACGAAGGCATCTAACCGATAGTGGCCGATTATTTTTCCGACTAGATTGGACATAACTGCCTCCAAATCGCCTTAGGTGGCAAGCACCTGGCTCAGAACCTCTAAAAATGTCTTGATTTCTTGGGGGCCAACCCAGTAGTGGGTGACGACTCTAAAACTGCTGCCGCCGTACCCACCAGAACCAAACCAGACGTTGCCTTCTTGGCGGCATTTCTGGGCCACTTCTTGGGCGGTGTAGGGTACATCTTCTGCTAGCCCGAAGAAGATGATATTGGTTTTGAATTGGTCCGGGTCGATGATGATGCCGGGGATGTTGGCTAATCCTTGGGCTAATAAGCGGGCGTTGGCGTGGTCTTGGCCTAGCCGCTCTATCATACAGTCTAGGGATACATGCCCGGCGGCGGCTAATACGCCAGCTTGTCTCATGCCGCCGCCGAGGATTTTTCGATTGCGTCTGGCATAATATATGAAATCGGCCGAACCGCAAAGTAAGGAGCCGACAGGAGCGGCTAGCCCTTTGCTTAGGCAGAAGGAGACGGAATCGACGGTATTTGCCAGGGCTTTGGGGTCGATGTTGAGGGCGGTGGTGGCGTTGAAGAATCTGGCGCCGTCGAGATGGGTGCGGAGGTTGTGGCGCTGGGCGATGGACTGAACGGCCGTGAAATAGTCTAACGGAATAGGGTAGCCGCCTCGCTCGCCGTAGGTGTTTTCTAAGAGGATAAGTCTGGTCTTGGGATTATGGGGGTCATCGGGGGAGATGGCTCCTTCGATAGCTTCCAGGTTCATGCGGCCCATGTGGTCGGTTGGTAACGGCCGCGGGAAGATACCGCCCAAAACGGACATGCCTCCGGCTTCGTGGGCAAAGGTATGGCCGTCTTCGCCGACTATGGCCTGGTCGCCCCGTCCGGCGTGGCTGAGAATGGCGACGAGATTGCCCATTGTGCCGCTGGGGACGAAGAGGGCGGCTTCTTTGCCTAGTAGAACGGCCGCTTTTTCTTCGAGGGAGTTGATGGTGGGGTCTTCGCCATAGACATCATCCCCCAATTTGGCCTGGGCCATTGCTTCAACCATCTCTGGGATGGGCCAGGTGACGGTGTCTGACCGAAAGTCGATTTTATCCATATTAAAATTTTATGTAAAAAGGATGGTATTGGCAAGGATGGGGTGTTGGATGGTGCTGTGAGGGAGGCACCTGTCAATTTTTGCTCACCATTTATCAAAAAAATGGTATGATATGCTCACTGTTTGAGGGCAGAAAATTGTCTTTAGAATGTGTGGGTTCCCGCCTTCGCGGGAATGACAATAATGATATGAGAGGAGTGTTGAATGGCGAATTTTGAGTTGATGCGGGGGTTGGCGAAGGATGAGGGGGGGAAGATTGTGTTGTTGGTGTTGGATGGCTTGGGTGGTTTGCCGATGGGGGAGTACAGTCAGACGACGTTGGAATATGCTGAGAAGCCGCATATGGATAGGTTGGCGGCAGAGGGTTGTCAGGGGTTGAGTCATCCGATTGCGCGGGGCATTACGCCGGGGAGCGGCCCGGCCCATTTGTCGATGTTTGGCTATGATCCGGTGGCTGTGCCGGTCGGCCGGGGGGTGTTGTCGGCTTTGGGGATTGGCTTTGATTTGCAGGCGACGGATGTGGCGGCGCGGGGTAATTTTTGTACCGTTGATGGGAATGGATTGATTACTGACAGGCGGGCGGGGCGGATTAGCACGGAACAGGCGTTGCCGTTGGTGGAGAAGTTGAGCAAGGTGCAGGTTCCGGGAGTGGAGGCGTTTGTGGAGCCGGTGAAGGAGTATCGCTTTATGTTGACGCTGCGGGGAGAGGGGTTGAATGGGGCGATTGATGACACGGATCCGCAGGTGACGGGGGAAGCGCCTTTGCCTATTATGGCGTTGAAGGCGGAGGCGGAGCGAACGGCCGAACTGCTGGCTGCCTGGGTTGAAAAGGCGCAAGAAGCGTTGAAGGATGAGCATCCGGCGAACAGCTTTGTGCTGCGGGGCTTTGCCCAAGACCCAAATCTGCCGAAGTTTGATGAGTTGTATAAGTTACGGGCGGCTTGTGTGGCGGTATACCCAATGTATAAGGGGGTGTCGCGTTTGGTTGGGATGGATGTTTTGGAGACGGGGGCGGACTTTACGCCGGAGGATGAGTTCCAGGTGGTGGCGGAGCATTGGGACAGTTATGATTTCTTTTTTGTGCATATTAAGCCGACGGACAGCCGGGGGGAGGATGGGAATTTTGAGGCGAAAGCGGCCGTTATTGAACAGGTTGATAGGGCGCTGCCGAAGTTGTTAGGGTTGAAGCCCGATGTGCTGGTCATTACGGGCGACCATTCAACCCCAGCCCGTTTGAAGGCTCACTCCTGGCATCCGGTTCCGACGCTGATTTGGGCGCCTGAGACGCATTTGCCTGATACGGCCGAGCAGTTCGGCGAACGAGCCGGGCAGCAGGGTGGTTTGGGTCAGTTTCCGGCCAGCGATATTATGCCCCTGGCGATGGCTCATGCGCTGCGATTTGAGAAATTTGGGGCGTAAAGGGGGACAGTCGTCAGTAGTTAGTAGGCGGTAGGCTTTTACCAAAGTAGGGAATCCTTTTGTTTGTCCAAGAAAGACCCCTGCCTTCGCAGGGGTGACAGTTAATAAGCATGTACTTTGATAAAGGCTTGTAGTAGGTGGCCCGTGACACGTCCTGAATATAGGCGAGTGAATTCTATTATCCTATCTTGAAAATGGGACTATTGGCTGCCGTGACCCCTCCCTTATTAACTTGTGCGAGTGACTGTCGCCTTTGGTTGTACTAACTTATTCGGCGAATATTGATGGCGGCTGGCCCTCTACGACCTTCGCCAATGGTGTATGAAACCCGGTCACCATCAGTTAGCTCTTCCGAACCTTGATCAACAATGCCACTGAAATGAAAGAATAAATCTTTGCCGCCACCATCTGGTTTGATAAAACCGTATCCTTTCTGGCTGTTGAACCATTTGACGGTTCCTTCTTCTTCTTGCATATGCCTTCTCCATAATAAAGCGTCTATTGCTAAGAGGATACCTTACTTAGAGGCGATGGTCAACGGGGAGGGGAATGGCTCTCATACTAAATAACAAAGCGGCTGTGGATTTCCACAACCGCTTTATTTCTTTATGGCTCCTCAGGTCGGATTCGAACCAACAACCGTCCGGTTAACAGCCGGATGCTCTGCCATTGAGCTACTGAGGATTAGCACGAAAAAGTATTATATCAAAGCCGTTAGTGGTGTCAACATGGATTCCAGCCCCGCAGCATTTCTCGTTCGGCCAATTTACCTGGGAGGAATCTTTCGGGTAAGCCCAGCCCATGTGAATGATTCCTCAATCCGCTGTTTTTGATTTCAACTTTTTGGGTCTTTCGGATTTCGCGGGGTTTTGCTTTGTAGGGAGTTTTTTTGTTGGCGGGAATCTGGGAGCGGATTAATGATTGTTGCAGCGGCTATGATATAATGATTGGGGGATTATTATTTTGTTGAAAATATCGGCCGATTATTCTAAATTGGCCCTTTTAGGAGGAAGAGGATGAGTTTTATTGCGTCAATTGATGGGCGAGAGGTGCTTGATTCACGGGGAAATCCGACGGTAGAGGTAGAGGTGATTTTGATGGATGGGGCTTTTGGGCGAGCCATTGTGCCATCGGGCGCGTCTACGGGCGTTCATGAAGCCTGGGAAAAGCGGGATGGCGACAAGGGCCGCTATCTGGGAAAGGGTGTTCGGGATGCGATTACGGCGATTAATGAGGATATTGGCGAGGCCCTGGTTGGTTGGGAAGCTGTCGACCAAACGGGTATTGATGAGATGATGATCGACCTGGATGGCACGGCCAATAAGAGCCGTTTGGGGGCTAATGCTATCTTGGGTGTATCGTTGGCTGTGGCTCATGCGGCTGCTGCCAGTCAGCAACTGCCACTTTACCGTTATTTGGGCGGGGTGTCGGGTCGGACGCTGCCTGTGCCGATGATGAATATTATGAATGGCGGCCAGCACGCTGCTGGTTCTACGGATATTCAGGAGTTCATGGTGATGCCGGTTGGGGCGGCCACTTACTCTGAGGGGCTGCGTTGGGGGGTTGAGATTTATCATCATTTGAAGAAGGTGCTGTCAAGTAAGGGGTATGGTACGACGGTTGGCGATGAGGGTGGTTTTGCCCCTCAGGTGTCGGCTAATAAAGAGGCATTTGAGTTGATATTAGAGGCGATTGAGAAGGCTGGTTATTCTCCGGGCGACCAGATTATGTTGGCGATGGATGCGGCTGCCAGTGAATTTTATGAGGATGGTAAATATCATCTTAAGACGGAAAACAAGGTCTTGACTGGCCCGGAAATGGTTGACTTTTATGCTGATTGGGTGAAGGAGTATCCGATTATTTCAATTGAAGATGGTTTGCATGAGGATGATTGGGATAGCTGGGTGTTGATGATGGATAAGCTGGGTGATCGGCTTCAGATTGTGGGGGATGATTTGTTGGTGACGAGTGTCGGCCGTATTGAAATGGCGATGGAGCGGAAGGCGGCTAACAGCTTGTTGTGTAAGGTGAATCAGATTGGAACGTTGACGGAGGCGATGACGGCCGTTGATATGGTGCATCGGAAGGGGTGGACGGCCGTTGTTTCCCATCGCAGCGGCGAAACGGAAGATGCGACGATTGCTGACCTGGCGGTCGCCCTAAATGCGGGACAGATTAAGACGGGTGCGCCAGCCCGAACGGATCGGGTTGCCAAATATAATCAGCTTTTGCGGATTGAAGATGATTTGGCTGATTCGGCCGTTTATCCTGGGATGAAGGCTTTTGCTAACTTGAAGCGGTAAATGGGAGCACAGATGCGGCTGATGAAACGGATTTTCGCAGATTTATTATAAAAATCGCTTGTTTACTTCTTGAAGCGCATGAGGGCGTTGATGACCATGATGAAGGAACTTAACATGCCCAGCATGAAGGCGAAAACAACGATTGTGAATAGGGTTGAAAGTTCGATAAACATAGATTCCTCTTTCTCAGTAGACAGTAAGCAGTGGGCAGTTTATAGTAGACGGTGGGAGGGAGACTGTTTACTGTAAACTGCCCATTGGAAGTATTGTTTTAAGCAAAGACCCCGACCACTTGGCCTTGTTGTTGGCTGGCTCGAATGGTTGAGGCGGAAGCCATGTTGAAGATGCGACGTAATTCGCTGTGGTTGAGGCCAGCGATGAGGGTTTCGGGGAAGCCGATGTCGTCAGCTAACTGTTCTAGTTGGGTTTGGGTGAGGCCATTGGCGCTGAAGCCGACGTAAGCGAGGGTGTAAATTTCCTGCTGCATCAGTTCTCGGCTGGCTTTGCGGACGGCGATGGCGGGCTGGTTGGAGGCGTTATCGCCCCCATCTGAATAGACGATTGCCAGACAGCGAACCATGACGCCCATTTGGCGGAGATGTTGAGCGTAGACGACCATGTTGGTTAGGCCGAGGGCGACGGCATCGTAGAGGGCGGTTGAGCCGCGAGGGGTGTAAACTTTTTTGACGAGGGGCGGGGCATCGAGTAAGTTGACATAACCATGAAATAGGGTGACAGTATCATGGAAGAGAATGGTGCTGATGAGAATGTCTTCGGCGGCTGTTGAACCGGCCATTGCTGCGAGATAGTCGTCGTTGTAGGCGCGGATAAGATCGGCCGAATAGGGCGACATTGAGCCGCTCATGTCGATGATGTTCATTGCTAAGGTGACTTCATTGGAAGCAAGTTGGTCTAAAGGAATGCCGATGTTGGTCATGGTTTGGCCTGTTAGGTTGGTTGTTACCAGGTCCATTGTGTCTTGTGTTAATCCGTCTGATTGAGCTGATTGGAACAGGTTGTCTAGGTTTCCGAGTCCGTTGTTCATTTTGTTCTCCTTTTTTGAGTAGGCGGTAGTCAGTAGGCAGTGGTCAGTGGGTAGTTTTTTGGGAGCTGGTATGTTTTGAATTTTACATAGTGCTGACTGCTTACTTTTTTTTGACATTAGAAGGGTAAATTAGGGTCGGTGCTGTTGATGAAATGTACGCCTTGTTTTTCGTATTCGGCGAATTGGGCCAGGGCGATGGCGTGGAAATCGACGTCGGGGTGGACGACGGGGGAGGTGCAATCTTTGAGGACGTAGATGCGGTTGAGGACATCGGGTTTGCTGCCGAATGCTTCGACTAAATCTTCGACTGTTTCTAAGACGCAGTGGCTTTCCGCTTCTCCAGCTACCAGAATGACATCATTGCCTTCGAGCATGTCTAGGAAGGCCTTGCTCTTACCGCCTTGGGGATGGTCGGGAACGGGGATTTCGGGTTGGATGATAGAGTAATGTTCGGTCTGGGCGATGCTGCCTTTTGTCCACCAAGTGGGTTGGCTTTTTCGAGCGATTGAATGGTAGATGACGGCCGACCACAGTTCCTGGTCTAGGGCGTTACCAACGCCGCCAATCGGTACATGATAAGGCCAGATGACGAGCGCTTTCTTAGCCCCTTCTTCCAATTTTTTGACGTAAGAGGTTGACCAGGCGGGGGCGATTAACGGTCGCCATTTACCCGCCTGCAAATCGGCATGGGTGATGATGGTGAAGGGGTCGGGATGGTTGCCTGCGTCGTCTGCCCACCAGGCTGGATGGAAGATTTGGAAGGGCAGATGGGAATCGAGGGAGCAGGTAATGGCCGTTATCCGTTCGCCGTTGCGATAGATAAACTCGGTTAAGCGGCGAATGTCTTCTTGGGCGCCAGGGACGTAAAGGGTTCCATTGTCATGGCAGAAATCTACTTGCATGTCAATGATGAGTAGGTGGACGCGCTTTTTATCGGCCGTTGCCGGGGCCATATTGCTTTGGGCTGCTTCGGCGGCAATGGCAGCGACATCGGGATAGAACAGGGTGCCGATTCGGGTGGGGTCGTAGAAGGATGGGAATGAGTGGGTCATGGTTTTCTCCTAAAAAAGTAACTCACGCAAAGGCGCAAAGAAAAATAGTCAACGGTTCACTGTCTACTGTCCTTTAGTAAGTATAAGGACGAGGCTTGTTGGACAAGTAGGCCGTTGGGATGGAAGTGTAGGGTGTCGCCGTTTGAAACGAGGTCGGCCGTGTCGGTTAGGGTTGTTTTTGTACGGCCGTTCTCTTTCAGTATGCCAGCGTCGGTTGGGTGGAGCAGGGTCGTTGATGAGAGGGCTTTGCCCTGGATGGATTCGTAATAAACGGCCGACGTAGCCCGATTTTCGGTCATTTTAATGATTTGACCTTTAACGTCAACCAAGATTGTCCGCAAGACTTGGTTGCCGAGGCGATTTATTTTCAGTAAAAAGGCGGTCGTGGTTTGGCCGAAGAGGGCTTCAATTTCTAACAAACTTTCTCCTGATTGTATGACCGGCTGTTCAATTTCATAGTAAGCGCCTGTTTCGTTGAGCATGAAAAGGGTGAATGTATCGAAGAAGCGATAGTAGCCAGCAGCAGCATTGTTGAGGGGGGAAGCCCAAAGCCAGGTTTGTTCTCGACGGGCGGTGGCGGCGACTTCCTCAATCAGCGCGCCATCTCGAATGGCACCTTTCATCACCGTTCCTTGTACGACCCGAATAAGGTAGTCTGGGGTGGTGGCGAAAACGGCCTGGCCTCGGAATACGGCCGTTGGCATCATCGTCACCTGCTGTGGTTGGGAGCGGCTGACATCGAGGATGAGAAGCTGGTTGGTTCCTGCGGCGTTTACGACGAGATATTGGCGGCCGAAGAAGCCAAATCGATAGTGGACTTGCCCGGTGAATAAGGGGAGGTGGTTTGTTTGACCCGCTGGCTCAATTTGGAGCAGACTATAATCGTCATTTGAGCGGACAATTGAAATGATTCTACCGGAGGGTAGGACGGTGGTATAGACGAGATAGCCATCGGCTTTTAATAGTTCAACAGGCTCCAACTGGCCCGTGATTTTCGTTGGTTTGAGGACGGGTGTTTGGTGGCGGCAGCTGGGGCAGCCGGGTCGGGTCTGGGGGTAGCTTAGACCGCAGTCGGAACAGGTGTGTAGGGTGGCGGCATAATTTTCTAGGATGGCCAGGGGGAAGGGATGGCGCTGTCCTTGCTCAAAGACGCGCTCTAATTGGTCGAGTAACTGGTCGGACAGTGTTTCGATTGGTCTGGCGCGTTTGGGGTAGGTAACGGCCGAATTCAATATCGTTATGCCGGCCGTCGCCCTTGAAGCCAGGGATTGTTTTTCGTGATGGGTTCCGCCGAAAGGATGAACCTGGAGCAGACTTTTAATGAGCATGACGAAATAGGCGTACCAATCTGATTCGGCCGAAAAGACGGGCTTTTGGCTGAAATCTTTCACTGAGTAGAGCGTTGGGTCGAGGAGGGATTGCAGGGCGACGGGACAGGGAAAACGGCCGAACTGATAGCTGTCGACATCAATCCAGAACGACTGCCACCAACCCTGGTTGTCTGAACCGCTGAAAAAGATGTTGTGGTCGTTCAGGTCGCCAACGACGGTGTTTGTCTGGTGGAGCCGGGTCAGGATTTCATGGATTTGGCTGAAAAGGGTGCAAACATCTCTGGCGTTGATACCTGCTTTTTGCCAGTAGCCGGGACGGGAAAGCTGCTTGATGGGCCTGGCATCTTCTGCCATTAAGGGCATTTGAAAGCCAACGACCTGCCCTTGTTTGTTTTTGGCAAGGGCGCAGGGGCTTAAGATGTTGGCGGGAAAGCGGCCCTGGCGGCTTAGGTCTAACAATGTTTGAAGACGGGCTGCCCGGTCGGGGTGGGGTTGGTGGTAGCGCTTGACGGCCGTGTTGCCGACCTTGAACACCATGCCTTCGCCGCCTGATTGAATCAGTTGACTTGGTTCCAGGCGAACGGGTTGGTTGTGGATATAGAGGGTGGTTTCTTTAATGGTCATCATTCACCCACATGGCGATGGCGCCGTCGTCTTCAAAACGGCCGCGCTGCCGGGCCTGGACATTGACCCATCGTTGTAATTGGAGGGGGGAATGGGACGGCTCTAATTCGGTTAATTGTTCGCCCTGCCAGCCATCGGTAGCGACGGCCAGATAAACCAGGTCATCTGTGATTGAAAAGAATCGGCTTTGCATCTCGGTTCCCTTGCCGGAAAAATGGCATAGCATGTTATAGGCCAGATAAGGGGGTTGATTGTTACAGTCGAGATGTGAGACTTCCCTGTTGAAAATCAGGTAGCCGTCCCCTATCCAGAAGAAGCAACCTTGAGATGGGGTAATGACGAAGCCTAATATAGTTGCTAATAGATTGGTTCTGATGAAGCGGGTTATCTCTGTTTGTTTGGTGTAGCCCATGTTGTTAACAGTCCCTTGTAAAAACCGCTCAGTGGCAAGTTGTAACTTATCTGGCAAATGGCATATTGATTCTTGGCGCGTTAGATGGCGTTCCAGCCATTGACCGATGAATTGGCCGATGATTTTGGCGCCGACCTCGTTTTGAGAGGGGTAGGTTTGGAATTTGGGGCTGTATTGGGTATCGGCCGTTTCTCGATATTTGCTGCCGCAACCGTCTAAAACAAGGCCGTAGAAGTAGCCTGGTTGGGGAGAGCCAACGAGGGCAAAGTCTTGGGCGTTTTGGTTCATGAGCCGATGTTGACGGCCGATAATAGTAGCCTGGGTGAGCATAAATAGTATCCGAATCCATTGGTGTTGATAATACACTATCTAATTTGAAAAGAGTATAGTGTATTTATTACACTTTGTCAAGAGGCAATTTTGAGGTGTATAAAACAGGGATGTTTTGGACGATGTTCGTTGCTCGTTCGGCCGTTCGGGTGACGAAAAAATTGGGTTTAGCTATACTGTATGAAAGGGGTCACAGTGGTCAACGTCGCTAACACTGAGAAAGATAATAGATCATGTTGAGGATTGGAGGTTGATATGCCGGAACAAAGGTACCAAACACCTGATAGAGCAGTTCCCGAAAATGATGCAGGTTATTTTGAGAAGATTACCCAGGCTGTTTTCCAGGCTGGCTTTAGCTGGCAGGTGATTCGGACGAAGTGGCCTAATTTTCAGGAGGCGTTTGCGGGGTTTGACATTGAGGCGGTGGCCGCATTTACGGAGGAGGACATCGAAAAGCTGTTGGAGAATAAAGGGATTGTGCGAAACGGCCGAAAAATTCAGGCGACTGTGCATAACGCTCGTCTTTGCGCGGCGCTTGTAGCCGAACATGGTTCTTTCCCAGCTTATCTCCGCACGATGGACAGCCTAACCTATAATCAGCGGTCGAAGCGGTTTAGCAAAAAGTTCAAGTTTATGGGGCCGATGGGAGCTTATTTCTTCTTCTGGTCGGTGGGGGAGGAAGTGCCTGCCTATGAGGAATGGCGAGCGGAGAATGAAAAGTAGGGTGGGCCTTATATTTATCTCAAGCGATTGCAAGCGCTTGTCTGTAGATGGGGGTTAGATGGCGTGGAGAAAAGGTCTTGGAGATGTAGTAACGTTTCGCCGCGCCGTCCAACCCGTACCAGAATGTTAATTGGGTTGATTAGGGTTGGTTTTGGAGGGCGGCGAGAACGGCCGATAATTCTGGTATTTGGTCGGCCCCTTTGAAGTGGGCGGTGCGACGGTAGATGTCGGCCGATGCTTGATGGAAGCCGCCGGGTAGTCCGGCTGATTCGAAGGTTTCGGCAATTTCGTCCATCTCTCCGGCGAAGCGCCAGGCTTTGGCGGTGACGCGGCGGACTCGTTCGGCCGTTTGTGTGGCGAAATCGGAGCCGTTGCGCGACCACTGCCGTTCTAAATCTTCTCGAACATTGAGCGATTGGGCGGTTGCTAAGACGGCCGATAATAAGGCGGTGGTTCCCTTCGTATAGGCAGCGAAGCACATCTTGAGGGCCGAGGCTTTGCCCGGTTCTTGCCCGATGACGGCAACCTCTAATGGGCCTGCCGGAAAGCAGTCTGCAACTTGTTGAGCTGCTTGGCCGGAGAGATAGAGCCAGGTGCGGTTTGGTTTCCAGGCAGGGCCGCCGATGATGCCGCCATCGATGAACGTTATTTCGGCCGTTGTCATTAAATGGTTGATTCGGTGCGTTCGTTGAGGGGAGATGGCGTTAGCATCGACGAACAGCCCATTAAAGTCTGTGGCAGCGACTTGTTGGGCTACTGATTCGGCGGCATGGGGCGGGCAAACGCTGATGATGATGTTGGAAACGGCCGTTGCTTCTGACAGGGTATTCATTTCTATTAGTCCATGTTCTTCTGCCCGGTTTCTTGTCTCTTCGCTACGGCCGTCTGAGACCCAATAGACGGCATGACCACTATTCTTGGCCGAGGCTGCTATCGAGATTCCCATTAGGCCGGGATGGATGATTGTGATGTTTGTCATAGCTTTTTCCTTTCTTAATAATTTATAGGATACATTCAAAGACTCTTGTAACGAGTTTCACGAATGTAACGAATTCTTGGTTGTTTTGAGCCAACGATTTGTGTCGGATGGGTGGCGGTGACGAAAGAGCCGAATGTGATTGTATGCCGGAGATGAAAATAGGGTTGGATATTGGGTGCGGTGTTTACGCTGGCTTTTGATGGCCCATAAAAACAGCGATTCTTTGCTAAAAAATTGATTCCTAAATTGTTCCCGATTGCCGTTCCATAACTCTTCCTGGCTGATTGTGCGTCGAATGGTTCGATGAAATAGTCGCCAGAGAATGATGGGTAAGGGGTAATCGAGCCAGATGGCCGTGTCTGCTTTGGGCCAAATCGTTTTACGGGCAAAGCTGTAGTTCCCATCAATGACGCAGCGGTTTGTTGCCATTTTTTGAGTTAGCTGCACCAGGAACTGTTCCTTTGGTGTTTCGCTCCAACCTGGCCCCCAATGGAGACTGTCCAATTCAATATGGTTTAGATGAAGGTTGCTGGCTAATCGTTTTGCCAGCGTGGTTTTTCCTGCCCCTGTCGGTCCAAGAATCAAGATCCATTTCATCAAAGATTATTGTTGCATTTTGGGTCGGTTGTAGGTTTGGAAAAGCGGTACCTCTGACTGCGGGGACATAGTTGATTCTGTAGTTGTCGCTGTTGGCAAAGTAAAGGTGAAGGTCGCGCCCTGATCCGGCCAGCTTTTGGCCCAGATTCGGCCGTTGTGGGCTTCGACCACCATTTTGCTAAATGCCAACCCTAGTCCACTGCCGCTGCCAGTTTGGTTGCCAGTGGTAAATTTCTGGAAAATTCGATCTTGCACATCCTTTGGTATGCCAGGCCCGGTATCTTGGACTCGAATAAAAAGTTGATTTTGCGCTTCAACGTCCTGCCCAGCGGTGATGAGGACCGTGCCGCCCAAAGGGGTGAACTTTAAGGCATTGCCGACGAGGTTTTGAAGAACGCGTTCAATGAGGCTGCGGTCGGCCGAGACAGGGGACAGGTCTGGTGGGATTTCTGATGTAAGACGGATATCTTTGCTGGTTGCCTGTGGTCGTTGGCTTTCTAAAGTCTGTTGAATGATATTGTCGATTGAGATAGGTTCGCGCTCAAGGGGCATATGGCCGCTCTCAAGACGACTGATGTCTAAGATTTCCTTTACGAGGTCAACCATTCGTTGGGTACTTGCCATTGCGACCTCTAGTACCTGGATTTGTTCGTCATTCAGTGACCCCAGGTCGACGAGAAGTTTTTGAGCGCCATAAATATTATTTAATGGATTGCGTAAATCATGAACCATCATGTGGGTCAGGTCGTTTCGGGTCTGCTCTAATAGTCGCTCATCGGTAATATCGTGCAGGGAAAGAAGACGGCCGATCGGCTTATCTCCGACTTTGACGGGCAGGTTGTGCCAGCGTAGGGTTCGTGGCTCGACCTCAATTTCCCCAGCGCTTGGTGGGTCGGTACCTTGATTCATATAGCGCATACCGCCCATCGTAGCTTGAGCTGCCAATGGCGCATATTCAAACAGTTCGGCCAGGGCGGCCATGACGGAGCGATTGACCCAATCGGCCGGGGTATCAGGGAGTCGAAGGAGTTCGTGAGCGGGTTGGTTCATGACTAAGATTTGCTGGTCGATGCCGACTAAAATAACCCCGTCGCGGTTTGATTGAATTAAGGCTTGCAAACGGCTGCGTTCGTCTTCAATGACCCGAAAGAGTTGGGCATTGTCGAGGGCCAAACCAATCGTCTCTGCCAGTGACTCAGCCAATCGGATGTCTTCGTCTTGGAACCCATCTAGCTGGTCACTTTCTACATCCAGGATGCCCAACATCTGCTCTCCTCGCTGAATAGGTACGGCTAATTCGCTTTTAATGGCTTCGTGACCGGAAACGTAATTGACTCGTTTGGAAATATCTGGCACATATATTGTTTGACCTTCGGTGAATACCTGGCCGCAAACGCTCTTATCAATGGGAATTTGCAGCCCTTCGGCGGCGGAAAGGATGCCGCTTGCTGCCTGGACCTTGAGAGAGGTTTTTGATTCATTGGGGAGGAGAATAGCAACGGCCGTCCAGCCAGTTACAGCGGCGACTGTTCCGGCGGCGGCATGAATAACGGTTCCCGGCTGTAAATGGCCGCCCACAGTCTTTAATGTTTCATATAGGGCTGTTTGCTGTTGGGCCAGCCGACGCTGCCCATCATAGATGCGGGCATTGCGGAGGGCTAAAGCTATTTGGTCGGCAGCGGCCTGCATTAGCTTTAATTCTTCCGTTGAAAAATGATGGGGCGCTGAATGTTGTAGGGTTAATGTCCCTAATACGGTCTCGCCGCCGAGGATAGGAACCACTAAAACGGAGCGGGCGATATAAGGCGCATCAGGGAATGTTATCCAGCGCTTATCGTCCACTGTGTCAAACACTAAGGCGGCTTCTTTATGGCGGAAGACCCAGCCCGCCAAGCCTTGATCCATCACCCGGCCTATTAGTTCTTGCTGTTCAAGGGGCGGTGTCTCACCTCTGGAGAGAATACTATGGGTGACGGTGTTGTTATCGTCTAAGACAAACAAACTGCCTAATTCAGCTTTGGTGAGCTTTACAGCTACATCGAGGGCATTTTGCAGGGTCGCTTCTAGGGTGGGCCGTTCGGCTGTCGCTCGCGCCACAGCTACGAGATTTTGGAAGAGCTGCTTTTGGTTGAGCAGGGCGGCTTCGGCCGTTTTTTGGCGGGTGACATTATGGAGAACGAGTAATCGACCCTGGAGTCGTTTACGATTGCCCTCAAAGAGGGGCGAAAGCTGAACTTCATAGTAGCGTCGCTCTATTCCTGCTCCAATGGTCAATTCAGCGACGATGACTTCTTCGCCTTTGATTAGCCGAATATGGCGCGCTAAGCGATTGTCGCTGATGATATCGGCGGCGTGGTTGCCAATGGCCTGGGCAGGTTTTATGTTCAGAATCCGACTACCTGCCTGATTTATATCAACGATACGGTTGTATAAATCTAGCACTATCATCCCCTCTCGCATACTGTCAATCACTCCCTGCCGAGCTACTGGTACGATGTCGAAGAGGCGGTAGCGAAGGATACCAATGGCAATAGTGAGGCTGCTGACCATGAAGCCAATGGAGATTAGGTCTAAATTGGGAAATGGGTCTGCTTCTGAAATATAGATGCCATATGCGACCCAGGGGGCCAATACACCCACGAGCAGCATAACGATTTGCCAACGATAGAGCGGTAGGATGGCGCTGCGAAGGGAGGAGATGAATGAGAATGAGCCAGCCAAGATGAGGGCATAGGAATAAAATATGTGAAGCCAAAACCATGACCCATATGTGATGTCAAGTGAGATGAGTGGGGGGGCTGGGTTAAGGGCAACTGATTGCCAAATTAGTTGATGGCTTTCGTTGGTGATGGTTAGGGCAACTGTGATGAGGGGAAAAATCGCTAGGAGGAGGAAATTGCGCCAGGAATAGAGGTTGTCACGGCCGTTATATTCTAATGACAGCACGAACCACAGGGCGGGAATGGCGGCAATTGGGCCATATTGAAGTTTGGCCCATAAGCGTTTATCGGCTAATGAAACTGTGCTTAATTCAAGGGCGTATAGGAGTGACCAGAGGGCGATTGCCAGCATCATCCAGGAGAAGGCGGTCGTTCCTAAGGTCGGCCGTCTTTGCCAGGCATACCGCGCGAGGAGTAGGCAAATTACGGCCGACCCCAAGCTTGGGATGACGTATGGTGTAAAGCGCAGCGATTCCATCTTATGTTCTCTCAATCATAGAGTATATCAAAGGCCAATTTAACATTAAAATCAGGTGCTGGTTGGAGTACCCTGAATGGCGAATTGGCTCAAGCGGTTCCACCTTAGCGATAAATGGAATCTTAATTAGGATTGAGCCTACTGTCAACAGATTTACATGATAAAAGTAAATTCAGGGCTATAATATCGGTTCGTGCCTAGAAGAGCGTTTCCTAACATTCAGGTTCCATTCCGCAACTTGACAACCTGTTCAAAATGCCCAATAACCTCTCATAGAGCCTAACTTATCCGCCCGTATTATCTATCGGCAACCCATATAAATTTTCACAGGATCTATCCATGTCATCTTATATCGATGCCCGTTCAATAGATTTGCAAGAAACTATCTCCAAAAACCAAATTAAGGGTTTGTGGCGGATGATGGTTGGCTTTCGGCTGACCTACCTCGGCGCTGTCGTTACGTTGGGCATTGCTGCTACTATCAAGACGGGCACTTATTTCTTGTTGGCCTACCTGATTGATGATGTGTTGGGCGCTGGTCGCTTTGACGAGACGCTTATTTTGGTGGCGGCGGGCTTTGTGGCCCTTGCGCTGTTTGAAGGGGGCTTTACGTTCATCAGCGGCCGTCTTGCGGCCCAAACCTCGGAAGGCATTGCGCTGCGGTTGCGGAATTATTTATTTGACCATTTACAACGCCTTACCTTTACCTACCATGACCAGACTCAGACTGGTGAGTTGATTCAGCGGGCTACCTCTGATGTGGATACGATTCGACGATTCTTTGCGTCGGAGGCGATTGGTTTCGGCCGTATCATCTTGCTCTTTTCTATCAACTTTGTCGCAATCTTGTCTATTAACGTTCAACTTGCTTTCTTATCAGTCGTCGTTATCCCCTTAATTGTGGTCTTGTCCTACTTCTTTTTCACCCGGATTTCACGCACATATGAGACTTATCAAGAAAAAGAAGCGGTTCTTTCTACAACGCTTCAAGAAAATTTGAGTGGGGTGCGGGTTGTGAAGGCTTTTGCCCGTCAAGCTTATGAGCGGGATAAGTTTGAGGTGGACAACCAGGAGCGGTTTGAGTGGGGTAAGAAGCTGATGTGGCTTCATTCGACCTATTGGCCGCTTTCTGACCTGTTGGCTGGGGGGCAGATGATTGTTGGCTTCTTTGCTGGGGCTATCATGACGATTGATGGCACGATTTCGTTGGGTAACTATCTAGCTTATGTGGGCATGATTATTTGGATTATTTGGCCGATGCGGGTGTTGGGCCGCTTAATCGTCCAGATGTCTCAGGCGATTGTCTCTTATGACCGGGTGGTCGAGATTATTAAGGAGGAGCGGGAACCATTAAAGATTGGTTCGCATCAACCGGGTTCGGACTTGCGGGGTGAAATCACCTTTGAAAATGTCTGCTTTGAGTATGAGGGAACGATGCCGGTGGTGAAAGATATTTCGTTTTCGGTTCAACCGGGCGAAGTTGTGGCGTTGATGGGCTTTACTGGCTCTGGTAAGACGTCGTTGGTTAATTTGCTGCCCCGTTTTTATGAGGTGACGAGCGGCCGTTTACTGCTTGATGGCGTCGAAATCGACCAATATACCCGCCATTATCTCCGTCAGAATATCGGCATTGTGGAGCAGGAGCCGTTCTTATTCTCGCGGACTATTCGGGAGAATATCGCTTATAGTGTCGGCCGAAAGGTGTCACAGGAGGAGATTGAGGCGGCTGCCAGGGCGGCTGCTATTCATGATGTTATTCTCGGCTTTCCGAATGGGTATAACACGCTGGTTGGTGAGCGGGGCGTGACGCTTTCTGGCGGTCAGAAACAGCGGTTGGCTATTGCTAGAACGCTGCTTAAGAATCCGTGTATCTTGATATTTGATGATGCGACCTCTTCGGTTGATACGGAAACGGAGGCGGCAATTCAGGCGGCTTTGGAACAGTTGATGGCCCAGCGGACGACTTTTATCATTGCCCATCGGATTCAGACGGTGATGAATGCTGATTTGATTTTGGTGATGGAAAACGGCCGAATTGTTCAGAAAGGAACGCATGAAACGTTAAGCGGCGTTCCTGGCATTTATCAGGAGATATACCAGCTTCAGGCTCGGATTGAGGATGAGCTTGAGCAAGAGCTTGAGGTAATTTAGTAAAGCCTAATACCAATTACCCTTTGAGGAACCGATGGACGACTCATACGAATTTGAAGAAGAAGATTTTACCACTCAATTTAATGGCAGTACCTTGCTGCGGATTTTTAAGCAAACACGGCCGCATTGGAAGCTGGTTGTTAGCTTTCTATTCTTCATCACGCTGGTTGCCATCATCGACTCCAGTACCACTTTTCTGAGCAAGCAGATTATTGATGCTGGCATTATTCCTGGTGATAGGGAGGCTTTGCTTGATATTATCGGCCTCTACGTTTTGCTTTATATCTTCCAGGCGGTTGGTGTTTTTGGGTTCATCTACTCGGCCGCTATATTAGGCGCTTCTATTGAATATGACCTCCGCAAGCGGATGTTCAACCAGCTTCAGGAGCTATCGTTTACCTACTTTGACCAGACGCCGTTGGGCTGGGTTATGTCGCGGGTTATGTCGGATTCGCAGCGCATCGCTGAACTGGTTTCCTGGGGGCTGCTGGACACCGTTTGGGGCATTACCCGCATCGTAACGGCTTTCGTCTTCATGGCGATTATCAATTTGCGGTTGGCGTTGATTGTCGTGACGGTGATTCCGGTTTTAATTGTGATTGCGGCCGAATTTAAGAAGCGGATATTGATTCAGTATCGCACGGTTCGCAAGATGAACTCTAAGATTACGGGCGCATACAATGAGAACATCACCGGTGTTCGAGTGGCGAAGGCGTTGGTTCGGGAAGATGAAAATCTGGAAGAGTTCAGCCAATTGACGGGCGATATGTATCAGGCTGGATTCAAGGCTGCCTGGCTCTCGGCGTTGTTCTTGCCCGTCATCCAGCTTATTAGCGCTATCGCTATTGGGGCCATCGCCTGGTATGGAGGCTTGCAAGTTGAAGTTGGGGGTATGACGATTGGCGGCATCCAGGCCTTTATCTCCTATGTGACTTTTATGCTCTGGCCTATTCAAGAAATGTCGCGGGTTTATGCTGAAATGCAGCAGGCTATTGCTTCGGCCGAACGAGTTTTCTCGTTGGTGGACAGTGTGCCGGATATCGCCGACCAACCGGGTGCGATTGAGGTTGAATCGATTGGGAGTGATATTCTTTTTGAGGATGTTGATTTCTATTATGAGGACGATAAGCCTGTTCTGAGCAATTTTAATTTAACGGTTAAGCAGGGTGAAACGATTGCGCTGGTTGGCCCAACGGGGGCGGGAAAATCGACGATTGTTAATTTGGTGGCTCGTTTTTATGAGCCGAAACGGGGTTCGATTAAGATGGTGGGCAAGGATTATCGGGCGTTGACTTTGCACTCCATTCAATCGAACATTGGTATGGTGCTGCAAACGCCGCATCTCTTTTCGGGGCCGATTCGGGAGAATATTCGTTACGGCCGTTTGGAAGCAACTGACGATGAGATAGTTGCCGCTGCCAAGTTAGCCGGGGCACATGCGTTTATTGTTACCCTCGAAAACGGCTATGATGAGCAGGTTGGGGAGGGGGGCAATCTGCTTTCGGTTGGGCAGAAGCAGCTTATTAGTCTGGCGAGGGCGGTATTAGCTGACCCGGAAATCTTTATCATGGATGAGGCGACTAGCTCGGTGGATACGCTGACGGAAGCGCTTATCCAACAGGGTATGGAAACGCTGATGGACAACTGCACCAGTTTCATCATCGCTCACCGTCTCTCAACCATCAAGCGGGCTGATCGTATTCTGGTTATTGAAGATGGAGGCATCTCTGAGATGGGCAGCCATGCGGAATTGATTCGGGCCAGAGGCCATTACTATAACCTTTATACTAAACAGTTCCGTTCTCAGCGACAGAGGGCCTATAGTGGAAACGGCCGTCGGCCTGACCATGTTTTGTCTCCAAATTAGGGGTGGGCGAAAGGGTGGTTGACAATTGAGGTGAGGAAATGGATGCTAAAGGGCCGACAGAGATGTCGGCGCTCCGTTAACAAAAAGTTCTGCCTCATTGACATTGAAACGGTACTACAGTACTATGAAATTGTATGGTATTGTTCCCGTTGCGAACTGAACTGCTCGCCGTATCTGCTAAGCAAATGCCGGAAAAATAGAATCTTCGTCGTTTAAGCTAAATGAATGGCATTCATGTTGAGTGGTATTCATTTTGAATGCCGTTCGCTCTTTTAGAAATCGCTTGCTTTTTCTAACCCTTTTGGAGGCTTAAAAACTTATGAAGAAAATATTCCTTTTTACCTTCCTTTTTGTAATTGTTGTGGCTGGTATTAACCAGCAGGCATTTGCAGGGCGAGCGCCGTCTAATCGAACGGCCGAACCGTCCCCTGATGGTTTGTGGCAAGATGTCAATGAATCGGGACTTGCTGTAAATGAATCTCAACGCCAAATTATCCCCACTCAGTATCGAACCCTCACGCTTAATAGTAATCTCTTACATCAAACCTTAGCGACTTCGCCTCTGGAGTTCACCTTGTCGGTGGCTGACAATCAGACGCGCATTAGTTTGCCTTTGCCAGACGGCCGTTATACTCAATTTGCTATTTTCGAGTCGCCTATTATGGCCCCGGAATTGGCGGCTCGTTACCCGGACATCAAAACTTTTTTCGGTCAGGGGATTGATGAGCCAACCTTGAGCGTTCGGCTTGATTGGACGTTGAAAGGGTTCCATGCCATGATTTTGGCCCCAGGCAGCACTTTCTTTATTGACCCCTATAGTACGGCCGATACGCGTACCTATATTAGCTATGATACGGCCGATTTGAAAGCCAGAGCTCCGTTCATTGAGGGTAATCTGCCTCTTGAAACGTTTGGGAATTTGATGCCGATGGAATCGGCCGTTCAAACTGGTGATGAGCTCCGCACTTACCGTTTAGCAATGGCTGCCACTGGTGAATACACGGCTTTTCATGGTGGCACAGTCCCTGATGCTTTATCAGCTATCGTGACGACCATCAATCGGGTCAATGGCATTTACGAGACTGAGGTTGCGGTTCGCATGAACCTCATCGCCAATACTGATGACATTATCTACGTAGATGCCGGTACAGACCCTTATACGAATGGTGATCCAGGCATGATGATCGACGAAAATCAGGCCAACATTGACATGGAAATCGGTGAGGATAACTATGACATCGGCCATGTTTTTGGCACTGACTCTGGCGGGCTGGCTGGCAGTGGTGTTTGCGTCAACGGCAATAAAGCGCGGGGTGTTACTGGCAACAGCGCACCTATCGGCGACCCCTTTGATGTCGATTATGTTTCCCACGAAATCGGCCATCAATTTGATGCCGAGCATACCTTTAATGGCACGGAAAGTAATTGTGCTGGCAATCGTAATGCTTCGACGGCCTATGAACCCGGCAGCGGCTCAACGATCATGGCTTATGCAGGAATTTGTGGCTCTGACGATCTGCAGGACAACAGTGATGATTATTTCCATACCATCAGCTTTGATGAGATTGTTAATTATACGACCAGTGGCAGTGGTAATAGCTGCGCTAATATTACCAACACGGGTAATGGTGTTCCGACGGCTAATGCGGGCGCCAATTACACGATTCCAGCCGACACGCCCTTTACCTTAACTGGCTCTGGCAGCGACCCGGATGGCGATGCCCTGACCTACAATTGGGAAGAGTTTGACCTGGGTGCGGCCGGGCCACCAGATGATTCGACGAATCCTCCTTATTTCCGCTCATGGCCGGAATTGACAAGCCCTTCGCGCACGTTCCCCCGCCTGTCAGACCTGATTGACAATACAACGGCTAAAGGGGAAGTGTTACCGACAATTAGTGATGATCTGACTTTCCGTCTGACCGTCCGCGATAACCGGGCGGGTGGGGGTGGTGTTGATTATGATTCGATGATGGTCACTGTCTCGGATTTGGTTGGTCCTTTCCGCGTGTTGTCGCCAAACACCAATGTAACCTGGCAAGTCACTGGTTCTGAGACGGTGACTTGGGATGTTGCTGGAACGGATGGCAAACCAACCGACTGCCTCAATGTCGAAATTTTGCTCTCAATTGACGGTGGTTTTACCTATCCCATCACGTTGGATGCTAATACGGCTAATGATGGGTCTGAATCTATCACTGTGCCGAATAACCCGACCTTCGATGCCCGCGTTAAGGTGGCTTGTGTTGGTAATATCTTCTTTGATATTTCTGATGCTGATTTCACCATTATCCCATTGGCTGATGCAGGTGGGCCGTATGTGACGGATGAGGGCATTGATGTTGTTTTAGATGCCAGCGGCTCTAGCGCTTCGGACCTGTATGAATGGGACTTTGATAATGATGGCTTCTATGATGACGCTGTTGGCATTAACCCGACCTTTGATTTGGTTGGGCAGGATGGCGTTTATCCTGTTGGTTTGCGGGTGACTAAGAACGGTGTCTCTGACACTGATTCGACGACGGTTACAGTCAATAATGTGGCTCCAACCGTTGTCCTCGATCCGGCTGCACCGGTTGATGAGAATACATCTATTACGGTTAGCGGCGTTGTCTCTGACCCAGGTTGGTTGGATATTCTGACCGCTACGATTGATTGGGGTGATGGGTCGCCGATTGAGAATGTTAGTGGCGTTCTGGAGAATGATCGGCCGGATGCGACGTTTACCTTTAGTGTCTCTCATATCTATGGTGATAATGGGGTGTTTACGGCCGAAGTCTGCGGCTATGATGATGACACATCTACCTGTGAGACTATCGACCTGCAAATTGATAATGTCAACCCGACGGCTACTATTGACTTGACAGATGCTATCTTGATTAATGGCATCCCGACCATTTTGGGAACGGCTGGGGAGCCAGTTGATTTCAGTGGGAATTCAACTGACCCTGGCAGCGATGACTTGACTCTGCGTTGGGAGTGGGATGATGGTTCTCCGGTTGAAGAGACGACAAGTTTGGTGAATCCGCCACTGCCGGACCCCTTCCCCAGCCCTTCTATCCAGCCTCGTGATGTGGATGTAGATACAAGCCATACTTTTGGCGATGCCTGTCTCTATCAAATCTCGTTCTGGGCGGAGGATGATGATGGTGGCGTTAGCCCGGTGGATACGGCTTATGTCATTATTATTGGAACGGCCGAACGAGCCAGACATGCTGGTTATTGGCAGCATCAGTACAGTGGCAACGGTCATATTGACTTTGACTCCGCTACTCTGCAATGTTACCTCGATATCACTGGTTTTGTGAGCAATGTCTTTGATGAGGCCCGTGATGCGTCTACCATTCCCAATGCCCATGACGTTCTGTTCATGCAGCACAATGGCGGTAATGTGGTGGAAAAACTTGACCGCCAACTGTTGACGGTCTGGCTCAACTTTGCCAATGGCTCGATAGGTTACTTGGAAATGTTTGACACTGGACATGATGGTGTGCCTGATACAACGTTGGCCGACATTATGGGAACGGCTGAGGCGGTTCGACTTAATCCGGCCAGTACGAATGGTCAACTGAGGCAACAGACCCGGTTGTTGATTAAGGTTGTCAATTGGGCTAATCAGAATAATTAGGGGAGGGGCTGTGGTTAGTTAGCAGTTGTCAGTACGCAGTTGGCAGTTGGTAGTTGATAATATTTGGCCTCCCGAAATCTATGATTTCGGGAGGTTTTTTATTGGCGGAATATTTTTTGATGGATGAAAAATTGGACTTGATTTTCGTTTTTGTCCATTATTTTGGATATAATACAGATTATCTGCAATGGCAGATTATCAGAAATATATGGTAGAGTGAGGCGAATTAGATGACGAACACAATTCAAGTAAGGCAGCGGGGTACATTGACTCTTCCGGCCGAAATACGTCAGAAGTATGGAATTGAAGCTGGAGATTCTTTCAGAGTTATTGATTTGGATGGTATGTTTATCTTAACACCAATGGTTCCGATGGTGCCGGAATTAGCTCGTGAAATTGAAAAGGTGCGACAAGAAGCAGGGCTGGATACGGCCGAACTGATACAAGCCTTACGTGAAGAGCGAGCCAAGTATATTCAGGAAACCTATGGTGACTACCAATCGGATTAAGCCGCGTGTTTTCATAGACGCAGATGTTTTGTTTGCTGGATCGGCCTCAACTATAGAACATGGAGCGAGTTTGGTGGTGTTACGTATGGCTGAAATTACGCTTATCGATGCTGTGACATCTGAACAAGTGATTATAGAGGTAGAACGCAATTTAACTGCTAAAATGCCTTCAACTTTGCCAACATTCCGGCTATTGGTTAGCCGCTGCCTAAAAATTATGCCTGTTCCATCGAAGGCAGATTTAATACCTTATATAGGTTTAGCTGATCCGAAAGATTTACCAATTCTTGTTGCTGCTAAACAGCAAGAATGCCCCTGGCTTGTTACGTTTAATATTCGCCACTTTCAACCAGGCCTTTCTGATGTGACAGTTCTAACACCTGGCGTCTTTATCCAACGAGTCAGACATCTGTTAGCCCAGATGTAATTTTAATTATCAAGCGTGACTGTTTTGATGCTTATTCGTTTTTGTAGGAGCTAATTCAATGGATGATTATCTTAAAGCGAATCAAGAGCGGTGGGATCAGTTAACGGCCGAACATGAAAAGGCTTCTTTTTATGACCTGGACGGGTTTAGGCAGGGCAAGGATAGGCTGCGGTCGATTGAATTAACTGAGTTGGGCGATGTGATGGGGAAGTCGTTGTTGCATTTGCAGTGTCATTTTGGGATGGATACATTGGCTTGGGCGCGGCGGGGGGCGATAGCGACGGGGGTGGATTTCTCGCCTAAGGCGATTGAGTTGGCGCGGTCACTGAGTGAGGAGTTGGGGATTACGGCCGATTTTGTGTGCAGCGACATCTATAAATTGCCTGATGTGCTGGCGGGTGAGTTTGATATTGTCTTTACCTCATATGGGATATTACATGGGCTGCCTCATTTGAAGCGGTGGGGAGAGGTGATCGCTCATTTTTTGAAGCCGGAGGGTATCTTTTATATTGTAGAGGATCATCCCTTTTTCCGGGTGTTTCGGTCGAAGCCGGATGGTGAATTTCGGGCGGAACGACGTTATTTCTATAACGAGGAGCCACAGCGGATTGAGTTGAAAGGGTCATATGCTACGGATGACATGGGGCCAGCGGGGGTGCAATATGTGTGGGATCATAGCCTGGGGGAGATTATGGAGGCATTGATAACGGCCGGTTTGACGATTGAGTTTTTACACGAGTTTCCCTATGCGGCTAGGGCCAAATTTCCCTTTATGGTGCAGAGCGAGGACGGGTGGTGGCGACTACCTTCTGAGAGACATGGGACGATTCCGTTTCTCTTTTCCCTTCAAGCGAGGAAAGTTGGTTGAATAAATTGAAGATGTGAGAAATGTTAGAGGATATGAGTCATTTGAGAATGGGATGAATAAAAACTCAGGTCAAAGAAGCAGAATTTCGTTACAATAGTTGACACCACGCTTATTGGATTATGCCCTTTGGCAGTATCGGCGGCAGCGATAGGCATTTATCATTTTAGAAACGGCCGCGAATGGGCCTAAGGGGAAATATGAATTATAAAAGATATATAACCATTTTTGTCATGTTTGTTTTATTGGCTGGGGGTGTTTGGATGTTGAGCCAGCCTGGGGAAATAGCACCAGAATCGTTGGCAAGGCTGCAAGCCCTTTCACCTGCTTCAAACAGCGCTGTGGGGCAAGGGCAAGGGGATGGAGAAGTAGTTGATGTTCCGACGGAGGTTATTGTTCATGAGCCAGTGCCGGGCAGCGCCATTGCACTTTCGGAGCTGCCATTGGAGGAGGATAATGGGGATAGCTTGTATCAACGCTGGCTGAATGGCGAGATAGATTTGGACGAGGTTGAAAATTTCCTGACCCCAGAGCAGGAGGCGGTATTACGGGAAACGCTGGCTGATAAAGGGCCAAGTGAGAATATTCAATCACCGACGAATGCACTTGAAAGCATTATGTTGGAGGTTAGTTTTCCTGGGCCGGATATTCTGGATTGTTGCGCATCTACCAATCAAGCAACGGTGCCACCTGACCCGGAATTGGCGGCTGGGCCAAATCACCTAATCGCTGTTGTTAATATCGCTTTTGAAATTTATAATAAGCAAGGTCAAATCCTTAAACAGAACACGACTTTCTCCTCCTTCTTCTCAGGGATTGATGATTGTGATTCGTTAGGAGATTTGTTTGACCCGAATGTATTGTATGATGAGTCGACTAACCGCTTTTTCTTGGGGATAGCCAGTTCGCAAGGGTTTTATTGCGCGGCCGTTTCTGCCACTAGCAACCCACTTGGGACTTGGAATCGCTATAAGTTTAAGACGGATAACTCTGGCGGCTTTTTTGACTATCCTCATGCAGGAATCGGCCGTGATGCCATTTATATGGGGGGCAATATCTTTAATTGCAGCACTTGCCCGTATCGAGAGTCGCGGGTTTGGGCTTTCGATAAGTCGGCTATGTATGCGAATGCTCCAGCTGCGGTAGTTGAACGGGCTGTGCCTGGCGGCACAAACAGCGACACACCCCAACCAGCTAATTTGCATGGATTTGCTCAAGGTACCTGGCCTACGGGCGGCCCCCACTATTTTATTGTAGACACTAATTTCAATGGTTCCACCTATACGGTTTATGCTTGGAATGCGCCGTTTGGAGCTAATAATTTTTCACCTACTGGTACTTTTAATATGACAGCGGCGACGGGTGTTGCGCCGATTTTTCCATTTACAACGGCCCGGCAGTTAGGTAGTGGTAATCGCTTACAGACAAATGATTGGCGACCGCAGGACAATGAGTATCGGAACGGTTTTCTCTGGACGACTAATACGATTACTTGTAATCCTGGCAGTGGCGTTGTGACCTGTGTGCGTTGGGCGCAGATTAACCCGGTGAATGGCTCAATTGTTCAGGCGGGGGTTGTGGGTAGTAATAACGAGTTTCGCTTCTTTGCCGATGTGGCGGCAAATCATTGCAATGACATGGCGATGGGGTATACCAAATCTAGTTCTAACATTTTCCCTGGCGTGTTTGTGTCGGGCAGGGAGGGGACGGATCCGCTGAATACGATGCAGGGTGAAACGGTATTGAAGCCTGGCGAGAAGGCTTATAGCTCTTTCGATCCGAACCCATTCCGGTGGGGCGATTACACGGGATTCACGAGCGACCCGAACGGCCGTGATTTCTGGTATTTGGGGCAATATAGCAAAAATGTTTCTCATCCGGTGACGAATTGGGGAACGTTTGTAGGTTGTTATGCGGCCGTTTCATGTGAGGTGCCGAATGGCGCTCAAGGGCAAACGATTGCAAAGACGACCCAGGCACCACCTATTTTGCCAGAAGGGTTTGACCAGTTCTCTTTTATGCCATTCTTCTCGCATGATCCTTATGTTCCCCCGCCGATATTGCCCTGTGGTTTTTAGAGGTTTGTGATTGGTTTAAGTAAGGTTGTAATGAAAAGTAATGATGACTCAGGCTTTTTGGCTCATTCTTGGGTTGAAACGCCTGAGTCCTCCTTAGGCTGTTCTTCCTGCTCAACTTTCATCCAGTAATCGTTTAGTTTTATGGCTAATTCATCTGAAGGGGTGCTGGTTGTATCTAAGATGAGGTGGTCAACCATAATTGGCTCCTGGGCGGCGACCATCCATTGATAGACAGACCAGCCTGCATCCGACATATCCCCTTTTCGGCGGCTACCGCTTTTTCGGTTCAATAATCGATCCTTGATAACCTCTTCTGAGGCCTGGACTTGGCAGACTGCCAACCCGGAGCCTTGTTTTTTGGCTATATTGAACAGTTGTTGGCGACGCGAGGCCATGTAATTGGTTCCGTCAAAGATAACTCGTTGGCCCCGACTCAGCCTCAGTTCGATGACTTTGTGGCAAACCTCATAAACATACATCATTTCTGCGGCGGTATAGGTTGGGGTTTGTCTCATTTGGCGGCGGACATGATCGGTGCTGATTATGGCCGCCGGGGTCATTTTTATAAGATGCTCTACGATGAGCGATTTTCCGGTTCCTGGGAGGCCAGCCATTACCAATAGGCTTCCTCCAGGTCTGGCAAATGGTGTGTTTGGCATGCTAGAGTCTACATCAAGAACAGCACGGTGAGCATTCATCGGTTCACATTATAACTGGTTTTTGGCTGAGACAACAAAATAAAGCTAAGCCAATAATTTGTCGGGTAGCCTAAGTTTGACATTTATATTGTTTTTGCTACTATTCCAGTCTTGTTTGGAGCGTAAATTAAAAAGGGATTGTTAGAAGCACATCAGGCAATAACAATTGACTTATGTGCTTTTATTGTGCCGAGATTCATTAAGGTAAAAATAGGAAGAGAATGAGTCCAAATAACGAACATGTCATGATTCAGGCCGATGGTCTGACGAAGAAATATGGAAATGTAACGGCCGTTAAAGACCTCACTTTTCGTTGTAAACGGGGTGAGATTGTTGGCTTTTTGGGACCGAATGGGGCTGGCAAGACCACCACGATGCGAATGTTGACTGGCTATATGCCGCCTTCTGATGGAGCTGCCTATATCGCTGGTCATAACACCTTGACAGAATCAATTGAGGCTCGCCAAAAGCTGGGTTATATGCCGGAGACTGTGCCGCTCTATACGGAGATGAGTGTTGAGAATTATCTGGCGTATGTCGGCCGTTTGCGCCGGGTTGATAATCTCTGGGAACGGGTGGATGATGTCTTGGAGTCAGTTGGTCTATTGGATAGGGCTGAATCTTATATCAACCAGCTATCAAAGGGTATGCGTCAGCGGGTTGGCTTGGCCCAAGCGCTGCTTCATGACCCGGATGTGCTTATTTTGGATGAGCCGACTATCGGCCTTGACCCGGCCCAAATTTTAGAGGTTCGGGAGCTGGTTAGTGAATTGGGCAAGAAGCATACGATATTGCTCAGCACCCATATCTTGCCGGAGGTTGAGCAGATTTGTAATCGGGTGATTATGATTTTTAACGGCCGAATTTGGGCTGATATGCAGTTGGACGAGATTATGAGTGCGGATGAAGCGTCCGTTCTGAACATCAAGGTGGCGGCGCCAAATGAGGAAACTGAATCGGTCTTGTCTAATCTGCCTGGCATTACCCAGGTTGCCCAGAGCCGTTTGAATGAATATACCTTGACCAATGACGGCCGTGATGAGACCCGGATGTTAGTGGCTGAGACGGTTGTTAATAGTGGCTGGGGGCTGCTTTCGATGGCCGGGGCCAGAATGAGCTTGGAAACGGTATTTTTGAACAAGATGCGAGAAGCGGAATTTGCGGCCGAGGCGATGTCGGCAGAATCCCTCGCTGGTGAGGCTGCTGAACTCGATGATGAATTTGAAGATGAGCTGGAAGAAATCGCCGAAGAGGATGCTTTTCCGCTTGATGCGCTAGACATTGAAGAAGATTTTGAGGAGAAAGAGTAATGCGAAATATCTGGATTATCGCCCGACGGGAGTTGGGATCAATCTTCTTGCAGCCTATTGCTTATTTTTTCATCATTGCCGTTTCGCTGTTTATTGGCTTTTTGTTTGCGGGTCAACTGACTAGCTATGTCTTCCAGGCTCAGCAGGGGCCTGGTGGGCCACCGCCAAATGTCGGCGATATTTTGAGTACCTTTGCTTTCTTGGCTGCGCTTTTTGTCAGTCCTGCGATTACGATGCGATTATTATCGGAAGAGGAGAAGTCTGGGACGATGGAGCTGCTGATGACGATGCCGGTGAGAGACGGGGAAGTGATTTTGGGTAAGTTTCTGGCAGCCTTTATTTTCTATAGCTGTATATTAGCCACGACGTTGATTTACCCCTTTGTCCTGCTTCAGTTTGGCAACCCGGACCCTGGCCCATTGGTTAGTAGTTATATCGGGATGCTGCTTTTTGGGGCGGCGACGCTTTCCATTGGAACCCTGACCTCTACATTGACTGAGAATCAAATTGTTTCTTTTATCCTGGCGACAATAGTTATTTTGTTGCTTTATGTGAGCAGTTTCTTTTCCGGTTTGGCGACATCATCGCCGCAAATTAGCACTATTTTGAATGAGCTTTCGTTCAGCGGCCATTTGAGTAATTTCATGTCTGGTTTGCTGACAGCTAAGGATTCTTTGTATTACATTCTGATTGCGGCCGTTTCGCTCTTTGCAGCAACCCGAATATTAGAGAGTAAGCGTTGGCGATAAATTTGTTGGCGTAATTCGTAAAACCTAATGTGTTATGGTCCGTTTACGAATTGCAAAAAATCTAGAATACCTGAAACATAAAGAAGATATAAAATTATGAAAGATAACCTGGATCGTATTGCCCCATTCTTGCCCTGGCTTGGCTTAATTTTGCTGGTTGCGGGTGGAATTGCCTATTTTGTTACTCGTTCGTTTGACTTAGTGACCAATTCGCTTTTGCTGTTGGGCGTTATAGCCTTGCTGCTCTATGTTATTTTTAGGCCGGATGATATTCGTCGCTTTTTGGGTGGTCGCCAGGCCAGATATGGCACGATGACGACCCTGTCGATTCTCCTTTTTGCGGTAATTGGTATCTTGCTTTATTGGGTTGCCTTTCAGAATGAAGATTGGCGGCTTGACCTGACGGCGACGAATGAGTTTACGCCGCTTGATGAGACAATCGAACTGCTGGAAAGTATTGATGAGCCGATTGATGTGATTGGTTTCTATTCGCAAGCATCGGCTGCGCGGCGGACAACGGCCGAAGAGCGGCTGACAAGTTTGGCTGCTTATAAGTCTGACTTAAATTATGAATTCGCTGACCCGAATGCGGATCCAATTTTGGCTGATTTATATGAAGTAACGGCCGATTCGACCCTGGTGTTCATTCGCAACCGGGGGCAAGAGGATGAAGTTACTTCCCAAGCGCCAACAACAACCGATAGAGACTTGCATACTGCTTTGGTGCAGCTTGTTAACCCGACTAAGAAAATGGCCTATTTTTTGACCGGTCATGGGGAGTTGGATTCGACTGGTTTTACGCCGGACAGCGCCGGAGAGGTTGTTAGTAATATTGAAGACCAGGGTTTTACTACCCAGGAGCTAAATTTGGCTATTGAAGGGGTGGTTCCGGCCGATGCCGATGTTGTGGCATTGTTGGGCCAACGAGCGCCGATGCAGCCGATTGAGGTTGATGCCTTAAACGCGTATCTTAGCAGTGGTGGGGCGGCTTTTATCGCCCGTGATGTTTTCTTGGAGGATGGTCAGGCTTTGGCTGAAGAGGACAATCTGAGGGTTATGCTGCTGGATGAGTGGGGTTTGCGATTGCGGCCAGATTTCATTGTTGATACAGAGCTTGGGCTGGCTGGTCAGCAGGTTCCGGTTCGTTTCCTGGCCTTAGAATTTGGTACAAGCCCGATTACCTCGTTGGATATGCAGGAGTTGGGGATTTTCTTTAATATCGCCCGGTCGATTGATATTCAGGAAGCGGTTGGTGTCACTTATGTGGAATTGGCTAAAAGTTCGGCGGGGTCGTGGGGTGAAGCTAATCTGGTTGATTTTCCGCAACTTGGGCCTGAAGATGCTCAGGGGCCAGCGACGGTGGCAGTGAGCGCCGAAAATCCGGCGACTGGTGGCCGTCTTGTCCTGGTTGGTGATGTTGATTTTCTGAATAATGATGCTTCTACGGCCGTTGCTAACAGTCTCTTCTTCTCGAATGCGATGAACTGGTTAGCGGGGGATGAGGCGGCTTTGGACTTGACGCCCCGTGAAACGATTAACCGCTCTGTTACTTTGCCAGAGGCTCAACTTGGGCTGATTCAGGCGGTAAGCTGTCTGACTGGGCCTGTTTTGGTGGCTTTGATTGGTCTGTATGTCTGGTTCTCTCGGAGGAGACGCGCACAATGAGCGGCCGTACATTAGGTATCTTAATCGTTGTTGCGGTTATCTTGGGGGCTGTGGTCTATTTGATGAATCAGGATGAAGGGGTCGATACGGTCGTTGATCCAGATGCGACGGCCGTTCCTGTCCCAACCCCTCAAATCAACTTGGTTCGAGACACAACGATTACAGATGTTCAGCGGCTGGAAGTGACCCGATTGGAGGATGATTTCCAGGTTGCATTTGTCCGCGAGGAAGATGGAAATTGGTTCCAAATTGTGCCGACTGACACGATGGTTATTAGCGGTACGATGGATAGTAATGTGACTCGAATTATTAATATGACGAGCCAATCGACGCTTGGGGCGGAGGTTAATCCGCTTTCAGCATACGGTTTGGACGAGCCTCAGTTTGAAATTGTGCTCGTTGCTCAACGAGACGGCAATAATGTCCGCCATGTATTTATCATCGGTAATAAAACACCGACCAATGACCGATACTATGCCCAAAAGCAGGGCGACCCTCGGATTCATGTGTTGCTCAGCTCAACGGTTGAAAGTATGACGGGGTTGTTGGAAGAACGGCCGATTGCGGAGCCTGGTTCGGCCGTTACTGGATAACTTATTCGTGCATTGCATCTTCTTGGATATTTCCTAAATAATACTGGTATTGTTTCCAGGGCGACCACAAGGGTACGCCCCTACTATGCCAGTGTTAATTTGTTAATCCTCAACAAGGTACAATGCACGACTTCATCAGCAATGTTATTTCGAGTCGTAATATGGGGTAGTGCAATGCACACGAGCGTGCATTGCACCAGGCTTGCTTTAGTTTTTCCCTAAGAGTTTTTCCCAATACCAATCAACATCCCGGTCATGTGCGAGGGCTTCGGCCGTTTTCAATGTGTCTTCATCTACCTTTGCTGCCAATTGGTCATAGATGGGCTGTATCATCTCGCGGGTGTCGTGGATGAGGGCAGGGTGGTGAAGGATGAAGCTAGCTAGTTCGAGGGCGAAGGCTTTGTCACCTTTGTGGTGGTGAACCTGGGCGAGGCCGGTCATAGATTCTAATGAGACTGGTATGGCTCGCATCCCTTGGGCTATTTCGAGAGCGGTTAGGAGGTGTTGGCGGGCTTCGTCATAACGGCCGAGATTCAGGACAGCCATGCCCAGATTGTTACGGCCGTATAACACCGACCAACGGTTGTTGAGTTTGTCGGAAAGCTTTAATAGTTCGGCCGCAAATGTCTCAGATTCAGCATAGTTGCCCATCTTGAGGGTGATATGGCTTAAATTGGTATAGCTGTTGGCGATGGCATTTGGATTGCCTAGCTCCCGATTTATGGTCAATGTTTCGAGATATTTATCGTAGGCCTGCTCGTAATCGCCTTGAAGCCCAGCAACCATCCCTAACTGACGAATGGCGGTTGATATGCCTGCCTGATTTTCTAGTAGTTGATTTAAAGCCAATGCTTCTTCGGCGTAGGCACGGGCAGATTCTAAGTTTCCCTGGCGGTATGCGACAAAGCCTAGATTGCTGAGTAGGCCAATGATGGCGGTCTGGTAACCTGTTTTGCGGCGCAGGGCTAATGCTTCTGTCTGTAGGGCGATTGATTTGTCGTAATGGCCTTGTTCGTTGGCGATGAAGCCAAGCTGGCCGAGGGCGGCGGCGATACCATTATCATCCTCTAGTTGGCGATAAATGGCTAGGCTGCGGCTGTGAAATTCGATAGCTTCATCTAGGTGTCCCTCTATGCCTTTTGCCACGCCCAGCCAGGCTAAGACATTGCCCTCATCGGAGGGAGATTTGAGTTTGGAAAAGGTGGTTAAGGCTGACTCAAACTGTGCTATCGCTCGCTTGTTTTGGCCGATGATTAGACGATAGCCTGATTCTTGGGTTTGAAGCTGGGTGATGAGTAGTTGGTTATCGACTTGGTTGTCAATGAATGTTTTTGCTGCCTGGGCAAACAGTTCAACCCCTTCTTCTAGCCAATTTTGGGCCCAGAATAGATTTGCGAGTCCGGCCTGGGCTTCACTGACCGCTTGTTCTTGGCATTGAGCGGCAGCCCAGCGCCATGCTTCTCGGATATTTTCGATTTCGATTTCAAGTTCATCTAGGGCGGCCCGCTGTTTTCGGCCGTTTAGGTCATGCTCTCGCGCCACAAGACGGTTGAGATAGTAGCGACTGTGGGCGTTGCTGGCGGCTATTCGGGCCTGGGTTTCGACCGAATCTTGGCTGCTGCCGTTGTTCGTTGGCGCGGCCAGCTTTTCGGCCGCAAATTGGCGGAGCAGTTCGTGAAGCTGGTAACGGCCGTTTATACTTCGCTGCAACAATGACTTGCCAACTAAGGAGGACAAGAGTGGCAGGGTGGCGACTGGACGGCCGTTCATGCCAATGAAACCAGCGGCTTCACGGGTGAATCCGCCCCGGAAGACGGAGAGCTTACCCATAAATTGGCGTTCCTGCGATTGGAGCAGATTCCAGGAATATTCAAAGACGGCTCGAACGCTGCGGTGTCGCTCTGGAACGTTACGCATGTTTGTTTCGAGAAAGTCGAAGCTGGTTTCGATTTCTTGGATAATTTCGTTGGGGGTTAACATCTGGACCCAGGCGGCCGCCAGTTCAATGCCGAGCGGCATTCCGCCCAGCAAGCGACAGAGGTGGATGACGGCCGTTTCGTTCTGGTCGTTCAGAACAAATGAGGCATCGATTCGTTGAGCATGATTTAGAAAGAGCTGCACCGCACTGTAAGCCTTTGCCCCAGTACCATGCCCATCTGGCTCGGATTCGGCTGGAAACGGCATTCCGTCAATTTGTACTATCCACTCACCTTGTAAATTGAGGCGTTCACGGGACGTGACCAGGATTTTCAAATCTAGGGCAACATTCAATAGTTCATCGAGTAAATTTGCGCCGTCTAATAGATGTTCAAAGTTATCCATTACCAACAGGATTTGTTTTTCTTGGAGATAATCTAACAACTGTTGGCGGGGGCTGGGGCCGAGGTCGTCGGGGTCGTCGGTGCGATAGAAGGAGAAGCTAATAGCTTCGGCTATGGTTGGAACAAGGGATTCTGCCGAATTCAAGGGGGCCAAAGCGACGAAATAGACCCCATTAACGAAGTTGGGGATTTCGGATTCGGCCGCTTGCAACGCCAGTCGCGTTTTGCCGATGCCGCCTGGCCCAACTAAGGTTAAAAGGCGACAATCAGGGTTGTTTAGTCGGTCAGCAATGTCTGCTAACTCGCTGGCCCGGCCAATAAAGGCGGTCGGTTGATTGGGCAGGTTGTGGCGTGGGGTTGGGGCGCTGTTGGGGGTTGGCGTGGCAAAGCGGGAGCTGAAGCCGCTGACCATTTCGGAGGGGGTATCGACCCCTTGTTGGATAGCCTCCAATTCTGCGCCTACTAATCGAACACTTGCGATACGATTGTCACGGTTCTTTACCATCATCTGCTGAATCAGATGGGCCAGAAGGGGCGGGATGTCTGGGCGGAAATGGTCTAAATCGGTGGCTTTTTGGTTGAGGATGGCATTTAAGGTGGCGGCTAGCTGATTCTTCTCGAAGGGGTGTTCACCAGTTAGCATTTCATATAGAAGTACCCCGAATGACCAGATGTCGGCCCGGCCGTCTACAACGAGGCCGTTCACTGCTTCGGGGCTGAGATAGGCGTAGGTTCCAGTTAGGGTCCCTGCCTGGGTAATTCGACTTTGGTCGCCAATGCGGGCGATGCCGAAATCTGTTAAGCGAGGCGTGCCGTCTTCTGCGAGTAGGACGTTGGCTGGTTTAATGTCGCGGTGAATGATGTGGAGGTGGTGGGCGCGAGTTAGGGCATCGGCCAGTTCAAGGCCGATATTGATGACCTGTTCCAAAGGTAACTGCCGTTGGCGATTCATGAGTGCTAGTAAGGAGCCGCCTTCGACATATTCCATGATGATGTAATGCTGGCCGTTTTCTTCGGCCGTTGCTAACACTTTGACGATATTGGGGTGGTCTAGTTGGCGAAGGGCTTCGCCTTCTCTGGCAAACCGTTCGACTTGTTGGGGGTCGTTGGCGACTATTTCTGGCTTTAAATGTTTAACGGCTACCGGCTGTCCGGTTCGTAAATCAACCGCTTGATAGACGGTTCCCATGCCTCCTTCGCCAATTAGGGCGGTTTTGGCATCTTTTATTTCATAACGGCCGTTAATCACAAGCTGCTTTACCATGCTGTTATTTTAGCCTAAAAATGAATTTGTCGGAAACAAGATATGGGTACTAATGGAGATAGTAATCGGTGGTCAGTCGTTAGTAAACGGTATGCAGTTTTCAGTGGGCAGTAATGGTAGGTTGGATGTGAATTGGGAGGTTATCACTGTTTGGGCAACGAAGTGAACGGTATGGTTGTCAAGTGATTTACTGAGTGGTGGGGGACGATATGAGAAACTGAAGATGTTCTTACAGGGGCTAGCATATCAGGAGATTGGCAAAGACCCGTAGGACTGAATAAATACCCCACACCGCATTTATTTAATAAATATTAGCCTTCATCGGTAAATGTTTTATATAACCACGACCGCTTTCGTTTGTGATGGATGTTTTCCGATACTATTTATTGATAAGGAATGTTTCAAATGATGCTTTCAAATTCAATTCGCTTATACAGCAACTTGATTTATTACTCGATTAAGAATCGGAATCCACGTGATTATCAGGGGCAGTGGAATAGCTATTGGTCTTCTATTAAAAGCACGGGAACGGGGGGTGAGGTGTTGTGGGATAATGTCTCGACGGAGGGAGCTGAGTCGGATTTGGCCCGGTTTCGGCGGCACATCGATCCGTCGCTGCCAATTCTCGATTTGGGCAGTGGAAACGGCCGTCAGACACGTTTCTTAGCCAAACATTTTGACTGTGTTATTGGGGTAGATGCCTCGGTTCATGCGGTTGAGTTGGCCCGGAGGGAGTCGGCCGATTTTGATAATATCGAATACCGGGTGGCTGACCTGACTGATGTTGAACAGGCTAAAGATTTACATGCTGAGTTTGGCGATATGAATGTCTATATGCGGGGAGTGTTCCATGTGATTCAGAAGCCAGATCGGCCGAACTTTGTGCGCTCGTTGGCAACGCTTTTGGGTGGTTGTGGGGCGTTATATCAGATTGAATTAACGGCCGATGCCCTCGATTATTTCCGCACCTTACCTGGGGATAGCCCTTCGACCTTGCCCCGGCTGCTGCATAAGGTGGTTGAGAATGGCATACGGCCGATTGGCTTCAAGTTGGAAGATGCTCGCAATCATTTCCCCGAACAAAAATGGCAAATTTTCGACCAGGGCAACGATGTGACTATTAACACGATTCCGCTTTCTCATGGGGAGGAAGGGCGGGTTCCGGCGAATTATTTGATAGTACGACCGAAGGATAGAAATTGCCAGGGACAAGTTTGCACCTAGTAATTGTTTCGTCAAAGCGCTTTTTGAAGGGGTCAATGGCTGTTGAATATTTCAATAGGATTAGATATTCGATTACCTTGATTCTCCAGCCAAAGCGAGGATTCGTCGACGAACTTTAGCAGAAATCCACATGCCGTTTTGCTGCATTTTAGAAATAGTTGGTTCAACCTTATCTGTTAAACCTTGAGATTTTGCTTCTAGTATGACCCGCAATGTACCCCAAACAGTTAAACCGGCTGTTTTGAGCCGTTCTTCGAGCTAACATATCATCTAGAATAAGTATGTGTGACGGATTTTCTAGCCCTAATGCCATTGCTGCTAACTCGCCTGGACCAAGATCCAAGGATAACCATTGGGAAGGGGTGTGCTTTGGATTTATGATTTGAAGCCAGGGATAATTGGTTAACGAAGGAACATCATACCCCCGTTTATTGCCTTCCTCTAACTCTTTTCTAACAGCCTCTGGCGTTATTATCTCCTCATAAAGTTGTGGCAACCAATGGATAGCGTTAGCTCGATACAGATATTGTAGGGGAGAAGTATTGCTAATCGCTTTGGTCATAAATAGCTTCTAAGTCGCTAAGCTCTGCTTCTAGTGGAAAAACCTTATACCGTTCAAGTAACATCAGAAACTCAACCCTTGTAACACCTGCTAACTGAGCCGCGCGACCAGAGGAAAGTCTTCCTAATTCAAAGAGTTTCATAGCAGCAAGCAGAGGTAGTTCGCGGGCAAAAGAATCGATATCTGTTTTTTCAGCGAGTAATATTTGTTCAGGAATTTGAATTGTTACAGTTCGATTTGTCATGATATATCTCCGGTAGAAAACCGATGAAAATACATTATACATCACTCATGGCTTGAATATGATGACTTGATAGTTAAAGCTGCGGCTTTGGCCGTTGACGATGACGTTGGTGATGGTGACAGTATACACGATGTCGCTGGCTGGGGCTTGGCCGAAGGTGTCGTTAGGTTCCCAAACGAGGGTGTTTTCACCAAAGCCGTTGACGACGGGATTTACTTGGAGGGAGAGGGGTTGGCCGTTCTTGGTCATAGTTACATTGGCGTTGGAAAAGTTGGCTCCGGCAAAGCCGAACGACCAGCGGGGAAAGACGACTTGATAGGGGGTGTAGCCGGGCGGCGGCCAGGCGACGTATTCTTCGCGGGTGTCTGGGCGTGGCCCCCACATATTGTCGAGGTCGAAGACCCAAAGAGCGTTGGAGGCGGGAAATCCAGTTGCGGGGATGTCACCGGTTCCTAGATATTGGGATTGGGGATAGAGTATCCAGCGGCGGTGGCCGACAGGGAAATTACCGCCCCCAAAGTCGTGGATATAGCCTGTGATGGCGCTTGGCCCATAGACACCCAGGAACAGGTTTGAGCTGCCAGCCCCTTCGGCCCCATCGGCTGTATAACAGGTCCAACTCATTGGTGGGGAATGGTCTAGGGCGCTGTTGACGCTCATCATCAAGGCTGCTTTCTGGGCTTTGTTGTTATATTCGTTTTTGAAGGCGGTTATTGGAGGGATTCCGGCCATTGCCCGGAAGTAGTTGATGCGGGTTAACATGGTGGCTTTGAAAGCGGCCGAAGTGCTACCTGCGTTACAGGAAGCATGATTGCCGTTCCAGCCGCTGGGAACGCCTTCAGAGGCCATATATTCAGTTAGATAAAAATTGCGGACTTCACTTCTACTCTGGGTATTGAGCCAGGAAGATGAGGAACTTTGTTGGTTGATGGTAAGGGGTAGGTAGGCTTGGGGGTCGAGTCCGGTTGTAGTTTGTTGACTGATTGGTGGGTTAGCTGGCGAGATGGGCGGACGGCCGAGTAGGGCTTCTCCCTGCCAGTCGGCCAGGGCTAATCCGGCTGCGAGTCCAACGAGCAGTAATGATAACAACAGTACCGATATTCTTTTCTGAATTTTCATAATTCAACCTCTACTGATAATGCTCCAAAGAGTATCAATATTAATCGTTTCGTTGAACCAAGCCAGATTACTTTGTTCCCACCGATTGAAATATTGACGACTGAAACTACCCTAATGACCAGTTTTTCCTCAGCGGAACAGCCGCTATACTAGGAGGCTGGAGGTTATTCATGGATTTAGGATTGACAGGTAAAGTTGCATTGGTGACGGCCGCATCTCGTGGTCTTGGTTTTGCGACGGCAAAGGAGTTGGTTCGGGAAGGGGCGCAGGTGGTTATCTGTGGTCGAGATGAGGCCCGGTTGGAGGCGGCGGTGGCTGAGTTGCAGGCTGTTGCTGGCACTTCGGCCGTTGTGGGCCAGCTTGCTGATGTGACGAATACGGCCGATGTGCGCCAACTGGTGGCGATGACGGTCGAATCGTTTGGTGGGCTGGATATTTTAGTCACAAATGCTGGCGGGCCGCCCGGCGGCGGCTTTGACTCGTTTGAATTGGCGGCCTGGCAAAAGGCAGTTAACCTGACTTTGATGAGCGCCATTGCTTTGATTCAAGAGGCCTTGCCCCATCTACGAGATAGCGAGGCGGGCACTGTTTTGACTATTACCAGCACTTCGGCGAAACAACCTATTCCGAATCTCATTTTGTCGAATGTTATTAGACCGGCTGTGATTGGGCTGACCAAGAGTTTGTCCCAGGAGTTGGGGCCGGATGGTATTCGGGTCAATTCGATATTACCGGGCTGGACGGCCACTGAGCGGGTTGATGAGTTGATGGCCGCCAATACAAAAAGAAACGGAACGACGGTGGCGGAAGAGGTGGCGAAAGTGACGGCCGCCATTCCCCTTGGCCGGATTGGACAACCAGACGAGTTCGGCCGTGTCGCTGCCTTCCTCTCTTCCCCTGCCGCGAGTTATGTGACCGGGTTGATGGTGCAGGTGGATGGGGGGCGGACGAATGGGTTATTTTAAGGAGTAGCCGGTAGTCAGTAGCTAGTTTACTGACTACAGATTACCGGCTACCGACTACCGGACAGGAGAAATTATGGGTTTTCATGGTGGCGGATGGTGGGCGTTTTTAAGTTATGATGAGAAGCAGGATAAGCTGAAGGTGTCGCGGCATTTGCTGCTGCGGGTCTGGGATTTTGCACGGCCGTATCGGCTTCAGGTTTTGGGATTGCTTTCGACAATTATTGTCATCACAATTCTTTCGCTCTTACCACCCTTATTAATACGAGATTTAATAGATAATGCATTGCCGGATCGAGATGCTAGTCGATTGAATTTGTTGGCCTTGGGCATGATTAGTGTGCCGTTGATAAATGGCTTGGTGGGGGTGTTTCAGCGACGGTTGAGCGCGAATGTGGGGGAGGGGGTTATCTTCGATTTGCGGCGGGCGCTTTATAACCATATGCAGCGAATGTCGCTCCGCTTCTTCACTCGCACCCGAACAGGGGAGCTGATGTCGCGGCTGAACAATGATGTGGTTGGGGCGCAGCGGGCGGTGACGGGGACGTTGGTAACCATTGTCTCTAACATCATTTCGTTGGTGAGTATTTTGGGTATCTTAATAGCTCTTGAATGGCGGTTGACGCTCTTGGGGTTGGTTGTGCTGCCTTTGTTTGTCATTCCGGCCAGGCGGGTCGGCCGTATTTTGCGAGATATTCGGCGACGGTCGATGGAACTAAATGCTGAGATGAACGCCAGCATGAATGAGACGTTGAATGTTAGCGGGGCGTTGCTGGTGAAACTATTCGGCCGTGAAAAGTATGAGGTTAACAAGTTTGCTCAAGATGCGGCCGAAGTGCGGGATATTGGGGTGCGTTCGGCCGTTGTCAGCCAGTGGTTTTTCCTGGGGTTGGGGGTGGCGAGCGCCATTGGTTCGGCCCTGGTCTTTTGGGTTGGCGGCCATCTGGTGTTGGGTGGCACCTTTACTATCGGAACCATCGTGGCCTTTAGCACCTACCTGACTCAGCTTTATGGGCCGCTGATGTCGTTGACCAATGCCCCGGTTGAATTTGCCCAAAGCATGGTTAGCTTTGAACGGGTTTTTGAAGCGCTGGATATTCCCATTGAGATCGTTGAACAGCCAGGGGCGGTGACGTTATCGGCCGTTCAAGGTCAAATCGTCTTTGAGAATGTTAATTTCAGCTATGAAGATGCGGATAAGGATGCAATCGGTTTAGGGGAAGTGACCCGCTTTGGCTGGGGAGCAGACCGCAGCGCCTTGTTGAAAAGGGGTAAAGATAAGGAGCGGGCCAATGGGCAAGAAACGAATGGAACTCAGGATTTAACAGAGGAAGAGGTCGCGCCAGGCCCACGCCTGGTGTTGCATGATGTTGACTTTTCGATTGAACCGGGCCAACTGGTGGCTTTGGTTGGGCCAAGTGGGGCGGGCAAGACGACGATTACTTATCTTATTCCGCGCTTGTATGATCCGACGGACGGCCGTGTTTTGCTTGATGGTCATAATTTGAAAGATGTGACGCTAGAATCTTTGGCGGATGGTATTGGCATGGTGACGCAGGATACGTATCTATTTTATGATACGATTAAAGCCAATATGCTCTATGCCCGGCCGGATGCGACCGAGGCTGAGATTATTGCGGCGGCTAAGGCAGCCAATATCTATGATTTCATTGCTGATTTGCCGGATGGATTTGATACGGTGGTTGGGGAACGGGGGTATCGACTGAGCGGGGGTGAGCGGCAGCGGATTGCCATTGCCCGCGTCATCCTAAAAGACCCACGCATCCTGGTATTGGACGAAGCGACTTCGCACCTTGATTCCTTGTCGGAGGCGTTGATTCAGGATGCGTTGAAGCGGGTGATGGAGGGGCGTACCAGTTTAGTTATTGCCCATCGCCTGTCTACTATTTTAGCGGCGGATAAGATATTGGTGATGGAAAACGGCCGATTGGCTGAATCTGGCACCCATGCTGAACTGCTCGCAAAAGATGGCCTTTATACCACTTTGTATGAAACCCAATTTCGCTATGGCGGAGAAAGTAAAGACCCAGACAACGAGGATTCAGTGGGAGTCTATTCATAAATATATGCAACGATTTGCTCGAAAAAACCGATTTGCAGACTAGACCAGACTAGACCATAATATACTTATACTGCTTGTTAGGAGGTATTTATGCAAATCACAAATATTTCAGAAGCAAAAGCAACCCTATCGAAATTAGTTGAAAAAGTAATCGATGGAGAAGAAGTAATTATTGGGAAAGCTGGCAAACCAGTAGCTAAGCTTGTCCCTTATCATCTTGATCCCGCCCCACGAGAGTTAGGTGTTGGTAATTGGCGCGGAAAAATTTGGATATCTGATGATTTCGATGAATCATCAGATGAGATTCTGGCTCTCTTTATGGGAGAAGAGGGTGGCCTTGAACCTACTTCTTGATACCCATGCTTTTTTGTGGGCGATTGAAAATCATCCTAATCTTTCAGCAAATGCACGTTCTGCCATTGTAGATGGTAGAAATGTTGTCTTTGTAAGCGCTGCCACAGCATGGGAGATTGCCATTAAAAAAAGGCTAGGAAAATTGAAGTTGCCGAAAGGAAATTACCTTGAAGAACTTAGATTGCACCGCTTTACGCCCCTTGATATTACAACCGTTCATGCACTTGAAACAGAAGCCTTGCCGTTGCATCATTATGATCCCTTTGACCGGATATTAATTGCCCAGGCAAAGATTGAAAAGCTGACGTTAGTCACTCGTGATGTCCAAATCATGGCTTACAATGTATCAATTATTAAGACATAGTAGTATGGTAAACAATCTATTATAATCATGAAAGGCGGGATGGTATGTGAGGAAGAAACAGATTCCCTTTTGCAGCTGTTACGTGAGTATATTTCGTAGGAGGAAGTGTAGTACATGGCCCGTGGAGACCCAAGAGTTCAGTATGACCGTGTTTATGTTTTGCTGCCGCCCGATGCGGATATGGAGTGGGCCTTAGCGGCCGTTGATGCAAGTTGGCAGTTCCGCCGCACGATTGGGGGCAGCGCTGATGATGCTGGTATTGGCAATCTGGACAAGCGTAAGGTGGTGGCCGTTAATCCTGGCAATTGGGCAGGCGATGATGGCACGGCGCTGAAAGATTTCTTCAACAATGAGTATTCAGGGGTTGAATTTGAGGGGATGACGGCCAGAACGGCCGAAGAGCTGCGGCGTGATTTGGGGGCCATTGCCCAAAAGCCGCCGACGCAAAGTACCCAGCCCTTTCCTGGACGGGGCAAGCCGAGAGTGCAATACGGCCGAACTTATGTCCTTTTGCCCCCCGGCGCAGGAAAATCTTGGGCCAGGGCGGTTATTGAAGCAACCTGGGACCAAGACCGTTTTTCGGTGGGCAGCAGCGCGGATGATGCTGGCATAGGTGACTTAGACCAACGGACGGTTATTGCTGTTAATCCGGCGGCCTGGGGGCCAGGCACAGATAGTCGGGGGCTGGCAGGATTTTATGAGGATTTTTATCCGGGGGTTACTTATCAGCCGATTAATGCCGCGACGCCGACTGAGCTAAAGGCTAGATTGGGTGGGGGGCAAGCCAACTCAACACCCCTGATGGGAATGCACGACATTGCCATTAACGACGGCCCTGGCCCGGCTTGCCAATGGATGATGAATAATGGTTTGACGGGCTGGGTCTATGTCATTGCCTTCATCGAAGACCAGGCTCATTCCTTTAACTTCCAGGCTGCTGCGGCGGCTGGCCTTAATGTGGTTATCAATTTACGGTATTCCTGGTCGACCGATTTGGGCGGGCGGGGAACGCTGCCGCCTGCGGGCAACGACCAGACGTTGTTTGTGAATGCTTGTCGTCAGACGATTCAGCAAAGTTCGGGGGTTTGGGGTTGGACGGTGGGTAATGAGCCGAATAATCCGCGTGAATGGCCGACCGGTGGGCTGACTCCAGAGCGGACGGCTCAGGTTTATAATCAGGTGCGAAATGGATTGAACGGCCGATTCTCTCCCGCGCCCGTTGACCCTTTCTTCGGGCCGGGGTCGGACAACCGTGATTGGTTCCGGCGAATTTGGGCTAATGCAACAACGGCCGAATTTGTCGATATGCACGGCTATGTTCGTGGCCCAGACCCCCTGCTGCCCTGGTCGCGGGCCAAGTTCCAGAACGCGCCTCTGACCTGGCAGTTCCTCAATTTCCTGGGCTGTGTTCAATCGTTGATGGAAGATTTGCCGGGCAGCTATCGGGCGAAGCCGGTCATTATCTCTGAATTTAATCACATCTGGAAAAGTATCAATGGGCCGTTGGGCTGGGTTCCAAATGAGGGAGCGGCCGCTATTCGGGCAGCGGCCGAAGCGGCCTGGGGTTGGAACGGCCAGGGCGAACAGCAGATTGCAGCCCTAACCGTTTACCGCTGGGATGGGGACGAGTGGGCGGTGAAGGATATGGCCCCTATTTTGGATATGGTGAAGCGGCTGAACCAGGATTTGCAACGGCCGGAGTTCAAATATCCGATTCAGGGGGCAAATCTACGCATCAATTACTACTTTGGGGAGCAACGTAGTTATGGCTTGCATGAGGGTATTGACCTGTTTGTTAATTATGGCGATGCGATTGTGCCGGTGCTGGATGGGACGATTGAGATAATCAGGGACATTGGGCAGCAGGGATACGGCCGATATGTTCGGGTCAACCACAACAATGGCTATGTCTCCTGGTATGGGCATCTGCGCGACTTCGCCCCTGGCATCTTCGTCGGTATGAATGTGGTCGGCGGCCAGACGGTTCTGGGCTTTGGGGGCAACACGGGAAATGTCTTTCCACCCCCAACACCTCAAAACCCAACTGCCGGAACTCATTTGCACCTAACGATCCAACGCCCCGGCTTTGGCCTTTCGGGCTTCGTCGTTAATGATGTTGTAGACCCGCTACCGTACCTTGTTTGATAATCAATATGGTATAATAGAGTCTATAGACTAAGGTTTATCTTTATAATGAGTCAGGACTAGATAATGACAACACAAAGAATTACACTCGAATTACCTGAGTCACTTTATCGTTCGGCAAGGCAAGTTGCTGAGGTTACAAAACGGCCGATTGAAGAAATTGTACAAGATAGCCTGAATCATACCTTACCTCCATTAGATGATTTAGAGCCTGACGAAGCAGGTAGTTTGGCCTATTTGTCTACCCTTGATGATACGACTTTGTGGGAAGAATCGAGTAAAGGGTTCTCTACTGAGGAACAGGCTGAGTTAGAGACATTGCTTGAGCGGCAAAGTGCAGGCGAATTGGTGGATGCGGAATTGACTCGGCTTCGGTTTTTAATGGACGAATACGGCCGTACACTTGTTCATAAATCTCATGCTTGGTTGTTGTTGGCTCGCAGGGGATATAAGGTACCCGTTCAAAAGTAGTAGAATCTAAGAGCCGACATCTTGTCTAGTACCTACATTTCAGCTTCCTTGCGTAAAAAGATAGCCGAAGACGCTGGTTTTCGCTGCGGATATTGCCTCACGGCCCAAGAATTCACAGCGATGCCTATGCACATCGAGCATATCATTCCGTTAGCAGCTAATGGAGAGACAGTCGAAGATAATCTTTGGTTGGCCTGCCCTTTGTGCAACGGATATAAGGCTACAAAAATTGGAGGCATTGATGTTCAGAGTGGCCAAGAAGTTCCTCTATTTAATCCACGACATCAATTATGGCAAGAGCATTTTCAGTGGGATTCTGGTGGTGTAAAAATAGTCGGGATTACCCCTATTGGACGAGTTACAGTGGTTGCACTAAATTTGAATAATGAGCATTTTATGCGTGCTCGTCGCAGGTGGGTGTTGGCTGGCTGGCATCCTCCAAGTTAGTAAGTTTTGCTGTTGTTGTGAATAGGAATAGCCAATTACCACTTTGCCATAGAATAATTCTTCATAATTATTCTATCTTTGGTAACAAGAATACTGTTGTTTACGGCCGCATTTGCGACAATCAGTCTATCGAAGGGGTCACGGGTCCACGAAATTGTCATTGCTTCGGTGACGATGTTATTGAAATTCTCGTTATCAACTTGTAAGCCTATACGGGAAGATAAATCTGTTACGATTATATCTGGTGCAGAAGAAATCTTCTTGATTTCATATAAGTATTGCAGCTCTAACCGAACCAACGGACAAATAAAAATCTGATTTCGGTTGATAAGTTCCTGAATTTCCTGGCTAAATTTATTTTTTAGACCTGAATACAGCCAGACGACAACATGAGTATCAAGGTAAATCAAGGTTTACCTCTTCTTCCCAGCTCAAATCAACCAGTTCTTCTGGGTCGCCCTGGATAATATCAGGTCGGTAGATTAGATTCTGGAATTTATCAACTTTTTCTTTTGGTACAATTGTTAGCTTCTTGTCCCCCTTTCTTACTTCGAGAGGGATACCCGTTTCTAGGACCTCGTCTAAAAGATTGTAGATATCTGCCCTTAATTGAGTTGGTGTGACTGATTTCATCCTGCCTCCGTACGTTCATAAGTAATATGCAAGTACGTACATTATAAGGCATAAGTCAAACTATTTCAAGATGTCATACACCAAAAAATTATTTAGATAGATGGTCTCTGCTTATACTCCCATTTCCCACGGCCGTATAAACCCTTCAACCTCAACATCCAACCCATCTGCAATGCGGTTGATGTAGTTGAAATAGCTGACAACCTGGGTGGCGTCGTGGATGGCGCGGTCGTCGAAGCTCTGGTCGCGGAGGGCGGTGATGTCGGCTTCGGTCATTTGGGCGGGCGTGAGGGTTAGCTTTTCGGCGTAAGTGCAAAGTGCTTGGTCGGCCGTATTCAAGGGTGCTTTTCGCCAGTCGGAGGCAATGAGATGGACGACCTGGTTGGCTTCGGCTTCATCGGTTAATCCCCAATCGTTGGCGACCTCAGCCCGGAGGTCGTGAGCGTGAGCCCGGATTCAGTAGACGCAGCCGTTAACGGCCGAAACGACAACGGCCAGCATCTCTCGCTGGCTGCGGCTCAGGGGGGAACGGCCGAACATGATGGCGCTGTAGAAATCCATTGACGCTTTCATGGAGCGGGGGTTCTGGCTCATGATGCTAACAATGTGCCAGATTCGTCCGGCCCGTTTGAGGGCAGCTTCATACTCCTTCTTCAACATCCCCCGCGCTTTTTCTAGGGAGATTACTTCAATCCAGGGCATTTAATGTTCCTCCATTTCTTAGGCATGCCCAATATTAGCAGAAATCACGAATAATTGGTGACATTTGTCACTCGAAAACGGTATTGCCCTTTTGTAAACTGACTTTATAACATGATGCTTACTACTTTGGAGAGACAGTATGACTGATTTATCGACGACCTATCTTGGATTGAGTTTGAAAAACCCGATTGTTGCCTCTTCCTCCCCCATGACCAGCTCCCTTTCTGATTTGAAGGCGCTTGAACGAGCCGGAGCAGCGGCCGTTATCTTGCCGTCACTGTTTGAGGAGCAAATCCGTATCGCTGATATGGTTCCGAGTCATTATTTGCCAGAATTTAGGGAGCATTTGCCGAAGGCGCTCCAGCACATCCCCGAAATGGAGGGCTATAATCAGGGGGTTAGCAACTATCTCGTTCATTTATATGAGGCAAAGAAGGCATTGAATATTCCTGTTATTGCCAGCTTGAACGCTCATCGGAAAGGAGGTTGGTCGCGGTACGCTCGTATTTTGGAGTCGTCGGGGGCTGATGCGTTGGAGCTTAATGTATATTATCTGCCGACTCGGCCGTATATCGATGCCGCCGAAATTGAAAGCGCCTATCTACGGCTGATAGAAGAGGTGAATTTGGCGCTGCTTCGTATCCCCGTCTCTGTTAAATTAAGCCCGTTTTTCAGCTCTCCGGCCAATATAATGCAGCGAATGGTAAAGGCAGGCGCTCATGGTTTGGTCATGTTTAACCGTTTTTATCAGCCTGATTTTAATATTGAGACACGCACCATTGAGCCGAGCCTTGATTTGAGTAGTTCGGCCGAATTACGACTGCGATTACGTTGGGTGGCCCTGCTGTTCAATCAGTTGGATGCCGACATTGCGGTGACTGGTGGGGTACATACGGCCGAAGATGTTATTAAATGTTTGATGGCCGGGGCCAATGTCGCCATGATGACTTCCGCTCTCCTTAAAAATGGTATCTCCTATCTGGCAGTGGTGTTGGCTGACTTGGAGCAATGGCTCGAACAACATGAGGTAGAAAAGCTAGACGATATTCTAGGTTGTTTGGGTCGAGATGGGATGGGAACGGCCGCCCCAAATCCAACTACAAATTTAGCCTCCCTTGAACGGGCGAATTATATGAACGTTCTCAGCAGTTATGAGCGTGCTGAGTAGCTCAACCATCATAAAGGAATCTCAGATGTTAACTGTTAATGATTTGATGACCGTTGATCCCCGAACGATTGCCCCCGACACACCGCTCCGACGTATCCTTTCCTTGATGCAAAAGGAGGGCTGCCGCCAACTGCCTGTTGTTGATGAGGGAAAGCTGATTGGTTTGGTCACAGACCGGGATGTGCGCTTGACATTGAAGTCTCCCCTTGTTCTTCAGGCACAAATGGATGAAGATGATGTGGCTGAAATTATGGTTGCCGAAGCGATAATGACATCTAATCTAATAACCGTTACCCCTGATACACCGGCTTATAAGGCGGCTGAAATGTTGAGTATCTATAAATTTGGGGCGTTGCCAGTGGTGGAAAGTGGGATTTTGGTTGGTATCGTTACTATTACTGACTTTTTGAATCATGTGTCAAATTTGCAACCGAATGTGACAAATGGCTTTATCACTTAACTTTTTTGCAACGAATTACACCAATGACACGAATTAATAGGCAAGTTGGGGGGAAATGTTGGATAGCGCTGTTAGCGAATGGGTAGATAAAGGTCTAGTTTTGTTCCCTGGTTGGGGGATGATGTTAATTCAAAGGAGCCGTTGAGGGAGGCGGCTCTACTACGCATGTTTGATAGACCATGACCGACTGTGTGATTGTGGCGGGTGGTGTCAAAGCCTATCCCGTCATCAATGATGCTTAGATGAACGGCCGTTCCGACTCTTTTTAGCTCTAGTATCACCTTATTTGCTTTGGCGTGTCGAGCTACGTTGGCTAATGCTTCTTGGGTGGTTAAAAATAAGGCTCGGGCGACGGCGCTTTTTAGCTCTTGGGCATCGTCTAAGTTGATAGACAACGAGACTTCGACCATTGTATTGGCCTGGAATTCGCGTACTAGACGAGCCACGCCTTCTACCAGGTCACCTTCAAAGCGTCTTGGACGGAGGTCTAAAATGTAGTTCCGAATGTCTCGAATCGTTCCATTCAGATTGTCGATGGCCCTGGTTAGAAGGTGGTCTGAATCGGCAGCGTCTGGGGGCAGTCGCAATTTGGCCGATTCTAGAATGAGTCCGGCTGCATAAATGGACTGAATAATGCCATCATGCAAATCCATTCCAATTCGGTTGCGCTCTTGAATGATGGCTAAACGGCCGACTTCTTCATACAACCGGGCATTTTGAATGGCAACGGCAACATGGACGGCAAAGCGCTCGACCATGATTTGGTCGGTTTCAGTGAATTCATGGCCGCCGACCTCGTTGGTCAGGTACAGATTGCCCAGTACCTCCTCTCTTGCTAAGACGGGAACGCCGAGAAATGGCCCCATTGGCGGATGCCCCTCTGGGAAGCCTGCTGAACGAGGGTCATCACTTATGCTTGGAACGCGAATGGAGACCCTTTCTTGGAACAATGCGCCTAACAACCCCAACCCCTTTGGAAAATGGGCCATAGCCAGGGCGGCCTCTACCGTAAGGCCGCTGTAGATGAATTCATCTAAGTAGCCATCACTGTTTGGAACACCAAGGGCGGCATATGAGGCGCCCGTTAGTTCTCGCAGGGAATCGACAATTTGCTGGAGGGTGCGGCTCAGGGTTAATTCGCTGGATATGGCTAGGGCGGCCTGGTTGAGGGCCTCTAGTTGACGTTCTTGGTTTTCGGGAGCCGTTTTGGGTGTTGACATCGGCCGTTATAGGTAATCTTTCAGATGATGTTGGATAGCGTAGGCAGCGGCTTCGGCTCGATTTGCGACGCTCAGTTTGGATAAGATGCTGCTAACATAGTTGCGGACGGTTCCTTCGCTTAAGAAGAGTGTTTCTGCAATTTCTCGATTTGTCTTGCCAAGTGAAATTTGGCCTAAGACCTGCATCTCTTTTTTGGTCAGGTCGTTGAAGGAGGCGGCTTCTTCTTTTTGGATGGAACGGCGCATTTCGGAAAAGACCCGCTGAGTTAGAGAGGGGTCTAGCATGGCATCGCCCTGCATGGCTGATTTAATGGCCCGGATAACGTCGTTGCCGCCAACCTGCTTGAGAATATAGCCGACCGCTCCGGCGCGAATGGCGGCAAAGAGCATCTCGTCTTCGGCATAGGAGGTGAGCATGATGATTTTGGTTTGCGGTAGTTGGGCCATTATCTTTTCACAAGCGTCGATGCCATTCCCTCCTGCTAACCGGATATCCATCAGGATGACATCCGGTTCATGGCTGACTGCCTGGGCAACAGCTTCCTCTTCGGTTGCCGCTTCTGCTACAACTTTGAAATTATCATGGCGGTCTATTAAACTTTTTAGTCCAAGGCGAACCACCTCGTGGTCGTCGACCAGTAAGATGTTTGTTTGGGTCATTTTTTTATTATACCTGAACGGGGGGCAGTGAACAGTGGGCAGTTTGCATTGGATGGTTGATGATAGTCGATTGGTGTTTTGCCTAGAGGGTGTTTTCTTTTAGGGGGGCTTGGATTAAAATGGCGCTATGAAAAAATTAATGGCAATTTTTGCCCACCCTGACGATGAGGGCGCTATCGGTGGCAGCCTGGCATATTATGCACAAAATAACACCGAAGTGATGCTTGTTTGTGCGACGAGAGGGGAGGTTGGAGAGATTAGTGACCCGACGTTGGCAACGGCCGAAAATCTTGGCTCGGTTCGACAGAAGGAGCTGGAGGAGGCGTGCCGCAGGCTTGGCATCCAACAGCTTGAATTTTTGGATTACCGTGACTCTGGCATGGATGGCACGCCTGAAAATGAAGACCCACGCGCGTTGGTGCAGGCCGATACGGCCGAAGTGACTGGTAAAATCGTGGCCCTAATTCGGCGATTCCAGCCTGATGCTGTGGTTACATTTGAGCCATTTGGCTGGTACGGACACCCGGACCATATTTTCGTGAGTGAATGGGCAACGGCCGCTTTTCCGCTGGCGGCCGACGGCAGCGCTTATCCTGAGGCGGGGGATGCCTGGCAGCCTGACCGCCTTTATCATGCCGTTATCCCCTTTAGCAAGTTTCGGGCGATGGTTGAGCAGGCGATTGAAGCGGGCTATATTGAGGAAGGGGGCTTTGGGGATGGTATTCCTGAAGAGAAGCAGCTTGAAACGGAAGCGGCCGTTACGCATGTGTTAGATGTGCGAGACTATTATGATACCCGGAGCGAGGCGATGATGGCTCACCAGACCCAGTTTGGTGAGGATAGTTTCTTCAGTAAGATTCCGAAGGAGTTGATGATTCAAACTTCTGGACATGAATATTTTATTCAGGTGATGCCAACACCGTCGGAAGCGCTTGCAGAGAAGCCAGCCGATGATTTGTTTGAAGGTTAATTGAGGTAGTGGAAAGGCGAATGGAACTGACAAAAGTACAGAGACAAAATTTGAAATTGTATGTCCAGTATCGGTCATCGCCGCCGACAATATGGTTTCTCATTCGGCGAAATCTGTTTAAGCGTTATCTTATTCCAGGTTTTTTGGTCATTTTGCTGTTGCTTATTGCACCGACGGCGGGGCTGGGGGCAATTGCTTGGTTGGCAGTGGGGATGCTTTTTAGTGCCACGCTCAGGGATGTGGCATTGTTTCGGCGGTTTGTCCATCTTTGGCCGGTAACTTCGGCCGTTTTAGATTGGGAGCGAATAGATGAATTGTTAGCTGAGTCGAGGGTGTCTTCTACTTAATTGGAAAGGGAGTTAAAAGATGTTCAAGCGCCAGGATAAAAAGCGGGATACGATGGAAGATTTCTTTGAAAATTTGAGGAAGGGGAAGGGGGAGTAGCAGCGCGGATGGACAGATAATCACTGATAACTGAATTATAAATATAGAAAGAGCCGGATTACCCTCCGGCTCTTTCTACTAGAGGAAGTTTAGCGCCATCTGGCGCTCTATGCTCCCATCCAACCTCCGGGATGTTTAGCTATCAATTCTCGCCCCCCGGCTTATGTTCAATGTCTCACTACTACCGTCTTTCACGTTATCGGCTATCATGGTCGTCCACATGTTGCCGACTAAACGGCCGTCGAACCAGATGCCACCGCCGGAGTTGCCGGGGACGACAACTGTGCCTTCTGAACTTTGCAAGATGTAGGATGTTTGGCCCTGGTACTCGGCCGTTTCTCGCACTACCATCACTTTCACATCCAGCGCCTAAGTTTCCGGGTTGCGATAGACCACAGTTACTGTCTTGCCCCAACTTGCTGCCTGACTGTCGCCGATTTCGGCCGTTGCTAGAGAACCAGTTTCCATCAATCCTGTAGGAGCCGTTAAAATCATCGTGCCGCCATCCCGCGAGCGAATGAGGCTCAGGAAATCCGCGCCGCTTACTTCTGCTAGTAGTTCGTTAGCGGCATTGTAGAAACGGGCCTTTGCCAGTTGTGAATTGAGTATTGTCCAATGGTCGTGTGTGACAATCACCAATTCATTATTCATCCAAGCCAACGTCCCCAACCCTTCTCCAGTCTGGTACTGTATCTGCCGTTCGCTGCCATTCTCTAAAATGACCAGCTGCCCTTGCCCATCCAAGACCGGGGCCAGTAAAAGTATCTGAACCGTCGAGGCCAGCGCCTTCTGCCTGGTTTGCAAATCAACCTCACTACTTGAGGCCAAAACCACTTCCATTGCCAACCCTGGCAAAAACATTGTCCCTGATAAAACAATTGCGATGACGAGTCCGATTAAAATAATTATCCGAGCCATGTCTAAAACCTCCGTGTTTGACTTAAAATCAATCTCGCCCGGAGGCATCAGCAACTCGTCAGAAAGCCATCAGCCATCCCTATATAAGCATCAGAACCGCATCAGCAAATCATCAGCATGCCAATTTCACCCCAAAAACTGTCAGCAAATTCCCCCAAACCGTCAGCAAATCCCCTCTTTCCTTTAAAAATGTGCTAAACTGTCCTCGACTGCTGACGCCAAGCCATCAGCACCAGTTAAACTGACAACAATTTATCTGCGACAATTTGCTAATCTGCGGATTAGCAAAAAAGGAGGAATGATGCACGCCCTCACCATAACCTTACTAGGCTCCTTTAAGTCCCAATTTGGTAATCAAACCCTGCCTGGTTTCCGTACCAAAGCTACTCAGGCTCTTTTCATATACCTTGCAGCACAACCCAGACAGGCGCACAATCGGGAAAAGCTAATGACGCTTCTATGGCCTGGAATGCCTCAGAAGTCGGCCAGGGCGAACTTGCGCCAGACGCTCTACCAACTGCGACAGGATATTCCAGGGGTCAGAGGTAGGAATGGGGAAACGGCCGTTGACCCCGTCATTGCCAACCGCCAGGAGATTCAGTTTAACCCCGCCGCCGATGTCCAAACCGATGTCATCCGTTTTGAGGGGCTGCTGGATCAGGCTGCTAACCACGACCATCCCGACCTCTTTTTCTGCTCTGATTGTCGCCAAGGTTATGAAGAGGCTGCCACCCTCTACCAGGGTGATTTTCTGAACGATTTTTATCTGGAAGATAGCAATGACTTTGAGGATTGGGCACAGTCTCGGCGGGAGCATTACCGCCGCCGTGCTTTGGATGCGTTGGCTATTTTGACGACGATGGCTATTCGTCGGAAGGTGTATCCGCAGGCCCAACAAACGGCCGAACGCCAGCTACAAATCGACAACCTCAATGAGGGTGCTTACCGTCAACTGATGGAAATTCACGCCTTGAACGGCCGTCGGGAGCAGGCATTAGCTACTTACGAAAAGTGCCGCCGCATCCTGACCGAAGAATTAGGTATGGCCCCCACCACCCGCACTACCGAACTGTACGACAAAATCCTGGCCGGAGACCTTAACTTCCATGCAGTTGAGCGACAGGATGTTCGGGGCTATGAATTGAAAGAGCTGATAGCCGAGGGGGGGCATGGGGCTGTGCATCGGGCCATCCAGCCGGTCATTGGCCGTGAGGTGGCGGTCAAGGTCATCCGCCGTCAGTATGCCGATGACCCTGATTTTATCCGACGATTTGAGGCCGAAGCTCAGATTGTGGCGCGGCTGGAACACCCTCACATCGTCCCCCTCTACGATTACTGGCGGGACCCCAACGGCGCTTACCTTGTCATGCGCTATATGCGGCATGGCAGCCTCCTCTCAGCGTTGGAGACCGGTGCCTGGGAGCTAACCCAGGCCGCCGGTCTCCTCAACCAGATTGCTGATGCGCTCTCAGTTGCCCATCAGCAGGGTATCGTTCACCGCGACATCAAGCCGGGGAATATCTTGCTGGATGAGTCCGGCAATGCTTATCTGACCGATTTTGGTATCGCTAAAGACCTGTTGAGCCAGGAGCAGATGACCTCTGAAAACGCTGTCGTTGGCACGCTGGACTATACTTCACCGGAACAGATCCTCAGCGGCGAGGTCACTTCCCAATCGGACATTTACAGTCTGGGGGCCATTATCTATGAAATTTTAACTGGTGAGAAACCGTTTGCTGATGATTCCATTGCCAATCTGCTCCATAACCAGCTCAACACCGCTATGCCATTGGTCTCCGCGACTCGACCTGATATTCCTGTAGCTGTTGATACCGTTTTGCAAAAGGCGACTGCCAAGAAAGCGGCCGAACGGTACGCTACTACACAGGAGATGGCCGACGCATTTTTTGCGGCAGTGGGCCACCCAGCTGTTGAGTACAAACCGGATTCGGCCGAACTGCTCCCTCAAGTCGCGGAAATCTATAACCCATACAAGGGGCTGCGGGCTTTTCAGGAGGCGGATGCTGATGACTTCTTCGGCCGTGATAATCTCGTTCAGCAGCTTGTGGACAGATTAGGCGAATCCTCCAGCTGCTTCTTAGCTATCGTCGGCCCCAGCGGCAGCGGCAAGTCCAGCGCGGTCAAAGCCGGGTTGATTCCTGCCTTAAGGAATGGGGCGCTGCGGGGGTCGGAGAATTGGTTTACGGCCGAGATGGTCCCTGGTACCCACCCCCTGGAAGAATTGGAACTGGCCCTATGGCCTGTTGCCGTTGACCCACCACCCAGCCTGGTTGAGCCGATGGAACGGGATACACGGGGGATGTTGAGAACCATACGCCGTATTTTGCCCGATGGGAATGGTTCCCAACCCCAACTGCTGTTGATAATTGACCAGTTTGAGGAGCTGTTCACGATGGTTGGGTCGGCCAAACGGCGAGAATTTTTCCTTGATAGTCTTTTGGCAGCATTAACGGCCCCGCGCAGCCCGTTGCGGGTAGTTATTACCTTGCGGGCTGACTTTTATGACCGGCCGTTACTGCATCAAGCGTGGGGACAGATTATTAAGGATAATACCGAAATCGTCCTGCCGTTGAACCACAGTGAGTTGACCTGGGCTGTTCGGGAACCGGCCCGCCGAATGGGGGTTCGAATTGAAGATGACCTGATGACGACGATTGTTGGGGATGTGGCCGACCAGCTTGGGGCGCTGCCGCTGCTCCAATATGCGTTGACGGAGCTGTTTGAGCGTCGGGAGGGTGGTCTGATTGCTAAAGAGGCTTACAAAACTATTGGGGGTGTTGAGGGCGCTCTGGGTAGAAAGGCTGAGGCAATTTATGGCTCATTGGATCAAAACGGCCGAGAAACTTCCAGGCTCATGTTCAGAACTAGTGAAGACGGACAAGAGCAGCGACAAAATTCGGAGTAACTTGTTTATGATTAACCGCAAATTCATGGATAGCCACATAACCAGAGAGATATTTCTTATGAACCCCACGAAAAGGTCGTAGAAAATTGCGTAACCCTGTCCAGCCGCCTTCGTTGGAATTAACATGAACCTCTCGGATACCGTCCCCATCAGCATCTCGCGCCCACTCGTTGTCGCTATGGCAAACGGTCAGGCGAACACGCTTGAGGCGATTGTAACTGTCGTATTCATCGGTGTATAAAGTGGCATCTGGTTTGGTAAACTGCTCAACAAATGAACACAAGGTAACTCCTTTGGTGTTTTTCATCACTCGGATACGTACCTGGCGTGATTCTCGACCTATCACAGCACAGATTGGCGGGCGGTCATTGGCAAAGGTGCCTCGTCCGCGCCGTTTGTTCGCTCGTCGTCGAGGTGGGTCATCCGGGTCGCCATGCCAATCGCTTTTTTTCCCCCGCATTCTGGAACATCTCATCCGTTTCTACTTCCAGGTCATCCAACGGATTTGTCTCTTGCTCTCGTTCAGCATTGGCTTGCAACAATCGCCGAACTTCAGTTGCCGTTGTCCGGCTGATGCCCAACTCTCGCGCCAACTTAGCCGTTGGTTTTCCCTGACACACTCCTCGGATAAACAAGACTGTCTGCTCCGGGGTAAAGTAGCGACCTTCAAATATCGTGCCGCTGTACAAATTGTAGATGCCTTTGCAATTCCGACAGCGGTAAACATCCAGGTCGCTCAGCTCAGTTCGTCGAAACCACAACCCCTGCTCAAAGGGCGCGTCGCAATGCGGACATTTTAAGCCACCAGGGTGAAAGTATCTTTCTATCCATTTCTCGCAGGCTACCCTATCCATTAGGTCTACTATTGGAAAGTCCATGCTTTTTATTCTATATCAGATCACTTGTACTGAACATGAGCCAACTTCCAAGCAACTCTTCTTGCGATTGGTTACTTTAGGGGAGGGAACTGAAGATACCCGCCGCCGGGTTCTGCGAACGGAGTTAGAAAAACTTGGTCTTCACAGTTCAATGTTGGAAACTGTTCTTGAAGAATTTGGGCAGGCGCGGCTACTGACATTCGACCGCGACCCAATTAGTCGAACGCCAACAATAGAGGTCGCCCACGAAGCGCTGCTCAGGGAGTGGCCTCGGTTAAGAGGTTGGCTGGAGCAAAGCCGAGATGATATTCGACTCCAACGGTTGTTGGCGCAGACGGCTGGGGAATGGAAAACGGCCGAAAAAGACGACGCTTACCTCCTGCGCGGCTCTCGGCTGGACCAGTTTGGAGCCTGGTCGGAGGAGACCCAATTGGCTTTGACTCAGGATGAAAAGCAGTTTCTGGCTGCCAGCCTGGCTGCCCGTGTCGCCCGCCAAGAAGAAGAGGAATCTCGCCGCAAGCGGGAACTCCAAACAGCCCGTCAATTAGCTGAAACGGAAAGAGCTAGAGCCGATGAACAAGCCCAGGCTGCCGGAAGATTGCGCCAAAGGGCTGTCTGGCTGGGTGGGGCGTTGGTGATTGCGGCCGTTCTCGCCCTGGCTGCCTTCTTTTTTGCACAACAATCTGATGAGAATGCCGAAACTGCCCAACTAAATGCTCAAGCAGCGGCTACGAGTGAAGCTCAAGCTCTTAACAACGCCGAATTAGCAGCAACTAATGAGGCCGATGCCATAGCGAATTTAAATTTGGCAACAACACGGGAAGCTGAAGCAATCGCGGCCGAAGTGAATGCCCTAAACGCTCAAGCGACCGCTCAATCCGAAGCTGATATTAGAGCAACGGCCGAAGCCTACGCTCGTGAACAAGCTAACTTAGCCCGTTCTCGTGAACTAGCCTCTGTCGCATTGCTCAACCTTGATGACGACCCCGAACGCAGCATCTTACTCGCCATGGAAGCCCTCTCACAAGCCTACACCAGCGAAACAGAATCAGCCCTTCGTCAAGCTCTCGACATCTCTAGGGTTCGTCAGAGCCTTATTCCCCCTGAAGGCTTTCCAACCAGCTATGTCACCGCCAGTCCCGATGGCAGCAGTTTGTTCGTGTCTGGCCCTAATGGTGCAACCATGTGGGATATTGCGACCGGTAATGTCGTATTTACCCGTACAGTCGTTGATATCTATAATCATCCGCCCGGCACTGTTGACGAAGAGTGGATCACCCGGGCCTCATTTAACCCTGATGGGTCATTACTGGTTATTCCAAATGAACAATGGGTCGATGACAACCCTGTAACCGGAACCATTACAATATTGGATACCAACTCCTACGAAGAATTAATTACCTTCCCTGCTCATGATGGTCAGGTTCAAATCGTAAAGTTTAATCAAGAGGGAACCCAATTTGCGACCGGTGGTCTTGATACGATGGTAAAAATTTGGGATGTTCAGGCTACTCTTTCTAACGGGGTTGGACAGGAGGTAGCAACTTTATGCTGCCATGATGACTGGATATGGTCTGTTGCTTTTAGTCCCGATGGGACCCGACTCATAACCGATAGCAACGACAAAACGCTAATAATGTGGGATATTGAATCTGGAGAGCAGTTGTTTACTATCGAAGTTGATACTCGCGATGTTGTCTTCAGCCCTGACGGCCAATATATTATTTTTGGAACTAGGGGTGATGGTGACATCATGGTCTATGATTCAGAGCAGGGAACACTCCATTCCCAAATTGTCGGGGCACATGGATTAACAATCGAGCAAATCACCTTTAGTCCCGACGGTACCAGAATCGGAACCGCCAGCCAGGATAGAACGGCAAAAATATGGGAATACGAAAATGGCCAGGTAAATCCAGACCCTTAGTTTTAGCCGGACATAAATTCGCGTTAGGCGATATTACCTTCATTGGTGATGGCAGCCAGGTTGCTACTGGCGTGTTTAGCCAATTTTCGGAGCGGACGGTTCGCATTTGGGATGTATCTCCTAGAAATGGAGATAATTTCGGTTTAAATGCACACAGCAATTGGGTCAATGCCATCGATTTCAGTCCAGACGGCCGTCAATTTGCCACAGCCAGTGATGATGGCACAGCTATCATATGGGACGTTTCAACCGAACAATCTTTGCTTACCCTAGAAGAGCACAGTGGTCCAATAATAGATGTAGAATATAGTCCAGATGGTTCTTTACTTGCCACTGCAAGTACTGACAGGACGGCCATCATTTGGGACGCAAGTTCAGGAGTCCCCATTTTCACACTTGTTGGTCATGGGGAAGGAGTCGTAGGAAATGTCTTTGAAGGTGTTCTAGAAGTTACTTTCAGTCCGGACGGCTCACGGCTGGTAACGGCCGGGGCAGATATGACTGCTCGGGTTTGGGATGTTTCTACGGGGCAGGGAATTCTCGTCCTGGAAGGGTTTACAAGCGGCTTGTTAAATGTGGTTTTCAGCCCCTCTGGCGCTTATATTGCGACCGCTAGTGATGCGACGAACAGCAATAGTCAAGACGAAGGTTCTGTAAAAATTTTTGATGCGGTTAGCGGTCAGGAGGTGTTTTCGCTGCCACCCAGTCACGGAAGCCGTCCTTGGGCGGTGAACTTCAGCCCGGATGGTTCGCTTCTAGTAACGGGCGGTTCAGATACCACAGCGAAAATTTGGCTGCTGGATATGCAATCAAACAGCAGCCGACTGTTGGCAACGCTCATTGGTCATAACAGTTCTGTTTGGGAGGCTGCTTTTTCACAGGACGGCCGTGTTTTGGCGACAAGTGGTGGCGAGGAGGTCAGATTTTGGGACGTGACGATTTTTGAGAAACCCCAGGTAGAAAGCCTTCAAGGGGAAGTGACAATACCAGAATTAAGTTCTGTTGGAGGTGGCGGTGGGATTAATTTTAGCCCGGATGGTAAAACCTTGATTGCAGGTTTCAGTGATGGTTCATTTCGCGTTTACTTAATTGACCTGGACGAACTGATGTCATTGGCCCGCTCCCGCGTCACCCGCACCCTCACCCTCAATGAATGCCGCCAATACCGCATCGACCCCTGCCCGGCCGAATCCTAAGCTGCTCAAAGTGATGGAAGTCGGTTGTCGGTTAAGAAACGGCTTTTTTATGCTATACTTGAAATGAATATTTGGCTTTTAATCTAGGAGAACCAGATGACTGAACAGGTTTTGCAATTCGAAGAAGTTAAAGATACACCTCTTCAAAATATCATTGACCGGGTTCTAAATGAACAGACCCGCTTCATCATCAAAATTTCTGACGGCGAATCCATTATGATCCAAACTCAGCCACCACTAAAACCATTACCGGTTTTTGAAGGACAACTACCGGATAGTTGGAAAGAGGAAATTTACCGAATTGAATAAATCCTGGATTCTTTTTGATGCGGGCTTATTTATAGGCGCTTTGCTGAAGAATGATCCTCGCCACATTGAAGCTCGCCCGCTTGTCGAGGCGGGTCGTAGTGGAATTTTACAAGTTTGTACGACCATCGGTATCCTAAGCGAAGTCTACGCCGCTCTTACTTGGTCAGGTGCCAAACCACCTCAATCTCCTAAAGATGTAGCTAGCGCTATCAGAACAATTGTCGAACCCCCAAGCGCTATTCGAATATTACCAACAGAATTATCGACATTACGGCCAATGCTCAATTTGGCGGTAACGAATCAGTTGACAGCTCGACGCATTCATGATGCGCGACACGCGGCTACAGCATTAGCGGCAAATGTTAATGAGATATACACATATGATGTAGGTGACTGGGGAGTATTTTCCTCATTTGGTATCCAAATTTCCGGTCCACCTTCCGTATTAGCAACAACGTTTAAAACATAATTGGATTTCAACTTTTTCACAACAACTGCTCACCGGCTATCCAATCTGACCAGGAACCAGCATATAGTCGGCCGTTTCCCAACCCCGCATGAGCCAGCGCCAGAAGGTTGTGGCAGGCGGTGACGCCGGAGCCGCAGTAGAAGACGGCCGTGTCTGGGTCGTGGTCGCCGAGGATTTCTTGGAGTTGTTGGCGAAGAATTTCTTGGGGGAGGAAGCGGCCGTTTTCGTCGAGGTTGCTTTTGAAGGGGTAGTTGACGGCGCCTGGGATGTGTCCGGCAACGGGGTCGAAGGGTTCCCATTCTCCGCGATACCGTTTTGCCATGCGTGAATCGACTAAGAGGTCGGCTTGAGGGACGGCCGATTTTAGAACTAGCCACGCTGTGTTTGGTTGCCCTTGAAAGTCGGCGGGGTGGTTTTCTTCAATTCTGGCCGTTGTTGGATAGCCGCCTTCCGTCCAGCTTTTCCAGCCGCCATCAAGAACGGCGACATTGTTGTGGTTCATGTAGCGTAACTGCCACCAGAGGCGGGCCGCGATGCCGCCACCGCCGCCGTCGTAAACAATGACCTGCTTTGTGCTGTCAATGCCTAGGCGGGAAAAGAGCAGCGTTAGGCGTTCGGGGGAGAGCATGGGATGACGGCCGTTATCAGTGTCTGGCGGGCCGCTGAGGTCTTTATCCAAATGGGCAAAGACAGCCCCAGGAATGTGTCCGGCTTGATAGGCGCGGCGTCCAGCAGTGGTGTCGGCAAGGTTGAAACGACAATCGACGATGACCCAATCATCGTCTCCTAAATGGTGCTTTAGCTTGTCAGGGGATATGAGGGTCTGATAAGGCATATATTAGGGGTAGGGAACGGCCGTTGGTTCAGGCGTTGCGGCGGGTATGGCCGTTGCTGCTTGGTTGTCTCCAACCGGCGTTGGGCTGGGATTAGCATCCGTTTCGGCCGTTGGGTCTAAGAATTGAACGGGCCAGAAGGCGCTTTCTTCTAAGACTTCACCAGAACGGACATCTTCGAGGCGAATTTGCCATTCAAATTGACCAGCCGAGACGGGGACGTTGGTGACGGCCGTTTTGAACTGGTATTGGTTGTTCCCCAACGATTCTTGAACAGTGCCAATTTGAAAAGTTCGACCGGACTTGAGGTAGACCACGAATCGTTGCCCTTCTTCTAAGGGGAGGGGCCAAGACCAGGTGAATATCAGATTATTCTCGGCCGCTAAAACAAATTCGCTGTTTTGGGGTGGGCCAAGCAGTTGCAAGACCGGGACTGGCGTTGGGTTCGGGTGAGGTGTGGCAACAACTTCTGGTACTTCTACCTTGGGGATAGACATGGAGGCAAAGACGGCCGTCCAATACCAGATATTGGGTGCATCGAGGTTTCGTTCATAAGCCACGCCGACTTCATCGACGTAAGGATTGAGGATGATTTGGCGGTGGGGTGGGTTGTTGAGCCAGAATTCGGCCGGGCCTAGAGCGGTTTGAAAGCCCCAAGCGGTGGCTTCGGCCCCATAGCCGCCAGGGTAGTTGGTGCGTTGGAGGCGCAAGGCCGGGTAAGAGCCATCGGAGCCAGTATGGGGGGTGAATGCGGCCGTGCCAGGAATGCCGCCAAAACCATTGGTTGCCATGTCCACCGTATGGGCGCGAGCGGCTACGGAAACATCGGCATTATAGGTCACAGGCGGAAGCCCATTCATTTCCCTGGCCTGATTGATGTAGGCTAACAGTTGTTCTTCTTGGGACAGGTTAGGCGGGAATTCATAGGGAACGAGAGATTGATACTCAACAGCCGCTTCGACAATTTCTTGCCGGGTTGGGTCTAAAATGGTCGAGGTTGGCGCTAGGACACCAGGAAAGGCATCGCTTTGACCGCCTTTACGAACAATAGGCAGGTAGAAGGCTAGTGCGCCCGCTTCAATGCGGATGGTTTTCGAGACTTGGAAGGTGTCGAATTCATTGCTGGCGGTCATGGTGATGTTGTAGTCACCGGCCCGCCAGTAGACGTGATTAATCGACTCACCTTCGTAGGTACGGCCGTCGCCCATGTCCCAGGCAATGTTGGTTACGGTGTCATCGGTGAAGGCCTGGGCGTTAACCAGGGTTCCAGCTACGGCCGTTTCGGGAATAACGATGTCGGCCACAGGTTGTTGTCCGACAGAAATGAGTTGGCTGGTTTCCGTTTGCCCAAATTCGTTCTGGACTTTTAAGGTCACTTGATAGGTTCCAGGGCCGAGGTAGGCGTGGGTTGGGTTTTTTTCCTGGGAGGTTGTGCCATCGCCGAAGTCCCAACTGTAGGCTAACAAGCCTTCGCCGCCGCTTTCATTGATAAAGGTGATGGTTTGATTGACGGCGGGGGTGGCATCATCGAGGCTAAAATTGGCAGCAGGAACCGGGACAACGGTGATGAGGCTGCTGGCGATGGCGGTGCCAATTGGATTGGACACCTCAACTGTGACTTGATAGGTTCCGGCAGTTGGAAAGACCACAACGGGGTCTTTGACATTGAGAACACGGCCGTCGCCCAATGACCAGTTTTGGCTAAAAGGGCCAGAACTGTTAATCATATTGGCTCGGATTTGGACGGGTTGGCCGACCGCAACCTGGGGTGGGTCGAAGACAACGGCCACCTGGGGCGGCATTCCCGCCCAAAGGGTGGCGTTGTAGTTTTGTTGCGTGTCATCCTCTATTAGCCGAGCGTTTATTAGCAGCTCTGGTTGACCAGGATAGGTTACATTAACGGTGAGGGGGATTAAGATGCGATTGGATTCGCCGGGGGCAATGACGGGCTGCCAGTTAATGGCATTGGCCTGAAAATTGAAAGAAGCGCCAGAGGGCAATTCTTCAGGGTCGAAGGATAAGTTGCCAGGAATTGTTATCTGAATTTCAGGGGTGGCGATTTCAGAACGGCCGCTTGTCACCAGGATTTCCAGATTGACGGTATCCCGAAAGGTGACGGCTTGTGGGGTGACGCTCATAACAAGATTGAGCGGTGTGGGTTGCTGGAGGTTTTTTAAGGGCTGAAAGGTGAGTAAAGTACCAGTGCCAGCCGAGGCAGCGCCAACTACAATAACAGCAAAGATTAGCGCTGCTAAAATCAACCCTAATATAGGAAACGCCCACCTATTTTTCATAGCTCAAAGAGTGTATCAAACTCCACATTATGTAACAAACATTGTGGACAATTGTGGGCAACTGAGTTATGTTTGGCCGGTTTCTTAAGGGTGCGTTAATCATAGAGATGGAGTTATTTGTGACGAAGGATATTTCTATTGTTATTCCGGCTTATAATGAGGCTGGCGCGATTGAGCCAACATTAGTGGCCTTGCGACAAATGATTGACTCATCGGGATTAACGGCCGAAATTATTGTGATCGATGATGGTTCGACTGATGGGACGGGGGACTTGGTTGGAGAGCAATCAGGTATTCGTCTTATCCGCCATCATCGAAACCGGGGCTATGGCGCTTCGTTGAAAACAGGGATTCGGCAGGCTGAAAATGATATTATCGTTATTACCGATGCTGACGGCACCTATCCAATTGACATGATTCCAGCTTTGGTGCGAGAGATTGGGCCGTTCGATATGGTTGTGGGGGCCAGAACGGGTGAGCAGGTTCAAATTCCCCTGATTCGACGACCAGCTAAGGCAGCCTTAAATCGGCTGGCAAATTATCTGAGCGGCATGGAAATTCCTGACTTAAATAGTGGGCTGCGGGTGATGAAGCGGGAGGTGGTCTTGAACTTCTTTCGGCTGCTGCCGTCGGGCTTTTCTTTCACAACTTCGGTGACGTTGGCGATGTTGACCAATGATTATAATGTCAGCTTTGTGCCAATTGATTATTTTCAGCGAACGGGGGATTCAAAGATTAACCCGATTAAGGATACGGTAAATTTCTTTTCCTTGGTGGTGCGGATGGTGCTGCTGTATCGGCCGTTGCGGGTATTTATTCCAATTGTGGCAGTCTTTATCTTGTTGAGCGCGACGAAAATATTTTATGACATTAACGCTTACGACTTTCACTTGGCTACTTCTACAGTGGTGTTGGTGACGTTGACAGTTCAAATGTTGGTTTTGGGTTTGGTGGCCGACCTTGTGGTTTCATTGCATAAGCATTCTTGAATATGTCTAAACGCCTTCTTGTTGTTCTTGCTGTCGCATTTGCCATCTTATTCGTGGCAGAGGTGGTGGCCGTTCATGAACTATTTGGCTCAGAGGTGTTAAGTGCGGCCGATTTCCATTCGCGCTGGTACGGCGCAAAGGCGTTGTTGGTCGAAGGCCAAGACCCATACAGTCCGGCGGTTACACGGGAGATTGAGGCGATTCGTGACCCGGCCGGGAACCGCAATAACAGCTTTTCCTTTGCCTTTCCGCTCCATGTCATCTTTACCTTCTTGCCGTTGAGCTATTTTTCCTACGATTGGGCGCAGTCGTTTTGGATGGTCACGTTACAGTGGGTGGTTGTTGCTATCATGGTGGTCATGATGATGATGGTTGGTTGGAAACCGTCCCCTTTGGGAGTCGGGGCTGCGTTGTTGGGGAGCATCTTCTTTTATCCGGCGGCACGGACCATTATTTTAGGCCAGTTCACCTTACATGTGACCTTGTTTATGGCCTTATCGCTGTTTTTCTTGCGGCGGGGGCGGGATGGTTGGGCCGGTTTTTGGCTGGCGGCAACGTCGATAAAGCCTCAAATGGTGCTGTTGGTGGGGCTTTGGATGGTGATTTGGGCGGTTTATCGGCGGCGAACGCGCTTTTTGCGGGGCGTGATATTTGGCGGTCTGGGGCTGTTGTTGGGGTCGATGATGTTGCTGCCTCGTTGGCCGATTAGTTTTATTGAGGATATTCAGCGATATGCGGCCGTTGCAAGCGGTCGTAATCCGTTGGAAGTATTGGGTGAATTTCTTCTGCCCGGCAATCCAACGGTCGTCGTTTATATTGTATCGGGGATATTGCTCCTCTTGACATTGGCTGCCTGGGCCTGGGGGTTGGGAAAGGATAAGGCGGCTTCGGAATTAACGGCCGAAAAGGGCGCTGGCCTCCAGCGATTTGAGTGGGCTTTATTTTGGACAATGGCGGTGAGTTTGTTGGTCTTGTTCCAGACAGGTTCGACTAACCAGGCATTATTATTTATCCCCTTGTTCCTTTGGTTCTGGCGAGGCTTAAATAGCTGGGGGAGGCTGCCATCAGTTTTGGCAGCTGTTGTTCTTATTATCGGTCCCTGGGGGCTGTTCCTGTCGACGATTAGTGGGAATTATGAGAATCCCCTACTGCTGTTGCCATTGCCGTTCTTTTGCCTCATTGTCTTGGGGTTGAAGGGTTGGAGGATGCGGGCAGAGGGCCGATTTGATAGCGAGATGGAACTCGCCGGGTGAGAGCTAGAATAGGCAGTCTGTTGCGGGGGCGGATTCGGCTGTTAATCCATATATTCGGGCTTGTTTTATTGGCCGTTATCGTCTGGTTGGGCGGGCCAGAAGCGTGGCGAGAAGTGTCGCAGGGGGAGCCGGGGCCGATATTGGTTGCTTTTTTATTGACGGGGGTGGCGAATATGTTATCGGCCGTTCGGCTAAAATTGGTCGCTCAGGCGGCCAGTCCTGGCCTGCGACTGCCCTGGCGACGGTTGTATTATCTGACGATGGTGGCGAATACGGCCGGATTGATTTTGCCCCGTAGTGTTAGCACGGTTGGCGGCAAGAGCGTGGGTTTGAAGGCGTTGGGGCTGTCGGTGCGGCGGTCGGTCTCGACAGTGTTTGTGGATAATGCTTTTGATTTGTTTCTATTAACGCCTTTGGTTGTGCCGGGGTTTTTATATTTGCAGGGGCAGATTTCTGGGGGAATGTTTCTGGGTGTGGCGGTGGTCGTTAGTTTGGGATTAACGGCCGTATTATGGTGGATGTTAAATGATAAGCGGTTGATGAGGTTAGGGAATTGGTTAGAAAAACTTGGTCGACTGGGCATCTTGAGCCGAGGGGTGAGGTTGCTGCCGCAACGGCCGATTTCGTTCCGGGCGTTTGTCTTGACGATTTTACTAAATGGCTTGTTGGCGCTCCGTTTTTATTATGTGGCAACGGCCGTTGCGCTGAATTATGAATGGCTCCTGTATATCGCCGCTTTCCCGCTGACGCAGCTAAGCCTGGTTTTTGGCGGGTTAGGGATATTTGATGCCAGTTGGTACGGGGTGCTTTTCTTGGCTGGCCTGCCAGAGCAAGAAGCCCTGACCTTCGTTATTGCTCAACGGGCTTACATATTCATATTCATTCTTTTCTGGACAGGGGTTAGTTATTTACTATCTGTAACAATCCGCCAAAGGAGAGCCTAAGTGGTTAACATGAAAACTCTGATTGTTTCGTGTTATCGTTTTTGTCTGAATAACTTATAAGATTATGCGTTAGAGGAGTGCCACTCAGGTGGTTGGGGTTGGAGGAGGCCGTTCATGGGCGTGTTGTCTTGTATCATTTGGTTTAGGGCATCAATTAGCTCATATTCGCCCCGAATGGAGGGGGTGAGATGAGTCAGGTATTGGCGGATTTCGGGGGGGACGATGAAGAAGAGGGCGGCGGCGATGTTAGATGGGGCTTGGCCGGGGGCAGGTTTTTCGATGATTTCAGCGATACGGCCGTTTTTGTCAAAGCGGACGCTGCTCTTTTGGGCGAGTTCGGCTGGACTAAGCTCTTTTAGGCTGACGAATAGCGGGCTAGCTTGAGCGATGTAAGCGTCGCGGAGCTCGGCTAGGAAGTGGCGGGGAAGGGCGTAGTCGGCAGCCAAGATGTAGGTTGGGCTGCTGATGAAATGGGCGGCGGTACGGAGGGCATCGGCCGTTCCTAGCAGTTGTTTCTGGTTAGCATAGGTGATATTAAGACCCCATTTTTGGCCGTCTCCGGCAAAGGCTTGGATTTTGGGAGCGAGATGGTGCAAGACGAGACAGACATCTTGGACGGCCGCTTCTTGCAAAGCCAGGAAGATGGTTTCCAACATAGGACGGCCGTTAATGGTTAATAAGGGTTTGGGGGTGTGGTCGGTGTGCGGCCGCAGCCGTTTGCCTCGTCCGGCGGCCAGGATTATTGCTCTATTTGGCGGTTGTTGGCAGAAAGAATTTGTCATCGTTAGATGTTGTCTAACTAGGAGCCGTTATCTGGCTTGAATGGATAAAGTGAGGCATAATCTTGTTGACAGAACAACAAAGATGTTCGTTTTTCTGGGCAGTAACTCAACCTATATTCTAAAACATAACCTGTTAAAGATGAAGGAACAAGGCTGTTTCTTCTAGAAGTCGATTGATAATGGCTATTTCTGGTGAACAACAAAAGGGCCAAAATATCTTACAGCGAGCAACGAATGCGCTGCGATTCGGCCGTGACCTGGAACAGATTGCGGATTATCATGTTGGGAATGTTCAGTCGGAACAGGCTGTCATGGTGCTGCCGGGAGCGGCCGTTGTGGGTGACATTCAAGCCGAGAGGGTGGTTGTATCGGGCCTTGTTTATGGTTTCATTGCCGCCAGTGAAGTGATTGTCAAAGAGGGGGGACAGGTTTGGGGAGATGTGTTTACGGCCGCTTTCCAATTAGAAGTAGGTGGCAAAGTACATGGTTGGATTAGTACCTCAGACGAATCCATCCCCGAAGGCAGCCCATCAGGAAATGGGTTGAACGGCCTTGATGAAGCCCCTCTATCGCCTGAAATTGAGGCGTTGGCTGCGGAGTTTCCTTCTCTCGACCTTGAGTCAGCAGTTCCAAAAGAAAGGGCAGTCATTTGGCGACAGTTGCAGGCGGAAGCGGCCGTTGCATTAATGGCCCGGCTGGAGCTAGAAAAGAGCTTTGGAGAAAGAGTTGATGAGGTGGCTGGACAATCATTATCAGAGTCATCGAGGCTGCGGGATGAGGTTTTGGTTTTTCGGGAGGAGCGGACGGCGCTGATTGAGCAAGTTGATGAGTTGGAAGAGGAGTTAGCGGTTGAGCGGGGGAATGTTGAGTCAAAAACGGCCGAATTAACCACTGTTCGTAAATTGCTAGATGACCAAAATGCCGCCCTTGAAGAATTGCAAGCGGTTTTTGAGCAGCAAAGTTTGAAGTATGCTACTTTTGAGGATGAGCGGCGTGACCTTAAAACGAATTTAGAACAAGAAAAAGAGCGAATTGCTGAGATGGATGAGCGCATGGCAAACCTTGAGAGCGCTTTGCAGGGTAGTTTTCAGCATACGGCCGAACAGGAAGAGGCCCTTATCCGTTGGCAAGAGTTGGCCGAAGTTACTGAGAAACGAGCGAATACCTTAGAGAGCGAATTGGAAACGGCCCAGTTGCAATTAAAGGAAAGCACCCAGGTTTTGGAAATGGTTCGCGCCCAGCGCGAAAAATTAGAAGCGGAATGGGAAAAAGCGGACGAAGCATTAAAAGAGGTTTCTGGGGAACGGGATTCAATACAGGCTGAGCTGTCAAAAAAGGCAGAACAGTTGAACAGGTTGGAGCAGGAACGAAGTGGGCTGAACGCCTCTTTGACGGCCTTGCAAGAGCGATATGACGCGCAACCACCTGAATTTGAGCAGATGTTAGAAAAATTAGAAGCGGCAACGGCGAACCAGGCTGAAATGACAGAGCGGCTGCGCCAGGTCGAATCAGAAGCCCAGAATTATCATGAACAGTGGTTGTGGACGAAGGCATCATTAGACACATCATATTCAGAATTAGAGGCCATGCGCCAATCTGTGAATGAACATGAGATGATTGTTCAGCAGCTTCAAGACCAAATCGTTGAGAAAGAAAAAACAGTTGAGACTTGGAAGAACAGCATGGGGCGAATGACTGACTTACTTTATGAGGCTGAGCATAAAGTTAAGACCCTGGAGCAAAATGCCGTTGAAGCAAAAGTTCAGGCAGTAGAAAGCGCTGAGAAGAATGCGCTCCAAGATGAGATTCGGAAACAACAGCTTCAACTTGAAGCTTATGAAGCCGAGGTGGGCCATATTCATGGGGAGATTGAAGGTCAGAGTCAACGTTTTGCCGAGGTTCAGGCGACCTTGATTGAACGGGAGATTGCGCTGGGACAGGCTCAGGAAATAGCTAAGAAGCAGGCGGCACAGTTAGATCGGGTCAAGCGAATGGCGGGTAAACGCATTCGAGAATTGGAAGAGGAATTAACTGATACGCAGCAGAAGTTGAATGATTTATCTGTTTGGCTTGAGCGGCGACAGAAGAGAGAAGGAAATAATGAATAATGATGGCGGTAAAGGACGCCGCTTGAAAATTGAGAACTGTTCAAAGGGGTTTTATGTCTGATATTAAATTAGCAGTTATTGGGGGCAGTGGGCTGTATGACATGGCGGGGTTGACGGATGTTGAGACGATTGAGGTTGATACGCCGTTTGGCAAGCCGTCGGATGCGATTACGGTTGGGACATTACACGGCCGTCGTTTGGCTTTTTTGCCGCGTCATGGGCGAGGGCATGTCTTGACGCCAAGCGAGGTGCCATATCGGGCCAATATCTTCGCGCTGAAGACGTTGGGTGTCCGCTATATTATTAGCGTTAGCGCCAGTGGCTCGCTGCGAGAGGATTATGAGCCGGGACATATTGTGATTCCTGATCAATTGGTTGACCAGACAAAAGGATTACGAGAACGGTCTTTTTATGGGGATGGCCTTGTCGTTCATATCGGGGTAGCGGATCCATTTTCGCCCGAACTGAGCGCGGCATTGACAACGGCCGTTAAAAAAGCCGGAGCAACCGTGCATGAGGGTGGGACGTTTATAACAATTGAAGGACCACGTTTCAGCACCAAAGGGGAATCGAATCTCTTCCGAAGCTGGGGCATGAGCTTGGTTGGGATGACAACTAGCCCAGAGGCCTATCTGGCCTCCGAGGCGGAGATTGCCTACGCTTGTATGGCCCATGTAACCGATTATGATGTCTGGCACGAATCAGAGGAGCCGGTGACGGTGGAAGCCGTAATCCGAGTCCTGCTTCAAAATTCGCAATTGGCTCAGAATGGTATTAGCTATCTGGTTCAAGATATGGCGAATTGGGAGGGGGAGTTTCCGGTGCATCATGGGTTGCGAGATGCGATTCTGACTGACCGAAGCAAAATTCCGACTGAGGCTAAGGAGGCTTTGGCTCCCCTTGTTGGGAAGTACCTCGACTAGGCGGGGCTGGATTCGGCCGCAAGATGTAGATGATGGTTCTGGGCAGAATGGCCGCCGAGAACTGCTTCTTCTTGGGATTGCGGCCGTTTTTGTCTTTGTTAATGCCGTTGCCTTAAATCTGGCCCTCGACGGCCAGTTTTTCTGGTGGCGGTTAACACCCTCGCTGGCCTGGTTGGGACTGATAGTCGGTGGCTATATTGTGCTGCGGTTTTTTCGGCCGTTCCACGACCCCTATCTGCTGCCGATTGTGGGCTTGCTAACGGGCTGGGGCTTTATTCTATTGGGTAGATTAGCCCCAAATTTCTTGGGTCGGCAGGTCTTGTGGCTGGCTATTGGCATAGTCGTTATGGTGGGGGTGGCCAGTTGGCCCCGGAATCTGCGCTTCTTGCGACGCTATCGCTATACCTGGTTGACATTAGGCCTGATATTGTTGGGGGCGACGTTGGTTTTTGGGGTGAATCCTTCTGGTGGTGGGGCGGCGTTATGGTTACAGATACCGTTTTTGGGGCGGGTGTTTTTCCAACCATCGGAATTGTTGAAGCTACTATTGGTTGTGTTTCTGGCAAGTTATTTTGAGGATAGGGAATCGCTCTTGGGGCTGAATCGTGGGGGCGGCCGTTTTGGGCCGCTGCCTTATATCGCGCCCCTATTGATGATGTGGGGCTTTTGCGTGGTCTTGCTGGTTTGGCAGCGGGATTTGGGAGCGGCGACGCTTTTCTTCATTGTCTTTTTATCGCTTCTGTATCTGGCGACGGGGGATAAGCGTTATGTAATTGGCGGCTTGGCGCTGCTGCTGGTGGCAGGGGTGTTGGGCTATTTTGCCTTCGATGTGGTCGCTTTGCGGGTGGAGACCTGGTTAAATCCCTGGCCGGAAGCGGATTCGAGGGGGTATCAGATTGTGCAGTCGCTTTATGCAATTGCATCGGGTGGCATTTTGGGGCAGGGGCCAGCATTAGGCTATCCGAACTATATTCCGGTGGTGCATTCGGACTTTGCCTTTGCGGCCGTTGCGGAGGAGTGGGGGCTGATTGGGGCCTTAAGTTTGGTGGCTTGTTTTGCTTTGTTGGCCTACCGAGGTCTGTGGATTGCGATACATAGTGAACGGCCGTTTCGGATGTATTTGGCGGCGGGAGTGACGTTGACGATGACGGCCCAGGCGCTGTTGATCATGGGTGGGGTGACAAAGCTGCTGCCCTTGACCGGGATAACGCTGCCCTTTGTTAGCTATGGCGGTAGTTCGCTGTTGATAAGTTGCGTGATGGTGGGGTTGCTGCTGTACTTGTCGGATTTTGAGACCGTTGGTCGGAATAGAGAGGCGGGTGGTGGGCCAACACGCTTTGGGCAGGATGATGAATAGCGAGCAGATGGCTAAAAGAGGGCGGGTGCAGCGATTGACGGCCGTTTATCTGGCAGCGTTTATGGTTGTCGGGCTGGGACTCGTCTTTTGGAGTGTGTTGAGTGGGCCGACGATTTTGACACGAGAGGATAATCCCCGGTTGGTAGAGGAGGAGCTGCGGATTCAACGCGGCCGTATTTTGAGCGCCAATCAGCTTGTGTTGGCGGAAACGGTTGGGCCGGAAGATGATTTGACCCGCCATTATCCGACGGCCAATATTGGCCCGGCGGTCGGTTATTACAGCTTCCGGCATGGGACATCGGGCATTGAAGAGGGGTTGGATGCGGTGCTTCGGGGAGATGTGGATGGGTTTTGGGAATCGTTTTTCAATAATGGCATTTTGCATGAACCGCAGGTGGGTCGGGACGTGCGGTTGACGTTAAATGCCCGTTGGCAGCGGGCGGCGGAGGCGCTGTTGGCCGAGGAGCAGGGGGCGCTCCTGTTGCTGACGATGCCGGATGGAGCCATTCGGGCGATGTCTAGTCATCCAGGTTACAACCCAAATTTGCTGGACGAGCAGTTTGATATCCTAAGTGAGGATGAGGATGCACCATTGTTGAACCGTGTCACGCAGGGCCAGTATCAGCCGGGGCGGATTTTGCAACCGTTGTTGATGGGCTATGGGCTGAACGAGGGGCTGATTAATTTGAATGTTGAGGTGGGGGGGGCGGAACGGCCCATAATGGTTGATGGGACAACGTTGAATTGTCTTTATCCGTTAGGGGAGGAACAGAGTTGGGCGACGACTTTTCAGGCGCAGTGTCCGGGAATGACGGCCGAGTTGGGAGCGATATTAGGCATTTCGGGCTTACAGCGAGCGTTTATTGACTTTGGCTTAACGGCCGCGCCGGAACTGCCGATTCAGACAGAGACGGTGGTTGATTTGGTAATTGAAGACCCGGCGTTGGCAGCGATTGGACAAGAGTCGTTGACGGTGTCGCCTTTGCAAATCGCCTTAGCTTTGACAGCATTGGGCAACGGAGGACAGATGGTTCAGCCTCAGTTGGTGCAAGCGATTCAGACGGTTGAGGGGGCGTGGCAGACGGAAACAGTGGCAGCGCCAATTGAGGTATTAACGCCAGGAGCCGCCCAGGCGATCTATAATTTGCTGCCAATTTATGAGGGGATTGCGGAGTTTAGTACATTGGTGCTTTCGGGGCCGGAAGGGACGCAGAATGGCTGGTATTTTGGGATGGCTCCGGCGGGGAATCCGCGCTATCTGGTTGTGGTAGTAGTAGAGGAAGTGGATAATGTGTTTGTGGCACAGCAGGTCGGGCGGTCATTATTGCGGACGATTTTGCTGCCGGAAGATAGTTCCTAACCTGGAGTTTTGCTGCAGATAGCCCAATAAGGATTGTCTACTTTAATAGACATTAGGTGAACGATTTTTGCTGAGCGAGAATTGATTGTTTTCAACAGTTGACAACATAAAAATATTATTTTATAATAAAATTATTCTTTACAAAAGAGAGGCTTATGAAAGAGACTTTTTATATTGACTCAGTTGAACAAGCGAAATCGTTGTTAAAGCCGCAACGGATTGAGCTTTTGAAGGCGATGGGGGAGGCGAGGACTTGTCCAGAGCTGGCCGACCAGTTCGGCCGTTCGCCCCAGCAAATCTATTACCATATAAAGGCACTGGAGAAGGCTGGGATGGTAGAGAAAGTCTCTGAGCGGCGGGTTCGGGGGACGGTTGAGGGCCATTACCAGGCTTCTGCCAGGACATATTGGCTGGCTCCGCAGTTAATCGGGGAGGTTGGTAGCGAGCGGCAAGCGAAGGACCAGATGAGTTTACGGTTTTTGATGTCATTGGCGCAGGAGATTCATGAGGATGTCGGCCGTCTTGGTCATGATTCGGCAATCGGAAAAGATGTGCCGTCGATGGGGCTGTCGGCCAATATTTATCTGCCAGATGGGAGTAGACGAGCGGCTTTTTTGCAAGAGGTTCAGGAAACTTTTCAACGTTTGGCTGAGAAGTACGGACTGCCAGATCGGGATAATCATGCACAGGATGGGGTCGAGTTCCGATTAATGTTGACTTGCTATCCGGCAAGGGACGAGTAATTTGTAATTGGGTTGATTCGGTTGGTGGCTTGTTTATTGATCAGCCTACTTTTAGGAGATAATATGGCAAATCAAGTGGAGATTCGTATTGTTTTGGGGCATGAGCCGACGGCCGTTTTTCAAGCATTGACAGATAGTAAGGATGTGATCGCCTGGTTTGCGGAAGCGGCCGATATTGACTTAGACCAGAAAAAGTATGATTTTTGGGGGCAGTTTACGCCAGAGACGCCTGACCAAGATGAGGGACATCATTCAATATTGACTTTGATGCCAAATGAGCGACTACGCTATCGGTGGCGGACGGAATATGGGCCGTCGGAGGTAGATTTTTTTCTGCGAGCGTTTGAAGGTGGAACGTTGTTGGCGTTGACTCATCAGATATTTCCCGAAGAAGTAGGAGAGGGAGAAGAGTCGGCCGTTTTTCCGCTGGAGGATTTTTGGTTTTTGTCGTTAGAGAATTTGAGGCGATATTTGGACGGCCGTGCTGTGACGCGCTGTGATTTTTCGGTTCATGTGACGGGCGATGTGGTGGTTACGTTTGACGTTGAGGCTTCGGCAGATGAGGTTTTTGATGGATTGATACGGCCAGAGCTGTTAAATAAATGGATTGCCAGCCGGGCTGATGTTGAGCCTCACGTGGACGGTAAATTTGATTACGGTTGGGGGCCTGGCGGGCCTTATAAGGTGACGGAATTTGAACGGGAGAAAAAGATTTCTTATCTTTGGGAAGGACACCCCGATTTTATTCGTGAGACGGTGACGACGTGGACGTTGGAGGGGTCGGACGGCCGAACCCGGCTAACATTAGTTCAAAGCGGTTTTGTAACTGACCTATATCAAGATGGGTTACACATTGGCTGGCATTTCTTTATCAGTTGGCTGCGGTCGTTGGTGGAATATAAGGGAGATTGGCAGCCACCGATTAAGCGGCTTGCTCCTGGGAGTGAGAATCACTATCCGGCTTCTGTGCTGGCGGGGCAGGATTTGTATAAATTGTAAGTAGGAATTGGAGCGCAGATGACGCAGATAAGGCGGATTGTCGCAGATTTTCATTGATTAGATTTTTGTATGGTAAAAACTTGGCGTTTGAAAGTTGGCTTTGGGCCAAAATTAAGGATGTATCCCACTTGGATTTTAGATGCTTTTAGATAATTGAGTAGTTGGATCTTGTGGGTTTCATTGATTGCCTTTCCAACTTTTAGCTCTAGAATGATTTTGTTTTCGACAACTAGGTCTGCGAAGTATTCCCCAACAATAACATTGTCGTAAAATACTTTTATAGGGGCCTGTTGCTTTATTTCAATGCCCTGTTTTCGCAGTTCTATTGCCAATGAGTTAAAGTGACCCCCATTGTCAAGACCACAAATCGGCAAAGTTAAGGTGGATCAACAGGTCACAAAATCGGTACATTAACAGCAAAATGAATATCAGCAGGCACCAGGTAGCCAAGATTTTGGTGCGGCCGTTCGAAATTGTAAAGATGGAAGTAGTCATCCAGACCGGCAGCCAATTCCTGGACTGACTCGTAATCTTTGAGGTAAATATCTTCATATTTGACCGACCGCCATAGCCGTTCAATAAAGATATTATCAAAGACTCGGCCACGGCCGTCCATACTGATCTGGATACGAGCCACTTCCAACTCACCGGTAAAGTCGCTGGATGTAAATTGAACACCCTGGTCGGTGTTGAAGATTTCCGGTTGAGCATGAAGCAGAGCCTGTTGCAGGGCGACCAGACAAAAGGAACTGTCCAGGGTATTCGAGAGCTGCCAGGAAAGAACGAAACGGCTGAACCAGTCCATGACCGCCACCAGATACATGAATCCTCTGGGCATCGGCACGTAGGTAATATCGGCGCACCAAACTTGATTCGGCCGATTAATCTCCAGGCCACGTAGCAGATAGGGATACTTCTTGTGGGCCTTAGTAGAAACCGTTGTCCGCCGCCTTGGATACACAGCTTGCAAGCCCATTTTGGTCATCAGGCGGGCAATACGCTTGTGATTGACCTGGAAACCATGAACATTGTTCAGTCGGGCCGTTATCTTGCGATAACCGTAGAATGGCGCTCTGGTGTACTCCTGGTCAATGAGCCGCATCAGTTGCAGGTTCAGAGGCGATTCACCAACCGGCTGCCAATAGTAGCTAGACCGGTTGAGGCTGACCAGCTTGCATTGGCGACGAATGCTCAACATGGGATGATCTGGTTCTATCATCGTCCGTTTGGCCTCAGTCGAACAGGGCAGCTTTTTTTTTCAGCCACTCCAGTTCCATCTTGAGTCGCCCAATCTGCTCGTACAGTTCTGTTTCCCGTTCTTCCACGGCCCGGAGTTCCTGAGCCGTATCCTTGCTAAATACAGTCGACCCTTCACTCAGCAACTTCTTTTTCCAGTTACGGACCAGGTTGGGGTGCAGGTTGTACTGACTGGCAATTTCATTGAGTGTTTTCAGTCCCTGAGTCGCTTCCAGTGCGACTTTGAACTTAAACTGATTACTATAACTTTTTCGTTTTTTGGACACTCAAATTCCTCCACAAGCTTTTTAGATTATATCTGAATCCACTTAAGCCTGTGGTCTAGTTTTTGGGGGTCACTATAAGTTTTCATACACTTTTTCAAGGAACCCATAGCCCAATGTGTTATAGGCATCATAAAAACATTTGATGATTACTTTAGAAAGGGCAGGGTAAAGAAAGGTCATATTACCTGATATCAACATTTTCCCCAAAATAAAAAAATCCGCGAAAATCTGTTTTATCTGCGTTATCCGCGATCCTATTCTATTTCACACGATAATAAATCCCTAACCCATCCCAAATCATATAAAAATCCGCAAGAATCTGTTTCATCTTCGTCATCTACAGGCCTATTCCTGATATAATAAAAGAATGGTATCTGACTCTCAACCAGCCTTTTTATTATCAATTATTCAATTGGATGAAACGGCCGATACACCCCTTTACCAACAACTTTATTCGGGCTTGCAGCGGGGGATATTGAGCCACCAGCTTCGGCCGGGCTTGAAACTGCCTTCAACGCGAGATTTGGCAGGGCTGTTTGGGGTCTCACGGAATACGGTTTTGAATGCGGTGGAGCAGTTAATGGCTGAGGGGTATCTGGAGGCCCGGGAAAGGTCGGGGACGTATATTAGCAGAGAGCTGCCGGAGTCTTTCCTGGAGACACCGGTGGTCGATGAGGTATGGCACGGCCGTTCAGTTGACATTTATAATCTGTCAAAACGAGGGCAGCGATTAGGGCATACCCACTCTACAGTAGCGCGGCCGTCATTTGCCCATCATGCTTTCAGTCATGGAATTCCGGCCGTGGACGCTTTCCCCTTTCCAACCTGGACGCGGTTGGTGAATAAGCACTATCGACAAGCTGGTGATGTGTTATTCGATGATTCGGCTCATAGTGTGGCGGGGTATGAACCGCTTCGGACGGCCGTTGCCGACTATCTTCAAGTCGCGCGGGCGGTTCGGTGTCAACCAGAGCAGGTGATTATTGTCTCCGGTTCGCAGCAGGCCCTTTACCTGGTCGCCCATTTACTCGTTGACCCTGGCGACAAAGTTTGGGTAGAGGAGCCGGGTTATATTGGCGCGCGCGGCGCATTTCGGGCAGCGGGGGCTGAGTTAGTTCCGGTTCCAGTTGGGGAGGATGGGTTGGATGTCGCAGCCGGAATTGGGTTGGCGCCTAAGGCGGCTTGCGCTTATGTGACGCCTTCCCATCAATTTCCATTGGGCAAGACGATGAGTGTATCGGCCCGATTGAAGCTGTTGAATTGGGCGGCTGAATCGGACGGTTGGGTTATTGAGGATGATTACGACAGTGAGTATCGCTATCAGGGGCAGCCAATCCCGGCCTTGCAGGGACTAGACCAGCAGGAGCGGGTGATTTATATGGGTACCTTTAGTAAGGTTTTGTTTCATGGTTTGCGGCTGGGCTATCTGGTCGTGCCACAGGGGTTGGTAGAGGCATTTACGACTGCCAGGCGGTTGATGGACGTGCAAAGCCCGTTGATTCCGCAAGCAGTTTTGGCGGAGTTTATCCATAAAGGCTATTTTGCTCGCCATTTGCGGCGGATGCGGACATTGTATTCGGCTCGATTAGCATTGTTAGTGGAAACGGCCGATAAACATTTGAAAGGGTTGCTGAAGATTGAAACGGCCGAAGCGGGGATGCACACGGTTGGCTGGCTGCCGGAAGGGGTCGATGATGTCGCCGCTTTTGAGTCGGCCGTTCGACATCGGGTAGAGTTGACACCTTTGTCTCGCTACTATCTCGGCCGTTGCCCTCGCCCTGGGCTAGTCATGGGCTTTGCAGCGACGCCGGAGAAAGAACTGTTGCCAGGGGTTTTGCGTTTGAGGAAGGCGTTGGAGGATGTTAATAGTGGAAATTGAATGGTTAACAGTAGACAGTGAGCAGTTAGTAATCGCTTGTGTACCCTTTCTTGGTATGGTATTCTCTTAGTGCTTGGATAAACTTATTAATAAGGTATGGCTATGGATGTTGTGCTTGAATCATTAATTGAAAAAATGCAGGCCACTGAAGTTGATATTAATATTCATGTCAAGGCAACTTTCAATGTGACACCTTTTGTTGCTAAACAAAAGGTTAATGGGTTGCTGCTGGATCGAGTTGGCACTGGTTTATTAGCAGAGATGCCTGACTTGGTGGCTACTGACGGCCGTCTACGTTGGCGTGTGCCTATTAGTTTATCATTAGCGGGAGCTGGTCATTTGGGCCAAGTTGGCTTAATAGATGTAGATGTCCAAACAGGGGAAATCTTGGCTGATGATGTTCTAATCGAAACCATAGCCCACCATGCCGAAAAACTTACTCCAAGTCCCACACTTTAAACAAAATCATTTAGGCTCATGTCTGCCTGCTGCTGTTCGAATGATCCTTGAATATCTGGGTCATACCTTTCGCGAGTCTGAGATTGCCGAGCGTTTGGGGACAAAATCATTTGGTACGCCTGCTCCAAATCTATCCAGATTGGAGAAGTTGGGATTCTCAATCTTCTATGGGTCAGGGACTCTCGCAAATATTCGCAGCCACATTCAGAATGGTGTTCCTTGTCTCACATTTGTACAAACAGGTGATTTTCCATATTGGGACGAAAATACCGCTCATGTAGTTGTCGTAGTTGGTATTGATGAAGAACAAATCTATGTCAATGACCCGGCCTTTGAAAATGCACCTCAAACAATTCCGATTGATTATTTTCTACTAGCTTGGTCTGAATTTGATCATCGGTTTGGTGTCATTCAATTAAGCTAGAGCCAATCGCGGCGTTTGAAGTACAGGAGGAGGCCGCCGCTGATTAGGAGGATGACGAGCCAGAGAAGGGGGTATGCGAAGGGCCAGTCGAGTTCGGGCATAAAGTGGAAGTTCATCCCATAGAGGCTGGTTAGGAAGGTGATGGGGATGAAAATGGTGGCGATGACGGTTAGGACTTTCATCACTTCGTTCATCTTGTTGCTGACGCTGGAGAGGTAGATGTCTAACATGCCAGACACAATGCCCCGGAAAGTTTCTATAGAATCAATTATCTGTATAACGTGTTCATAGACATCTCGAACATAGATGAGTGTGTTGTGTTCAAATAGGGGTATGTCGCCACGAGAAAGACGGCCGATCGCTTCCCGTAAAGGCCAAACTACTTTGCGAATATAGAGCAGTTCCCGTTTCAGGTCCTGGATGGTGTCGAGAGTCTTTGGAGTAGGGTCTGTTATAACTTCATCTTCCAAATCTTCCAGACGGTCGCTAATCTGTTCCAATATGATGAAATATTGATCCACGATTGTATCTAGGATGGCATAGGCCAGGTAGTCGCTGCCATAGGAGCGGAGGCGGCTCTGTTCATTGTTAAGACGCTGACGCAGGGAGTCGAAAATGTTGTCTTCATCCTCTTCAAAGGTGAGGACAAAGGTTTGGCCGACGATGATGCTAACTTGTTCGATTTCTGCGGTAGTAGTGTGTTCGTGCCAATGGAGCATCTTTAGAACGATATAGATGAACTCTTCGTAGAGTTCCATACGCGGCCGTTGGTCTGTATTGAGAATATCTTCGACTAGCAGGGGATGGAGATTGAAGAAACGGCCGACTTTGCTAATCAGCTCGGTGTCGTGAAGGCCGGAGACATTGACCCAGGTTATAGTGTCAGCGCTGTTTACCATTTCCAGGTCATCAAGGGTGGCATTGGCCTGTTCCAGAAAATGACCATCAACCCCAAAATCAATCAAGGATAGCTTAACTGCTTCGGTCTTTTTATCGCCAACATGGACCAGCATTCCAGGGGATTGTCCTATCTTGTCAATACGGCTTTTGGATGAATTAGGCATGTCATCTCCTCTAGTTAGCACTCGGAACTCTGTAGTTGGTAAGATGTGATGGGTAATTGGTAATTTGGGGTCAGGATAACTTATATACCACTGTAATACAAGGCTTTTCTTTTTAGTTGGCCGGAGATTTATTGACGGAGCAAAATCATCCTGGTGGCCGCTGACAGGCTAGATATCCCCGGACTTCTAGCTTTCAACAACCGTTTCGCCTGATGGTTCCTATTGTGGCTTTAGGTGTCACGGGGTTCGTTATCATTTAGGGTGGATGATTAGGAAGCGACTCAAACGACGGCCGAAAAAACGGTCGTTGAAACAAGAAGATTGGATCGGCATACTGCTGTGGCAAATTGAGGCGGCGAACCTGCCACAGCCGCGACGAGAGTATACATTTCATGCGAAACGAAAATGGCGCTTCGATTTGGATTGGAAGCCACATGGCTTTCTCGTGGCCTGTGAAGTGGATGGGGGCATTTGGATGCAGACGAAAAGCGGCCGTTCTAAGGGCCATGCCCACCCAGAGCAGTTTCAGAAGGATTTGGAGAAATTTAATGAGGCCGCGCTCTATGGTTGGTTGGTGATTCGGGTCACGCCAGAGATGGTCAAAGATGGGCGGGCAATTGAGTGGCTGCATCGGGCGTTAGAAGCGTGAATGGTGATCAATAATTGGGTAATTGAGCCGCTTGTTCTCAACTACCCAACGTTACATTAAAAAACATTTTGTGAATTACTTGGTCGTCATTGGCATATAGGCATGGGATAGCTGCGCCCAACAAACCGGTAGGTCGAGCCGATACATGATATTTGAAAGAGGGGTTGGATTGCCCTGAGCATGAATGGGCCTGGTTTGGAAGAAGCAGGTATCGTTGGGCAGACCCGTGAGAATAACCTCAGTTTCAAAGCCACTGCGAGGGACGGTGTCAATTAGGGCCAGAGATGCCATAGTTGGGCCAACGTAAATCTCATAGCTAATGATGTCAGTGGCCCCGTTCCAACTGGTGTAGATGGTTACGGCCGTTGGGTCAGAATCGTATTGGACAACCCCTCTCGGCGCGGCGGATGGCGTGCCATTCCAGGGAAAGCGGAAGGCTCGATAAGATGGTATTTCTAGTAGCATCTCCAAAGCGACTGTGCCATCATTTTCAACCTCAGTCAACTTGGCGCCTGTGCCCCAGCCAATCAGCGAATTGCCATTTGGCAAACGCTGATTGTTGCCCATCGCAATGCTAAACTCACTCATATCATCAGGGTACATCCAAACCCGTGTTACCGTTTTGGCGACTTCATCGATGGCGTACTCGATAGCGCGTGAATGAGGCGGCGAATGATGATTTCCATTGTCAAAAATAGTGATATTGCCGTTCGGCAATCGCTCAATATTGTGTTGGTTGAAAAAGCCGATATCATTGGTGAAGGTGAACTCATTACCTTGGCCGCCCATGCGCCAGATGATGTCGCCTGTCTGCCGGTCAATCTTGGTGATTTCGCTGAAATTGCGATGGGAAAGGAGCCAATTGCCGTCATGGTCAACGTCGATGGCGTTGGTGTGGAGGAAATCGACCGGGAATGATGAGGTTAGATCCGCTTCCGTATCCTCAAGTGGCATTTGTTGGCTGCCATGCCATTCAAAAACGACATTTTTATTGGCATCTTGCTCTTGGAGAACGATGTCGATTAATGTGCCGTTGGCAGGGCCACCATAGGGGCTGAAATCAAAGGGTATCGGCACATAGGCCATGAGAATGGCGTGGCCGTTGTCGAGGAGCAGAAATTCATGGAGGTCTGCCCCGTTGCCATTGTCGATTGTCCACGTGTCAACTAAATCATAATTTTCATCGAGGACATACGATGTGCCATAGCTGTAGCCACCGGGCAAGGTGCCTGTATGATACGTCAGAAAGTCGGTGCCATTGACGGTTTGTTTTCGGAAGTCAGCCACGAAGTGGAAATTGGGGGCCACTCTAAGATAGATTGGTTCGCCGCTATCATCGAGAATCATGGCAACGGAGGGGCCGTCGTAAAATATCCCTGAGGCGGCCACAAAGATATAGCCGTCATCTGTATTTTGGGCCGGAGAGGTGACGGTGGTGGTCATGACATCGGTAAACTCTGGGTGGGTGTAGTAGGGGTCGATGCCGCTTGGTGGATTGAAGGCTGGCAGAGTGACGGGTTTGACTTCGCTTTGGGAGAAGAGCTGTTCTACGGCCGTTCGGTCGCTCCCTTGACTTGATGTTCCCTGACCTGGAAGGAAAAGGAAGAACAAAGCGGTTAAAACAATAAATTTCTTCATCAAGTAGTTCTCCTTCATTATAAGTATGGTAATCAGAACTTTCTGGAGCATATCAATAAATTGAAACAGCCGCGAATTTTTGCAGGATTTTACCAAATTACATACTTACAGGTGTCACCCCTGCGAAGGCAGGGGTCTATAAAGCAAGGGAATTGTTTCCTTTAATCCTGACAAAAGGATTGACGAGGGTTATAATCTTTTTGCGTGACTTCGTTGAACAAATAGGAGGGTATCAATGGAAGAGAATGTTCTAGCAGAGATAAAGGAAGAAGAGGTCGAAACAGTCGAGAAGACGGCCGTTGAAGCGCTTGGGGAGCTAATGCGCTTTCCATTTCAAGACCTGGAATGGCGCAAGAAATTTACGATTGGCAGCTTACTCTTTATTGCGAGTTTTATCATTCCCTTTGTGCCAATGTTGGCGATGGGTGGCTATGTTCTGAAAGTGATGCGCCAGGCGGTTATGGGCCAATCGCCTTCCTTGCCAGAATGGGATGATTGGGGAGAGTTGATATTAGAAGGCTTGAAGGGGGCCGGAATCATTTTCATCTATCTGATACCTGGCTATATCCTTCTGATTGGCGGTTATTTATTTTTGTTCGTTGGTCAATTTCTAGCCATTCTGCCATCGGCCGCTGCTGGTTCAAGTGGCGACCCGGATGCTGTTGCGGCTGGTTTTTTGGCAACATTAGGCGTTACCTTTGGTAGTATTATCTTGCAATTTGTTTTGATGGGACTTGGCTTTTTGCTCTTGTTTGCCGGCCTGTTGCCCTTGCCATTGGCACTGGGCAATTATTTATATGAGGGAGAGTTTGGTGCCGCCTTTCGGATGAAAGAAATTTGGGCCTATTTCAAGTTGAATAAAAGCGGGTTCTTGGCCGCCTGGGTGATCTACCTCGGTCTTGCTTACCTGATGACCTTGCCCACCTTAATTTTCTATTTTACGATTGTCCTGATTTGCTTGATGCCCATCGTCATTGCCCCTTTTACTTTCTATATTTATCTGACGGGCGCGGTTGGTTTCGGGCAATATTATCGAGAAACAAGAATGATTTGGGAAGAAAAAACGGCCGTATGAATGCCTGAAGCTGTTTCTTAAGGATTAACAAATCAACACTAGTATAGGTCGGGGCGCACCCATGTAGCTGGGAGGATTTCATCCCCCGGCGGGTCTTAAAGAAGATTTATTCAAAAAGGAAAATTAAATGACAAACGAAAAATTAAATCTTGAAGCCGGTGTTATTACTGGTGACACCGTACAAACGCTGTTCGCCCATGCCAAGGCGAAAAAGTATGCTCTCCCGGCCGTGAATGTTATCGGGACCAACACAGTCAATGCGGCTATGGAAACGGCCGTCCAAGTCAATTCGCCGATAATTATTCAGTTCTCAAACGGCGGGGCTACCTTCTTTGCTGGCAAAGGGCTGAATAATGACGGCCAACGTGCGGCCGTAGCCGGAGCCGTTTCCGGCGCCCATCACATCCACCAATTGGCTGAACGCTATGGGGCGCGGGTCATCATTCATACCGACCACGCCGCCAAAAAGCTGCTACCCTGGGTAGATGGCATGTTAGATGCTGGCGAAGCATTTCATAAGGTGCATGGCAAACCATTATTCAGCTCCCATATGCTCGACCTCTCCGAAGAGCCGATTGAAGAAAATATCGAAATCTGCAAACGCTACCTGGAGCGGATGAGCAAAATAGGCATGACCCTTGAAATTGAGCTAGGCGTTACCGGCGGTGAGGAAGACGGAGTAGATAATACCGACATCGACAGCGCCCGCCTATACACCCAGCCCGATGAAGTCGCCTACGCCTACGAAGAATTGATGCAGGTCAGCGACAAATTCACCGTCGCCGCCGCCTTTGGCAACGTTCATGGTGTCTATCGTCCAGGAAATGTCCAGCTAACCCCCATTATTCTCCATAACTCGCAACAGCATATTCAGGAAAAATTCGGCACCTCTGAAAAACCCATCAACTTTGTCTTCCACGGCGGCTCCGGCTCCACCGTCGAGGAGATTCGAGAAGCCATTTCCTACGGGGCGATCAAGATGAATATCGACACCGACACCCAATGGGCCTTTTGGGACGGCGTTCGGAAATATTCCCAGGAAAAATACGACTATCTTCAAGGCCAAATCGGCAATCCTGACGGGGTAGATTCACCCAATAAGAAATTTTACGACCCCCGAAAGTGGCTTCGGATAGGGGAGGAATCATTCAAGGCTCGCCTCACCAAAGCGTTTGAAGATTTAAATAATATTGATACCTTGGGCTAGTTGTTCTAACATTCTGGAGTTTCATGAAAGTTAGTAAAATGGTAAACGGGTAGGGGTTGGAAAGGCGGGTGAAACCTTTATTCGCCCTATAATGTTGGCTCCCGCCTTTCTAACCCAGGTTTTCCAACTTACTCATCTAGCAACACAACTGGCTCTTGGTAGTAGCGGAGGCGGGAGCGGGCTAGTTTGTCCTCTAGGAACTGATTAAACCATTGGCGTTTGGTGGCCAATGGTTCGTCTTTTTTGAGGCGCACCAGGTCGGCGTTGAGGCGCAGAATACGGCCAGGTATCACAAAGCGAGTCAGGCCAGCGGGCAGAAAGTCGCCCCGGCTGGCGACGTTAAAGACCGTTGACGGCCGAAATTGAGGAAAGACCGCCACTGCCACCATATGCGGGAATTGGGCCAAAAGACGGCCGAGGTCAGTCAACAAAGTACGCTCAACCGTTCCCCAACGGGTATAGGTATCGACCAAAGCGTTCATTACAGCCAAACGGTTAGCCCCAGGCGCCGATTGGGCCAGGAGCGCCTCCCCGTTACGGTCTAAGAAATAGCAAAGGGCGTTCGACTCATCGCTAAAAGCATCCTGAATTTCACTGCCCGATATGGGGGACAACTTCAACCCCTCAATTTGACTTAGCTGAGCCACCAACTCAGGCAGTGGTTGGTTATTGGAGATGGCATGATACCAGGTGTGGAGGTTAAATTCTTCGCTGTCGGCCGGGATGGTTTGAACGATGACGAAGGGGTAGCCCAGCCGTTTTAGAGCGGTGAAGCGGGTAGCCCCATCGAGGATGACATATTTGTTATCCCAGAAAGTGACCAGAGGCGGGTTGACCAGACGGCCGTCCTCCTCCAATCGCTCCATCAGCCGCCTCACCCGCTTATCATCAATCTGCTCATGGGGCATAACCAGCTCCGTCGGCACGATTTCAAGCGAAAGCGATTCATCGGGACGGCGGGTCTTTAGCAACTCAACCATTTGGCGGGCCACAACCCTGGCCGCCTTTTGCTTCTGTTCACTGCGAAAGGCGGTGATATGGTGGGCGGGGATGACGTGGGCGTGGTTACGAAGGGCGGCAGACGGCCGTATCTCGCCTCCTTCCACTTGGGCGGTGAACTCAGCCAACGCAGCCCCGGCCAACTCGTTGTTGTTCAAGGCTGCGAGCAAGGCATCATCATCCACAAGGTCGGTGTGAGTGGTATTGATGAGGAAGGCGCTCGACTTCATCTGGCCCAACTCATGGGAGCCAATGAGCGTTTCGGTTTCGGCCTTGAAAGGCACATGAAGGGTGATGAAGTCGGCTTCACTGAGCAGGTCCGGCAGGTCGGTGATTTCTACCCCCGCAGCCAGGGCCAATTCGGGGGTCAGACGAGGCTGGTTGACGATGACCCGCATATCAAAGGCGACGGCTCGTTGGGCCACCTGACGGCCGATACGGCCGAAACCGATAATGCCCAACGTCTTGCCTGCCAACCCCAATCCAGGCCCATCTCCGTCCTGACTGAAACGGCCAGCGAGGGCCAGCATCAGGCTCAAGGTATGTTCAGCCAACGCCACGGCATTGCTGCCTGGCCGATAGCGAACTTCGACTCCCAAAGAGCGGGCAGCGCTAACGTCGATGTTGTCAAGGCGGCTGCCCGTACAGCCGATAACCCGCAGCCGAAAGCCGTATTCAACCACCTGGCCGCTGACTCTGGTCGTGTCATCGACGATAAGGCCATGATAGAGGTCGATGATTTTTTGCAACTCACCCTCATTTATGTCCGACTGAATATCAACGTCAACCGTTTCCCTCAATATCTCCAAGCCTTGTTCGTCGATGGGGGCGCAAACCAGAACGCGTGGTCTGGTCGGTTTCTTTGGGGTTATTGTTGATTCGGCCGTATCTCCTTCGAGCTTTGAGAGGACAGGGGCCGTATTTGTTGGAATGGTGTTAGGAAGTTGGAATGGCAGATTGGCCATATCAACATTGCCGCCACTGAGCAGAATGCCAATTCGCTTGCCGGAGACGTCATAGCTGCCGCTGAAAATGGGAGCCAGGGCAACGGCCGAACTGGGTTCGACGATGATTTTTAGCCGCTGCCAAAGGAACTGGAGGGTATTCAATATGGCAGCTTCGCTAGCCGTGGTCATGTCATGCACATATTCGTGCATGATGGCCAGGTTTCGTTGGCCGATGAAGCGGGTTCGCAAACCGTCAGCAACCGTGCCAGGGACGTAATCGAGGGTGTGGACGCTGTTCTCCCGCCAGGATTTCCCGGCATCGGCCGCCATCTCTGGCTCAACGCCGATGACGCGGCAGTTGGGCGAAGCGGCTGCCGCTGCCAATGCGGAACCGCTGATAAGGCCGCCGCCGCCGACAGGCACGAAGAGCAAATCGAGGCTGCCAACCTGGTCGAATAGTTCGTAAGCGGCCGTTCCAGCCCCAAGGATAATGTGGTCATTATCATAAGGGTGAATGAGCGTATAGCCGTGTTTTTCCACCTGTTCGGCCGAAATGCGCTCCCGGTCGATGGCGGGACAGGTGATGATGTTGGCCCCATAATCGGCCGTTGCTTCCTTCTTGATGATTGGGGCATCGTCCGGCATGACGATAGTCGCCGGAACCCCTAACAACTTCGCAGCCAGGGCCAGCCCTTGGGCGTGGTTGCCGCTGGAATGGGTTACGACTCCAACAGCCCGTTCCGACGGGCTGAGTTGGCTGACCGCGTTGTAGGCCCCCCGGAATTTGAAGGCCCCAACCCGCTGGAAATTTTCACATTTTAGGAAAATCTGATTGCCAGTCAGGTTGTCTAGGGTTCGGGAGGTTAAGGCCGGGGTGCGGTTGACGATTCCGGCCAGCCGTTCGGCCGTTTCTTGGATTTGGGAAGGGTCAAGTTTTGTCATGGATATAGTTTATATTAAATTGAGTTGTCGGGCATCAATTGGTTTATTTATGCAATAGAAACATTATTACCACCTGTAACCGTGAAAAATCAGTAAAAACAACCCTCATTTCCAACTGTTATGTCAACATGGCCAAAACAACACTATCATAAAAGTTGACCATCTTGACCATCTTGACTGACTATTTAGAAGAAGTTCAACTTCTTTCAGAGGTTGAACTTCTTTGGTCTGTTGATATAGTCTGTTTCTATGACCCAACTTAAATTAACGTTTTTTGGCGGCTTTGAAGCGGCCGTTGCTGGGGAACGGGCAACCCAGTTTCGGACAGATAAGATGCGGGCTTTGCTCGCTTATCTGGCGATGAATGAGGGACGGCCGTTTCGACGCGATATATTGGCGACTTTACTGTGGTCGGAGTGGTCAGATGCCAATGCCAAACGTAATTTACGACAAAGCTTGCATCGGATTATTCAACTCCTCAATAAGCTGTCCCCCTCGCTGGGAATCGACTTGTTTACGACCAACCGCCAGACCGTTCAACTTAATGACGGATATGTCCAGTTGGATGTGTCCGAATTTAGGAGCCTCGTCCAAACGGCCGAAACCCATGCCCACGCCAATTTACACAGTTGTCGCGCCTGCTTGAACCAATTACAGCAGGCGGCTGCGCTCTATAAAGGCGACCTACTGGAAGGATTCACCCTGAAAGATGCCTATCCTTTTGAGGAATGGCTTTTCATGGAGCGAGAGCAGTTGCAGCAGCAGGTGTTGGAGGTCTTTGGCAAGCTGTCTTCAGCCTATGAGTGGCAAGAAGATTATGGCAAGGCTCAACTTTATGCTAATCGGCAGGTAATGATGGCCCCCTGGCGGGAGTCGGCCCACCGACAGTTGATGCGGCTGTATATGTTGCAAGGGAAGCGGAGTAATGCCTTAGCCCAATATGATACCTGTGTGCAGTTGTTGGCCCAAGAGTTGGGGGTTGAGCCATCGCCAGAGACGGTGCAGTTGTGGGAACAGATTCGGGATGATGCGTTTGAACAAACCGATACCCCCGTATCAACCCCCAGCAGCTTTCCGACCCAGCTAACGCCCTTTGTCGGCCGTCAGGCCGACATCAGCCAAATCATAGCAAGTATGGCAGACGATAGCTGTCGTTTATTGACCCTTATTGGGCCGGGCGGGATTGGCAAAACCCGTCTGGGCATTCAGGTTGGGCAGGAGTTGGCGGCTGGCTCGAATCGTTATAAGGATGGGGCCTATTTTATTCCCTTAGTTAGGGTGACGGATGTGCCGATGTTGGTCAACGCCATTGCCCAACATTTAGGAATTAAGCTAACTGAACCTATCTCGCCGAAAGAGCAGTTACTGGCTTATCTGCAAGATAAGGCGATGTTACTGGTATGTGACAACTTTGAACAGGTTGAGAATGGCCCCGCTTTCCTGTCAGAGGTCATTGGACAGGCTCCAAAAGTTCAGTTGTTGGTCACGTCACGGGAATCGCTTGGGCTGCAAGCGGAATGGCGGCAGGTAGTCAACGGGTTGGACTTTAGTCAAGGGGAAGTTTCGGAAGCGGTCTTGTTTTTCCAGCGCAATGCCAGGCGGGTGGCCCCCCATTTTGAATTGAATGAGACGAATATGACGGCCGTTCTCGATTTGTGCCATCTGGTGGATGGGATGCCCCTGGCGTTGGAGATTGCAGCCGCCTGGACGCGCATGATGGATGCTGAAACTATTTTGCAGCAGACGCAGCGGAGTTTGGATTTTTTGACAGCTCCAATGGAAGATTTCCCAGACCGTCATCGCAGCATTCAGGCGGTGATAGCCCAGTCGTGGCAGATGTTGTCGGGGCGGTTGCAGAAGGTGTTGGGTCAGCTAGCGTTCTTTGGGGGAACTTTCACCTTAGAGGCGGCTTTGGGCATTGTCGACGGGCTGTCGATGCTGGATATGGCGACGCTGCTAGATAAGTCATTGTTGAATTGGCAGCCAAACGGCCGTTACCAGATGCACGAACTATTGCGCCAATTTGTACACAGTCAACCGATTGAGGAGCCAGCGGGATTTCGGGAGGCGTACGGCCGTTACTATCTGAGTTTTGTAGCGGAGCAAGAACAACTATTGTTAGGTGACAATCCCCCACAGGCGATTGAAGCGATGCAGCGGGAGTTGGGCAATATCCGGCTGGCCTGGCAGTGGGCGACTGAGGCGGGGCTGGTTGATTTAATCGCCAAGTCCTTAGATGGCTTGGTCGCTTTCTACGAGTTTCGTGGGACTTATAATGAGGGCCGCAGCCAATTCAAGGCGGCGGCTGAGGCGCTGCCAGCGTCCGTGTTGGTGAACCGGTTGCGGTTGGCCGAGGCCAGTTGTTTGCGGCGGTTGGGTGATTTGACTGGGGCGGCGGCGTTGGTCAATGGGGTGATTGCCACCGAATGGCCGGAGACGCGGCTGCAAGCGATGATTGCCTTAGCTAAGGTGAATGAGCAGGCCAGCGAATATGACAAGGCGATTGCGATTTTGCAGGTAGCCCTAGAGTTGGCGGAGCCGATGTCGCGGGAGGCGGCCCAGATTTGGGGCATTCTGGGCCTGGTGTACGGGTATCGCGGGCCAATGGAGGAGCGGTTAAAGGCCCACAAGCAGGCCTTGGCGATTAATGTGGCGCTGGCCGATCGATTGCAGACGGCCGAATGTCATAATATGTTGGGCATGATTTATAAGGATTTGGGGGAGTATGATGAGGCAATTGCCCATACGAACCAGGCCCTGGCAATTGCGGAGGAGATGAATCATCGGGAAAGTATTGGGCAATTCAGGCATCGAATGGGCGTTATTTATTGGCGGATGGGGGACATAGACCAATCGAAAATTTGGTATGAAAAATCCTTGACCGTTGCGACGGAGATTAATCATAAGCGCCTGTTGAGTATCTTGTTCGGGGGATTAGGCATTTTGGCAAAACGGCAGCGGGATTATGATGAGGCGCTGCGATATTATTGGCGAGCGATTCAGTTGGGGAAGGATTTGGGGGATAGGTCTATTCAGGCGGTTTATATGGGGAATATTGGCAACGTCTACTTGGATTTGGGTCAGTATGACCGGGCCATTGAGCATTTGGAGCAGGCAGCGGCTTTGGATAAGGCGATTGGGGCGATGGGTGGGGTAGCTCGCCATCAAGGGAATATGGGGGATGCCTTTAGGATTCAAAGGCGATTTGCTGAGGCGCTGCCCTATTTTGAAGCGGCGATAGAGCCGCTGCGGGAGACAAAGGCCTTATTCTTTTTGTGTTGGGTATTGGTTTCCTATGGGGAATGTTTGTTTGAGTTAGGTCGGTTGGATGAGGCGCGGGCGGCGAATGAGGAAGGACAGCAGGTGGCGGAAGAGGTCGGCCGTGACTATTATCTGCTGATGAGTTTGCTGCTTGAGGCGCGACTAGATGCGGCCGAGGGGGGCGACGTGACCAAAATTGGGGCGCGGGTGGCGACGTTCCATGATCGCTTTGAATGCGATTTAGATATGACCTCGGAGATTAATTTGACATTGTGGCAGATTACGGGGGATTCGGCCGTTCGTGAAATTGCAGTGGACGGGTTTAGGCAACTGTATGAGGAGACCAGGCGGGAGCGCTATCGAGTGAGGCTCGATGAAGGAATTAGTTAATGGTTAAATGCCAGTAAAGGGCACTGCCAGTAAAGGACATTGCTGGCGGGCGGCTTTTGGGAGGGGAAAAGCAAGAAGTGCAACAAATGAAACGACCAGGATTTGACAGGCTTGGATGTTGATATGGGGTGGTGGTGGTTTGGCGAAACGGCAGTGAGTAGATTTTAACTCACGCCAATGAGATGAATTTTTTATTATGAAAACTTATTCAGTAGATTACCAACCCCACTTGGAATAATGGTTACTTATACATTGAAGGGACATAAACTTCGTAGAATATCGGTGGCGGCGGTGTTGATGTCGGTTCAGGTGTATGAGTGGGCCTGATAGTTGGAGTAATGGTCGGAGTATTTGAAGGCGTGGGAGTGTTTGAAGGTGTTGGGGTAGGTGTATCAGGGGCTGTGATAGTAACGATGGTGGATGCCTGTACGAAACTGTCGCATTTAACTACGGTGACAGTTGCTGTATAGACGCCGGGCGCAGGGTATTCATGGGTGACAACGGCACCCGAACCTTGTTGGCCGTCGCCGAAGTCCCACATAAAGTTGACATTCGTGGCGGTTGAAATGGTTGAGGCTGTGAGGGTTGTGGAATTACCTAGTAGGGTGGGGCTATCGTTTGTGGCCATCAGACCAACGGCTGGAATATTCAAATTAACCCAAAGTTCGTTGCCTGCCGCACTCTCGTTGGCAATCCAGGCATCTAGAGTGCCATTATTATCAAAATCGCCTAGACCTATTGAATGTGTTGATTCAGTGCCCTGAGCTAGGCCGCTATCACTGAAGTTTCCGAGGCCATCATTTAGCCAAAGCTCATTTGGCATCCCATTAGGGCTGGAGACGTAGGTGTCCAAGTCACCATCGCCGTCGATGTCGCCAAAACCTATTTTCTGACTGGGGGAGTTTCCTAGGGTTTGACCACTGTCGGTGAACATACCATTTCCATCATTGAGCCAAACCCGATTAGCTGGGTCGCGTGGTGGTGTATCGGTGTGATTGGCGATGAAAGCATCTAAATCACCGTCACCGTCCAGATCGCCGAGACCAAGACCCGTACTGCGATAATTGCCTAACTGTTGACCGCTGTTGGTGAAGGTGCCATTGCCGTTATTTAACCAGACCAGGTTTTGAAAACGGGTAGTAATAAAAGCATCTAGGTCACCGTCATTATCTAAATCACCTAATGATATTCGTCTGCCTGCTGTACTACTGAGTTGTTGTACTAGCGTAAAATTTCCCTGACCATCATTGTGCCAGACCTTATCTGTATTAAAAGAGCCGTGAGTAACGACCGCATCAAGGTCGCCATCGCCGTCTAAATCGCCTAAATCGACACCAGTGCCATCAGTGGTTCCTAAACTTTGGCCGCTGTTGGTGAAATTGCCAGCTCCATCATTAAAATAGACCTGGTTGGGTTTACTTCTCCAATTTGTGACAAAGGCGTCGAGGTCGCCGTCCCCATCTAAATCACCCAAATCGACATAGGTGCTATCGCGGTTGCCGAGGTTTTGACCGCTGTCAGTAAAACCGCCACTGCCATCATTTAACCAGACTTTATTGGGTTGATCGTCTGCGTTTGCTACGAAAACATCGAGGTCGTTGTCACTGTCTAGGTCGCCAACAGCTACATGCCAACTGTTGGAGTTGCCAAAAGATTGGAGGGTGTCGGAAAAAACACTGCTGCCGCAGGAGACGGCCGTACGAAAACGCCAAACCTTGGGCATCAAAAGATTTTCGCCGAGGAGGTTTAACGTTCCAGTTGTCACACTGGCTTCAACGAGAGTGTTAGGCCAAAAAAATGCGTCTGGATCGAGAATTATCTGATTTCCAGAGACGTCGTATGCTTGGGTCAGGAGGCCAGTGTGCATATCTTGGACAGGAAAGGTGCCTGTATTTACGGATGTTGGACTAATGGGCTGGTCAAAGGTGACGGCAACGGAGCCAGTTACCGGGGCTGTGTGAACGCCGTTATCTGGATTGACGCCGAGGATGATGGGGTTGGCTTGACGGCCGTTTCCGGCAACGATGTTTAGAAAAAAGCCTAGCAATATAAAGGTCAGAAGTATGGCTCCAATAACGCTAAATAGTGATTTAAAGTTATTCATGAGTGGGTCATTGCCCCCTGTTTAATTTGAAAAGTTTCAACAATTTTTATACTAACATTATTCTATAACCATTATGCTTTTGTCAAGATAGCAGATTTAGGAGTGGGCGAAACGATTGTTGACAGCTAGAGGAGCGCGGGCATTTTGCCCGTCAGCGGCCACCAGGATGATTGCGCTCCATCAACAAAAACTTCGGCCACCCCAGATTTAGTCGGTAGATGGGTTGTTTTCGGTATTAAACGCCTTGAAAAAGCCAGCCACGAATTTACACGAATGAGACGAATTTGATGATGACTGGCAAATTATAGTGTTTTTCATTTGGTATCAATTGAATTATCGTCGTTTATAAAATAGACGGGCGGTTTGGGAATCATTACTAATTAATGAGGGATTCTAGTGAGCGGAGCATGGCCCAGCCTATTCTGATGGCGTTTATGGATATGGCCCCAATAAGTATGAAAGTTATTGGTCTACGGTGGTGGACGTTCTTAATAATTAATCCAATTAAGCCGCCTGCTATGCCTGCAATTAGAAAAGGAAATATCCCATGATTAAAAATTGTGGATAATATTATGCCGCCAATTAGAATTGAGATTGCGCCAAGGCCGAGTGCCCATTTGATGTTCGGATTCTTGCTGAACCAACCAAGCAATCCTCCTAGTAGACATCCTAGAATGATTTCAAATATGTCGTATGTTCGGGAATAACCGTCTGCGAAAAGCATTAGCGCTATTAAGCCACCTGCTCCAGAAAATGCTAAGGTAGCTCGTAAGCGGGGGTTGGTTAGTATCCAGGTGACTGTGCCAATGATCGCTCCAAGAAGGGCAATCCATAAGAATCCTTCAGGTGTTTGATATATAACGGCCGATGATATACCAACAAGGGGAAATAGGAGTAATAAACGCCAGTCGAAATTCCGATATCGATATTTGAAGAATCCACTCCAAAGCAATCCAATTGCACCAAATAAGAGGACAAAGGTATTGAGGTCTGTTGCAGAAAGTCCGCCGTTTCTGATGGCAAGATACAAATAGTTAAAGGTGAAGAAGATGCTGAGAAGAGCGTAAGTGGCTACCCATCGAAAGGTACTGTTTTTCCAAGACATGGCGATATAGATGGCAATCGCGCCAGCATTAAGGCCATTGGCCAGGCTGGTATAACGAATGAATGATAAATAAATTATTGAGAAAAGGTCATCCATATAAATTCCCCCAATTATCAGTTAGGTAACGAACTCGTAGACGGGTGTTGTAATTTGGCGAATGGGTTGCTTTTTGTTCCAGATAATCTCCTGTAACTTTTCAATGGTTTCGGGAGAAAATGGTTCCTCTCCTGTTTTTTAAATTTGCCTACGCCGGGACACCTTCAATAATTAAATACTTATCCTCCACCAACAAGATATAGCTTATATTCTTTTCGATAAACATATCAATTTGCCCCTTAAACTGTTATAAATCACCAAATAACCTCAATTGATATGAACTGTCTGGATCAGTATTTATTTTTCTTGGAATCAAATTTCCATCATCTATGCCACCAAGGGTGTTTATGGTTTTGTTGACTTTTTTTATGCAATAGGTTTCTGTACTCTCTTGAATTTGACTGGTCGTGAATCTAAGAACATTCCATCCAACTGCTTCTAAATTATTATCTCGAAGGTTGTCTTTAGCTGACCCTTCGGCGTTAGCGTACCGCAACAATCGCCGAACTTCAGTTGCCGTTGTCCGGCTGATGCCCAACTCTCGCGCCAACTTAGCCGTTGGTTTTCCCTGACACACTCCTCGGATAAACAAGACTGTCTGCTCCGGGGTAAAGTAGCGACCTTCAAATATCGTGCCGCTGTACAAATTGTAGATGCCTTTGCAATTCCGACAGCGGTAAACATCCAGGTCGCTCAGCTCAGTTCGTCGAAACCACAACCCCTGCTCAAAGGGCGCGTCGCAATGCGGACATTTTAAGCCACCAGGGTGAAAGTATCTTTCTATCCATTTCTCGCAGGCTACCCTATCCATTAGGTCTACTATTGGAAAGTCCATGCTTTTTATTCTATATCAGATCACTTGTACTGAACATGAGCCTCTAAATTATTATCTCGAAGGTTGTCTTTAGCTGACCCTTCGGCGTTAGCGTGCCATGTATCACCATCAGTTTCAATATTTATTTTGCCATTGGCACAAAAAACGGCGAAATCGAGAGAATAATTCTCTTTTTCGACTGTTATGAAATGTTGACGTTCAGCGGGAATTTTGAATCTTTTTAGCTCGGCCCATAAGCGATCTTCTAACGGACTATCATCATATAAATCGTTGATTTCACTTGCTTGTATAAATTTCTGCCATGTTGTTGGAATGAAAACAATTCGCCGCCACCGACGACTAAAAATTGGCTGTGGTAATTGTTTGAGAGGGCTTAAGATAAGCTGGTAGTATTGTCGTTGGCTTTTTTTGCCGATGGGTTCGTTGGGAAAGAGTTGTAAACGGCGGACTTTCTTAATCTGGATTGCCTTTGCATAGTATCGGATTGAATAAGCCTCATCTCCAAAGACCTTAGTCTGGTAAAAGGCTACCCATTTGGGAGGCCAACGATTTTTGAGCCATTTTTTAGCGCTGGTTACAGGAATACGATACCAATTATGCTCTCGCAAAATTGCGAAATCACGTTTGTCGTTCATTATTGCAACTAGTACTTCGCCACGGTTAGTCACTTTTTAACCAACCCTTACCTTTCTAACGAATTGAGAAGATTCAATAAACTCTCGGCCGAATTTGTCCAGGTTAGTTGGCTGGCTTTTTCTCTGGCGGTTTGGGCCATTTGTTGGCGTTTTTGGTCGTTGGTTAGGAGGTCGGTTAGGGCGAATCGGAGGTCGGCCGTTTTCGTGGTATCGATGAAGGTGCCAGCCGTGCCCAGGAGGTCGGGCAGGGGGCTATTTTTGGTGGCGATGACGGCCGTTCCGCAAGCAGCCGCTTCAACAGCGCCCGGGCCGAACCCTTCCTCAATGGAGGGTAGAACCATAACGGTTGCGGCCGTTAATAAATGGACGACCTCTTGGTCGGGCAGATAGCCAGTGATGGTGGTGGCGTTGTCCAGCTTGTGGTCGGTGATGATTTGACGGAGGGTGGGGCCGTCAGGAGTGATAGTGTCAGTTTCGGAAGGGCCGATGAGAACGAGGTCGAGGTTTTGGAAGGCGACTTGATTGGCCAGACTTTTGAAGACCTCGAGTAGGGTTTCGAGGTTTTTGTGGGGAGCGAGGCCGCCGAAATAGGCCAGGTAGCGGGAGGTGCTGTCGAGGCCGAAACGGTGCAGGGTTTGGGTCAGGGCGGGGGCGTAAGGGGCGGGGTTGAACTGGGGGCTGATAGCCTGGGGAACGACCTTGATTTTATCTGAGGCTATTTTGAATTGGGCGGCAATCTGTTTTTTTGAGTAGTCGGAGACGGTGATGATGTAATCTGCCTGGCGGCGGGCGAGCCAACTTTTGAATTTCCAAAAGCGGCTGTCGTTGGTATCGCTCATGATTAAATCGGGATATTTTTCGGCCATGACATCATGGATGGTGACTAACTTCTTTGTCTTGTTGAGTAGGGGATAGTAGGTGTGGAGGGTTGGGAAAAAGAAGGCATCGAAGTTTTGGGCGCGGAGGCCGTTGGTCATGGCCCAGATGTCGGTTGGCGAGCGATGGCCGTCTTTGTTGAGTATTTCGCCCATAGGGTTGCCGGTCTGAATGATGATTTTTTCGATGTTGGCGGGCAGAGTAGGATTTTCGGCCGTGTGATTGTCTAGAACAAGGGCGAAGGTGTGGGGTGAGTTGGCGGCTAATAAGGCTTTGGTTAGATTTCGGGTGTAACGGCCGTATCCTCTTGGATTGGCCCAACTGGTTCCATCGATACCGACACGCATGGTTACTCCTAAAATAACTCAGGCAATGGCGCAAAGATGCGCTTTCCTATCACAGAATTGAACGAATATAATGTTTTGTTGATACCCAGTCCTTATTATACTGTGGTAGAATCAATGACGAAACTAATTTTGAATCTTGTGGAGGTAACTTTGGCTGAAGAGGCATTAATTGGACTAGCCAGTGTTTTATTCTTGGGGGTTGGGGCGCAATGGTTGGCCTGGCGACTACGACTACCGTCAATTTTACTATTGCTGTTGCTCGGCTTTTTAGCAGGACCGATAACGAATTTTCTACATCCTGATGAGATTTTTGGGGAGGCATTATTTCCAATTGTTTCTTTGTCGGTGGCAATTATTCTTTTTGAAGGAGGGTTGACGCTGCGGTTGTCGGAATTGCCGGAGGTGGGGAGGCCGATGGGTTTGTTAATTTCGCTTGGGGCTTTGATTACCTGGGCTATTGCGGCCGCGTCGGCCCATTTCATTTTGGGTATGACATGGTCGTTGTCGGTTTTGTTGGGGGCGATTTTGATTGTGACAGGGCCAACGGTAATTGGCCCGCTGCTACGACAGATTCGGCCGTCTGGTAATGTCGGTACGATTTTGAAATGGGAAGGTATTCTAATCGATCCAGTTGGGGCCGTGCTGGCTGTGTTGGTTTTTGAAGTTATATTGGAAGGGGAATTTGGTCAAGGGCAAGCTGCTGGGGCGATATTAGGTGGGGTTCTGGAAACGGTGGTGATTGGGGGGGTATTAAGTTTTGTGGGAGCGGCGATTTTAGTTATCTTCTTACGACGGTATTGGATACCTGATTTTTTGCAAAATGCGGTTTCTTTGATGGTGGCCCTGTCGCTTTTCGCCCTCTCTAATGTGCTTCGTCCAGAGTCTGGCTTACTCACCGTGACGTTGATGGGGGTTTTGTTGGCGAACCAGAAGTGGGTTCCGGTTAAACATATTGTTGAATTCAAGGAAAATTTGCAGGTTTTGTTGATTGGCGGGCTGTTCATTTTGCTCTCTTCCCGGCTCAACCTTGAAAGTTTGATTGATGTCGGCTGGCAGGAATTTGCGTTTTTGGCGGTGCTAATCCTCATCGCACGGCCGTTGTCGGTCTTTGCTTCGACTGTGGGGTCGAATTTTGGGAACCGTTCTCGCATATTTTTAAGTTGGATGGCGCCTAGAGGCATTGTAGCAGCTTCGGTGGCCTCACTATTTGCATTTGAGTTGTCAGTGCATGGTGTTGAAGGCGCAGAACAACTGGTTAGTATGACTTTCCTGGTCATTGTTGTCACCGTTATTTTGTATGGTTTGACGGCTGGGCCGTTGGCTCGTCGGCTTGGGTTGGCGGAAGTGAATCCGCAGGGGGTTTTGGTTATTGGGGCGCAGCTAGTGGGCCGAGAAATCAGTAAAGCGTTACGGGACTTAGGTTTTCGAGTTGTCTTGGTGGATACCAATGAAGGGAATATTGCGGCGAGCAAGGCGGAAAATCTGAAGGTGGTTTATGGCAATGCGTTGACGGAGGATGTCATTGAGGAGGTTGATTTTGCGGGAATCGGCCGTATCTTGGCGATGACATCAAATGATGAGGTTAATTCGCTGGCTAGCCTTCATTTTGGCGAGGTATTCGACCGTTCGAAACGTTTTCAACTGCCAATTGAAGGGAAGGGTGAAACTGAGGAGGCATCGTCACAACATCTGCGCGGCCGTTTTCTCTTTGACAGCGACCTTAATTATAAGTTTTTAAGAAATTCCCTGACGAATGGTTGGGGAATTCGGGCTATACCGATAGAGTCAGATTCGTTCGATTACACAGCTTTCAAGGCTCAATATAATGAAAATGTTTATCCTCTGTTTTTGGCTAAAGAGAATGAAGAGCTGTTGATTTATACGATTGATTCGACGCTTGTTCCTGTTGCTGGACAGACGTTGGTGGCGCTCGTTGGGCCGTCTTCTGAGCAGGTAAATGAGAATTGGGCCATTTCAGAAAGTGATCGGGCTATGTTACAGCCGGGGCAGTATATGGGCTAAAAACAGAAAATTTTTCAATATATCAGCGGGATTAGTTTGCTGACTTGTTTTTGATAGGCCGAATAGGTGGGAAATTTTTGGTTGAGCCATTGCTCTTCGCGGCGAGATTTTATGTCGAAAAAGATGAAGAGGATGAGGACGTAGAGGAAGGTCAGGCTGCCATTGGTCACAAAGGCGAAGCCGATTCCGGCCAGGAGAATGCCGCTGTAGATGGGGTGGCGAACGATTTTGTAGGCTCCGTTTTGGACATGGTCGGCGTCGTCTTTAGGGTGGGGAACGGCCGTTAAATTACGACCCAAACTCATCACCCCGGCCAATCCCAGCAAACCGCCGAGGAGACCAAAGAGCAGGCCAAGAAAGATGCCGACGGTGGCCCAGGGAGCGGGCCAACCATCCGTTCCTGGGAGGTTGCGGGGGCCGAAGGCGATGAGGGCGAAGAGGAAGAACTGGAGGATGACGTACCATTCGCCTCTGGCGTTGGTTAGCAGGCTGGGCTTTTGATTGTTCATGCACCTATTATAGCTTGAGGGAATGGAAAAAGAAGGCTCACGCAAAGCCGCCAAGGAACGGCCCCTTCTTTGCGACTTTGCGGCTTTGCGTGAGTTTGAGTGATAACCGATTCCTACATCGGAGCATTGACGGCCGTTTTGAGATTGGCTATACTGACAAGCGTAAGTTAATAATTGAACGACTTTGATGAAGATTAAGTAGGGTTAGATTGACTTTCAGAGAGCTGATGGTTGGTGTGAATCAGTAGTTGAATGACCTGAAATCCACTTTTGAGTTGCGACCGAAATAAGGTCTGCCGGGTTCGCCCGTTATCGCGTTATTGAGGCTGGGTTCAGTTTACAGTAGTCAGTCGTCAGTAAACAGTAGTGAGTATTTAATTTTACCGCTTACCGTTTACTGAAAATTGGCAACTGTTTATTGGTATAATCCAGTAAATCCAGGTGGCACCGCGAAGCCCCCTTCGTCCTGGTACGAAGGGGGCTTTTTGTTTGAAAGATGGAAATATTTCCATCTTTCAAAATGGAGATAGTCATGGCTGTAACAGGATTATTAGGTATTGCGATTCTGGTTTGCGGCGGCCTGTTGTCTATTGCGGTCGTTGCAGTTGTTGCGATGTTGATTTTGAACCAGAGAGAAAAATAGAAGTTCAACAATTTGGCTGAATTCCTGCCCACAATCTGAATTTCAATTGTCATTCCGAAAGAAGCGAATGCGGATTGAGCAATCTAGGGTTTTCAAGCTCGATGAGTCGCCCAGATTTCTCCCTGGAGGTTATTTGGATTGGAAAGTATCAAGAAGACCCGGTCGAAATGACAAGATGTATATTGACTACAGATTACAGACTACCGATTATAGACTACAGTTCATAAGGAGATTTAGATGTTAGACATTAGTTTAATCCGAGAAAAACCGGACTGGGTGAAGGAACAGATTGCTCGGTTGAATGATACGGCTCCGATTGACGAGATTTTGGCGGCAGATGCACGGCGGCGGGAGATTCTTCAGGCAGTTGAAGAGTTGCGACGGCAGCGGAATGAGTCGTCGAAGCAGATCGGCCGTTGGATGGGGACGCTCAAGAAGATGCAAGGCGATTTGCGGCGGGCCGAGGCAGGCCAGGATGTGGGCCAACCCGAAGACCTCCTCCGCACACAGGTTGCCGCCATGCAAGCCAACGCCGACCAGGCCAAAGACGATACCCGCGCCATTGGTGAGCAAATCGCCGCCCTGGATGAAGAGCTGCGGGAAGTGGAAACCGCCCTTAATAACCATATGCTCTGGGTGCCGAACATTCCCCATGAAAGTGTGCCAGATGCGCCTGATGACAGCCATAATGTCATTTACGAACCGCAAGGCGCACCGCTGCCAGAATTTGATTTTGAACCGAAGGCTCATTGGGACTTGGGGCCAGAATTGAGCATCATTGACTTTGAGCGGGGCGTGAAATTGAGCGGCAGCCGCTTCTATGTGTTGAAAGGGATTGGAGCGCGTCTCCAACGGGCCTTGATCCAGTTTATGCTCAATATGCATATTTATGATCATGGCTATACCGAAATCTATCTACCGTTCATGGTTCGGCAGGAAATGTTTGTGGGTGCAGGCCAGCTTCCAAAGTTTGAAGATAATATCTACCGGGATGCTGAAGAAGACTTTATGTTTTTGGGAACGGCCGAAATCGCCCTAACCAATCTCCACCGCGACGAAATTCTCGACGAAGCCAACCTACCAATCAACTATGTCGCCTATACCCCATGCTTCCGACGCGAGAAAATGAGCGCTGGACGCGATGTGCGCGGCATCAAGCGCGGCCATCAATTCGACAAGGTTGAGATGTATAAATTTACGAAACCGGAAAAGAGCTATGAGGCGCTGGATGAATTAGTGCGGCAGGCCAGCGATGTGTGTGAAGCATTAAAACTACCTTATCGGAAGGTGGAGATTGTCAGCGGCGACCTGGGTTTCACGGCCACCAAGAAATATGACCTGGAAATCTGGGCAGCGGGCTGCCAGGAATGGTTAGAAGTCAGTTCGTGCAGTAATACCGAGGCTTACCAGGCCCGGAGAGCTAATATTCGCTTCCGGCCAGAAGGTGGTGGCAAACCACAGTATGTCCACACCCTCAACGGCAGCGGTCTGGCCCTACCCCGCGTGATGATTGCGATCATGGAGAATAATCAACAGGCAGATGGTTCGATTGTCGTGCCAGAGGTCTTACGGCCGTATATGGGCGGCGTAGACATAATTGGCAAAGAATAGCAACACAAGATATTTATTTAAGTGGCGCAATGCGCTCTGCGACGAACGTGGCAACGCATTGCGCCAAAAAATATCACGATTGTCTACTCCGTTCCGTCAAGATAGACAACAATATTATAAGAGCCATCTATAGAATGACCGCCCAACACCCAGGCTGGAGAAGCCAGAGCAAGCGCCGGATTAGAAGAGTCATAAAAATATACCAGCCGAACAGATTCGATTATGTATTCGTCGCCTGGCGCTTCCGACCCTCCTGAAAAATCGCGCGGTGGTGCAAATATCGAAGACCAATGTATGGTTCCTCCCACTTCTGGAAGTAGTGAACTACACGCTTCAATTAGATCGCCAGCTTGAACATCAGTTGGGAGATTTTCAAGCTGGTATCGGCCATTAAGGACTGTCTCCCCAATAACTGACTCGGCCGTTATCCAGACCCCACTCTCTTCTATCGTTACCGGGCCGCTGACACAGCCAGATGGATATGTGTCAGCAAACTCTTGCTGGGCCATCGTTTCCCAACTCTCCACAACCAATCGCCATGTATCTGAAGCAAGTTGAGTCTCAATTCTGCCCGTAACATGAAGCACATCGTCTCCAATAATCTCGGCGATACGAGCCAACTCTGGCGTTACGAGTTCATAGTTGACGCCAACACTGCTCCTTAGGGTCACCCGCACTTCAGAACCATCCTCCGCAATCAAAAGATGTGTGTAATCTGTATCTAGAATCGTTACTTGTTCACCGATAGTATATATAGGTAACGGTGGCTTATACCGCGTGATATTCTCCATCTCAAGCCTACGAGCAGGCGCACGTTCATGCCAGATAGGGATTAGACCACCGTCAATAAAATCAGCAACTACCTCCGCCGCTGGTCGAATATTAACTCTATCCATCTCTGCAAAACCTGCCTCGGCAAAACTTGCCGAAAAAACACCTCCTGAAGAATCTACAAAAACATTCGCGCCAATGCCAGTTCCCCATTGGCTATTTTGCAATATTGGAAACCCGCTTAGATCAGGTGAAAACTGGAGCGTGGTAATTGGAATCCCATCACCATCAGACATTAATGAGAGTCCCTCGACCACATGGTAATTTGTGGGCAGCTGATTGTGTTGAATCAGGAAAGTTTCGGCAGCTCTAACTTTTTCACTAGTAGAAATGTTTTCTCCTGAAGCGAGGTCGAGCCAAGCGTTGCGTAAATAACTAACTCCAACCTGGTTAAACTCTGAGACAGGGAAGAGGAGACGGCTGCCGTCACTGTCAACAACTATTAACTGCTCCGGGCTGCGAGGATTTATAAAAAGCTCTGGATTGGATACGCCGAAGGCCCTAACCCAATCCAGCATTTCTTCCGACGTTTGAGGTAGCGGCACGATTTTTACCTCATAAAGCGGCAGCGTTTCCGGCGCAGTTGGAAAAGTTAAGCTTGACGCGGCCGTAAATGAGAAAGGAAGTCGGGTGGCGCTCGCCGTAGGACGATTAACAATAACCTCATCCGCTTCTGGCATCCGAGGAATCGAGAAAATCCAGGCAAAAAGCGCGAGTAAGACCAACCCAGTAACGGCCGTTCCCACCAACCGCATTCCCCATTGCCAGATATTCGGCCGAAACGGCCGTTTAACCTTGGATGCAATTTCCGGCCATAGATTAGTATCATTAGGAATTTCGGTCGTTGCAATTTCTTGCAACGCTTCTTGAATTTGTTTGTCGTTCATCTGCTTGTCTCCAACAGTTGTCGCAAGCGTTTTCGCGCCGTGTGCAGCCGCCATTTTACTGTGCCAGGGGCTACGTCCAGGCGTCCAGCCATCTCTTTTTCACTCATATCCAGGTAGTAGCGCATGACCACTGCCGCCCGCTGTTTGGGTGTCAATTGCGCCAACGCTTGCCAAACCACATCGTTTAACTCCATCTTCGTTACCACCTCTTCAGGTAATGGCAATCGGGATTGAAGCTGTGTTTGAAAGGCTGCTTCGCCTTCCTCAAGCGGCAACCAGTCCGGCCCACGCTTAACCACTTTAATGGCGTCGTTTACGACAATTTTCATGAACCAGGGAGCGAACGGCCGTTTGGTATCAAACTGTCTAATGCGTTCAACTACTCGCAAGAATGCGCTTTGCACAACCTCTTGCGCCAAGCCTTGGTCATGTGTTATCAGAAATGCAGCCCGGACAGCCTTGACCTGATATTTACGGACTAGAAATTCCAACCCTTTCATATCGTCGCGAAGCAAGGCGTCTATCGCTTGCTGTTCATTCATCTAATCACCAACATTATTGTTATGGATTTTTCCTCAACCATGGTCTCTATTTATATATATCCATAAGGTTGATAAAAGGTTGGGGGTATTCAGGTAAAACAGAAAAGCAATTGGCTGACTCAGACCGGCAAATGGAGATGAATAAAATTAATAAATCCGCGATAATCAACTAATCTGTTAAATCTGTGTTGCTATTCCTAAGAACATACTTTGTCGCTCTCCCCTGCCCAACCCTTTCCAAAATATCTAGCTCACATAGCGCTTCCAGATCGCGATGGGCCTGACTCTTTGAAATATTTGTCAACTTGACAAGCTGGCTTCGCTTGATGCCATCGTTCGCCCTGGCAAATGTGACCGCTTCCTTTTGCCTGTCCGTTAAATTCAATATCAATTGAGGCCACTTCTCGCTCAAGTCGTTTAGCATCGCCCCATACTTGGCATGTCCCATATCCGTTGAAAGCTGCTGGGCTTCCTGAAAATAAGTTCTGGCCCTGGAAAATTGATCAAGCTCGGCATAGGCTTCAGCCAGATCAATACATAAGCTGGTCAAAAAATTAAAATGCTTGATTTCATGAAACAGTTGGTAGGCGGTTAGATAATGGGTTACGGCCGTCTCCCATGTTCCCATCAGAGCAAAGGCGTTTCCTATCCCTTTCTGGGCTGAGCCTTCCACATGGATATTATTGGTCTCTTTGGCAAGGCTTATGGCCTTTTCCAAATAGGCTAATCCCGATTCAAATTGCTTGTTCCACAGATAATCGGTTCCTAAGTTATAGGCCGTTTTCATCATCAGTTCCACTTGACCTGATTCGGCGGCGGAAACCCAGGCCATTTGCCGCTTTTCAATCGTTTCTGGTAATAAATTCTGTTGGTAGGCCAGACTGGCTTCGGCATTCAACAAATCTGACCAGAGGGCGCTGTTTCGTTTGGGGATAACCTCTTTTGCTTTGGCGAGGTCGGCGGCGGCCCGGTCGAAGTTCGGCCGTTCTTGAATATAAATCCAGGCCCGGTCTATAATCATGTGAGTTAGCAGTTGCTGAACCTCGTCTGAGGCATCCTCGTTGAACGCTCGTTCAAGCAGGTCAATACACACCGCATAATGGGCCAAACATTCATCCAGGTTGATCCGCTGCAAGACCTTTGCCCTGGCATAATAAGCCTCGGCCTTGACCAGTAAATTTGGGGCAGTTAGGGCTTCTCCGTAGAGCTGAACGGCCGTTTCCATATCTTCTAATAACGCCGCCACCCGACCGGCAACCAACTTTAATTTGGCCCAAAGGTTGGGCCTTTCTTCAAATTCAAATTTAGGGAACTGTCTGATTAAACCTTGCAGGGACGACGCTTGCTTCTGGTCAAAGATAGCCTGTTGATTTTCAATTAGCCGTTGGGCGGCCTCAATGGGTTCACCTGCCCGTAAATGATGGTGACTGCTTTGGATGAAATCCCCGATGGATTCGTATCGTTGGGCCAGCCCACGCCCCCAGCGAACCCGTTCCGCGGCTGAAACCTGCCCCTGAACCCATACCTGTATTTGGGGATGAATTTGCATAGTTTGTTGACTGGAATTAACTGAAATGAGATGAGATTTGGTTAGGTTTTCGATGGTTGGGATGGTGTCTTGAATCGATAGCAGCTCTTTTGACCAGGCGATAGGCAGATGGTAGTTGGAATCGGGGAGGGAAAGGAGTCGCAGCAGCGTTTGAGCGGTTGGGTCGAGGGTGGTGTAACGGCCGTTTAACACAAACCGCCAACAACGTTCGACCTGGTCGGCCGAATCTAAGGCATCATATAAGACCCGGCTGAGGGTCAAAATGGCTTGCTGTCGCCATTCGTAAAAGGTTTGGTCGGCAATTGCCATCTTCTCAGCCAAATCGGCCACCAGCATTTCCTCGAAATAGTAACCAGACAGGACATTGTAATGACGCCATTGGGGAGATAACCAGGAATGGCTACCCCCTGGCTTTAAGGTTTCTATCCCCCAGCGTGATACTTGAGAAATCACCCAGGCCATTTGCCACTTGCTGTGCGGTTCTCCGGCCAAAAACGCGGATTCAACCAGGGGTAGAGCGCTTAATGGAGAAAAGGCCAGGGTAAACCAATCCCCTTCCCGAACTTGTTTAAGCGCCTCAACCAGGGCGTCATTTATCTTTCTAACCGACCACATCAATTTTTCGTCCCAAACTAAGGGGAATTTATCTCTAATCGTCCCATTTTAGTAGAAACATCAAATAAAATGAGGCTGACTTGAAAACTAAATTACAGAGGCTGATTGATTCACAATCCTATATCGCTATGGTATGGTGACAACATCTACTATCACTCGATTGACAAACACATTAGGAGAAAAACATGCACAAATTCTCTCGTTACCTTATTTTACCACTATTATCCATTGTTCTGAGTTCATTATTCATCGTCAGACTGATTCAACCTGAGCGGGTGGGCGCGACATCTTGTACGAACCCGACTGGATTAAACACAGATTTGTTAGCGATATACATTCTGGCTTTTGATAATGCGCCCACACTCCAAACCGGAGCCACTAACCCGTTTAATTTAACGCCAAAATATATTCCAACTATCACCCACCTTGAGCAGGAATCCACTGGCCTGACAGACAGGCAAGCGTTGGTTTTAGCGGATTTAGATTCTAACGGCGATACAGAAATTGTTCACATCTTTAATGGTGCCGCCACAACCCTGGATTGTCTCCCAGATACCAATGGGGACCTTGACATGACCATCACTGAGTATGACACAACAGATGGTGATACTTTAGGTGGCTTTTTACTTTTTGCCAATAATTTTTACACAGCAAACCGTACCACCCTGAGCTATATCGGACATGGCACCTTTTTCGCGCCGGAAATCGGTATGGCTCATAGTGATTTGTTTCCAGATTCGGCCGTTCCATCAAACGCATCCCCATCTCCTGGCAGCCCAGAGGTAATGGAAGGCATTACGCCACTGCCGAACAAAGTAGACATCAACCCCGATTACACCGACGCTCACCTGCCCAACGAATCTGGCAAAAGCCTCATCACACCATACGACCTGGCCCTAGCCCTTGAAATTGGGACCAACGGCGGCAGCAATCCAATTGATGTACTCGATGTCCTGCACTGCTTTGGTGGGTCTGTCGAGGAGCTTTACGAACTACATCCTTATGCAACCTATACCACCGCCTCGCCCAACTATGCCTACTTCCACCCCCAAATGCCCGGCGATGCCTTCAAAAACTATAATCCTGTTGGCCCCGTCTCCGATTTGGCCCAAACAGTCCTAACCGCTTACTATGATATGATAACCGGCCCTGGCAGCAATAATATGAACCCCTCTGTCCTCATCGCGGTGGAAAACCAACATTTTCCGGCCGTTAAAACGGCCTGGGATGATATTGCCCAATACCTATTAAGCTTGTCTCCGGTTAATATGACTACGATTGTGGATGCTGCCTATCTGGGTAGTAATAAATATGACACAACCTTCTGTATGCCGGATTTCAACCTGGCCCCACCAGATGCGTTAAGTGACATCTTTAGCTTCGCCGAAAATCTAAAAGGCTTCAACGCCACTTTAGATAACCTGGCCGACACAGCCCAAATTGCGATATTCGACACCTTGGCCTTTGCCCAGTTCGTGGAAAACGGCCAGCCCTGGTACGGTGGTGGCAGCAGCGCCCCAACTTGGACCTTCGAGATTGAACCTTTCTACAGTGTCTTTACCCCGTTCGAGATGTGGCAGAATCCATCAGGCGACCACGTTCACGTCTGGCAGTCGCTTTGGTATACCCAGGATACGATGCTTGTATTCGCTGATGTGACCCTTAATAACCCCCAACCATACCGATTTATTCAAGGCAGCGCTAACAATCCCAGTTGGGCAGACCTGGTCAGCTATTATTGGACGACGAACCAGATGACGCCTGGTATTGACAACAATAGTGTCTTTTGCACCCCCTATTTCCCTGAATTGAACCAGTTTCAAACAGCCCCGCCCGCAACGCAACAGACGGCTTTTTATATACCATTTGCGACGAACGATGGCTGATAAACAGTTACATTTAAGGAATAGACGGCAGCATAAGGCGAATCCCTTTCAATAGCCACAGTATTGCAGCCCTGGTCATTTAATTGGCCGGGGCTGTTTTTTTTGTGATTGCCAATAGAGGATACCGCTTATAATTGGCTATTGTGCCATGACCTTTAATTCGGCCAATACCTGCTGCCAATGGCGCTTCATCGCTTCCCGCTGTTCCAGGCCAGTCAGCTTTTCATGATGGAAGCGCAGGGCGGTTTTGTCCCCTTTGGCTAAGAGGTAGAGTTGGAGCGTGCTGGCGTTGTCCCAATCGGCGGGCTGCCAGGTGAGGCGCAGCTTTTCGGCGGGGTAGACGCTTCTGATTTCTCCGGTTGTGCCTTCGGCCGTTTCATAGTTTACCCCCACTTCAATCTCAAGACCTTGCAAACCGTTGCCAAGCCAGATAGCTAGCCCTTCAGGGGAGGTCAGAAGCTGCCACAGCCGTTCAGCTTCAATAGGTAGCGATTTTTGGACACCGAGTTGGAAGCCAGCATCGGCCGTTTGGCCCTTCACCCGCCGTCCTTTGGCGTATTCGTAGCCAACGGTGACGGTTTGGGCCCACCAGAAGCTCTCGATATGACCTTCATCAGTTAGGAGAGCGGCAATCTCTTTATGAGACATCTCTTCGGCTCCCGCCTTATCAATTAGGGTTATCCACGCATCCCAATCTTTGCCCGTTGCCTTTAGAACAGCTTCGTTGGAGATTTTGTAATTTTCGAGGCTCATTCTTCACCTTCTAAGTTGCAAAATAGTTCAATAAAGAGTTGCCACAAATGTAATTCGTCTAATTTGTGTTAATTCGTGGCTCTTTTCATTTCCGATATATTACCAATGCCAGATTTGATTCCAGGCAGTCATCCAGTCATCAGCCCGGCTGACAACGGTCAGGTCGTCGATGATTTCAACGTTAGGACGGCCGTAAAACTGAGCCGCATGGTCAACGGCCCCCAGTTCGATGGTCAGTGTGGTCGGTTTGGCAGGGACGTAGGGTTGAACGGCCGATAAATCCTGCAAAGCCTGAAACGCCCCTTCCTCAATCATCTGCCGCGCCCGAACAGGCGCGATGTTACGGGCCGAAAAGCGAGACAGGCCATCCTTGACAATAACCGTCGTCAACCCCTCGCCCAACAAATCTTTCGATTCGATGCTGGTGGCCGTGTCGCCGGTGACGAGCAGGACGGGTACGCCGTAATGGCCGCAGAGGGCGGCGTTGATGCCCGTTTCGCCAACCTCTTTGCCGTTGAAGCTCAGGCTGCGCCAACTGGTTGAGGAGACGGTGTGGGAGAGGACGCCCTTAGGCGTATTGGCTTTGGCGTGCATACCAACAAACAAGGCCGCATCGCAGCCGCCTTCCAGCAGGTCAGTATAGCGGCTCCAGGCATGATGAGTCACAAAATCACAGTCCGCATCCAACAGTTCCGGGATAAACGAATTAAACTGCCAGCCCTTGCCTGCCCCATGACAATCGACGGCCACGATTTCGGTGGCTCCGGCTCGTTTTGCACCACGAACGGCAGCGTTTATTTCCTCTGTATACAGTTTCCGCCCCTCCTCATACATCGCCGCCCCACCATTCACCTGCTCCCACACCACAATCCCACTGACCCCTTCCATGTCTGACATAATTAATACCCGCATTTTTTCTCCTAAAGAAAATTAACAAAGACATGCAGAACAGCAGAGACGCATATTAGTTTGATGACCTAGTAGCGAAACGGCCGATTTTTCCTACTAGATTATAAGAGTATAATACGGCATTGACTAATTAATATGCTTATAAAGGGAGACCTATTATGGAGCAAGAAAGTTCAGGCCGGAGTCGATTTTCCTGGGTGATTAATATTGTTATTGTTTGTGCGTTTGTTATTACGGCCGTTATCGTCCTCCAAAAATCGAATGATGAACAGGAAGGGGAGGCCGATGTTGTTGCGAATGTGGTGGCCACTCCCAGACCGACGAAAATACTGACTCCGACACCGACCGCGACCCAATCGCCAACTGTTGAACCGACTGAAATTGTCGAGCCGACACCTACTATCACGGAGGAGCCGACGGCCACGGCCGTTCCCACCCAGTTTTGCCGCCCGCCGAGCGGTTGGGTGCTTCGTACCTTTGAGCCAGATGTTTCGTTGGAGACCATCCTCGAAGAGAATGGCTTATCGATGGCGGAACTGCTTCAAGGCAACTGCCTGACGGAAGAGACGATTTCCAGTTTCGACAAACTGTTCCTGCCGCCGCCGCCGCCAACGGCGACGCCAACCCCGCTGCCAGAAACGCTGCCGACCAGCCTGCCTGAAAATTCCGTCTTGGGCAGTCTTTGGAGACGGCCATCAGATGACATGCTCATGCTGTACGTTCCTGGCGGTACCTTTATGATGGGCAGCGATCCAGAGGTAGATATTTACGCAGGCGATGATGAGATGCCACTCCATCAAGTCACGTTGGACAGTTTCTAGATTGACCGGACTGAAGTGACCAACGAGCAATATAACCGTTGTGTTGCTCAATATGCCTGTATTGGGTCGGGGTACGCTACATTCCCGGAGTATAATGGTTCTTCATTACCGGTGGTTGGTATTGACTGGTACGATGCCCAGAATTATTGTACCTGGGCCGGGGGACAGCTTCCGACGGAGGCACAGTGGGAATTTGCCGCCAGGGGACATGATGGAAATTTCTTTCCTTGGGGCAATAATGCTCCGAATTGTCGGTTGGATCATGTTGAAAACTGTGGGGGTGATCCCATTTCAGTCTTCAAATTGCCCACAGCTGGTCAAAGTTGGGTAGGGGCGGTAGGCATGGCTGGCAATGCTTCTGAATGGGTGGCCGATTGGTATGACTTTTCCTATTATAGTTATTCCCCTGAACTCAACCCGATCGGGCCTGAGAGTGGGGAGAAAAAAGTGGTCCGGGGTGGCGCGTGGTCCTCTAATGCGATAACTGGCCGTTCTGCTCGCCGAGCTTATCTAAGCCCTGACCATAGATACGCCTTTTATGGTTTTCGTTGTGTAGTTTCTGAAGGATAATGCCTCCATACCTTATTCGGATTGAAAAAAACCGGGTTTTTTGAAAAACCCGGTTTTTGTTTATAGAAGGAGATTGTTGATATGAGTGATAAGGCAGGCTTGGGGACAGACTGTGTTTGGGCAGGGGAGGAGGCGTATTTGATGCAGGGGGCGACGCAGGTGCCGGTGGTGCATAGCGTCTCGTTTGGGTATGAGGATGTTGATGAGTGGTTGGCGGTAGCCTTGGGGCAGAAGGAAGGCCATATCTACGGCCGTAACACCAACCCCACCGTCCACGCCTTCGAAGAAAAAGTCCGCCAACTGGAAGGGGCCGAAGCCGCCACCAGCGCCTCAACCGGCATGGGCATCATCAGCAGCGCCCTATTCGGCCTGCTCTCTCCAGGGGATAGGGTCGTGTCCGTCAAAGATACCTACGGCGGCACAAACGTCATCTTCACCGAATTTCTCCCGCGCTTCAAAGTCGAAGTAATGTTATGTGACACGGCCGATCATAACCAAATCGAAGCCGAAATCGCCAAAGGCTGTCAGCTCGTCTACTTAGAAAGTCCAACCAACCCGACGACAAAGGTGGTCGATTTGGCCCGATTAGCAACAGCCGCCCATCAGGTCGGGGCGATTGTTATCGTCGACAACACCTTTGCCACGCCCATTAACCAGAGTCCGCTTGAGCTTGGGGCTGATTTGGTCTTGCACAGCGCGACCAAGTTTTTGGGCGGTCATGCCGATGCCTTGGGCGGGGTGATTTGCGGCCACAAAGCGTTGGTCGATGCAGTTTATCATTACCGCGAAATCAATGGGGCAACCCTCCATCCGATGGCCGCCTATCTGCTGCTGCGAGGCATGAAGACGTTGGCCTTGCGGATTCGGCAGCAAAACGAAAGTGCGCTGGCGATTGCCCAATTTCTAGAGGCGCATATGGCCGTTGCCCGCGTCTACTATCCAGGATTACCATCCCATCCAGGTCATGAAATCGCCAAGAAACAGATGCGGGGCTTTGGAGGGATGTTGAGCTTTATGCTGAAGGAGAACAGCTTCGAGGCCATCCGACAGTTCCTACCCCGGCTGCGTTATGCTCATTCGGCCGCAAACTTGGGGGCAGTGGAGACGATTGTGGGGCCACCTGCCACAACCAGCCATGTCGAATGCACGGCCGAAGAGCGGGCGGCGATGGGCATCCCTGAAAGTTTAGTGCGCTATTCGACCGGGATTGAAGATACGGCCGATTTGATTGCCGATTTGGCCCAGGCATTGCAAATTTTTAGTTAGTCTGGAATATAAAAACCGGGTTTTTGTCAAAAACCCGGTTTTTCCTGCTCAAACAATCTCCGTTTCCTCTGGGGTGAATTTTCACATATTTTCTGGCATATTGTCCGCCAAGCCAAACACAAAGACTCGCTCGCCGGAGAATTTCTCCTTTTCGGGGTCCCAGGGAAAGAGGATGACCACATCAAATTCGACTGACTCGTTGGTCGGTTCCAGATGGAGCCATTTTTCTTTGAACGTGCCAGTGACATGCGCCTCTTCAAAGACACCCTGAGGACCAATAACGATATTTTGAAGGTCAAAATGAATGTCAGGAAAAGCGCCCAGCAGCTCCTGATAGAAACTCGTCGCCCCCTCCTTACCGTGCCAAGAAGCGCCAAATTGGGGAATTTCGTATACGCAATCGTCCGTTAAGGTAGACATCAGGCCAGGAATATCACGGCCGTCTTCAGCAATAGAGTGGGTAATCCACTCTTGGCGAATCTTTTTATATTCTTCTTGGTCAACTCGTCGACGTAGCAGCTTGATAATCCTTCTGTCAGTTTCGGTCATCGTTTCTCCTATTTTTTAGCCACGAATTTCACAAGTAACCCCCCGAAATTAGCTACCTTGTTACTAAATCATTTATTGCCGTTTACCTAGCATGAATAAGGGTTGATATTTGGCCCAACTTTACCTTATTCTGGCTATTTTCCAAAAGGAATTATGCAAGAGAAAAATATATTTTATGATTCTGTGAATGGGGTAAATATAAAAAACTTGCCACAAATCCTGCGAGTTGACCGAGATGTTTTCTCAATATTCGTGCTAATTCGTGGCAAGTCTCTGATTAAAAGATTGGATGATTGTGACTAGAAAGCCTTGATTCTTGGAATGAGCTTCGGCGTAGTTTTGCGATAGGTAGCATAAGTCCCACCGAACCGCCTGACCAGGTCACGCTCCTCAAAGTAGAGGCCGATAAAAATGTAGATTGACATGGCAGTGGAGAAGAGGAGACGGCCGAGGGTCATCTCTGGCGTGACCCAGAAGGCGATTATCAAACCAAGCTGCATCGGATGACGGACGACATTATATAGAAACGGCGTGATAAACTTTGGTTCGCTCGCTTGCTTGCGACGCAGGTTGGCAAACACTTGTTGCAGCCCAGAAAAGTGGAAATGGTTAATCGGGAAGGTTGAGAGGACGGCTATGATCCAACCAGCCCAATGAATAACCTGGAGGCTCGTTCGGCCGATTTCATTATCCACTGACCAGACGATGTCAGGGAGCGGTCGCCATTGCCAAAAAATGAGCAGAAGAAGCAGACTGGCTTGCAAGACAAAGGTGCTGCGTTCGGCCGCTTTTGGAATGATGCGCGTCCACCAGGCCTTAAAGCGCTTGCGGGCCATCAAGCTGTGGACGAAGCCAAAGAGAGCGATTAGGCTGACGTTGATGACCAACGCCTCTCCCGCAGAACTGCTTCGGCCGTTGTCGATACTCAATGGGACGACGATATTGTTCAGAAAGCCCATTGCGTATAGAACGGCTGTTAAAAAAAGTAAATAACTAAAGATGCCATAGACAAAGATAATTGTTCGTTTCATTTCATCACCATATTTTGCTAATCTGAAGGTCATGTAAGGTAGATTAGTAGGTTAGTAGGTTTTGGGTGTTGTCGATACTGACCAAAGTTAATGATGATGGTTGATGATTTGGGGCCGAAGGTTTATGATTAGCATATGATAGATTCCATCCCCCAAACACAGTATATTCGCAGTGGTGATACCTATCTGGCCTATCAGGTCATTGGTGAGGGGCCACGAACGCTGCTGTTCGCCGCAGGCTTTTTATCCCATTTGGAATTGATGTGGGAAGAGCCAGATTTGGCCGCCTTCTGTCGGGGTCTGGCTCAATGCGCCAAGGTAATTTTATTTGACAGGCGGGGAGTCGGCCTATCAGATAGAGTGGGCCTTCCCCCAACGGCCGAAGATACAATGGAAGATATGGTCGCAGTGCTGGATGCAGTTGGCTGCGAAAAGGCAACCGTGATGAGCATCTCCGAGGGCGGGCCAGTGGCGATTATGTTTGCCGTCACCTATCCAAACCGCACCTCACAGCTCATTCTCTACGGAACCATGCCCAAGTGGACCCGTAGCTATGATTACCCCTGGGCGCTTTCCCGTAATCAATATGACCAATGGTTAGCTCAGATGGTTGATAATTGGGGAACGCCCGTCTCCCTAAACCGGTTCGCACCCTCTAAGGCCGCTGACCCAGCGTTTCAAGCATGGTGGGCCAAGGTCATGCGACATGCCGCCTCCCCCGGCAGCGTTAAAATCATTCTGGAAGGACTGCGTGATATTGATGTCCGACCAGTGCTGCCCCATGTGCATGTGCCGACGTTGGTGCTACATCGAAAAGGGGATAAGGCAGTGCCGATTGAGGGCGCTCGTCTGCTTGAGCAGCAGTTGCCGAACAGTCGATTCGTCGAGTTGAACGGCCGTGACCATTGGTGGTGGTTGGGCGATTCAGAGGCGATATTAGATGAGATTGACCGCTTTGTGGCAGAAACGGCCGATTCACCATCAAACCCGTCACCCTTGGTCGAATCGTTAACGGGGCGGGAGATGGATGTATTGCGGTTGATTGCGGCGGGATATACGAACAAGCAGGTAGCCGACGAACTGGTTTTAACGGTGGGAACAATTAAAACCTATACCAGTCACATCTATGGCAAACTGAACGTAGAGAATCGGACGCAGGCTATTGCAATGGCTCGTAAGCAAGGATTTATTCGTTAGGCATTCGGCAAAAATTCTTTACCACGAATTATTATCTAATATGGGTTGAAATAAAAAAGAGCGCTGACCTTCTACCGAGTTGAATATAGGTGAAGACAGCGCTCTTTGTCATGATAGATAGAGGCCAGAGGGTGTTACAGTTCCAGATAGAATTTCCAAGACTCTGGCACATTGCCGGAAGCGACGAGATAATCGACGCGGGGGATTTTAGGTTCCCAGCGTAGTTTCATCCCCGCTTCGTGGGGCGTGCGGTCGCCTTTTCGGCCGTTGCATTTCGGGCAGGCACAGGCGGTATTGCTCCAGGTATTTCGGCCGTTTCGAGACTGAGGCAAGATGTGGTCAATAGTAAAGTCAGCCCGATTAAGCCGCCGCCCTTTGTGAGCCTTGCCAGCCCGGATGCCGCAGTAGATACAGGTGTAGTTGTCACGCTGCATCACCCCGCGTCGGCTCCAGCGGGTTCCCCTGCGAGGCACGTTGACATACCGACGCAGCCGTAGAACGGCCGGAATAGTCAGCGCTTCAGTAGCCCCAATCAGGGCAGTCATTTCCTCCGACACTGCATCCACTCGCTGCCGCAGCAGCAAAGACAATGCCCGCCGTTTGGTAATCACTGCCAGAGGCTCATAGCTTGCGTTAAGTAGCAGGATTGCCATATTAATCTCCTAATGCGGAAAGCGTAATACGTAAGACGTAACGGTCGATTTGAACCAATTACGAATTACGCATTACGAATTACTAGCTTCCAATAAAGTCACTCATCACCTGCGGCACGGCCGTGTCAAAACCGACCACGTCCAACATACCAGCGTCATTTGGGTCGGCAATGGTGAACATATTGCTGACCATACCCACCACAATCAGTTTAGCAGGGATGCCGGTTTTTTCACGATATTCCCGCAATGCCTGAACGGGGTGAGTTTTGCCATACCAGGTTTCGCTGTCAGTGTAGATGATGAAAGCGTCTGCCTTAACCCGGTTTTTCATCGCCCACTGCATCGGCAAGGCACAGTCAGTTCGGCCGAAAGGCAGGTCACTGACCGTTTTGACAACATCATCCAACCGCTGCCGGGTGGAGATGTTGAGCCGCACCATTTTGTGTGAAAAACCAACAACCGTCAGGTCAGATTCCGTCGCTGCCGTTACCAACGCCATCGCAGCCGAAGCCACTCGTGGCGTCAATCCAGGCACGCCAGAAATCGTACCCCAAGACATTGAGCCTGAAACATCCAACGCCAAAACCAGCCGTTTGTTCGTAGGAACGATGGTGTTGAACGTTTTGTAAAAAGCGCCGTCCAGGGCATCAATGACGGCCGTTAGCGGTTCCCAAGTAAGCCGACCACGTACGCCTTTGCCTTGCTGGTAGGTCATCAGCGCAGATAGGGCTGCGATGGGATGGATACGCGCCTTAACAAGTTTGTCTTGGTTACGCAGCCGGGTTATGACCTGTTTCATCTCATTGCTGCCTGGGCTTAGAACGCCGTTGGCAGTTAGCCGGGCCAGATTCCGAATCAATGCCGTCATGGGCAGCCGGGGCAGCAGGGTTTTCCATACGTCCGGTGAGCCGTGCCAGGTTGATGGGATTGCCTCCCAGGGCAAGTTGTGCGCCTCAATCAGTTTTAGGATCACCTCCTTGGAGGCGGCACCCTTTGCGTTAGCCAAGGCTTTTGCCTGCTCAAACGCCCAGATAGTTTTGAGCGCAAGCATGTCGGGTGAGACATCACCATTGGGCATTTCATCTAGCATACCAGCTTCCCAACCTTTGGTAATCCAGGCGAAAAGCTGATCGTGAACGGCCGTTGGTGCTTTCGGATGGGCCAGCCGCAGCGCATCGCGGTGGCTCCAGCCGTCTCGCTGCTGGTACTTCACAACCTGGTAAGCCAGTCGTTCGGCATCCATGCTGGTGTACCAGTTGGCGATACCTCGCCGCAGCGCCCGGCCCCAACCTCGAAACCCTTCAACGTATTCCATGAAGTGAAAGAGGTGAGTGCCAATTCGGGCCACATGCGGCAGAGCAGCCATAGCCGCTTGCCAAGTAGCAACATCACCCAGTCCAGCAGCCATAGCCAACACGAATAGAGCGGGGTCATTTTTCGGCGCCCGGCCATTTTGTGAGATTTCGACCACCCGGCTCACGACCCGCACACCGTCTTCATCCAGGCAGCGGATGACGGCGTTGGCGTTATCGACCGTGAGTTTTTCGGGCCGAATGTAATAGGTGCCGTTTTCCGATCCTAGAATCAGAAAGCGGTCTAACTGCTGCCAGTCATCAATCTGCCAGGCGTAACCACCGGCAGAGTTAGGGACTTGGCCGCTGCCCGGAATGGGCTGGTTCTGCGCCGTTATCCGAGTAGAAAACAACTGTCGCAGTTTGGTCATCGTACACCTCCTCGGTGGTGGGGGAAACGGCATAGCATTGCGTTCGCAACGCCATTTCCCTGTGAATAAAATTGTGGGCAAGTTTGTGCCGATGGGGTTGGGTCAATTTAAAGTTGATAACCCACAGACTTCGGCCCACAAAGCGGGGCGGGCGAGAGTCGAACTCGCTAAGCGCTTACGCGCAGTATCCAGATAACCGTCCTCTGTCGGCCCGAAAATTCGGACAAGGGGTTAGTTGACGGAAGTTATTCAATGACCATCACTTTCGGTGATGACCATTGACAATCACGCCCCAATAGGCCGTTTGGGAATCGAACCCATGCTTCCTGTTTGTAACACAGGCGCTCTACCACTGAGCTAACGGCCGTCGGTTGTTTTGGTTCTGAAAGGCATCATTATTATTGCTCTTGTCCAGCAGGCCGTATAGGAATCGAACCTATGTCTCCTGTTTCAAAGACAGGCGCTCTACCATTGAGCGAACGGCCGTTGATGTCTGAATAATTTGGGGATTGACAGCCCGCTGCGACCCAGGTGGTTCCCACGCCGACCACCTGGGTCTTCCCCACAATTGATACCCAAAACATTTTACCTGTTGGGCATCGGAAAAAATTTGTGGGCAAAGGATGCCAATGGGGGGTTTAAGCAGTTTACAATACTGGTAACCCATAGGCGACGGCCCACAAGCGGGGCGGGCGAGGATTGAACTCGCAAAGCGGAACTGCATTGCAGCTGCGCCGTTACCGGATAACCGTTCACCTTCGGCCCGAAACCGGGCAAGGTTTTGCTATGCAAAAATGGCAAACGGACACGCCCCATAGGCCGTTTGGGAATCGAACCCATATCTCCTGCGCATGAAACAGGCGCTCTACCACTGAGCTAACGGCCGTTAGCGAGGGGTGACTGATGGGTCTCGAACCCACAGCCTTCTGTGTCACAGACAGACGCTCTGCCAATTGAGCTACAGTCACCACATTTACTGATTACCGAAAACAGCGGAAAGGGAGGGAGTCGAACCCTCAAGAGGGCTATGAACCCTCAATAGTTTTCAAGACTACGGCCGTCGCCCATCGGCTTGCCTTCCCAAAAAATGACCCCAGGGAGAATCGAACCCCCGTCTCAAGGTTGAAAGCCTTGTATCCTGCCATTAAACGATAGGGTCAGGTCTCACTTATTAGGTGAAACGTGGCTCCCCTCCCATCTAGCCACCTGCCTACGCCCTTACTTCAAATACCGGCGGGTGGACTCGAACCACCAACCTCCGCTTTCTAAGAGCGGCGCGTCTGCCAATTTGCGCCACGCCGGCTTGGTTTCAGTTGGACAGTAAACGGTTTCCAGTGAACAGAGTTCCGATTACTGACTACTGACTACAGTTTATCGAAAAGTGAGCCGAGCAGGAATCGAACCTGCGACCTGTGGATTAAAAGTCCACTGCTCTGCCAATTGAGCTATCGGCCCGTTTAACCTCCCGGAAGTTCTAAACTTCCGGGAGGTTGGGGAAGAGGAAATACAGCGGAAGGAACAGGAATCGAACCTGCACTGGAGGGTTTGCCCCCATCTCGTGTAGCAAACGAGCGCCTTACCATTCGGCCATCCTTCCAGATGATGGTAGTCGGTAAAGGGAAGTTAGGTGGCCTGGGTTTTGGTTTGAACCCAGGCACCGAACCGTTTGGCTGTCCTTCCCGGAGGTGTGCGACCAGCACGGCCGTCTTGGAAGTAGCGGAGCGCAACCACCCTGATTGTAGAAAGTCGACTACTTTCAAGGGTGGAGCGCCACTATCCTGGTGGCAAATGAAGGCAGGCTGGCAACCTGCGCTTCGTTTGTTTAGAAGAGCGGAGAGCGGGACTTGAACCCACATTTGCTTGATGGCACCAAGCGGTTCTGCCGGTTGAACTATCCCCGCAAAACTCCGAAGTGGTCGGGAGCGCCTCTTCGGAGGTGAAAGTCTGGTGCATAGATGCCCAGATTTTCATCAGTCAAGGTGGAAGGAATTGAACCTCCGACCCGGCGTCCCAAACGCCGTATGTTGCCGCTACACCACACCTTGCTAATTAATAATGGCTGAACTGTTGAATTGGTTAATGGAAAAAGAAAATTACTTGAGTGGGAACGGCCGGACTTGAACCAGCAACCTTTTCGTTATCAGCGATAATCGACTACATCCGGCCCAACTTGTTGGGCAAAAGCTTATACAAGCATAGTAATCGTAATGCTCTGCCATTGAGCTACGTTCCCAGAGATAAAAATATTTAAGGCTGTGAGGGTGGGACTCGAACCCACAATGTCCGCATTAACAGTACGGCGCCTTACCCTTTGGCTACCTCACAAAATATATGGACACGGGTGGGAATCGAACCCACATCTCGCCGCTTGCAAAACGGCCGCTCTACCTGTTGAGCTACCGGCCCATTTTTTTTTGGCCTCTGTATGTACCGGCCCGCAGGCCGGATTGTTAAAGTACATGTCCCATAAAAGGGAGTCCCAAAATTATGTATTTAGATGAATTGGTGACTGTCACAGCCACCTAGAAATTTGTTTGTTTTACTTACACACCTCCAAATTGGCATAAAAAAAGCGGGTCTTGTCCTTGTCCGACAAAACCCGCTTTCCGGTTACTGAGTGGAAGTTTTAGCTACAACACTTCCGGTTTAGCAATCCCCGTTGGGGGGAATAAAGCGTATTTTGTCTTGGGCAGGCAATTGGGTTCATGATCCAAATTATCGGACATCGAACTTGGTTCGGCTGTATTACGGCCGAAATCCACCACAGATAATCCACGACCTGTCGCTAAGCAGGCGACAATACCGAGTCGGGCGACAATGCCTTGTCGGGCCGGATTCGGTTGATATGATTTTATTCTGTGCCAATTCAGTAGGTGTATCATCGTATATCCAACTAAAAACCTGGCTTTTTAGAAATTAAATCGTTTGCCCCGTCCCGTACCGAAAAGCCAGGTTTTTCCGATAGTCGGGTAGTAGAAACAAAAAACGGGTCTTACCTTCGAGGCAAGACCCGTTGTTATCAATCGCTTCGTGGTCGTCGGGTAATTATCCCATGACCTCCGAGAGTACAACGGAACTTGCCGCAGCATTATTATTGGGCGCTAAACCATGTTCGGACAGACCGACACAATTAACGGCCGATGTTGAGAGTCCTATTCTTTGACTCAAAAAATATTTTGTTGGGCGGTCAATAATTTTCGCGCTCATATTTTCAGCATACGAATAAATTTTGATTTGTCAACCCCCAATTTTGAAATTAGTTGGAACTGGGGGTTTTGAGGCGGGGAGAAAAAAGCCATGAATTTTACGAATTGGACGAATTGTTTGTGTTCAAGGGTGATTTAGAAAGCGACTATTATTTTGTGGCGACGAATATTTTCAATTGACTCTAACGGAGACCTGTGATATTTTAAATACAACACGTCCCAAAATTGTGTGACAATTTAATATTGCCTTGTATTTATTGGGCCAGTTCTACGGCCGTCTTCACCGTCTGGAAATGAATATCAACCGTGTCATTGATATTTTTACCATAGCCCCCAGCCATAGCAATAGCAACAGGCAGCCCGGCTTTTTGACATCGGTCTAGGACAAACTTATCACGCTGGCCCAGCCCCCGCTTGGTGACGGCTAAACGGCCGAGTCTATCATCAGCATAAGGGTCGGCCCCCGCCAGATAGATGACAAGGTCAGCTTTCGCCTGCTCAATGGCCTGCGGGACGGTTGCCTCAAGCGCATCCAGAAAAATAGCGTCATCGGCATCGTCAGCCAGCGGAACATCGAGGTCGCTTTGGGCTTTGTGGAAGGGAAAATTCTTGGCTCCATGAATCGAGTAGGTGAAGACGGTGGGGTCAGCGGCGAAGATGAGAGCCGTGCCGTTGCCCTGGTGAACGTCGCAATCTAAGACCAGGACGCGCTTAGCCAATCCTTCGACTTGCATGGCTCTGGCGGCAATGGCGCTGTCGTTAAAGACGCAAAAACCCTGCCCGAAATCTGGCCCAGCATGATGGGTTCCGCCTGCCAAATTGATGCCTAATCCTTCTGACAAGGCAGTGCGGCAGGCGGCAATGGTGCTGCCAACAGAGCGGCGGGAACGCTCAAACAGTTGGGGTGACCAAGGAAAGCCGATGCGCCTTATCTCCTTTTCGGTCAGCTCCCCGGCTTCGACCCGGCGCACATATTCCGGGTGGTGGGCGCGGCGCAGCTCCTCCCGGCTGGCAGCAGGGCCAACAAGCAGGTTATCAGCCATAACCAACCCCACCTCCACCACCCGTTGGCGCAGCAACACATACTTAGGCATCGGAAAACGATGACCATCTGGCAAAGGCAGAATGAAGGTGTCGTGGTAAAAGATTTTCATGCGTTCTGAAGTCTGTGCGAAGTAGGTGGTGAACAGTTAGCAGTGGGTAGTTGGGCTTTTACTGACTACTGATTACTGACTACTGGCTACTGATTACTGACTACTGGCTACTGACTACTGATTACTGGCTACAGTTTTATTTCCGCTCCATCTGGGCCAGCCAATGGGTCAGATTAAGCTTTTGGAAGATGTCGCGGGCGTTATTCCACAGTTCAATGCCCTTCTCGAAACTGCCTCCCTCTAGTTCGTGTTCGGCCCAACGCCAAAGCACTCGCGCGCGGCTGGGGTGCATGTCTAATTTCGTGAAAATCGCCAGGCTTTCCTCAAAGCATCCAGCAGCATTCAACAGTTGCATCTCACCTGACTCATCGACGATTTCGACAGGACGGCCGAACCGCGCCCCAATTTGACCCAGCACCAGCCAGGTTTTGCCAATGCCACTCTGGTCGCCAGAAGCCAGGGCAAGTGTTAAGGCTCTTTGGGCGGCCGCGAGGGCAGGTTTTTTACGATTTAATCCCAGATTGGCTTGAGCCACAAATCGTTGAATTTCGTAACTAAGAAACCAATCACTATCAACTTCTTCCATGACCCTATCGAGGTCGGCCAGAGCGGTTTTATAGTCGCCCAGCCCTATTCGCGCCCCGGCCAAATTGCTGAGGTAGACCATCTCGCCGCCGAGGTTGCCTATCTGTTGAACGACCGTTATCGCTTCTTGGTACAAGGCGACGGCCCGTTGATAATCGCCTTGCAGCCGGGCCGTTTCGCCGAGATTATTTAGCCGGACGGCAATACGGCGCGGTTCGTTCGATTGACGGTCGATGGTTAGCGCTTCTTCCAGGGCAGCGAAGGCTTCGCTGAATTGGCCCAGGACAACATAAATAGATGCCAAAAAGCTCAAACTTTGGGCCAGACCTTGTTGGTCATCTAACTCTGAACTAAGCACCAAACTTTGGCGAGCCAATTCCAGGGCTTCAGTAGCTTGACCCATGCGGTATAAAATCCAACCGCGGAAGACGGCCCGAATCTTGAGGATGGGTTCTGGCTCACCCATTAAATCGACGCAGACAGCCATCTGCTCGGCGTAGTCCAGGGCCGCCTGATAATCGCCGAGGCGTTCTTGGACGCGAGCCAGGCCATTTAGGGCATGAACTTTGTCAACGAGACTATCGACCGTTTCGGCCGTCTCGCGCATTAATTCAAAATAATGGAGGGCTTCATTAAACTGAGCCTTTTCCCGCAGCAGCGTTCCTAGACCAAAATATATAGGCAATTTTTCGGACGCTGGTACGGTCTGTTCCGATTGAGCAAAGAGGGTCAATGCCTTGCGATAATGGGAGATGGCGCTGTCGGCGACATAGGTGTCTTGGGCCTGTTTTCCTGCCCGACTGTACCAGCCAGCAGCGGTCGACGCTTGGCCTGCTTGTTCGTAATGGTTGGCAATGAGGCCAGCGTATTCCTCAACCCGCTGGCCGCTGTGTTCGACCAGCCATTCGGCCGTTTGGCGATGATAGATGCGCCGCTCCGTTTTGAGGACGCTTTCGTAGGTGACTTCATGTAGCAGGGCGTGTTTGAAGGTGAATTCCCTTGTTCGAGCAAAGGTTAGACTGTCTCGTTGGTAGATAAATTCGCGTTGACGGAGCGTTTCCAATAGCTGGGATACGGTTTCGCTGTCGGCCGTTTCAGCCCCATCAGGGGTAAGGTGGATTAGTATTTGGTCCCAAAAAATACGGCCGACGACCGATGCTTGCTGCAACAGTTGTCGTTCTTCTGGGGAGAGACGGTCCAGTCGGGCTTGCAACACGCCAGTTAGGGTGGCCGGAACTTTGGTTTCGACCAGACGGGTGGGAACGATTTGCCAGGTCTCTTCGCCTTTGGCAATGACCCCATTTTCAATCATCATCTTAATGATTTCTTCAACATAGAAGGGGTTGCCTTCGGCGTTGCCGATGACAGTTTCTTCGAGGACATGAGGGATTTCGGGGACATGGCGCAGAATCTCGCGCACCAGTTGGCGGCTGTCGCTGCGGGAAAGGGCGCGGAGGGATAGCTGGCGGTAAATGTTGAGGGTCTGGCCCCAATTCGGCCGTTTTTCAAAGAGGACGGGCCGAGAGAGGGCGACGATGAATAGCTGGATTTCGGAAAGATTTTGGGCCAGATGTTGGATTAAATCGAGGGAATTTTCATCAGCCCAGTGGATGTCTTCGAGCATGAGAACGGCTGGATAGCTGTCAGTTACGCCTCGGAAAAACTGTTCCAAACCCTTAAAGCCCTGGTCATAGATTTGACGCGCCTCGCGTGCTTCTTTTATGGATTCGCTTTGGGAGAAATCGAATCCTAAGAGCTGCCCCACAAAATGGGACTGTTTTAGATAGTCGTCTCCCAAAAAGCTACAAAAGCCATCCTCGAATTTTTGACGAACGGTCTCAGGTGGGTCGTTGTCTAGAATTTGGAAGCGGGCGGTGAAAACGGCCCGGAACAGATAGAAGGGTGCCTGGGACATTTGGGGACTGGCCCGGCCTTTGAAGAAAGCGATTTCATCTGGGACGAGGTCGAGCCAGTTGTCGAATTCGTAGAGTAGACGCGATTTGCCCAGGCCGGCTTCGCCGATGATGGTGACGAGGCGGAGATGTTTGAGGCGGATGACTTCGTAGAGGGTGTTTTGGAGCAGTTCGAGTTCCGATTTACGGCCGATCATCTTCGTTTCTAATCCCTCAACGCCTCTGGTGGTGACGCGGAATTCGCGGGGCCGCGCCCGCTCAACGAGATAGGTCTCGATGGGGTCGGGGAGACCTGTGATGGTTAGTGGCGATTGAGGTTGGAAGACGAAAACGCCCCGGACATGAACATAGCAGTTATGGCTGATGAGGATGCCACCAACCGGAGCGGCCCGTTCCAGGCGACTGGCGACGTTGACGGTGCTGCCTACAGCGGTGAATTCGCCTGTTGTCGTAATTTGGCCCAGGAGAGCGGGGCCAGTGTTGATGCCGATCCGTAGGGTGGGTTGCCAGGTGTCATCGGCGTTATTATCTGCTTCGGCGGTGATAGGGTTGAGGGTGATTCGGCCGTTTGTCTCAATGGTGTACGCAACCTCATTCATCGCCGCTTGCATAGCTAATGCGGCTCGAACAGCCTGTTCAGGGTCGTCTTCTTGGACAGTGTCCGACCCCCAAATCGCCATAACAGCATCGCCGATATGCTTGTCTACCAATCCACCATAGTCGGCGATAATGGTATCGATCCGCTGCCAGAGGGTGTTGATTATTTCATTGACCTCTTCAGCATCCATGAGTTGGGCTAGGGTGGTGAAGCCGGAGACATCGGCGAAAAGGACGGTGATGAGTTTGCGTTGTTGGGTCGGGGCAGGGGGAGAGAGGGTGGCTAGTTTTTCTTTGAGGGTGGCGATAGCGGGGTCAACCACTGCGTCGCCCAATACGGCCCGTTGGCCTTCAAGGGCGACAATTGCCTGTTCGAGTTGTGCTTTATCGGTCACTGAATATTGTTGGTAGATAGAAAGAAAATAGCTGGTTTAAGTGAACGGTAGAAAGTTTTCCAAAATATTAGCCACGGATTGACACGAATTAGCACTAATTTTTGCCTATAATTCGTGAAAATTTGTGTTAATTCGTGGCTGGTTTTATTCCAAAGATTATTTACCGTTTACTTAGTTTCTAGAGATTGTCAAAAAAAGAGTTGCAACGAATTTCACGAATTTTTAGTCTATAGAGTTGTTCCTAATAAACAAAACACCTGTGATTGTCATACCTGCGAAGGCAGGTATCTATATTCTCAAAGAGTGGATTCTCCCTTACGTGGGAATTACACCGTCAAATTTTTATACAGGAACAACTCTTATTGTTTGTATATCTTTGCGTTCGTTCATCGCTCTTTTCCTGAGAGATTTTGTTGTGATAACTTTGCTAATTCTCGTATAGTTTGGTCTTCTGATCAAGTTTAGTAGGGGATACTGTTGGCGAATAGACCGTCCCATTCCCCACCTCAAAACAAACGGCGCTTCCGCCCGCCAATCGCTATTCAAGATGGCCAACCGATAATTGTTTGACCATCTTCTTATGTCAACCTTAGCCAGTTTTGCACCATGTATAGCATCATAAATGATACCAAATGCCAAAAAAAACCTTGTGCTAGCCAGCATTTGCCACCGTTTAGCACCATTAAAGACACAAAATCAAGATGGTCACTCTTTTTTTGACCACCTTGACCATCTTGACCATCTTGACCGGACTGGTTGATACTTCGCCCTATAATCTGGATTCAATTAAAATCTGATGATAACCCCTAATTTTATGGAAGGTGATATGCGGCCGTCTTTGAATGTTTTGTCCAATGCGTTAATTAAGCAGATTCTTGATGAAGCCAAGCGGATTTTGGCTGAGATTGGGATTGAGGTTCGGGGGTCGACGCTGCGGCAGCGGCTGATGGCGCAAGGGCTGAAAATGGACGCGGCCGGGGAGCGGTTATTGATGCCGCCGGATGTGGTCGAGCGGGCGATTGAGAGTACGCCGGGGTCATTTACGTTATTTGATAGAAACGGCCGTCCTCATGCCGACATCGGAGGTGAGCGTGTCCATTTTGTGCCAGGGTCGAGCGGGCTGAAGGTGCTCGACCACCGGACTGGGAAGACGCGGTTAGCGAATACGGCCGATTTTGCCGAATATGTCAGGCTGGCCGATGGATTGCCCAATATCGCTTATCTGGCGACCGCTTTCTCGACCAATGATGATATCGACCCCGACGTATCAGATGCCTGGCGACTGTATCTGTGTTTGAGCCAATCGTTGAAGCCGGTGGTGTCGGGGGCCTTTACAGAACATGGCGTGCCGCGCATGGCCGAGATGATGCAGTTGTTTCGGCATGATAAGACTGATTTGATAGAACGGCCGATGTCGATATTCACCATTACAGCGACGGGCATGTTCCGTTATAGTGAGGATTCATGCCAGAATTTGTTGGATTGTGTCGAGTGGGGCATTCCGATTGAGGTGGTTCCGGTGACATTGATGGGCCTGATTGCCCCAGTGACGGTGGTAGGCGCGGCCGTTTTCCATACGGCCGATGTGTTGGCCGGGCTGACGATGGCCCAATTGGTGCGGCCGGGTGCGCCTGTGCTGTTTGGCGGTGCGCCAGCCGCCTTCCATATGAAGGCGGCGACGTCGCCGATGATTGCGGTGGAAGCGTTGCAATTGGATATGGCCTATGTGGCCGTGGCAAAGTCATTGGGGCTGCCCACACAGGGCTATATGGCCTTGAGTGAGGGCAAATTTTTGGATGCCCAGGCAGGAGCGGAAACCTATGGCAGTGCGATATTGGCGGCCCTGGCGGGGATAAATTCGGTGTCGGGGCCGGGCATGTTGGATTATGTGATGGTCTTTAATTTGGCGAAATTGGTGTTGGATGATGAGTGGTGCGGTCATGCGCTGCGGCTGGTGCGGGCGATTGGGCCGATGGAAGATTTGCCGACGATTCCCCTTGTGCGGGAACTGTTGGCGGAGCAGCATATGATTACGGCCGAACATACCTTGCAACATTGGCCAGAGTCGCTTTATCTGCCGGGGCCGACATTGGATAGGCAGAATCGGGAGAATTGGATGAAGGCGGGACGGCCGACTTTGGAGAAACGGGTTTTTGATGAAGTCGAGCGGCGGTTGGGGGCGTATGAACGGCCGGAAATTGAGCCGCAAATTGTGGCAGAGATGGAGCGGATTATACGGGCTGGGATGACGAGTGGGCGGAAACTGCCTGTTGTGCCGCCCGTTCAAAGGCAAAAGCAGGTAAAGCCTACCCGCACACGAAGACGAAGCAGGCGGCGGGGCGATCGCGGGATTGGTTAGAGGATTCCGGCGAGGTCTACGGCCGTGTAGACTAGCAAAAGGGCCATGATGATGTCGACGGCCGTTTTGATTCGCGGGGAGCGGAGGTAGTTTTTTATAACGGTGCCAAAGAGCGTCCAGGTTGAGATGGCACAAAAGCCAGTCAGGGTGATCAAGAGAATTGCTAAGGCAAATAGCGGTGGGTTGTCAGTGATAGGGGCCAGAAATGTTGAAAAGAGGGTTAGGATAAAGACGAACATTTTGGGATTTAGCATGTTGAGGGTGAAGCCGTGTATGAATCGCATCTGTTTGGCCTCTCCGGTTTCAAAGGTGTAGCTGGCTTTGAGGATGGCGAAAGCCAAGTAGAGGATATAGGCCGCACCAACATAGCGGAGTATGGATTCGAGGCCGGGAATAGCGTTTAATAAGGCGGCCGAAATCAAACCGGTCAAAACCAGCACCAGGAAAAATGCGGCCGATAATCCGGCCAGGAAATGGAGGGTTTTGCGATAGCCGTGAAGGATGCCCATTGAGGCGCTGGAGATGTTGGCGGGGCCGGGGGTGAAGGTGGCGATGAGGACGAAGGGGACTAGGGTGAATAAATTTATAGGCATAGTGAAACCTCCACAGGGTTAGTGAACGGTTGACAGTGAACGGTACTGACGACTGATTACTGACTACTATCTTTATTGGGCGTATTGGCCGGGGGTGACCCCGATGAACTGTTTGAAGCGGTTGATTAGGTGGCTTTGACTACTGAAACCGACTTCGGCGGCGATTTCGGCCATTGGTTTACCTGCTTCGATGAGCCGTTGTACCTGGCGGATGCGAACGTTTTCCAGGTAGGTGTGGGGCGGCATACCTACTTCGGAACGAAAGACGCGCAGCAGGTAGTAGGGGCTGAGAGAGACATGCTCGGCAAGTTGGGTTAGATTGATGCCCTGGGCAAAGGTTTCGTCGATGTAGCGGCGAGCTTTCCGCACGGCATTGCGTTCTTGGCCTAACGGCCGCTCTTGAAAGCGGGTGTCGGCATAACGGCCGATAAGTTGGCCCAGCGTCCAGGTGAAGCGGGACTCGTTTTCCAGCGGGGTGGCCTCGTTGGTTAGGGTGTGGTGTAGGGCCAGCAAGCTGTTGACCAGCCAGGGGTCATCTACCCAAGCTTCGCGGAAAATCGGTAAGGTCTGATAGCTGCCAGTGATGTCATAAACGGCCGACATCATATGGGAGACGGTTGGATAGAAGCAAATCATTTCGTACCCGACAGAATCGGCTGATTTTCCGGCATGGACATCATCGGGATTAATGAGGATGATGCCGTTTGGCGGGGTGAAATAGTCCTGTCCAGTATGGTTTAGGGAGAGGAAGCCACGCAGGATGACGGTGATGACGTAATAATCATGGCTGTGGCGCGGGAAGGCGTGTTGGACGAAATGGGCCTGCATGAGCCGCACGTCTAGCTGGGTATTGTGCCAGGTTTTGGTCCACTCTTTTTTGTGCATGAAGTAAATGCGGGTTGGATAGTGGGTAATTACCTCAACTAGTTGGTCGGAGACGCTGCCCGCCTACCAAACCCCTACTTTATTTCCAGTATGACTATCCTACCATATTGGGGATAGGGTTGTCTTGCAGAATATTGCCTTTTTGGAGTTGGATAGTGGTTGGCTGGAAGCCGCGCTCCGGTTTAGGGGGCGAGGGGGAGGGTGAAGTGGAAGGTGCTGCCTTTTTTGGGGGTAGATTTGACCCAGATACGGCCGTTGTGGGCTTCGACTGCTAAGCGGCAGAAGGTCAGTCCGAGACCAACGCCTTGTCGAAGCGGCGCTCCCTTCTCATCTACGACCTGGCTGTATTTATCAAAGATTTCTTTTTGATGTGCTGTATTTATGCCCTGGCCCTGGTCCCGAATCCGTATCTCAATGAATTCACCTTTTTGTTCAGCTTCGGCGATAATTTTTCCATCTTTGTCTGAATATTTTATAGCATTGGTGACCAAGTTATCTATCACACGAGCGATCAGGCTAAAATCGGCGAGTGCGTTGGGTAAGCCGTCTGGAATGTATTGGTGAAAGGTGTTTTCTTCTCTTTGGGCTTGAATTTGATAGATTGGCGCCAGTTCATTCATCATGTTGATAATGGAAACGGGGGCTAAGGTGGGTGTAAAACGACCGGCTTCAATCTTGCTGACTGTGAGCATATCATCAATCATGTTGATGGAGCGAAGACCGGAGGCCACGGCTCTATCTATCAGGGCAGCCTGCCGTTCAGGTTCGTGATTACCCCGCTCTTGGGTGTAGCTGATTAAATCGAGGGTATTAATCATGACGCTTATCGGACTGCGGAGGTCATGGGCAATCATATTGATGAGTTGGTCTCTCATCTCTTCCAACGAACGCAGGTTTTTGTAAGCCCCTTCCAACTCCTGATAAAGTGAATGAATTCGCTTAAATTGGCGGGCATTATGAATGGCGGAAGCTAGTTGGAGCGCTAAGAGATAGGCAATTCTCAAATCTTCCATTCCATAGGCATTCGGCGTTTTGGCTGCAAAGTTAATGGTTCCTAACACAATGTCCTCAACGCCTAAGGGTAGGATAATGAATGATTGATAGGTAGCGGATTTTGTGGTTTCTTGAATCAGTTGGGACTGGTTGGTTTCAATGGCTTCTGCAATTGGGTCTTGCTTGGGCCAAATGAAGGTATTTTTGGTCACGGAGGTACCAAATAGGGTGAGTATAGCTGGTTCCCTCAACTCATTATCAACAAGGCAGACGCTGCAACTGTGAAAGTCGAGCAGCCACTTGGCTTGTCGACCGACGATGTTGAGTATCTCGTCTAATTCGAGAGATTTGTTAATGGCGGTGGCAATCTCTTGAACGGCCGCAATGCGACTAGAAAGGGCCTGGACATCGGCCAAGAGGCGGCGGGTATTGGTTTGTTCGGGTGACTCGTCTTCTTGGGGGAGCGGAGACCGATCGGTCATAAGGAGTCTATTTCTAGGTCAATGGAATCGGTATATTGATTGATGCCTGTAAAGAGGTTGGCGGTGGCGATGACTTCAAAGATTTCGGCTTCATCAAGTCCTTGGTCTCGTAAATGTTGATAATCGGCCGTTGTTATGGATTGGGGCTTGGTAGCTGCCTTCACACCAAAGGTGATGATAGATTTTTGACGCTCTGGCAAGGGGCAGTTGGCAAAATCGGCTACCAAAAGGCGCAGCACCTCTTCGCTGATGCCGAGGGCGGTTAGACCGTGGAGATGAACCTTAAGTGCATATTGGCTATCGTTGACCTGGGATATGGCAACCCCGACCATCTCTTTGAGCGTTCGGGGCAACAGCCCTTGCAGGACAGTACTGCGAAAATGGAACCAATTTGTTTTTAAGAAATTGGGAGAGGAGGCCATTGACTTAAAGAGATTGGGGACGATGCCAAAGCCGAGGTCGGCCTTAATTTGATCATATATCTCGCGTACATGGGGGTCGGTTACTTCGGTTTCCTCAAGTATTGGAAATTGAGACATATAGAATTTTTTCCTGAGCTTTTAAATAAAATGGCCGATTCATAGTTGGAACCGGCCATTTTAACCATAAGAGGTGTGCCACTAATTAGTGAATGGCGGAGAGAGAGGGATTCGAACCCTCGACGGCTTTCACCGTACACGATTTCCAATCGTGCGCACTAGACCAACTATGCGACCTCTCCGAAAAGGTTGCTAAAATTATAACAATCCAAAATCTTGTATGCAACTTGAGGCAAAGTAAGGGGTCGGTGAAACGGTTGTTAACAATCGGTGTGAGGAAATGGATGCTCTGCAAAGGGCCGACAGGGATGTCAACGCTCCATGAATAAAAACTGTGGCCGACCTAAACTTAAAAATCGGTTTTTTGTCAAAAACCCGTTTTTTGGCAAGAATAGGCATGTGAATATTTTACCGGGACAAAGTTTTCCAATTGGGGCGACGATTACGGCCGATGGGGTGAATTTTAGCGTTTATTCGCGGGACGCAACGGCGATTGAATTGCTGTTGTTTGATGGGGCGACGGATGCCGAACCCGCCCATGTGATTTATCTTGATTCGCAGATAAACCGTACGTTTCATTATTGGCATGTTTTTGTTCCAGGGTTAACGGTGGGGCAAATTTATGCGTTCCGAGCGCATGGGCCGAATGAGCCGTTGAAGGGGCTTCGATTCGATGGGACGAAGGTGCTGCTTGACCCGTATAGTAAGGCGGTCGTTGTGCCGCCAACCTACAGCCGGAAGCGGGCAGAGTTGCCTGGGAATAATGCTGAATTTGCTATGAAAAGCGTTGTGCCGGATTTAGGGGCTTATGATTGGGAAGGGGATGCGCCCTTAAATCTACCCTTTTCGCAGACGGTCATTTATGAGATGCATGTGGGTGGTTTTACAAAGCACCGTAATTCGGGGCTGCTGGAGGATAAACGAGGTACCTATGCAGGGCTGATTGAGAAGATTCCTTATCTGGTGGCGTTGGGAATTACGGCCGTTGAACTCTTACCCGTTTTCCAATTTGATGAGCAAGAAGCGCCGCAGGGGTTGACGAACTATTGGGGCTATAATCCGGTCTCTTTTTTCGCGCCTCATGTTGGTTATAGCTCTACCGGAGATTCGCTGACAGCTTTGGATGAGTTTCGGGATATGGTCAAGGCGCTGCATCGAGCCGGGATTGAGGTGATTTTAGATGTGGTTTATAACCATACGGCCGAAGGGAATGAGGAGGGGCCGACTTTTTGTCTGCGGGGATTTGCAAACAATATCTATTACATTCTGGAGGAGAATAAGGCCTATTTTGCCAATTATAGCGGCACGGGCAACACCTTGAATGCTAATCGGTCGGTGGTGCGGCGGATGATTTTGGATAGTTTGCGTTTTTGGGTGGCGGAGATGCATGTGGATGGCTTTCGTTTTGATTTGGCCTCTATATTGTCAAGGGATGAGACGGGACGGCCGTTGGGACGACCGCCAATCCTTTGGGACATTGAGACAGACCCGATTTTGGCCGGGACGAAGTTGATTGCAGAAGCCTGGGATGCGGGTGGTTTGTATCAAGTGGGTCAATTTATTGGGGATTATTGGCGGGAATGGAATGGGCAATTTCGGGATGATGTTCGGGCGTTTGTTCGAGGCGATAGCGGCTATGTGTCCAAGATCGCCAATCGTTTTTTAGCCAGCCCAGATTTGTATGAGCATAAGCGGCGAGAGCCGGAACAGAGTATTAACTTTGTCACCTGTCACGATGGCTTTACTTTGAATGATTTGGTTTCCTATAATGAAAAGCATAACATGGCAAATGGCGAGGATAATCGGGACGGGCATAACCATAATTTAAGTTGGAATTGCGGGGTGGAAGGGCTGACTAATGACCCGGAAATTGAAGCGTTGAGGCTGCGGCAGATTAAGAATATGATGGTGATTAATTTGTTGGCATTGGGGGTTCCGATGATTTTGATGGGGGATGAGGTGCGTCGAACGCAGTTGGGCAATAATAATGCCTATTGTCAGGATAATTTGATTAGTTGGATGGACTGGTCATTGGTCGAGAAAAATGCCGACTTGCTGCGCTTTGTGCAGAAGATGATTCGTTTTCGTTTCGGACTAAATGTTTATGAGGAAGCCCACCGCCGTTCTTTAGGAGAGTTTTTGCATCAGGCTAGTATAGAATGGCATGGAGTTAAGCTGGGGCAGCCGGATTGGGGGAAGGAGTCGCGGAAGTTGGCTTTTTTGGTGCGCGGCCGTAAACGGCAAGGCTATATCATTCTGAACTCGCATTGGGAGCAAGCGTCGTTTGAGCTGCCGCCATCTCCGAATGGATATGGAAAGGGCTGGCGGCGGATTATTGATACGTTTCGGCCGTCTCCAGACGATATTTGCGAGTTGGTAACGGCGCCGTTGGTGCGGACGAAGAAATATAAAGTGCAACCGCGCTCGGTGGTGATGTTATTGTCTGAGAAGGTTTGAATCCTAATGGCGACAATGCGATGTTGATACAATCATCGGTAATAGATGCATTGTAGAGCTTTGTAATTAGATTGTCCTCTGGTTTCATCTAAATGGATTCCGGGGACTTTTTTTATCGGGGCGCTTCTTGCGCCTGGATTGATATTGGTCATAATCTTGGTGAAGGATGATTTGATATTGTTTGAGGCACTGTACGTGGTTGAAAATGGTTGATGTTGAGAAGGTTTATGAGGTTGGGGAGTCGTTTCTGGTGCAGTTTGTTTGGCAGATTCCGGAGGGGGATTATTTGCGGGCGGTTTTTTCGGCCGAAGTGATGGGACATGAAACTGGCTCGGATAAATATGTGGCGCGGTTGATGGCATTTGTGGCGGGACGGCAGGAAACGGCCGAAGGGGAGATGCGGCCAGGAGAGGAACTCTCTAGGACGTATTGGTCATTGGTGGATGACTTGGTGGGGCGTAAAGTATTATTGGCTTATGAGGCGGCTGATGGTCGCTCTTTACTGCTTCGTCTTGCGACATTGACGGGCGAACATGACTTTTTCAGTCGATTTGATGCAGAATAAGGATCAGCCACTAATTAACACGAATAGCACAAATTTTTTAGGTGATAGGTCGTTTGATTAAGATAAAGATAGTTGTTCGTATTTTGGGGGGATTATGGCGATAGGTTTTCAGATTGTTGCGGCTGTTATTGGGTTGGGGTTTGCGGCGATGGTTTTCTTTGCGGCGGTTTATATTGCTGATGAACTTGAACGGACTTCATTACGGCCGTTGGGGCGTTTGTTGAAGGCAATAGTCGGAGGGCTACTTTGGTCGGTTGTAGGGGTAGTGGTGGCTGCTGGGCTGTTTGGTTTAGCTATTGTCATTCGATATATCTTTTTCCGGCCAGTTTTCTCGTTTTATATCATGCAGTTTTGGGCCTTTCGGGTGGGGCTGGTTATCGTTGGTCTTTATCTTTTATGGGGATTTTATTATGGGGCGAGGAACCGCCTGCCGCTCTCTTATAAATTTAGACGTGAGGAACCAGACTTATTGAATAACGAATAATGTGAGGTTTGGTTTTAGAAAGAATGCACTTGAGGGCTTGAATGAATTATGGCAAAAGATTTTTGCATTTAGGAATTAGCGGGCCTGAACCGATGAGAGACACCTGGGAACGTTACATTGAGAATTAGGTCTTTCTTGTCGTCTATTCGTATAATTTGCGGCTGGTTTTACAAAAGTGACTCAGCGACTTGGCGCAGGGATTGGCGGGTTTGGCGGGCTTGTTGTTGGAGGGATTGGTAGGCTTCTTCTTCGGTCATGCCTTGGGCCATGAGCTTGCCTTTGGCGCGGTCGATGATTTTGCGGCTTTCTAGTTTGTCGGCCAGGGTTGATTTTTCGGCCGTTAACTGCTCGGCATCGGCAAAGCGCTTGACGGCGATGGCGATGGCAGCGGAGAGGGTTTGGGGGGTGACGGGCTTGATGAGGTAGCCGTGGATGGGTAGGTCGCTGGCCTTTTGGATGAGATGGTCTTGGCCGTAGGCGGTTAGGATGAGGATGGGGAGCGGCCGTTTTTTGCTCATGGTGGCGGCGGCTTGGAGGCCGTTGGTGAAGGGCATGTTAATGTCTAGGATGGCTAGCTCTGGGATATGGCGGCGGTGATGCTCGAGAGCTTCGCGACCGTTTGAAACGGCCGTGACACTGTGGCCCATCTCCTCTAGCATTGATTCGAGACCCATCCGAATGATGGGTTCATCATCGGCGATTAAAATTTTCATTGGCCTCAAACTCTTCTCTGGTCATACCGAATTGAATGTCATCATGATAGACGCCTTCGGTATAAATCATACGGCGCAGGCGGCCTTCTTCCTTGAAACCCAGACTGCGATGCAAAGCCAGGGAACCTTCATTAAAAGAGAAGACACCGGAATTGACTTTTTGGTAGCCTAGTTCGAGAAAGAAGTAACGTAACAGGAGCCAAATAGCTTCGGTGGCATACCCTTTGCGCCAATGTTTGCGGCGGATACCAAGTCCATAGCTAAAGGTTCCGTGGCGACGTTGACAGCTGTGGGAGTTGATTGTGCCGACAACCTCCCCCTCCAAATTTTCGATAACTAATAGATATTCATCACTTTCACGAGAGCTTTTAGCAGCCAGGTTAGCCATTCGCTTCTTAAAATATTCTTTACCAGGGGGAAATGGAATACTATCGGTTAACTGGTCAAGTTCGCTGTCTGCTGACCAGCTATAGAGGTGTTCCCAATCTTCTGGTTCGACCCCGCGTAGGCGAACTTTTTTGCCTTGCCAGATGTTGTTGATGGATGTCATAGGGGTATTTTAGCATAAAGAAGGGGAAAATAATTAATTGTTGAATGGCGGTAAAGGACACCGCTGGTGATTTTTAATGATTAGTGGGGGATATAACAGGAGCGAGGAGTAAGTGAGCAAGTTAGGGGTTGTTGAAGGTGGCGGTGATGAGGCCGATTCCTTCTAGGCCGCCATTGATGTCGTAGTAGATGTAATAGGTGTCGTCTATTTGGGCGACGCCGAAGGCGGGCCAGATGTCTTCGTTGGTATTGATTAGGGGATTGGCATCATGCTTGGTCCATTGGAAACCATCGGGGCTGTGAGCATAGCCTAGCTTGGCGTTTTCCGGGAGGCGAATGGTGTTTAGGGGGTCGGTTGTAAAGCCGACATAGAACAGTTCAAACTGCTGGCCTGTCCACCGGACTTGATAGGGGGCAATGCCGCTATTTTCCCAGAGCAAATTGGGGTCACTGGTCAAAATTGGATCGGATTCGGCGAAGGGGGAATCGGCCGTTTCGGAATCATCATAGTATTGCCAGCTTAGGCCATCGGTTGAGGTCGCTAGTCCTAACTGTACGCCAGCGCTGCCCCAGCCATTATAATAGAGGAAGAAGCCTGATTCTGTCTGAATTAGGCTATTGGGGGTGGTGGAACGATTCCAAGCGCCAAATGGGGGGCTGGATAAGATAGGCTCTGGGTTAATGGTCCAGGGGCCAGCGGGGGATGGGGCGGTGGCGCGGAACATATCCCCGCTGGCGATGGCGGTGTTGCTTGCCATGTCCAGAATCATGACCCATTCATCGTCGATGAATGCAACGGCCGCAGATTGAGCTTTCGGCCGTTCTTGGGTTCCGGTGACAATTGGGTTGGCTTCATGCTTTGTCCAGGTGAAACCGTCGAGGGAGGTAGCGTATCCAATGGCCCCATCGGTGTAGTTTCGGTTGGGAAAGCCGGAGTAAAACATATGGAAACGGCCGTCACGGTGAATAACCTGGGGGATGTATATAGCAGCATCGTCGAAGTCGCCTGCTTCGCCAAGCGGCAGAACGAGGCCATGATTGGTGTAGGAAATGGGCTGGGGGGTGGCAGTTGGTTCGGGACGTGGGGTCTCCGTTGGTGGCGGGTTTGTGGGCTGGGGAGATGGGGGCGTGGTTGGTTCAGATGTGGCTGTTTGGACTGTTGTGGGTGTCGCGGTTGCCGAGGCTGTTGGCCTGGTCGGTGTGGCTGGGTTGTCTGGAATATTTGACTGGCAGGCAGCGAGCCAGAGGATGAGGATGGATAAGGAAAGCAGAAATCGATTCATGCCGTTCTCCCTTTGAGCGGTGATTGAGGTTGTTGGTTGTTATGGAATTATTATAGGGATTGGCAGGGGCTATTTCTTGATGCTTCTTGCGGAGTTTTGGCTTAGGGGGCGATACGAACGGGTTGTGGGTTTGAACCGTTTTCGTGTTGGGGGAGGTCTTGGGGCTGACGGCCGTGCATAATAAGTTTGGGCCCGGTGATGCGTTGACGCATTTCGTCGATTAATTGGATAGCAACGGCTGGCTGGTGGTTTTTTGGCACAAAGTGGAGGAAGAAAGGTAACAGCCCTATCATGTCGATTAAAAATTCGGTGCGAGAAACGGCCGCTTCTGACACAGATTGTTCTGCTTCAGGGTTTTCATCCAATACAATGCTGGCCTTTCGCCGACTGAAAAGCCATTGCCAGGTTGTTTGGGCGCTTTCTGGCACTTCTTCTGCCCAACGGGAAAGGCGTTCGGCCAACCGATTTAAGACTTCCAGTCGCCGATAGTCGAGGCCAGAACGGCCGATATCGAGGGTAATCTCCAGCCCTTCGGCCAATAGGCTGGCTGGGAGTCGAGTCAACAACCCATCAAATAGTTCTAGTTGGGGCGGTTCCGGGGCTTTGGCAGCCATTTCGAGCATTTCATGGAGCAGGATATGAGGAACGTCTTTGTGAATATCGAGAAGCAGCTTGTCCCGTTCGACTGAAATTTGGAGGGTGTTACGAACTTCTGACAGGGCGGCGGGTTGCCGATTAGAGGGCAGCCAATAGTAGAGGCGGCACATAAGCCAGGTACGGCGATTCTTGTTCCAAACAGATTGAATGCCGTCCCAAACCCAGGGCATTTGGGCTTCAGGTAAGGCTTCGACAATTCGTTCTAAGACGGTCATCCGGGAGGTGTCGTTGTCTAATTCTCGGAAGCTGTCGACTAGTTCGCGTAGCTTGGGCTCGGGTAGGTAAGGGGCGACTTCAGCCATGACGCGGTATTTTTCGGACGTTTCCAGGCGGCGGCAGCGGAAGATGAGTTGGCTGACGATATTTTGGCGGTCTTTGGTTGAGAGAAAGGGGAGAAACGGCCGAATTTTCTGGGCCTGGTTCCATAAGCCTGGCTGGGTCTGTATGGTTTCTACGGACGTTAGCCGCTGCGTTTCGGAGAGGAGGGGAATGAGGGTGTCTAGCTGGGTGGCTGTGTCTGGCCCTGCAGATTGGTTGAGCAGGGTGTCTAGTAATTCTGAGAGGACGTTACCTTTGTGGTCGGCGGATAGGAAGGGGGCGTAGGCTATTAGTAGACTGGTACGATTTCTGGGCCAACGGATTCTTTCTATTAGCTCACAGGCCCGGTCGTGAAGGGCTTCTGGTAGATGAGGGGCGATGCGGGCTAGAAGAAGGGTGCGGTTGTTTTCGTCCGCTACCTGTTCCAGGGCGGTCAAGGCATCGGGCCAATAGATGCGCTCGCCAGCTTGGGGCCAAATACGGCCGAGATGGGCAAAAAGATAGGCCCGCAGCCAGTTATCATCCACCGCGCCAGCGGCTTCTCGAAGTTGTAACCAAATGTTCGTTTTCCCCATGCCTACATGATAGCAGGAGACGGCCGTAAATGGAGGGGGGTACGGGGCTTATTTTCGCAATCTTCACAGGGGCGATGGCAGCCGTTAGAAACCGGGTTTTTGCCAAAAACCCGGTTTCTATGTGACTCTTCTTTTGTTTACTTCAAAACCGTCGGAAGGTAAATTTTGCTAATGGCTCAAACTAGCTCTCCTTGCTTTTTCAGGGCGTATAATTGCCACAAAAAATACACGCCAGCAATAATTATGAAGAAATTCACGCCTCGACCAACGAAAAATGTAAAGACGATGCCAGACAGAATCCAGATGATAACAACATAGATAGCGGCTTGCTTGCCTTGTTTTAAGAACCAGGCGGATAAGAGGGAACAGAGGCCGAATATCATATTTATGGCCATGTCGCCGATGATTATGGTGGTGAATTCGGCCGTTAATCCTGAATATAGGTGGATGAGACTGATGCCAAGACCAAGGATGCTGCCAAAGGTGAAGACCCGAACGAGGAATGATTTTGATTGTGGTTTCATGATTTGGATTTTACTTGATGTTGCCTCTTTTGGCTTGGATTAAACAGCTGTTAATCATGCCACTGCCAGAAGGGAGAAGTCAGACCAAGCTGGTTGAATATTCGGTGGGCTTCTGGGATGATTCGGCCGTTAAAGTCGGGAGCCATGCGGTCGTGATACCATAATTTCGACAGCTTCCAAACCTGTTCATAAGTTAGCACTTCGCCGACTGGCAGCCCTTTAGCGGCGTACCATTGTCGTGCATCTTCTTCCGACCGGAAGAGCAGTATGTTGTCTCAGGTATAGATTAAATCGCTGTACCATTCTTTGAAAGGGAGGAGAAAGTGGACGAGGTGGTTTTTACCGTCGAAGGCACCGTTTTTTACTTGAAATTCGGCCGTTTCCCGACTGTCAGGTAAGACACACTCAATTTGAACATCGCTGTTGAGGGCGGCGGCGATGCCGAGGGTGTCCCAGGCACAGTTGGCCCACCATGATTTATTGCCTGCGCTTACTTTGTAATTGGTTGGAACGGCCGAGAATGGAATTGCCATGCGGATGGTGTCGGTTCCTGGCTCTAGGAGAATGAAATGGTGTTGGTGGAGTTTGTGGAATGATTGGCGGGCGGTTTGGGCTGGTAGGTTGAGTAAGGTGGCTATTTCTTGATAGGTGGGTGGGCGGCAATGTTCGGCAAAATGGTGATAAATATGGTAGCGAATTTTTAGGTCTAATTGGGTGATGCCCGTTGCCATACAGTTCCCTTAGTTGTTGTCGTTGGTTGCGATTAATACTCCCCACTCTAACATGGTTTCTGCGGCGGGTAAACCATCTATTCTGGCTCCCTCTAAAATGAGACTGGCTGGCGTTGGCTGGGCCTCACCCCGACAGCTATTCTTGAGGGCAATATCCCAGCCAGCATCGGCAAAATGGGTTAAAGCGGATGGTTTGTAGAGCATTATTTCCAGGCCAGCTTCTTGGATTATTTGGGCGTTGGGCTGGTCGTCTTGGGGGAAGAAGTAGGAGATTGCCAGAAATTGGCCGTTTACTATCCGCTGTAATTCTTTGAGGAGAATGGCTGGCTGTTCGATGTTGGGCAGACCGAGATTGGTAGTTAATGTATTGACGGCTCCGTTTTTGAAGGGGGTACGGCGGGCATCGAAGGCGAGGAGGCTGACCCGATCATATAGTCCAAATTGGATGAGCCACTCGCGATTTCGGCGTAAAACGGCCGGGCTGAAATCGGTGGCGACGATGGGATGGTTGAGTTGGCGAACCATCTTTTCGACAAGATACCCACGACCGGAGGCGAGGTCTACGATTGGGCCTTCGGTTGTGGCGAGTTGTTGGATGAGGAAGTCGGTTTGGCTGGCCCAGCATTTGTTGTAGACGGGAGTGTACAATCCGGTTAAAGCGAGTTCGGATGCTTTTTGGGCTTCGATATAACGGCCGTTTGCTTCTAGCAGTAGCACCCGGAAGAATTGGTCGGCTGGACTTAGCGTGTCGAGGGGAGGGTCGAGCAATTGACGTTGCAGGTCTGGATGTTGGCGGAGGTGTTTGATGAGGCCGCTGTCTACTTGCTGCCAGAGGTCGTTGCGGGGCAGGTCGGGGGTTAGAAAGAGGCCAATGCTGTCGCGGACGGGGTAGGTGGCAGAGCAAGCAGCGCAATGGGCTTCGGCCGTTTCAATCCGATTATCGTTCTGTTCGCGGATATGCCAGCTTAACTCATTGTAGCAGTTAGGGCATTGTAGGTGTTGTATTAGATAAGGGTGCATTTGGGTTGTTTGCCGTTTTACGGCCGTTTACAGAGCTGCTCCTGAGATGACGTCTCGTAGAACAAGACGGTCAATGGTCTTATAGGAACCATCGATGATGCAATCGCGGACGATGGACGGCCGTAGGTCTAATGTGGGTAGTTGGGCTATTGGATACCAAATGATAGTTAAATTTTCCTCTTATTGGCTGCCGAATTCACCCATTCAGAAAACGCTGTTCGTGAAAGAGTGCCAGAAGCTACTTGGAGGATTATTTGCTCTTGTTCATTAATTGATTTGTTTATTTCATAGCCATTCAACAAAAGGAAAATTTCTGTTGCTGCATGCCCGGTACGTTTATTGCCATCTACAAACGGATGATTTTGAATAATTGAGTATCCTAGGGCAGAGGCCTTATCTGCTAAAGTTGGATATAACTCTTCCCCGTTGAAGGTCATTCTTGGTAATGCAATTGCTGATTCTAGGCCACCAATATCACGAATTCCTGTAGACCCTCCCGTTTGAGCTAGGATATTTTCATGTATTTCAAGCACTTGATTCAGTGTCAAATATTGCATTTAGGCAGCCAGCCTTTTATAAAGCTCCTTGTTTTTCTTTAATACATATTCGAGCGCTTCTTGGAATGATTCTTGAGGGGATGCGATTAACTCTTCGACGCTAGCCCGTACCAAATCTTCCGGGGCGACGCTGTGTCGCTGAGCTAAATCTTGTAATTTAGTCATTACATCATCTGGTAGAGAAATTGTTATGGGTGTCATCGAATATTTCCTGTATTCAATCTGAATCTATAAAAAATTGTCATCATTGGGGTATATTCTAGCAGAAATGGGCTTTGCCTGCTTGATTCGGCGATTTTGTCAGGTACATACAGCTCAAAAGATTCCTCGCTTGGTATCGATTCATGTGAGGTTTTTGGGCCGGGCTGCTCGGAATGACTGGTGTGACTTGATGAGGGAGTAAAGTTTTAGAATAGTATATCGATGATTTTGCTGACGGTGCGCCAGTTGCGAGCGGTGGCAGGGGCGCTGAGGAGGCGTTCTGCTTTTTCGGCGACTTTGGAACGGCCGATGCCGTCTGGCGCGTGGAGATAGAACACACGGCCGATTAGCTGAAACCGTTCGTTGTCTTTTTTGAGGCTTTCGAGGGTGGTCAGGTCGGGATTTTGGGGGTCGTCGGCCAGGAAATAAAAATGGAGGGTCTTGGGTTCTGGTTGGGCTTCGGGGTAGGGGTTGGCTTGGACGGCCGTTTCCATCTCCTGGCGAGTTAGAATTAAGATGCGGGGTTCAAAGCCGTGTTGGGCGTAGATGGCGGCGCTGATTTGGGCGGCGAGTTCGGCCGTGTTGGTGTTTTCAGATTGGAAGACGACGTTACCGCTGGCGATATAGGTTTTGACGCTTTGAAGACCGAGGTTAGCGAGAAGGGTGCGGAGGTCTTTCATGGGCAGCTTATTGTGGCCGCCGACATTGATACCTCTGAGAAGGGCGATGTAGGTTTGCATTGAGATTCCTATTGGTTTAGGTGGATTGAAGAAAAGGCTTGCAACGAATTACACGAATGGCACGAATTAATTATAAAGTATAGGTGAATGTGTAGTGGTGACGGCCGTCTTTTTGTTCGATGGTCATTTCGCCACTGATGTTGGTTAGGTCGCCTGTGCCAGAGTCGGGGATGACTTGGAGGATGAGGCTGTTTTGGCCCTTGTCGGCGATGCCGAAATGTTGGAGGACGAAGGTGCCGTGTTTGCCTTGTAAGTTGCCGGTGACTTGCTCGATGGCGACATAGCCAGCGGAGCCTTCGATGTGGGTCATGGCGGTTAGCATTTCGCCCTGGCTGGTGGCTTCGAGGTCGCCGTAGAAGGATTTGTCGATGGACATTCGACCGAGGCCGACACCTTGGCCGCCTTTGGCGTAGGAATCGAGGGGTTGGAGGTTGACTTCAAATTGGCCGCTGGCTTGCATGGATTCTCCTGTTTTTGCAACGAATTAAACGAACTGGACGAATTATTGGTTGTTGTTAGATGGCTCTATTTTATCATCCATAGCTATATCTCTTACAAGGTGTTTGTTTTAACTTATTTGATTGATTATAGCATTATTCATTTGCTGAAATCCAATTGGCGACATCTGCCATGATGTTTTCTGGCTGGGAGAAGGTTAGGAAGTGGTCTTCGTTGGGGTAGTAAACGGCCGTTACGTTGATTCGGCCGTTTTGCATCTTAGCCACCCGGTTTTGGACATATTCAAGGGGGATTCGCTTGTCTGCTTCGCCTGTTATGACGAGAATCGGCCGTTCTGCCCACATCGTCTGAAATTCTGTCTCGTCTACGATGGTGGTGTCGAAGACGGGGGAGAGGAAAATTAATCCCTTGAATAGCTCTGGATATTCTGAGGCTGTTCGGGAGACGCCTAGTCCACCGTTTGATAGGCCAGCCAAATAAAGCTGCTCTTCGTCTAGATTTGCTGCCTGTTTGGCATCTTCAATGGCTTCAATGACGGTCGTTACCCCGACGGTATCCCAATTCCCGAAACCATAACTTGGCGCAATGAGGACAAAGCCTTCCTGCTCGGCCAATTTCGACCAAATCCAGGTGTATGTTTTGAAGTTTCCGGCGCTGCCGTGTAGGAAGATGAGGGCTGGTAACGGCTCGTTTTGTTCTGTTTGGGGAACATAAAGATAGTAATGGCCTGTATCGAAGGGTTGGCCGTATAGTTGACGGTAGGCGAGACCCATAACGGAGCCGAGTTCATGAAAGTGGTCGTCTTGCTCCATCTCACGGTACAAGTCCATTGTGAACGCGGAAACGCGGTTGGACTGTTCGGCCGTAATATAGGGGTCAAGGTAGGTCATCAGCAAGAAGCCGAGATTGACTTGTTCGCTTTCGGGAATGATGTTGGTTAAGGCGAAACGGCCGAAGTCGTCCTCTCGAAAGAAGCGATGTTGAACAGGGGAGGTGGGGTCGGGGATGCCGCTGGGGGCAGATAGAACTACGATAATGAGGAAACTTATGAAGATGAAAGAGAGCAGAACGGCCGATAGGCCCCAAATTTTGTGTTGGCTCCGCCGCTGATAGTGGCGCAAGATTAGGATGGGTAGTAGAAGGGTTAGTAGGCCTATTCCTGCCAAGCCTTGCCCGATCCAGGTTTGGGCGTTGAACATCATCCAAAGGGAGAGGGGAGCGATTAAGATGAGGAAACCGCTGTAAAGGATAAGGCCTATGAGTCTGATGAGTAAGCGCATGGTCTTATGGGTTCAGTTCGGCCGTTATTTGATCATTGACACCGCCGGGGCCGTTATATTGAAGGTGGGGACGGCCGTTTTTTTCGGTCATAGTTAGATTTCTACCTCGTTTCTATACCTACTGTATATGCCGGGCAACTTTTTCAGGATAGTATAAAATGAAATGCAGGTTTTTCCTATATTGATCCTACTAAAAGGTGATTTATGCTATTTCAAGATATCCAATTTATTATTAATCCTGCGGCCGGGAAGGATGAGGCCATATTAAATACGTTGAACAAAATTTTCCAGGACTATGATATAGGGTGGCAGGTTGCTATTACGCAAGGGGAGGGAGACGCGGAACGATTGACGAAAGAGGCAGTTGCGAATGGCATGGATTTAGTGGTTGGTTATGGGGGTGATGGTACTTTGATGGAGGTGGTTAATGGCTTGCGGGGCAGCGATGTTCCCTTTGGGATATTGCCAGGCGGCACTGCAAATGGGTTGGCGAGAGATTTGGGTTTGCCTCTTGATTTGGCGGAAGCGGCCGAACTGTTTTGTACAGGGTCGCGGGTGCGTGAGATTGATTTGGGTCTGGTTAATGATAGATATTTTTTGCTGCATACCTACATTGGGATGCGGACGGATCAAGAGGCGGCGCGGGAAACAAAAGATAAGCTGGGCATTTTGGCTTATGCGGGGCCAATTTGGCAGGTGATAAAAGAGCCGAATTTGGCAAATTATCGGATAATAATTGATGGCGAAGTGATTGAGCGGCGGGGGGCGATGTGTATGGTGGTGAATACGATGGGTTGGGGAATTGATTTGCCGTTGAAGATGCCGCTTAATTTTGAGGATGGGTTGTTGGATGTTTTGTTTCTCAATAAGGATATGAAAGCGGCCGTTGATAGTTTGCGCGAGTTGAAGGTGTCGGAGGATATTTTTCAACAGTGGCAGGGGCGGGAGATTTCGATTGAGTGTACTCCACAGCAGGATATACGGATTGATGGCGAGCCAAGAGATACAACTCCTTTTACGGCGATGGTTGCTCCGAAGGCGCTGCGGGTGGTTGTGCCTTCTATGACTTGATAGTCAAGCAATCATTCAGGGTTTTTCCAAAGTCAGTAAAAAGGAGCGAGAGCTTCCGAGATACTGGCATCGAAAAGACGTTGAGCAAAAGCCAGATTCTTCAGACCCAATTTACTAGCTAGACCAATGATGAAATTATTCAGCGTGGCCATCCCTTCAGCCATCAAAGGACTAGAGATACGAGTCGCATCTTCATCTAAAGTAACATCCCGCCGATAGTGGAGGCCGTTTTCAATGCCCCAGTAGTTTTGGATTAAGCTCATCAATTGTTTGGTGGAAACTTGTTTAGATGTCAAGCTCGTGATGCCAACAACCGACTCTGAGCGAAGCTTACCAGTTGTTAGACAGGTAGCTTGACGCTCAATTTTGAAGACACGTTCGACCCCAGGCCAGTCGAGATAACCCGTTTTATCATCTATGACTGTCAATGTTCGTTTTTCCAATCGTTGATGGGCTTTTCGGGAGGTATGTTCTATCTCCTGTTCCATCTTTGGTTGATGCCAGCCAGGTCGTTGAGGTAACGGCTCAAAAAACCGTTCAATATCATCTTGTAAAGTCGATTGGTTACCTTTCGCAAACCAAATATAGTCGCCACCTCCAGATAGAATAGCAACCGAGATAGAACGCTGAGTGAACATCGCATCGCCACAGACAACTCGGCCTCTCAGGTCAATTGCTTCTAACACAGTCGGCGCAGCAACTATTTCATTCTCCTTGCTTCCGACGGTGACCTGGCATAATACGATTCCCTCATCAGGCAAGTAAGCGGCTAACAGATGCACCCCTTGGGTTCGTCCTTTTGGAATAGTTCCTCGGAGTGTCTTTCCATCAATGGCTATCAACATACTCTGCTGACCACCATAACTCTGATGTAGAAATCTCAATAGGACACTTTGTAAATCTGTTAGGTTACAGCTATCTTGCAACGTTCGTCGGATTGTATTGAGTGATGGCACTTTCCCCCGTTCGAACTGGAATAATCTCACCAGTATCTTACACCTCAAACGTAGCCATTGGGCTATCGATGATGGTTTGTTCTGCCCGGCTAATTTGGCCATGATTATCCAGGTCAATAGATACGCCAATGGAAACTGTTTGCCTCTTTTGGCCCTTTTATCCTCTACTTTTGCTAAAAATTCTAGCAATGCTGTCAGGTCCAATAGAATTCCATCTGATTCGATTTGTTGCAATGTGATATGATCCATTTAAGCCTCCTTCTGATTTTGGTGTCGTTTCAACTCCATATTATCAGTTTGAGGCTTTTTGTTCCTGTTTTTTTCCGACTTTGGAAAAACCCTGAGCAATCATTATTGGGTATTTACAAATATGGATGAGTAGCTATACTAATGGCAATATGTTGCACATTTTAACGCATCATGGAGCGTGCTAAATATGGCTACAAAAATTATGCCAATCAGCGACCTGCGTCGCCAAACAAGCCAAGTTGTTAAAGATGTTCAAAACGATGGAAACGCTGTTTTTATCACCCAATATGGTCGACCAGTTGCAGTATTAGTCAGTTTTAATCAATATGAGGAATTATCGACTGAAATCGAGAAATTGTCTCGACTTATTGGTGAAAAAAGTAGGGATAGTTCTTAACTACATTGAGTATTTAGAAACCGGGTATTTGTCAAAAACCCGGTTTCTAGGGTGATATAAAGTTAGACGGCGAGGGGGGAGGATTTGGGGGAATCGGCTAATATCCGCCGTAATAGGGGCGTTTCGTATTCCTGGTTTGCCAACAGCATCTGCCCAATGTCCCGGCGGTAGTGGGCGCCTTGGAAGGTGATTCGGCCGACACCGCGATAGGCTTGTTGTAAAGCGGTTGCGAGGTCGGGGGCGGTGGCGGCAACGGCCAGCACCCGGCCCCGTGAGGTGACTAACTGGCCCCAACGACGGGTGGTGCCGTGATGGAAGACTTCGACATTCTTGATGCCTCGCGCGGATGGGACACCCTGGATAGGCAGCCCTTTGGGGAACCGTTCGGCGGGATATTGAGGGGAGGCGATGACAACGGCGGCTGCGGCGGCATCCCGCATTTCGAGATGGTGCGGAGTCAGTGTTCCATCTAGGCAGGCCAGCATCGCTTCGACAAGGTCGCTTTTGAGGAGGGTCATTAAGACTAACGCTTCTGGATTGCCGAAGCGACAGTTAAATTCCAGAACCTGGACGCCATCATTGGTCAGCATCAGGCCGCCAAAGAGGACGCCGACGTAGGGGTTTCCTTCGGCTGCCATGCCGTCGATGACGGGCTGCATGATGGTTTGTATGATATGGGTCATGAAGCCGGGTTCGAGGTCTGGTGGTGGTCCGAAAGCGCCCATGCCTCCGGTGTTGGGGCCGGTGTCGTTGTCGAAGATGCGCTTGTGGTCGCGGACGGGGATGAGGGGAACGATGGTACGGCCGTCGCTCAGTCCGAATATGGAGAGTTCATTGCCATCGAGCCGCTCTTCGATGATGGTGGTGACGGCGGAATCGCCCAGGGATTTTTCGACCATGTAGCTGTGGAGGGCGGCTCGGGCTTGCTCTTTGTTGTCGCAGACGGTGACGCCCATACCCATGTGGCCGAGGCCACTGATTTTGACGACAACACGACCGTGTGGCAGGTGTTCGAGGTATTGAACGGCCGTTTTATAATCTTGGAAGGCGGCATAGGCGGGGGTTGGGATGTTGTGCCGTTTCATGAAGGCTTTGGCGAAGGCTTTGGAGGATTCAAGCTGGGCGGCGGCCTGGTTGGGGCCGAAGATGGCGAGTCCGGCGGCTTGGAAGGCATCGACTGCGCCGAGGGCCAGGGGGTCGTTGGTGCCGACAACGGTCAGGTCGATATCGTTTTCGAGGGCGTATTGAACTAGGGTGGGGGTGTCTTCATCGCTGATGGGGACGTTGGTGGCGATTTCGGCCGTGCCGCCGTTGCCAGGGGCGACGAAGATTTCGCTGACGTGCGGCGATTGTTTGATTTTCCAGGCCAGGGCATGTTCACGGGCACCATAGCCGAGTATCATGACTTTCATGTTTTTTGTCTGCATCGTATCTCCTTTTAGGTGAAAATGGATGTTGTGAGGGGAGTGATTGGTATCTGGTAATTTGTAATTGGGAGGATGGATCAGCCACGAATAGAACGAATTGGCGTTTGCTCACCAGTTACAAATTACTAATTACCAAGTTCGGCCGTTTCTGCGTGGGTGGTTCGGCCGTATTATTTGCCCCAATGGAAAGTAGTATAAGGGTTACCCCCTGGTTTATTTTGTCACCCGAAAGGGTATATTGGGGGGTACAAAAATGGTTAATTGGTGAATTGCTGAATTGGTGACCTTAATTTTGCGCAAAAACAGTAGGTTTCTAATAGGTTAGCGCAAAAACAAAGGGTTTCTATTCGGTAAAAAACAACAAAATATGCTAAATTCGAGAGAGATAGAAAACTTCCTTAGACTTAGCCCAGACAAGGAGTATCCAAATGTCTCTCGAAATCGGCATAACCAACGAACTTTGTAATACACAGAAGGCTCCATTAGGAGCACTGCTAGCACATTACCAACAGAAAAAACAACTCAAAGCACTGGAAAAAGTGACAATTCCAATGAAAAGTCGCGAATTTTCACCCGCCGACAAGCTCAAGCAGGTGTTGGTAAGCATCTTGGCCGGTTGTGAAACGATGTTCGAAGTCGAAAGTAAGCTAAGACCAGAACAACAACTAGCTCGTATCTGCCAGGTTAAACGATTCACAACCCAATCAAACTTATCCCGAACCTTGGATGGGCTAACTCTAACGAACATTGAACAACTCAGAGAGGCAGTGTCTGCGATTTGCCATCCCCTTAGTCAAATCCGCCACCATGATTGGCGCGGATTTCTGTGGTTAGACTTTGATTTGTCCGGGTTGCCATGCAGTTCCAAGGCTCAAGCTAGCCAAAAAGGGTATTTCAGTGGTGAAAAAACACAACTGGACGGCAATTGGCCCGGGTGAGCAGCGTCAGATACAAGGAAACCCTATGGTCTGACCTGTTTCCAGGCAATCGCTATACTAGTACTTGCTTGCAACCGGCCGTACTCGGCACTGAAAGTTCATTAGAGTTAACGACCAAGCAACGTCGACGCACCGTTTGGCGGACTGATGGTGGTGCGGGAACGGATAAACTGATTCGGTGGCTGCTGGCTCGCGACTATCATATCCTGGTTAAAGGACATTCTAATCGTCGAGCGCATGCTTTAGCCAAACAGGTCACACGTTGGCATCCATATCATGATGCTTTCTTGGCCGAGGTCCAGCCAACAGTTGATTTTGGTCGACCAGTTCAGTTTTTTGTCAAAAAGCACCGCAAAAAAGGCCAATGGCGTCATTGTTTTTATGTTTCCTCCTTTAAGCTGCCGTCCATCAGCCGCTTTATGGCCCTTTATGACGACCGCGGCGCAGCGGAAATTGAACAATTTCGGCAGGATAAATCCGGTCTTTACCTGGTCAAACGTCGTAAACACCGTTTCTTGGCTCAAAAGGGTCTCATTTTGTTGACTGACTTGGCACATAATCTACTGACTCATTTCCACCATCAAGCCTTAACCGGTTCCCGTTTTGAGTCACTTGGCCCAAAACGAATCGTTCGCGATTTGTTAAATATTCCAGGTTTACTCTTGTTTGATGGTGGTAAGCTACAACGAATTGAGTTGTTAAAGTCACATCCAAATTCTAGCGATCTGTGTATTTGTTTGGAAAAGTACTTTTCTGGCGATTAGAAACCGCCTCTTTTTGCGTTAACTGAATAGAATTGCGCTCTTTTTGCGCAAAATTATGGTGGTGAATTCGTGAATGGTTAATTATTGGTTGATTCTGAGTTGAGGTTAGGGGAGAGGACGGCCGTTTTACTGTTATTCAGCCAGCTTCAGCGGGCGCATTCATGTAGCAGGAGCGATTTATCGTCCGGCGGGGTGGTTGAAAACGGCCGTTTTATAGAGTCTCGTGTTTGCAAGGCTCTAATTTTGTACTCCTTCAAACAAGAGTATAATCAAAATACAGTTGGTGTTTACCAGTTTTTCGAATTTTGAACGTATAACATTCGCTAACAATCATTTACAAGATGGTGTAAGCGTTCATATCGAGTTACACTCAAAATTTTGCTTGGCGATCTCTCGCCTCTAATTTGGAATACAATGCCGGTTAGGATTTGCAGGACAGGAGGGACAGCATGTCTTTTGTTTTTACAAACAATGCCAACGTAGCGGTTAATATCGCAGTTACGAATGGTGGGGTGATCTGGTTCCATAAAAATAGGCTTCGGTCCGGTGAAACCTGGTCCACCAATACGGCAGATGTCTGGTATGATGTGACCGTCTTCTGGAGCCAAGGGCCAATTAATGATATCGACCCCTCAAAACACAATGCCCAGCAAATCATTGGCCTGACGTTGGCGGGGGTAGGTGGCGCTGCCGCTATAGCCGCCATTTTTGTTACTGCCGGGGCTGCTACCCCGATTGTCATCACGGCCGTCGGATTGGCTGCTGGGGCTGGTGGGGTTCTTTTCTCTGTTGTAGCTGCGGCCTTAAATCGAGCCCAGGTTGAGGCATTGTTTGGACCGGACGGTTATGATATTTCTATCACCGGCGGAGCCGATGTGGCTAACGCGGTCCGCGTCAATGATGTCGTAGAATATCCCATGCTTCCACCAACTTTACATTGGTCGAACAAAAAGACAGGCTCCGAGGGGATGACGGTCGTGAGTGAAAAACTTGGTTCGGAGTCTTGGATTACGATGGGGGATATGGCCGTCGCGGAGGGGATAATATATGCCTTGCACAAAGGGGTTTTATACTCTGTTGGTACTGATGGAAGCCGAATAGCCAGGAAGAGAATGGCGTTCACGGGGGCGATGACGTCTATGGGCGACTCTGTGTATTTCTTCTGGGACGGTCAACTATGGCGTCGTACCAATGGAGGGGACGTTTCAAGTATTGGGAGTGGTTGGATATTTCCCGGGGCAATTGCCTCAATGGGTGGAAATCTGTATGCCTTTCAGGATAGCAAGCTGTGGCGGGTTACCTCTAGCGGCAAATCCACTAATCTGGGCGGCGGCTGGACCGCGACTGGTCCTATGGCTGGTTTGGGTGATCGCGTCTATGCTTTTCAAGGTGGAAAGCTTTGGAAAGTTGATCGCAATGGCAAATTTGAGGATTTAGGTGGTGGTTGGGGTGGCACGCTTCATATGACCGCTCTGGGTGACCATTTGTATGTTGTTCAGGATGATGTGTTGTGGCAGGTTGATAAAGAGGGGAATAAGGTTCATTTGGGGGAGAGGTGGACAGGTACGGGGGCAATGGCCGGGTTGGGTGACTCGTTGTATGTGGCCCAGGGTGGAAATCTATGGAGGGTCATGGTCGAAATTACCAATCCTGGACCAATCCAAATTACTCAAGCCCAGTTAGATATATTGACAGCACCAGAGGTGGATGATGAAACGGCTGGAATGGTTGTAAATGCTCCACCAACTACAACCACTTCCACCAAAACTGAATGGGAACGACCTGTTCTGCATGTTATGATGAATTAGCTATATTTCATAAAGGAGAAAGACAAAATGGCGAATAGGGTAACTGGAAAAGTTCAAAGATTATATGCGACAAGAGGACGTTGTTTTATCAGGCTTCATGGATTGTCTTCGGCTAACAAGCCTAAGGATGGATATTTTAAGCTGGAAATGAGCCATGATAACTACAATGCTTTGTACTCACTTGTGTTGTCTGCTGCAGTCAATCGACATGATTTGTTGATCAGGACGGTGGATCAAATAAGCAATAACTCACATGCTGAGGTTGAATATATGTGGGTAGAATGGTAGCATTCGCCGGGGGTTGAAAACCGCCCGGCTGCGTTCGGGCGCACCGTGAATGGTGCTGGGGAATATCATCTGAAAAGGTTTTTCCGGTACAATTATTATGGTGAGCTGGGTACGCTCGGTGAAATGGGCATCAAGGTCGAGGGCAAAACGTGTTTTGAGTGTGAGATTGGGATTGCTGCTTATTGTTATTATCTTTTGCATTGGATGCAAGGGATTTGGTTTGGATGGGTTTAATTCGGCCGTGCTGACTATAGAAACTGCTCCACTACCTGAATATCTTGGTTATGTCTTTCCTGAACCACAATCAACTGTTGATTTAGGAAATGACAGATACAATGATAAATTTAAGGAGGAGTTAAACACGATCCATTTTGGACCAACTGAACCAAGTATTTGTTTAGGGGTCGATTCAGCTCCATTAATGGATATAGGAGATACACCTTCAACGGATGAGTTTTTAGAGCAGATGAGACTAATTGTTGATGGTCAAACAATCACGGAACCAAATTTTTTTGAAGGGTATGATTCGTTTGGCGAAGAATGGTATTCTGAGGATGGGGATTTTTTGTTTCGTACTCCTGATGGGATGGCATTTAATGTTTGTTGGCAAGGTCCTTTAAATTCGGGTGTTCATATTGTTGATTATGTTTTTACGAGAACTTCTGGTGTTGAGGAAATGTATAGTTGGTCGTTTGAAATTGTTGATTAGTTTGCCTTGGCGTAAATGCTAGGGATAAGTGAATGTACCCTACTATGTAATGGGTCTTGGGGGGACATCGATAATTTGGAGGATTAAGCACACGCGTTACTTTTCATGGTGATACAATTCAGCATGTCGAAATTTGACAGTTGTAAGAGCAAGTATTGTAAGGGCAGGTTTTAAACCCGCCCCTACTTGGATTGATTAGGATGACATGGAAGGGTTTAGAGGAGGGCGCATTGGCGGGCGCGGGCGACGGCTTGGGTGCGGTTGTTGACGTGGAGCTTGGCGTAGAGGCGGCGGGTGTGGGCTTTGACGGTGTTGATGGTGACGACCATTTCGGCGGCGATTTGGCGGTTGGTTAGTCCGGCGGCGAGGTGTTGGAGGACTTCTAGTTCGCGGGGGCTGAGGGGTTGGATGTCGGGTTCGGCTTCTGGTTGGGGGTCGAGGTGGGTTAAGATGGTGCGGGCAAATGGGGCAACAATGTTGCCATTGCCTGCCGTCAGATGGAGCAAGCGGGTTAGGGATGGCTCCTGGAAGCTGAGGATGAGGCGGATGTATTTCCCTGGTTCGGCAAGGGTCAGGGCACGGTGGAAACAGGGGAGGGCATCGGAAATCTCTCCCTGGCGGGCGTGGAGGATGGCCCGGATGAGGTAGAGGTTGACGAGAAATGTTATCTTGCTACGCTCTTCGCCGATTTGTTCGAGGTGGGCCATGAGCGGTTGCAGCCCTTCGTAGCGGCGTTGGTTGAGGTGGAGGCGAATGAGGGTTAGATAGGTGAAGGGTAACTGCTCGATTTTTTCGGGGGGGTCGTCGAGGAAGAGGTTTTGGGCTGTTTTCCAGCGTTCGGCCGTTCGCAGGTCGCCGTGTTGGAGGGCGAGAATGGCGCGGAGGGTGGAGGGGCCGGGGGATTGGATTTGCTGTTCTAGTTCGTCGAGGATGGTTTGGGCGGCGGGCCAATCGCCGAGAGCGGTGAGTAGTTGGGCCATCATTTCGCGGCTGTAGATGAGCATTTTGTGGTCGCCGCAGCGTTCGGCCAGGGCCAGAGCGCGGCGGAGGTGGCTTTCTGATTCGGCCAGCCGATTCCATTCGTAGAGGACGGTTCCGAGGCCGACGTGCATGAAGCCAGCGGCGGGAGATATGGGACGGCCGTTGGTCTGGGCTTCGGCCAGTTCTAAGCCCTGGCGGTAGATGTCGAAGGCGGCTGATAGGTTGGCTTGTTTTTCGTAGGTTTCGCCCCAGTAGAAGGTGGCGAACATGACGGCCCAGAGGCCGGGGTCGTGGGCGGTGTTTTGGGCGGCTTCAGCAAAGGCATCGCGGGCGGCTTCGATGTCTGACTGTTGCAAGTGGGAGAAGCCGAGGTTGATGGCGACTTCGCTGCGGAGCATATGGTCGTCTTCGGGCAGCTTGTGGAGGGCTTTGTTGGAGAATTTGATGTTGATGTCGGTGTCGCCTGTCATGACGGCTAATCTGGCGCGGAGGGCGGCGTATTCCCCGAAGAGGCGACGGCTGTCAAGGCGGTCGCTGAGTGATTCGAGCAAGCTGGTGGCACGGCCGAATTCGCCGGTGCGGATGAGGGACCAGACGTAAAAGAGGGCCAGGTCGGGTTGGGCGGATTGCATCTCTTCTGGCAGCCGTTCAACCCATTGGCGCAGGGTGATGCCTTCGCCGTACATGAGTACTTCGCGGGCCACATCGAGGATGAGGGAGAGGGCCAGGGGATAATCTTCGGCCGTTAGGGCGTGTTCGACGGCGGTGAGGGGCTGGCCGTTTTGTTGATACCATTGGGCGGCGCGACGGTGGAGGTCGGCGATGTCGGCCGGAGTTTTGTGCTGCTGTAAACGGCCGAGGAGGAAATCGGCAAAGAGGTGATGGTAGCGATACCATTCGCGTTGGGAATCGAGGGGGATGAGGAAGAGGTTGGCGGCTTCGATGTGGGCTAGTTGGCTCTGGCTTTTTTGCCAGGTTAAGGCATCGCAGAGGCTGGCGTTGAATTGGTTGAGGACGGCCGTTCGCATTAGAAATTCTTGGATGTCGGGCGGCTGGCGGTTTAGCACCTGGTCGGCGAGGTAATCGACGAGGTAGCGTTGACTGCCGGAGAAGGCGGCTTGTAGACGGCCGTGTTCGGGCATGACATCTTTTTCTAAGAGAGCGAGGCCGATAAGCTGTAGGCCTGTGACCCAGCCTTCGACTTGTTGGTCGAGTCTGGTTATTTGTTCGGCTGTTAGTTGGACGCCCATTGTCTGGTGGAGGAATTGGGCGGCTTCGTCATTGGTGAAGCGTAAATCGCGCGCATCGAGGTGGTTGAGAGCGCGTTGGGCGCGGAGCAGGGCAATGGGTAGGGGCGGTTCGGTTCGGCTGGCGATGACGAGATGAAGCTGGACGGGCATGTGCTGGAGGATGAAGGTCAGGGCTTCATGGATGGCGCTGTCGGTGATGGTGTGGTAGTCGTCTAGGACGATGACGGCCGTTTCGGAGCTGGCGGCGAGGTCGTTGAGGAGGGCGGTGAGGATGGCTTCGGTGTCGTTGTAGAGGTAGGTGGTGGTTAGGCGGGCCTGGGCTGCTTCGCCGACCTCTTCTTGGACGGTGGCGAGGGCGGCGAAGAGGTAGGCGAGGAAGCGGGCCTGGTCATTATCGGCTGAATCGAGGGAGAGCCAAGCGACGGGGCGGTTTAGTTCGTTGACCCATTGGGTGGTTAGGGTCGATTTGCCGTAGCCAGCGGGGGCGGTGATGAGGGTGAGCTTGGGCTGGATGGTACCGTCGGGGCTGACTGCTTGATTGAGCCGTTCTAGCAGCCGGGGGCGGGCGATGTTGTCGGCTCTCATGCGGGGCATATTGAGCTTGGTTTGGAGGAGCGGCCGTTTTGGGGGAGCGCTGGTTTGGATTGTCTTTGTTTGGGTATCTACCATTTGACTATTATACCATGTGGAGGCAAGGGTGGTTGTGAGGTATGAACGTTTTGAGGAATGGCGGTTCAAAACAAAACAGTCATGGTTTTGTCACAATTCTTATTTGTCATTTTGTGTTATTATTTATTCGTTGTGTCAAGACCAACGTATTACTGTGTTAACTAAGTTTTTGCAATGGAGAAGTTCAACTTTCCTTCTTTTAACTGGCGGTAAGTTGCTCTCTCAAAAAGTTGAACTTCTTAGTTAACAGCGTAGTATCCTCCCGTGCAAAAATTTTCTAAAATTTAAATAATGGCTCAATACTTACCGTATCTACTTCCTATCTTAATTATAGTCGTTTTCTCTGTGATTTTGTTTTTGGTGTACAAGCGATTCCAAAGCAGGGTCAAAGTCTATGCTATGAAGAGTAAGCGGTATCAACAACGATTGGAGGAGGTTCAGCGGACGCTTGTTGAACGAGAGGAAGTGGTAGCTAGCCTTCAAGAAAGTGCGGCACGTTATCGGGACTTGTTTGAAAATGCGAGTGATTTAATCCAAAGTATTGATGCGGACGGCCGTTTTGTGTTTGTTAATCAAAGTTGGATTGATGTGATGGGCTACACGATTGAGGAAGCCCAGGGACTGTACTTTACAGACATTTTGCATCCTGCAGAAATTGATCATTGTCTGTCCATTTTCGAGCAACTTCAACAGGGCCATAATGTAGACAAAATGGAAACGGTCTTTATCACCAAATCGGGCAAGGCAATCAATGTTGAGGGTAATTTGAATGCTCGAATGGAGGCAGGGAAATTTGTTTCTAGTAGGGGATTGTTTCGGGACATCACCGACCGAAAAATAGTGGAAGAAAATCTTCGACGTACAGCCCAATATGATACATTAACAAATTTGCCCAACCGTATAACATTTATGGAGCGGTTGAAGGAGGCTATTCAACGGGCGGAAAAAGCGCCGAATTATATGTTTGCGGTGCTTTTTCTTGATTTAGACCGATTTAAGTTGGTGAATGATACTTTGGGGCATTTGGCGGGGGATCAGCTGCTGATTACGGTTGCCCGACGTTTGGAGGATTGTATTCGGGTATCGGATATGGCGGCTCGTTTGGGTGGTGATGAGTTCCTTGTTTTTCTTGATAATCTTCAGAATCAGGAAGCGGCCGTTTATGTTTGCGAAAAGATACTTTCTTCGCTTCTGGTTCCGGTGATTGTTGGTGATGATGAGATTTTCACGGGTACGAGCATTGGTATGGTTTTGGGGCCAGGTAGTTATGAGCAACCGGAGGCCTTTTTGCGGGATGCGGATACGGCGTTGTATCAGGCGAAGTCTCAAGGAAGGGGGCAGTATGTTTTGTTTGATAAGCAGATGTATGTGCGGATGTTGGAGCGGGTTCATTTAGAGAATGAATTGAGACAGGCTCTGGTTAAACGGGAGCTTGAAGTTTACTATCAACCTATTATCTCGTTGACCACAGGCCAAATTACGGCGGTAGAAGCATTTTTGCGTTGGAACCATCCTCAAAGAGGGCTTTTGTCCGCTGCGGATTTCATATCGGTGGCTGAGGAGTCTCGCTTAATCATTCCGCTTGGGGATTGGCTTTTGGAGAAGGCGTGTCATCAATTGCTGGCCTGGCATGAAGCTGGATACACATCTCTGCGAATGTCGGTCAATCTATCTTCCCGACAGCTTCAACAGCAAAATCTCGTTGAACTTGTTGACAAAGTTTTGGCGGAAACACAACTAGATTCTAGCTATTTAGAGTTAGAAATTACGGAAAATATTGCGGAGCGGAATAGGGATTATATTTCTGATGTATTAAGTCAATTGAGTGCGAAAGGGGTTCAAACTGCCATTGATGATTTTGGCACGGGTAATGCTTCTCTTGAATATCTGAGGTCGCTTTCGCTGAATACGTTGAAGATTGACCGCTCGTATCTTGAAAATATCGTTGATGATGAGAGTCGGGCGATGATTGTTGTGGCGATGGTGAATTTGGCTCGAAATCTCAACTTGAAGGTGGTAGCGGTTGGGGTTGAAAATGAGCTGCAATTGGCCTTTGTCAGGGCGCAAAATTGTGATGAGGTTCAAGGGTATCTGTTGAGTAAGCCAATACCGAGTGTAGGGTTTACGAAGTTGTTGGAGAGTGACCCTGTTTATTTGTCACCGCGTCGGCTGGATGCTGACCTTGAATTGACGATGAATATTCAGGCGCGACAAAACGTTGGTCATGCCTTGGTTGATTTGAATCTGAACATTCTGACGCATAATAATGTATTTATGCGTTGGTTTGAGATGGAGGGGGAGACTTTAGTGGGTAATTCGCTTTTGGACGTTTTCCCTGAATTGTTTGGGTTGGAGGAGGTATTGTTCAAATTGGCCCAAAATCAGGCGGAACCTTTGACTGTGTCGAAGATTTTTCGCTCATGGAGGGAGGAGGGAGAACGGCAGAATGAGTTCGGCCGTTATTTCGACTTGCATATTGGCTCTTTTTTTGCTTCGGAGGATACGGTTTTGCTGGTGACGTTGACTGATGTGACTCAACATGCTATGACAGAGCATAATTTGAGGCAGGAGCGAAATGAGTTGCGATTAAATGTTCGGGGGCGGGGTTGAGGGTTGTGGGGTAAGAAGGGCGATTTTGCCTAAATTCTTTCACTGAAAAAAACAGCCTCAATTTAATTGAGGCTGTTTTTTGTTTCATACAGGTTCAATGGATTTTGCTGGTTGGGTTAGTTCTTTGCAGCGACATTCACGCCTATGTTCCTGTGGATGCCCATTGCGATGTTGTCTAGTTTCTGATCGGCATCGTATTCTTGGTCTAAAACGTTCTGTAACTCTCGTGCAGCTTGCTTATAACCTAGTGTCTTGGCAAAGGTAACTAAACCACCGTAGGTTGCGACTTCGTAATGCTCTGCTTTTTGGACGGCCAAAATGAGGGCTGCATCTCTAGCATCTCGGTCTCCTTTGTTGTTCACAATTTCGATGGCTTCTTCAATTAAACCTTCCATCGCTTTGCATTTTGTGCTGGTTGGGTTTTCATCCAAATCATCCAGAATCGAGCGAACGGTTTCCATTTGGACTTCGGTTTGGGCGCGGTGTTCGTGAAAGGCTGCTTTCAAATCGGCGTCTGAAGCTGCATCAATCATTTTTAGCATTGCATTGAACAGTTGCTTTTCGGCACTGTACATATCTTTTAGTTGGTTAACATATACATCTTTTAGAGATGTTAAACTCATGTAGTATCTCCTTGTAGGGTTCAAATTTAGAAACCTTCCTACTATATTGGTTCAGTTACCAAAAAAAATAGGCTCAGATACAGAATAAGGTATATAAAAAGATAGATTTGCTTTGGGAGAAGGGAACTGATCTTCCCCCAAAAAAGTGGACAAAAAGAAAAGGTATAATACACTTTTTTGGAGGAAAACATGACAAGAAAAAAAAGAACCTACACCGACGAATTCAAACGGGACGCCGTTAACTTGTGGCAAACGAGTGACAAGAGCGCGTTCGCAGTAGAGAACGAGTTGGGAATTACCCATGGTCTGCTAACCAAATGGAAAGCGCAGATGAAAATCCAAGGCGAAGCAGCTTTTCCAGGTCGAGGCCATCTGACACCCGAGCAAGAAAAAATTCGGCAGCTAGAGCGAAAACTACGAATCGCCGAGCAAGAACGAGACATATTAAAAAAAGCAGTCGCCATCTTCAGCAACCCAAAGTCATGAGATACCAGTTCATCGAAGAACATCGCCAGGAATTCATGGTGACACTCATGTGTCGGGTGTTGGCTGTCTCAACCAGCGGGTATTATGCCTGGCGCACACGGCCCGTCAGCACGCGGGAGATGGCTAATCGGTCTCTGCTGAAGGAAATAAAAGCCGTTCATGAAGGTAGCCGAGGGACCTATGGCAGCCCACGAATCTATCACGAACTCAAGGAACGGGTCTCTTGCAGTCGGAATAGAGTCGCTCGCTTGATGAGAAAGCACGGTATTCGGGCCCAGGCAAAAGCGCTGTTACAAAAAGACAACCAAAGCGAACGAAAAGCATCCGGTCGCGCCCAACCTGCTGGCTAGAGACTTTTCGGCCGCAGCCCCAAACGAAAAATGGACGGCCGATATCACCTACATACCTACTCTGGAAGGCTGGTTGTATCTGGCGGTGATTCTCGATTTGTTCTCGCGCCGGGTTGTCGGTTGGGCGATGTCAGCCCGCATGACCAGCCACCTGGTCCTGGAAGCTCTGAACATGGCCATCCAGCAGCGGCGGCCGGGGCCTGGCTTGCTACATCATTCTGACCGTGGTAGCCAATACACCGGCGTTGATTATCAACAAATGTTAAAGGGCTATCTTTTCCAGGTTAGCATGAGCGGCGTTGGTAACTGCTATGATAATGCCCCAACCGAATCTTTTATCGGCAGCTTGAAAATGGAGTGGGTGCATCATGCCTACTATGAGACTCGCGCCCAGGCCCGAGCTGATATTTTCTTTTACATCGAGGCCTTCTATAATCGCCAGCGACGCCACTCAACTTTGGGTTATGTCAGTCCGGCCGCTTTTGAAGAGGCTTATTATTCTAATGCCTCAATCATCCTTAACTGAGTGTCCATTAATATGGGGGAAGATCAAAGTTCAACTTTTGCCCCTTTTTTGCGGCGTCAGTTTGCGCTCTCAAAAGTTGAACTTGGTTGAGGATGTTAGTGGGTAATTAGGCTAACTGTTCTATCGCTGCTTTTGACAATTGCCAGTTCGCACTGGTCTTGTGTTTGTTATTGGCTGTTGCTACGTTTTTTAATAGGGATAGATCGATTAGTGCGTCTAATTTTCCTATGTCGGCCGTTATGGCTTCGATTAGTTGTCTGCTGCTGTAAGTTTGCGTTTTCGCCCGCTCAATTAGGGTGAAATGTTTGTCGGCGGATTGGACGCTTTCTTTTAATTTAATGATCGTTTCTAATTGCATTTGCCAACAAATTAGGGCTACATTGGCTCCTTTTTGGGCTAATTGGTTGATTAATGTTTTTAATTGGCCTGGGTCGTTGCCGACAACGAGGATGGCTTTACCTTGTAGGGTTTGACGTATAATCTTTGGGGATTTTTTATGTTGTTTGTTTTTGGGTTCGTCTATCATATTGACCTCCAATGATTAAATGAAAATTTATATGACTTAAAGTTGTCGTACCTTCCCGAAGGTTGGTATTGATTGGCTGACACGCTTTATCTTAGGGCAAAATACCTTCCTTCTCTATATGAATGGGTATAGTGAAAAGGCATAGATCATCTATGTCCTAATTTTCTGATTTGAAAAGATAGGGGTAGAATATGGTATCACGTGCTTATTGGTGCCATTCAAAAAAACAAATGATTTAGACAGTTATTGTAGGATGCCATGATGCTTGGTTAATGGGTTTGAATGGTTGGGGGATTTTCTGGGAAGATAAATAGATGAAGGGTATTGGTCAGCCAACAAAAGCTAAGCGGAAACTCGCTTTGTTGGAAAAGATTTCTTTGGTGGTGGCGGAGGCTGAGGCGATTAATGTTGCCTTTGAGCGGGTTTTGGGCCATATCTGTACTTTTATGGGTTGGCCGCTGGGCCATGTATATATTTGGTCGGAAGTGGATGATGCTCTGGTTTCGAGCCGTATTTGGTATATGGCAGATGCTTCTACGATTGCGCCTTTCCGTTTATTGAGTGAAGGGACTCAGTTTAAACGGGGGGAGGGGACGTTGGGCCGGGTGTGGGAGAGTGGCGAGGCTATCTTTATTTTGGATGTGACCCAAGAGGATATTTTTGTGCGCCAAATGCCGGTGGGTGAGGGTGGCATTAGCGCCTATTTTGCTTTTCCGGTTTTGGTGAATGGGCAAGTGACGGCCGTTCTTGAATTTTTCTCGCCAGAAACGACTGCACCTGACCAGGATATTACTTCGATAATAACTCATGTTAGCAGTTTGTTGGGGCTCGCTTGGCAGCGCGAAGCGACGGTGACAACGCTAAGAGGTAGTGAAGCAAAGTTAGCTGATTTAGTTTTGCAATTGTCCGCATTGATGAAGATTGGACAATCTGTCGCGGTGACGCGGGAATTAGATCTGATTTATGATGAGATGTTGAGGTCGGTACGGCCGTTAATTGGGGCAGAAATCGTTTTGCTTTTGTTGAATAGTGGAGATGCACTTGAGATTGTGGCGATAGACCATGATAACATTGCTGAGCTTAAGGGAATGCGAATCCCGTTAGATTCCGGTATTGTTGGTAGTGTCTGGGCAAGTGGTCAATCTTTGTTGCTGCGGGGGGAAGCTTGCTTGAAACGACTTTCTCAGAAACTGGTAGCGGCGACTAATTATGAACCAGAAGCGGTTATCACTGTCCCTGTTACCTGGCAAGATAAGACTATTGGTATCTTGCAGGGTGCGCATCGTGAGGCGGATGCTTTTGATGGAGCGGATTTGCAGTTGTTGGAATCGGCAGGGGTCTGGACTGCGATAGCTATTGGCAATGCTCGACAGTATAACCAGTTGCAGCAACGGTTGGGTGAAAGTGAGGCTATTCTTTCGATTAGTAATGCGCTGATCGAGGTGTATGATTTAGAGGAATTGCTTCAGCTTATTGTTGACCGGACGCAGGATATTATCAAGGATGCTGATTGGACGACTATTCATTTGTTGCACCCAAAGACCCGGCAGCTAAGGCTTGCTGCTAGCGCTGGGTTGGAAATTAGGCAGGATGATTATCTTGTTAATAGTGGCGAAGGCATTGCTGGGATTGTCATTGCAGAGGGGGAGGTTATTAATGTGCCTGATTTGCAAAAAGATTCTCGTCGATTGCCGATTGATTTAAGTACCCAAGCTCGATCACTTTTAGCTGCTCCTGTTGAAACGCAGCGGGAGCGTATTGGTACGATTAGCGTTCAGTGTGCCGAACCGAATACTTTCACTGTGGATGATGAAAGATTGTTGACTATCTTTGGCGTTCAGGCGGGGATGGCGATTGAGAATGTTCGCTTGTATACGGTTCAGAAACGAGAGCGGCAAAGAGCGGATAAACAAAAGATCCGTATGCAGCAGATGGCCCGACGCGTGGTTCAAGCCCAGGAAGAGGAGCGTGTCCGAATAGCTCGTGAGCTTCATGATGAATCTGGGCAATCGCTTACTTCTTTGAAAATCAGCCTTGATCTAATTCGTTCTATGTTGCCGGATGAGATGGCTGCCATTAAGGATAGTTTGACGGATGTAATGAACCTGACGGATAAGACGATGACGAATTTGCGATTGGTGTCGCATAATTTGCGGCCACCGGGGTTAGATGCTTATGGTTTGGATGCGGCTTTGAGTGGGCTTTGCCAAGATTTTGCCATTCATACATCGCTTGTTGTTAATTATGATGGACAAGCGTTGCCAGATTTGGCTTCTTTATCTGCGCTATCTTTATATCGTTTTGCCCAAGAGGCGGTGACTAATGCGATTAAACATGCTGAGGCGACTGAGGTTTGGATGACATTAAGGGCTGGTTCGGGTATGATCACGTTGATGGTTAAGGATGATGGTCGGGGGTTTGAGGTGCCTAATTTAATTGAAAGTGTTCCTGCAAATGGCGCTGGGTTGTTAGGTATGATTGAGCGGTTGGAGATGGTAGATGGTCATTTGCAGGTGGATTCAACATTGGGCGGGGGGAGTGTGTTGAAAGCTGTTGTACCGTATAGGAGGGAGGAAATATGATTCGGGTTATCATCGCTGAGGACCATAATTTAGTTCGTCAGGGTATTCGGGCTTTGCTGGAACAGAGCGGGGAGGTGCAGGTGGTGGCGGAGGCTGCAACGGGCCAGGAGGCTGTGGAGCTTACGGAGGAGCATGAGCCAGATTTGGTGGTTATGGATTTGTCAATGCCTCGTTTGGATGGCGCTCAAGCGGCAGAACGGATTTTGGATTTGAACCTGCCTACACAAATCATCATCTTGTCTATGCATTCTGATACGACGGTTGTCCATCAACTGCTTCGTAGGGGGGTGAAGGGCTATCTGTTGAAAGATGTTGTGACTGAGGAGCTGATGTTGGCTGTTCGTTCTGTCAGTATGGGGAAGATGTTTCTTAGCCCGTCGATATCTGATAATGTGATGATGATGATGCTTTCGCCGCCAGATGGTGAGGTTGAAAATACGGCCGATTTGATGACACCGCGTGAACGAGAGGTGTTGCAATTGGTGGCTGAGGGGCATACGAATCGAAGTATTGCTGAGACTTTGCATATTAGTGTTAAAACGGTGGAGAAGCATCGGGCTAATGTTATGACGAAGATGGAAGTGAATGATTTAGCTTCTTTGGTTCGAGAGAGTATTAAGCAAGGAATAATTCTCTTGGATAGTTGATTTTTCTTATCTCCCTGTGAAAGTAGGGAAATTCCCCATACCGAAATTGATCAAGATATGTCAATATAGATGATATGAAGAAGTCAACATGCTGAACATGCTGTTGGTTTTTTCTTTTTTGTCTGTATTGTTTTAGATTTTCTCTTTGGAAGATTGCGTTTATAGTTGCTTAGCGGTGACAGCTACCTTTCAACAGGATAAACCATGCTATTATTGCAATCTTGTAAAGATACAAACTTATTAAATTATATGTCGGAGCAGATTATTAAAGTTTTAGTTGTTGATGATCACAAAATTGTGCTGGATAGTGTCTCGGCGATTCTAAATAGGGAGCCGGATATTGAGGTGGTAGGAACTGCCTCGAACGGCCGTGAGGCGATTACGACTGCTGAAACCTTGAGTCCTGATGTGATTGTGATGGATGTATCGATGCCTGTGCTTGATGGCATTCGGGCAGCGGGCGAGATTAAGGCTCTTGAGATTCCGGTTGAGATTATTATGCTATCTATGCACCATAACAGTGTTTTGGTGCAACAAGCGCGAAAATTTGGCGCTTCGGGTTATATTGTGAAACAACATGTGAGCAGTCAGCTTATTCCGGCGGTGAGGGCTGCCTATTCTGGACTGCTTACTCTTTAGAATTTGAGCCAACTGAGCTGAAAGCCCTTTTAGTAAGAAGTTAGTACAAGATGTTTATGCGGGTATAAAAAACCTGGAATTGGAGGTTGTCCGTTCGTTTCTAAGGTTTCTATTTTTTGGAGCCTGGGAAAAGGTAGGGTTTTCCCCCAACTGATAGTAGGTTCATTCCCTATTCAATTTTCGGCCGTTGTGCTTCATACTTTTAGTATAGTTTGAGAGTTTATTTTCAAACTTACAAATCTTAGGTGCAGACCTGATTTTCTAGTTTTTCGTACTAGTGCCTCTGAATAAAAACATTAGGGAAAATGTAAAGGAGAAATTACGATGGTTCGTGTTTTAATTGCTCATTCCTCGCGGTTAGTTTGTGATTCATTGCGGAGCGCTTTGGATAAAGTTGAGGATGTTTATACTGTTGGTTGTGCCAATAGTCTAGAAGAGCTACATTTTCTGCTGCCTCATAGCACCGTTGTTTTGTTAGGTACTGAGATGAAGGGGGTCACTGCCTTTGATTTACTTGATGAAATTCGGATAACTCATCCAGAGATGAAGGTTATGGTTCTGGGTGTGTCTGACGTGGCGGAGGATATTATTCGATATATTGAAGCGGGAGCGGCGGGATATATCTTACAAGATGAATCTGTAGAGGATATGGTTGAGAAGTTGGAGGCGGTGAGTGATGAGAAGGCTATTGTTTCGCCTGAAATGGCGGCTGTGATGATGGAGCGGTTGTCCCATTTGGCGAATATGGATATGCCTTTGGCCTATAAAAAGGCTCGTGGTAACCAGTTGGATGAGTTGACGCCACGAGAGGAGGAGGTGGTTGAGCTAATAAGTGAGGGTTGCACGAATCAAGAAATTGCAGATAGGTTGATTATTGAATGTGGTACGGTGAAAAACCATGTTCATAATATTTTGAAGAAGCTGGAAGTTAGCAGCCGTCATGAGGCGGCTTCGCTTTTCAAAATGCAGACGCCAGGGATGGCAGTGTAGGGTTATTGGGGGGAGATTACCGAAGGTTCTGGGGGATGGTTGGTGGCGTTCGGGATTGTCGGAGCATGAAAGATTCCTCAATTCGCTTTTTCTGATTTCAATTATCACTATTTTGTTGGACGCTCCTTTCGGAATGACCAGAGGGGTGTTGTTTGTTTAATTGTCGAATTATTTTTTGCTTTCATCATTTTGGGAAATCATGGTGCTGGCGCGATGCCGACTAAGAGGGTTAATCGAGTGGGTCCTTCATTTGTTACGCCGTGAATTAGTCCGGCTGGCGCCCAGATGACTTCTCCAGTGGTTGCTTCGATTTGTTCTTGGCCGAGCCAGAAACGGCCGATGCCTTCTACGACGTAATAGAATTTATCCTGGTCGGCGTGATCGTGGGGTTGTTGAGTCTGACCTGGCTCCAGACAATTTAAGCCGAGCAGAATGGCATCGCTCCGAAAGAGGGTTGTTTTGTAAAATTTTTCCTTTTTTGTGCCGGTGTGGGCGCTGATTTGTTTTACATTTTCCATTGTTTTCTCCTTGGGTTAGGCTGCCGGGAGAATGGTTCTTTTATGAGGGCTGGGGTTTCACCCGGCAGTCCAACCCTTGCATCATTGGGGTTTGGTAGGTCTGGTAGCATTTATTTTTTGGGTCAGTTGGGCCAGGAAATCTTTTTCTTGGATTTGATTGGGAAAGGCTCGTTTTGGAATTAGAAATGCGCTGCCGTTTGTTACAAAAAGGAAAAGATGGTCTTTGGTATTGCCGATATGATTGAAATTGGCGTAATCGGTTTTAGATTTGCCGATGGTGTTTTGTTCGATAAAGGCATCTTCTTGGAGTTCAAAGGTATGGTTTCCAAGAATAGGTTGAAGCTCATTTTTGGATAGTTTTCGGACGAGAGAGGAGATTGCCAGGAAGATGGCGAAGATAGACAGGTAGAGGATGATTGTGGAGAGGACATATAGGATGACTTCGACTACGGTTGCTGATTCTTCGCGGGGCCAGCCGAAGAGGATGATGATTAAGAAGGCGGCGATATAGTAGATGTAGGTTTTGCGGTAGTTGAAAAAGACATAGCGGCGCAGCTTTTTGTAATCATCTTTGGTCATGTCGGTTTCTATTTTCATGGTTAATCTGCTGGGTCTGTCTCGCTTGCAATCTGATTTAGCACTTGTAAAATTACTTCGGGGGGCTGGGCGCCGGAGAAAGCGTAGCGGTTGTTGAAGATGAAGAAGGGGACGCCACTGATGCCTTGCTGTTTGGCCCATTGGGCTTCGCCGAGGACTTGGTCGTGGGCAGCCGTTCCTTCTAACTGGGTTCGGAGGTCGGCCGTATCTAGGCCTAGTTCGGCTGAAATCTCCATGAGGGTGTTGAGGTCGCCGATGTTACGGCCGTCTTCAAAATAGGCGGTATAGATTGCGTCGATAAGGGCATCTTGCTGTTCTGGAGGGGCTAGAGCAATGAGGCGGTGGGAGAGGAGGGAGTTGGGGGCGTGTTCGATTTGCTCAAAGTTGAAATTCAGCCCGGCTTGCGCCCCAAGTTGGCGGGGACGGTCGAAAAACTGCTCCAGGGAAATTCGCCGCCGCCCTTCGCTAGCATATGCTCCTTAAAATCGCGCCCTTCTGTCGGTATAGATGGGTCGAGGAAAAAGGTGCGGAAGGTGGTTTCGACTGGCTGGGCTGAAAATTGGTCCAGGGCTAATTTCAGATGCTGCTTACCAATGCGGCACCAGGGGCAGACTGTGTCATGAAAAATGTCAATTTGTATCATAGAGTAGAAAGTACCCTATAAAATGGCTGTCGACAAGCATTACGGCCGAATTTAAGTGGGTTAAGATTGTTATAATTGTGGCCGGCCCAATATTCTGATTGTATTTTTTTGTTGGCATCTTACAAAGTGTGATAAAGGGTTCATTATTCTCCGGTATCTCAATTCACATTTTCCCTTTTGGAAAAGGCTAGGATAATGTTATATTGAATTGCTCTGATGGCATACTATTTATTCCATTGTTAATTATAAATTGCCAACTTTCTGGAAGTTGCTCATCAGTAAAGTATTAGTTGAGGAAACTTTCGGGAAGATTTCATCTGAATGGAGGTAGTTGATGCAAGTAAATTATCATGATTTTCAATCGGTTACTGTTCAAAAGCCAAAACGTAAGCTTGGCTGTGCATTTTTTCTTTTGCCTTTATTTGGCCTGATTATGTTGGGGGTTGGGGGATGGTTTGGTTATTCGAGCTATGATTTTGTTAGTAATGGTTTTGAAGTGGAGGGGACAGTGATACGTATGGAAACCGTTTCTAGTGATGATGGGGTAAGTTATTCGCCGGTATTTAGCTATCGAGTGGATGGGCAGCAGTATGAGTATGAAAGTGTGAATGCTTCTAACCCGCCGAGCAAGCAAGTTGGGGAGGTGTCTACGTTGTTGATTGACCCGGATGACCACAGTCGGGCGCGGGAGAATAGCTTTTGGGAGCTGTGGTTATTGCCTGCTATCCTGGTACCGGTTGCGCTCTTTATGATATTGTTGTCGATAATAATTCCTGTTATCTTTCGGAGTATTGGGTGAATATAAGATATGGTATAATGTTTTCAGTTGATTCGGCGAGGTGAATTCTTTTAAGGCAAATCGCAAATGGCAACAGGTATTACGATTGAAAGATTAATAATTAAAGACCCGACGATACGTGGTGGTCGGCCAATTATTGCCGAAAGTGGCGTGACTGTGCGTACGATTGTCGGTCATTATAAGCTGGGGTTGTCGGCTGAAGAAATTGCTGATGATATGAATATAGTGCTGGCTGGTGTTTATGCTGCTCTAACTTACTATCATCTCAATCGAGTCGAAATAGAAGCTGACATTGAGGCAAATAGTGAAACGGCCGTTATGGAAGAAATAATCCGTGCCGGAGTCAATTAGCCTATACCTGGACGAAGATACAATCAGTCGAGCCTTGATACGCTCGCTTCGGGCGCGTGGTGTTGACATCTTGACCGCACGTGAAGCTAATCGGTTGGGTTTTTCTGACCAAGAACAGTTAGCATTTGCAGCTTCTCAGGGGAGAGTTATCCTAACTTTTAATACAAGGGATTACGCAAAATTGCATACTAAATATATCTTGCAACAACGAAATCATGCTGGAATTATCGTATCAGACCAAATTCAAGTTGGGTTACTTGTCCGTCGGTTACTAAAGTTAATAGATGCCAAATCATCTGATGAAATGCAAGATTGGTTAGAGTTCCTGAGTAATTGGCGTTGATGAGAGAATTGAATCCAAGTGAATTAGAAAATCAAACAGTGGTCATTGTTGGTCTGGGGTTAATGGGTGGGTCGTTGGCGATGGCTTTACGGGGGTTTGTTGGGCGTGTGACGGCTGTTGATACTAATTTGGATTCATTGGCGGCTGCATTTGAGGCGGGGGTGATTGATAGAGGAACGGCCGATTTGGCTGATGGCATCGCCGGGGCTGATTTGGTCATTCTAGCGACACCTGTTAGCGTCATTTTGGATATGCTGGGCCGTTTGCCAAACCTTTGCCCGTCAGGTTGTCTTGTTTTGGATTTGGGCAGCACGAAGGGGGCGATTTGTGAGGCGATGGTGGGGCTGCCGGAACGATTTGAGGCGATTGGGGGGCATCCGATGTGTGGCAAGGAAAGAGGTGGATTTGGGGAGGCTGATGGGACTTTGTTTGAAGAACAGACCTTTATCCTGTGTCGGACTGGACGAACGACGCAAAATGTAGAAGAGTTGGCTTTGAATATTGTTGAGATGGTGGGCGGTCGGCCGTTATTTTTGCGGCCGGAGCATCATGATAAGTTGGTTTCGGTTACGAGTCATTTGCCTTATTTGGTTTCGTCGATGTTGATGCGGCAGGCGTCTGTGGTGGCTGAAGGGCAGGAAAATCTTTGGCAGGTGTCTGCTTCTGGCTTTCGGGATACCGCTCGGCTGTCTGGTTCTAATCCAGTGGTGATGGGTGATATACTTCTGACGAATCGAACGGCCGTTTTGGCACATTTGTACCGCTATCGAGAGGGGGTAGATGAGTTGATTGGCTTGTTGGAAGGGGGCGATGATGAGGCTTTGTTGCTGTGGTTGGATAGGGTTTGGGAAGAGTATTGGACTTATAAAGAAATAATGAATGGCGGTAAATGACACCGCTTTTGAATAATTAATTTTGAATGACGCTTCTTGGAGACGAAGGATGGATCGACATTTGCTTATTATGGTCTTGGATGATAGTACGCGTTTGAATGAGGTTTTGGAAGCCTGGCGCAGGGCGGGGATTAAGGGCATTACGATTTTTGAGAGTACGGGCATGAATCGGGTGCTACCGCGTCATTCTGCTCAACCGATGTTTGCTGGGTTTGGGCAGATGTTTGGGGGGGGACAGGTGGGGCATCATACGTTGTTTGCTATCATTGATTCGCTGAATTTGGCGGAAGCGGCTGTTGAGGCAACGGAGGCTGTAATCGGTAAATTGAGCGACCCGCATAAGGGGATTGTTTGCGTTACGCCTGTTACGAAGGTTTGGGGCTTGACGGAAGAATAAGATGGCGATAACTCCCTGGATTATTTTTCTGATTAGTTCGGCCGTTGTGGTTGTGGCAGCCTATAAATTGGCCGAATATGGCGATGTCATTGCGGTGCGAACGAAATTGGGTGGGCTGATTGTTGGGACTATCTTTTTGGCGGGGGCGACATCGCTGCCGGAGCTTATTGCTTCTATCAGCGCATTTTCGGCGGGTGCGCCGGACCTAGCGGCGGGTAATTTCTTTGGCAGTAATATGGTCAATGTTTTGTTGTTGGCTGTTGTTGACCTGGTTAATTATCAGGTGCCGTTGATGCGGCGAATGGCGATTGCGCATACGTTGACGGCCGTTCTTAGTATGCTACTGATGGTGCTGGCGATTATCTTTATTATGAGTGGTATTGATGCCACGATTGGTTGGGTGGGTGTTGATAGTATCATCCTGATTTTGCTTTATTTTGGGGGGCTGTGGCTGTTGCAGCAGGAAAGCCAGGGTGGGTCTGGTTCTCAAAAGCCGCCGCCGGTGATTGTGGCGGATGATTTTCCGAGCTTGAGGCGAGGGTTTGTGGGCTTTGCGATTTCGGCTGTGGTGTTGGGGCTGGTGGTTCCTCAATTGGTAGGAGCTAGCACGGACATTGCGGAGATGACGGGCCTGGGTAACAGCTTTGTTGGTACGGCGTTGTTGAGTATTGTGACTTCGCTGCCAGAGCTGTTGGCGGCGTTGGCAGCGGTTCGGATTGGGGTCTTCGATTTGGCGGTTGGCAATCTTTTTGGCTCCAGTGTTTTCAATATGCTGGGATTGGGTGTGGCTGATTTCTTTTATCTCGACGGCCGTTTTTTGGGAGCCATTGACCCGGAGTTTGCCCTGGTTGGTCTGCTTGGTTTGCTGCTGACGATTATGGCGTTGCTGGCGAATCTGGCCCGGGTTGAACGGCGAATTTTGTTCGTGGAACTTGATTCTATTGGCATTATTCTGATTTATTTGGCGGGGATGTATATGTTGTTTTTACACAGCGGTGGCTAGGAGGTCAATGCGTTAGTTGAGGGGAAGCCTTTCTTGTTATTTGAGATGTGGGGCAAGGAGAAGAACAACATGCCCGCCCCGAACGGCCGTCTGTGAAGAGGAAAGCGCCTCGTTATCGGCTCCGATGCAGGGAGGGAAACCAGGCAAAGGGGTCATGGCGCTTTTTATTTGCGAGGGGTCGGTTTGGGGAGGGAGGGTCGTGCCAGTTGTGAAGGAGGTGAGGGGGCTACTAATAGTGGCTGGGCCACGATTGGCAGCTTGCGACGGCAGGACGGGCATGTCGTGATGAACCGGAAAGCGAACCAGAACGGCCGAGAAGGGTCGTTTATTTGGAGAGCCATTCGGCCGTTGCTGTCGCATTTGTTGTGGGCAAATGGTGGCTCCCTGGGAAGAGGGTTGCTGGTTTGGCTTACCGGAAATCATAAGAAAATTATAGCACAAATGTTCTAATCATGCAAACAAAATCACTATCAATGTTGCCCGAAAAGTATTTGAATTTAATGATTTAACTTTCTGATGTTTCTTCTAAGGCGGCGAAGTATTCTAGAAGGGAACGGTGGATAAAGATATAGCCACCGCCAGCCCGCCGGAGCAGGCCACGAGTGACCATCTCGTTAAGCCAGGGGATGAGGTGTTTGGGGATGGACCCTTGTTGGTGTAGGAGGCGTAATAAAGCCCGTCGTTGGAAGAAGGCCAGCCCACCAAACCAAGTGAAGGCCAGGGGAAGAATATTCGACGGCACCATAGAGAATAAGAAGGAGTCGATATTGTCTTGGCTAAAGCGAAGGTCAGCAATTAAAGTTACCCCTCCAAACAATATACCGGACAGAATCGTCATAATGATTCCATTACGCAATGTTGCTCGATCGCCGCTGCCTGGTTTCGGCCGTTGGTCAACAGTCGGTGTATTAAGGAACGCTAAAAACCCGCCAGCAAATGTCCCCATTATCAAGAAAACTATCCCGCTTACCCCAATAACATACAGCAGGTCAGGGTCATAGGGTCCGAAGATAAGTGACCATATGAAGGCGCTAAAGAGAATGCCCACAGTTAGCCCGGTTAGGGAACCCCGAACTACAAAGCGGAAGAGTCGTCGAGTCGTTGGACGTGCAGGTCTCACCCGTTCCCAAAGTTGAATTTTTGTAGGTAAACTGGCGAGGGTGTTACTTAAAATCCAACCGGGCAGGATTAGATAAATATTACAAACCATACCAATAAGCGCCCGTAGTGAGGCAGGCCGTATCCTGGTTGTCAACCAAGCTGTTAATCCGCTACCGAGACCCATCAAGATACCGACAAGGGTGCCAAATATCGGCAACGCGATAGATGGGATAATAATAATAAAAAGGCTAAAATTCCTTAATGACAAGGATAGGGTATAAATCAACAATGCCGTTGCCACGCTTATGAGGCCATTGACAAACCCAATATAAAAGCCGTAAGTCCTGCGGTAGCTGCCAAGAGATTTAGGTGGCAGCCAGGAGGTCTGGAGGTCTTCAATATAAAAAAGGGACATTGCCCTTTGTTGCATTTGGCTGGCCAGGAAGGTTAACCAGTGGATGTTTTTTTCTTTGCTATTAGCTGCCTCTTTTTCGTTTTCGTGATGGTTGGTTGAGGCGGGTTTATCGAAAATTGTATCGACATAGGCCGAAAATAATGCTTGTCGTCTTCCTTCTATCGAGTGACTTTGGCTGGCAGCTTGGAAGCCGCCGGGTGGCATTGATTTAAAAGCTTGGGGGAATAAATTTAGTACCAACGGGGAGCGTAGGGCTTCACGTAGCTGCCAGTCGGCTTGAATGGCCTGGTGTAAAGCGGGCCGATCCTCACTCTGGACTTGATTGATGAAGACTTCAATTTGGTGGTTGCTGAGGGGTTGGAGGACAAGGCTCTGGGCCAGTTCGAGCCGATTTTTGAGGGATTGATAATCGCCAATACGGCTGCAGACGACCAAGCCACAGGGGGATTCTTGAATAAAATCATTGATGGCTTTGACACATCGTTCCCGGAGATCATTTTCGGCCGAAACTTCATCTAACCCATCTAACAAAAGGACAAATCGACCTTCGTTTAACTGCTTTAAGGTCGTTTTGTGTTTGAGACGGTATTGGTTGTAGGCTTGCTCCGCTAGCCAATACCCCAAATCAATCTCCTCCAGCTTTTTATCCTGGGCAAAGGCTGAGAAGGAAGAGAGGTTAAAGAGGAGTGGTATGGGAACACGGCCGTCTTGTCGCGCCTCCTTCAACTGTTCCTCTAACAGTTGAAGGAGGGTAATGGTTTTGCCGCTGCCAGGGGCGCCTAATATTAGTAAGGAGCCGCCAGCCGCTTCAAAAAGACGGCTCAGATGATGGTTGCCTACCAACGGCCGATCCAATCCTTGTGGCCGATGAAAGACGATAGTAGCTGGTTGGTCGCTGTCTCGCACCATCCTTAAGTCAAGCGTTTTATCTAAGGCTTTATTAAGGACGCCATCAATCCAAGCCGCTTCAATGTTGTCAATCAACTGTTTTGCTGCCCGATTTAGTTGTCTGGGTGGGCCAGATTTCGTTGATGGCTCCTGTTGTGGCGGCGAAAACCCCGCCTGGCGCAATTTTTCTGAGACAAGATAGGCATCTAACCTGCCACCTTCTACCTGTTGGTAGAGGTTATAAGCCCATCGCCAGGCCGCTTCCATCCCATCCCGGTCGCCGGATTTTGCCAGCCAGTCGCCCCGCGTTTGGGCCACTTCGGCCGCCAATAAAGGGTCACTGTCGGGTTCGGGAATTATTTCAGTAAGAGGAGGTTGAATTTGGCCTGTTTGCCCAGAAATCAAAGCCAACTTAGTCTGCCACAACCTCGTCCAAGTAGCCGCCTGGCCAGTCAATCTACCTGCTTCAATATGTTCCCTAGCCAGCCGGATAGTATACTCAATTACTTCATAGGTGTTGTATTCGTAGTTTGCCCAGCCCGTCGCTAATCCTCGCAAACCAGCCACACCCGCTTCGGGGTCGCATACCAGGCGATGATAAATCTCCTCCGCTTGCCATTCAGCTGACCCTGTGGCCTCTTTTTGCTTAGCACAATAGCTGGCTGCTCGACCACTTACTTCCCGAAACATGTCCTCGTTGTTTCGCCAAAGAGAAGCTAATATTTGGCGACGGGTACGCCCTTGGATGGCATAGCCTTTCCCTGGCACCTGTTCGACAAAGTTTAGTTGCAGGAGTTGATAGTACAGGTTATAGGTATCATTGTCTGATAAGGTCTCTAAGAGATGGTCGGTGAACCAATGAGGAATTGCGGCGATATTGAGGATCATTAATAAATCCGGCGAGAGGGCAGAGAGGCGCATATTCAGGAGAATAGTTCGCCGCTCTTCCTGGTTTTTAGCCGCTTTCAGCCGAGTGTTAAAGGTGTTATCCATCATGGTCATGGCCACTCGACCTGAGTTCGATGTGATTTGCATATCTTAATTAGGTCTGGGAGACGATTCGCTCGCATCATATAGCCCACCATTTCCCTTGCTAGACTGTTTAACACCTCCCGGTCGGGAAAGGGTAAGTTTTCATACACGATTCCCAATTCTTCACATAAATTCTTCAAATCGTTGACCAGAAAATACTTGGCAATTTTGTTGGGTAAGTCGGTGGTTGGACTACTTGTTTCATTTGTGCGCGGAAATTCAACCTCTAGCTGAGCGACAATATCTCTGGGATTGCCATTATTATCTTCGACAATCCTAGTCATATCGGGTAGCGAAGGCTTATAACCGACTGCAACTGCCCATTCTAACCAGACATCAGGGTCATGAACTCCCTTCAGTTCATGAACTTTGGCAGCTGCTTTCCAAGCATCATATTTTTCTATTGAAGGGACTTCTCTACCACTTATCAGGACGTGTATTCCTTGTGTTTCGGCCGCCTTGGCCAGAAAAATCTCAGAAAACCATTTTTTGAAGCGGGGAGAACTTTTGTCGTAATCACGCACATTTAACAGGATGGGCTTTTCAGATAAGTTCGCGTCATAGAACCAAGCCTTTGAAAGGTCCTCATAGTGAGATGAAAAGTTGTTAGATTCGCCAATCCTTTTAATATGGCTGTTTATATCGATGATCCATAGTGGGTCGTCTTTTTTGTCTTCTTCATTCAGAAGAGAAGCTATGATTTCGATGAAGGTAGGTAGGTTTTTGGCCTTAAACTCGTCCACCAAGCGGATTAACAATCGGGGCAATGCTTCTGTCGTGTTGTCCAATTCTAAATGAATAACCGCTCGTTCAGTCAAATTTCTAATGCAAAATTCGACGAGGGTTGATTTGCCTAACCCCGCTTCTCCATGGATTAGCAAGATAGTTGGGTTGGATTCTAGTTCCACAAAGTGGTTGAAGAGTTCCCGCTCTGCATTGTAATTAACAATTGAATTAAACATCATGGTACCCCTGACTGGTTAATGTCAAGGATACCATAATCGCTAGTGCAATCAAAGCTTACTCCCCCTTGACTTTACCGTAACGTAAAGCTTTATAATTGGGGCCATGTTCAAAATTGGAGAGTTTGCCAAAATCGCCCAGGTTTCCGGCCGTTTATTGCGTTACTACGATGGAATCGGCCTGTTTACCCCGGAGCAGATTGACCCGGACAGTGGCTATCGTTTTTATTCGGCCGCTCAACTGCCGCGCCTCAATCGTATCCTGGCGTTACGTGACCTGGGGCTGACGTTGGATCAAATCGGCCGTATGCTGGACGGAGACATTTCGGGCGATGAGATTCGGGGGATGCTGTTCATGCGGAAGGCTCAAATTGAACAGAATTTGCAGGAAGAGATTGGCCGCTTGAATCAGGTTGAACTGCGTCTGAAGCAGATTGAGCAGGAGGACCATCCCTGGACGGCCGATGTGATCATTAAAGAGGTGCCAGCCTTGCCGATTCTGGCGTGCAGTTTGCGCGATTTGGAGAATCGGGCTATGTGGTTGGTGATTTCGGCCGTTATGGGCCGACCCGGCCCTCAGTTGGGCCTCATTTTATGGTCATCCAGAGTTTGTGGCGATGCTTTTAGAATTTGGAGCCGATTACACCCATGTGAGCAGCCAGGGCAACACGGCTTTGAGTTTTGCGATGGGGCGAGGCAATGCAGAAGTTGAAGAAATCCTTCGTGAGGCCGGGGCGACCGAATAGAGAACTCCTCCGCCCAAAGAAACCGGGTTTTTGCCAAAAACCCGGTTTCTACCTTATTAAAAAAATAGGAATGGTTGTGATAGAAATCTATTCGGCCGTTTATAATTCCGGGTTCGCTCCATACTTCAACAACAGTTCTATCAATGCCTTGTTGCTGTGATGGGTGGCTGCCTTAAGGGCAGTGAAATCCCCGGTTTGGACTGCATTGACATCGGCACCATTTTCTAACAACAGTTCAACAATCTCAACGCTCCCATTGGCAGCGGCGGCATGAATCGGCCGTATCTTCTGCCCATTTTGAGCGACTGTATTGACATCCGCCCCTTTCTCAACCAGGTATTTTGCCACTTCAAGGTGTCCGAAATAACAGGCCAATTGCAGTGGATTAAAGCCGTCACGGCCGAATGCATGAATATCTTCCGGCCAGCCCGCAACCTCTTCCTTCACAGTTTCCAGGTCGCCCAGCGCCGCCGCTTCAAAGATGTGAATCTCAGCCCCTGCTTTTCGCAGAAGTTCGGCCGTTTCGGTCTGATGATGGTAAACGGCTACCATAATGACGGGAATACCCATTTGGTCGGTTGCCTTGGCTAGCGCTGGGTTTAGTTCAAGCAAATTTTCAATTACGGCCGTCTCGCCCTTCTTAACTGCTTCGACCAACCCCCTCGTCTGGCGATAAACGCGGCCAATTTCGTCGGCCCGTTCCAGCATCTTTTCGGCCACGGCCGCTATTTTCGCCTGTCCCAAATTGGGTGTGCCGAGAACGGCCGCTTCAATTGTCGCCACTGCATTATAGAGGAGGCGCAGCAGTTGGGTCGCTTCATCCAACGGGCCAGAGACGGCCGTGCGGGTTTTCACTGCCTGAATAGTATGCTGTCGTAGATGGGCTTCCATTCGACCGAGGCGATAATGGATTGGATACCCTTCCCGCTCCCACCAGATCGGCCCGGCTACTTCCAATTCTTCATCTGAAACTCCCACAAAATCGGTGAGCGTTCGCTGGTGAAACTCATCAAATAACGTCATCATGTCCACCAAGCCCTTGTTCTCCATGATATCTTGAAAGGGCGCGAATGGCCCAAAGATTTTATCGGCTGCATCGTTGGGAAACTGTTTTGGCAAGGCAGCATCCTGGCCCATTTTCAGGCCATAATCGGCCAAGGCAACAAAGGTGCGTTGGGCGCGAGCCATATGGGCTAAGACAGTCCGCATCGACCAGTCGTTTGGGGTTGGTTTTTTGTCGTAATCGGCCGTATCGAAGCCAGTCAACACTCCTTGCAAATCCCGGTAGGCGACATGAAATTGGCCCAAAATGTGTTGGGCTTTCGTCAAGGGTGGCCCAGCTTTTGCTCGTTGGTCAGCTAATTTAACCACCAATTCTTGCAGTTCATAATGGCTGCCAAGCAAGGCCATACGAACCCCCTCGCCATGCGCCCGCCAAGCGTAGGGCTGGGAGAGGTCTGCATCGGAAAAGTTTTGGGTAACGGCCGTTAGCCGTTTGAGGGCATTGAAAAGGGTCGATTCGTTCATAGTCTGAATTATACCATTAGATAATCATGTCAATAAAATGATGGACGTGTTTCTTTTGATGAGGTGGGTTGCCAAAGCACCAGTTATATAAACCAACGCCAAAGTATTTGAACCCAGGATACGGCCGAACGGCATCATAGTAAGCCAGAAACTTCTCTTGGGGAATATAATGCCCCAATGCTTCTAAGGCATCACGATAAAGTAGCTGACATCTGCCCCAGAATAACCCTGCGGCCCATCTTGCCATTGCTCAATCGAAATGACCTCTGTGTCCGGATTGATATGGGCGGCCAAAGTTGATTGAATCCTTTCTTTGATTTCTGTCGGAAGTCTCATACTAGTTGCATTAGTATTATCGCCATGCGGTATTAGGTATGACAAATTATCTTGCTAATAATAATCTTCAATCCCGAAACCAAATTGTTTGTTTTGCTCAGTTTTCTTTATTAGATTGTTGAGCCGTTTCTCGAATTCACCAGGCCGTTTTCTGCCAGTCTCTACGTAAGCTATCCGAATACGTTGGTATGAAGGCGAAAAGATTTGGAAATTGGCCCAGGCTTGTCCATTAGCTTGGAGGGCGGCTTTTATATCGTCTGGATAGAGGAATGGTTCGGCCAAAACCTCGTTTACTTTGTCCAAAAATTCGGGCAAGACTTTGCCTTGCCCAACGAGTCGCCGCAGTCGCTCTTTGTTGGTTTGCGAATAGCCACTGCGGGGTTTTCGGGGCGTGAAACGCTGGGCGGTGTTGTCTTCGTCTAGCTTCTTGTTGATGCTGTCGATCCAGCCGAAGCAGAGGGCTTCTTCAACGGCATCGTTGTAGCGGATGCGAGGCTTTCCGCTGTGTTTGCGGGGATAGACGAGCCAGATTTCTTCGGCCGTTTTATAGTTCTCGGCCAACCACTGCCGCCATTCGCTGCGTTCGGCCGTGTAAAAAGTCTCAGTAATTTCCATTGCAATTTTCTATCTAAAAAGTGCCAATATTAAGACACCCAGCCTGAGCCATTATCAACAACGATAAAGATGCCAAAAGGTTCCAGATAATTCGTTATCTCTGAAAGATTCAAAAAACCTACGCAAGGGTAAGCGCCCGTGTTTGGAGGCCCATTTTGGAGTAGTTTTCGGGCTAGAAGAATGGCTGGTGAAGATGGTACTCGTGGGCCGTTTTCAGGGGCCATGATTGCTAGTGCTCTTTCATCCCCGTTCACACCCTGCATCCATACCCCGACGCTGCCCCGATAAGTGCCAAACCGTTTGAACAAGCGACTGACTTGAACCAATGGTCGGGCTACCTTTGTCAAATCTATCAAGGGAAATGTTTTCTTAAAAATACCCAAAAAAGACATCCCAAAATTAAACAAATTCAATTCTAGACCTGCCTTGAAAACAACTTGGTCAACCTCAAATTGCAGGGGCATTAAATCTAAATCTGGGACATCACAAAGTTGTACTCGCCTTGTTCCAACAGGATGGGGAAAGTTGATAAACTCCCCCTCGCCCCAGCCGAATGAAGCTGTCCATTGACCATTTCGCCAAATTTGGATTGGTACACCGACATAGTTCAAGATAGATGCCACTGTCGATAAACCTGCTTCGTTTTTGTTGCCTGCGGTTAAGGCGACCTTAATGGACTTTGGCTCCTGGAAGTGAGGCTGGAGTTCAGCAGCAACGGCCGTTGTAATCGCCGGAGAGGTGCTGGCTCCCACGCAAACAAAAACCCCTTTATCCTTTGCCCTCTGATGCAGTTCTTGGATGCCATTAACGTAGGCTCGACCATCGCCCAAATCAATATAGTGACAGCCAGCATCAAGACAGGTATCTGGAATAGCATAGTCCAAAGCCTGAAATGGGCCAGCGGCATTTATCACCAAAAATACATCTGACACTGTCTGAGATAAAGCGTCTAAATTTGCTGTGTCACACTGCACAAATTTAGCTTGGATTGATTTAGCGAACATCTGACCTTTGGTCTGGTTTCGCCCCGCTATGATTAAATCGATTTCCTTTTCTTGAGCCAACGCCTCGGAAATCAGGCGACCAAAGGCACCATACCCTCCCAAAATGACAACTTTGTTCATGCGTTTTTATGAGCGCAAAGTGCAAAGGCGTGCCAATGTTGGAAGCCGAGCGTGGTTGGCTGCTGCCCCTCTTCTTCGATTAGATATTCCAGGGTCAAGCCATCTAGCAGGTTAATGATTTCGACTTTGGTGTGGAAGTTCATGCTGTCGTTGCCGACCCATTCGTGGCGAGGGCCGAAGAGGTCACCGGCAAAACGGCCGTTTGGCTTTACGGCCGTCCGAATCTTCCCCCATAGCGCATCGAAATAGTCTGGGTGACAAAAAGGCAAACTGTTTCCTGACCAGATGAAATCCGCCTCTGGGAGTGTTAAGGTCTCGAAGGAGGCCACGGCCGTTTCAAGGCGGGACTGTGCTTCCGGCGGTGTTCGCTCGATGAGCGTCTCAATCGCCAATTCCTGGGCATCAATGGCCAATACCCGCCAGCCCTGCTCCAGCAAGAACAGCGACTCCGTCCCGTTGCCACAGCCCAGGTCAATGGCAAAGCCAGGCGACTCAAAACGGCCGACCGACTTCAACAAAAACTCCCGCGTCGGCCAGGCTCGACTCAGCTCATAATACCGCTTCCACCGTTCCCTGGCCTCACTTCTCTCATCAGACATCAACTCTACTCCTGTTGGTGGTTACCCAAATAAACAGCCACAAGCTCATACAATTTGTCTCTAAATGATTGATAGTAATGATTGTCAAGAGCCTTTAACTTATTATCTTTTTCCTCAGAATGCGGCTCCATTTGTTCCCATCAAATTGAAAATGGTGCATACCGAAATAACTCAATCCCTCTACCGGATTCTATACGTTTTATTCCGCATGAGTATGATTTTATTTCCAATATCTTTTAGCAAGTCTTTGGAAATCAACCATTGAAGCTTTGAAATAATAGCTTTTCGAGTCGGTTGTTTGAGAGCGATTACAACAACACCATAGTGATGTGAATATCTAAATGGTACAGTATGGTAAAAATCTCAATCTGTGGTAAGCAAAATCGCTTGCTTTTTCTGTGCTATTTCAAACAACTCGAAATCATCAACTCCCTGTTTCTCGGTTCCTCTAATATCTAAAACCGTGTGACCCATCTTAGTTAGTATTGAAATTGTGCTTTTTGGGAAATTTTCATCCTGAAGAAAATTCATGCGACAAGGGGCTGGTAAGGAATGTCCTCGAACTGGCTCAATTCACTCGCAAATGCGAAAGCAGCAGAAATATCTTCACGTTCTATATTAGGGTAATCTTCCAATATCATTTCAATCGTGTCCCCACCGGCGAGCGAGCCAAGTATTGTTGAAACCATGACCCGTGTTCCTTTAATAACTGGTTTACCATAACATACTAGCGGATTTATTTCAATTCTGTTGTTCATCATTAATTTTCTCGCTTATGAATATCAAAAAGAATTAACAGATTGTTGATTGACATTATAACATATATCTTGCTGGGGGTAGAAGTGTCCTAAATCAAGGTGTTCACCGAACAATTAGGATGAGCAAAATGCCTACGTCAGTCATTCCGATAGGAGCGGCTCCAAATATCTGGAAGGCTAAGATTGAAGAAAGCGAATTGAGGAATCTTTGACGAGACTTTTTTGTTGCCGAATCGACATCAAAGATTCCTCGCTTGTGTAATGATAGGGTTTGGTAATAGGTAGGGTCGCTCGGAATGACCGGAGAAGTTCTATCTGGTAAAGCCTGGCTTCTACTTGATTAGAAGCAGCCTAATTTATGGAAGAAACCAGGCTTTTCGCATGTTAACGCATGACGGACGGAAGATAGATGACGGCTCCAATCTCCAGACTGCCGACTTCACAACCATTTCCCAAAGGACGGGGGTAGTCACGTTGATCAATATTCAGACAATCCTGACCGTAGCCGATTGCCGGGCTATTTGGATTGGGTAAATAGCCCCAGACGGGTGCGCCCATCCAGGGGCCCAGGTCAGGGTCGGTATTGAATAAGTCCCCAGTAACACCTGGATTTGGCAGGCAGGAACTATCGCTGATGATATTACGGCCGTACGATACCAATGGCGCATTTCCATCACAATTCAGGCTTGGGGCAGTACCAGCTAAATTCTGGCTGTCGGCCACAATCGTGTTTTGCAGGATCCCAGATCCCCCTGGCGATTTCCAGATAGCCCCACCCAGGTCTGCATAATTAAGGTAAAAGGTGGAATTATAGATGTCTGCGCTTTCTGTAAAGTGACCCCCATTGTCAAGACCACAAATCGGCAAAGTTAAGGTGGATCAACAGGTCACAAAATCGGTACATTAACAGCAAAATGAATATCAGCAGGCACCAGGTAGCCAAGATTTTGGTGCGGCCGTTCGAAATTGTAAAGATGGAAGTAGTCATCCAGACCGGCAGCCAATTCCTGGACTGACTCGTAATCTTTGAGGTAAATATCTTCATATTTGACCGACCGCCATAGCCGTTCAATAAAGATATTATCAAAGACTCGGCCACGGCCGTCCATACTGATCTGGATACGAGCCACTTCCAACTCACCGGTAAAGTCGCTGGATGTAAATTGAACACCCTGGTCGGTGTTGAAGATTTCCGGTTGAGCATGAAGCAGAGCCTGTTGCAGGCGACCAGACAAAAGGAACTGTCCAGGGTATTCGAGAGCTGCCAGGAAAGAACGAAACGGCTGAACCAGTCCATGACCGCCACCAGATACATGAATCCTCTGGGCATCGGCACGTAGGTAATATCGGCGCACCAAACTTGATTCGGCCGATTAATCTCCAGGCCACGTAGCAGATAGGGATACTTCTTGTGGGCCTTAGTAGAAACCGTTGTCCGCCGCCTTGGATACACAGCTTGCAAGCCCATTTTGGTCATCAGGCGGGCAATACGCTTGTGATTGACCTGGAAACCATGAACATTGTTCAGTCGGGCCGTTATCTTGCGATAACCGTAGAATGGCGCTCTGGTGTACTCCTGGTCAATGAGCCGCATCAGTTGCAGGTTCAGAGGCGATTCACCAACCGGCTGCCAATAGTAGCTAGACCGGTTGAGGCTGACCAGCTTGCATTGGCGACGAATGCTCAACATGGGATGATCTGGTTCTATCATCGTCCGTTTGGCCTCAGTCGAACAGGGCAGCTTTTTTTTTCAGCCACTCCAGTTCCATCTTGAGTCGCCCAATCTGCTCGTATAGTTCTGTTTCCCGTTCTTCCACGGCCCGGAGTTCCTGAGCCGTATCCTTGCTAAATACAGTCGACCCTTCACTCAGCAACTTCTTTTTCCAGTTACGGACCAGGTTGGGGTGCAGGTTGTACTGACTGGCAATTTCATTGAGTGTTTTCAGTCCCTGAGTCGCTTCCAGTGCGACTTTGAACTTAAACTGATTACTATAACTTTTTCGTTTTTTGGACACTCAAATTCCTCCACAAGCTTTTTAGATTATATCTGAATCCACTTAAGCCTGTGGTCTAGTTTTTGGGGGTCACTATACTGTAATAAACAAAGCGCCACCCTGTAAGGCTTGATTGGTCGTGAAGGTACTGTTGGTAATTAGCGTATATCCATCCGCATAGATAGCACCCTGGGTGTTCGTCTCGTTTCCTCGAAACACTGACTGGTGAACATACAAGAACCCTTCGTAGTTCATAATTGCCCCGCCATGTTGGGCTTTATTTTGACTGACGTAACTATTTAAAATATCAACAAATCCAGCATCATTGAAAATGCCACCACCTTGAGCCGCCGCCTGATTCTGAGCCATTGTCGCATTTCTTAACGTCAGGGAACCCTGGTTGTAGAATGCGCCACCATTACTTGTCGCTAGGCTAGACATCACAACGCCACCATTCATGATGAAGGTTCCACCTACGTCGATGGAGGCGACACCACCGCTGTTAGCTGCACCATCCATCAGAACCACCTTGTTGAGCGTTATTGAGCCACCATTTTTCACATAGAAATGTTGACGTACATCTTCTCCAGAGAGGTAAATAAGGTCATTGCCGTTGATGACGACTGTTTGGTCAGTCGAACTATGCTTGACATTGATAGTAACCGGGTTGGGGCCACAATCGAAATCAATCGTTCCCCCAGCAGTAACGGCCAGACTAAAGGCAACTACGGCCGAACTGCTCTGACAACTGGCCGGGGTCCCAGTCCCAATAACGGTAAAGCCTTCGGCTTTTGCAACCTGACCATACTGGCCGCTGCCATACAAAAAAAGACTGATTAAAGCGATAAAAAAGTACCAAAAATAAATCGATCGTCGTGACATGATGAAGTAATAACCTCCGAGGGGATAGAAGATTTGGTCAGGAATAAAAATAAATGGGTCTTTTGGTCTTTTGGAGCAGAGCGATTAACACCATTCGTAGGGGCGAACCCTTGTGGTCGCCCAGAACGGGCGGGTACAAGACCACGCCCCTACCAATCAAGTTCCAAAAAAGTCTGGCTCCTTCCACACCCAGAAGAAGCCAGACTATTCAGATGCTAGCGCATGACGGCCGGAAGATAGATGACCGCTCCCAGCTCCATGCTCCCGATATCACAGCCGCCACCAAGCGGTCGGGGATAACCACGTTGGTCAATTGGGGGACAGTTGAAACCATTGTTAACAGCCGGACTGTTTGCGTTTGGCAGGTAGCCCCGAATGGGCGAGCCATACCAGACACTCAAGTCCGGGTCACTGTTGAAAGTATCGCCATTGGCGCTAGGGTTGGGTAGACAGGTGCCATCACCGATGAGATTGTTACCCTGAGAGATTAATGGAGGGCCATCACAGTTCAGGCTTGGCAGATTTCCATTGGTGTCCAGACTGTTGGCGACAATAGTGTTATACATCGTGGAATTGGTCGAACTCCCGTGCCAGATTGCGCTCCCAATATCTGCCCTATTCTCGTTGAAGGTGCTGCTGGCGATAATGAAATCATCGTTGAGGAAGATAGCCCCACCCTGGAGGGCACGATTATTTGAAAAGGTGCTGTTGAGGATAAATGTGGGACCGGTGGCGATGAGGCCGCCCCCGTTGCTGGTGGCAAAATTACTGCGTACGGTCGTCCTGTTCAACGACAACTGCCCATTATGGGTATAGATACCCGCCCCCGACCCAGCCTGATTGCCAATAATGTAACTATCTTTGATAATTACTGTATTATTGGTGTTATAGATACCGCCCCCGTTTGCACCACCGACATTGCTGCCGATGGTAGAATGATAAACGGTCAAAACACCTTCATTGAAGATGCCGCCACCCCAAATCATCGCATTACTGCCGCTGATAGATATTCGGTTGAAGGCGCCAAAGGCCTGATTCTCGATTTTGACAGCCCCGCCCAGAACGCCGAACCCATCAATCAAATGGATGTCGTTTAAGGTCAAAAAGCCTCCATTTTGGACAATGAATATTTGGCGTAAATCTTCGCCACTCAGGGTTATCAGGCCACCACCATTGATGGTCACATTCTGGTCGGTTACGTTGGTATTCACATACATGGTGACCGGGTTCGGGCCACAGTCGAAATCAATCACGCCGCCCGCTGCCACAGCCGCCGCCAGGGCATTGTAGGCACTTTCGCTCTGACAGCTTGGTGCTGTGCCAGTGCCAATGGTGGTGAATCCGTCGGCTTCGGCGACAGAAGTTTGATTTATACTGCCAAAAAAAATTGCCCTCATTGCCGTTAATGCAATAAGGACAATAAAAATTGAACGTTTAGAAATCATAAAATGAAAGCCTCCAGGGAATCGTTAACAGTCCAATAATCAGAATAAATATAAATCTGACGATAGGATAGAAAACGGCCGTCCAGGAAGCGTCCGAAAACTGTCCGATTTAACTCAGTGCCAGGTCACAAGCCTCTTCTAATGAAAGACCTTTCCCGGCTGCCTGACTTGCAGCCAGCTCCTCCGGCTCCATTTGCTGTTGGATAATTTCCATGTCCCGCGCCTTATCCTCTTCTCCATCGGCCGCACGGGAAATTGCCATCGACTGGTGGAGGCTGTCCGCTGCGGTATAAAGCGTTGCGGCCCGACCATATTCCCCTAACGCGACTGCCAGGGTTGCCATCTGGTTTAATGATAACAACATACCCTGCCGGTCTTGCATTTCCTGTCTTCTTTTTAGGGCTTCATGGATATAGTCGATTGCGGCCGCTGGATTGCCTTGAAGTATCAACAGATTGCCCAAATTAGTTAGCGAAGCAGGCAGCCCCAACGCATCATCAATGTCCCGTTTCAGCGCTAATGACTCCTCTAACAATTTGATTGCTTCGCCGTATTCCCCCAGCCGTTTATAAACAATGGCCAGATTATTCAGCAATCTGGTTATTTGAATAGGGGTGACTTCAGGTAGTTGACGATAATGGGGAAGGCACTCGTTGAAAAGCTGTTTGGCTTCACTGTAGTGTCCCTGACGACCAGCCGTAAAGGCCAGGAAGTGCAAGGTATGAGCAATGAGAGATTGCTGTTCGGTCTGGCGAGCAATGGCTAATGCCTCGCGGTGAGCGGCTTCGCCATTTACAAAGTCGCCCATCGTCTGGTGAGCATTGCCCAATTCATTCAGTAGTCGAACCTGCATCGGCATTGGAAGATGGGCGAGGGTTGACCGGGCCTGCTCTAACCATCCTGTCATTTCACGCACCCAACCTTGAATAATCCAGAATCGAGCCAGGGCAATGACGAAACGGGCGATTAAGAGAGCATTTTGTTTACTAGGTGGCTGGCCCAATAACCAGTCGAGGGCGACAATAAAATTGCTCTCCTCCCGCTGCATCAGCTGAATCCAACGAGATTGTTCAGCTCCTTTTAAGCCTTCGTCGCCCTGTTCGGCTAAACTCACATAATAATTGGCAAATTGTTGGCGAAGGGCGTCAACCTGTTCAAACTCCATCAACTTCTCTTGACCATATTCCCGCAAGGTTTGTAATAATACAAAGCGTGGCTCCAGCGTTCCTTCGGGCGTATGGGAGCCAATCATATTTTTGTCTACTAAGGCGTAGAGCAGGTTGGGAATCATTTCGGATGAGAGTCGGCCGTTTCCAAATTCAGTGTCAGCAAAAATACCCTGGGCAGCCTCGACCGTGAAGGAACCGGCAAATAAGGCTGTGCCTGCGAAGAGCGATTGTTCGGCCGTTTGTAATAAGTTGTAGCTCCAATCAATGGTTGCCCGAAGGGTTTGGTGGCGGTCTGGGCGGTTGCGGGTTTGGCTGGTTAGAAATGGCAGCCGTTGGCTGAGCTGCTCTAGCATGGCTTTTGGGGTGAAGAGCTTGCCACGGGCTGCGGCCAGCTCTAAGGCCAAAGGCATCCCGTCCAGACAGCGGCAAATGTCGATAATCGTTTCGCTGTTTTCGGCCGTTAATCGAAAGCGGGGCTGTACCGCTTGTAATCGGTCGGTGAGCAGTTGAACGGCCGCAAAATTCAACAATTCTGATGGCTCAAATTGGTCGCCGGGTTGGGGCAGGGGGAGGGGCGATAAGGGATACTCATGTTCGCCATAGAGGTGGAGCGGGGTTTGGCTGGTGACGAGCAGGGTTAGGTCGGGAACGGCCGTTAGCAGGTCGGCTAGATTTGCGGCTTGTTCTAATAGGTGTTCAAAATTATCGAGCAGGAGTAGGAGCCGTTTTTCTGAAAGGTCACTTATAAGCGTTTCGAGGGCTGACTGATTTGGTTTTACCTTTAGGGAGAGGGTTTCGACGATGGTGGGCACCATGCGGTCTGGTGATATGAGGGAGGCTAATTCGACGAGAAAGATACCATCTGGAAAGATTTCTTGCCGATTTTCAGCCAGCCACCTTCCAACTTCTAGAGCAAGTCGTGTTTTTCCTGTGCCTCCGGGGCCAGTAATGGTTAGTAACCTGATGGGTGAGTGGGCTTTGGCAATTTGATGGCAGACTTCGGCTAGCTCTTCTTGACGACCGATAAAGCTGGTTAAGCGAGCGGGTAGGTTGGAATGGGGTTTTGGTGGCGATTCGATAGGGACGGCGTTGGATGGCGTTGATGGGGTTTTGCTGCTGGACAGACGCTGGTAGAGGTCGGCCGTTTCCACCATTGGCTCGACGCCCAACTCTTCCGCCAGCCTGACCTTGAACTGTTGGTATAACTGTAAAGCCCCAGCCCGATCCCCGATGGCATGACGCAGCGACATATATGTTCGTACAATATCTTCACGTAATGGGTCTAGATTTAGCAGCTTTTGGGCATAAAGGATGGCCTGTTCCAGGTTGCCTTTTTCCCGTTCAATTACGATTAAATCGGCCAGTGTTGATTGGTGGAGGGCTTGGAACCGTTCCCGTTCAGCAATAATCCAATCTTCATAAGACCCTTGCAGCAGCTCGCCGCTGTAGAGAGCAAGTTCTTCCGATAGCCGTTCTTTATCCTGGGCCAATCGTTCAAATTCAGCGATGTCGAGCCAGAAAGGGGCGGCTGGATTCCACTGAATCGTTCTCCGGTCGCGCAGCACCCATTCTTCCCCAGGCGGTAAACGCCGAATCAAATCATGCAGATGGCGGCGCAAATTAGCCCGGGCTTCATCTTCGGATACGTCGTCCCATAAAAAATAGGCTAGGTGTTCGCGAGAAACGGCCGTCTTCCGCTTCAACAGCAGGTAACTTAGTAGTGATATTGTTTTTGGGAGTCCTCGAAATGGAAATGGTTGACCGTCATTAATTAGACGCAAATAACCAAACAGATGAATGTGAAGCATCCTCCCATTTTACTAGGCTTTTGAGGGCGAACAATAAAGTTGTTAACCTAAATGGAAGGTGAGATATTTTGAGGCTGGGGGCGCGATTAGTCGCTATTTTAAAAGATACTAGTGATCCTTTTCAATTGAGAGGCGATGATTACCAAATATCATGATGGCTGGCGTGCCGTCAATCATCGTAGCATTTATAGCTGACAAACTGTTTTGGGGGAAACGAGAGGTTGATTTAGGGGTTGGGCCAAAGCCGATTTCGAGAAAACGGTTAACGGCCGAATGGTTGGCAGTAGTCTAAGGTTTTTCGAGACAACAGCAGCGTTTGGAGCAAATTTTTCTTTCGCATCCAATTTGCCAGGAACCAGCCCTCAACTTTCAAATGTTTTAACAGCGCCGCCTGAGGATTTACGACACTATCTTTTTGTGATAGGCACGAGTAGAGCAAGATGGTGCTGCCGGACGGCCGTAAATGGTGGTGGGCTTAGAACAAATACCTTAGACTTTTGTTTTCTTGCCTATTGGTTGGTACAGTTGTGTGATGGGTGAGAAAACAAAAGTCTGGTCGGGTGGTTGTTGGTGACAGAAATTGAGACAGAACTAACTGAAGAAGTAACAACAGAATTTGAAACGGTTACCTGTGCCCGTTGTGGTTGTACATCAACCCTACCTCAATACTTTCAAAAATCCTGGAATAAAAAGCATAATTGTCCGGCTTGCGCCATAAAAAATGATGTTCGGAACAATAAAATCTTGTTTGCTCTGTTGGGTATCTATCTGATAGTGGATTTGGTTATTGATGGGGCCAGGTTTGGTTGGCTCAGTTGGCAAGCATGGTCAGTGGTTGGCCTCATTGTTGTGACTGTTTTTTCGCTGGTTTCGCACGAATTGAGCCACGCTCTGGCAGCAAAGCTGTTGGGTGGGCGTGTTTTTGGTATTCAATTTGGAATTGGTCGCCAACTGCTGCGGCGTTGGTTTAATGATTTCTTCCTGGGAATTGGAATGCTACCGGTGAGTGGGGTCTGCTTTGCTGGATTCCCCACGAACAAGCTTTTAAGGGTACGGTATGCTATTTACATTTCGGCCGGGCTATTATTTCATGGGGTTATTTTGTTGGTTGCTATTCGTCTGTTTCGGGCGGGCAGCAGCCTGCCGTTTTTGATGACCCTCATTGTTATCAATGGCCTCCTTTTCTTTTTTAATGCCCTGCCGCTTAATGTTACAACGGCTGTTGGCCCAACTGGTAGTGACGGAATGCTTCTTTGGCGGTTGGCAACGGGCAAGTTGGCCCGACGCGATTTGAAAGCTAACTATTATCGGATGGCGGCTAGCTTTGCTTATCAACAAGAGAATATTGAGCAATTGAAGCGCTATATTCAGGAGGGATTGCTGCTCGATCCATCGGATGAGTTCCTTGAAAATTTGCGGGTGTATCTGCTGCTGAATGAAGAGGATAGATTGGAGGAGGCTTATATCGCCTGGAAGTTGATTGTGGAATCGGAGCGTAGTGAAACGGCCGAGCCACTTCATCAAGCCATTTTCTATAATAACTATGCCTGGGCGACGATGATGCACCGACCGGAAGCGGATAGTCTCCAAGTTGCCCGTGATTATGCGGAAAAGGCGTATCAAATGACCCCTTGGATTCAGGTAATCAAAGGCACGTTGGCCGCTGTTATGGTGGAGCAAGGTGAACATTTGAAGGGGGCAGAGTGGGCGTTAGAGGTTGCCAAAGTGGTTGAAGATGAGGTGTCGCCTGCCAGGGATAAGAATATTGCTGCTAATTTGGCAACGGCCGCATTGGGCTATTTTCGGATGGGTGGGCGTGAGACGGCCGTTCAATATCTGTCTCAGGCGAAAGCATTAACCTCGGATGATCGGACTGTCAAAAAAGCAATCGCAGAAATTGAAAAAGACATTAATGATGGCCTATAACCCATTCACAAAATCTGGATTGTTCTGACGGTATTCAACCGGTTTTGGAATCGGAATTGATTCTTCGTTTTGTAACAACCCCTCGATATGAGTTTCAATGGCTTCAAACACTTCAATACTAAACATTAATCAGGCTGGCCCTTGAGCGGTGATTCCAGTCAGGTGATCTACGTCCCGGCCTCGTATTTGAGCCAGGTAGTTTCGACTACGGAACCAGAGCCAAACTGCCTGACTGCCATAGCCGAATTGGAAGGCCACCAACGCTAGGAACAGACCTGGAAAACGGCCGAGTTGGGTGCTGATGAACAGTAGGGAACCGGTGACCAGGAAGAAGACGATGACCGATTCCGTGACTGATTTGGTTTTACGGCCGTTGACTAACACTCCTTGAAAAGTGTTGCGAAGAATCGAAATCGGGGGCCATAACAAGGCTACCCATAGGCCAGTTTGAGCTAGCGACGACAGGTCTGGGTTGAGGCCGGAGATAGAAACAAACCAAAGGCCTGACAAGGGTGTGGCGGCGACTAGGGCCAATCCCAGCAGGGCAAAGCTGATGAGAAGCAGAGTGAAGCGGCGTAGAGCGGCATAGGAGCCGGGTTCATCGAGTTTGGCGACCACGACTTCATTGTAGGCAAAGCCTATGCTGCGCCACATGAACAAGAAGCCTGTTAGGACAGGCCAGACGGCCAGGGAGTTGAGGGCTTCTGGCATTCGGGCAACGGCGGCGCTGCCCATTGGCATGATAATGAGATTCATCAAAGATGTGACAGCCAGGGGCCAGTAGAAGTTGAGATAGTTGGGCCAGGTTAGGGTAGGGGTGATGGTGGGGGCGGGCTTTAGCTGCTTTTCGATGACGGGTCGGACGACGATACCGGTATAGACGGCATCGGCAATTACGCCAGCGATGATTGCGACCGTTCCGACGATAACGCCTGGCAGCCCTAAGGCCCAACCGGCGAGAGCGGTGACGGCGTTGGCGCCTATTCGCAAAAGTGCGCCGACGCTGATGGCTTTGGAACGGCCGAAGCGAATCAAAACGCCTTGGTTAAAGCGCCGGTAGGCGACTGTCCAACTCCAGGGAAGCATGACCATTAGACCGATTCGGGCCGGTTCAATGATTTCGGTTGGGGGACTGATTAGACCCACAATTACGACGTCGAATAGTGGGGTGAAGGCTAATAAGATATGGAGGATAGTTAGGCTAAAGCCCAGGCCAAGCATGAACTGACGTATCTTTTGATATGAGGCCCAATCTTTACTTAAGGCTGTTGAGGCTGAGAGAAGCATCAGCACTGGGGCCTCAATAATCAAGGATACTGGAAAGACGACACCGCCAAAAGCGGCTAAATTGATGGTTGGTTCGTCCATCCGAGCCATGACAGCGCTGATCATTGGTACGGCCGTTCCCATGATTAGCCAGCTAATTGCTAGCGGCCACCAGAGGGAGAAGATTACTTTGAGTTGGGTGTCTTGGCCTTTATTAGTCGTTTGCATGATCGGTGGAACGAGATCGCAGATGAGGCGGATTAGGCAGGTCTTCGCAGATTAAAGACGAAAGTGATCCTATTCCCCTAATCGTTCTTTTAACTCGAATATTTCCTGTTTCATTTCTATCATGCGGGGATAGATACTGCGGTGGTAGAAGGCCAGGGTGGGGGGATTGGTGTCGGAAACGTTGTTTTTCTTTGCGTAGTAATCAATTAGCCCTTCGGAGTCGGCGAGATAAACAGCCGGTTCAATTTCGACAACGGGAAAGGTTGTATCGACGCTGGTAACGGACTTAATCATAAGTTTAACCTGGGCATAGAAGTCTATATCGGCTGGATCACAGGGAACCACTTCTATCTGATCGAGTAGGTTGGATTCAGCCATAAAGAGGTAGAATTTGAAGGAATAGGGGCAGCCAATTTTTAGGAAAGCCTTGGCGATGTAGTTATTATCTGTCATTTTTACTCCTTTAGGATTTGGGTAAACGGCAAAAAGTTTTTCAAGAAAGATGCAGCTAATTTCGGCGGTTTACTTGAGTAAATCATTAGTTCAGGTCAGATTTAATTTTTGCTTGTCATTTCATTTGAGGTGGTAACGGCCGTTTCTTTTCCTTCTTCTTTTACTATTGTCGCTAATAAATCTGCCAGCTCTTGGAAACCCCATACACCTCCAGTATCTTTCAATGAAGTTAACCCTTTTTCAATAACCTTTCTGGCCTCATCTGGTTTTCCATGTGCAAGAAGGCCCTGAGCTTGAAGAAGGTAAAATCTGGGTGTTAACAGTGTGATTTTCTCTTTCTCTAAATAGGTTGTTACTTTGTTCAATAGTGGGAAAAGGTCAGAATAATTTCCCTGGATGAGCATATATTGAGATTTGGCAAGTTCTGGAACAAGCATCAGCAACATGCCTAAGTTACCGGGTTTTAGCTGATAACTATTGACCAACTCGGCGGCTTTCTCTAAATGACCCATTTCCATATAGGCAATGGCTATAATAGCTGTTGCAGCTGTTTTCTGAAACGGAAAATGCTTACTAGCGATGTCTTTGGCTCGTTTTCCAGATAGTATTGTTTGATCATAATCTTTTGCGGCGAGGTAGAGGAAGGATTCAAAAAAGCTGATGTAAAATTGGACGATCATTGCCCCAGCCTCTTTTGCTAATTGATAGCCTAATTTTGCGTGGGTTAGGCCGGCTTCGATTTCGAGTCGATTCAAATGGACGAAGAGGGGGGTATATCTGATATAAGCTTCGCCCCAACGATTGTTGGCGGCCTGGCTGCGTGCTAAACCTTCTTCAGCAATAGCCAGCGCTTCATCATACTTTCCTACCAAGCTTAGTGCCATGCCGAGGTTGGCTAGCCCATCAATTAACATTGGGCCATTGTCTATTTCTCGCCAAAGTTCAACCGTTCTCTTAGCGTTTTCAACCATATTGGCGATTTCTCCAAGACCCATAAGAACGGTGCTTAAATCATTAGACACGTAGGCCATTTGCTCTCGTAAGTTGAACAATTCGGCCAATTCGTAAGCTCGTAGGCCACTTGCTCGCGATTCTTCGTAACGGCCGGTAAGACGATAGACGTTCATTAAGTTCCATCTGATTGTTGCTTCGGCTGCTTTGTCGTCTAATTCTTCGGCCAGTTCGAGCCCTTTTTGACCTAATGTTTCCGCTAATTCAAAATCATTCATGACGTTGCCGGTGGCTCGAATTTTTCCGAGGGCGACTAGGGCGCTCAGTTCAAGCGATTTGTCTTGAAGTTTGAGGGCGAGTTTTTCCATGGTTTCATACTGAGCCAGGGCACCGGCCATATCGCCGGTTAGCTCTAGGGCACGGCCGTATTGAGTGAAAAGCTGGCGGCGTTGTTCGGAATTGGTCTCTACTTGTTCTAATAAGGCCAATGCTGGCTGATAATGCACGATAGCTTCAGAACCGACGTATTGTTTCATGGCTTCGTTTCCGGCAGCGAGACTATAATGAAAGGCTGGCTCAGTTAAGTCTGCGGCCAAGGCATGATAGCTCAGTTCGCCATACCGATTGGAGAGGTCATCCTGGTAGAGATTTTCTAGCGCTTCTAGGGCTAATTTGTGGAGGGCTTGACGACTGGCCCGCAGCTGCATCCTGTAAGCAGCATCTCTTAGAAGGGCGTGATTAAAAATATACCGAATTTCATTCAAGGCTGACCAGATTGATTCACCCTCAGCGTGGCTAATTTTTTCTTGTAGTGCCTGGTCGCTTTTTAGCATATGGGAGAGTAATCTTATTTCAAATTCACGGCCTAAAACGGCCGCGGTTTGAACAACCTCTTTGACTGAATGTGACAGCCGATCCAGGCGGGCAACGAGTAGAGCGTTGACATCTCCTGGCAATGGCGATTGGTCTAAGGCTACTACTTGCCAGTGGTCATTCACAATCGCTAACTGCTGGTTTTCCTGAAGATAGCGTAATATCTGTTCTGCAAAGAATGGATTTCCTTCGGCTCTCTCTACCAGTAAGTCGACCAGGTTTTCGGCTGGAGGGGATTCCAAATGGGTCTGCGCTAAGGCGGATAGGTCGCTGCGGCTAAGTTTGGAGAGGTTGAGTTCTTGGAATGAGAATGCTTGCAAGGGCAAGCTATGTCCCTCATAACGGGCGGTTGAGAGCATGGCAATCGGGTATGACGCTGCTTCGTTCTCTTCAAGTTCCGTTAATAAACTAGAGAGGAAGGTGGCTGATTCCTCATCTATCCAGTGAACGTCTTCTAGTAAGAGGATGAGGGGTTGGCGACGACTTTCGGCTTTTAGCAATGTAGCCAATCCTGAGAGTGTTTTTTCGTGGCGTTCTTTGGCTTCAACTTGCTCGTATAGTGAATCAGGCCACTGTAGCCCGATTAGGGCGCCGAGGAAAGAGCGCAATTGGTCAAGCGCATCGGCTAAGGGTGGGTCATTAATTTGACTTATCAGACTGTCTAGTTTGCGGTTGAAGCTACGTTTATTTCTGGATTCGGCTAGCCCTTCGGATAGGCCAAAATATCGTTTGAGCCAGTAACGAAAAGGGTTTAAGGCATGGCGTAAGATTTCGTCGCATTGGGCTAGGAAGACTTGGGTTTCGGGGTCTAAATGGTAGGTCAAGAATTCATGGGTCAGGCGACTTTTGCCTGCACCGGCTTCGCCCCGAACGACGAGCAATCCAGCATGGCGGTTGGTGTAGATTGGCTGGATAAATTCGGATAGCTTTGTTATCTCTTCTTCCCGGCCAACAAGACGGCCGTCATATAGGGTATCGGTGTTGTCTAAGCGCTCATATAAAATGAAGACTTTTTGAGGGTGGGTGAAGCCTTTGAACTTTTTTTCCTCTTCAAATTCCAAGTCGAATTGGCTTCCAGATTGGTTGGCAATTCTTTCGTCAACCCATATTTCACCTCTTGGCGCTCCGGTCATAAAGCGAGCGGCGAGGTTTACACCTCGGCCATAACAGGTGTATTCACCGCGCAGCGTTGAGCCGATGTATCCGGCATGGGCGACATGGTAGGTGATGCCGCCATTGATAGGTATGGCGGTCTGGGTTTGGAGGTCGAGAATGAAGTGGAGGGCGCGGTGGACATCATTTTCATGGGTTGTTGGCGCACCCCAGAAGAGGAGCAGATTTGCTCCTTTGTCTCCATAATCTAGTTGTTTAAGAAAACCGCCGTAACGCTGCTCTAGTTTGAAAACGGTTTTCATAAAAATTTCTAGTTGGGCTTCGGTGCGGACAGTGGGTAGGCTGATGAAAACGTTGACGACTTGGCGGAACTCACCTGTTATTCCGGCGCGGATGGCTGCTTCTGGTACGAAGGGCAGCAGTTGTTCAGGATTGACTTCTGGCAGGGTTGATATTTTGGGGGCTGGTAAAGGGGCGGTCGTTGCTAAGAGCTTGTAGTAATCGCCAATCGGTTCGGCCGATATTTTGTCCTGACTGTCGTTATAGCAGGTGTTATCTAAGATTACATCACCTGGACCAGCGGCGTGTTCGGCGGCGGCACAGCCATCGATGGCTGTACCTTGAAAGTAGTAGCTGGCCTGTCGGTCATCATCTGAGGTGACGATACCCCAAATCACTTCTCCAAAAGCGAGGCCGACCTTGGCGGACATAACGAAACGGCCGTAAGGCGTCTCTTGTTCGGGCTTGGCCTTCATTTGCTCTTGGATGGCAACCGCAGCCGCTAATGCCTGTTGAATGGTTGTATCAGAGGAAGGGAAAACGGCCGTGAAAGCATCGCCTGCAAAGCCTGTGACAAATCCCCCTTGACTGTATACGCTGTTGATGAGCGGTTCAAAGATGGCCCCCATGACTCCGGCCAAGATTTCTGCACCATGCTGACCGTGGATCATTAACTTATCGGTGACGGCACTAAAGCCGCTGATGTCGACGAAGAGGGCTGTTGCATTAAAACGGCCGAACCGCTCAAGGCTTTCGTATTTTTCTAGGATGAAATGTGGGACAAGGTTGTGGGACATGTTGCCCTTGATTTTAACAAATAAAGCTAAAAGGGCATTATTGGAGAAGCCAGACTTTTTTTCAAAAGCCTGGCTTCTTGAAGACCTTCAAAAGGGTGCAAGTTAAGCGCGTTGTTTGAGGGCTAGGGAGCGGAGGAGTTCGATTTGTCCAACATGATAGGTTTCATGCCATGCCAGACCGGAGAGATGTTCACCGACTGGTTTTGTGCCGCGCCCGGTTGCCTTTTCTTCAGCAAGCGATTCGGGAGAAATGGCTTCTAAGGCGGCGGCTATTCGCTCTTGGGAGGTGTTCAAATCGGCGACCAATTTCTCGAAGGAAACGGCATCATTTTCACCTGTTACAGGCGGCGAACCAGTCTTAAATCGTTCGACTAAATCATTGGTGAAAACCGGTTCAGCCTCTAATAAAGTGATGGCGGTGCTACGGCCTCGAATGATATGGCCGACTATCCAATTTAGACAGTTGGCCTCGAACGGGGGCTGCACCAGACTATCAACGTGGGATAGGCCGTCAATCAATTGGTTGATGAGCCAATGATTGGTGGTAAAGGTTGAGGAAATGACTTCGGCATTTGGGTAACTCATGGGGTCTCCTTTATTTGAATGGAACGCTGGCGGTTGGCGTTCCTAGCGTATCTACTAGTGTATATTATCTCAGAACAAATGTTCTTAGTCAAGGAATTGAAGGAATTTAACGTGGTCTTATTGGACTGGTAGAAACCCGGGTTTTGTCAAAAATCGGGTTTCCAATAATTTTATAGGGTTCAAGGGGCTCAAGAGGCTCAAGGGTTTCAAGGGGCTCAATTAAAATGTGAGTTTTGTTTTGAGCCTGTTGACATAAGGATGGTATTTGAGGAGGATTTTTATGGGATTTTCACTGGATTGGGGTGGTAATGATTTTGGGAACGGCCGTAATTGTTCTTTGCTTGTATGGTATAATTGAGTGGTAAATATGATTTTACCCTAATTATCGTTGCCAACCTATAGGAGGGAACCCAATGAACATCCTAGCAGGCATACTAATTGTAAGTTTATATGAAGTAAGCAAAAAGCTCTTTGATAAAGGGTTTGATGCAGCTTGGGAGCCAGTTGGTGATTCTTTAAAAGTTCGGTTTGCCAAATGGGCGGGGACGGATGAGGAAAGTAAGCGAAAAGCGGCTTTTGCCGCCTTGACCCAGGTGGCAGTTGAGAGAACGATTGCTAAAGCCAATGACCGCACTCAAGCTCAACGGATCTTGGAACTGCTGTTGGGCCTTGCAGACAAAAAGGTTGCAGAGGCTCTTGCACATGAGGCTGGAAAGCTTATGCTCATTTCTGACCAGCCAGATGTCGATCAGATGGTTGTGGCAGCTTCAAAGCATCTTCGTCTGGAGGTTGCTCTTAAGGGTGGAGACTTGCCAGCGCCAGAGGTGATGGCCGTTACCTTTACCGATTTCCTGGCCCAATTGCGGGGGTTGTTATTGGATAAGCAATTGGATTTGGGCCAAAAGGAAATCATTCTTCAGCTACGTAAGATTGTAGGGCAATTGCAACCTGACTTGCCAGACCTGGCGGCTTTGGAACGGGATTATCTGACTAAAATGGTCGAAAAACATGAGCTGTTGACGATGCAGGGTATATCGCCGAAGGTTCAAAATAAGACGATTGGCATCAAAATGGAAAATGTATTTATCCCTTTGAAGGCCAGAGATGATGATGTCTATCGGGAGAGGCCGAAGGTGTTGAGAAGGATTAAGGAGTGGCTGGTAAAGCGTGGAGATTTTACCCTCGAGCAACTTGAAGAGGTTAAGGAAACAGTCTTGGTTGAACATATCCAGGATAAGGGTGCAATGGAAACTTTGTATGCTGAGTTTAATCCTAGATTTCGGAATTATTTAGACCACATTTTTGAGTCCCAAGAAATTGTAGACGTCGGACAAACTGAACAAAGGCAACCAGATATTGTGGTGGCTATGGACTCGATATTTTCTCATTCAAAAGTTGTGATTCAAGGTGATCCTGGTAGCGGTAAGTCTACCTTGACGCGGTTTTTGTGCTGGAAAGCAGCGAATACATATTATTCATTGGATGATGGAGAAGAATCTAAGTTACCTGTTCGTATCCGGGCAATTGAGTTTGGTGATGATCTGGAAAAGGGAAAGGTTACCAGTTTAGAAGATTATTTGCTGCGGGATGGAGGACGATTTGCCCCATTGATTGACTATCATTTAATTAGTGGAAAGGTAGTTGTAATGATCGATGGTTTGGATGAAGTACAAGAGGTCAAACTGCGACAGCGCGTAAAAGAGGAAACTGATGATTTTTTTGCTGATCCGATTTTTAATGAGAATCAGGCTGTGATTACGACTCGAATTGTGGGTTATGAGCGGAGTGGTTTAACAGGTTCATTCAGACACTTTACCCTCAATGAACTGGATGAAACGCAGATAACGACTTTCGTTGGCAATTGGTATAGAGCCATTTACGAAGAGATGCCGGATACACTTGATGTTGAGCAGGAGCAGGGACAGTTGTTAGACTCGATATTTCAGACGCCAAGTATTCTCAGAATGGCGCGAAATCCATTACTCTTGACAATTATTGCTTTAATAAAGTGGCAAGGACGAACGCTGCCAGACCAACGAGTCTTGCTTTATGATGTCGCTACTCAAACGTTGATTCGGAGTTGGCCCTTGACTCAACGGTATGTTGAATTGGATGAATTATTTATCAGGGAATGGCTAGCTCCAGTAGCTTTACATATTTTCAAGGATAGCACCACAGATTTGATTGATGAATTTACGTTGGAAGAGCTATTGGTTGAGTCAATGCAGCGATTGAAGTCGCTACCTGAATTGGAAGCCAAATCAAAAAGTAGAGAGCTTCTAGAAAGCGTTACGCAACACAGCGGGGTCTTGTTACCACGCGGAACTGATATAGATGGACGAAACCTATATGGCTTTTTGCATCAAACATTTGCGGAATATTTCACCGCCTTTTATATGGCTGGCTTGTGGGAAGATGGGGAACTGCAACTGGCGGATTACGCTCATAAGCCATATTGGCAAGAGGTTTTGATGTTGATGGCTGGCCATTTAGGCATTCAGCGACGGGCTAAAGCTGGTAAATTTATTAAGGCTCTCCGGAACCTAAGGTCTACCGAATTTGAAAATGTTATTCACCAGGACTTATTATTGGCTTGTACCATTTTGTCTGATGGTGTCCCAGCTGGGCCAGGGGACTTCATCGAAACATTATTAAGAGATTTATTACTTGTCTATCGAGACTCAAAAATTAGTTTCCTTATACGAGATGTTGAATTCGTTTTGGAAAAATTCCTTGCCACCGAATATCGTTCAAGTTTGGCCCGAATAATTGAAGGTTTAGCGTTTGCTAATTTAAAGTTGGTAAAATTATTGGATTATATCGATCTACTAAAAACGAAAGACTTAATTAACTCCCTTATTAATTCTAAGAGCTTTGCCATCAGGTTGCAGGCGATGAGATGGCTAGAGACGCAGGCTGCTGGGCGGGTTTTTGACACGATGGTGGATTTGCTGGAAGATGAAGCTGAAATCATGCAGTTGCGAGCTGCGCGGTGGTTAGGGGCGAGTGCTGACAAGAGGGGAGTTGACACTATGCTTAACCTGCTGGAGGCTGAATCTGAAGATGTGCGGTTGCGGGCGGCAAGTTGGCTGGCGGATCGTGATGATGGGCATGGGGAAGAAACAATAGTGGCGTTGCTGGAAGCTGAATCTGACAATGTACGTTGGCAGGCGGCGAGGTGGCTGGCGGATCGTGAGGACGGGAGGGGAGTTGACACCATGGTTGACCTGTTAGAAGCTGAATCTGAAGATGTGCAGTTTGATGCGGCGAGGTGGCTGGCGGATCGTGATGATGGGCGGGGAGATGATACGATGGTGGCCTTGCTGAAAGCCGAATCTGCAGATGTGCGGTTGCAGGTAGCGAAGTGGCTGGAAGTGCGTGATGAAAGACGGGAGGGTGACTCGATGGCATCCTTGCTGCAAGATGAATCTGAATATGTCCGGTTGGAAGCGGCCTTTTGGCTGCTAGAGCGCGATGATGGGCGGGGAGATGATGCGTTAATGGCCTTGCTGGAATCTAAATCTGATAATGTGAGGTTGGCGGCGACGATTTTGCTGGCGGAGCGTGATGATAGGTTGGATGTTGATACCAAAGTGGCCTCGTTGCAAGATGGAGATGAAATTGGACGGTTGGCGGCAGCGGTTTGGCTGGCGGAGCGTGATGACAGGCGAGGGCTTGAAACAATATTTGCCTTGCTAGAAGCTGACACTGAAATTGTTCAGTGGGTGGCAGCGAGTTGGCTGGCAGTGCAGGATAAGTATCAGATTCTAAACCAACGTTCAGCCCCTTTTAAGATGTTGCTAAGTAATACAAATAAAATTGATTATAATTTTTCTTTAGGACAATCTACAGTTAGTAGTTTAGCGGATTTTGCTTACTATATAGCTCAATCGTATCTTAGGCAGGAATAGAAATGGACCTTAAATTTTTTATGAATGGTAGTGGAAGCGGGTTAATAAGGGGGCTGCTGCTCTGCGGACTTCGGCCGTTTCTTGGGCTGTCAGCAGTTCTAGGGAACGGCGGTTCATGTTGATTAGCTCTGATTGTAAGCCGTGAATGGATAGGATACGGCCGTCGATTTGGCGGAGGCTATCTTGTGGCAGATTTAGGAAGTTGAGAACGGCCGATAAGGTGGTATCTGGTTCTTCAGTTAATGCTTCGTAGGTGATGAGCAGGCGATGGTCTAGCTTTTCAAAGGCATCTAGCATGATTTCGTTGGAGCGGAGCCATTGGGTCGCACCGAGTTCGAGCGAATGGCCTGCCTTACGGCGAATGCCTTCGGCGACGGCGTAACCGTTGCGGATGATGCCGAGGAAATGGGCGTTCTTGAAGTTGGCTTGGAGCCAGGGAAGGCGGGCGGCGTTGGCGGGGGTTTTCTCCATGAGGATCGGCCGTTTCCTATCGTTCATCCAAAGTCCCCATTGTCGCTTCAACCGTTTGACATCAATCTCGGTCTGATTTGTTTCATCGAGCAAAAATTTTTCTGGTTTCAGCGCCCAAAGGCGGGGCAGGCCAACAGCTTTGGGCAGGAGAAGTTGGTCGGTGCAAAGTTGGCCTTCGCGGGCCAGGGAGCCGATTTGGGGATGTTGGGCTAGTAGGGTTTGTATGAGTGAGGTGCCGGAGTTGTAGCAGCCGACGATAAAGAGCCATTTCTCTGGCGTTGGGATTGGGCCTAGCCACCCTCCGGCCCAAGTGATGGTTTTGCGGGCCTTATTCCGAAGCCGCTTTGCTATCATTTGCTAGGGGTGATTAGCTCTGGGTTAGGCTGGCTCTTGCAGGCGCTAATGGTGTTTTACTTGGTTTATTTTCGGGAATGGGCACTGGTTGAAGTTGGCTTGTCTCAAGGTAGCTCAAGAAATATATTAGCAAGAATAAGTTGTTGATGGGTGAGGAGAGTAGGGCATGACCGGCTGTCGCGCTGTGAATGAAGTAGAGTGAGTAGCTCATTAATAGGGCAAAGGTGGATAGTCTTTTATAGCGTAGAAAGGTGTTGAGAAGCCGGATGAAAAAATAGGAAGCAAAGAGCAATATTGGTATAAGCACGGTTAAGCCAAATTTGCCATAAATATCGACGATATCATTTTCGGTGGTTGCAAAGCCTCGGTCGCCTAACCCAAATAGGTGCTCAATGAAGGTGAATGCCTGAATTTTTGCAATCCCGATTGGAACCCGGTTTCGGAAATGACCTTCAGCCAGGCGACCAAACCTTTCCGCAATGAGAGCGATATCCCGACTTGCCCAATTTTGTAAAATAAAAAAACCAACGATAGCCATTAGGATAACTAATGCGACTAAAGATACTGTTTGGGAACCCTTTGCGGAATATCTTCGCTTAATTAAGAGGACGATATGGTGGAGGATAATGACAATTGGTATTGCAACCAGGGCGGCTCTGGTACTCAATCGAAAGGCGGCGGCAAGCCAAAGTCCTTGGACGGCCAAAACTAAAATAACTCGATTGTCCTGGTATTTATCGACGTAATGGAGGGCAATGGGTAGGGAGACCATCAGGATTAGACTGGCGGCATTTTGGGAGTCGATTAGTCCGGCGGAAGCTACGTTTGTGTTTCGGTAGACGTTTAGGGCCAGGCCGAGCCAGTCGGTGGTTAAGAGGCCAAAGGCGGCAATGCCTCCATACAAGGCGGCCGTTCGCCAAAATAGTTCGACGGGTTTGTTTTTTGCGAAACGTTGACCGATGAATAGCATTCCAGCGAAGCCAAATATGGGCAGCATCAATTTGAGATACCGTTGACTGTTCCGAACTAAATCGAAATCTTGGCCGACACTATTCCGAAATAGAAGTCCAAGAAAGAAGACAATGCCAAAGTAATAGAGAATGAGTCTGGTTGGTGATTTTACTAAATGGGCTAGGAGCAGAAAGACGGGTATTAGGAATATGCCCCGGTAGATGATGCCTGGTGTAATAGCGTCTACGTTGGCAGCATTTGCCTGACCGGTTGCGTCTAGGACGTAGCCGGTGAGTAGATCGATTATTGGGCCGAGAAGGACTAGTATGATGAGTATGACGGCGAGTTTAGAAATTCTTATCATCTTGATAATAAGGGCTGACAGTTATTCTTAGGGTAAGGTATTTAGTGCGGCGGCAGCAGGCTTTTGATAATTTATACAGGCGTCGCAATCTAAGACACGTTGGAAGGCTGCTGCTGCTTCATCAAACCGTTCTGCATCTCGCAACGCTAAGCCTAGATTGTAGGTCGCTGACCCCTGAAAAACAACCCCAACGACCCAACTCTCTAACTGCTCGGCTTTGCTGAGGGCAATGATAGCTCTTTCAAGATGACCAGTTTGCCGGACATGGGTTAATCCTTCATTGTAGTAGTAGTAACCTGCTAGCGGGGTATCTCCTGCTAATTCGGCTGCTAAACGATATTGCTCGGCGGCAGCCCAAAATGCCCGATTGTCTTCATATAACCGAGCTAGATAGCCATGAGGCTGGGGGCAGGTTGGGGCGAGGGCTATGCCAAGTTGGTATAATTTTTCGCGGGCGGCGGGGCCACCTTGCTGCTCTAACTCGGGGGCCAAGTTTAGGAGCCAGGAGGTTAGTTCTGGTCTGGAACCGCAGGATTGGGTTTGTTCGTTTATACGTTGGCTGATTGCTTGATAACGGCCGTCGATCATGTCGAGAATGCTTAAATAGGGTAGTTCGTCTGATAGGGGTATATCGGGGAGGGTTTCTATGTCTGGCAAGATGGCATGTTCTTGCCACCAGAGGAGGGGGTCTTGTTCAATACCGTCTATCTCAAAGCCTGGATTGGCTAGATAGTTTTCTCTTTCTCCTGCTGGTAGGACAAATAGTAGGAAGGTGTCGTCAAAAAAGGTTTGACCATTTGACCGGAGCAAGACTTCGGCTCGAACTGCGTTTGCTGGAATTGCTGTTTCAACTTGATATCGTTGCCACTCTTCAGTGGCGGGAATGGTTTGCCAGCCGCCGTTTTGTGTTCCAGGTTGGTTCTGAATGATGAAACGAACCTGGGCGGCTCCGGCATCGCCTCTGGCGAAGACCCAAAACGAGAGTTGATTGCTGTTTTCTGGAATGGTGACGATTTGGCTCAGGGCGGCAACGCCGGTGTTGTTGGTTTTTTCTACGCTGATGGCTGCGTTTCCGGTTCGTTTTATGTCGGCCGTTTTGTGAATGATGCCTTGCCCGCCGTTCCAGGTGCGGGCTTGCCAGTTGTCGGGGAGGCCATCTTGGAGGTTGTTGTTGACGGTTAAGCCAGTCAGGGTCACGGTGTTCCATTTATAGTCGATATAACGGAGGGTCAGATTATGGATGATTGCTTGGGATTGGGTGAGGAGAAAGAGTAGAACGGCTGTGATGACAGCGCCTAAGATTATCATATTCAAACGAGAGGAATTGGCGTGCTTCATCATCTTATTATTGGGGTACTTGACAGGTGTTTAAGATGGCGTTGATGATGGCTTCTGCCCCGGCGGGGCTATTTTGAACGGTATGGGGGACGCTTTCTAAATATTCAACGGAGGTTTCGGTGGTAATTGCTTCTAGGTAAAGGGGGCCGAGAGTGGCGGCTTCGGTGCAATCTTGACGGCCGTAAATAAAATGGACTGGTGTATTAGGATAGGATAAATCGGCTCCTGGAAATAGGATACTATTTTCTTCAAATACAGCACTAAAGGTTGGGCTGCTGCCGGTACACATTTTATTAAGCTCGGCGATGGAGAAGGCGGCATCAATCTCTTGGGGGCCGGTGGCTTGTCGACGATCATATAGGGTGCAGACTGGTTGGGGCCGCTGACATTCGGTCTGGGTGGTGTTCCAGGTTTCGGTGCAGGTTTGTTCCCAATTTGGATCGTGGTCAAATCCTAAACAGCCAATATCGAGCCGGGCCATTGGCGGCCCCCCGCCTAATATGACTGCATCTAGCACTGATTCTGTATTCCAGCGGGTGAGACCATAGGCGATTTCTGAGGAGCCGCCAGAATTTCCGAAGGCACAGATGGCTCCTGGGCTTTCGGCTTGCTCGTCTAACCATGTTAAGAGTTCGGCATGTCTACAAGCCGGGTCTAAAATGCCAAAGCCTTCGGAGCCACTGCCAAACCAGCCATCGAGCCATTTTCTCTCGACAACTGTATAGCCAGCGTCAGCTAGTTGCAGGATGATGTTTAAGGCGGGTGTATCGGTGGTTGGTATATCTCCTGAGAGGAATGATTGACCTGTGCCGCCGCTGCCTAGTATGATTGTACCAAGAAAGGTTGAGTTGGGATTGTGGGGGGTGGTGCGTAATTCGGCCGTTGTTTCTGGCAAGTTGGCACAACTGACTGAAACGCTTGTACATGTGGTTCTGTCTGGAAAGTGGCCTTCAACGAGACAATCGCCGATGACTTCTACTGGCGGTGGCTTTTCAGGCGTGGCTGTGGGCATTCCTTGGGTGGAATTTTCATTGTTTTCATTGGTTGCATTGGTGGTACAAGCGGAAATGATGACGATTAGAAACAACATTAGCAACATCCAAATTGACCATCTTGGGACTATCGTATGACCTATTGTCATCAGCTTATAATAGTTCAAGCGCTTGTAGGATTCGGAATACTTCTTGCCCAATATAGGGGTAAATTTCATCTGGATAGTGGGCGAAATCCATTTGTGTTTCTCGTAGGCCGGCTCGTTTTAAGACCCGGTCTACATCTACGATATTGAAATCTAGCTGGCGGGAAAGGTCAGTGAGGGCGGAGCAGAATTCTCGCCTTCGCAGTTCGTAAGGCTTTTTTTGGAGTTGATAGTTGTGGGTCCAATCCCCGGGTTCAACGGTCAAGACATTTAAGATGAGTATAGTTGTGTCCATTTCTTGCTTTAGGCGAGTGACAATGTTGGTGATATTTTGGCTGAATGTTTCAACATCAATGAGGCCAGCGCTAGCATATTTCCGTCGAAACCATACTGTTGTTTCTTTGTCGGCGACAATATCGGCCATGGAGCGATTGAGCCAATAGCCGCCGGGGTCTAGGAGCAGGCCATGTTCTTTGTGGCGATAGAGGGTGCGAACGATATCTGGGCCAAGTGAAAATATGACGACATTTTTTTGGAAGGTGGTTGATCCATTTGGAGTTGGAATGGTGAAATTTGGCTCAAAAAGGGCTGGTTTGAAGTAATTGGGAGAAAGATTTAGTTTTTCTATGGCTGGCTGAGACCATTCGTTGGGGATGGATTGTAAGCCTTGGAGGAGTAGGCTGGTATGGGAATCGGACACACCACCATGCCAGCGAATGCCGACTGTTCCATTTAGGGTTTTACGGATAGTTGGTACGGCCGTAAAAACGGCTGGTAAATCACAGCCGCCTTTCATGAAGATACCGACCTGTTTGGCATTAGGGTCGCCTTCCCAAAACATGACGTAGTTACGGCTGCTGTAATTTTTTTCAAGGCGGTTGATGACATGACGAACTTCTTGTCGGAGCCGTCGTTTGATTGATGTGGGTTGCTTTTTCCTGGGCATTACCTGGCTCATTGGTCTTCCCCTATGCTTAGTTTTTGGGCGGAGACTCGGAATAGCGCGGCATTGGTGACTTCTTGGATTGGATGGGTGTTTGATGTGGGGTTTTCGGCCGTAATGGCGGCCATTAATGTTCCCTGTTGGACGGTGCTGTTCGGCTCTGTATATATTTGGTGTAGTTTGCCTTCACCAGCTGAAATGAGTTGAACGAGCAGCCGTCCCATTTTTCCCCCAGCTTTTTTCGTCTTGGTTCTGGAGAGGAATCGGGCGCTGTGAGTGCGTTTCATGATTTGAAATTGGACAGCTATATCGACCAATTTATCGCCTACATGAATTGAATCACCTGCTGCTTTATGCCAGTTGGCGACGGTGCCTTCTTTAACGGTCAGATCTACATATGGCATTTCTAATTTGTAAAGCGGTTGGTTGCCCTCTTCTAATGCCAGGTCGTTGATAATTCTAACGACTTCTTGTTGGATAATATTATTTAAGGTATCAGAATATCGTAGGGGACTGAGGACGTGAGGGTCTCCGGATTCGGCAGCAAGGCGGTCGACATCAATAATCGAGATGCCTGCTTGCATGGAAACCCGCAGGAGGGCCAGGTTGAAGCGGTTTATGCGTACAGGTAAGGTGTCTTTTTGGTTGTTATAGTTGAAGGTACTGTCGTTGGGATCGATGGTTGACCCATTTAGGATTAAGATGGCTGTACCTATGTTGGCCTTGATTTCCTCTACCAGGGCCAATAAGTTTGCTTCGTATTCGGAGGGGCTGGTTAAGCCAATTGGCTCAAATGTATCTTGAAGCCATTGGGAATCGCAATCAGTATTCGGGCAAAGTAGAAACCCTTCTTCTTTGTGCTGCCAAATCGGTTGATACAAATCTGGCTCAATGGATAGGATGATAGCATCTGGTTTGAGGTTGGTAAACTGATTTTGAAATTGGGCTTGATAGAAGGAGCTGGTGAGGTTTTGGGCTTCGAGAGGGGGGGGAAACGGCCGATTTGCCCATTGTTGCCTTTGCCTTAACATCTTAATGGGCAAGGCTGGCCCAATTTGGATATTGGCTTCAAATTGACTGCCAAACGCCTTTTGGAAATGGGATTGAAGTTTTTGACGCTGTTCAGGATTTTCTGAGCCAACGATTTGGTTAACATCCTGGCTGGCGCTGAAAAAAATAATCATTGATTATACTAATTAGGGTTTCCGACTCTTTTTTGATTAACCAGTTCGGATATTGTCCTTAGTGTCTCGAAATTATCTAATACAATCTCTTCGGGTTGGAGAACAATGCCAAACTGCTCTTCGATGAAACTTGTAATTAGGATGATTCCAAGGGAATCTACGATGCCATCCTCAACAAGGGGGCGGTTGGGATCGAGTGTGTTTTCACCATACTCGCTGAGAAATTCATCTATTATATATTGCTTGAGTTTTTGATAGATTTCGTCCAAGTTCGTGTTGCCTGTGAAGTAATTGGAAATTTTGAATTAAAAAGAGTAGTTTATCAATCTATTGAATGCTGTCAAAAGGCTCCTTTGCCTCGTAGGACAACGAGGGGGGTCTTTAGGAGAATTTGTAAATCTAGCCAGATGGAATAGTTTTCGATGTAATAGAGGTCGTCCTGGGTGTTGAGGTGCATGGGTTTGTTGGCACGGCCGTTTACTTGCCACCAGCCTGTTAGCCCTTGGGGAACGGAGAACCGGACTCGCTGCCAGGGTTCATAGGCGGCTACGCGCCAGGGTAGTTCTGGACGGGGGCCGACGAAACTCATGTCGCCTCGTAAGATGTTGATTAGCTGGGGTAGCTCGTCGAGACTGGTACGGCGTAAAAAACGGCCGATGCGGGTAACTCTTGGATCGTTGGGTACTTTCTCGTCATTGTGTTTTTTGTCAGCGACTGTGTTATGGGTTCCTGATGGATCGGAATATTTTTGGTACATCGTCCGAAATTTTAGCATCTTAAATTTTTGACCATTTTCCCCAATCCGAGTTTGTCCAAAGAGGATAGGCCCTTTTGAATCTAGCTTTGTTAGCATTCCTATTAGCAAAAAAATGGGCCAAGTAAGGAGCAGCCCTACCAGAGCTAAAATAGTATCGAAAATTCTTTTGAAGAGTAATTGGACTTCATTGAGAGATGGGTCTCGGAGACCAACGAGAGGGATGCCGTAAAAGTTTTCAACTTTGGTGCGATGATAGGTCATATTGAAATAGCTTGGAATAACCCTTACTCGAACGGCAATATCATCGACCTTTAGGACGAGTTGGATGACTTTTTCGTATTGCCCGATTGGCAGGGCAAATATTACCTCGTCAACCTGATGTTCTAAAATAATTTCCCGAATTTTATTGGTCTTTCCTAAGATTGGTAAACCGTTTTCTGGTTTTTCAACACCATCTGATAGGTAGCCTATGATGCGGAGATTGGCGGCTGTCTGTTGATGAATAGCCTGTGCGACTAGCTGCCCAGCCTTACTGGCCCCGATTATCAAGAGGGTTTTGGCGTTGACTTCCTTTTTTCTAGTTCGTTCGTAGATACGGAAGATTACCCGCCAACTTAGTAACACGAACAGGTCTACCAGAACGAATGCGAAGAATAAAGCGCGGGGAACCTCTAGCCCTTCCAAAAATATGAAGCCGGAAAAGAGTAAAAAGCCCAAGAGAATTGACAAAATGACGGTCTGGAATTCATCGACGATTTTATATATCCGTTTTGGATCATAGGCAGAGCTGACTAGAAAGCTGATCATCCAGAAAACGGGCACTGCAAAATAACTCCAATTTGGGAAGCATTGACCACTTTCCTTGGTCAAAACTGTCATGAATTTTTGTTCACAGAGGGTGTCTAAGAAGAAAAAGATAATGATTGTTAGCCCAGCATCAATGCCGATGGCTATGATGGCTAAGTTCACATCATTTTGTCGTCGCCTATTCATTGTTGGTGGGTCTCTATATATAAAAAATTGTGCAAATTAATATTCCAGTGTTGTCATGTTTGCACGGCACAAGTTTTTACCTCCCCCATATTGTGTTGTCTTGTTTCTTCGTCGATATTATAAGCCGAAAGTAACTATATAGCTATAGGCTTTAGGTTTGTTTTTGATGCTGAGTGTCTAAATGTAAACAAAAATGTTCTAGTGGATGAAATTATCAAATATGTGTTTTGTCTGCCAAATAGTAGAGTTGGGTTCGTCGCTTATCCAGCACAACTTATTTGACTGTACTTAGTTGGTATAAGGCGGTAACTAACCCTAAGGCTATCCAGAATAAAAGGCCGGGTTTTGCGCCGGGGGCTAGGGCGTCTGTTAGGCCAAAGAGATGGAGGCCAATGAGACTGGCAAAAAGTCCTAGGATGAGGAGCTTGTCTTGGTTCTGTCGGCGAGCGATTTTGACGGTTATGATGCTGATGGTAATTAGGATGGTAAGATAGGCGATTAGGCCGGGAAGTCCGGTATCGACGGCTACTTGAAGTAGGATATTGTGTGCATGGGCAACATCTTTGCTGTCGGAGGCTGAGATGGGATATAGGCGGGGGACGACGCGCCGAAATGCGCCTAGCCCGGTTCCGGTGTAGGGGGTGTCGTCTAATACTTCTAGGGCCGCGCCCCATAGCTGGCGGCGGAAGTTGAGGGTGGTGAAGGTTCCAACGGCCGTATCACGGGGCGGCTCTTCGATAAAGGTACTGACCTGATTCCAGTCAAGTTGGGTTAGTACGACGATAAACAGCAACGCTAACAGGCCCAGACCTATCTGTATTGTTTGCTTTAAGCGAGATTTTGGTAGGAAAAGGAACCAAGACGTTGCCAGTATAACCAATCCGCCAACTGTTCCAATCCAGGCGCTGCGTGATTGGGAGAGGAGCAGGATGAGAACGGCCGAGGAGGCAAGGCCAAGCAGGGGGATGGCTAAAAGCGGGCGTTTGCTAATGGGTCGCCAGCCAAAGATGACAGCCAGGAACAGGGGAAGATAGATGACAATGGTTCCGCCAAGTTCGTTGGTGTGGGTTGCGGCCGCGCCTGGTAGTTGGACTAATTGGGAGGGAAGGCGGTTGAGCAAATTGCTCAGTAAGGCCACTTTGTCGCGCCAATCGGCGCTGACGGCTCCGACGTAGGTCATGGCTATACCAGCAAGTAGAAAGAAGAGGACGGCAAATATTAGGGCGCGTCTGGTGCGGACGGCCGTTGCAAAATAGCGCCAGTAGGCAAAGCCAAGCAGCAGACCAAAGGCTTTGGGATGGGTTAAATCTGGATCGGCCGTTACGATAACGCCAACGATGACCATCAGGCCAAATAGAATCAATGCTGGCGTGAGCGGACTGGATGGTATGAATGGTATATTGCCTAGAAACCGTTCTAAGAGCCAGAGGCTGATCAATAGGCCGACTGCGGCAAGGGTAAAATCCCTTCTCACATCGGGGAACATGAGTAAGGGTGTGATTATCAGAATGAGCAGACTGCCCTCAATTGTTAGCAGCAATCGCTGTCGGGAACTAATCACTTTTTTGGAGGATGTTTTGGTGGGCTTGGGCCAGATGACTTTTTAGCCATTTGCCTAGCTTTTTACTGAACTCACCATTGGCCCGCGATGTCTGGTCGCTGGGAATTTCTTGGATGTCAATGCCTGCTTCGGCTAACTGCTCCCAAAGCCAACGGCCGTCTTTCTGTTCATGGTGGCTGGCGCTGAACTGTAGGAGGGAGACGTGGCCGGGGTAGGTTTCTGGCACGACGTAGCTTAATCGGGCTTCTAAATGGGCCTTCAAGGTGTGAGAATAGCGCTGCCATATCGCCACATTTTGTAACAGATAAAGCGGGTTTTTGTGTGCCCACATGCGGGTAGCTAATGTTCGTTTGTAGGTCTTACGGAAGAAAACGTAGGAGTTCCAGGGGAAACGAATCAGTTTGCTGACGGCCGATTCTGTGCTGGCTCCATTATGGTAGCCGTTGCTCTGAATTGGCTTTCTGGGGGGTAGTTCGGTGTCGATAATGGCGACAAGGGATACCTCTTGCCCCTGTTTTTTAAGCTGGCGGGCCATTTCAAAGGCTACTAGCCCCCCGAAACATTGGCCGCCGAGGAGATAGGGGCCATTTGGTTGTAGGGTTTGAACGTCTTGAAGATAGTATGCGGCCATTTGCTCGACCGTTGTTTGGGGAGTCTCGCCATCTTCTAGCCCGACGGGTTGCAAGCCGTAAAAGGGCTGCTCATCATCCATTAGGTCAATGAAGGAGGCGTATTTTAAGACTGTTGTGCCGGCTGGAGGAACGAAGAAGAAGGGGGTTAGACGGCCGTCTTTTCTAATAGGTATCAGGGAGGATTTGTATTTTTCCCAGTTTTCATCCCCAATGAGGTTGACGAGTTGTTCAATCGTTGAAGCTTTGAAGAGGGTGGTTAGGGGTAGTTTTCGTCCGGTGCGTTCTTCAATGAGCGCCATCAGGCGAACGGCCGACAAGGAGTGGCCGCCGAGTTCAAAGAAATCGTCATGAATGCCAATGGCGGACAAACCTAAGGTTTCTTCCCAAATCTGCTTCATCTCTAATTCAGCCCGGTCGCGGGGGGCTACATAGGCGTGTTTGGTTGGGGCTTGATTTTGTTGCTTTGCATCTAAACGGCCGAATTGACCCGCTGGTAAGGAAAGGAGGGTATCTAGGTGCTGGTCTGGATTTTCAGTGACGGCCGTTAACAGTTGTTCAAGATGGTCTGGGATTTGGGCGATGGTGGCTTCATCAAAAAGCTCTGACTTGTATTCCAGGCGACCGGAAAGGAGATCTTCTTGGTCTACCATCAGCAGCCGCCAGTCGAATTTTGCGACTTGTTTTTCAGGGGGCAGCGGTTCTAATTGGAGGCCGCTGAGAGCCAGGGCGGGGCGCGGTTCGCTCAGAAAGATAAACATGGCCTGGAAGAGGGCCGAAGGACTGTAGCCATCCTCAAGACGAATGGTTTCCACTAACTCAGCAAAAGCCACATCCTGGTTGGCGAAGGCATCCTTGATTACCTGGCTGACTCGCGAAAGCAGCGTTTTGAAAGTCGGCCGTTTGCTCAAATCGGTTCGGAGCGGTAGTTGACGGCCGAACAGACCGATTAGGGGTTTTAGTTGAGGCTGAACCCGCCCTTCGGCGGAGGTGAAGATGATAATATCTTCTTGTTGGCTGTAGAGATGGAGCAGAGTGTTGAACCCGGCCAACAAGGTGGCAAACAGGGTGGTACCTTGCTGCTGGCTGAAGGTTTTGAGTTTTTGGCCTAACCCTGATGGTAAGGTGAAATTCACGGCCCGACCCGCAAAGGATTCGCGGGCGGGGCGAGGGTGGTCTAATGGCAGCGACAAAGGTTGGTAGGGTTGGCTCAAATGGCGCTGCCAATAGTTCCGTTGAGCGGCTACTTTCTCTGGGGTGAAGGTGTCTCGATACCAGAGGGTGTAATCGGCGTATTGGATGGTGAGGGGCGGTAAGTCGGCCGTTTGTCCAACGGCGAGGGCATCGTAGAGAGTGGTTAATTCGTGCATGAAGATGCCTGCTGAACTGCCATCGAAGATTATCTGGTGGAAGACGAGCAGTATGATGTGCTGCTCTGGCGATTGCTCGATTAATAAGGCTCGAACCAAAGGGCCACCTTCGATATCAAAGGGTTTTTCGCCGAAGTTATTCATCGCTTCTTTGACGGCTGCGGTTTGTGATTCGGCCGTTTGTTCACTCAAATCAAGATTTGTTAGTGGAAAAACAAAATTTGGCATGAGGAGTTGTTTAGGTTGGCCGTCGTGTTCGGGAAAGGCAGAGCGGAGGATATGATGACGGCTAGCAATGGTTTCGAGCGATTGGGTTAAGGCTTGTTTGTCTAGTTGGCCCGTAATCGAACGGGCAACGGGCATATGATAGGCAGGGCTTTCGGGGTCTAACTTGTAAAGTGACCAGATGCGTTCTTGGGCATAGGAGAGGGGGAGGGGGCCGCCATTGGCTGAAGGACTGATGACCGTTTGTTTTGGGGCTACAATTCCCTTTTTTTTCAGCATCAGGGCCATGAGCGCTTTTTTGTCTAGGTTGGGTTGCTTGGTTGTTTGCTCAGTCACTGCTTTGGGTCTCTGCTAATAAATCGGCCGCCTCATCGGCTGACATTTGGGAGATTTCTTGCCATGTGTTTGCAATCTCTTCGACTATTTCCTGGTCACCCCAAAATTGTATCAAATTTTCAACCATACCGGCAACTGTGGGCTTGTTGAAAACTTCATGGAGGGGGAAGTTAACTTGAAATGTTTCTTGTAATTTGAAGGTTACTTGGGTGGCTAGTAAGGAATGACCACCTAGCTCAAAGAAGTTGTCGAAGGCACCGACTTTTGAGAGGTCAAGAACTTCCATCCAGATGTCGGCTACGACGGTTTCGGCCGTTGAGCGGGGGGCGACATACTGTTCTGATAGCTCAGGTCGGCTGCTATCTGGCTCTGGCAGCCCTTTACGGTCTACCTTACCGTTGGGGGTTAGGGGCAGGGCAGCTAGGAAGACAAAGCTGCTGGGAATCATCGGTTCTGGTAAGGATTGGCTGAGGAAGTCTCGCAAATCTGTTACGGCCGGATTTGATTCACTTTGTGGGACGACGTAGGCGATTAGCCGTTGTTGGCCGGGCTGTATCTCACGGGCGATGACGACAGCGCTTTGAACGGCCGAATGTTGCAGCAGGACAGACTCGACCTCGCCCAATTCGACCCGGAAACCGCGTACCTTGACCTGAAAATCACGGCGGCCCAAAAATTCGATGTGGCCGTCTGATAGATAGCGGGCCATGTCGCCGGTGCGGTTTAGCCGCGCTCCTGGCTTTTGGCTGTAGGGATGGGGGACGAAGGTGGTGGCGGTGCGAGAGGGCCGTTTCAAATAGCCTTGGGCCAATCCTTCCCCGGCCACATAGAGGTCACCAGGAACGCCGATTGGAACCAGGCGCATGTCCTTGTCCAAAATATAACAGGACATATTGTCGAGCGGCTTGCCAATTGGAACCCTAGTCAGATTGGCATGGGATTCTTCTGGCGGATACCAGGTTATATCCCAGACCTCCGAAGTGCCATAAAGGTTGTAAATCGTTGCGTTGGGCATCTGTTGTTGGAAGCGGTGGAACAGTTCCATTGGAATTGTTTCGCCGCTTGTGACCCAGAATTTGAGTTTGGGCAGTCGTTGGGCTAAATCGGGCATGGTATCTAGCATGACCCGTAGCAAAGAGGGAACCAACCAGAGCCGCGAGACTTCATGCGTGCCTAAGGCGGCGACAAATTCGGCTGGGTCTTGAACGGTTTCATCGGGGATGATGACCGTTGGAATGCCTTGCAGCAGCGGCCCAAATATCTCCCAGATGGAATCGACAAAGTTTAGGGCTGTTCGCTGGGAGCCGACTTCGCCGGGCTGGAAGGGGTATTCGCGCCACATCCAGTTGAGGCGGTTGATAATCTGCTTGTGAGGGGCGGCCACCCCTTTGGGCTGTCCGGTGGAGCCAGAGGTGTAGATGAGGTAGGCGACTGCTTCGGGCGAAACGGCCGAAACAGCTAAATCAGATTCGGGCAGTTCTTTTGTTGGGTCTAGGTTGGCATCTAAATATATGGTAGGTTTATTAAAGGCCGACAGGATGTCAGCGTTCCCGGATTCGGTGAGTAAGATTGCCATGTCTGCGTCGGTGGCCATAAAGGAGAGCCGTTCGGCTGGATAGCTAGGGTCGAGGGGGAGGTAAGCGGCCCCTGTTTTGAGGATGCCTAATAGGGCGACGACCATATCAATCGAGCGGGAGAGGCTGATGCCGACTACCGAACCAGGGCCAATTTGTTTGTTTTGAAGCAGGTGGGCGATTTGGTTGGAGCGACGATGTAAGGTTTCGTAGCTGATGCGTTGCTGGCCTTCGATGAAGGCGGTGGCCTGGGGTGTTTTGGCGGTTTGGGCAGCGAAGAGGGTTTGTAATGTTTCGTGAGCGGGATAGGGTCGAGCGGTTTGGTTCCAATCGGAGAGCAGTTGGCGGCGTTCGGCCGTTGGCAATATCGAATAGCTGTCAATCGGCCGTTCTGGATTGGCGACGATGCCCCGTAGAAGCTGTTCGTAATGTCCAGCAAGGCGCAGCATGGTGGCTTCGTCGAAGAGGTCGCTGTTGTATTCGACGATGCCTTGTAATCCTTCTGGCAGTTCGACCATGTAGACGCTCAAATCTAGTTTGGCTGTTTCGGTGTAGCCGCTTAACGGCCGAACGGACAGCCCCGGCAAGTCGAAGCCGCTCCAGGGCATGTTTTGGAGGGCAAAGAGGGTCTGGAAAAGGGGGCTGCGGCTCATGTCTCGCACTGGATTGAGGTCGTCTATCAGTCGTTCAACGGGGATGTCTTGGTGGGCGTAAGCGTCTAATGCAGTCTTTCGTACCCGGCCTAATAAAGACCGAAAGGTAGGATTGCCGGAGAGGTCGGCCCGCAAAACGAGGGTGTTGAGGAAAAAGCCGATGATGTTTTCGATGTCTTTTTGATTGCGTCCGGCGATGGGCGTGCCGACCAGGAAATCTTTTTGGCCACTATAGCGGGCGAGCAGCATTTGGAAGGCGCTCAATAGGAGCATGAATAGGGTAGCTTGTTCTTGGGCGCTGACTTTCTTTAAGGCGGCGGTTAGTTCGGGGGGAAGTTGGAAGGTGAAATGACGGCCGTTATTGGTCTGAATCGTTGGGCGGGGTCTGTCGGTGGGCAGCTCTAAGACCATTGACGCTCCGGCTAAGGTCTTTTGCCAGTAGGTCAATTGCTGTTCAAAGACGGCCGCTTCTTGATAGGTGCGCTGCCAGTGGGCGAAGTCGCTGTATTGGAGGGTGAGCGGTGTCAGGGGTGATGGCTCGTCAGTTGAAAAGGCACGATAGAGTATGGTTAGTTCTCGGAAGAAGATGTCTAAAGACCAGCCGTCTGAGACGATGTGGTGCATCATAATGAGCAGGACGTGTTCATCATCGCTGACTTTGAAAAGACGGCCGCGAATGAGTGGCCCTGTTTCTAAGTTAAAGGGTTCTTTCACAGCCAGGCGGAGCTGTTCTTGGACGGCATCTGGGTGCAAGGGTGTTATTGGTAGTGGGAAGGCTTCTGGGACGGATTGGATGGACTGACGGGGTTCGTTATCGACCAGGACAAAGTTCGTCCGCAGACTGGTGTGGCGGGTGACGATTTCGGCCAAACTGCGTTCTAGGGCGGCGACGTTTAGCTGCCCTTTAAGCTCCAGGGCAGTTGCCAGATTGAAGGCGATGCTGTCCCCTTCTTCAAATTGGTCTAGCACCCAAAGCCGTAATTGGGCAAATGAGAGGGGTAGATGTTCTGTTGTTGGCTGGGGCTGAATCGGTGGCATTGTTGAGTTGTCGCCTTGGGCAGCCTGAACGGCCTGACTGAATCGGCGAATGGTCGGGAACTCAAAGAGATGTTGCAGGGGGATTTGCTGATCTAATGCTTCTCGCAGCCGGGATATGACCTGGGTAGCCAGCAGGGAGTGGCCGCCAAGCTCGAAGAAATTATCGTCGAGACCGACCTTGTACTGGCCTAAGACATCGCCCCAGATGGCTGCCAGGAGCGATTGAAGCTGCGTTTGAGGGGGTTGATAGGATTGGGTAGGGGATTCGTGGTCTCGTTCTGGTTGGGGTAAGGCTTTGCGGTCTATTTTTCCGTTAGGATTGCGGGGGAAAGCGTCCAGAAATATGAAGTTTGAGGGGAGCATGTAGTCGGGCAGAACGGCCGCTATTCCATCGCGTAATGACTGCTTCTGTGGTGGGGTCTTGTCATCTTCTGGCACAATATAAGCGACGAGTCGTTTGCCAGTAGCCTGGTCCTCATGGGCGGTGACGACGGCATCGGATACGGCTGTTTGGCTTCGCAGGGTTGATTCGATTTCGCCTAACTCAATCCGAAAGCCGCGAATCTTTACCTGATGGTCTTGACGGCCCATATATTCGATGATGCCGTCTGGCCCAAAGCGAACGACATCGCCGGTGCTGTATAACCTGTCCCCTGGCTGCTGGCTGAAGGGGTTGGGGACAAATTTAGTGGCGCTGAGGGACGGCCGTTTGTGATAGCCTTGGGCCAAGCCGCCACCGCCGATGTATAGCTCGCCCGGTACACCTACGGGGACGGGCTGAAAGTTGGCATCTAAAATGTGAAGTTGTTTGTTATCGACTGGACGGCCGATGGGCATGTTGCCTTTTATGCCACGTGGGACGAGATAGCCTGCTCCGTAGATAGTGACTTCGGTTGGACCGTAAAGGTTCCAGAGGAGGGCGCAGCGGTCGAGGAGGGCTTCGGCTAGTTCAGGGGAGAGGGCTTCGCCGCCAGTGCAGGCCCGCAGCTTACCGTTGCCTTGCCAGCCAGAATCGACTAGTAACTGCCAGGTGGCGGGGGTGGCTTGCATGATGGTTGCCTGGGAAGTGGTTAAGGCTTCTTGGAGCAGCCAGCCATCGGCCGTTTCTTCCTTACTGGCGATGACTAAATGCGCCCCGGTGACGAGGGGTAGCATCAGTTCAAAGACAGACATGTCAAAGGAGAGGGTGATGACGGCCAGGAGGGTGTCTTTTTCGGTTAGGCCCGGTACGCGGCGCATGGCGCTCAGAATATGGACGACCCCTTTCATAGGAATGCGAACCCCTTTCGGCCGTCCTGTTGAGCCGGAGGTGTACATGATATAAGCTAAATTATCTGACATCGCCTGCCAGGGCAGATTGTCAGGGCTGTATGCGGCTAAATCGGACTCAATATCGTCGATATAAATACGTCTGACCCCATCAGCTAGTGGTATCTGTTCATTGTTTCGTTGGGTTAGCAAAACGGCCGCACCGGAATCGGTCGTCATATAGGCCAGCCGCTCGGCGGGCAGGCTGGGGTCGAGGGGGACATAGGCGCCACTGGCTTTGAAGGTTGCCAGGACGGCAATCTCCATTTCGAGCGACCGTTCCAGATGGAGGCCAACCCGAATATCAGGCCCTAGACCTAGACTTTGCAAGTAATGGGCTAATTGGTTGGCGAGTTGGTTCAACTCGCGGTAAGTGAGGGTTTGACCCTGGAAGGTGAGGGCTTTTGCGTCTGGCGTTCGTTCGACCTGATTCTCGAACCAATGGTGCATACTTTGTTCGGCTGGGAGGGGTTGTTGGGTTTGATTCCACTTTTGGCGTTGTTCGATTTCGGCCGTTGTTAGGAGGGGTAAATGGGCTAAGGGAGTGGTTGGTTGGGCGACTGCTGCTTCTAGCAGCACTTTGTAGTTGCCGATGAAGCGGGTGATGGTTGTCTCGTCGAAGAGGTCGCTGTTGTATTCGCAGATGCCCTCGAATCCGGCTGTCCCTTCGGTCATGTAAAAGCTCAAGTCTACCTTTGAGGTGCGGGTGAAGGATTCAAGTTGGCGAATGGTGAGGCCGGGTAGGTCGAAGCCTTGCCAGGGCTGATTTTGCATGGCGAACCAGACTTGATAAAGGGGGTTATAGCTTAAATCGCGAGCTGGATTGAGTTCGTCAATTAGTTTTTCGACGGGAAAATCCTGGTGCTCGTAGGCGGATAGGGCTGTTTGGCGGACTTGTTCAAGTAGTTCCTGAAACGTGTCAGCCTCATGGGTTTTGGTTCGCAAGATGAGGACGTTGAGGAAGAGGCCAATGAGTTGTTCAATCTCATCATCTGTCCGGCCTGCGATGGGCGTGCCGACAAGTAAATCGGGTTGGCCTGTGTATCGGGCCAGGAGCAGGTTGAAGGCGGCCAGAAGAAGCATAAAGGGGGTGACTCTTTCTGCCTGGCTGAGGGTTTTTACGGCCGTTGTCAGCCCTTTGCCCAAAGAAAAAGTCAATCGTTTCCCAGCATGGGATTGCATTGCTGGGCGGGGGCGGTCTGTCGGCAGGGAAAGGGCTAGTGGCGCACCAGCTAATGCTCGCTGCCAATAGGCTAACTGTTCTGAAAATATGGCTCCGGTCAAATAGTCCCGTTGACGGTGGACATGACGCTCATACTGAATGGGCAGCGGTGTTAAGGGGGAGGGGCGTCCAGCCGTGTAAGCGCCATATAGGTCGACCAGTTCTTGGAAAAAGACCCCGAGTGACCAGCCGTCGGAGATGATGTGGTGCATGGTCATGTAGAGGAGGTGTTTTTCGGGGGTCAGGCGCAGGAGAACGCCGCGCAGAAGTGGCCCGGCTTCGAGGTTGAAGGGTTTTTCAAAAAGTTGCTGTCGTTCGGCCGTTATGCGGGTTTCTTGTTCGGCCGATTCTAAAGCAGATAAGTCAATGACGGGCAACGGTATGTCGAGGTTGGCTTGAACGATTTGGATGGGACGGCCGTTATTGTCCTTAAAGATGGTTCGCAAAGATTGGTGACGGGCAACTATTTCGTTGATACTTTGGTGGAGAATAGGAACATTCAACTGACCTGTTAATTCGTAGGCCAAAGGCATGTTGAAGACTGGTTTACCTGGCTCGTACTGCTCTAAAAACCAGAGCCTTTCTTGGGCGAAAGAAAGGGGAAAGGGGGCTGGCGGGCCATCTTGTTTTTTGGCAGCCAACATTTTTGCTAGCAGGGTTCTTTTGGCTTCCGGGGAAAGGTTGTCGAGGTTGTCGATGCGGTCGCTCATGCAGTCACTGTTCGTTAATTTGTAATTGGGTAATTGGGTAATTTGTTAATGATTACCTGATTCGTTTTGGTATGGCGATGGGCGAACCTCGGGGTTCGCCCTTATTATTCTAGTCTTCCATTAATTGGCGCAGGAGGGCGTCTACTTCGTCATCGGAGAGGTCGGCTAATTCGTCTGGTAGGTCTGCTTGTGTGGATTCATTTGGTAGTTCGTAGCCAAAAACGGCCGCTAGTGCCTGGGTTTTTTGTTGTAAGGGCCAGGGTAGTTTGATTTTGCGCCAGATGTGACCTAATTCGGGGTCGATGCCGTCATGTTGCAAAATGTCTGGGTCGCCGGGGCCAGCAATTAATCTTTCTCCGAGCCGCTCTCCAGTATAGGGCTGCAAGACCTGACTATCAAATGGGATGTCTAAGAAGTCACAGATCTGCTTCATGACTTTGGTGGGGGCGCTAACTAATTCCTCGAACAGTACCTGTAAGTATCGCTCTGGCCCAAGTTGCTGGCTAAAATCGAGGATGTTTTGCTGGGATGTGCGCCACACGGTTTCGGCTAAAACGGCCGAATCTGCTTCGGGTTTTCCGAGAACAACATGGAGGCGGTGGCGGACGAAGGATTCAATTGCGGCATAGGGGTGGCGGATAAGGTGGATGAATTTGGGTTGCTCGAACAGCGTTTCCGCTTGGGCGAGGATGGCAGGATGTTGGGCGTAGCCTGGGGTCTTATCTAGCAGTATTTTGGGTGCAGCGGCTTCTTGGAGTAGTCGATAGGTGGCCTGGATCGGCCGTTTTACCTGGGCTAACTCGTCTAACTTGGCCTGGACAGCCCGTTCATCTATGTTCAAAAGCGCTGTCAGGGATTGTTCAACGCCGTTTTGGGTGAATAAGGCTTGCTGGTTTTCTTGCCAGTCAGATAGCGAATGGTAGGCGAGTAGGGCCAATTCTGGGGGACAGAACAGCCTCGGATGACCACCAAGCATCAGGCGTAGTAAGGTGGAGCCGGAGCGTGGGGCGGACAAAAGAAAGACCATTGAAGGGTTTTTGTCTTGGGCTGGAATGGCTGACGTACTCTTAAAATTTAGCCCGGTTGGGAGGAGATAGTCCTGGTCATTTTCGGCTGACATATTTTTCGTTGTTGTCAGCCAGTTTTGTTGGTAGGTTAGCGCTTCGGCCGTGTGGTTGGCTAACGAGGCCAGGGTAGGGTGGGTGATGAGTTCTTGGGGATAAATTCGCAGATTTAGGTCGCGGCGCAGCCGCCAAATAATATCAGCCGCTTGCTCTTTTAGCCCTAATGGCAGGAGGTTTAATTCGGCCTCGATAGTTTCTGTATCAAGCGCTTCGGCCAAATGTTCATGTAAATAGGTCGTCATTAAGGTTAGGTTGTCTACATTTGACCTGTCACCATTTATAGATGTTGTTGGTTTGGCATCATTTATCGTGGGTGTCAGATTCACTTGTGTTTGAATTAGCTCTGCAATTCCGGCGATAGTTGGCGATGAGAAGAGGTCGTGCAATGAAAGGTTGGCATTGGGGAAGTCCTTTCGCAGCCGATTTAATAGCTGGGTTGCCAAAAGTGAATGACCACCGAGAGCAAAGAAATCATCTTGGATGCCAATTTGGTCAATGCCAAAAAGCAACTGCCAACGAGCGGCTATTTTTTCTTCGATATTGTTTGTAGGGGCCAGATATTCGTTTTCTAAGGATGGTCGAGCGCTGGCCGATAGGGTTTTTGATAGCTGGGAGTCTGCTTCTGTTAGATTGTCGTTGTTTGATTGGGTTGTTTGGGGGACATTTGTTAGAAATTGGTAGCGGACCATAAAGTCGTGGGTTGAGACGACTACCTGGGACAATTGGGTATCCAGTACGCTTTGAAAAACCTGCTGCCCTTCTTCAGTTTCTAAACCTAACTTCAATGATTCTTGTCGTTGGCGCAGAAGATCGGGTGGTAAATCGGCTGCTGTTGTAATGCCAACGCCGACACTTTGCCAAGTTTCCCAGTAAATTGAGGCCCCGGCCTGACCGATGTGGCTTAAATAGGGAGCGTAAGCATCTAGGACCGCATTGGCGGCACAATAATCAATCTGTCCGTAGCCGCCTAAGATGGAGGCAACGGAGGAGTTTAGGATGACGAAATCAACTGTATCTGGGCAAAGGGTATGAATAATTTGGGTTCCTTGAATTTTGGCGGCTAAGACTTCCATCGCCTGAGCATGATTTTTTAATCCGATTGCACCCCCGCCGGTTAGACCGGCGCTATGAATGATGCCATTGATTGGTCCAAACTGGGCTTGTGCTTGCTCGAAAACGGCCGACATTGCCCCTTTGTCTGTCACATCGGCCGCAGCCACCATGACCTCGGCTCCGTGGGCTTCTAAGTTGAGAACGGCCGTGATTTGCTCTTTTTTCGTTGGTTCGCTTTCCTCTTGCCATTTAGAACGAGGTGGCAGTCCAGTACGGCCGACCAGCACCAATTTAGCTTGAACGGTTCGGGCTAAATAGTCGGCTAGGGCTAATCCAATGCCGCCTAAACCGCCGATTATCAGATAAACTCCTTGCTTTCGGAGCCGGGGCGGCTGTATTTGCAGGTGATTGGCGGCAGAGACTTTGGTGAAGGTCTGCTGCCAGCGGAAACGGCCGCGATAGGCGATGATGGCTTCTGTGTGGGCGGCTGGTGGGGCCAGCAGTTCGGCCACTAATTGGCGGGGTAAGTTGGCCGAGGCAGGATAGCTAGTGTCGATACTGAGGGTGTTTATCTGCTCATATTCTGTGGGAATGACCTTGATGGGACCGAGAACGGCAGCTCGTTCAGGGGCCAATGGTTCTAAACCTGTCACTTCCTGCATTCCGCTGGTGATGACGGCCAATTTTATTTGATTGGTGATATGTTCGTTCTCAAGAGCTTGGGCCAGATAGAGCAGGCTGAAAAAGCCGAGATTGAGACTTTGGTCGAGGTCAACGATTCCAAAGTCTTCGACTGGCCCCCACTGCCAAAGATGTAGGATGGTTCTTGGAATGAGGTTTTGTTTTTTCAGGTGATTGATTAGGGCATTGAAGTCTTGTGGCTGTTTGAGGTCTAGGACGATGTTATGTCGGTCAATTACTTCAAATTGGGGGCCAGAGTGAACAGAAACGACCTCTCGTCCAGCTTGTTGCAATACCCCGACTACTTGGGTTGCCAACCCATGAGAATCACTGAAAATCAGCGATGCTTCGGGGAATTCTAGCCATTGAATGGGTGGGTTGGGTAATGAGGGGGTGCGCTGCCAGGAGGGTGTGTAGAGCCATTCGGCTGGGTTTGGGTTTTTCTTGACAACGGCCGAATTATTTTGAATGAGCTGCTGCTGGACTGGATTTAACCAGTGGCGTTGGGTCTCAAAGGGGTAGGTGGGTAAGGATAGCCGCTGTCGTTGTTCAAAACGATAAAATGCAGGCCAATTGACCGTGATGCCTGACTGCCAAAGCTGCCCTAAGGTTTTGAGCAGGAAGGCGACATCGGACTCAGTTTGCTTTGGGTGACGAAGGGAGTTGAGAAGGGTTCGTCCGGCTGTGCCTGGATTTTGGCGGATCAGGGTCGTTAATACCCGGCCAGGGCCAACTTCTAGAATGACCTGCTGCGACTCTGATAACAAGGTCTTTATGCCAGCGGCAAAGCGAACGGTTTGGCGTAAATGGCGACCCCAATAGGCGGAGCTGGTCGCTTCTTCGGCCGTCATCCAATCACCGCTGACATTAGAGATAAGCGGTATGGTTGGCGGGGAGAGGTTGATTTGGGAGACGAAAGCGATGAATGGGTCTAATATCGAATCGACCAGGGCTGAATGGGCGGCCACGTCAATTGCCAGACGGCGAAAGCCAACCTCGTCGGCCTCGAAGAGGGTCTCTAAATAGGTTAGGTCTTCTAAGGTGCCAGCGACGACGCATTGGTCTGGGCTGTTGATGGCGGCGATAGAAAGGGGTTGTTTGGTGACAATTTGTTTAAAGTAAGCGATTACCTTGGTCTCTGGTAGTAAGACGCTGAGCATGGCTCCGGCAGGCATCTGCTCAAAAAGCCGTCCGCGGGTGACGACTAATTTTAAGGCATCTTCTAAGGAGAAAACCCCGGCTATACAAGCGGCTGCGTATTCGCCCAGGCTGTGACCGGCGAGGGCTTGGGGTTGGATGCCCCAGGAGAGCCAGAGTTGGGCTGAGGCGTAGCTGATAGCGAATAGGGCTGGTAGGCCGATAGACGGCCGTTTTAAGGCTGCCTCTGCTGCGGTTGTTTGCCCTAAGGGGGGATAAATATAGTCTCTTAGATCCCGTTCTAGGTCAGCTTGCAGTAGGTGGGCGCAGTGGTCAATGGCTTCTCGGAAAACTTTTTCGGTTTCGTACAGTTCCCGGCCCATATTGGTGTATTGGGCGCCACCGCCGGGAAAGATGAAAGCCAGGGGTGGGTCGCTGGTCGCTTTGGCTGAAGCCCAGATTCCTTTTTCGGCCGTATCTTCTAGCCATTCAATGGCATCTGGCACTGTTTGATGGACGGCCGTTCGGCGAAAACGCAACCGCTGCCGACCTTGTTGCAAGGTGTGAGCGACATCGGCCAGATTGGTTTCTGGGTTGGCCTTCATATGGGCGGCCAGTGACTTCATGCGAGTTGTCAGGGCCTTTTCTGTTTTGGCTGATAAGGTAAGTAGCTGGTATGGTCGAGAAGGGCCGGACGGCAATTGAGCAGGTGTTTCTTCTAGGATGGCATGAGCGTTTGTGCCGCCCAGTCCGAAGGAGCTGACCCCAGCCCGACGGGGCATGGTTCCGGCCGTCCAGGGCTTGGCGTTTGTGTTGACGTAGAATGGCGATCCTTCAAAGTCGATTTCTGGGTTGGGGGTCTTGAAATTGAGACTGGGAGGAATCATCTGGTGGTGTAAGGCTAATGCGGTCTTGATGATGCCAGCGACTCCGGCGGCGGCATTGGTGTGGCCGATATTGGTTTTGACGGAGCCGATGGCGCAGTAGTTGGTATCGGCCGTTTGGGTGCGGAAAGCGGCCGTTAAGCCAGCTAGCTCAATTGGGTCGCCTAATGGGGTTCCTGTCCCATGCGCTTCAATCATGGTAATCGTTTCTGGTAAAACGTCGGCCACTGCTTGGGCTTCTAAAATAGCCGCTGCCTGTCCTTCAACGCTGGGAGCTGTGAAGCCGATTTTATTGGCCCCATCGTTGTTGACGGCGCTGCCTTTGATGACGGCATAAATGGTGTCGCCCTCGATTTGAGCGTCTTCAAGCCGTTTTAATACAACTGCGCCAACGCCGTCGCCACCAACCATGCCACCTGCTTCGGCATCGAAGGCTCGACAATGACCATCGGGGGCGAAAAGCCCTTCGTTGCTGTAAAGGTAACCAGTTTTGCCAGTGGTGACGATGGAGGAGCCGCCAGCCAGGGCCAGGTCGCATTCACCACTTAATAGGCTTTGAAGGGCTAGGTGAACGGCAACTAGGGAGGTTGAACAGGCAGTTTGGACATTGAGACTGGGCCCTTTTAGATTTAATTTGTAGGAGATGCGGGTGGCCATAAAATCTTTGTCGTTGCTGATGGTGGTTTGGAAAGCGCCCATCTCGTCGACTAAAGCCTGGTTGCTGAGGATATTTTCTTGATAGTAGATGGGTTGTCCGGCCCCGGCGAAAACGCCAATCGGCCGTTCTTCTTGTTGGGGATCAACGGCCGCATCCTCAAGCGCTGTCCAAGCGCACATCAGGAAGAGCCGTTGTTGGGGATCGAGCAATTGGGCTTCGCGTGGGGTCAGACCGAAGAAAGGGGCATCAAATTGGTCGATTCCTTCTAACCAGCCATAAGCGGGTACATAATTTGGGTCGGCTAATTCGGCCGGGTCAACACCCGCTTCGAGTAGTTCTTCATCGCTAAAGCGGCTGATGCTTTCGACACCGGTTATCAGATTTTGCCAAAACGCGGCAATATTGGCCGCGCCGGGATAGTGGCAGGCCATTCCGATGATTGCGATGTCGTTGTTGAAGTCAGACATGGTTAATAGTTAATTGTTGAATTGCTAATGAAAAGATGTTCTGTGCTGCCATTCAACAATTATTTCCTTCTCCTTCTTGCTCGCCGTCTTTGGCCGCGTTGAAGGCCGGCTGAGACTGTGGATGTGGCAAGGGTCGGTTCTTTGCTGGATGATTGGTCGAGATAGCTTGCCAGGTCATGTATTGTTGTGTGTGTAAAGAGTTGGACGATTGGAATCTTACGACCAACAGAATTTTGTAAATTATAGTGGACTTTTACCAAAAGTAGGGAATTGCCGCCCAGGTCAAAGAAATTATCGTGCCGCCCTACTTGTTCTAGTTGTAAAGCTTCGCGCCAAATGCCAGCGATGGCTTCTTCTGTTTGTCCAGCAGGTCGGAGATGGGGACTGGTTCGGGTTGGCTGGTCTGTTTCGGGTTTTGGGAGCGCTTTGCGATCCACTTTGCCGTTTGGGGTGAGGGGCATCGTTTTTAGGAAGACGAAAGCGGCTGGAATCATGAAGTTTGGCAGCTTGGATTGCAGATATTGGCGGAGGGCTAGGTGAGTGGGACGGCCGTCTTGCATGGCGATGAGATAGGCGACCAGTCGTTGGCCGTTTGGCTCTTGACGGGCGACAACCAGCGCTGTTTCGATGTCTGGATGCTTTTTCAGCACGGACTCGATTTCGCCTAGCTCAATTCTGAAGCCGCGTAATTTGATTTGATGGTCGGCCCGACCATGGAATACCATTTGACCGTCTGATTGAAAATGAGCCAGGTCGCCGGTCTTATAAAGACGGCCGCCGGGTTCGGCGCTGAATGGGTTGGGTAGATAGCGGGCGGCGGTTAAAGCGGGTTGGTTCAAATAGCCGCGACTGACGCCCAGCCCACCGAGAAAGAGTTCGCCGATGATGCCGAGAGGGGTGGGCTGCATCTGTTCATCGGTTACGAATGCCTGGGTGTTGGCAATCGGCCGTCCAATCGTTGGCTCGGCGGGGTCGTCTTGGCTGACGAGCGTAAAGGTCGAGTAGGTTGTGTCTTCTGACGGGCCGTATAGGTTATAGACAGCCTGGGCGTTTGAGCGGGCGTAAATGGCTTGGACAAGGGAGCGGGGCAGTGGTTCGCCAGCCAGATTTACCACGCGGACATTGTCCGGAATGCCGTTTATTTTCACTAATTCGGTCATAGCTGAGGGGACGGTGTTTATTAGGGTCACGCGTTCTTTGGCTGGTAGATTGGTTAAGTGGAGGGCGTTTTCGGCCAGGATGATTGTCCCTCCGCGACTCAGTGGTAAGAAGATTTCATAAACGGATAGGTCAAAGCAAATGGAGGTGACGGCTAAGGTTCCGGCCAGGGTTTCGTCCGAAAATTCATCTGCTGCCCAGCACAGCATGGCAACGGCCGCTTGGTGGGAGATGGCAACCCCTTTCGGCCGTCCTGTAGAGCCAGAGGTATAGATGAGATAGGCTAAGTTGAGGGCATCAATTGGAGAATTGGGGTTTGTGGTTGGTTGACTTGATGCCTGGGGCCAATCTCGATCCAGGCAGAAAACTTGGGCTTTGTGTTGGGGCAATCTGTCGAGCAAGTCGGCCGTTGTTAGCAGAATGGGCGCGGCGGTGTCGTCTAACATTAATTGTACTCGCTCGGCGGGATAGGCTGGGTCGAGGGGCAAGTAGAGACTGCCTGCTTTTAATATCGCCAGCATTCCGACTAGCATTTCTATGGAACGATTGACGAAAATCCCAACTGGCACTTCTGGCCCGGCTCCTTGTTGAATCAGCCAATGGGCAAGTTGGTTGGCTCGCTCGTTTAGGGCTTGATAGCTCAATGATTCTCGTTCAAAGATGATGGCGGTGGCTTTGGGTGTGGTGGTAGCTTGGGCTTCAAAAAGGTTGTGAATGGTGCTGGTTGCTGGAAAACGTTGGTGAGTGTTGTTCCAGGAGGCGAATTGCTGTTTTTCGGCCGTTGTTAGGAGTGAATAAGTAGATAGGGGCTTATCGGGGTTGTTTATTACGGCGGTCAGAATGCTTTGGAAATGGCCCATCATCCGTTGGATAGTCTCGGTCTCGAAAATATCGCTGTTGTATTCAAAGGCAATGGTTGTGCCGGATGGGGTTTCTTCAACCAGTACGGATAAATCCATCTTGGCCGTTTGGGTGTGGGTGAACAGCTGTTCGGCCGTTATACCAGGCAGCGCGAGGGCGGTTCGCCAATTGGCCTCGGCCGGGGTGTCTTGTAGGCTGAACAGTACCTGGAACATTGGGTTTTGGCGGATGTCGCGTACTGGTTGTAGTTCGGTTAGCAAAAATTCAAAAGGTATGTCCTGGTTGGCAATGGCATCTAAGACCACCTGCTTTTGTCGCTGTAACAGTTCTCGGAAGGTTGGTGAGCGGGATAGGTCAGTTCGTAAAACGAGGGTGTTGATGAAGTGTCCAATTACATTGTCCAGGTCGTGGTGAATGCGGTTGGTGACAGGAGAACCAAGGATGATTTCTTCTTGTCCGGCGTAGCGATGTAGCAATGTTTTGAAGGCGGCCAATAGGAGGACAAAGAAGGTGACGCCTTCCTGTTGGGCTAAGGATTTCAAGGCGGCAGTTTGGGTCGATGATATTGTTTGGGAGAGCCAACGGCCGTTGAAAGCGGGCAAAGACGGCCGTGAATGGTCGAGTGGCAAGGCCAGGGTTGGTAATTCGCCAGCTAACTGCTCTCGCCAATAGGCCATCTGATTTTCTAATAAATCGCCGGAAAGACGTTGTCGCTGCCAGTGGGCGAAGTCGGGATATTGGACCGGTATCGGTGGAAGGTTTGGTGTTCGGCCGTCTTGAAGGGCGGCGTAGCAGTCAGACAGTTCTTTGAAGAAGACGGCTAATGAACGGCCGTCGGCCACGATATGATGGATGGTCAATAGGAATATATGCTCGTCTGGGTTTAATTTTAAGAGCCTAGCTCGTAACGGTGGCCCCGTTTGGAGGTTGAATGGTTGCCGGGCTTCGGCCGTTAAGACATCTTCTAAATCCTTGTCGTCTGACCACAACTCAACTGGAAGGGGGATGGTCATTTCCTCCAGAATGGTCTGACTGGATTCAACCGCTTCTAGGTTAAATATTGAGCGCAAGCCTTCATGGCGCTGAATGACGATGTTCAAGCTTTTGTGGAGCAAGTCAGGGCTTATCGGCCCCTTCAATTGAATAGCCAGGGGGATGTTGTAGGCGACGTTGCCTGGAATTAGCTTTTCTAGATACCAGAGCCGTTCTTGGGCAAAGGAGAGGGGGGGGGACGTGTCTGCTGGTCGGGGCGGGATAGCAAAGGTTTTTTGCGTATCTGCCAGCCCTTTCTCCTTCATGAGGCGAGCCAACAATTCTCGTTTTTGGGGCGAGAGGTCAAAGGCGCTTTTTGGGGCCATGCCGAATTAGTTTCCCGCTAGGGCTGCTTCGGCCTCAGCCTCAGACAGGGTAGCGACTTGCAAGAGTAGTTCGGCCGTTATTTCAATCTGGGCTGCATCATCACTTTGACTTTTGATGTGGTCGGCAAGTTCGGCAACGGTGGGTTTGTCAAAGATGATTCGAAGCGGTAAATCGACTGGTAGAATCGTTCGGAGACGGCTGACCAACTGGGTGACTAAAATGGAGTGGCCGCCAAGATTGAAGAAGTTATCATTGATGCCAATTCGCTCGTAATCAAGCAGGTCGCTCCATACGCCAGCCAAAACGCTTTCTAAGGCTGAACGGGGGGCGACATAGGCGCTGGCGGCTCGGTTTGCATTGCCTGCCGGGTCTGGCAAGGCGCGGCGATTGACTTTGCCGTTCGGTGTTCGGGGCAGTTTATCAAGTATGACAAAGGTTGCGGGAACCATGTAGGGCGGTAATTTTTGGAGAAGATGGTCGCGTAAGGTTTGTGGCTCGACTGCTTGAGCTTGTTTGGCTGTAACATAGGCGACTAGTTGGGGCTGGTTTTGGTTGTCTGAACGGGATACAACAACAGCCTCTTGAACGGCGGTCTGTGATGCAAGAACATTTTCGACTTCGCCTAACTCAACCCGGTAGCCTCGAATCTTTATCTGTTGGTCAGCCCGACCTAGGAATTCGATTGTGCCATCGGGTAGGAAGCGGGCCAAATCACCCGTGCGGTAAATTTTGCCTTCTGATTTGAAGGGGTGGGCCAGGAACCGTTCGGCCGTCAATTTCGGCCGATTGTAGTAACCCTGTGCTACGCCTGGGCCGCCGATGTATAGTTCGCCGGGAACGCCAATGGGACGGGATTCCATGTCAGGGCCGAGGATGTAGATTTCGCTGTTGGGGATGGGACGGCCGATTGGAACGGTTGAACCGATTTCGGCCGTCGTGCAATCAAAAACTGTACACCAGACTGTGCCTTCGGTGGGGCCGTATTCGTTGTAGAGGGCAGTTTGGGGTATCAATTTTTGATGCTGTTCAACCAATGAAGGGGGGCAGCTTTCTCCGGCTACTATGACGGTTTGAAGGGAAGTAAGCTGCTTGGGGTCTGCTTCAGTTAGGAGCAGTTGGTAAAGGGATGGTAAGGCTAGGGTGTGGGTTATAGATTGGTTGTCAAAGACTGCGGCTAGGGCTTGTGGGTCACGAATATCATTGGCCGAGGCTAAAACCAATGTCCCGCCCTGGCTTAACGTCCAGAACAGCCCCACAATAGAGCTGTCGAAGGCGAAGGAGGAGAGCAGTAGGAAACGTTCTGGCTGTTTCTCGTAGTAGGTAAAACGAGTGGTTGTCGAGTGGGCCAGATTGCCGTGAGTGACTGCGACCCCTTTGGGAGTTCCGGTGGAGCCGGAGGTATAGATGAAATAGGCTAAATCGTTGAGATTGCCTGGACTGTTCTCGATTACGCTTATATCCGAATATTCAAATTCATCTAGTAGTACAACTTCTGCCCCTGTTTGGTGGAGGGTGGGGCTGTTCAAATTCTGTTCGGTTATAAGGACTGGGGCTTGGGTGTCTTCGATAACATAGGCTATCCGTTCGGCTGGATATTGGGGGTCAATGGGGATATAAGCCCCGCCAGCTTTGTGGACGGCTATAATGGCAACAACGGCTTCAGGTGAGGTGTTTAGTAGGATTCCAACTGGTTTGTTAGGCTCAACTCCTTTCGTTTGTAGGAAAGCGGCTAGTTGGGTGGATTGTTGGTCGAGTTGGCTGTAGGTTAGGATTTGGCTGCCCATTTGGACGGCCGTTTCGTTCGGCCGTTTGGCGGCCTGTTCAGCAATCAACTGGTGAATGGGGGTCGTGGCTGGGGGTGAGGTTTGGCTGTGGTTTAATTCTTTTAGCAGTTGGTGCCGTTCTACCATTGGCAGGATGCTGAAATCTTGAACGGCCGCTTTTGGTTGGCTCACCAAATCAGATAATAGGGCCAACAGGCGGTTCATTAGCCGCCAATCTTCGGTTTCTTCCTGGTAGATATTCAGACTTCCAAAGCGGCGTTGGTCGAAGTCTAATACTAAGTGAAGGGAGTGGTTTTGATGATAACAGGTTAATAACAAGTGGAAACGGTCGGTGCGGGCGAAAAGTGATTGAATGGTAAATGTTACATTGCCAGCCTGGAAGGAATCGTTGGCGAGGTCGTGATAGTTGAAGGCGATTGGGAAATAGTGGCGGGTCGGGTCGGTTTCGCCTATTTGGGGCAGTTGCGCCCAGGAGAAATATTCCTGACTGTTGTAGGATTCAATGACTGTGTCTTCCAGAGATGTCAATAGATTGGGTAGCGTCTCTGAGCCATCTAATTCTGATGCCACTGGTAAAGTTGTTGCGAAGAGACCGATGGCATCTTCTAATTCTTCATAGGTACGGCCGTCACAGCCTAGTCCTAAGACCATTTCAGTCTGGCCTAAATGCCAGAGCAATATGCGCCAGGCGGCTAACAGAACGGTTGAGACGGAGACATCGTTTGCCTCGGCAACGGCCGTAATTTGAGCTGTTAGTTCTTTGTCTAACGTGACAATACGGGCATTTGGCTCAAAGATGTCTTCTGATTCTGGCGTTTGTTCGAGGGGTAGGTGAATGTCTAATGGGGCGGAGAGCAGCCGCCGATACCACTCATCCCCTTCGGCTTGGGCTTCTTCGTCCTCAAATAAGCCATTTTGCCATTCGGCAAAGTCAGCATATTGGAGCGTTTCGATTTCAAGTTCACCTTCTGCTAGGGCGGCTTCGTAAGCGGCTGAAAGCTGTTCTACTAAACGTAGGAAGGAGGTCGCGTCCCCATTTAAGGCGGGTAGCCAAAGGTGGAGTTGGTAATTGGTTTTGTTGAAGCGGAACAGGGCGGCATGGAAAGCTGGAGATGTGTCAACGGCCGTTCCTTGAATCATCTCATCAAAGATGATGCTGGCCTGAGCTGATTGATCTTCTTCTGGAATCTCGGTTAAATCATGGAGGGGCAGCGATAAATCGGCCGTTAGCTGGATAACTTGAACGGGAATGGACATGGCCGCCGGGAAGCCGAAGAGGGTGCGTAAAATTTCATGTTGGGCGACGATGGTCCCTAATGCTAACTCTAAAGCGCCTAGATTGAGGTAACCTGTAATTTGGATGGCGCCGGTCGTATGGAAAACCTGACTATTGCGGTCTGGCTGCAACTGCCAAAGATGTTTTTGTTGGGGTGAGAGTTGAAAACCTTGCGTCATAAACTGGCCTGTTCTAATGAGACTGGTTCTGTGAGGCCGACAATTACCTTGCGGTCGCCTTGATATGGTTGTCGGCCGTGGGCGATTGCCATGTTGTCCAACATGGCCACGTCTCCTGGCTGCCAGGGAAAGGCGATTGTTTCTTGTTTATAGACACTTTGAATGTGTTCGGCATCTTCGGGTGAAATGTGGGAGCCGTCGCCATAGAAGGTGTTGTAGGGCAGCTCTTCTTGAGCATATTCGCTCATTAATGCTTCGCGAACGGCCGGATCGAGGGAGGTGTAATGGTAAAAGGCTGCGTGATTGAACCAGACTTTTTCACCCGTGTTTGGCAGGGTGTAAACGGCCGGACGTACCGAATAAGTCCGCAACCTGTCGCCACCCTTCCATTCATAGCGGATGGCATGGCTGTCACAGTAGGCTTCGACCTCTTTCCGATTGTCGGTCTGGAACACTTCTTGCCAGGGCAAGCCGAAACCATCGTTGTAGTTGCGAATCAGCATCCATTTTTTGTCGATAAACCGCTGTCGAATGTCTGGGTCGATGTTGTTGTATATTTTGGTGGTATCGGTCAATGGGGTTGCCCCGCCAACCTCAGGCGCGATGAGGCAGCAGAAGAAAATCTTTCGCGCCCAAGTGGTCCAATAGGTGCCTTCATTGTGTTGGTTAATGGTCTGTTCTGAGGGATAAATAGTTGAGATATAGACCCGGTCGCTCTTACCCCCTTCGGAATGACGGGGAGTGGTGCGGTCAACGTATTCTAATAGGCCGCTGTTTGAAGCAGCCAGGACAAATTCCTCGAACATCTCAGGACTGCGAATGTTGAAGCCTCGGAATAGTAGGGCTTTGTGCTGCCATAGTTTTTCGTTTATTTGGGTCTGGTTGTTCTTGGCCCATTCGGTCAGATTGATGCCATCGACGGCGGCTTCAACTAAATGGGGTAAGGCTTGACCTTCTACCAGCGGCCGCATCCGAACTAACTCTTGCGTTTCCATACTGACACTTTTACGCTTTACGGCCCCAATACGTTTAGCCCCCGACTTTTTTAGGCTTTTCTTCTGCATGATTTTCTCCGGTTGTTAGTTGACAGTAGCCGGTAGTCAGTAATCAGTATAGGTCGCTTACTGCCAACTATGCACTGTTGACTGCCTACTGCAAACTGTCTACTTAATGCTGCGTCGTAATTTCTTTTTGCCCATCTTTTTCTTAGCACGGGTGCGACGGCCGTCGTTCACTTTGCCACCCTTTATTATACCCTTTATGGTGGTTAGTGGAACCTCTGGGGTCGCTGAGAGATGGGTCAAAATACGGCCGTAATCGACAACCATATTTTCGATGGTCGCCATTTTAAACAATTTTGTACTATATTCAAATGTGCCACTAATCTCATCGGGCATATCCCAGAGCAGTACAGTTAAATCAAACTTGGACACACCACTTTCCAGGGAAAGGGGATGTAATGTTAAATTGCCGAAGTCAATGCGTTGGTCAACGGGAGAGCGGAAGCCGTAGCCAAGGACTGGTGGGGCATGTTCGGGGGAGAGCAGGGTTAGTTCGACCTGGAAGATGGGGTTGCGGCCAGGGGAGCGGGGAGGCTGAACGGCCGTGACGACCTTACCAAAGGGTAGTTCCTGATGCTCATTAGCGGCAATGGTCGTCTGGTGTAGGGCTTGAACCAGTTGGGGGAAGGTCATTTCATCTTTCAATTGGCTTCGGAGGGGTAGTAAATTGACGAAATAGCCGATTAAGTTTTCCAATTCACTGTGGTTGCGGTTGGCAATGGGTGTGCCAACGATAATGTCGTTTTGATTGGCATATTGGGCTAATAGGACCTTGAAGGCCGCCAGCAGCGTTGCGAAGAGCGTTACCCCATTTTCACGGCTGAAGCGGCGTAAAGCGGCTGTTTGGCCGCTCTCTAGGGCAAAGGGTAAGTGATTGCCCCGGCCTGTTAAAACCTCCGGTCTGGTGAAATCGACTGGCAAATCCAAAATAAAAGGGCTGCCCGAAAGCTGATCCTGCCAGAACGATTCTAAGGTTGCCAGTCGTTCTCCTTGTAATTGAGCGTGCTGCCAGAAGGTGTAATCGCCATATTGGATGGGAAGTTTTGGCAGTGGTGAGGGATTGCCCTGGTCGTAAGCGGTATAGAGGCGGGTTAATTCGTTGGTCATTACACCCATTGACCAGCCATCGGTGATGATGTGGTGGATGTTGAGGGCTAGAATGTGGTTCTGGCTATTGAGACGAATGAGGAAAGCCCGGAATAGTGGCCCTGTTGCCAGGTCGATTGGCTTTTGGGCTTCGGCCGTTGCCAAGCGGAGGGCTTCATTTTCGATGTCGGCCGTTTCACCACCGCTTAAGTCAACAACCTCTAAGGGCTTGGGGCTGTAGTCTGCTACTTGTTGGACAAGACGGCCGTCTACCATTTGGAAGGTCGTTCGCAGAATCTCGTGGCGGCGGGTCATCTCGTTGATGGCTTGTTCGAGAGCGGCCAGGTTTAATGGCCCGGATAGACGGGAGGCGACTGGCACATTGTAGGTTGCTTCGCCGGGGGCAAGCTGCTCTAGGAACCACAGCCCTTCTTGTAAGAAGGAGAGCGGCAGGGGTTTGTTTGGGCTGCGGGGAGAGATGGTTTGTTTAGAAACGGCCGATTTGTCGCCGCCACTTGTCATCAAATGCGTTTTGGCTATCTCCTCGACATCTAATCCCGCTCTAGCTCCAGCGGTTGTTAGGTGGTCGGCGAGCATGGCGATGGTTGAGTTGAAACCATAGCTTAAGGGTAGTTCGAGTTGAAATAGGTCCCGAATGCGGGAGACAACCTGGGTTGCCAGGAGTGAATTGCCACCGAGGGCTACAAATTGGTCGTTGACTCCCACCTGTTCCAGGCCCAGGCGGTCAAGCCAGATTGTGGCCAGGGCGGCCTCGACTGGTGTCCGGGGGGGGACAAAGGCTTCGGCTAAATCTGGTCGGATGGTATCTGGTTTGGGAAAGGCTCGGCGGTTTATCTTGCCGTTGGGACTGAGGGGGAAAGCGTCCATGAGTACGAAGGCGGAGGGAACCATATAGTCGGGCAGCCGATTTTCCAGATAGCTTCGTACCTGGGGAATGAGTTGGCGTGAGATTTTTGCCTGGAGTGGGTTATTGGCGTAGCTGTTGAGGGGGCGGTCGGGATCGGCCGTTATCCGTTGGGGGAAATGAGCGTGTTTATTGGCTGTGCGGCGCAAAAGGAGCACGTCGTAGGTTCCGAGACGGCCATTTTGAGGGAATTGGACATCAACATCATAGGGTAGTTCGTCGGCCAATTGCCAGAATGCTTCTGGTTCTATGCCGTCTGGTTTTATATGGGGGCGGAGGTCGCCAACGACTGTCTCGTCATCCGCTGTTTCCAGGAGTTCGGCGAGTTTTGCGTCAGCCCAGGTGCGGCTGTTGGGGACGTTGGCCAGGCCCAGAAATTCTGGGTTGTTTTCAGTTAGGTAGCTACGGAGGGTGGTTGGCGTTAGATCGGCCGTTTGCCAATCGAGCCACTCGTTGGATAATTTGTCAATTTGTTCGGGCAATCTAGCTGATTGCTCTACATGGAGCGTGACATCATAGCGAAATTTGCTTAATTCGTTGTGGTAGTCGCCTCTTTTTAATTGAATTTCTGCCTGTCCAATGCCAGGGATATGATGGGGCAGGGCGGCGAAGAAGGCGGGGTCGAGAGTTAGCTCTTCCTCTAGGCGCATTTGGCGTCGAATCCGTTGGCGCAGCACATTGACCGGTAAATCGGCTGGCGCTCGATGGGTTTGAACTGAGGTGTGGAATAATTCTAACGAGGGCAGAGAACGGACATCACCGACGAAGATGGTGCCGCCGGGTCGGACGATGCGGACTGCGCCTTTTAAGACCTGCATGAGGTAATCTAGGGAGGGAAAATCGACTACAATCGAATTTAGCACGACGGCATCGAAGCTGTCGGTTTCTAGATTGCTGAAATTGTCTGCCAGCCGCCGCTCCAAGCTGACGGTATTGCTTAGTCCTTGATTGGTTAGATGTTGGTTGACATAATCTAGGGCAGTCTGGGAGAAATCTGTGCCGAGATAGGTGTCGCAATTGGGGGCGATGCGGAAAAGGAGTAAGCCTGTGCCGCAGCCAATTTCCATGACCCGACGGGGCTGTTGGCGTTGAATACGGGTTACTGTTTGGTCAACCCATTGGCGCATATCTTGGGGGGGAATCGGCCGTCCAGTGTAGCTGCTATCCCAACTGACGATGTTGAAGGTGGGGTCGGTTTCGGCCGTTGGACGACTGTAAGCGGTGTCGTAGACCATCTGCCATTCTGATATTTGGTCTGCTTGCAGGGTTTGAGCCTCGTTGTCCTCGCCTGAATAACTGGGTTCGGGCAGCAGATAGGCTACTAATCGCTGGTCTGGGCCGAGGTCGCGGCGGGCTTGGATGACACTTTCCTTCACGCCTGGATGCTTGCGAACAGTTGCTTCAATTTCGCCGATTTCGACCCGATAGCCCCGGATTTTGACCTGGAAGTCGATACGGCCGAGCAGCTCAAGGTTGCCGCCCGTGCCGGGAAATTCCCGAACGAGGTCGCCGGTACGGTAGAGCCTTGCTCCAGGGACAGGCGGGTTGGGGTGGGGGATGAAGCGTTCGGCGGTTAAGGACGGCTGATTAAAATAGCCCCTACCAACACCAATACCGCCAAAATATAGTTCGCCTTCTTCCCCTTCATCTACCTCGTTCAACTGCTCATCTAGTACAAAGCCTGTCTGGTTCGCCATTGGGTAGCCATAGGGGATGCTTTTCCAGCCGGAGGAGGGGTCGTTGATGTCAAAGATGGTTGAGTCCATTGAACATTCGGTGGCCCCACCCATGCTGACGGCCTGGATACCTGGGCGAAGGAGTTTTAAGCGGTCGGGTAAGGCGACTGGAATCCAATCGCCGCCCAACAGTACCAGCCGCAGCGATTCGGGGGTCTGCTCTGGCCGAAATTCTAAGTGGTCAACTAACATGCCGAGCAATGCTGGGACTGAATGCCAGATGGTAATATTATGTTCTGACATTAATCTGGCCCATTGGGCTGGTTCGAGAAGGGCTTCTTGTTCGACGATGACGGTTGTGCCGCCAATGCTCATCATGCCAAAGATGTCGTAGGCGGACATATCGAAGGAGAGTGAGGCTAATCCCAGAACGCGGTCGGCCGCTCCGATGTTGTATCGGCAGTTGAAGTCAGCGAAATTATTGACCCGGCCCCGGTGGTTTAGCATGGCTCCTTTCGGCCGTCCGGTGGAGCCGGAGGTGTAAATGATATAGGCTAAATGGTGGGGAGTGACGGAAACGGTCGGATTGTAGCTGGATTGTTGTCCAATCTGCGGCCAATCTTGGTCAATGAGGACTACCTTGGCGCCTTGTGGTTGCAAGGAATCCGCCAGGCTCGTTTGGGTCAACAGCACTGGTGCACCGACGTCTTCTAGCATCATTGCCAGCCTGGAGGGCGGGTAAGTGGGGTCGAGGGGGACATAGGCGCCGCCAGCTTTTAGAATGCCGTAAAGGCCAATGACCATATTAAATGAGCGTTGCAAGGCGATGGCAACGGGTACATCTGGCCCGACTCCCAACTGAATTAGATAGTGAGCTAATTGGTTGGCTCGCTGATTTAGTTGGCTGTAGGTCAGCGTTTTGTTTTTGAAGATAACGGCCGCTGCATTGGGCTGTTGTTCGGCTTGTTGTTCAAATAGTGTGTGTAGGCAGTGGTCTGAGGGAAAAGGAACCTCGATTATTCCGTTCATAAGGTTGTTGTCACATTGTAGGCGATTAGCAAATCTAATCGTAGCCTAAGTTTGTAAGCAATGGCGCTAACTGCTGTTCAATTTGTGCCTGTTGAGAGCTGTTTAGCTGCTGTCTCCATTTGCCGATAGCGGTCGAATTAATCGGATTTTTCAGATTCTCGTGTAAGGCACGATCTGTATCACCAAGTTTATCAACTTGTCGCCAAAATTCCAGCATCTCTGGTTGATAATCTAAAGCTAAAAATTCACATACTTGTTGGACGGTGGATTCTGGCTCCTGAATGAGGCGCTCATAGTGAATTTCCAGAAAACGGCCGACAGGTATTTGTTGGCCGAAGTTCTTGGCTCTGGTGACACGATCTAGCCAATGGTCTGCTGCAGCCACTGGATTTTGGAATAGTCCCTGGTTGTATAGTGAGACGGCCACGTCACGGCCGTCTCGAACGATGTGAATGAATTGAGCGGTTGGGTAGAGGGCGTTCAGCTGTGCTAAATATTTAACATTGCGAATCGATTTATCGCCCCAACGAATTGCTGCAGGCTTATGAATTTGTCTGTAACTGTTATAGAAGATGTCGATTAAGCGAGCCAGGTTTTGGTCGGGCAATGGCAATTTGCTGGCTTGTCTATAAAAGCCAGCTATCTCCATCTCCCAAAATGAGAAGCTTTGACTTTTTTGAAATTCGGCCGCAATTAATGATGGCAGAAGTGACCAGGGAAGGAAACGAAAACTTTTATTAAATCGTTGGACAATGAAGCCTAGCTGCTGAGACTCTGGTGGAATGCAAATGGCGGGGTGGGCGTTTATGATGGCTCGGAGTAGGGTGCTGCCAGAACGGCCGGATGAGATAATGAAGAACGGCCGACAACTTAATCTTTCGGCTGGGCTAGTGAGGGGGATAGGTGAAAGAATGCCTTTGAATGTTTGCAAAAGCGGCCGAAAACGGGTGCGGTTGCCGAGTTCTCGCAGGCGTTTGCGGGATTGATTTTTTAGTTTGTTCGCCTTTACCTTGCCCAAACTTTCACTCTTATTGGTGTTGGGAAATGGCTCATCTGGAAATGGCACGCCTAAGAAGGGACAAAGCTTTTCATAGCCTTCACCAGCCGTTAAGTCGATGATGAGGAAATCATCTGGTCGCTCTGCAAAATAAGCGGCCGTTTCTGCATTATATTCTCGGTAGCGGGCCAGAAAGACGCTCTCGTCAAAGTAGGTTGTTCCATAAAAGTCTTGATGAAAGATTTGAGCATGGTCATTTTTGGCGACATTGAATTTGACTTGGCCGGTTGAAAAAAGCCAGCGGACGCTATTGAGCCACTTTTGTTCATCTCGAATGGTATGGATGAATTTACTTCCCGGAAATGCTTTGTCCAATTCATGGTAGAGCAACGGGATTGGGAAATCTGTGAAGGCTTGATATTCGTTGATAGTGGGGTGGTGAATGTCGTGATACAGTTCCTTTGGGAACTGCTTTGCCGGGAATCCTAGCTGATTCAAGGCTTTGGTTAGGGACATGGTGCCTGTTCGTTGCAGGCCGGTGCTGAAAATCTTCATGAAGTAAGGGCCAATTTAATGTAGAGGTTGCTTTGCAATTTGGTTTATACCTTTGAGGATGGTATCGGCCGTTCTTTCCCAGGTGAATAACGCCTTTACTCGTTCTCGTCCAGCTAAGCCTCTCTGATAGGTTTGCTCTGGATTCTCAATAGCCTGGACTAGATACGCTGCCAACTGGTCAATATTATGGATTGGGGCTAGCCAACCTGTTCTCCCGTGGATAACAATTTCTTGCATTCCGCCAGCCGTATAGCCAATGATAGGAAGTCCTGCTGCCTGGGATTCGGCGAATGCCAGACCAAATGCTTCAATGTGGGAGGGTAATATTGCTAGATGAGCGTCGATCAATACCTCATGGAGTTTATGATCAAACAGCGGACCATGAATAGATATTTTATCTTCCAATCCTTCGGCTGCAATTATTGACTTGGCCCAGTTTGAGAACCCTTGACCATAGATGTCGAACCGCCAATCTTGGTGGCCGTTTGCGGCCAGTTTTCCTAAAGCTTGAATGGCATCTGCCACCCCTTTTGATTTGATAATACGGCCGAAAAAGAGGAAGCGATTAATTTTTTCTGGTTTGGGTCGGGGCAAATTGGCGAAGGCTGGGGACACGCCCAGATAGCATGTCTCAATTCGTTCAGGCTTCACACCAAGAAACTTGGTTAGCTCTTTGCCAGAATGGTCTGATGAGGCAAAGAGTCGTTCAGCCCGCTGATACATATAGCGGATTAACCACTTTTTGATGTAAGTGATTGAGTATTTAAGTGGTTTTCGGAATTTACTAGGCATTTTCATGGCTCGTTCGTAGGATTGCCAGGTTGCAATAATGCCAAAGGGGATTTTTTTTCTTTTCAAGAAGCGGGGTAAGAAAGCGCCTTCGTAGTAATAGCTGAGAACGGCCGAGATGGGCTTTTCGGCAACCAATTGTTTGACCACCCGAAGAACGCCTAAGCCATCAAGGTAACGGTCAAATATATTGGATTTTACTCTAATAACATGGACGTTGACTTCCGCAAGTTGGTCATCAAATTCAAGGCCTAATACCTCTTCATCTGCATCTTGTCTAGGAAAGGATTCATTAAATTTGAACGACACGGCAATTAGATAGACAGGAATTCCTTGCTGCCCAATATGCGTGGCTATTTCTCTGGTCATTCTGGCCCCACCATTAAAGTTGCCTAATGGGTAGGGGTAAGTGATTATAATTGCGGGAGTGGTTGTCATTTAATTACCAATAAGGGATTCTACGTCGTAAAAATCTAGCGATTCTACTCTTGAAATCGCTGATGGTGAGCTGCCAGGGACGGTTGGTTTGGATTGGGAAATGGCGTTTGTAACCAAGTTTTTCCATCCAATCTCCAGCGAGATATTCAATTTGTTTTATCTCTGAATTAGCCAATGTATCTTTCCAGCTAGTGGATTGCCCTTTGCCAAAGAAGCCTTGTGGGGAGGGCAATTCTTTTTTCATTTTGTCCATTGCGCTGTTTGCCAGGGCCTGTTCGCAGAAGTTGCTGTCGACTGGCAAGTCTAACCAATCAAAAAGGCGGGCTAACTCGGTGGGGCCATCACTTTTCAACGCTTCGTATCTGACCTCTGTATATTGACTTGTGCGCTTTTCAAGGTCGCGGCCCATTTGCATATAATCGCACCAGAGGGCGCTGTTTTTTGCTAAGGTGGGTGGAAAGGCCCCTTCCATATTAGGTTTTAACCAGCTTTTCATGGCTTTATGGATTGATGACCAGATGCTTCGCGGGTCTCGAATTACATGTAAAATGTATGCTTCGGGCATCATATCTAGAATCCAACTTAGAAACTCCAAGTTTTCGGGCGTGTTTTCGATGACGACGGAGGGGGTTTGGCCTTGTGCGGCGATTGCATCGAAAAATTCATGGGCCATTTCTCGTAACTGCTTATTGAATATGTCTTGGGGTAAAGCGGTCATCCAATCGATGCGTTGTTCTGCTTGACTTACTGAGTTTAAATTTTCGCGATTGAGGTTGGGAACGATAAATTTGCCAAAATTTCCGGGCGTTTGCCGCCAACTTATTGTATTTGCTAAGGCATGAAAGAAGCCGCCATGGAAGGACGCAACAACCTCGGAATGCTGAGATAGCAGCCACATTGTCCAGGTGGTGCCACTGCGTGGGTAGCCAACGATGAAGAGGGGTTTGTATGACCGGCTCATAATTAAGGTATCAAAATTAGGCGTCGTTGGTCATTGGCTTTTTGAATTGTTGCCAACTGTCGTCGTAGGTTTCGATTTGGAATTGGGGAAAGAGTTCGAATAAAGGCGCTTCTTTGTCATTAATGAAATTGACCGTTTCTTCACCATAGTAGCCACGCCAGGCTCCTTTATGGCGGAGCGATCCGGCTCCAGACTTGACAGGCAGAATTTTCGGAGATTCTAGGATTGCTGCTAGGTCGGCCGTATCATGGTTAAATTGGGATAGATAATCATGGAGGTCATGGTTAAGGTTATTCATCGTTAGAAATGAAATATCCGGGGGCATTTTGCTGCGAATTAAATCGGCCGTAATCTCAGACTTCGGCAGCCTCAAAATGTCTCGTGGCCGTGGGCAAAACATGCCGATAAATTGGGCCGTGATAATGCCTACCTTCTCATGATCAGGTTTATCAAATCTATTCTGCACTTTATTCCAATAGGTATGTGCGAGCCGAATAAATTCTGTAAAAGATACATCAGGGAAATGGGGATAAGCTTCTTTCACCTGTTCCAAATTCAGGACCCTTTCTGGATGATGTCGGTAAATTTGATATTCATACTTAGATACCCATTGGTCATAGGGGTTGCGAACAGAGCCTAATTTTGGCAGGTGGCGGGCATAGCGCGGGATGGCATGTATACCACTATGTTGGCGGGTATAGTGATACCAACGGACTGGTTCTCGTCGTAGGAGGTTTGCCAACCGTTGACGGTTGCTTTGGGTATACAGCCGTTTGATATGTGTTGCGCAAAAGGTTCCCCCGGTTTTTGGATAATGTAGAAAAACAAAATTGTTTGTAATAACCATGTATGAAAAATTAGCCTCGTGGCGGTTATTGGGCAAGGTTTGGCGCTAGTTACAACCCTGGTTACTGAGAGCTATGCCATTCCTATCGATGGTTTGTTTCTAATTTTTAATCATCATGCAATTCGCCAACCTATACAAGCGGACTATGATTGTCCATGAGCATTCTTGCATAGTTGTCGAATAGTATTGTATATTGCTTGGCCTCTAAACGGTAAAAGGCTTCGGCGTAGCCTTCTCTTTCCTGATAGGCGCTGCTAACAAAGAGCGAATAGTGAAGCGCATTTCGGTGGCGGAAAAGGGTGACAAAATCTGTTGCTTGCATGGGTGTCTTATAGTGGCCCATCATATCAGTTTTTTTAGTTATTGTCTGGGAAATGTCTACCACATAGTTGGGAAAGGAGATATTATCCCAGACTTCATACCCTAAAATTACGGCCGTTAAATTTTTTCTTTGCTTTAAAGTGTTGGCTAATAAGCTGTTGGCGGCAAAATGATCTGATTGACGATCAAAAAAAGAAGGTAAGTAGATATAATCCGGTTGTATTTTATCTAAGACGGCTGTTAATTTGCCAACTGTCTCTGGGTCATCGCTCAAGGTTGTGTCAGGAATATCCCAGAAAATTTGGTTTAATCCATAGGTATTTCCTACTGATTTTGCCTCTTTGCGACGTACTTCAATCAAGGAGGTGTCGGTTGAAATCGTGCCACGGCCATCTGTCAGGTAGAGAACGGTGACGGGGTCGCCATTTTGTAAATGTAGGGCAATTGTACCACCGGGGCCGATGATTTCATCATCAGGATGGGGGGCAAGGATTAAGACTGAGCCGCTTGAAACATCTTTGGCGACGACCATATTTTTGGGCGGAAAGGCTGTGTGGTGAGTTGAGATGGCCGTTTGTCGATATTTTAAGGCGACCACCATTTCTGGGGGGGCAAAGCGGTGTAATGCCCGCCAAGCCAATCGCCTTATCCGCTTGGATATCATTCGTCAAAGACCTATTTCTTTTTGGCAACTACGACCATATCATTGGCATAGCGTTGAATGGGGAGCAGTTTGCTTGTTTTACTGAGCGCCCGATGGAGGCGTTTTTGATGTTTTTGGGCCAAACGTTTGGCGATAAATTCAAAGTTCGCGTAGCCATGACCTTTGTAGCCGAGCATTTGAAAATCGGCCGTTTCCAACAACTCTTGGAACCGTTTGACCGAATAGTTATTGGTTGAAATCGTGTGGAGTAAGGCTCGGTTGGCAGCTTCTTGGGATAGGTTTTGCTGTTTTTTGACCTTTTCTCGTTGACGGCGTTGCTTTATGTTGTCGGCCAGGCCGAAATAGTTTGATAACTTGATGCCAACTGGCCCAGAGATGACGAGGATGCCGTTCGGCCGTAGCAGCCTATGGAAATGGCGCAATGCCTGGCCTTCATCGGTTTGATATTGCAAGAAGCCTAAGGCCATCATGCCGTCGAAGGTGTTTGTTGGCAGGTTACTTTCTAGTAAATTTCCTAGATTGAGATGATACTGTTTGGTCGGAATTTCGGCTGTAGCAAAATTTTGTTCGCTCAGAGCTATCATCTCTTCTGAAATATCCCAACCTTCGACTTGATAGCCAAGTTGGGCCATCTTAACCCCAATCAATCCGCTGCCACAGCCGGCATCTAGCACTTTTTTGTCGTTGCCTGGCGGCAAATGTTGGCGCATGAATGCCAGGGCATATTGCATTCGATCTTTCAGAATGATATGAGTTAGACTTTTGCCAGCTTGATAATAATCGTGCCAGCTTTGGGCGTTATCGTCAAAATATTTTTGTACGAGCGTTGTATGGTCAGAGGGTTTGTTTACTGCTGAGGTCATTTTGTTACTTCTTTAACTTTTTTATATCTTCAAGAAATTGGGTTATTGTATGTTCCCAACTATATCGTTGAACGACTCTATCTCGCCCAGCTAAGCCCATTTTATAGGTTTGGGCTGGATGTGCCAGGGCATCTAGAATGGCTTTTGTCAAGAGGTCAATGCGATTTAGGGGGACGAGCCATCCGGTGACGGAATCTTCGATTATATCTGGGACAGCGCCGGTATCATATGCAATTACAGGAATGCCGCTGGCCTGGGATTCAATGACCGCAAGGCCAAAGGATTCAATGTGGGAGGGTAAAATTACGACTTGGGCTAACTTTAAGGCTTTTAGGAGGTCCGGATGATTTAATCGGCCGACGACCTGAATGAGATCGGCTATGCCGTGCTGTTCGGCCGTTTTCCATAGGGCTTCTTCGTCGCCCCAACCGGCAATTTGGAGCTGCCAATTCCGTTTGCCTTGGGCGGCTACATCGCCAAAAGCGGCCAATGTATCGAGGAGTCCTTTGCGTTTTGACCATTGGCCGAAAAAGAAGAAGCGTTGAACTTCCTGGGTTTCATCTTGGTGGCGTTCGGCCGAATAGAAGAGCGGGTTGATGCCCTCTGGCACAACTTTGACTTTATCAGGATTTATTTGGAAAACTTCAATAGCATCTTGTTGGGTAAATGACGAATTGGCCCAGATGATATCTGCCTGCTGAAATGTTCGGCGGAGCAGCCAATAGTTGAGTTTTGACCATAACCAGCCCCGAGGACTATTGAGAACGAGCGTATAATTTCCGGCCGCACGTTGGGCAAGGGGGATTTTTTGTTTGTTTGCGATTGTTCCTAAAAAGGCAGCTTCATGATGCCAACTGATAATGGCATCTACTGAATGTTGGCGAAGGCAGTTATTAACCGCTTTTCGAATGCTCAGACTATCTAAAACGAAAGTAAATCGACTTGCGGGAAGAGAAATTACGGTAATATCTTGCTCATGTAGGCTTTTGGCAGTTTTTTCCCCAGAGATTGAAGAGGGCAAGGATGGTGGAAATAATACTTTTTGCCGATCACTGTTCACGTTAACGATTGATACCATGGCCCCGGCTTTTTTTAACTGTTGGGCTGTTTCCAAAAAGGCATAAGTGCCGCCACCGGGGTAGTCGAGAGAGAGAGGGAATGTCATTAAGATATGCATCGTTTTATGGCATGGATTTTATTTCCCAGGTTGGTAAACCTGGGTTGATTATCCCTAAAAACGGTTCACGGCTGGAGGTAGATTTGGTCGAGTTTTGGATGGAGAAAGAGGCGTAAGCCTTGTTGACGGTTGTCAATAAAGGACCATTTGCAATACGACCCCAAGCGAAAATTGAATATTCTGATTGGTTGAGGGTTTTAGCGGGAATGATGCAGGTGCTGGTCAACATACCAGGCCCACGACTTCCGGTCGATAGCTCTAAATTATCCCTGGATGTAATCGCGACACTGCCATTTTCATTTGCCAAACGTAATTTAATGCCAAGCCCGTTAAATTTTTTGTCTAAACGGTATGTTAGGGCAATGTGAACGGTTTCATGATTATTGAACATGTCTTTAACATTTCCCTGGCTATCTTGGACTGCCACTGAGCATAAGGTCATACCCCGGTCTTCCGAGCCGAAGGTTTCTTCCCCTGTCCAATAAGACCCTTGAACGTCTTCTTTGGCTAATTCCATATAACGATTCACAATGAGATCGGTTTTTCCATCTGCTACTACTCTTCCGCCTGCCAGCAGCATCGACCTTGAACAGAGCGCTCGAACGGCATCCATTTGGTGGCTGACAAATAGGACTGTGCGTCCTTGTTGGGCAACGCTTTTCATTTTGCCGAGGCTTTTCTTCTGGAACAGGGCATCGCCGACTGAGAGAACCTCATCAACTAGCAGTATTTCTGGCTCTAAATGGGCGGCAACGGAAAAAGCGAGGCGGACACGCATCCCGGTTGAGTAACGTTTGATGGGGGTGTCGATAAATTGTTCCACGCCTGAGAAGTCGATTATCTCGTCAAATTTCCGGTCTATTTCTCGCCGCCGCATTCCGAGGATTGTGCCGTTGAGGTAGATATTTTCACGGCCGGATAGTTCTGGATGAAAGCCTGTTCCTACCTCTAGCAAAGAGGAGACTTGACCTCGCAGCTCTAAACGGCCGCTTGTGGGGTGGGTGATGCGTGAAATAATCTTGAGCAAGGTTGACTTTCCGGCTCCATTACGGCCGATTAGACCAACTACCTCGCCTGGGGCAACCGAAAATGAGACATCTCGTAAGGCCCAGATAATGTCCTCGCTTTCTTCCTCCTCACTAAAGCTGGTTAGCTGGCGCAGCCGCCGCCAATTTTTCACCGGGTTGCGAAAAGTGGCGAGGAGGCTGGTTGCCAGTGTTCGGCGATTGTCTTCATTGAGACCAATTCGATACCGTTTTGAAAGATTTGTTACTTGGATTGCTGGATAGGTCATAAGGATTTAAGCAACATCTGCAAAATAACGTTCCATATAATTAAAATAGAGCATTCCGCTGATGAATATGACAAGGGCCGAGACGGTGCCAACGCCTAATAAGTCCCAAGGAATGGGATTTGTTCCCAAGAGAACCGAGCGAAACCCTTCAATCACGCCTGCCATTGGGAAGATACCGTATAAGAGTCGAAATTGTTCTGGTACATTGCTGGCTGGGTAGACAACGGGTGCTGCGTACATCAGCAGTTGAACGACGAAGTTCATGCCGTATTGGACATCACGATATTGGACTGATAGGGCAGTTAGCCACAAGCCCAATCCGGCTGAGCTAATCATCATGAGCAAGACTAACAGCGGTAGTAGGACAATGCCGCTGGTGGGCCAGACATCGAACCAGAGCATTAGACCAAAGAGTAAGAGAAAGGCAATGGCAAAGTCGACTAGCCCAGATAGCACTGGGGAAAATGGGATGACAAGCCGGGGAAAATAGACCTTTTGGACCATGTTGGTTGATGTGGCTAGACTGTTGCTAGCGGCCGTTAGTGAGCTGGCGAAGTAGCTCCAGGGAACCAGGGCTGTATAGCTAAAGATGGCATAGGGAACGCCGTCGGAGTCGATTTGGGCCAAGTTGCCAAAGACGATGGTGAAAACGACCATCCGAAAGACGGGCTGAATAATGGCCCAACCAACGCCCAGGATTGATTGGGCGTAGCGGGTTTTTATATCACGCCAGACCAGAAAATAGAATAGGTCACGGTAAGCCCACAGTTCAGCCCAATCGATTATGGCTCTTGAGGCCCCTTCTACTACCCGGAGAGGCGGGATTGTTGTTTCTTCTTGAATATCTTCCATGACATTAGTCGTCAGTAAAACGTGTTAATACAGATATTGGGATCGGAACTACGATTTGATTCTCTTTTGCCAACATCGTCTTTAACGGCCGTCCACGTAAGGGTACAACCGCTAATTTCATGCCAGGTTTCGTATATTTTAACCCAACTAAGGCCAGCCCTTGTAATTGTTTTTGAGTATTCAAGGAGCAGCTTGTTACCTGGCCTATCTGCCGCCCACGCTCATCCAGGACTGGATCGCCGAAATACGGCCGTCTGGCTTTCTGGGTATCAACCTGAAAGCGAATTATGGTGCGGCTTCTGGCACTTTCTTTGGCTAATAAGGGCTGGCGTCCGACGAAGAAAGGTTTGTGGTATTTCACAAAGCCTTCAAAGCCTGCCTCAATGGGGGAAACGGCTAGTGGCCCGGCCAATTCCTGGCCCCATAAGGGTAAGCCTGCTTCAATTCGGAGGGAATCGCGAGCAGCTAAGCCGACTGGAGTGACACCTGCGTTGAGGAGGGCATTCCAAAGTTGGGGAGCGGTTTCGGCCGTTACGAATATCTCATAGCCGACTTCTTCACCTGTGTAGCCTGTTCTAGCAATATAGATCGGCGTGCCTTGCCAGGTTGTTGAAAAGATTTGTTGTCGCTCTAAATGACGCAGCCCAATTTGGGCTGCCCGATTGGCTAATACTATGTTTAGGGCTTGCTGGGAGGCTGGCCCTTGCAAGGCTAATAACTGCCAGTTTAAGGTGTTGTCAGAGGGGTCGTTTTTCAAATTCCGTAAATTGACTGATTGCTCAACTGTTGTCCAGGGTCTTTGATGGTCAATGATTACCTGCTGGATATTAACTTGTGACAGCCAATCCCAGACTTTGGGGGCATTGGCGGCATTGACGACCATCCAATATAGGTTGTGTTCCAGGCAGTAGATAATGGCATCGTCGATTACTTGCCCTTTAATGTCTAAAATATAGCCATAACAGGATTGGCCGGGGTCGAGGCGGGCGACGTAATTGGAGAAAACAACGTCTAGGAAGGTGGTGGCTGCGGGACCGCTAATCTCAATCAGTCCCATATGACTGACATCAAACAGCCCGGCGTTGGTACGGACGGCTTGGTGTTCTTTCCCAATTGAGTCATATCGGAGGGGCATGTGCCAACCGGCAAAGGGGGTCATCTTAGCCCCTGCTTGAACATGAGTGTCGTGTAGGGCGGTTTGGCGTAGGGATTTGGTGTTAGCATTCGGCGGATTGTATTGCCAAGCTGATTGTTTGAGCGGGCGAACTCGCTCATGTAGATGGGCTTGGCCTACAAAATAGGGTTGGCTCACGTCAAAATTATTGGGGAAGGCATCAAATAGTGTTTTGGCTCTTATTTCCTCTGACTTTATCTTGTCACTAACTTCGTTGAACCAATCTTGGCTTGGCTGGGCCAGGAATGGCTCTAATGGCTTTGCTTCAACTAGGACTGGCCCTTCGACCTTGCGCCAAATATCGTCATTGTCGAAGAGGACATAGCCATCGGATACGGCCGACAGCCATTGGTGAACGATTTCTGTTTTTTCGTCTGGTGAAATGAGACAGTACAGGTCGCCCGCTGAATCGCTCTGGACTAAGTGGATGTAGAGGGTGGTTAACAGCTTTCCGTGTCGATCCAACATGAATGAACCAATACCCTCTCCTGATAATAGGGGGGCGATGTTGGTGGTCGTTAGTTGCTGGACAAACTGTCTGGCTCGTTGGCCGCTGATATAGATTGCGGCCGTTTCACCATTGTCGATATCCGAAATTGATTGGGCCTGGGCTAATTCAGCAATCCCTTGTTGAACTTTTGTTAACACCTCGAAGTCGATTTTTCCACGCGGCAGTAGGCCATTTAAGCCGTTATAGGTGAAGGGGTGGATGTTACTTAATATTCGATAGATTAGTTCAGCCAACCGCTCCATATCTGCTTCAACGAGACCACGTTGAGTTAACCAGGGCGTTCCCATTCGTAAGCCTGTTGCCAAAGCTGAACTCTCATCGCCTGGAATGGTGTTTCGGTTGACGACTACGCCAGCTAATTCAAGAATGCGGGAGGCTGGTTCGCCATATAGCATATAGCCTGTGGGGGAGGGGATGGATTTTAAGTCGATGACAAAGAGGTGGGTGTTGGTTCCACCATAAACAAGCCGTATTCCTTGCTTTTCTAGGCCGTTTGCCAAGGCTTGGGCATTGCTCGCAATTTGTCTTTGAAGGGCTTTGAATTGTTCGGTGGCGGCCAGCCCAAAGGTTACAGCAACGGCCGCAAATTTATTGGGGTGGGGGGCGCCTTGAGCGCCTGGAAAGATGGCGTTGTCAATAGCCTGGGCCATCGTTGATTCGGTGCTGATGACGACGGCAGACCTCGGTCCTAGCATGGTCTTGTTGGTGGTCAGTGTGGTTACGTCGGCAATTCCTACTGGGTTTGGCATCACTCCGGCAATGACCAAACCAGCTGTGTGGGCAATGTCAGCGACTAAGTAGGCATCTACCTCGTCTGCAATGGCTCGAAATGCTGCCCAATCTGGCTGCCAGGGATAGGAGGTGAAGCCAGCAATGATTAAACGCGGCCGTTCTCGCAAGGCCAATTGACGAATTGCTTCATAGTCAAGTCGTTCTGTCTTTAGATCCACACCGTAGGAGACGATTCGATATAGTTGGCCGGACAAATTAACGGTGGCTCCATGCGAGAGATGGCCGCCTTCGGTTAGGGACATGCCCATTAGGGTATCGTCGGTTGACATAAGGGCCTGGTATACGGCTAGGTTGGCCGTCCCGCCGGATAGGGCTTGTACATTGACGAAGAGATGTTCGGGGGCCAAATCACCTTGGGAGAAGAGGGCTGCGCCACGTCGTTGGGCTAAACTTTCAATCAGGTCGACATAGTTTACGCCCTTGTAGAAGCGGCGATTGGCATAGCGGCGATTGGTTGCTAGATGGCGAGCGACATCGGCCAAATCTGCCTCAATGCCCTGGCTGAGTCGGCTGGAGGGATGGCCTTCAGCACACACGTTTTGGAATGGTGAGCCGAGCGCTTGGAGAACTGCGTCCGGTGCGGCTGATACTGAGGGGACTAGAATCAACTTATCGAGTTGTTGTTCCGATTCACCCTGAATTAGCCGTGCTACAAAGGGGTCAACTTCATTTAGCCCACCTTGTAACAAGTGTTTGTGGGTTCTATTGTCCAATTTTATTATTTCCGTTGCACGTATTTAGTATGGGTGTCTGAATTGCCCAAACTGAAGGAGAAAGATACAGGATTTTAGTTGCGAAAGCCAATTTTGCTCTTATTTTACAATGTAATCGGTTGGGGGTACTATTAAATTCAATGCGGACTCTATTTCGTCACCTTTTGGCCCTTGGGCTTTTAATTGGATTAACCTACCTGTTTATGATGGGGCGGGAAGAGTTACATGCGCTTCACTTCTTTAATCGAGCTGTGGCTGATGCTTCCTATATTTTACTTTGTTTGACATTGATAATCGGTCCGCTGGTTAAGATTGTCTCCTCGCTGCGATTCTTGCTTCCCTGGCGACGGGAGCTTGGTATTGCTTTTGTGGTTTCGGCCGTTGTCCACATCCTTATCTATGCTAGTAGCTTTCAGTGGGATGTCCTACGTTTTTTCACTGAGACGAGCAGACAGGGTGAAGTTAGTTTGTTGGAAAACCATTTTGCAATCTCCAATTGGATCGGCCTGATAGCCCTTTTGTATGCGCTTGTATTGGGGTTGACCTCTAACGATGTCGCCCAAAAGATGTTGGGTAAAGGCTGGAAGTTTCTCCAACAGCAAAGTTATACTTTGTTTGTCCTTGTGGTGGTCCATGTGGCTATCTTTATTTACCTCGTCTTTCAACCTGAGGTTGAGATTGGCTTTTTTAAGCCAGTGTTTATTGGGGCGGGGCTGGTGACAATAGGGTTTCAAACGGCCGGGTTTATCTTAACAGTTTGGCAACGGTCTCGTCTCCGGCGACGAAGAGCAAAAGCGACAGAGTGAACGAGGTTTCATGCGGAAAGTTTTTATTAACCTACTCATCATCCTCATTTGGCTGGCTTTCGGTTATGGCTACTTTACCCTTTATCAGACGAATCGGCCCGCCCAACCAGAGGAAGGTGAGGTTGATGGTCAAACGGAGATAGAAGCCGGGCAAACTGGAGGGGTTGAAATGGCGTTGGCCGCGACTAGCCGTTCTATCCGTCCCGATAGGCTATGTCTTAATAGTTCGGCGCTGGCCGAACCATCCTGGACAAATCCTAACTTGCAACAGGCTATTCGAGAACTCAATGTTGGCACTCTCCGCATTCCTGGCGGCATCGCATCCGGTTATTGGAATTGGCAATCTGGTCAAATTACGCCGCTTGAGGCAGGGCAGGAGCCGCGAAGAGCCGATAACAATCTCGAATCTTATCTGGCTGGTTTACAAGCAACAAACACTGAGCCAATTTTGGTGTTGAATATGGTTACGGCCGATTTGTCTGACCAGCTAGCTTTTTTAGAGACTGTTGAGGCGGCTGGCATAGCGGTGCGGGCTGTTGAGTTGGGTTACAAGCCGTATCAGGCCAGACCGGAATCAGCGGATCCGCCTCCATTTGCGAACGGTGATGAATATGTGGCTCAGGCGGCAGTATGGGCGGAGGCTATCCGGGAGGCATTCCCAGAAACGACCATTGCCGTTGTTGGCGCATTGCCTGGTGTTGATGGCTTTTCGGATTGGAATTCGGCCGTCTTTTCGTTGGCTGCGAGCCAAGGACTGGCCGTCACGCTTTATCCTTTCTTAGGCCCTGGGCTGGAGCCGGGTCAGTCTTTTAACGAGGCAGATATTGCGGCGGTTTTGGGCGTCCCATTCCAAAGCTGGCGACGGCAGACTCGGGGCCAAAATGCCCCGCTGACGAATCTACCTCCTGAGGTTCCTGTCTGGCTAACAGAATATAATATTTGGCAGGAGCTGCCAGACCAGTTGGCAGTTTCAAGAACCTGGGCGCAAGCACTTCTTGTTTTGAGCCAAAGTCTTTTGTTTTTGGAGGATGAACGGGTTGAATATACGTGCGTTCATCAGTTATTAGGCCCGCAACAAACGGGCGCTTACCTGTTTCGTAATCAACGCTTTGATTTGCTGCCAACTGGGCGAGCGGTACAGTCATTAAGTAGGGTTATGGAGGGGATGACTGCGGCGCGAGAGATTGAGTTTGCGAATACGCCTGCTCCGCATGGGCCAATTGATTTTGATTATCCGACGGTTCTTGGCTGGACTTTTAGTGATGAAAACGGCCGTCAATCGGCCATTATCCTTAATTTGAGTTTTAGGCGGTTGGAGATTGGGGTTGGTAATTTGCCAACTGATTTGCTTGGCCCCTATCAGCAGACGTTGGGGGTTCCGACCCGACGGGTTCGCAGCAATGAAGGGATTGAAGTCATTGAAGGTGACCTCACTGATAAAAATTTTCTAGTTCTGCCGCGTTACTCGGTAACGATTTTTCCTTCTGGGGCTGGGGATGGAGAATAGTGGCCGTTTTTACCATTGGAGGGAATGTCGGGGGTGGACACTTTGGTTTGTTGGTCAAGGTAGGCTGAATACTCGCCATAACTGAAGTAGTAATCGTCATAGTCGGCCGCTTTTTTATCAATATCGACCATTAAAACGCCTAATAAATTGGCGTTAACTCGCTGGAGCCGTTCGAGGGCGGTCTTTAGCATTCCGCCTTTGGTTTTTGTCACTCGAACTGTTACGACGACGCCATCTACATATTGGGACAAGGCGACTGCATCGGTTACAGCCAAGAGCGGGGGTGAGTCGATGACAACGACATCGGCCGTTTCTGTCAGTTTGGCGATTATCTCTCTGGCCCGGTTGGTATCAAGGAGTTCAGATGGATTTGGTGGCTTTGCGCCAGAGGTAATGATGGAAAGACCAGGAACGTCAGATTGCTGAGTTACCTCGGCAAAGTCTAAGTCACTATCAATGAACAGTTCGCTTAGCCCACGATTGTTGCTTAAATTAAAGAGGCGGTTCACTTTTGGCAGGCGTAAGTCGCCGTCAATTAGTACTGTGTTCTGTCCACCTCTGGCCAATACTATGGCTAGATTGGCGGCCATTGTACTTTTACCTTCTGATTCATTGGCGCTGGTGACCAAGAGGGTTTTCAGCTTGTGATCGACGGTCATATATTTTAAGTTCATCCGAATGTTGCGGAAGGCTTCGGCGACCGGAGAGCGCGGGTGATCTAGGGTAACAAGGGAGGATGCTTTGGCATCGAAATGGCCTATTTGGCCGATGACGTTTAGACCAAAGCGATTTTTCAGTGTCTCAGCATTATTTAGAGAATCATCCAGGTAGTCTCGAACTAGGAGGATTAAGGCGGCAATAACAAATCCACCTACAGCGGCTATTATGAGGGTGAGTTGGGGCCTGGGCCAAATGGGGCTGCCAGGAACGATTGCTTCTTCACTTATAACGATGCTGGAAGTTGAGGCAAACTCAGATAAGCGAGTTTGTTCGTAGCTTTGCAGAACGGTGGCATAGCTTTGTCTATATTGGGCTAGGATGCTGTTGAGGTTGAGCCGCTCTGCGATGTCATCCGGGTCTCGGCTGCCTTGTAAGGAAATGATGGCATCTGTCGTTTCTTGGATGGTTTCGTCGAGAGAGACAAGTTGGGCAAGCAGCTCGTCTTGAAGCTGGGTGTAATTGGCTGACTGAACGGCTGAATATTGAACGATGAAGGTGCTGGCAATGGTGTTGGCGATGACTGCGGCCGTTTGGGGGTTGTTTCGTTCGACTGTAATCCTTATTAATTGGGTGCCAAGAACCGGTGAAACGGAAATTTGTGATCGAAGCTGCCCAATATTGGAGCGAAGACTTAAGGTCTCAATTGTCTCTTGTAATACGGAGCGTTGGGTAATCAATTGGGAGTAGGTTTGTGCTCGAATTTCATCGGCTCTGATGTCGCTCAAATCTTGCTGGGCTGGGCCTACGGCACTATCTATTAATAGAGTGGCTGAGGCGCGGTAGACGGGTTCGACTGTTTGGATGTACAAGAACCCGGCCGCAACTAGAACGACCGTTACGAGGGCTAAAAACCACCACTTGGCCCGAAAGAGGCGGAGATAATGGTTCAGGTCTACTTCGATGAATCTGTTTTCTGTCTGCGATTCCATATTCTTCCTTGCACCCAACATGATTGTGATTTAGGTGTATCCAATTGGTTTGGGTTGATATTATCACCTGTTTCACGGGATTAAGCCCGGTATCTTACAACAGATAAGGGTAGCTGGCAATTAATACGGCCGTCTGTTTACGAATTTTATGTCAAATTTATTTGCCGAATTTCGATTGGAAAAGGCTGGTTCGACTTAACTTATCTAACTAGAATACCAGTTATCTGGATTGGTACTATCGGCTTGAGGTAAATTCCTAACAGGTTGGCTCCAGGGTGCAGGATGGGACGACGGGGGCGCAGGCGACGTTGACGGCCATGCCGAGATAGGTTGAGGGGTCGATTGTGTTGTCGAATTCGAGTTCGTTACGATAAGCGCCTCGGCCGTTATCTAATACGATTGAGAAATGAAGGTGGACGCCAACGGGCCGAATGGGGTTGCCGCTGTAATTGCCGGTATAGCCTAAGAGGGTTCCTTGCTCGACGAATAATTCGCGGGTTCCGGGCGGGAAGGCGGGTTCGATGAAATCGTTGCCGTCGGGGTCGGCCATGTGGGTATAGTAAAGCCAGATTTGACGACCTGGTTCTAGAGGGTCGTCGGGAACGCGTTGGATGAGGGTGCTGGCCCACTCGTCTTCTCTAGTGATGTAGCCATCGTAGGCGGCGTAGACGGCCGTTTCGCCCACGCCAGTTGCACTAAAGATGTCGATGCCTTGATGGGGCCGGGAGGTTGAGTAGGGGCCACGTGGGTCGCCATAGAGGAGGCCGATAAAACCTTCGGTGGGCAAGATGAAGGGGGCGTTGGTGCAGGCTTCTTGCTGAACGGTTATTAATTCGGCTCGTGTTTCGGCGTCTCCCTGCCACCATGATAGGAAGGCTCGGTTGCGCGGTTGGTTTAAGCTTGTTACGCCTCGGACTACTTGAATAATGGCTAAGCCGCCGCCAATAACAAGCAGAAGCGCAATAGCTAATTTAAGTGGGCGGCGATGGGGGTTGATAAACCAGCCAACCAATTGAGATAATCGTTTCACTGGAAGGGATTATACCGTCAACAAAAATCTGAGTAAATTTTTCTAACCTGAATGAATTAGCTACAAGCCATTGAAGGCTGTTTTGGGTGACAGGACGTAGTGAACCAGCGATATGGCCGAACCAGAACAGGATGCCAGCTTTCCCAACTCCGTGTAAAATTCAACTCAAACCAGTTTATACCTTATTAAGGAGAGTGACATGGCAATTGGCGCAGCATTTGGCTTATTGGTGGGGTTCGGAGCCTGGTTTACCCTCAGATATGTTCTGTCCGGTTTCTTCACTGTTGACCAGAACGAGCGAGCGGTAAAGACCCGATTCGGCCGTGCGCAACGTATCGGTAATGCAACCACTCTTGATGACCCTATCGGCGACTTACTAAACGAAAAGGATCGGGAAAGATATAGCTATCCGCAGGTACGGGTTATCCAACCGGGCGGCCCTTATTTTCGTTGGCCCTGGGAGCGGGTTTATAAAGTTTCTATTGCTACTGAAACGATGAATATGGCCCTTGATTTGGAGACACCGTCGGCCAATTATAACGGCACGATTTTAGAGGCGGTCACCAAGGATCAGTTGAATATTGGATTGACGGGCCAGATTCGTTATCGGGTGTCCGAGCGTAATTTGTATGCCTATCTTTTTGGCGTTAAAAGCCCGATTGTTCATGTGATGGGCTATTTTGTTGCTATTCTTCGGGAGCGAATTGCCTCATTTGAATCGGCCGATAGCTTACTGCATGACAGCGAAGATTTAGATGTCGATTTGATGGGTGGCATCTCCATTAATGACCTCCGCAAAAATCTGAATGAGATAAACGACCATATGGAGTCTGAATGTGCCTCTGCTCCGGCTCGGTATGGGGTTGAGTTGGATGCGTCGCTTATCACCGGCATCGATCCGCCAGAGGAGGTCGAGTCGGCTCTGGCAGCCATCAACACCGCCCACAACCATGTTTCCTCCGAAATCAGTTTGGCCCGGGCCAATGCTGACCAGAAATTAGTGATGTCCAAGCGGGCGGTTGAGATTGAAACGCTCAACGCCCAGGCCGAAGTTGAACCATTGATTTCGGTAGCCGACCAGCTAAAAGATTTGAAGACCAAGGGGCCAGATGTTTTAGCTACCTATCTGCGCAATATTCGTCTGGCGCTCTATAAAAAGGCCAGTCACATCATCCGGGAGGCTAAATAATCAATGGAAGGCTTTGTAGGATTTATCATCATGGCCGGGGTTGCCTTTTTTGGATTTCTCATTGGGGAACCTATATTTAGATGGTTCATGCGGGTGCTTGGAGTCTATGCTGTTGTTGAGGAAGGAACTTGTCATGTGTATGTGCTATTTGGCAAGGTCGTCAGCGTCATCTCGGAGCCAGGGTTGAATCTGTTGTGGCTGAAAATGGGGCCGCGTGCTTTTGTCATCAATTGGCTGGGCAGCCGCCATATTCTCGATATGCGCTTAGACCAGCAGTATTTACGGAGTTTGCCGGTCAATTCAGAAGAGGGTGCGCCGATGGGTATTGGTGTCTGGTATGAGATGTTCATCAGCGACCCGGTGGCTTTTCTGTTTAAGAACACTGATCCGCGCGGATCGTTATCGGCGAATGTCAGCAGCGCTACTGTTCGCAGCTTGAGCAATATGCCCTTGGGGGAGATGCTTGAAACACGCCATGTAATGAGTCGGGCCGTTCGGGCAGAGGTTTCGCCCAAATCGCATGAATGGGGCTATATGCTGGGTTCGGTCTATATTCGCAAGGTTCATTTCCGGGATAGGGGCATGATTCAGCAAATTGAAGAGAAGGTAGTTAATCGCTTGCGGCAGGTGACGTCGGCCATTATGCAGGATGGGGCAAATCGGGTCAGTATTATCACCAGTTCGGCCGAACGGCGAGCAGCGGTCGAGTTTGCTAAGGCTAATGCCATGCGACCTCAAATCGTTGGTGAAGCGCTCAACAAGATTAGCAAGGACCCGGACGTGGCGAAGGCGCTTTTTGACATTCTGGAAACTGAAAATTTGCTGGAGAGTGATGCTAGAATTACTTTGGTTGAAAAGGGTAATGATTTATTGACTCAACTGCTGGCTGCTGATTCGGACTAAAAGATTGTTAATCAGTTAAAGGTCATTACTTATGAATTGGTGAATTGTTAATGAAAGACAGATGACGGTTCATTAGTCATTCACAGTTCACCAATTCAACAATTAGTTGTTCCCTTTCTTCCTTATGGTGAGAAAACAGTACTCACTGTTTGCTGGCATACTGTTTGCTGCCATTCTGATTCGCCTTTGGCTGGCTCCGATGCGGGGGCATGTGCATGATATTGAGCAGCTAAAGGGATGGACAAAAACGGCCGTTCTGGGCAACCCTTTGGCAGTTTATAATGACAGCACGGCCAATTATCCGCCGCTGGGGTTGCTGCCACTCATTGGTGTGGGCCATTTTTACCAAATCGTTTTCTCGCCTGAATTTGATACATCGACGACGACCCTGACGGCGCTTTTGAAGCTGCCGGGGATTATGGCTGATTTGGTGACGGCCGTCATCCTTTTCTTCTATCTTGACAAGCATCATAACCGACGGTGGGCTTTTATTGGGATGGCGGTTTATGCCTTTAATCCGGCCGTTATTTATAACAGCGCCTGGTGGGGGCAGTTGGAGAGTGTTGTTGCGCTGCCGATGCTGCTGTCGGTTATGGCGGTGGGTGAGGGGCGTATTCGTTGGGCGTGGCTGTGGCTGGCGGTGGCGGTGTTGGTGAAGCCACAGGCGGCCGTTTTGGGACCAGTTATATTGTTGGCGAGTTTGAGGGTAAGTGATTGGCGAAAGTTATTAGAGGGATGGTTGGTTGGTGGGGCGTTTGGTTTGGTCGTTCTGCTGCCTTTAGTTGTCGTCGGTCAACTGCCGGTTCTTATCGCTCAAATCCAGGCTTCGGCGGGGCGGCAGTTGTTTTTGACGATGAATGCCCATAATTTTTGGTATCTGGTTACATTGGGGCGGGGCAGCTTTGCGGCTAGGGAGATGAACCCTATCTTTGATACGGAGCCGTTGGTCGGCCCGTTGACGGGTTGGCAGATTGGGCTGGGTTTATTCTTGTTATGGACGGGGTTAATATGTTGGAAACTTGGCCGGGTTCTTTTGAGTGACCGTAACGGCAACACACGGATAACTGCGAATGGCCAACTGCCAACTGTTTTTTGGGCCGCTGCCGCCCTGGTCATTGGCTTTTACATGCTGCCTGCGGAGGCGCATGAACGCTATCTTTTTGGGGCATTGGCGTTGTTAGTTCCGCTGCTGCCTGGGAGACGGCCGTTTCAAGTAGTGTATTTGCTATTTAGCGTGACTTTTCTGCTTAATTTGTTGTGGGTGGATTCGGCCGTGCCGCTGCCTGGCTTCAGCCAAAGTCTTTTGTGGGGCGTTCCGATTGCAGGGGCGAATGTCGTTCTTTTAGGGTACCTTTTTGCAACAGGCATTGTTGAACAGTTGGGTGGCCGAAAGGTTGTTGACATCTAGGTGAGCGCGGGCATTCTGCCGGTAAGTGGCAATTAGAGGTGGTTGCGTTCCATCAACAAAAACTTCGCTCACTTTGAACGCTCGAATAGTTTGACAATTGGGGCAATGATCTATAAAGTTATCTATGAAACGCGGGTCCTCTATTCACGCTTAACTGTCGTCGAATATGACCCCGTTTCAGTTTGTCCCCCTTTATAACTTAGCGAAACTCCCGGTTTAGACTTCACATCACATTTTGGAATTGTCTGGTCAATTAGATTGATGACGTATTTCTTCTCATTATTCATCTCACCTTCTAATAAGGATGCCTTAATTTCTATCAACAACGCTTTGCTGGTCTCATCGGGATAGCAGAGGCCAAGGGCTTTGATGGCTTCGTGTTGGGGCCAGTTGAAGGTTGTTTTGGCTGCTTCCATGAGGGCGGTGCGGGCTTTGTAGAGGAGGGGGTGTTGGGGGTATTCGGCGCAAATTCGGCCGATAGCCCAGGCTGAGCGGGCGCGAACCCTGAAATCTTGTTCATCGCTGCCAAGAATCTCGACCAATGTTTCCAAGGCATTGGCTACTTTTAGACGGCCAAGGGTGTCAACGGCCGTCATCTGTCGGAGCCGCCCAATGCTATCGTCGGCCTTTTCTGGCTTTTGGAGGGCTATTTCGGTCATCTGGCGTTTGATTTCTTGTAGAGCTTCATTCTCGGCAGGTAGGTAGGACAATAAGGTGAGGCTTTCTGATATAAGCCAGACTGCATCCTCATTTGTGGTGTTAAGGAACTGCTCTACCAAAACCGTTGTTGTCTGTTCTGTCCAGGCTGGTTGACGTGCGCCTACATCGGCCAGGGAGACGGCCGTCACGCTACTGTGCCAGGAAATGGTTTCATCGAGCAGCCACTCTTTCAGGAGATTGAAGCCAGTTAATTCGGCCGTCGTTGACTGCTGCCGTACTTCGTTCCAAGTTTCTATTAGCAGCGTTAGCGGTTGCAGAGCTTCCTGGGCTAAAAATTGCAGCAACAGCGAATCGGGCTGATTTTGGGCTAACTGCCACTGCTCGCGAAATAGTTGTAACGCTTTCTGCCTCATTTTTGAATCGGCTAATCGGCCTGGTGGCTCATCTGGTTTGCGCCATTGCACTGGCTCCATGATAAACCAGCGTAATATCTCATAAGCTTGAGGAGCTTTTGTAGCTGCTAACAGTTCTAACACATGTGTACGCAGCTCTGAGGAAGTGAGGCGTTTGCCATTTAGGTTCATTCGCATTAAGGGTGTGGGTATCTCGGTGAAGGATTGGTCTTGCAGCCATTTCTTAAAGCGGGATATTTCTTGTCTTGGCAGGATGCAGCAGGATAATTCTTGAATAATTTTTACGCGTAAGGGTTGCTTGAGTTGTCCAAATTTGGCCCCGGCACAGTTGACGACTAAATCCAACAAATCAAGTCGAGCAGGCCAGGCTAATCTTAAGGATGGCTCTCTTAATCGTTTCATCAGACCCAAGACGATGAGCTGCATATTGTTGTCGTCTAATTGGGCCATCAGGATTAAGGCCAGCCGAGCATCGGGGGTGTGATGGTCGTAGGTGGCAACGAAATCGGGGTGTTCAGGCAAGACATCGGTCATCGCCAAAGCATATAAAATGGCGAAGATATAGGCTTCTCGGAACTGGATGTACTGGGTTCCGTTCTGTTCAACGGCCGTTAATATACCGTCTCTGATTAATGCCGCAAAAAGATTCTCTAAGTTATAGGTTCGCTCTCCCTGAATCTCCTTCATTAAAGCAAATAAATCATCTGTTGATAGCGCTGTATCGCCAGACTCTTTTACTGTTCGGGCAGCTTTGATTAATGTTTGGCGCACGCGACCGGACAGATAAAATTCTCGAATCCCTGACATCTGGTTGAGTTGATGATCAATCCGTCCTTGTAAGAGCGATGCTTGACTAAAGGCGACCTGTCCCTGGTTGACCATTGCTTTCAATGTGCCAAAAGCCCAAGGTTGCCGCACTAAATCTATTAGCCCCTCATCTTCAACTGGCAGATTCTCCCGCTCTATATAGTCTCGAATGTAGCGGGTAGGTAAAGCGACTGTTTTCCATTGGGGAAATTGTCCTAAATTCATTGAGAAGTCAATAAATGAATCGGTGGTTCCTGTTAGAATGAAGTAGTGTTGGGGATTGCGCTGTATTAAATTATAGAGGTAGAGGCTAACTTGCTGTCGTTCCCCGTCTGGTATGGACTGTAAATCCTCCAGGATTATCAAGAATGTCCATTTGCCTTCGGCCCATTTGCTAACCTCTTGTTCTGAAGGGAGCGTCTGGTCATTATCTGGGCGCATTGACCAGACCTTGGCCATGCTTTGTCTAACGAGCGAACGCAGTCGGTAGTTGTACTCATCTGTTCCAACTCGTTTGAGGGAGAGTCTGATTGGAATGTAGCTCGCTGGATGATAGGCATATTCCCGTAGGGCAGGGGACAACTCGCCTTCCTCCGATGCTGGGATAAGATTCCACAAGAATTGGTCGATGATGGCGCTTTTGCCACCACCTGTATCACCTAATAAGATAGTCGTTCGCCGCCGAAGCTGATTGCTGTCGTCGTGGAGTAGGGATTTGGCTTCTAGGCGGCGTTGTAATGTGGCGCCTTGATTGGTTCGCATGGAGGCAACCCTTGACGGCTCTGCTTTCTTGGAAGATTGGGCATTTGTTGAATCCTCTGAATCAACGGCCACGACTTGAATGGGGAAAAATTCTTTGATATAGGGTGTGGTTGCTCTCAGTGTGGCCAGATATTCTTGTCTTATTTGGCGTTCGTGAGGAATTAGCGGGGCGAAGAGGGCCAGGTCGTCTAGGATGGTGTATAGGACGGGCGTGGCCCATTCGATGGTGCCGCTCAAGCGATTGGTCTCAAAACGGCCGCCTTGCGTGGCAACGTCCAGTGGCTCTCCGTTTGCCAGCTCGCGATAGATGCCAACCACAAAATAGGCGGCTGCATCGAGGCTGATGTCATATTGCATGGAGACGACGGCCGGAACACCTTTTTTCAGCATAGCCTGGGTAACAGGTTTGACCAGCCCACTCTTATTGCGGCGGTCACTCTTGCAGCTTGCCATGATGACGAGGCGTAAATTGGGGTTTTTGCCGGATGTTGCGAGGCGTTCGATGATGATGTCGGCTAACTGCTCTCCTGAATATTCTTTGCCGCCGAGGTTGATTTTGACATCGCCTTTATCATCTGGGGCTGTGCCGTGGGCGAGGATATGGAGGATGCTGACATCTTGAATATCTTCTGGTAGGTTGGCGAAATCGAGGAAGTCGAATAGCTCGTCTTCGTTTAATAACCGCAGGTGGGCTAGTCGTCGGTCGGTTAACTCTTGGAGGGAGTCTTGAACCAGCTCCCAATGGCCGTCAGGGTCTACATTAAGTCCAAGGGAACTGTAGCTGATGCCGAGGACGCGGAGTGGGAGGGGGAGTTGGGCTTCGGCCGTATTAAATCCGGCTGGTAAGCGATTGACTTTGTCGGCTTTCCGAATTAAGGGGCATTCTTTGAATAAAAACCGTTTGCCATCGAATAGCAATTCCCAGGGCAAGGCCATGATGCCGTCGTCACCGTGCAAGATGAGTCGATGATCGGCTGAAAGGTCGGCGAGGACGGGCTTTAATTCTGGCAGCCATTTGAGCAGCCATCGATAAAGTTTTTGGCCTTCTTTTTGAGACTGTTGGGTCAGGGTGCGAACGGAGGCTGTTGTTGTGTCAACGCCGAGAAGTTGGGGGGCCATCTCGATAAATTGACCGAACAGCTTGTCTAAATTGGTTTTGCTTAATCTGGGTAACGAACTGTATCGAATCTGAAAACGGCCGTTGCCCTCGACGCTACTTTTATCTTTGCCCCGCTTAAATTCCAGAACGATATTCTTAGTCGAATTCGCCATATAGATTTATCCCTTTTGTGGGTCACTGCTGATGAACTCTATGCCTTCTGGTTTTGAAACATTTTCAAAGCTGGGAACGTGGGCCTCGACATTGGCTCCTAAATGTTCGGCCTTAATTTCGCCTTTGACGGCTTTATAGACTTGAATGGAGGGAATCCTGGGCTTACTATCGCTGGATTTTGCTTCTTCCTTCTCGGCTTCATGAATGGCATCGGTCGCCCATTCCAACCAGCTATCAACTTTATTGCCAAGAAGGGGTAATTTATCACCGATGAGCTTTAGCAATTCATCTGAGAACATGCCTAGATGGGCAATCAGGTGGCGACGCTTTTTGGGTCTAGGAACCGGAACCCATACTTCTCGCCAATGATAGTCGGTTGCGGCATAAACTACCCGGCCCTTCTTTGTATCAATCACCAGATCGAAGCGTTCGGCATCAGGAAACTCATCTGAGAATTGGGTAGAGAGGTGTTTTTCTAGCCAGGCGAACCAGAGTCGAAGGACGAAATAATGTTCGTGAAAGTGATACAGCTCTGCATCGAAATAGCGGGCCTTATCAATGACATCTTGAAAGCGAACGTTGTCTTGTACATGGGCAATGGTCTCGAATTTTCCATTGTCCTTTAATTGAATCTCAAGGCGATTATCATCGGCTGCTAGTTTGATTTCTGGAACCGCGTTATTAGTTTGGGAATAGTTGACGACTGGGGAGGACCACCAACGGTCGATGTAATCTGGTACATCGGTTCCGATGAAAGTGAATTCATGTTTGGAGGAATGGTCAAGATGAATGGGGTCTTTTATCTCTTTGGCGGCAATTTGCTTGGGTGGTTCAAGAATGATGTCTAAGGCATATTTTCGTTTAGACTTTTTAGTGTTTTTGACGGAGTAGATGCCAAGCTCCAGGGTGTAGGTTTTATCAACTGGGCCACTAACATGGGTGACGTTGACATAGAGGTAGCTTGGTTCGACTAATTCTTCACATTCTCGAATAGGGATTTTTTGACCTACTACTTTTTTGTCTACACCGTTGAGACAGACTCCGGTTTCGTAGCCGCCGCCCCAACTAACGCGAAAGTTGGTTCCTCCTTTTTCGTGTGAAAAGAATTTCTTATCAGGAAACTCATCAGGCACATTGCGGCTGCGGAGAACGTATTTGCCTTTTATTTTCTCAGGGTCTGGATTGGTCACTAGGATTTTCAATGTCCGGGTTCCATGTGGCACAAATTCGATTTTTTGAGCCGCTAAATCTTTCTTGAGGGGAAAATCGATAACGTGAAAATCTTTTGACATTGGTAACTCTCCTTCTAAATTATTCTATAAGGGGATTAATGCTGTATTGGTTGACGAATGATACTATTTTTCATTAGCCTGTTTCCATTGTACGGGATAATAGGTTGTTGCTTTTAACTGTAACCCATATTCAATGTTATTTGGTAAAGGCTCCAATTGGAAAACAGATGAGTGCCAAACTGCTGATTGAACTGATGGGTAATATTTCAATTGACCACCAGATAATCCGTACCACTCCATAAGGACACCAGAACTATCCCGTCCAATTAACCTTCTGCTCTCAACTGACCAATTCAATGAAGTTGGTTCAGGTAAATCAATGGGATATTGAAATAGTTGATAACGGCCGCTCTTTTTATCCCATTGGAGGACTAAGAAAAAGCTATTGGTATTGTCAATTTCTAAACCAACGTTTATATGCCAACGTTCGACCACCTCAATGATTGTTGCGCCAACAATGTCAGGATAGTTATGATAATTTTCTTGGGTAACACCCTTCTTTTTTACTGAGTCCCAGAATTCCCCGGATGCGTTAGATAGCTCGAATTTTACCCGACCCTCACGCTGAATATCTTTCAAAAGACCTCGCATCTTACAAGAAATTCCATACTGGAGGTCTTGTTCTGCATCACTCAGAATCACATCATAAATCCATTTGCTTTCAAGGGCTGTTCCCCTAAATGCAGCTGCAACCGTGCGTTCGTAGTCTCGCCAACCTGGTAATGTACTATCCTTATTTTTAAGCATACCGCTGCCGTCCTGGTACGTACTTAAAATAAGCCTAAATCGCTCAATTTCTCCTGCACTAGGTATTCTGTCAATGAAAGGGAGGCTCATAAAATATCGCTTATCCTTGAATTTTCAGCATCTATTTCTAGTTCATCTTTCAACAACTCATCTATTGAGACATTGAATAATCGTGACACCTTGATTACAAACGGCACAGTTGGGGATTTTTGACCCGATTCAATTTCGCTAATGTAACTATGAGTTGTATATCCTAGCTGTTGAGCCAACCAGTGCATAGTTACCTTGTGATATTTTCTTAGTATCCGTAATTTTTCACCAAATTTGTTCATCATGAAGCTAACTTGCGCCCACGTCGGCTAAAGTCTATACTTAGAAATAAGAACATATGTGCAACGCTTGATTTATGATTAAGAATATGATAGAATGTCTCTATCAGAGACATTTGGTGATTTCATGACTTCAAACAAACAAAAAAAAATAAATAGTCCCATCCGCTGGGTTGGAGGGAAATCCCGTTTGCGAAAATATATAATTCCCTTAATTCCAGACCATTCCTGCTATGTTGAACCTTTTGCAGGTGGTGCCTGGGTTTTGTTTGGTAAAAAGCCTAGCGCTGTAGAAGTGCTTAATGATATTGACGAGGAATTAATTAATTTCTTTCGGGTATTAAAGCATCAGCCTGAAAAATTGTTAAACTCTTTTGAATGGGAACTCGCCTCTCGCGCTGAATTTGAGCGGTTGGCTCAATTAGACCCAACATCACTGTCCGAAATAGAGCGAGCGCATCGTTTTTATTACATCATCATGGCTGGATGGGGAGGGGAACTAAATTACCCTCGTTTTCAGACCAGTATTTCAGATGGAGGACATGGTAATCGCCTTATAGGAGCCTTGAAACATCTCCGTAAAAGGTTAGAACCGGTTTATTTGCGTCTTCGCACTGTCATAATTGAAAATATGAGTTGGGAAGATTGTCTTGATCGTTATGATCGTCCCAAGTCTTTTATGTACCTCGATCCACCATATCCGCAGAATGGATGTAATTACAAGTATAACATGCAAGATTGGGATGATCACAATCGTTTAGCAATTCGTTTATCCGAAACACAATGTAAATGGATGCTTTCCTCTTATGATGTGCCAGAAGTACGGCAAATGTATGAAGGGTATAGTATTATTCCTATTCAATCGTTTTCCGGTATGAATAAAAAAAAGCGCGGGTCTGAACGCGTTATAAATCGAGAAGTTTTGATTGCAAATTTTGATATTCAAACGAACGATTTGTTGCACCCTAACGGTGGTCGTTTAGCAGTTCAAAAGCCACTTATCGAATTGAAGGAGTCGCAAGCAGAGTACGATTTAGCCGATCCTTCTCGTTGAGGGCAGCATGTTTGCATGGGGGTTGATGATGCTGACGGGGGGCAGGGTTTTTCCAAAGTCGGAAAAAAACAGGAACAAAAAGCCTCAAACTGATAATATGGAGTTGAAACGACACCAAAATCAGAAGGAGGCTTAAATGGATCATATCACATTGCAACAAATCGAATCAGATGGAATTCTATTGGACCTGACAGCATTGCTAGAATTTTTAGCAAAAGTAGAGGATAAAAGGGCCAAAAGAGGCAAACAGTTTCCATTGGCGTATCTATTGACCTGGATAATCATGGCCAAATTAGCCGGGCAGAACAAACCATCATCGATAGCCCAATGGCTACGTTTGAGGTGTAAGATACTGGTGAGATTATTCCAGTTCGAACGGGGGAAAGTGCCATCACTCAATACAATCCGACGAACGTTGCAAGATAGCTGTAACCTAACAGATTTACAAAGTGTCCTATTGAGATTTCTACATCAGAGTTATGGTGGTCAGCAGAGTATGTTGATAGCCATTGATGGAAAGACACTCCGAGGAACTATTCCAAAAGGACGAACCCAAGGGGTGCATCTGTTAGCCGCTTACTTGCCTGATGAGGGAATCGTATTATGCCAGGTCACCGTCGGAAGCAAGGAGAATGAAATAGTTGCTGCGCCGACTGTGTTAGAAGCAATTGACCTGAGAGGCCGAGTTGTCTGTGGCGATGCGATGTTCACTCAGCGTTCTATCTCGGTTGCTATTCTATCTGGAGGTGGCGACTATATTTGGTTTGCGAAAGGTAACCAATCGACTTTACAAGATGATATTGAACGGTTTTTTGAGCCGTTACCTCAACGACCTGGCTGGCATCAACCAAAGATGGAACAGGAGATAGAACATACCTCCCGAAAAGCCCATCAACGATTGGAAAAACGAACATTGACAGTCATAGATGATAAAACGGGTTATCTCGACTGGCCTGGGGTCGAACGTGTCTTCAAAATTGAGCGTCAAGCTACCTGTCTAACAACTGGTAAGCTTCGCTCAGAGTCGGTTGTTGGCATCACGAGCTTGACATCTAAACAAGTTTCCACCAAACAATTGATGAGCTTAATCCAAAACTACTGGGGCATTGAAAACGGCCTCCACTATCGGCGGGATGTTACTTTAGATGAAGATGCGACTCGTATCTCTAGTCCTTTGATGGCTGAAGGGATGGCCACGCTGAATAATTTCATCATTGGTCTAGCTAGTAAATTGGGTCTGAAGAATCTGGCTTTTGCTCAACGTCTTTTCGATGCCAGTATCTCGGAAGCTCTCGCTCCTTTTTACTGACTTTGGAAAAACCCTGGACGGGGGGCGGTGAATATTGCGGATGAGTAGGGGGTAGAGTAAAATATGATCTTGTTTAGGGGCCGATTTAGTGCGCTGAAAACGGCCTCCCTAGGACAAGTGATGCAACGAGTATTGGTATTGGAACATGACCAGGAAACGGCCGATAGGCTTATTACAGCTTTAAGGCAGATTGATAATTTGTCTGTTTCATTGGTTCCAACCATGCGGGAAGCTTGCTTAATTGTTGCTCAAACGCCGCAAGATTTGGCCCTTGTCCCACTGGAAGAATCTGAGCAACTGCGGCTGGCGCTTCGAGCCGTTCAGCCAGACCTCAATATAGTTTTGACTACGGCCGATTCTCATCTCATTTTATCTAATAATTACCGCCAAGATTATCAAGGGTTACTCCATACAACCTTGTTGGAACAAGAGCTGCCGACCATTTTAGGTTTGGACGATGTAGAGCCATCGATTATTACTGAAAGCAAGAAGGAATCTAGGTTATTACCAAGTCTGGCCCGGTTGAAAGAGGCTTGCCTGGAGGTTGGCATTAATAAAAGCACAATCGTTCAGATGGCTATCTTGTCTTCGGCGGGACATTTAATTGGCTATTGTGGGGGCGGGAATGAAGCTCAAGCCTATATGGTGGTTGAGTTGTTGAGTGAATCGTGGAAAAAGGAACAGATTTCGGCTCAAATTCAGTATTTTCAACTGCCGGATTACTTTGATGCCCGTCTAATTTATTCTCGTCGGGCGGCTAGCGCGGTGCTTTCGTTGGTTGCCGAGCCGGAAATTCCGATTGCGGATGTGCGACAGACGGCCGATAAGCTCGTTCGTTTGCTGTCTTCCTCTGGATCGGACACGGCCGAAAGTGGCCGAAAAAGGACGATGGACAATAAGAATGGATTGTATGATAAGCCGATGATGTTTCAGACGTTTGCTATTGCCTGGCGCCCCGTCAAACCGTTGCCAGTAATACTGCAACGGGTCGTTGGTGGTAGGTTGGCTGATTTAATGGATGAAGCGGGATTTCAGCAGCGGCATCTGTCAATTACGGCCGAGATTATACATCTTGTTATTACTTGTCCGGCGGGAAAAACGGCCGCTTGGGCTGCTTTTTATCTTAAATCTGGCACCAATGAGGAGATTCAACGCCAATTTGGGGTAAAATCGTCTATCTGGCGTAAGGGTTTTTACGCCACCGAATCTGAGCAGCCGTTAAATGAAGCGGAGCTGAAGATGTTGTTGACTTCTTAGACGACAAAAGCCTGACTTTTCAATTCACTATTCGACCTTAAACCGCCAAAAGGAACAGATAACAAATTATGGCAAATAAAAAACTGGTATTAATCGACGGTCATGCCCTGGCTTATAGAATGTTTTTTGCTCTGCCAGAGCAAGCCTTTACGACCAAGTCTGGCGAGCCAACGAACGCCACATATGGCTTTACCCGCACCCTGCTTGACCTCATTTTGGCCGATGACCCGCCGGAGTATTTGGCCGTTAGCTTTGACGTTGGAGCGACGTTTCGGGATGAGATGTTCACGGAATATAAGGGGACTCGTGAAAAAATGCCGGATGAGCTGCGGCTTCAGATCGAGCGCATTCGGGAGGTGGTTCGTTCTCTTAATATTCCGGTGTTAGAGCTTGATGGGTATGAGGCGGATGATGTGTTGGGGACGGTAGCGGAGCAGGCCAAAGCATTTGAGGTGCCAGCTTATATTATTACCTGGGGATCGAGATTTGCTGCAATTGGTCGATGAGAATACGACGGTTGAACTGCCGCCGGGTCGGTTTCAGAAGGTGCCGCAGGTATATGATACGCAAGCGGTCATTGATAAGTTGAAGGTTCGGCCGAATCAGGTTGTTGATTATAAAGCCCTGGTTGGGGACACTAGCGACAACATTCCTGGGGTGAAGGGGGTTGGGGCGAAAACGGCCGAAAAGCTGCTGGCCCAATACAGTACCCTTGATGGCATTTATGAGCATATTGATGAGATTAAGGGGGCAGTTCATAAGAAGTTGGTGGCGGATAAGGAGAATGCTTATCTGAGCTATAAATTGGCAAAAATTGTTATTGATGCCCCAATCCAGCTTGACATTGACGCTTGTGTGGCTCAGGAATATGACCCGACAACGGTTCTGGATTTGTTCCGTACTTTAGAGTTTCGCTCTCTAACAAACCGTATCTTAGAAGCGACGGATGAGGATATAGAGATTGAGATTGAAGGGGAGGCGATTGAAGGGACGGAGACGGTTATCGTCCGTACTGAAAAACAGTTAAAGGCGTTGGTTAAAGCGTTAGAGAATGCCGAAGCGATTTCTTTTGATGTGGAGACGACAGGGCTGGATGAGCGAACGGCCGAATTGGTTGGCATCTGTCTGGCAGTTGAACCGCCCGTTGGCTACTATGTGCCTATTGGTCATTTGGATGGCGAAGCTCAGAATAAATCGGGGCAGATGGCCCTCTTTGCCGGAGAGGCGAAGTTGGCAGAGGGACAGCTTCCTTTGCAGATGGTGTTGGATGCGATACGGCCGTCGATGACCAATCCTGACATCCCTAAAATCGCCCATAATGCCAAATACGATTATGCTATTTTGGAGAAGTATGACCTACCTGTTTCGCCGTTAGGCTTCGATACGATGATTGGGGAGTGGTTGACGAACCCTTCCTCTAAATTCTTGGGGCTGAAGCAGCTATCGTTCCAGCGGCTGGGCATTGAGATGACCGAAATCACCTCTTTGATTGGCAAGGGCAAGAAACAGGTGACATTTGCTGAGGTGGACATTGAAGAGGCGGCTCCTTATGGTGCGGCCGATGCCGACCTCACTTTGCGGTTGGCGCAGCAGTTACGGCCGGAATTGAAAAAGATGGGGTTGATGGGTTTGATGGATGAATTGGAGATGCCTCTCATCCCTGTTTTGGCGGCGATGGAGAAGTTTGGGGTTGGGGTTGATGTGCCATTCTTCACCAAGATGGCGGCCGATTTACAAAATCGCCTTCATGAGTTAGAGACTCAGATTACGGAGATTGCCGGAGAAGCGTTCAATATCAATTCGACCCAACAGTTGAGCGATGTGCTGTTCAAAAAATTGAACTTGCCCCATGAAGGGCTGCGAAAGACGAAGAGCGGCCATTTCTCAACGGCGGCCGATGTTTTGGAGGGGCTGCGAGCGGTGGATGAGACCGGTATTATTAATGCTATTACTGAGTATCGAGAGTTGGGCAAGCTCAAGAGTACCTATGTTGATGCCCTGCCGACGATGGTCAATGAAAAGACAGGGCGGATTCATACCAGCTATAGTCAAACGGGGGCGATTACGGGCCGTATTGCCAGCAGCAACCCCAACTTGCAAAATATTCCCATTCGGACGGAGGTTGGGCAGCAGATTCGTCGGGGCTTTGTGGCTCGTCCTGGTTGGCAGTTCCTGGCGGTTGATTACTCTCAGGTGGAGCTGCGGGTATTGGCTCACATCTGTCAGGACGAAGCCTTGCTTAATGCCTTTCGTGAAGACCAGGATATTCACCGGACAACGGCCGCGGCTGTCTACAGCATCCCGCTTGAGGAAGTCAGCTATAATCAGCGGCGTTTTGCGAAGGCGGTGAACTTTGGCCTGATATACGGCATGGGGGCGTTTCGGTTGGCCCGCGATTCAGAGTTGACGCTGGCAGAGGCGGAAGATTATATCAAGGCCTATTTTGAACGGTTCCCTGGCATTAATCGCTATTTGGAGGAGACGAAGAAGACGGCTCGTGAAAAAGGGTATGTGGAAACCCTGCTCGGCCGTCGGCGTTATTTCCCCATCTTCAGCGTCAAAGGTCGGGTCAATCGCCAGTTTGAGATGCGGGCGGAGCGAGAGGCTGTTAACCATCCTATTCAGGGAACGGCAGCGGACATTATTAAGATTGCAATGATTCGGCTGCATGAGACGTTAACGGCCGATTATCAGGCCCGGCTGATGCTCCAGGTGCATGATGAGTTGGTACTTGAGGTGCCGGATAGTGAGATTGAGGCGGTACGGCCGTTAGTCACGGAGACGATGTCGGCGGCGTTTGAGTTGGATGTGCCGTTGAAGGTTGAGGCCAGTATTGGGCGGAATTGGTTGGAATTGAAAGACTAGATATTTGCAACGAATTTCACGAATTAAACGAAATAGGTAGCGGGTTGAAATTTAGGACTAGCCACCAATTAACACGAATGAAACGAATTTTGTAGTTGGCCGGGAAACTCATCGGTGGGAGCATAGAGACTTTTGAGATTGTGGCTGAAATGAAGGGCTAGCCACGAATTAACACGAATGAAACGAATTTTGTAGTAGGAAAGAAATTTTGCCACAGAGTTCACGGAGAGTTTAAGAGAAAATCTCTAGGTTCTCTGTGGTAATTCTTTGCTTTTGGGTGCGCGTTTTTATAGGAGTTTGAGTTTATGACCAATGACGCATACCGGATATTGAGTGATGAGGATGTGCGGGGGCTGCCGATGGGGGTGGCGGTTGGGAAGATGGAGGATGCTTTTCGGGAGATGGCGGCGGGGAATTTGAATGCGCCGCCTCGCTTTCGAGTGGCGGGGGATGGTGGTGATTTGGTTTTTACGGCTGGCTCTGCTGCTGGGTCGGAGAATGTCTTGGGTTTTCGGGTCTATGATACATTTCCTACGACATCAACTTCGGCAGATCAGAAGCAGATAGTGGTAGTTTATGGTAATGGGGACGGCCGTTTGAAGGGATTGGTTATCGGCCGTTTACTTGGCGCAACGCGAACGGGGGCTATTGGTGGGGTGGCAATCAAGCATCTTTCCCGACCGGATTCAAAGGTATTGGGCGTTATTGGGACGGGCTATCAGGCTGTGACGCAGGTTAAAGCGGCGTTTGCGGTGCGGGATATTGAGCTGGTGCGGGTCTATAATCGGACGAGAGGGAAGGCGGAGGCTTTTGCGGCGGCGGTGGCGAAGGAGCAGGGTGTCGGGGTTCAGGTGGTGGATTCGGCTAGGGAAGCGGTGAGGGGAGCGGATATTTTGCTATGTGTGACGAACAGCGCAACGCCCGTCATTGAGAGCGACTGGCTAAAGCCGGGAGTGCATGTCAATAATGTTGGCCCGAAGCTGGTGGCCCGCCATGAACTGCCGCTGGATATTGGTGGAGTGTGTGAGGTGGTTGTTTGTGATTCGATTCAGCAGGCCGCCGGTTATGGCGAACCTTTTTACCTACCGCCGGAGACATTTGTAGGCTTGGACCAGATTGTGGCAGGGGCGGCGGCGGGACGGCCGTCTCCTGAGGCGCGAACGTTGTTTGTCTCGGTGGGGCTGGCGGGGACGGAAGTGATTTTGGCGAATGCGCTTTTAGATAGGGAATAATTAATTGGTGAATTGTTGACCATAATTTTGCGCAAAAAGAGCGCAATTCTATTCAGTTAACGCAAAAAGAGGCGGTTTCTAATCGCCAGAAAAGTACTTTTCCAAACAAATACACAGATCGCTAGAATTTGGATGTGACTTTAACAACTCAATTCGTTGTAGCTTACCACCATCAAACAAGAGTAAACCTGGAATATTTAACAAATCGCGAACGATTCGTTTTGGGCCAAGTGACTCAAAACGGGAACCGGTTAAGGCTTGATGGTGGAAATGAGTCAGTAGATTATGTGCCAAGTCAGTCAACAAAATGAGACCCTTTTGAGCCAAGAAACGGTGTTTACGACGTTTGACCAGGTAAAGACCGGATTTATCCTGCCGAAATTGTTCAATTTCCGCTGCGCCGCGGTCGTCATAAAGGGCCATAAAGCGGCTGATGGACGGCAGCTTAAAGGAGGAAACATAAAAACAATGACGCCATTGGCCTTTTTTGCGGTGCTTTTTGACAAAAAACTGAACTGGTCGACCAAAATCAACTGTTGGCTGGACCTCGGCCAAGAAAGCATCATGATATGGATGCCAACGTGTGACCTGTTTGGCTAAAGCATGCGCTCGACGATTAGAATGTCCTTTAACCAGGATATGATAGTCGCGAGCCAGCAGCCACCGAATCAGTTTATCCGTTCCCGCACCACCATCAGTCCGCCAAACGGTGCGTCGACGTTGCTTGGTCGTTAACTCTAATGAACTTTCAGTGCCGAGTACGGCCGGTTGCAAGCAAGTACTAGTATAGCGATTGCCTGGAAACAGGTCAGACCATAGGGTTTCCTTGTATCTGACGCTGCTCACCCGGGCCAATTGCCGTCCAGTTGTGTTTTTTCACCACTGAAATACCCTTTTTGGCTAGCTTGAGCCTTGGAACTGCATGGCAACCCGGACAAATCAAAGTCTAACCACAGAAATCCGCGCCAATCATGGTGGCGGATTTGACTAAGGGGATGGCAAATCGCAGACACTGCCTCTCTGAGTTGTTCAATGTTCGTTAGAGTTAGCCCATCCAAGGTTCGGGATAAGTTTGATTGGGTTGTGAATCGTTTAACCTGGCAGATACGAGCTAGTTGTTGTTCTGGTCTTAGCTTACTTTCGACTTCGAACATCGTTTCACAACCGGCCAAGATGCTTACCAACACCTGCTTGAGCTTGTCGGCGGGTGAAAATTCGCGACTTTTCATTGGAATTGTCACTTTTTCCAGTGCTTTGAGTTGTTTTTTCTGTTGGTAATGTGCTAGCAGTGCTCCTAATGGAGCCTTCTGTGTATTACAAAGTTCGTTGGTTATGCCGATTTCGAGAGACATTTGGATACTCCTTGTCTGGGCTAAGTCTAAGGAAGTTTTCTATCTCTCTCGAATTTAGCATATTTTGTTGTTTTTTACCGAATAGAAACCCTTTGTTTTTGCGCTAACCTATTAGAAACCTACTGTTTTTGCGCAAAATTAAGGCCATAAGTCGTAATTTATAAACAGGTTATCCAACATCAACTTCACAATTCATTATTGAATATTCGTTATTCATTATTCTCAATGCTCCCTTTCATCCTCCAAGGTCTCTCATTCGGCTTCACCGCCGCCGCCTCTCCCGGCCCCATGCAAGCCTTCTTGCTCTCCCAAACCCTAAAAAACGGCTGGCTCAAAACCCTGCCCGCCGCCCTCGCCCCCCTCATCAGCGACGGCCCCATCATCGTCCTCGTCCTCTTCATCCTATCCCAAGTGCCAGAAACCGGGCTGCGCCTCATTCGCATTGCCGGTGGCCTGTTCATCCTCTATCTAGCCTGGGGCGCCTTCGCCGCCTACCGTCAAAGCAACGATGAAGCTGTCGAAATCCAACCAGACTCCGGTAAAAATAATCTACTCAAAGCCGCCCTCACCAATTTCCTCAGCCCCGTCCCCTACATCTTCTGGAGCACCGTCCTCGGCCCCCTACTCCTACAAGGCTGGCAAGAATCCCCCACCACCGGCATCGCCTTCCTACTCGCCTTCTACGGCACCCTCGTCGGCGGCTTCGCCCTAACGATACTTCTCTTCGACCAACTCGGCCGTTTTCCCCCCAAAGTCACCCGCCTACTAAGCCTCATCTCAGCCATCATCCTACTCATCTTTGGCCTCAACCAACTCTGGCAAGGGATTCAGTAAGCAGTTAACAGTTGGCAGTTTCTCCCAAAGTAACATTTTTCACTGTTAACTGGTCACTTATTCACTGGCTATGCAAACCCCCGCCAATCAACGGCCGTATCATCCCGCTTCCCCTTCGAAGCCATAACCAACAGCCTTTCACTCCCCTCATCAAACGGCCGTCCATCATAGCTGCCGTAAATCCCCGCCAACCGAAATCCCGCCGCCTTTAACAGCAGCTCAATCTCATGAGGATATACATAATAATAATCAGCTTCAGCAACCGTCCGTTGAATGGGGCCACCTTGCGACGGACTTACATCATACAGCCAGGTAATATGCAAAATGTGCCTCGACTGGTCCGCCCAACTACTCGCCATCTGAACAATCGTCTCCCCCGTTTCCGGATCAACCATCACCCGCTCCAGCGTCAAACCCTGGTCGTCAGGCGTTTGGGCAGCCAATTGGGGATTCACCAAATCAATAAAGAGACGGCCGTTATCATCCATATGACGGCCAATACAGTGAAAAACCTGCTCCATCTTAGTCGGCTCCAGATGCAACAGCGTATTATAAGGAATAACCGCCAACCCAACCTTCTCATCCAGACTAAAATCAGTCATATCCCCCTCAATCAACGTCACCCGCTCCTGAACGGCCAAATGGTCAGCCGCAAGCCTTGCCCTGGCCCTATCCAACATCGCCGGAGAATTGTCCAGCCCAATAACCCGGTGTCCGGCCCGCCCCAACGGTTGCAACAACCGCCCCGTCCCACAACCCAACTCCAGAACCGGCCCCCTCGTCTGTTCAGCCAGCATCAAAACCAGCGGAATATCCTCCACCAATTCAGCATGAACTAAATCATAAAATCTGGCAATTCGTTCGTACACGATTGTACTCTCAATTAAGTCAATTACTCACTCATCACTATCTCAAGTCGTATTTGCTTGAGAAAAGTAACGACCAACATCAATTTTTTGAATATTGTAATACTTTTCCAACTGCTCCGTATAATACTACAAAGACACACCAATCCTAAAAGGATGGGTCAATTCAACCCAATAAGGCAGCAAAAAATTCGTGGAATTCGCTGCAAAAACGTCACACCGCGAATTCCACAAACCCAACTATTCATCAAGAGTCCCAAGGACTTCATTATGATAACCACCAAAACCAAATTTCTTTCCTGGGTTCGGCCGTCTGCAACAGAAGCAGATTTTGAACGCCTTTACCAAACCGAGCTGCCAAAAATCTACAATTTCTTCCGCTTCCGGGTCGGAGACGGCCCAATTGCTGAAGATTTAACGGCCGATACCTTCGAAAAAGCGTGGCGCAAACGAGACAGCTATCGCAAAGATTTAGCCTCATTCTCAACCTGGCTTTACACCATCGCCCGCCGGGTAGCCGTCGACTACTACCGAAAGAAGCGCCCCGAAATCCCTTATGAGCGTGCCGGTCAATTAACGACCGATACAACGCCGGAGGAGCAGACAACCAGGCAAGCCGACTTCGACCGCCTGTCCCTCCTCCTCAGCCAGCTTGAAGAACGCGACCGAGAGTTGGTGGCTCTCCGATATGGCTCAGGTCTCACCAACCGTGCCATTGCCCGTCTCACTGGCCTATCAGAATCAAATGTCGGCGTCAGACTCCACCGCACAATGAAACATCTTCGTGCCAAGTGGGAGGAAAACCGGGAGGAAATCAATGAACGATAATCACTTTTTAACTCAGCTACGCAAATCGCCAAGCAAGGAATTTGCAGCTGACCTATACAAAAGGATAAATAAACCCATGCCTAAACAAACCACCACTAACTTCTTTTCGATGCGGCGAGCGGCCTTCGCCATTAGCGCTCTCGCCCTCATCATATTCGTCACCTTACTAGCATCACCCTCAGTCCGGGCCTTCGCCGGAGAACAGATTCGCCAATTTGGGGCTATCTTCCTGACCACTGAAGAAAGCAGCATACCAGCAAGCGGTGCCGAAACACTTGCCCAGCCCCAGCCAACCATCGCAGCCCCACCAGAAATAACGGCCGAATTCGTCAAGAACGCCGCCGAAGCCTCAGAAATCGCCGGATTCGACGTCCTGGCCCCCGCTTATCTACCCGATGGATATAGCGAAAACCGGCCCTGGTCAGTAGACAACCGAGAAGGCAGCATCTACGTCGTCTCTTCCTATCGTAACCTGGACGGCCGTCATTTCCTCATGATGAACCAGACCAAATTCGCCGAGGACGCCCACTTTGAACAGGAATTGGGCAGCAATGAAAGCATGACCGATGTTATGATCGGTGACAATGCCGGAGTCTATCTGACCGGACGAATCATGGCCCATCCAGACCTGGCAATCCAAGCACAAAGTGAGGAAACGGTGATGATCACTACCAGTTGGCTCATCTGGGAAGCGGAAGGTATCACCTACACCTTCTTCGGAGACGGACTGAATCAAGACCAGCTTATCCAAATCGCCAAATCCTTGACCAACTAACCTACGAGGACGGACAGCATTCTGCTGTCTCAGCAATTAGATATTGTCGCTGTCCAAACTTCAAACTCATAAATGGGCCAGTCCAATCGGACTAGCCCATCTTTTTGAAATAATTCATAAGGATAATCGGGGCCAAATCCACCTCAATCACAAAAGCCACTGGAACATTATAAAGCTGTCAGGGTTGTCAATTTGTAGTACAATCAGCATAGAATAAATGTTCAATTTTTCTGAAAAGTTTATCCTAATTGAACCTAACTTTACCAAAAAACTATGACCCAATTGAACCTGCTAACCAACGAAGAAGAGTTCGTCCAAGCTTATAAAAACAACCAAGACCCAACAACCCCTGCTTTAGTTGGTAATACAACTGACCTTAAAGAAATCAATCTAAATTGGACCGAAAAGCAGATGCCTCAACGCCTAAGGACAAAACACGTTCATGGTTTGCATCCTTACTTGGGCAAATTTATTCCTCAATTAGTCGAAGTATTTGCAAGAAAATACTTTTCTCCAGGTCAAACGGTACTTGATCCTTTTGTTGGATGCGGGACGACCTTAGTGCAAAGCAATGAACTTGGAATCAATTCTATAGGCTATGACATTTCTGCTTTTAATGCTTTGCTTTGCAAGGTAAAAACAGAGGCTTATGATGTCCATTTGGTCGGAGAAGAAGCCAATAGAATCTTAAAAATTACCCAACAAAATGTAAATATATCAAATGGACAAATGAGTCTTTTTGAAAATGTAGATCAGTCTAACTCATCTCAAGTAGTTAATGACTATTTACAAGCTTGGTTTTCGCCAAATACATTAGAAGAACTACTGATTTATCGTAATGAAATTAACACAGGAAAATACCAATATTCTGACTTACTAAAAATCATTCTAACCCGTTCAGCCCGATCAGCGCGCCAAACAACTCACTTTGACCTCGACTTCCCTAAAAAACCTCAAACGGAGCCATATTGGTGCTATAAACATTCAAGAACCTGTCAACCAGTCGATGAAGCAATAAAATTTCTAAAACGCTATACAAAGGACACAATTAGAAGAATTCAACAATTTAGTCAGGTTAGAACGAATGCAACAGTGTCTGTCCATCATGGTGACAGCAGACAAGTCAAAGCTGAAGGCGCCGACGGTATTATCACCAGTCCACCTTATGTTGGTTTAATTGATTACCATGACCAACATGCTTACGCTTACAATTTACTGGAACTCAATGATAACAGTCATAGGGAGATTGGTCCCGCCTCATCCGGCTCAAGCAAATCTGCAAAGCAACAATATCAACGAGGAATAGCAGATGTGTTTATAAATATGACAAAAAACCTTCCCAAAAATGCACCGATTATCATTGTCGCTGGTGATAAACATAATTTGTATCCAGAAATCGGGCAGATGGCGAATCTAAAGCAAGAAACTGTCTTAAAAAGGCACGTGAATCGACGGACAGGGCGACGAGCGAGTGAGTTTTATGAATCTGTCTTTATCTGGCGAAAACGCTAGGGATTAAATATGTCAAAGGACAGTATGAAAGCTGCTATTCAAGAAGTAATAGCAGCTATGATGGATAGAATAATGGAGCGGGTCATTCACGAAGACCCTTTCCTAAAAGATAAACATCGAGCCAACAAACCACTTTACGCAGCCCTTGTGCCTGATGAAATTTTCAAAGGGTCACATTTTGAAAGGCGGTTTGTTACACCATTTGGTAAAGCATGGGAGCGTCTTGCCGTCGTCGCCGCGTCTCAGGGCATCGGACACGGTGAAACAGACAAAAGAATTGACGGCATAGTTAAGGAAGAACGATTACGAAGAATTTCGGAAACGCTTAATAGGCTTGAGTTTAGGGGAAAAGGGAAAAGCAGGCGGGCGAAACCGAATTGGAACGATGAATTAGCCTACATTTTAGAAGGAAGAGGGAAGGAGATACCTGTTACAGTTGTTGCAGATGTCTATGCAACCGATACACAATCTGGCGAGATATTGGCTTTTGAATTGAAAGCTCCTCTTCCGAATAGCGATATAACCAAAGTAAGCAAAGAAAAACTTTTAAAGTTACATTGTATGGAACCGAGACAAGTAGATGGCGCTTACTTTGCTTTACCCTACAATCCTTATCGAACTCGCTCTAATTACTCTTGGAGCTTTCCTGCAAGGTGGTTTGACATGCAAAACGATCCCGTTGTATTAATTGGAGATGAATTCTGGGAACGAATTGGCGGTATAGGTACTTATAGAGCATTTATTGAGGCTGTGAATGAGATTGGGCCAATGTACAAATCCCGAATTTACCGAGAATATTTAGGCATCGAACCGCCAGATGAAAGCATGGAGGGACTATTATAAATACCCGCCTCATCTGTTCAGGTCAAACGGCCGTTTTAAATAATAAAGAAACATAACAATGAAACCAGCTGACCCCGCCCTTTTGGCTCAATACGTCAACGAAAATATCGTTCGTTTTCACCAAGAACGGTTGGTTTCTCTCCAATCCCTCCAACTTAGCCAGCTCCTCAATGGGAATCCTTACCTCTTAGGAGTCAAACGTCTAACAAACGCCTGCGACTTGATAAAGAGTCTTCTAGAAGTTTTTTTGTTATCCTTAGAAGAAAAATTGTTTGGCGACTTTTTGGAGGAGTTAGCTATCACGGTAGCCAGTATGACGTGCGGTGGTCACAAATCCACTGCTAGGGGCGTTGATTTAGAGTTTATTCATAACAATACTCACTATGTTGTCTCCATTAAATCTGGTACGAATTGGGGTAACAGTTCCCAACATGCAAAATTGGCCCAAGACCTGAATAATGCCGTCAATCGCATAAAACAATCTCGTTCAGCCTTCAAAGTTGAATCAGTCCTGGGCATTTGTTATGGCAAAGTACGAACAAACTATCACAAATCAGGTTATTTGAAAGCTGTTGGGCAAAATTTTTGGTATCTTATCAGTGAAGACAAGAATCTTTACACAGACATTATTGAGCCAATTGGATACCGGGCAAGGGAGCATAACGAACGTTTTTCGGAGCAACGCGACCAGATTACCAATCGGTTTACGAAGGAATTTATCGGCCGTTTTTGTGACGAAGATGGTGCCATTAATTGGCAAGCATTGGTAGAGTATAACAGCGGAAATTATGATTTGAACGCTTTTTGGCAAGATTCAACAAAGTAAGTTCAAAGAATCACCATACTATCAATTTCCGGTAATTTTTCGACACCGCTTCAAATCATAACTCGCCCCCAACCGTTCAAAAATCATCTCCGCCTGTCTCAAATGATAGTTCCGTTCCTCTTCGGCCGTTAAATGCCTCCCCAACTCAAAATGCGCCAACCCCTCATCATAAGCCATCTCTAACGCCTTCGCCTCAGACAACGCCCTTCGCCAATAATATCGGGCCACCAATTTACGGCCCGACAACCAATGATACCAACCCCAATAGAGAGCAGACCGAGGACGGCCGATTGGAAAAATAAATGTGAAACGAGCCAACGAGCGGCAACCACTCCGAGCCTTCTTAACGATAGCTGAATCAACCCTTTCACCATCCCGCTCCCAAATAGCAAGATAAGTCTGTGCTCTAGCCGTCATCGCCCCCAACTTCAGCGATGAAAGCGGGGGCGTTTTTCCAAGCAAAATGGAAATTTCATCCGCCGCCTCCTTAGCCATTTCAAATTGTCCCATTTTCAAATAAACCTCAGCCAACCACCCCAAAAACAACTCCCTCGTTTGCCCCAAAAGCCGCTCATCCATCAGCTTAGCCGAAGATTCCAAATAATCCAACGCCTCTTGTCCCCCTTCGGCCGTTCTAAGCCGTTCAATAGCCATCAAATTTAGCCCCCATATCATCTGAGTCAGGCTGCCCTGTCGTTCAGCCAATTGATAAACCTCCTCCCCCAACTCCCTTATATTATCAAATTTGCCCCGATAGTTACTATAGGTTCCTAGACTGGTCATACATTCAACCATCAGCCGCCAGTGACCTAATTCCCGATATAAATCAAGCACCCTTAAATGTGCCTCCTCACCCTCAGCCCAACGACCCACACCAAAATAATAAAAACCCATTCTGAATTCAAAGAAAGCCCTGGCCTCAACTGATTTCGAATCAGCCACTGCCAGACGAGCCAACCGCTCATATCCTGATAAAAAGAAATTTCTAGGCAACGCGATCATGCCCACAATAAAATTCGATAGCGTCCTAACCCGCTCATAACTTCCCATTCCAGCTACATCTAACGAATTTAGAGCAAACATAGCAGTCTGAAATGAACTTAAGAATTGGTCCGCAAAAAAATAGGCTTCTTGGAGCAACAAAGCTGCCCGACCCCGCTCCATTTCAATCACCTCCGCCTGTCGTTTACCTAAAAACCGAGCGGGAAATAAGCGATGGCTCACCTGAACGGCCGTCTCCCGAATAAATCTTAGAACCAGATGCGCTTGCCGATTAGGCACAGGTTTCCCCAACAAGGCTAGCGCTTTTCGGCCGTGTTCAATGATCTGAGCCGTATCACTTAACCCTGCATATCCTTCCCCCAATTGCCGATGCCAAATAGCCAGATGAGTCCCTTTAGACAGATTAGTATCAATAGGCTCCCATCTATCTCCAAATTTCCCAAACAATTCAATGAGGGATTCAAAAAAGGTGACCGCTTCCTGAAAAGCGCCATTTTTCAAAGCCTGCTCGCCTGCCAAAGCCAAATAGTTGATTGCACGCTCCGGCAAATTCGATTTTTGCCAATGGTAAGCCAAAAAAGCATAATGGCCGCTCAAATCCGCCTTATATGCCCGCTCATACCAATCGCCAACAGCCCGATGTAATTCACGCCTTTGTTCAAATAGCAATAGGTTATAAGCTACATCATGGGTAATGGCATCCTTGAAACGATAGCCTCGTCCCCCGGTTTTATCCAATCTTTCCGGCCCCGACCCCTCTGGTTGAATAATCGCCAACTGTTCCAACCGCCTCAAATGAGCATCCAAATCAGCCCGATCAGCCGCCAACGGATAGATGTCATGTAACGGCCGATATAAAAAGGCCCGACCTAAAACACTCGACACCTTCAGCGACAACTGCTGCGCTGGCGTGAGCCTATCGATCCGACTAGTAATCGCCATTTGAATGTTGTTAGGAAAGCCGACGGAAGAGAGAGCATCAAGATTAGTGGTCAAGTAACAAGTCCCGTCCTCAATCTTAAGAATATTCGTATCTCGCAAGGCAATTGCTAACTCTTCACTAAAAAACGGATGGCCTTCTGTCCGCGCTTGAATCAACTCCCCAACCTGCACTGGCAATGTCGATACATCCAACCGTTGGCAAACCAATTGAATTGTCTCATCTATAGAGAAGGGGGTCAGGGAAATAGCCAGTGTATTCGGCATAGACCGAAGCCGCTCAAAATGAGCCGCATTCTCAACACCAATCGCTGGCCGACTCACCACCATCAATAATAGAGGCATCTCCTCCCAATTCAATCGTTCGATTAACGTCCAAGAAGTGGAATCTAGCCAGTGCGCCTCCTCAAGAACAAGCAATAACGGCCGTTTTTCCGCTGCCTTCTTCAAGATGCTAACCAGCAAGTCATTGGTATTGTTCGCCCTCAAATCCCCACTCATTTGCGAAGTAAGGGCTGAATCAGGTATATGGAACGGCAAAACCACATTCAACAAGGGCGCTCGTTGCAACATCTGCCCCGCTGCATCCATGCCAAGCCATTCCGTAACCCGCTCCCAGGCCTGTTCAATATCACCCTCTTGCTCCAGACCAAACAACTGTTGGAAAACAGACCGCCAACCATGATAGGCAACCGAATGAGTGACCTCATTCCCAGCCCCAACCAACAAATCCACCCCTTTCCGCATCGCCCGTTCCAGAAAATCAGCCACTAGACGAGATTTTCCAATCCCCGCCTCGCCCTCAATGACAACCGTACGGCCATGTCCAGCCACCAACTTCTCCAACTGCGCGTCGAGAACGGCTCGTTCATCCTTTCGTCCCACAAGCGGCCCCGTATCACTTTGTATCCGCTCCTGTAAAAAATGCCGACTCTTTGCTGCCACTGCATGATAAACAGTAATCGGATCATGCAACCCTTTTAAGGAAATAGGACCTAAAGAGTCAAACTCAAACAAACCAACGGCCGCCTTCAGAATACGACTAGAAACCAAAATCTGGCCCGGTTCCGCATGACTCATCAGCCGGGCAGCAATATTAACCTCTTGACCCTGTACCCCATACGACCGACGCTGGCTGCCACCATAAGCGCCAGCTCGCATCACGCCCTGACTAATGCCAATCTGCACCGGCCCAGTAAAAGCCAAACCATCTGGCGGCGACTGTAAATCCAATGCAGCCGAAACAGAACGAGCTGGGTCATCTTCATGGGTCAAGGGTGTCCCAAACACCGCATACAGATAGCTGCCCTTATCACCAATCGTTAGCTCCAACAGAAACCCTTCATACTTGGCTAAAACCGTCTGCACCCAGCGAATGTAAGCATCTAACTTCGCCCCAGCCTCTTTATCTTGATCATAATCAATGCCCCCAAAACGTAGAAAAAGGGCCACACAAGAACGAAGTTGAGCCAAATAATCACCCTCGCCCCGCAGCACCCGCTCAGCAACAGGCGGCAGCAGCCATTCACGGCCGATTTCTGGCTTCAATGTAACAGCCGGCCACGCTAAGGGTGGCACAACCGAGCGGCTACTTTTTACCACCGCAAAATATTCACCCCGCTCATCAGCCCGCCAATGAACAAGACGAATTTGATTACCAAACCAGCCAATAACTTCAGCCCCAACGATGATTTCCCCTTTGTTGAGAAGTTGTTCAGCCGCCGCCACCCGATCTAAAGTCGCACCCGCCAAAGCCTCCAACCGCTGGATATGGGTATGACCGACAAGATAACGATTGGCCTTGCCAGCCACAACAGCTACCTTCAAAGCCAAAGAAAAAGCCAGGCCATCTTGGGTAGATACATTGACAAACCGCTCCATCTCCCGCTGCATCTCAAAGGCACAAGTCGTTGCCCGACGGCCGTTATCCCCCTCAAACCAACAAGTAATTGCATCACCGCTAAAGGTAATTACACTACCGCCATATTCGTGGACGGCCGTAATTAAGACTTCAAACACCCGATTTAACTGTTTAGTCAGCTCCTCCGCGCCGCGCTGTGGGCCAAGTCGTTCATTAAGTACGGCCGTTAACGGCGTAAAGCCAGAGACATCGGCAAATAAGACCGCACCTTGAGAGCGAACTGGCAGCGCCTCCCCTCGCACCAAAGCCTGCCGCCTATCCATCGGCACAAAATGCTCAACTGGCGCTGCGTTTTCCATAATGCCCTACGACATACCCCGATTAAATTGAGCCTCCCGCTTATGAACGAAAGCGGCTAATGCTTCCAGGTGATCGGGACTTGCCCAAAGATTGGTAAACAGCTCACCCTCTAGCCGGTTACTCTCTTGAACCGTCAATTTGCCAGTTGCTTGAACCAACTTTTTGGTTGCTGCCAATGATTCTTTAGGTAGTTTCGACAATGTTTCAGCCCAAGCAAGGGCCGACTCCAAAACACGGCCGCTTTGTGGCACAATCCGATGAACAAAGCCAATCTCAACCGCCTCCTGAGCATCAAATGTACGGCCAGTCAGCAGCAAATCCATTGCCCGACTCTGCCCAATTAACCTCACCAAGCGAGCTGTTCCGCCCCAACCAGTCGTTAATCCGACCTTTACCTGGGCAAAACGAAATCGCGCCCTCGATGCGACCATCCGCAAATCGCAAGCCGTCATAATTTCGCAGCCACCGCCAACAGCATCACCATTAACGGCCGCAATCACCGGCACAGACAGCTCCGTTAATCGGGTCAGTGCTTGACCCATCACCCGGTTCAACCGCGCCCCAGATGCCGAATCAGTATGATGGGACAGCTCCTTCAAATCACCTCCAGAGGCAAAAGCTCGTTCTCCAGCGGCGGTAATAATCAAGACCCGCAGATTGTCATCTTGAGCGGCCGATTCGATAAAGGCCGCAAAACGCTCCTGTGCCCGCCAATTGAGGGCGTTTCTCGCTTTCGGCCGATTAATGGTCAATACCCCAACGCCGTCCGTCACCTCATATAAAATCTCTTCCATGTTTCAAAGTATCTGGTGTATAAGATGGTCTGTCAAGATAAAGTAGTATCATCTGCAAATAAGATTCCGGATCGCAAATCTAAGCCGCACGCAATGTCGCAAAGAAAAGACATTAATAATTTTGGGGCTATCTTTTATTCATTAACCTATTAAGCATACCCATTCCAAATCATCTTGTGCATCCTCTATCGAACAGGTAAACTTTGAACAGACAATTTGTTTAATTCGTTAAATTCGTGGCTAAACTTGAAAGGCTTATCTTAATGAATGACCTACCCGAAGTTGCTCCTAAATTTATTGAAATGGCCCATCGCATCGTTTGGGCAACGGCCGTAACCGTCGATTCTCAATCCCGCCCTCGCTCCCGCATCCTGCACCCCATCTGGCAATGGAACGGCGAACATCTCGTGGGCTGGATTGGAACTAGTCCCACCCCAATTAAACGCGCCCATCTCAGCGCCAATCCTTATATGTCCATCAATTACTGGGATAGCTCTCACGACACCTGTCTGGCAGAATGTCGAGCAAACCTTCTCCTAGATGATACCAGCCGAATGATGGTTTGGAATCTGCTGCTCAACACCCCAGAACCTGTCGGCTACGACCCTTCCATTATTTCCGCCTGGACCAGTCCAACGGCCGAAGCCTTCGCCGTCATCAAACTAGAGCCTTGGCGTCTCCGGGTTTTCCCCGGCTCCCTTTTGCTAAACCAGACCGGAACGCTTCTAACCTGGCAAGAAGACAGATAAATCATTACCTTGCCCTCTCCCACCACGCTAACCAAACGCCTCATACGGCCGTCACCCGGCTGGCTAGACATTCACACCACCCTCCAACACTTTGCCCTCATTAATTACGCCGTCCCCACCGAGCGGCTACGACCCCATATTCCAAAAGACCGCTTCGATATCCCCGAATACGAAATAAACGGCCGACAACTTGCTCTCCTCAGTGTCGTCCCCTTTGTCGACACAGATTTCCGCTACATTCGCCTCGCTCCCTGGCTCAAATTCCGCTTCCCTCAAACAAACTACCGCGTCTACGTCACAGACCGTCAAACAAAAGAACCAGTCGTCTGGTTTTTCGGAACCACCCTCGGCTCCCCAATCGTTTATCTAGCCCGAACCTTGTGGCGCATTCCCTGGTATTACGGCCGTTATCAGGTCGATTGCCAGCGGACCAGCAATTACTACACAAAATTTACCTACCAAACCAAATCAAAATGGGCAGCGGCCGAAATTGACCTTCAAGATACCGGCCAACCTGTCAATACCCAACCCGGCTTCGACACCCTAGAACAGATGCAGCTTATTCTGACCCATCCCGTCACTGGCTTTTACTACCGACTAAATCGCCAACTCGGCAGCTACACCATCTGGCATAAACTGATGGAGATGACCCTGGCCCAACCCAACCATCTCTACTTCAGTCTCCTAGAGCGCTTAAACATCTTATCTCCTTCCCAGATGCAACAACCTCACTCTATCTTCCTTTGCCCCCAAATCGACTTCGACATCCACCTACCCCCCATCAAATTAGCAAATTAATACGAGGATAATCAAATCGTAGAACTTTATGAAAACCAGACGTCTGCCGAAAAACAGGCTAAAAGTTAAACTTCTAAAATGCCTATAAAAAAGTTTATAAATGAGTAAATAACTTTATCACAAAACAAAGCTTCAAAACTTACGTATAATTGCCAGGAATCGTTGTGTGCCTCTGTAGAATACTACTATTGAATAAGATTTATGAGATTCGTTGCAAAAAATATCGACCTTGCCGACAAGCACAATCCTAGCTGTCAAATTCAGGTTGGTATCAATGCTCGATTATTTCCAAGCAATTGGCGACCTGTTGTACAGGAAATAACCTTTGCAAAAGAAAATGGCTTCCGGGCCATTCAACTGCCTGGAACAGTGACGGGGCTGGGAAAAGAGCGGCTAGGCAACTCCCTTGAGGAAGTTGCCAGCGCCTTGAAAGAAGCCCACATAACGGCCGTTATGGAAATCAACATCCACATTTACGACAATGGCTTAACCGCCGAAGGTCAAACCCCACTAGAAGTTCTCAAAGCCAATCTGCCCGCCATCATCACCCTACGCTGCCCATTCGTCCATTGGCATCTCGTCTCGTTAGGCAGCTTAGAAGACGAAATTATCGACCGTCTTGAAAAATCATTATGGCCGCAATTTACTGAAGCTATCTTACTCGCCCGAAAACATCGTTTTCAATTTGGCATCGAGCATAACGAACCAGCCCTGAAACTTTTTGCTGACCCCGAAAGCTGTCTCGAAACCTTACGCAATGTTCCTGGACTTGGCTTTGTCTGGGATTTCAACCATCCTCCCCCCAGCCAATCAGCTCGCTTTCAAGCCCTCATACCCTGGATGAGTATGCTCCATGTTTCTGATACACCACTACCAAAAGTCAACTACCATCTGCCGCTTGGTCTTGGAACGATAGATTTTGAAGCTCATTGTCGTGCCCTCCTGAATGGTGGCTTCAGCGGCCCAGCCATTTTAGAGATTGGCGGCCTACCCAAATCAGGCGGCTATAATAAAGATACTGACGAAGCGCTCATCGACTCTTGCCAAAGATTCAAAAAGGCCATTCACCAAGCAGCAATCACAAGTTAAACGGCCGTCCACCCTCTGGAACAAACCAATAAGACAAAATAGCAACCTGTGATACTATTTAGAGTAAGTTGCAGGGTTAGTCCGTTTATCTAAGAGGAAACGATATGAATTCAGATAAATCCTATCAAAATACAACAGGCATCTTAGCTATCCTAGCCGGAATCCTGGCCTTACTAAGTCTCGTCATCGGTCTAGCAGGGGTAAATTATGATTTCGAGGTCTTTTCAGATACGTCCTCACTCATTGCAGCCGGTTCCTCAGCGGCCGTTTTCATCCGCTGGTCATACTGGCTCAACATGGTCGGCAACTACCTATTTCTCATGCCCTTAGCCCTCTTGCTCTACCAATGGCGAAAATCAGACAGCCCTCCATTTGTTCGGCTTTTCACCGGCAGTGGCCTTATTTACATGCTTCTCGGTGCAGCCGGTTCAGCAATTCTTGCCGAGGCATGGCCCTTTCTCATGGAACAATACGAGCTAGCAACGGCCGCACAATACGATTTTCTAATCACCGATTTCCAGGTCGTCAATGCCATCGCCGAAGCCGGTTTACATGGTGTTTTACAGAACTTCTGCGGCGCACTCTGGTTCTTGGGCATGGGTAGTTATATTCAAAAGGAAATACGGCCGATCGGCATTTTCACTATGGTAGTTGGCTTTTTTCTACTACTCAACACCCTCGGCAACCTTTTCAGCATCGAAGCCCTTAGCCTCCTCGGCCTAACCGCCAACATCCTCTTCGCCCCCATCTGGTCAATTTGGATAGGTATATACCTTTTAAGAAACAAATAGAGAGCAGACAGGACAATTTGTCCCAACAAACAACAAATTTACAGTTATCAATCACCAAGAAAATTCGCCCAATCATTAAGAACATTAGTTTAAATGAGACAATCCGACCTCCAAACCCTCTTCCAATATAATCAGTGGGCCAACAATAGAGTCCTACGGAAAGCAGCCAAACTCACCCCAGAACAATTAACCGAGCCAAACAATCTAGCTGGAGAAAATATCTACAATACCCTCATCCATCTCTATGATGCAGAATGGAGTTGGCGACTTGCCTGTCAGGAAGGGCAAATGCCCAGTGTCTATCTAACGGCCGAAACCTGGCCCAACTTCGCCACCTTTCGGAAAGCATGGCAGACAGAAATGGACCAGATGCAAACCTATATCCAAACTATCGACGATGTGCAGCTCAATCAACCCCACGAATACATCTGGACAAAGCGAGCCAAACCACGCCAACAAACCCTCTGGCACATCCTGCTTCACATTATCAATCACGGGAACCATCATCGGGCCGAAATCGGCCGTGAACTCCACAATTTGGGTCATTCCCCCAAAGATTTGGACTTCATAATCTGGGCCAGCCGTCACGCAAAAACTGATAACAAATCAACTATCTGGCATTACGGCTTGATGGCCGAACGCTGGGCAGCCTTTATCTCCGATACCCCCGAACTTGACTTTTACCAGCAGCAGATAAAGCGGTTCGGTCAACCTGTCCTTGACCTGGGCTGCGGAACCGGTCGCCTACTCCTTCCCCTTCATAAAAGCGGCGTAGACATTGACGGCTGCGATGTCTCGGCCGATATGATTCACCACGCCCGCCGCCTAGCAGACGAAGCCGATTTGTCACCAAATTTATATGTTCAACCAATGGATGTCTTAGACCTACCCCGCCGTTACCGAATGATATACATTTGCAGCTCTTTCGGCTTGGCAGGCAGCCGCGAACAAGACCAGGAAGCGCTCTTCCGCTGCTATGAACATCTAAATGAAGGCGGGGCCTTGGTCGTCAATATAACGGCCGAATACGCCTACCCTGAAGCATGGCAAGCCTGGCTCAAATCAGAGCGAGACAAGCTGCCCGCCCCTTGGCCAGAGCAAGCCAAAATTCAACATTCAGCCGACGGCAGCGAATACCGCACCTGGTTCCGGGCCACAGGACTTAACCCCCTCGACCAAAGCTACACCCGTCAGGTCAGAATGGAAAAATGGCAAAACGGCCGTCTCGTCGCCCAAGAAGAAAAAACCCTCCTCGGCTTCATGTACTTCAAAAACGAAATGCAATTAATGCTCCAACTGGCCGGATTTGATACGATAGAAATCTTCGACGACTTCACCAACCAGCCCGCCACCCCCGACACCAAAGAACTTGTATTCATCGCCCAAAAGTAGTCAATTTAGTCGTAGCAAAGATAATCTAGCATTGAGTACAAAGAGGTTTTGACGACTTGCATACCAACCATTAACCATTCACAAGCGGTGTCTTTTACCGCCATTAAGCAATTCAACAATTATTTATTTCTTTTTCAGGAATCTCTATGACCAACCCAACCATCACCCCCTACAACATCGGCTCCCTCCGCTTCGACCTTTCCGACACCTACCGACTGTCAACAGACCACCCCCAGGCCGGAAAAATATCCGACGGCCCAATTTTCTGTTATCACATCGACCTACCCGGCCGTTCTGTTCTGGTCGATGCCCCCGCCTATGAACCGGAATATATGGACGAGTTGCTAATCCCAGATTTCATCCCGCCGCCCTCCCTCCAAGAGCAGTTTCTAGAAAGGGGTCTTGAGCCAGCAGCCATTACCGATGTTATCATCACCCATTCTCATTTCGACCATTTTAATGGAACGACTAGATTAGTGGACGGCCGTTACACCCCCACCTTCCCCAACGCCCGCCACTATCTCGGTGCGGGCGATTGGCAGCCAGACAATTTTGGGGAATTGGAGACCCGAACCTTAGTCGTTCTCCACGAAGCTGGGCTGCTCCAGCTTATCAACCAGCCAACCCCAATCGGAGATGGCCTCCTCATCTTGCCAATGCCCGGCGAAACACCCGGTCATCAAATCTTGGCCCTCGATACGGCCGACCGACGCATCTATATCACCGGTGATTTATACCACCATGAGATTGAGTTCGATTTCCCAAATCTCAATGTCTATTGGGCCGACGAAGAAACCATGCCAGCCAGCAAACGAGCCTTTCTAGAACAAGCTGCACTACTCAATCATCATATCTATTTCGCCCATATCCCCGGCCCCTATCAAGTTTCGGCCGTTGGCAAGACCCACAACTGGCAGCCCGTCTCTAAATAAACCGTGGACGCTGACCAACAAAAAGACCAGCTACCGAAATATACCTGGTGGGTACTAGGTCTGGCGGCCGTTCTACTCCTTGCATTAACAGTCGGCGCAATCGGCTTTATTTCAGCCGGATTTTTCGACCCTCAGCCCGTTGGTGAATTAACAGCCGAACTTACACTAAAACCCCAATATATCCCCGCTCAAACTGAAAATATTCAATGGCAAAATGAGCGACCGCCAGCCGACGATTTCAGTCTGAGATTAACGGCCGCCTATCAATATGGCGACCTCGATGCTGGCTATGGTCTGGCCCTCGGCAGCGACGAGTCGGCTTTGGTCGTTGCCGTGTCACCAACAGGGTACGTCACCATCTTACAGGCAGACACCCCCATTCTCAATTGGCAACCCTGGCCCCACGTCCAACAAGGCACCGAAACCAACGAAATCTGGCTCGACAAACGGGGCGACACCGTCACCATCTACATCAACCGCGAACATCTCTGGACTGGCCCTATCACACCACCTCCTTCCCCTCAATTCGGCTTCTACACCATCAGCTTCAACAACCCTACCACAATTAATTTCAAATCCATTTCAATCTTTTCAGACTTAACCAGTCTCGAAATCCGTTAACCATTCACGAATTCAACACCTTAATTTTGCGCAAAAACAGTAGGTTTCTAATAGGTTAGCGCAAAAACAAAGGGTTTCTATTCGGTAAAAAACAACAAAATATGCTAAATTCGAGAGAGATAGAAAACTTCCTTAGACTTAGCCCAGACAAGGAGTATCCAAATGTCTCTCGAAATCGGCATAACCAACGAACTTTGTAATACACAGAAGGCTCCATTAGGAGCACTGCTAGCACATTACCAACAGAAAAAACAACTCAAAGCACTGGAAAAAGTGACAATTCCAATGAAAAGTCGCGAATTTTCACCCGCCGACAAGCTCAAGCAGGTGTTGATAAGCATCTTGGCCGGTTGTGAAACGATGTTCGAAGTCGAAAGTAAGCTAAGACCAGAACAACAACTAGCTCGTATCTGCCAGGTTAAACGATTCACAACCCAATCAAACTTATCCCGAACCTTGGATGGGCTAACTCTAACGAACATTGAACAACTCAGAGAGGCAGTGTCTGCGATTTGCCATCCCCTTAGTCAAATCCGCCACCATGATTGGCGCGGATTTCTGTGGTTAGACTTTGATTTGTCCGGGTTGCCATGCAGTTCCAAGGCTCAAGCTAGCCAAAAAGGGTATTTCAGTGGTGAAAAAACACAACTGGACGGCAATTGGCCCGGGTGAGCAGCGTCAGATACAAGGAAACCCTATGGTCTGACCTGTTTCCAGGCAATCGCTATACTAGTACTTGCTTGCAACCGGCCGTACTCGGCACTGAAAGTTCATTAGAGTTAACGACCAAGCAACGTCGACGCACCGTTTGGCGGACTGATGGTGGTGCGGGAACGGATAAACTGATTCGGTGGCTGCTGGCTCGCGACTATCATATCCTGGTTAAAGGACATTCTAATCGTCGAGCGCATGCTTTAGCCAAACAGGTCACACGTTGGCATCCATATCATGATGCTTTCTTGGCCGAGGTCCAGCCAACAGTTGATTTTGGTCGACCAGTTCAGTTTTTTGTCAAAAAGCACCGCAAAAAAGGCCAATGGCGTCATTGTTTTTATGTTTCCTCCTTTAAGCTGCCGTCCATCAGCCGCTTTATGGCCCTTTATGACGACCGCGGCGCAGCGGAAATTGAACAATTTCGGCAGGATAAATCCGGTCTTTACCTGGTCAAACGTCGTAAACACCGTTTCTTGGCTCAAAAGGGTCTCATTTTGTTGACTGACTTGGCACATAATCTACTGACTCATTTCCACCATCAAGCCTTAACCGGTTCCCGTTTTGAGTCACTTGGCCCAAAACGAATCGTTCGCGATTTGTTAAATATTCCAGGTTTACTCTTGTTTGATGGTGGTAAGCTACAACGAATTGAGTTGTTAAAGTCACATCCAAATTCTAGCGATCTGTGTATTTGTTTGGAAAAGTACTTTTCTGGCGATTAGAAACCGCCTCTTTTTGCGTTAACTGAATAGAATTGCGCTCTTTTTGCGCAAAATTATGGTTATGGATTGCGACTTATAAATCTCCTTTGACTGTGATGCCGCTGGGTTTGGGTTGGCTTTGGGCGAGGTTGAGGCGGACGAAGAGGGCGGGGGCGTAGTAGCTGACCCAGATGGAGGCGATGAAGTAGCGGAGGGCGCGGAGGGGGAGGGAGATGATGTAGGGGGCTTCGTCGGTGTCGGGGAAAAGGGAGCGGAGACCGAAGAAGATGACGGCCGTTATAAATATGCCGACTAGATAGCGGGCTACGCGTTTGTTTTGGGAACCGGCTACTTGAAAACGAATCCGGGTGTTTTCAAAGAGGAGGCCGATGCCGAAACCGAGCAATGAGGCGATGTTGGCCGTTGCGCCATCGAGGCCAGCCCGGTCGCTTTCTGCATATAGGTGCTGCCAATCGGGGTTGTCGGTGGGTGGGTCGCCAATTGCCAGGAAGAGGGCGACGGCGATGATGGTTAGGAAGAGGGGGAGGAGGACGGCGGCTAAGAGCTTTTGGCCTAGTATGCGGTTGTTGAATCGTTCTAGGAAATTTTTGCGCCAAATGAGATAGCCGCTTAGGATGAGTAGGCCGAAGAGTAAGCCGAAGGCGACATCTGGGAGGTCGTGGACGCCGAGATAGATGCGGCTGAACATGATGAGGAGGACGGTTAGGCCGCCGAGAATCCAGAACCAGCGCTTTTTGATGGATTCGGCGACGAGGTAGAAGAGGATGGGGGGGACGAGGGAGTGGTTGCTGGGGAAGCCGTAGGTTGGTTCTTCGGAGAGGGCGAGGGTGGGATCGTACCAGTACGGCCGTGGGTCGCGGAAACCGGCTTTGAGGAATTCGCCGATGGCGTTGCTGAAGGATAATAGGTAGATGAGGGTGGCGCCTAACTGTTTGTTGAAGCACCAGTATATGGCGGGGATAACGAGTAGATAGAAGTTGAAGCTCCCTAATTCGGTGATGTATGACATCAAGGTTTCAAGCTGGGGCAGGTTTTCTTGCAGCCAGCGTGAGAGGTCTGGGCCAAAATCTAGCAATAATTCCATTTTTCCTCCTTCCTTCTTCCCAAGGGGATTGTACTTGGGGTTGGGGGAATAGGCTAGTATGAGAGCGGGAGCAAAGTGGTCAAGATGGTCAAGATGGTCAACTTTTATGATAGTTATAATTTGACCATATTGACATAATGTCTGGTTTGGGTGTTTGAATTATCGGATTATTCACGCAATTGGGGTGGTAATGGGGAAAACTTTGTTTGTTAGGTTATTGCAGCCCGTGATAAGTAAAATCTATTATCAGGCATTATTAGCATGGGGATTATTGGGCTTTCTACCAATTTGACTGAAGTTTGTTAAAATTAGCCCAAATCTTTTGAGAATTAGCAAAGTTGTTCATAGGTGGGAGTAATGAATTTCTTCCAAAATGTGATTAATTTAGAATGGGGGGGATAAGTGGTTTCTGATTACACGCCAGATTTTTTTGTAAACTTGGCCGCTGGCCTGGCATATGACTTGATGAAAAATGGGGCTGGTAAACTTCGTGATTTAGCAGTTGGTGATGCCGAAGAACGCGCGTTGGAGGCTGCATGGGGCGCAGCTTTTCAAATGATGTTGGCTGAAGTGACTGATAGCCTATCTGAAGCTGATCGATTTTTGGTAGAAGATATTTTTCGCAGCTTCGTAAATGCTGAGGAAGTGGCTGGGTTACTTTTAGATTTGACCTTTACGGGGGAGCGGCTGCCATTGGTTGAACTTAGCGAACGATTTGATGCGCTTGATTTTGATAGAGAAACGCTCAAGGTGGACTTTTCATTTGCATTAGAGGTTTTGGTCGAGGGTTTGAGTGAAGCTATTCTTGACAAGGCAGGGGAACCGGGAAATGCTCTTTTTAACCGGGTAAATATTTTCCGTTTGGTCGGCTTGCAACAAATGTTACGAAACCAGGATGAGAAACTGGCTAATATCTCTAAAAAGCTCGGCCGCTTGGAGAAACAAATTAACAAGCGAGGTCGAAATAATCTGGTTTTTGTTCAACGTTCAAATTCGGAGATGTCTCAAAAACATCCGTCTATCTCGGCAGAGTTGCGGCCACTGTTGGAGCAGATATTGGCTGAAATCGGTCAGTTGGCACCTATCAAGGCTGGTTATTTTAGTGAGGCTGACCGAAAGGGTTATCTGCAAACGATTATTGATTCTTGTAAAACGATCACCCTACCATATGCAACGGAAGGGCCAGTTAGTATACCGTTGGAAAAAATATATGTTGCTCTGAGAGCCGACCGTTCGTCACCCGTTGAAAGGAAGGCTAGCCATCAACTTTTTGAGCAGTTGGTTGATGAGGCGGCGGGTGGTTCTGCAATAATAGATGAAACGCTGCTGTATGAGGTCGCCCGGTATGATCCATATGCTGCTCGTTATCTTGTCTATGATGAGCGGTTACGGGAAAGGTTGAGCGACAATAATCGGAGGGATTCTGAAAGGTCTTTTCATCTTGCTGAAATAATTCGCCGACATCGTTGGTTAGTCATATTGGGTGATCCGGGAAGCGGGAAAAGCACTCTAACTCGTTGGTTAGCTTTGCAATTGTCTCTGGCGTTGAAAGCGGGATTAGATGTGGTGTCTGTTCCTGCAAGGCATGTTCGGCCGGATGCTGAGGCTGAAAGGATTGAGGAGCTTGGCCCGGCGCGGATGCCAATCTTAATCCGTTTGGCTGATTATGCTGCCTATCGTTGGCCACAAGGCGAGGGGGAACGGTCTGTATCTTTAAGAGATTATTTAGGGGGCCATATTGAATTTGACCAGCCAAGAGGCCGACATCCGGCTAAATATTATGCTTTGTTAACCCATTATCGGGCGATTGGTCGGGTTATCTATATTTTGGATGGGTTGGATGAGGTGACGGATATTGATCAGCGGCATGAGATTGTTGCTGAAATTGAAGCGCTTGTTCGGGATTGGATACAAGATGATCTTGGTCAATCACCATTGGATGGCGGATTTAACAGTCTGACCAACTTGACTGATAGTCCTCAGAAAGGGGGTAATCAGCTTATTGTAACAAGTCGAATCGTTGGTTATCATTTACGTCCCTTAGATGGGCAGTTGCCTCATTTTATTATTCAGCCAATGGGGGATGAGGCTGTTGAGCGTTTTTGTCAGAATTGGACTGACCAGATGGGTATGGGGGATCGGGCTGAGACACTCTCCCAATCAGTTTTGGGACACCCTAATCCTAATGTTCGGGAGCAGATGGCTCGGAATCCGCTTTTGTTAACGATATTAGCTCAAGTATTCCAGGCAGATCCGGAACAGGGGTTGCCTGCAAGGCGGACCGAATTGTATTCGCGAGCAGCAAGGGCGGTTTTTGCGCAGCGGGATCCTCATTGGGAAAGGGTTAGTCGATTTATGGGTGGGGAAGATCTGCCTGAAATATTAGAGCGACAAACTGCTTACATTGCCTTTAGACTTCATGGAGACCCAGAATTTCCAGCAGGATTGGCTGATGAGAAAATGGTTCAGAGGTGGTTGGCTGAAGCTATTGCGGCTGAACCTGCTTTGTCTGGGGGCAGGCATACGCGGGATGTTGTCCGAGAGTTGGTAGATGCGGCGGCGGGATTAAGTGGTTTTTTCGTGGCCAGAGGTCATAAGGTATATGGCTTTTTGCATCGACAATTTCAGGAGTATTTTGCGGCTATCTACCTGGTTGGACAATTGGAGAAGGGTGTTGAGTTTAATAGTGATCCATCCTGGCAGCCGTTTATTTCCAAATTAGCTGATCCGACCTGGCATGAGGTCTTGTTATTGGCAGTTGGAATTTGGGAACAAGAGGCATCCGGGCAGGTTACAGGTTTATTAAAAGCTATATTAAACAATGTCGATCCAATTGAACTGCTGCTGCCTCATAATCTTCTGATGACGGCGGCTGCGTTGCAGGAGTTGGCAAAGCCGCCCGCAGATATCGTTAAGGTGGTTGCTAGCGGTTTGATTGAAGCGTATCAGCGGCACGATAAGCGCCGTTTTGCTGTTTTGGCTGAGCGAGTGAGGGACGCTTTTGTTCGTTTGCCGAGACAAGTTGGTTGGCAGGATCCGGTGGGCGATGCGTTGTGCCTGGCTTTGATGTCTGAAGAAAATGAGGCAGGTCAGGGTCGCTTTTTGCGGATGGCAGCGGCGGAATTAGTTGTTCTTGGAGAATGGTTTACGGAACCGGTGGCCCGGACGTTGGCTGCGGCATGGCAACGATATTCAGAACCGGCTGGAACCATTCTGGCAGCCCTTACTGCGGTCCACCGCCAACGTCCAGAGGTTTTTTCAGCCAGCTTTTTGCCGATTAAAAGGGCAATGACGGCTGATTTGTGGGAGACTGTTAAGGTCTACGATCATTGGCAAGCGGTTATGGGGGCTTTGTATACCTTGCCTCAGGCTGAAATTAGTCTCGAAAATGTGGTTCGAGATTCCTCCCTGACAGAAGATTTATTACGATTGCTGCGGACAAGCGCTGCGGATAGGGTGGCTTTGGTTGCTTATCTTAAGACAAAATTTTCTTCAGGTGATGGGGCTGCTGTTCGGGATGCTGGGATCGGTTTGGCCTATCTGGGAGAGATATCGATTGTAGAGGATTTAATGGGAACCGGCAGCCAAAATGGGGCGGCACGCCCTATTTTGGCTGCCGTATTGTTTGACCGCGCCCTCGACCGCGACCGCGCCCTCGCCCGCGCCCTCGCCCTCGCCCGCGCCCTCGCCCTCGACCTCGACCAAAATAAAGTAGAAGAGATACTCGAACTTATTAAAGATGGGCGAGGCAAGGTGACCGGGGATGATCATGAGGTTATAGAGATTTTAGACAACGCTCAAAGTAAAGCTGAAGAGATTCAACGATTTTTAGAGTCAGGGTTAGTTAAGTTTTTAATCGCCTTTGGCAACGCCAACAAGTCCCAAAGCACCTCTTTTAATAATTGGGCAGCCTCACCTAGACCTGGGTTAGAGGTAGCAAAAGTAAGCGCTTTAACCTTGCAGCTAGTTGAAGGGAAATTAGTAGGGAAAACGGCCGATAGATTATTGTCCCGTCTGGATGTCAAGGGTTTTTCAAGTCTATCTGATGATGATAAGGATACAGTTTTAGAAGCGGTTGGTTCCTGGCTTGAAATTAGAGATGAAAGCGTTGCCTGCCACGGGGCCTTACTGCTGGCGGAAATGGGAACATTAAGGCGGGAGACATTATTATTGGTTATGAGGTGGTTGGAGGGCGCCAATGATTTGTCCCGCTATCGGAGCCAAATCGTGTTGAATAGAAAAGTTGAAGCCAGTGGGTTAACTAAAGAGACGATTGAGGAAATGGCGAGGTATCTTGACACAGAGGCGCATGAAAATGAATTGAGAAAACGATCCCTTTCTTATACCTATCTGGATTGGGGCTTAAATCATATCGTTCATAATCGGGCGGAGTGGCTAGAGGATTGGGCTGACGAAGAGAGGATAACTATTCTAGATCATATTCATTATATTCATGATGATGTTTGGCCTGTTTATCTAAAATTGCTAGTAGAGTCCAAACCGATAGTTAGGCAAGCGTTGTTTGAATCGTCGAAATGGATTTTTCAGTATCAAAATGCCAGTCATATGTTCATTGCACCAGAGGAAAAAAATGATAATAAAGTTGATGAATTAGCCGATCAACTACTTCGATCAATAGAGACGGTTTCTGATGATGAGATGCTTCGGACGATTATCTCTTCCCTGGGCTATTGGCCTGGGCCAGATAAGGCAACCTTTACGAATTTGTTGGTTTTAGCGAAAAAAGGGGGTCTAACGAACGAAACGAAAGAAGCTATTTATATTAGTCTAGCTCGATTAGCGACCCGGTTGGAGGAGCCAATTAGAACCGATCTTTACCAATTATTCATCAGTGAACTGCCTTCTGAAATAGCTGCGGCCGGATTGATTCGGTTGGTTGTGTCAGGGCTGGAAAAAGATTCAGAGTCGGCGTTGTTGTCTACCTTAATCTTGGACATTCAAGACGATAGCCTGCTGCTAAAAGCTTTGCTGGCAGCTGGCACGGATGAAGATGAATGGGGCATTTATCATTGGCATCTTGTACGGTTGATTCTTGAGCTAGCTAGTATCAATGAGGCGACCCTTAACCAACTTTTGATTGCCTTAGATGATGCGCTAGCCGGATCGAAATGGCCGCCGACTCGTATTGTATTGGCGGCGGTGGCTGCGTGCGCCGAAGCGATGCCTGATGCTCTTAATAAGGCTCTGCCACGTTTTGATCTGGCGGCTCTACTGGTGAGAGGGAGTTATTCTGGCAACAGCTTCACGGCCAGACGACAGGCTATCAAGGCCCTAAGTCATTTGAGGGTGGCAACGCCAACGGTTATGAAAGCGTTATTAGATGCGGGGCGGGATATTGCAGTCGTTCAACAGGAGGCCGTTGTTGCTGCAGGACGTTTCCGAAGACTTTCCCCAGATTTCAAGCGGGAGGCGTCGTTAGCGCCTCTAAAGGAAGGGCTCAATAGTGAAAGTCTGGCAACCGCTTACCTGGCGGCTCGTTTGTTGGGCGCGTTGGGCAGCAGCCCAGCGGTGATTGAAATCCCAGGTTTATACAGCCGGATCGGGGAAATATTAAGCCAGGCTATGGAGCGGGAAGATGTTGACGAGACAGTTTTTCTATTAGAAAACGATTCTATCATATCAAGAGGTAGCCTTGGGGAGACGATATTGGCAGCTCTCATACAAGTGAGGGGGTTACCGAAATAACAGCGCACTTTGGTCGGGCGGGCTGTACCAAGTATTATTGGGGGTGAACTTGGGTCTAGCGAACTTGAGATTTACTTAATATTATGTCTGCATTTATTGGACTAATTTGGAAATCCCTGGCTTCTTTTAATCGGCGGCGGGGGAAGTGGCTCTTTTGGCTGTTGAATGGGGGGCTGTTATTGTTGTATGGCTGGACGCTGACGGAGTCGGTGCCGATTGCGGTGCAGGTGGCTGATGAGCGCTGTTTGGCGGTGTTGTCGGATAGAACGGCCGAAATTCCTTGTCCTGGTTTGAGCGAAGGGGAGATTGGCCTTTATCTGGAACGAGTTAAAGAAGGTGAGTTCGAGGATGTTGGGCCGCTGGATTTGTTGGCACCGAGGGCGGGTTGGCATCAGATATTGGTGTTTGGGGGTGGGGCGGATACACGGCCGTTTGAGGTAACTTTTACTGATCAGCTTACCCATTGGCGGCGGGTGGCTGATGAATGGCGGCCGTTATTAGCGGTTTCTGCCTTGCGCTGGCGGGCGCCGATTCGGAAGACGTTTACCATTGAGGCCAGTGTCAGACGACCGGAGGGGGAGTTGGCTGGTCTGCTGCTGTTGGAGCCGGATGGGGAGACGGGCTGGTTGTTTCGGGTTGATACGGCCGCTCGGCAGGCGAGTTGGTGGCGTTGGCAGGATGGCGGCACGTCTGAATTTTTGTTAGGGATTCCGTTTCAAAAGTCGCTGTTGGCTCAAATACAATCGCTGCTGCGGGTGATTTTGCGGGGCCACCATGCGGCTTTGCTGCTGCTTTTGGTGGGTTGGCTCTTAGAACGCCTGCTGCGGGGATGGGAGCCGAGGCCAATGCTGAAACCGATTCGGCCGACTTATCTCATTTGGCTGTTGGCGTTGTTGATGTTGGGCGTCACTATTTTCATTGCAGTCGATGTTTTGGAGGGGGTTCCGCATGTGCAGGATTCTGTTACTTTTTTATTCCAGGCTCAACTATTAGCTGGGGGGCAGTTGGTGGGTGTGCCGCCTGCGCTGCCAGATTTTTTTGAGCAGGAGTTTTTGACGGTTTGGAACGGCCGTTGGTTTGGGCAATATCCGCCTGGATTTGCGCTGGTCTTAGCGATTGGGGTGTTAATTAAGATGCCGTGGCTTATTAATCCGCTGCTGGCGACGTTGACGGTACCATTGATATACCAGTTGGGGGCGCTGCTTTTCAATCGGAAAACGGGGCTGTTGGCGGCCGTTTTGGCCCTTTTCTCGCCCTATTGTCTGTTGATGTCGGGCAGTATGATGGTTCATTCGGCGGAACTGTTTTGGACGATGTTGTTTTTGTTAGGATGGGTGCATTGGTTGAAACGGGGCCGGGGTTGGCGGTGGTTGGCGGTGGCGGGAGCGGCGTTGGGGATGGTCTTTTTGACGCGGCAGATTACGGCCGTTGCTGTCGGCGGCTCGGTTGTCGGGGTATCGTTGGTGGCGGCAACGGCTGGTCGATTGGGTTGGGAGCAGTTTGGCCTGCAATGGCGGCGGGTTTTTTCGAGTGGGTTGCTTGTTGGATTGGCAGCGCTGCCGTTTGTCCTGCTGCTTTTGGGCTACCAATGGGGGGTGACGGGCGACCCTTTCCATGACCCTCGATTGATTTCACGGCCGTTTGACAAACCCGGCTTTGGGTTGGATGTGGGCAGCAGCAATAATGCTTTCACTTATGAGGAAATCGGGGGTGAGCCGATAATTACCTGGTACATTGACCCGACGTTGCCGCCACGCGGCCATACGGTGGCGCGGGGGCTGTTTAATACTATTCAAAATTTGGAGTCTTTGAATGATCATCTGTTTGGTTGGCTGCCGTTTATGACGTTGGCTTTTGTCTGGCTGGTTTTTGTGGTGGGACGGCCGACTTTTGGCGATTGGCTGTTGGTGGGTTTGATGAGCGCGGTTATTGGGGTCTATGTCGCTTATTGGTCATCGGGTATCATGTATGGCCCCCGTTATTATTATGCCGCTATGCCTGCTTTTCTGCTGCTGACGGCGCGGGGGGTGGTTGTATTGGGGCAGTGGTTTGACGGCTACTTTGACAGGCTCGCGAAGGATGAGTCGCTCAGTGGAGGCTACGCTGGACCGTGGCTGGCGGTTGGATTGACGGCCGTTTTTATCATCGGTAATTTGCTCTTTTATTTGCCAAATAGTGTGGAGGATGGGCGAGGGTTTAACTTTGTAAGTGGTGGGCCGTTGGCGGCGGCTGAGAGCCAAATTGAGGAGGCGGCGGTGGTTTTTGTTTCAGGTCAGCCGGGTGTCTGGTGGGAGTATGGGCAGTTTTTCAGCGGCAATACGCCTTGGTTGGACGGCCGAATTATCTATGCGCGGGATTTGGGGGAGGAAAACGACCGATTGTTGGATTTGTATCCGGGGCGGGTTGGTTATTGTTGGGAACGGGGAACGGGGATTAGGGAGTGGGGATCGGATGGATGTAACTAAAAAGGGTTCTTGTTTCTCAAATGGTAATTTCTATCTGATTACTATCAGGATCGAGGATAACACTTTCATAGTAGCCATCACCTGTATAGCGAGGTTCGCCAATCACTTTTAGGCCATCCTCTCGTAATTTCTCTGTAAGTTCGTTGACTTTTTCAACAGAACCGACTGAAATGGCTAAGTGAATATAGCCTGCATAAACTGAATATCCATCTGTCTGTATTTCCTTGATATCAGGGACTCTCATTAGCTCCAATCTTGTTTCGCCGGAGGGAAAGGCCAAAAAATAAGATTCAAATCCTTTTTCCTGGTTAATATATTTCTCACTTGAGTTGGCGGCAAAATATGTCATATAGAAAGCTCGTAATTCTTCGAGGTTGGTTGTCCAAAGGGCGATGTGTTCAATATTCATTGAAAATTACTACCTGTTTCTCGCCTATTCTGTGCTAACATTTTTGAATGTTTACCGAAATATTCTTAATTCGACTAGATCACTTATCTTTAATCGTCGAAATCCAGTTTTTCCTTCTTGTGCAGAATCGATGATTTGCATCGCTACTTCCACAGGAACACCACAGGATTTAATACCAGAAAGATCAGCCTTCTGTAATGCTTCAATTGACGGGTAATGATTTAAGATGCGCTGACATTGAGCATCGGTTAAATTGTCAAACTGAGATAGTTTTTCCTCAGTGAATCGTAGTTGGTTGTTTTCGTATAACATTTGTTCGAGGTAATCGGCCGTTTCCATATCGACATTGCTAAAAAACAGCTTCGCTTGTTGAATTAATTGGTCTACATGATCCACATTCCAATTTGGCGCATCCGATAAACCTCTTAGATATCTTAAAGCATGTTGTTGTGCGGTTCCATTGCGACACCAAAAATGCGCTAATAACCCAAAGAAAATATGTACGGCTTCTATGTCAATAGGAGATTCCCCCCCTTTCCCTTTGAGCAGTTCTGAAATCTTTGTATGAAATTTATCTAACACAGCTACTGCCTGACTCATTTCGTGTGCTGAAAGTGCGGCCTTTCCAATTCTTAAAAAGGCATGAGCAAATGCTGTGGGTTCTTGGAGTGCCTGCTCATCATAGCCAGTCATAATTGTTGCGGTAACTCGTGGAATTCCCATAGCAAATGCTTGAATCATCACCTGCTCCAGTTCAGACATGATTTTTGCTAATCGTTCTGCTTTATGCTTTTCCTCACTTTCTTTACAATCCTTATTGATTGCTAATCGAAATATATCCTGTATGATTCCCATTGCATCAATGTAATTGCGCTCATTTCCTCCAACGACTGTTTCACGAACTGTATGAGCTAAATCGTACCAAGAGTCGAGAGGTAAATCATCATCTGAGAGACTAGATAATATATCTAGCACCGATTCCTTGTCTCGCCCTCCGTCGCAAAACTCACCTAACTCACCTATACTTTCTAATATTGTTTGGTCAATATATATATTATTGTCATTTGTTTTTCGCCGACACTGTTTTGCTAAATTGATTAGCAATTGATCTTTTGTGTACGATTGCAAAATAACGAAGAAAAAAGCTGTCATCAAAATATTGATTACAAGAGTCCAAAATGCGAAGAACTCTACACGAATAAGAAAATAGTCACGGATTACACACCAAAAGCCATTTCCTTCGTTTGAGCACATCCATTGTGGTGGTGGATATAGAAATCCTGCAAGGAAGGTAATAGATAGAACAATCGAAGTTACAGCTATTGGATACTGAAAAAAGTTTGTAACTGCAATTTCAGAGTTGCGAATATTGATTTTTTTAGTGTGTTTGTCTCGAATTGCTCGCATTCGTGAAGGAACATTAATTAATATTGAAGGAAGCGAAATACCTAATACAAGAAGCGTGGCCAAGACTTCAATATAAGATGGGATAAACTGTTCAGGATTCACGAGTCAAGCTCCTCCAAAATTAGATCACGTATTTGCTACAATCTTTTTCACTATTGTAAGTAAAGTATTTGTATCCATTCCGGCCGATTTTTGTTCATAATGACCATCTTTAAATTCGATTAGATTCAATTCTTTTGCCACTTCACTTTTGTGATCAATTGATAGGATTCCAAAATTACTGATCTTGCCATTCTTAGTAATGATAGAAGAAGGAAGTTTTACTGTATAACCTGCTGTAGGCTTGTTGAATAGATTTAGTAACAAATGCAGCCCTAATCGAGGAGGATGCCCACTACTGGCTAATTGTTGATAAAGTTTGATCCAATCACGATCCCGGCCGGGTGGCATGCGTAAATCAATAATAACAGCGTCAAATTTCTGTCGTTGTAAAAAATGAATAGCTTCAGAAATCGTAACAGCTAATGTTAGATCGAAGTTGAGATCCATTACCACAGGGACCGCTAAACGCTGCAAATTGAAAGCTGCATCATCTTCAATCCAAAGAATATACTTCTTAGGTTTCATAATTATTCTCTCTCAATTTTAGGAATAGTCATGATTGCTGTTGTTAAAAATGGGTCAAGCTTTTCGGCATCTCCGAAAGGTGAAGCAGGCCGACTATGTAATTCAATTGAGCCACTATAGCGTCTAAGAGTTTGTCTCGCATCAGCAAGGCCAACGCCAGTTCCGACTCTTCCCCGATCGGTTGAAAGACGACTGCGATAACCAAATAAATAGATTAAATCCGATTCCAATTCATCCTGAGGAATTGGAAGTCCAAAATTTTCAATTTCAAGTATAAGCAATCCACCTGATTGAAATAGCTTTACCTCTACCCAGGTTCCATTTTCACGTGACCAACTATATTTTACAGCATTATGTAATATGTTTGTGACTACCCGTAATATCTCCTGCTCATCTGCTTTTATTATTGCTTGTGAAGGGTTTGAACGGGGCAAAAAGGTGACACCTCGGTTGTTAGCGAAATCATGTAAATTTCGCATAGCTTGTTCAACAATTGTCCATAACTTAAATTCTGTATGCCACGTTCTTGCCTCTTTAGCTGGTACTGTCACGAATGCTCTTAATGCCCGCACAGCATGATCCATTGTAATAACATTCCCAATGCGTTCTTGTAACCGAAGCTTGGCCAGAACCCCCATTATTTTATAGGCATCTTGTTGAACTTGTTTTAATGGTACGCGAGGCACCTTTTGCTTTTTTAGCCCGTTATCACATGTAACAACTATTTTTTTAGCTGTGATATGTAACGCATGAGCATAAAAAGTTTTCTCTGTATTCTCGACTCTAGCTAAGGTTGATTGCAAGTTCTGAAGTTCAATATAGAGCTCTGTTAACTCTTTCCGGTTTGCCAATTTTTCAATTAGTTCAATTAGACTGCGATTTAGCTGTGCTAATGGTTCCCGCATCTCCATGTTCAGTTGCTCAATGACATGCTTAGGTGATTTCGTAAAAAAGGATTTTTTGAGAGATTCAGCTCCTAATGCTTCAAGGGCCACCTCCATATCACTCTCAATGGCGATAAAGCTGGTTGTAACGGTGTGTAAGACATTTCCTAAATCCTGACGGAGTTGTTTTAACGGCTCATCTTGGCTTAGGTCACGAACGACACCAATTCTCCCAATTGGTTTTCCGAAGGAATCTCGCTGAACCCTAGTGCTGGCTTCCATCCAAAAGCTTTTTTGACCATCAAGAGATTGGACTTCCAGTTGATGATGAACATCATGTTCTGGGCCATGTTCTATTCGATTTTGAAAGCTATTATAATCAGAACGGTGGCGATAAAGGCGACTAATATCTACACCAACAGCCTCAGCAGGGGAAGCAAAACCAAACATTTCGGCAAATTCCTGATTGCAATATGTGATGATATCAACGCCGTGTTGCCGTTCAACAGCATAATACCCAACTGGGATTTCATTCATGATTCTGCGGTGAATTTCGCGTTCGGTTGCGTCTAATACAATGCCACGCCGTCCGTTGTAACGTCCTGTGACATCTATGATTTCGGTGGAATAAACAGAAACCCAAAAATGTTCACCATTCGGCCGAATTAGCTCAAATACTTGGTCCTTTACCCAACCATTTGTGTTAATTGACTCTCTTATATCTTCTACTTTTTGTGGGTAGACGTGGACAAACCGAACGTTTCTCCCCCGAACCTGATCAAGCGATTTGTACCCATGTAACTCTAGCCAAGCGTCATTGACGAAAACTATCCTATCTTCCGCATCTAGAATATAGAAGCCAATTGGAAGTTCAGTTAAAAATTCGACCGAAATATCCGTATTCATTGCCAACCTCTCCAGTTGAGTAATATTACTTTACGTAATTTACTCACAATGGTTGCGAGTTGTTGTGTATTATGTTTATCTCGAAAATGATTAATATCTTACATCAGAAAAAAAATTAGTTTTATGCCAAACGGCCGACTATTTGTTAAACTACTGTTTGCCGGTTGCAGCAAAGGGTTCTCCACCCCCACCCGGCTTATCAAAACTGCGGTTGAAATTGCCCCTTTTGTGTTGACAATTCCCGCATTTTTCAAGAGAGGAATGAACATGCCTGATTCCGTTGCCATTGTCAGCGGTGGAATGGACAGTGTCACGCTGCTCCATTACCTGGTGAAAGAGAAGAAGCGAAAAGCGGCCGTTATTACCTTCACTTACGGCCAGAAGCACAATAAGGAGATTGTCTATGCCCGAATTCAGGCTGAGTTGTTGGGCTGCGAAGTGTATGAGTTGATCGACCTTACCCCCTTAAGCTCGGTGTTTAGCGGTTCGGCCTTGATTGCTGGCGGGGAGGCTATTCCGGCCGCATCTGAGGTTGAAGGCGACCCTCAACCAGCGACTTATGTGCCTAACCGCAATATGATTTTTCTGGCATTGGCGGCCGCTTTTGCTGAAAGTCAGGGGGTAAGCGACATTTTCTATGGCGCTCAACGGCATGATATGTATGGCTATTGGGACACTACGCCCCAATTCCTGGAACAACTTAATAATGTTTATGGCCTTAATCGTAAAACACCTATCAAAATCTTGGCTCCTTTTGTGGATTATTCTAAGAGCGATATTTTGCGGAAGGGGTTGGAATTGGAGGTGGACTATGGGCAGACGTGGTCGTGTTATGAGGGGCAGGAGGCGGCGTGCGGCCGTTGTCCAACGTGCGCTGAGCGGCTTAAGGCGTTTGATGATTTGGGGTTGGTTGATCCGCTGCCATACCAACGTGGTGGATAGGATTTGAACCACGGAGAACACAGAGAAATAGATAAAGATAAACTCTATGGTAGAGAAATAAGGAAGTATGATGTACACGATTACTAAGGCGTTTCATTTTTCGGCCAGTCACCAACTGGATACATTGCCGCCGGAGCATCAATGCGCCCGGCTGCACGGCCATAATTATGTGGTTGAATTGGTGTTGCAGGCGGAAGGTGTTGATGAGCATGGCTTTGTGGTTGATTATTTGGAATTGAAACCGTTTAAGGATTATATTGACCAGAGGTTAGACCATCATCATCTTAATGATGTGATGGATTGTCCGACGAGTGCGGAAAATATCGCTCGTCATCTGTTTGAATGGGCTAAGGGGCGATGGGCGGAGGTGTCGGCCGTTCGGGTCAGTGAAACGCCCAAAACCTGGGCTGAGTATCGCCTGTCATGACAACCCGATATCCTGTTAATGACATCTACAGTTGCGTTCAGGGCGAGGGGGTTCAGACAGGGGTGGCGATGGTCTTGCTGCGTTTACATGGCTGCGATGTCGGTTGCCCCTGGTGCGATACGAAGGAGACCTGGACCTTTGACTCAACGCTCGAAGTGGATGATATAGAAGCAGCATTGGGGGTTAACGGCCGTTTTACCTATCAAACGGCCGAACAGATCGCTGACTATATCACCACTAATCATCATGGCACTAGATGGATTTTGGTGACTGGCGGCGAACCAGCCCAATATGACTGCCAAGAGTTGGTTAAGGTGCTTCACGGTCGGGGCTATAAATTGGCATTGGAAACGAGCGGCACTGAAACGGGTCATCTTGGGGCTGGCTTTGATTGGGTTTGTGTTTCGCCTAAGTTGGGTATGCCAGGGGGGAGGGGGGTGAAAACGGCCGCTATGAGCAGCGCGGACGAAATAAAGCATGTGGTTGGTAAACAAAGTGATATTGCTGAGCTTGATATTTTACTTGCGGAAAATGACCTGAAGGTCGATGTTCAACTTTGCCTCCAACCGGTTAGCACTAGTAAGAAGGCGACCGAGCTATGCTTGGATGTGGTTCAAGAACGTGGCTGGCGGTTAAGCGTCCAAATGCACAAATATATTGGGGTAAAATAAAAGTATGGAACTCATTATTCGACTTGCCACTGTTGCTGATGCTCAAGGGGTTATTGATGTTCTCAATCCGATTATTGAAGACGGCCGTTTTACCGTTTTAGACAGCCCCTTTAGTCTTGAAGCCGAACAAGCCTTTATCCAAAATTTCCCCGAACGAGGCATCTTTCACATTGCTGAACGGCAGACAGACAGCAAAATTGTTGGCTTCCAAAGCCTGGAACCTTTCGCTGCTTATACCAACGCCTTTGACCATGTCGCTGTAGTTGGCACGTATGTAGCTTTATCTGAACGTCGTCAGGGGATTGCGGCCCGTTTATTCGCCGCCACCTTTGAGGCTGCTAAGGGGAAAGGGTATGAAAAGATATTCACTTATGTTCGGGGGGATAATCCTGGCGCGTTAGCGACCTATCAGAGCCAGGGATTTCGGGTGATTGGTACGGCCGAAAAGCAGGCCAAGATAAACGGCCGATACATTGATGAATTAATCATCGAGAAGCATCTCTGATAACACTTCTATCCGCTCTTTATACTCAATAAAAGGGTCTAACAGGTAGGTTTGTTGGTAGTAATCGAGGGCTTGCTGGGCATGAGTGTTCTGGCCTGTCATTTTCCATAATTCATCGTGAACGGGAGCCAATGTAAAAACATCAGGCTCATCACTTATCATGCCATGCAACCTCTGCCGGGCAGCCTCTGGTTGCCCTAATGCAATTTCGAGACGAGCTGCTAATATTTGGCTTTGGAGCACTCTTTGAGACAAGGTTGTTTCTTCGGATAATTTCAAACCCTCTTCGTTTACTTGCCAGGCTTCCTGATATCGGCCTAAAGCATATAATATTTCTGCTTTGACAACTAACTGCCAGGCGAGATGAATTTTGAAACCCAAGGATCTGACTACAGGAATTGTTTCGTTTATTAAAGTCAGTGCCTCTTCAAGTCGGTTTAGTTTCCAAAAAACCCGGGCAATGCTCCCGTCATCAACAGCCAATCTTAATTTGTCCCCGGCTGCTTGATCGTGTTCTAATGCTCGTTGGTAGGTTTCAATTGCTTTTTCGTAGTCCCCTTTATCTTCGTAAATTAGACCGGAATTGGCGTATCCTCGGGAGACACCAGGCATGTAGGAGATATCGAGAGCAAGTTGGATGCCTCTTTCATAATGTTCCAAAGCGGTGTCATACTCACCCACTTTTCGGTAAACGGCGCCAAGCGCCATTAAAATGAGAACGACGGCCCAATTGTAGGCTATTTCTTGGGCCAGGTTTAAGGCCTGAGCCAATGTTTGCTTTGTGTTGTCCCATTGTTCAACTCGCCAGTAAACGATACCTAATTTATAGTAACCTTCAATTAAATCGATCCGGTCATCCACCGTTTCGTGGTAAGAAATTGATTTTTTCAAAAATGAAATCGCCTGATTGTAATCTCCTTGCTTATTAAAGTAATCGCCTAAGACCCTTTCGGCTACGGCCTTACAATCGGGCCAATCGTTTTGGATACTCTCCTCTAAAGCAACCTGTAAGTTTTCTAGTATCTCATTAAACTGGCTGCTTTGGATGGCAAAATCGGCCGTTGTTATCACCAGGCGGCTGACTAATTTGGAGCGCTCCGGGTCGTCTGCTCCGGCGGCAATGGGGTCAATTATTGAAGAAAAAAAGATGGCACCTTCTTCATAACGGCCGCTCAGTCGATAATACATTTTCAGCCCATCTAGCCCAGTTGAAATCAATTCTAATTGGTCTAAATCGACCGCCCACTGCCAGGCTTGGCGAATATTTTCGATTTCTGATTCGATGTCTGCCATACCAAATTGAGGGGCGGCGCCAAACAAGAGTGTTTCGTTGCGTTGAACGAGGGCCAGGTAATATGTCGAAAAATTTAATTGCAGCGCTGTTTTGTCACTTTCGCTGCTCCTCTCTTCTAATTTGACTTGGGCGAATTGACGAAGGAGTTCATGGAGTTTGTAACGAGATTTTCCAGGATGCTCTAGGAGGGATTTATCAAGTAGGGCCGCGATTTCGTTAACGGTTATGCTGGTTATGGCGATGATGGCATTTAATGAAAAACCGCCTTTGAAAATTGAGAATTGGGCCAAGGCTCTTTGTTCGGCGGGCTTTAGGAGTTTCCAGGACTCCTCAAAGATGGCGCGCATACTACGATGGCGTTCTGGCACATCTTGCCATTGGGTTTGTAAGAAATCGACATTTTGATTTATTTGTCCAGCGATGGTCTTCACATCCATCATCTTTACCCAAGCGGCCGAAATTTCGACGGCCAATGGGATGCCACCAACTAATTTGCATATCTCCTGAATAGTTTCTAAATCGTGTTCGGCCGCCTTGTAATTGGGCCAATTCTTCTTTGCTGCTTGTAGGAATAAGCTAACGGCCGATTCAGTTTCCATTCCGCCGAGCAAGAGCCGTTGTTCGGCCCGAATGTTCAAGGCTTCACGAGATGAAACCAGGATTTTGAGACCTGGTGCGGCTTGCAATAACTCGGCCAGCAGACCGCTTTCAGCCGCTAACTGCTCAAAATTATCTAGAACGAGCAAGATTTCCTGTTCCGCAAGATAGTTTAGTAGGTGCTGACGAATATGGCTCCGACCGAATATTGATATTTCTAATTGACCTGCCAGGGCTAGCAAGAAATGCTCGGCTTCGTCAATGGCTGTTAGCGGCACGAAATAGATACCCCCCTCAAAATGTCCTTTGTCGGCCAATCGGTAAGCGGCTTCGATGCTTAACCGGGTTTTGCCAATGCCTCCCGGCCCTACTAAGGTTAATAGGCGGCAATCAGCCTGTGTTAGCTGCTCCACAATCTGAGTTAGCTCTGATTCGCGCCCGATGAAAGCGGTAAATTGGGTTGGGAAGTCATGGAGGTGGGAACGGGCTTTGGTCTCTTTGGAAACCAAAAGGCCAGTCTTTATTTTTTGGTAGAGGAGTTGGGTTTCGGCTGCGGGCTTGACGCCTAGTTCTTCCCATAAAATGCTTTTACAGCTTTCATATTGAGCCAGGGCTTGGCTGCGACGGCCGTCCAAGATTAAGACTCGCATCAATTGCCGATGGGCTTTTTCTCGCCAGGGTTCAAGCGAAATTTGGCGTTTGGCGAATGTTTTGGCTTGTTGAAAATCGCCGTGCAGTTCAAAGGAGGCGGTGAGATGCTCTAAAACAAATAGTATCTCTTGGCTAAGTGTCTCGCGTTGAATGACAAGCCACGAATCAAAAGTCGAAGCGTCGGCCAAAGAGAAACCAGCCACAAACTCGCCCTGGTAAATTTCGGCCGCTTCAAACAGCGTTTCTAGACAGGCATCGCAAGTATGTAGATGTTGATGGCGGTGTTTTTTTACTGCATCGAGTTGGTTATTAAATTGAAAGAGGTCAACAACTGATTTAGTTGGATTGACCTGAACGGTTTGACGGGTGATGGTAAAGATTTCGTCGCTTAAACCTGGTTGTACGTCATCAATGGTTTTCCGCAAAAGAAAGAGGGACTTTCGTAAGTTGGTCAGGGCGGCTTTTTGGGTGTAGTCGGGCCATAACAGCCCGGCTAAAATCTCTCGGCGATGTGGCCGGTCTGCTTCAACCATGAGATAAATTAGTAGGGCGCGAACCTTATCTGAGCGGAAATTTGTTAACGGCCGTTCTCCAATTTTTGCTTGAAATGTTCCTAACAATGCTAGCTTCAATGTGGTCATATATGGAGGATAGCGGAAATGAAGATACCCATCAACCGTTATTCTCAAAATGTGAAAGTGCTTATTTAAGGTTGGGTCTAGTGAGAATGGCAACGGGGGCGACGCAGAAAAAACAGATAAAGGTAGAATTTTTTGTGGCTATACAGCTATTAGTGGTGCAATGTACTGCCCGTTTTGTTTAAGGTACTACTTTTTCTCAATAGGTGGTGCAACGCACGTGTATAGTTACGATTTTTCTTTATGAATCTGCCTTTATCTGCTTAATCTGTTTTGCTATCTTTAATTCATTGCCTCTTGTAAGGTGTTGAGTGCTTCTTTTTCGGCCGAATATAATCCATACAGATGCTCTTGAATCTCGCTGAAGAGAGCGGCCGTTTCGGCATCGCTTAGGGGGAGGTTGCTATTTAGCTCGGCTTCCATATCGGAAAGCTGGTTACTTAATTCGCTTACTTGCTCTAGACCTTCACCACCATGCTCGTTATATAGGGCATATTTTTGGGCCAGCAATGTTCGGGTTTCGCCTAATGGGGAGATGGCATCTGGCAGGACGGCATCGGCAAAAACTGCCCATGAATCACCTAATGCTTTGTATTGGTCAGCTGCATCATTGAGGGCGGCATTATTGAGGATTGGCGCTGCCTCACTCAAGAACTCACCATACATCTGTCGGAGACCGCCGCCTTTGGTGCCGAACAGCTTGATGCCCTCATGCAGCGACCGAAGCGTGCTGTAAAGCCCTTTGCCGTCTTTGAAGACCACAGGCCAGCCTTTCTTATTTTTCTGGTCGGTCATCAGTCTGGCCCACTTTCGGTAGGTGGGAATGGCGAAGGATTGGGAATCACGGCTGAGATGTTCAATGCAATCATTGATGCCAGAGGTTATGGCGCTTTCTAAATCTAATGGGCCGCCATTGCTTTCTAGTAACAAGAGACGATTTTTGTAGGAACCAATGCGGGCGCGGGCTTTTGCGAAGGCTTCGGCCTCGACTTGAACTGGCTTCTTGGCCCGGTCATCGACCCAAACCTGGCCGTCTTCCAGGCCAAAGGCAGTGACAAAATGGCCGAAGCAGCCGTTGTACATCGGCCGTAAATGGAAATAGGGTAAACTTTCCTGGTCTATCCAGGCAATGGGTGCTTTTCCTGCTTCCAGCGCTGCCTCTAAATTCTTTTGAGCTGTTTTTTTGCCGCCTGTTGATTGGAATTCGGCCGTAACGCCTAACCTGTCGGCCATGTTTTGCATAAATTCCTGGGTATAGTTCCAACGGTTTTGGAAGCCCATCACCAGAATAGCCGACTCATATTTTTTGAACTCCCAGAGGATATAGCCGCAGCCCAGCCCGCCAGCGATGCCGAGGATCATCTCTTCGCTAAATGGTTGGCCGTTATGGGGCGAAACAAAGCCCTGGTTCGCCAGAACATTGGTCATGGTTGCGGTTTCGGGGTGAACGCCGCCGAATTGGGTGTAAGAATCGAGTTTCATTTTTTCTCCTTTATTGATTGTAACGAATTTCACGAATTACCTGATTATCTAACGGCCGAACTGGAAGCAATATCTCGGTATGGTTTAATGCATAATCAGGATTGATATTTGTGGTCCGGTAAATTTCTAGGGCGGGGAGGCCTATTATCTCTATATTTTTTAGCGCCATCATCTGTTGAAACATCTGAAAATAGGCCGCTTCCAGGGTTGGGCCAAAAGGGCCGACGTAGCTGGCGGTTGCAAAGTAACCGCCACCAATGGTTTGGAAGCCAACTTCGCTGTCTGCTCGGAACGGTTCGGAAACGGTTAAACAGAGGTCGAAACGAACTTTTTCAATAGGCGTTATGCTTGGGTCATCGTGACCCACGCCCATAAATAGATTGTCTCCGGTGAAGTACCCTTTTTGGTCGGCCCATGTTTGGAGTCGTTCAAAGAGGGATACATCTACGTCAATATAGGGGCCTAAATTGCGGATGAAGGCGACCGGTAAGGGATTCAACTTCTTGACGGTGACCCGCGACAGTTGAAAATCGGTTGCAAGCGTGTTGAGGTAGGCTCGAACGGCCGGACTTTGCTCTTGGGTTGCACGGCCGAAGGATTGCCGGAATTGTTTTGGCGATACACCAAACCAGCGCTTGAAGGCCCGACTAAATGTTTCATGGTTGTTAAAGCCAACGTTTAGGGCGATGTCCAGAATAGAGGCATCCTGGATTTTTAGATAGTAGGCGGCTTGTTCCAGACGCAGCCGCTGGGTGTATTGTTTAAGCGTTTCTCCGACTAGATTATGGAAGAGGCGGTGAAAGTGGAAGGGGGATAAGTCTGCCTGTCCGGACACTTGTTCTAAGGATAAATCGTCGGCCAAATGGGATTGAATGTAGACAAAGACGGGATAGAGTTGTTCGGCCGTTTGATTTTTTATCATGCTCCCTATTATAGTTAATTAAATGGTCGATTTCTTGACGAATCTTGCGGTGTTTCGTAAAACGTAAAAGGAACTTAGATGTTTTTTAGGGCTGCGACAGGGTCTTGGCCGAGGTGGTAGTGAATGACGCGGCGGTTTTCATCTTGAAGGGCTTGGGCGTCGCCGAGGGCTTGGGCCAGGATGAGGACATCGAATGTGATCGACGAGTCGTCGTTTCCGGCCGTATCTGGAATTGGAACGGTTTCGGCCGAATCGGATGTGAATTGCATAAAGAGACCATTGCCGCCGTCGCCTTTGTGTAGTTGTCCGGTGGAGTGGAGGAAACGGGGACCATAGCCGATGGTGATGGCTAATTTTGTATGTTCTCGGAGATGGAGACGCAAATCTTGGAGGGTGGCTTCCATTTCGGCTGTTGGCTGAACATAGGCTTGAATGGCAAGGTAATCGCCCGGTTTTGCCTGGCTTAAAAAGGCTCTTGAGGATTCCCTGGTTAATTCTTGCGGGTTGCTTTGGGGCAATTGACCTTGCTCTTGATAGGCGTTGACCATCGCTGTGGCTCGCTTCTTGGCTGATTCGACATTGGGTTGATCGAATGGGTGAATGCCCATAATGTGACCAGCAACGGCCGTTGCCATCTCCCATAAGAAGAACTGGCTACCTAAATCATATTTATCTGCTAGTTCCATTTGGACAACTGGATGACCCGCCGCAGTTAGGGCATCCAATGCGGCCGTATTGGAATTGTCTCCAGCTAGCTGCAAATGAACGAAAAGTCTATCGTCGCCATAAACATCTGGTTCACCGACGGGTTCAGAGACAACGGGCAAGATACCTTTGCCATTTTTGCCTGTACTTTCAGCGACAAGCTGCTCGACCCAATCGCCGAAGCTGGCAATTTCGGAGGAGGTTATCAGGGTCAGTTTGTCACGGCCGTTATTTGCACCCGCCCCCAATATTGCACCCAGCAAAGCCCCAGCTTCATTGCCCTCTGAACTGGTCATAGATGCCGCTCGTTCGAGTAAAAGTTTAACATCAAGGCCCACTAACGCTGCCGGAACCAGCCCGAAGAATGACAAGACCGAATAGCGGCCGCCGATATTTGGGTCGTTCAGGAAAGTTTCTCGGAAATTGTAGGTTGCTGCCAGCTTCTCTAATTTGCTGCCCGGATCGGTAATGGCGACAAAATGCTTGCCAGCTTCATCCTTGCCGAGAGAATGGGCGACCTGGTTGTAAAAATATTTGAAGAATGAGAGCGTTTCAACGGTGCCGCCCGATTTGGTCGAAACGACAAATAAGGTTCGAGCATAATCTAATTGATTGGCATAGGCTAAGATGGTGTTAGGGTGGGTACTATCACACACTTCCAGATGCAGACCATTGGTATCTGCGCCAAAAGTTTTGCTAAATACCTCCGGGGCCAAACTGGAGCCGCCCATGCCTAGCAGCAAAACATTGGTGTAACTCTCAGCCTTAACCGACTCGACCAATGATTGAATCTGATCTAATGAATCTATCATGTTTTGGGGCAAATGAAGCCAACCCAAACGGTTGGTAATCTCTGCCGGGTCTGGCTGCCAAATGGTATGATCGTGTTCCCAGATACGGCCGATGATATTCTCAACGCTTAAGTTGCTTTGAGCCTGGTTGACGGCAGCATGGTAGCTGCCTAGTCGTGTTTCTAGTAATTGGGTCATTTATAAAGTCTCCTGATAGTAAACAGTGGGCATATAACCGGGGAAGCCAATGGTTATGGCATTGAGGGGCTACGAAAGTTGATTTCTTGTCCCTGCACTGTCAATTCACAAGCATCAGCTTAAGAGATAGCGTGACATATCAATATGTTTACCGTTCTTTTGGTGAATGAACAGTGTATCATTTTTCTTAAAAAGCTGAACATGCCAGTAAAATCGAGAGGGCTTTGTAGTAGTATTGCATTGATCTAATAAACGTGAAAACTCCTCTAGTGGCACAACTAGTATCTTTTCTGAAGAACCACAACCAAATGTAGCATATGCATTTTCTGCCTTTTCTAGAAATTCTTTTTGATTTTGATGAAAACCGAACCAATAATAGTCTACTGTCTTGCGTTCATGGAGCTTTGATACAGTACACGTAATGGCAACTGTGCTGTTGATTGTATTATAAGTTGTCCTCGATCTTTTCTTTAGTTTAATATCCAAATACATTTCAATCTTATCTACACATTCAGCATGAAACGAAGCAGGTTGCTCAATAGTAGGTAGAATATCAACAACTAAATTAATCCCTCGAATAGCCTCAGCAAGTTCAATTTCGGTAATGTCCAATTCTGCATCATGGACAATTTGATTTCGCATTCCTCTAAATTTTTCAATATCTTGTGCGGTGTTTTCATCAATAATACCATCCACTAATAATGTTTGAACAGATGTCCTCACTGATGATCTTACATTTTCTTCTAGTGCAGATTGTGCCAAGACATTCAATTTTGACTCCAAATGTTTCCACGCCTCAATAAAGTTGCCGAACGAACTACTAAGGTTACTGGCAATACTTTCTGCAATTTGTTCTTTATCTTCACTGGTAATATTGACTCGATTCGCGTTTTGAAATGCCTTTTCCAGAAAAGGTTGAACCTCTTCAACTAGTCGAATGACATTTTCTAAGCCTGCACGACCAAATAGCTTATTATGAGCAATATCGCAACGAAGCTCATACAGTTGGCTCCAACGCTTTTTCAGAAATGCCGCATCACAATCAACAATGTCCGAAAAGTATCTGTCCCAGTTTGACCTAGCCTTGAAGTCTAGGATATCTTCGACTGTTAATGCGTCAAAACCATCTTGTTCTTCAATCAGATTGTAAAGTTGGTCAATATTTGAAGTTGAGTATGCTTTAAATAGAAAATCGCCTAACTCAATGAAATCAACTTGAAATAGCGCATCTATGTATCTTTTTTGTCTATTGTTAATCTGTTTCTTTACAACATCTGGGGAAGCTATATTAACCCATTCTTTACCAACTGTTGTGAGCATGAAGTAAGTTATGACTTTACGCATCAGATTTTCAATACGGTGAATATAAGGGTAGGCTTTTTGGGAATAGTATAAAGAAACATCATCCCACAATGTTTCAATTTGTGCTCCCCCATGAATGATTACACTCTTGATAGCTCGGGCTAAATTCACAAGAGTGTCTAGAGTATTCTGATTATCAGTTGATATTCTCACATGGAAAAATCTTTGTTGTTTGTCTGAAACTCTTCCCATCTCAACATGATAACCAAATTCAGTTTTTGAGTCCGAGTAGCCTATTTTTTTAGCCTGCTTGAACCGAATTTGGCTATCTGCCTGAATAAACTTCTTGAATGACTTAACATCATCACACAATCTGTATAAAGCGGGAGACGAATTACCTTCAATGATGACTAAATATTCGATAGAGATTTTCATTAGAAACTCCCAAACAAAATTGAAATAACAAAATCATTCTTTATTGATAAGGTATCTAAATTAGGTGAACTATTCATTCCTTGTCCGAAAATGGTCAATAACTTTGCCTTCATGAATAAGATAAACCTCTACATCGGTTTCGGCCGTTAAATATTCGGCTATATCTTGAATATACTCGGCCGTGGTTATGGCTGTACCTTGGGCCGGACGGCCGAGTACGACGGTGGTTACATTCTCTTCTTTGATGACCTCTTTCAAGGCTTCACGGAAACGGCCGTGACGGATAGCTTTTTCGGCCGTTACGCCAACTTGCTCGGCCCGATCCTGGCCCATTGTCAATAGAAAATCGCCCATAGAATCTAACTCTTCCCAAACTCGATCAATACCGACAGGGGTTCGTAACATATCTAGAAAGCGGACGTTGGACACATAGAGCAAGATGAGTTTGGCGGCACTTTCCTTTGTCTGGGAAAAGACCCAGTCTTGGTTGCGATGGGTGGTGTCGCCACCTCGGGTTGGATAGAGAATGGTCCTCATAGTTTACCCCTTCTACTTATACAACAAAGTGAATGATTAGCCAGATGACGCCGACAGTTAAGGTTAGTATGGTAACAGGTAGTCCGACTTTTAGAAATTCCATAAATACAATCGGCCGTCCGGCTTGTTCGGTTATGCCAGCCGTGACTAGATTGGCTTCGGCCCCGACAAGAGAGCCATTGCCGCCCATCGCCGCGCCCATTGATAGGGCGTAATAGAGGGACTGATTTTCTGCACCAGGAATTGTCGTGGTTAAGAAATCTGCGACGGGGAGCATTGAGGCAGCAAGGGGGATGTTGGCAATGAAAATTGAAAGCAGGCCAACCCCGAAAACCATGACGATGATGGCGGCTGTTAAGTTAGTGCCGACAACACTGCCAATGCCACCAGCAATGATACTTATTAAGCCCACTTCTTGAACCGCTCCCACTGTCATGAAGAGAGCCATGAAAAAGACCAGGGTTGTCCAGTCGACGGCTTTAATCATTCGCTGTACATCTGGTTTTAGCCAGACTAATAAGGCTGTTGCGCCGATGAGGGCGGGAACGGCCGGAGCAACATGAAACTGTTCGCCGACCATGAAGCCGACCAGCACCAGGCCAAAGACGATGCCGGACCGTTTTAGGGTCTCAGAGTCTTCAATCTGGCCGTTTTTCTCTAATTGTTGGTAAAGGCGGGGGGAGATGCCACCGCTTTGTTTGCGCCATTCAGCCCGATAATGCCAAAGAATATAGAGGGCCATGACAATGAGGGCTACGACGACGCCAAAGGTTTGGTGAATGAGGAAGCCGCTAAAGCCAATGTCGGCATGAGCGCCGATGAGGATGTTGGTTGGGGTTCCGATGAGGGTGCTGATGCCACCTACATTGGAAGCCAACACTTCGGGGATGATTAAGGCGAAGGGATTGATGCCCAAGGCTAATGCAATTTGGAGACTAATGGGGGTCATCAGGAGCATGGTGGTGAAGTTGTCGAGCAGGGCGGAGGCAACGGCCGTAACCAGCATCAAAATCAATACCAACACCCAGCTTCGTCCCCGGCTCAAGCGATAGGCTTGGAAGGCCGTCCACTGAAAGATGCCAGTGCCTTCGATGATGGCGATGACGATCATCATCGCCATGACGAGGAAAATGACTTCCCAATTAATGAAGGTTAAGGCTCGTTCCAGATTGAAAATATAGAGGTCGGCCCAGACTGCTTCGCCGAGAAAGGTGATGAAGAGAATGGCTGAAATGCCGACTAGAGAGGCGGTTGTGCTGTGGAGTTTTTCGAGGGCGATTAGTAACAGGACGGCGACGAAGATAAGGCCTGCCAGCCAGAATCCGATTGTTATCCGGCGGGCCAATGTCAACGGTTCGAGATTGTGAAAGCCTTGCTGGGATAGGTTTTCAATTGGTTGTCCGGCCAGCAATTCTTCTTGGGTTGCGAAGTGGTGGCTTTCGATGGCTAGAACGGCCGATTCAGGCGGCAATTCACTTAGTCGGAGGGCAAAAGAACCATCTTCTAGACTGTGGGTTTCGGCCAGTGGTTCGGCCGTTTCGCCAGATTCTTGTCGAGGATAAATAACTATTTCAGCATCAACGACGGGCTGTTCTTGGGTATCAAGTAGGAGACCGGTGATGACATATTGGCCGGAGTCATCGTCGTTTTGGGCGGATTGGGCTGCATCAATGGTTGTTAGGAGGAGGAATAAAAATAGTAGCACACCAGCCTTAAGTTGACGGTGTTTATCGAGTCGGAAAGGCATCTATTATCCTTGCTAGGCGAGTGGTAGAAATCAGTAATTATCACAAGTGGCACCGTCTGAAAGGGTGGCACTGTCATGATGATTATTTAGGATTGTAATCGTAGACTGATAACGGAATTTCGTCAATTATTTTGGTGTTAGTCCACTCTGAACGAATGCGGTCACCAAGATGGTGGCGGTCCATCAACGAAAATTTCGGCTATTATGAATAGAAATAGATATTGCGTTTAATAGTAATAAATATTACAATAAACTTATGAGATGGATTGTCCTTTCCTATTCGCTCCCAACGCAGGCCAGTACGCCGAGAGTGACGCTTTGGCGACGGCTGCGTCGTCTGGGGGCTGTTTCGCCAACGGGTAGTGTCTTTATTTTGCCAGCAAATGATGATTGTGTTGAATCTTTCCAGTGGTTGTCCCAGGAGATTCGCCAGGCAAAGGGAGAGGTTTTGGTGATGCGGGTTCAACAGTTTGAGGGACTTGATAATCGACAGTTAGTGGCACTATTTAACGAGGCTCGACAGGAAGAGTATGATGAAATTGCGGCTCTGTTGGTAGAGTTGGCGCAGAATATTGAAGCAGATGATGAGCTTGATGACTTATCCAAATTTCAAGGTGCGGTTCAAAAAGTGCAGAAACAGTTAGTTGACTTGGCTAAGATAGATTATTTTCAATGTCCGGGCAGAACGGCCGTCGTCGCCCAACTTAATCGGATAATTCGACAGATAAACCCAATGGATGAAGCAGCGCCCGTTATTAAGAGGGTCGATAAAGCTCATTATCATAGTAGCCGATGGGTGACACGCCCTCGGCCGCATGTCGACCGCCTGGCTTGTGCCTGGCTAATCCGCCGCTATATCAATCCCAAGGCTGTCATCCGCTATTCGGCTACAGTCCATTCTGATGAAGTTGCTTTTGACATGGAAGGGGCCGAATTCAGCCATCAGGGAAATTTCTGTACCTTTGAGGTGATGATTCGGGCCTTCAGCTTGAAGGAGGAGGCCTTGTATGTACTGGCTGAAATCGTCCATGAGATTGATTTGGCGGACGGCCGTTATCAACGACCAGAAGCGGTTGGAATTGATGCCGCGTTGCGGGGTTGGCTGCTGACATCTATGGCTGATGAGGAAATAGAAAAACAGGGTCTGGCCCTTATCGACGGCCTTTTTGCGACTCTGGCCCAAGTAAATGGCGTCCCTGTAGGTTAAGATGATAGATTCAACGGTAGAGGAGAGGCATCAAACAAAAGGTTCTTCTCATGGAATTAGCTTTCGAGCGGCGTTTTTTGTCTGGGTGCGGGTGGCAATTTATAGTTTTGGTGGGCCAGCGGGACAAATGGCGGTTATGCACCGAATTTTGGTTGAGGAAAAGCGCTGGGTTAGTGAGAATCGTTTTTTGCACGCATTGAATTACACCATGCTGCTGCCGGGGCCAGAGGCCCAACAGCTTGCTACCTATATTGCCTGGCTGTTACATGGTTATCGTGGAGGATTGATGGCGGGGACGCTCTTTGTTTTGCCCGGTTTTGTGTCAATTTTGATATTAAGTGTGCTGTATGCAGGTTTCCAAGAATACAGTTTTGTACCGGCTTTGTTTTTTGGGTTGAAACCAGCGGTTATGGCGATCGTTGTTGAGGCCGTTATCCGAATCGGCCGTAGGGCGTTAAAAAATCGGGTGATGATTGGCATTGCGGCCGTTGCTTTTATTGCGATATTTTTCTTCGATGCTCCTTTTCCCGTTATTGTGTTGTCGTCCGGCGTCATCGGTTATTTTGGCGGCCGTTTTTGGGAGAAGCAGTTCTATGTTATTAAAGGCCATGAAATTGATGAGGATGAGGATGATCCGGTTATCACAGACCAAATTGCAGAGCATACTCGGCCCTCAACCCGTCGAGCGGTTAGGGTTTTGGTGGTTTGTCTGACACTCTGGTTTGTTCCTCTTTTAGTATTGTCGGTTTGGTTGGGGCCGGAAAATGTATTTACTCAGATTGGGCTTTTCTTTAGTAAAGCGGCCGTTATTACCTTTGGCGGCGCTTATGCGGTGCTGGCCTATCTTGCTCAAGAAGCTGTCAGCACCTACGGTTGGTTGCAGGCGGGAGAGATGTTGGATGGTTTGGGTATGGCAGAAACGACCCCCGGCCCACTGGTTCAGGTGGTTCAGTTTGTCGGTTTCATGGGAGCTTATCGGAATCCAGGCGCATTGACACCAATGATGGCAGGCGTTTTTGGGGCGATTTTGACTACCTGGGTAACGTTCGTTCCTTGTTTTCTCTGGATATTCCTGGGAGCGCCATATATTGAACATTTGCGAGGGAATAGGTCGCTTAGCACCGCTCTCTCGGCAATTACGGCCGCTGTCGTTGGGGTTATATTAAATCTCGCCCTCTGGTTTTCGCTTCATGTCCTTTTTAGTACAGTGACTGAGACGTTTATTGGCCCGGTGCGACTGTTCGTGCCAGATTTAGCGACGATTGATTGGGTTTCCTTGCTTATTGCGATTGCCGCCTTCACCGCTTTGTTCCGTTATAAAGTTAGTATGTTAGTGACGTTAGCGGGCGCGGCGGGGCTTGGATTATTGTACCATCTACTATTTGTGAGTTCTTAGAAAAGGAATTAGTTTCATGTCTCAGTCGATACTTTTTTTGTGTCCCCACAGCGCGGCTAAGAGCGTCATCGCGGCCGCATATAGTCGCCGATTCGCTGAGAGATACGGGCTTGATATGGTTGTTGATTTCGCTGGAACCGAACCGGATGAACATTTATCATCCGAGGTTGTTGCTAGATTAATGGCAGAGGGTATTGATGTCTCCCAGCAGATTCCTCGATATGTAACGGCCGAAGATTTAGCAAAGGCAGATTATGTCTTTTCGATGGGTTGTGATATTGAGTCTGTGGCTCCCCCCGGAACTAAAATTGAGCATTGGGATGATGTGCCATCGCCCAGTCAGGATTTAGATGGCACGTTCGATGTCATTTTGTCGTATCTTGACAGATTTTTCGAGCAGCAGAGCCATTTTCTATAAATCTCCTACCCAGGCTGCAAACAGCTCAGACAAATCGCAACTGCAATGAGTTTCAGCCAAATTCTTCAAATCGGCTCCGGTAACGATGCCCCATTTATAGGTCTGGTAATAGTCGCGGATAAATTCATTGAAGGTGGCTTCTCCCATTGTGTCTGAGAGGGCTTGGAAAAAGAGGGGGCCACGGCCGTATACAATGGCGCTGTATTCTGACCCCTCATAATTTCCGGCTGGCATGCCGATTGGAATTTCGGCCTGATCTAATACGTTCCAGCGATTGACGAAAGATTGCCGATAGCCTTCGGCTCCCGAAACGCCGTATTGATCCACAAAATATAGGTAGGTTGAATATTGGGTGAGCGATTCGTCTACCCAGGGTTCGTTGGGCTGGTCGTTGCCGACGGTGCTGTAATACCATTGGTGAGCGACTTCGTGGACGGTTGTTCCTTCAAGATAAAAGCCAGAGGGCGTGCTGCCGAATGATTCATCTGGGTCGTAAATACGGCCGTTCAACACAACCACCCCTGGATATTCAACCCCCAAGGCCAAATTTGGTGTTGGCCCGATTTCAAATTCTGTAAAGGGGTAGGTTCCAAAGCGACTGTTGAAACTCTCCATCGCTGCCACAGCATAGTCGCGGGCTTGTTCAACCCGTTCCGTGAATTCGGGGAAGCCATAGCTCTTAACCGTTGTTTGGCCGATGGTGGCTGTAGTGACGATATAGCGCTCACTGCCTGCAATGTAAAAATCGCGGGTGGGGCCAGAGGCGATGGTCAATATCTGTTGGTCACTGTTGGTCTCGCTATTGATGATAATGCCAGAGGTCATTAATACCTGGGCGGCGGGGGCGGTGAGACGAACGAGATAATAGCTAGAATCGCTGTAGGTTACATCAGCATTGTCGGAAGGCAGTTCAATGTCCCAACCTTCAGCATCGAAAACGGCTACCTGAGGATAAAAGTGAGCCAGGGCAAGAACGCCATCTATTGAGGCAAATACACCGTAGTTGCTGCCACCTTCGGTGGGAACATCGACTAGGAACTCCAATTTGATGACTGCTTGGCCTCCAGGCGCTAATGGTGATTCGAGTGGAACACGCAATATGGCATCTTGATTGAGCAGTTCGGCCGACACTGGTTGCTCATTAACAGTAATGACCAATACATCAACTTGGCCCCCAAGAATATTAGGGTAGAGATGATAATAAACTGCATCTAAAGGGGTTGATTCCTGGTTTGTATAGAGGATTTCTTGACGGCCGGAAACAGAGGTTAGGTCGGGGGCAATGGCTATATCCATATGGTAGACAGTCGCCCCTAGCAGTTCGTTCAAAACGGCCGCTTCGTCGCTGATTAGACCAGCCTGGAAGGGGGTTTTGTCTCCCCAACTGTTGTCAAATAGGGTGGAAGTAGGTAGGTTTTTGGCAGGTTCGATTGGCGCTTGGGTTGGTTCAGTTTCTGTTGCGGTTGTCGGTGCGGCCGTTTCTGGCTCATTGGTAGGCGCTTCGGTGGGGTTGGTTGGGACGACGGCCGTTTCTTCTGTCTGTTGGCTTTCTGGGGCAGGGATTGCCGTTGGATCGGCGCCATTGCAGGCAGCCAAAATGATTAAAAAGATGAATAAGTAATACCGAATATTTCGCACAATGATTCTCCTTATAATAGTGTATCGACTCAGGTTTTGATAAAATAAGAGGTCACACCCGATGGAGCGCAGCCGGGTGTGACCTCCTGTATCCTTAATGGGTAATTGGAGTATATCGGTAATTACTTGCCAGGGTCAATTCTATGCGTCATTTTCTTAAGCAATGGCTTAAAAAAATTGTCAGTCGATTACTCGCTTTCGGTTGATCCACCAATATAATCCTCGCCAAACTAATAGGAACGTCCCCCCCAATATCATGGTCACGACCATAAATGAGACAATGATGGTCGCTTGGCCGTTGCTTAAAGCCCGAATGAGCAGGGCGATTGGCGCTCCAACTAGCCAGGCTGTCAGCGAACGGCCGATAAATGTCCGGCCATCTTCATTGAGGCGGTATGCCCCAAGAATGAAGGCTACGGCCGTCCAGGGAAGGGCCAAGAAAGCAAATGTGGTCAGAAACCGTTGTAGGGGACTTTCGCCGATAAGCTCATGATTAAGTTGGCCTATAAATACAAATAACCCTAAGGCAACCCAATCCCCTAATACCAGGAGAGCGACCTGCTTTCCAGAATGTCCCTCAAGCATAAGTTTCACCTATCGATAAGATATAAGTACTAGTTTTTGAAAAACCCTTGCATTTTTTTTGGCACATGGTAAACTAGCAGTGGCTCCCCCCCAGAGGTGTTCCCTTAACCGCCCGGTTAAGGGGCACCTCACTTTTTTTGCCTGATCGCTGAAAGTCAGTCATGAATAAGCGTCAGGATTTTTTCCAATAAGCCGATTCATGAATGTCCAAAAAGCCCGACTTCTAAGCAACTGCTCGCTTAATATCGTCCATGTGCCACTGCTCATGGTCGGCAATCAAATGTAATATTTCCTCAATGGACATTATCCGCATACTGCCGTGCCGACCTCTTTTATCCCAATCACCTTCACTGAGGCTGTCGATGACACCCAGTAAATAGGTGCGGTTCTGGGCTAGATCGGCCGTTAAATCGCTGATTGATTTTTGCTTGGCCTTCTGAACCCGACTGGCATTCCATCGTGTTAAATCGAAATCGGCCGAAGCCCCTTCGCCCCCATCTCGAATGTTCTCAATCAACCGGGTCATGCTGTGTTCGGCGCTGACGACGTGGCGGAGCAAGTCGGATGTTTTCCATTCGGCCGATTCAGAAAACACTTGCTTTGCCCAGCCTTCATCATCAATAGCTTCAACCATTTCCAATAAGGATGCCCGAACCGTTTCCAACTTTTTAATCACGGTCTGCTTTCTATCTGTCATAAGCCTAAATCTCCTCTACTATTTCACAAAACAAGCTGCTTATTTTGATTTAAGGTTATCTCTTTTTATCCACCAGGAATCACGTGTTACTCTCTACGCTAAAGGCTAAGCCTTCTTCATTTGCGTTAACTGAAACATTCATTGAGCCGTCTTTACTCGATTGTTGCAGCAGAAAGTCGGCCAAACGTTCTCGTAAGTTGCGGGCGATGATGCGGCGTAACGGCCGTGCGCCGAACTCTGGCTGGTCATTTTGGGCTAAGAGCCACTCCCTCGCTGATTTATCGACCGCCAGATTAATGCCTTGCTTTTTGGCTTGCTTAAACTCTTTCTTCAACATTAAATCTAAGATGCGTGATAGTTGCTCAGGCGTTAATTGATGAAAAAGTATGATGTCATCCAGGCGATTTAGGAATTCGGGCCGTAAAAAGTCCTTTACTGCTTCCATGACCAAAGCGCGTTCTCTTTCGCCGATGGTAGGGGTTAGCATATGATATGCGCCCAGGTTGCTGGTCATAATTATCACGGCTTCGCTAAAAGAGGTTAGCCTACCTTGCCCATCAGTCAGCCTACCTTCTTCCATCACCTGTAACAGGACATCCAACACTCGTGGGTGGGCCTTTTCTACTTCGTCAAATAGGACGACGGTATAAGGTTTTTCTCGGACAAAGTCGGTTAGCTGACCGCCGCCTTCAAAGCCTACATAGCCGGGTGGGGCGCCGATTAAGCGGTTAACGCTAGCCTCTTCCTGATATTCGCTCATGTCGAGGGCTAACATGGCTGATTCTGAGCCGAACATAAACTCGGCTAAAGTTTTTGCTAGCTCAGATTTGCCAACGCCACTCGGTCCCAGGAACAGGAAGGAGCCAATCGGCCGTTTTGGATCCCGCAAGCCAACTCTGGCTGTCTTGACGGCGCGGCTGACTGCCAAAATCGCTTGTTCTTGGCCGATGATTCGTTCGTGGAGATGTTCAACCATATTGGCATAGCGGGTTCGTTCATCTTGGCCTAATTTGGCGATGGGAATCTTTGTCATTTGGCTGGCGACAACCATGACATCTTCTCGATCTAAACGGCCGTCATCTTCTATATTATCAACCGGAATCGGGTGGCCTTTGCTGACCATGCTGACCATTGCGCTGGCCCGATTTGCTAGCTGCATGGCTGAGGCTGGTAGGGCGGTCGTTTTGATGTACTGGTCAGCCAGGGTAACGGCCATCTCCAATGCTTTTGGAGAGACTTGAATCTCATACTCTTGCTCTAGCCGCTGCTTGTGATAGCCTGACATTGCCACTGCCTCTTCCCGTGTCGCGGCTGGAACATCGAGCTTATGCGTTCTTTCTCTGATTAACCGCTCTCGATTTAGGGTGTTATAGGCGGCCGGGGTGGTCGTGCCAATAATGGTTTGTTCATCGCCGACCAATGCCTTTTGCAGCTCTTGATTGACCTGTTCTGGGAACTTAGCTCGAAGTCGCCCACCAAAGAACCGTTCGATGTCTGGGACAAATAAAATCCCACCACTTGCCCTTCGTAGGCCGGCACGCATGGCGGCTAGTGGATTTTCTAATAGGGCTGTTTCATTTATTTGGACGAAGGAACGTAAATTGGAGGGGCCTTTCTGTTCGGCTAGCAGTTGAGCAAGGCTGTAGGCTAAGGTTCTTTTTCCTGCGCCCTCTGGCCCAACCAATATCATATGCCGGCCCTGGGCCAAAGCTAGTAAGTTCAACATATCTCTTAGCAATTCAGTGCGCTGGTAAACGGGTAAGGTATTGCCTTCTTGGGCTTCTTGAATGAAATCGTGGATGATGGGTGTGCCATCCTGGGCTACCTCACCTAAAAGGGCGATAACGGCCGCAGTGGTCACGCCAATTCGGTTCAATACGGCATACGTTGTCACATTTTGCTGGGCCATCGCTGCCAGCATATGACCGCTGCCAACCTTTAGCTCCTCTCTGGCTTGGGCAATAGATAGCCCTTCGTCTAATACGACTAACATTTCGTCAGCCAATGGAATATCTTTGCCAAAATCATCGGTGAAATTGAACTTTGCATCCCGCCCTGGCGTGTGTCGGGCCATCATTTCTACCCGACGATTTAGATCGTCCCAATCGAAGCCGCGTTGCTGCCCCAATTGCTGCAAAATCTGATTAGCGACTGACTCTCTTTCCTCTAAAAAGGTGTGTAATGTTAGCTGGGGCGTTAGTAGTTTAACCTTGAATTGGCTCATCTTATTAGCGGCTGTCGTCATCAGCCGGGCTAATTCAGGATTTGGAATGTTTGGATTTAAGGTATTCATAATAAGAATTATAGTGTACTAATCTGTGATTGTCAGTTAAAATATAATGATATGACCGAATTAGAAACACAGGTAGATGTGGGTCAGAAAGCGCCCGACTTTTCCTTACCTTCAATCCAGGGAGAAACTGTTTCCCTAAGTGATTATAGGAACCAGCGTAATGTTTTACTTTGGTTTTCGAGAGGGTTTACCTGTAATTTCTGCCGGGGGCATATGGAAAATATCGCGTCTGGATATAGTATGTTATCTAAAAATGGGGTGGAGATGATTCAGATGGCGCCAAATTTAATGGAAACGGCCCAGAGATATTTTGAACCGAAAATGCCCCGGTATCCATTTATTTGTGACCCTGATAAACGACTGTTTGCTGTTTATGGGTTGGGGGACAGCGGCTCGATTGAAGCGACCCGGAACACTTTTGTTAGTTTTTCGACAGCATTCAGGACTGGTGTGGGGATAGAGACGGTTCGGGCATCGTGGGTTGATGTGATGAATCGTAACTTTATTCGGCGGCTGCATCATCATGCTTTAACGGCCGTCTCGCAAGGCCTTTTCATCATTGATAAAGAAGGAATCATTCGTTATCGACTTGTTATTAGTCCAATCGAAACCATACCAGAAGCTAGAGAGTTGATGTCTCTTGTAGATGCACTTTGCCCTGTATAAAACATTCTCTTGAGTCCAATAGACTAACCCTATGACAATAGCGCTCGAAGAACGATTGGGGAATTTAAGCGACCTCTTAGTATCGCTGCTAAGTTCACCTGTCCCAAGTGACCAATTTCAATACCTGGCCGATAATGCCCAAAAGGTAATCCCATGTGATTACCTGGCTATCTGTTTATTAGACCCTGACGATGACAATGCGGATAGGACTTATCGGGTTCATTCTTTGCTTGGGTTTGCTGGGGGGGCAATTCCACAACGTCGATTTAAGGACAATGAAGGTATTATTGGTCATGTCATTCAATCTATGGAGCCATATCAATCTGATGATTTAGCGGCTGATAAATATGGCAGTCCAGACTTAGAGGGTATTGTTGGGAAATTGGGGATCGCGAAGGGGTTGGTTGTTCCCCTTCGCCAAGATGTGAATCCATTAGGCGCTTTGTTTTTTGCCGCCCAACCCGCAACTGCATATGATGCTGTTGATTTAGAGATTGCGCAACGGTTAGCGGATGGATTGTCTGGGGCATTGGAAAATTCCCGTATTTACCAATTATTGGCCGATGATCGCAGCACTTTGGAGGCTGTTCTTCGCAGTACAGAGGATGCGATTATGTTGGTTAATGTTCAGGGTCGGGTTTTAATGTCTAATCCGGCCGTGCGGGATATGTTCAATTTGAGTGAGGGTGAGTTGGTCGGGCGTTCTTTGCAGGACACGATTGAGAACCGCGATCTCATTCGCCTCTTTACAAGCGGGGAACCAGGGGTGGTCGAAGTACCTCTGGCTGATGGCCGGACAACCCAGGCGAGCCTCGCGCCTGTGGGAACTTCTTATGGAGAGCAGATTGGCTGGGCGGCCGTTTTCCGGGACATCACTGTTCTCAAGCAGTTAGAGCAGATGAAAAATGATTTTGTTAATACCGTATCCCATGACCTGAAAAATCCGATTAGTACAATCCTGTTGGCTGCAAACCTCATCAAACGGCTTGGCCCTCTTGAAGAGGGTCAGGATGAGATGCACGGCCGAATTGTCAACACGGCTAATTATATGAACGAACTGGTCAGCGATCTCCTTGACCTGGGTCGTATAACGGCTGGTTTGGATACAGAAACTGAACAGGTTGATATGGTTGAACTTGTCAAAGAGGTTTTAATCGCGTTAACAGTTCAGCTTGAGCAAAAAGGCCACCATCTCACACTTCACTTGCCTGAATCGGCTATGATAACGGGTGATAGCGCTCGACTTAAACAAGTTCTTCTAAACTTGATCGGCAACGCTATTAAGTACACGCCTAATGGGGGGCAGGTGACAATTAACATGACAACGGCCGAATCTAGCTCCCCAATTGAGGTTATTCAGGTTGCAGATAGTGTGAACAGGACTCCAGAACAAGAATCGCTTATTGTCCTACGGGTGCAGGACAATGGATATGGTATTCCAGCGGCCGATCTTCCCCATGTTTTCGACCGCTTTTTCCGCGTTCAAAGTGGTGAAACAAGCGAGATAAAAGGGACAGGTCTGGGCCTTGCGATTGCTAAGAGTATTGTTGAAGCCCATGACGGCCGAATCTGGGTTGAAAGTGAAGAGGGTCAGGGCAGCACCTTCGCATTCTATCTCCCCCATTAGGTTACGAATCTTTTTTTCTAACTTAACAAAATCAGTCGTGCCAGTAATAGGTACATGAAAATCCCCGACGCATCAACGATTGTTGTAATCATTGGGGCGCTCACAACTGTTGGGTCAATTTTGAAACGTTCGGCTAAAAGTGGAACCAAAGTTGCAACTGTATTGGCCCAGACTACAACCAAGGGTAAGGTCAAGGCTAGCACTATCTCTACTCCGGGTTCTGCATTTAAGACTAAAGCCCGAACATAACCTGCTGCCCCTAATATCAGGCCCAAGATGATGCCCACTGATGCCTCTCGCAGCCAAGCACGGCCGAAATCTGCCAATCTGACCTCGCTCACTGCAATGGCTCGAATAATCGTTGTCACCGTTTGAGAGCCTGCATTTCCGGCTGTCCCGCTGACTACGGGTATAAAGATACCGACCGTTACGAATAAGGATAAGATGTTAGAAAAACCGTTTACCACTGAATCGGTTACAATTGAAGCGGCGAATAAGGGGAGCAGCCACACCAAACGTTTCCGAACGACCTCAAGGGTTGAGGCAGAAAAGTAGGGTTGAGCCAGCGGTTCTGACCCGCCCAGGCGTTGGATGTCTTCTGTCGCTTCCTCTTCCACGATGTCTAAAACATCATCAACGGTTACTACGCCTAAAAGACGATTATGATCATCAACCACTGGGATGGCCACAAAATCATAACGTGAAACTGTTTCGGCCAGCTCTTCCTGATCTGCATGAACGGATATTGTTAAGATGTCTGGCCGCATGATCGATTCGATTGTTTGATCCGGCAGCGCCAATAACATGGCTCGAATGGGGACGACACCAATTAGCTTGTATTCCTTATCAACGACGTAGAGGTAGTGAATGGTTTCTGTCTCGTCTGCTTCAACCAATGAGCGGATGAAATCAAGGGCTTCGGCCACTGTCCAGTGGCGACGCAGCGTAGCGACGTCCTGATTCATTAAACGCCCGGCCGTTTCATCTTCATAGCTCAAGATTTCGCGCACTTCTTCTGCCTCTTCATCTTCCATGAGGTGCAGCAGCTTATGGGCCGTTTCATTTGGCAGAGCATCTAGAAATTCGGCTGCATCATCCATTGGCAAGACATCTAGCAGGTGAGCGAGCCGCTCATCGTCCACTTTTTCGACCAACTCTTGGCGAATTAGGCTTCCTGTCTCATCTAACACTTCGGAGGCTACCTCGTCGGAGAGCATATCGAACACGATTACCGCTTGTTCCTGGGGTAATGTATCTAACGCATCGGCAATATCAGCTGGATGGTAGGCGTTAACGACTTCTCTTAGTGTATCGAGACGGCCGTCTTCTATGTAAGCGTCAATAACCTGGTTGATTGTCTCTTGGGGTGTGGTTGGATCCATATCGTCATCGTCCTTTTCTGCAAGATGAATTGGTGTTTTTACCATTCACCATGAAATTGGGTTGCTATTTTGAGGCGCTACTTTTGGAAAAGCGGCTGACGATTGTTATTATACCGGAACGAATCCAGGAAAAGTAAGTCATTATAAAAAAGGTTTTCAAACAAATAAGAGTTGGGATTCATAAACACCCAACAACAAACAGAATTTTGACAAAGGGTACTTTTCAAACCAATGAACCACCGCTTTTGACAATAAATCTAAAGATTCAAAGAATTGATTTTTGGTTACCTGATATCGCATTACACGCCAGAGTCGTTCAATCAAATTAAGATGAGGGCTGTAAGTGGGTAAGAAAACCAACTCCAGTTGATGACCATGTTCTTGACAGAATGAAGTAACTTTAGCTGTTGTATGGGCTGAAGCATTGTCACAGACAACGAACAAAAAGTAATCAGGATAACTGTTCATTAACAACCGCAAATGATAAATGAGTTCCTGGTGGCGTTTGTGCTCATGGATAGAGTAAATCCCTTCGCCCGATGGAAAAGCCAGACTGCCAAACAAGGCCAACCAGGGATTGTCATAGCCAGGTGTGTTGACCTTGAGTTGCTGACCAGTTTCCATGTATGTTGGCCCAACCTCTGGACACCAATGTAAATCGGTGCTGTCCAGATAGAAAAAGAGAGCAGGCTTGGCCGTTCCAGGTGGAGGATGGGTTGCTGCATGACTGGTCAAGGTGCCATTTTGAGCTTGAGCCTTCAAGAATTCGACTCGTTGTCGTTTCACGACATAGAGTGGGTCGGGTGACTTGACTCGTGCTTTGGCTCGTTTCCACCTGACGCCAACCCGCTTTAGCATAACAGATACGGCCGCCTGAGAGACATGAACTTGGTGGTAAGCCGCTAGATACTTGACCATCAATGCCTGTGTCCAATTTTGAGCACCCGAATCTAGGATTTCGAATTGGCTCGGTGCCTGACCGAGCAAAGCCAACCATTGGTCTTTCGTCCAATCCAAGGCCAGGTCACGGCCTTGACCGTAATCAGGTTTGAGTCCGTCAATGCCATTCTGGTTGTAGCGATGGATGTAGGTACGAATGGTTTGTTGCCCCCAGATTGAACATGTTTGCCAGGTTAGGGACAGGATGACCTTGACCGGATAGGTCAACGATTTTCAAACGACGATACCATTTCTTATCTTTTGTCTCTTTCATCGCTTCTAATAATCTGGTTCGGTCTTGCTCATCTACATTTGCATAAATCATGTTGCCATTCTCCTTTTCTTGGAGATTGGCTCATGATTTGGTTATTGAAAAGTTATAAAACCTTTTTTATAAAAGCTTAATACACCGTAACCTAAACATTATTAAATTTAGAATTAGACTCGTTAACAACTGAATATCGAGAATTAAGCTTCTCACGAGCGACCGCAATAGAAAACTGCCAGTTAATTTTGATTCGCTTGGCCGTCCGTTCCGAAACGAGAGCCATTAATTCCGACTCCAATTGGTCAATGGTTGGTATGCGACGTTTCAAGCATAATCGAGTCAGAGCAGAGAACTCAATCTCAATCATGTTCAGCCAACTGGCGGATTTGGGTGTGTAGAAAAACTCAAATCGTTGTGCCAGAGCAAATGCTTCATCAGCTGGCAGGTTCTCATAAAAAGCGCTGGCATTGTGGGTATTCAAATTATCCAGTACTACCCGAATCTTGACGGCTTCAGGATAGTGGGCGGCTACAGCCTGACAAAACAAGGCAAATTCTTTCTTGCGTCGCTGCTGGTAAATCTGAGCAATACGCTGACCAGTTAAGGGTTCAATAGCCGTAAATAGAACACAAGAGCCAAGTTTTTCATAAGCATAATGCTCTTTTCGGACACGTCCTGTTTGCATAGCAATTGGTTCAACCCTGTCGCCAATGAGAAAACAGGGACGCTCATCCAGGCAAAGAACAGGATAATCCGGGTCATAAGGCTGAGCGTATAACCAGAGAATCTGTTCCATTCGGGCCAGAAAGCGACTGGTTATCTTGCCGATGCACCAGCATCGTTTCAAGTGGGGCTTGAGTTTGTTTTTTTTAGAATGCGACCGACATGAGTATGGGAGATTTCCTCCACTAACTCCAATTCAACCGCTTTCTCAGCCAACAAACGCAAAGTCCACTGACCATATCCTTTTGGTGCTTCACTGCAAGCCAATGCAGTAATCTTGGCTCGTTCTTCACCACTTATGGTGACGGGGCGACCTGGAATCGGTTTGTCTTCCAGGCCAGCCAGACCCATTTCTCGATATTTACCGGCCCAAATCGAGACGCTTTGAATGGTTGCGCCAACGGTTTGAGCCACTGCTGTAAAGGTTCTTCCGCGGTCTAGTTCTTGAATAGCTAGAATGCGTTTGAATTTGCGGGCAGGTAAACTGCCCTGTTTTAACAATTGTTCTAATTGGGTTCTTTCTAATTCACTGAGTTGAATATGTTGTTTGTTCATCAACCCAGCTTATCTATTCTTTCCAGAGTGCCCAATATATTTAACATTCTTTAAGTTACGATGTACTTAAAAAGGAACCCTGCCAGTCATGACAGATGAATTGACAAACATTATCTTAGCCATTGCTATTCTGGGAGCTGCTATCATCATAGGTCAACTGTCGACATTTATCCTGCGTCTGTTGCAAGAAAGGATATTGGGCCGAACGAGGACTAAACTGGATGATCTCATCGTAGCCAGCATCAAAAGCCCTCTAAGGTTAGCGATTTTCATTGTTGGGGTAGAGTTTTCTCTCCTACAACTGGATATTATTCCAGCGGATTGGGTGGAACGTACGGACCGAATCTTCTTCGTCTTATATTTGATACTAATTTATATTGTCATTTATCGGGTGGTTGGAGATATTGCTCGGTGGTATGGGCAGGAAGTGGTTTATCAAACCGAAACTGATCTGGATGATAAGTTTCTCTCTTTTTTCCGTCATCTCGCTGTTATCATTGTGACGGTCATTGTGGTCGTTCTCTTCCTCGACCGTTTTGGAATTGATGCTGATGCCCTTATCACGACGTTGGGGGTTGGCTCCTTAGCCATTGCCCTGGCCGCTCAGGCTACATTGGGCGATATTATCGCGGGCTTTATGATCATGATCGATCGGCCGTTTGGCATTGGGGATCGGATCGAACTGCTTGATATTGATACCTGGGGAGACGTTACTGAAGTTGGTCTCCGCAGTACCCGCATCTTAACGAGAGACAACCGCATGGTTTCTGTTCCGAACTCCGTTATCGGTAAGGGATTAATCGTTAACTACTCTGATCCCAGTACCCTCTATCGAGTTGAAACCCATGTTGGCATCGCCTATGGAACCGATATTGAGAAGGCTCGGCAGATTATGGTTAACGCAATTAGGGCTGAAGATTGGGTGATGAAGGAGCAAGGCGTTGACGCTTTGTTGTTAGAGCTAGGGGATTCAACCCTCGTTTTTCGGGTTCGTTGTTGGATCGAGCATTATGTTGAAACGCGGCGGGTGATTGATAAGATGAATACCGCTCTCTATAAAGCGCTTAATGAGGGGGACATTCCCTATTCGATACAACAACGTCGGGTAATTTTAGAGTCACAAGTTGTGCGAGAGGATAGAAATCAAGAAAATGGCTGATTTTTGGAAAAAGTCAGGTTTTTGTTACGATTTAGCGGCCGTTACGGCCTCATCAGCTCGCAAACTCATACAGTTCACCCCCTGAACGACCCCGGTTTTGGCTGGAATTTCGTCTCCTGAAAATTGAATTATTTTGCCTAACTGGGAGATAATGAAAATATCTTCTGAGGTATTTACGGCGAAGCAAGCGATGAGTTGTTCTGCTTTAATTGCGACCTTTCCTCCAGCCCCTGGGGCTTTGTTGGCTCGAAAGCCCGCCATCAGGCGAACTGTGCCTTTGCCGTCTGGCCCTAACAAGAATATGCCACCATCTGGATTAACGGCCGTACCACCCATTACCACATCATCTGGGGGGACTCGCATACCGCGACAACCGCTTACAGGCACTTGATTTGCTGCGAATCGAATCGCTTGCCCTTGCCTAGTTGCGATGAAAATATCAGATTCCTCTGTTGACCAACAGGCTGCTGCCAACGGACCACCGTTCTTTACATCATGAAAGGAGGTTCCTGGTATCATGCGGGAACCAACATGGCGGCTGCGAACCCGACGAACCCAGCCTCGTTCACTAAATAGAATCAGATGGTTGCCACCTTCATCGGCCAAAATGGCGATCATGGTTTCCCCGTCTTGCAGGCTAAATGGGAGTTGCTCATAGAAAGATTGTCCCCGACTCCGAATTGGCGTTTCAGGAATTTGTTTGACAGGCAGGCGGAACATTCGGCCGTAATTGGTGATCAACAGTAAATGTTGTTCAACGTCTGCTAAAACTAAAAATTGAGGCGGGTCGTTTTCGGCCGTTTCCAGGTCGAAGATGCCCATCCCACCCCGGCGTTGGCGGGCATAAAAGTGGCGGGGGGTTCGTTTGGCTAATCCTGAGCGACTGATAGTAATAACATTTTGGGTGGTAGGTGGTTCTTGGGGTTCGAGGGGGGCAGCAGACCGAGCGCGGGATTTCGTCTTTTGGCCGGTTGTTTTTTGCTTCAACTGCTCAATCTGGCCCTCAAGATGTTCAATATAGGCTAAGATGGCCGGATTGAGGTTGGTTAAATCGGGTTTTTCCATCGTTTACGTAGAAATTAGGCAGCAGGCGGTGGCACGGGTAGATCGGCTTCGGCCGTTTCTTTCCACTTTTGCCCTTCTTCAATGAGCATCACAGGAATGCCATCCCGAATAGGATATTTCAGGCCAGAATCATCACAAACTAGCCAACTATTATGAACGAGGCGCAACCGACCGGGGTCATCTCCATATTTCTCTTTTTCTTGGACTGCTTCTGGACAGCGTAATATCTCTAATAGGTCCGAGCTAATGGGTAGGTCTTCGCGCGTTTGGGTTTCATCACTCATAATTTGGTTCACCTTTGCTCAATGTGATTTATCAGGGTTCAACAGTATTTATCATCAAATGTGAAATTGCTCGACTGATAATTTGACAACCTGATAGATCAATAATTTTGAATTGAATAGGATAATACGCAATAACGAGGGTGGCGGCAAATTCAAATGGGCTATTCTAGTTAAGTGTTTGGTCGGGGGTGAAGGCGCAGCGGAAGCCTAAATCTGGGCTGAAAAAGGCTGCTTCGAGCCAATTGCGGTTGGTGGCGCGAATGCGGTCTGCTTGATTGTTGTTGGGCCAAGCGCCACCACGAGAAACTTTACCTTCGCCGTCATCTGGTCCCTGTGGATTATTGGTTGGACTGTTTTCATAATAAGTTGGGTCATACCAATCGGAAACCCATTCCCACATGCTGCCTGCCATTCCGAATATGCCAAAGGGACTTGCTCCATCTGGCAAAGCATCGACTGGTCGCATATCGTCATAGGTTAAACTTTGAAATACTGCCCTGGTTTGATCGGGGGGTTCATTGCCCCAAGGATAAGTTCGGCCGTCATCTCCTCTCGCTGCATATTCCCATTCAGCTTCAGTTGGCAATCGCGCCCCCATTGCTTGACAGTAGGCATCAGCCCCAAACCAACTAACGTGGTTGATCGGATAATCTTCAAAACCAGCCATTGCTTCATACCGTCGATTGTCATCCTCTTCAATCTCTAAGAGATAACTGGTGTAGCCAATTAGCCCCCGGGGCCAGGCGCAATCTATTGAGTGACAGGCATCGTTGTATGTTCCTAAGGCGTTTAAGAAAATGGCATATTGTGAAACTGATACTTCATATTTATCCATATAAAAGGCGTTGATTTGAACTTCATGTTCGGGTGATTCATCGAAACCAACATTTGGATCGCTTTGGGAGGCTCCCATTAAAAATGTGCCGTCTGGTATGAGTACCATCGGCATCTTGTCTCCTTCTCGGACTAACACGGCCGATCCTGTGTTTGGTTCGGGTGAGGGGGTGGTAGTTTGGGTGGGTGGGGGTAATGTTTCGGTTGCTGGGGGGATGGTCAGCGTCGGTTCGGGCACACTCTCGGTTGGGGCAGGTTGGGTTGCTGTTGGGGTAGTTGTTTCGACAATGGGGATGGCCGTTTTTATTATATCATCCGTCCGTTCAGTGGCTTTTGGTACGGCCGTATTGGTTGATAATTCGGCGGCTAAAGTAGGCGCTGAGGGATTTTGCCTTGAAGCAATAGCTATCCCAACAGCCATGAAAAAAACTAAGAGCAATAAGACCAGAATTATTCCTCGCCCCCTTGTAAAAAAGTTGCGACCAGAATTGGGTTTTGATTTGGCCGGAGTTGAGCGATGACCATTGAGATTTTCTGATATATAAGCACGAGACCCAATTGATACTTGTTGATGGACAGGTGTCTGGAAGCGATTGGTTCCTTTCGATTGGCGGGTAACGGCGACGACATCTGCGAGGGCAATATGCAGGAGTTTGTTGTTTTCCCGTCGCTGATAAAGGTCATAGCATATTCGTTGGATGTCTCCTGGGTGGCCGCCTGTGAGGAAATGAATGTAATTACCGACAACGCTGGCGGTATTGAATAGGGCTGATCCCCTTAAAAAGCTCAGGGTGGTTTGTTGGTCGAAATTTTGTACAGGATGACGTCTGGACAAATTGAAAGGAGCCAGGGCATCATCTGGTAATTTATCGACTGGCCCGTTTAGAGTGAAAATATAGGTTAGATTATTCGCCCGCTGCTGCAACTCGCTCAAGTAGGTCAATATTTCATGTTCAACATAACCAGCTTGTGATTGCCCTATTAAAATATCCATGTCATCAAAAGCTAGAATTAGCTGTCTGTCGCCCAATCGCTTTTGAGAAAATATGGCTAGAAATTCATCGAAGGCGGTGGTTGGATCGGCCGTAAACCGCTCTTTTGCTACCAGTGGAACCATAATTCTAATTTCAGCGGGGATGGTCTCACGGTTCATCTTTGAAGATAGGCTCCATAAAAAGTCACTAATAGTGTTTAATTGCATCTGTTGGATATCAATATGCAATATGAGCAATTTATCGCCCATCACCCCTCTTTCGAGTTGTTTTAATATTGAGCTTTTCCCTATCCCTGGTGGCCCATATAAAATTAATGGTTCGTTGTCCCCGTGTATTTGAGGGGTCTTATCGCTCAGAGCCGCTTTAATCCAGTCGAAAACCTCGGTATGACCGAAGAACATGGCGGGATTGGACACCGCTTCATTGATGATATAAGGATTACTGCTGGTTGATAGATTTTCCATACTTCAAATGATAAGGGCTATTTTACAGGAGGTTTTCAAAAATGGGAAAATAGTAAGTTGCCTTACCAATTAAAGTTGGTTAAACTCGTCAATTGGCATGGATTGGTTCCAAAAAGAAGCGCGATATAAAAATATAGGGGGAGTTTCAGTTGGTAGGGGAAGTAATCAACCATTCCATATTAATATCCCATTGGAAAGTATAAACATATACTGGAGGTAATGTTCCCATGAGAAGGATAAATGGATTAGTTGCGGCTGGCTTTTTGGCAGTGGCGATTCTTGCATTAGTTTTTACGGCCGCAAATTCAGTGACGGCCAAATCTGAAAAAACGGCCGCAGCCGCACCACAGGGTAACGGACTGGTTCCGGCAATCCCTGGAAATTTCCTAACCGGCCCCAATGAAGGTCAACCGCTGGAAATTGCTCTGAATTTTATTCGGACAAATCGAGGTGAACTTCAAATGAGTGAAGCTGAGGTATCGGGGCTTCTGGTTACGGATAATTATGTTAGTGAAAGAACTGGTACCACTCATATTTATCTCGTTCAAACGCACAATGGAATTCAAGTTTATAACGCTGTCATTAACATCAATATTGCCCAAGATGGCAGCGTTATCAACCTCGGTAACAGAGTGGTTCCAAATTTGACGACAGCGGTTCAAAGTGCAGATCGTCAACTTTCGGCCGAAGATGCGCTCGAAAAAGCGGCTAATCAGCTTGGTTTAGAAATTAGTGAGACGCCGGTTGTTGAAGAGGTCATTGGGGGCGCTGCTCAAGCTGTTATTCTGAGTGATAGTGGTGTGTCTCAAAATCCAATCCCAGCCCGGCTCGTTTATCAACCAATGGCAAATGGCACAGTCCGATTAGCTTGGGATTTAATTATTTATGAGCTATCTGGCGAGAATTGGTGGAGTGTTCGGATTGATGTGGTGGAAGGGGAGATTTTGGCGAAGAATAACTTCGTTGATCATGACAATTGGGGTTCGCATCAAGGCCAGACTGGTGGGGTTGCTCAGAATGATGGTCTAAATGTGCCCTTGAGCGCTTCGGCCGTTCCCTCAAGCTATCTTGTTTATGATATGCCGGTTGAAAGCCCCAACTATGCTGTCCCTGCGCCGCCAGCCGATGCTCGGACAACTGAAATATCCCCCTGGCTTGATGCCCCCACTGCTTCTCCAATGGGCTGGCACGCTCATACTACGTCAAGCTGGACAAATACCCAGGGCAATAATGTTGATGCTCACAAGGGTGCGATTCGCTTTGATTGTGGGGTTGATCTGGAATGTGACCCTGCCCTCGATTTAACAATGGAGCCGACTATTCCGACGAATGTGGATGCTGCGACAGTCAATCTCTTCTTTTGGAACAATATCGTTCATGATGTGACTTATGAATATGGCTTTGATGAGCCGGCCGGTAATTTCCAAGACGACAACTTTGGTTTGGGCGGCCTCGGCAATGATCGGGTCAATGCGAATGCTCAAGCGCCTGGCAACTGTAATGCCAACTTCGGCACACCGCCAGATGGCAGCGCCCCAACAATGAATATGTTCAATTGTAATAATGCTACTCCTGCCCGTGATGGCGATTTGGACAATGGCGTTATCGCCCATGAGTATGGGCATGGCATTTCCAACCGTCTGACTGGCGGCCCAGGAAACACAAGCTGTCTAGGTAATTCAGAACGGCCGAGTGAAGGCTGGAGTGACTTAGTTGGCTTGTTACTGACCATCGAACCAGGTGATACTGGTGTCGATCCACGCGGGATTGGTACTTGGCTTTTAGGTCAAGGGCCAGGCGGTCCTGGTGTTCGCGTTTTGCGCTACTCTACTGATTTTACTGTCAATGATCATACCTATGATGACATTAAGACGATGGCGGTGCCGCATGGTGTTGGTGAAGTCTGGGCCACGATGGTTTGGGATATGGTCTGGCTTATGATTGATGAGTATGGATACAACCCGGACTTTTACGGCGACTGGAGCACTGGTGGTAATAACCTGGCTATGCAGTTGATGTTGGATGGGATGAAGTTGCAACCCTGTTCACCGGGTTTTGTCGATGCTCGTGATGGTATTTTGCTGGCTGACCAGAATCTAACTGGCGGGGCCAACCAATGTATGATTTGGGACGCCTTTGCAGGTCGTGGTCTCGGATTCAGCGCTGACCAGGGCAGCTCTGGCAGCGCCGGGGACGGCACTGAAGCTTTTGATATTCCCCAATTCTGCGAATTCTTAGGCGTTCAACCAGTTAGCCAAAATATGTGTACGGGTGATTTTGCTGAGTATGAAGTGACTTTGGGCAGCGCCTTCGATCCGGCCGTTACGATGACGGCTAGTGGACATCCGGCAGGTTCAAGCGCAACCTTTAGCCCCAATCCAGTGCCAACGGTACCAAGTACCACGACTTTAACGATTAGCGATACCTTGGGCGTGTCCCCTGGTGGATATACAATCACTATTACCGGGACGGACAGTGTCTTCACTGCTTCAAACTTTATGGTTGGCTTAAATGTCTTTGATGCGGTTCCTGGTGGAACAACTCTGGTGGCCCCACCTGATACTGCAACTGATGTTAATTTCCGACCGAACTTCATGTGGACTGCATCCACACAAGGTTTGAACTATCTGATTGAGGTTGACGATGATCCGGGATTTGGTTCGATAGATTATTCGGCCGTTGTTTCTGGAACATCCCATATACCGTCTGCGTCGCTATCGGCATTAACGACCTATTATTGGCGTGTTACCCCTATGAATTCTTGTGGTAGTGGGACAACATCTAGCGTCTTTAGCTTCACAACCCAAGAATCATCCCTCCAATGTAATGGCGGTGTGGTGGACTTTGATCTAGGTATTCCAGGTGATTGGAATGTGACCGTCGGTGGCGGAAACGCAACCGTATTCTGGGCTGATCTGGCTGGTTGTGGCGAAGCTGGTAACTGGACTGGTGGGGCTGGTGATGCGGCTTGTGCCTCTAGTGACCATGCTCCTGGTGGCGGTGGCGGCAACTACGACACTGAGCTGCAAACCCCACCAATTGATTTGAGCGGCTTTGGGTTACCAACGCTGACTTATAAAGTCAACTATGCCAACTTTGCTAATGTCGATTTCCTTGATGTTGATGTTAGCACCAATGGTGGCGTCGATTGGACAACGCTCTTAAGTTGGAATGAGGATCATGGCAGTACCCATGCCTTGCCCGGCGAGGATGTCTCACTTGACCTGGCTAGCTATGTAGGTCAGGAGATTATCCTGCGTTGGCACTACTATGACCCCAGTGGCACAACATCAGACGATTGGTATGCTCAAGTTGATGATGTCAATTTAAGCTGTATCTCTGGTCCAGCCATTCAATTTGAAAAGACTGTCGGTACTGACCCCAATGTTTGCGCTACGACTGATGATCTGACATTGTTAGGCGCTAATGATGCTACTTACTGCTACAATGTTTTGAATACTGGAACCGTGACGTTGACGAACCATGATCTGGATGATAGTGAGTTAGGTAGTATCCTAAGTGGATTCCCCTTTAGCCTTAGTCCCGCTCAAAGTACATTTGTAACAGTAACGACACCATTGACCCAGTCGGTGGTTAATACGGCTACTTGGACGGCTTATAATCCTGGGCCGACGGATGTGGTAAGTGGTACGGATTCAGCAAGTGTCAAGGTTGTTCAACCAACGCAATTGCCGGTGAATGAAGGGTTTGAGAGTGGGGACTTGCCGGATTATATGTATAGTGAGGTGACAACAAATGCCACCTCGGTCGGCCGTGTTCGGGTTACAAACAGTAACCCCCACAGTGGTAATTTTGCATTAGAGATTGATACAGAATGTAGCGCCAGTTGTGGGCCAGATACGATCCAAGCTGCTTTACTCGCGGTAGATTTAGGTGGTGTTAGCCAGGTCACGCTCGATTTCTGGGTCGATGAACATGGCGATGAGAACAACCCAGAGGATGGGGTGTTCATTAGCGATGATGGTGGCGTGACTTGGGCTTTGATTCACAGCCTAAACAATTCCCCAGCAGCCTATACAAATGTTGTCATCGATCTTGATGATGCTGTTGCTAATGCGGGGATGAGTCTGGTGGATGGCTTCTTGCTGAAGTTCCAATCATTAGATGATTTTAGCATTACAACAGATGGCTACTCTTTTGATGATATTATGATCACTGAGGATGTCCCAGCACCGGATATAAATGTCACTCCTGGTGGCGTATCTAGCAGTCAATTTGCTAATGAGGTGATGACGGATACATTCACAATTGAGAATCTCGGCAATTTGGTCTTGAATTGGACATCGACTGAAGCACCAAGTGACTGTAATAGCCCAGCTGATGTGCCTTGGGTGAGCGCTTCTCCATCTGCGGGCAGTATACCTTCTAGTGGTAACACGGCCGTTGATGTTGTCTTCGATTCGACAGGTCTGACTCCGGCCGTCTACAATGCCAAGCTATGTATTAGTAGCGATGATCCAGATGAACCAGAAGTTGAGGTTGATCTGACGCTAACGGTTGAGGAACGACCTGTCATTAATCTTTCCGCAGGCAATTTGAGTGAAACCCTTGCTGAAGATGAAGTGATGACCCAAACGTTGACGATCTCTAATACTGGTGATGCTGACCTCGATTGGACAATTGCGGAAGGCAGTGGCGTCACTGAAGGCGCTTGTGGCGCACCAAGTGACTTGCCCTGGGTTTCTGTTGATCCAACGAGTGGTACGACGGCTGCTGGTAACAGTGATGATGTGGCGGTCGTCTTCGATGCAACTGGAATAGCGCCAGGGGATTACAGTGGTGAACTGTGTATAAGCAGTGATGCCCCGGACAGTCCAGAAGTTGTGGTGACCTTGAGTCTGACGGTCGTAGAAGCTGATTACACGCTCTATATGCCGTCTGTTCACAAACCGGATACCTCAAATGCAAGCGCCCCATTGGGGTTGTTACCCTTAACTGGCTTGTTTTTAGTTCCAGCCTTTGTCTTAAGTTGGCGCAGCCGGAAATAAGTTGATTAAGCTAGCCTGACTGTCTAAAAAATAGTCAGGCTAGCTTTTTTTTGTGGAGCTTAATCTCGAATTGGGTGAAATTGTTGCGTAATAACCTGAGTTCCAATAGGTGCAACAAATAATGTTCATTGAAATGGAGAAAATAATTTGATGAAGCGAACAAGAAGTTTATTCATAGCTGGATTCTTAGCAGCCTTTATGATGCTCATGGTTTTTGCATTAACGAATTCTGCTGATGCAAAGAACAGCGAAGCCTCTTCCCAGGAGGGTAGTGGTTTAGTTCCAGCAGTGCCAGGAACTTTTCTAACAGGCCCAAATGATGGTCAGCCATTGGAAATCGCCCTGAATTTTATCAAAGCAAATCGGGCCGAGTTACAGATGAGCGATGCTGAAGTATCCAGCCTTGTGGTTCAAGATAGCTATCAGAGTAGGAAATCAGGCACGACACATATATATCTTCTTCAGTCTTATAATGGTATTGAGGTTTATAATACGGTGGTTAACATTAACATCGCTGCCGATGGTCGTGTCATGAATGTGGGTAGCCGGGCTGTGCCAAATCTGACCGCAGCCATTGATGCTACGGCCGTAAATCTATCGCCGGAAAACGCAGTTGAAAAAGCGGCTGAGCATCTTGGACTTGACTTAAATAAGGTTCCAATCATCCAAGAAGCTATTGGTGGGGCGGCCCAGGCAGTGGTTATGGATGATAGTGGGATTTCGCGGGATGCTATTCCTGCCCGTCTCATTTATCAACCGTTGGCAGACGGCCGTGTTCGCCTATCATGGGAGCTGGTCATTTATGAATTGTCCAGTCCAAATTGGTGGAACATTCGGGTGGATGCAGCTGATGGTCAGGTACTTGATAAGAGCAATTATGCAATTGAAGATAATTGGGAAGCTCAGCACAGTGGCGGAGTTGATCATCATGCTGCCCTTAATGTACCTTTAAGCGCATCGGCCGTGCCCTCAAGTTATTTGGTCTATGCTATGCCGGTTGAAAGTCCAAATTACGGCGTTCCTGCGCCACCAGCCGATGCCCGAACCCTCGAGATTTCGCCGTGGCTTGATGCGCCTACAGCATCCCCCTTAGGCTGGCATGCCACATCTGGCACGAGTTGGACCAACACCCAGGGTAACAATGTGGACTCCCATAAAGGGGCGACCCGTTACAACTGCGGCCCGATGTTAGAGTGTGTTACTACTTTAGATTTGACAGCTAGCCCGGCGACCGCAGGCAACCGAGATGCGGCCCTTGTCAACCTCTTTTATTGGAACAACATCATCCATGATGTAACTTATGAATATGGCTTTGATGAACCATCTGGTAATTTCCAGAACGATAACTTTGGCATGGGGGGTGTAGGTACTGACCGGGTAAATGCTAACTCTCAATTAGGTAATATCTGTAATGCCTTTTTCTCTACCCCGCCGGATGGTGGCTCTGGCGTTATGGATATGTATATCTGTCCTATCGCTTCCCCAAGCCGGGACGGTTCGATGGACAATGGCGTTGTGGCCCATGAGTATGCACATGGCATTTCAAACCGATTAACTGGCGGCCCCAACAATGTTAATTGTCTGAATAACGCTGAACAAATGGGCGAGGGTTGGAGCGATCTGTATGGCCTCCTATTAACCATGGAAACTGGCGATGCTGGCTCAGATGTTCGCGGTATTGGCACCTGGCTCTTGGGGCAAGCGCCAAATGGACCTGGTGTTCGTAACTTCCCATATACAACGAATATGGCCGTTAACCCCCAAACCTACAATGATATTATTGGTGTGGGCAGTTCACATGACATTGGTGAAATCTGGGCGGCAATCGTTTGGGAAACGGTTTGGGCTTTAACTGATGCCCATGGATTTAATGCTGATTTCTACGGAGATCACACCACTGGTGGCAATAATCTGGCTATCCAATTGATTACGGAAGGTATGAAGCTCCAACCTTGTTCCCCTGGTTTTGTTGACGGCCGTGATGCCATTCTCTTAGCCGACCAAAATTTCACTGGCGGTCAAAATCAATGCTTGCTTTGGGATGCTTTTGCAAAACGTGGCCTCGGTCATAGTGCATCTCAGGGTAGTAGTGGCAGTGTCAATGATAATTCTGAAGCTTTTGATATACCGCCTTCTTGCCAAAACCCAGCAGTAATTACCATTTCACCTGGGCAGATGGGTGGTACATTGGAAGAGGGCGAAATGGTAACTCAGACCCTGACCATTAGTAATACTGGTAACTCAGATCTGGATTGGATGATTGGCGAAGGTAGTATCATCAATGAAGGTAGCTGTGGTACGCCCGGCGACCTGGGTTGGGTATCTGTTGATCCGACGAGCGGAACTACTGGCGTTGGCAGTAGTGACGATGTAGATGTTGTCTTTGATGCAACCGGGTTGACTCCAGGCGATTATAGTGGGGAGTTATGCGTCGGTAGTAATGACCCATCTAATCCAGAAGTCGTCGTTGAGTTAGATTTGACTGTAACACAGTCAGAGTTTTTCATCTATGTACCTGCTGTGTTTAAGGCGGATTCAACTAATGCTAGCCCACCATTGGGTATCCTGTTGGGTGGTATTTTCTTGTTGCCTGCGGCCGTAATTGGTTGGCACAAACGGAAGTAATTGAATGGGGTCTAAATAATTATGAATACGGGTGTCATCTTATTGGGTGACACCTGTTTACTTTTTAGGAAGTGGTATCCAGAGCCGCCAGGGGATGAAATCCCTCCGGTTATATCGGTGCGCCCGGTAAACGGGGCTGGGTTGTTGGATTACCGATTTATATTGTGAAATTCCATAATTCTGCTAAAGAAGTTGGATTTCTTGTTTGATAGTAAGTGAGGATTTACATCTATGGAGGAAAAATCTTAATGAGAAGGACAAAGAGTTTGATATTAGCTGGATTTTTGGCTGCGCTGCTTGTTGTCATGGTGTTTACGTTGACAAATTCAGCGACGGCAAAGAATAGTGAAACGGCCGCAGCCGCCGAACAAGCGAGCGGTCTTGTTCCAGCGATTCCCGGAACCTTTTTAACTGGGCCAAATGAGGGCCAACCGTTAGAGATTGCCCTGAGTTTCATCCGGGCCAATCGAGCGGCCTTACAAATGAGTGAGGCGGAGGTTTCTAGTCTATTGGTAAAAGATCACTACTTGAGCCAAAAGTCGGGAATAACCCATATTTATTTCATCCAAACGCATAATGGAATCGAAGTTTATAACTCGATAATCAATGCCAATATCGCCAGTGATGGCAGCATCATAAGTGTTGGCAACCGGGTCGTTCCTAATTTGAGTGCGGCCGTTCAGAATAATGGCTTACAGCTTTCGGCGGAACAGGCAGTTGAAAAAGCGGCCGAACATTTGCGTTTAGAGCTAAATGAAACTCCGGTTGTGCAGGAAGTCGTTGGTGGTGCAGCCCAGGCAGTCGTTATTGGGGAAAGTGGTATTTCTCAAGACCCGATTCCGGCACGCCTTGTTTATCAGCCAATGGCCGATGGGACAGTTCGTTTGGCTTGGGATTTAATAATTTATGAAGTGACTGGTGAGAATTGGTGGAATGTTCGAGTTGATGTGTCTGATGGACAGATTCTCGATAAAAATAACTTTGTCGTCCACGATAGTTGGGGCGCTCATCAAGGACATGGTGATTCTCATGCTACTGAGTCAACGAGTAATGTTCAACTTGGGGTAACGGCCGTGCCATCGAGTTATCTGGTTTATGCTGTCCCTGTTGAAAGCCCTAACTATGCTGTGCCAGCTCCCCCAGCAGATGCCCGGACAATTGAAATTTCCCCCTGGCTCGACACCCCGACAGCTTCGCCATTAGGTTGGCACGCGAGCGAAAGTAGTTCTTGGACTAACACTCAGGGGAACAATGTTGATGCTCATAAAGGGGCAATCCGCTTTGATTGTGGCGCTACCCTCGAATGTGATCCACTGCTTGACTTAACGGTATCACCAACAACAGCGGATAATGTGAATGCCGCCACCGTCAACCTTTTCTACTGGAACAACATCATCCATGATATTACTTATGAATATGGTTTCGACGAAGCGGCTGGTAACTTCCAGATAAGTAACTTTGGCAATGGTGGAGTTGGTGGCGACCGGGTGAATGCGAATGCCCAAGCACCGGGTAACTGTAATGCCAATTTTGGTACGCCAGCGGATGGTGGGCAGCCGACAATGAATATGTTTATCTGTAATAATGCCACACCAGCCCGTGATGGTGATTTGGATAATGGCGTAATCGCCCATGAGTATGGTCATGGTATCTCCAACCGTCTTACTGGCGGGCCTGCAAATGTTGGCTGTCTGAATAATTCCGAGCAAATGGGCGAAGGCTGGAGCGATTGGATAGGCTTGATGCTCTCCATTGAACCAGGCGATACGGGCGCTGATCCTCGTGGAATTGGCACCTGGCTCCTGGGAACTGGGCCGGATGGCCCTGGTGTTCGTACCCAGCGTTATTCAACCGATCTTTTGGTGAACACCCACACTTATAATAGCATCAATGGGGCCGCTGTCCCTCATGGTGTTGGTGAAGTTTGGGCTACTCTGGTATGGGAAATGGTTTGGGCCATGATTGATGAATATGGCTACAATCCAGACTTCTATGGTGATTGGACTACAGGTGGTAACAATCTGGCTTTCCAATTGGTTATGGATGGTATGAAGTTGCAACCTTGTTCGCCTGGCTTTGTGGACGGCCGTGATGGTATTCTGCTAGCTGATCAGAACCTGACTGGTGGCGCTAACCAATGTATGATCTGGGAAGCTTTTGCTAAACGTGGTCTTGGTTTCAGCGCTGATCAGGGTAGCAGCAGTAGTACCTCTGACCAAACCGAAGGGTTTGATATCCCGTTATTCTGCGAGTTCTTAGGCGTAGATCCTGTTGATGTTGATATCTGTGTTGGCGATACGGCCGAGTATGATATCACCTTAGGCAATGCTTTTGTGCCAAATGTGACGATGAGCGCTACTGGACACCCAGCGGGAACCAGCGCCACGTTCTCCCCCAACCCGGTTACAACTGTGCCAAACACAACGACATTGACCATAGGAAATACGGGCGGGGCGGCAGCAGGAGCCTATACGGTTACGATTACTGGTACGGATAGCACTTTGACCGAATCCAACTTCTTGGTTGGCTTAAATGTTTACGATGCGAACCCAAGTGGTGTCACCCTTGTGGCTCCGGCAGATACGGCCGTCAACGTACTCCGCCAGCCAACCTTTGTTTGGAATTCTGCCACGCAAGCGGCTTCCTATCTCTTGGAGGTGGACGACGATCCTGGATTTGGCAGCCTTGTTTATTCAGCTACTGTTGAAGGAACCTCCCATATGGCGGCTGTTTCACTTGGTTCTCTTACAACTTACTACTGGCGAGTGACCGCATCTAACCCTTGTGGGGCCGGGGCAACATCGGCCGTCTTTAGCTTCACCACCGAGCCAATTCCTCCGATCCTACTGGTGGATGACGACGATAACAGTCCCGATGTCCGCAGTTACTATACTGATGCCCTTGATGCTTTGTTCTTAGATTATGATGTCTGGGACACGGCTAATTCTGACAATGAGCCGAATTTTGGTTTCTTGTCAGCTTATGAAGCCATTATCTGGTTTACAGGGGATGAATTTGGCGGCTTTGCTGGACCAAGTTCGGCTAGTGAAGCCGAGTTAGGTAACTGGCTGGATTCTGGTAATTGTCTCTTTATGAGCAGTCAAGATTACCGCTATGATCGGGGTCAAACGCCCTTCATTTCCAACTATTTAGGGGTTAATACCAGCTCTAATGATGATGGAAATTACGCGAGTGTGATTGGTCATGGCAGCGTCTTTGGCGGATTAGGCTCATACAGTCTCAATTATCCCTTTACCGATTACTCAGATACTGTGTCCCCAGATGGTTCGGCCGAGTTGGCCTTTAATGGCAATAATGGTAATGGTGGGGCCGTTAATAAAGATAGCGGCACTTATCAAACGGTATTCACCAGTTTCCCCTGGGAAGCGATTGGTAGTCCTGCGGACAGATTAGAGGTCATGGAGACTATCATAGATTGGTGTGGTGTTGGGGCGGCAAGAGGGACGCTGGATGGACAAGTAACGGATGTTGATACTAGCGCTGGTATCAATAATGCTGTCATCACGGTAGACGATGGGATAAGCCTCCAAACGGCGAATTCTAATGGCAGTGGTGACTATAGTATGCTCTTGTCTCCTGGAACCTATACGGTGACAGCCAGTGCAACCGGCTATTTCTCTGAAACAGTTGGTGGCGTTGTGATCATGACTGATACGATTACAACTCAGGACTTTGCCCTTATGGCGGCCGTTGGCACCTTGGAACGTGCTGAAGACCTAATTGAAGATTCAGCTCAAATGGGTAACAGCGTCACAAATACGCTGACGGTGAGCAACACCGGAACTGTGCCATTTAACTTTACGGCCGTTTCTGGCGCTGGTTGGGCCAGTTCCAATCCAGCGGGCGGCACGCTCAATCCTGGCGAATCGATGACGATGTCTGTTATTTTCGACAGTAATGCTACTGCTGGTGAGGGAACGTATACCTCGACTCTGACTTTCAGTGGCGATTACGATAACAGCCCGGCCCCGGTTGATATGGTATTCCATGTCTTGCCAGGTAATTCAGAGGTATTCATGCCAGCCGTAATGGGAGATGGTGGTGGCGGCCCCGCTGCCCCAACTGCTGCTTTGCCCTGGTTTGTTCCACTGCTTGGCATAACGGCAGTTCTCGGTCTTGGATTCAATCGCCGTCAAAGTTGGCTCCATTTCTTTCGAGCAAAAAAATAAACGCGATGTGACAGTCACCAGGTGACAATTTCCCGGTGATAATCACCTTTAGTAAAAAGCCTGACTTTCCGAAAAAGTCAGGCTTTTTTGAAAAATTATTATGAAAATTCACTGTCAAGCGTTATCGCCAGATGATGAGAAAGGGATTCGGGCAGCGGCCGAAATTATTGTGGCTGCTTTTGTCCACTTCCCAGACACGTGGGAGACAGTTGAAGACGGTCTTGAGGAAGTGCGGGAAGCGTTGGAGCCAGGAAAAATCTGCCTGGTCGCCCGCGATGAACAAGGTCAAATCTTGGGATGGGTTGGTGGACAACACCATTATGCAATGGTTTGGGAACTGCATCCATTGGCCGTGCAGCCAGAATGGCAGGGAAAGGGTGTTGGGGCAGCTTTGGTGGCTGAATTGGAAACGAGAATACGGGCTGCTGGGGGATTGACAGTTACCTTAGGCACGGATGATGAGATTGACGGAACGAATTTGTACGGCCGTGATCTTTATCCCGATGTGCTTGGCGCTGCTCAAAATATCCGCATTACCAACGGCCATCCTTATGCCTTCTATGAGAAACAAGGTTACGTCATCACAGGTCTTATTCCAGATGCTAATGGATTCGGCCGTCCCGACATAATTATGTGCAAACGATTGTCCCAATAATAGTCCCAATTTGGGGATGATTTCAACCATGTTGCCAATAGAATCTAATTATGAAGAAAAAGATTTTCTTACTGGTAAGGTTTCTTTTGGTGGCATTTACTCTCCTCCTTGTTGTAAGTTGTAATGCTGCAAATGATGGGACGGCCGATTCCCCAACGGCCGTCCCCCAAACCACAATACCTCCCACCCCAGAACCATCGCCAACTGTTGAGCTAGTTAGCCCAACTGCCCAACCAACACCAGAGCCAACTATCGAACCAACCACGACCGCTCCTTTAGCGCCTATCTCGTTTAGTCTGGTCGGTTCGGAATCGGATTCAATTGTGGCCGATGCCGAGAAGCCGTCATCTTTTCAGGATAGGTTGACCAGCACCGGGGCAGCTTTGTTCCATGAGGGATTGTTCTACTTATTTTTCAACGATTACCAGGGCAGCGATTGGCCGCCAACATTGGCCCTGGTAGGGTATGCAACCTCACCTAATGCCGAAAGCTGGGAGCGGCATGAGGAGCCGATATTCAGTACGGCCGATGTCCCTTGGACTGAGGAAAATGTCTCTTTGTCTTCTATGTTTGTTGAGGAAGATGGCGTTTGGGTCATGTACTTTGATGTGCTTAACGAAGATGTTGTCGGTCGGGCCACAGCCCCCAGCCCAAACGGCCCCTGGACGGCCGATATTGGCCCGGTTTTAACACCAGACGAGGGCGACTGGGATGAGAACGGCATTGTCAGCGCCAGTGTCTTGAAGGTTGGTGAACATTACTGCCTTTATTATGCTAGCTTCAGGGAAGCTGATGATTTTGGGTCGAGTGGTGGCAATCCGCCCATGTCTATTGGTATGGCAACCTCTGATGATGGTATCAGCTGGGTGAAGCACGATGATCCAGAAACGGCCGAAGCGCCATTCCACCTTAGCGACCCGGTCTTCGAGCCGAATCCTGAGTCGGATTGGGATTTCTTCAAGGTTGAATCGCCAACGGTGGTCTATTCAGAGGATGATGGCTGGATGATGCTTTACCGCACGGATAACGGCCATTTTAGTTGGGGGGACGGCACGGCTTATGGCATTGCTTTAAGTGACGATGGCGTTAGTTGGCAGCGGCGGCAAGACTCCCCGGTTTTATCCGAGGATGACTTCACGGCCTGGCATACAGTCTGGGCCGTGGCTCTCATGCGACACGATGGCGTTTATTACATTTTTACGGAAACAGATGGTCGGGGTGTTATCGGAACTCGAATTAATCTGGCAGCTTATGAGGGATTATTGAGCCACTAATGACTTCACACATGAATTTGTTCTTACTGAGGGTCAACTATCTGTGTCAAGGTTGTCGCGGGGATAAATACCTACATCGCCATTAATAATGTGACCAGATTATATACGACCATCAGTCAATTCAAGTGGCAAGTCAGGTCAACTCGAGGGGTGTTTTCAAAATACATGGGTCGTAGCTTGCTGTTGGGGTCTTGTAAAATTTCAAGGGGATAAAGTGCTTTTTGAAGTTTAATCGTAATCGTTTCCCCTTCATAGTTGAATGTCTTTACCCCAGCGTCATCAAACAAAGCCAATAGGTCTACTACTTGGGTTCCTTCAATGATAATGCCTTGAGCCTGACCTAGTTCCATCCCCTCAATTAGTTTATTAAAGTATTGTTCAGAAAGGGGCCAGGTTTCAGCTCGCATACTATTATCACTTCGACTTATATGTAAATGCAGACGGTCAAATTCGTAGGCAGAAGAATTTGCCGGTTCGAGGGAATTTAGCAATTGGTAAGTTTCCACCAAAGCGATATTGTCAGCATCATTCATTGCTAGACTTAGTGCAAATGCTGAAATGGTATTACTTTTCCAGGCCCGAACCATGATTCGAGTTGTACTAAAATCGTAAGCCTTCGGTTCCTTATACTCCCTTTGTTGAAAGTCAAAATAACCGAATCGGTAAATTTTGATTAATATATCGCAAAGTTCGGAGGTGGTGAGTGTACCGGACATGTAGCCATCATTTTTTGACTGCCAAATTACACGGCCGTTTGCATAAACGATCAAACTAGGCGAATGGACCCATTCTGGTACAACCCAGGCTGATTTATCCTGGATAGTTATTAAAACAGGGTTAGCTTGCCAGTTAATAATTCCATTAGCTGGTTCCACGAAAGGAGTTGGGGGTGCAGTTGAAGTTGTCGTTTCCTTCGAATTGCTAAGGTGTGAGCAGGCTATCAATAAGATGGCAACCACCGCCCCCAAGAAAATTATTGATAAACGTTGATATTTCATTTGCTAAAGCTCCCATTTGTATCTACCAGTCGGCCTTTTTATATGCTATATATTGCCAACGACCGTAGAGACATTATAAGGAGGATTAGGTCAGATGCAAGGAGCCGCGCAATTGTTTGTTACAGGAATGTTTATTAGAAATCTTGGCATGTTTGATCCCTTAAAGCAATCCATTCTCTTTCATATAGCTTTGCACCGATTCCCCCATCGTAATTTCTCCCCGCAAAACGGCCGGAACATAATCTCCCCAGCGATGGAGATGCCCTTCGGCGTTGCGGAACTCGGTTATCATTAACTCTGCCAATGGCCCCGCGTCTTCCATGTAGTTGGTGTCGAAATAATCTTTTTCGGCCGTTTCATAATCATAATCCAAGCGCACATTTTCAGCCTGCCAGCGTTCCTCATCATCGTTCCAAGTTAAGCGAGCGTAGCTAGCCCTTCGGTCGCCGTCAAAGGGTAGGCCAACGGAACCGGCATTAATCACTAATGTCTCATCAACCATGCGGATAAGGGGACGGTGAGTATGACCGACCGCTAATACGGCTGGAGGGGGCATGATCAGCTCGCGCAACTCGTCATCAGTTGTCCATTTATAAACGCCGATATTATTTGCTTTCATCGAAGCATGGACGGCTCGAACAATTCGGCCGTCTGGCCCAACAATCTCCTGCTGGAAGGGCATTGCTTCGAGGTAAGGGATGTGGCCGTTTAGCACTTGATAGGTCCAATAGGATGAGCGCAAGAACTCAAATTCTGGACCACTACGGGGGGCATCGGGTCGGGTGTGGTTCAAGACGTAATCTTCGTGATTGCCGCGCACCAGCCGCCAATCGGCCGTTTCGACTTGCTCTTGGACAATTTCCAAACATTCAACTGGCGTTGGCCCCCGATTTACAACATCACCTGCCACCATCACATGGTCTGGCTGCCAATCATCAAGGTCTTGGAGAACGGTTTGAAAAGCTGGTAAGTTGCCGTGAATGTCGGAGATAATTGCAATTTTCATAACGGGGCAGGATTATGGGGGAAAGTGAGGAAGGGGGCAAGTTTGCAAGTGGGAAAGAAAAACGGCCGTTTTGGGGAATGCAGCTAGTGGTTTGCATTTAAGACGCGGTCGTAGGCGGCTAAGTCTTGGGGAAAGGTTGCACGGCCGAAACCAAAGCGCACCATGCTATCACCAGCGCCAAGACAAGCGCCAGGCAGAAGTAAGATGCCTTCCTCTTGGGCCAGCTTGTGGCAATAGTCTAGGGCGGAGGGGACATTTAGTTCGGCGATGCTAACGGAGCTGGCCTGGGGCCGTTTCCAGTGAATGAAATCGTTGTGGCGGGCAAAGAAGTTTGCTGCAAGGGTAACATGCTCTTCTACTAAGGCTAAACTGCGACTAATGAGTTTGTCACCAGCTTCGAGGGCGGCTAATGCTAAGAATTCGGAAGGAGCCGGAGGACAGATGGAGGTATAGAATTTCCAGTTTATGATTGAATCGCGCCTAGCCTGGTCGGCGATGGTGAGCCAACCAGTGCGAAGGCCGGGGAGGCCGTAGGTCTTTGAGAGGCCGGATAAAACGATGGCCTTATCAGATAAGTCGGCTGCAGAGGGGAGAGACGGCCGTCCTGATAGTTCCAATCCTCGATACATCTCATCGCAGAAGAGCCAACAGTTATTTTTCTGAGCTAAATTGACAATTGTTTTTAGCTGGTCAACGGTTGGCAAGAAGCCAGTGGGGTTATGGGGAAAGTTGACAACGATTAGCTTTGTTTTGGGGGTGATTAGCCTTTCTAAAGCGGCTAAATCTAGGTCCCAGCTTGCTTCTGTTTCAAGGAGGGGCCAGAGATGTACCTGGTTGGTGATGTGTTGGGCCAGGTTTTTGAGGGAGTCGTAAGCTGGGGTGAGGACGATTACTTCGTCTTCTGGCTCTAAAATACTTCGCATAGTGATATATATGCCTTCTTCTGGCGAGGTAAGGACGACAATTTGTTCGGCCGTAACGCTTTCGTAGGTTCCGGCGATGGCTTCTCGGAGGGCCGGGTCGCCTTGCGACTCTGTGTAGCCTAATTTGAGCTTACCGAAGGCCTCGAGGGAACGGCCGCTCAGTTGCAATAGTTCGGCTACGCTCATTGTCTCGCAGTCGGAAACGGAGAGCAGGTGAGGGGTGTTGAATTCATAGAGGGCGTAAAAATGTTCTGTAGTGAAGGGGGTAATTTCCATTGTTCTCCTGGTGATAGGGTAACTCAATCGATCGGATTTATAACGATGTAAGCGTAAATCGTAGGGGGAATTTAATCAATCGTCAATGTTGTGTCACAAAATAAGGGGGTTGTTTGTCTTATTTGTTAGAGGCTACAAAAAATAGCCTATAAAGAATGTTGAACAATGAATTGTGAATGGCGGTAAAAGACACCGCTTTTAATGAGGTGATATGATGGTCAATGGAAAGGTTCATATGGTTATATTGGGGGCGGGGTATGCGGGGTTGATGACGGCCGTTCGGCTGGCGGGCAGGACGAAACGGCGTAAGGATGTGGTGATTTCGTTGGTGAATAGCAGTGAGTGCTTCATGGAGCGGCCACGTTTGCATGAGATTGCGACGGGAAAACGGCCGGAACCACGCCGATTGGTTGAGATGTTGAAGGGGACTGCGGTGCAGTTCCGGCAAGGTTGGGTCAGGGCTATTGAGCCGGAAGAGAAACGGGTGGTGGTGGAGACGGCCGTTGGCAACAATGTCATTGCTTATGATTATTTGGTCTATGCCTTGGGTAGTCAGGTTGATCGAGATAGTGTGCCGGGGGTGCGGGAATGGGCTTATACGCTGGACGGAACCGGAGATAGAACGGCCGAACCGCTTCATGAGCGGTTAAAAGATTTGGCTGGAAGGGGTGGTCAGGTTGTGGTGGTTGGCGCTGGGCCAACGGGAATTGAGATCACTGGTGAAATTCGGGATACCTTTCCAACGCTGACGGTGAGTATGGTTACCAGAGGCGAATTCGGGGCTTTTACGACTAAGAAAGTATACCGTTATATCCGCGAGGCGTTGGGTCGTTTGGATGTTGATGTTGTTGAGAATGCGGCCGTTAAAGTGGTTCAAGAATCTGAATTGATTTTGCAGAATGGCGAAACCGTCCCCTTTGATTTGCTGATTTGGTCGGGTGGGTTTAAGGTTGGCTCGTTGGCTTCTGAAGCAGGCATCCAGGTAAATGAGCGGAATCAACTGTTGGTTGGGGCGCATCTGCAATCGCTGTCTTATCCTGAGATATTTGCCATTGGCGATGCTGGCTTTCCGGTGATGGAGACGGGTGCGCCATATCGAATGTCGCTATTTACGGCCTTGGTAACGGCCGCTCATACGGCCGATAATTTAGTCAATTTGTTGAAGGGGAAGGGGTTACGGCCGTTTGGCTTTTCAACGTATGGTCAGGGTATTGCTATTGGACGGAATGATGCGATTGGCTTTAACAGTTTCCCCAATGACCAGCCTGTTGGCCCAATCTTGACTGGACGGCTAGGTTTAATGGTTCGCAATTTCTTTGTCTGGCTGATTTTGCGTCTCTTGACGGTTGAACGAAAATTTCCAGGCTTTTTCTTCTGGCCGGGACGTAATCGTGGCGGGGAAGATGAGGTTGTAGTAGCTGATTTGGTGCCAGAGAATTAGAGTTTAGAGGGGATTACAGATATTATTATGGTTATGATCGAGGAAACGTTTGAGTCGGTTCGGCCATTACTCTTTTCGATTGCCTATCGTATGTTGGGCAGCGCGATGGATGCGGAGGATATTGTTCAGGAAGCATGGCTGCGGTTTCAAACGGCCGATTCGGTCAATATCGAATCGCCCAAAGCGTATTTGAGTACCATTGTCACTCGACTTTCAATTAACTATCTCAACTCGGCCAAGGTTCAACGAGAAAGCTATATTGGCCCCTGGTTGCCGGAGCCGTTGTTGACAGATGAGGTGGCTTTGCCGATTCAGGGGATTCAATCGCCGTCTCAAAATTTGGCTCAACATGATGCTATTTCGATGGCCTTCTTGGTGCTGTTGGAGCGGTTGAGTCCGGCAGAGCGGGCGGTGTTTTTGCTACGAGAGGTTTTTGAGTATGATTATGCGGAGATTGCGGCCGTTTTAGAGAAGTCGGAGGTGGCTTGTCGTCAACTGTTCAGTCGGGCAAGACGGCATATCTCTCAACATCGCCCCCGATTTGATAGTTCGGCTGAAGCGCATGAGCGGTTGGTGGAAAGCTTTTTGGAGGCGGTCGAAGCAGGGGATGTGGATGGCTTAACGGGCTTGTTGGCAGAAGATGTGATGGTTTGGACGGATGGCGGTGGTAAGGTCTTTGCGGCGTTGAATCCGATTGAAGGGCGGAGAAATGCTGTTCGTTTTGTATTAGGCGCTCGCCGTTTCGCTCCCGGCCCATTTGCGGCCGAAATTGCATCGGTTAATGGTCGGACGGCCGTGCTGCTGCGATTGGATGATGGTCGGGTGTTTCTGGTGATTAATCTGGAAACGGATGAAACCCATATCCGGGCCTTTCACATCGTCGGAAATCCTGACAAACTGGGATTTGTTGGTGGTGATTAGTATTTTATCCGATAAGGTCTAATCAATGAAGAACCGTGGAAATGACATGATAACTTTTCCGTTACAAAAATATATTCCAGAGACCAGTCGATTGGCGGCGGGGGTTATGGGGCTAGGTGGTGGGTGGGATACATCGCCAATTACGGCCGATCATGTGGTAACCGCTCATGAGGTTATTGACACGGCATTGGATGCTGGTATCAACTTTTTTGATCATGCTGACATTTACAAGATGGGTAAGGCTGAAGGAGTTTTTGGGAGGGTGTTGAAAGAACGGCCGCAGCTTCGTGAACAATTGTTTATCCAGACCAAATGTGGCATCCGATTTGCCAATGACGCTGGTAATCCGGCCCGTTATGATTTCTCGAAGGAGTGGATTCTCGCTAGTGTCGAGGGTTCCTTAAAGCGGTTGAATACCGATTACATTGATGTGCTTTTGCTGCACCGACCTGACCCATTGATGGAGCCGGAAGAGATTGCGGCGGTTTTTGATTCGCTGAAAACGGCCGGAAAGGTGCGCTACTTTGGGGTATCGAATTTTCACCTACATCAAATTACTTTCCTGCAATCTTATTTGTCGGAGCCGCTTGTGGCGAACCAGATTCAGATGGGGTTAGACCATCGAGACTGGCTTGAGCAGGGTATCATGTTTAATAACTTGGCTGGGAACAATACTAATTTCGCGCCTGGTATTTTGGAATATTGTCGGATGAATGGGGTGCAGCTTCAGGCTTGGGGGAGTATGGCCCAGGGGATTTATTCCGGCCGTTCACTGAAGAGACAGCCGAAAGCGGTGAAAAAGACGGCCGAGTTAGTGAAGGTGTTGGCCCAAAAATATGGAACCAGTTTGGAGGCGATAGTAGTTGGTTGGTTGCTGTGTCATCCAGCGGCCATTCAGCCAGTGATTGGCACGACCAACCTAGCACGAATCAAGGCTTGCCAACAGGCATTAGAAGTTGAAATGAGCCGTGAAGATTGGTATGCGCTTTTTGTTAGCGCTAGAGGAGAATCTGTCCCTTAGGTTGAACAAATTGTCAATTTGACTTAAGTCACAAAGGTGCCGTTTCGTAAATCATAGAGCGCTTGCTGTATTTCTTCGGGGGTGTTCATCACGAAGGGGCCGTAGGGGAAGATGGGTTCGCCGAAGGGGGCGCCAGCCATGAACATGAAGCGGAGGTGGCTGTCCGATGAGGCCATCGCCCGGATTTGGTCACCATCGTTTAAGATGACCATTGCATCGGCTTGAACGGCCGATTCATCGGCTGAGCCGTTGCTGTCATTCTCATCTAAACCGAAAAGACCTGCACCTTCAAAGACATAGGCAACGGCCGTATGCCCATTGGGAACATCTTGGATGAAGCTCGAACCGGGCTGCAAGGTTACGTCCATATAGAGGGGTTGGGCGGCGATTTCACCGACCGGGCCTTTTACACCGCCGTATTCACCGGCGACGACGCGAACGGCGGTGCCGTTATTTTTGACCAAGGGGATGTCGCTGTCTATGACTTCCTGGTAGCGGGGTTGACCCATCTTTTCGGCGGCTGGTAAGTTGACCCATAGTTGGAAGCCGTTGACACGGCCGTTTGGCCCTCGTTTGGGCATTTCTTCGTGCATAATGCCCCGGCCGCTGGTCATCCACTGCACCCCGCCAGGGCCGATGACGCCCATATTGCCTAGACTGTCGCGGTGGCGGGTGTTGCCTTCGAGCATATAGGTTACGGTTTCGATGCCCCGATGGGGATGGGTGGGAAATCCAGCGATGGGGCCTTCGATGGGATCGTTGAAGGCGAAATGGTCGAACAAGAGGAATGGGTCGAGGGGGTTGGCTCGACTGGGGCCAAAGGAGCGTTGGAGACGAACGCCAGCCCCTTCGATTACCATTTGTGGTTTGATAACTTGTTTAATTGTGCGAGGGTTACTTGCCATATTTATTTCTCCAATGTGGTGATAGTTATTTTTGATTGTATCCAAAATAAGTGTTGGAAACCAGATAAATAAAAGAGGTGCTACCTCAAGGAGAAGCACCTCTTTTTGATTATCATTTATCTGAATTTTACAAGGTTATGGGCTAATCATTCTTTTCGGCCGTTTGCCTCCAACGGATAGTCAGACTGAAGATCAGGATGAGGCCGAAGAGAGCAGCCAGCCATAGGGGCGTTTGTGCGGCCGAATCGTTCCCGCCGAATCCGGTCAGATTGACATCAGTTGGGGGCAGGACTGTCACGGTTGCGGTATCTGTTTCGGTAACAGAGGGCGTATCGACAATGGAACCAGTGTAGGTGGCGACATTGACTGTTGTTTGGGTGATTGACGTTGTAGTGGTCATAAATGAAGTCTCACCGGGGCCGATGTCAAAGACATCTGGCCCAAAGATGCCTAGTTGATCATCCTCAATTAGGTGCATGGAAAGGGTAATGGTTCCGGTATTGGTCACGGTATAACAGTAGGTGACGTTTGTGCCGCCGCCGCCGGCTGGAATGGAGAGGCTATCTGTTGAGCTACAGCTAAGCGGGTCTAATCCAACGGTTTTGGTAAATACAACGCCGGGTTGGGGAGGCGTGACTGGTTCCCCTATCCAGGCACCAGAGACCTGGACAGCATTGCCAGTCCAAGGATAGGAAATAACAGTGGTATAGGTCATTGTATCTAATGAAAAGACATTGAAAAAGTTGGGTGTATTGTCATCTGTAATGAGATAGGCATCTCGGGATGGGCTAATCGCTAAGCCATCGACATCTGTTTCTCCGCCAATGTAAGCGGCAATTAGCGTTAGGGTTCCATCAGGGTTTATCCTGACCAGTCCGTCATTTGATATATCGTCGGTTCCATAAAGGTCGCCGTTGGTTGGGTCAGCAGCGAGGCCACTGAGGCTGGCTGTGGTATCAACCAAGCTGATAAAGGGGGTTGCAACTTGGGTGCCGGGGTCAATGGTGTAAATGATATCGGTTGAGATACTGCTACCATAGAGGGTTCCGTTATAGAAAGCCATTCCATGGATGGTGACGGATGCTCCGGCTGCGTCTACGATTGGGCCAAGCGCAACTGGCACGCCGCCGACAGGCCAAACATAGAGGTTGGTAGAGCCGTCGTTATGATAAACTTGATCGCCAACTGGATCATAGGCTGCGCCCCAAGCATCGATGCCGATAAAGGCGGTGATGAAATCACTATTGGTTACATCTATTTGAACTTGTGGCAAAGTAGTTGTGTCATTGCCAGCAAAGAGGGGGTATGATGGGCCAAAACCAGGCGCGGCCGTTTCCCTTTTTTCGGCAGCAATTACCCAGCCTCCTGCCCCATTTGCGGCCGATTGCCCCACTTGAATCGCGAGCGTAAATAGGGCAAGTAAACAAATTGCACCCAAACAAGCAATACTAAAATTTGCGATTCGCTTCTTAAACATACTAGCCTCCTGTTGGAAAAATTGATTTTTTCGTTCAACATGATGGTTTGATGGAAAGGATCATACGATTGGTAATTTAACTCTATCTACCAATCCATTCAGCGAGGCTTGTCATTTTGTTTTGTTCAACTGAAACGATCAATTTTCGTTGTTGAATTACCGACTTTTGTCAACAATAGTTACTAACACTATACCAAATATGGTGTTTGATTGTCTATACTTTGTAACTGTTTGCGATGAATCAGTCCCGAGACTTCTTTCGGCGGGCCACAAAACCGAAGGATGGTAGGATGACGAACATAGGGGCAAGCCAGATAGGCAGAACGGCCGATGTTGCTGGCGCTTTTTGTATAGATGGTAGATAGAGTCTATAGGTTGGGTCGACGGTGACGGTTGCGGCCGCGGTGGCGGTTACGGTGTTTGTTGGCCCTAGATTATAGGCCAGCCAAAGACCTGTGTTGATTGTATCTTGGGTGATGAATTGGGAAACGGTTATGCCTGCGCTGACGGTGTCTAGGCTTTGCCCTGGCCCTAAATCATGGGGAAGGTTATCAAATATATTGCCGATAACGTCATCATTTAAGGTATGAATTGATAGGGTGATATTGCCGGTATTGGTCACTTCATAACAATAAAATACTTCGTCACCTCCGGCGGGCAGGAATAAGCTGGAAGATGACGCACAGTCGTCGGCATTGAGTCCGACGGTCTTGGTCAATTCGATGCTGGGAGCAGGAGGCGGGGTGACGATGACGGTGGCGGTGTGCGTGTCGGTGGCGGTGATAAAGTAGGGAATGAACAGAATTGCCATGCCGTTGGTGATGGAGGCGGTGTTGTATGAGTATTCAACGGCCGTTGTTTTGTTCTTTTGAAGCCCAATCGTGGCGGATTGGCCGCCGTTCCAGGCGGGAACACCGAAATCTACATCTGCATATTGGAATTTAATTGGGGCTACGCCTTCGGTCATAACGGCCTGAAAGGTGACGGTTCCAGTTAGGTTGCCGGAAACATTATAATGGGGAACATCATCATATTGAACAATCCAGGATCTATTTGGGGCTGTCCCGGTCATGCCATGATAGATTGCGCCACTTGTGATGTCGAGATCGTCCCAATATGGGATAAATGAGTTGTTGAGAATGGGAACGGTGACGGGTATTGAAACGTTCATTGGGCCGACTGTTCCGGTGAAGGCAGATTGACGAATGACGCCGTTTGTTGCGATCCGAAGATGGTGATTGTTTCTGTCGTAAATCTGAATATTGAAGTTATCTGGCGTTTGAACGTTTTCTGAGCCGTTTGGGCCGACGGTAATCGTTTCTCCAAAGCTGCTAATGTCGATGAAGTTATAGGGCGCGGTATCGTCTATGGTGTAGTTTTCGATGTCGTAAGCGTCCCAGGAGGCGGTGGAAACGGTAGTTTGGGTCACAGGTATGGTGGCGGTGAAGAAGGTATATTCACCTGGCTCCAATCTGAGGAATACATTGCTGAGCAGGGTGCCAAATCGGCTTTCGGTCAGGGTGTTTCTGGTAAAGGTAACGTCACCGGTGTTTTTGACGGCAAAGCAGTAGACGATGTTTGTTGTGCCGACAACGTTAATGGTGTCGGTCGTCGCGCAGGTTGATGGGTCTAGTCCGACTGTTTGGGTGAATTGAATGGTGGGGGCAGACGGCCGTTCATTTTCTTGAACGGTTTGAGAGGAAACGGGGTTTGCCTTGAGTGCAATTAGAATAACGGAAATTAATAAAAGTCCCCCTACCCAGCCATAGGTTAGGTTTAACAGCCGGTTTCTTAACATAATTCCTCCTACGGAAGTGAGGCAAAGTTGTCAATTTTGCCTGGTCGGGTTGTTGAGTTCAGAGGAGGGTATTTTATCAATATTAATTCATTGGTTCAACTAGGGTTTGGGGGAAGGTGGGCGAAATGGTTGGTGATAGCTAGAGGAGCGCGGGCATCCTGTGTGTCAGCGGCCACCAGGATGGTTGCGCTCCATCAACAAAAACTTCGGCCACTCTTGGGGGAGGGGTATTCAGATGGCAGAAATGATGTCGACAGTGAGCGGTGGACTTTGGACGCGTTGAAGGCATTACACCGCTCACTGTTGACGGCTAACCGTATTAGCCATCTATTCTCGATAGTTCAATTGCGCCGAGGTCGCAGCCATCCCCGAACGGTCGACTGTAGTTGCGTTGGTCGTTGGGGTGGCAAAGTTCAGAATCGGCCGTATCTAAGGCTGGACTGCTCCAGCTAATGAGGCGGGTGAAGGTGGGGCCGCCATTGTTTTTCAAGGAGCCAAGCAGGGGGTCTTTCCCTTGTTGGCTGAAATCGGGACAGGTTTCGTCACTATCCAGATTTTCTCCGAGGGCGTTCCAGGAACTCTGATTTTCACAATCTACGCCGTAGTTCATCGCAACGATACTGTTGGTGATGTCAAGACGTTCGGTATTAAAAATGCCGCTGCCGTTTCTTGCTTCTGGTTCTTCGATATCTCCGGCTAGATTATGGCTGACTGTGATATGGATGGCATCTAACTGTCCATCATTAAAGATGCCGCCGCCTAAGCCTGTGTTTAACCCATCGGCTACGTTGTCAGTAATCGTACTGTTTTCTATGTGCATTTCCCCTCCTTGGTCGTTGAAAATGCCACCACCTTTGACCGGGGAACCGTTGCCATCGACCAGGTTATCGTTAAAGGTGCTGTTATAGACATTGCTTTGTCCAGCATTGTAGAAGGCGCCGCCAAAGGAGCTGCCATCGCCGTAAGGAGCGTTGTAGTCTTCGGTGATGACGATATTGGCTTCGAGCGTGCTGAAAGCGATGATACTCTCGCCTAAACTGGCTACGGCTCCGCCTCGGCCGTCCCATTCATCGGCGGCGTCAACGCGATTGCTATACATTTCGACAAAGGTTAAAATCAGGGAGCTTTCTTCGTCATTGAAGACACCACCACCTTTTGGTGCGCTGCCGACACAAGTCCGTTCTCCGGCAAAGTAGGTGCAGGGGCTATCGGCTTCATTTTTGCTAATTTCGGAATCAACCGCTACGAAACGGCCGCCATCACTATTGTAGACACCACCCCCAGAACCATGTTCGGCCTCGTTGCTATAAATATCACCGTATTCAAATTGTATGGTTCCTTCGTTGTGGATTGCGCCCCCACTTCGATAGGCTGCATTGGAATATAGGTCTGTATTGTTGGTATCTACAGTGCCTAAGTTGTACAGCGCACCACCGGTTGATCCGGCATAGTTGTCAAATATCCGACTAACTTTAATTTCTAAGGAACCTTCATTATAAATTGCCCCGCCAATTGTTTCAGACCTATTGTCGGAAATGATGACATCATCAATGGTCATGGTTCCCCGATTGTAGATTGCGCCCCCCCGGTAGGCATCATTATTGTAGATATGGAGGTCGGTTAGGGTAACGGTTGTGCCTAACCCGGCGATGATGGCTCCACCGTTGACACCGCCCCCGTCACGAATGTTAAAGTCTTGAACAGTTACTGTGGCGCTGCTGTTGATGACCATAACTTGAATGTTTCCGGCACTGTACCAGATAGTGCAGGGAGTGCAGGTGGGGTTGCCGAGGATGGTTAGGGATTTTTTTATGGTTACTGATTCGTAATAGTTGCCGCCGCCGACATGAATGGTGTCGCCATTGTGAGCTACATTGATGGTATGTTCGATGGTGCGGCAGGGATTGAGTTGAGAGCAAGTACTGTTGTTTACGCCGTTGATCGATACATAATGGTCTGAGGCGGCTTCGGCCGAATTAGTCCAGCCAAAAATGAGAACTGCAAGTACAAGTAAGAGGCCAAATAGGGGCTTTCGCATGGGGTTGAATCTCCTTGAGGGTCATTATCAATGGTGCATCGCATTTGTCATGCACCTGAACAAATTATCAACACCCATACGATACAAAATCAAACGCTTAAAAAACGCTTAATGAGGAAAAAAGCAGGTTGATAGTTGCGATTTTGGCATTTCTTGAAGTTTTTCTGGAGGAGGGAAGTATACGATTTTAAGATTGCAATGGTATGGCAACCAATTGTGGAAAAGCTGTTGAGCGGGAGAAAGGGCCTGGGCTTTGAATTCGCTGATTGAATTGACGGCCGTTTGGGGATATTCTTTTTCAAATGACTAACTTCTCGGTCGATTTACATCCTGAATGTAATCTGGGAAACAGTAAAGACGGCCGTAGCTTGTTATTATATAGACAGTTAAGAAAACAAACGGCAACAAACAAATCCTCTCCTCCTCTTTTCCTCCTCTTCCTCAGCAAGACCCCCACTTCGGGGGTCTTGTCGATCCTGGGTAGGTGGCTCATTCAAGATACTTTATATCATTGACTACCTGATCGTATAGCTTCCACTGCCCATCTTCTGGTCGTAAAATGAAGATTCCGTGCATTAAGTTATCCCGAAATTCGGGGCCGGCTCTTTTTCGGGTTTCCAGAGAAAATTGTACTTGAGCTTCTTCTGGAGAATAGCTGATGAGCTCGAGACGGCTGATAACGGCCGTTAAATCATACTCGATGAACTGATTTTCTAAAAGCTCTCGCGTTTCTTCATAACCTGGAGATTGAGTGTGAATTGAAACCATGTAGCGGTCGATATTTTCGCTGTTGGTGGCGGCGATATTATCGTAGATGGTATTGATGACGGCCGTTTCTTCCTCTTGAGAAAGATTTTCGGGGAGCGGTTGGGGGTTGGTGAAATGAATGATTGAGAGGGCGGAGTTGGGGGAGGTGAGGGTTAAGACGAGGAAGATAACGGCAATTAGGATCATCATAAGGATGACAAATTTTAGCAGACGATTACTGCCCTTTTCTTCCTCTTCCAGGATGGGCTGAGATTCTAGTATTTCTTTGGGAGTTGGGGCTGGGGTTGGTTCTAGTCGGGGTGGTTGAGGTAGCTGTTCGGGTTTGGATGGGGGTGGTGGAGCTGGTTCTTGGGGAGGGTGGGATGTTTCGGCCGTTAATTTTGCCAAACCGCGACGGGCAACTTGATTGTTTGGATTGATAGTCAGCACCCGTTTTAGACAGTCTCGACGCTGTTCATCCGTTTCGACGAAGCCACTGTACCAGAGCCAGGCGCGTTCGTTTTTAGGGTTTAAGCGAATGGCTTGATTGATGAGGCGGCCAGCTTGCTCATTTTGACCGCGTTTGTAAGCGGCGATCCCTTCCTGTAGACGCTCGTCGCTTGGATGCATAGATTGCTCTCAATGTTGTTTTTGATAAGTTGAGCAATTTTAACAGATTATGGGCATTCGCTTCAAACGTAAAACGGCCGAATTGAAAATGGAAAGGATTTCGATTGTCAAATTGTGGTAGTCTGGCTATGGCTCTTTGGATGTGGGAAGAAATTAAAACCAAACGTTCGCCTAGTCATGATTAGGCGAACGTTTAGTAAATTTCATATTTATGTAGTTGTTGGTTAGAAGCCTTAGACTTCATTGTTGTATCGGTCTATGCGGGCAAAGACAACTAGACGAGATGCACCGGGTGCAATGTTCATCATTTGTTGACTTTGAGCTAACTGGTAAGCTCTTATGTGATCTTCTTGGATGGGAACAGTAAATTTTTCAGCTACCCAGGACATCACTGCCCGAACTATGCTTACAACAGATTGTCTATTTTTAGTCGCCTGATATACCTGTAATGAAGCCATCTTGACTCTCCTTTAACTAGGCCGATTTCTATATGAGGAATACCTCTGAAAATCGGAAAATTTATAGTTAAGGTGAGTTTATCAGAGATGTTTTCAATTAAGCTGGCTGGAATGTGACAGTTTTTGAAATTAAATATGACAATTGTGGTAAGAATGGCGTATCAAATCCATTTGCCGGACCCTTCAACTAATTCCTTCTTGGGGCCATACTTATCTTCTAGCCGTTTTATCACCTCTGATAAATCAAGGTTCCTATACAATTTTAGATTGGGAACTGTAAAGGTCATACCTTTTGAACTTCTTAAATAGATTTTACTAATTCTTGGATCGATCCCCGATAAAGTGAAAACAAACATCGCCATTTTTGTGCCCAACTTAGTATTGATATTGACAATAAGTCCCATATCACTATTAGGTAATTCCTCGAATTTAAATCCTGTTATTTTCTCAACAGACCATAATTCGACCAGACGGTAGGTCAATTTTTCTTTTGTGTTTTTGGAAGGATGTGAACCGAAACGATATTCGGCCGTAAGTATGTCCGGATCATCACATAAAGACCGGAGCAGATGCGTTAATTCCCAGTTACTGCAATTTGTGCTTCGTTTTTTTGCCACCCAGTTTGGATTAGAGGCATTAAGGAATTGGGCGAAAATTTGTAAGATAGGTGTTAGAGTCGCCGTTTGAGCTTGAATGCGTACCTTTTCTCGCTCTAATTCTATGCGGTCTGCATTCCGCCTCATTTCAAGCTCAATCTCCCGTTCCCGAATGTCGTTTCTAGCCCTGGCCCATTCGCGCTCAACTCGAATTTCATGAAGGGCAATCTCCCGTTCAATCGAAAGCATTTCTTGACGACTCTCAAGGGTGATTTTGTGTTCATTCGCTCTTATTTCAGCCTCTGTTGGTTCAGGTGGTGGCGACGGCAACTTTTTTAGATCTCCCTTGCGCTTGACCAAAACAACAGTGTGTAAGTTAAAAACCTGGAATAATCGAGTGGCTTTAATTATTTCACAAATAATATCAATCAACTCTTGCTCATTAATCAAGGGATTATTGTTATTGGCTTCATCACTATTCAAAATTAATTGGTCGTAATTGTATTCACTAATGATGTCGCGGACAGCTACTTCTACTTCATTAATGATCTCGCCAACAGGATTCTTTATTTTTGCTGCCTGGAGACATCAGACACTTGCCAGGAAACAATGCCTGAAATTGTAATGTGGAAGCCATCTCTACACAGGGCTTTTCGTATTGAGAATTTCGTCGACCTTTGGCGAACATCTACGTACTGAACTGAGGCGTGTAGCGTAGAGTAATAAACTACATGCTCACCCGCTCCATATGTTTTAGGAGCTAGGTTTTTATTAGTTGAGACGATGCCTTCTGTACCCTGAGGGATGAAAATAAGCGTACCGAAAAGAGGCACTCGCCGCAGTGGTTCAGCGTTTTTAACAACCTCCCTTTCAGAAAACTCAACGGCATGAACATTTCTAAAGCTGCTAAAAAACACGACCACAGCTTCACGGAATAAACGTAAGATGCTAAAAACTGGAATTAAAACTGCCGCTAGTACTATCCCTAACTTGATTAAAAAAAATACTTCTTCCTTTAATCCTCTTAGAGAGAGTAATGCTTCATTCAGATTTGTGAGGAACCATTCTACCCAACCTACTTCCATATTCTCTCCCAACTACAAACGATTACTATAAATATAACCGAACAGCCGAAATTATTTCCTCATGCATCCCGAATCATTCCATGCGTTATCAGAGTGCATTGGATTTGCTATGGCGCGGCTCAATATCAGGCGAATTTTGCTTTTTGGGATTAGTAGTAATTTTTGCTCCACAATGACTCCACGTTATGGCGAAACGGCCGTTTTCTAACGCGACTCTTTAATACTCCGACTGGTTACTTACCATAATACCAGAAATAGGGGGAATTTGTAAACTTGTTTACAGGGCGCAACTCTGGTCTTTATTCCCCGTATAGATTGTTAAGATAATGAAGGTGCCTAGCACCATAACCTGTAAACTATTAAAAAGAGGGAATAGAATGAACAAAACTGATATGGATAAGCATGTTAAAATTTTAGGGTGGGTTCATCTTGTTATGAATGCCCTGTTTCTATTAATCGGTCTGGGGGTTTCAGCTTTTATGATTTTTGGCGGCCTTTTATCGGGCGACGCTGAAGCGGCTGGAATTATGACGATCATCGCCATTTTCGTTGGCGGTTTGTTGACTGTCATTGGGCTGCCGGGCATTGCGGCTGGCATTGGCTTGTTGAAGCGGAAGAATTGGGGTCGCATTCTGGCGATTATTGTTGGGCTGCTGAATATTACCAATATTCCAGTCGGTACGGCCGTTGGCGCTTATACAGCTTATGTCCTCCTCCAAGACACCGCCCCCGCTTATTTCGAGTAAGATATTTTCTGCTTAAACTTAGAACCCGGTTTTTTTGAAAGACCGGGTTTTTTCTTTACTAACTGTTGACTAAATACTGGCTACTGACGACAGACTACAGCATAAACTGCTTTTCATATAGCTCTTGATACAGGGTTGAGTTCGTCATTAGGATATCGTGTTGCCCTTGGGCGACGATTCGGCCGTCTTTGATGACGCAAATTTTGTCGGCGTTGCGGATGGTGCTGAGGCGGTGGGCGATGATGATAGCGGTTCGGCCGTTCATCAATCGCTCTAGGGCTTCCTGAATCAAGACTTCTGTCACTGTGTCGACGCTGGCTGTCGCTTCGTCGAGAATGAAGATGTTCGGCCGAATTAATGCCGCCCTGGCTATGCACAACAACTGTCGTTGGCCGACTGATAGATTGACCGCCCCCTCTAAAATCTGAGTTTCATATCTATCGGGCAAGGCTTCGACGAATTCGGCCGCGTTCGCTAGTCGAGCGGCCGCTTTGACCTCCTCCAGGCTGGCTGAAAGACGGCCGAAGCGAATGTTATCTGCAATTGTCCCGGCAAAGAGGAAGGGGTCTTGGGGAACCAGCCCCATTTGCCGATGGAGTGATTGTTGAGTAACCGTTCTCACATCGATCCCGTCAATCAAGACTGAGCCAGTGTTAACATCGTAGAAGCGGGGAATGAGGTTGGCGATGGTTGTTTTACCCGCGCCCGTTGGCCCAACAAAGGCGATTGTTTGTCCGGCTTCGATAGTTAGATTGACCTGGTGAAGGACTTCTGGTGTGTCTGGTCGATATTGAAAGGAGACATCCTCCAAAACGACCTGACCCTGAATGGCTGGGGTGTCGGCTCCCATCTCGATGGCCCCAGGTTGGTCTGTTACTTTCGGGGCGGTATTTAACAGCCGTAACACCTGTTCGCCGCCAGCCATAGCTGATTGCATGGTGGTGTAAATGCGGCTCAATTCTTGAATGGGTTGGAAGAAGCGGTTGACGTAGGCTAGAAAAGCAACCATGATACCCAGGGTCACTGTTTCCCCGGCCACCGCTTTACCGCCAAAATAGAGGACGATGGCGGTTGAAAGGATGCCAAGAAATTCGATGCTTGGTAGAAAAATGAATGAGAGTCGCATGGCATCAATGTAGGCTTGTCGATTGTCATCATTTACGCTGTTGAAACCTTGCTTTACCGTTTCTTCTTGGGCAAAGGCTTGAATGACGCGCATCCCGTTGATATGTTCAGCCAAATAGCCGACAACCACAGCAATGCGTTCTCGTGTTAGGCGGAAGGCATCTTTGGCCTTTCGAGAAAAGAGGTAGGTGATTAGGGCCATTAGGGGCAGGACGGTAAAGGTAAACAAGGCCAATTGGGTGCTCATGGAGAGCATAACGATGACAATGCCAACCAGGATGAGCAGGTCGCCGAGGAGGGAGATGAGACCTTGAGTGAGTAGGTCGTTGATGGCGGCGACATCGTTAATGACCCTGGAAACGGTGACACCGATGATAGTGCGGTCGTGGTAGCTGAGGGAGAGTGATTGCAGGTGGCGGAAGAGCGTTTCGCGGAGGTCGGACAGGACGCGTTGAGAGACCCAACCTAAGAGATATTGTTGAACGGCCGTTGCCAAATAGAGTCCTAAATAACAGACTGCAATAATAATCGCTGTCCGAGTTAGACCAGGTGTATCGGCTTCGACAATGTATCGGTCGATGGCGACTTTTATCAAGTATGGTATGAGCAGCGAAAGGGCGGTCACTACCAGCATTAAGCCAATTGCCAGCCCCATTCGCCGCCAGTAGGGTCGGATGAAGGCCAACATGCCTCCTATCACTTGGCGGTCGAATAGACGGCCGTCTTTCTCTGTCTGTCCAAAGCGCTCAATAGCCCCGCGTGGCCCCATGCCTGGGCTGAAGCTGAAGCTCATTGGACTACCCCTTGGGTTTGGCGAGATTGTAAGGTGTAGACTTTTTGATAGAGGGATGAGCTATTTAAGAGGGTTTGATGGGTTCCTTGGGCAGTGATTTTGCCGTTTTCCAATAGTAATATCTTGTCGGCTTTGTGGATGGTGCTGAGACGATGGGCGATGATGAAGGTGGTTCGGCCGTCCATCAGGCGGTTGAGAGCGGTTTGAATGAGGCGCTCTGTTTTGTTGTCAACGCTGGCGGTGGCATCGTCCAGTATCAGGATGCGGGGGTTGGTTAAGAGGGCGCGGGCGATGGAGAGTCGCTGTTTTTGACCGCCAGAGAGGGTGACGCCGCGCTCACCCACTTTCGTTTCGTAGCCGTCGGGCAGGGCGCTGATGAAGTCGTGGGCCTGGGCATCTTTGGCGGCCTGGATGATTTGGCTCTCTGTCGCTTGTGGGCAGCCGAAGGTGATATTTTCTCGGATGGAGGCGGCAAAGAGGATGGTATCTTGCATGACGAAGCCCATCTGGCTTCGTAAAGAGTCGAGAGTAACGGCTGTTGTGTCATAGTTGTCGATGAGGATACGGCCGTTTGTTGGCTCATAAAAGCGGGCGAGAAGATTGATTAAGGTCGATTTGCCGGAGCCAGTTGCCCCCATCAACGCTACGACCTGGCCTGGTTTTGCTTCAAAGGAGATGTTTTTAAGGATGGGATGGTTATTCAGATAGCCGAAGGAGACAGCGTCGAACTGTACGTGACCGTTGGCCGGGGGCAAGGGCGTGGCGTTGGGTTGGTCTGCTACCTCTGACGAGGTGTCCAAGATGGCAAATATCCGCTCTCCTGCGGAGGCGGCAATGGCTAGGATGGGGACGATGGCCCCCAACCGACGAATCGGGTGAATCATCAAGGCGAGATAGGTGGTGAAGGCGACGAGCTCGCCTAATGAGAGTTGTCCTTGAATGACCAGCCAGCCGCCATAGCCGAAGATGAAGACGGTGCTGAGATTGGCGATAGCATCAAGCATTGGGCCGTTCACGGCTTGTAAATAGGATGCTCTAACAGATGATTGGAACCATTTCTCATTTTCCGAGACGAAGCGTTCGATTTCGGCATCTTCTTGAGCGAAGGCTTTGACGATGCGAGCGCCGCGCAGATTTTGTTCTAACATAGTTGTCACTACGCCGAGTTGGTTTTGAATTTCCATTGAAAGGGGGCGGAAATAACGGCCGAAAACGTAGGCTCGGTGGATGAGGATGGGGATGATGAGAATAACTGGAATTCCTAAAGAGGTGTTCATCCAGAGCAGGGCAACGGCCGTGAATATCAACAGCGTTATCCCTTCCAAAATTCGCAGAATGGCCCGACCTGTTAGGAAACGAACGCGCTCAACATCCTGTAGAGTGCTGGACAAGATTTGGCCTGCTTCGGTGCGGTCATGGTAGATGAAGGAGAGGCTGGTGAGTTTTGCTAGAAGGCTGTTGCGGATGTCGTAGGCGACGCTTTGGGAGGCGTTTTCGGTCCAAATGCCCTGGTAAAAGATAAGCACCCCTTTCACTAGGGTTAAGCTGAGCAGCAGCAGTACGGCCCATGTGAGGCTGTTTATATTGCCACCATAAATGCCCTGGTCAATGCTCCAGCGAATGACTTGAGGCAGGGCTATGTTGATAAGGTTGATGAATATCATGGCGACATAGACACCTGCGACGAGGCGGCGATATGGCCGAAGGTAGTTGAAGCAGCGCCAAAGAATTTGTCGGTCAGTTTGGTTGGTCATTTGCGGAGGGTATTGTAGTACGGCCGTTATGATAGGCAAATGACGGCAGGTTGGAACATATTAATTGTTGAATTGTTTAACTGTAACTTGACCGGAATTTTTACAAACACCATATTAAACAATTTACAGCATGGATGACGTTGTTGGCTTAGGATGTTGACAGTTAATAAATATTAGAACTTCAGATAGCCATTGGTGGAGCCGAAAAATTACACTGTAGTTCAACATCAATAAATCATTCTTATTTGGAGGGACAAAATGTCCAGCTCTCACGGGTTAACTGCGCCTATCGCAGAAGAGAATCATCACATACAAAAGAATGGGGCCAATATCGGTTCTGATGCAATCCTCAATGATATTAAAGATTACCAAAACACCGTTTATCAATTATCTAATTTCATCAATAATGACTTATTTGCGGACCTTAATGGGGGTGTTCAGGTAGACACACCTTTGTTGGACACTGGAATTGTTGATTCGCTGGGGATGATTTCACTGATTACTTATGTTGAAAATCAGATGGGCGTTCACATCCCAGATGAAGAAGTGCTGCCAGAGAATTTTGAGACGCTTAAATCTTTGGCGACGATGGTTTGTGATTTAAGAAACGGGGCTGGGCCACAATTGAATCGGACCGAAAAGGAAAATGTCTTGGAGGATGCGGTTCGTATTTTAGAAGCGGGCGGTATTGAGCGGCAGGTCGTGACGCTGGAAACGGGTGAAACCATTCACTCGTTACAGGTTGAGGGCGAGGGGCCGACCTGGGTTTTGTTGCCTGGTTTGGGAAACCCTTCCAGCTCTTGGGGGACGATGTTGCAATCGCTTGAGGGCGACAACAAAGCGGCCGCTATTGACTTCGCGGGCTTTGGCCTCTCGAACAGCAAGAAAGAACGGCCGACTCACCAGGACCATATCGCCCACACAATGGCTTTCCTAGAAACCTTGCCAGCTCCCTTCGTGTTGGTTGGCAATTCGGCCGGGGCGATGGTTGCAACAGAAGTTGCCCGTCGCAAACCGGAATGGGTGAAGGCGTTGGTTATCACGGGTTTCGGCCTGATCGAAGACACAGATGCTTGGTGGAATCGATTGATGGCTCTGTCGGATGATCCTGAACAGTTCCTTTCGGCCGCCTATTATCGCGCTCCTGAATTAACTTCTACGCTCCGAAAATTAATTGAAAATGTTTTGTCTCGCCCCGCTTACCAGAGTTTCTTGGAAGCAGGTGGCTTTGAGGCCATGCAGACGACTTTTGACGGCCTGACTGTGCCAACCCTCTTCGTTGGTGGGCAGGAGGATGAGATTATTCCTCCGACGGCCGTTTCTGCTGCGGCCGAGCGGGTTCCCAAGGCACAGCTTGAATGGCTGGCTCGTTGTGGTCATTTTAGCCCAGCCGAACAGCCAGAAGAGCTGTTGTATGTTATTCGTAACTTCCTAAAGAAAATATAGAAATCTGTAATTCGTAATGCGTAACTTGTAATCAGCTAATTACTCAGTTACTAATTACCATTTACCCTAGCCCAGGAACGACCTATGCTTATAAATATCCCTCATTACGACGTTATCATCATTGGCGGCGGCCCCGGTGGCTCAACGGCCGCTGCTTACCTTGCCCAAGATGGCTTGTCTGTTCTTCTAATTGAAAAGGAGACTTTTCCCCGCTATCACATCGGTGAGTCTTTGACGGGTATGGCGGCTGAAATCATTCATGATTTTGATTTGGCCGATGAGATGGAAGCCCGTCAATTCCCGCCAAAGGGTGGTGTTAAGGTTATCGGCAATGGGGCTAAGAGCGAATTTTTCGTGCCAGTATTACAGCCGACCTGGCAGGTTCGTCGGGATGAGTTTGATACGATTTTGATGGAAAATGCAACTCGACTCGGCGCTCAAGTTCAGTTAGGTGAGGTCAAAGAAATACTTCAGGAAAACGGCCGTGTTGTTGGGGTTCGTTATTTGCCAAAAGGAAATGCAAATGGCGATACCAAAGATGTGTTTGCTAAATTTACAGTTGACGCTAGCGGCCGGGCGGCCGTTATGTCGCGGGCTGGCATCGCTGGTAAGGTTACTTATTACAATGAGTTTTCACGGCAGGCGGCCGTTTTTACTCAGTTCAAAGGGGCCTTACGTGACCCTGGCGACATGGGCGATAATACCTTTATCTTTTATTCGGAGAAATATCACTGGTCATGGTTTATTCCTCTCTCGCCTGATGTCGTTAGCATTGGGGTGGTCATTCCAACGAAGAAGTTGAAAGAGCTGGGTGGCGCTGAGGCAGCGATGGCCTGGGGACTTGAAAACATTAACCCGGATTTGGCAAGACGAATTGAAACGGCCGAACAGGTCGAAGAAGTTCGAGCCATTACCAACTACTCCTACTCGGTGGACCCTTTCGTAGGGGAGGGTTGGCTGGCTGTCGGCGATGCTCATCGTTTTGCTGACCCAATCTTTTCTTTCGGCGCTTCCTTTGCGATGGTTGAAGCTCGCGCCGCTAGCGAAGCCATTGTAGCAGCGATTCGGACTGAAGATAGCCGCCAACCATTCGCTGACTATGCTGCATTCTGTGACAGGGGCCAAGATGCGGCCTTGGATGTCATTCGGTATTTCTGGAAATACCCGGTCTTCTTTGGCTTCCAGAGCCGGGGCAAGATGCGGAAAGATATTATGCGCTTGCTTAGTAGTGACGTTCACAGTCCTTATGAAATGAAGGCGTTGACACTGATGCGAAATACCTTGCAGAAATATGAGGCCCAAGCACTGGCTGTTTAATTAACCGTTCTTCCCAAACGAAATGTGACCAAAAGGTTCCATCTTTCTGATAAGGTGGAACCTTTTTTTGTGTTGGGTCGATAACGATTGCTTTGCTTTAAATCGGTCGAGTTTGGATTTCCCTAGTTCGGCCGTTTTTAATTAAAAGTTGCGCAACCAATTAGTTGCGCGAATGGGATTTGTGTGATATGATATACGCAACTTAATGGTTGCGTATTGTTTTGATAATACGATTAGTAAAATGGAGAATTAAAATGACTGTTGACAAGATTGAAAAAACATTGGAGCTTTCTTATCCACAAGAGCGTGTTTGGCAAGCTATTGCCACTTCTGAAGGATTGAGCAGTTGGTTTGGAGACATCATTACTTTAGAGCCGGCTGTTGGTAGTGAAATCACTTTTGTTTGGCACGAACACGGGACAGGAAGTGGCGTTGTTGAGGTCTTTGAGCCGCCTAACTGTTTTGCGTATCGTTGGCGGGCAAATGGTGTTAGCGAAAGTGAACCGATGGCTCCAGATAACAGCACGCTGGTGACGTTTAATCTGACCCCAACGGCCGAAGGAACTCGGCTTGATTTAGTTGAAACTGGCTTTGCCACGCTGCCAGAAAACATTCGCGCTAAAGCTCACAAGGAAAATACGAGTGGCTGGCATTCAGAGTTGGGCGAGTTGGTTGAGTATTTGGGTGAAGCGGTAGTCAGTAGCCAGTAAGCGGTTTTTTTGCTGCAAATTGGATATTGCTATCTGTTCACAGACAAAGGAATTGGGTATGGATGAATTAGAACAACGGGTCTTTGTGGCTTTATCTGATCCAACACGGCGGCTGGTGATTGAAAAATTGTCTGCTGGCGGAACGACAACGGCTACAGAACTGGCGGAGGGTCTGCCAATCAGCCGCCAGGGGATTAGCAAACATTTGAAGATTTTGGAAGAAGCTAATTTGGTGACAGCCCGGCAAAGGGGGCGGGAACGTTTGTATTCGCTCTCGCCCCAGCCGTTAAATGAGGCAGTTGGTTGGGTTACGGCCGTAAATGACCGTTGGTCGAGACGACTGGCGGCGTTGGAAGATTATTTGGCAGAGGATGAGTCTTAATACATGATGCTGCTACAACTGGTGCAGGAGAATATGGCTGACGCGCCTGAAGCCCATGCCTCATGGCATCTTAGTTGCAACTTAAGGTGGCGTTTTTTATGACGAATCTAAAAGACTTTTTGGAATATAGGATTGAGGGGGAGTCTTGTTTTAGGAGATTGGGGGCATCGCATGGTAATTGTTTTGGGAGTGTGACAGGTTTGATTGTGATTGGCCAAGTAAGTTAATTATTGGATCAGCATAAGAATGCAGGTAAAACTTTGACATAATACCAAAAAATCATATAATAATGCGGAATATATGTTAGGAAGCCAGCCCCTTTTTTGCTACAGAACAACAGTTCATCGAGTATTTTTGGGTGTCAGTGTAAGTCCTTAAGTGCGAGATATATGACTTTAATATTTTATGGGCGTGTGCCAATTTTGACACGGTGCTGGAGGCCGCTTGCGTCTGGTATTTGCTCTTGTTTAGACGGGATTCACTCTACGAATAGTGAACTCGATATTTTTTAAGGAAAATAATGGCTAAAAATTTGAAAATTATTCCTCTAGGTGGGCTAGGGGAGATTGGGAAGAATATGACTATTTATGAGTACGGCCGTAACATTGTTGTGGTCGATTGCGGCGTCATGTTCCCCGAAAATGATATGTATGGGATTGACCTGGTTTTGCCCGACTTCACCTATTTAATTGAAAACCAGGATTTGCTGCGCGGCATTGTGCTAACACATGGGCATATGGACCATATCATGGCCCTACCTTACTTGCTCCAAGAAATTAGCGCCCCCATATATGGGACAGCATTGACTCTGGGCTTGGTGGAGCGACAGTTAAAAGAGAAAGGGGTTTTGCATAAGGCGGAACTCATTACGATTGATAAGGATGAACGGCTACATTTGGGGCCGTTCCGGGTGGATGCCTTTAATGTCGCCCACTCGATTCCTGATGCGGTTGGCTTTGTGATTGAGACGCCCGTTGGCAATGTGGTTCATACCGGTGACTATAAGCTGGATGAGATTGCAGCGGGTGGTAAATCGACCGACCTGAAAACATTGCGTACCTTGACTAAAGATGGCGTATTGGCGATGGTGGCGGACAGTACGAATGCTGACCAGCCGGGCCGGACGGAGACTGAGGCGGTTGTGCGGGAAACGCTGGACGGCATCTTTGAGGATGCGAAAGGACAACGGATTATCATTGCCACTTTCTCTTCAGTGTTGGCGAGATTGCAAGAGATTATGACGTTGGCGAGCGAACACGGCCGAAAGGTGGCCTTGACTGGTCGCAGCCTGATAGAAAACGTCGGGCTGGCTCGTGACTTGGGCTATATTGATGTGCCGGATTCGTTGATTGTGGACATTCACGGCCGAACGCCAGACCGAGAGTTGGTGATTTTGACCACTGGCTCGCAGGGCGAACCTCGCTCGGCTCTTAATCGGATGGCCGACGGCAACCATCGTCATATCAAGGTCGGTGGCAACGACACGATTATCATTTCTGGCGGTACGATTCCGGGCAATGAGGAAGATGTTAGCCGGATGTTGAACAAACTCTTTGAGCGTGGGGCTAATGTTATCTATGGGCCAATGGCGACGGTTCATGTCTCTGGTCATGGCAGCCAAGAGGATATGCGGGTGATGTTGGAGACAGTACGGCCGAAATTCCTGATTCCGGCGCATGGTGAGTCTCGACATCTTTACCTGCACGGCCGCTTGGCCCAAGAAACAGGCATGAAAGCGGAGCAGGTTTTCATTATGAAGGACGGCGCCCAGTGGGTGACTGATGGTGAGAGGGCCTGGACGGAAGAATCGCTGGAGATGGATGAGGTCTTTGTGGACGGCCGTTTGGTGGGCGAGATTGGCGAAATCGTGATGCGCGATCGCCATCGCCTGTCGCAGGATGGCTTCATTGTGGCCTTGATTCCGGTGAACGGCCGTAAACAGCTAGTTGGCGAACCGCAGTTGGTCAGCCGGGGGTTCATGTATCTGAATGAAAGTGAAGAGTTGTTTGATGACGGCCGTGAGGTGGTTAAGAAGCATTATAGGCGTGGTAAAAACCAACTCCAAAAAGCATTAGAGAATTTCATTTATCAGGAGACGAAATTGAAGCCGGTTATTTTACCGAGATTCATTAATGTGAATTAAGATCCATCGAGGGATTCAATTCCCTAGTTGTATGGAATGCGCGCCATGAATGGCGCTGTCCAAGATAAATAAGGGATTTTAGAGAGAGTATTGCGGAATTGGATTGATTCCGTGATACTCTTTTTATGTTCTCGAGACTTTTCCTTCTCTTTTGTGTTGTTCTATTGGTTTCTTGTCAAGAGGCCAGGGATGAGACACCGTTGGGGGAGACGGCTGTTCCGATACCTACTATAGATCCTGAACAACCGACTACTGTAGTAACGGCCGTTCCTACAGCGGTTCCGGCAACGGATATTGTTCCTTCAATGGAGACGGCGGAAACGGCCGAATCAACTACCCAACCGCCCACCGATCCAGCACCAACGGAACAATCTGAGTTACCACCAACCCCGCCGCCTTTAACCAGCGAGTGGGACACTCGCCAATCGCTCTTGGAAGCAAATTCTGAGATGGCGGTGGCGGAATTGGATGGCAAGATTTATGTTTTGGGCGGCTATCCTTCAAGTCGGGTTACTGTGACAAGTGTCCAAATTTATGATTCGGCGACGGATAGTTGGACATTGGGGCCGTCGCTGCCAGGGCCAGTGAATCATACAACGGCCGTGTCGGTCAATGGTAAGCTCTATGTATTGGGCGGGCAAAGCACAGCGGCAGGGGGTGGGCCGTTTTTAGATACGGTTTTTGAATTTGATCCGCTAATTGGAGAGTGGGCGTTGAAAGCGCCAATGCCGCGAGCCAGAGGCGGCGGGGCGGCGGCCGTTGTCAATGACAGGATTTATGTGGCCGGAGGACGGCCTCCGCATGGGACAGATTTCGCTGTTTATGACCCGCTGGCAGATAGTTGGACCGTTCTGCCGGATGTGCCGACGGGCCGGAACCATATTGCGGCGGCAGCAATTAATGGGTTGGTGTATGTGGTGGGCGGCCGATTTGGATCGGGCTTTCGGAGTGAGATGACGAATGTGGTTGAGGTCTATAATCCTTTAACAAATCTTTGGACTGAGGTTGCTCCGATGCCAACTGTTCGAGGGGGGATTAATGCGGCCGTTGTTAATGGCTGTTTGCATATCTTTGGCGGCGAAGGGGGGAGTGGTATGTTTGCCGAACATGAAGTTTACGATCCGGTGACTGACGTTTGGTTTAGTTTGCCGCCGATGGCGACGGCCGTTCATGGGGTGACGGGTTCGGCCGTTATCGGTGGGTGGATTCATTTGCCGGGCGGGGGAACGGCCGTCGGGGGTAGTTCTGGCTCAACCATTCATCAGGTTGTTCAGACGGAGATTGTTTGCCATTTATAATCAAGATATGACAAAATTGAAGGCGGGTTTGGCAATCGACCGTAATTACGTTAGATTTCCGGTATGAACTGTATTGACATTGAATGGCACGGCCGTGTTGCATATCAGGTGGCTTGGGATTGGCAGAAGCGGTTGGTGGCTGAACGAAAAGTGGAGCCGATGCTGCCGGGAAAGTTGTTGTTGTTAGAGCATCCTCCGACGTATACGCTGGGGCGAAACGGCCGACTTGAAAACCTTTTGCTTAGTGAGAAGGCATTAGTTGACTGGGGCATTGGTTTGTTTCAGGTTGAGCGGGGTGGGGATATTACCTATCATGGCCCTGGGCAACTGGTTGGCTATCCTATTTTGAATTTGCGGCAGGTTTATGCGGGCTTTGGTTTGGGGCGGGTGCGCCATTATGTGACTGATTTGGAAGCGGTATTGATTGAGACGTTGGCAGAGTTTGGTATTAACGGCTGTCGTCATGACGAGCATCGCGGCGTGTGGGTGGAGACGGCTAGCGGCTTGTCCAAAATCGCCGCTCTCGGTGTCCGAATCTCTGGCGGCATCAGCAGTCATGGTTTTGCCTTAAACGTTGCGCCTGACCTGGATTATTTCTCTGGTATCATACCATGTGGCATTGAAGAACATGGCGTTACAAGCATGGCTAATCAATTAGGGAGAAACATTACAATTGATGAAGTGCTACCCGTTTTAACGGCCGTTTTTGAAACAATATTTACGACTCAAATTGCAAATGGCGAATTGCAAATGGCATCCTAACGTTTGCAACTTGCTCATTTACGATTTACAACTTGCTCATTTGCAAATTGGCCTTACAAAGGATTACCAATGACTCTAATCAACATCGATACCATTACCGAAAAGCCCGCCCCGACCCAAAGAAGGCCGGAATGGCTTAAAGTTCGCGTTCCGGGGGGCGATAGTTATGACTTTCTAAAGGGTTTGATGCGGAGCAAGCAGCTTCATACCGTTTGTGAAGAGGCGCATTGCCCTAATATCGGCGAATGTTGGGGGGCGGGAACGGCGACTTTCCTCATCATGGGTGATATTTGTACCCGAAGCTGTGGTTTCTGCGACATTAAGACAGGACGGCCGAATCCCCTCGACTGGGCTGAACCAATCCGGGTGGCCGAAGCGGTGCGGGCCATGAATTTGAAGCACGTTGTCATCACCTCTGTCAATCGAGATGAGCGGAAGGATGGCGGCGCACCGATATTTGCTGGTTGCATTAACCGTATCAGAGAGGTGCAACCAGGATGCTCAATTGAGGTTTTGATTCCTGATTTCAAGGGCAGTCGAGAAGCGCTCAAAATTGTGATGGATGCCCGTCCCGAAATCCTGAACCATAATGTGGAGACCGTTCCCCGTCTCTTCAAGAGGGTGCAACCTCAGGATAATTATGAATGGGCGATGACGACCTTGCGGAATGCCAAGGCGATGGACAGTGAGGTTTTGACGAAGAGTGGCATCATGTTGGGTTTGGGCGAGGAGTGGGATGAAATCTTGGTGGTGATGCAGGATTTGGCTGACTGTCAGGTTGACATTTTGACTATCGGCCAATATCTGCAACCTAGTAAGAAGCATCTCCCCATTGAGCGATATTATCGGCCCGAGGCATTTGTTGAATTGAAGCGAATTGGGGCGGATATGGGCTTTAAGTGGGTGGAGAGCGGCCCACTCGTTCGCAGCAGTTATCGGGCTGAAGAGCAGGTGCGGGTCTTGTCAAAGTTGGAGCTATAATGGTGGGGGGGGATTGGTTCTGATTGTTTTAGCCAGCCTACACTCCTTGTTTAGTGGCTTTGGTGGGTGCAGAGGTAGATTTGCTCGTAACTGTCATCCGTTATTAGGTTGCCTTGCCAATCGCCATAGCGGGCCAGAATTTTGAAGCCATTGTAGTGGAGGAGGGTTTCCATTTCCTGAGGCATGATGTAACGTAGGGCTAATTGGGTGGGCTTGGATTGTACGGGTCGGCCGTTTTCCTGCCAGTGATATGCGCTGGTTTGATACCAGATTTGTTGGAGATGGTCGTAATGGTCTGTACCGTTGATAGTGACTTCTCGGCCGTCTTTGTCTGTAAAGGTAAACCACACTTCCTCTTCTGGGACATCCACCATTTTGTTGGGGCGTTTGAAGCTGATGTCGATGATGAATTTTCCATTAGGCGCGAGATGTTGACGGACGTTGGTAAGCATGGCTTCCTGGTCGGGGCGTGTTAAGAGATGGTTGAAGACGGCTCCCTTGGTGAATATAAAGGGGAATTGGCGGTCGAGTTGGAAGGTGCGGACATCCTGGCGATGCCATTCGATTGACAGCCCTTCGGCCTTACTTTTGGCATGTTCAAGGAGGTGGGGCAAGATGTCGAGGGCGGTTATTTCGATGCCTCGTTGAGCGAGAGGGATAGTGACCCGGCCAGTTCCACAGCCAAGTTCGAGGATACGGCCGTTTGCCTGGGAAGCCAGTTCGAGTAGGATAGAGCCATCAGGATTATAAGGGCCGCTCTCCAAATCATGATTGATTGGATCGGCGTAGATGTCAAAGTTTGCGTTATTCGTCATGGTTTTATGGTAGCATTAAAGCATGACTTTGGCATGGATAGTTTGAATTCAATTCGATAGGAGGGTATATGGGCGCAGAATTTCCAACTAAAGATATGGCTTTGACGCATATATTGGTGGTGAGTGATTTAGATAAGGCGAGGGCTTTTTATCAGGATGTTTTAGGCGCTTCGCTGTATGGGGAGTATGGCGGCACGTCGATTGTCTATGACTTTAATGGAGCCTGGTTATTGGTGGTGACGGGCGGTGGGCCAACGGAAGATAAACCGGATACCGTATTTGTTGCCCCAGATGATCCGAATCGGGTTAGTCACTCAATGACGATTCGGGTGAAAGATTGCCAGGGGGCTTATGAGACGTTGAAGGCACGCGGGGCTGAGTTTATTACGCCGCCAGTAAACTTTGGCTTTGAAATTCGGGCTTTTTTCAAAGACCCGGACGGACACCTATTTGAAATTAGTCAGGTCGAGGGATTATAGGAAACCGCCAGCTTTGAACTGGCGGTTTCCTATAACCTTATCTTCGGCGGAATATGAGGGAGACTGCGCCGACGGCGAGCAGCCCGATGCCTGCAAACAGAATCCATGAGGAGGCGCTAGCTGTTTGTCCATCACTTTCATTGTCGGGTGTTTCTTCTTCTGTAATGGGTGAAGGGGCATCGGCCGTAGCAGAGGGAACGGCCGTGCTGGTTGCCGGTTCTGGTTCGGGTGCAATTGTCTCTGTGGGTGGGACTGGTTCAGGGGTTGCTGTAGCTGATGGCGTTGCAGTGGGGTCTGTGTTTGATATTGGTTGATTCGTTGGTTCGGCCGCTTCTACCACCGCTGTATTGGTGGGTGTTGGGGTTGGTTGGGGGGTGCAGCTTGGATTGGGTGTTGGCTGCCATAGGGGGCCAGGGGTTGGGGTGACGCCGTTTATAGTCGGTGGTTCAACGATGGGGACGGAACCGGTATACCCTTGAACGGAGACAGCCTGATTTGCAACCCAGCCTGTGGTGTTGGTCGGCAGTTGAATCAACCACCAGGTGGCAAATTCGGCTCGACCGACGATCGGCCGGGATTCGAGATAGATCAAACTATCTATTGGTTCATATTCTAAGCCTGGGCCGCTCCGTATGTTGACCACACCCAAGGCTTGAACGGTGGGTGGCGTGCCACATGGTTCGGCCGTTGCCTCATAGCCACCAATAGGGGTTTCAAGGGCAACTGTGACGTTGGGTGTCAGCGTTGGAAATTCCTCAACAACCGGGGTGTTTGTTGGGCCAGTTTGGGGGGTTGGTGTGTTATTAGACCCGCCACCGCCGCCTCCCCCGCCGCCAGGATCATCAGTAGGTGGCGGAGGTGGGGGGGTATTCGTTGGGTTGGGGCCGCCTTGAGGGGTTGGCGTTCGGCTGGGCCAAGTTTGTTCTTGCCAATTTCCTTGCACTGAACCGACCTGGAATGGAAGGGTCATTATAGCAAGCAGTAATAGTAGGCCAGCAGCGACAACTATGAACAATTTGGGTTTAGTCATAAATCACCTCAATAATCATGTCTTGTCCTAAATCAGTTGAAAAAGTTACCATTTGCCCCTCAACTGAAGTCGCCGCTGGGGTTGTTTGGTCGAGGCTTGCGCCGGGTGGCAGTGTCACGGTGATGTTTAGTGGCTGGGCGCGAACGCCAGCTTGTTTGTGAATTTCCAAAATATAATGGTTTTTGCCACCATCTCTATGAACAATGCTTTCTGGTAGTTGATAGGTAAAGTTGGTCGTGACTGTTTGCCCTTGTGGAATGAGCAGGAAATTGGCGAATACAGAAAATGGGGTTGCTTCGTCGGAAACGACTTTAGCATCACCATTCCAGGAAACGCCAGACATTAGAAAATCGGCCGATAAGGGGTGATTGGTCGACTGAATTAATTGTGAGCCTGGGGTGGTGTATAGGCGGATGTAATTCCAATAGCAGTCGTTGATTAAATCCTCATAGCGTATGCCTTCAAAGTAGGAGGTGCCATGAGTACAGGGTTCTTGGTCTGAAACGGCCGGAAAAACATGGTTGTAAGTTAAGGTGACTGTTGCTTGGCCGCCGTTAGCCTCTGTCAAAACCACATCGTAAGCGGTTTCCATTTCAATGGCAGCGGATACTTTATTAAAGCCAAAGCTGGAATCGATTACTAAGAGATAATCGGTTCCGGCATTCAATGCCTGGTTGCCATCCCAGCCTGTTGCCGCTAAAACGGCCGCTACTTGAGGGTCGCGCATATATATTTGCATATGTCGTTGATCGGCTGCGGCCTGTACCTGCCGCAATAAATTTACAGGGTCTAGCGTTGCCATGCTGTTTTCTAGTTTGGTCTGAATGGCGCTTGCCAATGGCCCCATGAAGGCTTTGCGGTCACTGACCCAGGCGTTGCTGGTGTCGTTACCGGGTCCCCATTCAGCCCGCATCTGCTCAATGACTGAGTTGGCGTTCACATTGCGGTCTAATTCAGGCACATATACGGGACCAATTCCTCGTAGCAATAGCCTTACAAACTGTTGGTTGATGGCGATGGCGCCATCAACCGGCACATCTTGGCCGTAGGTATAGAGTTCCATCGCTTTTTCGGCCGAAACTGGGAAATCGGGCCAAAAGTTGGTGTCGCGGAACAGAAAGATGTCCATGCCCATGTAATCGGTGAAAGGCTGGGGTGGCTCGCCATATAGTTTGCCGGGCTGGTTGAAGGCATCGACGGTGTTGGCATCGCTAAAGGTGATGGAGACAATTTGGCCGTTTTCAACGACGAGTAATCCAGCGCCGCTGATGAAGCCGCCAGTTGGCCGCATTTCATCTTCGTTTTGGGCGATGATAAGGTAGGTTCGTCGCCCTTCAATGCCCATTATCTCTGGCAGGACTAAGGACATCTGGATGACATCTTGGGCCATTGGCAGCTCTGCATCTAGCATGGTGATGAGATTGGCAATGGAGCCGGGCAGCTTATCTACATCAGTCATGTCAGCTCTAGCTGCGGCCAGTCGGTCGATGGCCTGGGAGGCACGAAAGAGATCTGCTTCGGCCTCATTTACCACGTTTAAGATTTGGGGGATGCGGGATTGGCCGGTTGTGTTTTCTGTCCGCATAATGGTCATGGCTGGGCTTAAAGATTGGACTGCATAGACCCCGGCTTCGCTGCCTGCGTCGGCTATTTCCATTAGTTCGGCCGCATTTGAGAATACTGGTCCGACTCTGGGCAGCCAACCAAAGAGGGGGGCAATGGCAACAAATGGCCCGGTTTCTGCTTTTAAGTCTACGATGTCTTCACGAATGCCTAAGACTAATAGTTCAGTTTGAACGGGGTCGGCTTTAGCCAGCCCTTCGTCCATTAGGGCGGTGGCTTCATCTCGATGGGCCAGTAGGGATTGGCCGATGCGGGCGATGTTGTAGAGTTTGATGATGCCAGCAACCAGAATCAGGCTAATTCCAGCAATGGCTAATAGACGGGGTAGCCGATTGATGAGGGGTTGGTCTGATGTTGGTTGCTCTACTGCGGTGTCGGTCATGGTACTACCTGAAAGAATAATTATTTGTTGAAGTAGTGAATGAATAATTGTTAGTGACGGTAAGTATGATGTATTTTGTTGGTTAGCATCGAAGATAGCCGGGTTGGGTTATAGAGGCTTCGCAGAACGGCCGTGATTGACTGTTTATTTCTTTGAAGCCAGGTAAATCGTCCTGGGCTAAATGTTGTAAATTAGGATAATCCCGACCCAATTGCGCTCGATACCAATCAAATTGGAAGAGGTTCCCATCGATGACGATGATATCCGGTCGCATTCCCTCGACGTGATGAAAATACCAAAGGGCGGCAATAGTTGGGTCGCCGGATGTTAGAAGAATCGCCTCAGCTGGAATATCTTCTAATAATTCTTCAATGGCTGGTCGAACGGTCGTTATTGTGTTGACATAGTATCCATCAGCCAACTGGCCTAAGTTTAACCAAAGTAGCGCGATGGGCAAGATGATGGCCGCTTTCCCTAGATAGTTCAATCCAAATCCTAATACTATACTAAGCAGCAGTAGGGCTGGGAGGAGAAGAACGGCGGCATCGTTGGTGTTATAGCTGAAGGCGTAGAAGATATAGAAGAGGGCGGTAACCAGAAGACCAGACAGAATACGAGCATTTGTCTTGAATCGGCCGTAAAATCCAACTACCATCAGGAGCCATCCAGCGTAGGCAAATTGAGCCAAAAACGGGCCGCTCCATTCTCTAAACCGTTCCGGCCAATCGGCCAGGGCTAACCCAAATAGATTCGGCCGATATAGCTGGGCGCTGACCAGCCACCACCAACTTCCGAGTGTGTTTGGCTGGCCCCAAATAAGTGGGCTGTTTGATTGAGCTAGGAGCGGTAGGATTAAGATTGGCAGCAACCCGACCAGCGCTCCACCCATCAGTCGAGGCCACTTTTGCCGAGGAGCTAATAATAATGCAAATGGCAGTAATATAGCAGAGGTCAGGTGAGTTGTGATGCTTAATCCAAAAAACAAGCCTGAAATAGCAAACTTTTTTGAGGCGATGAGTAGATAAAGAAATGCAGCGATAAAGGCTAAATTGAGGCCATAAACTTCTGCAATAATAGCCTGTCCCCAAACTAAAGACCCAAAAGCAAAGCATAACCCGGCCGAAACAGCGACTGCCATCCCCCTAAAATTTCTAGCCTTGTTCATGGGACGCATCTGACCGGCCCGGTCATTAATGAGCGGGTGAAGCCAGAATACAATTCCAGTTATGAAGCCAGCCGCAACGGCGGTTCCAAGCGCGGACAGCAGATTAAAGCGAAAGGCAGTGGTTCCAATCGGAAGACGGCTGAAGAGGTTGCCAATCAGCACATAGGTCGGATAACCAGGAGGGTGAGGGATGCCGAAGGTGACTGCGGCCGTAATTAGTTCTCCGCCATCGCCACCAAAGTTGGCCCAGGTCAAGTCTGGTTCTAGGGTGAATAAATAGACGAGGAAGGCGATGACGGCCGTAAAAATAGCTGGATATAGGGCATCTGTAGTCGTCGCACTTCTTTTGGCTGCTAGCCCTGTTTGACGATTTGTGGTCATATTTCCAAAATATATATTTAGCGGGCTCCGCTTCCCATGAAAACGGCCGGAATTGTTTTGAGAATGATGACAATATCACGCCACAAAGCATAGTTTTCGATATAGTCTAGCTCCAGTTTCACTCGTTCATCAAGGCGCAAGTTGCCCCGACCATTGACTTGCATTGGCCCAGAGAGGCCGGGCTTGACAGCCAGACGGCGACGATGCCAGTCGGTATAGCGGGCGACAATACGGGCTTCTTCTGGGCGGGGGCCGATGAGACTCATGTCGCCCTTAAAGACGTTCCAAAATTGGGGGAGTTCGTCTAGGCTCCAACGACGTAAAAAACGGCCGAGGGGGGTGATTCGGGGATCGTCTTCCAGCTTGAAGACTGGTTCCTCTAAATCATCCAAATCAACTAATTCATCTAACGTTTCTTCGGCATTATTAAACATGGAGCGGAACTTGAAGATGGTGAAGGGTTTACCGCCCTGTCCAATTCGTTCTTGCTTAAAAAGGATCGGGCCAGGGGAGGTGAATTTGATGGCCAGGGCAATGAAGGGGCCGAGCAGCAGGGCAAAGAGTAGACCAATGAGACTGCCCAAAATGTCGATGGCTCGTTTACCAAGATAGTTGATGCCACCAATGGTCGATTCTTCACCGCTAACGCCTTGGGAGGGATTGATAATTCCCCAGCCATAACCCATGCCGAGGGCGGTGGCCCGGACTGCAAGCAGGAAGGGTGAAGCCAGGGCCACCCCTTTGTCTTTGGGCCAGGCTTTGCCGACGAAGGCCAATGTTGTGAGGAGGAAAACGGCCGTTAAGGCTAATAGCGCCAGCCCAGCCCAAGGGGTGAGCAAGGTGGCAGCCAGGGTGGGATAAAATAATGCCATCAGGCCCATCTGTATCTTCATTACTTGGGGGGTGTGGGAATCTTTGACCCCATGCTTGGGAAAGCGGCGAATGACCTGAGCTTTCCAGTAGCCGATGGTGAATTTTTTACGGAAGTAGCCTACCAGGGTGTGGCTGTGGAGGTGGGAGACAACGGCCGTTGGCTGAAATACCATGCCATAGCCTCTAGCAGCTAGCCTGAACGACAGCTCCTGGTCTTCCAAATAGGGAAAACTTTCGTCGAAGCAGTTGTTTGCCATAAGCACCTGGCGGCGGTATGCGGCTGAGTAGGTGTCGATGAAATCAATCCGCTCTTGGCCTCTCAAGAGGTCGTATTTATCTTCGTATTCGAGTTGGACAAAGCGGGCGGTTAGTTCGGTTTGCTCACTGGTGTAGATGCCTTTGCTGCCGATAATATCGGGGTTGTCAAACGGTCGAGTCAGCTCCTCAAGCCAGTTGGGAGTTGGGAAACAGTCAGCGTCGGTGAAGCAGAGAATGTCCCCTTGGGCAGCGTTGATACCAGCGTTGCGGGCCGCAGCAGGACGGCCGCGATTTTGTTGAACGACCTCGGCTCCACTTTGCCAAGCGATGCTGGCCGTATCGTCCGTTGAGCCATCATCGACGACAATTATTTCGTACTCGTCAGGGGATATGGACTGATTACGTACCGATTCAACACATTTAGCGATGCTATTTGCTGCGTTATGGGCGGGAATAATAACCGAAATCATAGCTAGTTAGATTCTTGGTGCCAATTGCTCCGAATTACTGAAATGCTGCCTAAAATAATCTGAGGCAACACGACTACTAGATGAAAAACAATCGCATAACTTAGTATAGCGGCGTTGTCGGTTAGGCCAAATTGGTTTAGCATGAAGACGACTAATCCTTCAAAGATGCCGACATTGGCTGGCGTTGAGGCAGGTATGAGGCCGATAATGAGTGTAAGATGAAGCAGCGTAGCTTCTTTTAGCCCTAATTCAAGGTCGAAGGTTGAGAAGAGAGTATAGGGGGTCAGAATGGAGAGAATGACGATTACGGCCGAGATGAAGGTAAGACTTAACAGTTGGCGCGGCTGGCGCAAGGCAGACAACCCTTCTAACCCTGCTATGATAAGGTGACTGAGTGGTTCTTGAAAGCGATTGGGCAGTCGCTTGATGAGCTGCTTGGTCAGGTCAATGACCCATTCCCGCCGATAGGCAAAGAAGAGGAGGAGGGCGAAGATGGTGACGGCTGTTAGCGCTAAAAATGTCCCTCGTTCGGTGATTGATTGGGGCAAGACCACGAAGGGCAAGATGAGAAATAAAGTTATTACCAGACCAATAATATCTAAGGTCTTTTCAACGACGAGGGTGCCGAGGGCTTGAATCTTATCGATACCGCTTTCTTGTTCTAGGGCTACAACACGAGCCAAGTCGCCGACTCGAACCGGGCTGATGGCGTTGATGAACTGGCCTAGGATTAAGGGCCAGAATAGGGTTGCGAATTTTGGGTGGGTGGATTGGGGGTCGTGTGAATTTTGTGAACGGCCGTTATTGATGATGAGTAGCTGCCAACGCCAAGTTTTAGTTAAAATTGTGATAATAATTACTAAGACCGCCAGCAAAATATAGCCCGTTTTGGCTTCCAAGAATGCTTGGGCGATATCGTCCGCTTGCAAGTCACGAGTAATTAGCCACAAACCCAATATGCCTGCCACAAGCCCGATAATAAGTCTTAACCAGGGAATTTTCTTTGCTCGGCTGGTGGGTAAGGGGGTATCTGTTTTCAAGGGCGTTATTCTAGGGGCGAACGATTAAGGCGCTGGGGTCGCCGAGGAGACCAAAGGTGTCGCTGATTTCACGCAGGTGGCTATCACTCACATCAAGGGCCAATTTTGCTTGCCGAACGGCATCGCCCATGCGCAACCGTTCTGGGTTTTGGAGTTCGTTAACGAGATTGATGCCGAATGGGGTTTGGCTGGCGGAAAGGGTTAGGCTGGTGGCCGAGACTATTAGCACTGGCCCTGCCTCGTGGAGTAACATTTGCTCTGAGAGTGAAGAGATAGTCGGGTGGGCGAAGAAGCCAGTCAGGCAGGTTAACTGCATGACGATCGGGGGAGGGGTGATGGTTTGAAGGCCGCTGACAGCATCGGTGGAGAAGACATCTTCTTGGCCCCAACGGTCTAGGCTGCCATGCCCGACATAGGACAGGAGCCAGGCTCCCTCATTCCAAGAACTGGTTAAGGTTTCGGCCGTTGCCCCATATAGCTTTTCGGCGGCTGTTTCATCCAGGTCACTTTGCTGCAAAACGCGGTCACTGACTCCTGAAAATTCGGCGCTGGTTCCATCGGCCGCAAAGATAACTCGTTCGCTGGCTTGCCCCGTCTCATAGGCCAGCGTTCTTTCTATTAGGGCGGCGACCGCTTCTGGCGAATCAACGGGCCAGCGGCCGACAGCTAAATCTGGTTTGAAATCGCCATCGACATCGGCCAATCGAGCATCGCTGACTGTCTCGCCACTAAAGCTAACTGGAACGATGAGCGAAGGAACGACATTTTGAGGGTTATTGCCCAGGAAATCTTGATAATCATAGCTGGCTTCACCAACTAAAAATAGATATTTTGGTTTTGGTTCGGCCCAATTTTCCAAGGTGTATCTTGCAAAGTTGGTGATGGCTTCAGGAGACGGCCGTCCGAAACCGAACTCATCGTATATCTCCTCTACTGGCACGACGGCCGATTGAAGCCCTTGTCCTTGCCGAGCTTCTACAAATGGGTCTAAGGATGGGGCTAACTGGTCAGTCGTTACAATGAGCAGTTCGGCTTGATTATCAGGATTGCGCCAACTGGTTGTGCGGAGGTTTGAAACTGCGAAGGGGGAGAGATAGCCGTCTGGGCCAACGGCGATGACTGCTTGGGATTCTCGGATGGGGATGTCGGCCGTTTCTCCTTCATAGTTCCAATCGGTGAGGAGGGTAGGGGTTTCAGGGTCGCTGACATCAAATACAAGCGGTTGACCACTAAAGCCATCGGCTGTGACAGTGCCATTAACTCCTTGAATATGAAGGTGGTCATTGTTAGCGACGGCCGTCATGGGGTAGATGATGTCAATCCAATCTAGCCGCATAATGTCAACCAGGGCGGCACCCTGGACAGCGTTATCTAGGATGAGTTCGTTTTCTCCTGCCTGAAGGTGGCCGGGAGGGATGGTTAATTCGCCCTGATGATGGGTTTCGCCATCGAAGCGTATTGTGCCGATAGACTGTCCGTTGAGGATGACATCGAAATCATGGTCATTCTCAATAGACGCATCGTGGGTCGCGCCCCATAATGACAGCCGAATTAGGGCAGATTCTGAACTGACGGTTGCCAGCTCAAATGACAGGGGGAGTTGGCTTTGAACCTGGAGGGTGTCCCAATACCAGGGGCCTTGAATATCATTTTGTTCTGGTGTTTCAAATCTGGCACGGCCATCGTAGAGGGTGTTTTGTTCCAAATGGAGTAGCTGGGGAATGGTTGAGAGGGCGTTATCTGGGCCATCGGCGGCAACAGCCGTCATCGCTTGACCAACTTCGCCTGTCTCTAATAAATAGGTTCCGTAGCGACTGTAGCGGCTATCTGATTGCTGGCCGTAGAAGATGAGGGCTGGTTCATCTTCATCGACAAGGTAGGGTATGGTTCGGCCGTCTTTGCTCAGTCGGAGATTTTCTATATTCAGCGATACAATGGCCAGCCCTGTATCCTGAAGGTCGTCTAATGAAAGGCGATAAAGGCCGTCGACACTCACTTCAATTTTAATTACGTCTGGTCGAGCATTTTCGATGAGATCAAGTTGGTCTGATTGGCCTAAAGCACGAGCAAAGAGGAATAAGGCTATGGCTCCAAGTAATATTGCGCCGATCCCGACGAATGGCAGGAATTTGGTGATTGGTTGTTTTCGCATGGTGTTGAGGCGACTGGCTGATTCTCTCTTCATCTGAAAGCCGGACTGATCGGTACGACTATTTTTGGTTGCTGCGGCGGGTGAAGAGGAAAATGGAGCCGATGATTCCACCGGCAAAAATTAGGAGCGCAGCCACAAACCCAACCCATAGGAAAAGGGTATTACTGCTTTCTGGTTGGCTCTCTGAATTCTCTTCAGGCGGTGGATTGAGCGGCGGTTGGGTGCTGAGAGGGCGGGTGTCACCGTCGCCTTGAGGCTGGATTGCTGGGGTCTCTGTGGGACTAGTTCCAGCAGGATAGGGTTCATTTTTTATCCCTTCGCCTTCGGCTGGATATGCGGCGGGTTCGGTCGCATTTATCTGATTGGGGTCGGGCACGAATGTGGGTGATGGCGAGCCTTCCACCGGATAAGGATCGTTGGGAGAGGAGGCCTGGGCGACATTGCTTCCGCCACTGGTTGAGCTAGTTGTACCGGATGTTGAACTTGTAGATGAACTGCTGGTTGTGGCTGTTGGGGTTGCTTGAGCGCTGGAGTCAGTTTGGGTTGTTGCCTGGCTTGCAGCCTGGGTGCTTGTTGGCACAGTGGTTGAGGAGGATTGTGATGTAGCCTGGGTAGTGCTGGTCGGGGTCGGAGTTCTAGATGGGGTAGCCGTTGCCTGACCATTTGTCGTGGCTTGGGCCGTTGGGGTGTGGGATGGGGTAGCTGTGGCGGTTTGAACGCCACCTATGACCGAAATGGGGTCAGTTGGATTTTGGTTGCCATTGGTCTCGATTTCAATCAGAATGTACCAATAGGTTTGCCCATTGACAACGTTCATGGTGTCGGTGACTTCATATTCTGCGCCAATTATGCCATCCCCCTCGCCAGGGATGAAGCCGATTTGGTCCAAATCTATGTATGGGCCATTTTCACTATTGGCTCGTTGAATGATGAAACCGGCCGTTTCAAATTCGGTTGCCGTTGCCCACTCCAGAAAGATAGCGTTATTTTGCCCAGTTCCACGAAAATAGAGGAGGGTGATGGCTTGTTGGGGTAAGGCATTTACCGAATTTGGCAAAATGGCAACAATACCAATTATGAAAGCTAGAACGAGTGTCCAGCGCCGATTATTTTGATTCAAAACGCTCATTAATTTCTTCAATCTTAACTATTTTTTGACATTAGATATATGGTCAATTAGTCACTACAACTGCTGTGATATTTATTGCCCTAACGGTGGTTCAACTTTTAGATATTCTTACGACAGGGATGACGCCACAAGAATAGGTTGAACCTCTTGTTGGTTAGGATTTTAAGACGATTGGGATGTAGTTGATGAAGTCCATTACCGGTTCAACAAATATCGTATAGAGGCTGGAATCATCATTGTTGGCTGGAACGGTATCTAATCCGAAACCACCAATTGCGGCCGAATTCGTCACTGTGCCGCTGATGGCATCATTTGCAACCACCGTTGTTAGGGTGATGACGGCCGTTTCATTCCTAGTTAATCCAGCATTTAATATATCATTTCCAAATTGTAGGTTGAAAACAACATCATTGCCAATGAGTGTGGCTGTTGTAGATAAACTGGATTGGAATGATACATAATCTAATCCAGCAGGCAGGGTGTCGGTTACAGTGACATGGCTAGGATATATGCCGAGATTGGCGATGTCTAGGGTGAACTCGGCCGTTTCACCTGGGCTGCCAATTGTATCAATGGACGTTTTGTCGATTGTCAAATCTGGCCGCATTAACTGCATAGCCGGGTCGCCTTCTAGAATGAAGCTGTAGAGTAATGATTGGTGTCCGCCAATCAAATTGAATTTAACTTTAGCGAAATTGGAGGCATCACCTAAGGTTGTCACCCCTTCTAGGAAGAAGGCATCGTACATCCTTTCGACTAAGATTGAATGTTCAAATGATAGGCCAAGCCCACTGGATGACCAGTGAGCGGCTGTTCCCTTATCATCAGCTCGCAAAAAGGTCTCACCTAACCCCTCTAAAGTTGGAAATGCAAAGAAACCATCCAGACAATCCCCGGTCAAGGTTACAACAGGTTTTACAGGATTATTCCAGGAATTGACATAGGTTTGGTCGAGCAATGTCGGGCCGCTGGCCCAGGTGTTGATGCTGCCGTGACCGCGATAGTTGAGCAGCAGGGTTCCTGTAACATTTATATGATTAAAGAGGGCGGTCCTCAAATTGTCGGCATCGGTGGTAGTTGGGTTATCGGGCAGACAAAGCTGCGTTTTGTCGAATATGTTTGGTATATGGTCGCTGACCTCTTGGTTCTCTAAACAGAAATTCCCGCCTGCGTCAGTGTTGTCACTGAGAAATACGAAATTATCCATCCAACTGGACGGAAATAGTTGATTCTGGTCGTAGATGATGATTTTATCGACTACGGCCGTTACATCGGCGGCTGTTTTGGCTGTAATTCGGCCGACTGCCAAATCGGGCAAAATGTCATTGCCCACTAACAATGAAAAGGTATAGTCAGATGGAATTTGTCCCTGGAATCGGTCTACAAAGGCCAGGTCGGTCATGACATATTGGGGCGCTGACCATGTTACTTGGTGAGGGTCAATGGTCGCATCACCTACCAAGAGTAGATATGCAGGAGGAATTTGCCAGGTTGCCAGCCCATGGGCTAAGTAATCGCTGACAGCGGCGGGAATGGGCAGCCCATATGCGTATTGATTGATTACATCTTCGATATCAACGACATGGGAATTGTAGCTGCCATAGAGCGGGTCTTCTCGATGGTCGGCCAAGACCTGGGTCTCGGTGATGAAATCTTTATAAGCAACAGCTACCCAATCTGCGCCATTGCCAGATGGTTCCAAATCTGGCACGTCATAGCGACTAATCTGGTTTGGTGACAGGATGTTGGTGTTTGTTGTGGCAATAAAGGTGGCTCCCGCTGGATGATTGGTGCCAAATTCATAGGTGTAGTTCGGGCCACCGCCTGTTACTGATACGCCTGTCACTTCAGTTGGTTGTTCGGGGTTGGTGATGTCCCAAACGAGGACGTTGTTGGGATTGTTTTGGCTGTAACCGTCTATTTGGAAGCCTCTTGACCCACCAACTTCATCGCTAAAGATGAGTTGGTCGGCGGTGGCAGTAAATAGGCGGGTGTAATCGACTGTAATTCGGTTTAGATAGACGGCTTGGGAGCCACTGCTGACGGATGCAGCGGTGTGCATACCAAGGTCAAAGGAGTTGCTACCACTGATAACGGCCGACATAGGAATATCTGTGGTGACATTGACGTTTTGTTTGTCTATCCAGGCCAAATAGCCGATGTTGGGGTGTCCATTGGCTTTGAGCACCATTTCGTGGCTAATGGTAACATTGCTGACGATTGGGCTGAGTTTAGAGGAGAATTCGGCCGTAATATCTGCATTTGGGCCGCTAGAGGCAGGATAGGGCAGATTGAACGGAACAGTCGTTGTCACCGGAGCTGCGCTCGGTTTTCCCATCCGAATCCAATACCAGGCATCTGGCTCATTGGGGAACATATCCCACTCATCTGTCCAGGTTGGATACCAGATTGTTTCTGGCTCAACGGTGATAGAGGATTGGAAGGTGGTTGCTATTGGTAGACCGTTTTGGGAGGCAGTGGCTCCGATGGTGGTTGGGCTGCCGTTGGCCCACAGCCAGAAGACGTTATCGTTAATAAATTGCTTTTCGAGTCGGGAGCCATTAAAGGCCCAGCCATAAAAGCGCACCTTTTCGCCAGACTCAAACTGATTGTCGCCATCACCGACAAACTCATAGGCCACCGATTGACCTCGATAGAGCATCTGGAAGGTGTTGGGGTTGACCGCCCCGACGTTCATGCCAGCCGCCTGTAAGTCGGCATAGCTAACTTCGTAAATGCCGTCCTGGTTGACTTCAATCTTATAGGCATCTGAGCCAATGGGCAGGGCGGTGCCACCGTCGCGCATTTCATCGGGTAGGCTGCTCCAGTTTTTGGCTTGTTCAGCGTTTAATATGAGGTTGTCTAATGATTCGGCAAAGGGGGAACGGCCGTTTAAGGGTCGAACATCATCTGTTCCCCCGACAAAATCTATGGTGAGTTGTAGCTGTTCATAGTGGGTTAATTCGCCGGAGACAGGATTGTATTGCAGTGGATAGATTTCAAGGTTGATCAACCGTTTATCTCGAACATACATTGGCTCAGACACTTCGTATAGTTGGCCTGGGTAATTGGCATCCTTACCATAGATAGCCGGATCGGGGGGGCTTTCTAGGCGTTCATTGTGAACGGCCGCAAAATCTGTTGCCTCTTCAAGAAAGCCGACTGTACTTTGAGGGTCGGGAACGGCCGAGATTGTCCAATCTGGCAAAATGCTGGCGTTTAGGGGTTCTACTGTTAGAACGGCCGATGCGCCAGGTGGTAGGGCAATAAAGGTTGCATAGTAGGGCAGGGCTGGTGCGCCGGGCTGATTGATTCGGCTGTTTAGCCCTGGTATCTCCACTCCGTCGCCTGAAGTTTTTTGAACCGTTGGTACGTTTAATACAAACGACAAACTTTCTGATGATGTAACCAGGTTTGTTATGGCAGTTTGTTGCTGTTTCTCATTTTGTTCGGTTGTGTCAGCCTGGGCGGCTGTTTGCGCTCCTTGCAAGGTCGTCCACAAGAGGGCTATCAGCAAGGCGGCGAATAAGAATGGAATGATGATTTGCCGATTTTTCATTTTTACTCCCATGTAATTAGACTTCGATTGTCTAATTTAGTCAGGAAATTTTTAACGTCCTGGATTGCCTGGACGATGCCAACATCATATTGGTGAACCAGATGTTGGGCAATATCTTTCAGGTTATTCTGACCATCTATTAAGCTCCAAATGGTTGTTCCGACGTTGTTTAACGTCGTAATCTGTCCGCCTTCAGGCGAAACTAGGACAGCATTATCATCAAGTACGCGCCAAATCACATCTGGAATTTGGGTAGGTATGGCTTCCTCATTCATATCATTTTCCTTATTTTGGCCGTATAAGCCGATATATCATTCAGAGTGGGTGAGGTTAGGCTCATTGTGATTGCGGGTTAAGTTCGGCCGTTACTTTTTGGTTTGGTCGTAGACCGGAAAATACCATAATAATTCCGACTATTCCGCTAAAGAGGGATAGGGGGAGAGTCCACCAATTTAAGGCGTTCACTTCGCCAGTCAGGATGTCATGTTGTTGAGTTGAATTATCATACTCGATATCTTCTAACCGATAGTAATAGGTTGTTCCGCGAGAGACATCGTTATCTGTATAGATGTAGGTTGCCCCAGATACGGCATCTGATTGACTGGGGATTATTTGCTCATTAATACGGACAAATTCACCATCTTTACTTTCACTACGATAAATATTGAATCCGGCCGTATTTATCTCTGTTTCAGTTTCCCACTCAATCTCTATTTTTGCAGGCAATGCGAATTGAAGGGCTAATATGACCAAAGCCAATAGAATCCACATGATTCCAAGCCCAATGATGACGCTCTTGGATTGCCTGGGGGCAGGTTGTTGTTCTGTAGACATCTTTTACATTCTATCAAAAAGGAATTACAATTCGAGTTACAGATTAAAATTATTTATCGGATTTTCCGGCCTTGTTTAAAGACGTAACTCGTAATTCGTAAAACGTAATTGGTAACTTGAATTTTATAATTGAATCGCGTTAGACCTCTATAGCACAATGATAACCAATTACACATCAAAAATTACCAATTACCAATTACTTAATAACCACCGGGAGTTCGCAGCTACCAGGAAAGAGATGGCAAAAACACATTCTCAATACGTTTGTCAACGGTGTGGCCGTGTTACGGCCGCTTATGTTGGACGATGTCCTAAATGTTCTGAGTTTGGCACGATGGTCGAGCAGATTATTTCACCCCCGACTGATGCTAAAGCTGGCAGACGGGATGCGACAAGAGCATTGAGTACCCCGCAGCGATTGTCAGAGGTGACGGCCGATGGTTTGACCCGCTTGCCCTTGCCCCTGGCTGAGTTCTCACGGGTGCTGGGTGGCGGCGTTGTGCCTGGTTCGCTCATTTTGGTTGGTGGCGACCCTGGCATCGGTAAGTCCACCTTGCTCGTTGAAGTGGCGGCAACGATGGCAAACACCCATGGGCCAACGCTGTATATTTCGGGTGAAGAGAGCATGCGGCAGATTAAGATGCGGGCCGACCGTTTGGGGTTAGCCGCTAACGATTTATATCTGGTGACGGAGACAAATCTGGAGACGATGCTTCAGCATTTGGACGAAATTAAACCCCAAATGGTGATTATTGACAGTATCCAGACGACCTATACGGATGATTTGAAATCGTCGGCCGGGAGCGTTAGCCAGGTGCGGCAGTGTGCTTCCCGTTTTCAAGAGATTGCAAAAAGCACAGGTCTCACCGTTATCCTGGTCGGCCATGTTACCAAAGAGGGGGCGATTGCTGGGCCACGTGTCTTGGAGCATATCGTGGATACGGTGCTTTATCTTGAAGGTGATCCCTTCCACCGTTACCGACTGCTGCGAGGGGTGAAGAATCGTTTTGGGGCGACGAGTGAGGTTGGGGTGTATGAGATGATTGAGAAGGGTATGGTGGAGGTGACTAATCCATCGGAGGCGTTTTTGGCAGAGCGGCAGGTGAATGTGCCAGGGTCGGCCATTGCGGTGACGATTGAGGGAACACGGCCGCTTTTGGTTGAGATTCAAGCCTTGAGCAGCACAACGACCTTTTCTAATCCCCGCCGGACATCGAATGGCATTGATTACAATCGGTTGTTGCTGTTGACGGCCGTTCTCAGTCGCCGAGTCAACATCAAACTCCATGACAAAGATGTGTTTACTAACGTCATCGGCGGCTTGCAGATTAACGAGCCAGCGGCCGATTTGTCCGTCGCCGTCGCCATCGCCAGCAGCGTCAAAGACCGCCCCGTCCATGCCGATATGGCCTTTGTGGGCGAGGTGGGTTTGAGTGGTGAACTGCGGGCCGTCAGCCAACTAGACACCCGCCTCAAAGAATCGGCCAAACTAGGCTTCCGCCGCTGCATAATCCCCCAATCAACCCGCAAGCGGGGCTTACAAGTTCCAGACGGCGTAGAAGCCATTGGCTGCCGATCCCTGCGAGAAGCCCTGAATGTTGCTTTATTACCTGAGTAGAGACTAGAATGTAACATTTTTATCATATACTTGTATGAACAGTAAATGCACTGTTAGGTTAGATCCAAGCTTTGCAACATAGGGATAGAAACATGGATATTGATAAAAAACCAACTATTGGTTTTGCTCGTATAGGACTTCATCACTCAATAATAGGTGGGCTGGTTGATCGGCGAAACTTATTCGTGACAGAAGCTATAAGTGAACCGCCTATTTTAGGGGACCAACGTCTTAATAGTAAAGTAATGGGTGAGAGAAATGGTTATAGGCCTAAGATTAAAGCTGTTAAAACAAGGTTGTTAGAAATAGGTGGTTCTATCATTTCTACAAATTGGGCTTCTAAAGCAACAAACTTGTTAAATAGAACTACCAATCTAATGGATAAATGCTGGAGATCTAATAGTTACACAAAAACATTAATCGAGGCAAGGAGGCTAAAAAACGAATATTCTTTTTATCTGAGAATTATTGATAGACAGTTCTCGCAAATTTATGGTACACAAGTTGTGAATGTGTTGGAGGCAATTAATGCAAAATCAATTTTGAGAGTAATAAATTCATTTGATATTAAGCACATATTCCTTTTGCAGGTATATTGCTATATTTGGCAAGGTTACGAGATATTTAATACCTTTTATTCTCGATTTGTAGCCAGGTGTAATCGCATTTGTAACTCTGTGACATTTCAGATATATGAAATTCTATGTTTGGAATTTGATTTACCAATAAAGATATTTCGCCTTGACCCTCCTTACAAAAGAGAAAAGACTTCACAAAATCCAATCAATTCATCTTTAATTATTACTGAAGATTCAGAGGCTTCTGACAAAACACTGCAAGATTTGGTTCTCCTAATTTTTATTTTCAGTGTTTTTGCCAGAGGTTCCACACGAACCTGGCAAAATATCGTAAAAAGGTTTGTGTCCTATGTCTTCAAAAACAAATACAACAGTTCAAAATACCAATTTGCCGTCGGATGAACGGCTGATTGAAAGAATTAAGGCTCCTGACTCAACGAAGGAGGATAAGAAACAGGCATTTGCAGACTTGTTTGAACGATATCAAGAGAAGATTCGCAGCTATGCAGAAAGGGAGTCATTTGGAAGTGGCAATGATATTCTCATGGCTGTGATGGTAGAAATGATCGACAAGCTAGAATCTGGTAAATATATTTCGGAGGGGAAACCTTTTTATTCCTGGCTCAAAGGGATAGCAACTAATAAATTATATGAATACTATCGAGAGGCCAAAAACGAAGTAGATGTATCTTTTGATAATGTTCTTATCTATAATTTTCCAACGAATGATCCTTTTAGTGATGAGAAACCATCTCAATATGACGAAACAATAGCCAGGAAATTATTGGAGAAGGTTGGATTATCAGACTATCACAGTAAAGTTGTTTTGGAAAAACTTGAGGGAAGGACTTTTAAGGACATTGCTGAGGATTTAGGAAGAACTCATGGGGCGGTGCGCGTTGCCCACCATCGAGCAATGGAAAAGGTACGTCAAAATAGGGACGTGTTTCGTCAATATTATCAACAGAAAACTGGAAAGATAATTGAGTAATTTTGTATTAGAGAGTAGACAAATATTGATGGATTATCTAGTCTACCAAGCGTTGGAATCCAACGAAATGGCGGCTATGAAAAAGCTTGGGAAAAGAGTTCGCCTCTCCCGCCTTCGTGCGAATATAAGTCAGATTGACCTGGCCGCGATGATTAACCTGACCGAAGCGAGATTTGTTGCTCTAGAGCATGGGATATTGCATATGGAGCAAGTGAAACCAAATTTGCTGAGAAAACTCAGCGACCAACTTAATGATTGCTTATTGAAAAAATGGGCAATTTCGCTAGAGTTAGGCTCTCGTCAATTAATAAATGCTGTTCTTGAAGAAGAACAAAAAATAACTACATAAGCGCTAGTGAAAAGCTAAAATAAAGTTAGCTGTTTACGGGGATGATGGGGTTTTTGGAGCAGTGGCTCAGGTAGTCGAAGCCGGATTCGGTGATCAAGACCAAATCTTCAATTCTAACGCCGCCCCAGTCTTCAATGTAGATGCCGGGTTCAACGGTGACGACGGCTCCGGCGGGGAGGAGTGGTTTGTCTTCGGCCGTTGGGGACAACCTCGGATTTTCATGTACTTCCAGGCCCAACCCATGACCCAGCCCATGACCAAAATAGTCGCCATATCCGGCCGTTTTGATAAAATCCCGGGCGGCTTTATCGACCACTTGACCCGTTTTACCAGCTTTAATGGCTGAGAGGGCTAATTTTTGGGCCTCGTGGACGGTGTTGTAAACGTCCCAGAATTTTTCGTCTGGTTTGTCCCCCAGGTAAAAGGTACGGGAAAGGTCGCTCTGATAGCCATTAAGGGAAGCGCCCATATCGACCGTAATCGAATCGCCAACCTGAACTTTCCGCTCCCCGGCGCTGTGGTGGGCGTGCGCGCCGTTGGGGCCGGAGGCGATGATGATGGGGAAGGCCATGCCATCGGCGCCTGCTTCGCGCATCATCTTTTCTAGCTCCCAGGCGATTTGCTTTTCGCTCATGCCAGGACGAACGATTTCATTAACGGCCGACATCGCCATATCGGTAATAGCCGCTGCCGCCCGAATCGCTTCGATTTCTGCGGCCGTTTTCACATCTCGGAGCGGTTCAACCGTTTCTTCAAAGGGTTTGTACTCGATGGAAAATTGTTCCAACCCTTCTAACAGAGCCAACTCGTTTACCGTCATCTCCCCTTCGATCGCTAATGAGGAGACGGCCGCTTCTTCCAGTAACATGCTAATTCGCTGAGGGATGCTGCCTTCCATCTTGACCAGTTCATAATCTGGCGCTTCGTGAGGAATTCGAGGCCAGTATCGAAAGTCAGTTCCGAGGAGGGCGCGATCGGCCGTTATTATCAAAAAGCCGCTGGAGCCAGTAAAGCCACTCAACCAGCGGCGGTTATAGGGGGTGCTGATGAATAGACCGTCTACCTGCCATTCTGGGAGTTTGGCGCGAACGGCCGAAATTCTTTTCTGGATAACATTGTTGGTTGAAGTCATATTTTTCAAATTCGTAATGCGTAATTGAACCCTAAAATTGTACCTTATTTGTTTTCGGCTGGCGATGAATGGGTGTACAATAGGGATATGGATGAAAAGACCGTTCGGTACTTGAAGAAATTGCCCCTATTCAATGGTTTGCCAGAGGTTGTTTTGGAGGAGTTGGCGGCCAAGGTGACGAGCCATGACATGGTGAAGGGGGATGTCCTTTTCAACCGGGATGAGCCTGGGGACGCTGTCTATTTTGTTCAACTTGGCTGGATTAAGGTCGTCTTGATTGATAGTGGTGGCAATGAATTAACCATTAACCAGATTGGGCCAGGGGAAATAATCGGCGAAATGTCTTTGCTTGATGAACTGCCACGTTCGGCCGGGGCAATTGCCTTATCTCCGGTCCATTTATTACGGTTAGGCAATACCGAATTTAGGACTGTCATCGACCGCCATCCGCAGTTAGGGATGCTGTTTGCCAAGAATATCTCAGAGCGGCTTCGTTTTAATGTCACCTATCTGCAAAATGCTGTCGAATGGAGCTATCGCATTGCTCAGGGGGATTATTCATTTGTTTTGGGCCAACTAGAAGAGGTGCAATCCACGATCGTTGACAGCCGCAAACCAGATGATGCCCGTGCCAGACAGTTGCTATCGGCCTTTTTCGAGATGGTTAAGGAGATTGAGCAGCGGGAGGAAAATTACAAACTCCAGCTTCGCCAGTTCAATATCACCCTGGATGAAGAGAAGCGAGAAGAGGATGTCGAAGCCATCACTCAGAAAACCTTCTTCCGGCGCATTCAAACAGAGAGCCAGAAATTACGCTCAGACCCGAATCTGCGTTCAACTCCCAAACGACAAGATGAAGAAAGTAAGTAACCTCACCTTCTTAAAGGCCAAGAAGATTGCAATGATTGAATCTGGAGCGTGTCTATGAGTCAAAAAAGGTACACGGGCAAAGATATTGATGTTACTTTTGAATTGAGGCGTTGTATTCATGCGGCCGAATGCGGTGGCCGTTTGCAAGCGGTGTTTGATGTTGCTAAACGTCCCTGGGTTCAGCCCGATAATGCAACGGCCGATCAGGTTCAGGAAACAATCGACCACTGCCCCTCAGGGGCGCTTAAATATGTGCGGCATGATGGTGGCCCACAGGAACAGCGGCCGGACAAAAATATCATTGTGGTGACTGAATCCGGCGAATATCAATTCCATGGTGATGTGCAATTGGTGACGATGGGTGGAGAAACGATTGTCGAGGAATATCGGGTCACGCTTTGTCGTTGTGGCGAATCGAACAATAAGCCATTTTGCGACAACTCCCATCGCAAGGCACGCTTTCTTGCGGCCAGTACAGTTGCAGATAATTCTGAGGAAACGGCCGATCTACAACCGACTGGCAAACTTAAGGTTATGGCTACCACTAATGGCCCTCTCGTTCTTCAAGGTAATTTTGTAATTCAAGATGAATCTGGGCAGCAGATTTTTCGTGGGAAAAAAGCGGCCCTGTGCCGTTGTGGTGGGTCGGGCAATAAACCATTTTGCGACCGCTCGCATGTAACTAATGGATTTACGACCGATTAGCATATGGTGGAAATTCCTCCAGAACAAGGACTAATCGTGACTTAAGTGGTCGATTTCTTCCTTTAGGATGTTTCGGAGGATAGCGGTGGCAGTGGCGTAGGTGGGGTCCATGCCGAAGTAGGAGAGGTTTTGGGCGCCGAGGTTTTGGCCTTTGCTGAAGGGGGTGTCGGAGGCATAGTGGAGCATACCGATGGGGAAAGGGGCGAAGTGGAGGTCTACGATTTCGTTGCGGGGATGGCGCTGCGGCCGTATCATCTCATAAACGCTGCTCAGATAAGGGCCAGCTTCCATCTCTAGGACGGTGTAACCCTCCCGGTAAAAGAGGGACATATAGGAGTCGTTTTGTAGGAAGGTGCCGGGGGCGGTTATCGCTTTTTGGTTGTCCATGACCGTTCCATAGACGAGCAGAGGGGCTAAATCATCGGCCGTAAAGCAGTTTTTGAATAGGTAGGTGTTGAGGGAATGTTCATCGTGGACGACGCTGGAAATCATGACGTCGCCGATTCGGCCGTTTAAGGTCGCTGCTTTACCCATAATATAAATGCCCCGAATCTGTGCGATGTTTCGAGCAATCTCTGAAAGGACTTGATAAGCCGCCATACCTAAGGGAAAGTCGATATTGATTATTAAGGCCTCACTATTAGCCAAATTTTCTAGTCCTGGAAGGCGGAGACGGGGGTCAAGACTTTCCAAATTGAGCTTATTTAGCTGGATAACTTGCACTTCAATGTCAAAGCTGCGATGGCTGGGGACGCGATGAAGGCCACAGTTTTCTTCGTGAGCGACCCGTTGTTCAGTGGTGGTCTGGACGGCATCCTCATATTTTTTGAGAACATAATAGAGGAAGTTTTCGCGGCTGCTCGGCACGTTTCGTTCTAAAATATCTGCGTATTCTGTTTGTAAATCAACCGAGCCATCTTGTTGGATGTATTCGACCAGGGCAGGTTCATGCTTCAGTGCGAAGCCACTGAGCATGTTGGCGAGACTGTGGGCGTTGCTAGAGACGAAGTAAATCGGCCGATCTTCAAACGATATGTCGGGGGTATGATGGTTAACATTCATCCACCATTGGCGGGTGGCCCGACGATAATCGGCCAAAGATCCGGCCAGAAGACGTACTGACAATGATTGTTTGTTTTGGGCAATGTTCAATAGGTTGGCCGCCATTTCATCCTTCCAGATTCGGCGTAGGCGATCTAAATCATCAAGAGGAATGGCGGTATGATCGCTTAGGGCAACCATATCATCCCCTGTAAAGGGCTTGTCAAGATTGTCTTTGAGTAGTTGAATGATATTGGGCTGGTTTAATATGCGGTAGAGTTTGTCTCGTTCAATCTGATAGGCGGTCAACCCCGGCATCAGGTCATCGATGTCGGAGCGGCTGGCAATGTAGACGGCAATGGTTTCGTCTCCATCATAGAAGCTATACCGTCTTCTGCCGGGTGCATGAACCCGCTGCCATGTTTCAACATCAGGATAGCCATGTTCGGCAAAAACGCGGGCGGATTGGCCCATGATCACTAGCCGGGCGGTCGCTATTTCGGGTGGCAGGCGCAGAATGACATAGATGAAAGCGGCCGTGTCGAGCGTTTCGGCGTCGGCGGCGACATGGAGGGCGGAATGAATTCGGGTATGGGCTTCGACAAGGGTTTTAATTTGTACTTCCCGGCTGCTGCGAAGTAGGGAGTAGTAGGTGCGGACATAGAGGGAAATTTCTTCATTTCCACGAGTGGGGACGGTTCTATCCATAATGGGTTCCTTTATTGTTGTTGAGGTTTAGGGGATTATAGTTAGCAAGTTTGCAAGTGAGCAAGTTGTAAGGGGGAATTCGCCTAGGGTTAAAACCCCAGGCTAAGAAAAAAGTACCCTGAAGGGCACTGTACGGTGGTAGGATTCTGATTATCGGCCAACGGGTTTCGCCAGGGGTTTTCGCTTTAACCCCTGGCGAGGATAATGGGTGATTTGTGGTTAAAGGCGGCAGCCAGCGGTTAATACCCGATTTGGGCCTTGCTCGGTGATTTCATGAACGGTAATAAAGCGACCTTCGTAATGAAGATTTTCCATCACGATTTCTAGTTTTCCGTTGCCGTTCAAGTCTAGAAAGGCCAGGATGTTAAATTGAGCCGGGTCAGCCAGTTCGACAGCCTCTGGGAACAATGATTCTGCGATGGTGAAGGTGACGAGTGAGCCATTGACTATTTTTCGTATGAGGACGACTGAATAATCTCCGGCAGCGGCGGTTGGAAATCCGTTGTCTAACCCAGTGAGTCGAGAAGCTGAGATCACAACTTCATAGATGCCATCCCCTTCAAAGTCGATTTTGTCGATGCGGGAGATTTGGACTTCAGGTTCAGAGATGCCATTGTTTTGTAGGTAAAGGGCGACAGCTTCTTGATAAACTGGTGTATCCAGGGGCAAGGGTTCTGTTTGGCGAGGGGTGGCATTCCAGCCCGAAACGAGGGCGATGGTTTCTGATAAATCGGAAGCGGCGGGAAACCCAACTTGGGGCGAATCTGCACAAGGGCCGAACTCTGGGGCGAATGGGGCAGTGCCAGTTATTTGACCCAGAATTTGGGTGTTGGTGTATAGTTGATACGGCCGTGAGCCATCTTGCAGCGATGGCATGACGGCAAGGGCATCTAGCCATTGACCATTATGGGAACCGCCAATCAAAAAGCCAGATGTGCCATCAACAATCGGCCAGACCGGTTGTAAAACCGCTTCGTCTAGGGGGTCAATTGTGACAATAAGGGTGAAATCAACGGCTTCTAAGGCCGTTACTCGGATGAGGTAATCTTGGGAAAGGGGGAGGATGCCTTCCCAAAAACGGTCCTCATTGACCAACCGCTTGTAAGGTTGGCCGTCGGTCATGCCTGTGATAGCAAAGTTTGCGGCCTGATTGGGTGAGGTAACTTCTATGTGCATCCGTTGCCCGGCAAAGGCCCCTGCTAAGTAGGCCATTGATTCGTTGGCGTTCAAACGGCCGTTTATGGTAATCGAGGTGGCCCCAGGCTCAAATTGGATGCGGGTGGGGGGCGTTTCTGCTGTTGCGGTCGGCGGAATGGGGGTGGATGGGGGTGGAATAGGGGTTTCGGTGGGGTTATTGGTGACGATGGGAACGGCCGTTGCAGTCGTTTGGGTGATTAAGGTGGGTGTTGGCAGTGCCGTTGTCGCTGTCTCAATCGTTGAGGTTGGGGGTGGGCCTTCGTCCACAGGTAGAGGCGCGGCACAAGCTGCTAGCCAAAAGAGGGATAAAAGGATTACTATTTTTTTCATGATAATTACCTGTTCTGTTGTCTAATAAAATCTGAGATTTATTATGGTTTATCTCTTGAGATACGGCCGTAGCGTGGTTAACAGGGGAGGGAAAGCGGAGGGAGAACGGCCGTTTCTACCTCAAAGACCTTGAGCAAAGCGTAGGGATATATGTTTGGGTTAAGGTAGGCTTATGGCTCCCCCATAAAGCTGATATGTTCGTATTTCAAGACTGGTGGTTTGTAAAATATTTGGAGAAGTTCATAAATTAGCTGTTTTCCTTTTTTCATTCATTTGTTATCTCCAAGTGTATCTATAGGCGGATGAGGGAAAAGCACGGATGCTAAACGAAATACCCGTGTTTCCCATATCCTTGGTTACTGATGTTCCGGTGGCATCAACTCGTTGCAAAGGGTAGGTAAATTTTGAAATTGCCATTTGGTGGGGGTGGGGATGGCGACGGCGACGGTGATGGGGATGGAGACGGCGACGGTGATGGGGATGGAGATGGGGTCGGCGATGGGGACGGAGATGGAGATGGGGATGGAGACGGGGATGGGGTCGGGGACGGTGGGTTGTCGCCGAGGGCGGCGGGGGCGCAGGTGATACCGGTAGCGTTTCGTCCGCAAACGTCCGCCCAGCCATCGCCGCTTACGTCTGGGAATCGAATCGTTGACCAGTAGGAAGGATGTAAATGCCAGTAGTAGGCATCACCGAACTGTGGCTGCCAAACGGTCGCTTCGCCAAATTGTGAGCTGTCGGAAATCGCACAGTTAATGCCATCTACGCCGCGCCCACAAACATCGGCCGCGTTGTCGCCGTTTACATCTGGGAATCGAATGGTGGCATAATAAGCGCTGTTAGTATGCCAGCCATTGGCATTGCTGAAGTTGTTGTCCCAATATACTGGGTCATCAAAACGGTATCCATTAATGTTTCCATTTGCAATCCCGCAAAAAATACCGCCACTGGCTCGGCCACAAACATCGTCCAAACCATCGCCATTAATATCTGGGAATTGAATCGTTGACCAATACGCGGCATCACTTTTCCAGCCGGTGCCATCGCCATATTCGGAGGTCTGGTAAGTTTGGGTTGTGAAAGATGTGCCTGTGGAAACGCCGCAGATAATGCCATTGACGCCACGACCGCAGACATCCTGCCTGTCATCACCGTTGATATCGGGGAATTGAATCGTTGACCAATAGGAGGCGTGACTGTTCCAGCCGTTGGCATCACTGAATTCGCTACCCCACAAAGAAACAATAAGAAAGGCCTGTCCAGTGGAAACGCCACAGTGGAGACCGTCGCTGGCTCGGCCACAAATGTCAGCCCGACCATCTTTGTTCAAATCCGGGAATTGAATCGTTCCCCAATAGGAAGGGTGATCTATCCAGCCATTGGCATTGCTAAAAACAGTACTCCAATTGGTAGGTTGTAAGAAGGAGCTGCCGGTAGAGATACCGCACATGATGCCAAGACTGTTACGGCCGCATATATCGTCCATGCCGTCGCCATTAATGTCTGGGAACTGGATGGTTCCCCAGTAAGAGTCATGAACATTCCAGCCCAGACCGTCCCTGTAACTATCTTCCCATCCCGTGACAGGCGGAAAATCTGTGCCAGTTGACGTGGTGCAATAGACATAGTCATCCCCTCGACCACAAACATCGTCCAGACCGTCGCCATTAACATCCGGGAACTTGATGGTTGCCCAATTGGAGGGGTCGTTGTACCAGCCATCATCATTGTTGAAATCTGCTGACCATAGTGATTTGGGGTGAAACCGGATAGGGTCGCCGCCATCGGCCGATACAAGCTGGCCCGGATTGAAGAGGGTCGTAATGACATTGAATAATATTAAAATGCTAACTGATAATAAGGCGAGAATATTTACTTTTCTTGAAATTTTCAAGTGTTTCATCTGTTGTTTTCCTTATATCAAACCGGGTTTCTCACTTTCGCGCCAGATGCTGGGCGACCACAAGGGTATGCCTCTACTTGTTTTGAAACCCGGTTTCTAAAGAATTACTTTACTGTGTATGGTAGATAGATACTGAAGTTGAAGTCGGGCGGTGGCGGTGGGGTGGGCGACGGTGGTGGTGGCGGGTTGTCGTCAACTGCTGCGGGGGCGCAAAAGATGCCGTTGACAGTACGGCCGCAAACATCCGCATTCCCATCGCCACTTACGTCAGGGAATTGAATGGTTGCCCAATAGGCGGGGTCGCTTTTCCAGCCGTCCGCATCACTAAATTCCGGTTGCCAATTTGAAAATTCGACAAAATTGTCGTTTTCAGATTTGGCGCAGTACATACCATCTGGCGCTCGACCACAAATATCCGCTTTTCCATCCCCATTCACATCAGGGAACTGGATTGTCGCATAGTAGGATGGGTCAGTATGCCAACCGTTGGCGTTGCTAAAGTTAGTTTCCCGGTAAGATGGTGGACTAAATTTGTTACCAATTGAAATTCCACAGTAAATGCCACCAGTGGCACGTCCACATATGTCAGCCATGCCATCGCCAGTGAAGTCGATAAATTGGATGGTGCTCCAGTAGGCAGGGTCGTTGTCCCAACCCGATCCATCGTCATATTCAGTAGACCAGGAAGTTTGACCTTCAAAAGATGTACCAATTGATGTGCCACAAATAATGCCGTTAGCATTTCGGCCACAGACATCATCTCTACCATCACCGTTTACATCTGGAAATTGAATAGTTTGCCAGTACGACGGATCGGTGTTCCAGCCGCCAATATTACCAAAAACAAAGTCCCAATTGGTTATAATGCCGAAGGATTGTCCATTGGAACGGGCACAAACAATACCAGTGGAAGTACGGCCGCAAACATCGGCCAAACCATCTCCATTCAAATCAGGAAATTGAATCGTTTCCCAATAGGATGGATCATCTTTCCAACCATTGGCATCACCAAAACTAGCGTGCCAATTTGTTGGCGTGGAGAAATTGGTACCATTAGAAAGACCACAAGAAATACCGGTGCTTTCTCGGCCACAAACATCATCCAAACCATCACCATTGACATCTGGGAACCGAATCGTTCCCCAGTACGATTTATGAGTGTTCCAGCCTTGTGCATCAGTAAAGTAATAGACCAACTCGTCGGCAGCCGGTAAGGATGTGCCATCGGAAACGGCGCAAACAATGCCACCAGTGCCACGACCACATACATCGGCTATGCTGTCGCCATTAATATCTGGGTGTTGAATTGTGTCCCAATATGCAGGATCACTGTTCCAGCCATAAGCATCCGTATAGTTCGTTGACCAGGATTCAAAGGGGTCAAAACGAACCGGCTCGCCACCATTGGCCGATACAAACTGACCTGGATTAAAGAGGGTCGCCAGGGCCATGAATAACATTAAAATGCCCAGCGATGATATAACGAGAATATTTACTTTTCTTAATTTTTTTAACTGTTTCATTGTTGTACTATCTTTTTATGATTCCCGCATGAGGGGCAAAACGATGTATGTGTAAACGATGCAACCGACGCAGAAATCGAATATAGATTCGAGGAGGGCGAAGGTCATCAGCGTTGCCCCAACGATGATGCTGACCGGAACACTTACGAAGTAGAGAACGGCCGTTGCCGCTGCAAACAACCAGCCCACACGAGCCGCAAAAATCTTGGGCGCTTTGTCAATTTGGCGGGTCGGCCAGTTAAACTGACTGACAATCTGCATAGCCAGCCAGCTAAAGGGACTGTAAGGGAAATTGGTAAAGGCTCGAATAAAATAGTCAAGGACGATAGCCAAGATGAATGTGATATTGCCGGTTAGCAGATAGAGAGAAATCATTGAAGCCATCATAAAACCGGTCAAACGAACGACATGACGATTAATTCTTTGCGTTGAAATTGGACAAATTAAAGTTTTCATAATTTATTTTTCCTATGACTTAACTGTGAATGGTAAGTAGATACTGAAATCAGGGTCTTGTGGCGCTGGAGGGGTTGGTGTCGGAGGGGTTGACGTCGGAGGTGGCGGATCATCACCGACCGCAGGGGCGCAGAATATTCCGGTAGGAGCACGGCCGCAAACATCCGCGATACCATCCCCACTAACATCAGGGAATTGAATCGTTCCCCAATAAGCCTGGTCACTATTCCAGCCATTATCATTACTAAAAGCCGGTTGCCAATTCGAAAAATCGACAAAATAATCTCCATCGGATTTTGAACAATATATTCCGCTTGGTGCACGACCACAGACATCGGCCATTCCATCACCATTCAAATCAGGAAATTGAATCGTTCCCCAATAAGATGGGTCACTTTCCCAGCCGTTGGCATCACTGAAATTATTTTCCCAATATACTGTCCTAAAGAAACCATCTCCAGCAGTGGAAGAATGATAAGATTCCGAACAGTACATGCCGCCGCTGGCCCGGCCACACACATCATCTCTACCGTCACCAGTCACATCTGGAAATTGAATAGTAGACCAATAAGCAGGGTCACTTTTCCAACCTGCATTATCCCCGTAAAAGTAGGTCCAATAGGTTTGAGATGCAAAAGATGAGCCTGTAGAAAGCCCACAGATAAGACCGCCGCTGGCCCTGCCACAAATATCATCCATTCCATCCCCATCTAGATCGGGAAATTGAATGGTATCCCAGTATGAGGGGTGTGTGTTCCAGCCGTTGACGTTGCTGAACTGGGTGCCCCAGGTGGTTAACGAACCAAAAGATTGGCCATTGGAGAGACCACAGGTGATTCCTGTGCTGGTCCGACCGCAGATATCAGCCATCCCGTCTCCATTCAAATCGGGAAAATTGATCGTCCCCCAATAGGAAGGATCATCTTTCCAGCCATAGGTATTCCCAAAACTTGTGTTCCAATTTGTTGGCGTGGAGAAATTGATACCATTAGAGAGACCACAAGAAATACCGGTACTTTCTCGGCCACAAACATCATCCAGACCATCACCATTGACATCTGGGAACCGAATCGTTCCCCAGTAAGATTCATGGGTGTTCCAGCCTTGTGCATCAGTAAAGTAATAAACCAACTCGTCGGCAGCCGGTAAGGATGTGCCATCGGAAACGGCGCAAACAATGCCACCAGTGCCACGACCACAAACATCAGCTATGCTGTCGCCATTAATATCTGGGTGTTGGATTGTGTCCCAATATGCGGGATCACTGTTCCAGCCATAAGCATCCGTATAGTTCGTTGACCAGGGTTCAAAGGGGTCAAAACGAACCGGCTCGCCACCATTGGCCGATACAAAATGGCCCGGATTGAAGAGAGTCGCCAGGGCCATGAATAACATTAATATGCCCAACGATGATATAACGAGAATATTTGCTTTTCTTAAATTAATTGAGTGTTTCATTGTTGCCACCTAAAGCCGGTCAATCGAAAGACGTGCCGGTTAATTCCTTGAGTCAAAATTAAACAATTTGAAGGTTTCATAATTGAAGTTCTCCCATTTGAGAGATATATCAAATAATTTTTCATAGATAAGATTACGGTTTAGTAATTGGGTAATTGGCCGGACACCGGGTCGCAATTACCCAATTACCTAATTACTGAACATCCATTAGGATAAAGAGAACAGGCGAGTGTTTACTATCGAATACATAGCTGTCTTATCATGTTGGGTGAATCGCAGTTCCCGAGTTGGCAGACCATACTTTCTAACATTAAGCAGTCTGGCTCGATGGGCCGGAGATAGCTCGTAATCGGCCAAGGCTTCTTCTGGGCTTTCCCGCAGCAGTTGACGGAATTCGCTATCATGAAACCACCGGCTTAAAAAGTTATCTAATGTTTGTGTAGACATGCTTGTCTCCTTTTTTGTTTATCAAACAAGTTGTTGTTTCTTATTTAACTGAGAAGGGAAGATAGATTCTGAAGTCACTATTCGGCGGAGGTGGCGGATTATCATCCAAAGCTGCTGGCCCACAATAAATGCCACTAGCAGCACGGCCGCAGACATCTGCCATCCCATCACCACTTACCTCAGGGAACTGTATCGTCGCCCAGTAAGAAGGGTCGGCATTCCAACCACCGGCATCGCCTAGAGCCGGCTGCCAGTTTGAAAAACCAACATGTGCCGCACCATTGGAAATTGAACAATACATGCCACTGACTGCTCGTCCACAAACATCATCCATTCCATCACCATTGATATCTGGGAATTGAATCGTTCCCCAATAAGATGGGTCAAGGTGCCAGCCGTTGGCGTCGCTGAAGTTACTTTCCCAATATCCTGGCTCGAATTCAAAGAATATACCAAGAGAAATCGCACAATAAATGCCATAAACAGCACGGCCGCAAACATCATCCAGTCCATCCCCATTTATGTCAGGATATTGAATGGTCGCCCAATAAGCCGGGTCATTGTCCCAACCTGTGTTGTCCCCATATTCATCTGTGAAGTAAGTTTGGATAATAAAAGATACTCCGTTAGACCAGCCACAGTAAAGACCATTTATAAACCGACCACAAACATCAGCCCTGCCATCACCGCTAATATCGGGAAATTGAATCGTCTGCCAATAAGATGGATCGTTGTTCCAACCATTAGCGTTGCTGAATTCGTCGTCCCAAACTGTCACATTAACAAATGCTTGTCCATCGGAAAGACCACAGTTAAGGCCATCGCTTGCCCGACCACAAATATCGTCCTTGCCATCACCATTTAAATCTGGAAATTGGATCGTTTCCCAGTAGGATGGATGATCTTTCCAACCGGAGGCATCACTAAAACTTGTGTTCCAGTTTGACGGTGTTGCGAAAGAGTCTCCTTCGGAGAGACCACAGATGATACCGGCGCTGCTCCGACCACAGATATCGGAACGGCCGTCCCCATTGACATCCGGGAATTGAATAGTAGACCAGTAGGAGTCGTGACTATTCCAACCTTGTGAATCGGAAAAATGATAATCCCAACCTAGAGGGAATTCGAACGCGACGCCGGTGGAAGGGGCGCAATATACCCAGATGTCACCTCGACCACAAACATCAAAAAGGCCGTCCCCATCCACATCTGGATATTGAATTGTCTCCCAGTAAGATGGGTCTGTATTCCAGTCACGGGCATCTGAGAAGCCTACCGACCATTGTTCGAATGGGTCGAACTGAACCGGATCACCACCGTCAGCAGATACGGGCTGGCTTGAATTCTGGACGGCCGTTTGTGAAATGAGCAATGCGATGATGCCGAGCAATAAAATAATATAAAACTTCGCATTTCTTGAATTTATTGAGTAATTCATTTGTTGTTCTCCTTATCGAACAATCAGTTAGTGCAAGCCAATTGCGTTTTCATGATAGGTAGAAACCAGGTCTGGGGTTGGCAAACCATACTTTCTCACATTGAATAATCTGACTCGATGGGCAGGCGTTAGTTCATATTCGGCTAAGGCCCTTTCAGGATTCGCCCGCAATAGTTGGCGAAATTTACCATCACGAAACCAGCGACTTAAGAGTGCATCAATTGTTTTTACAGACATAGGTCTCTCCTTTTATTTTTTGTTTACAAAACTATTTGTTGAAGTTGGAAACCGGGTTTCCCTAGCAGGTCAAAGAAGATTACGTTAGTTGGGTTGTTTATCTGTTGGTTAATGTTGGTGTTATACTAGTTGCCAGGTGCGAAAAAAGTGCGAAAAAATGAGCAAATCCGCACCGTTCTTTGAGGTGTGTAAAGGGATTTACAGTCTGGCGCTGTGTTTTTGATTGGTGAAGATGAATAGGAACAACCGATTACAAATAAATCTGTTAGGCAACCCAGAAGTGTGGTTAGATGGTAAACGGCTAACCAGTTTCAGCACCGCAAAAACCGAAGCCTTGTTGTACTTCCTGGCGGCAACCGGGCAGTTCCATAGCCGCGAAACTTTAGCTGGCTTGCTATGGGCCGAGATGGAGGAGGGGAAGGCACGTCGTAACTTGACGAAATCTTTGTCGGTCTTGCGTCGTCTATTGTCACCTTATTTGATTATTAGCACCCAGCGGGTGGGCTTTGACTCGGATATTGCTATTGACCTGGATGTTGCAAAGTTGGAAGCGGCCGTTTCTGCTAATGGTGGTGCTTCAAATATTTTCTCTCTATATCGGGGAGAATTTTTGGCGGGTTTCTTTGTCAAAGACGCAGGGGCTTTTGAAGATTGGCAGATAGCAGAGCGGGAACGGCTGCGAGAGGGAGCGATTGGCTTATTTGAGGAGGGGATGGAACGGGCTATTAGTCGGCGGGTTTATGGTAGGGGTATTGAATACGGCCGTCGGCTCTTGCAACTCGACCCTTGGCGGGAATCGGTACACCGTCGCTTAATGTTATTGCTGGCCCGGCAAGGGCAACATGGGGTGGCCCTGACTCAATATGAACAATGTCGCCAGATTTTGGCAGATGAGTTGGGGGTGGAACCTGTAGCGGAAACTAAGGCTTTGTTTGAGCGTATCCGGGCTGCCCGAAACAAGCCTTCTTTTGCCTTGCCATATGAAGCAACGCCCCTGGTTGGACGGGAGCGAGAGTTGGCGGATGTTCAACAGCGATTGCAAGAGCCGTCGTGCCGTCTGCTGACCATAACCGGATTGGGTGGGATGGGTAAGACACGGCTGGCGATTACGGCCGCTCATCAGATTAATCGGGATGATGCCTTGCTTTTTCTCAACGGAGTGGCTTTTGTCTCCCTGGCTGGGGTAGAGGCGGTTTCGGCTGTGCCGTTGGCGCTGGCCAACGTCCTTGAGGTTCCTTTAACCAGTGTCTCTACGCCAAAACAAGCATTGATAAACTTCCTGCGAAACCAGGAGATGCTGCTTATCCTCGATAATATGGAACATCTGACGGAAACGGCCGACTTGCTCCTCGAAATATTGCAATCATGCCCGGACATCAAGCTGCTAGTGACTAGCCGGGAGTCGCTTAATCTGGCGGCTGAGTGGCGGATCGAATTAACAGGGTTGCCAGTTCCACCGGAGGGAGAAGATGAAATTACGACGCTGGAATCATATGGGGCTGTGACCCTTTTTAGTCGGGCGGCTGCCCAGGTGAACGCGCATTTTCAGGTGACAACAGAAAATGCGAATCAAGTTGGGCAGTTGTGCCGGCTGGTGGCGGGGATGCCTTTAGCATTGCAATTGGCAGCAACTTGGCTGCGCACAATGCCGATTTCGGCCGTCTTACAAGAGCTAGAGCGAGATTTAGACATTTTAGCCACCGACATGCAGGATATCCCCCTCCGCCAACGGAGTATGCGGGCGATTTTTGAAAGCACCTGGCTTATGTTAGCCACAGACGAAAAGCAGGCAATCGAGGGATTATCAATCTGTCGGGGCGGCTTCACCCAGAAAGCGGCCGCCAAAATCGTCAAAATCAATCCCTTCCTATTGCGACGGCTCATCCATCAGGGGCTGATTTATCAGCGAGATGAAACCCGCTATGATATGCACGCTCTGACCCGCCAATTTTCCCAGGAGCAGCTAGAAGCTGGGGGGGAAATGAAAACGGCCGCAACGAAGCACGGCCGTTTTTATCTAACCTGGCTAATTGAACAAAAGCCAGAGCTACATGGTCAAACACCCCAAATCACCATCAAAGCTGTCGAAAACGACCTGGAAAATGTGCGCCAAGCCCGGCAGTGGGCTATTCAAACCAATCAGCTCGACCTCTCCCTGGACAGCCTGGACACACTGGCTAACTTCTACGACCTATTAGGCTTGCTGCAAGAAGGCGAAGCATTAGCTGACAGCGCTTTGGCCCACCTCCCACCTCCAACAAATATCGAAGAAGAAATGCTCCTCTGTCGGGCCTTAATTACAAAATGTAAATTTGTCGTTGCCCAGGGACAGTATGCACGCGGCACAGGAATCATCGAACGCGCTCTGGAACTGGCCAAACAGTTAGACGATGAGGAAGCCATCGCCGACATCCGCTACCTGCAAGGACGCATCCTGAACGACACTGGCAATTATCCCGACGCCAAACATCGCTTCAAACAAGCCCTATCCGCCCACCGCCAAATAGGACAAGACTGGAAGACCATTGAAACATTGATTGAACTGGGATGGGTTCATTTTCTGGATGGAGAGCAAGAGGCGGCCTTTCCTATTGTTGAAGAAGCATTGGCGCTTGGGCAGAAAGCCAAAGACAAACGGGGCGAAACGAATGCACTGGGGGTCCTGGCGACTGTAACTAGTACCAGTGGCAATCCTTTGAAAGCAATCCATATGCAAAAGAAAGTTATCACCGCTTACCAGGAACTGGGTGACTTGCTCAACCAGGAACGGTCGGAAAACAATATCGGCATGACCTATTTAGGGGTTGGTAAATATAAAGATTCGATTCCACACGGCCAGCGAGCAGTCGAATTAGCCCGCCAGGCTAGCTACCTACCAGGCTTAACCAACGCTCTCGATACGCTGGCTACCGCTTATATTGCCACCGGCAACTATAAAAAAGCGAAGGTTTGTCTGGATGAAGCCTTAGATTCAGCCCTGGAAATTGGCTATATGTATATGAACTATTCCGTGCGGGCAATTCTAATCAGGTTGTTTAATCATACGGGCGAATTAGCCCAGGCCCAGGAGCAGCTAAACCAATTACGGCCGTTAGTAGAACGGCTAGAAAATGCCCAATATGTCGCCCGCGTCTTGGTCGAACAGGCTCATCTCACCTATGCTCAAGGGGGGTTAGAAGAAGCATCTGCCTTGGTTTCGCAAGCGATTGATATTCTTCGAGAAAACCCGTCCCCCCTGGATTTGCCGTTTATGTTGCTCCAATATGCTGAATATTTAGATGAACAGGGACGGGCTGATGGAGCATTGCCTCTGGTGGAAGAGGCTGTTGAGGCTGCGCAACGATTTGACCATTTGCCTTTGCAAATGCGGGGCTGTTCGTTGGCCGCTAACTTGAATTTGTCACTTGGTGAGGTCGAGGAAGCAATGGAATATGCTGGGAGGGCTTCCTTGCTTTTACCAGAATTGGAGCCATACCCTGATGTACTGACGGGGTTGTTGCATCTCGGCCGTTATCGTCTGGCAGTAGGTGATAACCAGGCAGCGTTGGTAATTTGTGAGTTGGTTGCTAATCATCCGGCCAGCGCATTTGTCGTGCGACAGCAAGCGCAAGCACTTTGGAAACAATTAGAGAATGGGATAGTAACGCCTGAAGCAAAATCTTTAACCTTTGGGCAAGACTTTTTTGATGCAATTTCGGAATAAACTATGCCACCAGCTTGGCAACTCTAACAGAGGGGTTTTAACTTATCAGACCATATTTTCAAGTTGATTTAGCCACGGATGCTTGCCATATACTTTTTTAAGTGTCGTTGCTAACCAACTTTTCTGCCATTTACTCAAATATGCGAGGCAGGTATCAAAATCAAGCTTATCCTTGGGTCTAATCCGATGAGCTTTGTATAAAAGCTGAATGTGGGGAGCGATAATGGGAAAGCCGTCCTTTGTAACCAACCCAAAGTTATGGAGGTGGCCTCTTATGGTCGTATCTCTCCTATATACCCAATATTCCCCATCTGTTTCTAAAAACATTATTTGGAATACGAATGGCCCTTCTGACTGTTCTTTCACCCAGACATCGTTTATGAGCTTGGGCAAGCGCTCATCTTTAGGCCATACTCTTAATTTCCCTGGTGGAGCAGCGGCAAAGAATGCGTAATCAGATAGGTGATGGCGGAAAATATGTTGGTCGTCTCTGCGGATTACGATGTCCAGGTCGGTGTGTTCTCTGTAATTGCGCCCAACAAAAATCTCTAGGGCGAACCCGCCTGCAATCCAGTAGGGAACGTTTAAGTCAGGCAATAAGTTGGCAATTTGTTTAGGGGTGTATGGCTGCCAATTTTCCAGATTCATAGCGTTTACTGGACGATTAAGTGACCGTCGCCTGGATGGACGATGCCGATTTGAACGGCCGTTTCACAGTGTTCGACGAAAGTAGCCACATTTTCTGGCGGCACAGAAGCCAATAACCCCCCAGACGTTTCCGGTGTCCAAAGTAGATTTTGCATGGAGTTGGGAACACCATTGCCAAATTTGACCCAAGGGGCAAAGTAATCGAGGTTGCGCCAGGTACCGCCAGGAAATATGTCGGCTTGACTGTAGCCAACGGCTCCCGGCAACCAGGGCAATTTTTCCAGGTCAAGATAGAAGTTGACCATGCCTAAGTGGGCCATCTCGTGAGCGTGGCCGAGCAGGCCAAAGCCGGTGATGTCCGTTAGGCTGGTGGCTCCGGCAAGTTTGGCGGCTTCGGCCGCTTTATTGTTTAACGTTTTCATGTTGGCAACGGCCGTTTTTACATCTGATTCGACCGCTTTTTCCTGCTTCAAGGCCGTTGTCACCACCCCAGCGCCTAGAGGCTTAGTTAGCAGGAGTACATCGCCTGGATTGGCGCCTCCTTTGGTTTTGACCTCATCAGGATGGATAAGGCCGATTACCGCTAGCCCATACTTCGGCTCCTTATCAGCGACGCTATGCCCTCCAGCAATGACAGCCCCAGCTTCGGCTACCTTATCTGCGCCTCCGCGCAAAATTTCTCTTAAGATGCTCATATCGAGGCCATCGGGGAAGGCGACGAGGTTCATGGCGAAAAGCGGCCGTCCGCCCATCGCATAAATATCGGATAGGGCATTGGCAGCGGCAATCGCCCCGAAATCATAAGGGTCGTCTACCACTGGCGGGAAAAAATCGGTAGTGGTAACGATAGCCTGCTCCGGGTTGAGCTGGTAAACGGCCGCATCATCGGCCATTGCCAGTCCCACCAGGAGGTCGGGGTAATCTTTTGGTTGGAATGTCTCTTGAAGCGGCTGCAACACGTGCGCCAAATCGGCCGGGCCGAGTTTAGATGCTCAACCAGCGCAGGAGGCGAGTGAGGTCAACCGAATCTGTTTTCCGCTCATTGCTAACATACGAAAAGTATACAGAATGCCCATGATGGCGCAAAGAAGTATCCGGTTGCATTGACGGCCGTTTTTGTGGCTCCTATAATCAGGAGGTATGAACAACAATCACATTTCTAGATTTGAAAATATCGCCCAGGATTTGGTCGAAGGGTCGTTTGGCCGTCTTTTTGCCGACCAGATGCTGCCAGCCGATTTGGCGAGCAAATTAGCGCGAGCTATGGAAGACAGTACCCGTAACGGGATGGCCGCTGACTTATATGAGGTGGGTCTTCACCCCGACGACTGGACTGTCATTCATGAGGAAGGAGCCGTCCTGACTGAGCAGTTAGCGAACTATCTGCTTCGGCTCTCAAAACAAGCGGGCATTCTCATACCTGGGATGCCAGGCATCCGCTTTGTGCCAGATTTAAGCGTCCGCCGTCGGCGGGTAGCCATCCAAACGGCTTTTAGCACATCGCCCAGCGAGATAACTCGCTCCCGTCCGATTAATCGGGCTGAATTGGGCATACATCCCTTGCAGGAGGTCGATGGGTATCTGATTATTGACGGTAAGCGGCATATCGCCCTGAATCAACCGCTTATGACCATTGGCCGTCGGGTAGACAATGATATTGTCATTGAGTCGCCAAGTATCAGCCGCCGCCACGCTCAGATCCGTTGGCGATACGGCCGTTTCGTCATCTACGATCTGGGCAGCCGGGGCGGAACGATGGTCAATGGCGAACGAGTGACAGAGAGCGTTTTGCATAATGGCGATGTCATTTCGCTCAGTTTAGTGCCTTTAATTTATGGGGAGGGGTTGGCCGAAGATGAGCAGGAACGGCCGCGTCCCAGCAGCGCCGGCGAAAATACATTGGTTTACGGCCGTAACGACTGATGGATCCAGCCATCTTCCTTCTCATTCTCCGGCTCATCAGCGCTGCTCTATTGTTGACTTTTCTAGGTGTCATTGGCTGGTTTATTTACCGGGACATGCAAACGGCCGCTAGAGCCATCCCTGAGGCCCAACGCTCTTATGGCGCGATTCGGGTGATTGCCACTGAGTCGAGTAATTTGACATCGGGGAGCGCCTTTCCTTTGTCGCCAGTGATGGGAATCGGCCGTGCGGCCAGCAACTCGATTGTTGTTGAAGATGACTATGTTTCCAACGAACACGCTCTTTTGTCACTGCGAGGCAGCCAATGGTGGTTGGAAGATTTGAACAGCCGCAATGGGACGCTGTTAAATGACATCGCCCTTGATTCGCCTGTGGTTGTGACGGCGGGTGATGTGGTGATGGTTGGGAATACGCAGTTTAAGTTGGAGTTGAAATAGGAGAAAGCGATGGGTACATCAGGATTGAACGAACGGCCGAAATGGCAAACTTATAGCAGCTATGTATTGATGGCGTTGTTGACCTTTGGGGTTGGAATTGTTGGGGGTGTTACCAAGTTTGTGGGTAATGAACAATGGGTTGAAATATTCAATATTTTTAACTATCCACTTTGGTTTATGTATCTGACAGGCATCATAGAGATAGTGGCGACCATTGCGATGTGGATTCCAAAGACCCGTCCATTAGGTAGTTTGGCAATGGTTGTGGTTATGATTGGGGCATTGATTTCTAATCTCATTGCGGGGGAGCAGTTTATGGGCAATGTGATATTTATGGTGCTTGGAGGTATTGTTACTTGGATGTATCGGGATAAGATGATGGAGATGATGAATCGAGCTTAGTTTGGGGCTTCCCATGATTTATCCAAATAGCTCATTGCCCGATTACATCCTCAATCCGCCGATCGGGAACCAACCACATAGCGGCTACAGCAACATATAACAGCCCCGCCAGCCAGGTGCTTACAAAGGCGAGCGGGATGGCGATTAGATAAATGACGAGAGATGCCTTGCCTTTTACATCACGATTGACGGCCGTTGCCAGCACCGAATCCTGACCATGTTGAGCAATTAATGCCTGACTCAATAGGAAATAGGCAAACCCAGCCATTACTAAAACAACGCCATATAACGCCAACGGCCACTCTGCAAATTCGTTCTCGCCCATCCAGGCTGTGACGAATGGTACCAACGATAACCAAAAGAGAAGATGGACATTGGCCCATAGAACACGGCCGTTTACTCGCTCGGCTGCCTGCATAAGATGGTGATGATTGTTCCAATAGATGGCTATGAAGGCAAAGCTCAAGGCATAACTTAAGAAGGTAGGAATAAGGGGCTGTAAGGCCGCTAAGGTTGGCTCCTCTGGCGCGGAGAGTTCCAATACCATAATGGTGATAACAATCGCCAACACTCCATCGCTAAAGGCTTCTAACCGTCCCTTACTCATTGATATTCTCCTGTTTCCATACAATTGGTTCTGGACACAATAGGCTAATAACCTAACTTCTACCTCGAAGAGATACTTGAAATCGTTGTTGCATTTGCCCGCCCGCTGATGTTGGGGAATGTTTCCAGACTTTCTTGGCGCAGGCGGGCGGCTTCTTTTGGCTGGTTGAGGGCCGCAGCCACGACACTTAAATCTTGGAGTGTCACAGCCGTTCGCTTCTTATCTCCCACTTCCCGATAGAGACTCAAGCATTCCAGTAAAAACTGTCGAGCCTGCTCAAATTTTCCTTGAGAATGAGCTACCAAAGCCAAGCTACTCAACGTTGTAGCAATACCCCACTGATCATTAATCTCTCGCCGCAAGACCAAGCTGCGACGCTGGAGGTCACGCGCTTGCTCGAACTGGCCTTGATGAAAGGCGACCATACCGAGGTTGTTTAGGGCGACGGCAATACCGAACGGTTCCCCCAAGGTTTGGGCCAAGTCAAGGCTGTTCTGGTGATACTGTTCGGCCGAACTGTAATCCTGTCTTGCCTGGGCCACCAGCCCCAAATGGTGATAGGCAATGGTTGTGCCGAGTTGGTTGCGGGTTGTCTGGGCATAGCCCAAACCCTGCTGTAGAAGCTGTTCAGCAGCTTTATTATCGCCTTGCAAATAGGCGGTTGCTCCCAGAAAGGTAAAGACATAGCCCATCTCGGCCGTAATCGAATGGGTCTGGAAGATGTTCAAACTTTCTTGCAACAACCGCCCCGCTTTCTCTGGTAGTCCCAACCGATAATTAAACGCTCCCTGGCGGGCCATAATTCGGCCGAGCAAGACGGCCGTTTGCCTATCAGCCTGCCCGATGCCATCTGTCAAGGCCGTCACAGCATCCCGAAAGGTGGCCGCTCCTTCTTGGGGCCAGCCTCGAATCCAGAAAAAGTGATAAAGACTGTCTAGATATTTTTCGATAACTGAGTTTAGTCGATAGGATAAGGCCAACTGCCAGCCCACCCGTATATTTTCAATTTCGCCCGCTACTTTAAACAGGGCAGATTTTTGGGCTGGGCCACGCAGGCGGTCGCGTTGCTGTAGCACGAAATCGGCGAAGTAGTTACTGTAGGCAATTTCGACTGATTTTTGTTCGGCTGGGTCTTTTGCAAGCCTGTCAACCAGATATTGACGTAGGGTGCTATGAACCTCAAATTGACCTGTGCCACTTTGCTTGAGCAATGATTTATCCATTAATCCTAATATTTGGGTTAAAGAGGCATTTGCAATCGTCTGGGCTGCTAATTGATTAAAGCGGCTGCAAAAAACGCTTAACTTCTTAAATATCGTTTGCTCTTCCAGGGTGAGGAGCTGCCAGGAGTGGTCAAATACGGCCTGGAGACTGTGGTGCCGTTCTGGTCTATCTCGCAGATTACTGCTTAGAAAATCTAGGCTGTCGCTAATTTCCCGTGCGATCTCCTGACAGCTTAAAAGTCGTGTCCAGGTTGCTGCTAACTCAATGCCCAGTGGCAGCCCATCTAGTAAGCGGCAGATTTGGGCGATGGCAGGTCTGTCGGCATCGGTCACTCGAAAGGTTGGATTTAAGCGTTGGATGCCGTTCAGGAATAACTGAACGGCCGTATACGACTCGATATTATCCCGCAAAGCGGCCGTATCGGTGACAGGATAGCCCATGCCGGAAATTGGCAGGGTCCATTCGCTGTTTAGATTGAGCCTTTCCCGCGATGTCACCAACAGCGTTAGTCCTGGCGATTGGCTTAATAGTTCGGATAAGAGGTCGGAACCAGCCACCAAATGCTCAAAATTGTCTAATATTAGGAGCATCCTTTTATGGTGTAGGTAATCAAATAGCTGCTTGATGGGGGGGCTGTTTTCGTAAAAGGAGAATTGGAGCGCCTCGGCGATGGCTGGAGCAATATGCTCAATGGCCGTTAATGGGGCTAATTGAACGAAAAAGATGCCATTGGCAAAGCGGTTATCTTCTCCTGCCTGGTCAAGCTGGGCTGCTGCCGCGGCTAATGAAAGGCGTGTTTTGCCAATGCCTCCTGGCCCTATTAGGGTTAACAAACGACATTGAGGATCGGTTAGTAATTGGTCAAGCTGGTCAAGTTCTTGTTCCCGGCCGATGAATCGAGTCGTTGGGGAGGGGATGTTATTCGCCCTGGAAGAAAGTGTTCGCGGCGGCGGGAACTCCCTTTGGAGCATCTGAGGATGTTCGAGGCTGTAAATTTGCTGGGGTTTAAGTAAATTTCGTAGGACATGCTGGCCGAGGTCGACGATTTTTGCCCCAGGTGGAACGGTGTCTTGGGCTAAGGCTTCGGCCGTTAATAAAATTTGTCCACCCCAGGCGACGTTCATCAACCGGGAGGTATGGTTGATGGCCGGGCCAAAATAGTCGTTTCGTTCTTTGAAGTAGTCGATGCCAGCTTTTTCGGCCGTTCGGGCATTGAGACCAAACCGAACTTGGAGGGGGCCTATTTCCCCCCAATCGGCCTGGGCGAAGCGGATTTGAATTTGGAGGACACATTGGAGTGGATGGCAGTCCCCTTCAAAGGCAGCATATATCCCGTCGCCCATATGGTCAATAATACGGCCGCCATGTTGGGCTAGTTCCTCTTTAATTATCTGGTCATGTCGGCGCAGGACACCGGGCATGGCCTGAGGAAAGTTTTCCCATAAACTGGTTGACCCTTCAATATCTGTAAATAGGAAGAACGGCATGGTGGATTAAGTATCAGCCGTTCATTGATTGGTGTCAAGGTGAACGGCCGAACTTGGCCCATATTTGGTAAATGAAAGGCCAGATGTCGAAGAAGCGAGGGACACCCTTTTCGTATCGAATGAGATAAACGCTGATGAGAACGACTATTGCCCCAAGCCATTGCAGTAGTTCCAAGCTCTCATTAAGTAGGAAAATAGCAATTACAATGGTGACAATGACCTCTAAGACCCCCAATAAGCCAGCCTGGATGCTGCCCAGATGCTTAACACCGATGAACAACGTTAGGCGGGAGAGGGCGGTGAAAATACCCATGAGGATAACCGCTTGCCATCCGGCCGTTGTTGCTTCGGATAGGTCAGGTGTGACAAAGAGCCAGGCGGCATTGACAACAAGGGCCATGGCAGTAATGGCATATAAGGTCATGGTCGGGGCGGGGATGTCATACATGACTCGCTGCCCAATGACGAGTTGAATCGCATATGATAGGGCGGCAACGACCATCAGTCCGACCCCCATCCAGTTGGGTGCGCCCAACCCACCGATGGTTAGCAAGGCAATCCCTGCAATGGCTAGCAGGGTTCGGCCAATGGTGAGCCAGGAGATAGATTGACCCGCTAACCGGAGTAGGATAGTGACGAATATAAGGTATGTGATGTTGATGAGCTGGCCCAATGAGGCATCAATGAGAACGAGGCTACCGTAAAAGAATATTGAGCCGACACCATTGATGCCACCTGCAATCATGCTGCCGAAAATGGCGGGGCCTGAAGAGCGGATAAATTTTCGGCCGATAATTAGGATCACTGCCCACATTAAAACGGCTGCTACTGTGGTTCTTAAAGCTGCCACTGTAAAGAGGTCGATGTTAGCTGCATAGGCTAGCTTGGCGAAGATGGGCATCGTCCCCAAAAAGACAGGTGATATTAAGGCCCATAGCAGCCCTTTTTGCCACTGGATCGAAAAATGACGGCCGAATAGACCTTTCTTAGGTATCGTTGTTTCTGGTTCTTGAGAGGGTGGTGAATATGGCTGGTTCGATTCGCTAGGAGCGGTCATTGAATGGGAAGTCAGCCACTATCCCTGCTTAATAGGTAGCAGGATATGAAAGGTGCTGCCCAAAGTAAGTTTTGGGTCATAGCCTTCGCTTTCAACCCAAATACGGCCGTTATGTGCTTCAATAATTCCTTTTGCGATGGGTAAACCCAATCCCAACCCACCACCTTGAAAAGCAGACTTGCTCGTCGAATGGTGGTCAATAGAGCCTAATACATGAAACTGGTCGAAAATTTCTCGCTGCTGCTCTGGCGCAATGCCAATGCCTGTATCTTGAACAATAATATCAACTGTATCGCCGATAACGGTGGCATTTAAATCGATTCGGCCGCCATCTGGCGTAAACTTGATAGCATTATTAATGACATTTAATATTGCAATACGAAGTTGAGAGCCATCAGCATCTATCAAGGGCAGGGTGGAGCAGTCCTCAATATTGATATCTAAATTCCGGTTTTCTATCAACGGCCGAACTTCAATCATGATTTGTTTTATAAGAATCGAAAAACGGGTTGGACTAAAGGCTAAATCGAGTGTGCCAGAGGCAATACGGGACACGCTTATTATTTCATTGACAACCTGTCCCAACCGTTCAACACCCATAGATAGGCCGTTGGCAATATCAATGACGGCCTGAGGGTGGGTTTCATCTTCCCGACCCGTTCGTTCTTTGAGCAGGTACGCATAACCACTGATTAAGGTTAAGGGTGTTCGTAACTCATGGGAAACCAGAATGATAAAATCGCTTTTCATCCGGTCCAGGTCACGAAGCTTTTGATTAGCCGATTCCAATTCCCGAATTTTACTTTCCAGGCGTTGTACCAATCGTTGGGCATAAATTTCTAAATGTTCGCTGCGCTCCTCTTGGGGCAAGATGTCTGTTTCCCCGGTCAAGAACGATTCGACCTGTCGGGGAAATAGTGTCACGTTAATGGGTTTGGTTAGAAATCCCGTGCACCCGGCAGCTAAAGCTTGCTGTCTGCTGCCAGGACTTGTATTGGCTGTCACAGCTACAATTGGAATTTTACTGAAATTGGGCAGACTCCGAAGGCGGGTCGTAATTTCTTGTCCATCCATTGTTGGCAAATTAATATCCATGAGGATCAGATTAGGCTTTTGCGTCTGGGCAATCTCAAGACCTTCTAATCCTTCGCCAGCAACAAAAATTTTGTAGCCGTGATTCTCCAGAACCCGCTTTACTAGCCGCTGACTGCCTTTATCATCTTCAATATATAGGATGGTTGCCTTGTGTTGCTTGTTGTCCATTTCTAAGAGTCTAACATAACTCGAATGTCTTCAACTAGATCAGCATCCATAAAGGCGCCTTTTTGAAACAACCCCTTAATTTTTCCATTGAGCCTTCGCTTTTCAATCGCTGTCAACTCTTTGGCGGTAATAACAATGACTGGAATATCGTTGAGGGTTTTGTCATTTTTCATGGCTTCCACGATGGAGAAGCCATCCATTCCAGGCATCATCAAATCTAATATTACCAGATTAGGCTGGGATTTCTTAATTAGCTTCAATCCATCAATACCATTGGTCGCTTCTTCGATATGAAATTCGCCTTGGGCTTGTAGGATTCGGCGGATAAGGCGGGTTGCGTCGGGGTTGTCTTCTATGATGGCAATGCGATTAACGCGAGGGTCTAGTTCTTCAAGGGCGGTCAGAAGCCCTTCTTCACGCTGGGGTTCGTTTTTGTCATCTTGAACGGACATATCCCTGGTGAACTGATCGCCGATGATATGTTTTTCGACTGGGAAGGTGTGTCCAGAGCAGTTGATGACGACAATTTCATCCCGTTTGATGATTCCCTGGCGAATTAAATTGAAAAGCCCGGCGAAGGCAACGGCCGTTGCTGGCTCGACCGACAGCCCATCCATTTTTGCGACGACGTGGAGCGCTCGGAAGGCTTCTGCATCTGTCACAGCATCAATTGTACCGCCATGCTTGTTAATCAGTTCTCGTAATACGGCATAAGCTTCACCCGGTATACCAGTAGCTAGAGTCGTGATGTCGGTAATAGGATTATCAACATTGAGGGGCTTCGATAGTCCTTTATGGAATGATTCAGCCATTGGCGCACAGCCAGCCACCTGGAAGCAGGCTAATTTTGGCATACTATCCGTAAGTCCCATTTCTTTCAGTTCTCTAAAGCCTTTCATAACGCCCACCGGACCGAGGCCACCACTAACGGCTTGTAAATACCAATCCGGGGCTTGCCAGGAGTGGCTGGCGCTATTGGGAACCATTGGATCAATGCCAGCACGAATGCTGCCCAACTGTTCAGCTACTTCATATGCAACGGTCTTCATCCCTTCTTTGGTGGCAATTGACTTAATGCCTCGGTCGAGGAAGATGTTTTTACTGGCGGCAAATTGAGCCGCAACCTGTTTGGCCTGGTCATACGTTCCAGCAACTTTGATGACCTCACTACCATAAAGAGCGACTTCGCGCATTTTTTCGGCTGGAACAGAGCTGGTGACGAAGGCCCACAATTTGATACCAGCGCGGGCGCAAAAGGCGGCGTATGCAATGGCGACATTGCCTGTTGAAGCCACGACCGCTTCTTTAATGCCTGCTTCTTTCATCATGCTAACAGCAACGGCCGCTTGGCGATCTTTGAATGAGCCGGTTGGTCCCTGGCGCTCATCTTTAATGTAGATATTCGGGTGGCCTAACATTAGCCCTAAATTTGAAGCCCGAATTAAGGGTGTCCACCCTTCGCCCAGGGTGATGATTTGGCTTGGGTCAAGAATGGGTAACATTTCTTGGTATCGCCAGAGGGTGGCGCTGTTTTGAGCAATGCGAGATTGCCAATCTTGTGGATAGCTGTATTGAGCATCTAACCATTTTTTGCCGCAGTTAGTACAAGCTAATACAGTGGTAACATCTTTTTCTAGGTGACCACAGGCGCGACATAGCGTTGCAAATTTTTTTTTATTAATCATTAAGGCCGATTTCCTGGAGAGCTTGGAGCAGATCATCTTCAATAAAAGGCTTTAAGAGTGTTTGTTTTGCTCCTAAGGCGGTTGCTTTGTCTGGCTCGTTTTCGATGGAACAGACGATGACTGGTATATCTTCTATATCAGGATTGTCGTTCATCTCTTTTAGAACATCCCATCCATTTAATCCTGGCATGTTGATGTCTAACAGGACAAGTTGAATGAAATCTTCATACTCCCGAATGGCTTGAAGGGCTTCAAGCCCCGATTTGGCTCGCAGAATTTGATACGGCCGACCCCTAAGATACCGTTCATACAAGTTCACCATGCCTGGCTCGTCGTCAACGACCAGAATCGCTGGTCGATCATCAATGGTAGATTGACGGCCGTTCTGTTGGTCACGGGTTTGCCTAATATCAAACGGCTCATTGTCAGTTGGATTTTGGTAAATGGGCAAAGTGACATGGAACGTAGTGCCTACGTCAACTTCACTTTCTGCCCAAACATGACCCTGATGTAATTCAATCAACTTTTTAGTTATAGGCAACCCTAAGCCGGTGCCGCCAAAGACGCGGGTCGCTGATGAATCAACCTGTTCGAAGGCTTCAAAGAGAACATCAAAATCCTCCTCAGCGATACCAATTCCCGTATCTTCAATGGCGATGTGAATTTGGTCGGGAGCGTCTTGAAAAATATGAAGGGTAATTCTCCCCTTCTCGGTAAATTTTGCTGCATTAGACAAAAAGTTGAGTAGTATTTGGCGTAAACGCATTGAATCAGCTTCAATGAGAGGCAGACCTTCTTCAATTTGCCAGTCTAATTCGATGTCTTTGTCTTTTACCAACCCTCTGACTGTGGCATGAACGCTATTTGCCATTTCTGCAATATTGATAAATTCGTAGGCCAAAGTCATCTTGCCTGCTTCGATCCGGGCCACATCTAAAATGTCGTTGATAAGACTGAGGAGGTGCTGGCCACTGGTATAGATAGAGGTGAGGTCTTCCTCTTGTTCATTCGTAATTGGGCCATCAATGCCTTTGAGAATAACTCTTGAGAAGCCAATGATAGAATTGAGGGGCGTGCGCAACTCATGAGACATATTGGCCAAGAACTGAGTTTTGAGTTGGTCTAACTCGCGGAGACGGCTGTTCGCCTCTTGAATATCTTCAATGAGACGGCCAGTCTGGATTGTTGCAGCTAGACTAACACTAAGACTTTGGAGTAATCGAAGGTCTTGTTCACTAAAGGCATCTACTTGTTGGCTTTGAACATCTATCAGGCCAATCGTTCGACCGCCGAGATTTAAGGGTACTACTAGTTGAGCCAAAGAACCTTGATATCCCGTTTTGAAATCAGGTAGCTCTCGTATATCGTTAATCATCATCGGCTGACCGAGTTGGACAGCTTGGCCGGGAAGCCCTTCGTGATAAGAGAAGAGGGTTTGGTTTTGCTGGCTGCCTCTGGCCGCAATAACCTCTAACTGCTGGGTTGTATCATTCGCAATCATCAATGTTACATCGACTTGACCCAAATTGTTGAAAAGGGCTTCGACAACATTTTCGATGCGTTCTTGGGAATCAATGCTAGATGCGGCGGCCTGGGTGATATTGAATAAGAGTCGCCACTCCGCCATTCGCTCTTCGGTTTTTGCAAAGAGGCTGGCATTTTCAATGGCGGTCGCCATTTGGTCGGCAACTGTTTGGAGGACGGTGATATTTTCCTCGGTGAAGTTTCCTAACTCGGTGCTTTGCACGGTGAGGGCGCCAATGGTTCGGCCTCTGGTTCGGAGGGCGAGCGCAAGTTCAGAACGCGTTTCAGGTAGGTAGGGATTGGGTCGCCAATTTGCTGCTTGGGTGACATCTTGTTCCACAATTGCATTGTCACTGGAGATGGCTTTGCCGATCATCGACTCTCCGCCAACATGCAGCTTATGGCCTTGCTCAACTTGAATCTTACCCGCTTCGCCAGTTCCCGCCATGAGAACCGCATCATCATTTTCATCAACCAAAAATAAACCAACGTAATAAAGGTCGAAACTTTCTTGAACAAGGTCAACGACCCGACGGATAAGGACATTTCGTTCTAGAATGGTGTTGGCAGCACGTGATACATCGGCTGCAACTTGAAGCTGGGCCGAATAGCTGCGGGTTGTTTGTAGAAGTTGGGCGTTGTTGAGGGCATTGCCCATTTCACGCACCAATGTTTCTACGAAGTCTATGTCTTCCTCTTCGAGATTGAGGTTGGCTGGTAGACTCAATTCGCCAATCGGTCTGTTGCCAACAATGAGAGGGATTGTACTGTCTGGGAAACCAGCATCGCCGTCTGAATATTCTTCTTGGTCAGGCGAAGGGCTTTCGCCTGAACGCCGCTCGAATTGAAGCACCCTGTTTTCGTAACGGGCTTCGAGCATGGCCGAATTTGCTTTCCAAATTGACTCTAATTGACGGCCCTGTAATAGTTCTAGCTCTTTAGCTCGTTGTTGAGTTTCAAGGAGTTGTGTTAATTTCTGCCAAAGAATGGCCAGATTGCCAGAAAATGTTTGGACAAGCAGTCCAATCTCTTCCAAATTGTGCTTTGGAGCGGTGTGGCTGATGACTGCCCCAAATAGAGAGTTGGCTACGAATAGGGGGGAGGTTATTCGGCCGTTAATCTCTGACTGCTCAGTTAAGGTTTCGACAAACTGTTCTGTAGAATTGGTTTCAGAAAGTTGAGTCAGCGCTTCAGTTAAATCGGCTGGAATATCTTTGCCAGCGTTGAGTGTGCCGGAGGTTGTTGTCCGAATCCACCACTGCGGCTCCTGCCACTCGAAAATGGTCACATCAACCAAATCAAGAATGCGACAAATGCCGCTGACTGCTTCATCAAGTAAGACCGTTTCTGTGTCATAGCCCGTCAGGCGGGTATTTAGCTGCAAAATCTGATGCAGTTGCTGGGGTTGAAGTTTTTGGGTTGTCATGAGGCGCCATTCTTTTCATTGGGCGGTTGGCCTAGCCGGAGTTTTACTTTTGCGCCGTCAAAGTGATCGGATAAAGCTTGTAAGCCAATGCCAATAATTGTGTTCATGTCGCTGGAGCGATGCAGTTGGGTGCTTACTTCATTTAGAATGTGTTGTCGGTTGGCACGCGCTTGAGTTTGGGTCAAGAGGCGCGTGTTTTCAATGGCGATGGCTAATTGGTCTGCCATTGTTTGTAGGACAGCTACGAACTCAGGTACAAATTCATTTGGTTGAGTGCTCTGGACGGTTAAAGCGCCGATAATTTGGTCACGAACCCGCATCGGTAAGGCCAATTCGGATCGGGTTTCAGGCAAAATGGGATTGGGCCGCCATTCTTTGTTTTCGGTAACGTCTTGAACGATGCGAGGACGGCCGTCTTCAGTTGTTCCGCCGATTAATGATTGACCACCAACTGGCAAGCGATGTTGGTTTTTTAGCTGAATTCGGCCGGCTTCACCTGTACCAGCTCGAAGCCAGGCTTCATTGGTTGCAGGATCGATGAGGAATAGGCCAACGTAATAGAGCGCAAATCGTTCTTGAATGAGATTTACGGCCGTCGTAATCAGCCTTTCCGTATCAAGGATGCTGCTGGAAGCGGCCGAAACTTCGGTCGCTGCTTGGAGTTGTAAGCTTTGCTGCGACTGAACTAGGAGAGCGTCTTGCGTCTGTTCTAGTAGACGTTGGTTTTCAATGGCGATACCTATAGTACCGGCAATTGTCTCCATAAATTGAAGGTCGTTTTGAGTAAAGGCATCCTGGGTGTCGTTGTTTTCAATACCCAAAACGCCAATTGTCTCATTTGCAACCCGCAAGGGCAGCCCCATATAGGATGAGGCAAAGGCTCCGGTCAAGATTTCTGAGTTATATTCAGTCATAATTTCTGGTGTAATTCGGTTTTCCATGACTGACCGGCCGTTCCTAACGACGTAGCCGCCAAAGCCTTCATTAATTGATTTTTGGGGGAGTGAGTCAACCTCCAACTCCTTGCCATGTTCATAAATATAGATCCAACGCAAGGTATCACCAGATTCATTGAGCAAGCTGATTGCAAGACCGGTCGAATTGATGAGGCCCATGATTTCCTGTCGAGCAGCGACGAAAACGGAATTGAGGTCAGGGGCGAGTGATAGGGTATCGCTAATCCGGTTAAGGGTACTTAATTCTGCTAATCGACTTTGAGACTCGGCCGCTAATCGGGCATTCTGAATTACTGTCGCTGTTTGATTGGCCATAGATTGGGCCAAGCGAATTTCATAATCGCTAAAAGTCTGGGTTTCAAATTCTCGATATAGCTCAATAATACCGATAGCCTCATTACCTGTGACTAATGGCAGTTCCAGACATAAATTCAGTCCGTATTCAATGAGAAGTTCTTTTTCAGATTCTTCTAATTCTGGGTCGCTTCGTTGACGAATGAGCGGAGTTAGCGTATTGAGAACTTGCGTTGTTCCAGCATGATTGGCTAGATCAAATTCGATTAATTCCTCATCGAAAATATCAATAATTTGGTTGTTAGCATCCCGGATGTAGTCAGCCTCATCAATTATTGTATTTTCTTCCCGGTTCCAGCTAGAAATTGCAACTCGGGACACTTGCAATAAATCAGCAATCGTCCTGGCAGCTAACTTGTATACCTCGCTAAGGTCAGATGTCGTGCCTAGTGTGATTGAAAGATTAAAGAGGGCTTCAGTTTCTTTTAATCGAATTTGGGTCTGATTGAAGAAGGCGCTGTTTTCCAGCGCTAGAGCGGCCTGACTAGCAATGGCCCCGCTCAAGATTTGTTCTTCTTCCGACCAGCTATTTTCTTGATCCTCGATTTCGATTTGACCGATTTGACGACCACGCGAGACAAGTGGGATAGTGACCTGGTTGGATTTGCCATTGTTAATATGCTGCGTTGGATTGTAGACGCTTTCTAAAGCGGCCGATCGGCTCTCACTTTGGAGGGTTTGCCGATAGAGTCGGTTGATTTCTTCCAGATTTCTTTCAGTTTCAGATATAAGGTGTGCATTGGAAATAGCTGAGCTGACAGTCGTGGTAACTATTTCTAATAAGGAAAGGTCATTTTCATCTAATTGTTCAGCTTGCTCTCGATATAATGCAATCGCGCCAAAAATCTCATTGCCAACAATGATTGGGGCCGAAGCTCGACTGGCAACTTCTGGGAAGTCTAGATCGTAGTGGTCGCTAAAATCTTTGCTGCTAATTTGGATAATAGGTCTGCGGAGCATAATACTTTGGCCGATGATGCCATTACCGATTGGTCTTGTAATGTTCTTGGGCGGAATGAGATTCTTGGAATTAGCTGCACCAGCTTCAATATGCCATTCATTCCCATCAACCAAAATTGCTAAGACGGCATCATAACCAACTTTGTTGTAAACATCTTGGCAGGTGGTTTCCAGAATTTCGGATGTCGTTCGTAATGTGCTTAACTGCTGCCAAAGGTCTATGATCTGACGACGTTGTTTAGATTGATCCTGTACGGCCGAGTAAAGGCGGGCATTATAAATAGCCGCCGCTACTTGATCGGCCATTAGCTGCAAGATGGCCAGGTCATTGTCGTCAAAGGCGTTAGTTTCAGTGCTTTGAACGTCTAAAGCGCCTAGTAGTAACGATTGAGAAATTAGAGGTAAAGCTGCCTCAGATTGTGTTTTGGGCAGCAGGGGATTGTTAAAATGAACGGCATCTTGGCCGACGTTCAGAGCAATCCGGGGTTGATGATGCTTCGTGACCCAACCAACAATGGAGTTGGAGCCAATTGCCAGTTTGTGAGGTCGCGCTTTCATGATTTGGCCGACTTCGCCCGTTGACTCACGTACGACAGCAAATTCCTGCACATCGTCTATCAAAAATATTGAAGCATGGTAAAAGCCAAATTTGTCCCGGATTAGGTTAACGGTATCGGCCATGAGCGTCTTTAAGTCGAGGGAGGCGCTGGCAGCTTGACCAATCAAGGTGACTGTTTCTAGTTGAGCGGCACGTCGTTGGAGGTCGGCCGTTCTGCTTGCGATGGTTGATTCCTGTTCCTCAATAGTGAATTTCAATCGATCAGCCATCTGGTTAAAAGTCGTTGCCAAAACACCAATTTCATCCTGACGATTAACCGTTGCCTGGGCGTCTAATGTGCCGGATTGGAGCGATTGAGCGCTGACTCGAAGCGTATCAAGCGAGCTTGTTAGAGGACGAATGTAGCCAAAGAATAGTAGGAGGACCAATATAAACCCAGTTATGGCAGCGCCTCTAGCACCGGAATTTATTGCAGCGTTAATTGGTGAGAAGGCATCTGCTTCTGGTTGAATGGCTGCTACAAACCAGCCGAGCTGTTCGATTGCGTCTAATTGTGATTCAATCGGTTCGGCCGTAATAACAAAGAGTTCGTTTTCTGGCCCTTCATAAAGAGTTAAGGATTCGGAGGCGGCCGTTAAGGGTAAATCAGTTGCTTGGCTAAGCTCAGAGAGGGTAGAGTTGGTAAAAAGAATGCTGCCATCTTCTAATGCGAGGGCTGTTCGACCTGAATCGGCCGCTTGAGTTTGGCGGATTAAACTCCGAATAGCATTGTAGTCAAATGAACTGTAGAGGACACCGCTTACATTACCATTTTCATCTGTGATTGGTAGCGCAAAGTCCATGATAGTGACAGTATCCCCCATCCCCATCGGAGTGTAGCGCTGACTAATATAAACATCACCGGATGAATTTACAGCTTGCCACCACTCTGTCTCAGTTTGTTGGAAGGTTGGCGGCAAATTACCAGGTTGACTCGTAGCCACGATTAGACCCTGACTGTCTATGAGTAAATAGTTGTGCGTTATCCCAAGGGCATCGTTTATACTTGTCGATTCTGGGACTAGCGTTTCCTGCGATAGGGGGGCGTTTGTAACCTGGGTAATAATCTCTTCATTCAAACTTTCGTTTTCGATGGCAGCAGCCCATAATGCATTTTGCTGATTGATAAGGGCATCGATGTCATTTGTTGCCAGACCAAGATAGGCATCATTGGCTTCGGCTAGACGAGTTGTGAAGCTTTGCCGGTTGGCAATGTTTTCCATTCGAGAGACATGTTCTCGAAGTTCACGTTCAATTGCAGTGGCTTGAAACCCTGCCTGAGAGCGCAGATTGACTTCTTGAATATTCGCTAGTCCATCCCTAGTTGTGAAATAACTAATGCCAGCCGATACTAAAGCCATCAGTAGGAGAGAGCCAGCGACAATGAGCGGCAAGCGGAATGAAAGCGAGCGAAACGGCCGAATTCTGGATTGATTAGGAATAGCAGCAGGCTCTTTCATGATTCTGCTTGCTCCTCTGGTAATTCTACCTGTTGAGGATAGAGACGGGCGCGGACGACTTTATTGGGTAGTAGATTGCCTAATTCGGCCGTTGTTGTATCAAGAATGGTTTTGGCATCCAAACTAAGCCTTATTTGACCAGTTGCTCGATTAATTGCCCGTTCTCTTTTAACCAACCTGCGCGTTTCTTCAAGGAGTTGATTGTTGATGATGATGGCCGCGATTTGGGTGGCTAAGAGTTCGGCGATTTGAATTTCATCTTTTTTGAACGGCTGTCCTTTTTGGCTGCGTGTGAGGGTCATGGTTCCGAGGGATTCATTCTGATGGCGTAATGGAATTGAAACCGCCGCATGAAAGGGGTTTTGGGCGAATAGTTCCGAGCGGCCGGGCCAAGTGCTGTAATCTTCAACTGCCTGGGTTTTATTTTCGCTGAAAGCCAAGCCAGATAGGCCCTCGCCCGGAGCAAGCGATTGCCCAATTCGATTTAAGGCACTATTCAAGTCAACTGTCAATTTGAGCGCGTCTTCCTTAGGACTATAGAGAAAGATGCCACCACCATCTGCGTTGAACAGAGCGGGGAGGCGGTCGGCTAATACGTGGAGGGCATTGCGGGTATTAGCCTGTTGGTTCATTAAATTGGTGATCGTCTGTAATTCAGTAAGGGTCGTTGCCTGGTCACTAATTTCGTTGAATAATCGGGCATTATCTAAACCGCTAGCAACCTGGTCGGCCATAACTTGAAGCACAGAAATATCATCTTCCTTGAAGGCGTTTATTTCTCGACTTTGGACATCGAGAACGCCTAGCAGACGGCCGCGCGCGATGAGTGGGAGGGCGACTTCAGAATGGGTGTCGGGAAGATCGGGGTTGCTGAAGAAATAGGGATCGTCACCGACATCTAAAGCAATACGGGCTTTGCGATTGATGGCGACCCAGCCAACGATAGAGACTTGGCCCATGGTTAGGTGATAACCCTGGTCTTTCAAAGAATGGCCGCTTTCGCCGCTGGCCTCTTCAAGAACGAGTCTGCTTCCATCGGGGCTTATTAGTAGAATGCTAACATGGTAGAAGCCAAAGCGTTTTTGAATTAAGTCAACAACATCAAAAAGGAGTTTCTTTGGGTCTAGTGAGGAAGTGGCAACACGGCCGATTTCTGCGATTTGCTGGAGCTGTCCCGTTTGATTGGCAAGTTCAATCACACTGGTCTCTAATTCTTGACTTAACTTGCTGGCTCTATCTCGTGAATTGCGAAGGTCATTGGCAAAGAACCAGGTAGGGGCAGATAAGAATAGAGCTACCCGGATGAATTCTGACGCGCTGCCTATTACATCCGCACTGGTGTTTGCATAAAAAAGAATGATACCAGCCGAAATTATGACTAAGTATAGAAGGCTAATTCTATTAGATTGGAGGGAGGCAATGGCAAAGACAGAGATAAGCAAGAGGTAGGAAAAGACAATATCATTACCAGTGGTCACAAGCAGCGTGAAGAATAGGCTGTTTAAGGCGATGAAGAAGATGTGGACGGCCGCAAGAAAACGGCCGTGGTGGAGAAGGTAGAAGGTAACGACCGTAAATATGATAATCGCTAACGCTTGTCCTAACGTTGTTACTAAATTTGCTGATTGGGGAAAATCTGGGTTTGGTTGGTAGCCTAATGCGATACTAAATATGCCGATGAAACCAGATATGGCGATGATCGAAACCATAATTTGTAGTAGACGGCTTTGACGGACAGTGCGAGGATCACCTGATTGTATTTTTAAGAAGCGAAATCGGTTAGTGGGATGGGCTTCCATTGTCTAGGCTCCCATTTCCCAAACAGACTCTCCTTGTAGTATTCGACGAATCTGTTCTGGAAATTCATCTGGATCCAGAGGCTTCGAAATAAAGCCGTCAAAACCAGCTTGACGGGCTTTTTGCATCTCGGCCGTACTGGCCTGAGCTGTTACAACGACAACCAGAGTGTTTCTCAAATCGTCATCGGTGCGAATTTGTTGCAAAGCTTCATACCCATCTTCATGAGGTAACCCGAGGTCCATCAGGATTAGATCGACCTTGGGCATGGTTTTGGCAAATTCCACCACGCCCCAACCTGTGGTTTTCCACTCACATTTTTGGATCCCCATAAAGGCTAACAGTCTGGCGACAAGGACAAAATTTGGCACGTTGTCTTCCACAACCAGCACATTGGCTTGGGAGGGTTTTATTTTATTGTTTGGGTTCGATTGTTGAGGAGCCATTCTCAGTCCCGTTCACAATTATGATGAGTTGATTGGTTCAACTGGTAGAAACGAACGTATTTGATCACCTATGCGATCGACATCAATTGGTTTTTGAAGGTAGCCATCACACCCGGCCTCCAATGTTTTTTCCCGGTCACCTTTCATCACGTTTGCGGTGAGGGCGATTATTGGAACGCCGATAAGGTCTGTCCGTTGTTTAAGGCGAGATGTCATTGTGTAGCCGTCAATATGGGGAAGATTAATGTCCATGAGGATGAGGTCTGGGATTTTGTTCTTTAGAAATTCTAAGCTCGATTGTCCATCGGGAACGCTGTGAACTTCAAATCCTTCTGACTGAAGAATTCTAAATACCAACATCCTGTTATCAGGATTATCTTCTATGTAAAGAATTACAGGTTTGTCATTCATAACTAACTATTTTTAGTTTTTGTGAAATGATGATATTTGAGCCTACTGCATTGGTATTAGGCTCAGTTGTTTTGCAATTTTCAGATTTATCACTAGGGCATATAAATAACCTAATGTGCGACTTTTTCAGTGATTGACATCGGATAACTCCAAGTAGAATAGAGGTACCAACCAACCTATTCAAAAAGGAGAAAATCCGATGTCTAGAGAGTATTTTATCATCATGGTCTACCTTTTGGTGTGCGAAAATTATCAAGCAGTTGTTGCCGGACAACGGCTTCGTCGGCGTGGATTTCAACCAGCCCTGACCGACGAAGAAGTAATCACCATCGAAATCTGCGGTGAATACTTTGGTTTGAGCAAAGATGAAGCTATCTTCGACTATTTTCAGGCCCATTATCAGTCATTTTTCCCAAAACTGAGGGAAAGAACAGGATTTGTACGCCAAGCGGCTAACTTGTGGAGTGTCAAAGCCCAGATTCAGCAAAGATTGACTCAAATTAGTGGCCAGGCTACTGATACAGTCCAAGTCATAGACACGTTACCTTTGCCTGTTTGCACTTACACGCGCAGTGGTCGGGACCGCTGTTTCAAACCTGAAGCTGATTATGGGTTTTGTGCGGCTAAAGATATGAAATACTATGGGTTCAAGCTAGGCTTGCGAATCTCTCGGGCCGGAATGATTATTGATTACCCTCTTTTACCTGCTCGACCACATGATAGCCAACTATTAGATGACCTGGTTGCCGGATTTGAAGGCGTCGTTCCGGCTGACAAAGGATTTGTTGATGGCTTCCGTCAGCTAAATCTGGCCCGCAAGCGCTATGTTGAACTGGTGATTCCGGCTCGTAAAAACATGACCGAAAAACCACCGTTGGCTGTTCTCAAAACATGTAGTCGCTGGCGCAAATTGGTGGAAACGGTCGGTTCTCATTTGACCGAACGCTTCCATATCGCCAAAACACGTGCTCATGACCTCTGGCATTATCAGCATCGTTTAATTCGTAAGGTACTTTCACACACAGTTTGTGTGTTTATTAACTTGCAACTTGGTCGGCCACCTCTCCATTTAGATGGTTTGGTATCCGCCTAATAGTTGCACATTAGGTATAAATATTATAATAGGATACAACTTTATAGACAGGATGCAAGCGTATGGTGTGAAGTCTGAGCAAAAAATTTAGGAGAATTGTAAGGGAATTTAGCGGCTGTTGAGCTTGTTTAGTACAAATTCACTATACTATTAGGGTTAATGATAAATTGGTCAAGATTATTTATAAAATTGGATAATGTCAATGAATAGTAAACATCCAAATGATGACATTGTTTTAGGAGTGGGCGAGCGGGTAATAGATTTTTCGTTGCCTGATACGGATGGTACCGTTATTTCGTTATCGGCCGTTCTTGCCCAAGGGCCAGCAATCATCATTTTTTATCGAGGTGACTGGTGACCTTGGTGTCAGCGCCAACTGGTTCAGTTGGTTCCGGGATATGCAGAAATTCAAGCGGCGGGTGGGGAGTTGTTAGCTATTTCGCCACAGGCCATTGGGAATAATCTAGCTTTGCAAGGGCGGCGGAATTTACCCTTTCCTATATTAGCCGATATGGATCAGGCTGTGATTCGGGCTTGGGGCTTGTTTAATGACCAGGACCCGAAAGAGCGATTGATTCCTTATCCGGCCACGTATGTTGTGGGGCAAGACGGCCGAATTGCTTGGGCGCATTTGGGCATTTCAACGCGGGATCGACCTTCGGCCGGAGAGGTTTTAGGTGCCTATAAGGCAGTCATTGAAAAATGACAGAAAAGACTTTAGCTATGCGTCTGCTCGAAGGCAAAAAAGTGGCTTATCAGGTATTTGAATATCCAGCTTCGGAGCGGGATGCGGTCATTGTGGCGGAGGAGATGGGCGTTCCAGCAGAGCAAGTTTATAAGACGCTGGTGGTTTTGCGGCCGCCCAAGAAGCCGATGCTGGTGATGGTTCCGGCTGATAGACAGTTGAACCTCAAGAAGATGGCTAAGGCGGTGGGAGAGAAAAAGGTCAAGATGGCGAGTCACAATGAGGCCGAGTCGTTGACGGGATTGATGGTTGGCGGCATTTCGGCTTTGGCGTTGGTGAATAAAGGGTTTGCGGTTTATTTGGATAAGACGGCCGAAAATTTTGACCAAATCTATGTCAGCGCAGGGAAAAGAGGGTTGGACATCCAGTTAGCGGTAAAGGATTTGGTGAGGGTGGCACGGGCGCGGGTAATAGATGTAACTTGATTTGAAAGAAGAGACTCATTGCTAGATCGCAAAGGAAGGTTACCAATTTTGCGTCTTGGGCCATTGTATGGGATTTTAGATTGGGATGAAAAGTCAAACTCTTAGGCGTTAAACTAACTGCTGAATCGTTTGAACGACATCGGGGAAGTCGAATGGTTTGGGGAGGAAAATGGCTCCAATCTCGTCTAGCTTATCTTTGCCAGGGGAAGGCCAGGCGCTGACGAGAACGAACGGCCGTTTTTCGCCTTTCGTCCGCAGTTCACGAGCTAATTCTACCCCGGTCATCTTAGGTAATCGAATATCAAACATAAGGATGTCGGCACTGTTGAAGGCATCGCCATCTACTTCTTCTAACAGATCTTCGGCGCTCATAAAAATGGGGTGGACGGTTATGCCAAACAGCCCCAGACCGCTCGATAGGAGTCGAGCAATGCTTGGCTCATCTTCAACATAGACAACTTTGATTTCTTCGGTCATTCATTATCCTAATAAGGTTTTGCTTCAATTGCTTCTCGTAGATTGTATCATACTGATTCTACTCAGGCTTGGCAATGGTTGGAAAGTACGATTGATATGGAGTTAAGAAAAGTAACGCATCTTTCACGATGATTGGGGTCATTTGGTCAGATATGATAGCCGTTGCTGGCAGCCAGATCGGAGAAAGATTGAAGGGCGTGGTCATCATAACACTAACGGTTATTGTCTGATTGAGGCCGATACCTCCTTGCCAATTGAGGAAACGACCTTCGATTACGGCCGTTCCTGCCGTCGTTTGCAAGGTGTCAGTTAGCAATCCCAACCCATCCGGCAAGCGCAAGGTGGCGCTGGCGTTGTTGGTTGCTGTCAGACCATTGTTATTCAACGCTAACGCAAAGACGATAGTTTCATATGGGAAGGCGTTTGCTTGTGAAACCTGGAAGGTGGAAACGCTTAAGTCAGGGGCATTTATCCAATAGCTGGCTATCCGGTTAATGGTTAGGCCATGATACTCGTAAAAAATCTCAACTTGATTATCAACTTGTTTGCCATTTGGCATGGGTTGGTTTGGGGCGGCTTGATATTGAATGGTGTGGCTTTGACCAGGGGAAAGCGTGCCTTGCCAGCTTAGCTGGTGGTTAACGGCATCATAGATAGCGCCGCCAGTTAGGGTGGCTAAATCAATGTCTAACTCCGCCGGAAGGGTGTTTGTCATATAAAGCTGATTGTCTTGGGTAGCGACCTGATTTTTGAGCGTTAGTGTATAAGTTCGGGTCATTCCTAGGCCGCTGGCTGGGGCAACACGTTGATCGGCCGTAAAAGTAGAATCACCTATATCACTTAGCTGTCCGACCAATTGGTTCATGGCTGTTGCCTGATGTGCCATCGGAAGGGTTTCAAATGGCAAGGCCCAGAAAATTAACTGCCAGGGAATGCCACCAGCGGTAGCTCCTTCATTGTATATTCCAGCCGCCATGCCTTGATTATGCCAAAGGGAGACTCGACTATTTGAGCCAGGAACGATGCCATCGCTGAAATTCTGATAAGGGCCATAGGCAAGCGACAATGGGCCTGCAAGGTCACTCCAGAGCGCTAGTTCTGGGCCACCGAAAGCGGCCGTTGGGGTCAATGGTTCTGTAAATTGGCGAAGGTTAAAGAACGATTGGGTGAGCGGGTCATCCAGATGGTGACTAAGATAGTCCTGGCTGCTGAGGAAAAGACGGCCGCCTTGAGCCAGATATTCATAAAGGCTTTGACTTTCCTCGTCGGTAATCGGTTGAAGCCAATCATAGCCCGTGTACCAAAGAATGATGTCATAATAGTTCAGCAACTCACCCGGCGGGCTGCCTTGCCCGCCAGGTATCGGTTCAATCTCCCAGAAATCATAGGTAACACCCGCTTCATCAAGGGCAGCCTGATAGATGGTTTTGCGGTCGTACCAACGGTCGTCATCGACCAACAGTATTTTGCCTGGCCCACTAAAAGTAAACGGAAGGTCATCCTGAATCGCTGGTACATTACCTGAAGTCGCCCGGAGCCAAAAGGATTCTTGATGATCTTGGGGCAGCGTGTTGGGTATGTCAATCGTGACAGTGGTCTCGCCTCGTTTGCACGGGCCAATAGTAAGGGTTGGGGTGATGAGATGCGTATTCCAACTTGTGCCGCCAAAGTTGAGGCTAATAGTGTCGGTCATGGTTTCGTTGCGATTGACCAAGGAGAGGGTGTAAGTTAGGCGGCTGCCAGGAGCCACTAGATTGGAGATGCTGTCTGGTTGGAATTGGACCCCAGCGAGCGGCTCTGGCTCGGCGAAGTAGCCATAGCTGCGCTCAATGATTGCCGCTCGATTATCTGCACCTGATACCCCTTCAAGGCCAAATCCAAGATAAACGACATGATAGGGGCCGCAAAAATCGGAATAGAGGCCCCCCGCTTGCCCATCAGGGAATTGGAAAGCGGCTTTGGTAAGGGTTCTGGGCAGGGGACGGACAATATCTACCCCTAGTTGGTTGATAGCGCTATCAGGGCCGTTTAAGGTTAGGGTTAGGCCAGCGAAAGGGGAGTTAGAATCGGCCGTTAGTGTCGTAGCCGGATCCGCTTTGTCGAGATATTGACCTTGGAGTTGATTTTCCCACCAATAGGGCGAGCTTATCGGGTCTTGCGTTTTCTGACCGATATTTTGGCCGCTGATGAGAAGGTTGCCGCCCAAGCCTAAATAGTCGGAAAGGGTTTGAGATGCCTCGATGTCGCCAGGAGCATCGACCGGGTCAGACCAAATGACAACCTCGTAATCTGTGAGGTCATCTAAGGTGGGCGCATCGCTATTCGGGTCTTGAACGGGCCAATAATCAAAGCTGTAATCGTTATCCTCTAGGGCGGTCATGAATGACAAAGCTTGACTATCGTATTTGACTTGCCCAGCATCAACAAGGAGCGTCTTCGGCCCAGGGACAAGGGCAAAATTCTGGATGGCTGCTCCGTTGGACGTGATATTGACGGTCGCTCGGCCCAGCCGAAAGCCGGAGACGGCCGCTATTAGTTCATATTGACCAACTGGGAGACGGCCGTTATACCAACCATTGGCCGATGTAGAAATGACAACTGGGGTATTGATCACTCGAATGACACCGCTCAGAGCCAGGCCGCTGCCTAACTCGTTGACTACGCCACTGATTGTGCCATTGGGCAGCAACGTTAGGCTGACATTTTGATTGGTCGTCTGGTTGGCTTGAACGGTTACATTTGTCCATTGAAAAGGCTGGAACCCGAATTGATTGATTGTTATAGTGTAGTTTCCAGGCAGAAGGTTCGCTTGATAACGGCCGTCTGACCCGGTTACGAAAGGAAGTTGAGCGCCGGAAGGGGTCGTGATGGTCAAGGTCAGGTTAGCTATCGGCTGGCCGCCCCCTTGAATGTTGCCCGTTAACAACCCTGTCGTTACCTGGCTTTGCAAGGCATTATAGATATCAAGACGGCCCCAGCCGCTGTCGTGGTTGGGATGGGTTTGGGCGATGGGAACGGCCGTGTTGGTTATTAAGCCTGTAATTTGGTCACTGGTCAGCGAGGGGTTGGCTGAAAGAAGCAGGGCATATGCGCCAACAGCATGGGGCGTTGCCATTGAAGTGCCGTTCAGGTAGGCATAACTGCCATTGGGTCGGGAAGATAGGACGTGTGCGCCTGGGGCGATAAAATCCGGCTTGTACTCGTTGGTTATGCCTGATGGGCCTCGGCTGGAAAACCAGGTCACAGCATCAAAATCATCGCTGGCCCCAATAGCCAAGGTATCGGGATAGTTAGCTGGCGCACCGACAGAGCCAGGCGTTGGCCCTTGGTTGCCAGCGGCGAATAGGGGGATGATGCCAGCCGCTTTCAGGGCGGCCACATCGGGCATAAATTCGGTAAGTTCCGGCCCGCCGGTCCAGGAGTTGTTTACAATATCAGGCGCTTTGGCTGGGTTGCCGCCAGGGGCGAGCAGCCATTGGAAGGCCAGATGAATATCCCCTGGCTGCCCAGCTCCGTTAGCATCTAAGGCCCGGACAGCAATCCATTTTGCGCCAGGGGCGACGCCGATGAAGGGTGAACCAACGGCCGTTCCAGCGACATGGGTGCCATGACCGTTGGGGTCGATAGGAACGGCCGAATAGCCGACAGAATCATACCAGTTGTAAACATGGTTGCTACCGTTGGGGAGGTTGCCACGATAGTTGTTTAGCAAATCGGGATGTCGCCAATCAACGCCGGTATCTAATATGGCGATGGTGACGCCACTGCCGTCGATGCCTAGTCCGTTCCAGGCATGGGGAGCGCGAATCTGATTCAGCCCCCAGGTTAATTGGTCGGGAATGGAAACGGCCGTTGCCTGTTGATTGGAGAGCAAAGGGATTGGGTCATTGGATGAGATGTGGGCTACTTCTGGCTGGCGGCTGAGATAGTCAATTAGGTTGGGCTGAACGGTAGCGATAATGGCGTTGGTTATCCAAAGCCCCTCATATTCGAGAACCAGTCCGGCGGATCGGCCGTTTTCAAGATAGGAAAGGAGTTGGGCCTGGGTCGAGGTGGCGGTTGTCTGTAGACGTTGAATGATTTCAGTGCGCCGGGCGATTTTTTCCTGGGGTAATGTTGCAGCCGTGAGGTCGGCCGTTTCTTTGAGATAGATGATGATGTCTTGAAAGGTATTATTTGAAGAAGGTGGTTCAGGGGGATTTTCGGCCGTGATAGGTTGGGGACGCGCCAAAGAAGGGGAGGCAAGTGTGAGAATGAGGATGATTGAACTGGAAAATACTGCGACAAGCAGCCAAATGGTCCGCTTCATCTTCTGATTATAAATCGTGCTACTTTTTCTTTGCAAATAATAGCTAAGGACATTTACCACAGAGCAAACAGAGAATTGTCACTCGTGTGAAGGCGGCAATATATGCCTGTTTTCAATCTCGATATAGACCTCTGCCTTTACAGGAATGGTAGATTCCAGATAAGGGTTTTGGAAAAACAGCCAGGTCATGATAAGGGCAACACTGATTAATAATGTCGCCCCCAAGATATTGAAGGTCACGATAAAGCCGAAACGAGCCATGAGGAGGCCGGCAATAACTGGGCCAGCGACCTTGCCACCATTATTCATGGCCCCAAGCAACCCGAAGGCGCTGCCCCGCTCAGCTGCTGTTTGGTGGGCAGCCAGCAAGGCAATTGAGGCAGGGAAGATTAGGGCTTGAGCCGTTCCGAGTAGCAAAGCGGCAATCCCCAACGTGGTTAGTCCTTGTCCTTGCGCAATGAAGATGGTGCCACTGCCTAACAGAAACATGCCCAGGCCAATCATGGGCAGATAGCCAAATCTATCAGCTAAACGGCCGCCTATGGGTTTGAATACAATATGAACGGTTTCTTGGATGGCGAAAAGCCCGCCAACGACCGCAACCGAGACGTCGGCAGTCAGGGCGTAGACAGGCAGAAAGGCTTTAACGGCGTAAAGCAAAATGAAGCTGGCTCCCTCAATGCCGCCAGCCAACCATAAGACAGGCGATTTGATGCTGGCAGATAGGGCATGGCGAATTTGAGCGGCGAAGGGTGGCTGTTGGCTGGGAGACGGCCGTTCGGTATCTGGTAATAATAAAACAGGGACAAAAGCGAGACTGCTAATAATGCCTATGAGGGTGAATATGGCGACTGGGTCGAAATAAAGGAGCAATAGGCCAGCCACAGCGGGGCCAATGATATAACCCCCGGAACGGGCGAGGCTGAACCAGCCAACTTTTTCTGCCACGCGGGTAGGGGCGTTTTCGGTTAAGTATGCGAGGGTGACAGGGCCATAAACGGCCGTTGCCAGCCCATGAAAGAGTCTGAGAGCAAGTAACTGTTGTGGGGACGAAATGATTTGGTAGGCGAACGGGGTAAAAGTGAAAAACCCGGTACCGATTAAGAGCCACAAGCGACGGCCAGACCTATCTGACAAGAGGCCGAAGAGGGGCTTGAAGAGCATCCCGGTCAGGGTGGAAACGGAGACGATAAAGCCGAGAAAAGCATCTCCCGCCCCCAATGAAAGGGCGAAGATTGGCAGTAAGGGAGATTTGCCCATCTGATAGGCCGCTCTAACGACTAAATCTGCTATTGAAAGGTAGGCAAAGCCCCGATTAGATTGCATAGATGTTTTCCCTGGCATAGACTTCATTTAGGCAAGCATACTGATTGGATAATAGATTAACTTTATGCTAAATGATTTTCAAGGTGCGGTCTGTTGATAATGGAAGATAAAACGATGAATGCTGGCAGCGCATGGCGATTGACCTTTGCGAAACAAGAGCTAAATTACGGTCAGTCTTTGGATATAAACGGTCGTTTTGGAAGGATGCGCCACCGATATAGAAGCTATCACACCATTGAAGAAACGCCTTACGCGAAGTGGCCAAGGACGCAAAGCTATGAACAAGACGATTTATGATGAGCATCAGCAGTTTTATATTGATTTCGTTGACCGGGCATTGGCGGCGGAGACGGGCTTTTGGCAGGTGTTATTATCGCGCTTTGAGGCTGTGCTAGGGACGAGATTATTGGGGGCGCAGGTCTGTGACGTTGCCTGCGGTGAAGGTTATCTTTCTCGACACTTAGCTGGCTTGGGAGCGGGAGCGGTGGTTGGGGTAGATTTGTCGTCCGCCTTGATTGAGACGGCCGTTCAACGAAGCAACAGCGACAAACTCACCTTCCAAGTCGATGATGCTCAAACGCTCAGTTCGTTGGCAGACAACTCGTTCGATATGGCCGTTTCCCAAATGGCGATGATGGACATTCCCGATCATCAAGCGATGTTTACGGCCGTTCACAGAGTCCTCAAAAAGGGCGGTGTATTCGCCTTTTCACTGCTCCATCCTTGTTTTGAAAACCCCTTCTACCTGCCAGATGAGCTGCCGACGTTGGATGATGCTGACGGCAATCCGGTTGCCTATATCGTCCGTCGTTATGGAACCGAAGGCTATTGGCAGTCAGGGGGTGATGGGGTGCGGGGCCACATGGGCGCTTATCATCGAACATTATCTACTTATATTAACGGCTTGATTGCAGCCGGATTTCGACTGGAGAAGATAGAAGAGCCGTTGGTTGAGGATGGCGGGTTGCTGGCAGAAGTGCCGAGGGTGTTGATTGTGGTTGGAACGGCCGAGTGAGAGATATGACCCTTCATATTGAAAAACAATATCCAAGATTGTGGTCTATAAATTCCGGTAAAGTTATGGTCGTGACCGATTTGCATGGCGATTGGAAAACTTACCAAAGTTGCCGCGACAGATTCATTAATTTGCATCAAAAAGGGGATGTTGACGGAATCATTTTTACAGGTGATTTGATCCATTCAAATTTAGAATCGATACCAGATAAATCGTTGGAAATCGTATTGGATTTTCTACAATTGCAGGCTGCTTATAATGATAGCGCAATTTACCTTTGCGGAAACCATGAACTACCACACATCTATGGATTTGGATTGGCGAAGGGTAAGAAAGAATTTACTCCTCAATTTGAAGCTTCTCTGAGCCAGTCATCTCATCGCTCAGAGATAATAGGACTATTCATGTCGTTGCCGTTTTATTTGCGTACAGCCGCTGGCGTTACTATTACCCACGCAGGAGCAACTCCGACTATGCTTGATGCTAGAGTGGCAATAAAGGTTTTTAGTTGGAGTCATGAAGCGTTTCTTGCAAAAGCCAATGCTCTGTTAATAGAAATGGGTATTGAGGCAATGCGTAAGGCTTACGCTAAATTGAATGGCGTAGAGACTTATGGTGAACTAGCCCAACATTATCTTGCAGTGACAAAAGAAGATGACCCCCGCTATGATGATTTACTGCGTGGACTTTTCGTGACGATGGACCCAGACTTTAAATATTTGCGATCCGCATTATTTACCAAATGTGAAATAGAATTCGGTAAGAGTGCCTATTTGGACGTAGTTACAAAGATGCTTCAGGTATTGTCAAAGGGATATTGGCCGCAAAGAGTAATAGTAGCTGGTCATATTAATGTGTTAGATGGTTATCAATCTGTTGGGGATAGTCATTTTCGTTTAGCAAGTGGAAGCCACGCCAGGCCGTTGGAAGCCCGCAAATATCTTTTGTTAGATACAGCTCAAGAGGTCGTGAAAGTGGATGATTTGGAAAGAAGTCTGTATAGTATTTGAAGCTGAGAAACAATTGTTGTCAGGAGGTTTTTGTGGATCATCATGCAGAGGATTTCAGGCAAGCGTTAGACGAGGTGAGTGCCAGTTCGGCCGGGGGTGCGCCGTTTCTGATTTGTTATGGTATTACTTTTATCATTACAGGTATTTTGGCTTTCTTTTTGCCGCGTGAGACATCGGCGTTGGTTGCCATGTTCCAGGGTGGGGTAGCGTTGCCGGCTGCTTTTCAGTTGGAGCGGATGATGGGAGACGGCCGTATGTCCAACGAGAACCCACTCAAGAGCCTCTCCGCCCAACTAGCCATCTCACAAGGCCTGGCAATCCCCTTCCTTATCGTCCTTTACAACATTGACCCCGGCCAGATTCCGGTGGCGATGGCGGGTCTGGGCGGCGTTCACTTTCTGCCCTACAGTTGGCTGCATCGCACCAAGATTTATGCCATCGTTGGCTTCCTCATTGCGGTTGGGTCGTTTGGCCTAATCTTGATGCTGCAAACGGCCGCTTACGAAATCATCCTGCTCTTTGTCGGTGTTGTCTATCTAGCTGCTGCACCACTTGTTTATCGTCACGCTAAACAGATTGTTTCGGGGTAAACGGCCATCCGATTAAGATCATTCAACACGTGGGAAAAGCGGTTGGCTGGGATTAGTTTTGGTTTCCGGCTGGAGACAGCCCCAGGTTAATGCGTCGCTTAACGGAGTTGGGGGCTGCCAGCCGAGTTGGCGCCAAAGGTCGGCCGTTTTTTCTGGCATGACCGGGTGGAGCAACACTGAGGCCAGCCGGAGCGCTTCGGCAGCGCAGTAGAGGCTGGTCGTTACCCGCTCACTGTTGTCATTCTTGGCCTCCCGCCAGGGGCCAGTCTGTTGGAGATAGTTGTTGATGTCGCTGGAGAAGGCCATGATTTTTTCTAAGCCTTCATGCAAAGTGAAGGTTTGTACATGGTCGAAGACGGTCGTAGGTAACGATTGGGCTGCCTGAATCAATGTTTGTTCTGGCTCTGTCAGTTGGCCAGGGGTCGGAATACGGCCGTCGCAAAAACGGCCGATCATAGACACCAATCGATTGAGCAAATTGCCCAGATTATTCGCCAAGTCGGCCTGATACCGTTGGTCAACGGTCGCCACACTGAATTCAGCATCGCGGGCGGGATTCATGTTACGGATGAGGAAGTAGCGTAAGGCATCAACCCCATAAATATCAGCCAGGTCGAGTGGCTTGACGGCGTTGCCAGTTGATTTGCCCATCTTTAGGCCGCTAACCACCCACCAACCATGCCCATAGATGGTTTTGGGCAGCGGTAAATGGGCCGCTTTTAGCATCGTCGGCCAATAGACGCAGTGGGTGGTCAGGATATCTTTGCCGATGAGGTGGATGGCCTGGGGCCAGAGGTGGTCGAAACGGCCGTCTGTCTCCCCATATCCAGCAGCGGTGATGTAGTTGAGGAGAGCATCAAACCAGACATAGGTGACGTAGTCGGGGTCGAAAGGCAGGGGAATGCCCCAACTGAGCCGTTTGATGGGGCGGGAGATGCAGAGGTCGTTGAGCGGCCGTTTTAGAAAGCCCAATACTTCGTTGCGACGCGAGTGGGGCTGGATGAAGTCGGGGTGGCTCTGGATATAATCTATTAGCCATTCCTGGTATTGGCTCATGCGGAAGAAGTAGTTGGCTTCAGCTAGTCGTTGGACAGAACGGCCGCAGTCGGGGCAGCTGCCGTTAATTAAATCCTTCTCAGTCCAAAAGCGTTCGTCCGGGACGCAGTACCAGCCTTCATAGTCGGCTTTGTAGATGTCGCCCTGGTCGAACAGCTGTTGAAGAACGGCCGAGACGACGGCTTTATGGCGCGGTTCGGTAGTTCGGATGAAGTCGTCATGTGCGATATGGAGATGGCTCCAAGTTTCCAAGAAGCGGCGAACGGTTTGGTCGGTGTGCTGCTGAGGGCTGATATGGTTATTAACGGCCGCTTCTTGAACCTTCTGGCCGTGTTCGTCAGTACCGGTTAGGAAAAAGGTTTCCTTACCTTGCAGTCGGGCATAGCGAGCCAAGACATCGGCCAAGATGGTTGTGTAAGCTGTGCCGAGATGGGGGACATCATTGACGTAATAGATGGGGGTGGTGATGTAGAATGGATTGTTCATAGGTTCCTCGTCATAAAAGCCTGGCTTTTATTTGATAGGGTTTTATCGTTTTTGTTAGAAGCCAGGCTTTTTTGGGTTACGAATAGCAATAAACAAAAAAACCTCCGGGGTGGGGAGGCTTCGCTGGACATCAGGTAAGATTAATTTGTGAGATGGTTAGCGGATGTATTTCCCCAAGGAGGCGGGACAGCCACGACCAACGGCCGTGGCGCGGGGCATGACCATAAATATTGGCGCAAGTAAAAGATGGTCGTTCATACAACAACTATCATAGCAGAATTGGGTTTGGATTTCTAGAGGAAGGCGAGATATATGATTTGATATGTATATTATCTATACCTATATATATTGAATATTCCTTTTTTTTCCCTTAAGATGAAGATGTAGTAAACAATATTAACCATCATTAACTTAGACTTGAGGAGGAAAAAGTGTTAGTAAATATATTATTATGGATTATCTTAGGTGGCGTTGCTGGCTGGGTTGCCAGCATGATTATGAATCGTGATGCTCAGATGGGCGCTGTGGCCAACATTGTCGTCGGTATCATCGGCGCTGTGATTGGTGGTTTCCTAGCCAGCCTGTTGGGCATTGATATTGCGGCGGGCTTTAATTTAGTGACCCTATTGGTAGCCATCGTCGGGGCCGTCGTGTTGTTATTCTTGTTGAGCGTGGTCCAACGAGCTTAATTTGTTATTGACTTTCATTTGCCAAGTGTGTGGCGGAAAATGGATTAAAAAACGAGGTCCGCGACACCGACTGGTTTGGCGGTTTGCATGAAGGTCTTAATTTAAGATATAAACCACACAACTCTAAAAAAAAATCAAGGAAAAGCAGCCTATGTTTTGCATAAGCTGCTTTTTTGTTGGGTGGATATAGCGAGCGAATGTCGAATGGGAAACATCACGCAGTGCTGCTAAGTAAACGCTCCTTTTTTGGGTCTTAATGGCTTTGCATGAGATTTCTAATATCAAGTTGGGGATTGTCAAGTGGGCTACAAATTTCGTACAATTGGCGCTTTGACATTGGCTGAAAATTTTCTGCCTTTCGTGAGAGTTTAATGATTGATTCGATAATGATGTGGATTCAGAACAACCTGGAAATCAGCCAATCGTTGCAAGGCAAACTGCTTGGAAGCCTTGCTGTGATTGTAATCCTGCTGCTATTACGAGTGGTTGTTAATGCCGTTGTCTCTCGCCGAACAGAGGATGTTGCCACCCTTTACCGCTGGCGAAAGCTAACCGAATATACCGCTCTTGTTGTGGGACTTTTTCTCGTTAGCCGCATTTGGTTTACGAACACCCAGTCGATTGCCACGTACCTGGGATTGCTTTCGGCTGGGTTAGCCATTGCTCTTCAAGACCCTATAGCAAACATCGTTGGTTGGCTTTTTATTATCTGGAGACGGCCGTTAGAGGTTGGGGACCGGATTGAAATTGGGGACTATGCTGGCGACGTCATTGATATACGTTTCTTCCAATTCAGCCTGATGGAAATCCGCTCCTGGGTTGACGCAGACCAAAGCACCGGACGGGTGCTGCATGTTCCAAATAAGAAGGTTTTTAGTGATGCAGTGGCTAACTATAGTAAGGGGTTTGCCTATATCTGGCACGAAATTCCGGTTGAAATAACCTTTGAGAGCGATTGGCGTAAGACAAAGAAGTTGTTGGTTGAAATTGCTGAGCGTCATGGCGTTCAAAATACAGAGACAGCCCGCAAACAGATTCGGCGGGCGGCCAAACGGTACATGATCAACTATGATAATTTGACCCCGATTGTTTATACAAAAGTAAATCCCAGCGGTGTTTTGCTGACTTTACGCTATTTGGCTGACCCGCGCCAACGACGGGGGACAGAGGAGAAGGTGTGGGAAGATATACTGACCGCTTTTGAGGCTGAGCCAAAAATCGAATTTGCTTACCCAACCCAGCGAATTTATTATCATCCAGCAGAAGGACGGCCGTCTCTTCGCCCCGACCAGTTACCAGATATTCCTGACCCTGATATGCCTTAAAGTAGGTAGATCGATTTATTGACAAAGCACATTTGTTCGGATATGGTTAACGCGGATGTTAACCATATGATTGACCAGAAGGACAAGCAAGATTTAGATATTATTTTTGAAGCCCTCGCCAACAAACACCGTCGCGAGATAGTTCATGCTTTAAGCTTGCATCCACATTCAATTGGTCGGCTAGCATCTATGCGGGGGCTTTCTTTGCCAGCCATACACCGCCATATCAAGGTGTTGGAGAAGGCGGACATGGTGCTGCGAAAAAAAGTCGGCCGTACCAACTTCCTGGCCCTCAATCGCAGTTCATTGCTCGTCCTTCAGGATTGGGTCATGCAGTATCATGCCTATTGGGGCAGCGACCAGGAAACGTTAGAGAATTATGTTGAATATTTAGATGAAGAATAAGCTCGCTAATTGTTAAGCAAGAAGTTCAACTTTTGACCAAGCAATATGCTATTGTAAAAGGCGGAAAAGTTGAACTTCTGGGCTGCGAAAACTAATTCACGGAGAAACGATGAAAAAATTTATTTTTTTATATGTCGGACATACAGACAACCAGACACCTGAAATGAATGAAGCCTGGGGTAAATGGTTTCAATCGTTTGGCGATAAGATTGTTGACAGTGGTAATCCTTTTGGGGGCGGGAAACAGGTCTCTAGTGAAGGAACGGCCGAACTTCCTTTAGACTTAGCTTCCATCACTGGCTACACTATCATTCAAGCCGAGAGCCTTGAGGAAGCTGAAGAGATTGCAAAAGGTTGTCCGTCAGTTTCTGGCGTAAGGGTATATGAAGCTGTGCCTATGTAGTGGTGGCTGAAAAGCCTGGCTTTTAATTAGATTAGGACAAAAAGCCAGGCTTTTTTTAACCATTTCGGGCCAGTTTGCCATGACGTTTGGCATATTTTTCGGCAATGTCAAAGATGTAGAGGCCACCGGGGACGGCGACGAGGGCGATGACGAGGGTGGGCCAGATGTAAGGCCACAATTGGGCTAATGAAGCGCCATCAAGCAGCGCTTGTCGAACGCCTTCTAACACATACCAGGCTGGAGAGAAAACGGCTAAAGATTCTAAGAATTGGGGCAGGACCTCAACAGGGTAGTATACGCCAGAGACAAGCAGCAAAGAGGCGACGATGATGTGGGTCATTTGAGCGCCACGTTCGGGGAAGAGCAAGGGTAGCGTTGCTCCCATTACCCCGATGCCGACAAAGGAGAAGCTGCCGGCCAGCAAAACAAGCGTGCCGCCAGCTAGATTGGCGTTGCTGATATCCAGGTCGAACAGCAAGACCGTTGCGCCTAAGATGACGATGGTGAAAATCATGCTGTAACCGACGGCGAAAAGGGTGTGGCCGACAAGGTGGGTGAGGCGCGGAACGGGAGCCATCAAAGTGTATTCGATGGTACCTTCCCAGCGTTCGATGGCGATAATCTCTGTTACCCAATGGAAAAGGCTGGACAGATAGCGCCAGACAAGGGTGCCGATGAGCAGGTAGAGGACGAGGAAACGGCCGTCCACCCCGCTTCCTTCACCCGTTAATACCTCCATCCCTAGCCCAATGTAGCTGACTGAAAGGCTGTTGGCGATGGAATAGACTAGCCAGACCACTTCCCAGGCCCAGTATCGTTTGATGAGGTTCCAGTTACGCTCCATAAAAGCGAATGAGGCACGGATTTGGTGAGTTGTTGTTGCAGTCATAGTAAATCCTCTTGGTAACTGGTAATTTGTAGTTGGCCGATTTTGGCTGGAAGTTACTAATTACCAATTACCCATTATGCTGGTTCGTCTGTTTCTTTAATAAGTTGTTTCCCTGTTAGCTCTAGAAAAACATCTTCTAAAGTTGGTTCATGGCCGTTGTCGCCTGCGGCCAATCTTTTTAGGTTGGCTGGGGTGTCGAGAGCGACGATACGGCCGCTGTCCATGATGGCGATGCGATCACACAGATTTTCCGCCTCAACCATGTCATGGGTGGTCAAGAGAATGGTCGTGTTGTGCCGTTCACGAAGTTCGCGGACAAAGGTTTGAACCTCCCGTTTGGAACGAGGGTCTAACCCCGTTGTCGGTTCATCTAAGAGGAGCAACATGGGGGTGCTGAGCAGGGCGCGGGCGATGGCTACCTTTTGCTGCATTCCACGAGACATCTCTTCCATCGGCCGATTCACATTTTTCTCTGGAATATTGAGCCGCTTCAAGATTGTCTGCACCTGTTCCCGGATTTCACTGCCGCTGACTCCATAAAGGCGAGCGCCATAGAGCAGATTTTCCATCGGAGAGAGCTTCTTGAAAAAGGATGCTTCAACAGAGACACGGTTGAGCAACTGTTGGGCAACGAGCGGTTCTTCGGTGACATCATGGCCGAAAACGGTGACAGTGCCTTCATCGGGCAAAAGTAGGGTGGCAATGAGGCGGATTAGGGTTGATTTGCCGCCGCCATTTGGCCCTAGAACGCCAAAAATCTCGCCTTGTTTGACTTCAAAGGAGAGATGGTCAACGGCTTTTGTTATCCCGCGACCATTGCCATTATTGGATTCTTGGGTTCGGCCGTTTCCATTCGTAGTTGTCTGACCATTTTGTTGCTTTTTCCAGGGCCAGTTGAAGGCGTGTTTCTTTTCTTTGCCAAATACTTTATAGGCATTGTGGACGCGTAAGGCTATTTCTGGTTCCGCAATCATTGTTTGAGTCATTGAATATTCCTCCAAATTTGTAAAATCTGCGGCCGACAAAATTCTTAAAATGCCGACCGCAGACAATTATTCTTCAGCGGTACGTTTAATCATGTCGATACCGGGTCTGAGAATTTTCTGATAGGTGTTAAATTGACGAGTGGGGCGCATACCGGCCCGTTCATAGAGGCGGGTTGCACCAGTTAGGCTGTCGGCATCGACGCCAAGCCCAACTTTCGTTTTGTCGCGTTGGTATAGTTCACCGAAACTGTGTTTCAGCAGGGCTAGCCCAAGACCTCGTTTTCGCCAGGGACGCAACACACCTAGAACATCGACCCAACCTGTGTTGTAATTCGGGCCGTGATTTGGCTTGCAAATGGAAAAACCAGCAATTTGGTCGCCATCCATTGCTAAGAACCAAAGTGTTTGGTCAAAGGTGGGGTCGGTATCGACGATATGCTGCCAATGGGCCAGCTCTTTTTCAAAGTCCTGTTCAACGTAGCCCCAATGGTCTTGGAATGAATCTTCAATCGCGTGAACGACAGCGGGTAATTGGTCTACAGACTGCATTGGCCGGATGACGATGTTGCCTGGCAGTTGAGGCGCGTCTGGCTGCTCGTCCAAATCAATCATCATCGTTGAGAAGATCCGGTTGAGTTTCATACCCTGATTGATGAGCAAATCGTTGGCCGGTTGGTAGGTACTTTTTGCGCCCGCTTGGATGGTGAACTGAGCTTCTTTAGGCGCTCGTGCCATTGATTCGAGGCTGGTTTGTTCAGACCATTCCAGCAGGTAGGTGCCGATGCCCAAACCTTCAAATTCGGGGTGGACTCTGGCCCAGGCCCAGGTCATAACCAAGGGTTCGTCTGTATCCCATAGTTCGGCGAAGGCGATGACACGGCCGTTCTGGGTAGTCACGACTCGAAAATTTCTTTCAAGGCTCACGGTGGGTAATGTCCAGTCTGTTTGTAAGACATCAATTGACACTTCTACTTCCCCTATGGCATGGATGTCGCAGATTTCCAACATTTCTAGTACATCTTCCATGTCGGACATTTTGGGCGGGCGAACGATAAAACGTTCTTCAATGGTTGTTGATTTTGTTTGTTCTTGTAACATGATTTCATCTCCTATAATGGTTGGTTGAAAGTATCTCCAACTTGAACGAGCAGGCTGTTCGCTCTATGGGTTGACGCCAAGCTTTTTAAGTTCGGCGTCAACGTCTACGGATGGATTAAAGTGGATGGCGTACATACCGAGGTCGCGGGCAGCGGCAATGTTTTCGGCAAAATCGTCGATAAAGACTGATTCGGCCGCTTTAACGCCTAGTCTATCGAGCGTTCTGAGGTAAATTTCTGGCCCGGGTTTCATCGTTTTCTCTTCGGCCGAAATCACAATCAGGTCAAAGGCATCGGCGATAGGATATTTACCCGTGAGGGTCTGCCGTAAACCGTCGGTTGCGTTGCTGATTAGGGCGGTTGTGTAATTCGCTTTCAGGGTTCTAATCAGATCAACTAGTCCTTCATCAAGGACATCGCCACCCCAGAATTCTTTTTGGAACCGCTCTAGCTCCTCTGGGGAGAGCGATAGGCGGTCGGCGACGAACTGCCAGAGGGCCTGGTTGGTCACTTCACCTCGTTGGGCTTTTTGACCCATCTCGCTGTTGAAGACGATTTTTTCTGATTCCCACTCGGCCAGACCCAATCGCCGTTCCAGGTTTTGGCGGCTGCTGCGATCGGCCGTTCGGGCCAAGACCCCGCCGAAGTCGAAAATGATTGCTTTTATGTCCATAAGATTCCTTTTGAAATAGGTGTTTACAGTAAACAGTAGTCGGTAGTCAGTAAACAGTAAGCGGTAATTTGTAATTGGTTAAAGGGACTGTAAATAACGCGTTACCAAATTACGTAGTGCGCATTACACATCACGACACACACCAGGCGTGCTTGAGGCTTTTCTGTCTTTTTGTTGGGGTTTCCGGGGAAAAATCCGGCAAGGGGGGAAAACAAAAAGGCCGCAGGCACTTCGTTGTGCGCTGCGGCCTTTACTGTTTTATGTTAAGTCAGTTTCAGGCAGTAGACGCACTACGACAAGGCAGAGATGCTCCACCATTATCACGGCTAACAAATACAAGCACTTTGTTGTTGATTATATTAATCATCGTCGTATCTGCGTCTCCTAAAAAAGATTTTGACTTTATTGAAAGCCGGGTACACCATAGCATAGGAAGGCGGGGCTTGTCAACCCTCATTTTTAACGAATTTTTTGCAACAGTTGGTACAATATAGCGTAGAGGTTCTTGAGGATTATCATTTTTACCCTAAGGCGTTTCCCAGTTAAGGGCTGACGATGCAATAAAATATGGAATTGCAGCCTCAGCTTGAAGGAGTTTTTAATGCGTGTTGCAGCAGTTGAAGCCATTGATTTGACCAAACAGTTTGATAAGAAATTGGCTGTCAATGGTCTGAATATGCAAGTGGACGAGGGGGAGTATTTTGGCTTTTTGGGGCCGAATGGCGCTGGTAAGTCAACGACGATTAAGATGTTAGTCGGGTTATTACGGCCGACCTCCGGCACTGCCCGCATACGAGGCATTGACATCTGGCAAGATTCTCTGGAAGCCAAGAAACAAGTTGGCGTATTGCCAGAATGGTTGAACGTCTACGAAAGGTTAAAGGGACGGGAGTTCATTCGTTTTGCTGGCACGATGTATGGCTTAGACGAGACAACGGTTAATCAACGGACTGAAGAGCTGTTAGATTTGATGGATTTAACTGATGATGCCGACAAGATGATCGTCGATTACTCAAAGGGGATGCGAAAAAAGACGGCCCTGGCGGCGGCAATCATTCATACCCCCAGGGTGCTATTTTTAGATGAGCCTTTTGAAGGGATTGACGCGATTACGGGCCGGGTTATTCGCAATGTATTACGCCAACTTACCGGACAAGGAACCACTATCTTTTTCTCTTCCCACATCTTAGAGGTTGTCGAACGGCTTTGTACCCAATTAGCAGTCATCAACGAAGGCCAATTAGTGGCGCAAGGTACAATTGAAGAGATTCGTCAACGAGCAGAGGCGGGCGAAAATGCCACGCTTGAAGATTTATTCCTTAAAGCGGTTGGAGCCAGCCAAAAAGATGGGGAAGGGGAAAGGAAATTGTCATGGCTGGGTTAATCGGGCTGGATTGGCGACAACAAAAGGAGCTGTTGAAACTTCGGAGCAAACTTTCTTTCCGTCAATTTATGGGCGAGAAAGCGAAGATGATTTCGGCCGTTACGACTATCCTCGTCCTGACCCCGGTTATGATCGGCTTTGCCACAGCCACCGGCGCGGGCTACCTTTTCTTGCCCGACCACTGGCCAGCCCAACTGTTAGGGTTTGTCTTGATAGTAAGCTGGTTAATTTGGAGTATCGCTCCTGTTCTATCATTTAATGTGAATGAGGGTTTGGACCCGACCCGCTTACTCGTATACCCTATTTCCCGCCGTGACTTCTTGGCCCATTTGCTTCTAGGAACCCTACTGGATTATCCGACCTACTTTTTCTTGCCCTTTGTGCTTGCCATCCTTGTTGGCTTTGGTCTGGGATTCTCTTTGCCAATTGTGCTGATTGCCGTTTTTCTATGTTACTTGTTGATGGTTTTAACTAGCCAGACCATTATTAATGCCTTAGGCGGAGTTCTTCGGAGCCGCCGATTTAGAGATATTTCGATGATTGTCGGAGCCTTTTTTGGGATGGGTTGTTGGCTCATCTCATCAAGCTTTCAGGGCGTTTTCGAGAATCTTTTTGATGCAGGGCCAGGAGACCCGGAACAATTCTTGGCAACCTGGCAGCCGTTAGATTTGATGAAATGGCTGCCCCCTGGAGCCGCAGCTAAAGCTATTGAACAAGCCTCTATTGGGGCTTGGGGCGGGAGCTTATTGTGGTTGGGATATAGCGCTTTGTGGGTGGGGTTGATCGCTTTTCTGTGGTGGCAGGTGACCCATCGGCTAATTACGGGCGATGGCTTTTTGATTGGCGGCGGGAGAACGGCCGAAAAAGCAAAAACTGCTCAGCCTAAAGAGGCTAAAAACGGCCGTCGTTTTTGGCAGTGGATTCCGGCCGATATTCGGGCCATTGCGGTCAAAGATTTAAAGCTCAGATGGCGAATTCCGCAAAGTCGAATTGGTCTCGTTTATATGTATCTACTGCCGGTCTTTGCCGCCGTTTATCCATTGTTTTTTGGCTCGACCGAAGGCAGATTCTCTCCACAAATAGTTAATGCCGTTGTTGTGGGAGGAACCGTCGTTTACTCCCTATTAATTTTCTGGGCTAATGGTCAAAATATGTTGGGTTGGGAGCTGCATGGTTTGCCCATGCTGCTTTTAAGCCCTATCCCTCGTCAACGGCTGTTTATTGGTAAAACCTTATCCCTATTCGTCATGAATGGTATTCCGATCATTGTTCTGTCTATTATCGCTCTTATTAGGGAACCGAGTCTCATCTCGATTTCTTTAATCCCAACTGTCATTGGGTTAGCGTTGGCTTGTACGGCCGTTATCCTCAATTTTTCAGCCTTATTTCCCTACCCTGTCAATATTGAAAGTCAGTCGGGCCAAAACCCTTTTGCTGGCGGTGGGGGCTGCCTAACTGGCATGGCAAATGGAACCCTCATGCCATTTCTGATTGGCCTCGTTTCCTTACCAGGTCTTATTCCCCTCGGCCTTGCTTTATGGCAAGGGTGGGATTGGTTAGCCCTTATTGGGGCAATAATTACTCCAATTTATGGGGCCATGCTCTTTTGGTATGGGTCCAGCTTGGCTGGCCGTTTGTTGACACAACGTGAACCGGAGGTACTCTTAGCCACGAAACCTAAGGATTAGTGGCTGTGGATGTTTATTATTTAACCGAAAAAATTAAGATTTGGGGGAAATATACTGGCTATATTCGACTGCCCCATCATATGAGCCGAATCAAGGCCGGAACAAAACATTACCATATCGGCCGTAAATCTCGCTTGTTAAATCGTCTTGGTCGTCTTATTGGTCGCAATCCAATTCGACCGAACACGCAAGCTTACAGAAACCTTCACGAGTGGTATTTTTACCATATTTATACGCGCCGCCTCCAGCCAGGGTCTGTCTATCACTTGATAAATTTTGATAGCGCCTTTCCTTTTCTTGAGCGGTTCGGAGATAAAGCGCCTAAACGCCTGATATCGACCCTTCATAATCCTCAAGTTAATTTAATTACGGTAGAACAGCGTACCTATTTGTCTAAACTTGCTTCTGCTCTTGTTCTTTACCGACGTGATATTGGCTGGTATGAACAATTTGTGGGGAGTGGACGGGTAAAATTTGTGCCACATGGGGTTAATACAGATTTTTTCCATCCAACCGAGATGACCCGCTTCCCAAAGGTTCCTCGTCTGCTGTTTATTGGCCGGATTTTTCGGAATACAGCCATGCTAGCTAGGCTAGTAAAAAGCATGGTTCAAACGCTGCCTCAGGTGGGTTTCGACCTCGTTGTTTCAGCCTTTCAGAAGCAGCAAGACCCCCATTTTCAATCGCTAATGGATTTACCTGCCGTTCGCTGGCATTCTGGTATTTCTGATGAAAGATTGCGAGAATTATACCGAACAAGTTATTTGCTTCTGATGCCATTGATTGATTCTGGTGCCAATAATGCTATTGTTGAAGCGCTGGCTTGTGGACTGCCCATTGTCACGAATGGGGTCGGTGGAGTCGTTGATTATGGTGGCGGGACGATTTATCCAACTGTTCCAAATGAGGATGATGATGGCATGTTATCTTTAATTGAACGGTATCTGGTTGATTTTAAGTGGCGCAATGAGATTGCTGCCGCCGGACGTGATTTTGCTGTTTCAGAATTGGCCTGGCCTGTTGCTGCCGAACGACATGATGAAGTTTATGAGGCGCTATGCCGATAAAATCTCGCTTGGCGCCAATTGGGTTGTTGCTAAAGACGACTGGCCGCCTATTTTCACCTCACCCCCTCCGGTCAGAAGATACTGTTTACAAGACCCCGCCATTTTTTATTGTGTCGAGCGGCCGTTCTGGAACAACTTTGCTCCGAGCCATGCTCATTCAAAATCCGACCGTTCACATACCGCCTGAATTCAAGCTAATCCGCAATTTATATCTTCAGTTTCAACGTATTCATCGGTATCTCCCCTGGCACTATACTGTTCGGCTGTTTGGGGCAACTGTCGCGGCTAGCTCCTCTGTGTTATGGTGGGAGATGACCCTTCAAGATTTTTATGCCAAAGCCACTGCCTTGTCGCCCCACCAGCGAAGTTTAGCGAACTTAATTCACACTTTCTATCAATGTCATGCCCAAAAGGTGAAGCCGACAGCAACTCGGTGGGGAGATAAAACCCCCTTAAATAGCCGCCACCTGGTTGAAATTAATAGATTATTCCCAGAAGCAAAGATCGTTCACGTCTTGCGGGACGGCCGTGATGTGGTTGCTTCTATCCACGAGCTTGGCTGGCATACTTCGCTCGGAGTTACTTGTGATGCCTGGCTGAGTAATATGAAGGCGGTTTCAGATTGTCCTCAACGAAATCATAAGGGTAGGTTCCTGGAAATTCGTTATGAACGGCTGGTTTCAGACCCGGAGGAGATTTTGAGGCAGTTGTGCGAATTTATTGGGTTGGATTACAGGTCGGATATGTTTAATTTTCACCAACACCCGGAGCGGTTGGGACACGAGGCGGAGCAGGCCCATCATAAAGGGTTGGCACGGCCGTTGAATGCCGATTCGATAGGCAGATGGCGGAATCGGTTGAATACGGCCGAACAACAATATGTGATAGAACGATTGGGGCCAACCTTGGCGGCCCTTGGCTATGATGGTGTTTAGGGATAGCAGCGATGAATCAACTGCCGCAGGCGATTAGTGAATTACACCGTTTCGGCCAAAGAGGTAACTTTTACAAGGCTCGATGTTGTGGTTGAAGATGGGTATACTCGAACATTAATCAGCTATTCGGGTGGACGAATAAAAAAAAGAGGCGATTAAAAAGCCGCCTCTTTTTTATAGATTTGTAGTTGGCATAGGGCTTAAATGGCCGTTTTTACCGTTTTCTTGCCCGCCCACTCATGATAGGCAAGCGTGAAGGTGGTAGATTGGAACGTTCTAAGAATTGAGCTAATTGCGGCTGATAGTAGGACGAAGGTGAGGACGCCCAAGATGCCAAAAATAATAGTTGCGGCGGTGAGAATAGTTCCACCTTCAATGACAGCTAAGATTATTGGCACGATGAATAGCAGCCCAATGGGTAAAGCGATTACAACAATTGCTATGCCAACGGCAAAGCCGATTGCAACGAAGATGACTGCCAAAATCAAAATCTCGCCCAGATTTTTCCGCAAGATTTCCCAACCATGACGAACGCTGTCGGTAACGCCTAAATCATGGAGTATCATGCCTCGCTGAGCCATTGGATAAACAAAGTTGACTACTAGACTGGCAATACCTAGCAGGCAAATTAAAGGAACAATGCAAAGGCCAAATAACCCAAAGCCGCCAGCTAGCAGTTCTTCACTCTCTGTTCCAATACTACCGATGATAAAGAAGGCGAATCCACCAAATATGAGCAGCCCGATAAGGAGGAATGGGCCATAAAGCAGTAGATTTAATCCGACCATCTTCTTAAGGTGGCTTGTTCCTGCTCGGAAACCATCCTTTAAGGTCAAAGTCTCTCCCCCTTCAATGCGGTCAACGGATTCAATCATGCCAGCTTCGCCAATTAAGCGCAGCAGCCAAAGACCAATGGCTAGCAGAATCAGGAAACAGATGCCAGCGATAAGGAAAGGGGCTAAATCGCTCAAGGTATCCATAATCTCACCAGGGCTTGGGGAGCTAGAGCCACTAGATGACCCTGGATTGAAGTTACTGCTGCCACTGCCGCCACCGCTGCCTAGCGCGGCCAGGAAGCCTAAGACAAATAGCCATTTGTTGGCCCAGACGATTTTCCAAGCCCTTGATAATAAGTTTCCATATTCCATAATTAAGTCTCCAAAAAGAACAGCGTCTGTTTATGACACGAATTGATAAATTACGCAAGCAACTGCTTACAGTAATCTATACGGTAATTACGAATATAACGTTTCAGCTAAGGGGGTTTTGGAACCCCCAATCCTTAGAAGAACCATTCTCTCGCTTCTCTGGCATCATCCATGATGTAGGTCATGTGGACGGTGGCCCAAGAGATGGATAGGTCGGCTAAGGCGTAGCGTAGATCGGTATCTAAGCCTTCAATTGGCTCAGATGGGTCTGATTTATCGTACCAGCCCCAATAGTCGCCAAATAGTGCGTCCCATCGCTTCTCATACTGTTTATTTTCTTGCCGGGACAGTTTCCAAGGACGCTCTGCCCCCCAGCAGTAGGCCATGAAGATTTGGGTTGCTGTTAGCGCGTCTGGTTTGGCCCCATGCAGCATAGTGGCCCGCTCCGGCTCAAAGAAAGTGGTTGCCAGCGCTTTGTCTTTGAAAGGGAAGGTGATCGTTTTTGAGAGACCGAGAAACCCTTTCTTTTCTTGGCGCTGGAACAACCCTTTACTTGTTAGCTGTCCCGCTAATTTTTCACCCAAGGGGAGTATATCGACGACATTTTGGAACCACTCTGGGTCTTCGCGGTCAATGGAGCCAAGTGAGGCCAAACGAGCCAAAGCTTCGTCTAATAATGGTTCTTGAGTTGGCCGAGGATCGACGACAACTAACTGGTTATCGTCTAGGCGAATCCGCTTGTCTATGAGCAGATTGGCTGTCAGGGCGGCTGCGGCGATTAACTCAGCGCTGCTGTTGCTTAGCGAGACCAGGGCCTCCTCTTCGTGACTGTAATGAAGGCGAATATAGAGGCGTTCTGCAAATGTGAGCATGGTGAAATCTCCTTTGAGTTAGTAATTAAAAACTAGCCACGTGTGTAACAGATTTTGACGTTGTTGGGGACTTTGACTGGGAACATAACAGGTTGTTAGGGAGCATTCTTAACAAGAATCACGAAGAGAGCGCCGTCTCGTTGACGGCCGAATTGCTCTACTTGAACAAAGCCCGCTTTCTGCCAAACACGTTGGGCGCGTTTATTGAAGGCAGCGATGGTGACGCGGCAGGTTCGTGGATTGAACTGCTTCCAGGCAAAATCAAGGACAGCTTGTATGAAGATATGCCCATTACCTTGATCGGTTAAGTCGGGGCGAATGGCTAAGCCAATATCGATGGCATCATGAACGTATCGGCCACCAGGAACACGGCCGTCTGGCCCAAAAGAGCAGATGCCTACGAGACGGCCGTTTGCGTCCATTATACTATGCGCTTGAAATTGAGGGTCACGGTAGTAAGCGACAATCTCTTCGGCTTGGGCCGGGTTTTCATTATAGATGTCATACGGTGGCTCATATTGCCAGGAGACATACTGTCGAACATCATCATCTTTGATTGGGCTGAAAGTTAACGTGGTTTGTTGGTTCATTGGAAGTTAGACGATTTGTCAATTTGGGCCAATGGAGCGGACGGCCCAAATTGGACCAGTGCCTTCAATTGGCAGCCAGACAGGATTGTAAAAATTTGTTTGCCGCTCGAATTTGGTTACTCTTTGCCGATTCTCTAGATTTTGGTCGTACAGGAAGAGTTCTTCGTTGCAATACTCATTTCCAGGAAACCAAGAATCATTATCGGCTCTATATTCACAATCAACCTTCTCAAAAGAGGCCAGGTAATGAAGGTCGGGCGAGAAGGTGAAGGTGGTGATACGGCCGAGGCCAGCCACCTGTTGAAATTCATTTGTAGACATATCGAGGGTGTATAATTTCTCTTCTTTTAATAGGGCTAAACGGCCGTCTGATAGCCATTGCCCCATTTCAAAGGTCATTTGACCAGCTTCGCCAGGAAGTATAGTTGTTGCACCACTGACCTGATGAAGGTAGGTCTTGCCCGATTTTGCACTCATCACAAACTGGGTGCTGTCTGGATTCCAAGCCAATATCCAGGCAAAATCACCATCATCATCAAAGGTGGAGTCATCGAAAGTTAACTGTTTTTCGTTGTCGCCATTTAGCCCTCTTACCGCTGAATAGAGTTCAAAGCCGGAATCATTGTGAATGCGCCACTTGCCGTCTGGGGAAAACCAGGGGCCAACTGCATGGCGGGCGTAGTCGTTTCCTCTCAAATAAGTTGGCGGCAATCGATACATAATTCCCTCGTCTGAAATGACAAAGCCATGAATATAGGCTTCAGTTGAGTTGGGGTTGCTGTCTAATTTAATTGATTCTCGTTGATAATAGATTGCAGCGCTGTGGTCTTGAATTGCGCCTGCGGATGAATTTTTTGGGGTCCATGTGTATAAAGTTGGTTCATCAACATCTAAAATCCAAAATTCATTATCTGTTTCGGAATATCTTAAGATGAGCCGATAGGCACTTGGTGACCATTGGGTGAGTGGCGTTGTCGTGTTGTCTAACATTGGGCCAACGTTGTCGGTTGGTAGGGAAGTATCTGGCCCATAACCACAACCAACGGCTAAAAGCGTGGTGAGAGACAGCAAAAGGACAAGCAGCCAAGTTGGGCGATGTTTCATGTTTTTTTCCTTTTTTGTATAAGGGATGTTACTGACACGCGCTTATTATAAAGCAATATACCATAAAAACTGTTGTCTGATTATCAACTTGCCTGTAGAAAATCTGTATAATGCAGAAGCGTTCTCTTGATTCAGTCCCACAAATTTATTAAAAAACACAATATCAGAACCAAAAATAGACAAATTTATATACTTTAGCAAAGGAGACATCTAAATAAATGGGTTTTCAATTAGGTAACGGCCGTCTTCGTATTGGTCGCAGACGACGGCCGAGTGGTTGTATTGTGCTAATAATTGGGGTGGTTTTTATTGCTGTTAGTTTGTTTTTCTTCCGGGTCATATTGCCGGATGTTCAGCGGGACAGCACAGCCATTGAAGAGTCCTTTGTAACCACATTGGCTGAATTTGATAGCTTAGAAGCCGGTGATGATGTCGTTGTAACGGGGGAGTTTAGTGGTAATGAGACTGTACAGGGCGAGGCAATTGCCATTCAACAGGACAAGTTGATACGAGTGGGTCAAGATAATGCCGAATGGCGCTGGCAAAACGAAGAACGAGAGCTGCCAGCCTTGTCCCTTGCTATTGATGGGGGAACGGTTCAAACGGCCGTTGGTGGCAGCTTCAATTGGGGTGGTGAGGGACTGGAAGTCGTTGAACCCTGCCCAAGTGAAGACGGCGAGACTTATTCCTATAATGGTGAAAAGCTGACTGAAGGTGCTGTGAGAACCTATTCGCTGGAAAATGGCGACAGCGTAACCTTGTTAGGCAGTAAAACTGATGGCGGTGCTATTCGGGTGCGAGAGCTGTTCGCTGGTGACCGGGAAGGATTAGGCGAAAAACTGTCGCAGAGTAATCTAATTTTGAGGCTGGTTGCCTATCTCTTTGGTGGGGTTGGCCTGTTGGCAATATTAGGTGGCATTGGAAATATCTTGCGCGGCCGATTATAGAAATCTTGGGGGAGCCTTTAGATTTCCAGCGGTGGGTGCAATCTCATCAGATACACACAAATTAGTATTTGCTCTAACAGGGCTTTACGTTAAACTTTGGGTGAGATTGTCCTATGAGTAATAATGAATCTTTGAAGATTCTCGGAGCGGGCATAACCGACCAAGGTTTGGTTCGGGAAGAGAATCAAGACGCATTTTATATTGACCTTGCAAAAGGTCTTTTTATTGTGGCTGATGGCATGGGCGGCCATGCTGCTGGGGCAATCGCATCAAAACGGGTCGTTGAGCGTTTACCGGAATTGGTGGCCCATGAATTCGGCCGTTATACTAAAGATGGACGGCCTATTGCTGACCCTGAGATTGGTCTGTCCCTGCGAAAAGCGGCCATCAAGTTAAATACCCTCGTTCACTTAGAAGGTAAAGAAGATGTGTCCAAGCGGGGCATGGGCGCAACGGTTGTGTTGGCCACGCTGTTTGAGAAATGGGCTTACTTGATGCATCTGGGGGATAGTCGGGCTTATCTATGGCGCAAGGGCTACTTCCAGCAGTTGACCGAAGACCATACCGTTGGTCGGGTGCTTCTCAATTTGGAGCAGATAACGGCCGATGATTTGGAAAGCAAACCGGTATTACAGCGTTTGTCGCGTTGTGTGGGCATGGAGGGACAGGCCAAACCAGAAGTACAAAAGCTCGTCGTCCAAAAAGGGGATAGGATGCTACTTTGCTCAGATGGTTTAACCAGGATGGTACCTGATAAGCGATTGGCCGAGATTTTGGGTGGGGCAGATGAGCCGGAAGTGGTGTGTAAACAATTTGTTTCGGCCGCTAATGCGGCTGGGGGAAAGGACAATATCACAGCGGCCGTCATCTTTATCGTTTAAGAATACTATCACGATAAGAAGATTAACTTTTTGAGGGCGCAATATGCCATCAGTTAAAAAGAGCAAAGGTTGAACTTCTCTTAGGTTTTTTCATGCGTATTGTCTTGAGCAGGAAGGGCTTTGATTCGTCGGCGGGCGGGATACCCAGTCCGATTTTGCCAGACGGCCGTTTGTATCCTCTACCAATCCCAGATGAACGCTCTCCGTTCCCCTATGATACCTTGTCGATTGCAGGTGAGTCACTAGGTAAATTGATTGCAGATTTGCGGCCAACCCATTTGCCGAAGATAACCTACGCTCATTTAGACCCCGACCTGGACAGGACAAGTATGACCCGACCAGTTGGTTGGCGGCCCATATTTGGACAGGCAGGTGCGGCCCAATCCCATTTAGCCAATCAACAAGTTAGCGAGGGCGATTTGTTTCTTTTCTATGGTTGGTTTCGGGAAGTAGAGCAGGTCAATGGTCGCTTCCACTATAAAGCTGATAGCCCTGACCAGCATATTATTTATGGATGGCTGCAAGTCGATTCCTCTTGGCCTGTAGCTAAGTCAGTTATCAGCGATTGTAAAGTGCCGGATTGGGTTTGTAGTCACGTTCACTTTCAACGAACGGGCCTAAAACAGGCAAATGATACTGTTTACGTTTCAACTAAGCAGTTGAATTTGCCCGGCATGCCGTCCTCGCTGTCGGGTGGGGGGCTGATAGGGCAATATCGGCCGTCTTTGTCTCTAACGGCAGATGGTTATTCGCGTAGTCATTGGCTACTGCCAGATTGGTTTTACCCAGAGAAGGGAAAACGGCCGTTGAGCTATCATGGCGATATGGCTCGCTGGCAAAAAACTGAACAGAATGTGCTGCTCCGAACGGTATCCAGAGGTCAAGAATTCGTCTTGCACAGTGAAGATTACCCAAAATCAATTGCTTGGGTAGAAGCATTATTGACAGATATGATACACTCTGATGGTTGAAGAACATCCGCAGTTCTGTTTGATGCAACACAATTCCGTATTTTTTTGCAGTGACTACACGGTTTCTTAAAATATTTATACTATTGAAGTTCAACTTTTGGGCTATCTTGCCGGAGAAATGCTCCTGTGTTAAAAGTTGAATTTCTTCGGAAATGATGTGGTAGCTGTATCATCTGAGAAAAATTTAAGGGTAAAAGATAGTGCGTATAGCGTTGATTTCCGACATTCATGGTAACCTCGTCTCATTGGAGGCAACGTTAGTTGATATTGAAAAGCAGGGAGTGGATGAAATCATTTGTCTGGGGGACGTGGCGACATTGGGAGCGCAACCAAATGAGGTAATTGAACGACTTCAACATTTAGGTTGTCGAACGGTATTAGGCAATCATGATGCCTTTCTCATTGAGAAGGATGATATATCTCGCTATACCGACCAGCCGGAAGTGTTGGAGATGGTTGAGTGGTGCAAGGGGAAATTGAGTTCGGCCGAATTGGATTACCTGCGTTCTTTTGAACCATTATTTGAGGTCAAGTTGGCGGATGAGGTTTCAATGCTCTGTTTTCACGGCTCACCGCGCTCGAATACGGAGATAATCTTGGCCAAGACCCCAGATGAAGAACTAATTGAGAGCTTAGACGGACATCAAGCGACCGTTATGGCGGGTGGACATACTCATATCCAGATGCTGCGCCGTTTTTTTGATACATTAATTATCAATCCGGGCAGCGCTGGCGCACCGTTTTGGGAGATGCCACCAGTAGGACGGTTGCGAATTTTATCTTGGGCTGAATATTGTATTGTAGAATGGCGAGATGGTGTGCTGAATGTTGATTTGCGACGGATTCCGATTGATTTAGAGGCTGTTCATACCGCTATTTTGGCCTCTGATATGGCTGACCCAGCCCAATGGCTGGACTATTGGGAATAAAATGTTTTCTTATGATTTGGGAAATGGGGCGGAGCTGCAGATGTTAGAAAAGCGCCATGCGGCCGAATTTGTGACGATGGTTGAGGAAAATCGGGAATTTTTTGGCGAGTGGCTGGGTTGGGCTTACCATATCCACAAGGTTGAAGATGCCGAACGTTTTATCGGCCGAGGCATTGACCGATTCGCCGAAGATGGGCTGCCTTGGATCGGCATTTGGCAGGACAACAAGATGGCTGGGGGCATTCTCTTTTTCCCGTTGGAGGGGATGATTCAAGCTACAAAAATTGGGTATTGGCTGGCGGAATGGGCTAATGGGCGGGGATTAATGACCCGGGCAATACGGCCGATTTTACAGTTTGTCTTTGAGGAATTGAAGTTAAACCGGATTGGCCTGGAAGCTGAACCTGGCAACTTAAAATCGAAAGGCGTGGCAGAACGATTAGGCTTCACTTTTGAAGGCATTCGGCGGGATGGCTGGCGCAGTGACAGCGGCTATGTTGATATAGCCGTTTATTCGATGTTGGCGTCTGATTGGCTATCGTTGAAAAATGGCGAGGTGAGTGATGGTTTATGATATTAACAACAGACGAACTAACCAATCAGTTTGAGGGCTTTAGAGGGCAATTAGCTTCCTTTATTTTGCGGATGACAGCTAGTGTTCAGGATACGGAAGATATTGTTCAGGAAACGTATATAACCGCTCACTCGAAGTTGGATACCTTTCGGGGCGACGCTTCTTTGAAAACCTGGGTCTGAGACTATCAAAAACCGGGGGCTAACCAGCAAGTGGTAAGCTCTCTGCCGCCTGTATCATATTAGGATACCAACTACAGAAGGCATCCCGCAATTCTCCGTTGAGCGTCTTGGTCCGTGTCTGTAATAATAGATGCGCTCCTCTCTTCGTCCAGCGCATCTGTTGTTTCTTGACCATTCGTTTGCTGACCACCCAATTGATGGTCGATTCCACAAAGGCTGTTGAAATAGTTTCTCCGTACCGGTAACGTTCTCCATAATTGGGGATGAAATGACCATTGTTGCCGATGTAGGTGATGAACTCCATCACTCGTTTGCACAACTTCCTGGTGACCTCATCCTCAACCTCATAAATCTCCAGGTTACTTTCAATCAAGTCCAGCACAGTCAGAGCCTGGTAAACATTGCCATGCCAAAGATACCATTTCACTCTCTCTAGATCGTCGCCCACATCATTTAGAAACCGGTTTTTGGGTAACCCTTTGGCAGTATTCATCAACACCGTCAAACGCATGGTGATATGAAACCAATCGAGCACATGCTCGGAGAAAGGGCTGATATAGAATTGTAGGTCACGTACGGTATCGCCACCATCGGAGAGAAAGGTGATGTCTTGATTCATTTGCAACCCTTGCGATTTCAGCAGCTCATACAAACGACGCTTTGGCTTATCGTCATAGGTGTTAACGAAGCTAAAGCATTTAGCTTCCCCTTCCCAAGATACGCTCTTTCCAGCGATGACTTCAAACCATCCAGCCTTTGCATTTTCCCCCTCTCGAGAGCGAACATAGCCACCATCCAGCCCAACCGTGAGTCGGCCATCAGGTGGCGGCAAGGCTTCCCATTCGGCGATACAGCCATGGGCAAACATCACCTGCTCATCTCCCAACTCATCCTCCAGCTTCGCTGCTATCTTTTGTGTATTCAGTAGAACTGCTTGACTGCTAGTTTGCATTGGTAAGACATCGGCCAGAATATCGGCCGATAATCCATAAGACATCAACGACCCCCATTTGGTCTCAAGATATAGCAGTTCAGGAGAGCTTCTCTCGGTAAGCAGGCCCGCCAAAGGGCTAAAACTTTTCTTCTTTTGAGGCCGACAAGGGCAAGTATAAAGCCGTGGGCTATGGATCATCAATTTTCCGAATAATGACCGCCATACGATTTTGTGTTTACCCTTGTTGCTTCGGTGGCTGCTGCAGCGGGGACAAGGCCGCTGCCTGGCCACATATTCCTCAGCCTGATGCTTGACCATGGTTGCCTGAATAGTGGCCAGAAGATCTTTACCTTCTTGCAGCGTTAATCCTAATGTTTCCGGCAAGAGGTCGCCGCGGCAAAGACAGCCAATTTCTTCCACAATCGGCTCCTCCAGATCTTCGTGCTCAACAATGATTTGTAACTTAATCTTCATTTCTCCTCTCCTCTATGACGCCCATTCACGCCATCTTTTGTCACCAACTGCGTACCATCGCAGGTGTTTATTAGCTGAGCGCCGGTCAAATTTATGTGCTTGCAGCCAATACATGAATTCGCGTACCTCCTCGTAAAAATAGTCCCTCTCTTCTGCTTCCATCTCTATTATTTCCTGGAGCCGATTGGTAATATAGATAATGTTGAAGTGACTTTTGAGCGCCATGAATGACCATGGTCCACCACAGTCTTCCTGGGGAGCGGCTCGCTTACCCCCGATACAAACAGGATAAGTTTTCTTGGGATCTAGAGGTAATGTTTTCTCAAAGCGAATCTCGTGCTCCCAGCGATCTCCAAAGTCATATTCGTAGAGAAACCGTTCAGACTGGCGGAACTGGAATGAGTGCAGTGGTACATCCCGACCATACTCGAGAAAGTCTGGACCATAAATACGAGAGACTCCATATCGCTTGCCGCGGATGGTGAACTGGTGCAAGTGGAAATCGCCCCATCCCATGGCAATTTGCAGGGTGTAATGGAGATCTGCAATGGTCTGGTCGCTGCGGAGCAACAACCTGCGCCAAATCATTGGGCTGATTTCCCGCAGATAGACGCGGAACTGATATACTTCAACTTCTGATGACAAGTACATAGGCTATGCACTCCTGTAATCGGTTTTTGTCGAAGTATCTTACCTTATTCGGTTGATTTGTTGGTGAAATTGAGAAGGATTACACTAGGATTTAGAGTTATCGGAGCATAATTTGCCCCCGGTTTTTGATAGTCTCGTCTCCTTGGACTAGCGGGGGCATTTGAACAGAAACCTACGGTAAGGAAGCCCCATTTGGCTACAAATGACCCCATTTCACCACAGTCGAGCTATTTATACATATCCCAAATATGTAACAACTCCGAATCTTGCCTGACAAAATAGCGATAGGTAGTGTAGCTAACAGGCTCCGGCAGTTGTGGATTGACAATATCGCGGATACGCCTTAAGGGGACTCTCATCTCCAAATGTTGCTTGATAACCTCCCTAAAAGGATCGAGCACACGATCCTTGTTGCGGCTTCCCTTTGGACGACCCAGTAGCTTCCCTTTTGCTTTGGCGGCCGCCAACCCCTGTTTCGTTCGCATCGAAATGAACTCGCGCTCTGCTTCAGCAAAGTAACTATAAATAGCTAGCAGTAATTTGCGATGTGCCCCAGTTGTCGATAGCTCAGGCTGACGAATAAAGATGACCTCTATTTCGGATTCGCTTAGCTGATTAACTAATTGAATCACCTCATACATGTTGCGGCCGAGGCGGCTCAGTTCGGCTACCAACAAAATATCTCCTTTAGACAGTAAATCCAGCAACTCTTCCAGTCTTCGTTGGCGAACAGTTTTACGTGAAGACATTTCAACAGTGATGAAGTGTTCAATGTTCCATTGCTGCTGCTGAGCATATTTCAGCAGAAGATGTTCTTGCTTTTGGACATCTTGTTGGTCTGAACTGACACGAATATAACCGATAATTTTCATTGTGTTGTATAAAAACGTCTTTTGTCTAATAATTTACGCCATAACGTGTTAAGACATCCAACCCTATTCATATTGTAAGAGGCTGTTAGAAAACGTTCGTTTGTTTATGAAATCTTACACATATTCCCACCAAGACTTGGTGCGCCTGGCTCAATTTACGCCAGATGATCTGGCAAGAATCCACGCATGCCGACAGGAGCATACCCGCCTGGGTTTTGCCTATCAACTTGCCTTCGTGCGTTTGTATCACCGGTTCCCAATCCAACAACCACTTGAAATGGATAATGAGATTGTCACCTATGTCAGCGTCCAGCTTGATAGCCCTGTCTCATTGATGGCGACTTATCAAGGGCAGCGCCGCACCATCGTTAACCATCAGAAAGAACTGCGTGTCTATTTGGGTGTGCGTCGATTCGGAGAAGCAGAACTGGATGCGCTTGAGGCATATCTTTTCGATGAAGCCTGTCGTCTGGAGCAAACTGGCCCCCTATTGAACCAGGCCAGAAGGTTCCTAAATGAGCAATCGATCCTTTATCCCAGTGATGAAGTGCTGCGCCGTCTTGTTGTCAAGCAGCGGCAGACTGCTCGCGATCATATCTATGAACGCGTTGCCAATTCTCTTATCCAGAAAACAGTTGATAAGCTCGACGATTTATTGGAAACCGAAGACACTCACTTCTCCCCCTTGCACACACTTAAACAACCACCCGGTCGACCATCGCCAGCCGCGATCTTACGCCTGACCACTAAATTAGAACTTATCCGGGAGACAGGTGTGTTACACACTGATCTTTCGTGGCTAAACAACAATTATCAACGTTCGCTGGCTCGATATGTGCAGAACCGTTCAGCCAGCCGCTTGAAACAATTGAAAAGCGACCGGCGGCATGCTCTCCTGGTTTGCTTTTTACACCAACTCCACGCCGATACCATCGATTTTCTGATTGAGATGCACGACAAACTGATGACTGGCGTTTACTCCCGAGCCGAAAGCAACATCGCCAGGGAGATGCAGCGGCGGCGAAGGGCAATCAATCACTCCCTAACCACATTTCGTACAGTGGGCACCGTTATTTTGGATGACTCCATTGATGATGCCCAACTGCGCCAGATTCTCTTTGCACAGATCGATAAAGAATCCCTATCCAGGCAAGTATCAGAGGTGGATATATGGCTGACTGACAAACACAGCTGTCAAGGATCGGGTCATAGTGTGCCACCAGGGATCGGCCATCCTACCCCAGAAAAAACGGCCGATACGGTACCAGAAAGATCGTCCAAAATGCCCCGCAGGCTACGTCATATCAATTCATATCCAAAACCACCTCCTCAGTTAAACGTTGTCGGTTCTTGGCCCGATAACTCTGCCCTTTAATCACAATAATTTCCGCATTATGGGCTAAACGGTCTAATCCGGCCGAAGCCAGCAACGGGTCGCCAAAAAGGTCGGGCCATTCCGTTGGAGAACGGTTGCTGGTCAGAAGAATGCTGGCCTTTTCGTAACGAGCATTGATGATGTCATAAAGGTCTTCAGGTAATGGGGGATGGAGGGGCTTCAACCCAAAATCATCCAAAACAAGCAGGTCGGGACGCAGATACTGCTTCAGCCGGCGGGCATAGGAATCGTCGGCCCGGCCGCCATGAATGTGCCGCAGCATCTCGTGGGTAGAAACATACAAAGCGCGAAAGCCCAAACGACAGGCTTCATGAGCTAGAGCCTGGGCTAAATGGGATTTACCAACACCAGTAGGGCCACACAAGAGCACATTACGTTTTTGGCGAACAAACTCACAGGTGGCTAAGTGAAGGACCTCCTGCCGGTTCAAGGCTGGGTTGAAGTGAAAGTCAAAGGCTTCCAAGGTCTTACTGGTATTAATCTTGGCTTGTCGCAAGCGGGTGGTTAACTGTTTTTGGTCACGACAAGCGGCCTCATCTTCCAACAAAGCCGCCAGAAACTCCAAATAACTCCACTGAGCCTCAATCGCTTGCCGGTTGCGGTGTTCCAGGGCGGCCTGCATTCCCTTGAGTCGGAGGTTGGGCAGCATCTGGTGTAATTGAGCTATTAACTCCATTGGGCCACCTCCGCCCACTCGCCCAGAATGTCCTCAGCCGGGCGTACGAATTGACCGCTTGGCAATTTTATGGATTGCTGGGAGGGGAGGGCCTTTTTGTCCAGGCCATTGACTAAAATCCGTTTCACCGTCTTGTAAGAGGCATCACCAAACGAGTTGGCACGAGCACACGCTGCTTCCAGTCGAACCCGGCCAAAGGTCTCTCGCAAACGCAACAGTCGTCGGGCTGCTGGTAAACGGTCAACAGCTGCATCTGACAAAATAGCCGTTACCGTTGTTTGGGTGGCTTCACCCACCTCAGCCGCCATTTTCTGACACGCTTCTCGTGTCATTAGCAAACCATTCAGATGAGTGGATGGCAAATGAGCGGTATTGGTTTGGCGTTGTCCCGCTTCTGCAGCTCGTGGGTGCATGGCCACCAACTGGTAATCCTTAGTGTACAGGCGGACGGTGTCAATGCCGCCGCGCACCATCATCATCTGCCCCACCAACCGAAAGGGCGCTGAGTAATAGGCATTCTCAAAAACAACATAGCCATCTCGATGACACTTGGCTCGTTTCCAGATTGCCAGGTCATATGGCTCCGGTGGCAGGGGTTTCAAACGAGCCTGTTCTGTCTGCTGAAAACGGGCTAAGGGCTGCTTTTTTGTCGTCCCGTGGATACGCAATCCGGCCGTTTCCAGACACCAGTGGCGTACCGCCCGATTCGCCTGTTGGATGCTTTTTCCTTCAAAGGCGGCCAGAAAATTCTGCTTCACATACCCCACAGACCGTTCAACTTTGCCTTTATGTTCTGGCGTGTAGGGCCGACACGGCGCAATGAGAAAACCATAATGTTCTGCACACTCCCGATAAGCTAATTGAGCTTGTGGCTCTTCAAAACAAGCTTTGATAATCGCTGCTTTCAAGTTGTCGACAACCACCCGTTTGGGCACACCTCCAAAGAACTGGAAAGCCCGACGATGGCAGCGCAGCCAGGTCTCTAATTTTTGGTCAAATACAAACTCGACATATTGATGGCGGCTCCAGGATAATGTCATCACGAAGAGCCAGGTCCGCCGTTCTTGTTGGCTCGTTTCATCCAGAAAGCGGCCAGCGTACCCAAAATCTACCTGGGCTTCATCGCCTGGTGGGCGTTCTACTCGAACAGTTGTTTTTGGTTGCTTCTTGTCTTTTTCTAGCCGTTGCACAAAGCGTAGTACAGACCCATAACTGCCAGGGTACCCTCTTCGTTCCAGCCGAATCCAGATAGCTTTGACACTTAAATGTTCCTCTCGCCACTGGGTTACCAATGACCGGTAAGGTTCGACCGTTGAAACCATATGACTGGGGCGACTCTGTCCGAAAGCCACATTCAGCCATTCTTGAATCGTCTCCACGGGCGGTAATTTTTCCATTTCCAAAAGGTGGTACTGCTTTGCCCACTGCCGGTATTTTCGTATTGTCCGACGGTGGATGTTTAATACCCGACTTATTTCCCGGTCACTGTCCCCAGCCCGAAAATGTTGTAGTAAGCCAATAATGTCCATCAGTGATTTCTGTTTCCCTGCCATCTTCTCCTCCATCTGGGTGAACTCTGATGGAGAAGGATAGCAATTTTAGATATTTGATGGGGTATTCTGCGCTCTATGTGCCTGATGGACTTGTGGATAACGCTCCGCATACTCCGCGTTACCCACAGGGTCCACAGGCACGGCGACGACGGTCATGGACTGAAATGCCTGCTTCCCTTGGCCTGATTCATAGCTTCATCCCAGGTGGGGCACTATGGCCGATCTTGGGTGGGACACTTTGGCCCCAGTTAACTGGCATACTCTAACCCGATCCCTGACAACAGCCACGTCTTCCATCAAGTAACGCAACGTTTTAGCTATTTACGCCAATTTGCACCGGCCCTTTTGGAGGCAGTTGAACTACAAAGCGATTCAGAGGGTGAATCTTCAGTTGTCAAGGCTGTTGCGCTGCTTCGGGAGATGAATCAAGATGGTAAGCGGAAATTACCTGAAGACGCACCTCTTGGATTTATCCCCAAAAAAGTACGAGGCCTGATTGAAAAAGACAGTGTGATTAGCAAGCGGGATTGGGAATGTGCGTTGTTGACAGCCATTCGTGATGAGATTCGCACGGGCAATGTAGCTGCCCAATCCAGCAAGCGATTTGGTCGTTTTGACAACTTTTTTATCGCTGATGAACAGTGGAGGTCACAGCGAGATGCATTCTTTCAGCAGGCTGGTCTACCGGCAAAACCAAAGGATGTACCGGCCTATCTTACCGCTCGTTTGAACAACGCTTATGATGCATTTTTGGCCAGCCTACCTAATAATGCCTATGCCACCGTTGATGAAAAGGGTTGGGTACTGTCCACTGATACGGCCAACAAACTGAATAAGGACGCGGAACAACAACTGGAGACCCTCGAAAATTGGCTTGCCGACAACCTCAGACAAATCAAGCTGCCGGAATTGCTCATCGAAGTAGATAACGAACTTCATTTCACACAGTTTTTCCTGCCAACTGTTTACCAAGCCGATCGGGAACCTGAGGCAGTTTGCCACATTCTGGCAACCATCATGGCCTATGGCTGCAATATTGGCCCCTTTACGATGGCTCGGCTGACCGAGAATGTAACCTATCATCAAATCAAGCGCATTGCTGATTGGCAGCTATCTGAAGAAGCACAACGTCAAGCGCTGGCTCAACTGGTCAACGCGATCAGTTCGTTAGATGTCACTCGCCATTGGGGAGAAGGGAAAACCTCCAGCAGTGATGGCCAGCGATTCCGCTACAAGCAAAAAGTGCTGCAGCAAACCTGGAGTCCCCGGTTCCAAGACTATGCGCTCGAATTTTACTCGTTTGTGGCCGACAATTATGCCCCCTTTTACAGCATCCCTATCGAGTGTACAGACCGTGATGCTGCTTATGTTTTGGATGGCCTTCTTTATAATGAAAGCGATTTGGCTGTCGAAGAACATTTCACCGACACTCATGGCTATACCGAGATTAATTTCGCCGCTTTTGCCATGTTAGGACGTCGCTTTTCGCCGCGCATTCGCGGTATTCAAAAACAGCGTATCTATCGTATTGATTTGGAGAAGGATTACGGCGCGTTGATGCCCCTGGTCAAACCCAGAGACAGGGTCATCCATCTCGACTGGATTACGGATTATTGGGATAAAATGGGGCATTTTTATGCTTCACTAGAGAGTGGGCATACGACAGCCTCGACTGGATTGAAGCGATTAGCTGGGTATACGGGCAAGAATCATTTCTATCGTGCCAATCGAGAATTAGGCCGCGTTTTCAAAACGGAGCATATTTTGCGCGTCATGTCGGATCCCCTGGCACGGAAACAAATTCGGCGGGGGTTATTGAAAAGCGAAGAGATGCATGCCCTTGCTCGCCAGGTTGCCTATGGTAAACAGGGCAAAATATCGGCTCGAGATTTACAGGCTCAACTCAACACCAGCAACTGCTTGACACTTATCATGGCCTGCATCATCTACTGGCAAGCTAGAGAAATTGGGCGGGTTATACAAGAATGTGATCCACACTCAGCCAATATTGATCTCAGCATGCTGGAACACATCAGCCCAATTGGGTGGGAAAATGTCATTCTGTATGGTGAGTATGTGCTCAATCGCACTCTGGTTCGCAGTTAAAATGCTGTTAGGGTCACTCCCTATTGCACATTTCTGCGCGAATATGCACAGTACCCTGTTTTGGTTATGAATGATATTTAGAGTTCCAAGCGCAATGTTTTCGGTATAACAATCTAATATGGCTCGAGTGATTCCAGGTAACATTGTGCTGTTAGGGCCAAAATGCTCCTGGCTATGCTTGTCACTCAAGTAACTCATCAAGGCCATTTGTAAATCATTTCGGGTAAACTCTTGATTCTTAGGCAGGAAGAAATAGTAAAAGAAGTGCCAAGTTTCGGCTCGTTTTGGGTCAGTTGTTAGCTCCCAATGAATAAACCATTGCGTGACCAAAGATTCTAAATCTGGGTCATTTTCATAAACAACTGCGCCCATAGGTGTCAGTCTCATGGGCAGCCCCAATTCTGTTATTCCAACTCGATGCAGCCAGTTCCTATATCGTTGGGAATATGGCGCACCAAAGCCAAAGGGCTTTGCTAACTCCTTATCCTTCAAACCAGGATTTTCCAGCCCGTACTTTAACAAACCAGCCAAACGTTCCCGATTCAATCCAAAATTGCCATGAAAATAAACAGCCATCTCATAATCCTCCTTAAATGGTTGAAACGACATTAATCGCCCGTAATTCACGAACGACTTCAATAATTCTATCCACAGCTAAATCAATTTGAGTTTGTGTATTAAAACGGCCGACACTAATGCGAATTGCGCTATGAGCACGTTGCGCACCAAATCCCAACGCTTCAATAACATGAGACGGTTCCACCTTGGCAGATGTACAGGCCGACCCAGTTGCAATGGCAATATTCTTCAATTGGGGAATAAGGGCCCGGGCTTTTATTCCGGGAATACTGACATTCAAATTGTGCGGGAGCCGTTCCGTTGGATGCCCATTTAGTTTAATATCCCCCAAGGCTGCTTGTAGTCTGCTATAAATTTGTTCTGTCCAAGCATGGAAACGTTCCGCTTCCGCTGCCATCTCACTTCGAGCCAGGCGAGCGGCTTCCCCAAAACCAACAATACTTGGTACATTCAATGTCCCAGAACGTAAACCCCGTTCATGCCCACCGCCATAAATCACCGGCGACAATTGCACTCGAGGGTTGCTTCGGCGACGGTACAAAGCGCCAATTCCTTTGGGACCGTACAGTTTATGGGCTGCCATCGACATGATATGAATATTCATGGCCTGGGCGTCCAGAGGAATATGACCAAAGGCTTGAGTTGCGTCAGTGTGGAAGAGTATGTCGTTTTCGGCAGCGATTTTCCCAATTTCAGCTAGAGGAGCAAGCGTTCCAATCTCATTGTTAGCGGCCATGATAGAGATTAGGATAGTTTTAGATGTAATCGCCTCTCGAAGGTCATCTAGATTAATACGGCCATATTTATCAACGGGTATATAGGTTATCCGTTTTCCCATCTCTTCTAGACGCTGACAACAATCTAATATCCCTTTATGTTCTGTTACACAGGTAATGATATGGTCCCCTTTGCGAGTATACTTTTCGGCTACACCAAACAGAGCAATATTATCTGATTCTGTGGCTCCACTGGTAAAAACTATTTCATCGGGACGGACATTTATCGTCTTTGCTATTTCTGCTCTGGCATTATCGACCGCCCGTTTCGCTTCCAATCCATAGTCGTGATCATTACTTGCCGCATTGCCAAACACCTCAGTGAAATAAGGTAACATCTTCTCTAAAACCCGAGGGTCAACCGGGGTGGTGGCATTATAGTCAAGGTAAATGCGCTCATTCATTCGTCATTTCCTCAACCATTCTCATTTTCGGAGGTAGAATCAACCACAAATCATTCAATGATTTCACCTTCTTATGAAGTAATAGAACGCCTCTATTCATGTGAGCTTTGAATTGATTGGCCAACTCTTCCTCTGAAAGACCATCTTGATGGCAACGTTCCTTAATCATGGCAACAAACAAGGAGTCATAGTAACCAGTCAAGACATGTCGTTTAATGTTAACATAGCCCGTACCTTCATAATCTGATGGATCGGGCGGAGCAGGATTTTCTAACGACATGCAAAAACCTATCCGAGCCAATATATTTGGCGTCATTCTGGTACGTCCTTTCAGCTGGCTTAACTTGCGTGATGCCTCTTCCGAAAAGTGCATTTCACTCAGTTGCATTCGTTATGACCTCCTCTAAAGCAATCAACGGGGTTTGTTGCCCAGTAAATTGTTGGGTTGCTTCAGTGGTTGCTCCGTCAGGCCTTTCACTCAATAAATAGGCTTTTGATACCGCTGGCTGCATAAATGAATACGTTTCATCGTCAATTTCTGTCGTTGTAGCTAAAACAACTACTTGGTGGGCAACTTGAGGTATAAATTCGGTCAACATCGTTCGGCGATGCTCATCATCTAAACGGCTGAGGGGAGTATCGATAATCACGGGTAAGGGTCTTGAAGACACTTCTCGTAATGCCCAGAGAGTTGCAACAGCAAATATTTGGTCCTCCCCCGCCGATAATTGGGTGCGTGGAATAAGCTTCCCGGCCTGGTAAAGGGAAATACGGAATGTTTCCGGGTCAATAATCACCCGATCAATAAAATTACGCTTCCGGCTCAACTGGTTAAAGCGTTTAACTAATTGAGTAGCTAGTTGATCCAATTTACGGTTGGTTAAACGCCGTTGATATTCGTCCAATAACAATTTTGTTCGAGCCGCTAATTTAATTCTGTCTTCGTCTGTGTTAATGTGATCTTCCCCCAAAAAAGTGGACAAAAAGAAAAGGTATAATACACTTTTTTGGAGGAAAACATGACAAGAAAAAAAAGAACCTACACCGACGAATTCAAACGGGACGCCGTTAACTTGTGGCAAACGAGTGACAAGAGCGCGTTCGCAGTAGAGAACGAGTTGGGAATTACCCATGGTCTGCTAACCAAATGGAAAGCGCAGATGAAAATCCAAGGCGAAGCAGCTTTTCCAGGTCGAGGCCATCTGACACCCGAGCAAGAAAAAATTCGGCAGCTAGAGCGAAAACTACGAATCGCCGAGCAAGAACGAGACATATTAAAAAAAGCAGTCGCCATCTTCAGCAACCCAAAGTCATGAGATACCAGTTCATCGAAGAACATCGCCAGGAATTCATGGTGACACTCATGTGTCGGGTGTTGGCTGTCTCAACCAGCGGGTATTATGCCTGGCGCACACGGCCCGTCAGCACGCGGGAGATGGCTAATCGGTCTCTGCTGAAGGAAATAAAAGCCGTTCATGAAGGTAGCCGAGGGACCTATGGCAGCCCACGAATCTATCACGAACTCAAGGAACGGGTCTCTTGCAGTCGGAATAGAGTCGCTCGCTTGATGAGAAAGCACGGTATTCGGGCCAGGCAAAAGCGCTGTTACAAAAAGACAACCAAAGCGAACGAAAAGCATCCGGTCGCGCCCAACCTGCTGGCTAGAGACTTTTCGGCCGCAGCCCCAAACGAAAAATGGACGGCCGATATCACCTACATACCTACTCTGGAAGGCTGGTTGTATCTGGCGGTGATTCTCGATTTGTTCTCGCGCCGGGTTGTCGGTTGGGCGATGTCAGCCCGCATGACCAGCCACCTGGTCCTGGAAGCTCTGAACATGGCCATCCAGCAGCGGCGGCCGGGGCCTGGCTTGCTACATCATTCTGACCGTGGTAGCCAATACACCGGCGTTGATTATCAACAAATGTTAAAGGGCTATCTTTTCCAGGTTAGCATGAGCGGCGTTGGTAACTGCTATGATAATGCCCCAACCGAATCTTTTATCGGCAGCTTGAAAATGGAGTGGGTGCATCATGCCTACTATGAGACTCGCGCCCAGGCCCGAGCTGATATTTTCTTTTACATCGAGGCCTTCTATAATCGCCAGCGACGCCACTCAACTTTGGGTTATGTCAGTCCGGCCGCTTTTGAAGAGGCTTATTATTCTAATGCCTCAATCATCCTTAACTGAGTGTCCATTAATATGGGGGAAGATCACTATCACTGCATTCTATGACCTTCTGAATCCAACTCAATGCTATAAATAAAACAGCTAATTAATGCAACTTGGCTAGGATTTAAGTGAGGAAATCTTTATGGAGTGAGACTCTCCCCACTACTGACCTACATAGTACTGAACTCCTATAAGTGTGTCAAGGAGTGGGGTTACTTGGTCACTATATTCTCAGTTGCATCAATTTGTGACTATTTTTGTACACCTAAAATTGATATGGTCGATCTCAGCACCGGAACGACCACTTATTCCGGTAATAACGTGGTTGTTTGGACAATTACTCAGAAAGGCTGTACCACCGGAGCCACCCACAGGGCCTATCGAGCTATTACTCGTCCCAAGTACATTTGAACAATTTGCCCCTAGGTTATCAACACGACTTCCTGTCCTCCCAAAAGCTGAAACTAGCATTTTGTTTCCAGTACAAGATATGCTAAATCCAGTTCCGCCTGATCCTCCAGTGGCTGCTGTTAAAACAGAATTGCCGAGGCTACCATCAGTATTCAAAGAGCGGCAAAGCAATTGTATTTGATCTAAACGGCTTCCACTTCGACCCAAAAATCCAGCTACTACATGATTTGTGGGGCAATTTAGGGTAAATGGACTTCCACCATTACCTCCTCCTCCAGGTATAACAATATGTGAGTTTGGATCGAGAGCGTATTCAGGCGGTGATGGTGGTGGTGGTGGCGGTGGCGGCGGTGGTGGGGATTGGACATTGACAATTCCTTCTTTTGTGCTCGACCCTTGATTATTAGTTACAGTTAATCTAATGATAAACTGTCCGGCTGAATTGTAGGTATGAGAAGGATTTAGACTGTTGGAGATCGAACCGTCACCAAACTCCCACAACCATTGAGTCGGATTGTTCGTGGAGAGGTCAACACAGTTTATCTTTAAGGGTGCAATACCTTCTAACGGGCCACATTGAAAATTTGCAACCGGTGGTGGAATCGGTGTAGCTGTGGGCAATGGTGGTGGCGGAGGCGACGGGGGGATTGGTGTAACTGTGGGCAATGGTGGTGGTGGGTAATCAACTATAATTTGGCACCCATCTAAATTAGTTGTTGTCACATAGCTTCTATCGAAAAAAATCCATCCATTTTGTCCATTGTAGTTAATTCTCAACCAACTTTCATCGAAAGTCTTGCCAGTACACAAATATTTGTTTCCCAATTGAAGTTGGCCTAGAGTTGTGTATTCATTGGAAGGTCCAGACAAAACAGGAACATTCTCCTCTGAAACTGACAATTCAGGAAATGGGGTCGAGGTCGGCGTAGGAGTATGTGTGGGAATGTTAGTAGGCAAAGGTGTTGGTGTTAATGTCAAGGTAGGTGTCGCGGTTGGACCTGGTAGAAATATAGGAATTGATACATCATATTGTACCCCGGCCCATTCAAAGACAATTTTGTCACCAGGTTGTGCTCTACTAAGGTCTACATCTTGCATATTCAGATAGATTTCGTACTCACTTCTACGGCTTGGCGGACGTAGTTGGATCGATGAGACTTGGGCACCTTGGGAATCAACAACGATAGCATCTGGTAGAGTTCCAAAAAAATTGAACCCCGTGATTGTAAATTGATAATCATTGGAATATCTTTTTCCATTCTGTTCAAAAAGTTCTACCTGGGCGGGACTTATATAGCAAACCCACGGAGCTTTAACTTCAGGCAAGGGGTCATGTCGTCGAAATATCTTATCAATATTTTCTTGGATGATTTTTCCAGCTAACTGACTAACCTTACCTTCAATCTGATCAGTAGCACATAAGGTTGCTTGAAGGCCATAGTTGATAACAATTTGTGATTCTTGACGTGCTTGTGTTAATAACGCACTCAACCGGTTATGATAATCCTCAGCTGCTTGTGAGTTTATTTGACTTAATTTATCGAGTGCTTGTTCGATTGCTTCTTCAAATTGCCCTGGAGTATTTTCCCAAGTAAGTCTTAACTCATCTAATACTTGTCGTGTTTCTTCATCAACCCCAACTGTGACTTGGATTTCTTGAAGAGCGGCATGAATTTCATTTACAGCATGATTTAGCGCTGCTTGTGTTTCGGGATCAAGCCCAACGGTAGTATTAACATTGGCATTAATGCCACTTTGAATGGTTTGGTTTATTTGAGCGATATTATTATTGAGTTGATCCATTCGAGCCAAGGATGCACCGTTGAGCCCAAACTCATTAATATCCCCAATGGTAGAATTAATGTCTTCAATAAGCCTTATCGTATTTTCATCTAACCCTACTTGAGTTACTGGTAAGTCATTTTGTTCTGCAAGGGTTACAACCCGGTCGATGGAGTCGTTAAGCACTGCAACATTTTCATTAAAATCGTCTACTCCGTCGATTTCTCGAATTCTTATATTTCCTAAAGCCCTTTCAATAGGATCAATGTTTGGCCCACAAGCCGCAACCAATAAGCAAGACACAATAACAAAGGTTAGAATTGATATGTATTTCATTTGAACACTTTTTCCAGTCTAGACTTGAGGAGGCAAATGTGCAGAAAGATAGGCGTATATCGATCGATTTCTTCACTTTTCCTTTTAACTACATTATCAGGTGTAAAAGTGAACCACAGGCAATTGAATAAATGCCCTTACCAGTCGAGAAAGCCGGAACCACAAAGAGGAATGCTAGAATTTTTGTAAGCGTTTCTCTCTTCACCGAAGATTACAATTAGCAGCATCTAGAATAATATGGAAACAATTACCATAAGTGAGTGTGCCTTTTCATTGAACTACAACTCTTAGGCATTTAACCTGCCACACTTACATGCTGGTAAGCAATGAGGCGGTTGATGCCTTCCAAAGCTAGTGGATGAATAAATTCGAGGATTTCTTTAGAAGTGTCTCATAGGTCAATTTAACCCCCAACAACTTCAAAGAGTAGGTAGCCCCCTCCGAGATTCTACTCCTACTTTTAGGAGTTTATGGGTAATAGAATAGCTTCATCACCCAGGCATCGGTTACGATAGTTGCCATTATCAAATCATCTGACAAGGATTGTGAAATTACCAATGCGCTCAAATCTCTTATTTGCAAGCACCTGGTTATTGTTTGTTCTCTTGCTCTCGGTTGGATGTAATCAATCCACAGAAACCGATTCTCCGTCCCCGTTTATTTGGTATGGTCAATCCGATTTGGCAAGTGAAAGCGAACCAACAGAACTCGAAGCCTGGATACTAATTGAAAGTCAGCAAGATTGGCCTGCCCAAATCCTGGTTCAAGCAGCAGAGGCAACAACAGGTTACCCAGTAAAATTGAAGATAATTGGTCATAATGTTTCTAATGACAGTTATATTGATCGTATAACCGAAGCTGTAGAAGCAGGGAACGGGCCAGATATTATCTATTTCCATGATATAAACCTCGCATTCAACATAGCGGAAGCTGGTTATTTAGCACCTCTAGAAAATTGCCGGACTCGATATGGAGAATTTGAAAATGCGAACGACTCTTTTTGGGAGCGTTTGACTTGGCGAAACAGTTTATGGGCTGTCCCTCTTGCTGTAGAGGCACGCCCTTTGTTCTTCAATAAAGATTTGTTGAAATCATTAGGTTGGTCGCCTGAACAAGTAGAAGACCTACCGATCCAGATTGAGCGAGGAGAGTTTTCACTTGACGACTTAATTAGTACAGCAAAAGAAGCTATTAGTGTCGGTTTAATTGAACCAGATTTCGGTTTGTGGCAAAGACCTGGAGATAGATTTTTATATTATTACCAGGCATTTGGTGGTCGCATTTTTGACCCGGCTAAAAACATGATGGTCGTCAATCAAAAATCCATGATTCAGGCTTTTACATTCCAGCGCCAATTGATCGCCGAAGACATCAGTCCCCACTTTGTTCTTGATCGCAATCAAAATACCTGGAGCTCCAGGGCAATCTGGCATGATACAGTAATCCATAATCGAGTATTATTTTGGTTTGGTTCAGGAGTAGATTGGAAACGGTGGGCCAATACTTATGTCGAACATTTAGGAGGTGAAAATTACCTCAATGATGCCATTGGTTATACGCTGCTACCATCAGGTTTTAGTGGAAACCAAGGGCTAACATTTTTAACCTTAAAAATGTATGCTATTACGAATGAGCTAGCCTCAGGTCATCAAGTCCTGAATGAAGCTTGTGCTGTACTAGCCCAAACCCTTGACCCAGCAATAAATGGAATTCTTTTAAGTCATAGTTCACATCTTGGGGTAATTAAATCGGAAATGAATAGCCCCCTGGTAATTCCCAAAACCCAATTTGTGGCGGGAACAGAATACATGCTTAATTATGGCTTGTTCTTACCTAACCATCATGAAATCAATATGGGTGCTTTACTAGGAATTACATCAGAAATCTCAATAAGCGTAAATAATGGCGATATTTCCCCAGAGGAAGCGACCGCAGAAACAATCCGGCAACTTAATGTTGTCCCAGGGACTACCTTGATTGTTGAATAAATGTCTCTAGCTACTGAAACCTCTAATGTTTATACCAATGAGCCTCAAAGCTTCTCCAACTTATTTATGGGGAGTTTACAGCAGGTGGTCTGGCTACTATTTCACCCCACTGCCTGGCAAAAGTTCGTTGAGCGTATTGACAGTAATTTGCCCCCTCATTTTTGTTTGGCCGAATTGAAAAAAACACATTTGAATATCCCAATCTGGCCGAAATTGGTGTTACAAAGCTTTCTAATCGGGCCTTTGTTTACCTGGGTAGTATTGGTTTTGGTGCTGATGATTTTCAGTCAGGTCGGTATTGGCGTATTCCTTGGCCTTTTATTAGGTATTATGACTGGAATGTTTTTTGGTATCACGGTCAGTGTGGCATCTGGCCTTGTTGTAAGCATTGTCTCAACAGCCTTCTTCATTCTCATACTAGGCGCTCCTAATATATTATTGGTCGACAATCTCTTCAGTACGAGATTCGGTCTAACGTTTGGGGCAATCGTAGGCATGGCCGGATATGTATTAAGTGTTATTGAGCATCGAGGAAGTGGGTTTTCAACAGGACGTCGTTGGGGAGGATTGATCATTGGAATCCTAATTGGTTCAATCGGCATTTCCCTGGTTGTCGGCGTTCCCTTAATAGTAGTTACAAGTTGGCAAAGTGGTGCAATTGGGGGCATTTCCGCTACTTTAGTTTATGGAGGGACGCCTGCCCTCATATTTGGACTGGCGGGTGGGTTGCGTACCCGAAGTTGGCGAAGGGGGCTGATATTTGGCCTAAGTTCGGGCATCGTAATTGGCTTATTATTTGGTGGCTTATTTCGTAATGTAACATTTGGTAATGACGTTTTTGGGTTAACTTTCCTGGTTATTTTTCTCATCGTATTATGGGCTGCCTTTCTTATGTTGTACATCTTGCCATTTATCCTGGCCGAACGAATTGCCGGCCCCTGGTCCGGAGCAATTGCAGGGTTGTTAGCCAGTCAGGCCATTCATCCCATTCTTGGTTATGTATTCGTTCCCTATGAATGGTTGCCAAATTTAGTTATTGGATTTGTTACCAGTTTCTTATTAATGTCCTTGGCCTGGTGGCGACCGATCTTGTTTTTCCCTTTCTTATCCGGCTGGCACACAATTCTTTATCGATTCGATTCTGAAAGGGAAGCGACAGAAAGCAGCTTGTTTCATCTCCATGCCGCATTTTGGGACGAACTCTCAAAGTTCAGATGGGCCGGATTGGACGAACATCTGGTGACCGTGTTGGAAAAGTATCCGGTCGATGGAGAACAGGCGATAGCATTTTTTTATAAAAATCAGCACCGATGGGCGGCACGCAAGGCGCAAATTGAGTTAGATGCCCGCCAATTGGCTCGACTGAGTGATGTGAGGGCCATTGCCGAGGCAAAAGAACAACTCCAGGCTTGGGGGTTGGAGGGTCCGGCCAGCGCCCTCTTACGCAGCTTCAGTCTCATCAGTCAAGATGTAGGTGCTGCTTTGTACCAGGCCAGCACTTACAACCAGCGATTGGCGTTTAAGGCGGTCGCAGAGCGATTAGAGGCATTGATTCGGGACCTGACACGTAGTAATGAGCCGTATGCTGCCCGGTTTCAACCGATTGCTGAACAGTGGCAAATTATTGTTTTGAATTTCATAGAGGAGCTTTCTTTAACGGCCGAACGTCGCCAGGAAATTGGTAATCCCTATGTAATTGGTGTCCCGCTTAACATCCAGCAAGAGATTTTCGTGGGGCGAACCGATATTACCGCTCGAATTGAGAATTTATTAATTGACCAGCAGAGGCCGCCCCTGTTACTTTATGGTCAGCGACGGATGGGCAAGACATCTCTGCTGAACAATCTCGGCCGACTTTTACCTGATAGCATCATCCCATTGTTTGTAGATCTTCAGGGTCCCGTCTCATTCACGAGCGACCATGCAGGTCTTTTTTACAACCTCGCTCGAAGCATGATTGATTCTGCCAAACGACAGCGGAACATCGACCTACCAGCTGTCGCGCGGGAGAGTTTTCAATTTGACCCATTTACTGCTTTTGATGAATGGATTGACGACGTCGAATCAAGTTTGAGCATTACAGAAGGACAACGTGTCCTTCTTGCCTTAGATGAGTTTGAGGTGCTGGATAGCGCTTTAGTAGACGGCCGTTTTCAAGAATCGGCAGTTTTAGGTACGCTGCGTCATCTCATCCAACATCGCCTCTGGTTCAAAGTATTGTTATCCGGTTCACACACCCTTCAAGAGTTTCAACGCTGGGCCAGTTACTTTATTAACGCTCAAGTTATTCATATCGGTTACTTAAAGGAAGACGAAACGAGACGCCTTATCGAACAACCGGTTAAGGGATTTCCATTGCGCTATCGACCCGAAGCCAGTCAAAAGATTCTTGATTTAACCTGCGGTCATCCTTTTCTCTTGCAGTTGCTTTGCAGCGAGATTATTACCTTAAAAAATGAACAGGAACCAGATAAACGCCGATTAGCAACACTAGATGATGTAGAAGCGGCCGTTCCACAGGCTTTTGATGTAGGTCGTCTTTTTTTTGCTGATATTGAATTTAACCAATTAGACACACCAAGCATTGAAGTTTTACGATTTATTGCTTCACACAAAGAAGGGGCTAGTGTAAAACTTAATCAATTACAGAGCCATTTTGGAAATGGCATTGACGTTAAGAATAGTTTAGCTTTGCTTATTAGACGGGAGTTACTAGAAGTAATTGATAATAATTACAGGTTCCAGGTAGAAATGGTGCGGCGCTGGTTTGCAAAGTAAGGAATTCCCTCATTAACCCAGCTTTCCCTCGTTACCATTACTTTTTAAAGACCCCTTATGGGATAAGCGGGAACCTTTCATCCCACTTATCCCAATTTACAAAACCATTTTCCATACAATGTCAAACGGCCAAGTGTATCTGACTAGATGAAACCGTCTATATGATTAATCATATGGAAACAGATGACCGCCATGAGAGTGGAATGGTTCAAATAAATGCCAGGGGTCATTGTCAGTATAATCAGGTTCTTGGAACATGTTGAAGGGGCCTCCTCCTTGATCCCACCAATCCAGGTTGATAAGACCGTTCAGATGTGCGTTCCCGAAAGGTTTGGGTATAAACGGGCCAAGGCAATCAGGATGAGGAGGAAGTGGGACAGGGGTTGGTATGACGCACATGGTTATGCCCACTTCAGCTTTCAATCTGCCAAAATCCTTTACGAGGGCGCTAAACACCGGCACATATTCGGTTGCACCCGGTGCTGGTCCAGGTGGGGTAAGCAGCTCGACATTGGTAATATTTTCATATGCACTCATAAAACCATCAATGGCGGGTGCAGCCTCAAAATTCATAGAGGCCTTGATGAAATCTATGAATACAGAACACATTATTGGAATAGGAATTGGCCCTGCCTCGATACATCTCGGAATTTCTGAATCAGAAGTCTCAAGATTCCATTGCAGGGTCATATCCTCTGCAAAAAGGTTAAAGACCATGCGGTCATTACTATCCTGAGCAAGGAACAGAATTTCAAAGGTATTGGACGTATCCATTTCGATTTCACCTGGCAGCCCTAGTGACCAATTAAGATGTACAAAGGAAGGCGTATTACGCATAATAATCTTGAGCGCCTCGTTACCATCATTTGCCATTGGCAGTGGCCCATAGAAAACAGTAATTTCGCCAGGGCTGCTGCTTAGGTCTATATTGGCACGCCCCTCAGGATTAAGGACAGCCCTAGTTGTATCGGGAACATCTTCAATTTGGACAGTTAAAAACTTACCAGATGACTCCTGGATGCCAACGTAAAATGGATGAACACTCTGATCCGGTATCAAAAAGCTGAAATTGATTTCATCCTCAATTATCGGATCATCTTCATCCTCAACACACTGTTCAGAGCCAGGCCCCTTTTGCCAGGACAAACACTGCACTTGGGTGCTGTAAATACTCACGAAATGAATCTCGCTACCGTTATTAGTAATCCTCTCAAGAATAATTATATGGTCTTCATTCTCATCCTTATCCAACTTAGTTGTTGTACCGTAAATGCCACCATTACCATCTAAGCCGTCCAATTTTTTCATGAACACTTCCTCACGTTGCTCGTCGTCGCCATCACCTAAACGAAAATAACGGCGGTCAACTTCGCGGGCGAAGTCAGTGTATTGTATTTTCCCGCCTGCTGAAGTAAAACTCTCATATTTCATATCTGTACTGGCGGCATCATCCTTGGACAAAATGAGGGATACAGAGCCAAGAGGTTGATTGTCGGCCGTTGAAAAACTGATATGTTCGTTAGGAGTTATCCCCCATTTGGCATCCCAATCGGCCGGAATATCCTCGAGTTCCAGGAAGATATGCCGGTAGTCTTCATTCAAAATACTTGTTTGGCTGGTCATTTCAACTCTTAAAAGCCCAGTTGTACTACTTGAATCAAAAGACACCGACCCCACTACACTCACAGGCACTATATTAAGCGCTATGTGCGCCGGTAATTCAGTAAGCAATGTATCAATATGAGTCTCCTCAACGGCTCCGTTAGCCAGTTTGATATCTGCCGAAGAGTTAATGGTGCTAATTGTGCTGTTGGCATCATAGTTGAATTTAGTACTGAAATTGGAGAAGAAGTTAATCGTGCCTGGCAAGTCGATAATATTAAGTTTGGCATTTATACCTTTGTCTGGTCCAGTTAGTTGTGAGTCAAGACTTGTCTGCCAGGAAACATGTAAAGGTCGGCCCTGTGTTCCGTTAAAATCGAAGTTTAGGTTACCGGCGCTACTTTTAGAAAGATTAGCTGTGTCTAGCTTATGAAACTGAACCCCAAATTCCTGTTCACCATTCGCCCCCTCGTCTATCAAATAAGCAAAGTGTTTGTTATTCGTAGCACCCGGAGGTGTACCGATGTCATTCACCGCCCCCAACAATTTGACCAGGCCAAGGGTTTCGCCCATGTTGGGCGTTACAAAATTATAATCGAAAGATGCAGCATTGTTTGCCCAAGTAGCAGCCATTGTAGGGGCATCTTCAATTCGCGCCTGAGCATATCTTAATTCCTTACCAAATAACACCTCAGTTCCATCCAGGCCATTAGGGTCATGGCAGAACAGATCAAACAGCCCTAGTTTGTCACCCACCGGAACCGTAAGGTTCAAATGATCCCCTCCCTGATAGTCGATTGACATCATTGTTGGTAGGTCGCCGATTGTCAGAACAAAATCCTTTGTTCCAATTTTACCTGAGCAGGTGACAGAGTCTATGCGGTCGCTGGCCGTATAATTCCATCTGTCCATATAATTTGTGTCAGTCAAGTTCATCAATCGTGGCACGTCATGAATCTCACATTTAATATCAACATTCTTATCACTATTCAAGACAGTGGCATTATCCTTGTCAATGAATAGTTCGAGAGTCAAATGATTGGGGTTGAATAACTCTATATCGTAGGCTGTGCTGATATTATTCGAGTTAAAGTTATAGGTGGCTTCAACAAGCTGGGCGAATCCGGCAGCAAAGCGGAACCCGTCGGCATCATCCTCAAAGGCGAAAACGTGGTCCATGTCTCCTTCGCCGGGATGGGAAGAAGGGTTGGGATCCCATATTTCAGGAAAGACATCACCAGTAGCCATTGAAACACCGACGAAACCAACGTAATCACCTGCATTAATGGTGTTGGCTGAAATCGTTGGCGCCGCGTTGAAGGTATTCCAATTCATATTTACATCTGGGACAGTCAGCATCTGGCTCTGAGCCCGCTTGAAATCGCTGTTTAATAAACCGCCGTCATCAGAGAAATCACAAATGGCCGAGCCTAGTGCTGGTGAATTTTGAACATTGTCTGGCGGCCCAAAAGACGCTGTTAAACTGTTTGCTTGCAACACCCAGTTTGTTTGCTGAGGAACATCAGTAAACGTGCAGGTTTGATTTGCATTACCATTTGTCTGTTGGCGGTCAATGGCTACCGCATCAATATCACTGTTTCCATCCTGAGCTAAGGTAAACATTGGCGGTGCATTACCCAAATCGAGCGTTGCTGTAATTGTTTCCTGGGTTGGCATTTGGTCGATAGTGATAACATTCTGGTATGTTTCAGTAGGCATATCACTTGAGCCAATATTATCCTCAAAGGTCAGCTCGGCCGTTGTCAGGTCACTTGCTGTCCATGATAAGGCAATTTCCGAAAGAGAAGGTGTGGGCGTGAATATTTCAGATGTGTCGAGAGAAAGCGTCGCGGTAGTCGGTACCGGTGTCAACCGTAACGAAGATGAAGCAAGATCAAGTAATGACGCTCCAGGTGGTGGCGGATCAAGCGCGATTTCGTTTTGATAAAAGCCACTTAAATATTGAACCGAATCCGGTGTATCACTTGAGTTTAGGGTCAATTGAATATCGTGAATTGTTCCTCCAATTACATTTGGAGTAAATACGATTTGTTCTATTTGAGGAATAAAAGCTGTTTGTCCTGGCTCGTTCTCTCGTGTTGTATATCCTAAAAACAAGTAAGGTGGCGCATCAAGAATTTCGTCGTTGAAGGCATCAGTTGGGAAGGCAACTACAACAGTCAAATCCGGGGCAATATTACCTGATGGAGGGGTTAAACGATTAATCGTGAGTTGTAGCTGAAAAGGTGGCCCAAGAAGTTGCTCAACCTTAACATCAATATCTTTCCCGCCTCGACCCGTTGAATTATTTCCATCTACATCAATACGCTTGGGTGAGCCAGATTTGAAGACATTAACCGTCTCCACAAACCCTCCAGGTGCATTTGGATTTGAAGAGCGGGTAAGTACAGCGAAGGGAACAGGGAAATGGCTCATTGCCTGCTGAACATCCCTACTCGATAATTTGTTCAGAACATTCAATAAGTTAAAATCACCTGGGCTTTGATGTAGCGGCATCGCATTCGTTTGTTTTCCGGTCAGGCCCAAAAGCATAAAAATAATGACCACTATCCAAAGCTGTTTGTAGCGTTTAATTCGGGAACTTTCAAAATTCGCATCCGAATTAGTTGGGTAAGCGTGAAATTTTGTTGTCATGTCATTTCTCCTTTTGAATGATCAGCAAATTTGCCATTTGAGGCTTGGAGATTTGCAGGACACAAGCAATACAATCCCCTTTCAACAATATTCAAATGCATATTACTTTGGTACTACTCTTCGGAGTGGGTAGTTTTACTCCGAATGTGGCTCCGAATGATCGTGAAAATGCTAATTTACGTTTCCCTCTTCTAAAAATCAGTCGATATTTTACTGACCACAAATGTAATTCGTTATAGGCTCGAAACGGTGTCTTGTTAACTCAACTGATACGGCAGCATGGTCCGAAAGAGTCGGATAGTTGTCATTACAAAATGAGAGGCTTAAATTGGTGCAGGGAAATTTTTCCACTCTATAATGCTGCACCTCAAAAAAATCTGAAGAAACAAAAACGTAATCAATGCGACGTGTTCCGGTCCGATTAGTTCCTATAAATAGCTCCTTGCCTGTATCCTTAACGACAAATTTATTGTTTAATGCAAGCATTAAATCATTATAGCTCGATCCATCTTCGCGCTGTTCGTCTAATAAGCCATCAATGTTGAAGTCACCCATTATAATCACCGGAATCGAGGGATGAATTTGATTACCAACAAACTCGGCTAATTCTTCTATCTGTGATTGTCGGACCTCTGGATAATTACCTGCCTGTAAGTGAGTGGAAAATACGTCAATGATATCGTATCTAGGGTAACTGCCACCCAGCCAAATTCGAGCATGAAGCACCCCCTTCGCTGCCGATGTGTCTATGCCTGCGCTTTCGGAATAAATAAGGGAATGGGAATCAATAATTGGAAAACGGCTAATGATAGTTAATTCATCACCCACAAGAGGATTGTTGACAACTGCTTTTTCACCATGACGCAATAGCGCTATAACATCTTCCATAACATCAAATTTAAAGCTTACTTCCACCTTGGGGCCATGAATAGTGTAAAGCTGCCCACTGAAAGCTTCATTATCTTCGGAAATACACCCACTACTTGCCTCCTCTATTGATTTCACAATTTCTTGACGGCGATTCTTATTCACACTTTCATTTAATGCGATGATGTCGTAACAGTCTTTACCTATCGCCTCACCAATTCCTCTGGCACGTTCGGCGGTACTAGGCCAATGTCCGATGTCTTCAAGAGAAACAAAATTTAAGGTGATTTCTGGCAACAAGAATTGAACATTATATTGCAAGATACGGAGCCGCTTCCTATCGGAACCTGGCGAGGTGTTTACATTCGTCATTAATGGAAACGATTCTTGCAATATTCCAGTCTTTGTCGAAATTTCCAAAATCAATTCTTGACATGACTCGTCTATTTCACTTATTTGGAGGAGAGGAACATCACGAGTTACCAGTATCAGGAAGGAAATAAAGAAAAGACCCTTGAAAAGTATTGTTACATAAACCGGTCGATGATTGTTTTTTGTATAATTGGGAGTCATAAGGAAACGTTCACAGATTACGTGTGTCATTCATTTGGAAACCAGGTGGTTGCCAACAATTTCACTTGTACTAATCCTATAATTATTAGCGATGGAAATGCCTTTATGATAATATTCTACTGTTATCTACTCCCAAAAGTTGTTAGTGTTACTCCGAAAATTTGCAGGAGGGTTGAGCTAGAATGACTATTGCATCACAGAAATTTGCGACCTTATTAACGAAGGCTGTTCGTACAATTAAGGCCGTTGAAAACAAAACACTCACAATTGTGCAAGATGAGTTGGGTATTGCAATTGGCCGTAGGAACGGTTCTTGTATTGAATACTGGCGGAAAGGCTACATCCCAGCAAAATCGGAAGATGTGGCAAAACTGGCTCAAGAGCTTGTAGCCCGTAATGGGCTTGATAAATCTGAATTGTCGGCATTCCTTCGGAGCGCAGACCATCCATATCTAGAAGACATGGTCAAACAACTATTTCTCGATGACAACAACGAGCCATCAATTTTACAAACACGGAAGTTACGGCCGTTCGTTGTAGGAATTCCAATAACTGAACCGCGCCAGTTTTTTGGTCGTACAAAGGAGTTGAAACGTATATTTAATTTGTGGAAACATTTTCCATTGGAAAGTATAGCGATTATCGGCTTGAAACGCAGCGGAAAAACCTCTCTTTTACACTATGTTAAGAATATTACTGTAAGTCAATCGAAGAACTTACGACACAAACAATTCACCGATTGGTTACCACATGCAGAACACTTTCAGTGGGTATTTGTGGATCTTCAAGATGCACGTATGTGTAAGCTGGAGAGATTACTAAAATATTTGCTTTCAAGCATCGATCTGCCAGTCCCTCAACCTTGTACGTTGGAAAATTTTATGGATGTTGTTAGCAACCGCCTAAAAAAACCAACCGTAATTCTGATGGATGAACTTGGAGCAGGTCTGGCTGCTCCAGAATTAGATTTAAGGTTCTGGTGGAGCCTTCGGTCATTAGTTAGCCACTTTTCAGGCGGAAACCTTGCATTTGTTTTGACCTCTCATGATTCACCGGCGAAACTTGCTAATGATGCTGATAAAGCATCCCCATTTTTCAATATACTTCGCACGTACGAGCTAGGACCATTTTCGGAGGAGGAAGCGCTAGAGTTAATTAAGAGTTCTCCTATACCATTTCCTCAATCCGAGATTAACTGGATAGTAGATAAAAGTGGCTGTTGGCCAGCATTATTGCAAGTTCTTTCACAGACTTTTCTAACATACCTTGAAGATGGTTTTAGTGGTCCCAGATGGCGTGAAGAAGGATTACAACAATTACAACCCTTGCAACATCTACTATACCGTAAGGCATCCAGCTAAGATTTACTCATTCATGTTGTGAATCTCGCATTCCAGCTTTCCGAAAATATAATATCCGCCAATTTAACGCCTTTAGTATGCAAACTGTCGACCATGATATCAGGTCAAATCATTTTCACTCTGGCTCATGGTTTCCCGAGTTTTATTATCGGCAAGGAATAGCTTTCTCCAATTCTTATTCTCCAGTATTCAATTCTTTTGGATAAACTACCAACCCCTCTTTGGTAACAATCAAATCATCAAGAAAGCCACTTTGCCTCAACGCCTCAACTGTTAAATGGGCAATCGACGGTTCTCCAAAGTCTACTTGAGCCTGCTCTAGGGTTTCTTTGCCTCCCGCCAGCCAAACGGCCGTATCCGACCCACCTCCCTCCTTCCCATACACACTAACCAACGCCCCCAACAGAATCTTCTCTCGCCGCTCCGAGGGAAAATGGGCCAGATAATCCTCAACCTCCGCCTTTGCCCGTTCCAGAACATTTTCATGCCTGCCTTTGCCCATCCGCAAAGCGGCCGCATACGTCTGGTTCAACCCCGCTCCCAATCGCACATTTTCGGCCGAAACTTGCTCGAACAGCAACTCTGGCGGCCGTGCTTGCACAACCAATTCGTCCCTCCGCTGCTGCATCTCCTGGATGTGGGCCTTCACCCCGGCTTCCAATCCATCTAACCAATGGGCTTCATTCCCGGCCATACCACTGATCCGGGGTAGGGGAGGGCGATTTTCTTTATCTGACCAATCAATACTCAACCGCTGGTGTAGAATGGATGGTATGGGGATGTGGCTTTCCAGAATCTCCCGCGAGTTCGTATAGTTCCACCTTGCTACCTCACTCAAGTCCGCGCCAGTTTTCACGGCGCTGTCTATGATATCCTCCAATGGAGCAGGGGGGTAGTCTGGCAGACGGCCGTAAAGGGCCTTATTCAGCATCAGGGAGTTACAGTACATTCCCAATGCGCCCTGGTTAGCAATGGCCTGGTTGACGGCCGTTTCCATGACCTCGACACTGTAGCCTTCCGATTTACCCGAACCACCAGCCGTCTCCGGATTTACCAACCCCAGATACTTCGGCTGGCTAAAGTCAACCCGCTGCGGCAGCTTTCGGCTGTCGGCAGGTGGAAAAACGGCCGTTTCTCCATCCCCCTTCGTCCAGGACAGGGCAGCGGAATCGGCCGTCGGCTCTAAGATGACGTATTCCCCAACCTGGTTGGGACTGCGCCAGGCCAGCACCTTCCGCACACCATCATAGTCAGTGAAGGGATGCAGCCAGAGGGCGTCATCGTTATCAGCCCCACCCAGAATGCCGGCTATCCCCTCTCCTGGCGACCCAGGTCGCTTCGGCGAATCCGGCAGCGCCAGCCAGTCCTCATCATTGACCCAGGCCGTCCCCCGCTGGTCATCAATGTGGATATGACCTCGCGGCACCGTCAACCCCTTAATCCCCGCCCGCTTCCCGACCCCTGCCGGCATGACGTAATGGCGACCGCCGGGGATAGGCAGCCGCATCTTGGTCAGTGTGGAATGGTTCAACCGTTTGAGATGCTGATTCATCAAACTTTTGACGTGGCTCCGAAACCACATCGGCTGGCCGCCGCTGGCCAGATACTCCCGCAGCGGCCAGGCCTGCACTTCCTCTATTGTAGTATGACGATCAATCCGGCCCATCGCCTCGGCCACCTCACCCGTTTCCACAGCATTGACAAACAGTTCCCCCTCATCCCGCAACCAGCCCAACAACTGCTCCTCCTTGAAGAAGGGATGGAGGTTAATGAGACTCTGGATATCGAGGCGCATGTCGTTATGGCCATGGACAAAGCTCAGCCCAACAAATGTTGGGCCGCTGGCGGATGTTGGCCCGCCGGTAAACATTGGTCCGCCAGTAATCGCTGGATCATCGGTGTCAATTGAACTGTCAAGAGCAGAACGGCCGTCCCGATCAGTCTGCTTCGGCCGATCCTGACCTGAGCGCTTCACCTGAGCTGAGTACTTCGACTGGCTCAGCACAGGCTCAGTGGAAGTACCCAACACAGGCCCCGACGAAGTGCCCGGCCGAGGTCCTTTAGAAGGTACCAACCGCACCTCCCGCTTGGTATCCTCCGGCAGCAGAAAGTCCACCTGACGGCCGTCTTCGTCCCGAAGCAGCGTGTCGTTGCCATCGTCAACCACAATAGCGTGCCCCTTATCCTGCCCCTTTTCAGTCATGACCGTAAACTCCACCCGGCGGGCTAAACGTAGTTCCCGCTCAATCCGGTCCTGTTTGGCTGGCGGCAGCCTGTCCAACGGCCCGTTTTCGGCCGTCATCAACTTCCGCAGCATCCGGCGGGAGATGAGACCGGCTCCGTCCCAGACTTTGGCTTCCTCTGGGGTCTGGGTCATGTAGGCAACCTGCACCTCCCCGGCCTCAAAGAAGCCGCTGACAAAATGGGGCCGCATGAGCCGCGACAGCCGCTTGGAAAGGACAAAGCCGCCCTTGTGCATGTCTAGTTCTAGACCGGTCGCTTCCAGGAAATCCTCGGTCGTCATGCCGTCCACGTACAGGTCGCTGACCTCGCTGCCATTGACCCAGCGCAGGGTCGGCCGTTCCAGGCCAAAAGTGTGAGCGGCATGGGGTTCCGCCACCTCGTCCACCGACCGGGTGAGAATCCGCCAGGCCCGCTGCGTCTGTTCCAGGAAAGGAAACGTCGCACCGCCCAGCGGATCATCGAAACTGGTGACGTTGTAGGGGAGAGCCGCCAGTACATCCGGAGGCAGCATGACCCTGCCAGGACTGCCGGCACCGCGACCGCCCATTTAGACGCTTACCCCCACCTTCACGAGGGCTTTGTCAAGGTCCTCATCTAACTCGGCCTCTATCTTCCTCAGTTCGCGCACCATCTGGGGGATTCCTCGGGTCCGTTTGGTCCGTTCTCTCCGATTACATGCCGGATGCCAGCCTGCGCTTGTCTCCACCTGTATCTCGGCCCCATAGCTACCCTTAACCTTCGTTACCCGGATAGCCCAGGACGGATATTTGGCCAACACATACCACCCCGGCCCCTCTATCTCTTCCATAACATCTATGGCCTGTATCTCCTGAACCCCGGTACCCTCAGCTATGCTTTGCAACCATCGCTGCCGACCCCGCTGCCGTCCCATCGCCACCAGGAGGGCGAATAGAAAAAATCCCAGATAGACGCTGGCAAAGAGCGTGAACCCGGTATGGGGTTCTCTCATCATCGTTTGCATGACCGCCAGGAGCGGAGCCAAGAGGAAAAATCCCCGCATCAGGCCGCTCAGCTTTATCTGTATCGACCACTGTGACAGCAGGAAAGGGTAAATGGTAACGCTGACGCCGCCCTTCATATCCAGCAGGAGGGTTGTGGCCGTACAGGCGTACAGCAAACAGGCGACAGCGGCTATCCCCAGCCCCCACATCCAGTCAGGCGAGAAGGAACCACTCTCCAGTTCTGCAGCGGCTATCGCGTCCGCAATGGTGAACGGGGCGAAGATAAGGACTATCTGTTTAAAGGCCACCCAGCCCGCTATCAACTCTTTTTTGCGGGTTTCCCGCATGGACATCATTCGTTTATCGTTTGTTTTTTTCTTCATTTGACAATTAATCTCCTTGTAACGTTGGTAAATATGGGCAGATTGGCCCTTCATTTGTATCTTCGTCCTCGAAACGCTCTGCTCGAAGGTTTTCCCACTTGCCAGGATGTATCGTCTGGCCTTATGCCGGATGGTCGTGCCAGACACGCCTAACTTCGCGACCGCATCTGGCACAGAGAATGACCTGCCATCCGCCAAGCATTTCGCACTCGCCCGCCTGACTATACAAAACCACAACAGAGCCAAGGCTGTCAGGGCAGTGAAAATGGCCGTTAATTTCAAAACCCCGCCACCGCATCTCGCCGCCAGTGATCCGGTGCGATAAAGCAGCAAGCAGATCTACGAGCAATGCCGCCGGAAAAGGAACCAGGAAAAGATCGTAACTGGGCAGAGCCTGGTGATAATGACAGACAGCAACGACCACCAGGGGAATCCGACTTGCTGTCGGCAATGCCTTGCCTCCTTTTTGTCATAGTTAATTACGCCTCACTTCGAGAAGGGCTGAAAACGAGCGGTTTTCCATCCCTGCTCAGTTCCCCGGCACACCTTCCCGCCGCGCCGCCCGGATATTGGTCCAGCGCGTGGGATAGGTCACCACTTCCACTAACTCATGACAGGCTGCCGGTAAACGGCCGTAACTCAGCACGACCTGGGGCTGGAGCCGCTGCACCATTTCCATGAAGCCATCCACAAACAACCGGTATTCTAGCGGTGCGTCGAGGTTGACGCCTACCGCTGACACGGCCACGATGCCGCGCCGGGGCACGCCTAAAAAACAGAAATCGTAGGATTCGGCCGTGCTCCAGCTAACAGTGGGAATGACGGTGAAGCCCTGCTCCTGCCAGAAACGGCCGCACCAGCGGCTGCGATAGGTATTCCACAGCTGGAGCATCAGGGGCCAGTCCCGGTAGAGGGAGAAGTCGGGCGAGAGCAGCGTTTGGTAAGGGGCCAATGCTTCCAGGGCCTTATTCGGCCGGCTCCAGACCATCTCGAAGCGGTAATCGTCGAGAAAGAAATGGACCGCGCCGTCATCCAATGGCTCATTGGCCCGGATGCGCTGCCGGTAGGGAACCAGCCAGGCCGGAACCCTCCCGGCAGCGGTATGCCGGAGCAGGGGCATGCCCCACTCATTGTCGGACGGGAACAGCTGCTGAGCGTGCAGGGCGTCAAAACGGCCGGGCTTACTCTGCCAGCGGTGAGAAGTGCGGGTCATTTACGCCCTCAAGCCAGTCGGCTGTGCGGACCGGGCCGGCGGTTGGTCTTGCCTCGCTCATTCGGCCGGCCACTCTCGTTATTTGCTGCCGCTTCATCGACCTCCGGAGAGTCAGCCTCTTCTGCTCCCGGCGGCGTCGCCGCTTTCCAGTCCATGTATTCCCGCCGGCCATAGACCGGTTCGGGAATATTCAGCCTGTCTGCACCCGGCAGTTGGTTAAAGAGATGGATGGAGTTCAGCCGCTGCCCGATAAAGACATAGCGCCGGTCGGCCAGGGTCGTGACCAGCACCTGGTCTTCCGGCAGGGCCATCATCTCATTAGGTGTCAGGGCGGCGCTTTGCCGCCACTGCCAGGAGGTGCTCTGGTCCTGCCGCGTTTGCGTGACGGGCCGGCCTTCCCGGTCACGCGCCTGGCGGGCGCCCTGCATCAGCGACTGCATCGGGTTGGCCTGCATCGTCGTCCCGTACAACTCCGACATGACCCCGGCCGTTTCCAGCTCCGCCGCCGGATACCACAGCTGGTGGTCGCAGTTGGAGAGAATGGCCCGGGTCACATCCCGGTCATAGCGGGCCTGTAACTGGGCCACCGACTGCAAGTAGAGCAGTAGCGTGATGCCGTAACTGCCACCGGTGGCCAGGAAATCGGCGATGTTCCGCAGCCCGACGGCCGGCAGTTCGTCAATGGCCACCAGCAGCTTCTGGCGGCCGTCGCGCAGGTGGGGTTGCATCTGGTGGCGGACAAAGGCGGCGATGATAGCCGCCACTACGCCGCCCACCGCCCGGAGGTCGTTGAGGTCATAATTGATGTACACCGTCCCGTTTCGGGCCGGCCAGTCGTGGGGGATGATGAGGTCGTCCCGGCTGAAGTCCGGCGGCGCGATGGTATCGACATGCTTCTGGTAGGGTGCCAGCCGGGTGGTGAAGTTGCCCAGGGCCGAGGTGACAAAGCGGTCCTCAGCATAGTCCTTGGGAGCGGCCCCGTTGGTGAAGATGTCCACATAGCGCCGGGCCTCGGGAACGGCCCGCATCGCCGTCAGGGCCTCGATGATGTTGCTTTCGGCCAGATCCAGGAGCAGCCGGATGGGATTGCGACGCACGGCCGTTGCATAACGGCCGATAGCCATAAACAGGGCGGCCGCTTTCTCGGCGAATATCGGTTCCCGGCTGTCCTCGGGCCGCATAAAGTGACCGTGGAGTTCAAGGGCCCGGTCCTGGTCCCGCAGATAGTCGTAGTAGGCCGAGAGATGGACCTGGTGGCCAGGAATACGATAGACCGGTCCCAGCTTCTGCCGCAGCCCGGCGGTGCGCTCGAACTGCTCGCCCTTCGGGTCAATGACCAGGGTTGCTCCCGGATAGTGGCGCAGGGTGTCGGTCAGGTGCAGCCCTTTGCCGGCGCGGGTCGGCGCTACCACCATGACGTGCCCTTCGGCCTTCTCATAATCCAGCCCGATGAGCTTTTTCTCCTGCCCCTCTGTCACCTGCACCAGGGGCACGCCCTGCTTAAACTCATGCTTCTCAGCTATCTCTTCTGCTGTGACCCGCCCCTGGGCCTGGCTCTGCCGTTCCAGCATCCTGCGAACGGCGTAGCGGGGGTTGGGCGGCCGGCTAAGGAGAAGGATAAAGAGAAAAACCGACCCCGGCATGAACAGGGCTAGCGGAAACCACAACCAGCTGGGCTGGAGAGCCGTCTCCTGGATAAGGCCCGCCGCCGTCAGGCCACGCCAGAGGAAGGCGAAGCCGCCCATGCCCAGGGCCAGGATGGGCCGGAACCAGCCTTCGACCTGGGCCAAGCCGGGCACAAGCGACGGCGCGACCAGAGCTCCCGGCAGCCAGATAGCGGCAAAGAGACCCAGCGCCGCCCACCAGCGTCGGCGGGCGGCCGGGGACAATTCCTGCCACCAGAGATTGAAATAGGTCCACAGCGTTTCTTCGCTAGGCGTCTTTACATCCATGATGGGCCTCCTTCCAGGTCTACCCCGTCAGTCCAGTCCGGTTGGGTTGTGAGAAGGGTCAGGTGATCATCGGCCAGCCCCAACACCGCCATCTCAGTCGTCACGTCGCTCAAGGAGAGGTGTCTATCCTCGGCCCGGGCAGCCAGCTTTTCGTATACATGCCGGGGCATCATCAGATCCACCGGCACATAGGCCGCTTCTAGCTCATTGTCGGCCAGTTCGTAGGGGTCGGCCTGGTAGACGGCCAGGACCTGGGCCCGCAGCCAGAGGTACTTCATGTAGAGGGCGTCTACTTCGGGTTCTGCTACAGCTAACGTTTCCTCCTTGAAGAAGAGATAGTTGAACAGGGTATTGATGGCTATGGCAAAGAGGTAGGTCAGAACCAGCCAACCAAAGGTCAGGATACCGACCTCTGCCAGCAGTTGGTCCGTCAACTGGTTGAGATGGCGGCCGGTCATAACGAGCAGGGCCAGTAAAGCCCCGAAACCAATAGCTGGCAGGTCGCCGGTGTTTACGAATTTTACTTTCATAACCCTAACCCCCAGCTCTTACCCCGCTCCTGACCGGCGCTCAGCGCCTGCTCTTGCTCGACGCCCCGATCATTAGCTAGCTGTTCTTGTTCCAATTTGGATAGTTCGGCCCGGATTTCACTCTGCCAGGAGAGAAAGGTCTCCTTGGAGACTATCAAAAACCGGGGGCAAATTATGCTCCGATAACTCTAAATCCTAGTGTAATCCTTCTCAATTTCACCAACAAATCAACCGAATAAGGTAAGATACTTCGACAAAAACCGATTACAGGAGTGCATAGCCTATGTACTTGTCATCAGAAGTTGAAGTATATCAGTTCCGCGTCTATCTGCGGGAAATCAGCCCAATGATTTGGCGCAGGTTGTTGCTCCGCAGCGACCAGACCATTGCAGATCTCCATTACACCCTGCAAATTGCCATGGGATGGGGCGATTTCCACTTGCACCAGTTCACCATCCGCGGCAAGCGATATGGAGTCTCTCGTATTTATGGTCCAGACTTTCTCGAGTATGGTCGGGATGTACCACTGCACTCATTCCAGTTCCGCCAGTCTGAACGGTTTCTCTACGAATATGACTTTGGAGATCGCTGGGAGCACGAGATTCGCTTTGAGAAAACATTACCTCTAGATCCCAAGAAAACTTATCCTGTTTGTATCGGGGGTAAGCGAGCCGCTCCCCAGGAAGACTGTGGTGGACCATGGTCATTCATGGCGCTCAAAAGTCACTTCAACATTATCTATATTACCAATCGGCTCCAGGAAATAATAGAGATGGAAGCAGAAGAGAGGGACTATTTTTACGAGGAGGTACGCGAATTCATGTATTGGCTGCAAGCACATAAATTTGACCGGCGCTCAGCTAATAAACACCTGCGATGGTACGCAGTTGGTGACAAAAGATGGCGTGAATGGGCGTCATAGAGGAGAGGAGAAATGAAGATTAAGTTACAAATCATTGTTGAGCACGAAGATCTGGAGGAGCCGATTGTGGAAGAAATTGGCTGTCTTTGCCGCGGCGACCTCTTGCCGGAAACATTAGGATTAACGCTGCAAGAAGGTAAAGATCTTCTGGCCACTATTCAGGCAACCATGGTCAAGCATCAGGCTGAGGAATATGTGGCCAGGCAGCGGCCTTGTCCCCGCTGCAGCAGCCACCGAAGCAACAAGGGTAAACACAAAATCGTATGGCGGTCATTATTCGGAAAATTGATGATCCATAGCCCACGGCTTTATACTTGCCCTTGTCGGCCTCAAAAGAAGAAAAGTTTTAGCCCTTTGGCGGGCCTGCTTACCGAGAGAAGCTCTCCTGAACTGCTATATCTTGAGACCAAATGGGGGTCGTTGATGTCTTATGGATTATCGGCCGATATTCTGGCCGATGTCTTACCAATGCAAACTAGCAGTCAAGCAGTTCTACTGAATACACAAAAGATAGCAGCGAAGCTGGAGGATGAGTTGGGAGATGAGCAGGTGATGTTTGCCCATGGCTGTATCGCCGAATGGGAAGCCTTGCCGCCACCTGATGGCCGACTCACGGTTGGGCTGGATGGTGGCTATGTTCGCTCTCGAGAGGGGGAAAATGCAAAGGCTGGATGGTTTGAAGTCATCGCTGGAAAGAGCGTATCTTGGGAAGGGGAAGCTAAATGCTTTAGCTTCGTTAACACCTATGACGATAAGCCAAAGCGTCGTTTGTATGAGCTGCTGAAATCGCAAGGGTTGCAAATGAATCAAGACATCACCTTTCTCTCCGATGGTGGCGATACCGTACGTGACCTACAATTCTATATCAGCCCTTTCTCCGAGCATGTGCTCGATTGGTTTCATATCACCATGCGTTTGACGGTGTTGATGAATACTGCCAAAGGGTTACCCAAAAACCGGTTTCTAAATGATGTGGGCGACGATCTAGAGAGAGTGAAATGGTATCTTTGGCATGGCAATGTTTACCAGGCTCTGACTGTGCTGGACTTGATTGAAAGTAACCTGGAGATTTATGAGGTTGAGGATGAGGTCACCAGGAAGTTGTGCAAACGAGTGATGGAGTTCATCACCTACATCGGCAACAATGGTCATTTCATCCCCAATTATGGAGAACGTTACCGGTACGGAGAAACTATTTCAACAGCCTTTGTGGAATCGACCATCAATTGGGTGGTCAGCAAACGAATGGTCAAGAAACAACAGATGCGCTGGACGAAGAGAGGAGCGCATCTATTATTACAGACACGGACCAAGACGCTCAACGGAGAATTGCGGGATGCCTTCTGTAGTTGGTATCCTAATATGATACAGGCGGCAGAGAGCTTACCACTTGCTGGTTAGCCCCCGGTTTTTGATAGTCTCGTGCGTTAGTAATAGGTTTTTTTGAAAGTACACTTCGTCGGGTGGTGGAGGAAAGCCAGCTAGAAGAGATTGAGGCGGGGCCAATGAAGTTTGGGGATAAGGTGATTGAAACGGCCGCAGCCCAATTGGATGAGATGGGGGTTGAGATAATATCTCTGATTATTGAGGATGTTGGCTAAGCATAATAATTGGGAGCGAGTTAGCTGAGGCCATGCCCATAAAAGGAATTGTTTTTGATATCGGGGGTGTGTTAGAAATTACGCCAGATTTGGGGGTGACAGGTATTTGGGAGCAGCGTCTTGGTTTACGGCCGAATGAGATTAATGAGCGGTTAGGCGATGTCTGGCAGGATGGAAGTTTAGGCTTTATTTCTGAGGAGCAGATATATGAGGCCATTGGTGAGCGGTTGGGGATTGATAGGGCGGTGGTCGATGATTTTATGGCGGATGTATGGCGGGAGTATCTTGGCAGTTTGAATGTTGACCTATTCGATTACTTCCGGGGATTACGGCCGACTTACCAGACCGCCATCCTTAGCAACAGCTTTGTTGGTGCGCGGGAACGAGAACAGGCTCACTATCAATTTGAAGATAGTTGTGACCTTATTTATCATATATTCGCATGAGGTGGGCTTGGCAAAACCAGATTTACGGATTTATGAATTAACATGCAAGCGCCTTTGCCTGGAGCCAGCGGAAATCCTATTTGTCGACGATGTTCAGGAGAATATAGATGCCGCATGGGAGGTTGGCATGTATGGTATCTTGTTTGAAAATAATACAACGACGATTCATGAAATTGAGAGGATGATTTGAGTAGAAAATAAAAAATCTTTGAGTAAAGACTTGCAACTAATTACACAAATTTCGCGAATTATAGTCTAAAAAATTCGTGTTATTCGTGAAATTCGTTGCGATCATTCTTGAAAAACTTTTTGACGTTTACTTCCGTTTACTCAATGAAAATTATAATCCTTCCATTCGATATCGGAGCGGTTTTGTTTAATCGTCTCTTTTAAGTCATCCAACCGATTTGCCTGAGCCATAAATTTAACTAACTCGCGGGCTTTTTCGGGACGGGTTTCGCCAGGTACATCATCAATCTCAATTCCCAAGTAAAAGTAAAGGGTTTTTAACTCTGGTAGACTGAAACGGCCGATTATTAGCTGATAAAGTTCGTTGGCAGCGATGTTGCCCGGTTCGACTATTTCCGGGTTAGCGGGGGAAAGGTGGAAGCTGTAGACGTAGCCATCTTCTGAACCAGCGACGACCCATTCGCCGTTGGCCGTTATGGCAACATCGCGAACGATTTTGTTGGCTTGGGCAGTGTGAATGACGGACTCTTCGTCGAAGATATAGATGCCGCCTTGCCGGGTTCCAGCTACGATTCGGCGACCATCGGCGCTTAGGCCGACGTTGGTGACGCTGTGACCGACATGCCGTTTCCACAAAAAACGCCCCGCCAGATTGTATAGATGAATATGAATTTCCTTCTCGCCCATCCCAACCAGCAGTCGTTTGCCATCGGCGCTGAGGGCAACGGCCCAGACCTTATCCTTTAACGGTTGCTGCCAGAGCAGGTTGCCATTGCGATCCAGACAGTAAATTTGGCCGCTGTTGTCGCCAGCCGCGATAATATCGCCATTGGCTGAAACGGCCGTTGCAAAGACATCGCCTTGGGTACGGTGTTCGGCTAAAAGCTGCCCGTTTCGCTCCCAGATACGAATATGTTTATCGGCTGAACCAGCGGCAACGATTTGTCCATCGGCCGACAGCGATGCGCTCCAAACCCAGGCCCACCAACCTATGCCGGGGATGTCGTGCTGCCAGAGGCAGTGGCCTTGCTTATCGAAAAGCAGAAGCTGCTTGGCCGACGTTCCGGCGGCGATAGTATTGCCATCTGCCGAACAGGCCAGACCCCAGATTGAGGCGGCTAAATCTTTTTTCCAACGTAAATTGCCGGAGCCGTCAAAGCAGTACAGGCCGCGTCCTTTCATATCCCAAGGGCGGGTACTGCCTGTGCCAATGACGGCCGTCTTGCCATCGCTACTAAGTCCAGTGCGCCAGGCTTGATTGCCCGTTGGCTGTTGCCAGAGCATGTCGCCTGAAAGGTTCAAGCAAAAGGCCTTCTTGTCTGCCGTACCTGCAATTATTCTTTCACTTTCTTGAGAAATAGAAACGTCCAACACGTCCCCAGTCAATTTGACTTGCCAACTATCAACTAGATTTTGACTCATAACGACTTGCCCTATTTACATTTGCCTTTGTTGTATTAAGATTATTACAAAAGGTAAATGCTTTCAAACAGGATATAGGGTTGTCGAATTGTATGTCGTTTCTTGCAAGAAAAGTGGGAAATGGCTAGATATTGTTTTATAGGCTAGATTGTATTTTAGCCTTCGGCCCGCGATTTGAGAGCGGCGACAAAGCCTTGGAAGTTTTCGGTTAGGTCGGGCAGATTACGGCCGAAAATTGGCAGCAATAATCCACTGAATGTCTCTACCGTATGAAAAGTCGTTTGTCCATCCTTAGTTGGGGTTAGGGTGTGAGTGCGTTCAGATTTGAATAGCCCGAAGGGCATCCCGCCCGTCAATATCATTTTTCGGTTTGGTTCAAAGGTCGTCACCTTCACCGGAAATGCCTGCGAACTGAACTTGGTATGAAAGGTCACTTTTTCGCCCAAGGCAATATTGCCTTCGATACGGTTCATGGTTTTATCCCATTCAGGATAGCCGCTGGCATTGGTTAAGATGTCCCAGACGGCTTCTGGAGAGGCGTTGATAGTTGTGGTTGCTTCAAATTTTTTCATGGTCTTTATTTCTCAGCATTAAGCGATTGCTGAACGTAATCGCTTAATGCTTCTTGGTTGAAATCAGGGGAGGTGATTCGCATGGTGCGTACTTTCTTGCCATCGCCTTCTAGCAATCCATACTTGTCTTCCAAAATCGCCCCCATGAAGAAGATAAGCGAAATTTTACCTTTGCCCACAACGGTCTGGATATGATTTTTGGTTGTGCCATAGACAAGACAGTTTTTCCACTTGATACTTTCGTTGAAATCTGGCCCTGCCGCTAAGACGGCCGACCTGATATCAACGAACAAGGGCGCAATCTCTTGATCCAGGCTATCAATATAGTCGTTTACGATGTCATTTTTAGATTTTGTGTAGTTCATGGCTCCAATAATAGCCGATCAGCTTGATTCTGCATTGTAAGAAGCGGCCATAAGATTGTCTTGAAGGATGGAGCTAGCCTCAAAGTAGGCCAGGGGGGAGAGGCCGGTGATTTTTTTGAAGGCGTGGTTGAGATGGGGTTGGTCGTAGAATATTTCAGGGTTCACATATTCAATGATGCGAGGATTTTCGGCCGCAAAATCACACGTTTGCTCTAAGAACAACTGCACGCTCCGAACGCTGTCTAGTTCCTTGCGCGTTATGCCAAAGGTGCTTTTGTAGAGTCGCCTCTTGTGGCGGGGCGAATAGGCAGCCAACCAACTGGTTTCGGTGTGGTTGGACGTGAGCATTGGGTACGGGTTTTTGGGCTGCTGGTGGATTTGGAGATGGGTGGTCACGGCCGTCTTAAAATCAGCTAATTCTTGAGGCGGCTCTGAAAGCCAGCGCTGTTCAACAAAGGCATTCTTCTTAATGGATTGTTGCCAAAAAGATTCGGCAAAGGGCAAAGAGAGGCGAGCGCCATAGAGGGTGACGGGTGTTAAATAGGTGAATGTAATTGGCCGGGTAAAGAGTGTTTTTAATGTTTGTTGGGGCAAATTGACCGCATCTGAATGAGAGGAGTCGGTGTAGCTAATTACGCCCGATTCAATGTAGAAATAGTCGTAGAATAGTTCGGGGATAAAATGGTCAGTCAGGGTGAACGGCCGTTTTGACTTAATGGTCATGCGCCAAAAAAATAGAACGCCGAGAGTCGGGTCACCATTTATCTTTTGAAATGAGATATTCATATAATTCCTGATTAAATCTGCCTTTTGTTCCTCAATTATTTCTAAATATGCCACCTTTTTACAGTCAAATCAAATTGATGCTCGCGCTTGCGGGCTGGCTGCTAAGCAAACGCCGAAAAGTGTTTTACTTTATAGCTTTGGCAGGCCTGTTGGTTAATATTATCTTGACAGTCACCGACTAATTTGGTGTATTTGACGCAATAACATTGGGTATTGCCCTGGTTATCTTAGCTATTATGCTGCTTAATAGAGAGGTGTTCTATTGAACATTTCATCAAATAGGTAATCCGCTCTGGAGAAAAAATGAAACCATCTATTATTATTTTGCTTCTTTTATTGTTAGCTTTGGCGGCGATTGCTTGCGGCTTTTCTTCTTCAGCCAGTGGCCTCACAGGTAGCACATCAGAATTACCCACTGCCAGTCCCTATCTCCTCTACCAGCCAGGATTACTAAGCAGCGGGGTGGCTGATCCGAGCTTTGGCCTCTTCTTTCTTGATCCTACGGCCGAAACTGTAACTGAATGGACACCGAGGGGAGATGGTGATTTGGACATTTGGGCGGGAACGGCCGATGATTACCAAACTGTGATGCAGCCTACAAATGAGGGGCAAGGGCGACGCATTTTGTTTGTCGGAAACAACGGTGACTTTGCTAGCTATACAGTAAATCCGTTCAATGCCCTTTCACCAGACGGCCGTTATCATCTCGAAAGCAGCCGAGGAGAGGTCTCTATTCGGCCAGTTGGGGCAGCCGATTCTGAGATTCAAATCCTTGCTCAAAATGGGAAAGGAACCGTTTCTTGGTCGCCAAATAGCGAACGAATTCTGTTTCCCGTCAATAGCAACGACGGTTTCCAACAGATGATTCTGCATGATATACAAACTGCTCAGCAGGTGATTGTATTAGAGACAGAAGCGGATTTTCGCTTTCATGAATGGTCGCCAGATGGCAGCGCCTTTGCCTTTACCGAGCATGAAGGTGATGAAACCACGCTCTATCAATATACGGCCGATGGCTCGACTCAATTAACGGCCGACCTCGTTCCTTTTCCGTCTCCCTTTCAGATGCGATTTATGCCAGACGGCCGTTCGGTGCTGATAGCCAGTGGGCCATCAAGTCGTCCGGCCGAAATCTATCAATTCCGTAACGATGGCAGTGGTCCTGTTAAGATTTTTGAGGTAGAAGGGGGTATCGGCATGTTGCAATCATCCCCAGACGGCCGTTGGATTACATTTGATGTAGATCGGTCGCAGGATGATACCTTTGTTGAATTCACCTTGCTACCCACAGACGGGGGCGCGCCGATTGTGCATCTGGTTGAAGCTCCAGTAAGCCAGATAATCCATACCGAATTTTCGCCAGACGGCCGAAAAGTTGCTCTGTTGATTGGCCTGAATAACCCTCGAAATGGGGTAGATGGGTTGTGGTTGATTGATTTAGATTCTGCTGATGCCACCCCGAATTTACTGGTTCCCCAAAGCGGCATTCCATCCTCAGTCTGGGTTGAACGAGACGGTAAATTAGCTTATGTCGGATTCGCCGGGGTCTCGAACTTTGTCTGGTCGCCCGATAGTGAGAGCTTATATGTTGCGGCTGGATTAGAGGATTCGTGTGAAACGTCATCGACCATTTCGTTTAAGTTAGTCCCATCGCCGGATGTTGAAATAGATTGTCGTTTCGCCTTTTATCAAGTTAAGGTTGATGGAACGGCCGTCACCCGATTAGGCGAGTTTGAAACGGAAGCAATGCCTGAAATGCGCTCTAATTTGATTTGGATGCCCCAATAACGGCCATTTTTTGGTTCGCTGAAAAAGGTAAGGTAACATTGAGGGTATGAATAAAAAAACAATCAAATCAAACATGATGCCCTTGTACGTTATCATATTATTGTTGGCGCTTGGTTTGGCCTGTCAAGCTGTGTCGGACCCCATCGAGGAGTCTTTAGGGACTGGTTCGACCCCGGAAAGTGTCCCAGTAGACCCGCCGCCTGTGGAGGCTACGGCCGCAAACCCTGAGACGGTTGAAGAAGAACCATCGGAAAATCTCAGCTTGGCGGAAGCGATAGAAGTATTTGAAGATGTACCTCAGGCCCATGAGGAAAATCCGGTCTATTTTGATACAGATCGACCCCCGCCGGGTGGCATTCATGCTCCGGTTTGGCAAAATTGTGGTATTTATACCGAGCCTGTTGAAGCGAAACACGCCCTGCATTCATTAGAACATGGCGCTGTTTGGCTCACTTATAGCCCCGATCTTTCTGAGGAAGATGTTTCAGTGCTTCAGGGGTTGGCCAGCGATCAGGCTTATACAATTCTTAGCCCATTTCCCGGTTTGCGAAGTTCGGTCATTTTAGTGGCTTGGGGCATTCGCTTTGAAACAGATACTGTCACAGACCCCCGCATTCTAGAGTTTCTCCTGGCCTATCAACAGGGGCCACAAACGCCAGAACCCGGCGCACCTTGCCAGGGTGGTCTTGGCTCGCCAGTTTCCCCTGGCTCGTTGGGCTTTAGTTCTAGCTAAAATTTAGCGGAAGAAACTCGGGAGATAAGTGTCAAAAGGTGGGCCAATATAAAGGAAGACATCGGCCGTTCCATTCGTATCGCCTGGAACAAGGTTTGTCGCCAAAGAGCGGAAGACAACGATTCGGCCGTTTCCAGAGATTGCCGGGTCGCTGCTGGGGCCATTGCTTTGATTGCCTGTTGTGGAGAGGTTGATACGATGAGTGATTTCCTCTGCTCGATCATATAGAAAAATATCATTGGTAGCATTCGTATCACCCGGTACAAGATTGGAGGCTTCGGAGTGGTAGGCGATGAAACGGCCGTCTGATGAAATAACTGGGTAATGACTGTTATCATCAGTTGGTTGATTGTTAAAGCCGCGAGAAATGAGATGGGTGGTTCCAGTGGTAAGGTCACGGAGATAGATGTCACCAATAGTGTCCGTGTCGGCGGGATCGATATTCGTTGCAAAGGAGACGAAGGTGACATGACGGTTGTCGGCCGCAATGACGGCATAAGAAGAACCGCCATTGCCTTGTTCTCCGGCCGAAGTGAGACTGATTCGTTGCGTCGTCTGGTTTATGCGATCATACATGAAGATGTCTGAGGCATTGTTGGTGTCGTTTGGGACAAGGTTGCTCGCATTTGAATCATAAACCACATAACGGCCGTCCGCCGAGATGTCGGGGAAGATACTGGAGCCATTGGCCTGGGTTCCATTGCTGCTAACACTGATGCGCTCAGTCGTTCCAGTCAGGCGGTCGTGAAGGAAAATATCTTCGGTATTGTTTGTATCATTCGGGACGAGATCGGTGGCTTGGGAGTAGAAGGCAATGAAACGGCCGTCCCCGGAAATGTCTGGAAAAATGCTGGTATCGTTGGCTTGATTGCCAGCTGAAGTAACACTAATTCGTTCAAATTGCCCTGTTTGTAAGTCCCTAAAATAGACATCCCAAGAGTTATTGGTGTCGTTGGGAACAAGATTGGTTGCTTCGCTGTGAAAGGTGAGGTAACGGCCGTCTGTTGATAGGTCTGCAAACATGCTGCGATTATTGCCTTGAATGCCATTATCGTTCAAGCTGACCCGCTGGGTAGTTCGAGTTAGTCGGTCGTAAAGGAAAATATCATGCGTGTTATTGGTGTCGTTAGGGACGAGATTGGGCGCGTCAGAATGGTAGGCGATGTAACGGCCGTTTCTTGAAATAGCAGGCCATTCACTCGTTCCGCTGCCTTGATTGGCGTTTGAACTGACGCTGATTCGTTCAATCGTCCCAAACCCGCCACCGCCAGTTTGAGCAAGGAGTCGATTAGAGCCAGTTAGAAGGAACAGTAATAGCCCCCACCAAAGAACGATTTTTATTCGATCTATCATGGTTCTGCCCATATCCCTGTTCCTTGATGGCAATAATTCCAATTAGTTTAATGCTAGTTTTTCAACATAGCCCAGACATTTTTCGAGGGCGGCCCGGGTATCTTTGCAGCGTTCGGCAGAGAGGGCGCGTTCGTATTGGGTATCGGTCATCTTGACGGCCCGGTTGATTTTGGCTTCGCTGAGACCCATCGGGTTATCTTGTATGGCCTCCCAATGCTCACGGATTATATTGTCGAGACGGCCGATTTCATGAGCCTCAAAGCGCAGCTCTTCTTGAATCCTGGCGACTTGCTCCGCCTGTTGATGGAACTCAGAAAGGCGGTTATTGACATCGTCGCGGGTGTTGACGGCGAAGGTTTCTTGGGAGAGATTTTCTAGTGAAGCTCGTAAGGCAGCTAATTGTTCAGCCAGGTTTTGGAGCGAACGCCAATCTTCGGCCGTTTTTTGGGCCTCAGCCAATATCTTAGGCAAACGGCCGAGCGTCTCCTGAACATAGTGAAGCTGGTCTTGAAGGGTAGAAAGGGTGGCATCGATTTGTCGGGATAGCTGCCCAGCATCTTCTATGAACCTTTCAAGCAGCTCAGGAATCCCTCGCGCTGCCTCTCGTTTGGGCCAAAGGGCATGATAACTTTCGGCTAAGGGGTCAGGTTGGGTCAGCGGCAGAACGGTCTGGAGGTTGGCCCAGGAAGCGGCCATTTTATCCAGGGCTTGGTCGGCTTTTCCTTCAATCTGGTTCAAGGCTTTATGATGGTCGGTCAAAATCTGTTGAGCTTGGGTTTTAATGCGGTCGGCCGTTTCAGACAAGGCGTGAATGGCGGCAGAGACGTTGCCAGTATGGGGTTCAATCAGTTTGTGGGCTTGCTTGATGAGCGGCGGCCATTGGTTAAGCGTGGCCCTGATGCGGTCGGCTTGGGGCGATATCGGTTGAATTTCGACCAATCTTTCAAGCTCTTGGCCGGTTTGAAATAGTCGCCAATTTAGTTCGGTGAATTGACCTGCCACCGTGAGACATTCTTCACATCTATCAAAGTCCTGTTGGCTGCGTCGAGTATCAGCATCTTGAAAAAGGGAGTCAATATGATCGATGATAGGAGCTAAATTATCTGGGGAACGATTAGGCGGCAGCGATTGGAGCAGCGCTGTATGATGGCTGTGAGTTTTGCCGCGTTGGTCGTCCACTGCAAGGCGGCGGCGATGAATAACATTGACCTCATCCTCTAAGGCGGTGGTGGTGGAGGTAATCGCCTCTAGTTCTAGGGCTAGCTTATCAGTTTGCCTGTCATCGGCGGCAGGGCCAGCCCGGAGGCTACCCGTTAGGTTGGCCGTTCGCTGTCGCAACTGGTGGAGGCGGTCATCTAAGGGGTCCATACGGTTTAGACCCGCTGCCTTTTCTTCCTCAAGGGCCTGGGAGAGTTTAGGTAATGTTTGTTGGTGTAGGGCAGAGGCAGCTTGCTCAAGCGCCTGGGTGATTTGATGAAGATTTTCTTGTTGGGTTGTGGCTTCATCTAGATGGGCGTTAATTTTTGTAATGGAACGGCCGATTTTTCTGAGATGCCATGAGTCGAGCGGGATTGTGAGATAGTGGGCAGGTTGGCGCAAGAAGAATTCGCCGGGCCAGCCTGCGGTGGCTGGTTGAGCTAGACGCATTCGTGCCAGCCGACGATCTATGTCGCGCCGTTCTTCCTGAGCTTGGAGCAGTGGTTTGTGGACAGCTTCGCGCTGCTCCTGATAGTGGTGGGCTTTCATTTTGCGGAAAGGGCGTAGTCGTTTGGCGGCCTCAAGGAGGGCATGGTCGAGAACGGCCGTTTCCCGGTTCATGCGACGGCGTCCTTCCCGATTTCTAACTGCTAGCCAGCGTAGACCAAAAGGCAGCGCCCCAACCAATAGGAGCAGGGAGATAATAAGTATAGCGAGTAGAATAAGTGGGCCAGTTTGGGACACAATTATCTTTTACTTTGCGCTTAATAATAACAACGAGTGAATTACATCTCACTCACTGATTTAATTTCCCTCCAGTATAGGCACATATGCTTTATTGTCCAGACCAGTCAATATTTGGAGTTGAAGCAAGCCCGTTTGACCAGCAAACCAAATTGTCCGGCGGGTGTCATTTCGACTGATTTTGTAAAAGTTAGACGTTGGTAATCCTGTATTTGCCCCATATGAATCCCAGGAGCTTCCATTATAATGGTAGATTCCTTCCTTTACGGTTGAAATCCAGGGTGTATTATTGGCGTCGACAACCATGAATGGAGTTGAACCTTCAGGAACATTCGTAATGTGATTCCAGCCCCCATTGAATTGGCTCACCAGTAAATCATTTCCTTGACCAGATAATAGCCATAAATCACCTGTTGGCCCTATGTCCATATCGAAATGTTGACGATAGCCTAGGTCTCCAGGTTCAGTATAGATTGTAACTGTTGTGCCATCATAATGGACAATTTGTCCCAAAGGTTGATCTAACGCAAACCAGACATCGTTTCCATCAGCTGCAATTGCAACGATATCATTGTTTGGTAACCCATTGGCGCTAGTGAAGGAAGTAAAGGCTGAACCTGTCCATTTAGATGCACCCTGAGATGTAGCAAACCAGGTCGCACCATTATTGTTGGGATAAATGTCTGTGATAGCGTTGCTGAGGAGGTTGCTATTTGCCTGAGTGTAATAAAACCAGTTTTGACCATCGTAGCGATTAAGCCCTTTATAAGCAGTACCACTCCCTGTTTTTAGAACCAACCAGGCGTGATTGTTGCTATCGACTGCTACATCAGACACTGTATAACCGCCTAAACCATCATATGTGCTGACATAGGCCCAACGACGACCTGTAAGATTTCCCGCGCCTCGCCGCCATTGACCAAACCAGATTTGATTATTATTACCAACAGCAACGTCCGATACTGTATCGCCGAATGGGCCTGTTCCATAGGTGCTCCAGTTTCCTGAATCCAAGACAGTGGCCCCAAAATGCCCAAACCACCTGTCGCCATTGGTATTAAAGGCCACTGATTCGACACAACAAACGGGAATACCCTGATCGAGACTGTAGGGGATCCAGGTGTTGCCAACGAAACGGCTTAACCCTCGATTGGAGTCGAAAGGACTATTTCCATGCCCTACCCAGACCTGACCAGCATAATCTACACCGATCGTATTCGTTTGATTATTTAATAAGCCATTGGTAGTTGTATAGGTATAATATAGATTGTCAGAAATACGGCCAACCCCCTCGCCTTCAAAAGAAAACCAAATGTCACCGTTGAGTGGGTTTAAAGCAACTCCAGTGACTGTGTGGCCTGGGCCGCTGTTGGGGTCATTAAAATAACCCCAAATGCCATCATATCTGAATACGCCACCTGCGTTCACTGCAATCCAATAGACACCAGATAGATCTACAACGAAATCTACTACACTCATTGAGGGTTGAGCTGGTAGCCCTGTCCAGCTAGTTCCATTGAATATGACAATGCCTGTTGCCGCGCCAGCGATTATTTCACCCGTCGCAGGATGGATAAATATTGCTCTTACAATTGAATGAGGCAGTCCATTAGCTGTAGTATAGGTTGTCCATGTTGTACCATCATAACGGGCAATTCCATTTCCAGTTCCGAACCATAGATTATTAGCTGTATCCAAAGCAATATCGTAAACGGAATTATGAGGAAGACCGTCGGCTGTTGTGATCCTTTCATAAGCTCCAGTGTCCTTTTGCCAATGAATAACTCCTTGACCAGCTGTGCCAGCCCAGACATCGTTTCCTGCTGCAACTAAGCTAGTAATAGCCGTTTCTACTTGAGGAACAGATTCCCAAAACAGGGATTGGCTACCAATTTGGGAATTGTTGATATTTTTGTTGGCTGTTGTGGAAGGAACGGCCGTTAGAACGAAGATCGTCAGAAGAAGGATGAAAAGGATAGCGGTAATTGTTTTTTTCATTTTGACTCCATGTAGAAAATTTGTAGTTGATAAAGTATGGGTTACTCACCCCAACATTGATGTATTATATGAATGTGTTGGCTGTTTGAAAAATATGAAGATTGATATTGACTAATTTTCAAAGGTGTTGGAGGTGGATTTTGTTTGGTCGTCAAAGATATTTAAGTTCGGCTGTTTTGGTCATTGCTATTGTTGGCGTGATGCTGGCTACGGCCGTTCAACCTGTCTCAGCTTGTTCTTGCATTATGCCTGGGCCACCAAACGAGGGCTTCGAGCAGGCTCATGCTGTTTTTAGCGGTAAAGTGACGGCAATTTCCGGGGGGACGAATATTTTATCGGGGCTAATGGAGTTGGCTGGGTTGGGTGGTTCGGGGATTTACGGCCGTCTTGTCACCTTTGCGGTTACAGATTCTTGGAAAGGGGTTGAAACCGCAGAAGTGAAAGTTAGAACGGGGATTGGGGGTGGGGATTGTGGTTATCCCTTTGATGTGGGATCGGAATATTTGGTTTATGGCTTTGAGGATGGCAGCAGGTTAACGGCTCATATTTGCAGCCGAACGACGGCCGTTTCTGCATCAAGTGCGGCCGATGATTTCACCTTTCTGGCTGGCAAACCTACCTTGACATTAAGCAAAGTCGATTCTGCAACTCGGTCGGTGGGTTGGCTGATTGCATTGGTTGGGGTTGTGGGGGGTGGTTTCGTAGCAATACTTTTCTTCCGAAGAAGAAAGGCAAACAGCGAGCCTGATTAAGAGATGATATTGAGGAAAATCGAGAGCAACATGGTTTGGGTTCCGGCGGCGAGGAGGGTGGAGACGAGGACGGCCGTTCCGACCACTGACCGACAGACCTGATATTTCTCAGCGAAAATATAGGCATTAATGCCAGTTGGCATTCCAGCAGCCAGAACGGCGACAGTGGCCCAAAGCGGGTCGAGGTCGAAAATGTGAAAGGCCAGGAGGTAGACCAGCAAGGGGTGGAGCAACAGTTTGAAGACGATGAGGACGGCCGTTTCAGTCATTGGATTGACCTTGGGATTGGTTGCCTGAGGAGGTGCAGATTGGGGGTTAGAAGGTTTTCTAAATAAGGAGAGAGACGCACCTAAGACAAATAAGGCACAGGGGAGGGAAGCACGGCCGAAAATCTGGAGAGTGTCTAGAAGAGCCTGGGGCAAGGCAATGGGTAAACGATTGAATATAAGCCCTAGAGCCAAGCCGATGATGATAGGATTTCGAGAGAGACTTTTAAGCGTTCGCCATCCGGCTGTCAATAGTCGTTGACTAAAGTTATCGTCTTGGCTTTTTTCTCCGTCACTTCGCTCGGTGACGATAGTGGTGATGAAGAAGATAGTGGCGCTGTGAAGGGAGATGATGGTGAACAGAGGCAGTAACGCTCGTTCGCCGAGTCCAACAGTGATGATTGGGATGCCGAGCAGTACCAAGTTTGATTGAGTTGCGCCCATAGCATAAATGCCTTGTTGGCGGGGGGTGAGGTCGAATCGAAAACGGCCGATACTGACCGTCAGAGCATAGATAAAAAAAACGGCTAGATAAAAGGAGAGTAGGAATTGCCAATTGATGTTTGGCGGTAAATCGAGGTTAGACAGGGAGTTGAAGAGCAGGATTGGGATAGCAAGGTTAAAGACGAAGCGAGAAAGACCTTGGATGTCACTTTCTTTGAAAACCCCGAATCGGGTGGTCAAGTAGCCAGTTATCGCGATGGCGAAGACAGGGAAAATAGTAGCGAGGATTTGCATATTGATCAGTTAACTGTCGACTGTTAACTGGATTTATCGCCCTAATAGCTCCAAAAGGACATCCGGCCGATCGGTCATGATGCCATCTACGCCCAGGTCGATGAGACGCTGCATTTCGGCGGGGTCGTTGATCGTCCAAACCTGAACTTGGATGTTGCGATTGTGGGCGGCATTGACAAACCGTTCGTTGATGACGGTGATACCGCCGCTATCGGTCGGAACCTGGAAAACTTGATAGTCAGGGGTGAGGATTTGAGAGAGAAAGGCGAAATTTAGCAGTACATAATTTCGGACTTCATCGCCACCAGGAGCTGTGGCGACATTGGGACACAGACGGCGGAAGGTTTGGATGGTGTCGTCATTGAAGGAGGCGACGATGATCTTCTCTTCCATGTCGTATTCTTGAATGAGATTGCAGAATGGGTCGACCATGATGGGGTCTGATTGTTTGATTTCGATGACCATTGGGTAATTGGGGAAGCGTTCAAAAACATCGTCAAGGGTGATGACAGATAGCCCCTGCCCGCGATAGGGGTAGGTTTGGCCGTCGTCCTGGCTCCAGTTGACACCGACTTCCAGGGCCTGTATTTCGGTTAGGGTTAGGTCTGGAATAGCGCCACTGCCGTTGGTTGTTCGGTCAACAGTCGTGTCGTGCATAAGGATGATACGGCCGTCTTTCGTCATATTGATGTCCATCTCCAGCATATCCACCCCCAGTTCGGCCACACCTTCAAGAAATGGCATGGTATTTCCCGGCCAAAGGCCATTGCCGCTGTCGTCGGCGTGGGCAATGACGAGGGGGTAGGAATTGAAGTTGTTGAAGACAGGATGGTTGGGAATAGGCTTGGCGATAAGTCTGACGATGAGATAAACGGAAAAGATCAGGAATACAAAGACTACCAGCCCATTTAGAATACGCTTGCGAAGTGGTTTAGAATTTATTGTAGTAGGAACATGATTAACTTTACTCATCGCCATAATGTAAGATATTTTGTTGTTTCGTCAATAAATGAGACCAAAAAACCCGGGTTTTGCCGTTCGGAGAAAACAATCTCATCAGGTAAAAACCGGGTTTTTCAGTTTTGGATTTGAATTACGGCCGTTTAGCTTTTAAGCACCACTGGCATGAATAGCTCATAACTATCTGTTTGATCTTCGGTGAAGGTGGCTGTGACGTTTTGGGCCTGATCCATTGTGACCACACAATCGGCCGTTCCGGTGCAGTCGCCGGACCAGCCAGTGAAGGTTGAGCCGGTGTTGGCGCTGGCGGTCAGGGTCACGACCGTGCCGTAATCATAGGTTTCGTCACAGTCGCCGGGGCAGGTGATGCCGGGGCCAGTGACTGTGCCGCTGCCGTCTCCGGCCAGGGCGACGTTGAGGTCGTGCTGGTCGAGGGTGAAATCGGCCGTTACATTCTTGGCCGCGTCCATTGTGACAATACAGTCGCCGGTTCCAGTGCAGTCGCCGCTCCAGCCAGTGAAAGTTGAGCCGGTGTTGGCGCTGGCCGTCAGGGTGACGACAGTTTGTTCGAGGTAGGTTTCGGTGCAGTCGCCGGGGCAGCTGATGCCAGGGCCGCTGACGGTTCCGCTACCGGTTCCAGCTAGGAAAACGGTTAACAGGTAGTTGGCGGGCTGATATTCAAAAGCACCTATATCGCAGCCTGCCTCTGTGGGACGGGGCTGGTTTCGTTGGTCAGTGGTGATTAGCGTGCCGCATCCGTGTTCGCCTGTGGGGATTTGATTGATGGCCGATGAGCCTGTGAGTAAGGCATGGGTGAAGGCGGGTAGACCTGAACTTGTCAGGGGGCCGCCGTTGTCTGCGAGGGGGCCGAGAACGGCCGTAAAGATGGTGGCCGGGTCAACCGTCAAGTCTGTTGATGCGCTGGCCGAACAGCCGGTTATGGTTCCGAAGAGGCTGTAGCCGGTGAAGGTGACGGGCCAGGATTCCTGACAATCGGCCGACCCATCTATCGGACTACCATTGGCGCTGTTTCCGGCCACAATGCTGCTGGCCAGAATGATATTATCCAAATTATATAGACCGCCGCCATCATTTGTTGCCGTGTTGTTGGCAACCGTGCTGAAGTGGAGATAAGTATTGCCGCTGAAATTGTTATAGATGCCGCCACCAGCCTGGGCATTGTTGCTGCTGACCGTGCTGTTGAGCAGATTGACATTGACCTTGGCCAGGATGCCGCCGCCAGTGATGGCGGTGTTGTGGGCGATGGTCGATTGGATGATGTCCACGGAGCCGTCTTTGGTGGTTAGACCACCGCCCTGACCGGCGCTGTTGTTATGGCTGACATTGCTCTGAACCAGCAGCAGGCTGCCGTCGTTGGAATTGATGCCGCCGCCGCCCTCGATTAGTCCGGTTCCGATGACGGTGGCGCTGTTCCAACGAATGTCGCTGTTGGTGATGTAGAACCCGCCAAAATCGTTGAACAGGCCGCCGCCGCTAAAGGCTGTATTTGAATAGAAATTGGAGGCGATGATAGTTGCACCCGCTGAGGTTTGGAGACCGCCGCCCCCACCATTACTTTGCAGCGACTGGTTGTATTGAATGGTACTGTTTTCGATGGTTCCGCCATAGCTGAATTTGAGGCCGCCGCCTTCTCCGCCAGCCTGGTTATATTCGATTAGGCTGTTGCGAATCCAGGTCCCGCCATCGGAAAGGAAACCGCCGCCACTCCCTGTGGCAAAATTATGGCTGATTGTGCTATCGTCGATAATCGCGCCGCTGTAGATTTGCAGGCCGCCACCATCGCCGAGTGTGCCGGTCACGACGTTATACTGGACCAGACTACTGTTCCGCATGATTAAGCCTGCTTCATAACCATAGTAGCCACCACCATCCGCATTTATCGAACGTTTGGCAGTGTTGCTGAGGATGGCGCTGTTGTCGAGCAGCAGGTAGGTGTGTTCGATATAGATGCCGCCGCCATCTGCCGTTGCACTGTTACTGATGACCTGGCTGTCGAACAGAAGCATGGGACCATCTTCCACCCACAGGCCGCCGCCATCTCGTGATACGCCAGTGGTTTGATTATTTTCAATCAGGCTCTCAACAAGTATGAGCGTGGCGATGTCTCCGGAGACGCCGCCGCCATTACTATCAGCCTTGCAGTTGGAAACAGTTGCGCGGTTGAAGATGGCGAGACCATTTACAGCATAGAAACAACCACCATAACTGCCACTGAACAACCCGTTGGTCAGGGTCAGGTCTTGGAAGAATACGGCCGCAGCGTTGGCCGACCCGGCGTGAACGAGTCGGCCGTCTGCCGCGCCGTCAATGATGGTTAGATTTTCGCCTGCCCCCTGAAAGGTGATGGAGCCGGTTAGAACATCCAGGTCGCCATCGAGGTTGTTGTTTTCATTGGTGCTGGTAATGGTCAGGGAATAGGTTCCGGCAGAGAGGGAGATAACATCCCAACCACTTCCGGCGGCGCAGTTGTCAACGGCCGAATCGGTGTTGGCTGCCTGCACCGCTTCGCGCAGGGTGCAGTTGCCATTGTCGGTCAGGTCGTCGGTGAAGGCGGTGACGGTAATCGTGTTGGGATTAGGCACGAAGGGGGTGGCGCTGAAGGCGCTTTCCATCGCCCCGACATCACAGCCGTTGCCCTGGGGCCGGGTTGTGCCGACCTGGTCGTCCGTTGGGCAGAGCAGGTCGGAGCCATCGTCTATGGCCGGACTGCCGCTGCGAAGGGCGTGGGTCGGCAGATGACTGCCTCCGGGGAGGGTTGCCCCGCCGTTGTCGGCCAGGGGGAAGAGGACGGTTGTAGCCACATCTGAGGGGGTGACAGTTTGGTCAAAGACCGGGTCGGCCGGACAGCCTGTGCCGGAGCCAAAGAGATTGTGACCGCCGCTGACAAAGTTGCCAGGAACATCGACACAGTCGGCTGTTGGGTCATTGAGGGTGCCGCTGATAGAGTTCCCGGCCAGGATGCTGTTGCGGATGTTAAAGAAGTTATCTGGAAATCCATCACTGCTGATATAGACACCGCCACCAGCAACTGTGGCGGTGTTGTTGGTCAGGGTGCTGTATTCAAGGTTTAATGAAACCTCATCAGCGCCCAGGTAAATCCCGCCGCCATTAGCAGCAGTGTTGTTGCTGAAGGTGGTATTGAAGGTTTGTAAACCGCATTCGTCGTCCATGTAAAGGCCGCCGCCGTTGGTGGCGATGTTGCCAGTGACAGTGACGCGCTCCAGGTGCAAACTACATTCGTCGGCGATGTGGAGGCCACCGCCGTCATTAACGGCCGTGTTGCTAATAATCAGGCTGTCGGCAATGTAATAGAAGGGGTAGTCGTCGTTGAGGTGAATGCCGCCGCCATCATCGCCCGCACTGTTTTCCTGAACGATAGAACGGTACATGGCCAAAGAGCCATCGTCGCCATTGAACATGCCCCCGTCCTGGATGGCGGTGTTGCTGTAGAAGGTGCTGTCGCTGACCCGAACCAGGCCAGAATCCGCATGAATGCCGCCGCCCCAGTTGGCATTGTTAAATTGGAAGGTGCTGTTTTCGATGGTTCCGCCTTCACGACTATGAACAGCCCCGCCTTCAGACCCGGCGGTGTTGTATTCAAAGATGCTGTTCGTAATGATGAGACCATCATTTTCGGCGTGGGCGCCACCGCCCCAGGTGATGGCTGAATTGTGGCGAACTGTACTGTCTTTGATGTACAGCAAGGCAGTATCGACGTATAATCCGCCGCCGAAATTAGATTGATTATAGGCAATGAGGCTGCTGTTTTCGACTATGACATTGCCCTCATCACTAAAGATGCCGCCGCCCGTGCTAGAACCTATGGCGGTATTACTTAAGACCTGGGTATTGTTTAGGGTTAGAGAACCGTTGTCGGAGTGGATGCCGCCGCCGTTCCGCATGGCGGTATTACTGTAGACGAGGCTGTTGTGAATAAATACGCCCGCCCGCCAAGTATACAATCCACCGCCGCCAAAAGTTGGGGCATTGCTACTGTTGGCGCTGTTTTCCTGGAGGGTGCTGGAGAGGATGTGCATGACGCCAATTTCAAGTTGGATGCCGCCACCCAAGGCAACGGCCGAATTGTTACTAACGGTCACATTCTGGAGGGTGGTCTGGCCGAATATTTGGCGCAGACCGCCGCCGCTGGTTTCGGCCCCATTGGTGATAGTCAGGTCGTGAATTTCAACGACCAGGCCCATGCTGTTGGGGTCGATGTCGAAGATGCGGTCGGCTGAATTGCCATCGATGATGGTGCTGCCCTCTCCTGCGCCCAGGAGGGTGACGGAATCGAGGATGTCCAGGTCGCCGGTGGCGTTGGCGTTGTCAGCGATGCCGACCAATGTCAGGCTGTAGGTTCCGGCGGGGATGTTGATGGTGTCCCGGCCATTGCCAGCATTGCAGTCGCCGCCGGTTGTGTCATTGTCATTGTTGGCATTGGTCAGCGCTTCCCGCAGGGTGCAGAAGGTGTCACTGGCAGTCAGATTATCGGCCGTGCTGTTGACGTCGATGGTTGCCCCAGATTCTGCCGCCTGGGCTGGTCTGGACAAAGCCATCAAGGTGAACATGATGGTTAAGATTGGGATTATTGCTATGGTAATTATCGCAGCAATACGCTTTTTCCTTTGGGGTAATAACAGGTACATTCGCCTCTCCTGGTTTGATTTAATAGGTAAAAATTACTGGTAATTTAGTTAGTCGGTGGTTCTCGACATTTTTGTTCGTTAATAGTGGGGTATAGGTGATTGGAAATTGGTAATTTGACTTCGAATGGTGATTATGGGGTTTATTGGGTGAAAAAAAATAGGAAATGAGTGTGATTTGGGGTCGGGTGATGGCTTTTTTCAATGTCTATTGGGAGGGAACTAAGCGGAGGTTTTAGCCATGCGGGTGGCCGTTTCTTGGGCGAGGAAAAGGAGAACGGCCGTTGCTAGAAAGAAAAGGGCCATCAATTCGAGGTTGATTTTGTGACCCAAGACGCCAGCGATGCCGGGCAGAACAGCAGCGCCTGTTCCGGCTGCGCCAACTTGGAAGCCTATCGCATTGGGAGCATGTTCTGGATTGATTCGTTGGGGAGTCAAAGCAATTAGGGCAGGAAAGACAGGGGCCAAACCAAAGCCGATTAATAGTAAGCCAACTAGACTCATTGTTTCAGACAAGTTTAGGGCAAATGTCCCTGCGCCAAGGGTGACGAGCAGCAGCATGAGGCGAACTAGACGCTCGGTGTTGGTCTCAATGAATCCAAGAATAATACGGCCGACTGTAAAGCTGCCCCAATATAGGGTGGTCCAAACGCCCGCAGTCGTTTCGGTGAGACCTCGTGAATCGACAGCAAGGGTGAAAACCCATCGGCCCACGCTGATTTCAAGGCCGGTATAAAGGAATAACGTTAGGATGCTCACCCAAACAATAGGCAATTTGAGTGTGTCGCGGGTTGTTATACTGCTTTGGGCGGCAGAGTCAGATGGTAAGTGTTGATGGGGAAGCGTCCATTGCCTTCGGGTGACAAAAAATACAACTGCTAAAAGCAAATTTGCTGCTGCCAGAATTCCGAATCCAAATCGCCAACTTCCAGCTTCATTGAGTAGCTCAATACCCAATAAAGCGGTCATAAGGAGTGAACCTAGCGAAGCTCCAACTGCAAAGCTAGCGTGGAGCCAGTTGAGTAAACGGGGCCGAAAACGAGCCGCCGCATAGGTGTTCAAGCTGGAGTCGAGAACGCCAACCCCGAGGCTGCCTATTAACCCGATGACAACGACCAGTAACCAGGATGGGGCGACCGCTTGGAAAAACAGGCTTCCTCCTCGCAGGATTTGGGCAAGAATGAGGAGGGTTGCAATGCTTGTGAGTTGAATAAAACGGCCGTTGCCAAAGCTGGCTAGGATATGGCCGATGGCACTCACCATCAGAAGCAGACCAAGCGCATCCAAGGGAAGGTCAAAGGTAGCCCGCATGGCGGGCCAGGCAACGCCAAGCAGTCCATCAAATAACCCCAGAGCGATAAAGGCTACATAGGCGATAAGGACAATTGTAAGTGGAGGGCGATTGATAGACTGTAGCATCATATTCCATGTCATTGCGGTAATGGAGGTCGATCTATATGCGGTATGTGTCTTTCCATTGACCTATTTGTATCTAACTTGTAACTGGATAGCTGTATCTATTCCTATGTGCTCATAAGCATATTCATATTATGCTAATTGCAAGAGATAAATTTGACGGGATCGTTAATTGAATAATGTTACGGTGGTTACAACCTTTGGACAATAAAAGCATAGACGATAAGGATAAAGTAATTGAGCAATTCTGACGGAAATAAACTTTTTGACGAAGCATCAAAGAGTGCTTCACCAAACGGAAAGATAGATCCAAATGCCCCTAAAAAGATCGGTGTTTATGATCGCCCTGAGAAAAAAGGGATGTCAACGGTACAAGTTATTCTCGTGCTGCTGGCATTAGGGATTGCTGCTTTTATCTTATATCAGGTCGTCTTTTAGGTCGGCCGTCTTTTCAACAAATACTTTGGAGCTTTTCTCCGAACTCAAAACCTAGAAAACTGATTTCTAAACTTTATATTTGTCTCGAATATCGAAAAATTTTATGTGTAAAAGGAGATTTCACAAATGAAAACAATAGTTGGTCTATTCGATGATATTAGTGATGCCCGAAATGTCGTTAATGACCTGATAAGCAGAGGCTTTGATCGTAATGATATCAGCCTTGTTGCCCGAAACTTTGACGCAACAGATGAAGTTGCCATAGAAGTAGACGAAGCTGATGAGATTGTAGAAGGAGCAGCTGTTGGCGCGGTGAGTGGTGGCCTGGTTGGTGGTATGGCCGGTCTCCTCGTTGGTCTTGGCGCTTTTGCAATTCCAGGTGTCGGCCCAATCGTCGCTGCTGGGCCAATTGTGGCTACGTTGACTGGCGCTGGCATTGGCGCTGCTGCTGGTGGTGTTTTCGGCGCTTTAGTTGGCTGGGGCTTGCCCGATCAAGAGGCTGAATATTATGTTGAGGGTGTTCGCCGTGGCGGCACTTTAGTGGCAGTCAAAGCTGATGAGATGCGCGTTGATGATGCCGTGGCCATCATGGAAAGCCACTCACCTGTAGACATAGAACGCCGCTCTGCCTACTGGCGGGAAACTGGTTGGGAAGGATTCAACCCAACTGGCGAGCTTTATGACCGGAACGACTATGAGCTTGAGCAAACTAATTACAAAAAGTATGGGTCTGGTTCCAAGACTTATAAAACTTATGTACCCGCATTTGAGAGACATTTTGACTCAATATATGGTGATACCGATTACTCCTTTGAACAATACGAACCAGGGTACCGTTATGGCTATAAGCTGGCAATGAATGAGGATTACCGTGAGCATGATGATTGGGACGGCCTAGAGGCAGAAGCCCGCGAGGAGTGGCAAGAAGCCGAGAATGTTATCGGTAGGACTTGGGATGAAATAAAAGACTCTGCTCGCTTTGCCTGGGAACAAGTCAAGGGTATTTTCCAAGAGGAGTACAATTCCTACAGCCCAAAGTTCCAAAATCATTTCCGTATGAATTACGAGAATGGCGGTCATTACTCGTATGATGATTACGAGCCTGCCTACCGTTATGGTTATAGGTTGGCGAATGATGAACGTTTTCATGGATATGATAATTGGGATGGTCTTGAGGCTGAGGCACGAGAGGAATGGAACGAGGCTGAACATGCTGCTGGCCGAGCCTGGGATGATGTGAAGGGCGCTGTCCGCCACGCCTGGGAAATTGTAACTGAACCGTTTGATGACGATGCTGGTCATACCCATCGCTAAATTAACTGATTGGCAATGTAGTCTGCCGTAAATTTGTCGAGAATCATTGCTAATAGCGCCATCTAAAATGGAAATAATTTCCTAGGATTATCTTTTGCGAAAGGGATAATCCTAGGATTTTTTGATCGATACTTAATTGGATTGAACAAGGGCGTTTATGACAGCCATATCTATGACAGGCATCCAGGCGTAGATGTAGGAGGTGGCATATTCTTTGAAACCATAACGGCCGACAATCGGCTTCGACATTGGTTGGGCATCAATAGTGGCGATATGATGCCCGAATTGGTGAGCAACCTCTAATCGGTGGCGTAAAAGGGTTGAGTAGATACCCTGACTTCGATACGCTGGAAGGGTAGCCGCACCGTTGAGATGGGCCGTTGGCCCAGAGAGGTTGAGACGGCCGAATCCAACAGGACGGCCGTCTAAATAGGCCAGATAATCCCGATTACCCGCTCTGTTTTTATACCTTTCAATGAATCCGGCCCGCCGATTCTTTAGCTGGTTGGTAGTCCATTGAAAAGAGGCGGCAAAGATATGGAGGGCGGCTTCAATATGCTCCTCTTGGCTTGCGTCTAGTTGGGTGATTTCTAAAGTAGGGTTGGTTGTGATGTGATCGAGCTTATCCAGGTTGGGCTTAGCCATTATAGCTTGTTCCCCTGCCAGAACACAGCCGTGATTTTCGAGTCTTCTAGGGAGGTCAGCGGGAGTGTCGGAGGAGCTGACCGTCCAGGTGAAGCCGATGTTTCTTTCCTTGTGATAGTTAATGAAGGCTTGAATGTTATTGTCGGCTTCTTCGGCCGTCCAGCGAACGCCCAAGATAACATTATCACTGGGGTTGGGCCGGCCTGTTTCAACCCAAAGGCGGCGCAGGCTTTGATGACCGCTAAGACCTGGTGGAATGCTTATTCGAGCATCATGCTGGAATAGATTGCTGTCCAAGAGATGGCCAAGCCCTTCGTCGTTCAAGGTGGCGGGGGCGATAGTGACCTGAATGCGAAACTCAACGGCCGTTTTATTTTCAGTTTGATGGAGAGTGAAAATTTCGAGGGTCGGGTCGAGCCAGTTGGCGGATTCGGCCGTTAGCCGTTGGATTGCACGATAACGTGGCCGATGGGCTTCCATGCCAGTGTGACCATATATTCGTAGGGTTGCATCCTCATGGATTAGATTGTCGTGTTGGGCATGGTCATTGGATATGAGTGCAAGAAGAAACTTCTCGGCTGGGGAGTTAGATGAATTTATCATATTAGAGCCAGTTGCGACCCCATATGATAATGGCAACGCCGAGGAGGGCGATGGTTGCCCCAATGATGTCGAAGCGGTCTGGCTGCCAGCCATCAACTATCCGCGCCCAGAGGAGGGAAAGGATGATGAAGACCCCACCATATGCGGCATAAACACGGCCGAACGCCGGTTCAGCCTGGAGGGTGGGGATAATGCCATAAGTGAAGAGAATGGCCCCGCCAAGCAATCCGATTTGTAGCCCGCGCCCTTCACGCAGCCACTGCCAAACCAGCCAGCCACCACCAATCTCGGCCAAGCCAGCTAGGAGATAGAGGAAAATTGTTTGAAGAATTGGGGAGTTGAGCAAATTGCCTCCTGCTAATTGTCTGTTGGTTCGTGGAAATATATTCTATTATAGCCGTTTTTGCTCCGCCTTTTCTATTGTCTCGGCTAATATGGGCGCGGCTTGGGTGATTGCATCAGCAAATTCGTTTTTAGATTCAATGTGGACTTGCTGATTGGCGATGGCGGCTGGAAAATCAGCCCAGACTGCTTGGACAAATTCTTTAATGCCCTCATCACCGGTCATGCGGAGCCAGAAAGGGCCGCTGTTCGGCTCAGATTCAAGAGCAAAGTGGTAGAACGGACAGCACTGCCGTTCGTGTTCAATAAAGGTTGCCAGGGCCATAAACATGCCGGGTTCGTTAGGGAATTGGAAAGCGTAGCCGTTGCACAGCTCTTGAACCAGCGTTACCTGCTTGAATGTCTCTGGAATGGTGGCGGCCATCTGTTGGCGGGCCGGGGCAGATAGGACGGTTAGATCACAGATGATGGTTTGGTCATTGTCAGTCATTTGTTTTCTCCTAATAATTTGCAACGAATTACATGAATTCTGTTTCATTCATGTAGAAGGTCTTTCGTAGCTTCAAATATGTTATGCGACCAAATAAAATTGAACTAATTGATAATCATCCATCGGTGATTGCACAGTTATGATTATTTGGTTATGCTAAGTATAAATATTAAAGTTAACTTGAAGTCAAGGACTAATTTTCACGACTTTGTAGGAGGATTGAAATAATGGGGCAGATGGCAATTGGTGAGGTAGCAGGACGGGCAGGGGTGGCGACATCGGCGATTCGGTATTATGAGGAGATTGGCTTGCTCCCTGAAGCGGAGCGGGTGAACGGCCGTCGGCGATATGATGCGGCCGTATTGGAAAAGCTAGGGTTAATTGGGTTGGCACAGCGAGCTGGTTTTACAATCGCAGAGATAAAGACACTGCTACATGATTTTCCGATTGGAACCCCGCCTTCAACCCGCTGGGAGGTGATGGCAAAGCAAAAATTGATTGAATTAGATGAACGGATTCAGAAAATTCAGGCCATGAAATCGATCTTGGCCCATACATTGGTATGTCAATGTGGGTCATTGGAAGAGTGTGGTGCAAGTGTCAATTAATTTAGGATGCCGTAACTTTTAACTGAAAAATACGACTTGAATATAGATGCATCAAAAAAGACCTAGCCCACTGTACTCGCCGATCGGGTGTGGCACGGCTATATTATTGATTATCGGTTTAGCCGTTATCCTTTTCTTTCAAGGTGGTGGGCCATTTAGTCCTGGCCCATTATCTGAGGCTGCCCCGCGCCAAGAGCCATTAGAAGGATTCAATAACCATGCCGAGTTTGAAGGAGATTGCGATCAATGCCATACGCCCTGGCAGGGTGTCACGGCCGAACGGTGTGAAGCTTGTCATGTGACGATAGCCGAAGAGCGAAACAGCGGCCAAGGGTTACACGGCCGATTACACAATACCGCTCGCTGCGAAAATTGTCATACTGAGCATGAAGGGCGAGAAGCTGACATCTCTCTCCTGGCGCTGGCAAATTTTGAACACGATCGCTTGACTGATTTTAGTCTGTCAAAGCACGAAGTGAATTTTGATGAGTCAGACATAGATTGCACTGATTGTCACCTGGAGAATCAGTTCGTTTCAACATTAATTGATTGTATCGATTGTCATACCAATGGGCAGCCGGCATTTACCCCAGATCACGCCGCTTTGTTTGGCGAGGACTGCTTTGCTTGCCACGACGGTCGCGACACGGTCGTGAATACCTTTGATCACAACGATTTCTTCTTGTTGGATGGTGCTCATACGGCCGTTGATTGCGCCGCTTGCCATACGACACAAATTGTGGCTGGAACGCCAAATGAGTGTGCTGGCTGCCATGCCGAACCGGCCGTTCATATGGACTTGTTTGGCACAGATTGTGTTCGCTGCCACACGACCACAGCCTGGATACCAGCCGAACTGACCCGCCACACTTTCCCTCTTGGGCATGGCGGTGAAGGTCAGATTGCTTGCCAGACGTGCCATATTGAAACCTATGCTGAATACACCTGTTATAATTGCCATGCGCATGAACAGGCTGAAACGGCCGAGATTCATCTTGATGAAGGAATCACCGACTTTGAAGATTGTGCCGCCTGCCACCCAACCGGCCTTGAAGAGGAGGCCCGACTAGATGATTAAGCGATTGATGCAGCCTAAAGGCCGAGGGGTGGTTTTGCTTTACCTATTGTTTTTTATGTTCTTTTCAATGAACGAAGTGGCTGCCCAAGAAAACGAAGGCCAACCCCCTGTCCAACAAATGCGCGTTCAAGTATTGCCAGAATACGATGACCCACGCATTCTAGTCATTGCTCAGGGACGGCTTGATGTGGCAGACGGCGTGTATCAAGGGCCAGTTACATTTCGGGTTCCGGCGAACGCTCAAATCAATCAGATGGCGGTTTTGGATTTGGAGCTGGGTGTCCCCAAGGCCCAACCATTTGATACGCAGATAAACCCGGATGATCCGGCCTGGATGTTGGTTTCTTACACATTGACAAACCCCCATTTTTTCTTTGAATATTATTATCCGCTGCCCAGCAGTGGCAGCCAGAAGCAGTTTGCTTTTAGCCTGGAAAGTTTTGAAGCTATTGGCACCCTTTCCTTAGAGATTCAGCAGCCGCTTAAGGCTGAGGCATTTACTCTGGAACCAACTGCTTCAACGAGTCGGGTTGATACGGCCGGATTTACTTACTGGCAATATCCGGAACGGTCGGTGGCGAAAGGCGAGGAAATAGCGTTTCAGATTAGATATACTAAGTCGGATCCCAACCCCTCTATTAACCGACTGGCGGGTGAGGTTGAGCCAGTCAGCTCGGTGGCCTCGGCCGTAAATAATCAGCCTTCAACCATAGAAACGCCTTCCTGGATTGGTATAACCTTAAGTGGCGTGGCTTTGGTAATTGGGGCTGGATTTGTCCGACATCGGATTCGGTCGCGTCAGACGGTCGGTTTAACAGCGACAGCGTATCTTGAGGAAACGGATGTGGAGCCAACGACCGTTTACGAAGCTGCGCCAGCCAAATTTTGCACCCACTGTGGTCAAGGGCTACCCCAACAAGCCAATTTCTGCCCCTACTGTGGCCAGAGGGTGAAAAGAAGATAAGTCAATGAGACGTGCGCTGTTGGTATTTACCTTTATTATTCTCCTGCTTGTGGTTACAATCGGGAGTCTGGCTTATCTGGCCGAGAGCCATCCGTTGATGCCAGGCGATGGTCTGTACCCGTTACAGCGTTTTGCGGAACGGTTGCAAGGGATGATGGCTGGAGAGACAACGGAGCGGGCAGATTTTCTGTTAGACATGGCTGGGCGGCGGCTGGAAGAGTTGGCAGCGGCCCAGACCCCAGAAGGCCAACAGTTGGCGGCTGAATATTTCAGCACGGCCTTGGCGGAGGCAGTAACAGCCGTTTTAGATGCCCCCTTAGATCAACGCAGCCGCTTACTACAACGACTTGACGATATGCTTATTCGGGCGACAGTTATCGTGGGACGCTTAGAGCAGACGGCCGACATACAAATCCTGGCTCAGATGATTACCGAATTGCGACAGGCAACCAGCCCCAATGAATTAGAAGTTGTCGTGTCAGAGGGTCTGCCGGAGGTGTCAGCGATTGATGCTGAAATCATCCCCTTTCTTGGCGATGATTTTGATCATGCTTTTTTTGCCCTCCAAGGAGGCCATGATGAAATCGCCTGTAATGACTGCCATACAACAGGCCAATATGCTGGGACACCAACAGAATGTTTGGCTTGTCATCTGGCCCCTTCAGGCCACTATGAAGGCGACTGTATTGATTGTCATGTAATTGCGGATTGGCAGTCGGTTACATTTGACCATGCAAGTGCAACAGATTGCATGGCCTGTCACCAACAACATGCACCCCCTGAGCATTATGACGGTCAATGTTCTAGCTGTCATCTATCGACGGATGATTGGGCCGTTATCTCTTTTGACCATACTGGCTTGACTGATTGTCAGGATTGCCACGAGCCGGATCGACCAGCGCCCCATTTTCCAGGCCAATGTTCAACCTGCCATATAACAGCCGATTGGGAGCAGGTAGCATTTAACCATACTGGCTTTACTGATTGTATCGACTGCCACACATTAGATGCCCCAGTCAACCATTACCCGGGACAATGTTCTAATTGCCATCTTTCAACGGATAGTTGGCTGACGATTTCTTTTGACCATACTGGCTTGACCGATTGTCAAGATTGCCACGAAACGGACCGACCTGTGCCCCATTTTCCGGGTCAATGTTCGACCTGTCATGTAACGGCCGATTGGGAGCAGGTCTCATTTAGTCATAGTGGCTTTACTGACTGTGTTAGTTGCCATAGCAACAATGCCCCGCCTAACCATTACCCTGGTCAATGCTCGACCTGTCATAATACGGCCGACTGGCAGCAAGTGAATTTCAATCATAGCGGCTTTACAGATTGTGTCGCCTGTCACAGTGGCAACGCCCCAGCCAATCACTTTCCAGGGCAATGTTCTAGCTGTCACAATACCTCCAACTGGTCAGAAGTTAATTTTAACCATAATGGTTTCACTGATTGTGTAAGCTGTCATAGTAACAACGCCCCGTCCAATCATTTCCCAGGCCAATGCTCCAACTGTCATAATACAACCGATTGGGCGCAGGTAAACTTCAACCACAGCGGCTTTACAGATTGTGTCGCTTGCCACAGTGGCAATGCTCCAGCCAATCATTTCCCAGGCCAATGCTCCAACTGCCATAATACGGCCGATTGGGCACAGGTAAACTTCAACCACAGCGGCTTTACAGATTGTGTCGCCTGCCACAGTGGCAACGCCCCGGCTAATCATTTCCCAGGCCAATGTTCCAACTGCCATAATACGGCCGATTGGGCACAAGTAAACTTTAACCACAGCGGCTTTACAGATTGTGTCGCCTGTCATAGCGGTAACGCCCCCGCTAATCATTTCCCCGGCCAATGCTCTAACTGCCATAACACTGGTAACTGGGCTGATGTCAACTTTAATCATAGTGGCTTCAATGATTGCCAGGCCTGCCATGCTCGACCGGGAGGTCACTTTCCCGGTCAATGCTCGAACTGTCATATCACTGATGATTGGAACGATGTAACCTTTAGTCATGCTGGTTTGAATGATTGCCGCTCTTGCCATTCGCCGCCGGATGATGACGATCATGAGGGCAATGTGCCGCAATGTTCGGAATGTCATAATACGATTGATTGGGATGATGTGGACGACGATATTATTGCTATAGAGGCATTAATCCTTCGTTAGAAAGAAGTTCAACTTCTATAGTAAGCATCCACTCTGAGAAATTACTAAATGCGTGAAAACTTTGAACTCAATTTAAGTTTTATAGTTGTCCTCTTAATGGTTGGTGTTTACATTACCTATGAGGCATTATCGACTCCATCTGGTGGTCATCCGTTCGGTCATTCACTTGGCATTATTGGAGCAACCATGATGTTGATGACCGAGATTCTTTACAGCGGCCGCAAGCGGTGGCGGTTTTTTAATGTCGGCCGTTTACGGCACTGGCTCTCTTTTCACATCTTCACCGGCATTGTGGGGCCAACCTTGGTGCTGATGCACACGGGCCTCGAGTTTCGGGGTCTTGCTGGTTTGACGATGCTACTAACGGTGTTGGTAGTGGCAAGCGGCTTTCTCGGCCGTTATATATATACGGCCGTTCCCCGAACATTAGCAGGCATTGAAGTAGACCGCCGAACGTTGGAAGCGGATGCAGCCGAAAAGCGAGCTGCTCTAGAATCTTGGGCGGCCGATAAACCGAACCAGGTACAAGCATTAATTGCCCAGGAAATGGCCTTAGACGAGACGGATGAGGAATCAGAGCTGCCAGCCCTGGCTATCTTCACCCGGCGGTTTGAAGAATGGCGAGAAAAGCGGAAAATAACGGCTGCAATCAAGCAACTTGACCGAGAGGAACAGGCTCGGCTGGCCGAAATTGAACAGATGTTGGCCCAACAACAACGCCTGGTTCGACAGATTAAATCATTAAAAACTGTCCGTAGACTGATGGGCCTTTGGCATACCCTTCACATACCGCTCGGTCTAACCTTATTCACCGCTATGTTCATCCATATCTTCGCCTCAATTTTTTACAGTGGACTATAGACTGATTACTATAAAATGTTCTCTTTTCTAAAAAAGCTGTTCAGCCAAAATTCAGATTTAATTACAAACGCGCCACCAGATGACGGCTTGTATCAAGTGGCCGCCGATGGTAGCCGCTGTGTACAGTGTGGAATCTGCGGCTACAACTGCCCGGTTGGGATTCAGGTTAGGGAATATGCTCGGCGAGGCCAAAATGTGACCGACAATCGCTGTATAAGCTGTGGTACTTGCATCGAGAAATGTCCACGTGGGACGCTCCGCTGGGGGCCGGCAATACTCATTCGAGATGATAATACCTTGCAGGTAAACCCTGATTCTTTACCGGAAATGTTGAGACTGAGCTAAAGAGTAATGAGTATATGGTAATTGAACGAAGTGTTTAATTTGTAAGAAATAACTATCTAGCCCAATTTACCGGTTATCCCTCCTACCTATGACATCAACTCCTCACTATCTCATCATTGGCAACGGCGCGGCTGGGTTGAGTGCGGCTGAAGTGATTCGGCGGCGAGACAAAGACGGCCGAATTACAATTGTCACTAACGAACCCTACCGCTTCTACTCCCGGCCAGGCATTGCTTATTACATTATGAATCAGGTTTCGGCCGAACAACTGGTTTCCCGCTCCGAAAATTTCTATAAAGAACACCACTTCAACCTCTATCGAGGCCATGCCGTTCGGCTAGAATTAGAGCGACAGGTCGTTCACTTTGCTGATGGGAATAGCTTGGCCTACGATGTTTTGTTGTTGGCGACCGGGGCAGCGGCCGTTTCTGCTCCTTTTCCTGGCGGCGATTTGGAAGGGGTTTTGACATTTGATACGTTGGATGATGCTAAGGCAGTGATTAAACGGGGGCGAAAGGCGAAGACGGCCGTTGTCGTTGGCGGCGGCATCACAGCGATGGAGCTATCAGAAGGATTCCGACATCAGGGAACGCGAACGATATTGCTTCAGCGGGGCAACCGAATTTGGGCACGGCTGTTTGACGAAGCTGAGTCGGCTATTATCGAACAGGCCGCCCACCATGAAGGAATTGAGATTTGGTACAAGGAAGAGATTGAAGAGGTAATTGGTCATAAAGGCAAGGTGACGGCCGTTCGACTAAAAAGTGGTAAAGAGATTAAGTGTCAGGTGGTGGGGGTGGCAATCGGGGTACGGCCGAATATGGAGTTGGTCAAAGGATTACCAATCCAGCAAGATCGCGGCCTTATGGTGAATGAATTTATGCAAAGCAGCATCCCCAATCTTTTTGCCGCCGGAGACATCGCCCAGGTATACGACCATTGGACCCAAAAGCACCATCTCGATGTTCTCTGGCCCAGTGCCATCAACGAGGGACGCGCCGCTGGCTACAATATGGTTGATGTCGTTCGGGGGCAAACCCCCAGCTTTTCCTATCAAAAAGGCAGCCCCTTTAATGCTGCCTTGCTCTATGGCATTCATCTGACCATCATTGGTCAAATCAGTGGCAATTTGAAGGAGAACGAGGGTGAAGCGCTCTCATACCTCTCGCGTGGCTCCAGCCAGGTTTGGACCGCCCCTTTTTCAAGCAATTACCGTTCGGCTTGGGATAAGAAAGGGCAGAATTCAATTCGGCTGGTGATGGCAGATGGCCGACTTGTGGGGGCGTTGCTTATGGGCCATCAAGCGCTGGCCGACCCGATCCGAGAGCTTATTCAGGAAGAGGCTGACTTGTTGGACTATCAAGAGCAATTGCTTTCAGCAGGCGATGACCTGCCTCAATTGATTCATCAAGTTTGGTCAACCTGGCGGCAATAAGAAGTTCAACCTTTAGATTTTCTGATAGACAGGCTGCATTAAGGATGAAAAGTTGTAGTTCTAAATTTTTGTCAGAGCGTAACGGACGAAGCTGCCAGTGAGTTCTTGGTCTTCGGGGTCGGCGGCTATAAAGACCTTGCGCTATTTGTCTTCTCTTTCGGCCCAGGCCCGTTTGATCAACGCTTTCCACTGAGGATCTAGCCTTTGAATGGCCCATCTTGCAGCAGCGGGTTTAGATTCGATACGGCCGGTTTCTTGAGTATGAAGCATCCGACAATAGCTCAGGACAACAAAGGGCTGTGACCAACGACTGTCAGCCTTATACTTGCCTGTCACGATTTCTTTACCCCAGTCACGCATCGTCTGGCGAACTTGGCGACGTAAGTCGTCGGCGGATACAGGGTCGATGTAGGTGTCGGCCGGCGGGCTAAAGAGCGGAATACCGTGTTCCCGAACGACCCAGCGAACAACTAAATCGTTATCGTGGTCCGAAAGTTCAATTTCAGTGCTGCCATTGTCAACATAATGGATGGGCGTTCGGTCAGGGTCTGCTTTTTTAAGTAAGTCTCGTGGAAAATAGGAACCTTCAAGGTGCTGTGCCCAGTGAGTATCCATCTTAAATATCCTGACGTGCATGTCGTTTAACGCAGATACTTCGGCAGCTGTCAGAAATGAATTGACAACGACAAGAAAATCAACGTCACTATTCAAGTCGGCATCACCAACGGCAAATGAGCCTTGAAGGTAGGCAGCGAGGAAATTTTGGCCGAGAATGGTTTGGATACTGGTGACGAGTTCTTGGAGAACTGAGTTTAGTTCGGGGTAGATAGTGGGGCTGAAATTGGTTTTCATTGTTCTTTGAAGGTTTAGCCACGAATTTCACGAATTATACGAAATTTTTATGTATGGAAGGCAACCTACGCTTGACATTGATAGTTCGCAAGATGCTGGCACTTAATAAGGGAGGCAAGGTATTGGGGTTTCTGTTAATTTTTTAGGCCAATGTATAAGCCACGTCCAGCTATTCCTTCAGGGTCGTGGTTGACTTGAAAACCAGCCCTAGTGAAAGCGGCCGTATATTCTTCATGGCTGTACAGCCCCATCACATGATTCTCAGTGACATATTCGATGCCTTCGCGGGTGGCGATGAGATAGTGCAATTCTAGCGTTGATAAACGGCCGTCTATTTTGCTTTTGCTCATGCGAGCCACCTTTAGCTCTGGTTCATCGACAAAGCTGCCCCGGGGTTTTGTCAAGTCACCGCCCCGGAATTTTTCGGCCGTATACCAGGGTTCGATAAGGACAACACCGCCAGGTTGGATATGACGGCTGAAATTTTGCAAGGTCTGGTTTAGTTTGTCTACCGTTTGAAGGTAGCCAATGGCGCTGAACAAACATATGAGGGCATCGAATTGCTGACCCAAGGCGAAATCTGTCATGTCGCCCTGATGGAAAAGGGTGTTTGGCAATCGTTCTTTAGCAATATCGAGCAGTTTATCATCCAGGTCTAAACCGACAGCTTGATAATGCTTCGTGAGATAGGTGAGGTGAACGGCCGTACCACAGCCGACATCAAGCAGAGCATTGCCCGGTGTCTCTTTTGTAGATTGGATTATTTGGTGAATTTGTCGCGATTCCCCCTTATAATCCTTTCCTCTCGCTCCATATATTGCATCGTAGATTTCGGCCGTAAGACTAAACATTATGTAACTTTCCTACCTTTCAATATTCCCCACAATTTTCACAAACATTGAACATGGTATAAATCTAATTCAAAGGTGTAATCGACGCAAAGTAATGTGGTTCGATTTGTGTTGGTGGCTTATTATTGTTTGAAGAATCGGCCGTATACCTTAGGAGGGCAAGATGAAGGAAGTTGTAGCAGGCGTTTACACATTTGAGGGGTTAATGGTGGGACGCGTTTACCTGTTAGAAGGTGGGGAGGGCTTGACGTTGATTGATACGAGTATTGGCAGTGCTGGGAAGAAGATTTTGAAACAGTTGCAAGCAGCCGGTCATCAGCCAAAGGACGTGAAGCATATTATTATCACCCACGCACACCCCGATCATGTTGGCAGCTTAAAGATGTTGAAGGAGGCAACCGGGGCGACCGTCATCGCTTCGGCCTTTGAAAAGCCAGTCATCGCAGGGGAGATGGCGATTCCTCGGCCAGCAAGCGGCTTGCGTCCACCAGATACAGTTTGGAAAAGGTTGAAGTAGAGCGAGTGGTGGAGGATGGGGAGATTATTGAGGGGGTTTTAGGTGGATTAACGGCCGTTTCGACACCCGGCCACGCCCCCGGTCATCTCTCGTTCTGGCAAGCAGAGCGGCGAATATTGTTCACAGGCGATGTGATATTTAACTGGCCTAGATTGCGTCTGCCTTTTGCCATGCTAACGGTCGATATGGCCGAAAATATCCGCTCAGTTGGCAAGGTGGCGGCCTTAGAGCCGGCCGTTGCCTGCTTTGGGCATGGAAAACCAATTTTAGAAAATACGACCGAAGTGATTAAGGGGCTGGCTCAGAAAGTCGGAGCCTAAAGTTAGTGAACAGTGGGTAGTTAGCAGTCGTCAGTTTACCGATCACTGCTGACTGTTCACTGCGAACTGTCTACTTCCATTTGTTTTGCTCTGTTTTGGAAGAAATGATACTTTACCTAGAACATATTTTCTGTAATAATGTAAAAGAGAATGAAATGTGACTTGTAAAGGAGATAAGATGGCATACGATGAAGGATTAGCAGAACGGATTCGTCAGGTGTTGAATGAACAACCAAATGTAGTAGAGAAGAAGATGTTTGGCGGATTGACCTTTATGATACAGGGAAATATGGCTTGCGGCGTTTCGCCCAGAGGGTTGATGGTTCGCGTTGGCCCAGAACGCTTTACCGAGGCGCTGCACGACCCATATGCACGAGAGATGGATTTTACAGGACGGTCGATGAAAGGCATGGTATATGTAGAGGAGGCGGGTTATACGGCCGATACAGATTTAGAGCGCTGGGTAAGGATGGGTGCAGATTTCGCCTTGTCGCTGCCAGCAAAATAGGAGATTGATATGACTTTTGATGGTTTTCAGAAGGCGGGGTTGGATTTTTTAGCAGATTTGGAAATAAATAATGAGCGGCCTTGGTTTGAGGCCAATAAGGATGTGTATAAATCTGCTTTACTAGCGCCAACGGTCGATTTTGTTGCGACCGTTGGCGAACGATTGCAGGCAGAAATTTCGTCTAATCTTCATTACGACACTAAAACCAACGGCGGCGGCAGTCTGATGCGCATTTACCGTGACATCCGCTTTAGTAAAGATAAAACACCTTACCATACTTATCTAAGCGGCCTCTTTTGGGAAAAACCGGGTAAGAAAAATACTAGACCAGGCTTTGGTTTCCGGCTCCGCGCAGATGGACTAGATTTGGTTGCTGGGCAGTTTGGCTTTGATAAGAACGGTATGGAAGCTTATCGCGCGGCCGTATTGGACGAAGAACTTGGGCCTGGATTGGTAGAGATTTTAGGCGATTTGGAGAAAGACGGCCGATATTCGATAAACGGCGACCAATATAAGCGGGTTCCGCGAGGCTACGATGCCGATCATCCTAGAGCGGAACTGTTAAAATATAAAGGGTTATATGCTCATCCGGCGCCCTTTGGGGTCGATGTCGTCTGTTCGGCCGAAGTTGTAGACCAGACAATGGCCCAGTTTGAGGAGATGGCCCCATTAGAGCGTTGGTTGGTCAAGGCTGGACTTTAGTTATGCTATACTGTAGTTGATGCTTGACAAATCATATCTTGTGAGGAGAGGATGATGCCTAGCCCGTTTCCTGGAATGGATCCCTATCTTGAGGGCCGTTCTGTTTGGCCTGATGTTCATGCTTCATTGATTACCTATATTCGTGAAAATTTGCAGCCCCAGATTCGGCCGAAATATATCGCCCGAATCGGGGAACGGGTGGCGTTGGCAAATATCGGCCGTAGCTATGTGCCAGATGTGTTGTTGGTGAAGATCATGCAGGAACCAGCCCCAACTTGGACTGTGGCAGGGGAGGCAGTTGCCGTTGCGGATAAGCCACTGATTTACGAGACGCTGGATGAGGCCTATCGGGAACCTTATATTGAGATTGTAGCTCGTGAAACCGGGGATGTGGTGACGTTGATTGAAGTGTTAAATCCGGCTAATAAGGTGGGGGACGGCCGTGACCAGTATATTCAAAAGCAGAAAGATTTGTTGGGAACGAGCGTCAATTTGGTCGAGATAGATTTGTTAGGCTATGGTAAGGAGACGGTGCTAGCTCGGAACGTCAACATTGATGAGCCGACTGATTGGCGTTACATTATTGATATTCGTCGAGCGGGGAGGCTGGCTGGATTGGAAGTGTATGCTGTTCCGCTGAAGGAGAAGCTGCCTAACTGTGTGATTCCATTGCAGAAGCCTGATCCCGATGCGGTGCTGGCATTGTCGGCCGTTTTTGACCGCTGTTACGATATGGGCGGCTACGATTTGCTGATTGATTATAGCAAGCCACCGCCTGTGTCGCTTAGCGAGGCGGAATTAGCCTGGGTAGATGATTACTTGCGAGAACAAGGTGTTCGCCGACCCATTGAGGAATAATATTTTCCTCAAAACCGCTCGCCACAAAATTGCTATACAAAGTAGTATACATTTCGTAGGGTACAAGCTAACTTGCCGTTGAGAATCAGTTGTAAATAGGCTTATAATTTCCACTATCTTATAGGTTCAAAATTTGGATCGTTGACTGAACGATTCGATTAATTGGCCCTGAAAAATAAAGGAAGGTTTAGGAAAGCCATGAAAAATAATGTTTCCGTTTGCCAGAGTCGTTCGCGGCTCTTTTTTATTGGGATGATTTTTGTAGTTTTGGTATTAATGATGGCTGCCTGTTCGGCTCCTGGTGAACAGGAGGCAACGGCGGCGCCAACAAATGAAGCGGCCACGATTGCGCCGACCCAGATTCCGGTTGAGCCTACTATAGAGCCAACAGCCGAACCTGCCGAAGAGGTTGGCCCAGAGCCGACGGGACAGCCAGAGGTAGAGTTGTCTTCGATTCCCCAGATGGGGGCCCTTCCGATTGTTGATGAAGTTTCCTTTGAAGTATTAGGTCAATATGGTGGCGTGGCTTCGGCTATTGCAATAGCTGATGGCGCTGCTTATGTTGGCTTTGGGCCACGTTTGTTGGTCGTTGATGTTTCAGACCCGGCAAATCCGCAGTTGATGGGTCAATCGCTGCCACTGGCCGACAATATTCGGGGGATTGCAATAGCTGATGGAGTCGCCTATCTGGCCGTTGGGCGAGCCGGACTGGTTGTGGTTGATGTGATAGACCCGGCCAATCTCACAATCGTGAACGCTGGACTAAATTATAGTGACGCAGAACGGCCGTCTGCCAGAGGCATACAGGTCGATGGGACGATGGCTTACCTGACCGATTTGAATCCGATGAACGGTGAAGTGACGCTATTGACCTTTGATATTTCAAATCCGGCCAATGTTCAGTTTGGGGAGTCGTTGACGGTTCAGGCTAACGACAGCCTGACGATTGATGGTGGTCGGTTGGTCATCGTCGGTAACGGCCGAATTGAGGTGCGGGATACGGCCGATTTAGGAAACGTTCTTGGGGAAAACGTTTTGGCGAGTGGTGATTATTCAAGTCGGGTTGTTGTTCGAGATGATATTGCAATTGTGGTCGAGACAGGCATTGAAGCCGGTGTAGAAATATTCGACATTTCAGCGCCTCAATCACCGACCCTGTTGAGTGAGTTGACTCCTGTTGAACTCTTCTTGGCAAACAGAATTTTGGCCAATGAGACGACATTATTTAGCGTCGGCACCTTTGGTGAGTTTGGCTTTTGCGAGTCCCAGATTGATGTGATTGATATTAGCAGCCTGGAACCAGTCAAATTGAGTCAGTTACAACCGAGCAGCTGTGTGATTGATTTTGCATTAGATGGTGAATATCTGTATACAGCGGGTCGTAATGGACTGAAAATTTTTGATGTTTCAAACCCAGCATCGGTTGAAGAACTTAGTTTGTTCGCCAATCCTAATGGCTTTCACGGCGCCGAAGCTGTGACCGTGAAAGAAGATGTGGCTTATCTCTTGACAGGAGAAGGTGGTGGCGTCGAAGTGCGTTTGATGGATATTTCAGGAGATACTGCCGTGCCATATACCGACCCGTTGGTGATAGGCGGCACAGTTATCTTAGATTTGATTCTCCAAGATGACATCTTGATTGCTCCCCAATGGCAAGGTGGCCTGTATCTATATGATTTGACCGAGGCAACTGCGCCAGAGCCTTTGTACAACCCTGATAATGGCAATCTGTTGACGGGCGATATCTTCAGCATGGTCTTTAATGACACAGTTGCTTATGTCCCAAATGCAGATGGCAGTCAAATTGGTGGCGTTGCGGTGGTAGATTTGTCTGATCCTGGTAATCCTGAAGTTATTGCGACAGTCGAGACAGGTAGCCCTCAAATTATGCACATGGTTGGCGGCAATGGCTTTCTATACGTCTTGGCTCAGGGTGAGACGGCCGATATTCATATCATAGATGTCAGCCAGCCGTTGGCTCCGATGATCGTTGGCAAAATTACCATGCCAGAATATACCAACCGACTGGCTCTATCTGGTGAAATGCTGTACGCAGCCTGTGACATGTGGAACTGCCAATCTTTTTATGCAATTGATGTATCTACCCCTGATTCGCCCACTATTTTCGGGCAATGGGCGATAGAAATTGGTGTTGTAGACATGATTCCAGCTGGAGACGGTCTTTTCTTATTATCGACGGTTAATCAGGGTATTTGGCTGCTGGATGTTAGCGATCCGGTTGATCCCGCACTGAAAGGCCAGATTCAACTGCCAGGAGACTTTGTGCGGCTGAAAATGAATGAAGGCGTTGTTTATGTGGCTGCGTATGATGCCGGGTTGTATGTGCTTCAGATGCATTAATTGATGGCAAATGGGGGAGCCATTTGTACAGTTGCCGCTTGGTAACAATCGTGTTACAGTAACTTTATGGTTACAAAAGAAAGAGAAGCTGCTGATGTCTTAGATGCGCTTGGAAACAATGTCCGCCGAGAGATTCTTGTTATGCTGCGGAAATCGGAGATGCCTGTCGGGGACATTGCCGCCCACTTTCCTATTAGCAGGCCAGCCGTTTCAAAGCATCTCCGAATTTTGGAGAACGCAGGGTTAGTAGCGCATCGTTCAGTAGGAACGAGCAATATATTCCGAATTAAATATCATGGTTTTGAGACAGCCCGACAATATTTAGATAGTTTTTGGACTGAAGCCCTCCTTAATTTTAAGGAGGTGGCCGAAAACCAGGAATCTGGTGAGAAATGAGTATACCTGATGATCGGCCAAACGTTCTTCGCAAAAGTATTGTGGTGGGCTGTGAAATTGAAACCGCCTTTCGGGTCTGGACAGAGCAAATGGATACCTGGTGGCCAAAGAGTCATTCTTTCAGCGGCAATGTCAGGATAAATGTCTTCTTAGAAGCAAGGGTTGGTGGCCGTCTTTACGAGAGAACGCCAGAGGGTATTGAATTTGATTGGGGCCATGTCGCCGTTTGGGAACCGCCCGTTCATTTTGCCTATGATTGGTATCTTGGGGGGACATTGGAACGGCCGAGTCGAGTTGATGTTTATTTCGTCTCCGAGGAACAAAATCAAACCAAAGTAAATGTTGAACATCGTGGCCCAGAATATCTTGGCGATACTTGGTTCCAGCGGGTGGGTAACTTCAACCAAGCCTGGAATGCTGTTTTTGAAGCTTTCCGGTCGATTATTTGATAAACCACTTACTTGACCAGATTGACTCGTTAAAATAATATCTCCTCAATTAGATGAAGTCCACCAACTTTTTGAGGAGAAACCAGTGAAAACATTGTTGATATTACGTCATGCCAAATCGAGTTGGTCTAATTCTGCTTTAGGGGATCATGAACGGCCGTTAAACAGCCGGGGTAAATCGGATGCCCCTCGAATGGGGAGGTTGCTGAAACATGAAGGGTTAGTGCCGCAGTTAATTATTAGCTCCTCAGCCAAGCGGGCTTTGAAAACGGCCGAACTTGCGGCCGAATCAGCCGGGTATGAGGCTGAGATTCAGGTTACTCGGAGACTATATCATGCTGGGCCTGAAAATTATTATAATGTATTACGAGATGTGGGTGATTCGGTGGAGCGAGTGATGGTTGTAGGACATAATCCCGGCATGGAGGAGTTGGTCGAAGAGCTTGGCGGGCTTTACGAAAGAATGCCCACCGCTGCCCTTGCCCAAATTGAACTACCGATTAAAAGTTGGGAAGCAATGGATGGGGAGATAGACGGCCGTTTGGTAAATTTCTGGAGGCCAAAAGAATTAAATTGATAATTAGTTAGCCCCAGCCTGTGAAAATCGCTATTTAGAGTGTGCTATCGCTGGGAGGGCGCATTATTCCATATCTGGTGATAATCATTTGTTGACTATTGGTCAATATCAGGGAGTGATTATTCTCAGTCCGGCCGCCTTCATCTTACTAATCAGAAACCTTTATGTTAGACGGCCGTAACGAGCCACCATTTACTGACTTTTTAGTTGTCTCTTTTGTGGCCTGGAGAGCGCGTTGATCATGCAGTCGGGATAATGACTTATTTTGAGCCACCCACAATCCAACCAACCCAATACGTAGCTCAAATAGAGTTGTTGGCCCTTCTGTCACCTCTCTTAAAATCTCCCGCTCAACCAGACTGTTAAGGCCGAGGGTAACTTCAGCCGGATCAAGATAAATACTATATTCTTTCAGATGGTTGACTAAGTCGGCTGGCCGGAAAGAAGCATCGGTATCAACCAGATGGGCCACAGCAGCTAACAATGCCTTTTCAGTGTAATTAGACCGCTGCCAAAGGTAAGCGAAATGAACTTCGCCCAGGCGCAGCATCTCATCAAGTCCAGCATTGACATCAGATATCGTCACATACCCTGTGCGCTGGGCATTGGCGCGATTAACAAGCGTATAACAAACGAGTTGTAAGAAGTAGGGGTGACCGTCCGTGACGCGAAGAATTTTATCAACAGCCAAGTCATCATAGATGATATGGGGAACAACGGGGTCTCGAATCAGGTGAGTGGCGGCTGCATCGCTAAGAAAACCAACTTGACGATAAAGTGCAATATTAAAGAGGACAGACCAATAATCGGTCCCCATCTCCTCAAGCCGATGAGTACCAGCAAAGATAAAGCTTATACCTTCAGCATGTTGCATAAGGTGGCGAAGATAGGTAAATATAGTTGGAGGCAAGATATTGTCGTTGACAAGGTTCTCAAAGGCTTCAAACTCATCAAAAATCAGTAATATGATTGTATCCTCGGGCAAAAGCGCCCGGACAGCGGGTAAAAATTGGCGTTGAAACAGGCCACCAGGATCAACTTGCCATTCAGTTAAATTGGGTACAGGTAAATCTATCCCTTTATTGGCAAAAGCATCTGAAAAGACCCAGGCTAGATCGTGAAACAGTGCAGGCATACCAGGGACAATGCCTAATGATTGACAATCCACGTAAATACTGAACAGATTGTCCGGGATATGTTGGTCAAGGTGAAGTAGGGCAGATGTTTTTCCCGTTCGCCGTTGCCCAACCAGGATAAGGACGTTCTTTTGAGTGGAACGCCCGGCATTTTCACGGACGAAGCTGAACAGTCCTTCACGGCCGAAAAACACCTCACTGTTTCGCCGTAGTGGCGTACCAGGCGAATAAGGATTGATAATGGGTGTGAAATCAATGACAGGCGGCAATAAGTGAACCATATCCCCAAAAGCTAACTTTTTGCCCAGCGTGTTGCGATCATCAAATTTGATATTGAACACCACTCGGAATCGTTCTTGGAGTTGGGGATCAATTGAGAGATGGACTTGACGTTTCCCACCAGGAGCAAGATAGGGGATGAGTTGAGGTGGACTTAGGATACGATAGGCTGGGCTGGCTTCCAGACCAACAGAGATTAGTTCGGCTGGCGCACGGCCGACATTGGCAATTTCAAGTGCCACGACAGTTTCATCTTCTGGCACTAACTGTTTGGTTTTGAGAGTGACAACGAGTTGAGCACGGCCGCGCAGCTCTTCAATTCCGGCATTGAGCAGGCCCAACCAGCGGTCGATCATCGCCCTTACCAACGTGTTTTCAATATAAGGTTGCCAGGAGTCTGATTTTTGCTCAAGCTGATTCAATAATCCAATCGCTTCGTTGAGATAGACAAGGCGATCATCGGCCGTATCGACTCTTTCACTGTCACGAATGCTAGCTAAGATTGGGAATAATCCTTGCAACGGATCAAGTTCAGAATTTATTTGGTAACGTTTGGATAGAAGCTCCACAAATTGCGGCCGTAAAAGGCTTAGCTCTGTAATAGAAGGCGCAGTTAGAAGTGTATGGCCTAATTCGTAAGTTTCCTGCCAAATGTCCAGCAACTGCCAGGTAATGCTAAGATGCCTGGCTTCTTCCAACGCGCCATTGATAATTGGCAATGCTGCATCCGGCCTGGCATCTAGTAAAAAGAAGCCATCCGCCAAACTAGCCAGGACATGGTCATTATCTTGACGCGCCCGATTCGCTAAATTCAACAAGAAATCTGGTGAGCCGCTGGTGCGAGTATATTCATCTTCCAGTAGAACAAGCATCATACTGGGCTGTTGCCTGATTTTCTGATAAAAGCGGCGCACACGGGCCGTAGGCAGAGTTGACTGTCGAATGAAGAGTACAACCCCGGCTGAACCAACTAAAGCGCCAATCAAGATAATCAAACTTGATGAAAAAAATGGAGATTGGATTTCTACCGCCGGCCCAGGAGCGGGTTGGACAGTTCCTTCATGGGAGCCATCTGCATAGCGAAAGCGATAGAGAATGGAGTCGCTGTTTTCCTCAGGGTTAATAGGCCAAGAGAGTATGCCATTACCTGTAGTGGCTTGAAGTTCATCTTCGAGAACCCAGCGATTTTGATTTGGATCAAAAATCTCTAAGAGAACAAAAACCGTATCGTTTTCAACGTCAACGACGCCAACACTTATCGTATACCGACCTTGACTTACTTCTGTCACCGGGTTGATTAGCAGGGGAGGCCGATTAGGACGGGAACGGAAAAGCTGAATCTTGCCTGTATTGGTGACCGCAATCAACTCTGCTTGCTGATTTGCAGTGCCAGCAAAGGCGGAAATATAATATACATCGCTGGCGAGATTAAGTTCGCCCCACGTATCGGCGCTATCGCCAGCCAATAAATGAATTCGCCCTTCACGGTTTCCAGCAGCCACATCTGGTTGGAAATCACCATCTAGGTCGCCCCAAAATAGGGAGGTAATTCGGCCGAGTTCCGCCCTTTGCCAATTGATACTCCCATTAAAGTCGATCCGAAAAAGACTTTGTTCGTCAGTCGCAATAAGAAGCGAATCTGAAGTAAGGTGATTGACGGTAGGAAGACCTTCTAAAGGCACTTCCCAAATTTGCAACCCCCGTGAATTCATGCCCCGCAAGGTGCCATCTTCCACAGCGACGAGCAGTTGGGGAACGATTTCATTCTCTTGTTCAAGTAAATAAATTTCATTGATGTCATCAAGGAATTCAGCTACTCGAACGATACCCAACCCCTTATTACTAAATCGGTCGATGGTATTGGCCCTTGAGCTGACCATAATTTCAGTTCCCCTAACATCATTTACCAGGAGAATGCCATTCACACTGGCGTTGACTGAAGTTTGCCAAAACCGCTCACCATTCATTGAATATGCCAATATTTGCCCGTCTGTCGTGCCAACAATGATTTCAGGTTGGCCGCTGCTATTAATGTCAGAAACGAGCAGACTGGAGATAGTTGTTGGCAAGGAGATATTCCAAATAAGGCGGTTGTCTGGTCGCAGGACTTCGATCCAGCCCTCAAAGGATTCAACGCCATCGCTGCCGATATTGCTGTTATTATGAATCGCGACGATATTTGGAAGGCTGTTTGGCCCCATGTTGGCAATAGCAATTTCGCTGACAATGCCTCCCAAATCGGCCGTCCAGAGCAGCAAGCCATTTTGTTGAATTGCAGTTAATTTACCATCATTTGTCCCGATTAAAACCTCTTCATCCCCATCCCCGTGAATATCGCCAATCAACGCGGCTTGAGGTTCCGCGTCTAAGACGAAATCCCAGGCTTCAGAAAACTCACGAGCGCCAATACCAGGGTCTAAAAGTTCCATCGAAGCAAACCCTGCCAGGAGCAGCTCATTATGATTGTCGTTATTTATATCCACCAATTGAGTAAGCCCGGCCGGATCAGAAGCTGGGAACGAGGGTTCAAGGCGACGGCCGCTGTCATCGATCAGGAGAACATCAGCGGGTTCACTGTTGCCTAATTCGTGGCCCAGGATGATTGCCATAGCCGCTGGCCGAGATTCGGGGGTTGGTATCTTTGAGGCCGAGATGGCAAGGACAGGACTATCAGGTGTATCAGAATAGGTATTGTCCCAATAACGACGGCCGTCCTGATCATAAGCGACAACAGTGCCAACCGACGTGCCAACAATTAATGCTGGCCCTTGGGTTAGCTGAACCATTGCCAAACTGGTAACGGGCTTGTTGGGTGTTCGGTAGGGCCAACGACGGAATCCTGTGGCTGTGTATAAGTAGACTTCGGCCTCATTTGTGCCAACTGCAATCTCTAATGGCCCAGCCGAGTCAAATTCGACAATTTCCAGAGCAGTGTTGAGGCCATTATTTGAAAACTCCCAACGGCTATCATTGTTTCTTGGCTCAAGAACGACGACCTTGCTGAAACTATCGGCCGCAAGATAGCTAAGAATGATTTCTGGCTCGCCGTCTCGATCTAAATCGTCGATTTTTATTAATGGTAAAGCTGATTCGGCTGGCGGATCAGTTTCATTACGATAGTTCCAGGTGATTTGGCCCTCGCTATTGAATAATTTAAGGTTGCCATTGCTCTGAGCAACGAGGATTTCATCTAGACCATTCTCACCTCCCGATACTGAAATGATATGGGCTGCTTCATCGTCCAACGGCCGTTCCCATAACCGTTCGCCAGAGGCTGTTAAGAGGGAAAGTTGGCCCCTGGTGGCGACCACAATTTCTTGTTGCTGGGCCGGGAAGGCGGTGATATTTAGGGCCGTTACATGGGTGATATTTTCCCTTGCTTGGAAGGGACTGTTCCATCGGGGGCGACCGTCTGAGCCAACAGCAATGACGCCAGTTTCTCCCACGACAACAACAAATTCATCAATGCCATCAAGATTGAGGTCGGCCGTTATTAAATGGTTAAGACGACCAGGCGCATCATAGCGCCAATAGGCAGCAGAAGAAGTTTGAGCTTGTATGGAGGTAGAAGAGCTAAAAAGTAGCAGACAAAGCAGCGTGATACCCAACGATGTAAGGAGCAGACGCTTCTTATTTGCCATGATTCGAGGATTATGCCTAATCAGGCCGCCGGATGGCGTAACCGACGCCACGCTCGCTTACAATCCAGTTGCTAAATGGCTCGATAGAGCGGCGGAGCCGTTTGATTAAGGTCTTCAATCTATCAGGGTCATCAAGCAAGGCATCACCCCAAACGGCCGTTTCTAAATCTTCACCAGGAACAACTTGTCCAGCTTGTTCTGCTAACCGAACGAATAAGTCGAATTGAGAGCTAGTCAGATTGAGTTCCAAGCCATCTGCCTGGACTTCATGTCGCTGAATATCAATGACAAATGGCCCCGCCTGAATTAAGCCCTCGACTTCCTGGCGGCGGACAAAACGGCGGAGTATTTCGCTAGTATACCGGTAGCCATCCTCACCCTGCCGGATGAGGCACTGCTGTTCCAGTTGTCGCAAAGTTTCAATTGGCCCATTAGCCGTTGCCAGACAATATTGTTCTTCCGAAGTTAAATTTTGCCACAGATAACCTAAATGTGATTGGGCTTCAATTTCAATAGGGGCATCAAGATGGCTGAGATCACTTTCTGGCCCAAGATCGTCACCATTTGCCAGGGCTTGAAAAGCATGGTAGCCAGCTACATGCAGGAAGAAGGGATGGGGGCCGACAAGGTGCAGGAGATAGTCGCGTAAATGAGCCGAGAATGTAACCGTTGTTTTAGCAAGGCGGTCTTCAAGCAAACTTTGCGCTTCTTCCTCAGTAAATGTACCTAAAGAGAGACTGACGAAGATGTTGAAGAAGGGAGAGCTTAAAATCTCTTCATCGGCCGTAATGGCAAATAACGGCCGTTGGCTGGCTGTCAGATAAGCTAATCCATATTTCGTGGTCAGACCACGTAGGCGAGCGAAGAAATATGGAGTCAGACGTTCATTAGCGGCCAGCAATTCAAATTCGTCGAGCATGACCACAACGGCCGTTCCCGCCCGATTAATGCTGTTCAAAACCCGATCTAAGGCCCGATACGTCCCGGAGCGTTCAATCGGGGTTAGCGCTAATTCAGCATCTTCAGCCGCATCGGTGACACTGGTCAGCAAGGCTTCATAGACCTCTTCCGGCGGTGAACCGCCTAATTCCTGACAATCGACAGGGGCGAAAATAGTCTTTGGTGGGGCCAGATTAAAGGGTTCTCTTGTCTTTGACCGACAAAGGTGAATGACTAGGGAGCTTTTCCCGATCCGGCGCGGGCCAATAATTGACACGCTTTGATGATTTCGAAACAGCCCCAGGATTTGGTTGATCTCTGCTTCACGGCCGTGAAACTCTTCGGCCCTACGGATTGCCCCTCTGTGGAAAAACGGATTTTCAAAGCTCATAATTTCCTATTCTACCATATTTAGAAACCGATTTTCATCGGAAATAAATTGTCACCCTGGTGTGAAAAAGTGAAACCCAGCTTCTCTCTTTAAAGAAAAGTGACAATTGGGTGACATTCACCTTGAACCTAATCATATAGCCAACGGCTTAAAGCGGCAAAGATATATTCAGATTTTCCCTCTTGACTCTTCGGTTACCGGAGCGCGACATGGATTTTTGCCGGCCTGTTGGCCATCGTTTTCGTTCTAGGTGAAGAGGTCGGTATTTTTTATCTGCCTGCCGCCGTCATCGTCGCCATATGCCTCCTGCTCACCCGTTCCAAATTTACCATAGATTGAGGTCGTGAAATGGACTTAAAAGGAACACGATTTGCATCTACCGATGAAGCGGCCTGGAGATTAATTGACGCTGTCGTCAAACGGTCAACTGCTCTGAAATATATGTTTGGTGGTGCATTTCTGGGATTAACCTGGGCGGCTGCTTTGCGGGCCTGGATGGTCTTGCTGGCCCTAGAATTTGGCGATTGGCCGCGATTTACCTGGGTAAATACCTTTGTCGTTATCCTGCTTTCGGCCGTCTTGATGGGTGGTATCTTAGGCGCAGCGCAATACGCTCGACAAACAGGCGGCAGCAAACGCTGGCGTTGGGCTGCCTTGGCTCCCCTCATCATGGTCATTTATCCCCTGCTGTTCATGGAAGGTTTTATTCAAACCTTGCTGGAAACTGGTGAAGGCGGCGGCGCGATTTCGGTCGCCCTGGCAGGCATCTTTGGGGGCTACGCACTGGCTGGGCGTAGGCGTTGGCTGCGGCTGGTTGCTACTCTGCTTTTCCTAGCCACGACTCTGGGAACCGTCTTTGCCCTTCATCTTAGCGGCATTTTTAAAGGTCTAACGCCCACCGCTAGCCAGACCTTTAGCGCACTCTATTTCACCCTATTGATGCTCCTCCTCGCCCTGGGTGCATCTATTCCCTTTCGACATCAGTTTGAAAATTGAACGACTAAAAAGGAGAATTTGCAATGTCCGAATTAACCATATCAAACCAATCAACGATCTCGAGAATAGGGTGGGGAATCCTATTATTCGTCGCCGCCAGCAATATCCTCGGTCACATCGGCCTAGACATAGTCGAAACCGGCCCTGATACCATATTTATTGCCTGGGCAACATTCAATCTGCTGGCCGCCATCATTCTCTTTATCCCATACCGCTGGGGCGAAAAGTGGGCCTGGGTGGCGATTAGTCTGACAATCATTCCCTTTGTGCTTGTCATCTTTTCCAACCCCGAAATCGGTCCCATTTACCTGGGCGAGGCTGCTCTAATCGTGGTTGGACAGGTTCTCAATTACAGCGCTTTCTTTGGTAGATAAAAAGCAACGAGCATAGGTGGAATTAGAATGAAAATCACTAATCTTTTTGCCGGAACTATCGCTGGAGGCGTGTCGGCCCTGGTCTTCACCATCATTCATGGCTTGATGATAAGTCAAATCTGGTTCATGCTCATCCCGATGCTGATGGCCGGGGCCATGTGCGGCTTCTTTATTAGTTGGAGCTATGCCCTGCTGGTTGACCAACCTTCAATCGGCGGCTGGCTGCGCTACAACCTGCTCTACATCGTCCTGCTTTTTATGCTAGGGCCGATTTCGCTGGCCCTTTACGAACCGATTATGACCATCCCCGAACTACTCTCGTCGCCCAACGGCCTACCGGATGAACTATTCCGGGAAGTGCTGCCCTTCGTCGCCGTCTACATCCCCCTGATGGCCGGTATCATAACCGTCCTCCACAGTCACCGCTGGACCGTGTATGGCGTGGTGCTGATAACCTGCACCGTCCTAGTTTTTTACTTGGCCTCAATATCGCGCCAATGGGATTGGTCTTCCTAACCGATAGCTGGGTAACAATGCTGCTGGAAATGGTCGGGCTGGTTGTTTCCCTGAACCTCGGTTATGTCATTGTCTATCTGCTTATTGCTCGCCTCTGGGTTAGGGAAACGGCCGTTATTGTGAATTAACCTGCCGGAAGCTGGCAACCTCCGACAGGTTGGGTGTGATATACTATGATTGTGCTAAAGTTGAAGCTGAAACCAATTTTCCAGAGCTAGATGTGGTCGTTAAGAGACTTGACCCCTTTTACTGCCTTTTCTTTCATGTTCCTATCTCACACACCTTTGATGCGGCCTGGCAGCAAATGGAGCGCGTTGTCAAAACAATCAGGCAGGCAGTTGACAGGGGGGTGATTCATTCATCCGGCCCGACCATTAATAAATTTTATGGCGACGCCCTCATTGAGTCTGCGACGTTTGTATATGACAAGCATGAAATTTTGCACGGCGTCAAAAAGCAACAGGAAGATGTTGAGGTGGAGGGTATCGGCCAATTAACCGTTATGGAAGAACCGCCAGTGGAAACGGCCGTTACCCTACTTCTTTCCGCCAAAGATAGCGGCTTTATCAACTCAGTGGAAAAAGCGACCCTGCTCCGTCGCTGGGCGGTAGAACATGGGTACAAAACGGCTGGCTACCTCCGCATGTACAACTACCGCGGCCCAATGGACACCCTCGACCGGGAAGAATTCGTCTTCGAAGCCCAACTCCCCGTCACCCCAGCTTAATTAAAAACCACGGAATACTTCTCGTAAACCACGACTATACGTCGCCGGTATCACCGAAAGATGGGTTTCATTCTCAAATATATGAGATGTTAGCTGTAAATTTGAATAATTTCGTTTCTTTAGCGTATTCGTTAATGTTTTCATGTTTGTAACATATTTGTTAGACGGTTGAATAACCGCAAATGGTTCGTTTGATTCTTCTAGACCTCCAACACATAGGAACATCTTTACGGGCAGGTCATCATGATTAGCGGCATAATTCTGTTCATAAGTCAAAACTGCCAGGTTACCTCTGTAGATAGATGGACTACCAATAACATAGCGACTAAAGGTCCTTGGATGGTGGAATAGCGTATATAAACCAAACAGTCCACCATCAGAAACACCAACATACGTGTTATCATTATGACTTGTTCGGTAATGAGAATTTATAAATGGTTTGAGTTCTTCTTGTATAAATTCGAGAAATGTACCAGCTCCTCCTGGTTTAATAGAATCCAATTGAAAATAGTCTAAAAATTCTGCATATTCTTCATTATCGGATACAGGATCATAATCTCTTTGACGTCGAAACCAAAACTTGTCCGGTCCTTCGATTGGATAGCCAATGCCTACAATGATGAGAGGTGGCAATTCCCCACTAACAAACAATAATTCGGCAATGTTCGACAACGAAAATATAGCCCCACCGCCATCGGTTGCATAAACGACTGGATATGTTGCATCAGAGCTATCGTATTCAATCGGAAGGGAAATATTTAATTTGTATGTATCATTTACGATAGAAGATTCAAAATAATGACATTCTGAATTTGGAAGCGTTACTGGTGGCGGTTTGGACAACATAAATTTTTTCCTTGATATTGTTTACTCAAAAGCGTTTTAACTCTTTTAGATATTGATAAAGTACTCCTAAGACGGTCGCCGGTTCAGAGTCTTGTTCTTTGTTGTAGCGCCGCGTGGCGCGGCTGCGACTGAGATGTAAATATCGTCGGGCGCGAGTCAGGCCCACATATAAGAGGCGCAGCCGTTCGCTGATGACTTCGATGTGGGTCGATTCGGTGGCTGAGCGGCCGGGGAACAGTCCAGAGTCGCTTTGCATCAGATAATTAAGTTGGGCAGTGGCTTCGGCCGTCGGGTCGCCGCCCAAGAAATCATGAACGCCGATGAAGGGCGCATCAAGGCTGCCGGGAATCCAACGGCCGTCTATGCCAACCAGGAAAACAGCATCCCATTCCAATCCCTTGGCGCTGTGTTGGGTCGTCAAGGTGATGCGGCCCGCCTCAGGTTCATACCCGTAGTCGGCCGGGCCAGCAAAGGGCAGGGGGGTGCGACCAGCAGCAACGTTAGCTAACTGTTCCGCCAATTCCGGCAGCCGCCAATCCGGTTGTAGATCATGCCATTTTCGCATCTGATTGGCGATGAGATAGGCGATGGCCAGGTCAGCTTCATGGGTCAGTAAAAGGTCATGAGAGTTGTCACCAGTCGCGGTGTCTGGCACATCGACAGGCAGGGTCGTAAATAGTTCGTCAGCCAAAGCGAGGGTCAGGTCATCGACGGGCAGGGCGCGAAGGTCGAAAATTCGTTGCAAGAAAGAGACAAACAGTTCAATTTGGAAAATATCTCGCTCGGTAGCCACCCCATCAGGCAAGGTGTTTAGGAACCGTTCCTCATCATCAGGGAAGAGGAGCGATTCAGGTTGGCTGATGCTGCGTAAGATGGCATGGAGGCGGGTTAGTTCAGGCGGCGGTGGGCCGTCTGGCTCTGGCGTTTGGGCTGGTTGAAAATAGGCGGCGGGATGGCCGAGGTTGTAGAGAGCGGCGTGAGCGGCCGTTAAAGAGCGCGTATTGAGCGGGCTGGCCAATACGGCCAAGAGGGCATAGATGGCGGCTGCGATTTCCCGTTCCCGGCTGCCGCCTCGCAGCAAGTTATCGTAGTTAGCGTTTAGCCCATCAAGGTATTCGGCTAGATTATGGCCCGTGTCGTTGGTTGGCACGAGAATGGCTAACGTCTCATCCGGCCGTTCCTCGGCATAACGGACAGCCAATCGAGCAATGGCGGGCAGCTCTTCATCTTCACGGTGTTGGTAGACTTTGATGCGGATTTTGGATAGGTTGTCCGGTGGATTGGGCTGGCCGTCACCGGGGGGTGTTGGCAAGATGTCTTGGCGACGAAAGGTATTGGTACGAACTTCCTCGACAGGGTGACTGTCACAGACCCAATGGACGAGCGTATTGGCCGCTCCCATAATTTTTGGCGAACAACGACCGGAATTCGGCAAGGGGCGGGAGACGACATCAGGTCGGTCGATGAAGGCATTAAAATAACGAGGATGAGCGGCCGTAAAGGTGCTGGTGATGGCCTGGTTCGGGTCGCCAACCCGCACCCAGTTGCCGTTTGGGCCAGTGAGGGCGTTGAGCAATACCTCTTGAAGTGGCACACTGTCTTGGGCCTCATCTTCGAGGACATAGGGCCAGCGTTCTCGCATGGCATCGGCCACATCGGGCCGATTTTCGAGCAAGTCAGCCGCTTGCCAGATGAGGTCATCAAAATCTAATGCGCCCTGGCGCGTGAGGATGTTTTGATAACGGGCGTAGATGCCGGTCAACATCGTCATGAATTGAGCGTTTATCTCTTCAGGGAAGTCCAGGTTTTCGGAACGGCCGAACTGCTTAAGCTTGCCCTGAATGTCGTTTGGGTGATAGCGATTGTTCTTAGCGGTGCGGATGAAGGCTTTGGCCGTCTTTTCAGAGATATTGCGCCACCGCGCCCGCATTTGGGGGCTGTCTTCAGGGATAAAGGCGTACCAGATGGCTGGGTGCATCTCGATCCAGCCGTCAATGGCCCCAGACAGAAAGTTAGAGGTCTGGCGTTCATCCGCCACAACTGGCTCGCTGTCAGGATCACTCATACCACTGTTGGCCGCCCGCACGATTTCGAGGGCAAGGCTGTGTAGGGTGCGGACATCAAAGCCGAGGAGCGGCCGTTCAAGGTCGTCGAGTCGGCGGCGGATTCTGGCTCGAAAAGTTTCGACCCCGGCATTGAGGTAAGTGACGATAAGCACTTGCTGACCTGCCTCAACATTAATTCGGCCGTCCGCGATAAGTTGGGCCGCTAACATCGACAACGTAAACGTCTTGCCGCTGCCAGGAACGGCGCTGACGGCCATACGGCCGTTGCGATATGTCAAAATCTCTGCCTGGGCTGGGCGCAATTTTAAGGCTTCCATAGAGGGGGATTATACCTTAAAAACGAGAGTATAGAAGTTCAACTTCTGCCAGAAGTTGAACTTCTAAAAATGAGTAAACTTTAAGGTTGTTGCAAGGATGTTTTTGTTTCTACATGCTTGACCAGATTATGTGACGGCCTTTCGAATAATATGGAACATTAATAAAGCTAAACGCCAACTCATTGTAAGTCTTAGACCAAGTTCTTCCTGTTAATATTGTTCGATACACTATCTTTAACAATTCAAAGTGGAACTATGCAACAACTTAAAAAACGTTATTTATTTTCTATCATGATATTGACCGTGAGTCTTAATCTGATAGCTATAACTGTTTTGGCCGGAAATAGTTGGGTAGTTTCAGAGGTAGAACCTTCATCTTGGGTTTTTAGAAGGCCAGCTATCTACAGAGATAGAGTAGCATGGGTTGAATTTGAACTCGATTCATCTCCTGCTTGGAAGAAAGAAGTATCAACCGCTATATCTATTTTCTGGCCAACACCCAAAAATGCCCCATCGTTGTTGCTTGATATTTGGTCCACGAAGTCAGAATCAAGCCCTGGTTTTCCCTACAAAGCGATGGTCTATGACGTTGTTACCGGCCAGCTTTGGGATTTGAAAGATGAGTTACCTCCCTGTACTTTCCAATTAATTGATATATATGGGGATTGGGTTATTACCGAAATGGTTTGCGCCCCGGAATCATCAGAAACAATTCACGGCTTCAATCTCCTGACAAATGAATATATCAAGATTACTCCATACGAATTTGGGACAGCCAATCAACGGCCGTCAATTGATGAGAACTATGTGTTGTGGACGGCTATTGATTGTTGTAGTTCCGACATCCTTATGTATGATTTAGATGCCCAAACGACCATTAGCGTGACCAACGATGGGGGGAGCAAGCATTTCCCGGACAAATCAGGAGATTGGATAGTTTGGTCCGGTGGCAGCAGCAATGATATCTATGCCTTAAACCTAGCAACGACGGAACAAATAACCATTACTAATGATCCGGCGTTACAATGGTATCCTCGAATCGATGGCGATATCATTGTCTGGACCGATTTGCGGAATGATGATGGCGATGTCTATAGTTATGATTTGTCAACTCGGCAGGAGTTTCCTGTAGCGACTGGAGAGGGAACCCAAAATAACCAGGCTATTGATGGGGGACTGGTTACCTGGACTGAATATCGGGATGGAATATTCTATATTCGCAGTTTGGACCTAGCAACCGGAGCCTATTCCGATGTTCACGAACATCCACCAGACACGACTATTCTTGAACCGTCGATGGTGTCTGGTGACCGGGTTGTTTGGCGTTATGAACTTGCCCTTGAAACTTATCTCTACACTGCCCAGCGGCTACAGTATCAAAGCTATTTACCTTGGCTCATGTTCAGTACAAGTGATCTGATATAGAATAAAAAGCATGGACTTTCCAATAGTAGACCTAATGGATAGGGTAGCCTGCGAGAAATGGATAGAAAGATACTTTCACCCTGGTGGCTTAAAATGTCCGCATTGCGACGCGCCCTTTGAGCAGGGGTTGTGGTTTCGACGAACTGAGCTGAGCGACCTGGATGTTTACCGCTGTCGGAATTGCAAAGGCATCTACAATTTGTACAGCGGCACGATATTTGAAGGTCGCTACTTTACCCCGGAGCAGACAGTCTTGTTTATCCGAGGAGTGTGTCAGGGAAAACCAACGGCTAAGTTGGCGCGAGAGTTGGGCATCAGCCGGACAACGGCAACTGAAGTTCGGCGATTGTTGCAAGCCAATGCTGAACGAGAGCAAGAGACAAATCCGTTGGATGACCTGGAAGTAGAAACGGATGAGATGTTCCAGAATGCGGGGGAAAAAAAGCGATTGGCATGGCGACCCGGATGACCCACCTCGACGACGAGCGAACAAACGGCGCGGACGAGGCACCTTTGCCAATGACCGCCCGCCAATCTGTGCTGTGATAGGTCGAGAATCACGCCAGGTACGTATCCGAGTGATGAAAAACACCAAAGGAGTTACCTTGTGTTCATTTGTTGAGCAGTTTACCAAACCAGATGCCACTTTATACACCGATGAATACGACAGTTACAATCGCCTCAAGCGTGTTCGCCTGACCGTTTGCCATAGCGACAACGAGTGGGCGCGAGATGCTGATGGGGACGGTATCCGAGAGGTTCATGTTAATTCCAACGAAGGCGGCTGGACAGGGTTACGCAATTTTCTACGACCTTTTCGTGGGGTTCATAAGAAATATCTCTCTGGTTATGTGGCTATCCATGAATTTGCGGTTAATCATAAACAAGTTACTCCGAATTTTGTCGCTGCTCTTGTCCGTCTTCACTAGTTCTGAACATGAGCCATTTACCTTTTGTGGCTCGTTAGTTTATCTAATAGTTGAAGTAAGAGTAGGGGCTGAATTTTTCGTCATTTGGTCTTATCGCTTTGGATAGATACAATTGAATAGTCTGCATAAGCTGTCAGTCGATTTGGTACATTGACTGACAAGTTACCAAATTATTCAACATGGTTTAAAGTTCTGGCGCAGCGGCCGTATTCGAGCGGTCACTGCGTTTTTGTTTTGCTAGTTGGAATTCGAGGTATATAAACCCACTATTGACTGCCTACTGCAAACCGTTCACTGCTAACTGTTTATTATTGATAAAAGATGACTAAATTCGCTCGTAACTTCATCCTGATTATCTTCCTGCTGGTTGCAATTGTTCCAGCCGTTTCTTCCACCCCAGCCGAAGCCCAAGGCCCCACACCCGACCCCCGCTTCGGAGCAACAGAAGCCTTTTGGGCGCCAGAAGATGCAGCCGAATTAGGCATTGGTTGGGAGCGTATTCTCTTCTATTGGCGGGAACTACAGCCAACTGGCCCAAACGATTGGAACACTCTCCATGTCTTAGAAGAATGGTTAGATGCCGCCAATGCCGAAGGGAGAACGGTCGTTGGTCTCCTCAAAAATACCCCACTCTGGGCCACCGAAGATGATAATGAGGCTGGTTTACCCAAAGGATTATATTTGCCAATAGATGACCCGGATAACTTATGGGCTGGCTTTTTGCGCCGCGTTGCCGGATATTATAGCGTCCGAGGGGTGCATCATTGGATAATTTGGAATGAGCCGGAGATTGAACCCGATGTCTTTGGGTTTGAGTTTGCCGGGTCGGCCGAAGATTATTATCAATTGGTCAAAGTAGCCTATCAAGTGTTGAAAGCTGAAGACCCAGAGGCCGTCATTCATCTAGCAGGGCTGACCTGGTGGCACGACCCCGGTTATTTAGACCAACTGCTGCGGATTATTACGGCCGATCCCGAAGGCCTCGAAAATGATTACTTCTTCGACATCATCTCCCTCCACATCTATTTTCGGGTCGAGACGATGGCAACCATTATTGACTCAGTAGAAGCCATTCAAGCCCGTCGAGGATTAGATAAGCCGATTTGGATAAACGAAACCAATGCCGCCCCGAATCGGGATCCGCTCTGGCCCACCAACAGACCCCAATTTCAGCTCGATTTAGAGCAGCAAGCTTGGTACATCATTCAAGCAACCGCATTAGGGTTCGCCTCTGGGGCCGATAATATCAGCGTTTATAAGATGATGGACGTTCTCTTGCCAGAGGGCGGTGAACCTTTTGGTTTGATGCGACCCGACTTCAGCCGCCGTCCGGCCTTTGATGCCTACCAGACAACGATTGAATACCTGCGTGATTTTCGAGGACAACCGGATTTGGCCCAAACAGATGATTATTATGTGATCACCTTTTTTCGGCCCCAAGGTATTACCCGCGTGTTATGGGCCCGGGAATCGGCCGTTGTAACGCTCCAAATACCAGCATTAGCCGAATCCGCCACCCTGGTCGGGGTGGCAGGAGAAACCCGCCAGATTTCACCCATCGGCGGAGTCTATTCCCTAGTTTTAGAAAACGCCCGCTGCTTTGGCGAATGTTTGGTCGGCGGACGGCCGATTATCTTGTTTGAACCAGGCGCGGACTTAGGTAATTCCCCTTTACCCCCACCGATCCAGATTGGCGAAGCCGTTGCCGTTCCGACCCTGGAATTTGATGCTGTCTTAACCCCAACCTCGACATCCCAACCAACCTTAACACCGTCTTCAACGCCAACACCGCTGCCAACGACGACCTCTACCCCGCTGCCGACTGCAACGGCAACCGAGACCTTGGTGCCAACATTGACAGCAACCGCCACAGAGACGGCCGTCCCAACAATCGAGCCAACCCTTGAGCCATCTCAAACGCCACTGCCAGTGACACCAACCCCAACGAGTAATGGGTTAGGTATTGAATCGGCCGAGCAAGCTGGCTTGCTTCTGGCCGGCATCGGTGGCGCTTTACTCGTCGGATTGTTTCTCTTCCTTCGCCTGCGCCGAGGTTGATCACGATTCGGCCGTCAAGATGGTCAAAATAAAAACTCACTAAAGTTGACCATCTTGCCAAGCATCTGACAATTCCAACGCATTGGGTAAAATAATGGGGTGAACCATTCAAAAGAATCTGCTCAACCATCGACCCAACTGCTAGGAGCTAATCTGGGTATCACCCGCTGGAGCTATGTCTTATTAAGCACCTTTTTGCTGACCTTATTTGTCTTGGGCTATGTCTGGTGGCCTTTAGCTGATGAGTATCTGGCCCAGATTGATTGGACACGGCCGATTTGGCAGCAGATTGATTGGCTCTTAATTGGCATTTTCGCCGTAATGACCATACTCATCATGAGCGGGGCCGACATCAAGGTTGACTCGCTGATAGTTGGGGTTGGGCTGGTTGGGGGCCTGGTCATTGAAAGTTGGGGAACCCAAACCGAATTATGGACCTATTACACCTTAGAGCGGCCGCCCCTTTGGATTATCCCCGCCTGGCCCATCGCCTCCCTTTCAATCGACCGCCTCGTTCGCATCCTGCACCGCCTCACCCCAATAGCCAGGTTTCCCTCAACAGAAAATGAGCTCCCATTCAGGCTAAAAAGCCTGAACTTTTTCATCTCCTACCGTCTTCTCTATTGGCTCATCTTTCCCATATTTATGGTATTCATGCTGCTCTTTGTCTGGCCCACATTGGACAAATCATTCACTATATTAGCCCTGCTGCTGTGCAGCTTAATGATTCTAACTCCAACTAACCATCGACTGGCCGTCTTGACCTTTATTGCCGGAACCGGATTAGGCTACTTCCTTGAGCGGTGGGGAACCACCCGCCTATGTTGGACATATTACACCCACCAGACACCACCCTTATTCGCGATATTGGCACATGGGATGGCAGCCGTTGCATTCTGGCGGGCCGGGCTAGTATTACAAAACATAGTCGACGACGTAAGAAGGAGGAGAGATGCGGCAGCTCACTAAGCGCATCCAACGGGGAGCAGTGGGCTTTTCTTGGTCAACGCTTTTGCCCAGCATTTCGGCTGGTATTGTGATTGGCATACTTATGATTTTTATAGGTATATCCTTCGCAGCGATGATATTTTCTGGTCCATTGACCAGCTTCATTGCTCAAGGAATTGGACTGATGCTTTTTGGCCTTGCTTTTCACTCTTTGCTAGGCGCTATCTTTAGTTCATTTGAGAGTACCCATCATACGCTTCAGGATGGGCCAGTTGCCCTGTTAGCTGTAATTTCGGCCACAATTGTCAACAGTAGTTCAGATGTAGGGAATATTGAGGGATTGTTTCTAACTGTTGTTGCGGTAATTGCCTTGACTACTTTTTTGACAGGCGTTTTCTTTTTATTAGTTGGTAAATTTCAATTAGGTAATCTGGTCCGTTACATACCTTTTCCGGTTGTTGGCGGCTTTTTAGCAGGAGCGGGTTGGCTATTGGTGACAGGCTCTATTGGCGTAATGGTCGATGTGACATTAGGTCCAGAAATGTTGCAAGGTGATGTGTTGTGGCGTTGGTTGCCTGGATTTATTTTTGCCCTGACATTGTTAGTTGTACTCCAATTTGATACGCCTTTCTGGACGCTGCCCTCGCTGCTTTTTGGTGGCGTTGCCGCTTTTTACATAGGGTATGGATTAATTAATGGAGAGGTGCATTCAGCCGAAGCTAATGGCTGGTTGCTGGGGCCGTTTCCAGATGGTAGCATGTGGCAGCCTCATCTGCTGGATGTTTTGACCGAGGCCAATTGGGAGCTTGTTTTAGGTCAACTTCCCGACATTGGAACGGTGATATTGGTTTCCCTCATAACCTTTTTATTGAACGTCGGGGCATTGGCTGTAGCCGCCGAGCGAGATATTGATATGAATCATGAACTTCAAGCGCTTGGAATTATCAATGTGGTGGGTTCATTGGCTGCTGTCAGCGTTGGTTATACCTCAGTCAGTCTCTCTACTTTAGCGTTTCGTCTTGCCAGGAACAGTCGGTTAGTCAGCGTTATAGTGGCCATATTGGCCGCCTTTGCCCTCCTGGTTGGGGCCTCCTTTCTAAACTTTTTTCCCCGAATCATAGCTGGTGGCTTTCTGCTATTTCTCGGCTTAACATTCATCAAAGAATGGCTGATAAGCGTACGCAATAAGGTTCCTCGTCTGGAATTTATGTTGATGTGGGTTATTGTGTTGATGGTAGTTTTCTTAGGGTTTTTGGAGGCCGTATTTGCTGGGATACTTATTTCGACTGTTTTATTTGCCATAAATTATAGCCAAACGCCGACAACACGGTTGGCGTTGACTGCCGAATCACTACAAAGCAAGGTTCAACGACCCTTGTTGTATCAACAACTTCTTCGGCAAAGAGGGGAAAAGATACAAATCTATACGCTCCAGGGCTACATCTTTTTCGGCGTTGGAGATAATTTACGAGCATTGTTGAATGAACGATTGGCTGAGGCCACCCCGGAATTTGTTCTCCTTGATTTTCGGCTGGTAACTGGCATTGATTCTTCGGCAATGCTCAGTCTGTCGAAGATAAAGCAGCTCACAGTCAGGCGAAGTATCCAATTAGTTTTGACGGGTTTGCAGCCAGTAATTGAGACTCGGTTGAGAAACGAGACGGTTGGTGATGGGGAAGGGAAGTCGTGGCATATTTTCTCTGAGTTAGATGAGGGGGTGGCCTGGTGTGAAGAGCAACTTATTGCAGATTGGGAAAGCGTTGGGTTAGCAGCGAGGCCAGAAAGTATTCGACGTCAGTGGATGAAGTTGGTTAAGGATGAGGGTGATGAAAAAGTGACGGATGATGATGTGTTGGCTGCGCTCTCAAAGGGGCAAAGCAACCGTCGCCGTTCGGTCAATGATGACGACCATTATTTGGCCCGATTAAACAGTTATCTCGTGCAGCGTGACCTTTGGGAGGGGGAAACTCTTGTGCAGGGGACTGAACGATTTAATGGCCTCATATTAGTTGAAGAGGGGCAACTAAGAGTGAATTTGGCGGCGCCAGACGGGAAGGTTATTCAGGAGAAGATGGTGGAAGCAGGGAATATTGTGGGAGAATTAGGTCAATATTCTCGTCGAACTATCCGTTTGACGGCCGTTGCAGAGGAGCCAGCAACGATCTTTCTATTAACGGCCGAAAAGATTGAAGCGATGGAAGTTGATGATCCGGCGCTTGCAATTGCTTTGCACAGGTTGGTTACAGCCCAACTGAGCGAACGGAATCTTCAGTTAGATGAAATGTCGCAGGCTTTGTTATAAGGATTGCCCCAAGAAAGAATAAGAGAACAATATTCCTGAGTGTCAGACCATCGTTATGGGCTAGGGGCTTTTTCGGCCGTAATTAAGAAAAAAGGAAGGTGAGCTACCTGAGATGTGGGGGGAATAGAAGTTGCTAACTGCGTTATCTCCTCTCGCCTTATATCTTCTTCGGCCGTTAACGGTAAATCACGCAGGAAATCGAAACGGAGATTTGATGGTGGAGATAATTCGTCAAGTAAATTTATTCGCATAGTCAATTTGTGTTGGGCTAGTAGGGTTGGAAGTTTTCGGCCAGTATAAGGGTCGGCCCCGGCTTTTTCCAGGGCGGAGAGCCATAGATGACGAGTGCTAAGCTGGGGAGGGTACTCGATGAGGCCGCCGTAATCGGGTTCGAGCGCAACGAGAACGCCTCCCGGCTGGAGGGTGCGGCTAATTTCTTGGACGGCCGTTTCCATTGGCTGCATCCACATCAATGAGCATTGACAAAAAATGAGGTCGAAACTGTTATTGGGGAAGGGAAGTTTGCGGCTGTCTGCATTAATGGCATGAACGGAGGGTGTCGATACCTCATTAGTATTTATAAATTCGCATAGTGAATTATTGTTGACATCAAGGGCTACGACATAGCCTGATGAACGCCGAACGAGTTCGGCGGTGACAGCCCCATAACCTGCTCCCAAGTCTAGGACAGATTTGCGATGAGCAATACCGATTCGTCGAAACAATCGGCTTCGAGCTGCGGCCAGCCAAGATGATTGCTCAGTTAGTAAATGGCGTGAGGGCAGGGCAGGGATTGAGGACATCTTGTTGACCATATGTCGATTGTAGCATACAGCTCTGCCAATCCAATATTCTTGCTGCTAAAGGCTTGCCTGTTCTATATTAATGTTGTAACATCGTATTGTTATAACATTTAAGCCAAAACATGTTTAATGAGTAAAAAGGTAAGTCGCCGAGAACTCGAAGAAACCCGAAAGAAGCGTATAGCTGTGGCTAATCGCTGGCTAGGTTGGCTGACTTTAATCGCTTATCTCCTCCCTCGAATTCACCCAATTTTGGAAGAACAAAATATTACCTTGTTGCCTGATAACTGGTTGGGCACCTTACAAGCTGCATTCATGTTTTTTATTTTCTTGCATGGAATTGCCGCTATCTATTTATATGGTGTGCCAATCTTCAAATGGCACAATCGGGTTCTCCAAATGTATTTAGGCTTTATTATTTTTGCGATATTCATGTTGAATCGTTCTTTCATCAATGTGCCTGTTCTTTTAACTGTAACCGATGTTCTAATATGGATCCCCGTAGTTGCCCACGTATTGCTAGGTCTGCGATATTTGGGCCATCGGTTGATTCGGCCGTCCACCTACCCCAAAATGCCATTCTATTTAGGTGGCGCAATCGTCCGTGATTTTACCCGCGATAAATAATTTTCTTGTGACTTACAATTTGGAGAAAGGAGAGAAAAATGACAGCACAAACAGCAGGCAATAAAGCCCAACGCCGCCAATCTATTGCCAAATATAATCGTTGGCTGGGATGGATTAGTATTATTTTGGTCATTGGCGCTTTTTATACCGATAGCGTTCGGGACAGCGATCCAAATGCCTTGCCAGCCTGGCTGGACATTACTATGCAATCTCTGGTTGGGCTTGTCCCATTGATTCATGCGGCCTTTAGCATGTACCTATTCGGATTTCCCCGCTTCGACCCCAATGTGAAGGTTATTCATATCTATTTTGGCTATGCCGTTTTACTGGCTATTCTCATCAGCCAGTCTTTGATTGGTACAGGGACAGTTTACTCGGTGATGACTGGGGTGATGTATATATTCATCGCTATACACATCGGGCTGGGCACTCGCTCCTGGTGGATGCGCCGCAATAGCCAAAATCGGGATCAAATGGCGGCCATGCATCGAGCCGTTCGCAACACAGAGAGTTAAGGGGATACAATGCTAACGGCCGTTTACCTTCTTGTCTCAATTATTCACCTAGTCTTTGTCATTTTGGCTGTCCAGCTATTCCAGCGGAATCGTTCTATCTATACGGCCATGGCAACGGCCGTAATAGCCGGACTGTTTTACGACAATCTGATCATCGGCATTGGTAGCTTTATTGGCGAGGGTCAAGCGCTTCAAAGTCTAAATGCTGGTCGATTTGTCATTCATGCCCTTGTCACTCCAACGCTCATCATGTTTGCGGTTGCAACCGCCCAGAGATTAGGGATTGGTTGGGCGCAAAACCGAATGGCTTTCGCCATATTGGGCGTTCTTACAGCGTTAATGATTGGATTAGGGGTCTATGTTGATATTATCAATCTGGCCTTGGAACCAGAAGTGGAAGCCGGAACGCTGCGTTACATCAATGCCAATACAGTTGGTCCGCCCATTCCAGCAATTGTCACCATAATCGTGATGATTGTTGTCGGAGCCTTCATTTGGCGACAGCATAAATGGGCCGTTTTGTGCATTGGCGCTGTTCTCATGTTTATTTTGGCGGGGGCTGGCGCATCAATCCTCATATTGAGCAATATTGGTGAAGTATTATTTGCTGGCTCAATATTATGGACAGATTATAAATTAGGTGACCTGATGGAACAAAATAAAATAGGTGGTCTTCAGGTTAGTTCATAAATGTTGGTGCCAAATTGGGAGGTACATTAAAAGTCGATGTGGTAGGGGGTAGGTCGGTGGGCGCAGAGTTGATTTCACCTCTCAACTCTGCGCCAACGGGTCTGAGCCACATAACCTTGACACTTAGAAATGTTGATAGACAATAGCAGTAGGTTTTATTGAAGCCAAAGTACGGAGGGTACAATGAAATTTGCAGCATATGGTCTGGCGGGGCTGTTGGGGTTGTTAGGGCTAATCTTCATCGTGGGCTTTCAGGGGCAGGTCGGCCGTCTTCTCATCGGTGGGGTGTTGCTATTGGCGGCTGTCGTTGTCGTCTATCTCGTCCGTATGCAGCCCCAGCCAACACAGGTGACAACTGTTCAGAAAATAGATTTGAGTGGAGATGTTGCTCTGGAAGAGATTCGTTGTCGTTCCTGTAATGCCCCCTTGAGCAAAGACGATATATCGGTTGAAGCCGGGGCGATTTTTGTTAGTTGCAGCCATTGTGGAGCAACGTATCAATTTGAGGAAGCGCCGAAGTTTTGATTTTGGTAATCTGTAGTTAGTAATCAGTAGTCTGTAGGAGAGCATTGATGATATCGACGGAACAGGTAACGGGTTTACCAAAGCGTTTGTGGCAGAATTTGACCGGGGACTTGTCTGATTTCTTTTCTTTTGTGGTGCCGTATCAGCCGCCAGAGCAGGGGATGTACACCTATGATATAGCACCGACAGGGGGCAAAATTCGGATTCATTTGCGGATTGAGGGGGATGGCAGCGGGGTTTTGTTTGTTGATGTGACTGAGGTAATTCATTTGAATGCCACTGCGGCTGAAATGGCAAAGATGGCTTTAGATGAAATCCCCCTTTCTCAAGCCAAAAGGTTGCTAAATAGCCGTTTCCATCATTCGTATAGTAATAGAATAGCCAATGAAGTAAAACAAATCTACGAGATGATAGAAGGGTTTTGTAATCCTGGGTCGGGTTGCCCAACCTGTGCGGTAACGGGCTTAGAACGAGCGCCATTGTTTAGCACTCGGGCTTTAGCTCCTTACAAGGCTGACCTGGCTTTGACGTATGGTTGTAACAATGAATGTCCCCACTGTTACAATGAACCCGACCGCTTCGATATGGCTTCCATGCCAAAAGAGTCCTGGTTTAAGGTACTTGATATACTCCATTCGGTTGGCGTTCCCCATATGATATTTACAGGTGGGGAGGCAACGCTTCATCCAGATTTACCGGAGATTATCCATCACGCTGATACATTAGGCATGGTCTGTGGCTTGAATACGAACGGCCGTCGCATTGCCCAATTCCCTTACATGCAAACTTTGGGCGACTCAGGGCTAAACCATATCCAGGTGACTCTTGGCTCGCACCGCCCAGAAGTCCATAATGCTATGATGGGGGCGGTTTCTTTCCACCAGACTGTGCGAGGTATTAAAAATGCTCTAGCCAGCAACGTCCACGCTATCACGAATACAACCTTGATGCGCTGTAACATGGACGAGATTGAGCAGACGATTGATTTTCTCTACGATATTGGTATTCGGACCTTTGCTATGAACGGGATGATCTATTCGGGCGGCGGCTTTGCAGACCCAAACGCTATTCCAGAGGAGCAGATGCCACCTTTGTTAATTCGAGTTCGGGATCATGCTGCCGATAAGGGGATGCGCTTTTTGTGGTATACGCCAACAGAGTATTGTCGCATGTCTCCGGTAGAGCTGGAAATTGGGGCCAAACGTTGCAATGCGGGCGAATATTCAATATGTGTTGAGCCGAATGGCGATGTTCTTCCTTGCCAATCTTATTATACCTCCGCTGGAAATATGCTGCGCGATCCCTGGGAGCAGATATGGCAAGGGGAACTGTTCCGCAGCTTCCGGGATAGAGAAGATGATCCAGTATGGGCAGGCTTGCCAGAGAAATGTTGGGAATGTCCCGACCTACCACTCTGTGGGGGAGGCTGTCGGATTGAGCGCGAGGCGCGAGAGGGGCGGCGTACGGGCGATGGCGGGGGTGGGGGCTGTTCAGGATGCAGTGGCAGCTGTGGCACGGGCGGACTACGGCCGAACCACAACTTGACATCCGGTCAGCCGATAGCTGCCGGATTTGTGCCCCCAACAAGCGTAACCAGCCACAAGATCAGGGCAACGGGTCAGATGTCGGAGCTAATTGGGCTGGATACGATAGCTTATGTGGATGAACGGCCGATTCCATTGTCCCTGACCAATGGGGAAGAGGTCCGGTGCGGCAGTGGTCATTGTGGTTGTGGGTAATAAGTTAGTTGGCAGTCTCTAATAAACAGTAACCAGCGATGGCATAGGGAAATATTATGCAACTAAGAGAGATGGTTAAGCGGCTTTTGATTCCTCAGATTCCACAGGCTCAAACGGTGGTTGAACCGGGGCTGTATCACTATATGCGAGAGACAGATGGCATGTATACTCGCTTCCATTTGCGGGTTGAGCCGGATGGCCGGGGATTGCTCTTGGCAAATGCCAGCGCGTCGGCCAGACTGTCGCCGACGGGGGTACTGATTGCCAAAGAGCTGTTGGATGGCATTGGGCAGGAGCAGGTATTGCATGATTTAGAGGCGAATTTTAGAGGCGCGTCTAATGAGACGATGGCCCAAGATGTGGAGCGAGTGGGTAGATTAATCAACCGGCTGTCGAATGCAGAGGATAACTACCCGATTGGCAATCTGGAAGATGCGGCCGTTTCACCCTATGAAGCCCAGCTATTAGCGCCGCTGGAAGCCGATATTCCTCTAGCTTCCCCTGAAAAATTATTGCCGATAATTAACCGATTATGGGATGTAGCAATCCCTCATGTCACTTTTCTAGTGCCTGAAAATCCTCAGGCAGCTTATCTGGTTCGGGCGGTGGAACGCGCGGAAGATTTGGGGCTGATTGCTGGCGTTCGGGGGCGGGCGACTGACTTGTCGCAAGGAGAATTGCTGTATGACCTGGCGATGGCGGGGGTTGATCATGTCACGGTGGTTTATGCTTCGGCAGATACGGCCGTTCATGACGCATTGCTTGGGCAAGGGGATCATGCCCTCATTGAACCAGTTATTCGAGCAATCCAGCAATATGAGGTCGCGCCAGTGGCTGAGATACCCTTGGTAAAGGAAACTGTGGCTGGACTAGAGGTTGCATTAGCAGCCCTGCAAGCGCTAGGAGAGCATAACTACTCATTTTTTGCGATTGTCGACGAGGCTGAGGCCGGAGATGGGGCGCTTACGGCCTCAGCCATGCCACAAACGGCCGACTTGGTGGAGGAGATGGCTAGCCAAATGGATGTTCGCTTTGTCTGGCAACCGCCCGTTCAGCGAGACAGGACTTTCAGTCTGGCAGAGCAGGTGCGATATGGGCCACGTTGTTCGGGTGATGCGGCCGTTCGGATAGAGCCAGATGGAGAGGTGATTCCACCACGCGGGCCATACCAATCTGCAGGAAATATTTTGACCCATGATTGGAATCGCATTTGGAACAATCGAGCATTTAGAAATTACCGGGAGCGAGTTGAAAGCCCAACTCGTTGTGATGATTGTCCGGGCTTGGCGATATGTGCGGCTGACTGTCCCCGCAAAATGGCGGGCTGGGCATTAAAAGTCGAAAATTTTTTCGGAGAAGCACAATGAATCGAAAAGGAACCCTTCTCTCATTCCTAATCATGAGCCTATTTTTGCTGTTGGTGTTTGTCGCTCCTGGGCCAGTCCAAGCCGCCCAGGGCTACAGCTTTCAAGTACCAGAGTTGCGGATGCAAGTCTTCATTCAACCCGACGCATCGGCTCGAATCGTTTATGATATTACCTTTCGCAATGATGCTTTGACCCAACCGATTGATATTGTGGATATTGGCATGCCCCACAGCGATTATGATATTGGCAATATGAGCGCTTCGATTGATGGGGCGACTTTAACTGATATTCGGCGTTCGGAGTTTGTTACGCCTGGCGTTGAGGTTCATTTAGCGGGTAGGTCTATTTCATTTAACGAAACGAAGACCCTTCATTTTGAATTTACCATGCCTGATATGGTTTTTCAGGACACAACCAATGATGAATTAGCCTCTTTCCAAATTACGCCGACCTGGTTTGATGGGCAATTTGTATCTGGTAGCAGCGATGTTTGGGTCGTAGTTCATATGCTGCCGGAGGTCATGTCGGACGAGGTTTTGTTCCAAGATGTGCCTTTTACGGATAAGGTATTATTTGAGGAGCATGTGGTGGCGGTTTGGCGTTGGGAGAATGGGCAGGCGACTGGTCCAAATCCGGTTGGCGTTTCTTTCCCGCAGCGGGGCATGACGCGGGTGGTGAAGCAGACTTTACTCGATATTACAATTAAGTGGCTAGAAGATAACGAGGGGATCCGCTTTGTGTTAGGTGCGGCCGTTGTGGTTCTTTTGAGCTTTGCTTTCTTGCGATTTTCGGGTGGGACCGGAATAACACTTTGGCTAATTTTGGTTGGAGGTACGATTTGGCTGCTTTCCAGCAGCGTGGCTTCGGTCTTGTGGGCCTTGCCCCTAGCGATTGGATTGGTGGGTTTCAATGAAATATCTCTGGCCGGGCGAAAGGGTAAATATTTGCCTGCTATTGCCCAAGTGGAGGGGGGCGGTATTAAACGGGGGTTGACGGCGCCTGAAGCGGCCGTTTTACTTGAGATGCCGCTCAATAAGGTGCTGTTGTTGGTGCTGTTTGGGCTGCTAGAAAAGGGTGTCATTCGGGCCGTGAGTCATGAACCGTTAGAGGTTCGGGTGGCGGAGGAGTTTGATACCTCCAGCCGGGTTTCCAAGAAGAAACGTCCTCATCGGCATAAATTGGCCCAGGAACTTGGCATTGTTATCCGGGACTATGAGCACATTTTCCTAAATAGGCTTGAGGTGAGTCCGGGTAAGACTATATCGGAGATAGACTTTAGCGGCCCCATGAAGGGGATGATTACCCACACGGCCGAACGGCTCAAGGGCTTTGATTTGTCTGATACTCAAGAGTACTACAAGAAAATCGTCAAGCGAGCTTTAGACCAGGCCAAGCGGATCGGTGATATTCCTGAACGGGAGCAGTACATTGACCGTCATATGCAGTGGTTGATGATTGATGATAATTATCCGACGGTCTTTAGTCATCGAGGCTATCATTATCGGCCGATTTGGGTTCGGCCGTTTGCTAGTGCAGACCGGATTGGGATTCCATCAGCTGGTCCTTCTGGCAATGTACCGTCGGCTCCAGGGGGTAAGACGAGCTTTGCTGATGTGGCTTCATCTTTCGCTGGTTGGACGGAGAATACGGCCGGGAACCTGGCCTCTTCAATTTTGCCCGGTTCATTAGAGGTGAAGGGGCCGAGTGGCCTGGTGAATTTGAGCGGGGTGGATAAGGTGACGGGCGATATATTTAAGGCATTAGGTGAGGCATCGAAGAGCAGTGGTGGGGGTAGTTCGGGTGGAGGCAGTAGTTGCGCCTGCGCCTGTGCCGGGTGTGCTTGTGCTTGCGCCTGTGCTGGGGGAGGGCGGTAATTTGCTGATGATATTTTTCAAGGGGTTCAAGGGGTTCAAGAGGGTCAAGGGGCTCAATAAAAATGTATGTTTTAATTTGAGCCCCTTGGCATAAATTTTAGGGTTGACCCAACTAAAAAAGCCTGACTTTTCGAAAAGTCAGGCTTTTTTAGTTTAGGGTAGATGCTATTTCTTATTTCTTACGGTTGATGAAGACCATCATTGCGCCGCCGAGCAGAACGGCCGAGAGGCCGAGCATTGGCAGGGCAGCGGCTGGAACCGCATTGGAAGCGTCCGCTTTGAAAACGGCTGGCATGTACAGGTTTGTACTTTCAACCGTTACGGTGACTGAATCTTGAGCGGTCATGGTGACGGTATTGGCTGTGACATTGCTGCTGACCGGGCTGTTTACCGCACCGGGGGCAGAAGCTGTGGCAACATTGTCGATAGTGATTTCACCAGATACAACGGCCGTGTTTGTTGTATCCTCGGTCAAGACGATATCAGGGCAAACATACGTCTGACTGGCCCCGGCGTTTAAGGTTATCGGCGTTCCCAGCGAGGGCGTACAACCTGAGACATCCGGGTCACTAACGGTGATGTTTTCAACGCTGATAGCATTGGGGTTCGTCACCGTAATCGTATAAGTTACCGCTTGTCCAGAGTTAATTTCTGTCTGGTCAACGCTCTTGTTTATTTCCATCGCCAAAGATGGGTCAACATCACCTGAACAGTCGTAAGATACGGCATTAGCAGTCCCTGGATTCAAAGTGAATGTATCAGATAGGTCGCCAGGAACAGCATTGCATTCCGTGTTAAGGAGGGCAGTTGAGAAGGTATCAGTAATTGTTGCCGTCGCTACCGCAGTCCCAGTATTCGTCAAGCTGAGTGTGTAACTCAGGGTAGTGCCAGGATTGACGTCACCTTCTGGCGAAACACGCTTCGTCAAGGCTAGCTCAGAGAATGGGGCTTGGTTAACAATTGAAAAGTTCGAGTTAGACATATCAAAGAAGATATTGTCTGAACAGGAAACCCAAACACGGGCGGTTGCAGTAATGTTATTGGGAACTAATACCCAAGCCGACCCATCATTGGGCGTGCTGGCAGCCAGGCTGATGGGGGCGGTGAAACCGCCATCGATTGACAAATCGATATCGACATTGGCGCAACTGACTGGCGCAACGTCGGTGTTTGCAACGTCCCATGTCACCTGTCGAGTTGCACCGACAGGCCAATCTAGCCCTTCAACGAACCCATTTGGCGTTTGGACCAAGAATGGGCCAGCTGTATCGGTCACATCAAAGTCGATTGAATCATAGGCGACACCACCAGCGCCAGGGGAGGTATCATTGTCCCGTGCCGTGAAGCGGAAGGTCAGGTCGCGGCTGTAGGAAGGCAATATTTCACCTATGGTCTGGGTGTTATTGACGATATCGGTCATCATCGGGAACACGCGGGTTGGCGTTAGTAAGGCATCGAAGGAGCGGAATATGGGGGCGTTGGCAGTCGGGGAGTTCGGATGACCGGCTGGGCCGAGATTGAACTGTTCCCACATATAGGTCAAGGGGTCGTTATCTGTCGCAGACCCAGTCAGGATGAAGGGAGTGTTGATGGGGATAGTGAAGCCGCCAGTGCCAGCATCGACAACAGGGGTGTCATTGCCGGTGGCAGTTGTTGTGCCACAGGTGCTGCCGTTGCCATTGTGGGAAAAGCCAGCCATTTCCTGGAAGCTAATGGTGTGGAAATAATCATCACTATTAGATTGTAGATTTTGGCTGCCACAAATGCCAGCGTAGGCTTGGATGGTGCTGCCGCTGCCGGGTTCATAGGCTGTGGAAGGATTGCGGTTACCGCCGGCGCAAGCGCCTTCGTTCCCATTGAAGGTATGGTTGCCAGCATATTGATGGCCCAATTCATGGGCAACGTAGTCGACATAGAAGGGGTCGCCAGTTGGGTTTGGTAGTCCCGTGACTCCTCGGGCTTTACTGCCATCATTGCAAACCACACCTAGGGAAGCGATACCACCGCCGCCGGTACTGAATACATGGCCGACATCATAGTTTGCTGCCCCAATGATATTGGTTAAGGTTGTCTGGTTTTGACCCAGCATAGCTCCGCCGTTGTTATTTGTATAAGGGTCAGTGGCAGCATCTAGGAAGATGATTAGGTCGTTGTTGGGGATTAATTCCAACCGAACCGCAATTTCCCTTTCGTAAATACCAGTGACGCGGTTGATTGCTGTCACAATTTCAGCCATGACGAGCGGTTTGGTTCCGCCATGAAATTGAGAATATTCGCCAGTGGTGGCAACAGCCAGTCGATGTGTTCGGAGGGTTGGGCCAGTCGTTACCCCACCTTCTAAGACAAGGGGAGGGGCTTCACCTTCTGGCGGCAGTTCAATCATTAAGTCATCTTCTGCCCGTTCAAAATCAGCTTTGTAATAGCTGATATAGTGGCCGGTATCTCGTTGGCTGTACGGATCCACAAAGAATGTTGCGCCTGGAGAATGGACCATGGCATGGAAGCCATGCGGGGTTAAGTCTACGCGACCAGAAGCATGAACGTTATTAACACCTCTGACAGTGTAGGTTTTTATCTCTGGGAATTTCGCAGCCAGTTCGGGGTGCATGACGGGGCTTTCGTAAAGATAATATTCATCATAGCTGCCGTCTGGTAGCGGTAGAGTGATCGTTACTTGATTGTTTTCGGCTGCTTGGGTGAACTCCATTGGGGCTTGGGCTAAATTTGCTGAGAGGGCGGCCAAATCGGTCACAACCGTTCGATATTGTTCGGGTACAATCATTCGCTGCCCTTGAACGCGAATGGCATCTTCTGCAATATCGGCCCACACGCCATCGGCTGACTGATTCGTTGGCACTGCGGCGGATGTTGCACTGGTTAAGAAGATGAGTGCAACCACCAAGAATAGAGCGAATAACACCGCTCTGGTTAGTAAAGTAAATGTTTTATTTTCTTGCAAATTTTTCATTTATCATTCCTCTTTTGTTATACAAAATACCTAATCCTACATTCTGAAACGGTTTGTCAATTAACTAGCTGAATATTTTCCTCCGACAATTTCTCCTGGACCAACGCTAAGAGACGGGGGCGCATTTCTGCCCCATACCCAAAGCGGGCGTTCGCTACCAGGGTTAAATCTGTGTTTTGACCGATAATGCCTGATTCGCTGATAACTTGCCACTTCTCTAACAAATTTGGCAGATGTAGAACTGCATCTTCGGCCAACTCCTCTAATAATTCGATGGCCCGTCCTAAGTCATCGGCCGCTAATTTCAAGGTTACTTTCACGGTTGAAAAACGGCCGCGACTGAAGTTACGTATTAGACGAATCTCACCATTTGGGACGATATAAAGCTCTCCAGTTGGAGAGCGAAGGGTTGAGGTTCGCAAGTTGACGGCCTCTAATACCCCTTCAACGCCTAATATCTCAACCTTTTCACCGACATCAAAGGCATCTTCAAAGATGAAGCTGGCCCCTGTTAGAAAATCAGCGATAAGGGGTCGGGCGCCTAGGCCAAAACCGGCCGTAAATAGGCCAAAAACCCATAGTAAAGATTCAAAATCGACGAAAAGGGCCAAACTCGAAATTGAGGCTATCGTGAATGCTAATATTGTGATACCACTAGATAATAAACTTTGTAGCGTTAACTGTCGTTCAGGTCTCATCGGACGGCTGCGAGGGGTAAAACGGCCGAGACGGGTTAACCGCCGCCCAATCCGGTTGCTTAGCCGATAGACAATCCAGGCTATGGTAAAGAAAAAAGCGATAAAGATGAACTTTCCCAGCAGATTTAGTGTGCCGGAGTCGTCCACCAGAAAAGACAATATTATCTCTAGCATTACTTGATCAGGTCTTCCAAAGCGACTTCTAAGTTAGTGAATTCAAATTCGTAGCCAGCCTCCTGAAGTCTTTTAGGGATTGCTCGTTGCCCATCGAGGACGACGGTGGCTACTTCACCGACTAAAAGTTTCATGGCGAAGCCGGGGACAGGGATGAAGGACGGCCGTTTCAAGACCCGACCCAACTTCTTGCTAAACTCCTTATTGGTAACTGGTGTTGGCGCGGTTAGGTTGTAAGGACCATCGGCATCTGTCTTTTCCATTAGAAAGCGGATGGCCTTGACCTCATCCTGGATATGTATCCAGGGCCACCATTGACGGCCGTTTCCAAAGGGGCCGCCAGCAAATAGTTTGAACTGAACCAATAGTCGAGATAATGGCCCACCTTCGGTCATCTGAACCAGCCCTGTGCGCAGAACCACTTGCCGCACCCCAAATTCCTTTACGGCCACAGTCGATTGCTCCCATTCGACGCAGGTTTGGCCCAGAAAATCGTTACCAGGGGGAGCATCTTCGTCTAATTTTGTGTTGTCATTTCGAGGGCCATAATAACCGACGGCCGAAGATTGAAGGACGACTTTGGGCTTTTGATTGGCAGCCCGGACGGCTTCAACGACGGCTTTGCCCGCATTTAGGCGGCTTTGTTTAATTTTCTGTTTTTGGGAATCGCTCCAGCGGGCTGGTAAGAAATTTTCTCCGGCAATGCTTTCCCCGGCCAGGTTAATAATGGCATCCGCCCCATCAGCTTCATCGGCCCAGCCTTCGGCCGTTTTAGCATCCCATTTAACTAGCTTAACCTCTTTTCCAAAGCTACTATTGTATTTGCCAGGATTCCGACTAAGGATGACAAGCTCATGACCGTGTTTGTTCAATTTATCTATGAGATAACGGCCGATGTGTCCTGTGCCACCTGCGATGATAACTTTCATGCTTCTCCTTAAAAACAGTTAACAGTGACCGGTTAGTTCCTAACGTTTCGTTCCTAATGTAATAAGCTATTTGCTGCTAACTGCTCACTGTTTCTGCTGGGGCGAAGAATACTAAAATGGTTAGGTCTTCGGTGATGGTGTGAAAATAGTGGACGATGTTGGCAGCAACATAGACGGTTGTACCTGGGGTAATTTCTCGGTCTTCGCCATCAACATGAATCATACCTCGGCCACTGATGATGTAATAAACCTCGTCTTCATTATGCGGCTGTTGGGGATCTTGTCCACCGGCTGGTAGGCGATACAATCCAGCGCTGAGGGCGGGAACGTTGATGAATTCATGGTAAAGTCGGCCGTTTTCTTTGTGGGCGGTTAATAGGTCTTGGAGGTCGTAGGCTTTCATCGTTGTTCCTTAGTAGCCACGAATTACACGAATTATCACTAATTTTTGACTTATAATCAGTAGGAAATTGTGTTAATTTGTGGCTGGTCTTCTTTCAAAAGGTTTTTACCATCTATCTTAGGCAAATTGTTATCCAGTAACGATTTTAATACGAATTGGTTTATGATGCGAGTGAGGCGAAATGAATCTAACTGATGTATTGAAAGCGGCGGAAGTTATTCGGCCGTATGTGAATGTGATTCCAATGCGATACAGTCATTTCCTCAGTGAGCAGACTGGGGCGGATGTCTGGTTGAAGCTGGAAAACTTGCAGCCGACCGGGTCGTTCAAGATTCGAGGGGCATTAAATCGGCTCAGTCAACTATCGGCAGCGGAAAAGGCACGGGGTATTGTGGTCGCTTCGGCTGGCAATCATGGATTGGGCGTGGCTTACGCAGTCGAGAAATTGGGGAGCATGACGGCCGATATATTTTTACCTAAGTCAGCGCCCTCGGCTAAAGTGGAGAAGCTGCGTCGTTTCAAAGGCGTTTCCCTTCATCTTGTTGGAGAAACTTATAACGAAGCGGTGGCAATGGCGCAAGCATTTGCAACGGAAAATGGGGCGGTTGAGATACCAGCCTATGATGACCCTGCTGTGATTGCAGGGCAAGGGACGATGGGGTTGGAGATTTTGCAGGCAAGGCCGCAGACGGATGTCATTCTTGTTCCTGTTGGCGGAGGTGGGATGATTGCGGGCATTTCGGCCGTTGCAGCGGCCCTTAACCCAACGTGCAAGGCCATTGGGGTGCAGCCAGAAGCCAGCCCTGCGGCGCTTATGAGTTTGCGGGATAATGTTTCTTACGACCCCTATGAGCATGAACCGACGATTGCAGATGGCTTAGCTGGTGGCTTTGGAGAATGGCCCTTGCGGATCGGCCGTGAACACATTGACCAAATATTATTAACGGCCGAAGTCGAACTGAAACAAGCAATTCATCTCTTGTTGTCCCAAGAGCAGTTGGTTGTAGAAGGATCGGGCGCGGCTGCCATCGTTCCATTGTTAAATGGTTCAATTGATGTTGCTGGAAAAACCGTTGTTTGCCTGATATCAGGTGGAAATCTTGCGATTAACTTGCTAAGGCAGATAGTTATAGAAACACAAGGCTCAGCTTGATGTTATTCTTCAGCTAGTAAGGCTTGCAACCGTTTACGGGCTTCGGCTTCGTCTAGCCCAGTAGCCACCATCCACTCAGACAATAAACGGTCTTTCAGTTGACGAAGTGCGCTATCTTCTGTACTTGATAGCATATTTCGCCGTTTTCTCCTCCCTGTTAAATCTCGGACAGTCCGGGCAATGCCAGTGATAGAGTTTTTGGTAAGAACTTCTTTAATTCGGGCTTTGCGGGTGTTAAAGTTTTGAGCCATCTTCTTGGGTGGCCGGGCCAACAAGTCTTTTACCTCTCGAAGTTTATTCTTTGAAGCAACTGGCCGGAACCATTTGCTGGTTAGCTTCTCTTCTGGAATGAAAAGGGTTGTTTTTTCCATCTCGATCCGGAAATAGCTGTTCTCCCCACCACCAATATTTTTTGTTTCTTTTCCTTTTAGTTGACCTACGCCGTGATATTGATGGACGAGCCAATCGCCATTATTAATGTTCTCTTGTAATTCCATAAAGTTATTCTCCTTGATGGGCTAAGAATCTTTGAGTTCGGGTTAGTGAGGGTCTGCGGGTTGGGACAGACAGATGATTGTTTTACTTTATAATTGATTTTAGCTCCCGTTAGCATTTTCGTTGGTTACAAATTCCATATGTGACCCTATGGTAACACAAAAGTCACATATCGTAAAGTTTCACATTGTGCAGCCAGCGAGCTTTGATTTTCTATTGGCATTATTTTTGTTATTATTTACGCTCTATGTCTGTTCCACCTTCTCCTGAACTGTTGAAGTTGTTAAATAAGGCTCCTCTTTTTTCTGGCGCTGATCTAGGTGAACGGCGGGCGGCTTTGCTTGCCGCCAAAGAATGCCGCTTGGAGAAGGGGGAGTTCTTTTTTCATCAGGATGAACAAGCAATTGCTTTTTACATCATTGTTGAAGGGCGAGTCCGATTGAGCCAGGTGACGCCAGAGGGTCATCAAGTCATTATTCGCTTTCTAGGGCCAGGGGAGGGGATGGGCATTATCGTGGTTTTAAGTAATACCCTGTACCCACTTTCGGCCGAAGTTACGGCCGATTGCACAGCCCTAAAATGGGATTATCATGCTACTGTACAATTGATGGAGGATTTCCCCCAATTGGCTTTGAATGGCTTGCGGTTGGTAGCAGGCCGCTTTCAAGAACTCCAAAATCGTTACCGGGAGCTAGCCACAGAACGGGTAGAACGGCGGGTGGCTCATACCCTTTTACGCCTGGCTAGACAGACCGGGAAGCGAAATGAGCAGGGAATTCTGCTTGACTTGCCTCTTTCTCGGCAAGATTTGGGTGAAATGACAGGTACGACGCTTTATACAGTAAGCCGAATATTGAGCAAATGGGAGCAGGAAGGATTAATCGATACAGGGCGGGAGCGGGTGACCATTGTTAATCCGCATGGTTTGGTAACGATTTCAGAAGATTTACAGCAGTAATTTAGAAGTTGAACTTCTCAGAGAAATTGAACTTCTGGAGTTTTATTTCCCCCTATTTGCGCCAGCGCAAAGACACCCTCCGGGGATTCCTCTACACTCCTCCTAAGGATGGCTTAAGGCCAACATTTTAATTGTTTATATCACGATAATTAAGGTAAAGAGCTAAAACCCGCACGAAGATTTCCGGCTTGCGGATTTTTGATTTTTACAGGAGGAACAGACGAATGGAAAGAGAAGGATTGCAACGGTATATGCCGTTAGCCGTGATAGGTGTTATCGTCATTGCGGTTTTGGCAGTTGTGTTTTTGATTATTCGACCGGGGGGAGGCGATACTGAAGAAGCTGCCCCGGCAGCAACAACAGCCCCGTCCGCTTTATCTGGAGACGCAGCCTCAATTGCCCAAGCAAGGGGACTGACGCCAGATGATATTACGGCCGCGTTAAAAACCTATATGCCCACAGGCGCACATGATGAATACATCATGTTTGCATCTGGCGGTCATGCAGGCCAAATGTTCATCATCGGGATGCCTTCAATGCGATTATTGAAAACAGTCGCTGTCTTTACCCCCGAACCATGGCAAGGGTATGGCTATGGGGCCAAAGCAACAATGGATGTGTTGGAAGCGGGCAATGTGGGCGACCACGAATTGACTTGGGGCGACACCCATCATCCAGCTCTGAGCGAAACTGCTGGTGATTATGATGGTCAATTTGTCTTTATCAATGATAAGGCCAATGCCCGGGTAGCCGTTATCGACTTAAAAGATTTTGAAACCAAACAAATTATTAAGAACCCCATCGCAGTTAGTGATCATGGTGGCACGATGGTGACCCCGGATACTGATTGGATCATCGAAGGCGGTCAGTATGCAGCACCTCTGGGCTGGGAATATTCAGACCTTGAGAATTATGCAGAGGAGTATCGCGGCATGGTTACCATTTGGAAGTTTGACCGAGAAAGCGGCCGTATTCAACCAGAAAACTCCTTTGCCCTGGAACTGCCACCTTATTGGCAAGACCTTTGCGATGCTGGCAAATTAGTCAGTGATGGTTGGATTTTCTGTAACTCATTCAATACCGAAATGGCAACAGGTGGCATTGAAGATGGCGCGCCCCCATTTGAAGCTGGCGCGTCCCAACGAGACATGGATTACATGCACGTCATCAACCTTGATAAAGCGGCCGAAGTTGCTGCCAGTGGTGCTACTTTTGATGTCAATGGATTCCCAGTGATTCCGTTGCAAACTTCTATTGATGAAGGCTTGCTCTACTTCATCCCAGAACCAAAAAGTCCCCACGGTGTCGATATCTCCCCCGGCGGCGAGTATATGATCGTCTCCGGGAAGCTTGACCCCCATGTGACCGTTTACAGCTTTGACAAAATTCAGGAAACGATTGGCGCTGAAAACTGGACTCTCGATGATTATGGCGTTCCGATTTTAGACTTTGATTCTGTTTTGGAAACACAGGTTGAGCTAGGTCTTGGCCCGCTACACACCCAATTCGATAACCAGGGCTATGCTTATACCAGCCTCTTCTTAGATAGCGCTGTGGCCCGCTGGAGCTTGGGTGGCGCGTATTCTGATTTGAACAGTGACCCAGATTGGTCGTTGGTTTCTAAGATTAGTGTCCACTACAACGTCGGTCACATTGCCGCAGCTGAAGGCGATACTGTTAGCCCTGATGGTGGCTACCTCGTCTCACTCAATAAGTGGGCGGTGGATCGGTTCCAGAATGTTGGGCCGCTGCTGCCCCAAAACTTCCAGTTAATAGACATCGGCCAACCCGGCGATGCCATGCAGCTTCTTTACGATATGCCTATTGGTGTTGGCGAACCCCATTACGCCCAGATTATGAAGGCGGACAAACTCGACCCCTGGGAAGTATATCCTGAGGTTGGTTGGGACCCGCACACCCAGGCAATGCACCCAGAAGCGACCCTGGCTGGTGAAGAACGCATCGAGCGTGATGGTAAAAATGTCGAAATCTGGATGACCTCGGTTCGCAGTCATTTCACCCCTGAACATGTCAGAATCGAAGAGGGTGATCATGTCACCTGGCACATTACTAACATCGAACGAGCCTATGATGCGACTCACGGCTTCACAATTCCGGTTTACAACATCAACCTAAGTATTGAACCAGGTGAAACAGTAACCTTTGAGTTTGACGCGACAGAAAACGGCGTTTTCTCTTACTACTGTACTGAGTTCTGTTCAGCCCTCCATTTGGAAATGCACGGTTATCTCTTTATTGCACCCGAAGGGTAAGGCTGCATGACCTTCCCGGAGGTTGTCAACCTCCGGGAAGGTCTTTCACACAAATTACTAAAGATATAAGGCAAAGAAATGATGAGTAAAAGATGGCAAAATATTATCGGCCCAAGAATGCCAGCGGAGGCGAAAGCACAAGGGAGTTTAGAATATCTCCTGCCTACCGTGTTCCTGGGATTGGCTGCTTTTTGCCTATTGGTTTCTGTCTTCCAACCGTATTGGCGAATGGAGCTTCAAGCCCCTCAGTATCCGGGTGGACTTGAGGTTCAAGCATATGTAAACCGCCTTGAAGGGGATGTAGCTGAAATTGATGGTCTGAACCATTATATTGGCATGCGACCATTAGGGGAAGCAGCCCAACTTGAACGGTCGCTGAGCTTTTTATTGATTGGGGTGACTTCATTGTTGGTCATTGGGGCCATAATCATTCATTCTAAATGGGCGGCTTTGTTGACGCTGCCAGCCTTGTTATTTCCAGCGATTTTCCTTGGAGATTTGTATCTTTGGATGCGAAGCTTTGGTCTGAATCTAGATCCAACGGCCGCTTTAAGTGGCGCCATTGAGCCTTTTGTACCCCCGGTGCTGGGGGAGGGGGTGATTGCCCAATTTAAGACAATTGCCTACCCGGACAGCGGCCTAATTCTGGCGACTTTCGCCTCCTTTTTAATATTAATAGGTTTGTATTTCCACCGTCGTGCTTATAAGCCGTTGGTGGATTCGATGGCAAGTTAAACGGCCGTCAAAGCAACCTGTTTCGAGCGACTATCATGAATCGAAAGCGACACGCCCTTTTTCCCCTATTCCTCCTCTTGTTTGGTCTGATGATTAGCGTCATTCCAGCTAGTGGTCAGGAATTGGTACAGCAAAACGGCCGAATTGAAAGCCCAAGCGGTAGCTATACTTCGTTGGTCGAGGCGCTGAACGAGGCCAATCCAGGCGATACCCTGGACGTTTATAGCGGAAACTATGATGGTCCATTGACTATTGATAAGTCTATCACCCTGGTTGGTCACGACTGGCCTGTAATTGACGGCCGAAATCAAGGCAATGTTATAAAAGTAGAGGCGCCAAATGTCACCGTTCGTGGCTTTGTGGTTCAAAACAGCGGCGATTCTCTGGATGATGAAAACACAGGCATTGTCGTTGAAGCAGAATATGTCGTTATTGAAGACAATCGCTTGGAAGAGACGCTCTTTGGCATTTATCTGAAAGAATCGAGTTACGGGGTCGTCCGGGGGAATCATATTAACAGCAAAGAGCTGCCCGTTCCAAGGCGGGGTGATCCGATACGAGTCTGGTCAAGTCATCATGTTGTCATTGAGAACAACGTGGTCTTGAAGGGGCGGGATGTGGTGCTGTGGTATTCTGAAGATTTAACTGTCAAAGGCAATGAGGTGCGAGACGGCCGTTATGGCCTGCACTTCATGTACTGCGATGATGCCCAGATTGAATACAACCTCTTATTAGACAACTCAGTCGGCACCTTCATGATGTACAGCCGTCGTCTACATATGTTAAACAATACCGTTGGCAATAATCGCGGACCAAGTGGTTATGGCATTGGCCTAAAAGATATGGATGATGCTATCGTCGAGAATAATCTCTTTCTTGATAATCGAATTGGGGTTTACCTTGATAATTCTCCAAGAGAGGTAGACAGTATTGGTTTAATTCAAGGCAATGTCTTTGCTTACAATGACATTGGAGTGGAGATGATGCCCTCCGTGCGGCACAATGAGTTCACCAGCAACAGTTTTGTTGATAATGGTGAACAAGTTGCTATCGCTGGTGGTGGTGGCGGCCGACTTCAGGAGAATTATTGGACCGTTGCTGGTGTTGGCAATTACTGGAGTGATTATGCGGGGTATGACAGCGGCGATGACGGCCAGGGCGATATTCCATATGAGGCTGATAAACTGTTTGAGAACCTGATAGACCAGAACAGCAGCCTACGCCTATTTTTATACAGCCCTATCCAGCAAGCTGTTGATTTTGCAGCAAGAGCCGTTCCCTTTGTTCGACCTCAACCTAAATTGGTTGATGAGGCCCCTCTGATGGCCCCAATTATGCCAGTAGGCTTGCCAGTCGTTGAAAAAACGGACAGCGTTTCTTTAGGGGCAATCTCGGCCGTTTTGCTCTTTGCGGCCGTTCTAGTCTGGCAGATTGATTTACAGGCAAAGCGTCGGCGAACCATCTCTGGTGAGCGGGTTGATAATACGACTAATACAAACGCCTTGTCTAATGTAGGAAAGCAAATGGTAAAAGTAGAGCAGTTAAGCAAGCGATTTGGTCATGTGAATGCCCTCACCGACATCTCTTTTGAGATTGAGGCCGGGGAAGCGGTCGCTCTTTGGGGGGCGAATGGGGCTGGAAAGACAACGGCCTTGCGATGTCTGTTAGGAGTTATCCCTTATGACGGCATCGTCCGGCTGGGTGAGTCTCATTCAACCTGGCAGGGCAAGGCTGTCCGACGGCTGCTGGGTTTTGTGCCGCAGGAGATTAATTTCCATGATGACCTCTCCGTTAAAGAGACTTTGCATTTTTATGCCCGACTCAAGAAGACGGCCGTAGATACAACCCACACGGCCAACTTTTTGGAGCGGCTCGGATTGGACACTCACTTAACGAAACAGGTGGGCGATTTGTCGGGTGGTATGAAACAGCGTTTGGCTCTGGCTATTGCTTTGCTCGCTGACCCGCCCGTGCTGGTATTAGATGAGCCGACTGCCAATCTTGATGTGAAGGCGAGAGAGGAATTCTTGTCTTTGTTGTTGGAGCTGAAAGCGGCTGGAAAAACCCTCATCTTTTCTTCTCATCGGCCTGATGAGGTGTCGACGTTGGCTGACCGTGTTTTGGTATTGGAAAACGGCCGACTTGTTGCCGACTGTCCGCCAGCCCAGTTAGGTAGCTATCTAGGCGATTGGGCCATGCTCAAATTGCATTTCGCCGGTGACAATTGGATTGGCCCCGCTGTAGAAACTTTAAGCGGGCATGGTTTTCAAGTTCAGCAAAATGGAACTGGTGTTTGGGTACGTGTCGTTCCGCTTGAGAAAGCGCGTCCTATTTCCCTCTTGGCCGAGGCTGGCATCCCGGTCGATGATTTTCAACTTGAAGTAAATATGTAGGGTGATTTTTTAATCGCTCTAAGATAGGCATCATAGCATGATAGATTTCAAAAATATCCAAATCTTGACCCAAAAAGAGCTGCGAGACGCGCGTCAAAACCGCTGGTTCTTACTCTATACGCTGGCTTTTGCAGGGCTAGCTTTGGCGCTGGCCTGGTTGGCCCTTTCTGGGGTTGGCACTTATGGATTGGCTGGATTCGGCCGAACCGGGGCTAGCCTCATCAACCTGGTGCTGTTGATAGTGCCTTTAATGGGTTTGACCTTGGGCGCTTTAAGTTTGGCTGGGGAACGGGAGCGAGGTACGTTGCTCTATCTGATGACCCAGCCCGTGGCCCAGATTGAGCTATTACTAGGTAAGTTTTTAGGATTAGCTTTAGCCGTATTAATCACCCTGGTACTTGGCTTTGGTCTAAGCGGCTTGCTAATCGCCTGGAAAGGGGGACTTACGCAGGCGGGTGATTATCTTTCCTTAGTAATGTTAGCCTTTGTACTCTCACTAGTCAGTCTCAGTTTAGGATTCCTTATTTCGGCTGCGACCCGCAAGAGCGCAACGGCCGTTGGTATCGCCCTGTTTCTTTGGCTGCTGCTCGTTTTCTTCGGTGACCTGGGACTGATGGGAACGGCCTTGGTGATGCGGCTAGAAATCGGCCAACTATTTACTTTGGCCTTATTGAATCCGCTTCAGATTTTTAAGATGGCGGCAATTCTCTCGATTCGGAGCAATCTGGATGTCCTTGGGCCAGCCGGAATCTATGCTGTCCGCACCTATGGCTCTAGTTTGATGCTGGTGTTGGTTGTTATCTTGTCGGCTTGGGTCATTTTACCCCTCTCATCAACCTATTTAGTCTTTCGGAGACGAGGTGTATTATGAAGTGTAAGATGATTTGGTTGGTCTTGGTTTTGATGATAACGGCCGCTTGCAACAGTGCGCCCGACTTAGAAACACCACCAGAGATACGCTACGGGGAAGATACTTGTGAACGCTGCCTAATGATAATCAATGAAGCTCGCTACGCCTCTTCCTATGTCACAGGGTCTGGCGAAGTACGCCTATTCGATGACCTGGGCGAGATGTTTTCATTCATTAATGAATTCCCGGAAAACGTTGTGGTTTATTGGGTTCACGACTACGACACAGAAGAATGGTTGAAGGGAAGGGATGCCTATTATGTGGCAGCCGACGGCCTTCGAACGCCTATGGGATTCTCGATTGTAGCTGTTTCAACTGAGGAGAGGGCAGAAAGCCTAGCGGCTGAGACTGAGGGCGTTGTTCACACGTTTGAATCGCTTATAGCGTTAGCTGTCGCTGGAAATATAGAACTGGCGAGTGAAATTGAATAGACCTAATTACGAAAAATTATTACTGGATATAGAAGGAGAGACTTAAATGCGTAAACGATTGCTTTTGTTGATGATATTTTTGATAGTGGCCCTGATTATTAGCGCCTGTGGAGGAGATGATAGCTCAGGTGGTGATACAGAGCCGGCTGCGGAAAATGAAAATACGGCCGTTGAGGAGCCAGCTGAAGAGGAAGAATCAGAAATGGTTGGCGATTCGGCCGCTGGCAAAACGTCCTATGATTCGGTTTGTGTTGCTTGTCATGGGGCTGATGCCACCGGGGTGGTCAATCTCGGCAAGGATTTGACAAACAGCGAATTTACCCAAGAGATGTCTGATGCTGAACTAGTCGAATTTATTAAAGTAGGTCGTTCCGTTTCCGATCCAGCCAATACATCCGGGGTAGATATGCCCCCTAAAGGCGGCAACCCAGCTTTATCTGATCAAGATTTATATGACATCGTTGCTTATCTTAGAACGTTAGAGAGTTAAAACGGGGGGGCCAATTATTTCAATGTGCCATTATCTATCATGGACGAGATTACCAGTGATATGAGCGTTGAGTATATTCTGGAAAATTGGCCAGAAACGGCCGTTGTATTTACGCAGGATTTGAAAACGGCTTGTGTCGGCTGCCCAATTGCTCCTTTCGATACATTATATGATGTTGCCGAGATTTATGAATTCGACCTAAATTATATTCTTGGACGACTTCAGAATGTCATAATTGAGTCCAAATCTGGTTCACTAGAATAAGTCTATGCCAACTTTAACGCGTTGGTTCTTGAAAACCTCGTTGGTTCATTTATCGGCTGCTTTGATAATCGGCTTGTTGTTAGCTATCGCGCCGACCGACATTGTGGCCGTTCCGATAGGAATTGGCCCATTATACTTTCATTTATTTTTGGTGGGGTGGGTGGCCCAGCTTATTTTTGGCATCGTCTTTTGGCTGTTTCCCAAATATAGCAAAGAGCAGCCGCGCGGCTTTACCTGGTTAGGCTGGACAACGTATCTGCTGCTAAATCTAGGTTTAATACTTCGTGTTTTTGGCGAGCCAGCCAATGCTGCACGGCCTGGGCAAATTTGGGGGTGGCTGTTGACAGTTTCGGCCGTATTGCAATGGCTAGCAGGGTTGGCCTTTGTCATAAATACGTGGCCTCGCGTCCATGGTGGCCCCCGTCGGCGACGTAAGAAAGCAGCTTGATATGCCCCGTTTAAGCCAATGGTTTATCCGAGCCGCCCTTATCCATTTGTTGTTGGGGTTCACTTTCGGGGCGCTCATGCTCAGCAATAAAGGTATTCCATTCCATCCTGGACTATGGCGGCTTCTGCCGGTTCATATTGAATTATTGCTCGTAGGCTGGACGATGCAGTTGGTGTTGGGTGTTGCCTTCTGGATTTTGCCTCGTTTTTTAATTCGTGGCACCGAGCGCGGGAACATTCGGGGGGCTTGGTTGGCCTTTTTTCTGTTGAATGGTGGGCTATGGTTAGTTAGCTTAGGTGCTTTTTTCGCATTGTCGCCGATTATTGTGATAATTGGGAGAGGAGCAGAAGCTAGTGCGGCCGTTTTGTTCGCCTGGCATATTTGGCCTCGAATTATTCCTCGCAACTAAACTGCGAAAACAAGATTTATATTCGAAATTCGAGAAATGCTTGACATAATGTATATTTTCTGCTATTTTCTAGTTATGAAAATGAACCTTTTCAAAACTAGAGGAGATTTTTAATGGTTGAGTTGATCCCAATACAAAATGATAGGAACTTGGTTGCTGTAAATGAAAGAAAACGATTAGATCAGCATCCGGCAGCGGTCTATTTAGCCGGACTTTCGGTTGGCTCCCGACGAACAATGGCTGGGGCCTTGAATACGATTGCCAGGATTGTCACTGGAGATGATGCCACAGATTATTTTGATATTCCCTGGCACCATTTGCGTTTTCAACATACCACTGCTATACGGAGTCAATTGGCCGCCCACTACAAGCATTCCACTGCCAACAGGATGTTATCGGCATTGCGCGGGACATTGAAATCGGCTTGGCGACTCGGCCTGATGTCAGCCGAGGATTATCAATTAGCTGCCAGTGTGGAAAGTATCAGCGGTGAGACCGTGCCAGCCGGACGACACGTGCCAGCCGGAGAACTAAGAGCATTATTAGCCACCTGCGGCCAAGACAAGCTTGGGGTACGGGATGCGGCGATTATCTCACTTTTATATGGCTTGGGTTTGCGGCGAGCAGAAGTGGTTATGTTGAATCTATCAAATTACCAGGAGGCTACTAATCAATTGGTTGTTAGCGGCAAAGGGAATAAGGAGCGACTGGTACCCGTTGCAGGCGGAACGGCCGATGCGCTGGCGGACTGGTTAAATGTGCGCGGACAGCAGCCTGGCCCGATTTTTCTCGGGGTTGGAAACCGCAACCAAGGTAGCCGACTAACGACCCAAGCGGTATACAATATGTTACGAAAACGAGTCAAGGAAGCCCAAATTTCGGCCGTTTCTCCTCACGACTTTAGGCGGACATTTGTTGGCGAGTTGCTAGATGCTGGGGCCGATATTGTGACAGTTCAAAAACTCGTCGGTCATGCCGACCCGGCCACAACAGCCCGTTATGACAGGCGCGGAGAGCGAGCAAAACGCCAAGCTGTAGAATTGCTTCACGTTCCTCACGCCAAGCGAACGCTATAATAGGCTATGCTGATGGCGGAGGCGGATAATCAGGCATCAATATGGGAGAGGCTTGAAATTTCTGCTTTCAGACTTGCCATAAGTCTTGGTAAATTCAGCTTCTCGAAAATCTCATACGCCTCCCACCCCATCGCTTCACCTTTCATTGTGTCTCCCTTTTCCATCTCGTATCTGGCCCATGCCCACAAGACCATCGCTTGCTCTCGATGGTTATTAATCTCCTCGAAGAGCGTCAAGCTATTGGCGAAGCAGTTTGGAACATCATAGGCTGTTTTTTCTGATAGCTTGGAAGGCAGCGCTCGGTCTAATTTATCCGCAAGCAAGCCAAGAATTCGCCAAGCATGTCCGGCATTGTAAGGATCAACGGCGATTTGTTCCATTGAAAATACGGTATGAAGGTTTTTTAAGGCGTTCTTGGTATCACCTGAACCCAAATATGCCTCCGCTAATATATTGTGGGCAACGATAACATATGTCCAACCTTTCGGGGCTTTAGAGATTACCCAGAGCAACTTCTCGACTGCCGACCCGAAATTTTTTAGACGGACCTCTACCTCACCCAAGCTAATCTGGGTTGATAAGATCTTCATCCATTTATTTGCCGCCTCAATAATTGGCGCTGCTTCCAGGAGGAGTGCTTTTGCATACTGGTAATCTCCCTGAGCGAGAGCGCTTTCTGCCTGGTTAAGCATGATAATGGCTGCCTGATCGGGTCGGCCGTTTTCTCTATGCAACTTAATTGATTCTTGATAACAGGCATCCGCTTCTTCATATTTTCCAAATAGGAAAAACTGAACCGAGCCTAACAAGTTAAACACTTCGGCCAAGGCAGTGGGATTATCGTTTGTGACCGCCAGCCGATGAGCCTCCTCCGCAGCCGCCAGCGCCCCTTCAGCTTGTCCCAGACGAAGGTACGCCCAACCCCGGCGGTCGAATACCTGAATCAGCCAGGATTGGCCTGGCATGTCGGCTAATCGCAGTAAACGTTCTGCTTCAAGGGTGTTGTCCTGGGCCTTTTGGTGATGTCCCTGGCTATAATAGACCCTGGACATGACCGCCCTGATTCGCCCCTCCGTATAAATATCCTCAACAACTTGAGCAACGGCTAGCCCTTTTTCCAATATCGATTGAGCAGCTTCAAATTCTGCCATCAATCTGATATGTTTTCCCAATGCCAGCGCTAAGACTCCAGCCGATTTCGACACCCTTGCCAGTGCGCTTTCAAAAATATGGCGTAAATGGGCTGTTGGAACGGGAAAATCCCTATGATAAAATGGTTCTTCTAGCTCTTTTGAAAGGAGCCGAACGAAAGTGTCTTCAACGGCCGTTTGAACCGATTCTAGAAACGGATTCGACTTAAACTCCTCCAAAATAAATGCTGCCACCAGCCGGTGCATTACCACAGCATTACTGCTTTCCGCATCCACAAAGCCTAATCCTACTAACCGAGCCAACCCATCTTCTACCAGTAAATCAGTCATAAAATCTTCTTCGTTTTGGTTAGCTGTTTCTTGGAGCAACTTCTGTGGAATCGGTTCTCCGGGCGCGAAACAGGCCGCAGTGACCAGCAGACGGTAGGCCATTTCATCTACTTCATCCACAAGATTTAACTGGGCAATGCTCAAGGCAAAGGTACGGCCAACATCTAGCGCGTGGTCAGTCGGCGAAAGCGATAGACCCCGCCCCTGAAGCGATGGATGCTGTATGAGGTTCTTATCACGTAGTTGGGATAAATAGGTAGCTGGTTGAATTTGCTGGTAGCGTCGCAAAAAGCCGCCTGCCAAATGGAGTGCCAAGGACAAATGTCCAACCTCTTCCGCAATCTCCCTCGCCTCTTTCTCCTTCAACCTCGGCGCTAACTTTTGCAAAATTGAAACACCTTCGGACTGACTCAAAACGGCTAAACCAATCCGATTCACCCCAAGTTCAACTGACCAGTTACCCTTACGGCTTGTCAGCAAGACCTGGCTGCCGCCAACTGCCGGCAGCCAATCAGCCAGCAGCTTTTCTTCCTCACAGTTATCAAAGACAAGCAAACGACGAGTTGACTCTTGCCATTTTTTTCGTACCAGCCTGACCTTATCGGCCAAGGTTAACTGTTCCGACTCTCGAAACAAACCCATTCCCCGTTCACCACCAATATTTGCCACCTCCTCCGCGACATTTTTAGCATCATCAAAGATGAGCCAGTAAACGCCACCAGGGAAAAAACGGCCGTATCGATAACAAAACTCAACCGCCAACTGGGTTTTTCCGATGCCGCCTATACCAGTAATAGCTGTTGCTCGATGTTGCTGTTGTTCTACCTTCGACAAATGCAAAATCGATTCCGCCAGCCATAACAAGGTTTCCTCTCGGCCAACAAAGTCGCTGTTGCGGCGGTATGGAATCAAAGAGTTGGACGGAAGCGGCCCCAGTTCCGCTAATTCTCCCGGCCGAGGCAGAATTTGAGGCATCGGACTATCCCAAACCAAAGTTCTTTCTACTTTTTCTACCTGATTGGAAAGCTCTTCGGCGAGCGCTATCGTCGTCGATTCCGGTTCAACACCCAACTCTTGCCAAAGCCTCTGGCGACAGATGTCATAATGCTGCAAAGCTTTGGAAACCTGTCCCTTCCCTGCCAGGCAAGCCATGAGCCAGCGATAAGCCCGCTCATCCAGATCATCTTGTACAAGCCAACGGTGTGCTGCTTCAACCCCTTCATCCCATTGCTTTTGCTCCACATATCGCTGACAAACAGCATCATAGGCAGTCACCATCTGCTGCCGCAACTGTTCGCGGGTAAATAAAAGCCATTCATTAAAACGAGGCGTATTCTTCAGGTAAAAACCGGAAAGAAAATCTCCATCATAAGCCTGCAAGCCCTTATTCAAAATTGCAACGGCATCCCCCTTCATAGCTTCGGAAAATGTTACAAAATCGAGGTCAAGCTCTGGCGCTGGCGTGAAAACTAGAAAATCCTTATGAATTTCTAGTTCAGGCAGCCACGGCCGAATTCGATTGAGCAGTACCCGTAGATTTCCTAGTGATTGGGCGGTTGAGGATTTATTCCACAACAATTCGGCAATATGTTCTCGTTGTTGGGGAAGGCCCGTTACAACAAGATATGCTAAAAGCGCACATCCTTTTGTATTTTTAGTTAAAGGCGACGTTCGGCCGTTATCTTGAATGACCAACCTGCCCAACAATTTTATTTTTCTAGCCATACCTCATGAATTGTACCGTTCAGAACTGAATCTGCATCTCTGAAAGGATTTGTTCAACCTGTATCCTTTCAGGATGGGAAGGCAAGACAGCGGCCTCTAAAATAGCCAAAGCTTCACTATACACCTGCCTCGCCTTTCCAACATCGCCGACTGCCTGAAACCAATCTCCCAGACTGATTAGCGTATGGGCTTTGTCAGAACGGCCGCTATGATACCCCTCCCAAATAGCAAGCGCCTTATCAAGGTACAGGCGTGCTGCATCCAAATCGCCGATTGCAATAAACAGGTCTCCTAGATGATTATAAGTTTGTGCCAGTTGAGCATCGGTTGGCCGGATAGCTTCATAAATACGAATGGCTGCTTCTAAGGTTTCTTGGGCCTCTACATATTTTTCCATCCGCCGCTGCAAATCTCCCATATTACATAGGCTGCGAGCAGTAAGGAGATGGTCGCGCCCCAACAGTTCTGTCCGAACGGCCAACGCCTGTTCCAAATAGGGGCCGGCCGCCTCAATTTCTCCCAATTGAACCAGCAGCATGCCCAAATTATTTTGGGCAGTAGCCGTGATACGATTCATCAAGCCAAAAATCCTTTCCCGAATTTGCAAAGACCTACGAGCATAGTGAAGAGCTGGTTGTAAATCACCTAGCCGGGAACACGTCGAAGCCAGATTAGTCAACAATCGAGCTGTATCGCTCGTTTCCGGTTCGTTGGCAACAGCCATTAAGGCACGCTCTTGATAAGAACGAGCTTGCCTAAGATCACCTATTTGAGCCATTATAATCCCCAGGCTGCTCAAACTTTGGGCTGTCAGAGGGTGCTGATTGCCCAAAGCGCCTTCACGCAAAGCAAGCTCTTTTTCGTGGAACTGGCGAGCTTCAGTATATTGGCCCTGCCGCCAGTGTAAAGTTCCCAGATCACGGTAACAGTTTGCCAGATGAAGTGGGTCTGGCTCCGGTAATCCCTCCTGGATGGCTAGCGCCTGCTGATAACGCTCTTTCGCCTTATGATAATCGCCCGAATGCATAAAAACCCACCCATCGCGGCTCACAGCAGCGGCTGTTTCGGGGTGAGTGGGTCCGTAAACTACCTCACAAATCTCCCTTGCTCTGGACAAATAAGGCACCGCATTAGTAAGGTCTGAATTGAGATAAAGATGATAACCCCAAGTTGTTGCCAACCGTGCCGCTCGCTGGTCCCAGCGTGATAAAGCTGCCTTGGTAACATGCTGTAAATGGTTGGCAGAAAAAGGAAGCTGAACAAGAAGATGATCCTCCTGCTGGTAGATATCAATCGTTTCCAACAACACCGTTTCAACGGCCGTCTGGGCCTGCTCAAACAATTCTTTGGCTGCTGGATTTGCTAACAGAAAGGCAGCAACCAATCGATGCAAAACAACCGATTCGCGGCCCTTTGCTTCCAGAAATCCCAACGCCACCAACCGAGCCAGGGCATCTTCTGCCAACAAAACGGCCATCAGATCATCTGCATCAGCCAGAACCGTAGCCCGGAGCAAACTCTGTGGGATTGGCTCGCCGGTTGAAAAACAAGCAGCTCGAACGAACAGATGCAGCGCCATTTCATCAATTTCATCGTCTAGATCAAGCCGCTCAAGATTGATCGCCAGGGTACGGCCGACATTTAGTTCGTGATTTGTTGGTGAATAAGATAGCCCCTGGCCCTGCAACGATGGGTGGTCTAACAAGTTTTTATCTCGCAGTTGAGCAAGATATATTTCTGGCAAAATTTTCTGGTAGCGTCGCAAAAAGCCGCCTGCCAAATGGAGTGCCAGCGGTAAATGTCCAACCTCCGCTGCAATCTCTGCCGCTTCATCCTCTTTTATCTTTGGGGCTAGGCGGTGTAATAGAGAAATACTTTCTGATTGGCTTAAAACATTGAGCGCGACCACATTTTGTTCAAATTCTCGTGACCATTGTCCTCGTCTGCTCGTTACCAAGACTTTGCTACCGCCCGTTACAGGCAGCCAATCCACCAGCAATTGCTCCTCCTCACAATTATCGAAAATAAGCAATCGCGGAATGCCCTCCTGCCATGCTTTTCGGACCCGCCCCACCCTCTCGGTCACGGATAACTGCCCCGTCTTCTTGTACAACCCCATCCCCCGTTCATCTCCAAGGCGAGCAACTTCCGCAGCAATATTCTTAGCATCGTCAAAGTTGAGCCAATATACGCCTCCTGGGAGATATTGACCATACCGATAACAAAATTCAACCGCAAGCTGAGTTTTTCCTACGCCCCCCATACCGGTCACAATCGCCAGCCGATTTTCCATCGTTTCTGTCTCTAAAATCGGTAGTAACAAGTCTACTAATTCAAGTAGACAGTCGTGCCGTCCCACAAACATCTCATTCCGATGATAAGGTACGATAGCATTTATTGGTAACGGCCCTGGTTCCGCCAGTTCTCCTCGCCCAGGAAGTTGATGCTGGATTCTACTATACCAATCAATATCACCCTTTGATCGTGTGACAGAGGACAGTTGTTCAGCTAGGGCAATCGTTGCTGGTTCCGGTTGAACACGCATTTCTTGCCATAACCTTTGTCGACAGCGCTCATATTGCTCCAACGCCTGGGAAATCAAACCATTTCCGGCCATACTGGTTATCAACCAACGATAAGCTCGCTCATCCAAGTCATCTAAAGCCAGCCAACGTTCGGCCGTCTTCACGGCTCGCTCCCACTGTTTCTGAGCGACATATCCCCTACAAACAGTATCGAAAGCGATCGTAGCCTGTTGGCGCAGCCGTTCCCGTGTAAACAAAAGCCATTCATTAAACTGCGAAATGCCTTTTAACTGAAAACCAGCCATAAAATCGCCATCATAGACCCGAAGCCCCTTGTCTAAAGCAGCAATATCACTGCTTTTAACCGCAGCAGAAAAGGTCAATAAATCGAATTCTAAATCGGGTTGTGGGCGAAAAACTAACATATCGTCGCTTACTTCAAGCTCTGGCGACAACGGCCGAATCCGGTTCAATAATACCCGCAAATTCCGCAGCGATTGAGCCGTTGTCGCAGCATTCCATAATAAATCCGCAACCACTTCTCTTGGTTGTGGCTCCCCAGTAACAGCCAGATAGGCCAATAACGCGCACCCCTTCAACTTCTTCGCTAAGGGAGAAGGTCTACCATCTTCTTCGATGACCAATTTCCCAAAAAATTTAATCCGTCGTGACATCTTGATCAGATTCGTTATATCAAAAGAAAAATTTGTAACGCTTGTGTAACGCCTCCCATCTAGGATAGCCCCGTGAACGGTGATTATCAAGCTTATCTCATCCGATTTCAACGTGGCGATGGACAGGTCCATTGGCGGGTACGTCTGGAAAATGCGTCAAACGGCGAAATTTTGCGCTTCGCAACAGAACGTGACCTTTTCCACTATCTGATGGATGAACTTGAGGTCATACCAGAAAAAGAAATTTCAAAAGGAGAGGGGCAGTCGAAAATTTAATTTATCGTAGTTGGAGGTTCTTGTCATGAAGAAGCAACGTTATTTTATTATCCTCATATTATCAATTGGCCTTTTGGGAATGCTAGCAGCGCTTTCTCCCCAGAAAAGTGTGGCTGGTCAAGCACAGGACCCTGAAACGGCCGTTGAACAAGCCTGGCAGTTGGCCCAAGAAAGTGGCCAGTACAACTTTGATACGGTTATTGACCAGACAACTTATCCTGTTCTTCGACTAGACAACGCCGGAGCCAGCCCAATTGAGGACACCATGGCAATGGAAGGCCAGGTTGATTTAAGCAACCAAGTGATGGAATTAACCTTCTGGCAAAATGGCAGTTTTGACCCAAATAAGGGCGTTTCTATTCGGGTTGAAGACGGCCGTTCTTTCGGCCGAAGCCCACAAGGCGAATGGCAAGAGATTGAGAATATCGGCGACCTATTCGCTCCTGGCGGCGATCCAATGGCTTTCCTGGCTGGCATTGAAAACGTATCCACCGGGCAAACTAATCAGATTGATATTGGCGGGGAAGAAACCGGACTTTCTCTACTTCTGACCCGCTATAACTTTGAAATGAATGAACCTCTATTTGCCGACCTTTTACGCCAGCAGTTGGAAACACGGCTGCGTGAGCAAGGCGATTTGCCACAAGGGTTAAGCCTGTCCTCATCAGAAATTTATCGCTCGATGACGGGGGAAGGTACTATTTGGATTGATGAGAATGGCTTGCCCGCTCGTATGGTCATTAATTTGGACTTTCCGGCCAGAGAAGATACAGGTCGAATAACGGCCGTTATCACCAACGATTTCAGCCGCTACGACCTGGCTGCAATCGGATTGGCTCAAACCACATTTTCCCAAAACCCGTTGCTCTGGCTTGCCAACCGGCTGCCTAACCAGCAAGTTGGGCAGCAGATTGGCCTCAATTTTAGCTTGTTATTGATTTTCGTTGCCTTTATTGGTCTTAGCATACCCCATTGGCGCTCACGGCGGTTTTATTCGGCCGTTGCTTTATCAATTATTTTCTCGATGCTTATTACGCCTTTCCTCCAAGGACACCATTATCGAGTTTTCCAGAATCGGCAAGCCGCTCAACAGAAATCTCACCAGGCCCAACAGGCTGAGGCTGAACAACAGACACAATTAGAACAGCAAGCTCAAGAAACCGATTGGAACCCAAATATGGTTCCGACAGAGCAATTCATCCTCCAACAAAAAGACAAGGTCATCAACAAACCAAATATACAAGGCCAGGTTCCCGTAACAGACACGGATGGCGATGGGCTGAGCGACGCTGATGAGGATGAGTGGTTGACTTGTGCCTATGCAGGCGCACCAATAAACTGCGATGGCGTTGCCGATCCTACTGACAGTGATGGCGATGGTTTAAGCGACGGGCTAGAAGTCAACGGCCTCGGCATTATTCCCACCAAAGTAGACAGCGATAATGACACCATTCATGATAATCTGGAGGTGGCTGGTTTTAGCTATAACGGCCAGATGTGGTACCTCGATCCGATGGAAAACGATACCAATCGTGATGGCAACCCTGACAGTTTGGACTGCCCGGTTTGGACGGAGGGGATGCCAGATTATGATCCAACGGCCGTATGTCCAGATACCGACAATGACGGTATACCAAATCCGTTCGACCCAGATAATGATGGGGATGGCGTAGATGATAAGTATGATTTTTCGCCAGACTCGGCCAGCAGCGCCACTTTTGATAACGATAATCCCTTTTCCTTCTCCATTGAAAACTTACGCGTGGACAGGCCGATTCTGGTGGATTTTCAGATACGGCCGTTAGACCCCAGCCATTTGAGTTATCAGACGCGTGTTTTGGATTGGCCGAGTGGTGATAGCGCAGGGCAAATCCAGCGAGTCAATGATACAACCTTCGCTACTACCGATAATTTAAACATCCGCAGCAATGATTTCAATGCCAATTATGGTGACATTCGTCTAGTGCCGATGCTGGAAATAACGATGCCCTTTGAAGCTGGTCATTATGCCAATTTGCCGGTATTGGATGGCCAACCCAGCAGCCGGGGAGGCGGCAGTCGTCCAGTTGAGGATTGGCTCGACACAACCGAGCTAGACCCCTATGGTATCACCGTAAGAGACATCGATGAAAGCGCCACAGACCTGGTGGCTTATGCGCCCGTTTCCCTCGTCAGCGGTTCCCAGGGTGAAGGGCTACAAGCCTTCACAGCCCGGATGATATATTATCCTGAGCAGGCCAATGGCTTATTTGCAAATTGGGGGGCCAACGAGCATCAGGTTCGGCTTGTCTGGTTGGTGCAAATGATAACCGATGCCTGTACTGACCCCGATGAAGACCCTGAAACGTGTGTAGACCGCACAGACACCCTCAGCGTTGTCCAGGTCTATGAAGAAGAGTGGCAGTTGACGGGCATGCGAGTTAGCGAGGAGCGGGGGCTTGATGTGGCCCTGATGTATGAAGACCCGGCGGCTGATAATGACCGCCAATTGGATGACCAGTTGTGGATGGTGGCCTGGAACCTGAACAACACCTTCTTGTCCGGCCGTGATTGTGTACTGGTAAATGGCAGCAGTTGTTCCAGTGATGGTAATCGGGATGTGCCAATTACGAATATAGAGGCCAGCATCGATAGTTGGTCGAATAACAGCAGCCATGTTGCGGTGCAGAATTACAGCTATCTGCATGAAGGATATGGCGCTTTGTTTGGGCTGCAAGAAATTCCGGCCGTGCTGGACACCGTTTTCAGCCCCTATGCTGGCGATACGACTCCTACCATTTTGGTGGCTCAGGAAAAGCGACACCGGCTGCAAAACCTGGATACGCTTGGCGTTCCGGTGAATGATTCAGTTACCGTTTCCTTTGAGCAAGATTTGACGCCCGACTCGGTGATGGTTGGCATGAGTTGGAGTCCTTATAAGTATGTCAACGGGCAGTGGACAAATTTTGACCTGGAGGAATATTTGACCCTGTTGGAACACCGGTTGAGCCAGGAGGCGGTCCTGTTCCCGCTGGATACTCCAGAAGGGGAGCAAGAGGCACTCCTAAATTGGGCCCAAACCTTTTATGCTACCCTTTATTTTGGCCTCTCAACGATGGTGGAAGCTGATGATACGCTGGTTTGGTTTGAACGGGAAGAGGAATTGATAAGTGATCCGGCCTGGGTGTTCGTCGGTCTTCAGTTTCCAGTTATCGCCAGTAATTATATTGATAAAATGCTGGCAGCCTTTAAAACGATTAGTAAGACCGTAACGGCCGCAGGAAAATGGGAGAAATTCTTTAAGTATTCCGGATCCAATCTAGGTGCCTTAGACGATCGGCTTGTCAACGGCATGGTAACCCATGATTTTCTGGTTGATACCTCCTTCTTTTTGGCTATCACTGGCGCTATCTTGCTAAGCCTGGGCTATATTTCCGGTAATGACACGCTGGTCAAGACAGGAACGGTGCTAATTATGGCCAGCAGTGTCGTTATGGCGTTGGCTCATATATCGTTGTTAATCTCTCAGGTCATGGCTGCAACCCAAGCTGGCCTAACGATAGTCCAGAGCATGAAAGCTGTGGCGGCTGCTCAGTCTACGATGAGTACATTTGGGAAATGGTTGAAAATTGGCCTGGCGGTAGTTGGTTTAACGTTGATTTGGGGCGCATTTGGCTATGGCGTTATCACCAATGGTTTGTCCGCCTCCGATGTCGGTTTCCATCTCCTTTTGGCTGCGACGGTAGCGAATACCATTGTCTTCTTGTTTTTCTTAGTGTTGACGTTCATCCCTGTGGTGGGGCAGTTTATTGTGGCTATCATTTCGTTGATTGATGCCATTCTTTTCATATTTGGCAAAAAAGGTGTCTCTACCTATGCTACGGAATGGTTGGCTGACCTGTTCTATGATGTTGATTTCGTCATCACAAATATGAAAAGCCCGGACAGATTAGACCTGGCAGTTGAAGAGATGACATTTCAAGAGCCGGAGATGGGTTTCACGGTGGGGAATGTAGTCAATTTCACTTTTGGTGTAACCAATACGATTAAATTTCATAAAAGTTCGCCTTCTCATCATGCCAGCCGTTCCACATTTAGCTATACCGTTCAATCAGAGGCAATAGACCAACATGAACTGCTTCAAAAGGGGACGATGAATGATGAATGGGTTCGCTTGGACGGCCGTTTCTTCCAATTTAATCAGACCGTGCCATTCACCCAACCCATCGCCTTAAACCAGGTGCAATCTGGTATCAACCGCTCACTGGATGGGCTGGTCTACCTGACCGAATCTTATGTCCAGCCCTACGAAGGTTGCTGGTTGTTTACCGAAAGTGTCAATGGCGCGTGTGAAATTTCTTACTTCAAAGGCTCCTCCCATCTAAATCTGGGAGCCTCGCTTATCTATGACATTTTGCCTAATACGATTGGTACCTTTGTCGATATGAAATGGAACAATTCTGACAACATCTTGTTTCCAGTTCAAAAAGATTTTGACGGTGATGGTTTGCTTAGCCAGGCTCAAGGTGGAACCGATCCCGACGACAGAGAATTTGACACGGATGGCGATGGGTTGGGAGATCGTTTTGAACTGACCATCGGCCTGGACCCGACTGACCCAGATTCGGATGAGGACGGTCTGACCGATAAAGAGGAGTTGGCCTATCGTACGGACCCGCTCAACCATGATTATGATGGTGACGGCCTGACTGATTACGTTGAAGTTAAGGTTGGCTGGCTGGCCCAATATGGGGTTGATAGCAATGGTCAAGCGTTAGTGACAAGGGTCTGGTCGAATCCATTGGTGGCAGATGCAGACCAGGACTCGCTCAGCGATTTACAAGAATTTGTCTTTGGCGGCAACCCCTGGGTGCCAACCGACCCATCAATTATCGAACGCACGATTACTTTCGATAATTTTGATGTGACCGAGTCGAATGCACCTGCCATCCTAACCCGGTTTGAGGAATCGGCCGATAGTTTCACCTTTGCCGACAGCTCTGGACATGGGTTTACTGGCGTCTGCGATTCAAATGGCGGCTGTCCAGTGGCTGGCGTCAATGGAATTTATGGTTCGGCCGTTCTATTTGATGGTCAATCAGGGACTTATATTGAATCGGCCGAAACAGCTTTGCTTGACAGTTTTTCAGGAGATTTCTCCGTTGGCGGTTGGGTCAACACAACCCAGGGTGGTGCGCTCTTTAGTATTGCTGATGATGTCACCCCCTTTAATGAGGGTGAAGTGCAATTCATTGTAGGCGACAGCCAAACCTTTGGCGATTCAAGTCATTTCATTTCCGCCAGTGGCGCTGCCATCGATGACGGCCAATGGCATCATGTCATGGTGGTGTGGGACTTTGATGAAGTCAGTGGTCAAAGTGGCACCGGCGCTATTTACCGCGATGGGGTAAACGTGACAACTATTGATAGTTATAGTGGTGCTGTGCCAATTAACTCCAACAATAGTTTCCGTATTGGAGCCAATACCTTTGGGACAAGTTTCGACGGTGCTATAGATGAGATTGTTGCCTTTGATCGGGCCTTGACGCCAGAAGAGGTGGTGGGCGTGATGAACGGCCGATACAACCCAAATGACGGCATTGCTCCCCCTGGCACGGAACTCAATTACCAGGTGACGGTTACCAATACCAGCCCTTCGCAAGCGGCCGATGGTTACTTGCAAGCCCAGGCCCAATATGTTGAGCCAGCCCTGCCTGCCCCAGACCTTGCTTTGAGCTTTGAACAAGACCAGATTATCCCTGATTACACGCCCAGCAGTGGTAAAACCCCAACCTGTCCGGCAAACGGCGGCCTTTGCCCGAAATTTTTGCCTGGAATTCGGGGGGCAGCGGCCTATTTTGACGGCATCAATGATCGGTTGATACTGCCTCATTTGGGACAGGATCAATTTAATTTCTCTCAATCCCTTTCGTTCTGGCTGAATGTCTCCTCTTTGCCGACCGGCCCCGATCCTGCGTATATTCTGTATTCACGCGATGGTTGGCATGAGGAAGGGGTACCTGAGAATGGAGGCGGCATATCAATCTATCTAGAATCTGATGGCACAATGGTGTTCTTCGTTGGCGGGCGACGAGATCCAGTAGATTTCACTTGCTATACAAGCGACTGTACCTCGAACTCGAACCCGGGTAACAATTTCCGCCATAAAACAAACTTTTATACCAATTCAGCAAACTTAAATGGCTGGCACCATTTCGTCTTTGAGTACCGTAAGGGCGGTGACAGAGCTATCTTAATGATTAACGGAACCAAAGAGAGTCAAATGACATATGATCAATGTTGTGAATCTACTTACCCATATATTGGTCATGACACAGTTGGTAAAGGCTATTTGGGCCATATTAACATGAATGGAACCGACTATAATGGTGTCAATTTTCATGGCGCAATAGACGAATTCGCAGTTTATCAATTTGAATCTGGCCCATTAATGACAGATGATTCGGCTTTTGTCAGCTCTGTTCGGAATGGCCTTTACGATTATAATGGCAATTTTCCGACAGTTTTGGTTAATTTTGATTCGCTGGAACCAACGGTTGTCATCAACCAGGCGAATGACCTGCCCGGCGCCCTTTGCCCAACCGCAACGGCCTGTCCGACAGTTGACCCGAATGGCAAATATGGGTCGGCCGTTAGCTTTGATGGTATTGATGACCACCTCAATCTAGGGGAGATGGACTTTGCCACTGGTGACTACACCGTTGCGGCCTGGGTAAGGACGACAGGCAATAGCCAACAAACCGTTATAAGGGGCTTGGATATTGATAATCATGTCAATCCAGGCTTTTTGTTGGAGATAACGGGCAGTGGCGGTGTGCGCTATGTTCATCGTTTCCCGGCAGCAGGCGTTGGCGGCGGCACAGTGGGCGGATCGCCGCCCGGTCAATCGATGAATGATGGACAGTGGCATCATGTCGCGGCCGTTCGCCAGGACGACAATATGCTTCTTTATTTGGACGGCCAACTTGTCGGAACCGCTGTCATTAGTGGCAGCAGCGAGGAGCCGGTTATAGTAAATATCGGCCGTTTTCACCGATCGAATCCCCGGCTTTTCTCCGGCCAGTTAGACGAACTGGTTGTCATACCGGCTGCTGTTACCGGTGAGGAAGTGCAGTTTTTGATGAACAGTTCCTGGCCGATCATCGAAATCCCGGCTGATGGTGTCACCTTCAATGCGCCTGCTCAAACGGCCGTTACTGCCAGCGGGCAAGCCCAGGTTAGCGAATTTGCTCAAAGCGGTTGGCAGCAGATAACCAAACAGGTCGAAACTGTGCTGCAACTGCCAGCCAATGTCAATGTTCCTATCGTGGACGATAACGCCAGCGCTTTAGACGCTTACCTGCCATTTGACCTGGAAACGCCAGGGGATGTTCTTTTCGATGACATTACCGACCAGAGCGACTTTGTCTGTTTGAACAATGATCCGGCCCGCTGTCCAACCATTGTTTTTGATGGTCTCCGGGGACAGAGCGTCTACTTTGATGGGGTAGACGATGCGCTTCAAGCTACTGACGAGACAGATATGGGCGAAAGTTTTTCATTTTGGATCAAAGCATTGGATGTTAGTAATGGTGGTAATTTGATTGATACTAGCGATTTATTCCAGGAGCCCACAACCTCCGTTAATGTCGGCCACCGTCTCAACGTCAGTTTCGGACAGGGCAATGGTGCCACAGATCTTCTGTTTGTTGACATTCCGGCTTATGAATGGGTCCATATAGTCCTTGTCGGCCGTGACGACCCATTGGTTTATATCAACGGGCAGGCACAAGGCCGTCTTGATTCATGGGGTTGGATTGAACAGCCTCACCCATATGATGGCCCAATAACTTTGGGTAATCGGCATAATGGGAACGCCCCCTTCCATGGATTTATGGATGACTTCCGCAGCTATGACATTGACCTGACTGAAGCGGATGTACTCCAACTATATCAGGACAGTACGCCTCGTCTAGCATTCGACTTTGATGAAGGCGGCGAAGCAACCTACTTCGTTGACAGTTCACCCAACCAGTTCATCGGCTATCCAACATCTTCTAAAAATTGTGCTGAACTGATTCTCAATCAGGTTACAGTTAATGCACTTTCTGTTGAACCGAGCCATTTGAGAATAAGTCTGGATGGCGAAACGTTATGGGAAAATGAAAATGTCTCTGTCGGGGATGTCATTGACCTGGCTTCACAAGGGGTCTTGTGTGGCGGCCAACAGATTGAAATGACCAATCTCACTGCGAATGCCACAACTAGTCGGGCAACGAATGCGAATAATACTGGCAACTTCAATCTTAATTTTAGTGTAGGAAGTGAAGCAGTCAGGATTGATTGGGATGTTCACGATGCCTACACTGTTATTAATCCCGCCCCGGGTACAGATGGTAAGATGGGTAACACGGTTTTGTTTGATGGCTCCGGGATTCTGGTCGATCCGGCTGATGACAGCAACCTTGATTTGGATGAATTGACCATTCTAGCCTGGGTTTCTCCAGAGGAAATCCGGGAAGGTGTCTGGCAAGTTATCCTGAATAAAAGCGGCAACGACAACAACGGTAATATCGCCCGCAACTACTCTTTGAGCATCCCTCCTGGCGGATTACTTCCACAGTTTACGACCCAAGGAAGCGACTGTTCAACTTTTGTCACTGTCAATGGTAATAGCAGCCTGGTAGCGAACCAGTGGAATCATGTTGCGGTTACCTTTACGCCAGATCAGGCAAAAATATTTATCAATGGTGTTCTAGACCGGACTAGTAACTTCAGTACCCCCGTTGATATGTGCCAGAATGATTATCCGATCCGGATCGGGAACAACCTGGTCGGGGAATTGGATGAAGTGGCCTTGTACGGCCGTGCCATGTCCGAGTCTGAAATTTTTCATACTTATCTGCTGCAAACGCGCACTTATGGCGACAGCAGTTCCTATCAGCTTCAAATTGATAATGACTCACCGACTATCGAATTGTTAAGCAGTTATCCATATCGGGCGAACGGCTATATCCAACTGGCTGTGGGTACGGTTGATGCCAGTTCACGAGTTCCGATGTTGACAATGGGCCTGAAAGCGCCGGGAGATAGTTCATTCACCTGGCAGGGGGTTCAAGCATGTGATGAAGAAAGCCTCAACAGTGCGGTTTGGTGTCCAGACTTTGATTCAACGACCTTGGCCGGAGAAGGAATGTATGAAATCCAGTTCCGGGCCATTGATGCGGTTGGAAATGAGACGCTAAGCGCCATACATACGCTGTATGTAGACAACAGCCCGCCAACGGCCAGCAGCAGCCACAATGGCGAGTGGCTGCCAATTGTAGAAGACGCCAATGACGACAGAGTTTGGAGCGTTTCTCTAAGTGGCACGTTGGATGACCCGGCTGTGGGGGGTGTTGCTGGCAGCGGGGTGGTGACGGAAACGGCCGTTATCAGACTGATTGGCCCAACCGGCAACTTGTTAGGTGGTGCCCCGCAAAATCTTATCATAAATGGCAATAGTTGGTCGGTCGATTACACTGTTGTTGGGGCACGGCCGTCCAGCTTATACACTATCGAGGTTACTGTTGAGGATCAGGTTGGCAATGAAGCGATTGTTGAGGTCGGCACAGTGCGGCTGGATAAACGGCCGACGTCGGTTGACCTGGATCCTCAGATGATTGCCGGCAGTATCATTACCCAGGCCATGCCACTGTCCGGCATTGTCGGCGAAATTCCTGATTGGGGTGGTGAGCTTGCCCATTATCACTTTGAAGGAATGGGTGAGGCGATTGCCTTAGGGGATTCCAGCGGCCAGGGCAACCATGGAACCTGCACCAACTGCCCGATTATAGGCGTACCCGGTATCAGTGGCAGCGCCATTCAGTTTGATGGAGTGGACGATACGGTTAATCTGACCCCGATGTTCGATCCCGTCACCGATACTTTCTCCTTATCTCTCTGGTTCCTAGACAATGGGGCTAATTCGGCTACCGCTCAGGTATTGGTCATGCAAACAACCGGTACTGGAACAACGGGCCGGGCGCTCCTATTCTTAAGGCCCAACAACCAGCTAACAACCGCTTTAGGAGGAACCTGGGTATCGGCAAGTACTAATGTCAGCGAGAATGTCTGGCACCATGCGGCATTAACTTATGATGGCGGAACGGTTCGGTTCTATCTGGACGGTCAGTTAGATGGCGAGAGCGATGTAACGGCCGAACCAGCGGATGGCATGCTGCAATTAGGTAGTAACCGGGGCAACCAGGCATTTTTCGCCGGGGTGATGGACGAGGTTATGGTTTACAATCGGGCGCTTACCGAGCAGGAGATTCTGGCGCTGGCCCAAACGGACTCGGTTGGCGTACAGGGAGTCGATGTCGGCCTGGAATTAGTCGATTCGCCTACAATTTCCGGTTCAGTTGATATTGAAGCGCGGCTGGATAATATCAACTGGCTGCCTGCCAATATCTCTAATCCTAACGCGCCGTTATCTCAATGGTCGTATGATTTACCTGATGGATTGGAAAATCTGTATGAAATTTATCTGCGAAGCAGCGATGCTAGCAATAACCAGAGCAATGCTCGGATGGCCTGGCGGGGCATGATCGATTCTATCGCGCCACGAGTGATGATGTCCGCTACCCTCTTGGGTTCGGACGCAACAGCCGAAACAGAATATTCCTTCTCCATTGAAGACTTTGTTTTGGACGAAACTTCTTTCGTTCACCCTTGTTCGGCAAATGATCTCGTTTCCCAAAGCTACACGGATGGGGATTCGCCTCTCTTTGGACAGGTCTATCAGGTCAGCGCCACCTGCCGCCTAAGCGGTCACCAAACCAACAGCGTAATGGTTTCTGCTTGTGACATGGCAGGGCTGTGTACCGATGTCAGCGCTGTACCAGCGTCTGGCTCGGAACCCACGCCTACACCGCCTGCCAACGCGCCTCTGATAGGTGAAACAGGATCTTTGACGTTAGATGGAACCATTGATCAGGGCATCTCGGCTTCCGTCTCGCTCCAGGGCAGCTATGTGGATCCGGTGGTGGTGGCCTTTGTGGCAACCTTTAACGATCCAGAACCGGTCGAGGTTCGTGTCCATAATGTGACGCCAACCGGTTTTGACATCTTTCTTGAGGAGGCAGGTGGCGATCTCTCTCATGGTAGCGAAATGGTCAATTACATCGTAATGGAGTCTGGCGTTCATGTACTGGAAGGCGGGTTGGTTCTTGAAGCGGGTAAATTAGACACGGCAACTGTTCATGTCGGAGGTATGTCGCCGGTGGGGGACCAGGTAAGTTTTACCAATTCCTTTAGCTCTATTCCGGCCGTACTTTACACGTTAAACAGCTATAACAACGGCGATTTCATGTCTTCTACTAGCTATAATGTTACGGTGTCCAGCTTTAATCTGGGCCAGGAAGCGGCCGAAACGGGGATGACGGCCGTTTCTGAAACGATTGGCTGGATTGCTTTTAGCACAGGCATCGGCACGACCTCTGGTTTCAATTACGATATAAACCAGGGTAGCTTAAGCGGTCGGGACGGGGTTACTGATAATGAACCGCATACCATTACTTATTCATTCAGCGAGACACCGGTGGCGATAGTCAAATCTAATACGAGTGCAGGTCCAGATGGTTTTTGGACACGTGGAGGTGGAATTTATGATGCTTCAACCCTGGTAGTTTTTGCTGAGGAGGATATGGTTACAGATAGTGAGCAAACTCATGCGAATGAGTCGTTTTCCTGGGCTGTCTTTGATGTTGGCACCTTATTCTATTCTGATGGCGGTAATACCAGTAATGCTGGGGTGCCAGAAGAAAGTTCTGACTCTTCCAATCGCTTTGGCGGAGCGGCCGTTGGTGGTGAACTGCCAACTGAATTTCTAATGGTATTTATGGGGTTGATGCTGCTCTTAATTGCTGGCGCATTCCTCATCAATCGCCGTAAAAACGATTAGTCACTCACCCATAAACGTAGGCCGGAAACAGCGACCATCCAAAACGGTAGTTTCCGGCCTTTTTCTCTTTCAACACGACTGTAAATCTCCCATTAAAAATAATGACACTCTTTAGATTATGAACGGCCGAAATTTTGTTATTCTGAGTGTGCTATAATAGGGGAGTAAAATGGTTTCATTCCCTACTGTAATCCCCTACCACATGCAAATAGGAGCCTCTCTCAGGAGCTGTTTAACAGAAATTCGTAAAGCCTTACCAAATACGTTACAAAATAACTGAGGAGGAAACAATGGCAAGAACAGTTACGTTATTTACCGGACAGTGGGCCGATTTACCTTTTGAGACTCTTTGCCAAAAGGCCAGCGCCTGGGGTTTTAATGGCCTTGAAATTGCTTGTTGGGGCGACCATCTTGAAATTGACAAAGCGCTAGAAAGCGATAGCTATTTACGCGATAAGAAAGATGTATTAGAAAAATACAATCTTAAATGTTTCGCTATTGGCACTCACCTCGTTAGCCAATGTGTGGGCGACCATATTATTGATGAACGTCATAAGGGCATTGTACCGTCTCGCATTTGGGGCGCTGGCGACCCTGCTGGCGTCCGCCAGCGAGCAACTGAAGAGGTTAAAAACACCGCTCATGTTGCGGCCGAATTAGGAGCCTATATCGTCAACGGCTTTACCGGCTCTAAAATCTGGCATATGTTGGCCGGATTCCCCCCTGTTCCTCCTGAAATGGTTGAAGACGGTTATCAGGATTTCGCCGACCGTTGGAATCCAATCATTGATGTTTACGACCAGGTCGGGGTTAAATACGGTCTGGAGGTTCACCCGTCGGAAATCGCTTACGATTTTTGGACTACGAAACGAACCTTAGAAGCAATTGGTCATCGGGAAGGGTTTGGTATCAATTTTGACCCCAGCCATCTGTACTGGCAGATGGTTGACCCCATTGAGTTTGTCTATGAGTTTCGGGATCGTATTTACCATTTCCACGTTAAAGAGTCAATTCGGAATTTTAACGGCCGAAACGGTGTTCTTTCCTCCCATTTAGGTTTCGGTGACTACCGGCGCGGTTGGGACTTTGTCTCGCCGGGTCGAGGCGGCGTTCCTTGGGAACGGATATTCCGTTCTCTGAACGATATAGGCTACGATGGCCCTTATTCCATTGAATGGGAAGATAACAACATGAGCCGTGATCAGGGCGCGCCTGAGGCTTTGGCCCTTATTCATCGATTGGACTGTTCTCCTTCAGATGTTCTGTTCGACGACGCTTTTCAATCAAAAAATTAGTAATCTGCCTTCCCAAAGGTTTCAAACCTTTGGGAGGAGGAGGATTGTTTTCCAGGAGGAACGATGAGCGAATCAACGCAATCATTCACATCACAAGCTGGCCCGGCTGTCACGGGCGACATCCCCGAAGTTGGGGTTGGTATGTTGGGGTATGCGTTCATGGGCAAGGCCCATTCAAACGCCTTCCGCACCATTCCCTATATGATTTATCCACCTCCGGCCATCCCAAGAATGGTTTCAGTAAGTGGTCGTAATGAAACGGCCGTTGCCGAAGCTGCCCGTCGTTTTGGCTATGAAAAATACACCATTGATTGGCGGGAGCAGGTCAATGATCCTGATGTCCACCTGTTTGACAATGGCGGCCCCAACGATGCCCACGCTGAACCGTGCATTGCCGCTGCTGAGGCGGGCAAACATATCTTTTGCGAGAAACCGCTGGGCAGAACGGCCGAAGAGTCCAAAACCATGCTCGATGCCGTCACCAAAGCAGGTATCAAGCATATGGTCGCTTTCAATTACCGCTTTGTTCCTGCTATCCGGCAGGCCAAAGCCCTAATTGAAAGCCGCGCACTAGGCCGTATTTACCATTTCCGGGCTGTCTATCTTCAGGAATGGATCATGCCCCATTATGGCACGCCTATGATTTGGCGGCTGGACAAAGAACAGGCTGGCAGCGGTGCCTTAGGCGACCTCGGCGCACATATCATTGACCTCGGTCACTATTTAGTAGGGGATATGAAAGGGGTCAGCGCCATGACCAAGACCTTTATCCCAGAACGGCCGTTTGCTGATGGCAGCGGCATAGGCAAAGTGACCGTTGATGATGCTTTCGTAGCCGCTGTAGAGTTTCAAAACGGCGCTGTCGGCACTCTGGAAGCCAGCCGCTTCGCCGCCGGACGCAAAAACCATGAAATGATCGAAATTAATGGTGAGAAAGGCAGCATCCGCTTTAATCTTGAACGAATGAACGAGTTGGATGTCTTCTGGGTCGGCGACGAACCCAAAGAGACACAGGGCTTTACCAATGTCTTAATTTCCGAAGCCTATCATCCCTGGTGGGAACATTGGTGGCCGCAGGGCCATATTATTGGCTGGGAACACACCTTTATCCATGAAATCACTCATCTGCTGGACTGCATTGTCAATGACCGGGATGTGGCCCCGTATGGTGCAACCTTCGAAGATGGCTATAAAGCGGCTGTTGTCTGCGATGCAATTTTAGAATCGGCCGTTTCCAAAAGACAGGTAGACATTAATTATTAGATTTTCTAAAAGTCCCCCTCTCTCATTATTGGAGAATTAGATGACCCATCTATATCAACCAAAGCCAGAACACAAATTTACCTTTGGCCTCTGGACAGTGGGCAATATCGGCCGTGATCCCTTCGGCGCACCGGTTCGACCCGTCCAGACTCCCGTCGAAATCGTCTATCTGCTAGCTGAAGTCGGCGCTTATGGAGTAAATTTCCATGACAACGACCTCGTTCCAATCGATGCGACAACGGCCGAACGGGACAAAATCGTCAAAGAATTCAGGCAAGCGCTTGATGAGACAGGGCTTGTCGTGCCAATGGCTACTACAAATCTATTCACAGACCCTGCATTCAAGGACGGAGCATTTACTGCCAACGATCCCAACGTCCGAGCTTACGCGCTCCAGAAAACCATGCATGCTATTGATCTTGGTGTCGAACTTGGTGCAAAGGTTTATGTCTTTTGGGGTGGGCGTGAAGGGACAGAGACCGATGCCAGCAAAAATCCCTTAGATGCTGGAAAGAGATTTCGTCATGCTCTCAATTTCTTGTGTGAATACATCCAAGACCAGGGATATGATCTGAAACTGGCCCTCGAAGCAAAACCAAACGAACCCAGGGGCGATATCTATCTTGCCACCACCGGGGCCATGTTGGGCTTTATTGAAACATTGGACTATTCAGAAATGGTTGGGGTAAATCCCGAAGTGGCTCATGAACATATGGCTGGCTTGAACTTTCTCCATCACGTTGCCCAAGCCTGGGACGCAGACAAATTATTCCATATTGATCTGAATGACCAGGCTTTCGGCCGTTATGATCAGGACTTCCGCTTTGGTTCCGTCAATCTAAAATCTGCCTTCTTCCTGGTAAAATTCCTCGAAGAAGTCGGCTATAAGGGCAGTCGTCATTTCGATGCCCACGCTTACCGCACCGAAGATATTGAAGGAGTCAAAGATTTTGCCAGGGGTTGTATGCGCACCTATCTAATTTTGAAAGAAAAAGCAGAGAAGTTCCAGGCAGACGCGGAAATCCAAGCCTTGTTGAGGGAGATAAATGAGGACAATGGCTCGATGGCCCCATTCCAAGGTCCTTATTCGGCAGAAACGGCCGCCTCATTGAAAGCGGCCGAGTTTGATCGGTTAGCGCTAGGCGCTCGTGGACTGGCCTATGAACGGTTAGATCAGTTAACGGTTGATCTCCTATTAGGTGTTCGGTAATAAAAATAGATGGAGATAGCAAGAGGCTATTTTGTTATTAGGCATTGACATCTCGACCACAGGAGCAAAAGCCCTCCTAATTGAGGTAGACGGCCGTGTCATTAGCAGCGCCACCACGCCCTTAACGCTTTCAACCCCCCGCCAATTATGGGCAGAGCAGCATCCGGCTGATTGGTGGCTGGGCGCGGTTCAGAGTATCCGGCAAGCCTTGAAAGAGGCGGGTGTTGATGGAACGGCCGTTTCTGCGATTGGCTTGACTGGACAGATGCACGGCCTGGTTTTGCTAGACAGCGCTGGTGAACCATTACGGCCAGCCATTTTGTGGAATGACCAGCGAACGGCCGTCCAATGTGATGAGATTCGTCGTCGGATTGGCAAGGAAAGGCTTATCCAAATTACAGGCAACGATGCCTTAACCGGATTCACCGCGCCCAAGATATTATGGGTGCAACAGAATGAGCCAGAAATATACAGCCAAATTCAGCACATTCTGTTACCAAAAGATTACATTCGTTATAAATTGACTGGCCGATATGCTACCGACCGGGCTGGCGGCGCAGGGACAATTCTATTTAATCTTAAGACACGCACCTGGTCGGAAGAGATGTTAGAGAAATTAGGAATTCCAGCCGAATGGCTACCCCCGACCTTTGAAGGACCAGAAGTGACCGGAGCTATCACCGCCGAGGCTGCGGCCGAGACTGGCTTGGCTGTTGGTACACCTGTGGTCGGTGGCGGTGGTGATCAGGCATCTCAGGCTGTCGGCGTGGGTGCAGTCAAGCCGGGTATTATTGCTTTAACATTGGGTACATCAGGCGTTGTATTTGCAACAACAGAGGCGCCATTAGTCGAGCCAGACGGCCGTTTACATGCTTTCTGCCATGCAGTCCCCAACCAATGGCACTTCATGGGCGTGATGCTCAGTGCCGCCGGAAGTCTGCAATGGTACCGGGACACCTTTGCACCTGATATTTCTTTTCAGGACCTTATAGTCGAGGCAGCGGATATTTCCCCTGGCAGCGAAGGGCTGTTTTTCCTACCCTATCTGACTGGCGAACGGACACCTCATCCCGATCCACTAGCTCGTGGAGCATTTATCGGTCTAACCGTTCGCCACAAGCGAGCCAATATTACTAGAGCTGTCCTTGAAGGTGTCGCATTTGGCCTCAAAGACAGCTTCGAGTTGATTCAATCAGCCGGTTTGGGCCAAATCGAAGAAGTGCGGATTTCTGGCGGTGGTGCCAGAAGCCCCTTATGGCGACAAATATTAGCTGATGTCCTTGAAGAAGAGTTAGTTACAGTCAATACGACAGAGGGTGCAGCCTTTGGAGCGGCCTTATTAGCTGGGGTCGGTGCGGGATTGTTTTCTGATGTTACTGCCGCTTGTAACCAAACTATTCAACTCACTGGGCGCACGAGCTTGTCAAACCAATCGGCCGTTTACAAGACATACTACCCCCATTACAAGGCGTTGTACCCCGCGTTGGCTAACAATTTTCACTCTGTCGGGTCGCTAAAGGGATCGTGAGGAGCCGTTTCCAAAAGTTTCCTAGCTCAGAACACACATCATATATCCCTATAATTAAGTAGAACAGGACTGTCCCCAATAACGGTAAAAGTAGACAGCCCTTAATAAGCCTTAATCCTAAATGATTAGTCCAATCGTCTTATGCAATTTCATTAGTGGTAGGGTAGACTTATCTGTAAAGTACTTTACATCTAAAGACAATACCAAATGAAAAAAGACAGCCAACTTGGACCATACAAAATAATTGAAGAAATCGGCCGTGGGGGGATGGCGGCTGTTTATCGTGCCTACCAACCCAATATGGAGCGTGATGTTGCTGTCAAAGTTATTATGAAGAGTTTGGTGGGAGACAACGACTCCATCCACCGCTTTCAACGAGAAGCACGCCTGATTGCCCGCCTAGAACACCCCCACATATTACCAGTTTACGACTTTGACGGCCGACACGACCCACCATATATCGTCATGCGTTATCTGCACAGTGGTACGCTCAAACACATTTTGTCCCAAGGTTTGCTTCCTCTACCCGAAGTAAGTCACCTTATTCAACAGGTCGGTTCCGCCCTGGATTACGCCCATCGGCAGGGCATCATTCACCGGGATATCAAACCGTCCAATATTATGATTGACCAAGAAGGTCATGCCTTTGTTACTGACTTTGGTTTAGCTCGGATGGTTTCCACAGGTAATGAGATTAGCCAAGAGATTACGGCCGCTGGCTCAATTATCGGCACACCAATCTATATGGCTCCAGAACAGATAGCAGGTGAACAAGTCGTTGACCATCGAGCAGACATCTATTCTTTAGGCGTCATCTTGTATCAGGTTTTGACTGGACAATTGCCATATTCAGCTGAAAAATCTTTCGGGCTATTAGCCAAGCACCTTCACGAACCGATTCCTAGCGCTGCTATTCACAATAAAGAGTTGCCCCCAGAAACGGACGACCTGATCAAACAAGTATTAGCGAAAAACCCTGAAGAACGCTTTCAGACGGCAGCTGATTTAGCCCAAGCAGTCGCGAGTGTCTTTGGCGTGGCACCAAGAGGGCGAACTTATTATTTGCGTCAGGCTGCGGGCGAAAGCATCACCATGCGCCAGGTAAATTCGGCCGAAACGTTAACCGATTCGGCCGAATCAAAGACACCTAGCCAACAAAACAAATCCATTACAGCGCTTTATGCGAATGCGGCCGAATATGCAGAGATTGTTGATGCGGCCCAAGGGTCCGAAGCAGCCCGTCGAGCTATGAACGCCCTTTGGTCTGCTGCTGAAGAGAAAACCCAAACGCATGGCGGCCTTATTATCTCTCGAACAGATGAAACGATTCTATGTATTTGGGGTGCAGAAGCAACCCGCGAAGATGATGCCGAACGGGCGATACGGGCAGCGTTGGATTTGCAAGAAGCGCTCTATCATTTGGGTGCGATTGTCCTGGCTGATGATGATGAGCCGATGCCGCTAAAAATCGGTATTAATACCGGCCTCGCTTTATTGACGCCTAGTGATGAGAGCGGTAGTTATTCAGCCAGCGGAGCGACAATTAGTCTTGCCAACCGTCTAATGCAGCAGGCTTACGGCTCCATTTTAATTACCCACAATACATACAGTCAGGTGAGAGGGGTCTTCGATGTAGAGCCGGATATGCCGTTACAGCTTCGCCGCAACCGAGAAGCAATCCCAGTCTATAGCGTGACGGCCGCAAAGCCTCGTGCCTTCCGTCTCAATACCAGAGGAGTTGAAGGGATAGAAACCAGGATGATCGGCCGGGAAGCGGAGCTAAAGACGCTTGAAAACGCCTTTCTTGATGCAATTGAAGAAGAAGAAACCCAAGTTGTAACCATCGTATCTGAAGCTGGTCTGGGTAAGACTCGTTTGCTTTATGAATTTAGCAATTGGGCTGAATTACGGCCGGAAAAATTTTGGGTGTTCCGGGGTCGAGCCACCTCAGAGATGACGAACCGGCCCTATGCCTTGCTCCGTGATTTGCTCTCATACCGCTTTGGCATCTTGGACAATGATGTACCTAAAGTGGTTCGTCAAAAGCTAGAACAAGGCGTAGCTCAACAAATTGGAGCGAACAACGAGATGGCCCATCTCTTAGGCTATCTCGCTGGGTTTGATATGAGCGAGAGCGCCTATGTTCGAGGGCTTCTCGGCGACCCAGTACAATTGGCAAACCGTGCCAAGCAGTTGTTCAAACGATGGATTATTGCCCTGGCAGATGACAGCCCTTTGACAATTGAGTTAGAGGATATTCATTTGGCGGACAGCGCTTCTCTGGATTTGCTGAATGACTTGGTTAGTGAGCAGCCAGAGCTGCCAATTTTGTTGATTTGCCTGGCACGACCGTCCTTATATGAACAACGGCCGACATGGGGAAGTGGTCAATACTTTCATTCTCGTCTTGATTTACGGCCGTTAGACCGCCGCGACAGCCGGGCTTTGGTCCGAGAAGTGCTTCAAAAGGTTGACTTTGTACCCAAAGCCTTACGCGATTTACTTGTTGAACGTTCCGAAGGCAACCCTTACTACGTTGAAGAGTTGATCAAAATGCTCATTGATGACCGAGTTATTTTGAAGGAAAGCGCCGACCTTTGGCGGGTTGAAGAAGACCGCTTAGGCTATTTGAATGTCCCCGCCACCCTGGTTGGGCTGCTCCAAACTCGATTAGACAGTCTGCTCTATCCTGAAAAGTTAGCCTTACAGCGGGCAGCCGTTCTCGGCCGTGTTTTCTATGATGATGCCATCGACGCAATAGGGCAAGAGGACGACTATCAGATTGATGATCTACCAGCTATTTTAAATCATTTGTCCGAACGAGAGTTTATTTTTCTTCGCGAAACAACAACATTCGCCGGAACCAAAGAATACATTTTCAGCGGTGATATGTTGCGTGAGGTACTGTTGAGTACCCTGCTGCGCCGCCAACGAGAATCATACAATCAGGCTGCGGCCGAATGGTTAATTCAAAACAGCGGTGACCGAGTTGATGAGTACAATGGCTTAATTGCAAGTTATTATGAAAAAGCTGGCGACGAGGAACAAGCAGCCTATTATCTTCAACGGGCAGGTGAATCAGCCCTTGTGATTAGCGCCTATGGCCAAGCTAGAGAGCTGTTTGAACGTAGCATAGAACTCTTACCCTCATCGGCCGATTCCCGCTGTGTCTTGCTGCTTCGTTTGGGGGAAACCTTCTACTACATGGGCAATTACCCCAAATCTAGGGAGACCTTTCTCACGGCCAGATTGTTGACTGGGGGCGATGATATGCGAACGGCCGATGCCCTTTACTGGTTAAGCCAAGTCTATGTCATAAGTGGCGATTATGTCCAAGCTCAGGAATTCTTAGAAAAGAGTATGTCCCTATCCATGTCTGGCCAGGCTTCAGACACCTTAGCAAGAGTATTATATGGCTTAGGCGATTTACATTGGCGACAAGGTGACCCGAAAGGAGCTTGTGAAATATTGTTAAAATGCTTAGATATGGCCCGCCAGGTAGAAGATATGACCCTTGAATTAAATGCCTTAAACCGTCTAGGAACCGTTTACTATGACCTAAACGACCATCCTAACACACAGCGATATATGGAAGCGACCCTAACGCGAGCACAAGAGATTGGCAACCGAGAGCGTGAAGCATCAGCCTTAAACAATCTTGGCGAATTCACAAAGCCCAGAGACTTAGCAAAGGCTTTAGCCTATTACCGTCGTTCATTGGTAATTTCACGGGAGCTTGAACGACAATATGGCATCTCCTTGTTGTTGGCAAACATTGCCGAAGGCCATGTGAGGCTGGGTGAATTGGACAAAGCACGGCCGATTCTCCATGAAGGACTGACCTTAGCACAGAAGGTTGGTGCAGCGCCCTTGATGTTGATCCTCATCCAATCAGCCGGTCTTCTCTTTTATCAAGATGGCGACCAGGAGAAAGGACTGGCGCTCATTGGGTTAAGCATTCATCATCCAGCAACTTTGGCCGATTTACAGCGAACGGCCAATGAGCTGTTGGGTTTCCTAGAATTGGATAAAGATGAAGGGGCAGTTACGGCCGATTTAGAGCAGGGTAGCGTGCTAAATCTCGAAGAAGAAGTATCAAATTTAATAGCCATTTTGTAGATTTCACTCTAGTCATACTTTCATACTGATACTTTCACGTTGAAAAAATAATTTTCAAAATGAATGTGCAAAAAAGAGCCTTCCACTTAGTCGATTCAGCTATCGAAGCCGCCAATCCCGGTCGATTAATAACTCAAAATTTAATACCGAATCCAAACGGCCTACTAATTTCTGGGCATTCTTACAATCAAAAGCGTGTCACACTCGTAAGCGTTGGCAAAGCGGCCGTTCCAATGGCCCAAGCCGCTGTTAGCCAGCTGGGTGAACGGTTGAAACAAGGTATTGTTGTCGGCAAAATCGACAAAGCGACCCTGTCACACCCCAAATTACAATATCATCAAGGCAGTCATCCCATTCCCGACCAGCGCAGCCTTAATGCAACTTCCGCAGTTAAAGAGATGCTGGCTGCATCAAAAGCCGATGAATTAGTTCTTTGTCTCATTTCAGGCGGAACTTCAGCCTTGCTCACAGAACCAGTGCTTGCCCTTCCCCACTGGCAGCAGCTAAATGAGGCCCTACTGGCGAGCGGCTGTCCAATTAATGACATCAATACAATACGTCAAAGATTTGATGCTGTGAAAGGAGGTGGGCTTGCCCAGTGGGCTGCTCCTGCTATCTGTGAATCATTAATATTGAGCGACGTCATTGGCAACCATTTAGAGCATATCGGTAGTGGCCCTACTGTTTTTGTTGAACAGAGAAGTAATGTTGTAAAGGCAGTTTTCGATAGAAATAACATATGGAACTGGCTAAAACCAGAAACGGCCGCTCTAATCAAAACCCACCTTGAAACGCCCAACACGCCCAGCCCCATAAACAAGATTGTATCTCCCTCAACTCGACACACCATTATCGGAGATGTCTCTAATGCCACGAATGCAGTTTTCCAACAAACGGCCGAATGGGGTTTCGAATCAACAATTGTCTCAAATAATATGACAGGGGAAGCACGAGAAATCGGTCGTATGGCCGCTAAATATGCCAAAAATATGCCATCTAAAAGCTGTCTCATTTGGGGCGGTGAAAGCACAGTTACATTAAGGGGAAACGGCCGAGGTGGTCGTAATCAGGAAATCGCCCTCGCCGCTGCCATCAGCCTACAAAATACCCCTAATTGTGCCATCGTCGCCTTTTCAACCGATGCTGAAGACGGCCCAATGCCAGTTGCTGGGGCCTATGTCACTGGCGAAACCTTTTCCCAGGCCAAGCAGCAAGGGCTTGATCCTTATAAATATTTAGCCAACAACGATAGCTACACTTTCTTTGAGCGTCTTGGAATTGGACATATTACCGCTCAGACTGGAACCAATGTCAATGATGTCTTAGCGCTACTAAAAGAGTAGCAACCGATTGTTAGTTCTGAATCTCCGATGATGGCATTAAAATCGTGTCATTTGCCATTGGCGGATCAACAACCAATCTGACTCCTGTTTGCCATTCGTAAAACCCCACCCCAATCTGACTCTCACTTACCAACGGCAGCACTCTTTTATCTTGAATGACCTCCCCAGGAACCCAGCACCAGGTTGGCAAGCCACCCGCTTGAGGAGGCCCATCATCTTGGGCTAGAATTTCCCCATTTGGACCCAACAAATGAGTGAATACCACAAAATCCTCTTGTATAAAATCGCTTGGTTGCCAATATAGCGTCAATTCGACCTCGTCATCCAATTCTTGAAGCGCATATCCCTGCAAGGTAATGTTGTCCCCTAATGTATAGGCAACGGCCGTTAGCTCATCCTCAACCGACCACACAGGATTCGGTACAGAGGATTCAGGCGCTCGTCCTCCCAAAAACAATCCTGTCACCATGGCCTGCCCTAAGACTCCTGCTAATAATAACGTTTCCCAAACTTGCCTGTGGTCCGTCTCCTTAAGCCAGTCCGTCCAACCAGCCACCCCAACAAGCAACCCAGGCCCCATCAAGAAGAGCCACAATCGCCCCGTTTCGGCTCGTACTTGCCCTGAAAGATTAAGCATAACCACAGCAATAATCCAACCCACAATTAGCCCATCTATCGGTCGCAACGGCCGTTTATTAGCAATCAACTTTCGTCCAACAACCCCTACCAATCCCATCAAGCTGCCAACAAAGGTGATAATTCCTATAAAAACAGCTAAATCAAAAAGATTAAACAACGGCCAAATAGGATATACAATCCTAAATTTCCGGTGCAATTCCTGACCCAAGACAAATATTCCCACCCCATCGACCCTTAATGTCAGCCACAAGCCACCCCAGAGGGCCACAAGAGCCAATATAAATAGACCATTCAATAAAACCACCTGCTGCACGCCATGCCGACGATTGACGGTATTAAGCAGTAACTGGCTTAGCAACACGATATCGACCAAAGCGACAATTGCTAATGTTCCCGACCCAAACCAGGTCGCTCCCGCCATTACCACCGCAAAAATCAATGCGGATAACCACCGCCCATATACTAAAGTATGCTGGGCTAGCCACAATGCCAGCAATGCCAGTACCGCATAAAGCACATCGAACCGCCCGGTAAAGACCAATAGGCTGGGCCAAAAGGGGTAGATTATCATAGCTAATCGAAACGGCCGTCCCTTCAAAAAATAGCGTGCCAATCGCCAATATGGTACAGTCCCCAACCCACTCCAAAGCAAAATTGAGAGCGACAAAATGGCAGCGCTGGCTTGGGCTGGGGAGATATTTCGTACATCTGGCGAAAGGCAGTCTGCCCGAATCAGGTGACGGCCGAACGGCTCAGAAATCGTAGGCACACGCTCCGCTAAACGGCTGGCAGCCCAAAAAGCAACTTGCCAACCTGGTGGCTGCGTCCGAACATGAACATCACGATAACTTCGCATATTCTCAAAATGTTCCTGGACAAATACCAGTGGTGCATCAATCTCAATCCCATCCTGATAAAAACCCGATCGAGAGGTACTCAAAAATATAACTGACCAGGGTTGACTTCGGTGTTGTCCAGCGATTGCCAACTGTAAGATTGGGGTAATCAACACAGCCCAACCGACAAGGATGAATGTTTTTCGCGTCCGTTCCCCTTTCCACCCTTGGGTCCAAAACCAAAGAAACAAAGCTCCCAGGCTAATTCCAATTAACCACAAAATCCGTCCCCCACCCCCTGGCAGACGGCGAACCCACTCCCAATTTCGGCCGTTAATCCAATCTGGTGAATCCAGAATTAAACCGAGAGAGTAGGCAACAGCCAATCCAATCGCTACTAAGGGAACAATAGATTTCCATATTGATTTTTTATCCATATACGATGGAATCGCTCTCGTTCAATTTACCAAATTGTGAAGAAAATATTACAAAAACTTGTTTCTCAATAGAAACTTGCTATACTCGTAAGTGGCTCCCCCCCGAGGTGTTCCGCTAACCGCCCGGTTAGCGGGCACCTCACTTTTTTTGCCTGGGCACGGTCACTTATTTCCGCTTTATCGAATTTGCAATCAAATCCTTATCGAACATGCCACCTGTGTCTCCCTCGACGGCGAACCGATAGAGAGCGGCCGTATAAATTCCATTTAAGGCAGTTCCAACTAAATTAATTGCGATTACAATTACCAGAACTAAGCCCAAGACGACGAAAACTGGAATAGCTGAACCAGCCGCCGCGCCAAGGCCAAAAGCTAACAAAACGCCGACAACCAAAACCAACGCCGTCAGTAGGCCAGTTATCGTTCCAATGCCAAAGTTACCTACAATCTGTTCCCCCCAAGTCTCTTTGAGCATCTTTGTACTCCGTTTAACCCCCTCAATAGGGCCGACTTTCTCGATAATTAACACCGGAATGACGAGATAAGTTGCAAGCCCCCAGGCCAATCCAATTATAGATGAAGCTATTTGCCCAAGAGCTCCTCGATTAGCTATCCAACGTAGAATCATCCCCACCGTTGCAGAGACAAACGCATAACCAAAAATCGCCCCAATATGTTCAAACGCGATTCGGAAGCCATCTCCAACGGTAGGATCGCCTCCTTTCAGCCGAATCATTGCCGCTCCAACAATGGCCGTATTGGCAAAGATAATTATAAAATATTGGGACAGATAAAAAGCAAAGGCCACAATAAAACCAATAACCCGAGTTACAGGATTGTCGCCAGTAAATCCTTCTAATAAGCCACTCAAAAACATGGGAATTGCAAAGGTTGCCAAGACTATTAGAGAACCAATACCGGAAACGATTGGAAAAATCAGCAGCTCCTTATCAGCCATCAGGACATTGAAACTGGCTTTTACCAATTTCCAACTATTCGAAATACGTTTGAACATTTTTCCTCCTGGAATAGAAATTCATATACTGACACCGCGAACAAATATTATTTTACTAAGAATAATTCTCGATACAAAACAATAATTTCCTGTAATTCAACCTATATTCTAAAGAGATTCCTTAAATTAGCCTGGACAACTAGACATTGTCCAGAATCCTGCTTCTTCTATCATAGTCTCAATGTCAAGTTCTCCGGGCTAAACAAAATGAACACAAAACTGTTACGGAATAGTAACAGTTTTGTGTCGCGTTTATGTAATAATCATTCAAATGTCAAAAATTATTGGGATAACAACATTGAAGCAAACATTCGGCCGTTATCAAATTAAGGAAGAATTAGGGCGGGGAGGCATGGCTACTGTTTACAGGGCATTTGACCCTGAAGTGGGCCGGGATGTCGCTCTCAAAGTTATGGCAGAGCATTTCCTCAGCGACCCATCCTTCCGCCAACGATTCCGTCGGGAAGCTCAAACTGTTGCGCAGCTAGAACATCGAGCCATCGTTCCCTTTTATGATTTCGGCGAGGAAAACAATCGACTTTATATTGTGATGCGTCTGATGCCAGGTGGCTCTTTGGCACAGCGTCTTAAAAAAGCGCCATTGTCCTCAACCGATATAAACCAAATAATGTCTCGCATTTGTGCGGCCTTAGACTATGCACACAAACGCAACATCGTTCACCGAGATTTGAAGCCGGACAATATCTTGTTGGACACTGATGGACAAGCATATCTGGCCGATTTTGGACTGGCACGGGTTGTTGCAAGCACCCAGACCAGTGGGATTATAGGGACATTTCAATACACATCGCCAGAACAAGCCAAGGGTCAAGCAGTCGATGGACGAAGTGATGTCTGTCAAATGGGGATTATCCTCTTCGAAATGCTAACGGGCCAAACACCCTACAATACAGAATCACCAGCCGCATTAATCCACCAACATGCTTATGAGCCAGTTCCCAATATTTTGTCCTATAACCCAAATTTAGCCCCTGCCTGGCAACAAATTGTTGAGCAAGCTATGGCAAAAGATAGAGACCACCGCTTCCAGACAGCAGGCGCATTAGCCCAAGATGTAACAAAGTTAGTTAGCGAATTACCTGTCCCTGATATAGAAATAGAGGCTAATCAGGACAAAGTAGCCATAAAAACACTATGCGAGACAAGTCCAGCTGTCGATGATTTACAGGATATTATTGATAAGGATCCAACATCTCCCACAATCTCGGATTCCTCAAATTATCGGCTAAGAACCCCCACCCACTATCGCTGGTTAATTGGTGGGATAGCCGTTATTGTATTGCTTATTCTTGGCGGCGGGGTGTTTATATCTGCCAGTAGCAACACAGATAAAATGGTTGAAGCAAATTCAAAACAACCCTCAATCGTGACAACGATATCGCCAACTGCATTGCTATCTTCTACAAAGGCTTCTATGATAGACGACACCTCAACAATTCCAGCAATTGGAACACAGATCACATCTCCCTCGAAAACGAAGATCGAACAAGCAACCGCCACTTCCACTCCATCTCCAGTCATTTCCGTCACAATAGAGGAAGATAGTCTGGCAACAAATACGCCACCCTCGACCACTTCCCTTCCGAACAATACACCCACACCCCAAACAACTCATGGCTCCCCAATGCCAACAATCACCCGTCTGGCAACAAATACACCAATAACAGAGCAACCAACGAATACGCCATTGCCAACCGCTAGCAATACCCCTCAACCAACCAATACCTTACCCCCGCCTCCCACAAATACGCAGTCCCCGCTACCTACAAGAACGCCTGTACCAAGTAGTACTCCATCCGTCATACCGCCAACACCTACAGCGACCGCCACCCCAATAATTCCGCTGCCAACCGTCACTTTGCTCCCAACCTTACCCGTCATCGTCGTACCAGATTAAAAATACATACCCAAACAGCAAAGACTACATAGTCAGTTTCTAGAGGCATCATTCAAAATAATTCTACAAGAATATTCACGAAAACTTTGGTTGGAGCCATATCCCGATGTATCATTGCTATTATTCTGTAAATGTAAACTTATTCGCTATCTGTTTGTCGGTGATAGGCACCGATGCTGGGTATAAAAATGAAAATTGGCATTATTGGGGTTGGTGAACTTGGTATCGCCATTGCAAAAAATATGCTAAGAGCTGGTCATGCTTTGTGGGTTTACGATACCCAGCCGTCGGCCATTAAAGCGGTCGAAGCTTTAGGGGGAAATGGAATGGCTAGTGCGGCCGAATTAGCCGCTCAAGTTGAAGTCGTTTTGACTGTCTTGCCCACGCCTCAAATCATTGAAGAGGTCCTTCTAGGAAGTGGCAGGGTGCTGGATTCTATGAAACCAGGGACAGTTTGGATTGACCATAGCACCAATGACCGCACTTTATTACAGAAGATCACAATAAAAGCGGCCGAAAAAAGTGTTGATGTCATTGAAGCCCCTGTTACAGGCGGCATCCCCTTGGCCCATGCAGGAAAAATCACCGTTTTAGTTGGCACAGAACCAAAAATCTTCACCCGCTATGAGCATCTGTTACAGATAGTTGGTGACCCAGTATTACATATCGGGCCTGTTGGCAGCGCCTCCATCGTCAAACTCCTGACCAATATGTTGGCATTCATTCATCTTTGGGCATTAGGGGAAGGTCTCATGTTAGGAACGGCCGCTGGGCTTGATACTGGAGCCGTCTACGAAGCTATCAAAGCTAGCTGTGGTAACAGTTTCGTCGCCGAAACTGAAGGGGTTCCAATTATGACCGGTTCCTATGATTATGGCTTTACCCTAGCCCTTGCCATGAAAGATATGCGACTGGCTATGAACATCGCTGATGAAAATCAAGTTCCTTTGCCAATGGCTGGCCTGGCTAATCAAATTCTCCAACGTGGCATCGCTCGTTATGGTGAGGGATTCTGGTCAACGGGAATCGTCAAGCTCTTAGAGGATGATATGGGCCTAGACCTTCGTGCCCCAGGCTATGAAACGCAAACGCGTTGGGCTGATTTTGAAAGGTAAGAAGGTAAGTATTGCCCATGATCCATCACATCTCTGATGACCTTTACCAAATCAGCGAAACTATCTCCGGCACATACGGCAATGAGGTTGTTTCAGTCTACGTCTTAACCAACGACAGCCAACCCATTTTAATTGATTGTGGGTCTCATCTCCATCGTAACACAATTATGGCCGACCTCGACACTGTCCTAAACGGCCGAACACCAAGCCATATATTTCTAACCCATTCCGAACTGCCCCACGCCGGAAATATCACCGCTATAGTCCAACGCTGGCCCAGCATCCGCTGTCTTGTCTCCAATGTCATGCTTCCATATATCGAAGTGATTCCCGTTCTACCATTAGCTCAAATCACCCAAGTAGCCGCCGGTACAAAAATCACAGTTGGCGAGCGCACGCTAGAATTTGTCGATGCTCTCCTAAAAGACCAGCCCGGTAGTCAATGGATCTACGACGGCCGTACTCAGGCCCTCTTCTGTGGCGATGGCTTTGGCTACCACTTCCAGTCCCTAGAAAACCAGGTAAACAGAGAAATTTCCAGCGAAATTCAAGCAAACCAGTTCGAGAGCTACCATCGTACTACATTTCGTTTCTTGCGTTGGATTAAACCAGCGCTTTTTAATGCCGACTTAGACAAGCTATTTCAAAAACGGCCGATTGCTATCATTGCCCCCACACATGGTTTAGCAATCCAAAACAATGTTGAGCAGCATTTGTCTCATCTCAAAGCTGCCATCACCACGATTTGTCAAAGCTACCGAATGGAGCCAGCATGACCCACCCACCAGATACAGTTGTTTTTGGCACAGGCATTGAGCGGGTAGCAATTCGACCCATAACCGACAACATCTACTGGATAACTCATTGTCTTGGTGATTTAGCCCAAGAATACTACCGCGATTATTTCGCCATGCTGCCCGATGCCGATCGTTATACGGGCAGTCGCGTTGTCGATTATCCCTTCTCTGCCTTCCTAATAGTTGATAACTATTCTATGCTTATTGATACCTGTGGCCCCCGACAGCAAAAAGCAACATTAGAGGCTGTTGAGCATATTTTGAATCGTAATAGTCGAACTCTCGACTACATTTGGATCAGCCATGTCGAACTACCCCATGCTGGGAACAGCCCCGCCCTAAAACGGCGATACCCAAATGCCCAAATCATCGCCGTTGCTGGCGGCGAAAATTATCAACTTCATGCTCTGGACAATGCACAATTAGCCACACCAGGCGATACGATCAATCTTGGTTATCATACAATCGAGATGGTAGGTGCGCTTTTTGTTGATCATGGTCTCTCTCAATGGCTATACGAAGAAAAAACTGGTTTCCTCTTTACCGCCGATTGGGGCCATAACCTTCATGCACCCGCTTGTGGTGAATGTTTCCAATTCCTGGATGAAATGCTAGCCAATGACTACACTGAATCCCTCTATATAGATGATGTTCGAGTTAATGCCTGGTACCAATTCCCCTGGCTTGCCTGGGCTGACCCTACTCATTTAGAAACAGCCATCGATAGGTTATTCAAGCAATATCAAGTCAACATCTTTGCCCCAAGTCACGGCAACATCATTCGCCGCGACTTCGGCCGTTTCATCCCCCTCCTAAAACAAGGCATGGCCCAAGCCGCCGCCATGCCCTTCTCCCACGCCCTATGACCCACATGCACCTTAATTTTCGGAGATTTTTATGATAATTGACTGTGACGTTCACAACGACTGGAGTTCAGCCGAAGTCTTACTACCCTACATTGACCCTGCTTTCCGAGACTACTTAATCCGAGGCGAGCTACCAGGTCCCAAAGGGGCGTTCCCCCATGCCCATCGCCCCTGGCTTCACCCCGAAGATTTTCGCCGCCATGACATCAAACCAGGCAGCGACGACGAGCATTACAGCTTCATGAAAAGTCATTTGCTTGACAAATACAACATCACTATAGGCATATTAACAGGTGAAGAAGCCTTAGAAAGCTCAACACTTGCGAATCCCTACTACGCTGCTGCCCTGGTTACCGCTTACAACGACTGGATGATTAATGAGTGGCTCCCTCGCGATGACCGTTTATACGCCTCTATTATTATCGCTCCCCAAAACCCAACCCTGGCGGCGGCCGAAATCCGACGGCTGGGCGACCATCCTCGAATGGTCCAAGTCCTCATGTCACACGGCTCCTACCGCCCTTATGGCGACCCCTTTTACCATCCCATCTGGGAAGCCTGCGCCGAAATGGACCTACCTTTAGCCGTTCATCTTGGCGGACAAGGTGGTATCAACTATCAACCTATTGGTGGCGGCCCGATGACCTTCTACTGGCCCACCCATGCCCTACTCTGTCAACCTGCCATGTCCCATCTTGCCAGCACCATTGCTCACGGCGTATTCGAGAAATGGCCTAATATGAAATTAATCCTCATCGAATGTGGCGTTGCCTGGCTGCCCCCCATTCTTTGGCGGCTGGATTCAAATTACAAAGCCCTCCGCAAAGAAACCCCCTGGGTCAAAAGATTACCCAGCGAATATGCCCGTGACCATATCCGTTTGACAACCCAACCGCTGGAACAACCCAAAAAGAAAGAGTGGCTTCACAATACCCTTGAAGCAATAGACGGTCAGCACGTACTCATGTATGCCTCCGATTACCCACATTGGGACTTCGACGACCCAACTCAAATTAACATCCCCAAAGCCTGGCACGATAATGTGTTTTGGAAGAACGCCCTAAATGTCTATACGAAAATAAAACTCCCGCAGACTGCTGCCGAGGCCATAGCATGACCAAAAAACGACATAAAAAAGCCATACCCATTGGGCCAGCCGACCTAAAACAAGGTGAAAGGCGCATCATCGAACTAAACGGCCGAAAAATAGGCCTCTTCAACATCGCTGGCGAATACTACGCCCTCCACAACCGCTGCCCCCACATGGGCGGCAACCTCTGTGAAGGGCCAGTTACTGGCACGACCCTTGCCAGCCAATCAGCCCAATTCATCTACGGCCGTCAAGGAGAAATCTTGCGCTGTGCCTGGCACGGCTGGGAATTCGACATTAAATCTGGGCAATGCCTGGTAGACAACCGAATTCGTGCCCGCTCCTATCCCATCACCATCAAAGACAATCACCTCTATCTACATCTATAAACTCCCCCAAATTGATACGGTTACAAGACTGTAATCAAGGCGAAACCGAACCGAAACCAACATCCACTATAAACCCCTGGTTGCATTTGCAAAGCAATTTATGAAAAGAAAATCAAGGTTCAGTTTCAAAGGAGAGTTAAATGAAATCATTCAAGTACCCTACAATTATTATCGCCACCCTCATCTTATTACTGTTCGGCACAATCCCCCCTGCCCAGGCAATCATTTTTCGGCATGATCTAGATTCGGCCGAATTTCTCTTACCAGAAGATTCCTTTCCAGCCGTCTTCGATGTTTACGAACGAAACGGAGGTGCAACCCTCATCGCGCCTCAATGGGCCATCACCGCAGCCCACGTCGCCAGAAGCCTTCCACAAGATGGCTCCCACAGCGTCACAATTAACGGGGCTGCTTATGCCGTTGAAGAAGTGTACATTCACCCTGATTGGGAACAAATTCATATAAATGACATCGCTTTGTTCAAACTTTCCAAACCCGTCACAGGCGTTGACCCAATACCCCTTTACCGGGACGATGACGAGGTAGGCCAAACAGCCATCATCGTTGGTCGTGGCGACTTTGGAACTGGCTTGACAGGCGCAACAGAGATAGATGGCCAACTCCGAAGAGCCACCAACATCGTCGAGAAAATAGAATCAGGCAGCATCTGGTTCCGCTTTGACGAACCAGAATCGCCAAATATAACCCCATTTGAAGGCGTCGCCGGTCCCGGTGACAGTGGTGGTCCCGCCTTAATAGAAAAAGACGGCCGTCATTACCTCATCGGTGTCGCCTCCTTCGGCATAGAATTTGGCAATCCACCCCCCGAACCTGGCACCTACAATTCTTGGGACACCTTCACCAATATCTCCCACAACCAGGACTGGATTGATGAAACAGTAACCCAAACTAATGGGAACGATAATTCAAGTTCTGCCATCAATGAAACGGCCGATTCCAATCAGGCTGAAGAATCACCAAATAACACCGAACCAACTATTATAATCGGCGAACCTGAAAACAACGCCACCAGCAGTCCCGCCTCCCAAACCGCACCAACTATCTTAGGCATCAATATATTTATAATCACAGCCATTATCTCTATAATAGCCATTATAGAAGGGATTGTAATCATTTATTATAGATCGAAAGCAAACCCCTAATGGAGAAAATGACTGCTAAGAATCAGGGCAGAAAAAACAAGGGCAAATCGGTATGAAAATCACAGACATCACCACCTTCGTCGTCGGCAATCCCCCACCCCACTATGGCGGCCGTTATTTCATTTTCCTAAAGCTAACGGCCGATAACGGCATCGTGGGCTATGGTGAAGTCTACTCCGTCCCCTTCCACCCGCATGTTGTTGCCAAAATGATAGAAGACGTATGCGGCCGTTATGTCATTGGTAGCGATCCCTTCAAAATTGAGAAGCTTTGGCGAATCATCTACTCTAGTGGCTTCACCCAGCGTCCCGACACCGCTATCATGGGCATCCTCAGTGGCATTGAAATGGCCTGTTGGGACATCATTGGCAAGGCGCTCGAAAAACCTGTTTATGAGCTGCTAGGTGGTCAAGTACACGAACGACTCCGCTCCTATAGCTACCTCTATCCCAAGGAGGACGATAAAACAAATGTCTACGCCGACCCTAACCTGGCAGCAGAACGGGCTGTGGAATATGTCGAGCAGGGCTTTACGGCCGTAAAATTCGACCCCGTCGGCCCCTACTCCGCCTTCGACCCTCGTCAATTATCACTTGAAGCGTTAGATACGGCCGAACGATTCGTCCGCCAACTCCGAGAAGCCGTCGGCAACCGGGCCGACCTCCTCTTCGGCACTCACGGCCAAATGACACCCGCCAGCGCCATCCGCCTCGCCAAACGACTAGAACCCTATGACCCCCTATGGCTAGAAGAGCCGACTCCGCCCGACAATGTCCTAGCAATGGCCCAAGTTGCCCATGCCACCAGCATCCCCATTGCCACCGGCGAACGACTTACCACAAAGTATGAATTCGCTCAAATCCTAACCCACAATGCCGCCTCAATTCTCCAAATGGCGCTCGGCCGTGTCGGTGGCATTTTAGAAACGAAGAAGATTGCCGGAATGGCCGAAGCCCACCACGCCCAAATCGCCCCCCACCTCTACTGTGGCCCCATCGAAGGAGCAGCTAATATCCAAATAGCTGCCTGCACACCCAACTTCCTCATCCTCGAAAGTATCCAAACCTGGGGGGGCTTCCACGCTGAAATTTTGAAAGAGCCAGTCCAATGGGAAAATGGCTATGTACTCCCACCCAAAAAACCGGGGCTTGGCATCGAGCTAAATGAAGAAGTCGCCGCTAAAAACCCATATACTGACCAGGCCCTACACCTTGAAATGGCTGATTGGCCTGTCTACTAAATCACTAAACTCCAACTCCACCAAAAAGTCGAGCTAACAGCATCTCAATACTGTTAGCTCGACTAACAAAAATACGCGCAGGCTAGCAGAAGCTTAGTCGCCGCAATGTCCCGGCCCGATTAGACCATTATTATATTGATCAAGCGTTCTCGCCAAAGCAATACCCTCCTGTCTAGCAGAGCCAGAAGGATGGCTGCCCAATGGATTTACGACCAACCAATTGTCAGCATCGATAATCGTATCCGCAACAACGCTATCATCAGCCCCATTGAGAACATTTAATTTCGCTGCAATTAACTGGCGAGCCAAGATGTAGGTAGCATCTCCCCTAGAAGGTGTCCTGAGTATTTCTATTGCCTGCTGCTGCGAATAAGTCACGCCACCGATAGTAATCTCTGTTACAGGCCAATTATTGGCATGATTTTTCCAATATCCTTGAGTCAAAGTACACCCATCATCTGAAGGCGTGCTGGTGGGAGGCGGTGTATTTGTGGGCGTATTGGTCGGTGTGTTTGTCGGCATTGGCGTATTAGTGGGTGTATTCGTTGGTGTGCTTGTCGCCGTCGGGGTACTTGTAGACGTATTTGTCGCCGTTGGTGTATTGGTTGGCGTATTTGTTACCGTCGGCGTATTAGTGGGCGTATTCGTCGGTGTGTTTGTCGGCGTTGGCGTATTAGTGGGTGTATTTGTTGCTGTTGGGGTGTTGGTTGGCGTATTTGTAGGTGTATTTGTAGCCGTCGGGGTATTTGTTGCTGTAGGCACTGGTGTATCAGTTGGACATAAGCCGCCAGTAACCGTAATATCAGCAACAGCAACAGTACCATCCTCAGCCAAGACTCTGGCCTCAATAAGGTAGTTTTCCCCTGGAACAGTTGCTGGGAAATCTGCCGACCAATTTCCCAATGGATCTAATGCAGCGTCTACTAAGGGGCCACCATTCACTCGAACAGCAACACTATCAATACCAGTCGGCGTTACGCCAGTTAAAACGGCCGATAATTCAGTTGGATCCAATACCTCAGTACACGTCCCACCAGTAATATCGGCAATTTGACCTAGACTATCAAAATCGCCACAACCAGCCGCTCCATTACCAACGGAAAATGTATTCACCACAATATGGGCCGCAGCCAAATTCTGTACTGGCGAACCAGGCCCTGTCGAAAAAATGGTCGAATCGCCATCAGACAAGAAAAAGGTCACTCTTTGGTCGCTAACCGAACCACCAATAAATGCGTCCTGAACGGCCAAAAGGGCAGCATCAAAATTGGTGTTTCCAGCAAAAGAGTAAAAGGTAAACTTGTCAATAAAAGAGTTCCCCGGCCATTGAGAGACCATCGAAGTGACTACTTCTTCAACATCAGGCACGCCATTTAAATTGACATCCGCTTCCGGCGAGGTCGCAAAAACTTGTTGACCAACTGCCGGATTAACATCAGCCACAGCAGCAGAGGTACCAAAACCAATGACAGCCGCCTTCGTATTGGTATCAACCAAACTTTGATTTAGCGAACTAACACCGCTAATTTCACAATCTAAGATATCGCCGTTGACTCCATCAGAATTAAAATCATCGCCAGCATCCCCCGCATGACCATTACCATTACAATCTAATCCAGTCACAAAGGTCGTGCTGCCAGACTCATCTAACACATAGGCGACACTGGCCTCAGATTCCAAAGACCCAATGACGGTCTGTCCGGCAACATGAAGTGGCGCTTCGCAAGCCAAAACCTCACCATCAAGCGGCTCAGTGATTTCTATAATCAACTCTTGCCCCGTCGTTGTCGTCGCTGTTCCTGGATTATCCGCATAGACAATGCTGACAATGAACACCAGAATTAATAGCAAGAAAAAAGCGACGAATGTCTTTCTTCTGCGTGAATTAGAAATGATAAATCTCATTGTTAAACACCTTTCCTCCGATATTAAGGCTCTCCAAAAATGTATCTACCTGGCTACTAAAATTGTCTGAGAAAAGGCAACGCTAAAACCAAATGGCGGCACAGACATTGGTTTACAAATACAAATATCAATCAATAAATACTGCTTGCCTAATGAATAGTAGTACCCAAGTAATATGATAATGAAAGATAGTTACAATTACTGTTACAAATAGATTAGCCCATCATTTCCCCATATGGCGCAACAGCGCATCCACCCCTAAAAAGTAACTCCATCGTCCAAAACCAGTTATCGACCCCAGACAAACGGCCGAAATCACCGACTTGTGCCGAAATCCCTCCCGTGCCTGCACATTCGACAAATGCACCTCAACTACAGGCACATCTACCCCCGCAATCGCATCCCGCAAGGCAATACTATAATGAGTATACGCACCAGCATTAAAAACGATACCATCTGCCCAATCTCGCGCCTCATGAATGGCATCGACCAAGACTCCCTCGGAATTCGATTGAACATCCCGCAACTCAACCCCCTCTCCAGCCGCATATCCCCTCAAATCATTCAAAATGTCTGCCAACGTTTCAGCCCCATAGACAGACCGCTCTCGACTACCCAGCAAGTTCAAATTGGGGCCATTCAAAATCAGTATCTTTGTCATCTCTGTTTCCTCAACCATTTTTAGTATCGTTTGAGCCACTTCCAACGGCCGTTTTCCATCTGTCACCACCTGCTCAAATCGGCCGTAACCAGCCTGTCGCTCAGCTAACAACGCCTCAACCCGTTCCTTTGGATTCGGCACAGCCAACAACGGCCGCTCAACTCCATCTTCTTCAGAAATTCGAGCCAATATCTCATCTGCCTTTGCCGTCAGACAAAAAACTCGGCCGTTCATTGTTAGAGCAGCTACATTCCCCTCATCCAACATCAATCCCCCCCCGGTCGAAATGACTACCCCCGCTTGGCCAGCCATCTTGCCCGCCACTTCCCGCTCCAATTGCCGGAAAGTCGCCTCGCCCGATTCAGCGAAAATTTGAGCGATGGTTCGGCCGTCTCGCGCCTCAATCAAGGCATCCGTATCCACAAATCCATAACCCAACATCTCAGCCAACCGTTTACCAACGGCAGTCTTCCCCGTTCCCATGAAACCAGTTAAGACAATATTTTGTTGCATAAACGTAAGTTTAAGCAGTTCAAGAAAAAACTCAAGCAAGATAAAATTTCACACTAAAAATAGGGTATACTCACAGCAATGACTACATCACTCCTTCAAAACAGACCCATTTATCTCATCTTATTTTTAATCGCAGCCGCTGCCTGCACATCGCCCACCCCCACTGCCACAGTTGCCCCAACTGAACCGATTATTGAAACACCAATTATCCTAACTGAAACCCCTTCCCCAACCCAGATGCCAACCCTGCCTCCACCAACAGAAACGGCCGAACCAATCACATTTGAACTGACCATCGGCGGCAACCGCCAAGATCGGGGCATAAATTTACTCCAAACAAGTGACGGGGGCTTCGCCTTTGTCGGCTACACCAGCAGCCCTAATGCCGTCGGAGAAGATGTCTATGTGGTTCGGACCGATGCAGAAGGAGAAATGGTATGGTCACAAACTTATGGGGGCGAAGGCGCTGATAATGGTTGGGCTATCTTAGAAACAGAAGATAACGGCTTCATTATTGTCGGGTTCACCAACAGCTTCGGTGCAGGAGATATGGACATCTATCTCGTTCGCACAGATACAAACGGAACTTTGTTGTGGGAACATACTTTTGGCGGCCCAGAAGATGAATATGGCTGGGCAATGACGACTACAGCCGATGGTGGCTATATTTTAGCCGGACAGACAGAGAGCTTTGGCGAAGGGCAAGAGGATGGATACGTCGTTAAGGTAAGTGCCGAAGGCCAAGAAATCTGGAGCCAAACAGTTGGCGGCCCACAGGAAGATCGAATCTTCTCAATTGACCAGGACGCGGAATCTGGATTCATTCTAACCGGCACAACCAGAAGCTTTGGCGAAGGACAAAGGGACCTATATCTGGTCAATGTGGATGAATCGGGTGATATATCCTGGAGTCAAGTTTACGGCGAAAGTCGGGACGATGTCGGGCATTCAGTTCGGAGAACGGCCGATAATGGCTATATCATCACAGGCTACACCCAAAGTTTTGGGGCTGCCAATTACGATATGTGGTTAGTCAAAACGGATGAATCGGGTGAACTAGAGTGGCAAAATTTCTTCGGCGGCCCAAATGATGACCGCACCATCTTCGGTGAACAAACCGCAGACGGAGGATATATCCTAACTGGCTATACGGATGGATTCGAAGCTTCCGGCTGGGATGTATTTTTGGTTAGAACAGACGCAGAAGGAAATGTCATCTGGCATACCACATTTGGTGGCCCCGCTAATGATACGGGCTATACGGCAATGGAGACGGCCGATAATGGCTTTCTCCTCACTGGCGAAACCTACAGCTTTGGAGAAGGAGCGGGGGATATGTATGTTATTAAAGTCAACCAAGATGGACAATTGGTAAGATAATGGCAAAGGACAATCCAGATTTTTCCAAATGTTCTTTTCTCAGATTAGAGGGATGTTATACAAGTACCAACGATTCAAGGAATCATCGACCGCCGCATATTAGTAAATTATCGGATTGATCCGGCCGTTTTAGCAGATGTTCTGCCAGCGCCATTTGAACCGAAATTGATTAATAACTTTCATAACCCACTATCCCAAAATCAGAGAGACGAATAATCTTTAGTTTCCCGGCAAGCTACAGCGGAATCCATACAGCGCATGTCTCGTTTCAGGCAGGTTGCTACCTCGTTGAGCAGCCCGTACATGGGGCGCATCATCATACCAACTGCCGCCCCGCAGTACACGATTCTGGCCTGTCTCCGGGCCGCTAGGATTTTCCGTTGGTGAAACTTCAAAATAATCAGCCTGAAACCAATCTGCCACCCACTCCCAAGCATTGCCAACCATATCAAAAGCGCCAACCCAACTAGCCCCGCCGGGTAACGTAGCAACCGGACCAAGCCTTTCGGACTGGTCACTATATTCTTGATTGGCATAGGGAAAAGGACAATTAACGTCGCAAAAATTGACCAGGTTGCCGTTGAACTCATTTCCCCAAGGATAAATACGGTTCTCCGGTCCCCTCGCAGCATATTCCCACTGGGCCTCTGTTGGTAAGCTCCCACCAGCCCAACTACAATATTCCTGAGCATCGAACCAAGATACCTGCAAGACGGGGTAATTGCCTTGACCATCAATATCGCTCTCTGGCCCGGCCGGGTGCCGCCAATCCGTCCCCGGAACCACCTCACCCTGTCGCTCAATCTGAACTCGGCCGTCTCCCTCAATTTCGGCCGTTGTCACATAGCCCGTTTCAGCCACAAAAGCAGCAAACATATCATTTGTGACCTCAGTCTGGTCAATCCAAAAAGCATCAAGGGTAACTGGATGGAGCTGCTCATTACCTCCGGCTAATGGATCCAACGCCGGATCGCTGCCCATCAGAAAACTACCCGCTGGAACATAAACCATCATCATCCCATCCGCTGGTCTTAACCAGGTATCATCCAAAACGGCCGTTTCCGGCGGCAGCGCAGGCGTAGGCGTGGCTGTCATCGTCGGCTCAGCGGTCAAAGTCAGTGTTTCTGTTGCAGGTGCTTCCTCAACAACGGCCGCACTCGTCGCAGTAACCGTTTCAACAGATTCTTCTCCAACGACGACATTAGGCGTATCAGAAACGATAACCACAGGTGTCGCCTCATCCCCACCTCCCGCTATTTGGTCGCCAAAAGCTGAAAAGGCCAAAGCCGCCCCACCCACGCACAAGATGAGGACCAAAACGGCCGTCAATCCCATGGCCCATCGTGGAAAACCCGCCGACTGTGATGGCTGCACAGGCGCTTCATATGATTCAATCGGCCGTTTCAATGGTGGTGGCTGCGGCGAAGGCGGCTTATCAATCCTCGTCTGGTCAGCAGACATCGTAAGCTGTGCTGTCGGCACAACGCCACTCACTGCCTCCTGAAACGCCTTGCTTAATTCAACCGTTTTCTGGTAACGATCATCTCGATTTTTTGCCAACGCCTTCGCCAAAACCACTTGACTAGCCACTGGCAACTGAGCGTTTACCTCTAAGATGCGCGGCACAGGCTCATTGACATGCATAAAAGCAGTCCCAATAGGCGTGTTCGCCTTATAAGGAACCTTCCCAGCCAACATCTCAAATAAGATGCAGCCAATTGCATAAATATCACTTCGGCCGTCCAGCCCCTCCCGCGCCTGCACCTGCTCTGGACTCATATAAGCAGGTGTTCCCACAATGCCACCCGCAACAGTCAAAGCCGTATCATTCGACCCCATCAACTTAACGATACCAAAATCTGAAATATACGGCTCACCCCACTGGTCAAACAGGATATTAGCTGGCTTCAAATCTCGGTGAACCAACCCCTGTGAATGAGCGGCATCCAAAGCAGGCGCTAAACGGTTCAAAATCCGGGCCACTTCTGCTGGAGCCATTGGCCCCCGCTTCACCCTCTCTGACAAAGAACCACCACTCATCAAGCGCATTACCAAAAACAAACGGCCGTTAGACTCTCCAGAATCATATACCGGCACGATCGCCGGATGCTCCAAACTAGCAATAGCCCTTGCCTCTCGTTCAAATCTGGCCCGGAACTGTGGGTCATGCAAAAATTCAGTTGGCAGCACCTTAATAGCCACATCCCTATCAAAACGCGGGTCATAAGCTGTATAGACAGTCGCCATCCCCCCTCGCCCTAATTCATGCCTGATTTCGTATCGGTCTATTGTTTGCAACATAAATTTACTCAAAGATAACAATCCATTGTGAAATACAGAATCGCATTGTACAGTGATGAGCCTTGAACGGTCAAAACCCAGGTTCATTATGCTACAATAGCCGCTGCATATAGCTTATGCTGACACAAACATATCCACAATTAAATTGGTAACATCTAAATGACAAGAGCGAGAGATTTAGGAATACCCTTTCAGGGAACGCCAGGGCCATTGAATGCCATCACCGATGTCGAAGGTGTATGTGTCGGTCATACCACCTTGATTGAGGGAAACGGCCGTCTCATCGTCGGCCAGGGGCCAATCCGAACCGGCGTAACAGCCCTTCTACCTAGAGGAAAAACCTTTGACCCCTGCTTTGCTGGCTGGTATGCCCTCAACGGCAACGGTGAAATGACCGGCACAACCTGGATAGAAGAATCCGGCTTTCTAGAAACACCCATCCTCCTCACCAACACCCACAGCGTCGGTGTCGTCCGAGACGCTGTCATCTCCTGGCAAATCGCCAACCGCTATTACAGCCCCCTCCGCGATGATGTGTTTTGGTCAATGCCCGTTGTCGGTGAAACATTCGACGGAACCCTAAACGACATCAACGGCTTCCATGTCAAAGCCGAACACGCCTTAAATGCCTTAGAAAGTGCCACCACTGGGCCAGTGACAGAAGGAAATGTTGGCGGTGGCACGGGCATGATTACACATGGGTTCAAAGGCGGCATTGGCAGCAGCTCTCGACAGGTAGCAATAGGTCCCAATACCTATACAGTAGGGATATTAGTACAATCAAATTTTGGAGGACGGCCGTTCTTGACCATCGCCGGGGTCCCTGTCGGACAAGAAATAAAAGGTTACAATCCAATCCGTAATTCAAACCAAGAAACTGGCTCCATCATCGTCATTATCGTCACCAATGCGCCACTATTGCCCCATCAACTAAAACGCCTTGCTGCCCGCGTCCCATCCGGTCTTAGCAAAGTCGGCGGACATGGGGCCAACAGCTCAGGCGACATCTTCCTCGCCTTCTCCACCGCCAATCCAGGCGCCTTCAACCGCCAAGCATCAACCCAACTAACCATGCTGCCCAATGATGCTATCTCCTCTCTTTTCAACGCCGTAGTTTTTGGCGTTGAAGAAGCAATCATCAATGCCCTCGTTGCAGCCGAGACGATGGTTGGCATCAATAACAACACTGTTTATGCCCTCCCCCATGACAAAATCCAAGAAATATTGACAAAGTACAGAAGAATGTAATCCAGATGTTATGGTCGCCACACAGCTATTGAAGATGAACCTGCATTTGCCTTATTCTTTAGAAAGGTAATTCAAAAAAGGTAACGTCATCAAGGTCGTTACCAAAGCAACTAAAACAAAGATTGTAAATGTCAATGAAGTTATGATATTTAGCTCCAATCCAATCAATCCAACCACAATAACGAGCAACCCCCTTGTATTAAACAAAGCTCCTAACACGGCCGTATCTCGCCAATTCAATCCAAAAGCCTTTGCCGGAAAGGCCCCGATTAACTTCCCCCCTACAGCAGCCAATAGTACAATTAACACTGCCGGAATCGTTTCCAATGTCAATAATTTAAAATCAGTCGAGAAACCTGCCAAAGCAAAAAAGACCGGCAGCAAAAGAACCAGCGTTACATCCCTGACTTTGTTCGTCAAATGCTGACGCAGCCCAAAATCGGCTGGTATGATGACCCCCCAGATAAAGCCCCCTACCATAGCATGAATATCCAACAAATGGGTTACAAGTCCATACAATACCATCCCCCCAAAGACTATCGCCATCCCCGAACTTGAAAACGTGCCATTTTGAAACATGCTCGGTAAAGTTGCAGCTAAATATGGCCGCATTACAAACCAACTAAAGACCCCAAATGCCACAATCAACCCAATATTCATCAAGAAACCACTAAACCCACCCGCCACCGCAGCCGCCGCAAAGGCCATATAAAGAAACATCAACACCGTCACCACACCAGCCGTTGCCACACCTAACGAGCCAAGCAGGGAATTCAACTCCCCACGCTCCATGAGAATATATGCCAATATCGGAAAAGCAGTCACCGACAGCGCTGAACCAAGCAACAAGGCAAAGGGTAAAAAGTCAATATCAGCCGCTGCATAAACATCGGTGTACATGACAGCCGCAACAGGGAAACCCAACGCCGCCGGAACAGCGACCGACAAAAAGCCCAACAAACAAGCCTGACCAACCCGGCCTTTAATACGGCCGACATCGAACTCTGCCCCAGCCAAGAACATGAAAAGAATTAATGCCAAAGAGCCAACAGCGCCCAAAACCCTTCGCGCCTCCAACGGAGCAATGACCTGAGAAAGCGTGTCCCCCAAGAGCGTTGGCCCCAAAAGGATGCCCGCCAAAATACCGCCAACCACCCTCGGCTGGCCGAATTTAACCGAAAGATTACCCAATCCCTGAGCGAGCAAAACGATAATGAAAATATCAAGCAATACAAAAGCAAGCAAGGTTGAGCCAGTTAAGTTAGTAGGGGGAACAAGCGCATCAATCCAATCCAACACAAGCCAAACTTTAACAAGCAAGTAAGTAAGGGGCAAATGGTCAAAATAAGAATGAGCCAAGACCCTATAAGCCAGTGTATAATCAGTAATCAAAATAATTCGTTGCAAAATCTCTAGGAGAAAATATATGAAGGTCTTAGTAACTGGTGGGGCAGGCTATATTGGTAGCGCCGTTGTTCACACATTAATCGAAGGAGGCGATGAAGTTGTTGTCATTGACAATCTTTATCAAGGTCATCGCGCCGCCGTTCACCCAACGGCCGTCTTTATAGAAGGTGACTTGGCAAATGCCGCATTAGTCGAAGAAACAATCGCCAACCACAAGCCAGATGGCATTATGCACTTTGCCAGCAACACCTTGGTTGGTGAATCTGTCGAGAAGCCTTTTATGTATCTAGGTGACAATCTAACCAATGGGTTAAACTTGATGAAGAGTGCAATCAGACACGATGTCGGCCGTTTCATCCTCTCCTCCACCGCCAACCTCTTCGACGACCCCGAACAAATGCCCATTCGACCCGAAGAACGAATTGTCCCAGGAAGTCCCTACGGCGAATCAAAATACATCCTTGAGCGTTTTTTACACTGGATGGATCGGCTCTATGGTATGCGTTTTGCCGCTCTCCGATACTTCAATGCTTGTGGCGCAGTCTCAGCCGAGTTCGGAGAAGATCACGATCCCGAAACACATCTTATTCCCCTAACCTTGCAAGTAGCCTTAGGGCAGCGAGAGAAAATTTACATATATGGAGATGATTACAATACCCCTGACGGAACCTGCATACGTGACTACATCCACATCCTTGACCTGGCTCAGGCCCACATTCTCGCCCTTCGAGGCATCGGGAATGGGAGCAAACATTATAATTTGGGGAACGGCCGAGGCTTCAGCGTCCGTGAAGTCATCGAAACGGCCCGTGAAGTAACCGGCCATCCCATACCCGCCGAAGTTGGCCCCCGCCGCGAAGGTGATCCAGATATTCTCATAGCCGATAGTCAAAAAATCAAAGACGACCTCGGCTGGCAGCCAAAGTATGACAACCTCCAAGACATTATTAGCAGCGCTTGGGAATGGCATCGCAAAAATCCCAACGGTTTCACAGGCTAAGTCATCAATAGAGACAGTTAATGAGAATCGGTCTAGCTCAAATAAACACCACTGTAGGAGACTTAGAAGGCAATGTCGGCCGTTCTGTTTCGGCCGTTCAAGTCGCCCAGCGACAAGGAGCCGAATTGGTCATCTTGCCAGAAATGACCATCCCCGGTTACCCGCCCCGCGACATCCTCTTCGACCCCAGCTTTACTGAAGCCGTCCAGGCTGCCACCCAAGACCTGGCTCGCCAAACCCGCTTTAGCCCGCCCGTTCTCGTCGGCACGCTTTGGCAATCGGATTTCAAACAGCCCGAACATCCAGGACTATGGAATGCGGCCGTTCTCCTAGAAAATGGAGCAGTCAAACTCGCTGCCGCTAAACAACTTCTGCCCATCTACGATGTCTTTCATGAGCCCCGCTGGTTCGCCCCCGGCCCCGCTCTGCCCCCCATCACAATTGGGGGGAAAAATTTGGGCATCATCATTTGTGAAGATATGTGGGACGAAGGTTATTCAACCCATCCGGCCCAGCATCTACTAAATGCAGGAGCCACAAGCCTAATTTGCATCTCCGCTTCCCCCTTCCGGCAAAACAAATTAGATAATCGACTCTATCACGCCCGCCGTCAAAATGCGCCAATCATCTACCTGAACCTCGTTGGAGCCACAGACGAACTTATCTTTGACGGTCACAGTTTTGCCCTAAACCAAGCAGGGCAAATGATCGCCACCCTACCCGGCTTTGAAGAAGCCATCGAGGTATTCAACCTTGAAGCGGCCGAACCCATAACAGAATCACCCCCAAGCCCTGAATCCGCACTCTTCCAAGCCCTAACCCTGGGCATCCGCGATTTCGCCGCCAAAAATGGCCTCAAACATGCCTTTCTAGGGCTTTCTGGCGGCATTGACTCAGCGCTAACGGCCGTCCTCGCCGCCGAAGCCTTAGGCCCAGAAAATGTCACCGGCGTCGCCATCCCCTCCCGCTACAGCGACTCTCGCTCCACCGATTGCGCCAGAGAGTTAGCCAATAATTTAGACATTGGCTTCGAGGTCATTGATTTAGAAACCCTACATCAAGCTGCCGAAACCAGCCTTGCACCCTGGCTAGAAGGTGGCACGACGGCCGAAAACATCCAGGCTCGCCTCAGAGCTATGATTCTAATGGCCCTCGTCAATGCTCGGCGCGGCTTCCTGCTCAACACCAGCAACAAAACAGAGTTAGCCCTCGGCTACGCTACTTTGTATGGCGATATGGCTGGCTCTCTCTGCCCCATCGCCGACTTGTCTAAGCCAGAGGTTTACAAACTATCCCAATGGCTCCAAGAGAGCCGGGCGCTAATTCCAGATTTCATCATGGAACGACCACCCTCAGCCGAACTCCGCCCCGACCAGGTTGACCCCTTTGATTATGATACCGTTGCCCCGGTCCTCGAAGAACTCATCCTCCATAACCAAAGCAACGGCCCCATTCGCCGCTCCGAACATAAACGATGGCACATGGGTGTTATTCTAAAAGTAAGCGAGAAAGCCTTTGGAAGCGGCCGTTTAATCCCTATTACTCGCCGTTGAATTCTACCATTAATGACAATTTCAAAATCCACTACCCAGATGAACCTATCAACGGTGATTACATCCCCCGGCGGACTCCTCATTAGCTATCGCTCTATCGGCAATCCCGCCTTCGACCAACCTTGAATCCCCCCCTCCATATTGATAACTCGTTTCGCCCCACTAGCCTGTAACACACTAGCCCCGATTGCCGACCGCGCCCCGGTCCGACATTGAACAACAATAGGTTTATCATTAATAAACTCAGCCGCCCTATCCGATAAATACCCCAGCATCACATGGTTAGCATTAGGCAGCCGCCCCGCCAGCCACTCCTCTTCCGCCCTAACATCAAGCAAAGTCACCTCACCCGCCAGAACCATATCAGACAATTTATCGGCCGAAATCTGCTCATAGCTTTGTAATGGCCCATTAGATTCAGCCAACATATCAAGCGCTGACAAATCAAAATAACCAGGAATATTATCAATTCCAATATAAATTAGACTCCGCACAGTCTCAGCCATATATTTCTCATCCACCAACAGATAAACTGGCTTATCATAATCGACCAACCAGCCAGCCCAAGACGGCATTCCCCAACTTGGAATATTAATCGTTCCAGCCAGATGCCCGGCCGCATAAGCCTTAGTAGAACGAGTATCAATTACCATAGCCCCCGATTCAATTAAACCTGGTAGCTGTTCGGCCGTCATCTCTTCCGGCTGCGGCAATTTATGCAATACTGGCGGCCCCTCCTTATTTACCCGTTTCATCACGGCAAAATATTTTGGTGGCTCCGGCTGACCCTCTAACAGCATCTCAATAAAATGGCCTTCATTCTCATAAGAAAGCGCATGATTGAACATCTTTTCATAACCGACTGTACTTGATGGAATAGCCCCCAATCCCTTACCACAGGCGCTGCCTGCCCCATGTGCTGGCCAAACCTGGATATAATCCGGCAACTCCTTAAATCGCTGAATAGATCGAAACATTTGGCTCGCCCCCTCAATAGAAGTATCGGCAATTCCAGCCGCCTTTTCTAATAAATCAGGACGGCCGACAGACCCCACAAAGATAAAATCACCCGTAAATATCCCCATCGGCATATCTGCCCCGGCCGTATCAGTTAACAAAAAGCAGATATGTTCAGGTGTATGGCCTGGTGTATGCCAAACCTCAAATCGAATATTACCCACTTTGAATACATCCTCATCCCTTAGCAGTTCATGATCATATTCATCCACATAGGTATATTTCCAATCGGGGCCGCCCTCATCAGACAAATACAATCTGGCCCCAGACCGTTCAGCCAACTCCCTCGCCCCAGAAACAAAATCAGCATGAATGTGTGTTTCGGCCGCCCCAATCAATTGAAAACCGTTCGCCCTCGCTTCCTTAAGGTAAATATCAACATCTCGACCTGGATCAACGATCAGTGCCTCACCCGTCGCCTGACAACCCACCAAATATGAGGCATGAGCCAGCTTTTGATCATAAAAATATTTTAGTAACATCGCTATTTACCTCCAGGTAAATAATACCTTTGGCGAATTGTTCTACCTAAATACAGTCAACTATATGGTCACTTATGATTTTTTACTATCGGAACTTGGAAGTGGAGGCAATGTAAAATGGAAAACCGCTCCCTGTTCAGCATTATTCTCCGTCCAAATTTGGCCACCGTGGGCTTCTACCACCATTTTACAAAACGCCAATCCCAAACCTGTCCCACTTTCTTCATGGCGGGCGGTTGTGAATTTCTGAAAAATCCGATCTTTTACTTCCAACGGCACGCCCGGCCCCGTGTCACTTACCGATACCCGTAGCCACTTAGTCTCTTCTCTCTCAATACAAGCCGACACATGAATAATGCCGTTCTGGGGCGTAAAACGAATGGCATTATCGATAAGATTTTGTAACACCCGTTCAAACAACTTGACATCAGCCCAGGCAAGCGGCAAATCATCAGCCATTTCCATTTCAACCCGGATCTGCTTGTTATTAGCCAGAGCAGATTGCTTGCGAATGACGTTTCCAATCATGGACGGCAACGAAATAGGCTTCTGATCAAGCGGCATCTGCCCACTTTCAAGTCGGCTAATCTCCAGGATTGATGCCACCATTTGTACCATTTGGGTTGCATTGTTTCGGGCAATTTCTAGAACTTGCCGATAATCATTAGAGAGCTTTGGCCCAACTTCCTCACCCAAAAACTCTAACGACCCAAAGATATTAGTCAAAGGATTACGCAAATCATGAACCATCGTATGAACCAAATCTTCACGCACCTGGTTCAATACCTTCTCATCGGTCACATCATAAAGAACGAGCAGCCGCCCTAAAAAAGTATTCTCTGACCAAACTGGAAGATTCTGCCAGCGAATGCTCCTGGCAGCTAGCTCAAACTCGCCCTCATTTGACAAATTATTCAGGCCATCGTTCTGTCGCATCTCTTCAATCAATGTCCGAACGAGGGGTGAGGATTCACGCCGCAGTGCCATCAGAGCCTCAACAAACGGCCGATTTATCCAATCCTCCGACCGCCCTTCAATATGAAGGTAGTCAAGAGCAGGCTGATTGGCGACCAAAATTTTACGATTAGCGCCCAACATAATAATGCCATCTCGACTCGAATCGATTAAAGCCTGCAACAAACTTCGTTCCTCAGAAACCACGCTAAATAAGCGCGAATGCGAGACAGCCATACCAATCTGTTGACCGATGGTAACCTGCAAAGCCAAATCATTCGAGGCAAACTGGTGAACCTTGCGGCTAAACATACACAAAACACCAAGCGACCGCCGTTGATGGTCTAATGGCACACCAACTATAGAACGAATACTCATCTGGTTCAGCAGCCCCACAAACTCCGGCATATCCTCCCTCAACTGTCGCAGTTCACCTGAATCTCTTTCCAAGTCAGAGATAACAATGCCTCTATCCTGACGATAGACATAGCCTGCAAATGAATCCTCCAAATTGCCATATTCAAATTGGGGCAGCAGTTCAACAGGAACGTTCCTCTTAGAAACAAGCATCAATTGCTCAGTCACCGGATCTACCAGGCCTATAAGACCGAAAGCAAATCCTAATGATGTCAGTGCAGAATAAAGTGATTTAGACAACATCTCGTCCAAATCCATCGAACGGCCGATCATCCGATTGACAGCATATAAAGCATTCAAATCAGCCGCATGTTTTCGCATCGCCCCATGATATCGGGCGTTCACCAACGCCAGGGACAACGCATCTGCTAATGAATCAGCCAGTTGAATATCAAGAGCAGTAAACGGGTACGGACTTTCGCTCTGAACCTCTAATACACCCAATACATTTTCCCCACGATTGAGCGGGACAGCCAGTTGGGCAGCGGTAGATTCCGGCCAAAACTCAGACTTATCCTCCTCCCCAATCTCAGCCAGATACTGCTTTTCTCCCAGACGAAATGCCGTCCCTGTTGCCCCATCCTCAGTAGACGCTTTCTTGCCCACCCATTCCCTTAAAAACCCAGTGGCTGCATTGACTATCAAATCGGTTTCGTAGCCATCCGGTGCCAGCACCGCAATGGCTGACCAACCAGTAAGCTGCGCTATCACCTCGGCCGCTTCAGTCGCGACCTGAATAGGCTCAAGATGACTGCCCGCTGTCCGTAAAACCTCATATAGCGTTGTTTGGCGTGCGGCTAATGACCGCTGCTCATCATACAATTGGGCGTTCCGAACTGCCAGAGCCATTTGTTCCCCAGCAGTTTCAATCAAAAATGCATCTTCTTGCTGAAAATGATGAGGCAAAGAATGGATGAGCGTCAAAATGCCCAGCACCGTCTGCTGGTTTAGAATAGGCACAACCAAAGCCGACCTTGCCACGTAGCTGTCTTTTGGGGGTGGCAGCCAACGTTCATCCAACAACGTATCATCTACCAACGCCGATTTTTTATTCTCATATACCCAACCAGCCAACCCCCGATCCAGTACCCGCCGAACAATATTCTCCTGACTAGGATCCATACGTCCATGAGCCAAAATACCGTTCGTAACAACCCCTTCCTTATCCAATAGCAATAGACTACTGTATTCAGCAGATGTCAAAGCAGCCGTTACATTCAGCGCATTTTGAAGTGTCTCTTCAACCGTTGGCTGCTCCGTGGTTGCCCTGGCCACAGCCAATAGACGTTCGATACGTTGTTTTTGATGAAGCAGCTCCTCCTCAACCTGTTTCGGGCCGCTAATATCAGTCAGAGTCACCAACCAACCAAGACTTTCACCCTCTTGATTCTGGCTAACCGTCACCCGCACCTGATATGATTTTGCTTGCCCGTTTTCCCCCAAAACAACCTCAATTCGTGCCGGCTCTTCAATTGGAACATCTAATAACAACGGTTCAATCGCTGGCAGCGCTTCAATAACAGACTGCCCAATAATGGCCTCCTTCTCCTTGCCAAAAATACGATTTACAGCCGGATTCGCCTGGGTAATTCGACCAGCGCGATCTACCATCAAAAGGCCATCCGGCAAATCATCAACAATCGTACGCTCCCCACGTAATCGCCAAATATAGACGACCAAGACGGCCGTCAAGATTGCCAACGCAATAACCAGGAATGTTAGGAAAGGGGCCTCTATCATAATCAATCTAAAGATTACACTAATACATCAGGATATTCAATATACTTGGATACAAGATGGCAAATTTTTCCTAATCATGCCCGCTCCGACAACTCTATCCATCGAATCATTGCCCCCTCCAAATCCGCTTCAACTGATTCGAGTTTATCAGCCAACGCCTGCAGTCGCTCATAATCACCCCCGGCCGAATTAATAGCCTGACTCAATTCAGCCTTTTGTCCTTCCAAATCAGCTATCTTCGGTTCAAGCCCCTCTAACTCACGCGCCTCCTTCCAACTTAATTTCTTTTCCGGTTCCGCTTTATCCCTCTTAGTCTGCCGTTTCTTGCCCTCCCTTATAACAGCTTCGCTCACCGCCGAAGCCTGATCATTAACTGCCTGTCTGGCCGCTTGATAAGCGCTATAAGGTGCTGGGTAACGGGGGCTAAACGACCCATTCTCAAAAGTCGCCAAATAATCAACCGTCCGATCCAAAAAATACCTGTCATGGCTAACAACCACCAAACAACCCTCAAAATGGTCCATAAACTGTTCCAACACCGTTAACGTCTGAATATCCAAATCGTTGGTCGGCTCATCAAGGAACAGGACGTTCGGTTGAAGGGCCAAAACTGATAACAGATAAAGTCGCCGTCGCTCCCCGCCGCTCAACGCATGAATATAGGCTCGCTGTTGAGGACGAGGAAAGAGAAACCACTCTAATATTTGAGCCGCATCAAGCCTCGTTCCATCTTTTGTCCGAATCAGAGGGGCGCGCTCATCAATAAAATCTATCACCTTCTGAGAAAGGTCAAGGTCACGGCTTAGCTGATCGTAATAGCCAAGGCGCACCGTCTCTCCCCAAGCCACAGTTCCAGAATCGGCCGTTGTTACCCCCGCCAAAATATCCAACAAAGTGCTTTTACCCGCTCCATTCGGCCCAATAATACCGATACGATCCCCTGGAATCAAGGAGAAATCAACTACCTCAAAAAGCTGATTGTCTCCATAAGCTTTACTCAAATTTTCAGCTTCCAACACCTTCTTACCCAACCGACGTGAGGCCAGAGCTAGGGCCACCGAATTTTCACCACTGTCATAGCCAAGCTGTTGAAGCTCTACCACCCGCTGTTTTCGGGCCTTTTGCTTTGTTCCCCGCGCCATCACCCCACGCCGCAGCCACGCCAATTCTCGACGCAGTAAATTTTGGCGTTTTCGTTCTGCCGCTGCCAGCTTCTCCTTGCGTTCAGCGCTCAACTCAAGATACCGACTATAATTACCCGGAAAGTTAACCAGCTCTCGTCTATCCAACTCAACGATTCGATTAACAACCCGGTCTAAAAAATAGCGGTCATGGGTCACCATCAACAACGCCCCCGATAACCCACTTAAAAACGCCTCCAACCAGGCAATCGAATCGGCATCAATATGGTTCGTCGGTTCATCAAGGATAAGTAAGTCGGCCGGATCAATTAATGCGCGGGCCAAAGCCACTCGCTTGCGCTGACCGCCACTAAGCGTGCCAATGCGCGTCTCAAACTGCGCTATTCCCAGGCGGCTCAATATCGCTTTAGCATCAGCTTCGGCCGTCCAGCCCCCCAACCTATCCATCTCCCCCGCCAACATCGCCAATTCAGCTTGCCAATGTAAATCACTAGGTGCTTCTTGCAAGCGATTGGCCGCCTCCCGATAAGCTAAAAGCAAAGATAACAGAGGCGTTTCCCCGGCCAATACACAATCCAAAACTGTTTGATTTTCATCTAGCTCTGGCTCCTGCGAAAGATATTGAATCCGAACACCACCCCAAACCGTAACCGCTCCTGCGTCCGGCGGCTCCAGACCAGCGATTATCCTAAGCAAGGTCGTCTTGCCGCTCCCATTAATGCCAATCAGACCGATTCTATCCCCCACATTGACAAGTAAATCCACCCCATCTAACAGCACCCTTTCGCTGTACTGCTTGGTAATTTGCTCCAGGGTAACAAGGTTCATAAGAATGAGGAAAACAGTGAGCGGTGAGCAGTAAAAAATTCTAATTTACTGTTTACCGCTCACTGAAAACCGTTTACTTACCTTTATTATCAGTCACGGCCGAAGCAGAGGGCTGATTATGCAACTTAACTGGTTCAGCGGCTGGTTTGCGGAACCGCATATTGACCAACTCGACAAGAATAGAGAAAGCCATCGCAAAATAGATGTAGTTCTTGAGATTAAGATCTTCAACCAAATGATCGTTCCAACCCTCAATAACCAATACAGAGCCAATTAAGATAAGGAACGCCAAGGCCAAAATCTTGAAGGTCGGGTGTTCCTCAACAAAGCGGGCGATATAGCCTGAGAACAAGAGCATCACGGCCGCCGCAATCAGAATCGCCGGAACCATAACTGCCAATACGCCAGAAATACCAACGGCCGTAATGACCGAATCAAGCGAAAATACAACATCAACTAAGACAACTTGAAAAAGCACCGATCGCATCGTCGAGACCCCAGACACCTTCTTATGCTCCTTATCATCCAGCGCTTCTAACTTCTCATGAATCTCATGGGTACTCTTACCGATTAAGAATAAACCACCCCCCAACAAAATGAGATCATGGCCCGAAATATTCGTCCCCAATATAGTGAACAACGTCTCATCTAATGAAATGACCCAATTAATAGCAAACAACAACAAAACCCGGCTAAAGACTGCCAGGCCAATTCCGAGTCGCCTGGCCTGGTCCTGCTGACCGGGGGGCAATTTATTGGATAAAATCGCAATAAAGATAACGTTATCAATACCCAACACGATTTCCAACGCGGTCAACGTCAAAAGCGCAATCAGGTTTTCGGCCGTTAATAGCTCTGCCATAAAAATTTCCTCCTAGTCTGTAGTAGATACAATCTGTATTTTAGTAGCAAACCACCAATATATCAAAGGTTGGTACTCAATATCATTGTACGCTAGAATGCCCCTCAATGTTTCAATGAATATTTCTCAAGCAATCGGTTTTTTGGCACAAACTCGTTTGCTAGTTTGAAAAGGATGCCAATCCATGACTCACCAACCGACCACAACAGCCCACCCCCTCAACCGACTATGGCAATATGCCGCTGGACATAGACAACAAACGATATTAGCAATCACCTGTTCAATACTCAACAAAGTCTTTGATCTGGCCCCACCCGTCCTAATAGGTGCAGCTGTCGATGTCGTTGTCGCCCAACAGGATTCAATCCTGGCCCAATTTGGTTTTCCAGAAGTCAGCACCCAGCTTTGGATACTAGCCATACTTACCGTTCTAATTTGGGGCCTTGAATCGGCCTTTGAATATGCCTTCAGCGTCCTTTGGCGCAATCTGGCCCAAACCTTACAACACGAACTGCGCGTAGAAACATACGGCCATGTTCAAACCCTAGAAATGGCCTACTTTGAAGACAAAAGCACCGGCGGCCTAATGGCCGTCCTAAACGATGACATCAATCAACTAGAACGCTTCCTAGACATCGGAGCTAACGACATATTACAAGTACTAACGACCGTTATTGTTATCGGGGCCATGTTTTTCGTCCTTGCCCCTTCCGTGGCTTGGATGTCCTTCCTGCCAATGCCTTTCATCTTCTGGGGGTCAATGCGCTTCCAAAAAGAGATAGCCCCAAGATATGTCGAAGTCCGAGAACGGGTCGGCCAGTTGAACGGGCAGCTCTCAAATAATTTAAGCGGCATCGCCACTATTAAGTCCTTCACAGCCGAAAAATTCGAGCAAGACCGAATCGACCACGAAAGCGAAAAATACCGTCAGAGCAACCGCAAAGCCATTCGCCTTAGTTCCGCCTTTGTCCCGCTCATTCGCATGATTATCGTCATGGGCTTCGTTGCCACCCTGGTTTTTGGCGGCACACTCGTAATCGACGGCCGTCTAAACGTCGGCGCCTACAGCATCATGGTCTTTCTAACCCAACGCCTCCTTTGGCCCTTAACCCGTCTCGGCCAAACCATCGACCTCTATCAAAGAGCGATGGCCTCAACAAGACGAGTGATGGACTTACTCGATACAAAGGCAAAGATTGTTGGGGGGAAACAATCCCTTCCACTGCAAAAAGTCTCCGGGGAAGTAACCTTTGAAAACGTCCAATTTGAATATAACGAAACCAATATTCCCGTCCTCCATAACCTTTCAATCAATGTCCCGGCTGGGAAAACGATTGCCATTGTTGGGGCGACTGGTTCCGGCAAGACAACCTTAGTCAAGCTGTTGCTTCGTTTTTATGACGTTCAAAGCGGCCGTATCTGTCTCGATGGCCAAGACATTCGCCAACTCCCGCTAGAAGATTTGCGGAGTGCAATCGGCTTCGTCAGCCAGGATGTCTTTCTCTTCCACGGCACAGTCCGCGAAAATATCGCCTATGGCTCCTTCAATGCCCCCCTAGATGAAATAGTCGCCGCAGCCAAAATCGCTGAAGCCCACGATTTCATCATTGACATGCCCAATGGCTACGACACTGTCGTTGGCGAACGGGGTCAAAAGCTGTCCGGCGGCCAACGCCAGCGCCTTTCTATCGCTAGAGCGGTCTTAAAAGACCCGCCAGTCCTAATCCTTGACGAAGCCACTTCCTCCGTTGACAACGAAACAGAAGCAGCCATCCAGCGCTCAATGAAGAAAATCACGATCGGCCGTACCACCATCATCATCGCCCACCGCCTCTCAACCGTACGCTATGCCGATGAAATTATTGTTTTAGAGCGTGGGATATTGAAGGAAAGCGGCCGTCATGAAGAACTAATAACGGCCGATGGCATTTACGCTGGACTCTGGAAAGTGCAAACCGGTGAAGCAATCGGCTAGCGATTATTGATTTGGCAAACGAGTAAATAAAGCAGGGCCATCAAGCTCAAATCGAAGTTTATTCAACACATCCCGGCCAAGAATTATTTCATCGTTTCTATCATCTGCAACAACCAGGATACCAAGCAAGGCTAGATCACCGACGATTACATCCACTAGATATTGCTCAACAATTCGAAATTCCCCCCAATGGCTGCGAGTCCGAGCGTCCCTATAAGCGAACGCGTTTATATCTTGGAGAAGATTTAAAGGAACAAATGTAGCATCGGAGCCGGTATCAATCATGGCATTCTTGGCTTCTGTTTTGGCTCCTTCCAATCCATTTTGAATTACAACCGGTAACTGGGGGAATGGAATACTATGTTCATCGTTGAAAGGGTATTCTTTTCCACTCATTGGTATTGAATACCCCTGCGATTGATAGTTGTGTCAGGCTCATCACCAACCTGTGTTATCATCACGGCCGTTTCGCCAAATCGCTTTCGGATTCGATTAACAAGTGTTTGAAAATCTGAATCCTTATCGACAACTTTTCCATGATGCATGGCAATAAACTGCCCGTTGTACTGTTTTTTTAATTCAGCATGTTGCTCTCTATATAACGTGCTTTCACGGGATATTTTTCGTCGGTTTTGTTCCCATAAATAAAGTCTAAACGCCTCTTGAGCGATTTGTTCAGTATCCGCATCTTTCTCTTCAGCCACAGCTTCAAGCCGTTCATACATTTCAGGTTCGACTACAATTGTAGGCATAGGTCATCTCCATAAAGCTAAGGTCCAGCACCTCTATTATACTACAATCATGGCAATAAGAGTCGGATACCTACTAACAATAACAGTGTCAAAACGACCTTGCGAAAGGTTTCAGGATTAAGACGTTTATCAAGACGTAGACCAGCGATAATACCCAAAACGGCCGCACCCAACGCCAACGGCACAACCCGCCACACCTCGGCCGTATATCCTCCGGCCACAAAATGAGACACCAAAATAACAATGCTGTTCAATGTAAAAAAGCCCTGCAAATTACTCTTAAATGCCTCTCGCGGCCATCGACGACAATTACCATACAGGATAACTGGTGGCCCGGCCGTGTTATAGGCTCCACCTAGTACACCAGCCAGAAATCCGGCCACATACCCCCAGAACGAATGTTCTAATTTGGGCAGCCTAAGATTTAACAGCGCATACAAGGCAAACCCCGTCACGACAAACCCTAACGCCCCCAACACCAACCGCTCTGGGGCAGAACGCAGCAGCAAAACCCCCAACGGCGTCCCAACAACAGAAGCCAACGCCAACCGCCAAACCACCCCAAGGTTTAAATCTGCCCGATAATAGACCAACAAAATAATCTCCCCAAACAAAGCAATTAAAGCCACCAACGGTGCGGCCGTCTGTATCCCCAACAACGGAACCAACAAAGGCATCGACACCAACGCTAACCCAAAGCCACTTAAACTCTGCGTAAAAAGCGCCAAAAAAATTACCGCTATTACCAATACAATCTCTAAATCAACCATTCACTCATTACCATACTACTTGCTCTCTTGCACCCTTGTCTCTTGAGGTATAATCCCCCCATGACAAATAAAATAATTTACTCAATGATTGGTGTTGGCAAAATCGTGCCACCCAACAAACAGATTTTACGCGATATTTCCCTTTCATACTTCTATGGTGCCAAAATTGGCGTTTTGGGGCTAAACGGGGCCGGAAAAAGCACCCTGCTCCGTATTATGGCCGGAGTCGATACCGACATCATAGGCGAAACCGTCCTATCGTCAGGCTATTCCGTTGGCTTCCTCGAACAAGAACCCAAACTAGACAATACCAAGACCGTCCGTGAAATTGTTGAAGAAGGTGTTCAGGAAGTGGTTGATGCTTTGCAAGAATTTGATGAAGTCAACGCCGCCTTTGCCGAACCGATGACTAATGATGAGATGGACAAGCTCATTGATAAGCAAGGCAAGCTCCAAGATAAGCTCGACAGACTCAACGCCTGGGATTTAGACAGCCGTTTAGAGCTAGCAATGGATGCTTTGCGCTGTCCGCCAGGGGATTCGGCCGTTTCCAATCTTTCTGGTGGTGAACGCCGCCGGGTCGCCCTCTGCCGTCTGCTGCTCCAAGAACCAGACATCCTCCTGCTCGACGAACCAACCAATCACCTCGATGCTGAAACCGTCGCCTGGCTTGAAAAACACCTCCAACGCTACGCTGGAACGGTCATCGCCGTCACCCATGACCGTTACTTCCTAGACAACGTTGCTGGCTGGATATTAGAGCTAGACCGAGGTCATGGTATTCCCTACAAAGGCAACTACTCCTCCTGGCTAGAACAAAAACAAAACCGATTAGCCAAAGAAGAAAAATCCGAATCTCAACGCCGAAAAACCTTAGAGCGTGAATTAGAATGGATCAAGATGACACCCCGTGCCCGACAAACAAAAAGCAAGGCCCGCATCAAATCCTACAATGAACTGTTAGAACAAGGCATGACCCGCGCCAACGAAGATATGGAAATCTTCATCCCCCCTGGCCCACGATTGGGCGATGTCGTCATTCGGGCCGAAGATGTCAGCAAAAGTTATGGCGACCGTTTACTCTTTGAAGAGATGAACTTCACAGTCCCTCCAGGGGCCATCGTCGGTGTCATCGGTCCAAACGGAGCGGGTAAAACGACCTTAATGCGCCTAATCGTCAATGACGAAGAGCCAGACCAGGGCCAGCTAGAAATCGGTCAAACCGTTCAAATTGGCTATGTAGATCAAAGTCGGGACGACCTTGATCCGGAGAAAAATATCTGGGAGGAAATTTCCGGGGGTCTAGACCATCTCCAGCTTGGTCCCCGGCGAATCAACTCCAGGGCCTACGTTGCCCGTTTCAATTTCACTGGCACCGAACAGCAAAAAAAGACCGGAACCTTGTCCGGTGGTGAGCGCAACCGCGTTCATCTGGCAAAAATCCTCAAGTCGGAGGCTAATTTACTACTTTTAGATGAGCCGACCAATGACCTTGATGTCAATACCTTACGCGCCTTAGAAGAAGCGCTGTTAAACTTCGCTGGCTCAGCTTTTGTCATCTCCCATGACCGCTGGTTCCTAGACCGAATTGCCACCCACATTCTAGCTTTCGAGGGTGACAGTGAAGTTTTTTGGTATCCTGGCAATTACACAGAATACGAAGAAGACCGCCAACGTCGATTAGGCGCAGCGGCAGAACGGCCGCATCGCATCACCTATCGCAAATTAAGACGCGACTAATATAAATTGAGGTAACATGAACCGAACCAGAGCGATTTTTGTTTTCATCATTTTAGCCGCAATCCTGATAATTATTACTGCTGTAGCCGTTCAAGCGATAAGCAGTGTGCTTGGTGATAACTCGACAACGGCCGAAACCACCAGCACCCGCTCTACTACTGAAGAAATCGAAATTCCCGATGATGCCATTCTCGTCAATCTGGCCTCATCTAACACCAAACAAAACTGGCTCAACCAAATCGTCAGCCAGTTCAACACCGAAAATCACCAGCTATCATCCGGCCAAACGGTCATTATCGAAGTCTCCCATGTCACTTCCGGCGGCTCAATGAACGCCATTTTGAATGGCACAATCACGCCCACCGCCTGGAGTCCAGGTGACAGCTCCTGGGTTGCCCAAATAGATGAAACATGGCAGCAGCGCAACAACCAGGCTATCCACAGCCAATCTTGTCAACCGACCATCTACGCCCCGCTCGGCTTCGCCATGTGGCGGCCAATGGCCGAAGCCCTGGGCTGGCCCGACACTCCCGTTGGCTGGGACACCATCGTTGAATTAGCCGCCGATCCTCAAGGCTGGGCCAGCTACGGCCGTCCAGAATGGGGCGACTTCCGTTTCGGTCACACCCATCCCGCCTATGCCAACTCCGGCCTCATGTCCATGACCAGCTTTGTTTATGGCATCGTTGGGGGCAGCGAACAATTAACTGGCGCTCAGGTCTATCAGGCCGAGGACGCTATGCGGACATTAGAACAAAACACCTCCAAATACGGCCGTCAATCCCCGGCCCTGCTCGACCTGATGGCTCGTGAAGGGCCAAGTTATCTTCACGCCGCCGCCGTGCCAGAAGCCGACGTTATTCGCTTCAACATCGAACGGGGCGACGAACTCCAATTCCCATTAGCCTTTATCTTCCCCTCCGAAGGCACTATCTGGGCCGACCATCCCTACTGCGTTCTGGATAATGCTGATTGGGTAACAGCCGAACAAGCCGAAGGCGCAGCATTATTCCTCGATTACCTCTTGGCCCGCGACCGTCAAGAACTCGCCATCGACAATTTCCTGCGCCCACTTGATACATCCATTCCCCTTCATGCGCCGCTTGATTTAGCAAATGGAACCGACCCCCGCGTTTCACCCGAAACAGTTCGGCCCCTTCCCAGCCCGGATGCCGATGTTAGTGCGGCCGTTATCGACCTCTTTAGCATCACCAAGCGCAAAGCCACTATCATCATCGTCCTTGACATTTCCGGCAGTATGGAAGGCGAAAAGATAAAATCAGCAACCGCCGCAACAGTAGAATTTCTGTCCCGCCTCGACCCCAACGACGAAGTAGCCCTACTGACTTTTAGCAGCGAAACCGTCCTGCTATCAGAGCCAGAACGGGTGGGCAACATCGTTGAAGACCTTTCCCAACGGGTCAGCAGCCTCATTGCAGACGGCAATACGGCACTCTATGATGCCGTTTGCCAGGCCACCGAGTTAGCCGCCGAACTACAAGCCGCCGATGAAGAAGCTGGAGAATCACGCTTATATGGCCTTGTCCTCCTTTCTGATGGGGAAGACACAGTCGGCAATCCAACAGGGAACCAGATGTTCGCCTTCTGCCTACCAGCCAATGCCGAAGCAGATGGCGTCAAAATTTATCCCATCGCCTTCGGTGAAGATGCCTCTGAAGATGTACTGGCCCAAATTGCGGCCGTTACAGGTGGCCGAATGTTTACGGCCGATCCAGCCTCCATCAGCAACACCTACATCTCTATTTCGGCCGAGCAGTGACAGACGGCCCTGCTAGCCATCGCCTAGCTTCAAATGCCCCCATTCTAATCGGGGTACTGCTGCTCGTAGACAGCCTCCATTTCGTCTTCGCCCGCATTTTGCACCCCTACCTTCCTGGCGGCACATCAGCCATGTATGTTCTAACCTTTGCCGCCATCGAAGTCACCATATTCTTAGCCATCCGTCGCCAAATTCAGCTCCAAGTTTTTCGCCAACACCTGCGCTTCTTCCTGGTAATTGGCTTTCTAATTGCCGCCTCCACCTCATTTAACTATATCGCCGTCGGCTACATCGATCCTGGAACCGCCTCCCTTCTCGCTCAGATGACATCCGTCTTTGCCCTAGGCTTTGGCCTATTCTGGCTTCGAGAACGGCTTGGCCCCATCGAGCTTTTTGGGGCCATTATCGCCATAGCTGGCGTCTTCATCATCAGCTTCCAACCAACAGAGGGCTTATTTCGGTTCGGATCGTTATTGGTCTTAAGCGGCACATTTATGTACGCTCTGCACGCGGCTGTGGTCAAACGCTTTGGTGGCGAAATGGATTTCAGCAACTTCTTCCTGTTTCGAGTAGCAACGACATCCGCTTTCCTCCTCCTTTTCACCACCATTCGCGGCCAGCTAATCCTACCCCCAGAACCTAAAGTCTGGCTCTATCTCATCTTCGTTGGCACTATTGACGTCGTTATCAGTCGCATACTCTATTACCTTGCTCTCCGTCGCCTCCGCCTAAGCTACCACACCATCTTGCTAACCCTCAGCCCCGTCATCACCATCCTCTGGTCATTGGCCTTGTTCCAAGAACGGCCGGAACTGCAAGGATTATTAGGTGGTGCGGCCGTTATTCTCGGCGTTCTGATAGTCACTTTCCAAAGAAGCGCTAGAAACGCTTAATAACAATACCCAGAGATTAATACGAATATAGTGTTGGAAAACCTACATTGCGCCGCCCGAAGGCATATAGGCGTTGAGGGCCGTAGTCTCAGGCAAATCAATTTCACCCACATAATTCAGCCATCGAATAGCATCGGCTATCACCTCCTCCCCCTGGCGTGGGGCAAAGTCGAATGCTTGCTCTGTTTTAGTACAGTCATAGTAGTGATACCGGTCTACAAACTCAAGCGCCATTGCTCGCGTCAAAGTAGGCTGGGAACCAGTCAGCTTCGCTTTCAATTCCATTAAGCCACCCATAAGCCAAGAAGCCCTGCGACCTGCCCCGATATGTTTTGGCTTGATTCCTGTCAGGCGGGTCACAATTTCCCCCCAATCCTTCATTGACAACCTCTCCCCGGCGATAATATAACGTTGTCCTAGCTCGCCTTTTGTCACGGCCTGGGCGTGGACTTCAGCCACATCACGCACATCTACAAAACTGGCTCCACCGAGCGAAGTGACGACTGTGCCATCCAACCACCCTTTCAGCAAAGCCATAGACTGGGTAATACTATAATCAAATGGTCCCATGATGCCGTCAGGACAGAAAACAATCAGAGAAATCCCTGTCTCCTCAGCCAACTGCCAGGCCAGCTTTTCCGCCTTGACTTTTGCCTTTGCATAAGGCAAGAGAGGTTCCCCGTTCCAATCATTTGGTGAATACAGGATATCTGGATCAGTCGAAGCGCCAACAGCGAAGGTCGTGCTAGTATAGATAATTCGCTTGACTCCGGCCGTTTTAGCGGCCTCAAAAACATTGCGTGTTCCTTCCAATGTTTCCTGGACGAGGTCAGCCGGGTCTGTTACCCAAAAACGGTAAACGGCCGCAGTATGAATTATTACCTCACATCCCTCTGCTGCTGCCTTCAAGGAGTCTAAATCCAACATATCGCCATAACGATAAGTCAGGTCCAACCCTTCTAATCCTTGCAGGTTTGATGTTCGCCGGATAAATGGCACAACTCCATGGCCGCGTTGCAACAAGCTACGAACAATATTAGCTCCCAAATGTCCATTGGCCCCCGTAACAAGTATACGCGTCATACTAAACCTCCTAGAAAAATCAGTCAAGTGTCGGTGATTTTTGACTCCCTAATTGGTTTGCAAAGATATTCGCACACCTGAAGAGTTTATTAGCGCTTGGCCCAGGCACCGATGAATGGTGGCGCGACCAAAGTAGCGTTATTGGCAACCACTTCCTGGCACAGACGGTCGGCCAGGGTGTCAATACCCACCGCAGCCGCAGTTGCCACCCCAACCCGCTCCATCAGCGGTAAAAGGGTGCGGGTGATTTCAGTAATTTGCTTATAGGCTGGGGTATCTGGCCCATAGCCAAGCCGAGCCGCTTGAATCATTTGCGGCTGCGGAAGACCGGCCTCAGCGAAGATTTGGGGCAACTTCAAACCCATCTGAACGTCGGCTCCGACACGGGTAAAAGTTTCGTTGATACGAAAAACGGCCGTTTCAACCAATTCACATCTTGGCAACGATTTTGCAGCAGTAGAATCTAACTCATGGAAAGCGACGATACCACCCGACCGAACAAATTTTGCCAATCGACGAACTAACACAGCCGGATCAGCAAAATACATTAGCACCAAACGGCCCACCAGCGCATCAACCGGTTCATCCAGCTCCAGGTCCATTAAATCGGCCGTCACAAACTGAACATTCGTCAGCCCCGCTGCCACTGCCCGTTGAGAGGCCAACGCGACTGCCTCGGGTGACTTATCCACCCCAATCACCTGTCCATTCGGCCCAACCAACTTGGCCGCCAAAAAGGAAACGTCTCCGACCCCACAGCCAATATCCAATACCCGCATTCCCGACCCTAACCCGGCTTGTTGGAATACCTGTTCCGTCAGGTCGCCAAAAAAACGAGCCTGCTCAATCAAACGATCTAACTCCGAATCCGTGTGGGTCATAATTTCTTGATAATCTCGTTGCTTCACATCAGCTACCATTTTTGTATCTCCTAATAATTACGCTGCGGCCATTCTGTACTTGCACATCAATTAGGATAGTCTGTACAACTTACGGCCGTTCAATAATTCATTGGATACAGGATAGCGAGCTAAACTGTCCAATTTCCAGGTGAAAAAATGTTGAATTTACGCTGAATTTTTACAGGCCCCCACCCTATCTAGCCCCAGTATCCTTGAATTTCCCGCCGCCAGAGCCACTCCGTAATTCGCTCTACCCCTTTGGCAAGACGGTAGCGATAGGTTCCGAGGGGGAGGTCAAGCAGTTCGGCCGCTGTTTCTTGGCTGGGGGCCGGTTTCAAGTAGGTACGGTAAACGGCCGAATAAAACTTCTCGTCTTTCGGGTTAGCCGTCAACACACCCGCCGCATCTTCAATTAACGCTTGAAGGGTAGCTGGGGTCGGCGTATTCTCGGCCGTTTCCAGCACCAATCTCGACCGCAGCAGTGGGTTGCTATTTAGCAAGTCCGGCCGCGTAAAATCGCGCAGCGCCTGCCGTACCGCCTCTGCAAATTCCGGTTGGGAAAGCGTCAATACGGGTGGTTGAGGAGGCTGTGTTTGCGGTACTTCTTCCAATCCATAACGAAAATATTGCCCCCCAAGCCAATCTAGCCAATCGGCAACCGGTTCTTTACGCCAGTCATGAGTAAAAACACCATACTGATGCCCCCCAACCGTAAAGTTCACTTCGCCAGTAAAATCGAAATTAAATAAGGCAAACATCTCCTGCCAATCTCGCGGTTCGGCCGTACAAGCAAACGTCCAGCCCATATTCGGATAGTTCAACCAGGTATGGGTCGAACTCAACGCCACCAGGGTCTGCATTTCCACTCCCTGATACTGATCCTCCCCCATCCAAAAACGAACGAAGTTCAACAGCTCGCCCGGTCGAAGCGGCAAGTACGGTCGCAAAAAATTTCGAGCGGCTTCCATAACCGGGTCTGCTCTGGCATCCTCCTCCATAATCTCCGCCACCATCAAGACAACAACAAAACCGAACTGTCTTTCTTCGGCCGTATGAAACATAATAAATGCCTCAGGTCGTTTCTGCAGCCAGTATTGGGCAATCTCGGCCGACTGCTCTCCCTCATACTCTCTTACCTTCTCCAGAATGAAATCATAATCTGCCGCTGTGGCGGGTTCCATATAAGCCCGGTTTAATATCTCCCATTCAAAAAAGGGATTGACAGCCGCGTAGTAATTTATCAGATAAAGCAAATCGGCCGAAACAGAGTGGGCCGCCCCTTTTCTGATTTCCTGCTCGTAATATTGACGCACCTGGTGGTGAGTCTCCTCGTAACGCTGAGGGTCACGCCAGCGAAAGTCCGCATCCAGTACATCGCGGGCCAGGTCGTGTGGGACAAGCCCCTGACCATTCCGCTGAATAAACGACAGGCCGATCAACCAGTTAAAAAGTGAGTACGCATCCTCTTTTCCTAAAAAATGGGCCAACAATCCTTCCGTCATGACCCGCACATGGGCGCAAATTTCGAGTGCCAGCCGATGCTGGGCATCTGGCACATTCCGGGTAAATCGCTCCAATAACATCCGCACCACATCCGGTTCTGTTTTAAAATTAAATCCTGCCAACTTGTCACCTTGGCTCAAAACATCTGCCACCAATGACAGGGCCAATGGATGTCCATGTGTAAAAGCCAGTACCTCGGCATGACTTTCCACTGGAACACCTCGAACCGTCAGGTAAGTCTGACTCTCTTCCGGTCGCAGATTCCGCAGCGAGACAACGCGAGTTAGATCGCTCCACCCGGGGTCAACCTGCCAGGCAGCAGCAGGCAGTTGGCGACCTGCCAGAACGATTAAAACGTTTGGAGGAAGTTGTGGGAAATAGCGCCCTCGCAACCAGTTGTCCAATGGAGCAAGTAGCTCGTAGGTGTCAACAAACAGAACAAGATCGTCCGCCATCATCCCAGCGCCACCCCCCATTTCTAACGCCGCCTGAAAAGCCTCCTGAAACCCGGTGGGAGAAACGTCAATATTTCGGCCGTCTAACAAGACAACCGTCCGGCCAACCTTCGTCGCCATTCTCAGATATTCATTCAGGAGCGTCGTCTTCCCTACCCCGCCGGGACCATAAATGTACAATAGAGCGAAATCAGGTTCCTCCACCAGAAGCGCCGAGCGAAACAGCGCCAATTCCGCTTCCCGGCCCACAAAACGGCCGTGTCGAGCCATCGCCAGCCGATCCGCCAGCCGGGAAGGAGCCGATTTTCGCGAGTCCGAAGCAGCCATCTTAACAACCAATCATACCCTTTTACTTCTTCAGCAACAATTCATAAGAATAAAAATCAGTGTCCCGCACATAGCCCAGCGACTCATAAAGCGCCTGCGCCTGGTAATTGTCTTTAGCTGTAGACAGTTCGACGATTTTTGCCCCAGAATCAGCCGCAAATTGATGCGCCCGTTGCATCAAAGCCCGTCCCACCCCCAACCGCCGCACTGGTGGTGTCACATACAGATCATATAAAATCCACAACCGACATAGACTGACTGAACCAAAGGAAGGATACAGTTGAGTAAACCCAAGCCCCTCGCCTTCAGGAGAAATGGCTAGAAAAACGGCCGATTCCAAACGACTTAACCGCGCTTTTAGAAAATCATGAGCAGCCGACAAATCAGATGGCTGTTCATAAAAAACTCGATACGCATCAAACAAAGGAGCCAACACCTCCAAATGCTCATGCTCCGCCCGAACAATTTGATATTCCTTCTTCATGTTAATCCCTCTAACCCTTCCCTATGATTTCCCAATTACGAATTTTCATTTAATCCTTGACATATCGACATTCATCTATATAATATGGTCAAACATATAGACGGCCATCTATGTAACACTATTCCCAAAATTCTAATCGGAGGTGACAAAATGACCAAATATGATCCAGGTTGTTGCGGCGGCAGTGGCTGCGGCTGCTAATCAGATAAAAGCGTAAAGCAAAAACATCTGAGGAAGCAGCGGCCAAAGCGCTAACCGCCTCTCCTCAGATGTTTTCTTGTTGGACAAATTGCCAATTTTTCTGCTAATCCTCAGACTCCCCTCTATGCTCCCAACTTCTACAATATTCTCCCACCTTGATAAGTTCGACTGACCCTTCTCGAAATCAAATAAGCCGCATACCCCCCACCCACAAAGCCAAAGAAATGCCCTAACCAGGAAACACCACTCTGGACACTAGGCAAGACACCCCAAATAAGTCCACCATAAATAAATATAACAACAATCGTTATAAGAATAGAGAAAAAACTGCGTTCAAAATAGCTACGGACAATTAGGAATCCAAAATAGCCGAACACCAACCCACTGGCCCCGATATGAACAGTGTTCGATCCACCCAAGAGCCAAACACCCAACCCACTAACCAAGACGACAATAAAAGAGACAAAAAAGAAATCGGCCGTTCTTCGCAGCATCACAAACCACCCCAACACCACAAAAGGAATAGTGTTCGCCAGCACATGCCCCAAGCCATTATGCAAAAAAGGCATGAAGAAGATACCCACCAGCCCACCAAAGGTACGCGGCCGAACCCCCAACCCATTCAACCCATTTCCAAAAATCACCAAATCAATAATTTCCAAGAGCCAGATAAAGGCAACAAAAGCGCCCAAAATAGTGGCTTGGCTTTTCAAAATACGGCCGAGACTATTCAATGTTCCTCTTTGTTCAATCATAATGGCCCCCTATACGGATTTCCCATCCGAAAGTTTCACCAACCTGCCACTCCCTCAACTGAATGACAGCCTGCCCCGCCGCAAGGTTAGGCTTATCAATAGTAACTAGACAGGTCTCTTTCGACTGTCATACCCGCGAAGGCGGGAATCCAAGCCTTTGGATTCCTGCCTTCGCAGAAATGACGTGTATAGTTACAATCAATATTGGTTTATTGAGGCATAACACAAACCAAACGGGTCATGTCAGATGAAGGGTCTAGAAACCCAATCATAAAGAGGAAGTTTGCGCGAGCTATTTGCAAAGGAGGTCAAAACCAAATGGCATGGATAAAGGTCATACAAGAAGATGAAGCAGACGGCCGTCTCAAAGAGCTATACGATCAATACGCCGAACCGGACGGCAGCGTTGATAACATCCTCAAGATTCACAGCCTAAACATCAAATCGCTTAAAGCTCACTACGATTTATACGCCCATCTCATGCGCGGGCGTTCCGATTTAAGCCGCATTCAACGAGAGATGATTGCCGTCGTCGCTTCGGCCGCCAACCGCTGCCACTACTGAATAAAACATCACGGAGCAGGTCTGCTCCGCCTGACAAAAGATGAAGCCCTGGTGAATCAATTGAGTGCGAATTGGCGAGAGGCTTCGTTAAATACCGCCGACCGGGCCATGTTAACCTACGTCGAAAAGCTCACCCTTCGTCCCTGGGAAATGGTAGAAACAGATGTAATCGAATTAAGGGCGGCCGGATTTAGCGATGCAGCTATCCTCGATATAAACCAGGTAACAGGCTATTATGCCTTCGTCAACCGCTTAGCCGATGGTTTAGGGGTCGATTTAGAACATTTTTGGAAAGAATAACTTATGGAGCGCAATCGTACCGGTGGCCGCCATTGGGTAGGAAGCCCACACCACGCTAACTGGCAACAGCCGCTTCGCCCTCCCAACCAAATTAGCGAGTTGCTTATCTTCCCAGAGGTGAAATAAAATACCGGAATGAGTCCAACACAATATACTAATTCACATCAACCACGCCAAGGACCACGCCAACTTGACCGCTAATTTTCGGCCGATCTTCATCGTAGGAACCCCCCGCGCCGGAACAACCCTGGTTTCCAAAATTTTAGGGCGGCATCCTAAAGTGCACGCCCTCGGCGAGACTCATTTTTTCGAGGATATTTGGGCCAATCGGCGAGAATTTGGCGCTTTAGAAACAGAAGCTGAGATGTCAGCGGCCGTCAACCGTTTGATGACTGTATTTGATCGTTTCAATCAAGAGCAAGGTCAAACGGCCGTCAATCGCGTAATTCAGCCAGCGCAACTCGGTGCTCAAGCCCTTGCCAATGGAGGCGGCTATGATGGGTTGTATCGAGCCTTTACGGAAGCGCTCGATGAAAACAAAAACAGACGCTATTGTGACGACACCCCAAAACATCTTTTTTATCTGAAAACGATACTACAATTCTTCCCCCATGCAGCCATCATCATCTGTGTACGTGACCCGCGAGATTTCCTGTGTTCGTACAAAAATTTCTGGCGCTCCTCTCGCACCCCGGAACGGATCAAAGACCTCTACCATCCAATTATGACGGCCGTCCTCTGGCGCAATTCCGTCAACATCGCCTTAAATGACCCCATAATCCAACAATCAGATAATATGATGCGGCTCCGCTATGAATCGCTAGTAGCTGAACCCGCCCACTTAGTTAAAGAAATTTGCGCCCACACAGGCCTAGAATATGACGGCCGTTTACTAGAAATCGAATCACATAACAGCTCATTCGACCAATCAGAGGCAAGTGGTATATTTCAAGGCTCAGTTGGCAAATGGACTGACTGTTTGACCCAGGAAGAAATCTGGTGGGTTCAAAAAATCAATCAAAAACATATGCAGCGGTTAGGCTATGAAACGGCCGACCTTTCCATCTCCTGGATTAAATTAATCAGCCTATTGTTATCCACCCCCCTGGCATTTTTTCGTGCGCTCCAAGCCAATTCCGGCCGCCGAGGCCCGTTATTACCCTATCTTATGCGGCGATTTTCGCTGTTAAGGAAATAGTGACAAGTTGTCAGATAAAGGCAAAACCTTCAACGAAGGTAATCCCCAAAAAAGCTCAGTCGGCAAGGTCTTAATAATCGTAGAGAACTTACCCGTGCCAAACGATCGCCGAGTCTGGTTAGAGGCAACGACCTTGCGAGACGCGGGCTATACTGTTTCTGTCATTTCAATTAAAGGAGGCCAAAAAGCAGCCGCCTCCTACGAACTGTTAGAAGGCGTTCATCTATACCGTTATCCTGCGCCACCCCCAACAAGCGGCACAGTAAGTTTTATCTGGGAATTTTCTTACTGCTGGATAATGACCCTTTGGCTTTCGCTCCGAATCGCCATTCGCCCAGGCTTTGACATTATCCATGCCTGTAATCCACCAGAGACCTTTTGGCTGATTGGGGTATTTTACAAGCTGTTTGGCAAAAAATTTCTCTTTGACCACCATGATTTATCGCCGGAGATGTACTACTCGCGGTTCGGCAAACAGGGGCTGGCCTATAAACTGCTGGTTTTATTAGAGCGATTGACCTTTAAGACGGCCGATATCGTCCTAACCACCAACGAATCCCACCAGGAAGTAGCCATCAAACGAGGCAATTTCCCACCAGAAAAAATCTATATCGTTCGCAGCGGACCAGATCACAAACAGTTTCAACCCAGAACGGCCGATGAGCGACTCAAACAAGAACATTGCTACATGGTAAGTTATTTAGGGGTATTAAATCCCCAGGACGGAGTCGATGCTTTTGTCGAAGTGGCAGACCACATCATTCACAAAATGAACCGCCAGGATATATTCTTCGTCGTCATGGGATCGGGCGATGCCCTGCCTGGATTACAACAGCTCAGTCAGGAACGGCAGGTCGTTGAGCATATGCTTTTTACAGGTTGGGCAGATAAAGAAACGGTCATTAACTATCTCTCCACCACAGACATTTGCGTCGATACAATGCCCAAAACCCCTTATGGCGATGCCTCAACAATGAATAAAATCCTAGAATACATGGCCTTTGCAAAGCCCATTGTGACCTTCGATTTGAAAGAGTCCCGTGTGTCTGCGGCCGACGCAGCCGTTTATGCCAAACCAGGCAGCATTCCCGACTTAGCCCAGAAGATTGTTGATCTTCTGGCAGACCATGAACAACGGGCAGCGATGGGCGCACGCGGCCGTTCTAGAATCGAGAACGAGTTAGCTTGGGAACATCAAAAGCAATTTCTCTTAGATGCGTATGAGGCGTTGCGAAAGTGACCCGGCCAAATGTCTTGTTGATCGTGGCCGATTGTTTGAGGAGCGATTATTTTTCGGGAGAAATAGGCCAAGCCGAAACTCCTTTCCTGGATAGAATGGGCCAGCAAGGGGTCTTGTTCAACAACATGATTTCGACGATGAGCATCACCACCCCCAACTTCACCTCAATTTTAAGCGGCCGTTATCCTGTCGAACATGGCGTTCGATTTCTCTCCAGCCAACGCCCCAAACAAGAAGACCTGACCCTCATCCCCCATCTCAAAAACCAGGGCTACCACACTTACGCATTAATGACCGGCCCCTTGTTTGAAGAGACCGGTCTAGCTCATGGCTTTGATTATTATGAATGTCGAAACAGAAGCGACTATCTCGACAGCGATTGGGGCGACCGTTTCATCGAAGAGCTACAGACAGAACGATTCAAAGAACCCTGGGTGATTTTGTTACACCTTTGGGAGCTGCATCAACCCCGCCGAATAACGGCCGAATCTACTAACCTCCCTGGAACCCCCTACGAAAAAGCGATGGGCGGTATGGATCGACAAATCAAAAGAGTCTGGCATGCGGCCATCAATAGCGCCAAACATCCCATCATCGGCGCCCTAACCGGGGATCATGGTGAATGGGTAGAGACAAACAAAATAGATGAACTCTGGCGCAAAGGGCTGGCTCGGCTGCGAAAAATCACCATGCCAGACAAACCAAAAGCGAACTGGCACGGCTACCACATCTACGATTACCTGACAAAAGTTCCACTGCTAATCTGGGGCGAACCAATCGCTCAAGCGGTGTCCAAACCAACCGCCCCAATCAACCAACAAATCCGCCAAATCGACTTACTGCCAACCTTAATTGATGCAGCCAGGTTGCCAAAAGTGCCGACGACCACAGGCCAATCCGCCTGGCCCTTAGCCAAAGGCCAACCATTGCCAGAAACGCCCGCCTTCCTGGAAGCCAGTGGCGATACCATTCTGTTACAATCACCTAAATGGGTCTTGGGCGTTCGTCATAATGGCTGGAAATATATATACCGACCGCAAATAGCGGGGCAGGAAGAGCTGTACGATTTAACGGTCGATCCAGCCGAACAACACAATATCGCAAACAAATTCAAAGAAAAGGCCAGCCAACTACGAAGACTCATCGAGACCGACTATATCGGCGCCGGATTTGACTCGGACACGGCCGACCTGGATCTGTCCGCCACCGAACAACGTCTCCGCGATTTAGGATACTTTTAGTGACAACCAAAACCTTCGCTGGCCCATTGTTCATCGTTGGACTGCCCCGCAGCGGCACCAAACTCATTCGGGATTTGCTCAACCAAAATCCCAAAATCGCCATCCCGGAATCAGAAACCCACTTCATCCCCTTTTGGCTAGCCCGTTTCGGCCGTTCACCCAACTTTGACGAAACGGCCGCGTTTAACGCCTTCTTCGCCGAATTTCGCCAAACCCCTTTTTATGAAAACATGGCCCGACGCGGCAAGCAGATGACGGCCGATGAATTGAAGTACCAAACCGATCTAAGTAGTTGGCCTCCCATACTTGAAACGATTCTGCGCTATTACGCCCCCCATGAGAACGGCCAAGCCTTTATTTGGGGCGACAAAACACCCGGCTATGTCACCCATATGACCTTGCTAGCCAGCCTGTTTGAAGAAGCCCGTTTTTTGCACATCATCCGAGACCCGCGCGATTATGCTTTGTCGGTCAACAATGCTTGGGGCAAACATCTCCTTCTGGCAGCCGATGTTTGGCAGAGAACGTTGCGACAAGCCAGAAAAACCGCCCTCATATTGGGTAATAACTACCAGGAGATATTCTACGAGCAGCTCTTAGCTGAACCGGAAATAGTATTGAGAGATGTTTGTCAATTTCTAAGCTGTGATTTTGTACCAGAGATGTTGGCCCTGGATCGGCCGTCTGAAAATCTAGGGGATGCTAAAGGGCGCACCGACATTGTTCAAGACAACACCGGAAAATTCCACAACCGCCTTTCCAAAAAACAAATTCAACGAATTGAAGAGATCGCCTGGTCTGCCCTTGAAGAAAACACGCCTTATATAGTCCATTACGGCCGTCAACACCAACCCCTATCGTCATTGTCCCGTCGTTTGTTCCACCTATACGACGGCCTCGCCTCTGCCCGCTTTCACATCAAAGAGAAAGGTCTTCAAAAGGGACTAAGCTACTTCTACCGCCTACATATTCGGAGCAGTTGGCGTTAAAGGGCCAACCACATAACCAAGATGAACATCATCATCGTAACCAACAGCTATCCCAACAAATCAAAACCCTATGCCGGAAAACATGTCGAGAGGCATGTCGAAATGCACCAAGAAGCGGGCTTAAGCCTTCAAGTTTATAGTCCAGGGGAAAGCAGGAGCGGATTATATTACACTACCTGGAAATATTTTAAGTTAGGGCTTATGGTCCTGTGGGCGGCCGTTTCAAAACCCATTGACCTTGTTCATGCTCATTGGGTACTACCAGCAGGGTTATATGGCGCTTTCTTAGCAGCCGTTCGTCGCAAACCCTTCATCATCACCTCACACGGAGCATTCACAAACACTTTTGAGCAGCGGCATCCTCTTATTCGTAGACTCGTTCGAGGGGTCTTATCCAAGGCAGACAAAATTATTGCGGTTGGTCACGTCCAGCAGGAAAAGATAGAAGAAATTCTCAACATACCCGCTGGCTCTGTAGCCTGCATCAATATGGGCGTCCTAATCCCAGATACAATTCCCAACCAACAGCAAGCTCGGCGGCAGCTTCAAATATCGGAGGATAAGCGAATTGTGCTGTTCATCGGCAATCTCCTAAAACGCAAAGGGCCGGATTTGCTAATCGATGCCATAGCAGAACTAAGAGAAACGGCCGATTTACAAGTGTTCATCGGCGGCCAAGGCCCTGAAAGCCGCTCCCTGATCAAAAAAATCCGAGAGTTGAACCTTGCGGAAACAATTGAAATGATTGGCTCAGTCCAACCAGAAGATGTTCTCACCTGGATGGCAGCCGCCGACATTTGTGTCGTCCCATCCCGAACAGAGCCGTTTGGCTTAGTAGCAATAGAAGCATTAGCCGCTGGAACGCCCGTCATTGCGGCCGAAGTCGGCGGCCTAATCGAAAGTATCCGCCCTGGCTATAACGGCCTCTTGTTTCCCGTTAATGATGCCAAATCGCTGGCCACCTCGCTCAAATCATTAATAACTGATTCACTTATGCGGCAGCAGATGGCTGCTGTAGCAAAAGATAGTATCAAGCAACATGATATGCGCCTCCAGGCGGCAAAGGTTTTAGAGCTATATGAAGCCGTCAAAAATTAACAAACTCAAATGGTACACCAATCGGCTTGTTAGTATGGGGCCAGGAGAGATTGTTTACCGATTGGGCAATCAATTAACAATCTTGCAGGAGCGTTCGGCCGTTCGCAAGCCAAACCATCACTTCTCACCCTATCAAATGCCAGCCAACCGTTTCCACCAATTCAAAATGAATGGCTGGGACAACTTTTCTCATCAGAATTCAACTGAATTTCGGGCGCAAATAAAGAACCGATACGACGAAGGCATTGAATCAACGATGGCGGCTGCGACGTTATTGCTTCAAGACAAGATTGAATTATTCGGCCGTATCTTGCCCTTAGACAAGCCCATCCAATGGTCAAAAGACCCCTTAACCCAAAAATCTTGGCCCCATGACTTCTGGGCAGCGGTTGATGTACGCGATGGACAGACGATAGGCGGCGTTAAATGGGTACGAGAGTTGAATCGCCATCTCCATTTCGTCACCCTGGGCAAAGCCTATTGGCTTACTGGCGACGAACGATTCGCCCAGGCATTGTGCCATCAATTTGAAAGCTGGATTGAAGCCAATCCCCCTTTTATGGGGGTAAATTGGAGCAGCGCTTTAGGAAATGCCATTCGGGTTATCAATTGGATTTGGGCCTTAAATTTCATTCGTCGCTCCCCATCGTTAACAGAACCATTATTCGGCCGTATTATCTCAGCCCTAGTCGCCCAGACCGACTTTATCGGTCGTCATCTTTCAAAGTTTAGCTCGGCCAACAATCACCTAATAGGAGAGGCGGCTGGCCTGGTTTTTGTCGGTCTAACCTTACCCTGGTTGAAGGAAGCAAAGGAATGGCGAGAACGGGGAATGGCGATTTTAACGGCCGAAATAAGAAAACAAATCTATGCCGACGGCGTGCCAGCCGAACAGGCCATGAACTATCTAGCCTTCGATTTGGACTTTTACTTACTGGTCTGGCAAGCGGCCATTCAACAAGGCATCGCTATTCCAACCGTTTGGAAAGAGCGTCTTGAGGCAGCTTGCACTTTTATTAGCAGTATTATGGACCCTCAAGGAAATGTTCCAGCAATTGGTGACAGCGATGACGGCCGTGTTATTGTCTTAGATGATAGACCACAAGCCAATCGGTTTCGCTCAATCTTCGCCAGCGCCGCCATTTTGCTGAATAACCCAGAAATCAAAATAATGGCAGGCGAATGGGATGAAAAAAGCCACTGGCTGTTTGGTCAATCAGGGTGCGAAACATTCCAGCAGTTAGAAAAACGGCCGAAACCTCAATCCTCCAACCTATTCAGAGAAGGTGGCTATGCCCTGCTGCAACAAAAGGATACAAAGATACTTTTTGATGTTGGCCCTCTGGGGTACTTATCATTGGCCGCACACGGTCATGCCGATGCGTTAAGTTTGCTGTTAACAGTTGGAGACGCTCCCATTCTCATTGATCCAGGCACCTACGCCTATCGGGAGGGAGGCGAGTGGCGCCGATTTTTCCGGGGAACATCTGCCCATAACACCATTGTGATAGATGGCTTAGACCAAAGCGAGATGCGAGGCGATTTTTTATGGGGGCAGCGGGCAACGGTGAAAATGCTTAATTGGCAATCAAATCACGACTACGATTTATGCACCGCCGAACATGATGGTTATGCCAACCTGGGTATCACCCACCGTCGCACAGTATTTTTTCAAAAACCGAATTGGATTCTGGTAGAAGATTATCTTTCTGGCACAGGCACTCACCAAATCGAGCAACATTGGCACTTTCCAATAGGAGCAGAAGTTGAGAAAATGGCCGAGACGATACATACCAAGGTCAATGAGACGGCCGTTCAATTCCTCCTCGACAATTCCCCACTCTTGACCCCCAACATCATCAAAGGCGAAACCAACCCCATTCAAGGTTGGGCATCAATCCACTATGGCCATAAAGTCCCCGCTCCCGTTCTGACCCTTTCCGGCCAAACCCCGTTCCCCCTAAAACTGACAACCCTAATAAACCTTAGGCCAACCCAAGCGCTAGCCGACCTTACAACTCAACAAGATAGACTCCAAAAAATGCTCTCGATCATTAGGTCCTGAAAAAATTTGTTTCATTCATTCAATTCGTGGCAAAAAAAGAATGGCCTGAAATAATCGGCCGTCTACTGCATTATATAAGTGTAAAGACCCTGATCGATCTAGGAACAATACATGGAAAATGAAGCACAACTGGTGCAGCGGGCCAAAGCCGAGCCACAAGCCTTTGCCGCCCTATATGATCACTATGTCGAGCGAATTTACGCCTATGCCCAGCGAGAAACCCGGGATACGGCCGTCGCCCAAGACATCGTATCGGCAACGTTTGAAAAAGCTCTGAAGAACCTGCCCCGCTATGAATGGCGAGGCACAAGTTTTGGCGCTTGGCTCTACAAAATCGCTCGCAGCGAAATCGCCCAGCACTATCGCAAACAAAATCGACAGTTGCCCTTAGTCGGCCGTTTCCTCAGCCCCCAACAAGTTGAAGCAACGGTTCAACGCTGGCAGCAGTATGACGAGATTCAAATTGCGCTAGGTCAACTACCAATACGCGACCAGGAAATCTTGCGACTCTCCTACTACGAGGAGTTGACTCACAAGGAAATTGGCGAGGTATTGAACTGTTCATCGCGGAATGTGGCTGTCCGCCTGCACCGGGCCTTAAAAAGATTACGTAAGCAAATGGCAACATTAGAAAAGGAGGTCGTGTACGATGTCTTTTCATGATGAATTCAAAGATTTAGAAGGCCGTTTACGGCAAAGCAAACCGCAGACTGAACCACTACCTCCAACACTCAAACGCCAAATGCGTCAAGAGCTATTGGAGCAGATGACAATGAATGAAAATCGTTTTACCTTCAGGAAATTAAGCGTCGCCCTCGGCGGCTTGGTCATATTAATCGGCATTCCTCTCTTCTTCTGGCTGTCCCAAATGTCAGCCGGAGCAGAAATCGTACCAGGGGCAGGCAGCCCAACGGCCGAACCAAACCAGCTAGACCCCGCCCGCCCCACCTCCATTGTCGTTGGAGAAGAAGTCGAAGTGCCAATTGTTGAATTAGCCACAGATATAGCCTGGCTAATCTCAGCTGATGTCCCACAAGGCCAGACGGTCGGTCACTATGAAACCATAAACGCCAAATTTGGGTACGAATTAAAAACCGTCCAACAAGCAAAACTCACCGTCAAATTAGCAGATGGACAACGTGATGTGCTAACCGTCGAAAAATTGATCGCCGGCAGCAGTGGAACAGTCGAAATAATCCTACCACTTACAGAACTAAAAGAGATTTCCGGGCAAAATGTACCCCTTGAGTTAATCCTAATATTGGAAAGTGAAAATTCAAGCAGAAACGATCGGCTTTACATCGACTTTTTGGATGGTTGGACCGTTGATCTGACGGCCGAAATTCCACCAACTACGGCCGAGATCATCCAGATCAGTAGACCCAGCGATGTCGATGTTTATGGTGTAACTGATGAGACTGTCTATGAAATTAATCTCTTAACCGCCTATACATTGTTTGATTATGATCATGCTTTACTCGTAGTAGGGTACGAGTATTTTGATGAGAGTGGAAGAACAAGCGGTTATGAAGTTACCCCCATCAGCTCAGGAAGCGGCCAAATACCCATTACTATAAGGTTAAGCAGTACTTTCTTGACCGCTAACGGCGAACCAATAGAGGGAGTAACTTTCTTTGCTCGTATTAACCGTTATGGTGAAACAATCGACGCTTGGATAAACGTTTTTCCTGGTAACGAAATATTGCCCGAAAATGAACAAGCCTTAGTGTTCTCTTTCCTTGAGGATGAATTCTTTTTTGAAGATTTAAGTTGGGCAGTAGATGAAGTAGGCCAATTAGTTTTGAATGTGACCATGACCTATCACGTCTTTAGCGAACAAACGGCCGAAATAATGGTGAGCGCTTCTGGGATAGACGGCACTGTTTTCGCCTCTAGAAATATAACTATTTCAGAGGGCGTTGGCACGTTAACCATACCGCTGGTAATCAATCGAACCGTGCTGACAGATAATCCAAGCATTCAAGTAACGGCCGTACTCACCGTCGGCGATATTGACATCCAAGACCAGGAATCAGTAACTGGCGATGAAGTGTTAATTGGGGAACTTTTTAAGAATGGTGACTAATAGATAGAAAAAACCCGGTTCTCATTTCTAAGAGCCGGGTTTTTCATTTTTATAATCAGGATAAGGGAGCCAAGGGAGCTAAGCTACCCATATCGATTCAATTAAGGCAATGTGTCACCAAAGCGTTCATCCGTTTCAGGTGCACCAATAATACCAGGGCTGCCCTGGTGCCATTTCTGTTGTCCAATATCGCCTGGTACACCGTTGCTATTACTATAGCGAACAACAACACTACCAGTATTGAGAACGACATCTGGCGTATCATTTGGTATGCCAATTGCCAAATCAACGAAGCCATCACCATCAAAATCATCGGCCACCAAAGAATGACCAAACTGATCCAAATGTTCAGACTGTAATGGTCCCTCAAGCAGGAATTGATTATTTGCTGCTGTAAGACCAACAGAAGTGCCAAACATCACATTAACCGCACCAAAGTCAACACCAATGCCATTCGTTTCAAAAGGAATACCAATTGCCAGATCTTCATAGCCATCATTGTCGAAATCTCCGGCTGCCAACGAATAGCCAAAGCGCTCAGCAAACTCAGGCTGATCGGGCATACCAGGGCTACCCTGGTGCCAGATTTGGGCCGGCCAAGCAGCAGTAGCATCAAGGCCAGATATCGAACCATAAAAGACATTTATAGCGCCAGCAAACAAGATCGCCCCGCCACCAGAACCATGCGTCTCTGATGGAATACCAACGGCCAAGTCGTCATAGCTATCATCATTAAAGTCACCAGCCGCAAGACTGTGTCCAAATCGGTCGTATGCTTCTAATGCGCCAGCCACGAAAGGATTGCTGTCAGCATACCAAAAGTCACCTGTAACTGAATTTGTAAAGGTGTCTACCAACCCATACCCATTACCATAGATGATTTGGATGGCTCCGGCATCGGTGAGGTCTCCTCCAGGAGTTGGAATATCTTCATCAGGAATGCCAACGGCAAGGTCTTCAATGCCATCGGAGTTGAAATCACCAGTCGTCATTTCATAGCCAAAGTAATCGTCATTTCCAGGTGAAGTCGTGACACCACCCAAAGCCTGGGTAATTAGCTGATTATTTGGTGTATCAAGCCCAATACTGGTTCCATAAATGACATTAATTGCCCCGGCATCATCTACCCCATTCACTGTTTCACCGATAACGCCAACAGCCAAGTCGTCATAGCCATCATAATCGAAGTCACCAGCTGTAACGGCCGTTCCAAAGAAATCGTTAAATTGAGAATCCCCTTGGAGGCCAGTGGATTGTGCCCAGAGCTGATTGCCATCGGCCGTTAAGCCAGCAACCGAACCGTACAGCACATGAACGACACCAGCATTATCAACTAATGGCCAATTTGCAGAAGAGTTAGGGACACTAATAGCCAGATCATCATATCCATCATCATCGAAGTCGCCGACCGCCAAGTCATGGCCAAAATGGTCATAAGCCTGTGGATCGCGCCACACGTCCACACTATCCCGGCTCCAAATCTGGTTGCCAATTGACGATAAGCCGATGGGTGAGCCATATATGACGTTTACTGCTCCAGCCTCTTCAACATCTGACCCATTGAAGAAGACGCTCTCGAAGGGGCTACCAATGGCTAAATCAGCATAGCCATCACCATTAAAATCGGCTTCAACTTCACTAACCGGGCCACCATCTGGTTCACAGAGGTTAATAGAGGTTGGCGCGCCGCCCCCGCTGCCTGAACCAGTTACAAAAGGCATATAAACTTGATAGCAAGCGCCACCAGCAGCAATAGAGCTACTTGTTCCGCCACCAAATGCCACAAGAATAAGGGCTAACAAGATAGGAATAAACAATAAGTAGGTAAATCTTTGGTTTTTCATTTTAAATCCTCGAATGAAAGAAGTTACACAAAGTTAAATTTTGGAAAACTATATAGAATCTGGAAAAAACAGTGGGGATGAGAGACTCTACCTTTTACAGATAAGGCAGAGTCCCTCGAACGTACTTTACGGGTTCATAACGATCGGAGCATAGACCTCATAAAGGATTGGTTCAGCATCATAAACAACAACGCGAGCAGTAGGTACACTCATGTTGGCATGGGCAATCACTGGCTCACCTCGGCCGTTCAAGACCATTTGGGAGAAACGGCCGTTGTCGCCGCCTAATACGTCTATCACGCTTAGGGTTGCGCCCAACGAGCAAGCCTGCCATTGGCACGCAGCGAGTCTGAGCGCCCCGTTTTCAACATCGTAATAGCTAACAAGGGGACGGCCGTCGTCGCTAAGCGCCATAGAGATGTCCCAACCAACATCTGCGGTCGTATTATCCAGTACAGCAATGCCAGTCGAGTTACAAGGCAAGGTACATCTGAAAATATTCAATGATTGGCCACCGTTGTTGTAGAAGGCAATGAAGAGCTTACCATTATCGGCTAATGCTAAAGTGCTGAATGGCCCATCAGTTGGCTGCGTATCGTCAATAAGGGGGGCGGAACAGACGACATCATTGCAAATAGCATATTTAATTGTGTTATTGGTTGCATCGTAGTAACTGATAATTGGATAGTCTTCTGGGGTCAATATCATTTGAGAAAACCTACCCACATCGCTGGTATCATCTACTATCACCTTAGCAGGGGCCGAACAAGTGATTTCATTACAATAAGCCAACTGAAGTTCGTTCTCTGTCGCATTGTAATAAGAGATGATTGGCAATCCCTGGCTGTCGAACTGGAGCGATGGATCATAGCCATCAAATTCGATAACATTAGTTGTGTTGTCCGTGCAATCGTCGTTATTACAGACTGTATATTTGAGTTCGTTTGTAGCGGCGTGATAATAAACGACTGCGGGACGGCCGTTTTCCTGGAGCGCCATAGAGGGATTGATGTGCAGGTTTGACCCTAAGTCAGTCTTCTCAACCTCGCTGCAAATCGGGTCTTGGCAATAAACGAGGTAAAAGGCGTTATCGGCCGTATCTTGATAAGTGACAATCGGATTGCCAATCTCTGTCATGACGATAGAGATACTATCCTGGTTGGAAACTGGTCCAAGGTCAGTTCGTGTTGGCACTCGACACAGCGGACAGGAAGCTAAGTTCAAAGCCAGTTCATCCAGGTCGTGATAACTGATAATCGGTGTACCGTCATGGTCAAGTGTGATGGAGGTATGCAAACCTGTCATAAAGAAGCGATCAACGCGAGTAAAGGTTGCGCCTTTACATGCAATTGAAGGATCGACTTTGCAAGCGGCTACTATCAAATCGCCTTCACTAGCGTCAAAAAAGCTTACATATAGCTCACCCTGGTCATTCATAACCATCGAACTATATAAAGCAGCCTGCATGTCAATCAGATGTACGATCGTAACAGCGTTACAATCAAAGTCATCGCAGCGGGCCACCTTTACATCAACTGTAGCCCCATCAGTGCGAAGATAGCTAACAAAAATCCGGCCAGAAATTATTGCCAGAGAGGGAAATGATCCAGAATCATCTACGGAGTCCAGGGTCTTAATGGTGGGCGCACTGCAACTTGCATCATTACAGAAGGCAATTTTCAGGTCTTCATTGACAGCTTCTTGATAGGCAACAACAGCCAAACCATTATCATCTAATGAAAGGGAAGAGAACAATCCGGGATTGTCGGTGCTGTCAACGATTACCAGATTAGGGGCCGTACAGGTCAAGTTGTTGCAATAAGCAATCTTCAATTGCAGGTTCGTGACATCGTAATAGCTGATAATCGGCCGTCCTGCATCGTCCAAAACGATTGAACTGCTCAAGCCGACATTTCCAGCCGAATCAACGACTTCAATATTGGCGTTCGTACAAAACGAATCATCACAAACCGCTAACTTAAGATCACCGTTATTAATATCGAAGTAACTGATAACGGGTCTATCATCTTCGTTGATAACGATCTCTGGATTGACACCGACCCCAGGCGTATTGTCTACAACTTCGATGTCAGGACTGTAGCAATTTTTGGTTTCGCAAACAGCCACCTTTAGCATTAAATTTGTCGCGTCAAAATAGGCTATGACGATTTCGTTGAGGCTGTTGACAGCAACGGCCGTGCCAACACCAACATCCCCATCATCATCGACTTCAACGATGACAGGTGTATTTTCAGCAGCCATCAGTTTGTGAACGGTTGTTACCAAAGCCCCAAAAAGAAGAACGACTGAAATAATAATAATTAGCCGAGAATATGGTGATTTATTCATTTATGTAGCCTCCGAACAAGTACATGTGTCATTAAATACAAAGGCCACATTAGTCATTTATCGTTCCCATTACGTTCCCAAATATTGAGAGACGCGCTAGGTAATCCGGGATTAGAGGAGTGGGTATCGTGTACTGAACTAGCTCGGTGTAAAGGGATTTACAGAAGATTTTATTGACTCACCAAATGGCTCCCCCCCTTTTGACCATCCTATTAGGTTATTTAATTTCCTCATATTTGCTTTCGCTGATAAGTAAGACGCCCGGTCGCCCTTCGGCCGTATTTGCCGGATCCCCAGAAACACCAGTCGGAATATCATTCCAGAACGGGCCAGAAGAATCACCCAATAATGGCAGACTGTCCCAACCCTGAAAACTGTAAGTTTGGCCGCTTCCAGCCACGCCACTGGCATCAACGACAATGATGACTCCGATGAATTCAAAATCAGAATCAGGGGTATCTTGCCCATAAACGAGGTATTTACGACCGATATCCGCCCCCGAATTAAGGGCAGCAATCCCGACCACTTCATTAGAGTCTAACGCCTCCTCTGGCGACATTCCTTTCTGGTCGGCTGTTAGGCGAGCCAAAATTGCTTCCCTTGCCTCAACGCTTTGGCCAATCTGGTCGGTCAAGCCAATATCTGGGTTTAATACAATACCATCCGTGATGTCAAGTAAATTTTGCTGTCCATTTGTGAGCGAATCGGCCGAAATTTCCCCATCTGCAAGCTGCTTATGAATAACCAGGCCATTATATATTAAATTATCAAGCCCAGTTGGATTGATTTGCGCATAGTATAGGAAATATCCCAATCCATAATTCAACGTCCCTTCACCACCAGTCTTCGGCAACGAGCCATTATTGATTTGCTCCAAAAATCCTTCAATGCCACCCTCATTCCCACTAGAATCCACCTCCACATCTGGCTGCTCATCTTCTTGTGATACGGCCGTTGTTTCTTCCCCATTCGATTGTGTCTCAGATGTATTATCATTATCTGAACCATCACAAGCGGCCAACATTAAGGCAGCCAGCAACATAAAAAGCATCGCGATTATCGTATTTTTCTTCATTGGGTCTTCTCCTCAAGACTGCCCAGGCGCCATTTTCAGGAAAGTGAGCCTGCAGGTTGCAGCTATCAATTTTCAATAAACTTCGATTTTGATTGGAAATACTAACTGAAAATTGGCTCAAAGAAGCTATATTTGAGGTACATTATTCCTCTATATCAGGTATATAGACCAGAGGCAGAGGCTATCGTCTTTATAGGAAACTGAATATGCCCCGAAGAAGAAAATAGATAAAGTAGAAAGCCAGACCCACCCCCGCCCCAATCAACGTCCCAATGTCGATGAGATCACCTTTTCGGCGATAATATATTCCCCCAATCAAAAGACCAATTGAAACAAATAAAACAACATCCTGAAATCTTTCAGCCGCCAGAAAAAGTACGATTATCATTAAAACGGTAATCGTTCGGAAATACAACGCTTCCCTTTTCTCTATAAATTTGAGCAGATTAATTAATAAATCGTTCAAAGCAACTTGTTCGCAAAGGTAAAATTTATGGTGAAACTTCGACTAATTATACCATAAGTCAAATACGATTAACCCCTCCCATTTTCCAATCATTCAAGTGACTATCTAAGCGAGCATTACCCCTGTTTCTGATATCCTTCTCATGTAGAAGGTGCAAAATCCCATATGATCGCCTATACTTCAACTTCAGGTCGATTTCCAATAGATAGTCGGCCGTAGTAAACAATTCAAATTAGACGGTCATAGAAACGGCCGTAAATACATTATTCAGGCTAAGAGTGCGACTTGGCTTTGTATAGTCAAGGAGACATTTTTAGTGAATTTCAAAGATTTCAATCTTGATCCACGCCTGCTGGCTGGTGTCAAGAAAGCTGGATTTATTACCCCCACCCCCATTCAAAAACAAGCCATCCCCCACGTCATGCAAGGGCGTGATGTCATGGGTTTGGCCCAAACTGGCACAGGCAAAACGGCCGCTTTCATGCTGCCCATCCTGCATCGACTGACTACAGGCCCACGACGCAAAGTCCGCGCCCTCATCGTTGTACCAACCCGCGAACTAGCCGAGCAAATCCATGAAGCAACAAGAGGTTTCGGCAAACAAACCAAACTACGAAGCACAACCATCTACGGCGGCGTTGGCAAAGGCCGTCAAATTCATGCCCTGAAAGGCGGCGTTGATATCGTGGTCGCCTGCCCCGGCCGTTTACTAGATTTGGCTGGCGAAGGCGAAATCGACCTTTCCAAAGTCGAGATATTGGTCTTAGATGAAGCAGACCGGATGTGTGATATGGGGTTTTTACCCGATATTCGCCGCATCCTAAAACTCGTCCCAAACCGCAAACAGACCCTTTTCTTTTCGGCAACCATGCCCAAAGACATTCGGGATCTATCAGAAAAAATTCTAAACAACCCCGTCACAGTTCAAATCGGGATGGTAGCGCCAGCCAAAACCGTTTCCCACGCCATTTTTCCTGTAACCCAGAAGATGAAAAAGAAATTCTTGTTTGCTATGTTAAACCAAACAAGAACTGGCCGGGTCTTAGTCTTCACCCGCACCAAGTACCGCGCCAGAAACCTGGCTCGTGACCTAGAAAAAAGGGGCCACAAAGCAGCGGCGTTACAAGGCAACATGACCCAAAACAACCGCCAGCGAGCCATTAACGGCTTCCGCAACGGCAAACATGACATATTGGTAGCAACGGATGTCGCTTCTCGTGGTATCGACGTGTCAGACATTTCCCATGTCATCAACTTCGATATGCCCGACACAGTGGACGCGTACACTCACCGTATTGGCCGTACTGGTCGAGCCGAAGAGTCAGGCGAAGCTTTTACCTTTGCAACGGCCGATGATGGCATCATGGTTCGGGACATTGAAAGGCTCCTGGGCGAACCACTCGAACGCCGTCAACTAGAATCGTTCGATTATGGAGAGTTCACGCCCGAATTGATTACGCCGAACGGTCGTCAACAAGGCTCCCGGAATGGCTCCAATCGCCGCTCAAAAAAGGGCGGTAATCACAATCGAAATCGCCGCAATAATCGTCGCCCAAAAAATCAGGGACATCATAAACAAAACAACAAGCGCTCCCGCCGACCTGTATCGGCCAATAATAAATAGCCCCCTCACAGTAAGGGCTAGATAAAAAGACCAGTGTTCCGCCAAACACATGCTGTCGAATAAAAAATTTGAAGGAACACGATGGCATCGCCAATTTCAGTCCGTCAAAAGAAGATTGGCGATGCACTAGCCACGAATTATCACTAAATTTACGAATTAATGTCTGCAAATTCGTTCCATTCGTGTAATTCGTGGCTTTTTTATTATGACTTAGGTCAGAAATTACATCCCAGCTTTTGCACGCTGCCAGGGCCACATTCCCACCGTTAAATCTCGCTGACTAAAAAAGTAGACAGCCAATACAAAACTGACCAATCCCAAACCCATCAAGACCATTACATCCCCCGTCGCCTGACCATTGACAACGCCATTAGCGGTGCTGTCCAGGTAAGAAAAGAGGAATATTGGCTCCAATGATTCCAGGGAGGATACTTGGGTAATGAGATTGGCACCGAAATAAGCGGAGATGAGAATGGCGGTCATTATCAGGGCCGCAATCCGCCGCCTTGAACAAAAGGCCGCAAAGAACATACTCATCATAGCCATAGCAAAGACCAAGGGCCAGGTGGCAAGCATTGAAAGCACCAAAGTGACAACCGACACATCTGTCTCAACTTGACTTTGAATGCCCAAAAATACTAAAGCGCTGACCAACGAGACGATAACAAGAATGATGAAGGTTGCGATTGAAAGGGCAATTGCTTTGGCAGTGACAATTTGCCAGCGTTCCAACGGCAGCGTCACCATCATCTCAAGACGGCCGTCTTCTTCCTCGGCCGCTAACGTGCCTGTGCCATTAATGAAGGCATAAATAGAGAGAATCATAGGTACAAAAAGAAATAGGATAGAAGCTACCCAATCCTCAAACGTACCAAGATTAACCCCCATCGCCTGATAAATCTCCAGGTCAGCCAATCCAGCCATTTCTTCGGCTACAGATGGGTAGATGGAGATATAGAGCAGGGGAAAAAAACACAAACCCAATCCCCACCCAATTATGCCGTTCCGTCGAAATTTTATCTCCTGAATAATTAGCCTAAGCATCGTTTCCTCCATTGCCCTTGCCGTAGTAAGACAGAAAAATGTCTTCCAATGAAACTGTATGGGTATCAATATCAACAACCTCATATTGAGCAGCCTTTGCTAATACATTTGGCAAATTATCGCTCAGTTCCAATAAAAGGCTCTGGTCTGTACGGCTTATTTCCGTCACACCGTCCACATTAAATGCACCATCCGGTGGCATTTCGGAAAAGACTAAACTTATCCGCTTCATACTCTGGGCGAATAAATCCTTTACGCCTTTTGTTTCAACGAGTTGACCATCGCGAATTATGCCAACCCAATCACATACTGCCTGGACTTCTGACAAAATGTGGGAAGAGAAAAAGACGGTACGGCCGTCCTCCTTAACTTCCTGAACCATCTCTAAAACCGTTTGCTGCACCAATGGATCCAGCCCACCAGTCGGCTCATCCAAGATAAGTAAGTCTGGTTGACTCATAAACGCAGCGACAATCCCCACTTTCTGTTTATTACCCCGCGAAAATTCCCGGATACGACGACTAATATCTAAATCCAACCGTTCCGCCAACTCTCGCCAGTAACCTTTCGCTCCATTGCCAACCCGCAAATATTCAAACATCTCGAAAAATTCGGTTGCTTTCATACTAGCATATAGCGCCAATTCGCCGGGCAAATAGCCAACCCGTTTCCGAATTTCTACCCCCTGCTCTCGGCTGTCCATGCCAAAGATAGTTGCCTTGCCAGAAGTCGGCCGTATCACATCCAACAACGTCCGCTGCGTCGTCGTCTTGCCAGCCCCATTTGGCCCTAAAAAACCATAAACCTCCCCCTTCTTCACCACCATATTTACATCTTGAATGCCCCGATGTTTGCCGTAAAAAACGGTCAAATCCTTCGTTTCGATAACATTTTCACTCATTGTAATTCCTTTCACGCTCCCGTTCAGTTTGGATTTCTTCCCATCGCTCTAATAAGCGGGGAACCTCCTGTTCCATAAATGCGTATAAATCTCGCATCTCTTGCAGCCGACTTCGCTGTTCAACAGGTTTATCAGCCAATATCTCTAAACCTCGGTCAGCAAGCTTTCTTATCTCAGTTACCTGGTTGTATCGTTGCCTAAAGGCGTTCTTCCAAACCCCTTCAGTCATCTGATAGTAATCCTGTCGAATACCGGGTAAGCTAATCCGCTCAATCAGACCAAATTGCATCAAAGTCCGAGTTGCAGTGCTGACTGAACTTTTACTTATTTGCAATCCATCGACTAAATCTGTCATCGACTGGTGAGGTGGCTCTGAAACCAGCAGCCAGCCCAAGATTCGTCCCATGCTGCGGGACAAACCTGTTTGCTCAAAATAGAGGGCCACATCTTCGGCATACTTCCTTAATTTTTCATCGGTACTCAACTAAATAACCTCCCATTCCAGCGACTTGAATCTAAGAGCAATTTTATTGTCTTCTGTTTGTTCTGTCAATACCGAACAAACAGAAAACGCTCCACCAGTCTAGGAATCTACTTCTCAATCAAATTAATCTTCCACTTCCGTTTCCATTTCTTCATCTGCTTCTCCCGCACAATCGCTGCTCGTACATCATTCGTCATCTCAAACCACACTAACCTATGTACGCCATACTTTTTTGTAAATCCTTCATGCACATCATTCTTATGCTGCCAAACACGGCGGCGCAAATCGTTAGTCATCCCAATATAAAGCGTTCCATTTTTCCTACTCGCCATGATATAGATGTAGTAGGTTTTCATTAGATATCCCAACTGTCATTCCCGCGAAGGCGGGAATCTACACGATTGGATTCCTGCCTTCGCAGGAATGACAGGATCAGTGGCTAACTTTGGGCATTACAAACTTTTCGCTTGTTCTAACTAGCCAACGCCAACTGCCTCTGCTGACGCTCAATAACGCGTGTCAAAACTAACAACAAGATACCAGTAATGGCCGCCAAAATAGCCAATTCCACCCCAATATCACTCAAACCAGCCCCATTTTGGCTAACTTCCAACAAGGGGTTTAGCATATAGTAGGTCGGGAAAAGACGGCCGATCCAATCTGGCAACGACGGAAACATCTCCAATATGCCTGGCGCAAATAGCACGATGCCAAAGGCTTTAATCACCCCCATCAAGGCATCCATATCATTAACCAACGAGCCCATGATGATACCGATAGAAGAGGCCATTAATGCCCCCAAAGCAACTACTGTCACCAACAAGAGCGGTTGATTTCCAAAGGCATTGTTCAACACTAGAATAACAACCCCCATAATGCCACTAATGATAAAGCCTAGTCCAGCCTTAGACAGGTAAACGTCTAGTAAAGTAGTAGGTGTCGTTGTTAAGGCCGACAGTGTTCGCTTCTGCTTCTCCTCGATGAGGGATGATGCAGGAATAAGCAAGCCCCCCATCATCACCGACATAAGCAGGATAAGGGGCAACAACCGTTGCGACCAGGTAGCTGTATCTGCATTCCCCAACTGCACGGATTTGACGCTCACGGGGAATTCAACCCCAGTTCCATCAACAATCGCCCGACCCACCGCCGTTTCCAGCAACAGTAAGCTGTTGACACCTGCTTCACCCCAACGATAAGAGGTAAAAGCAACTTCGTCTCCATTTGCCATCGCCTCATCAAAGCCAGCCGGAAGACTCAGCCCAAACTCAACCGTGCCACGCTCAACGGCCGTTTCCAACGCCGCCTCAGACGCATAAACCGTCGTATTAATGCTCTCATGTTCCAGCAGCGTCGTCGTGACTCGGCCGTTTCCATCAGCATCATAGATACCTAAGCGGGGTGTTTGAGCAAACAGGTCGCCAAAGACAAGCGCCACCAGCAAACTGAGCGCCACCGGCATGACCAGTGAATAGATAAAGAAAAAGTTCGTCGCTCCTTGCCGCAACTCCTTAGCTAGCAAGATAAAAACCCGTTGTATATTCATTAGAAACGCCTCCTTAATGCTGCCGAACCTATTAGCAGCGTCCCCGCACCAATCGCAAATAGCATGAATAAATTACGGCCGACATCAGCCCAGCCAGCATCAAAATTCAATATCCGATGCAAAGAATCGACCAAAAAGTAGGAAGGAATCACCTCAATCCAACCAGTCGCTAAACCAGGCAGCATGACCGCCACAGCCGGGATAGAAAACAGAATGATGATAAACATGCCCCAGGCCAAAACCGACATATTGTCCTTTGAAATGGCAGCGATGAGGAAGCCTATACCCACAATCAAGAAGCTGCCAAGCAGCAAGGTCGCGGTTAATAACAACGGCGATGTACTTATCTTGCCCGTTATCGCAACCAATATGATGAGTTGGCTAAAAGCCAGAATCATGCCCATCAACGCTTTGCTCGTAAAGAACTGATGCAACCGCAATGGAGAAGTAATAACTGCCCGTGCCGTTCCACTCTCCACTTCTCGCATAATAAGGGTCGCTAAGCCCAAGACCTCAACCGAAAGGGTGAAAAGAAGAAGCATCGGAATAATCCGATCCCGAATCGTAATCGGCGTTTCTAACATATCATTACCCAACACGACGTTGGATTCATTAATACGGCCGAAATTAGCCGCCGCTGCCGGATTCGCCGCATTAGCTACGACAACCAGTAAATCATCATAGACCTGCTTCGTTTCGGCCGCAATACCAGGGGCATAATAAGCATCAATTTCGGCTGATCTGCCATCAACAATCGCCGCCGCTTCCGCTTCCGAGATAGACAACCCCAGGAAGAACTCACCCCCATCATCCTCCAAAGCAGTCAACATCGCAGCCTCAGATTCAAAGAGGGTGAAATCCATAAACTCAGCGAAAGTTTCATCAACCATTGTAGCGGCCGGATTCTCCAAATAAATCGCCAGGTTAAAGGCATCATTTACTTCTGCTGGTAACAGAAAATAGATCGCCGTGTAGGCTACCAGACCGATGACTGTGATCACAGCAAAAAATTGATTCCGAAAGAATAGTTTAATGTCCTTCAAGACAAGTGCGCCGATCATCCTTGTAACCCCCTGCCAGTAATATCAACAAAGATATCTTCCAGTGTTGCCTCTTCACTATGAACTGTCACAACCCGTTCGCTTTTGAACAAATCAAAGACGGCCTGGGCTGTCTGTCCATCATCGAGCGACACCTCTCGAATTTCAGTCTCGCCGTCGGCCGTCTCCACCTCCACCTTTAAGGCGCGTTGACCATATTGCTGTTTCAGCTTCGAGGGCTTATCCAAGGCCACAATTTTGCCCTTGTCAATAAAGGCCACCCGATTGGACAGCTTGTCCGCTTCAACCATGTCATGGGTTGTCAGAAAAACAGTCGTTCCCTGAGCGGTGGCGCTCCGAATTAGCGCATGAATGGTTTGGGATGAAACCGGGTCCAACCCATCAGTTGGTTCGTCCAAAAAGAGTATCTTAGGATTACTAACCATCGCCCGGGCCAGCATCAAACGCTGCTTCATCCCTTTAGAATAGGTAGCCACCCGTTCCTTTTCGCGCCCGGCTAATCCGACCTTTTCCAACAAACTCAGCGCATTAAAATCCTTTACGCCATATAAGCGGGCAAAAAGGTTCAAATTTTCGACCGCGCTCATCTGTTCATACAGATTGCTATTCTCAAAAGAGATGCCGATCTGCTGCTGAACCTGCTTCCGCTCACTGACAATGTCCAAACCCAAAAGTGTGGCTGACCCAGTAGCTGGAGTCAATTGACCCGTCAACATCTTTACCGTCGTCGACTTCCCTGCCCCATTTGGCCCCAGGAACCCGATTACCTCGCCCGGAGCAACATCAAACGATATATTGTCCACCGCCAGATTATCACCATAACTGTAACTTAAACCCTTAACTGAAATCGCATAATCCATCATAAAACTCCTTCAAAAATAGTCACCAAGTGCAAACCAAATCGGTTCAACCTAACAACTATTCAAACCAGGCATCAATAATCGCTCCGTCGAACAACGGCAAAGAGCCAATTGGTGCGCCTAATGTCCGCTCAATTGCCCGTTCATAAGCCACTTTTTTTCGCCGAACCACTTCGGCCGGTTTTTCATACTCCTCCGCATTGAGCAAAATGTGAGCAAAGGCTTCTGAAAATCCCTGAGAGGTGGTGATGAAAATTTCGGCCGAATCCTTAGCCGACTCCACATCAAATACGCCCTCTCTTACGCCCTGCTCTATGACCATTGCCAAAGGGGGAATAACGGCCGCAACCGAGCTTCTCTTTATCTTATGCATCAACAAGATATTCTCATCGCGGTAAAGCGCCCGCATCACAACCAGCAGCTCTGCCTTCCGCTCTGTCTTCCAATTGCCAATCACATTGAAAATGCGGCTCATCTTCGTTAAGGCATCTAACGACTCATCCTCCGCGATCGATTCAAACATAACCATCGACTGATCAATCAGTTGAGCCACTAACGCCTCTAGCAAAGCTACTTTGGAGTCGAAGTAATGGTAAAACGTTCCCTTTGCGATACCAATAGCATCAATAATGTCTCGCACTGATGTTTGACTATAGCCTTTGGTGTAAAACAGGCCTTGGGCCGTATTCAGCAGCTCTTTCTGCCGCTCATCATACTCTTTAACAATCCGTACCAAATCCTACTCCTCTTCAAATAAACCGTTGATCTAACTGCCACTATTATGTGCAACAATCTTACTTACTGACCGACCGTCGGTCAGTAAGATGATATTATACTGATTTAATCCCTTTGTCAAGCAAATTTCTCCAAGCGCCAACCCCCGACCCATTCAGTCATCTGGTGCATGAAAGGTCTAATTATTGACGAAATTCGATTCCTCTGTTCTTGCCGTGTAACTACTTATTGAATGCTACCAACTCCAAACCCCGTCACCAATGCTACTCCGTCAAACGCCCGCTCCCGAATCGCATCGCTCCCAGCCAATGTCGTTCCCGCAATGTAAAGATTATCATAAATCGGCCGTCCTGCTTCATCGATCGGCCGAAAATCCTCATCGACCCGAATACCCGCCTCAAAAATAGGATGCCCATCCGAGGCTATAAAGTCTTGTCCAAACCAGCCAGCACGGCCGTCCACACCCGCCACAGGCAAATCAAAGACCACCTCCCGAACACGGCCGTCATGCCCTGCCTGAATCCCGCCACCCAAAATACCACCTGTTGCTAAGATATAACGATCATATCGGTGCGCTCGCCGCCGAACAGCCGCCTCCGCATAAACGGCCGAGACCCGCCCCCCTTCAACATCAGCGCCCACCGCTTCCATACCGACATTCACCTGCCCCCCAGCCTTTTCGATAGCCGCCTTCAAAATGTCATGCAGCCGCATTCCAGGAATCGAAGGCGGCAACCCTGGAATCTCAAAAATCGGCCGTCCCAATCCCACTTCCAGCGCCGCCTTAATATCCATCGCCTGCCGATAATCGCCAAAAACGGCCGGAAAACCAACCCGCTCAGCCTGGCCCAAATTAGGTAGTATCCTCGAAACCAGCGCCTCTTGAAATGATTCTTTAGCCATCAGCTGAGTCAGCACAACTGAATTCATCGTTCTCCGCCCGGCCAACTCCGGCATATCCAGGGTCAAATGGGCCGCCGGAACCCCTTGCAAACTCAGATTATCAGCAATCAACTCTGGATAGAAATCAACAAACTGCTTAAAGCCCACGATCAACATCGGGCCATGCTGCCTCAAATCGCCCGCCGTCATCGTCTCCGGGGCCAAACAAGTCGGCCGTATCGCCCCCGCAGCCGAAGGCAGTAACCAATTCTTTTCAAGCGACCCTTGCAATGGATAGCCAGCCCTGGTACACAACACCTTGAAAGTCTCTAATGCTTGCTCAATCCCCGCCGTTCCAACTAAGGCATAAGGGTGTGACGGCCGTTCCTTTATCAACCGCTCAACCCCTGCTCGAAGCGACCCATCCTCCTGACCCTCTTCAAGGGCTTCGCTCTCTGTCGTGCCACCCAATTCACTATGCGAAGGAAAACCAAACAGATCAATACAGCCACTGTGCCAATAAGTCGCTCCCCAGCCTTTGGCAATCACCTGCACCTTCGCCCCAGAAACGGCCGTCTGCCATGCAGCCGTCAATCCCGCCAACCCAGCCCCAATCACAAGGGTTCCTTTATTCACGTGTTCAATTGCCTCTTTTTCATTTGCCAATCGTTAGTTGAAGTTGGTTAAATCCGACTGTCCTGTCATGGGAAATAATTAGTGGATGATAGCCCAGCACAGCAATTATCGCACCCTCAGTGAACGTTAGGTAAAGGCGGTGGTCGATGAGGAACCGGAGAAGATTGAATAATTGATGTCGTTGTTGAGCCATGAAGAAGAAACCTATCTAGGAGGCGGTCAAGCTGGCTAATCGCAGGAATATAAACCTTCATGATAAAGCAATCTTCCCCCGTAACTCGATGACATTCGACAACTTCAGGAATCTGTTGAGCAAGCGCAATTATCTTAGGGAGTTGGCCTGGGTTTGGACGGATACGCACATAAGCGCCAATCGGAAGACCAAGAGCCGCCGGGTCCAATTCCACATAGTATCCTCTCAATACGCCCGCTTCCTCCAATCGTCTAATGCGTTCAGCAACCGCAGGCGATGACATACCAATCCGCCGCCCAAGTTCGGCCATCGTCAGTCGGGGATCATTCTGAAGTTCTTCCAAAAGCTGAATATTAATAGCATCAATTACCTCAGAATCAACCTGATAAGTAAATGTTTCATTTTCCCTTACATCTTTAACCATAACCTCTCCAATACCTTAACAATGCCTTGTACGACTCCGTTTTTCTATACTATCATCAAGTAATATAGAAATCCATTTCAGGAAACCTGATGTATTTTATTAGAAAATCAGTCCCAACCTTGAACGTGCCGCCCCACCTATATTTTGTGTTGAGCGCAGTTTTCCATTATTTAGGGCCATCGTTCGCAGTGCTGCTGTTCGCCCGTGTTTCGGTCAGTGGCGTGGCCTGGCTACGAATCGTCTCCGCCGCCTTTATGTTCGCGCTCTGGCGCAAGCCCTGGCGAGTGTTTAGAGTAACTAATAAGGAAACCCGCTGGCTCATCGTTGGGCTTGGCGCTGTCTTCGCCATTATGAATTACTCCTTTTATATCGCTATCGATCGGCTTCCACTCGGTACCGTTGCGGCCATTGAATTTCTTGGCCCAATCGGATTGGCCTTGCTTGGCAGTCATTCTCAACGCAACCTCTTGGCTTTGGCCCTTGCCGTGACAGGCGTATACCTCCTAACCGATATCCACTTTAGCGGTGAGCCAATTGGCTTTGCCTGGGCATTTGTCAATGCCACCCTCTTTACTCTTTACATCATCTTAGCCCACCGCATCTCACGCTCTGACCCAACTACGAAACCCATTGATCGACTTGGCGCAGCCATGCTCGTTGCTGCCATTGTCATCACCCCCTTAGGCATAATTGGGGCTGTTCCGGCACTAACTGACCCAATTTCCCTGGCCGCTGGACTTGGTGTGGGGCTTTCTTCTTCCGTCATCCCCTATGTATTTGACCAATTAGCAATGACCAGGCTCGCTCGTTCAACCTACGCCCTCTTTGTAGCCCTTCTGCCCGCTACGGCCGTCGTCATCGGTATCATCGTTCTACAACAGATTCCAACCTGGATAGAGGTTGGTGCAGTCGGACTAATCATCGGCGGGGTCCTCATCCACCGCGAATCCCCCACCCTCGACCAGCCCAATTAAACTGCCAGTCACGGCTAACTCCAAATCAAAAAATCTGCTTAAAGTCGCTCAATCTGCCTCATCTGCGATCCTATTCAACCTCCCCTACCTCATACATCGCTGGCCCCAAGCGGGACTGCGCTTCTCCTGGCAAATGATCAGTATTTAGTAAGCTCAAATATATCAACTCATCCAACCGCTCTTGCTTCAACTGGTCGCCCCACAGTATCGGCCGTATTCCCTTCCACCGCTCCTGTAAAAAATCGCGCAAAGCCACATTAGATTCTGTCACGGCCGTTTCTCCCAAATCATCCTTCATGCTTGCATGAATCATCCCCGTCACCCGCAGCGTGCAAAATCCACCCTGACACGGCCCCATCCCCAAGCGAACATCTCGTCGGACATCATCAACCGTCTTCGCCTGACCTTCTCTAATCGCTCGCTCAACATCGGCCCTGGTTGCCATCTCACATTCACAAATCAGGCTGCCATAATCTTCATTGGACTCGGTTCGTTTCAGCCGCGCCCCAAGATAGTGATAGCCCCCTGGACTACGCTCCTCCGGCGCAAAAAGGGTCGGTAAGATTTCCTCTTTTGTCTTACACGGCCGTTCAACCCCCAACTTCTCACACACCCGATCGGCCGTTACCTCCGCCATCTGGCGGTAAGTCGTCCATTTACCCCCCGTAATAGTAATGAAGCCGCTGACTCCATCCCGCTTGTCATGGTCAAGCAAGGTATAAGCTCTAGTTACGTCCCGCGTTTCGGGCTTACCTTCTGCCGCTTTCGTCTCTTGATAAAGTGGCCGAACCCCAGCCCAAGCCCGCAGCATCCGCATCTCCTTAAAGCCCGGCACCAACTTCTCCCCCTCTTCTAACATCAAATCAATCTCCCATTGCTCGATGGCAAACTTTTCCGGATCCGGCACTCGCTCGTCAGTCGTTCCAATGACAGCCACCGTCTGAATTGGGACTAAGATATCCCCATCGTCGGGCATCTTGCAGCGATTAATAACAGTATTGACCATGCGATAATTGGCCGCAATCATCGTCCCCTTGCCCGCTAGCACATTAACCATCACCCCAATTGTCTCAGCGATTTTTCCGGCCCAGGCCCCAGCGGCATTGACGACCATATCGGCCGTAATCGTCACCTCCTCGTCCTTCACCAAATCATAACATACCGCTCCCACAACCTTATTCCCCTCCCGCAACAATCGCTTCACCTCATGGTAAGTCAAAATCTCAGCCCCATGCCGCCGGGCCGACTCTGCCACACATTGAGTCGCCAAAAACGAATCAGCCGCCGCGTCTGGAACCCGAAAACAGCGGCTAATTTGGGGGTTCAATTGTGGCTCTTCCCGCAGCATCACCTTAAGGGGTATCTCTTCGCACGGCACGCTTGCCCTGGCACAATTCATCACAAAATCATCAGCATAAGCCGGGTCATCCCAGGGTGTAGTCACAAAAAAGCCGCCTGTATCTTCCAGGCAATGGGGCATAATCCGGCGCAATATACGGTTTTCTTCAATACATTCCGTCGCCGCTTTCGGGTCTTTCACCACATAACGGCCGCCGCTGTGCAGCAACCCATGATAACGTCCCGTCGTCCCATGCGTCAGGTCTCGCTTCTCCACCAGAACCGCCCGAAACCCCCGCATAGCCAAATCCTGCACCACACCAGCCCCCGTCGCCCCACCTCCAATCACCAGCACTTCCGTCTCTATTCTACGCATCAACCATTTCCAACCTTAAACCCTTTCCAACTCCTCACCCTAATTCAACTTCACAATTCATTATTCATTGTTCTTTATTCATTATTATCAACCCAATCGAACGTCCTAGTAACGGCCGTCTTCCACCTTCCATACAACGCTCCTCCCGCCTCACTCTCCAAATCCGGCAACCATTCCTTATCCTGGCCCCAATTCCGGGCCATCTCGGCCGTATCCTGCCAAAAGCCAACCGCCAACCCAGCCGCATAAGCCGCGCCCAACGCCGTCGTCTCCGCCACCTTCGGCCGTATCACTGGCACGCCCAACACATCCGCCTGGAACTGCATCAATAAATTATTATGCACCATACCCCCGTCCACCTTCAGGGCTGTCAACGTCACTCCCGAATCCTGGTTCATGGCATCCACCACTTCCCTTGTCTGGAAAGCCGTCGCCTCCAACGTCGCTCTGGCAAAGTGGCCTCGGTTCACATACCGGGTTAGGCCCACAATGACCCCTCGCGCATCCGACCGCCAATAGGGGGCGAACAGACCAGAGAAAGCCGGCACAAAATAGATACCGCCATTATCCTCAACAGTTCGGGCCAACGCCTCCACCTCAACGGCCGAATCAATCATCTGCAAATTATCCCGCAGCCACTGCACCAATGCTCCGGCAATGGCAATCGACCCTTCCAACGCATAAACGGCTGGCGCATCCCCAAACTTATAACAAAGCGTCGTCAGCAGCCCATGTTCAGAATGCACCGGCGTTGTCCCCGTATTCAAAATCATAAAACAGCCTGTTCCGTAGGTGTTCTTGCCTTCACCCACATTGAAGCAAGCCTGCCCCACCGTCGCCGCCTGTTGATCGCCCAAGTCTCCCGCTACAGCAACACGGCCGTCAAACGGCCCATCTTCCAGCGTGTATCCATAAATCTCCGAAGAAGAAGCAATCCGGGGCAGCATCGACAACGGTATGCTCATCACGGCCGCGATCTCCTCATCCCAATCCAAACTCTCCAAATCCATCAACATCGTCCGGCTGGCATTAGTCACGTCAGTCACATGGACGCCACCGTTCACGCCACCTGTTAAATTCCAAATAATCCAACTGTCCATATTGCCAAAAATCGCCTCCCCCTTTTCGGCCCCTTCTCGAACTCCGGCGACATTATCCAGAATCCAGCGCACTTTCGGCCCAGAAAAATAGGTCGCCAACGGCAAGCCGACTTTGGCCCGAAAACGATCCTGCCCCCCATCTTCTGCCAACTTATTACAAATCTTATCGGTACGAGTGTCCTGCCAGACGATGGCATTGCCATAAGGCTGACCAGTGTGTTTGTTCCAGACGACGGCCGTTTCCCGCTGATTCGTAATACCAACCGCCGCCAAGTCAACCGCCCCAATGCCAGCCTTCTTCATCGCTCCCTTCACGACAGCCTGGGTTCGCTCCCAAATCTCAAGAGCATCATGCTCAACCCATCCCGGCTGCGGATAAATCTGCTCATGTTCTAACTGGTCAATTGCAACCGACTCCCCCCCATGATTAAAAATCATACAACGTGTGCTAGTCGTCCCCTGGTCAATTGCTGCAACATATTTAGCCATGTGTCCATCCTGTTTTCAATAATGCCGATAACTTGAAACAGATTATAGTAGATGGATATGTTGCGGCAACCAAATCGAACGCTATTCAAATCCGATAACGGCCACCACCGGATCATGGTCAGAGACATGCTGAGCCGTTGAATCAGCCAAATTCCAAATAGGATAATCGGCATTAATATGCAACACTTCCACCAATATCAATCCCGCAAATAAGTCAGCAGAAAGCAAGATATGGTCCAAAGTCTGGGTCATACCCTCGAAAATGTAGGTATACGGCAAAGGTTCACCTTCACCAATAAACTCATACACATGCCGTAGCTCTGCCGCTTGCAGCGTCTCAATCGGGGGCGTTCCAAAGAATGAATTCAAATCACCCAATACAACAATCGCCGCCGTCGGGTCATTTTCTCGAATCCGCTCCACCAATGTCACATTCCAACTCGCCTGATTTGTTCTCGTTCCTTCCGTCGCCGCTTCCCCAGCCGACAACGATAAGAAATGATTGTTCAATACATAAACAGTTTTATCTTCATCCCTCAGGTGAACGGTCGCCGTCAACACCAGTGGATGGCGGCTCGTCAAACTGTTCGGCCCAGGAAAACTGCCAACACCATCAACGGTCACACTTTCACTTCGCACCAGATAAGCCACATCAATGCCTCGCGAATCGTCCCCATCAATCAGATACGGTTCATAGCCAAATACAGCCAACTGCTCTTGCTCTACCAAATCTTCCAATACGTCGATATTTTCAACCTCTTGCAAACCAATAATATCTGGCGCACCCATCGCCAGAATCGCTTCCGCCACCTTAGTCAACTTCAAGCGATACTCATCCAAAGTTGGCCGGGGCGGACTAGATGGATGTGGATCAACCAGGTCAAAGAGATTTTCGACATTAAACGTCGCCACGCTAAAAGTAACCTGTCCATCAAGCGGCAAAGTGGGTAACGGCCGTTCTACAAACTCGATATCTGGAACACCCAACGGCTCAATCTTAAAATTGCCAAAAGAGTAGTTCAAAGGCCCCGTCAGATTCGTCACCACATCCCCCGTCTTCACAGCATAAGCCATCGTCTCCTGATCATTGTGGGCCATCGTTGTCCCATCATCAACAAATATAAAAAAGCCACTCTGATCCGTTCGGGCAACATGCTCTACGCCCCAACGTTCATAAACGAGTACATATTCACCAAAACGGGTAGTGGGAGCAACCACAACAGCGGGTTCCCCCAACGTTACCAGCATCCCCTCCAAAGTCTCTTTGTATTGTTCCGCAGCCTCGTTCTCCTGGGGTGGATCAATCACCACTGGCTCTGGCAGAGAAAGGCCGCTCTCAAGCACCACAACCCCATCTCGGCTAGCCACATGGAGGACCGTCTGCGAGAACAGTTCTCTAACCCGGCCCCTCACCTGCACCAAATCACCCTGGGCTACCTCAATATTCAAATTATCAATCAACACAAACAGCCCGGCCGAGGTAGCTGGGTCGTCGTCACTCTCAATCTCCTGAATCCAAAAACCATTCAAATCCGGGAAAACGGCCGTCACCACCCCCTCCGTTGTCGCATTCGCCCGTGCATATGGCGAGCTTGCCCCGCTGCCCTGGATTGCCCAAATCGGCACCCCACTTCCAGCAAAAGTCAGATACGGTGCAGTCGTTGTCGCCTCCGGCCACTGGTCGGCCGTTGCGCTCAGCGGCCCAAACTGCACAATGCCGCTCGAATCCTCATCTAACATAGCCACAAAGCGAACCGTTGCTGCCCCACCATCGGCCGCCAATTCACCAATCTGCCAACGAATTACCCCACCCTCAATCACACCGCCATCTAATACCTCAACCGGGGTCGCACCGCCTGTTGGCAGCGCAGCAGTCAGCAATACATTAGTCATCGGTTCCGCCGTATGATTATAAAGCGTCATAGAATAAGGCAGGGTTTCACCCGGCAGCGCATTGTTCTTACCGCTCAACTCCAGCCGCAGCGTCGGCGGGAAAACCTGCACAATATCGCTCTGATAGCGGGGCTTAACCTGCTTTTCGCCCTGATAAAATTCACTAATACCGACAATCCGGTACCGATCGCCCACATTAAGCGGTTCCGCCGTAACCCCCGTCATCTTCTCAATTAACACCAAGGTCGAATTACCCTGCTCATCAGCTAACTCAATCTGATAATCAAAAGAGCCATCAACAATGCTCGTTGCAATACCCTCAACCACATTCAAACGGCCGAGTACATTATCATTCGTTTCATTATCAGGAATAGAAATAACGATAGGCTCCGGCGGTGTCTCACTGCCCACAATTTCAATATCAGCTCCAGGGTCACTTGGAATCAGCTCCAACGTGTCACGGAAAAATTCCAGACGCCCCGTTGCTCGAACCACATCACCCACATCCACCTCAACAATGCCATTGCCACCATCGGCAAAGATTTGAATACCCGCAGTACCATCATCAATATAGAATTTGACACTGCTGCTGCCCGCAAAAAACCCGCCACTGTACATCGTGACAACCCCCTCAACCGTAACCGTGCTGCCAACTAACGTTCTGGCAGTAGCAATTGGAATCGTGCCGCCAGCAACCGCCAATATCGTCGGTTGCCCATAAACTCGGTCCTCGCCCTCTGCTTGAGCATAATAGCCTCGAATAGTCATTTCGCCATAGGTGAAAGGGCTTGTCAATGCAACCCAAGTCGCCGCGCTTTGACCAGGGGGAATATCCCCGAGGGGAACCGCCATCCAGCCATCAGAAACAGCCTCGCTATCAACCGAAAAACCAACCGGAATTGGGGCGCTAACCACAACCCCAGTTACGAATCTATCACTTAAATTATTCACATCTACCCTGTACTCAAATGTCGTTCCTGGCTCAATAGATTCGGGAAAAACCATTTGAACAGCCAGGCTGCTGTTAAGAGCTGGTTCTGCCAGACTACCGCTGTTCTGGGGATTCGGACTACTATCTACGACAAAATCGGCCGAATTATCGCCGCTGTTTTGCCCATTACCCAATTCCCCGCCTGGCAGTCGCCGCAAACTAGACCCAGGTGTCGGCGCATCAGCTGGATTCCCCGCAACATAGCCAGCTGGCGCATCGCCCCAACCCACCACATCCACAACCTCATCATTTGCATCCTTCAACAACAACCCACCCTTAAACTCTGATAGAGCCACATCAAAAAAGCCATCCGCGATAATGCCAAACGTCTTCTCCGCCCGAATCAGCAATAAATGGCCAAAGTTCGGAATATCATTCCGGCCTTGCCATTCATAAACCAACGACTCTGTCTGCCCTTCCCCCAACAGATACCACAACGACCAGCCATCCAAATCAACCGCCTCATCACCAGGATTATAAAGCTCGATGAACTCCTGATTATTACCACCTGGCACACCAGTCAATACCTCGCTAATCAAAACGCTACCATCCCCCATTGGTGACGCTTCAACCGCCAAAGAATCCGGCGTAACTTCTTCGACGACTTCGGCCGTTGGCGTCGGCCGTTCTTCCGGTGTCGGTGTCGGCTGCTGCTCAGTATCACAACCAACCAGTAAAACAGTACCTATTACAAGTACAATAATCAGCTTCTTAATCATCATGCTTCCTATTCAAATAAATCGTACATTTCACCCTTAAAAATTAATAAAACTCAACAAATTCAGTATACCCCGTTCACAATTCCTGACCACCAAAAAGTTTAAAAACCAATCTTGCTATAACACCAAAAAAAAGAGCGCATCCGATAAGGACACGCTCTCTTCACTTTACTAATTTTTAAGTAGGCGTTTAGGCAAATCGTTTATGATAAATTGCCGCGCCAATTCCAATCAAAACAACTAATAAAGCAGCCAATAACAACGGCGTAGACCCTGTACTACCCGTTATGCCACTCAAGCTTACACTTGTTGGCGGCAAAACGGAAACAGTAGCTGAAGATGTATCTGTCACGGCCGTAGCGGTATCAATGTAGGCTGTCCAGGTGGCAACATTGGTTGTTGTCTGTGTAATAACGGCCGAAACAATCGCCCCAGCAGTTACAGTATCAACACTCGCGCCTGGGCCAAGGTCAAAATTCAAGGCAGTAAAGATTGTGCCTAACTCACTGTCTACTAAATCATGAAGTGGCAATGTAATGTTACCAGTATTCATAACAGTGTAGCAGTAGCCAATGACTGTACCGCCGCCACCCGATGGAATCGAAATATTGCTGCTCGTTCCGCACGTATTTGGATCCAAGTCAACAGTCTTGGTCATGACAATACTTGGCATTGGCGGTTCACCACCGCCACCGATGAAAGCTGCGCCTGAGAAAGTATCAGCAGACGACCAGGGGTTTGTCAACGGTGTCTCATAGCTATTCGTACCGAGATTATAAACGTAAAATGAGCCTGGTTCATCAGTAACAAGATAAGCACGGCCGTCATCACCGACAGCCAGACCATCTATATCTGTCTGACCTGCTGGGTAAGCGGCAATAACCGCCATCGAACCAGCCGGATCAATTGAAACCAAATTGCCAGTTGAATCATCCACTCCATAAATAGTGCCAGTATTCGGATCGGCATCAATGCCACTAATACTATTCGAGTAAGGATATATCGAGGTGGCTAAGAGTGTTGTTGGATCAATCGTCCAAAGGCCATCATCCGCATCATTACCAGCGTAGGCTCCATATAGAACACCCCCAGACATCGCCAGACCATCAATCCGCTGCGGGCCACCCGCAGCATCCATTAGCGTGCCGAGATTGGTTGCACTCGGATTGCCAACTACCCACTCATACAATTGGTCAATATTATTGCTACCATCACTAGAGGTAAATAGCACCCGATTGTTAGCCGCATCATAGGTCGCGCCACCAACCGAATTATTAAGTCCCAGGGGATTGAAGGTATTGCCTACCACATCACCCTCATGCAAATCATGGCTGGTACCAGTAGGATTTAATGAGGTACCAACGATCAATGGAAATCCTCCCGGTGCTTTATTTCCATCACTAGCCTCCAAAGGAAGATTAATCATTAAAGCTAGCAAGGCCACTAGAAATAAAATCACAACAATTGGTATGGAAACGATATTGAAAATCCTTCGAGATCCATAATTTGAAAACATTAAAACCTCCTGTTTTTACATAACCTAAACCATCACAAAGTAATGATTAGGATAGCACTTTTAAATATTAATGGCAAATGAGAATGCCACAATTTCTTTCACTTTTTCGACTTATTCTTCGATTTCGGTTTGAAGTAAAATGATTGGACTATTGAAACAATAACTAAATTCTCTATAATTCACCTGTATTCCTAAAATAGATAAGGACAAATCATGAACGCGACCAAAAATGTAGCAAACATCAACGGTGCCCAACTTTACTACGAGGTCAAAGGAACAGGCCATCCCTTACTATTAATACACGCCGGCGTTGCAGACGGCCGTATGTGGGACACTCAATTTGATGCCCTAGCCCAAAATTACCGCGTTATCCGCTACGACATGCGGGGCTTCGGCCGTTCCGATATGCCTCCTGGCACCTTCTCAAACTTCGACGACGTTCGAGCGCTCCTCGACTTCTTAAACATCCAAGAAACCTATCTCCTAGGCATCTCCTTCGGCAGCTTAATTGCTCTCGACTTCACCCTGGCTCACCCAAGCTATGTCAAAGCATTAATCTTAGCCGCACCCAGCGTCAGCGGCGACATCCCTTCACAACGGATTAGAGATTTTTGGGCAGAGGAAGAAGCGGCCGAGGAAAATGGCGACCTGGAAGCGGCTACCGATTTGAACGTTCGCTTCTGGGTAGATGGCCCACACCGAGAAGCAAACGAAGTCGATCCCACTGTCCGGGAACAAGTTTACGAGATGCAGCTAAACATCTTCCAAAAAGACTTCCCCAATGACTTAGACGAAATAGACCTAGAACCACCAGCTATCGGCCGTCTTTCTGAACTAACCATTCCCGTTCAAATCATGGTTGGCAACCTCGATTTAGAGGAAAAAGTAGACTTGGCCCACCGTTTAGTCGGCGAAATCCCAAACAGCAACTTAGTCATCATCCCCGATGTAGCCCATATGCTAAACATGGAAAAACCAGAACTATTCAACAGCCATGTTCTAGATTTCCTATCAACGAGTACAGCCTGATAATTGAACCAAACTAACCCCCAATCACCGCTCCCTAATCAACGTCTCCCGCATGACAATCAACACCAACAGACCAGAGACAAATGTCAAACCACCAATAACACCAATAGCCACCGAGATATTAAACGCATCCGCCAGCAACCCCGCTAAAATACCCCCAATCGCAAAGCCACTATCCCGCCACAAACGATACACGCCAATAGCCGACCCCCGCCAAACCGGATTGGCGACATCCGAAACGGCCGCTAATAAAGTCGGATAGACCATCGCCGTTCCCAGGCCCAGCAGAACGGCCGCCCCCATCCAGGCCGTCATCTCTCGCCCTGCCACAAACAAGAATATTCCCATCGCCTGCAACCACATGCCCGCCACAATCAGCCCCTTACGTCCCCACCGATCACTCAACGCCCCCGTCACCAACTGTCCCATCCCCCAAACCGCCGGATAGGTCGCTGCCACAATAGCCACCTGCTCCAAAGGCACATCAAAGCCCGCCAACAACAAAGGAACCAAGCCCCAAACCATGCCATCATTCAAATTATTAATCATACCTGCCTGACTAACGGCAAAAAGGGCTTTGTCCCGCCAACTGGTTTGTAAGAATACCTGCCCAAAGGTCAAATCGGCCGTATCATCCACTGCCTCATCACCCTCATCCGCCACCATTTTAGCCTCAAGCTGCGAAAAACCCCGCGTCTCTCGCACGAAAAAGATAGACAAGAGCAGCCCCAACCCTGCAAAAAACAACCCCGGCACGAACGGGACAGGCCGAAAACCATGCCGCGCCGCCAAATAACCCGTCATCAAAGCCGCCAACGATACAGCCAAATAACCCGCAAACTCATTCAGCCCCATCGCCAACCCCCGCTGTTTCGGCCCAACCAAATCAATCTTCATGATCACTGTCGTTGACCAACAGAAGCCCTGATTCACCCCCAACAAAACATTAGCAAAAATAACCCAACCCCAGTTAGGTGCATAAATCAGGATAACAGGGACTAGCAACCCAACTAGCCAGCCAATAATTAAAATCGGTTTTCGGCCGTAATTATCCCCCAATCGACCCGCGAATAAATTGGCAAGCGCTTTAACAAAACCAAAGCTGATGAGAAAAGACAGAACGGCCGTCTTAGATATCAGCCCAAACTCCTCTTCCGCAATCAACGGTAAAATCGTCCGCTCCAAGCCAATCATCCCCCCAACAAAGGCATTCACAACCACCAATAATGCAAACTGCGGCCAATTCTCCCGCAGCCCCAGCCGAACCATCCTTCCAGTTGTCATGGATTTATCCTACAATACTGAATACACGTCCGAGCCAAGACGGCCGTTAATTGATTCAATGAAGCTACGTCCACCCATTCTACAGCCGAATGCAGCCCCGCTCCAACCGGCCCAAGCAGCGCCGTCTCCATACCTGCCGCCGCAAATATAGCCGCATCCGTCCAGAAAGTCGCTCCCACATGCGACCGTTTTTCCCCCAATACCCGCCCCATTGCCTCATCCACCACCTTTACAATAGCTGCTTCCTCCCCCACTTCAAAAGGTAGCCTATCAAAAAACGGCCGAACCGTCCCCTTGAACGATGAATCGGCTGCCGACAAAGTCTCGATAATCGCTGCCAATTCCGCCTGACTACTCTCGACGCTCTCCCCTGGAATCGTCCGCCGTTCCAACTTCAAAGTCGACTCGGCCGCATAGACACTAATCTCCGTTCCCCCCTGCAACAGCGACGCATGAAGCGACGGTGGCCCGGCCAAAGGATGCGGGGTACGCTGCCGCAACTCCTGTTCCAATTCATCCAATTTCCCCAAAAATCGCCCCATCCGCATATTAGCATCAACCCCCTCCATAAAACGACTGCCGTGCGCCGCCCGTCCCTCCGTCACAACCTCAAACCAGACAAAGCCCCGATGCGCTCGACACAACGACATATCCGTCGGCTCCGTCACAATGGCGGCATCGGCCGAAAAGTGTTTGACAACATCCTCGGAGCCGATACTGGCATACTCCTCATCTGAAACGGCCGTCAAAATCACATCCCCCGCCAACCGCTCCCCCCTATCAACCAGGGCCTTAACAGCCGCCATCATCGACGCCAAACTGCCCTTCATATCCTGGCTGCCTCGCCCATAAACACGGCCGTCCCTAACGTCACCCGACAAAGGTTCTTCCATCCCCTCAAAACCAACCGTATCCATATGAGCATTCAACAGCAATGCGCGACCGCCGCCACTCCCTTTCAATATGCCGATCACGTTCGGCCGTCCTGGCTTCGGCTCCATCCTTGACACCTCCAGCCCCAAATCAGACAAATGGTCAGCCACACAATCAGCCATCTCCCCCTCCCCTGGCGCACCCGGCGTTAAATCCGGATTCCGAGAATCAATCTTTACAAGCTCCACCGTTCTCTCCAGCAAGTAATCTTCATCTATTTTCATCTTTCCCTCGCTCAGGAACCAAATCTATTGTTCGTAATAGATAAAGTATCCCATAAAAAGCGGGAGAAGTGAAAATACACTTAGACCCAATAATAAGACAGCGGGCGCAAAGAATCTAAATCTTTGCGCCCGCTGCTTATATTATTAAATCTAGTTCTTTAGCCAGCGATGGCAGCTACAGTCGTTTTATAAACTAAACAACCTCCTCTTGTCACTCAACCGCCAATTGATTAGAAACAGTCACAACACCAGGGCAATCACTCACAATTTCCTCGGCCGCCTTCTTTATCTCAGGACTGTCAACCGTCCCAGTAAGTGTCACCTGGCCTCGTTCCGGGATAACCTCAATAATTGCCTCGGCCGTTCTAGAATCAGCCAAAAGCCGTTCAGAAACTATCCTAATCAACTTAGTATCATCATTCAAAACGGCCGTATCTTGTCCATTCGTCATCCCATTCATATGCGTCTCACCTTCAAACCGCTCGGCTACATTCCGACTCTCAACATGCTTTTCATGTGCTTCATGCTGCTGCTCAATATATTGTTCCAACTCCTCTTTATCAAGGTTAACATGGACATGATCCTTATAAAAATGGTCCACCTGAGAAGTAGAGAGCCAAAACTCATCAACAAAAATCGTTCCCTTATGAATGAGCAAATAAGTGATCAGACCATTTTCCGGCGAAGCAGCCACCCCATGAACGGAACCAACGGCCGAATCAGTTATCTTCAAACAAGTATCCTTGCCAAGTGTACTCAAATGATCAGGAACGCCTTCTACAATAACCTCCCGAACCATCGGAACAGGCGGCGAACTTGTTGAGAGGCCATAAGGTGATCCTTGAACGATTTCAGCCTGCTCAAAATCTTTATCAACAGCTCTTTCGACAACGTTTTCTCGATATTCCGGGTAATTACTGAGTTTATCCTCAGAGACTAACAGGAAGATTTCATCCGCAGTTGCCTTAGCAACCAGCCCAACGGGGAACACCCTGGCTCGTTTTAACAACATACCCTCTTCCACAACCAAATCACTCACCAACCATTTTTCCGGGTCAATGACTACCTTGGTTAATTTTCCACATTCCTTGTCATCACAATAGACTGTCGTACCGATAGTAAAGATATTATCGTTCATTTGTACCTCCAGTTAGAAACAGACTGACCTCAAATGCGCCAGATGCTTCATCTGTATCGACCCTTCCATCGCAACTGCACAATTCAACATTAGAAGGGTTTATTTTGGTGAATTTCTACTTAAAATGGTAGTTGAGTTAGATCAAACTAGGTATAAGGGAAATCCCTACCATTTACCTAAAATCTACCCTACTATGGTGGAAAATCAGCCAAACACTTGTTTGAAAGTTGGCAGTTATCGACTCAGCAGATACAGTTAGTCTTTAATTAAGCATCTCAAAAAACATGATGGAGGATTGATGCTTACAAGCCAAAACAGCGACATTCAAGAGCTAGGGAGCCAAAAAAACTACGGCTTCATCATCGACAACCGCAAATGTATTGGCTGTCACGCCTGTTCAACCGCTTGTAAAAGTGAGAATGAAGTCCCACTCGGTGTCTATCGTACCTGGGTGAAATATGTCGAAACAGGCGCCTTCCCCAACAATCGCCGCCATTTCCAAGTCACACGCTGCAACCACTGTGCCAACCCACCTTGCGTCCGCATCTGCCCCACCGAAGCCATGTATCAGCGCGATGATGGTATCGTCGAATTCGACAATTCCATCTGTATTGGCTGCAAAGCCTGTATGCAAGCCTGCCCATACGATGCTATTTACATTGATCCCGAAACAGACACGGCCGCAAAATGCCACTACTGCGCCCACCGCACCGACATTGGCCTGGAACCAGCCTGTGTCGTCGTCTGTCCCGAACACGCCATCATCGCCGGAGACATAAACGATCCCAACAGCGAGATAGCCCAAATTTTGACCCGACAGGAGGTGACGGTTCGGAAGCCAGAGCAAGGCACTGCCCCAAAACTATTCTATATAGAAGGCAATGATGTTTCCCTCCACCCAACCGCTACCGAGCGCAGTCCAGAAACATTCATGTGGGCCGATGTCATTCCCTTACATGAAAACGAGAATAATCAGCCATCGAACAGCCAATGGCCTCCGCCTACCAAAGCCAGAAACACAGCCGTTCCCAACACCGCCAGCCCCACCATCCGCCAACCACAACAACAAGGCCAACCCTGGCCCGGCCCCATCCAATTCGGCGAAGGCAAAATGGCCGAGCATATGGTCCAAGTCGGTTACAACGCCCAACACAAAATCCCCTGGCACTGGCAAGTCCCCGCCTATCTCGTCACGAAAGGCATTGGAGCCGGACTGTTCATGATGCTAAGTTTGGGGCTGGGGCTGGATTTGTTTGGTTTTGATGGGTTAACGGCCGTTCTCACCGGCTTCTTCTCCCTCCTCTTCATCGGCCTAACCACCGCCCTACTCGTCCTCGACCTCGAAAAACCAGAACGTTTTCTCTACATCCTGTTACGACCACAGTGGAAAAGCTGGCTAACAAGGGGCGCGTTCCTCCTCATTGGCTTCACTGTGATTACCGGGCTTTGGTGGCTATACGAATTAGGAGCCTATCTATTCGATTACGATCTCCCCCTCTTACGAAGCCTACTTCTCTGGCTCGGATTCCCTCTTGCCATCGGAGTCGCCATCTACACCGCCTTCCTCTTCGCCCAGGCCGAAGGCCGCGACCTCTGGCAAAGTCCGCTGCTCCCTTTCCACCTCATCGTCCAATCCGTCATGGTCGGCAGCGGGGCCATACTCATACTCAACCTCTTCGCTGTCCCCGACGCAATGGAGCAGGTCACCACCATCACCTTCATCACTACCATTATCATCGACCTGTTCATCATCCTCGTCGGCGAATTCGCCATTCCCCATGCCAGTGAAGTAGCAGCAAAAGCCGCCCACGATATTCGTCACGGCCGTTATCGCAACTATTTCTGGTGGGGCAGCATCGGCTTAGGCCATCTCTTACCACTCGCATTCATCCTATTCTTCGGTGGCCCACCCATATTTGGAGCAATTGCGGCCGTTTTCAGCATCATCGGCCTCTACCTGTTTGAATACGCATTCGTGATGGCCCCCCAGGATATTCCCAATTCATAGACATTTAGAAACGAGGGTTTTCAAAAAACCCCCGTTTCTAGCAAACAACATTCGTTTCATTCGTGTAAATTCGTGGCTAACCATTAGGAACTTATATGCCTAAAAACCCTATTTCTCAATTTCTAAATACTATGTTCAAAGTCGGTGCGCCTCCAGAACGGCCGTCCCACCAATCAATCACCAACGCGGGCGGCCAATCCCTGCCTACCTTCTCAGATGTTGACCCCACTCTAGTAAAAATGACAACGGTTCAACACCCAGACGGCCGTATGAGCCAATACCCGCCCGCCGAACATTGGGACGATTGGGTCGAGTACAGCGGCAAAGAGTGGCCGCGCAAGATAGCCCACCGCTATATGCTCGTGCCAACCGTCTGCTTCAACTGCGAAAGCGCCTGCGGCCTATTAGCCTACGTAGACAAAACCACCCTCGAAATCAAGAAATTTGAAGGCAACCCCGCCCACCCCGGCAGTCGTGGCCGAAACTGTGCCAAAGGGCCAGCCACCCACAACCAGATTTATGACCCCGAACGAATCTTATACCCCCTCAAACGGGTCGGTGAACGAGGGGCGGGTAAGTGGAAGCAGATTAGTTGGGAAGAAGCCCTGACCGAAATCGCAGCCAAGATGCGGGACAGTCGGGAACAGCGGCGGGATGGCATTATGTACCATGTCGGCCGTCCTGGAGAAGATGGCTATACCAACCGGGCCATCCAAGCCTGGGGCGTTGACGGCCACAACAGCCACACCAACATCTGCTCCAGCGGGGCCAGATTCGGCTACTATTTGTGGGGCGCATTCGACCGGCCCAGCCCCGACCACGCCAACGCCCGCGTTATCCTACTCATCTCAAGCCATTTGGAGACAGGCCATTACTTCAACCCCCACGCCCAACGAATCATGGAAGGCAAGATGGACGGAGCCAAGCTCATTACCTTCGACCCGCGACTCAGCAACACCGCCAGCCTGAGTGATGTTTGGTTGCCAACCTGGCCGGGCAGTGAACAGACTGTCCTGCTAGCCATCGCCAATCATCTTATTCAAACAGACCAATATGATAAAGAGTTTGTCAGGCGGTGGGTGAATTGGGAGGAGACGCTTGAGGCAGTTGCTAGCGGGCAGTTGACAGTGAACAGTGAGCAGTTGGCAGAACAATTACGACTGACGAATGACGAATTACGCACCTTCGATATGTTCGATGCTGTCCTCAAAGACCTCTACGCTGAATTCACCTTTGAGCGAGCAGCCCAAGAATCACAAGTCCCAATAGAGCGCATTGAAGAAACAGCCCGTCTGGTAGCCACCTGTGACGGCCGTCTTGCCACCCACACCTGGCGCAGTGCCAGCATCGGTAATCTCGGTGGTTGGCAGGTTGCCCGCTGTCTGTATTTCCTGAATGTATTGACGGGCAGCGTCGGCACGAAAGGTGGCACAAATGCCAATAGCTGGAGCAAGTTTGTGCCCAAGCCATTCAAATCCCCACCCCCAGGGGACACCTGGAACGACCTCCACATCCCACACGAATGGCCTCTCGCCTTCTACGAAATGAGCTTTTTACTCCCCCACTACCTGGAAGAAGGCCGGGGCGATATAGATGTCTATTTTAGTCGGGTCTACAATCCGATGTGGATTAATCCAGACGGCTTCATGTGGCTCAAAGCGCTGCGAGACGAAGGTAAGATTAAATGTCACGTGGCCCTGACACCTACTTGGAACGAGTCAGCCTGGTTTGCCGATTATGTCCTACCGATGGGCCACGCCGGAGAGCGGCACGATTTAATGAGCCAGGAGACGCACGCCGGACAATGGATCGCCTTCCGGCAGCCAGTGCGACGGGTAGCGATGGAAAAGATGGGCCACCAGATTAAGCACACCTACGAAGCCAATCCAGGGCAAGTTTGGGAGGAAAACGAATGGTGGATCGAGCTATCAGCCCGAATGGACCCTGATGGTTCATTAGGCATTCGCCAATACTTTGAAAGCCCCTATCGAGAGGGCGAGATAATTACAGTTGAGGAATACTATCGTTGGATATTTGAAAACAGCGTACCTGGCTTGCCAGAGGCGGCGGCAAAAGAGGGGCTGATGCCGCTTGAATTCATGCGAAAGTATGGGGCCTTTGAAGTCACCAAAGACAACTATCAGCCATATGAAAAAGTTTTAGAAGAGATAGAGGTCGCCCAAGACCACGATAATTCACAATTCAAAAGTGCTGAAAGCACCATTCACAAGTCATTATTCATTATTGATGATAAATCCCGTATCCTCAAAAACAATAACCCGGTCGGAATCATGGTCGATGGCGAAGCGAAGGTGGGGTTAAACACCCCCAGCCGCAAACTCGAGTTTTACAGTCCGACCATGACCGATTGGGGCTGGCCGGAACGAGAACACACCATCCCCTGGCCCCTCAAAAGCCACGTCCATCCCGACAACATTGACCGGGCCAAAGGCGAAATGCTGCTCTTACCCAATTTCCGGCTGCCGACGCTCATTCACACCCGCAGCGCCAATGCCAAATGGTTGTATGAGATTAGCCACAAAAATCCCATTTGGATACACCCAGGCGATGCCCAACGGCTGGCCGTTAAAACAGGAGACTTAGTGCGGGTGGAGACGGAAATCGGTTATTTTGTAGATCGCGTTTGGGTGACGGAGGGCATTAAGCCGGGAGTTATTGCTATGAGTCACCATCTCGGTCGTTGGCGGCTGCAAGATGATGTCGGCGTTAATCCTGGCATGTCCAATTTGGCCGAACTGCATGAAAACGGCCGTGAACACCAGCTAAACATTCTCCAGGGCGGTAAAAGCTGGCAAACTTTTGACCCTGATACCGACCGTATCTGGTGGCAGGATGTCGGCGTCCATCAAAATTTGACTCACGCCGTGCATCCCGACCCCATCAGCGGCGCCCACTGTTGGCTGCAAAAGGCGATGAACGTCACCAAAGCCCAACCGGGCGACAAACACGGTGATGTCTGGGTCGATACCGCCAAATCAATGGCTGTCTATGAAGAATGGAAGCAACTGACCCGCTCGGCCGTTGACCACAGCCCGGATGGGACACGACGGCCGTATTGGTTGAAACGGCCGTTGAAACCGACCTTGGAGGGATATAAACTGCCAGAGAATCCATTTGGAAGGGGAAAGAAGGGAAATGGGTAATTGCTGAATTTGTGAATGATTATGGCAAAAAAAGCGTCCTTTTTCTCCATTCCATTATCAATAGACCGCCAACGGCCGAATCCGCTTTGGCAGCAGTTGTATAGCGCCTTAAGAGAAATGGTTCTGAATGGAACCCTGGCAACTGGAACCCGCTTGCCACCCACCCGTTCATTAGCCAAAGAGCTAGGGCTTGGGCGAAATACGATTAACAATGCCTATGACCAGCTAATCGCCGAGGGATATTTAGAGGCTCATCAAGGAGCAGGCACCTTTGTAACAAGCCAGCTTCCCGAATCTTTACTTCGTGTCAGAACAGGCCAGAATAAGGGTGAACAGTCGGGTCAACTGCCTGATAAAGCAGACTTATCGCAGTTGTCTGATTACGGCCGTTCCTTATTGACCTATAAATTGGTCGCCTCCTCAGATGTAGGCACACCCATACCATTTAGACCAGGAATTCCAGCCCTCGATGTTTTCCCCCATGCCTTGTGGCGCAAATTAGTTGATCGTCGTTGGCGCAGCCTGACAACGGAGTTACTCGGTTACGGCCGAACCGTTGGCTATCGGCCCTTGCAAGAAGCTCTAGCGGCTTACCTGGGGCCAGCCAGAGGGGTACGCTGCCAACCAGAACAAATCATCATTACCGCCGGAACCCAGCAAGCAATTACCCTCGCCGCCCGGGTTTTATTAAATCCAGGCGATCAAGTTTGGATAGAAGAGCCAGGCTATACCAGCGCTCAAAACGTCCTCGCAGTTAATGGAGCAAAATTAATCCCCATCCCCGTTGATGAAGCCGGAATAAATGTTGCCATAGGAGAAAAGACAGCACCCAACGCCAAACTCGTTTACATTACCCCCTCTCACCAATATCCAACCGGCGTCTTGATGACATTATCTCGTCGACTTGCTTTATTAGAATGGGCCTCGAAATGTGGAGGCTGGATTATTGAAGATGATTATGATTCTGAATACCGCTATGAAGGGCACCCCATCGCCTCATTGCAAGGGCTGGATAACAGAGGCCGGGTGCTATACGTCGGTTCCTTTAGCAAAGTATTGTTCCCCTCCTTGCGCCTCGGCTATTTGATTGCCCCCCCTTCCCTGGTCGATGTTTTCACAAAAGCCCGACTGGCCCACGACCACTCTCCACCCATGCTCACCCAAGCGGTGACGACTGATTTTATCGTTGAAGGGCATTTTGCCCGCCACATTCGCCAGATGCGGACAGTCTATGCCGAGCGACAAGCTGCGCTTCTGGAAGCAGCCGGGGCATTTTTAGGCCATATGTTGACGGTTGATGCAAAACCCGCTGGATTACATGCCATGGCCTGGCTGAATGAGGGAATTGATTCGGCCGAATTATCCCAACGCTTTGCCCAAAAAGGGATCGAAACACCCCCTCTATCAAACTACGCCCTTCAGCCGCTTCCGACCGAGGGATTGGTTTTGGGATACGGTGCATTCACCCCGACCCAAATCTGGCAAACAGTGCGTCAGATGGCGGCTGTTTAGCCGGAGGAAAATCGTTCAACACATTCTTCGAATGCAATGCCAGCTTGAGATGAGCCACCTAACTTCACAAAACAAATCAAAACAAAGCAAACAGCCAGGTGTTGGAGATGGTTGGGAATGGAGATTTGGGGTATTGTTAGGTGCGTTAGAAACCAACAAATTTTTTTAGCGGAGAGGGATTATGCCTAAGCGAATTTTATTTGTTTTAAGTTCGACTATTTTAGCTGTTGCACTATTGGGCGGCGTTTTGGTTGGGGCGACAGCAGCGAGCAAAAGCGCAACACCAAGCTTTAATGTGGATAGTACCCTGGACGAAGTGGACGCGAATCCGGGTGATGGGGTTTGTTTGACGGCGGGCGGAGTTTGTACGCTTCGGGCTGCGGTGATGGAGTCAAATGCACTGCCGGGGGCAGATACCATCCTTATTCCAGCGGGTCAGTATGATCGGACGATTGATGGGGTGGGTGAAAATGGAGCGGCGACAGGGGATCTGGATGTGACTGATTCGCTGACAATTTTGGGAGCAGATGCTGGGACGACGATCATTGACGCGAGCCAAATGGACCGGGTCTTTGAAATTACGGCAACGACACCAGTGACGGTTTTGATTGCGGAGGTAACGATTCAAGGTGGGCTGTTAACATTTGGGTCGGATGGTGGGGGCGGTATGCGGGTGGATGTAAACGGCCGTTTGATACTCTCTAATACGGTGATTCAAAATAATGACGGCCGATCGATGGGGGGCGGGGTTGAAAACTTTGGCGGTCTAATTGTTTATAACAGCGTAATTTCCAATAACATTTTGAGCAGCCCCAGCGGGGACGGCGGTGGTATTTCGACAGATGGACTGGGGGTTACCCAGCTCATTTCATCCACGATTGTAGGCAATTCCAGCCGGAACGGGGCCGGGGCTTCTATTTGGTTTGATGCTATTATGACGGTGACAGACAGCGTTTTTATAGCCAACATCGGCACTGGCCTTGAAGTTTTGGGAGAAGCGGCCGTTTTCGATTCAGAATTGACAAATCATTTATCCCATCCATCAGGATTTGATGTGCCAATCGTCAATGTCGAGAATCAAGGCCAAATATATATGGAAGGCAGTACGATTGGCTTCGGGGATGAGATTGGCTTTTATAATGAAGGCATTTCTGTTATCAGTAACAGCCTGATAATCGACAATAGTGGTGCTGGAATCTTTAATGGTGAATATCTGGAAGTATGGAACAGTACCGTGGTGAGCAATACTGGCTCAGGCATATACGGGGGAGCTGGTTCAGGGGGCGGAGATACCTATGTTTATAGTTCTCTCATTCGGGGAAACGATACATCAGAACAGTTAGGCACGATAAGCAGCGGGGGTGGCATTTACAACGGCTCCAATAATCGATTGCGGGTTATCAGCAGCACCATCCAAGGCAACCTAGCGATAGGAGGGTTGGGCGGGGGCATCTATGCCAAAGGGCCAATTACTGTGACCGGGAGTTTAATTGAGGGCAACCAGGCTGGGATGGCTGGTGGGGGACTTTATTTAGCTGATTTAGGATCGACGTTGAACCATCCAGCGCTTCTGGAAAATTCACTGATACAAAATAATCAGGCGGGGTCAACTGGAGGTGGTATTCACAGCCGATGGTTCAGGACATTGGCTATCAGCGGCAGCACCTTCTACAATAATTCGGCGGGGTCAAATGGAGGCGGGCTTTACTTGGATAAGGCAGTCACGGTGGATAATACGACGATTAGTCAAAACACCAGTAATGGCAAGGGGGGCGGCCTTTATCAGTATGAGTTTGGCACAGATGTAGTTGATTTACTTAACGTGACAATATATCAGAATAATGCGTCAGATGGCTTCGATTTGTCGGGCATTATACTCTCCGCGACGAACTCGATTGTAGCAGGAATGGTCGGCAATAATTGTGAGGGGACCATAACTTCGCTGGGCTATAATCTGGATAGTGGCGATAGCTGTGGGTTTAACCAGAGCAGTGATATCACCAATATGAATCCATTACTTGGGCCTCTTGAAGATAATGGTGGGCCGACTTTGACCCATGCATTGCTACCAGGTAGTCCGGCGATTGATGGGGGCAGTAATCTGCCTTGCCCGGCGATTGATCAGCGTGGTTTTCCCAGACCAATCGATGGGGATGGGGATGGGAGTACCTTTTGTGACATAGGTGCTTTAGAGCTTGAGTTTTCTGATTTCAACCTGACAAAAAGTGCACCAGCGATGGCTGCAGCAGGTGATTACATTACCTACACGTTGACCGTTGTGAATAATCTGGCTTTTTCGGTTACGAATGTGGTGCTTACGGACACGATACCTAACAATGCGTTTTATGTTTCGGGCGGGACTCAGATCAGTTCGGTTGTCAGTTGGACGGTGCCTGAATTAATGGGGGGAATGTCTTTCAGCCGTTCGTTTGTGGTGACAGCAACTGAAACAATTACAAATAACGATTATCGGGTTTCAGCTGCTGGTGGGTTCAGTACGACAAGCGGGGTGCCAGTGGTAACGGTGGTTGGGGTGCCGATTAGCGGACTTTCGGCCATGAATGACAGTCCAACGGACTCTGGGAGTCCGACCAATTTCCTGGCAACTGTTACTTCCGGCAGCGGAGTTAGCTATATCTGGGGCTTCGGTGATGGTAATGGAGGAAGTGGTCCGTCTCCGGCTCATACTTATGCACAAGCGGGGAACTATACGGCCGTTGTTACGGCAAGTAATGTGTTGGGGAGTGTAACAGCGACGACGTTGGTTACAATTGAGCAGAATTCGTGGATGATCTTTACCCCAGCAGTGTTTAAAGTGGATAATTGAGGTCTAGTGAGGGAACGGCCGATTGCGCCCCAACCTTACATCTCTAAATATCATTTCTACGTCGACCAATTTCTTTGCCAAAGTTATAATCAAGCCAATGAATACTGACGACACAAACCTCGTCCAGGCTGCCAGCGAATGGCACGGCCGTATTACCGAACTCCGCGCCCTCATTACCCAACTCGAAGCTGAAGTCATTGAGGCAGAGGTGAAGTTAGCCGAAGAGATAACGGCCGTAAATGCCTTTGAGTTCAAACTCCGCGCTGGTGTAAGCCAATTGATGGGCCGCCTAGACGAGTTGGCCGGGCAAATAGCGGAACTGCGAAAAAAGCTGCGCCATCACTACGACTTTGCCGCCAGCCTCGAAGGAAGTGAGTGGGGTTACGAGCAGGTCGAAGGCGCCTTCAACGAACCAGGTCTGGATCATGAGAACTATCGCTTCCACAGCACCATTCCTAAGCCATCTGAAGCAGCGCTTGATGGCGATGAAACGGCCGAACTCAAACGCCTCTACCGTCAATTAGCCCGCCGCTTCCATCCCGACATGGGTCTTGGCGATGCCGACCGAGCTTACCGAACCCAATTAATGATGGCCATCAACGCTGCCTATGCAGCCGGAGATTTGGAACGATTGAAGGAGCTGGCAAAGGAGCCAGATTTGACCGATTTAAGCGCGATTGCCAACGACGATAAACAGATGGTCAACTTTTTGCTGCGGGAACTGGCCCGATTACAACGTCGCCTATCGGAAATTCAGGGAGAGATGGAATTAGTGCAAAGCAAGAAAAATTATCGCCTGATGCAGCAAGCCCGCCGCGCCGAAGAAAATGGCAAGGATTGGGTCGCAGAGATGCGGCTTAAGATGCAAGATGAGATTGCTCAGAAATTAGTAGAGCGCGATGTCCTCCGCCAAGAGTTAGAGATTCAGGAGATGATTACGGCCGAAGAAAGCGGCCATCTCCAGGGTGCAGGTTTACAGGGAGAGGGCTTTGCAGAGGCGATTTTGGATATTAGCCTCGATGCAACGTTTGAAGTTGACCCGGATTTAGTGGCGGAGGATTGGCTGTTTAGACGGCGGGGTGATAAATTTCCAGGGGAAGAATGGGGAGACGATGAAGAGTAAGGATAGCAGTAGGATCACTAAATCACGTACACGCCGCTCAACCATGCCACCCTTAACAGCCCTCCAACAAACTCAAGCTCGACAGAACAGCTATCATCTCTTCGGCCGTCTTCTTCTTTCCCCAATAACGGCCGATTTACTGCCCTATCTGGAATCTATTCCAGAGTTGGCTTCAACCATTCCCTACCCTTTTGAACCAGATGAAGCCGCCGCCAGCCACCACCAACTATTCACATTCAACCTCTACCCATACGCCTCCATCTTCCTCACTTCCAACCGCCTCTTAGGCGGGGAAATTACAAATGAGATAGAAGCTATCTATTGGCAAGCGGGTTTTACGGCCGACCCAAACATCGAGCCTGACCATTTAGGCCAAACATTCATGTTCCTCGCTCACCTATCACAAAAGGAGACAGCCGCCCACTCATTAGGTCAGCCAAGAAAGGGCATCAAGCTTCAGCAGCTACAATTCCTTGAAACCCATCTACTACCCTGGATAATCCCTTGCATAATCGCTATCAAACAGCAAGACAATCGTCTCTATAATGAACTTGCCCAGCTTGTGCTGCCACTGGTTGCAAACCACTACGACAGCTTACAAATGAGCGGAATCGTTCCTAACTCAATCCCCCTAACAACCTTAACCCCAAACCCCGACAATGAAGTTGCCTTAAAAGACGGCCGAACTGGTCTGAGAGACATCGCCCGCTATCTTATCACCCCCAACCAATCAGGTCTCTATCTAGGCAGGAGCGATATCAATCAACTAGCCCGGTCGGTCTCATTGCCACACGGCTTTGGCAGTCGAGAACAGCAGCTTCAAACACTACTAGAATCGGCTGGGCAATATGACACCACGACAAGCTTGTTGAAAGCATTACAAAGCCTGGTGGCAAGGTGGGCAAAAGGTTATGAAGAGGTTGTTCAGACCTATCCTAGGATGAATAAATATACAACAATCTGGCAAAATCGGCTCCAAAGAACGCAACGATTATTGATTGAAATGGCCCGGCAAGTAGCCCATGAAGGGTAGGCAGTGGGCAAGCTAGCAAGAAGTTGCAAGGCTGTTTATTATTATAACGACTGTACTTAATCTCACAGACTGCGATAGAATTGGGGCATACATTAATCAAAACGCTAAGAAACCGGGTTTTTGACAAAAATCGGTTTCTAACACGAACAAGAGGGAAAAGAATGGGCATCTTCGACATATTCAAGAAAAACAATAACAATGAACAAAAACGGCTGGCGATAATGGACGTTACTGACGACAACTTTGAACGCCAGGTTCTGCAACGCTCGTTCAAGTCGGCCGTTATGGTCGATTATTGGGCAGCCTGGTGCGGCCCCTGCCGCCGCCTCGGCCCAATCCTTGAAAAACTAGCTGAAGAGCCAGACCAAGAATTCATGCTAGCCAAGGTAGACACCGAAACAAATCCAAAGACTGCCTATGCCTTCCAGATTCAAAGCATTCCAGCCGTCAAGATGTTCCGAAATGGCAAAGTTATCGGCCAATTCACCGGAGCAATGCCAGAACCAGTTATCCGCAAGTTTGTCAAAGAGATGACAGAAGCTGAACCGCCAACCGCACACCTCAAAATTGGCGGCAACAACCCTAAACGGCTGGCCCAGGCTGAAACTCACCTAAAACGTGGCAAAGGCTTTGAAGCATTCGTCTTGCTCAATGATTTCCCAGAAAGCGAACAGTCAGAAACGGCCGAAGCGCTCCTGCCGTTAGCCCGCTTTTTGATGGATGTAGAAGATGGCGATGCCTTAACGGGAATGGCTGAACTAGACGAAGCTTACCAAAACGTGGTTAAAGCCCTCCGTAAACGGAAAACGGCTGCTGCCCTAGACTCATTAACAGCCGCCCTTAATTTGGGAGAGGAGATTGATCGTCCCTACACCCAAAACGTCATCGAATCCCTTTTGGCCCTACTAGGGGAAAATCATAAATTGACTATGGCCTATCGGGGCGAGATGGCAGTAACCGGTTAGCAGCGTAACCAGCTTGGTTACAATAGCCGGCTGGCAACCTTCACTTGGTGCTAATGAGCAAACGGCCGTCTGGGCAAAGCCAATACTATCTACATCTTCACCAAATGATAGCTGTCCGTACTACCACCAAAACAAGGGGTCAGTGACATAAACCCTGAATCTTGGTGAGGCTGTTTATCCTGTTCAGAAGAGTAATTGAATGCAGTTCATATTCGGCAAGATTTAGAATTTCAGACCAAAGGAGCCAACGAACTCACTATTTCCGCACGGCCGTTTTAGGCTATAATACCCTCATTCATTAGCATCCTTAGCAATTGGATTGTAATTCGTGACAAATGGGATAGGGCAACACGACTGGGAATTTCTTCTTCGCCGCATCAACAACGGCGAATGTGTTGCCATTCTGGGGCCAGAAATCAGTCAGGGTCTTATTGACTCCCGCCGCACCCTCGCCGTCCACTGGATAAAAAAGCACAATTGCCCACTGGCCGACACCTCCACCCTGGCTCAGGTTGCCCAATATCTGGCCTTTCGCAAATTCGAGCTATTTCCTAAAGACGAAATGCAAAAATATCTGGAAACAATCACACCCCCAGATTTTGAACAAGACAACCAGGCCCACACGATTCTAGCCAAGCTCAAACTACCCGTTTATATCACCACCAATTACGACGATTTTCTCTTTGGGGCCATCAGCCACCAAAAACAGCTTCCCACCCGCGAACTATATCGCTGGAACGACTTATTAACCGGCCGAAACAGCAAACTCTCCCCCACCTACAAAGCAACCCCAGCCACACCCTTAATCTTTCACCTACACGGCCATGTCGAACAGCCAGAATCGATGGTCTTGACAGAAGACGATTATCTATCTTTTTTGCTCAACATTCGCAGCGAAGACTATCCAATTCCGGCCGTTGTCAAGCAAGCTATCAGCGAATCGTCCCTCCTTATATTAGGCTTTCACCCAACTGATTGGGATTTTCGAGTCTTAATTCGAGGACTGATACAAACAACCGACCCTCGCCTGCGCCGTCTAAGTGTAACCGTCCAATTTCCGCAAGGGGATGATGAAGCCTCACAACAGGCGCTTGAGAAATACATCAACACCTACCTGCGCCAGATAGACACCAATATGAGAGTCTATTGGGGAACAAGTCAAGCTTTTTTGAACGAGTTACAACAACGAATAACCGGCAAAGACAGCGACAGTGCCGAAGCCAACCCAGCTTCAGCCATTAACGTCGTCCGCCTCTTTCAACTCATGCACCAATCATTCAAGATAGAGGAGTTAAAAAACCTGGCCTTTATGATGGGCATTGACTATGAAGAGCTGCCAACTACCAAAAAGAGCTTCACAAGAGAGCTTATCCGCACAGCCCAAAGCCACCAACGACTGGCAGAATTAGTAGAATTTTGTCAACAAGAACGGCCGCAGGTAAATTGGTAATCAATGGCAAACGCAACCGTCACCACCAGCCCCTATGTCGGCCCTCGTCCTTTCGAGCGGCAAGACAGCGGCCGTTTTTTCGGCCGCGAACGAGAGACAAATGAGCTGCTAAGCCTCGTCGTCGCCCACCGCGTCACCGTCCTCTACGCTCCCTCCGGCGCGGGCAAAACCTCACTGCTCAAAGCCGCCCTCATCCCCAATCTTGAAGAAAAAGGCTTTGAAGTCCTGCCCCCCACCCGCGTTCTCGGCCCCGCAGAAAGCGACCAGCTCGATATTGCTAACATCTATGTCTTTCAATCACTGGCTGGCCTGGAAGGCGAAGATGCCGACCCCGCTTACCTGGCTCAACAAACCTTCGCCCATTACCTTAATGAACAAGGCGCATTCCTAGACAAATATGGCCTACCCGCCCCCCGCGTCCTCATCTTTGACCAGTTTGAGGAACTATTTACAGCTTATCCGGCCCGCTGGGCGGAACGTGAAACATTTTTCGGTCAGCTTCAAGAGGCTTTAGAGGCCGCTCCTCTGCTACGAATCATTTTCTCCCTGCGCGAAGATTATCTGGCCCAATTAGAGCCGTTTGCCGCGACGATGCCCGACAACCTTCGCCACCGCTTCCGGCTAGAACGGATGACCCCAGAGGCTGCATTATCGGCCGTTCGTGGCCCCCTCCAAAATACAACCCGTGCCTTTACTGACAACGCCGCAGAAAAGTTAGTCAAAGAGTTACAGAAAATTCGAGTTGAAGGACAAAGCGGGACGATAACGGCCGTTGGTAAATTTATCGAGCCAGTCCAGTTACAAGTCGTTTGTCAAAATCTATGGCAATCGCTGCCAGGCCATATCACCACCATCACAGAAAAGGAGCTGGCTGCATATGGGGATGTAACCGAAGCCCTATCCCAATTTTATGTGACAGCCCTACGCGAGACAATTAAACAACCTGATACTGATGTAAAAGAAGGCGACCTACGCAACTGGTTTGAAGAGCAGCTAATAACCCCGGCCGAAACGCGGAGCATTGTCTTTCAAGATAAAGAGACAGGGTTGACAGGTGGCATTCCAAATGAGGCAATCCGCCATTTAGACCGTCAGCATCTCATTCGGGGCGAAGTACGCTCCGGCTCCCGCTGGTATGAACTGACCCACGACCGCTTTATTGATCCAATCCTCAAAGCAAATCAAACGTGGCGGGAAGAAATTCGAGCTAAACGGCTGAGGCTAGGCGGAGCCATATTAAGCAGTATCGTCATCATCGCCATCTGCTTTTTGGCCGGCCTCGTTACGATACAATATTTTAATTCGGCCAATATGGCACAAGCAGAAGAAGCTACCACCACTATAGAAGCGGCAATGGAAATAGCATCTCAGCAAACCCGAATCGTTGAAGCCCAAGCAACTGGAACGGCCGTTGCCCAACAACAAGCCACGGCAACTGCGGTAGCCCAAAACAACGAAGTGCTAGCCAACTCAGTGAGTAACGAAGAGGCCGCCGCCAACCCAGATCTATATCTCGCCCGGGCCGAGACACTTTTTCCCACCTGGACAGTCGATGAACGGCTTGAAAGCCTCGTAACCTTAGCCCAATATGATGAAGACACCTACCTATTAGGTGCCCTCGACCTTTTCTATAGTTTGAACGAATCGGAGCAACAAGAGCTTTTTGAAAAAGCCGTCGATACTCAGGCAGCCGGATTAACGATCCTTATCGAGGCTATCCTCCAAACTTGGTGGACACTGCCAACAACAAACGACACGACCATTTTAACATCGATGGAAGTGGCCCTAAAGAACAGTGGAGGCGATAGTGACCGGACTTCAGAATTGTTAGATACAATAAGCCAATATACAACCACCAAAGAGGCTGAAGTCCAAGGTCAATATCGGGGTGCCAGCGAATCATACACAGAGCTGCTTAACCGCACTGGAGATAATCCCATCTTCTTACTTGAACGCGGTCAGGTTTTTCTCCAACTCAACAACCCCGGTGAAGCAGCTGCCGATTTTTCCCAGGTAATCGCCCTGCTCGAAACCAACGAATCACTAGAAAGCCAGCCAGTTTGGGACACAAGTATGAGAACGTTAATTGGAGCAGCCATTTGTGAAAATGAAGCCCTGCGCGATCTGTTACAAGCCAACCCTGGCCCCTACAGTATCTCCCTCGTTGATGAAGTTCCTCAAGATTGCGTCCTCAGAATGACAGCCTGGCCCACAGATTTCCTGCAAATCACGCAAGATTTTGGGGAAAATGCCGCCTCTTATGCCCAATTCGGCCTCCCAGGCCATGAAGGTATAGATATTACAGCCCCACTAGGCAGCAATGTCTATGCCGTTGCCGATGGGGTTGTCGACCGGGTTATTGAAGACCCCTCAGCCAGTATCTATGGCATCGCCGTCTACATCCGTCATGAAAACGGCTATCGAACCCTATACGCCCAGCTTCAAGAAGCATTAGTCGAGGTAGGCGACACCGTACTAGCTGGTTTCCTCATTGGTCTTTCCAACAATACCGGTAACTCGTTCGGCTCCCATCTCCATTTCGGTCTCTACCTGGATAACGCGTCATCCAACAACTTAACAGCCTACCCCTTCGACATCATCGACCCTACTCCATTTCTGGAACCACTTCTGATTCCGGGTCCGTAATTACACTGTTAACTAAGAAGTTCAACTTTTTCTCCTTTTAACTGACGGTAAGTTGCTCTCTCAAAAAGTTGAACTTCTCCATTGCAAAAACTTAGTTAACATAGTAGTAAATGCACCTAGGTATATTCAGTATCAAAGAGAATTATCGCGAGTATCTAAACCAATGATACGGCTAATCTCCTGGAACATCCGGGCTGGCGGTGGCAAGCGAATTAAAGGAATTTTGGCCCAGTTACAAACCTGGCAGCCAAACATCATCGGCCTATCTGAATTCCGGGGAACGGCCGCAAGCCAGTGGTTAACTGCCCAATTAACCGAAGCTGGGTATGGCTATCAATTAACGACCATCAACAGCGATTCACCGCCAAAGAATGCCCTACTGCTTGCGAGCCAATATCCTCTTAAACAGATAGCCTTACCAACCATGCCATCTAACCCAGAACGATGGATTCTAGCCGAAATCGAGACAAAGCCTTCGCTCATTGTAGGGTTGATGCATGTACCTAATTACACGACCCCCATACTCAAGTATCCATTCTTGGAAGCTGTCTTAGAAATGGTAGCTGGTTGGGATAGTGGCCCGGCGTTGTTAATGGGGGACACAAACTGTGGCAAACGGGGTATAGATGAGGAAAAGCCATTACCGCCGAAATTTTGGCGAGAACATGATTGGATTGTGGGAATGGAGGAACGGGGCTGGCTAGATGCTTTTCGCCATCTGCACGGACAACGGCGAGAATATACCTGGTATTCGCATCGCAATAACGGCTTTCGGTTGGATTATGCGTTTGGCAGTCCTCATTTGGCTGCGGCAATCAGTTCTGTGGAACATGCCTGGGGGGTTGACAGCAGCCGACCGGAGCGGCGCGATGGGTTAAGTGATCATGCAGCCTTGATTATTGATTTGAACGGCCGAAAAATTCAGACAACCTTATAATCACTTACCTGTGCTAAAATATCATTAATCTCATTCACCTTAAACCTTGTAACAATCCCTCAGCGCCGTAGCGGGATACGATTATCTCTGTCTCGTCCAATTCCATGCCGTTCGTGCCAGAGAACAGCAGTCGGTTCGGATCGTTCAGAACATGATGTAATCCGAAAATATGTCCAATTTCATGAGAGGTAACCCGCTCATCGTGAACGCTTGGTGTATCCATAACAAAAAAAGTGCTAGTTCGGACTGGATTGATACCGTTTGGCCCTCCAAGGTCACGGACATAGAAGGCCATGATGGGGCTGAATTGGGGAAGGTTGACCTGACGGTCGTTCACCGCATCGAAAAACGAGAAAAAATCTCCCCGACCAATGCCACGCAGAAGGTCATCTGGCACACTCACTCTTTCGACTGTTTGAACATCCAGGCTAATATTGGCTTGCTCCCAAATCTCATTGACCTTTTCGTAAATTGCCCTGACCTCCGCCGCTGTCCGTTGGCTAGATAAGCTTTCTTCTTCCCCATCTAAGAGGTAGACGGCTATTGGTACCGTTATTTCTGGCAGTGATGTTGGGCTGGGTAATGATTCGGCCGTTTCTACCTTTGGTTGCACAACTGCTGTCGGAACGCAGGCAGATACAAGCAGGGTAACCGCTATATAGAAAAACCATTGGAAGGTGAAGTATTTTGAAGGGTTCAGCATCAAGGTATTGTCTAACCCTTCTCACTATCATACCGTAAGATAGTATCCAAAGAGTAAACAAAAAACCAAGGTTATTCAATATACTTCATCATGTGTACCAATATCAATGACTTCATCCCCTGACTCCTTACCAGACTCCAATGCAAAAACAATTCGACAATCATAGCCACAAGAACAGGCTCATAATCCAGATAAAGTGCCACTTAATTTGTGAGTGCTTAGATTTGCCGCAAACACATCTTGTTCCATCAATTTCAATGTGTTTTCAATTCGCTGTTGTAAGATACGGTTGCGACGAACAAACCGACGGAACGCCCGCTTAAATTTCGGCGTTGATACAAGCTGTCTCATTCCATTTCTTCAAGGTATTTTGAACGGAGTTCCTCAATTATTGCATCGGCCGTTTCGATTTTGTACTCCCCTGACCGATACGCCTCCAAAGAAGTGGCAGCATCATTAGCTATCTCTCTCCGACGGCTCTCAATGTGCCGCCGCCGAATAATCTCAAGAAGCATCTCTTGCTGCTCTTGAGGAAGTTCCATAACCGTTTTAATTGCCTGATCTAATGTTATAATTGCCATCATTCACCTTTACAAGATGCGTAATAACCACAGTATAGCATAATTTTCAAATCCACTGATCAATCCGATAAACTCATTCCCTCTCCCCTCTTTAATCACCTACAATCTACATCTTGCACAGCCCTCTTGCCCTACCCCATAATCCCAGCTATAACTAACCTCGTGATGACCCCTGTATCCCAAGCCTTGACCAACCTAAACATCCCTCATCGCGTTTTCGTCCATCCAGGCCCAGTAACCAGCCTAGAGCAAGCTGCCCAAGAACGGGGACAACGGCCGAATCAAGTCGTTCGCAGCTTACTTTTCCGCATTGGTAAAGGCGATTATGTGATGTTGCTCATCGCTGGCCCAGAGCAAGTATCCTGGCCCGCCCTCCGTCAATATTTAGGGCAAAGTCGTTTAACGACAGCAAAACGAGAAGAGGTGTTGCAAGCGACAGGCTACCCAATCGGCGGCGTTGGCCCCTTTGGTCTGCCCCAACCACTCCGAATGCTCATAGACGACAGTATATTAGCCGAAGAAGAGCTATCAATTGGCTCAGGCATTCGAGGAACAACTATCATCATCAAATCGGCCGATCTATTACAAGGGCTGCCCAATGCCGAAATCGGCCGTTTCAAGAAACAATAATCATCACTACCAGGGTTTTTCCAAAGTCGGAAAAAAAACAGGAACAAAAAGCCTCAAACTGATAATATGGAGTTGAAACGACACCAAAATCAGAAGGAGGCTTAAATGGATCATATCACATTGCAACAAATCGAATCAGATGGAATTCTATTGGACCTGACAGCATTGCTAGAATTTTTAGCAAAAGTAGAGGATAAAAGGGCCAAAAGAGGCAAACAGTTTCCATTGGCGTATCTATTGACCTGGATAATCATGGCCAAATTAGCCGGGCAGAACAAACCATCATCGATAGCCCAATGGCTACGTTTGAGGTGTAAGATACTGGTGAGATTATTCCAGTTCGAACGGGGGAAAGTGCCATCACTCAATACAATCCGACGAACGTTGCAAGATAGCTGTAACCTAACAGATTTACAAAGTGTCCTATTGAGATTTCTACATCAGAGTTATGGTGGTCAGCAGAGTATGTTGATAGCCATTGATGGAAAGACACTCCGAGGAACTATTCCAAAAGGACGAACCCAAGGGGTGCATCTGTTAGCCGCTTACTTGCCTGATGAGGGAATCGTATTATGCCAGGTCACCGTCGGAAGCAAGGAGAATGAAATAGTTGCTGCGCCGACTGTGTTAGAAGCAATTGACCTGAGAGGCCGAGTTGTCTGTGGCGATGCGATGTTCACTCAGCGTTCTATCTCGGTTGCTATTCTATCTGGAGGTGGCGACTATATTTGGTTTGCGAAAGGTAACCAATCGACTTTACAAGATGATATTGAACGGTTTTTTGAGCCGTTACCTCAACGACCTGGCTGGCATCAACCAAAGATGGAACAGGAGATAGAACATACCTCCCGAAAAGCCCATCAACGATTGGAAAAACGAACATTGACAGTCATAGATGATAAAACGGGTTATCTCGACTGGCCTGGGGTCGAACGTGTCTTCAAAATTGAGCGTCAAGCTACCTGTCTAACAACTGGTAAGCTTCGCTCAGAGTCGGTTGTTGGCATCACGAGCTTGACATCTAAACAAGTTTCCACCAAACAATTGATGAGCTTAATCCAAAACTACTGGGGCATTGAAAACGGCCTCCACTATCGGCGGGATGTTACTTTACATGAAGATGCGACTCGTATCTCTAGTCCTTTGATGGCTGAAGGGATGGCCACGCTGAATAATTTCATCATTGGTCTAGCTAGTAAATTGGGTCTGAAGAATCTGGCTTTTGCTCAACGTCTTTTCGATGCCAGTATCTCGGAAGCTCTCGCTCCTTTTTACTGACTTTGGAAAAACCCTGTCATCACTACCTATATAGTTGAGCAGTTACTACGATTGTGATAAAACTAAATCACAATCCTCACACCATCAAACCATTGGAGAAAATGAATGAACACCGGATTTGAAGAACTTGTTAATCGCATTCAGACCGACGAAAAAATGCAGGCCGATCGCTGTGACCACCTAGATGAAATACAAGCTGTCACCCCCAGCAGCGGCAATGTCTGCCAAGAATGCGTCAACATGGGCGATGCCTGGGTTAAATTACGCATCTGTTTAGTCTGTGGCAATGTCGGCTGTTGTGATAGCTCTGTTAACAAACATGCTCGCCAGCATTATCACAGTTCTGATCATTCGATTATCCTCTCTTATGAGCCAAGAGAATTATGGATGTACTGCTTTGCGGATGATAAGATTTTTATTGCACCAGAATAGTAAACAGTAAGCAGTCGTGCCTAATTCTTCATTGAAAGCCGTCCACCAGGGGAAGACTTTATGATGGACAAATTGGTTTTGAGTCCTGAAGAAAAGGTGGCTGGACGGCCGTTCACCGCGCCAAAAATGAGCCAGTATGACCTCGAAACAATGCGCTCTATGGCCCATCAATTAGTCGACACCTACGACAGCCCAACTGCTTGCGACTTCCTACCCAACCAAAAACCCGTCTGTCAATCGGATCCCCAGGGTCGCCATTTTCGGATCTATTATGTTCAACCTGACTTGCTTTTTGGGTTGAAAAATCTTTCCGTAGTAGGTTTCTTCGGCCACAAGCGGCCGGGTGCAGATATTCGGCCGTTAATTCGGGCCGACAAAAAGTTTGAAACCATCTTCCATGAACATCCCGGCCTGCTCAGTCTCAGCACAGTTCGGCTAGCTAATGGAGACTTCGCCAATTTGGTTGTATTTACCAATGGAACTGCCCGCGATAAATGGGGACAATCCAAAATGCATATTGAATTAGTCTCCAAAATATCACCCCTATACTATAAATCAATCAGGCTGAATAACGGCCGACTTCCCAACGGACTGGACAACCCCGATACGCTAAATCTCGTTCGTGTCAAATACATCGACTATGGCGCCAATCCACCCTGGCGGGCGACGCGGGTTTTTGGGTAGTCACAAACATAATTAATATTCAGGAGATGCCAACATGACCCTACAGGACAACATCAACAGAATTCAACGCTTCGTATCTAATTTTAACCATAGCAATATGGATCGTCTCCAGGCATATTTATCGCCTCAATTTTACAACTATGTGCCTCAGAACGATGAACCGAATGCGGCCGAAACTATCTTCGGTTTCCTATCCGACTTTCGGGCGGCCAGCTCAAACTTGTGGCTGTCTATTGAAAATGTAACGGCCGAAAACAACATCTATCGAGGCCAACTATCTCTAAACGGCCGACACGATGGCCCGCTTTGGAACGTGCCGCCAACGGGCAAACAGTTTGACCTGACGACCGATATCGTCATGCGAGATATAGACGGCCGATTTGCTATTGCCCTCGACAATTTATCCCCACCCCAAGCAATCGCTGCCCTACGCCAAATTGAAGTCGTCCCAGAAAGCATGGATTTACCCCCAAAACACCCTGTCATCCACCCAGAAATCCTACTCAAAGTGTTGTTCACTGGGCAAGTAGCCGACAAGCCTTGCAGCCATCTCGACCAAATTAGAGTGACCGAACCAACAACAGATGTTTGCCAACAATGTGTAGAAACAGGCGACAAATGGCCTGCCCTACGATTATGCCTCGTCTGCGGCTTCGTCGGCTGCTGCGACACCTCCGTCAACAAACATATGAAAGCCCATTATAAAGCAACCGGTCATGGCATCTTCCGCTCCATTCGGATGGATGAAGCCTGGGGCTGGTGCTATGAAGACAATGCCTTTCTCACCAGTCGAGTTTTAGGAAATAGCGCATGATAATGGTCTACCAACAGTACACCACCGCCATCAAAACTGTCTATAAAAATGACCCCAATGTAGCGAAGCACGCAGAAACGGCCGAAGCCTGTCGCGTCTGGCTCGAATCCCTCCGAATCGACCCCCACCTCCGCACCCCCCTCGTCGAACAAATTCAAACGCTAGAAGAAGCTTTTAAGGACTTGTTGCTTCCAGCCAACAACAATTGATTTTCGACAGTATTTCCATTAAGATAATAACTAACAGGTGGCCCTGGTGACAGGTACTGGCGTTCTTTGAACAGTCGTGCTTGTCACCTATTTTGATGCGACCAGTCGGGATTTGAAGTTAATATATCGGCCGTTTCTACCCTCAAACAACGCCTACCTGCCATTTTTCCCTGCTCAACCCTAAAGTATAAAAAACAGGAAGCAGTAACCTAGACTTCCTGACCACCTGTTTACCGCTCCCTACCCATCATTCACGATCCTCCCATACAAATTTACTACTATTTTCACACCCATTAAACCCTTTCCCAGGTATAATCACGACAAATAGCATACAAGCACAGAATCTAAGGATAAATATCCGCTCAAATTGAATGAACGCAAACGAATCATTCAATTACCATTGACGATCAACTGCCTACCGTTCACCGTTCACAGTTTACCGATTACCGACCCAACAGGAGAAGCCCGATGAAAGCCCGCCGTCTTATCACCCCCCTAATCATATCAATCACTGCCCTGGCAGCCCTTTGGATGGCATTCAATTACCAAGCCATTGAAGCGGCTCCAACTGAAGGAGCGACCCTCTTTGATGTTGACACAACAACCGATGAGGTCATCCTAAACGGTAACTGCTCTCTACGAGAAGCTATTATGGCTGTTACCTCCAGTTCGGCCGTAGATGCTTGTCCCGCCGGATCAGGATTAAATCACCTCAACGTCCCCGCAGGAACCTATGCACTAACCATTAGCGGGACAAATGAGGATGCGGCTGCCACTGGTGATCTGGATATTGATTTAATTGGCACAGTCGTTATCAGCGGTTCTGGAGCAGGGGACACGATCATTGATGGCGGTGGCATTGATAGGGTTTTCCAGGTACATAGTGGCGATGTTACATTTAGTGGGTTGACTATCCAAAATGGATCGGCCGTCTCCGACGGTCTTGCTGCCGGGTCTGGCGGTGGAATTGGCGCCGAAAACGCCGACCTCGTTTTAGATCAAGTTCACATAGCAGATAACACAGCCGTAAATGGCGGTGGCGGCTTATACATCGGGCTAGCCAGCACATTGGAAACATATGAATCTCTCATTGATAACAACAGCAGTGGTGCCTTAGGCGGCGGAATTCACAGCGACGTTCCCAGTGGCACAATCACCTTAACCAACACAACCGTCAGTTCAAACGATGCTGATCAAGGTGGTGGTCTAGCCGGAGCCGCAATCTGGAATCTAGAGTATGTGACAGTTCACAACAATACAGCCATCAGCAGCGGCGGCGGTTTTCACATCGATGCCACTGCCGCCGTGACCATTTCAAACAGTATTCTAAGCGGCAATACCGCCCCATCGATGCCTGATTGTGACGGCACCATCGATGCCCTAGAGTACAGCCTGATAGAGGACACTACGGGCTGTTTCATCTTGGTTTCTTCTTTTTCAATCACGGGCGTTAGCCCCTTACTAAGACCCTTGGCTGATAATGGTGGTCCAACAAACACCCACGCCCTCGCGCCAAGTAGTCCGGCCATTGACTCAGCTAACTGTGCCAGTGGCCCACCATATGACCAGCGTTATGTCGGTCGACCACAAGGCAATGCTTGCGATATGGGCGCATACGAAAAGACTCCCCTAACTGTTTATATTTTCAGCAGTGGGGATGGAACCACCGACACGGCCGTTGCCAGCGCCATTACTGCGGCTGGCATGACCCCCACTATCGGCATCGAACCCCATCTCTTCACTGGCCCTCAGGCAACATTGACAGACTTCGATGTTGTTATACTGCTGAATAGTACCAACATGGCTTCTGGCTCAATGGGCTTTTTCGGCCAGCGCGAGTTGATAGAATTTGTGACTGAGCATGGGGGTGGATTGGTAACGGCCGAATGGACAAACAGAAATGTCCAAATCAACAATAGACACCCTGAGTTAATTTCAATACTACCAGTCACAACAACAGGACCTTATTCAGGCAACTTGTTTAGCACTTACACCCAAGTAACAACCGACTCCATCATGAACGCTGGTATACCCGTATCTATTACCTTTCCAGTAACAGATGTCTTTGGAACTGAATCCTATTTATATCCACGAGATGGGGCAATTGAATTTTATGAGAGCAATGAAACAGGCGCTTCCGGTGTGGTTGGCTGGGACAGGTGCAGTGGTCGTGTTATGTCATTTTCAACGTTGGCAACAGATACCGAAATAAATAATACACTCTACAGCGATCTTTTTGTTAATGCCGTCAACTGGGTTAGTCAAACTGGTGGCAACAACCCCTGTGTCAATCCAATAGTTGATACGTTTCAGGATGACAATTCCCTTAATGACAATTGCAGCCTACGCGAGGCCATTATCGCCATAGAGCAAGGCTATCCTAAGGATAATTGTTTGGCTGGAACAGATGCAGACACCGTCTCTCTTTCGGCCGGAACATACAACTTAACTATCCCTGGCACAGGAGAAGACGACACCGAGACCGGCGACCTGGATATTAGGACCGATACAATTATTAGCGGCACAGGCATTACCACGACTATTATAGATGGCAACGGTCTTGATAGGGTCTTTGAGACCATCGAAGCCAATTTAGAGCTGTACAACCTCACAGTTACTGGTGGCAGCGTCTCCGGTTTTGGGGGTGGTGTCAGCAATGGGGGTGGGTTGTTAATGGATGCTGTCCAGATTTCTAATAGTGCCGGGAGTACAGGTGGTGGTATTTATAATTTCGGCTTTCTCTCCATGACCAACAGCATCATTTCCGGCAACACAAGCAGTGGCTCTGGGGGGGCTGGCATCTGGAATAATGGGATTGGTCTCTATATTGATAACAGCACCATTTCGGGCAACATCGATTCCTCAGGTGGCGGCGGTGGCATTAACAATCGAGCCACTATGACGGTTACAAACACCACCTTAAGTGGTAACAGTACAACCGCCGACGGTGGTGCCATCGATACTGGCCCAGGCTCCATTGCAACCATCATCAACACCACCATTATCAGCAACACCGCTTTTGACGGAGGCGGTGTGGACAATCCTGGCGGCACAGTCGACCTATTCAATACTATTTTGGCTGGCAACAGCGCCTCCTCTGGCAATGATTGCGAAGGCACAATCTTCTCCTCCGGTTACAATCTGATTCAGGACACAATTGGCTGCACAATTAGTGGGGCGACCAGCAACAATATCTATGGTCAACCCCCAATCGTTGGCCCCCTAACCAATAATGGCGGCGACACAGCCACCCACGCGCTGCTAGATGGCAGCCTCGCCATTGATGGTGGCACCTGCATTGGTGCACCTGGAACCGATCAACGCGGTGTATTACGGCCCCAAAACATCACTTGCGACATCGGCGCATTTGAATTTGATGGCGTTGTCGTCAACGACGACCAAGATTCGGCCGAACCTGTCATGAGTGGTCAAACCGTCACCGCAACCTCAGTGACCATCACCGACACCAACTGGTATCGCATCAACGTACCAACTGCTGGCTCCACCGTCAGCGTCACCCTCGACAGCATCGGCGATTATGACCTCTACCTTTTTGCACCTGAAATTAATACCGAATCTGGCCAGATAGTCGATATTGGGCAGATTACCAATATCGGCCAAATAACCAACATCGGCCAGATTACTAATATCGGCCAAATAACCAACATTGGACAAATCACCAATATCGGCCAACTCCTTGATTTGGGCCAGATAACGAATATTGGACAGATTACCAATATCGGCCAGATTACCAACATAGGCCAGATTACCAATATCGGTCAAATAACTAACATCGCTGAAACAGGTAATATTGGCAACTTAGTCGCCATCTCAGCCGAAGATAACAGCCAAAATGGAGGGCAGGAACAGATCATCCATGACGTTCACGAACTATATGGGAACTACTACATCGCTGCGATTGGTACTGGCCTCGAAGTCGTTAGTACAACCTTCACCATGTCCGTAGAAGTCATTGAGCCAATGGACGTATTCCCCATAATCACCGATCCAGTGCCAACCACCTATACAATGCCAATAACAGACACGGCCGTTGAAACCCTCATCCTCTTCAACGAAACCCGTTTCAACCAACTTTACACCGGCACTGACACCATCACCACCGCCAACCTGATCACTCGCCTCAATACCCTCGCCGCTCATCCCAGTGTTAATGGGGTCATCGTCAACCTGGATGATTATGCCGCCATCAATAATGTCTATGACCAATGGGACAATGCTCCCGATAATCCCCAACAGGCCAATCATCTAGCCCGCAACATCAAATCCTTACTTTATAGGCTCTACCCGGCCTACCCTAACTTAAAATATGTCGTTATTGTTGGCGGGGATCAGATCGTGCCATTCAGGCGGATTCAGGATAAAACCTTGATTGCCAATGAACGCACCTACGGCTCGATAGCCGAAGAACCCACCATTGTAGCCGCCTTCGATAAACGGTATGTGCTAACGGACGACTATTATGTCTCCCCCTTACCCATGAAGCTCCAAGGCAGGGAAATCTATCTACCTCAATACAGCTCTGGCCGATTGGTCGAAAGCCCATTAGAAATTGCAACCTACCTGGATGCTTTCCAGGCCCAATCAAGCCTGACGCCCAATGACGCTTTCGTAACAGGTTACGACTTTTTGATCGACCAGGCGACGGCCATCAGCGATACATTAGCTGGTTATGGTGTCAGCTCAATCACGCCTTTAATCAACAATACTTGGACGGCCGATGATGTTCGCAACAACCTCTTCGCCTTAGCTGAATCGCAAGATTTAATCTCGCTCAATTCCCATTTCCAACACTACAACTTTTTCCCGAATACGGCCGAAAACGTCTTCGCCATCGAAGTCACCGGCACAACAGACTATAACGGCAGCCTGGTCTTCTCCGTCGGTTGTCATGCAGGCTTGAATGTAGCCGATGCCCAGGCCAGTTCCGTCCCAACAGGCACAGACTGGGCACAGTCATTCCTACGACAAGGCGCGGCATACATCGGCAGTACCGGCTTTGCTTACGGCGACTCTGACCTCATCTCATACTCCGAGCTGTTAATGGTCAACTTTGTCAACGAAATGGGTACAACGGCCGAAATTGGTCAAGCCCTCATCCAGGCCAAACAAGACTACTACAACAGCGTGGCAGGCGGTTCATTCAGCAGCTACGATGAAAAAGTGCTGGCCGAAATGACCCTCTATGGCTTGCCCATGTTTGCCGTAAATATACCAAATCCCGCTACCCCGGAAACGTCACTCCTAAATGGCCTCCTCCCAGGCAGCGGCACAACAACCTCAACAATCAATCTTAACTTCAGCTATGAACAAAATAGCAACCTAGCCTTTGCAGAGGGATCATACTTCAACATTGTTGGCGAGAATGACCTTCATGTAACTGGTGGCCGCCCCGTACAGCCCCGTACCACGATCAATATGGATACGGCCGCAGGAACCTCACATGGCGTTCTCATGGTCGGTGGTTCCTTTAGCGACACCCTAGACTTCGATCCGATTATCTCCAGCGTCATCACAGAAGAAATTTATCTGGCGAATGAGTCGAGCTTCCCCGTAGAATCCTGGTATCCGGTAATGCCCGCCGCTGTCAACCGCTTCCTCTCAATTGAAGGCATTATGAAACAGAAGCTAGTGGTCGTCCCCGGCCAGTTCCGAGCCACCAACCCCCTCAGTGCAACGACCGGCATCCAACGACTATACGACAGTCTCGACTTGGTCGTTTACACCGCCCCATTCAGTGCCACCGATTTCGTCGCCCCCCAAATCTGGTCCGTCGAAGCGATTTCAAGCACAGATATGCTCACCTTCGAGGTCATCGTGAACGATGATAATGGCACCGTAGACCGTGCCATCGTCCTTTACTATATTGAAGGAGTCAATGTTTGGCAGTTAGTAGAACTGACCATCAATGGCAATATGGCCTCAGCCACCATCCCCCGCCCGGTCGGCATGTTGCACTACTTTATCCAGGCCGTTGACCCCGTCGGTAATGTCGCTGTCGCCCTCGATCACGGTAACTTCTACCAATCAACCACTATCAATAGTCCACCGGATGCCAATATCGGGCCAGACCGAAATGAAAATGAAGGCAACCTGATCAACTTTACCGGCACATTCACAGACAACAACCCACTTGATACCCACACCTTCCTTTGGACGGTTGCTGCCAACAACGGTGATGTTATTCCCATGGCAACCACCCAGAATTTCAGCTTCACCCCCTTTGACAATGGGAGCTATATCGTGACATTTACCGTCACTGACACTAACGGCGCTAGCGATACAGACACGGCTATAGTCACCGTCGCTAACCTACCACCCATCACCGATGCCGGATCAAATCAAACCGTCAATGAGGGGCAAACAGCCAACTTCATTGGCGCATTCACCGACCCTGGCAGCAATGACACTCACACAACCTCCTGGGCAGTAGTAGCCAGTGGCGGCATTACGGTTGCAACTGGCTCTGGACTTAACTTTAGCTACACGCCAGATGATGATGGCGTATTCTTCGTCACTTTCCTAGTTATCGACGACGATGGCGGCCAAGATAGCAGTGTAGTCACCCTGAATGTCATCAATGTCTCGCCAATTGTGAATGCAGGGCCAGACCAGATGGCAGAAGCAGGTCAAGTTGTGACCTTTACCGGAACCTTCACCGACCCCGGAACGGCCGATACCCATATCATCCAATGGCAGGTAGAAGCCAGTAATGGACAAAATGTGCCAGACGGAGACGCACTCGATTTTTCATTCACGCCCAATGCCTCCGGCACATATACACTGTCATTTATTGTTACCGATGATGACAATGGAGGTGGCATTGATACTGCTATCCTAACCGTTGAAGAAGCTGAGCCAGGTACATATACCCTTTATATGCCGACAGTGCTAAAAGCAGACACAACCACCACCCAAGCCCCCAAATGGCCCTTAGTATTATTGTTGCCAGGTTTGGTGTTTGGAATTGTAGGTTGGAAACGGCCGTAAGATGTATTAATATGAAAGTGTACAATATGAATAAGTAATCAGTTAGAGGTTGGACGACCATTAGATGAAAAACATCGAAGAAATATCAATCCAAAACATGCAAGCTCAAATGGAGTCTGGTTCGCTGACTGCCCGCAGTTTGTGTGAAGGCTATTTAGATAGGATTGAGCAATTGGATGGGAAAGTTAATTCAGTTATTGAGTTAAATCCTGACGTCCTTGAGATTGCCGACAGGTTAGATGAAGAGCGCAAGACTGGAAAGGTGCATGGCCCTTTGCATGGCATTCCGATTTTGATTAAGGACAATATTGCCACGAAGGATAGGATGCAGACAACGGCTGGTTCTTTGGCATTAGAGGGATCGATTGTGCCACGAGATGCCTATCTTGTGAAGAAGCTGCGTAAGGCAGGGGCAATCATATTAGGCAAGACCAATCTAAGCGAATGGGCCAATTTCCGGGGCAAAAACTCAGTCAGCGGCTGGTCGAGCCGAGGTGGGCTAACTCGAAATCCCTATGCCCTCGACCGTTCAGCTTGTGGATCGTCCTCTGGTTCGGGAGCAGCCGTAGCCGCCAATTTTTGCGCCGCAGCAATCGGCACCGAAACAGATGGCTCCATCATCTGTCCGGCCCAAACCAATGGCATCGTTGGCATCAAACCAACCGTCGGATTAATCAGCCGCAGCGGAATAATCCCCATCTCTCATAGCCAGGATACGGCCGGCCCAATGGCTCGAACGGTAGCCGATGCGGCCGTTCTCTTAGGAGCTTTGTCAGGCCTTGATAAACGGGACCCAGCGACCCAATCTCACAAAAAGCGTAAGCTAAAGGATTACACCCCATTCTTAGACAAGAACGGTTTGCAAGGAGCTAGGATAGGCGTGGCTCGCAACTTAGCTGGCACCGATCCCCGCATCCTCCAAATATTTGAATCCTCTTTGGAAACAATGAAAGAATTAGGAGCCGAAATAGTTGATCCGACCGACATACCAAATTCCGATAAGTTTAAAAAAGCCGAGCTAAAAGTGCTCCTATTCGAATATAAAGCTGGTCTAAACGCCTACTTTGCCGAATTAGACGGGAATGACCATCCCAAAACAGTAGAAGAGCTTATCCAATTCAACGAGGCCAACAACTCGCTTGTAATGCCCTACTTTGGGCAGGAAAGGGTAATCGGGGCACAGAAAAAAGGCTCGCTGAAAAGTAAGAAATACCGCAAAGCGCGGGCCAAGAGCTTACGTCTGACAGGAAAAGAAGGGATTGATGCTGTAATGACCAAATACAAGCTTGATGCCCTTGTTGTTCCCTCAGGCGGCCCAGCCTGGATGATCGATCTAGTTAACGGAGATGCCAACAATTGGGACATGAAAAGCTATTCGATGACGGCCGTAGCAGGCTACCCAAATATAACCGTACCAGCAGGCTATATCTTTGGCTTGCCCGTTGGCCTGTCATTCATCGCCAGCGCTTGGCAAGAACCAACCCTCATTCGCCTGGCCTATGCCTTTGAGCAAGCAACAAATGTCCGGCGTCCCCCCCAATTTTTGGAACAAGCAAATCTAGCAATTAAAGATTAAACTTTTTTCGTGGGGCTTTGGTTGGCAAGGGCAGGTTTCATACCCACCCTCTCATTGCCACCACAAAAGTTAACCAATTATCGAGCGCCTTTAGCTATCGAGATTAAGGCCAACAAAACCAAAGCCCCAATCAAAGCCTGCACAACTTCACCAACAAAGCCGCCTGGGTCAATGCCAACTAATCCCAAAACGATACCCCCCAATATCGCCCCGATAATCCCAATGATGATATTTCCAACCAGGCCAAAGCCGCTGCCCTTTGTCAATTCACCAGCAAGCCAGCCAGCGATCAAGCCGATCAGCAACCAAATAATAATTGAACCAAGTGTGATTTCCATTCCTATTTTCTCCTTCTAATCTGATGTATCGCGACGACCAAACCGCAAAATTGCCGCTGGAATCGCCAACATCGAAACCAATAAATGATGATAACCTCTAACGACCCGTGCAACCGGTTTCACCGGCTCCGGCAATTCGGTTGAACGACCCGCTGAATAAGTCCTATTCACAACTTGCCCGCCCGAAAGCACAACCTGCCCCTCTGACGGTTCCGTTGCATCTGGCTCCACAACGGTTTCCTCTTCCTCAGGCACACCCCAATCAGCTACAATTTTCGAGCCAAACCGATTTGCATAAACTTGAGTAAACTCAGCCCCTAAAAACAAAATCTGAGTCGAATAATAAATCCACAACAAAATAACAATCAATGAACCCGCCGCCCCATATGAAGAAGCCGGAGCGCTCTTCGATAAGTAAAAGCTGATACCCCATTTACCTAAGGTGAAGAGGACGGCCGTAACAAACGCCCCAATCCAGACATCACGCCAGGAAACCGCAACATCCGGTATCACCTTAAATATCAGGGCAAACATTGCCGTGATAACAATCAGCGAAACCACAATATTGATTATTTGAGCCAAAATCACCAGGCTCGGCAGCAAATTATTGATGGCCTCGTCAATCGAAGCTAACCCCGCACTAACAACCAGCGAGACCAAAAGCAAAAAGCCAACCCCAAAGACCATCGTAAAAGAAAAGAAGCGGTCCTTAATTGTTTCAACAATGCCCCCTTTCGGGTTCGGTGGAACCTCCCAAATCTTATTCATCGCCTCTTGCAACTGACCAAAGACCCCCGATGCCCCAAATAACAATGTCACCACCCCAATAATCGTAGCAACCAGTGAATCCTCCGGCTGACTGGCGTTTTCCAAAATAGAGGTAATCGCTTCACCACCAGTTTCGCCAACTAGACCAGTAATTTGAGCCGTTACCCGCGCTTCAGCATCCTCAAACACCCGCCCAGCGATCGCCAGCAATATTATTAGCAAGGGAGGCAACGAGAAAACGGTATAATATGAAAGAGCCGCCGCTAACCGACTGGCCTTATCCTCACTCCACTCCTTAAACGTCTCGGTGACCAACAATTTTATATCGCTGAATTTCATAGTATCAATGGTTACACAAGATACCTGCTCCGTCTATATATATTATCTATATCCTTTATGGGGTAATTACATATATCTTGTATATAAAAAATCAGATAAAATATGAGAAATGACGACACCAGAACTCAAACTCCCCCAACTCACACTTAGGCAAATCATTCAAGGAACCCTAACTGTGCTGTTGGTAGCAGCGGCCTTCTATTTCATAATCCGCTTCCATCAAGTTTTTCTAATGATGTTCCTCGCAATCGTCATCAGCACCGCCATACGGCCGATCGTCAATTTCCTCACCGAACGCGGCATACCCGAACCCGCAACAATTTTCCTTGTCTTTTTATTAGTAGTCACCCTCATCATCATCGGCCTAATCCTCATCATACCCCTTGCAGTAGAGCAAAGTAATATATTTATAGAAACAGTTCCAGATATGTACCAAGAAGCTCGCGAAAGGATGCTAGGAAATCCCAATTTCTTTATATGGCGAATTGCCAGCGAGCTACCTGAAAACCTCAATCTCGCCCCAGCCCCAGAGCCATCACCAGAAGAAGGTGAACTAATCGAAAATGCCAACAACAACCTCCGCTTAATCGGACTTGCAGGTAAAAGCATCTTTTTCGCCGTAGCAACAATCATCCTGGCATTCTATTGGACGCTAGATGGCAAAAAAAACCGAGCCGGCCTCCTACTCCTCGTAAAACTTGAACACCGCGAACGCGCCCGTGAAATCGTAGACGAGATGCGAGCCAGACTTGGCGCATATGTACGCGGACAAGCGATACTCGCCCTCATAATCGGCGTATTATCCCTCATAGCCTATACCTTAATCGGCCTCCCATATGCCATTCCATTAGCCATTTTCGCTGGCATCATGGAAACAGTCCCCGTCATCGGTCCCATCCTCGGCGCCGTTCCCGCTCTCATCCTCGGCTACACCGTCGATCCAAACAAAGCCCTATTAGTCTTTTTGGCAACCGCCATTATCCAACAAATCGAAAACAACATCCTTGTGCCGCGCGTCATGAAACGAGCCGTCGGCGTAAATCCCCTGGTCACCTTATTGGCCTTAGCAGCATTCGGCTCTCTCTTTGGACTATTAGGTGCCGTTGTCGCAATTCCGTTGGCCGCCATCATCCAACTCCTGCTCGATCGCTTCGTTATAAGCAGAACCATGCCCAACGAAACAAACATTACCGGCCGAGACCGGGCAAGCGTTCTCCAATATGAAGTACAAGAACTAACAAAAGATATTCGGAAAACGATTCGGCAGAAAGAAACAAGATTAGATGAAGACAGCGATCATATTGAAGATACCATTGAGGCCATAGCCACCGACTTACTGGCTGCTCTAACAACAAACCCCGAACTTGAAGAGGAGGCGCCCAATTAAACGCTTAGCGCTCTACTCATTCGGTGTCATGCTCGCCCTCATGTTAGGGGTCTTAATATACCAATTCAGAGGAATCGCCATCCTCTTCATTCTAGCCGTCCTCTTTTCCGCCGCAATTCGCCCCCTAGTCATACTTCTCGCTGAAAGATTCAGCCTTGCCCGAGCAACTGCAACGCTGACGATCTACATCTTGATTATAATTATTATCCTCCTATTTATCATTGTCCCCAGCAACGCCCTCCTTAATGAAAGTCAAACCATTCTCAATGACATTGCCTCAACCTACGAAACCCAATATCCAACTTGGACAGAAGGCTCATCATTTGAACAAGCCATTGCGGCCGAATTACCACCCCCAGATAGATTATATGAAACCCTAATTGGCCCTTTGTTCGGTCAGGAAATTCTCAGCTTTACCAGTGGTCTCATGAGTGTTCTAGGCGGCAGTGCCGTCATCCTCATCCTAAGCGTATATTGGACAATTGATCAACCTCTCCTAGAAAGATATTGGCTCTCCCTATTACCCGCTAATAAGCGCGTTCAGGCCGGACAAATCTGGCGAGCCACCGAAGCAGGTATCGGTGCCTACTTCCGCAGTGAAATCATCCAAAGCATCCTAGCCGCCCTTGCCCTGGCCCTAATTTATTGGTTGTTAGGGCTACCATTTCCTCTCATCCTGGCCGGCCTTGCCGCCGTCGCCTGGCTAATCCCCCTCGTCGGCGCACTATTTGCGATTTTACCCTTGCTAGCAGTCGGTTTAATATACAATTCGATTGGATTGAGCATCGCCGCTGCCCTATGCACCATCGTTATCTTATCCGGACTTGAGCTAATTATTGAACCAAAGCTCTTTAATCGTCGCCGATACAATTCAACCACCACCGTACTCCTCATGCTAATATTTGTGGATGCCTTTGGCCTAATCGGGTTACTCATGGCCCCCCCCATTGCCGCCGCCCTGGAAATCTTCTTCAAATATTGGTTAGAAAACATATCAACGGCGCCACCTGAGAAACCCTCTGTTGAAATCACACACCTTCAAGAGCGGTTTGAAACCATGATGGCTAAGCAAGACATAACTGGCGACCCCCTTTCCCCTGAGCTGAAAAATCTTAGCGAGAGGTTGGCAAAACTGATTCATGAAGCCAATAATATTGTTACCAAAAATAACGCCTAACAAAACCCGCCTTGTAATTTCATAAAGACAACTGATAGTATGCTAAAGCCACCCAACCCATACAACCTTCGTCCAATGCGCCCGGCCGATATTCCCGCCGTTATGAAAATTGAAAAGAAAGCCTTCCCAAAACCCTGGAAAGCTCACGCCTATGAGTACGAAATAACCCGCAACAAACTTGCCAGCTACCAAGTCGTTACCACCCATTTAAACCATGATGAAACCCAACTCGTTGGTTACACTGGTCATTGGCTCCTCGCCGACGAAATTCATATCAGCACCATCGCCACCCATCCAAAGTGGCGCGGCCGTCATATCGGCGAACTCCTATTTCTCAACACGCTCTTCCTGGCCTATAAATACACAGAACCAAAAGCCATCCTAGTCACCCTCGAAGTGCGCCGCAGCAATATCGTCGCCCAAAACCTCTACAGCAAGTACCAACTCAAATTAGTCGGCGAACGCAAACGATATTATCAAGGCAACGAAGACGCCCTCTTGATGACGGCCGAACCCCTAGACGCTGCCTACCACGACTTCCTAATTGTTCAATGGGGCAGGTTAAAAAAAGAGCTGCTCAAACCATTCCAATAACAACAACCTTATAGTTATTTTGAAGCCAAAAAGCGACCGCAACAGCTTCATTAACAAGGGTTCATAATCCACCTTAACCAACGCCCGATCCCCGCTCCCTGATCGCCAATCCCTATCAAACAAGATACAATCTCGCCATGAAAATATTTATCACAGGCGGCGCAGGTTTCATTGGCTCCAACTGCGCCCTCCACTTTTTGAACCAGGGCCACGAAGTCACCATCTACGATGATTACAGTAGAAAAGGCGGCCGTTCCAACATGGATTGGCTGGCCGCCGAAAAAACAGCCGGAACCCTCAACTTCCACGAAGGCGACATTCGTCACTATGAATGGTTAGAACAGACCATCAAAGGCGCCGAAGTCGTCATTCACCTGGCCGGACAGGTAGCCGTCACCACCTCCGTCCTCAACCCCCGCGAAGATTTCGAGATAAACGCCCTCGGAACCCTAAACGTCCTAGAAGCCGTCCGCCACCACTGCCCCGAAGCGGCCGTTCTCTATGCCTCCACCAACAAAGTCTACGGCGGTCTTCACGGCGTTCGCATCAAAGAAGCCGCAAACCGCTACGCCTACACCGATTACCAGCAAGGCATCCCAGAAAATTTCCCCTTAGACTTCCACTCCCCCTATGGCTGCTCCAAAGGCGCAGGCGACCAATATGTCATCGACTACGCCCGCATCTACGGTCTCCGCACCCTCTCCTTCCGCCAATCTTGTATCTATGGCCCTCGCCAATTTGGAGTAGAAGACCAGGGCTGGGTCGCCCACTTCATCATCGCTGCCTGCCTAGAACAGCCAATAACCATCTACGGCGACGGCAAGCAAGTACGCGACCTACTCCATATCTCCGACCTCATCAAAGCCTACGAACAAGGCATCGAACGCATTGAACAGATTAGCGGACAAGCCATAAACCTCGGCGGCGGCCCAAACAATACCCTAACCATTTGGAGCGAATTCCAGCCCCTCCTAGAACGCTTACACGGCCGTCCCATCCAAGTCAACCACGACGATTGGCGACCCGGCGACCAGCGCGTTTTTGTCGCCAACATAGACAAAGCCATAGAGATGTTAGATTGGCAACCAACAATCTCTCCCCAAGACGGCATTCGAGACTTATACCAATGGGTCTCCGCCAACAAAGAACTATTCACCCAACAAACACCCTAGAAACGGAGTTTTTGGCAAAAACCCCGTTTCTAAGTTTCCAACTTGGCTCCTTTGTCCGCCTCAATCTCCTATGATAAACTTACCCCCAAAGCCTAAACATACCATTAACTGCCAACTGGAAACTGCCAACCCTTTAACACGAAATTATTTGGCTCAAGCGGCACAATCATATATGGAAAACTATTAACCCATTGCGTGTGTTAATTTCACAGGAGTATTATGCTAACCCTCGTTGAGAAAATTCTTTTCGTCATCCTTTCCCTGGCCGCAGGCTACGCCGCCTTCATCACCTTCAGCCGCATGGCTCGCATCATCCTTCAAGGCCAAGGGAAGATAAATTTCGAAGATTTGCCCCAACGATTAATGAAAGGCGCATTAGCCCTCTTCAGCCAGGGCAACATAATCCGACGGCGCAAATGGACCTCCCTCTTTCACTACGCCGTTGCCTACGCCTTTCTCTTTTACTTCCTGGTCAACGCCATTGACGTACTTGAAGGCTTCATCCCAGACTTTCATTTCTTCGAAGACAATATTATCGGCCAATCCTACCGCCTAATCGCCGACATCTTAACCATACTTGGGCTAGTCGGCGTCGCCTATCTATTGATTCGCCGGTTTATCGCCAAAGAACCATCCCTCACCATTCGCGACAATGTCAAGCTCCACCCCAAAGCCCAATCAGGCATTCGCCGCGACTCGCTCCTGGTAGGCACATTCATCCTCATCCATCTTGGCGCTCGCTTTTTCGGTCAAAGCTTTCTAGTAGCGGCCGAAGGCAGCGACCCCTTCCAACCCTTCGCCAGCCTCATGGCAAACGCCTGGGCAGGCATGTCCGGCGACGCCTTAGAAATCGGCTGGCACATCGGCTGGTGGGTGGCCTTAGGCGCAATCGTCCTATTCCTACCCTATTTCCCCTACACCAAACACGCCCATCTATTTATGGGGCCACTAAATATTATGACCCGCCCCCGCCGCAAAGCATTAGGCGCCCTCGACACCCTCGACTTTGAAGATGAATCCATCGAACAATTTGGCGTTTCGACCCTGACCGACCTACCCCAAACCCAAATCATGGATGCCTTCGCCTGTATCATGTGCAACCGCTGCCAAGACGCTTGCCCTGCCTACCAAACAGGCAAGGAATTATCGCCCGCCGCCTTAGAAGTAAACAAACGTTACTATATAAAGGAAAACATGGCTGCGCTCGCTTCGGGCGAAATGGAGCCAATCAAGCTTCTCGACTTTGCTATCAGCGAATCGGCCGTTTGGGCCTGCACCGCCTGTGGCGCTTGCATCGATGTCTGTCCCGTTGGCAACGAGCCAATGTTTGACATCCTCCAAATCCGCCAATCCCAGGTTTTAATGGAATCCGACTTCCCCAACGAGCTAAAAGGAGCCTTCACCGGCATGGAACGGCTGGCAAACCCCTGGAACATGACCGATGACCGTATGACTTGGGCGGCCCAACTCGACTTTGACGTGCCAACAGTCGAAGAAAACCCAGACTACGACATTCTCTATTGGGTTGGCTGCGCTGGCGCCTTCGACCCCAACGCCCAAGAAATCGCCCGCGCCACAGCTACCATCCTCTACCGGGCTGGCATCAATTTCGCCGTACTCGGCAACGAAGAAACATGCACAGGTGACAGCGCCCGCCGGGCCGGAAATGACTATCTCTACTTTGAGATGGCCTCCATGAACATTGAAAAGCTCAACGAAATCCAAGCCGACAAGCGCAAAATCGTCACAGGCTGCCCCCACTGTTTCCACACCATCGGCAAAGAATATCCCGACTTAGGCGGCCATTACCATGTCATGCACCACACCCAACTCATAGCCGATTTGATAGGCAAAGGCAGATTGACCCTGGCAAACAATGGCGAATTGGAAGGCACGACCTTCCACGACCCCTGCTATCTCGGCCGTCACAACAACGAATACGACTCCCCCCGCGATTCCCTCGCCCAAGCCGGTCGCCTGTTACTAGAAATGGACTTAAACAACGACAGCTCCTTCTGCTGTGGCGCAGGCGGCGCCCAGGTTTGGAAAGAGGAAGAACATAGCTCTGGCCCCAAAGCCCAACCCGTGAACAACGCCCGCTTCGCCCAGGCACAAGCCACCGGAGCCGAAACCTTAGCCATCGGCTGCCCCTTCTGCGCCCGGATGCTCAACGATGCCAACGCCGAAGCCGGAAACCCGATGATCGTAAAAGATGTCGCCCAGGTCGTTGCCGATGCCATCCAAATCAACGACCATCATGAACATTAAAACAGGCATAGCACCCTTGAAAAAATCTTTATCCCCAAAACTGGTCTGGTTCACCCGCCTTTCTATATTATCCCTGTTACTAATTAGCGGATGCCGCGTCCTCAGCTCACCAGACTATTTGGAAGATTTCAACCAGGCCGGAAGCTGGGGAACCGGCGACAGAATCGACCTCGAAGGCAAGGTAGAAAATGGTGTTTACGAAATGTTGGTCAAATCCAACTACGGCATCTACTACGCCTTTGCAAATGAAAGTTTTACAGATGGCATTTACGAAGTCGAGGCCACCCAGGTAGATGGCCCCATCAATAATGGCTACGGCATGTTATTTCGAGTCAATGCAGAAACCGACTCTTTTTACGCCTTTGAAGTCAGCGGCGATGGCTTCGTCTGGATCGGCCGTTGCGAAAACCTCTGCCAGGACGAAATTGTAACATTAGTGGGCGGCGATTGGTTCCATTCTCCAGCCGTTGAAACCGGACTCCAAGCCACCAACCATCTTCAAGTTGTAGTTGAAGGCAATCGCATGACCTACTACGTCAACAGCGTCGAGGTCGGCCGTACCGCTGACACCACCTTCACCAGCGGCGACATCGCCCTCGTCGTCGAAACCCTCGGCCAACGCAACGTCCGGGTCGTCTTCGACAACTTCAAAGTGTCGCCCTTAAACGACCCAAGATGAACAGACGGACAATAATTTTCTCCGCCCTCATAATCATTCTACTAGCCTTTGCAGGCTGGTGGTTTTTGCTACGAGACAGTGGCCCAGCCATAGAAACTAACCCATTCACCGACACCTTCGACGAAGTCGGAACCTGGACCGTTGGCGACGATGCCACCGCCACCGGAACCATCCAAAATGGCGTATACAACATTTCCGTCGAAGAGTCCGGGGCCATCTTTTGGGTATCAGGCGGCCGTAATTTCGCCAATGCTGAATACGAAGTAGCCGCTACCCCCATCGAAGGAACCGTTGACAACGGCTACGGTATGCTCTTTCGGGTAAATAACGAAGAAAAAAATTATTACCTGTTCAAAGTTAGCAGCGACGGCTTTGTCTGGATCGGCCGTTGTGCCACCAACTGTACCGAATCAACCGCCCTTGTCGAACGAGACTGGTTCGCTTCAGATGCCGTGCTTCAAGGATTAGGCCTTACAAATATCCTACGGGTTCAAGCCAGCGGCTCAGATATGATATTTTACGTCAATGATACCGAAGTCGGCCGTACTACAGACGAAACCTACACCGCAGGCGACATCGGCCTCATCGCCGAAACCTTCGCCCCCGGCGGCCTCCAGGTCGAATTCGACAATTTTACAGTAACACCCATAAACTAGAGAAAAGGGATCGGGGATCAGGGATCGGTTTCAAACGACTGACTACCGACCACTGACTACCGACTACAGGATTTTTATAAGCATGATATACAAAACAGAGGAAAAAGAGTCAGACGAAGCATCTTTCGAGCGCCAGGAAGTGCTCGAAGATTACCGACTGGCCTACGAAAGCCGCCAGGCCAGCCTAATCGGCCGTCGAGAAGTATTGAGCGGCAAAGCCAAATTCGGCATCTTCGGCGATGGCAAAGAAGTCGCCCAAATCGCACTCGCAAAAATGTTCCAGCCCGGCGATTTTCGCTCCGGTTACTATCGGGACCAGACCCTCATGTTTGCCCTCGGCATAGCCAATATCCAACAATTCTTTGCCCAGCTATACGCCCACCCCGATTTAGAAGCCGACCCAATGACCGCCGGTCGCTCCATGAACGCCCACTTCGCCAATCGTCTATTAGATAAAGACGGTAACTGGAAAAAACAGACCGAGATGTATAACACCTCGGCCGACCTCTCCCCCACCGCCTCCCAAATGCCCCGCCTTGTCGGCCTGGCCTACGCCTCCAAACTATACCGTGAAGTCGAAGTTCTCCAATCCTTCACCGACTTTTCATATCAAGGCAACGAAGTCGCCTTCGGCATGATAGGCAACGCTAGCTGCGCTGAAGGCATGTTTTGGGAAGCAGTCAATGCCGTTGGCGTATTAGGCGCACCAATGGTCTTATCCATTTGGGACGACGGCTACGGCATCTCCGTTCCCAATGAATTCCAGATGGTAAAATCAGACATCGGCGCCCTCCTGCAAGGCTTTCAACGGGAAGAAGGCAGTTGCGACGGCTACGACATTTACGTCGTTCGGGCCTGGGATTATCCTACATTAATTGAAGCCTACCGGAACGCAACAGAAACAGCCCGCCGAGAGCATGTCCCCGCCATCATTCACGTCACCGAAGTCACCCAACCCCAAGGTCATTCAACTTCCGGCAGCCACGAACGGTACAAATCGGCCGAACGCCTTCAATGGGAAGAAGACTACGACTGCATCCTCAGAATGCGACAATGGATCATCGAAGAAGGGTATGCCACAGAGGAAGAATTAGACGACCTTGAAGACGAAAGCCAACAAACAGTCGAAAATATTCGCATCCAAGCCTGGGAAGCCTACATACTACCTATTCGGGAAGAGCGTCAAAATGTAGCCGATATCATAGATGAGCTGTCACCCAACAGCGCCAAAACGGCCGAACTAGAACAAATCAAAAAGCGCCTCATGCGGGTTCCCAACCCCGCCCGTCGCCACATCATGGCCGCCATTCATGAAACCCTACTCACATTAAAAGATGAAGCGTTGCCCGCCAAATCATGGCTCATTGAATGGAAGAACCAACAAAACGAACTAGCTGTAGACCGGTATAATTCTGACCTTTACAGCGAAACGGCCGAATCCGCCCTCAACGTCCCCGAAATCAAACCCATCTACAGCCAGAACAGCCCCAAAGCCAACGGCTTCGACATTATGAATGCCTGTTTCGATGCCATATTAGAACGCCACCCCCGCGTCATCGCCTTCGGTGAAGATGTCGGTCACCTCGGCGATGTCAATCAAGGCATGGCAGGCTTGCAAGAAAAATACGGCCCTCTCCGCGTCTCCGACACCGGCATTCGAGAGGCAACCATCATCGGTCAAGGTATCGGTCTGGCCCTGCGCGGGCTGCGCCCCATCGCCGAAATCCAATACCTCGACTACATCCTCTACGCCCTCCAAATCATGTCCGACGACCTGGCAACCCTTCGCTGGCGCACCAAAGGCGGCCAAAAAGCCCCCCTCATCATCCGCACCAGAGGTCATCGCCTGGAAGGCATCTGGCATTCCGGCTCCCTCATGGCCGGACTAATTCATTTAGTACGCGGCATTCGCGTGCTCGTTCCCCGCGACATGACCAGAGCAGCCGGCTTCTACAATACCCTACTCCAATCCGACGAACCCGGCATCATAGTCGAAGTCCTAAACGGATACCGCGTCAAAGAGGTAATGCCCGACAATATCGGTGAACTAACCGTCCCAATCGGCGTACCTGAAATTTTGCGAGAGGGTCACGATATCACCCTTGTTACCTATGGCGCTATGTGCCGCATCGTCCTGGAAACGGCCGAAATGCTCAGCAAAGTCGGCATCGAAGCCGAAGTCATCGACGTCCAATCCCTCCTCCCCTTCGACATTCACGGCAAAATCAGACAATCCCTAGAAAAAACAGCCAACATCATCTTCATCGACGAAGACGTACCCGGTGGCACAACCGCCTACATGCTTCAAGAAGTGATGGAAAAACAAGGCGGCTTCTGGCTCCTAGACTCCGAACCCCGCACCATCTCCGGCCAACCCCACCGCCCCGCCTACGGCTCCGACGGTGACTACTGGTCCAAACCAAACGCCGAGCATATATTTGAAATCGCCTACGAAATAATAAACGAAACAAATCCAGATACCTATCCAATATTTTACAAATGAGAAAAAGAGGGAAAATAGATAACTTGTAAATAAGTGAATTGATAATTAAAAAGCATCTCATTAACAATTCACCAATCAAGCAATTCAACAAGTAATTATTTCTTTTCCTCCCTAATTAGCAACACTCAAAATTAAGGACCACATATGGCTACCGAAGTATTAATGCCCCAACTAGGGGAAAGCGTTTTTGAAGGCACAATCGCCGTCTGGCTCAAAAAAGAAGGCGACACGATAGACCTTTACGAACCCATTCTCGAAATAGAAACCGACAAAGTCACCACCGAAGCAACGGCCGAAGTCGCTGGAACCCTGTTAAAAATACTCATTCCAGAAGGCGAAACCGTTGAAGTCGGCACCGTCCTGGCCTACATCGGTAAACCAGGCGAGAAGGTCGACGGAACATCTGCGCCCAAAGCCCAGCCAGCCGTCGATGAAAAAGAAGTACCCGTTCCCGTCTCATCAAAATCCACCCCTACCCAGCCAGCCGCCAAAAAGCCAACCGCAAACGGTGGGCCGGTGCAAGCCCCAAAACGGTATACTGGCCGAATCAGCCCCGTCGTCGGCCGTATCGCCGAAGAACATGCCGTCAATCTCGATTTAGTTCCCGGCTCAGGGCGCAACGGCCGTATCACCAAAAAAGACATACTCGCCTTCATTGAACAACAGCCAGAACAAGCAGCCATTCTCCAACCCACCCCAACAACCGTGCCAAAACCAACCCCAGTCTCAACCGAACCAGCCGCCGTTCCCGGCGAAATCCTGCCCATGACCAACATCCGGCGAGCCATCGCCGAACATATGGTACGCAGCAAACACACCAGCCCCCACGTCACTACCGTATTTGAAGTAGATTTTAGCGCCGTTGCCACCCACCGAGCAGCCAATAAAAAGACCTTTGCTCGTGATGGGGCCAAATTAACCTTCACCGCCTACATCATTTCAGCCATGATTCAAGCCCTAAAAGCTCACCCACTCGTCAACAGCAGTTGGGACGACAACGGCATCGTCCTTCACAAAGACATCAACATCGGCATGGCAACTGCTATAGAAGACGGCCTCATCGTTCCAGTCATCAAAAACGCCGACAGCTTAAGTTTATTAGGGCTGGCCCGAACCATTAACGACCTGGCCGACCGAGCCAGAAACGGCCGACTAGCGCCAGACGAAGTACGCGGCGGCACCTTCACCCTGACCAATCACGGCACCTCCGGCAGCCTCTTTGCCACCCCCATCATCAACCAACCCCAATGCGGCATTTTAGGCGTCGGCAAAATCGAAAAACGAGTCAAAGTCATCAACGACGCCATCGCCATACGGCCGTTAGCCTACGCCAGTCTCACCTTCGACCATCGAATCCTAGACGGCGCTTCCGCCGATGCCTTCATGACAACCGTCAAAAAAACCCTAGAAACCTGGAAGTAACCGAGTCGAACCTAATTGGAGAAAAGGTCGATAAATGGCTCAGCAAAGTTTTATTGATGCCAGCAAGCCAAATGCAGGACGGATCTACGATTATCTTCTTGGTGGCAGCCACAATTTCAATATTGACAGAACAGCCGGAGATCGCATACGGCAGCTTGCCCCCTTCCTGCCCAAAGCAATGCGCCTACAAAGATGGTGCCTCCAAGATTTGGCCGTAGAGCTAACAGGGCCTCGCCAGTTTGACGTCATCATTGACCTGGCCTCAGGTCTTCCCACAAACGACCACATTCATCATGTCGTCAAACCCGGCTCAACAGTCATATACTCCGACCATGATCCAGTTGTCGTCGAGTATGCCCACGAAATTCTCGCAGGCGCAGAAAACACCTACTGCTTCCTGGCCGATGCCCGCCGACCAGAAGAGTTATTAAACCGCGAAGAAGTTCAAACACTTGTTGGCGACAATCGAAACGTCGCCATAATTTTCTGGGGAGTAAGCGGCTTCCTAAGTGACCAAGAAATTAACCACACCATCCAATACCTATACAATTGGAGCGGCCCAAATGCCTACCTATGCTTTAACGCCCAGGGAGCAGACACTATCAGCCAATCGCCCGCAATGCTCCAGCTCCAAAAAATCTACCAGCAAATGAATTCAACCTTATATCCTCGCTCTCTAAAAGAATATGAAGCCCTCATCGCCCCCTGGGTTCCAGATGACAAAGGGTTCATTAGCCTCTTAAAATGGCATGGCATGGCTGAAGACGAGATGTCGGAAAATGAGAAACAGAACTTCGGGCCAAGCGGTGGTGGATACGGTGTTTTTCTCACAAAATAATCATGGCTGACCTGATCACAAGACCAACTTCAACAGACGTAGGGCCATCACTTGAGTCATTGGCTGCGCAATTACAACTTCGCTATTTGCGAATATTACGGCAAACGTTGTTCACCAACCGCTCCGAAGTACGGCCGACAATGCTTCGCAATATCGCCGCCCATGAAACCCAAGCCTTACTAGAGTTCTTCTTTCAACCTTCACCACAAAAGGTAGCCGCCAGAGGTATCCAACACGCCCAGACAGGTCTTAGCGAAGAGACAATCCTAGGTCTAGCTCAAACAAGTCGCCAATTTATCATTGAAAACCTGGGAGCAACCGCCTCAGTAACCGCGATGAACACCGCCGATTCATACTACCACGCCCTCCTAAAAGGTTTCCTCCAAGGCCGCGAAAGAATTATTCTCGATGAGCAAGAACGCATTCGCAGCGCCCTACAAAAAACCCTTCGCCGATATGCCGTTCAGATGGAAGTCACAGCCGGCGTTGCAGGAGCGACCTCCTCCATCCTAGATCTAGACACCTTACTAAAAGCGGCCGTTCAATTAATATGGAAACAATTTAGCCTACTATACGTTGGGCTGTTCCTATTAGAAGAGAAAGAAAATATCATCCGCCTCAAAGCCGGAACCGGCACATTTGGACAAACAATGTTGCCTCAAAACTTCCAGGCAACGCTCCATGAAAATCTTCTGATAAGTCGAACAGTAGCAACCGGAAAAACACAAATCATCTTAGATGTCACAAAAGACCCTAACCCGACCGGAGTCAATCTAATTCAAGGCACTAAATCACAAGCCGCCATTCCGCTCTTTGTTCGAGGAAGCTGCATAGGCACCTTAAGCCTACATAGCCACAAAATCAATGCCTTTACCGACTTAGAATTAGTCACCTTCAACATCCTTGCCGAACAACTCGCCAGCGCAATAGGCAATGCCCGACTATTTGCCGACCTAAGTCATTCAGAGGAAAAATACCGAACAATCCTCGAAAATATTGAAGAAGGATATTATGAAATAGACCTGGACGGTCAATTTATCTTCACAAACGATTCAGTTAGCCAAATATTTGAAACAACAGCAAGAAAAATTATTGGCGTTCCCTACCAAAACTTCTTTGATCCCGCCTATCTCAATCAGATAAATCAGGCCATCAAACTCGTATCCCAAACTGGCCGATATATAAAAAGCATCGAATCAAAAGTCTACCGACCAGATGAAACCGGCCGTTTTGTAGAAATCTCAATGCTGCCCATTCACAATGTCAAAGGTGAACGAGTTGGGTTACGGGGAACAATTCGAGACATTACCCAAAGAAAACAATCCGAACAGCTCCGGATCGAACAAATAGTCCTAGAGCGAAGCAACCAAGAGTTAGAGCAATTCGCCTATGTCGCTTCCCACGATCTCCAAGAGCCGCTCAACAAAATTCAGCTTTTCGGAGATAGATTAGTCGCCAAAAACAGAACCAAATTAGACGATACAAGTCAAGACTACTTAAAGCGAATGCTTAAAGCCACCGACCGAATGCAAACCCTAATTGACAACTTACTCACCCTATCGCAAGTAGCAACCAAAGGACGGCCGTTTGTTTCAACCAACTTGTCAAAAATATTAGAAGAAGTAATTTCCGATTTAGAGACCCGCCTCGATTCAACCAACGGGAAAATCGAAGCAGGCCCATTACCAACTATCGAAGCAGACCCCATCCAAATGCACCAATTGCTCCAAAATATCATCGGCAACGGTCTAAAATTTCACCGCCAAAATGTCCCCCCTATCATTGAATTATCCGCAAAATTGCCAATAAAAAGGCCAGGTCATAAACGCATATATGGTGGTGGTTATTGTCAAATTATAATCAAAGACAACGGCATTGGCTTCGAGAAAAAATATGCTGGGCGAATATTTCAACCCTTTCAAAGACTCCATGGACACCATACCTACGAAGGAACCGGCATGGGCCTAGCAATTTGCCAACGCATCGTCGACCGTCATGCCGGACAAATAAACGTCAGAAGTATTCCAAACGAGGGTTCTACCTTTACCATAACCCTACCAATTAACCAGACCATAGAGAAATTTGAAACAGGTATTTAAAAGTGAAAGAAATAATTCTAAACGTACTCCTCATCGACGACGATGAAGATTATTACGTCCTAATCGAAGATTTGCTATCTGAAGTCGAAGGCCAAAAATATTCCCTAACCTGGCTTCCAACTTTTCAAGCAGGGTTAAACGCCCTATGCCCCAATGGGCAAGGCCAAAACAACTTTGATGTCTGCCTCCTAGATTATAATTTAGGTGGCCCGACCGGACTCGAGCTTCTCTGGTCCGCCCTAGATATGGGGTGCAAAACACCCATTATCATGTTGACCGCCCATGGCGACCATGAAATTGATGTCGAAGCCATGCAAATTGGAGCAGCCGATTATCTATCCAAAAGAAAAACCGATTCCGACTTACTAGAACGGTCTATTCGCTACAGCATTGATCGCACTAAAACATTAGCCGCCCTCCAAGCAAGCGAAAAGAAAAACCAAATCCTTTACAAGCAAGAACAAGAACGCAGCCAAGAGCTAGCCCACGCCTATGTCGAACTGCGCCAGGTCGAGACAATGCGCGACGACCTAACTAGAATGATCGTCCACGACATGCGCAGCCCCCTAACCGTCATCGGCAACAGCCTAGACATGATCAATCGCGCCGATAACAACGAATTTGTCGCAAATAGCGTTCCCGTCCTGTTAGAAGGTGCCCAAGCCTCAGTCAAACGCGTAATGGGCATGATTGACGATTTGCTTCACGTAGGTAAATTTGAAGCCGGAGAAATGCGGCCGATGTTCAGAATCGTCCCCACCCAAAAATTGCTAAAGCGACTCAAACAAACCTTTGAAACCTTAGCAGCAAAGGAAAAAAAGAATTTCACACTTACAACAACTGGATATATTCCGACCTTAACGGCCGATGAAGACCTAATCGAGCGCGTCCTAGACAACCTGATTTACAACGCCTTCAAATACACCAAAAGTGGCGGGGCCGTAAATCTTAACGTCAAAATCAAAAACGACGCACTTCTGTTCCAAGTAAGCGACAACGGCCAGGGGATACCACCAGAATATCACCAACGAATATTCGATAAATTCGTTCAAGTTACTTCAGACGATGGGGAACCGCTTCGCAAAGGTACAGGCATAGGCTTAGCCTTTTGCCGCCTTGCAATTGAAGCACACGGAGGAGAGATTTGGGTTGAATCCCAATTAGGCAAAGGCAGCGTCTTTTCATTCACCTTGCCAATCACCCATAATTACGAATGAAATTGGGCAAAATGTAGCAAAACGCCCGATGGATCCCACACATGCGTCACCAAAGCGCCATAAGGTTGCTCTTCTGGCGCTTTCAAGCGTGCATATTTGTAATTACTAGATTCAATCACACCTGAGGCGTGCCGCCACCAAGCATCAGCATCATCAACCGTGATGTGAAGCATAAAATTATTAGCCCAATCTTTATTGTAATAATTTTGCAAATAAAAACGGCTGCCTGCCAGTTCAAGTTCAGCTATATCATCATTCTCAGCCCGAAAATTCACTTGCCAGCCCAGCGCCTCATAAAAGCCTAGCGACTCCTGAAAATTTTTCGCCGGCACAAATACCTTCACATCAGTCGCTTTTGGAACCATCGCTTACCTCACTAATCTGATCAATAAATCACACACCAATTAACAACCATCATATTATCCAGAAGCAGCCCGATCAGAGCAACAAAAAAGTAGCCTGTATAGGCAAAATTATTCCTCTTTCATCTGTTCCCTCACAAACACCATCAAATCATCAAGGCTGCTAAATCCATAGCGATGACCTTGTGTTGGATCCAAAAGTGTAAATCGCCACTTTCCATCTTCATGAGCCGCTTCTTGTTCCTGCCAAAAGCGCAAAATATAGGTGTGATAGCGAAATAGCTGTTTATGCATGATTCTTCTGGACTTTCTAAGCCCACCTCGTATAATGTCAGAGAGGAAGATGCAGTCATCCACCTTTTTTTGCCAATATAAGCCAGATACACGGGCCAGAAAAAACCAATCCATGTCATCTGTTTATACATCATAATCATCAAACGTTAATTTATCGTTTCAATTAAACGTAACTAATCTCAACGCACTATTTAGCAGGAAGTAAACAATGAAACGGCTGGAGGTGACTACCTTTAGTGGAATTGACATAAGAATTGACGGACAGCCTATCCGGGCTTTATCAGCACATAAAACCCAGGCCCTCCTTGTCTACCTTGCCGTAACGAAACAAAAGCAGACACGGCAAACCTTATCTGGCTTACTATGGGGAGAAATGCCAGAAGCCAAAGCCCGCCGCAACCTTCGAGTTGCCCTCTCAAGAATTCGTAACAAACTAGAAGATTACCTGACGATCAAGCGGCGTTCTTTAGCCATAAATTTTGAAAGCAACATTTTCATAGATGCTTTAGAATTTGAATCTTGTCTCACAACGCCAAATCCAACAGTTGCCCAATTACAGCGTGCTGCCAACCTTTATCAAGGTGACTTTCTTAACGGTTTCAATTTGAGAGATGCACCCTCCTTTGAAGTTTGGATGCGGCATTTAGAAGAACGCTACCGAATTATGGCAATGGAAGCCATTTACCAACTAGCTCTACACTATACAGACCAACATCAATACAGTACGGCCGTAGAATACACCCAAAGACTACTCCACCTCGAACCCTGGATGGAAGAAGCCCACCGTCAATTAATGTACCTATTTGCCATTTCAGGCCAACGGACAGCCGCCCTCGCACAGTATGAAACCTGCCAAAATCTGCTTTGGGAAGAATTAGGCGTAGACCCAACCGCCGAAACCATTGCCCTATACGAAAAGATTAGCAACGGCGAAATTCTCCCCGAACCGCAATCCGCCGTCACCTTATCTCCACCTCCTGTACCAACAAAGCCCATCCAAATACCCGCCACATCCGAACATTTCGTCGGCCGTTCCGCCATTTTAAAATCAATACGAACGCAACTAACCAAAAAACAAGGAAATCCCATCCAAGCCCTAATCGGCATGGGTGGTGTCGGCAAATCCACCCTGGCCGTCCAGGTAGCAAAAGCCGCTCAAGAAGATTTCCCAGACGGCATCCTATGGGCCAATGCCGCCAGCAGCGAGCCAATGGCCGTACTAGAAAGCTGGGCCGCCGCCTACGGCTACGATTTCACCCGCATTGCCGACCTAGAAAGCATGGCAGCCGCCTTTCGCGGAGTCTTAACCGAAAAGCAAGCCCTAATTGTTTTAGACGACGTTATCAGCGTCTCCCGCATCCGGCCGCTTCTACCCGGCGGCAATCAATGCCGCGTTCTCCTAACAACCCGCGACCAAGACCTGGCCCACGCGCTGAACGCCAACATCTGGCAAGTTCAAGAACTATCACCAGCAAACGGCCGTTTGCTCCTCTCCTCAATCCTCGGCGAAGGGCGGGTCGCAGCCGAACCAGCAGCAGCCGACACCATCTGCTCCCTACTCCACAACCTTCCCCTCGCCGTCGAGATAACCGCCCAACGCCTAAAATCCCGCCCCCGCCGCCTACTAAAAGACATGGCCCAACGACTTCGAGACGAAACCCAGCGCCTATCCCTGTTAAAAATAAGCGACCGCGAAGTAAGAGCCTCATTCACCCTTAGCTGGGAAGCCCTAGACGCTGAACGGCAACGAGTATTTGCCCTAATCGGTTTATTCAACGGCCGTCACTTCACCTCAGAAGCAATGGCCCATATCGCCCAACTGCAACGCTTCCCCGTCGAAGATCGACTCTTCGACCTCATCAACCTATCACTACTACGAGCAGAAGGTGAACGACTGTACTACCAACATCCCCTCCTGGCCGACTTTGCCAGAGAAAAACTAGGAGAAGAATTGGCAGCGGGAAACGGCCGTTTCTCAGAATACTATCTCCTATTCGCCACCCAACACCAAGACAACTTCGATGCCATCCGGCAAGAATGGGATAACCTGAAAGCAGCCGTGAAAATCACTGATAAATATCAATTACGAAATGCAGTTATCGACTTTGCAGAAGCGCTTAGAAATTATTGCTTCAGGCAAGGTCGCTATTCAAGAGCACGTAAAATCTATAAATTGGCATATGAAGCAGCCCTAGTATTGGAAGACAACGCCAAGGCAGCAGACAGCTTACTATGGTGGGGTAAAGCGGCCGCCGAACAACACAATCACGACTCTGCTCGTCGCCGATTAGAACAAAGCCGCGACCTATACCAGAAATTACAGAATTTAAACGGCTATGCTGACTGTCAATGTCAATTAGCCCGTGTCGCCTTAGAGCAATCTCGATATCAAGATGCCCTCAAACTTTCACAAGAAAGTCGATCAATTCGGCAAGAACTTAAAGATGACGTTGGCGTGGCAGAAACATATTATGTAGAAGCAAGAGTCGCCTATTTCCAAGCTGATTATTCACAAGCTAGTCAGATTGCTGAAAAGGCAATTGAACTCCAAGAAAGGTTTGAGGATAGAGAGGGATTAATATATACACTTAGTTTGAGTGGAAGCATCGCCAACCAAAATGGACATCTAGATCGAGCTGCGCAATTCACCGAACAAGCTATTCAACTCTGTGATGAAATTGACAATCAATCGGATAAATCAATGCTCTTGGGTGTGTTAGCCGAAACAAATCGCAAACAAGGGAAACTCGAAGAAGCTGAAACCATTGCTATAGAAAGCCTAGACATGTTAAAACGATTTGGCGATCTCGGCTCCCAAGCCCAATTATATTATCAAATAAGCCTAATTCTCTTGGATAAGGAGCAATTAGAAGAAGCCCTTGAAATTACAGATGAATGCCTTAGCCTAAGCCGCCAAGTAGAATACCTTGTTATGGAAGGCTTGGCACAATATCAACTCGGCCGTGTTTATATAGCCTTAAAAAATTACACCAAAGCCCCAGAACATTTAGAAGAAGCAATAAAAATCGGCCGTAAACTCAATCACAAAACACTTGTCAGCAAGTCCCAAGAACTGTTAGGTGAAACTGAACAGCTAAAAAAGATGGCAGTCAATTTTTGAATTGACTGCCATCATTACCATTCTCATAATCTCATCTTAGGGACCTGGCGGGTTACTATGAGGCCCTTCCGTCGTCCACCCTTCAGCATCAAATACACGTACCCAGTCTGGATCCGTCTCATTATCTTTATCCCTGCTCAACCACCGCTTTTTCAAGGTTTCATGATTAACCGCCGTTATTGCGGTCTCCTGGTTTTTTCTAGCAATTTCTGAATCGAGATTAAGAGCGCCTACTTTTTCTTCAAAAACACCAAACAAGGAAATCAAGGTGTCTGGATTGGTCCTATCGGGTTCTCCTCCATCACTAATTTCAGCACCATCCTTGTCCGTGCGCCACCAATTATCCGTTAAGATATCCATCTTACTCAGTACATTATCAAATATAAACTTGATAAGTGAATCAACTGGTTTATGTTTATTATTAACCTTCCCCTGTTTCTTATGATCCTCATCAATCAAATCTGAAGGATCCATGGATATGGCATCAGAAACATTTCTTGACGAATTAGATTTCACCCTAAACTCATGGTGATAATCTCTTTGGTCTGGTGATCCTGCGGCACCTTTCTTAGGAATCTTTTTTAATCGATCCCTATAGCCTTTACTCCCTGGACCAGCTTCATTCCACCGCTTTGCCAGAAGCTTTGCCCAATTTTTACATCCCGCTAAGTGGACACCCTTAGCATAAATATTTGGCCGCAAAATTGGAGGAGGGTGATCTCCATCATCCTCGAAAAAAGCGGACTGAGATTGCTGTAGATGCAATTCCTGGAAACTTAACGCCAAAACTGGACCAGCTACCATGCTGCCATAAATATCGGCAAAAATTTCTTCCAACCACCTTTCAGCCCAATCATACCGAACATCAGGAATATTTTTTTCTAAATACATTGAAACTAATTCTGTTTTAGGTTCAGATTCCATATCCGAACTGGTTTTAATTAGCCCATGCCAATAAACATAATGCCCGATTTCATGAGGAATTGCCAGGAGATCTCGAGGCTTGCAAATGGCAGTCTGCGGAACACCAATTAGCGCTGTATTTGCATACGGTACTACTCTAATTGATGGTGATTTGAGAAAATAACTTATCACGCGTGTTGGCTGACTATCATTATCTACTGGTCCTTTTGGTTCAAGACCAAGTCCTAATACTTCAGCTGGTTTTAAGGCTTCCATACAAACCAGGTCTGCCTTCTCTAAAGTTGCATTGAATCCGGGTATTTGTGAAAAACGCTGGCTGATAGCATGTGAAATAACCCACAAATCGTAACCTAATTGATCGAGTGTCACTCTCATAACATGTTCTTGAGGGTATTCCGTTGTCTCTTCAACGATTTCCTCTCGACCAGGTTGAATTGAGCTAGGGTCTGGCTCAGCAAACTCATTCTTAAAAAATCCAAATTGTTCTTCCCCAAAATCCTTTAATGCAGCTAATAATTCACACAGCGCATTGATTGCTTTTCTTTGGCCACGTGAAAGGGTCAAGTCTGCTGACGGTTCAGGTCCATTTTCTTCATTAAGAATTGAATTACAGTCTGCCGAAATAGGTAAATCTTTGATAGTATAGTTGACATTTGCCAGTTGATGCTCAGTAGTTCGCTTCAATTGGTCAATTTGAGACCTCAGGATTTTCCATCGCTCCTCCCAGTGATCCATTTCTGCTTTAATCATTTTGTTTCCTCCTCATATGAAAAACCAATAACTAAGATAATTCTAGGAGGCTTCCGTTGATCTATCGTTAAAAATACAGTTTATTCAAACGATTTTTCAAATATTTCAAAAATAGTGGAATAAAAGATCCTTTTCTCCCACAAAAAACTAAATTCCCCCATACATTCCAAGTAAAATCCCTCAGTATTCCATTAGTCAACCCTCAGAGAAAAATCAAACATTTTTCCCCCCCATCCCCTATAGTTAAATCACATAAAAACTGATCAGGTTAGTACATCTTATTAACCGACTCTTGAATGTCCTAGGAAAACCATAATCGGTTTTGGCGCCCGCTCAATGAGTCCTCTATGCAAAGTTTCGGAGGAAACTCATGACATTCAAAAGAAGTTTCAGTAAATTAACTATTGTATTGGCAGTTGCGCTTTTCTTAGCCGCCCTACTCATGCCTGTAATGGGCATCACAGTTAGCCAGGCAATTGCCGCCCATGATGCCTTCGACTTAGGCACGGCCGAAACCGTCCAAGCCGACCTTCAAGCGCCAGTCGTCCTCGCCTGTGCTTGCGGCGACCCAGGCGGTCAGGGTGGTTGTTGCTAAGCAAGGCCCCATAACGTAATCGGAGTCAATTAGCCTAAGGGTTCCACTTTTTTAATTTGGTGGGACCCTTAGCTTCTTTCCTCCCCCACACCGATCCTTCCAGCCACCCTCCCCTAAACTCCCAACCCCTAAACCACCTCAGACTCCGGCATCAACAACGTTTCCCGCAGCTTCTCCAACTCCCGCTTCTTCGGCCGATACCACTTATTCGCCTCCCATCGCGGCCCAATCAAACTCGCTGGAACCAACACCACGAAAAAAGCCAACGCCCACCACACCTTACCATTCAACAAAAAGCTAACCGTCACCACAAGCGTCAGCGGCAGCACATACCACAAAATCAAAGACTGTCCCTGCCTAATCAGATAATCAATCTGCCACAACGCCTTATCAACCTCTCCCAATAGCGTAAGTTCAAAAACCTTCTCCACCATTTTTCGTCGCAGCCGCCTAAAAATGGCAAAAAACGAATAACCCAAATACATCGCCGCAATCAGATATTGATAATCCGGTCCACCATCATTCAGCGCATCAACCGTCAAGATAATAGTAACCACCAAATTAGCCACCACCATCGCCCATTCAGCGAACCGCATCAAATGCTCCACCGACCGACTCTTACCCCTTATATACCTATGAAGAGATGCCTCATTTATCGCAAAAAGCTTCTCATTATTTTGTTCATTCCATATAACCTGCATTTCTTCAAACGCCATCATAAATCTCCACAATCTGAAGCCAAAAATTAGTATCCAATAGTCAATAAGCCATAATTAGTTTTCAATAATCAGATTACTACCAACCGCCAACTATCAACCATTTACTTCACCCTTCCAACTCCAGCGACTTTCTACTCAAATGCTGCTTAACACGATGAATCTTAATACCCACATTGCTAGCAGAAATCCCCAGCAGGTCAGCAATTTCCCGATACTTATACCCATCCAACATCAACAAACAGATCGAACGATCAAGAGGATCCAACGCTCCAATCTGCTCATAAAGCCACGTAACACGGCCGTCTTCCGCCTCCTCCCGCATCCTCAACGTCCGCTCCACATTAGCCAGCGGCGCCGTCTCCGGCCGTTTCTTCTCAGACCGTACCCAGGCATAAGCCGAATACAAAGCCACCCGATAAATCCAAGTAGAAACCTTCGACTCACCCCGAAAATCAGGGATAGACTTCCAAACTTGCAGCGAAATCTCCTGAAACAAATCATCCTGATCATCAGCCGTAAACGCATAAGCCCGCACAATCTTAAAAAAAATACCCCTATGCTCCCGCAACCATCTATCAAATATCTGCTTCTGCTTAATCGCTACCATTCAAATTTTCCAAAAAAAGCCAACAATCGGCCGTTCTATAATAATAAGTAACAGAACCCACCAATTTTCTTACAAACTCGCAGAAATAAAATAGATAGAAAAATTTTAATCACAATTAAATGAAGTAAAACCAACTTACAAGGCATCCCAAAACCATCTCCTCCCAACGCCTCATTAACAATTAACCGTTCGGCAATTCACCAATTAATTATTCCTTATCCCCCCACCAAAAGCCCCTGCTGCTCAACCACAAAATCAAACACCCCCTCCAACAACGCTCGGCCATCATCCAACACCGCCTCCCAAGCCGCATGTCCCTCACCCTCCAACACCTCAAACTCAACCCAGACCCCCACCTCCATCAACGCTCGATAAGCCGCCTCAGCCCTGGCCAAAACAATAGTACGATCCTCCGTGCCATGCACAAAAAGCGTTGGCGAATCTCCCGAATCATATCGATTCCGACCATCATAAAATCTAAGCCCATTCAACAAATTACCATCCCCCCAGAAGACAACCACCGTCTGAACAGCAGCCGAAGCCGTCAGATTTGTCGTCGCCAGCGTCGGATCGGCCGTTATATCCAACTCATCCCGAAAATCAGCCTCATCGCTAGCCCCCAACATCAAAGCCAACATCCCCCCCGCCGAACCACCAAAAACAGTGATATGGTCCGTCGAAACATTATATTCAGCCGCATTCGCATGAACCCACCGCACCGCCGCTTTCGCATCCCGTCCAGCTGGATAAACCAATTTACCCGGCTCCTCAGGCCAATCCAACGGCACACTGCCAAAATCATCCTCCAATCGGTAATTTACAGAAAAAACCACCCAACCCCGTGCCGCAAAATAATTAGCCGTCGCCACCATATTCGGAAAATGAGCAGCCCCTCCTCGAAAACCACCCCCATGAAAAAGCAGCATAGACGGCCGTAGTTGAGGCGGCGCCACAGGCCGATAAACATCCAACGTCAAATTCATCGGCCACCCACCCGTATCCGACCAACTACTCCGCTGCAAACCCTGACCATAAACCACATTACCATCCACCTGCACCGAAAAAACCGACCCGCGAAATACAGGAGCCAGCCCTACCTGAACCTCAGTTGCAGTCGGTTCAATAGGAACTGTCGGAGGTGGCAGCAAAGTGTTAGTCGGCAAGGGCAATTGAGTCGGAGGAACCGTCGGAGGAACAACTGTCGGCGGCGGCAGCGGCGTCGAAGTCAAAGGCACACTACTCTCTGTCACCAAAGGCACAGGCGGCGTCGCCGACGGCAAAAGAGGTGTCGCCGATGAGGTCAAAACAACCTCCGTGACAGCCGCCGAGTCAGTCGGCAAAAAAGGAAAAGTCGCCTCCGGCGACCCTATTTGAGTAGGCGAAATCGTCCCCCATACAGGAGGGGCTTCAGCCCCATCAATTAAGAGCGGCGTATAAGTTAGCGGAACAACCACCGTCGTTCCACTCAGCCCCCCCACCTCAGCCTCCGCCATAAGCGTTGGCAGCGGCGGGTCTGCTCGACAAGAAACGAGCAACCAGAAAAATAAAGATGCCAGTAAAAAATAACCAGATTTAACAGATAGAAACTTCAATGCGCCAACCTCATAAACAATCGTCAGCGCATCATAACACGACTGTAATTATCCTTCAATCAAAAGCAACGTTTCTCATATCCTACCTCCAAAACAATCTATAATTCTAAGCAACTGCAACCTCAGCAGCCGCCTCCTGCATAACAGTCGCCAGCAGCGTAAAAGCGGCCGTCCAAGCCTCCTCCGTCTCCACCGTAAAAGCCTCCCCCAATCCCTGGCCCAACGTCCAAAGCAACGCTTCACCAACAACCGCGTAATGCGACGACTCAACCCCATAGCCAACATGTTTCCGGCCCAAACTTTGCACCGCCGGAATAATCTTCTCCGGCTGATTCAATCCCCGAACAGCCAACGCCAACGTCGCCATCAACTTCTTACCCTGTTCCGTCATATCACCATGAAACATCGGCCGTAATGCCGGAGCAAGTTCAAACAATCGGCCATAAAACAAAGAAGCCGCCAAATCTGCAATCGGCACCACCATCTCAAACGTATTTTGCACCAAATTAATCTGTTTCGGGGTCATCGCAATCTCCTGTTGAGAATTATTCAAATCAATAATCACCAAAAGCATAACAACCAACCGTTCCCAAACCGTTCCCATGAAAACAATTCCAAAAAACCGGGTTTTTGGCAAAAACCCGGTTTTTAACCTCGACTTCAAAGTCTTATCATCCCCCTAAATGAATCATCCTGATAGCAACCGGATGGTTATCCCCCACCCCCGCCGATACATGCACATGATTCACATACAAAATCGTCCCATCAAGACTCAGCCCAATCCCATTCGGCAGCAAAAACTCAGCGCCTTCCCCCACCCCATCCATCATCCCAGCCTCACCCGACCCCGCAACCAAATCAAACAGTCCACTCGTCGAAACCCGAAAAATCTGATGCGCCCCCCGTGAAACCGCATACATAATCCCATCCCCAGCATAAATGATATGACCATTATTCCCCCCCGGCAGCGTCACCAAGACACTAACCTTCCCCTCCGGCGTCACCTTCAACACCCTCCCATCCCGGAAATTAACAACATAGAGATTGTGCTCCTCATCCATCGTAATCCCATTTGGACAATCGAAGAGTGAACTAATTGCAAACTCCGAAGTTCTACCCTCAGGAGTCACCATCTGAACACTATTGCCAATACAATTTGCCACAAACAAAGTATCCGCCTCATCAATAACAATCCCCACCGGCCCCCACAAACCCAACGACGTAAACTCCGACACCGCCCCCTCTGGCGTAATCTTGCTAATACTACTATCCGTAAAATTCGACTGATACAGATTGCCCAAAGAATCAAACGCATTACCCGAAGCGCCCAACATACCCCCACCCGATGCAAAGACCGACACCTCCCCCTCCGGCGTAATCTTATAAACCGTCTCCCCCAATCGATCTGGAACCGCACCAATATCAGCCATATAAATATTCCCATCCTGGTCAACCGTCAAACCACCCGTTGCCGAATCCAACTCCTCAACCAACGTCTCAACCGTCACTGGCCCTAATGGTTCCATAGCAATCTCCTCTGTGGGGGTCGATGGGACTGTTTCCGTAGCCTGGGCCGTTTCAATAGCCTCGGCCGTTTCCGTCACAGCGGCCGTCGCCGTTGCTGCCACAGTTTCAGTCAGCTCAACCGTTGGCGTCTCAATCAGTTCGGCCGTTTCAGTCGCCTCCGGCCCACCAGTCAGCTCAACCACCACTTCCGTCGGTTCAGCACTTTCCCCACCACAACCAACGAACAACAAACCAGTAAACAAAATAATCACAATCGTTTTGAGGTCTTTCATATCATTCCCTTTAATTCAATAAATTAAGTAGAACGGTTTGGCAAACCGTTTCATCAAACCATCAACCAAACCGCCCTACAAAAACTGGAGGACAATCTAACGTCCACCATCATAAACCTTCAGGCAACCTCAAAGTCAACCCCCAAAATCGTTAACAATTCACCAATGAAACAATCAGTTTTTTCTTTTCTCCGATCCCCGATCCCTGATCCCCATTACCTCACCGGCAACTGAACCTCCACCGCAAAATCCTCATCCTCCCCTGGCGGCACCAAATTCAAATACACCTCCCGCACCGGCCCCGCCAAATGAGCGCCATTTTGCTCCATCCAAGCCCCAACCGCCGCAAAAGCCTGGTGCATCCCCACCCAAGGGCCAATATGAACGGCCGTCGCCATCTCCTCCACGGCAGGCAGCGTCCCCATCGTCAACGCCCGCCCCCCACTCAATGGAACCACCCCACCATACCGCTTCGGCAGCTCCTCCTTCAACAAAACACCCAACTCCCAATCCACCTTCTCAACCCGAAAAGCAGGCTCATGAAACAACCCCACACAATAACTCACCCCCTTAATCCGCTTCTCCAAAACCGCATTCCCCACCTCATAATAAAAACGCCCAGCATCCCCCAACACCTCAAGCCGCTGTCGCAAAGACAAAAACGACTGCGCCGGCACCGACTTCAGAACAACCTCATACGCGGGTGAAACCCCTTCATTCTGAACATATTTCAACCGCGTTTGTACCCGCCGCAGCCGACTTTGTTCGGCCGCAATCGTCTTCTCAATCTCCGCCTCTTGCAGCCGCAGCATTCCCTGAATCTCTTCGGCCGTAATCCCACTCGACACCAACTTCCCAATCTGCGGCAGCGACAGCCCCAAATCACGCAGCGCCAAAATCCGGTTCAAAGCCGGAAGCTGCTCAATCGTATAATAGCGATAACCATTACTCGAATCGACATGAGCGGGCTTAAACAAATCCACCTCATCATAATGCCGCAGCAACACATCCGAAACCCGCGCAATCGCCGAAAATTCCCCAATCTTAAACATAAATCCAACACCCTGAAGGAACGCAGGCATCCAGCCTGCCTCACACTTCATAATCCATCATCAAAACCCCACACCCCAATAATAAACCTTCAGGTAACCTCAGAGTCAACCCACCAGGAGCGCAGGCTTCCCAGACTACACCCCCGCCCCAATCAGCAGCCCCATCATCACAAACCAGATAAAAACGTATCGGCCGTTCCTCATCCCACGCTATTTACCATCAACAAATACTCACCTCTCCAATACTAACTTCGCCCTTGCCACACCTCTTTCTCCCAAAGCCAGATAAAGTAACCCATCCTCGTAAGCAATATCATCCACTTCCCACCGCTCAATATCATAACGGCCGATCAATACCCCACCGCCAGACGGCCGTAATTCAATTACCTCCACCTGATTCGTTACATTCAGCCCAAACAGATAGCCATCCCCCACCGTAATCGTAGCAAGCAAATCAAACGGCAGCTTTTCCACAAACTGTGGTCGCCCTCCGTCACTGATATCAAAGCGAGAGACACCGCCACTCGCCGTTGTCGAAGCCAGATACAAATTTTCTCCGTCAACGGCAATATCCTGGTATATTGCCAGTTCTAACCCAATCTCGTCCACTACCTTGGGCCTTTCCAAATCAGAAAAATCAACCACAATCAAGACTGGATTATCCATCGTCGTCTGCAAAACATATAGATATGGAAAAGCAGATCCAATCCGCCTACCTTCAACATCCGGGATAGACAATGCTCCGACAGGATTGCCCAACCCATCAAACAAAGCCAAATGAGTTTCAAAGCTGCCAGGTCCCTTCAATTCCAATCCTAGGACCGCCACCAAATCAGCCGACAACGACACATCCACCATACTGATAGACCATTGCGCCTCCAACACCTCAGTCCACTTTCCAAAATCCCCATTCGCCCCCAGCGTCATCTGATAGAGCATCCAATCTCTCGTCACCCCGGTGATACGGCCGTCCCCCACCGCAAACCGTTCGACAACAGGCGACGTCGGAAAAGCCAATTCCTCTACCAAATAAGGGTTGTCCCCATCTTCATTGTTCAAAACCGCAAGCCGGTCATAACCAGCCAGATAAACCGTCTCCCCCACAAAAACCATCCGACCCCCATTTTGGCTGACAATCGAATCTGTCACCCCCGGAATCAAAATCTCGCCCACCAACTCCGGCTCTGGCCCATCCAACTTCCAGATATCCACATCCTCCTCTCCAGGAAAATAACCATACTCCCCATGCACCGTTGGCTGTGCAATTCCCGGAACGGCAATCATTTCAACTGGCCGTCGAATATTGCCAATATCGTACATGCCTATAGAGTGATTTATGCTCAACGGATCATAAAAGTTAACAAATAGTCGGTCACCAGCCACCTCAAGCGAATAAGGGACCAGCTCAGACGGTAGAGCAATTGTGCTTACATGAACTGGGTCAAACGGATTATCCAAATCAAGAATGGTCAACCGACCACAGCAATCTTCGCCAATGTCGCGCAAGACATTAAGTAGATACAAGTACCGATCATCAAACGTATAGCTCCGCACCAGCATTGGCTGTCCCGCCTGTAAGTCAGGAAGCGGCACGACTTGGCCCGGTGGCTGCTGCCAGTGAAGTTCAGGAATGGTTGTCGTCGTATAAGAAGCCACTTCAAACGGCAACCGTGCCCCCAACGGCCGTTCCTCAATCGTAATCCCACCCGACCTGTTAGCCGAGATAAAATACTGACCCTCGAAAGCGCCCTCCGCCGCAGGCCAAGGAACGGCCGATGTACATCTCACCCGCTTCGGTTCGGCCGGATTCGAGACATCAATCGTGTAATTCTCCTCATCCCATGTAAAATAGACCAGCCCATCCCGTACCGAAAAATTCTGATAAGGCAACCAAGAATATTTACCAAGCGGTAGCCAGCCAACAACCAGGAGGTCGTCCGTCCCCTTTGCATCCACAACTGCAAAAGCATCCCCCATGCCCAAATAGATCCATTCCCCAACCACATGCAGCGAGACAATCGGCCCGTGGGCCTTTGCCCTCTCATAGACAATCGATTCGACAATAACGGGGAGCGCTGGCGAGCTATGGGCCACTGGATTACAAACAGCCGTAACCTCTGGGAGAGTCGGCTCACTGCACCCCGCCCCAATCAGCAGCCCTATCATCACAAACCAGACAAAAACGTATCGGCCGTTCCTCATACCACAGTGTAGCCTATTTCAATAAAAATAATAGACAGACCATTTTTCCCTTTCTGTGTGTCTACTATTTCCGGGTCAGTTCAAACCTTCAGGTAACCCAAAAGTCAACCCCCAAACATACAACATACATACTGCCCGAAATACTAAAACAAACCAGCAAATCAACGGTAAATTAACGCTCACCAGTTACTATAAGAACAATATCGTAGTTTTCACATTTATGGGCTGGCTAATAAGCCCAACAGAATATACCTACTTCAAAGGAGTATCAAAAATGGAACCCGCAGCAATTGCCGTACTCGCTTCAACAACTGTTGATTTTCTAAAACCGTTTCTGATGAAAGTTGGAGAAACGGCCGTCCAAACAGTCGGCCAAAAACTATTCGAACTGCTCAATGAACGGTTGAAGCCAGAAACAGCCGCCAAAGAAGCAATGGATGATCTACAGAAAACGCCCAATGACGATGACATCCAAGCCCAAATGCGAGTCCAACTCAAGAAACTCTTAGCCGAAGATACCGATCTGGCTGCCCAAATTGCCGAAATTACCAAAGAAGCCAATGAAACCGAACCCGGCGCCACCATCATCAACCAGGCCGCCGGAAAAAATGCCATCCAATTTGGTCAAAACTACGGGCAAGTAAAGATTAAAAGGTAAACATACTGTCCAGGTGACAGTACCTTCGCCAGATGATAGTTTGAATAACAATTTAGAAGTGACAATCGCTTCTAAAAGGAATGCCTGTGTCTGAAAACGAACCAACTGGTCAATCGAATAGTCCCCTAACCATCATCCAACGGGCGGGCGATAGAGCCATTCAAATCGCCCAAAATTTTGGCGAGGTGATTATCCAAAACACCTACTCAATTTTTGGAAGTGTTAATCAAGTTATCGCCGCCTCTGCCATTTTCATTGCCTGTGCCCTGGCAATTGGGGTTGGGATATGGTGGATAAATCAGCCAAGAAAGCTAAAAGGTGAGTTCAATATCGCCATAAGTAAATTTAACGAATCAACGAATGATTCAACTGTCGACGTGGCAGAAAGCGCCGGGCAACTCATATTTAGCTATCTGGATGGCGAATATGAGTTAAGTGATTTTAACAGTGTTGATGTCGCCTATTACAACCAGATTGAACCAGTGGATGGCAGACAGGACGCTATCGATCTGATGGAAAAGACCAATGCCCACATCGTCATATATGGCGATGTGAACGTCATCGGCCAGAATGCAGCGATATATCCCAAGTTTTACGTCACGGAAGCGTTTCAATTTGATGTGTTGAGCGGTCGACACGAAATTGAGCTGCCAGTCCTGTTCCAGCTTAAAGAATTATTCGACCCAGATAGCGAAGTCAACATGGAATTAACCCAACGAATGGCGATTTTGACTGAATTTACCAAGGGGCTGGTCTATTTTGCCGCTGGTGATTTAGCTTTGTCATCGGATGCAATGGAAACGGCTATTACCTATGTCGATACCTACGGTCGTTTCAACGGTGCAGAGGTCATTTACCTCCTGGCTTCAAACAATGCTCGCCTAGAAATGGATTTCGAACTGTCACAATCATATCTAGACGAAGCTTTCGATATCAACAGCAATTACGGCCGAGCATACATCGCCCAGGGCAACATCTATTACGACCAACTAGCCTTATTCCAGGCAGTCACCACCTATCAACAAGCATTGACCCTAGAAGGTCAAGATGAGGACGCTTACATCATTGAAAAAGCCAGCCTAAACCTCGGCAATATATACACCTATCAATACCAGGAAATCGACCGCAACCCCGATGCCCTGCCCGAAGAAAAAGCCCAGCAAGCCCAGGCAGGGTTAGACAGCTATCAGGTAGTAATTGACGCCTTTAACGACCTGGCTCGGCCAGAACCAAGACTTCAAGGCATGGCAGCCTGGGCCTATTATGGCTCTGGCATCATCTACCAGGTCCAGGGAGATTTTGAAAAAGCGGCCGAACAATACCAACAAGCATTGGCCTTAAGCAACGATTCAGACTTGCTAGAGCGAGCCAACAGACGGCTCCAAGAAGTTAGCCAGGAGTAGTATCATGACGATCAAAAAAACCTTCTTACTTATCTTGTTATTGCCCTTTATATCCGGCTGTTTTGGCGATAGTGCCACAGAACCGACCGCAACGACTACATTAACCCCAACAAACACCCCAACCCTTGAACAAATCCCACCCACCCAACCCGCTGCCACAGTCGAAATCCTCGAAACAAGTCCGCCGACGGCCATCCCAACACAAACTGCTACTATGACCCCAACCACTGCCCCCTGCCAACGGCCGTTCGGCTGGGTCGATTACACCGTACAACCAGGCGACACCCTATCCGCATTAGGCCGTCAAACCAACAGCAGCATCCAAGAAATAAAAAACGTCAACTGCCTGACCAGGAACATCATCTACATAAACGAGATACTTTTCCTACCCCAACTCCCAGGCTCACCAGTACCCGCAACGACGGCCGTTATTTTCGCAACCAACACAGCAACAGCCGAACTCCCACCCCCCATAACCAGCACACCAACCCGCACACCATCCCCAACGAACACCGCTGAAGCGCCCCCATCATCCGACCCAACCGCAACCTACACCCCAACACCAACCAGCACTGCCGAACTCCCTCCCCCTGGCGGTCCAGGCGACCCACGTCTACTAATCACACCTTACTCTGGCCCAATTGGCACAGTATACACCGTCACCTTAGAGAATTACGATCCTAATGACACAGTAACAATTGAAATATTCTTCACTGGCAGCAGTCAGATCGTATTCACCTCCTCAACAATCGTAGACGGGATGGGAAACGGCACCTTCCAATTCTACACCGAGCCAGGCGATGAACCCGGTCTATATATTCTGAAAGCTACAGGCTCAGACGGCTCCCCCAGTCTGTCCGGAGAATTTCAGATTGACCCCTAGTGTTCCACCAAACAGATATTGTCGATGTACTAGCATACGAAACTAATTCGATACAGTCAGTTTGCGCCCAGAAATCAGCAAACTGGCCTAATTCAGTCCTACAGGAGGCAGCATGAGCATCCACAACCAATTATCAGCCGAAAACTACCTCGATAACTACCCATACCGTATCGTCGTAAAATTTTTCGATAGGGTAACCGAACTCCCAATCGAACAACTTGGTTCTCTTTTAGAAGAACTATTCCCAGATACAACCATCGCGCCCTGGTTAGACTCCGAAGAGGTCGAAATAGTAACCAGGCTAGTTGATGAAGCCAGAGAGCGAGATGAATCATACGAACCGCCAAACTTCCAAAACTACGCCATTATTACAACGCCTCTGGAACAGGAGCCAGAAGAAATGGTCCTTTTCATCCGAGAATGGGACCAGGAAAATAACGGAGATGGCGACGAAAGACTGGTGGAGTATGTCTATATTCGGCCGAAACCAGCCCCACCCCCCGCCTTGACCCCGGACGATGAAACAAACATCAGCAGCCAAGGCTATGTCGAACCCCACAATCCAGTCGGCCCAAATCCAACTTATGGCGTCGATGCTCGTTATGCCTGGAACAACTATGGTGACGATGGCGGCGATGGTTCGGGAATCAAGTTTATTGATGTAGAGCAAGGCTGGTTTCTCAACCACAATGACTTACCCCCAGCTATACCCAAAATTTACGGCGAAGATGTCGAAGTTGTTACCGACATCCCAACTTTAACCCTCGGTGAACGAGCCACTCGAAAAGCCCACGGCACACGTTGTTTAGGCATCATCAATGCTGCTGATAATAGCGCTCTCATCATGGGCCTGGCGCCAAATGCAGAAGCGGCCGTAGTCTCCCCTTGGATTCCATTGACCACCCCGCCACCACCGCCCGCCTCAGCTTTTGACCATGACATTCCCAAAGCCCTGGTTGCCGCAATCGACAACCTAAACTTCGGCGATGTTCTGCTAATCGAAGAACAACTCGGCGCTCCAACAAGCATAAAAGAGCCAGTAGAATTAGACCCCCAAAACTTTAACGTGATCCGACTGGCGACAGCCTTAGGCATTATCGTTATTGCACCAGCCGCCAATGGCAAAAATGCTGGGCTGGGCGATCCCACCAATGGCGCATATGATCTAGATACCCGGCCACAGTTGGGCAGCAGCCCGCCAGAATTCATCTTAAATCGTACTAGCCTGGACTTTAAAGATTCAATGGCAATTATGGTTGCCGGAGCAACCCAAACTGCGCCGCATAGTCGGATGACCCATACAACCCCAGAGGCTTGTTTTGTTGACAGTGTACCCTCAAACTATGGTAGTCGAGTAGACTGTTTTGCCTGGGGGCAATGCGTATTTACCATTGGGCATGAAAGCGGTAATGCAAATAGTGTCTCTGCGATTTTTGATGGCACCTCCAGCGCCTCAGCCATCATTGCTGGGGTAGTCATACTAATTCAGGGTATCGCAGAAAATCACCCAAATATCGGCCACCGATTTAGCCCAGCCCAAATGCGTGAAATATTAAGCGACCCGCTTTACAACACAACCTCACCAGATTCGGCCGTTATCGGCCACATGCCCGACCTTGGTCGGCTCATTCCCCACTACATCGAAGGAGTCACCCCCTCCGATGTCTACATTCGAGACAACCTCACCGACAACGGCGACCCCCATTCCGGCTCCATCTCCGCCAGCCCAGATGTCATTGTTCGAGCCGATGCCATAGCAAATCCAGGCGCCTTCAGCGGCACAGCAACCATCAATTCTAACACCCTCGGCTCAACCGTAACAGTTGGCGAAGACCACTTCATCTACGTCCGGGTACTTAACCGGGGCGCAGCAGCAACAGGCGTGATGGCCGATGTTTACTACACCCTTCCAATTTGCTTACAAACGCCAGCCAATTGGAATTACATCGGCCGTACCCCAAGCCCTACCAACGTTCCAACTGACACCACCCCACTATCAATCACCGTCTTAGACCCCATCCCCTGGCCCTGGCCCGGAGCCGCCATACTTCCTATCGACCATTACTGCTTCATCGCCGTCATCTGGAGCGACGATGACCCCAATCCCCTACCCGAACCGGCCAACATTGGCGATTTGATGTTGAAAAATATGGACAACTTCAGACGGCTCATTCGCAATAACAACAATATCACCTGGCGCAACTTCAACGTCGAGCTACTCTCAAGCGCCGCCAGCACCCTCAGCTTCAACTTCCTCGCAGCAGGTTGGCCAAACGAAGTGCTACCGATGCAGCTAGAAATCGCACCCAACCTACCTGATGGAGCCGTATTATGGCTTGAAGGGCCGGGACAGTTCATGGAAAGTATTATTGAAGACCAATCAGGCTTTGAGTTTGTAGAAGTAGATCGTATCAGAACCCAAATCATGGCCCACGACCTAAACCAATTTCGAGAAGTCAAATTTCCGGCCGAATTCCTGGCACATATGACTCTCACAATGAACATCCCAGCAGGCGAAAGAGAATCTAATTACGAGCTATTCGCTCGCCAGCTATACAAAGGGGAAGAAGTCGGCCGTATCACCTGGCATCTCGTCCCACGAGATTAACACATCTCCCCTAAATAAACGCCTCCGTGAGAGGGCGTTTTTTGTTTATCCTAGGTCTTCGTTTGTTCTGCCTGGATCATTGTGACCTTCAATAAATCCACGACGATTATCACGACAAGCTATTTAATAATTTGTTCGTGACTTCAAGTTCCGGTTGAATATTGAGTTGCTGAAACTTATTTCTTGCCTGTATTAGCATCTGTACAGCTTCCTCATTTTTGTTTTGATCTGATAAAATTTCTCCCAAGAACCGCAAGGCATAAGCCTCCATAAATATATCGGCATTGTCTGCTGAAACTTGCTGTGCTTGGCTCAAAATCTTCTCCGCCTCCGCATACTTCTTTTGCGTGCGCCGGATCAACCCTAACGTGTAAAGTGCGTAGGGGAAGGCATGGGTCTCTTCTAAAGACAAGGTTTTATGGGCAAAGAATTCCGCCTTGTCCAAATTGCCTAATTCGTAATAACACTCTGCCAAATTAGCAGCAGTCGCACTGGCATAATAGGGGATTTTAGCGCCTTCAAAAAAGGGAAGTGAGGCTTCGCCAATGGCGATCATTTTGGTGAACTCTCCAGCTTGAAAGTGAAGACCGCCTAATGTATTGCGTGTTTTTTCCCAATTAAGCTTATCGCCGATGGCGTCATAGTAGTCTAAAGCTGCCTGAAGATGGGGCCGTGCCTCATCTAGCTTCGATTGGCGGCTCAAAGCATTTGCCAGGTCGCGGTTAGTTTGAGCCACACCAGCTTCGTGGCCAATGCCGCGAGCCAGAGCCAGGGCACGATGATAGGCCAGATAAGCTTCATCGTAATTACCTTGCCGTTCCTGGATAAACCCTTGTAAATGTTCGGCCGTATATTGGGCCAGGCGTGTTTCCTGGACAGCTTCTGGCATTTGCCACTGCTGCACGTGGATGATGGTTCGCATTTGGCGGAAGCGAACCATCTGGGACATCAATTTTGAAATGATTGCCAGACCATCTTCTAATTTATCTAGCGCAGCTTCCGGATAGCCAAGGGCGTTGAGGAATGTGCCCTGAAGTAGGTGGGCTTGCACGGCCGTTTCGCTCGTTCTTTGCCATTTAACTGCCTTCAACTCAGCCAATCCTTGCTCATTTTCCCCCAAAAGCTGATACAGTTCCGCCCGAATCAAAGCCAATGCTTCAGCCTCATTTTTGGGCAGCCGACGCTGTGAAAGCTGCTCAAAGATAGCCAGAGCAGTATTGGCCTGTCCTCGTTTAATTTCTTGCTGGCGGGCTGGATACCACACCTGAACTGCGGCAACTGCTTCATCGCCCTGGATAAAATGATAAGCTGCCGCAGTGTACTCACCTCGTTCGGCACGGATGATGGCAGCAGCCAGATGGGCTTTTTCACGTTCCTCGGCCGATAATCGCTGCCAATCTTCGTTGATGAGGTCATGAATGATGGGAATGAGAGCGATTGCGCCGCGCCCATCACGCTGTAAGATGTGGCGAGCTACCAGATAGTCCATAACGGCCGTTTCCCCCTCAAAAGCATCTGCTGGCGCCGGGCTGCGAAACACAGTTACTTGTCGCAAGAATTGGCGTTGTTCAGTCGTTAATAGCTGCCAAAGACGAGCAAACAAAGCCTGGAAAACGGCCGTCTGTGGTAACCCATCCAGTAATTCTGTCAGCGAACGATTCGGCGCATATAAAGCAATACAGAGCCACACCATCCGGGTATTACCGTTTGTGTAGCCATGTAGCCGGGCAGCTTCGGCAGAGTCGAAAGCCACGTTGCTTTGAGTTAATAACATTTCAGTCTGTGGCAGCGTTAGACCTGATAAAGCGTGATGCCTGTCAACCAAAAAGTTGACGTGCTGTCCAATTAGCAAAATGGGGGTCAAACCACGCAGACTCTCTAAAAAGGTATGCAATTGAATTTGGGCAGGCGTGATCTTTTCAGCGTCACCAAAAAGATGCTCTACTTCATCAAAGCAGAGCAAGGGCTTAGGATGGAGGGCATGAAGATCGCCACGAACCTGTTCCAAGGCCAGATGGGGATTCTCGATCTTACCATTATCAGCTACAAGTTGTAGCCATAATCCAGATGCCCCTTTCTGGTGCAAATAATAGCCCAAAGAGAAGAGCAAACTGGTCAACTGATCATTTAGGGTGGGACGAAAGGTAAACCAAAAAACAGTATCTCCCGGCCATTGGGTTGCAACGGCCGTTGCCAATGCGGTCTTGCCAACGCCACCCATCCCTGTAAGAGTAATGGCTTTATTCTCTTCTAAATCAGTTAGGCAATGGGCGATTAATTCGTCCCGACCGATAAGTGTGTCGGTTAATTGCGGTGGCCGCTCCAAACGAAAGGTGGGTTGCAGCAGGTTGATAAGTGCCTTTCCCAATGTCTCGCGGGCGGCTTTGAGATGATTAAAGTAAGGCCCACGTCCAACGCCCAGGTAGTCACGAATGGCTTGTTCGCTATCAGCGGCAGGTTGGGCGCGGCTGCGAAAGTAGCGGCGCAGATAGCGCAGCTCTATCAAAAAGAAGTGATAACGGTCGCCACTGTTGCCTTTTTCTTGGCGGGCTTCTTGAACGGCCGTTTCCAACTCCTCTCGTGAAGCAGGCAGCGCCTCGTCCCAAAGTGAATCGGCCGCCTGCTGTATAACCTGTTGCAAAACACGACCCCGACCAACGGCCGTCGTGCCATCAGACACCGCCATCAGGGCCTCGCCCAGAAAGTAAGGAGCAGCCAACGGTGAATTGTCGCCCAACCATTGCGGGTCGTCGTAATTATTTAATACCAATCGCAACCGGTCAAAAAACAGTCCGACTACTTTACTTTGCTTATCTTGTTTCATAAAAAGACAAACTTGTTACAGAAATTCAGGACAAAATGGGCTAAAATCAGGACTGAACTGCTTATCTTACCCCATATCATTACAGGAAAGTGATTTTTTTACAATAACACCACTCGTTGGCGATAACAAGGAGATTGATTGGGATGATCAGAGAAATTATTAGCTTACGCTTGCTTACTTTGATGCTTATATTAGTTGGCATTGCCTTATTGGCACCAAAACCAGCAACTGCCACAGAAGGCCCATGGGCCAGATGGAAAATGGATTTCACCTTTCCCGACGATCAATTGGAAGCGGTTTTGACCATAAAAGTTGGATACACCACCTCCTCAGGTATTGATATATATCAGCAGGTTGAAGATTATGAAATTACCTGTGTCATGATTGGGAATGTGGTGGTGCAAAATGAGGAAGCGACATTTGATGGCAACAGTTATTATCGATGTACTGTTCCAAGTATCCGAAGCAAAGTGGCGCTAATGACCAATGGTGGTTTACTTCTTCCGCCTTCTTCTGCCTATACAGAACAGTATCTTGTTGGCGATCTTATCTTGGATCCGATTCTTGGGGGGGGCGACAACCCCGTCTTTTACCGCGATGACATCAAATTCGATCTGCCTATGGATTTTAGCACCCAAGAAGCCTGGTTAGATGTGGCCTTTGACCATGCCGAAGCAGAAAGCAGCAAATTTGCCATTAGCAGCTCCCTACAAAGGGTAGCAGTCCGTTACGATGAAACAGGGCCAACTCAATTCACCCCGGACATTAGGGTTGATTCCACCATGCTCTCCTCTACACCCGGTACCATTAATGGTGAAATCTTCTTATCCAACGAAGCCAGCCAGATTTATCTAGGTTATTCACCGGATACCCTTGAATTTTTTGAAGGCGTCATGTCCTGGGTACAAGTTGATCCCTATTGCTACTGCGGCGGCTAATTCTTTCCAAATAACTTTAATTTTCAAGGCCGGATGCAGCGATGTATCCGGCCTTTTTTCTTGCCTAAGTCAGGACAAAATACGCGCTTGCTGGGACAAATCTCAAGGTCACAGATGATAAGCTAAAGCAACTCTTTAATGACCCTGATGATTTGGAGCATTGCTATGTACTTGATACCGATCCTATACCTAATCGTAAGTACCTTAACGCCAGGCCCAGTGACCATTCTCACTGTACGAAACACAACTCGATACGGCCGTCTACCAGGCATGTCAGTTGGATGGGGCGGCGCGGTAACAACGGCCGTCTTTGTTACGGTCGCTGTTGCGCTAACATTCAATGAAACCTCATTCGATGTTTCTACCCACAATATCACCCGACAAGGCGGCGCTATCTTCATTCTGGGAATGGGCGTAATGACTGGCTATCGCAGCATTTTTGGCCAACAAGAAATATCAACCAAATCAATGCCATCAAATCAAATCGTCAAAAGCTTTTTTACCGGCATCCTGTTGATGGCTCCCTACTTTCCCCAGGCTATTCTTTTTTACACCGTTATCCTGCCCCATTACACCTTACCAGCCACCTTAGGTCACACCATCCTGATTATGGGCTTGTTCAAGATTATTATTACGATTGGCTGGTACTCAGCGTTGGCCCTACTAGCTGAACCTTTACAAAAATGGTTGTTTTCAGGCCAAGTACAACGATTTGTGGAGTTTGGCCTTTCCTGTTTGTTAATCGGTATGAGCATAACCTTATTTATCACACCTTAATTTATCATGACCTCTGGCTCCCGCTTGTACCACCATTCGCGGAAGATGGTGCATTGGTGAAATTGCTTAGTTTATATAATTTGGTGAGATTCGGATAGCAGGGTCGGGGATTGGAACTGGTAATGTCGAATGCGTCAATAAGCAGTTAAGTCAAGGAGGTCAAGAGGCTCAAGGGGCTCAAGGGGCTCAATAAAAATGTGCGTTTTGTTTTGAGCCCCTTGGGGTTCGTTGGGGGATGGGCCGTTGTCTATATGAGCATGTGGGTGTGAAAAATGAACCATGTAAGCTAACAAAAATGATAGTCCTGTTTTGGCTCACTTGAATTTGTTGGGGTGGATTGTGGACGGCCGTTGTGCAAGGACCTGGTGCGGGACCGGCTGAAAGCGGCCAGCGACCGAACCGGGGTCAAGGTCACGCCCCACATGCTGCGCCACACTTTCGCCACCCAACTGGTCAATGCTGGCTGCCGGGTGACGACCATTCAGGCGTTGTTGGGTCACAAGCGGCTCAACTCAACGATGGTCTACGCCCGTGTTCATGACCAGACGGTGGCTAGGGATTACTTTGAGGCGATGGCGGTCATTGAGAAACGGCTAGCAGCCCAACCGAGACAGGAAGCACGGCAACAAGCAGACAGTAACGGTCATCATCCTGGGCTAAATGGCAATGCGATTAAATTGTTAAGGTTGGTGTCTGCGTTGGAAGTGGAATCGTTGACTGAGAAACAACAGGCGGTGGTGGCAGAATTACAGCAGGAACTTTTTGCATTGGCGGCTTAAAAGATAGACAGCCCCAACGAAATTTGCCTGGAAAACCCACCCCCAATAGAAAAGCGAGAGAGCCAGAGCAATCTGGTTCTTCTCGCCTTCCCTTTTGGGTAATAGATAGCTTAAGAAGCTCTATGTTGGTTGTCAATTTATAGAAACTATAGTTTGCTGGTAGATTACGCAAACTGTTGGGAAAAATTCTGGTTTTTAAGGTTCAAATTTATATTCGCGCCAACGTGGTGGTAAATTAACATTTTTAGGTATACTTTGTACCCAACGCATCTCGCTTAAGAGGTTTTCGAGGGTGGTTGGAATTGTTTGACCATCTTCTTATGTCAACCTTAGCCACTTTTGCACCAGATATAGCATCATAAATAACACCAAATGCCAAAATTAACCCTGCGCTAGCCAGCATTTAACACCGTTTAGCATCATAAAAGACACAAAATCAAGATGGTCACTCTCTTTTTGACCATCTTGACCATCTTGACCGCCTTACCCACTCAGCTATCGAAAAATTCCTTGATAGTTCCAGTAATACCATTCGTCACCAGTATCAGGCCATCAACCTGATCGAGTTAAGCAATAGCCAAAAAAAAGAGATTGGTGACACATTCTCACCAATCTCTCCTAAATTCAATCAAACAGGTCAATAACTGTTATCCGACTACAGACTACTGCCACTGTTTACTATTTACTGTCAACCGCCTATTGCTCCGGTTCAGATTCCTCAGGTACTTCTGGAACCTCCGGCAGCGGAATCGTCGGTTGTGGGGCGGCCTGTGTCGGCGCGACTAAGAAGCGGGTGTTTAACACCGGCTGCTGCGGCACATTTTGCTGCCAGCGATCAAAAGTCTCAACCCCATCACGCGCCTGACCTTCCAGCCAAGTCGTCATGACCTGCTCCTTCTCCTGCTGAATAGCGCTATCCGAAAGCGGCCGTGTTTCTCGTCCCGACACACTGATAATGTAGTATCGATCCGTCTCTTCTTCTGTTTCCGCCTCATCAACCAGAATGTCACTAATGTCATCAACATCTAGCTCAAAAGCAGCATCGGCCACCGCCTGACCATACAGGCTGACCAGGGCATCTTGCTGCCGCCATAATATTTCGCTGGCGGTGCTGGTATCGGTCGATTCTGGGTCATTCGGTCGAGAGCGGATGGTATTCCAAACTGTCAGGAAATCATCATCTTCCAAAACGGCCGCTGCTTCCTCCGCCTCTTCCTCAGTATCAAAGGCCAAGAAATACATACTAACCATCTCATCCTCAGTCAAGAAACCCTGATCTTCAGCCAACGCCTCCGTCAACTTATCACGATACAACTGACCCCGGATAAAATCCCGATACGTCTCCTCCGAAACCCCATGCGACCTAAACTCCTCCAACGTCGAAGCAACCTCATCCTGGAAAGCCTCCAACGAAACGGCCGTTGCCGTCGGTTGTGGCGTAGCAGATGGGCCAGCCGTCGGTGAAGGCGCTGGCGTATTTGTTGGCAATACATCGGTGATAACGGCCGTTGGAATCGGCGTCAACGACGGCGTTGGCATCACCGTTTCAGTGGCCGTTGGAAACGGCGTCGGAGAATCACCGCCAAAATAGTTGAAATTCTCCTCCAATCGAGCATCCACCTCAGCCTCAGTTACCGTAATGCCACGCGATTCAGCATTTTGACGCATCAACTTGTCATCGATCATATCTTCCAAAACCAACTGACCCAACACATCAGGTTGAAGCAGCAAATTAATCTGCTGCCCCGCAAACTGCTGCACCAAGCCAATGTCCCCACCAACCGTCTCTTCCAAATCTTCAATGCCAATCACCAACTGCGCCCGCTGAAAGCGAACCCGATCCTGCCATTCACCCAAACTAATCTCCTCCCCATTAACAACAGCAACTGGCAGCGTCGGCTTAATAATCAGCTCATTAACAATACCAATTGCAAAAACAACAACCAGCAAAGCAACAATCCCGGCAACCGCCAGCTTAATCTGTCTATTCTGTTTATCCTGCTTACGAGCCAGCAAGATCTCCTTTCGCGTTTGGCGCTGTTGTTCAATCTCTTCTTGCCTGCGCTTCTTAGCCATCTTGACTCCTGCGAACTAATCTTCAACAAAAGCCAACAGGGCCATATGACGCGCCTGCTTAACTGCCCGTGCCAGGCCACGCTGATGCTTCGCGCATGTGCCCGTCTGTCGGCGAGGACGAATACGGCCGTGTTCTGTCACATACCGCCGCAAGACCTCGTGTTGTTTATAATCAATAAATTTCACCTTCTCAACACAGAAAGCACAAATTCGACGCTTCCGATGATAAGGGCTGCTTGAAAAGCCATCATCATTCATGTCATTATTCATATCAATCTCCTAATCAACGAACATCCTCATTCGCCATACTCTTCAAAAACAGCAACCGCTCCAAGAAACCCATCCATTAGATGCTCGCCACAATAAATTAGTGGTTTCCCTTCGCTTGCCGTTCAGAAAATAGTATTTAGTAAACAGTTTTCAGTAAAGCCTAATTACTGCCCACTGTCTACCGACTACTGTTCCTTCCTAATAACCATATAACGCATGACATCTTCAACAAATGCCACATTGCGTTCAAATTCGCCCACCTGCGAAGGTTCTAACCTCGCAGTGTAAAAGATATAATATCCCTCTGTAATTTTATTAATGGGATATGCTAGCGAACGTTGTCCCCAATGATCTGCTTCAGGTTTATTCGATTCTTCTTCGCCATTTGTCAACCAACCCTCTAAACGCTCCAAAACTTGAGCACGTTCAGCATCTTCTAAACCGGGCTTAAGGATGACGGCGACTTCATACTCGCGCATCTCGATCACATTGCCTCCTTTCCTTGGAATTACTCGGGCGAGCATCTGCCCTTGTCCAACGACAAGAGCGGAAAACAGTGACTCATTATTTTAATGATACTGTGCAACGGGGCTGAATAGTATCACAAAAAGAAAAATACACAAGCCCAGAAAACAAACTTATCATACAAAGAAAATTTGAAGCCATTCACAAAAAAGCCTGACAGCTAACAGCGTGGTATAATTTGAAGTTGCAACAACAATATTGAACGAAAAAAACGTTCAATTCATCAAGGAGTTCAATATGTTAGAAGAAGAAAACCATCCAATCCATCAACCAACCATTCAAACCACTCAGCCATCTAGCCAAACAGAAAACCAACCAACCAATCCCCCAACGATTCAGGTAATTAATCCCCACAAAGAGCGCTCCGGCCTTTGGGCCATTATCGGCGTCATAGCCGGCTTTATGCTGCCTGTCATAGCCTGTGGTGGGCTAATATTCTTAAGCATGTTCAGCTTAATCTTTGCAGGCAGCGCCTCAACCGCCCCCCGAACAACAGCCAGCGGTTTTGGCGATGCAGTCGCTATCGTCCGCGTCGAAGGCGTAATCTTAGCCAGCGACGTTTCAGACATCGGAACCGGGGCATTAAGCGGACTTGTAATCGCTGATATAGAAACCGCAGCAGCCGACCCCAATGTCAAAGCCATCGTTCTCCGAATCGATAGTCCAGGTGGTGGCGTCACCGGAGCCGCCCAAATCTACGAAGCCATCCTAAAGGTTGATAAGCCCATTGTCGTCAGCATGGCAGCAACGGCCGCATCAGGTGGCTACTATATCAGCGCCCCAGCCGACTACATCTTTGCCCGCGCCGACACCTTAACAGGCAGCATAGGCGTCATCTCAACCTTCATTAATGCCGAAGAATTCCTGAACGAACTAGGCGTTGAAGCGACCGTCATCGCCAGCGGTGAAAACAAAGATTTCGGCAGCTATTTCAACGACCTATCCCCAGAACAAGAAGAAATTTGGCGTTCCATCACCAACGAACTGTTTGATGAATTTGTACGCGTCATTGTAGAGGGCCGAAATATGTCTGAATCGGCCGTACGAGAGCTAGCCGACGGCCGTGTTTACAGCGGCAGCCAGGCCCTTGCCAATGGCCTGGTCGACGAATTAGGTGACTTTGACGACGCCATTGCAAAAGCAGCCGAACTAGGCGGCATCAGCGGCGACCCACGCATCATCGAATATGAACGCATCCCCTCCTTCGAAGATTTACTACTCGGCTTCTCAACCAATATCAACCAAAGCAAAGCAGACGAAATCAATCAGCTAATCCACGAGCTAACAACCCCCACTCTCGAATACAGATATATAGGCCCGCAATAGACCTGTCATTTATCATTACATTAGATTATTTTTGAGGTTCCATCCAGTTAAAAGGTGGAACCTCACCGCATTCTTGTATACTTATCCTTATGAATTTTAACGAAAAACAATTTTTCCCAAGACAACCACTCCCCCTTCGGTTCATCATATTAGGGCTATTATTTATCATCTTTGCTGGCGGCCAGTTCCAACCAACGGCCGCCCAAGGTCAAACCCGCCTGGTTCTGGCCTTTTATTATGCCTGGTACGCGCCAAGCTCATTTGGCCCTGGCCTAACGCCCTTTCAACCGCCAACCCCATACGCCTCAACGAGCAGCAGCACTATTCAACGGCACGTGAGCGAAGCCCGCTCAGCAGGTATCGATGCCTTTGTACAAAGTTGGTATGGCCCCGCCCCAAACCAGACCGAATCCAACTTCAAAAACCTGCTCGACATCGCTTCTGCTAACGGCTTCAGAGCGGCCGTCGATTTTGAATCCGCCAGCCCCTTCTTCAACTCCGGCGAAGACCGCATTAACGCCCTCAGCCACCTCATCAATGTTCATGCCAACCATCCTGCCTACCTGCGGGTAGACGGCAAGCCCGTTATCTTCTTCTGGGCCAATTGGATTCTCTCAGTTGATGAGTGGGCGGCCATTCGCAGCCAGGTCGACCCCGGCAACAGTACCATCTGGATTGCCGAGGGAGCAAATACGGACTATTTAGCCGTTTTTGACGGCCTTCATCTTTATAATATCGCCTGGTCTAGCAACCCAGCCGGAACGGCCGCAACATGGGCCTCCATCACCCGCTCCTTTGGCGGCTTCAAATATTGGGTCGGAACCGCAATGCCCGGCTTCGACGACACCCATCTCGGCCGGGGCGACAACGCCATTTACCGTGATCGCGCTGGTGGCGCTTATTATCAATCCAGCTTTAGCGGGGCGGCTGCTAGCAGCCCTGATATGCTTATCATAAACTCCTTCAACGAATGGGCCGAAGGCAGCAATATTGAGCCAGCCGTCGAATTCGGTAATGCTTATCTGGACTTAACCGCTCAACTGGTCAGCAGCTTCAAATCAGGCAGTGTGCCAGCCCCGCCGCCGGTTCAAGCCGAACCAACCGCCACTGACGGCCCGTCTCCAACGCCCGCGCCAACGAACACCCTCGGCCCCACTGCCACCCCCACCAGCAGCCCCTCGCCCTTCCCATCGCCAACGGCCGAATCAGACGGCCGTATCCTATACACCGTCGTTGCCGGTGACACCCTAATCGGCATCGCCACCCGCTTCCAAATACCATTGGAAACCTTGCTAGAACTAAATAATTTAACCGAAACATCATTCATCTCAATTGGCCAGCAACTACTACTAGGCTACGCTCCCGGCACAGTTAGTGACAACACGCCAACCCCAGAATCCGTTTTACCAGGAACCATTGTCCGCGATGATGGCGCCATTGTTTATATTGTTCAATCTGGCGACACCTTAACCAGCATTGCCATCACTTATGACTTAACGCTTGATGAGCTATACGAATTAAATAATATAGATGAGACGGCCGTTCTCACCCTCGGACAAGAAATCATTGTCGGCCGTCAGCCCGTCCCCCAATCTGTTGGCGGCTCTTCCGATGTGCCAACTGATACGCCATCGCCCACGCCAACGGAGACCCCAACCCCATTACCACCAACGGACACCCCCCAGCCAACAGCCACTGAAACGCCAATCCCAGAACCCTCGCCCTCCACAGGCCCGGAAACTACGCCAACCGCAACGCCCCCCCAATTTCCTCTCCAACCAGAAGACACAGGCGAACTCCTCCCCGTTTTCATTGGCGTTATCGTTTTGTTGGCGCTGGTCGGCGGTCTCTTTCTCTACTTAGGGCGAAACCGCTAAAACACTCACTCACCAACTCCCCAAACGATGACTGAACCATCTGCCGAAGATGAAGCCAGGAACAAGTTGTTTGGAGAGAATGCAACATGAGAAACAATATTTAAATGACCTAACAATTCTGACAACGGCCGTCCTTCCTCAACCGACCATAACCGCACCGACCCATCCCAAGAAGCCGATGCTAACATAGAACCATCCACTGAAAAGGCCAAATCGACCACCAAATCTGAATGACCATCCAGAGTAAAAACGACATTCTCTTCAGCAATCTCCCATAGCGGAATTGAGCCGTCCAACAGACCATAAGCCAGGTAAGTGCCATCCGGCGAAAAGGCCACCCCGCCCACATCTATTCCCCCCAAATCCGGACCAGCCAGCTCCAAGCCATCACTGACGCGCCACAATTTCAATGAACTACCCCAGCTTGTCGAAGCCAGCAAATCCCCGGCCTCAGAAAAAGCCAAATCTCGGATTGGTTGGCCGTGTCCCTCTAACTCGGCCAACAGCGAAGGCGGTTCAACCTGCCACAAAAAGATTTCTCCATTCATCGAGCCAGAAGCTAACATAGTGCCATCAGCAGAAAAGACGACCTGACTAACCCGTTCCGTATGCCCCCCCAATGTTCTCACCAACCCGCCTGTAGCAGCGTTCCACAATTTCACTGAATTATCATCAGAGCCAGAAGCGATAACGGCCCCATCAGATGAGAAACCAACGCTGTTCACAAC
>CBDCVS010000003.1:0-4438610 GCA_965223175.1 Promineifilaceae bacterium (SeqCode)
AAAATTAAGGTCATAATTCTAAAAAGTATACCATCATTCCTATACGGCCGTTATAAGAACAAGCGGCTATTTTGTCGCCTTACTACTAAAATCAAAAAAGCGCAGCCAATGGCCGCGCTTTTGATTCGACTAAAAGTCAGGCTTTTTCTCCACCGATCAGCCTCCCTCCTAGATAAAAGCCTGACTTCTTCTATAATTTTTTAACCGCCAAATAACATTGCGATCAAGCCCAGACCATTGTCAAAAGCGACAATCAGCCCAGCAAAGACAACTGAAACCATTGACATCAGTTTGATCAGAATGTTCAGCGAAGGGCCAGAGGTATCTTTGAACGGATCACCAACTGTATCACCAACGACAGCACCCTTGTGAGCCTCAGAGCCTTTACCGCCATGATGACCTTCTTCAATGAACTTCTTAGCATTGTCCCAAGCGCCACCAGCGTTAGACATCATAACCGCCAAAGCAAATCCGGCCGTTAAACCACCAGCCAGCAGCCCAAGCACCCCAGCGACCCCAAAGAGGACGCCGACGATAACCGGAACCGCAATCGCCAGTATTGAAGGGACAATCATCTCTTTCTGAGCCGAAACCGTACTGATCTCAACACATCGAGCATAATCCGGTCGCGCTGTACCTTCCAAGATACCAGGGTTCTCGCGGAACTGGCGGCGAACTTCTTCAACCATCCCACCTGCAGCCCGGCCAACGGCTCGCATCGTTAAAGCTGCAAAAAAGAAGGCGGTCGTCGCGCCTGCAAACATACCAATTAGTACCCCGGGATTGAGCAGCGTGACATTATAGAAGGTCATGAAATTTTCCATCGTCATCTGGCTAACTTGAACCATCTGACCACCGATCTCCAATTCCTCAACGCCCCGTAGCTCACTCAGGCCGAGGCGAATCTCTTCCAGGTAAGCCGATAACAAAGCCAGCGATGTTAATGCTGCCGAACCGATAGCAAAACCTTTACCAACAGCCGCAGTCGTGTTACCGACCGCATCTAGTTGGTCTGTACGAACCCGAACATTGGGGTCAAGTCCAGACATTTCGGCATTACCACCAGCATTGTCAGCAATAGGGCCATAAGCGTCAGTCGCCAATGTAAAGCCCAAGGTCGAAAGCATACCAACGGCCGCAATTCCAACCCCATAAAGACCCATTGAGATATTCTCAACACCACCAACAGCATAAAAGCTAACGGCGATACCAACAATAATGGCTAAAACAGGCACACCTGCCGATTCCATACCAACTGCTAACCCCTCAATTAACAAGGTCGCTGGGCTGGTAACAGCTTGCTCAGCGATACCTCTCGTCGGCTTGTAAGCATGGGATGTGTAATACTCAGTTGCCTTACCTACGATGATACCGACTATCAAGCCCGTAATAATGGCAATCCAGACCGACCATTTATTTGGCAAATCAAGTACCAAAACAACGGGGATGGACAAAATAGCAATACCTAATGAACTGCCATATAGTCCCCGGCTCAGAGCATTGATTAACTGCTCTTGGGTTGCATCTTCACTGGAGCGAACCAAGTAGATGCCCATAATTGATAAAACGACCCCAATCGCAGCAATGACAACCGGTGCAGCAATATAGCGCAGTTGTAAATCCATAACCTGATTGACCGAAGCTCCATCACCTAGCAAAGCAACCGTGCCAGTCGCAACGGCCGCAACACCCAGCGCAGAAGTCGCCAAGATTGAACCAGCATAAGATTCATATAGGTCAGCGCCCATACCCGCCACATCACCAACGTTGTCGCCAACGTTATCGGCAATAGTCGCCGGGTTACGGGGATCATCTTCTGGGATACCGGCTTCAACCTTACCCACCAGGTCAGCCCCAACATCGGCCGCTTTGGTATAGATACCACCACCGACACGAGCAAACAACGCCTGAGTCGAAGCGCCCATGCCGAAACTCAGCATCGTCGCTGTAATCTGGGGCAATGGGTTGGATACCGCCAAGAATTCAAAGACATCCCCCAGCACATAATAAAGTAGCAAGAACCAGGCAGTAATGTCTAACAGGGCAAAACCAACAACGACCAACCCCATGACGGCCCCAGCCTTCAAAGCCACTTGCAGGCCGCCATTCAGACTTTCACTGGCTGCATGGGCAACACGTGCAGAGGCATTGGTTGCCGTCCGCATACCGAAGAAACCACATAAACCAGAAAACAGACCGCCAGTCAAAAATGCGACCGGAACGACCGGGTTTTGTAACTTCAAAACGGCCAGGATGATAAAGATGACAAACAAGATAGCAAAAACAATGGCAACAGCCTTGTATTGACGACTCAAATAAGCCATCGCCCCTTCCCGAACAGCCTGGGCAATCTCAATCATCTTATCAGTGCCTTCACTCTTGGAAGTGACCTGATTATAGAAGTAGTAGGCCATTCCAAGCGCTAGAAAAGCACCTACAACGCCTAGCCACCAAACGGCTGGCAGCGACGGCCGATCTGCATTCTGTGCAATCGGCGATGCTGCAATACTTAACAAAATAAACTCCATAACGAACTTCCTCCTCGTATGAATGATAAATGTACAAAAAGCCCGGCTGCCATGATGACAACGAACTCTTCCTCCCGGAAAGTTCTTATCGGCAAGTAACCAGGGCTTTTAAATTTCTCTTTAGACAAAGAAAAAGCGGGGAAACCCCGCCGGGTAAATCCCGCCTTTAAATAAAAATCATATTTTTTCTAAAACAGGACGATAGATTGTAACGAATGTCACAAGTGATGTCAAAAATTTAAGAGGGCTGACCAGATAGAGGGAACCAATAACATACCGCCGCACAACAAGATTATCAAAATGATTATAGCAACACCTAATGTTTTATTATTTCCTCGCAGCATTTGGGAGGCATTTTCAGCAGAAAAGAGGGACGGCCGATCCACATTTTTTGCTACCTCAGGCTCATCAACCATAATAGTCACATCAGTCGATATTTTTTCCGCCGACGTGGCCGCTGGCTTTCTCAAATTGATTTGCTCAACAGACTCAATTCCAATCGGCTCAACTTCATTTGGTAACACCTGTCTTAATGAGCGAGCCAGGACGACCGCTTTAGCAAACCTTGCATCAGGTGATTTCGCCATCGCTCTGGCGACAACGTCCTGACACATCGGCGGTAGATCAGGCCGAACGGCCAAAATATTAGGGACAGGTTCATGAACGTGCTTGAACATTAGCTTAGCAGGCGTATCGGCTTCATAAGGCGGCCGTCCGGTCAACATCTCAAAGACAATCACGCCTAGTGCATAAATATCACTACGGCCGTCTAACTGCTTATCCCCTGAAACCTGTTCAGGACTCATATAAGCGGGCGTACCAATCACTGTCATACTTTGAGTCGCTTCCGCTAACCGAGCAATGCCAAAGTCAGCCAGGTATGGAAAGCCATCCTCATCAAACAAAACATTATCCGGCTTCAAATCTCGGTGAATGATACCTTGAGCATGCGCCTTATCAAGAGCAGGCGCTAACCGTTCAATTAGGGGAACGACTTTAGCGACAGACATTGGCTCCGCTATCCGATTGGTCAATGATCCGCCAGGTAAAAAGGGCATAATCAGATAAGGCTGCTCGTCAAACTCCCCAAAGTCATAAATTGGCACAATAGCCTGGTGACGTAATGTTGCCACAATTTGAGCCTCATGAATGAACCGCGCCCGCATCTCCCCACTGAACACAAACTGACGGGGCAGCAGTTTGATTGCTACTTTACGCTTCAAATCGGGATCATGGGCCAAGAAGACAACGGCCATGCCACCATGACCCAGGATTTTCTCAATTTGATAACGGCCGATCCGGCTCGGAATCCTCATCTACCTTCCAATACATAACTTTTTACTGGACAATATCATTTTGAATTTGCACTAATCTACCCTTGAGATTATATAACAGTATAGCAATTCACGAATGACCAAAATAAATAATTCGTCCAATTCGTGAAATTCATGGCCATTTTTTAGGAGGTAAAAGTTATGGAATCACAATTACCTGAATGGGTACAAGCTGCACAAGGCTTTGGCTGGGGAAATATTCTTCAAATTATAATAGCGGCCGTTTTAGGCGCTATAATTGGTTTAGAAAGGGAGTCCCGAGGACGTGACGCAGGGTTTCGCACCAATATCCTAATTGCTATTGGCGCTTGTCTATTCACAATTATTTCAGTTAATGGATTTCCCCTTCAAGATGGAGCTGCCCATGATACATCTCGGGTGGCTGCCCAAATCGTCTCCGGGGTTGGGTTTTTAGGCGCTGGCGTCCTCTTCCAAACCCGCAACCGTGTGAAGGGCATGACAACGGCGGCTACCATCTGGCTGGTTGCTGCAATCGGCATGGCAGTTGGCATTAGAGCTTATGGTCTAGCGATTTTTACCAGCGTCTTAGTCTTCATCATTCTGCGTTTTTTGCGACCGATTAGTGAAACAATAGGTGATGAAAAAGACGAATGAGGTAGATATTCGGGTTTTCCGAGTAATCTACCCCATCCCTATAATTTATTTGTTGGATATGCTAAATATATCAGTCAGCTAAGGTTGACAGATCACCAACATCCTGCCCCAAAACACGCGCCTTTAATACCCGGCGCATAATCTTACCGGAGCGCGTCTTGGGTAGGCTGTCAACAAATTCAACCGTTGTTGGTTTAGCGATCGGCCCCATCTCATGACCAACATGCTCTTTCAGCTCTTTTTCCAGCTTATCACTACCCTCATAACCCTGGCGGAGAATGCAAAAGGCTTTGATGATGTTGCCCCGCAGCTCATCTGGCACACCAATCACGGCCGCTTCTGCCACCGTTTCATGGCTAACCAGAGCGCTTTCAATTTCGGCCGTTCCTAAACGATAGCCCGACACCTTAATGACATCATCAATACGGCCGATAACCCAGATATAGCCATCCTCATCTTTCTTGGCGCTGTCCCCAGGCAGATACCAACCCTGCTCTGCAAAACGGCTCCAGTACTGTTGCACATAACGATCTGGATCGCCAAAGATAGTTCGCAGCATCGCTGGCCAGGGTGTCTGAATGACCAAATAGCCCTCTTCGTTCGGTGGAACCGGGTCTCCCTCTTCATCGACCACATCGATCTTAACGCCAGGGAAACCTCTGGTCGCCGAACCAGGCTTAAGCGGCACGCTTGGCAAGGGCGTAATCATGAAATTACCCGTTTCCGTTTGCCACCATGTGTCCATCACCGGGCATTTCTCCTTACCGATAACGCGATAATACCATTTCCAGGCTTCAGGATTAATCGGTTCCCCAACTGTGCCTAACAAGCGCAGACTCGATAAATCGTGTCGTTCGGGCCAACTTTCCCCAAAACGCATCAGACCTCGAATGGCAGTTGGCGCAGTGTAAAGTATCGTAATGCCATATTTGGCAATTTGCTGCCACCAACGGTCAGGATAGGGATACGTGGGCGCACCTTCATACATAAAGCTGGTGGCCCCCAAAACAAGGGGACTATAGACGATATAACTGTGGCCGGTGATCCAGCCTGGATCGGCAGCACACCACCATACATCTGACGGTTTAACATCAAACACCCATTTCAACGTCGTCGCCGTGCCAACCATATAGCCACCATGGGTATGTAAAATCGCCTTCGGCTTACCCGTTGTGCCAGAGGTATAAAGAATGAACAACGGATCTTCAGAATCCATGACCTCTGTCTCTGCATTGGGGTCAGCTATCGGTAAGCTCATCAGGTCGTGATACCAATGATCTCGCCCTGGAACCATTTCAACTTCTTGGCCCGTTCGCTTAACACAGATAACGGAGGATATGGTTCCAGCGCGATCAACCGCTTCATTTGCAATCTTCTTCAACTCGATAATTTTGCCCCGCAGCCAGGCTCCATCACAGGTTATTAGCACTTTCGATTGGCTGTCATCAATACGGCCGAGTAACGCCTCAGTCGAGAAGCCACCGTAGACAACGGAATGCATGGCCCCAATTTTGGCACAAGCTAACATGGCCACCATCAATTCAGGAACCCGGCCCATATAGATCGTTACCCGGTCGCCTTTATTAACCCCCATTGCCCTTAGAACGCTGGCAAATTTGCAAACCTCATAATTCAACTGTTGATAAGTATAAGTACGAACATCTCCAGGTTCCCCTTCAAATATGAGCGCGGCTTTATTGCGGGTAGCCGTCCGCATATGTCGATCAAGGGCATTATGGACGATATTGACCTTGGCTCCAACAAACCATTTATAGAAAGGAGCGTTGCTGTCATCCAGGACAGTTTCCCAAGGCTTATACCATTCGAAATTTTCCGAGGCGATCTTGCCCCAAAAGCCGGGTAAATCGGCCGTCGCTGCATCATTGACAACATCGTAATCAGAAATATGAGCATTTTGTACGACTTCCGGGGCAGGTTTATAGACATCACCTACCATCTCATTCATTTCGGCCATTCATTCCTCCAACGTTCTTAATAATAACTATATCCGTTTTATTTTCGGCTCCGATTTTCCCAAGTATAATTGGGAAAATCGAACACGGCAAAGGGACACTATTTATGCAAAAAATCGTTATCATTGGTGGTGGTTTCGGCGGCCTCTACGCTGCGAAAGCGCTACGACGCGCTCCAGTTCAGATAACATTAATTGACAAACGAAATTTTCATCTGTTCCAACCGCTGCTCTATCAAGTCGCAACAGGTGGCGTTTCACCAGGGGATATTGCCTCTCCTTTGCGAGCCGTCCTAAATCGGCAGAAAAACACTCGCGTATTGGCAGCCGAAGCAGTAGACATCCTGCCGAATCAAAAAAAGGTTATCTTGACTGATGATGAGATAAATTATGATACCCTTATCGTTGCAACTGGGGTTCTAACCTATTATTTCGGCAACGACTGGGAGAAAAAGGCGCCAGGCTTAAAAACAGTAGAAGATGCTTTGAAAATTCGGCGACAAATATTTTTGGCTTTTGAAGCGGCCGAACGGGAATCTGATCCTGAAAAGCAGCAGGCCTGGAAAACATTTGTCATCATCGGTGGCGGGCCTACTGGCGTAGAAATGGCGGGCGCGATTGGGGAGCTTTCAAAGAACACCTTGAAAAACGATTTTCGCCATTTACGGCCGTCCGAGGCAAAAATCCTTCTCGTCGAAGGAAAAGACCGTATCTTACCCACCTACCCCCCCAATTTATCGGCCAAAGCCGTGACATCTTTAGAAAAGTTGGGCGTAACCGTCCAGACCGACACCTTTGTCACTCAGATAGACGATGGCACCGTTGCCTTAAAATATGGAGAGCAAGAACAGCAATTGCAGAGTAAGACAATCGTTTGGGCAGCGGGCGTTCAGGCTTCGCCAATGGGCAAGGTCTTGGCAGAGCGCACCGATGTCGACTTAGATCGAATGGGCCGGGTCATTGTCGAGCCAGATTTAACGCTGCCAAACTGTCCAGATATATTAGCCATTGGCGATTTAGCCCATTTTGCCCACCAAACTGGCGAACCACTGCCCGGTGTGGCCCAAGTTGCCATGCAGCAGGGGCAATATACGGCCGATTTGATTCAAGCGCGACTCAAACAAAAACAAATGCCGCCATTTCGCTATAAAGACAAGGGCAATATGGCCGTGATCGGCCGTAATGCGGCCGTTGCTGAGATAAAAGGCTTGCATCTCAGCGGTCTTTTAGCCTGGATAATATGGAGCGTTATCCATATTCAATTTCTAATCGAATTTGGCAATAAAGTAGCTGTTATGTTTCAATGGGCCTGGACTTATCTAACCAAAAAACGAGGCGCTCGTCTCATCACCGGCGACAATCCATTTCCACTAATAAAAAGCGAGTAACCATTCAAGAACGACCATCAATAGCTGAAAACTGCCTACTGACAACCGTTTACCGAAAACTTTATTTAGGAGACTTTTCAATGACAAACAATCATCAACTTGACCCCAACATACCCATTCGCTTAAAAGAAACCGGTACAAGCGGTAAAGCGTTTCATTCAGATCGAGATACGGCCGAATTAGAATTTAAAACATTACGAAAGGAATTCATCGAATTACAACGCCGCCTTTATGCCGAAGACAAACACAAACTCCTCATTGTCTTTCAGGCAATGGATGCAGGTGGCAAAGACGGCGCAATTCGCAATGTCTTCAAAGGAGTCAACCCTCAAGGCGTTGTCGTAACCTCCTTCAAAGGCCCCAGCAAAGAGGAATTGCAACACGATTTTTTATGGCGAATCCACAAAACCGTGCCAGCAAAAGGCATGATTGGCGTCTTCAATCGCTCCCATTATGAAGACGTTCTCATAGTCCGAGTCGATAATCTTGTCCCTGAATCAGTCTGGCGACCACGCTATGAACAGATAAAGCAGTTCGAGCATATGCTATATAGTACCGGCACAACGATTATCAAATTCTATTTGCACATCTCTAAAGACGAACAAAAAGAGCGCTTTCAGTCTCGGGTTGATGAACCAGAGAAAAACTGGAAATTTTCATTTGAAGATTTGGAAAAAAGAAAACAATGGGACGATTATATGGCTGCTTATGAAGAGATGTTGAACCAGACCACAACGGCATATGCACCCTGGCACGTCATTCCGGCCGATCAGAAATGGTATCGCAACTTGGCCTTGATGCGAACGATTGTCAGCACCCTTCGCCGATTAGACTCCCAATACCCCTCCCCAGAAGGTGATCTTACTGGCATCATTGTCAACTAAGGTTAATCCAGTATCTCTTCTACTTCCGGGTCCGACGAAGCTAACTCTTGTGTTTCTGGCTGGTCATCATCCTCAACAAGCTCACCTTCACCATTGTCAGAATCTTCTAAAACGGCTATTGAGTCAGGGGCAATGATCCCCTCAGAATCTAACAACGGCCCAGCCTGATAAAGGTCAATATGTTGGTTGCCACAAAAAGGACATAGATTCCACTGCAGTTCCATCAGCGAATTACAGTCGCGGCAGATCTTTCGCAATCGAGTATGACAGTGCGGGCATAATACCCAACGTGAATCGACCGTGCGAGAACAGCCAGGGCAAGCAGGCCGCTCCTCAATTTCTTGGAGTAAGGCTTCTTCTTCTAAGGCACGTTCATAAGCTTCTACTAATGTTTCTGGTGGGCGAAGAATTAAATAGACCAGCAATCCCGCCCCTGGTAATGCAGCCACCACAACGGCCGCTAGCAGTTGAGCAAATGGATCCCGTGAACGAGCGCGCATATCCCGAAAAGTCCATACGACAAGGCTTATCCAGACGGCCGCCAACAAAGCGCCCATAACGGCAAAGAAGATTGTGAAATAGCCAATAAATGTTTCTAGCGAAGGAAGTGTCACCCTAATTTAATCTCCATAAAACCGATTATAACATAGTGTCGAATGGATGAAAGTGAGCGACCTGACGACTCCAAGACGATTTCCCTATGTCTAAAACAAAACACCTCGCTGTACAGCGAGGTGTTTTGTTTCCTAAGCGGTGGGCTTTATTCGAGACACCATTGAGGTATTGATTCTGGAAACCCTACACAGGGATTTACCTGACTAAAAAGATTCCCAATTTGCGGTCCGAGAAAAACGAGAATTAAGATGACGACCACGGCAATCAAAACCAATACCAATGCATACTCAACAAGTCCCTGACCCTCTTCTGAAAGATATAACATAATAATATCCTCCTAAAAGAATAAATGAATAATGAAGTCAAAAAGAGGGCAACTCTCTTGATTTAAGTATGAATGAATTATTAAAGAGTTCTAGCATCCACCGTACCAGCAATATTTATTCTTGTCAATGGGTAGAAGGGTTGTGAAACTAGGAAAAAGTTCCTAGTTTCGCTCCTGATTTCATATTGCTTTGTCTGCTGTCCATGACTATATTAGTCATATGGATATGAGAGAACGCTATCGAGGGTGTTTGTTAGGGTTAGCAGTGGGAGATGCGGTTGGAACGACGCTTGAATTTAAAGACCCTGGAACGTTCGAGCCTATAACTGATATGGTAGGCGGTGGGCCATTTGATTTAGACCCGGGCCAATGGACTGACGACACCTCAATGGCTTTGTGTTTGGCAGAAAGTTTAATCATTCATCAAGGGTTTGATCCGACCGATCAGATGGAACGATATGTCCGTTGGTATCGGGATGGTTACTTTAGCAGTACCGGAACCTGTTTTGATATCGGTAATACCATTCGTGATGCCCTTCACCATTTCGAGAATACTGGCAACGCCTATGCAGGCTCTACTGATACGATGGCTGCTGGCAATGGCTCCCTCATGCGCCTGGCGCCCATCCCCATGTTCTATGCAAACGATTTTGCAACCGCGATCGCTCACGCTGCCAGCAGCTCCTATACCACCCATGCAGCCAGTGCGGCCGTTAGTGCCTGCCAATACCTCAGCGCTTTGATCGTTGGCGCATTACACGGGGAAACCAAAGACACCTTATTATCAGCTCGCTATTCACCAATCACAGGCTATTGGGACGATACTTTTTTGAGTCCAGGAATTGCAGAAATCGCTGATGGCTCATTCAAAGAACGCAATCCTCCTGACATTCAAGGTAGTGGTTATGTTGTAAAATCATTGGAAGCTGCTTTATGGGCATTCTACCAAACTCAGGATTTTCGAGAGGGTTGTCTCCTGGCAGCGAATTTGGGTGATGATGCTGATACGACTGCGGCCGTTTACGGACAGCTAGCTGGGGCTTATTATGGCGAAAAGGGCATCCCTCGACAGTGGCGCCAAAAGCTAGCCAAACGTCGGTTAATAGAAATGACAGCCGATAAATTATACGCTCTAGCAAATGAGCAATAGGAGGCAGCCATGTCTGCCCAACCCACAAAAGAAAAAACTCCTGGAAAAGCTAGAAAAAAGGTCACGATTTTAACCATCCAGCGCAAAAAAGAGCGACAGCAACCATTAACCATGCTCACCGCTTATGATTACTCCGCCGCCCTCCTGGTAGATGAGGCTAGCATCGATATGATCCTAGTGGGCGATTCACTCGCAATGGTCATGTTGGGACTAGATAGCACTGTTTCCTTGACGATGGATGAGATGCTTCACCATTGTCGGGCTGTAGCACGGGGCGCAAAATACGCATTCCTTATCGGCGATATGCCTTTTATGTCTTATCAGGCAGATCAGGCTGAGGCAGTTCGAAATGCGGGCCGTTTTTTAAAAGAAGCTCAAATGGATGCCATTAAGCTTGAAGGAGGACAGGAAATGGCAGCCACCATTAATGCCATCGTCAAAGCTGGCATTCCGGTTATGGGTCATATTGGCTTAACCCCCCAAACTGTTTCCAAATTAGGCGGCTATCGCGTTCAGGGAAAAACGGCCGTTGACGCAAATCGTCTACTCCAAGATGCCTTGGCATTAGAGGAGGCCGGCTGTTTCGCCATTGTTCTCGAAGCAATTCCGGCTCCTGTTGCGGCCGTTGTTAGCCAAAGGCTAACTATTCCAACTATCGGCATCGGGGCCGGAGCTGATTGCGATGGGCAGGTTCTCGTCTACCACGATATGTTAGGGTTGTTCAACCGATTTATGCCAAAATTCGTCCGCCAATATGCTGATGTTCGGCAAGTGATCGTGCAAGCCCTCACACAGTATGGGGAAGAGGTGAAAGACGGCCGTTTCCCAGCAAACGAACACACTTACCCTATCGATCCAGACGAACTCCAAACATTCTTACAAGACCTTTAACCAAAATGAAAATCACAATTATTGGTATTGGCGCATTGGGCAGCCTTTTTGCTGGACGGCTGTCTAGTTTATCTGACATTACGATGCTGGGCAGTTGGCAAGCTCAACTAAATATCCTCAATAAGAAGGGTATCAGCCTCATTCACCCCAATGGGCAACGAAGCCAATATGCTGTCGTGGCAACCAATGACCCGACCACAATTGAAACGGCCGACCTTGTACTTATCATCGTCAAAACGCCAAAAACGGCCGCAGCAGCAAGGTATGCGGCCGATTTCCTTGCCCCTGATGGTTTGGTGATCACGCTCCAAAACGGGCTAGGAAATCTAGCTATAGTCGCAGAGCAAGTTGGTCCTGATCGAGCCGCCCAAGGCATCACCTCTGAGGGAGCGGCCATGCTTGCGCCAGGTCTGGTGCGCCATGCTGGCGCAGGTGAGACTTACTTGGCCCAAAGCACCATCGGAAAGGGGAAAATCAAACCCGAAAGAACCGCCAACTTAGAAGAAATAACTTCTCTTTTCAACCAAGCAGGATTTAATACCAGGCTCGTTGAGCAAGCTGATGGCCTCATCTGGGGTAAGTTAGCCGTGAATGCAGGAATAAACCCCCTAACGGCATTACTACAAGTACCAAATGGTTTTTTAATTGAGAACGAAGATGCTGAGTGGATAATGAGCCAAGCAGCAGAAGAAGTGGCCGCCGTTGCTAGCAGTTTGGGAATCTCCTTGCCGTATCTTGATGCGGCCGTTCAAACCCGAAAAGTCGTTCTAGCGACGGCCGCAAATCGCTCATCAATGGCCCAAGATGTGGCTCGTGGCGTTCCAACTGAAATCGAGGCCATTTGTGGGGCAGTTGTCCATTATGGCAAACAGGTTGGCATATCTACCCCGGTCAACCAATCATTATTGTCCCTAGTACAGCACCAAACCGCTGTCGGGCAGTGGCACGATGTCCTTAAGGATCAACCATTCGTAATTCGACAGCGACTAGAACGACTTCATACGAGGAAAGAGATAGAATGATTGTCACCCAAGAAATCGAGCAAGTTAGAGCAAGCCGTTGGAAGGAACCATCGCTGAGTTGGGGCTTAGTGCCAACGATGGGCTATCTCCATCAAGGCCACCGGACCTTAATCCAACAAGCACGCGCCGAAAACGACCGTCTGGCCGTCTCTATCTACGTTAATCCAACGCAATTTTCTCCCAACGAAGATCTATCAACCTACCCACGTAATTTGGAAGAAGATTTGACGGTGCTAACAGCCGAAAATGTCGATCTCGTGTTTGTGCCAGACGATTCACTTATGTATCCACCAGGATTCCAAACCAAAATCATTCTTGAAGAGGTCACTCAACCGCTCGAAGGTGCTTCTCGACCAACGCATTTCCAAGGCGTGGCAACGGTGGTGGCGAAACTGTTCAACATCATCCAACCAACCAGAGCCTATTTTGGTCAAAAGGATGCCCAACAAACTGTCGTCATTCACCAGATGATTGCCGACCTTAATTTCAATGTGGACATGGTTATTTGCCCAATCGTTCGAGAATCAGACGGGTTGGCTCTTAGCTCTCGGAATGTCAAACTGTCCACTGAAGAGCGAAAAGCGGCCGTTATCTTAAACCAAGCCTTGACCGAAGCGGCCCAATCAATCCGTGCAGGAGAGCGGAACGGTGAAGTCATCCGGCAGCAGATGACCGCCCAAATCGGGAGCGAACCATTAGCGAGATTAGATTATGTGAGTGCAGCTGATCCGACAACTTTGAAAGAGCTAAGTGAAATTCGCACAGATGTCCTGCTCTCAATGGCCGTTTTCTTTGGAAAAACCCGTCTAATCGATAATTTACGTCTAAAGATCGATTAAAAAGTTAAATTATAAAATGGGAATGGTAGTCTTTGCCATATTATGTTACACTTGTCCTTGTATCTACTCAGGTGACTGGCACTCTTGCGAGAACGTGCTTACAGCAATTGTTCTTTGTGCCAGTCATCCCCTTTTTAAGCGATACAAAAGAAAACAGCTAGAAACACTTCGTTTTCTTATCAGATAACCCGCGTATGTCTTTAGATAAAATCGGTCGTTACGAAATAGAAGGCGAGTTGGGGCATGGGGGCATGTCAACGGTCTATGTTGCCAAAGACCCTTTCGTCAATCGCCAAGTAGCTATCAAAGTCCTCTCCCACAAATTAGTTTCCGACACCCTCTTCCATGAACATTTCCAACGAGAAGCAGAGGTCATCGCTTCGTTAGAACATGATTGCATCGTTCCAATTTTCGACTTTGGCTGGCATGGCAATCAACCCTATATCGTTATGCGCCACATGACTGGCGGCACTTTCCAAGACCGGATTGATGGGGAAAAGATTCGGTTGACAAATTTGGCCCGCGTCATTAACCGGGTAGCCCAGGCATTGGATGCCGCTCATAAGAATGGTATTGTTCATCGAGATGTCAAACCTTCTAACATATTATTTGATGATTCCAACAAGGCTTTCCTCTCCGATTTTGGGTTAGCCAAAATACTTCACCAATCAACTGGTACAACCGGAGCTTTTCTAGTTGGCACGCCTGCCTATATGAGTCCAGAACAAATCCAAAATTATCCTCTTGACGGCCGTAGCGACGTATACGGGTTGGGTGTCCTGCTTTTCAAAGCGCTTACAAAACGTTTGCCATTTGAAAATGATTCGCCAATGGCAATGGCCGTAGCCCATATCACCGAAGTTGTTCCAGATTTAGGAGAAATACGTCCAGATCTAAACAACAATTGGGGTGAAATTATTCAAAAAGCATTGGCGAAAGAGCCAGAAGATCGCTATGCTACAGCAGGGGATTTGGCTCAAGAAATTAGTGAGGTTGCTAGCGGCCGTTGGTATCTTCGTAAAATCATTGACGATTAACCCATTGAGAGAAAAATTTGAATACGAAAAATAAACAAATCGCATATTATGGGGTATTAGGGGCTGCATTATTTAGTTTGCTGCTGTTGATATTTTCATCAACGGCCGATCAAGCCACTGGACAATCTCCAGCTGTCGGACTGACACCCCAAGCCTATCTACCTGCTGTTCTATTTCCACCGCCTATACCTGCCCCGCCAAACTCAGCGGTAGAAGCAGTTCTAAAGATCACCCCAATAGGTGGCATTAATGCCAGCACCTTCAATACAGGCGCATTTATTATCGAAAATTCATCCAACAGCACGGCTCAGATAAACCAAGTTGTCATCGATCTGCGAACGGCCGCTTTCCCAGATATGGTCTTCGATCCCTTTGGCACAGCGGGCGATCTGGTAGCCAAAGATGTCACCATCGATAGCAACCCAGCCCTTGTAGGCTTCATCGGTCACACCTATAGTAGCCCCCACGATGATGGCTTTGATGTCTTGACCCTTACGTTTAACGATTTTGGTCCAGGTGAGCAAGTGACCTTTTCCGTCGATGTTGACCCAACCAGCATTCGGGGTGTGCCTGCCCCAGGCCCGGCCGAATCGGGCAGCGTTTCTGGTCTAGAGTTGAGCGGCTCAACGGTCACAGTAAACTTCTCAAACAATCTTTCTTTAACTGGGCAAAGCCTTCGGATGCCAGGAAGCAGCAGCGGTTCGGCCGCCCTCATTCGGGAAAATCTGCCACCTCAACCTGTCGCCTCCATTGAAAATATCCCCAACCCACCAGCAACCGTCTCCACTGCTAATCAAGTCATTCAAATCTCTGGCGGACCCGTTTGGTCAACGGCCGTTGTTCTCGTCATTGAGGGTGGATTATTTACAGCGGGATTACCGGGTGGCGGCTTCGACATCGATCCCTATGAAGCTAACAGCGCCATCCAGGTCAACGAATTTAGGCAGCCTGTCGCTAACAACGGTTCGGCAACCATTCCCTTCACACTGACGCGTACCAACAACGAAGGCGGTTTTAACCATATCCTTGTGTACTTTGAGGATTTTCATGGATACACCGGCCCACCCGCCGAAACAATGATCCTAGAACTCGCCCCATAATCTATGAAGAGACCCTTTCAGAGTTAACTTTCTGTCTCGCCAAGAAGCATCTTCTTTGCGACTTTGCGTGAGATTTCTTATTGGTTCCAAAATCCAACAACGCCATCTGCAACCGGGCGACTTTCGCTGCCATCAATCGGCAGCACATAGATTCGGGAAGCGCTATCTTCAATGATTGGCAATACTATAGAACGACTATCGGGGGACCAAATGCGATGGCTGCGGCTGTATTGGTCGAAAAAGGGCAAGAACTGAAACACAAACAAATCAGTCGGTTCAAATGCCCTCAGCCGACGAACAGTGCCATCTTGGGTGTCGACCAGCCACACCTCCATGATAAGCGGCTCTTCCTCTTGTGAAGCGCCTTTACTAAACTGTCGATCCTTATTAGGATTGCTGGCCTGAATTGTATTGTCTTCCAAATCGGCAATTGTAAAATAAGCGATGTAACGGCCGTCTGGCGACCAGAAAAAAGCCACAATTAGATCATCCGCGATAACCCTATTTTCTCCCGTTGCCGCATCCAATAGCTGCAACGGCCCATAAAAAACAGGGGCATCAACTGTCGGAGCAATATAAGCCAAGACATTACGAACCGGATTCCAACCCATCGCCGCTAGCCCTAAATGTGGCACGGTTTGCTGTATTTGGCCCGACTCACCTTCCACAATCGCCACTTGACCATTGCTGTCTTCGTCAACCTGAGCATAGGCCCAAAATCGGCCGTTCGACGAAATCCCTGGCGCTTGAAAAAAGCCCGGTTCCGAGATATTACTACCCGCCCCATCTCCATCTGGATCGATCAAAGCCAACCGCGAATCTTCACCGGAAAAGCCACTGTGAATTAATAGCTGCTCTCCATTAGGTGTCCAATCCCAATAAAAAGGCTGCCCCGTTGCTAACAAGCGGCTGTTATCGGCCGACACATCTCCGATGTGCAAAGCCAAACCGCTGGGATGATTGGCCAAAAAGGACACCTTATTACTGTCTGGCGACCAGTAAAGATAGATGGGCGCTTGGCTGTTATTTTGAAAAAGCGGTTGCAGTTCGCTGCCGGGCATATCTGAAATAACATAAACGCCCAGGCCATCTTGTCCTGAACCTATAACGGCTAATCGGCTGTTGTCCGGCGACCAGGCTGGGAATTGGAAAGTTTGATTGGCTTCTGTCAACAGTTGTTGGGCTGTCCCATCTGCAGCAACGGTGGCTAACTGTCCGCTGGGGGTGATATAGGCAATCCGGCTGCTGCTTGAACCGTTTTCGGCCGTTGTCTCAAATGGAACGGCCGTCGGTGTCGGCTGCGCTTGCCGATTGCTGTTCCAAAACAAAAACACGGCTAACGGTGTTGAAATAACGCTGCACAACATGACCAACAACAAGAAGCAAGCCACGCCTCTAATTGGCAAACGACGGCCTTCATCATCAGATGGTTCTTCATAATCGACTGGTGTTTCAATTGGATCATACATAGTTTTCTCTCGAAGTAGTCAATTCAGGCGAAGATGATTATAAAACGATTCCTTGTGGTTGTCGGTGAATGAACTTACCTGCCCCCCGTTCTCCTAACCAACGCGCACCGTCTACAATGAGACGGCCGCGCAAAAATACCTTTTCCGGCCAACCCATTACCTCCAACCCTTCATAAACATTGTAGTCGGTGTTCATATGCTGGCGGCTGGCCTCAATGGCTCGACGAATGGTTGGGTTCCAAACAACAATATCAGCATCAGAACCGACGGCAATGGTTCCTTTCCGGGGATACATATCAAATATCTTAGCGGGGTTGGTGCTGGTTATAGCCACAAAGCGATTGGGGGAAATGCGCCCACCATTAACCCCCCAATGCCAGGTGACAACCATCCGATCTTCGATACCGGGCAATCCATTGGGAATCTGGGCGAATGAATTCCGACCTAGCTCTTTGCCAGGGGGACGGCCGTTCACCCCACCCTCAAAGAAGAAGGGGCAATGGTCGGTCGAAACAATCTGTAAGGTATTGTCCGCTAAGGAAGACCAAAGGACATCGGCATCATCGCTGGTTCGCAGCGGAGGAGAACAGACATATTTTGCGCCCTCAAAGGGATTATCGGCCGTTCCTCGCAAAGTATCCTCAAACAAACCTAAATATTGAGAGCAGCTTTCCCCCATCACCCGAAAACCTTTAGCTCGACCCAACGCCAACTGCTCCACCGCCCCGGCACAGGTCATGTGGACGACATACAACCTGGCTCCACTCATCCCAGCCATTGAAACCGCCCGACAGGTAGCTTCGCTCTCAGCCAACGCCGGATGAGCGGTCAAGTGGTAATGGGGAGCAAATTTTTCCTCAGCCAGCAACTGCTTCGTCAATTCAGCAATTACATCCCCATTTTCAGCATGAACCATCACTAACAAATTATGCTCGGCGGCAACAGTCATCACCTTAAACAAAGCGGTATCATCGACTTGGAAAGTGCCTTTATAGGCCATGAGAAGCTTGATACTAGTAACCCCTTCTTCAACCAGACGGGGAATTTCATTATAAATGCCCTCATGAGCATCAGTCACATTGGCATGGAAGCTATAATCGATACAGGCTTTGTCGCCTGCTTTTTCATGCCATCGTTCTATGCCATCTCGCAGGGAACCGCCTTTCGGTTGGATAGCAAAGTCAATGTGGCTGGTTGTGCCACCAAAAGCGGCCGCTCGCTGTCCTGTGAAAAAATCATCCGACGAAACCGTACCAGAAACAGGCAGTTCCAAATGGGTATGAACATCAATGCCCCCAGGTAACAACAGTTTCCCTTCAGCGTCAATAACCTCATGCCCATCTTCAGGAAAAGAACGGCCGAGTCCAGCTATCGTTTCACCATCAACTAAAACATCTGCCTGAAAAGTATCCCCCGCTGTAACAACAATCCCACCTTTAATTATCGTACCCACGCCAATTTCTTCCTTTCATCTCAACAAATCTAATCCAACAAAAGCAATTTACGAATCTATGTTTTACTGGTTACAGATTACGGCTTACAAATCCTTACGCCTCCAGGGGTCGAAAACCCGACCCACCACCATGTACTTCTTGAATCGGCATGACGATGACAAAAGCCTGGGAATCCAACTCTGAAACAATCCGCTTCAAAACCGAAATCTGCCTCGAATCAACCGCACACATCAAAATGCCATGATCTTTGCCCGTATACATTCCCGTGCCGTGCATTAACGTCACCCCCCGGCCTAACGTCTCCAACAACGCCTTCCCCACCGTTTCAACCTCATCCGAGATTACATAGGCCAACTGTTTCCGCTTTTGCAATTTAGGAATAATAGGAAGCGGTATGTCTGTCTCTAAAATATCCCACGTAACCCTGCTGAACCGGGTAAAAATCCTCATGAACCAACCGACAACACCCTGACGGCCATCCCCTAAAACTTCACTAGTACTCTCTCTCATACCAGCCGTGAAATAGCCCATAGCAATAAGGAGGCCATTAAAAATAAAGCCAAATAAGATCACTATCCAACCCGATATTGGCCCAATAGCCGCCCGCTCTATAAAGGTTTGCCAGCTAGTCGCAGAAATCGGGTGAATAAGGATTTTAACATTCCAAGCGACGGCCAAAATCAAAAATATGGGCGCATAATTTCGCCGATAACGACGGCCCAGTGCCTCTAAGAGACTAATAGGAAACATCGGTCGCGTTAAGCTATCCTTAATCTGTTCGGCCCAAGTCGTTGATGGTGAAAAGGGTGGCGACAACAATCCAGAAAAGAAATTTGTCTCCATGATCCGAACTCGATTCGCCCACAGTTCATAATATCGATACCGACGAGCTTCAATGAATAAGAATAAAAGCACTAAGAGGGTGTCAATGAGAATCACCAGGGCTGAATTGATGTCACTGTTCCCAAAGGCAAAGCTTAATGCTGCCCCCGTTGTTACCACAGCCCAATTGGTAGTCGAATCTAATCGCATTCGCCACGTATTCGAGCGACTCATTTCACCCCGATAAAAATGAGTCATTGCCGTGTTAAAATCACCAGACTTCAGCCCTTGCCCTGCAAACTGCCACAGATCTTCGAGGGTCGCGTTCTCTACATCTGGTGCACGACTATTATCTGAAGAGGATTTCGTTTTATTATTTTCACTCATCGTTCACCTCTATCTGGTGCATCGTCAATCTTCTTTTGACGGACTGAAATTGACGATACTATCGTGTTCCTTCAATTTTGTTTTTTCGACCATATGTGTTTGGCGGAACACGAGTTCTTGCTAAATTCTACAGTAGCCTTAACACAGACTCAATGGTGATTCACACAATCGTGACCATATCATTTTTAGCTGCTGATTGGATGTGGTAAATTTGATGTATGAATAGTTCAGTATATGAAGAAATCAGTAACAATCAAATATCAACGACTTCAAACTCTTTGTTCGGGAGCCTAGCCTTAACCGGGCTATTAAGCACCATTTTGCTCATCATGGTCGGCAGCTTCGTGCGGGTCAGCGGCAATGGGCTAGGCTGCCCTGATTGGCCGTTGTGTTATGGGCAAGCTGTCCCTCCCTTAGATGATATAAGTGCCTGGGTAGAGTTTAGTCACCGACTCTTAGGCGGGATTGTGGGGTTACAAATCGCGGCCGTTATCTTCTTGGCCTGGCGACATTACCGTAAGGATAAGTTAATTCTATGGACGGCCGTTACCACTGGCATTGCTTTAATCATTCAAGTAAGTTTAGGCGGTCTCCACGTCTTAAATGAGCTTCCCCGGTGGACCGGCTTCATTCACACGGCCGTTGCTATGAGCATCGCTGGTCTCTTAGCCGCCCTCGTTGCAGTGACCCATCCCAAATTGCAACAATTGACGAAGGAACGAGCAGTTTTATTTAGTCAGACGCGTTTGAAATTTGGAACGGCCGTTGGGGCAGCTGCCACCTACCTACTGCTCATCACTGGCTCCCTCGTCACCCGTACCGGCGCATCTCTAGCCTGCCCTAGCTTTCCCCACTGCGGTGTAGCAGACATTCCCCAATCGTTGCAAGGACTCATCACCATACAACTCATTCACCGCTTCAGCGCCTTTACTGTGGCCGTCATCATCCTAGTCACCATTTGGCAATTGCTTAAACACGGCAGCGATTCTCAAACAGCTAAACAGTTAGCCTATGGCCTAGCCACCCTTTTAGTCCTCCAATTCTTCCTCGGCATCAGCAACGTTCTATTGTCATTACCTCTTTGGTCCCGGGTACTTCATCTTGGTGTTGGCGGCTCCATATGGATATTAATGGTTATTCTAGCCGTCACTCTTGGGAAAACTGCCTCATATGATGTTCCCCATCAATAAAACGTCTCGTTTCAGTCTCCGAACGCAGTAACAAAGAGTGGGTTTCCACCCAATCTCCCTGAAAACGAATCGGTGAAAGGACAACGCTGTTTGTGATACCGGTTGCAGCAAAATAGATTTTATCAGTTGCAACCAATTCATCACAAGTCAATATTCTATTTTTATCTAACCCGGCCGCTTCGATGCCCAAACGCTCTTCTGGGCTTTGAGGAGCAAGGCGGCCTAACATCGCCCCGCCTAACGCCTTCACCGCACACGCCGCAATTAAGCCCTCTGCAACCCCGCCAATGCCCATCAATATATCTGCCCCTTGCCCACGCAATGAGGCTTCCAATGCTCCTTCTACATCGCCTTCCTGCCGCAGCATAATACGCGCGCCAGATGATCGAATCTCTTCGATCAAATCATAATGACGCGGCCGATCTAAGACGATAACGGCCAAATCCCGAACAGGTTTCTTTTTGACTCTGGCAATAAGCGCTAAGGTCCAGGCAGCAGGCGCATCAAGGCATTCAGGAACCAACGCGGCAGCAACATCACGATCAACGATTATTTTCTCCATGTAAATGGCTGCTGGATCAGGCGACCAGATAGAGCCTTTTGGAGTAATGGCAACCACAGAGACAGCCCCAGAATGACCTTTGATTACTAAATTTGTCCCATCGATCGGATCAACCATCACGTCTAATTCTGGCCCGTTTCCGGTTCCAATTTCCACGCCGCTGCTCAATGGGGAATAATCACCCAATCGTCCCTCTTCGCCCATCACGATGTGACCCCGTATATTCAATAAATTGAGCGCCTTTGTGGCCGCTTTAGTAGCAGCATGATGGGTAGCATCACGCATCCCCAATCCAATCCATCGCCCAGCGCTGATAGCAGCCGCTTCGGTCACACGAACAAGGTCTAGGCCAATGTTATGATATGCGATATGTTCCATTCTCTCACCTTAATACGCTTAGTCGAGAAGCTCAACTTTTTTGAGAAGTTGAACTTCTGGCATTTAATCAAATGCCGCCAATAATCCAGCCGATTCCCAGGCCAACATACCCCCTTTCAAGATCAAAACTCGCTTACAACCCCGCTCCTCCAAAACATGAGCCGCCAATCGGCTGCGACGGCCACTTCGACAGACAAATATAACTGGCTGATCGTGGGGGATGTCTGATAGATCTGACAACAGATGTGGTAGAGGTTTCAATGCAGCCTGGGGAATGCGACCTTTCTTGAACTCTCGCGGTTCCCGAACATCAAAGATAAGCGGCTTTTCTAAATCCGTCGCCATCATTTCTCTCAGTTGGTGAGGATCGATGGTTTCAAACGGCCGATCTAACATCTTCGACTCATAAAAGGAAATCGCCTGTGGATAGAAATGCTTGGGCAAATTCTGACATTCCTTAAAAGCTCGATAGGGGCATTCGTAAATACAGGTGGCTGCATCTAACACATGATGAAAGAGATACCCAATGGCCTCCTCCTCACTAAGATAATGATCTTCGCCCAGGAATTTAGTAAAACCAGTTGATCCCATTAGTCGGTTCACCTGATAACTGACCCTAACCATAAAAACATCGCCATCCCGATCCCGACAAACCTTGACCACATTCTCCAACATATGAATGCCGCTAAAATCACAATGATTGACATTGTGCATTCGGATAAGCAGGAATTTCTGCTCAGGATGCTGCTCAAAATGGCCTAAAATCGTCTCCTCAACATGATTCACCGCCCCGAAATATAAATCACCCAATATATCAATTACCGCCAACTGTGGGCAGGATGGTTTGTCCGGTTGATAAACAAAATGTTTGAAACTTTTATCTGGCAAAACATGATGAACACGCGGAGCGCTGGTCCGCATAATGTACAAGGCAAATGATAAAAGAATACCCATCAATACCGCAAATTCAATATGTAAAAATAACGTACCCAAAAACGTCACCAACATAATTACGGCATCGCCCCGCGTACCCCGCCAGATACGCAAAATTTCTTTATAGTTGATCATACCGAGAGCAACCACAATCAAAACGCCTGACAGGGCTGCCCGAGGTAACAATGCCCCTAAAGGAGCCAACGTGAACAGAGCAACCAGGACAAAGGCACTCGAAAACAAGGCCGCGACCGGGGTTTTTGCGCCCGCATTGTGGTTAACGGCCGAACGAGAAAACGACCCCGCCACCGGATAGCCAGAGAAGAAACCTGTGACAATATTCGCCAAGCCCTGACCGACAAATTCCTGATTGCTATCTAACCGCTGACCAGTCTTAGTTGAAATAGAGCGAGAAATCGCCATCGTCTCCACTAAGCCAATAGCGCCAACTGCCAAAGCGCCAGTAGATAACCGGGTTATAAAATCAAGATTGACCGATGAGAAATCCGACAAAGGGGGTAAAGAGGCTGGCAACTCACCAATGACGGCTACACCTGCCCCATCTAACTTGAAAATAAAAACAACCACAGAGGCAGTGATCATGGCAATTAACGCTGCCGGAATTTTGCGACTAAGCCTCCGAAGCCCAAAAACGACCAAAATTGCACCCACACCAAGCAAGGCCGTTTCCAGGTGCAGCGATGGTAAGGCTTCAAAAATGCCCACTATCGTTTCAATTAAGTTATGACTTGAAACCTCTAATCCCAACAATGGCACAACCTGACGGACAGCGATAAGGAAGCCAGCCCCCGTTGCAAACCCCACAATGACAGAGTGGGAAACAAAATTAATCAACACCCCCAACCGAGCCAGTCCCATGATCAGTTGAAACAGCCCAACCATCACTGCCAATATACCAGCCGCAAGAATGAAATCAGAAGTGCCTGGCTCAAACCCTGTCAAAAGAGTAGACAAAACCAATAACGAGATAGCATTTGTCGGCCCGGTGTGGGCTTGATTGGAAGACCCCCACAATGCACCAAAGATGGCTCCGATAACGGCCGCATAGATTCCCATCTGAGGAGGCAGTTCAGCCACTAACGCAAAGGCGATTGCCTGGGGCAACAAGATGACAGCCACTGTGATCCCCGCAATTGCATCCTGGCGAAAGTCACCCTTATCATACGATTTGACTAGACGAAGAGGGCGAGACAAAGAGAAAAGAATCGGCCTCAACGAACGCTTAACATTCACCTGTGATCGCAGTTCAGCAACCATTAATCCGCCTCCTTTATTAATTAAAAAAGCCCTTTGCATTGTATCTCATTCAAAGGGCTTTTTTTAGTCCAATTATGGAATTGGTGTTTCGGTTGCTTTTGGCACTTCCGCCGCAGGTAATTCTCGAATCACATTTGGCGTAGGCGTTTCCCTCGGTCTATCAGCCGTTGGCTGAGGCAGCGGCGTTTCTTGAGGTACAGACTGTCCACCAACAACGACAAGCGCTTTACATCCATACAGGTTATTGTTTTCATTGGCTTCATTCACCGTACTATCTGTATCTACCTGCGCCCATAATCGATGAGACCCGGCCGTAAAGGCGTAGTTTGCGCTAAAGGTCTTACTTTCGCCTGCGCCTAGATCAGACCCTTGAACGCCCCAAGCCAGATTACCGATCTGCAAGGTCTGTGGTGGCTCTGGGTTAGGATTATCATAAAAGTCCAGATAGAAGTTGTTACCAACATTGACATCCGTCTGGCCTTGATTTTTGATTGTGACCCGAACAGAGGTTGTTTGACCGGGCAGCGGATTGGCAGGAACGAGGGTAACGGCCGTGACAACCAGATCGATCCCATTCGGATTACCAGATGGTGGCAAATTCAAGTTACAAGGAGCCGTTGTTGCGGTCGGTATTGGGGTTGGCGGCGGTGTATCATCCTCTGCCTTGAAAACAGCCGGCATAAACAGGATCGATTGACCACTACCCACAACAGTTGTTGTGTCTGTTGCAGAATCGGTAATACCTGGATCGCTTAACGCAGTCGCCGTTACAGTCGTCACATCAACCGTGCCATCAGTTGCCGTACCTGGAATCATAACCGTGACCGTTACATTGCGGCTGCTGTTTCCCAATATCTGAATTGAACCTGGGTTAACAAAAACAGACCATCCCTCACTGGAGTTAACAGATAGGTTATACGTTTCCGTGCTACTGCCAAGATTATTAACGCTATGGCCATATTGTAGCGTTTCACCCGGTGCACCATTCGCGCTGTTGTCAGGCGTAATGCTCACACCGCCACCACCTGTCGTTTCTGTCATGACAGTTGTGACATCTAGCGCAGTATCAGATACGGCCGGATCAAAACCACTTGTCGCCAAAACAGTCGTTGTATCTACCGTGCCACTAATCGCCCCTGGCGGAACGTTAACAGTCACCAGAATTTCGGACTGTTGCCCGGCGAAAAGACTAACGCTTGATTGGTTGGCAGATACAGTCCAGCCTTGATCCGAACCCACCGTCACAGTAAAGGTATCGAAATCGTTGCCAAGATTGGTCAAGGTATGGGTGTAAACGAGCGAATCGCCCGGCATCGCTATTTGAGCATAATCTGGGGCGATGTCTACTCCTGCAACCTGCTCCGTCAATACAGTGGTTACATTGATAGCCGTATCGAATATGGATGGACTAATAACGGCCGTTGCCGTCACAACCATCGTATCCATTGTGCCAGCGGGAGTTGCGCCTGGAATGTTCATATTGACTTCAACCGGGGCGCTTTCACCTGGAGCGAGTGTCAGCGTCATTGGGAAGGTGGGCGATGGTAAGGTAAACCAACCATTACTCGATTGGGCCACAATCTCAAAGGTATACGCCTGGCTGCTGGTGTTGGTTATGACATGATTGTAGAAGATAAGGGAACCTGCCAGACCAGAAGCTGTATTGTTCGGTTCTAGTAACACTCCATTATCTCCCGGCTCAGCAGTTACGGTCGTTGTGTCCATGACCGAAGCGCTGAAGGCGGGGCTGATAGTCGAAGTGGCGGTCACAACCATTGTGTCAACCATGCCAGCCGTTCCCCCTGGAATAGTCAAGTTGGCAACAACTTGAGTGGCTTCACCCGGTTGCAACGTAACAGAAACAGGCACAACGGCCGTTCCCCAACCATTGCTGCTGCTAATCGTCAGGTCAAAGTCATCTGGGCCATTCCCCGTATTCGACAAAGTATGCGTATAGCTGACAACCGTCCCTTCCTGCCCAAAACCACTATTGTCCGGGAAGAAGGCCAAATCATGTATCTGTCGAATCCGGGTTGTATCAGTGGCACTATCCTCAACACCATTGTCGACATCAGATGTCGCAGTAATGGTCGTCACATCTTCCTGCCCTGGCGTTGCCCCACCCGGCACCGTAACGGTAACAATGACAGGGTAAGTTGCAAGCGGAGCCAGTACAGGCGTATTCATCGTGTAGGTGATGGGCCAACCAAGATCGCTAACAGCCGATAATGAATATGAACTCGCAATATCTCCTGTATTGGTCAGAGTATGCATATATGTAACAACTTCACCCGGATCAGCCAAACTAAAGTTATCCGGCTCAAGCAAAACACCAGCCGTAAAGGTAACGGTTGTGATGTCCGTTGCCGTCACCTCTAACCCAACCGATATGGAGGATGTCGCCGTAACTAAAGCAGTGTGTGTCATTCCAGCCGTCCCTGGTGGGATCGAAATAGTAATAGAGAGCGGTTCCACTCCAAATGGGCCAACCTCTACCATTTGGGCCGATGAAGTAATCGGCCAATTAGGTGTTGATTTAGTATCAATTGAAACGGTGTCCGTGAAATTGGAATTGTTCAGGATGAAATGATCATAGACCACATCTGTTCCAGCTGACGCGGTGCTACTGTTATTCGGAATCAGATCCAAACCATAGACAGCCCCAACCGTAGTCGTATCCGTCAAAGTATCACTCACACTTGGGTCAGCCTGTGAAGTCGCCTGGATAAGAGCCGCATACTGCGTCCCACTAATCGCATCCCCAGCTATTTGAACCACAACCGTGAACGGGATCGATGCCCCCGGCAGAACAGTCCCTGTCGTTGCTGGATCGATAGTGACATTCCATCCTGCTGGCAAAGCTGAAGCTAATGTCATGGAATAGGTATCTGGGCCATCGCCTGTATTGGTCAAAGTATGAGAATAGAACACGGTGTCGGCTGGCAAACCTGTTCCGGTTTCATCCGCTTCTATATCGACCCCAGCCGTCTGGCTAATGAAGGTCGTATCCGTAACGCTCTTACTGAACGACGGAACGGCCGCAGAGGTAGCTGTGATAACGGTTGTATCCATGAATCCAGGCGATCCACCAGTAATGACAAAAGTCACAACAGCCGATTCACCAACAAGCAAATCAGTGATTGTCATGGGCATTAACATATAGCCCCACCCTGTTCCACCATTATTCTGATTATCCATCGTCAAATAATAGGTGTCAGTGAAGTCACCTGTATTGGTCAAGGTATGGGTGAAGACATGCTGCTCACCTTCGCTGATAACGGCCGTCTGGCTAATTGGCACGAATTCAATGCCAGGCAGCACCAGGTATTCATCTGCCCCCAAGTCAACCGTCAATCCTTGCAATCGTGGCTGCCGATCAATATCAAAGCCTAAGGTGACATCATTGGTTCCACTATCAACCGCTGGAGAAGCGCCATCAATATGATAGAATCCATCCACAAAGAGCGGGTCGCCAAATATACTATTGCTGCCGATTGCGACATTCGTCTCTGGTGGGTCATTATTGAAGTAGAGATTGTAGTCGTTGGTTGTATCGACCGGGCCAAAGAAGGCGCTGAAAGACGCGGCCGAATTGCTGTAGAAGATGCTATTGGTAATCGCCAAAGAACCAGCAGCTTGATAGAGACCACCACCAGTGCCTGTCCCCAGCTCCTCACTTTCTTCGCGCAGCGAACTGGTATCGACACTGTTTTCAGCAAAAGTCGCATTCTCTACCACAACTGAGCCATTTTCGGCGTAAACACCGCCGCCATTACCGTCCGTCCCAGGCACATTACTATTACCAGCGAGAACAACGCTGTTCAGTTGCAATTGACCATCCATCTGATAGATACCGCCACCAAATTCGGCCGAATTATTTAATATCCACAAACCGCTCAACGTCAGGTTGCTGCCCTCATTAAAGACACCACCACCAGCATTAGCCACAAAAGCGCTCTCCAGCACACTTTGTGAGGCTTCTCGGACAACTGGTATCTGTTCAGGCACAATAAGCGTCGTTGTTGGCGGGGCCGATGGGGCTAGACCGTTCTGGATGAAGAGGCTGCTAACCGTTGTCGTGACACCTGGGCCGACGTAAACAACCCGACGGCTGCCTTCGCCATCCAGGATAACGGCATTTGTAATCGGTACAGAGGCAGCATAGTCATCATCCTGAGTATAGCCACCTTCAATGGTGACCGATTTATTGATATAAACATTTTGCAGCCCAACGGTTCGAGTCACAAAATCAGTATAGGTTCCGGCCGCCAGAAGAATCAAATCCCCATCAAGAGCCTGATCAACCGCATGTTGCAGGGTGGCACAGGGGCTTTGGAAGTCGGTACAGTTGGTTGTATCGGCCGAATTTTCGGCTGCAACAAAGCGAGTGCCACTGGTAAAGCCGATGTTGATCGTGTTTTGAACGGCATCAAAGACCAATGGATCGGTGACAGAACGGACTACAACCCCAGGTTGAGCCACATCGCCAGCGGTCGCATCATTCAATATTTCAACACGGAGCGAAATTGTAATCCACTCAAGCGGCTCTAATTCAACAGTATCACTCACAATTGGGTTCCCCGAAACTTCTACAATACTAGCATTAGCATGAGCCGGGCCGGAGTTTGGCGTAAAGCGGAAGGTATCGGTGATATTGCCGATATTGGTAATAGTATGAGTAAATGTCAAGACATCGCCCGGAACGGCCGAATCCACATAGTCTGGCTCAATATCAACCGCCCGCAACGTTTCAACCGTTGTAATGTCGGTTACTATGTCGGAACGGCCAGGAATGGCTAAAGAATCACACTTCAAGACCGATATTTCCTGAACACCCGCCAGAACGCCCAAAGGAACATCTACCCGAATCTGAACCTGGACGCTTTCACCCCAACCAAGTTCAACCACTTGCGGCCCACCTATCAAGGTCGCCCAACCATTTGAGGTACTGTCCAACGTTATCGTTATCGTGTCTGTAAAGCCATCTGGGAATGTTGGCGGCGGATAGCCGATATTGGTGACATTGTGAGTATAAGTCACGGTTTCGCCAGGAACGGCCGTCATCTGGAACACATCTGATCCATAGGCGCTGGCAGCACAGCTAAAGTCTTTAACGTGTTCATAAGCCCCAATATCGCTTCGCATGATGCCGCTGTGTATAGTACCGCCATCCGGTCGAGTCACCGGACGATGATCTTCCGTTATCATCCAGGGCGGCCCCAAAAGCGTTGGATCAGCCTGATCAATTGCCGGTGACCGCCAGAACAATGTTGTCAGACCAATTAGTTGTGGGTCTTTCAAAACTGCATCGGTGCCAGTTCCAATTGTCGAAGCATCCGGTGTATTATTGAAGAAATTGTTGTACGTTAACGATGGGCCGCCAACTGAATTCAGGCCACCACCAGTGCCGCTGAGCGTTGTATTACTATAAACAATGGTGCTGTTCAGAAGCAGATCGCCATCAAGGTTACGAATACCGCCCCCATCACCAACAGCCCTATTATCACGCACCGTATTATGGAGCATATTCAGGTCGCCCAAATTATAGACCCCACCCCCTTCACCAATAGCATCATTAAAGGCAAAAACGCCGTTAATGATCGTGGCCGGAACGTTAGCATTATAAAGGCCACCCCCATTACCGCCAGCGATATTAGCGCCGAAGAGGCCGCTTTCCAGGTTGAAGTCGATACCGTCATTGTACATCCCACCCCCGTTGTTATCGGCCGTATTCCCGGCAATGATGACACCACCCAGGAACAGATCACCCCGATTATAAATACCGCCACCATCATTGGTCGCCATATTCCCGCCATAGATAACGAAATCGACCGTGTCAATCCCACCCCCCTCATTTTCAGTAATATCAGCCACTATAGAAGTGCCGATACTGACATCTCGGCCGAATACATCAGTAAGCAATTGTTCCCCAGAGAGAACTGTATCTGCTAATTCAGCCCGATCTTTCTCATCCTTGAACTCCAAGAACGAGGTCGTTGTTCCATAATAACCGCCCCCATTTTGGGCTTGGCTGGCGCTCATGAAGCTCTCGAAGAAGGTAGCCGTACCGGCATTGTAAACTGCGCCCCCATTCAAGCCGCCTGCCGCAACAGCATTGCCACCCACAAAAGCGATGTGCTCAAAGTAAGGTGCCGCCCCCGCTTCGATATAGATGGCCCGGCCAGCATCTGCCGCATTAATGATCGTACTGAGGGTATTGATACTAGGATTGTTATAGTCGTCGGGGTCGGAAAAGTCTGACCGTCTCAGAGAACCATAAAATTCAATAGTGCGGCTAATGTAACCTACCTGCCAGGTGCCATTCACTTGCCGAACACCGCTACATTCGCCACGAGCGATATTAATTCGGTCAAAGTTATTCTGGTTAGCGTAATCAATGGCGAATTGGAGAACACCGAACACCTTTGTGCCAATGCCCGCCGGGTCTACCACCTGAATCAGACAAGAATTCAGCTCGTCAGCCCCCATATCGAAACCACCATTGTTCGGCCGTATATGATCATCATAATCATCTAAGATAGGCGAATTGTCGTCACCTACATCCAGCCCAGGCGAATCGTCTAGCAGATGGTAATCATCGTTGACGGCATCAACATAGTCTGGCAGTTGGGAGATCGCCCCCGTTCCAGGAGCCGCCGCTCCACTGTAATTGCCACCAATATTACCAACCACATTGTTGTAACCCATATCAGGCAAGACAGTGGCATGAATCCCTGTACCGCTGTTACTATCAACGATATTATTGCGAATTGTAACCCCTGCCCCAATCTGGGTATAAATACCGCCACCAACACCATTGTTAGAGCTATTATCAACAATCGTATTATGCCAGATTTTTGCGGCCGTATTCACATTATAAACGCCACCGCCATTGTTCAGGGCCTGATTATCGTAGAGGAAGTTGTTTTGAACGGCCGTTGTAATAGAACCACTACTGTTCAGATAAACAGCCCCACCATTTACATCCGCTTGATTGTTATAGAAATCATTCTTTTCTACGATCAGCGCATCGCCAGCATGGTAAATGCCAGCCCCATTGCTTGTAGCCGTGTTAGTAGCGACATTGCTGTATTGAATGTGCAAAGTACCATTTGCCGCGTTATAGATGCCGCCCCCATGAACGGCCGTGCCACTATAAACACCAACGTTATCTAACAGCAAATCACCCGTATTATAAATGTCACCCCCTTCACCCGCCGCCACAAAGCCTGATTGGGTTGCATCACCATAGACCAGGGTAATACTCTGGAGCGTGACCGTTATACTCTCATCAACGTAAACGGTACGACCCTGCATTCTGGCATCTAAAACGGCCGAGATTCCGTCAGACAGGAAAGGCGAATCCCAGCTACCATCAATCGTCAAATTCTTACTGATAAAGATCGTTTGACTGACCGTTGAGCCACTCACCATACGGCCGTTCACTCCGAAACAGACACCGTCAATTTGAATCGTATCACCCGGTAAGGCCAGATCAATAACCAACTGCGGACTGCCATAAACATCCTCTGGCGAGCTTAGATTTCGGACAAAGCAGCCACCGATTTCATCGGCCCCAATATCGAAGCCCTGATGAGACGGCCGAATATCCTTCTCAAAGTCAACCAACAATGGCAAGTCAGGATCGCCTTTGTCAATCATGGGCGATACATCCAAGATAGTGTAATCAAAAACGCCGGCATCAGTAAAAAGCGGGTCTTGTGAAATACTACCCGGCCCACCATTAGCAATCGTCCCACCAAAGTTTGGCCCACTGCTAGCGAAGAAATTGTTATAGCCTAATGAAGGTGAGCCGCCTGAACCGTGCGCCCCACCAGCCCCAACAATACCGGTATTACTGATAACAATATTGCTGCGAATGGTAGGACTACCACCTGCTACAAACAAACCACCTCCACTATTGGCGGTATTCAGAATCAAGTCATTGTGCCAGACGCTGCTGTTACCACTGCTATTGTAATAAGCGCCCCCATCACCAGTAACGGTGTTTTGATAGATAAAGTTATTGACAACAGTTGCGGTGCCTGCTAGATAAATGCCGCCCCCGTCAGTGGCATTGTTATTATAGATTCGGTTTCCAGCTTCAATAGTGACAGAGCCGTTGGAGACATAGACACCACCACCGTTCACGGCCGAACTGCCATAAATCCGGTTGGCTTGAAGCAAAGCCTGAGCATTGTCCAAATAAACTGCCCCGCCGTTCCCATCTAATCCTGGTGAAGAACCATTACCACTCTTAAAGTGCATCAATTCAATAGTAGAGGTAACACCAGAGCCAACATACAGCGCCCGTCCAAGCATCAAGGGGTCTAAGATACTGGCATTCATTGGCGATTGGGACGAGAAAGTCTCATTCCAGCCACCAGACAGGTTGACGTTTTTAGTCAAATGAACGGTCTGGCTGATAACGCCAAGCGGACCACCTGTATCAATGGTATGAACGCCTGTACAGTTACCATAAACCTCAACCCAATCGCCATCTATTGCTTGGTCGATAGCCGATTGCGGATTTCCGAAGATTTCGCCCGTACGGCGTATACGGGCCAAACAGCCAACAATTTCATCCGCCCCAATATCAGAACTTTGGTTACTCGGCCGTAGCTGATTGTCAAAATCCTGGGTGATCGGAGTGTTTGGATCACCCATATCTTCGGCTGGTGCGCCTCCAATTAAGTGAAAATCTCCATTAGCTGGGTCTTTTAAGCCCGGTGGTGTTCCTGAATTGATAGAATTCGCGCCCTCGCCAGCCCCAAAAACGGCCGGAGCAGCCTGCGCATTGTAGTAGTTATAATCAATGTCAACGGTTGCCCCAGCGACAACCGCGATAGCTGATCCTGAGACAGCCTGGTTACTCTGGAAAATGCTATTTCGTACCGTCACATTGGCCGCAGGCGCAGCATAAACACCACCCCCGTTCCCAGCCGCAATGTTGCTATAGAGAGTCAAATGTTGCAGATCGGCCGTACCGCCTTCAACATAAACGCCAGCCCCATCACCCGCTGAATCATTGTCCCAAAGGGCAGTATTAACCACATTGAGGGTTCCGGCTCGATTATATATTGTCCCATCGGTGTTGGCGGTATTATCATGTATCTCACCGCTATCAATGGTCATTTGGCCGGAGTTATTGTAAAGGGCAGCGCCAAGATCGGCCGTGTTATTTTCAATCAACCCTCTGGCAACAGTTAAACCCATCGGCCCAGGTTCCAATGAATAAGCAAATGTTAAATCACCAGCATCGTTGTAGATAGCGCCACCCAGCGAAGCGGTACTGGTTAATACCATCACTTTGCTCAAGACGACGTTACTATTCACATTGTAAAGCGCCCCGCCAGCATCTTCATTCAACGGCCCACCGCCCAAAGCAGTTGCATCACCACCAACAAGGCGTAAATCTTCCAAGACAACCTCAACCGTGCCGCTGATATAAAAGGCTCGCCCGCGTCCCTCTGGATCAACAAAAGAGGGCGTTAGATTGCTGCGAGCTGTAAATTCAGAATCCCAGCCACCTTGAATGGTCATATTGCCCATCAAACTTACCGTTTGGCTAATCGTATTGCCACCTACGGAAATGGTGTGAACGCCTCGACAACGACCTGAAACCTGAATCAACAATGGTCCAGTCGCTTCAACGGCTGCTTGAATGCTGCCGTAAATCGTCGAACCACGTTTGGCACGGCAGCCAGATAACTCATCCCACCCTAGATCAAAGCCCTGATCAATAGGTCGCGGATCATCCTCAAAATCAACCTCAACAGCCGTTCCCGGCCAGCCAATGTCCAGCGCTGGCGAACTTGGATCGAGTCGATAAAGCGCGTCTGCAAATAACGGATTGGCATTAATCGAGTTTCCACCAACAGCCACATTGCTCTGGGGCAAACTATTGTTCCAAAAATCATTGTAATCCGACGTTGTTGAGCCACCTGCCTCATAAATGGCCCCACCACTCGTTCCGGCCGTATTGCTAACCAAAATCGTGTTGAAAATCAAAGCGTTACCGTTGTTGTTATATACGCCACCACCTCGCAAAACGGCCGAATTTTCATTGAAGGTATTATGCTCAACAGATACCTGACCACTCTGGAAGTAAAGCGCCCCACCATTCATTTGAGCCGTATTCGCGTCAAACAGATTGTTGTACGACGTCAAATCAGACCCAGCCATAAATATAGCCCCACCACTGCGGGTCGCCGTATTGCTAATAAAGCGTGATTGCTCCAGGGAAACTTCAGTATTTGGATCGAGATAAAGCGCCCCACCATCTGTCCCTCGGTTGCTAACAAAAATGATGCTGTTGAAAGTCGGCCGTGCCGCATTTCGCACCCATATCGCCCCCCCAACGGAACCACTAAAACCATTCTGCAATGTCATGTTTCCAAAGTACGGCGCAATCCCTATCCCTGGAGCGATAATGAAGATCCGATTAGCTTGGTTGGCATCAATCACCGTCGCGTCTGGCCCTAATTGAGTCGTGTAATTGTTCGTCCAGCCACCAGTAACTGAAATAGTATCGTTGACGTTAATATTCGATTCAATATAAACGCCGGGCGCAATCCGAACTTCGCCCTCAAATGAAGCCTGACTAATACCGCGTTTAACCGTCTGGCAAGGCATACTGGTTTGAGTACAGTTATTGTTTAAGTCCGTGCCAGCAGTCGATACATAACGGGTTCCAACGGTTGGTTTGGCCGTAACCGTATCAGTTACAACGGCCGAAACCGCTGGAGAATAGACCGAAGTCGCTTCAATCAAAGCGGTATTGGCGAAACCAGCCGCTGCAAAGGGCGGCACTTCAATCCGAACCTCAACATTGGTCGAAGCCAAACTGGCAAGCTCAATCGTTACCGGGTCACTGGGCAGCAGATCGGCCCAATCAAAGGGATCGGCAACCACCTCAACTCGGAAGCTGTCGGTAAAATCGCCCGTATTCTGCAAAGTATGGACATAGGTCACAATCGTTCCTGGCAAAAGAGATTGTGAATAAGAAGGAGTAAAACTAACGCCAGGAACCGGCTGGGCCGTCGTCCGTTCAAAAACGGCCGCAGAGATATTGCTATTCAAAGAAGAGGTCGCCGTCACCGTTGTCGTCGCCACCTGCCCGGCATTGGCGCCTAATGGCACATCAATCGTTACCTCAACCACCGCAGATTGTCCGGCTGGCAAATCATTAACTGTTGGTGGATGGGTCGCTGTCCAGCCTTCTGTATTATTGCTGATTAGGCTATACGAATCAGTCGTTGTACCAGAATTGGTCAGGACATGCGTATAGGTATAAACAGTGCCTCGCTCCACATCTCGCTCCAGAAAATCCGGTAGGAAGAGCAGGTCGGGATACTGGTTGGCCTCATCGGCCCCAATGTCATAAGTTGATCCACGCGGCCGACTGTCCCCTTCAAAATCTTCAGAAGGCGCTGAGCCGCCAGCCAGCGGATCCCCGGCACCGATAGCGGGCGAAGCAATCGTAATGTGGTAATCGCCTCCAGCCGCATTAACAAAGAGCGGGTCTTGGGCTGTTATATTGAATGAATGGCCGCTGCCACCACCAATCGCTGTGCCGCTGTTATCGTAGATGATACTATTGTGAATAGAGCCAACGGCCGATTCAAAGCGAACCCCATCTCCCGTATTATCCGCAATCGTATTAAATTGCAGCACCGGGTCTAAGCTAGTCGCAATGCCCAAAGCCCCATTACTACCAGTAGCCGTGTTGCCATACAGCACAACATTATTAATCACTGGCGTACCACTCCCGGCAGCGACATAAATCCCAGCCCCGTTCGTACCAGCCAGATTACCACCAGTCACATGGAGGCTGTCAATGGTCGGACTGCCGCCATTAATCAATATACCCCGTCGCCCGGCTGAACCCTCAGCATCGATAATTGTTGGCCCAAAATGACGGTCGATCCAGTTGGTAATAGTATAGCCACCTTGCAAGATAAAGGTCTCGCTAATTGATACAACTTCGCTTCCGGCCCCCGTACACAACCCAGCCACTTTGACCACATCCGTAGCTTGGGTGACCAAAGCCATTGCCTCAGCGATATTGTCAAATATAGGGCCGTTGTTAAAGCGAGAATAACAGATATTGGCTGGATCGTAATATTCATCAGCCCCTACCTCTACGCCTCCATCAAACGGCCGTCCCTGCCCATCAAAATCATCATTCACCGGCACAGTATCGTCGCCAGCATTGATATTAGGACTGCCCCCTGTCAAATGAAAATCATTCCCAGCCAGATCGACAAACATTGGATTACCCGCAATAGGGTCAGTCAGGGTAGCATTACTGCCATTGTTGAAAATATTGTTGAAGCTGCCTGTACCACTGCCAGCCGTAACATCAATCCCACTATTGACACCACCAGTATTGCTCGCAACAATCGTGTTCCTAATTTCGGCCGTGCCTGTAAAAACATGTATACCGCCGCCAGTTGTGCCAGCGCTGTTCAATGCAATGGTGTTGTGCCATATAAAGGTATCTCCCCCGGTCAAAAGACCACCACCACTAGCGCTACCCCCAACTACCAAGTTATTATGAATCATATTATTCATAATTACAGCTGCTGAATTAAAATCAACGCCAATACCACCCCCAAAATTCGAGCTGTTTTCGTAGATTTCATTGCGATTTACAACTGTACTATCACCAGCCCCACCGATAAAAATACCACCCCCAAGGGCGCTGGGGGTCGTTGTAGAATTACTATAAACCTTATTGCCCTCGATAGCAGCCGGGTTTCCACCAGCATGATTAAGCACATAAATACCAGCGCCACGTCCTGCGGCCGTGTTTTCATAAATTTCATTATTAGATAGAATCATCCCGCCCCCAATAAAAACACCACCTCCAATTTGTCCACCAGCGCCAGACGCATTATTGTTATAAATTTTATTATCAACAACAAGGGCATTACTGTTTGTATCCGGCTGATAGATGCCTCCCCCAATAGTAGCTTGTCCATTTTGGATCGAAAATCCACGAATCTCAGGCGAACTTGGCCCTACGATGTGAACAACACGGGCACTAGTAAGACCATCTAAGATAGTTTCATTGATTGTTGGATCTGGATCGGCCGTCCAATTAGTTGACGTATACCCACCCTGAATGAGAACCGACACGTCCAATCGTAAAATTTGCGAAATAGGGCCTGTAATTTGGATATCATTATAAATCCCTGCGGCTACCCGGATCTCATCCCCATCCAACGCCTCATCAGCCGCTGTTTGCAAGTCACAAGGTTGTCCTATGGTACATAGCGTGCCTATACCATCATGTGTTACATAAAGAATTCGGCCAGCAGCTTCGATTAATTGAGGAACCATATCCCCCTGTGTGACATCTGTAGCAATTGTCCCTTCATCTGAAGGCGCAGCCTGAGCCTGCGTAATCTGTGATCCCATCAGGTAAACGACCAATAATAACAAAGCCGTAGCTCCAAAAGATGCAACCCCCAATTGTCTTAAACGAGAGACTGCTTGGTTCGATATTGGTTTATTTGAAGAAGTATTTTTCCTAAGCATCGCAATTCATCCCCTTAGAACAGCATTTTTATAAAGATCTGTCCAACAATTTGACAATGGTGCTACAGGTGTACAAGACGCACTATGTTAACATAAAACTTACATTGACGACAAAAAAGCACAAAATCCTCTTTCAAATTGAAAAAGAATTTTGTGCTTCTTGGAAACAAAAAAGTGAATTTTCACTAAGTCAAACGAATCAGCATGGCCTAACTAATTACCATAGCTAACTGTTTTAGAACTTCCTCCAACAGTAACGGTCGCTGTACCAGTACAATTTCCACTATTACTGATAGGGCCAACTGTTGCAGTACCAGAGCTATCAGTCGTACCACTCACGGGGCCGCCACCATAGCCACTCCAGGAAGCAGTTCCGCTGACGCCAATCCCTGCATCACCCAACTGCCCATCCTCAAAGACAACCACCTTACCCCCAACTTTTACGGTACAAGATGGGGGGTTGCTCACAGTGACACCAACATTGGTTACAACATACTCAGTACCGGTTCCATCTAAAGTTTGACCATTTAGTCCTGCGATAATCTGGGCATAAACGGTCGTCACAGTACGGCCCATAAGCGCCAATACCACAACAATGACAATAGCAACCAGAACAATAAGCAAGGCGTACTCAACAAGACCTTGCCCTTCCTCTTTTTTTCGGATTCTCATAATAACTTCTCCAAATTAAATATTAGGTTGTTTCCATCAATGAAAATAAATAAATTGGCGGCCGCCCCCAATGGGCGACTCCCATATATTGTAGCTAATTATTACATTATATGGAGAAAAAAGATATTTTTCTAGTCCTAATTACCTACGAGAGGTAATTAATAGTTGTGTAATGAAGGTTACAAGCATAAATAGGGAGACAAACGAGGAAAAAATGAATCAAGAAAACCAGGTTCAAATGTGAACCCTATGCTAGCTTTACGGATAGCGCCTTGTAACAACAGTTGGTCTTCTACCTGGAAGGCTGAGTCTAAATTCATGAATTATTCATTGCTTAATCAATTCGTCTAATATTAGCTCCTAATGCCTGTAATTTGGATTCAATTTGCTCATATCCTCGGTCAATCTGTTGAATATTGTCAATACTACTGGTTCCACGCGCACAGAGGGCAGCCAATAGCATAGTCATCCCGGCCCGAATATCAGGACTAGTAACACCTTGTGGATTAGCATATAGTTCACTTGGCCCTTGAACAATAACCCGATGAGGATCACAAAGGACAATTCTCGCGCCCATAAAAATTAGTTTATCAACAAAGAAGAAGCGACTTTCGTACATCCAATCGTGCAGTAAAACGGAGCCAGTCGATTGGCTAGCCAGCACAACAGCAATACTCATCAGGTCTGGCGGAAAGCCAGGCCAGGGGTGGGGCTTGATTTCGGGAATCTTTCCCCCTAAGGCAGCCTCAATTTCCATGGACTGAGCCGCTGGAACGATTATATCTTCTCCATCCACCAACCAATGGACGCCAAGCCGTTCGTAGACCTGATCTAACATGCCAAGGTTTCTCGGATTAGCCTGCTGGATTCGTATCTCGCCCCCAGTAACGGCCGCAGCCCCAATAAAACTACCAACCTCCATATAGTCAGAGCCAATGGTGTATTCACCGCCCCCTAAACTGGAAACCCCCTGAATAAAAAGACGGCCAGAGCCAATACCCTCAATATTTGCGCCTAGAATGTTAAGGAAATGACAGAGGTCTTGTGTATGTGGTTCTCTCGCGGCGTTATCTAAGATCGTCTCACCTTGAGCCAAAACGGCTGCCATAACCGTGTTCTCTGTCGCAGTAACGCTAGCTTGGGATTGAAGTAAATAGCCTGCTCCCTCTAACCCTTCGGTCTCCATCCTAAATGTGCCATTTTGATCCAATTCGACAGAAACGCCCAAGGCTTTTAAACCTTGAATGTTGGTGTCTAACGGCCGTCCACCAATCACATCCCCTCCTGGTCCCGGCAGCGTTATTCGTCCCATCCGAGCCAACATCGGGCCAGAAAAGACAAAGGAAGCCCGAATTCGACTGGCTAACTCAACATCAATATCAGTCTTGTTGATGGTAGTCGCATGAATGCGCCAACTTCCAGCGCCCAGATCTGTTACTTCGACACCTAAATCGCGCAAGATGTTTAAGGCCGTTCTGACATCAGCAATATCAGGAATATTGTGGAGGGTAACGGGCTGATCAGTTAAGATACAGGCAGGCAGTAACTTTAGAGCAGCATTCTTATTGCCACTGGCTTTAATAGTTCCTTTAAGTGGGTGGCCTCCCTCAATAATTAATCGACTCATTGTGTTTCCTTTCTCTGTGTATATCCTCTTTGGATGGTGATTCTAACGATTGGTCAAAGGGTGGTCAAACAACGTTTCACCTACGTGGCTCTGAAAGACTTTGTAGACAAATTGGCAATATATCCAACCGCACAAAAGTTGATCGGCGTTTCAAATTTTTTGAGCAACTTTATTGAAGCGTTCGACGTAATAAGGGAGCAATGGCAGCAACGGCCTGACCCCGATGGCTAATTGTGTGCTTGGTGCTTGGAGGAAGCTGGGCCATTGTTTTGCCCCAATCGGGCAAATAAAACACGGGATCATAGCCAAAGCCGCCTGTTCCAACAGGTTCAGTAGCGATGATGCCTTCGCAAGTTCCTACGGCCGTTCCTATCAAGCCATCTGGTCCAAACAGACTAATCACGCACCGAAAACGAGCCGTTCGTTCTTCCCAAGGCACGCCAACCAGATTCTCAAGCAGCAATTCATATCTCTGCTGCTGCGTCAGACCAGGGCCACCATAACGACCAGTATATACGCCAGGCTGCCCATCTAAAGCATCAACCTCCAGGCCAGAATCGTCCGCCAGAGTTAGAAGGCCTGTTGCGGTTGCATAGGCGCTGCCTTTTAGAATGGCGTTTTCCTCAAGCGTTTTGCCCGTCTCCTCCACATCAAAGCTCACTCCCGCCTCGGCCAATCCCAGCCAATCCAAAGCTAGGTCTTGCATCATATCTTTGAACTCAGCGATTTTTCCCTGGTTGTGAGTTGCTACTAATACAGCTTTTGTCATAAATAATCCTCCTTATAAAAAAGCCTAACTTCTCAAGAAAAAAGCATGAATATCATTTGAAACAAAAGTCAGGCTTTTCAAAATATCACCTACTACATAAACGATCAATCAGAATCTTTGCCCCTTAATAGGCATACGTTATACTGTGGCTTATTCAATAAGTCTAAAATTCAACGATTAGAGGCAGTAATTGCCCCAACGTTACAGAGTGACAGTGTGAGTAAGAAGAAACTCTCCAAACTAAAATTTAATTTCGGGTTCCTACTGGAAGCGGATTTAGGTACAAGCAGGCGATATGAGCTAGATTATCCGGCCGTTCACCTCGAAGAAGATCTTGTCCTGTCGCCCTTAAAGGGCGAGTTTATGGCTATCAAAAATTCGCGGGGCATTTACATTACCGGCGAGTTAGAAAGTGTAACAGAAGCTGAATGTGCTCGTTGTCTGGATAGTGTCCAACTGCCGATCACACTCCAAATGGATGACTTATTTTACTATCCGCCAAACACTGCCCCGCCGGGTGAATTTGCTATTGGCGAGGACTGCTTCATTGATTTAGCCCCTTTAGTAAGGCAGCTTAGTGATTTGGCTGTTCCAATGCAACCATTCTGTAAACCAGATTGTCAGGGGCTTTGCAAAGAGTGTGGTCAAAACCTTAATGAAGCTGATTGTGGCTGTGTCGACGATGATATTGATCCTCGGATGGCTGCATTGAAAGCGCTACTAGATTAAAAAAGAAGCTAGGCTTTTCAAAAAGCCTGGCTACTAGAGTCCAACCTCCCTATGTTTTACGATCAAGCAAAAATTTACGTTCGTAGCGGCGACGGCGGCGATGGCATGATTGGTTTCCGCCGTGAAAAACATGTGTCTCGTGGTGGGCCAAATGGCGGCGATGGTGGTAAGGGCGGCAGTATCACCTTTGTCGTCAATGAAAACCTCAACAGCCTCTTCCACTTTCATCGTAATTCTCACTTTCGAGCAGAAAACGGGGTGCATGGCGGCCGAAATAATATGACTGGAGCCAATGGTAAAGAGCTGATTCTTGAGGTTCCCCCAGGCACAATCGTTCGAGATGTCGAAACGAATGCTATCTTGGGCGATCTAACCAACCCTGATCAGGAGCTTGTCTTGGTTGAGGGTGGTCGAGGTGGTCGAGGTAATGCTCGCTTCGCCTCCAGCACCAACCAAGCGCCACGAATCGCAGAGCGAGGAGAACCAGGAGAAGATACTTGGTTGTTCTTAGAGCTGAAGTTAATCGCCGATGTAGGCATCGTTGGCGTCCCCAATGCTGGAAAATCCACCCTTCTATCAGTCGTCAGCGCCGCACGGCCGAAAATCGCCAATTATCCCTTCACCACCCTCCAGCCCAATCTTGGGGTCGTAGAGCTAGATGATTATGAGACGATGGTATGGGCCGACATTCCGGGCCTCATAGAAGGAGCTGCCTCTGGCATAGGACTAGGTCACGATTTCCTGCGTCATGTCGAACGAACACGAGTCTTAATCCACCTATTAGACGGCAGCGCCTCCGATCCACTAGAGGATTGGGCGATGATTAACCAGGAACTAACCCTATACGACACTCGGTTAGAAGATAAACCACAGCTGGTGGTTTTAAACAAGATCGATTTAGTTGATGGCGAAGCTTGGGAGCCGCTTATTGAGGAAAAGGTCGTTGAGGCTGGCTTTGATTTTTGGGCGATTTCGGCCGTTACTGGTGAAAACGTACGGGAGATGATTTACCAGGTAAAGCAGATGCTAGATGAGTCCCCCGAACCCAAACCGATTGCCAGCGAGGAAATGGTTATTATAAAGCCAGAGCCAGATGAGTCTGTCTTTGATATTGAAGAAGAGGAAGATGGCTGGCGGGTCAGCGGCAAGCGAATTGAACGAATCGCTGCCATGACCTATTGGGAGTTCGAGGCAACCACCCGCCGCTTCCAACAAATCTTAGACAGTATGGGCATTGCCAAAGCGCTCGAAAAGGCTGGGGTTCAAGCCGGAGATACAGTCTATATTGGGGAAGAGGTGTTGGAATGGAGCGAATAGGGTTACTTGGAGGCACCTTTGATCCACCTCATCTGGGCCACCTTTGGTTAGCTGAAACAGCTCGACAAAGCCTAAATCTCAATAAAGTTCTTTTTTTGCCAGCGGGTCATCCCCCTCATAAATCAGATGAACCAGTTACGGCCGTCGAGCATCGTTGGAACATGACGACACTAGCTATCGAAGGTAAGGCATATTTCCAGGCGGATAGAGTAGATTTAGAACGGCCGTCCCCCCATTATACATCCACCCTCCTCCCCCTTATCCAACAACAATATCCAAAAGCAGACCTTTGGCTCTTGATAGGCTCCGATTCCCTAAGAGACTTACCCTTTTGGCATAAGCCAGAAACGGTCATCACTCAATGCCGTCTGGCAACACTGCCCCGCCCTGGTATCACCGTTGATTGGGTTTGGCTATCTCTCTCAGTCCCTGGTGTGGATGAGGTAGTTGATATGCTTGAAGGGCCAACGATGGATATTTCCTCGACAGCAATTCGTCTATGGTGCAGAATGAGCCGCACACCTGACTACCTAGTTACAAACAAAGTGCAAGAATACATTGAACAACAAGCGCTTTACACAAATGTATAAAAAAGTAAGTTGTCGCTCGTCAGCCAGCCTGCTTATTCGGCCGTTTCTTCCTGTGTTTCCTCTTCCGGCGGCAAAGCACGTTTCATCTGCATTAGTGGCACTTTGACCAGCTTACGGCAGTTAAAACATTCTACAGCATGGTATTTCTGCCGCTTTTCTCCTGCCTCGGCCACAGCTTGGGCCATATATTCCCGTGATAGATTAAAACTTTGCCGACAGTAATTACAACGGACATTCATAATTTCTTTCTCCTTGCAAATTGAACAACCCTGTTCATTCTACATTTAGCGCTGCTGTTTTTATTTTAGCGTCATAGCTAGTTCAGTGACGATTTTCTTGGCGATAGCGTCCCAATTCAAGGTAGTTTCAAATCGACGACGGACACGCTGAGCCATTTTGGTTAGACGGCCGTTTTCCAAAAGAGTCATAATCGCCGCTGGCGCGTCATCCCGATACCGCTCAAAAGGCAATAACAATACCTCATCATCGGCAAACATGCCTGGAATACCACCAACGGGGGTTGTGACGGCCGGAACGCCAAATGCGGCCGCTTCAGCCAAACCACTCGGCGTAAAGTCTTTTCGGGTTGGCAATAGTAACAAGTGCGATTGTCGATAAAGGCTTACCAAACGCTCACGTTCCTCAGGCACTTCTTTCCGTAAGAAACCGTGACAAATGACTTGTGGGTGATTGATCTGTTGGGGAATTCGGCCGATCAAATGCAATTCAACCACCAATCCCATCTCAATTAGCCTATCCAATACAGACAACGCTTCTGGACCGCCTTTTCGTACCCAATTTGTGCCTAACCATAGGAGCTTGAGGGGAGGCGGTGACAAACGGTTAGTCGTAGCAGCAAGTACCTCCTGAAAATTGGCCCCTATTTGAGTGACAGAAACTTTGTCGGCTGGAATTACAGTGCCAAAGCGTCTTGCTCCCTCTAAGGTGAAGGTGGAGGTAACGAATACCCGTACAGCGTGGTCAACTGCTAGCTGGGCATACGCTTTCATTTGCTGTTGCTGTTGGCGGTTAAGTTTTCGTGGAAACTCGCTCTCATGTTCAAAGCCCTCTTTCGTCACCGAGCCATATAAGATGTCTGAAAATGTGGCAGCAGGCAGAGGACTGTCCCAAAAAACAAGATACCCTTGACCCACTGTTAGAACCACATCCACATCCTGCTTTGAAGCTGCCTTGGCCGTCATATTTGCTAACCGCTTCATAATCTCAGGCCGCATGCCCCATCGGGCCTGTACCCCAGTCAGCCTGCCCCATAACCGCGTGTAGAAATGCCACCAACTCGGTGGGCCTTTTACATTAATAGTCAGCGGAATCGTCTCCGTCTGGCGAGTTAAGGCCCAATATAGGTGATAAGGTATGCCAGAGAAAAACTGGACAGCTTTGCTGGGGTCTTGAGCAGCAACAAAAGCAATTTTCATAAAAGTTTCCGGTGCAAATAAGTAAACATAATTATAAGTTAATCGTGAGATGGACACAACCATGATGAACTTGCTCTTGACAGCTTGACGGCCGTTTTTTACAATCCGCGCGTGTTAAATAAATCAACGATTACCAAAAAGTTATCACGTTACTGGTTAGCCCTCCTAATCATTCTCATCATTAGTCAAGTAGGCTGCTCCTTAATTCAGGACACGACGCTAACAATCACCTGGACTACCGAAAGCGAACTAGACACAATCGGCTTCAATCTTTATCGGGCAGATACGGCCGATGGCGAGTTTGTTAAGATTAACGATGAATTAATCCCCCCTGCGGCCGACCCCTTTATAGGTGGTGAACATACCTTCTTAGATGAAAATGTAACGAGGGGGACTACCTATTATTATCAGCTTGAAACAGTCGATAGAAACGGAAACACAACCCGAACAGATGCGATCGAATTGACCGCTGGCGGCTAACAAATTACACAATCAGTAAACTTTGACTGCCTAATCTACCTATGGTACTATGGTTGCGTCGAGCCAAATTTGGAGAAATTTTATTGAGCAAGAATGGACAGTTTCAACATCAGATTTTAATCAACATTGCTAGTTTTGTTGTTGCATTACATACAAACGATACGGGTGTAGCTGAGCGATTAAAAAAACGTTACCACGAGTTTTTAAGCGCTGGCGAAACACCCCATATAACAGTTACCTTAAAAATTGTGCCAGGTGCGCTTTATATTGAACCAAAACCAGGTCCTTGGATCATCGAATCCTCCTACGATGACAATCGCCTTGTCTTTTGTTCTTACCAAGAACGAGGTGAGGTTGATCTTGTTACAGGGCAAGGCTATTTAGAAATGGACCCAACCACTCAAGTGGATAACTTCCTGCGAACAGTTTATGCTTGGCTTTGTGTAACGAATGATTCATTGTTACTTCATTCGGCTGGTGTAATTCGGGATGGCCTAGGATATGTGTTTTTTGGGCCGAGTGGAGCAGGTAAAACAACCACTTCCCGTCTAGCATCAAAGACCGCTCATGTAGTGAGTGATGATTTGGTAATTATTCGTTGCGACGATAATGGGTGTACGTTGAATGGCGTACCATTTAAGGGAGAACTATCAGAGGCCCCTAGAGCCAATCAGCAAGCGCCATTAAAAGGACTTTATCGGTTACGACAAGATACCGCTCATTATCTGGAACCTATTCCCCATGTACGAGCGGTGGCCGACCTCGTTGCCGCTTCTCCCTTCATCGTCCGAGAGAAGCGGTTAAGCGATCAGTTATTATCAGTTTGTAGTAAGATTGCACGATGCGTACCAGTACAACAACTTCATTTCAAACGAGACGATGGCTTTTGGAAGGTATTATTAAATGAGCAACATCCTACAACAGTACCCTAAACCGCATCCGCAAACAGCCGGACGGGTTATAGACAGGGAAGCAGTGCTTATGCTTTCCGACAGCAGCGAAGTAAATGTACTAAACTTTGTTGGTTCCCGAATATTTGAATTATCGGATGGAACGCATACAATTGAGGAGATTGCTGAAACAATTTCGTCTGAATATGACGTTTCAGTTGAAGAGGCACAAATAGACGTGACTACTTTTATAAAACAAATGGAAAAACGCCAAGTTATCGTTCTAAATGATTGGAAGGAAAGTTAATTTATGACAGACCAATATGTGGATGTCAACACCAGCACTTATACCGATATTGTTCAACGAACTCGTAAAGAACATCGTTTATTGTCTGTTCATTGGGAAATTACATATCGTTGTAATGAACGTTGTACACATTGTTACTTAGATGTGTTGCCGCCAGGTTCAAAATTACCTGGCGAATTGTCAACTGATGAAGCGAAAGATGTCGTTGATGAGTTAGCAACTTTAGGCGCATTAACCATAAGCTTTTCAGGGGGAGAAGTTTTCCTGCGACGGGACATTTTTGAAATTGCTGGCTATGCTCGTAAAAAAGGGTTTGCTGTCCGTTTCTTCACCAATGGCATCTTGATCAAACCAGCGATTGCTGATAAGATTGCAGCTATTAAGCCAGTTGTTGTTGAATTGAGTATTTACGGGGCGAATGCAGAAACACATGATAGTATCACCCACGTACCAGGCTCTTTTGATCTAACTATCAGGGCTGTCAAATTGTTATTGGAACGAAATGTACGCTGTATTATTAAAACGCCTATTATGAAAGAAAACATTCATCAGGTTGATGACATGAAATTGCTTGCTGAAAACCTGGGCGTTTCTTTCCAATATGACTTAACCCTCATTCCCAAACATACGGGGGATTTATCGCCATTGCAACATCGCCCCTCAGATAATCAACTGCTAGGATTTTTGCGTGAACGAATTTCACCAGAAACTTGGCACCTTCATCCTCAAGGCGATGATTTCCGATTCTGTAGCATTGGCATGAACAGCATGAATATCGGACCTTATGGTGAAATTTATACTTGCGTTGGAGCACGTGTGACTGCCGGAAACGTGCGCCAAGCGCCTTTACGTGAAATCTGGACAGAATCACCAGTTTGGGAAGAAACTTCAGCTCTCAATTTGGCGAACTTGCCAGTTTGCGCAACCTGTGAACTCCGTCAATTTTGCATCCGTTGCCACGGCACGGCCGCTTTTGAAGATGGAGATATGCTAGGTTGTTCGTCTGTTGCTTACCGAGAGGCTCGACTTCGTCGCCAAGCCTATATGGAAAAGCAACCTAATGGTGTATAATCATATTTAATGTTTTTAGTCTTCTAATTTCAAGGAGGAACACATGAAGGAAATTACCCCAGGCAAAAAGTTACCCTATGAAAAACCAGCCGTTGTTCATCGTGAACTGATGGAAAGCATCGCTGGTACATGCGATACCAATGACCCAGTCAATGGTAAAACTGGTAGTGGGGACAACTGCACCACCACCAATAGTTAATTTTGTTTTTGTTTTTATTTTAACGATCACACTATTTTAGGAGGATTCTCAATGAAGGAATTGAACCCAAGCAAAAAGTTGCCCTATGAAAAACCAGCCGTTGTTCATCGTGAATTGATGGAAAGCATCGCTGGTACATGCGATACCAATGACCCAGTCAATGGTAAAACTGGCAGTGGGGACAACTGCACCACCACCAATAGCTAGTATTCGATTGTGGCCGGGCGTTGGTTATTCCAGACCTAGTCGTATCATAGATTAATAACTGTTCCCTTAAGGCGATTTCTCAGGGTACATTTTGATAAACGATTGATCTGTATAGCCAACGTAACCGGTTTGGTATTATTTGAATAATAATTTAATTAGTGTATCGTCTTATTTCTTGTGAGGCGATATTAGGTCATGCACAATTACATACAGCTCTCAGGAGGGTATCTACCCTTTGAAAAGTGAACAAGGGCTGGATAAGCAATTATCTAGCCCTTGTTGCTGTTTAAGGGGCATTATCAATAATATTGAGGTATTTTTATTTATGGGTCAAGTAGCTAATCAAACAAAGAGCACACTGTTATTTACTTTCATTCTAGTATTAATATTTTTTCTTTTGCTGCCTTTGCAAGTAAGGGCAACACAAAAAGAACAGGGTGTTTCTTCTTCAATTGAATCAGAAGTGTCGGATGAAACCGTAAAGGTCATTAACTCAGATGATAGTGGCATCTCATTTGAGGTTTCTCCGCCGGAACTGGTGCGGAATGTGGTTAAAACTGAGAATGGCGACTATGAGCAGATCCGGATTCCAAAATATGATTATATAGGAATCGTTGGGCAACCCGATTTGCCTCAAAAAGGTTTCTTAATTGCCCTTCCACCAGGTGCAGAACCAGTACTGAATTTGGTTTCGGCCGAAAATCATCAAGTTGCTAATGTCAAAGTTGCGCCAACAGTTAAGAACACTTTATTAAACAATGATGGCGACCCAACTGCACCAGACTATGCCCCTGAATTTGAAGCCAGCTACCCGTTTGACTCGTCAATTTATGATCAAAACGCTAATTACCCAGCCAATCCCGTGTCGCTTGGGCAAGAAACAACCTTGCGTCACCAACGAGCGGTTTGGGTCATCGTTAATCCCGTACAAGTCAATCCGGCCCAGGACACCTTAACGGTATATGATCAACTCCAAATTGAGGTATCGTTTGTATTTCCAAACGGCCGTCCTGCCATTGACTCTCTCGAACCAGAAAGCGGCGCCCATGTTAGCCTACTTCAGAGCAATCTCTTAAATTACGAACAAAGTCTTGACTGGCGCACAAAATCAGAATCTTCAGTACTCCCCGAAACATCTCCTTGCATGGATCCCAATGCCTTTAGGATAGGTGTCAAGCAACCAGGTATGCATACCATCTCCTATGCGGATCTGGCAGCAGCTTATAACAACTTCCCAACCAGCGTCCCCTCTGCAAAATTGCGGATGTGCTACGACAATCAACAGATCCGCATAAAGGTCAATGACGGTGGTGACAGCAACTTCAACAACGGTGATTCATTAGTCTTCTACGGGCAAAGCATTAAAACCCAGGAAACGGACACAAACATTTACTGGTTGACCTATTCAATCGCTGGCTCCAATGGCCTCCGAATGAATGCGGATACTGACAGTGCAGCAGGAGCAGCCCCAGCCCATTACATTCCTACCTATCACCTAGAAACAGATACCAAATATATTAGTCTAATTCCATCGAGCGATTTGAATGACCATTGGTATTGGCAAGATCCAATTGCCGCCGAGCCAGGATTAGATGAATTAGATGTCACCTTCCAAATGAGCAATAAGGCTTCCGGGGCATACAACTTTATTATACGAGTCGAGCTTTGGGGTTTCACCTTAAATGAACTACATGATTTTGAGGTAGAGTTGAATGGCACCTCTATTGGAACAGGTCAATTCAACGGCTCTGGTGTCAATGATGCTTTTTATTTGTATGAAGGCAATGCTCCCTCAACAGCCTTACAAAATGGCACCAATACTATAACTATTATTGCGCTTGATACAGATGGCGACCCAAATAACACCGGGCATAGGATGTTAGTGAACTGGATTGAAGTTGAACCCAGGCGTCAGTTTGTGGCCCAAAGTAATCGGCTGGCTTTTAGTGAGAAAGCGCCTGGAACGTACTCTTTTAGCATAGGCAGCCTATCCAATGGGGCCATCGAGATATTTGACGTGACTGATCCGGTTAATCCAACTGTTCAGGCAGACACGGCCGTAGGCGGAACAGTCTCTTTCAATCGGGCTATTGTTGCCCCAGCAAAATATGAAGTTTATGCGACAAGCGCATTTCTCAGCCCAGATTCTATCATCAAAGATTCTATTGGCAGCGGCCTGTTGGGTACTGTTAGCAACACGGCCGATCTTATTATCATTACCGATCCTTCTCTAGACACCGCCTTAACGCCTCTACGTAACCTACGTGCAAGTCAAGGGTTGACAGTCAAAACCGTTTTCGTTCAAGACATTTTTGACGAGTTCAGTTACGGCCGTTATGCCACCTATGGCATTAAAGGCTTCCTAGATTATGCCTATAATAACTGGAACGGCGATCTCGATTATGTCCTGTTAGCAGGTGACGGCTCTTACGATCACCGAAATGTATTAGGCGGAAATGGTAACAGCAATTTGGTTCCCGTATTCCTCCGGTCCGGCATCGACAGCCGTTTAGGAGAAGCAGCTTCTGACAATCAGTACGTCGATTTCAATGGCGATAATCTAGCTGAAATGATGCTAGGAAGAATCCCTGCTCAAACCCCAAGCGAATTAACAAATATGATCAACAAGATCATTGCGTATGAAACAGGAGAAGCCAATCCTTCCTGGCGAGGGCGACATCTGTTTGTTGCCGATAACGCCTATGTTCCAGCCACATGCGATATTGATCCCGCTGGCGATTTCTTTGCTACAGTCAACAATTTCATCGCCAACTATTTCCCAGATCATATTCTTTCAAGAGTTTATTATGCTCCCACAAAGTGTTTTCCCGATAATAGTGGACCTTACACAACATATGAAGACTATTATGCAACGACCTCAGAAATAGATTCAAGAATTATTGCTGAATACAACCTAGGCAATCAATTTGTCATTTATACTGGTCATAGTGGAACCCAAAATTGGGCGGGAGAAAACATCTTCTCAACATCATCTGTTCCTGGCCTAAATAATGGAGAGCGAACCCCAATTTTGCTCCCAATGACTTGTTTAGAAGGCTGGTATCATTTTAGCGGCTCTGCTTCGGGTCTCTCCGAAGCACAATTGAAGCGAGTTGGTGGTGGAGCTGTTGCTAGCTATGCGCCAACAGGTTTCCAGGTTCAGACTGGGCATGACTTCCTCATCGAAGGTTTCTATACAGCCATCTTTGATAACAATGCTCAAACCCTTGGCGAATCTGTTATGCAAGCAAAATTGAATTTAGTTTCTGCTCCTTCTGTCTATGAGGACCTTCATGATACCTATATGCTTTTGGGCGATCCAGCTATGCAATTCAATATGCCTGAAAGTGTGACCCAGAACTTCTTGCCCGTAAGCTTGAAATAATTCGGACTATTTGCACCTTTGTGTTATGTCCCAGATTGAATCTGCCCTTTTGGCCGATCTTTTACGGCAAGCGATGAGTGAAGGTAAACTACCTTTTTTGACCGTCGTTAGTAACAGCATGTCTCCCTTACTCAAGCGCGGCGACCAGATACGGCTTGGCCCCACAACGGCCGAAAAATTGCAGCCCGGCGACATTATTGTGTACTCTGGGCCAGCAAACTTGATCACCCATCGTTATTGGGGCTTTCTTTCACGAGACAATCAAACCCAACTTGTAACCAAAGGTGATCGTCCCCAACATTTTGATCAGCCGTTTGTCCAAGCCGATCTGGTTGGTCAAGTCATTGGTAGACGACGCAATCAACGATTACTAAATTTATCTACTGGCGCTGGGCGATGGCTGAATAACCATTTGGCAAACTTAGCAAAATTAGAAATTCGACTTTTTTCCAAGCCTCTCGCCCTTCCAATGCCAGCCCAAGTTCAATTACCCCCTGTTGGCGGACGGCTTTCAAATAATCCAAATGGACTTATCATCCAACTCATTCGTCGATTCTTATATAGTTGGGCTATCATTCTAACTTTGACAATCTCAAGGTTTACAACTACTTTCAATAAAAATATTGAGGATTAGTGTATGCTGTTTTCTAAAAATTTACCCATACCCGGGAAGAAATATTTGGCAATTGTTTTGCTTCTTCTCATCACATTGACGCTGTTACCAACGCTTTCGGTGCAAGCTAGTGTTGATTTGCTATATTTCCGGGCCGTTCCGGGTTCTGACTCAATCACGCTAGAGTGGGCCACTGCTCAAGAACTAGACAACCTTGGATTTAATTTGTATCGAAGCTTAACCAGCGAATTTGATGATGCCGAACCGCTTAATAGCGCCTTAATACCAGGAAATACAGGAAGCCCAACAGGGGCAAGCTATGAATGGGTCGATGAAGAAGTAGAGATTGGCACAACCTACACCTATTGGCTCGAAGATATTGACATTAATGGAGTGCCTACCCTCCATGACCCGGATTCAGCGACTGTCACTGGAGGCGGGTCAATACCAACTGTTCCTTCTGGCGGCAATACAGCGACACCAACGCCATCGAGAACACCAACCCGCACCCCAACGGCGACAGCCCAGTCTGGTAATTCATCTGCCACCGAAACCCCAACCAACACGCCTGTCGCAACATCCTCCTCATCAAACTCAACGGCAACGGCAACGACCCCAGCAACCGCTCAGGCAACGGCCGAAACAAGCAACACCACATCTGCCACCGCCACATCACAGAGCGTGTCAACCAACAGCACAGCTACGCCTGAACCTGATAAAGAGGACCCAATAGCAACCCCAACTAACGAAGCTGCTCAACTACCATCACCAACGGCCGAATCTATCCTTGTGGAAGCTGAGACAAATCCAGAGACAATTGCCGAGACTTCAACAGAAGGAGACGCTTCCGAAACCACAGAGTTTAGCGCCCAACAGATTGGAGAAGGCACAAATACCCAGGAAGCCAACGCAAACCCAAACGATAGTCAAGATTCAGATACCAATACACCCATCTTAATGGCACTGATAGCCAGCGTTGTATTATTATTCGTTGGTGGGGGCGGCGTAATCATATTACTCCTAAATCGATCCAAGCAAACGAGGACCTAAGTGGAAAACATCGAAGAGAAGATAGGCAAACCCCAACCCAAAAAACAACGAACTCTACTCCTCGTCGGATTAGCTGCCCTAGCCATCATTTTTCTTGGTGCAGCAGCCTATATCTTTTTTGTTCTAAGCCCAGGGCGATCCCAATCACCTAATGTTGCGCCGCTACCATTAGGTGAAGCCCCTCAAGCACTACGCTTGACCGTTCTCGAAACTGGCATTGTGTCTTTGACCAGCCGGCAATTAAATCAGACAAGTCTACCTATCGAAACAATTTCGGCTGACACATTACAATTAAGCCGAGATGGTGAAAGCATTCCTTTTCATATTAGCAGAGGTGACAATGACGAAGCGACGATTTATTTCTATGCTGAGGCTGTCACGAATACCTTAGAAGCGCCAGCCGTTTACTGGCTGATGCCTGGCGAGGGTCTGGAGATGACGCAAGTTGACGGCTCGATTGGAGAAGAAACGGCCGAAACCACTGGCCAACGCCAGATTCGCTGGGAAGAAAACGAGATTTTCTTAGCTCAGGCCCATGGGGATGATGTCTGGCTAGGCAAGCTGCTCTTTGCTCCTAGCTCCTTGGATATACCCCTTGACAATATTCAACCAACTGGTGGACCAGGCCATTTGACCGTTCAAATTTGGTCAAACAACCAGGCCCAACCCAACCCTGACCATCATGTGGAGCTGTTCTTAAATGGTGAAAAGCTGTTGGATAGTTATTGGGAAGGGATCAAACAAGAGACAATTTCTACCACCCTCCCAGCGGGGCTGCTACAGCCAATTGACAATATACTAACTATTAATGCCCCCGGCGATACGGGCGCGGCTGGAGAAGCGCTTTATATTGACTGGATTGAGCTTGAATATGAGGGCGTGCTAGAATCAAGTGTTGGCACCCTCTTCTTCAAGAGTGATGCCGACCATTTGCAAGCATCTGGATTTTCGGAAGGGTCACTCGTTTTTGATATTACTGAGCCAGACGCGCCAAAGATATTGACGAATGTCGAATCAGATGGCAAATCATTGCGACTTTCTGGAAATGGAGAAAGCGGTGCAAAGAACACTTCTTATTTTGTGGCCGACCCTAATCAAATGGTACAGCCTCAAATCTCGCTAGTTCCGTTACGAGAATCGTTAAAGGCCGATGATCGTGGTGCAGACTATATTGCTATTGTGGCTGATATAGAAGGCTTTGAAGAAGCTCTGATGCCTTTAGTCGAGCATCGGGAACAACAAGGCATGTCGGTTACTATCGTTCCACTCAGCCAGGTATTTGATGAGTTTGGTTTCGGCCGTCAGACACCAGAAGCAATACGAGATTTCCTGGCCTATGCAGTGGCTGAATGGGAGCCTACCCCTCAATTCACCTTATTGGTTGGTGACGCTTCCTATGACATTAATGACTATACTAGCGGAGAAAATAGCAACATATTCCCCACCTATCTCGTTTTCACAGAATTTGCTGGCTATGTTGCCAGCGATACTTGGTTCACCATCTTCGATGATGAGACACTAACACCAGAAATTGCAATCGGCCGTTTTCCCGCTCAAACTGTCGAGCAGTTAGAAATCATGGTTAGTAAGACTGTCGCTTATGAAGAAACAGCTGATCAAGAGTGGCTGGGTAGAGCCTTGCTAGTGGCAGATGATGAGCCTGCATTCGACGACGCTTCGGAAGATTTAGCGGAAGATCTAAGCGTTATTGGCTATGATACTCAAAAACTATATATGTCTAAAAACGAGAATGTCCACGATGATATTGTCAGCGCCTTAAATCAAGGAGTTGGCATCATTAATTATGTCGGTCATGGTAGCATTCAAGTATGGGGGGATGAGAACGTCTTTGACACAGAAGATGCTGACATCTTGATCAACGGCCAACGGCTACCAATTTTTACAACCTTTACCTGTCTCAATGGCTACTTCAACCATCCTGAAGTCGATGCCTTGGCAGAAACGTTGTTGTGGGCTGAAGATGGTGGTGTAGTAGCGGCAGTCGCGCCATCCGGCCGATCATTAACATCACAACAGCTTCCACTAGCCGAGGTCTTCTTCCAAAGTCTGTTCAATGGCGAGGCCAAGACTTTAGGCGAAGCTTTGTTATTCTCAAAAATTGCTGGGGCAGACAACAGTGACTTGAGAGACGTTATTCATACCTTCAACCTCCTTGGCGATCCAGCCCTCCATTTCCAAACACCATAAAGAAAAGTAACCAATGAGTAGTTTATCGTAAGCGGTTCATAACAAGCACGAAAGCTGCTCAAATCTGGATTATTACTGAACTTGACAGTAGTTCTATAATCGTTTATCCTCCGATTTGTATCTATACGAAACTACCAAACGTTTCCCACTAACCGTTTACCATTTACCGCCAACTACTTTTGTAGGAGATTATCGTGACAGAAGACCAACAATCCCCCCTATTTCCACCAGGAACTCTACCAGAATCTGGCTCCCCTCGCCTGACCTCAGAAGCATCCATTCAAGCCGCTTTAGGTGCATTTGAACAGCATATGGAAGAAGAAGGCTTTGCCCTCAACACCCGTAAAGCTTTTGCAGGGGATATTCGTTTACTAGGAAAATATCTGGGCATCGGCCAGCCAATCGGTCAGATTGGAACCAAGAATTTGAACGACTTCTTAAACTGGTTAGTTTATGAGCGTGGCGTGCCATGCAGCCAAAAATCGTATGCTCGGCGAGTAACGACACTCAAAGTCTTTTTTAGCTGGCTCCAAGAAACAGATGTATTAGTCATGAATCCATCTTCGGCCGTTGTTCAAATCAGCGTTACCAGCCCCCTGCCCAATGTCCCCACCGACGATGAGATAAACCAGGCTCTGGCAGTTACCTCAGCCATTCGCGCCGGAACAGAGGAACAAAAGCCCGATGCTCGTCCCCATCTCCTGCTAAATTTACTACTGCAAACAGGTATAAAAAAGGGAGAAGCAATGGGTATCGTCCCCAACCATATAGACCGCACAGAAGCGGATGCACCCTACTTATTTGTGCGCTACAAAAATCCAAATCAACGGTATAAAGAACGGAAAATCGAATTAGACCCCACCTGGTTCGATACATTCGACGAATATATGATCCAATATCAACCGAAGACCACCCTCTTCACCTGCACTGCCCGCAACCTAGAATACATCCTAACCGACATTGCCGAGTCACTCAACCTAGAAAAAGGCAAACTGTCATTTGAAAATCTTCGTTGGGCTTCAGCGCTGCGGGACTATAAGAATGGCGTGAGTCATGACAAAATAAGGCAGCGTTTAGGGTTGTCTAAAATCACTTGGCGGGAAACAAAATCGAAGCTAGAGAAATTAATTGTCAAAGAAAGAGATGCAGCATCTGCTACCTCAGAGTAGTTCGATTAACCCTTCTCTTCAATCGAGTGGTATGCTTGAACTAGCGAACGACTTAAATATAAGAGCGGAACCCGACGTGTGGGAGGAGTCAATACTTTTCTAATCGGATAGATTGAGGCATCACTCATTGCAAAGTAATCCTTCGTTTCATCCAGTAAATCTTGCGCTTTGGCATCTTGATTTACATGAAGCTGCCCCTGAATGACAAAAACGCCTGTATAAAAAGCAACCGGCCTTTTTGAAGCCAACAACTGCTCTTCCTTTGCTTCTGCTTCATCTGTCAAACTTATAAATTTTAGATATTGGTTATTGATGACTATGCTAGGTTGCTTAATAACATTGACCTGTCGTTCAACAGCCAATGGGTAAATTTCTGCATCTTCAAGGGGAAGAAAGGGCCATTGTTTGTCATTTAAGAAAACCAACATCGAACCCCGAGGCTGAATCTTAGCCCGGATCAAATAATCCTCAAGGACGATTTCGGCTTGAAAGGTCTTTAGTTGCAGTTCACCAAACATTATCTAATTTATCATGTGGGCGGATCGGAATCCAAGCAACCACCTTCAAAGTAATTGTCCGGATCAATACTAAAGCCCTGAGTAACACTATCACCCAATGAATCTTGAACGGTAATAGATTGATTCCAATTAAAGCAGCGTCGTGATTGAATGGTATGTGAGAAAGATGGCCCTGCGCCAGAATAGGTGGAAGGTGGGTCAGCATCCGTTATTGAAACCGTGTAAGGCCCAACGCCACCAGAAACATTAACTGAGAGTGTGCAAACCCATTCTGTTCCAGCGTAAGAACAGTTGAAAACACTAATGCTAAAGCTCAATGGGGACGAAGGGGTGGCTGTCACAGCCGGGGTAGGTGTCTGCGTTGGCAGAACTGGCGTCGGCGTCTCTGGAACATACACCAGTATCTCGAATGATTGGGGCGAGCCAAGCAGTTCACCCTCAGCGTCAGTCAACTGCCAAGTACTCTCATAAGTACGCGGTTGGAGAGGAGCAGTAAGGGAGGTGCTAATGGTAGCCTCTTCTCCAGGCAGGATCTCTTCTGCTACTTCAACAGGCCCGTCTTGTCCAAACTCTTCTCCGTCAACATAAGCCCAAAACAAATCAGGTGCAATGGGACAAGTCCCATTATTTTCAACTACCCAATTTATCGTGAAATTGGTACCGACAGGAGCTGATTGGAAATTTGGGTTTCCAAATGTATAGACATTCACCAACTCAACATCGACTTCGCAGGAGGCCAGGGCGGTTGCAGTCATATCGGGAGTTGGTGTTGAGGTTGAAGCGATAGTTGGGGAAGGCAATGGCGTATCGCTTGGCTGGGCCGTTAACGCTTGTGCAACGGCGGCAGCCGCCGTTGCACCAATATCGGCCGTTGGCAGAGGTGTCCTTTCTTCCACCGTTGACGTCGGAGACTCTTCGGTTTCGGTTGGCTCTGGCGTATCAGTCTCATCAGCTACAACGGCCGAATTCGTAGGCGTCGCATTTTCATTCCCACGATTTGCTAAGACCATACTGCCACCAATTGCGCCAAGTACCAACAAAACAATAACTCCAATAATAAAAAACGGTGTTCGGCTTCGTTTTTTGGGTGGGGCCGGTGGGGCCGCCACACTTGTTTGGTCAACTAGATTAGCCGAGCTAATGCGCGTCTCTCCCGCTCCAACCTGGGTCGGTTGAGCGGGCAACATCGTTGGCGCCAAACCACTGGGCGTTGGCGATTGAGCCGTTTTCATTGGCGGCGGGGTCGGCTTATCCCGTAGCAATGAGGCCGGGATGGCGGCAGCTGCACCTAAATTACTCACCCGAACGGCCGCCCTTAAATCATTCGCTAGTGCATTTGCAGTTTGATATCGCTCCTCAGGATTCTTCGCCATCGCCTTCAATATCACCTGATGAATGGCATCAGGAATATCTACGTCCAGGCTTGCTGGTTCAGGTATCGGTTCGTTAACATGTTTAAGGATAACTGCCAATGGGGTGTCGGCATCATAAGGCAAGCTACCAGTCGCCATCTGAAAGAACAGCACACCTAAGGCATATAAGTCACTTCGTTCATCTCCCGGTTGCCCCAACCCCTGTTCTGGAGACATATAAGCTGGTGTACCAATCATAGCCCCAGTTGCCGTAAAAGATGGCCCGCTCAAAATCTTAGCAATACCAAAATCCGTCAAGATCGCCCGCCCTTCACCATCAAGCATAATATTGGCCGGTTTGATATCCCGATGAACCATGCTACGACTATGAGCATAGGCTAATGCATCTGCGATTTCCAACACAATTTGAACGGTTTGAGAGAGCGGCAGCCGCTCCCCTAAACTCGCCATACCCTCTAAACTTTGCTTTAATGTGCCACCATTGACAAACTCCATGACAATGTAGTAGGTACCATCTTGAACATCAAAGTCATAGACACTGACAATGTGAGTGTGGCTTAAGGCAGCCATGGCTCGGGCCTCCCGCTGAAAGCGGGATAAAAAGTCTTCTTCGTCTGCCAAAAAAGAGTGCATCAATTTAATAGCGACATGCCGATCAAGCGTTTCTTGGTACGCTTTATAAACTTCGGCCATCCCACCCCGGCCCAATAGTTCAACTATTTTATATTTCCCGACGGTCTGACCAATGAGTCGCTGGTTACTCATGCTTTATTGTTCGCCTTCTTGGGTTGCATCCAGTTTTTTTTCAATCTGGTGGACATTTTGTCGCCCATCTTCTAATGATTGGTAATATAATACTGCTTCAACATTGTAGGTGTTCGTTGGAGCCTTATCCCGCAAATGCATAATCAGGCTGAAATTAGGCTGCATCGCCTCAATAACCGTTAGGCTGGCTACCTTTTCACCTATTTCATTGGAAATTGTGACCTCAATAGATGGTTTTTCAAAAAATGGCGTTATATCAAAACCGACAGCCACCTGACGACTGTCAGGATACATATACAATCCCAGGCCATTGAAGCGGATTTCTTCCTTCGGCTTGGGACCACCGTTTGGATCATCATAAAAATGAATCCTCATAGGGTGATTATAACGCGTTTGCCCCTAATGAAGCAATCAACAGATTGACAGTTAATGAATGACTCCTAAAGAATTATTTCAAATCGAACCAGCGCTAATTTTCAATTGTCATCGGTAAATGATTGAAAAAAGTGTAGGCGATACCAGCCGGGACGTTAAAAATCGTTGCTTGGGTTTCTAATGGTCTGTCGGCCGAATTTGCATCTAAGATAAAACCAACCGAACTGTCTACCGTTCCAATAGTAGCATGAACTAAATAGCTGCCCAAATCAGCGTTATCTGTTGCTAAGACGGCCGTAAATCCCCCATTTTCATCCGCCGTCACCGTCCCCAATACAAACCCATTCACTTCTAGTGAAACATTGCTGTCTGGTAAAAAGCTACTGCCCGAAAGAGTGAAATAACTCCCCGGTGTTCCAGTGGAGTAGTTGATTCCCAACGACACTGGTGGCGTTCTATCCCGAACAAAGACATCAACCCGGCTGTTGTTATCATCATTAACCAAATTGGTCGCTGAAGAGTCAAAAGAGATAAAACGACCATCGGCCGAAACATCTGGGTTGACGCTGGCCCCATCTGGTTCCTGGCCCAGCGAATCGGCGCTAATTCGCTCCATCTCATTCAGTTGACGGTCATAGAGATAGATGTCCAGATTAGTGCCATAGATTTCGCCACCGGCCAAGTTGTTGGCAAAAGAGCTAAAGGTCACGAAACGGCCGTCAGCCGAAATCGCAGCATACCCACTGTCCCCATTTGATTGACCGCCTTCCGAATCAACGCTGACCCGTTCAACCTGAACTTGATTGCTGCCATCCCGATAGTAAACAAAGATGTCCGCTTTATCGTTGCTGTCCCCAGACACAAGGTTTTCCGATTGTGATTGGAAAGCCACAAAGCTGCCATCTGCTGATAGATCCGGGTTGAAGCTGTGGCCGTTACCCTCCTCATCACTTGCATTCACACTCACCCGCTGCAACGTACCATTCTGCTGGGCGTAGAGGAATATATCGCTGGCATTGTTACTGTCGTTAGTTACTAAGTCTGTAGCTAAAGATTCAAAAGCAACACTTTGACCGTCTCCCGCAATAGTCGGGTTACGGCTTTCCCCATCACCAGTTTGTCCTCCAACCGTTAGACTAACGGCCGTTACTGTATCGCTCTGACGGTCAAAAAGGAACACATCCCCGACCCCATTGTTATCATTCGAAGCTAAATTGGAAGCCACTGAATAGTAAGCCACAAATCGGCCGTCGTCCGAAATGGCCGGGTGACGGCTTTCACCATTGGCTTGTTGACCATTCATCTGGCTAATCAACTCCGTTGTTCCAGACTGACGATCCCGCACAAAAATATCACGGACGTTGTTATTATCACCGCTAACAAGATTAGTTGCCTGAGATTCAAAGGCCACGTAACGGCCGTCAGCCGAGATAGCAGGGCTGTAGCTGTCCCCATTACTCTCTGCATTGCCCGTACCAACACTGACCCGCTCTATCGTTCCTGTATTTTGATCGTAAACAAAAATATCTTTGACTCCATTGTTATCGTTTACGATGAGATCATCCGAGGCAGAGACAAATGCGGTATAACGGCCGTCAGCCGAGATCGCCGAATACCAACTATCCTGGTCAACTTCCAGCCCATTTGAATTGATACTTACCCGGTTTGTTAAGCCAAACAAAGGCGTAACAGTCTCCATCCGTGGATGAATTGGATAGGCATCATTATTAACTGTTGATCCGGAAATTAAATCGCCAATGTCTAAATCAGAGAAGAGGAATACAAAGGCAAAGAGAAAAACGGCCGCAATCGCCGCAATTGGCATCAATGTTTTGAAACCACGACCATTGCCACCCCCAGTTAAAGCTTTGCGGAGGCGATCCAAGATAGAGTCTGGCTTCTCTTCATCCTCAAAATCCATCTTTCTGAGTTCTGTCACCAGCGTCATCTTCATTCGACTGGACATGGCCGGGTTAGGCTCTTCGGAGCCGAAGGCGCGGTGCATCCTCAGTACCATCTCCTGCAATTCCCGCAATTCTTCATCGTCCGAAAGGTTATTTTCGGCCGTTTCAAGCTCTATATGACCATCCAACAAATCATCGGTGAATTGAACCAATTCATCATCGAGATCGTCAGGGTCATTTGTCAGCTTATCAAACTCAGACATGCCTATCTCCCACCACATCACGCAAGGCACCTATTGCCCGCCGATATAGTGATTTCGTCGCTTCAAGAGATTGCCCAATTGTCTTGGCAATCTCTTTAAACTTCAAGCCTTCAGCAAAACGAAGCAGCAAGATTTCTTGATAATGATCCGGCAATTTAACGATTGCTTCCCGAAGAATAATCTTATCATCTGAAGACGAAGTCTTACTTGCCACGCTCAACTGCTCCATTCGGAATTGTGCGCCTTCCCCTCTCAGCGGTTCGCTTTGGGTGTCCGACACCTCTTTATTGCGATAAAAATCAGCAACACGTCGGTTCGTTAAGGTACGCAACCAGGTACTAAACTGGGCATTGCCCTTAAAGCTTTTCAATGAACGGAGGGCTGTGATAAAGACCTCCTGGGTAACATCTTCAACATCTGACTCTGGTATCCGATATCGCACACGTTTGTAAACAGCAGGCAAATGACGCTCATAAAGGATCGAAAAAACATCCCGTTGACCTTGAACAATCTGTCGGATCAGCTCTGCGTCAGTTGGCACATCTTCATCCTGCTTAAAATCAGGCTTTTTCTGGAACATTAGTCGTCGTCAGATAACAAAAAGGGTCGAAAGATAAAGCTTTCTAAGGAATATGAATTGTCGGCTCAACACAGGCAACAAACCAACACGGAACACCAATATTATACTTTAACCAAGATAACAGTCACTTGAATTTGTAACTTTCACCAAAAACCTATAGGCAATGTGACTGTTATCTACTATAAGGCTATTGAGAAACAATTTCCGTGACCCCTTGGTACTGTTCTGGCTCCCTCATTGTTTGTAGTTTCTCCAGCACTTGAACGAGAACCACCTGCCATTCATGAGTTGGCATATCACGATTTAGCCAGATTGCCTTCTTGCTGACACGAACCCGTTTCCCCAAATATCGTTGGAGCTGCAAACGGCTAATACCGTCATCCTCTGGCAAGCGAATGAGAACTTGGCCGCTCTCAGTTGTGACCGCCAGAACGCCCGCTTTCAACGCTAAAGACTTTATCCGCAGTTGATACAACAGATTGTCTACTGGGTCAGGAATGGGGCCAAAACGGTCGGCCAACTCAACTGCCATGCCATCAATCTCCTCCAAAGATTCAAGCACTGCCATTCGTCGATATAAGCGCAAACGAAGCCCGCCATCTGGGACGTAATCAGTTGGCACATAAGCTGGCAGGGGTAAGTCGATCAAGACTGCCTCTGGCAATTCAGCCACCATGAGTCTGGCCTTCTGCTCACCATTCTTTTCTGCTTTCCTAGCTCGAACAGCCTGAGCTAATAATCGAGTGTATAAATCAAAACCAACGGCCGCAATTTGCCCACTTTGTCGCATCCCTAATAAATCACCTGCGCCCCGAATCTCTAAATCCCGCATGGCGATGTTATAGCCTGCCCCTAATTGGGTTTGGGTGGCAATAGTTTCCAGGCGAGCTTTGGCATCGGCCGTTAAGCGATGCCACTTTGGATGAAAGAAGTAAGCATAGGCCCGCCGCGCGCCGCGCCCAACACGGCCGCGCAACTGATATAATTGTGACAGGCCAAACCAATCAGCCCGGTCAATAATTAGGGTGTTGGCGTTAGGAATGTCCAGCCCACTCTCAATAATGGTCGTGCTGACTAGAACATCAATTTCATGGTTCACAAAACGAACCATCACCGCTTCCAACTCCCGCTCGCTCATCTGCCCGTGCCCAATAGCAACTCGGGCTTCTGGAACCAGCGCCTTCAATTTCATCATTGCATTATTAATCGACTGCACCCGGTTATGGACATAGAAAACCTGTCCACCTCGATCCAATTCCCGAAGAATGGCCCGACGCAGGAGGATTTCGTCCGCCTCACCCACAAAGGTTTGAACGGGTAACCGATCAGAGGGAGCGGTATCAATCTGACTGATGTCCCGCACCCCGGTCAAGCTCATATACAACGTTCTTGGGATAGGGGTAGCGGTCATCGTTAAGACATCCACCTCAGTCCGAAGCTGTTTAAGCGTTTCCTTATGACTGACCCCAAACCGCTGCTCTTCATCAATGATGAGCAATCCTAAATCCTTGAAGGAAATATCATCCGAAAGCAGTCTGTGGGTTCCAATGATGATGTCAACCTGTCCTTCACGCAGCTTCTGAACAATCCGACTCTGTTGAGCGCCCGTTCTAAAGCGGGACAACATTTCAACATTCACCGGATAGGCCTTGAGGCGCTGAGTGAAGGTATTGTAATGCTGTTGGGCTAAGACCGTTGTTGGAACTAACACAGCTACCTGTTTGTTGTCCATGACCGCCTTGAAAGCGGCTCGAAGGGCGACCTCTGTCTTTCCATAACCCACATCGCCACAGATGAGCCGATCCATGGGATACGGCCGTTCCATATCATCCTTGACCTCGGCTATTGTCCTGAGTTGATCTTCGGTCTCCTGGTAAGGAAAACTGGCTTCTAACTCAGCCTGCCACTGGGAATCCGTCGCAAAGCTGTGACCGTGAATGGTCTCCCTGGCAGCGTAAAGGTCTAGTAACTCTTCAGCTAATTCCGCCGCTGCTTCTTGTGCCTTAGCTTTGGCTCGCTTCCAGGCCTTTTCGCCTAAACGATGCAGGTCAGGCCGACGTTCTTCAGGCCCGATCCACTTACTTAAACGATCAGCATTATGAACGGGTACATACAATACATCAGTATTGGCAAACTGTACTTGGAGGTACTCACGTTCCATGCCACCGATATTACGAACCACCAGGCCGTTAAACAGACCAACACCAAATTCCAAATGAACGACGTAGTCACCCGGCTCAATATCTGAATAGTAGGTTTCCGGGGCAACCGGCCGAGAACGGCTGCGACGCCGAGGTTCCGGCCGATTCCAGCCAAAAATCTCAGCATCAGTCAGTAAGTTTAATAGTACCTTGTCTCGTAAATCGGCCCGATCCGAAGGGGCATCTTCCTGCTTTTCAACTAAAAAACCACCTGCCAGACTGCCCTGAACGAAGGTGATGCTACCCGGTGGTGGCAAGTTATCAAGTAACTCAACTGGCGCACGGCCGTTTTCCAAAAAGGTCGTGTCCTTGTTCTCTTCCTGCCAAAGATGGGCAAGCCGTTGTACCTGCCGACTAACGACAATCGTGCGTTCACCTTCATTTTGAGCAAAACGAAGTTGCATAAGGAACGGCCGAACCTGTCCCCCATATCGTGGCCCTGGCTGAAACACCTCAGACAGCGGCGACCGGGCAGCGTTTTCTGGGTCTTCATCCTCCCCTAAGACAATTAGCCTTTTGGGGTCAATTCGCCCTTTCAGATCTTTCCAGTCAAAAAGCGGCGAAGGAAAATCAGGCGGCAAATCAGGTTGTTCCTCTGATAACTGCCTCGCCTGTTCCCGCAGCTCCTCAGCCCTAACCATTACATCGGCCAGATCATCCACCACAATCAGCGTCTCATCCGGCAAATAATCAAGCAATGAAGCAGGTTTCTTATAGGCCAGGGGCAGATAATATTCCAAATTCGGCATCGCATTCCCCGCCACCAGATCGTCAATATCATCCTGCCAATTTGGTAAGTCGTTTGGCTTCGCCGCCCCGTTCTCGGCCAATCGATGACCCAGATCTGGTACGTCCGCTAATAGGACTTCTCTAGATGGCGGAACCAGAATGCGATTAATTGGCCCATTCCGCTCCTCCAATGAGCGCTGTGTGGCTGGATTAAAAGCCCGAATAGTCTCTATCTCATCCCCAAATAGTTCGACCCGAACCGGATAGTCAGCCCCAACCGGAAAAATGTCAAGGATACCACCCCGACGGCTGAACTGCCCTGGCGATTCAACGACGCTAGCCGCTTCATACCCTGCATCCAGCCAACCATCTATGACCTTTTCCAAGTTTAAGATCTGCCCCACCCGAATAACCCTGGTTGCAGCCAGAAAACGACGGCGGGGCAGCGTTTTCTGCATCAAAGCCCGCATCGAGGTCATGATTAGTTGGGGCGGCCCTGCTTCTGGTAGGAGGGGATGTTGACCAGCCATCAAGTAAGAAAAGACAGCCAAGCGCCCTTGTCGGGATCGCTCGCTCCAAGGACCGCGCTCATAGGGCAAGGGGGTGGGTTCGGGAAACCGAACAACCGCATTGCTATCCGGCAGCCAAGCTTCTAAGGATTGCTGCCAGATGGGGACGTTTTCGACTCGACCAGTAACAAAGAGAATCGGCCGTTTACAAGCCAAAAAGATTTGGGCTAAGAGTGGCGGGCGGGCGGTTAAATCCAAACCTAAGGGACGGCCGTCCTCCTGCCCAAGCTGTTCGATAAATGCCTGATATGCAGGCAGTTGCTCATAGATGTCTAAGATGCCAGAGAGATTCATTCTTGACCAACGACTCCATTATGGCGCGTCATCGCTAAATTAACTCCATTTGTCAGAATCGTCTCGATCGTTTCAACGGCCGAATCGAGCAGTTCTAACAAAATCGGCTGCTCATCTTTGCCAAAATCTTGCAGGACATAGGCAGCGGGGGGCATTCGGCCAGACGGCCGTCCAACACCCAGCCGCAGTCGGGGAAAATCATTCCCTAAATGGTGAATAACCGACTTCATACCATTATGACCGCCAGAGCCACCCTGAGAACGTAAACGCAGCGTCCCAAAAGGCAAATCAATCTCATCATAGATAACTAAGACATTCTCTAATGGCACTTTGAAATATTTTGCCAGTGGCCCAATCGAATCCCCGCTACGATTCATATAAGTTTGAGGTTTAACCAGGATAACCGCCCGATCTTTGATCCGTCCTTCGCCAGTAATAGCCTTATGTTGAACACGGCCGAGACGAATACCATATTTTTCCGCCAACTGATCAACCACCATAAAGCCGATGTTATGACGGTTTGCGCGGTATTGGCGACCAGGATTACCCAACCCCGCAATGAGGTGCTTCTGATTCTTATTATCTATGTCTTCGATATGGCTCATCGTAAATATTTATTTGAAAATAGTCGCCACAGCCGTCGAAAAAGGCCGCGCAGCAGAAGGTAAGCGAACAAAGCAGCAAAAACAAAGGCAACAATGCGGACACCTTGCCAAAATGCCTGCCCAAATTGACTGGTATCGATCCCACTAATCTGCTCAAACACCCCCTGTCTTTCCTCTATTTCTCCACCATTATTTCCACTGCCAGGGCCTAGAGGTTCATTTACTGGAGTGGCCTGGGGTGAGGGGGTTGGAAAGGGCGTTAATGAGGGCAGCACATCCGGGGGAGATTGGGTTAGCTCAGGCAGTGTCGTTTCAACTGCGTCTGGCGTTGCTGCCGCCACCGTTACAGTTGTGGTCAGTGTAGGTGTTGCGGTCGGCGTGCCAGAATCATTTGCAATCGTTAGGTCAATGACAAAATACTCATCATAGTTGAAATCTTGACGAACGACTCGCAATCGCAGCTGGTAACGGCCGTCTGGAAACACCCGATTTGATGCGCTGCCAACACTTGTATCCCAAACCGCCAGAGTCCCATTGACAACTGGCTGATCCCCTTGAGCAAAAACGATCCAATCACTATTTGGGCCAGATTGATGCAGAAAAGCCAATTCGTAACGCAGAAAACTGTTATCCGTCGCCGTTCCCTGCACAATAACAACACCAGACAATACATCGCCAGATACTGGCTGGGAAAACCCGTTCTGAGTCTGTGCCATAGCAGGGGAAATCAGGAGGCCCAAACAAATTAGGAAACATATTAACAAAGATGAAACGAACAACCATCGTTCACTTCGTTCTTTTTGATAGTAAAGAGCAAATTTATTCATTACAATAGAAATTTCCATTAAACGAATGGGTAAGTCTATCACAAACGCCAACCAGCGGCGAAAATGAGAAATGAGTTTCTTTAGGGACACCTGAGAAATAAATCGCTGATTTGCCAGCCGCTTCAGATATAGCCATAATCCTATTAAGACGCTCAAATATTGCGTCAATTGGTAGTAAATCTCGGAGAAGAAGATGACATTCCTTAAACCACGAAATAAATTCATCATTTTTATTATCCTTCTTTCAATATTGGCCTTAATCGTCGTTGCCTGTGGGCCAAGCCAGGGCGGCTCGGAAGAGGCTGCTTCCGATGAAAATCCAGACACAATTATCAAAACTGGGGAAAACAGTCTGGATGTTGCGCCTAATTCAATTGAAACGGATAGCAAAGGCTTGACAGTTGGTTTTACCAAAGATGGTCATGCCTTCCGGGGCGATCCAAATGCCCCGGTCGTCATTGAAGAGTATTCAGATTTTCAATGTCCTTACTGTGCCCGTTTTGTGAGCCAAACGATGCCTGCCTTAGAAGATAACCAAATTGCTAATGGGGAAGTTGTCCTTGTCTTTTACGATTTCCCTTTGACTACCCTTCACCCCCAAGCAAATGTCGCTGCCATTGCCGCCCGTTGTGCTGGCGAGCAAGGTGCGGCCGCTTTTTGGGACATGCACGACCGCCTCTTTTTAACAACCAGCAGTTGGTCAAATAACCAGGCCAATACATTTTTTGTTGGTCTAGCGAGCGAAATCGGCTTAGATTCGGAAGCCTTTAGCGCCTGTGTAGAATCGCCACCGTACCAGGAAGCGATTCGAGAGGATTTGAACAATGGCTCAGGCTTCGGCATTACTGGAACCCCTAGTTTCCTGGTCAATGGACAGCTATTAGTCGGTGCCCAGCCAATTTCAGTCTTTGAAAGCGCCATTGCGGCCGTTAATGCCGGCCAGCCAATTGCCGGAACAAGCAGCGGCAGCGCCACCGGCAACGACCAACCCCAACAACCAGCCGTGGCCCCAACGCCAGCCACCATTTCCAATGAGTTCGCAGCGGCAATGGGCGACCCTAATGCCCCAATTACCATTGTGGAATATACTGACTATCAATGCCCCTATTGCTCCCAACACTCCAGCCAAACCATGCCCCAGGTTGTGCAGCAGATGGTTGAAACTGGCCGTGTTTATTACATCCTGAAAGATTTCCCCCTGGATCAGCTCCACCCAGATGCCCGCATTGGCGCCGCCGCCGCGCGCTGCGCCGGGGAACAAGAAGCCTATTGGGAGATGCACGATGCCCTCTTTGCCCAGCAGTCTGTTTGGGCTGGCAACGGTGAAGCGGCGGCAACGGAAGCGCTGCTTGGCATGGCCCGCGAATTAAATCTGGATACCCAAGAATTTGGAGCATGTCTGGAAAGCGGCCGTTTTAACGATGCTGTCGAAACCAATCTTCAAGAAGGTCGGTCATTAGGGGTTAACGGAACCCCCCATTTCTTCATAGATGGCTACCCATTGAATGGAGCCAGGCCATTTGAACACTTTGAAATCGCCGTCGGTTTAGCCGAAGAAGGGACATTGGCCGAAGCCTTTACCCAACCATCCCAACCTGAACCACAACAACCCCAAGCGCCTCAACAAGAGTATCCGCTAGCCATCGCCCTCGGAGATGCTTTCCGAATCGGCGATCCCAATGCACCCATTACGATTGTAGAGTTTACCGATTTCCAATGTCCTTATTGCAGCCGACATCATCAGCAAACCTATCCCCAAATCCTCCAGGAATATGTTGAGACGGGAATAGTGCAATATGTATTCAAAGATTTTCCCTTAAGCAGCATTCACCCTCAAGCAGTAAAGGCCTCTGAAGCAGCCCGTTGTGCTGGGGACCAGGATGCTTATCTGGAAATGCATGATATCTTATTCAACCGCCAACAGGAATGGAGTGTGTCCAATCCTATCCCAATATTCGCGGCTTATGCCACTGAAATGGGGCTAGACACGGCCGAATTCACCCAATGTTTGGAAACCAACAAATATGAAGCGGCCGTTAATGCCGATTTGCAGCAAGGGGTTGAATTTGGCGTTACAGGAACTCCCGCCTTCTTCATGAACGGCTACCCAATCACTGGCGCTCAGCCTTTCAATGTCTTCCAATCAGGCATTGACACCCTATTATCCGAAAGCGAATCAGGGCAAAACCAACCCGGGGAAGAACAGTAAGAACGAATAATGGATTGTGAAGTTGCCGGGTCAGTCCGGGCAACTTCACAATTCACTTCTCCTAAAGTAAAACCAAGCTGACTCCCAAGGTTCCATTCCTTCCACATTGGTTATCCCCTTCTCAACCTTTTCCAGCGCAAAGCCATCTGAAAAGACATCTCGTAGCAACTTCTCTGGAACGCCTTTAGGCCCTTCATCGGCAATTTTTTCAGCCACATCTTGGAGCCGGACATAAAGCAAATAACTGCCGCCTGTTCGCAGCAGCCGTTTCAAGTGAGTTTGGTATACGGTAATGCCTTTCTCATCCAAAGCATGGACACAGCCCACATCAAGAACAAAGTCGTAACCGCCTGCTAAAAAGTCGAGGTCGGTCACAGAAGCAATATGAAAGCGAATATCAACCCCAGCTTCTCTAGCTCGTTTGGCCGCAACGGTCACAGCGTGTGGCACAAAATCTACCCCGTCTACTTCCCAACCTAGTTGAGCCATATAGATAGAAGCCCGCCCATAGCCACAACCTAAATCCAACGCTCGGCCAGATGGCTGCTCTTCCAACAGCGCAATAACCTCCGGCGGTGGCAGAACATCATCCCAGGGAACGCTGCCGCTTGCATAGAATTCTGTTAGTCGCTGGTAAATTTTTTCCTGATGTTCATCCATCTGTAAGAATCTCCTGGTAGAATGGGATTATCATGCGTCATCCTTGGGCTAATATCCTACTGCTATTCCTCATCGTTGTACAATTTGTAAGCGGCTATTTAGGCTTTATCAACGGCCGTTCCGACAACCGCTGGCTCCTCTGGATTCACGGCATCGGGGCCTATGCCATTACTTGGGTCTTGCTCAGGAAAAGCGATATTATCCTCCAGGTCTATAAACGGGGAGCTGGCTTCAATCGTCGGCGAATTGCCTTTGCTGTCATGCTGTTTTTACTCATCGGAACGTTGGTTTTCGGTCTGTTCTGGACATTCAACGGCCCCCAATATCTGCTCGGTTTCAGTTTAGTAACCCTCCACATTTTCCTGGCTGTACCATTGCTGCTTCTCATGGCTTGGCACGCCTGGCATCTACGCTGGATTTTCCGCGTTCCCCACGCATTGGGACGACGAACCTTCTTGCGCTCTTTTGGGGCAGGCTTAGCGGGGCTAGGTTTATGGCTGGCAAGCGATAAAGTCAGACAATGGGGGCGGCTGTCAGGGGCCAATAGGCGCTTCACTGGCTCCTATGAAACAGGCAGCTTTACAGGTCTTTTCCCCAGCGTCAGTTGGATTGCGGATCGGCCGTCTCCAATTGATCCTGCTGACTGGCAGTTGAGGATTAGCGGGGCGGTTGAGGAATCGATCACGCTATCCTATCAGCAGGTATTAGAGATGGTTGGCATGGAGGTAACGGCCGTTCTCGATTGCACAGGTGGTTGGTACAGCGAACAGGAATGGTCGGGGGTAGCGATAAGTAAGCTACTGGCGTTAGCCAAGCCAACTGAGGAAGCAGCGAGTGTCACCTTTGAAGCAATTTCGGGTTATAAGCGGCGGTTTGGTCTAGCCGAAGCGCAGGGTTATTTGTTGGCAACGGCCGTTGCTGGACAGCCGTTATCACATGGACATGGTTTCCCGATTCGTTTAGTCGCCCCTGGTCAGCGAGGGGTCAATTGGGTCAAATGGATCACCCGTATTCAGGTCAACACCACCGGAAAACATTGGCAGCTCCCCCTACCATTACAATAAAAATAATTGGCAATCTAATCGCTGGACAGCGATTAGACTAACTCGCCCACCTGATCCGGGTTCATCATGGCATAATACGTTTCCCAGTCATGCTCTGTATCAAGATCGAACATAATCCCAGGAGAATTAACTCTACGCCGTTTCATGCCCAACCGCTCTGCTTCATCCAAATGATTTTGATAACTTTTTTCACCATAACGATAGACAAAACCAGTTGGGGGAGAGAGAAGAAGAGCGTTGGTTCCTTCTTCATTGTGGTCAGGGCAAATGGTAATCGCCCGCTTGTGGATATGATATCCATTGCCGTTGCCATTTCGGCTGTCCAATTCTAAGCTGTTAATCATCAACTCTACGTCTTCAGGAGTCAGAAAAGGTAAATCCGAGGGCAACACCAATATGCTATTTGCCTGTTGAGCCACAGCAACATGGGTGGCTCGCGTCAATGCCATATTCAAATCCTGTTTGTCCGACTCACTAAAAGTCAAGGCCCCATGCTTACGAGCGATCTTCAAAACGGCCGGATCACGACTAACCACCATCGTCCGAAAAATATCTTTCACCTTTCCCAATACTTTTAACGTATCACTCAATATTTTCCTGGTCAACTCTGCCCGCTCCTCAGAAGAAAGGATATGGGACAAACGGCTTTTACTTTCACGTAATGGTTTAACGGGGACAATAGCCCATATAATCATTGTATTAAGAACTCCAATCTAATAGATAATGTAAAATCGTAGCGGCCAGATTTAGGCGATCTCTCTGGTTATTCATTAATGTATTTGTCTGCAATAAGTCCGCAAAAGGGTCTCTTATTATCGCTGAATCCCGATCATCATAAACAAATAGATCAAGCAAATCACCATAATGCTCAGCAACCGCTTCGGCCGAAACAGTCATCCCCATCTCTGTCATCATCTTCGCCGCTGGCCCCTTTACTGCCTTTCCGCCAATAATGGGGCTAACGGCCGAAACCAGTTCAGGTAGATCGCTAATCATTTCCCGGATAGGATAAACGTTTAATATAGGGTCTATGCTAACGAACGGGTTCGAAGGCGCAATAGTAATATAGTCTGCCTGTTGAAGTGCCGCTGCAACCTGAGGGGTTGCTCGAACATCATCCGGGAGGTGAATCTTTTTAACGATCGGCTGCCATTGACGCTCAACAAACCAATTTTGAAAGGGCAACAGCCCTTCGGCCGTTTCGATCATCGTCGGCGCGGGCTGGTCGCTCATGGGTAGTATAGGTACTGTAACACCAAAACGGTCGCAAAGATGTTGTATTGCTTCCGTTAAAGTTCGGCCGTTTGCCATCAGGTGCGTGCGGGTGAGGTGGGTGGCTAAATCAAGATCACCTAATCTGAACCAATCTGGCCCGCCAAGACGGCCGACTTCTTCTATCGTTCGCCAACTTTCTCCAACCCGCCCCCAGCCCGTTTCCGAGTTTGCAACGCCAGCCAGCGTATACAAAATAGTATCAATATCTGGACTGATGTTCAGACCTAAGTGGCTAAAGTCATCTCCCGTATTAACGATAATGGTGAGGTTCTCCGGCTCAACAAGCTGGGCAAATCCATCGGCCAACTTCGCGCCGCCAACGCCACCAACAAGTAATACAATTTTTAGTGAGTTAAGTCTGGATTTTAGCTGCTGGGTTTGTAGATCCGAAAAGGTTTTTGTCAGCATACATGGCAACTTTAGCACAACTCAATCAAGGCGTGTAATTTCCTCACATTGCATTTACCTGATGGATTCGTAGTTAAGATGCTCGTATAACCACTCCCCTAAAAAACATACTCAGCCACGGCCTCAGCCATTGTCATCACCCCATTGAGCATGGCCCGTTCATCGAAATCAAAACGGGGATGATGGTGAGGATAGTTAAAACCTTTGTCGTCATTTCCCGCCCCGATGAAAAAATAGCAACCTGGTATCTCTTCTAGGATAAAACCCATATCCTCTGAGGCCATTGTCCGGGTGTTTAACACGTTCTCTTCACCAACCACTTTGCTTGCCGCCTGACGAACAACGGCCGTTGGTTCTGGCGCGTTTTGAACGGCCGGAACAATCGCTATCGTCTCCATATGAGCCTCACAGCTAAAGGCAGTAGCCATGTTTCGAGCCATCCCCAGAATGCGACGATAAATCATGCGATGAAGATCATTGTTATAACTACGAACAGTTCCTTTCATTGTCGCCTCATTGGGAATGACATTGAAGGTCGTTCCGGCCGTAAATTGGCCAACAGATACAACGACGCTGTCTTGGGGGTTCACATTACGGCTGACGATACTTTGGAAAGCGGCCACGATGTGGGCGGCAGCCAGGATTGGATCCACAGCCAAATGGGGGGCTGCGCCATGTCCGCCCTTACCCTGGACAGTTAGTGTAAAAACACTCGAAGAAGCCATACAGGGACCTTCAACAACCCGTATTTTTCCGAAAGGAGATGGTGTCCAGAGGTGCATGGCCAGAGCTACATCAGGCTTAGGATTATCAAGGACGCCATCAGCTATAACGGCCAAAGCCCCCCCCAAACCCTCTTCAGCAGGTTGGAAAAGAAACTTCAGGGTTCCTGCCATCTCTTTCTGATTGGCGACCATCATATCTGCCAGGGTCAATCCCATTGCAGTATGACCGTCATGTCCACACGCGTGCATGACCCCAGGATTTTGAGAAGCATAAGCAACATCGCTTAACTCAGTGACGGGTAAGGCATCCATATCAAAACGAAGCAGCACTGTTGGGCCAGGTCGATCACCTTCTAGCAATCCAACAACACCAGTTTGGCCAATGCCTTGCTGGACTTCTAGCCCAAGATTGGTCAGCTTTTCGGCGACGATGGCGGCCGTCCTTGTTTCCTGGAAACCTATTTCCGGGTGCCGATGAAAATCACGCCGAACCCGAACCATCTCATCAAATCTGCTTTCGGCCGCTTTTTGCCACTCTTTCATTTTCAACTCAATTTACCTTTAAAATATAGCTCACGAGAAGGCGCAAAGGATATTTGCAAACTTTGCGGGATTTCCTCTAAATCTTTAATTATTTGATCATCGCCCGTTGACCCTCAACCAATTGGCTTATCCCACTAGCAGCCAGGTCAACGAGTTCTTGAAGATCCCCTAATGAGAATGGCGCTTTCTCGCCCGTTCCCTGGATTTCGACCACTTCTCCAACGGCCGTCATCACCAGATTCAAATCGACGGCGGCGGCAACATCTTCAGTATATGCCAGGTCTAACATGGGGGTTTCATCGACAATGCCGACACTAATGGCGGCGATTTGGTGGCGGATGGCATTGGGGGATACAACACCGCTTTCGATCAGTGGTTGGAGAGCCAAGCGCAGGGCCAGCCAGCCGCCCGTAACGGCTGCTGTTCGCGTGCCGCCGTCGGCCTGAAGCACATCACAGTCGATGATAAATTGGCGCGGCCCCAGGGCGTGGAGATCAACGGCCATTCTTAAGCTGCGACCGATGAGCCGCGAAATCTCCTGAGTGCGACCTTTGGGCCAACGCTGCTCGCGCTGGACGCGGCGGCCAGTGCTGCGGGGCAAAAGGGCATATTCGGCCGTTACCCAGCCGTGCGGATCGGAAAGGTTACGCAACCAACGGGGAAGGTTCTCATCGAGGGTGGCATTACACAAGACGTGGGTATCACCGAATTTAACTAGGACAGAGCCTTCAGCATATTTACTAAATCCAATTTCAAATTCAATGGGGCGGAGTTGGTCGGGAGTGCGACCGTCAATTCGTATCATGCTGTCTATTATAACGTTCCTGTCTCTCCTCCGCATAAACTGCTCAGCCATCGTTTGGGAAGTGGTCAAGATGGTCAAGATGGTCATCTGGAGAGGGTTTTTAATTTGACCATCTTGATTGATTAAAGGAGTAGGAGTTGGCGATATTTAATAAATTTTTAGGGCAGAAAGGCTCTAATTAGAGCGATTGTTGTTTGCCAATCCACAATTTGGTCTGTTAATTTTTTGCGGTACAGGGATGCGACCCGTTCAACGTCTTTGGCCTTTATTCCCCCATCCTCTAACCGTTTTCCATAACTAACACGACCATCACCGCTCTCGCCAAACCAACGCTCAAGCTGTTTTGAGCCAATTTGCTGCCGAGCAAGCTGCTTTTCAAGCTGGATTTCGACTGAAAATCCAGCTGTTTCCAACGCTGCGACCAAATCCTCCACCTCCCAATTGACCAGCGGATCGTCGGTATCATGGTAGATAGCCTCTTCTGCTTTGGCAACCTTCTTGGCCAATGTCTTTGGCAGGCTCGACCAATCGACCAATTTGTACAGCCGTTGGCCGAGACGGGGAATGGTTTGGCCCAAAATGAGTCGGCCGTCTGGCAGCAGTTTTTGAGCTAACTGGACAAAGGCCGCTTCCCAGTTTTCGTTACGGGTGAAAGCATTACGGCCGATAATGCGATCAAATTGTACTGTTTCTTCACCTCGTAAGGAGAATAGATAATCGAGTTCACTTAGCTCCCCAACCAAAATGACTGGCTGTTCCAACTCTGGCAAACGGCCCGCTTGTTGACGCAGTGCCTCACCCGCTTGCATATCGGCCGTTAAGGCCCAAACGCCACCTTCAGGCGCTTGCCGGAGCGCTTCCCAGGTCAGGAGACCACTGGCGGCATTCAAATCGAGGATAAGATGATGGCGTTGAACGGCCGCTATTTCAAAGAGCCGTTCCCGCAGTTGGCCCAAATTTCGGCCACTGTTGGCGATGGTGCGCTGCAACCAAGCATCACGGCCCCGGTCAGTTGGGCTGGTGGTCAGTACCTCCCCGGCCACGTCCTGTTCGACCATGGCCGCCAACTGCGCTTCTCGTCGTTGGGCCACCTGGGTGCGAATGTCGCGTTCATAGCCCTGGTCACTCGGCTCGTAGAAGAGCTTACCTTGCAAAGATTGAGGCAAGTATTGTTGGGCCACCCAATGATCCCGATAGGCGTGAGGGTAAAGATAACCTTTGCCATGACCAAACCCTTCGCTATCTCGGTTGCCATCCTTTAGGTGATTCGGCACATCCGCTTCTTGTTCAGTTTCAACGGCTGCCAAAGCATCGAAAAAGGCTAGGGTCGAATTGGATTTGGGGCAGGTGGCAAGGTAGAGGGCGGCTTGAGCCAGGGGGAAGCGGCCTTCAGGCATCCCAATGCGTTCAAATATCTCCCAACAGCTTGCGACGACAACGGCCGCATTTGGATCAGCCATGCCTACATCTTCTCCGGCCACAATCGCCATGCGCCGAAAAATGAAACGGGGGTCTTCCCCGGCATAAACCATCTTCGCCATCCAATAGAGGGCAGCGTCAGGGTCGGAGCCACGCAAGCTCTTGATGAAGGCTGAAATAGTGTCGTAATGGACATCCCCTTCTTTATCATAGAGGACGGCTCGGCGCTGGATCGACTCTTCGGCAACGGAAAGGTCAATGAGGATGCGGCCGTTCTCATCTGGCGGCGTTGTCTCAACAGCCAATTCAAGGGCATTCAATACGCCGCGTGCATCACCATTGGCTATATCGACTAGATGCTCTAAAGCTTCGGGAACCAGTTCTACATCCAATGCGCCATAGCCTCGCTCTTCATCCTGTAATGTTTGTTGGGCAATCTGGCGGAGGTTTTCGGCCGTCAGGGGTTTCAACTGAAATATACGGCTGCGGCTGACCAGCGCTTTATTGACCTCAAAATAGGGGTTTTCGGTGGTGGCTCCAATCAGAATTATCGTCCCCTTCTCGACATGGGGCAGCAGGGCATCTTGTTGGGCTTTGTTCCAACGATGGACTTCATCGACAAAAAGGGTGGTTCGTTGTCCATAAAGGTTGCGTCGTTCCTGGGCCTCAGCAATAGCCTCCCGAATCTTGGCTACTCCAGATAGAACAGCGTTGATGGTGATGAAATGGCTGCGAGTGCTGTTGGCAATGACCATCGCCAGGGTGGTTTTGCCAGTACCGGGTGGACCATAAAAAATAAGGGAAGAAAGTTGGTCGGCTTGGATGGCGCGACGAAGGAGACGGCCAGGCCCCACAATATGCTCTTGTCCAGCGTACTCGTCCAAAGTACGAGGCCGCATTCGGTTTGCCAGGGGAGATTCTTTTTCAATCTGAGCCTGACGGCTATGGGTGAATAGATCCATTCATATAATCAACATTCAGAAAAATGAGCTTCTGTGAGGGTGACATGTCTTTTTTTCACCCCTTCAGCTTATCGCTTGACAAGCTTAAAAGCAAGATTTTTTTTCGGAAAATTCTTAGCCTCCATTTTTTGCTAATTTCAACCTTTCACTCAACCTCGTAACTTTCAGTTAGAAGAGGGGTTAAACGATTTTGAGAGCAAGCGGACTTGACAATCTCGTTATCAGTTCTAAAATTGCTCTGCTAGTTTATAAATAAATGTTACGCGTTTCTAGTTAGCGCTTGGGCATTGCCACCATTCACAACTGCTTGTTGCCCCAGTTTGATCTATTTATTATGGATGCCATTTTTTGGCTATAACAATATATAGAATTTTACCCTAAGGAGAATATATAAATGACAGACAAAACCACTGAAGAACGTGTGGTAGATATTATTGTTGATTTGCTTGGTGTTGAAGCAAACGATGTGAAAACCGATTCTAGCTTCCGCAAAGATTTGGAGGCCGATTCTTTAGATCTGGTCGAGTTAATTATGGCTTTTGAAGAAGAGTTCGATGGTGAAATTTCTGACGAAGAGGCCCAAAAAATCACAACGGTCGGCGAGGCCGTCAGTTATATCAAAGAAAATATGACTAATTAACCAGATGTCAGTAACCGGTAGGTAGGGGTCTGATTGGGAGCAAGACCTCGTTTAGGCTGGTTTTGGCTGTGGAGAGTGGAAATGAGGGATTGTATAATTCGTTATGCACAATCCTTGATTTCCACTTTTTCTTTTTCAAAGGCTCGTTACGAATCTCTCGTTGGGCGTTGAAGCAAAATTACAACTGTCGCCAGAATTACCAGGAAATTGCCAACAATGTGGAGCAGGAGGCCGGGGCCAATGCCAATGTCTGTTCTTAGTAGGTCGGCGATGACAGGACGAACGGCCGCATAAGCCCAACCGGGTAGAATAATACCAATGAGGGCAAATACAAGTAATAGGCTAGGCTGGACTTTTTCAGATAGTCGGTTTAAGAGGGGACTTAAAACGGCCGATAAGCCCACCAAGCCAATCAACCCAATTCTTAACAGCCACTGATCTGATGGTTCGTCTCGTATGGCTTCGATGGCAGGGAAGGATAATAAACTGACTGTGAAAGCCAGCCCGCGTAAAGTCCAGGTTTGCCAACGGCTGTTGGGCCAATCGGCCGTCCAAAGGATCATCATTAGGCCCAGCAAAACGGGGGGCAGGTAGAAGAGATTGCGATCTGGAACCGTTCCGGCTTGCACTTGGGGTAAGAACTTGACCCATTCACCCATCTCAAGGCCGATGAGCGAAAGGCCAACGACAGGTTGGGGCAGCCAGACCATAAAATAGCCGACTAAAATAAGGGTGAATGCCAACCATAGAAGCGGGTGGACGCGCCGGGAAATCATCAATTTAAGTTGAAGAATCCTGCGCGGCCGTTTTGTCTTTTTTGTCTGGGTTGTTTAATAAATCCACAACTTTAGCGTCTTCTACCTGTTGATTCTCAAAGAATTCCACCAGTCCTTTACTTTGACGTTGGCGAAGGGCCAGCAGGGCAACAGCTTGAATGTCGGCCGGGTTGGCTTCCAGACGTTCATCGGCCGCTGCGTGGGCGCGAGCGGCTTCAAAGAGGGTGATCTCAGCTCGGCTGGAATCAATTTGTAACTGCTGAATGAGGGATAATCCTAAGGCAATGGCCTCTTTGTCGAGCGTTACCTTTGGCAGTCGATTTCGAGCCTCATTCACTTCTTCAGCCAGGGCTAAGGTTTGTTCGGCATAAACGGCCGCTAGCTTTTCGGGGTTCTTACGGTAAAAGATAGATTGCTCATAAATCTTATAACGTTCTTCTGGCTCTTTTAGTCCCCGGACAACGGCCCGCAGGCCGAACCGATCCATAATTTGGGGCCGCAGTTGACCTTCTTCAGGGTTCATAGAGCCGATCAACAAAAATTGGGAGCGATAACGCAAATTTTGCGGACCCCGGCGGACGATATAAAAGCCTTGAGCGGCGGCATCCAAGATGGCATTTGTCACCTGGCTGTCGAGTAGATTTACTTCGTCGATATAGAGGATATTGCCATCGGCTCCGCCCAAAATGCCTTGTTCCAGGCGCACCCGTTGCTGCTCCAACGCCAAGCGCTCGTTGATACCACCCACGACATCATCTATTCGAGCATTTAGGGGTAGCTCCACCAGCCGTACCCGATCTTCAGTCGTCAGCGATTCGCCATAGCCGACCTTTTGGGCGCAGTCTTGGCAGATGCCATCCAAACCGTCTTGTTCAAGCCGTTCTTCTGTACATCCATTTTGGCAGAGGCTTCGGCGGCGCTTAGGTAGAAGGTCAATGAGGGAACGAGCGGCCGTTGTTTTGGCCGTCCCCCTGGAACCAATGAGCAAAACGCCTCCAACAAGGGGGTTGATGATAGCTAACATCAGCGCTAATTTCATCTCTTGCTGGCCGATGATGCCTAAGAAGGGGAATGGTTCTAATTCGGCCAAGCCCAAATCGGTCTCTGGCAGGTCTAAAATCTGCTTAGCGGTTGAGTGGCCTCGTAGGAGGTCTAATAGTTGAGAACGCTGGCTCATGAGGAGGTCGTGTCTAGGTTTTGCAGCTTGCGCTGTTGCAGGCGGTATGCCTGACGTGCGGTGGCCCGTTCATAGCGGGCTTTTTCTTCTTCAGTGACGCATAAGATGTCTGGGACAGGGGTAGGTCGGCCGTTCTCTCCCAGCGCGACATAGACGAAGTAAGCGGTATTGGTATGGGTTGTTTCGCCAGTGATAACATTTTCGGCCGAGACAACTACTCGCGTTTCCATTGAGGTTCGGCCAGTCCAGGTGACTTCGGCCGTAACCGTGACTAGATCGCCGATGTGAACGGGGGAATGGAAGGTCATCGAATCAACGGCAACCGTGACGGAAGGATGTCGGGCAAATTTGCTGGCACACATACCGCCAGCCTCATCACACAGCCGCATAATATGGCCGCCATGCACATTGCCCAGGATGTTGGCCACGCCTGGCCCCATCAGCTGGGTTAAAGTCACTCTCGATTCAGACGGGCGTTTTTCTTCCATTAATTACTCATTTACTTTTTGTTATTCCATATCCGGTCGCGTTTCAGAAATATAGATCAGTCGCTCAGGATACTCTTCAAACATATCAATTATTTGGTGGGGCAGTTCGCGCATTAAGGGTGCGAGTGGCATTGAGGCTGGAATACGAGGTCTGGAAGGTCTGGGTGGAGCGATGTGATGGGGAGGCTCATTACTAATTGACCGTTTTCGCAGCAATCGGCGATCATCACTTAAGAAGCCAAGATATAGACCAGCCGGATCAAACACCTCTCTGCCTACTAAAAATCCAAGCCACTCTCCATCTATATTAAAGACATTTCCTTTTTGATAAACAGCCACCCACGCCCCATTTGATTGGTATATTGGAATCATTGTTGCAAATTTTCTCTTTTCATTGGCACGAAACTGAGTGCATGTTCAGACTCAGCTTCATTTGTCTTCTCATCCGTTGGCATTATAGTAGCGGAAGATATGTAGGGCAAGATAAATATCCGTGAAACTCAATTCGGTTGCCTTTAGTATGTGGTGCAGTAATGGTTCTTATAAGCTAGATGTTTCCAATCACGAAAGCGTTATTGCCTTCTTCTGAACTATTTTGGATGAAGGAGACCAATTTTTCGAGATCGGCGAAATTGTGGCGATTCCCCGTGTGGGTGCATTCGAGCATGGCCCGCCACGGACTTTGCTCATCATCGCGCCAGATTCGTAATAGGTAAGCGTGATAGCTTTCTTTTTTGTTCATCATCCTCTCCAAGTGTTGATTCGGCCGTTTTTACAACAAAATTTCGACAAACGACCCATGATGAAGAGCATAGCAAAACAATCGCTTCAAAAACGCTTAACGAGATTGATGGATGGGGTTTCGTTGCAAATGTTGGTTTGAAGCAGGAGGATTTTATTCAAATTGAGAATGGCTATTTGACCGGTTACTCTAAGATGATCTCGACGTGACTTGTTTTGTAAGGATAGACCCATAACTCAACTGTTATTTTGTCATCACCACTACCAACTGTAAGTTCGTAGTATCCGGCCGTGACATCATCCAGGACAAAGTTTTCACGCCACAAGGCATCACTGTTGACGCTGTTGCTGCTATAGGTAGTGGTGGCGGCATAAGCAGAGGGGGCATCGATCCGGCGCAGGGTGACGGGAACATCACGAGCGGCCGTTCCATTGGGCCAGCTAATTCGTCCAGCAACCACGCCTCGATCTGGGAAGGGATAGAGCCATAATAGAGGATTATAGGTGGCGTTGTAGCTGTTTTGGCCGATACGGACTTCAAAGTGAAGATGGGGGCCATCTGCAATGCCACTGGCTCCTGAAAGGCCAAGGATGTGTTCAACCGTTACCGTCTGGCCAACTGTTACTCTTACTTCAGAAAGATGAGCGTAGAGGTTGAACACAGGCTGACCGCCCCAAGTCGAGTCTAATTGAATGACAACGACATTACCATAGAAGTTGAGCGATTCGCCAAGCACCGTTGTGTCATCTGACCCGGCAAAGATCACCCGACCACTAGCCGCCGCCATGACCTCTGTTCCGGTTGGCACATTGAATTCAACGCCATGATGGGTCCGGAGCGTGCCGCCCTTTGAGCTGCCATAGGGGTAGTTCTTGTCGGTCCAGACCGCGCTGCCTTCAGGAACGGGCCGTCTGAGCCAGTAATGTTCATTGGGGGAGGTATTAGGCAGGGCGGGTGGAGTGAAGGTGGGCATGGGAGTGGCTGTGGCGGGATCGGTCGGTTCGGCCGTTGGGGTATCTGTCGGTATGGGGGTAGCTGTTGGCAAAGCATCTATAACTGCTTGAGTGGCAGTGGCTGCAATATCTTCCTCGCCGAGCAAACTGAAAGTCGATTGGTTTTCTGGCGCAGCTAGAAGCGTGGGTTCAAGAACGGCCGTTGGAATAAGCGTGGCCGTCGGCGGTAAAATAGTTGGCGCGGCCGTCGGCTGGTCGCTAAAGGAGATTGCACCGCCATCAGAACTACAAGCCGCTAAGAATACCCAACCAATAAGGAGCAAAAACGCAGGCTGCCAGCCCGATTGCGCCCCTCTGCAGGTTTTATTAAATGACAAGCCCAAAGCTAGAACCCTCCGCGTTCGGCGGCAATGACGGCCGTTTTATCAGCAATCTCACTAACTTGGGCTTCGAGTTGGGCTAACTCGGTCGCCCAATCTTGGGCCAACTGCTGGTTTTTGAGGCCGACGGCATTGATTTTGACGTTCATGGCGGCTATTTGAACGGCCGCACGAGCCATAATCGTTCCCGCTGCCGCATCCGTAACGGCATTTGCATTGCCAACTTCGGCAGCAATGGCGGCTTGTTGGGCCGCTTCCAGGCTTAATCGGGCCACTTTCAACGGCACTTCGCCAGCATATTGGGTGGCCTGTTCGACTGCGGCCGCCTTCGCCTCTTCATCGAGTGATTTGTCGCGCCAAACAGCCATCAACTGCTCGAAAGCGGCCGAATCTTCGGCGATTGCGGCCGTTAATGATTGACGCAGCGGCCCGACCTGACTTAAAACACCCTGAATTTGCGCTTCAACCTCGGCATACTTTTTGCGGCCAGCCGTTAAGTTCGCCACCATTTGGGCCAGGGCAGCGCTTAAAGCGCCAGCAAGCGCAGCTGTTGAGCCACCGCCAGGCGTTGGCGTTTTTCCTGCCGTTGCATCTATGAAGGCATTGGGCGTGATTTCTTTTTCACTTTCTTCTGCTAACCGAATTTCCAAAATCTGGTCATCTTCGAGATCGTCAATTTGAAGATACCATTGGGCGGCGGCTAGTAACGCTTTTTCGGGTGCCATGCCGATTAACTCAGCTTTCGTAACGGTCAGACCATATCGAGCCGCCTCGCGGCGGACGAGTTCTTGGACGAGGTGGATGGGTGTTTTCTCGAAATTGGTCAAATTCATGCTGACCTGGGCTTGACCTTCGACCAGGAAGCCCATAGCCTGAACGAAGCGCAGTCCGCCAGTTGAAAAACGAACGGCGCGGGCGATTTTGTTGGCAATGTCGACATTGTCGCTGTTGAGGTAGAGATTGTATGCGATGAGAAACGGCCGAACCCCAATCACGGTCGCCCCCCAAGTTTTGGGTGCGGCAGGACCAAAATCTGGCTGCCGCTCTGGGTTGGTCGCTACTTCATCGCGCCATTTCTCATATTGACCCCGACGAATGTTGGAGAGCTTTGTACGCTCTGGGCTGGTGGCGGCCGCACCATATAGATAGACGGCGATACCGAGTTCTTCGCCAACCCGCTGCCCTAGCCGTTGGGCAATTTCAACACAGTCGGCTTCGGTGACGCCTTTGACAGGGATGAAGGGACAAACATCGGTGGCTCCAATACGAGGATGTTCACCTTCATGCTCATCAAGATTAATGTGCTTGGCTGCTTCTTTGATAGCCTGGAATGCGCCCTCTTCTACGGCCGAAAGGCCACCAACGAAGGTGACGACGGTACGGTTGTGATCCGGATCGGAGCTAACGTCGAGGACGTGTGCGCCGGGCGTGTTGCGAATTGCGTTGGCGATGGCATTAATAACGTCTGGATTACGGCCGTCGCTAAAGTTCGGGACGCATTCGATTATTTGCTGCATGAAAGTTTCTCCTGAGAATAGCCACGAATTTCACGAATTAAACGAATTGTTTTCCTTCATAAATCGGCGATTTTGTAGGGGTTGGACTGGCGGGTGTGACCTTCGAATTCCTTAGAACTTTACTTCCCGCCAGTCCAACCCAAGTTTAAAAAATTCCTACTGAACGCTTTTTGTTAGTCAACCAGCCCGCTCCTAAGACAACAATGCCGAAGAAAGGAAGGAGGAAGGGGCTGATATTTGTTTGGGGTGCGGCCGCGCCGCCGTCTCCATAAGCGGCTGGCAGATAGATCTTATATTCCGTTGGCGCTTCGACATTCAATATCAGGCTGACATCGGCCGGACTGTTGTCGTAAGTGCCACTGAAGGACAGATTGGTGTTGTAGCTGCCTACGCCAGCGGTTGCGTTACTGTCAAAGACAACTGCTAAATCCATTGAATTGCCTGAATTTATTGTGCCACCTGAGGGGGTCACGCTAACCCAGTTTGCACTTTCAGAAACGGTGAAATCGAATGAAGTCGTACCGGTGTTGCTGACAACCAGGGTACGGGTCACTACCTCGCCCATTGATACGGTTTCTTCGATACTGTCATCACTCCGAACGAGGAATCCAATATCTGACCCCTGAACGCAGTTATAGCAAACCAGGGCGAAATCCTGATCGGTATCGTCGCCTTGATGGGGAATGCCGTCGGAATTAATGTTAGCAGCCTCAACTGTAATGGTGGCGGTTGTTGGGGGGGTGGGGCCGAGGAAGATTCCTTCGGTGTTGTTGCGATCATCGGCCGAACCGCCAGGTACTGACCAGCCGTCGCCATTGAAATTATTCCCATAATAGGTGTTGGCCCCAACCTGAACGGTCAAATCCAGGTCGTTGTTCCAGGCTGGGGTGCTGCCGCCGAGACCATGACCGGGTGCGTCGGTCCAAACTAGCATCATCCGAATGGGTTTGCTGGGATCGGCTGGATTGATGGTAAAGCTCCAATCTTCGGCCGTATTGTCGAAAATGGTCGGGTTGTCAAAGTACATGATAGACATGGTGGGCGAGACAACGGCGGCTAAATCCATCCGTCCCCAACCTTGTTTACTGTCAAAAGGATGGCCCAACGTGCCGCCATCAGCGTCATCAAAACCAGCTAAATCGTGGGCAACGGGCAGGAAAGCGGCCTTGATGAGAGCCGGGCTTGGATCGGCCGGGCCAAAACGGAAGGCAGTGGGTAAGTTGCGATAATATTCGATGAATAAAGCGACGCCGCCGCTAACCTGAGGCGAAGCCATGCTGGTTCCACATTTCAGGCTGTAGCCATTGCTCAAATCGGTTGAATCGACGCTGCAACCAGGAGCGACCATATGGGGGATCGTTCGGCCGTCCAGCGCAGGCCCGTGAGCGCTGTTCGCTGAGAGGTCGTTGATGTCCAAAATCTGAGTGCCGCCGCCAGTCTGCATCTTAGTTGAGCCAATATTAAACAGATTTTTGGCTTCATCGGGCGTTCCTTGAGAGCTGGTTCCGCCGCCGCCATTCATGAATGAGAGGACGTAGGTTAGCGGTTGGTTGCCAGCCTCATTGTTGACCGCATCACGAACGCCAATGTCCACCTGCATGGTGTCATCATCATAACCTTGGGGAAAGCCGGACGGTCCCCAACTGTTGCCAGAGAGCAAAGCGCCGTTGTTATAGGAATCTTTCATGATTAATAACATGCCGCCTGGTTGGGTGTAGAAGGGCGAATACCGTTGTTCGATGAGGTTAGCGCCAGGAGCTACGCCCTGGCCGCGCAAGAAGCCAAAGCTGTCGGTTGTGCCGGAGGTGCCATCGGCGGCCATAATCCCGGCGGTGTGGGTTCCGTGGGAACTGTTGGCCGTGCTGCACGTGGTTCCAGTGCAGCCAAGCATCCGGTTGACTAAGTCTGGATGGGTTTGCAGAACGCCACCATCAACATTGGCGATGAGGACACCACTGCCGTCAACGCCTGCGGCCGTTAGCCAGGCTTGATAACCGGGGAAGGCTTGATTGCTGCCATCGTAGTTACCAACGTTAATTTGGTTACTCATTTCACTGCGTAGACCGCCATCTGTCAGGACAGGTTGAATACTGTAGACGCCAGGAACTTGAGCGGCCGTTTGGAATAAGCTGCCGGACATTGAGAATCCTGCGATCTCCCAGGTGTCATTTAGGACACTGCTGCCCTGCGATTCAGCGCCGAGGGCGACGATGTTTTGCATCACCCGTTCTGTGTTGGCCCCACGATACATGAGGATGTGAACGTCAACGGCCGAATTGCCCATCCCGCGCCATTTCGGTAAGACGCGATAGGCAGGGGCGAAGGGGCCGCTCCAACGAACGACTGAGCTAAGGGTAGGATCGGCCGTTACAGCATCAGCCACATTTTGCCCCCAAACGACATAGGTGAAGGGGTGAATGTATTGGACGATTTCCAAATTATTGCTTTCAAGCGTGGTTAGCCATTCCGCTTTTGTTGGCCCCGCAAATTGAACTAGGTGTAAATCTGGACCATTGCTGACACTTTCCCAGCCTACTGGAAGGTTAGGAGGGCTGTACTTGCCATCAAAGCTTTGTTCACCCAGGCGGAGGGCGTAGCCATCGACTAACTGTTCATAGGCGATATTATCAGCTTGGAGGGTCGCAAAATCTTCCTGCTCTAACTCTAACCAGACAAAGTCACCGTAATCGAGTGTTTGGATAGGCTCAATACTGGATGTGGCCGCCCAAGATTCAGGCGAGAGACGAACGCCATAGGTCGATTTTTCGGCTGCGCTGATCACGGCTAAATTGCTAACAAGTAATAGTAGAGCCATTAGAAAAAATAATGCGAATAACCAATATGCAGGACGGGAAAATGCACCTCTGCGCGACAACATCATGAATGTTTCTCCTTGTGTTTGGAAATAGAACCGATTGATTTTACAGCGATGCAGCATCGGTGCAAAAAGGGTTATAATGGATTAATGATTTATTGATTTTAGGTGGGATTTTTGAAAGGGTGTAATGCGTAAAGCGTAATTGAGGTAATGAAAGGGAACGTCGTTACGAATTAGGCATTACGTTACATTTCTTTCTCGAAGATTTAGAGACCCCGTGAGTAGATACAATGAGGAGATACAATGAGTGTGGTTAAACCGATGCCGGAGAGTGATTTGGATAGATTTGCTGAAATTGTTGGCAATGCCTATCCGGCTTTTCCATTGACTAGCGCAGAAGATAAAGAGCGATTCAAGAAAAATATGGGGGAGACGTACAGTGCAACAGATCGCTGTATCTATGGCCTTTATCGGGAGGGGGAACTACTGGGTGGGATGGTCTGTTATGATTTCCAAGTTAATCTCTTTTCCGCTATGAGACCTGTTGGCGGCGTGGGATTGGTAGCCGTTGACTTGCTTCATAAAAAGGAGAAGGTTGCTAAGGAGATGATCGAGTTTTTCCACGATCATTACCATGAGATAGGTGTGCCGATGACGATGTTGTACCCATTTCGGCCGGATTTCTACAAGAAGATGGGCTATGGCTATGGCACGAAGGTTAATGAATATCGCTTTTCCCCAAGTTCTTTACCGCGTGGCCAGTCAAAGGCCCATGTTCGCTTTTTAACGGCCGAAGATAAGGACGCCACCATCGCCTGCTACAACCGAATAGCGGAGCGGACCCATGGTATGACTTATATTCATGATTTCCGGTGGGATAATTTGTTCAAAAATGAAAGTCGCATCGTTGGGTATGAAAAAGACGGCCGAATTGAGGGGTATCTGGTTTACTCTTTTGAAAAGGGCAAAAACTTTTTGGCCAATGATATGATTATCAATGAATTTTTCTATGAACATCGGGATGCGCTTTCGGAGATGGCGACCTTTTTACACAGCCAACTTGACCAGATTAAGCAGATTGTGCTGTCCAGCCATGATGATTTTTTCCCATATCTGTTATTTGACCCCCGTAATGGTTCTGAGAACATGATTAACCCCATCAGCCATGAAAGTAATATTCAAGGGATGGGCTTAATGTACCGTATCATTAATATGCCTGGGATATTTGAAGCAATGGCTGAGCGGGATTTCAATGGTCAGAATTGCCAAGTTCGGATTACCTTACAAGATACCTTTTTCCCCCAACAGGCAGGAAGTATAGTAGTGCATTTTGAGAACGGCCGTGCCACCGTCGTTGACGCTGATGATTATGAAGTTGAGATGAGTTTAGATATATCCGAGTTTTCATCTTTGCTAATGGGTGTTATAAGTTTTAGGAAGTTATACTACTTTAACCTTGTTGAGCTTTCTGATGCGGATTATCTGGACAAACTCCATCGCCTGTTTTTTGTGGAGACAAAGCCGATTTGTATAACCCGTTTTTGATATTTTGAACCACAGAGGTTAATAAAAGAGAACCTCTCTGCGACCTCTGTGGTGAATTGTTTTGATTGGTTATCAAATGAGTTACAACCTTGTACCTTTTCAACCGGGGATGGAGGCGGACTTTTATCGCCTTCACTGTCCGGCCAACGATGCAGGATGGTGTAATTGTGTCGCCTGGTGGGTAGACAGTTGGGACGGTTGGGGAGAGAGAACGGCCGAACAAAACCGCCAGTTTCAACAATCCTTACTTTCCCAAGATCAATATGATGGCTATCTGCTGTTCGATGCGGATGCCCCAATTGCCTGGTGTCAAGTCGGCCGTCGTGACAGGTTGATTAAGCTGGTCAGTCAGATGCAGTTGGAACTAGACCCAACCACCTGGGCCATTACCTGCTTTTTTGTGGCTCCAGCTTATCGTCAGCAAGGCGTGGCTAAACAGATGCTGGATATGGTGTTGGCAGAGTTGAAGGCGAAAGACATTTCTACGGTTGAGGTTTATCCAAAGCGAGGCTTGGATTTAGGTGCTTCGGATTTGTGGAATGGGCCGGAAACGATGTTTACGTCGGCAGGATTTTTATTCATAAAGGAGGTGGCCCAGCGGGCAGTATTACGTATGGCGCTATAGATTATATGAGGAGAAAAATGCGCTCTATACAAAAGGTGACGGCCTTTGTTACCCGATTGATTGAGGGAAAGGCTGAAATTCTATTAATAGAACATCCGATGGCAGGCAGACAGTTGCCTGCTGGAACGGTCGAGTTAAACGAATCTGTGGAAGCGGCCGTTATCCGAGAAACGGCCGAAGAGACAGGGTTGGAGCGGGTTCAAATCGTTAGCAAACTAGGCCAAATAGCTCTCGAACTACCTGATAATGAACGGATAATTACACGAGTTACGAAGCTGTTTGATTCGCCAGCTTCAGATGCTTCTTCTGTTGGAGGCTTTGGGCTGACACGGGGTTCTCCGGTAAAGGTTCAACGCCTACATGGCAGCTTTGCAGAGGTTATTAGCGATCCTTTAGATTTAAGCCAGATACCGCCGAAGCGGGTGAATGCGGTTCAAGGATTTGTCCGTATGAGCCTACTAGCTGGCAAGATAGAACGGCACTTGTTTCATCTGACGGCCGTTCAGGCGACACCGAATCAATGGCAATCCTATTCAGATGGTGTCGCCTTCCGCTTATTTTGGGAGCCGCTTACGCCTATTCCTTCGATACATCCCGGTCAACAAGCTTGGTTAGACCAAGTTTATCATTCTTTATCTGCATCAATTGAAGAAACGGCCGGAGGATAAAGGATATGGTATTTACTGATGTTGTTTTAGGAACGATTATTGGGGCCATTCTCTGGCCCATTGTCCAACAAGTCGTGGATTCGATGAACAGGGCTGTTCTTGGATTTATCGTCGGCGGTTTGATTGGAGGCGCTATTGCCTGGGCCAGATTAGGGTTGTATACCGGGTTAATCATTGGGGCCAGCTTAGGCGCAAATGTGACCCCAATAGATGGAGAAATCGGGCTAATATTTTTAGATGCGCTGTTTCAGACAGCACGCGGGGCAGCAATAGGGGCGATTGTTGTGCAATCGATTCGCTCAATTTCATTTGTTGCCGCCGGGGCAGGAATCGGGCTGATAATTAGTTTGTGCCTCAGCTTTGGTATACGCTTCCTAAATCAAGCACTGTTGTCTAGTTCTCTAACCAGTACCCAAATCACGATTGTGGTCTTTATCGGTACATTTGCTGCTATTGGACTTCTTTCCGGCCGAAGATAGCTTTGGAAAGCCATCTTCGGTATTATCATGAGCATTGTTAATTAGAGACCGCCAGAGATTTGTATGCCCCGAATTCGTGAATTAGATATTTTTGACAGTTCATTGCCGCCTGGGACGATGAATGCTATTACGGATGTGCCGGGGGTGGCCGTTGGTCATTACACGTTGAATCAAGGGGAAGGTGTTTGGCAACCGGGACGTGGCCCTTTTCGGACTGGTGTAACAGTTGTTTTGCCCCATACAGGAAATTTGTACGAGGAAAAGGTTCCGGCGGCCGTTCACACGATTAACGGCTTTGGAAAGGTAGCGGGCTTTGAGCAAGTTCGGGAGTTAGGCAATATTGAAACGCCCATCGCTTTAACCGGTACGTTAAATGTACCCAAGGTCGCTGATGCGTTAATGACGCTGGCGATTGAGCAAAGCCCGCATATTGGGGTTGGTTTTGCTGAAAGCGGCCGTAAAGGCTGGTCTAGTGTTAATCCCGTTGTTGGGGAAACGAGCGACGGTTTTCTGAGTGACATCCAGGCTCGACCGATGGGGGAAGCTGAAGTTCGAGCGGCCGTTGCCAATGCCTCAACTGGCTTGGTAGCTGAAGGGGCAGTTGGGGCTGGCATGGGTACTAGCTGTTATGGTTGGAAGGGCGGTATTGGCACAGCCAGCCGCATTCTCCCGGCCGAGCGGGGTGGTTTTGTAGTTGGGGGCTTGGTGCAGAGTAATTTCGGCCGTCCTAATGAGTTAACCATAGCAGGTGTGCCGATCGGCCGTCATCTGTTGCCGCCTACTTTCCCGACACCCGCTCCAGTCGGTTCGATTATGATGATATTGGCGACCGATGCCCCGCTCGATGCTCGCCAGTTGGGGCGGCTGTGCCATCGAGCTGCTTTTGGTCTGGCTCGCACTGGCAGCACCCTTCATGGTGGCAGTGGTGATTTTGTTATTGCATTTAGCACAGCTTATCGTATCCTTGATCGGCCGCAGGGTTTAATAACGCAGCATCCTGCCCTGGCCCATGAACAGATTATCGTTGGTGGATTGGGTTTGGCGGTAATTGAGACGGTTGAGGAAGCGATCTATAACAGCTTGTTAATGGCTCGGACCGTTATCGGCCGTGATGGCAATACTCGCCACGCGCTTCCGGCGGACGAGGTTCAATCATTGGTTCGTGGCTATAGAGCGCCAGTATAAATTGAAACACAGCGCTCACAGAGAAATTGAGGTTATTAGGAGATTAATTTTTTATGGCTTATACAAAATCGGCAAAGATTGGCTGGACGGGTGAAAATCTGAACTTTGCCGGATCATTAGAATCTGGTTATCCATTAACGGTTAAAAATACGGCCGATGAAGAAGGGGCTAGCCCCATGTCAATCCTGTTGGCTGGGGTCGCTGGCTGCACGGCGATGGATGTCTTGTCGATTGTTCAGAAGAAACGGCAGCCGGTGGAAAATATGGAAGTTGAGATTGTTGGTCAACGAGCGGACACGCCTCCAATGGTATATACGGAAGTTGACATCAACTATATTTTCTACGGCAACGGTATCGACCCATCCGCAGTTGAACGAGCGATAGAGCTGTCACAAACGAAGTATTGCTCGGCCAGTATCATTTTCCATCGAGCGGGCGTTGAGATTAGAACCCATTACGAGATACGAGAAGGGTGAATTGTTTGGCACTCGCAAAAGTTCAACTTTTTGAAAAAGTTGAACTTTTAACCGAAATTTGAAAGAGGAAATTAGGAAACATTTATGAAGCAACGTGATTTATTATGGCTTGGGGCCATCCTGGTTCTGTTGGGAGCCACGATATGGATGGTCTTGAACCCCAATTACCCTATTCAGCCGGGTCTGGATTTGCAGGGTGGGCTGCAAGTTTTGCTGGCGGCCGATTTGCCAGAAGAAACAGTCATTGAAAGAGACCAGATAGACACCGCCCGCCAGATTATCAGCCAGCGAGTGAATGCGCTGGGCGTGGCCGAGCCGCTGGTTCAGATCGATGGCGACCGTCGCATTTTGATTGAACTGCCAGGTATTCAAAACCCGGATCAGGCGATTGAATTGATTCAAGGCACGGCTTTATTGGAATTTATTGATACGGCCGATCTTAGCCTGCCAGAAGGAACCTGCGTCCGAACGAGCCGCAACACCAGCCCATCTCCATGCGAACTCAACGAGGATGGGCAATCGGTCTCCCTTCCCCGTGAATATGAATCGATTCTAACCGGGGCTGGCATTAAATCAGCGACGGTACAATCGGATGGCTTCAATAATTATTTTGTCGCCTTTGAACTTGAGCCGGATGCCAGCATTATCTTTGAGAACTTTACCGGTTCGCACCAGGGCCAATTTTTGACAATTGTTTTGGACAAACAGGTTATTTCTAGCCCTCGCATTGAGTCCGCAATCAGCGATACCGGGTCTATTACAGGCAATTTCACCTTAGAAGAGGCCCAAAACCTGGCTTTGCAGTTGCGTTTCGGCAGCTTGCCCATTCCATTGAGAATCGAAAGCACCCGCCAGATTGGGGCGACATTAGGGGCCGAGTCGATTGAGGCCAGCGTTCAAGCAGGCACGATTGGCGTTTCCATTGTGCTGTTGTTTATGCTGATCTATTATCGGCTGCCCGGTGGATTGGCCGATATAGCCTTGATCATTTATGCACTGCTTAACTTTGCCTTTTTCAAATGGTTAGGCGTTACCTTGACTTTACCAGCCATTACCGGGTTCTTGCTCTCAACGGGGATGGCGGTAGATGCCAATATCCTGGTCTTTGAGCGGATCAAGGAAGAGATTAGGCGGGGCTTAAATCTGCAAGAGGCGGTTGAAATTGGCTTTAGTCGAGCCTGGACATCCATTCGGGATTCTAATATCGCTACATTAGTTATCTGCTTCATTCTTTGGTCTTTCGGCCGAAATTTTGGGGCCAGCATCGTTCAGGGCTTTGCCGTGACGCTGGCGATTGGGGTACTCCTTAGCATGTTTACGGCCGTTATCGTCACCAGGACCTTTGTTCGCCTGGTCATCGGGGGAACGGCCGATTGGCTCCGCAGCAGAAAATGGCTACTGGGTGTATAAAACCACATATAGGAAATTACTAGATGTTTAACTTCATGTTCAACTTTGTGCAGCGGCGACGCTATTATTTCATTTTTTCCGGGGTTGTCATTGCCCTCGGTATTTTATCAATTGTCTATTCCCTGGTTGCAACTGGGCAACCCTTTCTGTTAGGGGTGGATTTTCGAGGTGGAACCCGTTTCGAGCTTAAATTTACTGAGCCAGTTCGGGAGTCTCAGATTCGAGAGGTCTTTGCCGACTCTGGATATGTCGGGGCTGATGTTACTGCCTTAGGTGACGAAACGGCCGGAGATTTTTGGCAGGTTCGCTCCGAGTTTACAACCCCGGAAGAGGCCAGCGCCATCATCAGTGATCTATCCGATAGAGCAGCGCCAGTTGTAGAAGATGCCACATCGTTCCAAAGCGTTAGTCCAACGGTGGGACAGGAGGTTACGCGGGCGGCCTTTGTCGCTATTGCAATTGCGGCCGTAATCGTTCTGTTTTACATCATGTTCTCCTTCCGCACCGTGCCAAACCCCATCCGCTACGGCGCTTGTGCAGTGGCGGCAATGCTCCATGATTTGACCATTATCTTTGGCTTTATCTCGGTCATGGGCATCTTGTTTGGCTGGGAAGTGGATGCCTTGTTTTTGACGGCCGCGTTGACTGTTGCTGGCTTCTCACTCCAAGATACCATCGTGGTCTTTGACCGGATTCGAGAGAATAACCAGAAACGGCCGACTGAGAATTACGAACGGCTGGTCAATCGCTCCGTGTTAGAAACAATTCATCGATCATTGGCGACACAGTTGAATGCGATGTTTGTCTTGGTGGCGATCATTCTCTTTGGCGGGGACTCGATTCGGCCGTTTATTTCGGTCTTGTTCATCGGACTTCTGAGCGGGACGTACAGCTCAATTTTCAATGCCGTACCCCTGCTGGTTGCCTGGGAGAAGGGTGAGATTCCTTTCTTACGGACAGCTTAAGTTCAGTAGTCTGTAGGCAGTAGTCTGTCGTCTGATGAGTACAGGAGTAGAAGACTGATTTCGATAGATGCGGAATTAGCCAGGGAGAATATTGGATGGGATTGAGACTGAATAGGCAATTGTTGTGGTTGGTAGTTGGTTTATTCATTGTTGTTGGGTGTGCTGATGAACCTACCCCAACTGTTTCAGTGTCAGGGGGAGTAGAGACGGCCGTTCCTGTTGAAGCGGCCCCAGCAGAAACGCGCGTTTTGCCCACCCTCTTTCCAACGCCAACCTCCTTTCCAACGCCCGTACCCACCGAGCCACGTCCAACAAGCACACCGCGACCAACCGCCACACCTGTTGATTTTCAAGAATTGGCTGTAGAAGTTCATTTCACCATTCCAGGATTAGGGTTGTCGCGCACCATTCGGGGCAATGTCTCCAGCCATATAGAGTTAACGGATGAAACAACGGGCCAAAGTGTTGTCGTTTCTGATTTACCAGGGGTCTTGTTTGATATGCAACGGACCTTGCCAGAGGCTGAGTTGACGGCCGTGCCAACTGGCTGCGATTTCTGTGTCCAACTCTCCTATGAACTGTTTCTAATCGATGAGGCTGACGAGGGTTGGTTAACTGATCCCATTTTATTAGCAAGCTTTGAGAACTTCTTAAATGCTCACCTGGGGCCACATTTCCCACCAGACACTGTTGTTGGTCTTAGGCGCAGCGCAACGCCTTATTATGTCGCTCATACAGTGGCTTTAACGGTCGATGGCAGCCTGTGGCGTTGGACAGCAACTGAAGCCGAAGCCAACGGCCCAGAAGCTGGCTCGGCGGCTCTGTTGCCCTTGTTGGATGATGTGATCCTTGATGATGTTGCCGCAGATTATCTAGGGCCATGTCCAGAAGGGTCAGGTGTTGAAACACTTTATCTGAAACAGGGGGAAACGGAGAGGCTTGTTGAGCTGACTTGTCCAGAGTTGTCACTGCCTTTACCACTCCTGCCATTGTATGTGGCATTAGATGGGTTGGCGAGGGAAAAAACGGCCGATGATGCCCTGCCTCAACCAGACCCAACTGTCCCATTAGAGAGCGTTTTATATTATCAACGAGCGGATGGCAGCGTCTTGATATTGTTTGCAGATGATCGGGCACAAGCGACGACGGCTGAAGGTTTAACAGCGTCGGCAACACTGGCTGAAAACCAGGCGATTGATACGACCTTAACCTTTACTGAAAGCGGTCTGGTAGAGCCGGGCGTTATCAGCCTAGTTTCGGGCGACAATGACAATATCTTAATTGGAAGAGGATTAACTGGTGTTTATGAAATCGGTTGGAATGAAACAGTACCTGATACATTGGTTGAATTTGTCGCTGAATTAGATGGCCTGTTGGACCAACTGCTTGAAACTGCCGAGGGCAGCGCAAATGAGACCTCAACACCCGATCCGGAGGCAACCCCAGGAACAGGGACGCCGACACCAGTTGAGGAAGAAACACCTTTAGCGCCAGCAACAGCGACGCCAACGCCATAGCTCTAGGAAGAATTGATACGATGCAGGCACTTTATCTTTCAGACGGCCGTTTGGCCTATCACCCAGATTTTCCGAACCCTGTTCCCGCTGAGGGACAGGCGCTTATTCGGGTTACTTTGACCGGTATATGTTCTACCGATCTGGAGCTTGTCAAGGGGTATCGCAATTTTGAAGGCATCTTGGGGCATGAGTTTGTTGGGGTGGTTGAACAGGCCGACAGCGACCCTACCTGGGTTGGTAAGCGAGTGGTTGGCGGGATCAATTTAGGTTGTGGGGCCTGCGCGGTTTGCGAGGCTGATGGCCCGGAACATTGCCCTGATCGAACCGTTTTGGGCATTCATGCCCATCATGGCACTATGGCCGAATATATTACTTTGCCGATAAGTAATTTGGTTGCTGTGCCTGATAATGTGTCCGATGAAAGGGCCGTTTTTACTGAACCGTTGGCGGCAGCCGTCCGAATTCTGGAACAGACAGGGCTTTCCGCAGGGATGAAAGCGGCCGTTGTTGGCCCTGGTCGTTTGGGGATGTTGATCGGTCTGGTATTGGCGGAAGCGGGGCTGCAAGTGACCATGATCGGCCGTCAGGATACGTCGTTGGCCCTGCCAAAAGCGTTGGGGTTGGGCGTCGGTTTGGTGGGGGAGGCGGTAGATAATAGCTTTGATCTCGTTGTTGAAGCGACTGGCAATGAGGCTGGTTTGGTTCATTCGCTGCGGCTGGTTCGGCCGTTGGGGACGCTGGTGATGAAAAGCACGTTTGCTGGAAAGACTACGGTTGATCTGGACAAGCTGGTGGTTGATGAGATCACTGTCATCGGTTCTCGTTGCGGGCCATTTGATGCGGCCGTTCAACTCCTAGCTGACAATAAAATCCCTGTTCAAGAGCTTGTCGAAGCAGAGTACCCTATTGCAGATGGCCTAGCTGCCTTTGATCACGCTGCCCAGCCCGGAGTCCGAAAAATCCTCTTGCGTATTTAGAATAGCAACGTAGATAATGCGGATTTCAACGGATTTAATGGAATAAAATCCGTTGAAATCATTCTATTCTGCTTTATCCGTACTGCAATCCTGCCAATTTCCTAAAATTGTACTGGACATAATCCATATTACTCGTCTATAATAGAACACATGAGCTATAAAGTGGTTAAAGCGAGCGAGATTGGGGAATATGTCTATTGTAACCGGGCCTGGTGGCTGCGCCGGACATATGATGTTCGGCCACACAATGTTGAGGTACTGCGCTCTGGGACAATTTATCATGAAGATCATGGTAGTCAGGTGCGGCAGGGTGTGTTGGCCCGACGGATGGCTTTGGTCTTCTTTTTCTTGGCCCTCAGTGTCCTGGTCTTCTGGTTTTTAAGTCAGGTGATATGAACGAAGCCGATCTGTTGAGCAGCGGTATGGTCATTGGCCCGGTTGGGCTAGGCATAACCCTTGTCCTGCTGGCGCTCGTTGCCTGGCTGTTTGCCCGTTCGCGGGAGGAGGGCAGCGGCTTGCCATCTGGGAAGGTGATTTATGCGGATTCGGGGGCTTGGACAGAGCAGCAAGAGACGCTCTTTTCTCCTTCGCTGCAATTGGCAGGACGACCAGATTATCTAGTTGAAGCGTCAGATGGGGATTTGATTCCGGTCGAAGTCAAATCTCGCAATGCTCCTCGCAAGCCTCATCAGGCTCATGTGCTTCAATTGGCCGCTTACTGTCTATTAGTTGAGGAAAGTTATGGGATACGGCCGTCGCACGGCATTCTCCAATATCGAGACAACGCTTTCGCCATCGACTATACCGACGATTTAGAAGACGATCTGCTCGATTTGCTGGCCGACATGCGGGAAGATATGTTTGAGGAAGAGGTTGACCGGGATCATGATAATGGCCGTCGTTGTCTTCGTTGTGGGGTGCGGGATTTTTGTGATCAGCGGTTGAATTAAGACTAGACTTTTTTTATAGGGGCTTATTTGTCTACTATTCCGGGGGGGATATATTATAAACTTAACCAGTTGGCTTCTCCTTTAAGCAAACTATACAATATGAACCATGCGTGTTGCGATTTTGGCGAATTCAAACATTGCCCTGGCTGGACAAGTGGCAAGGGATGTTGAAGCCTGGTTAACGGCCGAAGGCGTTGAGCCATGTTTGTTTCCGACGAATGCGGCCGAACTTGCCCAAGAAGATCTGAGTGATTTTGCCTTTCTGATTGTATTGGGGGGCGATGGCACAACCTTGCGGGCGGCTCGGTTGGCAGCCCCATTCGACCTACCGATTTTTGGGGTAAATTTGGGGCGTGTTGGCTTTTTGAGCGAGGCCGAACCGGAAAATTGGCAGGAGAAGATCGGCCGTGTTCTCAACAACGAACATTGGCTAGAAAAACGGCTGCTGCTTCAAGCGAAGGTGATGCGAAAGAAGCAGAGTATTGGTGATTTGGTTGCCCTGAATGATGTGGTTGTTAGCCGAGGTATTCCCCTTAGAATGTTAACCTTCCATCTCTCTGTAGATGACGATCCAGTGACGATTTATAATGCGGATGCCTTGATTGCAGCCACGCCGACTGGTTCAACCGCCTATTCGTTGGCTGCCGGAGGGCCGATATTGCCCCCCCAGCTAAACAATTTCCTGGTTTTACCTGTCGCGCCCCATTTGAGTTTCCAGCAAGCATTGGTTTTACATGAAAAAGCCGTTATCATGGTTCGTCTTGAGACAAATCATGAGGCGATGGTTACGGCCGATGGGCAAGATGCTGTCACATTGAAAGGGGGCGATGAGGTGATGATTAGCCGCCATTTGCACGATAGCATTTTCATCCGGTTAGATAGTTCCGGTTATTTTTACCGTCGTCTTATGGAAAAGTTAAACTTTTGGTCGGTAAAAACGGTACAATAGGGGAAAGGTAAGTGAGTAATTGGTAATTGAAATGTCCAAAGTTAGCAGTTACTAAATACCCAACATCCTTTTTGTTTCAGGCTTAGAAAAGTAGAGTTTATTATGAGTATAAGTAGTCCCCGCATTCGTTCATTGTTGCGGCAAGCAGATAAGGTTGCTGCTTCTGGCAAACGAAGCGCGGCCGAAAAATTATATCGCCAGATTATCGAGGAAGCGCCGGAGACAGCACCTGCCTGGGTTGGTTTGGCACAGGTTGTTCAGGAAACGGCCGAACAAGGCGTTGCCTTAGAGCGAGCCTACCAAATAGACCCCGAAAACGAACAAGCTAAAATTGGCTTGACTGCTTTTCGAAATGGTCAGTCGGTGATTGAGGCGTTGAAACCAGAGCCTGCTGCCCCACCTGAAGAAAAGATAGTCGCTCAGCCAAAGAGTGCAGAACAGGAGCCAGTGACGAAAGCGGTTGGCTTTGACCCGGTTGCATCGCCGACTGAATCAGATCATGATCTGGCCGAACCTATTGAGACTGGCGAAACCCTTTATTGTGCCAATCATCCTAATACGAAAACCAACTTACGCTGTAATAAGTGTGGTAAGCCGGTTTGTACAAAATGTATTAAACCAACCCCGGTTGGCTATCGTTGTAAAGATTGCATTCGGGAACATCAAGATGTCTTTTTCACGGCGACGCCAGTTCATTATCTGATTGCAGCCACCATTGCTTTTCCATTAGGCGTGTTAGCGGGATTTGCCGCAGGTTTATTAGGTTTTTTGGTCATTTTCTTTGCCGCTTTCGCAGGGAGTGTCATCGCTAGAATTACCCACCGGGTTATTGGTCGGCGACGCGGTCGATGGATGCCGCATTTAGTGGCTGCGGCCGTATTAGTCGGTGGTATTGTTTGGGTACTTCCGTCGTTGATTGGCTTGCTGTTGGGTGTGGTCGAGTTTGGCGGCTTTGGCCTGATTTGGACCGGTCTTTATCTTGTTGTCGCTACGAGCGCGGCTTTTTATCAAATGAAATAATAAAATTGTGATCGACTATGCTGGCTGAACTATATATTCGCAATTTTGCCATTATCGAAGATTTACGCATTCAATTTTTGAATGGCTTTAACGTTTTGACTGGTGAGACAGGGGCCGGGAAATCTATCATATTAGACGCGATGGCCCTGATGTTGGGGGAGCGGGCTGACACCTCTATCATTCGCAGCGGTTGTGAAGAGGCCTCTGTTGAAGCCACGTTCCAGTTGAACGAAGCGATGCAAGCAGCCCTTAAACCGCTGATTGAAGCAGAGGGGCTGGAGCCAGAGCAAGATGATTTGCTGCTCTTGGCGCGGGAGCTGCGGCTAAACGGCCGAAATATCTGCCGGGTGAACGGCCGTGCCGTCAATCTAACGCTTTTACGGGAGATGGGCCAAAACTTGGTTGACATTCACGGCCAAGGCGAGCATTTATCTCTTCTGAACCCCCGCTCCCACCTGCCATTGTTAGATTCCTATGCGGGATTGAACAAGGAGCGGCAAGACCTGGGGATGGTGGTGGCTGATCTTCGGCGAAAGCAGCGCGAACGACAATCGTTGCAGCAGGATGCCCGACTGATAGCCCAACAAATAGATTTATTGGAGTTTCAGGTCAGCGACATTAACGCCGCTAATTTAGTGGAAGGGGAGGAAGAGAGCCTGCGAGAAGAGCGTACCCGTTTGGCGAACATGGAGCAGATCATTGAACATTCGGCGACAGCTCTAGCTTTACTTTCAGGCGTGGACGATGATTCACCATCGGTCAACGATTTGCTAGGGCAAGTGGAGCGGGCCATGATGCAGTTAGCTAAAAATGATCCCAGCCAAGTGCCATTATTGGAGAAGTTGCAAGGGCTAGCGTATCAGATTAATGATGCCGGGATTGAGCTGCAAGATTATCAGGATGAGTTGGAATATGACTCGGATCGGCTTGATTATGTGGAGGAGCGGCTGGAGTTAATCAGCCAATTGAAGCGTAAATACGGGATGGATATCACGGCCGTTTTGGCCCGGCGCGATGAGGCGGTCGCTGAGTTAGAGAAGATTAGCCACAGTGAAGAGCGAATTGAGGCATTAAAGGTCGAGGAAGAGAAATTATTGCGACAAATCGGCCGTATGGGAGAGGCCTTGTCACAAAAGCGTCGAAAAGCGGCTGAAAAGTTGGGGGCCGTTATCGAGAAAGAATTGGTTGATCTGAAAATGGAAGCGGCCCAATTCCAGGTGGGCTTTAGCCGTAAAGAAGATGAACAGGGCGCCTATGTCAATGATACGCGGCTGGCCTTTGACGAATCGGGCATTGATCAGGCTGAATTTATGGTGTCGGCTAATCCAGGTGAGGCTTTGAAGCCGATGGCGAAGGTTGCCAGTGGAGGTGAAACAGCCCGGTTGATGTTGGCCCTTAAGACGGCCCTGGCCCAGGTCGATGCAACGCCGACCCTGATTTTTGATGAGATTGACCAGGGAATTGGTGGCCGGGTGGGAGATGTCGTTGGCCGTAAATTGTGGGGGTTGACAAACCCGACAGCCCATCAGGTGATCGTTGTGACCCATTTGCCCCAATTGGCAGGGTATGGGGATGGGCATTTTAATGTGAGCAAGCAGATTGTGAACGGGCGGACAATGACGGCCGTTAATACACTTGACACGCACGGCCGTGTTCAAGAGCTAGCGGCTATGCTTGGCACGGAAGGCATTCATGCTCGTCGAGGCGCGGAGTCCATTCTACGGCAAGCAGCAAAAGTTAAGGACGGGGTCAAAAGTAAACAATCATAGTTATGTCAACATGATTTACGAGTTTTAATTTCGAGAAATTTCTGTGATTTCCGTAAAAACTCAGCTAAATATTTTTGAACGGCGTCACTTTCTCCCTTGCTGCCACCCCCCGAAACCTGTATACTTAGTCTAAGAAGGATGTGGGGAAATACAACAATATCATTTGGAGGCGGCACTTGCCGATAGGTCATGAAAGTTTCTTGCCTACAAGAAAATTTAGCGAAGGGATTGAGCATTGTTGGAAGAGCAGTCAGTACCCGTTCTACGCTACCTGTATTAGCCAATGTGTTGTTGGCGACAGATAACGGCCGTCTAAAACTCTCTGCTACCAATCTTGAAATCTCCATCACTTGTTGGATCGGGGCCAAAGTTGAAGAAGAAGGCTCAATCACTGTTCCAGCCCGAACCTTTAACGACCTCATTAGCGCTTTGCCCCCAGAAACGGTTGAACTGCTGCTTGACCAGGAGACCATGACCCTGCATCTCGCCAGCGCCCGCAGCGAAGCCAATGTCAAAGGAATTAATGCTCAAGAATTCCCCCTCATTCCAGAGCCAGCCCTAAATAACCGCTTGAAGTTAGAAGCTGACACCCTGAAACAGATGATTAATCAGGTGGCTTTTGCGGCCGCAACTGATGATGCCCGACCAACCTTGACCGGGGTCTTGACCCGCTTTGAAGGCAGTAAGATGACGATGGCTGCTACTGATGGTTTTCGTCTATCCGTTCGTTCGGCCGAATTTCCCGGCCACATCGAAAACGCTTTTGAAGTTGTTATTCCCGCCCGTGCCCTCATGGAAGCGGCTCGAATTGCAGATAGTTCCTTAGAAGAAATCTCAATTTCCATGCCAGAAGGCCGCAATCAGATTATCTTCGATATGGAAAATGTGATCCTCGTTTCCCAATTGATCGATGGCAATTTCCCCGATTTCTCGCCCGTTATACCCAGCAGCCATGTGACCCGCACTGTGTTAAGCACGGCCGAATTCCAGAAAGCCTGTAAGATGGCCGAAATCTTTGCCCGCGAAGCCAACCAAACCGCCCGTGTTCGGGTTGAACCTGGCAATGAGCTGATGCCCGGTTATGCCGTCATCTCTGCCACAAGCAAAGAGACGGGCGATAACGTGGCTCAAATTGATGCCATTGTCGATGGTGCAGAAATCGAGATCGCTTTTAATGTCCGTTATATGAGCCAGGTTTTGAGCGTCTTGAACTCGCCCCAAGTAGCCCTGGAAACAACCCGTGCTGCTGAACCAGGGGTCATTAAGCCCGTCGGCAGTGACGACTACGTCCATATCATCATGCCCATGCATTTCGGCCGTTAATGCCTCACCCATATAGACATCAATATACAAATAAACGGCTGTCAGACGGTTGCTTCATACCCCTTCAGAAATTGGGTGAATTAGTAACTGGTAATTGAAGTGGTCAATGACCAGTTACCTAGTCCCTAACCTATTTTTGAATGGAGCCATCACCGAAAATCCGTATTTTGATTCATAGTAATTTTAATGGAGGAAGATCAGTTACTGCCTACTCCAGAATCCATATGTGTTCGTGGCTGAACTTATTTCAAACGATTTTTCACAATCCATCTGATCTTTGAGTCGAGTCTGTTGTATCAAGCCAAACGACTGCCCCTATTAACAAATAAAATACATAAGCTAAATCAATTAAAAAGAAGGTATGATCGACTAAACCATGCGCCAATATAGCAACAAAAGCGCCAATTAAACCGACCGCATACGGCCGTAAATCCTGAGATACATGACTCGCCAAGCCCCAAAGCGTCCGACGAATCCCCTCGAAAAGCCAAATGCCGCAAAAGATGCCTAACAACCCCAATCGTGTTCCCAAATCTAAAAACAAATTGTGAGGATGGTTTAGATCTGGTTCCCGCCAAGCTGCATCCAAGATATATCGGCCCCGATACTCATACAAAAAATTGTCTAGCCCTACGCCAATGACCGGATGATCCAGGAACATATTCAAGCTAGCCCGCCAAAGATTGAGGCGCAAAAAGCCAGTTTCTCCTTGCGGATTTAGCCGGGCGGCAAGCTGCGGAATCTGGAAGGCAACGATTAGGCCTATAATGCCTAGTATACCCGCACCAAGAACCCAGGGCCAAGCTCGACGGCCGTTTCCCCGCTGCCAAATGACAAAGATAACCAACATAGAGGCAGGAATCCCTAAAAACAATGCCCCTTTACTAAAGGTGAGCAACAGCGCCAGCCCAATCGGAACCAACGCCACTGTATAAAACCAACGTCTTTTTCCCTGACCTAACAAGAACATAGCAACCAGGAAAGGCAATATTCGGCCGAAATACAGGGCTACATTGTTGGGCGAGCCGTAGATAGAGCGTAATCGTTGAAGCCCGCCTTCCGCAGTAATTAAATCCTGCCCTGTTGCTACCTGCCACAAGCCAATCAGCGCGATAACCAGCCCACCCATGACAAAAGCATCCAAAATCGTCCGCCATTCTTTATCCGTCAAGCCACCAAATCGCAGCAGGAAATAGAATATGGCCGGTTCCACCATAACCACCCGCCATTCGTTCGTAGCAACATCCAGCCGCTCAGTGAAAAATAAGGAAACCGTTCCTATAAGCGTAAAAGCGAGAACGGCATAATCGAGACCCCGAAGATGATTCCGCAGCCAATAACGGACATTAGGAACTACTTTAGACCGCTGCCTTAAACGAGCATGATATTTAGTTATGGCAGTCAAAACAAAAGCCGCCAATGTTACCACCAGAAAGATTTCGACGGCCGAAAAACGATAGCCCAGCATATCCTTTGGCTTGACATAAAATGGTGCGGCAAAGGCAATCAGAGCTAATCCCCAGGCCGGTCGAAAATAGATGAGAATGAATAGAGCCAGGATAGCGACCAGATAAAGAATAAAAGATGGCGCAACATAAAAAATGGTGGCGGCAGCGGCCGTAACAACTAACTGCCCCCCATCTCCCAACCGACGATATACGCCCGCCGCCTGTTCGCCCCAAGTCAGCCAGCCAGTCAGGGCAACCAGCCCAGCAATAAAAGTCGCCATGAACGCCTGCCAACCGGGACTAAAACGCTCAAAACGGCCGCTCAATACATCCCCGACAGGCCGCCAATCAGCTTGTCGCCCGGTATGTATCCCTAGCCCCAACATAACAACTGCCAACAATCCTAGAGCGCTAACGGCAACGATATAGGTCGTGTCTGGCGGTTGATACCAGACGCTGTAACCATTCAAAGCCCACTGATCCCAGCCTCTATCAGCTACTAGGGTCAAGGTATGTTCGCCCGGTTCCAGATTACGAGCCACTATCTCGGTTACAATAAAATCATCAGCCGAATCTGGTGAGGTCAAAACCAGACTTGCACCCCGATCATCTTTTGGCAATTGATTTGCCCCTTCCCCGTCAATGGTCACATAAAGCCGCGCCCGGAAATCAGCCCGGCGCACCCGCAAACCAATATCCGTCCCCCAAAAACGAAAGGTCGCGCTGTCACCTGACTCACTGATGTCGGCCCCAAACTCTGGCGAAAATCGCCAGCCACCCTCATATGCTTGCCCTTGTCCACCTTCTTGTGCTAAATGGAAACCTGGAAAAGCGGTCGTTTTAGAATTTGCTAATTCATCGCCAATCGCATCGGCTATAGGTCGCCCCGCAATGCTAAAGCCCCAACGTGGATCATCCATTCTGGCAGCCGGTTCCCAGCTTTCCAGGAACATCGTTCCCATCCACGGCCATTCCTGCCGCGCCCGTCGCAATGCCTCCACTGTCCAATCAGCCTGCATTTGATCATCTACTTCTCCCCAAATTGAGCCGTCACCCTGCCAATCCTTTGGTAAACTGTTCCAGCCCCAATTTCCAGCCCAGATCGCTTTTCGACCTTCATCATAGGCTGTCATGACCTCTCGAAGCAAGATGACCCGACTGAAATTGAGGTTATCAACCTCAACGGCTCTATCGTCTGGCCCAGTCTTAAAACCATAAGGCTTTGCCGCCACAACGTCAAAGGCATCTGCTGCGCCAGCCTCGTAAAGCTCTCGCAAGTAAATGGGGTCGGCTAAATTCTTAGGGCCAGTCTCAACGGTTGGGGCCAACGGAGCAGTCACAATAACCGCATCGGCATCGGCCGTTCTAACAGCCTCGGCTGCGGCCGTTAACAAAGCAGCATATTCGGCCGCATTAACAGGTTGGTTGCCCCAATGGCTGGTGATATTTGGCTCATCCCAGATGATGTAGTAGGTAATCGACTTCCTGTACCGGGTAGCAAATTCGGCTGTCCAGGCTGCAAAGATAGCTGGATCATTGGGCGGTGCATAGCCATCAGCCGGATTGCCATCCAATAACGGAACAAGCTCTAATCCCTGGTTTTGAACGGCCGAAACGATCCTATCACTTGCCCCCCAATCAAATGGTTCCTCAAAATAAAAAGACTGCTTAACGACTGTAATCCCTAACTCGGCAATGTCGCTTAAAGTCTGAGAAAGCTCCTGTTCATCAGCCTCTTGCAGATAAACATTCAGCCCTAACTGGACATCGCTATGAGCAATCGGCTCCGGTAATGATTCGGGAATCCCCCGCCGCAAATAATCGTTTCGAGCCTTCAATGCACCTATCGTCAGTATAGAGGCCAGCGACAGCAACAAAAATAGCAGCGTTAAACGTCGTCTATTCATCTGATAGTAAATATCGGCCTAAATTGACAGTGAATGATCTCGGCATCCGCGAGAGAGAACCTGTTGGAGCAGGTTGACATAACCAGCATTCTGGGATTTAGTTTAGTATGCTTCAACGCACTCTTAATCTCAGGCTGGGCATTCATTCCCAGACGATTAAGGAACAATGAAACCACCCGGCGGCCCATCTGGCTCCACAATATCAGGCGTTGGCACAGGGCCAACCACCTCAAATTCAATGCCAATCGCTGCCCCATAGGGCGCCCAAGTTGGGTTAGTCACGACAGCATCGTCTTGGGTGATGCGTCGGGCTTCGGCCGTTTCCAAGTCAAACATAAAAAGGGCATCATCATAGATAAAGGCCATCTCCCGTCCGTTTGCCCCCCAAGCCATAAACTGCGGCTGGAGCGGAAAGCTGCTGTTCTCGCCCACGGGTGGATATATCTGCCGGGCATTGCTGCCATCCCGATCCATCAACCACAGCGTATAGCTGCTTCGCAAGCTATCCAACGCATTATTGGCGCGTAAAAAGGCCACCTGGCTCGTTGTTCTACCCTGATCCTGGGTATCGGTTGTGGCTGGCGACCAATGAGGATAGCTCCAAATCCCAGCTTGTTCAATAAATTGGCCGCCCACCCCATTGGCTACATTGATAACCCAGGTGTCGAAGTTGGTTGCTTCGGGATCATCACCAGCATGTTGAGGAAAGGCGAGATAAGCGCCATCTGGCGACCAGGTAATACTGGGAACCCAGACCCACTCGGCCCGGGTATTATATTCCGTGAAAGATTGGAGGCGGATACGTTGACCCGGATCAGGCTCCGATATTGTATCAATAATGCCTACTTCATCGGCGTGACTGTAGGCAATGTAACGGCCGTTTGGCGACCAGGCATAATTCCCTCCCCACCAACCATAGGTCGCAGGATAAGCTTCGATCAATTTTTCTGGTTCAAATGCCGTCTCTGCCCCATCGCCATCTATCAAGGGCAAATCACCCAGCCAAAGGTCATTATTGGCCTCCCAACCTGGAAGCTGTTCTGTTGGCAAGCCCGTTGTGAAGGCAATTTGAGGACGGCCGATAGCATTAGGATTCCAACCCGCCCATAATACATCAAAAATGCCTAACGGTTGTGGATCTGCCCCCCGCTCCGTACTTACATACCAGAGCGCATTAAAATGTTCCTGGCTTGTTGTTGAACGAGTATACAATAGATAACTGCCGGTGGGAGAAAGCGAAAAAACGCGCCGGTCCAAATCAGCCCCGGTGTTAATTTGCTCTGGGAAGGTGCTGGAACCGCGTAATATGACACTATTGCCGCCGCTAATAAAGGCTAACAACCCTTCAAACTCCACATTACCTGGCGCAGCCCCCACCCCAATCATCACAATTTCATCTTGGGCTGGTTCAACAACCCGTATCTCCGTTTCCTGTCTGGAAAATTCTAGCCCATCCCGATAAACAATCCGAACAGTGATCTCCTGAAGGCCCGCTTTTCCCCCTTGAATAATGATAGGTGGTTCATCCGCCCCCATTGACTCATTGCGAACACTCCGCCGTTGGAAAGGCAAGCTCTGTTCAATTGTCTCAACACTTTCTGTAACCCGAATTATCTCAATCTCAACCCCATCTGTTAAGGGCGTAAAAACAGGTGGGTCCACCAAATCGATCGGATCAACCTCAACCCCTACCTCATCCAGCAGTTCTCGAACATTGGTGGTCTCAGTTGTAATCTCGCGTTGTTCCCCGTCTACACTCAGACTAACGGTAATCGGCTCGGTGTCGGTGAAATCGGGAGCATCATCTGAACAGCCAACTAGAATTAGAAGGACAACGGAAATCAGGAAAAATGTCCCTCTGTTCAAAGGATGCCGCCAATGGCTAAACAAATGCTAAACTCCTACCTCTTCCATCGACTGTTCCCAAAGCTTTTGCGACTTCTCCCAAAGCTCACGTACTTCTGGAGAGAGCGCATCACTAATTCGCTCGTTTAGCTTGGAGTTGGTGAATTGCCGAATGCCGCTGAAAACGGCCAGAATCGGATAGCGGGCGAATTCAGCATCTGAGTTACCGCTGCGTTTGGCAACTTGTTTTTGAAAATCACGGCTGCTTAGATTTTTGTCCTTGAAGTGGAGCAAAAAGAAAACGTCTTTTACATCATCAGACAATGGCTCTGGCAAAACCTTGACCAAAGAGCGTTTGGTTCGGCCGTTCAGATGAAAACCAAACGTCTTCAACACCCCGGTACTCCATCGTTCAGCCAACTCATACGATAAGAGCTTTCCTACACGTTGAACATGTTCATAATATACTTGCAATGCTGCATCATCTCGCATACTTATTACTGCCTCCTTTTGTAGCTAATTTTTACCCCCGCTAGAGTATCGTGTCAAGATTTCTGCCAAATCCTCATTCAAAAATAAAATTGACGAAACTAGGGGAATCAAATATACTATAATGCTTCAATTTACTTGAAGACATTGACAATAAGCAATTAAAAAGCATCCGGTGCTTGGGCCTGGAATTAACAGGGTCTAGCAGCGGATGTTTTGATGAGAGATTAAACTACATTTAGTAAGGGGTATTTAGAAATGGCTGAACGAATCAGTGTTGCGGCAGAACCGCGCACAGTCGTCGGAAAGAAAGCAAAAACATTACGCCGTAACGGTCTTATTCCGGCCGTTATTTATGGCGCGGGCAACAATGTCCATATTCAAATCGAAAACTTAAGTTTGCGGCGTGTACTAAGAACAGCTGGCTCAACGAATCTGATTGATGTCAATATTGAGGGCGGAGACAAGCGAACGGTATTGGCCCGCGAGATTCAGGCTCATGCCACACGGGGCGATTTAATTCACGTTGATTTCTATGAAGTCAATATGAAAGAAAAACTTGTGGTAGATGCGGCTCTAGTAGCTGTTGGTGTTGCACCGCCAGTTGTTGATGGTTTAGGTTCCACCCCCTTGATCCTCTACAGTCTTCAAATTGAATGTCTACCAGACAATCTTATTTCTGAGATTGAGGTTGATCTATCTAAAATCGAAACACCAGATGACCTCATCTATGTCAGCGACTTAACCGTTCCCGAAGGTGTTGAAATTCTGGTTGATCCGGAAGAGGTCGTGGCCCGCTTTGAATATATCCAGCTTGAAGAGGAAGAAGAAGAGGAAGAGGAAGAGAGCTTCTTGGAATCTGTGGCTGATGATGTTGAAGTTATCTCCAAGGGCAAGAAAGACGAAGAAGAGGATTTTGAATAAACTTTGCTAATTGGCCGAAAAAGGTTGATGGCGATCAAATCAATTTAAGTGCTACTAAGTTATTTTGAATCTTGCTTAACAACCAGTTAGGAGTATTCAAACTAAAACTATATAACTATTGAAAAGCCAGTATTAAATCCATATGATTTGATGCTGGCTTTTTTAATATTAGGAATTATCCCAAAATGCGATGTATCAAGGCATTTTTACGGTAAAGGAACTTCTCATGAAAAACGGCCGTATATTGCTTGTTGAAGATCACCCTATGACCCGCTCGATTTTAGCGACTAAGCTAGAACAAGATGGTTATGAAGTTCGCCAAGCGGACTGTGGTCAATCAGCATTTAATTGGCTTAACCAAGAACCTATTGATCTGGTTTTGTTGGATTTAGGATTACCCGATATTGATGGTTTTCAAGTCTTAGCTCACATCAAGGCTGATAACAATCTCCATCATATACCGGTAATTGTTGTTTCTGGTGCCGATGATGTGGGAAACGTTGTTCAAGCCATTGAAATGGGAGCCACTGATTTTCTCACCAAACCTGTTAACGACAATCTTTTAGCAGCTCGCCTCACGGCATCCTTAGCTTCTAAACGCCTACATGATTTAGAACAAGAAACACAACGAGAATTGCATGCCCAAAAAGTCGTCTTTCAACAGCTTCTCATTGTTGCTCAAATTGTCAGCCAATCCCATTCACTCGAAGAAACGCTTGAAAATGTACTCAGAGCCTCTATGTCGCTTACAAAGGCTGCCAGGAGTAGCCTGTTTTTAGTAGATCCAGATCGAAAAGTCACCGCTTATATTCTTAACCACAAAGATGAATTGATCACTGGCTCTGTAAATAGGAGTACAAAGGTCATAAAGAAAGGACTGGGAGGCTGGGTATTTCAGAACCAACGACCAGTCCTAATCAAAGATACACGAGAAGATGAGCGGTGGATCATGGTTGAAGCGGAGCCGGATGAGCACTGGTCAACATTGGGGCCAGAGAATGGTGAAGCCCGTTCAGCACTCTGCGTACCTGTATCCTATCAACGAGATGTATTAGGCATACTAACCCTAACCCATCCAGAACCAAACTATTTTCAGGCTGAGGCATTAGGATTACTCCAGGCAGCAGCCGATCAAATGGCAATGACCTTATACAATGCCCGTCTATACGAGGAACAACGCCGACTTGTCGATTCCCAAAACAAACTATACAAAGCATTACAAGAAAGCGAATCACAGTATCGCGATCTCTTTGATAATGCCCATGAGTTAATCCAGGGTGTTGGGGAAAACGGCCGCTTCCAATATGTCAATCACAATTGGCAAACTGTCTTAGGCTATTCGGCTGCCAAAGCCCAAACCATGGCATTTGAAGACATCATCTATCCAGACGAATTGCCTCAATACCAACAGACGTTTCAAAGAATTGCACGAGGCGAACAAATAGATCGGTTCGGGACAAGCTTCATAACTAAAGCAGGCGAGCGAATCTACGTTGAAGGAAGTCTGACGGCTCAATTAGATGAATCTGGGAATTTTCTTTCTTCAAGAGGGATATTTCATGATATTACCGATCGAAAGAAGGCAGAAGAGGCTCTCCAAACAACTCTCGTTCGAACAGAAGCACTTTATCAGGTAGCCCAGATAACAAATAACATCCAATCATCCTCTGATCTGTTGCAATCTGTTGTAACAGTCATTGCAACCGCGCTGCCTGCGAATCGGGTCGCCTTGTTACTCTTTGATTCCCAATCAGAGCAAGTTGCTGATTATGTTAAGTTTGGATTTAAGAATGATGATATATTAGAGATTGGGTTCCCTGAATTAATGGATGGATTAAGTGGTTGGGTTTTTCGCCATAAAAAACCTGCCTTTTCATCTAAGAATCAACCCGATCCTCGAGAAAGCAAAGCAGTTCAACAACGACGGCTTAGAACAAATTCCGGCTCAATCATTGTTGTTCCACTACAGTATAGGGAGCAGGTTTGGGGAACTATTACCGCGATCAATAACCTTGATGAAGCTGATTTTTCTGAGGAAGATGTCAACCTTATGGTAGCTATGGCCAGCCAGGTTACTGTCGCGGTTGAAAATGTTCGTCTTTATGCAGAAGAAAAGAAACGTGTCCGAGAGTTGCAAGCCTATGTTGAAGAATTAGATATGTTTGCTGGCGCGGTCGCCCATGATCTAAAATCACCATTAACCTCCGTGATCGGTTTTTCCGATCTGCTTAGAGGCTTTATTAAAGACGAAATGCCACTGAGCTTGGTCAACCGTATTAGCGATACAGGGCATAAAATGGATGCCCTTATTAATGAATTGCTCTTGCTAGCTAAAGTGCGACAAAGTGAGGTATCTATTACATCGGTCAATATGCGGGACTTAGCGGTCGAAGCCGTCCAACGGCTAGACTTTGCGATTGAGGAATCACAGGCAGCAATTATCTGGATGGATGGGATATGGCCCCAAGCTCTTGGCTACCCAGGCTGGCTCGAAGAAGTTTGGGTTAATTATATTAGCAATGCCATTAAATATGGTGGACACCCTCCCAAAGTAATGTTGGGCGCGGATCAACCTCAAAATGGAACGGTTCGTTATTGGGTACAAGACGATGGGCTGGGTCTTTCTGCGGAAGATCAAACGAAACTTTTTTCCCGATTTGAACGGCTTGATCAAATCAACATTAAGGGGCATGGTTTGGGACTGGCAATTGTTAAACGTATTGTCGAGAAGCTCGGTGGGCAGGTTGGTGTTGAAAGTGAACCAGGGAAAGGGAGTCTTTTCTACTTCATACTGCCAACAAAATGACAGCCTCTAATATGAGTTAAATTTAGAAAAGGTCGGATTTATTTCCGACCTTTTTTGTTTCCAGGTAAAATTCAAACCAGTGAAGAAATCGAAGCGCATAAAGGTAGGATTATTAGGGATAATTTTGTTAGTTGCGGCCGTTCTGCGACTAACTGGTTTAGATTGGGATGGCTACAATCATTATCATCCTGATGAACGCTATATCACCCTGGTCGCCACCAGCATCGAATGGCCTGATGATTGGAGCCAAGCCTTCATCCCCAACGAATCAACGATCAATCCCTTTTATTGGCCCGCAGATGCTGAAACCGAAGGCATTCTGTTAGAGCAAGATCAGTCCCGCCGCTTTGCTTATGGGCATTTTCCCTTATATCTGGGCGTGGCCTTCACTCGCCTATTAGAACGTGTCGGGCCGGTACTTGGCCCGCTGATGCCAGAAGAGTGGTTGCTGACTCAAGACATTCTCAATATGACAAATTGGATAGAGTTCCGCCATATGACCGCTGCCGGACGGGCATTGACAGCTTTGGTCGATGTGGCCTCTGTTGCAGTGACGTATTTGGTTGGACGGCGACTTTTTGGTTCGGCCGTTGGCCTTCTTTCGGCCGCTTTCCTGGCCCTCAATGTCATGCACATCCAACTGGCCCACTTCTTCACCTCCGACCCTTTCCTGACCCTATTCGTTCTAATCACCATTCTATTTTTACTCTTAGTGGTCCTATCTAAAAAGAATGGCCGACATCGGGGGATCTATTTAGGCATCGCGGCCGTTTTTGCTGGTCTCTCTGTCGGTTCAAAGTTTAGCGCCATTCTCATTGTCCTGCCCTTGGCAATCGCCGTTTGGCTCGGTTGGCAGCAAAAACGATGGCTTTTTCGAGTTGGGTTGATGGGTGCGGCCGTTTTGATCATGCTCCTCTCCTTTGCCCTAACCAACCCCTTCGCCATACTCGACCTGAGTTGCACATCGATCACCCCCGCCTTCGATCTAGGGCCAATCAACATCCCGGTTTTGCAATGGGGATCATGTTATCTAGAAAATGTCACTTTACAAGGCACAATGGTTCAAGGGCTGCGAGATGTCCCTTTCGTTCGTCAATATATCGGCACAACCCCGTTCCTCTACTACATTGAAATGCAGCTTCGCTGGGGCATGGGGCTGTTGCTTGGCTTAGTCGCTTTTATTGGCTTCGGCTGGGCTATCGCAAAATTCCTCATTAAGCACCTACCTATTACCCGTTCCACCTTTGAACAACCCACTTTTCAAGGGCAGCTCATTCTGTTGGCCTGGACCATCCCCTTCTTCATCTCAACAGGCGGTCTAGACGTTAAATTCATGCGCTATCTTCAGCCGCTGGTGCCATTTTTGATGATTTATGGCGCGGCAATGCTGCTCAATATCCGCCAAACGGCCGTCCGAAACACGGCCGTCATCCTCACCCTCCTCTTCACCAGTTTCTACGCTCTGGCTTTTGTCAATATGTACAACCAGGAACACCCCTGGATAGCCGCCTCCCGCTGGATTTACGACAATATTACCCCCGGCCAAACTATCATCAATGAAGTTTGGGATGATCCACTGCCAGACACCTTGCGCGTCGAAAACGATGTGCTGCGACGAAACCGATTTGTCTCTGGCGAAGTGAACTGGCTCTCTGGCACAGAAACGGCCGATAGTACAGCCAAAATCCAAGAGAACCTTGCCATCCTGGCAACGGCCGATTACATCATCCTCTCGTCTAACCGTAACTATGGCGTCATCCCCCGCCTGGAACATCGCTACCCACTTTCAAGCCAATATTATCACCTGCTGTTCAACGGCCAATTAGGGTTTGAGGTCGCCTACGTTGGCAGCCGCTATCCTCAGTTGCTTGATTTTCATTTCAAGCCTGATACCTTTAGCTGGCCTGGTATACAACCGCCAGAGCCAATCACAGATTATCTTGATGATATACCCGGTCTAAACGGCGGCCGAACCGACGAAAGCTTCACCGTCTACGACCAACCTTTGGTGATTATTTTTAGAAACAATGGCGCTTTAACGGCCGAGGATATGCTAGCCGAGTTTGAATAAACCCAAGCACCCTACGCGCCTTTGCGTGAGTCATTATTAGGAGATTCCAATTACAAACCGCAAATACCTCTTCTTCACCGTCTTTTCCGGCGGCATGGTCACACTCGCTATCGAATTCACCACCAGCCGGATGCTCCAAACCGTCTATGGCACCTCCAATATCGTTTGGGCCAACGTCATTGGCTTGGTGCTGCTATTCTTAACAGCCGGATATTTCCTCGGCGGCTGGCTGGCAGATCGCTACCCTAGTGAGCGAGTCTTTTATAGTTTGGTCTGTGCCGCTGGCTTCAGCAGCGTCTTTTTCCTCCTGTTAACCAGCGTCTTACTCAAACAAGCATCGGCCGCTTTAGCCGCCGTCAATATTGGCCCCATCTTAAGCTCACTCGTCGGCGTTGTCCTGGCTCAATCAATCCCGATCACCTTATTAGGCTGTATCTCGCCCTTCGCCATCCGGCTTGGCGTTCGGGATGTATCAGAGGCGGGTCGCATTAGCGGCCGTATTTATGCTATCTCAACCTGGGGCAGTCTCGGTGGCACCTATTTGCCAGTGTTATTTGTCATCCCCGAAGCCGGAACCCGCCTAACGGCCGTCATCTTCGGCGGCTTCCTACTGCTGGTTGGTCTGCTCGGCCTCTGGTTCTCTAATCGTCGAACCGGCCTCGTTGCACTCATCTTGCCCCTTATCCTTATCCCCTTCATCTTCGTGTGGAGCGGCGGCGGCATCAAAGCCTACGAAGGACAGATTTTCGAGACTGAATCAGCTTATAACTATATTCAGGTCGTCCGTCAGGCCGATTGTAACTATCTACTGCTCAATGAAGGGCAAGCCTTTCACTCCTTTTATTGCGACAACGGCCGAGTTCCCCGCATCTCCGTTTGGAGCATCATGTTAGCCGCTCCCTACTTCAATGCCCCACCCCAGCCGACTCCTATAGAAAAGTTAGCCGTCGTCGGGCTGGCCGCTGGGACTATTCCCAAGCAGTTTGTCCAAGTTTACGGCCCAATTCCAGTAGATGGCATTGAGCTAGACCCAGCTATAGTTGAAGCAGGACAGGAATATTTTGCTCTGACTGAGCCAAATATCAATATCATCGTGGGTGACGGCCGTTATGAACTAAACCAACTATCCGGCGGCTACGATGTTATCACCCTGGATGCCTATAAAGTCCCTTACATTCCCTGGCATCTAACAACCCAGGAATTTTTCCAGGAAACACACGACCAGCTAAAGGATGATGGGGTACTAGCGGTCAATGTCGGCCGTGTTCCCAATGACCGCCGATTGGTCGAGGCCATTAGCAGCACCCTGCTGACGGTCTTTCCAACCGTTCATATCATTGATGTTCCTGGCTCGCTAAACAGCATCGTAGTGGCGACCGTCCAGCCGACAACAGCCGATAATCTAGTCGCTAATCTGGCTCAAATTGGGGGAACGGCCGATCCCCTCTTGGTTGCAGCCTTACAGACAGCCATTGATAATATAGTGCCAACGACCGCCTCTGATATCGTCTTCAAAGACGAACGAGCGCCAGTCGAAACGATGATCGATTCCATCGTCATCCGTTACCTGTTAAATGAAGGCCCGTCCGGTCTGCCCGGATTAGGAGGTTAATATGCTAGATGACAAACGACTACATACCATTGTGCGCTGGGTCATTGTTTTGGCCCTGCCATTTTTGTTAACCATCGCTATGATGCGTCTGGTTATCGCCTGGGACAGTCCCAGCTATCCAGAATTTGAATACGGCCGCATCGCTCCCGACCGCTATGGCTTCACGCTCCAAGAACGCCTGGATCGGGCCGAAGCCACCCTTGCTTATCTGCGCCGCTCTGAGCCAGCCGAAGAGGTCATCTTCATGCTCGAAGAATTAACCCTCCCTCTCTCAACCGACCCGCTTTATAATCCAGCAGAGATCGGTCATATGCTTGATGTCAAGAACGTGGCCGACAACTTTAGAAATCTGATGTGGGTCTTAGGCGTACTTGTCGTTGGCGGTCTAGCCTTTTTCCTGGCTCGACCTCACACCCGACGCGAAGGTTATAGAGCGCTCTTTCAAGGCGGGCGGCTAACGGCCGTCATTCTCCTCGTCATGGGCCTCTTGGTGGCGCTGGCCTGGAACTTTGTCTTTGTCCAATTCCACGAAATCCTCTTCCCGCCCGGAACCTGGACCTTTGCTTATACCGATTCGCTCATTCGACTCTTCCCAGAACAGTTCTGGTTTGACTTTGGCATTCTCTGGACAGGCGGCATCTTCGTCATGGGCCTCATCACCATGCTTGTTGGCTATCTCTTACTGCGACAATCAGGTGAAAAAACGGCCGTCAACCCCATCAACCTAACCAAAAAAGATACTACAGCCAGGGCTAACTAAAACGAATGAAAAATAGAACAGACAGTCCCATTAATTTCTTAGCGTCTTTGCGCCTTTGCGTGAGCTAATTTAAGAGGAGATTCCATGAAATATGTTGTCATCACCGGCGCATCAACTGGCATTGGCTATGATGGCGCTCGGTATTTAATCGAGAAAGGCTGGCACGTCTTCGGCAGCGTCCGCAAGCAAACTGACGCTGATCGGGTACAGGCTGAATTAGGTGGATCATTTACCCCACTCCTGTTCGATGTAACGGATGAAGCCGCCATCAAAACGGCCGCTCAACAAGTCACCGAAACTGTCGGCGACTCTGGTCTTTGGGGACTGGTCAACAATGCCGGTATCGCCGTACCCGGCCCTTTGATGCACCTCTCATTAGACGAGTTCCGCTACCAACTCGAAGTAAACCTCGTCGGCCAACTCGCCGTGACTCAGGCTTTCTTACCTCTTTTAGGCGCTAGAAAAGATGCACCCCATCCACCTGGCCGAATTGTCAATATTAGCTCTGTTAGCGGCCGTATCGGCTATCCCTTTCTCGGCCCTTATGCCGCCTCTAAACATGCTCTAGAAGCCTTTTCTGACTCCCTGCGTCGAGAGCTAATGATTTACAGGGTTGATGTTATTGTTATTCAACCCGCCTCCATTAAAACCCCCATTTGGGACAAAGCGGGCGAGTTAGACGCTGCCCAATTTGCCGACACAGATTATGCCGACATCGTTGGCCCAATCCAAAAAACATTTGTCGAACAAGGCAACGCTGGCATTCCAGTTGAAGAGGTTAGTAAAACCATTTGGCAAGCATTATCAAAGGATAAGCCAAAAAGCCGCTATGCCATTGTCCGACAACGACTAACAGGCTGGCTTCTACCCCGCTGGCTGCCGGATCGGATACTTGACAATATCATGGCTGACCGAATGGGAATAAAAAGATAGGTATACTAAGGTTATGGCGATCGGTTTCTATACGTTTAAGGAGTAAAAAGTTCAACTTTTGGTTAAAGTTGAACTTTTTAGACTAATTCATTTATTCTTTCAAGAAATTCCGCAAAACTGTGTGCAAAATGCCGCCATTGCGATAATAGTCTACTTCAACTGGCGTATCGATTCGGCAAACGGTCTGGAAAGTCGTTACCGATCCATCCGCTTTTTGGGCATGAATGGTAATTTCCTGTCCCGGCTTCAAATTATCGTTAAGCCCGTCTGTCGAATAAACTTCCGTGCCATCTAAGCCCAACGAAGCTGCATTCTCGCCTGCTTTGTATTGGAGTGGCAGTACGCCCATCCCAATCAGATTACTGCGGTGAATGCGCTCATAACTCTCGCAAATTACCATTTTAATCCCAAGAAGTAAGGCCCCTTTCGCCGCCCAATCGCGGGAGCTACCAGTACCGTACTCTTTTCCAGCTAACACAACCAATGGCGTACCGCTTGCTTTGTATTTCAAGGAGGCATCAAAGATCGTATCAACCTCGCCTGTCGGTAAGTAAGTGGTCCAACCCCCTTCGGTACCAGGAGCTAACTGATTTCGTAATCGAACATTGGCAAACGTTCCCCGTGTCATCACCCGGTCGTTGCCCCTCCGAGAACCAAAGGAGTTAAACATGCGCGGCTCAACGCCTCGTTCTGTCAAATATTGGGCGGCTGGACCGCCCCGGGAGATGGCCCCGGCCGGTGAAATGTGATCCGTCGTGACACTATCACCAACCTTAACCAATACTTTGGCCCCTGTAATCTCCGAAATCGGGTCGGGATCGGGCGACATATCCATAAAGAACGGCGGCTCTTGAATATAGGTCGATTCCTCGCTCCAAGGATAGATTTCACTATCGGTGCTAGCAATATCGTTCCAAGTTTCGTTCCCTGAATAAACGTTGCCATACTGTTCAGAGAACATCTCGGCCGTTAACGATTCTGCTATCGTCTCCGAAATCTCCTGACTTGTCGGCCAAATATCCCGCAAGTAAACTGGTTCGCCATCACTCCCCACACCCAACGGCTCGGCAGACAAATCAATATCAGACCGCCCCGCCAGGGCGTAAGCGACTACTAACGGCGGCGAGGCTAGATAGCTAGCCTTCACCTGTGAATGAACGCGTCCCTCAAAATTACGGTTGCCGCTCAAAACCGACGAAACGACTAAATTGCCTTCTACAACCGCTTTTGAGACTGGTTCTGGGAGCGGGCCGGAATTACCAATACAGGTGGTACAGCCATAGCCTACAATATGGAAGCCCAACTCTTCCATATAAGGAATTAAACCAGCTTTAGAAAGATAGCTGTTTACTACCCGTGAACCGGGGGCCATACTGGTTTTGACGTAGGGCTTAACACCCAACCCCTTCTCAACTGCCTTCTTTGCCAGCAACCCGGCCCCAACCATCACGGTCGGATTAGAGGTATTGGTACAGCTAGTAATGGCTGCAATGACAACGGAACCGTGTCCTATTTCACTACTGTTACCATTATCGGAAACGAGAACGCGACGGCCGATTTCATCTTCGCTAAGAGCAAAGCCCCGCTTATCAATAGGCGCTCGAAGTATCTCATCAAAGGCGCTTTTCATATTAGTCATCGCGACCCGGTCTTGCGGCCGTTTTGGTCCCGCCAAACTCGGCACAACCGTACTCAAATCCAGCTCAACCACATCGGTATATTCTGGGTCGGGTGTATCATCCGTTCGGAAAATTCCTTGGGCAATCGCGTAATCCTTAACCAAACTAACCAACTCCTCAGAACGGCCGGTTCGGCGCATATAGTTCAGGGTCTCTTCATCAATTGGGAAATAGCCTACGGTTGCCCCATATTCCGGGCACATATTGGCCAACGTTGCCCGATCCGCCAAGCTCATACTGCTCAGACCAGTGCCGAAATATTCCACAAACTTCCCAACCACGCCTTTGGCGCGTAGCATCTCAGTAACAACCAGTACCAAGTCAGTGGCCGTTGTCCCTTCTGGCATACGACCTGTCAGCTTAACCCCAATGACTTCTGGTTCTAACATATAAATCGGCTGGCCCAACATGACCGCTTCGGCCTCGATGCCCCCAACGCCCCAACCAACAATGCCGAGGCCGTTGATCATGGTTGTATGGGAATCCGTGCCAACAACTGTATCCGGGAAAGCGACTTTGCCTTCCTGATCGGCCGTATCCATCACCACCTTACCGATGTATTCCAAATTCACCTGATGGACGATGCCAGTAGCCGGTGGCACAACCGTAAAGTTATCGAACGCTTCCTTGCCCCATTTCAAAAATTCATACCGTTCTCGGTTTCGTTCAAATTCGCGTTCGGCATTGATAAATAATGCTGCCGAGGAACCGAACATATCCACTTGAACAGAGTGGTCAATGACTAAATCAACCGGAACCAACGGATTAATCTTCTTGGGATCGCCCCCCAAACGAGCCATCGCCGAACGCAGCGCGGCTAGATCGACCACAGCCGGAACACCAGTGAAATCTTGTAAGATAACCCGGCCTGGCTTAAAAGGCACTTCTTGGCGGGTGTCGGCGTTTGGCTCCCAATTCGCCAGACTAACAACATCTTCTGGCTGCACTTCATAGCCATCACAGTTTCGCAAAACAGCTTCCAATAAAATCTTAATCGAAAATGGCAACTTATCGATGGTAGCAAGACCATCTTCCTGTAGTTTATTCAGCCGATAATAGGCATAATCATGGCCGGACAAATTGGTTCTGGCTCCAAAGTGGTTAAAAAGTTTACTCATATCACACCTCTTGACATTTAAATTTGTAGGTCTAAATTTATTATACCTAAAATAGGTTAGGATGGAACAGGTCTTTGGGCCAGTATCTCCGGCATGGCCGAAGGTTGGCAAAACAGGAAAAGGTTTTAGAATTCCCCCCTAGTATGTTCAAATTAATCGGAGAATTTAGGATGGATGAACGAGTTGAAGCAGCTCTGGAAAATGATCGGGTAATAGATATAACGACAATCGGCCGTAAAAGTGGCCAACCGCGTCGGATAGAGATCTGGTTTCATAACCTAAACGGCCGTATCTTTATCACCGGACTGCCCGGCCGTCGCAGTTGGTACGCCAACATGCTAGCCAACCCTGCAATCACCTTTCACCTCAAAGAAAGCGTCCAGGCTGATTTGGCGGCCAACGCATCCCCAATCACAGAAGAAGCGCCAAAGCGAGAAATCTTACAAGGCATCTTACAGAAAATGGAACGAGATGCTGAATTGGATAAATGGGTAGCTAATAGCCCCCTTATCGAAGTAATCTTTGAATAAGTTATTTGATGGCCTGACTCCTGAAAATGACTTAATAAACAGTCAGGCTTTTTGATGGAAGTGGATAGTGTTGAAAAAACATATCAAAATCATTCTAGCCTTAGTCAGTCTCAGTACGTTATCGTTACTCATAATGGTCATGATTTCAAATCGGACCGTTCCAACTGTTTCTAGTTCTAGCGGAGCTGAAGGTTATTTCCGGCTAGGTTTATCATTGATTACGACCGGATTTGAACAACCAACTGGCGTAACAAACAGTGGTGACGATCGCCTCTTTGTCCTCGAACGGACAGGAGTCATTCATATTGTCCAAAATGGTCAAACCTTACCCACGCCTTTTTTAGACATTCAAAGTCAGGTCAATTCGGCCGATAATTGGGAACAAGGATTGCTGGGTCTCGCCTTTCACCCAGATTACGCCAATAATGGCTTTTTCTTCGTCAACTACATCAACTTGAACAGCGACACCCACATCTCCCGATTCAAAGTTAGCGATACTAACCCAAACCTAGCTGATCCAAGTAGCGAAGAGATCGTCTTAGTCATCAACCAACCAACGGTCATTCACAATGGGGGTGGTCTTGCCTTCGGGCCAGACGGCTACCTCTACGCTTCCTTAGGGGACGGCGGCTGGTTAGATGATCCTCAAAACCAAGCCCAAAACACCCAATTGCTGGTCGGCAAGCTGCTGCGGCTAGATGTGAGTACCAGTAATACAGGACCGCTTTATACCGTGCCAGTCGATAATCCCTTTGTGGGCGATCCAACAACGGCCGATGAAATCTGGGCTTTAGGCTTTCGCAATCCCTGGCGTATCACCTTCGACAGTCAAACCGGAGATTTATTTATCGGCGATGTTGGCAACTATCGGCAAGAAGAGATTAATTTCCAGCAAGCGGGGGATCAAGGCGGCCAAAATTATGGCTGGCGTTGTTATGAAGGCAACGCCCCTTTTAATACGAATGGTTGTGCGCCCATCAATACCTACACCTTCCCCATCCACGCTTACGCCCAAGAACCGGGATGTGCGGTAACTGGCGGCTATGTTTATCGAGGCAACCAATTTCCTTTCCTGGACGGCTATTACATCTTTAGCGACCTATGCAGCGGCGAACTATGGACTTTGCACCAAAGCGGCCCGGACTCATGGCAGCCAACATGGCGTGGGACAGAAATGGCAAATATCAGCAGCTTTGGTGAGGCTAGCGACGGTGAAATTTATGCCGTCGACTACACTTATGGCAATCTATATCAAATAACGGCCGAAGAGATACAAAACCTTTCCTTTGCGCCCGTTGGCCCCTTCAACCCCATCATCTCAACCCCAACCCCAATTCCACCTGGCCCTGATCTCGTTGTGACAGACCTAACCATTATCCCAATCAGTCCCTCTGCTGGGGTAGACGCTGAAATAATCGTCACTGTTCAAAATCAAGGCAACCAACCAGTTACACCAGGTAACAATTTCTTCATAGATTTTTATATTAACACCGTTCCAGTACCATATTCTCCTGGCATCTTCTTTTGGGGCGCCCAGGGCAGTCAATTTGGCGTTGGCGAAAGCCGCAGCTTTAGTCAAGACTTCTCATTTACGGCCGGAACAAAGAACCTATACATTCAAGTCGATACTGACCAAACTGTCGACGAAATCAATGAGCAAAATAATATCTTCGGGCCCCAGGTAATCGTGGTTCAACCTTAGCAAGTAATTCGTAATCCATAGCATTTCCACAAACCCTTACGTTTTATGCATCACGATTTATTCCGGCGGCGGTTGTCGGAACATATCAAATGTATCCGTCGTTCGAGTATAGCTGGGGCCAGCCAAACGGCCGATCGGCTTCAAGACATTTTGCTTGACATAACCATCTACATAAATATCATCTCGAATGTGAATACACTGAACTTCGCCAAAAACGGCCGAACCACCCCCTACTCCCTCGCCAATCGTCACAATTTGCTGCAAGCGACACTCAAAGGAGACTGGGGCTTCGGCCACTCTTGGAACAGCGATAACGCTAGATGGAGCCGGAGTCAGGTTGGCCCATTCAAATTCAGAGTGTCCGGGAGGGAGTAAAGTGGCGGTCAGATTCATCTGTTCGGCCGTTTCCTCATTCGTCAAATTGACCACAAATTCAGGAACCGCCTCAATGTTTCGCAAGGTATCCTTTTTCTCGGCCTCTTTGCCCTTCGTTTGAGGGCAAAAAATAAGCGTCATCGGCCGTGTTGCCCCAACAGTAAAGTAGGAATACGGAGCCAAATTGAGAATCCCAGCTTCATCCATCGTACTAACCCAGGCAATTGGCCGAGGCAAGATAGAGCCAATCAAGATTTTATAACGGTCCCGTTCCGGAAGGTCGTCAGGTTTTATAATCATAGGTTCACTAGAAAATTATTGAAAATCACAAAAGAAAAGAGCCACGAATTAACACGAATGACTCAAATTCAAAGGGGAAATTCGCGTCATTCGTGTTAATTCGTGGCAAGGTTTTTTGAATTACTTTAGTGATTTTGCGGCAGCCAACTGTAGACGTAATTCTTGTCCTCAATTTCCTGGGCATTCTTCGCCATGCGTAACGGCCGAAACGTATCAACCATCACGGCCAACTCTTCCGTCCGCTCCTTACCAATCGAACCTTCATACGTTCCAGGATGGGGACCGTGAGGAATGCCATTTGGGTGAATGGTCAACGAAGCCCGATCAATGCCCTTGCGAGACATGAAATCACCTTCCACATAATAAAGGACTTCATCCGAATCAACATTGGAGTGATTATACGGGGCCGGAATAGCCAGCGGATGATAATCAAACAGACGCGGTACAAAAGAACACAATACAAAGCCGGGACCATCAAACGTTTGATGAACGGGCGGCGGCTGATGTACGCGACCCGTAATTGGCTCAAAATCCTCAATATTAAAGGCATAAGGCCATAAATGGCCGTCCCAACCAATCACATCCAGCGGATGATGATTGTAAATAAAGCTAGTAATGACATCACGAGCCTTAACCCGAACTTCAAATTCGCCTGTTTCATCAAATGTCACTAGCTCATCCGGCGGCCGAATATCCCTTTCACAGTAGGGCGAGTTTTCCAAGAACTGACCATAATTGTTAATATATCGTTTGGGTGGCGCAACATGACCAAATGCCTCAACGACCAACATCCGCTGTTCAACGCCCTCATCAGGAACCAACCGCCACATCACCCCGGTCGGGATTACCAGATAGTCTCCTGGCCGGTAACGCAGCAGGCCATACTGGCTTTCAAGCACCCCAGTGCCGTCATGGATAAAAAGGACATCATCACCATGCGCGAACTTATACCAATATTCCATCGCCTTTGTTGGCCGAGCCACATAAAGCACAACCTCGTTGTTGCCCATCAGCGGCACGCGCCCTTCAACAGCATCGCCACCTGCTTCAACCAAATCGGAACAGAGGTGACGCGGCCGTAATGGACCAAGTTCCTCATATTCGATGTCTACTTTGCGTTCAACGCCAACGCGCTGGATACGCGTTGGTGGCCGTAAATGATAGAGGATCGATTGCGCCCCCGCGAACCCATGAATACCCATCACCTCTTCATGATACAAAGAGCCGTCCGGCTGCCGAAATTGGGTGTGTCGCTTGCGGGCTACCTGACCTAATTTGTAGTAGTAAGTCATTGTTTACTCCTTAAAAAGAGCCACGAAATAGTGTTCTTATAAATTTCCGCGCAGCTCTTGTTCATGTTCGATGGCTTCAAAGAGGGCTTTGAAATTGCCTTTGCCGAAACCACGCGAACCATGTCGCTCAATGATTTCAAAAAAGACAGTCGGCCGATCTTCAACTGGCTTGGTGAAGATTTGGAGCAAGTACCCTTCATCATCACAATCAACCAAAATACCTAACTCAGCCAACTTGTCTATCGGCTCATTAATTTTCCCCACTCGCGCTTCCAAATCATCATAATAGGTAGTTGGCACATAGAGGAACTCAACCCCATTTTCCTGGAGTTGAGTCACTGTTTCGATGATATTGCCAGTTGAGAGCGCTAAGTGCTGCACACCAGGGCTAAGATAATAATCAAGATATTCCTGAATTTGGGATTTCTTCTTACCTTCGGCCGGTTCATTGATGGGGAATTTAACCTTGCCTGTGCCATCTTGCATAACCTTCGACATCAAGGCCGAATATTCAGTCGAGATGTCTTTATCATCGAAGTGGAGCAGCTGAGAGAAGCCCATTGTGTGCGCGAAAAAGTCAACCCAGCGATTCATCGCGCCGAGTTCGACATTGCCAACCATATGATCAATATGAGCTAGACCAACGCCCTTATGCCGATGTCGGCCGTTTTTGCCGCTCATCTGCCCATTGCTGCGGGAACCATTTGTGGCCTTATAGCCTGGGGCAAAAGGGCCATTGTAATCACCCCGCTCCACAAATTTGATTAAGGTATCGCCATACGCTCGAATGGCAGAATAACGGAACGTACCATATTCGTCAGTCTCTTCAGTCGGTGCAATTGCGCCGGTTGCACCTCGTTTGGTCGATTCCTTATAAGCGCTGGCGGCATCTGGCACTTCCAAAGCAATCACCGCTACCCCATCACCATGTAAGTAGACAGAGCGGGATATAGGATGATCTGGGCTGAGGGCAGTTGAGAGAACAAAGCGAACCTTGCCTTGCTCCATTACATAGGAAGCCCGCTGGCGGTTGCCTGTTTCTAGACCGCTGTAGGCGCAAGAGGCAAAACCAAAGGCTGTACGGTAAAAGTGGGCCGCTTGCTTGGCGTTACCAACGTAAAATTCAACATGATCGATGCACTTGATAGGCAAAAAATCTTCACTCATTGCTACTCTCCTTTCACTGTATTATGGATAATTCGACCTAAACGGCCGATCCCTTCCTCTATCATTTCTGGGGTGCAGTTTGAAAAGTTCAGCCGCAAGCAGTTCGTTGCTGGGGCGCTGCCAGGGGCGCAAAAGGCTGTACCGGGAATAAAGGCCACCTTTTCCTCTTCAACCGCTTTCCAGAGCAGGTCGGCCGTATTTACTCCCTGCGGCAACTCCACCCAAACAAACATACCCGCTTTCGGCCGTGTCCAACGGGCTTGCGCCGGAAAATGTCGCTCAAGCGCCTGGAGCATTGTGTCCCGCCGCGCTTTGTAGGCCTGCTTCAAGCGAGCGATATGTCCCGACAAATGACCGGCATCCAAATACGCTGCGACCGCCCGCTGAATTAAGGCCGACGTCTCTAAATCATAGGCTTCTTTAATAACCGTTAACTTCCCAACCAGACTTTCTGGTATCACCATCCAACCCAAGCGCAGGGCCGGGGCTAAAATCTTGGAAAATGAACCGACGTAGATGACCCAATCACTATCAAGCGAACGAATGGCGGGAACGGCCGTATCTTCGTAACACAAGAAGCCATAGGGATCGTCCTCCACAATTGGCATCCCATACTGGCGAGCCAATGCTACCAGTCGGGCCTGTTTTTCTGGATGAATACTAACCCCTAGCGGATTATGGGCTTCCGGGATGATATAAAGAAAGGCTGGCTCGGCCCCATGCCTAAGATGCTGTTCAACAGCATCAAGATCAATACCCTGTGCCAAGTCAGTCGGAACCGTTAATACATCGGGTCGATATGGATTTACAACCTGTTGAATGCCCGTATAAACTCGCTCTTCCAACATAACTTGACTGCCAGGGTCCATCAATAAGCGAGCTATGACCTTCAACCCTTGCTGCGCCCCAGTCGTCAAAAACACCTGATCTGGATGACAAGTTACCCCCCGTTCAGCCATCAAGTCAACAATATGTCCTTTCAACGGCGCAAAAGGGGGACCATATTGCAAGGCCCGCTCATCAGTTGCTAACACATGAGCCATTGCCTGGGCAAAATCTTCTTTGGGAAACAGCTCTGGCGCAGGCAGCCCTCCGGCAAATGAAAGAATCTCCGGCTTAGAGACAACAGCCAGCATTTGGCGCAGCATGGACCGCTCCATCACCTGAGTCCAGTCAGCCAGCCGAATTGAACGTTGGGCCGATGACTCAAGGGCAGGGGGTATAATGGCTGGTGCTGTTGAGGATAATACCATCTCTTCTGTAGATGATAATAAGTTCATTTAAGTACCTTCTTGATCATGTCCATTTAGTGGCACAGCATTGGTAGTTTTTATCTCCCGCAAAACTAGACTCGTGCGAAGTTTATCCATGCCGGGAACAGGGGTTAAATCATCTAAAAGAAACGCTTCCAGATGCTTACGATTACGAACAGCCACTTTGAGCAAATAATCATATTCGCCCGTAATATGATGGCACTCCATTACCTCCGGCATAGCGCCAACAATATCTTTGAAGCCCTTATTGGCTTCTGGATCATGGCGCTGCAATGTAACCTGTACAAAACAAAGCATATCAAATCCAACCGCTTCACGGTTGACGACTGTGATATATCGTTCAATAACGCCGCTCTCTTCCAGCTTACGAACCCGCCGCTGCAAACCAGGGGGCGACAAGTCCACTCGCCGGGCCAATTCAGTATTCGTTATACGAGCGTCTTCCTGCAAATATTGCAGTAGTGCCAAATCTTTTTCATCTAAATTTTGTAACACGGATATTACCTTGAGGATGCTGTGCAATATGGTTAGCTATTTTTTATTTAAAATGCCGGGTATTTCAGAAATAAAACAAATAGAGTTGCGTTATTTAAGTATACAAACAAATTCTAGCCGTATTGATTATTTTTTTCAACCAATTTCGGAGATTTGTTTCATTCATTAATAAAACAAGGTGAATTTTCAGAAAAATTACGTGTATCGATCAATACGAGTTGCGTCCCATAAAAAAACCCGGTTTCATATGAGAACCAGGCTTTACGATTTCTTTCATCTGATACTGTTTAGCGAACAACCCGCATCGGCCACTTACCACTCCGCGTCGCAAGATACGCCAATCGCCGACGGCCGTATTCCACATCCAGCGTCGAAAGGGGTTGAAACTGCCCATCAACCAACACATCTGGGTCAATTGTCCGCAGCTTAGTGCTGATCCGAAAATCAGGATTTTCCTCATCCCAAACAAAATTAGTGTCTGACCGTATTAATTTAACGATTGCTTGCAGCTCTGGATCGGCCGAATTTCTCAACTTGGCCCAGGCAGGCTTGTCCGTCCCCCAAATATCAGCCTCAACCAATACCCCCTTGTCCAACGCCATTCGGATCGCTTGGGCGGTCAATTCATATAAGCCGACCTCCTTAAAGTTGGCCCAACTAGCCTGGTCTGCGGCCATGAAAGTGTCGCCCAGCCAACGAGCAACGGCCGTATTATCGACCCCAATTCGGCCGTCATGGACAATTAGATGGGGTAAGGCTTGCTGAATCTCTTCGGCTGTCATCAGGCCCAACCCTGGCCCGTCCCGCAAAAAATAGTCCAGTCGATCAGCACAAAGGGCTGGAGAGGGTTGCTCTAACAGGGAATATTGACTCTCGTCCAGATAATCCTGCCAATCATAGCCATATGCTGCTAAAATGACCGGAATATCTGTCTTATTAAGATAATCCTCCTTCATCTCGTCATGATAACTTTGGCTGTCATGTCCATGAAAAACGTAATCTATGACATGACTGAAGGCTGTATGACTGACATCATGCAGCAGGGCCGCAAGCTGTTCCTCAAGTGAGGCGCCCAACCGACGAACCAACAGCATCGCCCCAATCGAATGTTCTCGCCGGGTAATGGGATCAGTCAATCCAATCAGGCCGCTAATACCATGTTGCAGCACCCCGTCTAGCCGCCGCATAGCAGCCGAATCCATCACAGCCAACAAAATCGGCTCCTCGATCACCACCCGCCCATATACGTCGTCGTTGTATTCAATCATAAGCCTTTCATTCATCAAAATCTCTTAGTCATAACCGTAGTTGGTAACTGGTAAGAAATCCTCTCTGTACTTGGCGATCTCGTAGCAAATACCCTCACCCATCCAAATATCCTGTAATTACAAATTACGAATTACCAATCACGAACCAAAGTTTACTCAACATCCTCTCATAAGGCATCTTTATCTATTGGCATGACGGCCTGCTTTGCATTAAACTCACCTAGAATGAGACGTTTTCCCTGGTTATTTCTATTGATCTGCCTTTTCATGGTCGTCGCCGCTTGCAACGGTCCCGTAGGTGACATACGTGGGGCCACCCCGGTTGGCTATGCTCAGCCTATCCTCAATCCCTTAACCGATGAAACGGCCGATCCAGCGACAATCGTCGACCTCTCAGAAACGCCAGAGGAGTTTGAAGGCCAACTCCTTGAAGTCAGCGGCACCTATTACCAACGTCAAGTTGTTGTTTGCAGCACTCGTCCCCAACTATCTCCAGCTAGTTGGTCGCTTTCAGATGGCGAAGCGCGGATTCCGGCTGGTGGGATGGATACTTTTTTGCAAAGTTTGCCCTCTGGCCGGATTGACATCGTTGTAGTCGGCCGTTGGCTGCGCTGGCAAGGGCCGGTTGGCTGTGGCCGTCAGGCCCAAGTGACTGAGGTTTGGTATCTGGATGTAATTGATGTGATTTCACCAAATCCGATTACGATTGCAGCCTTTGATCCTGACGCCGAAGCGGTAACCTTAGAGATTGATCCACCTATCCAACCTCCCGATCCCGCTGATGGCTATCCAGCTCCTGACGAAACGGCGGATACAGACCCATCAATTGAATTAACCCCGATAATTTCCGTTACTATGGTAGTCGAACCGCCCGAATCAACTGGAACGCCTGTTTTACTGCCTACCCCATCAGCCACAACTATCGCTCAGGTAAATCCAACCGCGATGCCAACTGCTACATTGAGTGAAACACCAGCCGCAACGCCCTCGTCAACGGCAACCACCGATCCGAATGTCTCTCCAACAGCCACCTCAACCAGCGGAGACGATCCAGTAACGGTCGATCAGGAAGAGCTACCTCCTGGTTCAATCGAAACTGCTCAACTTGGCACAAACGAAATTCATCGTTGGCCGTTCGTGATCACCTCAACGGCCGTTATCACTGTTAACATCGGCTCAGAAATTCCACTCGATGCCAGCATCGCCATTCGAGACCCGTCTGGTAACATCGTCGCCCAACAAAATAATGCCCAAGATGGCGCACCAGAGATTTTAGCGGCCGTGCCTTTAACTGAAGTAGGCACCTATGACATCCTGATCGCCAGCGAGAATGATGTCTCCGGCTACTATGCTATTTTGGTGCTGGATCAAAACAGTTATACCTTTGTATTCAATGGCACAATTGGCCTGGGACAAACTCAATCAACCAATATACGGGAAAACAACGATCACTTCTGGCAATTCTTTGGCACAGCTGGCGAAACAGTAACCATCCGGGTCACCCCCACAGACACGTCAAATCTATTTTTGCGTCTCTTTGGCCCTAGTGGCACTATAATTATCGACTTTCATAATGAAACTGCCGAGGGCGAAGTTGAGGAAATACTCAATTTCATTCTTCCCGACACGGGCATTTACTCGCTCTTAATCGGTGAATTCAGCTTCGGTCCCTCTACTTATTCAATCACCCTAACAGGTGGTTAGACACTTATACATAACTTTAGGAGTAAATTGTGATTCAAATCCATAAAAATCTAAGATTCTTACCTCTCTTGGCCCTGGTAGCCATTATCATTGCAGCTTGCGGCCCTGCCGAAGGAGATGGCTTTACAACAACCGAAAGCGGTCTACAGTATAAAGTTACTGAAGAGGGAGACGGCCGTAAACCTGAAACGGGCGAGGTAGTCAGCGTTCATTACACAGGCTATTTAGAAGATGGCACCGAATTCGACAGCTCTGTTGACACAGGTCAACCCTTTTCCTTCGCTGTTGGCCGAGGGCTGGTCATCCCTGGCTGGGATGAAGGCATTGCCTTATTAAACTTAGGTGATAAAGCCACTCTAATTATTCCTTCCGAATTAGCCTATGGGCCACAAGGCGCGGGCAACGGAATCATCCCCCCAGACGCAACTCTCACCTTTGATGTCGAGCTGGTCGATATTCGTCCCGGCTCGCCTGAATCACCAATGGAAGTAAGCGAAGACGATTACACCACAACAGATAGTGGTCTACAATATTTCGACTTTGAAGAAGGGGACGGCCCGACTGCCGAAGCAGGTCAGCAGGTATCCGTTCATTACACAGGCTGGCTGCTTGATGGCACAAAATTCGATAGCTCCCTAGATAGAGGCTCGCCTTTTACCTTCCAGCTGGGCAGCGGCGGCGTGATTGCTGGCTGGGACGAGGGCGTGGCTGGCATGAAAGTTGGCGGCTCTCGCCAACTGCTCATACCATCTGATCTAGCCTATGGCGACACAGGGGCAGGAGGCGGTCAAATTCCGCCCGGCGCGACCCTTCTATTTGAGGTTGAGCTGCTCGACGTTCAATAAGATTTACTGATCTATGTCTCTCCCTCTGTCTAGGCCCATAATGCGATTATGGTTATTGCTCGGCACATTATGCTTGCTGACCATGATCGCCTGTCGGACAGAGGGACCACAAGATGGAACGAGGGCCGCCCCAACTGTAAAATCACCCGCATTGGTTCCTCAAGAGGTGCCGATGACGACCCTGCTCCGAAACCGAGATACGTTTGAAGGGCAAACCATTCGCCTTACAGGCCAGTATCGTTCCTTGCCATTGCTGGTTTGTGGCAGCACCATTCACCGCTCTCCAGCAACCTGGACATTGGTTTTCGGAGATATTGAGACCTTTGTTTCAGGCTTCGATGAGGCATTACGGCCGTTAGCCGCTTCTGGCCTTTCCCTGACCATAGAAGGACGGTGGCAAAAATGGGAAGGGCCTGTTGGCTGTGGTCGTCGCGCCCCTTCCCAGGAAGTGTGGTATCTAGCCGCTTCCCGCATTATTTCCCCGAATCCCCTTGTTAAAAGCGATTCGGGTGAAGAAGTCGTCGTTTTGTTGTCCAGCCCAACCCCCGATATTGCCGTCGTGGGAACACCTATTAGCCAGATCACCCCGGCTGGCCTTCCAACAGCGCCAAATGATGAAGAGCCTAGTCCCGAAACAACTGAAAACGACACGCCAACTCCCAACCCATCGCCAACCTTCCAGTTGATTCCAACAGATACCCCTCGTCCAACAGCAACAACCTCAACAGGTAGCACATCGGCTGTAACCGATACCCCAACCCCCACTGCAACGACCAGCGGCAGTACCCCATCTGCGACGGCAGCACCCAACGATCAAGGCATGCTTGATTTTGATACAGTCGAAAAGCAATCATTATCAGCAGATAGTTCTCATAGCTGGCGATTTTCACCGCCAACTGATGAACCAATCATCATCACGGTTGGTTCAGGTCTCAATCTCGATATCAAGTTAGATTTATTCGGGCCAGATGGCACTCTCATTGAAAGCGCCGATAGAGCAGGAATGGGAGAAGCCGAAACAATCACTTATACAACATCGGATACAACAGGCGAATATATGCTCGTCCTTTCAGCTAATAACGCCTCAACTGGCCCGTATGTTTTAATGCTTTTTGATAGTGATTCCGAACCAATCGTTATCATGCAAGAGACCCTTACCTATGGCTCTGGCGGCAGTGGCAGCATCCCAGATGGTGTTGACCATTTTTGGAATTTCGAGGGACAAGCAGGTGACACAATAACGATTGAAGTCTCCCCTACCAGCTCAGATGGCGATTTAATTTTCTATCTAATTGGGCCTGAGGATGGCATAGAATTAGAGTTCATCAATGAAACTGGTGTCGGAGAAAGTGAGAGTTTAATCAGTTACGTGCTACCAGAATCTGGTTTCTACTCAATTGGGATTGGAGAAAATGATTTTTTTGAAATCGCTTATACAATAACATTGAGCCAATAAAGCAGTCGCTTTATCTCAATCACCACTCCCAACCCCTACGGCCGTTCGCCGGGGAACAAGGGATGAGACAGCCAATCCAAAGAGAACGAGGATAATTACCATACCTACAATGCTAACCGCTAACATCTCCCCTTGAGCAAATACATACCCCGTTCCCAAACTGCCAATCCCAGCCCCAAGCGCAACCGCCACCTCACTGACACCTTGCGCCTGGCCCCGTTCATCGGCCGTTAATTCAGCCGATAATAGCGAAGAACCAGCCACAAAACAGAAATTCCAGCCCAGCCCTAACAAGAAGAGCGAAAGGGCCAACAAGGGAACCTCAGTCGAAATAGGCGCTATCAAACAAGCCGCTGTTAAGACCATCGTTCCAGTAATAATCATGGGAATACGGCCGAAGCGATCAATAAGCCACCCCGTCACCCCTGACAGACCAAACATACCCAATGTGTGAGCCATAATGACCCAGGAGATAGATTTATTTGTGTGATCGTGGTGGCTCATATGGAGCGGGGTAATGACCATCAGCAAGGTCATCACCAATTGCCCAATCATCATTGAAGCAACCGCTAGCAGCACTTGGAACTTGCTAAAAATCTCGCTGAGAGGCCGAGCGGGAACGGACTCTTTGCCAGCTCTCGCGTCTACATCTCGTTGATCGGCCGCCATTTGACGACTAATGGTCAGTGGATCGGGGCGCAGAAAGATAAAGACGACCAGGCCACCTAAGAGCATGAAAACGGCCGCCAGGAAAAACGGCCCAGCATTAGCCGTCACCCCAAAAACATTCTCGCTGAATACGCCCGACGGATCGACTAACAGCGGCCCGCCAATCGCCCCGATCGTCCCGGCAAAGACGATCGTGCCAATAATCTTAGCTTGCCGGGAAAGGGGAAAAACTTCGGCGGCCACATAGCGCCCCTGCTCGATCACTGCCCGCGAGCCACCGATAAGGGCTGCTCCAAAGAGGAACCAGAAGAAAGAGCCGAAGATGATTGAAACGGCCGAGATTAGAACCCCTGCCACGCCGATTGCAAAGCCAAAAGAGATGCCCAACCGACGGCCAATTCGCCCCATCAGCCAGCCCAAAGGATAGGCCAACAAAGCCCGCCCCAACAGAGTAACAGTTGTCGGCCACCCCGCCCGACTATCCAAGCCGCTCAAATCAACCGCAATAATTGAGGTTAAGGTAAAAGCCGCGATAGTAGAGGCTGAAAATAGGCTCTGCGCTGCAAAAAGGGCTACAGTAATCCGTTGACGAATCGCGTTGAGTTGACTGTTTTCAATCATAACCCCCTATTATCCACACCCCGCCCCAGAAACAAATAGGAATAATGAATAATGAACGAAGAAATAATGAATTGTGAAGTTCACTAACCAACTCTACTTCACAATTCATTATTCGTTATTTTTTATTCATTATTGATAACTAAACCGCTGCTCCTTAAACGGATCCGCCTCATTGTGATACCCATTTCGCTCCCAGAAACCAAGCTGGTCATTGGTCCGAAACTCAAGGCCGCGCACCCATTTTCCGCCCTTCCAAAAATAGGCATTAAACGCTTCGCTGCGATCTGGGAATGAGCCGACAACGACTCGCAGCGGCCAGCCATGCTCCAACGGCAATGGTTCGCCATCATAATGGGTGGCAATCAAGACATTAGGCTCTAACATCGCATCAAGAGGTAAATTGGTCGTATAACCCTGCTCGCAATGCTGAATGACGAAATTGGCCTCCGGCTTGGGGGTGATAATGCCCTCATCAATCAGGGTCTTAAGCGAGACCCCTTCCCAATCCGTGTCAAACTTTGACCAACGGGTGACACAGTGAATGTCCATCGTCAATTTTGTGCGGGGCAGTTGGTTAAACTCCTCCCAATTCCAAACCTTTTCCTCTTCAACCAAACCAAATATCTTGAAATCCCAGTTATCCAAATCGGTTCGGGGCGTTGGGCCATAGTGGAGGACGGGGAATTTATTGGTCAGCGATTGACCTGGTGGCAGTCGGCCTTCGCTGCGAACCTGGGCTTCTGCTTCACGGCGGCCAAAAAGATTCTTTAACATGATGAAAACTCCTTCTTTTCAAATGGGATACTGCTGATTAACTGCGGGGATGATCTGAACTTCTTGAATCAGACCCTTTGTACAGGAACTATTATCCCCAAAGTTGTTACAATTCTCTTACTAGGGTGTAATAACTATCTTAGCGTTTAGAAAACTTCCACCTATAAGGTAAGGTAACAATCCCCTTGCTAGGTATTTGGCAGTCAAAGCAACTTGTTTGCCATGACTGTCACCTTTGATTTTGAGGAATCATAACTCAACCAATCTACTATGACGACTTATGAACAGAGCTTTTTCCGCAACCGAGCCTATCTGTCCGTTTCTTTAACTCACTTCTTTGTCGATGTTCTAAATAACAGCCGCACCTTATTGGTAGCCATCATTGCCGTCAGCATTGGTCTAACTAATGCTGAAGTGGGCATTGCTTTGCTGCTCTATAACATCGGTAGCTCCTTATCCCAACCGATTTTTGGCTGGTTAGCAGATCGGTTTGGCCCTCGTTGGCTCGTTGTTGGTGGCATAGGCTGGATGATTGGCCTTTATAGCCTCGCGGCCGTTCTCCCAAATTGGCCCGCCCTCATCGCCATTACCTTAGCCGGATTAGGGTCAGGTGCATTCCACCCAGCCGGAGCAAAGGTAGCAGGTGAAGTCAGCGTCACGGCCAGAAACCAGGCCACCGCCTTTTTCTTCACGGCCGGTCAAATTGGGCTGTTCGTCGGCCCTGTATTGGCCGGGAGCTTGTTAGGCAGCTACGGCCGAACCGGCTACATCGTTCTGCCCTTTCTAGCGCTGCTTGCCTTTGGCAGCGGCCTCCGTTGGCTTTCTAATAATGAAAGTCACCATATCCCTACCAATCAATCAGCTACTCTAACAATCAAACCTACTATTCAATCCAGCCCAGCCATCCATTGGCCGACAGCCGTACCGCTTTCAATCGTCATCCTTTGCAGCGGCACCATCGGCATCGCCGCCATTAATTTTGCCCCGAAACTTTTTACAGAGTTGGGCTTTTCGCCAACCTATGTTGGTTGGACGGCCGGATTGTATATGATGGGATCGGCAATTGGTGGCATAGTTGGCGGCGCACTAGGGGATCGTATCGGCCGCAAACCATCCATTTTGCTAGGCTTTCTTGGGGCAATCCTCCCCCTCTATTTCTATATCCCCGCTGCCGATCCCTGGCGTTTAATTCTTCTATCATCAGCAGGCTTCTTTGCCGGAATGCCGCACAGCGTCTTAGTCATTTGGGCCCAATCCTTACTACCGGGCCGACAAGCGATGGCCTCTGGTTTCACGCTGGGGTTGATGTTCTTTGGTGGCTCTCTTGGCAGCTTTGTCGTTGGCTGGTTAGGGGATCAGATAGGCTTGGCAGCAGCATTACAGTGGACAGCCGTTCTACCCTTCGTCGCCGCCGCAACCACTCTGATCCTGCCTAAGAAACCCCCGACGACGACTAAACCACTTTAACAGACCCACAATTCCCTTGTAATAATCCTGCAACAACTTTCACCCATCCTGTTAGCAGTTCTACTTTGCGTCTTCGCGCCTTTGCGTGAGCAAACTTTAATAGGAGTAAAATAATGAAAAATCGCCCTGTAGTTATTCTCGGTGGACTAGTCGCCGCCCTCATTCTTATCGCCGCTGGTTGGTATTTTGTTTCCCCCCTATTCATCAACAACGCCGTCGATGAAGCTTTCCCCTTTGAGGTGCCAACAGAGGCTGAGATGGCTGAAATGTCGGAAGCTGAGAAGCAGGCAATGGAGGAGGAGTTTTTAGCGGCCGTTCCCTCTGAAGAAGAGTTAGCCGACCTATCACCCGAAGAGCGAAGTGAGGTCGGCGCTAAAGTCGATGCTGCCGCAGCCGCCGTGATGACCGATAACCAAACTGACGACATGATGCCGGAGATGGCCGGAGACCCCGTCGTCATCTCGCAAGGGCAATTCGTGGGTGCAGACAGCTTCCACCAAGGTGCAGGCCAGGCCACCATCTACCAGCTTCCCGAAGGCGGTCATGTCCTCCGTTTCGAGGATTTCGACGTCACCAATGGCCCCGATCTCCATGTAATTCTCGTTAAGAATCCCAGCCCCACCAGCCGGGAAGATGTCGGCGATGATTATATCGACCTTGGTTCTCTAAAAGGCAATATCGGCAGCCAAAACTATGACATTCCGGCCGATGTTGACCTCAGCGAATATCAGAGTGTTGTCATCTACTGCATGCCTTTCCATGTTGTCTTTGCCACAGCAACATTAAATTAGAGAGGGACAAGTAATTTGTCAATGTTTGCCCATGCCACCATAATTGATGGATGGATATTTGGGAACAATTTCATGGACCAAACGCTGGCTATATTTTAGAACTCTACGATCGTTTTCAACAAAACCCTGAGTCGGTCGATGAGCCAACCAGGCGCTATTTTGAAAATTGGTCGCCGCCCCAATTGGCTGAAAACGGCCGTGTTACAAACATTGAAACAGGAGCAGCCGCCATTGAAAAAGTAATGGCGGCTGTTAATCTAGGGCAGGCTGTCCGAGAGTACGGTCATTTAGCTGCCCAGTTAGACCCGTTGGGAACCCTCCCGCCTGATGATCCTGCCCTTCAGCTTGAACCCTATAACCTAACAGAAGAAGATTTGAGCCGCCTACCAGCCAGCCTCATCGGTGGGCCAGCGGTGATAAAAAATGGTAACGCCCTGGAAGCCATCGCCTCCTTGCGCCAAATCTATATGGGCAAAGTCGGTTACGATTTCGATCACATCCGGCTGCCAGAGGAGCGGGAGTGGCTGCGGAATTCGGTAGAATCCGGCCGTTTTCGTCCCCCAAACGATCCCATCAACCCGGCAAATCTGCTGCATCGTCTTACCCAAGTAGAAGTGTTTGAACAATTCCTCCACAGGCTGTTTCCAGGCAAAACCCGTTTCTCTATTGAAGGGTTAGATATGATGGTTCCCATCCTGGATGAGCTGCTAGGGGATGCAGCCGAGGCGGGTAGCTGCTTAATATTATTAGGGATGGCCCACCGGGGCCGCCTCAATGTTTTGGCCCATGTCCTGGCCAAACCCTACGAACATATTTTGGCCGAGTTCAAAGACCCCGACGGCCGTTTTGCGACGAGAGACCAATTGGGTTGGACAGGAGACGTTAAATATCACAAAGGTCAAAACAGGAATATAAAGGATGGGAAAGAGGTTGAATTGGCCGTTTCCCTGGTTCCTAATCCTAGCCATCTTGAACATGTGAACCCCGTTGTCTTGGGAATGGCAAGAGCGGCCGATTCTGACACGTCCCAGGCTGGCCCGCCTCGCCGCTATGAAAATGCCACAATGCCCGTTCTCATTCATGGAGATGCCTCATTCCCAGGCCAGGGCATCGTAGCCGAAACCTTAAATATGTCCCGTTTGCCCGGATACAATGTCGGCGGCACCGTACATATTATTGCTAATAATCAGCTGGGCTTTACGACCATACCACAAGACGGCCGCAGCACCCTTTATGCCAGCGATCTGGCAAAGGGCTTCAAGATTCCGATTATTCACGTTAACGCTGATGATGTAACAAGTTGTATCGAGGCAGTACGGTTGGCTTGCGCCTATCGAGCTAAATTTAGAAAAGATGTGGTGTTGGATTTGGTTGGCTACCGTCGCTACGGGCATAACGAAGGCGACGAACCTTCGTTTACCCAACCCGAAATGTACCAAAAGATTAACAATCATCCAACTGTTCGCCAACAGTGGGCCGAGAAGTTAGTGACCGATGGCGTTGTTGAGCCAGATAGACCAGAGGAAATGGTGCAAGAACAGTTGGCAGATTTGCAAGAAGCCTGGGAATCGCTGGAAATAAAAGAAGCGTTTCTGGAACCTGACTTGGAGCTGCCACCCCCTGGGGCAGCCGCAAGGGTGGAAACGAAGCAGCCAATTGAGCAGTTGCGCGATCTAAATACAGCCTTAATGACCATACCCGAAAATTTCACCCCCCATTCAAAACTGACGCGGGCTATGAAACGCCGTCGCAAAGTGTTGGAAGAACAGGATGAAATCGGCATTGATTGGGCAACGGCCGAAGATTTAGCCCTGGCCTCAATTTTATCTGAAGGAACGCCAATACGATTCACTGGCGAAGATGTGGAACGGGGCACCTTTAGCCATCGTCATGCCGTCTTCCACGATGTTAATACAGGCGATAAATACATCCCCTTACAACATCTTCCACAAGCCAAAGCAGCCTTTGAAATCCATAACAGCCCCTTATCAGAAAACGCGGCCGTTGGCTTTGAATACGGCTACAATATCGCTATTCCCGGTCGCCTGACGATTTGGGAGGCTCAATATGGCGATTTTATCAACGGCGCCCAGGCTATTATTGACGAGTTTGTTACCTCTGGCCGGGCTAAGTGGGAACAGATGCCATCACTGGTGATGCTTTTGCCACATGGCTATGAAGGTCAGGGGCCGGATCACTCAACCGGCCGACCGGAACGCTTTTTGCAATTAGCGGCCGAAACCAATCTCCGTCTGGCAAATCCGACAACGGCCGCTCAATATTTCCATTTACTGCGCCGACAGGCCGCTTTGTTGAAGGAAGATCCGCTACCTCTCATAGTTATGTCTCCGAAAAGTCTGTTACGTCATCGGCTGGCCGCTTCCACACCACGCGAATTAGCAGAGGGAGGTTGGCAACCTGTTATTGATGATGAAGAGGCCAGCAAACGGCCGAAAGAAATTCGACGGTTAATTCTATGCAGTGGCAAAGTGTATATTGATCTCCTAAGCAGTGAGCATCGGCCTGAAAATCCAGCGGTGGCTCTGGTTCGTCTGGAACAACTATATCGCTTTCCGACAGAGGATTTAAAAGAAATTATTGATAACTACCCAAATTTAGCATCGCTCATCTGGTTACAGGAAGAGCCACAAAATATGGGAGCCTGGGAATTTGTTCGGCCGTACCTGCAATCATTACTTGAGGATAGATTACCTCTCAAGTATATCGGCCGTCCTCGTCGTGCCAGCCCGGCTGAAGGCTCTGCCACCTGGCATCATGTCAATCAGAAAGCAATTATAAAGAAAGCATTTGAATTGAAGGAGACCCAATGACTATAAAAGTCCTCGTTCCTGAACTAGGCGAATCTGTCGTTGAAGCCACCGTCCAGAGCTGGCTGAAAGACGTGGGAGATTATGTCAACGTAGGCGAAGCTCTGGTTACGCTTGAAACCGATAAAGTAGACATAGACGTTGGCGCTGAAAAAAACGGCATTCTGCAAGAAATTCTGGCCGAATCTGGAACAGATGTCGGCGTTGGGGATACGCTCGCCTTAATTGACGAAGACGGCGAAGCAGCCCCGCCAGAAGATGATGACAAAGATGAAGAAACGGCCGAACCAGACGCGAAACCAGTAATGGAGACGGCCGAAGAAGAGCGGGCAGAAAAAACAGAGCCGATAAGTCCAGAACGTGAAACTAAAGACGGCAACGGTTCCTCCATTACGCCCGTCGCCAAACGGGTGGCACAAGACAAAGGCATTGATGTGAGCCAACTTTCAGGAACCGGCCCAGGCGGGCGGGTGACAAAGCAAGATGTTCAGGCATATATTGAAGAACAGACTGGTAAAGAAGCACCAAAACCAGCGGGTAACCCACCTGCCCAAACGGCCGAAAAATCCACGCCACCCCCAACCAGCGATCGTGAAGAGCGGGTTCGGATGTCTCGCCGCCGTCGCACCATTGCCAGCCGTCTGGTTGAAGCTCAACAAACGGCCGCTATGCTAACCACCTTTAACGAAATAGATATGAGCGCCGTCATGGAAATGCGGAAACGCCGCCAGGAAGCCTTTCTCAAACGGCATGAGACCAAACTGGGCTTTATGTCCTTCTTCGTTAAGGCCAGCATTGGGGCGCTCAAAGCTTTCCCGAATCTAAATGCTGAAATTGACGGGGACGAGATTGTGCTGAAGCATTACTATGACATCGGCATGGCGATTGGGGCTGAAGAAGGGTTGGTTGTGCCAGTCATACGAGATGCTGACCGTCTATCCTTTGGCGAGATTGAATTAGCAATCAAAGCCTACGTTCAGAAAACCCAGGATGGCAGCCTGGCGCTCGAAGATTTACGCGGTGGCACCTTCACCATTACCAATGGCGGCGTCTTTGGCTCATTACTCAGCACCCCCATTCTCAACCTGCCTCAGGTCGGCATTCTCGGTCTCCACAAAATTGAAGAACGGCCGATTGCCCTAAACGGCGAAGTTGTCATTCGACCCATGATGTATGTTGCTCTAAGTTATGATCATCGGATCGTAGACGGCCGTGAAGCGGTTCAATTTCTGGTGCGCTTGAAAGAGCTAATTGAAGAGCCTGAGATGTTATTGTTGGAAGGGTAAGGTTGAATTTAACCAGCCGCATCAATCCTGACTGCCTCCCGTACCCGGCTGGCAAAATCAGCCGCTCTCGTTGCGGCCGTTCCAATGTGCGTTTCGGCCGTCATCAAGGATTGAATTTCGGAGGCAGTTAGATGATGGCTGATTTGGGGATCGGTCGTTAACAATGCAATCAAGGGATTATCTCCCCCCTGCCGCATCGTAGCCCAAGCTTCAAGACTAGCTTGACGAATCCACTCATGCGCTTCCTGCCGATTGGCTCCTGCCGCAACTAGCGCCATCAACACCCGCTCTGTGGCCGCAAACGGCCCATAAATCGCCAGATTCCGAGCCATCGCGTCCTCGTCCAACACCATCCCATCCAACACCTTCGCTGTCCGCAGCAAAAGCTCATCCACAGCCAAAAAGCCCTCTGCCTGAAACAGGCGCCGATTAGCTGAATCATCTAAGCTGCGCTCCAATATGGCTTGACTGGCATTGTCCCAGGCCATAGCCGGAAGTCCAGCCACATATCGGGCCAAAGAACAAATATTTTCTACATTGATCGGATTTCGTTTGAAGGGCATGGCCGAGGAGCCAACCTGCTTCTTGCCAAATGGTTCAGCCCACTCTCCAAAAGGCGGCGATTGCAGCACCCGAAAATCAAAGGCGAATTTGTGGAGCGAGGCGGCAATGCCAGCCAAAACGTTTTGAATTCGTAAATCTTGCTGGCGACTGTAAGTTTGAGTAGCGATGGGAAAATAAGGCAAATCTAACCGGGCCATTGCCACCGCTTCCATCTCTTCGGCCGTCATCGTAGACGACCGCAGCAGCTCTTGATAACTCGCCTGCGTTCCCACCGCTCCTTTTAACCCCTTACCTTTTAGATTAGCTATCAGATTTTGCAAATCAATCAGGTCATCTAACAAATCTTGAGCATAGACGGCAAAGCGATAGCCCAGGGTGGTTGGTTCGGCGGGTTGGATGTGGGTGTGGGCCATGATGGGTAGGTCGGCCGTTTCCTCAATCTTGGCTACAAAAAGTTCTAGCAGCTTTTTTAGCCGTAATTCTAAAAGTTTAGCCGCTTGTCGAATACGCAAGACATCGACGTTATCGGTTATATCTGTGCTGGTTGCTCCCCAATGAATAATACCGCCCCCCACCGGACACTGTTCAGCAAATGTCTGAATCTCGGCCATGACATCATGACGGGTTTCTTTCTCAATCTCCAACGCCCGTTCAATATCAACGTTATCTACTTGGCTTTGCAAATCAGCTAGCTGTTCGGCCGTAACCAACCCCGCCTGATGTTGGGCCATTGCCAAAGCCAGCCAGACCTGCCGCATTAACTGCCGTTTTGATGTTTCAGACCAGAGGTGACGCATCTCCTGGCTCCCATAGCGCCAGGTAAAGGGGGAAATAAAGGTTGTGTGGTCGAAGTTCATTCTGCCTCCCATTTTGAAATACAAAGAGCGACCAGCATAATTCGCTGGTAGTAAACAAGTTACGTCCACTCCTTAAGATATAAAGGTAGGCATGAACCAACTACTCCCCCAATATTTGTATTTCAATGTTAGATGTTAGATGATCCCAGACGGCTCCCCAGCCAGCTTAATCGCTGGCCGCTGCCTGTTTGCCAGAACGTTGGCGTTTCATGTTACGACGGAATTGTCGTTGCAACGCCCTGGTCTCCTCAAATAACCTATTGCGTTCTGCCTCAATTCGAGCCAGAATCAAATCATTCTTTTGTGCCTGATCATCTGTTAATTTGACTTTTCGTTTGGCCATTCTCTTCCAAAAAGCTCCATTCAAAGTTATGGTGGGTAGAAAACGCACTTACCGCCAATAATTACGAATTGCTTGACAAATCTATTATACCATATTCTTTTTGAAATGTAGGATTCGTTTGAAATTCGTAGGAAATTCGTTTAACGAAGTACCTGATAGTTGGGTGCTTCGTTCGTAATGAGAACGCTGTGGGGGTGGCTTTCCAATAAACCGGCATTCGTTATCCGCTGGAATTGGGCCTTTTCGCGTAAGTGGGCCAAACTAGAGGCGCCAACATATCCCATACCAGAACGCAAACCGCCCATCATCTGATAGATAACATCACCTAATTTACCCTTATAAGGAACCTGTCCCTCAATCCCTTCTGGCACTAACTTGTTCCGTTCATTACGGTTGCTTCGAATGCCAGTACCGTAACGATCCGCGCCATGCCCTTGCATCGCGCCCAGACTACCCATCCCCCGATAAACTTTATATCGTTTACCTTTGTAAAGGAGAATATCTCCTGGACTTTCTTCCAATCCAGCCAACATCGACCCCAACATGACACAATCTGCTCCCGCTGCCAGGGCTTTAACGATATCACCGCTGTATTTGATGCCGCCATCGGCGATGCAAGGGATGTTTTGCTTATGGGCTTCGGTTGAGCACTCAACAACGGCCGTAATCTGCGGAACCCCGGCTCCGGAAATAATACGAGTGGTGCAGATCGAACCAGCCCCAATGCCGATCTTAACCGCATCAGCTCCCGCCGCAATCAAATCGCGCGTCCCCTGCGCCGTCGCCACATTGCCACCAATGACAGCCAATTTAGGATAGCGCCGCTTGGTTTCCGCCACCGTATCCATCACCATCCGACTGTGCCCATGAGCGGTATCAATGACAACCACATCAATGCCAACCTCAACCAGGGCTTCCAAACGAGCCAAACCAGCATCCCCAACCCCAATAGCTGCCGCTGCAATTAAACGACCGCCATCATCCGTCACTGCATCTGGAAAATCGAGCTTCTTGACGATATCTTTAACCGTAATCAATCCCTTCAAGAAGCCATCTTCATCTACCAGAGGCAGCTTTTCGATGCGGTGAGCATGAAGTATCTCCTTAGCCTCTTCCAACGTCGTGGAAACAGGCGCGATAACGAGATTTTCGCCTGTCATGAAATCGCTAACCAACTGAGCGCCAGGGGTGACGAAACGGGTGTCGCGGTTAGTCAAGATGCCAACTAGACGGCCGTTATCATCCGTAATCGGCACTCCAGAAATACGATAACGACTCATCAAGGCTTCAGCATCAGCTAAGGTAGCATCGGGCCGTAGTGTAATGGGGTCGACGATCATGCCCGCTTCCGACCGTTTAACTTTATCCACCTCCTCCCGCTGATCAGCAACGGTTAAATTACGGTGAACGACACCAGCCCCACCCATCCGGGCCAGGGCAATCGCCATCTGCGCTTCTGTGACCGTATCCATTGCAGCTGATAGAACAGGGATATTTAAAAACAAATTGCCAGCCAGGCGGGTTTGCAAATCCACCTCGGCTGGCAAAACATCAGACTTACCAGGAGCCAGCAGCACATCATCGAAGGTCAGTGCCATTTTACTAAATTTTTCCTCAATCATTTTTCCCTCACTTTATAATAAGGTTTTGAAAAGCCCTAATAAAAAGATAGCCACGAATTACATGAATGTAACGAATTTTTCAGCTCCTAATTCGTCAAATCAATGTAATTCGTGGCGCTTTCTCTTAGAAAGTTGTCTGTGAATCTCTTAAGCTGTTACTCCGTCTCAGTTGTCGTTGAACGCTGTGGTTTCGGTTTCCGAACTCGGCGACGACGGCGGCGCTGGGCTGCTCGACTTTCTGGAAGCTTGATTTTGCCAAATCGCTCTAAAACCAAACCAAGTCCGGCCAAGGCGAAGATAATTGAAATGACCATTGAATAAGTTATAGGACCGTCTCCAAAAGTTGGCTGGTCGGGTCGGAAAAATTCAACGATAGCACGGCCGATTCCCCACCACATCATAAACACCCCAAACAACGTCCCCTTCTTCCAACTGTCCCGAAACTTACTATTCAACCAGACCAAAACAATGAACCCTATCAACAATAGGATAGATTCATACAAAAAGGTCGGATGGAATCGCGTTTCAGGTGGATAGGTGGCTAGATCGCCATAAGGCGAAATACGCTGGTTAGCATCAATGAGGATGCCCCAGGGCGCATCAGTCGGTGGCCCATATAGCTCTTGGTTGATGAAGTTACCCCAACGGCCGATTGACTGAGCAATGAGCAATGCTGGCCCTGCCACATCTGCGTAATTCCAATAATCCAACTTGCGCCAGCGCAGATAAAGATAAGCCACCAACGTCGCCCCGGCAAAGCCACCTAAAATATTAGCCCCGCCAGCCCGAATGTTAATAACATCAACTAGCGAATTATATTGCGCTCCGGCGATAATATCTTGCAAGACATACCAACCTCGCGCAAAGGCATATCCGGCAATGACCACAATGAGCAGACCATTATAAAGCTCATCAGGATCACCACCTCGCCGGGCAATCTCTCGCCCCGCCCACCAAGCGCCAATCGCAATGCCCAGCGTAACAATGATACCGTACCAGAAGATGTCAAAACCATCCCCAATCGGAATGGTAAAGGCAACTGGATCAATCTTGATAAAATCTAACATAAATCCCTTCTCTCTTCTCAAACTTTTCAGTAGTTGGTATATAGATTACTGACTACTGACTACCGTTCTTACTCAATATATCCCAATCCACGCAAACGTTGCAATAGATGTTCATCCGCTTCCATATCCAAACTCTGCCCAGCGGCTAGATTATCGCGTTGGGCTTCGGTCAGCCGCACCATGCGGTTGATCTCCTGACTCAACTCGGCCGTTTCAGCCTGCTGCTGTTCCATGATATTGTCCAACTCCAGCGGGTCTTTGTCCAGGTCAAATAATTCATCCGGCCATTCAGAGACATGGATCAGTTTTCGGCCGTTTTTAACCACCGCCCGCCGCATCGCCAAACAGCGGAATTGATCCAATAATTCAGGCTGGCGGTGCTGAATAGCTTTCACAAAATTTTGCGGCGGATAGATTTCAGCGAAAGCCGTCTGCTGTTCCGGATCACGGTCATAAACATTCTCCATCAAGGTCAGTCCATGAATTTCGGCTGGATCGAGATTATCAACCTCTTCCGGCAGCATACCAATCGCATCCAAAATAGTATGATATATCCGCCTGGTGCTAACAGGAGCCTTAATTTCTCGCCCTGCGGGAATTCGGTTCGGCCAATTTATGATAAGCGGCACATGAACCAATTCCTCATAGGCCACAAAAGCATGACCAAAATTTCCATGGTCGCCCAAGCCATCTCCATGATCAGCCACGATCACCGTCAACGTATTTTCTGCATTGGCTCGCTCTTGTATAGTTTTGAAAAGCGAGCCAAGATAATTATCCTGGTAAGCGACTTCAGCATCATACATATCGTTGAGCACTTGACTTTCCAACTCGCCCAACGGTTCAGCTAGCGGCGCTCCCCACCGATAAGCCTCCTTATTCCAATAGCGCATAATATCACGCGCTTCTTTGTTACGCCGCATGTAAGGTGCAACCTGATCCACAAACTCGCCCGGCGGCCAAAAAGGAAGATGCGTCTCCATCAAATTCAGAAACAAGAAAAGCGGTTTCCCGCTGCTTCTTTTCTCTCTATCGGCCAAAAAACGTCTGATGTGCCGGGCCGACCGTTCATTTTGGCCCTTAAAATTCGCTAACTTAGACCAAAGGGGAGTCAAAAGGGAATTCAGGAACACCCGAAAGGCTAGATCAGAACGGCCGAAATAATTCTGAATTGGATATGAAATACGCCGCAAAAATTGAGTGTAATTTTCAATGATATTATTAATCGGCCAAGGAAAACGGCTGGAAAATTTAGGCACGCTGGGAAAAGCGCCACCATAATTATAAAAGGTTTGAAAGCCCCGCTTAAAGCCATTGTTCAAAACACCGACCAGAGGGTTGTTACAAAAGCCGATCGTCTCATAACCCGCCTGCTTGAGTACCTCTGCTACATGCGGCCGATCTGGCCCTAAGCTTTGATTCGACTGCGTTACCTGATGAGCGGTGGGATAAAGACCAGTAAATAAAGAGGCATGGCTTGGAATCGTCCATTGGGCAGGGGAAACAGCTTGACTAAAGCGGGCGCTCTCCCCAGCAAATTGATCCAGGTTTGGTGTAATCGAACGACCTGTCTCCCTAGCTTTATAGCCATGACTACCTAATCTATCCGCCCGCTGGGTATCTAACACAATAAAAATAATATCTGGTTTTTGGGTTGTCATTATTAGTTAATTTATCACAAGATGTTCGCTGCTTTGGTATGAACAACTACATCGGTTCAATTAGTCTACTTAAACGAAGAAGTTCAACTTTTTACAAATCAAGTTACTTCAGACAATATAAGCCAAGAGTTGAACTTCTATGCTTCAATTCTTCTTAAACGGCTTGTCAGCCGATCCAAAATAGAGAATGGTACTATTCCCCGCTCCATTGTCAACTGAAATGAGATATGCAGAGAAATGGGCTAATGGCCTGCCAATATTACTAGCGCTGCTTGACAGTTCCAACAGCAAGGTATATCCACCTGAGGCGCCAAAAAATTCACCGACTAAGACTGTATACTCCCCCGCCTCAGGTAGTTCCAAATCTTGGATAATCTCTCCCTCTCCCGACAAACCATCGTCTACAATAGCTATAGGTTCATTGTTTGAGTCCAGGACCAGCAGAATGACATCCATTTCAGGATCGGACTCCAGCGTTAGATTTACCGTCGTTGGTGCATCAATTGAGACAGACCAAGAATGAATCTCGTCTGCTGCTAAATTACCATTAACTACCTCTCCAAAAGGCAGGTCGCCTTGGGGTGTTGAATCAAAATCATCAACCGGGTCTTGAGGGCCAGCAACAGTCACAGTCAGGGAGTAATCTCCTCCTTCATCAAAGAAATCACGCACCACGACGGTGTAATCACCGCTATCAGGAATATCGATAGCAAGGAGTCTTTCTTCTTCACCTGAAAATGTGGAATCGACCTCAGCCATTAAGTTGCCTTGAGGGTCATACAGCTCCAAAACGCCATCTATATCGGCGCTGCTGCCTAAGATAATATCTACCAGAGCCGGACCACCATTAAACACCCAAGCATGAGACTCGCCAGCCGCCAGGGTTCCAAAAACAAATTCGTCAAGGATTATCGTGCCTTGAGCAACCGCCCCAAACTCGCCAGCGCTGCCACCGCCATTCTCCCCACCACCGTTCGTTTCAGTACCGCCAATTACTGTATCAGCAACACCACCGGTGACTAGTTCAAACTCGACCACTTCGTCAGGAACGGCCGAAGGACAGATCGCCAATGCCCCCTCAAGCAGACAGTCAGCCAAGGCATAATCAGCGTTCAAAGGGATTAGATTAATTAATCGGGCAGTCGCGTTCTCAAGCCCAGCGCTGCTAGCCGCCAATACAACAACCTGCCGCTGGCCGCCACTTTCATTTAATAAGATCAAGGTATTGCCAGCCATCTGGAGGTTGCCCAGGTCAGATTCGATACGCCGTACCTGTTCCTCACTATCTTCCTCATCCTCGCTTGACCCCTCCTCAATCGCTGGCTCAATAACCAACGTTACTCCAGCATCGTCCAACATATCAGCTAATTCATCAGCCTGGTTGTAAAGACCAAGATACAACGTATCCTGATCATCATCCGATTCGGCCGCCAAACTTAAATCTTTATTCGTTCGTCGGAACGCATCCTGCAAGGCGATAATCTCATCAAAAGCGTCTGGCCCCAAGTCCGGCCCACCAGCAAAGACTAATTGAATCTCATCTTCAAAGAAATAAGGGAAGTCGGCCAAAACATATTCCCGATCATCTTCAACCAGAAAATCGGCCAACTGAGCGATAAAGCGGCTGTTATCGTAGACGGTGTAATAAGGCTCTGCTAAGAAGTCAATGTCACCTAAGGCCACAACCTGTCGATCTCCACTGGTGACACCCAGCGCCAATTCCCCCGGTCGATCCGTGGCCGAAGACCAGGTATTGCTATCAGCGCTCAAGAGCAATTCGCCTTCAGGCCCAACCGAAACAGAATGGCTGCCATAAAAAGCAAGTTGTGACATGCCATCCAATATCCGATTCTCGCCAAAACCTTCCTGCCTCAAGATGATATTGCGATAATTGCCCTCGCTTTCGGCCGTGTTATAAAGATAGTCACCCTGATAAACAATATCAAAGGCATTGGCTAGGCTGTTCAAGGGAATGTCATCATTGTCAATGGTGTAGGTGATCGAAACGGCATCCTCCTCAAAACCAACCAAGAATCGAGTTGGATCGCCCACCATCAACAGTCGCCCGCCCCTATCAACAAAATCCTTAACAATTCTGACCTCATCCAGCGAAAAGGTGCTTAATGGGGCGATGATGACAAAAGCACTCACTGGCCGTAATGCGCCGGCTAAGTCACCACCCGTGAACGGGATAAGCTCAAAGCCTCTGGCCGATAAACGGCTGTCAAGATAGCCGATTTCCGACATATTAAAATCATTTTGATGCGCTCGATCCAACAGAATCAACCCTTGCCCAACTTCTGGATCATCGACAAAATCGGCCGAAGATGGTGTCGGAACCAACGCTGGCACACCAGCCAGATCATACTCAGGAACGGGGTCCCGATCCGGCTGACTTAAGCTGTAAAAATTAAAGTAACGGGCAGCCAGTGGCACAATCAATAGAGCCAGGAAAATAAATAATAGTGTGGCGAAGCGTATTATCTTACGCATAATTGTCCTCTTAATTCCTCTATCATCACATCCGACTTAGAAGTCTCCAGCTTAGAAGTTCACCTTCTGAAAGAAGCCTTCTGTAAAGAAGCCTTCTGGGAACGAGCTAATTAACGGCCGGGTTCAATATACCGATAGTAGAGGCCGGTTGGTAAATTAGTTGGTGCAGCCCACAATGCCTGAGGGTCTACTGCCGCAGGACGATAAGTCGAAGCCGATTGCCCGGCCAGCAGTTCAGGAAAAGCCAAGGGTAATAATTCAGTAACTTCATAATTAGAAAGTCCGCCCAATTCGGCTGCGCGTTTAATGGCTTCATCAGTTGAAAGCAGTCCATCAATTAAGCCCATCTCTTGAGCTTGAACGGCCGTAAATATCTCTGCCCGTGACAAAAATGCCAAGTCCACCTGAAGCTTCTCACCCCGCCCCGCTTCTACAGCCTGGAGAAAAGCAAACTTCGCCATCTCAATCTGACGCGTCATACCATCCCGTGTCCCACCAAAAGCCTTATATGGGCCAGTGGTAATGGTCAGGTCATCAATAAATACCTGTCCCGGTAGTTGGGCAATTACACCAATACTACCTACATAAGAGGTCGGCTTAGCATAGATCTCATCGGCTGCGGCAGCCATGAAATAACCACCACTGGCAGCCAACAAATCAACTGTTGCAATAACTGGTTTCACCTTACGGGTTTCCAAGACGCTTAAATAAAGCTCCTCGCTGTATGCGGCCGATCCACCGGGGCTGTTAATAACTAACACCACCGCCTTTATCGAACTGTCATTACGGGCATAGGTTAATTGACGGGTTACTTCATCAGCCGTTTCAGCCGCAATCTCATAATTCAACCGGATAATGCCAACTTTGGGTTCAGGAATAAGGCGAGAAGCGAGAAACAGACTAAGGGCTAGCGGCACAACGACAACGACAAACAACGTTAATAAAAAACGAAGCGGTGAGCGGCCTGACCCCCTACCTAAATTATTTTCCTCTTCCATTCAAAGCTCCTACAAGAAAAGCATATAGAGTAAAAACGGAGGATTAAACAGCATCCTCCATCATGGCTCCTAGCATAACATGGCCCATTCAAACCTGCCACATATGCAAGCAGGTGGTGCTTATGTTAAAATCTGACTAATGCAAATCACCCACCTGTCTCTGACAAATTTTCGAAATTACGGCCGTCTTGAACTAACCCTGCCTGCTGGCCCCACGCTGCTGCATGGTGACAATGCCCAGGGAAAAACCAACCTTTTAGAAGCCATCTACTATCTGGCAACCGCCCGCTCCTCCCATGCCGATCACGACCACCAGCTAATTAATTGGGAAGCGCTTGACCCAGAAGAACCAATCGTTGTCGGCCGTTTAACCGCCCAAATCGAGACAAAAGAGGGTCAACGCCAAATTGAAATACGACTAATACGTGAACAACAACGAGGCAACACCTCATTCCGACGAGAGGCATTGGTAAATCGTCGAAAGGTGCGACTAATGGATTTACTCGGTAATTTACGGGTTGTCCTATTCCTCCCTCAAGACATCCAAATTATTACTGGATCGCCTGCCAAACGCCGCCGCTACCTCGATATTACTCTCTGCCAAACTGACCCCGTTTACTGTCGAACACTATCCTCGTATAATAAAGTCCTAGAACAGCGAAATGCGCTGCTGCGCCAAATCGCAGAACAGGGTCGAGGCCAAGATGTTCTACCCATCTACACAGAAAAGCTAGTCCATCTTGGCAGCCAAATCTTTACCAAGCGAGCGGCTTTTGTGGCCCGCCTGGCTCAAGCGGCTCAACAGATTCATTATGAGTCGTTGACAGAGGGCCGGGAAGTGATCCGTCTAAGCTATTTGCCCCGACTAACAAATAACAGCACCAGCCGTAACAATGGTGAAGCTGTCCAGGAAGCGTCAGACTTAGCTGACTGGATTAATGAACAGGGCAGTATCGAACAGGTTGAGGCTAAATTTCAACAGATTATGGACGAAATAAAAAATAGCGAATTGTCTGGCGGAACCACTCGCATCGGCCCCCACCGGGATGATTGGCGATTCTGGGTAAACGGCCGTGCTCTCAGCAGCTACGGCTCTCGCGGCCAACAGCGAAGCGCCTTACTCGCCCTAAAAATGGCGGAGATCAATTGGATGGCTGACACATCAGGTGAAACACCTATTCTGCTCCTAGATGAGGTCGTCGCCGAGCTAGACGAGCACCGCCGGGGCTTATTATTAGAAACCGTCCAAAAAGCGACCCAATCCGTCCTAACCGCTACCGACCCCGGCATGTTCACTGGCACATTCTTAGAAAATGCCTCAACTATGACCGTCTCCAACGGTCAAGTAATGGTTGACCATCCATCCACAATACAGGAATCGTCATGAATGGCTGGGTGCCACAAATGAACTTATCTAACAATCCTCCTAATTCGCGGCCATTTTCGTGGAAGATACAGCCATGACCCCCAACTTGCAAGATTCTGACCCACCCAGAATCCTCATAATCGATGACAGTATTGATAACCGCCTTCTACTCTCCTCCCAACTCAGAATGCACGGCTACCAAATCTTGCAAGCGGGAGACGGTCAGGAAGGTATTGATATAACGACCAGGGAAATACCCGATTTAATTTTATTGGATGTCATGATGCCTAACATGAGCGGTTTCGAGGTTTGCAGCTTTCTGAAAAACCAACCCAAGACCGCCCATATCCCCATTATCATGGTAACTGCCTTACGCGACGTGGAATATCGCATTGAGGGAATAGAAGCTGGAGCCGATGAGTTTCTATCCCGGCCACACCACCGGGAGGAACTATTAGTTCGGGTTCGGGCCTTGGTGCAATTAAAGCGGGCCAGGGATCGGTTAGAAAAAGAGCGGAATAATATCCAGCTTTTATATGAAGTCAGTCGAGCAACCACAACCCAACTAAATCTGCCTCAAATGATGGTGGAGATCATCACTCATACCTGTCAAGCTGTCGAAGGTTCCAAAGGAACTATTCTCTTATTAGACGAAGATCATCAAGTAACCCACAAAATCAATCTTCGGGAAGGGCAAGCAGCCGAAGTCAAGTTCAGCGTCAGCGAAACTGTTTTCAACGAAGGCTTCGTGGGGTGGCTCATTCGCAATAATCAAGGCATTATCATTGAAGATGTTAAGCAAGATGAACGCTGGGTTGTATTACCCGGTGATGAGCCTACTGGCTCAGTTATCGGCGTTCCTCTCTCCCGCACCAAGCGCGTTGTCGGCGTGATGCTGCTAACTCATCCCCAACCGAGTTACTTCACGGCCGATCATTTAGCCCTTGTTGAAACCATCGGCGCCCAGACAACGGCCGCAATTGAAAATGCCTACCTCTTTGCCGAAATTAGCGAACAACAGCGGAAGCTCCAAACCATTCTGGCCCAATCGACCGATGCCATCATTACAACCGACGAAACATTAAAAATATCACTCCTAAATCATGCGGCTGAACAGTTCTTCAAATTAAGCGCTGAATCAGTTGAGCAACAATCGCTGCGAGAGGTACCTCAACTCACAGTACTGTTGCCTCTATTCGTCAAAGCCAGCAAACAGCCTATCACCCAAGAATTAACCGTCGAAGGTGAGAAACATCTTTATGTCAGCGTCACGCCCATTCAGGATGTTGGCTTTGTGGCCGTCATGCAAGACATCACCGAGTTAAAGCGTATAGAAGCCTATCGCTTAACCCAAGAGCGTCACGAGAAACAGTTGGTGAAAGAGACCTTCTCCCGCTACATGGGACCGCGATTAGTTGAGCATGTTTTGTCTACTGAGCCTGGACTATTTGCCCGCCACGAACGCCGTCAAGCCGTTGTTCTGTTCGCCGATTTACGTGACTCAACGCCCCTCATTATTCATTCTGAGGCAGATGCCGCGATCAAATTACTCAATGAGTTTTTTACTGAGATGACCGACATTATATATGAATTCGATGGGACGATATTTGATTTGGTTGGCGATGAGATGTTAGTCGGCTTCAATGTCCCTTTTGACCAACCCGATGCTCAAGGCCGAGCCTTGATGACGGCCGTTGCCATGCAGCGTCGCTTCAACATGTTACGCCAACAATGGTTCAAGAATGCTGGTATAGAGCTAGGGCTAGGCATTGGCATTGATCAGGGCGATGTCGTTGTTGGCAATGTTGGGGCGGAAACTCGAATGAACTTTGCAATGGTTGGGGAGGCAGTCAATACAGGTCATCGTCTTGTTGAAATTGCAGAAGATGGACAGCTCATCATCAGCGAAGCCATTTACTTAGCCTTGCAAGAAAACCAATCCTTTTTGATGCAAGAGCTTAACTTTGAATCAATGGGACTAGTTTCGCTCAAGGGAAAAGCCAAACCTCAACTTTTATACCGCTCTCAATTAGAGCGCACCAGTCTCAAATAGCGCTTCAAATCAATTATCACTCCGTTTTCCCGCCAGCTCTTCAAGTATAATATGTTCAGCATAGGGTCGCTAAAACTGTCTACTTAATGTATTTGCTCCACGACCATGCCGATCATACAATCTCATCAAATGTTTACAAAATTTATGCGTTGGGCAATTTATCTTTTTATTTTCCTCGCAGTCGGTTGTCAGGTGCTGATGCCGGAGCCAGAAGTACCAACTCGTGTGGCAGTAGCAAACACAATCACACCTGGGCCAACGGCCGAGCCTGTTGACACCGTTCCACCCACCTTTACAGCTATCCCTGGCTCTGCTCTGGTTTCACCAACGGCCGATCAACTGCCCAGCCGCACGCCAAATCCCACCCAAACCGTTTGGCCCACCGTCACCCAAACGCCGAGCCAAACCCCAACCAGTACCCCAACACCGACTAACACCCCCACTCCAACCAACACCCCTATCCCGGCTAATCAAAACTTGCTGCCTAATCCCTCCTTTGAGGACGGCTGGTACCACATTAATGGAATTCCTGAACTTCAAGTCCCCAATCAATGGACGTTGGAATGGGAAGCGGGCGAAAATCCTTTAGACCCCGATCCCTGGAACAATTTTGTTCGACCTGAAAGCCGAGTCTTGAATTTTGATTTCCTTCCCCCAAGTGAACATGATCTCTTTATTTGGGATGGTAGTCACACCGTAAAAATCTTTAAGGGCGAAGGAGCGCTGTCCTTCCGGCTCTTCACCTTCGTCTTTCTCCAACCTGGCGAATATGTCTTTGAAACAAGCATTTTTCCTGACCTTATCGTGGGCTATACCGAGGCTGGCGGAAAAATCTATGCTGATGATCCCTTATCCGGAGAAATACAATTTATCGTTGACGTGCCAGCAACGCTCTGGTTTTCTCCCCACATTGGACGACGAAGCACTTACGGTCATACTTTCACCGTTGAAAACGGCCGTATGGTCAAAATTGGCCTTGCCATGCGCGGCCGTTGGGCCATCGAAAATAACGGCTGGTTTATGGATGATTGGTCACTGATCCAAGTACCAGAAAGTGGTAGCTAATCTTCCCACTTCTATGGCCCTCATTCTCGCTTCCGGCTCTCCCCGACGACAAGAACTAATCCAACTACTTGGCCTTCCCTGGCAAGTGATCGTGGCCGATGTCGATGAATCGAGCGTCGATCATCCCGATCCGGCCATCAACGTCATTCTAACCGCCCAATTAAAAGCAGAGGCCGTTTCCTCCCTTGCCCCGGCAGATGGTATCATCATCGCCGCCGATACGATTGTTGTTTTAGATGGACAGGTTTTAGGCAAGCCACCGGGAGAGGCAGCCGCCCGAATCATGCTGCAAAAACTGCGCGGTCGAACTCATCAGGTCTTTACTGGTCTAACCATCATCAATAAGATCACAAAGCAAATTGTTACCGATGTCGCTGCCATTGATGTTCCCATGCGAGATTATAGTGACCGGGAAATTGAAGCCTATATCGCAACTGGCGATCCGTTCGATAAAGCTGGCGCTTATGCCATTCAACACCTCGGCTTTCATCCTGTTGCTGACTTTAGCGGCTGCTTCGCTGGAGTTGTTGGTCTGCCTCTATGTCACCTCGTTCGTTCGCTGCGAAAAAGCGGTGTCACTGTACAAATCGATATTGCCAACGTCTGCCAACGCCACAACAATTATCAATGCCCCGTTTTTGAGGATATTTTAGGCTAAAAGTCCCTGTTTTATTATTGACAAGCATGTTATTATGTTAATAGTAGCGCGACATAATAAAATCAGGCAAAATAGAGCGCACTAATAAATCAGGAGAGTTCGAGATGAATCAACATCTAAAACAAGCAATCGCTGCGGCTCGCGCAGGCAAGGAACCACAGGCAAAAGTATTACTTGCCCGTGTTATAAAAGACGAGCCAGAAAATGTGAATGCCTGGTTCTTACTCAGCAGTTTGGCTGACACAGAAGAACAAAAAGTCCAGCATCTCGAAAAAGTTTTAGAACTGCAGCCAGATCATGCAGTTGCCAGCCAACAGTTGGCTGAATTGGTTCCCCCCTCCCCGGCGGCGGTCGAGGAAGCGATACTCGATACGTTTGAAGATGACAGCCACTCTACTATAGACATTGAAGATCCACCCGACGATCCAGACGAAGCGATGGCCTGGCTAGAAGAGTTAGCGGCCGATCAAGGGGCGCCAATTGATGAGCTGCCAAGCTTGGCGAATGATCTTGATACGGCCGATACTGTCCTCGACCTACCCGATCTTGATGACATTGAAGCTGAAGACACCGCTCCCGAAGACCCAGACGAAGCCATGGCCTGGCTCGAACAGCTCGCGGCTGATCAAGGGGCACCAATGGATGAACTACCAACCTTGATTGATGAGGAAGACGGGGACAAAACAGAAATAGAGACCTTCCCCTGGCTCGATGAGGCTGACGACGATATAGATTATCAGGAATTACCCACCCTTATCGATGAAGCAGTTGAAGAGGATGATACGGCCGAACCAGCCAAAACATTAGCGGTATCCGACGAATCGACCGATTTTGTCAGCCAAGCCGAAGGCGACTCGATTCCTTCCTGGTTGGTCGGCGATGAAGATTTCATCTCTGCCGACACCGTTATTACAGGCCCGGCCGAAGAGGTTGTTGAAGAAAAAGAACCTGAGAACTTGCCTGATTGGCTAAATGAGATGCCAGCCGACAGTTGGGAGGGTGAAGAGGGCAAAAAGTCAGGTCAGGTTGTTTGGAAACCCGGCGAAGGTGACGATAGCCTTAAACCAACACCCCCTACCGCAAAAGAAAAATCCAAACCAGCCGCCAAGCAAACGGCTGAATCCAAAGGTGATAACAACTTCCTACTGGCTCTCCTGGTAATTTTCGCCATCATCTTGGTGTTCGCAATTCTTTACCTACTTATAACCCAACCTTTATAAACAAAGTCCATAAACTCGAATAATCAAGCGAGAGCGGAAGGCAAAATTCTTCGTCTTCCGTTCTTTTTTAAATAACACCCAGCGCCTTGCCCACTTTGCCAAAAGTATCCAAGGCTGTCTCTAAATCATCACTGCTGTGAGCGGCCGAATTCATCACCCGAACCCGGGCTTTGCCCTGCGGCACGGTCGGATAGCCAATTGCCATCGCAAAAACCCCCTCCTCAAGCAAACGGCGGCTAAACGCTTGCGCTAAGGGCGCTTCGCCTAACATCACTGGCACAATAGGGGTCTCGGTCTCCCCGGTGTCAAAGCCCAACTCACGCATGCCGTTTTTGAAAATTTCAGCATTATTCCATAACCGATCTACTAGCTCAGTCGATTCCTCTAAAACATTGACCGCCTCAAGACAAGCAGCCGCATCAGGTACGGTCATCGCGCTGGAAAAGAGGAATGGACGGCCGCGCTGCCGCAGCCAATCGACAATCACGCCCTTGCCAGCCACCAAACCGCCAACAACGCCGAAGGCTTTACTCAATGTCCCGACTTCGACATCAACTCGACCATGCAGCCCAAAATGATCCACAATGCCCCGGCCTCCATTTCCCAAAACCCCTTCACCATGCGCATCATCCACCATCAGCATAATGTCATGTTCCTCAGCCACCTCACAAATCTTATCCAGCGGAGCCACATCGCCATCCATACTGAAAACGCCATCCGTGACGATGAGCCGACGGCCGTACTCGGTCGTCTCTGCAATCGCCCGCCGCAAATCATCAACATCATTGTGCTTATAGCGAACGACTTTGGCCCGGCTCAAACGGCAGCCATCAATGATGCTGGCGTGGTTTAGCTCATCGGAGAAGATGACATCATTACGGCCGACCAACGCCGGAATAGTGGCTAAATTGGCCGTAAAACCACTTTGGAAGGTAATGCAAGCCTCCGCCTTCTTAAAAGCCGCCAGTCGCTCCTCCAACTCAATATGGACGCTCATGGTTCCGGCAATGGTTCGCACCGCCCCAGGTCCAACACCGTACGCATCAATCGCCTTCTGAGCCGCTCCTTTGATACGGGGATGATTCGCCAATCCCAGATAGTTGTTAGCGCAAAAATTGAGCAGATGACGGCCGTCTATTGTCACCCAAGCATCCATCGGCGAATCAATCGTACGAATCACATTAAATAAACCAGCTTCTTTCAGCCCTGCAATCTCTTCTTCAATCCATTTTGTTTTAGAACTCATTTTTTCCATCCTCAATGATTTTTATAATTCCATATATTTTTCGCATTACGAACTACTTTCTTACATCCCCGTCGGAAAATCGAAAAACTTAACGTCTAGCTCAAATTTCTCCGCCAAATGACGGCCGAGTGCCTGCACCCCTACCGTTTCTGTTGCGTAATGGCCTGCAAAGATAATGTTCATGCCAAAATCCGACGCCGCCCAAAAGTTGGCGTGAGATGTCTCCCCAGTTAGGAACGTATCCGCCCCCATCACCTTGGCCGCAGCCGCTTCGTCAATGCCAAAACCAGAGATAATGGCTACATTTTGAATATCGGCTGGCCCATGCGCCAGAACCCGGGCCTTTGTATTTAGTTGAGCGTTAATACGGCCGACAAAATCTTCCAAAGTCGTCCCATCTGGAACTGGCCCATACACTCCAATCGGCGTTCCAGAAGCCATCGACCACCATTCCGCCACCGTCACATCCAACATATCAGCTAGCACCGCATTATTGCCCACCTCTGGGTGCGCGTCTAAAGGCAGATGGGCTGCATAGAGATTAATGCCATGCGCCATGAAAAGCCGTACCCGACGGCCAAGTGGCCCAGCAATCCGCTCCACCGAACGCCACAAGATTCCATGATGCACCAAAAGCATGTCCGCTCCCCATTCAGCAGCCGCTTCAATAACAGGTGGCGCAGCATCTACCGATAAGGCCACTCGTTTAATTTCCTGATTATCTGTTTCAACCTGAAGCCCCTGTGGCCCATAATCTTTTATCTCCCCAACCCGCAAATAACTATCTAAATAAGTTACTAACTGTGCTCTTTCCATTGTTGGCATCCTGTGAATTCCCATGCTATACTGCTTGCCGTTATGAGCATGGTTGACAAATTAAACTTACCAGTCCTCATTCTGAACGTAAACTTTGAGCCACTGCATGTCTGCAACACCAAGCGAGCGCTGGCGCTCGTCTTCTCTGGAAAAGCAGAAACCGTACTAAATGGGCGGGGGTTTATTCGCACGAGTTCGGCCGAATTTGAAATTCCCTCAGTCATAAAATTAGGTTATATGATCAAACGCCCTCGTTTACAGGTCAATTTGACCAAGCGGGAAATTTTGCGGCGAGATGATTATACCTGTCAATATTGCGGCAAGAAAACCAGCCTCTTGACAATTGATCATGTCGTTCCCCGCCGTTTGGGGGGGCAACACAAATGGACCAATGTCGTCGCTGCCTGTCCACCCTGCAACAGGCGAAAAGGGGGGCGAACACCAGAAGGGGCCAACATGCACCTCAGGAAGCAGCCTTTTGAGCCAAGTCCCTCAGCCTATTATCGATTCGGCCGTCATCTCAACACCCATCAAGAATGGGAACAATTTATTCAGGGCTGGTAACCAATTCAACAATTCGGGGCAAGCCATTCTCTATCAGTTCAGTGACATCATTAATCATTCGCACATAGGCATAACGCGGCCCACCATAAGGATCCGAAATACTATATCGCTGGCCCACCATTTCGGTCAGCAAAAATATCTTCGATGCCTGATCAGGAAATTCGGCCCGCATCGCCTCTGCATGACCCTCAGCCAAGCATAAGACCAGGGCTGCCTCCTCCAACATCTCCCGCGTAATAACTTTGGAAACATGGTCACTGATATCCAACCCACGTTCAGCCAATATCTCCCGACTATAACGTGAGGCTGCCTGACCATTCTGCGCCCAGGTTCCAGCCGAAAGAACCTGCCATCCCTCCCGTCCTAAATTCGTTAATCGATCCTGTAATACGGCTTCAACAACGGGCGAACGACATATGTTCGCCGTACAGACTGCAATGATTTTTACCATACGAAATTTTTATCACAACATCTCACAAAAGGCGAACAAATCGCCAGCCAATAAACTATGCCCCCCCAACAAAACCGGAATCGAGACGGCATTTGCAGCGAGCGTAAACTCTCGCAGCCAGGGGTCTCTAATCTGCTCAACCAACCCTAAATCGGAAGCAAAGCGATCCGCCTCATCCGGCCAAAGCTGATGATGGGCCATTAATACCCGGCTGTCTATTAAAGCCGCCTGAACTTGCCTAGACAGGGTCTCAAAAAACGCTTCTGGCCCAATCGCCGTTAGATAATCCCCAAATAAAGAAAAAACCTCGCCCCGCCCCTGTCTCCCACTAGAAACCATCCCCCGCTCTTCAGAAAATACCCGCACCCAACATTGGGTAGCCTTGTTGAGCGTTTGCCAGGGTGCAGGGCCAAGTCGTCCAGCAATAAACAGGTGGCTGGCAGGTGTAGCCAATACCTCAATCAATTGCGCCAGCGGCTTTTTATTTAGGGGCAAGTTATCCAAATAACGACGTAGATAAGCTTTTGTTTTGGGATGAATGGAGAGGGTGAGCAAATCGATTGGGGTATCAATGTCCAGGCGTGAAGCGGCCGTTGCAGGAAAGTCCTGATAAGGCAGTCCAGCCTCGGCCGACAAAACCCAACCCAGCATATTATCCTGGGGCAGCCGCTCAATCCAATCCTCAAGAATGCCCGCCGGCCCAACTCCCGCCCAATCACTGGCAAAGCGGTTATTCACAATCACCAGCCGCTCCCTCGCTGCCAGCCGTTCAATTACCTCAGTCAATGTTTCATCGGTCAACAAAGGTGCAGAACCACCTCCAAAATAAAGGAACCGCTCCAGATTGTATTGCTGAACTAGACTTGACAGATAACGGCCGACATGGAGCGATCCAGGGCTGCTAAGAACTACCTTCATATCCACCCCAATATCCAACCCCTCAACCGTTGGTGTCACTAGAATAATCTGATCAATCAATGGCTGAGCGCCGAGTTGGACGAGCAAATCGGCCGTCGCTGCCCGCCTAGCTCCTCGTACCCAACGAACAGGGTCAATCTCGCCAGAACCTTCCTCCCCATACCCTGCAACCATAACAATGGCTGTAATCATTATTAAACAGGAGTCTTGAAGAAGGTAAGGATGAAAAGAAATAATTAATTTGTGAATTCGCGAATTATTGAATGATTAATTATCGACGATCTTCATTAACAATTCACGAATTCAACAATTCAGTAATTAACTATTTTTTTGATCCTACCCTTCAGCGTAGACCTAGCTATTAATCTAATACCGGCTGCAAGAGACCATAATTGCCATCATGTCGACGATAAAGAACATTGACCGCCTCTTCATCAGCATCGAAAAAGACAAAGAAATTGTGGCCTAACAACTCCATCTGCTCAATAGCCTCATCGGATAACATCGGCCGTAATGGAAACTGCTTTCGGCGAACGATTGTCGACTCCTCATCTACATCGTCCATTTCCTCAAACGGTAACGGTTCTCCCACAATAAAATCATCATTCCCACCACTACGCCGATGGTCTCGCCGTTTTCCTCGATACCGTTTAATCTGACGATATAACTTATCAATTACAGCGTCAACAGAGGCGAACATATCATTACTACGCTCTTCTGCCCGCAAAATAGTACCCCGCCCGTCTCGAATAGTAATCTGTGCACTTTGTCGTTGGAGTGCATTGCGCGTATGTTGCGAGGATAAATCTACCCGAACATCTGTCAAATTTGGCATATACCGATCAAGACGACCAGCTTTTCTTTCAACATGATTTCTTAAGCGGTCAGTTAGATCAACATTGTGGGTAGTAATTGAAATATCCATACGATTCTCCTTTTTCTATAGTAATACAGTGTAATGTAGTAGGAAGTTCAACTTTTACTTTGTACTATTAGCTGAATGGCATCATCGTAAAAAGTTGAACTTCGAGGCAGCATTAAATATCATCGAAAACATTCAAATGCGTTTCATTATCTTGTAAAGAATCCTCACTATCGCCAGCGCCTGCTAAACAATAAGCTGAAACCGAATTAGCGCCAGCAGCCAGCAATACATCAGCCGCTGCACCCAATGTCGCGCCAGTTGTGTGAACGTCATCAATGAGCAATATTCGTCTTCCCTCAACAAGGGTTGGCTCGGTCACAAAAGCACCCCGTACATTAGCTCTCCGTTCGGCCGAATTTAACCCTACCTGAGGCCGAGTACGACGAACTCGTTTCAATGCGGCTGGTTCAACCTGCCATTTCAGATCGCGTTTCATAACCTGTGCCAACAATTCAGACTGATTATACCCGCGTTCTCGCTGTCGGGCAGCATGAAGTGGCACTGGAATAACTAGATCAACTGGATGCTGCCAACGCCTCCAAGCCAACAGCATTAAACTGCCCAAAGGCTGAGCTAACCCAAAATACCCCTCATATTTGAACTTCTTTATCGTATCCGCAACTGGACCATCATAGCGGGTCGCCGTTCTAATCATTTGAAGCGGAAGCGGATTATTGCGACAATGCCAGCATCTATTCATGGCAACTAGCTGAGAACGGCCGCACCAACCACAAATCGGCTCCATTACCCAATTTATCTTATCTTTACACTCAGAACACAATAGCTCACCCACAGATTGGCAGCTAGCACAAACTGGCGGGAAAATGACATCAACTATTGTTCCAGCCAAAGACCGGAGCTTCTTACGCCAGGTTGCACCTTGATGCCCGAAAGCAGTAGCCAATGAAAACCTGCCTATTGATAACAAAATACCCGGTAACCATCGCAATCTTTCTTGCGACGACCGGGTATCGAATTAAGATGTTGGTTGTTTAATTAACCAGTTACGCTGCCAAGCGCTGTACTCCGCAAAACCTGGAAACCTGCTGGGCCAAGCAACACAATAAACATGGAAGGGAAAATTAAAAAGACCATTGGAAAAAGCATCTTAACCGGGGCTTGATGCGCCTTTTCCTCAGCTCGCTGACGACGGCGAATACGCATCTGCTCAGATTGAATCCTTAAGACCCGGCCAATACTGACACCTAACTGATCAGCTTGCAAAATGGCCGCTACAAAACTGGTAACATCCGGCACTTCCATCCGGTCAGACATATCTCGAAGCGCCTGCCGTCTCGACTTCCCTAGCTGCATCTCATAGATAACACGGCCGAATTCACGAGCCAGCGCTCCATCCCACTTCTCATCCACCTTTGCCATCGCGCCATCGAAGGTCAAGCCAGCATCAACACAAATTGACATCAGGTCGAGTGCGTCAGGAAATTTCTTAACAATAGCCTCTTGCCGTCGTCGAATCATTGATGATAAGAACATGCTTGGCAAGAAAAAGCCAAAAACAGTGACAATGGCCGTGTAAAGGATACGTCGTCCAGGGTCTTGACCAAATCGACCTAATACAAAAAAGAACAAAAGGCCCAACAAAATTGAAACGACACCACGAATGATCCAAAATTCAGCCGCTGTCATATTACGTGGGCTGCCTGCCAACTCTAATTGATGGGCTGTGTTATCGAGCATCGATTGAGGTGTAAACCTCGTCACTAACCCACTCAAGCGTCGAACAATCGGCACAAAAATACGATCAGAGATCGATAGAGAAAGCTCAATTTCCTCCATCGTAACTGGCTCATCACGCGCAGCATATTCATCAATTCTAGCTGAAAGCGGATCATCTTCAGCCCGACGGAGTAAAAGAAGACTAGCTATAACAAGGACAAATGCACCAACGATAGCGCCAATAATTAAAGGTTCCATCATTATACCTCGATATCAACGATCTTTTGGATAGCGACCATACCAATAACCATCATGATAAGCCCAACGCTCATGACAATCCATCCACAAGGAATACTCAACACAAAAGGTTCTTCTCGTATTAACAACTGACCTATATATTCAGGGTTAATAATATAAAGAATAAGGCCCAATGCGATTGGCAAGAAGCTGATGATCCAGCCTGATAATCGTCCTTGAGCCGTCAGAGTACGAATTTCACCCTTAATACGAACCCGCTCCCGAATTGTGAAACTAATCGTATCTAACACCTCGGCCAAATTACCACCAACTTCTCGCTGAATGTTAACGGCCGTGATTACCAAATCTAAATCCTCGCTCGGAACCCGGCGCAGCATATTTCCTAAGGCCTGTGGCACACTTAAACCTAAACGAACCTCTTGGACTACCCGCTCAAATTCAACTGATACTGGCGCGGGCAATTCAGTCGCAATAGCCTCCATACCCTGTAATACACTGTAGCCAGAACGAAGAGCATTTACCCAAAGATTCAACGTATCACTTAATTGATTATCAAAAGCCCTCATTCGCTTTCTGGCTGCAAAATTTACATAGATTCCAGGCACAAACAAACCAAAGATTGCGCCAACAATTCCTAGAATGATAGTTTGACCCATGAGGAAATAAGCGCCAACGCCAACAGCAGCCGCAGACAGAAGTTGGAAGGCGATATATTCACTGACTCGTAATTTAAGGTCGGCTTTTGCCATTCGGGTTTTGATCTTGCGAAAGAAACCACGATCAGAAATAGAACGGTCTAACCGATCTGCGACCGCCTCATCCTGCAAAGCTGGCTCAGGTTCAAAGTCAAAAACCTCATTTGTACCAACAAATTCTTCTAAGCGTTCATCAACTGTACTACGACTGCCGCTGATAAGAGCTATTCCTGCCCCCATTATCATTAGCATTGCAATACCGCCGACTAAAATTAACGGTAACATTTTGTACCTCCTCGAAAGAGAACGGCTTGCCGACTAACGGCCCCGCGTTCCAATACCGAAGATAGAGGGTGGCAGCATAATACCCGCCTCTTGAATACGATACATGAATTTCGGCCGTAAACCAGTTGGTCGCAGCCGTCCAATCACTTTACCGTTTTCAATACCCGTCTGTTCAAAGCGGAAAATCTCAGACATCGTGATGATGTCGCCTTCCATCCCCTGAATTTCACTGATAGATGTAACCTTTCTTGTACCATCACGCATACGGTCCTGGTGAACGATAAGGTCAATCGCCGAAGCCATCTGCTCTCGAATAGCTCGATGAGGTAAATCCATCCCAGCCATCAACACCATTGTTTCCATACGAGCTAACATATCACGTGGGCTATTTGCATGAGCGGTTGTCAGACTACCATCATGACCTGTATTCATAGCCTGGAGCATGTCAAGCGCTTCACCACCACGTACCTCCCCAACCACAATCCGATCTGGTCGCATACGCAAAGAATTGATAACTAATTCTCGAATCGAAACCTCGCCCCGCCCCTCAACATTCGCTGGCCGCGATTCTAAAGTAACCACATGCTCCTGCCGGAGTTGAAGTTCGGCCGCGTTTTCAATTGTAACAATACGCTCATCACCTGGAATAAAGCTGGACAAGATATTCAGCAAAGTCGTTTTACCAGAACCAGTACCACCAGAGATAACAACATTTACTTTTGCAATGACGGAAGCTTTTAAGAACTCAACCGCCTCTCTAGTCAGCGTACCGAATTCGATCAGGTTATCTACGGTGAATGGTATCTTAGAAAAGACACGAATAGTAAGTGAGGGGCCAATGAGCGAAATAGGTGGAATGACTGCATTAACACGAGAACCATCTGGCAAACGGGCATCAACCATCGGCGAGCCTTCATCAATACGGCGGCCAAGAGGTGCCACAATGCGATCAATAATCCGCAACAGATGCTCATCATTTTCAAAACTGGTATTAACTCTCGCCAGCTTACCTTCTCGCTCAATAAATATCTGCTTTGGCCCATTCACCATGATTTCAGTGATACCATCGACATTCAAAAACTGTTCTAACGGTCCATAGCCTAGGATTTCTGCCACAATCTGTTCAAACAATTTTCGCTTTTCATTTTTAGTAAGAACAATTTGTTCTTCCTGCAGCATCGTTTCAAACATTTCCTGGATTGTCAGACGCACCTCAGCTGTACGGGTAATGTCCATCGTGGGATCCAATTCAGCAATCAACTTTTGCTGAATCCGGTTCTTCAAATCGGCATACGCATCCCTCGACCCTAATCCAGGGGATGCTCGTTTTACACGCAGTTCTTGTAACTTAGAGGTTTGCTGCTGATCTTGATTAGAGCCTCCAGTATCCTGATTTCTTTCGATTCGTTTTAATAGTGACACAATCGCTCTCCACTACTTCATTACTTAAATAGGAAACGTTCTACCATTACTATTTATCTGGAACGCCTCATCCTAATATATCGCAAATTTGAAGTTCAACTATTAACCCATTTTATGCAAGATGTAATGTTATTTGTAAGTTGAACTTCTTATCTATCAATGCAGTAACTTCCTAACGTCCAAATAAACGTGATAGGCGAGAACCACCCTCTATAGAAGGAACGGCATTTGCTTCTTCATCTACTTCAGCCAAATCATCATAAATATGCTTAGAAAGTTGCGTAAGTGCTGTTGCAGATGGCCGACGCTGCCAAGTGCCAATAACTAGCGGTTTTCCCTGGTCAGCAGCTGAGTAGGCCGCGTCATCTTCTGGAATAACACCAACTATCTGTCGCTTCAAAGAATCCACAATATCTTTAACAGAAATGTTTAATTTGTTTGAGCCATGATTGACAACCAGCATTATCTTACCTGATTCATAATCAAGACCCTCGCTTAGGTCAAAAAAGCGACTTACATTTTTAAGGGTTGGTAAATTTTGTTGGGTGACCAACACAATCCGATCTGCTACATCTAGCATCGCCAAACTTACATCATTGAGGCTTGACGCAGTATCAATAATAACAAAATCATACATTTGCCGTAAAGCCTGCAACACTTTCTTAATATGATTCTCTGTCACTAACTCTGCCATCTCTGGTCTTGAAGGGGCTGGCAACACCTTCAAACCACTACTATGTGACGTTACAACGCTGCTAACCAGATCGTAATCTAACTCATCTGTCCTCTCTACAAGGTCTATTATCGTCATTGAGGTTTTTAGGTTGAGCATCACTGCCACATCCCCAAATTGAAGGCTACCATCAACTAGAACCGTACTGCTGCCCTTGTCAGCCAACGCCACTGCCAAATTCACTGCAATTGTCGTACAGCCAATTCCCCCTTTTGGACTAAAGACAGCGATAATTTTTCCTTCGCGCTCCTCAACAACTTGCTGTCGATGATTGTTTTGTTGAGCCTGTCTAGGTGCGACAATTGGGGCGAGCGTGTGAGCCGGCCTTGTTTCATAAACCCGGCGAATAGCTGTCACCAATTCATCACCAGAGAATGGCTTCATCAAAAAGTCTCGCGCGCCAGCAAGCATTGCTCGGCGAAGATAATCCGCTTCACTCTGAACTGACATTATTATAATTTGAGATTCTGGCACCGCTTTAGAAATTGTTTGGCTAGCTCCGATCCCATCCACACCAGGCATGTTGATGTCCATTAAGATGATGTCTGGCCGATATTGACGTGCTTTAACAACCGCTTCTTCCCCATTTTCAGCCTGGTCAACAACATCCAGGTCTGGCTCAAACTGTAAAAGTTTGCGGACATTCTCCCTAGTTTCGCGGAGATCGTCCACAATTAATACCCGTATTTTATCTGTCATTGCCTTCCTTATGTAGAAATGATCCGAATTTAGGCACTGACGAAAAAGATAAATTTCTGTCGTCAGCAAATAGGATTGTATATAGTGTTGTTCTGCAGTCCAACCACTATATTTGGTGTAAGTTCACCTCTATTCTGGAATATTTCTTTAAAAATTACTATAACGCTATGTAAAGTATAAAGCAAGCAAGCAAATCTAACAATGCACTTTGGTACCAGTCGGGGTGAAGATTACGAGAAGAATTAAGGTTGAAATTTATCTGAGAGATTCATTCGGCCGTTTTCTCAAGTCCTTGAACGCGATATATGATTACCTCCCCGCTTTGAAAAGTAGGTTCCAGAAATGCTCCTGCCACAAACATTTCCTTCCCCAGCTGCTGCTCCTCTGGGCCAACGAAAACGTAATCAATACCATATTGGGCTAGCAATTCCCGCCGCCATTGGTCTGATGTTTCCGCCTTGAAAAATTGAGCAGCCTCCTGTCTCTTTACCTGAAAATCACCTGTCTCATACCGATTGCCAACAAGGACCGTTGCGCCTGTTCGGTAAGGTAGAAAGCTGCCCGTGCGATAAGTGGCTAAGACAATTTCGTCTGGTTGAAGCGCCCCTTCCAACCAGGCCATCGCCTCAAATTCAGACTGTGGCCGAAACAGGGGATAGGGCTGTTTGAGCCCAAGCTCGATCATGGTACTCGCAAAGAGATAGATATTTCCTAACGCGGCTACCCCAATCAATGCCAGAACTGCCAATCGCTGCATTCCTGCGATGTTATATCGCGGCCGTTTCAATAAAGCTATCATAAAGCGCGTGTTCAAAAACCAGGGCCAAACCACCTTATAAAAGCCAACAACTGCCAAAATAGCTAATGGCACCTGCAATCCCTCTACAAAACGCCGCTGTGAATTCAACGGTAGATACAACAGAACCGCCGCAGCGCCCAGCCAAATCCATAAGAAATTCATCTTTAGCTGAAATTCGTTCGTCTCTTGGGGAACAATATCTTTCCTTCTCCTCTTATAGAGATATAAAATCCCTAAAATCAAGTACAAACCGTACGTCAACAAATAATGAACTGGATTTGGTGATGGGGTAAAAGCCTGCTCATTCCAAGTTTGCAAAACCGGACTCTGCAAAAACACAATTGCATAATAGATATACAAGGGTAAGGGAACCAAAAAAACAACAGCCAACTGCCCTATTTCAACCCAGTCCAAGTCATGCCACCATGATAAACGGTCTCGGCCGTTCTTAACCCTCCGCCACAATAAATAAAGATAATAACTCCCCAAAACAACGGCCGTTAAATAGATAAGAAACGGATAGACAATTCCAAGCAATAAATTAGCAATGCCCGCTCCCACTGCCAGCAACCAACGTCTCATGTCCCCAGTTGGTAAAATCAGCAAGTAAAATGTCAACCCCAAAGCAAGCAAGATTAAAGTGATCCCAGCAACAAAGTGGGGGAAAGTTAAGGCGCTGTAAAAAGTATGCGCCTCTGGAAATCGCAAATCAATTGGCACAACCTCAGAAGCAACCTGTCTTTCAAACCAGGCTGGAAATTGCCACCAATCAAATCCAGCTCCAAAAAGCGTCAGCAAGTAAGCGGTAAAGCGATGTTTGTTTGATTCAAGAAAAAGGGAGATGAACCAAAATATCGTCAGAAACAAAATCAGGTTGGCTCCAAATTGTCCCACATGCCACATCGTCACGGCTGATAGATTCAGAATACGGCCGACCTGCCCCAGAAACAGATAAAAGCCCTCCAAAAACACAGGCTCATGCGCCTCAACTGTAAAATGACTTCGATACAGCCAAGCTCCTGAGCGTCCTTGCTCAATAGCCGACAGATAAGTGCCATCCTCCAAATTAACCAACAGTCCAGTATAAACAATTCCTTCTGGGGCTGTTAAATGTCCAATGAGATATGGCAATATAAGCAAGGCAGCCGTTGATAAAGCAATAACAAAAGCGACTATCCATGCGCGTTTTCGGGAAATTCGTTCCATTGACGGCCTATTTTGCGAATGTTACACTCAAACTATGAAATCTTCCAACAAGCGAATAATATCCCTTTTTCTCCGGGTAATTACAGTCGTCATTATCCTCCTTGTCTCGGTCCCACTTCTATACTATGGCTTCATCTATGGCAGTGGCTATCTAAAGGGTATTTCAGTCAAAATTACCGTTACCCCAGAAGTAGCGCCTGCTATTACCCAACACGTTCAACAACCAACTCAACCTGCCGCCACATTAGCATCGGCCGTTCACTTAGAGCCAATGCTAGAAGGATTAGAACAACCAGTATACCTGACTCATGCTGGTGATGAGCGGTTGTTCATCGTTGAAAAACGCGGCCGTATCATGATTGTCCAAAATTGGAAGATATTATCAACACCTTTCCTGGACATTCAAGACCAAGTCGGTTCTGAAGGATCAGAACAAGGGCTATTAAGCATCGTCTTTCATCCAAGATATGAGGTAAACGGCCGATTTTTCATCAACTACACCAACACAGAAGGTCATACCGTCCTGGCCCGTTATCAGGTTCAATCCAATAATCCCAATCAAGCCGACACCAGCACCGAATTAATCATGATGACTGTCGGCCAGCCCTTTGCTGTCCACAATGGCGGTCTGTTAGCCTTCGGCCCCGATGGCTATCTATACGCCAGCATCGGTGATGGTGGCACATCGGGCGACTTTTTTAGTAACGCCCAAAACAAAGGCAACTTACTAGGAACTATATTAAGGTTGGACGTAGACTTTGCTGAACCTTATGCGATTCCGGCCGACAATCCCTTTGTAAACGACGATTCAATCCGCAACGAAATCTGGGCAACGGGCCTGCGAAACCCCTGGCGTTTCAGCTTTGATCGCCTAACCGGCGACCTATTCATCGCCGATGTCGGCCAATTTGAATGGGAAGAAGTCAGCTACCAAAAAGCAAGTAGCAAGGGCGGCCAAAATTATGGCTGGGACATCCTAGAAGGCAGTCACTGTTATAGCCAAGATACGTGTGATAGTACCGGATTTATTGCTCCAATCGTCGAATACAATCACCAAGAAGGCGGCTGCGCCATTACTGGTGGCTATGTATATCGTGGCCTTCAATTTCCAAAATTAAACGGTAACTACTTCTTCGCAGATTACTGTTCCGGCAAATTGTGGGCCTTGGTCCAAGAGGAAAGCGGTGATTGGCAAACCACCGAACTCCTAGACACCGACCAACTATTTAGTAGTTTTGGAGAGGATAAAATGGGCGAAATGTATATCCTCGGGTTCACCTCAGGAACAATCTTTCAACTGCAATCTGTTTTAAGTAATTCCTGAAAAACCAAAGAAAACTACGCACCCAATCTTTCCGCACCAATGATAAGGCAAAAAAAAAGAGTCCTGCAAAAGCAGAACTCTTTTCTCAAAAGGTAATCTTAGTCCAGATTAGCCGCCGCCGAGACCATTGTTGATCTGGCTGAATACGTTACCAATCTGTGGGCCAAGCAAAGCCAAGATAGCAATAACAACAATTGCGACCAAGACAAGCACTAAAGCATACTCAACAAGACCCTGACCATCTTCACGTGATAAGAACAACATAAGCTTTAACCTCCTTAAGGAAAAATAAATAAGTCTATCACAATATATAAACTAAATTATACACAATAAGAATACCGTCTGCAATCAGAACCGACAATAGGATAGTAGTACCTTTTCAAAGCAAATAATTTGGGGATCACAACTAAGTTAACTAATCACCAATTCCGTTTCAACCGGAATTGAAAACTCGGCCCTGGTTCCTTGTCCCAGACTGCTTTGCACATTCAACTCCCCATTTAACATTTCAATTCGTTCTCGCAATGTTGACAAGCCAATCGTATTTTTCGTCACATCTGTAAAGACATCATCTACACTAAATCCACTGCCATTATCTTCTACAACAGCCAAGATTCGATCTTGGTCTAAATCTAATAAAACCTGGATTTGAGTAGCACGGCCGTGATTGATAGCGTTATTCAACAGCTCTTGAACAGAGCGGAAGATAGTAACCTCAATATGCTCCTCAAGTCGGCGTTCAATTCCCGTAACTGTAATAGAAATAGAAAGATCGTTTTTCTCTTGGATCGATTCCACATAGCGTCTAAGCGTTGGTACAACACCCAAATCATCCAACATCATCGGCCGTAAATCAAAAATGAAGTTTTTAATAGAGCCAAAAGTCGTAGCAGCGGCCGTTTTTAGAGCATTCAACTCGGCCTTAGCTCGGTCTGGATTATTATCAAAAAAACGCTGGCAAATTTCAGCCTGAAGAATAAAGTTGCTCAGAGACGAAGCTGGGCCATCGTGCATCTTTCGCACTAAACTCTGTCTAGCTGTCTCCTCACTTTGAATCACCCGAATAACGTTCGATTGATCGCCCCGTTTCCCTGGTCGTACCGTTGGCATAACCCCAATACTATCACTCAAGCTTATCACCCGCCTCTGTAAATCAGCTAGGCGCTCCAAATTGCGTTGGTCGCTCTGCAATTTCTCTAGCTGCCCCCGCATGGTGAATAATCGCTGTTGAGCATTAACAACTGCTTCAAAACCCTCTCGTATATCTTCTCTGGGAATCGTATCAAAGCTGTTTTGCAATTGGCGAACATAGTTGTTCGCCTGGGCATGACGTTGGGCCAGCCGCTCAACCTCAGCCGAGCTTTGTTTTATCAAAACATCGATCTCTCTCAGCTCAGCCTGAGTCTGCTCAGAATCCTTATACGTGTCTTCAATAAATTGTTGAAAATTTACATCTTCATTTAATGGTTGTGAGTCAGCCATATACAATAAACTCCTGAGTGATTTTAGTCGCGCTGCTGGTTATCAATACGAACCCAACCTCGACTAAGGGCATAAACGGCCGCTTGCGTTCGATCATCAACATGCAATTTTCTAAGTATGGCCGTCATATGATTTTTGACGGTCTGATGGCTAATGCCTAACTCATAGGCAATTTCTTTATTGCTCCGCCCATGGGTAACATGCTCCAAGATTTCCATCTCGCGGGGAGATAACGGCACAAAAGAATCTTCTCTATCGGAGATAATTGGGCCACTAATACGGCCGACTTTTTCTTCCAACCACCGATGAACCTGTTCATGATCCATCTTTTCCTCACCAATAACATAATACCCTTGATTAACGGCATAAATGACATCAATCAATGCTTCAGGAGCAATGTCCTTAGGGCAATATGCAGAAGCGCCTGCCCGAATCGCATGATACACCTGCTCCACGTCATCATAGCCAGTTATTACGACCACTTTAGTGTCCGCAAGATTATTTTTTATTTTACGAGTGACTTGAAGCCCCATAATATCCGGCAGGTTAACATCCATCAAAATAACATCAGGATTTAATCCTGGTGCCTGATCAATAGCATCTTCCCCATTTGAGGCTTCCCCAATCACACGCAATTGTGGATCTGTTTCCAAGACATCTCGCAAACCTTGCCGAAATACCGGATGATCATCTACGATATATAACTTAATCTCTGACACGATACAACCCCTCTGTTCCAAATAATATAGATGTGAATTTTGAGAAACATTGCCTAAAATTTGAAGTAAATGCAGTATACCATGAAAAACAAACCCTCGACAACCAAATATCAAGGACGGTTTAATTGGTAAACGGCCATATTGTTAAAACCCTGTTCCTGGGTCGGCTGATAATCCGTTTCAAATAATAAAGTTGAGCTTTCCATGTTCGTAACAGTCGGATATGTCCAGCCAGGCGCAGTGACCAAATAATTGGCCGAACTACCTGCGACGTAGTTTGATAACTGCCGCTCATCTGCCAGCAACTCAATGACCTCAGGCGAGATTAAGCCAGCTAAATCTAATAACGGCCGTTCAGCAAAATAGCCAATTGCCCCAATATCATGGGCTGCAATCAATGCCCCCTCTGGCACATTTTCATCCAACCACTCAGCCATTGTCACCATCTCCCCGTTAATAACCCCGACATCAAAGGCATATACCTGCGCCCCAATCATCAAGAAAACAACGAGCAGTAAAGCAAAGGTCAACATCGTCGCCATTCGCCAAACGAACTGGAATCGCTCAATCCTTGCCAATCGTCCCTGAACAAACAAGGATATATCTTGCCAGCCAGCCAGCCCAAACAACGTCCAAACTGGAATTGCCGCCCATAAATAACGGCCGTGTTGATAGGTCACCGGCAACCGCCAAGCATAAAGCAGCACATGCCCCCCCGCCCACAACAAAGGCAGCGTATAAAGCAGTCGTCTATCTTTCCAATCGCCTTGCACAGCCAGCCAGCCAGCGGCTAACAGACCAGGCAGCAGCAACAAATGAACGCCGCTAATCCCCCGCAGCCCTTCCGCTGGACCGCCTAAGCTGTGATACAGCATCTGAAAATATCGCAGTGGCAGCGGCTGATCCCACAAAAAAGCATATTCAGCCTGTTTCGCATAAAAGGTATTCGGCCATAGCGTTCCACTAGAAGAGAGGTTAAAGGCGAAATAGGGAACCAAAGGCAAAAGAGCAGCCAATATAAAAACGGCCGTTCGTTGCAGCCGTTCCCAATGGTTTGTCCCAGCCAATACCAACCCTCCAACCAGCAAAATCAACAACCCCAACCCATCCGGCCGAGTCAAAATCAACAACCCCGCCAAAAACCCCATCACCGCTACGATGCCTCTTTGCGTCTTTGCGCCTCTATGTGAGTCACCTTCTATATCTACCAAACGACCGTACAACACCACAAGCTGCAATCCAAGCGCGGCAAACAAAACCGTCTCCATCCCGCTAGCCGCCGCCCAAACCAACGGCCAGCTAAAGGCAACTACCGCCCCCGCCAGCCAGCTATGATGTCTACGCGAAGGCCAAAACAACCGCCACAAATCCATCCCCGCCCACCCCAGCCAGACCAGGCAAGCCCAGCCTAACAAATAGCTCCAAAAAAGGTAAGGCAGCCTCAACAAATAACCAATTGCCAACAGCATCGTCCATAAAGGCGCCGTCGAACCAGCGCTAACCTGTCCCGGCACATACTCCCAATTGCCAGTCCGAGCCAGATTCCGAGCATAGGTTTGATGAATCCAGGCATCATCCAATGGAAAACCAGCCTCACTACTTTCATCTGCCAGCCCAACATACAACCCCACAACAAGCAAAGCCAACACCGCAATCAGCAACCGCATCCTAATCTGATTATCCAATAAACTAAAACCCTTTCTCATACCAAAACCAAATCCACCGACCTACTTACAAATTACTATTTACTGCCAACCGACCTCACCCCACCCAACCCCAAACAAAAAACTGGCCGCTAAGATAAAACAACAGCGTAAAGGACGGGTATACAACAAGGCGATTAATCCAGGGATTTTTAGCGCCTTCGGCCAAAATCATAAAGGTCGGAAAGAAGGCCAATGTATAACGAGCAAATGAAAACAATGGTTTGTGGAAGGAGGTCGGCAATAGCATAAAAAACAACAAAGCAACGCTGTAAATACCATAAGTTGGCCCCAGTCGCCGGAATGCAAGAATCGTTGTTCCAAGAAGAAAGAAGGTGCAAAAGAAATCAAAATAATGGGCAAAACGCGCTCGCCCATCCAGCATTCGTTGCACGGCCGTCACAATATCCTGCCCCGGAATCCCAATCGTCTGAAGCCAATAATTCTCATACACCGGGCCAATAGGCGGCAACCCCAATACTTCTCGCAAGCCGTAAAAGGTCAAAAGCCCCAACGGTGGCAAAAAGATCGCCAATAGAGTGGTAAGGTTCCGGCCCCGCAGTTGGGAGATACTATACTGTAGATTAAACGGCCGTTCCCCATCCACCAAAAACTGCCGATAAAACTCATACGCCAGCGGCACAATCAACACCCAACCTGTCAACCGCGTCAATGCCGCCAAAAACCCTAACAAACCGGCCAACCAAAAACGGCCGCGCCGCGCCGACCAAAAAGAGCCAACCGCCAGTAGAATAAAGATAGATTCTGTATAGCCTGCCAACAAAAAAAAGCTGGTTGGAAATATCGCCACAAAGAGGACAGTCCGCTTCGCAATTGCCTCATTCACTTCTGCCGCCACCATCTTATAAAGCAGCGTCAACAGGCCAATAAAGGCCAGATTTGACAGCAACAATCCCCCCAACAAATTTCCCTCTCCTGTTGTCAGAAAACCAGAAAACAAAGAGCCTATCACCGCCATGCCCAACGGGTAAATTGGGGGAAATACCGAATCTGCCACAGCCTCATATCCCTGCCGCGCAATCCGCAAATAGTGCATCGTATCAAACCGCTGCCAGGGACCAAGCAGCTTACCCGATACACCCTCTGTCAATTGTGGCTCCCCCAGATAAGGCTTAACTCGCTCATCCGGCTCGGTCGAAACCGGAATCAAAGTTGATACCCCAATTGCCCAAACCGAAAAGAATATCCGTAATACAATGAAGATAAGCAGGGCATAACGAACGGCCGAATCCGCCCAAAGCCGCTTGATCATGATTCCTGTTCCATCTGCCGCTCAAATATTCGAGCCTGCCCATCCCCATATACCTCTTCCCACCCATCACTAGCCGTCAACACCGTCGAAAGGGCACTGTTGCGCGGCATAATAACTGTCTCAACATCATAGGCCTCTAACGGCTCTTGCCAATCGCCGCGCGCCTCAAACGCTTTCAAATAAGAAAGAAAAAATTCATCACCATATAACTCTGTTCGGCCGTCAATAAAAACCGGAATCCGCCGCCAGATCAAATACCCACCCCATTCATAATGGTTATAAATCCTCGTCTCAGCCAGCCCGCTCTCTTCCAAATAGTCAGCTGCCGCCACCGGAAACACTTTCTCAACGGATAAATGATTATTACTAATACGAACGGCCGTCCAAAGCAACCCCACCCCAACCACCAACATAATAATCAACCAATTAATCGCCTGCATAGCCCCCTTTGGTGACACTTGCTCCATCTCATCCTCACGAAACAATCTGTAAAGGCTCGTGCCATCCAAGATAAGCAGCACATGGCGAGACAAGATAACCGGAGCCACGACCGCAAAAAGGGGAATATGCCGGGCTGAAATCAACCCCCCTGCGGCCGTTCCAAGAAAGAGCAAGATTTCGGTCGGTGTCGGCCGTCTTGGACTAAAAACCCAGGCCATCACCCCTAACACAATCATCACGCCGAAAAACCAAAAATAAATCTGATGAAAATCAGGCGAGCGCCATTCCAAGATATTCGACTGTATAGCATTACTACCCAATGTCCCCAATGAGAAAAAGACCAGCTTATAGGTGCTGGGATTGATAAATGCGGCCAAAAAGCTGCCCATCGACAACAACCCCATCAAGCCAATATCAGGCCAAGAAAACGGCCGTACTGCCGGATAGTCAAAAATCCGCCCTGCCAATCGGCCCACCGCCTCACCAACTGTATAAACGACCAACACCGCCACCCCCACCATAAAGCCACTGTGCATATTAGCCCACAGCAGCGTCAGCAAGGGCAGTAGATAAAGTCGCCGCCGTTCGACCTTCCCCTCTCGGTAGCCCTCCAAGATAAAAACAAAGAGCGCCAGAAAGAAAATATTCACCATTTGCGGCCGAACGCCGAGCGGCAATGCCGCCGTTAACAACCCCAACAATACCGTAAATGCCGCCAAATACGGCCGACCTGCACACCGTTTATAAACCAACAAGAAAGTCGCCATCACCAACGCCGCAAAAATGACAATCAACCCCGGCAACCCCACCACCCGATAGACCAGCCACATTATGACATCCGTCAACCACTGCTGTACCACCCATTCATGGCTCGGCACCGTAAACGAAAAAATATCTGTCTGGGGAATGCCATTTTGCAATATCGCCTCCCCCGTCCGCAAATGCCACCATAAATCCGGGTCAATCGTCTCCCGCACCGCCATGACAAACAGCGCAACCCCCAACAAAATAGCAAACAAACGTTTAATCGCCATATAATTTTTTAATTAGCATTATTGCAAGATGGCTTCGATGAAAACTGACGAGATAAATCGGTAATCTAGTAGGGGTTGGACTGGCGGGTATGACCGCTGAATACCATGCAACCTTGCTTCCCGCCAGTCTAACCCAAGTTTTCCTATTGTTGACTTTAATAATTTAATCTTCATGTAAATCATCTTGCTAAGGTCGAAGTTGATAAAGTTTAACATCTCGGTTATACACGCCAACCAGTCGGACACCGGGATGCTCCAAATCCCAATCATATATTTCTTGTAGAGGAACCGGGTGATTTTGGTCAAGGATGAGGTAATCGATATCATACCGTTCGGCCGTTGCCAAAACAATTTCAATCGGTTCATTCGGCACACTAATAGCCGCCATCTGAGTATGGTAATAGAAAGCCGGGGCGATGCCTACCATGACTTTACTCTCATGCGGAATATCGGCCGTCATTTGCTTATATGTCTCAATATTCGGGTCTGGTATCAGCCGGGCTAATCCAACGACCATACTGACCAGGAACGCAATAATAACAAAAAGCGCCGAAAACAATCGCTTGGCCCGTTCTGGCTTCCAATGTGGCAGCTTAGACGCCACCCAATCTACCGTAATGCCAATGCCAAAAGCGGCCAAAGCCGTCATCCAGGGCCAAATAGCGATAGAGGTATGAAATAAACTGCCCCGCTCGCCAGGAAAAGTGAAGACCAAGGTTAAGACAAGAAACATGATCACGGTGTAAAGCGAAAACGGCCGCAGCAAATCCCGCGCCCCTCCATCCCGATTAGCCTTAACCCAACCAATAACGATCAAAGGAGCCAGGAAAACCAACCCCGACACCACCACCATTGATTGCAGCCCAATCCACAATGCCCAAACCTTCGAGCGCAATATATTACCAAAACCCCAGGCCAGATACCCCGCTAAATCGAAAGAACGGCCGTAAGCAAACAGATCATCGTAGGTCGTCAGAAACATACTCTGCGTGCCAACAGTCGAAAGCGGCCGTCCCGTCACCTGCCAACTATGAATAAACCAGCCACCCATAATCAAGAGATAGCCACCCAAAAGCAGCCCAACAAGTGGGCCATATGTCCGAGTTAAGGATGTATTATCGGCCAATCGCCCCTGCCATATCATCCAACCTAGAAAACCCAAACCCAAGAATAAAAACAACATGCCATCCGCTCGTGTTAAGTGAGCTAATCCAGCCAAAACCCCCGCCCCTAACCAATAGCCATAGGCCGTAGATCGCTTTCGATTGGCCATTGCCAACAGCAGCAGACAACCGCCCCCCGCCCAGGCAAAAGGCGCAAAGGTGCTAGGCTGGCTCAGAAAAGCCGCATAGAAACTGCCGGCAGCCGTAAACAAAGCCGCCACCCAAGCCTGCCAACGCAGCCCCACAAGCTGCCAGGAAATGGCAAAAGCCAACAATGGCAGCAATCCCCCCATCAACCAAAATGGAATCTGAACGCCCCCAAACGTTCCCGTCAATCGATACCCAAGCGAAGTAATGATAGAGGTCAACGGCATCCAATAAGTATGGCTCGGCGTTGGCAGCCACGCCGGATCATCCAGAAATTGCCAGATAATCATCTCCTCAAAGCCCGCCCCCGCCGCCAACTGTTGGCCGTTGGTGGTGTAATAATAAGCATCCATATAAGTCGGCTGCTCTAATTGAACTGCCCAAAAAGCCTGTGCCAGCAGCCCAACGGCGGCAACCGACAGCCAATCAATCAAAGACGGCCGCCAACCCTCAACCTTCATCAGTCAGTCTCACAATAATCGAAGCCATCCCGTCACTGTAGACCTCCTCCCAACCTGGCTCTTGACGTAATTCATTCGCCAACGGCGCGGCCGTTTCAACAAAGACGAGATTGACATCATACTCATCTAAGGTTTCCCGCCAACCGTCCCTGGCAAAGAGCGTCGCAAGATATTCCCGCAGCAGCCCATCGCCATACAGATCCGTTCGACCGTCCACAAAAACCGGATACTGCGGCAGCTCCCAAATAATATAACCACCCCAATTATAGTTATTGAAGAGAGGGCCAGATAGCTCTGCCTCTCTTAAAAAATCAACAGCCGCGACAGGCAAGCTTTCCGCCTGGGCCTTCGTATTGGCCTTCGCCGTAATTGGCCCACTAATCTGAAGCAACGCCCCAATGATTACCAACAACAACAGCAGCCAATTAAGCGCTACGAAAAACGGCCGCGTTTCCCGATCTGGCCGGGCTTCCTCAGGCGGCTGCTTCAACACCCGCTCCTTCCAATCCACAATCACAGGCGTCCCATAGCGGACGATGACCGGAGCCGTTACCAGAGCAAATAAAGCAATATTCCGTGCCGCCAACAACGTCATATAGCTAAACAGCGCTACCAATGTCAAATCCGTAAAATCAGCCCCCTTTCTCGACAACCCCAATACCGTCAGCGCCGCTAGTAGCATCCAAATAAAAGGCTGAAAATGGATTTCATGGAAATCAGGCGAACGCCATTCAGCGATAAAATCTTGCAGCACCTCAATACCCACCGTCTGGAAAGGGTAGGCCCACATTTGGAAGGTGTTCGGATTCAGCGGCACAATCAGGAAAGAGATGCCCATGATCAGCAGCAAACGGCCGATTCGCCGCCAACCAATGCCCGTCTCAATACCCAATATCTGATTGCCCACCTCTCCAAAAAGGTAAGCCACCATCAAGATAAAGGCGATAGCAAAGCCGCCATGCACATTGACCCACAGAACCATGACAAGAGGCAACCCCCAGGCTGCTCGATCATCCCCTTGCTTGTTACGATAGAGTAGATAAGCGACCAACGCTGCCAAAGCAAAAGAGACGATTTGCGGCCGAGCCGCCCAAATACCACCAGATGTAACGGCCGCAATAATCAACACAAAAGCCCGCAGCCACTGATCCCCCTCCTTACATTGCAACCACACAAAATAAAAGGCCAACGTCACCATGACCGCTACAAACAACACCGGCCCAGCATAGCCAAACGCATCAAACAAAAGGTAGATACCAGCCTGAGCCAGCCAACCATGATCAATCCAAGGTTCGCCCAGCATAGTGTGAGAAAAAGGATCTTCTCGAGGGATGGCTTGATTTTCAACAATCCAACGGCCAGATTGCAGGTGCCACCAGGTATCGCTATCAGCCAATACCCGTACCGACATGGCAAAAATAGCGATGAACACAATCGCTGTCAATAATCGGTTTAAAGTCAAGGCGCTTGGCTTCGGTATCACTGCGACACTGAAACGGCCGACCGCTTCGGCTCGCCACCTCTCAGCCGCCGAAAGAACAGACGAAAAACAGTATATTGAGCCTTAAACACTTCCTGTCGAGAAATCTTCGTCTGCCCCTTACGCCGATCCTCAAAGATTATTGGCACTTCCCCAATTTGCCAGCCCCGCCGTTGACACATAAATAACATTTCTACTAAGAAAGAATAACCACTAGAAAAGATATTATCAAGCGGGATCGACTCCAACACCTCCCGACGGTACAAGCGAAATCCGGCCGTGCAATCTTGCGCTTCCAGCCCCAACAACGTCTTCGCAACCAGATTTGCCACCCGGCTAAGAAATATTCGCTTCCGGGTACAGTTTCGAGACCCCCCACCTGCAACATAGCGAGAACCAATGACAATATGCTTTTTCTCGCTTTTCCTAATGATGTCTGGGATATAGATCGGGTTATGAGAAAAATCAGCATCCATCGTCATCAACCGAGCCGCTTTCACCTTTTCCAAGCCATATTTGAACCCGGCAATATAGGCCGTTCCTAAGCCCAATTTTCCAGCCCTATGAATAACATGAACGCGCCCAGGGTATTCAGCCGACCATTTATCAGCTTGTCTCCCCGTTCCGTCTGGAGAATTATCATCTACAACAATAACACCAAGGCCAACGGACAAATCTAGCAACTGGCCTAGAAGTTCATCAATATTGTCTACCTCATTGTAAGTAGGCACAATAACAAATGTATCAATTTTTGGAGCAACATCTGAAATCATCTAGCGTCTCAACAACAATAGCAGTCCAGCTTATCATAGACTTGACCTTATTCTCTCAATCAAGCAAATGGCCCGACTTCTTCAAAAAGAAAAATTGTAACGGTGATGCTTTGATTGTCAAAACCAGCGGTTTTGCATGTTGACATCTTTGAGTTAAATTTTAATAGCCAACAAATCAAATGAAAATAGGTATCTTATCCCGTAATCCCACACTATACAGCACCCGTCGCCTGGTACAGGCCGCTCGCCTACGCGGTCATCAGGTAAAGGTCATTGATACCTTATCAATTCCAGCTAGGGCTGAAGATGGCTCACCATTGGCGGTTGGCGCCGTACCGCTGCCAAATGTCGATGCCATCATTCCTCGAATTGGCACCTCTATCACACCCGATGGTTTGGCCGTTGTGCGCCAGTTTGAAGGGCGTGGCATCCTGACTTCTGCTACCGCTATTGCTATTGCCCGCTCCCGAAACAAATTAAGCAGCTACCGCCTAATGCAAGAAGCTAATATGCCAATGCCGCATACCGAGGTAGTCAATGAGTTAGCTGATATTAAATCGGCCGTTCAAGCAGTCGGTGGTCTTCCCGTCATCGTCAAATTAGTACGCGGCACCCAGGGTAGAGGCGTTTTTCTCGTTTCAGAGTATGACATTCTCGAAGCAATATTTGAACTTCTCAAACGAGTCCGGCAAGAGATGCTAATTCAAGAATATATCCATGAATCCAACGGGAGCGACATCCGCATTATCGTCGTCGATGGTGATTGCGTAGCAGCTATGCAGCGAACGGCCGCAGCAGGTGAATTCCGCTCAAATCTACATCGAGGCGGTTCGGCAAAACCGCTCAATTTAACCCAGACGATGAAAACCTTCGCAGTTCAAGCTGCCCAACTACATGGACTAAGCGTTGGAGGCATCGACATTCTTCTTTCAAATAGAGGCCCACTCTTTATCGAAGCCAACTCATCCCCAGGTTTAGAAGGCATTGAACGCACAACCAAAGTCGATATCGCCGGAAGCATCATTCATTACCTAGAAAAAGAAGCGCGTAAAAAGAAAAAGCGCCCCCATCACTCCCGAAAAAAAGGGAACGATCCAAATAACAAATAAAGTAACTATACACCTCATTTTATTCCTGCCTTCGCGGGTATGACAGTCGAGAGAGATCTGCCTAGTTACCAAATAAAATCCTAATTCATCCGAAATCTAACTGACTACAGACGACTACCCTTTCCCCTCTTCTTCCTCATCAAATCCAGTCGATATCAAACCCTGCTTACGAGCCTCATCCAGTGACATGCCAGACCCGTCTGCCGAACCCTCGGCCGTATCTTCTAAGGCCTCATTCCAAAAAGAGTCCAAGTCAATCGATTCACCATCGGTTGTCGCTTCAATGCCTAAATAGGCTTGAATATCAGCCAATGTTAATGGCTCAACTTCCTGCGTCGATTCAATATCCGATTCTTCGTCAATAACATCTACTGGCTCCACAACAGCTTCAGGGGATGAGGTCAGAGGGTTAGAAGTTTCCTTATCATCAGTTTTCGGTGGATTCGTTTTCGTTGATGTAATCGCTGGGGGCGGGGTCGGCGCTTCACTTTGCTCAATTGGTTCAGAAACGGCCGATTCCTGCCCCGCCAACAAACCTTGCAAATCATTAATCGCTCGCTGGGCAAAGACCCAAATCGTCCCTAAACGGCCGCGCCGCACCTCCGAATCAAAAAAGATAGCCAGAAAATAATCCAGCCCCAGGTTCGCCAGATACATATCAAACTTCTGTCCTGCCTGATACTGAATCGTAAACGGCTCAGAGCTTTCTAACTGCGCTGCCAACCTAAAACTAGCTTGCATACTATCAGTGATTCCTATCACCAACGATTGCAGGTCTAATGCTTGTCCCGCCCCGCCATCGTACAAAATATCCCCCTCCGCGCTGCTCAACATAACATACCGAGCGCCAGTATCAGAGCGCAATGTTTCCAGCCGACGCTGGACATCTGACGAAAGATCGGCCGTTTCAACTTCCTCAACCCTTTCCGGCTCAATTTCGGCCGTTCCATAAAGCACAGAATGAACGGTCGCTAAAAGTTCATCCGGGTCCAATGGCTTCTTAAAATAACGCTTTACGCCTAATTCATCCGCTTCCTTCTTGCCTTGTTCAGACGAATAGCCTGTGATCATGATGATAGGAATCTCTGGATTAAGATCTTTCACCTTTCGGACAAGATCGAATCCACTCATCCCCGGCAACCGAACATCAGTAATGACCAGATCAAATTCAGTCCGGCGCAGCTCCAACAATCCTTCTTCAGCTGAAGGAACCGCTAAGACTTGATACTCATGATGGGAAAATTCCAATACAGAACGCAAAAATTCCAGCATTTGAAAATAATCATCAACAACCAGAACTTGCTTAACATCTTCCATAAATATTATCCAATTACGCTAACATTCTCGGCAGCGATATGCTCCGTCCGAATTCGACTGGCCCCCGGCTCGCCAGTCTCCAACAACCAACAAGCAGCATAATGTTCCGTGCCATAATCTTTCAAGGGTGGCTCTTCTTGAGAACACTTATCAAATGCCAATGGGCAGCGAGTATGAAATCGGCAACCACTCGGTGGATTCAGTGGACTGGGAACATCACCCTCTAAGATAATTCGTTGTCTTTTCATCGTCGGGTCAGGAACTGGAATCGCCGACATCAAAGATTGGGTATAAGGGTGCAGCGGTTCAGCATAAAGGTCATCCCGGCTAGCAATTTCAACCATCTTACCTAGATACATTACCCCAACTCGGTCACTAAAATGCTCAACGACGCTTAAATTATGGGCAATGAAAAGGTAGGTTAAACCAAAATCTTCCTGTAACTCCCGTAAAATCTTAAGTACCTGTGCCTGAATAGAGACGTCCAAAGCTGACACTGGCTCATCGCAAACGATCAATTTCGGCCGTAACGCCAACGCCCTGGCAATCCCAATCCGCTGCCGCTGGCCGCCAGAAAACTCGTGAGGATAACGTCGAGCATGGTCGGCACGCAGCCCAACTCTGGTCAACATCTCCACCACCGTATCATACCGTTCCTTAGCGCTCTTATCAGTATGAATTTGTAAACCCTCAGAAATACTTTGTCCCACAGGCATACGCGGATCGAGCGATGAGAACGGGTCTTGAAAGATGATTTGCATATCCCGGCGCAGCTTCGTTAACTCATTCCCCCCTAAATTAAAGATATCCTGCCCATCAAAGATTACCTGGCCTGAAGTTGCCGGAATCAGCCGCAGCAACGTACGGCCGACTGTCGTCTTGCCACAACCAGACTCACCAACTAATCCTAACGTTTCTCCTTCATAAATATGGAAGCTGACATCATCAACCGCCTTCACCCAGGCCGTAACGCGCTGTAACAATCCCGAACGAACCGGAAAATACTTGACCAGGCTTTTAACCTCAACCAAAACCTTTTCCCGTTTGCGACTTTTTTTGCCATTGCTGCTTGCTTTACTTTCTTCTGCCATTATCTCTCCTCTATTCGTACAACCAGCAACGGACCCAATGATTAGGGGCCACACTTTTTAATTCCGGCTCTTCTTGGGTGCAAATCTCCAAATTGTTTTCCACCCTCGCACTGCATCGAGGTGCAAATTTACAACCCATCGGTAAATTAATTAGATTTGGAACCGATCCAGGAATCGTAATCAACTCCTTATCCGCCTCACCCAAAACCGGAGTAGAGCCAATTAACCCCTTGGTATATGGGTGTTTTGGATTCTGGAACAGATCCACCACATCCGCTTCCTCAACAATTCGACCTGCATACATCACATCAACCCGATCACACATCTCCGCCACCACACCTAAATCATGGGTGATCAGGATAATTGATGTCTCCATTTTGGCTTCGAGGTTCCGCATCAGATCCAGAATCTGAGCCTGAATCGTCACATCAAGAGCCGTTGTCGGCTCATCAGCAATTAACAACTCCGGCACACAAGCCAGCGCCATTGCAATCATAACTCGTTGGGCCATCCCACCGGAAAGTTCATGAGGAAAAGACCGAATTCTCGCTTCTGGCTCTGGAATTCCAACCATCGTCAATAATTCAATAGCCCGCTTTTCGCCAGCCTCTTTACCCATGTCCTGATGAATGTTCAATACTTCTGAGAGTTGATCCCCTATGCGAAAGACCGGGTTAAGCGAACTTTGGGGCTGTTGAAAAATCATAGAGATACGATTGCCGCGAATATCCATCATGCCAGACTCTGGCAGTTTGAGAATATCTTCATTGTCAAAAATGATTTCGCCCTCAACAACGCGACCAGGATCACTAACCAACCGCATAATTGATAGCGACGTAACACTTTTGCCGCAGCCCGATTCCCCCACCAATCCTAACACTTCTCCCCGCTTAACGACTAGATCAATTCCATCAACGGCACGCACAACGCCATCTTCTGTAAAGAATTGAGTCTTTAATCCTTTGATTTCTAAAATGTCGTTCACGAAACCTTCCTCTTTCAACCCTCAGATAAAGTCTACGCCCCTCCCTTCCCCCATTTTAACTATCCTCGCTCATTTGCCAAGAAATTGTCAAAATGCAAGGCTAGACTTTTGTTTTCTCGCCCCTTTTCCCGCTTATAATCACCACTAGCCAAGAAAACAAAAGCCTAGTCCCCTATCATTGTCTACCTACTCCTCACTGTTTACTGACAACTGAATACCGTCTACTGACCACCGTTTACATCAATGTCAATCTCATAAAGATTCCACAACTCAGACTCCTGCGTTGGATCTAAAGTAAAATTAAGTATGGTGCTAATCGTAGCAGCCGCTCTCGGCCGTAGGAATAAGGGGATGCTGGGAACCTGCTCCGACCACAGCCGTAAGGCTAGTTTGTGACTGGCTTCATACCCTTCCATCCCTGGTAGAAGATCCAAAGCAGCTTCACAGGCAGCATCAAATTCAGGATCGCTAAATCCAATTTCGTTATTGTCGTTCCGGCTCCAATTATTTTCAGCGCTAGGAATTCTACTTGTTAGATATAAGCTACAATTAGGCTCATTACTAATCAACCAGGGAAAAGCAGCGAGGTCAAATTGACGGCCGAATAAAGGCCCACTTGGCCCATCAGCAAAGTAAACATCGCCCTGCAACAGCGACAGTTCCACCTGAATGCCACAATCAGCCAAGTTCTCCACCAATGCCCCCGCAATACTTTCGCCCAAGTCATTGCCAATCGTCGATAACAATGTCACCGAAAAAGGTTGACCCGTGCCAGGGTCTTCCCGAGTACCATCATTGTCACTATCCAAATATCCAGCCTCATCCAAGAGCATGTTTGCGGCCGTAACATCATAGCCCCAAACCGTTGCGTCCGTCGGATACAGCGGATGGATTGTCGGTACAAAGGAATTCATTATTGTTGTTTGCCCGAACAAAAAATCATCGATCATCGCTTGTCGATCCGTACACATAGTTAACGCTTGCCGCACCCTGACATCTTCAAACCAATCCGGTCGTGTATTGGCATAACTTGGCGAAGGATTGATGCCAAAGTCGATATGCTCAAAGACTGAGCCAGCCTCAAAGTGAGGCGACAGCAATCCACTTTCCCCCGCTTCAAGCAAGGCAGCCGCTTCTCGCATACCGAGTGCGTCGTGAGTGCCAACGTCACATTGACCATCCAACATTTGAGCCAATAGCTGATCCGGATCAGGTATAAATCTCACTTGAATGGTATCAATTCGGGGTAGACCTTCTTCAGCCAGATAATAATGTTCGTTCTTTTCAAGCCGAATATGGTCTCCAGAAACCCACTCAGCAACAACATAAGGGCCATGGCTAAGCGGCCTTCGGATAGCAGGTTCAATTGTTAACAGCTCAGCGGCCGAAAACTCACCCCACTGATGGCTCGGCAACGGCGTCCAAATGTTCGTAAAATAAGTTCGATCCAGATATCCTGGAACACCAACCCAGATCAATGACCGCTCATCCACAGCCTCATACCGCTTGGTTCGCTCAATCAAGAATTTAGGCACGGGCGTATTCGGATCCGCCGCCAACTCAAAGCTGTAAACTGAGTCATCGGCCGTTACCGCTCTACCATCTGACCAGACTAAGGGCTTTAAGGTAAATTCGGCCGATAATTGATGCATCGCAATTGACTCTCCTTCATATTCGACCACCTCCCCAGCAGCATTTTCAACTGCTACTCCTTCCCGCAAAGTCACTACCTCCCCATTTACATCCAAAACCAGATCCCCCTCATCGACTTCAACCTCAACAAGCATAGCATCATCATCAGACAAACTTGGCATCTTCTCAATACCACGCGCCTGATAATCAAAAGAGAGCGTTGTATACATATTTTCATATACGGCCTGAAGCAAATGCCTTGACTCCAGGCTCAATCTTAACGAGCTATACGGGTATATGCTTTGCGGCTCCGCAGCCAGACAAACGACTATCTCTTTTTCAATTTGAGGGGTTTCCACAGGTTCCGGGCTAACTTCAACCACCGCTGTCTCAACAACAATTCGGGTGACTTCGACCGTAACCTGGCTGGTAGACTCACCTTCAATATCGGCGCTTGCCGTCTCCGTCGGCGTTTGGGTACTTGTCTCCTCCGTCGGGGTTGGCGCTGGCTCCTTCTCACAACCCATCAAAAGAATGGCCCCAACCAATACGGCCGGAGCGACGATCATGTATCGCTTATAAGAATACACTTTTCTCCTTCCTCCTTTCAGAATTCGGTAACAAGCAGTCTAAGTTTATAAAAACTTTCGTGGGGGAGTCACCATCAATTGACGCTGCACAACGCCGATTTTTAGGACACAACAGGTCTTGATTAGACAGAAAAAAGGTAGGAACTGGCACATTACCAATCCTAATTTCCGTCCACCTGATGGTAAATGGGGACAAATAAAGCTTCTGCTGCACCGAGTAAAAATTATAGGGAGAACACAGAAATTGTCAAAACGGCCGAATTTTCGGGAAAAACAGAGGGAAAGTGGGGGAAAAGGTTAGACTATTTAGCTGATTTGTGGGAGCGCGGATTTTCAAGAATTAGAAATTCAACTTCTCGGAGAAGTTGAATTTCTAGAAGAGAGCTTAATTCGATGATTGCAAGAACAAAGCAACAGACGGCATCCAAACATCAAAAACTGGATTACTACCCCCAACATTAACGAGCAGTTGCTCATCCCCATCTATATTGCCAGCCGTTATTCGCCAATTATTTGAAGAGCCAAGCGCCATAACGAAAGTGGCATCTGTCACCCACATCGGGTCAATGACTGTCTGATTACCAGGAAGCGTCCTTGTTAAGGGCGGCTCCCCGATGTGGCCGATATGATAACTAAATACATTGCCATTGTTCTGAGATCGATATAGAAAACGTTCACTGTTAGAACTCCAGCCATAAAATTCAATCTGATTTTCCGGATCCCCATAAGGCTGCAAATTGCCCGCTTGCCCATTACCAACCATCAAATCCCAAGGCGGGTTTGTCGGATCAGATAAGATTCGGATATAAGCTGTCTGGCTGCCATCCGGCGAAGGATAAATATCATCCATCAATAAAATGCCATCCACCGTATTCAATTCTTCGGCCGTTCCTGATGTCGGAATGGACCAATAAGTTGCAATCTGATCCTCAAAAAATGGATCCGGACCAGAAATAGTTACATAAGCCCTGTTCCCATTCGGCAGCCATGTTGGATAGGGGTAATAGGCATACTCACTGTAGGTTGCTGCACCAGGAAAAGTAATCAACGTTTGTCGATTGTTTCCATTCAAATCCATCCTGATGACCTCAGTTGTTGTCGCCATAACAACTTGATCTTGGATAGAGATGTCAAAGGTGCCACCCACTGTGTCGGGTTCATGTTCAATAAGTGTATTACCATTCAAATCAACTACCCAAAGATCTCCATTCAATTGAAGCCCCGGCCCCTCTGTCCCAATCGTCTGAGAATTGAACGCCAGCCGTTCACTATCTCCCAGCCATTGGTAATCTCCAACAACTCGGCGAGTAAATTGCGGATCTGCACCATCAACTGGGTTCTGGGAGAGTTCCCCAGAGTCGATGATATTTTGTAATCCTGTCCCATCCATATTCACAACAGATAATTGATTGTTGTTGCCAATAATCAGTTGCAAGAAGGCTACTTTCTCACCATCAGGAGAGATTTCAATAGAGCTTATACCATCACCATCAACTAGCTTATTCGTTACGCCTGGCTGCAACTCGCCATTCACAACATCCATACTTACCGAATAAAGACCCTGATTATCTGCATATACAAGCATGGCAGGTTGGTTTGGAACGGCCGTCGGTGTTGGTGTTGGCGTCGATGTCGGTGTTGGCGTTGGTGTTACGGTTGACGTTGGAGCAGGATCAGCCGGATCAAGCGGATCGGTTCCGCCAGCAATCTCGACATCATCATCAAACCCATCCCCATCCGTATCTGGCTCCGTTGGCGACGTGCCATATTCATTGACCTCTTCCCCATCCGTCAAGCCGTCCCCATCCGAATCTGGATTATTTGGGGCTGCCATATAAATATTTATCTCATCCCCATCCGACAAACCATCATCATCCGAATCAGGATTGAGCGGCTCCGTCCCATGTTGGTTAACCTCTTCGCCATCCAGCAAGCCATCACCATCGGTATCATCATTTTCTGGATCAGTTAACAACGCCGCTTCCTGAACATTACTCAAGCCATCATTGTCATTGTCACCTAATCGGGCGGCTTCTTCGGCCGTTGCCGTCGCCGCCACGCTGGTCGCCTGCAAAGCCGTCTCCGTCTCTTGGGCCGCGATCCCCTCCAAAACTTCTTCCGTCCCTTGAGCGGCCACAAAGATAGCCGTAACAGCTTCGGCCGTTTCCGTCGCCCGCGCATTCTGACTATTAAAGAAAGTCAGCAACCCCCCACCCGTCAGACACAAAATCAACAATAAAACCGCCAGCAGTGGAACCAACCAACGTGGCAACACAGGCTGAATATCTAGCTGGCCTGACATCATCTGCTGCTGACCAGTAGTTGAGCGAACATGCACTTCAAAAGGCACTGTGTTAATACGACCAAGCAACGGCCTATCTTTGGCCTTCAACTGCAAATCGACCGTTTCCCGATCACCTGGGCCAACAGTCAATGATGGTTGGGCAGTCGGGTCATCCGGCCGCTCAAAGGTGATCGATTCAGCCGCATCTCGGCCAGACACCCCAAAGCTCATGGGCGTGTTGCCCTCATTACGAATTAAAACCCGACAAACACCCCCGCTCTCCAAACGCAGTGGCCGCATATCCATTGAAAATTGGCTGAACGGCCGAATAGTCAATTGGCAGTCAGCCGTTGCCACTGCCTCGGAACGCCCCTCTCGTCGAACAACCACCTTAAACGGCCGTTGCTCCGCAAAGGCATGGCTCTCACGCGGAACCTGTATCGTCAAAGGCAGAGAACCATTAGCCCCCGGCAACAGTTGGATCGCCTGCTCTGGAACTGTCACCCAAGCCGCATTCAATCCCTCCACCGCGATATTAAAATGGCCCACCGTAGCGCTCTGATTCAACAAATCAACTTGGATGTCTGTCCGGCTTCCCGGCGACACTTCAGCTTTAGTAGGATTCACGGCCAGGCTCAACTGGCTCGATAAATTCCCCGTCACCAATGATGGCGATTGCGCCGTTGCCAAATAAGTTCCCGCTGGAGCAACAGGCGTTCCAGCAGACTGATACGCCCCATCAGCCAATTGAAGATGGAGAATATAAGGCCCTATGCCCAAAGCTTGACCCGGCTCCCACTGCTCCGGCACATCGGGCAATAGTCGGTTGCCATCCAAATAGGAGCCGTTTGTGCTGCCCAAATCGATAATCTGCCAACCTGCCTCACTTCGCTCCAATCGCAGATGATTTCTAGAAATGCCCTCGCCCGTCAATACCAGACTATTTTGACTAGCCCGTCCAATCGTATAACTGTCCTTCTCCAGGGTCATACTTTCAGGGCTTTCCCCAGAACGAGCAATAAGCAGCCGCTCCTCGCCCGGCATCGCTGTCATATCAAGTCCCAGACGACTTGGCTCCGCCACATAATTAGCCGGAATCAGTTGGGTCGCCAGACTAATGACCGATTGAGCCGGCGCAAAGCGGGTCACGTCCTCATCGGTCAGACCCAAAGCCGCCTTTCGTAAAGCGCTTGCCATAGCCTCTCCTCGTTGGAAGCGATCAGCAGGTGCTTTGGCAATGGCCTTTTTTATCACAAACTCGATAGAAGCAGGCAGCCCTGGCCGAATATCAGTCGGATTCGGCGGAATGGCGTTCATGTGCTTCATCACCGCATCAGTTGGCGACTTTATGTCAAATGGCAGTTGGCCTGTTGCCAACTGGTACAGGATAACGCCCAGGGCATAAATGTCGGAACGGCCGTCTAAATCCCGACCCATACACTGCTCCGGCGACATATAGGGCAATGTCCCCATAAATGTCCCCGTCTGGGTCTGAACGCCTCCTTCAACAAGCTTCGCCAGCCCAAAGTCAGTCACAACGGCCCGAATAGGCAGCCCACCGGGTCGATCCGGTTCATCCAACGGCCGTAACAAAACATTGTCCGGCTTCACATCTCGATGAACAACCCCTCGTCGGTGAGCATACCCTAACGCCTCCGCCACCTGAGCCAAAATAAGCAGAGATTCACTCAACTTGACAACCAAATTTTGGTCTTGAAGCCGCTTGATAAAAGCCCCTAAACTGGCCCCCGGCACAAACTCCATCACCATATAAAGATTTTCAGCCTCAAGGCCAAAATCATAGATATTTACGATAGAAGCATGGTCGCTCAATCGCGCCGCCGCCTGTGCCTCCTGCAAAAACCGCTGTCGAAAGACATCTTTATTAGCGAACTGGCGGTGCATCACCTTCAAAGCCACCGGACGGGCCAAATTCACATCATATGCTCGATAAACCGACCCCATCCCCCCTTCACCCAGCAAAGCATCAATTCTATAATTATCAAGTTGGCGGCCAATTAAGTTTGTCATAACAGTCAATTTTAACCCCCTTCGTCAGTTTGCCAACTGGCTACAACAACGAAGGGCCTATCAAAAACCAACGATTATGGTACAAAAATCACTTCAAAACCAGGTGGATCACTCCGTTCATTTGGATTCGCAACATCATTCCGATCGACTATCTCGACATTGGCACACGGCGTACTACCAATGCCAAATACCTCAAGGAAAAGGGAATCTGGGCCACCATTGAGAATGAACTTAAGGGTAAATGTTTCATTGCCAACAACGTTAATTGTGCCAAAATCGAGCAGGACTTCGCCATGAGGTTCGACGCCAGCCGCTTGTAAATTTACCACTTTGTTATCAACCAAAGCCTCTACTGGGTCGAGAAAACCAGTTGAACGGCGAAGTTCTGCATCTATGTTGTACAGTCCGGCCGTTCCACCAGCCATCCGTACCTTTATCTGAGTAAAAGGCTGACTGACGGTAAAGCGAATCGCACGCAATGTACCCAAGTCACCCCCACTTCCAACGCCTGGACAAAGCAATATCGTCTCTGGCAGTGCCGGAGTTGGCGTAAAGGTAGCCGTTGGCGATGGTGTCGGCGTAAAAGTTGGCGTTGCCGTCGGTGGTGTCGTACTCGTTGGGGTTGGGGTTGCCGACGGCACTGGTGTATCCGTTGGTGGTGGCGTAGGTGTCGGCGGTTGTAATGGATCAGTCCCGGCATTAACCTCAACGCCATCAGGAACCCCATCCCCATCTGTATCAGGATTTGTTGGCGACGTACCATGCTCATCCACCTCTTCGCCATCTAGCAATGTATCCCCATCACTATCCTGTTGTTTAGGATTAGTGCCATGCTGATTTACCTCCTGACCATCATTTAAGCCGTCATTGTCGGTGTCAGGATTTTCTGGGTCCGTCCCAGCCACAACCTCCTGGGCATTGCTCAAGCCATCGCCGTCATTATCTCCGGCCGCCTCGGCCGTTAATGCCAGCACCGTTGCCGTCGCCGAATCAGCGTCCGCAGCCGCCATCGTTTCCACAAAGGCAATCGTCTGTTCTGCCTCAGCCGTCATCGTCGCCGCCGCTTGTCCCCCTGCCAGGGCCTGGGCCGTCTGGGTTGCCTCTGCGTTCCGACTATTAAAGAATCCCAATAAACCCGCCCCAGAAAGACACAAAATCAGCAGCAAAATGCCTAGCAGTGGCACAAGCCAAGTCGGAATAACTGGCCGGAGATCTAACTGACCTGATATTATCTCTCGCTGTCCCGACCGCGAACCAACACCAATTTCAAAAGGCAGCATCTTACGACCGCCTATAAACGGCCGCTTTCTCGCCTCAAGCGTCAAATCAATGACCTCTCGCTGCCCCGGCCCAATTCGCAAACGGCCAGTGGGCTGCTCAAAAGCAATCGCCTCCCCCGGATCACGCCCGACGACTCGAAACTCGCTGTCCGTATTACCCTCATTATTAATGAGTACCCGGCAAACGCCACCGCTGCGAACCTCTTTTGGCCGCATATCAATTGAAAACCGCTCAAAGGGCTTGACCATCACCCGTCCAGATGCAGAAGCCGATTCAGCCGCTCCAGCAGAAGAGCGAACAACGACCCGATAGTTATGTTGGCCCGATTTACTGCTGCTGTTCATCGGCGGATGAATCGTGATCGGCAAGGAGCCATTGGCCCCCGGCATCAACTGGAGTGAATCCTGAGGAATGCTAACCCAATCTTGCGGCAGACCCTCCAACTCAAGGCTAAAATGGTCAACTGTCGTCCCTTGGTTAAATAACTCCACCTGCATATCAGCCCGATTGCCCGGAACCACATCCACATTCGTTGGTTGAATAACCATGCCCAAACGGCCGCTTGGACTATGAACGGCCGTTCCTCCAATCGGCGCTCTTGCCATTGCGGTAGGTGGGAAGCTAGCTCCTATTCCCGCCATTGGTGATGCGCCAGCATAGTCAGCCGACTGGCCCAGCCAACGCAAATAAAATGGCCCGATCTGCACCGCCTTACCCTCTTCCCAAACCTCAGTAACATCCGGTAGCAGTCGTGTTTCGGCCAAATAAGTGCCATTCGTGCTGCCCAGATCTACGATCTGCCAGCCACCCCCAGCCATCTTCTCCATGCGAGCATGGCGACGAGAAACCCCATCCCCATTCAAGACCACATCAGCGCTGCCCGAACGGCCAAGAATATAATTATCCTTCTCCAACGGCACGGTCTGCGGATCTTGCCCAACCTGAGAGATAAGCAACCGTGCCTCTCCCGGCATAGCCGTCATGTCTAACCCCAGACGGCTCGGTTCAGGAAGGCCGCCACCCGGCAGTAGTTGAGTAGACAGACTCATCACCGCTTCTGGCGGCGCAAATTGGGTCACGTCGGCATCTGTTAAATTACTGGCAGCCCATCGTAAAACGGCCGCTAAATCTTCACCAGTCTGAAAACGCTCAGCTGGCTCTTTAGCAATTGTTCGGCTAATAATTGCTGCAACTGCAGCCGGAACGCCTGGTCTAATATCTTGTGGACTCGGCGGCTGTTCATTAATGTGCTTCAAGACTGCATCCGTTGGTGAGCGAATCTCAAATGGAAGCTGACCCGTTGCCAATTGAAAGAGCATAATGCCCAAGGAATAGATGTCCGAACGGCCGTCCAATTCCTTATTCAAACACTGCTCCGGCGACATATACGGCAGCGTCCCCATAAACGTCCCCGTCTGCGTCTGAACCCCACCCTCCCGCAGTTTGGCCAGACCAAAGTCCGTCACAATCGCTCGCACAGGCAGATCTTCATCCCGATCTTGCTCATCAATCGGCTTCAGCAACACATTATCCGGCTTCACATCTCGATGGATAACGCCATTTCGATGGGCAAATCCTAATGCGTCGGCTACTTGGGCCAAAATTAACAACGTTTCACTCAAGCGCACGACCTGGTTCTGATCTCGGAGATGTTTGATATAACCGCCCAAACTGGCTCCTGGCACAAACTCCATGACCATATAGTAAAGCCCTTGTCGAGCTGCAAAGTTGTAAGTATTGACAATCGACGGGTGGTCGCCCAACCGAGCAGCCGCCTGGGCCTCCTGCAAAAATCGCCGTTGGAATTCAGGTTGACTGGCAAATTGGCGGTGCATAATCTTTAATGCTACCGGACGAGCCAAATTCACGTCAAAGCCCCGATAAACCGCCCCCATACCACCCTGTCCCAACAAAGCGTCAATTCGATAGTTTTCAAGTCGTCGGCCGATTAGTTCCATAATGTCCTCAGTGTAAACTGAAAGTCAACCGTCTGACCTCAGTAAATGTCTGCATCTAATTTTTAAAAGCCTGTTTTCTCAACGGCAAGTAATCTTTAAGTAAATGCCGGAAAGATGTTTAAATCAAAGATAGGCATCATAGCATTTACTTACAAGGAGAACGGAAGCCTATCTCGTCACTTTGTTCTAAAGTTACTTTCCGTTCTCCACTTAACCATATTTTCTAAGGAAAAGAGCCTGAATTTACAAGCCATAATTCGTAAAATTAATGTTAATTCGCGTCTTTTTATTGAAAATTTCTTGTAACCTACCGACGGCCGTAGCAGGTATTAAACACCCCTGCCGGAGACCAAAAAGTCCAATTACCTGTTACGGTTAATTGCTCCTGAGCCACAACCGTATCATTCAATAAGATAGACACTTCCCAAACCCCCGACCGAAGACCTTCCGGCTCGGTCAGTGGCACTTCATCTACATTGGCAGCTGGCCCGGGCCAAAGACACTGGTAACGCACCCATTCCTCGCCATTATTTGTCCAACGCCGCACATAATTGGCTCCTACTGGAAAATTCTCATAGGCCCACCGAACATAAATCTGAGTAACACCCGCCGGAGCAACGGTCACCGCATTACTACCATTAGGTAAACACGGCTCCAAGCAGAAAAAGAGGTCACTAATAAGCGGGCCAGGCGTGGCAGTGGCCGTCGAAGTCTCGGTTGGCAATGAAGTGCGTGTTGCAGTGTTTTGAGGCGCTAGCGTATCGGTAATCTCTAACGAAGGAGTTGTTGAAGGTGTTTCCCCAACTGGTGCAACCGGAAATGTTGCCGTTACCGTCCCTTCGCCAAAAAAGGATGGATATAGAAAAACAGCCCCAACAGCCGCTGCCAATAAACACAAAAACACGACGCCACCAAAAAGAACGGCCGAAGACAAAGTACGCCTTCTTCCAATCGGCTTCTTCGACAGCGAACTGCTGCTGCCAGAGGAAGGCGGTCGAGGGGGCAACGTAATAGGTGTCCCATGATCTGGAGTGATAATCTGGGGTAATTCGACATCCTGTTCTGGAATAGTCGGGTGAGAATCCGAAACCGGTCGCACCATCGTAGCAATGCTCACAACCGTCTCTGCATTCTCAAAAGGCGAAACCTGCCCGCTGGCATGAACGGCCGCGCTCCGCAGCGTAGCCGCCATCTGTCCCGCTGTCCGAAAACGTTCATTTGGCTTCTTTGCCAACGCCTGAATGATAATTCGCTCTACCTCAACAGGCATTCCAGGCCGCAGCGTTCTCGGCAGCGGCGGCTCCTCCTGCATATGCTTCAAAACAGCGTCCGTTGGCGACTTGATATTAAAGGGCAACCGCCCCGTCGAAAGCTGATACAAAACAATGCCCAACGAATAAATGTCCGAACGGCCGTCCAAATCCTCCCCCACGCACTGTTCCGGCGACATATAGGCCAATGTTCCCAACAGCGTACCAGTAACCGTCTGCACCCCCCCCTCCCGCAACTTCGCCAGACCAAAATCAGTCACCATCGCCCGTAAAATTGGTTTTCCTTCCTGGCGTGGGTCTTCTTCAACCCTAATTAATATATTATCCGGCTTAATATCACGGTGAACCACTCCCTGACGATGCGCATAATCAAGAGCATCTGCCACTTGAGCCAACAAATCCAATGTCTCATCCAGCCGAATCATCTTATTACTGCGATACAAATGACCGATATAAGCGCCCAGACTATCCCCTTGAACATACTCCATCGCCATATAGAGCCGATCTTGTTTACGACCGAAATGGTAAATATCAACAATCGCCGGATGACTCAGCCGCGCCGCTGCCTGAGCCTCCTGTAAAAAACGCTGCTGGAACTCCTCTTGCCGAGTCAGATGGGAATGCATCACCTTCAACGCCACAGGCCGGGCCAAATTCATATCGAAAGCCCGATATACAGCGCCCATCCCCCCTTCACCGAGTAGCATATCAACCCGGAAGTGGTCAAGCTTTTTACCAATCAGATTCGTCATACTTTGCCAGCCCTCAGTTGGGCAATAAAAGGTTCGTAGGCTGATGTGTCCTTGCCAGCATGCAATCGCTTGCAATAATCTTGGGTAATCTGTCCTTGCTGTTCCCGATTATAATCCCGATAGTGCTTTCCCGCAGCACAGGCCGTCCGCAGCCCTTCTTCGCCCCCATAATGGTAGGCGGCATGACCATGCCGCCGCTGCTCTAGCAAAGCCTGTCCAATATAGACCGTTCCCACGCGCTCAAACTGAAACGTATGCGTCAATTCATGAACCAGAAGGGGTAAATCTTTACTTAAACCTTGGGGCATATTGATAGTGTACCAGGTACAAAACGCTCGATTGTTATTAAGCCGAAAAACGTAGTCCAAAATGCCGCCCTGCACCAGTCGAACGCGCTTATAATCTATCGCATTCTCGCCCAGAACGGCCGCAGCCACTCTAATTTCATCAGCCGTCAACGGTCGGGGTTGGGTCAGCCCTCGCAGTAGGAACTGTACCAATTCCGGCCCACCAACGACATCAAACAGATAACAGGCCAGAAAGTGAAGCCAAATAGATAGCCTTTGAGAAGTTATAATGGTCGGAGCAGCTACAACAACCCCCAACAAACGACCAAATCGCTGGAAAAACACCCTTACCCAATACTGACTTATTTGTTCGCCAACAAAACTATCTTCCATAACTATTGCTAAAAATTCGTGTGATTGATCGCAAATGCTCCTGAATATCCAAAAAAGCCAAAAACGATTACGAATTACAAATTACGTCTTTCCCCCAATAACCACTGGCATAAATCCAGCAGGCAAGAGGAACGAATATTCATAAGCGCCGATGTCAAATGCAACGCCAGCAGGTCTAGGTCGGCCGTCCAAATCAGTCGGCACATCTAACAGTGTAACGCCGCTGTCAATTGCAGGACTCCCAGCCGCCAGATGATAATCATCCGCTCCAATACTCACAAAAAGCTGGGGGAGACTAATGATGAAAGAATTTGCGTCATAACCCAATCCCTGCCATTGGGCCAAACCGATAACGCTGTTGCCATCATCGATGCTAAAGCGATCCATCACAATATTATAATCGCTTTCAAAGCCAGCGATTGTATCTGCCGGAAGTTCAATACTGCCCCGAAAAGAATGAGCAGTATAAAGAATGTTGTTAAAGAGTTTATTATTCACACAACTGGTATGACTGAGAGTGATAGCCCAACGGCCGTCCGATTCATTCAAAATCGTATTATTCAATACCCTATTATCACGGGAACAGACTGCCCCATCCTGTTGAAAAAGAGCAATACCCGTAGCATGATTGTCATACAACAAGTTATTTCTGACAATGGTATCCGTAACACCATCCATGTTAATTCCAGCACACCCGCCCAGCCCATTATTATAGATCGTATTCGCCTCCACAACCCCATCTGAAATGATACCATCTCCCCCCTGGCTGGCATCAGCATTCATATGCAGACCACAGTTCATATTGTTATAAAGTCGATTGTGCCGCACGGTAAAACGGTCGCCGCTATTACTCAAATATATACCATGCTCACCGTTACCATAGCTCTCATTTTCCTCAACTACAACATCATCTACAAATGCCGTAAAAATGCCCGTTTTCCCGCTGCCCGTTCCATTATCATGAACGCTATTACCACGAATAACAAAGTGGTGGGAATGATTACTGTTGTTACCCCGAACATCAATCCCCCAGTTGGGCGCGTTAGATATTTCCAACCCCTCAATAATCCAATAGGCAACCGTCCCGTCCCCATTCCAGTTCTCAATTTCAAGATTGCTACTATGTTGATTATTAGGGCCTGGGGCATTAATGAGAACCGAAGCGCCTGGTTCGGCCGTTAATGTAATCCAATTGTTCACTGTCCCCGACTGTTCAATCCTGGCCCCAACATAAGTCCCCGCCGCAATCTGAATCACATCCCCCGGATTTGCATTATCCACCGCCTCCTGAATCGTCATCCAGGGTGCAGCCTCGCTGCCATCATTCCTGTCAGAGCCATCAGGCGCAACATACCGCATTCGGCCATTCATCGGCGAAACAGGCATCTCGGTAACTGCACCGCTTTCTTCAATCACCGAAGGACTACCCTGCGTAGCCGCCGGCGTCGCCTCCACCAGCAAATTACAACCCAACAATAACAAAGCCCACACCAAAAAACGGCCGTTTCCCAACGACCGCCTTGCTATCCTTTTCATCATTTTAATTCCCAATCCTCAATAGTTGACCAAACTGATATACCAATCAGCTAGAGACATCTTCTACCATAATTTACAAGCTGTGTCATTTACCACCAAAAACCATTACCTTGCATCGACCAGATCTCGGTTCTCCCATGCTTGGGTTTTCGGCCGTCTGCCATTGAATAATAGTTGGTGGCTCCCCACTATCTGATGATTTCCGGGGCGAGGCTTAGTCTGCTAGGTTTTTCTTTTTCCGCTGCCCATTGGGTACGGCCGTTTAGGCAAGACATGTTCAACCCCGGAATCTATTTGACGGCCCGCAGCGACCGTCTGTAAAGACTATCTTACGCTACTTTCTGCTGCTTAATCTCATTGGAAGGGATTAGAAGCTGGGGTCGGTTTCGTCGCCAGCCTCGATCCATGCTGTTCAGGTAGGTATTAGACTGGCCTGACAACTTCCAAAGACGGCCCCCTGGCTGATTGCGGCGCATCGGCCGTCTCTGGGCCGATCTGCGAGGTTGATTGTGGGAATTGGACAAAATGGGTTTCTCCTTTCTGGGCCGGAAGTAGCTCGGCCGAAACCCTTGTTACATCTGGGTCAATGCCCGGGGAAAAATGCGGGGGAATGGATGGGGCTTCACTTGCCGCCGAAGCGAATACTTCCTGGTCAGAATTATCGACAAGAGGTTGTCGCTGAATAAACGTCGTTAATCAAATAAAACTATTACTTTTTGGCCAATAACTTATCGGGGTCAATGTTGGCGGCGACTAGAACAGCCATCACCGGAGCTGCATTGATAAATGAGCCTTTCAACTGAGGGTCTAATAATGGCTCGGCCGTTTGCTGAATAAAATCAGCTGCAATCTGAGCATGAATGGAAGCGATAGCTTCATCATCCACTATATGGCTAATGGCTGCGTGCAACTTCCACAGCATCCCCCTATCCAGTGCATTTTGAGCGTCCAGAACAGCCACATTCAATTCAGCTGCCGCTGCTACTCGGCTGCCCTGAGCAAAAAGTAGTTCGCCTCGAACAAAGGCCGCCAACGCTCTGAAACGATCCGCATTCAGCACATCAGCTATAGTACTCAGCTCCGACACAACTCTGGTTGCAGCATCGGGTTTGTCCTGACGAAGATGCGCCCTTGCTACGTAATAAAGTGTCAGCGCTTCTTGCTCCTTATTTCCCACTGTACGAGCCATTTCCAACGCTTCTTTAAGATGACTCATTCCAACTTCCAGCCGACCCCGCTCAATATGATCAACCCCCAAATTTCGGAGAATATCAGGCTTAATAATATTGGCCTTGACACTATTTGCTAACTCAAGGGCGCGAGTATGGTAACTTAAGGCTTTGTCTAAATCATAAAGAGCCTGGTATGCCTCGCCGATGTCATTTAAGGCTAAGGCTATTCGCCAACGATCATTTAAGGCTTCAGCAATATGTAGCGCTTCGTTTAGAGCCGAAATAGCTCGTTGATATTCGCCTCGGGCTTGTCGAGTACGGCCGATACTGGTCAAAACTCGAATCTGCTCCTGTGGATCGGCCGACTGACGGAAAGCGGCCAACGCCTGGGTTAAATGGCTCAACGCTTTCTCAGCATTCCCTTGCCGCCGATTAACGACCCCCAGCCCTCGGTGGGCGCGACCAATTGCCAAAACGTCATTAACTTCCATCCCCATCTTTAAGGCTTCTGTATAAGCCTCGGTGGCCTCATCATATTCGCCGTGGGAATCAGCCACATCACCTAGTCGGGCATGAAGGCGAGCGCATAGAGCAGAATTATCACAGATTTCCAGTGCTGTCAGAAAATCCGATTTGGCTTGATCATAATGGCTTAATAACCAGGCTGACATCCCTCTCAGATCGAGCGCCCTTGCTTGAAATAGCGTCGGCAAATTATCAAAATTCAATGCTTTTGTAAAATGCTCAATAGCCTCCTCATAGTCTTGATCTGCTACCGCCGCCTTACCTGCACGATAAGCAACAATCGCTTCCTCAGGAATGTTGAGGGTGTTAAAAACACCAGAGACAGAGGCATCAGACATAACAAGTATCATACATGCCAGTAAAAGTCCTGACAATAATCTACTTTACAATTTTGGGTGTTTGGGGTGCTAGAAGTTCAACTTCTGACAGAAGTTGAACTTCTCTACGGGTCGATTGGCACTGCATCCCCTGGATATAACTGCCCATCAAGCGTCATCGCAGGCCATCGTGTGCCGTCAAAACGATTGTACAGCCCAACTTGTAACAAGTGGGCTTGGTTTGATGGGATGATCCGTATCTCCTGAATGATGGTTCCAGTAGGCCAAAGCCCAAAAGGAAACGTCCCTGCCACTGGATCGCCGTCTGCCTGATTCACAATCAGCCCATTTTCATCTAAAGCGTGAACAAATACAGTCGCTTCAAATGGCGCTGGCTCATTGACTTGCCAAATCATGGTAAGCAACGTTTGATCACCTTCTGTTTCGGCCGTTGTCGCCAACAACACGATTGACTCCCCGAACGTGGCTAACGGCGTGTTATCCGGCGCAGGCACGTCTAGCCAAGCCGCAGGCTCTATCTGTATCCCCTCAGATCCATAACGAGCCACATAAACGGCCGATCCTGCCGCTATCAGGTTCGGCCAATCTGGGCCATCCCCAACTGGCCCGGCATGATAGGGTGTCTCTGTACGGATGTCATCGAAGCGAACGGCCGAAGCCGACAAATGCCGACCCGTCTGCGTCCAAATCATCGGCGCCACCATATCCGGCCCAAGAATAAGGTTATCCCCTTCCTGCCCAATGGCATAGGTAGCCTGAAGCGGCGCAATCCAGGATGGCAGATTGATAAAAACGGCCGGACGACCCGCATCATTCGCCTCAATAGCTGCCAAACCAGTCTGAGTGATAGCCATTCCCCCAATCCGATAAAGCTCAAGCTGCGCCAAAATAAAAACCACATTTTGCAGTAAGAGCAGACCCAACAAAACGGCCGCTATACCCAACCGGTAATGCCGCCTAAGTCGGGTAAAAACCGATGGTAGTGGCTCTCTACCATCATAGAAATACCAGAATGCTTCAGCCCACAACCAAACGATACCAACCGCTGGCAGCATAAACATTCGAGGGGCAGCAATAACGTGTAACGTAGGCAAGAATAAGATCGGCGGCGCAACTGAAATCGCTAGCCAAAACCAGGGCAAGAGACTTCGCCGGGTAACGCCAAGTCGCCATCGAACGATGAGTAAAATCATGATGGCGGGCAGCGTTGTCACCAAAGCCGCAGCCGTTGAGTTCAGGGGGGTATTGTCACGCAATAGTCCCCCCAGCCAGGACAGTGGATACCCTAAACCTTGCAGTAGATACAGGCCATTTTGGAACATCGTATCTGGCTCATTCAACGACAACCCGCCAGAACCATCACGGGCTGGCACTTGCTGCCAAACGATAAACCAGAGAATAACAGGTAACAGCCACATTGCGGCCGTAAATACCTCCCTCAGTTCCAACTTACCCTTGTTCGGGTAGGTTAGGGCAATGGTCCAAACCAAAGGGGCGGTCAAGACACCATTTTCGTGAACAAAGGGACTGAGCAAGGCAAAAAACAGACCAATAGTTAGCCAAAGACGCGGCCGTTTTGAGTCTCTGGCCTGCAAGTAGGCTACTAAGCTCAACAAGGTGAACGTCAGAAATAGGGGATGCTTAAAGGCCGCTACCCAGGCCACCGCTTCATAGCTAAATGGAAAAAGGGCCAGTAAAGTTGCGGCAATACCGCCCTTTAACCACCGATTTCTGCCCGGCCAAAGGGCGGCTGTCAACCAGGCCACCAACACCGCATTTAACCAATGAGCCAATATATTCAGAAGGTGAAATGCCGCCGGTTCATAAGCGCCCAACAACCAATGCCATACCTGCCATAACGAAAAAGCCAACGGCCGAAAGAAAAACAATCCTTCGGCCGTCAACCAGACCTCACGAAAATTGTGCGCCCCTAAAAATGGAAACTCGAAGAAATCATCCGATAGAAATGGCAGCGAGAGACTCCGACCATACACTGCCATGACAACAAACCCTAACCAGACAACGAGCCAGAGACGGCCGTTCCTAATCTTCCAATTCATTTCTCAACGCTTTAATAATCTGCCGATCTGTTTTGGCAAAGGCATATTGATCCAAATCGGTAAGTCCCACCCAGGCATGATCGGCCACCCCTAAATGTTGTAGCTCTCCTCCACAATATCGAGCCTGAAAAGCATGGAGCGTGATCCGAAAATGGGTGAAGGCGTGTTTAACAACCATCAACAATTCCCCAACCTCAATATCGATCGCCAACTCTTCCTTAATTTCTCGCCGCAAGGTTTGAGGCAGCGTTTCACCCGCTTCCTGCTTACCGCCAGGAAATTCCCAAAGACCACCCAACAACCCTTCAAACGGCCGTTGAGCGATCAGAAAACGGCCGTCTTCTCGCCAAATAATACCCGCCGTCACCTCATAATGGGGTGTTTTGCGGCGTGGTGGCCGAACCGGCCGCTCCAACTGTGTTCCCCTTGCTTTTGCCAAACATCGAGCAGCTAAAGGGCATTCGTGGCACTTTGGGGCAGTCGACAGACAAACCGTTTGGCCCAACTCCATAAGGGCCTGATTATAAGCCCCGGCCCTTTGTTGAGGAACCAACGTTTCGGCCGTTTGCCACAACTGCCTCTTGGTCGCTGTCAGAGTCACATCTTCCGCCATGTCATACAGGCGACTAAGCACCCGGATGACATTGCCATCAAGCACCGGGGCAGGTTGGTCAAAGGCAATAGAGGCAATAGCGCCGGCGGTATAACGGCCGATGCCCTTCAACTTCATTAATTCAGGAACTGTCTCAGGAATTCGCCCCTCGTATTCCTCGACAACGGTTTGGGCGGCAGCATGAAAGTTTCTGGCCCGACTGTAATAGCCCAACCCTTCCCACAATTTCAACACCTCATCAATTGAAGCCACTGCCAATGCCTCAACGGTCGGAAAACGCTGCATCCAGCGTTCGTAATAGGGCAAAACGGTCGCAATCTGGGTCTGCTGGAGCATAATCTCAGACACCCAAATCGCATACGGATCACCGCTCCCTCGCCAGGGCAGTGCAGCATGCCCTTTATCCCACCAAGCCAACAACCGCTCACTAATCACTGCTAACTGTCCACTGTCCACCGTTCACTGTTGACCTTTCACAATCCGCCACCAACCGACTACCCGACTCGCTCATAGGCAATAATCGGCCGTTCCTCCCGTTGAATCTCGTCCAAATTAGCCGCCGCTAACTCCCCGCGTTGATACAGATATTCGACATGCGCTCCGGCCTCTTCCAACGCCAACAAAACATGATAGCTGCCAACCTTTCCGAACAAGGCTTTACTCACATCGGCTATAGATTGCGGCTCCTTACAGATGTCAAGAATCTTGTCCAAGCGATCTTCATGCACCTGGCGAATCTCTTGAATACGGCCGTTCAGATCATCCATCGGCTTCTCATGTCCACCTAAAGCCAACCGTATGCCAGCCACCTTCTCTATCTTGGCTAACGAATCCAGATAATGTCCTAAACCCATATTGTTGGTAATACTTTCCGGGGCCTGGTGGGGGGTGGTGCGGGAGAGGACATGATCGGCCGTTAGCATAATATCATCCACCAACAAACACACTTGCCCCGAACAATGTCCAGGCACATGATATATGAAGATGTCATCAAATAGGGGCTGGTTCTCTTCCAGGCTGAATTGAACAGGCGTAGAACGGTAACGATCTTTGGCCCATAAATACATACTCATCAAATTAGCCGTTTCTTGTTCGGACACCCCCGCCCGCTCCAAAAAGTTCTTTAGCTGCTGCGAGGCCACAATGACTCGCTCTTCATAGTGGGACAGCACCCGTCGATCCAGCGGATGAACGCCTATGGGAGCCGCTGTAAATTGCCGAACAAAGGGCAGACCGCCAAAATGATCCATATGACCATGCGTGATAACGATAGTCCGAACGGCTTCGAGGCTGATGGCTTTGCCAAATTTGGCGTTGAGTGCTTCAAAGCCAGCCAGCAATTCCTTGTTCGACTGCTCCAAGCCGGAACCACAATCTACCAGGGTCAGGCCATTGCCATCATCAATCAAGTAGATATTGGCAACTAGCTCCGCGAAGGCCAATACAGGGAAAGTATAGATCATCCGTCCAGCGGCCGTTTCATAACACATTACATTGTCATTGGTCATGGGAGAATTATAAAGAGGTTCAACTAATCCGAAAAGGTATCACTTAATCTCACGCAAAGGTACATAGCCGCCAAGAAATGGCCTCCTTCTTTGCGTCTTAGCGCCTTTGCGTGAAGTGTTTTTTGTAGTATGACAGCTTATTCCTGAACCCCTATTAAGTAACCGTATCCGTTTCGGCCGAATATTTCTCATACAGCCGCTCTTCAACAACCGTTTTTAGTCGAATGACGGCCGTATACAGCTCCTCAAAGGTGTTATAAAGTGGTGCAATGCCAAAGCGAATATTGTCCGGCTGCCGAAAATCCGGCAGCACGTTCATCTCTTCAATCAAAGCTTGGTCAATGCGCCAACCATCATCATGCCCGAAAATGATATGAGAACCGCGCTTATCCGGGTCGCGGGGTGAGTTGAGCCGGAAGTCTAACGGCGCAAGATAAGCATCATACAGTTCAATCAAAAAGGTCGTCTGCTCAATCGACTTGGCTCGAATCTGGTCCATCCCCGCCTCCAACACCAAATCAACGCCCCCATCAATGGCCGCTAACCCCAACACCGAAGGCGTACCAGACAAGAAGCGGCGCATTCCAGCCGTTGGCGCATAATCCAAATCAAAGTTAAAGGGGTTGTCCTGGCCCATCCAGCCTGAAATGGGATTGCCCAGCCGATCCTGCAAATCCTGGCGGACATAGAGAAAGGCGGGCGATCCTGGTCCGCCATTAAGGTACTTATAGGTACACCCGACAGCTAAATCAACATTCGCCTGATTGAGCGCGACGGGAACGACCCCAACTGTATGGCTTAAATCCCACAGAGTTAAGGCGCCCGATTTATGAGCCATCTCAGTAACGGCCGATAAATCATAAGTATAGGCGCTCATAAAAGCCGTCTGAGTCAAAGCTACCAACGCCGTCGCATCATCAATCGCTCTCGCCAACCCCTCTAATGACCCCTGCAGCCCATCAGGCGATGCGACCCGTACCACCTCATAGTCCGGCCCAGCCAAACGAGCAACACCTTCCAATATATATAGATCCGAAGGGAAGTTGAGGTCATCGGTGACGATTTTAGTTCGGCCGTTCTGAGCTAAAACGGCCGACAAAGCCAGCTTATAAAGATTCACTGAGGTCGAATCTGCAATAATGACCTCATCCGCTCGCGCCCCCAATAATTGAGCCACCTTCGCCCCAACCACCTCCGGCAGCGCATACCAACTATCGTTCCAGCTCCGAATCAACCGCCCACCCCATTCCTGCCTAACAAGCTGTTCCAGCCGTTCGGCCGTTACCTTTGGCAAACGGCCGAGCGAATTTCCATCCAGATAAATTAGCTCCGGCTCATCAATGACAAACCGCTCCCGAAAATGGGCCAATCTATCATCCTTGTCTAATGTTTGAGCTTGAGAAAGTGTCGACATCAGAACAGTAGAAAAGTAACTAGTAATTGGTAACTGGTAATTCCTTGGTCTCCAGCATCCTGCTCAATTACAAATTACCAATTACTACTTACCCCTCAAAACCGCTCGAACAGGACTGCCATCCCCCCCAGCAATCTTTAGCGGCAAGGCAGATAACTCATAGAGGCCATCTGGTACATCAACCAAATTCAGCCACTCCAAAATAGCAATACCATTCCGCAATAATGCCTTGTGGCCGGGCAAGGCAGGGTCAGTCTGCTCATCCATCGAGGGGGCATCGCTACCAAACAAAACGATGCCTTGCTCGCCCAAAAAGTCGGCTAGTTCGGGACTAGGATAAATAAATTCGCTTGGGAATACTGTCTCATCTGTTTTTTCGGTCAAAGAACGAACCAGGATTCTTTCAGCCCTGCTTAAATCACAGCCAGCAAAATCATTCGGGAACAATGGGCCGCCCTTCTTAGCAACCGTGACAACCTGGGCTGGCCCCCAATAAATCTCCAAATCCATCTCATCAATGCCCCGATTGTCGCTGGAAAAGTGATGGGGGGCATCGACATGCGTGCCAGTATGGGCGCTCACAACTAAGGTTGTTAAGTTAACACTATCCTCCTCGCTTCGCTTCATCATTTGTCTCAGTTCAAACGGAGTATCTCCAGGCCAAACGGCCGTTCCCGGAAACAATGTCCGACTAATATCAAAAAAGTTGCTCATAACCAAAGATTCTACAAAAGAAAGCCAGAAGTTCAACTTTTCTGAGAAGTTGAACTTCTAATAGGCTAATTTCCTAGAGATTAAGTTTGTGACATAATAGCAGCTTATGCAACGTATCCGATTGATTATCTTGCTCCTTGCGGCCTGTATGACCACCATAATGGTAACGGTACTGCTTCAACTGGTTTATGCTGAAGTTTCGGGCAGCAACGCCGCCTTCATACCCGTTGTCCACCGACCGGGTCAAGCCGAATTTAGAGGTATGTGGGTCACTCGCTTTGACTGGACGACCGGCACCCAACCAGCCGATCCCGCTAAGATCGATGAGATCGTCCAAAATGCGGCCGATGCGGGTTTCAACGCTATCTTTTTCCAAGTGCGTGGGACAGCCGATGCCTATTACCAACCCGGCCCCGAACCCTGGGCGGCACGGGTCAGCGGCGGCACTTTAGGCCAACCGCCAAATCCAGTTTGGGATCCATTGGCCTACTTCGTCCAAAAAGCCCATGAGAATGGCATTCACCTTCACGCCTATATCAACGTCTATCCCGTTTGGGACAACTGCACCACCCCACCCCCCAACGTTTCGCCCCAACCTCTCTATTATCTTCTTCAACAAGCCCACGGCGAAACGGACGGCAAATTAAACGGCTTACAATGGACAACTGATAATGAACAATATTGCGACGTTTACTGGCGGGCCAGTCCAGCCTCAACCTTTACCAATGACCATCTGATAACGGTCTTTGACTATATCGCCTCAAATTATGATATTGATGGCCTTCACCTGGATCATACTCGCTATGGTAACGTTAATACCTCCTGCGATCCGGTCAGTTCGGCCGAATCCGGCGTTCCCTGCTTCTCGACCCCGCCAACAGGCCACAACAGCTATGAGGATTGGCAGCGGGCGCAGGTCAACGAAACCGTCCAACAAATATATAACCACCTTGTCAACAACTATCCCGATTTGTGGCTCTCAGCCGCCGTTTGGCCCCTCCATATAGAACGGCCGGAATGGGGCTGGGGTCAATTTGCTCTCGAAGGCTACAACGACCTCTATCAAGACTCGAAAGCCTGGGTACAGGGTGGCTACATCGACATCAATAACCCTATGATCTATCCGGGCGGCTCTTACAACTGTCCCGATGACAGCTTTTGGACCCTGGATCGCTGGCAAACTTTAGTAGGCGATTTTCAGAATGACAGTGGCGACCGCCTTATTATCCCCGGTATTGGAAGCGGCTACTGCACCTTCGATGAGATCGAAAACCGCATCATGGCCGCTCGCCAACTAGGAACCAACGGTCACGCCATCTTTTCCTATGGCGCTCTATTAACCAATCAATATTTTGATGACCTCGCCGCTGGCCCCTATGCAATTCCAGCGACGGTGCCTGAGATTACCTGGCGTTAGAGACTTGTTGCATTAGATAATATTGTTTTGGGTTGCTAATCCGTAAAACGTAATGCGTAAAAACATTCCTTGAAAGAAAATTACGAATTACGAATTACGACTTACGACCTTCGAGAGAAGGATTGACCAATGACTGACAAAAATACACAGCCGAAAACCCTAACTCAACTACAACAAAAATGGCAGGTGCAGGAACGGCCGTTCCAATCCAACACGGCCGTTATTGGCCCCTTCATCACCTGGTTTCGCCAAAGCTGGAACAGTATCTCAACCAAATGGTACGTTCGACCCATTGTTCAACAACAAAACGAGTTCAACCGCCTGACAGTCAGCCATTTAGAGGCGATTCAAAATCAGGTCGAGGATATAAACGGCCGTCTCATCGCCCAGGACAAAGACCAATCCGCTCTTACCCACGATTTAGGCCAACTTACGGCCCAACTCATCCAGACGAATCGACTGCTCCAATCAATCGACGACCGTCTCTCCCACTTGGAAGGCAAATAGCTGCCTTTTTCTGTCAATGACCGCACAATCCCCGCCATTTCCACAACGCCATTTTGCCTACTTTAGTCCCCTGCCACCAGCCCGCAGCGGCATCGCCGATTACAGTCGAGCGTTGCTGCCCCATTTGGCCCAAACCGCCCAGATCACCCTTTTCACTGAGAAGCCAGACAGCGTAAAAGATGAGCTAAAGGCTTCATTTAATATACAACCTATCAGCGAATACCCGAATCAACGCTGGAACTTTGACTTGACCCTCTACCAGATGGGCAATAGCAGCCACCATGAGGCGATATATGAAACAGCCGTCCGCTACCCTGGCCTCGTCATCCTCCACGATCACGGCCTCCATCATTTTATGGCCCATCGAACAGTTGATAGCCACGATTATTCAGGGTATATCAGGGAGATGGGCTATGCGTTGGGGCTGAACGGCATTCAGTTGGCGTGGGACATTCGAGAACAACGAGCCGATCACCCTCTCTTTGCGGTTCCACTCAATAATCGATTGGTTGATCGCAGTCTGGGCCTGATCGTTCACAGCCAAGTTGTTGCCGATATGTTGGCTGAGCAAGCCTTTGAACGGCCGATCCGAGTCATCCCAGCCCTGATGGAAAAGCGAGTCGGACAATCGCAACGGGAAACATTAAACCTATCATCTGAAACCGTTATCTTTGCCACATTAGGGTTAGTAACGGCCGAAAAGAAATTAGACTTGGCCCTCTCAGCCTTCAAACAACTCCAGCAAACGATACCAGACAGCCATTTTCTAATCGTAGGCGACGTTCACCCAGAAGTTAACTTAGCGAAGATAATCGGCCGAAACCAATTAGAAAAGGCCGTCACCCAGCTTGGCTTCATTGAATCACTGCAAGGGTTCGTCGATTGGATAGAAGCGGCCGACATCATCATCAATCTCCGTCACCCCACCGTCGGCGAGACCTCCGCCACAGCTTTGCGAGCGATGGCCGCCGCCAAACCCGTTATCGTCTTCGATTTAGGCTGGTACAGCGAGCTTCCAGATTCGGCCGTTGTTAAGGTACGGCCATTAGATAACATCGATCTATTAGATGCAATGCAGCGCCTAGCAAGCCAACCTGACCTGCGCCAACAGTTGGCAACGACAGCGGCTAACTATATTGCCACCCACCACGATCCAGCCCACATCGCCCAACAATATTCAACCTTCGCCAATCAAATACTAACCAATTTAAGTCGCCAGCTTGAGGTTCTGCATGACTGAGTGGCTGGCTCTTGTCATCATCATTGTCGGCTGCTTTTTGCCCGGCCTATTTCTGGCAACCTATTTTGTTCCAGATAGCAAGGCATTCCCAGGCGGCCGTTTAGCCTATTACTTTGCGGCTTTTGCAGTCGGGGTTTTAATTATTGGTTGGCTGGCCTTCGGCTTAGCCCAACTAGGTTGGTTCTCGCTGCAACTACTTGGCTTACTCTGGCTCATATCCGTCATCCTACTATTCTGGTTATCCAGGCACACCGCTGTAAATTCGACGGCCGAACAGACTGATCAACGCGCATCCTCATATTCACGACTTATTGAACCAGCTATCCTGCTTGTCTGGCTGTTGGCGGCCAGTTGGCTCTTTTTTCGGCCGCATCAATTCATTATCGGCGGGGCCGATGCCGGCGTTTATGTCAACTTAGCGGCCAACATTGCTGAAAACGGCCGTATCCTCATCGACGATCCCATCCTCGACGAATTAGACCCCGCCCTCTACCCCGCTTTGCTTCGCCAACTCCCCCCAACAGAAAATGCCAGCGTCATCGCTTCCTATTATGCCCTGCCTGGATTCTATGTAACGGACGAGCAAGTAGGCGAAATCACCCCCCAATTCTTCCACCTTCATCCTGTCTGGCAAGCGATTGGTTATAGTCTCGGCGGCGTTCAAGCGGCCTTATTGATGACTGGTGTGTGGGCTTTGGGCGGTACTCTGGCGATCTTTTTCATCGTTCGCCAAATCGTTGGTCGAGAAGCGGCCATACTCGCCCTTATCGCCCTAACCCTAAATGCCCTCCAGGTCTGGTTTGCCCGCTATCCAACAACCGAATTACTGACTCAATTTCTGCTATGGCTTGGTCTTTGGGCCTTGATACTGTGGCTGCAATCCATCCAAACAAAGCAACCAACCCCCAATAAGCTCATCCCCTTTTTGGGGTTATTGGCTGGATTGGCCTTAGGCCAGCTTTTCCTGGTGCGGATTGATATGTATTTCCTGCTGATTGTACCAGGTGCGCTTTGGCTCTGGTTGCGGCAAAACGGCCGTTGGCAAAGCGTATACAACTGGTTCTTCCTCCCACTAACTCTAGTCACCATCCATTCAATCATTCACGCCCTCTGGCAAAGTCGGCCCTATGCCTACAACCTCTTTGCCTATGGCCTAAACCTGGTTGAAAGAAACTGGCTGATTCCACTCATGGCTGCGCTGGTTATTATTATTGTGCTGGTTTTCTTCGGCCGTTTTGCCAACCAGTTAGAAAAACTAACCAAGTACCGTCAATCCTTCATCATCATGGCGATTGTGGGGGTTATCTTGTTGGCTTTGTATGGCTGGTTTTTACGACCGTACTTGGGGGAACCAACCATCCGCTCCGATTGGTTCGGCGGCGGTCAGTTACCCCGAACTGATCATGAAAATTTGCTCCGCCTGGGCTGGTATCTGTCACCCTTCGGCATCGGGCTTACTGTAGCTGGACTTTGCCTAATGATTTGGCGTATCAATCGTCAAACGGCCGTTATCCTAACCATTGGCCTCCTATTCTCCCTGCTGTACCTCTGGCGCATTCAGGCCAACCCTCACCAAATTTATGCCAGTCGTCGCTATGTTCCAGTAACGTTGCCCTTTGCCATCTTTGCTGGAGCCTATCTAATTGACAGCATCGCCCGCTTAAACTATGGCTCTCTTAAACAGCGATATTGGCAGATAATAGCGGCCGTTCTTGCCCTTTTTTGGCTGGCCTCAACCGGCTTGTCAGCCAGAGGCTTCATCAGTCAGGTTGACTATCAAGGTATCATCCCCCAAATTGCCACCTTAAGCGATCAACTTGACCCAAATTCCATCCTGGTTTTTAATGATGCGGCGGCTGTCACAAACGGTGATATGATTGGTACGCCCTTACAATACTTATATGGTCATTCAGTCTATAGTTTACGGGACCCGGCTGCCCTAGACAGCGCGGCATTTCAAACGGCCGTCGCGCGTTGGCAGCAAGCGGATTATTCAGTTTATTGGGTTGGTGATTTGGAACCACTCACTTTACTCACTGAAGACCCATTCACGATAACAATTGAAACCCAGCACTTAGAGGGCGTTTATGATCGCAAGCCGGTCAATATCGTTCGGCCAAGTTGGGCGCTTTCATTTTCAAAGATTAACCAGATTGGAGGTTAGCATGGAAGAGAAACAAAACGCTAGCAATCTACCAGACATAGACATCGAAAACATCATGCGGGAAGTGCGGGCCGAAGTTTTGGCAAAAAAATCTACTCGCATCCAAAACAGCCCCTTAGCCGCTGGCGTAGGCGGTCGACGCTTCCCTCCCGCCTTCTATGATCATCTCTATCAAGCAGGATTAACCTTTGATGTCTCAACCGTCGAACTGAACGTCACCAAGATACCCATTCCCATCCTCGGCCCCATCATCGAAAAGTTGCGCCAAAAATTTCACGAGCTAGTCTTGTTTTATGTCAACAAACTGGCAGCCGAACAAGCTGAAGTAAATGAAAATTTACTGAGCGCGATAAGTATTTTGAGCCAGGAACTGGAATCAATGCCCCGATGGCAAGATAATCAGCCAGAAACGGGCATGGAGGAATAAGTTGCCAACAGATAATTTGAATAATCAATCAACGGCCGATTTACCCGCCGACGATTTAATTGAAATACACGATCCAGAGATAGATCCCCAAGCATTGATGGCTGACATTCGCCGCCGCATCCAAACCCGACGGCTAGAAGCAGGCTATGACAATCGCACTTTTCCCGCCTTTGGCGCGGCAATGGTCTGTCCCGAACCGCCAGAAGGTCAACCATATTCCCCCGACCTCTATCACCATCTGCGGCAGGTCAATTCGCTCTATTCAGAAGTAGAAACAACCTCAATTCTAGCCCCTTCTCCGGCTACACGCGTCCCCATTCTCGGCCGTTTCTGGAAACTTATCCGCGAACAGGCCCACGGGCTTGTCTTGTTTTATGTCAACAGAAATATTAGTCATCAGGTGAAAATTAACCGCCATCTGGTCAGCGTCCTAAACCAATTAACAGAAGAAAATCAAGAGTTACAACGCCGCATCATTGCCCTAGAGTCAGAGGCAAAACGACCCCAATAATGTCAACCCCTTTATCAATCGCCATTGTCGTGCCTCGTTATGGATTGGAAGCCGTTGGCGGCGCCGAAAATCAATCTCAAGGCTTTGCAGAAGAGATGGTCAAGCGCGGGCATCGAATCGAAGTCTGGACGACCTGCGCCAGCAACCACTTCACCTGGGAAAATGACACCCCGGCTGGCCGCTCCAAAATTAACGGTGTCGTTGTTCGCCGCTTTCCAATCACCTCCCGCGATGCCAAGCGACAACATGAGATTGAATCTAAGATCGTTGCCACCAGTACATTGACCACAGAAGAGCAATATAGCTGGTTAGAATCGGCCGCCCACAGCGCCCCTCTTTACCAATATATCCAACATCAAGCCACCCACTTCGACGCTGTCGTCGCCTTGCCCTATGCCAGCCCGTTGGCCCATTACGCTGCCTGGGCTGCCCCAGATAAATTCATCTTTTGGCCCTGCCTCCACGATGAACCCTACGCTTATATGGAACCCGTACACTTGCTCATGGAACGGGTCTATGGGGTTATGTTTAACACCCCAGAAGAGGGGCATTTGGCCTTGGAAAAATTACAAATTCAGCCTCGTCAATCGGCCGTTCTTGGCGAAGGCGTCATTCTGCCTGATACGCCAACACTCAAGGCAAACGGCCGTCAAAATCAACCTCCATATATCGCTTATGTCGGCCGTCTTGAAGTTGGTAAAAACCTGCTCTTGCTCTACGACTACATGAAACGCTACGCTGAAAAAGGGGGCAAAGTAAAGCTGGTCGTCATAGGCAAAGGGCCACTTGAACCACCCCAACATCCGGCCTTCGACTATCGTGGCTTTGTATCCGACGAAGAAAAGGCTACAACCTGCGCCAACGCTCTAGCATTATGTCAACCCTCTCTCAACGAGAGTTTTTCGCTGGTCATCATGGAGTCATGGTTGGCCGGACGACCGGTCTTGGTTCCCGAAGAGTGCGATGTCACCCGCGAACACGTCCGCCGCAGCAAGGGCGGCTTATGGTTCTACAGTGCCGACGAATTTGGGGCCGTCCTCGATTGGCTGGTTGAACATCCCGAATTGGCCGCCCAAATGGGGCAAAACGGCCGCAGCTACGTCCTCCAAAACTACACCTGGACGGCCGTTGCCGAACGATTTGAACGCATCCTAAACCGCTGGCAGGAGGAAAATGGTAATTAGTAACGGGTAATTTTCTCTGCATCAATTACCAATTACCAATAACCAGTTACCCGATGACCGCCCTCCACCAATTCATCGCCGGAGCCAGCCCAGGCGACGCCATCACAGATCAGGCTCTAACCATCCGTCGTTGGCTGCGAGAAATGGCGTTCACTTCCGAGCTGTATGCCTACCACATTCACGCGGCATTGGAAGGGGAGGTACGGCCGTCTGCCGCCATCAAAGCTGGCAACGAAGGCGGCTGGATCATCGCCCACCACAGCATCGGTTCTCCAGCGGTCGATCAACTTCTTGCCCAGAAATTTCAAATCATCTTGATCTACCACAACGTCACCCCACCCGAATTCTTTGCGCCGGTCGATCCAACCTGGGCCAACTACATGAAACTGGGCCAAGAACAGTTGCAACAGTTTCCTGCACAGACCCGACTGGCTCTAGCCGATTCACCCTTCAATGAGCTAGACCTCCGCCAACTACCTTTTAAGCAAACCGGGGTATTGCCCATCACCCTCGAAGAAAAACTATACCAAAGCCCATCCAACCAATCGCTAGTAGATAAATTGAAGGACACTGGCCCACTACTACTTTTTGTCGGCCGTATTGCGCCCAACAAACGACAGGAAGACCTAATTAAGCTCCTCTACTATTATCGCCGCATCAACCCCACAACCCAGCTTATTTTGGTCGGTGACCGCTGGCAGCTTGGTTATGATCGTTGGCTAGAAGGCATGGCCCATAGTTTAGGTTTGGCCGATGCCGTCACCCTGACTGGCCGGGTTTCTCAAGAAGATATGCTCACCTATTATAGAACGGCCGATCTATACATCTCTATGAGCGAACATGAAGGCTTCGGCAAGCCCCTCATTGAAAGCATGTATCTTGGTCTACCCATCTTGGCCTATCGCAGTACGGCCGTTCCTTACACCCTCGGCGATGCGGGTATCATATTCAACCAAAAAAATTACGAAGCATTAGCCGAACTGGTCGATGTTCTAATAAAAGACAGCGCCCTCCGAACGCGACTCATTCAAAAACAAAAGGAAAGGGTCCAACAATTCTTAGAACCCCAGGTGAAACAACAACTTCGGGCGTTTTTAGATAGATTAGGCTTATTATATTAGTTTAAAGTCCCAAGAAGAAAAGACGCTTTAGGATTTCGTGGGGGTAGTGAAAAACCTGCCGCGAATGATGAAAAAATTCGTGTAATTCGTAACAAAAAATTGACTACTTGGTGAACGACTCCATGAAATCCCAGAGACCTAAAGAAAATTCGTGATAAAATCCCCTATGCCAAACCAGCGAACAAAAAAGCCTAAAACGGTCATTTTCTTACATATCCCCAAAACGGCCGGAACAACCCTAGATCAAGTGATTTTTCGCAATTATCGGCACGTTGAGGTTTATACGACTGGCCTGGTATCTCAACAAGGCGTTGAGAACCTACGAACAATGGACGAGAAGGAACGCAACAAATATCGCCTTCTTAAAGGACATATGAGTTTCGGCATCCACCAATATCTCACAAACCCCTGGGCCTACTTCACTTTTTTTCGCAACCCGGTTGAACGCACGATCTCCCAATTTTACTTTATCCTTCGCACCCCCAGCCACCCCATTTACGACTTCATGCACAAACATAAGATCGATTTAAAACAATGCCTTGAAGCGGGGCTTGATCCAATGCTGCACAATGGGCATACCCGCCTACTGTCAGGTGTTTGGGCGAAAGCGAAGGCGGGAGAATGTACCCAAGAACATTTAGAGATTGCAAAAGAGAATCTCCGACAAGTGCAGGTCATCGGATTAACAGAACAGTTTGATGCTTCCTTGTTGTTGTTGGGCAAGGCCTTTGGGTGGAATCGTCTCTTCTATACTCGGAAAAATGTAACCGCTGGACGGCCGTCTCAAAATAATCTATCCCCAGAGACGGAAGCGGCCGTTCAACAGGCCAATCAATTGGACAATGAACTTTACGCTTATGCCAAAATGCGCTTCACTGAGCAAATTCGAGCGCAAGGCCCCGACTTTGAAAAACAGGTCAACCACTTTCAACGGCAAAATCGTTTTGTTAGACCGCTGGTGGCTAACTACTGGAAATTGCGGAAAATTTCCGTCAGAACCTTTATTCGCAACCAGCTAGCCCAAATACGTAGTAACAATTGAAAAATCACAATATAAATGCCTCCACCGAGAGATACTTCATGACAAAGCAAATTGACCCCAAAAAGTTAATCCAAGAATTGACCATCGATGAGTTAAACGAAACGGCCGATGCCTACTTTCGGCAAGTTCCCGACCCAATCCCCCATATGTCCAAGCCCTTTTCTAATCCAAATGAAGCAGTTGAACTATTAGGGCGGATGGGATTGCTCTTGTCTGGTCTGAAACTCGGCAGAGGCATGACTGTGTTAGAGTTTGGGTCCGGAACCTGTTGGTTCTCCCGCTTTCTGAACCAGATGGGCTGCGCCACGATTTCAGTTGATGTTTCCCAAACCGCCCTCGACTTCGGCCGTCGTCTTTTTGAAGAAATGCCGATCCTTGGCAGCGCCATCGCCCCGCCCCAATTCATCCGCTTCGATGGCCTTCATCTTGATGTTCCCGACGAGTCGGTTGACCGGGTGTTATGCATGGATGCTTTCCACCATGTTCCGAACCAACGCCAGGTACTCAGCGAACTTTTCAGAGTCTTAAAACCAGGGGGTATTGTCGGCTTTAATGAACCTGGGTTGCGACATTCGCAAACACCCCAGGCCCAATATGAAATGCGGAACTTCAAGGTGTTGGAAAACGACATTCTATTGGAAGAGATCAAAACCATAGCCGAAGATATCGGCTACACCAACCTTTATGCAAAAGCAGCCAACCACCCCAGCCATAATCTTTCCTATAAGGATTACATCCAAATCGCCAAAAAGAAAAAGCTGCCCCGCAGCCTCAACAACTGGATTGTCATCTCTGTCCAAAACGCAACCGTTTTCTTCTTGACGAAAGGAACCCCCATTCCTGACAGTCGCAACGTTGAGGGATTGAAACATGCTATTCATCTCTCTGGTAAGAATTTCACAACTTCAGTCGACCAACCACTTAACGTCGATTTGCGTATTCGCAACACAGGCAAGGCTCGTTGGCTCCATAAAGGGGTTCGTGATATAGGCGTAGTCAAGGTTGGCGGCCATCTTTATGATAGTGAAAATCAATTGATAGACTTGGACTTTTATCGTCATAATTTTACGGCCGATGTCGAACCTAACCAGGAAGTGACCCTAACTATCAGCCCCATTTTCCCACAATCAGGCACCTACACCCTGGCCCTCGATCTCGTCTCCGAACAAGTTTGCTGGTTTGAAAACGTAGGCGCCAAACCCATATCAATTAAGGTTCACGTCCAATGACCCGTAAACGAGTCGCCATTGTCGTTCAGCGATATGGGCAGGAAGTTACCGGCGGGGCTGAACTTCTCGCTCGTTGGTTGGCTGAACGGTTGCTTACCTTAGCCGATGTTGAAATATTAACCACCTGCGCCCTCGATTACACCACTTGGGCCAACCATTATCCGGCCGGTGAAACCCTAGTAAATGGCATCCCCGTCCACCGCTTCCCCGTTGATAAACCGCGCAACTGGCCCAAGTCCCAAAAACGCACCTTCGAGCTAATAAGCACCAAACATTCCCTACTTGATGAACTCGAATGGATTCAGGAGCAGGGACCAATTTCAACCCCGCTCTTAAACGCCATTGAAGCCGCCTATAACCAGTACGATGCCTTCTTGTTCGTCACCTATGTCTACGCAACGACCTATTTCGGCCTACCCTTAGTTTCCGACAAAGCTATCCTGATTCCCGCCGCCCATGACGAACCCTATCTAAAGCTTCCCTTATTTCGGCCGATCTTCAACCTACCCCAAGTCGTCGTCTACAGTACCCAAGCCGAACGTCAATTGGTCAACGCCGCCATGCAAAATCACGACCCGGTTCAACTTGTCATTGGCGTCGGCGTCAATGTCCCCGATGAAACATCTAAGGAGCGATTCCGACAGCAATTTGGTATCGAAGAACCCTTTCTGCTCTATGTCGGCCGAATTGACCGAGCCAAAAATGTCCCTGAACTACTAGACTATTTTGCCCGCTTCCGCCAGGAAACAGATCAACCGCTGAAACTGGTCTTAATCGGCCGTTCAAACATTCCTCTCTTAAACCATCCCGACATCATCCACCTCGGCTTCCAATCAGAGCAAGTCAAGTTCGATGCCATCAAAGCCGCCGAAATCGTTATCCTACCCTCCCTATATGAAAGTCTCTCAATCATCGCCTTAGAGGCTTGGTTGATGGAAACGCCAATGATAGTAAACGGCCGTTGCGAGGTAATGAAACAACAATGCCGCCACAGCAACGGCGGGTTATACTATCATACTTATGACGAGTTTGAAGTCATTCTGAAAAAACTGTTGGCCGATGCCCACCTACGTGAACGACTTGGCCGACAAGGCCGCAACTTCGTCGCCCAAACCTACCATTGGGATGTCGTAATGGCAAAGTATCAAGCTGTTTTAGACACACTGTTTTAAGCATTATTGGAGACAAATCCCCTTGTTTAAATTATTAAAACATTTTTTTCCAAAACGGAAAAAGGATCAGCCCTTCCAAAGGGCAACAATTAACGACATCTACTACTGTTACCGCCTTCTATTGCGCCGCGAACCTGATGAGGCTGGTTGGAATGACTGGTATAAACTAGTGACGGATCATAATGTCACGATTCAAATGCTGGTAGACGGTTTTCTTTACAACAATGAGTTTATCCAAAACCAGAAAGAAGCTTTCAAACCCCGGCTTGTTGAATTAGATGATTTCAAAATATACATTCGCCAGAACGACTTTTTTATCGGAGCCGTCATTGCCAATACCAAAACCTATGAACCCTATGTCACTGATGAAATCCGACGGCTTCTAAAACCTAGCATGGTTTTCATAGATATTGGAGCCAATATCGGTTATTTTGCCATGATGGCAGCCTCAATGGTTGGCCCGACTGGCAAGGTCTATGCCTTTGAGCCAAACCCAGACAACTGTCAAATGATAGAGAGGAGCATAGAAGCCAACGGCTTTGAGAATATCCACCTATTCCAGAACGCCGTTGCCGAAGCCAAGCAAAGCTTCAATCTCGATGTAGGCGGCACGAACAGCAACGGCCGAATCATCGACTTCTCCCCTGAAGCCATTCCTGGTCAAGCGGAGCCTATCTTAGTCGAAGCGGTTGTGCTAGATGAGGCATTGACCAATCTAGAACGGGTCGATGTGATAAAACTCGACATTGAAGGGGCCGAACCCCGCGCTTGGCAAGGAATGCAGCAAATCGTCAAAAAGTTTCGGCCGATCCTCGTCTTCGAGTTTTCACCAGACTTAATTCAAGTCACCAGTCATGTAACGGCCGAATCCTTCCTCGACGAGATCATCAACCAACACTATGATCTATACATTTTAGAACGCACCAAAGACAAAAGCTCCCAATCCCAAACCAAACAGCAAATCCTTAAGACCCATGCCGCATCTGGCCAAACTCACCTCGATCTGGTTGCCATCCCAAAATAACCCCAAATTCAAACAACAATCCCCCTCTAAAAGAACATTTTCAGACCCCGATCTAAGCGTTTTCTACGCCCACCGACAGGTTGCTCCTAAATGAGAAACCATTAAGCAACCTTTACATTAACATAGTACTTTTGGGCCAGTGAGACGAAAAAGGGACAAAGTTTGGGTTTAATTATTAACGATTAAGTATCTTGCAGTATCAAAGTTTTACAATATAGAAATTAGGCAGTAACTTAATTCAAACTGATAACAAACTTATGAAAAACAAACTCAAACTTTCATTACTATCCTTTATGTTAATCACGGGAATATCGCTTGCTTTAGGTCAAAGCCAGCCAGCTTTTGCAGTTGAGGTAGCTGATATTGAAACCCCAAAATGGACCCGCGATCTACCCTCAGATTCTTGTCCCAACGCACCCGGCACGGACTGCCATTGGGGGTCACCCGTTCTAGCTCACATTGACGGTGACAACTTTTTAGACATCGTTGCTGTCACCAATAAAGGCTATGTCGTTGCCGTTCGCCATGATGGTACTTTGTTGTGGCAAAATGATATTGCCGGGGAATTTGGCATGGCGCCGGGAACCCACGAAATCGCCTCCTCCCCAGCGGTGGCCGACATTGACAATGATGGTTTTCCAGAAATCGCAGTTGGCGTCGGCTCAAATTTTGCCACCTCTTGCACCATAGGCGGCATGATTGTTCTCAACCACCTCGGTAATATGCAGTGGCGTTACATCGCAGTCGCTGAAAACGACCAAAACTGTCAAGGGTTTCCAGATTCTATCTTTTCAAGTCCAACACTGGCCGACCTCGACAACAATGGCTTTCTAGAAGTCATTGCCGGCGGCTTCGACAGGCGCATTTATGCTTGGGATCATCAAGGCAACTTACTGCCTGGTTTTACCCCAGCCAGCGAACATACCCTACGCTTTCCAACCTGGCCTAATCTTTGGGATGCCTTAGTTGATACCATTTGGGGGTCTCCCGCAGTTGCAGACTTAACTGGCAATGGTCAATTAGATATCCTTATTGGAACTGACGAAGGTGATTTTGGCCCTAATTGGCCTGGAAATCCCAACGGTTGGGACTGCCCCTACGCTTGGCCGCCAAACTATTGCGGCGGCTCCCTGTATGGTTTAACGGCGGAAGGACAACTCCTCAAACATTTCAATCCAAGTTTTGGTTTCCCTCGCCGCTTCTTTGAACATATACAATCTACCCCAGCCATAGCCGATGTCAACGGGGATGGCTATCCAGAAATATTTATCGGCACAGGCACCTATTATCATGTGAACAGCCCCGACCACCCGACATTAAGTTTCCGACTCTTTGGTATGGATCGCTTTGGCAATGACTTACCTGGCTGGGGTGGCGGAAAACCAATGGGCGGCCCAACGCCTGCCTCGCCAACTATAGGAGACATCACTGGCGATGGCACCCCAGAAATAATCATGGGCAGCTATAACGAGAAAAAGCTCTATGCTTACCATGCCAATGGCTCCCTGGTTGCAGGGTTTCCAATGACGCCCAAAGCACAAAATGGCATCGCTTTTAACAGCTATAATGTTGGCGCGACCTTTATCCTAGGCGATTACGACAACGACAACAAAATGGAGATATTCCTCAGTCATGGTTGGGGCGTCTCAATTATTGATGGCAACGGCCAGCAGCTCACCATGACTAATTTTCCAAATGATAGTCGTCCGCTTTATTTGACGGGTGGCCCCCTGATTAGCGCCCCGGCTTTGGGTGACATCGATAACGATGGTAAATTGGAAATGGTTGTGACTAACAGCAAAATGTATGTCTGGGATTTAGATACCTCTTCTGCTCAGGCTGATTGGCCTATGTTCAAGCGAGATGCAGCTCGAACCAGCGCCTTCCCTTCACCGCCAAACATGCTTGCCTCACCAACTTCAATAACCGCCTACCATCAAACAGGTCAAAACGGGAGCGCCGAAACATCATTCACCATTCGCAACACGGGCGGTGCTGCGTTTAGCTGGTCATCAAATACCGTTGAAGACGTTACCCTCAATCCATCTTCTGGAACCGTTCCTCCAGGCGGCACAACCAACGTCACTGTCTTTGTTCAGGCTGGCAGTTCGATTCCCGCTGGAAATTATCCATTGGGCAATTTAGGGATTACGGCAACGAGCGCTCAAGGACCTGTCGTAAATGGCAACACGAGCATTTCAGTGAGTTTAATTGTAGGCAATATATCCGGGTCTTACATACCCGTTGTCCAAAAATAATGTCCGGTTATACTCAAGATTAAATCTGTGATCTTGTAACTATATAATCGGGAAAAATGAATATCTTATTTCTAACGCCCGCCTTTCCCCCTTTTCCTGGGGGAGGCGAGCGTTATGCTTTTTCGTTAGCAAACGAATTAATTCGGCGGGGCCATGCCATTACCGTCCTGACCAGCAGCGCCAAAACGGAATCTGATTTCTGGCAGGCTGGTGGTGATTCGGCCGTTACCATCAACAATGACACCCCCAACCTCCAAATAATTCGTTGTCCAGTAACCTCCATTCCCGGCGGCCGTTCTACGCTCCTCCTTTGGCGCAAAATGATGGTTCTCCTCTCCATGCTGCCCGGCGATCAATCACGCCCCCTTATGCAAATGGCCCGCCATATCCCGGCCATCCCATCTCTAGAACAAGCCCTTAACCATCTTGACACTAAATTCGATCTCGTTCAGGTCTTCAACCTCTCCTGGGAATATCCGATGACGGTCGGATGGCGTTATGCTAAAAGACACAATTTACCACTCGTTGTCACACCCTACACCCATTTAGGCGTTGCAGGCAAGAAGCGTGTCGCCCGAAATTCAACGATGGATCATCAACTAAAAATATTAAACAGCGCTGATGCTGTCTTAACATTGACCACAATCGAAGAAAGAGGGCTGGTCAATCTGGGCCTCCAATCAAAACGAGTAAAGACCATTCATGGCGGGTTAGATCGGCCGTCTCTCCCAGATAATTCAAGCCAACGCCTAAAAGAGCTAAACCTCTCCAAACCATTCGCCCTGTTTCTCGGCCGAGCCAGCTTTGATAAAGGCGCTATCCATGCAGCCCAAGCTATCTGCCATCGTAACAGGCAACAAAAGCCCCTTCCCCTCATATTAGCAGGCCAATCTACGCCTGAGTTCGACCGTTTCTACCGAACGCTCTCGCCCCAGGAAAAACTCTGGATACGGCCGATCGGTCTCATCAGCGAAGCGCAGAAACAGGTTTTACTCTCAAAAACTGAGATGCTGTTGTTACCATCTCAGGCCGACTCTTTTGGCATTGTCCTTTTAGAAGCCTGGGCCTACGGCAAACCCGTTATCGGGGCCAATGCAGGCGGCATTCCAGGCGTTATTGATGACGGCCGAAATGGCCTTCTCATTCCCTTTGGCGATGTCCCAGCCCTGGCAGCAGCCATTCAGCAGCTAATCGAAAACCAAGCCCAAAGCTTCGCTTTGGGCCGGGCCGGGTTAGAAAAAGTCAATAGCATCTACCGCTGGGACAAAGTAGGCGACCGGGTGGAGGCCATTTATCAGGACATTGTAAGGTCATGAAGATCCTACACATCCTCCACCAATACCTGCCCGAAAAAATTGGCGGTACGGAACTATATACTCGTACACTGGCCCGACGGCAGGTTGAATCAGGGCATGATGTTTCGATCCTTTCCCCAACTATCAAGGTTAAAAATTGGCCGGAGCCAGCGATAGAGGATAGCGTTCAGGTTTATCGTTTACCACTTGGAACGCGCAGCGCAACGGCCGTTTTCCAACACACCTTCCGCCAATCAGACCTCAATCAAGCCTTCCAACGATTATTAGAAGATGTCCGATCCGACATCGTTCATATTCAACACTTGATGGGATTGCCGACCTCATTGGTCAACCATTTAACGGCCGCAGCCATCCCCTTTATCATCACCCTGCACGATTACTGGTATATCTGCGCCAACGCCCAACTCATTACCAACTACGACGACACGATCTGCGCTGGCCCCAACTGGTGGCTCAACTGCGCCCGCTGCGCCCTGGCCCGCGCCGGAAGGCCCAACTTGACCCCGTTGCAACCAACAATCGCCCCCGTCATGGCGCTCCGAAACCACCGTCTGAAAAAAGCGCTCAATCAAGCAGCCAAATTAATCGCCCCGACCGATTTTGTCCGCCAAACCTATACGCAACTAGGTATCAAAATAGAACAAATCCAGGTAATTCCCCATGGCATTCAGCTACCGGAAACCAAACCCGTTCCCAAAGACAAAACGGCCGATCGCCTCCAAATCACCTATATCGGCGGTCTTTCTCCCCAAAAAGGCATCCACACTTTAATAGATGCCGTAAACGGGCTACCTCCTGACAAATTCAACCTCGCCATCTATGGCGACATGACCGCTTTCCCAGCCTATATAATCGATCTGCAAAACCAAATACAACAGCCCAATATCCAATTCAAGGGGGTACTACCTCACGAAAAGCTATGGGATGGGCTAGCAAAAAGCGATGTCGTTGTTGTCCCTTCCCTCTGGTACGAGACGGCATCTCTCATTGTTCAGGAAGCCTTTGCTGCGGGTGTTCCGGTCATTGCCTCAAACATCGGAGCATTGCAGGAGCGGGTTCGAGATGGTATTGATGGCTACCTCTTTCCAGCAGGTGATGCGGCCGTTCTCAGCGATCTTCTCCTCGATTTAGGCCAACACCCCGAAAAGCTAGCCCAATTAGCCGCCCAAATTCAACCTGTTTTTACCATCGACCAACATGAGACGGCCGTTCATAATCAGTATCAGTTGGCATTGGCCGAATCATCTGCGGTATAATTTCCGGTCGTATGACAACACAAGTTAATTCAAACCCTGATATAAATCTTGAAAATCAGCCGGATGTTAACCTGATCGATTCATCCGTAAGCTGGCACAACTGGTCAGCCACCATTCAAGAAGTTATTCGGTTCCGCTATCTACTACAAAACCTGGTCAAACGAGATTTAAAGGTTCGTTATCGCAACTCCGTTCTAGGTGTTTTGTGGAGTCTCTTAAACCCGCTTTTTATGATGCTGGTTTTCAGTCTCATCTTCGGCAAGCTCATTCCTCGGGAGGACATCCGCCAATATTACGTTTTCTTTTTGGTTGGCCTACTTCCCTGGAACTTTTTCAGCGGCTCGATCTTAAGTGGAACCGTCTCAATCACCAGCAACGCTCCGCTGATCAAAAAGGTTTTCTTCCCCCGGGTCTTGCTGCCAACTGCCTCTTTACTTTCTAATTTAGTCAATTTCCTATTAGCCTTCTCTGTTTTAATCGTTTTTCTCTATGTTTCTGGCATTGGCCTAACCATTCACGCTCTCTGGCTGCCAATATTACTATTTACTCATCTACTCTTTATCTTGGGATTGGTATTAATTTTAAGCACCCTTTATGTTTTCTATCGGGATGTGGTCATGGTCTTAGATGTGGTCATGTTGGCCTGGTTTTTTCTGACCCCCATCATCTACCCGCTAGACTGGTTACTAGAACCTCAAACCGTTATGGGTATTAGTTTCAATCCAGCTATTGTTATGCGCTGGGTAAACCCAATGGCCTCAATCATTGACGGTTACCGCACCGTGTTATGGGGAACCATGGGCAGTAATGGCCCAGCCAGCATGGATCCTATCTACTTGCTGCGAACGTTGATTACGGCCGCAATTATATTCTTTATAGGCTTTACAGTTTTTACTCGCTCCCAACATCTCTTTGGAGAAAAATTGTAATCCCAACGCAACGAAACCCCTACGTTTAAGCCCCCTTGCCTTCTGTATAAGCCAATTTCTCTTGGGACTGCTTTGCAGCATGGTATAATCTCGACCTATGAATGCTAGACCGAAATCCACTTCATCCCGAACAATCCTACTTATTTCGCTTATCTCTATAGTCATGATAACCGGACTGATTGGCCTTCAAAACTATGTAACAGCCTCGTTGGATGAATCGACCCCAACTACAATGCCATCAGCCGTAGCCATTGAACCAACAGCAACAGCCAGTCCAACCAACACCAGCCTCCCGCCCACCAATACACCCATCCCAACAGAAGCTGGTACAGATACTCCAGGACCATCACCAACACCCAGTAATACGCCAACTAAAACGCCCACGCCTTCCAGAACGCCGAGACCAACTGCTTCCCCCACCAGTCGCCCCCAATATGCCCCCCCCTTAGCCGATGTTTCCCCTGGCAGCCTCGGCAGCGGTGAAGTCCCGGCGGCAACAACCGCGATCCCAACGGCCGTCCCTACCTTTGAAGTCCCCTTCGGCACAACCAACGTCCTGCTCTTAGGCAGCGATACCGACCTGGACGAAGGTGTTGGCCGCACAGACAGCATGATCATCGTCTCCATCAACCGCGATGGCCCCACCGCCTCAATGGTCTCCATACCCCGCGACCTCTACGTCTACATTCCTGGCTGGACGATGAACCGAATCAACACCGCTCTATCTCGTGGCTCTTCCGTTGGCTACCCTGGCGGCGCAGTTGCTCAGCTAAACGATACCATCCTCTACAATTTTGGCGTGCCAATTCACTATTATGCCCAGATCGATTTCGAGGGCTTCAAAGAGGGTGTTGACATCATGGATGGCGTCGAAATTGCCGTAAGCTGCGAGCTAGAAGATTGGCGGCTTATCTCCCCAGAATTAGACCCGGAAGATGAGGACAATTGGGAACGATTCACCCTGGCTCCTGGCATTCACATGATGGATGGCGATTTAGCCCTCTGGTATGCTCGCTCCCGCCTAACCACCAGCGACTTTCATCGCGGCCGTCGCCAACAACAACTGCTTCGAGCCATGCTCAACCAGGCCGTCGATCTAAACATGCTTGGTCAAGCTCCAGAACTGTGGAACACCTATCAAGATGCGGTCAACACCAATATAGACATCGGCCGTCTTTTGCAATTCGCTTCCCTGGCCCCCTCAATTAGGGAAAATGGTGTTCAAAATCTCTATATTGTCGGTGATCAGCTTCAATCCTGGCGCGAACCTGCGACAGATTCGGCCGTTCAACTTCCCGTCTGGGAAAATATGCAAAACACGTTCGCCCGCCTATTCTTGCCCCCAACGCTGAATCAGGCCACCCGACCACCTATCACGGTCGAAATTGTCAACGCCTCCGGCAACCCAGAGTTAGCCCTCCTGGCAGCCGACAATCTCGCCTGGTACGGCTTTGTGCCAATCATCAATGAGACAGAACAACCTGTCGAATCAACCACCACAATGGAATATTTCGCCGAAAATTTCAAAGGCTCGTTCGATTGGCTCTTAGCCTGGATATTCGATAAAGGCTCCTCTCAAATCGAGCTAATAACAGAGACCGAACACAATTACAATTACCGGGTCACCATAGGTGCCGATTATAATCCCTGTGTTAATCAGTTAAGAGCGCCTTAATTTATTAGAGATTGAAAGTTTCATGACTAAATTCGCCCATATCTTCTTCATGGATGGGGTTGGTATGGGAAATAACAACCCTGAAATCAATCCCTTTGCCACAGCCCATTTACCCAATTTAACTAACCTCTTGGGAGAGCGTTGGTATCTTAGCCCCGAAAACGGCGGCCCCGGCCAAATCACAACCGAAAAAGCCACACTCATTCCTACCGATCCCAACATGGATATGCCTGGACGACCGCAGAGCGCAACAGGCCAAGCAACCATTCTAACCGGCCGCAACGTCCCCCAAATCGTTGGCGAACATTATGGCCCCAAACCAAACAAGCCCGTTGCGTCCGTCGTCCGTGAAGGGAGTTTGTTTCAAGAAGTTGTCGATATTGGTGGCAAAGCGGCCCTGATCACTCCTTATCCCCAAGGTTACTTCGATGCCATCAATAGCGGCAAACGCCTCTATTCCTCTGTCCCTTTAGCCGCAACCAGCGCCGGGCTAAACCTGATGACGGCCGATGATCTCCGAGCAGGACGGGCTGTCAGCCCCGGTTTTACCAGCCAAGCCTGGCACGATCATTTAGGATACACTGACATACCCATTCTAACACTCTATGAAGCTGGACAACAGATAGCTACTATCGCTGAAAGTATGCAATTTAGCTTTTTTGAGCATTGGCCCAGCGACCGCAGCGGCCATCGAGGAACACTGGAAGAAGCCGTCCGCCACCTGGAAATGATTGACGAAGCCTTAGGTGGCCTCTTCGCAGCCTGGGATTGGGAGAATGGGTTGCTGATTATTACCAGCGATCATGGTAACATAGAGGAAAAGGATCATCGGCAGCATACGCGAAATCCAGTCCCGACGATCCTTTATGGTCGCGCTCACGCCCAATTAGCAACAAAAATTAACAACCTGGCCGACATCGCGCCAATCGTGCGAACAGTGCTAGGCTTAAATCAACAAACCAATGACTAATCAACCCAATTACTAATTATCCACAGGACACCCATGCCCATCTCATCAGAAGCCTACCGCGATGCCCTGCGCCATTTCCCAGCTGGTGTCACTATCGTCAGCATAAAATCCGGAGACAACATTCACGGATTAACCGTATCAGCCTTTGCCTCAGTCTCCCCAGAACCGCCCCTAATCATGGTTATCATTGACAACGTTCACAGCGCCTACCCCTTTCTGCAACAAAAAGGTGCCGTATTCAGCGTTAATTTCTTGCATGAAACACAGGAAGATTTGTCTAACCGCTTCGCCTGGTTGAAAGATGAAGATCGATACGATGAGGGTGATTGGGAGACGGCCGTCACTGGCGCCCCCATCCTCAAAAACGCCCTCGCCTGGCTCGACTGCACCATCTACGCCAGCTACCCCGCCGGAACACACACCGTCTACATCGGTGAAGTCCAAGCCAGCCGTGTCCCCCGCCCCGATCAGCCCCCCCTCATCTACTGGAATCGCAATTACCGCCGCCTAGATTTACCCTCCCCAGAATAAACAACAAAAGAACCATTCAAATTACTTTAAGCGGCCGTATGCGAGCTACATCACTCTGAATGGCTTGCTCCGTCTCCCAAAGATCGACTGCTTGTTGGGCGTTTAGCCAAAAATCTGGCGAATTACCAAAAAGACGCGCCAATCTCAGCGCCATATTTGGGCTAAGTCCCCGACGCTCTCGCAAAAGTTCGTTAATTGACTGCCGGGAAACGCCGATTGCCTCAGCTAAACTAGAAACTGTAAGATTGTAATCCGGCAAAAAATCCTCCCGCAGCATTTCACCGGGATGGGTTGGCCTCCGCTTCACCTTGATCGTAATTGGGATATTCATATATAACGCACCTGATTTTCCATCTCATCGGCCGTAATATGATTAAGAATTCGCATTAATCTTCGGACAAGTTCGTACGGTGAATGATGTTCCACCAGGATGATACCGTAATGTTTCTTATCACCATCACGATATGCTTGAGCCAACGCTTCAAAATCAGCCCGATTATGAGTTAACAATGTCTTACGTTGGCGAACAGCGTAAGCTAATTGTTCAGCGTCACTATTTTGAAGTTGGCCTTCATCTCGTGTCGTTATCGCAACAAATCCACGACCATGCAGTAAATCTGCAACAAGGACACTCACATCCTCATCTAAATAAAGTTCAATGAAAAGACCGCTCACTTGTCTTTGACTAATGGGTCAATTAGATCGTCAGGGATGCGATTGCGTTCAATATGGAAATTAATCTCTTCTTGATGGTCGCTATAATAACTGAGAGCATCAAACACCTGGGCCAGCGTCAGGTGTGGTAAGTGACGCGGAATCTCTTCGGGAAAATTGCCTTGCCGCCATAACTGAACAATAGCACGAACCGAAGTACGCGTTCCCTCAACAATTGGTTCGCCACTAAGAATCTCATTATTTCTAACAATATAACGATGCTTTGTAACTTGAAGCATGATCAATTCCTTTCCCTAATTATAAGCTAGGCAATTAGAGATACAGAATACACCAGAAGCAAAGTCATTTCAACCAGAATCAACATTCGGCCGTAACCGCTCATAATCCTCAACCTGATCCAAATCTCGCAAAACTGAATCCGACCCCACCTCAACCAAATACAACTTATCACTATACCGCTTCACCAAATCACGAGGAACTGCCCCTATCGGCAAGGCCAAAAGCTCCTCAAAATACCGACGGCCGATCAACACCGGATTCCCCCTTTTCCCTTCAAAAATCGGCGCAACCAGATCACTTCTTCCCTGCCAGAAGGCTGATAGAATCTGGTCCAACGTCTCCGACGCCACCATCGGCTGGTCCGCCAGCATCACCAATACGGCCGCAACCCCTCCATCCAACTGCCTCACCGCCGTCTGCAACGAAGACAACATCTCTCCCGCCACATAATCCGAGTTATGTACCACCCTTACCCCCTCAGCTTTTGCAATAGCCGCCACCGCCTCTGCCTTATGGCCCGATACTACGATACAATCATGAACGGCCGATCCCAACACATTCCTTAACGTCTGCCCCAAAACAGTCGTCTCCCCCCAGGGCAACAACTGCTTCGTCCGTCCCATCCGCTTCCCTTGCCCCGCCGCCAGCACAACGGCCGTCACCCGCTGCTGAACCTCAACAATCGGCCTCCTTGTCCGCACAGCCCCAATCACCACCCGCTCAATCTCCGGCTCCTCCAGTACAAACCGGGCAACCTGGCGGGCGGCTCTGAGCTGATCTTCCGATTCCACCTTATTAATTAGCGGAATAACTCGCGCCCCAGACGGCACTGATTTACGCCCCCCTTCTGAATGAGTAATCAACGTTGCCAACGCTTCGGCCGTCATCACATCATCAACCCCCAACCCCGTCAACGCCGCCACCCGTTCTGGCCGATGAGCCACCTCACTCACCCGACCGCCCAACGCATCAATCCCAACAACCGGAATCACCAATGTTGTCTCTGCTGGAATCACTGGCTCATGGTCGGCTGGCGCTTTACACGGCCGCATCCGCGACCCATCCGCCTCAACCAAAACATAACCCACATCCGGCCGTTCCAACAGCTTGCCCACCACATCCGGCGACACGCCATGCGCCTTCTCCCCAACCACTTCTCCCACCACCAACACAAAAGACCGCTCATCTAACCCCAAATCGATCTTCGACACATCCTCCCCACTATAAACCATCACCTTCGGAGCCAACTTCATCTGCGCTGCAAAAATCCGGGTCGTCGTCGTCACCACCGTACCCTCCCCCAATTCCCCCGCCAACCCAAACATCAAACTCGTCTTCCCCCCACCACCAACAATAGCAACCGACTCCCCCGACCGTAAATTAAATACATCAAGCAATGATAGAGAAAATTCCTTCATTAGAAGTTCTAGCTTATCCTTCGTGTTAATTCGTTTAATTCGTGGCTATCCTTATTTAACCAGCTCAAAACCGCCTCCAACACCCCACCCCCAATCGCCAACGCCTTATCCGAAATCGTAAAACAGGCCGATATATCCGCCCTTGCATCCAGGTCACCGATCTTCAAGCCTTGCGGTACGGCCGTCCCCGCCGCAATCAACCCCCGCAACACCCCAGCAAACGGCGCATGAATCATCTCCCCCGCCACACTACCCAAAAGCTGTTCCGTCTCAACCATATCTCCAATCTCGACCAGCCACTCAACCACCCCCGCTGCTGGCGATCTCAACACCCGCTCCGCCCCTTTCCCAGCCACAATCCCCGGTGTCCCCGTATTCGGGATCGCCTCACCCTGCCAGATAACCCGCCCCAACCGATGACCCCGCATCGTCTCAATAACACCATCACAATCCACCCCCGCCTCAAACCCTGGCCCCAACGCCACCACCAGCGAGGCTTGATCGATCTTGGTATCAATATTTCGCTTCGCCATCCGAGCATCTATTAAAACGGCCGTCCCCTCCCCAAACTCCACCGGTAACTCGGCCGAAACAACCACTGGCACAATCCCACTCTGAGCAATTGCGATAGCTTCCCCATAAGAATCAACCAGCCGCCCCTTCAACCCCTCAATCACAACCTCCCCCTCCAAAACGGCCGTCGCCAACGCCACTCGTCGTCGGACGACCAACGGCCGTGCCAGCTCTAACACCACCACCGGAAACCCTGCCTGATGCAGCCGAAAAGCCACCCCCGTCGCCAAATCCCCCCCTCCGCGTATTAGAACCGGCACATGCGAAAACAACATACTCAGATTGTATCGTTTTCGCGCCGATCAGTCAGGCGGCCCGAAAACCTCCGCTGGAAAAAAAGCCGTAATTGTGTCTGGCACAATAGAGTCGATTTCTCCGGGATCTTCAACAAATCTGGGCCATAGCAACCCCATTGAATAGGTGTAAAAGAACGTAGCCAGACAACGGCGAGCAAAACGCTCTGGCAAACGGGCATCTCCAAAATACGCTTGTAAACATGCCCGCATTGCCTCCCGGTCACACGAAAACGTCCAAAACCAATGGCAAGCTAAATCCCATTCCGGCGGCCCAAGCATACCTTCCGCCCAATCAATAAAGCCACTAACCATCACCTCCCCTCGCTCTTTTGCCAGGAAAACATGAGCGTGGGACAAGTCATTGTGATTAAGTTTGGGTGATACATCTACGAATTCCAATGCTTCTCCAAGCAAAAAGCAAAGTAGATCATCTCGTTGGCCCACCGAAAATCCTGTCGTTCCCTCAATCTCCATAATTCGTTTAACTTGCTCCTTCTCAATCTCCTGTGCCCGACCGCCAAACTGTTGCTCTACAGCAGCAAGATCATTTTGTGGTAAGCCATGAACGACCGCAGTAATCACTCCAATCTCCCGCGCCACCGCCAACTGCTCCGAACGTGACAGATCATTCCAACAATGTTCCGCCGACTCTCCGGCAATCTCCGTCATAATCAGATACGGCCGCTCATCAACCCGCTCCCCAGCAGCCATCAGCCTCGGAGCCAAAATCAGCTCTTGTCTCCCAAGCGTCCCCAATACTGACCGTTCAACATGATACTGGCGCTCAGAATTCGGCCCAAAAATCTTCAAACACCGCTGATCACCAATCCGAAACACAGCGTTATTGCGAAAATTATCGGAATGAGCGAAAGTTTGATCCCAGGTCGTAATCGCCTCTATCAAACCATAATCAATCCCGGCATCATCACAAGCAGCCGCAGCATATTCAATCCATTGTTCACTATTCATATCTTTCCTTGATTACCTCATTAGTTTGGTGGCAGCAAAAGCGACATGGCCTCTCGCCTACCATAAAAACAAAAACCGTAGGTTAAAAATTCATACCTACGGTTCAAGCGCCAAACTAAAGCCAAACCTTTACCATGTGTTCAGGGAAAGACAGTCAATTTTAATTAATATGGGACTCGCCGGAGGTATGATATGGGGTTATTTATCATTATTACACCTCCTTTTGTGAAAATGTTGGGCCAATTCCCAACCACCAATAACGATAAGATTAGTATATATTCATCCACCTCCCCCCGTCAAATTAAGTGGGGATTTTGACTACTTCAAATTCGCCAGAATCTCCTCAACATTACCGCCCAATGCAAATCGCTGTTCAGGGCCATTAAGGAACATAATGTAATTCTGTAACCAGTCACGGCCGAGAATAACAAAAGGAAATGGGGTCAAAACCACTTCCATCATGGTCGGAGGTTCGCCAACTGAAGCAACGCGGACTTCATAAGTATAAGCAGTATCTTTATTTGCTCTGGCATCTTCCAACTGTAACTTTCGAAATCGATAAAGTTTTAGTTGTTCTCTCAAATACTCAGGAATGGCTGATATGTCCGCGCCTGTATCAATTATTGCCTCTACTTCCAATCGTGGACGATTATGAACTATTCCTGCCACCTCAACATTAATTGTTAATGCTGGTGGATCATAGGAATTATTATACGAGATCATTCACGAATAACCTTGAAAGAAGGCATCCGTACGGTTCGGGGAGAGTCATCGGATACAAGTTCCACATAATAAATTACCTGTCCAAGTTGTTCACGAACTTGCTGTGATACTTGAAACTTGTCTTCCCCAGTAGCTACTACTTCCCCATTATGAATGGCAACGTACTCACCAGCGTATTTCCTCATGAGTTCCGATTTCATGGCCGCAAAAGCTTCAACTTCTCGCTCAAAAGCAAACAAGGTTTCATCTTCACTAGTTTCACCATTGTTTATGTGACTAGCTACCCATTCAGTAACCAAGATATCTGGTGTTTTCTGTTGTATCGAAGCTTGTTTTAAGACTGCTTTGTAAATATCTTCTGGTAATTGAATCACATTACGAGTCATTTTTTCACCTTTAACATTTTTTCACAAGACCTATTATATCAAATCTCAATGTGAAATTCGCTTACCACCACCTCAAAAAGCTTACGAATCATGTTTTAACTTAGCTAATACTCGCTCCGGCGTCAACGGCAATTCATCAAACCATACCCCCGTCGCGTCATGCAAAGCGGCCGTTATCGCCGGAGCCAACGGCATAAACGGCATCTCCGCCATGCCCCGCGCCCCCCACGGCCCCTGCGGGTCAGGAATCTCCATAATCACCGATTCCACCTGATCCGGAATGTCAAGAATGCCAGGTATCAGATAAGTGCTGAGATATGGATTTTGAATTTTGCCATTTGCAACTCGCAAATTCTCCATCACCGCATAACCAAACGCCTGAATAACCCCACCTTCAATCTGCCCCTCAATCAAATTCGGATTCAATGCCTTACCAACATCATTGGCGCAAACCACTCGCTCCAAATGTAAATGCCCTGTCTCCGTATCAACCACGACCTCAACCGCCTCGGCCACATAGCCATAGGTGATATTCGGGTCACATTCGCCCGTTTCAAGATCATATGGTTGGGTCTCTCTTGGCACATAGCGATAATGGCCGATGGCGGGTCGATCCTCATCCGTCCAGGCTCGTAAGGCAATATCGGCCGCACCGCGAATGGCATTGCCCGCCATCCAGGTCATCCGAGAAGCAGAAGAAGAGCCAGAATCACCGCTGCTGGCCGTATCCGACATATTCAACTCGACCTTTTCAATCGGCAACCCTAACGCTTCGGCCGTCATTTGCCGAAAAACCGTATGCGCTCCCTGACCAAGATCAGCCCCAGCGTGACGCAAAATAGCCCGTTCAATTTCACCCTTCCCCTGCAATTCAACCGTCGCCTCACACCGTTCCGGGAAACCATACGAAAAGCCCACATTCTTGAAAGCACAGGCAAACCCTCGCCCCCGCCGCAAGGCCCCGCTTTCAGAAGGCAACGTTGCATAACTCGACCATGCGTTTGTTGAAGCAACGCCATTCCCCTTCTTATCAGACCAATTGGCCTCATCTGCACATTTCTCAACAACCTGACCAATGCTGACCCCCGGCGGCATCACCGCCTGAGTGGGTAAGATACTGCCTTCCCGCAAAACATTCCGCAGTCGCAGTTCCACCGGGTCAATACCCAATATATCCGCCAGCCGATTCATCTGTCCTTCGGCCGCAAACGCCCCTTGAGGCCCACCAAAGCCTCGAAAGGCCCCACCCGGCACATTGTTGGTATAGACCGCATAGCTATCAATATGCACGTTTGGAATCTCATAAGGCCCAGCTACCATCAAATTCAAATTACCCAACACTTTGGTACTGGTATAGGCGTAAGCGCCAGCATCCATCACCGCTTCGGCTTCAACGGCCGTAATCTTCCCTTCTTTCGTCGCCCCCCACTTGGCCCGAATAGTGGCCCGGTGTCGTTTATGATGCCCAATAATGCTCTCCTCCCGATTCCAAATAACCCGCACCGGCCGATCAATGCCCATCTCTTGCAACCGCATCGCCGCCAACCCCAACACAACCTGAATCGACAAATCTTCCCGGCCCCCAAACGCCCCGCCAATAGCCGGATAAACAACCCGCACTCGATCCATTGGCAAATCCAGCGCATGGGCGATCTGCTCTCGATCTTCATGCGCCCACTGCCCAGCAGCAGCAACCGTTACTCGGCCGTCTTCATCTATAAAGCCCAATCCTGCTTCTGGAGCCAAATAAGCATGTTCCTGATAGGGCAATTCATATTCGCCTTCAACGATGACATCGGCCGTTTCCCAGCCCACCGCCATATCCCCCCGACGAATCTTATAATGTTGCAGGATATTACTGCCCTTCTCCTGGTGCAATATCCTCTCATCCCGTTTAGCTTCAAAAACATCCCCCACAACGGGTAAATCTTGCCATTCAATCTCTATTTTTTCGGCCGCTTCAGCTGCCGCCCGCTCGCTCTCAGCGATAACCAAAGCCACCTGATCCCCTTCCCACAAACTCACATCGCTAAATGGTTTATCACTGCCAAGCCCCACCAACACAGGCTGATCCGGCATAATCAGACCATACTCATTCACCGGAACATCTTTAGCTGTCAGGATTGCCACAACACCTGGCACCGCTTCGGCCGTACTCAAATCCATTGACAACATTCGCGCATGAGGACGGCCGCTAAACAGCACCTTACCATGCAGCAACCGCTCCGGCGTAATGTCACCAGGGAACAGCGTCTGTCCCGTCACCTTTCCATGGGCATCTACCCGTCGAATTGATTTGTTTATCGCCATATCGTTTAATAATCGTACCTTTTGTCATTTGGATCAGGGTTACGAGACTTCAATGATGGTGTACCTGGGCGGGTACGTCCGGCCGGACTGCTAAAGCCAAAGCCAAGCAAAACGAAGAAGTTCATGATCACAACAATGACAATCGCCGCAATAATCCGAATCGCCTCTTCTTCAATCCAACGCGGGAAAAAGAGCTGATTCCAAAAGAAGCCTGGGGTCAGTTCCCCCGTTTCAAACAGCCAACCGACAAATAGATAGGCAGCAGTAAAATTAATCGCTAACCAGATAGCCCCAATAATGGTCCTGACCATCAGCCCCTTTCGTTTTGCAGCTGCCGCTTCACGTTGGGTATCTAAACGCATAACTTAATCCTCCATAACGGCCGCTGCCTGCTCTACCGCAGCGACTATCTTGTAGTAACCCGTACATCGACACAAATTTCCGGTAAATGCTTGGGCGATGGCTTCCTTCGTCGGTTGCGGCCGTTCTTCCAACAGCTTGCTTCCTGACATAATAAAGCCAGGAATACAGTAACCACATTGAACAGCCCCTTTCTCAATAAATGCCTGTTGCAAGGGGTGTAAATTGTCCATCTCAATCTGCTTATGGTTCTTATTTTGCCAACTTTCAGCCAACCCCTCAATGGTGATTATGTCCGCCCCCTCAGCCCGTGGGGCTGCCACTAAGCACGACATCACTGCCACCCCGTCCAGGAAAACGGTACAAGCCCCGCATTCCCCTTCTGCACAACCTTCCTTCGTACCGGTCAATAACCCCTCTTCTCGCAGCCAACGCAGCAAGGTCTTGTGATTCCCACCAGTCGCGCTCACTTCTCGGCCGTTTACCGTTGTCGTAATCGGTGTCTCATCCTTATGCTTGGCCTTATATTGGGAACCCGTCGGAAATCGGCCGTCTCCCTGACCCCACAACATCACCGGCTTCTGTGGCCACCGTTCCCGTTCTCGCCCCTCTCGCAGCGTAACCAACGCTCGGCGAACCATCTGGCCAATAATGGCGCTTCGATAGGTCGCAGAGCTGCGAACATCATCAATCGGATTCGGTGTTTCGGCCGCCAAACGAGCCGCCTCAACAACAACCTCGTCCGTCAACGCCTTGCCAACCAAATAGGATTCGGCCGTTGGTGTTGTGATAATCGTTGGGGCCACACTACCTTGAGCGATAACGGCAGACTTCACCACCTCCCCCTCAAAATCCAATATCAAACATAGATGTACAACAGAAATCGCCTGCGCCCGCCGCAGCCCCGACTTAACAAAGACCCCTCTAGCTGTCTCGACCATCGGCGGAATGGAAATATCAACCAACATCTCGTTCGGTTGCATCACGCTCTTGCGAACGCCAGTGTAAAAATCACGCAGGGACACAGTGCGACGACCCTCGACAGAGGCCAGCGTAACGGCCGCATCAAGCGCAATCAGCGGACTAATCGTATCGTTCGCTGGGCTAGCTGTAATCAGGTTGCCAGCCACAGTCGCCCGGTTCCGAATCTGAGGCGACCCAACTTCCCAAGAAGCCTGCGCCAGCGGCAATGCTCGTTGCACAACAACCTCAGAAGCCACCACCTGATTGTGGCTAACCAATGGACCAAGATGAATGACATCATCCGAATCAATTGTAATTTGATCCAAACCAGAAATTCGCGTTATGTCAATTAAAATCTCGATTTCCGGCCGAACGCCCCGCTCCATTTCTAACAAAATATCCGTCCCCCCCGCAATCAACCGCGCCCGACTACCATACGTTGCCAGCAATTCAAGCGTCTCGTCAATCGTGACAGGTGTTTCATACTGTTGATAATGTGTAGTCATATTGTTTCTCTAAAAAAAGCCTGGCTTCTCATTGTCAGCTATTCCGCCATCCTTTCACCAGTGCCGCCTCGCTGAAGCATAATAATCTCAGCCAAAATACTAACTGCGATCTCCTCTGGTGTCTCGGCGTTCAACTCCAAACCAATTGGTGAATGGAAACGAGCCAATTGTTCACTGCTCATCCCATCCTCTTTGAGCAGTTTCTTAGTCTCTACCCATCGCCGTTTGCTGCCAATGATGCCAACATAGGGTGTCGGCGTTGCTACCAAATGAGGCAGCAGCTGGCGGTCAACCAGGACATTCCTGGTAACAACAATGGTAAAGGTATTTGTCGTCACCTTAAATTGATCTAAAACCGCTTCAATCGTACCGGGCAAGTAACGATCCGCCCCTGGAACCAATTCCGGTGTCACCATCTCGGCTCGATCATCGGTGACAACGACCTGAAAGCCAAGCCAGCCAGCTAGATAAGCGACCGCACGGCCGACATGACCACAGCCAATCACAAACACTGTCGCGGGTGGCTGATACGGTTCCAAAAAGATCTCTACCTCGCCGCCACAAACACCAGGATCACCCTGAGTGGGATCGACTAAACGATAAGGCAACATGCGGGGTTGGCCTTCAGCTAATACAGCTTCTGTCTCCTCAATCACCCTTGATTCCATCTCGCCCCCACCAATCGTGCCAAGAATACGGCCGTCAGGATAAACCAGCATCTTACTACCAGCATGACGCGGCACACTGCCGCGCTCCCGCACAATCGTTGCCAGTACCACTGCTTCACCCTGTTCTTGGGCTTCCATTAACGCTGCTAATATCGATTGTGATTCCTGACCATTCTCCATATAAATTTACCCTACTGTCCAATGCACCAGCCAGAAACCCAACCCTGTACATTTTCGGCCACTCTGACAAAATAATAATCAATTGCAAACAGTTCCTGGGTACTGACCGTCATTACATCCCTTTTTTCAACCCCAAATATAGCAACAGGGGTATTATCAGGAATCGTCATATCTTGATTGACCGTTGCCGGGCCAGCGGAATTCATTATGACGACCGTCGTCCCAGCAGGATCCGTACCACAAAAACCACGTTCACCACAAGCCTGGGTACACATCAATATCGCATCACCCCCCAAGGTCGCCTGATCGCCAAAAACCGTAACAGCCGGCGCGATATTTTCCTCCTCGCCCCCATTCCGGTTAATCAAGGCACAACCACTCGTTGCCAAGACTAAAAAAAGCAAAAGGGAGAAAATAACTGCTCTGAATTGAATCGCTAATCGTTTCATCTTCAATGAGCAGTGTATCAAATTTAGATTGGAAAACAAAACAGCTTAACGAGTACCCAAACAACCTGTCATTTAATCTCACGCAAACCCACAATGGCGCAAAGAAGGATGCTTTTCCTTGGCGGCTTTGCGCCCTTGCGTGAGTGTTTTTTATAGGCTAATAACTCTTTGGCAAACTCAAAAACGACCCCATTAATTTTCGGCCGTTCCATCATCCACATACCAACCCAACGACTCAAGGTCAGCATTTGCCATCATTTCAGCCGGAACATCAGCCAATGTCATTGCTGCTTCAGCCGCAACCGTCCCATCTGGCAAAATCACCTCTCCAACCGCCTTTCCTAAACGGCCGCGCAAACGCTCAATACGGCCGATAATCTTCAAAGGCGTCTCCGTCGGCACTGGATGACGATACTTAACCTCCAGCTTGACCGACATCATAAAATGATGCGGATCGCCAATCATCGCCACCCGGCCAACCGCCTCATCCAACATCGCTGCCACAATGCCGCCATGCACAACCCCAGGATAGCCCTGATAGGCTTCGGGAACGGTATGGGTAGCACATACCGTCTTATCGCCATCATCGAAGAATGCCATATAGAGGCCATGGGGGTTATTACGGCCGCATATAAAACAATAATCAGAATTAGGCTGCTTATAAATAAAAGGCGTTTCCTTGTTCGTTTCCATATAGTTCAACCAGAATTTATATCTATGTAGCTGCGACATAGAAGTTCAACTTTTTGAAAGAAAGTTGAACTTCTCACGCTTTAGAGGTTCCACCTTTTCGGAAAGATGGAACCTCTATTTTATCAAATTTATTACTCCTTTAGAACAACGGGCAGATATATTTCATATTCGGCCGTTTCAATCGTCGTGCTGGCCGATACCTGAACGGGGTTAATATCATTATGGTCAATCGTGGCAGTGTTGGTCACTATGCCAGAATCGGCCGTTGCCTCAACCATAAAGGTAATCGTAACCGTCGAAGCTGCACCTACAGAGCCATCCCATTCAATCTGGTTAAGACCAGCATTATAAATAGCGCCACCAGTCGCGCTGCCACTGACGTAAGCAAGTCCGGTCGGAATGGGATCAACCATCGAAACCTCGGTCGCATCCAAACCACTGCTGTTGACGATCGCAATAGTGTACATGAACTCGCTGCCGCTTTCGGCCGTTGCCGGGGCCGATTTACTGGAGTTGCTGAAATCAGCCGCCTCGCAGCCCAGAACAACAAAATCATCCACATACCAACCTGCTCCACCATCGCCACCGCCGCCAGCGTTATAGAAGTAGCTAACATCAACCATCTGGTTTTGCCAGGGCGTTGTATCCAGCGTGTGCTGCACCCATTCATTCTGATCGGCCGTTATTGAGTAGACCTCTGTACTGCCAATAGAAATTGAACCGCTGTCAGCGCCATCGGAATCCCACCAATCCCACCAAATAATTTGAGAAGGGCCACCAGCAAGGTTAAGCGTCTTTGTTAAAAAGTGAGTGGAAGGCTCGACTGTAATATCGCCAGACAAATTCGTGGCCCAAAGATTGCTGCCAGAAATGGTCGTTGTTGGCGAACTTGGCGAAGGCGCTAACGCCCCCCATGCCCATTCGCCGGGCGGCGTATTGGCAACGAAGCCGCCATCGTCCCCTTCAAAATCGTAAGTCGTTATCGACAACCAGGCCAACGCATCATGCCCCAAAACAGTGTCAAACGGCGTCGAGGGGTTAGAGAAGATAGCCTGATTAGAGATGGGAACACCACAAGTAGCCGGGCTAGTATCGACAGCATAGGTAACGGTCAACGGTTCGCCATTATCCATATCGCCGCTCCAACTAATCTGGTTGTTAGGACTGTCAAAGGTACAGCTTCCAGCCGCGCCCTGGCAAGAAAGACTGCTGGGAACGTAGGTCGTGCCAGCTGGAATCGCATCGGTCATCACTACCCCCGTTGCATCACTGCCCCAATTCTGCACTGCAATCGTGTACGTCAGCGTATCGCCAACCATTAATGTTTCGGCCGCATCTTTGGTGCCGTTAATCAACGAATATGGCACGCTGATAAATTCCAGGTACTGTCCGCCACCACCCGTGTACTTCGTATCCACAATCGCTCCCGCTCGGCTGATCTCATAAATGCCATTGTTCGTTGTCACTAGGAAGTTAGCGTTTGGCAGCTCATAAACCCCCCGGTAGCCATCAGCTGGATGGTAAACGCCAACTAGCCCACCAACGGACGTGAATTCAACGATGCCCTCCTGAGAACCGGAAAAATTAGCCACCAGGATATTATCGCCAGGTGTTTCAGCAAGCTGCTGAGGGAAACCATCTATCGAAGCTATATCTGTAATAAAAGCCCCGGTGGTCAGCGCGAATGAATGAATCAGGTCATCATCGATGCTATTGACCAGCCAATCACCATCCCGTTTATAGACATCAAAAGGCGCATCGAGTGTCCCGGCCGAAATGAAATTGCCAAGAAAGTTGCCGCTGGTATCAAATTGGGCGACGGTATCGAGGTTAGTTCCAGAGCCGACCGTTACCAAAAGATTGCCGTTCGGCCGTAATGCAATCCCCCGAATATTGTCCAAGATACCTGGGTCTGGCCCGCCCGCCGGCGCAAAGACACCGATATAATTGCCCAAGAGATCATACTCATAAACCACATCAGCTATCTGATCTGAAACCAGCAGGCTGTCGCCAGAAGCGCTTAGGATCGCCTCTTTGGGCGTTACCAAATGGGTTGGGTCAGGAGCAACAAAGTTGGGATTAACGAGATCGCCCGTCGTCGGGTCAAAGGCCATAATTCGGTCGTTGGTTGAATCGGGAACCAAGACCAGGCCGACGGTGCCTAACATTTCTAGAGCTTGACTGACCTGGGCCGGATTGCGCTTCGGCAAAACGGCTGGCGCCTCAGGACGGCAGAGATAAACCTCATATTTGCCACTAAAGTTGCAGGAATCGGCATCAGCCACATTCGATGCCCGCATCCCCGTCTCCTCTGAGACAATAGAAAGGTATTCCTCGGTCGCGGCCGTTTCTTGACCAACAGGCAAACTAGCCGCCGCCAACACCCCAACAACGGCCGTTGACACCAGCAATACAAGCAGTACCAGCACAATAAATCGTTTGGTTTTCATATTATTATCCTTTTGAGTTGTATCTACTCAGGCAAATCTCAAATATTTGAGAATTAGACTGAAACCATTAATAATTGAAGTATAAAACAAAAGAGAATCAGCACCACATTTCTCGTGCCGATCTCAATAAATCCTGAACTAAAATCAGCAAACTATTCCGTGAAAGGGTTGCTTTGACTCAGTATGGCGCGTTCAGCCTGGTAATCTAACTTTTCCAATGCTCGCCCCCTTGTGAGCCAAAGCAGTTGGTCGACCTCACGATTAGGAATAAAGGTATTTTCCCTTTCCAAAAGCATATGCCAGAACAGCACCATCTTAGCTTTGTTATTGACTAGATAAGAGACAGTTCCAGCAAATTCCCCCAGCGTCGCCCGACAGCCCGTCTCTTCAAACACCTCCCGAACGGCCGCTTCCTCCCAGCCCTCCCCCGGATCAAGATGGCCTTTCGGCAGCGTCCAATCATCATAACGAGGCCGATGCACCACCGCCAACTCCATCCCTCGCTCCGTCTCTCGCCACAACAAGCCCCCCGCCGCTTTAATGATTGTCTTTTGAATCGGCTTCTGCTTCTTCTGTTTCTTCGATTTTCGATTCTTCTTCGATTTTTTCATGCCCCTTTTCCTACGGTCATCCAACTTCGCAAAACTAATCAATATACGGTAGGGGTTGGATAGGTGGGGGGAACCCTGCCATTTATCCGTTACCTTCTCTCCTGCCTATCTAACCCCCATTTTGATAAAGAGACTATAGCTCAACCAGCCCATGTTGCACCGCAATCGTAACCGCTTCAGTACGATTACCAGCATCTAGCTTGCTCAGAATAGAGCTAACGTGAAATTTAACAGTCCTTTCGCTGATAACCAATTCAGCCGCAATCTCCTTATTCTGCAACCCCTGTGCCAGCAGCTTCAAGACATCTTGTTCGCGGGGTGTCAGAGATTCCGGCAGTTCTGGATGAGCCACGCTCTGGCTCATCTGCTTGATTAATTTAGAAGCTACAACAGGCTGTAAAAGAGAGCCGCCAGAATTGACCACCTGCACCGCTCGAAAAACCTCTTCACGAGGTGACCCCTTCAAGAGATAGCCAGCCGCTCCAGCCCGCACCGCATCCACAATACGCTCATCCGTATCAAAAGCCGTGAAGATGATTACCTTCACATTCGGGTCTTGCTGCCGCAGCGCTTGAAGGACAGCCACCCCATCCATCCCAGGCATTTCCAGATCGAGAAAGACCACATCGGGCCGGAACTGCTCATATTGGGCGATAGCCTCACGGCCGTTTCCAGCCTCACCCACCACCTCAAAATCATGCCGGGTGCCTAAAATAGCAACCAGCCCATCCCGGACAACCGGATGATCATCGGCCACCAGAATGCGAATTGGTTTATCCATTTTTTTCTCCGTATCGAGGTAGTCGGTAGTCAGTAGTCGGTAGCAGCAAGTTTAGACAAAAACTGTTTGCCGACTACCGATTACTGACTACGGATATTAATGCGGCACAGTCACCACCAATCGCGTTCCCGCACCGGGGTCCGTTTCAATGTGCAACTGACCGCCTAGGAGGCTGACCCGTTCATTCATGCCGATCAAGCCATAGCGATTCTTCGCCGTTTCGGCCGGGTCAAAGCCCTGGCCGTCATCTTCAATCGACATCGTGACCGCCTCAGTCGTTATTGAGAGATGTAAGGTGACATGAGAAGCCTGAGCATGTTGGACGATGTTTGAGAGCGCTTCTTGGGCGATGCGGTATAGGCTGACTTCAACCCGAACCAAAAGCGGCCGATTTGTGCCAACCGCCTCAAAGTGGGCCTCAAATCCGGCCCGTTCCGCCTGATCTTTGGCCAAAAGCGCCAACGCCTCTTCCAGCGAACGACCTTCAAGCGGCGCGGCTCGCAAGTCCAGGACAGAACGACGAGCCTCTTCCAAATTAGCCCGCGTCAGCGAAAGGGCTTGCTGGACCGTTTTTTGGACTTTCGTTACATCAGCTTCCGATTCAAGCAGGACATCGGCCGATTCGAGTTGGAGGGTAACGGCCGTTAAACCTTGCGCCAGCGTATCATGAATCTCCCGCGCTAGCCGATTACGCTCTTCCAAAGCGCCAAGCCGGGCGCTCTTGCCAAATAGACGGGCCCGCTCAACAGCAATACTAAGCATATCGCCAACTGTGTGCAGCAACCGCAAATCGCCTTCTGACAACTCTCGCCAATCGGGGCTAGCCACATTGAGAACGCCCAACTTTTCCTCGCCGGCATAGAGGGGAATGCTGGCATGATAACGAAGGCCATCTGTGCCGTCGACCAGCGATTTCAGGCGGCTGCACGTCACCACATTAACATTAGCTGCCCCTTCCATGTCATCCGCCCGGTAGGTATCTAGACAGTAGCAGTTCCCCTCCATCCGAATCGGATTATTAGCCAGGGCAGGCGGCAGATCTTTAGTAGCAGCCAAATAGGAATCGCCCGTCCCCTCTCGCAGCAGCCAAACCCAGCCAGTATGTAGATCAAGCAGTTCAGCAACCTGACCCAAGGTGGCCTCTAAGGCTTCGTCCAAATCAACCGAACGATTCAAAGCCTCCACGATTGTGTTGAGGATCGATAGTTCTCGATTACGCCGACGAAGTTTGTCTTCGGCCGATTCAGATGCTGGCGGTTGAACCATTTTCTCTTTTAGCCACGAATTACACGAATTTTAGTAACCATTCAGCCTTAGAGGTGACAGTCACTTTAATATCAAATTTGTAGACCAATTCCCCTACATAAAGTAACTGTCACCTGAACAGTTACAAACTATAGAAAAAATCCGTGTAATTTGTGTAATTCGTGGCAAGTCCTTTTCATTCAAATTTTACTATCTGTGACAGCCAAAACAGTTTACATCAACCCCCCCAAAGAGAACAATACAAAATGAGAACTGCCGACCTGACTTGCTCCAACGTTTCCATCTCAGCTACAATCGGCCCCATGTTATTAGCCGTTGACGTTGGCAACACAAACATCACTTTAGGGCTGTGGAACGGCCGAAATTGGGAACACCAATGGCGGCTTCGCACCGTTCACGATCAGACCGTCGATGAATACGGCGTTTATCTAAAAAGTCTGCTCCGGGAAGCAAACGCGGCCGAAAAGGTAACTGCCGCGATCATCTCCAGCGTTGTCCCCCCCCTAACAGGCACTTTTATCGCCGTCTGCGAGATTTACTTAGGGCAAACCCCGCTCCTGGTGAACGCAGAGACAGATACCGGCATCCAAGTATTGACCGAAAATCCGGCCGAAGTAGGCGCAGATCGAATCGTCAATGCCGCTGCCGCTCATTACCTCTTTCCCGGTTACAGCATTGTGGTCGACATTGGCACAGCCACCACCTTTGACGTTGTCTCAGACAAAGGCGAACTGCTTGGCGTAGCCATCGCCCCAGGGCTAGGCGTGGCCGCTTCAGCCCTCTCTAGTCGAGCAGCCCAGCTCGGCCGTGTTGCCCTCGAAGCGCCGCCAAAAGCGATCGGCCGAAACACCGTCCACGCCATGCAATCCGGCCTCATCTTCGGCTATGTCGGCTTAATTGAGGGAGTCGTCAACCGTATAACGGCCGAATTGAATGACACCTACGCCGATCCAGCTAACCCAATTATCCCCCTCATCATCGGCACTGGCGGACTTATTGTCAACATCGCATCTGAAACTGAGATCATCGACCAAATCGCCCCCTGGCTGACGTTAGCTGGCCTAAGGGTCATCTATGAACGCAATCGGTAAACGATAACAGTAAATACACTGCTAATTAAAAGAGTTAAAAATCTTCCTGGAGTTTTCTCCTCAACAAATTCAGTCCAAAATTAACCTCCGGGAAGTTAAGGTTACTTAATGAACAATCATCTTCGCCCATACCGTATTCCTGGCTTGCTGGGATTACTCTTCATCGCTCTGCTTGTTGCCTGTCGTCCAGCCGTTCTCGACCCGCCCAGATTGGCAACCCAAACTGCCCAAGCTGAAATCGATCCAACTCAAGAAAGTACGCCGACATTATCAGTAGCGCCAACAGCAACGGCCGATCCAATCGAGCTACAACCGAACCCAACCCCAGTTGAAATAGCCCCTAACGAGACAATTACCCTCTGGGTCAATGAAACCTCGAACGCCCATTCGCTAGCCTTAAATGAAATGGCTCAGGAATTTACCGAAGCGACCAATGTACAGATAGAGATTATCCAAGTTTCACCTAGTTTTCTACCTGAATTGGTTGAAACGGCCGTCCTCTCCGCCACCCTACCCGATTTAATCTTACATCCAATCGAATACACGATCGGCTGGGCAGCAGAGGGCATTCTTGATCCGGCTGCGGCAACGGCCGTTGCCGACAAACTTGATCGAGCCACCTTTGATGTCGGTGCATTAAACTTAGTAACATTAGACGAAAGTGGCACCCTGGCTGCCTTGCCCAGCGATGGCTGGCAAGAGCTAATCATCTATCGCAGCGATTGGTTTGCCGAACGCGGGCTACCCCCACCGACCAACTACAACAACTTGATAACGGCTGCTGAAACAATCTTTCAACCAGACAGCATTATTTCTGGGATCGTTGTCCCAACCGATTCCAAGCTGGTCACCACCCATCAAACTTTTGAATTTATGGCTGCCGCCAACGGCTGCCAACTTATTGACCAGAAAGGCGAAGTTACCCTGCTACATCCAGCCTGCTTAGAAGCGTTAGACTTTTACCTCTCCCTCATCAACCAATTTAGTCCATCCGACATCCAGACCGACACCAGCGCCCTTAATGCTTATTTAGCCGGTCGCACAGGAATTATTATGGCCTCTCCAGCTGTTTTGCCAGCGTTGGCTGGGCTGGACGAAGATTTTCCTGTTGCCTGCGCCGCCTGCACCTCCCCGAATTTCCTAGTGGACAACAGTGGCTTTCTAACCCAGTTACAAGGTGGGGGTGAATTTGCCACAACGGCTAACTTTAGCGCCGTGACAACGTTAGGCATTACAACGGTGGCTGAGGAAGAGGCTGCGGCCGTTTTCGCCGAATATTGGTTTAATGAAGGCTACATGAAATGGCTGGCCGTGAACCCAGAGCGAAAAATTCCGCTGCGACAAGGTGAAACGGCCGAAACCAATAACTTCCTCACTGAATGGCAAGAATTACCCTTAGGCGACGGCCAACCAAGCCTCACAGACATTTTTGGCCAAGAACTAACCGACCAACTCCTCACAGGCATAACAAGCACCAACCGTTGGGCCTTTCAAGAAAAACAGGGCCGCCTCATTACCGAACTATATGAAAACCTGACCGTATCCCGAATTCTCCAAGAAATGCTTAGTGGCTATTTCACTAGCAGCCAGACCATCATCGAATTGCACAATGCAGCGGTTGCCTTAATTCCTAATTATGCCTATGCTATTGAGGCTAGCATTGAACCAACAACGAATTAACTATTCCATTTGCCAACATGACATTTCACCATCGACAAAATAAATGAACGTAGATTCCTTATATGAAGAAGAAGCCTTCGGCGTTTTAAGCAGCGATGAAATCTATCTCGACTGCCTTCTGATCAAACCCAAGGGGCTGAAAGACGCTGACGTAGAATCTCTATATATTTGGGTTCCTCGCTATCCCCTCACCAAAACATCCTTAATCAACTGTGCCCGCCAAGACATTAACGTCGAATGGCGACAAGGCAAAGCCGCCCATCTCGTTTTTGATCTCCGGGGAACGGGAGACAGTGACGGTAGCCGAGGCGATAAAAATTTCAAACGAGACATTGAAGGGCTTCAAATCTGGGCGGCTGAACGCTTCGGTGATGTTGAGATCATCGGTCTCGGACAACCAGACGGCCATGGCAATGCAGCTATCTTACCGATTCGGCCAGGCGTCATCCTTGAATATTATCATTATTCAGCCAAAAACAATGATGAAGGTGCCAAACCACCTTTGATATACCTTTCCACACCGGGTAGTTTTAGTCTGGTAGATGATGAGATATGTCTCCGATTGGCCCGAGCAGGCCATGAGGTTTTTGCCCTCGACCCATTGCGATATTTACTTCATGCCAGCAGCAAAAAACGACTAACTTTAGCCGACCAATGGGCAGACATCGAAATTTTCTGCAACTTGCTTCCTGAGCCAGCAATTATCATTGGACAACCTCATGGTTCCGGTTTAGCCATGCTCTGGGCTTGTGAATTGGAAAAAATCAAGGGCGTTATCTCCATCGGCGCAGCCCAAGATGTGTTTGATGCCTGGCATATCTTTAATAACGACAATCCCCACAGCTATTTTATTAGTCGCTACCTTTATCGGATCACCCCCAGACCTATTGTCTTTGTCGTCTTAGACGGGCACCCGATGGGCGGCGAAGCGAAGGAAATTGCAGCCTACTATGCTACAGTCGGGCACCCTCGTTTAGCAGAAAAGACGAAAGAAGTTAGCCCGCGCTTTTTGTTAAAACTATTGGCCTGGATGGAAAATGCAAATATCCTTGACGAAAGCTAGTCAACCTGTTATGATGCTCGCCATGCAAATGCAAACCTGTTACTTTTATTTTTTTGGGCATATCACACTAACGCCGCAAACTGGCGAGCGGTTGATTTTGCCTGATTAAAAAACAGGAAAAGACAACTAAGTTCTAAGAGACGCGGCGAACCCGCGTCTTTTTTGTTTTATGGGCAAATTTACAAACAAAAGGATAGAAAATGTCTGAGATTCAAGTTAATGGAAACGGCCGTACAGGAAGCGCCAACAAACAGTTTGAAATAACCTGTCGTGGCATCAGAGGGGCAACCACAGTTGAAGAAAACAGCCCTGAAGCCATTCTTTCTGCGACCAGAGAGTTACTCTACATCATCATCAGAGCAAATGGCATTGAAGCCGATGATGTTGCCAGCGCCATATTTACGACGACAACAGACTTGAATGCAACCTTTCCAGCCCTTGCTGCCCGACAACTTGGCTGGTATGACACCGCCCTCCTTTGTGGCAATGAAATGGAGGTTCCCGACAGCTTACCTCGCTGCATTCGGATATTAGTTCATTGGAATACAAGCCGCCATCCGAAGGACATTGTCCATGTATATCTCCGACAAGCCAAAAATCTCCGACCTGACCGCAGCGAATTACCCCCTATTCCGCTGGAAGAAATTGAAGCGGTGGTTAATATGGATGACGCTGTCCTGAAAGTTGGAGCGTAAATCGGATAATTTTAACAGGTTGCTATAATGTGGTACTTCAATAATAACATTCAATATATGACGACACCGGAACAGTCGTGTAACAAGCTTATAAACTCAAATGGAAAAGGTAATAAGATGATGATTGTCATAATGAAATCCCAGGCAAATATGCGCGAAATATCGGCCATAATCTCTAGAATTGAAGATGCGGGCTACAAAGCCCATCTCTCCGAGGGAGATGAACGCACCATAATCGGGCTGATTGGAAACGGCCGTCCCATTGACCGCGAACAAATTGAACGTATGAGTGGTGTTGAACGATGCGTTCCGGTTCTAAAGCCGTTCAAGCTGGCTGGCCGGGATTTCAAGCCTAATGACACCGCCTTTCCCATTGGGGGCAACACCGTTGGCAACAACGAAATCGTTTTAATGGCCGGCCCTTGCTCAGTAGAAAGTCGAAGTCAGATTCTCGAAACCGCCCACGCTTGTAAAGAGGCTGGGGCGCACATCTTGCGAGGTGGCGCCTTCAAGCCCCGCAGCTCTCCCTACTCATTTCAGGGTTTGGGCGAAGAAGGGCTACAGTATATGGCCGAAGCCCGGGAACAGACCGGAATGCCTATTGTTACCGAAGTAATGGAACCAGCATTGGTTCCCCTCGTTTGTGAGTATGCTGATATTCTCCAAATTGGGGCGCGTAATATGCAAAATTACGCCTTGCTCCATGCGGTTGGTAAATCACAGCACCCGGTCCTGCTCAAACGGGGCATGAGCAGCTTGATGGAAGAGTGGCTTATGTCGGCCGAGTATATTCTCAGTCATGGCAATACCCGGGTGATGCTTTGTGAAAGGGGTATTCGCACCTTCGAGAAATACACCCGCAACACCTTCGACATCAACGCCATTGCCGTCATGAAGCAGATGTCCCATCTACCCATCATCGCCGATCCCAGCCATGCCACTGGCAAATGGGAATATGTCGCCGCTGCTGCCAAAGCCAGTGTTGCCGCCGGAGCAGATGGCCTCATTATTGAGGTTCACCCCCGCCCAGATGAAGCCCTCTCAGATGGTGGTCAATCACTCAAACCAAGACGGTTCGCCCAATTAGTAGCAGAGATGAAAGCCATCGCCGGGGCAGTCGGCCGAACCATCAAATAATGCCAGTAAACAGTTAACAGTTAACCGTTTACCGGTCACTGCTCACTGATCCGAACATAGCTACCTAACTGCTTAAAGCCAAACAAGCCGACCACCAACTGATAAAAGGCGAAAAGCTCCAGCCCAAAAGGTAGATAACCGCCATAACCGAGCAAAGGCATCTCAAAAATATAAAGAAACTCAAAGGGGGGGACATGGTATATCCATTTTGGGAAAGCATAGATATTCCACATCTCCCAAAAGAAACCGCAAATAACCGTGCCAACCATGAGGGCAACGACCGGTTTCCAGTTGCCAACGGCCGTATATTCCGACAACGATCGATTGCCCAGCCAGACATTAACCGGAGCCAGCATAAAGTAAAACGACAACCAGATGAAGGGGAAAAACACCTTGGGCCAGATAAACATGACCGACAACATGACCAACCCAATAACAAAAAAGACCCGCAGAACGGTCGGAGTTGGTTTAATCTCCGGCCCTTTAGGCGATCGTTTCAGCCAATTCATCGTGCTGACAAGTTCGGCCGTTCCAAAAACGGCCGGAATCACTGTCGAAAAACTGAGCGATGCCAAGACAAAGTAGGACAAATTAGAAAAGCTCTCCCGTCCCAAATAAGTCCAATTTTGGGTTCGCCAATTTACGACTTCAAACAGCCACCAAATCGGCATCGACACCAGGAACAAACCAATAAACGCTCGCTTGTTTCGGGTCAATAAGGAGGTTTGCTTTCGGAGGAAAACTATTCCATCAACAACGAGGATATACCCCAGCCAAAGCGGAAAGAAAAGAAGATGGGTTCGTAGTCCTTCTAATAGCCAATTCAACGGCCAGAAAATGGCTATCAAGATTAGTCCCAACCAAAACTGACGGGGAACCATCGAAAAGGAAATTCTTTGTCCAGAAATATCCATATAAACTGACCTCCAATTTCTACCAGATTATGCCAATTACCTACTGAGAGTATAAACAACACCTGGGAGTCTAGCGAAAGGCGTTGCAACTCATTCTCCTTTCAGTATAATCATCCAACGTCACAGGCGAAACCATTACTACATTCAAAATATTTCGCCAAAAGCTGGAGAATATCATAAATGAGTAGAGCAGTATTTCCCTTTACAGCCATCGTCGGCCAAGAACGCATGAAGCGGGCCTTAATATTAAATGCCGTCAGCCCCCAAATTGGCGGCGTTCTCATTCGAGGTGAACGTGGCACGGCCAAATCTACGGCCGCTCGCGCCCTAGCAGCCTTATTACCAGACATTCATGTTGTGGCAGATTGTCGCTTTGGCTGTTCGCCCATCCTCATAAACGAGTGGTGCGATGACTGTCGGATGCGACATGCAGATGGCAACCTGACCACAACCATCAGGCAAACATCCTTCGTCGATTTACCAGTCAGCGCCACAGAAGATCGCGTAGTTGGAACACTTGATATTGAAAAGGCCATTCAACGGGGCGAAAAACATTTTGAACCCGGCGTGCTGGCCTCAGCTAACCGGGGACTGCTCTATGTAGATGAAGTCAACTTGCTTGACGATCATGTGGTTGATTTACTGCTAGATTCGGCTGCAATGGGCGTCAATGTAGTCGAACGAGAAGGCATCAGCTTTAGCCATCCAGCAAAGTTCATCCTGGTTGGCACAATGAACCCAGAGGAGGGTGATTTACGGCCGCAATTACTCGACCGTTTCGCCTTTTCTGTCCAAATCAGCGGCCTACTAGAGCCAGAATACCGTATCCAAATTATGGAACGCCGCATCAATTTTGAGCGAAACCCCGATAGCTTCCGAGAAAAATGGACAGAACAGGAAAGCGCATTATCGGAACAGATCTCATTGGGTCGTGAGCTAGTCAATAAAGTTAGCTACTCTCGGCGCGATTTAGCCTCCATTGCCGGGTTAACTGCCTCTATGAAGGTAGATGGACACCGGGCAGACCTTGTTATCCTCAGAGGCGCCCAGGCCCATGCGGCCTTCAAAGGTCGTGATGCTGTTACGGATGAAGACATTATCCTGGCAGCCGAACTAGCCCTGCCCCACCGTATGAAATCCCGCCCCTTCCAGGATGATACAGTCACCATGTACGAACTAGAAGAGCGTCTGTCCCAGGCTCAAAGCGAATGGGGCAGCGGCGAACCGGGTGAACAGCTAGAAAGCGCCGACGAAAGCCAGGCAAGTAAAAAAAAACGTTAGATAGCGAATCGGCCGAAGGGTCAGAAACCGCCCAAACCGAAGCCGGCCCCCAAACCGTGCCCCAATCACCCCAACAAGGACAGTGGTGGGAAGGGGGACAAAAGGTTGCTTCTGCCAAAGAATTTACAGCCAGACGGCTCGATACCCAGCTAGACAGACTAACCCGTAACAAGGCTGGTCGTCGCTCTCGAACAAAGACAGACCGCAAACGCGGCCGTTACATCCAATCCCGCCTCCCTAAAAAAGACAAGGTAAGAGACCTGGCCTTCGATGCCACGCTGCGGGCCGCCGCCCCCTATCAAAGACAACGGGACACCTCCAAGATGGCATTAGCCCTCAAAAAGAGCGACCTCCGCGAAAAGGTGCGCGTCCGTCGTTCCGCCAACTTAGTGCTATTCGTGGTGGATGCCAGTTGGAGCATGGCCGTTGCCGAGCGGATGGAAGCGACCAAAGGAGCCATCATGTCCCTCCTTACCGATGCCTACCAACGACGAGACCGGGTTGGGCTGGTTGTGTTCAACAAAAATGATGCCAACTTAGTGCTGGCCCCAACAAACTCCGTTCAGTTAGCCCGCAAAGCCTTAGTAGATATTGCCGTTGGCGGCAAAACCCCTCTCTCCGCCGGATTAATCATGGCCTACAATATTTTTCGCCAGGAAGCCAACACACACCCCGATGTCATGCCGATGATGATTCTGTTGACCGATGGGGCGGGAAATGTTAGCCTAACCGACCTGCCTCCCCAGCAAGAGGCTCATCGAATTGCCAAAATGATCCAGGATTCCGGCATTCGGTCGGTGGTTATCAATATGGAACATGCCGCCTTCGACCAGGGCTTGGCCCAACTATTAGCGGAAAAGTTAGATGCCCCCTGCCATACTTTGGAGAGTTTACACGCTGAAAGTCTCTATCAGACTGTAATCAGCGCTATGGATTAATCTTCTAGCAACACCTGAGAAGCCAGAGAGCGAGATCCCCCTTTATCAGCATTATGAACACGCTCATACCGATTCCCGCGATAGGCTTCTACATCCTTACTTAGCTCTAACCAATCCTCAATAACACAAACCAGGCCTGCTCGGCTGGTTCCGAATAAAAATTCGGGAAACCACAGTCGCCGCCAGCGGAAGGCTTTAGGGTAGCTGTTCAATTCGATGAAGACACAAGTCCGATTATAGAGCGGCTCCAACACACCCTTTTCTCTTCCCTTTAACTCGTTGAATGGATAATGCTGTCCCATCTGGGCTGAGGTGACAGAGTAGATTCGGCCGTAACTGATATTAATAGCGTATATCGGCCCCTGAAGTCGGAGCGATTTCGGCCGAGCTTGAATCGAAGCCCGGGGCATCATGATGGCATAATAAAACCAGAGCAGAAAAACAAACCCAATGACTATCCAAAAATAAAACCAGATAGCATCATCCAAAATCGGATTGAAAAGATCGTAAATACCAATACCTAGTAAGAACAATAAGAGCAATAGAATCTTATTACGCAGTCGTTTACTCAAAATCTCAAAAAGGATTAAGCGATGTTTCTTTACTTTTTTCATGACAGGTACTTCACTCATGATTGTTTCTTTTATTTGGATAGCCTAGTAGCTTAGAAGTTCAACTTCTTAAAGAATTTGAACTTCTGAAAACGTCTAATACCGAAAACCAACAGTATAAGGAACAACCTTATAGCTAAAGTCAGTCACAAATTCCTCTAGTCGCTCATTCAAATCTTCCCATGTTTCATCAATCATTAAATTTGAAATGGTTTGTTGATCACGGGCGACAAAGCCAATGAGTCGATTTGGATAATCGCCATATTCAGTATGCCAGGCTTCGCTCATCTCCAAGCCCATTGCTTGCAAGGTGGGAATATAACGGCCGAGGACAAATTCATAATAAGCCTGCATATCGTTGGTTTTGATATTGTAACTAAGTAATATTTTCAATCCGTTTGAATCGTTCATAATCACTATCTCGCCTGAAGTTATCTTATGATAGATATGATGCCTTACTTTGACAAACTTATTTTCTTGACGAAATGACTGCGGCACATGCTAGCTGGCTAAGGGGATGGTGAAGGTAAAGTTACTGCCGCTACCTATTTCACTTTCACACTCAATCTCTCCACCCTGAGCCTCGACCATCTTCTTTACAATTGACAGCCCTAATCCCCAACCAACTTGTTCTCGAACTTCTTCACTATCTGAACGGAAAAATTGGGTAAACAACCTTGCTTGATCTTCCTCAGAAATACCGATACCAGTATCAATAATATTGACTCTGGCAAATCGGCCGTTTTGCTGCACCCAAACAGTAATATCACCACCATCTGGCGTATATTTATTGGCATTACTAATCAGATTCGTCAACACTTGCCCGATCCGATTCTGATCTGCATACACATCAGCTAGATTTTCAGGCAAGTTCAGCACAAGTTTCTGATCTCGCGCTTCGATCGATTCCCGCAATGAATCGAGTACATCAGCCAATGTTTCAGTCAAGCTGAACCGGTCAAGCTCAAATTGCATTCGGCCGCTTTCAATCCGACTAATGTCCGACAAATCACGAATCAGAATGCTCATTCGATCCAGATTACGTTTAACGATTTGGAGAAACTCATTTTGTTGCTCATTCAAAGAACCAACCATGCCGCCTAAGATTAGATCAGTGTAGCCTTTAATCGAAGTCATCGGCAAACGTAATTCATGGGTGACAATTGAAATATACTCATTCTTGGCTGCATTTGCAGCCTGAATAGCCTCATACAAGCGCGAGTTTTCAATAGCAACGGCGGCTCGGTCGGCCAACCGCTCAACAAAGGCCACATCTGCTTGGCCGAAATGGATCAACGCTTGACTTTCCAGCGTGATGAGACCAGTCACATTCCCCTCACCCTTAATTGGCACAGCAAGCTGGACAGCCATTGCAGAGCCATCAATCGCCTGTTCGGCCGTTACATCTTGGGTCTGCACAGAAACCTTGTCAGCCAACACTTTAGACAAAACAGGATGATCTTCGGAGACAGTCGGTAACGGGTGATCTTCATGGCCCGAATGTGCTAACAACGACAAGAGCCGCTCCCCTTCTTCATTTTGCTCCATTAAACCGATGGAACCACTTTCAGCGCCAGTCAACGTAATAGCCCAATCCAAAGCCAACCCCAAGACCCGATTTAGGTCAAGCGACTTATTGAGTTCCTGGTCAATTCGTTGGAAAAGCGTCAGCTCCTCCACCCGCCTGGCCAACTCTTTGTCAGTCTGAGTAAATAGGCGGGCATTGTCGATTGCCATCGCCGCCTGATTAGTAAAGGCTTCTAGTAATTCCAGATCTTCACGATTAAAAACGCCAGAAAAGAGGCGATTATCAACAAATACAGCCCCAATTATCCGACCTCTAGCCCTCAGAGGCGCACACAAAATGGAGCGAAGTTGGTAGCCAACTACGCTTTGATGGCTAGAGAAGCGATCATCTTCCTGGGCGTTATCAGTAACAATACCTTGTCCACTGGATATGGCTCGCTGAACAACCGTTAAGCTAATCTGCATCGCGCCACCCGCAGCAATAGTCTCCTGATCAACGTTCCGGGCAACCATCGTTCTTAATTCTTCAGTTGTATCATCCTTCAGAACCAAATACCCTCGTTCAGCGCCCGTTAATTGGATAATAGAATCCATCACTAGGTTCAACAACTCTCCCAAGTCGAGCGTTGTTCCTAGTTTAGCGCTTACTTCATAGAGCGCTGCCAGTCTGGCTTGTTGAAGATCGCCAGTTTGCTCAGTCATTTCCTGTTCCTAAATAATAATTACAACAATCTCTCAAAACACACTGCTCACAATTTGGGTTGCGAGCCTTGCACACTTCCCTACCGTGTCGAATAACATTTAGATGAAATGCGTAATACGTTTCAGGATAACCTACATTTTCCAATATTTTATGCGCTTTGTCAGCCGTTACTTTTGGCCCAATAAGGCCAAGACGGCCGCTCACCCGGTGAACGTGAGTATCAACGGGAAAAGCAGGTCGTCCAAAAGCAAACAACAAAATGATAGCCGCCGTTTTTGGGCCAACGCCTTTAATGTTTGTCAACCATGTTTTTGCCGCTTCCAATGGTAACTCAGACAAAAAATTGAGGCTAAGATCGCCATTCTTCTCCTCCACATAACGCAACGCCTTCTGAATGCGAGGCCCTTTCTGGTTAGCCAACCCTGCTGGCCGAATTGTCTCAATCACCTCATCTTCCGGCGCGTTCATCACCGCTTCCCACGATGGATAGCGGGCTTTGAGAGCATCAAACCCTTTGTCCCGATTCAGGTCCGAGGTACTCTGGGACAGAATTGTGCTAACCAATTCATCTATGGGAGGCAGATGTTGTCGCCAAGTTGGATGACCATATTCATCAGCCAATAAGGTATGAATGGTCATATACTTTTCCCGAAAGTCGTTGGTCGGTTCCATCAATTTCTTGCCTTAGCTAGTCGAATGTGTATTCGTTCTAATAAACCCGCAGTAACGGCCGTTCCATCTTCCTTCGACAAACCAACTAGCTCAAAGACGAAATCGTCTAATGCCTGTTGCGCTGGCAACAGCACAGCCTCTTCAATCGTTGTCACGGGTTGATCTTGCAAATCTTCAAATAGAGAGGTTAACTCATTCAACTGTGCATCTGATAAGTAGCGCAAGTCCGGCAGGCGAACGGCCGTTAATTCATAAGCCGCAATCCACAAAACACCTTCACCAAAGTTAACCCGTCCTTGCAGCTCTAATTGTAATGCAAACCAGGCGCTGTTCAAGAGGGCAGCCGCCGCAAAGGTTGGCACACTTTCAGCCAGCCGCACTTGATAAAGCTGTTGGTCAATAACTAACTCATCTGCCACAACAGCGGCAAAGTGACGCTGCCAAATACCCTTAGCTAAAACAAGGTCGGCCCTTTGCTGTTCCGGCAAGCTGTACCAGGGTTGCCGACCACGACAGGTGCGGCGGTTGTGAATGCCTTGCGACTCGCCATAACTGATATATTCAGCAGCAGCCGTTCCGTCAAGGTCGGCCGTCGGAGAGATAGTTAAAACATATTGATCACAGTCGGCCGTTGTGATTTTTCGGCCATGAACGTCTCGTAAGGATTTCAGCAAAGGTCGGTAGAATTGGGGTTCGATGCCCCACTTTTCGATAGCTTCATCATCGAGGTAGAAGAAATTGTTAGCGCCCGTCGTATAGCCCCGTTGAACGGCCGCCCACTTTTCCAGCGGTCGGGCAATCACCTGCTGTCTCCCTTGCCAATAGACCAAAGGCGCACGGAGGGCCACACCCCATTTTTCTTTGGGGAACATCAGCTTTTGGGGTATGACACGAACGGCAATATCGGCCGTTTCATTGCTACTGCCCGGCAGCATTCGCGTCGTTAGCCGCTCAACCTGCGTCCAACGACGGTTATCCGAGGCATCATAGGCGACTAAATTTTCAAGCCGCCTTCGAAGCCTAACGAGGCGCACCAAATTATTCGCCCGGGCTTTCGCATCACGACACTTTTCCAAGACGACGAGGCAGGTATTCACTTTAGCCTGGTCGAACCACCGTTCAACATTTGATTCAATCAGAGCGATGATCTTGTAATGGTCGAGAAGAAACTGTTTCAACCGTTCACCATAGGCAACATCAAGCCAGCTATTAGGGACAACAAAACCGAAACGGCCACCTTCCCGCAAAAACTGAGTCCCATGAATAAAGAAGTGAGCGTGCAACCCCGCCCGACGATTGAGGATACTTTTGGGAGCAGTTCGGGCTGAAACAGGTCTGTCGCCCTCAGGCTCAAAGATAGACATCTGTTGAGCCAGAGCTTCAGTTTCGCCCAGGCTGCTGATCCATTCAGCGCGGGTGTAAGGTGGGTTGCCGATGATAGCATCAAACGGCCGCAAAGGGTCAGGCTTTTGGGCAAAGAAGTTGCTCTCATTGATCTCCGCTTCGGGTATAGTCAATTTTGCCAGAACGGCCGCTTCTGGGTCTAGCTCCACTCCCCATAAACGAATTTCAGGGGTTCGGCCGTCTGACAACCAGGTCTGATATTTCGCCGCCCGTGCCAGAAAAGCCCCCGTCCCACAGCTTGGGTCCAACAATCGGTCAGTTGGACGACGCAGGCAAAAGCCAAGCAGCAAATCAGCCACATCAGCTGGGGTGTCATACTGGCCAAAGGTGCGTTGCTTATCGGCAGCCATAATTGGCTTCCCATTATACGACACGTTACTCAAAAGTCAGGCTTTTTACTGTAGGAGTAAAAAACCTGACTTTCCAAAGCAAATAGAGAGACAATAATGAAATGCGCAGTTACACTACTTTATAATTCGATGTACTGTTAACGCCATTCACTATTCATTACGCCGCGCATAGCAAGGCTGACCAGGTTATTGGGCCAACAATACCGTCAACGGTCAGATCATAGTCACCCTGAAACGTTCTTACAGCAGTATCAGTTAGCGGACCAAAGTTACCATCAACATCCAGGTTGTAGTTAAATTTCTCGTTTAACAAGTATTGCACAGCAGATGCTGCATGACCTATATTAGGTCGGCGTATCATAACAATCAGCGCGCGCCAGGTATTCTCGTCAACCTTTCCAGTTACCGGCAGCCCACTGCTACCCTGGAAATCCCTGATTGCTGTCTCCAAATTCCCGTCAAAAGTCTCGTTATTAGAAACAGGGAAGGCTGGATTTTTAAGGGCTATGAAATATCGGACAGCCTGAACCTCCGGGCCACTGTCTCCGCTCTCGTATATGGGCCAACACTCGCCAAACGGCGGGAGCAGCGGATTTGGATCAACACCGTCCAATATATTATCGCCATCGCTGTCGCTGTTACGTGGATCAGTCATGTATTCGTTTACTTCCTGCCCATCGGTCAGACCGTCACCATCGGTATCAGGATTGTCGGGATCGGTTTGCAGATTTTGCTCTTCACTGTTGCTTAAGCCATCGCTATCATTATCGCCAACTGCCTCAGCCGTTAAAGCCAGCGCAGTAGCTGTTCCCGCACTTGCTTCCGCTGCCTCAGCCGTTAGAGCCACCGCAGTAGCTGTTCCCGCACTTGCTTCCGCTGCTTCGGCCGTTAAAGCCAGCGCAGTAGCTGTTCCCGCACTTGCTTCCACTGCCTCAGCCGTTAAAGCCAGCGCAGTAGCTGTTCCTGCATCTGCTTCCGCTGCCTGCATCGTCTCTTCGGCCGCTGCCGTTTCTAGGGCAACCCGTGTAGCTGTCGTATCTACAAGCGCCACAGATTCTACTGTCGGCGTAGCTTCAACATTCTCATCTTTTTGCATTCTCGTCAGCGCAAACACACCGCCGCCAACAATGAGGAGAACAACAAAGATCACTAATAAAATCCACCAGGGAAAACGCTTTTTTTCTGGTTCAGGAACAGCAAAAGAGACCGATGGCCCTTCAGCAAAATCCTCATCAGGATTCTCTACGCCGACCATATTCAAACGAAAGTAATAATCACCTGCCGGAGCGTTGGGTGGAACAGAAATTTCGACACTGATCTGCTGCGTGCCAGCCACAGCAAACGCTTGTTCAGCCTCACCATCCAGGCTGAACCACTCGCTAGCTGCTTCGCCTTCTGGCACAATGTGCGCCCGACCTTGCAACGGCCGTTGTGTGGCATTAGATACAGTAAAAACCACTTCCCCTTGCCGCTTGCCATTTAACTTAATATTGGTTGTTGCTGCGGTTAAAACAAAGATATTAGCCATTTCAAAAACTCCTTGATAACTAACAATTACCTATTCAAAGGTTTTCTACCTTCATATAGATAAACGAAAACCCGGCCAATATTCCGGGATGAAATATGGAATATGGCCGGGTAAGCGCAATCGCATTAAGGAGTTGGGAATCAGGCTAAATTTAAGTCATATGAGCTACGTCAGTCATCCCTGAAAGCTTTCTTCCGGTGCATCATTTGGGATCGGAGAGAATTGAGCCTCCCACTCTTCACGCCGCTCAGGGTAAAGGTTGGGGTCAATATCCGCCCAGGGGCTTCGTTCAAGCCGCAGCTTCTCGTAACCGCACCGCTTAGCAACAATACGATAAGAGAAAGCAACATCCTCATCACCATCACGGCCCTGCACGACAAAACCTGTCTGACTCCGCTCACTAACATACAGGTTCGCAGTGCCATAGGACTGCACAAAAACGTGGTATGGCTCCTCCAAATTGACTGTCTGGGCAAAAACGGTATCGATTGCTACCTCTACCTGGCCTCCCTGTAACTGTCCAAAGCCATAATCGCTAAACCAGACTTCGGCCGCTTCCTCTGCATACAAGGCCCGTGCCCCATCAGACGTAGCTACGACACCGTTCTTTGTGCCATTGGCAACTTCCAATCCTGGCTGGTTATTGTTGGCTACCCATACGCGAACGCCCTTACTATTGTTGCCATGACCAATGAAATTGCCAGCCCAGCCACTCCCCGTCGTTTCTCCTCGCAGAGCATCTTGACTGTTGCCACTGTTCTCAATGCGAAACAACCCAGCCTTACCCGCTCCGCTGTTGGTATAACCCATGATGGCGTTACCGAAGCCATAAGTTCGAGCATAAAAGGCAGTGCCATTACCGCTAGTTTGAGCTTCCAGAGCATTTTCACTATTTTCTGAATTGGGAATAGTGAAGTACCCCGCTCGGCCGTTCGCCTCATTCCGGGCGTGAATAGCGCTTTGATCGTTAAAATTACCACCTTGGACTTCGAAATATCCGGCATTACTGCTGCCACCCGTAATAGCGCCCAAGGCAGGCGCATCGCCGTTGGTTCCCACTCGCAGGGCAAATTGGTTGTTGTTGAAATTATCTACCCGGAACCAACCTGCCCGCCCGCCGCCTGTATTGGTGATTAATAAGGCTGTGTCGTCACTGGTCACTGTTTGCGAGCAGGGCAAGGGCAGATTACAATCCGAAGCAAATAGCCAGCCAATTACCACCCTAGGAATTTGTAAAATCCTTCTAAATAGACTCATTTGATTACCTCCTTCAAAGATGCTCCATAAATAGCCTGAATAACTTTTATTCATCCAGTTTTGTTGCCGCTCTTAGGTAAGTAAACCACTGCAACCAGCCTCATTTTTCTTGAAAACCTTTGCCGTTTACACTGGATACGACCTGGCACACTGAAGATTATAACATGTTTGACCAGGCCAAATAGTGATGATATGATGCCAGCCAACGATGGCCATACTCTCCCAATCCAGGTTCCTCAAAACACTCCCTGAACTGGTGGTAGCTCCCCTGCCGCAGAACTTGCAGGGCATTCAGGTAAAGCAGCCCTGGCGATGGCTGGTGCAATTTCATTATGGGGAACCGCGCTTGCATTATGAGGTGTCACGGCCGAGAGGGATTGAAGGCTGGGAGTTGGGCCTGCACTGTGAAGCCAAAGACAAAGACCTCAACCGCTACTTGCTAGATGGTTTTCGCCGCCATCTGTTTGAAATCAAGGATGTCTTAGGGCCAACGATTGAAGCAGAGATGTGGGACAAAGGCTGGACGAAGATTTATGAAGTCTATCCAGCACAAGATTTGACAGAAGCCTATCAAGAAGCGGTGGGCGGCCGTCTTGCAGAAATCATCACCTGCCTGCACCCGATCTTTGTGGGGCTGAGAAATGATGTAGCACGGGTGTATCGTTAAGGAATCGGCCGTTTCATTCACTATTTACCGGCATCACCTATCCGAATCGAACAGGCTTTTTGCCAAAAAGTATCGTGGCAACGGCCAAGGCTAGCGGGATGATTGCCAGGAGGGGAAGAATCAGATTGTAGTTGCCAAGAAGGTCGCGGGCGATGCCGACAGGCATTGGGCCGAGAGAAGTACCGAGGACGAGGAGAGTTGTAGCCAGGCCAGAGATGCTGCCCAGATGTTTACGGCCGAAATAATTAGGCCAAACCACCGAATTGACTATCCGGGAAAAGCCGCCTGTCCCCCCAAGCATGATACCAAACACAACCGCCAGAATAGAGGTATTCATAATAGGGGCTGCAACCAATGAAACAGCCAAAATAACCAAAGCGACAGCCATTAAAATACGGGCGTTAATTCGGTCAGAGAGGAAACCGCCAATAACGTTGAAAACGGCCGTAAAAACCGCCGCTGGAATTAAGACCCAGACAGCCACATCCGATGAAAAACCATTATCCGCAAAGATGCTGACCAGATGAAAAAACAAACCCGTACTCAGCATGGCAATAGCCATCCCGCTCAAAGACAAGACCCAAAAAGGAGCGGTTCGTATCGCTTCAGCACGCGTCCAATTTTCCTCAAGCACATTGTCGGCCAACCTCTCATTGGTAGGTCGAGACAGCCCGCCATCCGGCTCCAAACCAACAGATTCCGGCGTATCACGCACCAGAATAAGGACTAAGGGAATTAAAATGACAGCGATCAGAACGCCCAAAATAGCATAAGTTAACCGCCAATCATACACATCAATCAACTGTTGAATCAGGTTTGGAAAACCGCCAACACCAAGCAAGGCCATGCCAATGCCAGCCAGTCCAGTAACCATGCCCCGCCGTCGGACCCACCATTGATTGATAACATTATTACTCACAAGGCTCAAGCTACCTTGTCCCGCTAACCGTATCAAAACAAAACCAATACCAAGCATGATGACATTTTGAACGCTGCCCATGTAAATACAAGCCAACGCAAAGAAAATCGCAATCAAAGTCATCATCTTACGAGGCCCATGTCTGTCTATTTGACGGCCGATTGTAGGCAGCAATAAGCTAGCCGCCAACGTCCCAACCGTATAAAGCGTGCTTACTAGAGAACGGCTAATGCCGAAATCAGCGATGAAATGTTCAATAAAGATCGAAACCGCATAAGTTTGACCGGGGCTAGTTAGGATAAGACCAATAGTCCCAACGAGAAGAATGATCCAACCGTAGTAGAAAGGGGTACGTTTTATGAAAGTGTTTGTTTTGATTGACATAGAGGTTCCTAAAGTTTAGAAAAGATGTATAGTATCGTTAATTCTAAATAAAGCCCCTAACTAGAAGACCATTTACAAATTTCGCAAAAAGATTGCAACAAATTCACGAATTATTCGAATTTTTCAAGCCAGAGCTAGATACCTTATGTTAACTAATGCTATCCCTGCTAGGATGAGGCCCATGAAAAAATATCTTTTTATAGTGTGCATTTTGATTTTGGCTGGTTGCAATAATCAGGTAGAAGAAGTTACGGGTACATCAACGGCCGTTCCAATAGCCCAAGTAGAAGAAACGGAAACGGCCGAACCAACCCCAACAAATTCTCCAGAACCAACCGCGACCAAGACAGAAATGCCAACCGCAACAGCTACCTCAACAAACACACCCACTGCAACGGCAACAGAAACACCAACCAGCACACCTACCAATACGCCAACGCCTTCAGCAACCCCACCAAATACGCTTACTCCTGCTCCAACATTACCCCCAGTGACCAACACCCCGATCCCACCCCCTACTCCAGAAATTCCCTTATACCCAATGACCCCCATTCAGCCTTGGAACCAGGGAATATTCGTTAATAGCGTCGTTTCATTGCACAATTCCGTTAGGGCGTTTTATGAGTATCATGGGTTAGGCACCAATTATGATACAGGGTTTAAATGTTCTAATTACTGGAACAATTACGATCTTTGGGAACACTCACCTGCTTTTACAGAGGTTCCAACAGAATGGCAAAGTCGGCACACAAGTTACCGATTAATTTTGAATGATTTACGAATTCTTGTAATCCCGATCTCAGTTGCCTGTGCAGAAGAAGGCAACTTTGTTACTGAGGAAGATGAACAATTTATTCTAGATTCGCTATTCGTCATCCTCGGGAGAATTGAACAGTTGGAAGCGGCCGTACTAGCGGGTTGATCACACTCCAGTAGAAATCTACTGTTAACCGTTTACTGACTTCTGCTAACTGAGCCTAAGGATTCATCCGGTTCAACGTCCGGGGGAAGGGGCTAGTTTCGCGGATATGGCTCAAGCCACAAATCCAGGCCACCGTTCGTTCAAGGCCCAGGCCAAAACCACTATGAGGAACAGTTCCAAAGCGGCGCAGGTCGATGAACCATTTGTAATTTTCGAGGGGCAGTTCATGGCGGTTGATCGCTTCAATGAGGACATCGGGATCACTCATACGTTCGCTGCCGCCGATAATCTCCCCATACCCTTCAGGGGCCAACAGGTCAACGCTCTTACACACCTCCGGTCGGCCGGGCCAGGGTTCCATATAGAAGGCCTTTACGGCCGTTGGATACCCATATACAAAAACAGGCTTATCGAACTGCTGCGTCAACTCCGTCTCATGCGGTGACCCAAAATCATCCCCCCATTCCATCGCCAACAACGCCTTCTTTTCGGGGTCGTCAGTCGCTTCCCGAATAGCGGCAATTCGTTCAACTGCCTCATCATAGCTAATTCTTGGGAAGGGAGCCTCGATTCTTTCCAAAGCGCTGGTGTCTCGTTCCAACAACTCAAGCTCGGCTCGTCGCTCTTTCAGCGTCGTCTGAACGATATAAGTCATGAACTGCTCTTCAAAGTCCATCAAATCATCAAGATCGAAGAAAGCCATTTCCGGCTCAACCATCCAGAATTCGGCCAGATGGCGGCGAGTTTTGGATTTTTCAGCCCGGAAGGTAGGGCCAAAGCAGTAAACCTTGCCAAAAGCCATGATATTGGCTTCATTATAAAGTTGGCCTGTCTGGGCCAGGTACGCTTGCTCCTCAAAGAACTCAACTTCAAAAAGCGTGCTGGTTCCTTCGGCTGCCGATGGGGTAATAATGGGGGTGTCAATGTTGAGGAAGCCATTGTTATCAAGAAAGTCAATGATCGCTCGCTTAATGGTGGCCCTAACTCGCATAATCGCCCACTGTTGGCTGGAACGAAGCCAGAGGTGACGGTTATCCATCAAAAATTCGACGCCATGCTCTTTAGGCGAGATTGGATACTCGACCACATTCTGAAGAATTTCGATGCTGGAAATGCCAACTTCGAAGCCCCCAGGAACGCCAGGCGCACGGCCGTCAGCCCGGACTGTGCCAGTTACGATAAGGGACGATTCTTGGCCCAGGCTCTTGATGTCTGCAAACAACTCGTCGCCAAGTTCGGGGCGAAAAGCAACGCATTGGACGATGCCCGTCCCATCCCGCAATCGTAAAAATTGTAATTTGCCTTTGCCCGTTTTGAGATAAAGCCAGCCCTTAAGGGTTACTTCTTGACCCTCATAGTCAGCAATGTCTTGTATTGAAATGGTTATAGCCATTATTTCTCCTAAAAAGCAGCCACGAATTAGGCAAAATTATTAATTCTTTGGCTGTAGCCCTCAGAATGAAGGCAGTAAAGTTTATTATGTAGTTTGGTTCTTCAATCGCAGACCGATTCGTAATTCGACCCGCGTTCAATTTTAACGTGGGTGGGCTGGCATTACAAAAACGAGGTCGTCTTATCTTGAGTCGAAACGAAAAAGCTTCCGCCGCCACCCAAAACGACGGAGATAGGCAGTTTGTTGGTTCATCTGGACGGGATGGAAATCAAAGTGACCGAGGACAGAATCGAGAGGGGCAACTTCAGGAGTGGAGAAGCGATCTAGAAAGAAGCGGTTGACAGGTGGTTTTCTCCAAAAGCGGGAAAGGATAATCGTTAAACCACGAAATAATTTAACACTCGGCCGTATTGGAAACCGTCTCATGCCAGTTGTATCAAGCACATGATGGACAATCGCTTCATAATGCAGTCTTTCTTCCCCAGCCACATCAATCGTTTTGTTACGCAAAGACGGCCGATCCACTGTCTCCAACAGACATCGGGCAAAATCTTCCACCCACAAAGGCTGCATCGCTACTCGCCCGCCATTGGGAAGCCAAACCAGCGGCCAGCTCCAAAAAGCAAGTGCGGCAATAGCATTTAGAAAGCGATCATCACGGCCAAACAAGCTGGCCGATCGTAGAATCGTGTACGGTATTTGACTGCGTCGAACTAGTCGTTCAATTTCCCCTTTGGCCCGAAGTAATGGATGCCAAGAATTAGGATCAGCATTTAAGCGGCTAACGATAATGAGATGACTGAGATTGGCTCGTTGACATTCCTCAATCAATCGCTCTGTCCCTTCAATATCAACATGATTTAACAAACGAATGCTGCCCTGATTCTCACTACCCGCAAGATGGATAACAGTTTCAACATCTATCAACTCCTCCCGCATTGTCAAAGGGTCGTTAATTCGGCCGTTATACACCTTATAAGAACGACCGTCCCGTTCCAGCGTTTGGATCAATGAACGGCCGATGAAACCAGTTGAGCCAGTGACCAAGATCATGCAGGTATTGTAATGTGGGTTAAGCAAGCAGTAAAATGACTCATAACTCATAATACGTAAAACGTAATCAGCCCTCTTATGAATCACGCATTACCCTCTAACCAATCCTTGTCAGCAACTATTTTCAGCTATAATCTCTCAAATGACACGATTTTGTTTAATCGGGCCAACTTACCCTTTTCGCGGTGGCATTGCTCACTATACGACGCTCCTGGCACAACATTTGCAAGCCCAAGAAGAGACCCTACTAATCTCTTTTACACAACAATATCCTCGCTGGCTTTTTCCAGGACGCAGTGATCGTGATCCCAGTGAACAACCGCTCCAAGCAAAAGTTGAATATTTACTTGATCCTTTGAATCCATTTAGCTGGCGGCGAACGTTAAAACGAATTGAACAATGGCAGCCAGATGTGGTTGTTATACCCTGGTGGGTGCCCTTTTGGACACCACTTTGGGCCTATCTAGGACGAGGCATTAAACGTATGGCAAATCGGCCGTCTTTACTCTTCATCTGCCATAATGTCCTACCCCATGAAGGGAGCTTAATTGATAAAACAGCCGTGCGGTTAGCCCTAGCCGCTGGTAATGGTTACATCGTTCATGCCCAAACAGATGCAGAAAAGCTACAGCAGATTTTCCCAAACCCTAAAATCAAGATCACCCCATTGCCCACATTCGCTCCAGTCCTCACCAACACAAATGTTAATCTACCAGTTTCTATCCCAACCGATCGGCCGTTGCTGCTTTTTTGTGGCTTTGTTCGGCCGTATAAAGGGCTAGACATACTGCTCGATGCGCTCCCGGCCGTATTAGCCGAAAGACCCGTACACCTGCTTGTCGCTGGCGAATTTTGGAGCAGCGCCAAACCTTATCAAGATCAAGTTACCCAATATGGGCTGCAGGATTCGGTCACACTATATAATCATTATCTAACCAATGAAGAACTATCAGCCTGTATCGCTCAAGCCGAGGTCGTCGTGCTACCATATCGTAGCGCAACCCAATCAGCCGTTATTCAAGCAGCCTTTGGCCAAGAAACACCCGTCATTACGACAAATGTTGGCGGCTTGGCGGAGGTAGTGGATGACGGCCGAACAGGCCTCGTCGTTCCGCCAGAAAATCCCACTCTGCTCGCTAAAGCCATTAACGACTTCTTTACCGAAGAGTTAGGACCACAGATGAAAGACCAGATTCGGGCAGAAAGCGATCGCTTTTCCTGGCAGCATCTCATAAACGCCCTCCTTAGCCTCCATTCATAAAACCTGGCTATTGTTGCACCTAGTGATCCCCTAGCTATACTTTTCAATTATGGTCGGCAATGCACTTAGTCTTACATCTAATAGCCTTCTAAAAAATATTCCCATTACTATCAAACGTCATTGGTTGTTCAGCACGGTATTATTAGCAGCTTTGTTCGTTCGTTTATGGGGGCTTGATTTTGGCTTGCCATATGCCTACCACGTTGACGAACCGCGTTATATCTATTCGGCCGTTGGGATTATCCAGAGTGGAAACTTAAACCCTGGCTGGTTCCAACAACCGAGCCTCTACACCTATCTCGTCACCCTGGTTTTAGGCATCTATTTTATTGGGGGTTGGTTAACTGGCACATTTCAAAGTCAGGCTGATCTCTTTCAACCACCCTATCATTTTGACGGCTATATTCCTTTATCGGCCGAATTTTTGTTGCCCCGGCTCCTAACTGTCACCTTTGGGGTCGCAACAGTCATTTTCGTCTATTGGGTTGCCCGCCGTTGGCTAGGACAAGTTGGCGGGTTGGCGGCGGCCGCTTTCCTCTCCCTCTCTATCTTCCATTCCGAATCGTCACACTACATCGCCACCGACGTACCAGTTGCCCTATTTATAGTAGCCGCCCTATATTTTTTCTATCGGGTATCAGAGTCAGGCGAAAATAAATATTACCTAATGGCCGGAATTATGGCAGGGCTGGCAATTGGCACGAAATACAGCGCCTATGTTCTGGCAGTTCCAGCAGGATTAGCCCACCTAATGGCTTGGCGACAAGGGAAAAGTCGGCCGTTTTCACTTGGGTTGGTTTTGTTAGGCGTTAGCACGGTACTTATCTTCCTGCTAACAACGCCTTACGCCCTGTTTGACAGCCAACAGTTTACGGCCGATGTTCAATATGAGTTAGACCATCACCGCCTTTTGGGTCATGTTGGGGCCGAGGGAAACAGCGGAATCTGGCTAATAGAGCAGCTTCTCAGCCGCTCTGATCGCTGGCTAACCTTGCTGGCAACTGTCGGCTTTGGGCTAGCTGTCTGGCGACGAAACAGACCAATGCTGCTAATACTCGCATTTACACTGACATATTTTATTAGCATGGCCTCTAATCTAGTCCGTTTCGAGCGGTTCTTAGTGCCCATGATTCCGACCCTAGCTTTAGGAGCAGGATATACTTTCTCAGTCCTACAAGAACGACTACCAGAAACGAGACAAGGATTTCTGTTAGTTGTTGGGCTACTATTGTTAGTTGAACCAGCTTTGTCGGTCGGCCGTTTCAACCATCAACTTGCTCAAACGGATGTCCGAACTTTAGCGCGGGAGTGGATTGTCGAGAATATTCCAGCCGATACGCTTATTGCCCGTGAACGTTATACCCCTCACCTCGACAACCCACCTTATACTAGCCAGCTGTTTGAACGGCTGAACGAAAACCCACCCGAATGGTATGTCAATCAAAACTTTGATTACATTATTGTAGCGGAAGCCCGCTACAGAAATCTTTACAAAGACCCTGAACGATATGCGGCTGACATAGCTGCTTATGAAGCCCTCTTCAATAATCTGGAACTGGTTAAAACCTTTAATGGCCCCTATGTTGGCCGTCCAAACCATGATATTCGAATTTATCGCCCCCCTTCATGAAACCCTCCGTTACCGTTGTCATCCCTAGTTTAAATTCTCCAATTATCGATCAGGTTTTAGAAGCCATTCTCAGCCAGGAAGCGGCCGAGCAGCTAACAGAAATCTGGGTGATTGGAAAAGATGAACCAGGGCTAATTCCCGAACACCCTCAAATCCATTTCTTCGACACTGACCATCCTGTTCCGCCCGGAACGGCTCGCAATTTGGGCATCCAACAAGCATCAGCTGATTTATTGATCTTTCTAGACAGCGATTGTATCCCCCAACCGGGTTGGTTGATTGAGCATCTCAGATTACAGGCGGCAGGACATCCAGTGGTTGGTGGAGGCGTAATGCCCCAAGGGAACACTTATTGGCAACTGGTTTATAACCTGACCTTATTTCATGAATTTCTTAGCAGCACAAAGGCGGGGAAACGGCCGTTTCTACCAACTCTCAACCTTTCCATTCATTCAAAAGTGATTGAAGCCGTCGGCGGTCTGAAAGAATCACTGACCAGGGGCCAGGATGTTGAATGGACAACCCGGATGCAGCAAGCTGGTTTTCAACCCTTTTTCCAACCTACCGCCGCCGTCGATCACCAACACAACCGATCTACATTAAGAAGGGTTTGGCACGATTGCGCCCGATCTGGCTACCACATGCGCCAAATTCGCCTGGATCACGCCCATTCACTTCAAGCCCCCGGCCTTTTTCGTTATCCCCGATTAGTTTGGTGGTTGTCGCCGTTCATTGCAGCAGCAGTGACTCTGCGGATAATCGGCCGTATTCCCACCATCACCGCTCGATATGCACACACAATTCCAGCCATATATCTAACCAAAATAGCCTGGTGTTGGGGAGCCAGTCGAAAGCAGGAACCGGCATGAACCAACCAAAGGTCTTAGTCGTCGTTCTCAACTGGCAGCAGCCAGAGACAACGCTCAACTGCGTCCGCACCTTGAAAGCAATGGCCCCACCACTGCCCCAAATCTTGGTGGTCGACAATGGCTCTGCGGACAACTCGGTCGAAATTCTGAGTGCCGCCCTCCCTGCCGACCACTTACAACTGCTACCATCAAATTTGGGCTTTGCTGGAGGCATGAATGCTGGCTTACGCTATGCAATGGAAAACGATTTTGATTATGCACTCTTAATGAATAATGATGCCTTTGCGGATGCCAATATGCTAAACCGATTGTTGGCTGAAGCCGAGCCAGATATTGGCCTATTATCACCCATGATATTTTATCGGACAGCCCCAGAACGAATCTGGTTTGCTGGTGGGCGACGGCATCGGGCCTTGCTAGAATTGCGGGATAGAAAGCAAGGTGCAAAATATTCTCCAGAAATGCACCAGTCTCAGGATGTCGATTACCTACTAGGCACCTGCCTGTTGGCAAACATGACGGCCGTTCAAAAAGTCGGCCTGTTGGATGAAGATTTTTTTATGTACTATGAAGACCTAGACTGGTCAATTCGATTCCAGCAACACGGTTATAGATTGCGAATGATAGCCGATGCCCACCTATTTCATGAAGTTGCTATTAGCACGGGGGGAACGGATTCACCCAGCCGCCGCTATTACCTAGCCCACAGCAGTGTTTGCTTTTATAGGCGTCACGCTAAATTAGGTCGGCCGTTTTTCATCCTCTTATTCCGCCTCGGAAGCGCCATCAAAATGGTTGCCCGCTTAACTTTAGCCGGGCAGATTGCCAGCGCCCTGGCTTATATTCGTGGCTTGCGAGATGGCATCCTTAAAACCAAGCACAAAATTGGATAAAACAGTTATGAGCATAGGACGACGCAAACAATTAGAACTATTGCCCGATTGGATTAGCAAGCGTATTGAAGTCAATCGCATTGAGTCTCTCCGGCTGTTAGAACAGGCCCAACAGCAAATTCCAAACAATGCCCGTGTACTAGATGCTGGCAGCGGCGAAGGGCGTTACAGACATTATTTTGACCACACTCGCTATACTGGGGTCGATCTGGCCGTTGGCGACAGCGCCTGGGATTACAGCACAATCGATACTCAGGCCGACCTCCGCTTCCTACCTTTCGACAACAACACTTTTGATGCGGCCGTCTGTATACAGACAATGGAACATATCAACGAACCCATGCAAGTCACTAATGAAATCGGCCGAGTCCTAAAGCCAGGCGGTCGTTACTATCTCTCCGCCCCAATGGCCTGGCACCAGCACCAAAAACCATATGATTTTTTTCGCTACACCTCCTTTGGTTTTCGCCATCTACTTGAAAATAGCAACATGAAAGTCGTAGAGATGCGGCCAATGGGCGGCTATTTTTGGTTTCTTTCATTCAATCTGCAAATGCTCCATTTTTGGCTCTTGCCAAAGCCCAAGAAAGCCTGGCTTCGTTGGATTCAAAAACCGTTCCAACTAATAGTCCAACTAATTTTCTTTCTAATCATTCCCCTTTTTTTATACTATCTTGATAGGCTAGATAGGATAAAAGACCATACGCTTGGTTGGGTTTGCATCGCTGAAAAAATATAGTCACAGGTCAAATCCTATGCGACGACTTTTGAGCAACACGACATTAGCATTTTTAAGCAATGTAGTCGCTAAAATCGGCAGCAGTTTACTGTTCATATTAATCGGCCGCGAATTAGGGCCATCAGAAGCGGGCATTTTCAATCTAGGGGCCACCTATTTCACTATAACATTAGCCTTAACCGCTTGGGGACTACATGAATTGCTCGTACGGGAGGTCACACCTCGACGAGAAGAAAGCGGCCGTTATCTCCTAAATTATCTCGTCATGCGTTTACTATTAACAACTGGCGGCTACATCCTCTTAATTGCTCTTTTACAGTTTGTATTACCATATAGTGCCCAAACCGAATTTGTCATCCGTATATTAAGTCTAGCTGTATTTCCAGAAGCAATCTTTGCGCTATGCCATGCCTTATTTGTCGCCCATGAGCGGCTCTTGGTTCCAACAATTGCTGCTATTGTTAATAGTGGTTTCAAAATCGGGGCAGGATTATGGCTCTTGAATAATCAGTTTGCCGTTGAAAATATAGCTTGGGTCATGCCCACAGGCAGCGCCCTCAGTTTATTTTTCTTTCTTCCTAATATCATTCGTTTGCTTCGCCAAGTACCTCAACGGCTCCCCATACAGCTTAATCTAACATTTAGCCTATCCCAACTACGCTTTACGCCAGGTTTCATCTTAATAGGTATCTTCTCAACCCTCGATTTCCAACTTGATGCCTTCCTAATTTCTCTCTTGTTAGCCGAATCAGATATCGGTTGGTATGGCGCTTCACAGACTATCGTTTTAGGATTCTGGATGATGTCAAACGCGATTCGGACAACACTATATCCAATAATGGCACGCGTTTTCAAAGATGACCCAGCTCGATTGCCAAATATATATCGACTATCAAACCAATATTTACTACTAGCTTCATTGCCAATCGCTGCAGGAGTAACTATTTTAGCCAAGCCTATCATACAATTGGTTTATACTGCTTCTTTTGATCCAGCCATTCCAGCGCTTCAAATAATGATTTGGGCGGTTTTATTTGCTTTTCTAAGCGTGCCAAATGCCCGGTTAATGTTGGTCTATAATCAACAGCATCCAGCAGGCTGGATGACAGGTATTAGCATGGGTGTCAATGTCTTCTTAAATCTGTGGTTAATTCCACAATTTGGCATCGTTGGGGCTGCAATTGCTCGAACATCCGCAACCGCCATCTTATTTATACAACTTTATGCCTATGCTCAGATTAAGCTTAAGATGGATTCAATCCTGCCGCTTGTCCTTCGGCCGTTATTGGCAACTCTGCTCATGTCGGCCGTTGTCTGGCCAATTCGACACCTCCCCCTCATCTGGCCTATAATAGTAGGCATTATCGTCTACGGAGCTGCCGCCTATCTCTTGAAAGCCATCCCAGAAGAAGCACGACAACGCCTTTGGCAGCTTCAATTAACACCTCGGAGGTAACGGCCAAATGAATCACCAACATTCACTTACTCTAACGGTAAAGTCATCCAGAACTTTTCTACTCGCATTTCTCCCTATGCTTGCGATCATCCTAAACTTCCAAAACCACGCCGTCAGAGGGACGACGGCAGGCAAGTTAGTAGACAGCCGATTAAACCTTCAACTACCAACTGCCAGCTCTAATCATAACCAGCCGACCTATCTCCATAATTTAAACAGCTTTTTCTCATCAGACCTCGCCGATTCCATAGAAGCGCTAGCTCTCGATGATGCCGGTGCCATTTACGTCGCTGGCAAAACCAGTTCACCCGGTTTCCCATTGGTAAATCCCTACCAATCTCTCTATGGCGGGGGCGACAGCGATGGATTCATCACCGTCTTTGCCCCAGATGGTCAATCATTGCTCTTTAGCACCTATCTAGGTGGCAACGGTATAGACATTATAAAGGATATTGAAATCGGCAATTCAGGCCGAATCTTCGTAACAGGCGAAACAGGGTCATCAGACTTCCCCACAGTCAATCCATTTCAATCTAGCCTAGCCGGTTTCAAAGACGGATTCGTGACCGTTTTTGAACCTGATTCTCCAACTATTTTCTTTAGCACTTATTTCGGTGGCGGAGATGGAGACTATCCAAAAAGCATCGCAGTTGACTCCAATGGAACTGTCAATATAGCCGGGTACACGTTTTCCACAGATCTTCCTCTAATAAATCCGATACAAACTTATCAAGGAAGCGAAGAGGTATTCGTAACTGGTTTTTCCCCCAATGGTCAATCATTGATCTACAGCACCTATATTGGTGGGTCTCAAAATGAACGCCCTAGTAAAATATTGCTGGATTCAAATGGTCGAAAATATATCACCGGATACACGAAATCAACTGACTTTCCAATAGCCAATGCCTATCAACCAACCCACAGTGGCTTATGGGACGGTTTTATATCTATCTTGAGTGCAGATGGTCAATTATTAGACATGAGCACATTTCTCGGCGGTAGCTTATCAGACAGCATTAATACCATACAACTAGATATGAACGATCGTGTTTATGTTGGTGGGAGTACTGACTCCCACGACTTTCCACTAGTCAATCCCTATCAGCCCACAAAAGGTGCGTTTGGAGATGGGTTCGTCACTATTTTCAACCAAGATGATCAGTCCCTATTTTATAGCTCCTATTTAGGAGGTAATGCTAGTGACTCTATCCAAAGTATTGCTATTGATGATTCTGGTCGAGCGCATACTGTTGGCTATACATACTCTACTGATTTTCCCATAGTTAATTCAGTTCAATCCAACAATGGCGGTGCGCATGATGTCTTCTTGACTTCATTTGAAATTGATGGTCAATCTTTGTTTTATAGTACTTACCTCGGTGGAGATGGCGGAGACATTGGTTACACGCTTACCTTGGATGAAAATAGCTCAATCTATATTGCTGGTATTACATGGTCAACTAACTTTCCGTTGCTCAATCCTTATCAGCCCAATATTACTGGCTATGTTGATGGCTTTGTGACTATTCTAAACGCTAATGGGCAATCACTCCGATACAGCACCTATCTTGGTGGTTCCTATCCAGCGCCAAATGACGTCTCGCTTACCAGTTTAACCAGTTCGACAACAAACATTGAAGATGCTGTTCCTACCTGGGTTTGGTTAATAATCAGCTTATCATTAATCTTTTTTATCTCGCTTCCCCTAAGAAAATTTATCAAAACAAGGACATTGAATGAACAATCCAAATAAACTTATCGTCATTGGCCTTGACGGAGCCGCTTATCCCTTAATCAACAAATGGATAAAAAGCGGCGATCTACCTAACATTGCCAGCCTCACCCAACGAGGAAATTTCAACGTTCTAAAATCCACCATACCCGTTCACTCGCCAACCGCCTGGTCTTCCTTTATTACTGGTCTAAACCCGGGCAAACACGGCGTCTTCGATTTTGTACGGCGCGATGCAGAAGGCTACCAACTACGGGTCATCCGAGCCAATGAGATTAAAGGCACTTCATTGTGGAAGTTGCTTAGTAAAAATGGGGCGAAGGTTGGCATCATGAATGTTCCCATGACCTATCCGCCCGAGACAGTAAATGGCTACCTCATCAGCGGGTTAGGCACCCCAGACTATGTACCATTTACCTCCCCGCCTGAATTAACCAATGCACTTAATGCTGCCGGATACCGAGTCAACAAGAAATTTTTCTACACCCCAGGCCGAGACGATGAATGGCTGCAAGATTTGACCCATATTACGAACCAGCGAGGCAAAACGGCCGTTCAACTATTAAAAGAAAAACCCTGGGATTTCTTCATGGTTGTCTTTCGCAACACAGATGAAATCGGCCACTTCTTTTGGCGACATATGGACGAAAGCCACCCCCGTCACGACCCAGCCGCCCCAGCTCATTACAAATCTGCCATTCTAGATCTATATCGCCAAATCGACAGGTGGGTGGGTGAAATTGTAAAAACCGCTGGTCCAAACGCCAACTTTCTAATCATGTCCGATCATGGTATGGGGCCACTTTATCGAGATGTATTCATCAACGAATGGCTCTACGAAAAAGGCTGGCTCAAGCTCAAAGAAGAACCAGTAGCTAAAAAGCAAAGCCATTCCCTTTTTCGGAAATTGGGTGTCACCCGCAAAAACATCTCAGATACCCTAACGCGGTTGAACCTCCACCGCTTAGAAGTGATTATCAAAAAAATCTTGGGAGATAGGATAAGGGTTCTACCGAGGGATGAACGGCCGGAATTCGTAAACGCCATTGATTGGTCTCAAACTCAGGCATACAGCTTTGGATACTACGGCCAGATATTCATCAATCTCAAAGGTCGTGAACCTGAAGGTATTGTTGAACCAGGAGAAGCCTACGACACCCTCCGGCAAAAAATCGTCGAAGGATTATATCAGCTAAAAGATGGAGAAGACGATAAACCAGTCGTGGATCGCGTCTATCTGCGAGAAGAGCTGTTCCATGGCCCATCGCTCGATCAAGCCCCCGACTTGCTGACCATCATGAGAGACCTAACCTACATCACTCGAAAGGATTATGAGTTTGCCAGCGAGCGGGGAATTTTGTTTCGTCAACCCTATACAGATGAATCCGGCAGTCACCATTTAGATGGCATCGTCATCGCTGCTGGCCCAAATATTCAACAACGGCAGTCGCCGCTGCCCACAGCCCCTCAAATTCCAGATCTAACACCTACTATCCTTCATTTGATGAACTGCCCCATTCCAGACACGATGGACGGTCAACTTTTAGAATCACTGATAACGGCCGATTACATGAAAACCCATCCTCCCAGGTACATATCCGATACCAGCGAAGACCGCCAGGACGAAAATGACGATTGGGATGCAGAGGCCGAAGCTGAAATCATGGAACGTCTGAAAAAATTGGGCTATCTGGGCTAATACCTCTTAAATAACCCAAATCAGCCTGCTTAAACAGGTGAATCACCCCATAATACTCCATATGGGTTATTGAAAATTAGTAGCTTAATCCATAGAATTGGAATAGTACGCTAAAAATACAGTGCTTTATTAATCGCTTTAAGGAGATACATGATGAAAAAACTCTCAATTATTATTCTATTGCTAATGCTAGTAATGGCAGTAGGCTTGGTTTCTGCTGGCCCCAATGACCTACCAGGAACTGGTTGGAGCTCTGGTCAACAGATCCAGAACGTTGGTGGCGCAAGCGGCACCGTCAATCTGATGGCTTATGACCAAGCAGGGAATCCCCCCTACAACTGTGGCGACCAGGCTTTAGCGCCAGGTGAATCTTATACCTATCTACCAGATTCTGATTGCCCAACAATGCCAGCCGGTTTTGAAGGTTCTGCGGTTGCTAGCGCGGATCAGCCAATTGCGGCCGTTGTCAATGTTGCTAACAAACCAGTCGGCGCCGCTGCTGGTCAATATACTGGCACCGATGGTAGCGCTGTTTCGACCTCCATTGCTTTCCCACTCGTGAAAGCAAATCATGCTGGTCGAACAACCACCTTCTATGTCCAGAACGCCAGCAACAGCACCAACACCATTAGCGCTGAGTTCAAAGTAAACGGTGTTACCTATAACAATTCCTATCCAAATGTGCCAGCCAACGCAATGGTTATCATCAATCCTGCCGATGCCAGTGTCCCGCCAGGAACAGGCAGTGTTGGCGCTTTGACCGTCACCGGAACTCAACCACTTGCCGGTACATCCTTAGAGCATGAGACCGCCCCAAGTGTTGCTAACAACATGCAAGCTTCCCGTGCGTTCGTCCCCAGTGATTATGGTGATACGCTCTACTGCCCATTGGTTCGTTACGCCTTCGGCAGCCGGGTAACCACCACCGGTATCCAGGTTCAGAATGTAGGCAACGTTCCAACCAATATTACCGTCACGTATAGTGTCGTCGTTGGTAGTGCAATCAATAGCACCACCACCCAGATGAATGTTGCTGCTGGCGCATCCGCCAACTTCTTGCAACAAACTGACCTGAATGCTGGTACGTTGGCTGCCGCCACTATTACAAGCAGTGCCACCGATGTTGCTGCGATTGTTAATGACAAAGCAACTGGCACCTCCCCAGAACGTGTAACCACTTACGCTTGCTTCAACGAAGCTAATGCAACCGACACCATCAGCTTGCCGCTGGTTAAAGAAGTATTCAATGGCAACTCTGGCGGTATCCAGGTTCAAAATGTTGGAACAGGCCCAGCTAACGTAACTTTGACCTATAACACTCACACTGGTCAAACAGTCGTTATCGAAACGACTTCACCAATTGCTGCTGGCGCTAGTAAAACCTTTGTCAACCTAACAACTGGTGGTACAAGCGGTATCAATGTTGTCAGTGGTAGTATCGCTAATTTGAATGGTACAGTAAATGGTGTCACCATCGTCAGTGATGGGGAACCAATCGTTGCTATCGCAAACGAATCCTCATTGGCTTCAAACACCAGCCCACAGGACACAAAGAATTACGAAGGCTTCAATCAATAAACTTCAATATTCTTAACTTAGATTAGTAGTGAAAGCCACCTGTTGTAAACAGGTGGCTTTCCTTTTGCCATAAACTAATATGCGCCGCCGCAAGTTATTCGTTTCACTCTTTAGCATTATCATTGCAATATTATTTTCATTGTTTCTTGATAGGGTTTTAGGATGGGTCGGATTTCCAGATAACTCCATTCAAATTGCTCACCCGACCAATTTCTCCGAGACCCGCGAAAATATAGAATTCAGTTATAATTTTCAGACCAACAGCCAGGGGATTCGCAACGATGAAATTCCAATTGATAAACCTGAAAACACACAACGAATCACGGTCGTTGGCGACTCTTTTACTGAGGGTTGGGGAGTTGAAGCAAATAAAACATTTACATCTATCCTAAATAACAAATTCTCAACGATAAATCACCCTACCGAATTTATTAATTGCGGCCTTTCAGGAACAGCGCCATTACAATACGCCCGGATACTTTTTCAGGTATGCAAAAATTACAAACCAGATGCTGTATTGATTGTTATATATCCGAATGATGTGACAGGCACAGCAATTGATGCTGTACCTGAACAAATCGATCAGGTTACAGTGGAAAGGACTGGCCTAAATAGAATACTTTATGCTTTATGGCCTCATGTTGTAACAATTTTCGATAATATCTCTAAACGGCCGAATTCTTCAGATACTGATCTGATTCTAGAAACTTCAGAACAAGCTAGAATCTCCGGTTTTTCAGAAGATGAGATTGTCAGATGGGTTGAATCGCTGCCGCCGGAACTGGTGGCAGCTACTAATCGAGGTGAATTTAATGGCTATGCTCTCACACGCGGGTTATTACGGCCGACTCACTGGACATTATCTTTGGATCTCGACACGCCTGAAGCTAAATTAAGGTTTGAAGCCATGCTCGCCATCATCGAAGAAACCATACGTCGCTGTCACCAAGAGCAGATAGACGTAGGGATCATCATACTTCCCTCGCCCTTTCAACATAATCCGACATATGGAGATATTTGGCGGCAAACAGGAACAGAAATTCGGGCCGATTGGTTAACTGAACCTACTGCATTTGAGCAACAGATGGCAACCTGGGCAGAAGATGAAAATATCCCCTATTTAGATTTAACACCCCATTTTCGGATGACTTCTCAAACTACACCAGATATACTATTGAATTATCCATTAGACGGTCACTGGACCCCTGAAGGTCATCAAGTTGCAGCCGAAAAGATAGCTGAATGGCTAACAACCTGGTATTTTCAATAGCTTATAAGGATATTAAGTATGCAATCTAATTCTTTCAAACATCTAAACACCCGCACTATCAGCGTCTTTTCTTTTTGTTTCATCCTGATATTGATATTGGCAGCCTGCGGCCCATCAAATGAGGAAGGAACAGACCAACCCACCGACACCACTAGCTACCCAGTTGGTGAGACTGGTTATCCAACTCGTAGTACGGTTTCAGAAAACCCAGCTTATCCAGCTCCATCAAATATTGATGAATCTGAAAGATTCAAGATCGACCAACCATTAATAATAGGAAGTACAACCGTCACTGGTCAAGCGCCAAAAAACTTATCACTAGCAATCGTTAATATCTCCCTTGGGGGAACCATCCTTGGCACCGGGGTTAGTGGAGAGGACGGCCGTTTCACAATCAATGTCACGCCTATACCAGAAGGGTTCCGAATCGGCCTAACGGTTACTGATGTTGAGGCAGGAACAACCTTTGAAGAAGTGGCCATAGAGCTATACGATTACCGGGGAGAAGGCTATATGTCAATTCCAAGTGTCGGCGTATTTTTCGACTCCGCTATGCCCCAACAGTAATATTGACCAGATTGTGAAAATGCGTACAATTAGAGAAACAGCATCGTCACTGGCGGTGCTGTTTCTTTTAATTTTACAAAATTCCACCATGAGGAAATATAAATGAATAACTCCACCCCAGCAAATACGGTAGCGCTGCTGGACGTTAGCCCACCACACGGTGGTCAACTCGTAAATCGCATGTTGCGAGGCCAAATGCGTCAGGCTGTCCGAGAACGAGCAGAAAATTTACACAAAATCAACCTAAACGCCATGAACCTATCCGACCTGGAATTGATCGCCGTTGGCGCAATGAGTCCGTTAGCCGGCTTCATGGGTCAAGCCGATTATGAACGGGTAGTGTCAGAGATGCGTCTTAGTAATAATTTACTTTGGTCAATTCCTGTGACGTTGGCTGTTGATACCGATACGGCCGATACCATCACCCTCGGCCAAGAAATCGCCCTTTGCGAAGATGGTACTGTTCTGGCTGTTATGGAAGTGTCCGAAAAATACAGCTATGACAAAGAACGCGAGGCCGAACTCGTTTACCAAACCACAGAAGATGCCCATCCTGGCGTTGCCAGATTATACGCTCAAGGCGACATTCTCTTAGGCGGCGAAATCTGGGTAGTCGATCTACCCGCCGCCGCTCAAAGTGAATTCCCAGAACTGCGCCACACACCCGCCCAGTCCCGCCGAATGTTTGCCCGTCGCGGCTGGCGACGAATTGTCGGCTTCCAAACCCGCAATCCTATCCATCGTGCCCATGAATATATCCAAAAAGCCGCTCTCGAAATTGTCGACGGACTTTTGCTTCACCCACTCGTTGGCGAGACCAAACCAGATGACATTCCAGCCGATGTTCGTATCGCCAGCTACGAAGCCATTCTGCGCGATTACTACCCCGCCGACAGCGTGTTGCTAGGTGTTTTCCCCGCAGCAATGCGCTATGCTGGGCCGCGAGAAGCTATTTTCCACGCCCTCCTTCGCAAAAACTACGGCTGCACCCATTTCATAGTCGGCCGTGATCATGCAGGCGTTGGCAATTACTATGGCACCTACGATGCCCAACAAATCTTCAATGATTTCAAAAAAGAGGAAGTTGGCATTGAGATTTTGCCCTTTGACTACACCTTCTTCTGTAAAAAATGCGGCATGGTCGTCAGCGCCAAAACCTGCCCGCACGACAAAGAAAATTGGGTCTTCCTCAGCGGCACCCAAGTTCGAGCCATGCTCGAAAAAGGCGAAATGCTGCCCCCGGAATTCACCCGCCCAGAAGTATCCAAAGTCTTGATTGACGGAATGAAAGCCAAAAAAACCAGCTAACGCAAAAGAGGGCCACAACACTATGTTTAAAAAATTGTTCCGGCGCAAAAAAGAGCCAAAGGTTTTTGTAATCGGCCTCGACTGCGCCCCGCCCGAATTGCTCTTTGAAGCCTGGCGACATGAACTTCCAAATTTCAAGCGCTTGCTTGATGGAGGGGCTTACAGTCAGATGTACAGCTCAACCCCAGCTATTACGGTTCCTGCCTGGAGCAGCATGACCAGCAGCAAAGACCCTGGTGTATTAGGCTTTTATGGCTTCCGCAATCGCAGCGATTACACCTATGACAACCGCTACATTGCCACCGGACTATCCGTTAAGGAAAAGCGCGTTTGGGACATCCTGGGCGAGGCTGAAAAGCAGTGCATTTTGGTTGGCGTACCCCAGACCTTTCCAATACGGCCGATCAACGGCCACCTCATCTCCAGCTTTCTAACGCCCAGCACAACCAACCCAAAGACCCAATGGACCTATCCCCCATCGCTGCGAGGCGAAATTGAACAACTATTGGCTCCCGAAGTTTACGATGTCGATGTCCCCCAATTCCGAACAGATGACAAAGCCTTCCTCCTAAAACAAATTGAGGATATGACCCGCAAGCGATTCAAAGTGCTGCGTCACTTATTAGAGAATAAGCCCTGGGACTTCTTCATGTTCGTAGAGATGGGTGTGGATCGCATCCATCATGGCCTCTGGGCCCACCACGATGTCAACCACCACAAACACGACCCCAACAGCCCTTTTATCAACGCCATCAAAGATTATTACCTTTATCTAGACAAAGAAATCGGCACCTTACTTGAACGACTGCCAGAAGAGACCCATATCATTGTCATCTCCGATCATGGGGTAAAAAAGATGGATGGCGGCATCTGTATCAATGAATGGCTGCGACGCGAAGGGTATCTAACCCTGTATGACGATCCTCCAGAAGGGCATCTGTCCTCATTTGAAAAGGTCGAGGTCGATTGGACTAAAACGACGGTTTGGGGAGATGGTGGCTATTACGGCCGTATCTTCCTCAACGTCGAAGGCCGTGAACCAAACGGCATCATTCCCGCCGATGAGTATGATGCGTTTTGCGACCGTCTAACAGACCACCTCAAGTCCATCCCCGCCCCCGACGGCAGCCCAATGGATACCAAAGTATTCAAACCCAAAGAGATATATCGAGAGGTTCGGGGCGTGGCCCCCGATTTGCTTGTCTATTTCGATAATCTTGGCTGGCGCTCCGTAGGCAGCTTTGGACATGGTGACATTTATACCTTTGACAATGACACCGGCCCCGATGATGCCAACCACGCCGTCAATGGCGTTTACATCTACACCCCCCCAACCTTCAATCTAGGCGGCAAAGAACTGCCCGACACCCAATTAATGGACTTTGCCCCAACAGTCTTAAATCTCTTCGGCCTGCCCGTTCCAGCCGATATGCAAGGAAAAGTAATCAACCATGACAACTAATAAAGAATATCCCGGCTTCGTTCTCTGGATGACAGGTTTATCCGGGGCCGGAAAAACAACCATCGCCCTAATTTTAGAAGAAGAGCTTCGCAACCGGGGCGTGAACGTCGAGCGGTTAGACGGCGATGTCGTCCGAGAAAGTTTAACCCGTGACCTGGGCTTCAGCAAAGCCGATCGAGAAATGAATATTGAGCGGATCACCTTTGTCGCCAAACTGCTCTCCCGCAACGGCATTGGCTGCGTCTGCTCCTTCATCTCCCCCTATCAATCCATTCGAGATAGTGTACGCGCCCAAACAACCAACTTTCTTGAGGTCTTTGTAGATGCTTCACTTGATGCGGTAATTGACCGGGATGTGAAGGGACTCTATAAAAAAGCAATTGCGGGCGAAATCCCTAATTTCACTGGCATCTCAGACCCCTTCGAAGCGCCAGAAAATCCAGACATCCATGTCCGCACCGACTTGCAAACACCATTAGAAAGCGCGGGCAAAATCTTGGGCGACCTGGAAGATATGGGGTTAATTCCACTTGCTGAATTGTGATCATCCAGGAAGCAATAGCTTTCGGCCGTAAACAATTAACCCATTCCCCAAGCCCAGCTTTAGACGCTCGGTTGCTGCTTGAATTTGTCTTAGACAAAGAACATTCATTCCTGATAGCACATGGGGATGAGACCTTAACGGCCGAACAAGAACAAACATATCGCCAACTCATTGATCGGGCTGCCCAACAAGAACCCATTCCATACCTAACTGGACGAGCCCCTTTTTTCGGCCGTCTTTTCCACGTCTCCCCAGCCGTCCTCATCCCCCGCCCAGAAACAGAACAGTTAGTCGAATCTGCGCTGGCCTGGGCCAATGGCAAACGAGGGCCAACCATCGTCGATGTCGGCACTGGCAGCGGCTGTATTGCCATTTCACTAGCAAAGACCCTGTCGGAAGCTGAGGTAACAGCCGTCGATATTTCCGAGGCAGCATTGAAAATTGCCCGACAAAATGCTGAAACCCATCAGGTTGCCGAGCAAATTCGATTCCATCAAGGCCATCTCTTACAACCTATCAATCGCACCCCAGACCTAATCGTTGCCAATCTACCCTATATCACCGATACCGAGTGGACGGCGCTTGCCGATGGGGTAAAATCATATGAACCGACATCTGCCCTACGAGGCGGCCGTTCTGGGTTAGACTTTATCGAGCAATTACTCATTCAGGCCCAAGAAAAATTAGCGCCTTCAGGGGCAATCTTTCTGGAAATTGGCTGGAAGCAAGGGCCAGCCGCTCTTGAGCTGGCTCAATCACAATTTCCTTCCAAACAGGTAGGCTTATTGGTAGATTTAGCCGGAAATGATCGCATTATCTCGATCACTTAAGAAATCATCCGTAAATAACTTCCAAAATAATGTAATATCTATGATGACGCTCTATCAAAAAGGCATTGAAACAAAGCAACTCCGAACTAATGAATCTGGAGCTATTGAGGAAACGGCCGACCTACTCAAACAAGGGCTGGTCATAGCCTATCCCACCGACACCCTTTACGGGGTCGGCGTCGACGCCTTCAATTCTGCCGCTATCAACCAACTCTATCAGGTAAAAGGGCGTTCGCTCGATAAAGGGATACCCGTTTTATTAGCCGATTTGGAAGATCTGGACAAGGTAACAAACCATGTCTCGGCCGTTGCCCGCTCCCTCATTGAAAAATATTGGCCCGGCCAACTAACCCTTATCGTACCAAAGAAATCAACCTTGCCCTCAAACATTTCGCCCAATGTCGGCATTGCCGTTCGCATCCCAGACCATGAAATATCGAGAGCCTTCATTCGGGCAGCAGGCGGCGTAGTAGCGACAAGCAGCGCCAACCGCTCTGGCAAACAACCAGCCAGAAATGCGGCCGAAGCCTTTGAGGCCATGAATGGCCGGATTGCGGCCGTTCTCGATGGCGGCCCCGTTCACTTTGGTCAAGCCTCAACGGTTTTAGATTGCATGAGCGATCCCCCCAAACTGTTGCGTGAAGGGCCTATTACTGTTAAAAATCTGTCTCGGCTGATGGCTAAACAATTATGACAGACTTAACGATCCCACTGATTATTACCGTTGTGGCCCTCATTGCCGCCTTGTCTGCCTATCGCGGCATTCGGCGCGGCGGGGCACGCTTTTATACCCTGGAACGAGAGGCCATGCTTCGCCGGGCCAGCTTCACCCTGCTCGCCAGTATTTTTCTCTTTCTTGGGGCCGTCGGCCTCATGACCTATAACTACCAACAAATTTTGGCCCAACAGAACCAAGACCCAGCAGAAGTAGAACAGGGGGTTGGGACGACGACCCCTGAAGAAATCATTATCGAAGATTTTCCACCCACCCCGACCACCACACCTACTCCTGATCCAAATATTCCTCCGCCGACTGCAACGGCCGTTATCTGCCGCGCCATCGTAGACGGCACCGCCGGAGGCGGCTTAACACTCCGTGATACGCCCGGCGGCGAGGAAATCATCATTTTACCCGATGGCACCATTGTTAATCTTTTAGAAACAGAACCCCAAACCGTCAACAACACCACCTGGCGCAACGTCCGCACCGTAGCCAGAGAGGAGGGTTGGGTGGCAGAAGAGTTTTTGACAATCGGGGATTGTGGATCATAATCACTGGAGGATAATCAAATGCGACAAACGGTCCAATTACCTCAAGATTTATATGAAGCAGTAAGTGAACGAGCGAAAAGTCAATGCAAAACGGCCGATGATCTCGTTGTAGAGTGGGTGTCCGAAAAAATAGACGAACCAGAATTAGCTCAGGCTGACAAAACATTTGAGCAAGATGCAGTTGCCTTTGAAGCCCTATTACCAGAGTTATTGCTCAAATACCCCGGCCAATATGTAGCAATTTATCAAGGCAATATTGTTGGAAATGGGGAAAATCGGCTAACTTTGGTTAAAGAAATTTACAGTCGATTTGGAGAAGTACCTTGTTTTGTCGGAAAGGTAACTTCACAGCCACCAAGACGAGTCCGTTTGACCTCCATTTGGAAAGCAAAATGACAAAGCAAACTTTTTTTATTAGCAACGCCTCATCGCCTTCAACGACTTTCCAACAAGAACGACTGTAGCGAAAGACTAGCAAGAACAGCGTGATTCTGGGAATAGATGCCAGTCGGGCCGTAACAGGGAGGCGAACGGGGACAGAAGCCTATGCTTATTATCTGATTCGGGCGCTGATTCCCTTAACGGCCGAACACAACCACCAACTCCGCCTCTACTTCAACCAACCCCCGCCCCCCAACCTTTTTCCCGAAGCCAACCACATCGAGCAAATCATTATCCCCTTCCCTCGCCTATGGACTCACCTACGGCTGGCCTGGGAACTTTGGCGGCGACCGCCAGACCTCTTTTTCACCCCCGCCCATGTCATCCCCCTAACCTACTTTGGCCCAAGCGCAGCCACCATTCACGACCTCGGTTATCACTACTTTCCAGAAGCTCATACCCGGCGGCAGGTTGCTTACCTCAACTGGAGCACACAGCACAACGGCCGTCGTGCCAACCACATTATCGCCGATTCCAAAGCCACAAAAGAAGATTTAATCAAGCTGTATAAGCTAGATGCCGCCAAAATCCAAGTCGTCTATCCAGCCCATGACCCAGCCCTTCAACCTGTCACAGATGAGGGAGAATTAACGGCCGTCCACCAAAAACACAACATTTCCGCACCTTACCTACTCTATCTAAGCACCATACAACCCCGCAAAAATCTAATCTGCTTAATAGAAGCCTATGCCGCCCTGCCAAACCACGCTCACCAACTGGTATTAGCTGGTGGGTTAGGCTGGCGGGCAGAGCCAATTCTTGCGGCAATTGAGTCATTGAAGCCAGAGGTACGCCAACAGATTATCTTACCCGGCTACATCCCCGACGAAGATAAAGCCGCCCTAATTTCTGGGGCAACCGCCCTACTCTATCCATCCTTGTACGAAGGCTTCGGCTTTCCCGTCTTAGAGGCCAATGCCTGTGGCACACCAGTCATTTGTAGCAACAGCAGCTCCTTACCAGAGGTCTCAGGAGAAGCAGCCTTGTTGGTTGATCCATTAAACGCCCAAGAGATGACGGCCGCAATCAATCAACTATTGGCAGACAAATCCCTCCGCCAACGATTGACCAACAAAGGCTTTGAGAACATCAAGCGGTTTAGTTGGAACAATACGGCCGAACAGATTCTAAATATATTTGAATCAGAATCGGTAGAAAACAATTCCAGTTGATGAAAAGAATTGTTCCTAATTAACAAAACACCTGTGATTGTCATACCCATCACCGTTGGCAAACGGTAGTTTGACGTATCTATTCCGTCTATTTCCAGTTGAGTTGTTGGACTCGTATCCCTGATATGATCAGGGCATGATTAAACATGCAAAACACCCCAACAACTTCCTCATACTTTTTCTAATCATTGTTTTGTTTGGCTGTCAATCAGGAACAGCAACAGAAATTGAACCGACTACAACGGCCGTACTCAGCAGCAACATCGACCAAACACCAACCAACACAGTCATAGCAACAAACCCACCACCCTTGCCAGCGAAAACAATCCAACCGCCAACTATCACGCCTAGTCCAACCAGCACAAACACCCCTGTCTCGACCGCAACCCCCACACCAACAGCAACGCCTTTAGATTGGTCAACAGTCCAAAACGGAGCCACCATTTTGTATTACCACGACAAAGACTTATGGCGCAGCAATATTCATGGAACCCTCCAACAACCACTGACCGAAGACGATCTCCTGGCCGCTTGGGACTTAGAATCTCCTGAAGACAAGTGGTGGTCAGGTGGATTAATGCCCCGTCCCTTCATCTCCCCCAACGGCCGTTACATCGCCCTCACCAAAACAGGTGGCAATACCATCGTCGTTGATTTGGCTGACCCAACCTCACCCCGAACATTAAGCAGCGGCTCAATTCTAATGGCCTGGTCGCCCGATTCGCGCTATCTGGCCTACGGCCGTAATACCCTCAATCTCTACGATACAGTGACCCAACAATCGAAAAACTTGACCGACACCATTAGCCGAGGCGTTCACAACATTACTTGGTCGCCAGACGGCCGTTACATCGGCTTCGCCTGCTGCTTTGTCGAACCGAAAGAGGATTATCAAGGCATCGAATATGGTGAAATCAAACAATATGATATAGAGACTGGACTAATTCAGACCGTTGGTGAAGCCTCTATCTCCGTTGCGGGCGGCACACCCGCGCTATGCTGGCAAGACAACGGCCAATTTGTGTCCCAAGTAGAGTCTGTACAAGCCGATTACTGCACAGACGGTGGCAGCTATCTATTCTTCACCAGCCAAGCGCCAGACCAGCAGCGTAATGCCAAAATGTTGTTTAGCACATCAAATGATCCGCTCCATATGCGCCTCCTAACCGTTGAGATAATTGGCGAAGGCAGCATCCTATGGCAAATGACTTTAGAAGAACAAGTTAATCGCATTGCTTGGACATTGGACGGCCGTTATCTCCTCCTAAATAACGACTATCCCTCCCTTTCCCCAATATGGCGGCTCATGGCCGATGGCACCTCCTCGCTTGAGGTTCTCGTAGAAGAAGCATTTTTAATCGATGTCGTCCCAATGTGGCAAGCCGCTCCCTAAAACTGTTAAAAGCAAGCTGCAAAAAGAAGGCTCCCGCAAAGACACAAAGAAATAAGCCTTCCCTTTGCGCCTTTGCGTGAGATTAAGTAGCAACCTTTAACTACCCAGTTTTGGCGAATCTTGATTTCATAGGTACATTTCAGGCAAGACCTATGATGACCGAAGAGACCATCCCCGCCCCCATAAATCTGCTCAATGTACCCGTTCACCCCGTCACAATGAGCCAAACCTTGTCTGTGGTTGAGCGATTCGTAGCTCATCCCACCCTAAAGCAGATCGCAACCGTTAACCCAGAATTTGTAATGGCCGCCCAAAAAGATGATAACTTCATGACGGTCCTGCAACAAGCCAAGCTCTGTATCCCCGATGGTGTCGGGCTGCTGTGGGCGGCCCGCATATTAGGCGAACAGTTGCCAGAACGGGTAGCAGGCTCAGAATTAGTTTATCATCTAGCTGAATTGGCGGCCAAACATGGCTGGCGGCTTTTCTTGCTAGGGGCTGGCCCCGGCATAGCAGAGGAAGCGGCCGCCGTTTTACAAAAACAATTTCCGGCCTTGACCATTGCAGGAACCTATGCCGGCTCACCTGATCCGGCCGAAAACGAATCCATTGTCGCCCGAATTAACAACAGCACGGCCGATTTACTATTCGTAGCCTATGGCGCACCGAACCAAGACAAGTGGATTGCCCGGAACCGAGAAACTTTGACGACCGTTCGAGTGGCAATCGGCGTTGGCGGTTCCTTGGATTTCATTACTGGCCGCTCAGTCCGCGCTCCCCAATGGCTCCAAAGACTGGGCCTTGAATGGCTTTACCGTCTATTCCGAGAACCCTGGCGCTGGCGTCGCATGTTAGCCCTGCCTCAATTTGCCCTGCGAATATTAGCAGCCCGACTTAACCCTTAAACTTTTCCTTTACCTTTTTCCCCATACCCTCTACAATTCGAGACGACATGACCTCCGCAATTGTGTCAGACACCATAAAACGATCAAAACCATTTTTCCTTTGCGTGAGCTATTTTTACAGGAGATAAACATGCGCATTCTGATTACCGGTTCAAGCGGTCAAATTGGAACCAATCTAGGTCTACATCTGCAAAATCAAGGCCATTTCGTCTTTGGCATTGATAAACGGCCGAACGCCTGGACGGATGAGATAGAAACCTTGCTACAAGATTTAAGCACCCCCTATCGAAATTTCAAGAACGGTATTGGTCATGTTGATTACCCCCCCGACCTCGATTTGGTCGTCCATTTCGCCGCCCATGCTAAGGTACATGAGTTGGTAGAACAGCCAGATCGCGCCTTAGAAAATATCACCATGACCTATAATGTGCTGGAATTTTGCCGCCAAAATAATCTGCCAATTATCTTCAGCAGCTCCCGTGAAGTATACGGAGACATTCACCGCTACATCACCGAAGAATCGTATGCAGACTTTGCCTTCACTGAAAGCCCCTATTCAGCCAGTAAAATCTCCGGTGAAGCGTTAATTTACTCATACGCGCAATGTTACGGACTAAAATATCTAGTATTCCGCTTCAGCAACGTATACGGCCGATACGACAACGACCTCCACCGCATGGTACGAGTCATTCCGCTTTTCACCCACCAGATAATGAACAACCAGCCAATTACTATCTTTGGCGAAAAAAAGGTGTTGGATTTCACTTATGTAGATGATTGTGTGGCTGGTGTTTACCAGGGCATTAAGCTGCTAGTCGAGAGGCCAGAAGCAGGGAACCAGACCATTAATCTGGCATACGGGCAGGGCAACAGTCTTATAAATATGGCGCAATATATTGCTGATGCTTTAGGAATGGAGCCGAAAGTTCATATTGAATCTTCCCATGTTGGCGAGGTCACTCACTATGTGGCAAATATTGGCAAGGCCCGAGCTTTGCTAAACTATTCGCCGACAATGCCTTTGAAGGAGGGGCTTAATAAGGCTGTGGAATGGTCTTTAGATTGGTGGGAAAAACACCCAACGAGCTTCAAAGGCTAGTACACAGATATTCAACTTTTACTCACTTTAGCTGCCAGCATATTCTTGTCGCAAAAGTTGAACTCCTTAAATAACAGTGCGATCATCGGTAAATAACATTCAGCAATGATCTATATTGATGTTTCTGCGGCCGTTCACAGCCGAGCCGGTTTGGGTCGCTACAGCGAGCAAGTGGCTGTCAATCTCGATAAGGAGCAGCCAGGCCGTTTTGGGATATTTCATAATATGGGATCAGACGGCCGTTTACCAGACGCCCTATCCCATCTACCACACCGAAACGTAAATGCAGGCTACAAGCCCTGGCGTATGGCCGTCTTATTGGCTCATTTAGGGCGGCTATCATTCGGTCGAATGGTGCCAAATGCCCAACTCTTTCACAGCACCGAACACCTATTAATGCCCTTACGAGGGGTTCCAACCGTTCTAACCATCCACGACCTCATTTACAAGCTCTATCCCGAGTATCATAAGCGGCTCAACTATTGGTTCCTCAATCTCGCAATGCCCCTTTTCTGTCGTCGGGCAACGGCCATCATTGCCGTTTCGGAGGCCAGCCGCCAGGACATCATCGCTCACTATCAAGTTGATCCAGCTAAAATCCATGTCGTCTATGAAGCAGCGGCAGAACACTTTCGGCCACCTTCACCAGACCAGATTGCTGCCGTCCGCAAACGGTACCATCTGCCTGACCGTTTTCTTTTACACTTAAGCACCATAGAACCACGCAAAAATCTCGACCGATTAGTAAATGCCTTGAAACAGTTGCGACACGATTTTCCCGACCTATGTTTGGTCTTGGCTGGCAGTAAAGGGTGGCTCTACGATGATTTCTTCGCCCGGATTACGGCCGAAAACCTTGAAGACATCGTTCGGCCCCTCGGTTGGGTTCCCGATGAAGATTTACCAGCCGTTATTGGCGCAGCCGATTTAGCCGTCCAACCTAGCTTATACGAGGGATTCGGTTTGCCAATCCTTGAGCATATGGCCTCTGGACAAGTCGTCGCAGCCAGTAACAGCAGCAGCCACCCAGAAGTCGGCGGCGAGGCAGCAGCTTACTTCAAACCTGAGAATACGGCCGAAATGACAGCAACAATCCGCCGCCTGCTGAATAACCAGAGCGAATACCATCATCGACGCGAACTTGGCTTAACCCAAGCCGCAAAATTCAGTTGGAAACGAGCAGCCCAGGAAACGATCGCCATTTATGACCAGTTGTTAGAAAAAACGGCTGCGAACTGAAACATTTTCCTCGTTCATGGACACTTTTCAGGAAAAAGATATTGACTTCATATTCATCCATTAAAAAAATAACCCCCTTTTTCCTCCTGCTGCTGCCGATTCTTTACCTGATAACACTGGCGCGGGGATTAGTATTAGGTGATCCGACAGAATACACATTTGTGGCAAATATTCTAGGAATTGCCCACCCCCCAGGCTATGCCTTTATCACCCTGGTTGGAAAAGTATTTCAGACGCTCGTTCCCTTCGGCGACATTCCCTGGCGAATGCACTTGCTATCGGCCGTTTCAGCCACCCTCGCCGCGATCTTTATCTTTGGCACAATTCAAGCAATTAGCAAAACACGTCATGGTCAACAAAATCAATTTGTCCTACTAATAGCCCTCTTCGCAGCATTATCAGTCGGTCTTTCGGCCGACATTTGGCAACACGCCATTCACGCCAACCCCCACATCATCACAGCCACCTTCCTCATAGCCAATATCTTTTTTCTAACTCAATGGTATACAAATACAATTCTCAATTCCGATTCGGTCAGCGGGCGGATCAATTGGCTCTTACTATTTTGCCTATCAGCCGGATTAGGAGTCACCCATCATCCATTAACAGTCTTCGGCTTCCCAGCCTACGCCCTCTTCATCTTATGGGCCAAGCCAACTATTTTGCGCCAGGGACGACTATTGCTTAAGATGATTTTGACAGCGCTCCTGGGCCTGAGCGTCTGGCTGTACTACCCCATTCGGAGCGCCATGAAACCCGCCTTTGGCTCCCACACCATGAATACCTTAGATGGATTTCTGGATCATGTTCTAGGGCGGGGCATTACCGAGAGTTTGCCCTTCTTTCAGCTAGCTGACCAGTTAGATCGGCTCGTGGTTTTCTGGACCTTACTGCGCCTGCAATATGCCTTGCCCGTCATTTTCCTGGCCCTACTAGGCATTATTTGGCTGCTAGTCAAAGGTCGCAAGACAGGCCACCACAAGCTAGGATTGCTCTTTGTGCTGGCCTTCCTGGGCAACTACCTCTTTGTCATCAGCTTGCGCCAACAGGATATTATGGCCTATCTCCTAGGGCCATTTATGGTAGTGGGGTTATTAGCTGGCGTTGGCCTATATGGGCTGCTCCAACTGCTCCAAGAACGAATTGAGCTAGAGCGGCGAATAGGGCTAATACTCATCGTCGCCCTCTTTTTATTAAGCCCAGCATTGCAGTTACTACGTAATTTACCCGTTATTTCATTGGCAAATTATAGTGAAGGCGACGATTATGTGGCCCAGGTCTTTGATTGGTTTGAGGGGACAGGCCAAGAAGCCGTGCTGCTGAATGATTGGGAACATATGACACCCTTATGGTACACCCAATTCGTTGAAGAACGCTGGCCGGATTCAACCGATGTCACCCCCAGACTTGTCTCAACCGATCGGCCCTGGCTGCAAAGTGTCTTTGATTTTCTAGGGGGCGGCCCCGTCTATTTAAGCGGCTACCGACCAGAGATCGTGGCAGCCGGTTTCAGACTACGGCCGCGCGGCCCCTTTTATCAAGTTGTTGAAGAAGATCATTCAATCCCACCAGAGCTAACCATACTCGACTCCCCTGTTTCATCGGGCGCATTGGAGATAGTGGCCTATGATCTACCACAAATAACGGCCGAAGCAGGCAGCTACGTTCCCTTGACTTTAGCCATGCGAACACCAACAGGCACGGAAGATTTTTACGTACCAAACCTATATCTAGGTGACATTCGCTACGATTTCACAACAGACACCCACCTGATAACCCCACAGTGGAAGCCAGGAGAGGTAATTGTCGAACGGTTTGATTTTGCGCTGCCACTAAACTTGGCAGACGGCCGTTATCCCCTAACCATTCATCTACGAAATCTAAGTCAGGACGAGGACAGCGGCCCATTATTGACATTGGGTGAATTGGAAGTAATTGGACAGCCCTTCCCTATGCGAACCAACCACTTATTGGCAAATTTCCGACAGCGAGTGGGCTTGGTTTCGGCCGTTGCCAACAACGGCTTTGATCGGCGTGCAGCCCCCTGGACAAACGAACCTCTGACCGTTCAATCTGGCGACACCATTCATCTAACGCTAGAATGGCAAAGCCTGGCCTCTCCCGAAAGCAGCTACACCGTTTTCGTCCATCTAATTGATGCTGCCAATCAACCCCTCGTCACGCTAGATTACACCCCATTAGGCGGCTCAACCCCAACTCATCTATGGATTCCGAAATGGCTTCCCGGACAGCGAATGTTAGACCCCTACCAGATTGAAATCAGAGAAGATATACCCCCAGGAACCTATTTCCTTGAAGTAGGCTTGTACGAAATGACCAGCTTACGACGACTGCATCTGTCAGACATAGACGGGAATTTAAACGGCGATCGCTATATTCTTGGCCCTATCACAGTTGACCAGTAAATATCAAGGAATCTTACTTTACCCAATTAAAAAACAGAATAATAAAGTTATTTCTTTGCGTCTTTGCGTGAGCCTTTTTTGCACGCTTACAAACTCAAATCCATTCCTATGCTATTTTCCCAATCTAGGGGAAACTTACTTCAAGTCATAAATTTGAGTAAGCGCCTGCCGCCCCTTAACCTGCACCGGCTCCAACTTCTCCGCATTAACCCAATCCTTGACATGATCATAAGCTTCCTCGCTCAAAATGATCTGATCCGGATGGGCGATCTCTTGCAACCGCTTCGCCAAGTTAACAGCATCCCCAATAGCCGAATAATCCTTTCTCAGCTGGCTACCAACATTACCAACAACCGCATCCCCAACATGAATACCAATGCTGAAAAACAAACGTTCCTCCTCTGGAATCGTTTGCTGATACAGCTTCACCCCCTCCCGCATCAATCGGGCCGCTCTGACGACCCGATCATAATGATCTTCTTGAGGATTCAAGGGTGTATTGAACAAGGCCATAACCGCATCACCCATAAATTTATCAATTAACCCTTCCTGTTCACTGATGGCCTGGGCAGCAATGGTAAAATATCCATTGATGATCTCAATTAATCGCTCTGGCCTCATCTGTTCGCCCTTGCTCGTAAAACCTCGAACATCGGCAAACATCACGCTTACATAGCGACGCTGCGGCCGTTGGGCAGCATCAAGATCGCGAACCTGATCGACAAGAGCAGGCGGTAGATAACGCCGGACACTCTCCAACCGTTTCTTTTCAGACACATCATCTAAAACCATCGCAACCCCCAACGTCTCTTGTTGAATATCGCGCAGTGGCGAGAAAGTTAGATTAAGGGTCGTTGTTCCTCTATGATCGTTCAGATGGGTGTCCAGTTCAAGATTGTGGAATCCGCCCGCCAATTTCGTTTGCTCAACCATTGACTCAACCGATTGTCCGATTGACAGTAACACATTCTGATAATTACGATCAATGACTTGATGGCTAGGCACGCCAAGTATCCGTTCTGCCGCTCGATTATAAAGCGAGATGCGGTCTGCAATGTCGATGGTGATGACACCGCTAGCGATTGACTCAAAAACATCATCCTGAAGATTTTTCATTTCAGTAATATCGGCCAGTTGATCCCGTATTTGCTTAAATAAGCGAGCATTCTCAATAGCAACGGCCGCTTGATTGGCAAAAGCAGTCAGTAAATCTCGATCCGTATCCATAAAGATTCCAGAAACAATACGGTTATCAGCATAGATAACGCCAATGATATTGTCCTTAATCTTGAGCGGGACACACAATATGGAGCGGAGATTATAGCTAATGATGCTTTCTTGGCTGGCAAAGCGTGGGTCGGCCTGGGCGTTGGTCGTGACCACAGGAATTGCAGTCTCAGCCACACTACGAACAATGCTCCGGCTAATTTCAAAACTCGACTCTTCAAGAGTTTCCCGATTAATGTTTCGAGCAACCTCAACCCCTAATTCCCCCGTCTCCTCATCAACCAACATTAAAAAGCCACGCTCAGCCCCCGTTAACTCAATGATGGTGTCCATCACTGTGTTAAGCACCTGACTCTGATCCAAGGAGGAGTTGATAACTGCCCCAACATCTTGCAAAGCCCGCATCTGTTGCCGTTCTTTTTCTTGTGTTTCAACCCGTCGGGCTAACGCTTCAAGCGTCAGTTTGACAGGGGTCAACAACCGCACTAGCTCTCGACTAGAGCGAAGAATAGCTTCAGCAACTTCTGAGCCAGCTAAGGTTTGATGCTGCCGGTCAACTACGTCCTCGATGTCATTGATCAACAGGCGCAGCTTTTTAAGATCGGTTTGGGTTTGGGTTATCGGTTTTTCCAAAAGGATGGACCTCAACTTCCAGCAATAATAGGGGCTATTTTATCTCATCTTTGAGAAGTAGCACAGAAGGAGGTATGTACTGAAAGTGATGGTCTAGGGGGAATAGATTCAGAAGCGTGACGGGCATTTACCCGTCACGCTTTGTAAGAATGGCTCACTATTGAGTGCGTTCGCGATAACGTCGGCGTATTTTCTCGATCTGATGATTGAACATTTGGCGGAGCAAAGTCGGCCGTAAAATCTTCCATTCCGCCAGGGCATTGAACTCGCTATCGACGGTTTTGTCAGGGCTAAATCGCTGCCGGACAAATTGATGGGCAAAGTTGCGTAACGGCTCTTTGCCTTCTGGCACGGCCGTTGCCATCAGGTTGGCCCGCTCATAGGGCGTATGGACTGGTCGAATCAAGACACCCAACCAGGGCGCCCAAGATTCTAGACGGCCGTAACTCTTCTCCACGTTAGACTCCACCCGCATATTCATCCGACTAGCCGCAAAGACAGCCAAAGCAGCCAAGCCCACAATCACAACGCCTACAACGATTCGGATGATAAGCACAGGATCAATCGTCTGGTTGACCCCTTCACTCAAATTTTCTTCACCTATCAAAGCGCCAGCGCTCTCAACATCATCCTCACCTTCGCCCAATTCTTGAAACAACGGCCGTTCGTCATCTTCAATGGAAGGGGAGGCAAAAGCATCACCAGGGTTGCCGCTCGATTCAGGTCGATCGCCAGGAGGCAAAGCGGCCGTTGGCTCAAACTGAATCCAACCATAGCCAGGAAAGAAAACCTCAGCCCAAGAATGGGAATTGCTAGAACGAACCCGATATGAACTTGACTCCTCATCCCAGTCACCTTGAGCATAGCCAGCGACAAAACGGGCTGGAATACCCTGAGAACGAAGCATCATCACCATGCCAGAAGCATAATAATTACAATAAGCCTCTTTCCCCTCAAACAAGATATAGTGAACGGGATCAACCCCATCCGGCGGCGCAGCAATCTGGTCATTATAAGCGATATTGTTCCGCAGCCAATCTCGAATAGCAATAGCCTTGTCAAAGGGATTAGTGAGTCCGGCCGTTAATTCTTCAGCCAAAGCGATTGTTTCAGGTGTAATCGTATCAGGGAACTGTAAATACTTTTCCTGAATCCAATCAGGGTAAGTTTGGGTCGCGTTGCGGAGACTGGTTGCATCGGCCAAGCTGACCGCAGAGACGACCTGATAGCGGTCTCCTTGTCGCATAACGAACCGAGATTGAACAGAACGGGTCTCCTCACTTTCATCTTCACCACTCTTAGTCACAAACATCTGACGATCTGTGTTCACTATCTCAGGTGCGCCATGAATGGTTCCGGCATTTGGCAGGAAATTGATAACCGTCTGAAGCACCTCTTGCCGAGCGCCATAGCGAGTACTATTTAGATTTCCCTCATCTGGAAAATGCAAAACCTGATCGCTTTCGGTAACGGCCCAATTACCGTCAATATACTCGTCAAAGGCAACAGCCTGCCAATAAACATATGGCAAGCGCTCTTCAACATAAATATCCATGACCAATTGATTGCCAACGGTGCGAGGGCCGCCTAATGAGAGGCTGTCGCGGTAAAGATCATTCGTGCCGCCCCCATAGGAACGAAGGGACGAAAAGAGACGCGTCCAATCATCCTGAAACTCCCGCCAAGTGCCTTTGAAACCAGTCTCCCCCAAGGCATCATTAACGGTCGTGCTGGCCTGGGCGGTTGGAATTGTCCAGGCAACTCCCAGCGAAATAAGGGCCACTAAAAAGCTAGCCTGGAGAAAATTCAGTCGAATGTCTCGTTCATAACGAACCGATGCCGTGCGCCAAATCTTTTCCTGAGCCACCAAATGAGTCCGAGCAACATAGATAAGGGCTACCAAAGCATAAAGGGCAAGGTAAGCGGCTAGGGGTTTAGGACCATAGTAATAATAAACCACACTCATTAATACCAAGCCGCTGGGCAAAACAACGCGCCAAACTTTCGGTTCCCGGAATGTGTACCAGGCGGCCGTATAACCCAACAGCCAAAAGACAGCGCTAGTGTGAATAACAAAGATAAGTCCGTCCCGGCTTGAACCAGATGAAAGCGCTTTTGTAACCCAAATAAACTGACGTTCAACCAGGTCAAATATCCGCTCCTGCCAGGTCATTGATTCCGGTAGGCTCGACCCTAATAGGTATGTTAGTAGAGCCAAACCATAAACCAACGCCATGATATGAGTTGTTCGGCTTGAAAAACGGCTTTTGGCAAGCAGCACCCCAGAAAATATTGCCACAGTCACAATAAATGGCAAAAACTCTAGACCATCCATTAGCTCAGCATCTAATGTCGTCGCCGCAGCAATGATGACAAGGCCCCAAACGAGGAGGAGTGTAAACCAGCCCTCTTCGAGTTTGAATCGACTCAGCATATTGACCTTCCCTTATAAAAGTGTATCTAAAATATCTACTCAGTGGTCATTTTAACGAATCCAGCCTAATCAGTATGGTAGTTTGATCACATAATTTGTTGATGCTGGATTTGAATAAAAATTATAAGCAATGAAATCTAAATGGGCAATGGACTTTTACCTACTTATTATGTACGCTCACATAACGTACATATCCAACGCCAAGCGTGAGAGCAAAAAGGAACCATTGAACAGCGTAACCAAGATGGGAACCTTCCGACAGGTCCAACGCTGGCGCTTCTTTGATTGGCAGGACAGAGGCGTTTTCTTCTGTTGGAGATTGAATTAGATAAACTGGGGCCAGATCATAACTCGATAAGGTCTCAATGGCTGCTATATCGATTCGAAACCATTCCGTTTGGTTTTCCTCAACGATAGTTGGCCTATCACCAAGCAAGGTTTGTGATGATTTGAGAACGCCTTCTATCGGCTGTTCCACATCTTCATTAAATCGCTCCAAATCACTTTGAACAGCATCGCCTGGAATCCAACCCCGATCAACGAGAATGGCTTGATCCTGACCGTCTATAATCAAAGGCGTAACGAGATGAACACCAGGACGGCCGTTCATGCTCTGTTCCTTCAAGACAAGCTGTTCCGTATAATCAAATCGGCCGTTCACAACCGCCCGCCTATCCACCAAATCTTCTGGATCGCCCGGTGGCAGCCCCTCATTTAAGTCGATCTGCTGACTATTGAACTGCTGCTCCAAGAGCGCATTAGCCGCTCGCCGTTCTTCCAGGCGGTCCAACTGCCAGACCCCAAGACGGCCGAGAAAGAGCATCCCCACAATAACCACCAACGTCGACCACAACCAGGGACGGCCGAACAACACCCCCGGCATCTGCGAAAGCGGCACCGGCTTTCGCTTTTCCTGCACCGGATTAACAACAACTTCTTCTGGAGAAAGGCTTGAACTCATTGAATCGTCTCGGCTTCCACTTGCGGCTGCGTCCATCGTAAATAAAGGAATACAGCTGCACCCGTCACAACAGACAAAGCAACCAAAGCAATGATACCGAGAATCAGGGGCGGTGCAGTTTCCACCAACAGATCAAAAGACACTTCCCCTTCCTGCCCATCAACCCCAACAACAGCCACCGTCACCTGATACATCCCCTCAGCCGGAACATCAAAGATAGCTTCATATAAAAACTGATTAGTCGCCTCCTCAGTCGTGGCTTGCTCCGATAAAACATCACCCTGAATCGCTTGAGGGGCAAGTTGAACAAACACCTCAGCATCCAAAATAGGGAGGGCAGTTTCGGCCGAAGCAACGGCCGTTGCCACATGAACCTCCCCCTTCTGAGCCGGATCAGGCGAACTCCAAACCGTCAACTTAAACGCCCCAGCATCCTCAGAAGCAACCTGCATCTTCCCCCCCGCATGAGCCTCCACAACACCATTCACCACCAAGCCCATCACCAACAAAAACCCAAAACCAACAATAAATTTCTTCAAAATCATCCCTATACTTTTTTACGAGACACCTTTTGCTTGCTATACAAACTACTTCGTTTTATACTGCTAAAAGGTGGTTTATCATTACAACCTGTATATTTTGCAGGTTGTACGCCAAAATTCGGGTTTAATCAAGCAAAACCCGCTGGATAACAGGAGTTTCGGGGCTTCATTAAGCGATGGTGTTGGTTACTAATAGTTGGGACCAGCGTTGTCGTGCCACACCACCCCAACAACAGCATCAAGCAGACGTACTGCCAAGTGCTTAGTGTTTATCGTGTGAGCAACGTATTAAACCATGAACGAATAGTCAGATTTGATATACCAATCACTAGCGCATCCAGTAACCTGAATAATGTTTGGATGTCTAAGAATTTTCGATTTCGGCCTAAATTGAGCACTGTGCTATCATTCTTACTAGGTTGCGTAAACTATGAATGTAGCGATGTGAAATGACTGAATTCATGGAGGGTGTAAACCCAGAAGTGCTTGTTTGGGCCAGGCTGAGAAGCAGCTATTCTGTTGAGGAAGCTCAACGGAATGTTAGCAGTCGCCCTAATGCGCTTGCTGAATGGGAGTCCGGTGAAAGTTATCCAACATACAGGCAGCTTGAGGCACTTGCTAACAAATACGGCAGACCAGTCGCACTGTTTTTCTTCCCCGAGCCACCTGATGAGCCGCCAATTGATCGCAGATTCAGGACATTCCCAAACAAAGAATTCCGCAAGCTCTCACCGAGAATTGTCAAGCTAATCCGGCAAGGCGTAGTAAGGCAACTAGCCCTTTATGAGTTGTTTGGGAGTACACAATCTTCGACATCTTCAATTGTAGATAAATTAAATTTTTCAGTAGGTTCAGACCCCAAGGTGGCCGCCGAACAAGCTCGGTCTGCTCTTAGCGTATCACTCACTGAGCAACTCAGGTGGCGAAAAGATGTTGTTGCCTTAAGGCAATGGCGAAACGCAATTGAAGATGCAGGAATATATGTTTTCAAACATCCATTTAAAGACAAGAATGTAGATGGGTTCTGTCTTCACGACCCACTGTTTCCTGTTATATATTTGAACAGCTCTCAAGATAAAACTCGTCAGATTTTCACCCTATTGCATGAGTTAGCACATTTACTGTTACGGAGTAGCGGGATTGTTCAACGCGATCAGAGTTATGTCGACACACTTAAAGGCAAAAGTTATGACATTGAGCGTTTTTGCGATCGATTTGCAGCGGAGTTCCTGCTTCCTGAAGCACAATTCAATCTAGACGCTACAAATTTAGCCCATAATTCTTTAGTTTCTCGGGCAACCATTCTCTCCAAAGATTATAGCGTTAGTCGCATTGCAGTCTTGTATAGATTGCGTAATTTAGGCCATATTTCCAAGTCCGAATTTGATAAAGCATTTCCCATATTGACTAAACGGAAGGCAGAGTCCGATAAAACTAACGATAATAGTGAACCTTACTATTACACAAACATCAAATCGTATCTAGGCAATAAATTCCTAAACGCTGTATTCGAGCAATATTACGATGGTGCCTGCACCTTAAGTCAGCTATCAGATTATTTGGGCGTAAAAAGTAAAAATATCTCTAAGCTCGAAGTAGTAATGCTTGGTGGTCAATGAAATATATTTTTGATACCAGTAGTTTTCGAGTTATGGATAGTTATTACCCTGACCAATTTGCTCCTTTTTGGTATCAAATGACGCATCTTGTCCTATCCGGCAACTTGTATTCAGTCGATCAGGTGAGGCAAGAATTGCTTGGGCAAACAACAGTTCGTCCGCATGTTGAAGAGTGGATTTCGGAGCATCGACATATATTCCGTTCACCGACCTCAGAAGAGGCACGCACTGTAAGTAAAATACTTGCTACCAAGAATTTTAGCGAGTCGCTAAAACGCAGGCAGCGCATGCAGTCCGGCCCGTTTGCTGACCCGTTTGTAATCGCGGCAGCGAAAGTTAACAATGCATGTGTTGTCACCGAGGAAACAAAAATTGCCAATAGCAGCCGCATTCCAGTAATCTGTGAACACTTCAAAGTTCAATGCATAAACTTACAAGAATTCATGCAACAACAAGGATGGAGTTTTCGTTTGTAACCTCCAGGCCAAAACAACAACCAAACAAAAGACTATCAAAATCCACTAGCGGGCGACCATAATCAACCGGGAGTTCGTAAGACTTGATTATCGTTCCCAAACCATGCTATACTTATCAACAGTTGATATATAACGAGATAATATGGATAGAGATTTTGGATTAGACACATTACTTGATTTAGATGGTATTATCATTGAGCAAAAATACGGGTATTGGGTCAAGTTTGATGTATCAAAAACAAATGTTTCACCAGAGAGACCACATGGTATTCGTTATAGCCTGACCCTACACAACAAGTATGGTCAAAGAGTCTTGGGCTACGACAATGCCCATGCAGTGAAATTATCTCGAAGAAACAAATACACTGGTCGAAAAATTGAGTTCGATCATATCCATCGCCATCAAGAAGATATAGGCGTTCCTTATGGATTTAGGGACGCCTATCAGCTAATACAAGATTTTTTTGAAAGCGTGGATAATTTATTGGCGAAAATAGAGGACTAAGATGGAACAGACCAAGAGAGTACGGATTGGTATTATGCCTCAAGAAAAAATACGGCAAAGAATGCTGGATATTGCGGCAGGCACGTACAAGCCAACATCAGATGAACCAACCATTTGGTTTACCTCAATGCGTTCCCTGGCAGAAGTACTCAGTGATGAAAATAGAGCGTTGCTGCGGGTTATCAAGGAATTGGAACCAGATTCTATTAAAGTTCTCTCTGAAGCGACGGGCAGACAATCTAGCAATTTGTCGAGAACATTAAAAACGATGGCTCGATATGGCATTGTGGAATTGTCCAAGGAGAAACGGAAAGTTAAACCGATGGTGAAGGCAACAGAGTTTGAAATTCTGGCAATATGATGCTTTTTCTGTGAGTGTCCATGTTGTTGGCTCACTCATCGTCAGTCGGTGAAACGGCCCTCCCTGCCAACCCCATTACTTCTCCATCCCCGGCGCAATCAACGCCTCATCACTCGCCCACTCAGATTCAGGCAAAGCAGGCTTTTCCTCCTCCTGCTTCAACCAACGAGCAACCAGAATAAGCGCATAAACAATATACATCATACTGCCCGGAACCCACATAATGACCCCAGCTAGCCGCTGATCAGCCATCACCGAAAAATTCCATAAGCGGGGCATCGCTTCATAGTGCGCGTATATCGGCCCCTCGCTAAAAGCAATAGCCATACCAGTAATCATGTTCGGGGGAATTGCCATCAAGACAAAGATAAAACGGCCGACCACAGACAACGGCTTATGAACAACTGGCCCAGCCCCAATGATCAGCCACCAATACAACATCGCCGCCCCGAAAAATGAAAGATGCTCCAGATCGTGAACGAGTTCGCTCTCTAAAGCCGCATTATAAAGCATTGGGTTATGCCAACCGATATAGAGTATGACAAAGACCATCCAAATAGTACCCGGGCCAGTGAACTTTCGTAACCCTAACCGTAATTTCCCATACCGACCTAACAACCGCCCAAAGCGGATTCTAGATTGACCAGGCAGCCCCCACAAGAAAAAAGGCAGTGGATTCGCCAACCACAACAACGGTGGCACAAAACTGACAATGATAATATGTTGAATCATATGGAGAAAGAAAAGTTGGGAGCCGATTACGTCAATGGGAGACATGAGCGCCAACCCCAGAATGAGCAACCCACCAAGATAGGCCACAGGCCGCCAAACCGCAGCCGCTTGCCAACGATTAAGACCATGTCTTGGTGCTGTCCGCTGTCTTAACCGCCACCACCCCCTGGTATAAATAGTCCCGGCCAAAGCCAGGACTATGATTAGTTCAATTCGCCAATCCCATGAAGAAAGAAAGGCGCGTAGGGTAGGATCCATTTTCTATTGTAATTGTAGCTTCAGAGGGAAGAGATTGGTAATTTGTAATTAGTAATTGTGCGCTGCTTAATTATAAACTCAACTTCCCGGAGGTTAGTTTTGAACTGTATTTGTCGAGTAGCAACCTCCAGAAAGATTCCTAACTCTTTTAGTTAACAGTGTACTTAATTACTATTTACCAATTACTAATTACATCCTTCCCTACACATGCACAACCGTGCCAACAAGATAAAGGGCAGGATAGAAGAATACCCAGGCAACATCAACATAATGCCAATAGATAGCGCAGGCTTCAACGCCCCAATGTTGTTCGGCCGAATAATGACCCTTACGGCCGTTGTTCCAAACAATAAGGATAAAGATAACGCCACTTAAAACATGGATAGCATGGATACCAGTCATGCCAAAGAAGATAGCGCCATAAACCCCATCCGTTGGCCCTATGTGACCATTCCATTCCAAACCAACAACCCCAATCAAAAAGAGGGTGCCAAGGGTCGCCGTTATCAACAAGCCCCGCTGAAAAGCCTTTCGATCGCCATGTGCTATAGCCGTCTCAGCTCTAGCCATAAAAAAGCTGCTAACCAGAAGAACACTCGTTGTTATCAAACCCAAAGTTTGATCAAGGTCCGGGCGCGTATCACCCCAAAGATAAAAGCGAGCGCCTAACAAAGCCCCAAAGAGGAAAACCTCCGATAAACAGAACAACCATAGCCCGAGCCTGTTGGCCCGAAGTAGAACCTCATAGGGTGCTTCATGATGGTCATGATCATGGGCAGCTTCGCCATGATTTGCGTGAACGGAATCAGCTGCTGCGCTCATTAATGATCCTCCTCAGTCCGCCATAAACGGTAAATGTGCATAAAGAAATTAGCAATTACCCCAGCTTTTACAAAGGCAATGAGAAATAATGCGATAGCATCGCCATCTGTTGCGGCACTCACAAAGAATTCAGCAATCGTCAATACGACCAGGCCGATAAAGACCAATACCCCTTGCCGATAAGCTGCTGCTTTTTTATCTTCCACGTGCTTTACTCCTAAATAAAATGTTATATATCAATCACCCGACGCCGGAATGGGCCTGATATAGGTTGAATCTTGCAAACCATAATCATACGGGCCACCAACAACAACAAATGGTTCATCATAGTTCATTTCTGGCACAGGCGATGGAATTTGCCATTCAGGTGAACGGGACTTCCAGGGATTGATATCAGCCACTTCGGCCGAACGGGCGCTGCTGACTAAATTGTAAACCATGATTAAGACCGACCAACCAATTACCAGCCCAGCGATGGTAATTAACAGATGGATGGATTCAACCCCTAAAGCCGGATCATAGTCAGAAATTCGGCGGCGCATTCCCAATAAACCCGTTGCCATCTGCCCCAAACTCATCACCCAAAAGGCGGGCAGCATGAGCCAAAAATGGAGCTTGCCTAATTTTTCGTTATACATGCGGCCTGTCGCTTTCGGGAACCAATAATAAAGCGCCGCGAAGAAGGGGAATACGAAACCACCAAACATGGTCGCATGGAAATGCCCAACAACCCAGTAACTATCATGCAAATGCAAATCAGTAGGAACAGTCCCTAAGATCGGGCCAGTGACACCCCCAATTAGAAAGACAGAAATCGACCCCATCACAAACAACATCGGCGTCGGCATCGATATCTTCCCCTGCCACATAGTGCCGACCCAACTAAAGAACTTAACCCCAGTAGGAACAGCCACAAGCATCGTCGTAAACATGAAGATGGTTCGGAGGTCTTCACCCATGCCAGCAACAAACATATGATGGGCCCAGACCAAGAAGCCAACCAACGCGATGGCAACACTAGAGAGCGCAATCCACTTATAACCAAATAGTGGCTTCCGAGAGAATACGGGTAGCAACTCACTGATAACGCCTAATCCTGGCAAAACAAAAACATAGACAACCGGGTGAGAATAGAACCAGAAAAGATGCTGATACAAAATCGGGTCGCCACCGCCAGCCGGGTCAAAGAAACCGAGGCCGAAGAGACGTTCGGCCGTAACCATAAGCAGCGAAACACCAACCGTCTGAGTAGCTGTAAACTGAATCAAAGCCGCCGAAATCGCAGCCCAGACAAAGATTGGCATTCTGAAAAGGCTCATACCAGGCGCTCTCATCGTAAAGACAGTCACAATAACATTAATTGAACCGGCAATAGAAGAAAACCCAAACAGATAAAAGCCAAAAATGAAAAGCTGTGTTCCTAATAATTGAGTCGTCGTACTAAGTGGTGGATAGGCCACCCAACCTGTATCCCAACCACCAATGAAGATGCCAATCAGCAGCATAACGGCCGAAGGAATACCAACCCAAAAGCTAAAGGCATTTAGACGAGGGAAAGCCATATCGGCCGCCCCAATCATAAGCGGCACAAGATAGTTCAACATACCACCAACGCCCAACAAGATGCTGACAATCATGATGATGCCATGGGCGCTGAATAGGGTGTTAAATTCATTCTGATCCAGGAATTGCATACCTGGATAGACCAATTCTAATCGGAATATAATAGCCAAAGCCCCACCAATAAGCAGAATCAGGACACCAGTAACCGTATACTGTATGCCGATGACCTTATGGTTGTAATCGACGCTGAGATAACGCCACCAAGACGGCCGATGTTTTGGCGCGCCATGCACAAGGGGCGTTTTCTTACCCATTGCCCATTTCGTCCAGTCCGTCAAAACGCCCGTACCAAACAGGAAAAAGACGAAGCCCAAAAAGGAGCCAACAAACAAGGCCGCTTCATCCAAGCGCGGCAGCCCCTGAGCTTGGCGGATGCCATGCAACAGGTTCGCCCCAATCGCCCAACCGATAGCCATGCTAATTAAGCCACGCACCAATCCAGTTGAGGAAAAGTGATACAAAAAGTTGAATAGTCTGTTCATTTTTCTTCGTCCTTTCAGGAGTCCGTTATTCTGTCTCAGTGGTCGATAATGTCGACATGAAGGCTATCAAATCCTCTATGATGTCGATTTCTAAACCTTCATTAGCCAAAACTTCGCTTTCGGCCGTCATAAATTGTTCTTCAAATGTCGCTGGCATAACATTGCCAAAACCAGCCACAATCTGGGAGCCAGGATTTAGGATAGAATCGCGAATATAGGCTTCATCAACCGTAACAGTCGTACCATCATCAAGCATCTCTTCTCGCCCAAAAATTCCTAACCATGTTGGGCCAGCCCCTGCGCTTCCATCAAGCGAATGACAAGCAATGCAACCAAAATCATTGGCCGCTTTTTCGCCACGCGCTTCTGGAGACAAGTCAGATAATGCCTCCCCAGCGCCAGCAACCCACGCCTCAAATTCAGCTTGGCTAACGACATTTACCGTTGCCACCATCTTAGCATGGTCAAAACCACAAATTTCAGCACAACGCACCTTATATTCCCCGATCTCAGTTGGGGTGATGCGGAGTGTCGTCTCCATGCCAGGAACAAGGTCTTGTTTCACCCGAAATTCTGGCACCCAAAATGAATGGAGAACATCAGTCGCGTTCATCCTCAGGCGGATTGTACGATCAACCGGTAATACTAAAGTAGCTGATCCAACATCATCATGTTCGGGATAGTTAAACACCCACGACCATTGCCGGCCAGTGACATTTACAACCATCTCATCGTCTTTTACTTCCGTAATATCACCTAATACAATAGCCCCCCAAACCCCAAAACCAATAACCGTTATAAGCGGGACAATTGTCCAACCAATTTCAAGTCCCGTATGACCATGAAAATGAACGCCATCTGAATCATCCCCCTCCTTTCGTCGAAAAGCAAAAGCACTGTATATCATAAAAACCATGATCAACGAGAAGAGAAAAGCGATCATGATAAAGTGAGCGTCAATAAGTTGATCAATTGGGCCAGCTTCGGAACTGGCTGCTTCAGGCAGTCTATAAATGAGTCTCAGGACAAAATAAAGCGCAACCGATGAAATCGCTATAAGGCCAGCAACAATAAGAAAATGGTTTCTATTTCTATTCATAGTAATTTTCCCAGGTAGTGTGTCTGGTAAGCGATCCAGATCCCTCCTCCGTTCCGCTGTCCAGGGTAATCATGATTCGTATGTTAATTTTATCACAATCATCATAGCCAGCAATAGCAAGTGGCCGAAGCAGCTTGAGACATTTCAAATGCATTTTCTTATGTCGAACATTGAAAGTAGAATCTAAAAAGCCCGACTATTCTTCCTCAAACAGTCGGGCTTTTAAAAATCAGAGATATAAACAGCTACATGGTTCGTTAAACGGCCGTTGTCACTGCCTGCTGCCCTGTTTCCCCAGTCGTTTTCAGGCGGCGCAGCACCAACAATACCAAGCCAGTCACAGATAAAACTGAACCAGCCGCAGCCACCCCAACTAACAAAATCTTCTGACCTGAAACAGGCGATTTCACCGTTATTTCAGGCGGCGAATAACGCATCAAATCTTTGTGCAGGCGGCCAACAAAATTGACAGGCGCTCGAATTGGGACAAGAACAGTTTGCAGAGAAGCAGCCAGCCGGAACAACGGCCGTAATTCCGCCGAATCCTGGGGATATTCCGACAAAAATTGAGCGGCCGTATCAATACCCTCATTCAATCCATCTGCATGGGCAGAAAGGATGTTAGCCAATTTCCATCTGTTCATATCTCAATCCTCCATCAAACTGGAATCGCAACCATACCAAGCGCACCCGGCCCCAAATTAATAGCAACCGCAATAGCCAAGTCCACTTCCATCTCTTCAACGATGTTCAAGCGGGGCCGAGCCAACGCCTGTAAAGCAGCCATCCCCTTATGATCCCGGGCGTGCAAATAAGCAATCTTGACAGGCCTATCACCCACCCTTTCAAGTACATAATCAACCATATAGCTCTGCGCCTTCTTATACGTTCTAACCTTACTCGCCTCAACGATCTCACCATCTTTCAACTGCATAATCGGTTTGATATTGAGCAAAGAGGCAAATGTCGAACGCAAAGCGCTGACACGGCCGCCTTTCACGGCATATTCCAGGCTGTTAATCAAAAATACAACCGCCATCGTGTCGCGAATTGCTCTGAGCCGCTCCATGATAGTATCAACATCCTTGCCTGCCTCTATCATTTCGGCCGCTTCCAAAGCCATAAAACCCATTGCGGCCGATCCCCCTTGTGAATCAAAAATGTAAAAATTACCCTGCCCCTCCAATTCTTTCGCAGCAGCAACGGCCGAAGCAAAAGTACCGCTCAGTTTTTCACTAACCGTAATCGTCAGAATATCTTTTTCGCCCTCATCCAATATAGATTTATAGGCTTGCACAAACTGATAAGGTGTTGGCTGGGACGTTTTCGGGAAATTATGATCCCCAACCGCTTTAACCTTCTCATAAAATGATTCATGCGTAATGTCTACCCCCGATAGGAACTCCTCAGTGCCAAACATCACGTTAACTGGCAATATCAATAAATTATGCTTTTCAATTGACTCGACTGGCACATCCCCGGCATCATCCATTACTATTCGCATTCTTACTCCTCTATTTTATTTCGGTAACGCCTCAAAAGATTACTAATTCTATTTGACTGCCCAGCCACCTGCTGGTTATTCGACTTCTTCCTACGAGCCGTCTCCATCAAATCATCCCGGAGCGACAATAATGTTCGATGGTAAAGGGATTTAATAGCCCCTTCACTTCGGCCCATAATCTCACCTATATTGGCATTTGGCATCCGATCAACATATTTCAATATCAGCAGTTCCTGCCGATCAGCTGGCAATCGTTGAATAGCTGCCAATAATGCTTCCTGATCCTCCAACAATTCCGTTGCCAATTCAGGGCTATCCTCTACCTGCCATTGGGCAATGCTGTCCAATGACACCATCTGTCGTCTGCTCTGATCACGATACCAATTTGCCAGCAAATTGTGGGCAATTCGATAAAGCCAGGCTGAAAATGGCACACCCTGGTCCTTATAATTGCCAATATGCTGAATTGCCCGGAAGAAAACACGGGCCGTTAAATCCTCAGCATCCTGATTATTGCCTGTTCGATAGTAGACATAGCTATATATCTTATCCACGTAAAGGGCATAAAGTTCGCCAAATGCCTCTTTATCGTGCTTGGCTTGCTCAATCAGGAGCCGCTCATCAATTTTTTTGTCATCACTGCCAGTGTCCAAAGTAACGTCCTCTAACCCTGGTGACTGGCATGTTTTCATGCGCCGTTCTGCTTGGCTACTTATTATGAAACACACCACCAGGAGATTGGTTGCGATCCTGACGCTTCTTTTCGTCGTTCCGCAATTGGTGAGTATAGCAAAGTGACTGTTTGCTGACTAACAAGCGGTCAAAAAATCTGGGTCTTCACCAATTAGTGTGCTAAATATTGCTTGAAGCACAGATTTGTCATTCCCGCATAGGCGGGAATCCATTTGATATAGACGACACCCCCTGGATACCTGCCTTCGCAGGTATGACAGCTACCATTTGAAATGTTTGTCAAGCACACTATTTGTTGATAAGCCAAAAATCTTTGCTGATTTTTTCATGCTTTTGGGGTGCATATGGTAATAGGAATGAGAGAAAGTATACGTTCTTATACGGTTTGCTTGACCGAGTAAAATCCCTGCGGTATTCTCGCGTGCTTATGAGAAAAATAATCCAAAAAAGAGTAGTTGGCGTTGGTGTGTTTTACACCTTGTTGCTCACCCTTATTATTCTCTTCGTGGCTGGCGTTGCCTGTAACAGGGGCGACGTTGAGCAAGAAGGCACAGGCCAAACGGCCGTTCCCCCCACCGCTGTCGAAGCATTAGCCCAACTGCCAGCAACCAATACCAGCACGGCCGTTCCCTCCCCCTCCCAAACCCTGCCCCCGCCCCCAATCGCCACAGCGACCGACACCCCAACCGCAACCCAATCCCCCACCGCAACCGCCACCAACACCTCAACATCAACCCCTTCTGCAACCCCAACCGAAGGGCCGACCGCCACCCCAACAGACACCCCAAAACCGCCCCCCCTGCCAACCCCCTACCTAAACTACAGTTGGACCTTGAAAGTACCGATTCTAATGTACCACTACATCAGCGTCCCCCCCGAAGATGCCGATGAATACCGGGTCGACCTATCAGTCACGCCCGATAATTTCCGAGCGCAAATGGCCTATCTAGTCGAGAACGGCTACTCAACAATCGATCTCTACGATCTATCCCTGGCAATCGTCAACAAACGGGAACTGCCCCCCAACCCCGTCATCATTACCCTAGATGACGGCTACCTCGATAATTACGAAAACGCCTATCCCATCCTGCAAGAATTTGGGCTGAAAGCAACGATATTTATCCCAACTGAATTTATCGATTCCGGCAATCCCAACTATATGACCTGGGAAATGATCGAAGAGATGGCCGAAAATAACATCCGCTTTGAAGTCCACAGCCGCAGCCACCCCGACCTGAGAAACCAGGAGCGAGACTATCTCATTTGGGAGATTTTAGGGCCGCAAGAGACATTAGCCGCCCATATCGGCTACACCCCCCGCTACTTCGCCTACCCTGGCGGCCGTTATGACCAGGCCGTCATCGACATCTTGCAGGAGTTAAATTTTTGGGGAGCAGTCACAACGGCAAACGGCAAGTGGAATGGCTACAACGACCGCTTTGAATGGAGCCGAATGCGCGTTCGCTACAGTCACGTACTGGCCGAATTCGCCGATCTCGTACAATAGGCTTATCGAAATAAATCTTATCCCTATCAAAGATGCATACTGGCCTGGAATCATCTCCTTTGCGCCTTAGCGTCTTTGCGTGAGATTTCTTATTTTCGATACGCGCTAGTTAAAGGAACTATCAATGGACAAAATCTTCATCAAAGACCTACTCCTTCGTGGCATCATCGGCATCAACGACGACGAGCGGGTAAACAGACAAGATATATTGATCAACATCACCATCTTCGCCGACACCAAGAAAGCGGCCGTTTCCGATGACATCAAAGACGCCGTCAACTATCGCACCATCACCAAACGCATCATTGACCATGTCGAAAATTCAGCCGATTTCCTCGTCGAAAAGCTCGTCAACGACATTGCCCATATCATTCTCAACGAATTTCAAGCCGAACGGGTCATCGTCCGCCTCGAAAAACCCGGCGCCCTCCGCTTCGCCCAATCTGTTGGCATTGAGATTGACCGCAGTCGGGCTTAGGCTGTTTTATACTGTTCAATGATTAACCGCATTATCATTTCAATTGGCTCCAACATCGACAAAGAGATAAATCTACCCCTCGCCGTTCAGCTTCTGGCAGAACAATGTGATCTAATAAGCGCCTCGGCCGTTTACGAGACAATACCAGTAGGGTTGATTGACCAGGCCAACTTTTTCAACGCCGCCGTTCTAGTCGAAACGCCATTAGACGCCGTGCAATTCAAGGAACAGGTCTTAGTACCCATTGAACAAAAGCTAAACCGCGTCCGCACCAACGACAAAAACGCCCCCCGCACCATCGACCTCGACATCAGCCTCTTCAACGACGAAATCAAAGACATCGACCAAAAGCACCACGTCCCCGACCCCGACCTACTCAAATTCCCCCACGTCGCCGTCCCCATCGCCGACATCGTCCCCAATATGCCCCACCCCGAAACGGCCGAACCAATGACCGACATCGCCGCCCGGTTAATGAAACAGTTGGACGAGGATGTATTATGGGAACGGCCCGATATTAGGCTGGCCCATTTGTTAGGGGGCTAACAGTGCTGCCTGGGGGAGCGTGTAAAATGGAGCTATGTCAACGAGTAAATGGATTTGGCTTCTGTTTATTGGGCTGGTTGGACTAGCTGGCTGTAGCGGGGGCGACACGGCCGATTCCGAGAATGAACTACCTATCGAAAATAGCGGAACGGCCGTTGCCGTATCAGGGTCGGTCGAAGTCGATTTAGACACCATTCCAGCAGTAGATACCAGCCAGCACAATGTACCGCTCCAAGAAATCTACTTTGATACCTTTGGCCGAACAAGCCGGGCTGTGCCGCTAAATGAGGCCAGTTCTGATCTCATTCGCTCCTTGCTAGATGCCATTCCACCAATTTACAACCCGGTCTTTGAAGAGGTAGCAACGGCCGATAATTGGCTCGATGATGATGCTTTAGTGCTAGGCTATGCCGATGGCGGCGAAGCCTATGCCTACCCAGTATTGATTTTGAATTACCATGAGATTGTCAGCCATGTAGTCAACGGCCGTGCTGTAATGGCCACCTACTGTCCACTGTGCCGCAGCGGGGTCGTTTATGACCGCGTGCTGGAAGGCCAGACCCTGCTGTTCGGCAATACCAGCGCCTTGTACGAGTCCGATATGGTCATGGTTGACCATGCCACCGGCTCCTATTGGGTGCAGGTTAGCGGCGAAGCGGTAGTCGGGCCGCTAACAGGAACCCGCTTGACGCCGCTGCCTTCACAGATGACCACCTGGGGGCAGTGGAAGGAGTTGCATCCTGAAACCCTTTCCCTTTCCCGCCGGACAGGCCATCGACGAAACTATGATCGCGATCCCTTCGTTGGCTATGCCGAGCGGCTGAATGAGTCCAGGCGGTTTGCCTTTCCCGTCTCCGAGGCCGTTCTGGATGAGCGGCTTGAACCAGGAGAGGTTGTATTAGGAGTTGAGATCGGGGCGCTGACAATAGCCTACCCATTAGAGCGGCTTGGGGATGGCGTGCTGAACGATGAGATTGAGGGAACGGCCGTTGTAATCTTCAGTTCGGCCGAAGGGCCAGCAGGGGCCGCCTATCTGGCGCTGGTAGATGGAGAACCGCTGACTTTCTCCTTTGAGGCGGGCGTTATTCGGGATGAGAAGACCGGATCCGTGTGGAATTTCGGCGGCGAGGCAATTGAAGGGGAATTGGCCGGGACACAACTGGCCGCGCTGCCAGTTCGTTCAACATTGTGGTTCGCCCTAATTGCAGCCTATCCAGAGCTAAAACTGCGAGTTCAAGAATAACCAATATATTGTATAATATTGTCAAAAATCGACCTCGCCTCCGACATCCCCAATACCTAAAACCGCCTAACATCCGGCCCGCTACTTTGGACCGTTCGCCCCTCACCCCGCCAAGGGCAGCGAAATAGCCCAGGCTGGAACCTGTCTGGCATCTTCTGGCCTTGCTTTCATCCGTTCTTCCATCGCTTCCAACACTTCAGCATCAAAATATCGATGGCCGCAGTTAGGACAAACCCAGGCTGGAACATTTTCAAAGATAAACCATTGTCCCTGCCGTTGGCGGGTAATCGTAACCAGCTTTTTTTCCTGCTGCTGATCAGTATCACAAAATTCACAAGGGTAGTTTCGTTCATTCATGTGTACACCTTTAATCTACTACGTAAACGGTGATAATAATTAACAAGCTGCCATCACTGCGAAAACGGCAAACAACATCAATTTCATTTTCACTTACATCCCCACGAATCACATAACGCACGCCGCGTGAATCATCACTGTAAATCGAATCAAGATCGCCATTCAGCAAGACATTTCGTATATCATCTAACGTGAGATCATCCGCATCTGCCTCTTCTAAGGCATGATCCGTCATTTGATAGCGTCGTTCACGAACCGCACGCCGGATTCGGATAAGAATGTCTCTATTCACGTTCCCAATTATCCTTATGGCAATAGTACCAGCAACTTTTATGGATTCCCAATAGTTCTCAAAGTTGGGCCGATACCGCCCAACGGCTAGCCCGCTATTTCGGCGGTGATGCCGTTTCCTAGCTAAACCTCCAGGCCATGTATGACCTCAAAACGCTGTCTACTCGCCATGAAATAATGGATCGGGTACGGCCGTTCTCTTCCGAACCACTCTAACTCCCCATAGGACCGTAGGCATCCCTGCCCGCTTCATTTCAACAGCGGCAGGAAAGCCGCTGGTTGAATCGCTGGAATCGGCCCATTTTGAAAATCTTTAGGGTTGCGGGTAATCAAATAATCTATCTTTTCAGCGGCAGCGGCAGCCATCTGGACCGCATCTTCAAAATCTTTCCAATTCCAGGACAGGGCTGTGCGAATGACTGCGTCATCGACAGTGGCGACAGTGAACGATTGGAGCAGGGTCGCCAAGCTGGTAGCGGCAGCGGTGCGATCGTGATATCGGCCGATAATATAATACAGCGTTGTCAGCGAATGGGCGGCTAACCACCCCGACACTTTTTTATCTGCAACCGCATCAACTATCAGAGCCGAATCCTGATAAAATGGCTGTCTGTGTTGGAGGACGTCCAGGATGATATTCAGGTCGACCAGGATTCGGGGCTTAGCCGCCATATTTTTCCTGGAGATGGCTTTGATAGACCTGTTCCACCTCGATGTCGGCTGGCAAAATGCCCGTCAACTGCTTGACCAACGGGCTGTGCTCCAGCGCTTGCTCCTGTTCTAATTTCAGAAAGTAAGTTTCAACCAGCTCCGAAACAGAGATGTTGCGTTGAGCAGCATATTTTTTAGCCTGTTCGATAACCCGATGATTGAGGCGCAGGGTCAATTTTTTCTTTTCTTGCAAAGTGGTCATCATTCCCTTCCTTTGACGTACATATTATCACAAATTAGTACGTCTTGCAATCCTACTCATCCCCAGTGCAAACGCTGTCTTCCAAGCGTCATGCACACCCCGCGTGCGTTGCACCACAATCTCAACAATACCTTGCTCCCACACTACCAAAAAGTTGATTAACAGCCCAATAATAAGTATATTTGGGGTAATGGTTGAACCAACCAACCAGGAGACAGCAGATGGAACTAACAACAATTGTGCAAGACATTCACCAATTGAACCATGAACTCAAGCGCTTTGAGCGAAAATATGGTGTTATGTCCCATACCTTTTACGAATCATATATCTCAGGCGAAGAACCTGAGGATGACGCCTGGGTCTTAGATTTTCAAAAATGGGCGGGACTGTATGAAATCTGGCGGGATCGGCAAGGAGCCTACGACCAACGATTAGAAGATATTCGTCAAAAGCGGCCGTCTATTGCTAAAGTCATTCAGGTTGCAGGGGCATAAAAAGTGTTGGGGCCAACACTTGCAGACTATGAATTATTCATATACGCCTTACAGGATGATTACTCAACCATCCAATCGTCAACGCTGACAGTTATCCGTCAGGCCAGCAACGTTCCCCCTAATATTAAGCGCAATCGGATACCTGCGCCGGATTTATCTTTTCGCAGCCCAAATCTACCTTTCTTAATTGAAGAAATCACTGGACTGTTGACCAAAATAGATAAAAATTAGCGGCGACCCCTTCTCCTGGCTAAACCTCCAGGCCAGGTATGACCTGAAAACGCTGTCTACTCGCCATGAAATAATGGATCGGGTACGGCCGTTCTCTTCCGAACCACTCTAAATCCCCTTCTCCAATCTCATCCCTCAGTAGAACTCTCAAAAAACAGGGCATAGGGTAACTGAAAAAATGCCGCCAACTGGTCGATATGATCAACCGTTAGCCGTCTTTTACGATTGAGAACGACCGACACAATCGACTTAGTCTTAAAAATCGAAACCAAATCTTTCTGCTTTAACCCATGCAGCGCCATCAACCCCTTCACAAGCCCCACCCCACGCAGTTCATAATCCGCCCCATCCTCAACCCGCCCCTCATACTCCATAACCAGCGTCCCCAATAAATCTAGGTAGTCCTGTTCATCAAGAGATAAATGGCCTTTATCGATCAACCGATCCACTTCCGCCTGAACAGCCTCAAATTCCGATTCGTTCTTAATCGGCCGTGGTAAAAAATTGAACATCAATTCTCTATCAGTTGGATAAAGATTACTATTCTCTAGCATGAAAAATAATATCTATTTAGGAAGGAGATGGGTGATAGTCTCCATCCTCAGTTCGGTAACCGCTATAATACTCTCGGGTTAGTATCTCAGGTTCATAGTAATCAAACAGTGAATCAACATCATTATCCTGAATGATTTTTATAACATTCTGTAGAAGGTCATCCTGTTCATTGTTTCGATAGAAATCCACGTCCTGCTTATTTTCACCTAAAATCAATATATAATTTTTTTGTAGCCTCAAAATTGGTTTAGGTTCTTGATGAAGTTTTGTCATTATTAGCCTCAATTGATCTTCATTAACCAATTCAGGATTTCTTTGAACAACCTTAAGCCATGTTTCTGTAGCCATTAAGCTAATAACAATAGATTGACTTATTGCGCTTTCTACAACTTTTTCCCATAAAGTTTTAGAAACAGAGGGAAGAAATCGGATAGCCTTTAAGGCAATTGATTTCATGTACTCATTCATTTCATTTGATTCATCATCAAAGTGATCAAGTAATGTTAGAATATGACCAATAAATCCTCTAGTCGCCAGGTTCTTGATAATTTTATGAGGGTTTCGAACGAACCAAGGAGTTTCAAGTAAAATATCAAGGATCATTTGAGCTACATTTTCGTCCTGAAATTCAATTTGGATTAGTTTGTTTAGACAAAATCGCATCGTTCTAATCCATCGTTTTTCGCTTCTTACGTCTGCGCTATCTATGGCCCTAATTAATTCGGCTCTGCTTTCACATAGTAGATCGAAGAAAATAGATGCAAGCTCGTTTTTTCTTTCTATCCATGAAATATTCGCAGACTGGAATTCTTCTTGCCATAACTGTATAGAGGTCTTTTCTTTATCAAAAGGTAAAGATGGGGCATTAAAGGGATTCTCCCAAGTAAAGTTCTTTTCACACAATTTATCATTGAACAAATATTTATAAATTCGGCGACTGAGCAATGGCACATCAATAAAGACCCCAATCGTGCTTAAACACTTTTGATAAATTTCTAAACGATACCACCATTCAGCGTATTGCTGACCATAAGCTTCACGGAAAATTTTTCGATGCTCGGAATCAAGAATCCACAAACAATTAATTAAATCTTGAAATTGGTTTTGAAGATTATCAAGCTCTTCATCATTTTCAGTTGCAGCTTTGAATTCCGAGACAGAATCAAATCGCTCTGTTTTTTTCTCATTTAGTACCAAACCAACCTTATCGAGTTCAACCATTAACTCTGTTAATACTTCATCGACCCTATCTTCCTCACGAATAACGATTATCATATCGTCAACATATCTAAAAAACTCAACATCCCACTCATTTCCAGCCCCAAAACGAGTATCCAGATCAACTAGATATAAATTCGCAAAAAAACCAGAAGCAATATTCCCCTGAACAATACCTCTCCCTACTTCGTGGTCATCTAATTCTCGAGCAAACAGTAATCTAAGCAGCCACTCAACGCGAGAACTTCGACTTAATCTCTCTGCTGACAATTCCGATAAACTATCCCGAATTATGCGAGTATAAAAGGATTTTATATCTGTTTGAATGACAATACACCCTTCAATATTTTGAGCCGCTGTTCGAGCATCCGAAATATATTTACCATAAGCATCAAACCAATTTTCATATAAATACTCTGTATTATTTTTGCCAAATGAGCGTGAAAATTTATATGCATAGCTTCGACTCGTAAGAGCTGAAACTTCTTGCCCAAGTTTTTGGATAAGGGCTGTAGATAAAATCTCCTCTTCAATTCTGGACAATCCAAAAGGCCGTAATTGAGTAGTATTCTTTGGAAATTTGAAATGAAGACGATCATCAGAATGAACTATATCATTAGCATAAACCTCTAGTTGTTGTTGTAACCTTGCGATATTTTCATCTAATTTTGACTCAAATAGGCGAATTTCGACTTCATCCACCAATGTTTGAGCTAACAAATGATGACGGGCACGAGCCCATGCAACCTGTAAATTGCGAGTACTCTTCAACTCTTGCCAATCTTCATCAGCCAAAGCTACATTAGAAATTGAGCTTACTTCAGCACAAAATGGATAATTATGTTCTTCAGTATCTTTATGTTCTCTCCAATAGCACCCATCCGGAATTAGACATTTGACATTGAATTCCCCACCCTCCCATTTTTTTACAACATGGCTATTACTTTCAAACTCATCATCTATAGCTTTTACGAGTTCTGATACACTTGCCTCGAAACCCTCAGTGCCAACAGTAATGACATGCAAATTATCTATCAAAGCATTTTCAAGTATTCGCTTGTAGGCTATAGCTTCTTCCTTGCCAAATAATTCATGGGTTTCTTCCAATTCCTCAACTGGAATTCCTAACCTTTCGAAGGTCTGTCGGTTTTTTTCTATTGCTTCCGTTCTAGCAGTATGTCGTTCACTGAATGGGGAAACAACATTGGCCTGAAATAAAAATGTGTGGGTTAAATATGGAACCCCCCACTGTTCTCGTTTGCGCGCTAATTCTATCCTTAAATCGCTGACAGCACGCAAATTACTTTCAGCGATTAGTTTGTTGGTAACAATAATACCGTAATTCTGAACCTTTTCCTGGATTAGATTTAGCAGTTGACGATAGATAGCAATTGCGTAAATGTTTGAATCAATCCCTACAAAGTGAATATTTATCGGCTGTGTAATTTTTTTTTCATCTCTTAGGTTTAATAGGCAATTTACAAATGCAATTGATGCAGCCCCAGCACCACAACCCACATCAATTATCGTAATATGGGAATTATGTTTTAGCCATTCAACTATCGTTGAATCGTCAATAATGTCTGTTAGAGTAAATCCAACCTTCGCAGAATGTCCAGGGAAAAAAACATAATACTGTAAAGCAGCACTTTCAAAAGTTGGCTCTGCTAGCTTCCTTTTTACTCTGCTCCGGGCACTATTCGTTCTGTATTCTTCAAGTTCTCTTATGGTTGATAACCAATCGTGAACTTCCAAATAACTTTCCTGGATAATTGGATGAAATTTAAACATGCATCACTTGAATCGATCTCTTATTGAAGTTGGAAAATAATGGCAATCAACATCAGATAAATTAAAATCACCTTGATCCGTTATTAGTATATCTAATATTCATTACATTTCTTACACCTAGATGTCCTATTATTGGCAAAAACTACGAATAGGCATAATATAGCACCCTCAGGTGCATAGTCCGCCCGCGTATGTTGCACAACCCTTAACCCCAACTAAACCAACGCCAAAAATGCCCCCAACCGCACCAGTGCCACTCATCCCCCAATAGCCTAAATCCATCTCTATTCTCCAACCACCACCCCATTAACAATTCACAAATTCAACAATTCAACAATTAATTATTAATCAGCTCCCACCCCCATCCATTCCCAACCTTCCTCGACTTCACCCCCGCCAGCCGCTTCGCCCGTTTCAACGCCATCCTCGAAAATCCCGCCGCCTTCCCCGCCTCCAAAACCTCAGAAGCAGCCACCACCCCATCCCCCAAAAATTCAACTAGAAAATCAGCCGCCTCATCAATCACCCTCGCCCGTTCCCGCCCCGTCACAACCATCGGCGGCTCCCCAAACACAGGCCCATTTTCATCAATCCGCATCCCCAACGGCTCCGGCAGCGTCATCAAATTATTCTTCGCCACCGCCAGCCGCCGATGCGCTCGATCCCCCTCATTCGGCGTATCCAGCGTCCAGATCACCCGCGCCATCTGAGCGATCTTACTCGTCCCCCGAATCCGCTCCAGGTTAATAAAGCCATCCCTGTCAACCGTCGTTCGCTTCCGCAAATGATGAGTCAGCAAAATCGGCCGTCTTAAAAATCGCCCGAACTCCCGCAATTGCTGCATCGCCCTCGGAATCCCCTGGATACTGTCACTCCGCACCCCAGACGCCGACCGACCGCCCAAGACCAAACTCGTCAAACTATCCATCACCACCAACCGCACATTCGGATCCTTACAAACCATCAACAAATTCAACATATGCTGCTGATCATCCATCCTGAACCCCGTAAACGCATCCGGCAGCGGCGAAACCAACTTCGACAAATTCAATCCCCAAGCCTCCGCCCGAGCCATATTCAACGCCTGACTACCCTCCCCCTCACACCAAACCACCCGCCCCCGTTCTCCACTAAAAGGCGTCCCATCCGGCAGCGGCTTACCCTCAATATAACTCGCTGCAATTCGCAAACAAAGCAGCGACTTCCCCATCCCCGGCTCCGCCGCCAGCACCGTCAAAAAGCCGCTCGGCAGCCACCCCGCCCAATCCCACTCAACCGGGCCAACCACCTTCTTCAATCGCTCCCAAGACACCCCCTCATAACCAGGCGACGGCGGTTCCAACGGCCGTTCCTCCATCATCCCTAAAAACGGAGACGGCCCCGAAACCCCAGACGCTCCAGACAAACCACCCTCCCCCTCCACCAACTTCAGCAGCTCCGCAACCGTCTCCTTATCATACATAACCATACACCCTCCAAATACAACGCCCACCACAGCCATCTTTCCATTTGCAATCTTGCATCATTGCCATTTGCACTTTTGCAACCTGCACCCCCCATTCTAACGGCCGAAACAAACATTACCTCCCCAAAAAATCAAGGGGCTCAAAACAAAACTCACATTTTAATTGAGCCCCTTGACCCCCTTGAGCCTCTTGACCCCCTTGAAAACCACCCCCCCACCAACCACTGCCAACTGCCTACCGCCTGCTACTCCTCCGGCTCCGGCGTCGCCTGCACAATTTCCGTATTCTGGAACGACAGCCGCCAGCCGCCAGCCAACCCCCCTTCACTCGCATCACACGGTTCAACCCGCAGCCCACTAACCGTCGGACTGCCTCCCACCAACAATACTGAATAAGAGACATCCGGCGTCATCTCAAAATCACCATAACCCAACCCCTCCTCCGGCTTAAAGCCAGTAAAGAAATGGTCTTGCCCCTCCTCCCACTGAACCAGAACTTCCACCCCCGGCAGCGGCTCTAAGAGCGCGTCCACCACCACCACCTCAATTCGAGGCGTTGGCACATCCCCATCACAGACCCGTTCCTGGCCCAGCAGACGGAAAACAGGAACGGCCGTTGGCTCCGAAGGACTAGTCGGCGTCGCCGTTGGGGCTGGCGTTTGGGTCGGCCGGCGGGTATCAGTCGGCGTGGGCGAAAGAGTCGGGGTCGCTGTTTCGGCCGCAAAAGTCGGGCTAGGGGTAGCGTTTTCGGCCGTTGGCGGCGCAAAAACAGCAATCGCTGGGCTAGAAACGCCCAACTGCGCCGCCAGCGCAGCCAAATTATTCATCACCGGGGCCGGTTTGCCATCCCGCAAATAGCGCTCCAGTTGGGCCGCAACGGTTTGAGCGATAGCTTCATCATCTAAGGCAGCAAGTCGTTGTTCGGCCGTTTCCCAATCCCCCGTCGCCGCATAACTCTGACTAACCAGAAAGATATACTCATCCTTAAAATCCTCATGCAACCGGGCTGGACTAGCATTCAAATAAACAGTCGGATTCGCCACCCAAGCATAATAAAGGCCGCCAATCAACCCAACGATCAGGCCCACAAGAAACAGGCTGGCCAGCCCAAATCGAGATCGCCCCGGCCCCTCATCCACCAACTCTGGCCGCGCCTTAAACCGTCTACTCCGCATTATTTACACGCCTTCATCTTTCAAGACGATCCTTGCCGCGCCGACAGCAGAAAATGAAATCCAACCCATAATTCGTGTTTTTCGTGTTAATTCGTGGCTATTTTTAGAGGAGATTGGTAGATAAGGAGTCATGGCCGGAGAAGACAACCCCATATCATGCGCCAACAAAACAAGCTGCCGAATTTCCGTTTCATCTTCATTTTCCAAAATATGAGCCACAACCTGGTCTAACAACCAGGCCGAACTATCCGCTTTCCCCAAAGTGGCTAAGCGCCGACGAGCGCCCGGCAAATCACCATCCAGCGCATAAGTAGCAGCGATCATAACCGTGTAATCACGCTGATAACTCGCCTCCAAAATGGTCGGATTTGCTTCCGTGAACTCTGTCGGCCAAACCACCCAGCCTAAAAAAAGGCCTACCCCAACTCCGAACAACAGCCCAAGGGCAATCCATACAATATTTCTTATTCGGCCGTTCATCTTCTGATAACTTTCACCTCACAGCTGTACAACTGTCATTCCCGTGTAGACGGGAATCCATTAGCGATAGTAACGGCATGGATACCCACCTTTGTGGGAATGACATGCGCAGTTGCATAGCTACTCCGCCTTTAAACAAAAAAGAGGTTCTCGCATAATTGACGAGTAACCCCTTGATTTGTCTGGCTTGGGGCGGACGTTTATAATCCGCAACGACTATTGAATGTCATTGTGCCGAAGGTGGGAATCGAACCCACACTCCCGAAGGAACACGAGTTTGAGTCGTGCGCGTCTGCCAGTTCCGCCACTTCGGCCAAGGACGCTGAGTATAAAACAAGCCTAAAATTCTGTCAATGGATGAACCAAAGCTCATTGAACAAGCCCAATCAGGCGATGTCCAAGCCTTTAATACCTTAGTCCTTCATTACCAGGATCGGGTCTATAATGTTGCTTACCGAATTATGGGCGAACCAGGGGGTGCGGCCGATGCGACCCAGGAAGCGTTTATTTCAGCTTATAAGTCACTTAATAAATTTCGCGGCGGCAGCTTCAAATCCTGGCTGCTGCGAATTGTGACGAATGCTTGTTATGATGAGTTGCGCTATCGTAAGCGGCGACCCCAATCTTCCCTGGACGAAATAACGGAAGATAACGAATCCTCCGCCTTGTTAGAAAGTGAAAAGAGTCTAGGGCCTGAAGCCCATCAACAGCGGGCTGAATTGGTTGATGCCATTGAAACTTGCTTGAATGATTTACCGGAAGATCAGCGAGCGGCGACGGTGTTGTGCGATGTTGAGGGTTATGATTACAGCGAAATCGCAGACATCATGGCTACCTCTTTAGGGACGGTAAAATCTCGCATTAGTCGAGCGAGGGCCAAGCTGCGAGATTGTTTGCAAATGTCGAAGGAACTTTTACCGACTGAATACCGTCTATAGTGTAGGAAGGATAACGGACGAGAGGAACCGTGTTCTAGAAACTTGTATAAAAATGTGTGATTAGTAATTAGTAAGCGGTAATTAAATAGGCTAGGCAGCCTTGTGTTACCAATTACGAATTACGAATGATGAATTACGAATGATGTTTGACTTTTTGCGGAATTTGACTAAATCGGATGAGGAGAAGGCGCAAGAGAGGCTGAGCGCTTATCTTGATGATAGCCTCACGCCTCAGGAGCATAAAGCTTTTGAGGAACAGCTTAAGGCGGATGTAGGTCTTCAGGCCAGCCTCGAACAGCAGCGCGTTATTAAACAAAATGTGCGGGCTTTGCCTAAGGTGCGTGCGCCTCGTAATTTTACATTGGACCCGGCATTGTACGGCCGTCCAACCTCCCAAGTCCTCTTCAATCTCTATCCCGTCATGCGAACGGCAACGGCCTTGGCAGCCATTGTCCTTGTCTTTTTGTTTTCGTTAGATTTATTTTCGGCTAGGGGCGAGCGAGAAGATCTGGTAGCTGAAGCGCCGATTGAGACGGTGTTGGAGTCAAGCAATTTCGCTAACGAAGAATCGGCCGTTGAGCAGGCAGCGCCAGCCGCTGGCGCTGATTTATTTGAAACGGCCGAAAGTGAGGCTGATGTTGAAGCTGAGGAGGCGATGGAAGAGGAGATAGTTGAAGAGGAAAGTATGGAAGAGGCCGAAGCGCCAGCAGAAGCTGAAATTATGTTAGAAGAAGAACCGATTGTTTCGGATGAAGCGAGCGGCGAGGCAGCAGAAGACAGTGAAATTTCAACGACGGCAACTATAGAAGGCGAGACGGTACTCCCATTCGGAGGAGCTGGTTCGACTATAACGAAAACGCCAATGCTAACCTCAACTCAACGTCTTAGCCAAACGACGACGCTGGAAACAGAAAATGCTTACCCCCCTACAAATGAGCCTCGTTCCAATTTAGATGATGAAGCCGGCGCTAATGCTGGGGACGAAACATCAACCCGACGGATGCTTCAAATTGGGCTGGGCCTGTTGTTTCTAGCCTTGCTAACGGGAACCTGGCTCTTACGCCGCCAGCTATAATGGCTCATGTCTGCCTTACCTAGCGCCCCAGCTGAGATACGATTCTGCTCTCGCTGTGGCGCACTGATGGAAAATCGGCTGGTTGGCGACCGGCAGCGGCGAGCGTGTACGGCCTGTAACTTTATCTATTTTACAGATCCAAAGGTTGGGGTTGGCGTGCTGGTGATGAAAGGGGGCAAGCTGTTGTTGGTTAAACGGGTAATGGCGCCCGAGATTGGCAAGTGGAGCATTCCGGCGGGTTTTTTAGATGCGGGGGAAGATCCGAGGCAGACGGCCGTTCGGGAAGTACTAGAAGAGACAAATCTAACTGTTGAAATTGGCGATCTGGTCGATGTCTATTTCAATCACGATGTAAGATCGCAAGGGGGAGCATCTATTTTTATCTTATATGAAGCTGAATTATTGGGCGGTGACTTGAAAGCCGGAGATGATGCAGCGGCGGCTAAGTTTTTCGGGCCAGATGAGCTGCCAGAGTTGGCCTTTAGCAGCACATTGGACATCGTTCAAACTATATGGCAAAACCCAGAGCCAAAACCAGAATAAGCGTTAAGAAAGCCATTAGAAGAAATAAAACAGCGAGAACGACAATCCAGGGAATTCGCGTTTCAGATTCTACTTCTTCTGGCTCTTCAGGCAATTGATCTATTTCTGGCGCAGGTTGAATCCTTTGTTGTGCCTTTTCTGGCATTATCGCTGGAGACAGGTCTGCCACCATTTCTTGTGTCAACTCTACCTCTTCTGGGCTGTCCATGGCTTCTGATAGGAATCTAACCATGTCATCGGAAAGACCGTCGGGGGGAGTTGGCTCTATCAAAGTTTTTGGCTCAAGTTCGGCCGTTCGCTCAATAACAGTTTCCAACCCATCGGCTTGGGGCAAATCTGAAACTGTTTCATTGGCATCAGCGCCATCGAGATCAGCCTCTTCATTTATTTCTCGAAACTCTAATGGCGCAATTTGTTGAACCCAATCAGGTAATTCGGCCGGAACTAAACTCGCAGCCTGGGAGCGTTTCTTAATATCAGCCAAAATCGGGGCCAATGTTGTTCGGCTGGGTCGGTGTTCGGGCAAGATCTCTATGTCTCTGGCAAGCAAAAAATAATCAGCCTGGAGAATGTCAAAAGCCAGATGCCCCCCGGCCCGAATCATGTCGCCCTCATTGATGTTGGCATCTTCCAATGCTCTTTCAGAAAGATGACAGCGCAGCATATGGTCGTTTTCGGCCAGATAAAAATAAGGCACCCCACCATCACCATCAGCCTCAGTTAGTTTTCTAACCTTTCCAACAACAAAAACAAGACCCAAAGGAAATTCGGCCGGCAGTTGCAATGCCATACGCTTATTGAGGCGACTGACAGAAATATCCATACCCTAATTATAAAGCAAAATTTCAGGAGTGACTAAGTAAATTCAGAAGTTTGCCAATTTATTTGACGAAAGGTGACCAAAGATGATATACTTTTTGGTCTGTAAGCTACAGGCACGTTGACCGAATAAGGCGAATACATTAAAACATCAGCCCATTCGGGCCGACGTAGCTCAATTGGCAGAGCAATGCTCTTGTAAAGCATAGGTTATGGGTTCAAGTCCCATCGTCGGCTTAATAACTATCATAAGGGTCAGTGTCCCGAGTGGCAAAGGGGGCGGACTGTAAATCCGCTGGCGATAGCCTTCGTAGGTTCGAGTCCTACCTGGCCCATTGAAGATATAACAATATTGATAGCGACAAAAGTTCGCCCACGTAGCTCAGGCGGCAGAGCGCATTCTTGGTAAGAATGAGGTCATGGGTTCAAATCCCATCGTGGGCTTTCACCCCGTTTGCCCAATCTAGTATAATTATGGGTAACGGGGTTTCTTATGAAAGCCTTTAATAAAGATAGGCTGATTATCCAAATCGATAGTCAATGAAAGATTTTCGATTTAGAGATTAGGAAACAATTGAGATTCGTTTTATTAGTTTAAAATGGTGAAAAGGAAACTATGGGCAAGGAAAAATTTGTAAGAGAAAAGCCACATGCCAACATCGGCACAATCGGGCACATCGATCATGGGAAAACAACCCTAACAGCAGCGATAACCAAAACGCTGTCGCTGAAAGGGCTGGCTGACTTTTCAGCCTTCGACCAGATAGACAACGCACCCGAAGAAAGAGACCGAGGCATCACAATCGCCATCTCTCATGTGGAGTATGAAACCGAGAATCGGCATTACGCCCACGTCGACTGCCCCGGCCACCGGGACTACATCAAGAACATGATCACCGGCGCGGCACAGATGGACGGAGCGATTCTGGTGGTGGCGGCCCCAGACGGGCCAATGCCCCAGACGAGAGAGCATGTTCTGTTAGCTAAACAGGTAGAAGTACCCTCAATGGTGATCTTCCTGAACAAAGTGGACATGATGGACGACGAAGAGCTGTTAGAGCTGGTCGAACTAGAGCTGCGAGAGCTGTTGGACAGCTACGAGTTCCCAGGCGACGATACCCCAATCGTGCGAGGCAGCGCCTTGCAGGCGTTGGAGAGCGAGAGCCAGGATGTGAACCATGAGGACTACGCTGCGATACTAGAGTTGATGCGAGTGGTGGATGAGTACATTCCACAGCCAGCGCGAGACACCGATAAGCCATTCCTGTTCCCGATTGAAGATGTCTTCACGATTCAGGGACGAGGGACGGTTGTGACGGGTCGAGCCGAGCGTGGGACGTTGGTTGCCAATGACAAGGTTGAGCTAATCGGCATCAAGGATACTCGCGAGTTGGTGGTGACCTCGATGGAGATGTTCCACAAGGTGTTGGACAAGGTAGAGGCGGGCGATAATGCTGGTCTGCTGCTGCGAGGCATCAAGCGGGATGAGATTGAGCGCGGTCAGGTGTTGGCTAAGCCGAAGTCGATTACCCCCCATACCAAGTTTATGTGTGAGGTGTATGTGTTGAGGAAGGATGAAGGCGGGCGACACAATGCCTTCTTCCCTGGTTATCGGCCCCAGTTTTACATTCGGACGTTGGATGTGACAGGCGCTATCACATTGCCGGAGGGGGTTGAGATGGTGATGCCAGGCGATAATGTGAACTTGCAGGTTGAGTTGATTACGCCGGTGGCGTTGGAAGATGGTAGTCAGTTTGCTATTCGTGAGGGTGGCTTGACTGTTGGCGCTGGTGTTATTACTAAAATTCTTGAGTAAGTAAGGTTTAGAAGAAAAGATTGGGCAGGGCGATCTAAGATACCTTAGATCGCCCGCTCAATGGTAAAGGATAAGCAATGGCGAAGAAAGCTGTTCGCTCCCACATCACTTTGGCTTGTACAGAGTGTAAGGAACGGAATTACATAACTGAGAAAAATCGGCGCAATGATCCCAGCCGTCTTGAGCTGATGAAATATTGCCCGCGTTGCCGCAAGCACCAAATGCATCGAGAGACTAGATAGAGTTTGTCTAATAAAAACGTCAGATGAGCTTTATCTAACCCATATAGGGGGTTAGCTCAATTGGCAGAGCGACGGTCTCCAAAACCGTAGGTTGCGGGTTCGATTCCTGCACCCCCTGTTATTTTAAGAAGAAGTCAGGCTTAATTTCAAAAGCCTGACTTCTAAATAAAAGGAACGTAAAACTGTGGCACAAACAAGACAAGATAGTAAAGGTGCGAAAAAAGCGGGTAACCAATCAAATCCTATATCGAAGTATATTCGGGAAACGAGAGGTGAACTGCGGAAAGTTACCTGGCCAACCCGCGAAGAATCACAACGATTGACAGCTATTGTACTCGGTGTTACGGTGGCTATGGCTATTTTTCTGGGTCTGTTGGATTTCATATTTTCTAACGGTGTTCAGACGCTGGTCACATTCGTCATTGGCGCATAATTGTGATTGAATTCCTAATAGACGGTAATCAGTAGAAATGACTGAGTCATTGACAATGACAATGGGCAGTAGGATTCTACAAGCAAACCAGGATTATTAATGAGTGAAAAAGTGGAAGAACAAGGTTCTTCCGAAGAGATAGAAAAAGAAGAAGAAACGACTCCAAAGTTGTTATCAACTGACGAAAATGGGAGTGGTTACGATGAGGACGGCCGTAACTGGTACGTCGTTCACTGCTATTCGGGCTATGAAAACAAGGTCCGGCATAGTATTGAGCAGCGCATCGAAACAATGGGGATGCAGGACAAGATTTTCGATGTCGTTGTTCCAACTGAAGAAGAGATTGAGATCAAAGACGGTAAGCGAAAAACTGTTGAACGTCGGGTTTTCCCAGGCTATATCTTGGTCCAACTTGTGATGGACGAGGATTCCTGGTTTGTTGTCCGCAATACGCCTGGAGTAACTGGCTTTGTCGGTATGGGCAATGAACCTACACCACTACGGCCGGATGAAGTTGCCAAGATTATGAATCGTATGGAGGCGGAAGCGCCTAAGGTCAAGTTCAATTTCCAACCAGGCGAAAAGGTTCGGATTCGATCTGGCCCGTTCAGCGATTTCATTGGTACAGTTTCTGAAATTGACATTGAGCGTGCTAAGGTGCGGGTGATGGTCTCTTTCTTTGGTCGAGAAACGCCTGTGGAATTGGATTTCTTGCACGTTGAGAAGATATAAATTATTGGTAATTGGGTAATTGAAGCGCATATTACCCAACATTTCATCGTAATTATTCCCACAGACTAACTTAAAAAATTATTGGCTAGGGTTAGCGTTTACGGTTATATGCTGCCAGTAGGTGGCAACCGTTTACCGCTGACTGATTACTGGAAACTTTTTATTTAGGAGGAGCCTGTTAAAGGCGTTTGGACTCCAGGAGTATAAAAAATGGCAAAAAAAGTAAAAGCAGTTGTAAAACTTCAAATTCAAGGGGGTAAAGCGAACCCCGCTCCCCCTGTTGGTACGGCTTTAGGCCCACATGGCATTAATCTCATGCAGTTCTGCAAGGAGTACAATGCCAAAACCTCTAACCAGGTTGGACAGGTTATCCCGGCTGAGGTTACAGTTTATCAGGATAGCAGTTTTTCTTTTATTCTGAAGACGCCGCCAACGGCCGATCTTCTTAAGAAAGCGCTGAATATCAAGAGTGGTTCAGCCGTTCCTAACCGGGACAAAGTTGGTACGGTGACCCAGGCGCAGTTGCAAGAGATTGCTGAAATAAAGATGAAAGATCTTAATGCAATGGATATTGATGCAGCTAAGAAGATCATCGCTGGAACTGCCCGCAGTATGGGCATTCGGGTTCAAAATTAATTATTCAGTAGAAGTTAGGCTTGGATTCCTGCCTTCGTAGGAATGACAGGATTACTTTTTAGATAGTAGTGGGAGGATTGGTAAAAATCCGCTTGCACCACAAGGAGAAACAATGGCTAAAAGAGGAAAGAAATACCTGGAAGCAGTAGCTAAAATTGATTCTAATAAGCTGTACAGCCGCGCAGAGGCAATTCAACTGATCAAGGAAACGGCTACAACGAATTTTGACCCAACGGTCGAGGTTCATATGCGTCTTGGCGTTGATCCGCGACATGCTGACCAACAGGTTCGTGACGTGGTTGTTTTGCCGCATGGATTAGGCAAGACAGTTCGAGTTTTGGTCTTTGCCGAAGGTGAAGATGCTGCTGGCGCAACGGCTGCTGGCGCTGATTTCATCGCTGATGATGAGGTCATTAAACAGATTCAGGGTGGCTGGACTGATTTCGATGTGGCAATTGCTGTACCCTCGATGATGGGGAAAGTCGGCCGTTTAGGTCGTATTCTCGGCCCACGTGGTCTGATGCCCAACCCCCGCGCTGGCACAGTTGCCCCTGGCGAAGATTTACCAGACTTAATTCAAGAAGCAAAGGCTGGCCGGGTTGAGTTTCGGGTTGACAAAACGAGTAATCTTCACGTGCCAGTTGGCAAAGCCAGCTTTAGCGAAGAGCAGTTGATGGACAATCTTAATGCGATGCTTGACGCGGTTAAACGCGCCCGCCCTGCTGCGGCCAAAGGCGCTTTCATTCGCAAGATTACGATGGCGAACAGCATGGGGCCTGGCATTAAGGTTGATACGGCCGAAGCCATTATCACCGCTTAGATACTTATTGGAATTGCGAAATTTATAAAGTACGATATACTCCTGCTCGCTTGATTGCTAAGTGGTCAGGCAATTTACAATCAACCGTTCACTAAAGACAGTTGGCGCCAGTGTTTTCTGGCTTAATTATGCCCACCGAGGTGACGATTCAACGCAATAATATTTTTAAGGCTTGCTGATTTCAGCGACAGCCTGTTTGGAATTGTTTTATGAATCCTCATGTCGGTTGGCATGAGGATTTTTTATTTTCAGTAAATACCTTAGTAGTTATGCGTAATATTCAAAAAACTCGCAACGAATTTCACCAGTTAGACGAATCTTTGTCAATGAATAGCTGCTTGAAAACTAGGTAGCAGAAATAGGAAGGAGGTGACAACCATTGGCTATTTCAAAAGCACGGAAAGATGAATTAGTGGCTCAATATGTTGCATTGCTCAACGAGAGTCGAGCGATCTTCATCACTGAATACACTGGCTTAAACGTTAAGGACATCAATCAACTTCGACAAGACGTTCGCAAGGCAGAGGGTGCATTCCATGTGACGAAGAATACGCTGCTCCGTTATGCGCTGGAGCAGACAGACCGACCTGTTCCGAAAGAGCTGTTAATGGGTCAGGTTGCAACGGGTTTTGCCTTAAATGAGGCCCCTACCCTGGCAAAAGCTTTAACTGATTTTGCTAAGGATCAAGAGAACCTGGTCATTAAAGGAGCAATCCTGGGGAGTGAAGTTTTAACGGCCGAGCAAGTTAGTGACCTGGCTAAACTGCCGTCACGAGACGAACTCCGCGCCCAAATCATCGGCTTATTAAGCGCCCCAGCCCAAAACTTGACTTCGGTCATTGCAGGCGGCGTCCGACAAGTGGTCAACGTCCTCGACGCTTACGCCAAGAAAGAAGGCGAAGGCGAAATGGAAGTGGCTGCGGAAGGGGCATAAGACGCAATTGGTAATTCGTAATTTTAGTTTTCTAAGATTTTTACGGATTATGACGAGATAAACCCAGTTAGTGCTGGGAATTAACAATTTTTAACGATAAACAATAAACATATCTAAGAATAAAATTTCTGGAGGATTAAAATGGCAGACCTTGAAAAAATTGTAGATCAACTCAGTGAGCTTACCTTATTAGAGGCCGCTGATCTGACGAAAATGTTAGAAGAAAAATGGGGTGTTAGCGCTGCTGCACCAGTTGCTATGGGCATGATGCCCATGGGCGCTGGCGGCGCTGTGGCGGAAGAGGCTGAAGAAAAGACTGAGTTCGATGTTTTCTTGAAAGAGATTGGACCTAAGAAAATCAATGTCATTAAAGAAGTTCGCGCTTTGACCAGCCTGGGCCTGAAAGAGGCGAAGGACGTTGTTGACAGCGCCCCAGGTAATGTCATGGAAGGCATCACTAAAGAAGCGGCCGAAGAAGCCAAAGCCAAATTGGAAGAAGCTGGCGCAGTGGTCGAGATTAAATAACTTTTTTGGGGTAGTACCCTTAACCAAATTAAAAGACCAGTCTATGAAAACGGACTGGTCTTTTTTTGTTGTTTATGTCCAATTTCTGCAACCCTAACCCTTTCGTTGCGTATTGATTATGGGCCAGAATAAATATTTACGGTTATGAAGGAGATTTAGATCATGCAAGATGAACAGACCCCCAGCGTTGAAGAAATTAAGGCGCGTCTTAGTGACGAAGCGCCTGAATATGAGGAGATTCCTATCGAGGAAGAACCTATCGACCCTGCATCCTTAAAAGATGACGAACAGCCAGACATTGTGGCTGAGTTAGGCAAACTCGGCCGTCAATTTGCCGACACCCTCCAAAGTGCCTGGAACAGCCAGGAACGTCAGAAGTTTGAAGGTGAAGTTCGAGAAGGGATGCAATCTTTTGCAAATGAGGTAGACAAAGCCTTTCGCGAAATCAAAAAAAGCCCGATGACCCAAAAGGCTAAAGAAGAAGCCTCAACTATTAAATCAAAAGTGGGTACTGGTGAAGTCGGCCAAAAAACCAAGAGCGGTCTCTCACAAGGGTTGAATTGGCTGAGTGAAGAGTTAGGGAAATTGGCGAATCAATTCACGCCTGTCGAAAAATCGGCGGAGGAAACGGCCGAATCGGATACCGACGAAGCATAAATCTTAAGCTCTGATTCACGCTAATATAAAGAAGTACAGGTTAGAAGTTCAACCTCTTAAAGAAGTTGAACTTCTAGACTAACTAAAGAACGGCCGCTGCCATCTGCTCTAAGCCTGCCAAATCGTCCAAATCAATCCATTGCAGCATCACTCGCTGAACGCCTGCTTCTTCATACTGTTTTAGCTGTTCGGCGAACTGCTGCCCTGTGCCAACAACCAACCCCCGCTCTCGTAGTTCGGAGGCTGTGAGGGTATGTTGAGCCATTTTCTCGTCGAACTGTTTTTGATCACGGCCGAAGACGGTGCCAAGCATGAGGGAGCGGCGAACATCTTCTGGTTGACGGCCGTTTGCAACCAACAGCTCATCAAGGCGGCTGCTTAAATCGGAAAAACGTTGAGGGGTTACAAAAACCCCGTTCCATTCAGTGGCATATTTAGCTGTAAGAGGCAGCGTTCGCTTCGGGCCGTTACCCCCAATTAAAATCGGCGGCCCACCTGCTCTTTGGGAGCGAGGTAGCAGGATTGCTTTTTGGAGTTGGTAATACGCTCCCGCGAAATCGACTGGTGTATCGCTATTTAGCAATCGCGTAACAATCTTTAATCCCTCTTCAAAGCGATTAAAACGGCCCTTGACATCGAGTAAATCCCAGCCATAGTTCTGGTGTTCTCGCTCCTGCCAGCCCGCGCCCATACCCAATATCAGCCGTCCGCCTGATAGATCATCTACGGCCGAAGCCATTCTGGCCGTCAATGTTGGCTGCCGGAATGAAACAGGAGAGACTAAAGGGCCAAATTCTATGCGCTCAGTGTGGCTAGCCAGCCAAGTTAACGATACCCACAGCTCCAACGAATCTAAATCAGGGGGATTGGCATTAGTGTAATGATCGGAACGGTAAAGACCAACAAAGCCAAGCCGTTCGACTTCATGCGCGATAGCTTGCCAACGAGGCCAATTGAGGCCGTTTTGACCTTCAATCATTATTGCGACTTCTAACATAAACCCTCCTAATGAATAACAACGAATTGAACGAATTTCTTATTGTTACGTTCAGTTGCTTTTTTAAATTTAACAAAAAACGCCCGCCTAATTAAATAACTAGGCGGGCGTATGTATATATCAATTAAAGCCTGTGATTAGGCTTCCTGTTTGTCCAAATGGGGCATAATTTTTGCCACAATGTAATCCTTGGGACGGACGCCCCGCAGACGCTCGACGACCTCGCCATCTTTAAAAAGCATCAAGGTCGGAATGCTCATGATGCCATACTGCCCCTGGGTCATGGGATTGTTATCAACATCCATCTTAGCAACTTTAAGTACATCGCCATGCTCATTGGCAATCGCTTCAACGTGAGGGGCAATCATATGACATGGTTGGCACCATTCAGCCCAAAAATCAACCAAAACAGGTTGTCCAGAATTCAAAACTTCAGCCTCAAAATCGGCATCATTCAAATGACTAATGTCAGCCATAATATCTCCTTTCAAATCAACTTTTCTTCTGCCTACGGCGGCAATTTAGCAAATCACCCCGCAATAAACACAAAAGAATCAATACAATACTTACGCACTCCATTAAAGTTTATCCGATGCGAAGGCTGTGTCAAGGAAGCTGTCTTACAAAACAAATAGACGATTGTGAATATGAGCAATTTCTCAGGAAAAATCACGCTTGCACAGACTGAAACAGTGGCTAGAATCGGAAGGATGAAACAATTACTGATTACGAACGGCCGTTTGGTCACCTGGGAAAAGGAAAATCGCCTCATTGAGAATGGTGGTTTGTTAATTGAAGACGGCCGTATCTCGGCCGTTGGCGATTCAGCCGAGTTGATAACGCAGTATCCTGACGCAGAAAGGTTAGATGCCAAGGGCCAATTGGTGATGCCGGGGAATATCTGCGCCCACACCCATTATTATGGAGCCTTTGCTAGAGGTATGGCGATTCCTGGCCCTGCCCCGAAAGATTTTCCAGACATTCTTGAACGGCTGTGGTGGCGACTGGATCGAGCCTTGCTTGATGTTGATGTCAAGTACAGCGCCCTGGTCTGTTTGGTCGATGCGATCAAACATGGCACAACCACTCTAATAGATCATCATGCCAGCCCGAATGCGATTGACAGCTCATTGGATCAGATTGCTGATGCAGTAGAAGAGGCCGGGGTGCGCTCCGTCCTGTGTTATGAAGTGACTGATCGGAATGGGTCGACTGGCGCGAAAGAGACGATTAGTGAAAATGTTCGCTTCCTACATTCGCTTAAGGAGCGGGACAGCCAATTATTGCGGGGGACGTTCGGTCTCCATGCTTCGCTGAGTCTATCGGATGAGACGCTGGCAGATTGCGTTTCGGCCGTCCGAGATTTAGACACTGGATTTCATGTCCATGTGGCCGAACATGAGGCGGATGAGTATGACTCACTTAATAAATATGGCAAACGCGTTGTTCATCGGCTGGCCGATGCGGACATGTTGGGGCCAAAGAGCATCGTCGCCCATGCCGTTCATGTTGATACGGCCGAGATGAATTTACTACACGAAACGAATACCTGGGTCACTCACCAACCGCGCAGCAATATGAATAATGCCGTCGGCGCGGCCGATATTGAAGGGATGCTTCGGTTAGGCATTCCCGTTTGTCTGGGCAACGATGGCTTTAGCAACAATATGTGGGCTGAATGGAAGACAGCATATCTGATGCACAAAGCCGCTCACCGTGACCCCCGTCGGGCCAATGGGATGGATATTGTGCAAATGGCGATTTATAACAATGCCGCCCTGACCAACGTTTTTTGGCCTGATTTGCCGATCGGCCGTTTGGAAACGGGCGCAACGGCCGACATCATCTTTGTCGATTACCACCCCACCACCCCTTTATCGGCGGGTAATCTACCCTGGCACATCATCTTTGGCTTTGAGAGCAGCATGGTCACGACGACCATTGCAGCGGGTAAGGTCCTGATGAAAGATCGCCAATTGTTGACGCTGGATGAAGCCGAAATTACGGCCAGGAGTAGAGAGCTGGTAACGGCCGTTTGGCAGCGGTATGAGGCATTGGGGGATTTGTAATTGGTAAGTCGTAACCCGTAATCTTCTTAGTCTTGCCTGGATTATTAACGAGCCAACCTGCTTTAGAAAAATCTGAACTATGAACTCTTTGTCCTTGACGGCCGTTCCAAACTTTCCCCACATTGAGCCGGGTGATGACTTAGGTCAATTACTGGTAAACACCCTAACTGACAATAACTTAATGCTTCAAGATGGGGATGTCCTGGCGATCGCGCAGAAAGTAGTTTCTAAGGCAGAGGGGCGGCTGGTAAATTTGGCCGCTGTTAAACCCAGTGAACGAGCCACCGCCATCGCGCTTGAAGTAGACAAAGACCCCCATTTAGTGGAACTGATCCTGCAGGAAAGTGACGAAATTTCCAGGATGCGGCCTGGAGTTCTGATTGTGCGGCATCGGCTGGGCTTTACCAGCGCCAATGCTGGCATTGACCGCTCGAATGTGGCCCAAGATTCGTCGGGAGAGGAAACGGTATTACTGCTGCCACTCGACCCTGATGGTTCGGCGGCAGCTCTGCAGACGACGATAAAAAAGCAGATGGGGGTGACGGTCGGGATTGTTGTTACAGATAGTCATGGACGGCCGTTTCGCTTAGGCACAGTCGGGGTAGCAATTGGCGTGGCAGGGTTGCCAGCATTGTGGGATCGGCGGGGAGAACCGGATCTGTATGGCTACCAACTAGAACACACCGATGTCGGAACGGCCGATGAGATCGCGGCGGCGGCTAGTTTGCTGATGGGGCAAGCAGCCGAGGGAACGCCAGTTGTGCTTATTCGGGGGCTGGAACTGCCTGATGTGGCGGGGAAGGCAGACGATTTGATTCGGCCGAAATCGTTGGATTTGTATCGTTAAAAGCCACTCTTCGAGCATCCTAGCCCATTTTGACCATTGACATTACATAATCATGGGGCAGAATAGGCGGATGAAAAGAAGGCTATCCAAGCTCAATTGGCAATCTAACCTAACCAAAATCAGGCCCTGGCATCTTATCGGGTTGTGTTTTTTGCTCTTATTCATCAGCGGCTGTCAGGTCGCTGAGGCTGAACTACCAACCCGTGCTTCGGCGGCCGTTTTGGCCCTTGAAGCAGATGGCGATGTGCCGCCGACCTGGACACCAGAGGCAACGCTGCTGCCCCCAACGGCGACATTGGTTACGGCCGTTGCCACTCGCCAAGCAACCAACACCCCCTTACCTATCCCGACCAATACTCCGGTCACACCCAGCCCAACCCCATCCGTCACCCCTTTCCCATCGCCGACTGGCTCCGTCACGCCAGACATCAAACCATTGGTAGCTTATGGGCCAGATGAAGTAATCCCTATCGAAGCCTTCCCCCGCCCGGCCGGTGATAATGGCTGGGGCATTCATTGGATTCCCACAACAAGCCAGGAACCGGGCGACGTTGACCGCTTCATAGATCAAGTGATCAACATGCACATTAAATGGGTGGTGTTCCTGAACGAAGGCTCTAATATTGGTTCAAACGATTACCTGGTCTCCAGGCTGGTTGGGGCGGGCATCATGCCGGTGATGCGTCTGTATCGGAGTAACATTTCCCCCTACGATGGGGATATTGGCCGAATGGTGGCCCATTATCGAGCCAGAGGGGTTTATTATTTCCAAATTTATAATGAGCCAAATACCAATGAAGAAAATGACCAGGGCTTTGCTAACCCAAACCAGTATGCTGTAGCTTGGGCGGCAACGGCCCGCGAAGTTTTGGCGAATGGTGGCTTGCCAGGAATCGGGGCGCTAAGTCCGGGCGGAGCTTATGACCATTACTCTTTTTTGGCCCGGACACTGACGGCGCTGCGGTACAATGGCGATTTAGGTCTGCTCAATCATGCCTGGCTCTCAGTGCATAATTATCATGGTTTACGGCCGTTAGATGACCCGGATGGCTTTTTGCTGTTCCGAAATTACGATGAAATTGTGCGAGTGCAGCTCCATCGCTCATTGCCAATGATCGGCACGGAAGGCGGCTCTTACAGCCCTGATCCCCAGGTTGAAAAACAGCTGCTGATTTACCAATACACTTACATGCGGAACGCAGAGCCGTACTTTTTTGCCTTTAGCCATTGGCTCCTGGCAAATAAGGAGGGCGGCGCCTGGGACGAGCAGTGGGAATGGCAGTCGTTGTTCCGCAGCGGCTTTGTCCATCCGTTAGTGACAGAGTTTTTCTACAATAATTCTCGTTAATTATGACCAGGGCAGTGGAGCGAGTGGGGTAATGCCGTAGTAGAGTTCGACGATGCGACGGAAGATGGGGGCAGCAACGGCCGATCCTTCGCCAGCGTTTTCTATCATGACGACGATGGCGATTTCCGGGGCGTTGATGACGGAGCCATCGGCCCGGGTGTAAGGGGCGGCGGGGGCATATCCTGCAAACCAGGCGTGGGGTTCGCCAATGACGGTTTCAGCCGTGCCTGTTTTACCAGCTACAATCACCGGCATATTACCAAGCACCCCAGAGGCTGTGCCAATATCACTGTTCGCCACCGCCACTAAGCTATCGCGCACATAATTGCGGTCGGTTTCGGTTAAGGGAATCTGGCCGGTTCCTTCAACGGGCCAAATCTCTTCAGGCGCACCGCCACCGGCCCCAATGCGGTCAATGATGGTCGGCGTTAGCAATGTGCCGCCGTTGGCAACGGCCGCAATGAGGCGGGTCATTTGCAGGGGGGTGGCTAAGACAAAGCCCTGACCAATGGACATATTTACGGCATCGCCTGTTACCCAGCCTTCCCCTTGATTGGACAATTTCCACTCTGGATCCGGGATTAAGCCAGGCGACTCGACTAAACCGACAATGCCTGTTGGCGACCCTAACCCAAATTGGCGGGCTGTTTCCGGCAACAGGTTGGGGTTGCTAAAGTCGAGGTTATAGCCAGCGTCATAGAAGCAGGAGTTACAGGAGACAGTTAAGGCCTGCCGTAAGGTGACGGTTCCATGTCCCCCCTCTCGCCAATCTACTTTGATAAAGTTTTCGCCCAAACGATCCCAGGTGCCAATGCTGTTGTAGAGGCTGTCGGGGCTGTAGAGGTCGCTGTTGACGGCGGCGGTGAAGGTCACGATTTTGAAGGTGGAGCCAGGTGGATATTCGCCTTGGGTGGCTCTATTGACTAAGGGACGACCAGGATTGCTCAGAACGGCCGATAGCTCTTCGGAGGCGTTGACGCGGGTCGAATCAAAGATGACAGGATTATAATCGGGGAAGCTAGCCATGGCCCGAATCGCCCCGGTTTGGGTATCCATGACGACCACTGACCCAGATTGGGCGAGGGCGTGAGTTTGGATCGCTTCGGCTAAGGCTTGTTCGACAGCTGCTTGAAAATCCATATCAATGGTGGTGTAAACGCTGCGGGCCTGTTTCGGCTCTTGTTCTTGAATAGTCGAAAGATATTCACCATTGGGGCCAACAACGGTTAGAACACCACCCCTGTCGCCGCTTAGATAGGTTTCGCCCCAGTTTTCTACGCCGGCCAGGCCCACATGCTCATCGCCCCGGTAGCCCTGATTCTTATAAATATCAATCTGTTCAGCTGGGATGAAACCTGTATAGCCGACGATATGGGGGGCAACGCCTGCTGGAGAATACAGACGACCCAGGCGATCCTCTGTGACCAATCCGTTGCCAATATAGGGTTCTAACAAGGAGTAGTTAGCCGTCATCACGTCGTTGGTAATGTCGCCCAATGGCACATACCAATCTGGTAAAGCGGGAGCATAGATGGCTCGTATCTCTTCGGGGGTTTGACCCAGGAGTTGGCTCAATACATTTAATAGACCTGCTTCATCGAGGATACGGCCGGGAATAACGCCTAAGGTGACGACGCTGCCTTGGAAGGCTAAGGCTTTGCCATTGATGTCGTAGATATTGGCTCGCGAGGGAATGCGGTGATCCATGTGGAGTCGATTACCGCCTTCTAATTCTGGCAAAATCAAGCTCTCGTCCCAAACAATACCCCAACGGCCGTTACTATAGGTCAGGTCAACCATATGATCCCGCGAAATGGTACCGACTGCGGCCGTTTCCCAAGTGACCCGAACGCCAAACTCAGCCCGCGCCCCCTCCTGCCGAGCAGACAACGGCTGTCCATGAATGGTCTGCACAGTTGCAATCTGCATCATTTCCGCGTAAAAATCAACAAAGGATTGACTGTCTACCAGGGCTTGGCTTTGAGGTGACAAGAGGCTGTACATACCGAGATAGTCTTTCCCTTCCCAGGCTCGATAAAAGGCCAGCGCGATGCCTTCGGCCCCATCTTCAATAGCCGTTGCGGTTGGTTGCGGGGTGGCCGTTGGCAGCGGGGTCAGGGTAGTTTCAACATAAGAATCTTGCAATGGTGGAACCACCTCATTGCAGGCAGTTAGGATTAGGAAGAGCGGAACCAAATATTTTAATAATTTCACAAGAATTCTCCAATCGGCGTGTAAGAAGCCTCCCTAATAATAATCTATATGGCTATAAATGTATATTTTTGAGGAACAATATGAGAAAAGCAAATCGTTTCACCTTATTCTTAGCAATCATATTACTGATGCTAGCAGCTTGTAACACCCAGCCAGAGCAGATCGAAGAGATTGCCCAGGAAGAGGCTGAAAATTCGACGGAAGAATCTTCAGAGAATGAAAATCCAACAACCGATAATGATAATGAATCGGAGGAAGCGGTATCACCAACAGCCACAACCCAATCATATGCTGGACGGGTTCCAGCGCCAGAATTCCCAACGGGGTTGGATTGGTTAAATACAGGACGGCCGCTCAGTATGGCCGACTTGCGGGGCAAGGTCGTTTTGCTCGACTTCTGGACTTATGGCTGTATCAACTGTATACACATTATCCCCGACTTGAAGCAGCTTGAAGAGGATTTCGCGGAGGAGTTGGTCGTCATCGGCGTTCACTCGGCCAAGTTTGAGAATGAGGGAGAAACCGAAAATATTCGACGTATCATTTTGCGCTATGAGCTTGAACATCCAGTTATTAACGACAGGGATTTTCAGGTTTGGAGCGAGTATGGGGCGCAAGCCTGGCCCACGCTGGTCTTGATTGACCCAGATGGAAACGTGCTAGGCTATCATTCAGGGGAAGGGATCTATGCCCCATTTAAGGAAGTGATCGATGGTATGGTCAAGGAGTTTGACGCTCTTGGTAAAATAGACCGCACCCCGCTCGATTTTACATTAGAGCAAGAATCACAGCTGGATTCGCCTCTGCTATTTCCTGGCAAGGTCTTGGCCGATGCCGAGAATGATCGCCTGATTATTGCTGATTCCAACCACAATCGGCTGGTCATTACTGACCTGGATGGGATGGTTCTCGATGTGATTGGGGATGGTAATGCCCGCTTGAAGGATGGTTCTTATGAGGAAGCGAGTTTCTTCCGGCCTCAGGGAATGACGTTGGCTGATGATAATACCCTTTATGTAGCTGACACAGAGAACCATGCGATTCGGCGGGTTAATTTGGTTGAACGAACGGTGACGACAGTGGCTGGAACGGGACGGCAAGTTTACATGCAAAATCCGTTTGGAGGCGCCCTGGAAACGCCGCTCAACTCCCCCTGGGATGTCCTGTATCATGATGGGGAAGTGTATATTGCGATGGCGGGCCAACATCAATTATGGGTCTATGATCCAACGGCCGAAGTAGTCGTCCTTCATGCCGGGTCTGGTCGAGAGCAGTTGACTGACGGGCCGCTGCTGCAAGGTGGGTTGAACCAACCAAGCGGCCTGGGAACAGATGGCGTGGTGCTTTACTTTGCCGATAGTGAGGCCAGCGCGATACGAATAGCTAATTTTGAGCCAACGGGTGAAATGATCACCATCGTTGGTACGGGGCTGTTTGACTTTGGCGATGTAGACGGTATCGGAGATGATGTTCGATTGCAGCATCCATTAGGCGTTGTTTATCAAGATGGGCTGCTGTATGTAGCTGACACCTATAACAGTAAGATCAAGCGTATTAATCCTGAGACGCGTGAAAGCAAAAGTTTCTTGGGTGGGGATGAGGCTGGTTGGCAAGATGGGGCTGAGGCGCTTTTTGATGAACCGGGCGGCTTGAGCATTAGCGGGGACAAGCTCTATATTGCTGACACGAACAACCACGTCATTCGGGTGGCAGATATTGAGACGGGGGAAGTGATGACGTTGGTGCTTGTTGATTTAGAAGGGCTGTTGACAAGACGGCCGTCTAACAGCGACTATAACGGCAAAACGATAACGCTGGAGCCACAAACTATTGGGGTGGGTGATGGCACGATTCAATTAGACGTGACCTTACCAGATGATTATAAGGTCAATGATCTGGCTCCTTTTTCAATGGAATGGACGGTTGATGAGGATGGACTAGTTCAATTTTCGACGGAGGAAGCTAATCTCACCATCGTCGAACCAGAATTCCCGCTCTCCTTCCCCGCAACCTTTAATGAGGGGCAAGCTGAATTAACGGCCGATTTAGTCATCTACTACTGTGAAACAGAGGCCGAAAGCTTGTGCTTCATCGAACGGGTTCGGATCACCATTCCGATAATGGTCGCGGCTGGTGGCGAAGGGACCTTGACCGTTCCCTATGTAATTGAACTTCCTTCGTAATGCGTAATTCATAATGCGTAACAAGTGGTGGAATTTACTTGTTACGCATTACGCTTTTACGGATTAGGCTCTTCTTCCCCAAATCTCCTGAAAACCGAATAATTTGTACTAATTCAGCCCGAAAGCGCCAATCTGAGGTATAATGGGGGAAAGGAGTTTTGTAAAACTATGCAAAATAATAAACGAGACCGCGAAGCGGTTATTCTGAGTGCGGCCCGGACACCGATCGGCCGTTTTATGGGTGGATTGAGTCCAGTTAGCGCCACTGATTTAGGTGCGACAGCGATAAAAGCGGCCGTTGAAAGGTCGGAGGTTGATCCCCAATCTGTCTATGAAGTAATTATGGGGCTGGTCGTCTCAGCAGGCGCGGGACAAGCGCCTGCACGCCAAGCGGCCCTTCGAGGTGGCTTGCCTAATACGGTAGGCGCGGCGAGCGTAAATAAGGTTTGTGGCTCTGGTCTGAAAGCAGTCATGATGGCCGCCAACGGCATTGCTGCCGGAGAGGCAGATGTGTTTGTGGCTGGTGGCATGGAAAGCATGAGCCAAGCGCCCTATTTGCTGCCAAAAGCCCGTCAGGGTATGCGCTATGGACATGGTCAGGTTGAGGATTCGCTGCTGAAAGATGGCCTCTGGTGCTCGTTCCAAGATTGGGCAATGGGCAATGCGGCCGAATTTATCGCCAAACAATATGAGGTCAGCCGGGAAGAGATGGATGAATTTTCGCTGCAATCGCATGACAAAGCGGCGGCGGCGACGGCAAACGGCCGTTTTACTGCCGAAATCGTTCCGGTTGAGATTAAAGGTCGTAAAGGGAAAGTGACCGTTGTCGATAAGGATGAGTCAATTCGAGCGACCTATGAGAACGGGGGCTACACGCTCGGCACCAGTTTAGACTTATTGGCCAAGCTGCCACCCGCTTTTGAAGAAGATGGGCTGGTCACGGCCGGAAACGCCCCTGGTCTGAATGACGGCGCAGCAGCCCTGGTTGTTGCCAGCCGAGCAGAAGCTGAAAGACAAGGCTCGAAACCAATTGCTCGAATTGTTGGCTATACGATTGCGGCCGTTCCGCCCCAATGGATCTTCGCCGCCCCCGCCCATGCTATTCCCAAGCTATTAGATAAGGTCGGCTGGACAATGGCCGATGTGGATTTGGTCGAATTAAATGAAGCTTTTGCAGCCCAGGTCTTGGCTGATGGGACTGATCTAATCCAAAAAGGATTTGATTGGGATTGGAATAAGGTCAATGTCAATGGCGGGGCCGTCGCCCTCGGTCATCCCGTTGGGGCCAGCGGCGCACGTGTACTTGTCACCCTCATTCACGCCCTCCAGCAGCGAAATCTGAAACGGGGCATTGCTTCGCTCTGTCTCGGTGGTGGTGAAGCAGTGGCGCTGGCGGTTGAACTGGAAGCCTAAGCGGGAGTTTATATATTCCTAACTAAGAAGTTCAACTTTTTAAAAAGTTGAACTTCTCTTTTACGGGCTGTTGAATTTTTTGGACTAAGGAGAATTCTTAACGAATGGATGATTGCGTTTTAGTGTTGGGCGGGGCTGGTCTGGTTGGTTCGCAAATTGTGCGTGAAGCTGCGCGTAATTTAGAACCAAAACGGATTGTTGTTGCCAGCCTTTTCCGGGGTGAAGTACGCGAATTTTTGCACGATGTGCGGCGGGAATTTCCACGCGTTGAATTCATTGGCACTTGGGGCGATGTTTTTGTTCGTAATGAATTCAAGATGGATCGTCGCCGCCGATTGCTGCAAAGTCAAGTACGGCGAGAAAAATTGTATCAAGACCTCTTTGGCGATATCAATGCAGCTTATGAACGTTCTGCCCTGGCCCAACTAATTAAGCGTTTCAGTCCAAATGTGGTGGTTGATTGTATCAATACCGCAACGGCTATCAGTTACCAGGATGTGGAAAGCCTGAGTAAACAGACCCACGATATCTTGCAACAAATTCAACAGATCGTCGATCACCAAGATTTAGAGGCGCTAAGTCGGCTTGGGGCGGATATTGAACGAAATATTGGGAATTTGCTTATTTCTCAATCAACGGCTCAACTCATTCGGCATGTTCAAATTTTGCATCGGGCGATGTCGGAGGCAAAGACTCGCTTGTATTTGAAGGTTGGCACAACGGGAACGGGGGGTATGGGGCTGAATATCCCCTATACCCATAGCGAAGATAAACCGAGCGCCCAGCTTATGCGAAAAAACACGATCGGCTTTGCTCATACGGGCCTGATGTTTTTGATGGCCCGCACACCTGGGGGGCCGTTGGTGAAGGAGTTGAAGCCAGCAGCGATGATAGGCTATCGGCGAGTGAGTTATCAGGCTATTAAAAAGCGGGGCTTACCTCAATTCCGGTATGAGAGTGCGCCTTATTCGATAAACGGCCGTCTTAATCTCAAAGGGGACGAAAATCATTATCAACGATATAGCAAATTAAGAATGGCTGGGGTTGATACCGGTGAAAATGGCTTCTTTGCGCGGGGCGAATTTGAAACCATTACCAATTTGAACCAGATGGAATTTGTCACCCCGGAAGAGATAGCGAATCAAGCCATCTTGGAGATTAAAGGCAGTAATACCGGCTATGACATTATCGCAGCCATTGACAGCAGTGTTATGACGCCTAGTTATCGGGCCGGTGTGCTGCGTCAGACTGCCCTGGATAAATTGGCTCGTTTGGAAGAGGAAACTAAAACGTACAGCGTTGCCCTCGGCCAGCTTGGGCCGCCAGAGCTATCGAAGCTCCTCTACGAAGCCCATCTACTCAAACTGAATTACCAGACGCTGCAAGCGGTTAATGAAACGCCAGCGAGTGAAATATCAGAGACCTTATATCAGTTCATTTTAGAAGAAGATCTGCTGCGGACGACTATTACCTCTATTGGGGTTCCTATCTTAGTTCCCGATGGCAAGACGATATTGCGTGGGCCGCGCCTGAATATTCCCGAAAGTATCTATCATGAGATTGACTGTGATGATGAAAAGATTGATATGTGGGCTAGAAAGGGCTGGATCGATTTACGGCCGAGTAATTTCGCTGCCTGGCAAGAGCGCTTTCAACGGATGTATCGCAGTCAAAACCTGCTCCACACCAGAGGCTCCTCCTCCATCACGATGAAAACTTATTTACCAAACACTATCGAGATTGGCATGGTTGTAGCCTGGATCTTCAATAACGAAGAGAAGGGTTATCGAATTAAATAACTATTACCACAAAATTGTTTCCTAAGAAGTTCAACTATTTACTTTCGTGTCATTTCTTAAGTAAAACGACTAAAAGTTGAATTTCTCTGTTGCCAAACTTACTTAAGACAGGCGAACTTGCATATCTTCATATTCTTGTTAAATTTAATTAGCTTTTTTGATGCGTTTACCCTAATGTCAGTTTTGCCAACACCCCTAGAATCACAAACGAGAGGTTTCAAATATGCCACCGAGTAATCAATTCACTGGTCTGCAAATGCCCGTTTTCTCAGCTTTTGGCTGGGCTGGTGAGGAAAAAGCAATTGAATTTGCGCTTTCAAAACTAGAATTATTTATTAATGCCCTTTACTATTCCTTGCATCGAGATGTTCAAGCCCAGTTTCCATTTCATGGCTTAGATCGAGCTAGTCAAAGTGTCTACCTATCTACCCATGAAACACCGGATGACGGGGTCTATATCGCCTTTAATGCTCGACCAATGAGCCTGGAAATGAGCCTTGCTATTAAGAATAAAGCCGCCCTAGCAAAGGCTTACAAATCTTTGGAGGCAGCGCCAGCCAACTTTTATCAGTTGGTTACAAATCTTGGGGCAGAATGGCAGCTCCATTTGCAACAAATGGAATATGATGAAGAAAAAGGCACGGCCGCAAGCTACCAAGATATTTTCAAGGACTCTGTTATCAAGCTAGATGCAGACTCAACTGTTACGATAATTAGTCGGGCCGCTTTTCTCAACAGCGAAAGTCAGTGGCTTGCGCCTTTCAGCCTGAGCGAGCGTATCGATTCAGAAAAAGCCTCTGCAATGGGGCCTGCTATCCTTAAAGTAGTCAGTGATCGAATCTCCGATCTGATGCCGGTCATCAAAATGTTGACTGGCAAACCCCGCCGAGCGAAAGCGAAAAAGGCCACAAAGAGTAAAAAACCTAAAGCAACTGCCGTAGAAGAAACAACCATTCGACGACCTTCAGAAGCAGCCGGGTTAGAACGGTTCACCTTTGTTAGCAAACTAAAACCCCTCCATATTAGACGGGGGTTCATTAACCTGACACCCAATCATTGGCCGTTTTTCGCCCTCAATGCCAGGACGGAAGTGAGGGACGTGACCGTGAAATATGAGGACAATATCAATAAGAAGAGCGCCGTTTGGCGATTGGTTCCAAATGATCAGGCTCGACTTGTCCTGGCGCCGCCGATTCAGGAATGGATGGAAGAAAATTTCGGCTCTGAGGAACGCATTCAAGTTACCGCCATTAAATTAGGTGACAAAGATATTGAAATAACGCTGGATCACGCTGAGTAGAGTTTATGGTCAGGACAAAAATTGTCGCCACGATCGGCCCATCATCCGACGATCCAGACACAATTCGTGAGATGCTGCAAGCGGGAATGAATGTTGCGCGGGTCAACTTTTCCCACGGCAACCATGACTCACATCGGGCGACGGTTAAGATGCTTCGGGAGGTTGCTGCCCAAGAAGGTAAAGTGCTGGCTTTGCTTGGCGACCTGCAAGGGCCAAAGCTACGCTTAGGCTATGTGCGAACCGATGGCATTCAACTTAATCTGGGGGATGAGGTTGTTTTGACCCTCCATCGCGGTCAACCAGCCATGATTCATTTACCTCACGAAGACCTCATCGAAATGGTTGAAGTTGGGGCCAGGCTAGTCATTGGTGATGGAGAGGTGGAACTGGTCGTAACCGTTAAACAGGATGACACGCTTCGCTGTAAGGTTACTGTTCCTGGCTTATTAGAATCTCGCAAAGGCATTAATGCCCCAGGTACTGACTTAGCGATTTCTAGCTTTACCGAGAAGGATCAGGATGATCTGAGGCTTATCTGTGAACTAGACCTTGATTTCATCGCGCTCTCTTTTGTCCGAACGGCCGATGATGTTCGTGAATTGCGGGATTGGATGAAGAAGGAAGATTTAGCCTTACGGCCAATCATCGCCAAAATTGAGAAGCGCGAAGCAATTGATCACCTGGAAGAGATTCGAGATGTCGCCGATGGGATGATGGTTGCTCGTGGCGACTTAGGGATCGAAATGCCGCCCCAAGAAGTGCCACTCTTGCAAAAACGAATCATTAAATGTTGTAACGAAGTCGGTAAACCCGTCATCACGGCTACTCAGATGTTACAATCAATGGTCGATCACCCTCGTCCAACGCGGGCAGAGGCAAGCGATGTTGCCAACGCCATTTTGGATGGAACGGATGCTGTGATGCTTTCCCAAGAGACAGCTTCTGGCTCTTATCCTGTCGATTCTGTTCGGATGATGAAACAGATTAGCGAGATCACAGAAGATGCCTTTCCTTACCAGGATTGGCGTATTAAAAGACAACAATCAGTGGGCGGCTTCAAGAGTGCGACCGAAGCCATTAGCGCAGCCAGCTGCGCAGTGGCCGAAACCTTAAAGGCACGGGCAATCGTCAGTACAACTATGTCCGGCCATACCGCCCAAATGATTGCTCGTCACCGGCCAAATACAGACGTTTTGGCTGTCTCTCCCCTCGAAAAAACCCAACGGCGGTTGGCGTTGGTCTGGGGCGTTCAATGTATTTTGGTTGAAGATTTCTATAAAGACACCGATACAATGCTGAGTCAAACGACTTCGGCCATTCAACCGCTTGGTATCGTTGAAAGCGGTGACTACATTGTAATTACGGCCGGTATTCCCTTTGGTAGCAGTGGGCAAACTAACTTGATACAAGTACACGAAATAGCTTAATTCATCTTGGAGTGAAAAATGGCGACTACTTCCACTAATGTTCATCCCTTTGAAGGCTGGCAGCCGCCCCCAATAGATAGTTTGGAAAGCACAGGACTGACTCATGGTTTTCTGAGCGACATGATTTTGAAAGTCATGTACTTTCGGGGTCAAATTACCGGGTATCAGATTGCCGCCCATCTGAAGCTGCCTTTTCAAACGGTGCTTCATTCAATTATGGACCATCTAAAGCGGGAGCAGTTTTGCGAAGTTAAAGGCTCTGGTGGTTTGGGGGCTGGCGCATACCAATATACGATCACGAATAAAGGAGCTAATCGGGCTAGAGAGCAGTTAGATCGCACAACTTATGCTGAAGCGGCGCCTGTTCCTTGGGAAGATTATTTGACCGCTATTAGGGCACAGGGAACTCGACGGCTGCGGGTTAATCAACAGATGATGCGTCGAGCCTTATCTCACTTGGTCTTAGAAGAAAAGGTCTTTCAAAAAGTTGGCCCGGCTGTAAATTCCGGCCGTTCTATCTTCCTATTTGGCCCGCCAGGAAATGGCAAAACGACGATTGCTGAAAGCGTTGGTCGCATGATTTTGGGCAATGATATGTATATCCCCTATGCGGTTGAGGTGGATGGACAGATCATCAAGGTCTATGATGAGATTAACCACAAGGCTGTGGAGGATGTCGCTGCGAATGGCTCTACCGGGGGGTTGGGTTCTGGCAGGCGAGACGGCCGTTGGATAAAGATCAGACGGCCGGTGATTATGGTTGGCGGTGAGCTAACTTTGGATGGTCTTGATCTAGTTTATGATCCAACCAATAAATATTATGAAGCTCCCTTCCAGATGAAAGCCAATGGCGGTATGTTCTTGATTGATGACTTCGGCCGTCAGCAGATTCGGCCGCGTGACTTGCTCAATCGTTGGATTGTGCCGATGGAGAAGAACATTGACTTCCTCGCACTGCACACCGGCCGAAAAATCGAGGTTCCTTTTAATGTATTGCTGGTATTCTCGACCAACCTACCTCCTGGCGACCTTGTTGATGAAGCCTTTCTCCGCCGTATCCGCCATAAGATTGAGATTACCTCTCCAGGCTTTGACGCTTACCGCGAAATCTTCCGCCGGGTCTGTGAAAATCGCAAAGTTCATTATGATGAACAGGCTATTCGATATTTGTTGCAAGAGCATTACATCAAAAATAATCGACCGCTTCGGGCTAATCATCCCCGTGACATCTTAGATCAACTCATGGATATTTGTGCCTACTCTGGTACGGAACCTGTTCTGACGAAGGATCTGCTGGATCGGGCATCTGACTCCTATTTCGTTGACCTTTAATGAATGATTGGTTCTCCTCTCCGACACCGCTACTAATTGCCCACCGGGGAGCGAGCGCTGATGCACCCGAAAATACGATAACGGCCTTTGCATTAGCAGTTGAACAGGCGGCTGATGGGATTGAATTGGATGTTCAGCTTTCGGCGGATGGTGTGCCAGTCGTGATGCACGACAAGACAGTTGAGCGCACGACAGATGGGCGGGGGGCGCTCGCTAACTTAACCCTGGAGCAGTTACAGGTATTAGATGCGGGAGACGGCCGTCCTGTGCCAACCTTAGACCAGGTATTTGAAATCTTCGGCCCCACCCTGCTTTATAACATTGAGTTAAAGTCTGACCTTTGGCCCAATAAGCACTTGGCTGCGGCCGTTGCAGAGCGAATTGAAGGCCATCAGTTGGAAGACCGGACGCTGGTCTCGTCCTTTAACCTAATTGCCGTTCGGCAAGCACGCCAATTTTTAAGCCCCCGAACACCAACAGCCATGATTCGGATGAATGGCTTTTCGGCCGTGTTCCATTCATTTGTGTCAAGCACGGCCGATCATCCCCATTACTCCTTAGTCAATGAACGTTATATGGCCTGGGCTGCCCGCCAAAAGCTGCGGGTGAATGTCTGGACGGTTGATGATCCAGTAGAAGCACAACGATTAGCCGGGTTGGGGGTTCAAGGTATTATTACTAACAAACCAGATTTTATTCGTTCAAACTTATAAAGATACAGTCACCTTAAGGAGTTCAACTTTTTATATCAGTAGCCTACCGTTCGTCGATATGACCAAAAGTTGATCTTCTACATTGTTAAGTGAATGGCAAATAACATGAAAGCAAAGATCATCTTGAATCCATATGCGAATCGTTGGGGCGCGAAGAAACGGGTTACGGCCGTAGAAGAAGCATTTAAGGCTTCTGGTCTTGATTTCGATCTAGAGCTGATCCCTGAACCGCGCCAAGGTACAGGGCTGGCACTGGCGGCGGTCGAGGCGGGCTATGATATGATCATAGCTGCTGGGGGCGATGGAACGGTAAATGAGGTTGTCAATGGACTAATTCAAGCCGCAGGTGATGGGCCGACTGTGCCATTTGGGGTGCTGCCGATAGGCACGGGCAATGATTTCAATGATATGGCTAAATTGCCCCGCGACATTACTCAGGCAGTTAGAAACTTTAAGGCCGGTCATACAAGGCAGGTAGATGCTGGGCGGGTGGTATTTGATGGGCGTACCCATTATTTTGACAACAACTGTGCGGCTGCTATGGAACCGTTGGTGACGATAGAGAATGAACGGCTCATCAAACTCTCTGGTAATATCCGATATATTGTGGCCCTTGTTAAGGCGTTGGTAAAGCTGAAAGCCTGGGATATGCAAATTGATTGGGGGGAAGGCAGCTATGAGGGGCCGGTCTATCTGCTGTCGATCTGCAATAGCCCGCGAACGGGAGGGCTTTTCCCGATGGCGCCGAATGCTTCCCTCAGTGATGGCTTGTTTGATTTTGTACTGGCCCCAGAAATCTCGAAGTTAACGGTCTTGTCTGTGTTGGCTCGGCTCTTTCGGGGGACGCATATTCATCATAAGGATGTGACCTACGGCCGTTCTTCCCACATTGCCATCAAGAGCAAACCAGGCAGCCCAATTCATGCAGATGGTGAGGTCTTGACAGAATCGGCCGTTGAGATTGTCTATGACATATTGCCGGGGAAGATAACCTTGCTTTCCCAAAAATAAAGCGCCAGATTATTGATAAATAATTATAGCTGGGGGCGGTTCTAAAGCCATTACTTCTCCAGGGGTGAGGAGCGGGAAATCCCAGCCAAAGAACAACTTGAATCCACCATATTCAAAACCAGGTTCGGCCGCATATTGGTTATAATCCCCAATCTTGGCTCCAGGACCACCAAAGCCATCAGCATCGAAAACCAATTCAACATGGGGAAAATCGACGATTTGCTCTTTATTCCGAACCATTCGCGGCTCAAATTGATGGATAATCAAGACCTTATTAAGGCCAGTTTCAAGGGCAATATCATTTAAGAATGCTTGGGCTTCGTTAATTTGGCTGCCGTAAATTTGACCGATATTTTGACCAGGAATCTCGCCATCTTCCATGATGAATTCCGGGTCTAAGGCCAAGTGAACATGGGGCAGGTAGAGAAATTCTTTAATTCGGTTCATCTCATAGTTGATACTAGCATAGCCGGGCTGGATATCCAGGATTACAGCCACGTCCGTCTCAGCAGCAGATTGCACCCATTCTTTCAAAATGTCGTTGTTGAGCCAGTGGCTATAATTATTGAAGTCCCCTGGAAAGGGGTCGGCAATGGTCACGATGATATGGTAGGTTGGTAAAGCAAAATGATCTGGGGAAAGGGCCTGGTATTGAGCGGTGATCGCTCTTAATTCTTGGAGCATGGTCGGTCGGGGCGCTCCCCCTAGAATGCCTAGCTCTGGCCCCGTTGGAACCCCATAATAGGTGACGAGGCGAAACTGTTCCAGGTAGGGTTGGGGCTGTCCGGCTATTAAATTTAATACGGGTGGTGTGGGCGTCGGGGGCAGGGTTGGTGAAGGCGTAACGCCAGGGGGCAAGGTTTCTGTCGCTGTGGGTGTCGGTGGAATCGGGGTTGCGGTATCAGTCGGGGTGGACGATGGGGTAACTGTTGGAATAGGGCTAGGCGTTAAAGTGGGTTCTGGTGTGGGGGTGTTCGTTGGTTGAAAGAGGGCTAGATGAGCAGTTGGGATTAATGTTGGCCGGGTCAAATCCTGAGAGCGTACGATTCTTGAGCCAATTATCAAGGTTGTGATTGCGGCCACAAGAACGACCATGAATGAAGCAATGATGACAATTGGAAGGCTGATCAATCTGTTTTCATTCAAGGCGAAATTGACCGACCCTTACCTATAACCACTCACCGGCTACTATTCTCCATTCTCAGAATGGGTTAAATGCTCATATAAACGAAGCAAATTGGCCTGGTGCAAGTCAGAGACGAATCCATTGAGCGGAATCCGTGATTTGCCGCAACTTTCAATCGTGACATCTTCTAGGTCTGTGGTTGGTTTGCCTTTTTCGATAACGTTTTTAACGGCCGTTTCTATCTTTTCCAGGTAATCAAGATCACTTTTGATAAGGTTCTCCACCTCGCCACGCAAAATCACCTCGCCATGTCCCTGAACAACGGTATCCAAACTCATCTCTAACATCGCATTTAGTGAAGCCACAAGCCAGTCAAAGTTACCATCAAAAATTGTTGGCACCGGCATCATATTATCTGAGGCAAAGAGGATGCGGTCATTCACGACCAGGGCTGAAATCAAATCGGGGCTGTGGCCGGGGCAATGTTGAAGCCGGACAGTTTTGCCGCCTAGATGAATGTTGAGATGGCCTTCTTCAAAGATGAGGTCAGGCAGCACCAGCTCGACACCCTCAAATTCCGGGGACTGGCTCTTCATCTGCTCCAACCCTTCTCGGCCTGTCGTCTCTAAAAGCTCCCGACACAAGGCGTGGCTAACGACTTGTGCTTTGGGGAATAAGAATGTCCCCATCGTATGATCGGCATGGTAGTGGGTATTAACCACATACCGCACTTTTAGGTTGAGACGCTCTTCGAGGAACTCCTTGATTGCCAGGGACTCATCCGGGTAAAAGAGGGTGTCGATTAGAATGACCCCTTCTTTGGTCAATATAGCACCCGCAGTTACCTGAGCGTAGCGTCTGCTGGTAAAAACATAGATGTCGTCAGCAATCCGCTCACGAATCATTCAATTTAATCCTCACCCTGACAAATAAAAGCCCCTGATGCACATCAGAGGCCCGACACTTTTTTAGTGAAAAGACTGATACAGCTTGCAACATAAGGGAAATAATCTTGAACAAAAATAACCCCGCCATACCGTTAGGGAATCTTTTGTTGGGACCTGCTTAGGCAGGTGGGCATCTTGTCGGAAGGAGTTCTGCCTCACTTTCGTTACTACATATCCTCACCGTATATCGATCCCCATAAGTAAAGGCGTTGGCTCAACGCGAGAAGCCCAACACGTGTACAGCAGGGTAAAAAGATACTAGCACAATCATTGTTGCGATGCAAGATTGGTGACGGGTGTTTGTAGGACTTTATCATAAACGGCCGTTGTCTCTCTTGCTGCCCGCTCCCATGAAAATTCTCTGGCTCGTTTACGGCCGAATTCTCCCATTTCTTGCCGCAAATCTGAATCCGCCAAAACCCGTTGCAATCCCTCAATCAGATTCTCTTCATCGCGGGGATCGATGAGGTAAGCGGCATCGCCGCAAATCTCTGCTAACGAGGAATTTTTACTCGATAGGACAGGCGTGCCACAGGCCATTGCCTCCAGGGGTGGTAAACCGAACCCTTCATACAATGATGGAAAAACGAAGACTGTTGCAAGCGAGTACAGTCCAGGTAAATCTTCAGCCGGAATATAGCCAAGCATCTGGACAGCATCTCTCAAACCCAATGCCTCAATCTGCTGATGAAAACCGTTCATGGACCAGCCCCAAGGGCCAGCTAAAACCAGTTTATGGGGATAACCTTGGGCCTTAAGGTGGTTAAATGCCCGAACCAATCGCCTCAGATTCTTGCGTGGCTCCATCGTGCCTACATAGAGTAGAAATTGGTCTGGGAGGGCGTGTTTTTGGCGAATTCGAGCCAACTCGTTGGGGTTCGTCACCCGCTCAAACTGATCGGGCGCAGCGCCATAGACGACATGGATCTTTTCAGTTGGCATTTTCAATATTTGGAGCAGATCTTTTCGGGCAGATTGAGAAATGGTAATGATGGCCGCAGCCCGACGAGCAACCAGAGGCAGCATTAACCGAATTGCCAACAGCCGTGTCCGAGGATGGTAACGACTGTATAGAAACAGGGTGGCATCATAAATTGAGAGGACATAAGGTTTGTTCAGCCAGAGAGGGGCCAGCGCATTGGTAAAATGGCAGATATCAGGGTTGGTTCGGCCGATTATGCGAGGCAGCACCATTTGCATCCACAGCCAACGGCTGCGGGGCAAATAGCCGGGGATGCGCTGTGCTTGCGCCAAAGCAGGCTCCAGGTTGTCCAAGGGGCGATTGCTGTAGAGCAGATATTCTCGCTCCGGGTTCATCTTCAGTTGGGCAGCCAATAGCCGGGCCGAATAGTTTCCGACCCCTGACCGTTCACCTAAGAAGGGCGTTGCGTCTATCCCGATGGTTCGGGCCATGCCAACATCGTCCACATTCCGACCAATATCCAAAATAACAATCCTGTGCCATTAAACATCAAAAAATAGTCTAGCAAGCCATGTATGAAGTAAGCCAGGAGGCCGCCAATCAAGGCTATTTGCCAGAGGTTAATTCGGCCGTTTCGCAGCCATTTGAGAAAATCAAGACCAAGCAGTGCCAACCAACCGAAAAAGGGCAAACTGCCGAGGATGCCAAGAGAAACGACCATCTCAACATACCAATTATTGGTATGAATAGAATCGTTCCAGGCCTCCCAGCCCAACACACTGCCATAGGTCAGCCGGAAATTATCAAGGCCAATACCAAGTAACGGCCGATCCTGAAACTGTTCAGCAGCTATCGACCATAAAACGCGTCGGTTAGGAATTGGCCGCTCTTGTGGCCGCGTATCGATAAATTCTTCTGGTTCTCTCTCTATCACATCAGCGTCAGAAGTAGACAAGACCGTTACCTGGGAGGTGATTCGTTGACCATTCTTCAAACTAAACCAGATCACATCCTCTTGAACCATATCCCATTCAAATTCATACAACCCTGGCTCAACTGGCCCAACCAGCAATGCGTCCATCGTTAGGGATTCTCCGGGCGCGACATCTCGCTCTAATGTCCAACGCATCTCGGTCTTTGATCGAGCATCATCTGCCACCCTATACCAACGACCACCAAGGTTAAAGGGCTTTTCTGCTTGACTCGACCAATGTAACTCCCCTTCATTTATGACAGTCACACTGACGGGCAAAATCTCGCCCGCTTCAATCTCAATCTGTTCCGGTACAATAAAACCGACATTATACCATTCATTATCCCCCTCTGTTGATAAGCGCAGCCGCAAAATTGGACTTAGCCATGAATTAAGACCAATAAAAAGTATTACAGTCCCGGCTAAAGCGCCCCAATAATAGGCCAACTTGCGTTTGTTTGGCAGCCACAACCAGGTGATGGCGGCAATGATTAAGGCGCTGAGAAAAATTGTTACAAAGCTAGAACGGCTAAACGTTAAGAAGCTGGCCTGGAGGTAGAGGAGGAGAAATCCAGCACCCAGCGCTGCTGTTAACTTATAACCTCGTTGCCAAATTTTCCAGACGACTATCACCAAGAAAGGAATCGTTGCTTCTATGAACATGGCCGCTTGATTGGCATGATTAAAAGTTCCTGAGAGCCGGGCAAATGGCCCGGCCACCGTCGGCTGGTTACGAAAAAAATTCAGCCCTGAAATCGTTTCACCAAGAGCAGCTTCAACCAATCCAAGTCCAATCGATAGAAGTCCACCAGCCAGCAGCGCGGCGATTACTATCTTTAGGTGGCGCTTTTCCGGTATCAATTGGGGTAATGAGAAGGCCAGCGCCAAGCCGTTCAAGGTACGCAGGGCAGCTTTCAAGGCATTTAAGTTGAACTGGGGAGCGAAGGCTGCCGATAGGATCACAGCCAGGGAAAAAAAGGCCAATAAAAGAAGCCAGGAGAATGGTATTTTTAGCCAGCCTGATTGCTCCCAGCGCCGTTCTTTCACTACCAAGAATATAGCGGCTAGAATGCTTAAGAGGGTCAATAACTCAATATTGGTTAATTGATAAATGCCAAGGGACAACGAGGGCCATTCTGGCTCAAAAGGCAAGCTAAAAACTAAGAGGCAAAGCGTTGCTAAGCCAATTAGAGGCAGGTAGGCTATCGTCCTTATTGACCGTAATTGATTTTGCAATTCTCGTCGCATATTTCGATTACACTATGGTTAATCAGTGATTTCCTTGATAAGTCTATGAACAAACCTTAGAGGTAAATCGTCGGGCTGGCAATTATACGAAGCCTACTGTTATGGGCAAAACAAATTGTTAAACTCCCGGAAATTGCCCGTCAGAAAAGTTTCAGGGCAAGTAACTTCTGGGAAGATTTCATCTGTTTAACAAACCGTGCATTCATTAAATTGCACAGGTTTTGTCCATTAATTATTATGGTATTCCTTGTATTCGGAAGCTATTTGTGCTATATTTCACAAGCAAGGCGCAAGGCTTCTCTACAAGCTGTGCTAAATTTTTTAATTGGAGAGTAACATTTTGAAACCCTCAGGGTCTGAACCTATTGTACGGATTAGCCATTTATCGAAGACTTTTCAGGAAGGCGACCGGACCCGCACGGTCTTGGCAGAACTAAGCGCGGATTTTGAGGAAGGTGAATTCGCAGTCTTGCTCGGTAGAAGTGGCAGCGGCAAAAGCACCCTGCTCAATCTGATTAGCGGCATTGAAAAACCAACCTCCGGGGATGTTGAGGTGAATGGGGTCCCCATAACGCGGTTACGGGAGCGGGAGCGAACGTTGTTTCGACGAGACAACATTGGATTTGTATTCCAATTTTTCAACCTCATCCCTACCCTAACGGTCTTGGAAAACGTTACCTTGCCTCAAGAGTTAGCGGGAAAAAGCGGCCGTTCTATCAATGAAGCCGCCTTGAAGCTGCTTGACGAAGTAGGTCTAGCCGACCGCCAGAACGCTTTTCCTGACAAGCTGTCTGGTGGGGAGCAGCAGCGCGTGGCGATTGCCAGAGCCTTAGCCCACAATCCGCTGCTGGTGTTGGCCGATGAGCCGACAGGCAACCTGGATGAGGAAACGGGCGAAAAGGTAATGAATATGCTGCTTTCGCTAACGCGCTCGGCTGGCAAGACGCTGATCATGGCAACCCACAGCCCAGAGGTGATACCTTTCGCCGATCGGGTCTTCAGCATCCATGACGGCCGTCTTGTCGCCGAAGCTGAAGGACAACCGCAGCCATGAGTTCCCCATCCCTTGTCGGGCCTAACAATATTGTAAACTACCGCGCTCCCTATCGACCACTCTGGCGCACGGCCTGGCGACGGATTTTGAGACGGCCGTTTCAATACATCCTCCTCATCCTTGGCGTGGCCCTAGGGGTGGCGATGATGGTTTCTATTGATCTGGCAAACGGCTCGGCAGGACGAGCCTTCCAACTCTCGACCGATGCCGTGACGGGTAAAACCACCCACCGCATTATCAGTGGGCCGAATGGGCTAGATGAAGCGATTTACAGCCAGCTTCGGACGGAGCTTGGCTATTCGTTGGCCGCTCCCGTTGTTGAGGGCTACTTATTGGCCGAGCAGTTAGGCGATCAACCGATGCGGTTGGTTGGCATCGATCCTTTTGCCGAGCCGCCCTTTCGGAGCTACTTCAATACCGAGCAATCTGACTTCGCCAACGGTATCACCCCTTTTCTAACGGAACCGAATACCGTCATTCTCTCGCAAGCATTAGCGGAGCAGTATGGGCTGGCGTTAGGTGATACGTTACACCTTAATGATGGCGGCCAAATTAGCGTTATGCAGATTGTCGGCCTCTTAGACCCGGCCGACGAGGCCAACCGACGGGCCTTGAGCGGCCTTATCTTTACCGACATTGCCACTGCCCAAGAGGTTTTGGCACAGCCCGGTCGTCTAAGTCATATCGATCTAATCATTGAAGATGAAGGAGCTATTAATCAGATAGCGGCTATTTTACCCGCTGGAGTCACGCTGGAAACGGCCGCAGCCCGCAGCAATGCCATCCTCCAAATGGCCGCCGCCTTTGAACTAAATTTAACGGCCCTGAGCCTCTTAGCGTTGGTAGTCGGTATGTTCCTGATCTACAACACCGTCACTTTCAGCGTTGTCCAACGCCGGAAGCTGTTCGGCATCTTGCGTTCGTTGGGGGTGACTGGCAGACAGCTTTTCACCCTCATTTTGGCAGAAGCGGCCGTTCTAAGTCTGATTGGGGCCGTCATAGGTCTTGGGGCTGGGGTGTTGCTTGGCCGGGGCATGGTGCGGCTGGTCTCCCAAACTATCAACGACTTCTATTTCGTCGTTAACGTCCAAGATATTTCCATTCCCCCATTTACCCTGGTGAAAGGGTTGATCATCGGCCTGGGAGCGGCCTTGCTGGCCTCGATTGTGCCAGCCTTAGAAGCCTCCCGCACCAGCCCTCAGAGCAGTTTACGACGCTCCACGATTGAGAGCGCGGCTAAGACGGCAACCCGTTGGCTGCTCCTGGTATTCCTATTGATGGGTGGTGGTGGCCTGTTTCTGCTTTCGCTGCAAGGGGTCAGCTTAATTATTGCCTTTGTGGGGCTGTTCGCTATTCTGATCGGGTCGGCTTTTCTGACACCCACCTTAACCGTCTATCTGATGGGGGTAATATCGCCGATATACGGCCGTCTATTCGGGGCAGTCGGCCGTATGGCCCCCCGTGACATTGTTCGCTCGTTGAGCCGAACCTCCGTAGCTATTGCAGCTTTGATGATTGCCGTAGCCGTCATCGTCGGGGTTTCGATTATGATTGGCTCTTTCCGGGGAACGGTTTCACAGTGGTTGAACAACACCCTCCAGGCTGACATCTATATTTCGCCACCGACCTTAACGGCTGGACGTGTCACTGGCACTTTGACCGATGATGTGGTGGCAACAGTTGAAGATTGGCCCGGCGTTGATCGGGTCGCCACCGCCTGGCACAGCGATATTTTGGCCGTTGATCTGGAACGGCCGATTGAAGTGGTGGCCGTCAATGATGATGTCTCAAATGGCAACCGCGCTTATGCCTGGGTTGATGGAACGGCCGATGATTTGTGGGAGCGACTTTTTGCCGGAGAAGGCATCCTCATCTCAGAACCATACATCATTCGGGAAAATCAACCGATTCCCCCGCCTCCTATCACCTTGATGACTGAATCAGGGCCACAAACCTTTCCCATTCTAGCCGTCTTCTATGACTATTCCTCCGATCGGGGCAGCATCATGATTTCCCAAAATTTATACCAACAGTGGTGGTCAACCCTGCCGACAACCTCAGTTGGGCTGTTCGTCGAACCGGGTAAAGATGTCAATGTCATGACGGCCGAACTACAACAGCATTTTAGCGGCCGAACTGACCTCACCATCCAGTCGAACCAGAGCGTGCGTAATAACGCCCTGGACATCTTTGACCGGACGTTCGCGATTACAGCCGCTTTACAGCTTCTATCAGTTATCGTGGCCTTCATCGGCGTTTTAAGCGCTCTGATGAGCTTGCAATTGGAAAAGACGCGGGAGCTAGGTGTGCTGCGGGCAACGGGCATGACCTTGCGCCAATTATGGCAATTGACGCTACTGGAAACGGGCTTAATGGGCATGACGGCCGGATTAGTTGCTATGCCCGTTGGCTGGACGCTGGCCTGGATATTGATCAATATCATCAATCGCCGCTCCTTTGGTTGGACGCTGCAAATGAACCTGGAACCGTCCTTTTTTCTACAAGCTTTTTTGGTAGCCGTCATCGCTGCCCTGCTAGCTGGCATTTATCCAGCGGTGCGGTTAGGCAATATGGTCATCGCTACCGCTGTGCGTGAAGAGTGATCTTATGAAACGACTATTAACCCTTCTCCTTCTTATCGTCATTATCGCTGTTGGCTATTTCTGGTGGCAATCCACCAGTGCGGCAGCCGATGCTCAAACCACGTCGCTGATTCCACTGTTGTCGGAAGAAAACACGGCCGGATTCGCCCAGGCAACGGAAGCAGACAACATCAGCTTCCCCCGTGACCTCGGCCCCCATGATGATTATCAGACAGAGTGGTGGTATTACACAGGCAACCTGGAAACGGCCGAAGGACGGCCGTTTGGCTTTCAGCTAACCTTCTTTCGCCGGGCGCTAACCTCGGATGAAGCGGATAAACAAGCGGCTGAAAGCAGTTGGCGAACCAATCAGATATATCTAGCTCACTTCACGATTAGCGACATAGAAGGAAATGCCTTTTATCCGGCTGAACGCTTTAGCCGAGGAGCAGCAGGCTTGGCCGGGGCAAAAGCTGCCCCTTATCGGGTCTGGCTCGAAAATTGGTTTGCTGAAACGACCGATTCGGGGCAGGTACATCTCTTTGCCCAAACAGAGCAAGTGACGCTCGATTTGACCCTAACTGAAACGCTGCCTCCCGTTCTACATGGCGATGGCGGCCTTAGTCCCAAAGGGCCAGAGCCGGGTAATGCCTCTTATTACTACTCGATTATTCAACAGCAAGCGGTTGGAACGGTTATGGTTGGTGATGAATCCTATGAGGTTACTGGACTAGCCTGGAAGGACCACGAATACAGCACCAGCGCCTTAACTTTAGAGGCGGTCGGTTGGGACTGGTTTTCGCTCCAGTTTGATGATGGCTCGGCCCTAATGTTTTTTCAAATTCGGCGAGCGGACGGCCGTCTCGAACCAGAATCTAGCGGCACTTATATCTTCGCCGATGGAACAACCCAAACCTTGGACCGAGAAGGCTGGCAATTAACGGTGACGGACACCTGGATTAGCCCCAACAATGGGGCTGAGTATCCGGCTGGCTGGCAGATCTCTATTCCTGAATTAGCTTTGGAGATTGAAGGACGGCCGTTGATGAACGACCAGGAATTGAACGTCTCAACCACCTATTGGGAAGGGACGGTTGAATTTTCAGGCTCGATTAATGGTCAAGAAGTTGAGGCGCGAGGTTATATTGAATTAACGGGCTATGCTGAAACGATGACGGGGCGTTTATAGCATCACGCCGATACAAATTGCGAGGAGTACCACCATCAGGTAGATGTTAGAGGAGAGGAACAAGCCTCTCGCGTTTTTGGGGTTCGGCTGGGCCAAGAGGCGGATATTTCGGAATATCATATCGGCCGTTACCACCCCCACCGGGATGAGATAGAGCCAACCCAAGGCGGGACTGACAGCCAATAAAAGGGCCACAAATCCGGCCGCGCCTGTATGGAGCAACACCCAAACGGCCGCTTTTGGGGTGGTCGTTTGAACGGGTAGCATGGGGACATCGGCCTTAGCATAATCATTGCGATAGAGGATTGCCAGACTCCAAAAATGGGAGGGCGTCCACAGAAAAACGAGCAAAGCCAGGGAGATAACGGCCGGGTCTTGCCAATTGCCTGCCGCCGCCCCGCCACTCATAACAGCCGCACTACCCGCCGCCCCGCCAATCACAATATTGAGCAGCGTCCGGGGTTTAAGCCAGACCGTATAAATGCCGACATAAATGACAGCCCCTAGAAGTAGATAAAAGCTCAAGGCTGGATTGAAGGTCAGTACCAGGAGGGAGGGAACCAGGATCATGGCGCTACTGGCGATTAATACCGTTCTTGGGGTGACATCGCCGGTGACTAACGGCCGTTTTCGTGTCCGGCCCATGACACCATCAGAATCACGCTCGATATACTCGTTCAACCCGGCCGACCCAGAAGCGGCCAACCCACCCGTCACAATGACCAACAGCAGGACATCCAATCCCGGCCAGCCCCTTGCGCCTAAGAAGGCGCCGCCAACAGCCGCCAGCAGCAGCAATGATACAACCCGTGATTTGAATAGCACCGACAACATGCGGCCGGTTTCGCGCCAATTTAAGGACGGCCGAGGAAGTAGATCAACGGCCGAATCCGATATTTTTTCCCGTTTGGGCAAATCTGATAATGACATCTATCCTCCGAAAAGGAATTATACGAGATTAGCCCAAAAACAAAAATCAGGTAGAGGTAAACTATATTCCTGATATAATCTATATAGGTCAGGAATATTGGCTTGATTTTTTTAAGCGCCATCCACCTGAATAAGGAATTTTATCATGAGTAACAAAGTAACCCTTACGATACCCGAACAAATCTATCGGCGAGTTGAACAGGTTGCTCTAACCAGTCAACAACCAATGGCGGATCTCATTAATGAGGTCTTAGCAGAAGCATTTCCAGCCGTTCATGTTAATCCTAAGCGATATATTATGGAACAAGAACAAGAGGCTTTCAGGAACATGCTGCCTGAGCTTTTGAAGAATTATGAATCTCAATATGTAGCCGTTCACAATGGTCAAGTTGTTGATCATGATAAAAACAAATTAGATCTGGCGGCTCGAATCTATCAATCATTACCAAATGAAGTTGTCTTGATAAAACAAGTTTCATCAAAACCAGATCAAGTAATCTATATGCGCTCTCCCCGCTTCATCGAATAGGCATCTGCCCAAATGGCATTTACACAAGACTATGATCAAATAAACTATGACCCTGCAGCTCCAGTGGTTGAGATTTCAATTACAAATCCGCATATACCTGGACTAAGCCAAAATCTTGTTGCTTTAGTCGATTCCGGGGCAGATGGCACAATGCTACCTATTACTGCCTTAGAGTCCATTAAAGCAAAATTCCTGGAGACAAGGCGGATGAGGGGAATTACAGGCCATGCAATTAAGGTTGATTCCTATTTGATAACAATCCAAATTGGCCCATTTTCGATTTTTGGGATTGAAGCTATTGCATTGGAACAAGATTCGGAGGCAATTATTGGGCGAGAAACCATCAATCAACTTAAAGTTACTCTTGACGGATTAAGTCAGACTTTGACTGTTTCTCAATAGTTGTTCTAAATATCACCAAACTTCACAGTAAAGGACAGGTAATTTGTGACTCTTGGAAGCTGGCTACGTGATCATCCCCGCTTATTAGAGTGGGCTTATCGAACAACCCATAAGCTTTTTGAAGGATTCGAACCGTTCATCAAGCGGTTGGGTTATGAGCGGGTGGCTCGCTGGATTACGCCAGGCGAGGAGTTGAGCAAGCAGCTTATCTTTGACTGCCGGATGTGCGGCCAATGTATTCTCCATTCCACAGGGATGACTTGTCCGATGACTTGTCCTAAGAACTTACGCAATGGCCCTTGTGGGGGTGTGCGAACGAACGGTCATTGTGAGGTAATACCGGAAATGAAATGTGTCTGGGTGGAAGCCTTTGAACGCTCCCGCAAAATGGGCCATTATGGAGGTGAGATTGAATTTTTACAACCGCCAGTCAACCGCCAATTGGAAGGGGAGTCGGCCTGGATTAATATGTTAACGGCCGAAGATAAAAATGTACCAGTGGGCTGGGTCAATGCGAAAGACATCTCCGTTCGGTCAGTGATTTCATGACAGAGACCCCGAATATATCAGGCGGACGATTAGAGCGGGTGCTGCGATCCGGCCGTTTCGCAGTAACGGCCGAACTGAATCCACCAGACAGTGCCGATCCATCTGAGGTTTATAATGCCGCATTGGTTTTATCGGCCGTTGTCGATGGCATAAACGCCACCGATGCCTCTGGCGCTCACTGCCATATGTCCAGCGTCGCTATCTGCGCCTTGTTGACACGCGCCGGATATGAGCCTGTATTGCAAGTCTCCTGCCGGGATCGGAACCGGATTGCCATACAAGGGGATGTCTTAGGAGCGGCGGCGATGGGCGTTCACAATGTCCTTTGCCTGACAGGGGATGACGTGACCGTTGGCGACCAGCCCCAGGCTAAGCGGGTTTTTGACTTTGACTCCCTACAACTGCTGCGAACAATTAAGATTATGCGCGATAAAGGGCGTTTTCTGAGCGGCCGAAAATTAACCGTTCCGCCCCGGCTCTTCTTAGGCGCAGCCGCCAACCCCTTTGTACCACCTTATGATTGGCGACCCTTACGAATGGCGAAGAAGGTTGCGGCCGGAGCCGACTTTATCCAAACCCAATACTGCTTTGATGTGCCCCGTTTCCGTCAATTTATGCAGCAGGTTTGTGATTTGGGCTTGGATGAGAAGGTCTTCATTTTGGTTGGGGTTGGCCCACTGCGGTCAGAAAAAGCGGCCGAATTTATGCGAAACAACGTCCCAGGGGTGGTTATCCCTGATCATATCGTAGAACGGCTCCGCAAAACACCGAAGGCTCAAAAGAAAGAAGAGGGCAAGCGTATTTGTATTGAGATCATCGAGCAGGTACGAGAGATTAAAGGGGTAGCGGGAGTGCATGTCATGGCTTACCGTCAGGAGGAGCTAGTGACAGAGATCATTGAAGAGGCGGGGCTGCTGCCGAGGCCCCTGCGAATGGGGGTCGTTCGGCCGAAACGACGGGACCGAGAACGGCCCATTCCTGGGCGTGCCAATAAAAACCAGGGTTCTCGCAAGATTAAGGGAGAGTAAAGATAGTTGGGGCAGCGCCCTGTCTTTTTACTATCTTGTAAATGACCTTCGCCTCGTCTTGATAAACAAGCTCAAGTACATCTTCCCAGGCCGATAGGTCTTGTTCCTTCTCTTCATCCCACCAGGCCTGGTCAATGATTAAATAGCTAAAGCCGGTCATCTGTAAATGTTGGATTGTCTCCTCGTCTGGAAAATGGGTCATCCCCCCTTTGAGGGAGCGGTAGCTGCTGGGGAAGAAGCCGGAGTAGCCATTGCCGAGTGGACGGCCGTGTTCCAAGCCTTGCAACATACCAATGACGATCGGCTCAAAAGCGGCCACACCTGAATCCTGACTCATAGGCAGCATGAGTACCGCTCCCTCCCCTGGCTGATCTGCAAGCCACCCTATCCAGGCGGCTTCAAAGGCTTGTTCAGGAACGGCATATAAGCGGCCAGGTTGGGGAACAACTTCGACCAATACCAGGAGGACGAGAACGACCGCAATCAACCGCCTGCCCCATCGCTTCCCCCAGACAATACTCAATCCAAAACCTGCCAATCCAAACAGAAATATCTGAACCATGACAGCCAGCCGGAAGGGACTTCTCAATTGGGCAAATCCAGGGTAATAATCCTTTATTAAGCGGTATGGTTGCCAATCCCCAAATGATAGATTAAGCCCTAAACTAAATAGAAAAGCGAGAATGGCTCCGAGAGCGGCAAAGATTACCCAACGTCTTTTAGAGCGTTTTCGTAGGCCGCCAATAAGTCCGATAAAGGCTAAAACCATTAAGCTTGTACCAGGGTAAAGTCTTTGACGGCCGTTATCTTCTACTATCCAGGGCAGCCACGCTTCGCCCAATGTGCGACGATAAAGGTGAAGGTACTCCTCTAGCTCAGCGCTGTTATTTTCAATGGTGGTTTCGCTGCGGCTGTAATCGGCCGTCAGCCGCGCTTGTTCCGGCAATAATGGTAGCAAAATCAAGCCTGCCAACATGACCCCACTGCCTAATTGGAGCAATGCCTTGCCATGTAGGTGAGACTTTTGGACAAAGATAAGGCCGCCAAGCAAGAGAAATAGGGTCAAGAATAGACCGTAGTAGCCAGAAAGGAGGAAGGCTACGCCACTCCAGCCACCGATACATAAGGCGGCCGTCCAACTCGGCCGATTGGCAAATGACCACATGGCGCCGAAAGTGAAGAAGATAGGAAAGACGGGCGTCAATTGCAGCACCCCTAATTCATTGCCTACAAAAGGTAATGCTAAGGCCAATAATCCTGTTAGGAAAGCGGGGGCAACGCCTGCGCCTAATTTTCGCATCAGCCAGTCGGCCGAAATAGCGTTTAGCGTTAAGAAAAGGAGCAGCGCCAAATTGTACGCCGCTATTGGGTTCCTGATGAGCCAAAGGAGCATGGAAAAAATCAGGCCAGTCAAGGGCTGTGGCTCTGACAGGGCAAATGTGCCTGTTTCGGGGAAAAAAATGGGCGCATTCCAATAATTGGCCAGCCCTTGTTGTAGGCGATTACTATTCCACAATAATGACCAAAGATTGAAGAGGGGGACGGTTGCGACGCTTTCTGTTCCTAACGGCAGATGACTCCCAATTTGGAGGCCGAGCGGCCATGTTATACCGACCGCCCCTACTAGATAAAAGAGATGCCTAAATCGGGCAAGCCAAGAGTCAGGCGGATGGGCAATCAACCGTCAGCCTCCCGATTGGACCGTTCCCTTCTCCAAAAAAGTTAGTAAGAGGCTGTTGAAGAAATCCGGCCGTTCTTCCATCGGCAGATGGCCCGACTCTGGGATGGTGGCAAGTTCGGCATTTGGCAGCTCATCAAGGAGGCGTGGCCCGTTTTCCGGGGAAACCCAGGTATCATTCTCGCCCCAGATTATGAGGGTGGGTGTCGTTAGTTCGTTCAAGGGCTGTGGGATTACATTTTTGTCCCTGTCCCGCATGATACCCAGTAACGCCTGTTCCCAATCTTTGATTGTCAGGGGGGTGTAGTAGCCGTTAACCAGTTCGGGGGTGACAAAGGCAGGCTCGTAAACGGCCGATTCCAACATCCCTATAATTTCCTCTTCAGACAAGATAGAACGGGCTGCTATTCGGGCAATCCGTCGTATCTGCGGTACATTTACCAACCAACCCCCGCCATCCAGCCCCGTTTGTGGGTCATCGCCAGTTGCAATTGCGCCATCAACGATGATCAGTTTAGTTACACGTGCTGGATATAAGAATGCAAAATGAGCCATCACATTAGCGCCCATACTATGCCCCATCATAACTGCCTGCTCTACCGCTAACTGATCCAGCAGTGCAGCGACAAATTCGGCTTGGGCTGGATGTGAATAATCCTCTCGGAAAACCTTATCGGACAAACCAAAGCCTTTTAGGTCAATGGCGATGGCTCGATAGCCGCGATTGGCTAAGGCTGGCGTTGTCTCACGCCAGGAAAAGGTTGAGCCGCCAAAGCCATGAATCATGACGACCGCTTCACCATCCCGTGGGCCGACATCCTTGATAAAGGTTTGAAAGCCATCAACCGAGATGAACCGCCCGCCTTCTAGCGCATCCTCTCTAGCGATCTCTTCCGGGGCCAGATCGGGCTGTTTGGGCAGGGGAATCAAGAACGGGCCAAAGACGAGAACGGCCGTAATCACCAAAACGATAATTAAAAAACGTTGTTTCATTTCAGGTTTTCATCCATTTTCATGTTGACATAATCGCCAGCCTTGTACTTTCGCAGTCGAGGATACTGCCAAGCAATCCAACCTGTCAACAAAACAGTCGCTATGCCACCAGTAAAAATGGCTATTGGAGCACCGAATAAGGCAGCGACAAGACCTGCTTCTAATTCGCCTAGCTGAGGGCCACCCATGAAAAAGATCATATTGACCCCGGTCATTCGGCCGCGCAACCTGTCAGGCGTGATCATCTGACGTAAGGTGTGGCGAATAACCGTCGATACCGTATCACCCGCGCCAGTCAAAGCAAAAAGAAAATAGGAGAGCGCAAAGATAGTTGAAATGCCAAACATCGCCGTTGCTAGACCATAAACGGCGACACTAGCTAATAGCACTCGCCCTTGCTGCTTAATTTCACTCGTCAGAGAGAGGATGACACCCGTTAACAACGCCCCGACTGCTTGAGCGGTCGACAGGATGCCATACCCTTGCACCCCAACACCCAGCACATCACCTGCAACGATGGGCAGCATCGTTCGGGCCGAAGAGAAGAGGGTGGCGAAGAAATCAAGCAGCATCGTACTCCAAATGAGGCGGGACGTGTAGGTAAAGCGTAACCCTTCTTTCAACGATTGTAATCCTAGCCCTTCTACCGAGGCTGCCCCGCCGCGATGCTGCATGAAAACGGCCGCAATTATCAACGCAAAAAAGGAGATAGAATTGACTGCATAAACCAACCCAATATCAAAGCGGGCAACCATAATACCAGCGATAGCCGGGCCAACGATAGTGCTAATATGAAAAACAAGGGTATTGAGGCTGAGAGCGTTTGACAAATGATGTCTGGGAACAAGATTGGGAATGAGGGATTGTTTGGCCGGATTTTCAAAAGCCTGGGTAGCTGACGTTAAGGCAGTCAATAAATAAAGGATAAACAGATTATCATTACCAGCTAAAGTGATAACAGCCAGAGCAACGGCAAAAATGGCGGCCACACTCTGAGTCCAAATAATTAATGTTCGGCGGTCGCGGGCATCGGCCAGCATCCCGCCCACCAGGGCAAAGATGGCGATGGGAACAATGCGAACCAGCCCTACTCCGCCTAGCCCCAATGCCTCGGCCCCTAAATTGATCTCCATCCTAAAAATAGAGAGGACAAATGTCTGATCTCTCAACAGCGTGAAGATGTGCCAATTGATGGCAATGAGTTGCATCTCAGAGCCAACGTTTGAAAATATTTGGCCAACCCAAAACAAACGAAAGTCACGATGGGTTAAAGCAACAAGGCGACGCCGCTCATTATTGTTGGATTGTTTTGGGAGGTTAGCAGACATGAACGGCGATTAGCTATGCAGGGCAGTGAAAAAGGGGCGAAATTTAATGATTAAAGAGGAGCGGAAGAGGTAGGTGCAACGCACTGCCCGACAATTTTCGATTGCAGAAAGACAACTTGGGTAGTGCAATACACCCTAACTTTCTGATGGGCTAAGCCTAGTCGCTGAAATGGTGGTCGTCAAAATCGACCATGTCCAAGCCGGCCGCTTCTCGAACGGATTGTAAGAACCAGCGAGGGGCGCGGGATTTTAGATTGCCGTCAAGAAAGAATTCGGGCTGAAGCATCTCATGGCCTTCAGGCAGCTCTTTACAATGGATCATGGATCGGCCGTGATGGGTTCCCGCCTCCCGATCAACATGAAAACAGACTGGGCAGATGTAAAATTCGCTTTCTCCTAGCATGGTATCTACTCCTTAATGACCGTCCACAAATAAGTTAGCGGAATCGCGCGGACGGTTTAGGCGTAAGCAGCCACCTGATTAGATTAAAGTTGTTCCTAATTAACAAAACACCTGTGATTTTCATACCTGCGAAGGCAGGTATCTATTTTCTCAAACGAGTGGATTCTCCCTTACATGGGAATTACACCGTCAAATTTTTATACAGGAACAACACTATTTATTATTGTTGGCCGTTTACTACACTGGTAACTAAGAAGTTCAACTTTTTGAAAGAGCAACTTAACACCAGTTAGAAGGAGAAAAAGTTGAACTTCTCCATTGCAAAAACTTAGTTAACACAGTATTTACCTAAGATCGAGTTAAATACTGTTCCAAAGCTTCAATAGTCGCTCCAATCATTTTCGGCGGTGTCGCCTGCTCTACGGCCGTTCCAGGGTCTTTCAAACCATGTCCAGTTAAGATGACAACGGCCGTCTTACCTGTCGGATCGATTTTACCTCTCTCAATTTGCTGGCGCAAAGCCGCCAGCCCTGTCGCCGAAGCTGGTTCAACAAAAACCCCCTCTTTACTCGACAGTAGCCGCCAACTCGCCAGAATCTCCTCATCGGAAACGGCCGTGATAATACCTCCCGACTCATCCAATGCGGTTAATGCTTGATGCCAACGGGCCGGATTGCCGATCCGAATCGCGGTCGCAATCGTTTCTGGCTTCTCAACGACCTTTCCTTCAACGATGGGAGCTGATCCGGCCGCCTGCCCGCCTAGAAGTTGTGGCAGCCCTTTCCCATATTGCTCATAGCCCATCCAATAGGCCGAGATATTACCTGCATTGCCAACCGGCAAACAGTGCCAATCTGGTGCCTGGCCGTCCAACTGATCGCAAATCTCAAACGCCCCTGTCTTCTGCCCCTCCAACCGCCAGGGATTGACCGAATTAACCAGGGCAATTGGCTGTCGCTTAACAATTTCCCGAACAAGAGCCAGCCCATCATCAAACGAGCCTTCAATGCTCAACACCTCCGCCCCATAAGCCAGCGAAGCAGCTAACTTACCTAAAGCGATCTTTCCCTCTGGAACCAGCACCAGACAACGTAAGCCCGCTCGCGCAGCATAAGCGGCGGCGCTGGCGGCCGTATTTCCCGTGCTAGCACAAATAACTGTTTTCGCCCCTTCATGAACAGCTTGGGTAATAGCTGCCGTCATCCCCCTATCCTTAAACGACCCGGTTGGGTTCAACCCCTCATATTTTAGATACAGCTTCAGTCCCTTTCCTGGCGCGATTATCTCAGACAAACGATCAGCCTGAATGAGGGGCGTATTGCCCTCATTCAGGCTGATAATCTGAACATCGTCAGGAAAAGGTAAATACTCGCGGTATCTGTGAATCAGACCCCGCCAATTCATCTTTAGTAACCGCCGCCAGGGATAACTAACGTCTGTCCGGCATAAATAACATAGGGCGCGTCAATGTCGTTGGCGTTTGCAATGGCTAACCAGGGCAACCCATAATGCAACGAAATTCGGAACAATGTTTCACCTGGCTTAACAACATGGTGAACAACAGGCGGTGGGGTTGGCGCATCAACCGGAATCTTAATTGTCTGTCCGGCATAAATCACGTTAGGGTTCACCAAACCGTTGGCTTCTGCAATCTCAACCCAACTGATCTTAAACTGTTGGGCAATTTTGAAAAGCGTATCGCCAGGTTTCACAACATAGTTGATCCCTTCTGGCGTGGGCATTGGGTCTGGCTGTCCACCAGCGCCTTGTTCGCCACCCCCAGGAATATCAAGCACCTGCCCTGTATAAATTCGGTCAGGGTTCGTTATGCCGTTGGCGTTGGCAATAGCGACCCATGAAATGCCATATTGCAAACCAATCCGGTATAGATTTTCGCCAGCAGCAACGGTATGGGTAGCGGGTAATGGTTGCCCGCCGGTTACTTCAGCTTCAGCTGGAACTTCCGCTTCAGTTGCTTCGGCAGGAACTTCAGCTTCGCTTGCTTCTTCTGCTTCAGCGCCCTCACCTTCAGCTACCTCTTCTGGTGTTCCGTCAGCCTCAGCAGGAACCTCAACCTCTGATTCACTGCCTTCTTCGCCTGAAACTTCCTCACCCTCTTCGCCTTCACTCGGAGCCGCAGAAGTTGCCTCGGCTGGCACCTCAACTTCACTTACTTCACCTTCCTCGCCTTCGCTCCCTTCTCCCTCTTCGCCTTCACTCGGAGCCATAGAAGTTGCTTCGGCCGAAACTTCAACTTCGCCTCCTTCACCTTCCTCGCCTTCACCCTCTGCCAACACTTCGCGGGTTGGCTCTTCCGAAACAGTAGGTTCCTCAGCTTGGCCTTCTCCATCAGGTGGATAGCCACTATCGTTTTCATTCGTCTGCGTTCCGCCATCATTATTATTCGATGGCGCTGGCCGATCACATGCCGCAAGGATCAGGCTGGCAGCCATTAACAATATCAAAAGTTTCACAAACCTTTTATGGGTTAACATCTAATCTTCTCCCTAACTATTTGCAACCGACACAAAGCGCCGAGCATGAACTAAAATGACATAACATAATATTAGCATGGTTTTTGCATTACGTAAAGTTAAATAGGACTTAAGGCCTTATTTTGCCCCTGATCCTACGGCTGGCACAAAAACGGCCGTTGAATTCACCAGATATATAGTACTCACGGGGGATATAGGCGATATTGGACAGAGTACACAAAGCTTCTGCCTTTTTCTTGGATAATATTGCCAATGGACTGGGATATAGTTCATGAGGTACATTAGAAGACTAATGATATTTAGTAATTTACTACCTGTGGTTGTCCTTATTATTAGCATCCTGGTTCTTCTCCTTATTGAGGAACCAGCGATACTACTTGGACAGCTCGTGGAGTAAATGCCACAAAGCATCACAAGCCAACACGCAAATTTGCGGGGCTGTCCAGAAAAGGGCAGCCCCGCTTTTTTTTGCACAAGAGATTGAATGGAAGAGGAAATGCGTTCTGATCGAATAAAGAAAGGATATGACCGCGCGCCAGCAAGAGCGATGTTAAAAGCCGCTGGATTTACGGATGAAGATCTAAAACGGCCGCTTATCGGCGTCGCCAATACCTGGATCGAAATCGGCCCCTGCAACTTTCATCTACGCCGGGTGGCCGCCAGGGTAAAAGAAGGCATCCGGGCCGCTGGTGGAACCCCAATGGAGTTCAACACCGTCTCAATCTCAGATGGCATAACGATGGGAACCGAGGGCATGAAAACCTCCCTCATCAGCCGCGAAGTAATCGCCGACTCCATCGAATTAGTCGCCAGAGGCAATCAGTTCGATGCCATCGTCGCCTTAGCGGGCTGTGATAAAACCATTCCCGGCACAGTCATGGCCCTGGCTCGACTTGATATTCCTGGCCTGGTTCTCTATGGCGGCTCGATTGCCCCCGGCCGTTTTGAAGATCATGATGTCACCGTTCAAGACGTATTCGAGGCAGTTGGGGCCTTTGCGGCCGGAAAGATTACGGCCGAACAGCTAAAAGCCCTCGAAGATGCCGCCTGCCCAGGAGCCGGAGCCTGTGGCGGACAATTCACCGCCAACACAATGGCAACAGCCTGTGAATTCCTGGGCATTTCTCCTATGGGCAGCGCCAGTGTCCCCGCCATGGACGGCACCAAGGACGCCGTTGCCGTTGAAACCGGAAAGCTGGTGATGGATATGCTGCAACGAGGCCAGACGACGCGTCACGTATTAACATCAGAAGCCATTGAGAATGCCATTATGTCCGTTGCCGCAACGGGCGGCTCAACCAACGCAGTCTTACATCTGTTAGCCATCTCCCGCGAAGCCAGAGTTCCTATTGACATTGACCTCTTTGACAAACTTAGCGCCCAGACCCCACTGCTGGCCGATTTGAAGCCATCCGGCCGTTTTGTTGCCACCGATTTATATGAAGCCGGTGGCATTCAATTAATCGCCCAACGCCTAAACGAAGCAGGACACCTTCATGGTGAAGCCATGACAGTGACCGGGCAAACGATTGGGGCTGAAGCCGCTAAAGCGGAAGAAACCCCAGGTCAGGAAGTGGTTCGACCTCTTAGCAATCCTAAAAACAGCAGTGGTGGACTGGTTATCTTGAAAGGCAACCTGGCCCCAGAGGGCTGTGTACTCAAAGTTTCAGGCAGTGATTTAGGCCATTTCCGTGGCCCGGCCCGAATCTATGACTGTGAAGAAGATGCTTTTGCGGCCGTTCAAAACAAACAAATTCAGCCCGGAGATGTGGTTGTGATCCGTTATGAAGGGCCAAAAGGCGGGCCAGGTATGCGAGAGATGTTAGGCGTGACGGCCGCTATCGTCGGGGCTGGTCTGGGTGATTCGGTGGCTTTGCTGACAGACGGCCGTTTCTCTGGCGCAACACGTGGTCTGATGGTAGGGCATGTTGCTCCCGAAGCAGCCAACGGTGGCCCAATCGCTCTCCTGCGTGATGGTGACACTATTGTATTTGATGTGAAAGCGCGCTGTCTGGATGTGGAATTGTCCGACAGTGAGATTCAAGAACGGCTGGCTAATTGGCAGGCCCCCACCCCAGCCTACACAACAGGTGTGATGGCAAAATATGCCAAATTAGTCTCTTCAGCCGCCCAAGGTGCGGTGACGGGATAGTTACGGAGGATATGAGATGTTGAAAACCGGTGCTGAAATTTTCTGGGAATGTATTGTAAAAGAAGGCGTAGACATTGTCTTTGGTTATCCAGGTGGGGCGATCATGCCTACCTATGATGCTATGCTTGACTATCCGGTCCATCACGTTCTCGTCCGCCACGAGCAAGGTGCCTCCCACATGGCTGACGGCTATGCTCGCGCCAGCGGTAAAGTAGGCGTTGCCCTGGCAACCTCTGGCCCTGGCGCAACAAATCTAGTAACGGGCATTGCAACCGCGATGATGGACTCTTCCCCTATGGTATGTGTCACGGGACAAGTCCCCGCCCATCTCATCGGCGGCGATGCCTTCCAGGAATCAGACATTACTGGCATTACCTTACCCGTCACCAAACATAACTTTCTTGTTACCAGCGCCGATCAAGTGGCAGAAGTAGTCGCTGAGGCCTTTTACATTGCCCGAAGCGGCCGTCCTGGCCCCGTCCTCATTGATTTTTGCAAAAACGCCCAAATTGAAAAAGCAGAATACAACCCCAATATAGAACCAACCCTGCCCGGTTACCACCCACCCAACCATGCTCCAACGGCCGATCTAGAAAAGGCCGTCAAACTGATTGCCGAATCAAAACGGCCGGTCATCCTGGCTGGTCATGGTGTTTTGAAATCAGGGGCCATGAATGAATTAATGACCTTTGCGCTCAAAACCCAAACCCCGGTCGCCATGACACTCTTAGGCTTGGGCGGTTTCCCTGCCTCCCACCCCCTTAGCCTGGGCATGATGGGCATGCACGGCGAGGCTTATGCCAACAACGCCATCCAACAAGCCGACCTACTTCTCGCTTTCGGGATGCGATTTGATGATCGGGTAACGGGCAACCTCCGTACCTACGCCCCCCGCGCCCGAAAAATTCATATCGAGATTGACCCCACTGAGATTCACAAAAATGTTCGGGTCGACGTTCCCCTCATCGGCGATTTGAAAGCCGTTTTAAGTGACTTAAACCCAATGGTTGGCCCCGGCGATCACGAAGAATGGCTGGATCAGATTGCAGAATGGAAAGAAGACACCTTCCAGCGCGATATTCTGGCCTGGCCCAATGATGACAAAATTTATGCCTCTCACGTCATCCGTGATCTGTGGCAGTTCACCGACGGCGAGGCCATTGTCACCACCGATGTCGGCCAACACCAGATGTGGGCCGCCCAATATTATCGCCTAGAGCAGCCTTACCGTTGGCTGACCTCCGGCGGGGCCGGGACAATGGGTTTCGGCTTTCCTGCCGCCATCGGAGCCTGGTTTGCCCACAAAGACCGAGAGATTTGGAGCATCGTTGGAGATGGCGGTTTTCAGATGACCCTGGCAGAACTGGCAACGGCCAAACTGCAAGGAGCCAATGTAAAAATCGTTATCCTCAACAACAGTTACTTGGGCATGGTTCGCCAGTGGCAGGAATTTTTCTTCGAGAAACGATATTCGGCCGTTTATATGGACAACCCCGACTTTGTGAAGCTTGCCGAAGCCTATGGCGTTCCCGCCATGCGAATTACCGACTGTGGCGAAATTGAAAATGCCATGCGCTTTGCCCAAGAAACGCCCGGCCCGGTGCTGCTGGAATATGTCGTCGAGATGGAAGAGGCAGTCTTCCCAATGGTTCCAGCCGGGGCCGATTTGGATGCAATGTTACGACGGCCAGTCAGGCGAGAGCCAACGGCGGTTGTTGGTGATTAGTCGATTCAGAAGTTCAACTTCTTATTGAAGATTAACAAATTAACACTGGTATAGGTAGGGGCGCACCCTTGTGGTCGCCCTAATAACGATACCAATATTACTTAGGAAAAGTTCAAACAGAAGTTGAACTTCTAGAACAGCGACCAATTACCTCTTTTTTAGGAGATTCTGATGAGACAAACATTGATAGCAACAGTAGAAAACAAACCAGGCGTCCTCAACCGGGTGGCCTCACTTTTCCGTCGCCGGAATTTTAATATCGATTCCTTGAATGTCGGCCGTACTGAAAAAACAGATGTTTCTCGCATGACCATTGTGGTCGACAGCCAGGATACCGAAGCGCGGTTAGTAGAGGCCAATCTCTATAAGCTGGTGAATGTCATTGATGTTCAGGACGTGACTCGTCAACCGGCCGTATTTCGAGAGCTAGCCTTAATTAAAGTGGCTGCTACCCAGGAACGCCGTACAGAAATCATTAGCCTAGCCGAGGTGTTCAAGGCTAAGATTTTAGACATCTGTCCCGAATCTCTCATCATCCAGGTTACTGGCTCCGAGGAACGAATCGACAGCCTGATAGAGCTGCTCAAACCTTGCGATATCCTGGAGATTGTCCGCACCGGCCATGTCGCCATGACACGCGGAACGGCCGATGGCGTCCGCCATACACCCGGCGCCGGACGAAAAGTTGGTGCCAATGGACACAATGGCAAGGTCACAATGGCCGAGTAATTGGGTAATTGGTAAATAGTAATTGGCTTACTGAAACGATACTCAATTACGAATTACGAATGTAACTATACACGTCATTCCTGCGAAGGCAGGAATCCAAGAGCTTGGATACTCGCCTTCGCGGTACGACAGTCGAGAGAGACCTGTCTAGTTACTTACCAATCACTGTTTAAGGATTAATTTTTGAGGAAGACAAACACATTAGGAGACAGGAATGGCAACAATTTATTACGACAAAGATGCTGACCCGGCTTTGATTCAGGGTAAAAAGGTGGCCGTCATTGGGTATGGTTCACAAGGTCATGCTCACGCCCTAAATCTATGCGATAGCGGCGTAGATGTAACTGTTGGACTGCGCGAAGGCAGCAAGTCCTGGGCTAAAGCAGAAGCCAATGGGCTAAAGGTGGACACCGTAGCTAATGCGGCCAACTGGGCAGACACGATCATGATATTAGCCCCTGACACGGCGCAATCAGACCTCTATGCCCACCATATAGCCCCCCACCTGACACAAGGCAAGACCCTGATGTTCGCCCACGGCTTTAATATTCGCTTCGGAACCATCACCCCGCCGGAAAATGTGGATGTCAGCATGATTGCCCCCAAGTCTCCCGGCCACCGGGTACGGGAGCTATATGTGGAGGGCAAAGGAACGCCCGCCCTGCTGGCCGTCCATCAAGATGCCAGTGGACAAGCTGAAGCCCAAGCCCTGTCTTATGCCCATGCCCTTGGCACAACTAGAGCCGGGGTACTTAAGACAACTTTCTCTGAGGAAACAGAAACAGATCTATTTGGTGAACAGGCGGTCTTGTGTGGCGGGGTCTCGGCCCTGGTCAAAGCGGGCTTTGAAACATTAGTTGAAGCTGGATACCAACCGGAAGTGGCCTACTTTGAATGTCTCCACGAACTAAAATTAATCGTCGACCTCTTCTATCAAGGCGGTCTAAACTATATGCGTTATTCGGTCTCAGACACGGCCGAACACGGCGACTACTATTCCGGCCAACGACTTGTAACAGAAGAAACCAAGTATGAAATGAGTCAGATATTGAAGGACATCCAAGAAGGAACCTACGCTGATAGCTGGATTGAAGAAAACAAAAACGGCCGTCCCTGGTTCAACGCCGAACGCCGCCGCCAACAAGATCACCTCCTTGAACAAGTCGGCGCAAACCTCCGAGGCATGATGCCCTTCGTGAACCCAGTAACGATACGACCAGGAGAATAGTGAATAACGAATAGCGAATAACGAATTGTGAAGTACGGTAAACGAAGCAACTTCACAATTCATTATTCATTGTTCACAATTCATTATTTTCCTTAACCTGCCCGGAAAAGGATATTCAAGATGAATAATTATGTCCAAATATTTGACACCACCTTACGAGACGGCGAACAATCCCCCGGCGCGACCTTGACCTCGGCCGAAAAAATGGAAATCGGCCGTTCCCTCGCTCGTCTTGGCGTAGATGTTATCGAAGCCGGATTTCCAGCCGCCTCCCCCGACGACCTGGAAGCGGTCAAGCAGATAGCGACCGAAATAGGCAACACCCCCGGCCCCTCCGGCCAACCACCCATCATCTGCGGGCTGGCCCGGGCAACCAAGAGCGACATTGACAAAGCCTGGGAAGCGGTTCAATATGCAAAACGGCCGCGCATCCACACCTTCCTGGCAACTTCCCCAATTCATATGAAATACAAACTCCGAATGGACCCCGAAGAGGTGGTGGATCAGGTACGCGAGATGGTCGCCTACGCCAAACAATACTGCGATGACGTTGAATTTTCGCCAGAAGATGCTGGCCGCAGCAACCCCGAATTCCTCTATCTTGTCCTAGGGGAAGCGATAAAAGCTGGAGCCACTACCTTGAACATCCCTGATACTGTTGGTTACACCACCCCCGAAGAGTTTGGCGCTTTAATCGCTGGCATTGTCGCCAACACTCCTGGCGTAGAGGATGTCGTCGTTTCCGTTCACTGTCATGACGACTTGGGGCTGGCGACGGCCAACACCCTGGCTGGATTACAGGCTGGGGCCAGACAAGCTGAAGTGACCGTCAACGGCATTGGTGAACGGGCTGGGAACACCTCCCTCGAAGAAGTTGTCATGGCAGTTCAGACAAGACGGCCGGTTTACGATCTCGAAACTGGCATTGATACCACCCAAATCACGCGCATCAGCCATCAGGTATCAAACTATACCGGTATCGTTGTTCAACCCAACAAAGCCATTGTCGGTACCAACGCCTTCGCCCATGAAGCGGGCATTCACCAGGATGGGATGCTCAAGAACAATGAAACCTATGAGATTATGCGACCAGAGACAGTCGGCTTGTCCCATTCCTCGCTGGTTCTGGGCAAACATTCCGGCCGGCATGCCTTCAAGGTGCGTCTGGCCGAGCTGGGCTACGACTTAACGGGCGAGGATTTGAACAGTGCCTTTCGTCGCTTCAAGGAGCTGGCCGACAAGAAAAAGCAGATTACCGACGCCGACCTGATCGCCCTCGTTACCGACCAGCTTTACCAGGATCAAGAAATCTATGTTTTGGACGGGTTGCAAGTCGCCTGCGGCACAATGGGGCTGCCAACAGCTACCGTCAGGCTTACTGGCCCCAATGGGCAGGAATATGTCCAAGCAGCCGTTGGAACAGGCCCGGTTGATGCTGTATATAAAGCCATTGATGCCATCGTCCAAGCCCCAAATACCCTGATGGAATTTGCCGTTCGGGCTGTGACAGAAGGCATCGACGCCCTCGGTGAAGTAACGGTTCGACTTGAGGCTCAGAACGGCCGCTCTCAACAGCGAACCTCACCCCAAAGTGGCTTTACCCAACCCCGCACCTTTGGCGGTCATGGGGCTGACACGGACATTATCGTTGCCAGCGCCAGAGCGTATCTGACCGCGCTGAACAAAGTATTAGTTGCTAGCGGCAAGTATGATACCGAATCGGGTGCAGCGGCCGATACCACCTCAACAACCCCAATATCAACCAGTGCGCCAGCCGAGGTCTTTGTCTAATGAGCCATAACCGTAGGATTAAATAAATGACAATCAATAACACACCACGAACACTTTTTGAGAAAATTTGGGACAACCATGTCGTTGTAAACGAACCTCGCTCTCCGGCCGTTTTATATATTGATTTGCACCTGGTTCATGAGGTCACATCCCCCCAGGCTTTTACCGGTTTGCGAACCAAAGGCTTGACAGTCCGGCGACCGGATCGCACGTTTGCTACGATGGATCATTCCACCCCGACTACCGACCCTGCTTTGCCATTAGCTGACCGGGTTGCCGCCAAACAGTTGCAGTTCTTACGCGACAATTGCAATGACTTCGGCATTCCCCTGTATGATTTTGACAGCAGCGAACGAGGCATTGTCCACGTCATCGGCCCCGAATTGGGTCTAACCCAACCAGGCATGACCATTGTTTGCGGCGATAGTCACACCTCAACTCATGGGGCTTTTGGCGCCCTGGCCTTTGGTATTGGAACCAGTGAGGTTGAGCACGTTTTAGCAACCCAATGTTTGCTCCAATATCGGCCGAAAACGATGCAAGTCAACTTTGAAGGCCAACTAAACGAAGGCGTGACCGCCAAAGATATGATTCTCGCTCTCATCGCCAAGATTGGTATTGGCGGCGGAACCGGTCATGTGCTGGAATACAGCGGCCTAGCCGTTCGCGCCCTCTCAATGGAAGCTCGCATGACCCTCTGCAATATGTCGATTGAAGGCGGGGCGCGGGCGGGCATGGTCGCCCCCGATGATACGACCTTTCAATATGTTTCTGGCCGCCAATATGCGCCCCAAGGCCCAGCCTGGGACAAGGCCCTCGCAGAATGGCGTTCCCTGCCAACTGATGCAGGCGCAACGTATGACCAGACCGTGACGGTCCCGGTAAACGGACTGGAACCGATGATCACCTATGGCACCAACCCCGGCATGGGCCTGCCTATCAGCCGCCCCATTCCCGATCCGGTGTCCGAATCCGACCCCGGCCGGCGAGCGGCGTTGGACAAAGCCTTAACCTATATGGCCTTACAACCAGGACGGCCGTTATTAGGCCATAAGGTAGATGTCGTCTTCATTGGTAGCTGTACCAACTCCCGCATCTCCGATCTGCGCCAGGCGGCCAGCTTAATTCAAGGCCGCAAAGTATCCGGCGATGTACGAATGTTGGTCGTCCCCGGCTCAGAAAGCGTCCGTCGCCAAGCCGAAGCTGAAGGGCTGCACCAAGTTTTCATGGAAGCTGGTGCCGAATGGCGGTTCGCTGGTTGCTCAATGTGTATTGCCATGAATGGCGACCAGCTTGAACCGGGCCAATACGCTATCAGCACCAGCAACCGCAACTTTGAAGGGCGGCAAGGCAAAGGCGGCCGTACTTTCTTAGCGAGTCCCTTAACGGCCGTTGCTTCAGCCGTAAACGGCCAAGTCACCGATCCAAGAACATTAATGAGTAATTCGTAATTGGTAATTAATCGCTTCAGTTACCAGTTACTAATTACCAATTACACCTAAAAGGTAATTAGATGCAACAATTCACAACCCTAACCTCCCACATGGTTCCCCTACCACATAACGATGTGGATACAGACCAGATTATTCCGGCCAGCTATCTGAAAGTGACTAGCAAAGAAGGGCTGGTTGAGGGCCTATTTTCCCGCTGGCGATATAAAGCGAATGGTGAACTAAACCCCGATTTCCCCTTGCACCAACCAGAAAGTCAGGGCGCGCAAATCCTCCTGGCTGGCGACAACTTTGGCTGCGGCTCCTCCCGCGAACACGCTCCCTGGGCTTTAGCTGGTTGGGGTTTTCGGGCCGTCATCAGCACCTCTTTCGCCGACATTTTTCGCAACAATTCCCTCAAAAACGGGCTGCTTCCGATTGAAGTTGATGAAGAAACCCACCAACAACTTTTTAGCCTCGTCAATGAGGCGCCAGGGACGGAGGTGTCGATTGACCTCTCTTCCCAAACAGTGACCTTGCCAGACGGCCGTCACACTTCCTTTGACATTGATACATTCAGCAAAACCTGCCTCCTAGAAGGCGTCGACCAGCTTGGCTACCTACTAAAACAGACACCAGCCATTGTCGCATTTGAAGAAGCAATGGAGGTTAATCGTTTTAGAAGTTGAACTTCTAAAACGAATTACCGATTACCTCTCAAGGCATTAGTTATGAGCAATACAGTCCACATCTACGATACAACCCTCCGAGACGGCACCCAACGGGAAGGTATCTCCCTTTCCCTGAACGACAAGCTGAAAATCGCCCGTCGCCTGGATGAGTTTGGCCTTCAATATATTGAAGGCGGCTGGCCTGGCTCAAATCCGAAAGATGCCGAGTTCTTCCAGGCCGCTCAAGAAATGACGTGGAAACATGCCAAAATTGCCGCTTTTGGCTCGACCCGGCGCAAAGATAGTGAAGTCAAAGATGACCCCAATATACAAGCCTTGCTAGATGCCCAAACGCCCGTCGTGACAGTGGTCGGCAAAAGCTGGGACATGCACGTCCATGATGTCCTCGAAACAGATTTAGAAGAAAACCTGTCCATGATTGCCGATAGCGTCGCTTTTCTAAAAAAACAGGGCAAAGAGGTCGTTTACGACGCTGAACATTTCTTCGACGGCTACAAAGCCCGCCCCGACTATGCCCTCCAAACTGTCAAAGTTGCAGCCGAACATGGGGCTGATACCGTCGTGCTTTGTGATACCAACGGTGGCTCACTGCCTTGGGAAGTGGCCGAGATCGTTAGTCGAGTGGTTGAAGAAGTAGACACATCCGTCGGCATCCACACCCACGACGACGGCGGTTGTGGGGTTGCCAATACTTTAGCGGCCGTTCAAGCTGGGGCCGTTCATGTCCAAGGCACGATTAACGGCTATGGCGAGCGCGTAGGCAACGCCAATCTATGTGTTGTCATCCCCGACTTACAACTAAAAATGGGCAAAGATTGTGTGTCGCCCGAAAACCTCACCCAATTAACCGACTTTTCCCGCTATGTAGCTGAAGTCGCTAACCTCAGCCACAGTACCCATCAACCCTTTGTTGGCGTCAGCGCCTTTTCCCACAAAGGCGGCATTCACGTAGCCGCCATGCGTCGCAATGGGAGTAGCTACCAACACATTGACCCGACCCTAGTCGGAAACCAACAGCGCTCTGTCGTTTCGGAGCTTTCAGGGCGCGGCAATATTCTGGAAAAAGCGGCCGAATTTGGCGTCGATGTAGACAACGAGCAAGCCCGCCAGGTTTTAGCTCAAATTAAAGAGCTAGAAGCCCAAGGGTTCGCCTTTGAAAGTGCCGAAGCCTCAATGAGCCTCATGCTCCGCCGTCTCCGACCTGATTATAAACCGCCCTTTGAGTTATTGGACTTCACCGTCCTGGTGCAACATCGGGAAGCCAAAAATATCTGTGCCGATGCCACCGTGAAAGTAAAGGTAGGCGATCAGGTGTTGCACACGGCCGCAGAAGGCAACGGCCCCGTCAATGCCCTCGATGCCGCCCTTCGCAAAGCCCTGGTAGACGTGTATCCCGCCCTGGCCGAAGTTCGATTGGCTGATTATAAAGTCCGCATATTGGACAGCGACAACGGCACCGGCGCAACAGTTCGTGTCTTGATAGACACCGAACAAGGAACCCGTAACTGGAGCACGATCGGGGCCAGCACCAATATCATTGAAGCGAGTTGGTGGGCCTTAGCCGACAGTATGGAATATGCCTTGTTGAATGGAAATTGATATGAAAAAAGTCTGGCTTCTCACTACAAGCTTTTAGCTTACGAGTGGCCAGAAGTCAAACTTTTCACTAAAGGAATTTTATGGAAGCAAAAATAGTCATTTTACCCGGTGACGGGATTGGTCCAGAGGTAACGGAAGCAGCGCTAGCTGTCTTATCGGCCGTTTCTGACAAATATGGTCACACATTTGAAACCGAAGAAAGATTGATAGGCGGCTGCGCCATCGACACCCACGGAACCGCCCTGCCAGAAGAGACAAAAGCCGCTTGCCTGGCAGCCGATGCCGTTCTGCTGGGCGCTGTTGGCGGGCCAAAGTGGGATGACCCAACTGCGGCCGTTCGCCCGGAACAAGGATTACTCGGTATCCGACAGGCAATGGGCCTTTTCGCCAATTTGCGCCCCGTTCGGCCGCATCCAGATTTACTAGATGCCTCTCCCCTGCGCCCAGAACGGCTGCAAGGCGTTGACCTCTTGGTAATTCGAGAGTTGACAGGCGGTATCTATTTTGGCCTCCCCCGCGAACGGCGACAGGTCAACGGCGAAACCCAGGCAGTCGATACCTTAACCTACAGCCAAAGCGAAATTCGCCGAGTAGCCCATGCCGCCTTCCAAGCGGCCCGCAAACGTACCAGCAAGGTAACATCGGTTGACAAAGCCAATGTGTTAGAAAGTTCCCGGCTTTGGCGGCAGACTGTCAACGAAGTGGCGACTGAATATCCTGATGTGACCCTGGAGCATGTTTTGGTTGATGCCGCCGCCATGCACTTGCTAACGCGGCCGTCCACCTTTGATGTGATGGTCACGGAAAATATGTTTGGCGACATATTAACCGATGAAGCCTCAGTTTTGTCCGGCTCAATGGGCAACTTACCCTCCGCTTCCATTGGAAAATCGAGAAATCGACATGGCTGCCCCCAAGGATTATATGAACCCATTCACGGTTCGGCCCCAGATATTGCTGGCAAAGGAATCGCCAATCCCGTTGGCACCGTACTTTCACTGGCAATGATGCTCCGCCAATCCTTCGGCTTGGAAGTTGAGGCAGTGGCAGTAGAAACGGCCGTTACCCAGGCTCTGAACGCTGGCTGCAGAACGGCCGACCTGGCAACAAACGGCCAACAGCCCTTAAGCACAAAAGAGATGACAGCCCAAATTGTATCGAATTTATCAAAACACACTGATTGATAAGTAAGAAGTTCAACCTTTTGAGAGCAACGCACATCCAGTTAAAAGAAGTAAAAGTTGAACTTCTCTAATGAATGCAAAAACTTAGTTAACACCGTATTGAATTATAAAAGGAAGAGAAAAATGGAAAAGCAAGCTTACAAGAACGGAAAAGTAAATGGAAACGGGACTATTAGAATGAGTCATTCAAATAGTCGCAAGCGACGAACAGCCGCAGCCATGCAAGCTGATTATGTCTGGGTAGATGGCGACCTGGTTCCCTTTGAAAAGGCAACGGTTCATTTCCTGAACCCAACCTTACACTATGGCCCTGGTGTCTTCGAAGGCGTTCGTTGTTATGCAACCGACAACGGCCCAGCCGTCTTCCGAGGGCGGGAACATATGCAGCGGTTTTTACATTCCGCCCACGCTTTAGGCGTTAGAGATTTTGAATACACCTTAGATGATCTGATGGATGCCGTCTGCCTAACTATTTCTGCCAACAGATTCGAGGAATGTTATATACGGCCGATGATGTATTTCGAGGGACCACTTGGCCTAAATCTGGATGCCTATAATCCCGTCGTTGCCATCGCTGCCTGGCCCTGGGGCGCTTTCCTGGGCGAAGAAAAGATGGAAACAGGCGTGCGCATGACCGTCTCCTCCATGACTCGAATGCACCCCAATGCCAGTATGACCAAAGCCAAGATCAGCGGCCAATACGTCAACTCAATCCTGGCCAAGACGATGGCTGTCCGCTCCGGCTTTGACGAGGCCGTCATGCTTGACCCCGAAGGCTATGTAGCCGAATGCACAGGCGAGAACCTGCTCCTGATTCGTGACGATGTTATTTATACTGCCCCAAGAGCGACTATTCTAGAAGGATTAACTCGTGATACGGTCTTGACCCTGGCCCGCGACGCTGGTTACAAAGTAGTTGAAGAACGCCTCTCCCGTGACCAACTCTATATCGCTGATGAGGTCTTTGTTTGTGGTACGGCCGCCGAGGTTGTACCTGTACGGGAAATTGACCATCGACCCGTCGGAACCGGGAAAAGAGGCCCCATCACCAAACACATTCAAGATCTGTTCTACCGCACTGTTCGAGGCAAAACCGCCCGATCAGAAGAATGGTTGGATTATACCCTCAACGATCCTTGTACCGTTATCTAAAATGGCTCTTTAGGATTTCGTGCGGATAGTGAAAACCTATCGCAAATTCACACAGATGATGAAAAAATCAGTGAAAATTGGTGTAATTCGTGGCAGAAAAATGACTTCTTGATGAACAACCCCATGAAATCCCAGAGGCTTTCTAAAACTTATCAATAGCAGTATCTTTTGGTGCCTTAGTCTCTGGTCGAAGCTGCCACAATTTCAAGGCCAAATGCAAAGCCAGGCGAGCTTCTGCCTGGTTAAGGTTCTGGCCCGTTAACTCTTGAATCCGCTCCAATCGATAGAGCAACGTATTCCGATGGATGAATAATCCTTCGGCCGTTTGGCTCACATTCGCATGGTGATCAAAATAGGCTGTAATAGTTTGGATCAAATCACTCCCATGCTGCTTATCATATTGAGCCAACGGACCTATTAACTGCTGACAAAAGGTCCGCACAGAAGGAATATGGTCTAATTGAGCCAACAGTTGATAAATTCCCAGATTATTGAACTCAACAAAATGGGCGAGCTTCAGCCGTCTAGCCACTTCCATCGACTGAACTGCTTGACGATACGCCTTCGGCCAATCGGTCAACGTATAAGCCAACCCGCTCACCCCCCCAACAAGCAGCATATTCGGATGTTCAGCCCTTAGATGATCCCGTATCCGTTTCGCCAATTCCCTCGCTGTTGTAATGTCCTCATCACCCTCGTCCAGCGCTTGAAACACACAGATATGATCATCACTGTAGACATGGCTAAGCGCCTGCCGATTGTGGCTAGAGAGCAGCCAATTAATCGTTGTCTCCATTCGCCGTAAGGTCGGGGGATTATTACCTAGCCAGGCAAAGGTGATGATAATATGGGGTCGATCTGTGTTATGGTCTAAACGACCAGCCAATCGCTCCATCTCAGCTTTAGGCAATGTACCAGCTAATAAACCTTCCAAGAAATTACCCCGAAGCGCTTTCTTGGCTTCGCTAACGGCTTTAGCCTTTGCCATTTCCATCGAATAGGCAGCAGCACCATGTTCCGCCGCTAAAGAATCTAGCAAATCCAAATTATTCGGGGCGCCGATTAAAGAGAGATAGCCCCTGGCTCGGTCGCCCGAAATCACAGGACTAATTAGCCGGGCAACTTTTTGATCGTTAAGTGTAAGGAGCTGCTGCCAGTGACTTTGCCGGACACGCGCCACCGCCTTCCGGTTTCGCAATACGGGCGGCAAATGTTCTTGATTAGCAAGTATTTCGATGATTGTCTCTTTATCCAACACATTATCAACCGGAATAGAAAGGGCCTTGATTTCAAGCCGTTTGTCTTGAATTGCGACGATCTTCCCAGTTAGCTGAGAGATAATTTCAGTCATCGCTTCCAACCCTTGACCTTCTCGAGACATCTCTGTTAAACGTCGATACAATTGCATTCCCCGTTCAACAATTTGTTTTTGGCGATCTAAGAGCAAAGCGGCCAGTCCGTGGTGAATTTCTCGGAGGGTAACATTGTTTGTCAGCACAAAAACAGGAAGATTTGCAGCAACAATAGCCCTTTCAACCTCTTGAGAAACAGCCTTAAAGAATAACAAACCCGACACCGATAATTCAGTCATGGCCTTGATAAGCTGAATAAAACGGTCGGCTTTCAGTTGTACTTGCAAAGTTGGGGGGATCAACACCAAATCGCCTGGCTGTACCTGTTCAGGAAGGTTGTCTAGCTCAGTTAGCATCGCAACCCAGTTTACGAGCTGTTCGTCAGTCGGTAGGCTCCCGATTACCTGTGTGTTTAATGGCAATACCAAGCGTAGAACATCATCTATCGTTACTTTGTTTGCTATTGGTTTTTCTTCCATAGCCAACTATTAAGTGTTTGACGGTGTCGCGGATTTCCGATCTTTAATCTTTATCCGCGACACACATAGTTAATCAGTTCCGCTTAAAATATTACCGAAGAATGAAGCTGCTTGAGAAACGGTTAGCAGCGTAAGGCCCAGCTTTGCATTCTTATCAACCATTGCAGCCAAAGCTGCATTACGGTTGATGGGATAAACAATCATCGCCCCCAACACACCTTCAACCAGTAAACGTTCGACCTTCCCCTGAGCCAAACGGGTCAGCGCTTCCTCGCCTAGTGCAACTAAGGTTGCCGCCATCGCCGCTATTTGAGGCGTGCTTGTTGCCTGGGATAAATCTTCATCGGCTGGCGGATAAGCAGCCACCACAAATCCTTCAACACTAACAATGACTGTGCCTTGGATCCCCGGAACGCTTTCTACCAGTTCCCGCAGCCGATCTTCGAGAATATCTACTCGATAAACGTTTACCATGTAAACCTCAATTTATCCATCAATCTACGCTTGGCCCATCATTGGAATTTTAACGCCTCGTTCTTTAGCAACGTCTACAGCCCGTTCATAGCCAGCATCAACATGACGAACAACACCCATGCCAGGATCAACTGTTAAAACCCGCTTCAATCGAGCCGCCGCCGCTGCTGTACCGTCTGCTACTATAACCTGACCAGCATGTAAACTGTAGCCAATGCCCACCCCGCCACCGTGATGAAAGCTGACCCAGGTCGCGCCGCCCACGGCATTAACCAGCGCATTCAAAATCGGCCAATCACCAATGGCGTCGGAGCCATCTCGCATCGCTTCCGTCTCTCGATTGGGGCTGGCAACAGAGCCAGCATCAAGGTGATCACGGCCGATCACAATAGGCGCCTTCAATTCACCCGAAGCCACCATTTCGTTAAATTTAAGCCCCGCTTTATCCCGCTCTCCATAGCCCAACCAACAAATCCGGGCTGGCAATCCTTGGAATTGAACCTGCTCTTGGGCCATCGTAATCCAGCGATGCAATGGTTCATCATCCGGAAAAAGCTTCAAGATAGCCCGGTCTGTCGCATAAATATCTTCCGGGTCGCCACTAAGAGCCACCCAGCGGAAGGGGCCTTTACCTTCGCAGAATAACGGCCGAATATATGCCGGAATAAAGCCAGGATAACTAAAAGCATCCGCCACGCCAGCATCAAAAGCCCGTTGGCGCAAATTATTGCCATAATCAAAGACAACAGCCCCCCGTTTCTGAAATGCCACCATCGCCGCACAATGCCGGGCCATTGATTCGGCCGAACGCGCAGCAAAAGCTTTCGGATCACGCTCTCGCAGCTTCAACCCCTCTTCAAAAGACATATCATCAGGGAAATAAGCCAGGAAATCATGAGCCGAGGTCTGATCCGTAACCATATCCGGGACGACACCCCGATCAAGCAATTCCGGCAGTACAGTAGCCGCATTCCCAATAAGACCAATTGAGCGCGGCTCTTCTTTTTCCACAAAATATTGAACCCGTTCCAAGGCTTCGTCCATATCTTCCGCCACCTCATCCAGATAGCGATGTTCTAACTGTCGCCTAGCCCGCCATTCATCAACTTCAACGATGAGGCAAACACCCCCATTCATCGTAACAGCTAACGGTTGAGCGCCGCCCATCTCCCCCAATCCGGCCGTCAGCACCCACTTTCCTTTCAGAGACGGCCAGCCTTCAGCCCGTGCAGCCGCTCCAAATGTCTCATACGTTCCCTGCAAAATGCCTTGCGTGCCAATATAAATCCAGCTTCCCGCCGTCATCTGACCATACATGATCAGCCCTTCCGTCTCCCATTTGTCAAAGTTTTCTTGGGTCGCCCAATGGGGAACCATATTTGAATTAGCTATCAAAACTTTAGGGGCATCTTCATGAGTCCGAAAAACAGCCACTGGTTTGCCGCTTTGAACAAGCAAGGTTTCATCATCTTCTAAATCCCGCAAGCTCTCCAAAATTGCATCAAAGGCTTCCCAATTTCGGGCAGCCCGGCCGCGTCCCCCATAGACAATCAAATTTTCCGGATCATAAGCAACCTCTGGATCAAGGTTGTTCTGCAACATCCGGTAAGCGGCTTCTTGCAGCCAGCCCTTACAGTTCAATTTAGTGCCAATCGGGGCGCGTACTATCCGAGTCATATAATCCTTCGCTCATCCTAAAACAAACTGCCCATTTGTGGAAGGGACAGGTTTGCCAAATTACTCTATATAGCAATATTCTCTTGTCTATGTCAAGGTTAGGCACAGTCTACCAACTGGGATAAACCCTATGAGGATTATAATATTGGGTAGGTAAGTGTCAAGATTTGTAGGGCTATGCTATAATTTGTTAATTATGAGTAGCGAAAGAATCCTTGTTGTGGATGACAGCCAACAGATTGTCACTCATCTGACTGAACAAGTATTGCCAATGTTTGGCTTCAAAACTTTATACGCACTCGATGGGAAAACAGGCTTAGAGCGGATTCGTCACGATAATCCAGACTTAGTGATGTTAGACCTAAATCTACCGGATATGACTGGTATTGATGTCCTTCATCACCTCATTGAAGAGTCAATTGATGTGCCAGTTATTTTAATGACTGGTTTTGGCTCCGAAAAAAGCGCCATCGATGCCTTTCGTTTAGGAGCTAAAGATTACATCATCAAGCCTTTCAGCGTTGATGAAGTCCTAGACACTATCAATCGCGCCCTCATTGAGCCAAGACTTCGACACGACAAACAACAGCTAGCTGAACAGCTCCGAAAAGCACATGCCGAGATGCGTCGTCGGGTCAACGAAATGAGTACCCTATTCGGTATTGGCAAAATAGTTGCCTCATTACTCAGCGTTCGTAAGGTATTAGACCGGGTATTGGAAGCGGCAATTTATGTAAGCAGCGCCGAGGAAACTACGATCTGGTTAGCTGACAAAAACAAAGAACAACTGCGCGTTTTTGCCAAGAAAGGAAGCGGGAAGATGGAGCCGCAGATATACGAACTATCAACCAACGAATCGCACGTTGGTCAAGTGATGCGAACTGGCCGTCCGATGCGCAAATCAGCCTTTTCTGGCAAGGGAATAACGGTAAAAACTGGTTATACAGCGCGAGCGGTTCTATATGTACCTTTGATGCTGCGGAACCAGGCAATTGGGGTATTAAGCGTCACCAACTTGACAGAACCACGCTCTTTTAGCGAACGAGATGAGTTTCTTCTCTCCGCTCTAGCAGACTATGCTGCAATCGCTCTTGAAAATGCCAGGGTTTTTCAAGCGACAGATCGGGCATTAGCTTCTGGTAATGAGGAACTTCGCACCCTTATCCAAATTACTCGAACGATCACATCCACGCTCGACCTCAACAAGGTCATCAATATGACTATCATTCAAGTCCATGATAGTTGGCAAATCGAAGCTTCTTCACTTTGGCTGCTTGACGAAAATGATCAAACATTACGGGTTCAGGCCAATGTTGGCACACCAGCCGATACATTGGGCAATTTCCGAATTCCTTTAGGGCAAGGCTTTGTTGGTCAAGTTGCTCAAACCGGCGAATGGATTTTCACCAACAACGTTGAAGAACACCCGCTTCACTTCCGGCAAGTTGATCGAGAAACGGGCTTTAAGACACGCTCTCTTCTCTGTGTGCCGCTTGTGTTTAGAGAAAAGGTAATTGGCGTTTTGCAACTCCTAAACAAGTTGGATGGGGAGTTTGACGATCAGGATGTTGACCGGGCATTATCCATTGCAACGGCCGTTGCCATCGCTGTCAGCAACTCCCTGCTATTTCAACAAGCAGAATCACGCCAGCAACAGCTTGAAGCAACCCTGGAACATAACGGCAATCCCATCATCATAATTGACCCCAATTTCAAAGTGCAGCTTCTAAACCATCAAGCCCGCTCAAGGCTAGATCTATCAAGAAAAGCAATTGGTGCAGTTGCAGTCGATGTCATCGAACCACCGGAACTAGCTGACTTCATCATTCGCCCCCTGAATGAAAATGATAAGGTGCGCAAAGAAATCGCCTTCAACGACGATTCAGTCTGGTTAGCTACCTTAGCGCCAATCCCTTCATACGGCCGTGTTTTGATCCTGCAAGACATCACCTATCTAAAAGACTTAGACAAAAGCAAATCCAACTTTGTGGCAACCGTTTCCCACGATCTACGCGCCCCCCTCAATTCAATATCAGGTTTCGTCAGCGCCATCAAAACTGCGGGAGCCTTGAACGAGGAGCAAGAGCAATATTTAAGTCGGATTCATCACGCTTCTGACCGTATGATGAATTTGGTCAACGGGCTGTTGGACCTGGCAAAAATCAATTCCCGCTTAGAAGAAGCCAAAGATTTGTGTGATGTCATCCTCCTCACCAGGGAAGCAGTAGCTGACTTGCAAGGCCAAGCATTGTCAAAGGAAATCGTCCTGGAATTAACGATAGAAGAGGATTCGGCCGTTTGGGTCCAAGGCGACGAAACACTCATTCGGCAAGCAGTCAGCAACCTCATAGACAATGCCATCAAATATTCCCCACCACAATCACAAATTCAAATGACCATTACTGAGAAAGACGATCTAGTAGAGTTTAAGATTCAAGATCATGGCAATGGCATTCCCTCCGCTGACTTACCCTTTATCTTCGATGAATTCTACCAGGTTAAAGGCTCAAACAATCAAGAAGGAATTGGGCTGGGGCTAACATTAGTTCGTTCTATTGCTGAAGCACATGGCGGCCAAGTTTGGGTCACAAGTAACGCCAACTCCGGCACAACTTTTGGGTTACAGATTCCAACCAGGGAAAAGCTCCCCATAGAAAATGCTAATACCGATGCAAATCATACAGAAATAATCAGTAACCCAATTACTTCACCCGAAACCAACCATTCAACAACCCCAATAAAAGCGACCGCAAACAACATTGATTGAAGACATCCTCGCCCAATCCCACTTAATCGTCGACTCACTGACCTTTGAAGAGGGTTCCATTGCGCTGTCTGCCTTGCGAACCCTGGATGAAAACCAATCTCATGGCGGTCCCTTTTCTCAGTTAATCGGCATCAACTACTTAACCCTTGCCGATGGGAAATGTAAGGCATCGCTCCAAGTTCGCCAACATCTCCTAAATCCTTTAGGCATAGCCCACGGTGGCGTCACCTTCGCCCTAGCCGACTCTACTTGTGGTGGGGCTGCCTTATCAGCTTTAGGCAAACCAACTTTAGTTACCCAAGACCTACAAATTCGTTATCATGGGCCAGCGCGAATGGGGGAAATTGTAGCCAAGGCCGAGGTTGTACATTTTGGAACCCGAACCATAACAGTCCGATGTCAAGTTACTCAGGGGGAACTCTTAATCGCCAGCGTCACCGGCACATTTGCTATCTTGTCAGATCAGGAAGTCGGGGGAATAAAAGCGGGGAGCTAAAGCGTTGCCTTACTGCTCATAGAAGACGACCATTAAACGGCCGCACCGAATTACATCCCCATTTTGCAAGATATGCTGCTCCCCAGCTTTTACAGTAGACATATTTAACGAGGTTCCGTTAGTGCTGTTCAAATCTTCCAACAGCCAGCCCATTGCCGTATGTTTCAAACGCGCATGGAATCGGGAAACCCCAGCCTCAGAGCCACCATGTGGCCCCAGGTCAATTTCTGGCTGACGGGTGGCTCGTGGATCATTTCGGCCAAGCGTCACTTCTCTTTGAATCGGCAAAGGCAGCACAGTTTCCGTACCTGTCACAATCAGATGTGGCCCTTTCATATTAGGATGATCTTTCAAAGATGTCGTGTTACCGACTTTGCCCATTTCCGGTGGAGGAATTGTTGGAATCACAATATCTTGAGCCAATTCTGTCAACGCATTAACCATTTCATCCATATCTGAATAGCGATTATTTGGTTCCCGGGCCAACGCCTTAAGAATTGCCATCTCTAAATCCGGGTCAATCCTATCATTAAATAAGCTCATTGAAGGTGGAGCTTCTAGCAAACGTTGAAGCATCATCGAGCTAGCAGAGGTCGCCCGAAATGGCAATCGACCAGTTAGCAGCTCATATAAGATAACCCCCAGACTGTAAATATCACTTTTTCGGCCGATCTTTTCGCCAGTCAGCTGTTCAGGTGACACATAAGCTGGTGTGCCAGTCACTAACCCAGAGGCGCCTTTATCTGGAGTGCCTCGCATTTGGAAAAGACCAAAATCAGCTAACAAAGGCCAATCCTGACGATAAAGTAAAATATTAGCTGGCTTTAGGTCACAGTGAACGATCCGCCGTGAATGAGCATAGGCTATAGCTCTAGCAACAGGCAAAATGAGGGTAGCAACCTCTTCCCAAGTCATTGGCTGACCATTCAAAAGGTCTTTCAACGTCCCCCCGGAGACATATTCCATAACGATATAACCCAACCCTTCTTCTTCTCCATAATCATGGATAGTCAGAATGTTAGGATGTCGCAAAGCGGCGATAGCTTTAGCTTCCCGCTGGAATCTTCTGAGAAAAGCTGTGTTACCGGTTTCGGTACTCGTCAGAACCTTGATGGCAACCCACCGTTCTAGTTGAGGTTGGAAGGCACGATAAACGCTCGCCATGCCACCGGTACCAATTACAGCTTCAATTTGATAGCCGCCTATTGAGCGGCCGACCCAATCCAAATTACTACTCCTACTGTCAAATTCCAATTAATGGCTGACAATGATCAATGTAATTAATATAGTACCAGTCAGCTTGTAATGGAGCAACCTCCAAGGATACCAGGGTTTTTCCAAAGTCAGTAAAAAGGAGCGAGAGCTTCCGAGATACTGGCATCGAAAAGACGTTGAGCAAAAGCCAGATTCTTCAGACCCAATTTACTAGCTAGACCAATGATGAAATTATTCAGCGTGGCCATCCCTTCAGCCATCAAAGGACTAGAGATACGAGTCGCATCTTCATCTAAAGTAACATCCCGCCGATAGTGGAGGCCGTTTTCAATGCCCCAGTAGTTTTGGATTAAGCTCATCAATTGTTTGGTGGAAACTTGTTTAGATGTCAAGCTCGTGATGCCAACAACCGACTCTGAGCGAAGCTTACCAGTTGTTAGACAGGTAGCTTGACGCTCAATTTTGAAGACACGTTCGACCCCAGGCCAGTCGAGATAACCCGTTTTATCATCTATGACTGTCAATGTTCGTTTTTCCAATCGTTGATGGGCTTTTCGGGAGGTATGTTCTATCTCCTGTTCCATCTTTGGTTGATGCCAGCCAGGTCGTTGAGGTAACGGCTCAAAAAACCGTTCAATATCATCTTGTAAAGTCGATTGGTTACCTTTCGCAAACCAAATATAGTCGCCACCTCCAGATAGAATAGCAACCGAGATAGAACGCTGAGTGAACATCGCATCGCCACAGACAACTCGGCCTCTCAGGTCAATTGCTTCTAACACAGTCGGCGCAGCAACTATTTCATTCTCCTTGCTTCCGACGGTGACCTGGCATAATACGATTCCCTCATCAGGCAAGTAAGCGGCTAACAGATGCACCCCTTGGGTTCGTCCTTTTGGAATAGTTCCTCGGAGTGTCTTTCCATCAATGGCTATCAACATACTCTGCTGACCACCATAACTCTGATGTAGAAATCTCAATAGGACACTTTGTAAATCTGTTAGGTTACAGCTATCTTGCAACGTTCGTCGGATTGTATTGAGTGATGGCACTTTCCCCCGTTCGAACTGGAATAATCTCACCAGTATCTTACACCTCAAACGTAGCCATTGGGCTATCGATGATGGTTTGTTCTGCCCGGCTAATTTGGCCATGATTATCCAGGTCAATAGATACGCCAATGGAAACTGTTTGCCTCTTTTGGCCCTTTTATCCTCTACTTTTGCTAAAAATTCTAGCAATGCTGTCAGGTCCAATAGAATTCCATCTGATTCGATTTGTTGCAATGTGATATGATCCATTTAAGCCTCCTTCTGATTTTGGTGTCGTTTCAACTCCATATTATCAGTTTGAGGCTTTTTGTTCCTGTTTTTTTCCGACTTTGGAAAAACCCTGCCAAGGATACAGTTCTATTTCCACCTCAAATCAACAACTGTTATAATGACGATCAAATCACGTGATGGACCTTTCAGGTTTTGTCACTTAAGTATTTCAAGGAACTATCATGCTGGCCAAAGTTATAAGCTGTGCCATTGTTGGGTTAGAAGCAGAAATTGTTGAAGTCGAAGTCGATGTCACTCAGGGTGGGCCATTTTTCACTCTTGTTGGCTTGCCAGATGCGGCCGTTCGCGAGAGCCGAGATCGCGTCTTCTCAGCCATCCGCAACAGCGGCCTAACCTTCCCTACCAACAAACGCTTAACCGTCAACCTCGCCCCGGCCGACTTACGCAAAGAAGGCCCCGCCTACGACCTGCCTATCGCTGTCGGCATCCTTGCCGCCTCCCAACAAATTTGGCCCGACAAACTAGAAGAAGCTTTATTCATCGGCGAACTGTCGCTAGATGGTTCCCTGCGCCACACGAAAGGCATTCTCTCAATGGCTGCCCTGGCCCGCGCCCAAGGCTTCACCCGTGTCTTTGTCCCCCAAGTCAACGCCGAAGAAGCCGCCCTCATGCCAGACATCGACGTCATTCCTGTACCGAACTTGCAAGAGCTAGTCGCCCAACTCACTGGACTAAAAGCGCTAGAGCCATTTGACCTTGAAGTGAGCGATGCTTTCGACCGCGATTTAAATTATGCGGCCGATTTCCAAGACATTATGGGTCAAGAACACGTAAAACGAGCGATGGAAGTCGCCGCCGCAGGAGGTCACAATGTGCTTATGTCTGGGCCGCCTGGCGCAGGCAAAACCCTCATCGCCAAATCACTGCCTGGCATTTTGCCCCGAATGTCTATTGATGAAGCCCTGGAAGTAACCAAGATTTACAGTGTCGCCAACCAGCTTCCGGCTGATATACCTTTGATGTTACAACGGCCGTTTCGCGCCCCCCATCACACCATCAGCTATGCCGGTCTCGTCGGCGGCGGCGCTTGGCCCCGTCCCGGCGAAATATCCCTCGCTCACAGAGGCGTGCTTTTTCTCGATGAATTGCCCGAGTTCGGTCAAAACCTCATTGAAGTCCTCCGCCAACCAATGGAAGGCAACCCCCGCGAAGTCTCCATCTCCCGTGCCTCCGGCACCATCACCTTTCCCGCCAACTTCATGCTCATTGCCGCCCAAAACCCCTGTCCCTGCGGCTACTATGGCGACCCCACCCACCCCTGCACCTGCTCCAACAGCATGGTCACTCGCTACCAAAAGCGCATTTCCGGCCCCATGATGGATCGCATCGACCTCCATATCGATGTCCCCCGCGTCGCCTTCGAGAAACTAACCGCCACCCAACGTGGCGAAAAATCAGTCTCAGTTCGGGACCGAGTCGAAGCCGCCAGAGAACGACAAACCGACCGCTTCAAAAAAACTGAGCTATTCTGCAACGCCGATATGGGAACCAGCGAAATTCGAGAATATTGCGAACTAGACGAAACCGGCCGTCAACTAATGAAAAGCGCTATGTCCCAAATGGGCCTCAGCGCCCGCGCCTTCCACCGCGTCCTCAAAGTCGCTCGCACCATCGCCGACCTCGCCGGAACAGAACAAATACAGTCCGCCCACCTAGCTGAGGCTCTTCAATATCGACCACGAAATCAATAGAGTTATTCCTAATTAACAAAACACCTGTGATTGTCATACCTGCGAAGGCAGGTATCTATATTCTCAAACGAGTGGATTCTCCCTTACGTGGGAATTACACCGTCACTTTTTTATACAGGAACAACTCTAATGATGAGTGACAAGGCTGCAAAAAGCAGTTAGGTCAAGGTACTGGCTATAGCGATGGTCATTGATTCGGCCGTCCTTCTGGGAAAAATTGATAACCACCTTCTGGTTGTCCCCGCCAATTAATAATGTACCGAGGCTTTGTTGAGTTTGGTTCAATCTTTTTACGGAGACCACTAATCGCTTGTTGTATTGTCTCATTTGAAACGCCTTGTACATCACCATCAATCATTTTCTCTTCTTCTAGCCAAGCGCCTTCCGCTAACTCTGTATAGGTATAAAGGTATCGAGGCTTCTCGATAAACAGGACTAGAACTTTTCGCTCCAAGGGTGTCAAATCAGAGAGCGTTTGTCGCCCTTGCATAAATTCCCCAGTATGTTCATCTTGCCAGACTCGGCCCCGACTAATTCCGGCCGAATGACTAATGTAAGTGGCAACTAAGGCGGCCCCAATTGACCAGGTACTGTTTGTTTTTTTACAGATGCCTTTCAAAATCAAACTATTCAAAATATCTTGTTCTTGAGATGTGAGGCCGGAAAGGGGGTTTTTGCCATTCTTCGATTTTTGTTTCCTAACTTGTTCCCTCAATAAAGTTTCTTCAGCAGAGGTTAGTGAGCCAAATAGTCCGTCCATGCGGTGTTCTACGTTTTTTTGATCGATCAACCAAATTTTCCAGTCAGTAAATTGTTGCTTCTCGGCCGTTTTTTCCCACCAGTGACAAACAACACGGATCAACGAAGGGTAGCCACCAGTTAAAGACAATAATATTTCGAGTGAGTCCTTTGCCACTTCAACTCGTAATTCCCGCTCGATCATATCCTTTGCATCATTCCTGCTTAATGGCCCGACCCAAAAAACATGAGTATCCAAAATGCTATATAGCGGCCCGACGCTAGGTAAGTCAGACAAATAGGCAACTTCTTGCCGCATTCCCATGATATAGCAAAGCGTCTCTTTAAAACTGTCTCGCAAACCTCTTAAAGTTAGTGTCATTTGAGGATCTGCATTTTTACAGAAATAGTCAAAGCGGTTCATAACTAAGACAACTTTCTGTTCGTTTGCCTCAGACCTCAAAAAGAGCTCCCGTAGGCCACTTTGTGGCAGGAAGGGATCTTGGGCTGACTGATATTTTTCATAGATATTGCTTATTAATTCTTGAAGGGATTCATTAAATTGTATTCGATTCTCATAAATCGAACGCAAAATAACACGGTATAAGGTAGCCAGGTCATTACTTGGTAAATTATTCAAGTCAACGGGTATTAAAACAACCGACTGATTTTGATCTTGTAAGTATTGCTTCACAATTTCTGGTCTGTGGCATAAAACAGTTAGCAAGGTTGCCCGACCAGTTCCGGGGAGACCAACAACGGCCCCGCTTTCTCCGTTCTGAATCCAAGCAGCAATGCGCTTCATCTCTTCTTCTCTATAGGTAAGCGGATATTTGTCCCACCTGCTCTTTTCACCCATTTTATGTTCCCCTCGTACCCCTCATTGGCACTTATTAAACTGTTTATTTCAAATCGTGAATTTTCTTTGGCTATTTTGTTGTCTGTAGTGCAATACACTCCTGTTAACGTTTTAGTTGGTGTTATTTTTAACCAACATTGCGTTGCACAATGATTAACGGCCGCGCAAACGGCCGAACAGCGACCCGCCGCTGCTGCTCTGTGGCCCCTGAGCTTCTATCTCACCCTCTAACCTGTTAAGTTTGGCTTCGGCCGTCGAGGCCCGCAGTTGAGCATTGGCTCTGGCCTGCCGCTCCTCTGTTAGTAAAGTTTCGATCTTCTTCGCATGATCTAGCTCAGCTTTTAAGGCTGCCCGTTCCCGCTCCAGGTCTACCCGCGCCTGCCGTTCTTCAGCCAGTTGATTAGCAATTTCGTTAGCCCGTTCAGCTTGCATTTGAAGGGTTGCCGTCCGCCGTTCCAGGTCGAGGCGGGCTTTTCGTTCAGATTCTAGAGCTTCCTTGAAATCACGTGCGTTTTTTACCTCCACTTCTAGAGCCGACAACTCCCTGTCCAAACCCATCCGAGTTTGGTGCTCTCGCTCCAGTTGTTCGGCCAATTCCTCGGCTCTGGCTGCGGCCGCTTCTAGCTGATATGTTTTTCGTTCGAGTTCCCGTCTGGTTTGGCGTTCGGCCGTTAATTGTCCTTCCAATGCCTCAATTCTGCGCCGGGCATCGACCAAAAGTGGGTTGGCCGAATCAGGATCGATTCGTGTGACTGGTTGGGGCAATCCCAATGGGGATACAGGCTTGTCAGCCGTAGCTGGAGTTGCACTTTCGCCTTTCTCGTTAGCAAACTCGCTCGGATCAAAGGGAGCCAAATCACCTAAAGGGTTTAGATCCGCTAGCTGATCTGCTGTTTTTTTGGTTTTGCTTGTTGAAGCCTTTTTCTTAGCCATAGAAAACTCTATCTACCAAAGCCTGGTATGCGACGGTCGCCGGGTTATGGTAACGGGGGTCCATTTCAAAGATTGTTCGGCCGTAAGCTGGCGCTTCAGCCACAGCCTGACTACGCGGAATCGGTTCGCTCACCCGGTCGCCATAGGTAGTTTTTAATGAGGCTAACATCCGTTGATCTAAACGCTGCCGATGTACATAAAAAGTTGGGACAATAGTGTGGATGCGAATGTCGATACCACGAAGTTGGGCTTCCTGGATATTAGCGAGATGGAGGTCTGTGCCAGCCATGCTAAAATAATCTGCTTTTACTGGCACAATAGCGGCATCTGAAAAACGGTATACGGCCTGGGTGAAGGCATCAAGGGCCGGGGGACAATCGAGGATGATGTAAGAGAAACGTTCAATGGCTAGACCCAAGCTTTCTTGCAAGACACCCAACAGTTCCCGGTTCATGTCACTGTCTCCCGCGAGGAGACCGTATTGGGCGATATTTCGGCCGTAAGAATGCCGACGCAAAATCTCTTTAGCTTTTTCCAGGTTGTCGGAAGAGGGCAGCAGCCAGAAGTTTGGACGTGGATAGCCGTCCGAGGAACGATCGGCCGAAATAACAGCCTGACTAACATGCTGGTGAGCAGACAAGACCTCCCCAACGTCTGCTTGTCCAGCCTCAATGCCTAATCCTCTCACACAATGCCCTTGTGCATCGAAATCTACCAACAGCACATGACCGGTGATGAAGAAGTAAAATCCTTTGTATTGGAAAAGGCGATCCGTATCGGCCGTATCTCCCAGGCTCTCTTTGACGCGATCAAGTTGGGAGGCATCCACCCGGCGTAATAATTTCCGCGACAGGCCATGAGCCAAATTAATGGCCGTTGTCGTTTTGGCAACACCGCCCTTACGGTTCACAACCGCCAAAACTTTCGCCAAACTTTTTTCCTTTTCCGCCATTTCCTTCTTGTCCCTCCAGACACTAGACTAAATTGTACCATATGCTGGCCTATGTGAAAGGTCGTTTTAGCCGCTTTTTGTAAAATTAATAGGATAGGGCTGCTTGAAGCTGGCGGGGCGTGGACAGTGCAAGGCAAATTCTATCGGCTAGAGGGACGAAGGACGATATATTTGAATTGTGGCGGCAGGAATGGAATAGCTAACCTAGACCATCACTTTTGGGAGAGTGCTAAACGTCGATAACGGCCGTACTCAAACTGTAAATCGGCGGCAGCGTATCCGACAGCGTTTCCCAACTGTCCCCCTCATCTCGGCTGTAATAAAGGGTGCCAGTGTTCGTGCCAAAGTAAACGCCCGCCGGATCACAAGCATCCGTGGCCGAGGCTTCACGATGAACGCCAAGATAAGCATCTTGCTGGGGCAACCCATTCGTTAATGCCTCCCAACTATCGCCCCCATTTCGAGAGCGATACACCCGGAATTTGCCCTCTGGCGTATAGCGGAATTCATCACTCTTTTGAGGAACGACATAGATAGTGCCTCCCTGCCGAGGGTGCATAGCCATAGGAAAGCCGAAGGTTGAAGGCAGGCGGTCGGTACCAATATCTTCCCAACTCTCACCACCATCCGTTGTGCGATAGACCCCGCAATGATTTTGCTGGTAAAGTACCTGTGGGTCTTCAGGACTCATTACCAGATGGTGACAGCATTGACCGTATTCAGGATATTTATTGACCATAAAGTCCGCCCGAACCCCTTTGTTTTTAGGCCGCCAGCTTTGTCCACCGTCATCGCTGCGGAAAACGCCAGCCGCCGAAATCGCCACAAACAGCCGCTCTGGGTTGGTCGGGCCTTGAATGATCGTATGCACCATCATGCCGCCCGCACCTGGGAACCAGTATTTGCGGGTAGGGTGGTTGTTCAGCCCCTCAAGCCCAGCCCATGTTTTGCCGCCATCAGTTGATTTGAACAGCGAACCCGGATCGGCTCCGGCCCAAACCACATCTTTTTCAGAAGGATGCCCAGGGTGGATGTGCCAGATACGTTTAACCGTCTGCTCTTCCAACTCCTCCTCGGGAAACTGCGGCCCCTCTGACATTTCCCAACTTTGACCCAAATCGGCCGAACGGTGAACGTTGCTACCATAAACCGCATGATCCAGCGCGGCATAAAGATAGCTGCTGCGATGATCATAAATCATATGATGAACGCCCCACCCAGGAAATTGCAGCTCGTGCATTTTCCAATCTTTCCGCTCCTTATCACTTTCATAAATAACGCCACCCTTACGAGTGCCGACAAAAACAAAAACACGACTGTTAGTAGACATACGGGTCTCCTTATATAGAGTATGTTATGAGGTGTGGAATTGCTGGTTAGCAATATAATAAGGTTTAGGAAGGTTGGTATTCAAAAGAGTGCCTTTATACATCATACAAGAACATCTGTTCGCAATCAAGGAATGAATCTTAAAATTTCAAGGTGTTATAATTTGAATTGGACGTTGTTTCTTGCTAGAAAAAGATAACGGAAAGGTGGAAGTAATTCCATGAACGGGAAGTTAATTTGGGGTATTGTACCATCCGCCAACCTAAAAAACGGCCGTCAACAATTATTTATGGCGATTATCCCTTGACTGTAGGTAATGATATGTGTTATCCTATACCTTATTTGGGGTCTGTTTGGACAGAACGAGATAAGGATGTAGGGATGAAAATACCATCATACCATAAACACATTGTTGGATTTTTATACATAAAGGACGGTAATAAATTCAAAACAATAGGTACTGCCTTTTTTCTAATTCAGGTTGAGGCAGATATAGGTTTTTACTATCTTATTACTTGCAAGCATGTTGTAAAACCCTGGCTAGAAAAAGGGCGTACAATTTTCGCTCGGTTTAACAGAAGTGATAAATATGATGTTGATTATATTCAATTAGAGAATGATTGGGTATACCATAAAGATAAAACCGTAGATTTGGCGGTTTTATCATACAAACCGCCAAAAGCAGGAACCTATCATACTTTTTGGGGTGCGCTAGACGCTAAAGAGGTTTTATTAACTGATGGTTTACTAGATTCTTTGGGTCGGCCGTTGTCGGAGGGGGTTGATATTGTGTTTATTGGTTTATTTGGTCAATACACCGGATACCAACGAAACTTTCCGTGTTTTCGTAATGGAAAGATTGCTTTAATAACAGAAGAAAAGGTAAAGGGCGCATATGGAGATTCTGACTATATATTTGTCGAATGCCAAATGTATCCCGGTTTTAGTGGTTCTCCAATGTTTGTGGGCGCAAACTTACCGGGAGGTCGTCGATATTTTGTTGCGGGAGTAATGGCAGCGTCTTATCCAGAGAAACAAAAGGTATTAGTTGCGCCAGGAAAAGAGGAAACCTACACGCATTTTGGTGTTTCTATTTCGGTTCCAGCACAAAAAATAGCGGATATTATTTATGGAGATAAATTGATGAAACAACGAGAAGAAAAAATAGGTGCAAGTAACTTTGATAAAGACCCTGTTCCGATGGCAATGACAGAACCCATAGAGGAATCTGAAGAAGTCTTTACACGAGATGATTTTTTTGACGCATTAGGAAAGGCGACACGGCCGATTAAGCCGGAATCGAAAAAGAAAAAGGACTAGGGTAAAAATACCCTAGCCCTTCACCGTCTTGCCCCTACAATCTAATTACAATCGTAGGGGCATTGTCATCTAAAGACAAGCACTAAAATGCTTGCATCCGTGACAAAAATTAGGATTGCCACCTTGCACCTCCTTTAGATGCAATTAGTGGCAAACCATTGACAAGTTAGGCGATCTTACTCTATACTTGAATTGACAATTTATGGAGTGCTACTAATTGCACCGATATAAAAGACCTGTCCTTGCGGCGGGTCTTTTTTTGTGTATTGGTGAAATGATAGCAAATTTTCCGTACTTATGTCTACCGTAAAGTGTACTTAAATTGGGGGTTGGAACGTACTGGTTTTTGTTTGTTAAAACGTACTACTCTATATTTTTATTTTTCATCAAACGTACTATTTCGTACTATTTCGTACCACGAATTTCCCTCTTGTTTCTTCCATTCATGGTAGGCATTTTTGAAACTTTGCTCCTCAAGACCGCAAATTTTCCCCATTTGGCTGTGTTTTTTTTTCCTTACCCCATTCTTGTCGCACCACAATCTATGCTTGAACCAATCATACCTATTTTTTGTGGTAGGTTCTTCTGACCATTCTACCAGAGAATCGTCGCCAAGTTTTGGCTTACTTGCTTTTGCCTCACCTTGTTCTTTCACCCTTTTCAAAATCCATTTACCATTTATTATCTCTGAATTAGGCCATTTGTTGTGTACCCGAATAAACAACCTTTGAATCAATCCTAAATCTTTCGCCTCTTCAAAAAAGAAGTGCAATTGCACCTTTTCGCCAACAACGTCAATTTCAATCTGTGCAACTTCCGTTCTGGATTGTGGGTCTGGATTGATTAACTGGTTAAATCCTAAAGCAGTTACCTTAAAAATACCTATAGTTCTTACAGGTTCGGTTCTTATGGTCTCAAAATCATAGAAATCGTAATATAAGCTAAACAAGTGGCGGTTTGGTGTACGTGTTGTTGGAAAATGTTCTTTGAATGTTCTGTCTAACCAGTCAACAAATTGAGCCACCGGTATACCTTTAGGCAATAATAACTTACCGACCTCGCTACTTTCCAAACCTATACTTGCCATACTTAGGTAAACCCTGTACTATAAACACAACAATCAAATAACAACGCAAAACAACGCCCCCACTTTTTGACCCTGTGGGGCGTTGTTTTGTTTATTGTATCAGTGTTACTAAAATAGGGGAAAGATTAGGCAGTTTCCAGAGAAACCCTATCCAAGAAACTTAAAAACATGGGTTTTACGTCGTTGCGATGATTGTATCGAAAACCATGTTCGGCCAGATAGAAACGCAAGTATTTATTAGAGATATGGTGATGCACTCCCTTAACGCCCATTTTGAAATTGCCCCAAAATCCGTCAATTGTTTGGGTGTGAATATCGCCCATGACGTAAACCTTTAGACTATGATTGATAACCTTATGGTCAAAACCAATCTTCGACAAATCATTGTATCCTTGCCATTCATCGTGTCAACTACCCATTTTTAATACCAACCTAAAATGGAATCTTACTCGGGTATGGGAGCCTCGCCTTTTTCTTTGGTTCTTTCTTTTCTGGGCGAGTCTAAAAAGAAAGAACAATCCTGATTGGCAATGACCAGTCCTTGCTCGCGAAAGATAAACGGGGGCAATCCACCAAGAGCATCATGCGGCCGGAGTGAATTGTAATCAGTCAACCATTCTTCAGTCAGCACTCTGACCTCAGCCAGGGAATCAAACAAATATATATCCAGAATCTCTTCACGATAGGTCCGGTTAAAACGCTCAATATAAGCATTCTGGGCCGGTTTGCCAGGCTCAATATAAGCCATAACAACGCCATTTTGCTCAGCCCAGACTTGCAGCAGATGAGCAATCAGTTCAGGGCCATTATCACAGCGGACTTGGTCCGGATAGCCACCTCGTTCAGATGCCAACTGCTCCAGAACACGCCTAACACGGGCTGCTGGCAATGAGGTGTCAATTTCAATCCACAACCCTTCGCGGTTGTAATCATCAAGAACGTTGAACGTACGAAAGGTGCGGCCGTCAGTCAAACTGTCACTCATGAAATCTATCGACCAACTTTGATTGGGTTCAGCTGGTGAACAAAGCCGCTTTGGTTCTCGAGATGGCAGCCGTTTCTTAGGCTTTTGTCTCAAGTTTAGCCCCAACTGCCGATATACTCGCCAGACCCGCTTGTGATTCCAGCGATGACCATCTAATCGAAGGCGTCGATACATTTTCCAGAAACCCCAACGAACATGCCTTTCGGCTGTCTCCAACAACGCTACCTCAATCTCTTGGTCATTTGCCCGCCTTGGCTGGTAACGCCAAGCTGTTCGACTCAATCGGAATAATCGGCAGGCATGTCGTTGGCTTAATCCATGAACCGATTGGGCCCAGCCGACTAACTGCCGCTTGATAGCTGTCGTTACAGTTTTTTTTCGAGTGCTTCTTTGATAACTCGATGTTCCAGGCTAAGCTCGGCATACATCTCTTTCAACCGTCTATTTTCTGCCTCAAGTGTTCGAAGCCGGGCCAGTTGGCTGGCTTCCATGCCGCCGTACTTGGCTTTCCATTTGTAAAATGTGCTTTTGCTAATGCCGTGTTCGCGACACAAATCGGTGACAGCAACACCGGCTACAGCCTGATTCAAGATGCCTATTATTTGATGTTCGCTGAATCGTGATTTCTTCATATGGAACCTTCCTTATAGTATTGTGCCGGAAAATTCCATTTTTGTCTGGCTTTATTTTAGGGGTAGCTTACCATCGGTATTAACAGTTGTTCCCGGTTCTACTGTTTCTTTTACAACGGTTTGAAGGGTATCTTTCTTAACGTTTGGTACTACCTGAGTATGAACCTTTCCACCACGTTCAACCACACCGACAATAGGAACCTTACGTTCGGAACCACGTCCACGTTTACCCTCTTTAGACTTTGGGCCAAAATACGTTTCGTCAACCTCGACCTCTTTACCATTGCCGCCAAACGGGTCTTTATTTTCGTCAAGTTGTTGACGGATAAGTTTGCACATACGCCATGCCGTTTTATAGGTAACGCCTATTTCGCGTTCGACTTGTTTGGCAGAAATACCGCCACGAGTTTGGGCAAGTAAGAAAATGGCGTGCCACCAAAGGGTTAAAGGTGTACGGGACTTATGAAAGATGGTATCGGCCGTTGGGTGAACGTGATTGCCGCAAAACTGACAACTGTAGGACTTACGACTTGAAACCAGATAATGAGGGGTTATTTTATCGCAATTCTGGCAATGGATACCGTTCGGCCAACGACGATCTTTTAACCACTCTAAACACGCCGTATCATCTGGAAAGTCGTTGCGTAAATCCCTTACTGAATATTTTTTCATTGGAGACTTTTCTTGTTTTCTTCGTGCCATTTCAATACCTACCTACAAAGAGTATCTATCAATGACTAGAGTATATCAGAAAAGTTACCTACAGTCAAGGGATAATCGCCTATGAATTATACCTTGAGGCCAAGCAGGAAATTGCCAATCAATTACCCAAAATGCCATTAACGGTCTGATGGGTAAACAGGTATCTCCATCGTCTTTATGATACGATTATTTCTCGCGGTTATATTGAGATTGAGCAAATTGTCTTCAATAATCCATCAAACCAGCGTGGTAATATAAGGGGACGGCTTAAGTTTCATGATGATTCGTTGCTAGATTTTGGGGAAGTTATTATTTCGAGGAGCAGACAAATTATCAAATTGCGTTACGCGTACCATTATCAAAGCGAATTAGGCGAATTTATTTTTCGTTATGATAATGCCCCACATTACCCTGACCTGACTACTCATCCTCATCATAAGCATGTTGGAATCATAGTTGAGCCATCGCGCCCCCCTGACCTTAGCGAAGTTCTAAATGAGATAGACCAAATGATTTTTGAGTCTGAGTAATGAAGAAAACATCATGGAACTGGTTTATTTGGTCTGCTCATTTCACGATATGTTGTGTAAGCACTCTAATATTGGCCAGGATAATTTGATTATAATTGCATAAGCCAAGTTGATTAAGGGACATTACCACCCACTCGCCCGAAAAACGGCCGTCAACGCCTGCTCCCGTTCAGCTTCCGTCATCAACCTCGGACAACAAAACTCCTCAATGTAAGTGATGAACAGCTCAACGCTGATAAGACGGCCGTCATAAATCACATACGTATCAATAAAGCTCTGAAGTAGGCCGATGCTCTGGTATTGGTCAAAGAAAAGATTGCCCAGCCCGTAGTGAATAAAGGCATCGTTGTAAAAATCAAAACCCTGCACATGATGTCCCTGACTCCCGCTGACCGCGCTCGCTCCCGCATCCGCTAGCAAACGAAAATCAATGACCTGTTGAGGGGTGGCGGCGTATTGATAAAACTCCAAATATTGAAGCGTCGCAATAACAAAGTAGCCCCCATCTCGCAGCTCCCCGATCTGTTCATACAGGGCATCGTAATCACAAGGTAAAGAACCCGCCCGCCCCTCCGTCGCCCATGCCCCCGGCGGCCCAACCGGATTACAACCAACAAAGGCGATCTTGTTGCCATTATGCTCAAACAAAGCCGGTTCCCAGGCATCCGTCAAGGTTCGCCCGCCCCCAAAAGTCGCCATCCCCGCCGCCTCATACAAATCCAAGGTATGCAAAAAGTTATCTGACCCCCAATCATTGACATGGTTGCCCGTCAACTCAACCACATCCGTGCCGACAAATTGGAGTAGCTCCAAATAGCGGTCATCGGCACAAAATACGGGGTCGCCAACGGGATTGGGGTAGGGGCAGTTTGGCGCAAAGGCCACCTCATGGCTGATATGGGCGATATCGGCCGCTTCCAAAACAGGCCCAACAACCAACCCAGGGGCCGTCACCCCTTTCAACTCCATCTGATAAGCCGTTGCCCGCCCCAAAGCCGTCACCCCACTCATCGAAACCCTCGTTAGCAAAGTCGGATCGCGATTTATCGCTGGCCCATCCCAACCGGCTCGGAAGGCAGCAACGGCCGTCCCCTCCCCGACAACACCCACCGTCACCGCCAGCGGATAGGTAACTGAGTCAAACTCATGGTTCAAAGGCGAACGGCCGTCCAGCGGAATAACCTTCAAGTCAGATTCTAGCCGCTCAAAAGGCAATATCGTCCAAGACGGCCGCGTAGCCCACAAAGTCTCTTTCAGGTCAGCCGCCAAAACAGTTGTAACGCTGGCCCCTGGCAGCCCCCAAACGGCCGTAAAAGTCGCCGCCACATCTTCTACCAAAATAAGCGTTCCCATTGAGGAAGGCGTACCATTCCAGGCCGCTTGAACCTCATCCAATGTAGTACCTTCACTATAGGTAGCAAACGGCGCAGCGATGACATACAGCCAGCGGCTCAAGATCGTACCATCGTTTATCGTCAGATGAAGTTGAGCGTCACTGTTTTCTTCGGCCAGGACGAAACGACCGTCAACTTCATTAGTTAATGTACGGACACCGTCAGCCACTCCCTCTGGAATTGCTGGCGGTAGGTCAATGTGCAGCGGAACGGCCGTTGGGATGCCCGCCGCGATAACAGTTGGTTGAATGACAGTAGTCGCCTCAAGTTGAAGGGCCGGAGTGGGCGTTGGGGCAAAGGTTTCGGCCGTTGAAAGTGGAGTCGGCAAAGGTTGGTTTGTCTGGCATGAAGCAAGACAAAGGATAAAAAACAATAATAGGAGTAAGGACAATTTCAACTTTATCATCATGTTTCAATCGCTACATATTAAGAGTGGCCGAAGTTTTTGTTAATGGAGCGCCACCATCCTGGTGACCACTGACACGCAGGATGCCCACGCTCCTCTAGCTGTCAACAACCGTTTCGCCTACCCCATTTTTAGAGTGGTCGAAGTTTTTGTTGATGGAGCGCCACCATCCTGGTGGCCGCTGACACGCAGGATGCCCACGCTCCTCTAGCTGTCAACAACCGTTTCGCCCACCCCATTTTAAGTAATACTGGACAAAAGACCACATTATCCATTACAGTATGAGGGTAATATACCGTATATGAAGGAAACAATATGGCAGATATGAATCTGAATGATCCTAGCCTATATATCAACCGGGAGCTAAGTCATCTTGAGTTTAACCGTCGGGTGCTGCATGAGGCATTCGACGAAGATCATCCTTTGCTGGAGCGGGTCAAATTTTTGGCAATATTTAGCGGCAATCTTGATGAGTTCTTCATGGTTCGCGTTTCTGGCCTCAAACAGCAGGTTTTTCTAAAAATTACCGATACACCGCCAGACGGCCTGTTGCCCCGGGAACAGTTGGTTGCCATTCACCAAACCGTAACAGCCCTCCAAGAACAGAAGATGAATTACTGGTGCAATCAACTCGTGCCGGACCTTGAAAAAGAGGGCATTCATATCGTTAATTACCAGAAGTTGAAAAAGCGCCAGCAACGAAAGCTGCGAGATTATTTTGAGCAAGAGATATTCCCAGTTCTGACCCCCCTGGCCTTTGACCCCGGACGGCCGTTTCCCCATATCTCAAACCTGAGCCTCAACCTGGCAGTGGTTATCAAAGATCCAGAAACAGGCACAACCCAATTCGCCAGAGTCAAAGTACCCTCCATTATGCCCCGGTTGGTTCCCATCAAGCCGCTGGCTCAAGATGAGTTAGTGTTACCTGATGAACAACATTTTGTTTGGATCGATGAGGTTATTGCCGCCAATTTAGATCGCCTGTTTCCCGGCATGGAAATAGAAGCCACCTACCCCTTCCGGGTAACGCGAAATACCGATATGGAGATTCAAGAGGAGGAGGCTGACGATCTCCTCTTGTCGATTGAAGAAAATTTACGACGGCGACATTTTGGCTTTGTCGTTCGCTTGGAAATTGATCAAAGTATGCCGGATCGCATCCGCAACATCTTGATTTCCAATCTTCAAATTGGCAACTATGATGTTTATCGAGTGAATGGCCCTCTGGATTTGACCAGCCTTTATGAACTTCACAAGTTGGAACTGCCGCAGTTGAAGGATGATGCCTTTCAATCATCGCTGCCCACCAGCTTAAGATCAAGTGGCAACATCTTTAATACACTTCGAGATCGTGATGTGCTGCTCCATCATCCCTACGAAAGCTTTTTACCAGTCGTGGATTTTGTGGAGAAAGCAGCCGATGATCCAGAGGTGATGGCGATTAAACAGACCCTCTATCGAGTAGGTCCAAACCCCCCAATTGTCCATGCCCTGATGCGCGCCCGCGAAAATGGCAAACAGGTGTCGGTCCTGGTCGAGTTAAAGGCCCGTTTTGATGAGGAAAGTAATATTGAATGGGCCAGAGCATTGGAAAAGGCCGGGGTGCATGTCGTTTATGGCTTGATTGGCCTAAAGACCCACTGTAAGCTCTGTCTTGTGGTGCGTCGAGAGCGGGATGGTATTCGACGCTATGTTCACCTATCAACTGGCAATTACAACACGATTACGGCCCGGATATATACTGACTTAGGCTTGATGACCAGTGATGACGAAATTGGGGCCGATGCCTCGGAACTATTTAACTTTCTAACGGGCTATTCTAAGCAAAACAGTTACCGCAAGTTCCTAGTCGCTCCCGTCAATCTGCGTGAACATCTGCTCAAGTTTTTAGAGCGGGAAATCGAGCATGGGGAGAACGGCCGAATTATCTTCAAACTGAACTCATTGGTGGATGAGGAAGTTATCTCAACCCTCTATCGCGCCTCTCAAGCCGGGGTAAAGATCGACTTAATCGTACGAGGCATCTGCTGTCTACGGCCTGGGGTAAAAGGGGTTAGCGAAAATATTCGAGTGATGAGCATTGTCGGCCGTTTCCTGGAACACAGCCGTATTTACTATTTCGGCAACAAAGGAAAAGAGGAATTGTACGTTGGCAGTGCAGATTTAATGCCCCGAAACATTGATCGCCGGGTAGAGGTACTGTTCCCGGTTGAATCGACAGAACTGCGACGGGACATTATTGATAACATTGTCCGGGCCTATTTGCAGGACACAAGTAAAGGGCATTGGTTGCAGTCAGACGGCCGTTATGTGTCGGCCGCGTCGCTGGCAGAGGAAAATCAGGAGCTATTTAATAGTCAAGTCTGGTTTATGAACGGCCGTGAAACGAATGAATTACCCGAGGGTAAACTATAAAAACCTATCCAGTCGCTCCCAAAATGACAGCAACGAACCAGACGAAAAAGTCATACTTCATTAACCGACTTAGACGTTCTAATTGACGACCGCTCGTATTGCTACTAACCTTAATAAACACATAAATAATAATGGGGTAAACGCCAATAGCGACAATATAAGCATAGATTGGTTTGTAGACGTTAAACAAATAAGGAACCATCATCATCCAGACCGTTGCCGCCAAAAGGAGATAAAGAACTATCCGAGCCGGCCGTTTTCCCCAAACGGTGGCGATGGTCCGGCAATGTTGGCGTAAATCGCCTTCGTAATCAGCAATTGTTTTCAACACTTCTCGTCCCATGATCGCAGTAGCAATGATAATCGCCAGCCAAAATGTTGGGAGTACATTTCCGGCCGCTACCCCGCCAAAGACGGCGCTAAGCGCTGAAATGGTAGCCACCGTAGCATTGCCCATCAAAACTGTGCTTTTCAGCTTCCAAGAATAGATGTATAAAACGACCGTTGCAACCAATGCAACAATGAAAGAGGGGAGATTAATGAATGCAGAGAGTAAGAGAGCTAATAGCGTCAGTCCAATTGAAAAGACCCAAGCCCCTCGGAGGCTCATCAAACCAGAAGGCAGCACTCGTTGAGGTTGGTTGATGCGATCGATCTCTATATCAAGATAATCATTCCAGGCATTAGCCGCTCCAGTTGCCATAAAAGTGACAAAGGCAGCCAGGAAAATGTTGCCCCACTCTCCCGTTCCGGCCACATAGCCCCCTAAGATTACAGCCATTGCCCCACTGAGGGACGTAATCGGCCGGGCAAGTTTATACATCGCAATAATTCTTCTCATTTTTTCCTCTTCCAGGTGTGTCAGTTCCAAATTATCCTATCATTTGAAGCTGCTAAGATTATAACGACCTAATGTAGGTGAGCCAAGAGCGTGGAACAAGATAGCACCTTGTCCTCATTTACCAACCTCTGTTTTAGTTAATCATGCGAATGAGTGGGACATTTTCGTAATTTGTCTCTACAATAACTACAATAACTCGGATGATTACCAGTACCACAAACAGTAAAATAAAATATATTCGTCGCTTATTAAATGACCGCCGTTTTCGTCAGCGGGAACGGGCGTTTGTCATCGAAGGGCTGCGTTGGTTGACAGAACTGCTTCCATTCAAAGAACAGGTACAGTTGGTATTGGTTACAGAACAGTGGTTGGCACAAGAAGATAACCAGCATCTATTAAAAACACTGGGGCTGTTAGATAGTTTCGCGTTGCATGTTGTGGACGGCCGTATAATGGATCACGTCAGCGACACACAAACACCATCTGGCGTGCTGGCTGTCATAGCAATCGCCCCCCAAACCCTCCCCCAAACGCCTGAAATGTTGTTGATATTAGATCGTATCGCCGATCCAGGAAACATGGGCACGATATTGCGAACGTCGGCTGCAGCTGGAGTTGATGGAGTCTTGGCTGGGCCGGGTTGTGTTGATTTCTATAACCCGAAAGTGGTGCGGAGCAGCATGGGCGCTCATCTGCGGCTGCCCATGATGAGCCTCTCTTGGCAAGAAATTGAGCAAATAGTTGATGATATGACAGTCTGGTTGGCGGCGGCAAACGGCCGTACCGCCTACAATGAAGTCAATTGGCGACAACCCGCTGCCCTGATTATTGGCAGCGAAGCAAGTGGAGCTGAACAACAAGCCTATGATTTAGCTCATCAGGTCGTTTCGATCCCTATGTCCGCCCAAACAGAGTCGTTAAATGCGGCCGTTGCCACTGGCGTGATCCTATTTGAAGCTTTGCGCCAAAGGACGATCAGCGGTTCTTGATCGCTACCCGGAGGGTAGATAATGGGGATAGTTGTTCTTCTGCTTCAGTTTCATCTGCACTCTCCGTGTCGTCCGCCTCGGCCGTTTCAAATATAAAAGCCCGCCAACAAAACTGACAACTTCCCTGAAGATGATAGGCATCTGCTTCTAGCTGCCGCCCATACGATTTGTAGACAAGCCGATTCACCGCATGATCCCACGATAGCGTTAGCCACCCATCCTGACTACCCTCGACCGCCCGCTCAAAATCATCGTGGAGCAACCGATAGCCCACTAGAAAAAAGCTGCACCTCGGACAACCCATGAAAGCCGCCACGACCTCATCTTGCGGCGTCGCCTGACGTTTCTTAGATTTTCGTTTTTCTTTCTTGGAAGATTTTTTACTCGCCATAGGTCACGGATTCTAACGGTTAGTTATATTCTGTCAATGTGCTGCTTTTTGATATACTTCGCCTGACATGAATATTCGATCTGTTACCTTTTTTGCCGAACCAATTTATAACAATTCACCTCACTTGACCAAGTTCTTAACCCAGGCAAGAAGCTCCTTTCATGTGCCTGTTCAAACAACCCGGCTGGCTTTCCGCCCTTTCCTGATTGGTGGGAAAAAGATGCTTCTCCAGCAGCAACGGCCGTAACGCCAACAATATACTCGTCGGATAGCAGCCCGGATTCGCCACCAGCCGCGCCTCAGCCAATGTCGGCCGTGCAAACTCAACCAACCCATACACCGCCTCCCTTTATCTCTTTCCACCCACCAATCTTTGCCCCAACGGCCGTCCCCAACCTCAAACACCCCATTTTTCAAAGGAAAACCCCTGGCGTTTCCGGGACACCAGGGGCTTCTGAGGAAGGAAGGCTGCCTCGTAACATCAAATTGATATTACTTAATGTTTACACTATATAGTCTAGGTTACCCGCTGTCTATGGTTGAAGGTATCCGAAAAAGCGAGATGTATCATTGTTAAAATGTTACAATGGGGAAATTAGCACATAGGCAGAAGGAAGAACCTCTAGTTGTTAGAGGTCTTCCAAACAAAATCATCTTGATTTATCTCTATAATCTAAATACGCTGCAACCATAAGCGGTCCAACTGCAACTGAAAAAGCCAATAAACCAAATGCAAATAAGATAGTATCACTCATTAGATTTTCTCCCGTTCAGCATCAGGTTTCCAAAGCTCAGAATGGAAGGAACCCAAATGCCAACGAAGATACCCTGGTCCTGTGAACCACTAAACCAGAGAAAAACTGATAGAAAAAATGAAATAGTGGCCGCAACTAGAATTGACGCTCTAATCATCCGTGTTCGGGAATTCATAATACTTACTCCATTGAAAATAAATTTATTACAGAATCGATTCAGCAATCTGTGGCTTACCAGTAGCTTTTTCTGCTCTACTGGCAATCGTCTCAATCATTCTTGAAAATATCGGACCATGAAGTGGATAAACAAAATACCAATATAAAAGGCCTAACAACCCTTTTGAGGCAAAGAAGGCCGTTTGAATAAGTTTTGTTCGGCCGTCCTCCTGCTCCTTCGTTTCAAATTGCAGCCAACCATCTCCCGGCAGTTTCATCTCCGCCCGCAATCGCAGCATTTTCGGCCGTTCAACAGATTCCACACGCCAAAAGTCCAGCGCATCTCCCTGTCGCAGTTCGTCAGGATGCCGCCGCCCTCGACGCAAGCCCACGCCGCCAACAAGACGATCTATAGCGCCACGAATCTTCCACAACCAGTTATAAGGAGGCCAACCTCTCTTCCCGCCCAACCCCGCGAAAACAAGATATACGGTCTCCGGAGAGGCCGCAACAACCCGGCTTCGTCGTTCAATCAGCATCCCCTGCTCCTCAGTAAAGTAGACCGGCGAAGTATCCCCCTTGCTGGAGGCAAGCGCATCCGTCCACAGTGTTTCTATATCACCCTCTTCCAGTTTCTTTAAAGCCAGCCGCACGGCCGTCTCATAATCCAAAGGCTCAATGTCAGGGAAAATTTTCTTGGCCGAATCATCACGCACAATTAACTCGTTCCGCAATCCAAGTATAAGCGGCCGAACAACCTTTGCTGGAACCGGTGTCATCCAATGAACCCAGTACGATGAAAGTCGCGGCGTCAAAACCGGTACAGAAATTATCTTCCTGCGCAAACCACGTACTTTTGCATAGGTGTTCATCATCTCAGCATTAGTCAAGACACTACTTCCGCCTATCTCAATTATTCTTCCGACACTTTCCGGCGTCTCAATAGCCGAAAGTAAATAATGAAGAACATCACGCACGGCAATAGGCTGCGTCTCATTAAAAACCCAGCGAGGCGCAATCATAACCGGCAACCTTTCCGTCAGATGTCGGACCATCTCAAAGGAAAGCGACCCAGAGCCAACTACCATCCCAGCCCTAAATTCTGTCACCGGTACATTAAATTGTCGCAGCGTCTCTCCCGTTTCCTGCCGCGATTCCAAATGCTCCGACAGATTTGTTTTTGGGTCGCCCAGACCACCCAGATAAATAATTCTTGACACCCCTTCCGCTGCTGCAGCCTGGCCGAAATTCTCTGCCGCCTCCTTGTCTCGTTCCCGAAATTTGGAATGCCCACTCATGCTATGAATAAAATAATAAGCGACATCAATCCCTCTCAGCGCTTTATTCAGGCTATCCGCTTTTAGTACATCCCCCACCACAATCTCAACCCTGTCATACCAGGGACGGCCGCTTAATCGCTCCACATTTCCCCGCACCATCACTCTGACTAGATGACCCGCTTCCAACAGCAGGGGGACAAGACGTCCACCGATATATCCAGTCACCCCCGTTACCAAGATTTTTTTCCTGACTACCATATTGTTCATTTGACTATTGTCTCCTTTCAGGAGCGTAGGCTATCGTGCTTAACCACCGAAAATCATTACTTGTCCAGTATTATAATGGATTGTCTATATATTATCAATATATTGCAATGATTTATGCCGTGTATGAACAAATTATGTTCAGTATTTTCAAATATCGAATTGGAATCTATTTGGGGACGGCCGTAAATGGCGGCTCCATGATAATCAATCAATTTTCAAGTCAGGATGCCTAAAAATTTTACATTCACCTTTTCTTGATTGAGATTTCAAGCGTGGCTGGCTCCTCGGCCGTTTCCCCCGCCTGAAAAGCAAAAACCCGCTGACATTCCCGACAACTCCCCTGGAAATAATAAGCGTCCACCTCAATCCAACCTCCATACGATTTTTGAACATGCTGCCTGATAGCATGATTACATGAAAGAATCAGCTAACCACCTTCACTACCCTCAACCGCCTGTTCAAAATCATCAAAAATAAGCCAGTATCCAGCCAAAAAAAAGCTGCAACGGCTGCACAACATAAAAGCCGCCTCAACATGATCCTGCGGAGTCAGCTCCTTTTTCTTTGTTCCAGGTTACCCTTTCAGGGAAGATTTTGATTTCGCCATAACCCTCGAAATCTAACCCCTGCCAAAAATCTGTCAACGGCCACCTTTCTGCTATACTTCCCTCCTATGGAAATTCGCTCCGTTACTTTCTTCGCCGAACCAACCTTTAATAATTCCACTCAACTATCCCAATTCATAACAGCCGTCCGCCAAGCCTTCCACGTCCCCGTCCAAACCACCCGGCTGGCCTTCCCCCCCTTCCCCGATTGGTGGGATGCGGAAAAACCAATAGCCGAAACGGCCGTCTCCCTCGCAACACACTGGCAGCAAGTTGGCTTCGACTACATCAACCTCGGCCCCGTCCAACTCCACCACGAAGAAGCCTGGTTAGAACGACTACCAGAAATAATAAACGTCACCGACTTCCTCTTTGCCGCTGTCGAAATTGCCAATTCATCCGGCCGAATAGACATCGGCCGTTGTTTCGCTACCGCCAAACTCATCCAACAAGCCAGCAAACTCAGCGAGCAATACGAACCCGGCTTTGGCAACCTCTATCTCGCCGCTCTGGCCAACTGTCCACCCGGTTCCCCCTTCTTCCCTGTTGCCTACCATCAAGGCGGCGAGGCTCATTTCGCAATTTCTGTTGAATCGGCCGACTTAGCCCTAACCGCGATCCAACAAGCCACCTCACTCGCCCAAGCCCGCCAAAACCTCATCGACGCCATCGAACAGGAAAGCCAGAAATTAACCCAATCAGCAAATAAAATCAGCCAGGAGTTTGGCTTCTCCTTTAGTGGCATCGACTTCTCCCTGGCCCCCTATCCTGAACCAGACAAAAGTCTGGCTGCCGCAATGGAAGGGTTAGGACTGGCCCACATCGGTAGTTCAGGCAGCCTGTTCACCGCCGCCTTCATCACCGAAGCCATCGACCGGGCCAATTTCCTCCGCTGTGGCTTTTCCGGCCTGATGCTGCCTGTATTAGAAGATTCTGTACTGGCCCTGAGAGCGGCTGAAGGGGTGTTATCTATAAGCGATTTACTGAGCTATTCGGCCGTTTGTGGCGTTGGCCTCGACACCATTCCCTTGCCGGGCGATATTAGTGAGCAAGCGCTGGCCGGAATCCTTCTCGACGTCGCCGCCCTCGCCAGCCGCTTAAACAAACCATTAACCGCCCGTTTAATGCCCATGCCTGGCCTGGCCGCTGGCGATCCTATTCAATTTGATTTTTCCTACTTTGCCGACAGCAAGGTCATGGCCGCTTCTGGCGCGGGCGTTCAAGGGCTGCTGGGACAATTAGAGCGGCTTGAGATTCGGCCACGAAGATTTGACCCCACACCAGAGTAAATTTATACTCCGTCCATGAAATCATTATTCGATTTGCTCAAAAAGTGGGAAACGGCCGTCATAGGCACAACCCACCCCAAACCACCAGCGTATGACGGGCCAGATGTAGCAATAAAGGGCTTCGTCGAGCATACTGGTTCGGTGAAACCAGGCATATGTTTTGTGGCCCGCGTCCGAACCGGCACCGACGGCCATCCCTATATCGGCAAAGCACTAGAACAAGGAGCCAGCTTGATCTTAGGCCAACGCCTCGCAGAGGAATTAGATGTCGATCTTGGCGAAACGCCCTATCTTTTAGTGGAAGATACGGCCGTCGCCCTCGCCTGGCTCTCCGCCGCCTATTACAACTTCCCTGGCCGCCAGTTGGTCATGATCGGCGTCACCGGAACAGACGGCAAAACCACCACCGCTAGCCTGCTTTACCATGTCCTCAAAGCGGCTGGCCTAGAAGTCGGGATGCTCAGCACCATCAAAGCCGTCATCGGCCAAACCGAAGAACCCCTCGCCCTCCACGTCACCACCCCCGAAGCGCCCATCGTCCAACACTATTTGCGCCGTATGGTCGACGCAGGCTTGACCCACTGCATTCTCGAATCAACCTCACACGGTCTCTCCCAACATCGGGTCGATGCCGTTGACTTTGATATGGCCGTCGTCACCAATATCACCCACGAACACCTCGACTATCACGGCGGCTATGAAGGCTACTACGCCGCCAAAGCCCGTCTCTTTGAAGCGTTGGGTGAGGGTGGTTTGTCATTGGAAACGAATAACGACTATAAAGAGCGCCTTATTAAAACGGCCGTCCTCAATAAAGATGATGGCTCCTACGAACGATTGATAACGATTGACGTTCCCCGGCAAATTAGCTACGGATTGCTAAATAAAGACGGAGTCAAGGCCGATGTCATGGCCCATAATTTGCGCTTTACGGCCGATGCCACCCATTACCAGCTAACCTTGCCCAGCAATAATGGCAGCAGCGAAACCGTTAACTCCAAATTGGTGGGCGAATTCAACGTCTATAACATGCTGGCTGCCGCTGCAACAGGCGAGGCGTTAGGGCTGTCATCAGCCCAGATTCGGGACGGCTTAGAAGCCGTCCAAATCCTAACCGGCCGCATGGAACCCATCAACGAAGGCCAGGACTTCCTCGTCATCGTCGACTTTGCCCACACCCCCAACGGCCTCGAAAAAGCCATCGGCGCAGCCAGAGGCATAGCAGACGGCCGAATTATCACCGTCTTTGGCAGTGCCGGAAAACGCGATGTTGAAAAACGTCGCCTCATGGCCGAAATCTCCGCCAGAACGGCCGACCTGACCATCCTAACCGCCGAAGACCCCCGCACCGAATCCCTAGACGACATCCTGGAAATGATGGCCGCAGGCGCTCGTTCCCAGGGCGGCATCGAAGGCCAGACCTTTTGGCGCATCCCCGACCGGGGCCAAGCCATCTATCACGCCCTCTCCCTCGCCCAACCCCAAGATATGGTTCTCATTTGCGGCAAAGCCCACGAACAATCAATGGCCTTCGGCACAATCGAATACCCTTGGGACGATCTCGCCGCCACCCGCACCGCCATCAAAGCCCACCTATCTAACCAACCCATGCCCGACCTCGGCCTACCGACATTTAACGATTAACACTTTAAAAAAACAGCCACCAATTAGACGAATGAAACGAATTTCTAGGGTACAAATCTAATCATTTCTTGAGTTTGTTGAAATCTTTTAAAATACCAATAATAATCCTATCCATATAGAATTTAGTGATGCAAATAAGTTCCATAAACCAGAACCTAAAATTCGTCCAATTCGTGTTAATTCGTGGCTGATCATATATCAGTCACTTACCCGGAGGTAATATGTTAGCCAACCTAATCAGCCGCACCCGCCGCAATCACGGCCTCGAACACGCCACCATTCATGTCCTAAGCCAAAAACAGCAAGGCTTCAGCGCCCAGGGCAATTCAACGCCCAACGGCTTCTATCTAAACATTTATGGGGATGTCTCAGAAAATGACGTTCGGGCTGCCGTCCAAGAGGCCCATTCTCGGATGAAAAACGGCGAACACCACCTGGCCGTCCATCCCAACTGCGGCACCGTCCTTCTTACTACTGCCACCATGTCAGCCCTGGCCGCCCAGGCTACCTTTAGCCTCGAACAACGTCGCCAACGGAGCGGCAAAATGAGCTTACCCGTCCTATTAAATGCCCTCCCTGCGGCCGTTCTAGCTGTGACAGTGATGTTGATCGTCTCACGGCCGTTAGGCATGGCCTTCCAAGAAAAATTCACCACCGACGGCAACCTGGGCGATTTAGAGATAACGAACATCAAAAAAATCACCCCCTCCCCCGTCACCCGCCTATTCCAGGTTCTCCTCGGCCAAACCGGGGCCAACCAGGTCCGCGCCTACCAAATCACCACAACAGGCTAACTGCAACAGCAATATTTTGAAGTCGAGGAGAAAAATTAACAATTCACCAATTCACGAATTCACCACCATAATTTTGCGCAAAAAGAGCGCAATTCTATTCAGTTAACGCAAAAAGAGGCGGTTTCTAATCGCCAGAAAAGTACTTTTCCAAACAAATACACAGATCGCTAGAATTTGGATGTGACTTTAACAACTCAATTCGTTGTAGCTTACCACCATCAAACAAGAGTAAACCTGGAATATTTAACAAATCGCGAACGATTCGTTTTGGGCCAAGTGACTCAAAACGGGAACCGGTTAAGGCTTGATGGTGGAAATGAGTCAGTAGATTATGTGCCAAGTCAGTCAACAAAATGAGACCCTTTTGAGCCAAGAAACGGTGTTTACGACGTTTGACCAGGTAAAGACCGGATTTATCCTGCCGAAATTGTTCAATTTCCGCTGCGCCGCGGTCGTCATAAAGGGCCATAAAGCGGCTGATGGACGGCAGCTTAAAGGAGGAAACATAAAAACAATGACGCCATTGGCCTTTTTTGCGGTGCTTTTTGACAAAAAACTGAACTGGTCGACCAAAATCAACTGTTGGCTGGACCTCGGCCAAGAAAGCATCATGATATGGATGCCAACGTGTGACCTGTTTGGCTAAAGCATGCGCTCGACGATTAGAATGTCCTTTAACCAGGATATGATAGTCGCGAGCCAGCAGCCACCGAATCAGTTTATCCGTTCCCGCACCACCATCAGTCCGCCAAACGGTGCGTCGACGTTGCTTGGTCGTTAACTCTAATGAACTTTCAGTGCCGAGTACGGCCGGTTGCAAGCAAGTACTAGTATAGCGATTGCCTGGAAACAGGTCAGACCATAGGGTTTCCTTGTATCTGACGCTGCTCACCCGGGCCAATTGCCGTCCAGTTGTGTTTTTTCACCACTGAAATACCCTTTTTGGCTAGCTTGAGCCTTGGAACTGCATGGCAACCCGGACAAATCAAAGTCTAACCACAGAAATCCGCGCCAATCATGGTGGCGGATTTGACTAAGGGGATGGCAAATCGCAGACACTGCCTCTCTGAGTTGTTCAATGTTCGTTAGAGTTAGCCCATCCAAGGTTCGGGATAAGTTTGATTGGGTTGTGAATCGTTTAACCTGGCAGATACGAGCTAGTTGTTGTTCTGGTCTTAGCTTACTTTCGACTTCGAACATCGTTTCACAACCGGCCAAGATGCTTACCAACACCTGCTTGAGCTTGTCGGCGGGTGAAAATTCGCGACTTTTCATTGGAATTGTCACTTTTTCCAGTGCTTTGAGTTGTTTTTTCTGTTGGTAATGTGCTAGCAGTGCTCCTAATGGAGCCTTCTGTGTATTACAAAGTTCGTTGGTTATGCCGATTTCGAGAGACATTTGGATACTCCTTGTCTGGGCTAAGTCTAAGGAAGTTTTCTATCTCTCTCGAATTTAGCATATTTTGTTGTTTTTTACCGAATAGAAACCCTTTGTTTTTGCGCTAACCTATTAGAAACCTACTGTTTTTGCGCAAAATTAAGGTCACCAATTAATTATTAGCAAGTCCATGTTTTACATCTTTCACGGCCAAGACGAACACTCCCAAATAGAAACCCTAACCGATCTCCAAAGTAAATTGGGCGATGCCTCCATGCTCGACCTCAACACCAACCGTTTTGACGGCCAGCGCGTCTCCTTCTCCGAACTACAACATTCCTGCAACTCAATCCCTTTTCTGGCCGATAAACGGCTGGTCATTGTCAAGAATCTTTTTAGCCCCAAACAAACACGTTCTTTCCAGGATGAACTGTTAGCCTATTTGCCAGAGATGCCAGAGACAACCCGACTTGTCTTCCTGGAATCGAAATCACTCTCAAAGAGACACCCCGCCCGCAAGCTGGCCGAGACCCATGAGAAAGGCTTCATCAAAGAGTTCAAACGGCTCGAAGGGGGCCAACTAGAAGGCTGGGTGCGGCAGCGAGTAAAAACGGCCGGAGGCCAAATCCAACCCTACGCCGCCCATCTCCTAGCAGCCAATGCCGGGAACGATTTAGCCCTGCTGGAAAATGAAATAGAGAAACTGGTCCTATATAAAGGGCAAGGGACAATTGACCCCGACGATGTCGCCTTGCTCTGCCCCTATGTGGCCGAAGCCAGCATCTTCGATCTAGTCGATGCCATTGGGGAGCGAAAGGGCCAAACCGCCGCTCAACTCCTCCACAAAAAATTCCAGGAAGGAGCAGACCCCTTCTACCTCTTTGCCATGTTCATCCGCCAGTTCCGCCTCCTCATCCAGGTCAAAGAACTGTCCGACGCCGGCCAACCCCCCGCCGACATCGCCAAAACCCTCAAACTCCACCCCTTCCCCACCGGCAAACTCCACCAACAATCCAAAAACTTCACCATGCCCCAGCTAGAACAAATCTACGCCCACCTCCTCGACATCGACCTCAACGTCAAAACCGGCCGTACTGACCTCATCACCGCCCTCGATTTATTAGTGGCAGGACTTGCTGGGAGCTAATTTCATTTACATTGGGACACAAAACCTATTGGCAATCAAAACGGAATTCTTGATAATAATTACTGAATGTAATTAATAATCCAAAGTGATGTAATATTCTGAGCCAAAAGCCAATTTATAGTTGGAAGGAGTCATCATTCATATGTTTCTTGAACAAAATCCTTACACATGAAATTTTTAGAAGGAATTTGTTTCGACGAAATATTTATATCAGAGTATCGTAGTGAAAATTTTATGCTAAACCTCGAAAATAACAGTTAACAAGAAATGTCTTTAAAGCTCCTGCAAAGTTTTCATAATGGAACATTCTCAACTCAGTAAACTTTATGCTCAAATAAAAGAAGATTTTAACCTCAGTGAATTGAAGGATTTATGTTTTCATCTGGGAGTTCCTTATGACGAACTTCAGGGTGAGGGAAAAAATGATAAAGTAAGAGAGTTGATCAATTATTTGAAACGTCGCAAGAAATTGGATTTGTTAGTCGAAAAATGTGTAGAATTAAGGCCAAATTCTTATTGGAAGTTTGAACTTGAATCCGACGATCTTGTCGACCGGAATGAAATTAATGAGAGAAGCTTGTCTGAAGGAGAAATCTATAAATCCAATCTTGTTAGGAAAACTATCAAGAAAAAGACATTAAGGTATTTTACCCAGCGAAGAATTTATCCGGTATTCATTATTTTAAGCGTAACTCTAGCTGTAATTTCAGGTTACTATTTTCTAGATAGATATCAAGTTGGTCAGCGTGGTTGGCGTGTGAGGGCATTCCGAAATGATGACATAGATGCTATACTTGTTAATCAACAAATTGTGGGGGTGACTTATAGAAGAACCAATTCTGGCTGGATAAATATAGATAATTATTTAACCAATGATAATAATACCATTTCTCTCGTACATCTTAATGGATCTGGACCGGGGGATTGGGAGTTTGAAATTAGGCATAACAGTATATTGAAATGGCATGATTCGGGACAAACTACTCTTACATATACTACTACTTTAGTAAGAAACCTGAACATTAATGAAAATGGTGATATTTATGAATTGGAACTTCCTGATTCAATTGATGAAAATAGACATGGGAAATGGGAAGTTTTGTTTGAGGCAGAAGATTTCGGGTTGCTATTAGTTAATGGGTTTGTTGCTGCCGGGACATATAAGAGTGGTTTTGGTGAATTTTCATCTCAAGATATTTCTAAATTTATCACAAATGGAGAAAACAAATTTGAGATGCTAATATGGAGTTCTAGTGGGTTGTATACATATGATATAAATATTTCAAGGGACGGGAGTATTTTATGGAAAAGGGCAAATAGGAACCATAGCTTGACTTTGACTACTAATCCTGGTCAAGTAGAAAAAATATGTATAATCATTAACGAAAATAGTTTAGTAACAAATTGTTGATAAGAGAAAATTCACATGCCCTTTCTTTTTAAATATTAACTGAATCGGATTAGTCGCTATTTCTTACTTCCACATTGTAAACTTACCTTTCTTTATACCGAATTAGACCAAGTATATTAATTGCTCCTTCAATTAATGAGATCGCCATAGAACCTACTCCGGCACATCCCACTCGCATCAAATCCCAAACTCAACAAACGGCCGAAAACCAAACCTCGGATAAAACTCCAAATGCCCCAACACCACCATAAACTTCTGCCCAACATGGTCGGCTGCTTGAAATTTTATGATATCGAATGCGAATTGACTTTAAACCAGTCAGCGATAGCTGTCAGTGACGGCCGTTCTATTACAACCTGAAAAGTGAAACGTTCCAGTTCCTCGTTTGTAGTTTGCAGGTGACGGCCGTTCCGTACCAGAAACATCGCTGCCGCAGTAACGGCCGTTCGCTTGTTACCATCAACAAAGGGGTGATTTTGAATCAATGACTCCATCATATCGGCCGTTTTTTGGAACAGATCAGGATAGAGGTCTTGCCCATCAAACGTTGCTTGAGGACGGGCAACGGCCGATTCCAATAACCCTAAATCCCGAACGCCGTGTTCGCCACCTGTCGTATCAATCAGACGAGCGTGAACAAACAGCACTTGCTGTACCGTCAGATAAACGGTCATTTAGCCAGGGCTTCAAGGGCAGGGCGATAATTTTCTATGAAATCATTTAACTGTTGGGCAAAATCAGCGTCAATGTCAGCCAGAGGCGGCTGGCTCCGCTCGATAATGATGCGCCCTTCTTCCTGGTCAACGGCCACATTTACTTCGCTCCCCTCTTGCAGCCCAAGCTGTTGCAATGATTCTCTTGGCAGAGAAATGACAAAGCTGTTGCCCGTTTTGAATATTTTACGAACCATCTCTAACCTTTCAATGTACTTACAGTGTATAGACACTTTTAGTATAAATGATTGTTGGGAAAGGAGCAATTTATTTAGCGATTTCGGCCGTGCTTCATTTTACGCACCAAAGTCAGGCCGATATTTGATAACCCCCGATTTCCCCTCAAGCGCTCCCACTTCCAATTCCATCACCATAAAAACCTCCACCGGCACATCCCACTGACACCGAATCCCAAACTCAACAGACGGCCAAAATCCGATAACCTAACCCATCATTCTGAACTCAATGAGGCGAAGAATCTATTCGTTAAACCGTGTCAACAACTATAATTTTGGTTATGTTACAAAATAAATTTAATGCGTAACTTACTTCCTTTTATACATCAGAAAAGAACCCGTTCCCCTAACGAACCGTTCTTTTACGGGTGGTTACATCAAAGATAACTGCACCAGCAAGGACGAGCGCTCGAACGATGAACTGGTAGGAGATATCGAGGCCCATCAGGTTCATGCCGCTGGTCAGAGAGACCATGACCAATGCGCCAACGATTGAACCGACCACTGAGCCAACGCCGCCCCCTGCGGAGACGCCGCCGACGAAGGCGGCCGCAATAGCATCTAGCTCAAAGAGCGTACCAGCGGTCGTTGTGGCAGACCGCAGCCGGGCGGCAAAGAGAATGCCCGCCAACGCAGATAACATACCCATTGAGGCAAAGACGATGTGGGTGATTTTGGTGACGCTGATACCGCTCAATTCGGCCGCTTCCGGGTTGCCGCCAACGGCATAGATATGCCGACCAAGCACGGTTCTGCGGGTCATGAAATCATAGATGATGACCACGATTAGTACGATTACGGCCGTCCAGGACAAACCTTGAAAGCCAGACAAAAGCCAGGCCCCACCACCGATTAAGGCGGAGATAAAGACCAGCTTCAGAACAAAAAGCGGCATCGGCAAGGCATCAGCCTGGTTACTACCCCTTTTCTGGCGAGACCTGATGGCGCTTGCAACATATAAGATGACGCCAATCAATCCCAGGAGCACGGTGACATTATGCCTTTCCGGAAATAATGTCAGTCCGGGAATGTCTGGAATGAAGCCATTACCCAGCGCGTTGAATGTTTCGTTGGGAATGACAATCGTGCCAGTCGCTCTGGTCACAAGCTGTAATGCCCCCCGGTAGCCCAGCCATCCGGCCAACGTGGCCACAAAGGCTGGAACGCCCAAAACGGCGACCAGGAAGGAGGTAATCAGGCCAGCAATCATGCCCAAGACCAAAACAAGCGGGATAACCACCCCTACGGGCAGATTCCAGGATACCATCGCGGTAGCTGCAACCGCCCCAAGAAAGCCCGCCAAAAAACCAACCGACAGGTCAATATGGCGAATGACAATGACCAGGGTCATGCCAACCCCCAAGACGGCAATATAGCCACTCTGATTTACCAGGTTGACAAGATTTCGGGAGGAAATAAATAAACCATCAGTCGTTATGGCAAAAATCAGCCAGATAACGCCCAAGGCAATGAACATCCCATAATCGCGTATGTTTTCACGAAAAAGTTTTTGAACATCTTGAAGTGACATCTTGAATCTCCTGGGTCTTAGTAAGCGGCTAAAAATAAATTATCTAATGAGGAGGCCGCTTACTCCTAAACTGTCCGCACAATTCCGCTTACTAATTGCGGACGGTCACTTATTGAACGGTGGCTGTCTCGGCGAAATCATCTCGTGCGCCAACCATGTAGGCCACAACACGTTCGCGGAATTCATTAATATCACCTTCTACCGGTGTATCACAGACCTTGCGTCCCTGACGAAGGACAATCATACGGTCTGCAACCCGGTAGATATCTTCCAGACGATGGCTGATGATAATGACCGATGACCCTTGTTCTTTAAGCTGGCGAATGAGGTCAATCACCTTATCAATAGCGGCCACACTTAATGCGGCCGTTGGCTCGTCCATGATGATGACCTTGGCCCCAAAAGCGGTCGCTCTGGCGATAGCCACTGCCTGTCGCTGGCCGCCGGACAATCTCTCTACTTTTTGGCGGGCCGAGGCAACATTTATTCGGAGGCGTTCGAGGAGCTTTTTCGTTTCCAGTTCCATGTGGGCGTGGTCCATTACTTTAATTGGCCCCAAACTGAATTGGACAACTTCTCGCCCCATAAAGACATTGGCCGCCACATCAAGGTTGTTGGAAAGGGCATAATCCTGATAAACCATTTCGATGCCCATTCGTCGAGCGTCCATTGGACTGGATAGCTCAACCCCATTACCTTCAATGAAAATTCCCCCTTCACTCGGGGTATAGGCGCCGCTTAAGACTTTCATCAGCGTTGATTTTCCGGCGGCGTTGTCGCCCATCAGGCCCAACACTTCATGCCGGTGCAGCGCCAGGTCAACCCCTTTCAATGCCCGAACTGCGCCAAAATGCTTCTTTATCCCCCGCATTTCAACGACCAGTTCCTTACCTGCTGGCTGGTTCATCCTATCCTCCTCGAATTGTAAAAAAGGTGCCAGGCACTTTCAAACGTCTATCGTTTCTATCGTTTGGAAGTGACTATATATAAAGTGCCTGGCACCTGAACTATAACTATCCGTCTAATCCAGTGAATTCGCTGGCATCCCAGTAACCAGAGTCAATGACCGCTTCCTGGACATTGTCCTGGTCAACGGTGATGACCTCGGATGGCTTGGCCGGAACATCAATGTTGCCATTGTTGTAGGTGGTTGTCTCTTCTGGTGTGCCACCTGTCAGGAAGGTAACGGCCGCAGCGATGGCGTCAGCAACGAGGGTACGGACATCTTTCAGGACGGTCATCGATTGACGGCCGTCTATGATGTACTGAACTGAGGCTACCTCAGCATCCTGACCGGTGACCAGGTAGCTAGAAACGTCTGCATCGGCTGCGAAGGCATCGGCAATGGCGCGGGCTGTACCATCATTGGGAGCCAGGATAAAGACATCACCCTTGTCCTCAGCAGCGGCGGCGGTCAGATGGGCTTCCGCCAAACTTTTGGCGGTATCGAAATCCCACTCGGTTGTAATCTGGCCCAGAATGTCGGCCATCTGTTCCCGACTCAACTCAGCATTGCCTTGCAATGCAACCGCTTCGCTGGAATTCTTGATGACAAAGGTACCATCGGCAATCTTGGGCTGCAAAACGTTCCAGGCCCCTTCAAAGAACAGAAAGGCGTTGTTGTCGCTGGCCGCACCAGCATAGAGATAGAGCGGGTTATCACTGCCGGAAGCATGGTCAACCAGGTATTGGGCCTGGGCTTCACCAACGGCAATGCTGTCGAAGGTGACATAGTAATCAACGGCGTCAGTGTTCAGAATCAGGCGGTCATAAGCGATGACCTTTACCCCAGCGGCGCGGGCGGCTTCGGCCGATGCAGCAGCAGCGGCCCCGTCATGGGGGGTCAGAATCAGAACCTCAATACCTCTGGTTAACAGTTGTTCCACGTTCGCCAACTCGACAGCGGAGTCGCCCTGGCTGAACAGGATTTCAACTTCATAACCCTGGGCTTCTAGTGATTCCCGAAATCGAGTTTCGTCCTGAATCCAGCGTGGCTCGTCTCGGGTTGGCAATACGATACCAACCTGGCCGGTTACTTCCGCTTCAGGTTCTTCGGCTTCGGGTTCTTCAGATGTCGTCTCTTCGGTGGCTGGTGTCTCTGGCTCTTCCTCCCCACCGCCACAGGCAGTAAGGACAAATGCTGAGAGGGCTAAGACCATCAACAGCATCAATAGGGTACGTAAATAATTCTTACTCATTTTCTTCTCCTAACATATAATATGAAAAGTTTGGCATATGGGCTAACGGAAATAGGGAAATTCAATCTTCAAAATTGTTTTTGAGGGAAAATCTCTCGAAGGACAGTAATGTATTAGCCAAATCGATTGTAAGGTGAGATTTTATTTTCCTTTTACCACCTCCTTCATCGTACAATGTCTAAGGGCCAACCTTATTAAAAATTGACCAATAATTGTAGCTTTTATATATTAAACACGAATAACAAACGATTGTGTACCCTTATGTCCCCCTTCATAGTAGAGGGATTACCCCCTAATGATTAGGGGATTTCCCCTAAGATGAATAGGAGGAAGGAAAGTAGATGTAACTTTGTTCATTTGGCATAATGATTCAATGAATAAAGCCCGTGTTCTCCTGGCTGATGACCATGCTGTGGTCAGGGAAGGGATTCGCAAGGCACTTGATGAAATACCTAACCTCGAGGTCTTAGGAGAGGTTGGGGATGGTCCTGGTTTGATGCAAGCATTAGAAGAGTTACAGCCTAATTGCTTGTTAATTGATGTCACCATGCCTGATTTCGAGCCAATTGCGTCAATCAAGCGTATTCGCGTACTTTACCCGAAGTTATATATCCTTGTGGTCAGCGCTTATGATGATGACATTTATGTCCAGGGCTTGTTAAGCGCTGGCGTCAATGGTTATCATTTAAAAGACCAATCCCTGAACGATTTACGCCTTGCGGTTGTGCGGGTACTTTCTGGCGAGCGATGGGTATCCAGCCGCTTATTAGACAAGTTAATAAATCCACAGCGTTCCTTAACGAACCTGCCAAAGTTGTCGTCACGCCAACAGGAGATACTTCGATTGTTGGTTGATGGATATGATAATCGGGCGATTGCTCTGGAACTAAACCTGAGTATCAAGACGATTGAGAACCACCTAACCCGCTTATACCGTCAGCTTGATGTCTCTAATCGTCTGTCAGCCGCCCGCTATGTTCGAGATAACCCTGAACTATTAGCTCGTACTGGCCAGAAAATGGCTGATGAATTGACAAAAATTGACACCTCAACTGCTAAAGAGACCACGATTTTGGTCGTTGATGATAACAAGCGTTATAGGGGACAAATTTGCAGGTTGTTAAACAGGGTTCACCCCCAGGCGGTGGTTTATGAAGCCAGCAATACGGCCGATGCGCTGAAAATCGCCCGCCAGGTCTCCCCTTGGATTGTCCTGGTTGATGTAGTGTTGGCCGATGAAGATGGTATTAATTGTGCCAGGCGACTCAAGTCGATGTTATCGTCGTCGCGGATTATTTTGATAAGCGCCTATCCTGACCGGGAGTTTCATAGGCGTGGTTTGCAGGCGGGGGCAACGGCGTTTTTAGACAAAAAAGTTCTGAATGCCGATACCCTTCGTCAAATTGTGGAAGATGCAGTGATGTAATGGTCGATCAACCTTTATTGCAAGCGGTCAATTTGTCCAAGCAATTTGGCAACCTGGCGGTTCTTCAAAATGTGAATCTGAGTATCAGGCCGGGGGAGGTTGTAGGGTTGGCCGGTCGCAGTGGCGCGGGAAAATCGGTCCTGATTAAGATTATCGCCAGTTTGCAGGAGCCGGACACCGGCGATTTATATATGGATGGCAGGCGGTTGCAGTGGCCGTTTCAAGCTCAAACTTACGGCATCAATGTCATTCACCAAGAGCCAGAATTAATAGAGCAGCTTGATGTAACGAGTAACATTTTTTTGGGTTATGAAACATGCTGGCCTTTTTTGCCCAATTGGTTGAGGATTCCAAATCAGGGAAAGATGGATGAGGAAGCTGGTCGTTTGCTGTTGTCTCTGGATGTTGAATTTCCCTCCCTGAAAGCGAGGGTGGCCGATCTTGCGAGTGAAAAGCGGCAGTTGGTGGCGATTGCTCAAGTGATGGCACGGCCGTCTAAAGTCATTCTGATTGACGACCCCAGCTTGCTGTTAAGCATGCCTTACCAGGAACGGCTTCTTGGCTTGGTGCGAAGCTGGCAAAAGAAAGGTGTCGCCGTCCTATTAAGCAGCCAAAACTTAGATCATCTATTTGGGGTTACGGACCGGATTGTCGTTATGCGCCAGGGAAGAATTAGAGGGGAATTTCGTACTGATGCAGCCAATAAGGAGCGAATTGTGGCAGCCTTAGTGGGAACGGCCGATCAGCAGCATACCCCTGTCATTTGGGCGTTGGACAGCTATTATCGCGCTCGCAAGCAGGCCGAAACACTACGCCATAATCAGATGCTGTTGAAACGCGACCTGAGGGCGCAGGACAATTTGAATCAAAATCTTGTGGAACAGCTAGCCTTTCAGGTGAACGCGCTTGACACCGCTAACCTGGCTTTGCAAGATGCTCAACGGCGTTTGCTGACCGAACGGGAGCAGGAGCGTAAACGGTTGGCCCGAGAGCTGCATGATCAATTGATTCAGGATTTATTGAGCCTCAATTACGATTTGGAAGAAATGGAAGCCAAGGCCGATGGGCTACCAGCATTACGAGATCATTGGACGGAGATGCGCCAAAATATCCTAACGATGGTTGAAGATTTGCGCCGAATTTGTGGCAATTTGCGCCCGCCGACGATTGACAGCCTGGGATTAGGCGCAGCGCTCAAGTCTTATCTCCATGATTGGCGCAGACGCACGGGAATTGAAGTGAAATTGGAGATTGACGACAATTTCGGCCGTTTGCCAGAAGCGATTGAGCTTTCTATTTTCCGAATCATTCAGGAAGGCGTGAATAATATTTGGAAACACGCGGAAGCCAGTCGGGCTGAAATCGTCCTCAGACATACGTCACCGCGTATGTTGTCTATTTCGATTGCCGATAACGGGGTCGGTTTACAGACCAGTTTTGATTTGGGGAAATTGAGTGAGGCTGGTCATTTTGGCTTGCTGGGCCTTAGTGAGCGGGTGGCTTTATTGGGCGGACGTATGCAGTTCCGCAATTTGTCGGATGGTGGCTTGTTGATTAACGTGGAAATTCCCCATCCACGAATGACGCCGCAGGAACAAGAAATTTACCTGGATACTCTCAGCTAATTCCTGGCTTCGTACGATTTCGTCGTGAAACTGCATCAATTAAAACGGCCAGAAGCAATACCATCCCAGTGACGACAAACTTCACACCTGCGCTCAATCCCAGCAGGCCCATGCCATTTTCTACGCTGGCAATCACCAATGCCCCCAACAAAGCACTGGACACTTTACCGCTACCGCCAAACAGACTGGTTCCACCAATTACGGCCGCAGCGATGGAGTTGAGAAGTAAATTGCCGCCGCCAGCGGCCGTATCCACCGAACGGAGACGTGAGGCCAGGACGATGCCGCCAGCGCCAGCCATCAAGCTGGAAATCATGAAAACTGCGACCAATACCCGATCCACATTTATGCCAGCGCGGCGGGCTGCCTCTTTGTTTCCGCCGACTGCATAAATATAACGGCCGAATTTGGTCTTTGTGGCCAGGAAGGTAAATCCGGCCAATAAAATCAGTAGTAAGACACCCACAAAGGGGACGCCGCGGTCACGGTTGGCAATAACGACCACGCCTAAACACAAGGTGACCATGACCCCGATTCGCAAGAGAAGAAAAAGTCCAGGTTGGCCTATTTTTCCTTGTCGCCGGGAGACATACCATTGTTGTAGCTGGCTTATGGCATAAATGGCGGATGTAATGATTGCCACTATCCATCCCAAGCTCTGTGGCAAAAAGTAGCTGGCAATGCCTACGACAACCTGATCCTGAATGATGACCGTTCCTGCCGAGCCAATCAGGATGAGGACCACTCCATTCCATGCCAGCAAGGCGGCGAGGGAGACAATGAACGAAGGGACGCGGAACCGGGTGATGATGAGGCCGTGCATGATGCCAATGCCCCCGGCTACCATTAGAGAAACGGTAACGGCCGTGTACCAGGGCCAACTGGTTGGTTCTTGCAACTGGAGTGTCATAAACACTGCTGCAACCGCACTAACATAGCCAATCGATAGGTCAATTTCCCCAACCAGAAGCACATATACCACACCAATTGCGATTACGGTATAGCCTGCCATTTGGACAATCAGATTGACAAAATTACGGGCTGTCAGAAAATTTTGATTTTGTGACTGGAAAATGATGACAATGACAATCAGTCCCAGAACAATGGGCAAGGAGCCAATTTCACCGGAGCGCACTCGCACCAGATTCTCACGAAAATAATCATTCATCCGTCTCATACGTAACATGATTTATCAATCAGATGGGCAATATTGAGCGTATTCGCCAACACAAATTTCATCCCATGTTCGGAACCCATCGGCAATTACTGTCTCTGCAATATTATCGGAAGTAACCGCAATAGGCATCAGTTTGATGTAAGGTATATTGGATTGTCCGTTGCTTATCGTGTCACTTGTTAGGGATGAAACTTCTTCACCACGCAGCAAAGCGATGGCTGCATTGGCGACTGCTGTCACTTCTAACTGAATCGGTTTATATACGGTCATGGTTTGCCAGCCAGCCATAATATTTTGTATGCCAGAGACCGTTGCGTCTTGCCCACTCAATGGCAGCGGCCTTAATCTTTGACTTTTTAGGGCGGCAATCACTGAACTGGCCAGGCCGTCATTTGCAGCAAAAACAGCATCGATATTGCCACCTGATGCGGTCAACATTTGTTCAAAGATTATGAGTGCTTGTTGGTTGTCCCAATCTGGTACTGTCTGTTCATCGACCAGCTCCCACATACCGCTTTCAAAATAAGTTTGCGTAATAGAATAAGCCCCTTCCCGGAGCATTGTGGCATTATTGTCAGTTTGGGAGCCATTTAATTGGACAATACGAGGAACCTCCACATCCAAATTGTTGATAATAGGGGCTAACGTTTCAGCCATTAGACGGCCAACGGCCGTATTATCAAAACTGACGTATAAATCTGCACCTGGGCCTTCAATTGTTAAGCGGTCATAATCAATAATGTGAACGCCTGCCTCCCGTGCCTGGGCGATAATTGCCGCACCACTGCCGCTGTCCAGATTGACGAGCAATATAACTTTAGCGCCATTCGTAATTGCTTGCTCTGCCTGAGTCTGTTGAACCCGGGCATCCATTTCAGCATTAACAATGATGTAGCGTACCCCCGCTTCGTCAAAGGCCTGCTCAAAGAAACGCCGGTCGTCCGTTTCCCAACGGGCAGAAGTGGCTGAGTCCGGCAGCAAAACGGCAATCATGCCTTCGTCGGTCGGGCCTATTTCCTGGGGTTGACCAACTTCTCCTCTAGAACATCCAACAGTCGAGATAGCTGCCAGTCCTATCAGCAGCCAGGTAATCCATATTATCGTTTTCTTTTCTGTAAAGATGGTTTTAAGAATGTGTTTAACCATATTATTGTTTCGGCAATCAGCACTATCCATATTATAATTCTGAAAACCTATCAACCAAATTCAGGTCTGTATCTAATAAGCCCAGATTTATCCTCAAGCACTCCTCCTTCCAATTCCATCACCATAAAAGCCTCCGGCGTGGTAAGCTACCCCTAAAATAAAGCCAGACAAAAATGGAATTTTCCGGCACAATACTATAAGGAAGGTTCCATATGAAGAAATCACGATTCAGCGAACATCAAATAATAGGCATCTTGAATCAGGCTGTAGCCGGTGTTGCTGTCACCGATTTGTGTCGCGAACACGGCATTAGCAAAAGCACATTTTACAAATGGAAAGCCAAGTACGGCGGCATGGAAGCCAGCCAACTGGCCCGGCTTCGAACACTTGAGGCAGAAAATAGACGGTTGAAAGAGATGTATGCCGAGCTTAGCCTGGAACATCGAGTTATCAAAGAAGCACTCGAAAAAAAACTGTAACGACAGCTATCAAGCGGCAGTTAGTCGGCTGGGCCCAATCGGTTCATGGATTAAGCCAACGACATGCCTGCCGATTATTCCGATTGAGTCGAACAGCTTGGCGTTACCAGCCAAGGCGGGCAAATGACCAAGAGATTGAGGTAGCGTTGTTGGAGACAGCCGAAAGGCATGTTCGTTGGGGTTTCTGGAAAATGTATCGACGCCTTCGATTAGATGGTCATCGCTGGAATCACAAGCGGGTCTGGCGAGTATATCGGCAGTTGGGGCTAAACTTGAGACAAAAGCCTAAGAAACGGCTGCCATCTCGAGAACCAAAGCGGCTTTGTTCACCAGCTGAACCCAATCAAAGTTGGTCGATAGATTTCATGAGTGACAGTTTGACTGACGGCCGCACCTTTCGTACGTTCAACGTTCTTGATGATTACAACCGCGAAGGGTTGTGGATTGAAATTGACACCTCATTGCCAGCAGCCCGTGTTAGGCGTGTTCTGGAGCAGTTGGCATCTGAACGAGGTGGCTATCCGGACCAAGTCCGCTGTGATAATGGCCCTGAACTGATTGCTCATCTGCTGCAAGTCTGGGCTGAGCAAAATGGCGTTGTTATGGCTTATATTGAGCCTGGCAAACCGGCCCAGAATGCTTATATTGAGCGTTTTAACCGGACCTATCGTGAAGAGATTCTGGATATATATTTGTTTGATTCCCTGGCTGAGGTCAGAGTGCTGACTGAAGAATGGTTGACTGATTACAATTCACTCCGGCCGCATGATGCTCTTGGTGGATTGCCCCCGTTTATCTTTCGCGAGCAAGGACTGGTCATTGCCAATCAGGATTGTTCTTTCTTTTTAGACTCGCCCAGAAAAGAAAGAACCAAAGAAAAAGGCGAGGCTCCCATACCCGAGTAAGATTCCATTTTAGGTTGGTATTAAAAATGGGTAGTTGACAGCGGCACCTCCCACTGGCACCGAATCCCAAACTCAACAGACGGCCGAAAACCAAACCTCGGATAATAATCAGAATGTCCCAACACCACCATAAACCCCTCCCCCGCCGCCCGACACCGCTCAATCCCCGCCCGAATCAACCGCGACCCAAACCCCTGCCCCTGAAATTCCGGTAAAACCGCCACCGGCCCCAACCCAACGCCCTCGGCCGTTTTCCCGCCCTCCATCTCCAACACCACCCGCGTAAACAACACATGCCCTATGATACGGCCGTCCAACACCCCTACCAATGACAACGTTATGCCATCCCCCTCTCGCAGCCTTTCCACTAACTCCGCCTCATTCGGCCGTCCAAACGCTGCCTTATTCACTCCATAAATACCTTCCTTATCTTTCAGACTTTCCTTACGAGTATTAAGTGTCATTGAATTTTCTCCGGAGGACTCCCATTTCCCTTCAACATGATCAAATAAAACTATACATAATTGTTTGAATTGGGTTGGCTTTCCTTGAAAGCCCTTGGTTATAATAAAGCAATAACAGGTTCATTTGGCTAAGCGATCTTAGCCAAATTACATAATTTCCAAATCATGACAGCTTAGAGTAAGTGGGAGAAATATGAGGTGAAAACTTTACAAAAAGTCATAGCTATTAGCGGGATTTTATATTTTGTTATCACACTTATTGCTGTTGGAATGACCGCCAGTATCGGCCTAACTGAGCAATCTTTAGAGATGGGAGATGTTGGAAATGTTTTAACCATAATGGCAGAGAATCTCAATACGGTTGTTGGCGCTATGTGGCTATTCAATCTTGCCAATGTCTTAATGATTATTTTCGGTATTGGGCTTGCTACGTACCTCGACGAGGACCAAATTTTGATTCGTTACGCGGCTGTGCTAATTACAATTGCCTCTGTTTGTCTATTATTGGAAACAACAATGACTATTGGTATTGCACAAGGTCTTGCCCTTGACTATATTGCTGTTACCGGAACAGAACAATCTGCCATAAGCACAACCAGTCTTGCCTTAATTTACTTCCGTAATGCAACTGCTTTATTGGCTGGCTTGTTGCTTGCTGTTGCCGGATTATTGTTTGGTGCAACATTGTTGAGATTGCAGAATCAAGGTTGGCCGCGTTGGATGGCATGGATTGTTTTGATTAGTGGTGTATTTGGCTTGTTAGGCGGTTTATACCCATTTGTTGATGCACTTAGTTTCGTTCGCACTTTATCGTTTGCACTTTTTAGTTTTTGGGCAATGGTTGTGGGTATCAAATTTTTTCGCAATTAATTTTGTATCTACTCGAAAATATGCCTTAAAACCCCGAAGTCTCCGGCCGTTGATAAGCCACCACCTTATGCAACGCCCGCAGCTCAATTGGAAAATGATAAAACCGCAGATGATACCTCCAGGCGCTGGCCGCCCGCAGCACATTCCGCCACATTCCCGACAACTTCGCATCCGTCGAAGTCGGATAATACGCATTAATCACCCGTTCAAAATCATGAATCTGGTCTTGCAGCGTCCGCTTAATCCAAGGCATCGTCGTACTCCGTCGCTGCGAAAAGTCCAACCATTCCGGGCTAACCCACTCCTCCAACGTCTCCGGAAAAGCAAAGCCATCCGCCTTCGCCTGCTCATACAAATCCCCACCCAACGGAACCGGCGTATACAGATACATAATAATCTCCGTATCCGGGTTAATCCCCTTCACCTTGCGAATAAACTCCATCGTCTGCCGCAAATCCCCCTCCGGGTCCGGCGGATTGCCCATTACAAATGAAAACTCCGGCACAACCCCATACGACTTCATCAACTTCGCCATCTCCAGCGTCCGCTCCGTACTCATTTTGCCCCCCTTATCCATCCGCTTCAACGTCTCATCCGACCCTGATTCCGCCCCCATAAAGACCATCCGCAGCCCCGAATCAGCCATTTTCTGCCACGTCTCATGCGAATACATTTGCATCGTGTCAATTCGCCCCTCACCCCACCAGGAAATCCCCAAATCCATCACCCGTTCCGAAAACTCCGCCACCCGCGACTGCTGCGTAAAGAAATTGTTATCATAAAACTCAACCGCATTCACCCCCCATCGCTCATTGTACATATGCACCACATCCGCCACATCCTGCGCCGGTTCCGGGAACCAACGGCCGTTTACCATATTCACCACCGCACAAAAATTGCAGAAGAACGGACAGCCATATGACGAATGGTAGCCCAACGTCCGCGACCCCAGGAAAGTCGGCCGTACATACCGCCCCGTCTCCACCCTATCAAAATTCCATTTCGGCAGCTTACTTGGATGCGGAATCGGAGCCAGCGCATTCGTCACCGCCACCCCATCCTCATCCCGATAAGCCAGCCCCGGAATCGACCCCAAATCCGGCCCACTGGGTCGTTCAAGTTCGCCTAACAATTGAAGGAGCACAAACTCACTATGTCCCCGCACCACAAAATCAACATACTCCGCATTCAGCACCACATCCCAATGCTGCGTCGGAAAATACCCACCCCAAATAACCGTCAAATCAGGAAACCGCTCCTTCAACGTCCGGCACAACGGAATCGCCTGCTCCAACTGCGGCCCTGGCATCACCGTCAGCCCTAAAATCGCATCCGAACCAGCCTCCCGAACGGCCGAATCCAACACCGCCAAAGGGTCATCTTCCAAATTACCATCAATAATCCGGTACGCATACTTATCCTCCAACACCGCCCCGACCGCCAACAAAGACATCGGCAAAATCGGCTTCCGGTTCGCAGAGGATTGAGGGTTATACAAAATAATCATAACTATTCATCACATAATGTTGGCCACGAATTAACACCAATTTTCACGAATAATAATCTAAAAAATTTGTGTAATTTGTGTAATTCGTGGCTAGATTTTTTTCAAGCTCGTACTTCATACATCATCAACTGCTCATTAATCAAATTCTTCTCAGCCCTAATTGTGACAGCATATCCCCCTTCTGCCAACATCTCAACCAATTCATAACAATCGCCATCCGAAGACAACACCAGCAGCGCCATCCCATCAGACGTTAATCTATCCCGCAACTCGGCCGTAAACCGCTCAAACACATCCTCCCCCCGCCAGGCATGGTCTAGCCCATCATTCGGCCGCCCTCGATGAAACGGTGGATTAAACAACACAATATCAAACCGCTCATCCCCCAACGGACTAAACAAGTCCCCCTCCAACACCTCAATCCTATCCTCCAACCGGTTCAACAACGCATTCATCCGCGCACAGCGCACCGCCTCCGGGTTAATATCAACAGCCGTCACCACCGCGCCGCGCCGCGCCGAAAAAACCGACCCAACCCCCGAACCAGTCCCCAAATCCAACACCTTAACTTGAGGTGAAATAGGCACACTTTCCAAAGCCCGCACCATAAATTCCCCCGTCCGCAACAGCACCGGATTAAACACCTCCGGCAGCACAATCAACGGCACCCCATCAATCTCCTCCAGTACAAGACGGCCGTACCGCCGACCCAACACCCGGTAACGCAACGCCAACCAATTCCGAACAACACCCCCCAACACCCGCCGCCATAAAGAAGCATTCGGCCGGGTCAAAAAATAACTATTTGCAACTGTCGCAATGTTTGTCTGTTTGTCCATTAGAATAAATCAAAAATGGTTCAAATAACCATCATCCAGCCCGGTTCACCGGGCGCACCTTTGTAGCCGGGCGGGTTGCACCCCCCGGCGACCTCGGCACATTATAACCTTTCAAAACAAATAATATAATGATCCCCCCAACCACCTGTCAATCGAGCCGTCGCCGCCTCAAACCCATTTAACCGCGAAAACAACCTCGGCCAGCGATTAACCAGGTGATCCAAATAACTGGGCGGCAGCCACAGACCTAAAGTGCACGTCTCCACATACCCAAACCAGGGCTGGAATGCTCTTTTCAAACGTCCCGCCGAAGGATACCAGATAGGAATAGTCGCTGGACCGATTTTCGCCTCACTCACCTTCCTAAACCGGCGGAAGGCTTCTCGAAATCGGCCGTGTCCCACATACCACCCTACCTCCCACAGACAAACCGGCCCCATCGGAACCAAAACCACCTTCCCCCCTGGCTTCACCAGTCGCGCCAACGACTTTGCCAACGGCCGCCATTCGCCAATCGTATTCAAGCCGCCAAAATTGCTCAAGACCCCATCAAACTGAAGCAAGCTATGATCACCTTCGGCAATCTCCTGGAGTGAAAGCTGCCGCGTAGTTATCTGCTTTTCAAAACCAGCTTGTTGGGCCTTCGCCTGTGCCGTCCGAACCATAACGGCCGACCCATCCGTCGCCGTCACCTGCACACCACGTCCAGCCAACCACAACGCGTCTTCACCCGTGCCACAGGCCAACTCCAGAATGTGGTCGCCGGAATTGAAATAGTGCTCCAACGTTTTCCAAACACGGCCGCGCAGCATCTGCCCTAATCTCGTCTGAGTGAAATCATTGTCATAGGTTGTGGCGAATGTGTCAAAAACGGCCGGATCAATCATGTTTATTCTTGAGGATTAACTTTATAAACCACCGTAAAAAGAAGAGATAGTCGTCGTCATAATATAATAAATATGCCCTGCAAGGGCACATAAGACAAGCCCATTAATAATTTGCAACAATCGCATGGCCTGAGTACCGAAATAATGTTCCGTCGAGCGCAGAATATAAAACAGAACGAACATATAGGGTAGGAAATAAGCCAGGATGAAGCGATTACCCGTTGCAAGTGAAGAATACCATGCTATTGCTAGAAGATAGAAAATAAAATAGGCCGCGATAAAGAGAATCAGCCAAAAGTATTGTTGGATTTTTGCAATGAGCAACCGCCAACTTAAGAGCGAGAAGGTAAATAACACGAGCGAGTAGAGCAACACATATAAAGCATAACCGTATGACAACAAAGAGTTGGATAGAACCCGCAACAAACCATCCTGAATTCTTTTTACTATTTGGCCAAAGGTATGTTCCTGGAAATATTTAGCGGGGCTTGGAATTTCTTCATCGAGCAAATCGGGCCAACCAACATGATCTCCATGGGCGATCGTGCCAACCTTTGCCTCTTGCCAATTATCATACCAGATGTAAAAGGTCGAGTTGACATTATAAAAGTAATGCCCATAAACTTCTTTGCTGTTGATGAGATAAATTGAAATGGACAACAGAAAAGTCAAAAAGAGCAGCGTCGATGGTAAAACTTTATGTCTCAGAAGTTTTTTGTAGGGGACCCGATGATAAACCAGATCAATCAATATCTGGGCAGCCATAATGAGAAAGAACAGTGCCAGACCAATGCTAACTGAAGCTTTGGTCATATGGGCGATGCCAAAAAGAAAACCAGTCATTAGTCCGGTTTTGTTGGTCGGCATTCGAAGCATCCGAATCAAGAGCAGGAAGCCGATAAAATTCAAGAGATAGAATAGTAACTCTGCTTGGAAAAAGGGCGCCTTGAACATAAAGACCATGAAGCCAGTAATGAGCATAAAAATCAAGGTCAATACTGGAGGAAGATAACGCTGGAAAAACCAAAATAGACCTGTCAGGATAATGAGTGACAGGAAGATGTTGAAATCTTTGCCAACGACAAAATGTTCATCCTCCGTCATACCTGGTTCGTAAACGAGCGATTGCAATAATGGATAGACCGGCATCTGGTTGCGTGGAACCAGGTAGTTATAGTTTGTCTCTCGCAGCTCTCTGGCAGCAGTAAGATAGGCCCGTTGGTCGGTCTGCCTGGGGTTGGTATTAACGAGATGATTTTGGAGACTAGTGCCGTGTAAATAAATGCCAGAAAGGGCTAATAATAGGATGAGGATGAATTGATAGGGAGATTGGCGCAGTTGTTGGAGGTAGGTTGCCATAGAGGCTGTTTGGAAGGGTATGACTAACTACCAGCCTTCGTTGGCCCGTTCGGCCGTTTCCCAACCCCGCCCGCCATTAGCCTGATCATCACTCCCTTCTCGTTCATGTTGAGTTAGTCGCATGCCAAGACGGCCGCGTTTGGCATTAGCAAACATCTTCGCCATCTGGAGATAGTTGGCCGAGTTGTTGTGTCGAGCCTTGCTCAAATTGACCTCATTCACCATCCAACGAGTGGCATGATCATAGAAGCGGGCTGAATAACGGCCGGAAACGCCCAAGTCGCGGTCGGTGCGAGCCTGCCAATCAAGATGGGTTAAGACCTTATCGCTGACTTTGCTGTAATACTTTGTTCCTTTAATTGGATAGGCAACAGTGGTTAGAAATACGTCAGGGTTTGATTTTTTGAGATGATCGACGGTCGCTTCAATATCGCTAACGTCTTCACCATCATAGCCCAGCATAATGAACATCCCAACCTCAATCCCTTTGGCTTGGAGCATCTTGGTTTTGCGTTGAATGTCATCCACATCTGTCTGACGCTGCATGGCATCCAAAATCCGTTGAGAACCGCTTTCGGCTCCAATCCAAAGCCGGTAGCAGCCCATCTCGGCCAGTGCCTCAATAATCGGCTCCTTCAACCGATCCGCCCGGCTGATACATTCAAAGGGGAAATAAAGCCCTCGCTCCTTAAGTAAGTTTGCATATTTTAGGAACCAACGAGGATGAATGGTCAGGACATCATCAGCGTACCAAAGTTGGTCAGGATTGTAGCGCTCTTTAATCCAGGCGACTTCTTCGACGACGTCTTCAGGGCTGCGGCGGCGGTGAGTGTGACCGAAGACGGTGTGACTACACCAGTTGCATTTGTAGGGGCAGCCGCGTGCAGTGATGAGAGAAATGGAGCTACGGCCGTGATGGGTTTTCCAGGTATCTAAATAGCGCTCCATATCGATGGCTTCTCGGTCGGGCCAGGGCTGGTTGGAAAGGTCTTTAATTTGGGGGCGAACAGGGGTGCGTGTTGATGCGCCCCCATCGTTTAGGAAGACGATACCTTGAATCTGTTCTAATTGATTGAGGCCATAACGGCCGATATGGGGAATCAAAGCTTCAAGCGTCTCCTCTCCCTCGCCATTAACGACTATATCCGCTCCCGCTGCTAGATAGTCATCGGCATATGAAATCGGTTCTGGGCCGCCTAAAATAACCGTTGTACCAATCCGTTTCAATATCCGTAATTGCCGCAAGATATTTTGTTTGGTCATTAGATTACAGTATAGACCGGCTAAGGACGGCCGTTCCCGCTCAACATAGGCTTCAAAGTCCGCCAACGTCTTAAAAGTCGTATCATATAGATCAACCGCAAAGCCCTTTGCCTTCAAATGCGAAGAAATATAAAGCAGCCCCAGAGTTGGATAGGGCTTCATGATCTGCTGTTCATGCTCGTCTTCAGCAATGAAATAACCATGCGAGAGTAAAATGTCCATATGTTTAGCCACGAATTTACACGAAGTATTGGATGTTAGCGGACCATCCGTTTATGCTCAAGCGATTTCCGTCCAAAGTTTATAAGCAAAGCCAAACGAAACCCAGTTGCTGCTAAATAATTAAAAGCTTGAGCGTCATGCTGGGAGAGTAATCTGGAAATCGCTTTTATTTCAACAATTATTTTATCCTCGACGCAAAAATCAGCGACATAATAACCTGCTGCGATCTCTTTATAAGAGACAGGTAATTGAACTTGTTCTGCAAAGACAAGGTTTCGAATGGTCAATTCATGGGCCAATGCCTTTTGATAAACAGTTTCTAAAAAGCCAGAACCCAAGACTGTATGAACCTCCATCGCTGCCCCAATAATAGCATACGATAGTTCCTTATAAAGTATTGCCGTCATCCTAAATATTCAACATCCTAAACAAAAAATTCGTCCCATTCGTGTTAATTCGTGGCTAATCTTTTCTTTATTCTTGGGGCGATGGATGAGCGGCCTCTTCTAATGACATATGGGGCAGGGCGTCTATGCCATCGTTGGGGATATTGGCGAGCTGGTTTAGTTTGTTGCGGGCCAGAGGTAGAGTCCCCAGGCGATAAGGGATAGCAATGAGTTCTCGAAGGTGATTGGCCCGTAACTTTGATGGCTGCCGAACGGCCGCTTTCAAACTCTCCAATCCCCGCTGCGACCGAAACTCCTTATGCAAGACGATATGCAGTTGCCGATAAAAAGCGGTCGTAAATGGTCCTTGATACATCATCGCAAGATCGGCCGAATCCACCCAATTTTGCTTATCCCCCAGCTGCAATTTCACATTCTCATGGAACTTCGTTCCCGGCAATGGATAAGAAACAGACATGCCCACATCATCCGGCCGACAATCGCGCACCATTTGAAGCGTTTTTTCAATGTCTTCTCTAGTTTCGCCCGGATAGCCAAATTGGAGGAAGAAACCAACCCGCACGCCAGCTTTGTGGAGCCGTTCGGTCGCTTCATAAATCTGTTCAACTTTCGTCCCCTTCTCCATAGCATTCAAAATCTTCTGCGATCCTGATTCGGCCCCCATCCAGATAATATCGCAGCCCGCTCGTTTGAGAGCCGTAACATCATCCTCATTTCGTAAGACAAGATCGGCTCGACTTAAACATTTGAATGGAACCAAGGCATTCTCCGCCTCAACGGCATCGGCATATCGCTGCCACCAACCTGGCTTCAAGCCCATAATGTCGTCAGCGAACCAGATATGGTCTGGCTGATAGGTCTCTTTCATCCACTTCAATTCGGCCGCAACATTCTCAGGGCTGCGAGAGTTGTAACGCTGGCCCCAAATCGGTTTGGCACACCAGTTGCAGTGGTAAGGACAACCCCGTGTCGTCACCATATTCATTGAAAAATAGCCGTGTCGCTCCTGCCAGATTTGACGATACTTTTCTACATCAATTAAATCCCAGGCAGGAAAGGGCAGGTCATCGACCTGTTTGATATCGGGACGGCGTAGATTTCGGCGATATTGATTGTTGGATAGGGACAATGTCAAATCATCGTTTTCTTTATTGAGCAACGATTCATGGTAGGCTAGCCCCAGGATTTGATCGAAGGAGGTGCTGGTTCGGCCGTTTAATCTATCGAGAAGCTCAATTAGCGTCATCTCCCCTTCACCCAACAGCACAAAATCAGCCCCGGCCTCCAGATAGCCCTCTGCGTGGTCTGTGGCATCAGAGCCGCACACGATGACAGGTAGATTGCGCTTTTTCGCCATCTCGATCATTGTGTAGGCTGCCTGACGCATTCGGGAGAGACACATTTTAGAGAGATAGTTGAAATTATCCTCATAAATGACGGCGAAATCCGGCCGTTCCCGTTCCAGCGCCGTTACCCATTCCGCTTCCGATTCTGCTAGCATCGCATCGAAAAGGGCTGCCTCATATCCCCGTTCCCGGATGAAGCTGGCAGCATACATAGTCCCCAACGGTGGGTAAGGCTGCATAGCCTCCCACAATTTGGCATCAAATTTTAGATAGTAAGATTGTCCGAATAGAATTTTTGTCATAAGGAATTAGGTTCTTAACGGCCGTTTTTTGACCGGATACTTGTTACCGTCGGTTACTCGTTATCACTGGTTATTCTCTGCCATTGATGGTCGAACTCTTCCAAAACCTTGCGACGATGACCATCAAAATGCCCTTTACACCAATTGGCTGAAAAGGCAATCTCGTCATTGCCTGTCTGATAGCTAAATTTGCGTATTTTTCGTTCCATTTCCCACTTTTCAAACCAGCCACCGGGCGGCGTTCGCAGCAATCCCTCTGTCAGAGCGGCTGGGAAACGTTTAAGTTTGACCTTACCAGAAATGGGTGTGGGGGCAGATTTTGGTTGGGGGATGCCCTCGGCGTTGGGTAGAAAATCGGCCGTCCAGCGATTCATATGCCGCATTTGACGATAGACATCCAGACCAGAGACGGGAACCATCTGCGTTAGCTCATGGGCGGTGTACAGATTTTGTTCCTCAAAAAAGAGGTGACGTTCGGAGAGGAAATAATTGGGGCAGAGATGGATGCCGCTTCGAGCAGCAAGGCGAACTAACAAGACCGCCCAAGCCCGGCAAGTCCAAAGTCGGCCGTGTTTGGTCACAATCAGATAATCAATATCAGCGGGCGGCTCAACATTATTAACGGCCAGGGAGCCAGTGATGGCAACCATACGGGCAAAAGGCATATTTCCCAGTAAACGGCCGTATCGCCAGGCAATAGGCCACATTTTCTTTGAGATCGCTTCCCGACGGCGACGCGTTTCAACAATGGCTGCTCGGCCAGGCAGGGTGAAATAGTTGTCTTGGCGGTTTAGACGGTGAGGGACGAGACGGCCGTTGCTTAATATGTGGGTTACTTCTTCGGCCGAGATAGGTAGTCCAACCAGATAACGATGCACCTCTGTTGGGGTCAACGGGTAGTCGAATACGTCTACATAGGTGATGGTTTGGAGGATGGCAGATTCAACGGCCGACAAGGTGTTTTCAGTCACTTTTGCCAATTTTACCTCCTATATGCTAGTATACCCCCTACCAATCCTGCACGACAACCGCTCTTCCCTGTTTCTCAACAAACCAATCAATTAGCTCCCGTGAAATACTCATCTTTTTGGGGACGCGGGGTAGATTTTCCACTGTAAACCAGGCCGCTTCTGCCATCTCCGCTTCTTCCAGCACGATCTCGCCCCCTGCATATTCACAGGTGAAGGCGATCATCAAAGAATTAGGGAAAGGCCAGGGTTGGCTTCCAAAGTAACAGATATTTTTGACTCGTAGGCCGACCTCCTCGTAAATCTCGCGGGCGGTGGCTTCTTCCAAGGTTTCCCCTGGTTCAACAAAACCCGCCAGCACGCTAAATCGGTCCGGGGGGTGATTGTGGGAGCGGGCCAGTAAAATCTGATCGCCGTTTTCGATAAGGACGATGATAGCTGGAGAGAGGCGGGGGTAGGTGTGGAGACCGCAATTGGGACAGGCTTTGGCGCGTTCCCTTGTCATTGTCTCTGTCCGCTTGGCGCAACGGCCGCAATACTGATGATCCCGATCCCAAGCCACGATCTGAATGGCCCGTGCGGCCGTCCAAAATTGGGCCTTTGGCAAGAAGTCAAACACCCGTCGCAGTCCCTGAAACGTCCACCCTTCCGGCGGGTCTGCCGCTTCTGCAACCTCGGCCGAGTAGCAGTGACGGCCGTCCAACAACCCCAGATATTGCTGCCGGATAGGTTCTAGCTGCATGGTAGCGAGATTGGCTGTTAGAGGAACCACCGCCTTACGATTCTCGACCTGTACGAGCAAGCGATTCTTCCGAAAAACAAACCACCAGGCTCCCTCTGTCTGCGTTTCTGGTGGGTTAACAAGCGATACAAAGGTTTGGGTCATTTCTTATCCTTTAAAAACAGCAACCAATTCAACAATTGATTACTGCTTTTTCTACGGGTAAGGGGTATTCGTTGAAACGGGATAGCCGTCGCCAGGAGTAGAGGTCGGCAGCGGTGGGTTCGTTGGGCCGGGGGCTGGCGTTCGAGATGGCGTTGGGGTGGGAGTGGATGTTCCCGATACGGCCGTTCCGGTTGGAATGGGCGTCAAAGTACGGGTGGGTGTGGGGGTTCGGGTTGCAGTGCTGTCTGGTTCGGCCGTTGGCGAACTACCAGGAGCCAATGTTGCCGTTGCAGCAGTAGTCGGAGCGCTGACACTAGTTGGCGACGGTGTTCGGGTCGGCGTACCGGGGCCAGTGGTTGGCTCTGGTGTAGGTGTCTCTTCAATAGCTGGCGCGGGTGGCGTGCCAGTTGGGAAAGGGGGTGGAATGATAACAGTCCCATCCCCCAGGTCCGAATCGGCCAGTACCAAGGGGTTGGGCTGCACGATCTGGAGCGCTTCCAGATACCAGAGAATGCCGGCGGACGGCCGTTTGCCACAGCCTAATGGTCCATCATAACGGCGTAGTACTCCATCAAGGGTCAAGGTCGTCTCTTGTTGAGCCAATTGGAACAGCAGCCCATCAAAGCCCAAGGTGTCCAGCCGTAAGTCATCGGCCACCAACGCCCAAGCTGGATTAGGGCCGCTGTATGGGGAGCAAGCCACTACCGGCAAAGAAATGTAGCTACCCGTTACTCGAATTAATTTATCCTGATAGCGCGTTGGATCGGCCTCTAATTCTGCGAAAGTAACCAACTGTGGTTGTCCGGCGATAATTTGGTCGGAGATGACAGTAGGTTCAGGCGGCCGCAATCCCCCCTTCTGACTACAAGCGGCGATGAAAAACAGTGGAATAATGATGACGGATAGCCATTTTAGATACCGTTTTGATAAGTTCGTCATAAAAATTACTGCAAATGCGTTATGCCTAAAATGTAAAAAAGCCAGTTAGGTATTACGTTCTACGTATCAGTTGTCGCAACGCCTGCACCGACAGCTTCGGCCAGCGTGTACCCCGATGATAAACCCACCACTCGACGAGCAGGACAATAAAGGCCACGGCCGCCAGGAAAGGCCATAATTCCCGTTGGCCGACATCGTTTTCATCGGTCGTTTCAACTGTCGTTTGTCCCAACACAATGGCTGGGGCAGGGCCAATGGTCGATTCGGCGGGGGAGAACAGGTTGACGGCAAAGCTGCCCGCTGGCTGTTCGCCGTTCGTATCCCGCAGGCTGACATGATAAAGACCGGGATCGGCCGTTTCGCCAAAAATAATAGCCTCACTGCCCACTTCGGCCGTCCAAACTGTTTCATCAGGCTTTTCCACCAGAACGTGGGTGGTTCCAGCGCCTGGCGTGATATTCACCGGACTGCCGGGATTTAATCCGGTCGGCGTGTCAAAGGCCCGACCTGGATTTAACCAGCCTGTAATGTTAGCCATTAACACTGGAAATGCAATTTGGAGGGGTAAGTCCGAGTCTTGAAGCCGGAAAGTGATCAGGGCGATCCGGTAGCCGCCCTGTTCGCCTGTCAGGAGCAGCGGCCCACCTTCGGCCGAAACCAATGGCTGTGCCCAAGGGGCATCAATCAACTGCGACTGGCGCACATGGACATTTGACCAATCGACGAATTGCAGCAGCGGGCTGTCCGTCAGGCGAGTGATGCTAGTATTCGAGAAAACCCCGGTTATAGTAAAAGGCGCGTCGTCGCTTTCCTCGGTTTCGTCAACTGGCGGTTGGGGGTTAATGATGAGTAGGTCAGCCGCTGGCCGGGGGCTAGGCAGAGGCACACTGTCAAAAATATAGAGGTCAAACTCGTTCTCTTCGGCCGTTGGTAGTGGCGCATCAGGGCTGGCCCGGAACACCTCCATTCCCGGCAAAACGGAAAAAACTGTTTCCAAAAAACGATTGCCCTCTGTTACGAGCAAAGCCCGATTACTAACCCCGCCCTCATGAACAGCCCAGGCATTGTCGTCAATAGCCAGGTTGTCATTTTCATGGTCGGAGAGCGTGGCTTGAATAACGGCCGTGCTATCCGGCAAATCCCAGGTCAGATTATTATTTTCGCCAGCCAGAACTGTTACCCGACGAGAGTCGAACAGGGTGCCATCCACGGAGAGGCTGAACAACGCTTCCTGATCCAATCGGCCGTAATTACTGACACTCGCAAACAACTGTGGCCCGCTGTCAGTGTTACGCGTTGCCAGGGCTGAGATTGCTAGATTCTCAAAGCTGGTTCCAATCGGGATATAAACAGCTTCGGCTGGCAGCGGGGGCAAATCGGCTGGCAAACCGCCATCGGAGACGACGGCGATTCGGGCCTCTTGAAAACCCTGCGCCGCCCCAGTCGCCAGGGCAAAGGCAGCATACCAATCGGCCGTTGCCGGGCTACTTTCGGCCGTTTCTAAGGCATCACGCAAGGTATTACGATCCGAAGTGGCCGAGGCCAACACCTCCGGCGTTTGGCCGACCAAAATAAGGGTCATCTGATCCCCGCCGCCCAACTCATCAATCAATTCGTTAACGCGCTCTTTGGCAGCGGTAAAGCGATCCGGCTCCACATCTGCCGCCAACATTGAGGCAGAGCCATCGAGCATAACCACCACGCTGCCGCTGACGACCGAAGGGACGGGCAAAAACGGCCGAGCCAGAGCAAAGACCAAAGCTGCCAAAATAAGCAACTGTAATAAAAGTAATAAATTGCGGCGCAATCGCTGCCAGGGCGCATTAGCCTCCCGATCCCGCATCAACTTTTGCCAGAGCATGGTGCTGCTAACCAAGACCTCTCGCCTTCGCAAGCGCAGCATATAGAGCAGAATGATTGGCCCGGCAAGGAGGCCGAGCAGGAGGAATAGGGGCGTTAGAAACGACATAGCGACTTTAGCTGACGATCCCTTTAACCCGCAGGGTCTGCATGACGAGCCGATCCCAGGGATAATCGGTGGTAATAGGGATGTAGTGAACGCCGCGCCCCTGACAATAATCAGCAATCTCGGTTTGCCAATCTTGGAACCGCTCCCGATATAAATTGACAGTTGAGGTGTCTAGGGTGATTTCAGCGTCTGTCCCCGTTTCAATATCAACCAACTTGACATCGCCACCAACGGGCGGCTCTGTCTCATCCGGGCTGAGAATATGAAGCAGGCCAACTTCGTAGCCCCGCGATTGGAGGATATTCAACCCTTCTCGGTAGCCGCTGGGCGAAAATAGATCGCTGAGAATGAAGGCCAGGCCCGGACGGTGGCCGCGAAGGGCATAATTGCGAACAGCCTGATTCAAATCGGTGACGCCGCTGGCTCGGCCGTTTTCTAAGAATTGCAACAAGCGCAAGGTATTGTGTCGGCCTCTCGATGGCCCCCAACGGTCGTTTCCAGTGCTTCGCAGCAACGAAACCGTCACCTGATCACCCGCCGCCAGACCAATATGAGCCAGCCCACCGGTCAACCGAACGGCATAATTTAGCTTGTTTAGTTCGGCATCCTCATCCGGCCAATCCATGCTTAAGCTACTGTCTACCAGCAGGTGAACGCCTAAATCTTCCTCTTCCTCTAGGAGCTTAATAAACGGCCGTTCTAACCGGGCAAAGACATTCCAATCCAGACGACGCAAATCATCCCCTTGGGCATAGTTGCGATAGTCGGCAAATTCGATGGACGTACCTCGTTTGCGGCTGCGACGTTCCCCTTTCATCACACCTACCCGTACCCGGTCGGCAACTAGGGTTAATTGCTCTAATTTTCGCAGGGTTGATTCGTCGAATATTTTCATAAAGGAGGGTGGCTTATCGGACGAGGTTTGCCATGAGGAGAATTTGGAATAAACGGCCGAGCAATGCCGCTTTCGCTGTGCCATTGATGTCGGCATTATGGACGGGGGACAGCAGATCATCTACTAGACGACGGCGTTCATCAAGGACCATATCTGGCTGCATCTCAGCCGACAACTGCCAGTAATGGCGATACAGGAACCAGGCAGCGTTGTTGAAATCGGCCGTCATTTCATTTTCCCAGGCGTTGACATATTGGCGAGCCGCCAGAATCATCAGGCTTTCACTGAGACCCCCAAGGAGTAACCGCTGCCACCAGCCATCTGAATCTCGACTTTCCAACAAGTTCTGGACAGCAACCCCACCCACTGCGCCGATGTCCAGAATCGAGGCAAAGTGACTGTATTCGCGGGCGGTGGCGCTGGCTAGCAGCTCATTTAGAAAATGGTGAAAGGCATCCAGGATTGCCATGACAGGCGCATCCGAGGCGTACCCTTCGGATAGAAGGTCACCTTGTAACTGCCAGAGAGCGTCTGGCGAAGGATTGGTGAGGATGGTTGTTAGGGTATCTTGAAGGGCCATTTATTCTCTGGGAACATGATTGATGAGGTCGGCAATAACATCGTCTGTCTGGATACCTTCGGCCTGGCCTTCAAAGTTAAGCAGCAAGCGGTGCCGGAGGGCGGCTTTAGCAACGGCCGTGACATCATCAAAGCTGACGTTGTAGCGGCCAGCAAAGAGAGCGGTGATTTTAGCCCCCAACACCAATGCCTGCGCCCCACGTGGACTGCTGCCATAACGTACATATTGGTTGACCATCGTGGATGCGCCTCGACCAGGATGGGTTGCCACAATGAAGCGGCTGATATATTGGCTGACATGGCTTGGAACCGGAACCTGACGGGCCAACTGCTGCATTTCGATGATCCGGTCGCCGTTTGCAGCAGAGTCGGCCGTAGGATTATCTTGTCCTGTTGTTCGCGCCAAAATCTCGTTCAAATCTTCGGCTGAAGGAAATAGGATGTTGACCTTAAAAAGAAAACGGTCTAACTGCGCTTCGGGCAAGGGATAGGTTCCTTCCATCTCCAGCGGGTTTTGGGTTGCCAGCACAAAAAACGGGCCGGGCAAGTCATAGGTCTGATTGGCGACCGTCACTGTCTGCTCCTGCATTGCTTCTAGCATGGCCGACTGCGTTTTGGGCGTCGCCCGATTAATCTCGTCCGCCAAAATCAGGTTGGCAAAAACTGGCCCCTGTTGGAAGCGGAAAGCGCGGTGACCGTCCTGACCTTCCTCCATAATCTCTGTTCCGGTAATGTCGGCTGGCATCAGATCCGGCGTAAACTGTATCCGGCTAAACTCAAGGTCAAGGGTTTGGCCTAAGGTGCGGATGAGCATTGTTTTACCAAGCCCTGGAACCCCTTCAAGCAAAACATGACCGCCAGCCAAAATACCAATTAACACATGGCGGATAACGTCTTTTTGTCCAACGATGACTTTGCCAACTTCGGCTTCAATATCGGCCGCACTGGCCCGGAAGTCAGCCACCGACAGATGACCATTTTGCATTGATGGGAGGGTGGGTGTTTCAACAGTTTCCATGAAATCCTCTATTTATCGTTTCAGTTCGATAAAAACCTTGTAACTAGACAGGTCTCTCTCGACTGTCATACCCGCCTTCGCGGGTATCCAAGCCTTTGGATTCCTGCCTTCGCAGGAATAACGTATATAGTTACAAACCTTTACCTAATTTAATAACGAAGAAAATCTCTCTTTATAGTATTCATAATCTCTAATCGGTAAAACAAATCTGTCCGAACCAACTGAAAATACGTAAACATTGGGCGAGCAGGAATGATTAATATAGCGTTCTGGAGCCTGCATCAGGACAGTCGTGCCGTCTGACAGATAGTCGCAGTGGTCAGGGTCTTCGCCCAAATTAGGATCGACAGGATTTTCGGCCGTTACTATCCGCGAATCATCTATTTTTAATATGATGTCAGATTTAGAGATGAAGGCTGTTGCAAAAACACCTTTTCCAGAAATAGTGGATTCTCTGACTTCAACCTTGATCATCGGAAATGTCTGGTTTTAAAGAATAGATCCTTAAGGTTCCAACAAAGAAAAATAGTCCCGAATATAACCTTTCAGACCAAGGGGGATATAACCATCATCTAAGGCAGTGTAAGCGGCGTCGCGGTAATCGCCGAAGACTTGATCGTAGGGAACGACACTGCTTTCGTCGCCAAATTCTGTGTTGGTTTCATTGATCAGTGCGCCGCAGTCGGCCGGATTGGCAATACACTCGGCTGGTAGCTCAATCTCTTCTCCAGCTTCGCCAGTCAGATCAACATATTCTGGAACGTAGACATTATCGGTATGTCCACCGCCTTGACCGGCGCCGCCTGGTTGTCCATTCTGACCTTCACCTTGTCCCTGACCTTGCCCTTCACCCTCGCCCTGTCCTTCTCCTTGGCCCTGCCCCTGTCCTTCACCTTGTCCTTGACCTTGCCCTTCGCCCTCGCCTTGTTGTCCCTGGCCCTGGCCTTCACCTTGACCAGCCTCGGCCACCTCTGAGCGACCTTCGCTCAATTCACCAGCGGCGGCATTGGCTTGTTGGGCAGCAGCTTGTTCTTGCGCGCGCTGTTGGAGGGTGGCTCCAGCCTCTTGCAACGCTTGTTGAGCCGCTTCAATATCGCCATTCTGCAAAGCCTGGGCTGCCCGGGCCAACTCGGCCGCTAATTCAGGATCGACATTTTGCAACGCTGCGGCCGTTTCTGCCAAATCTTGGGCCAAAGCTGCCTGTTCGCCTGGGGTTAGGCTGGGCAAGCTGTCAGCTAATTGGCTGGCAGCTGAACCAGCTTGAGCCAGATCGCCATTTTGCAAAGCATCGCCTAATGATTGACTGACCTCATTTTCAGATAAAGGTTGTCCCGCTGCTTCCAACGCCTCTTGCAAGCCTTCGTTGCTGTTTTCAGCGGCCAAGTCGCGCAGCTCTGCCTCGGCTTCGGAGAGGACAGCCACTGCTTCCTCCTGGCTCAAATTGCCTTCTTGAAGCTCCTCAATGGCCGATTCAATTGGCTCTATTAGTTCCTCTTGCTGCTCTTCGGTCAAATCAGGGTTTTGCTGAATCTCCTCGCTTAAGGCTTCCAGAGCCTCAATCTGATCCGCGATAGCTTTGTCGATGGCCCGTTGTTGCAGCAAGCTCTCTACTTGAGGGTTGGGAAGGAGAACGGCCGCTGTCAATAAAACAAGGGCCAGCAGCGCAATGCCTAAATCGCGCCAATCGGGACGCAGGGGCAGTTTGTCTTTGACATTCACCCCCTGAACGGCCCGCATAGTGTCCTTGAGTTGTTGTTCAGCCAAAACGGGTAGCGTTTCAACACGGCCGTTTTCAATCTCAACGGCCGTTGTCGTCCGTTCCTGTAAGCTAAAGCGCTTGTCGGCAAAACGCGCTTTTTCCACAAGCGTTCGGCGTTGCAGCATGAGGGCTACGAGGCTGACCAATAAGCTAAAGCCGGCCAATCCCCCAACAATATAAAGCAGCTCCTGGTTGGTCAATAACGGCCGAAAACGAGCCACAACCGCCACAATCACCGCAATAAGCAGCCCCACTAAAAGGCCGCGCGGAACCCAAATAAGCATATCGGCCGTTCTGCGGCGAACATCCCAACGGGCCAACTGAGTCGTCAAATTCTGAAACAGTTCTTGTGAATTCATAAGATTAACTCGGAATACGACGAACGCGCCGTACCACCACTTTGTATAGGATGAAGGATAGGAGTGCAAAAACAAACAGATTTACATACCAGGGTGAAGGAATCCAGTAAGTGATTCCACCAGAAGATTGGCTGAAACCAATGAGCGTCCCCTCTTCCAACAAGAACATTTCACTCGTTATCAACGCGGCTGGAAGATTCAATGAAACCAGGCCCATCATGATGTAAGTGAAGAAAATTTCAGTAACGCCACTGCTAAAGGAATCTAGGAAAATGGCAATCAAAATCATGATACCTGGGATGCCGAGGGTGAAAAAGATGACCGTACCATAAGACGCAACGCTAGCGGCCAGAGTGCTTCGCAGGTCACCAGAAGCTAGAAGACCTAGCAAGGCATAGGCAACGGCCGAAACGATAATCAAGACTTGAGCGATGATTATCTCAGTTAACTCAACGCCCCCTAAAAGAAAGGCGATGCTTTGTAAAGGGATAGAAGCGATGACCAGCAGAAAGACGTAACTCAGACCAGAGAGCAGTTTCCCATTGACAAAATCGTTGGCAGAGAGCAAGGTTGTTCGCAAAATCTCATAAGTCTGACGCTCTTTTTCGCCAGTAATCGCTCCGGCCGTTGCTGCTGGGCTGAAAAACAACACCATAATCGCCTGAATGAGTACAACCGCCCCAAAGATAGCTTTACCTGCATCCTGGGGTCGGGGGCCGAAACCGGTGCTAGAAGCACGTGCAAAGCCATAATAGATCAGGGTCACCATGCCGCTCAACACCATCAGGTGAATGGTTAGGATGACAAAAGCCTTTCGCCCCCGCATCCGACTCCGAAGCTCTTTGGTCGAGACAGGGTTTTTGGTAAGTGTTTTTAACCGGGTTTGGAAGCCCCGGAGGACATTCCGTCGAACTTTAGGAGAGGCAGTTGTGGTCGTCATCATCTATCGGCAATTCGCCGCACCCGGCGAACGGTTGCCCAATATAAGAGCAGGGCCAACAAGCTGTACAGCGCTGCATAGACGAACCAGGGCGAAAAGAGGTAGACCGTATGGCCGTCAATGACCTCGCTAAAAACAAATAGGGTGTCTTGTTGCAATAAGAATATATCGGAGACGATTAGTGTAGCTGGAAAATTGGTAGCCGCCAGGAACAGACCACCATAAATGAGTAGGGCTTGCACAGTCCAGCTAGGGGTTGAGATGCCGAACAAAAATGGCCCAGTAAACGTCAAGAATAAGGCCGCAATCACTGGTGCGCCAGCAACCAAGATCATGGCAATTGAAAAGGTTGAAACGCTAGCCGCCAGAGTCGTCCGCATCAAGCTGGAAAAGAAAAGGCCGACCATTGCAAAGGAAACGGCCGAAAGAAAGACCAAAAACTGCGCCAAAAGCACTTCCAGAATCGAGATGCCGCCCAATAAGAGGGCGATGCTTTGTATTGGAATAGCCACAATGATGAGCAAAAAGACATAGCTTAGAGAAGAGAGTAGTTTGCCTAATACAAAGGAGCGAGCTGACAGTAAAGTGGTTCGGAGTAGGTCGTAGGTTTGACGCTCCTTCTCGCCACTAATGGCCGCCATCGTGAAGGCTGGGCCGAGGAAGACGACCAGGAAGGTTTCGACCGCTAAGACGGCCGTGAAGACCACCTTTCCCGCCTGTCGGCTGTTGGGGCCAGATGGATTATTAGCTGCGGCCGAATAGATTAAATAAACCAACGTAATAAACCCACTCATTAATAACAGGTAGGTGGTAAGCACCACAAACCCACGACGGCCGCGCATTCGACCACGCAGCTCTTTTACTGTGACGGGATTTTGGAGGAATTTGTTCCAGGGATAAGTCCTGGCATTTTGAACGGGTTGAATAGTCTCTTCCATTTAGTTAACAATCCCTCGTGTCACTTGCAAGAAGACATCTTCCAGATCACCCGTTACTTCATTGAAAGAAACCAGGGGAATTCCCTGATTGATAAGGCTCGATAAGAGTTGACTAAGCTCCTCATCGCTGCCAGAGAAATCAAAGCGGAGCATATCTGGCGGCAGGTCAATTTCAGAGCCAGTCACCGTTTCGCCAACCGCTTCTACATGCAAAAGAATCTCTTGGAGTTGGTCTAATTGGCCGCCCAACACCTTGGCCTGGATTAAGCGATGCGGCCGTAACTGCTTCTTCATTTCATCCATATCGCCAAAGGCAATCAGGTTACCCGCTTCCAAAATAGCGATGGAGGTGCAGATGTCAGCTACCTCTGACAAGATATGAGAAGAAAAGAAGATCGTTTTGCCCATGTTCTTCAACTCTCGCAGCAGTTCCCGCATTTCGATTCGGGCGCGGGGGTCAAGGCCGCTGGCAGGCTCATCGAGAATGAGCACCTGTGGATCATGGGCCAATGTTCGAGCCAAACAAAGGCGTTGTTTCATACCCCGACTCAGACTTTCAACAAAATCATCCTTTTTATGGTTCAGATCAACCAACGACAGCAGGTCGTCAATCATCCCAATGCGAGCGCTGGGCGGAATATCATAACAGGCAGCGAAAAAGTCGAGATATTCCCAGACTTTCATATCCTCATAGACCCCGAAAAAGTCGGGCATGTAACCGATGGCCCGACGAACGCCATGTGGCTCCTTGTTCACCGAATAGCCCGCCACCCAAGCCTGTCCATCTGTCGGCTTCAACAAGGTCGTCAGAATTCGCATCGTCGTCGTTTTGCCAGCCCCATTAGGGCCGATGAAGCCAACAACAGCCCCTTCTTCAACATCAAGGGTCAAATCATTGAGGGCCGTTAGTTTGCCATATTGTTTCGTTAAGCCTTGAATTTCAATTATCGTACTCATAGTCCTCTAGTGACTTTATAGGTCGCCCGAAATTAACGGATAAATATCCTGAATGTCTAAAGCAGCGGCCCCATCATTTTGAAGGCGAATACGAACCGAATTGCCCGGCCCGATATAATTCAGGGGGTCTTCAACCACCGTTCGACCCCATTGACCATCCTCCAACGTAACCCAAACGCCCTCACTCCAGTCCCAAACCTGGATTTTTGGGGCGTTGCGGGTTGTGGAAGAGTTTTCATTAAGCAATACAACCTGCAATCCTTCAACGGTCATAGCTTGGAATTCAGGCCAGGGTTGGTATTCAAATTCAATCCAACCCGTCGGTAGAGTCATTCCACTAATAGAGGGATTGTAAACGCCATTTTCGCCCAAGACTTGCCAATCAAGGAGGAATTTTGGTACATCTACACCTTGACCGCTGGCGACGGTCTGGGTAAATGGTAATTCTAGAAAGTATAAGGTGGTTGATGAGCGTTCTATATCAGTATCATCAACTGTTACATCCGTTTGTTGTTCGTCCGACCAGGCAATGAGGGTAGCTACACCACTGGGATACCAGCCAGGATTGGAACTGTAAAAGTCAGGCGAGAGGGATTGAAGAAGCTGCCAGCGGGGGAATACCTCCCGATCATTATAAAAGTCAGATGTTCCCAGGATAATTTCAGAATTTCTAGCCAATGGCGAACTGCCAGGCGGCGGGGCAAAGCCAGAGCTAAAGCCGGAACTGGTTCCGGCAGCGGCCGTTGCTTCAGAAGTAGAGAGCGTTTGGATATCACTGTCGCTTTCGCCTGGCTCTAAATCGCCAAATGAGATGATGGAAGAGCCAAGTAGTAGGACGACATTTTCAAAGCGGATGTTGCTGTTGTTTTGAACATTGACTTCTAACTCAAATCTGGTGCCATCTAAACGCAAAACCGCATCGCCAGTTAACCCTGGAGCGGGTTGATAACTATCGGCCACAAAAGTTTCAATGTCGCTAACATCGACCCGAACGCTGGCGAGCGTTAAGTCGTTACCTCGCTGGACAGCATCAAGGTTGCCACCGCCAGCTAATGAGCCGCCAAAATTTTGATCGAACGGCCGTGCCATCATGTCGGCTGGCAAATGAATGTCATATGTCTCTCGCTGGGGTGAATATAACCCAATAAGACTTTGTACCCGTAGCTGTTCACTATCGGCTCGACCGAAGGCCACCGACATCTCATTCACAATCGGGTCGTTGCCCTTCAACTGAAAACCAGTCAGATAGGAGATGCCGCTAAAGACCAGCACCAGGGCTGGAATCGTGACCCAGGCCAGTTCGCGTCGTTTCATACGTCGCAGCACCAGATAATTTATTGGGCCAACGACCAACACATAGATGAACAAGAAAAAGAAGAGGGCAAGCGTTGAGGGCAGAGCCAGTTCGGGCAAGCTGGAAACGGCCGAACCCGCTGTATAACTATTTTGAGCGCCAATGGCCCAAGTTGGTAATCGCGGTGCAACAATCGCTACCTCCGCCCAGATGAGTTCGCTCCCATCCCAATCTAATAAGGGCGCTAAATTCGGATCAAGGGCTAAAAAGTAAACGCTCCCCCGACCATGCTCCTGACGGGCCAATAAGGGCAAACCATCCTGATGGAGCAGCAGTTCGCCGCTCCGCAAACTGCTTGTCGTAACCAGGTAAGGACCAGCATCTCGGAAAGGCAGTCCAGTTCGCAGGCTTAGGGCGGGCAAATCGTCTAATGATTGACTACCAGAAATCGTAACCGGCAGCAGATCCGCCAAAGCGGCCGACGTTTTTTGCCAGGCTGGGCCACCACTCACAACCAGTTGACCGCCTGTGTCAATCCAGCCTTTCAAAGCCGCTAATTGTTCGGCCGTCATTTGACCGGAGTCTACATCGTGAACGATTAAAATATCGAGGGCGTTCCAGGCAGCAGCGGCTTCTGGTAAATCTTCAACGTCGAGAAAGGCAACGGCCGCATCGCCCCGGCCACCGTCGACATCTTCTAAGAAACCCAACTCATTAGCTTCAGTACTCACGACACCATAAAGCAGCCCATCACTGTTGAGTCGATCTAGCGGACTGGTAGTGGCAGCAGCGATCAATGTGCCGCCATCATCAACTAATTCGACTGTTAACGCGTTCGTCAAATTTGGCAAAAAAATGTAGGTCGTTACCTGTTTGTTCGATTGGGTCGGCAACTCAATTGGACTAGCATAAATGACATTATTCCGAATAGTGCTTGTTCCAATTGTGATTTCCAATTGACCCGTTAGAGTTGGCCCACTATTTGAGACATTTATCTGAACCGGAACCCAAAACTCACCCTTGTAGAAGCTGTCAAATCCAGCCGAGGCTGATATCGAAATCGACGATACTTCTCCATCTTGAGCCATTGCGGGTGTTGGGTTTATGCCAAGCGCAAAAACGAATAATAGCAAGACTGAATACTTCAATTTCGACCACATCATGATATTATATTTACGTAGTTGGTTCATTAATGGTTGTATCCATTTTGATAATGGCTGATAATGAGAAAGAATGTTGCTGAAATTAGCTTTATATTATGCAAAAACGCAAAATTGCAGGAATCACTCCTATGCGTCTTTGGACCTTTACATGAGATTTTTTATTTCCGATATTCCCTAATGAATAGTCGAATTGTTGCGCATTATACCCGATGGAGACGTTCAAACCATAGCCTGATTCTCACATCCTTAGGAGAAGTTAAGGGCGATGCCTATTTTTGTAAGAGGTATGTTTGAAATCTAACCCGCCACTTGACTACAATATCATAAATATGCAAAAATCTACTGTAGCAGTAGTTTGAGCTAATGGAATAGTCATCAATTAAATTTTAGGAGTTACCATGTTTAATCCAACCTATTTACTTATTGTTTTGCCAACAGCAGTAACTGGACTTTATTTGCTGCGACGGATGAAACAAGCAGTTGACAAAGAAGCTAAAAAACAACGGGTGCCTGTTCCAATTGAAAAGAGAAAAAGAAACGTAGGACGATAAAGAGTTACTACTGATAAAGAGTTACTACTATAGAAGTTCAACATTTAGTTTGCCTTATAAGTGAAAGCGCATAGTAGTAAAAAGTTGAACTTCTTAAGAACAGAGAAAAAGTAAAGAGGAAAAAAAGAAAATAGATGTTTTTTAATCCATTGTATCTGGTTTTTGCCCTGCCAGGCTTGTTGATAGGTTTATTCGCGCAGGCCAAAGTGAAGGGAGCTTTTAATAGATATAAGCAAGTTCGCACAGCCCAAAATGTCACTGGGGCGCAAGTTGCCCGCAACTTATTAGACGCTCAAGGATTGCATCAAGTTCAGGTCGAAGAAGGTAAAGGGTTTTTAAGCGATCACTACGACCCAAGATCAAAAACGTTGCGTCTTAGCCCTGAAGTGTACCGGACTCCCAGCGTGGCTGCGGCCGGTATTGCAGCCCACGAGATGGGCCATGCGCTCCAAGATGCTGGCGGATATTTCCCGTTACAAGTTCGCAGCGCGATTGTTCCAGCAGCTCAGTTTGGCAGCTCACTGGCTCCCTGGATATTCATTGCGGGATTTCTGTTGAACTTTACTGAGTTAGCCTGGGGTGGTCTGATATTATTTGGTATAGCCGTCCTCTTCACGTTGATTACGTTACCGGTTGAATTTGATGCCAGTCGCCGCGCGAAGAAGCTGTTGATCAGTAATAATATTCTAATTGGCAACGAGATAGAAGGGGTTAATAAGGTGCTTGACGCGGCGGCGTTGACCTATGTCGCTGCGGCCGTTTCCGCCATCGGAACCTTTCTCTATTATCTCCTCTTGTTAACCGGCGGTGGTCGGCGGGACTAACGATCAGGGATTGGGAGCAGTGAAAGAAAATAGCCCCACTGAACATCTAGGGTTCAGTGGGGTTTTTCGTTGGTTGGGTCGATTGGAATACAGTATAATCGGGGCTATAAATAATTTCTGGAGAGATATTGAATGCAAAAGTTGTCAGTTACTAAATTTCTAACCAGCCTAATGGTTTTGTTAATGATTATGGTTTCCCTTGTTCCAGCCGTTGCCGAGGCTCGTTCTGGGGATGGGGTTGTGGCCGAATCGGCCGTTATCCACTATCAGGAAGGCGAAGGCGAGGCCGAAGGTGGCAGCAGCTTGGCTGGAACGGGTATCGCTTTAGGGTTAATAGGCTTTATCTTATTGCTCTTGGCGGTTGTGGCCGTCATTGGCGCCGCCAGCCTGGGGATTATTGGTCTAGGCTACTGGCAATCTGAAAGTGGGGACTAGCGCTCCTTAAGCAGACTCAAATACAATTAGTTGAGCTAGGCAATCGAGAGTTGTGTTTGAAAACATACATTCTCTCGATTGCCTAGTTTTTTAGTTTTATTCGGCGAGTTCAGGAATGTTCAACGTTTGGCCGACCTTGATGAAGGCCGGATTATCACCGATCAATTCCTTATTGGCTTCATAAATCTGCATCCATTTATCTCGAACGGCCGATCCGTAATATTTCAGAGCCAGACCACTCATCGTGTCGCCCGCAACAACCTTATGCGTGGCAATAATTTTCGGAGCTGCTTTGACCTGGGGTTTAGGGTCACGACCCTTTCGATTAAGCGCTTCACGGGCCGCTTTCATTTCTCCCATCACCCGATCTGTTTCAGTTTGTTTCTTCTGCTGCTTTTTTGAGCCTTTTGCGGCTGATCCTTTTTCTTCAATATCTGGCATTGCATTTCTCCTTGTTTGATAGCTGATAGTACAAAAATTCTAAGTTGTTGACTCTATTATAAGGAAATAAGGATAAGTGACCAATGCCTAGCTCCAAGCGATTGGAGCACAACACTAGGCGTGATATGATAGCCCGATGAACATGAAGACAACCGCTCCTTATGGAACCTGGCAGTCGCCGATCACGGCCGATCTAATCGCCTCCGGCACAATCAAATTGGGTGAAATTAGACTTGACCAGGGCAATATCTATTGGGTCGAGATGCGGCCAGATGACGCAGGCCGCTATGTTATCGTCGTTCACACCGCCGATGGTCGAACGGCCGATATTACGCCCCAGCCCTTCAACGCCCGAACCCGCGTCCATGAATACGGCGGCGGCGCATACACCGTCTTTGAAGGAACCGTTTACTTTTCCCACTTTGCAGATAATCGGCTTTATCGCCAGGAACCGGGCCAGCTTCCTCAACCAATAACCCCTGCCGGAGCAATGCGCTATGCTGACCTGGTGATGGATCAACGTCATAATCGCCTACTCTGCATTCGAGAAGATCATTCCGGCGAAGGCGAGGCGGTTAATACCGTGGTTGCGATTAACCTGAATGAGCCAGATGCGGGTCAAGTATTAGTCTCCGGCAGTGATTTCTATTCGACCCCTCGCATTAGCCCAGATGGTAGTCAGTTAATTTGGCTAACTTGGAATCATCCCAATATGCCCTGGGACGGAACCGAGCTTTGGACGGCCGATATTGCCCTTGACGGCACATTGAGCGAACCAAGAAAACTTTTTGGCGGCAAAGCAGAATCTATTTTTCAACCGGAATGGTCGCCCGACGGCCGTTTATATTTCATCTCCGATCGCACAGGTTGGTGGAACCTTTACCGCAGTGACAACGGCAACGCGATTAATATATGCGAGATGACAGCCGAGTTTGGCCGACCGCAGTGGATTTTCGGCATGTCTACTTATGCCTTCATTTCAGCCGAGACTCTTCTTTGCAGTTATAGTAAAAACGGCAAAACAAACCTGGCAATCCTTTACTTAGACGATAGATCGTTAAATCCAATCTCCTTACCGTACACCACCCTTATCAGCATCCGTTTTGCCAACGGACGGGCCGCTTTTGTAGCCGCTTCACCAACCGAATTTTCATCCATCGTCACGCTCAACTTGGCCGATCATCAGATTCAGGTTTTGCAACGAGCTAGCGATGTCCAGGTCGAAGCGGGCTATTTGTCTTTGCCTGAGACGATTGAATTTCCAACAGAGAACAATCTGACAGCTTATGCCAATTACTACCCCCCAGTCAATAAGGATTTCCAGCCGCTTGTAGGCGAACGGCCGATTCTCATCGTGAAGATTCACGGCGGCCCGACCAGCCACTCTCCTGCCAACCTTGACCTGGGGACCCAATTTTGGACCAGTCGCGGCTTTGCATTCATAGACGTCAATTACGGAGGCAGCACCGGCTACGGTCGAGACTATCGAGAACGGCTCCGGGAGAATTGGGGTATCGTCGATGTAGATGATGCCGTAAACGCCGCCCGTTATTTAGTTGAACAAGGACTGGTCGATGAGGAACGTTTAGCCATTCGAGGCGGCAGCGCTGGCGGTTATACGACCTTATCCGCCATTGCTTTTCGAGATGTCTTCAAGGCCGGAACCAGCTATTATGGCATCAGCGACTTAAACGTTTTCGTATATGATACCCATAAATTCGAGTCCCGTTATATGGATGGTTTAGTCGGCCCCTATCCAGAAACGGCCGACCGCTATAAAGAACGCTCCGCTATTTATCATATGGATCAAGTTTCGGCCGCTTTGCTCATGCTGCAAGGATTAGAAGATAAGGTTGTTCCACCTAATCAAGCTGAAATTATGCTGGCGGCAATGCGAGAAAAAGGATTACCAGTTGCTTATATTCCCTTTGAAGGTGAGCAGCACGGCTTCCGCAAAGCAGAAACCAAACAACGGTCTCTGGAGGCAGAACTATATTTTTACAGCCGAGTCTTTGGCTTTGAAACGGCCGATCAAATCGCACCGATAACGATAGAAAATCTATGACGGAGTGGGGATTGGACGACCAGATAAAATCTTATAATTCGCCTACAACTTAATCTCCCGGTCGTCTTGTATGTTAATAGTTCTAAAGGTGTATTTCTCTATCAGACTATTCAGAGTAAAATAGCGCTTCGAGATTTCAACAAATAAATTAATCGGAGTATGTAGTGGCAAAAAATCAGGCACGCTACCAACAGGCATTACAACACGGCTTCACCCTAAATAAGGCTGAACGATGGCAGGACGCTATCCCTGCCTTCCGGGCCGCAATCAATGAATTTCCTCAACAAGCATTGCCCTACGTCGGCTTAGGTGAGGCTTGCTTCGGCCTAAAACAAACAGACCGGGCGCTGGACTGCTTCAAATTAGCCGCCCGTTATTCTGGCGGCAATGTTGAATATCTTCGGCGGGTGGCCGATCTACAGGAACGACTCGGCCGTTTAACAGAAGCCAGCCAAACCTATCTAGCAGCAGGCGAAATTCACTTTCGACGGCGCGAGCTTGAAGAGGCGCTGGGCAATTGGGAACGGGCCATTCGCCTAAACATCAACCTCCTCGCCGCCCATCAACGGTTGGCCGTTGTCTTCCAACGCTTAAACGATAACAAAAAAGCCGTCCGCGAATATTTAGCCATCGCCCGCATCTTGCAGATGAATGGCCAAAATAAAAAAGCCTTACAAATGTGCGTCGCAGCCCAGCGGTTAGACCCCACAAACAAAGATGTCCTCGTCGCTATTAAGCTCATCCGACATGGCGATGAGATTATCCGGCGAGAAGCGGCCGAGCGTGAAGAAGAAATTGCTGAAGAACAACCTCAAACGGCCGAACCAGCCTCCTCCCTAACCGATGCCGTCCGCCAAATGGCCTCCATCCTCGAATCCGAACGGCCGGACGAGCAGCCCGCCGAACCAACCCAACAAGAAGGCGATGCCATCGAGATTGCCCGGAAACAAGCCCAAAATGAATTAGCCAACGAACTGTTCCAAGATGATGAGGATGAAGAGTTCGTCTATGGGACCGACACAACCACCTTGAGCAAATTAGAGCGGGATGCCCTCATTGGACAAGGCATCGACTTTCAATATCGGGGCCAACCAGACGATGCCATTCTTTGCTACGAACGAGCCATCAATGGCGGCCTGACATTGCCCGCCGCCTTTTTCACCCTGGGCATGCTCTACCTTGACAGAAATCGGCCGTCTGAAGCCCGCCAAGCCTTAGAAACGGCCGCTCAAACCCCCACTTACCAAGCCGCCAGCCAAACCGCTTTACAGCAGTTGAATTAGGGGTAGATATAAACTGGCTGTGGTGTCAATGTAAGGGTCAATAAGCCGTCGGCCGTTTGCATAGGAATGGGAATCGGCTCAGTCTGATTAAATTCAACAATAACCGGCTCAACCATCACCTGCTCCTGTCCAACCGCCAACTGCACTGTCAGTTCCGGGATCGCCTCCCCTGGCAGAACAACATGACCTGGCTCATACCAGGCCACCCAAACGGTTCCTCCCTCCTTTTCAATCTCATAAATTCGCGCCCCCGACTGTTCAAAAGGCAAACGGCGAATAGATTGGTAGCTTCCTAAGTAACCAACCATCTGCTTCATCGCATAAAAAGAAGCCCGCCGCTCCCCCGTCGCCATATCATCAACCCCATCCCCATCATACCGTTCGACGATAGCGCCGATCCAGGTCTCATAGAACGAAATATATTCCGGCTTTGGGGCCGCATTCACGGAATTGAGCAATGAATGGTTGACAGAAGCCCAATTGCTATGTGACTTCAAGGTGACGACCAGGTCCGTAAAACCGACTGCCTGATATTCCCGAACAAAGGTGTCCAGCCGCTGAAAGTCAATTGGTGCGTCGGGGCCAGTCTGCATCATGCCCCATTCAATATGCTCGCCCAGCGGTTTGACGGCCGTTGCTCCAATCTCGGCCAATATCCCCGCCTGCCGCTTGGCCCTGGTTTCATTATCAATCAGGACATACTCCATCCCAATTGAGATAGGGCCTCCTGGCTCAGTTTGGGGAATAGTTGTCGGATTCAGAACGGCCGTCTCTCCTCCCGTTGGAATTGCGCTCGCTGGAACAGCACTCGCTGGCACAGTGGCCGCCGGAACCGTCGGCGGGATTGTCCCCCACAAGCCAAGAGCACTATCAAAACAACCAATAAAAAGCCAAACTGCTTCCAAGACTAACTAATCATCGCTTGTTCTCCCGCTTATTCTTGTTGAGAAAGATAGTCCCCCAGCGGATCATCATCCTCATCCACAAAAGTCCGGCGCGTTTTGCCCCCCTCTTTCGGATCTTCCACCAGCCCCATCTCAAAAAGCGCTTCCATCAGACGAGCCGCACGAGGATAGCCCACTCTCAACCGACGTTGAATTAACGAGGTGGAAATATTGTCCACCTTCTGAACCAGTTCAATCGCCCGCTCCAACATCTCATCTGTATCATCAATGAAGTTCATCCGGCTGATGAGATCATCCCAGGGGGCGCGTTCGGGAACGGTCTCCACCATCGTCTGCTGCCAATGGCTGACAATCGCCTCAACCTCATCATCATTTACAAAACAGCCCTGAACACGTTGGGGGCTAGCCGCATCAGGCGGCAAAAAGAGCATGTCACCCTGGCCCAACAACTGTTCAGCTCCAACCGTATCCAAAATGACCCGCGAATCGGTACCAGAGGCAACGGCAAATGAGGCTCTAGCCGGAAAGTTAGCTTTAATTAATCCAGTGATAACGTCGGTAGACGGCCGTTGGGTCGCCACCACCAAATGCATGCCCGTCGCACGAGCCATCTGTGCCAAACGGCACAACGTTCGCTCTACATCCCCTGGAAAGGTCGCCATCAAATCGGCCAATTCATCAATAAATACCACAATGTTGGGCAGCTTGGGCGTATCCTTCTTGCGAGCAATTTTGCGATTGTAATCTTGTAGATGTTTGGCCCCTGTTGCCGAAAAAAGTTCATAGCGGCGATCCATCTCGGCCGTTAACCAGCGCAGCACCCCAATAACCCGCTCCCCTTCAACCTCCACCTTGCCCAACAGGTGCGGCAGCCCATTAAAGCGAATCAACTCCACCTTTTTCGGGTCAATCATCACCAGCTTCAACTTGTCCGGCGTATTATTAAAAACCAGACAGGTAATCAGCGCATTAAGACAGATAGACTTACCAGCCCCCGTCGTCCCTGCTATTAATAAATGGGGCAGCTTGCCCAAATCGGTCGCAACAGGTGCGCCTGCTACGTCTCGGCCCATCGCCACCGCCAAAGGCGTATTCAGCTTGTAGAAAGCGTCCGACTCAATGACCGTTCGCAAGGTGACAATGCTCTTCTCCGTATTCGGAACCTCCACCCCAACAATGCCTCGCCCCGGCACAGGCGCTTCAATTCGCAAACGGCTAACGGCTAAAGCCAAAGCCAAATCCCTTTGCAGTGCGGCAATTTGATTGACCCGCACCTTTTGCAATTTGGGCTGTCCGTCGGGGCCAGTCCGTTCCATGTAACCAGGCTGAACCCCAAATTGGGTGACGGCTGGCCCTCGCCTGATCTCAGTTACGGTCGCTGGTAAACCAAAATCGAGCAAGGTTTGCTCAATCGCCTCTTTTTTATCATCAATTTCTTCGGTGGTTAAAGCCAGCGTCGTTCCCGTACCCAACACATCGAGCGGCGGCAGCCGTGAATCCCGTCGCCGGAGCTTCGGCCGTTTTCCAGCGGCCGAATTATCAATGATGACCAATTCATCAGGCTCAGTATTGATTTGGGGCAATGGTACTGTCCGTGTTGGCGCAGCAACTGTCTCACTCGCCAGTCTCGGCGCAGCCGCAACTGGACGACTTGCCTCCCGCGCCACCACGTCCGAATCTAACTCTTCGGACCAATTCTCAAGCTGAATCGATGTCCTCCGCAGCCATTGGACAAGATGATGCCAGCGAACCCGGAATAGCAACGCTACCCCCCAGATAAAGATGGTCATATAGAGAACGGCCGTCAACAGCGGCCCCAAAAACTCAACCACCGGCTCCGACAGTGCCCAACCGATTAGCCCGCCGCCTCGCCCCTCCAAAGCGCCAAACATGCCCTCACCGCTTAACAAGTGGCTCAAGGGCAGGAGCGTCAACAGCATCAACTCCAGCCCAATCACCTGGCTGGGCCAAAATTCAAAAGGCTGCTGTACCCGGCGGAAAAAGAGCCGCAATCCGCCAATAATGAGCGTCAAACAGAGTGGATAAACGCCCCAGCCCGCCAACTGACCCAGAAAACCCGTCCAGGGTCTTAAAATGGCAGACTCAGTCAGTCCCAAAAAACTCAAAAGCGAAACCGCCCCCACCACAAACAGAATCAGTCCCGTAATTTCTCGCCACAGTGGCGTGAGCCAACGGATGAGACGTTCATCCCAAGTTGTTGGTGCAGCGGGTGTATTCTCTCTTTTCGTGCGACGCTTACTAGCAGCAGTAGGCGACGATTTAGATCGAGCCATAACGCCAATAATAATAGGGCAGGGGACAGTCCGCAAGGAGTCAGTAATAGCAACCATAATAATCGATACAACCTTGACCACTCCTTTAAGTGGGACAAGATGCCATCTTATCCTACCCTGCCAGCCAGAGGATGTTAAAATCTACCCCAACAATGAATAACCAACCACTAACTCAAGAAGCAATCCAGGCAGCCCTAACCACTCGCTGGCTGGGCAAACATATCCATTACCTTCCCATCATCTCTTCAACCAACGACCACCTAAAAGAAATGGCTCAAGACGGCCGTCCTCATGGAACCATGCTTATAACCGACTTCCAGTCCCAGGGAAAAGGCCGCTTGAACCGTCGTTGGGAAACCCCACCGAACTCATCCTTATTGGTCTCCCTCCTCTTTCGGCCGAATTGGCCCGCCCAACAAGCGCCCTGGCTAACCATGCTCGCCGGATTAGCGGCCGTTTCGGCCGTTCAACAAACCACCAACCTAACCCCATCCCTAAAGTGGCCCAATGATGTTGTGATTCAGGTTAAAGGCCAATGGCGTAAATTCGGCGGCCTGCTCCTGGAAGGGCATTTTGACAATGATAAACTGGCGTATGCTGTCTTAGGCAGCGGCCTCAACGTCAATATTCCTCCAAGCGCCTTGCCAGATTCAGCCACACCCGCCACCAGCCTTTCGGCCGTTTTAGGCCAGTCGATTAACAGGTTAACGTTGTTAAATCATTATCTAATAGCCTTAGAAAGGCTATACGAAGCAGCAGAATCGGGCCAGTCGCCCCAACAAGCCTGGGCCACCCAACTCACCACCCTCGGCCAAACAGTCCAAGTAAGCGGTCAAACGATACCAACCCCCATTCACGGCACAGCAACGGGGGTTGATGCGTGGGGTCGCTTATTGGTTAAAGAAGAAAACGGCCGACTACACACTCTCGCCGCCGGAGACGTCTCATTACGCAGTTGACATTTTTCTCGAATACAGGTAGCCTTCACAACGAAATTTACTGATAGAAATTGTCGGATTAAACTACATATCACATAAGGTTGCCGAGAAGTTTCCCCTTTGTGTCTTTGCGCCTTTGCGTGAGATTTATTTTCCCGGCATTCTCTAATAAATACTTCGCAGTAACGAATATGAGGCAAGCCTTATGGACGAAGAACTAGACAATCTACGTGAAAAAAGCACTCGCACCAGCACCATTTACGATGATTTAGAGACCGGGAAAGATGGAGAATCAGGTGGAAGTAGTGGGCTGTCCAGCTTAACACCTCAACAGCGGTTAATAGTAGCGTTTCTATTGTTCATCAATGTCATCGCCTGTGCCGCTGGCACTATCTACATTTTTGTCTTGCAGTAAACGGGAGCAGTTCCACGCAGGTCGCCAATAAATACGCCCAGCCAGAAGTTGTTGCCTTCTGGAAAGATTTTAGCCAGGAAGGTTTGCAAGCCGGCGAAGCTGAGATGATGCGCCGCTATGGGCCTCCTGCCCCCGCCCAAATCATTGATTTAGGCTGCGGAGGCGGCCGGGCAGGTTTGGCGCTTGGGCCAATAGGGTATCAGGTCACGGGCCTAGATATAACCTGGGAGATGACCCAAACCACCCGCCAAGCCTACCTAGATCACAACTTAACCCCTGATGTTTTGCAAGGCGATATTCAGACCATTCCCTGCGCCACCAACAGCTATGATGTGGCCCTCATCTTTATCGCCGCCCTCCAACATATACCTGGCCGCGCCGCCCGCCAACAAACCTTCTCTGAAATCGGCCGTATCCTCAAACCTGGCGGCATCCTCATCCTGGCCCTCGACAACATCGCCCCCGCCCTAACCTGCTACGCCTGGTGGGGTTGGCGCAAACTCACCTCGTTTCGGAACCAGGCCGCTCCAAAACCAGCCGAAAATGAGACAACGGCCGATAACTTATTATCCTCTAATCGTTCCAAAGTCAGCGGCCTCGGCTGGCATCTACGGGGGCTGGCCCGGACAGTACGCTGGCGTACCTGGACAGGGTTTGTCGACAAAATGCGACAAATCCGCTTATTAGGCGGCCAAAAGGGGGACACCTATATTAATCAGGTCAGCCTGACCCCAACCCCCGGACGTGTTTATTATCATATTTATGAGTATAATGATTTAGTAGAGGATGCAGCCGTCGGAAATCTAGCCTTAGTTGCCTGTCATTCCGGCCGCGAATTAAGCGAGAACAGGGAATATCCTCCCTACGTTCGACAATTAGACAAGCAAGTTTTCTATGCTTTTACCCCAAAATCATAGGGGTATTGCCTGATGTAAAAAGGAAAAACGATGTTACCCACAATTCCAATCAATGAACTCACCGTCCGCCCTGTCCCTCTTTCACCTGAGATGGAAGGGGTGAACCGCAAAATTTTCCTAATCAACTATCGCAATCACCGCGACGTTTATCCCCCTTTCGGCATTATGTATGTGGCCGATGCCCTGGAAAAGGTCGGCTTTGAAGTTGAACTCTTCCACGACACGGCCGAAATAATCGACGATTTCGTCGCTAGAGTGGCTGAAGAACAGCCGCTCTTCGTCGGCTTCAGCACCATCACCGGCCCTCAACTACGCCCCGTCATCGAATCGTCCAAGCGCGTTCACGACCTAGGCATCCCTGTTGTCTGGGGCGGCGTTCATGCTACCATCATGCCCCTAGATGTCCTCAAGGAAGATTACGTCGATTACGTTGTCGTCAACGAAGGCGAAGAAACAGCCCAAGAATTTGCCATCAAGCTGGCAACGGAAGAAAATCCCGATTGGGCCTCCGTCGCCGGGTTAGCCTTTAAGCAGGCCGACGGTAAGCCTATGTTCTATCGGGAACGGCCGTTTATCCAAGAGCTTGACGACTACTATCCCCGCTGGGACATGCTGCCCGATGTCGAATCCTACCTGATTCCCAGCGGCCCATATACCAGAGCTATTCCTGTCTACATCTCGCGCGGCTGCCCCTTTCGCTGCGGCTTCTGCTACAACGAAGTCGTCATGAAGCGCACCTGGCGTCAGCATTCTGATGAATTCATCATGAACCAGATTCAATGGCTCAAAGACAACTATCAGATTGACGCCGTTGATTACGCTGACGATTATCTATTCGGCCGTATCAAACCGATGCAGCGGTTGGTCGAAATGGTCGGCATGCCCTGGAGCGGCCAAGTTCGGGTGCAGTTACTCAAACAAGAGTTCGTCGAATGGATGAATGACACTGGCTGTCAATGGGTCAACATCGGCGTTGAATCCGCCTCCCAGCCCGTGCTAGATCGAATGACCAAAGACCAAAAAGCCGAACAAATCGAATGGGGCATCGCCAATCTCGTGAAATACGCCCCCCACATCGAAGCCAACTGCTCCTTCATCGTCGGCCTACCAGAGGAATCCGATGCCGAAAGAAAAGTCACGTTTGAAGCTATCGAGACCCTGGCCGATATGAGTGAAAACGTCCGCTGCTCCGTCTGCGTCTACATGCCCTATCCTGGCACGCCGCTTTGGGGTCAGGCGCTAGAATCCGGCTACATCCCGCCCGATCAGCAGGAAGGCTGGTGCGACATGGACCTCAACCGGGGCAACACGCCCTGGGTCAGCGACGCAGAATCGCAGGTCATGTCCGATGTCAATGACATCCTCTTTGTCGGCCGTTCGCAAGGCCATTGGCTCCTCTCCCCTTACTATCGCCTCTTACGCTGGCGTTGGCACAACCAATACTTCAAACATTATTATGAAGGCGCCCTCAAAAAAGCCCTAATCAACTCCCCGCTCAAACCCGTCATCGCCTGGATGACCCGCAAGATGGTCAAATTCAACCCTATCACTCACAAAAGCAAGATGTCCGAAGGCGGCGAGATGCTGGGCCTTGAAGCCTAAAATGGAACGATACCTTCTAGACGGCCAATCGCGAGAAGCTTGTATCATGCCATTCCGACCGAGCCTCCCCAATACATGACATTCCAAACCAATTCTAGGGAGGAATCTTTCACGGCTGTTACAAAAATCTCTCTAAAAGACCTTGCAACGAATCACACGAATAACAGCCTGAAAATTTGTGTAATTCGTGAAATTCGTTGCTAAAATTCTGACAGCAATTTAACTGTTGAGGGCAGAATCGATATAGGCCGCCATCTTGTCGAAGGCCTGGTTCCAACCGCTGGCACCAGGGGAATCTGCGGGGACACCAGCATGGGTCATGGTCATCTTGGTACGGCCGTCCACTTCTTCCAGAAGCACAGTCACTTCTGTCGTCTCAGGAGACCCTTCCGGCATCCCCATCGCAGCAGGCGACATCACATTACCATGTTCATCTGACATACTTTCTGTGAACACAAGCCGCTCGTTTGGAACTACCTCCCGATATTCGCCTGTGAACCACATCTTCATACTGCGATCCGGCATTTGCATTTCCATACAAACCAGCCGTTTGCCCCCCACCCGCACATCCATGTCGGCCACCGGAATCGTCATACCTTGGGGTCCATACCACTTCTTATAAGATTCTGGCTCAGTCCATAATTGCCAAATTAAATCCACCGGAGCATTAAAGGTACGTTCAATTACAACGGCATCCATTATTGCGGCACTGTCACTCATTGTCATTCTCCTTATTGTTCAATTGATTGATAAAGTTATCCATGCGATCAAAACTGGTCTCCCAGATATGACGATACTGCTCTGTCCAGGAAGAAATCTCTTTTAGAGGGGTTACGTCAATCGTACACGGCCGATATTGAGCCTTCTGTCCCTGAATGATCAGCCCCGCCCGCTCCAACACCTTGATGTGCTGCGAGATAGCAGGCAAGCTCATATTAAACGGCTCGGCCAATTCGTTCACCGTCGCTTCCCCCTTCGCCAAACGCGCTAATATCGCTCGTCGAGTCGGGTTTGCTAGGGCTGCAAAGGTCTGACTTAGGGTGTCGGTTTCAGTGAGTTTATCTTTCGTCATGGTTATAATAATTATATTTAAGTAGTTACTTAATTAAGTTATTGATATAATACAAGCATTTGTTCTATCTGTCAAGCAAAATGCTTAAATAAGATCATATTCAATTGATATACGACAGGATTAAGTACAACGGCCGTCCCCTATCCCCCACAATATATTCAAATTACCTAATGTGCGACTTTTTCAGTGATTGACATCGGATAACTCCAAGTAGAATAGAGGTACCAACCAACCTATTCAAAAAGGAGAAAATCCGATGTCTAGAGAGTATTTTATCATCATGGTCTACCTTTTGGTGTGCGAAAATTATCAAGCAGTTGTTGCCGGACAACGGCTTCGTCGGCGTGGATTTCAACCAGCCCTGACCGACGAAGAAGTAATCACCATCGAAATCTGCGGTGAATACTTTGGTTTGAGCAAAGATGAAGCTATCTTCGACTATTTTCAGGCCCATTATCAGTCATTTTTCCCAAAACTGAGGGAAAGAACAGGATTTGTACGCCAAGCGGCTAACTTGTGGAGTGTCAAAGCCCAGATTCAGCAAAGATTGACTCAAATTAGTGGCCAGGCTACTGATACAGTCCAAGTCATAGACACGTTACCTTTGCCTGTTTGCACTTACACGCGCAGTGGTCGGGACCGCTGTTTCAAACCTGAAGCTGATTATGGGTTTTGTGCGGCTAAAGATATGAAATACTATGGGTTCAAGCTAGGCTTGCGAATCTCTCGGGCCGGAATGATTATTGATTACCCTCTTTTACCTGCTCGACCACATGATAGCCAACTATTAGATGACCTGGTTGCCGGATTTGAAGGCGTCGTTCCGGCTGACAAAGGATTTGTTGATGGCTTCCGTCAGCTAAATCTGGCCCGCAAGCGCTATGTTGAACTGGTGATTCCGGCTCGTAAAAACATGACCGAAAAACCACCGTTGGCTGTTCTCAAAACATGTAGTCGCTGGCGCAAATTGGTGGAAACGGTCGGTTCTCATTTGACCGAACGCTTCCATATCGCCAAAACACGTGCTCATGACCTCTGGCATTATCAGCATCGTTTAATTCGTAAGGTACTTTCACACACAGTTTGTGTGTTTATTAACTTGCAACTTGGTCGGCCACCTCTCCATTTAGATGGTTTGGTATCCGCCTAATAGTTGCACATTAGGTTCAAATTAGTTTATACGGCGAATATGAGCAGCCCAACTAAGACACCACTTTTGTTATTGCGCTGGCGGGCAAGAACCACCGTAGCCAGGTCGTATCTGCCACCAACTATTACAAGAGCGCGGGTCTTGAAAAGCGCCTGTATCTGAAATAGCAACAACCATATCGTTGAGGCTCGTCGTGCCAAATACTTGACCCGCTGGCAAGGTGGGCAAATCGTAACTGGCAGAGGGGTAATCGTAGCGAGGACCACTAGGATTATCCAGACTGTTATACAAACTAAGCAAGTTTGGATCAGTGCATATGTTGTCAAGATGAACGGTATACCCTACAGCGGCCGTATCTTCACGCGTGTAATGCAACGTCACTGTGTCTTCGTCAGCAAAAAGGACAATCACCTCCATACCAGCCCCAATATCATACCCGGAGGTAGGGGTGTGCAAAGGTGTACCAGCAGGAAGAGCAAAGGAAACGGCCGTCACCTTAGGATTCGTTATAGGATCAGACGGCGTACCCGGCGTTGGGGATGGCGCCCAATTCCAATGATGTACCCGATAAAACTCTGAAAGTGATGGAACCTGATTAGGGCTAAACAGGGTTGCAAGCTGGGGCGGTTGAACCGGACCGCCAAACCCATAATCAACCAGTTCTCGTTGCAGGTTTGGATTTGTATTAAGACTGTAGCCGCGCAGTTCGATATTCTTATCAGCGTGACCCTCAGCAGGGCGCACTGGATTATCAGTATCAAATTGAAAAGCGATACCGCTGGCATAGGAATTAGGTGTACTAGTAGGGCATGCTTCTGGGGTAATTACCATCGGCAAATAGGTTGTTGAATTACCCTTACCTTGTGGCTCCGCGCTCGTACGAGCGATTGTTCCTATCAAAACAAGTAAAGCTATTATTAAAAAAGCAAATGATCTTTTCATAATTACCACCTTGTTTTATGATTTGTCGCTTCGTTTTCAAAAAGCAAATCAGAAATTTGCCACCGCTTGTTTACAGCAAGGAAGCAACCCATTTGGGGAAAGGAGCGATCATCAACATCCAACTCCCATGACAACCAAATTAGGCTCCCCCTCCAGAATATCTATCCTGTCCAGCCTTGAGGCAGCACAAACACGCCAACAAAAATCAACAGCATCGCTACCAAGATGACCAGAAAGTTGTTGCGGAACCGAATTGTGTCTGGGGCGCTGCGCCAGCGGCGGGCCATGTGAACAAGCACAATAGCAATGATCATAGGGAAAGCATGTTCAAGTCGATAACCAACAAAGCCCAGCACAATAAGCAATATCACACCAAGCAATAATTGGATGTCGAGCAGACTCGTAAGACCAATCATCAAGCCTCGATCCATCGGCTTAAAAGACATCTTGCCCAACCATCCAGCAGCAAATTTTATCAAGGCAACAATGGCAACCACTACCACTGCCCAACGTACAATTGAGTGTAAACTTAGTAGAAAATCTTCCATTTTTTCCTTTTATGAATCAGAATTTTGGCGGCTGAATATCCAAAGCAAGAAAAGAACCACGGCCGCACCCAACGCGATACCGGCTATCTTCTTCTCTTGTTCACCAATCATCGGGGGCATATCGGCCGTTTCCGCCGCAATCCACTTAAATGTTTCCGTCATCCCCTCGTGGAGCGAACGGGGCTGCCAACCTAACTGGGCACGGGCCTTATTGGCCGCCGCCATATATGTTACCCCCAACACGTTGACCGATTCCTGGCTAAACATCTCTGGCAAGGGCGCGATAGCGCCAACCGTGCCCACAACCGGAGCAAAGGGTTTGAGGAGACTGGCCGGGATTCGCAGCGTTGGCGGCCGTTTTCCCGTAATTTGCGCCCAAAAATCATACATCTCGCCCAATGGAACCGCTGGTCCAGCCAAAACATAACTTTCGCCGATTTTGCCCTTTTCGGCTGCTAAGATATGCCCTTCAGCAATATCCTCGACATGAGCATAGGTAACGGTGGTCTTTGGCCCAAACACCATCGGCATCTGTCCCCGATAAAAGGCCATCATCTGTTGACCGATTATGCTCTGATCGCCTGGCCCATAAACGCCGCCCGGCTGGACGATGATAATGGGCGCACCTTTCTTAATCATCGGCACTGCCACCTTATAATGGGCCAGCCATTTGGTACGGTCATACTCGGTCAGGAATGGGCCACCCTGATAATATTCCTCGTCGGCCAGTTCCCCTTTGGTGTCGCCAATAACGGCAACGGTGCTGGTGTAAACTATCTTAGGCACACCCAACTCTTGGGCCAGCCGTAAAACCTTGCGCGTTCCGCCAACGTTGATGGCTTCACCTTTCATCCAATCAGGATCACTCAACTTATACCAGCCAGCGATATGAAAGACGACATCACTGCCCTTCATGCCTTCCCGCATTGAGTTTACGTCCGTGATGTTGCCATGAACGGCCGTTGCCCCTAGTTGAGCCATGTCAGCCGCGCCGCTCGCAGAACGAACCAGTGCATAAACCTCATAGTCCCGTTCGATTAGCTTCCGAACAACATGTCTACCTATAAAACCTGTCCCCCCGGTAACAAATGCTTTCATTGATGTATTTTCCTTTTCAAATGTTCGTCAAACACGGCCGATGTCTAAAAAGATATAAAGAAACTTCGGCCGTTAATTATAAATCTAATCACATTTCCTTGGAACCAGTGACCATCGCCCATTACGTTTTTCGCATTACGTATTACGAATCAGGCATCCCGCCACAAATCCCAAAAAAACTATTTCACTCAATTATACCTGACAGAAAACTGCTTGCTACCCCCCAATCGTAATGCTATAATGCTCTCATCTTCGTAAGTGGTCTACCATAATATTTCTAATCAAAGATCACTTACTCAAAACTGTCCGCCCAAATCCGCCGACAGTCATTCGGGCGCGTAGCTCAGCTGGTTAGAGCGCACGGTTCACATCCGTGAGGTCGCGGGTTCGAGTCCCTCCGCGCCCACCTATTTGCCCCTTTCGCGCGCGCAAAGGGGTTTTTTATGCCAAAATTCACCCCCTTTCAAAGCCTAAATTCTGGCCTATTGGCCAGCGTTCTTAAAGAACCAGCATGGTGTTTCGCCCCCATATGACGACCAGCGTGCGATGCTGGATCCGGGATCCCCTAAAATATCTATTCTTTAACCTGATCAAATTCGATAGCCTAGGCGCTGACATGATGATTCTGGCTGCAACGGAGAGGGATCGACTTCGATGACATATGCTTCAATGGTCTCTCTCCCATTAGCCTTAGCAACCGAAATCCGATGGTTGCCATCCTCGATGAAGTAAGCATCTCCCACTTTGAATAACGATACTGGCGGAAGTTTCTTACCATTGACCTGGGCGACCCTAAGCCAGCGGGCCCTCCTACCTCTCAGCGGCTTAAAAGATAGATCAAACTCCAGGTGTCGCCCGCTGCTGCCGACTATCTTTTGCAAAGGCACGGTCTGACGGCCGAGATCGCGGGTGTTTTTGAGATTTAGATGTTGCAAGATCCGATTGCTGGGTATTAGGTCATTACACCTATGCCCGAACCTTGTCCGAAGCCAACGCCAAAACGAATTGCCCTGGTTGTTCGGGCAAACTTTGGTTGTTGTAGTGAGTTGAGGCTTTTTTTTCTCGTTCATATTAATTTACCGTATGACATCTCTTGAGGCGGTTCTTTATCTACTTCATTTTGCCAGAAAAAATGACCAGCCGCACTGACCTTGAGTACGTAAATCCTCTGTACAAAAGATCTATCAATAAAACTGTGCTTTTTCATTAGATTGCGCCCAAAGAACTGAAATACCCGAACCAATAGCTGCCGCAGTATGGTTGAGGGCTGATAGGGTTCAATTCGTTACATTTGAGATCTTCCAAGACCAGTAAATAAACAAAAAGGCTCATCACGAGGCATATTACATTTACGAACAAGTAGAATATTTCATCTTTAGTGGGGATGTCGGTTAAGGAAGCGACCATGCGCGCTGGCGATTGAAATAGGTCGCTTTCTTTGTCACCCCAATTGGTTCCCCTAATTTATGCCAAAATGGCCCTTATGCACAAACCAATTATCACCTATGCTGACAGCAGGTAAGTGACAGAGGTCGGAATTAGCGAGGAGGTTCATAAGGAAATGTACAAACTACTATTTAATCTCAGATACAGGAACTAATATGAATGCTTCTAATAAAATCCACATCATCAGCCCCATTAGTCTTAGGCATAGGCTATTCAAGGTTAAAAAGCGGCCGTCCTTCTCCCATAGTCTCGATAGAAATTTCTGGTCAGGCTTTCGAGCTGCCTTACCCTTAGACCTGGGCGTCGCCGCCTTCGGCATCGTCTTTGGCGCGCTGGCCGTCTCCAATGGCCTGTCGCCCCTGGCTGCCATAGGCATGTCCATCTTTGTTTTTGCTGGATCATCCCAATTTGTGGCCGCTGAATTGGTAGGCGGTGGCGCTTCGGCCCTAGTCATCATTCTGGTTACCTTCTTGATCAACCTACGCTTCTTCTTATACAGCGTCTCCCTCACCGGCCCATTAGAGCCGCTAAAACCCGCCTGGAGATGGTTATTGGCCTATCCAATCATCGAAGAAAACTTTGGTCTGGCCATGATCCGCCAGCGGAAGGGAGAGCTGCCACCCTGTAAGTTCAGTTGGTTCTTCGCTGGTATTAGCGCCAACCTCATCATCGTCTGGTGGTTGACAACGGCGGTTGGCGCAACAGCAGGCAATATCGTACCCGCCAATCTGGTCGATTTGCTAGGCTTCACTGCCCCCTTGATGTTAACAAGCCTGGTCATTTCTATGACAGATAAACGGTCGGAGCTGCTGGCAGCCATAAGCGCCGCCCTGGCCAGCATCCTCTTGAACCCCCTGCCGCATAAGATGAGCCTACTCGCTGCGGCCGGGATTGGTATCGTCGTCGGCCTCCTGGTGGACGGCCATAGGGCAACTTCAACGAAAATAGCGGAGGCAATCAGAGCATGAACATCTGGATAATTATTTTAGGCATGGGTCTAGTCAGTTACCTGCCACGGATGCTACCCTTGGCCGCCAGCAAAAGACGGCAGTTTCCTCCCTGGGCAGAACGGGCGCTTGATTTTGTGCCTGTGGCCGTCTTATCAGCCCTGGTAGGCGCTGCCTTCATCCCCAGCCATGATTGGCTGGTCTTCACCATAGACAGTCGACTTTTGGCAGGCTTAGTCGCTATCGCCCTCGCCTGGCTAACCCGCAGCGTTTCGACCACTATCATTGGTGGGCTAGTTGTGCTATTTCTCCTGGGCTGAATTTCCAAACCAAATCTTTGCAACAAATCCCCAAATCGCAAGTTTTTCAACTAGGTAATGTAAAAGTAAAAAGCAAAAAAAGACCTCGAATAATTCGAGGTCTTTTTTTTGAAAGCATTTGGAAAATCATATCCTTTGCGGTCTAATTAACTGATATTATTGTTTAGATAGCCACAAAGGTAGTGAAAATAAAAGTGTTGGATGAATGATCTATCTATTATCATTGTGAGTTGGAATGTTCGTTCGTTGGTTGCAAATTGTCTCCAATCAATAAAAACGAACCTGGCTACAGATATCGGTTCATCTGTAGAGGTTATTGTGGTTGATAATGCCTCTACTGACAATACGGTCGATATGATTAAACAGCAATTCCCATGGGTAGAGGCGATCCAGAGTGGGGTTAATCGGGGCTATGGGCATGCAAACAACATAGGCGCTAATAAAAGTGAAGGTAGATATATCTTATTGCTAAACCCTGATACGGAACTTTGCAGTGGCGCTTTAGAAAGTTTGCTGGAATTTATGGATAACCACCCAGCAGCTGGTGCTGCGGGGTCACAATTGCTTAATCCAGACAAAACCTTCCAGATGTCGAGTTACCCTTTCCCAACGTTATTTCGTGAATTTTGGCGGCTATTACATTTGGATACCCTATACCCTTTGGCTCTTTATCCAATGGATGATTGGTCAAAAGAAGTGCCCCAGCAAGTAGACGTTTTAATGGGTGCGTCACTCCTTATACGCCGTGATGTTGTGGATGGGGTTGGTTTATTCGATGAGAACTTTTTCATGTATACCGAAGAAGTAGATTTGTGTTACCGAATTAAAAAAGCTGGCTGGCAAATTTACTGGGTTCCAGCCTCTCGAGTAATTCATCATGGTGGACAAAGTACCAAACAAGCGGCAAAGAAAATGTTCATACAGCTTTACCTGAGTAAATTACAGTATTTTCGCAAGCATTTTGGAAAGATGACTGGCATAGGTTACAAGTTGATACTGTTGGTTAGCTCACTGGTCAGGATCACGCTAACCCCCTTCGCTGCGCTCATTCGGCCTGAAGCAAGAAGAGATTACGTTACTTTGGCAAAAAATTACACCCACCTTATTCGACAGCTTCCCGGTTTATAATATTCGAATCAGGCAAACAAACTAGCCCATAGAAAATGGTCAACGATAATTTGACATCCTCCAAAAAGCACAGAATTGAAGAACGGCCGCTCCGAATATTGTTTGTTGTTCCATACGTTCCAAACCTAATCAGAGTAAGATCATACAATATGATCCGCTCCCTCCACGAAAATGGTCATCAAGTCACTGTTCTTACATTTTCCAGCAACAATAAACAACAGGATGATGCAGCTCACCTAACCAACTTTTGCAACCAGGTAATATCAGTTCCCATGCCCCTCTGGCGATCACTATGGAATTGCCTAGCTGCCCTACCCAGCAGGAAGCCATTACAATCAGTGTTTAGTTGGAACCTGAACGGAGCTTCGGCTCTAGAGAACCTTCTTCAGAATGGAAATTCTGAGGAAGATTTTGATGTGATTCATGTTGAACACCTTCGCGGTGTTCGATATGCCTTACATGCCCAACGTCTACAAAAATTACCGGTAGTGTGGGACAGCGTTGATTGCATAAGCTTCCTATTCCGCCAGGCAACTAAGGAAAGCAAAAGTCTGCCTGTCCGCTTAATAAGTCGTCTTGAACTAGCACGCACCGAGCAGTTTGAGAGTAAACTCAGTCGTCAATTCTCTCGAATACTCGTGACTTCAAAAAAAGACCGGGCAGCTTTAATGAAGCTCCAAACTCGTTTTCAAACAAAAAATAATAATCAGAAGCCAATAAAAGATGACCACATTCAGGTTGTATCAAATGGGGTCGATCTTAACTATTTCAACCAAGGGCCATTTGAATGGCGAGATACGAAGACCGTGACCGTCACGGGCAAGATGAGTTACCATGCGAATGTGAGTATGGTGATGAATCTGGCGACAGAAATTATGCCCCGGGTTTGGGAAAATAGGCCAGATGTAAAGCTGACTATTGTGGGAAAGGACCCTGGGCGAGAAATCGTCGCTTTGGCAAACAATCCTCAAATAACAGTTACAGGAACCGTGCCAGACATTCGCCCCTATTTACATCAGGCTACCATCGCTGTTGCACCATTGAAGTACGGTGCAGGAGTTCAGAACAAAATCCTTGAATCAATGGCTTGCGGGACTCCAACCATTACAACCTCACTTGCCGCTTCTCCTTTGATGGGAAATTGGAAGGACAACCTCCTAACGGCCGATGATCCTGAAACGTTTGCTAAGCTCATTTTACAATTATTAGATGAACCCGCTCAAAGGATTCGTTTGGCAGATGCTGGTCGAGCTTATGTAGAATCACATTATGATTGGAGGATTATTGCACAGCAGCTAGCAGATATTTATCGAGCCGCTGTGACTAATCAAGGATAACATCAAGGATTTTCTATGTCGGCAGCTATCTTTCTTGATCGTGATGGGGTCATTATCGAAAATCGTGCTAACTACGTCCGATCTTGGGCAGATGTTGTCTTCTTGCCCAACGCTTTCTCATCTTTACAGCGAATTAGCGATAAAGATATCAAGATTGTCATCGTGACTAACCAATCTGGAATAGGGCGAGGGTTAATAGAGCCAAGCACGGCCGAAGCGATCAATAGTCAGTTGGTTTCTGAAATCCAGCGACGAGGCGGCCGTATCGATGGCATTTATATGTGTCCGCACAAACCAGCAGACCAATGCGATTGCCGTAAACCAGAACCTGGGTTGCTTCAAAAAGCGGCCTTGGAGCTAAAAATTGATTTGAGCCAATCCATCATGATTGGTGATGCCTTAACTGATTTGCAAGCAGGTCATCAAGCTGGCGTATCCCAAGTCGCTTTGGTTCGCACCGGGCGAGGCAATGATCAAGCCAACCTGCCTGAAGCGACTACCTTGTCGCCATACTTAATATATGATGACTTAGCCGCAGCGTTAACCCACCTACTTCCTTAGCTCCTTAGTATAATCAATTATGATTGAAAATGTCCGTCTTTATCTAAATCGTCAAGCATCGAGTTTCGGCCGTTATATTCTGGAACAGACATTTTTTGCTCTTTTTGGCTGGATTCCCACCATCATAGGTATCGGGATTCGGGGGATAGTCTACCGGATCATATTAAAAATGGAGGGGTTGGCAGCGATTGAACGAAACGTTCGCTTACGATTTGCAAATCACATTCGCCTTGGCTCTGGTGTTTATCTAGATGAGGGTGTTTATCTACATGCCTGTCCAAATGGAATTGAAATAGGTGAGGATACAATAGTTATGCACGGTGCAATCCTCCATGTTTACAATTTTCGTGAAATGCCCCATTCTGGAATCCGCATTGGCAAGAACAGCCTCATTGGCGAGCATTCCGTCATTCGGGGCCAAGGTGGGGTCACATTAGGAGATCGCGTTTACACCTCTCCTTACACCCAAATAATCGCTGTCAATCATGTATTCAGCGATCCTGAGAAGCCATTTGTAGACCAAGGAATTACAGCAGAGGGAATCATTGTTGAAGATGATGTCTGGCTAGGCGCTGGGGCTATTATTACCGATGGGGTGCGTGTGGGCAGGGGGGCTGTTGTCGCCGCCGGGGCTGTCGTAACAAAAGATGTGGAACCACATACTGTCGTCGGGGGTGTGCCAGCCCGAAAGTTACAAACCATTGACGGCACCGAAAAGATCAACGTGAATCGTACTATCTATTAATGACCTTCACGCTCAAGGTTACTTATTACGAAATGAAGGGAATCCGGCACATGCTCGGCGCGAACGCCTTGCCAAAAGTTGGAAGAAAATAAGAATGACCTGACATGGGCAAACACGGCCGAGCTGTATATAAGGCGGCTAATAACCTTAGCGAATCGTCGGTGTCGAAAGTTATAGTTGATGGTACTTAAATAGATACGCAATACGCGCCCATGCCAGTATGCTGTATTGATCGATGATAACAGCGACCTGAATATTCCTGGCTCATTAAGGACAGCATTTCGTGAGGATCGGGTGTCTTCAGCGGCGCGTAGGTAATTGGTAGATGTTGCCCAGGCGCTTCCTCTATTTAAACAGCCGATTGCTGCCGGGGTGTTCGCAAAGCTCCCATTTATCGCAATGCGCCGGCAGAGGTCTTGATCCTCTGTACCGATGATGGAGGGGTTGAATCCGCCAACCTGAAAGAAATCTTGACTACGAATAATAGATGATTGGATGGGAACCCAGGCCCCGCCCAAAACCTGGGCAGAACATTTACCGCTCAAGCCGGAATTTCTTTCAGCCAGAACACGGCCGCTTTCGTCAACAATTTGAACCCCGCCATAAAGCCAGGCAGCATCAGGTTCTTTGCCTGCCAAGACCCATAAATTCTGTAGGGCATCTTGCAAAAGCCAGTCATCATCATCAAGAAAGAATAGATAGTCGCCTTTTGCGATTGCCGCCCCAGTATTTCGAGCAACACAGCGTTCACGTCTCACCGTTTGAACCAGCGTGAGACGCGGATCATTCATCCAGGGTTCTTCAGGCAAGGATTTACCCGAATCGTTGACAACAATGACCTCAAAGGAGGCGGAAGTAAATAATTGGTCCAGCACACTGCTTACAGCCCGCTGCAAAGAGTCGCGACCAATTGTTGGAATAATTATAGAAAAATACATCACCAATTACATTCACAAAAACGAAAAAAGTTCAACTTTTTGAAAAAGTTGAACTTTTAGAAAACTTATTTAACAGTGTACTGATTTTCACCTGAATTCACCAGTTGCAATTCGCGATTGAACGTTTCGCTGCTGTAGGGTTTTAGAACAGCCCGCCAAAAGTTTTGAGTAAATGTTGACAGACCGGCTAAAACGAGATTGAAAAAGCCATAGGCAGCTCGACTAACGGCCGTCCACAAACGTTTATGTTGCAGATTCCAAACCATAGACGTGAGATAAGCCCGTACAATTCGGCCTTGCCAATATTCAGAAGTTGCTGAAGTCCTGAACCGGTTAAACAGCGGCGCGCTTGAATCTAAAATCAACTCCCGCGCCCAACGACTGCGATCCGGGTGTTGGTCATAATTTGTCGTGCTTCCCTCATCTCCCATCTTGACGCAGGCAACAACCGCATCGGTACCGGCTAAATCATAATGCAAAGCAATTCTTCTCAATAAATCAATATCCTCTGGTCCGGCTAAAAGGGGATTAAACCCCCCAACAGAAAAAAAGGCATCTACTCGAATAATTGAGGATTGTAGAGGTATCCATTCTCCGGCCATCACTTGAACAAAATTGTTGCCGGTAAAACTATGCCGGAGTTGAATGAGAGGTTTGGACTGCCTATCAACAATCTGAGTCCAGCCATAGAGCCAGGCAGCCTCAGTTGAATCAGCCAGCTGCCAAAGATTTGTTAACGCATTTGGCAGTAACCAATCATCATCATCAAGAAATAACAGGAATTTTCCTCTGGCTAAAGCTGCTCCGCTATTTCGAGCAACGCTGCGTTCGCGCCGGTTTGTATTAATAATCTGGGTCCGGATTCCATTTTGACAATAAACTTCCTTTAGGTGTTCTCCTGAATCGTTGACAACAATGAGTTCGAATTGGTTAGTATCAAACTGCTGGCTGGTCACACTTTTTATAGCTTTGTTTAGGGAAGAACGACCTATTGTGGGGATAATAATTGAACAAAACATTGACATTCAAATTACCAGTCGAGGGCTTTTTTTGTGTCCGCGAAAAGCTCCTTTTCATACGCTTCCAGAGCAATTCCCTGACGAGGGATGTGGGGCTTTAAGGCCCCACGCCAAAACTGTGTGTTAAGGAGCAGTTTAAATGAAAAAAAGAGTGCCACAATTACATAAGCTGCCCGGCTAACAGCCGTAAATAAGTCCCGTTGTTTTAGATTCCATTTCACAGAAGCCATGTAAGCATAAACAATTCGGCCGTGCCAATAACTTGAATCCGGTTGACTATCATTGGCAGATGCCCTCATTCGACTAAAAGCCCCAGACACCTTTAGCGCCTTTTCACGCGACTGGCGATTCTGTTTAAACATCGTTACATAATTGGTGGTACTCCCCACATCACCAACTCGTATACAACTGACAATTTTGGGCGCAAATACCATATCACGATAGCCTGAAATGAGCCTGGATAAGTCGACATCCTCAAAACCACCCAACAAAGATTGCAAAGAAGCAAAGCCCCCCACTTCAAAGAACGCTTTAGATTCTATAAAGGATGCCTGAAGCGGCAGCCACTCCCAAAATAGCATTTGGAGATGGCAATTACCCTCCTCTCCAGGATACATCTCGACAATTTCATTGCCATCATTATCAACAAATCTAAAAGCCCCATATACCCAGGCAGCCTGATTTGTTATTGCACAATCATACAAACTCTGAAATGCCCCCGGAACCATCCAATCATCATCATCTAAAAAATGCAGGTATCGGCCTTTAGAAACGGCCGCACCTGCATTCCTTGCCACGCTCCGATTATGGCGGTTGGTATGGATGATTTGGACTCGAGGTGAGCTTTGCCAGGATTCATCAGGCAGCGGCTTGCCTGAATCATTGACGACAATCACTTCAAAGTCGTCCCGCTCGAACTCCTGATCCAAGACACTGCAAACCGCCCGTGACAATGTCGGGCGGCCTATTGTCGGTATAATCGTCGAACAAAACATCTTTGAATTCTATTGAATTTGTGGGAAATACCTAAAATACCACCCATTTTTTCCTAAATAAACTATATATCAGCCTCAAATTAAGGTACGCATCAATAGTTTTTGAGACTGAAAACTGGCAGACCACTTGTGCAAATATCAAAATTTAATCCAAATAACCAAGGGCTTTCAAATGGTTAAGGAGCGATTCTTCTTCATCAGGGGAATAAAGTTTCTCATTTGGTTTGGTACTGTCGCTTGCTTGATACCTGATCGGCCGTTCGCGAAAAACTGAAGTCATAGCTTCTGTCTGCACCATGCCGTCATAATCTTCAGGCAACGGCACATCATACAAATGCAATAGCGTTGAGGGAATATCCCAGACATTTGCATCGGCAGACTCTCCACCATCATGGAAGGAAGTGCCTGAAAAAACATAAATTCCTTCACGACTATGCCATCCAAAATCACGCTGGCTTGCATCAACAACAAAGTAGCGATCTAATATCGACTTTGGTGGAGAAGGGAAAAAATCCTTTCGCATTCTGAGGTTCCAGCCGCTCTCATACGCATCGAGAATTAGATCTGGCCCATGCAATACATTTGGCCCCTCATAGATATCTTCCGGAACATATATTTTTGTAAATAAGGGTTTTCGGTTGATTGGATCTGAAATATCCATAAGCTTTGTGGCTATTTCTTTCACCAAAGCTTTTTTCTGACCAGCAGACACATTACCATCATCGCCAAATTCTGCGATATTGAGATAAAGAAGACCTGAGTAAACAGAACCTGTGAATACCTTTGTTAATGAATAATCAGGCTTTCCACTCCACCTAAGGTATTCCTGAGCGCCTGGAAACACTCCTTCAAATTTCGACCAAAATCTATCTTGTATGCTCTTTGGAAAGAAGAAAAAACTTTCTTTAACCAAACGTCTAACAATCTTTTCCCTAAAACCAGACCAACCAAGATGGTCTTGAAAATAATGGCCCAATAACCAATTAAAGTTAGCGCTTGCTTCAACGGCCGTATTTTTCAATGTCACATAATAACCGTGGTCACGCAACCAAGCTCCAAGCATAAAGTCCCCATTAAGCCGACTGGACCCATGATCGGAAATGATCATCACATTATCTGGCGCAAACATCTCAACAACCCGAGCCAGGTCTTTATCAGTTTGCCTGTAAGCCTCTTGAACCTGTTCCATTTGAGGCATTTTATGATTGGCATGATCCGGGAACATCAAGTTGATAGCTAATACGTCAACCTTATAACGATTAACGAGCTGACCTGCTATTTCAACAAAAGTTGCTTGCTGTTGTTTTTCGGCCGAAAAAATTTCTTCAGGAGAAGCCGTCGCCAAAAGTTCAGCCTCAACCTCTGGTTGAAAACCAGGAAAATTATCTCTAATCCAATTTGGGATTTCTGGAGGATAGGCAATTTGATCAACCAAGTTAGGAGTACCAAAACCACAAACTAAGAACCCATTCAAAGATTGTGGTGGATAGGTAAAAGGAATATTAACCAGACCTGTCTTAATCCCATTCTTATTGAGGGTTTGCCAAAATGGAGAGCCGCTCCTAAGGGTTGCATTGGTGAGCGTAAATCTATTAGAACCAGGCCGCTTAAAAAGCATATCATAGATACCATGTTTGCCTGGATTCTTTCCTGTAATAATTGAAGACCAAGCTGTAGGTGTCCAGGGTGGCATAGTGGAGTGTAAAGTTCCCCAAACACCAGAATCAATAAAATGCTTTAAAGTTGGCATATTGCCAGACCGCAGCAAAGGATCTAAATAATCCCAACAGGCTGCATCCAGGCCAACAATGACTGTTTTCAAACCCATAATCACTCGTCTGGTTCAGAGGCTTCTATTTGGTTCTTAAGCGAGGCGATTTGGGGATCATAAAGGTAAATATACAAATTAGTATTATCTCTGCGCCGGAGATAAGAGACATCAACCAATTCGGCATTGTTTTTAACCCATCTGTAAAAACCCTGGCTACCCCAAAACGTAGCCATGTCAGGAATTACGACGAACCAGACTCTTTTGTTTCGTGCGAATATATCGTCCCGGTTTGTATCTTGCCAAGAAATAACCTCTTTCTGAAGATAATAGCTGCCCAACTCAGGCCAGGTCGCAACATAAATATCATCGACATTACTTTGTTCTTCAACTAAAGCAAAAGCCCCGCGCCAATCGCGGCGGTTTCCATTATTTGTTCGATAATACAAAAGGTTATTACCGACTGTATCCGACAAAAACAAAACCAACACGCCAAGAACCAAGATTTTGCTAGAGCCTTTCAATTGGGTAAATATCTCCTTTATCCCAATTGCCCCTAACATTAACCAACTGGGCAATGTCATAAAAGCATAGCGTTCCTCTGTAAACATAAAAGGCGTAACGAGGATCACCAACCCCACGGGGATAACTGCCCCCAGCCAAATCAGCAGACCAATTCGATTTTTTTGAAAAAGAAGATATATGCCAGTGACAAATGAAAAAGCAGCCACTGGAATCCCAATCTCTGAAAAAATAAGAACGCCTTGCCCAAGTGGATTCTCAATGGAACTCCCAAAAAATCCACCAAAATCTGCAAAGAAACGAGAGGTCCCATTTCCAATTATGCTATAAAGCTCACTTGCAATAAAGATTAGGCTGGGCAATAAAAGAGCAACTAGGTTTCTGGGCCGAAAGCCAGGTGGTTTTTCAAACTTGAGAATCTTTAATAACAACAGGTAACAGATTATGACCGGGACAATTAACAAAGTATACAGGCGTTCAGAGGTTGCTATGTAAAGAAAAGCGGTGAAAAGCAAAAAGTACCCAAGACGATCCTGCTCAAAGAAAAAGAAAAAAGCAAACAAGGCCAAGGAATAGAATAGCATCAATGAGGTTATGAATCGGGCATTTTGTGACCAATAAATATGCCAGGGCGATACAGCTAGAAGAAGAACGGTTATCAAAGCGATAATCGGTCCAAGCATTCGCTTTATTGGAAAAAAAAGTGCTGGGACCGATATGATGCCGATGAGCGATGGAACAACGCGTGCGCTCCATTCGCTTAGCCCCAAATAGTTAATAGCGTTAGCAATTAAAATCGTTGATACTGGAATCCAATTTCTGTTTGGCGGGATATTCTGGAGAATTCCGTCTAGGGTACTGTAGTGGACTTGCGCCCGACTGATAGTGCGTAGTTCATCAATCCAAAAACTCCACTCCCCTAACTTGTAGAAGCGTAAAATTATAGCTATGGAAATGATGAGCAATAAGAGGAAATATTGATAGTATGGTTTGGCCTCTATTTCCATCAACCTGGCATTCATCCACTTCATCATTGTTAGTCTCTACCTACAACATTTTTCCCATATTGAGGAGCATTAGATTTATTATCAAAGAGACCTTGAATAAGACCTCGGAATGCTTTGATATTGCCCTTCCTACCTTCTCGAATTAGAACACGGACACCAATATAGGGCGCGCCAACGATAAAGAAGGCCATTTTTTGCCAGACCGACGCATGGCGACGCATAAATATTAACCAGTGGCGTGATTTATGACGAGCATATTCCTCACTATAACCTTTACCAAATGTATGGCTTACAACATGATAGGCAACAGCTTGGGGAACATACAAGGCCGTATAACCAGCATTTTTCAACCGTAATGAGAAATCAAGATCTTCTGGGCCAAAGGGATTGAAGGTAAGGTCGAAACCGCCTAGCTCTTCAAAAATATCAGTGCGCACCATCATAGCACCTCCACAAGCGGTGCATTCTTTAGGTGTATCGTGCTGGCCGTTATCTAATTCGTTGTAACCAACAGGGGTGGTTTGCCAGGTTAGGAAGTTGATTTTGGCGCCGCCTCCATCATTTAATCTAATTCGGTCGTGCATAAATCGCAATTTTGCCTGAGTTTGCCCTATTCTGTCGTCTTCAGTAAATGGTTGTAACAAGGCATCAACAAAATCTGGCTCAGTGACCATATCATTATCCAAAAATAGCAAATGCGTTGGCTGGAAAGTCTCAATGGCAAATTTAGCTGCTTCATTACGGCCGCCAGCCACACCGAGATTAGTCGGATGATGACGAACTAAGACCTGAGGATATTTCCGGCGCAGGGATTCGGTCGTCCCATCACTCGATCCATTATCCCACACTAGAATATAAAACGACGGTGCTTTATTGCTTAGCAGACTATCTAAGCAAGACATCGTTTGTTCACGCTGGTTTAAAGTCAATATGATTACAGCAATGGTCATTTTGTTCGTTTCAGTCATGATCATTTTCCTTGTCGAGATGTCAACTCGATCAATAGTTCGATTATTCGGAGGTAGGGGACAAAGCTCCGGTATTCTCAAATGTTCAAGAGTTGAGAAGTATGTAAAGCCGATTAATTTTTCAGAGTAGTTGGAAGATTACTACAGTTTACCCATGAATATGAATTGTCAGGAACCCAGGCAATCAATTTATTGATCTCAGCTAGCGACAAACTGCGACTAAAAATACGCACTTCATCTATATTGCCACTAAAGCGGTATTCATAACGGTTGGCCAGCGGCTCCGATGTTCCGATAAAATAAGGCGCGTTGTCATGGTCGGCCAGCGATCCAATATAGTTAACCGGCGAACCATTCACTTCCTGTCCATCAACAAACAGATGTAGCTCCTTCTGAACATCATTTACAGTCATCACGATATGATGCCATTGGTTTGGATTAAATACACCAGACGAAACATTTACAACCGTTCCGTCTGATTGCTGAATCTCGGCCCGGAATCTTTGATCCTCATCATAGTATAAACCTGTGTAATCACGGGCCAGAATCGTGTATGAGGTATTATTTGCCGTCGTAGCAGGAGGAACACTGTCTGAAAAGACCCAGGCAGCAAAAGTGTGGCTGTTGCTGGTTGTATTTTTTAACGAAAAGGAGCCATCAATAAATATATGATCGTCAAGCCCATCAAAATTAAGTCCATTGCCATTCTGTCCAGCTACAGAAGTTGGGCCAAGAAGCTGCCCATAATTGCCGAAATTGGATGTATCAATCGCCGATGGGACAGAGAGAATGCTGCCACTCTCACATATTTTTGCATCGAAATTCCATGCGCCCGCAAGATCGTCAATACCAGTATATGTATAATTCATTCGGCTTGAAGGGTCGATAGGATTAGGAGTTTCCGCCCGGTCGTGTAGCCCATCGACGGTTAGGAGATAATTATCATCAGTATGATTTGTGGTCATTAGGGTAACTGTGCGCAGGTCGGCAGCCAGCGTAGCGCTTAAGACGTTCACATTATTGATAAGATAATAATCCGTTACATTATCGGCCGTTGCTTTCTCCACTGGTTCATCAAATACGATGACAACCTCGTTAGGATTGCTTCCCGCATTAACGCTCACAATTTGGGCTGGGGTTGTATCAACCAACGTTGTGGTAACAATCGGAGCGCTTTGTGGCCCCTCAAGACCATGATAATTCACGGCCGAAACCTCATAACTATAATCTGTCTGCTCAACCAAACCTGTATCTGTATAGCTCCAACCTTTAACGGTTGCAATCTGAACCCCCTCTCGATACACATGATATAAAACAATACCCGTTTCCGAGTCTGTAGCTGGACTCCAGGATAATTCAATTTCCTGGTCGCTAATTGGTAAAGCAGCTACATTATCAGGGACTGTTGGTGGCGTTGTATCGGGAGAGCCTACGGGAGCCAGCTTAAGTCCATACATACCGACACCACGATAATACATGAACCAGGTATTGGTATCCTCATCAAGAAGGATAGTTGCTTGTGTAACCTCATCAAACTGGTAGGTCTCAATTGGCGCACTAGCTTGATCTGGCGCGTCGAGAGAAATAGTCCGAACTTCAGTCTTCGGAACGGTTACATCATTGATAAATAACGCATAAACATCAGGCCCAACCTTAGCGTATCCGCCCATGCCCCAGGTTGACACAGCGCCACCACTAGACACGCCACTAGAATTGTTCAAATTATCAGGGGCGTTTCCCCAGACGACGCCTAATTTACGAGCATGAATAGGGATATTTGGGATGTAATAGACGAACCATTGCCCATTGTCCTGAAAGGCGATTATCGGAAACAATTCATCTCCCGAACCCCACACAGAGCTATCTCTATGGTCAAGAACAATACCAAGGTCAGTAAAGTCAATTCCGTTTACAGACGTTGCTAATCTTCCATCCGCGTTTACAAGCGTGGGCGAAACGGCCGTGTTTGCCCCATAAAACATAGTGACATCCCCATTTTCATTTAATGTCGCCCCGCCAGAAGTAGCCCCTTCTTCCCCATCTGGCGTAGGAAACCAGGTGAGGATCGGGTTGTTAACATACTTTGTAAAATTGACACCATCTGGGCTAGTGGCAACACCGATTGCCCGCCAGGTAACAGTTTCATCTGGAACAATTTGATAGCCGCTTGCCCCTTGATAATATAAATAATAAGTGCCACTGTGCTTAACTACTGTACCTGCAAACCCACCCCATAACTGATAATCCCAATCGCCGACTTCACCTTGCTCAAAAATGGTTCCATAATCCACCCAATCTGCTTGAGTAGGGATCGTAAGACCTATTGAATGCTCTACTGGTTTGTTGGGAATGAGCCATACAATGATCGCAAATGTCAGGACACTCAGGAACCCATACAGTAAAATCTTGGGATTATAGATAGTTGAAAAGGGCTTCGCTTCAACAAATCTCGTATAAATTGCAGCAAACATAATATTTGCTCATTCCAGAACTATCAAAGGTGTCTAAAAACCTTGATAAATAAACGGTTCACCAACGTCCCCGCCCCCAGTGGTGATAAAGAAAAATAATAAGACAACAGCCAGGCAAAATGCTTGAGCCAAACGAGGCCAGCGTAAAAACACTAATTCATCCTGGTAATGATATTGAATCAAATCTAGCGCTATAGAGCCAACTATGATGGGCGCTACAAAAAACATGCGACGATAACCTAAGGCGAAACTTGACCAATTCAGCAATCCTTCCAAAAAATCGAAAGTGGCAGGCAACTCCCAACGAAAAGGAATCCAGGCGAAAATAACAAGGGTAAATATTATCGACCCGGCTACGAGTTGCTGCCAGATCGGCCGTTTTTGTGGCGCTACTGCTGGCCGCCACAACGAGGGGATTTTTTCAACTATCTGATAAACCCCATGCAGTCCACCCCATAAGAGCATATGTAAACCAAAACCATGCCACAACCCACTAATTAGCATGGTAATCATAGGTGGAATGAAAAGATTGGCTAAATTGCGGCGGCTGCGATTGCGTCGTAGGAGCATTCTGGTAAATGGAAAATAAATATAATCCCGCAGCCATTCAGAAAGGGTAATATGCCACCGGTTCCAAAACTCCGTGAAATTGCGGGCAAAGTATGGTTGCTGGAAATTAGGCGATAGTTCAATGCCGAAAAGTCCGCTCACCCCCCGAACAATATTTGTATATCCAGCAAAATCATTATAAATAGAAAAAGCATAAATGAGCAACCAGCCTATCAACTCAGGGGGCGTATACCTGGCAGGTGTTATAAAAACATCCGACAAAATTGCAGCCGATAAAATGTCTGCCACAAACAACTTTCGCACGATGCCAATAATGATCAGGGTAACACTACGGGCCAGAACATCATTATCAACGACACGCCTCTCGGCCAATTTGGGCAAAAAGGAGCGGGCGCGTTCGATTGGTCCAGCGATTAATTTAGGAAAATAAGCGAGGTAAAGCGCAAAATCAACAAAATCCTTTGAGGCGGCAACCTGCCCACGATAGACATCTACCAAATAAGAGATGTTTTCCAGGATATAGTAGGAAAGCCCTATCGGTATTAAAAATTGTAATCCCCCAGCTTCGGTTGATACCCCTAAACCTGTTAATAAGGCGATTGTTTCCGGGAGAAAAAAATTAGCTGTCCTGAAAAATATGAGCGCCAGCACATTGAGGCTGATACCAAACCATAATAGACGCCGATGTCCCTGACCATTTGCACGTAACCGTCCAGCTAAGAAGAAATTTACGACTGTCATCAAGGTCATGACAATTGCAAATTGCCAGGCCCAGGTTATACAAAAGATATAGGAAAGCAGGAGAAGCCAATAGTTCTGCCTTCTCCGAGGCAACAGGTAATAAACGCCAATAGCGACTAGAGAGAATAAGACAAATTGGGTCGAGGTAATACTCATTTAAGTTAGTCAGCCTCAGAGATGCGTTGATAAATCTGAATGACTGGCATCTGGTAAACGCCCCGACCACGAACGATTTGATGTGTGGGGTCGGAACCAAATTGGCTTGTAAAATCAGGATGTGTGGGCAATGGGAACGAGCTATTATTATTTATGGTATGGATGACCACAAAATCGGCCGTTGCCAGCCGTTCATAACGCTCATTTTCGCTCTGCAATTGTAAATTCTGGGTGAATTTAAAAGGAAATGGTTGCGTATTTTGCAGATAATTAATGATATGGACGTCATTCAAATAGCTGATGACCTCAGATTCGGCCGAAACATTTTGCCTCAACCAATCAATGGCCTCTGTAGAGCCATCATTGGTGATACCGACGACCGCTCTAAAACCACGCGATTTCAAGCCCAACCATTCCTCGCCAACTGTTTCATATCCGTAAAAGCCAAAGGTAGGGTAAACCTGGATAATGCCAACGATTAACCAAGCGGCGGCAAAAGCAATATAGCCCGCCCAGGCAAGACATATTTTTCTGTTTTTTAGCGTCGTTAGTCCTTGAATGATTACGGCCGAGAGAGCGAGTACGATTAACGGGTAAACGCTCATCAACCAAAACGGCTGTTGCAAAGGCAATATTGCCAGCAGCAGCCCAAAAAAAGCCAAAGTAACTGTAATGAGGAGAATCTTCTTGTTTTTGACCGATTTTCGTACTATCCACAGGAGAGCAAAGATAGTCGCAATACCGAATGGAAGGCCAAGCTTAAACAAGACAAGTCCAAGATAAAGCTTTGCCGATACAACGGCCGTTGCCAGGATGTCACTGTTGCCATCCAGCGTGACGAATCGTTCAAATAGGATTGGTAAAACAAAGGGGTTGAATATGTGAGCCGGGAATAAAGCCAACGCCATCGCAAACGAGAGCGGCAATATTGCCAGCCAGCTTTTACTTAAATCCCAATAGGTGCCGGGATTTTTAGTGTTGAATCGCCAGTTAATGATATTTTTGAGTACAACAAAAAAGGAAAGACATATACCTGAAAGTGCTATGACCCAAGCTGTTCGAGCCGCCTGGTTCAGTCCCGGTGACTGCCCATCTCGCAACAAAGCCAGCACAAGGGCAATCAAGGTAAATAGACCGGTACCAACAGCTAGAAATGTAAAAGGCCAATCCACAGCCGTCATCTCTTCTTTCTCATTCAGAGCCTCCGGCCCGATAGGATGTTGACGGGACATTATGATTGCTGCGAAGACCTGAAAAGTTATCAAGGCCGGGATGAGGACGACAAGGAAGAATTTGGCGGCAATTGCTAAAGCCAAACAGAAAGAGAAGGCGACAAGCCAGAAAGTGGTTCGCTTCTTATTAAAACGCCAGAATGTAATTAGGCTGAAGACAACAGCCGGAGTGGTGAAGGCATCTCCCTGCGTTAAAGCGTCACGGCCGAATTCAAGCACAAAAGGGGAAAATGTGAACAAAATGGCCGCCACTAGACCAACAGGCGGATTGAACAGGCGAGAGCCTAGAATGTACGTTCCCCAAATCGCTAAAATCGTCATCAAAATGCTGATCCAGCGGCTGGTGGTCAGCATATCCAGCAGTTCAATATCTGGATTGGCTAATTGGGCGATACGTTGAGCAACGGCCGATATATACATCGGGAACCGTGCTTGCGAGCCATCAAAACTGTGACCACTCAGCGGACGTTGGCTCAATCTATCGGCAATAACGAGATCGGTGAACTCGTCATATTGAATCGTTTTTAATCGAACGGTGCTGCCAGCCAGAACCAAATAACTTCCGCTCAAGATAATGAGGAATGTGATTACTACAAGCGTATTGGTCAATTGTTGATCAAAAAAACTTATCGTTGGAAGGCGTTTTAAGAATGGCGTTTCCAATATATCACTCCTCTTCCGGTGGATTGATAATAAATAAATTAATTAATCCTTATTGGAATAAATTTTTGTGCGTCGCCATCATACTGAAACGCCAACTTCCTCCTTTGCTTGTTATTTTATTGTTCTATAAATCTTAATTGGTAGATATTACAATATTACCCTCACTTTCTGATTCACTTACTCTTTGACCAAGCCAATTACTCAAAATAGCGGCTCCTGTTACGTTTACATGAGTATAGTCAAACCACCCTTCGTCAGGAATCATGTCTAAGGTGGTTGTTTGCCAAAATGGAACCTGATTTTCCTTGGCTATTTCATCGACTTTGGATAAGAAACGTTGGTGATCGTCGCTGCCGTCCCCGAAGAAAAAATACAACCCGTCTGCCACCGGCATCTCAATAACAATCACCTGTGTATCTTGCCCATTATAGGCCATAATATCCTCCAGGGCATTTAAATTCTCATCCAATATTTCATAAGAGGCGTAAAGGCTGAGGTTATAGGTAATCTCAAATGAATCATCATCAGGGTCCGGCGGATCGTGAATATAGGTGCTGACTTTCGTTAATGGGGTAAATCCGTCGGCCCTTATCTCATAATCTAAGGTTTGGGAGCGTAATGTGTCTTCCAGGTAGAAACGACTCAAACGGAATAATAAAAATCTGTATCGGTAAAGATAGGAATGTTCCAACAACCAACCATCTAATGAAAAGTCACCCTGACGATACCTAACCCAATTGGATTCTAAAATAACGGCCGGATCCATATCGTCAGAAGGTACAGCATAGTCACGAGCTTCGGTACCATAAAACAAAATGCGTGGCTGGTAATCTTCTATCAGAATCTTAGCAATCGCTGCTGAGCTAACGGCCGTTGAAGCATCTATGGCAAAGTTGAAACAGCGAATGTCCTGGCCGCTTGCCTGTTTATACCCCTCTCGAAATGCCTGAGGGTCGAACCCTAAATCTGCCACAGAACTACCGACAATCAGGCAGTCAACGGGACCATTATTTCTTACATAAGCATCAAGTCGAGCCAATTTGCGACCTAATTGAAAATGGCGTGTTCCCATTGGCGGCTCCCTTAACAGCATCTGAAAACGGTCAGTTCGAGCGACCAACTCAGCAATCCCCACCAACAACATGATCATAATAAAGGTCAAGACTAATGTATTGCCAAATGGCTTGGTCAATTTCAAGGTTTTTTGATCATGCAAAATCCTGGATATTTTTCGCAATTTACCTATTTACCTTAAAGAAATCTCGCCTTCATTTTCTGCTTCGGCTACTTGCTGACCTAACCATTCACTAAATATTCTCGCCCCTTGTGTGTTAAGATGGCTGTAATCGGCCCAGCTATCGTCGGGAATCATCGCCAACGAAGTCGTTTGCCAAAAGGGTACTTGATGTGATGTGGCAAGCGTTTCCACCTGTGTCAAAAAACGTTGATGATCATCTCTACCATTACCAAAGAAATAAAACAAACCATTTGTTACCGGCATTTCTAAAACGATTACCTGGGTTCCTTGCTCATTATAAACCATTATTTCCTCTAGGGCGGCTACATTTTCTTCCAAAATATCATATGAGGAAAAGAGGAAGGCGTTATTTGTAACCTCAAATGAATCATCCTGAAAGTCTGGCGGCTCATTAATATTAGTACTTATACTTGCCAATGGAGTAAACCCTTCCGGTGTGATCTCGAAATTTATTCTGGTTTGGGAACGCAATGTATCCTCTAAGTAAAACTGGCTCAAACGAAACAAAAGGAATCTGTAACGATAAAAATAGGAATGCTCCAACAGCCAGCCATCTAGTGAAAAGTGTCCCTGACGATATCTGACCCAATTGGATTCCAAAATAACGGCCGAATCCACATCGTTTGAAGGAATGGCATAATCACGAGCATCGGTTCCGTAAAACAATAGTCGGGGCTGATAATCTTCGACTAAAATCTTAGCAATTGCCGCAGAGCTGATAGCTGTCGAGGCATCAATTCCAAAGTTAAAGCAGCGAATATCTTGACCGCTTGTTTGTTTATATGCCTGTCGGAACGCTTGAGGATCAAAACCTACATCTACCATTGAACTACCAATAATGAGGCAGTCGATAGGGCCATTATTTTTTACTATGGCATCAAGCTTAGCTAACTTGCGCCCTAGTTGGTAATGACGACTGCCCATTTCAGGATCCCTAAGAAATGACTGAAAAGCATGTTGGCGAGTAACAGCTTCAACAATCCCAACTAATAACAACAGCATAACTACGGCAAGAATTAATGTTTTGCCAAACGGCCGTTGCAGACGCAATGTCTTGATCATCCCTTCTCTCATAGCCGAAACAACTACCAATCCTCATCCCTAAAGAAAGCCTGAGAAACATCCTCTACGCGCTCTCGTACCCGGTCAACCTCTTCTAAGGTCAATTTATCCTTCCATTTATTTATCGTTTGTTGACTGTTGCGAGTTACCGAATATGGATCCTTAGTAGATATTTCTGTGCCTTTCGAAACGCTATGATCTTGAATTATTCTTTTCTCACGGTCTGAAAACGGCAATTGCAATTGGTCATAAATTTCCTGGAAACCACCTATTGGATCGTGGGAAAGGTCCATATGACGCACAAATATCCAATCCGGTTTTTCATCCTGGAGCTTGAGAATCACATAATTTATCAATTTCCAAAGTAAGGCAACCTGGTCAATAATATGATATTCATTTTGAGCAAAATCCATGATTTCGTTTGAAAACTTTGCTAAATGTTTTTCAATCAAAAGGGGTTGTTCCATGAAATGTGAAAATGAGTGACCCCAGTTTAATGATTTGTAGCTACTGACAATTGCAGCCGGATGTCTAATCACTACAACAACATCCATATTAAATGTGTTAGCCAGCCATTCTGCGGAAAAAAGCGCCAGCGGATCTTTTAACAATGTCCTTTTCCTGGAAAAAGATTGACCAAATTTTATTAACGGCCGTACTCGTTTCGTTTGCTTAACCTCTGCTATCAAATTTAATAAGGCAATTCGATCCAATTTAGGATAAATGATGTGGTTAAAATGTTTGTAATAATCCGACTCGTTTTCCGATGAAATATATTGAAACCAATAATCGAAACGAACGCCACATTGACAGGGCCGCCCAGTAATATTAAATGGTTCATGAACATATCGGATTGTAGGCACCTGACTAATCATTCGCCCTACCCAGGTGGTACCGGATCTGGGCATACCCGTAACCAATATAGGCTTATTATCAACAACTGGTTCCATTTTATTTCTTAGCGGATCAATTCCCTCGCACCCAATACCAATGACGAACTGTGGATGGTACTATCCACTCCTCTATACGTAGCACCCACTTTTTAATCCACCTGATAAAATTATGAGCTTGGATAGAGTCGGGCAACCATCCTGGGTGCCTTTTTAGCCATTTTTCTTTTTGAAGCGCCTCCCAAACAACCTTATTTTCGATCTTCTTTGCAGTCAAATAATCACCCAACCACTCCAGGAAAAATCGACGAGCTTCATCTTCTTGTCGAGTAATTTGTGCAATGGCAACACTCGCCTCACTGTGCTGTCGATATTTATCCCAACACCGGTTGATCGCTTGAGCAGAGGCTATCAGACTTATCTTGGCGTAGAAAGCTTGATCTTCATAGATATTGTAAACGCCACGAAAATCCTCTTCAAATCCCCCCACCTCTTTAGCAATCTCTCGTTTAACAAGAATGCTGCATGTACAAGGAACGGCCGCTTTTCCTCGCAAATACAAAGGAAGCAGCATAGGCGGATGAATTAGCTTGCCACTTTCAACACCAAGCCTCGGAATGAAATCTCGTTGCGTAGCTTCTGGATTTCCCGTCCAACTATGCCAATACAAGGTATCACCATAGAGCATTTCAACTTCAGGATTCGCCTGTAGGATGGCTATCTGTTCTTCCAATTTGTTAGGAAGCCAAATATCATCCGCATCCAAAAAAGCAATTAGTTCTCCTTTAGCTTTGTTGATGCCCAAATTACGCGAAGCGCCTTTACCACAATTCAGGTGATTAGGATGATCGTGATAATAGATCTGATTCGGATTTTGAGCCGCATAACGCTGGGCAATAGTGGTGCTGCCATCTATAGAACCATCATCGACAAGCAAAAGCTCCCAACTAGTGTAAGTTTGAGCCAATATACTTTGTATCGCTTCTTCTAAAAACTTTTCTGCATTAAAGAAAATTATAATACTGGAAACCAATGGTTTCTTCTCGGATTTCATTTTCAAATCGATCACTAGGTCAAAATTCGATTAAGGGCTTAGCCGAATCGTTGTACAAATAGTCAAGTCCAAACTTTTTAACAATAGACAAAATGAGCCTGACTTGATTTGAAGATAATTTCGATTGCCAGTTATGTATTCTATCAACCCCCTGTACGATAGCGCTTGAAGGTCGCGTCGTTGTGGAAGGAATATTCATGTTTGAACGCAGTATAGCTTGATGAGGCAACTTTAAGACCTGGAAGATCTTTGCGATTTCTACTTCTAACTGGAAACAAAGATTCTCATAGAAAAAAATGGGCAATTGACCAGATTGGAACTGCTTAAGGGGCACTAAATTGCTGATACACCATATAATGGCGTGTTTTTCTTCAAGCGTTTTAGCATCTTTTATTAAATCTATCTTATCCGTTAAAAAATCTGCAACGAATTTAGGTTGAGCCAGAAATGGTTCGATGTCGGTATCGGTAGCCCAGTTTAATTGCATCCTGGAAAGCACAACGGCGCAGGGGTGGCGAATAATGAATAAAATAGGTACATCACTAAAATTATTATTAAACCATTTCAAAAACAGATTCGCTCGAATGGCTTTGATCAAACGTTTTTCCGAAAAGATTCTATCGACCTGGCTATCAATCCATTTGTGTCTAATATCGCCGCTAAAAATTTTTTGACAATATGCCAACAATTCATCGTCTTGGTCAGTTGGTCGCATATAGTGGAAATAGTGAAAACGGCTAAATTCCTTGACATATTTATTATAAAATGGTTCAAACATGATTCGAGAAGGAATTTGAGCAGCAACGATGTCAGCTAACCAGGTTGTGCCGCTACGCCCAGTACCCGCAATAAGCAAGCTTTTACTTGTATCTTGATTGCTATCCCGGTAAAGGCGGCGACAAACAGCCCGAACAAGTCGCTTGTTGACTTTATGAGTACGCCACTTGAAATACCGCCAAAGATTGTCTGTCGAGACCATTTCTTACAACCACTTAGTTAGCCAATTGGCAAATTGTTTACCATTCCAATTAGGAATCCAAAACCGAGACAAAGAAAACCGGTCACTGCCTTGTCTGATAGTGTCGTTTTCACTGCCACAGGCAGATAAAAAGCCTGCTTCGCACACTAATGCCCTTGTTTCTTTAGTCAACAATCCATTTGGATAGGAGAAATTAGCAACAGGTTGCTTTAATACAGCTTCTAAATAGACTTTACTTTGCTGAATTTCATCTTTTTGTTCAGAGCGACTCAATTTTGTCAACAGCGGATGGGTTTGCGTATGGGAACCTATTTCGATTTGGGGGGAACCTGCCAGCCTCTTCAACTCAGACAGAGTCAAGGCACGATGCTTTTGCTTAGAGATCTGGACATCACCAACCGAGTCTCTCAATATGTCCATACTCTGCTGTCGCCCCTGATTGGATAACGGCCGTAAAGCCCGATATAAATCCCAAAGCAGCTGTGTCTTCTGATTATTATCTTCTTGATTGGCTTGCAACTGCCACTTATAATCCTGTTCAGCAATTCTCAGGCAAAGACCTCTAGAAAACACCCCCTCCGAAAAAACAAGCCGAACCAGTTTATCCCACCAAAACTCTTGACTTAAACAGCCGCTAATAACAAATATTGTTGCCGGTATCTCGAATTTTCCCAGAAGCGGCCGAGCTTCATACAGATTATCGGCATAGCCATCATCCATTGTCAAAGCAATCGCCCGGCGGGGTAATTTACCCTCGTTCAAATCTTGCACCAACGCTTGCAGCGAGATCGGCACAGCTAAATCCTTGATGACCTGGAGTTGCTCAGCAAAATTACGTGGGGAAACGGACATTGAGAACGGGTCGTGTTCTTCATCACAAATACGATGATAGCCCAAAATAATAGTGCCCCCCAACACACGACTTCTGAATTGCCGGGCAACTTGCCGGGCGGTCTTTAAGCCTGGAATTCTCATTCTCAAGCCGCTATTGGTTTCACAGCTCTAACCGTAATCAACAATTCATAGTCGGGATCGCAATAATCTAGCTCTTTTTGACGCAGTTCCTGGCTTGCTAGGCCATGCAAAAAGGAAATAGCTGACAAGACATTACCATGAGCTTCAATTTGTAGATACTCGGCGGGGAAAACGGCCGAAAACAACATCTCAATTGAACGGGTTGTAAAACTCCAGTAATAGCCCCAGCGATCCATATCGTAGCGACTAATCTTGCTGATCCCTGGGATAGTTACGAGCGCCACACCACCCGGCTTCAAGCCGTGAAAGATGGTCTCAATCGCCGCTTGAATATCAAAAATCGCTTGCAATGTCTGGGTCACAACAAGGCAGTCAAAACTATTTGAGGGTACTGTTTGCTTGTCAGTAAGGCTGCCGATCAAAGTCACATGCTCTTTTTGTTCAGCAACATGCAAGACAACGCTTTCTGCTACACGTTCCTGACCAAACCGACGGGTATAGGTATTGTCCCCAATTTCTAATACCCGACCCTGTATATCCATCGCATGTTGCCCTAAGAAACGTTCAATGTAATAGCGGTCAATGGGCTGTCCGCGCTCCATACCCCAGTCTGGGCTAATTGGCTTGAGGCGGCGCAGATTGCCAAAACGGACAAGCCTTACCGGCGGCCACCTAGTAGACTGTATTATTTTCCGCCGGGTGGCAATCGGTAGTAATCGTTTGGCTAATGACTTGAGGCGATTTTTCAAGAACGCTCTCCTAATAAGAATAGCAGCGAATTATCACATAGGTTTGTGAAGTCGATCAGATTCGACTAGCGATGCGCTGAGAATAGTTTAGCAAAGAAGAAAATTGGGGGAACATCTGATTTAGTTCGGTCACAAAACCTAGAGAGAAACGGCGGTTGGCTAGCCACAGCAAACTGCCAAAGGTTACAACAGATAGAATGACGGCTAGAATAAGACCGACTAACGTTGGAACCATACTATTTATAGCGAAAGCAAGCAAAGAGCTAGTTAGGGTCACGGCCGTTATCGCCAATAACGGTCGACCAAGTTTGGCAAACGGCCTTGGCAAAAGTCGTCTAATTAAAAAGATACTGACAAATTGGGAAATTATGGCCGTTGGTAGCCAGGCTAAGGCTGCTCCTACCAATCCAAAGCGGGTTGTCAAACCCCAGACAAGCAAGATAATAGAGGTCGATTGAATCACTTCAATCAGAGTAACCTTAGACGGATGTCCAAAGCCATTAAAAATCGGCACGGTTATCTCTCCCAATATGCCAATCATGCTAACCAGTGCTAATACGCGGATTACGGGCGCTGTTCCTTCCCATTGTGTGCCAAGCACATTTTGTTCCAGGGCAGGGGCTAAGGCAATGAGAAGGGAACATACAGGAAAGAGAATAACGGACAACCCGATAAAAACAGTGCGAAAGGTTTGTGCCGCCCGTTGTCGGTCAAGCTGGAGACGGGCGAAGAGGGGAAAGGCTACTGTTCCAACAATTTCGCTGGCAGCTTCGGCCGGTAAAAAGGCCAACTGTGCCGCCAAAAAATATAGTCCTAACTCGGCCGTTCCCAACTGACGCGAGATAACAACCCGCAAGACATAGTTGCCAATCATAACCACTAGACCAGTCACAAATATCCAACGGCCGAACCGGATAAGGGGCCTGATGGTAGACCATTTTATCGAGAAGCGCGGACGATGGGGAGCTAGAATATAGGACAACACCAAGTAAGTCACAGCGCCCGCCAGAGTTCCAATCACCAAGGCCCATACGCCCAGCCAAGAAGCCAAAGCGACAGAAAAGACAAAATTAACTACTGCTTCGGCTAATTTGAGAATCGTTAACGGCCGAAATTGAAGATCGCGGGTCAGACTTGCAACTTTTATACTGGCGATAGCTTCGACGAACGGCCGAAAGGCCAAAACCTGAATAATAGGCGTAGCGCGGGGTTCATCGAAAATTTGGGCGATGAGCGGTGCAGCTAAGATTACAACAAGTGTAACACCTAATGTTCGGGTAATACCCACCGTCCAGGCTACATCATAATGGCTATCATCAATATCCTCGCCCTGAACCAACGCTGGTATCATGCCAATGTCGGTAACTTTCATTAAAAAGCCGATAGCTGTAGTAGCAATGGCTAGTAAGCCAAAATCATCGGGGGAGAGCAACCAGGCCAAGATCAGAAGCCGCAACATGAAGATGACTTTGGTTCCACCAAGCTGTAAAGCTTTCCAAATCATGGCTGTGCCGGCCTGCTTCGCTCCTGGTTGTTCAATTTTTGAATTGCTCATTCTACTTCCTTACGACGCAGGCCAGACATAATGCCGGGTAGAATTCCTGTTAAGTAAGCACGACCAATTAACTTTATTTCTTGGTCACCCGTTCTAATACCACGAATCCAATGTCGTGTTGCCCGTAGATGGTGTATCAATACCCGAATAGCAATGAACCAATCACCTCGGCGCAAATATTTGCCATAAAAACCACCATGACTGCGGGCGTAACTTTCGTACTGGCTGGTACGCTGGCCTTCGTCTCGCCAACCGAAGTGACGCACTCCAGCATCAGGCGTGTAAATAATAGGAATGCCAGCTCGAAGAGAACGGTAGGCAAACTCAGCGTCTTCGGCTGTCCGAACGCTTGGGTCTTCATCGAAAAGCCCAACCCGCTTTATAACATCCAGTGACGTACCCATATTGCCACCAGACATATGGTCAAATGTGAGCCTCGGCCGTCTTTGAATAGAATGATCTTTAGCAGTCACCACCAAGACAACATCTTCCGTGCCAGCCTCTATCCGACCGGTGACGATTGCTTCAGGATTCTCGCGTAAATGAGTGGTCAAATTTTCGAGCCAGTTCTCCTCCACAAAACAGTCGTCATCAGTAACGGATACGAAGCGGGTTTTGGCCTTTTCTAGCCCACGATTGATCCCGGCCGACCGACCACGCTGTTGGGAAGGAACATAGTCAGCATCAATGCCCAACGAACCAATGGCTTCTAGCCAGTCGGCAATCCGACTGTTGCCACCCTGGTCCACGACAATCAACCCTCCGGGCCAAGCAGTGCCGTTCAAAATCCAATAGAATGATTCTTCCAAAATCGGCCGTCCCAAAGTTGGTATGACAATCGATATATCGTTTAGGATCGGCCGCCTTTCCAACTCCTCAAGATTCAGCGACTTAGGCTTGTAAGACATAACCCGACCTTACTGATCCAACATCAAAATATAGTAATTGGAACGGCCAACCTGTTTCCAGTCAGGTAAGGAAGCATAAACGGGGACGGTTTCGGCAATAATTGCCTTTGCCCCGCTGCTTGCAAATGCTTCAATGACTTCATCTTGTAAATCAGGTTCCGCTGTCCAGAATGGAACTGCTTCATTGATAGGCATCTCGGCTACAATTTGGAAACGCCCCAGCCGTGCCCAGAACGAATCAAACCCATAGCCAATGATAGCTACCGGGTCGCCCGCTTCAAGGCCAAGATCGAGGAGCGCTTCGGCCGTTTCGCCCGGCCATTCAGGAGCCTGACCGCCAATTGCTGAAGAGGCATTAGCTGCCGTGCCAAGATCACGAAACCCAGAAAGGCTAAAAGTTACAAGGTTGATTAGCAAGAAAAGGGTCATCAGGCCACCCAGAATTGGCACCAGTCTTCGCGCCAATAGCGTATCGGGCAGCCGAATATTGGCTAACAAATCTGCCCAGAAAAGAATGACAAAAACGCCAATGTATCTACCGGATACAAGAACCAAGCTATAGAAACCAAACACGGCCAATGCTATCACGATTAAGCCCCATCGGCCTAAAATGTCAATAGGTTTAATACGATACTGCCTACGACTCAAAAGGTAAAGAACAACAATCCCTACCAATAACGCACCATGCTGGTAAAAAAAGACATCCAGGAAAAACAATCCACTCACGATGAGGGCATCAATCTGTTGCCGGAAATCAAATTGGGCCGTGAGACCGGCGTTCCAGTAAGCTGGATCAAAAGAGACTGGGTATGTCCCGGCAATGGGTTCTGCAAATTCATAAATAGCCGGCTCTTCAAAAATCTGCCGGGTTGGGTGTTCGGGCGTACCGCTACCTGGCGGCTCCCCCTGCCAATGGGCAAAAGCAACACCGTTTACATGCTTAGCATAGGTGAAATTGGCAGCACCGCCAAAGGTTGAATCACCCCGAACGGCCGAAATAAAAGCAGTATAAGGCAGCGTTACCAATAAATAGCCAATTAAAATAAGAGACGTACCCGATACGGCCGTGCGCTTATCGGCAAACGTGAAAAAGGCGATGCCTACAAAGAGAATTGCGACCGGCATCATAATTTCCTTTGCCAGATAACCAACCCCCAATACCAACCCAAGAAGCAGTAAAGTTCGCCAATTATTGAATCCAAGTCTTACCTTCACCAATAATCCCGCAGCCAAAAACACAAATGCAGCCATTAGCATATCTGGTGTGACAGACCAGATTTTTATTAACGTCAAGGTCGCGCTGATAAAAAGCAAATACCCGACAGACCAAAATGCCCAATTCGGCCAACCAATGAGGCGACCTCCTTTACCATTCTCTTTCACCCCAACACGATGATAACGTGCCAAATGTCCCCAAAAAAACTCAAAACAAACAAGGGCAAAGAGAAATATCAGGTAGTTGACTAAGTGAACTAATGGAAACTCCCACTGCATAAGCGGGTTGAACAGCCACATAACTGCACCGAGAATCCAAGCATATAGGGGGCTCCAAACAGAACTAAGCCCCACTACCCAATCTCCCTGAAATACAGCGTCGCCTATATCCAAATAGCTGACACCATCGGCGTTCATCGAATGGCTTGTAGCCGCTGCCCAGGTGTGCAGGCCGCCTACAACAGACGCGAGTAACCTAAAACAAAACATCACCCAACGGGTGGTGTTCAGCTTACTACTTACGGTCGTTAAATTATTATAAACAGTTGCCATCATAAATTAAGTAACGTTCACTCTCAGCTATCAGGGAACAATTCGACTCTAAATATCCCTTTAGATCAGGGTGCCGTCGCTGGAAAGCATTAAAATCAGTTATGACAAAATATTCAGGGTTGAATCCGAGATTTTCAACCCGTTCCTCTATAGACAAAGGTCGCGAACCGGGAGAACGATACAGCTCACTCTCAATTGATTTTGGCCAAAAGGCACCGGAGAATTCTCCGTAATATTCAAGCGGTAAACCATACTCACGAGCTACATGGACGACTCGACTGCTATGATCAACCATGCTGCCAACCTCACGAGCCAGGCCCTCACTTTCAAATTTCACGACATTAAAGCTGGACCGAACCTGACGAAGGCTGATAAATATTAATATGCACAACGCCCCCACAACCGGTAACCACCAATACCATTTCGATAGATTTTGTTTGGCTCATGTTCAGTACAAGTGATCTGATATAGAATAAAAAGCATGGACTTTCCAATAGTAGACCTAATGGATAGGGTAGCCTGCGAGAAATGGATAGAAAGATACTTTCACCCTGGTGGCTTAAAATGTCCGCATTGCGACGCGCCCTTTGAGCAGGGGTTGTGGTTTCGACGAACTGAGCTGAGCGACCTGGATGTTTACCGCTGTCGGAATTGCAAAGGCATCTACAATTTGTACAGCGGCACGATATTTGAAGGTCGCTACTTTACCCCGGAGCAGACAGTCTTGTTTATCCGAGGAGTGTGTCAGGGAAAACCAACGGCTAAGTTGGCGCGAGAGTTGGGCATCAGCCGGACAACGGCAACTGAAGTTCGGCGATTGTTGCAAGCCAATGCTGAACGAGAGCAAGAGACAAATCCGTTGGATGACCTGGAAGTAGAAACGGATGAGATGTTCCAGAATGCGGGGGAAAAAAAGCGATTGGCATGGCGACCCGGATGACCCACCTCGACGACGAGCGAACAAACGGCGCGGACGAGGCACCTTTGCCAATGACCGCCCGCCAATCTGTGCTGTGATAGGTCGAGAATCACGCCAGGTACGTATCCGAGTGATGAAAAACACCAAAGGAGTTACCTTGTGTTCATTTGTTGAGCAGTTTACCAAACCAGATGCCACTTTATACACCGATGAATACGACAGTTACAATCGCCTCAAGCGTGTTCGCCTGACCGTTTGCCATAGCGACAACGAGTGGGCGCGAGATGCTGATGGGGACGGTATCCGAGAGGTTCATGTTAATTCCAACGAAGGCGGCTGGACAGGGTTACGCAATTTTCTACGACCTTTTCGTGGGGTTCATAAGAAATATCTCTCTGGTTATGTGGCTATCCATGAATTTGCGGTTAATCATAAACAAGTTACTCCGAATTTTGTCGCTGCTCTTGTCCGTCTTCACTAGTTCTGAACATGAGCCTTTTGTTTAAGTGTGGTGGTGAGAAGGACAATAATCGGTCCAAAAGACAAGGCAACTATTGGAATGAGTTGTACGTGATAGTAACCATGAGTATGAATATGAAAATTAAATACTAAACCAAACGCAAAATACCCCAACCAGAGTGCTACTACCAGGGTTCGAGCTAATCCTTTGCGCTGTAATGGCACGCCCAGCAACGCGGCGATAAGCGCGGTAAAACCTACGCCAACCACCGCAAGATCATACCAACCAAGCCAGTATTCTTGATGTAATAAGAGCCAGGGTCGAAAGCTATCGCCTACCTTCCAAAAAAGAAATCCTTCGGCAAAAATTCCATATCCATAATACAAGATGGTCGGAGAAAGGCTAAGTGCGACAAAGAATATAGAAGATCTATCAATAATTTTTTTCCATGTGCCGTGACGATAAAGTGCCAGACCAGCGAATACGGCAAAGAGGATAAAAATTGGCAAGGGTTTAATTAACAGGCAAACTCCTGTCAGCGAAGCAGCTGCGAATAACCTGGTGGATGATGGTTGTTCATAATATCGCACTATTGCCAGAAGGCTTACCATGAACAACATCATCATAAGTGATTCAGGCTGAAAACTTCTACTGGTGATTATGCCAAGAGGTACCAGAAGGTAGAAGCCGGTGGCAAAAACGGCCGCTATTGCTGGCATTATCCTTAAAGCAATCTTATGGAAAAAGAAGCCACTCGCAACCCAAAATATGGCGGTAAGCATCTTAGCAATCCATAACTGTTCACCGCCAACGATGCCATATATGATAGCGACTAAAATTTCCAGGACAGGTGGTTCCAAAGTTCCCAATCGCTCTTTGCTAGTGCGAGCAGCAAGTTTTTGCCATTCCTCAACCGCATCAGCATGCTCATAATAAAATGATCTTGCAAAGAACGCTGAATGAAATTCGCGGGCCGGAATAAGACTGTGCGATTCAACTCTATACAACCTCGCGGCCAATGCAAAAAGGAAAATTAAAGTGAGACTTATTGCAAGCAACCAGGATTTTACATTTACCTGATTCGGAGTCTGGCTCAATTGTTTAGGGGATACGTTCATTTTGATTAAAAATTAGTTGACTAAATCACAGTCCCTGGGCTTTTGGAACTGCTCCTAATAGCAAACCGATTCATTCATTATCTAATATCTCAGGCCAAAAACCAGATACTTCCCGAATCCGTCAACGGCCGCAATCCAACGATCCGGCTCCAGTTGATGAGCATCAATTTGGTGCATAGCCTGGGCATTCCAGCCATCCCCACTGGCCTTAATGATAGGCTCTTGCCCCACTTTCTCTTCAGCATAACTTGTTGGGGTTAACTCTGTAACCACGTAAGCCCAAACTTCATGGGTGCCGAAAGAAGGATTCACGTCCATCGTGAAACGAACAAGTTGATCGTCATAGGCTAAAACACGGCCGCTCGGACGAGCTTTGTGTTTATCTTGCTCGACAATAGGGCTTTCAGGATGTTCTTGCCAGGGACCACGTAGATCATCGGCATAATACAGATATAACGTATCGTTGCTAGTCGTAGCTGAATATAGCCACCATCTGTCATTGAAATAAGCGATAGATGGATCTACAAAATCCTTGCCCTCTACCAATGTCTCCATAAACGTCCACTCATAGGGGAAATTTTCGGCTTTATACAGCCGGATCGAATCCGTTTCAAAGGTTTCGGGAATTAGGTAATATTCATCCTGCCACTTAAATACATAAGGATACGAAAGGTGAAAGGACTCGTCTAGTATAATGCGCTCGTATTGCCATCTCCTGGTATTTGTGCTGGTGGCTACAGCCAGATCGCCTTGCTGAGTCTGGTTATTATAGACCTCGAAGAACAGATACCAGGTTGATTCTTCCTCAACCAAGAAGGGATCAGCCACAAATTTGGCAGACACATCAGTCACGTCCTCCGCTTTGAGAACTGGCCCTCTCCTATTGTCGGAGGCAGGGAAGTTAAAAGGAGAATCGCCTCTATAAATTCCAATCGTCCATTGTTCTCTCTCAGCTACAAAAGGAACACCGCGCTTGATACCAACAAATATGCCTCCGGCCAAACCGATAAGTAAAGCTGCGACAACTAAGACAAACGTAAAAATATGATGCTTTTTCATACTTCGCTCTTTGCGATGAAAGTAACCTTTGTGGCTATATAGGGTGGCGACACTTTGATGGCTATTAAACGGCCGTTCTACTCTTTGCTCCGGGAAACATTATTAGGTTCATAGGGTCAACGTGGTAAAAAGCTCTGCATATTTCTTAGAAACAATTTCGGCTGAATAGTCAGCCAACGCCGTATATGAGGCCACCTCCCCTAATTGAGCAGACAACAATTCATTTGTAATTAGCGATTCGATGGCATCATACAGTTGCTGGAAGTTGCCCGGCTCTATACTAAGCCCATTCTCACCGTCACCAATAATTGACTTGATGGCGCCAACAGGTGTCGTTACGATTGGCAAGCGGCAAGCCATTGCCTCGATTAATGAGGATGGCAAAGCATCGTCTTCGGTGGGAAAGACAAAGAGATCGGCCGCTTGCAAATAATCAGGAACATTCTCGACAGCTCCAGTAAAGGTGACAGTTTGGTGAAGATCATGCTCATTCACATAGGCCTTTAATTCATCTTCACAATTATGAATATCTAATCCGCCAGTTCCTAGTAACAATAGTTTGATTTGATCATACTTTTGATAAAGCGCTCGCCACACTTTTAATAATAACGGCAAGCCTTTATATGAAACAAGTCTACCGGTGTAAATAGCGATTTTGCAGTCAAGCGGTAAGCCTAGCTGACGGCGTAATTCTTTCTTACGTTGCAGCTTAACAGGATAAAATCGGCCGATATCAACACTGTTCGGAATAGGGTAAATCTTTTGCGGGTTAACACCGTTGGCTGTCATTTCGGCCGTAATCTCTGGCGAGATGGCAATAAAAGCATCAGCCTGTCGCAAAATCATGTTACGAAAAATGAGAAACAACTTGAATGGCAGCCGATCAGGAGCCAAATTAATGCGAGCCAAACCATTCTTAAAGAAATCGCCAGACATCTCACCCTGGCTATCGGCCTTGAGGACAACTTTTTTGCCCATGAGTTTAGCGATGAAAACGGCCGATATGCCCACGATGCGATAGCCAGAGACATAAATCAAGTCATATTGCTTCCGCAATCTTAACAAGGCAGGCAAACTAGAGAGAATAAGCCCCCACTTTTTAAGTTGCCCCCGCCCAACGGGAGCCAAACGGTAAACGATTGTGTTGCCAATCTGCTCGACCTTATTCAAAGAAACATCCGAGCGACGAGTTACAACAATTACTGAGAAACCGTGCTGAATCAGGCCCTCTCCCAGCAATTGAGCCTGGGTTTCACCCCCGCCAACGACCGGATAATACGTTTCAGTAAAAATACAGATTTTAGAATCGACACTAGCTGGTTGTTGTGGTTTCAGATACGTTACCTTTATTAACTTCTTCCTGGTCTATTAATCTTTGAATCGCAATCGACTGAGCTAACTCAATCTGCCGAGCTGAAATTGCTGATAACTGAACACTGAAAAAAATCAGCGTCAGAAATATGAGAATAAAAGCAAACAAGCTCAAAGCCGAGGCGGGATATGTTGCGCCAATCAAGGTTGGTAGTAGGACAAGCAAAGAGGGGACAGAGATTATCACCATTAGCGCCACAATTGAGAGGAACCAGATAACAGCGTAACTTATATTTAACTTTTTAGTACGAATAAGATTTACAATCAAAAGAAGAAATCCTACACTCAGTATATCGATAAAGATAATTCCCTGTACGCTCATCGAATTCTCCTGACGAAAACAGCATCCATTAAGACTGCGATCGTTAACAATATTGTTTTAAACGGATATTGAAAAACACTAGCAATAGAGTGCATAGATTGACCAAATGAGCGCTCAAGAACTGTGACTGGAATCTCCTTAACTCGCAAATTCATAAGGCTCATTTGCACAATAGTCTCAATGTGAAAGTCCAAAAAGATACCATCTATGATGTTTTTACAAGCTGTTGCTCGCCATGCTTTGAAGCCGGACGAAGTGTCATATATACGACGGGTCAGAATCAAGCGAGTTAGGTACGAGAAGAATAATTGCCCAATCCGGCGACTTAACGGCGTATCGTAGACCTGGCCCTCGCAAAAACGGGAGCCAATGACCATGTCGGCATTTGTTGAGATTAAAGCATCTACTAAGCGAGGCACATCCTTTGGCTGGTGCTGCCCATCAGCATCCATTGAGACAATAATATCGTACTCTCGGAGGAGAGCATATTTCAAGCCTGTTTGCAAGGCAAGCCCATAGCCAACGTTACAGGGCAGCTTAAGTTGCTTTTCGCCCAAATCATCGACAACTGTCGCTGTCTTATCAACAGAACCATCATTGACGACAACAAGATCATATTCTGGCACGACCCGCCTCAGATTCATGATCACATTCGCAATTGTCTCTTCCTCATTATAAGCTGGAATAACAACCAAAATTTTCTCATTCATAAGAATTTGCCTAAGAAATCGACCAAACCCAGAGAACAACAATCATCTATACGCCACTTAAATTTCATTCTAAACGCCTTTTCATTTGCCTAAACCAAAATTGTAAGAAATCGGCCGGCTTTGGATTCCGATATAATTTTCCTTTTGGTCCAGTTTGAGGACGGAATTCGGCCGTTCCATCTCGCACTTCCAAAATCGCCTTGATATACAAATCAAGCCCAATAGCCTCTAAATCACGCCAAACCTTTCGTTGTGAACGACGGCCAATTAGAGCTTCACCTTCCTTCACAATACTACCAGTGTCTAGACCAGCATTTATCTTTTGGATTGTGACACCAGCCGTAGTTTCACCGTGATACATCGCCCAAAACATTGTCTTATTACCCCGATATTGTGGTAATTTGCCGTGATGGATTCCTAATGTACCAAGCGTCGGAATTTCAAATAGCTTTGGTTTTAGGATAGGACTTCCATATACCAGACCAAGGTCAGGTTCCAACGACCGTACCCTCTCCAACACGAGCGGGTCATGAATATCTGAAACGAATTGGAGCCGATTTGCTAATTGGCCCATCAATTTTTGTGATTCTCTAGTCGCTCTGGGAGCGGCAAAAAAACGCCCAATTCTATCTACTACCATGGCTACCAATAAAGGCAAGGCCAACACGCCACGTCTCTTCCACAAATCCTGGACAACTGCCCTAAAGGATTGCGATGTCGCCTGGCAAAAGGCACCTAATAGATCAATTTGCGGGTGGGTTTCTAGCCGATAAAGAAATAACTCAGCGTCTGGCGTTAATCTTGGCCCACTGCCGAACATGACTACTTTGATCGGCCGTTCCATTTTAGGTGACGCTCGGTTCATTGAGCTTCAGACCCCGTTTCAAATAAGCGCCAAGTAGATACTTCGATTTCTGCAAAAATGGTTCCAGTCGATGAACAATCCGAATCCAAATGACAGCCCGCGAAAAAACACTGTCCCCTGAAACGGCCGGATCATGCCTCAAAAAAAGTTCCGGAGTGTGACTAACTCTATCTAGTAAGATAGAAGTCAATATCGGCCGAGTTTGCCAACTATAATATATTGTTGTCTGGGTCTCGAAACAATCCAACGCTTTCCTTTTACGGATCGATTCAGGCTTCGTATCTACTTTTAATAGATATTGAGGTTTGATAAACCGTCGAACATCCCTACCCGGTAGAAGTCGCCAACGATAATAAACAAAATATTCAAACAAGCTAGCCTGATCACATACGCCCTGCTGCTGGGCAATTGAAATCACATTGTAAAGAGCAAGGTGATCGGGATGTCGATCATAACGAAACGGCAGCAAAATGTGGTCTGGTTTGATTCGTTCAATCAATTCGACCATCTGGGCTTGCAAAGACGGCAGATGATTTTGCAAATTAGCTTCCGGCAGACCCAGAAAATGGGCGTTGCTTTCTGGAATCCCCAAAACACCTAACGCGGCTTTGGACTCGTTCATGCGCCTGCGACCCAGGTCTTTAGTAATAGAATCCCGCCATGGAAAGATAGGGGCCGGCGATTTCATGCCATCTGTTGCATAGACGACGTGAAGGTTTTCTTTTTGTGGCAGCATAGCCAATGTACCGCCACAAGCCAACACTTCATCATCCATATGTGGAGCAGCAATTAGCACAGTGCCCTCGAATACGCTAGCCGGATCTTCCAGTATTTTTATTTTATCAAGCATAGGTTGTTAAATTAGTTTGAAAATAGTGGTTAGAAAATCCATTCCTTCAAGCCAATCGTTCTATATTTTAGAGCAGAATTTATTATTAGCTGCTAGACATATTTGGGGAGGTCTGTAATTTTTAGTACAAATTTGCTACAATACACAGAAGCAAACTAATATCGGGTAGTATATTTCAATGATTTAGTTTCAAATTTATTCTTGGTTTTCGTAGAAAATATCAATTTAGGAGGTAGTCCTATGAATAGTCAAACGAGAAGAAAAATTACCCTGTTAGTTTTATTTCTATTGATTCCATTAATGATTACGGTCGCTTATGGGGGCAACGATGGCGGTTCAGCTCTTGATTTCGATGGAACGGATGATTACGTTTCCATTCCCGATAATTCAGCCTATGACTTTGGAACCGGACCTTTAACCATTGAAACCTGGACCTTTCGTGATTCTGGAGTACAACAAATCTTTTTTGATTGGTCTACAAATGACGATGTTGACAACGTCTTAGCTTTGTTTCGTCCGGGCAGTGGTGAGTTAAGACTCACGGTAAAAGTGGATAATGTCAATTCCTCTCCAATAAGTGGCGGCCCAGGAGTAACAACAAATGAATGGCATCATGTAGCGTTGACTCGTGATGGAGCCGGGAATTGGAACGCCTATCTTAATGGTGAAGCATATGATTCTGGGAATGATGGCGGGAAAAATCTGGATAATATTGATACTGGTTCACCGATTTGGTTAGGAGCAGATGATAACGGCGGCCTGCCCGTAAGGGCCCTTGATGGCAGAATGGAAGAAGTTCGCATCTGGAGCACTGAACGGACTCAGACTCAAATACAAGACAACATGTTCAAGGAATTGACCGGAAGCGAAACCGGGCTTGTTGGCTATTGGCAACTTAATGATGGCGTGGGGCAAACGGTTACCGATAGCAGCAGTACCGGCAATGATGGCACGATGGGCAGCACAGGTTTAGCCGATGCAAATGATCCTGCTTGGATTACCTCGTTAGCCCCAATTGGAGACAGCACAGCTTCCTCGCAAACTGATCTAGCTGCGCTCTGGAGTTCTGTCGATCCAGCCGAATCTGGCGGCTTGACGTTTAGCGATAATGGTACCACCCCTTTCCTAAATGATGTAAGTGACGACATTGTCTTTGGACACAACAATCAAGTGACAAACACATCAGCCGATGTTCCGGTTACCGGTGACTGGGCAGCTGCGCCAGACCCGGCACGCTGGGTGAGAATCTGGTACTGTGACCTAAACGACGCAAATAGCAATGGTGGTTCAGTGGATCTTATTTTTGATTATGACGATGCTGGTATGGGAGCTGATACACCAGCTTTGCCTGCCAGTAATTATCGACTCCTTGAAAGAGCAGGTACTTCAGGTATTTTCACAGACATTGCAACCGCCACTGCCGTTAACGCTGTTGATAAGACTGTTACATTTACTGGAGTCAGTACAAGTAGTGTTTGCAGTTACATTACGCTGGGAACACTGGATAACAGCACATCTCCAACAGCGATCACATTACAATCTGGAACGGCTCAATCGAATAACATGACGCTCATTACCTGGCTAATAGGTCTATCAATTGTATTCGCCATTAGTACAATTGCGTTAGTAAGAAGAAAGCACTAATACTAGAGTACAGTTTACAGTTACTGAAAGCCGCTATCAGTCTTGGGAATAAGACTAATAGCGGCTTTCGTTTAACTATTTAATCTGAATACGGGCCAGATTCGACGATTTGATGCCCCAGGGAATAAGTTAGTAGGGAAAATCGGCCGTATAACTAACGTGGTTCTTCAAATTATTCGGTAGCCTCAACCAGCAAGGCCAACGTATCGGCCGCACATCTATTCCAATCAAAAAGCCTAGCCCGTTCAAGGCCCTTTGCAGAAAGGATCGCTTGCAAATCAGTATCCATCGCCACCTCGGCAATCGCTTGAGCAATTGCTTCCACATTTTTGGGATCCACTAAAATTGCCGCCTTTCCAGCGATTTCCTCCAACCCGTTCACATTTGAAGTAACTATTGGTGTTCCACAGGCCATCGCCTCAGTCAAAGGAATAGGAAAAGCCTCAAGATTAGATGGATAAAGAAAAAGAGTCGCCATCGAATAGATAGCCGCTAAATCCTCTTGTTCCAGCCATCCTGGAAAAATAATATCGTCTCCAGAATTATCCTTAGAAAGGGAGTATATATCCCGAAAGTGATGACAATCTTTACCACCTACCACGAGTGGTAGAGGTGCTGCCATCATTTGATGGTATCGACTATACGCCTTAAAAAGATTTCCCAAATTCTTCCTTTTATCTCCATCAGGCTTAGTCAGCGTGAGGATAAAATGGCGGGGAAGCCTATACTTATTTCTTACTTTTTCTAAGAGACTGTCTTCGACTATTCGCTGGAAATGGCGGGCGGGAGCAAAGTAAATCGTTTTGACCTTGCGCTCCGGTAGATCTAATATGCGATTGAAATTTTCCGTGGTTCGTTGGGAGACTGAAATCACCCGGAAACACTTCTTGAAATAAAGTGGCATGAATGTCCGAATATAATTGACATCCAGCTTTTTATAAAATTGTGCCTGTTCTGGAATGAACCAATCCGCGCCATGAACTGTCATAACCACTTTGCACGACGCCAAAAGCGGTGCCGTAAATTTAGGATGAAAAAGGACGTCAACTTTGGCTCGTTTACATGCCAGGGGAATCGCAACTTGATCCCAGATCACCTTGTTAGAACCGCTGACAAAATGCTCTTCAACATTGGCATGGTGGGCAAATTGACCAAGGTACTTAGCATTCCGGTAAAACAAAACATATTCATGGTCATTATCCAGAGCAAGAAGCTCCGAAACAATATTTCTAGTATAGACACCAATGCCGCCCTTTTCATCATAGGCGCGGAGCATAATCCCAATTCTCATTTCGTGTTTGAGGCTTATCCCTTAGTTACTAAGCCATTAACTCCCTATTAAAACGCGCTTCAGATAACTCGTCGGTGATTTCGTTAGAAACAAGCCAGTTGCCCATTGCCATATATTCGATCTTCCCCTGACGAAAAGACCTTATCGCGTCTTGCGGGGTGCAAACAATTGGCTCACCATGAAGATTAAAGCTTGTGTTTATTAGGGATGGGATACCGGTCAATTGATGATATCTCGATAGAATCTTATAGAAATCTGGCGCAGTATCTTCATCTATTATTTGTGGACGTGCCGTGCCATCAATATGCACCACCCCAGGCGATAGCTTTTGCATTAAAGGCGTACAATTAAATGTAATTGTCATAAAACGGGCCGATTCCTCCGCGCCTGCCAGATTCTCATAACAATCCTGAGCATATTCTTGCAGTGTTGCCGGAGCGAAAGGCATAAATTCGGTGCGATTGAGCCTATGATTGAGCCAATCGTTCACAGTCGGATCAGTAGTTTGGTATAGCAAAGACCGATTACCTAACGCTCTTGGACCAAATTCCATCCGACCGGTGAAACGAGCCAAAACATACCCTTTCGCCAATAGAGAAGCAATCTCTTCATGGATATTTTGACAATAGATGGCGTGGCAACCGTTTTGGCGAATCAAGCGTTCAATTTCGTTGTCATCGTATTCAGGACCAAGAAAAACATCAACCAGCCGTCGTTTGAGGTTTTCAGGTTTGACATAGGGCTGTTCGGCAAGTGCCGCCAATGCACTGCCGATACTTAATCCACCATCATCCATTGCGGGCTGGACAAAGATATTATCGACCTCTGGCAGCTCGTGGACTCGTTGATTGAACTTGACATTGGCAAAAACGCCACCAGCAACAATAATATTTCGAGATCCCGTTTTACGCAGCCAATAATGGATGAATTCAGTGCCAATCTCTTCTAATATTAACTGTGCGCTCGCGGCAAGATCGGCTCGGTCAAAGTTGGCAGGAAGTTGTTCACTAATCAAGTTTAATGCTGACCGATGGTACATCGGCATGCTATAACGAATAGTTCCCGGATGTTGCCGGCTAAAAAGCCTGCGCAAAGTATTTGCATAAATTGGTTCACCAACCGCTGCTAAGCCGGTGATCTTACCCTCATGCTTTTCAGCCTTAAATCCGCATAATTCAGTAATATACGAGTAAAAATTGCCAAGGGAGTGGAAACTATCTATGCTAGCCAACGGCCGTAAATGACCATTCTCACCCAGATACACACTACCAGAGCGAAAATCCCCACCGCCATCCAATGTCACGACTAATGCACGGTTATATTCCGACGTGTAATAAGCGCTCGTCGCATGACAATAATGGTGATCATAGAACTTAACTGGCGCATTAATTCCAAACCTGTTTCGGATGAGTTGAGGCAATTTCTTCGTTCGTTCACGCGACACCAAACGCTTTAGCTGATGGTGTACCGTCAACGAGAATGGAATGCGTCCAAATTGGGGTGCCAGACGGGAACTCAAGTTATCAAAGCGGCGAGTTTTTAATTCCTCATCTTCAAACCAACCTTTCCAGGGAATTGGTTCTGGTTCAAAAACACTAACCTTTTGTGCGACAGCAACCTGATCAATATCTCCCGGAGAGACTCCTGCATCCTTCATCACCTGGGCAATAGCTTGAAGCGGCGTACCACTTGCAAGTTTCATTCGGCACAGGCGCTCTTCTGCAATCGCAGCTAGAATTTTCCCATCGTTCAAAATAGCGGCTGATGCTGGCTTACTATCGATAATACCTAATACAATCATTAGCTTAATACACTACTCGTTTCATCTATTATATTTTTACCGCTGTCACGGAATATTTATAAGCATAGCGTTTAGCCAGGGATTCCGGAATTAGATTATATACGGGCTTGAAACCATATTTATATAACGCCGCCTTTATACCATCTCGCCGAACTGGTAGCGCACGATAATGTTCCTGTACCCCCTCCTCAATCTTGAAACCCGTAAACATGGCTATAATTTCTTGCTCTTTATAAAACTCATTTACCGGTGGATCTTCCTCTTTGTGTTCAATATTTTCGCGTCCAAGATGGTGCAACATATACATCCAAGATGGCTTGCGATAAAAGTGAGAAATGATAGCTCTACCGCCAGGCTTTAATACTCTATGTGCTTCCTGAATAGCTCCAATTGTGTTTCCGGTAGCATGGAACACCCCATTCGACCATACTGCATCAAAGGTTTCGTCCTCAAACGGCAGATCCAGGGCATTAGCTGTACGCACCTCTTGAGCCTGAACATTCTTAAGCTCAAAGTGCCGTCGGCAAAAGGCAACAGCATTGGGTGTCAGGTCAGTAGCAGTGACCTGGACGCCCCGCTTCAAGAACTCCAGACTGTCATAACCCATGCCACAGCCTATTTCTAGAAGGTGCTTACCCTGTAACAATGCCGCTTCTTTTTTAATTCTATCCATTATCCAGGGGAACTTATAAGGATTCATCCAGGGGCGAATATGTTCGAAATATTCAGCGCTACCTGGTTCCAAATCCTCCCTGGTTACATATTGCGTTCCGAGCGGGCGTTCATTCCAATATTCGTATATATTTCTGACCATTTTGTTCATACCTTGTCTCTTGAGTATTTATTCCCTCACAAGCAACCTGCTCTGCCTCTGACATAATTGCAAATATGCTGTTACGGAATGTAAGTTTTGTCGTCACTAATTGATAAGCATCTTCTGTGATTTTTTGTCGCTTCTCATCATTATTCAAATAATCAACTATCGTATCTGCTAAATTCTCGATTTGAGCAGATACGAAATGTACGCCAGGTTTATAATCCGCACAATGTGGAAGAATCGGCTCTGAAACTATAAGCGAGCGATTAGCGGCAGCTAACGAAAAGCGAGAATAGTTGTCATCATACCATGTCCGGGTGAGATTTAGGGTGATTTTTGTACGATTTAATATGTCGGTACGTTCATCATCAAAAACAAACGGATTAGTTATATTGTCAGCTAGATAGAATGATACATTTCGATCCGCCAGTTCTTTTTCTAGCCGGTTTAAAATGTGATCACGGCGACGCGAGCCGCGATTACCCATCCATAAAACATCTATATCTCGTTCCAGCTTTAAGTCGTTATACCAACGTGGTGTTGCACCCCAGGGCGCGGGGACAGTTGGAAGCCCTTGCTCTCTATGCCAATCAGAGTAAATCACTGATGAATCTGCAAATACATTAAGCCATCCAGATTTGAAGGCATAATAGTAATCGCCAACATAACGGAAACGTAACATCCGATCTACCATCCACCCTGGTGAAAACCACTGGTTTATCTGAGTACGCAATTGCCCAAGCAGGCGGACGGCGCGTCCAGGAATTCTGAGATCTGGTAATCCTTCAGTGTTCCAATGGATAAATATCGGCCGTTCATCGCGTGGTCGACTTGCTAAACGCCGAGGTACGTTTAGAAAATCACCATAAGGGCCAAATGAAAATATGTATGCTGCTGACGGAGGAATTTTACCATTATATATAAAGGGTATGGGTTGATACCCTAACGACGATAACTCATCACAAATTGCTTCCGAGATACCATCCTTTTCGTGCCACATAAGCACCCCAACATCTTTTGGCGCCATCCTAACAAAACTCCTCCTTCTAATATTCTTCTTCATAATGTTTTGTTAATTGTTTATCTGATTCGAACCTTTGAATTGTTCGAACTTTGGCTCATGTTCAGTACAAGTGATCTGATATAGAATAAAAAGCATGGACTTTCCAATAGTAGACCTAATGGATAGGGTAGCCTGCGAGAAATGGATAGAAAGATACTTTCACCCTGGTGGCTTAAAATGTCCGCATTGCGACGCGCCCTTTGAGCAGGGGTTGTGGTTTCGACGAACTGAGCTGAGCGACCTGGATGTTTACCGCTGTCGGAATTGCAAAGGCATCTACAATTTGTACAGCGGCACGATATTTGAAGGTCGCTACTTTACCCCGGAGCAGACAGTCTTGTTTATCCGAGGAGTGTGTCAGGGAAAACCAACGGCTAAGTTGGCGCGAGAGTTGGGCATCAGCCGGACAACGGCAACTGAAGTTCGGCGATTGTTGCAAGCCAATGCTGAACGAGAGCAAGAGACAAATCCGTTGGATGACCTGGAAGTAGAAACGGATGAGATGTTCCAGAATGCGGGGGAAAAAAAGCGATTGGCATGGCGACCCGGATGACCCACCTCGACGACGAGCGAACAAACGGCGCGGACGAGGCACCTTTGCCAATGACCGCCCGCCAATCTGTGCTGTGATAGGTCGAGAATCACGCCAGGTACGTATCCGAGTGATGAAAAACACCAAAGGAGTTACCTTGTGTTCATTTGTTGAGCAGTTTACCAAACCAGATGCCACTTTATACACCGATGAATACGACAGTTACAATCGCCTCAAGCGTGTTCGCCTGACCGTTTGCCATAGCGACAACGAGTGGGCGCGAGATGCTGATGGGGACGGTATCCGAGAGGTTCATGTTAATTCCAACGAAGGCGGCTGGACAGGGTTACGCAATTTTCTACGACCTTTTCGTGGGGTTCATAAGAAATATCTCTCTGGTTATGTGGCTATCCATGAATTTGCGGTTAATCATAAACAAGTTACTCCGAATTTTGTCGCTGCTCTTGTCCGTCTTCACTAGTTCTGAACATGAGCCTCGAACTTTTTTGTTTGCCAATTATCGGATCAATTAAATCGTCAATCGGTTTTTCCTTAATATAAATTTGGAACCAAACCTCTAGGTTGAGAAGCATCCAAAGACGCACATGATGGTCAACGCGCCCAGTACGATGCTCATGAAGAAGAAGTTCTACCTGTTTCCTACGAAAAAATCCTTCTTTTACAAGGTCTGAATTTACGAGAAAATTACTAACAAAAGGATACAAACCATTTCGGAACCACGTTGCAATTGGAAACATGAAACCCTGTTTTTCTCGATGTAAAATTTCTGGGGGCAGATATGGAGATGCTGCTTCACGAAGTATATGTTTTAGGCGCTTCCCGTGAATTTTCATCTCTACTGGGAAAGAAGCCACATACTCTACTAGGTCATGGGCTAATAATGGTGATCGAGCCTCCAACCCGTGAGCCATCGTCATACGATCTGTCAGCATAAGGGAATGTTCCGGCAGTCTGGTTACATAATCTGTGTACAACATTCGGTCAAGAATATGGGCTGCATCAGCTTGCTCAAATTGATCAATGATGACATCAACTGCCCGCAAACCATTTAGTTGCTGACCTAATGAATCACTGTAGAGGCGATGTTTCTCTAATTCAGAGAAACGGAAATAGGTTGTGGCTGCTGCATAGCGTTCGCTCTCTGCTTTTATAAGTGAAAGGTCATTTGCCCATCGCAGCTTTTGAGTCAAGCTCTTATAGGCATAGGAGTCTGGAAGCACGGCCAATGCTGGGCTTATAATTCTTTGCCGTAGCACGGCCGGAATCGTTGCATAATGGTGCAGCTTTTGCATTCCAAGGTACCGATCAAATCCGGCAAACAACTCATCACCGCCATCACCACCTAAGACCACCTTCACGTGCTGGGAAGCTAAACGAGCAGCGTGGTACATACAGGCCGCAATTGGATCCGAGGGTTCATCAAGATGCCAAACAATTTCCGGAATCAAATGGAGCATGTTCGCATTTACTTGTTCTTCAATATGATCGGTCTGACAATGATTAGCCACCATGCGAGCATATGGAAGTTCGTTGAAGCTTTCTTCCCGTACCCCTACAGCAATCGTCTTGAATGATTGCTTTTCCAGTCGAGCCATAAGGGCAACGATGGTGCTTGAGTCCATTCCCCCGCTCAAAAATGCACCCACGGGAACATCACTAATTAAATGACGGCCGACTGATTCGCTAAGTTTCTCTCGCAAACCTTCAATAAGCTCCGCTTCAGAGCCTTTCAATTTATTCTGGAAACAAAGTTTCCAATACCGATAGGTGCGAAGTTGCCCATGCTGGAATATCAAACAATGCGCCGGAGGCAGCTTAGAAATTCCACGAAACATTGTTTTGGGAGCAGGAATAAAACGCAAGGAAAGAAAATAGTGCATGGCCTCAAGATCTAGTTCTCGGCGAATATTGGCTGCAGCGAGAATACCTTTTATCTCAGAGGCAAAGATTAATCCATCATCGGTTGTGGAATAAAACAAAGGTTTTTGCCCTAATCGATCCCGGGCCATAAATAGCTTCTGCTGTGGTACATCCCAAATAGCAAAAGCAAACATTCCCTGCAAATGGTGAACACAATCCTCGCCATATTCCTCGTAGAGGTGAACGATAACCTCAGTATCTGAATTAGTGCGAAATTGATGTCCAAGATTTTCCAATTTGAACTTGAGCGCTGGATAATTATAGATTTCGCCGTTATAAGTGATCCAAATCGTTTCATCCTCATTACTTATTGGCATACGGCCGTTCGGCAAATCAATGATGCTCAAACGACAGTTCGCTAGTCCAACCCGCCCATTCACATATATACCATCATCATCCGGCCCACGATGGGATATCGCGCCGACCATCTGCCTTAATTCCGCCGAGGAAACCGTTGTTTCGCTGACCTTACCACAAATACCACACATACTTTATTCCACCGCCTCTAGGGGGTTATTAATCCAGGTCAACGTTTTAACCAATCCTTCAGTCAAATTAGTATTAGCCTCAAAACCCAGGACTTCACGTGCTTTATCAGTTGAAAAGGCACTGCTGTCAGTATAAAATTTCAAACTTCGTCGTGAAAAGGGCATTTCTTTATTTGTTAAACGCTCGACCCCTTCAAAAAAAACACATCCCAACCAGACGACACTAAATGGAAGGCGAATTTGCGGTGGCGGTGCTTTCGTAGCACGAGCAATCTCAGCCGTTAGTTCAATTAGGGAAACTGCCTTAGGGCCAGCAATAATAAATGTGTCTCCTAATGCCTTCGGGTTTGTGGCCACCTCATTGAATCCCTCTAAAACATCACCCACATAGATAGGGTGACGCATCGTTTTACCATTGCCAACAAAGAAAAATCGTTTTTTCTGGATTGAACGAATTAAACGTCCCGTTCGCTGGCAGCCAGGCCCATATACCCAGGCTGGCCGGACGACAACCACAGCAAATCCTGTTTCTTTGGCATAAGCCAATACTTTTTGCTCACCAGCTAATTTGGATTTTTCATAAATGATATTTGGCTGACAAGGTGTGTTTTCATCGACTGGCAATTGATCTTGTGGCCCAAAGACGCCGACGCTGCTACATAAAACGAACCGCCCTACCTGATTTTGATGGCAGCGAACAGCAAATTCAAACGTATCTCGAGTATTAACATCCCAATAAAAATCATCCCCTTTACTCGTTTCCAGATGGGCTGCCGCGAGATGAAAGCAAACATCTTGATTTGGTAAATGGCGGTTGATCAGGTCGTGGTCAGCAAAGTCACCTTGTAAAACAGATAATCGGGGTTCAGAGGCTAGAGGAGCCAATGAAGATGTGTCCAAATCAACGGCCGTCACAAAATGACCGTTCCGCAGCTGATCCCGCACCAGATGTCGGCCAATGAATCCGCCAGCCCCCGTGATAAGCACTCTCATTAGAGCACTTTTCGCGCAGCTACAATTACGGCATAACCATATTTTGAGCGGTCTAGAAAATCGAGGGATGACACAGCACGAATAATCGGAAATAGTACAGCATAAAGACGATAACTCTTATTTACCGACTGCAATTGGTCTTTACTTTTAGGCGCTACCTGTCCAGAAGCCAATTTTTTGCGACGAAAGCGAGAAAGGATTTTCACATAACCAAAATTCACAAAAAATTCTAGAAGCTCGGTAAAAAAACGTGAATAGCTTGCAGCAGCATATGGTTTTGCACCAGCTTCGTTTAATTGATTTTCTAAATCGACGACATCATAGCCAGGAACCAAATGACCATAATCGATTGGTCGTATACCCGCTAATAGTTTTATTCGGTTAACCAACTTAGTTTGGTCCGCGCCTGGAGTTGTTACAACGATCACGCCATTCGGCCGTGTCAGGCGAAGGAGTTCTTTATTCAACAATCCTGGTTGATGCAAATGCTCATGAACATCAATCGTCAAGATTAGATCAAACATTTCATTCTCATACGGCAGTTGCAACTTTTCCTGGTCAATCCATACAACTTCATCGCCAGTTAATTCAATAATTTGCTCAACTCTTTCCTGTTCAAACTCAGCCCATTTCCAATTGCCGCCAAGCTTCTTGAAGTGCCAATTCAAAGCCCCATTATTGTCACCACAAGTAATAAGTAAGCACTGTTTACCCGTTACCTCTGGCAAAAGTGGTAAAATTGCTTGCATTTTTTTCTGTTTTTTTAATGAGTGGGAATAAAGTTCGAGTTGCCACGGAGTATTATCATTCCCATTTAGTTTATATTGTTCGGTTTGCGCCATTATGGACACCTCCAATGCCAAATGTTGCAGTCTGATATGCAGAAAATATACTTTCGATTTCTCTTTGCCGATGAGTAGAACTCCAACCCAATTCTTTCGCCATTAGATCGGCCATTCTATCCAGAACATCTCTTTTCAATCTTGTCGGATAGCCAGATTCTATCCGCCGCAATACCACGTCATCCAGGTGCAGTGCCATCTCCGCTCGTGCCGCATGGATCACCTCCGCATATGTAACGGGGGCATCATCATGCAATGGCGAACCCCAAAAAGGATATTCATCAAGATATGCTATCAATTGATCCGTTTCTGTACCATAAATTTGATGATAACGCTGCATGGTTGATTTATCTAACACCTTTTTCTCAGTCGATACCTGATTAAATTCTCCCCCTCCTAAATACCCTCCTGGCAAAACAGTATTCCTAGTCTGGCAAGTCTTCGCGCCTTTACCTAATTTGCGCATTACCTGATTAACGGCTAATTCAGCGGTATGGCGAGCTAATGAATACTTTACGCCGATAACGCTCAGCAAACCGCCTATACTGTGTCGTTCCTGATGATCAACAACTTGACTGTCCAATACTAAATTGATGGTGTCATTCTCATTATTCTCAACAGGAAGTAATCCAGACTGGACAGAAAAAATGTCGTTGAGATGCAATGAAGCACTGGGAAAGGCACCATTCACCTCGTCAATAAAGTCGACCACCATCTCCTCATTCACCATTGGCTGGGTCACTCCATTTTCGATTGGTAAATGTTCTGTACCGATTAAAGAGTGCCCACGCCAGGGAACACACAGCAACATCCTTGACTGAGAGCGAGGGTGGGCTTGTCCATTTTGGAAACGAAGTTTACTTGGAAAGGCATAAGCCAGCTCTGGCATAATCTGCTTCGTCACCAAATTGAAAGCTAAAGACGGCCGAAACAGTGGTTTTTCCTCAGCCCTTATCCTAGAAGATAAAAACTTGTTGAGCCAGGGGCCAGCGGCATTAACAACCATCTTCGCATTTATATTTATTTCGTCTCCTGTAAGGCGATCACGAGCCTCAACGCCAACAATCTGTCTACCATCTATACACGGTCTAATTGCTTCACAGTAGTTGACTACAGCTGCACCCGCTTGAACCGCAGCCTTTGCCACTGAAAGAGTTAGCCGTTCAGTATTTTGCACCTGGGCATCGTACCAAATGGTTCCTCCAGCTTGGGCAGCATCAGCGATTTGTGGCGCCAATGAAAGACAGTCCTCTGAAGAAAGAAAGTCCGTAAAAGGAAGTCGGTCTGTTCCCTGCTTATTATTCGCCACTACAAGTCGCAATAGGTTAAAGATTCCCATTCCGATTCTGTTTTTTGATCGATGAAACCAATTAAGCCCTGTAAATGGCATTAGTATCGGCAAAGGTTGAATGAAGTGAGGCGCAATGTGCATCCAAATTTGCAACTCTTGCTCCATCAAATATGCCTGAGAGAGACGGCCACGGCTTAGAGCGCGCAAACCACTGTGAATTATCTTCAAGCTGTTTGCTGACGTGCCCCCTCCAATATCGTCTCTGTCAATCAGTGCAGTGCGTAAACCACGCAAAGCAGCGTCCCAGGCGATAAAAACACCATAGATTCCGGCGCCAATCACTAATAGATCATATTCATCATTCTCAAGGCGAACTGGCTCTCTTTTCATTGCTTCTTTAACTGTAATAGCCAGGCTTCAAAAACCATAAGCGCCCAGAGACGATGGCTATTATCTTCACGGCCGTTTAAATGAGAAGACATCAATCGGTTAACAGAATCCATTTCAAAAAAACCCCGTGACCGAAATGTATTGCTTGCCAACAAATCAGTCATCATTTCCCGCAAAGGGCCTCTTAACCAATTCTTGAGCGGTATACTAAATCCCTTTTTAGGTTTTTTCAGCACCTCAGTTGGCAATCTATTCTTCATCACCTCACGAAGAATCACTTTCGTCTGTCCACGGCGTAATTTTTTATATGGCGGCAAATTGAGTGCAAATTCAACAAGTCGATGGTCAAGTAGCGGAACGCGTGCCTCAATCGAAGCAGCCATACTCATACGATCCACTTTAGCCAAGATATTATCAGCAAGGTAAGTATTGATATCTACATACTGTTGTTGAGCCAATGAATCCCACTGAGACGCACGCTCAAATTTAGCAATTAGCATTTCAGTACTCTGGCAACCGTTAATAGACTCCTGAAATGTCGGCCGATAGAGATGGCGCTTTTCTTCAGCGCCAAGGAAAATCATCCACCGCGTATGCTGAAGAGCCGGCGACATGGCCGCCCCTTCCACAAACCGCTTCGACTTATTAATAAGCCCCTTTTTTTGAGGCCGAGGAGAAATTTGGGCCATTAAGTTCGGCAAAGTGCGTTGCCGAAAATGGACAGGGAGGCGACGATATAAACGATCTAATTGCTCGGCAACATATGAGTCATAACCGCCAAAAAGCTCATCTCCACCATCTCCAGACAACACCACCTTAACGTGTTTACTAGCAAGATATGAAACCAAGTAAGTAGGAAATATCGAAAAATCCGCCAAAGGTTCATCTAAATGAGCAATCAGCTTTTCTGCCAACCCTGCGATTTCGGGGCGCAGAACTTCATCTCGATGACTTGTAGCGAAAAAATCAGCTACCAAACGTGCGTCTGCTAATTCATTATAAGTGAGGTCTTCAAAACCGATAGAAAATGTACTAATTGAATCTTCACTGTGAGCATTCATGAAATGTAGAATCGTGCTAGAGTCAATACCACCACTAAGAAAGGCGCCAATTGGTACATCACTAACCATCTGCATTTTCACAGCATCATCAAGCAATTCTAGCAGCCGCTCATTATAGTCCTTATCCTCAATAAAATTATTATTTCTAGAAACATCCCAATAACGATTCACCTGGCAATTTCCAGACTCGAAAACAAGAAAATGACTTGGCGGTAATTTTTGAATACCAGCAAAGATAGACCGTGGAGAGGGAATGTATTCCAATGTCAAGAAATGGTCCAAAGCAACAGGGTCAACCTCCAAGGGTACATCTGGATGTTGCAAAATCGCTTTAAGCTCAGAAGCGAATATGATGCTCTGAGAACCATGCCAATAGTAAAGAGGCTTGACGCCCATTCGATCTCGCGCCAATATCAAGCGAAAATTGCGATTGTCCCAAATTGCAAACGCAAATATACCATTCAAAAGCGTTAAAAATTCAAGGCCATACTCTTCATATGCGTGAATAATAACTTCTGAATCACTCTTAGATTTAAAAACATGGCCCTTAGCTATGAGTTTCTGGCGGATGCTACGATAATTGTATATTTCACCGTTAAATACTAAAGAGAGAGAGCCATCTTCGTTAGATATAGGCTGCTGGCCAGTTGTCAGATCAATAATACTGAGTCTCCGGATCCCCAAAGCTGCATTTGCATTCACAAATAAGCCATCATCGTCCGGCCCACGATGGACAAGACTGTTGGTCATATCCAAAACAAACCCAGCAGCATCAGGATGCAAGTTTTCCAAAGAGGCAATGCCACAAATGCCACACATCTCTCTTAAATCTCCAAAACTGGTCGGACATCATCTGTCGCATCTGTTTTAAGCCCTAATTTTTTGTATATTGTTGCAAAACGAGCCAGATAATCGTCCTGTTTTTCAAAGCATTTGGCATATTGATACGCTCTTCGTCCCAAGGCTTCGCCATATTCTGGCGATAAAAGCACCTGTAACAAACCGTCAGCCAAACTTTCAACCTCAGGTTCGACTAGCAAAGCTACATCGTCATTTAATATTTGTGTATGAGCGGGTAAATTTGTGGCAACCATAGGTTTGCCAGCCTGTAAATAGCTGTATATCTTCAAAGGTACGGATGTACCCTCGAGACGGGGGGAAACAAGAACCTGAGCAATTTCCGTATAAGCTATTGCATCCTTTGGAGATACCATGCCAGTAAATTTGACCCAATTATCTAATTCTAATTCTTGTACTTCGGAGCGCAATCGACTCACCTGACGCGTCGTACCTCCTACAAGAATCAAAATGACATCTGGCATATGACTCACAACCTTTTTCATACTTGATATTAAAAGACTTAGTCCTTGATAACGCTCAAACGTGCCAGTATAAACGATAGGAATTCTGTTTTTAATTAGGTTCTGAATTTTTGGTGTTATTTCGCCTATCGAATTTTCAAAAAACTGCAATGCCAAATTCTCTATCTCTAACACTTGAGCAGTTGGATTAATAGCCAAGACATGAGCAGTCAGCGAGTCATCGACAGTAACAATTGCATCACTCGTGTTGATCACCCAACTTTCCAACTTTTCAAAAATATAAGAAATCGGCCGATAATTACCAAAGTTAAAGGCTGCCAATTGCCGCGGAAGGCTTGAATGCATATCGTAAATATGCTTGCACCCAAATATTCGGGCTAAGATAACGCCCAAAAATGATGCTTCTTCGTGCGTATGTAGCACTTCGTAAGGATTCTTCTTGAAGAGATAAATCGCATAGAAGAATAAAATGATGTCCAGTAGTAATTTAGCCCAAGATGGGCCAATTTTGACTGAACGTATAATTGGGATATTTGGAATGCGATGGATGCGAACATTTGGAATCGTGACATCAACACCAACATGATACGTTAGCAAATCAACTTGATGGTTTAATTTCGAGAGGGCCCACAGGCGTTGGTGGACGCTAATTGGCGTTCCTCGAGGTTCAAAATAGGGTTGTGGAGCAATCATTAAAATTTGCATAGTTTTATTTTTGGTTGGGGCGGACAGATTGGCTCCGCTTCCACTAGATTGAGTAATTATTCTCAATTTCCCCCGCTCCCAAATCTAGCGATCAACAAAAAAGAATTATCGATCATACCGATTTGAAATCTTTCTATCAACTCATTATGGGGAGATTGCAACGAGAATAACTGGCTCAGCGCTTTCAGTTAGCCGAATATGTATAGTAATAGCCATAGCCATCTTCTTTAGAATCATGGCGATTCATAACCACTCCAACTAATGGCGCTTCTACGCTATTTAATTGGGCAATTGCATGCTTCAATTCTTTTCGTCGGGTACGTTCGCTATTGGTTATGAACAAGACAGATTCGACCTCGGAACTCAACACGACAGCGTCAGTGACTGCTAGAACTGGAGGGCTGTCAATGACTACATAATCATATTTGTCAGTCACCTCAGTTAACCATTGGCGCATTTGTGGTGAACTTAATATTTCCGATGGCATGTCAGGAAGAGGCCCAGTCGTGAGTATAGAAAGCGATGATAAAGCTACAGATTGTACGGCCGATTCCAACAAATCCATTGAAGGCTTATGACCGTTTTCAAATATTTTCCCCTCAGGATTTAATATAGACATTAATCCTTTTTGCCTGTCTAATTGGAAAATCTTGTCCAGGCTTGGATTCCGCAAATCTGCATCAACCAGGAGAACTTTATTTCCGCCTGCCGCCAGCACCGCAGCCAGATTGGCAGAAATCATACTTTTTCCATCGCCTTGATGCGCACTTGTTACCAGGATAGTCTTTTTAACAGTATCTTTGTTCTGATAATTCAAAAATGTCCGTAATCCACGGAACGCCTCGGAAATAGGTGAGCGGGGCTGTTCTATTACAATTAGGTTAGCATTGTTATCTTTCGCATTTATTGTAGGAATACAGGCAATTGCCGGGATCTTAAAGCTTCGGTAAACATAATCAGGATTCTTCACCGTATCATCTAGAAATTCCAACAAATAAGCAACTCCGACCGAAAGAGCAAACCCTGCTGCGGCTGCCGTTATAATTGTGGTCAGGTTATTTGAATTAGAAGGGTTTTGTGGAAGGCTGGCAGGTTCAATAATCGACAAAACATTTAGTGCATCTTGGTTAGACCCGGCGAGCAAAGCAGCATAATTCGATTGTAGACTTCCCAACTTATTTTGTAAGCTTTTAATTTCTGTCTGAACTTCGTCTATCTGCTGAGCGCTAAACAGATTACCCAATTCTTCTTGTTTTTCTTCAATCTCCTCTTTTGTCGCCTCTATCTGCAACTGTAAATCATCAAGTTCATCATTGATAAATTCTTGTCGATCAATATCGCCTTCCTGTTGTCCTCCAGGACTCATAAGCACAAGTTGGTTAGCCAATTCATTTGCGACAACCTGACTTCGTGCTGCGCTCGTATCTAAAACTAGTAGTTCCAGAAATTGCGTGTTAGGTATAGCCCTAACATTGTAAGTTGGCAGTCTTTCCAGCCCAAGCGCCTCCATGGTCGCTCGTCGCAATGGCTCTCGTCTAGCAATATCGGCATATGCCTGAGCAAGCTGTTGACCTAATATCAGTTCCGTATTGGTAGGGTTTGGCTGTTGAATTACTTGGCCGATCATCAAGGTAGCACGGGCCTGATACAGTTCAGGCTGCTCTTGCGTTGCAAGATAGCTAGCCCCAGCAGCCAGCACTGTTGCTATTAGAATGAGCCACCACCAGCGTTTTAAAGGCTGAACTAAAGTTTCTAGCTCCATTGTTTTTGCACACCATTTTTTTGCTGAACCACTTTTTGATGCAACTCCTTACAAATCATATGCTCTAACATTAAATGTACATCCTCAACGTGTTCTATGCAATTACTATCTATATGTATATTTAAGTCAACCATTTGTGCCAAAGATCCGCCGTCGAAACCAGTAAAACCAACTGTTTTCGCTTGTTTTCTAGCCGCTACTTCAATGGCTTTTAGAACATTTGGAGAATTCCCACTTGTTGAAATGGCAATAACTATATCATTTGATTGAGCTAATGCCGCCAATTGTTGAGCAAAGACCATTTCATATCCTTCATCATTAGCATAGGCAGAAAACGATGCCATATTGTCTGTCAAGCCTAACACTCGAAATCTAGGCCATCCCTCACTGTGCGTATTCTTTCCCAAATCACATACAAAATGGGAGGCAGTTGAGGCGCTTCCCCCATTGCCCATAATAAAAACTTGTTGGTTATTCAACCTAGCATCGTGCAGAAGATCAATCAGTATTTGAACTTTATTTAACGGTAGATTATCAAGTATATGCTGTAGGTCGACAACATATTTTTTTAATGAATTCATCATAGGAACCTCCTGTAATAACACGATACTAATAGAATATCCAGATTTTATTGTTGGTAATTGAAAATGACCTTTGAACCATCTGGCTCTAATCTAAAAGGCAGCTCTTGTAAATGTTTCAAAGCAGATCGCACGGCTGCCTGTTTATCATAATGACAATAAAGCAAGAGAAAACCACCCCCTCCTGCGCCGCTGATTTTGCCCCCAATAGCGCCTGCACAACGTGCAGTTTCATATAGCTCGTCTAAATTATTATTGCTGATTTGGCTGGCTAATTGTTTCTTCAACTGCCAACTCTCATGGAGCAACTCACCAATAACATGAACATCCCCTTTCACAAGTGCGTCCCGAGCAGTGTATGCCATGTTCTTCATCCTCTGTAGAATAGCCCGTCGCTCGTAAATATTAGCTTTCTGCTCCTTAAGAATATGCTTTGATTTCCGGGTAATACCCGTAAAAAAAAGCATAGTGTTAGCTTCCAATAGCTGAATAATAGACGGCCGTAAATCTAGTTTTTGACACACCACTTCGCCATTTGGCAGAAATTCAATGAAGCGCAACCCACCATAAGCAGCTATATATTGATCCTGAATACCAATAGGACTACCCAATTTATCTAACTCAATCTCACAAGCTTGACGGGCAAGCTGCTCTGCACTAACCAATTCTCCTCGGTAACTATACATTGCATGAAGAGCGCCCACAGTTACCGTACTTGAAGAACCAAGCCCTGACCCTTTAGTCGGAATATCTGCCATTGTGGTTACTTCAACCCCCTCCAATATCCTCGTTTTTCGGAAAGCTTCACGGATTAATTCATGCTGAAGTTCCTCCAGGTTATTCACCATTTCTGTTTTTGTATAACCAACCCGAAGAAGTCGATCAAACCGTTTTTTGATGGTCACAAATATGTATTTGTCGATTGCAGTAGAAAGTACACACCCCCCCTCTTCTCGAAAGTATGAAGGGAAATCGGTGCCGCCACCAAACAGGCTGATGCGCAAAGGGGTTTGGACAATAATCATTAATAGGCTCCTCTACGGCCGAGAACGGCCGGAATCGTCTGTAATAATATTTGGAGGTCAAACCAAATTGTCCAGTTACGAATATAATGCATATCAAGCATGACCCGCTTTTCATAAGAAAGGTCTGACCGTCCGCTAACCTGCCATAATCCGGTAATTCCAGGATAAACAGTAAGTAAGTTCGTTCCCCATTGATTATATCGTTCCGATTCCTCCGGTGTGATAATTCGAGGGCCTATCAACGACATTTGACGAAGTAACACATTAAATAGCTGTGGCAATTCATCCATGCTCGATTTTCTTAGTAAACGGCCGACCCTCGTCATTCTAGGATCATCCTTGAGTTTCTGATTTTTGTTGAATTCCTCTTGGAGTTCAGGATGTTGCGCCAATATTTCATCGCCATTTACATACATCGTTCGAAATTTGAACGCGTTAAACTGTTTACCATGTAATCCCAAGACCCTTCGACGATAGAATGCTGGGCCAGGAGAATCAAGTTTGATTATTATTGCCAGAAATACAAAAATCGGCGCTAACGTTATGAACGCGGGTAGAATAATAGCGTAATCAAGCGCCATTTTTAAGAGGCGATCCAGACCATTCATTCGCAATTTGTTTATACGGACTAATGGAACAGTACCTAACTCTTTGACCTCAAGACCAGTCGTTACCATTTCGAACAATCCTGATGAAAGACGCAAATGAATATCATTACGAAAGCCATAAAGTTGAAATATGTTAACAATATCCTCTCGGGTAAGCGCACTCGTTGCCAGAATCACCTCCGACACCCCATACTCCCTAATCACATCTTCTAATCTGTTAATTCCACCCAGGATTCGCAAACCCGGATAAATTACTGAATAATTTTCTAACGAATCGTCTAAAAAACCAACCACATGCAGGCCCGATGTTTTCCAACTAACAAGTTGTTCCACCAAAGCCTTTGCCTCATCATTAGCTCCAATGACAACAGCAGGACTAAGAAAATAACCAAGTCGCCGAAGCCTATAAATAACCCGCCGTAACATGAAACGGCCCAGACTAGCAAACAGAAAGGTGAGAACCCAAGCTAAAAGTAGCCAGCCACGTGCCAGAACAAGTTGCTGTTCCAAAAAACCAATTACCAGAATAGAGAGAATAGAAATTGTACTTGATCGGAAAACCTTAGAATATTCCTTTGTACCCCCAAGCAAATTATGCTTTTTATAGAGTCCATGAATTACAAACACGATCAAGAAAAGCAAAATGATCCAAAGACTTATTTTTTGATAATACTGATATGTAGGTTTTACCTCTAACTTAAAAATGGGGAGGGCCGCCTCAAATCGAATGACATATGCTATCAACAATGCTGTTCCAATCGATATAACGTCGGAGAGGATCAAGCTAGTAATAAACAAAAACCATTGAAGCTTGGATCCAATAACGGGGGTTTGAATATTGTCGCCCACTCCTACCGACAGTTCTGCCATCTGGTTATTTGACGCGATTATTGATGACATTGTATAAAGCCTCCTATTAAATAATTCCGTATAATTTTTTAATATTGATGAAATAGATTTGGGTGCCGCTTGGGGGGAGTTCAGGTAGTGTATATCTGATCCCAAGCCGGATATACTGTTCGCCAGTTATAATGTTGCTCAACAGTTTTTCTCCCCATTTGCCGCAAACTTCGGGAAGTTTCTGGGTCTGAAACCACTTTTAGGGTGGCTCGTGCAAATTCATCGGCCCTGTCGGCAAGAAGTAAGTTATCACCACCAGCATAACAAAGACCTTCAGCGCCAATCGTTGTAGAGACAATAGGCAGGCCCCAAGCCCATGCATCCAGGATTTTTACCCGCATGCCCCCACCAGAGAGTAAGGGGACAATGAAAACGGCCGTCTCTGCTAAGTATTCTGTCGGGTCAACTACATACCCAGTTACCTCCAGATTACTATCATCCATTTGCCCAGACTTGAGGGCCGCTGGCGGGTTTTTGCCAATAATAGTTAAAATTAAATCTGGATTTTCACGGATGATTTCAGGCCAAACTTCCCGATAAAACCAGCTTATCCCTTCAGCATTTGGCGGCCAGTGCAGCCCACCTAAAAAAGTCACTCTGAATAGCTTAGACTTTTTTGGAACAATTTTTTTCTTCTCAAGGTCAATGCAAATAGGGATAACCCGATCCCGGTTTTGGCTAGGATTACCTGCCTCCAATCGTCTAACCGCCTGCCAATCATCATCCGTAACCCACACAACATGTTCAAATTTCCGGCAAATTTCTGATTCATATCGTGCCATATTTCGAGCTTCTAATGATAAAAGGCTTCTATAGAGTGGGTTTTGAGTTGAGGCTGCCAATCGTTGTGGAACCAAATGAACGGCATTATGCTGATCCAGCACCAATTTCGGCCGATTTTCTCGCTTCACCTTGTCTATTGCAGCTAAGGCATATTGAGCCATCCAAAGTTGGTCCGCGTGTATAGCATCGTACTCCTCAGAAATCACTAATTGAGCAATAGTGTCATGTAAAGCCTTGACACTATCACGAGTAATCAGAAATGGTTTTCCGCTTACAATTGCACCAAGCAGATGACCCACATCTCGCAATCGGGAACGAGTCATCGGAACCGTGTGAACGACATGACAAAATTGACGAAGATGAGCCAAGCTCTCACGCTGGTCGTCTGGTCGGCTGAAGGCGAGTAGAGTGATCTGGTGTCCCTTGGTCGCCAAGTATTTAAGAACCTGATAGCTGCGAACTTTTGGGCCGGCATCGGGTGGGAATGGGACAAGTTGGGATAGAAAAAGGATGCGCATATGAAATTTAACCCTATATTGTCTGCTATAACGATATGGATTAGTTATGTTGGTGGATAAACTACAGATACTTAGAGGGTGGAATTTTGAACTATCCAGCCTTAAGACTTAAGAGGGTAGATGTTGGCTCGATGGGCTGTTTTGTTGGGCTATACGTTGAGTGGTATCTAGCTCCAATTCTCGATCTTGCCATGCCTTGAAGCGCGAGTAGATGGCCGTTAAGCCAATTGCAGCAAAAACAACTAAGACCGCATCAACGGGCATTCTATAACGAATTTGTGCCCATGAGAAGATGTGAATTAACGTATAGGCAGTTATAAAGATGTAAAGTAATAGTAATTCAACTGTCGGACGCTTAAGTCGAAGATTCAACTTTGCAGAGCCATTTTTGATTATTGGTTGTAACAGCCCAAAAAGCATTAGAGGCAAGAACAGACCAAAAGAAGCAACCCTTGAAAGATTGCTCAGCGACCCTGAAGCTGCATCCGGCCAAAACTTGAAGTAGTGAGGAATTCGGCTTGCGCTTAGTAAAAGATACCGACCAGGATCCTGAACAATAAACTCTAATCCCAGTTTCAACAGTTCTTGATCTAAGGCCGCCTCATCCAAGTGACGCAACTCATCTGGAACAAGTTCTTGATAGGTCGTCCCCATCTCCGATGCTGCCCGAAATTGGGTACCATAAATTGGATGATTGCCCCAGAAAAAAGCATATCCGGCATTGGTATTCAATAAAACAAAGCGATCAAAGCGAAAATAATTGGAAATAGTAAAAGGCAAAATCGTTAGAATAAGGATGCCAGTAGTGATCGCCAAGGTAGAAAATATACGCCGCCATCTCTGTTGTAGTTGGTACATGATTGTGGCCAGCCAAAGATAGATGAAAGGAATAACCAGAAGATAGAGCTGCCTCAACAAGACGGCAATACTAATCGATATTCCTAAACCTATTGCCAAGCGGTAGAATCCAGAATTCGTGACTTTCCTTGCAAGAGAAATAGCCAGCGCAAGACAGGCAAAAACGGCCGTAATATAGAACGATTCCGTCATCAATGTGGCGCTATAGTAAATAAAGTAGATATAAATAGCAGTAATGCCCGCTGCTGCCAGGGGAGCGAATTCTCTGATTTGGCTAGAGATTCGGTCACGCCCATCAGTCCTTATGCTTTTAGAGACCAACCAATAAGCTAAGAAAGGATGCAACAACCCAACAATAACGGCCTGAATCACACGCGCCGCAAGAGGATTAATACCAAATACGGCATAAACGCCGGCCAAGTAAAACGTGTATAGATAGCTCCAATGGGCAGTAGGTTCTTCAGCGGCTGTAACCGGCCACCACGCTTCGCCAAACGAAAAACCCTTTCCATCTAATAACCTAATAGCAAGCTCATGGTAAGTAACCTGATCGGCCGTACCAGGCAAAACCGTCACATCCCCACCCAAATAAAGAGCAGCCGCGACCCGCAATATGACAGCCAGGGCCAAAATCCAAAGCAATTTTCGATTCAATCCAAACACAGTTTTTACCATTTCATGTTTTGAGCATAATCAAGATCACGCAAAGAAGAACCAGCAATAAGTTTAAACAATGCCTTTTTGAGTGAAGACCATGTTTTCCAATAAGCTTGTGGTCGGAAATCATTTGGTCGTTTATGATGTCGCCAGGTTACTTTCTTGTTTTTAGCCAGTTTAGAGGAACCAATTACCCGGATAGATTCCACCTTCTCATATGGATAGCAGGCTTCATCAAGATCAAATTGCTCGCACATTTCACGAACAAAATTGGCGGGATCTTGCAAAGCATCCTCAAAACGTGCCACTCTATACCCTGTATATCCCTGCTCGACAAAATGTTCACAGGCCCTCAAAATGGCCTGAGCGCTACGGTGCCAGCGCAAACAAACCTGTACAAAATTCAGGTGCGGCCATGTTCGTAAAGTAGAATGAACTACATCCCGACCATCCCGCAAAAGGATCAACAGATTCTCATACGGAAACATATTGAAAAAGTAAGGCAAATACTGGGCGCTAGGCGTTTTCACTAAAACTCGTTTACCTTCTGGAGATTGCGAGTAAAGATATGCAATCAAAGCAGAGCCAAACAAGGGCAAGAAATCAACATCGGCCAACTTGTCTGCGCTGGGTTTATAATTTAGCATAAATCTCTTTTGGACTTTGTGGATATGAGCGGTTAAAGGAAGTGCTGGAAACTCCCACAACTGATCCGGATAAGCATAGAGTGTCGGGTGAAGGCGAAGCAATTCCCCTGCATAAACTGTGCCAGATCGGGGCATAATGCCATGAATCATTATCGCAGAGCCATTATCCTTACCACGAATTTTTAAGGCTCCCTCCAAAACAGGTGCCTTAAGGCTGCCTGGAACTGAACCAGCCGTAAAACCTTGAGTTTCAAAACCATACTTTATATAGTTTTTTAAATCATCAACTGGGTAAATCGGCCGACTCACAATTCTACACTACCATTTTCACAGGATTATCCGCGTACATTTCAGCAATAGCTACCAGTCCACCCAAAAACAACCAGGCCAATACACCGGTTCGGAAGCCATGGAAGCCTATATTGTAGACAAATGATAATACCCAATCGCCTAACATAGCGGCAACTAACGTACCAACCAATCCCCCTAGAGCGCCGTAAACATAGGCTCGAGCAAATTGATCAGTAACTCGATTTCGTAACTTAAAGCCAACCCGCCCTACCTCCCAGAAAAACCACAAAAAACAGACTATTCCCATGATTCCTGTTTGGGCGATAATATCAATATAATTATTGTGGGAATTGAATTGGACTGTCCAGCCACGAATTTGAAAAAGTGGCGTATACCAATAATAATTCCCGAATCCCAACCCAAAAATTGGACTCACTTGGATGATTGCCAGCATAATAAACCAGGCATCGAATCGAGTGGAAATACTATAGGAATCTGTTGCCAATAGGTCGGGAGCCAGAATCTGCCATGAAAAAATAGCAGCGAGGGCTGTCCCCAAACCAATCCGCCAGTTCCATAGGAAGACAATTACCCATACAGCGGCAAAAGATGGTAGCCAGCCAGATTTCCATTGGCTGTTCAGGACAAAACCTGCATAAAGCGTTAAAGCTACTACAACGCCCAGGGCTAACCGCCACTCTGGCCGCAAATCTCGATTAAAGACAGCTTGACCAAAAGCTAATGCAGGCAACCACGCCCAAAAAACTCCACCAATTGCTTGCCCAGCGAAAACCACCTTTATGATAGGAATAAGTACCGGGAATACCCGCCCAAAAACAAAAAGCGCACCAAGAGCTAGGAAAATCCAGGTCATAGCTTTCAGCCAGTATAATTTTTTGAACTGGTTTGCGGCTAACACAAACGCTCCAACCGACAACAGGAATATTGCCAATCCGCCAAGTTGGGCATCTAATGGCGCATTAGGTGTAGATTGGAACCAAGTAAGTTGCCCAGCCAAGAATGAAACAATCGAGACTAGAACAAGAGCAATTACCGACCGCATTGTTGGAGATGATACTAAGTAAACCCCTTCCTGATGGTTAATAATCTTGAAAAGCCATAGCAACAGGAGCATCGCAGTCAGAACAAGAGAAAGGTTTATATTGCTAGGGCCGACAAACTTTATTGACATCCCAACTACTGGCAGCAACACAAGACCTAGCTCAGGCCGACGAAAGAATAACAAACCCCCACCTATCATTGGGCTGATTATTGCAAGAAATCTGAGCTGATTTAATGATCCCTTGTAGGCTGCCAGGGTAATTAATATAAGTACCGTGCCGATGATCCCAAGACGGAGCGGAAGTTGCCAACTACTCAGGAAGCGACGGACAGAACGGCCGAAGGAAAGCGAAATTTCAGACACTTCCTAATTTATCCTTGTCTGTAAATGATATAGACCATCTCGGTAGCCATGAAAAATTTGGGCGCCTACTATCCATCGTTCAATATGCTGAGAAAAATTAGATGTTGGAGAAGTCACTTTCGCAACTCCTTCCAGGGCAGGCAACACTGGCCAAGATGAAGATACACTGCGCGCTACCTTACGAAAAACACGTCTTGGAGAATCCTCCCCCCATTTTATTGGAACCATATCAGAAAACATTGGTAAATGTGATTTGAGTTCTGGGTACTTGTCAAAGAGAGTAGCCGCTCGAAAGGCCACTTCCCGCATTCGTTTTTTACGATTATCCAGACTAAGTGCCACATAATCTCTGTGCCAGCAAACTGCTTGATTATTTTGCCAAAAGCTGAAGCCAAGGTTGGAAGCTCGATAACAAAAGTCTACATCACACCAAATACTAGACCCGGAAAAACCGAGAGCATCCATTAACCCCACTTCAAAATAATCATCGCGGCGAATAGCCATATTATTACTACAAACTTCCACAAATGGAATCTCAATGCTGTCTTCATTAACGTCGTGAATTAAATCTGTAGTCGAGTGTTGAGAGAATGGGTTCTCTTTCTCTAACCACAAAATCTCTTTGCCAACAACGATTCGGCGAGGCGACTCTGATAACTCTTTGACAATGTTTATTAGATAACCCGGCCAAACAATAATGTCGTCATCTAAGAATACCAACAGGTCAGATCTGCTATTATTTGCTCCATGATTTCGAGCGGCAGCATCCCCTTGATTAGTCTGTCGGAGATAGCGCAGCTTGAAAGGAAACTTCTCAGAAACAATTTGAGCCGTATCATCCTTTGAACCATCATCAACGACTATAACCTCAAAGGAATCAAATGAACATGTCTGCGCCGCCAACGCCATTAAGCAATCATGTAACCAAACATAGCGGTTATACGTGGGAATAATGACGCTTATTGCAGGAAAAGAATCCATTACATTCATGATTCAATTCTTGGCCACCGAAAGCAAATATGCTTCATAGGCATCGATCATACGAGTTTCGCCAAAGCATTGCATAACGGTATCACGCCCCGCAAGGCGATATTTCTCTACAAGATGCAGGCTTCTAGCCAGCAAACGCAAACATTCACCTAGCTCATCGCTGTTACCAGAGGCAAATAGCAAACCATTCTGCTTGTCTTGAATGATTTCGCTCGAACCTCCAGCATCGGATGCCACAACAACCATTTCCGACAACATTGCCTCCAGCACAACTCGAGCAAATGGTTCCGGCCATTCGGACGGAACCAATAACACATCAAAACGGCGCATTAGCTGAGGCATCTCTTCATGGGGAACCCAACCCAAAAATGTTACATGATTTTCGAGGTTATGGGTCGCAACAAGTTGCTGAAGGTGGTCAATGTACTCAATGCTTCCTGAGCCAGCTAGCGATAGAGTAACATTCAATGGATTACGGCCGTTGATCTGGTCACCAATCGCAATAATGGCTGTCTCAATACCTTTTTCGACCGTCAAGCGTCCCGCATAGAGTATACGCAAACCTTGTCTGTTTTCTTCTTGACGTTGGTGCAAGTCATCCTTGTTTGCATAAGAAGTCAGATCGATACCAGTGTGAATGATCCGAGCGTTCGCGATTGGTATCCCTGCCTTTACCAACACGTCCCTCGTTGCAGCACTTACACATACCGCATGCTCATAACGAAGCTTTGGCGGATCATCCTCTCTGTCTAGTATTCCTAGCGCCAACGGCCGTAAAAGACTTTTTATCAGCTTCGTAGGTGCCTTTCTACCGGGCAATTTCCAATAAATCTCGTTTTGGTTAGCCAACGTTGGCCAATATTCAGCAAAGCGATAAACCACCCGACCAGGAAGCATTCTTTCGAGGTAAGCAACAAGTCGAGTAGAAAAATTCCACATACCACCTATAAAGACCAGGTCCGGACGAAATTCATTAAACGTCTGGGCCAATCTTTCCATATTACGCTGAAGACGAGCCTTGCGATTGATAAAAAAGGTTAGGGCATGGCGGAGGGGCGACAGATCCATTTCCAAGTAAAGATGACGACAGACCCCATTCATACTTAATGGACGATTATCAACGCCATGCATACTCGTAAGCACAAGCGTTTCATGACCACGCTGCTTTAGACCTTCCACAATTTGATAACAAGAACGGCCTTGCCCGCCTAATTCATATGGCGGGTAGAAGTTGGTGAGAAAAAGAATGCGCATCTTCAACGACCTCTTGCAAATAGTTTTCTATTTCAGTAACCATACGTTCGAGCGTAAATTTTTCAACTACCGTTTGTCGAGCTGCCTTTGAAAGACGGTAACGAAGTTCAGGATCTGTTGCAATCGTGTCCAAATGAGAGGCTAGTCTTGTCGAATCATTTGGAGCAAATGTCAATCCATTTTGCCCATCAATTAGAATTTCTTTCGTTCCCCCCGTCGTTGTTCCAACAACAACAAGACCAGTAGCCATCGCTTCCTGAGTCATACGAGCTAACGGTTCTTGATAAATTGAGGGAAATATCAAGACATCATACTGTTGGAGAATCCGAGGCATTTCCTCCGGGTTCACCTGACCATAAAATGTGACGAATTGACCTATTTCATTCTCACTTACGTAATCGCGTAATTTTTGCTCATAACTAGGATGACCCGTGCCGACCAATGTAAGATGAATTGGCGGTGGGGTCTGGCGCCGAGCTAACTGTGAAACAGCCGCTAACGCTGTATGAACACCCTTATGTTCCGCAAGTTGTCCAGCATATAAAAGTTGCAGCTTGTCTCTATCGCCCAATCCCTTCTTCTCAACTGGAAAAAATCGAGTTACATCACTGCCACCATGAATAACCCGCGCCTGCTCTACTGGTATACCAGCCTCAAGCAAGATCTCTTTCACTGCCGCACTAACACATATCACATGCTCAAACTTAAGTTCTTGTGGTTCTTGTTTATTTAATATGGTCAAAGCCGATTTTCGGAGCAACCTTTTGGGCAGGCTTCGCAGATTTCTCCTTGGTGTTTTTTGCCAATAGGCCGTATGCATGTCGGTTTTTGCAGGCCAATAATCTGAAAGAAAATAGACTACTCTACCAGGCATCAATTTCTCAGCTATCGCAGCTACTGCTTTCGACATTGCCCACATGCCCCAAACAAAGACAATATCAGGCTCAAACATATTAATCACTTGGCGACAGTTAGCGATGTTTTCGCGCTGCTCCTGCTGCCAACGAGTGAAGAAATGCATTGGTTGATAGTAATGTAGATCGCCTTGTAAATGTAGTAGCCGGAATATGTTTTTTTCATCAGTAGGCGCTTTCTCCAGCTCATAGCGGCTGGTCAGAACGCCTATCTCGTTCCCACACGCTTCTAGTCGTTGGGAAACTTCATGACACCATTGAGTATAACCACCTGGTCTGGCTGGAGGATAGAAATTAGAGATAATTAATAAACGCATCCTATAAAATAACCTTCATCAATCCAAATACCCAAGGTCTTGCAACCGCTGCAAAACAGCATCATCAAGCTCCGGCTCATCGACCGAAGTCGAGGACGTTGACTGCGCCACTTTTTGTTGGTGAGCTTCTAAGAGACGGGCAAAACGTTCTAATTCTTGTGGGTGCTGTGTACTTAAATCGTTGTTTTCTTCTGGGTCTAAGAGCAGATCGAACAATTGCGGCCGTTCTGGCTGACTACTACTCCAAATATACTTATATCTTTCTGTCCGAATCGCAACAATTTGTTCCTCATACCGCCAGCGTTCGCTAATAGCTTCTTTAGCTGAATAGGGCGAACCATTCTGCGACCAGAGGGAAACTAAACTCATTCCCTCCAATTGACTAATTGGTGAGACGCCACACAAGTCAAGTATTGTCGGCATAACATCGAGAAGGCGCACCTGTGATGTGACAACCTTTCCAGAGGCAATTTCTGGCCCACGAAAAATAAGTGGAACCTTTACAATCTCGTCATGTAAATTCGTTTCAAAATGCCCCCAACGTTTACGCTCAAGAAATTCCTCTCCATGATCAGAAGTAATAATTACAATTGTATTATTTAGAATGCCAGATTCTTCCAAGAAATCAAGAAGCCGCCCAATCTCACTATCAGTATATTTCAGAGCCTGTTCATATAAATCAATATAACGCTGTCTTTGCGCGGCCGTAATGGTTTCGCCTTTTCGGTTAATTCGGTACAGTTCAGCCATATCACGCCATGCCTGGGCGATTTCAGAAGGGCTATCCAACAACTCCTCACGATGATACGGCCAATGAACGTCCATATAATGTGCCCAGACAAAAAACGGTTGAGACACCTGTGTCACCCAATTACACACTTCCGAAGTAAGGGTCGTTGCCGATGGGTATAAGCGGGCCGGACGCATATTTCGACCCATTTTTCCTGCTATTTTGTGGGTCAAATCTTTTCGCAACAGGCGCTCACCACCCTTTACTCGCCTCAATGGTGGGTCTATCTCACCAGCGTTAAGCTCGGTGAAATTTATAAACCCTCGCTGGTAACCATAAGATCGACCCAAAAGTGGGCTTGTTGTAAAGCCACCAGTGACATAGCCACATTCGGTTAGAGCTGAAATTGGTGACGGTCTTTCCAAAGCTAATGGGCCGAGGCAGCCACCATACATCGAAGCATGAGTCGAGGTCAGCAAGGCTGGAAAAGCAGCCTGTGTCCAAGAGCCCCCTGTAATGGCCTGCTCAAAAAGGACTCCTGAGTTTGCTAAACGATCCAAATTCGGTGTAACGGCCGACTTATGACCATAGCAACCAAGCATATCAGCACGAACAGTGTCTATTGTAATTAAGAGAACGTTGGGTTTTGTCATACAAGAAAAATCAAAAGGCTAACGTCTGCGTCGGTTCCAGACATGAAAGGCAATGACACCAGCCAACAATAAGATCGGAGGGGTTAATGCTCGATAGAGTGATTGAGCAGGTTCGATAGGGCTAGCTTGATTCGCTGGCAAATCGGGTATATTAAGATTAGGGCTTGCAGTGATTATCTCTGTATCTTCAACTATAGCAGACTGAGCCACATCTGTTGGCATCGGTGTCGGCATAATAGAGGCCGAAGAGACACCTTCAAGTTTTCTATGGATCGAAAAAAGACGTCGATTCGGGTGAGTCGGACCATCTGTAAATGTTAAAACAAGTTGATTTCCTGCGCGAACAATGGGAAAGGTTCGATGCGCTTCTACATTATCCTCGAAACTATCTCCAGCATTTCGTCGCAACAGGTAAACGAGATTTGGCTCGCTCCACTCATTGTTATCCCAAACAGCATGATAGATACCTTGTGGAAAACGAATCTGGCCAAAATAATGAACCCGTCCAGCCTCGTCCACTGCGAATCCATCTCCAGCCTGTCCATTTAAGTTTCCAAATACTCGGACAGGCTCACTCCAGCTCTGTCCTCCATCCGTAGAGAAACGATGATGACGATATAGCAAGTCTCCACCAGCCCAAATAATATGAACATTTTGTCCAGAAACAGTCATAATCGGCCGTACAAAAGCGTTCAATGTATCATGGTCAGGTTTATCTTTAGCGATTGTGAAAGGACTCGACCAGCTCAAGCCACCATCAATTGAATGCGCATATCGCACCCAATCCCCATCACTGGAATTAATCGATTTATAAGCCCAACTCACATGAATAGCGCCAACCTCATCAGCGTTAGCATGTAAAGAAATGGGGACAAACTCAGCGGGAATATCCTTATCTAGCCAGATTGGATGCGACCAATTCTGACCCTGATCGGTCGAACGCATATAAAAAACGCCCGGCTCTCCACCTTGGGCAGCGTATATTACGTGCAACACGTCATCAGCAGTATAAAGAAGCTGTAATTCTTGCGCCCGAACGCCCAATTCAATTGGATTTTGCCAGCTTCGCGCTGAAATTGCGTCTAATAATGGTGCTGAAGAATAGGATACTTGACCAGCAAATCCTCTAGTCCAAGCTAAATGAAGTCGCTCATTTCCTTCCAGAGCTATAGTAGCAGATTCAAACGGCCCACCACCTAAAATGACGTCATTTGGAACTGTCCAGTTTTGCCCATCAAAGCGAGAATATTGAATAACCGCTCGATTATCGCCTCTATCCTCTGACCAAAATGCATGAGCATAGCCATATTGATCAGCGGTTAATGAAGCTTCAGTTGCGATGCCATTTCTACTAGAAAGGCGGAAGAGCGGAGACCAGTCGCGGTTGACGACTTGAGCAACTACAACTTCTGATTTTAGTCCAAATGCAAGGGCAAATAAGAAAATGCCCAATATGGTCTTGCGTATTGTCAAACTATTCATGCTGAATTTAGAACGCATTCGTAAATACCCTCTAGGTTCTCGGCATAAATTTCCCAGGTATGCTGAAGAGTGGCCTGCCGCCGAGCATTCTGTCCCAGCCTGGAACGTTCCGCATTATCTACAAGTAATCTTAACAGGCTAGCTGAAAAAGCGTTAACATTTTCAGGCTCTACTAGACAACCAGTTTGCCCATCTTGGATTACCTCTCTCGCTGTCGGTAAGTCTGTCGCCACAATTGGTTTTCCAGCAGCCATATACTCAAATAGCTTAAGAGGTGTGCCAGTACCACCTTCTCCCGCGCCAACCGAAACAGATGGAACCACAGCTACATCTGCAACAGACAATAATTCTGGGATTTTGCGGTGTGGCACGCTTCCAGTCAGGATTACGGCTTGACTCAGATCGCTCTCTTCAATCATCTTTTCAACCATCAGCCTATTTGGCCCATCGCCTATAAGTAGAAGACGCGCTTTAGGAACATCATGCAACACGCTAGCAAAGCTGTCTATAAGGAGCGAAAGATCGTGCCATTCATAAAAGCCGCCAATCCAAACGACCACTGGTTCGTCCGTTAACCCTAGTTCAACTTTAATTTTAGTCGAATCAAAATCACCATCAAAAGCCGCCACATCTGCCGCGCATGGGAGTACAGCTAACTTCTCATTTGGAACGCCCCAACGCTTATGCAAATGGTCTTTCAACTGCCCCGAAATACAAATGATCTTCGTAGCGGTATCAAAGCAATAGCGAGTGGCCCATTGAGCAAATTTTAGGCGAAGGCCCTTTTCTGGTTTACCTTTGAAACGACGCTGCACCAACAAATCAGCGTTAACCTCTAACACCAAAGGTATACCTAGTCGCCGACTTGCCAACGCCCCGCCTAAGGCAAGCAAATTAAACCGTTCATGAATTACATGGGTATTCTTGAGGTTATGCTTGCAACCATCATAGAGGCGGTAACTGTCAAACAAGGCCAGATAAGGGAACCGCACCTCCCTTTGTACACGTCTGATAACTCGCTCAAACCAGAGAAAAGGTTGCTTATTTACCCAACCAGAGCGGCCGTAATAGCGTTCTTTTACGCCCGCGCTCTGGAAAATACCCAAGTCAGTAGTGTAAAGCGTTCGCAGCCCATCCAATGCAAGCAAAGAAACTTGATGGCCCCGTGCTTGCAGGCTGCTTATTGTGTGAAAAATATGGATTTGTGCCGCTTGTGGGTCACTAAAATCAATATGACTGCTTTGAAATAAATGGGCAATTTTTAACTTTCTAGTCATTATGAGGAAAAGTCGGGGATCAAGCCTTCGTTATCAATGAATACAGCAAATAAACTAGCTTTCTCCAACGCCCCCTCTTCATTTACATGTCGGCCGTCTGCCCAATAGCGACTTTCCTGAGGCATCATAGCAGCAAAATCAAAAAGAGGTACACCAACCTCCAACGCTATCCGCTGCATTACCTCATTACCCTCACGGAATCCTCGTTGATAGTAATCAGTTGCAGCATAATCATTCAAGTTGGGAGAATGGGCCCACGTCGCAAACATGATATCCACCTCATTAGCCGCTGCAATAGCAGTCATATTCCTTAAATTACGTGCAAAAAATGTCGGGGGATTCTGATCGAGAAGGAAATCCGGATCAATTCCATCACCAGAGCCATCCAACCGATTTGGCCAACCTAAATAAGTATCAGCGGCGACGAAATCACTAAGAGAAACCTGTTCTGACCAATCGAGGCTCCTCAGAACCAATCTAAGCAAGGCACTTCCTTCCCACCACGCGGTAGTCGGTGGTTCCCATTTTTTGCGCCGACCAGAATTATCGCCCCGATAAGCATCTGGAGATACTAACCGCGCATGTACATCATTCGTTCCCTGGTAGACGACAACTAAATCAGGGTCAAGATCAAGTACTCGAAATTCAAGGTTAATCAACGTTTCCCAGGAGTTATAATCAGCAACACCAGCGTTAATTACCTCAACCTGCTCATAACCATACTCCTCACGTAAAATTTTTTCCAATTGGGCCGTGAAAGTTTTATTATTATCTTCGACTCGTACTGTGTATGTTGTTGAACCACCGACCGCGACAATTCTAAAAACACCTGCAGGCTTGGGCTTTGAAAATTCTTGGCCACGGAACCCTAATGAATTGTGGAAAGTAAGCCCCCGCCGATAATTCGGGGTAGGATAATGGTTGAGATAGTGATGAGGGCTCCACTGGTAATCATCAGGGTCAATATCCGAATAAAGAGCAAAACGGCCGAATTGTTCTTCTGTAGCAATATTGTTCAACCAAAAGCGAATGCCAATCTCTAATGAAAAAAGAGGCAGAGCAACACCAAAGACGAATAATAATAATTCATTCCGGCGGGGCAACCTTAATGCGGGTCGTCTCCAAACCAGAAATCCCCCACTAACAAATAGGATTAGCTGTAAACCACGAATCAGATTCAAATAAAGAGTTGAGTCTAACTCTCCGTCAGCAACAAAGATAAATTCAATAACCCATTCGTTGAGTATGATAGCCAAACCGATGAGCAAAATACCAAGCCAACGAACGACATTGGCAGGAACACTTCCTTTTATCATCTAATTTCGTTTCTCATCATTTTATTCTAAACATCCACTGGTAACGTCCAGCGATGGGGAACGCTTACACGGAATTTCTTATGGGCTAACAAAGGCCGACCAGCTACGCGTCCTTCGGCCACATTAAAACTTGTCGTCGACTCCATGTAATCTTGCAAAACACCATCTCCGATGATAGCTATATCCACCCGATAACGACCCGGCCGGAGCAACAACTCATCAACTGAACATATAAAACGGCACGGATTGCTCGAATCAACTACATCCTCTGGGCTACGCAGCCTACTCTCAAAATTCGTAACCGGTTGACCTAAAGTATCATATAACAAAATATTACAGGCCAACCCTGGTACGAAATTATCAACCTCAACAATAAATTCGGCTGGGTTTCCTGATTTTAGGGTCGTATTATTCCTATCTCCTTTAACTTCTATTCGTACAAGTTGGGAGTGACCTCTTCCTCGCCGATCTAAGCGTTTTGTCATATCTTGTTTCTCGGCTTCTTCTAATGTCTGTAAATAAGCATCAACCGCCTCACTGATAGTGCCAATGGCTTTGATTCGGCCCGCTTGAAGGAAAATACCATGTTGGCAAATCGACTGCATTAAACCCATATTGTGACTTACAAAAAGAACCGTTCGCCCTTGCTTAGCCACATCATCCATTTTTCCAAGACATTTCTTCTGGAATGCTGTGTCACCTACAGCGAGGACTTCATCCACTAACAGGATTTCTGGTTCCAGATGTGCAGCGACAGAGAAGGCCAACCGCACGTACATACCACTTGAGTAATGCTTAACAGGCGTGTTGATGAATTTTTCAATTTCGGCGAAGGCTACAATTTCATCAAATTTCCTGGTTATCTCAGTCCGCTTCATCCCCAAGATAGCCCCATTGAGATATACATTTTCCCGGCCAGTAAGCTCCGGGTGAAAGCCCGTTCCTACCTCTAATAGCGCCCCAACACGGCCGTATATTTTTGCTGTTCCTGTAGTCGGCTCAGTGATGCGAGAAAGTATTTTTAGCAATGTGCTTTTCCCTGCACCATTCCGTCCAATAACACCCGTTACTTCACCCTTACCAATTTCAAATGAGACATCATTCAACGCCCAAAAAGGTTCAGCTAACCCGGCGGCTCCGCTGCCTCGTCCACGCAAAAGGTCCCCCACTCGTCTTGCAGGTGAAAGCAAGGCATCAGAAAGCTTATCACCTAAACGACGATGCGCTTCTTGTGGGCCACCTATATGGTATTCTTTGCCCAACCCATCAACACTAATTGCAATCTGATTCATTAAATTTTATATCCCATGTACTCAATTTGGGGGCCAAGAACTTCATTTACAAGGCTAATTTCATCTGCATTCATCGTTTCCCGCCAGTAATTGACTTTGTTTGGCTCAATTTTAGGTAAGCTTGTAAACTGATATTCCAGACCACAGTAAGAGGCAACTTTCATTAGCGTTTGCTTCGGATTGGCTGCAAAATCTTCAAGCTTTAATTCCATATAGCAATGTCGACTTAAATCAAATTTGCCGCTCAAATTTTGCCAGCGCTCCAACATACCGCGCAAATAAATACTTGCCCCTCTAAGATCATCAGGCGCCCAAAATTGTTTAGTTAATGACTGAGCTACACCGCGTGGATCACGCTTAATATGAATGACAACGCTATCAGGGAAAAGTTCATAAATAAAGTCTATTGCCAGCAAATGCTGTGGCGTTTTTTCACACCAAGTTTCCTTTCCATTTTCACGAGCAACATGCATGAAAAGATCGTCAACAAAACTCGCCGCCAACCGGGTTAATTCGCTTCTCACTGGAAAATAGCGGGCGATTTTAAGTGTTGTTCGCGGCAAATTCAACCGAAAGGGAACCACCGGACTTCCCTGCAACTTTTGTTTAAGTGATGTGAGCCAGCCAGCAAGAGCAATCAAACGACCTTCATTTTCCGGTTCTGACTGCCAGGGAGAGCCAGTAAATTCACCACTACTTAGCGCATCACAAAACTGATCTAATTGATGCCCATAATGCTCTGCCCCTAGCCACTTATCAAGTTCAAATCCACGATACGGCGCACGCTGAGGAACTGTTAGGTAAACGCGCATTAAACGCTCAAAGGCATACAAAGCTTCTCTCGCCTGGACTGGATGGTAGCGGATCGTCAATGCATCTACTAAATCACGCAATCCACCGGGATCGATGAGAAAACGCATTTCTCTTTGGAACGTATGTACAGCAGGATGGCAACCTAATGAATGGTAAAGGATCCAGGAACCGCTACGCCCAGTTCCAACTATGAAAATACGAGGTGACATAATAAAATCTTAGGCTACTTTCTGCTTCTTGGAGTGTCTATTTCTGGGAGAAAGATTAATGTTGCGAAATTCTACTAAACAACATCGGCAAATGTTTTCTCCATTCGCCGGAAGTAAATTAGACCGCTTATTAATATTAGCAGAGCCACAACGGCCGAAACACCTATCAGCGGGCCAGGTGCAGTATCAGTACCCAACAAAGCCCAACGGAAACCTTCAACCACACCTACCATCGGGTTAAGCGCATAAAGCGTCCGCCAGGGAGCCGGCACCAAACTACTTGGATAAGCAATTGGCGTCGCAAACAACCATACTTGGACTAGAAATGGCACCGTATAACGCACATCCCGGAAAAGGACATTCATAGCTGAAAGCCAAAGACTAACACCCAATGATGTTACTATCGCCAGCCCCAGCAACAAGGGCAGCCACAAAACGTTTATCGTTGGTTTCATGCCATAAAAAAGCATCAGCAGCAGCAAGACAATAAAAGCCAGCACAAAATCAACTAGCCCAGCCAAAACCGAGGCCGTAGGGATTGCCAACCGAGGAAAATATATCTTTTTGATCATATTCGCGCTGGCAACAAGACTATTAGAACCTTGGGTTATTGAATTTGCGAAAAACGCCCAGGGCACTAGAGCCGCGTAACTAAATATAGGGTATGGAACACCATCAGAAGGAACTTCTGCCAACCGTCCAAAAAAAAGGCTGAAGACAATCATCGTAAAGAAAGGTTGAATAATTGCCCATGAAGCGCCAAGCACTGTTTGCTTGTAACGAACCTTAATATCACGCCACACAAAGAAGAAAAGCAACTCCCGATACTGCCACAATTCGCCAAGCCTTAAGGAAACCGGACCTTTCGACGGTTTGATAAGAATAAATGCTTCCTCATCATTAGAAACCGAATCAGCGGCCTCACCTGAGGTTGGCAATAAGGGCATAGGTTGTTGTTCAATTTGACTCATAATTTAATGTTCAACGAATTTTCAAGTTAACCAAAAAGGTAACGATAGTAAGGGCGTGCTGGACTTCGGCGAACGGCCGCCATTAATAATAATGAGCCAAATAAACCAGCGATAATAAGAATTATTTGGTACACAAGCTGATTGCCTAATATTTCCGGCGTGACTGCGTAAAGGAGAACAGCGGCGATATACATAGTTCGAGCATGAACTAAGTATACACCAAGCGACTTTGTACCCAGCTGTTCAATTGTTCGCTGAAATGGTAGCCAAGAATTATCTAACGCCAAAAATAGAAAGATGAAAAAGAGCGAATAGAAAAACCTGGAGAACCCACCAAAATATGGCCCCAGCCAGCTATTTCCACTTACTCGGGAGATCCAACTATATTCAACCAGAGTAAGGAATAACAATATTGGCAAACAAATTACCAAGACCCATTTGATAGACCCTAACCACTCTTGTAATTCCTTACGCTTAAAACCACCAACGATTCCTAGTACAAACCAGAAAAAGAGCGTTGGAAACAACCATTTAGGAGTTAACGTGATCAGTGATTGGACACCTGTTGATTGGACACCGAGCACATCAAGATAACGAACACCAAATCGAACCAATTCGAGTAAAGTAGCCAATCCTAACATGAATTTCCAGTGGCGCTTTGTAAACGGCACCACGAAAGGGGCAATTAAATAAAATTGACAAAGCAGAAAAATATAATAATAGCGGTCAAATGCTTCGTCTAGATTCTCTGGCAAACGCCTGAGAAATAGTAGGAAAAAGATACCTGTCCAAATGACAAATGGGATTGCAAGTGTCTTTATTCGTGAAAAGATCGTTTTCCAACTTAGACTCCCATTTTCGCCACGTCCCATGAAAGCAAGAAAAAAGCCAGAGACAAACATGAAAGCAGGCAAAGCAAAATTATCCAACTGCTGTAAGAGAACAATACCCCAGAAAGCTGGGCTTCCAATCTGACTATAATCAGGAACGGTGACAGCTAGATAGCGGTCTGTCCATTCAAACATGGCTTGAAAACCATATCCAGACGCGTGATGTACCGCTACTGCCAAAACTGCCAAACCGTTCAAAAATAACAAACGTCTTGTCATGAATTCTCCAAATTAGCCGAATACATACCGATAAGCCCAGCGGAATCGAGAGCGACTCAGCAAAGTCATCATCAATAGAGGGCCTAACAATCCGGTTGTAATTAAGATAGCTTGATAAAAAATCTGATTACCCAAAATCCAGGGAACCATATGATATAGAAAAAGAGCAACAACATAAATGACAGGAATATTTGCTAGATAAATCCCAAGTGATTTGGTTCCTAAATCGCCAACTTGCTTGGATATAGGAAACTGTGTCCACTCAAATGCTAAAAAGGTAAATATAAAGGCCAGCGCATAAAATTTGCTACTTATACCCCTAAACGAAGGCCCTAACCAGGCTTGTTCAGTAAAACGAGCAAATAGTTCATATTCGATTAAAGTCAGCGGAGCTAAGACGACTGTAGTCCCAAGCAGCCACCATTTATACCGCGCCAAATATTCCGTAAGCGTTCTACGGTGCATACCAGCAATGATGCCGATAGAAAACCAAAAAATGCGTAATGGAAAAAACCATAAAGGCAGGAACGACTTAACCTGTTCTAGTGCTGGCGGTAATGTAACGCCCAAAGTGCTTAATATAAACAAACTTTCGGCTCCAGCTTGAATAAGTAATGTGACACCAAGCACAAGCTTCCAATTCGATCTTGCTACCTGTACAAGGAATGGGGCTAATAGATAGAATTGAATGAGCAAAACGATAAAATAATAAGGTCGTAATATGTCATGTATTGTGGTAGGGAATTGACGTAGTAGTATATATCGTATGATCGTCCAAATTGTAAGAGGAACGATAAAATTCTTTACTCTTGCCCAAACTACCGACCAAGTCAGCTTACCCTTTCCGCCAGCCAAAAAGGAAACGAAATACCCTGAGACAAAGATGAAGGCTGGAATGACGAAAGCATCAAGTTGTCGAATGGTAAGTAATAAATAGTAAGAAAAGCTGCCTAATTGATCATAGTTTGGAACAATCACATCCCGATACCGATCGGCCCACATAAACATAGCATCAAAGCCATAGGCAGCGGCATGATAAGTGGCTACCCCAAAAGCAGCCAAACCATTTAGAAGTAATAAGCGTCGAATCATATTCAGCTTCTTCGATCTTGAGTCAATGGAATTGTCGTTATCGCCATCTTTTCGTTATTTCGTCGCCTAATTACTCTGGCAATTTCTGTCGGCGAGGAACCAACATTGTGTAAACGGTGAAGTCTGGAAGAAATCCATCAATAGGGTAGCTACTTTCGTCTCGCCAGCCTGCGAAGGATGTGTGAAATCTGTATCAAAATCGGCCGTTTCCCAAATCAACCCATCTGAGCGCGAAGTTGTGCCATTAGCCCATAGATATGGCCCCCAAGCCAACCAGGGCGCGACAGTTTCATAATTCAGATCTCCCGCTAAATCGTTCAACGGGCTATGATGATTCATCATTTGGTCAATCTGCGCCTCGATAAGCCATTTGACAGCAAATCCTGATTCATACGCAAACGGCTCCGGGTTCAAGGTATTAGTCGCGTAGCCAGCAAAGATACGACTGGATATAAACACGAGTTTTAGATTTGGATATTGCGTTTTCAATGTACGAACAATTGCACCCATAGATGATACAAGTTGGTAAGCATCTGCTCGTTCGTTCGGAAGGGAAAAGCGAGGTCCTGGGTTAGCGACTTTTAGCCAGGCAATCTGTACCTGATGCTCACTTAGATTAAGCGGAGTTAGGATATCATCCAACACACGGTCATAATTTTCATCATCCGGCGAATCCCACTTCAAAGCTACTTGGCCTCCCCTAGCGCCGTCAATCATGAATAAGGTGTCATGATTCACGGTTGGGTCTTGCTCTGCCATCCCAACAAAAGTCCATGGTAAACAGGAAGCGCGAGCCTGGCGGCCAAAGCAGAATTCTTGAGATGTATTTGACATACCTACAGATAGAAGCACGATTTTACCCTGTGGATCAGGATTTCCCTGTAAGTCTAAGGGTTGAATCATAGCCGCTTTAGCCAGACCGGCTTCAGCGTGCTCAAATGGTACGTCGTTGCTACCATCAGGATAGAGGCCCCCTTGAAACCCAAGATATAACTCATCACCCATATCTATTAAGGGATTTAGCATTTCCAGAATAACTGGTGTTGCCGTCGGTTCAGAGCGTGTAGGCCGACCAGGTACGGCCGTGCCTCGCGTCCGCTCCGTAGCCGTTGGAACCGGTGTCCTTATTTCGATAATTTCAGTGGGGGTCGTCGTGGGCGTAGGTGTGATGAACGGAGTCGCAGATGGTCCTGAAGTAGGTGAGGAAGTAATCGTTGGTTGTTTCACAAAAGTCGTAGGATCAATGACTACCTCGGCTGACGACGTTCCGCTATTATCAATAGGTACCGAACGACAGGCCGCAACTACCAATATGAGCGTTATAAGAAAGATGAATTTTTTCATCAAGGTGTGAAAGACCTCCCGGCGGTAGGATACCACCGGGAGGTTTTAGTCAGGTTACGAACGCCTTGGTCTTAAGGCAAATCGACTAATCATAACAAAAGACACCATGCTAATGCCAAAGAGATTAAACAGGAAAGCAGTAGGGCTAGCTGGAGGACTGGCTGGCTCAACTAGATGCAAAGCCTGGTCGCCAGTTACCACACCTAGGTTTTCAACCTCACCATTTGGCCAGTTAACTGTTACTGTAGCAGAGGTTTCAGATCCCAAACCAAAGTAAGCGGCCCGATAGTCGCCGCCACCATGTGTTGGCCCAGTGGTAATGTCACGCATCATAGTAACACCCCCAGCTGTCGCATAGATTCTGGTCCCAATGCCATCCCGGTTGCTTTCAGTGCCTTCAACCGTAATGGATAGCCAATGATTACTGTTTCCTTGACCGACTGAGTCGTTATGGAACAAGGCTGGTGCACCACCAAAATTGCCCACAAACACATCTACAAAACCATCTCCATCAAAGTCAACAATGGAAGCGTTTCGCGCCCGACCAGCTTCGTCTAAACCACTGCTGACCGAAACATCAGAGAAAGTCCCGTCAGCCTGATTCTCTAGCAGAATATTGGGGAATCCACCCGCGCCAGTATTACCAGCCGCCAGGTAAAGGTCCAGCCATTGATCATTGTTATAATCAAAGAAGACCGTACCCCAATGCAGCGAATCACTCAGAGCGGTGACATTAGAGCTACCAGAAGCATCGGTGAAGGTACCGTCACCCTCATTGTGCAACAGATTAGCCGGCCCCATATCACTGAAAGCGATATCAAAGTGCCCATCATTATCATAGTCACCGATACCGAGGCCCATGCTATTGGCAATAAAATCTGTACCAGAGGCAGCAGAGACATCGGTGAAAATCCAGCCACCGCTGCCATCGGAGCCATCATTGCGCCACAGAAGGTTAGAAGCCACACTGCCATTAGAATCGTTCGCTAGGTAAAGGTCCTGATCACCATCATTATCATAGTCAAACCAGCCGGGGGCAAAGCCAAACCCTTCCACATTGAAGCAAGTTGAGGCACCGCCACAGAGGTAGCTAGTCACATCGGTAAATGTACCATCACCCTCGTTGTGGAATAGATGATCCTGGCTCTGGAAATCACCAGCAACATTACAATTCTTGTGCTTCGTGATGTAGAGATCGAGGAAACCATCATTGTCATAATCAGCCCAGGCCGTTGTAATGGCCCGACCTGCATCACCAATGCCAGCGGTCCCTGTGACATCCACAAAGCTCACACTGCTTGTCTCAATTAACTGGTTTTCATAGAGGGTATTACCACCCAGGTTCGTCAAGTATAGATCCTGGTCTCCATCATTATCATAATCGATGAAAACCGCACTTAGACCATTGCCAGTTGGATCGTCCACTCCCATCGCAACTGCCTCATCAGTGAAGTTTGGTAGACCATCAGAATCTGTATCGCCATCATTCCGATAGAGATAATTGGCGCCACCATGGTTAGTCACGAACAAGTCAACATCGCCATCGTTGTCGTAATCTGCCCAGGCTGAACCTGAACCTAACATGACCAGGCAATCACTATTGTCAAGTTGATGAGTATGGTTGATACCAACATCAGTCGTGACGTTACTATAAGTGGGACCTGATACACTAGCTGGTTCGACCAAGTGCAGCGCCTGGTCTCCTGTAACTGTACCCAGGTTTTCGACCACGCCGTTAGGCCAATGAACGACAACCGTTCCAGCCGTCTCAGAACCAAGACCAAAGTAAGCGGCTCTATAATCGCCGCCACCATGAGTCGGCCCGCTGCTGATTTCACGCATTTGGGTCACGCCACCAGCAGTCAGGTAGATGCGTGTCCCGATACCATCTCGGTTACTTTCCGTACCCTCAACAGTAATAGACAGCCAGTTATTGCTATTACCTTCGTTATGGTAAAGAACTGGAGCCTGTCCAATATTAGCAAGAAATACATCCACGAAGCCATCTTCATCAAAGTCCGCGATAGCTGCCGCTCGGCCTCGGCCGTCATTGTCCAGACCACTGCTGGCCGAGAGGTCGACAAAAGTGCCATCACCCTGGTTACCCATAAAGTAGTTGGGATATGAATCACCCGGTTCGACACCTGTGTTGCCGGCCACGACGAACAAATCTAACCACATATCGTTGTCGTGGTCGAAGAAGACAGTCCCCCAAGTCTTAGACCCGGTCAGCGCGGTCACACCAGAGGCAGCAGAGGCATCTGTGTAGGTGCCATCGCCATTATTTTGTATCAAGTGAGCCGGACCGATGTCACTGAATGCCAGATCCAGCCAGCCATCATTGTTATAGTCACCAATACCTAGACCCATGCCATTGACGGTAAAGTCTACACCAGCTGCAGCCGAGACATCAGTGAAGAGCCAGCCACCGGAGCCATCAGAGCCATCATTCCGCCAGAGTACATTGGAAGCTATAGACCCGTTAGAGTCATTAACTAGATACAGGTCAGGGTCGCCATCATTGTCGTAATCCAACCAACCCGGTGCGAAGCCCAACCCTTCAACCTCGAAGCAGGTAGAAGCACCGCCACAAAGATAACTAGTGACATCCGTAAACGTTCCATCGCCATTGTTGCGGTAGAGATGGTCAGTACTCAGGAAATCGCCACTACAAGTGTGGTGTTTGGCAACATACAGATCCAAGAAACTATCATTATCAAAGTCACCCCAAGCTGTGGTAATGGCCCGGCCATCATCAGCCACACCAGCCGTACCAGTAACATCAGTAAAGCTGACGCTGCCCGATTCCACCAATTGGTTTTCATATAGGGTGTTGCCGCCCCAATTGGTCACATATAGGTCCTGGTCGCCATCATTGTCATAATCAATGAAAGTAGCCGCATGACCTACGCCAGTCGGGTCATCAACGCCCATGGCAACCGCCACATCTGTGAAGTCGGGAATACCATCACTGTTGGTGTCACCATCGTTGCGGTAGAGATGATTAGCGCCACCGCGATTGGTCACGAACAGGTCAATGTCGCCATCATTATCATAGTCAGCCCAGGCAGCGCCTGAACCCATAGGTGGGTTACAGGTCGCTCCAAAGTCGTGGCTTTGTACAATTCCGACAGCGGCCGTGACATCGACATAGGTTGGCCCACCACTTACCGGCTCAATCAAATGTAGTTGTTGGTCAGCTGAGATAACTCCCAGATTTTCCACTTCACCGTTAGGCCAATGGACTTCTACTGTACCGCTCGTCTCTGTGCCAAGACCAAAGTAAGCGGCGCGATAATCCCCGCCACCGTGTGTTGGCCCACTGTTGATTTCGCGCATTTGGGTGATTCCACTAGCAGTCAAATATATGCGGGTGCCGATACCATCCCGATTGCTCTCGGTACCTTCAACCGTAATACTCAACCAGTGATTAGAATTCCCCTGTACAGCGCTCTTATTGTGGAAGAGAATAGGAGCCTCGTCGTAATGATGCAGGAAGATGTCGACAAAGCCGTCACCGTCAAAGTCCACTATGGAACCATTCCGACCCCGACCGTTATGATCAACACCAGCACTGACTGAAACATCACTAAACGTACCATCACCCTGGTTATTCAACAGGAAGTTTGGTGTAATGTCCGGACCACCAGTACCACCAGCTACAAAGAACAAGTCTATCCAACCATCATTATTATAGTCGAAGAAAGCTGTACCCCAGGTAGCTGGAGAGTCGGTGGCGGCCGTAACACCAGAAGCGCCGGATACTTCGGTAAAGGTGCCGTCGCCATTGTTCTGGGCCAGGTGACCCGGTCCTATGTCGCTGAAAGCAAAATCAAAATCGCCGTCATTGTCATAGTCGCCGATGCCTAAGCCCATAGCGTTAACGCCATAGTCTGAACCGGAAGAAACAGACACATCCGTAAAGAGCCACCCACCGCTGCCATCTGAGCCATCATTACGCCAAAGCGCACTCTCGGCAGCGCCACCGCCTACCTTATCATTGACTAAGTAGAGGTCCTGGTCATTATCGTTATCGTAATCAAACCAACCAGCTGTAAAGCTGTAGCCATCATTGGCAGCGCAGGTCGCCGCGCCACCACAGAGATAACTAGTAACATCGGTGAAGGTGCCATCGCCGTTATTGTGGTAAAGATGGTTCGTACTCTCTGGGTCGCCAAAACATTTCTGATATTTGGCGGTATAAAGATCAAGGTAGCCATCATTATCAAAGTCGGCCCATGCCGCAGTGATACCGCGACCATTGTCATCTAACCCAGCCGTCGTCGTCACATCAACGAAGTTTTCCGTACCTGTTTCGATCAACTGATTCTGATACAGAACATTCTCGTCAGTTAAATCGCCCCAGTTGCTTACATAGAGATCCTGATCACCATCGTTATCGTAATCGATAAAGACAGCGCCATGACCAATCCCAGTAGGATCGTCCACACCGAGAGCGGCAGCAACATCTGTAAAGTTGGGCAGCCCGTCAGAGTCAGTATCGCCATCGTTGCGATACAAATGGTTTGCACCACCATGATTGGTTACGAAGAAATCAATATCGCCATCGTTATCATAATCAGCCCAGGCCGACCCTGATCCCAGAGCTGGATCACAGATACCTGCATCCACCTCATGGCTCAGAACCAGACCAACATCCGCAGCAACATCTACGTAGGTTGGGCCAAGACTGGCTGGCTCGACTAAGTGTAGTTGCTGATCGGCCGTAACAACACCAAGATTTTCAACAATACCATTAGGCCAGTGTACTTCTAATGTACCCTGTGCCTCACTCCCCAAGCCAAAGTAAGCAGCACGATAGTCGCCGCCGCCATGAGTCGGGCCGCTGCTGATTTCACGCATCTGCGTCACGCCACCGGCAGTTAGATAGAGGCGAGTGCCAATACCATCCCGGTTACTAACAGTCCCTTCCACAGTGACAGCCAGCCAGTTGCTGCTGTTACCATCATTATGATAGAGAACGGGAGATTCGCCATAATTACCAACGAAGACATCTACAAAGCCATCCTGGTCAAAGTCAGCGATAGCTGCTGCCCGGCCTCGTCCGTCGTTATCCAGACCACTGCTGGAAGAAAGATCAGTGAAAGTGCCATTCCCAAGGTTTCCTAAGAAGTAATTGGGATAAGAGTCACCCGGTTCGACACCTGTATTTCCGGCAACAATGAACAAGTCCAACCACATATCGTTGTTATGGTCAAAGAAAACAGTCCCCCAAGTCTTAGTCCCGGTCAGAGCTGTAATACCAGAAGCAGCAGAGGCATCTGTGTAGGTGCCATCGCCATTATTTTGTAACAGATGGGCCGGACCGATGTCACTGAAAGCCAGATCTAGCCAACCATCATTGTCATAGTCACCAACACCCAATCCCATGCCATTGACGGTAAAGTCCACACCCGCTGCAGCAGAGACATCAGTAAAGAGCCAGCCGCCAGAACCATCAGAGCCATCATTCCGCCAAAGCACATTAGAGGCGACAGAACCATTAGAGTCGTTAACGAGGTACAAGTCAGGGTCACCATCGTTATCATAATCCAACCAACCAGGCGAAAAACCTAGTCCATCGACCTCGAAGCAAGAGGATGCGCCACCACAGAGATAGCTCGTGACATCCGTAAACGTACCATCACCATTGTTATGGTAGAGATGGTCTGTGCTGAGGAAGTCACCGCCACAGGTATGGTGTTTGGCAACATACAGGTCTAGATAACTGTCATTATCGTAGTCACCCCAGGCCGCCGTAATTGCTCGCCCATCATCGGCAACGCCAGCAGTTCCAGTTACATCTATAAAACTGACACTACCTGTTTCGATCAACTGATTTTCGTAAAGGGTATTTCCACCCCAATTGGTAACATATAGATCTTGGTCACCGTCATTATCGTAATCAATAAAGGTAGCCGCGTGACCAACGCCAGTCGGGTCATCAACACCCATTGAAACTGCCACATCTGTAAAATCAGGGATACCATCACTACTTGTATCACCATCATTACGGTAGAGATGATTAGCGCCACCACGATTGGTCACGAACAGGTCAATGTCGCCATCATCGTCATAATCGGCCCAGGCAGCGCCTGAACCTAACGGTGGTGCACAAGTTGCGCCTAATTCATGACTTTGAACAATACCCGTAGCGGCCGTAACGTCAGTAAAGGTCGCCGCTTCGAAGGAGAACGGTGGTTCAACCAGATGTAACTGCTGGTCGGCCGTAATAGTTCCCAGATTCTCTACGACCCCATTTGGCCAATGTACCTCCACGGTTCCTTCAGTTTCAGCGCCTAGTCCAAAGTAAGCCGCGCGATAATCACCGCCACCATGTGTTGGGCCGCTTGTGATATCACGCATCATCGTTTCAGTTCCAGCCGTGACATAGATGCGGGTACCAATACCATCTCGGTTACTTTCCGTGCCCTCTACAGTGAAATTCAACCAGTGGTTGGTATTGCCCTGCAAGGAGCTTACATTATGGTACAAGAGCGGTGCTTCGCCGAGATTGCCAACGTAGAAGTCTACCCAACCATCACCATCAAAGTCAACGATTGAGGCACTCCGGGCGCGACCCGTATCAGCAACACCGCTGCTAACTGAGACATCAGTAAAGGTGCCATCTGCGTTGTTTTCCAACAGGAAATTGGAGAAAGCAACCGGAGATTCCATTAACCAACCAGCAACGATTAACAGGTCCGACCACTGGTCGTTATTGTAATCAAAGAAGGCCGTTCCCCATGTTAAGCTGTTAGTCAGGTCAGTGACGCCAGATACATCAGATGTATCGGCAAATGTGCCATCACCATTGTTTCGTAGAAGATGGGAAGGTCCAACATCACTGAAAGCAACATCATACCAGCCATCATTATCATAATCGCCAATGCCTAGACCCATACCATGTACAGACAGATCGACGCCAGCAGCGGCCGAAACATCTGTGAATAGCCAGCCCCCTACACCATCTGGCCCATCATTACGCCACAAAGTGTTGTAGTCAAAACGGTCATCCAGACGGTCATTCACTACATAGAGGTCCTGATCACCGTCGTTGTCATAGTCAAACCAACCTGGGGAGAAACCATAAGCGTCAGTTTGATTACAAACACTGGCGCCACCACAGAGGAAAGTCGTTACATCCGTAAACGTGCCATCTCCATTATTATGGTAAAGATGGTCTTCGCTCATTGAATCATCGAGACAGTATTTGTGCTTGGCAATGTAGAAGTCCAGGTGGCCGTCATTGTCGTAGTCTGCCCAGGCAGTGGTCACACCCCGACCACCGTCTGCGACACCAGCAACGGCCGTCACATCTACAAAGCTCACACTGCCGCTCTCGATGAGTTGGTTCTGATAAAGATTGTTGGCGCCCCAATTGGTCACATACAGATCCTGGTCGCCATCATTGTCATAGTCAATGAACACAGCGCTGTGTCCAACGCCAGTTGGATCATCAACGCCCATGGCCGCCGCTTCATCAACGAAGTTCGGCAAACCATCAGAGTCTGTATCACCATCATTACGATAGAGATAGTTGGCCCCACCATGATTGGTGACAAACAGATCGATATCACCATCATTGTCATAGTCAGCCCAGGCTGAGCCAGAACCTATGGGCGTATTCGTCTCTGGGGTACAGATAGCTGCATAATCATGACTGAGTACAAATCCGACATCAGCCGCAACTTCTTGATATGTCGCACCAGTTATAAAGACACCCTCACCCGTGACAGGTACAACAACAAGTCCTTCATTCGGGTCATCACTGGTGATCTCAAAGTCGCCCGACTCTATGGCAGCAGCATCTGGGCTGAACTGCACCGTCACATACTGTAATCCGCCAGGGGCTACTTCGAAAGCCCCGATGGGGTCAATCAAAGTAAAGTGGCTGTCTGTCGAAACAATACTACTCACGGTAAGTGTAACCAGACCAGTATTGGATAAGCTCAGAATCTTTGAACTATCATTATTAACCTCTACCTGACCAAAGTCTAAACTGGCCGGGCTAACGTTAATATCTGGTTCATTTGTCGCCTGCACCACCTCTATAGCAGAGACGATTGGCTTAATGCCACCTACGAAGTCAAGATTCAACTGCCCATCAGTTACATCCACCAGCAAGGCTTCCGTTACCGCAGTCCGCGTATCTCCTGCGGCTACATAGATGTCATAGGCTGGCAGCACAACAACACCTTCTGCGCTCACATCAAAGACTCGGCCTCCGGGGCTGCTTGAGGTAGGTTCCATAAAGTGCAAGATCAATTGATAGCTGCCGTTTGGCAAATCAAACAAATAGCTGAAAGATACATTGTCAAGTCGCAAGTCTTCATAAAGTAGGTCATCCGTAGTACCTGCAACTGCACCTGGGTAATTCTTAGACAATCCGCCACTATAACCAAAATCACCAGCGGAATAAGCCTTATCAGCTACAAAGAGGTTGCCGCTGCCATCAGTGTAATCACTGCCGCCAGCATTGATTCGGAAAGCAACCGGAGGTGTCAGAACCCCTTCGCCAGTCAGCGAAACGGTCACTAAACCCTCATCAGGATCATTGCTCGTGATATCCAAATCGCCATTCTCTACTGACTCACTTGCAGGCGAGAACCGAACTGTGACATCCTGAGAACCGCCAGCGACCACGTCAAACGGCGTCGCTGGTGAAACAACAGTAAAGGCGCCGTTGGTCATTGTTAGGTCACTTACTGTGAGTGTTTGCAGACCGTCGTTCTCTACAGTTATGATTTGATCGGCCGTATTACCAACCACAACCTGACCAAAGTTGAGGCTAGTAGGCGTTACATTAATATCAGGCTCATTGGGCGGTGGCGTCGTGCCATTACCAGTCAACGGGACAGTCACTAATCCCTCATCGGGATCGTCACTGCTGATCTCCAAGTCACCTGCTTGAGCACCCACAGATGTTGGGCTAAAGCGCACCGTTACATCCTGTGAACTTCCAGAGCTTACAACAAATGCTGTTGCTGGTGAAACCACTGTGAACTCGCCCGCTGTGATATTGAGCGCACTTACATTTAGATCAACTGTGCCAACATTTGAGACCGTTACGATCATGTCACTGGTTGTGTTCTCCTCGACATCACCAAAGTCTAAGCTTGTTGGCAAAACGTTTATGTCTGGCTCCGGTGTCGGCGGCGCAGTACTAACCACCTCAATTGCCGAAACAATGGGCTTTGCGCCGCTAAAGTCAATATTAAGCTGTCCGTCAGTCACATCCACAAATAACGATTCAGTCACGGCCGTTAGCGAGCCTCCCGCCGAGGAAAAAATGTTATAAGAAGGTAACACAACGACACCTTCTACTGTGACATCAAAAATCCTTGTAGAACCATTGCTACCAGGTTCCATGAAGTGCAATATTGCTTCATAGTTACCATTCGGTACATCGAACGTATAGCTAAACGAACTCCCGGCTACACGTGTATTCTCATACAGCGGATCCTCAATAGTCCCCGCAATCGGCCCAGCATAAAACTTCGCCTTACCCCCTGTATAACCAAAATCTCCTGCCGTATACAACTTATCGGCGACGAAGAGATTGCTATTACTATCAGTATAATCAGAACCACCAGCGTTGATGCGGAAAGCAACTGGTGGGGTTAGTACACCTTCACCCGATAGGGCGACAGTGACCAATCCCTCGTCTGGATCATTACTAGTGATTTCAAAGTCTCCTGCCTCTACAGTTTCAGATACAGGTGTAAAGCGAACGACAACATCCTGTGAACCCCCAGACAAGACATCAAAAGGCACAGCAGGTGATACAACCGTAAAAGTAGCATTTGTTGCTGTCAAATCGCTAACTGTTAATGTCTGCAGTCCCAGGTTCTCAACCGTCAGATTCAAATCCTTTGTGCTGCCAACAACCACCTGCCCATAATCAAGGCTTGATGGGGAAACGTTGATGTCCGGTTCGTTGGGTGGAGGTGGTGTGCCATTACCGCTTAATGGCACTGTCACCAGCCCTTCATCTGGATCATCACTGGTAATCTCTAGATCGCCTGACTGCAACCCTATGGCTGTAGGACTGAATCGGACAGTCACATCGGCTGAGTTAAAGGGAGTGATGACTACCGGGGTTGCCGGAGAAATAATCGTGAATTCGCCAGCAGTTATGTTCAAAGCGCTAACATTCAAATCGGCCGTTCCCACATTGGAAACAGTAACGATCATGTCGCTGGTCGTCCCAGTCTCGACATTACCGAAATCCACGCTAGTTGGCGCAACACTTATGTCCGGCTCCGGTGTAGGCGGTGTGGTTGGTACAACAGCTATTGCCGAGACAATTGGCTTTGCAAGAGGAATGCTCTCAACAAAATCAATATTCAACTGTCCGTCACTAACCGTAGCGATGATCACCTCATTGACAGCGATCTTCTTACCGCCAGCAGCAGCATAAGTATCGTAGTCATCCAAAACAACTGCACCTTCAACACTAATGTCAAAAACGCGCTGACCTGGACTATTGGCTTGCGGCTCCATGAAATAGAGCGTGATCTCATAAGTGTCAGCCGGCAAAGTGTCAAACACATAACTAAATGAGGCATTAGCCAACCGTGTGTCTTCATAGAGTGGGCTATCAGTTGTGCCAGCAATTGGACCTGAATAAGTTTTTGCCTGACCGCCTACGTAGCCAAAATCACCAGCCACGTAAACCTTATCAGCTACAAATAAATTGCCACCTCCATCGGTATAATCACCGCCGCCAGCATTAATGTAAAATGAGTTGGCTAGTAAATTAGTACCAATTTCGCCGCTAGCTGTTGTTACCACAGTTGCGACGAGAATAAATATTAATACAATCAAAATTGGTATTTTATGCTGTTTCATTCTAAACCCTCCAAAAAATAATAAAATCCAAATCTTCCATCAAAAGTTACAACTTCCAGCATTTTTTCAAACAATAATATAAGGTGCATATTGATTAAGTTACTCATAAATAAGTTCGATTTCCGATTGATAGTAGGTACCCTCCTCTCTTTTTTGCTACTTCTTCTATTAATTACTCCTGCATTACCAATAAAAAATAATGTTGTCGCCCACTTTAATTCAGTAGGCCAGACGTGTAATGGACCTTTCATTTCCGTTAGCCAACCCTTGAATGACCTAGGACCAAACGAATATATTCGTCTAAATACTGGTTCTACAGGCCATATTGGCGGGCTATATCCTGGTGGAAGTAACTCGCGTCCCCCTGCACATGAAGCTGCTGGTCAGGCAATTTCACAACAAATCACACCTTTAGATGCCGCTGGAAATCCTGATCCAGTGAATGGCAAAATAGTGTTGGTTGCTATAGGTATGTCTAATACAGGTCAAGAATTTACGGCTTTCATAAATCAAGCAAATGCCGATCCTGCTGTCAACTCAAACCTAGTCCTAGTTAATGGCGGTTTAGGGGGTCGAACGGCCGAACGTTGGGCAGACCTAAACGATGATGCTTGGGAACGTCTTGGCGGCTTTCTAATTAGTGCCGGTGTCACTCCTGCCCAAGTCCAGATAGCTTGGGTTAAATTGGCCAATATGGGTAGTGGGAATTTCCCACAAATGTCCCTTTCCCTACAAGAAGATTTAGAACAAGTGGCCCGAAACATTCTTGTACAATTTCCAAACACAAAAATAGCTTATCATTCCAGTCGAACCCGAGCATACGTCTATTGGAGCGGGCTTAGTCCCGAACCGACCGCTTTCGAGACCGCTTTCTCAGTACGTTGGATGATTGAAAACCAGATAAATGGCGATCCCACTCTAAATTTTGATCCGTCAAATGGGGCTGTTGTGGCCCCCTATCTCTCCTGGGGATCCTACTTATGGATAGACGGTACAAATCCAAGATCGGACGGCCGTGTTTGGTTGCCAGAAGATCTCGAAAGCGATTGTACACATCCATCACCCAGTGGTGAACAAAAAGTCGGTGAACAACTGCTAGAATTTTTCAAAACAGATACCACAACAACCTCATGGTTTCTAGGCGACAATCCCGGCCCGACACCGACGCCACAACCTAACCCCACAGCCATTCCGACACCTACAAGCAGTCCAAATCCTCCGCTGCCATACAAACAATTCATCCCACTAACTATCGACCAATCTCACTAAACTGATCAGTATAGAGAGCGTCTCTCCCCCTCCAAGAATGGGGGAAAGACGCTCCAATTTGTATTGATCAAGCCCCCTCTTTACGCTGGAGAAATGCACTCATACTATTTAATGTCTGAAAATTATCCGGAGACACTTCCCCATCATCAATATTTATGCCAAACTGATCCTCAATAAAAGCGACAAGTCGAAGCAATCCGACTGAATCCAATATGCCAGATTCAATTAACGACTGGTCTGCAGCCAATTTCGTACTACTACTACCGAACATGATTTCATCAACAATAAAACGTTCCAAAGTATCTTGTCTACTCATTCCTAATCTCCTGTAGGCATTGCTTCCATCATCCAATCTGGAATCTGGTCAATAGTTATATCTGTAATTTGATCCTTAAAAATATGATGCTCATTGTTCTCGACATCTTCGATGAACTGCCTCATGGCGCCCAAAACAGGGGCTTCCTCGCGGTCAAAAACCTCGCCCTGTAGCAATCGGTGAATTTGAAGGCGATATTCAGGTATCTGGATGAAATAAGTAAATAGCGGCAGCAACTTGTAATATAGACGAATAAATTCATACCAGATTTCTACACCTTGCCGCAGTTTTTGCTCATATGGTTCGAATACTTCCTCACGGAAATCATTCAATTCCAAAGCCTTGGCGATCACCTCAGAGGAAAACTTAGCGCTATGTAAAGCAACGCTAACGCCTGAAGAAAAAATCGGGTCAACGAACCGGGCCGCATCGCCAATTAAGATATAACCGTCGCCGACAAATTTTTTCATACTATAGCTATAGTCACCTTCTGTCTTGAATTCATTGACCCGACGTGCATTTTTCATAGCGGCAGCTAGGTTATGATTTGTCTTAATCTGGTCATAGAAAAATTTTTCCAGATCCATATGCGCTTGTTTAATGTGTTTCTTCTCAACCACCACACCAATCGAGCATATGTCATCATTAATAGGAATTTGCCAAACCCAGCCTCTTTCAAGTGGTAAAAAATAGATGTCGATGTCTTCACCATTCGGATGGTGGACGCGTTCCACATTCTCATACCAAGCATGAATCGCATATTGATTAAATATGGGATCTTTTTTCTTCAAGCGCAAATGTCGGCCCATAAAAGTGTCTCGGCCACTGGCATCAACGACGATTTTACAAGAAAAATCGACTTCCTGATCGCCTACTCTTGCCCGTACACCACAGACCTGACCGTCATTGGAAAGCACCTGAGTTACAGCCACCCCCTGGATAACCTTAGAGCCTAGCTCTTCCGCGTGCTTGAGTAAGCAAAGATCAAAACGGCTACGATCAACATGGTAAGTATGCGGTTGGTCGACCCCTTCAAGCGGGAAATCAGCAAAAACAATCGTTACTTTACCTTGCTGGTTCGGAGCGTGCCACGATGCTCCAGGTTTATGTACAAAACCTTCTCTCTCCATCACCGACAAGAAATCAATCTCATCGAAAATACGTGTGGTATTATGCACCAGGGACTCACCCACGTGTGGACGTGGATGCATCGCTTTCTCAATGATCATGTTGCTGATACCAGCTTTGGACAAGTAGCATCCCAACCCTGACCCAGCTGGCCCGCCACCTATAATTATCACGTCGATCATTCAATATTTCTCCTATGAAATAGCAAATAATTTATATTACTTTTTGAGTGCAAATCAAGTGCTGGATTAAGCCGCTATTTTTGCTAATTCTGGCCTGTTAATCTTTCCGGTTGAGGTCTTTGGCAGTTGATCTAAAAACTCAATCACCTCAGGAACCATATAGCGTGGAAGATGCTGGCGACAATGCATTTGTAAATCTTGTGCATTAAGCCCTTCACTTTCAGCTAACACAACGTAAGCTTTAATACGATTCCCTAGCAAATCGTCGGGTACCGCTACAGCTGCTGCTTCTTTGACACTGGTGTGACCATAAATAGCGCTCTCAATTTCACCCAACTCAATACGATAACCTCGACTTTTGATCATATGGTCACGACGGCCGATAAAACGCCAATTCTCGCCATCTTCATCCAGGGTGACAATATCCCCCGTACGGTAAGCGATATCTAGGAAGTTTGTTTGAAGTGGATTCTGGACAAATCCGAGAGCCGTCTTTTCCGCATCGCCCCAATAACCTTCTGCAACACCAGAACCACGCACCCAAAGCTCGCCCTCTTGCCCAATTTCCGTCACCAGCTGATTATCATCACCAAGCGCATAAACTTCCATATTCTCACAGGCAACCCCGATAGGTACTGGTTGCGTCAATTCCGGTAACAAGTCCTTTGCCTGAACCTGATAATAAGTGCAAACATTCGTTTCTGTAGGACCGTACAAATTATAGTAGGAAGCGTGGGGTATTGCCTCTACCAACAAACGCAAATACTTGATGGGAAAAACTTCGCCAGCAAATAATATGGTACGTAATTTCGAAAGATCATGATCATCCAGCTTACCATAGCTAACCATCAGCGAAAGGATTGAAGGCACCATATAAATAAGGGTTACAGCTTCGTTCTGAATTAATCTGACCAATTCAATTGGGAAAACAGAGTGTGACTCAGGAACCAATATAATTGTTCCCCCTGCTTTGATAGTGACATAGATGTCAAATGTAGACAGGTCAAAATGGAGCGGGGCATGGCTTGTCACCCGATCATGTTCCGTAACTTGAAATTTTTCATGACACCAATTGACAAAGGTGAAAATGGTACGGTGGGATATCATGACCCCTTTAGGATCGCCCGTCGAGCCAGAAGTATAAAGAATATAAGCCAGGTCAGTCTCAATTGCGTCAACAGTCGAGATGGAACCAGCATCAACAGCCCTTAGCGCTTCCCACGAAATTACCTTTGCTGGAATATCAACGGCCGTACCTTGCTGCTCATCCACAAGTAACACCGCCTCTATCGGTGTTCCCTCATCAAAGAAATTAGCCAGTTTAGTTAACTTATTAGCAGTAGTCAGAACGACACGCACATCACAGTTGCGAGTTATATAAGCCAATCGACCAGCTGGCGCATTCGGGTCAAGCGGCACATAAGCACACCCAGCCTTCATTATGCCAAACACGCTAATTACCGAAGCCAACGATTTGTTGACATAAAAACCAACCCTGTCCCCACGACGCACCCCAAGCTCCAAAAGCATTCGTGCAACCTGGTTCGTCAATTCATCCAGCTCTCGGTAAGTCAAAGATGACGCTTTGAATCGTGCTGCTTCCTTCTCAGGAAACTTCACGGCGCTTTCAGTCAGTAATTGATGTAGTAAAAAAGCCATACGAAAAATCCATTTCTATTGGTTGAATAGCTAAAACCTATAATTATAAACCCGAGAGACGGGCAATAAGCATTCGTTGAATATCAGAGGTACCAGAATACAAGGTACCCCCAATAGCGTCCCGTAAATCACGCTCAACTTCAAACTCAGTCATATAACCATATCCGCCGAGGGTGCGGATGGCATCCATACTGGATGCAACAAAACTTTCACTAATGTAAAGCTTAGCCATTGCTGCTTCCACAACGGCCGAACGGCCGACCTTTTTCAACCAAGCCACCTTGTACAAAATGAGTCGAGCAGTTTCTAGACGCAATTTCATATCAGCGATGCGGTTCGCCACCGATTGGAATTTACCAATCGGTTTATTAAACTGTCTACGTTCCCGAGCATACCGAATGCAAAGTTCCAGTTGATGCTCCATAGCCCCAATATGACTGCCCAATATGCAACTGCGTTCCCATTCCATTGAGCTATTAAAAATACTACTTCCAGCCCCCTCCTTTCCCAATCGATTCTCAGTCGGTATAAAACAATCTTCCAAAATCAGCTCTCCCATAGGAGATGTTCGTAATCCCATTTTATCAAGGTTGCGCCCAACACTGAATCCTGGCGTGCCCACCTCAACAATAAATGCCGTAACACCAGCTAACTTTTTATTCGAATCGACCGTCGCAAAAACAATAGCCAAATCCGCAATTGGCGCATTCGTGACAAACATTTTACTGCCATTTAATATATAACCATCTTCAGTGCGTTCGGCACGAGTACGCAAACTAAAAGCATCAGAACCTGAGTCCGGTTCTGACATGCCGTGGGCGCCTATCAAATCACCGCTACATAGCCCAGGCAAATATCGTTGTTTCTGTTCTTCAGTTCCAAACGCCAATATAGGGTGTTGAACGCTCCACATCTGAGCATTCATTGCAAAGATCATCCCATTGTCTCGGCAACCATACCCTAAACCTTCCATGACCAGCATAGCCGTCATAATATCAACACCACTACCGCCATACTCTTCCGGTGTAGCAAGACCTAAAATGCCGAACTGGGCACATTTCTGCCAGTTTTCCCGAGACAGTTCCCCTTGTCTGTCACGGTCAATCAAACCCTCATTCAATTCATTACTAGCAAACTTAATAACTGCATCCTTAAAGGAAATTTGTTCTTCAGTCCAGGAAAAATCCATTTATCATTGTCCTAATTCGGCCGATTGTAAGAAAGTAAAAATAGTATCTGCTGTCAATTCGTGACCAAATGCCGAAGGATGCATCCAGACATCTGCAAATAGATAACGATCTTCAAGCATACATGGTTCTGGCGACTTGTTGAGGCATGCCTCTTGGAAGGCTGCGAGTAAATCAACTGTAGGAATTCCTGCTTCGGCCGCTCTTGTTGTCAGAATTTCCTGTGGCAACGTCGGAAAATCATTGTCCAGGACCTGAAATTCCAGGGGAAACAAGAGAATAACGAATGGAATTTCCCTTTCTGCTGCCAGGTCATTCATCTCTTGGATCGATTCCCATACGAGCGACCATTGTTCGGCCGATGGATCAAGCGGGAAATAACTAGCTGGCTTGTCTGGCGGATCAATTACCTCTATTCGTTCTTGCCCTTCCGACCGAGCTGCCATCCATTGCATTTGAATAGACAAGAAAGGCCAGGTGTAAGTATTCGTCCGCAGCCATTCAATAACCGCCGGCCGCTGGTTCTTCAGTAGCGCACTTTGACCATAAATGTCATTCACGAGAGTCAGGTCAAGCAATATCAGGTCTGGCTCAAATTGAAACCCTTCCGCCTTTAGATAAGCCAGTTCATTCTCTGGATTCCAACCCGGCACACTGGCATTTATAACCTCTATATTCTGCTCAATAAGCATCTCATCTGCAATTATCTCTTCCAACCGTTGACCATAACTTTCTTCTTCCCGTACACCCCACCCCATCGCCACCGAATCCCCCAGGTTAAGGATACGAAAAGTGTCTTCCGGTTTAGCAATTGTCGTTTCAGGCCCCCGCAGACCATGAGAATTTATATTTACTGGAATGCCTTGCCATTCATACTGATCACCAGCATTCATTAAAGTATACCCCGAATCACCAACCTCTTTTCGTATTAATTCAAGGCGTCGTGAGGCCACAAGTTCCCAAGCAAAAATACTATTCGCCTGTCGCCGTTCCCATAAATACGCTGCCCCTTCCAAAATCCCGATCAATAAAACTGGGCCAGCTATTACTAATAATATTTTTATTAAGAGATCTTGGCGACCACTCAATAAATGACTTCTTTTCATGATTGGAGAATCCGTCGAGGTCACCTGGATACGCCCTACTAACGGATTTCGTTTTCTTCAGAAAGAATCAAAGGTATCCGTTGCTCATTTTCCATAAGCGCCGAATACAAATCCTCAGCAATTAATTGGTGGCCCAGTGCATTAGGGTGCTTGTCCCACTCCGCAACGATTATCGAGGCCTCATCATGATCATCATACACATCGGAAAGATCTAAAACAATAAATCCCGACTCTTCCGCCAATTGTACTAAAGAGTTTACCTCTTCATCGGTGTAGGGAAGTTCTAAAGCTGGGATGAATACCCATACCGGTAGAATCCCCTCCTCACGCATATCGGCAACCATACGCTCATAACTCCAACGCAAGATTTCACGACCAAAAGGTTTGAGAAGCCTCTCCATTTCACTCTGACTCATCCCTTCCACGATACCAGCACGAGCAATTATTTCCTCTAAATAAGGATAAGGAATAGCGATTCCCACGTCCAGAAAATCAGCCAGATTTCGTGCAATAATAGTTTCCTCTAACTGGTGGGCAACGTAGAACACGGTTTCTGGTTCAAAATCGAGTACTTCTGTTTCAAGAATATAAAGCTCTTGAAGCGCTGAGTATCCAGCAACCGCCATATTCAGAATTTCAATCTGACGGCCGTTATTAGTGGCGTTTTCGTCGTTTAGCCGATCTTCTAGCAGCCATTCAAAAACTTCGTTATCGGCAACGCCAGAACCCATAACATATGACGGGCCAAGCAATACAATTCGGTGTATTCCTTCGGGAGCCGTCAGAGTATATTCCTTGTCACGCATTCCAAACGAATTTGTACTGAAAGTAGCGCCATGAAAGGTGATTCGCTGCGATGGCAGCAACTCGATTGCCCGGAAATCATTAGTCAGTTGAGCGGCCGCCGTCTCCTGAATTAAAGGCCAATCAGACGGCCGTTTAGAATAAACATCCCACAGAGCAGTATTGAAACGATCCACCCCAATAAGATCCTCATAATATCCTCGTTGGAGCAATTCAGCATCACGAGCAGTTAAGCCATTAAATTTCAAAGTATCAATAACACTCACAGCTTGATTGCCAAAACCCGCATAAACCGACGGAGTCGTTACCACCAAAATCAAACCCAACAAAGCCGCATTGATTATTGCAGGTCTGAACTCATTTCCAGGCTGCTTAAGTTTCGAACTAGGACGATCTCTGCCAGTCCAGATAAATACACCCATTATTACAGTGATGCCTAAGAATATTAGAAAGAGCGTCAGTAAGCCCTCTAAGTTCACAGCAACTGACCAAAGGGCAAGCCAATCAGCAACAGTTTCGCTTGTCCAAAGCGACCAGAGAAAAGATATGACAGAAAATATCAAAGCCGGACGCAAAGCCTTACCGATTAAGTCACGATAAGATAACGACTGCTTTCCTAACGTTCTCTTTCGGCCCCGCTTAGCTTCAAACAAGATATTGGCCAAAAACAAAATGGCTAACAAAGACCAAAATAAAATATCTGTCGCAGTGAACAAAAATGAACCACGCAACCAGAACCACTGGTAAGCGTGTAAAAACCAGGTCATAAAGAAAATAAAAAGCGTCACCACAATTAACCGACTCGTATCTCCGAGGCCAGTTAGTCGGAAATAAGCTGGATAATAGAAGATCTTCTGCATGAAGTCCTTCCAATAAATGTTAATTCGACGCCATAAGTCAGTGAAGCTGGAAGACAATAAGTAGCTATTAAATACTGGTGTTAAATTAAATCCGAATAAGTGAAGCAACCCAACAATCAGAGTAAATTGTCCAGACACCCGTAAGTACAACAAAAAATTGGAAGTAGCAAAGCGTGCTACATCAGTAGCGCTAGCGACCTCTTCAGTAGGAATAACGATATAATTGTTAACAAATCGATAGAGTACAAGTTGTAATACCCCATGGAACATCCAAGTCAATCCACGCTGATAAATACGGTAACGATCCTCATTAAAATACGTACGGCGGAACGAGGCAAAATCAACAACCGGAAAGAAAAGGAAGACAATATTTGGAAGCATGAAGAAATAGGCAAGTGAACGCCAAAAACTCACAGGCTCCTTAAGGTGCCGAAGATCATACATATAGATGATCAGACGAAACATAAACATTGAACCCAAAATGGGCCATAGAATATCAGGCCAGGCGCTCTGCAACAATTGGCTGCGCAATAGAGCTAAAACAATGCCAACACCAAGGAGTAAAGCCACACGAATTGAAAAGCGAACAGGCACATGACACAGCCCAATAAGAACCAGTCCAGCCCCAATCAACAAAATACCATTAGTAATCCCTAAAACCCCAAGGATTGCAACCAAGGACAAAAACACGAAAAATGGCAGACGATATACCAACGGCAAAAAGAAGTGGACAATAAACCCATAAAAAGCCAGGAGCATAATCCCTTCATAGAAGGCCTGATTCTCTAGCTGAAATTGTCTAATTACTAGAACTAACAACCCAAATTGTACGATGATGCTTCCAAATTTAAGAACATTAACTCGATCAAACAATTTCGCCTTCAAGGTTGTCTGCAACTGACCCAAATCATACTGCCTAGCTGGGAACAAACTAATCAAAACAGTGGCTATGAATACTGTTGCAAGTACAAGCTGTTTCGATCCCACACCTGGCAATCCACCGATTACAAAGAGGTCAGCGGCAAAAGCAATGGCTCCAGCTCCTGTAACCAGCAGTAACCATACACTAATCTGTTCCCTTTCACCTGGCAACGCAATAATGATTCCTGCAAGGAAAAGGATTAACCCTACCAACCCCATTGAAACTTGGTTAGGGCCAAAACCTTGAGCGCTTAAACCAATCAGATCAGCAACAAGCGTCATGACAAGCAAAGCCGCGCCGACCAAAATTAAGAGGGCGGGAAGCCATAACTCTTCCCGTAAAACATTTTTTAGGTTTTGGTACATCAACTACTATTCCTTCTTTCTTTTCATTTTGATTGAAGAATATTTATCAACTTGAATTAGCGTTTGCTTTCGACAAGCTTTGCCAGGTCAGGAAGTGAATCCATATATTCCAAAGACATCTCGTGTGGCTCAATTGCAACATCGAACCGCTCTCGAACGAATGTCACCAACCGTAACGTCGCCAGCGAGTCCAGAATGCCGCCAGATACTAGAGGCGTGTCATCAGTCAGCAATGCCGGATCCTCTCCTGGCAAAAACTCTTCAAGGATATAACTTTTAATAATTTCTTTTGTTTCGGCCATAATATTTTCCTCTTTCTAAATAAAATTGGTTATTGGTTAATATTTCCTATACTCGTTATACCTATCTTATAGGAGAATCCGTCGTTTGCTATATCTAAAACGAAGCACCTTATCAAAAAGGAGATTTCCTAATGTATAAGATCGCCTTTAAATTACCTCGACAAATCGTTTGGCTATTCATCTTAACAACGATGTTATTACTAGCCGTAGCGATAATAAATCAGCCCGCTGAATCCAACAATCCATCCTCCGTTTATCTTCCATTACTACAAGGCCCTGGAATGGGCCCTTGCTCAGATAGCGATCACGACCCCACAGAATGGCATCCGCTAATCGATCCCGTAAAAGGGTGTCATTACAATCACGAACACAAACACGATCCTAATGAAGTTGCCGACATCTTCGGGCCAGCAGGAAGCTGGTTCAATGGCTCTTCACTCTCATATCCCTGGCAAACTAATAACGAAAACGAATACAAACATGAGGCTTACGGTTGGATAGTGCGCAAAAATATACCTGCAAATAACCGACCAGTTTGGATTAAAGATTTTCGCTGGCTGGTTCATGTAATCGGTACACCATTTACAGATGTTGATGGCACTTTACATGGTGGTTACCTCGGCCGTTTCCATTCTTTTAGCCTTGAGGCACAAGTTTGTAACAGTAATGGTCAGTGCGGCATCGTACGGACCGGCGGCTGGATAGACTTTGGCAACCTTGAAATTGATGGCATTGATGATTGTGTCTATTTATCAGGCGACCCAACTCAACAAGAAGCCTGTACCAGTCTAGGTCGGCGTCGAATTCATTATTTTTATCAAGGCAATAATATGCCTCCAAATAAAAATACCTTCTTCTGGTACGGCCGACATGGTCTTATAAATGGCCCATTACCTGCTCTGCATCCATTCCAGATAGCTGTCGCCACAGCTGACTCCAGTGTCAATGTCGATCCAAACAATCTCTACTCTTTGGAGTTCCTCTGCCCTGAATGGGATTGCTCATTAAATGAGAGTACAAAACAAGCCCATGTCGTTGGGTTTGCAGTTCGGAATTCGTTTGATACAGATCAAGATGGTTTAGCCGATTTCAATGGATACACAGATAGGTACGGCGTTGTAGTAAATAATTGCACTGCCCCAGGACTTGATTGTGTTCCCTTAATCATCGAAGGTGCCCCAGTCGGAATTGTCCAACACCGAGACGATGTAGACCTTGGGCTTGGTCCCGGCGGAGCGCAAGAGTTTGATACGTCACCTCCAGGCGAATGGTGGATAGAGTATCCCGAAACGCCAGCAAACATTCAACCAGGACAACTTTACTGCGTAATTGATGACAAGCAAATGGCTAACAAAAACGAGAGTGAATAGCGGTCATTCTCGCTCTACTGATTTGCTCTTATACCACCGAGTCGAGCAATCATTTCGTCAGCTCGTTCAGTTAGATCATCACGTCCTACTCTCTGCCACCAATTCGAATACATTGACAGTTGATGCTCACTTTCCGGAAGCGGTTCAAGTAACGGAAGGGCATTCTCATATTGCCCAGACCAAACGTAACTAAATCCCAAAACTTTCTGAATCCCAACGTGGTCACTGTCCAATGAATAGGCTGCCGTTAATTGATCGATAGCAGTTGAAAAATCACCTCGTGAATAGGCTATGAGACCTAAACGATGATACGCAGTTCGATTTTTTTCATCTCGAGAAAGAGCTTGCTCAAACGATACTTTGGCCGACTGTAACGCGCTCTCCTCAATCTGGCCGGGCAGCAGTGTATTCAATCCACTGGTCAATTCTATTTGAGCCATCTTAATCGAGCCAAGATTCGCCTGCCATTTACCGCGCAATGCCGGGATTGTAGCGCTTATAGTCACAATGAATGCTACTAGGCCAACTGCTATATAACTCGAAAAATGAAGTCCTCTTTTCCCTTTCGATTTCCTTACTTTTTGTCTAGTAGCAGAGACTGCAAGGGCAAAGCCGGGTGCAACAAAAAGAAGCGGGGTCCCTAGTTCGCCATAAAGGGCATCATCAACCAATCCATGGATAATAATGACAATTAAACTCGCAAATACCGCATGTCGCAACCAGCTCAACTGAGATATCTTGCGCTTTGGCAAATGACGAGCCGAAGCAACTAATCGAACGCCGCTAAAGAAATAGACTGCAACAAGTGCGGATAAGCCAAAAATCCCTTGCTCTATCAGTACATCTAAAAAAAGATTATGCGTATAAAAAAAGAAGGGAACAGAAATAAAGAGAATATAACGAGCATATAGGCCTGGAAAGGAAGCTAATCCAGCGCCTGAAAGCAGAAAATCCCCACTGAGTGCTAGGGATTGCTTATACAATACCAACCTGCTCTCTGCTGTTGCAGCACCCGGAATTTGCGTTGCCACGGCCAATGGGCCACCAGGAAATGCGACAAGTAATGTGACAATAGCCGCCGTAAAAAATAGCAGCAAAATAATAAAAATAGGTATAGGCGATTTCTTTATTCGAATGCCAACACGATAACAAATCAGCCACAAACCCCATACCCCTAGGCCACAGAACAAAGCTAACATGGCTCCACGAGAACCAGTCGCCAGCAACCCAATTAAGAACAAAATGGCCGCAACCGTTATTCTCAAAACTTGATTGCGCTTACCATTGCGGAACGACCGCACCCCGCTTTCAACCAAGAATGGCCCAAACAAAACCATCATGCCAGCCATCTTATTCGGATGAATCGTTGAAACGCCAAAATTTGGGCGAAGAGTCATCCAACGCTCTCCAATCTGATCAATACTTTTTATTCCGGCTGGAAACGTAATCCAATCGTGAGAAAAAAGGAAAAATATGGACAGCAAACCAACACCATAGGCCAGGTAACGCGAGATTCGGGGCAAGTCTCGCTGACGCTGACCGGCAAGTGCATAAAAGAGTAAAACTGCTGCTAGCAAAAACCAGAACTTTGTCAGAGATTTCTGATGATCATAGGCAATCCAAACCCCAACAAAAGCTGTCAATAAGAATAAGAGTAACGGTACCTGAATTTGGTAAAAGCGGATGGTCTGATTAGCCTGAACAAGATTTATAAGTATCAGGATCAGGGCCAATCCAAGAAACGACATCCCGAGTCGTGGAAAACTGTAAAGGAAGAGACTAGCTAGAGCGATTGTCCCAAGCGCCAGTCGAGAACTATTAGTTACCAGCCTATCGATAATTGAAACCGAACCAGGAGTTGGTTCCATAATTATGAACGTGAACGGGACCGTCGAAAATACTGCACCAAAAACGGTGACCCCAATAATATCCCGAAGATAACAACCATTATCACAATACTTCCCGTCTGGTCGAATGGCCCTAAGCGAACTTGACTATTAACAGGTTCTACCTCCAATGAGAAAACCATTGTCGGTGTTGGTTCAGGCGTCAGCGTGGCTGCCGGTGTTGGTGAAGGGGCCGGCGTTTCGGTTGGCAATGGTGGAGGAATTGGACGATCATTATCAACCTCAATCTCACGCAATGTAAACAAGAGTTGTGATTGTTGCAGTTCACTAGAGGATTTACCAGCAATTAAAACGCCTAACTGCTCACCGACCGAAATTGCTGCAAGGGCTTGAATGCGAGTCATTACGTCGTCGTCCACCCTCAAGACCTCTTCCTCTTGCCACGATACCCCTTGCCAGACCCAATGCCGCAATGATGTTCCGACACCATCTTCTTGGTTAGTATCCCGGAAGGTATATAAGAGATGGGGATCACCAGCCTTATCTAATGCCATGGTACTTATCGTACTTAAGCCATCAAATGACCCAATCAAACTTGGCTCCCGCCAATTTACGCCGTCCGATGAATATTGATGCCATAACGCAAGCCGCCCTGGTGACCAATCCTGCCAAATGCGATGGACAAGACCACCTTCCAAAGCACGAATATCGTGCCAGAGTATGGGTAATTGTTCCTGGCTAGCTGAGTCAACGAGTTGAGCAGTCGTCCAATTTTCACCACCATCCTCAGAAAAACTATAATACATCGAATCCTGGTTATTCAAATTTGATCCTGGACGTTGTAGCCAGTCTAAATGCAATCGGCCGGGAGCGGTTATCGTCAAGCGAGGGTGGGCTACCATTTCCCACTCAGCGGCCGCGCCATCAAAAATCATGGTAGGGTTTGACCACGTGTTGCCCCGATCCTGTGATTTGACCAGATAAAGCCCTCTCCCTTCATTTATCGAAACAGCAAATATGACATATATAGTACCGCTACTATCAACGGCAATAACAGGATCACTTGCGATTGTCTCATCTGCACTCAACTGTAACGGTGGAGTCCATTCCGACTTTAACGAAGCATTCTGGCTACCAGCCCAACTAAAAAAGATTGCGCCTCGGTTGCCACCTGCCCAAACAACCAGAACTCGGCCGTTACCATCACTCGTAGCTGCATGTTGAACTGCTGCTCCCGTCGGAGATTGAAGAACGGCCGTCGCTCTTGACCAACTAGCCATATCCCAACTTGAGTGCAAAATATTGGTCGGGAGGCTATCTTGCATCAAATCAATCCCTGACGGAATGATGCTCCAGAAAGCATGCAATCGTTCAACCTCGTCTGCAATTAATATTGGGCTAACGATCCCAGTTTCTGTCTCAGCCACTAAATCTGGCGTCTGCCATATCTGAGCAATCTGTGGCGCTTCCACCAACTCTGCTAGCGCTCTCTCCTGTACCCAAATATCTTGAGCCAATTCCTGACCACAACTTGCAGCCAACAATCCATCATCTGTTAAAATTATATCTTGGCCGCACGAGAAACTGACCTCACGAAATGTACTATCTGTGACAAAACTACTCAGCCCTGGTTGAACGACGGCCGTTGTCCATTCTGTTTCGTTCCAAACGGATAAATAACGCTCGTCAGATATGAGAACATATAACATTAATCCGTCACCATTTAGAAACCTGATATCATCTGAACAGCCATCCACGATTTCCAGCTCTTCAATAGCTTCCTGCATCGCCACGCTGCCGTCACTTAACCACAGGTGATACAAAGAGCAATCTTCCTCACCACCTTCAACCTGCCAGATAATATGAAGGGCATCATCATTATCTACTGTTAAGCGAACAGAACTTGGAGTAACTGCTACTAGTCCATCGCTTTCATCTGGCTCGTCAATAACAGTTAGCTCTTGCCAAACATTACCACCATCAAATGATTGGGCCATCATAACACGGCCGTTTGGCCAATCGTCCCAAGCAACATGGAGGTCATTGCCATTGTTACGAACAAACTGAATATTAGCCGTTTCCGCCGTCAAAAGACGAAAATATTGTGACAAATAAAGTGGTACAGGATCAGTCCAATTTTCTCCGCCATCCTCAGAGCGTTGGTAATAAACGCCAGATTGAGACTCAAAATCCCCAACTTGAAGATAAGCGATATGTAATTCCTGCTCCCCCTCAACAACCAACGCAGCCAGCCTAGTCTCAGCAGCCACCTCTACTGGCACAGTCCATGCCGTCAGGCTATCAAACTCCGCCAACATCACATGACTATAAAAAAGCGTCCCATCACCGTCAATCCATGTTGCATGAAGTCGGCCGTTCAGATCAACGAACAATTCCGCATTAAAAAGCGGCGTAGGGTCATCCTCAGATAGATCAGGATCAAAGGCATTTGTGCCAAATGGTAATTCAACACCCCGTGGCTCAGACCAAACATCACTCTCCAACGAGGAAAAAACGAAACGCTCCTCAAAACTATCAGGCCACAAGACAATTAACGTGCCATCAGAATGACTGACTATTTGTGGCGCTCCCACACTCCCAGAAACAGACAAATTCGTTGGCGCTGACCATTGATTATCATCCTGTTGGCCCATTACCCTAGCGGAATCTCCAAGCGGAAGCATGAACAGGATGCTAGCTATTAAAAAATAGAGATTGCGCCAGTTAAAAAGGGATTTTTCTATCCGCATCCGCAATATAACGATTTAAGAAGCAACCGGATTACCACTATCTGCAGCGGCCCAATCCAGATGTTGCCAACCCACACTTAATGCCGATCGCAATGTAGAGCGATCCGACAACAACATTTTTATGTAAGTCATAATTGGGCCTGGTCTAAAAGCCCATTCGCGGAATGCCTTCTTTTGCCAATAGAGCAATTTTTCTGCGGATAATCCAGGGTAGTCCAAAACCGTTCCTTTATCCATATCCACCTGCTCCCAACGAGTACCCGGTCGGAACCAACCTTCCTTTACGACTTCAAAAAAGAACGGCGTCCCTGGATACGGGGCAGCGACATGAAACAAGGCCAGATCAAGCGGTAACATTTTTGAAAAGGCAATCGTTTCTTTAATCGTTTCTTCTGTCTCCCGAGGAAGACCAATGATAAAGTATCCCCAATTTTTGATACCCGCTTTCTTCGCCCACCGTAGCGCTCGTTCCGCCTTGTCTGGATAAGCGCCTTTCCGTGCATGGCGCAAGATTTGCTCATTGCCGCTCTCAATGCCCCAGGAAATAAGCCAACAACCCGCTTTCCCCATGAGCATCAACATTTCCTCATCCACATAATCCACCCGACTATTGCAAGTCCAGCGAATATTAAGATTTTCTTCAATCATCAAGCGGCAAAGCTCAACAACCTGCTCTCGATTGACCGTAAACAGGTCCGCATACATATGAATATTATGAATGCCCAGATTCTTAAGAATACGGAATTCTTCCACAAGCAATTCAGGGGAGCGCAGCCTGGTGCTGAACTGATAACTAACATGCTTAATGCAATAGGTGCAACCAGCCGGGCATCCCCGACTTGTCACAACAAATGTGAAAGGCCCCTTTATCAACGGCATACGATATTCTTGCAAAGGGAGCAGCTCATGCATCGGCATGGGCAGGTCATCCAAATCAGCAATAAATGGTCGGGTACCATTCATGATGATCTCCCCATTCTCTCTCCAAGCTAACCCTTTGACACTATGCAAATCTATCGAACCATCATCATCCGATGGGATCCTATAAGTAGGATCATGACTCGAAAACAGTTTATTTATTGATGGGGAACGTTCATCGAATTTGTTTTCCAGGTGATCAAGCAAGTCTCGAATAGTCAGATCAGGCTCACCGACCAAAACAAAATCTAGCGCTGGGTAAGCGTTCAAAGTCTCCCTTGGAATCGGCGTTACATGCGTGCCAAAGCCAATCGTCTTCGCCCCGCGCGCTCTAGCCAGGAAACAGCCATACATATCATTTTCCAGAGTGGGAGCCGTTATCTGAGTCAAATAATACCTAGGTTGGTATTTATCAAGTAACGTGGTGAACTCAGGCCAGCTCATTCTCTCGGCATTAGCATCAATCACTTTCACTTTATAAGTCGGATGCAAAAGTGCCGCCATTTGAGCCAAAGAAACTTGGGGCCAAACCATATTTTCTCGGGTTCGTCGACCAACTCGATGTTGGGTACGTATCCACAAACCACCGTCTGGTGTTGGGGGATTTACCAATACGATATCGACGGCATCTTCGTTACGAGGCGTATTTAATAATCCCTGGCGTACAATCTCGTCAGCATTTGGAAAACCAGCCATTCGTAACTTAGGAATACGGCGGCTACCTAAATTTTCTCGCAAAGGGTCTTTCTTTTTTTTACTCACTTTATTCCTTCCTGTAATTCGCAGCTTTAGTTAGCTGAGCTGCATGTCCTTTTCGATATGAAAATCGCGTTGGCTTAATTCGTCAAGAACCCTTAATAATACCCAATAAATCATTAATTGGACACCAGTTAAAATTAGCATGGCGCTGCCTAATAAATACAGCCAAAGCCGAGCTATCTCCCACCCTTGTATGCCTAATATCAAGCTGCTTATACCGAGGGCCAATCCGCCCAATGAGCTGACCAGGCCCATCCAACCAAAATGCTTATCTAGCGGCGTGTTGAAAATTGGCTTCCCAAACAATCCTTGACGAACTGGCTCTTTATAAAACAATGAAACCAGATAATTAAAAGTTACTCCCAGACAAAAAACACCGATTCCTGTAACACCTGATACCATTCCAAGAAAGGCAGCCGCCACTCCCCAAGGCGTCAGGAATGTTGTTCCGCCCAGACGCATCAAGGCTAAACCAAGAAGAACCAGGATAGTAATAGCTATGCCGCTCAAACCCACCAGCCCTAAAATACGGACAGGATTATAAGTAAGTGCTGTCCATATAATTGAGTGTAAGAATATGGATCCGTCTCGAACCACACTTAACTTAGAGCGTCCTAACCGTTCGCTATAAGGAATTGGAGTCTCAGCCATCTTGATGCCTTCATGAATGGCCCGGGTACTCATAACCGGCGTTAGATTAAGTCCATCAGGGAGAGGATAAATACGTTCCAATATCTCTCGCTTGAAAACCCGCATTCCACTGGCGCTATCTGTGACACGCTGACGCCCAACAATACTGAGTAAGTTCGCAAAAAACAAGTTGCCAATCCGCCGAGTAATGGGCATCTGGCTTTCTGCGCCTGCCATACGGGAGCCAATGACTAAATCAGTGCCATTCAGTGCAAATTGACAAAGTTGGGGGAAAAATTCTGGAGGATAAGTCCCATCTGCGTCGAGGAAACCGATCAGCTCACCACTAGCATGACCAAAACCGGTCTTCAGAGCAGCGCCATAACCTCTATTCTTAGAATGGCAGATTAACTCGACATTCTCCATGCTTCGGACGATATCGGCCGTTCTATCAGAAGAACCATCATCTACAACAAGAAGGTCCAGTTCCTCAACACCCACTTCTCCAAGAGCCGGCGTTACTGCCAAAACGCGCTGGGCAATTTCTTCGATACCATCTTCTTCATTATATGCGGGAATTACTATAGAAAGCTTTGTCATATCTTCCGCTCAAATAGGTTTAATTTGTCTTGCCAATTAGTATAAACGGCTTGACTAATATATTTCAACTTGGCTCCTTTATGTGGCACGCTCCGCCCTTTCGACATAAAAAGTCTAAAAATAAAAGCACTATTCAGGGTTCAAAAAACCCTGCTTTTAGACACCTCAGGCTATCTATCAGCCATTGAATGCAGTCACCATTGCGCGACTATTACAATTAGAATTGTCCTTCACCACTAATAAGCAAAGGAGACAACAAACTCAGGGTGGCGGCTCCATAGAAGTCGACTTGGCTATCACATTCAAGGTTTAAACATCAGCTTGAATGAGGGTTTTGTTGAGTCGACTAGCAAAACTAATAATTTGGGTTCAAGGAAGAATCCAGTTCTTGACTAGCAAAACTAAATTCGTTCTGGCAATGCTGTCTCGGGACAATTCTGAAGTTGTTAATGGTCTCAAATAAGCAGCTTCTTGATTGACAATCCACAACATTTGTTAAGAATGCAAAGTAGAGTTAGGCTTTCAGCACGAAGTGACTTTTACCACCAAAATATGAGAATCTGTCTTAACTTCATCTACTTTAAGTTTAATGAGCGTATTCAACACCAGGGACGTAGTACCTTAATACTAAAATACTAAGTTGAATCAATCATAACAAACAAACATTACAATTAATATTACAAGTAATGAACCTAAATTCTTCAACCCAATTCTCTACCCTGGTTACCAAAACGGCCGCTCAAGCTTACGCCGGAACCGCATCAACCATCCAACTAGCCTCTAGGTTTGCGATTACTGCAATAACTATCTGGCTAATCCCAACCATACAAGAATGAGTCAGTTGGCAATTCCCATTTGCCTTCCTGGCTCCTGGCCCATTAATTGGAATTTGAGCGATGTTGAAGTTAAAATCGTCACCTGAAATCGCTAAAATCGGTGGAGGGAAAGAGTAAACGCTCCATGCTGGCAGGCTAATTTCACTGATTTTTCGCTTTTGCGACTTTATGATCGTTTGATTTACATTAATTTGATAGGAGAAACAAATGGAACTAGGTGCTTTTTCAGTCAGCTTAAATGTCAAGGACATTGGCGCTTCAAGATCATTTTATGAGAAGTTAGGTTTTCAGGTAGTAGGTGGGGATCAGGATCAGAATTGGTTGATTCTGAGGAATGGCGGTCATACCATCGGCTTATTCCAGGGGATGTTCGAGAATAATATCTTGACCTTCAACCCCGGTTGGGACAAAAACAACCAGCCCCTTGAATCCTTCGCCGATGTACGAGAGCTTCAACGAGAATTCAAAGCTCAAGGAGTGGAAATTGTCACAGAAGCCGATGAAAGCACAACTGGCCCAGCCAGTCTGATTATCATTGACCCGGATGGCAATACCATATTAATTGACCAACACGTTTAAGTAGTTTAGAGATTCCAAAAATAGACCTTGTAACAAACGACTCGAATTTCATGTTTGAAACTTTCACAAAAACAGTCGAAAATTTGTGTAATTCGTGAAATTCGTTGCAATTTTTCTTACGGGGCTTTTTGTTGTTTGTTTAACGAATAATTCACTCGAAAGACCCTTGCGCTTTAAGAACGGATGTGCTATACTTAACAAATAAGTTAACCAATTTTATTTACTGTTTCAAGTCAAGGAGATGATGTAATGACAAATTATGTATTAGTTTATACCGGTGGTGGCATGCCAGAGTCTGAAGCAGAGCAGAAGGCTGTTATGGATGCCTGGGGCGCTTGGTATGGTGGCATGGGCGATGCCATCGTAGATGGCGGCAACCCCTTTGGCGCTTCCAAGAGCGTCACCGCTGATGGCGTTAATGATGGTGCAGTAAGCGATCCATCGCCAACCGGCTACACCATTATTTCGGCCGATTCCCTCGATGAGGCCGTTGCCAAAGTCGGCAGCCATCCTCACATTAATTATGGTGGTCAAGTTTCCGTTTTCGAAACCTTCCAGATGTAATTAGATAAGGGCAACCTGTCACAGCCCAGTCTATTTTGTTAAATAATTCAATACAAAAAATCCCATGTCGAGCATGGGATTTTTTGTATTTATTCCTCTACAACGTCTTTTGAAATAGCTACTTAGGAAGATAATTGAGGGGTGTGCATAAATACCTCAAGAAAGCACAGCCCGCATGTGGGACACATTGCGAAGTGGTAGTTGCCACATTGAATTGATAAACATAGCTACCTGAATTGTCAGAGTAGCTAAAGCCAAGCAAATCCGAACATTGGACAATCTTTGAATCGGCAGTTGCTTGTGCCGACCTTGACAACCTAATACTTGAGCAATGAGGTCAAATAAAGGTTCAACACTAGTACGACGACGGCTTAACCGCTGTTTGTTGTCCGGTTGCTTGATAAAGCGGTGATAAGCCTGAGCAAAGCGACCTTTGACCCATTTGGTAGCTGGTGTGATCAGGATGACACCTTGTTTAGCCCAGTTGCGAATTCGCATCGCTTTAGTGTAACCATTATCGGCTGAGAGAGTGAGTGGGCGTAAATGGGTTAAAATGGCATCACTTTTCTGTTCAACAATGACACTTTCCTTGACCGCAGCGGTTTCCACTTGAATCAACTTGGGAAAAGCATCTTCGGTACAAGTCATGTGTAATCCATAGCCGTAGACCCAGCCTTGATAGGCACTCTTTCCCCAACTGGCATCTGTATCCAAGTGGCGCAGCTTATCAGGCATACGACCTTCCTTGCGGTCACTCTGATGCCAGACAGGACCTTGAGCTTTGAACAAACTCTTGTCCTTCACAAGATGGTCGTTGGCAAACTCATCACCTAAATCGCTACCCATCTCGCCCACAAAGGTGATGAATGGTTCCAACACCGACCAGAACGCTTTGTATCATCTTGAAAATGTTGTTCGGTGCGGGACTGTCTTCCACTTCAATAACTTTAACATCTCTGGATGCTCTGCTAACCAACGTCTTTGGGCTTTGAATTTGAAAATGCCTCGAAATTGCAAGATGACGAACAAGACGATGAAACATTCTTGTGAAAAGATGTAAGGCTTGCCTAATTTGGTTGTTTCTTGCATCTGTTCTTGTTCAAATTTATCAAATAAGGTAAAGATTAAGGTAGCATAGTCGGTCGGTTTTGGTTTATCCATTGGGTTTCTCCTACTGTGGTGAGTTTGAAAAACCCAATTATTGACCGACTATGTCAGATTTTCATTACGGGCTGTGCTTATGCACACCCCTCATCTAAATAAGGGGATTTAGTTTGATTTGAGAGTTAATTTGTTCCGTCTATTGATTAATACCTTGTTCATAGTAGTTATCAATCTGATTGACTGACAAATTTTATAAAAAGTAAAGAAGGTGCGCCTTCATTTTGAGATAAACTTGTGTATCGCCAAACACACAAGACTCAAAAAAAGGCAGCACCATGACTAATCATAACGCGCTCCTTTACAATATCATGAAGTTCATACGAGAAATCCATCATGCCTTCCATGATTTGAGGATATTGGAAACCTTCGTTTGGACGGTCGTTGGAGTCATCGAAAGTAAAAAGCCTCATTTCAGTCATTGGCTTCCATTCCGGCCAGGAAACACCAAGGCAGCCAGCAAAGAAAGGCAATTCTCACGTTGGCTGCATAACGAGAAGATACGGCCGATGCTAATCTACCAGAGATTTGCCAAAAAGATATTAGCTGACTGGTGTGATGAGACAGCTTATCTAGCTCTGGACACAACCCAACTATGGAAGCGATTTGTGATAGTTCGTTTAGCCTTGGTGTACTATGGTCGAGCCATTCCTTTAGGCTGGGTTGTTTTTGCCAGTGGCAGTGCCACTGTTAGCGTGCCACGGTATCAGCGCATGTTGGCCCAGGTCACAGCCCAGATACCAGCCACAACCAAGGTCATCTTGCTAACTGATAGAGGGTTTAGCCACATCGACTTGATGAAAATCGCGACTCAATTAGGTTGGCATTTTCGCATTCGTCTCAAAAGCGACACCTGGATTTACCTGGCGAATAGGAAGCAGATTCAGGTAAAATGCTTGATGCTTCCTGTCGGCAAAGGATGTTTTCACGCTCATGTCTGGATTACCAAAAGCCCATATGGCCCCTTACATCTGGCTATCGCTCAGGTTATCACGCCCAATGGCACCGAAAAATGGGCCATTATCAGTGATGAATCGGTAGGCCGTCATACCTTTGATGAATATGGCCTCCGGTTTGATATCGAAGAGAACTTTCTGGACGACAAATCTGCCGGTTTCAACCTGGAGGACAGTCTTCTGCATGATTCGATAGCTATTTCTCGCCTATGCCTTATTCTGGCTGTGGCAACCCTCTACCTAGTTTCTACCGGGGCAGCTGTCATTGTTTCTGGTTTGCGCCCGGTCGTTGATACCCACTGGCCTCGCGGTATGATATTGTCAAGGTTCGTTAAATGTTTATTCTGTCAGTCAATCAGCGTGTAATTTTGTGTCTGTAACCGAAGTCAGGCGTTTTTTAGCTTGTTGGAGTTCAGGGTGGCTCGGCAATACGACCTGGTCAAGAATTTGTACTGCCCTTTCAAAGAAGTCTCTAGTCCGATCAAACTGGCTTGATTGGTCGTGTAATGCTCCCAGAGCGATGAGAGTCAAGGCCGTTTGGGGATGGTCCGGCCCTAATAATTGTTCCTGGACGGAAAGGACTTCTTCAAAGAAGCTTTGGGCACTAGCGGCGTTGCCCTGACGGGCCAGGAGGTTGCCAATATTGCGTTTAGTATTGGCTGTGTCTGGATTTTCCTTGCCAATTACCCGACGGTAGATGGCTAATGCCTGATGGAGATAGTCGGAAGCGGTCGTTAAATCACCCTTCTCCATATGCAAAACCCCTAGTGCATCTAGCAACGCGGCCGTTCTGGCACTGTCACGGCCGATTTTTTCCAGGCGAATTGTCAGGGCTGCGTCTAAGTTGTGTTTAGCCTGTTCATATTGACCCATCATTAGATACAGTTGGCCGATTCTGAAAAGGGTTGTGGCAGTGCTTAAGTGGTTGGGAGCCAAAAGCTTTTTCTTCAATGCTAGAGCGCGTTCTAAATTACTTTGAGCCAATTCAAAATTCCCTATTAGCATATGTAGATTGCCAAGATGAGTGAATCCAGTGGCGCTACTGGGATGACTTTCACCCAGGCTTTCCAGGCGGTTTTCCAATGCCTTTTCATACCATGACAGGGATTTTTTATAATCGCCCTTATTGAGATAGACGGAACCAAGATTGTTGTAGCTCTGCCCAATCAAATGATGATCGGACCCCAAGATATTTCGCCGAATTTCAAGACTGCGTTCAAGGAAATATTGAGCCTGATCATAGCTACCGGTGCGTAGATGAACCAATCCCAGAACATTGAAATTGGAGCCAATATCAATGTGGTTTGGCGGCAGCGTCTTTTCTCGAATAGCTAAGGCTTGTTCCAGATATTGCCTGGCGGTTTTATAATCGCCCTGGCGCCAAGATAGCGTCCCCATATCATGCAGGCTTTCGGCCGTTTCGGGATGTTCCAGGCCAAAAGTTTGTTGGCGAATTGTCAAAGCTTGTTCGTATTGTTGTTGCGCCGCCGGATAATTACCTAACCTTACTTCAAGGTAGCCAATCTGCTCTCGGAAGCCTGCCAATTCAGGGTGTTCGGCTCCCAATATTTCATTTAGCAGCCGGAAAGCTTGATCAAAATAATGTCGGCTCCGGTTAAAACTGCCAATCTCGCGTAGGTGGCAGGCCAGATAACCACTTAATCGAGCTGCCGACAATGTTCCCTTTTGCATGGCTGCATCGGTAATGTGGCGCAAATGGCTAACAGAACAGGGCAAAATAGCCAGTGAATCCTGCTGCTGCATCTGCTCCGACAACAACGTTGACAACTGTGTTTCCAGGCTATCCTGGACTGAATTAAGTTCCGGCAATATCTCCTGAGCATAGGCTGTTAACAGGCGATGAATAACAATTGTTTCGCTGCTGCTAATGGTTAAAAACCCCAATTCAACCAGTTGAATCAATCCATCCTCAACCATCAACAAAGCCTCTAAATCATCCTCAGGAGCGAACGAGGCTATACGTAGAAAGAGAAGTCGTGGAATCGGTTCGCTCGGAGCAAAACAGGCGGCTTGGGCCAGCAGCTTTCGGACAATTTTACCAGCAGCGTCATCTGGGCTTAGGCTGTCAAGATTGGCGGAGAAAGTTCGGGCGACATGGAGTTCATGGCTGGTGGGGGAGTGGCTGATTCCCTGGCCTTGCAAGGAAGGGTGCCGCAACAAGCCCCGATTGCGAAGTTGATTTAGATAGCTTTCAGGGCTAATTTGACGATAGCGGTGGAGGAAACTTCCGGCGAGATGTAAAGCCAGGGGCAGGTATCCAACTTCGGCCGCAATCTCAGCAGCCGCATCCTCCGACAAATCTGGGTGCAAACGGCGCATCAACGTTACACTTTCCTCCACTGATAGAGGCGCTAGGTCGAAGCTTGTTAAATCAAGTTCCCTGGGCCATAAGGAGCGACGACTGGTTATCAAGACCCGGCAGCCCACAGAAACAGGCAGCCAATGCTTTAGGAGCGTCGGGCTTTCACAATTGTCAAAAATGAGCAGCCGTGGTAGGGGTTTCTGCCAGCTTTTTTGGACACGGGCTACCTGTTCATCAAGACTTAAGTGGTCTGAATCCCGGAATAAACCAAGACCCCTTTCTCCACCAGTCGCGGCTATCTCTTCGGCTATACTGTCTGGTTCAGCAAAGCTCAACCAAAATACGCCGCCGGGAAAGTATCGACCATAACGATAACAAAACTCGACAGCTAACTGAGTTTTGCCAATACCACCCATGCCGGAAATAACCGCTGCTGTATTTACTATGTGGTCTGCATCTGACAAAGGTAGAACAAATTCACTAAGACCAAGAAGCAAGGCTTCGCGTCCAACAAAGTCGAAATTACGGTGATGGGGCACCAGGGAATTTGGCGGCAGTGGACCAGGTTCGGCCAATACGCCCGATTTTGGAAGAGGTTGTATTTGGATAGTATTCCAGATCGAATCCCCATCACTTTCATTTTGGGCAATTTTCCTGGCCAGGGTCGATGTTGCTGGCTCAGGGTCAACCCCCAATTCTTGCCAAAGGCGTTGGCGACAGGTGTCATACTGCTGCAATGCCTGGGAGATTTTTCCTTTTCCGGCTAGTCCTAACATCAACCAACGATATGCTTTTTCATCCAGATCATCCAATGCAAGCCAGCGTTGGGCAACGTCAATGCCCTTTGACCATTGTTGTTTAGACGTATAGCCTTCACATACGTGATCAAAGGCACTCATTACCTGCTGCCGGAGTCGCTCCCGCGAAAACAGCAGCCATTCGTTAAATCGGGGAGAATCCCCCAGACGAAATCCCGTCAACAAATCGCCCTTATACAGGCGTAGTGATTTATCTAATACTGCTATATCTTCACTTTTCAGCGCTTCTGTAAGGGTTATCAAATCGAGGGTTAGGTCTGGGTGGGGTTGAAGGGCCAGCGTTTTGCGTGTGATTTTAAGCTCGGGCAGCCAGTGGCGGATTCGGGTTAGCAGGACCCTTAAATTTCGAAGCGATTGATAGGTTGAAACAGACTCCCAAAGCAGATCCGCTATAAATTCTCTTGATTGTTGCTCACCGGTAACTACCAGATAAGCAAGTAATGCGCAGCCTTTAGCATTTTTAGTTAAGGGCGAGGATCGGCCGTTGTTTTCAATGACTAATGCCCCTAATAAATTGATTCGTCGTGCCATCTGATTCTTATGCCGTTACAAATTTTTCAAGCTGTGTAGCGTTTGTGTAGCGTTTTTTTCTTAGGATACCTGCATGAAATCCGATTATCAAGCCTACCTTATCCGGTTTCAACGAGGTAAAGGGCAAATTACTTGGCGTGTTCGTCTGGAAAACGCCTCCAATGGCGAGGTTCTCCATTTCGGAACAGAACAAAAATTAATCCATTATCTTTTGACCCAACTATCGGTTAGTCCAATGGAAGAGGCCTCAACTGAGTTTGACCACGAACAATACTAACCAATCTAATTTCTCAGATCTAATCTGAGTTTAGGAGACGTAACAAAATGAAACAGCATCGTACTATTCTTACCTTAATCATCCTTGTTCTAGGGCTATTGGGGCTGACAATCTTATTGTCACCTAGCAGCAGCGCCGCTGCCGATTCTCTTTCTCCTCAGGCAGCCGTTGAGCAAGCCTGGCGTTTAGCTGAGGCAAGCGGCCGTTATGACTTTGACACCCAAATTGAACAAACAGCCTATCCACTGCCTACGCTCGGTAATGCGGGCGCCGCACCTATTCAAGACACCTTCGCTATGCTGGGCCAGGTAGATTTGCCCAATGACCAGATGGAGATGACTTTCTGGCAAGATAACAGCTATGACCCGAATAGCGGCGCGGCTATTCGGGTTGAGGGCAGCCAGACTTACGGCCGTGTTGGGCAAGACGAATGGCAAGAGGTAGACAATATTACTGATTTCGCCGCGCCAGGTGGCGACCCAATGGCCTTTTTGGCTGGCATGAACAATGTTGCTATCGGGGAGACGCGACAACATATATTAGGAGAAGGTACAGAATCTTTCTCTTTAGAGCTGACCCAATATACATTTGATTTAGATAGCTCGCTTTTTGCCGATTACGTTCGCGAACAGTTAGAAGCCAGATTACAAGATGAAGGCAGCCTTCCGGCCGGTTTAGAATTGGCCGCGCCTGACTATTACCACAACATGACCGGAAGCGGAGAAGTCTGGCTGGACGGGAATGGGTTGCTGGCTCGGCTGGTCGTCGATATGGATTTTCCACCAGGTGGTGATAACGGCCGTAGCACGGCCGTTATCACCAGCGATTTCAGTAACTACAATCTGGAAAAGATTGGCCTGGCACAACTAACTTTCAGTCAAAACCCGGCGCTTTGGCTTACCGAACGGATACCTGATTCCGCAGTTGGTCAGAAATTTCTCCTTAATTTCTTTGTATTATTAACTATTATCGGTCTCTTAGGATTGTCGGTTCCATATTGGCGTTCCCACCGTTTTTATTCGGCCGTCGCTTCAACCATCATCATTTCAATGCTGGTTGCACCATTACTGCAAGGGCATCATTATCAGGTTTTTCAAGAAGGGCAGATAGCCTCACAGGCAGCCCATCAAGAACGGTTGGCCCAAGCTGAACAAGACCAGGCTATCCAGGAGGCCCAAAAAAGTAATTGGAATCCAAATATTCCTCCGACGGAGCAGTTTATTCCTGGAAACAAAGATTTTTCCTACAGTAATAAACCGGACATCCAAAGTTCAACGCCTATTACAACCACAGATAGTGACGGGGATGGCCTTAGTGATGCTGATGAAGATGAGTGGTTGACCTGTGCTTATGCAGGTGCGCCGACTAATTGTGACGGTGTGACTGACCCAACCGATAGTGATGGGGATGGTCTCAGCGATGGGTTAGAAGTCAATGGGCTGGCCATAATTCCTACCCTGGAAGACAGTGATAATGACACCATCAGCGACAAATTAGAGGTAGAAGGCTTTAGCTATAACGGTCAAATGTGGTATACCGACCCACTCGAAGGGGACACAAACCGCGACGGCCGTCCTGATGGCCTGGAGTGTGCGGTCTGGTCCTTTGGCTCAGACAGTTATGACCCGACAGCTATCTGTCCAGACACCGATGGCGATGGCACACCCGATTTGTTTGATAACGACAACGACAATGATGGCGTTACCGATGCCAATGACCTCTCGCCTGACACGGCCAGCAGCACTACGTTCGATGCCGACAATCCATTCTCATTTACTATCGACAATTTACAGGTTGACCAACCCGTTTTGGTAGACTTTCAACTTCGGCCGACTGACCCCAGCCACCTGAGTTATCAGACCCGAATACTAGATTGGCCCAGCGGTGACAGCGAAGGCCAGATTCAGCGCGTTCTGGATACAACTTTCGCAACGACCAGTAACACCGATATTCGCAGTAACGGTCTGAATGCCAATAATGGAGATATTCGGGTTATACCGATGTTGGAAATCAGTATGCCCTTCCAGTCCGGGCATTACGCCAATCTACCTGTATTGGACGGCCAGCCCAGCAGCCGAGGCGAGGGCGGTACGCCTGTTGACGATTGGCTGGATACAACGGAACTGGAGCCTTATGGCATTGTTGTTCGCGATGTTGACGAAAGTGCAACAGACCTGGTTACCTATCTGCCTGTTTCAGTGGTTACTGGCTCTCAGGGTGAGGGACTCCAAGCTTTCACATCTCGTATGGTTTACTACCCAGAACAAGAAGCAGCTGGATCGGTCGATTGGGGCAGCGCCCATGAGGTCCGCCTGATTTGGCTGGTACAGATGATTACCGACCGCTGCCAGGACGACACGGAAGAGCCGGAAAGCTGCCAGCGGGTTGAATCTCTGGAAATCATTCATGTTTATGATGAAGAGTGGGAACTGACCGGTATGACCGTTAGCGAAGAGCATGGTCTGGATTTGGCGCTGATGTATGAAGACCCGGCGGCCGATAATGATCGCCAACATGATGACCAGTTGTGGATGGTTAGCTGGAATATGAACAACACCTTTTTGCGCGGCCGCGATTGCCTGACCATGATCGGCAGCGATTGTGTCAGCGATAGCGTGCGAGATGTTTCGATTGCCAATCTGGAACAGCGAATCGATGAGTGGTCGAGCAACAGCAGCTTTGTTGAGGTTGAGACTTTCAGCTATCTGCACGAGGGCTATGGAACATTAGCCGGTTTGCAGGAAATTCCCGATCTGCTAGACACGGTATTTGGCCCCTACTCCGCAGATACCACCCCAACTATCCTTATAGCCCAGGAACGAAAACACCGCCTGCAAAATCTGGATACGGCCGTTTTCAGCGGCAGCAACGCCACCATCAACATTGATAATTCCCTTGCCCCGGAGATGACAATGGTTAGTCTGAGTTGGGCACCATACCGTTATAGAAACGGAAACTGGGAAAATTTTGAGCTGAAAAATTATCTAACTCTTCTTGAAAGCCGTTTGAGCCGGGAAGGCAATCTTTTCCCACTGGACACCCCGGAAGATGAACAAGAAGCGCTCCTTAACTGGGCACAGACCTATTACACCGCTTTCTATTTTGGTTTCGTTGGCGTCGTTGAAATTGGCGAGGCGTTGGTTTGGGTCCAATATGACGAGAAAGTAGATGAAGGCTTTTCTGCACCGGAGTGGGGGCCGCTAAATGCCGGTACGTTTGTTGTATCCGAAACCTTTTTCTGGAAAATGGTTGCTGCTTTTGAGGTGGTCAAGAAATCATGGTCGGCCATTGATAAATGGAACAAATTATTCAAATATGCCACCAGGAATGAATTTGCGCTGGATGAGGCCAGCGATTTGCGGATTGCCCAAGCCATGGAGTTTAACGATTTTGCCGTTGGCGCCGCAGTAACCTTTGCGGCCGTAGGCGCAGTTTTAGTGTACGGTGGTTACATAACTGGCAATGAGACAATGATTGAAGCAGGGACCATTCTCATTGCACTCGGCGGCTTGACGATGGAAATTGTCAGGGTAGCGCTGCTGATTAGCCAGACATATGTTGCCTATAAGGCCGGAGCCAGTTTACTTAGCAGCATGACTGCTGTTTCGGCCGCTAACCAGAAAATGAACACAGTCAATAAAATTATGGCTGGTGTAGGCTTTTTCGTAATTTGGGGTGTTTTTGGTTACGTAGCGGGGACCAATGGTTGGGATGTAGGCGATATTGAATTTCATCTGCTCCTCGCTTCAACATGGGCAGCCTCTATCATCTACATCGTTTTCCTTATCATTGGGTTTATTCCGGTGGTAGGTCAGTTCATTACAGCTATCATATCCTTGATCGATTTCATTCTTTATCTGTTCGGGGAGAAGGGTATTTCAACCTACTTAACGGAATGGATTGCTGATTATCTTTTTGATATTGACAGTGTCATTACCAATATGCAGGACCCGGAACGATTGAATTTGGATATTCGAGAAATGCATTTACAAAATCCGGAAATGGGATTGACGGTTGGCAACACGGTCAGCTTCACCTTCGATATTACCAATACTATTCGATACAACAGCAGTTCCTCTACCTCAGATGCCCGCAAATCGACTTTTGAGTATTTTTTACAGAGTGGAGAAATCGACCAACATGAAGCGCTGAAAGACGGGGTAATGCGTGACGAATGGGTGCGTTTGAACGGCCGTTATCTTCAAGTAACAAACACCGTTCCCTTTACTAACCTGATTCCACTGAGCCAGATTGGGGCAGGTCTGAACCGCAGCTTTAATGGGCTAATCTACCTGACCGAATCCTTTGTTGAACCTTATGAAGGCTGCTGGCTGGAAAATACCTTTTTGAGTGAACAAGAAGAACTTTGCAACCTTTTCTTCCATAGCGGCTCTTCCCATCTTAGCCTGGGCGAGTCATTAGTATACGATATTTTACCCAACACAATCGGACAATTCATGAGGATGCGCTGGAACAAGACTGAAAGTTTGGTTTTTCCACCTCAGAAAGATTTTGACGGGGACGGCCTGCTTAGTAAAGCAGATGGCGGCACGGATCCGGATGATACCTCGTTTGACACAGACGGGGATGGTCTGGATGACCGATTTGAATTGACGACGGGACTTAATCCGAATTCGGCCGACAGCGACCAGGATGGTTTAACGGATGCCGAGGAATTGCGATATCGTACTAATCCACTCAATCCAGATGTGGACGGTGACGGCCTGACGGATTATGTCGAAGCCAAGTTGGGTTGGGTCGTTCCATATGGCACTGATGCCAGCGGCCAACCTTTGTTTACCCGTGTTTGGTCGGATCCATTCTCGGCTGATGTTGACCAGGATAATCTTGGTGACCTGCAAGAGTTCGCCTTTGGCAGCCACCCCTGGCTGCCAACCGACCCGTCTATTGTGGATAGGATTATTGATTTTAATGATATTGAAGTCAATGAATATGAGGCACCGGTCTTATTGACACGCTTTGAAGAACCAGCCAGTAGTCTGGCCTTTGAGGACAGCTCTGGTGAGGGACATGCTGGTTTTTGCAATGCAGGCGGCTGTCCAACTTCGGGTGTAACCGGATACTTTGGTTCGGCCGTTCAGTTCAACGGCGGGCAAGGAGCTTATATTGATATGGGGAGATCGAGTGTGCTTGACTTAGAAACGGCCGATTTCTCCATTGGGGCCTGGGTCAATACAACCCAGGGCGGCTCGCTGTTTAGCGCAGCGGATGAAGACGGCTCATTTGAGAGTGATGAAAAGGTTTTTAATGTTGGCACAAGTCTGAGTTTTGGATATGGTGGAAGCACCATCCTCGCTAATGGCAATGTAAATGATGGTCAATGGCACCATGTCATGGTTGTTTGGGACTATGATGAAAGCAGCCAGAGTGGCATTGGCCGAATCTACTTTGACGGTGTGGATACGACCACGAGCGACACCTATGCCAACAGTAATCCAACCAATCCGGATGCGACGATTAAAATCGGGATTAATCCCTCCGATTTTTCCTGGAATGGCATGATTGATGAATTTGTGGCCTTTGATCGGGCGCTGACAGCAGAGGAAATTGCGGCGGTGATGAACGGCCGTTACAACCCCAACGACGGCATCACCCCCCCTGGCGCCCAGCTTAGTTACCAGGCCACCGTCACTAATACCAGCGCGACCCAGGCGGCCGATGGTTTCTTGCAAGCGCAGGCCCACTATCTTGAGCCTGCGCTGCCAAAGCCGGAAGTTGTCCTAAACTTTGATGAGGACAGTATCATCGAGGGGTATGTTCCCTATGGTGGGGCCAATCTCCCTGGATGTATGGCTGACAATGCCTGCCCTCTTTTCCAACCGGGCATTCGCGGTTCAGCCCCTTTCTTTGATGGCGTTAATGATCGCCTATCCCTGCCGGGGGTAAACCTGATCGAAGATTTCGATCTGGGTCTCTCCCTCTGGATCAATGTTTCCTCATTGCCCACAGGGCCAGAACCAGCTTACATTATATACACGGACATTAACTATGCAGACCCCAACCCCAATACCGGGGTGATTACTAAACCGGGGGGTGGCATCTCGGTCTATCTGAAGCCAGACGGCAGCCTGACCTTTGACATAGGCGAATGGCGCGACCCGATACATTTTGAGTGCCACAGTGCAAATTGTGTCACCGACCCAAATCCTCCTTTTGAGGGCGGTCACACCACAACCCTCTTCACAGATCCACAAAATCTGAATGAATGGCACCACTTTTACTTTGAATTTGATCAGTCGATAAATTATACAGGTCCAAATAATGATGAGAATGGCACGGTTCTCTTCGTCGATGGCATAAAAGAGAGCACGATGTATTACTTTCGAACGCTAAGTAATAATGTGGTTTCAATGTATCCTCATATTGGCTCGGAAAATTTCAGCTGGTTGGGTGATCTCGCTGCTGGCGGAAGACCAGTAACTGGAACAAACTTTCATGGTGCGATGGATGAGTTGGTCGTTTATATAAATGAACCGACATACAATTTCGCTGGAGAGTTATTTGCAGATGACCCGGCTTTCATCGATTCAATCATGAACGGGGAATATGCATACAATGGTCTTTTGCCGGAAACTGTCTTTGACTTTGACACCATATCAACAACGGCCGTCATCAATTCGATAAATAATATCCCGGCCGCCCTGTGTCCCACGCCAACGGCCTGCCCCCAATTTGAACCGGCCGGGAAATTTGGCAGTGCGATTACCTTTGACGGTATTGATGATCATTTGACGTTTGGCGAAATGAACATTGCTGGCGGCGATTACACGATTGGAGGATGGTTCAAGAGTGCATCTGGCAGCAGGCAGATGATTCTAAGCGGCTTGGATGTTGACAATCATCGCCGTCCAGGTTTGATGTTGGAAATAACCGGCGCCGGTTTGTTGCGATTCGTCCATCGCTTTCCAAGCAGCATTGGCGGTGGCACTGAAATCTTATCCAGCCAGACGGTTGATGATGGGCAGTGGCATTATTATACGGCCGTTCGAGAAGGTGATTCACTGGCGCTATACCTGGACGGGCAGCTTGTTGGCACGGCAACTGACACCAATAACAGCACCGAGCCGCTGATCGTCAATCTAGGCCGCTTTAACTATGACAGCAACCGCCAATTCCAGGGCGAAATGGACGAATTCATCATCATTCCTGCGGCCGTTTCTGCCGAAGAAGTTTACCTCATGATGAACAGTTCCTGGCCGGCAATCGATACGAGCGGCAATGCGGTCAGCTTCAATATTCCTGCCCAAAGCGCGGCAACCGGCAGCGGTCTTGCCCAGGTGGGTACCAATGTCCTTTCCGGTTGGCATCAGATAGATGAACAAATTGATGCGACTTTACAGCTGCCCGCCGACGTCAGTGCGCCCATCGTGGACCCCAACGCCAATGAACTAAATGCTTACCTGCCTTTCGATTTAGATGGCCTGGGTGATACATCCTTTGATGATATTACCGACATAACCGACTTTGAATGTCTTGATAATGATCCAAACCGCTGCCCGACGGTTGTCTTTGAGGGTATCATGGGCCAGGCGCTTTACTTTGATGGTATTGATGATTCCATTCACTCGGTAGACAACCTGGATATGGGGGAAACGATTACCTTCTGGATGAAAGCGTTGGATGTTTCAAATGGCGGTCATGTCCTTGATACATTTGATAATACCATTTACAGAAACATGCCTGGCTATCCAAACGACTGGCTAACTGGTTACAGGATGAGCGTTGATTATCAATATGGCCGGCAGCCATTTAGTGATGTCTGGGGGCCACCAGCTTTTCTAAACATCCCGGCCAATGAATGGGTCCATGTCGCCCTGGTTGGTGATGTTCCAAAAATATATATGAATGGTCAATATATTGGTCACGGAGGTGCAGCAGGTTGGGTCAATAATGGGGATGATTACATTGGCCCAATTACAATCGGCAGCCGACATAATGGCAACTTCCCCTTTCATGGCTATATCGATGAGTTCCGAACCTATGATATTGAAATATCTGAAGCTGATGTATTACAGTTGTACCAGGACACGAGTCCACGCTTGTATTTCGACTTTGATGAAGAAAGTGATGCAACTTTCTTCCAGGATAGTTCACCAAACCAGTTTGTCGGAACCCCGTCTTCCAGCACCAACTGTGCCGACCTAACGATTAACCAGGTGATGGTTAACAGCCTTTCCGTTGACCCAAGCCACCTGAAGATTTCTCTGGATGGCGAAACCCTGTGGGAGAACAGCAATGTTTCGCCTGGCCAGAGCTTTAATTCTGGGGTTACGACCCTGGTATGTGGTGGGAAGCGGCTGGAAATGACCAATGTGACGGCCAATGCCACCATTGACCGGACAGCCAATGCGAACAATCCGGGTAGCTACAGCCGCGCCTTCAATATTGGCGGTGAAGCGGTTAGGATTGATTATGAGATTGGTCAACCGGCTCCGGTCTTTAATCCACAGCCAGGGACAGATGGCAAGATGGGAAATACGGCCGTCTTCGATGGCGCTTCAATCACAGTAGACCCGATAGATGACAGCGCTCTCGACCTGGATGAGCTAACCATTATGCTTTGGGTCTCACCAGACGGTATCGTTTCTAATGGGCAGAGGCTCATTAATAAGGGTGGGAATGTTGGCGGCGTCATTGAGCGGAATTACTTACTGTCGATTCCACCCGATACACTTCAAGTCAACTTTAGTGGGCAGCACGGAGATTGTTCCTCCTTTATCAGTCTCCGATCAAATAACTGGCTGCTTGCTAATCAATGGAATCATGTCGCACTTTCCTTCACTCCAGATGAAGTAATGCTATATATCAACGGCGCTTTGGATAATAGTAGAACCTTCAACAGCCCTGTTGACCTGTGTCAGAATGATTTAGCTCTGAGTTTAGGCGGCGGGTTTGAAGGACAAATGGATGAAATGATAGTGTACGGCCGTGCTATGACCGCCGAAGAAATCTTTAGCAATTACTTGCTACAACTCCGTTCCTACAGTGATGCTGGTTCGACCCAAATTCTGATTGACAACGATGCCCCAACCATCCAACTATTAAGCGACTTTGCTTACCGGCCCAATGGCTATACCCAACTGGCCGTCAGCACGGCCGACCCCAGTTCCCGTGTGCCAATCGTGACAATGGGTATCAAACCACCAGGGGCCTCCAGCTTCACCTGGCAGGGGGTTCAACCCTGCGCGGCAGGCGGGCCGAACAGCGCGGTCTGGTGTCCGTACTTTGACTCAACGATGCTTGGCGGCGAAGGGCTGTATGAGTTCCAATTCAGGGCCATAGACGCTGTTGGTATCGACACCTTCAGCCAAATCTACCAGATTTTTGTAGACGATACACCGCCTACAGCCAGTGGCAGTTATACCGGCCAATGGCTTCCGACGGTGGATGACCCCAATGCAGAACGAACCTGGACTGTCTCGTTAAGTGGTTCTCTCAGTGACCCGGCCATTGCTGGCGCTGTGGGCAGTGGGGTGGTGACGGAAACGGCCGTTATCAGTCTGATAAGCCCATCCGGCGCTGTATTGGGCGGCTCGTCCCAAAATCTAACCATCAATGGCAGTAATTGGTCGGTTGAGTATGTCGTTGTTGGCGAACGGCCGTCTGGTATCTATACCATCGAGGTAACGCTTGAAGATGCGGCGGGCAATGTTGGGGTCAGCACGGTTGGAACAGTTCGGGTTGATAAACGTCCAGCAACGGCCGATTTGAATACTCTGCGCCTACCGGGTGTGGTTATCAGTAACAGTTTGGTTTTGTCCGGCTCGGTCAGCGACATCCCAAATTGGGGCGGCGACATCGCTCACTATCACTTTGAAGAAGCAGCCGGAGCGACGACCTTTGGCGATGCCAGTGGCAGTCAAAATCATGGAACCTGTACGGCCTGTCCAACGACTGGCGTGCCAGGTTTGCTTGGCAGCGCTCTCCAATTCGACGGCGTTGACGATACAGTTGATCTGGCCACCATGTTTGACCCGATTACTGACACTTTCTCACTCTCGGTCTGGTTTAATGAAAATGGCAATAATACATCCAGCGGCCAGGTTTTGTTCCAACAGCTAAATGGTTCCGGCCAGGGCCGTACCTTGCTGTTCTTGCGACCTAATAACACCCTGGGCTCGAATCTTGGTGGTTGGACGCCTGGCTTCTTGGCAGCATCGGAGAATGCCTGGCACCATGCGGTTCTGACCTTTGATGGGACAACTGTCCGGCTCTATCTAGACGGCCAATTCGATAATAGCACTGTCGTAACGGCTGAAGCAGCCGACGGTATCCTGCAATTAGGCAGCAATCGGGGCAATTCAGGTTTCTTCGCCGGGTTCATGGATGAGGTTGTGGTTTATAGCCGCGTATTGACTGAGCTAGAGATTCTAGCGCTTGCCCAGAGCGAACCGGGCGGTGTTCAGTCGGTCGAAATTGGGATTGAGATGGTTGATACAACGGCCGTTACCAATACAATAGACCTCAATACCCGGATAGCAAACATCAACTGGCTGCCAGCAAACGTTTCTAACCCTAATGCTGCCTTTTCACAATGGTCATATGCTCTACCAGATGGTATGGAAAATCTCTATGAAATCTATCTTCGGAGTAACGATGTATATAACAATCAGAGTAGTCCGGGGCTGACCTGGCGTGGCACGATTGATACTGTTGCTCCGCGCGTTACCTTCAGCAGCTTGTTGTTGGGGGATGGTGGAACGGCCGAAACTGAATACACCTTCACCTTTGATGACTTTATCCTGGATGTAGCCAGCTTTGTCCATCCCTGTGCAGCAAGCGATCTGGTTTCTCAGAGTTACCCGGCCAATGGTTCGCCATTAGCTGGGCAGATATTCCAGGTCAGCGCGACCTGCCGTGTGAGCGGACACCAAACCACCAGCGTAACCGTAACCGCCTGTGATACGGCCGGTAATTGTACCGATGTTAACGCTATTCCAGGAGGAGGTAACAACGCGGCGGCGCCAACGGCGACACCAGTTCCGCTTGTCAACAATGGCGAATCTCAGGAAAGTAGCGGCAGTCGGTTTGGTGGGGCAGCGTTCGGCGGTGATTTACCTTTTGCCTTACCAATATTTCTTATCGTAATTGTGTTGGGGCTGCTTGGTGGTTTAATCATATTCAAGAGGCGGCAAGACTGAGAGCCGCACCGAACAACCTGGAGAAGTGGGTCGAGAAGCAAGCCAGGAACGGACCAGCCGCCGTTCCTGGCGCATCGGCCAGACTGCGCCGTTCAAGGTTGGGTAGTATGAATTTCCGTGTGTTAATATACGCTAAAAACCGTCCTCCTCTAGGAAATCTCTTGTTCGTACCTGTTTGGAGTTTGCCTGTTTGAAGTGGTATCTCGGCATTGGCTACTCTCATTATTTTTCGCTAACGCTCATAATTATGCGGGAAATGTTGCAGATCCGGGAAACGTGTTTGGACTGAAGAGTCAGGGACGACCAAATGGAACCAAATGACCGCTTTCCAACCCACTCCTGAACCGGACCCGGTTGTTATTCATGCCGGCCCCGGTCGGTTAGAGATGATGCAGGATGGTTTTTACTGGACGTTCGCCTAAGCCAACTTGGCCTGGATGAAGTCACTCGACAGCATTTCAAAATCTCGGTTACGGTCTCGGAGAGTGTTACCAACCTCATGCATCGGGCTGTCGCCTCAGATTGGCTCAATAAATACTGCGGTTTGTCGCATGATATCTGTAGAATGGCTATAGTTGCAGGTAAGGATATTAATCCCACAGAGAGGCTGTTTACCGTCATCATTCGCGGATTGGGGCGCAAACGTTACTGGCAGTTCAAAATCAAAATTCAGCAGGACAATACCGGTGCTCCTTTCCTATATATATGTCTGGCCGATGAACCTGAAACAGATGACAAGGAACTGTTCTCATTAGGCCATGTCGTCATGACCCCTGGCGCTGCGGCGCTTGGTGTGGATTTCGGACCCCTGCTGGCCCGGCACGCAAAAGGTGATTGGGGCAACCTGGATGATTTCGATACGAGACAAAACAACACGGCCGTAAAAGAAGGCTACCGCATCCTCTCTGCTTATGAAGTAACGACAAATAACGGGGAGACAGAGCGCATCTGGATTATTACTGAGAGCGACCGGTCAGCGACGACCATTCTCTTACGCTCCGAATATTAGGGGGGATTAGGCTTTTGTGTTCATTTTTCGTGTGGGTGTGCTTTGTAACAGCTCGAGCAAATCCGCACACTCTCTTCCTAATTAGATGAGGGGTGTGCATAAGCACAGCCCGTAATGAAAATCTGACATAGTCGGTCAATAATTGGGTTTTTCAAACTCACCACAGTAGGAGAAACCCAATGGATAAACCAAAACCGACCGACTATGCTACCTTAATCTTTACCTTATTTGATAAATTTGAACAAGAACAGATGCAAGAAACAACCAAGGCTCATGTTCAGAACTAGTGAAGACGGACAAGAGCAGCGACAAAATTCGGAGTAACTTGTTTATGATTAACCGCAAATTCATGGATAGCCACATAACCAGAGAGATATTTCTTATGAACCCCACGAAAAGGTCGTAGAAAATTGCGTAACCCTGTCCAGCCGCCTTCGTTGGAATTAACATGAACCTCTCGGATACCGTCCCCATCAGCATCTCGCGCCCACTCGTTGTCGCTATGGCAAACGGTCAGGCGAACACGCTTGAGGCGATTGTAACTGTCGTATTCATCGGTGTATAAAGTGGCATCTGGTTTGGTAAACTGCTCAACAAATGAACACAAGGTAACTCCTTTGGTGTTTTTCATCACTCGGATACGTACCTGGCGTGATTCTCGACCTATCACAGCACAGATTGGCGGGCGGTCATTGGCAAAGGTGCCTCGTCCGCGCCGTTTGTTCGCTCGTCGTCGAGGTGGGTCATCCGGGTCGCCATGCCAATCGCTTTTTTTCCCCCGCATTCTGGAACATCTCATCCGTTTCTACTTCCAGGTCATCCAACGGATTTGTCTCTTGCTCTCGTTCAGCATTGGCTTGCAACAATCGCCGAACTTCAGTTGCCGTTGTCCGGCTGATGCCCAACTCTCGCGCCAACTTAGCCGTTGGTTTTCCCTGACACACTCCTCGGATAAACAAGACTGTCTGCTCCGGGGTAAAGTAGCGACCTTCAAATATCGTGCCGCTGTACAAATTGTAGATGCCTTTGCAATTCCGACAGCGGTAAACATCCAGGTCGCTCAGCTCAGTTCGTCGAAACCACAACCCCTGCTCAAAGGGCGCGTCGCAATGCGGACATTTTAAGCCACCAGGGTGAAAGTATCTTTCTATCCATTTCTCGCAGGCTACCCTATCCATTAGGTCTACTATTGGAAAGTCCATGCTTTTTATTCTATATCAGATCACTTGTACTGAACATGAGCCAACAACCAAATTAGGCAAGCCTTACATCTTTTCACAAGAATGTTTCATCGTCTTGTTCGTCATCTTGCAATTTCGAGGCATTTTCAAATTCAAAGCCCAAAGACGTTGGTTAGCAGAGCATCCAGAGATGTTAAAGTTATTGAAGTGGAAGACAGTCCCGCACCGAACAACATTTTCAAGATGATACAAAGCGTTCTGGTCGGTGTTGGAGCCATTCATCACCTTTGTGGGCGAGATGGGCAGCGATTTAGGTGATGAATTTGCCAACGACCATCTTGTGAAGGACAAGAGTTTGTTCAAAGCTCAAGGTCCTGTCTGGCATCAGAGTGACCGCAAGGAAGGTCGTATGCCTGATAAGCTGCGCCACTTGGATACAGATGCCAGTTGGGGAAAGAGTGCCTATCAAGGCTGGGTCTACGGCTATGGATTACACATGACTTGCACCGAGGATGCTTTTCCCAAGCTGATTCAAGTGGAAACCGCTGCGGTCAAGGAAAGCGTCATTGTTGAACAGAAAAGCAATGCCATTTTAACCCATTTACGCCCACTCACTCTCTCAGCCGATAATGGTTACACTAAAGCGATGCGAATTCGCAACTGGGCTAAACAAGGTGTCATCCTGATCACACCAGCTACCAAATAAATGGGTCAAAGGTCGCTTTGCTCAGGCTTATCACCGCTTTATCAAGCAACCGGACAACAAACAGCGGTTAAGCCGTCGTCGTACTAGTGTTGAACCTTTATTTGACCTCATTGCTCAAGTATTAGGTTGTCAAGGTCGGCACAAGCAACTGCCGATTCAAAGATTGTCCAATGTTCGGATTTGCTTGGCTTTAGCTACTCTGACAATTCAGGTAGCTATGTTTATCAATTCAATGTGGCAACTACCACTTCGCAATGTGTCCCACATGCGGGCTGTGCTTTCTTGAGGTATTTATGCACACCCCTCAGATAATTGCCGAAAAAACAACAAATCCGTCTGCAATTCCGGCCCGAATTGAAAATCCTCCGCCCCAAACTCAACAAACCCCCACTTCCGATAGAATGCTTGTGCCCTGACATTCTTCTCCCACACCCCCAACCAAATCACCTCAAATCCACGCCGCTCTGACTCATCCAGACAAGCCTGCATCAACATCGAACCCACTCCCTTCCCCGTAGAAATCTGATGCAAGTATATTCTAGGCAACATAATCGCACGCTTATCAGCTAGTCCCTCCGGCGAAGGCCGCTCATTCAACATGGCATATCCAGCAGGTTCCTTATTAATCTCCGCTATCAAGAAAATCGTGCCAGGATCAGCCAACTCGGCCGTCTGCAACGCCAAAGAAAAAATCTCAGGCAGAAAGTCAGCCACCATTTGGGGAGGCAAGTCGGGCACATAAGCATCATAAAATGTCTTCGCGCCAAGTTCCGCCAACAATTCAGCATCTTCGGCCGTTCCAAATCGAATCTTAGCCCTCATGCAGACCACAACCCCATGATCTGCTGCAAAATACCAAGCTCACCAGTATGATAAGCATTGTGGCTGGCAATGACGTTAACCTCCCGCAAAATATTGTGTTGGTACTCTCTGCTATTTGACAGCGGCGCATAGAGATCGACCTCAGGATCGTTGATAATCTCTACAAGCCTCTGCCTATCAGCGTAAAACTGTTCAATCGTGCCCTGCCAACCAGCCAGATCCGTTTCGGCCGTTCTTTCCAACCAAAAGTCATCCGGAAAATTAGGCCAATGATAATCGTCCGATTCAATATAATCCAGAATATCCTTTTGAGCGATTCGGATATGCTCCAGCAAATGCCAAAATGTATAGTCACAGTTTGGCGGCCGGGTATTAATATGTTCCTCTGGAAAATCAGCCACCGCATCCTCAAAGTCCATATGAGCCTGTCGAACTGTCAGCATCCTGACCAATTGATTTCTTACCTCTTTGTCCTCATTCATCGATTTCTATTCCTTGTTCTCATGATTCAAAATAAGTTCCCTTATTGTCCGCATCTATCCTTGTTTGTCGATAGTTACAACAAGAAAATTTGCAGGTTTTAGGGATGCTATGGGTTGGTCGAGTCAAACTCTATAGATGAGGCAAGTAGTCACCACAGGTGAATTATCTATGTCGTCTTCAATAATTTAAGCTGGATTTAAGGTTAATTAACCTGACGTTAAATCTAAATAACGACCATTCGGCTATCCTGTTTATAGTTTTATTGAATTGATATAGATAAGGAAAAAATCATGAGACCGCTAGGTTTATTTATCATTATTATTGCTATTTTGGGGCCGCTGGGGTGGTTTCTCCCATTAATGGGCGTCGCTACGCCTATAGCTGTCTTTAGCCAATACATAGGTGTCGCTTCATTGATTGCCATGAGCCTTGTCCAACTGATAGCGACCAGAGCTAGATGGGTGGAACCGATATTTGGTTCACTGGATCGAGTTTATGTTTTGCACAAATGGTTGGCAATTGCCAGCCTGGGTTTGGCGGGATTGCACAGTGTCATTGATGCTGAAGTCGGCCGTTTGGTTCCTATCGCCATCCTGGGCGATGCTGCTGAAGGATTAGGGAGCGTGGCCCTTTATGGGCTTATTGGCTTGAGCATTGCCTCTATTATTAAGTTTATTCCGTATCATCTGTGGAAATGGTCACATAAGCTCATGGGTGGGTTCTTTGCATTAGCTGCCATGCACTACTTCTTTATCCCCAAACCCTTTGAAGTGACGAGCGCTTTAGGTTTGTATGTAGGGGCTTTTTGTTTGGCAGGTATGCTTGCTTATTTGTATATGTTGATGCCATGTCGGTTGCGGTTCAATACCAAGAAATATGAAGTAACGGCCGTTATTCCCCACACCACCGACATCGCCGAAATTAAACTGCGACCCTTAGGACGCGGTCTAAAGCATAAAGCGGGTCAATTTGCCTTTGTTAACTTTCAAGCCAAAGGGTTAACCGAGATACACCCTTATACCATCAGCAGTGCCCCCAACGAAGAGCGCGAACTGAGTTTTATGATCAAAACCCTGGGTGATTACACCACCAACTTGGCTCGCACGCTTCAACCGGGGACACAAGCCCGTATCTCCAAAGCGTTCGGGCATTTTCGCTTAGCCAATACCAAGGGCACCCAGGTATGGATAGCCGCTGGCATTGGCGTGACACCTTTCATAGCCTGGGCAGAAACGTTAACTGAAGAATGGTCAACACCAATTCGCCTCTACTATTGCGTGCGCTCTCGCAAACAAGCTGTCCATTTGGATAAGTTAGAAGCGATTGCCCACAAGGTAAAGAACTTTAAAGTGATACTCGTTGTTTCTAACGAACATAATCGCTTAACGGCCGAGCGAATTGCACACGAATTAGGCACTCAACTAAAAAGCGCCCACGCCTATTTCTGTGGCCCAACAACGATGCGCGAGGCTTTGCGTGTGGGCTTAATGGCACGAGGTTTGCGACGCTCTCGTTTCCACTACGAAGAGTTTGAAATGCGCCAAGGTATCGGCCTAACTCGCTTGGTGAAAAAAGTAGTAACGATAATGCAAATAAGGCAGACCAGGACAAGCGGAATGCAGAAGGCATAGCCAGTGAAGCGCAAAGTAAATTAAGCGAAGCGCAGTTTGCTGCAAACACTGCAATCAGAACATGCAAAATCTCCTTCTGAGCCTACATTAGTCGGTTCAGAGGTAAACACACCCGTGGTAGCATACGGCCGTTTCGTCACCGTACCACTTGGATAATAAACCTTCAGGCAAACGATTCTGCAAGCTTAAGAAAATTCGATTTTGATGTTTTTCTTACAGTTTGCATCGACCTTCATCTATATAATACGATACCTACTGTAAATACCTATCAAGGAGAAAACAAAAGATGTCAGATAGGAACCAACAAATAATTGAAGAATTTCGGGCAAATGATAGCGTAGTCAGCGGTCACTTCACTGGCAAGCCCCTACTCTTACTCCACTCCATCGGCGCAAAAAGCGGCCAAAAACGGATAAACCCAGTCGCCGCTTTTGAAGATGACGATACCCTCTATGTAATCGCCTCAAAAGATGGTGCGCCTACGAATCCTGATTGGTACCATAACATCGTCGCGAATCCGACGGTGGAAGTCGAATATGGAACAGAACGCTTTCAAGCCCAAGCAGCCGCTGCTGAAGAACCAGAGCGAACAGAACTCTACAACAAGGCGGCCAGCCAATTTGCCGCTTTCGCAGATTACAAAGAGAAGACAGATCGCGTCATTCCCGTTGTAACCCTATCTCGAACTGCGTAGCACCCTCACTTAATATCATAGACATGGGCAATTGGGCCAACAAAGTTATCGTGAAGATCAAAATAGTCATGATAATCGTTTTCGGTCATCGTAATCTGCCGTTCACCATAACTAACAATAAGCTCAGAGAATAGGTCATTGCCACCGCTGCTAGAACCTAGATAAATGGTGGTCTTGGGGGGGAGCGTCAATTGAATCGTATCGCCAGCAAGTTCATAAGCTAACGGCCGATCCAACTCCCCTCTAACGCTGCTCTCCAAATCATTGATTAATGGCCCAGAAGAAATATCCGCCGTTTCAATAAAAAAGGGGGTCATATTTATTGTGACGGCCGTCTCCAAATGATTGCTGATATAATACTCATTCAACACCTCCCCACAACCCGTCAGAATCACAAGACTAATTAGCCAAATTACACGCCTAATTTGAATTCTCACAAACCACACTTCGTCCCCCAAACAACTAAAACTCGCTACCCTACATCCGGCGATTTCTGTTTCCCGGTAGTATCTTCCAGCATAATCGTAAACTGCCCAATAGTAATCTTATCGTCGCCCTTCCAGGGAACGGGGACATGAGCCGGTAGACGTTGTTTGAGCAAGTGAGTGCCATTCGTGCTGCGTAGATCGACGATCTCCACCCCATCTTCCCCAACCTGAATACGGCAGTGTCGCTTAGAGACGTGCGGATGGTTAATGACCATCTCACAATCGGAAAGACGGCCGATCACAATCGGCCGATCCCCCACCAGCGGAACCCGATCAGGCGTCGCATCCTTACAAACAAGATGAAAATAAATATGAACTTTGGTCGTTGGCGCACGAGAAGCCGCTTCGGCCGGCGGCGATGGCACACTTTCCAACTCTTGACGAGATTTCAAGGCCAACTTAAAGGGACCAAGCGTCACTTCCACACCCGGCTGCCACTCATGAAAGACATTGGCTGGCAGCTTTTCCCCACCCATGATAGTCCCATTAGTGCTGCCCAAGTCCCGCAGGAGAACCCGCCCCTCCTTGAGTACCATTTCACAGTGCTGTTTAGAAACATACCGCTCCGGCCGATCTAAGACAATATCGGCCGTTCCCATCCGCCCAACCCGCATCGGGGCGGCGCTTAAAGGGTAAACCTTCTCTTCCCATTCATCCTGGTAAGCGATACGGACATAAAAATTCGCTTCCTCTGCCTTAGAAACAGCAGGTGTCGAACGAGCTTCCTCACTAGCCGCCTCCAATTCAAGCAGTTCAGAGGGTAGTTTGGCCTCTTCAGTGATCCGCTTTTGCAAAGTAGAGGTGACATTTTGCCCCCTAGCATCCCGGCTTAAATCTTTGACCATGCCTTGAAGAGTATCAACAACCTCTTTAGCAGAAGCAACCCGTCTATCACAGTTTGGCACCAACATCCGCCTGATAAGCATATCCAGCTTGTTTGGTAAAGCTGAATTGAGGGCGCGCGGAGCCACTAATTTGCCACTGGAATGAAATTTAGCGGCATCAAATAGGCCCCGAATCGGATAGGGACGCTGGCCTGTAACAGCCTCATAAAGCATCACCCCCAAGGCATAAATGTCAGTTCGGCCGTCTACTACTTCGCCCCGACACTGCTCCGGCGACATATAAGCTGGCGTACCAACGCTAATTCCCTCTTGTGTTTCCAGAATGCTGTTTTGGGCCAATTTAACCAAACCAAAATCAGTCACCACCGCTCGATAGGGAAGCTCAGGACGAATACTCTGTGTCAGCAAAATATTGTCTGGCTTCAAATCTCGATGCAACACCCCTTCAGCATGGGAGTAAACAAGGACATCGGCGATCTGCCAGAAAATCTGAACGGCATCCCACAACGGCAACCCGTCCCGATTCTCAGTAATGAGGTCTCGCAAACTCGGCCCGTCAATAAAATCCATCATCAAATAGTAGCTGATGTCGTATTTGCCAAAATTTAGAACATCTACAATGTTGGGGTGTTCGAGACGAGCGGCCGTTCTGGCCTCTTGCAGAAAACGCTCATAAAAGCCTGGTTGGTTCGCCAATTCAGGGCGCATAACTTTAACGGCCGCATAACGCTGCAAGTCTGGATGATAGGCACGGTAAACCAGCCCCATTCCCCCCCGACCAATCACATCTTGAATTTCAAAGTTGTGAATGACCCGAGTGATCATCTTGTCGGTACTGGCGCCAATCATGTTCGTCTTCTCTTAACTAATTTTGAAAATGCAGACCGATAACCAGTATACACCGATACCTGTACTTGAGAAAGTAAAATAGAATGCACTCAGATCAGTAAACAGTCGCCCGTAGATAGTAGTCAGTATGGTTCTTTCAATGGTGGGCTAAAGCGTTTGGACGGTGACAGTATTGCCCTGACGTTGTACTCGGACTTTAGCGCCATTGGGAATACCGCTGATAACGTTCTTGTCAAAGCTATAAGCATAGGGGATGTTTTCTAGGGAACAAGCAGGAGCGCTTTGTTGGTCGATCTCAGTATTGATCACGGCTAAAGGCGCGGCCCCACGATAGTACAGTTCCAACAACACATATGGGGCAACGGTCGAGCCAGTCCCTTTCGGGAAGATGGCAATCTTTCCCGCCATACTCTGACCATCGGCCGGATGACCTGGCTCTTCGATCACCCCAGTTTCACGGTTAACAAAACCCAGCAAAGTAATAGGCGTGTCTGTAACAAATGCCTCCCCTTCTACAGAAAAATCCTCCTGTGAAGGCAAGCCTTGTCCGGTAGCTTGAAATGGTTGATTAGTAAAGGATACTGTTGGTAAATCTGAACCATTCCCCCCAGTTTTTGTTTTTGCTGGCAATGGCTTACTTGATTGCTCATTTACGGCCGTTGCATCAACCGCCCCCTCAAACACCTTTTCCCCCGTTGCAACAGCAACACAATCTGCCAATGACATAACTGAAGTTGGGATACCGTTCAATCCCGATTTTATATAATGTTCAGCCTTCATAGAGTTCGTTAGAACATGCTTGACCCAGGACTGATCATAGGGGACGACTTCAGGGCAGGTGTTCTCCAACAGCAAAGCCCCGCTCGCCTCAATGATTGCCGCCAAGCCTGTTTTTTCAGCAATGGCTTTATTGGCCGAAGAAGTAAAGACCCAAATCGGCGGCAGCCCCATTTCGTTATCTGGGCCAGCGGCAACCCGTTTGTCCTTCAATAAAGCAGCAGTAGCCCTTATTTCACCAATAGACGCTTGTGGACAACCAATGGTGATTAGGGAAACGGCCGACTTTGGGCACAGTATCTCATAACGTTGGACGAGATCAGTCGCCGTAAAATATAGCCGATCTTGAAATTCATCGACCACTGGCACTTCACTCAATCCCTCAATGTAGATCATTGGAGAGCCATAATTCGCGGCTGCGGCCGTTAAAGCTTTGCGCTGTTCATGGTCCAATTCCGTTGGCAAACCACGAATTAATGGTATAGGGCCATAACCCATTTGCCAGGTTGGCTGGCGTTGTTTGCCAATCCAATCGCCCAAAATAGAAAAATCGGTGGGGTCAGCTAAGTCACATTCCACCACGACCTCAAGATTCGGCCGTCTATTCTCCTCATGCAAAAGGCCATATCTAGGCGTATAACCAGTCAAAGCGCAGGCCAGCGCAGAGAGACCCGACTCTCGGTTGGTAACAAGATCACAGTAAGAGTTGCCAAAGCAGATAGCGTTTGATTCGGCCCAAGCGGCCGTTCCCTCCACAATAACCCCATCCCATTCATAGGGAATACAAGACTGAGTAGGCTGAACCCCAAGAGCGGTATAAAGGCGGACAATTTCCTGATTATGCTCTAAGAAGTTAGGCGCAGTAATTCGCATCGCTTCAAACTGCTTAGCATCACAACCAGCCGAGTTTAAGGTAGTTGGAATAGCGACCTGCGCTTGGGGATCTTCAGCTAAGCGAGCTAAGAAACGGCGTAAACCCAAGCCGCCCGTTAACGGCGAAACGCCCGATAGATGAGCGCTTTGGATCGGAACCAGTTCAGCAACGCCAGCGGTCGCAGCCATGTCCAACAATAAGCGCATCGCCATCTGTCGAGCAACGCCTTGCTCGCCGTTAAGCATAGCTTGTTGTTCCTCGTTAAGCAGCGATTGGCCTATCTTATCGCTCACCTTTTGCCCTCTCCTTAGCGCCTTCAAAACCAACCACCCGCGCAACAGGCAGGACAAACATAACCCCATTGTCAGGACTATTTAAATCACCTATCTTCTCTTCGGTTATCTCAATCAGCTTATCCACCATTTCATCACTATCAACCACTGTAAAGATCGTCCGATGACGAACTTCACGGTGTTGAAACAGGCGAGACAAGCTGGGCATGAGCGGTATATCATCCCGAATAGCTGCTTGACGAACCCGCCCTAATCCAGTGCTTTCAAGGATTGTTATGCCACCGACCCCGGCTGCTTCCCAGCCATCCAGGATATCAGGGACCCTATCAGATTTTGCGACGATAAGTAATACCATTTGAAACATAATCTATCGATTCCTTCCTCAGAAAATTGAAAAATTCAGCTTACTCTGAAATCAACTCGGCTGTCGTTTCTCTCTCGCGGAAAGAATAACGCAGCATAATCGGTGTTAACAAAGTAGCAACAATGACCATCAGAACCATGATGGCGAAAATATTGTCCGAAAAGAATCCTTCTTCAAAAGCAAGCGCGGCGACGATTAATCCAACCTCTCCTCGTGAAACCATGCCAATGCCTAACTGTAAAGATTCCCTCAAATTGTAACTTGCTATTCTTGCCCCCAACCCACTCCCAATAATTTTGCTCAAAACCGCAATCAAAATAAGCAATACCGCTATCCAGATTGTGTCGGCCTCAATATCAAAAATATTGACGGACAACCCTATATTTACAAAAAACACTGGAACAAAAAAGCTGTAAGCCATTGCAGACAACCCTTCTTCTATCCGTTCTCTATGAGGCGTTCGGGCCAGGAATAACCCAATTAGAAAAGCGCCAGTGATGGCCGCCATACCGCCAATTACTTGGGCCGTCCAAGCAAACAACAAACAACACACCAGCGCGAAGGTCAGCAAACTCTGGCTAACTCTGGGCCGATTATTCGCCCAGTCAGTCAACTTAGGAATAATAAAATAACCAACCAATGATGCAACAATAAGATAACCTATCATTGACAAAATTGTTGACACAATCGTGGTAACCCCACCATCACTGCCAAAGATGACGGTTGCTATCGAAAGGAACAGGATAACGAGAATATCATCAAAAACGGCCGCGCCTAACATCGCCAAACCAACTCTGCTCCGCAGTTTCCCCAATTCAATCAATGTTTGAGCAGAGATACTAACGCTGGTTGCAGACAAAGTAAGCCCCACGAAAATCGCTTCTGCTGCTGCAGAGTCAAACAATAGAAGAGCCATCCCCCATCCTAATGCAAAAGGAAAAATGACCCCTAGAACGCCAGCCAAAGCAGCCACCTTGCCAGAACGTAGTAGCTCCGGCAAATGTAGTTCAAGGCCAGCCAGCATCATCAGTAGCAAGACGCCTAGCTCGGCCGTCAAAGTCACTGCCTCATCAATCAAATCAGGATGATGCAGGAAATCCAAACTCAGCAGATCAATGAGTGATGGCCCCAACAGCAACCCAACAATCAACTCTCCCAGGACAGAAGGTTGGTTAAAATAGCGGCTGCTAATATAGCCTCCCGTTTTAGCGGCCGAAATAACAATCGCTAAGATAAGTATAAAATCCAAAAAATCCTCGACCATATTCTTCCTTTAAACAAGATACCCTATAAGGTAAACAAACAATATCAAACGGAATAGTTGACTGTTGATTTTATCAAACAATCAAATATTAGGCTGGGCTGCTCATATCGGGGCCAGCTTCAGCCAAGCGACCTTCGCTTTCCCACCAAGCCCGGATACGGCCGCCCACCGGCCGCCCCACCATCGTTTCCAAATCAGCGACAACGTCCCACAAGGCTGGAAAATCAACGCCTGTCCCAAGCCCCATTCGATAAGCCAAAAAGACAAGGTCTTCTGTGGCTAAGTTTCCGGCAGCGCCGGGGGCAAAGGGGCAGCCACCCAGCCCACCAACGCTGGCATCATGGATGCGAACCCCAGCCTGAATAGCTGCGGCCGTATTTACCAAGCCCATAGCCTGAGTATCGTGCAAATGAACGGCCAATCTACTCATATCAAGCCGCTTGCCCAATTCCTCCATCAATTCCCCAACATCTAAAGGGCTGGCATGGCCGATAGTGTCTGCTAGAGCCAACTCATCGACGCCGCTTTCCCAAAGCTTTTCAGCATAGGCAATCACCTTATCCCCCCGAATATAGCCCTCAAAGGGGCAGACCCAGGCTGTGCTGATATAGGCCCGTGTCCAAATATTGTCCTGTCGCGCCCAATTGGCTAACTTACTACACATCTCCAAGGCTTGAGTAGTAGACATATTAGTGTTAGCTTGACTGAAAGATTCGGAAACAGCCGCACCGATGGCAATAGACTTACAGCCAGTAGCTAAGGCACGTTCATAGCCCCGCTCATTGAAAACCAACCCAATAAAGTCTAAATTTGGATCCTGATATTGGGCCAACGAGTGACGCATTATCTCATCCGCATCAGCCATTTGGGGGACGGCTTTGGGGTTGACAAAACTGGTTAGTTCGATAGATCGTAGGCCAGCTTTAATCAAGCCTTTGATAACCCTTTTCTTCTGCTTGGTTGATATGAGGGTAGCTTCGTTTTGCAATCCATCACGAGGGCCAACTTCATAGACCTTGATGTAATCCGACATTGTGTGCCTGGTTCAGCAAACAGTAAACGATTGACAGCAGACAGTTTGCCACTCACTGCCTACTGTCAACTGGTCACTGTTTACTATTAACCGTTACCCCACCCCTGACAACATTGACTCAGGTCGGGCAATTTTAACTTGAACACCGGTATCGTCTTGAATTCTTTGGGCAAATTGTTCAATCGCATCATCATCAAGAACGTTGGCAGTTGTGCCGCGCGGCGCGCCCAAAAATAATAGGTTTGCCCCGCTCTCTCGCAGGTATTCCTCGATAGACTGACGCACATCCCCTTCACGTATAACGATTTCGGCCGTTACCCCGGCATGTTCGGCCCGATTTCGAGCAATGCCAAGCAAGCTCTTGCCCAACCAATTCAACTCTCCCTGAACTGATGGCATCAAACGGGCATCGAAATCATCCAAGGTCTTAAAATCAACCACATACATGAAGACCAATTTCTGTTGATTCTCAAAAGCATATTGGATAGCCACCTCTTGAGCTACCCGGCTGCCTTCGCCCCCTCGTGTCGCACAAACGATAAAGGTCATCTTATTCCTCCGCCTTCTTCGATTCCATGTTACCCATGCCCCAGGTAGAGCGAACCAACTCCAGGGCCGCAGCACGGCCGTCCGTCTCCTGAATCAGGTCATGATATACCTGTTCCGAGATAAGTCCCCGCCGATTCAGATCGGTTAATGCCGACCGTTCCGCCCGAAGCACATCTTCTCTAGCTTGCAGCACAATCTCTTGTTCAAGCTCAGGATATTCACGCATCAAGGCTCGGAGCGCCTTATTACGTTGTTCAATTTCATCATCATAAACCACTGCCATCGCTTGCCAAACATCGCCAGGCAAGATGCCTTCTGTATGGAGCTTGTCCAACTCCTCCTTCCCGGCCCGGGTAGCATGGAGCAAGGCTTGCCGGCGTTGCTGCTGAATGATCTGTTCAGGCTTTTTCGATAATCCCAGTTTTCGGATCAGGGGGGCAATGCTAATACCCTGGACGATAAGGGTAAACAGCACAACCCCAAAGGTCATCAATTTCAATTCCTGAGCCACCTCCGCCCCAAAGGTCGCCCCTGTCAGGGTCAGAGCCAACGCTAGACTGATCGCGCCTCGCAAACCACCCCAATACATCACATGCCGGAAAGGGACGGGAACCCGACCCTTAGGCGACATTCTGGCGTGAAGCCAAGTAAAGGCGTAGATGACAATAGCTCGGCTAAGCAGTACCGCCAAAACAGCCACAATGATGGGAATTAAATTCGGTCGTTCGCCAAGAATATCTGTTTCCAGCCCAATCAATAAGAAGACCAGGGAGTTGACGACAAAGGCCGCAAATTCCCAAAAATTGTCCAACGTCACTTTCGTCGTTGGAGAGGTATTCTGTGTACCGACATTGCCGACAAACAGTCCGGCAGCCACAACAGCTAGAATGCCGCTAACATGTAACTCTTCAGCAATGACAAAGGAGCCAAAGGCCAAGGCAACCGTCGTCGCTGTCTCAATCAGATGGTCATCCACATTTTTCAAGATAATGTAGGAAACAACCAACCCTAAGCCAACGCCAACCGCTAACCCCCCAAAGGAGACTTTGAAGAATTCGCCAATGGCATTACCGATACTAAATGCCTCCCCACCTTGACCCGTTGCCGCTGCGCCTGCGGCAACCGCGATGGTAAAGATAACGATAGCAACCCCATCATTAAAAAGGCTTTCACCTTCAACTAAAACGGAGAGCCGCTTTGCAACACCCAGGCTGCGGAAAAAAGCCAACACCGCCACTGGATCAGTAGCTGAGATAAGCGCCCCAAAGGCTAACGCCGCCGTAAATGGTATTTCGACCCCTGGAATTAGGGTACGGCCGATCACCATCACAATACTACCAACAATAAATGTCCCAATTAAGGTACCACCAATCGCCAGAAGCAAAATGAGCGCTAGATCGCGGCGCAACTTCTCCCATTTTAGATTCAATGTTGCTTCAAAGATAAGCGGTGGAACGAGCAAGGCCAAAATTAACTCGCTGCTTAACTCAATCTCCAGCGGGTTCGGCAGCAGTGAAAGAACCAGACCAACCAATACCAACGCAACCGTATAGGGCAGCCGAATACGTCTGCTAGCAATGGCAACTAAAGCCGCAATTGACAGTAAAATGACAAATATTAATTCTTGTTCAATAAACCCAGGGCTTTCTGTTTCTTGCAAAAACCGCAGGATAGCAAATTCCATTATGTCCTCCTGTAAATCAATCTAAGTCTCGTTGTATAACGTTTAGGGGCAAGCTATTCCAAATAGGCTGCGAGATCAACAGCGCCATATCGTCCTTTTTCAAACTTTTCCTTTTTTGCCCCCCAGGGAATGGTACAGTCGAATCCCACTTTGGTTGTCTTGCTTTTCTGACCCGGAACATGCGTTCCCGATGGATCGAGCGAACTGCCAGGTTGGTCAGGGAAGATCATTAAATCTTTATCCCCTTGAAAACGGGTTGCCACAGCCCATTCTACCGCAGCCGGATCATAAATGTTTACATCCGTATCGACAACCCAGACATGCTTGAGGGAAGAATGGCCTCGAAAGGCAGCTTCGATAGCTTTTCGGCCGTCCGCAGCCCCTTGCTTATCAATTTGAACAACCGCATGGAGCCACGACGCGCCTCCAGGGGTAATGTTTGCCCCCGTACATCGAGCAACCTTATTCACCTCCGCAAAAATGGTCGGTTCACGGGGCATACCCATCAACAGCTTGTGTTCTAATCCACCCGGCAGCAAGGCATGATAGATGGGCTGACGACGATGGGTGATGAGATCAATTTCAATGATCGGCTGTTGACGAACAATATCCATCGTTTCAGTCAAATCCATAAACGGCCCTTCGGAATGGGTCTGGCGCAAGATACGCCCCTCCAGTACGATCTCCGCATTGGCCGGAACCGCTAGATCATTGGTAATACATTTGACCAGAGGCGTTGGGGCCAGGGCGTTAGCAACTGACAATTCATCAATACCGGGTGGAGGCGACATAGAAGCCGCCAGGTGAGTCGCCAAAGAGACACCAATACAAATGGCGATGGGTAGATCGCCATCGGCCTTCTGGAATGCGTTATACGTTCCGCGATTCTCAATGATGCGGGCCGTGAAACGTTTGTCATTCAGGCGTAGCAGGCGGTGGTAACACATATTACGGCCGAATTCAACATCATTCGTGATAACTACATTACTAGCGACGTAATGACCAGCATCCTCAGGAAGATGTAGCAGGATTGGCAGATCGTTTAGATCAAAATCCTCCAACACCACCTCCTGACAAGGGCCACTTTCGATCAGCGGAGGAAGCTCGGGATTTTCAATTGATTGGGCCAAATGATTGGTCAAATCTTCAACCGGAACACCTAAGCTCATACTGAAATATTTACGATCTGAACATGGCCCAGCACAAACCCGCCAGTCAGGATGTTCTTTGATATGTTCAAAAAGAACCGGCCGACCCTCTAAGGCATGGGCCACATTAGCCAGCTCATAGACGACGCTAACAGGCTTGTCAATGGTGATAAGGTCGCCGCTCTCGGCCGTTTGTTCAATAAATTCACGAAAACTCATAGATTAACCTGCATACTCACAAAGCCGCCAGCCTGCCACCTCTTTTTGATATTGGAAAACGCCTTCGACCTCTTCTAATACATCTTGAATGGGAACCAGACGGCCGACTGTAACATACGTCTCGTTGCCAACAGGGGTACTGGTCTTCTTTTCCGCAAAGCGCTCCATCTGATCATAAAACCAGGGTCGCACGATAGCCATTGGCAAGCAATATAAGGTGCCAACTTCAATAAAGTAATAAAAAAGCCATTTGGCCCTGGTGTACATGAAACAACCAGGCGTACCTTTCGACTCATTGCTGATCGTTTCAAAGAAAAAGTTACCAGTCTGATGATAAGTATCCCCTTTAATTTCGATAGGAATGATCCGTAAACGGCCGCTTCGCTCCACCACCGTCCAAAGCAGATCGACATCATGTTCCTGATAAATAGGATTATCTTCAACATTATGAACGGCAACAGTTTGAGGCCAGGTCTCTTCTAGAAAATGAGTGACATCGGCTGCGGCCGTTTTGGCAATATTGGTTGTGTAACTCATCCGATGCTGCTTTAATTGGTGCGTCATGATACCTGGAAGTATAACAATCTATTGAATAAAAATCAGGCAAAGACAATGACAAACCCATTTAACGACCAGTCGATGGCCGACTATTGGACCGCTATGATTCGGGACGAGATTAATCCCTTCCGTAAGTATGTCACTGATCCAGCGCTATTCAAACGATTAGCTGCCTGGAAAATACCTACGGCTATTCTGGAAATTGGTTGCGGGGAAGGTTATCTCGCTCGCCGATTAGCCCAGCAAGGACACCAAATAACTGGTTTTGACCTCTCGCTGCCATTATTGAAAGCAGCCCAAAACACCGTCCAGCCTAATTCGGACTATGTGAATGGCCATGCTTTGCAACTGCCTTTTAGAGCAGGCAGCTTCGATGCGGCCGTTTCAAACTTCCTACTAATCGAACTACCCGATCCAGCAGCAGCCATCGCTGAGGTTGCCAGAGTATTGAAGAAGGATGGCCGATTTCTCTTTCAAATCGTTCACCCATTCTGTTTCACTGACAATGCAGGACAAACAAGTAGCCAACAGGTGACAGACTATTTCAGAAGTCAGTATTTTGAGGAAAAGTTTGTAGTAGACGACCGAATCTCACCCCTCAAGTCAATCCGCTACCACCACCCCCTCAGCCTTTACACCCAAGCCCTCACCAAACACGGCTTCCACATCACCGCCCTAGAAGAACCCCAACCAACCCCCGATACCCCCCAAAACCATCCCATCCGAGAAATCCTCAAAGACCCCTGGTTTATGATAATAGAGGCATTACTTAACTAAAAGATCGGAATACGACTACCAACTCGAAAAATTTCACTGCTTGGATAAATGCCACCCGTATTATCTTGGACAATAGAAATTTTCCCTTCCAAATCTATATCCTCAGTTATATCATCAACCAAGACTATATTTAGCTCATCTTTTAACTCATGAAAAGTCTCAATATATAGTCTATTCAGTTTGCCAATAGTATTTAGATTAACTATCCAAGGAGGTTGAGGTTGTTGGTATAAGTATTTTGGTTTACGCGCAATAATTTTTTCGTAAGAAGTAAGAAGTAAAAAAATGATATTTGGTTGATTCGCAACCACTTTCTCTTTAAATAACTTTTCAATATAGTAAGCTGTATTAATCAACTCCGAGTTTTCTAGCTTAAGGAGCTTTGCCCAAACAATTCGATCAAATAAGCCTCTATTAAGTATTGTCAAGCTATTTATATTATTTTCTTTGTCATTCTCAAGGCACATTATTTTGGCATATGTATTAAATATGCTCCATAATATCTTTGATTCAAAAGTGCTATTCCGAAAATCAAAGCGCATGTTGTCTAATTCAATTACTCGACAGTCATACCTATTATCGCAGCATAGTGAATTTATGATCGAGGATTTGCCCGAGCCTGGAGTACCACTAATTTCAATTAACATTTTGTTGATCTTTTATTAATTATTTTCCCAAGATGAAGATGCTGCCCATAGAGCTTCGGCTTCTTGAGCGAAATGAGGAAACCATTTATCATTAGTATATAAAAGGAACTTTGGGACATTTTCTTCTTCAGTCATAAAGCTATAATACCAACCAAAAAGCATTCCGTTTGGCTCCTTTCTATCTACCAGAATTGCACCATGAGGTAAATGAACATCAATAGTTCGTATCTCTAAATTACCCGATGTATCATTTCTTAATTTCTCCAATCTTTGCAAAGTAGATTTAACTTCAGCCTGCCAAGAATTTAAATCTTCTGTTTCATAACTATAACGTCTTTTCACTGTCATTTGACTAGCATGACTTATTGGCTCTTCCAATATTACTCGAATCGTATGCCCTTTACGGAGTCTCCGTTTAAATATAGGATAAAAACGCTCAAGGGTTCCTTTTAATGCAACTCCAATTATAAGCAAATCCTTTGACTTTTGTAACTTGTCCTTAAGTTCTATTTGTTGCTCATTTGAAAGGCTTTCCAAAAAATAGACTTGGCTCGATCTCCTTTCAAATAATTCTACCCGTGCAACCAGTTTTTCGACTCGCTCTGATAAATTCCATTCATCTAAAGCAAAGAAATATTTTATCAAAAAGAAAAAAATAACAACGCCTAATAGCTCTGTACTCAAGTTTAAAAAAACTACTTGCCAGTTATCTTGATCCCGATTGAAACCAAGAAAACCGAGTATAATTGCAAACAAAGCTATTATTATATAAATCGCTAATAAATATCTTATCTTTTGTTTCTTGTTCATTGTAATTGAACAGTTTATCATATGGTTATTTGGATGTTCACGATAAACTACAATCAATATATTGCAACTAATTACCTAAATATTACATACATCATCTTAAAATAGTGAATGTTGGTCAATTTTAGCACTTAATTTGTTCTGATGATGTAGCCCTATTATACTCAGAGGGGCAATAGTTACCTTGAAAATTGAATAGATTATGACTATCAATAATGATTTCAGCTCCTTATAAGAGTAAAAAAATCGCTTCCCCTGACCTTCATTGGACAGGGGAAGCTTGCAGAGAGGATGTAATTACGAACGGCCGTTAAACCGTTCGTCGAGAACAACTAAGTTGGGCCGTCTAGCGACGGCGAAGGAACGCTGGAATATCCAGATTACTGGGTGCAAAGCGGGGCTGAACAGGCTGCTGCTGTTCGGCCGGTTGTCGTTGTGGAGGCGCTTGCTGTGGGGCCGGAGCCTGTCGCCGTGTAGGAGCTTGCGCCACCGGGGCAGCCTGTGTCTGGCGTGGCTGGCTCTGACCATACTGACTTTGCAAGAATTCACGACGAGTTGGATGGCGGTTTTCAAAGCCAGTTGCGATGACAGTGATCCGCAGTTCATCACCCATAGCTTCGTCAATGACAGCCCCGAAGATCATATTGGCATCGGGGTGGGCGGTTTCGCGAATAATAGATGCAGCCTGGTTAACCTCGAACAGACTCATATCTGGGCCACCAGTCACATTAAAGAGAATGCCCTGGGCGCCGTCAATCGTGACATCAAGCAGACGGGAGCTAACAGCTTGTTCGGCCGCAATTCTGGCCCGATCTTCACCTTCGCCTTTACCAACAGCCATCAAAGCTGCCCCACCTTCAGACATAATCGCTTTTACATCGGCAAAGTCGAGGTTGATTAAACCAGGAATGGTAATTAGTTCACTGATCCCTTGAATACCTTGGCGCAAAATATCGTCGGCCATTGAAAAAGAGTCATTCAAGGTCATGCGCTTGTCAGTCAATTCGAGTAAGCGGTCGTTGGGGATGACGATTAGGGTATCAACATGCTCCTTGAGCTTGTCAATGCCCTGTTCGGCCGATTGGTTGCGACGGCTGCCTTCAAACATAAACGGCCGAGTCACAACACCAATAGTCAAAGCGCCATGCTCTTTGCTGACCTTAGCAATAACAGGAGCTGCGCCAGTGCCGGTTCCGCCGCCCATTCCGGCCGTAATAAAGACCATGTCAGAGCCTTTAAGCACTTCGTAGAGATCTTCGACAGACTCTTCGGCCGCTTTTTCACCTTGTTCAGGGTTGCCGCCGGAACCAAGTCCTCTGGTCAACTTTTCACCAATACGAACCCGGGTTGGGGCATCAGACAAAAGAAGGGCTTGAGAGTCGGTATTGACAGCAATAAAATCGACACCGCCCACACCCTCATCAATCATGCGGTTGACAGCATTGCTGCCACCACCCCCTACTCCGATTACCCGAATGCGGGCAAAGTTTTCTACTTCTGGCGCTCTCTGCATATTATTACCCTCTTTCACTCATGAATGACAGTTGTGGCGAAGATGGGAGGCCAAATTTCCTCCCAATCTTCTGCCACTTGTCTCCTCCACCCACTGCCACCTGCCATTCGCCTTTACTGTTTCTACAATGCTATAAATTCACAAAAACTGTTATGTCTTACAACAACGTTGCCTTATTACCCGGTCTTGGATCGTAACGACCAGCGAACTGTTCCAGGATCGCCTTTTCAACCAGCCATTTGTTGCCAAACTTGATTGCAGGCAACTTACCCTGGCGAATTAAGCGTCTTACCGATTCGGGATGTATGTTCAAACGTTCAGCTACATCACTGACACCGGCATAGTTCTCTAACAAATCCTCTTTACTCATAGATGCGGGATACTACAACAATTGCACTGTTGCAACAATACAACAAAACTTTGAATATGTCAAGTAATTTGGTGAATGAGATTTAGGAGTGGAGTAAAAATGGGAAAAAAGGACTAATATATTGTCTCAAAATTGAGAATTGGAGAAGTTTGTTTTTTCAGTTAAAGTCAAATCATTCAATCTCCGGTTGATCGTTTCTAAATCTGCTTATGTTCAAAGGAAAAAGTATGACAACAATTAGTGGTGTGGCTGAAGTGGCTTTGTATGTGTCCGATCTTGAGCGGGCGACGCAGTTTTACACAGAGGTGTTGGGGCTGCCCTTAACGGCCGCTTTCGGCGAGGCCCGTTTTCTGCAGACTGGCCCCCATTCAACCTTAATCCTCTTCACCGTTGCAGGTATCGAGAATCGGGTCAGTGTCATTCCCAGTCACGGCGCAATGGGCGATCAGCATGTCGCCCTAGCTGTCCCTTCAGTCGAAATGGATGCCTGGCGAGAGCGCCTTTTAGAACACGGGGTAGAGATAGAACATGAGCAAGATTGGTCACAAGGAACCCACTCAATCTACTTCCGCGACCCAGATAATAGCAGTTTAGAACTGATTGAGGATAGACATTATCAAAGCGTTTGGGAGGGGATAGAGGCTGATTTAAGTGATTAGTAACTGACCATCCTTAATCACCAATTACTACCTACCGACAACCTTATGTCTAGTAAAGGCCTTATCGGATAATGCTATTTCTCGGTGAACTTGCTGCAATAGCAACGGCCGTCTGTTGGTCCTTAACAGCGATATTCTTTAGCTTTAGCGGCCGCTTAGTCGGGTCGCAAGTCGTCAATCGCAGCAGGCTTCTATTTGCCTTGATTTTTATCACCCTGACCCATTTTCTGCTGCAAGGCACTTTGCTGCCCCTTTCAACCGAACCCTTCCGCTGGGGCTGGCTGGCCCTGTCGAGCGTATTGGGGTTGGTCTTGGGAGATTCTTTCTTGTTCCGAGCCTATGCCACAATTGGGCCGCGCTATTCCATGCTGATGATGTCGGCCGTTCCCATCGTAAGCACCATTCTAGCCTGGATATTCTTGGGCGAAACGATTGGAACCATCGAGATGCTCGGCATTTTTATCACCGTTGCTGGTGTCGGTTGGGTCGTCACCGAAAAACAGCCCGGCCGTTCGGCCATTGAAAACAAGCAATATGGCTGGGGCCTTCTCTTTGGCTTCTTAGGAGCTGTCGGCCAAGCTAGCAATCTCGTAGCAGCCAAGTTTGGGTTAGTCGGTGATTACCCAACCATTTCAGCCACTTGGATTCGGATTTTTGTCGCTATCTTGGTGATGTGGGGCCTGGCCGGGCTGCGGGGAGAAATACGGCCGACCATTACTCAATGGCGAAATAAAACAGCTTTCAAAGCCATCATCGGCGGCACATTTGCAGGTCCATTTTTAGGCATCTGGCTCTCTTTGATGGCAGTGCAGTTAACCAAAGTCGGCATCGCCTCAACCCTGATGGCTTTACCCCCTGTCCTGCTCATACCAATTAGCTACCTTTTATTCAAAGAACGAGTCAGCAAACGCGGCATCATTGGCACAATCGTGGCTTTTATTGGCGTAGCAGTTATCTTTCTGATCTAAAAAGGTAACAGTTCAACTTAGCCTGTCACTCAAGAAACTGTCATTCCTGCGCAGGCAGGAATCCATCCCTATATAGTTCTCCCGTCATTCTGAATAACCCATAGCATCAAGACGCTACTCAAATGCCAAAGAAACGTCGCCTTGTCATTTCGACCGAGTTCGCCCAATACCTCCCAAGCCGAATATCCTCCAGGGAGAAATCTGTTAGGCGAAATTGAAGTTTCTTAGCAGCGATAGCAAAGCGCTCCCAGTCCTATCTCCAGATCAAGCGAGGAATCTTACCTGCTACCTTCATGGTCAGATAAAGATGCGCCCTACTCAATGCAACTAAAGACTTGCCCTATCGTATATAATGTGGACGGAGCCTTATTCAGTTGATTTAACAGCCTGTTACTTTACATAAGGAGATAATAAATGAAAAACAGTCATGTTGTTGACTATCAGATTTTTGGCGATGATTTACAATTTGTCGAGGTCGAACTAGATTCCGATGAAACCGTTATCGCCGAAGCAGGCGCAATGGTATACATGGAAGACGGCATTACCTTTGAGACAAAGATGGGCGATGGTTCCAACCCAGATCAGGGACTATTCGGTAAACTCGGCAGCGTCGCCAAGCGAGCTGTGACTGGCGAATCGCTCTTTATGACCCATTTCACCCATCGTGGTCAAGGTAAAAGCCGAGTTGCTTTTGGAGCCGCCTACCCAGGCAAGATTATTGCCATTGACCTGGATGAAACAGGCGGTGAACTATTGTGCCAAAAAGATTCTTTTTTGGCAGCGGCTTTAGGAACAGAGATTTCTATCGCCTTTAACAGGCGCCTCGGTTCTGGTCTCTTTGGTGGCGAGGGCTTTATCTTGCAGAAATTGCGTGGAGATGGCCTGGTTTTCATTCATGCTGGCGGCACCATCGTTGAGAAACGGTTAGATGGCAACAAGCTGCGGGTCGACACCGGCTGTATCGTCGCCTTTGAATCCCACCTTAACTATGATATTGAGCGGGCTGGCAATATGAAGTCGATGTTATTTGGCGGCGAGGGGCTGTTCTTGGCGACTTTACAAGGAACCGGCCGTGTTTGGCTCCAATCCCTACCCTTCTCAAGACTGGCCGATCGTGTACTGAAAAATGCCCCCTCTGCTGGCGGCAAGACAACGGGTGAAGGCTCTGTCATAAAAGGCGCAATGGACCTCTTCCAGGGTTAAAAGATATTAGCCACGAATTATAAGGTAGAAAAATTCGTGTAATTCGTGGCTATTTTTTAAAGATGATCGTGAGCTTATTTAGTTGACCCGCTCAACAGTAACGGGTTGGCGGTGAATTTGGTAGCGGCCCTTTTTATCCAATACTTTGCCCACAAGGTTTTCAGGGACATCGACGTAGGTCGTTTCCGGTTGAATGAGAATCGCGCCCAGGGTAGAGCCAGGGATGTCAGCGTGGAAGGCAATAGTGCCAACAACGTCGCCAGGGCGAACGCCTTGGGCTTTGCCTGCATTTAGAACCAACCGAACCATACCAGCTTCGTGGGAACGCTTGTTACCTTTTCGGCCGTTTCCATTCCGACGGTTGCTCCGGCTTCCGTTCCCATCTGAACGGCCATTACCATATTTGCCCCCTCTCCGACCACGACTCCTTTGTGGTTTGTTTTCCAACGGCCGAATCGCCGCAATAGGCCGCTGCTTCTCTTCAGCCCGGGCCAGCTTAATGGCAGCCGCAGCAATATCCACCGGATCATAACCAGCTTCAACCAGGGTAGCCACCATCTCTTTCTCCTTCGCGCAGCGCCCTCGCTTAAGCCAAACCTCCATCTTACCCATCAAACGCCCTTCCCGATTAGCAAAAATATCTGCTTCAGTAGGCAATTCAGCCATAGTCAACTTTTGGCGAGCATACTGCTCAATGCGGCGCAAACGGCCGCGTTCACCAGGGGTAACAAAAGAGATAGCGATCCCCTTCTTACCTGCCCGACCAGTACGGCCGACCCGATGGACAAAACTTTCAGGGTCAAGGGGCAAATCGTAATTGAAGACATGAGAGATGTCGTCAATATCCAGACCACGAGCGGCCACATCAGTAGCGACCAACACCTTGCTCTGGTTCTGCTTAAAGCGGTTCAGCACCTGTTCGCGGGCATCTTGGCTCAAGTCCCCGTTCAGAGCTTCTGCCGGATAGCCTTGTCCAGTTAGAGCGCTGGCAAGTTCACCCGTACTAACCCGGGTACGAGCGAAGATAAGGGTGCTTTCCATCTCTTCCATTTCAAAGAGGCGGGTCAACGCCGCCAGCTTATCCTTTTGATTAACCAAATAAGCCCGCTGCTCAATAGCCGCAACCGTTAGCTGCTTGCGGTCAATCGTAACTGACTGCGGGTTATTCATATATTTGTCAGCCAAACGCCGAATTTCAGTTGGGAGAGTGGCAGAGAAAAGGGTCGTCTGGCGGTCGGCTGGCGTCTCTTGCAAGATGGTTTCGATATCTTCGATGAAGCCCATACTAAGCATTTCATCAGCCTCGTCAAGCACCAATGTTTGGACCACACTCAAATCCAGTGCGCCCTGGCGAATCAGATCGAGCAGTCGGCCGGGCGTGCCAACAACCACATCAACCCCTTTCTTAAGACGGGCGATTTGACGGCCGTACGGCTGCCCACCATAGATTGCCAAAACACGAACGCCACGTAAACGGCCGTAAGCATAGATCGCCTGCGACACTTGAGAAGCCAACTCGCGGGTCGGGGCAACGATCAGGGCTTGAACCCGCTTTTGACTTGGGTCGATGGTGTGAAGAATTGGGAGGGAGAAGGCGGCCGTTTTTCCCGTGCCTGTCTGAGCCTGACCAAGAATGTCGTGGCCCGCCAGCATCAAGGGAATGACGCCTTCTTGAATGGGAGTTGGTGAAAGATAGCCGCGTTCGGCCACCGCCTGCACCACATCAGGATGCAGACCTAAGGTCGCAAATTCGTTTATCATGATATTCCTTGTGCAGCATACCTTTTCAGGCATACACTAATGAATGTCCTCCTCACGGAGGCATGCCCTTTCGGGCACCATTCCCCAAGCTTGCTTTCGGCAAGCGCTTTGTTCACAAGGAAGGCCATGCCGCGCAAAAAATGCCCCATCAGCACAAACAGGGCATCTTGAAATTACTTGAATTTAAATTCTAAAATGGGAATCCAGGGGTGATGTGGATGTTCCTCTTGAAATTCCTGAGTTAACGGCGGGCAGTATAGCACAAGAATAGGGTATCAGCGAATATTTCAGCAAATGCACACACCTAAGTGCTTGAACGGCCGTAGTCTCCCTATAAAACAACTTATTATGCTGTTAAAAAATAAATTGAATTCGGTCATTCCTACCTTCGCAGGAATCCAAGCCCCAAAAATCCAAAACAATTCGTTAACAGTATACTTATTCGGCCGTTACAAAATAACTAGTGCAAGCTTCATCAATTAGCTCCGGCGTCAGGCGAGGGGTCATCCCTTCATATTCACAGATAGCCGTCAACGTGTTCAGAATATCCCTCGGATGAACAGCTTGCATGACCCTATCCCCGTTTCGATACCACTTACTAATAAGATGCACAAACCCATCTTTATCAAATGAGATATTTTTCGCCTTACACATCGTAGTAAAAATTTGATAATACAATTTTTCGTCAGGGCCAGCCACTTCAACCTTCATTTGAATGCGTCGCATGAACGCAGCATCAACTAGCTCATTTGGATTTAGATTCGTGGCAAAAACAATCAACTGGCGAAACGGCATCTCAATCGGCTGGCCTGTTTGCAGCCGCAGAAAGTCAAAACCACTTTCAAGTGGAACAATCCAGCGGTTGAGCAGCTCTTCCGGTCTCATCCGTTGACGGCCGAAATCATCGATCAATAACATACCCCCATTGGCCTTCAATTGCAGCGGCGCTTCATAAAAGCGAGCAATAGGATCAAAGCGCAAATCTAACGAATCCATCGTGAGTTCACCACCAGCCATCACCCCTGGACGCTGAAACAACCCCCACCGCTGATCCATTTGATTCTTACTAAGGCCACCTGTATTTGTCTCTCGAACCTCAAATGGCCGTGAATCTTCCCAAGGAATGTGAACCAAGGGATCATAAATCTGGATGATCTGCCCCCCGGCTACCAACGCATAAGGCAAATAAATAGGATCGGAACCAGCCAATAGTTCGGCTACATATTGAGCGATGGTCGATTTACCATTTCCTGGCGGCCCATAAAGAAAAAGAGATGAGCGGGAAGCAACAGCTGGACCGATTCGTCGGTGGAAATTATCAGGTAAGATGAGCGGCTTCAAGACATCCTTAACCTCTTCAGGCGAGATATCCATTCGCTCGTTAGTTTGCAAGACAATCGCTTTCTTATAATCGTCTATATTGACAGGAGCCGGGCCAACATATTGGCTTCGGGTCATTGCATCGCGGGCGCGGTTTAGACCAGCCTCAGTCAGAGCATAGGTATAACTTAACCGTCCAATTCGACCTGTTTTTACAACCTCAATGAGATGATCTTGTTGTAAACGTGTCAAAACCTCATCTAAAAGTTGAGGATTTAAGCGGAGGGTACTTGCAAAACGGCCGACATCAACATTACCTTCATTAAATAAAAGACGGTAGATGAGATCAGTAACAATACCAGGCGGAATGCCTAATTCATTCGCCTTCTTAGCCGATGTTAAAATATCCTCCATGTTAGTTATAATCGTCAAAACATCTCTCCCTATGTCGTTTCTTCTGGTACTGCGGCCGTTTCTTCTGTAGCTGCTTCTGGCTGCTGTCCGTTTTCCAGCCTTTCTTCATCAACTCGTGACAAATGACCTTCTCGAACGATAGCGACAGAAGCAACCATATCATTACCTTTCATATCCATCACCGTCACGCCGCGAGAGTAACGACCCTGGCGAGAAATGGTAGTCACGGCCGTTCGTAAGATAATACCATTGGCCGAAATACAGGTCACTTCATCATCCTGATTAACCACTCTAGCGCTAACTAAACGACCAGTTAAATCGCTTAAATCCATCGCCCTAACGCCTTTACCATAGCGGCTCTGGAGTCGGAACTCATCTAATGAGGTGCGTTTGCCATATCCTTTCTCAGTAATGAGCAATAGATCACAATCAGGCTGAACAACATCAGCCCCGGTTAGCTGATCATCCTCCTCCAAACGCATAGCATAAACACCTGCGGCCGTTCTGCCCATAGCCCGAACGTCCTCCTCACTAAAACGAATAGACTGTCCCTTTTCACTAACCAGAATCAAGTCCTGGTTGCCCTCCGTCATCTTCACCCACCCCAACTCATCATCCTCATCAAGGTTAAGGGCGATAAGACCGCTAGAGCGGACATTCTTAAACGCCCCCACCTCAACCCGTTTGATGCGCCCTTTCCGAGTGATCATAGTGAGATATTCAGCATCTTCAAAGCTGTGAACGGGCAGTGCGGCCGTTATCTTTTCATCCGACATCAACGGCAAAATACTCATCAAAGAAGCGCCCTTGGCAGTTCGATCTAGTTCCGGGATTTCATAAGCCCTTTCCGAATAAACCTTACCTCTATCCGAGAAGAATAAGATATGGTTTAACGTTCCAGCCGCAAAGAGATGCTCAAGCTCATCTTCGTCACGGGTTCCCATACCAATTAAACCCTTGCCCCCACGTCCTTGAATACGATAAGCAGATACCGGCGTACGTTTAACATAGCCCCGTTGAGTGATAGAGATCAGGACATCCTCATCCTGGATCATGTCCTCAATACTCAATTCAGCATCTAAGCCAAAGGCGATCTGTGAACGACGCTCATCACCATACTTATCTTTCAATTCCAAAACATCTTCTTTGATGATTTCCAGAATTTTTTTCTTGTCAGCCAATAATCCGCGCAAATAGTCGATATGTTCACTAACTTCGCGGTGTTCGTCCTCCAACTTCTGTCGTTCCAGAGCGGCCAAACGACGAAGCTGCATATCTAAAATAGCCGTCGCCTGTATTTCCGTCAGGCCAAAGCGTTCCATTAAACTAGTGCGGGCCACATCGGCATCAGCCGCCCTGCGAATCGTTTCAATAACAGCATCCAAATCACCTAAAGCAATGAGCAACCCAGCCAAAATATGCTGCCGACGCAAGGCTTTTTCTAGCTCGAACTGGGTTCGGCGGGCAATGACTTCAACCCGGTGATCGATGAAAATCTGCAACGCCCGCTTCAGCGAAAGCAGACGCGGCTCCCGATTGACCAGAGCCAACATCTGAACCCCAAAAGTTTGTTGCAATTGGGTATGCTTATAAAGTTGGTTAAGTACCTTTTTGGGCTGCGTACCCCGCTTCAACTCAACGATAATAGAGATACCATTCCGATCTGATTCATCACGCAGGTCAGAGATTTCGGTGATTTTGCCCTGGTTGGCAAGCTCCGCCATCCGTTCGATCAGGTTAGATTTGTTCACCTGATAAGGAATCTCGGTGATATTAATTCGCAAGCGGTCGCTCTTGCCCGGCATATCTTCTATTTCTGCCTTACCGCGCAAAATGATACGGCCGCGTCCCGTCGCAAAAGCGTTCTTAATCCCTTCCGACCCTAAAATGATGCCCCCAGTCGGGAAATCAGGCCCCTTGATAAACTGCATCAAATCTTCAAGCGTGACATCATCGACATCATCCTGCTTGCCAATTAAGTAAACAATCGCATCACATACTTCATTCATGTTGTGGGGCGGGATATTGGTCGCCATGCCAACCGCAATACCAGAACCACCGTTGATAAGCAGGTTGGGCAAACGGGCTGGTAAGACCAAAGGCTCTTGGAGACTATCATCAAAGTTCGGCCCAAAGTTGACCGTATCCTTTTCAATATCTTCCAATAGTTCAGTAGCTAAACGGGCCAGCCGAACTTCGGTATAGCGCATGGCGGCTGGGCTGTCGCCGTCGATACTCCCAAAGTTACCCTGTCCATCAACCAGCATGTAGCGCAGCGAAAAATCCTGGGCCATGCGGGCCATTGAATCATAAACCGCCTGGTCGCTGTGGGGATGGTATTTACCCAATACTTCACCAACAATACGAGCGCTTTTACGATGGGGCGATGTCGGCCGAATCCCCATATCGTGCATGGCATATAAGATACGACGGTGAACGGGTTTAAGACCATCACGGGCATCTGGCAGCGCTCTAGCCACAATCACGCTCATGGCATAGTCGAGATAGGCGCTCCGCATCTCTTGATTAATATCTATTGTTGAAACTGTCCCAATATCCAAGGAAACCTCCACAAGCCGAATGGTTTAGCTTGTCTTTTCATTGTGCTAAAAAACAAAAAATGCCACCTCATGACAGGTAGCTTTTACCAGCTAAATTATACCTGATATTGGAGTAATATACGAATTTGGGGAAGCGGGGCGGAGGTATATTAGAAGGATAAAATTTCAGTTTTTGATAAAAGGGAAAGTCTTCTAAGTATGCGCTTCGTTGCAATCAACAAATCAGACAAAACTCTCTAAAATCAAATCATACTGTTCGATGGTCAACCCTGGATTTAGCAGCAGTGAGGCGGTGGTTGTTCCATGCTCATGCCACCTTTTCAACTGCGCTTTGACGGCATCAGGACGGCCGAAAACAGTCAGTTTCCGAAGCATCTCCTCAGCCTCTGGCGGCACAACAGTCGGTTTTCTACCCTCATTCGCCTGTTGAATAGCAGCCACTTCCGCCCCATAGCCCAAGCGGGCCAACATGTTAGGATAAACCGGCCCCATCAACATCATATAGAAAGCCAGAAACCAGGCCATCGCCCCCCTTGCCTTTTCCTCATCTTCATCGACCATAACCGGGATCGGCATCAAGACCTGACGCGGCACAGTTGGTGTCGCCGATTTCGCAACCCCATCGTTCAAAATCTCAATGCAGGTGGGCAAGCTGTCATACGGAACCAGGAACGGCATCCACCCATCAGTCAACTCTCCCGCCAGACGAATCGATTTTTCCGCTGAAGCGCCTAAATAAATGGGTAAATCTGGTTGAGTTGGCAAATTGAGTTTAAGCGGTCGAGCATCAGGGTTATTCTGCAACGGTATCCGTTCCCCGTCGAGTAAGGCCCGGATTTGGGTCAGACTTTGGCGCAGCTTGGAAAACGGCTTCTCAAAGACCCTATCATGTAGCCCCTCCGTTAACGGGCGTGAGCTGCTGCCCAGGCCAAGGGAAAAACGGCCGTTACTAACCAGATTCAAAGTCGATGCAGCCATCGCAATGGCCGCTGGCGTGCGCCCCCACATACTGATAACGCCTGTACCAACCCGCAGCCGAGTCGTTTTCATGGCAATTTCAGTCAGCAGCACCATCATGTCATACGACCAGGTCTCCGGCATCATAATGGCCTCATACCCCAACGCCTCAGCTTTAAGAGCCACGTGCAAAATAACATCATGCCGCGTTTCCAAAGGCATAAAACTAACGGCCAAGGGCATCGTACTCATCTAATAGTTCCTTAAATAACCTAAGTTGCTACTATTCAAACAACAACCGTCGCTGAAACCTCATCGGCCGTTAATGGCTCACCGTTTTCTATAAAGGCGGTTTTAACATAGGCCAAGGCCAGTGGCCCCTGAGGCCCGTCAGCGGTAGAAGTAACCGTACCAGCCTTTTTCCCAGCAGCTCGCAATTCAACACCGCTTTCAAGGGAAGAAACTGGCTGAAGTTTGACCAGCTTCTTAGCGATACGGCCCCGACTTTCCATTCGAGCAATCACTTCCTGGCCCGTATAACATCCCTTGTTGAAAGAGACATCATCCCAAAGATTTGCTTCAAGAGGGATGTAATCAGTCCCTAGCTCTTGTCCAAAACGAGGTTGGCCCGATTCGATGCGGAGATAATCGAAGGTTGGCTGGTCAATGGACACTATACCGCTGTCAGTCAGCATCGCTTGAATGGCCGCCTTGTCATCAATATGCCCCATAACGAAATAGCCATCTCCGGCAACAGCATCCGTCCGATGAAGATAAACGGCCGTTCCTTCATGTTCAACCTGCCGCCAATGATGGAGCGGAAGCTGTCCAATCTCATCCCCAAATATACCGCTCAAAATCTGACCAGCCTGACAGCCATAAACCCCAAAGACAACCGTGTCGGCCGTTAAATCATCAATGTGAAAATCATCCATAAAGAAGACAAAGCCCATCAGATAACGGCCGATGTTGTCATTGTTGTCCTCACCCGTCAGGCAGTAAACGGCATCGTTGGTCGTATAGAGGATAAGGCGGTCAATAATACGGCCTATCTCCGTCGTTAACACCGTCGCCGCCCCCTGTCCATCTTGCAGGCCAATTACTTTTTGAGTGGACATACGGTTTAGCAGGTCCAGGCGCGTCTCTCCGGTAAATTTCAATATCCCTAAATTACTACGGTCAATGAAAACGGCCGATTCGTGCGCCGCCTGATAACCATCATTCATCTGAGTCGTTTGTTCCATCCTATCGTTCTCCATGCCCAGCCAACCATAATGCAGCAAAATTTTCAATATGCGGCAAATGTTCCGCATCATGCCCATAGCTATTTTCTTTAATGATATGAGCCAACGTTAACCCTTTCGACCATTTGTATCGTTTCGGATCGCTAACATCTCGGTCGCTAAATTCTTCCAACCATGATTCTAACTGAACCCGAACCCCCTGTAAGTCATCAAATATACGTTCGATGTCCCGCCCCTTATTCTCTTTATACCGTCGGGCATTATAACCATCAACATCTTCAAACGCGGCAATCATCTTGCTCGGCTTTTTACCCTGATTGATTCGTAATAGAGCAGTGACCAACTCAGATTCCCAGGCAGTAATATGGGCCAAAATATCAGATATACTCCATTCACCCATCGCGCCAGGAGCCGTCAGCGCTTCATCTGGCAGCGGTTCAATCGCCATCAACAACCGTTCTCGATATTCGTCTAACTTATCCTGTATCTCTGATACTTTCATCTATCTGTTTTGAGCAAAAAGCCAGGCGGATTAGGCCTGGCTAAAAGTTTATAGTTTAAGATTTCAATTCGTAACAGGTAGCTAAAAAGGAGAGCTTTATTACGAATTACCAATTACGTCTTACGCACCACCAGTCAAGGTAATCGCCAACCCCGTTCCAATACCAACAATCAACATGCCAGAAACAATGACCCAAAGCCAGCCCCAGGAAACGGTATTGTTATCTGTTTCAGTCAAATCAATATCTTCTGGTTTCCGAATGAAACGAAAGTAGAGGAAGAATGCGACAACGGCAACAGCTAGAACAATCAGGATGATGTTTGAAGCGGGATTGACTAGCTGCCCACCGGACTCAACCATTTCACCACCATACGCAGCCTGCCCTATCAATGCCCCAATTACCCAGGCAAAAACGAGGCCCAAGAAAGCCATTGTATATGAAAACCCTCTTCGGTCTTCAACCGGATCGTCATTGATTCGACCCGGATTTGCTTGTTGCATCTCTTTCAATTCAGCTTTCTGCCGCTTGTCCAATGCTGAAACAGCTAACTGGTAAACCTCATCCTCTTTAATGGTACTGGACTGCTTTTCGAGTCGAGTGTAGATCAAAGCGATAGGCCCAGCCAAAAGCACCATTCCCCCAATTGAAAGCGCAGCAAGAATACCGATTGCCACCGGTTGGCTTAACTCTCGGCCGTTTACATCATTCACTGCATCTTTTAGACCATCAGGCGCAAAGTCATCAACCAGCCCCAATATCTCCTTGCCCATCAGATAGCTTTCGATATCGATGACGATTGGTTCAGCCGGTTCCCGGATCGCCTCAGCAGATCCGCCGTTTATTTGCGCAGAGATGGTCGGCCAAACGGCCGAAGCAAACGCCCCAACCAATATGAGGCCAATGATAATTCCCCAAGTCATTCTCGATTCGTTGCGTTCCAACTAAATCCTCCTAACATCGTTCTGTCATGTTTGGCTAAATAATCATAAAAAGAGTCTCTTTATTCACCAATAACACGACTTATCCTACCCTTTTATGGATAGGTGAATTTTAACATAGAGGGAGAACCATAGCAATCATTATCGAAAGCGGGTTATGGCTTTTGTCTGAAAACCGCCGGAAGGAAGATTTCGAGAGCCGAGGATAAACCCGGTACTTCCATCACCCAAAGTTCAATGCCGGTCACGCCATCATCGGCGCGAAAATAGAGACGATTGTTGATTGAGTTGAAATGATGTGGCAGGGAGCTGCCAGGGCCGGGTTGGATATCGGCTGCCATTATCACCTGGTCTAAAGCGGGATCATACACCCATAATTCTTGACCGTTCAGGCCATCATCGCCGCCGAAGACGAGGAGGCCATTGATGACGGCCATTGGATACGGGAGAGAGCCACCACTTCCTGGATTTAGGTCAGTCACTAATTCAGATGTCGGACCAGATGGATCGTGCATCCAGAGTTCCAATCCATTGATGCCATCATCTGCCCATAAGTATAAACGGCCGTTAAAGGCGATCATTTCAACTGGAAAAGAGCCGTTGTCTCCGGGTTGGATGTCAGCCACCAGATTGGTAGTCGAAGTCGCCGGGTCGTAGACCCATAGTTCATGGTTGGCATCGCCTGGAGAGGCGGAAAAATAGATACGGCCGTCCAGTACAGCCATATCTGCTGGATTAGAGCCGTTGTTGCCGGGGTCAATATCGGTTACCCACATGGTGGTAGGTCCGGACGGGTCGTGCCGCCACAGTTCCCGACCGTTGACACCATCATTGGCCGAAAAATAAAGGATGTTGTTCAGTACAATGGGGTCTTTCGGAGAGCCGCTCGGATCGCCAGGATAGATATCGAAAACGAGATTGACTGTATGGTTTATGGGGTCATGAACCATTAATTCCCAACCTGTCCCGATACCGAGGGCGCTGAAATAGAGACGGCCGTCCATTGCCGCCAATGCGGACGGCGAACTATCGTTTGCTCCAGGACGGATATCCTCTACCAATGATGCCGCTGCCAGGAGCGGATCATAGACCCAAAGCTCCTCGCCAAGAATAGAATTGGTGGCAGCAAAATAAAGTTTGCCATCCAGGGGCGTCATATGTTTTGGATAGGCGTCCTGGTTGCCGCTGTGGATATCAGTTAACTGAGTGGGGACAGATACTGCCGGATCATAGCTCCACAACTCCCTACCAGAGTCCTCGGTTATGGCCCCGAAATAAAGCACATCATCCAGGACGGTCAAATCATCTATTTCGGCCGAGAATGTGCGGGGATTCAGGTTCACCGCGACTGTTGTCGTTGGTACAACCGGATCATGGACCCATAGTTCTACGCCTGTAAAGAAATTATACGCGCTGAAGTATAGTTTGTTGTTGAGGGCGGTCAGGAATGCGGGGCTTGAATTAATACTTCCTGGTTCAACATCGGCAACCAGGAAGGTGCGGTCAAAGGCTGGATCGTGCATCCACAGTTCAGTGTTATGGATACCATCGTTGGCCCGGAAGTAAAGAGTGTCGTCCATTATCTCGAAATCAGCAGGGAATGAACCTTGAGAGCCAGGCCAGATATCGGCGACAAGGGTTCTGGTTGGAATGGCAGGGTCGTACATCCAAAGCTCCCGACCGTAACCGCCATCAGCTGAAAAATAAAGACGGCCGTCCAACGCGGTCAATTCCCAAGGGTTGGGTATGGCGTTGGGTGCCAAGGTCGTAGTTGGAACGGCCGGGTCATGGACCAATAATCTGTAAATGATGCTGCCATCTTTGGCCCGAAAATAGAGCTTGTCGTCTAAGACTTCAAGGTCTCGTGGAAAACTGCTTGACGAGCCGGGATAAAGGTCAGCTACGAGGGTTGTGGTTGGAACGGCTGGATCATGGACCCAAAGTTCAGCACCATTTAGGCCGTCATCGGCAGAAAAATATAATTTGCCGTTGAGTTCAGTCAGATGGTTAGGGTCAGAATCGCCTTGAGCGGGATTTATATCGGTTGCCCGGTAGGTTGAAGCGACGGCCGGATCATGGACCCACAGCTCGACACCGTTTAGGCCGTCATCGGCCCGAAAGTATAGGCGGTCATCTATGGCTGTTAGTTCACCAGGGGAGGAGCCAGGAGCGTTGGGCCAGATGTCGGCCACGAGGGTTGTGGTAGGTATGGCCGGATCGTGAACCCATAGTTCGGCGCCGATGATGCCATTGTCGGCCCGGAAATAGAGACGGCCGTCCAGCACCTGAGGTTGGGCGAAAAAGTCTGTGCTAGCGCTGCCTGGAGTAATATCGGCTACCAGGACAGGATTCCCCACCGCCGGGTCATACATCCACAGCTCATATCCGACGACGCCATCATTGGCCACAAAGTAAAGTCGGCCGTCCAACACTGTCATATATTGTGGGGAAGAATGTAATCCTGATTGGTTCACATCAGCTGCCTGCCAGACCCCAAAGGATGTAAGAACTTCCGGAGATGGATTCGCCTGAGCTATCTTCTCTCCTAAGTTGGCCAGCCAAAAAATCGGCACCGCTCCCACCAGGAAAACAAGCAAAACCACCATGATACGCTTTGGCTTCGATCCAAACAGTCTGCTAGCCTGCATAATCACCCTCCTGTTTTCACAAAAAACTTTCAGATAATTGTAATCCTGATTTGGCAGCATCTCAAGTTGGATCACGTGAAGAAAGCGGGGGTGGCCGAAGTTTTTGTTAATGGAGCGCCGACATCCCTGTCGGCCCTTTGCAGAGCATCCATTTCGCTTTGAACAGGTGGTTTATTCGCTTCTGCGCTAATGTACGGCCAAAAACAGTGGCATCGGCCATGTCAGTTCGTCAAGAGAAGATTGGCGATGCGCTAGCGATGCATAATCTTTTCAAATCGCCGGACTAAAAACACCAAAAAAAGAAGTTGATAGGCCAAACCAACCAGTAGATAGAACCAGATTGAATCAGAGCTACCAGCGGTGAATGATTGGATCGACCAGAGCGTCTTAGCAGGCCAATAAGTAGGAACCAAGCCTAGCAGCACCTGCCAATTCGATTGGATGAAGTAGGCAGCCAGGGGTGGCAGAAGCACAATGCCAGATATTTTCATCAGAGCAAAGCCTTGCACCTTGTTTTGGCTGAGAGCGGCCAGAGCCAGGGCAAAAATGGGAGCCATTGGCGCGGCCGAAAGCGCTGCAACCAGCAAAACCATCCAATCAAGCGCAACAAGCCCAGAGAGAGGCAGTACGATCAAGGTCAACACAAAGCTCAAAATCACCGGCATCGATAGCCGATAGAGGAGATAACCATTTAAGGATAAAGGCGTTACCTGAAGGGCAAATAATGTACGGTCATCACGCTGGTCTAGCATCAAGAAGCCAGTCACAAAGCCAATTAAATTTGGGACGAGTAACAGCAGCATATAAGCCATTAATGGTGGATAGTAAGGCAGAATGTCGATTCCAACGATGGCTTCGACCTGTTCGATAAGGATAGGTAAAAACCAGCGAGCTAGCAGGGCGATGAGGATGGGCAGCAAGATGACCCAGCGCAGCAAAGCATCACGGCCGATACTTTTCGCATCTATTGGCCCCAGCCCCCGCAAAACGTGTAAGTGGCTCATCGAACACCTTCCTGTAGAACAACAAAACGGTAATAAGCCCGGCGACTAAAGCGCGCGCCAATACCGATCCAGATTAAACTATAGAAGAGACTAAACAAAAGCTGCCAGGCTGGAATCGGTTGAAATGCGGCCGTTAACCAGACCAAACTGCCTTGTAACGGATGAAGATAGATAAGCCAGGACAAGTTCAGGCCGAGATAAGTCATCATCGGCAAGGAAAGCAAACTGGCATAAGCGATGGATGGCAGCAGAAATTCGTTGACGGCATCGTAACGAACCACAACCATGAAGCCAAACAAGGCAAATAGCGGGGCTGCCAGAGATAAGCCGACCAAGACCATGAGCAAATAGGGGCCAAAACCATAAGTCAGGGCCACAACAGCCAGATTTTCAATTAAAGATAACAACGTCAAAGTAGCAACCTTAGCAAACAGATACTCTTGACCGCGTAACGGCGTTACAATTTGAGCCTCCAACGTCCCTTCCCCTTTTTCCAACAAAACAAGGCCGCTGATGAAATAAAACCCATTCATCAGGAGGTTGCCCAAGACAAAGATTGGCAAAACCCAGGCCAATGTCTCTTGGGGCAGTCGGTTTAGCAGGACGATGGCGAAGACGACAACGACTAGGACGGCATAGTAAAAGCCATTCCGATATTGGAGCCGAATATCCCACACTATGGTATTGAGCAGGCGTTTAGGAATTAACGTCGTCATGCCAGTTCTCGTCCTGTCACCGCAACGAAGATATCGTCTAGGGTCGCTTCTTGAGAATGAATGGTTTGGACGGGCTGTTGGCGGAGCAACTTTACGAAGGTGTCGTTATGGCCCAAATCAGATAGAGGAAAATCCTGGTGAGTCGGCCCACGGCCGTTTTGATACTGAACCCGGACAACGCGACGGCCGTGTTCCAGCTTAAGATCATGAGGTCGGCCGATTACCTCAATTCGCCCATCAACGATAAAGGCCACCCGATCGCAAAGGCTCTCAGCCACGACCATATCATGAGTAGTCAGAAAGATAGTTTTTCCCGCCTTTTTCTGCGCTAAGATCAAGTCACGAATGCGACAGGCGTTTACAGGGTCAAGGCCAGCCGTCGGTTCATCAAGAAATAGCAGGTCAGGTTGGTGCAGCAAGGCTCTGGCAACACTAAGGCGGTTTTTCATCCCTTTAGAATATTGGGAAACCAGTAAATCCCCCTCATTGCCAAGATCAACTAAATCCAGAAGCGCTTGAGGCGATTCGGTTGAACGGCCGTACAACGAACCAAAGTAGGTCAAATTCTCACGAGCCGTCAGCTTAAGGTAATGATTAGGCAGCTCAAAAGAAACGCCAACACGTTCATATAAATCCGATCCCCAACTCGCCAGATCACGGCCGAAAATGGAAACCTCACCCCCATACTCACGCAGCAAGCCGATCAGAATCTTCTGGGTCGTCGACTTACCCGCCCCACTTGGCCCCAAAAAACCAAAAATCTCCCCCGGTTCAATGGCAAAGGTCAGGTCGCGAACGGCCGGATCAGTCATTTTTTCATAAGTGAAGTTCAAATTTTTTACGTTTATCATCTTTTTTTACTTTTCGACCACGCGCTTCAAGGTTTCATAGACCTGTAGAGCAATTGGTTCCACTTGGGATGGATCGAGTTCATCCCGTTTTGCCAGGAACCAGTTATCGGCCGCATCATCAACGGCCGTAAATACACGAATCAACAACGATTGGGGCAGGTCTGTGCGGATTAACCCTAATTCCTGCCCTTTACTCAATAAAGCAGCGATGCCGTCCTCAAAATAGGTGATATAAGTCGGTATGTTAGATGATGACAAGACATCGGGGGAAACACGGGTAGCCGACTTTATAACCCCCATTACCCAGGGCCGCTCATTGCTGCTGAAAAGTTGAGAAAGGTACAACGCTTTAAGTCGCGGCCAATAATTTTCGGCCGTTAATTCATCAACCGAAAGGTCAATCGTATCCACCAAAGTCGCTAGATAATACTGAATCGTTGAGACATATAGATCCGCCTTGTCATCAAAATAATAATAAGCCGCCCCCTTGCTGATTCCAGCCTCATCCAATATCTGATTCATAGAAGCTTGCTCGAATCCAGCGGCTGCGAAGGCTTTCGCAGCCGCTTCAAGAATGCGTTCTCGTTTTTCTGGTTTTAATCGTTCAAATCTTGGTCTAGGCATAAATCCTTACCCGATATTTTTTGGTTTGTTTATGAAATTCATCATTTTCTAAATCTTAGACCATGCGGTTAGACCAATTAGTCTAAAACCAGTATAGATCGAAATTACGACTGTGTCAATAACTAAAATCGATTTGGCTGACCCCACTTTTTGTTAACGGAGCGCCGACATCCCTGTCGGCCCACTACAAAACACCCATTTCCTCACACCAGCTGCCAACACCCAATCAAACAGCTAACTTACGAAAGAAGGGCAGTTTGGCTCCCTGCTCTATCAACAGCCAAAACCCAAGATCGGCTAGCAAGACCAGCTTCGGAGAAAGCCCCTTCAGCAGATTGGGCGATGGCTTCATGATTGTCTCGCCCAAAGGCGACGAGACTAGGGCCAGCCCCGCTCAAGGCGACAGCAGCGGCTCCAGCTTGGCGAACGGCCGAAAACGCCTCCCTCATACCAGGGATCAAAGGCAAGCGATAAGGTTGATGCAGCCGATCCTGCATAGCGCTCGCCAAACGGCCGTAATCCCCATCTGCCAAAGCACGAACCAACAGCCCCATGCGACCAGCATTGAATATCGCATCCGCCAACGACACCTGTTTCGGCAAAGCAGCCCGCGCCTCAGTCGTCGGCAAATTGAAATCCGGTAAGATAATGACAACCTCCATGTCTGGTATCTGAATCGGCTCAATCAGGAAACGGCCGTTTTCCGCCAACGACAAAATCAGTCCCCCATAGAGAGCGGGCGCAACATTATCAGGATGACCCTCAATCTCTACCGCCAAAGTCAAGATTTCTGATTGCGAGAGTGGTTGGCCCATCAACCCATTGGCACCCAAAAGACCAGCTAGAACGGCCGAAGCGCTGCTCCCTAAACCACTGCCAACAGGTATCTCGTTCTCTTGGACAACCTTGAGACCACTAGGGCGGCGGCCGATATGGTCAAAAAGGCGTACGGCCGATTGAACAACAAGATTATCATCATCGGTCGGAATCTTATCAGCCCCCTCCCCCCGAACGATAACCGACAGGCCGCTATCAATTTCAGAGAAAGCAACCCGATTATGCAAGCCCAACGCCAACCCCAAACAATCAAACCCCGGCCCCAGGTTGGCCGTTGTGGCTGCAACGGTAACGGTAACTTTTGAATTATGGTTCATAGTCACAGAATCATATTAAGCGCGGTCAAAAATTGACTGTATAATAAGATCAAATTGCCCATATCCTTCATAGCTAATAAAAAGCTGAGAAATTATAGCCTTCTTTGTAAGAACAGGTGAATCTTGACCCTTGAACACAGCATTCCACCCCCATCCAAAAAACGAATCGCCCTCCACGTCAATCATGCCGCCGAACGCGCCTTGCGAAAAGGCCACCCCTGGCTGTTCGAGGGGGCTATCACCCAACAAAGCCAGGACGGCCGTCCCGGCGACTTAGCCGTCGTCTTTGATCGCAAGAACCGCTTCCTCGCCATTGGACTATACGATCCCACTTCACCACTACGAGTTCGAGTTTTGCAAGCCAATAAACAAGCCAAGATCGACACAACCTGGTTTGAGGCCAAACTGAAAGCGGCCGCCGCATTGAGACGGCCGTTAATCGAGGCCGACCAAACAACCGGTTATCGCCTCGTGCATGGCGAAAATGATAGGCTGCCCGGTTTAGTGGTAGACCGCTATGCCGAGAACCTCGTCATTAGTCTAGACACCGCCGCCTGGGTTCCTTACATAACACAACTACTTCCCCTTTTAGAGCAGCTAACCAGCGCCAAGCGCTTTGTCCTCCGCCTGAGCCGCTCCGTCCAGCAGCAAGAAAAATTTCTCCACGGCTTGAGAGAAGGCCAGATATTAAATGGCCCCCCATTAAATGGGCCAGTTGAGTTTTTAGAAAACGGCCTCCGCTTTTCGGCCGATCTAATTCGCGGTCAAAAGACAGGCTTTTTCTTAGACCAACGGGAAAATCGGGCCAGAGTCGAATCATTAGTCGCTGGAAACAGCGCAATCCGACGAGTGTTAAATGTCTTTGCCTATACAGGCGGCTTTTCACTATATGCCGCCCGGGGCGGAGCCAATCTTGTAACCAGCGTTGAATTAAGTCGTCCCGCACTGGAAACGGCCGAAACCAATTTCAAACTAAACCGGAATGACAAAGCCATCGCCACCGCCCGCCACGAAACAATCGTAGGCGATGCCTTTGAGGTGTTGGGGATCATGGGCGAAGCAGGCCATGAATTCGACATGGTCATCATCGACCCCCCCTCCTTCGCCCGCCGCAAAGGAGATGAGGCCGGAGCATTAGCCGCCTACGGCCGTCTCGTAAAGCAAGGCTTAACCGTCCTCCGTCCCCAAGGCACCCTCGTAACCTGCTCCTGTTCCAGCCGCATTCCAGCCGCCGACTTCTACGATGTCGTCCACAAAAGCGCCAGCCGATTAGGTCGGCCATTGACCGAAATCGGCCGTTCCGCCCATCCCCTCGATCACCCCATCAGCTTCAATGAAGGCGCTTACCTAAAATGCCTCTACGCCGTGGGCTAAAAAGAGTAACCCCTAAGCTATCAACTACCTATGTCGATATTTACCTTTCACCTCGCAAAAAGCAACATTGTTACAACAGCCAAAGCGCTCTGGCAGCCACCCGCCGACAAAATACCCGGCTTAAATCATGCCGAATGTATGGCAATGATGAAGCTCGGCGCCCCAATCCTCTCGCCCTCACGAATGCAGCTAAATAATCTAGTGATGTTCGCACGGTGGGAGAGCCATGCCGCCATCGACGATTTTCTTTCCGGCACAAAACTCGGCCGAATACTCGCCGAGGGATGGTATGTACGGCTCAAGTTCCTGCGCCGCTGGGGCCACATCAGCGAATTCGACGGGCTTCCCAAAAGTGTCGGAGACCTAGACCCTGAAGCCCCCGTTGTCGCCGTAACCCTCGCTCGAATGAAGCTGCCCCAAGTCCCCCGCTTCATTCGTTGGGGAAAGCCAGTCGAAGAACTCGTCCGGGACGACCCAGCCACCACATTGTCCCTGGCAGCAATGAGACTGCCACGCACCGTATCCACCTTTTCAGTCTGGCGCTCCCAGAGGGAAATGGTCGACATGGTTCGCGGCCACAGCCCCGTACCTCGACCCAAACGTCACGCCGTAGCCATGGCCGAGCGCCGTCGCAAAGACTTCCACTTCGAATTCACAACCCTCCGATTCAAATCCCTGGCAGAGTATGGAAAGTGGAACGGCCGCACCAACATCGTCCCAACAGCCGTTAACCAAAATCGGCCGTAGCGCCCACCCTACGATTCATCAACATCTTAAAAAACGTTGCAACAACTAACGGTTTCTGCCATAATATCCCTCATGCGTTGGCAACAATTACAACAGATAATTCAAAATGAACCCCTCTTTGAAACTTCACTGCTTCTAACCGGCGAGGTTTCACACCATCAGGCCCAACGACAGTTAAGCGATTGGAAAAGAGCGAAGAAAGTCATCCAACTGCGGCGCGGCATCTACACCCTCCCGAACCAAAATCCCCATCCCTTTGTGGTCGCCAATCATCTTGTGCCCGGCTCTTACGTAAGTCTCCAAATGGCATTAGCCCACTATCATCTCATCCCCGAACACGTTGCCCTCATCACCAGCGTTACAACCCAGCGGTCTGGAACATTTGAAAATAAATTCGGCCGTTTTTCTTACCGGCACATCCATACATCCTTATTCTATGGCATTGAATACCGCCTGTTGGTCAACGACCAATATGCCTACGTAGCCACGCCGGAAAAAGCCTTGCTCGACCTCATTCATTATCGCCCTCAGGGAGACTCAATCGAATATATCGAATCCCTGCGGCTGCAAAATCTCGAAATTCTTGACCTGAAGCGGCTGCATCATTTGGCCGAACGCGCCGGTAAGCCTAAGCTCAAACGCGCGGCCAATGTCATTGAGACAATTGCCCGAAGGGAAGCAGAAGAATACGAACCACTATGAAAGCATATCTGCGGGAATTAATTGCTCCAGCTCAATCCAAACTTCTAGCCATCTACCTCGTTCGAGAATATTTACAAGCACGAATACTACAAAGTTTACAGCGGGCTGGTGCTATGCAAACGTTGGCCTTCCACGGTGGCACAACTTTACGCTTTCTCTACAACCTCCCCCGTTACTCTGAAGACCTTGATTTTGCCCTTGAGTTAGCGCCAGAAATCTACGATTTTCGCGCCTATTTGCAACAAATCGTCCGAGATTTTTCGGCCGAAGCCTATACCGTAGATGTCAAACTAAACGAGAAGCAAGTCGTTCACAAAGCCTTCGTCCGTTTTCGTGGTTTACTGCATGAACTAGATTTGTCGGCCCATGCCAATGAAGTATTGGCCATAAAAATCGAGGTCGACACCAATCCACCATCCCATGCTGGCTTAATGACCACACCATTGAACAAATATGTCCCTGTTCATTTACAGCACCACGATCCAGCAACACTTCTAGCTGGAAAACTGTGCGCCATCCTTCAACGCAGCTACACCAAAGGGCGTGACATCTACGATCTGTGGTGGTATTTGAATCAACCCAATTGGCCCGAACCCAATCTGGCCTACCTGAATCAATGCTTGCATCAAGGCAGAGCAGTACAAGAACCGCTAACGTCAAAAAGTTGGTCAATGGTTATTTGGGAAAAACTGTCTCCCTTGAATTGGCCCCTGGTAATGGAAGATGTTGGTGCATTCATTATCGATTCAAACGAGCAGCCTGATTTTACAAAGGAGAATCTCTTGGCCCTTCTAATAAAATCAATGGAGGATTTTTCATGAAAAATATTCTGACAATCATTGCTGTTTTGTTAATCCTAGCTGGTGCCGTCTGGTTCTTACAGGGAATCAACGTTCTGCCGGGCAGCTTCATGACTGGTCAGACGCAATGGGCCATCTACGGCACGATTACCATTATCATCGGCCTGGCATTTGCAGTCTGGAACAATCGTCGCCAATAGCTGGCGTTCGACCCAATGCTGTATTCTCCTCCCGCTTGACCTTGGCTAGGCTCGCCAAAATTGCACGCCCGTTGATTGAATTCGGCCGTATTGCCTACCATTTGACTATCCGATTAGCTTCAATGAAGGTGCTTACTTAAAATGTCTTTATATAGTAGGATTTGTAAAGGCCAAAAGATGGTCAGAAAACAATGATGTTCTAATGTTTCACACGTTTAAGTTTTTATGATTCAAGAAATTAACTGGAATAATTTTAAAGCTAAGTTTAATGGAAAAGAACAGAGTACTTTCGAGTGGCTTTGTTATCTTTTGTTCTGCCACGAGTTTAACCAACCTATCGGCATTTCTCGTTTCAAGAATCAAGCAGGAATAGAAACAAACCCAATAGAAATAAATGGTGAAAAGGTTGGCTGGCAGGCAAAATTTTATGATATAGGACTGTCAAATCATAAAAAAGACCTTAAAAAATCAATAGATACAACAAAAACCAGGCATCCTGAAACTACCAAAATAATCTTCTACACTAATCAGGACTTTGGGCAGGGTAAAAAGAATAATGATCCTAAGTATAAAATTGAAATTGAACAACACGCAGAAGATAATAGTATTGAAATCGAATGGAGAACCTCAAGCTATTTTGAATCACCCTTTGTTTGTGAAGAAAACGCCAATATTACACAGCATTTTTTCAGCCTTAAGAAAAGCACGATTGATTTCATCAGTGAACTAGTACAACATACTGAAGCAATTCTCAAACCTATCCATTCGGAAATAAAATTCAAGGGAAATGGTATAAGAATCGATAGGTCGAAAGTTTTTGATAACCTGATTTCTATTTCAAAAAAATCCCCGCTTGTAATCTTGAGTGGTGTGGGCGGTGTTGGGAAAACTGCATTAGTAAAAAGCTATTACGAGTTACTAAAAAAAGAGACACCTTTTTATCTATTCAAGGCCATAGAATTTAATGTTTCCAACATCAATCAATTGTTTAAAAACTTTGGGGACTATACCTTCTCGGATTTCATTGATGAGCATCAGGTTATTACTAATAAATATTTAGTTGTTGACTCTGCTGAGAAATTGTCAGACGTTGAAAATCAAGAAGTTTTTCAAGAATGTTTATCTACTCTAATTGATAATGATTGGAAAATCATCTTTACAACCAGACATTATTATTTGGATGACCTTAAATATCAACTAATAGAAATTTATAGACTTGGTTTCGATCTACTAAATATCGAAAATTTAACAAATAACGATCTCATAGAAATTTCTGAAACATATAAATTTAATCTTCCAAAGAATAAGGGTTTACTAGAGCTCTTACATAATCCCTTTTATCTCAATGAATACTTGTCATTTTATGATAGCCTGGAAGATAATATCAGTTTTTCTAGTTTTAAGAATACTCTTTGGAATAAACAGATATTGAAATCGACCTATCGCCAAAATAATTTGCATATAAAAAGGGAAGCATGTTTCTTAAGTATTGCCTTCAAAAGAGCCAATGAGGGGCTTTTTTTTGTGAAAAGTGACAATTGTGATGACGCAATACTTCAAAAGCTAGAAACTGATGAAGTTATAAAATATGATCCTAATGGAGGCGGATACTTCATCACGCATGACATATATGAGGAATGGGCTTTAGAAAGATTTATTGAAAGAAGTTTTCTTAACTCGAAAGATAACAAGAGCTTTTTTCAGAACATAGGAAGTTCCCTACCAATCCGCCGGGCTTTTAGAAATTGGCTTTCAGAAAAGCTCTTTGCTAACAAAGAGGAAATAAAATCATTTGTCGAAGCTGTCCAAAGCGATGACAAAATTGAAAGTTATTGGAAAGATGAAATTTTGGTATCTGTTTTGTTATCAGATTATTCAAGAAATTTCATTCAATTTTTTGAAAGTACGTTGTTAAGAGACAATCAAAAATTATTGGTGAAGATTATTTTCTTGTTAAGAATTGCATGCAAGGAAATGGACGAGAAAGCTTTTAATCTTTTGGGTATATCAAAAACAGGTGGCTCTGTTATAGGGTCACTCTTTACACGACCAAAAGGTAGTGGTTGGGATTGCATAATTGATTTTATTGATAAACATAAGGAACAATTCGGCTTAAACCATATAGAAATTGTTCTTCCCTTACTAAATGATTGGACCAATGAAAATAAAAAAGGCCGAACAACAAAAAAAGCGGGGGAAGTAGCACTATTTTATTATGCCAAAATGGCGGAAAAGAATGATTTTGGATATGGGTCCCGAAATGAGATAGAGAAGAAATTAATAAACACTGTCCTGAATAGCTCATTTGAACTAAAAGGCGAACTAACCAAAATTTTTGACGAAATTATTTCAGACAAGGATTTTACCAACCGAAACCCGTATTATGGATTAATCCAAACTATCCTCTCATCAGCTACAGAAAGTTTTGAAATAGCGCGGAATCTTCCAGAGCAGGTGATTCGTTTGGCAGAGCTTTTTTGGTTTAAGGCTCCTGAAAAAGCAAGCATGTATTCTGACATGAGTGTAGGGGTCGAACAATATTTTTGTATTTCGGAATATCCTAATTACTTTCCAGTAAGTGCATTTCAAACCCCTGTTTATCAATTATTACGTTTTGCTCCCCAAGCAACTATTCGCTTCATCCTTTCTTTTACAAACAAAACAGCTGAATGCTATGCTAAATCGAGTTTAAAAGACGAAGTTAAAGAAATTGAGATTTTCTTCGATAAAGAGACTACAAAAAAACAGTACATTAGTGAAAGATTATGGCATATGTATAGAGGCAATAAAGTCTCCACAAATCTTCTTGAATCAATTCACATGGCACTCGAAAAATGGTTGCTTGATATTGCGGATTTTATACAGGAAGATATTCTCGAAGGTTGGTGTTTGTATCTCATTGAAAATTCCAAATCAGCTTCGATTTCTGCTGTAATTACAAGTGTAGTTCTTGCCCACCCTGACAAGTTGTTCAACATTGCAAAAATCCTATTTCAAACAAAAGAATTTTTCTTTTATGACATGCATCGATGGACCTCTGACCAACATGTTAAGGATTTATATTCGATTGGGTACGGCTTGAATTATAAAGATATAATCCTTTATGAAGAAAGGATTATATCTTGTGATGATCCCCATAGAAAAAGCCATTTAGAACATTTAGCTCTCCAGTATCAGGTCTTCAGAAGTGAAAATGTCACTGAGCAAGACGCAGAAGCTCGCCAAAAATTTTTGTGGGAGATCTTTGATGATTATTACGAGCAACTTCCTGACAAATCGCTAGAAACTGATGATGATAAAACTTGGAGATTATATTTGGCAAGAATGGATAGAAGAAATATGCAACCTATCGTCGAGGAAAAGGATGGAGATATTTTAATAAGTTTCAATCCTGAAGTTGATCCTGAATTGAAAATTTTCAGTGAGGAATCAGTGAAAAGAAGTTCAGAGGCATTTAAGTTTGCCTCTTTGCACTTGTGGTCAAAATTTAGGTTCGAGAGAAATAAAGATAAATACTCGCAATACGAAAAGTACGAAAATAATCCACAGTTAGTAATCTCGGAAACTAGAGAAATTATTGAAAGCCTTCAAAATAATAAAGATAGTGACCTTCAATTATTAAACCGTTCAATTCCTCCATATGCCTGTTCTGTTTTAATTCGCGATTATTTCGATGAGCTAAATGGAGAGGATGCAGAATTTTGCAATGCAATAATCATAGAGTTTGCTTCGTTTCCAGTAAGGTTTGATGGTTATTTTTATCAAGTCTCTGATGGGGTGGAACCCTCTATTGCTACTTTACCTCGATTGATTACATTATTTCCCCAACATAAAGAACAAACTAAAATCTTATTGTTTTACCTATTATTTAGTCCTTGGAGAGAAATATCAACATTTGCTATAAGAAGTGTGACAAACGATTTATGGGATGAGAGTTTTGTGGATGCACATTCTTTATTTTTGGGGTATTTGTTACTAAAACCCAAGTATGATGAATCAAAAAATTATGTTAGACAAAAAAACTATAAGGAAGGTGTTTTCGAATATTCAAAAACAGAGGCTTTAGAGCATTTCATCCAACAAAATGCTGTGAATATCGAACGGATAATTACAAATGAGGTAGCGTACATTGAACTGGGCAATTTAGACGAAATTGATTTGGTAACATTAATAAAAGCTTTTGGGCTACTACCCTTAAGAACAGACAATAATGAACATAAAAGTTTTTTAAATGCCATCTTTACCATCTTTTCTGAGAAACTATTTTTACATGATATCGAAATTGATTATGTGTATAAACAGGAATTTTTAGAAAAATTCGCAGTCTTTATTTTAACTTCAAAAGAGAGAGAAATTGAAGGGTACTTGAAACCTTTTCTTAACAAATTCACGATTTCAAGTGAAATGGCAGACTTTTTTAGTAAGTTCGTCAGTGTTGAGGACAAATTAAATCAATACAATGAGTTTTGGATCGTTTGGGAATTATTTTACCCAAAAATAGTAACCAAATATAAAGAAGAAAGATCATATCATTATTCTAAAGAACTAATACATAATTACCTAATGTGCGACTTTTTCAGTGATTGACATCGGATAACTCCAAGTAGAATAGAGGTACCAACCAACCTATTCAAAAAGGAGAAAATCCGATGTCTAGAGAGTATTTTATCATCATGGTCTACCTTTTGGTGTGCGAAAATTATCAAGCAGTTGTTGCCGGACAACGGCTTCGTCGGCGTGGATTTCAACCAGCCCTGACCGACGAAGAAGTAATCACCATCGAAATCTGCGGTGAATACTTTGGTTTGAGCAAAGATGAAGCTATCTTCGACTATTTTCAGGCCCATTATCAGTCATTTTTCCCAAAACTGAGGGAAAGAACAGGATTTGTACGCCAAGCGGCTAACTTGTGGAGTGTCAAAGCCCAGATTCAGCAAAGATTGACTCAAATTAGTGGCCAGGCTACTGATACAGTCCAAGTCATAGACACGTTACCTTTGCCTGTTTGCACTTACACGCGCAGTGGTCGGGACCGCTGTTTCAAACCTGAAGCTGATTATGGGTTTTGTGCGGCTAAAGATATGAAATACTATGGGTTCAAGCTAGGCTTGCGAATCTCTCGGGCCGGAATGATTATTGATTACCCTCTTTTACCTGCTCGACCACATGATAGCCAACTATTAGATGACCTGGTTGCCGGATTTGAAGGCGTCGTTCCGGCTGACAAAGGATTTGTTGATGGCTTCCGTCAGCTAAATCTGGCCCGCAAGCGCTATGTTGAACTGGTGATTCCGGCTCGTAAAAACATGACCGAAAAACCACCGTTGGCTGTTCTCAAAACATGTAGTCGCTGGCGCAAATTGGTGGAAACGGTCGGTTCTCATTTGACCGAACGCTTCCATATCGCCAAAACACGTGCTCATGACCTCTGGCATTATCAGCATCGTTTAATTCGTAAGGTACTTTCACACACAGTTTGTGTGTTTATTAACTTGCAACTTGGTCGGCCACCTCTCCATTTAGATGGTTTGGTATCCGCCTAATAGTTGCACATTAGGTATAATTATCTTTTAGCATGGCCTTATTGGAAAAAAGATGCGAAGGAATGGCACACCTTGAAAGAACGGGAAAAATTATTTTTCAAAAAGGTTGCTGAAGATATTGGGCATCATCCCTCGGTTTTATATTCTATTTCAAAAGTTCTCAATGAAATTGGAAGTCAATTTTTGGAAGATGGCATTTTTTGGATAAGTAGTATCTTGCAAAACAACGATAAATTGGTTTCTGATATGTTAGAGATAAACACCATTTATTATATAGAAAATATTTGCAGCAAATTTCTTCTAAAGAAACGTCACGAAGTTAGAACTTCAAAACGAATTAAAGATCAAGTGATTATTATTTTGAATTTTCTCGTGGAGATGGGGTCAGTCAGAGGTTACCTTCTACGTGAAGACATCCTTTAAATTATATTTCTACGGCCGTTCTCTCAAACCACACTGTCCCAGCTATTATTTAATTCCCCGATACTTCCACCCCAAAACCAATATATTGCCAAACCAAATCAAATACCAGGCACTATCAGCCCCGATCAGAACAAATAAGATCAGCAAAGAAGCCATCCCCACCAACACAGCACGGCCGTCATTCTCCAACACCTTCAACCACACCGCAAACCCCACCCCCAACACCGTCGGCACCAACCACAATGACAGCCCCGTCCAAATCCCAAACGTAACCGCCAACGCCTTCCCTCCCCGAAAGCGCAGAAAAGGCGAGTAAGCATGACCGAGAATAGGAGCCAGCGCGACGGCCACCAACGCCAACCCCTCCAACCCCACCACATAATTAACCGCCAAAACAGGAATCGCCCCCTTCCCAAAATCCAGTACCACCGCCGCCGCCCCGAAAAATTTCCCCCCCGCCTTCCAGGCATTCGTCGCCCCTGGATTGCCATCCCTATAAGCTCGAATATCTTCGCCCGCCAAACGGCCGATCCACACCGAAAACGGCAAAGCCCCGCTCAAAAAAGCAATAACAAACCACATCGTCAAAGTTGACATAACAAACAACAAGTCTCTTTAAAATTCCGCCAAGTCAGTGAAAACCCTACCACAAATGACAAAAAAATTAGTGAAAATTCGTGCAATTCGTGGCAAAAAAAGATTACTAGCTGACCAACTCAAGAAATCCCAAAAACCCAAACCTGCTAACAAGGGAGAGCAACTTTATACATTACAAGTCATTCCCCTGAAAACCCTACCACAAATGATAAAAAAATTAGTGAAAATTCGTGCAATTCGTGGCAAAAAAAGATTACTAGGCAACCAACCCAAGAAATCCCAAAAACCCAAACCTGCTAACAAGGGAGAGCAACTTTATACATTACAAGTCATTCCCCTGAAAACCCTACCACAAATGATAAAAAAATTAGTGAAAATTCGTGCAATTCGTGGCAAAAAAAAGATTACTAGCTGACCAACTCAAGAAATCCCAAAAACCCAAACCTGCTAACAAGAGAGAGCAACTTTATACATTATAAGTCATTCCCGTGAAAATCCCATAAAAAAGACCCTGAAAATAACGCTTTATCTCAAGGGGCTCAAAATAAAACTCACATTTATATTGAGCCCCTTGAACCCCTTGAGACCCTTGACCTTCTTGAGCTAGTTGAACCGTTTCAATCCCCGACCCTGCTTATTTTGCGGAATGCGCGCCAACCAGTGCCGAAGCTGTTCAATCCGTTCATGGCTTTCCTCCGCCCACAACAGCGTCAGCCCAAACGTAATCAAAGTATTAGTCAGCAGGAAAAAGATGAACTCCTCTATGGGAAGAATGCCGCCCAAAAGCAGCTCCAGCGATTGGTCAGGATTAATCGTCCAGGTGCCAAAGTCAATTGCCAACGCATCGGCCGTACTGAGATACAGCGTCAGCGGCACAATTGAGAGCAGCACAATCCGCCGATTGCGCCAAAGGATGTCCGCCCCAAAAGCCAGTTGCAACATAATAGGCGGAATCGCCCAACCCAATTCAAGAGCCAAATAAGTCCCTGGCTGCCAGCCAACAACGAGTATGAAAACGGCCGTAACCCAACCCAAAAACAAAACAAGCGGCATTTGCCAACGCAGACCCCTTCGCAGTGCTTGTCGAACTGCTGGCAACGGTAGCCGTCGAGCTAATAACCAAAGCCACAACCCACCAAGAATCGGCTGAACAACAAAGAAAGTATATTCCTCAATTGGAACCCAACCAATGGTTATCCCCGTCACCAGAGCCGGGTCGTACCACCAAACTTTAGTGGCAACCAGGTAATTGTCCCAAGGGGTTGTATAGAGGACGGCAATCAGGACATGAAGCATGATGCCCAAAGCAGCAGGCCAATGATTGAGTCGGCCGTTTCGCCCTCGCCCCTCTCGCCTATCCCAATAAGTCAGCCCAAGCAGGATCAGAATGGGAATTCCTAAAAATATCAAAAGAAAACCAAAATAACTCATCAGACTTTTCTACCTTTCCAGCGGAAGCCCCGGCCAAAAGCCCGGCTGATAACCCCCCAAGAGGCCGCAACCTGCACCGCCACCGCGCCCAGGGGTGACAAAAAGGCCCAACTGGTTGATCCAAACCGACGACCCCAACTGATAAAACCAAGAACGGCCGACAACCAGCCCGCCAAAAACAACCACCCCCGCATCGTGCGATTTAAGACCAAAATAAAGTTGATGACCGGCATCATCGCTGCCGTGATAAACAAGACCGTTATCAACGACCGAAAACCCAACCAACGGAGCGATCCACCCCCAAGCCGCACCAATCCATTCCATAGCCCCACAGAATCTTGGTACATCCGAACAGAACCAACATCCTCACCAACCAAAACCGGGACGCGATAATGTTGGGACTTAAGATGGTGGCCCAACGCCAAATCTTCTAATGCCTCACCAGCAACGGCCGAAAACCCGCCGCTATCAAGATAGACCTGACGGCGCAGCAAAATATATTGACCATTCAAAAAGCTCGTTTCACCAGGCAAGCCAATGAACATGCCCGCAAAAGCCACCAACAAAGCCAGCGTATCGGCCGAGCCGTTCGTCTCCTGGGCCAGAAAAAGGCTCAGACCATCGAGATCATTCGTGATAGCATGGGTCACTGCCTTTTGGGGGCCATCCGGCCAGTGCAAGGTGTCGGCATCAGTGAAAAGCAGCCACTCACCTTTAGCCGCCAAAGCCCCTTGATGACAGGCGTGAGGCTTGCCCAACCAACCGTCAGGCAATAGCTTACCCTGGATGACATTGGCGTTAAATTGTTCGGCAACGGCCGTTGTCCGATCTGTCGATTGATCATCAACAACGATGATTTCCGTTCGGCCGTTATAAGCAATCGCCTCAAGGGTTGGCAGCAGCCGCTGTAAATTCTCCTCCTCATTACGAGCCGGAACGATGATCGAAAGCGGGGGCAGCGGCTGATCGCATGGTTGGTTCGTCAACGTACCAAGCGCCTGATAGCGTCGCTCCGCTTGCCAGGCCAATGGCCCCGCAAAAAAGCTCACAGCCCCTAAGATGTTAGCAACTTTAGACATTATTTTGGCTCCGGCGACTGACCCGCATTTGAACACCAGGGCGCGGTTCCAACGTCGCCCCCATATGGGTTTTGACATCCTTATCAATTAATTCCAGGGAAAACTGCTGCAATATTCGAGCAAGCACAACCCTGGCTTCTATTTGAGCAAAGGCAGCCCCAATACAGTTGCGCGGGCCACCACCAAAGGGCAAATAAGTAAAGGGGGGTTGTTTTGCTGCCTTGTTACCCAATTCAAAACGTTCGGGTCGAAAGTCGGCCGCATCAGTCCAATATTTCGGATCCCGATGCGCCAGATAGATAGAGTACATCACCCGTGTTCCTTCCGGAACCTCATAGCCGTTAATAACAAGGTCTTCGGCCGTTCGACGATTGCCGATGTGAATCGGCGGATATAGCCGCAGGGTCTCTTTAATAACCTGATCTAAAAAGGGTAATTTATCGATGTTGTCTCGATTTGGACTTGCTTGCCCCAATCCAGCATCCACCTCCGCCTGAACCTTGTCTAAGATGTCAGGATGACGGCCGAGTAGATAAAGCGCCCAGGAGAGCATAGCCGTGCTGGTATCATGCCCCGCAATAAGCATCGTCAAAAGCTGATCCCGAATAAGACTATCGCTCATCTCAGCCGTTTTCACCAACCGCGTCAACAGGTCGTCATCATCGGCCATTGCTTGACCTACTCCAACAGCTTCTCTACGTGCTTGAATAAGACTAAAAAGGTATTCATCCAACGCTCTTAACGGCCGTTCATAGCCAAAGCGGGGAGCATTAGCCCAAACAAGCCAGATACCGGGCGAAATATAATCAATGGATTTTAAAATCGGCGCCCACATCCGTTCCATATCGGCCTCAAACTCAACCCCAAACAGCGACCCCATGAGAATGAGCAAAGCCACTTTCCGCATCTCAACCAGCATATCTAGCTGCTGCCCGTCCTGCCATCGATCAAGAACAATATCAGTGTAACGGCTCATCCCATCGACGTGTAATTGAACTTGGCGACGATGCAAGGGGGGGTTCATAATGTCCCGCAAACATTGATGACTTTCACCATCTTCAACCAGAAGGCCATGTTGCAGAAGGTCGGTAACTGGGTCTGTTTCATTTCGCCATTTGAAGCTGTCCCGCTGGCCAACCAAAATCGGCCGACTGCTATCCGGCCCAACGAAAACGGCCGGCTGGAAAGCGGGCAAGGTAATCCGAAAAGCATCCCCAACATGGGTGTGCATCGCTTCCAGAGCCGCCAGCAGCGACCGCTCACCGACTAACGCTTTAAGCGCCTCCCAACCAGCCTCACTAGAGGGTGTGGGAATTGGGCAGGTTGATTCTTCCATCAGTTTCTCGAAAAAGTGGCCTCAACGATAAGGTCTTCGGCGATTTTAGAAGAAGACAATACCCCCGGCAAACCAGCCCCCGGATGGGTTCCAGCCCCGACAAAGTAGAGGTTGTCGAAATCTTCAGAGCGATTATGGGGCCGGAACCAAGCCGATTGAGTCAGAATTGGCTCCACTGAAAAGGCCGACCCTTTATAGCTGTTCAGGGTATTTTGAAAATGCAAAGGGTCAATATAATGTTCGGCCACGATATTTTCTTGCAAATCAGGCAAATAATTATCCTCCAAGAACTGCATGATACTGTCGCGATAAGGCTTAGCCGCCGTGGTCCAATCGATTCCTGCGTCCAGATGAGGCACGGGCGAAAGAACATAAAAGCCTTCATGTCCGTCAGGGGCCAATGAGGGATCGGTCATCGTAGGCATGTGAAGGTAGAGCGAAAAATCTTCTGAGAGCTGCTTTTTCTTGAAGATGTCAGCCAATAGCCCTTGATAACGTTTGCCCAGAATAATGTTATGGTGGGCCAGCCCACTGTCCAGGTAACGACGCTTCGTTCCGAAGTAGATAACAAAGAGGGACATACTGTAACGGGTTAACTTTTTATAACGGGTGTCGGAATTTCGCAGGCCGCGTGCTTTGCCCGGGATCATCTTCATATAGGTAAAAGCGACATCGGCGTTGGAAATAACATGATCGGCCGTATGGACAGTGCCATCTTCCAAACGAACACCGCTGGCCCGACGACCATTTACCAAGATCTCCTCAACACCACAATTATAATGAAAACGGCCGCCCAACTCCTCAATCAGTTTCACCAGCGCCTCAACCAGCGCCCCAGTGCCACCCATCACATAATGAACCCCCCACTCTCGCTCCAAGTAATGAATCATCGCATAAATGGAAGTCGTGTCGAAGGGATTGCCACCGATGAGCAGTGGATGGAAGGAAAAGCAGCGACGCAGGAAATCGTCCTCAATGAACTGAGACACATACTTGAAGACCGTCTTCTGCGATTGGAGCTTGATCAGATCAGGGGCGATTTTGAGCATGTCCCCAATTTGGAGAAAGGGCTTATCAGCCAACTCGACAAACCCCTTTTGGAAGATCGCCTTCGTGGTGGCGATAAAACGTTGGTAGCTTTCCACATCAGCCGGGTTCCATTGGGCAATCTGCTGGTGAATGAACTCTGGGTCGTCATTATAGTTAAAAACACGGCCGTCATGATTATAAATCCGGTAGAAAGGATCGACCGGAACAAATTCAACGTACTCCTTTCGATCCCGCCCTGCCAGTTCAAAAATGTCATCAAACATGAAGGGCGCCGTGATGACAGTCGGGCCGCCATCAAATTTGAAGCCGTCCAGCTCATAGGTGTAACCCCGCCCACCCGGTTTGTCACGCTTTTCAAATATCTCAACGTCATAGCCTCTGGCAGCGAGGCGGGCGGCAGCGCCCAGCCCGCCAAAGCCACTGCCAATGACGATTGCTTTCTGTTTCATTATTATTCCTTATTGAAAATGTAGAAGTCAGGCTTTTAGTAAGAAGGAGAAAGTCATTTGGGGGAGTAAAAAGCCTGACTTCTGATGAAGATGCCGGGCAGCCGACGAAGTTTTTCCCATTTAGTAATGTGTGCCCGGCGGCTGAAAACGTCGTAACCGTGTTCTTCAATGTCAGTTAAAATAGCTTGATAAAGTTCAGCCGCAGCAGCAATAGCAAAACGACCCTGTTTATTCAATAGTCCAATGCCAGGCAGGGCTTCTTTATAGAGTTGACGAATACGGCCGATTTGAAACTTCATGAACCTTCGCCAACGCCCATCCACAATACCCGCCTCAATATCCCCTTCTGTTAGTCCAAAAAAGGCCAACTCTTCAAGCGGGAGATAAAGTCGGCCGTTTTCCCAATCCTCAGCCACATCCCGCAAAATATTAGTTAATTGTAAGGCAACCCCTAACTTAACCGCATAAGGGATCGCTTCCTCGCTTTCATAGCCAATAATGTGCATAGACATTAACCCAACGGTGGAAGCCACGCTGTAGCAGTAATCGGTCAATTCAGCGAAAGTTTCATAGCGGTTCTTGGTCAGATCGGATGCAACCCCATCCAGCAATTGCTCAGCATACATCTGGGGGATATTGTAGCTGGCGCGGGTATCGGCCCAGGCCAGAGCCACCTTGTCATTCAATGGGGGATGTTCTGAGAGAGAATGCTGCCGCCAGGTATCTAATTCTTGAAGTCGATTCGGACCACCTTCATCAACCAGATCATCGCTGACCCGGCAAAAAGCATATAGACCTCGAACCGCTTGCCGCTGTTCAGCTGGCAGCAGAGCGGAAGCCATGTAGAAAGTTTTACTGTGTTCATTCGTTAAGTCTACACAATATTGGTAAGCCTGGGCCAACAGCTTCGTTTCCGTCACTGGTACAACCATTTGGGTGTGGCTGTCCAACGCCTCATAAGCTTTTCTAAATAAATCTTGTTCCCACGACATGGCATTAGAATTCACGACGGAATCCTCCTCAAATTAGATAGTTACTGATTGGTGCTATTTTAGATTGTTTTGACCAACTATTGACTATTGTAATCATTTATCCAGTATTTGTCAAGATTTTATCATTAATTTGCACATATATTCAGTTATTGGGCAACAAATAATAAAAGCCTTGCCGATACCTGTTCGCATGAAAGTGGTCACATATGCGGCATTCTAGTTTGATTCAAGTAAGCCCAGCAAAATCAACCAAAACAGATAGTTAAAGGCCAGTGCCCAGACCCGACCGTATGAGATGTTAGGCTGGCGGGGAGAAAAAGAATAGCGTTTATGGTTGTTTGACGAGGAGATGTAGATGACGATAATTACGACAATTTCTAGATATTTAGAAGCGTTGAATTATCGAGACTGTTTTGAGGCAGAAACAATTTTATGACAGTGACCGTTCTTCTATCCATTCTTTCGGGGGTTTCATTTGCGGGGGCGGGACTAGGGTATAAGATAGCGGAACGCTGGCAATGTCGGTCATCAATATTCATTCTTGTCTTTGCCATGACCGGAGGCGCTTTTGCGGGGGTTAAGTCTTTTTCCGAAACGACAACATGGCTTGACCCAAAATTATGGCTGATGGGAATAGCCATGGGGCTTTTATTTGATCTGGCTATATATTTTGTTATATGGGCCAATCGTCTTGGGCCGGCATCGGCGAGTTGGACAGTGTTGAATCTGGGATTATTGGTGCCAATTTTTGTTTCGCCGTTCATAATTGACGAAGCAGTGCTGTGGTTAGATCCGATTATTGTAATACTGTTTGTCTTGATGTTATTGATGTTTGCCCGTGGAATGAAAGATGCTGGCGAGGTGGAGCTGGGGAACTAGAAACTGCATATCCTGATGTTGTTAGGCATATTTTTTGCGCAAGGTATGTTTCTGTTGGGCAATAAAATCAAGTTCATCCTTTTCAATGAGACAAATACGGCTGCGTTGACATTTATTGTTTATTTGAGTGGTGCGACGGCCGTATTGTTCGTTATATTTGCAACCCAACAACGACTAACCTTCAAGGAGGGCGAGTTAAAAGCTGGCGCGTTAACAGGGATTTGTAATAGCCTTGGGGTTATTTTGCTGTTAAATGGAATGAGCCTACCATCAACGATAGTGTTTCCCTTGAGCGCATCTATCGCCTTGTTAGGCGGTGTGTTTTTGACCAGTCTAATGTATGGGGAAAGACTCAATCGAATGAAAACGCTAGGCGTGATGGTGGGATTAATGGCATTAATCCTGGCTGTTTTTCGGGAAAAATTGGTAAGCATTTTAACCGAAATTTAAGGACTAAAATTTAAAGAGGCTTGTTTGCCGCAGATATAAATTGCCCATCAGATGCCAGGTCACGTAACATGTCCCACATATGTTACATACTATTTTGACCTGAGTAAGCCGAGAAGAATAAACCAAGAATAGCTAACCAAGGCGTTTTCAGGGTCATCATCGCTGTTAACCAAAGTGCCGACCGGAAAAGAGGCACAGCCGCCCCCATTCACATCTTCGGCAATGGCAACGCTCTAGCCAGCAAATTTCAGCCAACGACTCGTTCACTTTGGATGGTACAATTTTTATCGACCGTAGCAGAAGTAACTTCTACTCTAATCATCATTGACTATCAAATTATGAATGGCTAACTCAGCCTCGGCCGTTTCTTCACCACTGACAACCAAACTAATGCTGCACTCCGACGACCCCTGAGCAATTGCCAGGACATTCACCCCCGCATTTCCCAACGCAGTGAAGGTCCGTCCAGCAATACCAGGTGTCCCCCGCATCCCCGCCCCAACGATAGTAATGATCGAAACTTGCCTCTCAGCCCAAATACGGTCTATGTCGCGGCGGGCCAGTTCTTCGATAAACTGCTCTTCAAGCGCGACCGTTACCTGTTCCGTAACCACTTCGGGAATCGAAAAGCAAATAGATTGTTCAGAGGAAGCCTGGGTGATTAACAAGACACTAACCTGAATACCAGCTACAGCCCCAAATGTTCTGGCAGCAATACCAGGAACCCCCATCATACCCCGCCCTTCAATGGTAACAAGGCTTTGATTCTTTACGGCCGTCACCGCCTTAATATCTCCCTGAACGGCCGCTTCATCACCAACAATAACCGTCCCAGGATGATCAGGATTAAACGTATTCTTAATTCGCAAGGGAATATCATTCTCAACACAAGGTCGAATCGTCTTCGGATGAAGCACCTTAGCCCCATAATAAGCCAGCTCCGACACCTCTTTATAGGAAAGCGTTGGAATCGTACGCGCCTCGGGAACAAATCGAGGATCGGCCGACATCACCCCATCGACATCGGTCCATATCCAAACCTCATCCGCTTCTAACGCCTGACCCAATATCGCGGCGCTGTAATCAGAACCGCCCCGTCCCAACGTCGTCGTTATACCTTCAGGCGATTGACCAATAAAGCCAGTTACAATAGGAACAACCCCATCTTCAAATAGAGGCTTCAATCGGGCCTGGGTCCGTTTGCTGGTCTCAGCCATTTCAGGAATGGCCGCTTGGAAAGTGCTGCTTGTCAAAATAAGCTCAGTGGCGTCAACCGCTTGCGCCGGTTGGCCCACCTGCCGCAAATAGGCAGCGATGATGCGAATACTCATCCGCTCCCCCATCGAGCTAACAGCATCCAGGGCGCGGGGGGTCAATTCGCCAAGAATGAGGATAGCCTGACAGAGCGCTTCAAAACGATCGATGAGTTGGCTGATTTCGGCCGAAACTCGTTGTCGATCCTCGCTATCGTTTAGAAGAGTGTCAATGGCGGAAGCGTGTTTCTGGCGCAACATTTGAGCAACCTCAACATAAGTGTCGCTGTCTCCAACAGCGGCCGTGTTCGCCCCTTTAAGCAGCAAATCCGTCACACCACTCATCGCCGAAGCCACAACGACAACCTGTGACCAATCCTCAAGTGTACGGCGAATCAAACTCGAAGATCGCTCAATCGCTTCAGCGCTCCCAACAGATGTCCCGCCAAATTTCATCACTAAGATCATTTATATGTTTCCTTTTTGAACCACAGAGAACACAAAGTTTATAAAGTTGTTCTCAATCTCTCCCTGCTCTCCGTGTCCTCTGCGGCAAATCATCTTTTCACGCATTACATTTTACACTTGAGCCAACGCCTGAGAAAGATCAGCCAAAATATCGGCCGTATCCTCAATCCCAACAGCGAAACGAACCAAGTTATCCTTGATACCAACCTCCAAACGCTCCTCTGTTGACAATTCATAAAAAGACATCAGTGCTGGCTGCTCAATAAGGCTTTCCACCCCACCCAAACTAGGCGCGATATATGGAATCTGCATCGCGTCAATAAAACGAGAGGTCGTTTCCAGCGGCGCTTCGCCCAGTCTTGGAGCCACTTCAAAGCTCACAACCCCACCAAAGCCACTCATCTGCTTTTGAGCCACCCCATGATCAGGATGAGACGCTAATCCTGGATACCAAACCTTTTCGATCTTTGAGTGTTGTTCCAAGAATTCGGCCGTTGCCTGACCCGTTCGATTTTGTTGCGCCACGCGCAGAGCCAATGTCTTCAAACCTCGCTCCAGTAAGGACGCAGCATGAGGGTCTAAAACACCGCCCAAAACCCCTTGACTTTGGCGCAGCGCATGGATTAATCCCGCATCTCCAACGACCGCCCCCGCCATGATGTCATTATGACCGCTAAAATATTTCGTCGCGCTGTGAATAACAAGGTCAATGCCAAAATCTAACGGCCGTTGATTAATCGGTGTCGCAAAAGTAGCGTCAATCATCGTTTTAACGCGGTGTTCGCGAGCAATCGCTGTCAGCCGCCCTAGGTCAACCACCCGCAAATAAGGATTCGTTGGACTTTCACTAATAATCAGCCGCGTGTTAGGTTGGATGGCCGCTTCCAATGTTCCATAATCACCCATTGGCACCTGAGACGACTCAATCCCTAATCGTTTCAGAAAAGTCTGACAAAATACCCGCGTTTTACGATAGCAATCATCAGTGAAAATAACATGGCTGCCGCTTGATAACATCGATAAGAGGACATTGGTGATGGCCGACATACCCGTTGGGAACAGAAGTGCGTCACCCCCATTTTCAAGGGCCGCCAGCCGTTTTTCGACAGCTCGAACGGTGGGATTACCATAACGGCCGTATTCACCCCGTTCTGCCATTGCACGATCACCACCCCACATCTTGGCCTCCATAAAGGCGCTGAGATCGGCCGTATCCTCAAATGTATAGGTCGCTGTTTGGACAACAGGCGTTATAAGCGCGTGGTTGGCTTGGGTTGGTCGATTCTGGAAACGGCCGTGAACGGCCAGGGTCGGCAAAGCCATCGGTCTGTCTTCAACTGGTCCTTGTTCAACATCGTGTTCCTTAACTGTGTCAATCATCATCTGCAACCTCCTCTGTGTTTGCATTCAAAGTGAAGAGGGGTTCAAAACAAAAACGCCTCTTCTAATAATGTAGAAGAGGCGCTTACTTTATTGTTGTTTTAACGCCACTCCTCTCATCTATCAGAAGATTTCTTTCTCAATTAAGAAAGAACTTCCACTTCTGCCGAAATTAGCACCATTTCCAAAATCTTTTGCCCACAAATTGTTTGTAAACCAATATTTTGGCGGTTGCTGAGGTGTCATCGGGTCGGTCCCTCAACCTCTCTGGATAAGAAGCATGGTAAAATATTCAGTTGTGCCAAGAATGGTAACAAATGGTTGTCAGCTTGTCAAAAAATCGAGAATCAAACCATCTTAATTTAACGCATTTCTATTGCTATCAAGATATAGGCATGGTATACTATACATCTTGATAGTTTAGCGGTTTGCGCGATGGGTAATATTCCAAAAGCGCAGGAAAAGTGGGCAACCCCCACTTTTTTGTTTTTTAGTGAGAAATATTTTCAAGGAAAATTGACCAGGTTAGATTTATGAAAAGCGAATTCATGATAGCCTTTAACGAGATATGTGAAGAGCGCGGCCTCCCAAAGGATGTTGTAATCGAAGCATTGAAAACGGCGTTGGTTTCAGCCTATCGTCGTAACACAAATGTCAGCAACACCCAGGGGGTCGTTGCCGATATAGATCAACGTACAGGCGAACCAACTATTTATGCCGAAAAAGAAGTGGTTGATTCAATCATTGATACCCGAACCGAGGTGCTTCTGCGAGTCGCTCATGCGAAGGGTTTTTCTGATGCTGCTTTAGGTGATTTGGTAATGGTGGAAAGTACACCAGCAAATTTCGGCCGAATTGCAGCCCAGACTGCCAAGCAAGTAATTTTGCAACGCGTACGAGAAGCCGAACGAGAAATGCTGTTCGACGATTTTTCAGCCCGTGAAGGCGAAATCATCAACGGTACCGTTCAAAGCGTCAGCGGCCAAAATATCACTATTGGACTCGGCCGTACTGAAGCCGTATTGCCAAAAAGCCAACAGGTTCCAACCGAGCGGTATCGGGCCCATGACAAGATTCGGGTCTATGTCCTTGAAGTAAGACGCACCAATCGCGGCCCCCAGATTTTTGTCAGCCGTAATCATCGCAATCTACTCCGCCGCCTTCTGGAACTTGAAGTGCCAGAAATCTATAACGGTCAAGTCGAAATTAAAAGCATCGCCCGCGAAGCAGGCGCCCGCTCCAAAGTGGCCGTCATGGCCTTACAGCCAGGGATTGACCCCGTTGGCGCTTGTGTCGGTATGCGCGGCGTTCGCATTCAAAGCATCGTCCGCGAGTTAAATGACGAGAAGATCGATGTCATTGAATGGGATTCTGACCAGAAAACATTCATTGCCAAAGCCCTCAGCCCGGCCCGTGTCTCCCAGGTATTTTTGGAGGACCATCCTGACCAGGGCAAAACGGCCAGCGTCATTGTTCCCGATGATCAGTTGTCACTCGCAATCGGCCGTGAAGGTCAAAATGCACGCCTAGCAGCCAAATTAACAGGCTGGCGCATTGACATTAAGAGCCTCACCGAAGCAGCCAGTGAAGCATTGGGCAACCTGGACCATCCGGCCGTCGACCCAGCATTGATTACCAATACAGAGCTACTCAGTCAAGCAGAGCTTATTCTGGCCAAGAAAGAGGCCAACCGCCCAATTACCTCTGAGGATTACCTGAATCTGAACAAGATTGTTGCCGGTGTCGAAGGAAAAATCGTTGCCGACCGAGCTGTCGAGTATGAAAAGATTCAACAAGAAAGGGCCGAAGCCCGCAAATTGATCCCAAGTCAGACTTGGGAAATCCCGGTCGAAACACTTGGCTTGCCAGCCAATGTCCAGAAACAATTAGAACGAGCCGAGGTCACTTCCGTTGGCGATATTCTATTCAAATTAGAGATCGGCGAAGAAACACTGTTGAACATCAAAGACATAGACGATGAGGTTCTGGGAACAATCAAAGAGAGCCTTGAGGTGGTCATGGTCGATGTCATCGCTGCCGCCGAAGCAGCGGCCGAAGAAGAGGCAGCATTAGCTGAACAACTTGCCGAAGAGATCGAAACAGTCGAGGCTGAAGAGACTATTGAGGCAGAGGCAGAAGCGGAACCTGAAACGGCCGTTGAAATTGAAGAACCAGAAGTAATAGTCGAAGAACCACTCATTGTTGAGACAGAAGAAGAGGCCGTTGAAGAAGCGCCAGAAGAAACAGAAGAAGCTGAATTAATCGCCGCCATTGACGACCTGGCAACACCGTTGATTCAAATTGAAAAGCCAAAGAAGAAAGAAAAGAAAAAGGTCGTTATCGTCCAACCAACTACATCCAGGGACGACGAGGTAGATGAAGAAGAAGCCGAAAAACGGCGCAACAGAGGCAAGGAACTCGTCTTTGATGAAGAAAGCGGCCGTGTTGTCACCAAGCGCAAACGCAAAGGCAGCCGTCGTCGACACGAGTGGGAAGACTTTGAGGACATGGATGTAGATGATGTCCTTGAGGATGAGTTCTAAAAAGATTTACAAAAGATCAGAAGTTCAACTTCTTAAAGAAGTTGAACTTCCTTGATTAGAATTCTAAGTATTAGAACCATAATGGGTAAGCAGCAACGCCGTCAAAAGCATGTCCCTCAAAGAACCTGTGTTGCCTGCCGAAAAAAGATGGACAAACGTCAATTAACTCGTCTGGTTAACACCGCAGAAGAAGGGTTGATTATAGACCCAAGCGGCAAGCGAAACGGCCGAGGAACCTATCTATGTAATGATCCCGTTTGTTGGGACAAAGCGATAAAAACCCGTTTGTTAGACCAGGCCCTACGGGCTGAAATTATTCAAGCGGAAAAAGAGCGGCTTAAGGAACGATAATATATGTCAGAAACGAAAACACTTATACAAATTCCAGATTTCATTACTGTTCGTGAACTCGCCAGTGAAATAGATGCCAGCCCAATTGATGTCATTAAACAGCTAATGAACAATGGTATCATGGCGAATATCAACCAGCAGATCGACTTTGATACAGCCTCAATCGTTGCTGGAGAAATGGGCTACGATGTCGTGCCAATCGAGGTCGAGGTTGAAGAGGAAGACGAATCTGAAAAGCCTGTCTGGAAACAAATTCTAGCCGAGGAAGAAGAAGCAGACCTCGTATCACGGCCGCCTGTCATTACCATGCTAGGCCATGTCGATCACGGCAAAACCTCCCTATTAGACTATATTCGCGAGGCCAATGTGGTCGATGGCGAAGCCGGTGGTATCACCCAGCACATCGGCGCTTATCAGATCGAACGGGATGGGCAAAAAGTCACTTTCCTAGACACACCTGGTCATGAGGCTTTCACGGCCATGCGAGCCAGAGGTGCCAGAGCAACAGACATTGCCATCCTGGTTGTGGCCGCCGATGACGGCATGATGCCCCAAACCTATGAGGCAGTTGACCATGCCAAAGCGGCTGGCGTTCCCATTATCGTCGCCATGAATAAGATGGATCTCGTTACCGCCAACCCAAACCGGGTTTTGCAGCAGTTAGCAGAAATCGATCTGGTTCCCGATGAATGGGATGGCGACACCTTAGTCATTCCAGTTTCGGCCAAGCAAGGTGATGGCATCGAAGATCTGATCGAAGCCATTTTGCTAGTTGCCGAGGACTCAGAACCACGTGCTAATCCGAAAGCAACGCCAACAGGAACAGTCTTAGAAGCCCAAAAGGAAAAAGGGCGCGGCGTTATGACCACCCTGCTAGTCCAGAATGGTACGCTGAAAGTCGGCGACACCCTTCTTGTTGGTGAGAATTACGGCCGAATCCGGGCCATGTTCGACTACAAAGGCAAACGGGTCAAATCCGTTGGTCCAGCAACCCCGGCCTCTGTCTCTGGCTTAAACGGAATCCCATCTGCCGGGGATCAGTTTGAAGTAGTCGATAGCGAAAAGGTAGCCCGTCGAGCTATCGAAGATCAAGTAACGGCCGCTTATATCGGTGAAGACCGTCGCGCGCCTGTCAGTTTAGATGAATTTTTCAGCCGCCTCCAAGAAGGTGACACCAAATCCCTCAACTTGATTATCAAAGCCGACGTCCAGGGTTCCCTGGAACCAATCGTCAACTCCCTAAAGAAAATCAAGAACGAAGAAGTCACCGTCGAAATTCTCCGAGCCGCCACCGGCAACGTCTCCGAGAGCGACATCCTCTTAGCTGCCGCTTCTGACGCCGTCGTCCTAGGCTTCAATGTTGAAGTGGATGCCGCCGCCCGGGTTTCGGCCGCCAGTGAACAGGTCGAGATCAACACCTATTCAATTATTTATAAGCTAATCGAAGATATTGAAAAAGCCATGAAGGGTATGTTGACCCCGGTCTATGAAGATGTCATTATCGGCCGTGCCGAAGTGCGTCAGGTATTCAAAGTACGCGGCGCTGGTTCCATTGCAGGCTCCTATATGCGAACGGGCGAAGCCCGCCGGAATGCAAAGGCGCGTGTCATCCGTGGAACCACCCTCCTCCATTCAGCCGACGTAGCTAGCTTGAAACATCTAGCAGATAATGTACGCGAGGTCAAAGCAGGCTTTGAATTCGGTGTCTCCGTCCAAGGCTTCAACGACTTTCAGGCAGGTGACATCCTCGAATTCTATGTGAATCAGCGAGTTGAACGATGAGCAAGATTCGCCAAAAGCGAACGGCCGATCACATTCAAACCATTTTAAGCGAACTTATGATCCGGGATATGCGCGATCCCCGTCTCCAAGGTCTAACCATCACCGACGTACGCATTGATCGCGAGCTGCAATATGCCGACATTTACATCAACGCCCTCGGTGACGATTCTCGTGAAAAAGAGATTCTAGCCGCCCTAGGTCGGGCGACGGGTTTTATGCGCAAAGAGCTGGCAAATCGCCTTAGCCTACGAACCGTTCCTCAACTCCATTTTCATTGGGATGCGACCCTAGCCCATGCAGAACGAATCAGCGAGGTACTAGACAGCCTCGACATCCCCCCCGAACCAAACGATAAAGCAGAGGCTTAGCCTTGTCGGATTCCACCATCCAATCCATTCGTCAAGCCCTTGACGATGCCTCCCAAATCTTAGTCACCACCCACATCGGCCCCGATGGAGATGCGATTGGCTCTCTAACCGCAATGGGCTTAATGCTCCAGAAGTTGGGCAAATTCGCCACCCTGGTCTCAGAAGATGGCGTTCCAAAACGTTTTAAATATTTACCCCTTACTGATACCGTTCTTCAACGGCCGTTATTCGATGAAAAATACGACCTAATCATCACCCTCGACGCTGGCGACCCATCAAGAGTAGGCAACGTCCTGGCAAATCTCCCTGAACCCCTTCCCTGCCTAATTAACATCGACCACCATGTGACAAACACCAATTTCGGTAACATCAATCTAGTCGATCTAGAGGTTGGTTCAACAACTGAAATCCTATTCAATATTTTACCCCAATTAGGCATCCCCCTTAATGCCGCCCTCGCAGAATGTCTATTAACCGGCTTAGTCACCGACACCCTGAACTTCCGCACCGCCAATGTCACGGGACAAACACTAAAGGTGTCTAGTGAACTGGTTAATGCCGGTGTCAATCTGCATCATGTCACCACCCAAGCCTTAACCTTAAAAGATTTATCCTCTGTTTTTCTATGGCAAAAAGGGCTGAACAATGCCAAAGTTGAAGATGAGGGCATCATTTGGACAGTTATCACCAAAGAAGAACGGCAAGAGCTTGGTCATCATGGCTACAGCACCAATGGTTTGGGAAACTTGCTGACCGATGTGTACGGCATCAAGATGAGCGCCGTGATTCTAGAACAGGCAAACGGCCGTGTCATCGTCAGTTTCCGCTGCCAACCACCCTACAATGTATCCGAAATCGCCACCGAATTAGGCGGGGGCGGCCATCATTTGGCCGCTGGCTGCACAATTCATGCACCAATCAAGGAAGCAACTGCGCTTGTTGTGTCCAAGAGCAAAGAGGCAATGCGCCGCCAAAAGATTAATCTTCAATACGAAGGGTAATGAGCCAGGCAAATAAACAACCAATATCAAACCAACATGACCTAGGTGGTGTCCTCAACATTGACAAACCATCTGGTATGACTTCGCACGATGTCGTTTCTACCATCCGCCGCCTTTCTGGTATCAGGCGGGTGGGTCATGCCGGGACGCTTGATCCGCTGGCAACCGGCGTGCTTTTGGTCTGTGTCGGCCGTACTACTCGCCTAAGCGAATATTTAATTGGCCAAAACAAACGATACCAAACCACAATTCGGTTAGGGCAGGAGACAAACACCTATGATGCCGAGGGAGAAATCACGGCCGAAAAACCAGTCAATATCAATGAGTCAGCCATTCAAGAGGCACTCAATCATTTTCGCGGCCCCATCGCCCAGGTACCACCCATGTTTTCAGCTATCAAAAAAGATGGGCAACCTCTTTACAAGTTGGCCCGGCAAGGGGTAGAGATAGAACGGCCGTCCCGCAATGTCACCATCCACGAACTAGCGCTACTAAACTGGTCCCCGCCAAACCTTCAACTCGACATCCTCTGCTCTTCCGGCACCTACATCCGCTCTATCGCCCATGATTTAGGCCAACAATTAGGCTGTGGCGGCCATATTACCGTCCTAAGACGAATGGCAATCGCCGACTTTTCAATAGACACCGCCACACCCCTTGCCGATTTAACGGCCGATAATTGGTTAGAAAAGCTGCACCCACCCGACATTGCCGTCGCCCATCTACCAGCAGTTGAATTTTCCAACGAAGAAGCCGTCAGATTACAACAAGGCCAACGCATCGCCAGCGAAGATGTCACAGCTTCAACAGATCAATTGGCTCGGGCCTACAATGCCGACGGCCTGTTCATTGGCCTAGTTACCTCCGGCCCCAGCTATTGGCAGCCTCGCAAAATACTTGTACCATTCGGCTAATCAGCTTCAAAACAAACCACCATGGAGACCATTGAGTTTTTTCTCAACCTTCTCTCTGTTCTCCATACTCTCTGTGGTTCAAAAATCAATACACGATAGAGTAACCCGAAAATGACTGAATCGTTCCAGCGCGTCTCTACTTTGAAAGATGTTCAAGAAAAACGGCCGACCTTCCTGGCCATCGGCGTATTCGACGGCGTCCATCGCGGCCATCAAGCCCTTTTGCAAGAGATGGCAGCTGCCGCCAGAGTTGAGAATGCGCGTCCGGCCGTTTTAACCTTTTTCCCCCATCCCATCACCGTTATCAAACAGAAAAGCGGCCGTCTTTACCTCACAACCCTTGAGGAGCGAGTATCACTTCTAAGAGAACAAGGTATCCCCCTCATCATCACCTACCCCTTCAATGAAAAAGTACGCCAGACACGAGCGGCCGACTTTGTAAGCCAGTTATGCGATCATTTGAATATGGTTCAATTGTGGGGTGGCAGCTTTAGCCTGGGCCATAATCGGGAAGGGGATTTGCCATTTTTACAAGCCTTGGGCAAAGAGAAAGGTTACAAGGTGCAGCCCTTTCAATCACTTGTAGAGTGGGAAGGCGAACGAATTAGCAGCAGTCGCATTCGAAAACAATTAGCGGTCGGCAATATGGCCGCTGTCAATGGCTGTCTCGGCCGTTCTTACTCGCTAACAGGCACAGTCACTCGTGGCGAAGGACGAGGCCGAACCATCGGCATCCCAACAGCCAACCTACAAATTTGGGAAGAGCAGCTTCTACCTGCCAATGGCGTTTATGCCACCCTCGCCACAGTAGGAAACCAAACATACATCGCCGCAACCAATATCGGCACTCGCCCAACTGTCGACGGCCAATACCAAACAATTGAAGCTCACTTGCTCGACTTTGACCAAGATTTGTATGGACAAGAAGTGACGCTCTCCTTTATCGGCCGTATCCGCGACGAGCAAAAATTCTCAGGCTTAGACGCCCTCGTCGCCCAAATTCAGGCTGACATCACCCAAACCAGAGAGATGACAGCTTCCCAAGTCAGGTAGAATAGGATCGCAGAAAACGCGAATTGGACAGATTTTCGCTGACAAAAAATTATAGGGGTTGCAATCTAACTGATTTATCAAAACCAAAATAATCTTCGCTAATCTGTTTCATCTGCGTCATCCACGTTGCTATTCCTAAATACGCTCCGCCACCTTCGCAATTCGCTCAACAGCCCGCTCCAACTCACTAAAGGCAGTCGCAATCGAAAATCGAACGTGACCCTCACTGCTTTGTCCAAAAGCAATCCCCGGCGTTCCCGCCACACCCGCCTCCTCCAGCAAGAACTCAGCTATTTCCAGGCTGTTCCGTTTACTATTTGGAAAACTAGGCATCAAATAAAACGCCCCCTCTGTCATCGCACAAGAAACGCCCTCAATCTCATTCAGCGCCTTAACCATAAAATCACGCCGCTCCTGATAAGATTGCCGCATCTCATAAACGACATCTTGAGGGCCATTTAAGGCAGCAACGGCCGCAATCATCGTAAACGTCGCCGCCGACGTAACCGCCTGACTATGATATTTCCCCGCCAGCTTAACAATAGGAGTCGGGCCAGCCAACCAGCCTAGCCGCCAACCCGTCATAGCATACCCCTTCGATAGACCATTGGTGGTCAAGGTCCGGTCAGCCATGCCCGGCTCGGCCGCTAAGGAGTAGTGAGTTCGGCCGTCAAAAATCAATTTCTCATAAACCTCATCCGTAATAACATAGAGATCATTCTCAGTCGCAAATTGAACAATCGTGTCAATCTCCTGGCGGTTCAAAACGCGGCCGCTGGGGTTGTTGGGCGAGTTAACCATCAGCGCCTTGGTATTCGGGGTCAGCTTGGCATTAAGCAAGTCGGCCGTTATAGTAAAATTCGTCTCAACTGGCAGCGTCACCGGAACCGGAATACCACCCGCCAACTTGATCATCGCCGGATAAGAAACCCAGACCGGCTCCAAATACATGATCTCATCACCAGGATTAGAAACCGCCGCCAACGCAATAAACAACGCCCATTTACTCCCCGGTGTCACCACAACATCGGTCGCTGGGTTAACATGAACCTTGTTATCCCGGACCATTTTAGCCGCAATCGCTTCCAACAAATCCACCCTACCCTTGGTCGGGGCGGGATAATGGGTCTTGCCCTGTTGAATGGCTGAAACGGCCGCTTCAATCACATGAGCCGGGGTGTCAAAATCTGGATCACCACCAGCCAAAGCAATCACATCATGCCCCGCTCGTTGCAACGCTTTCGCTTTATCGTTTACGGCCAATGTCACCGAGGCCGGAATTCCACTCAATAAATTAGATAATTCTCGCATTCTCTTTCCTCTAATATTAGTTTTTCTGGTGATAGTCACCTGCATGCTACTTTGCAAATAGATAGTAAGCGTTTATTCTAACAGAGGCTATTACAATGTCGAAGATTCTCGCGATTAAATCATTCCAGGTGCGCTAATGAAGATTCAATATATGGATCATCAGGTAGGGGTTGGAAAGGCGAGTGAAACCTTTATTTTGCCCTATAACCTTAGCTCTCGCCTTTCTAATCCAGGTTTTCTAATTACCAAAATAATTATTCAACCGCCATCATTCCCTGGAGAACGTAATGATTGAATTACCAGACAATCAAATTTCGGCCGTTATTCTCGGTATCATGCAAGATGCAGGATTGCCCCACATAGGCTGTTTATGCGGCCGCTGCCAACGAGCCATGACAAATAAAAAGCCGGAATATGCCGCCTGCCTGGCAGTCGTTGACAGGCGAACAACACCCGCCGCCGTCTGGCTCATCGACGCCACCCCCGACATTCGTCACCAACTTCACCTGCTCCATCCTTACCTCGGCAACCATCCACAACGGCCGAACCGCATCCGCCAACCCGACGGCCTCTTTCTAACCCACGCCCATATGGGCCACACTGCCGGACTCGCCCAACTAGGGCCAGAGGGGATGGCCGTCCAAAACCTGCCCCTATATGCGGCGGCGGGCATGATTGAAGTCCTCCAGCAGACTAAGCTATGGCGACCTTTAACGGGTAATCTACAATTCAACACCATCCAACCCAACAAACCTCTGAACCTGATGCCAGATTTAACCATAACCCCCATTCCCGTTCCCCACCGGGATGAACTAAACACTGGCACCTTCGCCTTTTTGTTGCAAGGGCCGACCCAATCACTGCTCTATTTACCAGACATTGACAAATGGGAACTGTGGCCCGAAGCAAGGGAGACCCTTTCGGCCGTTGACACCGTTCTTGCAGATGCCTCCTTCTACAGCACGGCCGAAGTAGGTGGAAAATCTATCGCCGTCCACCCTATGGTTCCCGAAACCCTGGCCTTCTTCGCCAACCTCCCCTGCCAACTCATCCTAACCCACCTCAACCACACCAACCCGGTGCTGGATGTGGGAAGTCAGGAGAGGATAGCTGTTGAAACGGCTATGGTAAATACGGCCACGGCAGAAGTTGCCACAGTCTCAATTGCATTCATGGGGCAGACATTTTCTCTATAATTTATTGGCGAATCCGGTATACTTCTCTTTCAATCGTATACCAGCAACTTTCAGGAAGAATCAATGATCGAAATCCGACAGGTAACTACTGAAGATGACCTTGTGAAGGTTGGCATTTTTTATCGTGCGTTCAAGGATTGGCTAATAAAGACCTATCCTGAGATCAATCATCTGGCCGAGGCATTCTATACAGAACTTGAAGCCGAAATTGACTCCTTGCCCGGTATCTATGCCCCACCAGCCGGTGCCCTTCTGCTTGCCACCTATAATGGGGCACCTGCCGGAACAGTGGGATTAGCAGAAATGGGGGAAAATAGTTGTGAGATGAGGCGTATGTTTGTTGATTCACAGTTCCGGGGTGCTAAAATAGGCCGGGCGTTGGCGGAGGCCATCATTCTAGAGGCACGGGAACGCAGGTATGCAAAGATGCGGTTGGGTACCCTTCCCCGGCATTATGCTGCACTGGGTCTTTATCGGTCGCTGGGGTTCACGGAGGTTGATCAAGCAGTTAATGCGGCGAATATGCCCCAAGATGTTCCTGATGATTTAAAGGGAGGGATAATCTCGATGGAGTTGGCGTTATAGCGTTATATAGCTCCTCAAATTGTGATAATGAAAGCAATAATCGAATTTTATGGAGATGGGCCAGTCGGTTCTTCTCGCCAATGGTTAAAGCAGTTTTACAGAACGGCCGAACAAGTAGAGATTTGATTCGGCCGTTTCATAGCTTACAATGTCTGAATTCCAGGCATAGGAGGGATGACTATGAAAATTATTGTTGACGTTGATGATGTGTTAGCTGATACATTCGGCGCTATTGAAGATCGCTTCGGGAAGGCTGCGGATGTAACTGGAGAAGACTTACGATTATATTTCCCCAGCACGGATGTAAAAACAATCATACACGATGTAGAATTTAATATGGCTATTCCGCCCCTCGTTGGCGCGGCTGAAGGTGTTCACTGGTTGCTCGAAGCGGGTCACAGCGCCCGCTATCTATCGTCCCGCCCGGCCGCTTTGGAAGCCCCAACCAGGGATTGGCTGCAACGCTGGCAGTTTCCCGATATTCCGCTCCAATGTCTAGGTCGGGAAGGGAAGATTGAAACGCTCCGCTCTGCTCAATATGACCTGCTCATTGATGATATGTTGTCCTATCTGACAGTTGCCAGGGAGCGGGGCAAACGAGCGATTGCTTTTACTAACCCCTGGAATGTCGGTTGGAACGATTTAGGCGTTGCTGGCTGGCATGAGATAAAGGATGTTATTTAGGAGAAAGATTATCAAGGGAAAACGAGTTATCAAGAGAAAACCAGATGAACAAAGACGATGTGATGAAATGGCATAACGTTCCGATACCACAAGCACATTTGTTTGGATTGGTTATTGGAACTGGCTTGCATATCTTCATTCCTAATCATTTATTTCAATCGCCCTGGATAGGGCATGTTATTGGATGGCCGCTTATCATCGTTGGAATTGGGATATGCGTCTGGTCTGTCATTGAAGCAAATGAAATGAATATCGAAAATCCCGACCAGCTTCTTACAACTGGGCCATATGCCCGCAGCAGAAACCCCATGTACGTTGGTTGGACACTCATCTACCTCGGCATTTCCTTTGCCGCAAATTCCATCTGGATAATGGCTCTCCTCCCCATCGTCCTAATCTACATGCACTTCGTAGACATTCCCAGAGAAGAACGCCTATTGACCGAACAATTTGGAAATGAATATCGCCAGTATAAGCAGCGAGTACAACGATATTTTTGAATGGTAGAAGGGATGTCGAAAGAGAAAGGGGAAACCGCCGAAGCTAAATCAGCTGCAATCTTCATTGCCTGAAAGGGTGATTTTTCCTATAAAACATAACAACCTTCACACTAATCCTTACTCTAAAACTATTCGCTTAATTTCTCAACCTTGTTTGAAGGTAGTCATTGCTCATTACTAATCAATTTCTCTTAAAAGCAGTCTATATATAAATTAACCATGAGACTATAATTTGTTTGGCTTTTTCGTCTAGCACATGTAAAGTTGTTCTGATAGAAACTAAAGTGACCCCCATTGTCAAGACCACAAATCGGCAAAGTTAAGGTGGATCAACAGGTCACAAAATCGGTACATTAACAGCAAAATGAATATCAGCAGGCACCAGGTAGCCAAGATTTTGGTGCGGCCGTTCGAAATTGTAAAGATGGAAGTAGTCATCCAGACCGGCAGCCAATTCCTGGACTGACTCGTAATCTTTGAGGTAAATATCTTCATATTTGACCGACCGCCATAGCCGTTCAATAAAGATATTATCAAAGACTCGGCCACGGCCGTCCATACTGATCTGGATACGAGCCACTTCCAACTCACCGGTAAAGTCGCTGGATGTAAATTGAACACCCTGGTCGGTGTTGAAGATTTCCGGTTGAGCATGAAGCAGAGCCTGTTGCAGGGCGACCAGACAAAAGGAACTGTCCAGGGTATTCGAGAGCTGCCAGGAAAGAACGAAACGGCTGAACCAGTCCATGACCGCCACCAGATACATGAATCCTCTGGGCATCGGCACGTAGGTAATATCGGCGCACCAAACTTGATTCGGCCGATTAATCTCCAGGCCACGTAGCAGATAGGGATACTTCTTGTGGGCCTTAGTAGAAACCGTTGTCCGCCGCCTTGGATACACAGCTTGCAAGCCCATTTTGGTCATCAGGCGGGCAATACGCTTGTGATTGACCTGGAAACCATGAACATTGTTCAGTCGGGCCGTTATCTTGCGATAACCGTAGAATGGCGCTCTGGTGTACTCCTGGTCAATGAGCCGCATCAGTTGCAGGTTCAGAGGCGATTCACCAACCGGCTGCCAATAGTAGCTAGACCGGTTGAGGCTGACCAGCTTGCATTGGCGACGAATGCTCAACATGGGATGATCTGGTTCTATCATCGTCCGTTTGGCCTCAGTCGAACAGGGCAGCTTTTTTTTTCAGCCACTCCAGTTCCATCTTGAGTCGCCCAATCTGCTCGTATAGTTCTGTTTCCCGTTCTTCCACGGCCCGGAGTTCCTGAGCCGTATCCTTGCTAAATACAGTCGACCCTTCACTCAGCAACTTCTTTTTCCAGTTACGGACCAGGTTGGGGTGCAGGTTGTACTGACTGGCAATTTCATTGAGTGTTTTCAGTCCCTGAGTCGCTTCCAGTGCGACTTTGAACTTAAACTGATTACTATAACTTTTTCGTTTTTTGGACACTCAAATTCCTCCACAAGCTTTTTAGATTATATCTGAATCCACTTAAGCCTGTGGTCTAGTTTTTGGGGGTCACTATAAACTTAATCACATCTGTTTCTCAGCAAGTGGAGTTTGTCAGGGCGAGTAAAGTCAAGTTGTGGTAATCATACATTCATGAAAACTGGTGCAATCAAGGTCTTCATAACACGTAAAACACCTTTATTTGATTTGCTAGATAATAAAAACGCATAGCTTAGAAAAGTTAAATGTGTCAAACAAACTAAGGAAATTTCATAAAACATGTACATAAATAAAATCAGCATTAAGAAATTTCGTCATTTGGAAAACGAAAGTTTAGGTCCTTTCAAGTCTAATAATAAAAATTCTGACCTAATTACTTTAGCAGGTCCAAATGGGAGCGGGAAAAGCTCTGTTTTGGAACTAATCGGCTACGCTTTATCGAATTCATATAGCCTCGGTTGGAATTTAAGCCGAACTTTCAGCGACTTTTCTTTTGAAGTTGGAATTGGATTAAGTCCAAATGAAATAAAGATTTTATTGGAATCTTTAAATAAGGAACTTGGAACGGAAGAGGAAAATTTAAGAAAGCGTATAGAAGAATTTAAAGAAGTCGGTGGGCTTAGCGAAGTTCAAATTGCACAGGAAACTCAAAAGTTGAAGATAGAGCAGCAACGAAAATCTAAACACAAGTATGATATTGTCGAATACCTAACCAATAATAATGTTTATTATCGGGCTTTTAATTACAACGATGGTGAATATGCAAAAGGTTCGACGCTTCATAATCAAATCCATAGCTATGTTACACAAGAATTAAAAAATGTTCTCAAACGATCTTTAGGTTTTTTCTTGAGATCAGATAGATATTATCCTAAAAAAGGCTTCAATCAACAAAAAATCTTCTCTTATAGCAATATCAATCGTATAGAACATTTATGGACTGTAGCATTTAACACAAGTGAAATTCAGTATCAAGATATGTATGAATTCTTAGTACAGCAAAAATATCATTATTTGCGAGAACTTGGGAATTATTATAACCGAAAAAAAAAAGGGGCTATCTGTTGAATCTGAGCCAGAGGATCCAATTAAGCCTTATGAACAACTGTTGAGCAGAATTTTCCCTTCTTATCAATTTGCAGATAAGGACGAAGAGGTTCCTTCTGATTTGTTTATTAAATTGCCATCGGGGGAAACAATAACTTTTAATGATCTTTCTTCAGGTGAGAAAGAAGTTTTTTTCATACTTTCTTTCTTTATAAGACACAATGTAGAAGGCGCAATTATTGTTATTGATGAGCCAGAGTTACATCTTCACCCTGAACTTTCCAGGCAGCTTATTAGAAACATGCGTACAATTAGAGATAGAAACCAAATTTGGGTAGCTACACATAATTCAGAAATAATCGATGAAGCGGGAAGAGATAAGGTTGTATATGTAGCAAGAGACCTAGAAACGAGAAAAGCCAAATTTATTGATGGGGCAGAAGAGCAGGAAGTTATTATTCAACTGAAAGAAATGTTTGGTTTTTCTGGATATATAGGGATTGCCAAAAATTTAGTTTTTCTAGAAGGGGACAACTCAAGCCAAGACAGAAAGTTCTTTAGCACATTGTTTCCTGGCGATAATGCGAACTTCAAATTAGTTCCGTCTAATAGTAGCGGCAACCTTCGTCGATTAAACAGTGCCATTTTGTCAATAATGGAAGCAAACCTGGGATGGATGAACTTTTTCCTGATTAGAGATAGAGATTATTTAACAAACGAAATGATTCAGAAATACCGAAATCATACTTCTGGGAAAATTTTCGTTTTAACAAAACACGAATTAGAAAACTATTTGATAAATTTTGAAATAATATCTAAGGTCTTAAAAGATATTTTTAATATAAAGAAATCTATAGATGAAATACAAATGGCTTTTTATGAAATAGCCATGATTATATCATCCGATGTTATCAGAGATATGAGCGCATTTCGGCTCAACCTATCAATAAAGCCACAAGATTTTTCTATAGGAAAAGTATTAAGTCAAAATCCATACTTTACTTTAACCGATAATGAGCTATCTCCTATAGACGAACACAGTTCTATTATTAGGGGTAAATTTAAGGAAAAAGTAGCGCTTATTCAAGAATCTATAAATATCGCTTTGTCGCATGAAGGCTTAGAAAACATCTTTGTTCATTGTGAAACTGAAGTATTAAACGCACTTAATACCAATTTGTGGTTGGATATTTTTCCGGGAAAAGAGATGATTGCATTAGTTGCTAAGAGGTTTGGGATATCGCATGTTATAAGTTTCCAAAATTCACTAATTAAGGAGTTTGCAAACAATAGAGAACAAATAGATCCTGAACTAATAGAAATCTTCAAAGTAATAAATTCCTGAGCAGAAATTGGCCGATAATGGTTTAGTCTAAAAAGTAAAAGCAGTGAACCAAGCAGAAATCAAAACACTAGTAGAAAGCCTAGAAATACCCCCCTATAGAAAATCTCGGACACATCTTCCAAATCATCAGACGTTTACTGAATTGAATTTTGACAGTTTTATAACCTGGTTAGCCGCCTACGGAGACGCCTGGCAAAATGGCGATGCCGATGCTGTCATCACCCTTTTCTCCAACGATGCCAAATATTATGAAACCCCTTTTGATGAGCCGATGGTTGCTACACAAGCCATTTATAATTATTGGCGGGAAGGCGCGGCCGAATCTCAGACAGATGTCCGCTTCACCTATCAAGCTCTAGCAGTTGTCGAAAATATTGGTCTGGCTCAATGGCAGGCTACTTTCACCCGCCTCCCCTCTAGCAACCGGGTGGAGTTGGATGGCTTTTTAACGGCCGAATTCACCCCCCTCAGCCAATGCACCATCTTCCGCGAATGGTGGCACCGCCAAGAAATCGAGAACAATAAAAGGTAGGGACGGGATGGCGCGATAAGGTATCAGAACACCCCGCAACCTCGTCTCCGTGCCATCTCGCCATCGTTTGCACTGTAAAACACCTCAATAGTCCAAACAAGTTTTGTTTCTCAGCTATAGGTTTATCAATATCCGCAAAATAAATCAGCAATCCAACAGCCAAGTCCCGTTCACGGGGCGCATTAATGTAGCCAGAGGATTACATCCCCGTCGGCCTAGGCCAGTCTAAAATTGCCAGCCGAAAACAGGCAGGACATATTGAAGAAGGGCATAGAATTGTGGCCGTTCGCTTTCACCGCAAAGCAAAACGAATCTATGACCAACAAAACAACCCCAAACCCATAAATAAACCGTAAAAATCACCCCTGTTATGTCAACAGGCTCAAAATAAAACTCACATTTTTATTGAGCCCCTTGAGCCCCTTGAATCCCTTGACCTCCTTGAACCATAGGCCTCCACTAACCTCCCCGCCCTACCCCAAGCTACAACTGCCCCGCCGTAGAATCCCAATCAGCTAACAATGCCCGGTAATCGGGGTCATCATAACGAGCCAAAGCCAACGCAGGCACATAATCGGGCAGGCTCATTCCCGTAATGTGCGTCGCCAACACCGATTCACCCGTCTGGAATTCCAAAACAAACGACCTGGGCTGGTACCTTTCTGGATAGATTTAGCGATTTTGTTGATGCGTATTTCCAATAGAACGATTAAACTCGGATTATCGGTTACTTTTTTCGCTTGACGGCCGAAACAAATATAGCTATTGTGTAGTTGTATTTAAGTAGGGGTTGTGACATCAAACAAGAAATTGCTATTCGTGAATTAAAGAGCCAAACGTCCAATATTGTCTGGCTGGTTAGATACCTATAATTCGAGCTATCTCCCCCTGATATGGGAAAGTTGAAGAAAATCTCACTCATATTCGTCGCAGTAGCCATTGTAGTTGCTGCTGTTGGCTGGATATATTTATCGCAGCGTCCACCCCGCCAAAACTATACGGCCGAACTGTTCCCCGGCATCACCTACACCCGCCAGGCCCGTTCCGAGCCACGGCCGTTAATGGTTCACATCATCGAGATCGACTTAAATACGGCCGATGTCCATTTCTTCGTCACTCCCGGCGACCCCAACAGCGAATTGGAGCTGCCGGCCAGAACCACCCCCCAATTTGTTGAAGAGTTCGGCGTCCAACTCGCCATCAACGGCAACTTCTTCACCCCCTTTGAAGCCGGAATCTTTCTATGGGACTTCTATCCCCACAGCGGCGACCCGGTCAACGTCAGTGGGATGGCCATTTCAAACGGTCAGCCTTATTCACCTCACCAGCCAGAATTTCCAGTCATCTGCTTTGAGGGAAATGTGCCTCGGATTCAGACAGCCCAATGTCCAGCCGGGACGACCCAAGCCATGGCTGGCAGCCAGATTCTCGTCCAGGATGGTATTCCTACGACCAATAATCTTCAACGAACCATTCATCCGAGAACGGCCGTTGCCGTCAACCAGGAGCGCACAATCGTCTGGTTAATCGTGGTTGATGGTCGGCAAACCAACTACAGCGAAGGCGTGACACCGGCCGAAATAGCGACTATTGCCGTTGAACAAGGCGCTTACGAAGCCCTCAATTTCGACGGCGGCGGCTCAACAACCATGGTCATGATGGACGGCGACGAAATCCAAACCCTCAACTCCCCCATCCACAAACGCATCCCCATGTGGGCCAGACCTGTCGGCAATCATTTAGGGGTTTATGTCCTCAATGAAGATGTTATAAAGCTTCCCTAGATTGGAGTAGGTAAGGTTTTGGGTTGAAATTATCAAAAACGTCTCAATCAGCCATTCCCCAAAGCATTAGGCAAGCTAAAATGGACTTCAAGAATGTACTCAATTATCAAGATAAGTGATGAAACGACTATTGCAGATGGGTATTGCGAGATAAAACTCATCCTCGATAGTGGAATTGAAACATCAATGTCTTTCCAACTCGCCAGGATTGAGATTTAGCCAAACAAAACTTCCTCCAAATTTAACCGATGTCACGATTATTCATCTGCTCAATTAATCGTTCAATATACGGCGTAAATTGTCCCTGATAACGGCGTTGCAATTCAGGCAGCTTCCAATCATTCCCCGTCATCTTCCCCCGGCATAATGGCGACCCACACAAACAAGGTTCAAGACGGTAAGCAGGAAATACCTGGAACAGCGCAAAATCAGTGGTGAGTTCCTCGCCCGGCTGAATATCGCGCCGTGCGATATGATCCCCCCACATATTCGGGTCACACGAATGGTTGGTATAATAAAATATTGACTTCGGCACAGCAAGAAAGAGATCATCATCCAGTTGCGATTCATTATATTTCGTACCATCAAGCTGTACTCTGCCAGATTTCCAATCTTCCTGGGTATAAACAATCCCGCCAGATATCTGCATGAGCTGTTCTCCAGCATGAATCAACTCCATTGCGAAAACGCCAGTTCCGTGTATGGGTGACTGCCGCATAACAAGACGGCCGTCAAACCACATTGTCACCGCCTCAGTTTTGCGTTGCATTGAACTCACAACTGCCCCGCCGTAGAATCCCAATCAGCCAGCAACGCCCGATAATCAGGATCATCATATCTAGCCAGCGTCATTGCAGCCGCATACTCAGGCAGCTCTGACCCTGCAATATGTGCTGCCAGCAGTTCGCCTCCTGCCTGCGAAGCCATGATGCCATAACCAGAGATCGCCCCGAAGATATACGCTCCCTCAACAGGCAGCGGCCCAATTAACGGCCGATTTTCCCTCGTCTTGCAATAATAGCCCCCATCCACATACGGCTTTGGCGGCCGTTCCAGATACGCCGACAGCCCCGGAACCATGCGGCACATCCCCCGCATCACGATCTCCGCATACTCCATATCAAAGCTCGGCGGCCAGACCGGCTCCTGTTTGTGAATGTCATACGTCCACAGCATCAACAGCTGCTTACTGCCCCCTTCCCCCTCCGGCCGAAAATGCACCCCCGCCGGAAACTCTTCCGTCAAGAACCGCGTCTCTTCATCCGCCGCCAACTCCGCCCGCTCCTCATCCGACCAGGGCAGCGTCACCGGGTCATTCCAGATCATCAGCGGCAGATCGCGGGGTACGATTTCCAGATGATCCGTAATAGAAACCTTGCCATGCAGCTCATTGTAAACGGGAATATCGACTCCCAACATCTCGCCCACCTGGCCGATATACGGCCCGGCCGCATTGACGAAATGGCGAGTCTGAATCTCGGTTGGCTGGCCTTCTATCTGCGCCTGAACGGCCGAAACCCGCCCCTGCTCCACCGTCACATCCAAAACACGACCGTCCAGCAATCTCGCCCCTGCCGCCTTCGCCTGATCCAGCAAATACATCCCCAACTGCTGGGCGCTAACCCAGCCACAACGCCGGGGATGGAGCATCGCCATCGTTTCCGGGTTCAAAAACGGGAACTGTTCCAGAATGAGATCCGTATCAAGAAATAAGTCTGCCCCCTCCGGTTGATTCTTGTAGCCGTGCGCGGCCAGCGGTTGGTAGGTTGGATCCGTCGCTTTGCCCTCATAAACGCGCAATGGCCCGGCCCCCAATTTGGAGATCTCGTTTGCCGACCGCTTGAAAGATACGGCCGTTTCCGGATCGGCCGTTAAAAAGACATACCCCCGCCGGTTCAACCCAAAAAAGTTATCGCTCTCATCTGCCAGCGTCTCCAACAGGTCGATGCTGCGATTCATGAAACGCACCATCGTATCGCCCGGCCCCGGCCACCAGTTGCGGTAACATTCAGTCGATTTGTCACTGGTCAGCGTCAAAGGCGGCCGTTCATCAATCAGCACAACATCCTTGATACCATGTTTGACCGTCAGATAATAAGCGGTCGAAACCCCGGCAATGCCCGCCCCACAAACAACAACGTCAGCTTTCATCGTTACTGTTATCCTTAATATTTAATCGCCAATCTCTATTCCTTTCCAGTCGAATCGTCCCTTCCCGACTAATCTGAAAGCGGTCAAAGTCACGAGCCACATAAGCGTTTGGAAAAATCGACTTCGCTTCCTTCACCACATCCCGCTCAAAATAGCGGCGGGAGAGATGGGTCAAAATCAGGGCTTTGACACTAGCATCAACGGCTAATTGGGCGGCCTGAGCGGCCGTTAAATGACCAAACTGGCGGGCCATATCCGTTTCAGATTGTAAATAGGTCGATTCGATCACCAAAGCATCAGCATCACGGCAGATTTCAACCAGATTGTTGGTACGGCCGACATCCCCAATATGAATATACTTCGTCCCCGGAATCAAATCACCCAAAACATCTTCCGGCTCAATAACCCGGCCATCAGCCAACGTCACCGCCTCGCCCCGCACCAATCTGGCCCGTTCTGGCCCAAAGGGAACACCCAACGCTTCAGCTTTTTCGGGCAGAAACGGCCGTCGTGCTTTCTCAACAAACTGAAATCCAAAGCAGCCCGGGCCGCGATGAGTGACAGAGAAGGCAGACAGGCACATCTTATCATCTTCCAAGATGACATCGCCATCCTTCAGAGCAACTAGCTCTACATTAGTCGGCGGATTCTTCTCTGGAAAGACAACGCCGAAAATCAAACGGCCGACCCGCCCCAACGTTGCTCGTCCACCATAGATTTGCAATTTCTCCAACATCTCCCATCGCCCAAGCGTCGAAGCCAGCCCGCCCAACCCTAAGATATGATCCAGGTGACCGTGCGTCAACAATACCTTATCGAGCCGCTTAAAGCCCAATCCACTCCGCAAAATCTGCTGCTGAGTTCCCTCGCCACAATCCAATAAAAAACGGTATTGGCGATGCAGGATCATATGGGCAGACAACCCCCGATAGACAGATGGGGTTGAGGCGGAGGTTCCAAGAAATACAACTTCAAACATAAATATAATTACCAGAATAACAAACTTATAGAAACCGGGTTTTTACAAGTGTGATGAACAATGAATAATGTCGGGATAAATCGGTCTTTAACTCCTGTTTCTAATTAGAGAGAAATCGGTTTCTAGTCCGACACCCTCCACCACAATCTCGGCCGTCTGTCCCAATTCACCATTAATCTGAATGGATACATCCAGCCATTGACGCAAGAGACTGCTATTTGTAAGGGTATGTTGGGTTAGGTGATTGGTCGTCAGGGTCGAACGCCCCTGCGCCAACGACATGGGAATGAGCAACTGGTCAGCCAGATATTTATCAACGGCCGCTCCATTGTCCAAGAAAGCGGCTAAATCGGCAACAGCGGCTTCAGCCACTTTGTCGGCCGGCCAACCCCGACGGCCCAATGTACTGAATCCGGCCTGCGATTGCCAAAGGGTAATGCCCGCCCCTGGCCCAGCCCCCCGCTCTCGAACGGCCGAAACGGCCGCTTTCATTCCCATCTCCTCCAAGAGATTATGCGCCCGACGAGCCATGCGGTGGGGAATATGACTAGGTAAATTGGTAACGGCTGCAATGCCATGAACGGTTTCATCCATTACTGGCTTGAACGTTACCCCAACTATTGTTGAAACGGGATTGATCGTGGCCTCAACCACACCCCCTCCAGCCACCATCCAACCCCACTTACGAAGAGCGATTGAAAAGTCGACCCCAAATCGTTGAAAGGCAGGCCAAACCACCTCCGCTAAATAGTGAAATGAGGGGCTGAAAGGGACAAATGTACCTCCCTTTAAGATGAGGCTAGTCGACTCCTTTGCAAACAACAAAGGCCATAAGACCGCTTCAAAGATAAGGGTTATCGCCCCCGCCGACTGGCCGCTGGGATTGGCCTTCGTGACATCAATCTCGTAGAAACCACCAACGGGTCTAGTTGTCGGCCAAAATTCCAACACCGTCTTGCCAAGCTTATCACCAACCAGTTCGGCCTTGCAGAGAGCGGCGACCGCTCGAACGGCCGTCAAATGCTGTGGGCGCAGTCCAGGGCGAGAGCGATTAGCCCGGATATTTTCAATGCGAAACGGCCGTCCGATCAGAGCCGAAAGACTCAAACTCGTCCGCAAAACCTGCCCGCCCCCTTCACCCTGGCTGCCATCAATTACAAGTAAATTATCCATTTTTCATTAGAAATAAAGGGCTACTGGTTACTGGAGATTATAAGCCAAACAGATCAATTACCACTTACCAATCACTAAACGGCCGTTGCAATAGCCGTAAAGAACAATACGGCCGCCGCACAAACCAGATTCAGCCGCAGCAACCTCACTTCCTGCCCGGTTAATGATTCCCGCTCTGCCCTAGCCAACTCCGGCTTCTTCTCAGCCAATAAATTAACCCGTTCCAATGCCGGATGTACTCGCCATTGGATGTATAGACCAAAGCCCATCATAGCAATAACGGCTATATGCTTAATCAGGATAGCTTGCGCCCACAAGGAACTCACAACCAAAAAGCCCTCATAGTTGCTGTCAGTAGTCATCTGCAAAAAGCCTGTGATCCATAAGACGGCCAGACTAATGTTGGCCCAGGGCGCGAATCGTTGGCGGAGGGTCATCCACTGTTCGGTCGTTAACGTTTGTCCCCGAACAGCAGGCCAGGCGATCAGAGCCATCAACGACAAACCACCCAACCAAACAACAGTTGACAACAGATGCAGCCAATAGGAGAGCGTTAACGCCCAAAATGGGATTTCAAATTCAGTCATAATGATAGCATGGATTAGAAGTTCAACTAAAATACCAAACGCCCGTACATTCGGGTAGAAGGGTGATTTTATCGTTAGCGATCTGATCCGCCAATTCATCCCCAAAGAAGAAGCGGGTCAACATCTCAGCCTCTTCTACCGACTCAAAGTGGTAATCAGTCCGAATCCAAGTTCTCTGAAATCCGTGTCGGGTTTCCAACCGTAAATAGTAATCAGCCAGCGCTTCAGTTGGGGGGCGTGGCGCTTCATAGCCAGTACCTAACGTTTCCAGAATGATGACCGTGCCATTCGGCCGTAAAACCCGCTTCATCTCGCCCACAACCTGATCGATCCGTTGGGGCCAGTCGTCAGGATGCCAGCCTGTCAGGTGGCCCAAACTCCACCCAGCGATGGCCAAATCAGCCGATTGAGCGGGAGCTGGGAGACGGCCGTTATCGGCTGCTGCGAAGTAATAACGGCCGACTTCCTGTCGCTTTCGCGCCATCATCAGCATATGAGACGAAATATCTGTCACCAAGATTTGTTTGACCAAAGGAGCCAGCAAACGTGTTAAACGACCCGTACCTGCCCCTAGTTCGATGATATCTAAATTAATTAACGGCCGAATCTCCTCCAACGCAGCCAAAATATTACCTTCGTAATCCTCCCGGCTTACCAAAAGGTCATACCGGGCCGCTTCACTCTGATAAATTGTCTTAAAATCCATCCTTTATCAAATCCAATAGAAACCAAGTTTTTGACAAAAACCTGGTTTCTAACTGTACTGTACTCCAAATTACGCATTACGAATTATCCTTGTAACTAGACAGGTCTCTCTCGACTGTCATACCCGCCTTCGCGGGTATCCAAGCCCTTGGATTCCTGCCTTCGCAGGAATGACGTGTATAGTTACTTATCCTTTATGCTATCCGGCATCCACCAGGCCAGCAGCAACAACACCGCCATTGCCCCAACCTGAACCACCAACATCGCGCCAGTAAGTGTAATCACTTCGGCCAACAAGCCAAAAAACAGAGCAATTGGAACGAGGGATGTCATGGAGTGGATGGCTGTTACCGCACCACCTTTGCCGGGAATGCTGGCTAAAGACTGCGATTTACCAATGGGCCAAAAAACGGCCAGCAGAAAGTTGAGCGGCAAAGCCAATGCAAAACGAGTCCAAACACCGGGTAGGAATAGCCAGGCCGGATAGAGAATAATGACACCCAGGCTGGCTATTTTGATGATTCGGTTTCGGCTGCTGCGAGCCAGCCAACGATCTAGAAAAAGCAAACTGACGATACCAACCGCCATCTCCAGAGCAACATAGATACCGATTAAAGCTTGACTCATGCCAACCTGCTCTCGGAGCCAAATGGCAGTGAATTGAAAAGGGGCTTCAGAGACTTCATGAGCAAATAGGAACAACAACCACAATTTGGCATTCCGATTTGACAAGACCGCTTTCAGGTTCTTCTTCATAGCCTGGCGAATGCCCAACGCTTCTTCCTCATCGTCGCCATTTAACGGCCGTGGAAAACGGGTCCGCAATATGAGCACGGCATAGATAAGTCCTGTAAAACCGAGGCCGATCATTAGCCAGCGCCAAGACAAGTTGAGCCAGATAGTTATTGAGACGAGCAAGGGGGCCAGAAGCGCACCAGCGGTGTCGATGATGGTTGAGCGGGCGTAGATACGGCTGGGCGCTTCAGGATAGGCCTCGACCATGACAACATCGGCCGTATGAGCTAGCGGCCCAGAGCCAATGCCATAAATGGCAAAGCCAAGCACGAGAAAGGCAAAGGTTGGCGCCGCCCCCATCACCATGACTGCAAGGCCCAGAACGGCCGCACCTCCCGCCATCAGCCACGGTCGCTTCCATATATCAATCAACAGGCCAGCAATTGGCTCAACAACGACCGCTACATAGTTAAGAGCCAGGCCCAGCAAGCTAACCTGGACGTAGCTCAAGCCTAATACGGCCCGGATGGTTGGCATTAGAACGGTTGGGACACCCCCGAGTAATTCATCCATAAACCGGGCAGCCAAACTAACGACCATCACCCGGTCAGATACATCCTCACGTCGAGGAATTGATTTAAGTTTTAATTTTGGGAACATCTTTTCTCCAAAGAATATACGCTTTAGTTGCGGTTAAAATAGGGAACGTAAAATCAACCGATCTAGAAATGAACGGTTGGCAGGAGAAAAGATTTGGCGGGGATCGAGCCTAGCGGGGTACTTTTTCGGGACAGATCATAATAGATTCTATAACAAACAAGACATCAAATTAACATTATTCAATTTTATTATAAAGAATTGTGAGGGCGTTGGTCAACCATCATTTTGCCACGAGATTGGTGATGGTTCCTCAACGCCCCTTTTTTATGCTGAACGGCCGATCGCCAGCCCTGTCTCAGTTACTGTATAGTTCGGGAAGATGTCGCTCAAACTGGGGTTGTTGAGCCGCTTGCGGATAATCTCACCCAAGATGTCGCGGTAGTCGGTGGTGATAGCCAGATCGCCAGGGCCAACAAGCTGTTCATCGGCCAAACCAGGCCAGCGGCTGAAAACTTGACCACCATTAACGCCGCCGCCCATAACCATCATCATATTGCCATGACCATGATCCGTTCCCAAGCCGCCATTTTCTTGCAGCCGACGGCCAAATTCCGACATCACAACAACCGTTACATTATCAATCCGCTCTAAAACATCCTCATAGAAGGCAGCCAATCCCTCGCCTAAAGTGGTCATCAGATTCGCCATTTGCCCCCCGGTGCTGCCTTGAGCGACATGGGTATCCCAACCACCCAAATCAATACAAGCCACCTCAACCCCCACATCTGCATGAATTAATTGAGCCACTGTTTGCATTGATTGGCCGAATCCTTGTTCGGGATACGGCCGTCCCTTTGGTTGATAATTGGTCAAGTCAATAGTGCTTAAGACATCAATCGCAGCAAAAGTCTGATCGGCCGTTAAAGCCAACATATCATCCTGCTGGCTATATAGCGTCTGGAGCAAGTTTTGCATATCACCGATACGGTCCGTTTGGCCGTTGAGATGATAATCGGCGATAGATTGTAAGGCAGTGGCCGTTACTGAACCTGTCAGCGAAGCGGGTAAGAAATCGCCAACGCCAATGGCCCGTAAAGCAGATTGATTGCTTGTATCCAAAGTTGCCAGATGGCGTGCCAGCCAGCCAGTGTAATCGTTCAGAGCCGCCCCCCGTTCCATTAAGGCCATCGCCTCAAAGTGGGAGCGGGTTTCATCAGGCGAACCAGTGGCATGAACCAAAGCCAGATCGCCCGCTTGATAAACGGCCGAAAGCGGCTCAAGCGCCGGATGGAAGCCAAAAAAACCGTCCAGGTCAATGGCTCTAGCATCAGCTCCATTATCATCTGGTCGAGGAACCCCAATCGTCGGGCGGTGACGATAATATTCCTCATCGCCATGCGGCACAACGATATTCATGCCATCCGCCCCACCCCGGAGAAAGACACAGACCAGCGTATCCCCGCGCGGCCCAATATGCGGGTCAGCCAAAGTAATGCGGGGCATCCATTGCGGCAATGCCACGATGCTGTTCGCGAACAGCAATCCAGCAGCCGACTTCAGACTACCAGCCAAAAAATCACGGCGATTAAAGCGGTTGACTTGTTCATACTCGGTGCAATGTCCGCAGTCGAGGACGGGGTTATCGGTTGAATTCTGGGTATTGGTTGTCATTATCGATCTCCTTTCGGTTTTTAGAGTTGGGTTCTTCAGTAATTGGACAATCAGTAACTGGTAATTGGTCGAAGTCAACCGTCAATTACCAGTTACCAATTACGCTCCATCATGTCCATTGGAATGGGGGGCTAGCGAGCATTAGAGCGATGGACTCGCGTAGTCGTAGGTCGGTTTCTCGGCTTTGTGAACTGCCAATATAGTCGTTGAAAAGGGTTTGATCGGCCGTTTCCAGGGGAGCGGCATAAATGAGTCCGGCGAACAGATTGAGGGCGTCGGTCGTTTCATCGACCTGACCTGCCTCTAATAGAGTATCTAAGGGAACGGTCGCGCCCGGAAAATTGGAATTCAACAACGCCAACGCAAAGTTCCAGCGGGGCAGCAGATTCGACATCCAGGCAGCTGAAACATCAGGATAACCATTAGGCGCAGCCCAATTAAAGGGTAGCTGACCCATCGTTTCCAGTTGGAATCGGAAGACACCATAGTTGCTGATGTCAACGTTTAAGGCGCGTAAAGCTGATACGACGTAGCTGTACGGCCGTTTTAATTTCGGCGGCGCAGTTGCAAACTCGTCGCTCAAAAAGATCACTCGCAGCATACTTTTGACATCTCCATCCGTATCCAAAAAGGTTTGAGCGACCCGATCAACCAATGTCGTTGGTGGTTCATCCGCCACAAAGCGGCGGACTAACTTATAGGCGATGAAATTGGCAGTCGCCTGATGAGCTGCCAACATATCCAATACTTGGTAAACATCCTCTTCGCCTTGTCCGGCGGGCAGCGTCAAATCCAAAATCTGCTTGCTGCCCGTATCATGTTGGTTGGTATTGAATACGAATCCCCCTTGCCGCCTGCCACGAGGAGCGCTACCCCAACCCGTCAAAGCACGGGCCAATTCCTGGACATCTTGCTGGGTGTATCCGGCATCGACCCCAAGCGTGTGCAACTCCATTAATTCGCGGGCATAATTTTCATTGGGATCGCCTTTCAGATTACGAACATTGTCGAGGTAGACCAACATGGCAGGGCTTTGGGCTGAGGCAAATAGCAGATCACGAAACGAACCTAACGCATTCGGCCGAATCGTATCACGGTCATCTACTAGCTTCAGCGGCAGCATGAAGGCGTTTTTGCGGATGTAAATGTTGAAATGATCCGACCAGAATTCGACCATCGCCTCGTACAGTTGCCTCTTAGAATAGACGGCCCGACCAATCGTGGCAGTTACTAGCTCAACGGCAACATCCCGAATGTCATCACGGCCGATAATCTGGTCTATGTCCTGATGATAGTAGTTCAGGTTGCGGACGATGAGATCGGCCGCCGTATCTTCAATACCTTCGGGGTTAAGCTGCTCTTCTAGATAAGCTTCAAAGCCCATCTCCGATACCCGGGCTAGGTCGCCAGGACGCGGCCCATAACCAGCCCGGTTAAGCAGCCGTTGAACCCGATTGACGGTGACCGTTGGAAAGCCAGCAGCAGGGAGAGTTGATCCAGCGTCGCCAGGGGGAACGGCCGTTGGCACAGGCAACGTCTCAGGAATTTCCTCTTGGGCAACGTAGCGAGAGACAACACTACAGGAAGTGACAGAGGCTGCTGCGGCCGTTAGACCACCTAATCTGAGAAAATCACGTCTGGAAAGAGCCATCTTTATCTCCTACCTTGAAAATACGAATTTTGGTCGCACAATTAATTCGTAAGCCGTAAAAACGTAAAGGGCTAACACTAAATAGCTGCTTGTTACGAAGTACGAATTAGTCCCATTTCAACTTATAGATTGAGTTTGAAGATTTGTGGGCGTTACCTGCTCTGTTTGTTGGATTTGGGGGCGAGGGAGCCAACCGAGGACACCGAAGACGGCCGCACCAATTACCGTGATGCCAGCCAAAGGGATAAATAGAAACCAGCCAACAATTGGGAAAAGGCAGGCCAGTTCATAAACCAAAGCGCCGCGCACCAAACTCGTCAAGTTGGATGAGGGGCCGGAAAGGGGCTTGATTCGTTCACCCAACATTCGGGCCAGACCAGCAGCGCCGAGCGTACCAAGTCCCATCCCAACGATAGCGACTAAGAAGGCTGTAGCTCGAATTGCCCCGAAGGGAATCTGACTGGTTATGGTGATCCAAAGGAGGAAAGCGGCCGTTACCGGAACACCTAAAACGAAAGAACGGCCAGGGGTTTTTGACAGCCGGGTAGCGGTGTTGGTTGTCACTTTCGGCAGCAACAAATTGAGGGCAACTAACAAAGCTGGTAAGCTGAGTAAAATACCAATCAATGTAAATACAACAATATATACGTCTGTCATCGTTGTCATCTCCTACTCCTTTATGGTCATTGACCATCTAAGGGGTTTCGGCAATCAGAGGTTGGAAAAACATCTGATTGTTCTGTTCATGAAATGCTTTCATAAACAGAGACCATTACTAATTGATAATACAGATCAGATATAGAAAAGTTGCAATCAGTTTGTAAAGAGTTTGTAAAATGAGTCGCTTATAGTGGTATTGATAATTACGGCCCTAGATTAGTTGGCGTGTTAAGATTAAATTGCTATGAACCGACGTACACACCCATTTTGGATGGTGGTATTCCTACTACTTCTGGCCGCCTGTCAGAATACGGCCGAATTCCAGCCTACCCCATCATCAACAGTCACCCCAGAATCGATTACACATTCCATCAACAACGCCACCGTTGGTTGCGAGAATCCCGTTTCAGAAGATCGACGCTTTGCGCTGACCCCCTGGAACAAAACAAACTTCTGCCTTCACAGTGTCTCTTATGATGAATTTAGAAGTGGTGGAGTCTCGAAGGATCGCATCCCAGCCATTGATAACCCGGTTTTTCAAACGACTGAAGAAGCTGATACGTGGTTGGCTGAAGTTGAACCGGTTATGGTTTTAGATTTGATGGGCGAGGCTAGAGCCTATCCATTGCAAGTTATGGTTTGGCATGAGATCGTGAATGATGTTGTCAATGAACGGCCGATAGTCGTCACTTACTGCCCCCTTTGTAGTTCAGGGCTGGTCTTTGACAGGACAGTGAATGGCGAGGCGCTTGATTTTGGGACAACGGGCAATATCCGAAACGCCGATCTGGTGATGTATGATCGCCAAACGGAGTCTTGGTGGCAGCAATTTACTGGAGAAGCCGTGGTGGGTGAGTATACAGGGACAGTATTGGCCCTTATTCCTTCACGGATTACCTCATACGCCGAGTTCAAAAGTCAGTATCCAGATGGACAGATATTATTTCCAGATACCGGCTACGAGCGGCTGTATGGTGAAACGCCCTATGTTAATTATGATTCGCTATCGAATCCACGAGCAAAATATTTAGATGGAGAGCCGGACGGCCGTTTACCCCCTAAGATGCGGGTCATCGCCTTGGATGTTGATGGACAGGCAATGGCCTATCCCTATGACTTGTTATCAGAAGAGGGTGTCATCAATGGCAATTTTAATGGTCAAGAATTGGTCGTCTTTTGGAAGCCGGGTACGGTAACGGCCCTCTACAGCACCGTAATTGCTGAGTCGCCGGATGTCGGTTCGGCGGCCGTTTTCAGCCGCCTGTTAAACAGCCAAACATTGACGTTCACAGCTAATGGGGAAATTTTCGTTGATGAGCAGACCGGGAGCGAGTGGAATCTGTTTGGAACGGCCGTCGCTGGCCCACTGACCGGAGAGCGGCTAACCTCTCTGAATGGGCATGAGTTCCTTTGGTTTGCCTGGGCTGCATTTCGGCCAGATACGGCTCTGTATCAGGCGGCTGGCAATTAGGTTAGGGTGTAACTTTCAAGTGAGCCATGTGAGCCAACAAAAAATAATCGTTTTGTTTTGGCTCACTTGATTTATTGGGTAGGTTTAGGGCGCTGAGATTTTAGGTTACAATGGTGTCTATGACCCAAGATAAATTAACCATTGCATTTCAAGGAGAAGCTGGCGCTTATTCAGAACAGGCTATCTATCAACATTTCGGCTCAAGGGAAAGCGCCGATCCGCCAGTTACGGCTGTTCCCTGTCGCAGCTTTCAAGCGATTTTCGAGGCCATTCATGAGGGGAAAGCAGCCCTGGGAATGCTGCCTGTTGAAAACTCGCTGGCCGGAACTGTTATCCCGGCCTACGATCAGTTGGTCGATCATGATTTGCGAATTCAGGCTGAGGTGGTGTTAAAGGTCAATCACTGCTTGATGGCGCCCGCTGATACTGTACTTGCTGATGTCAAACGAGTCATGTCTCATCCCCAGGCGTTAGCTCAATGTGAACGAACGTTGCAGCGAATGGGGTTAGAGCCAGTCACTCATTACGATACGGCCGGGGCAGCCCGCGACCTGGCCGCAAAACCAGAACCAGGAACGGCTGCTATCGCCAGTGAATTGGCGGCTGACATCTATAACCTGACGGTTCTTTCTCGCAACGTTGAGGATGAATCGTTTAATTACACCCGCTTCTTTGTGTTAGGAACGGCCGAACCGCCCCAAAATGATCCCAGTAAAACATCGATCATCTTCACCACCCGGCACACTCCTGGCGCACTTTATTATGTCTTAGGCGAGTTAGCTGATCGGGGTATCAATCTAACCAAAATCGAGTCCCGCCCCCGCCGCAATCGGCCGTGGCACTATCTATTCTATGTTGATTTTGAAGGGCATGAATCGGATACGGCCGTCAGGGAAGCCATGCTTGGGATATTAAAACATGCCTCTTTTCTGAAAGTGCTTGGCTCTTACCCCGCTGCAAAGTTACGAATCGACTGATAACTTTACATGGGGTATTTTTGGATTTTATCGTCTTCGGTCAATAAAGGACGGTCATAGATACGTACCGTTCTAACTCGATTTTTAGTGGAATTACCGGGCTTGATCCGTAACGCTGAAACTGACATTGCCCATATCTTTGACAATGAAATTAACGCCAATCGTTCGGCGGCCGGGGCGGAGGGGTTGGTCCGTGACGCGGATGGTGACGGCTTCGCCTTTTCGCATTAAGACGGATTGTTCGGCCGTTACCTCCCCAAACCCCGCTTCCTGATCCCCATGAACAAAGGAGCATTTATCCAGGGGAATCGGCCGTCTATCCAATTGAAGGGGGTTGGCCCCAATGATGCGGGCCGGGCCGAGGTCATTCTTCATCTGAAATTCAAAGCCATTGCCTTGCTTCTGTAAGCTGCCTTTGACATAGAGCGCTTTTAATAAGAATTCCGGAATTTTCGCCATCTGTATTCTCCTGAATATATAAAACTCACGCAAAGCCGCAAAGTCGCAAAGGCACCTACGTAAACGCAGCGTCTTTCTTTACGCTCTTTGCGGCTTTGCGTGAGGCTATCTTAAGGTCGTCAGAGCATTTTGCTTAATCCATCATCAAAATGGGTTCGATCTCGCTTAAGGCCCAATCGATCTCATCTTTAGTGATGGTCAGCGGTGGGGCAAAGCGGATGACGTTTTCATGGGTTTCTTTACAAAGAATGCCCCGCTCTTGAAGGGCTTCGCAGAAGGGGCGGGCTTGGGTGTGCAGTTCAACCCCGATAAACAGCCCCTTGCCCCGGACTTCTTTAATGTGGTCGCTTTCGACCCGTTGCAAGCGACCTTTGAAATAGTCGCCCAATTTCTCGGAAGCCTCTATTAGCCCTTCGTCTGCCAACACTTGTAAGGCCGCTCGCCCAACGGCTGCACCCAATGGATTGCCACCAAAGGTGCTGCCATGTTGGCCGGGTTGGATGAGGCCCAAGATGGGCTTGTCAGCTAGCACGGCCGATACTGGATAAAAACCGCCGCTCAATGCCTTGCCAATGATGACCATGTCGGCCCGAACATCTTCATGTTCACTGGCAAAAAGACGGCCAGTTCGACCTAAACCAGTCTGAATTTCATCAGCTACCATCAACACATTGTTGCGGCGACAAATGTCGGCCGCTTCTTGCAAGAAACCATCCGGCGGCAGCAGCACGCCGCCTTCGCCTTGAATTGGCTCGAAGAGGAAGGCAACGGTGTTGGGCGTAATGGCTGCTTCTAGTGCAGCAGCATCGCCATAAGGAATCATCACGAAGCCAGGGGTGAAGGGGCCGAAATCGGCTTTGTAATCATCCTCAGAGGAAAAGCCGACGACGGTGGTGGTTCGGCCGTGAAAGTTACCTTCACAGACGATTATCTCAGCTTGATTGTCGGCCACGCCTTTTACCTGATAGCCCCATTTGCGGGCTACTTTAATGGCCGTTTCAACCGCTTCAGCCCCAGTGTTCATCGGCAAGGCCATCTCGTAGCCAGTCATGTCACATAACTCTTTTAAGAACGGCCCCATCTGGTCGTTGCGGAAGGCACGGGAGGTCAATGTAACGCGGTCTAACTGGGCCATCGCCGCTTCCTTAATTTTGGGATGGTTATGCCCTTGATTAACGGCCGAATATGCGCTGAGACAGTCTAAAAACTTATTGCCATCAACGTCATAAACCCAAACGCCCTCGGCCTTATTAATGACCACATCCAGGGGATGATAATTGTGCGCTCCGTAGGTTTCATCTAATTCAATATAATGCTGGCTGTTATTGCTCATTGAGATATTCAAACTCCTTTCTTCAGTAAATGGTAGTCAGTAATCAGTAGTCAGATTCTATCTGACTCGGCCGTATTTTTCACCTATAACTATTTGCCCCTCATCTGATTGCAGCCAGGCCAGGAAAGCGCGTAAATCGCCCGTTGGTTCGACCGTGCTGACAAAGTAAAGGGGGCTGGTAAGTGGGTAGCTTTGATCGGCCGTTGTTACCACCGTTGCCATGATACCCTCAACGGTTGGCGTTTTGATAGATGCATCAACGGCACCCATCATGCTGTAACCGATTGCCGCTGGATTAGCAGCCACTGCCGCTATCATCTGTTCATTGCCGCTTACAATTTGAGCGGTAATGATGGTGCGTTGTTCTTGCATAATTCGCTCGGCAAAGAGACTACGACTGCCAGCCCCCTGTTCGCGGCTGATAATCTCAATGGGCAGGTCTTGCCCGCCAAGAGATGACCAGTTGGTGATGCGGCCGTTAAATACCGCCTGGATTTCGGCCGTACTCAAGTCGCTAACTGGATTATCTGGGTGAAGGAGGATAACTAGTCCATCTAGAGCGATTGGGTTGAACCAGTTGTCACTATCGGCCGGAATATGGTGAACGAGGATGGTATCCACCTGCTCGGCTCCCAAGTCAGCAAACAGCGTATTATTGTTAGCGGTGATAATTTGGACGGCCGTTTGAGGATATCGTTCAGCAAACGGTTCGGTTATCAAGGACTCGATGTCGGCTGCACTGCCTGTTAAGCCAATCCGTAACGTTGTTGGTGGCACGGTCGGCGTGATAGGGGGCAACGGGGTGGGAATTTCAGGGTCGCAGGCTGTCATACTTGCCAAAAAGACAACCGATAGAAAAGCTGTAACAAGTTGTTTGAGAGGCATCAGACGATGTTAGCGGCCTGGAGTATTAGGAACAGCGCCCCAAATGCGGCACAGTAGATGGCGAAGGGGTACAGACTATGTTGTCGCAGCCAAGTGAGCAGGAATTTGATACAGACAAACCCGACAACGGCCGAAACCACAAAGGTCACTCCTAAGCTTGTTAGATGGTCAGCCACATCTAGCGAACTAAATAAATCTGAAAGGGCCAACAAACCAGCCCCGCCAATGGCAGGAATGCCGAGGAGAAAGCTGAAACGAGCAGCGGGAGCGCGATCCAGGTTACGCGCCAATCCAGCCGTGATGGTCGAGCCGCTGCGAGAAATACCGGGTAAAAGGGCTAATAATTGAAAAAGCCCAATGAAGATAGCATCGAACCAGGACAGCTTTTCCATAGGTTTGGCGCCAGAATGGAGCCGTTCGCCAATAATGAGCAGGGCAGCCGTTCCAAACAAGGCGGCTGCGGCAATGGTCGGGTTGCCGAATATCTCGTCAAGAGTATCTTCAAAGCTCAGACCAATAATGGCCGCCGGAATTGTGCCAACCAGTATTTGCCACCCCAGGCGAGACATATCATCCTCAAACGGCCGTCGCTGGTACAAACCGTTCAGAACAGCGATAATAATTTGCCAGAGGTCGCGCCGAAAGTAGACTAAAACGGCCGATAAGGTTCCTAAATGCGCAATGGCCGTCGTGTTCAAGTCCGGTTCTGGTAGGTTAAAGATAGCCGGGATCAACAGCAAATGACCGGAACTGGAAATGGGCAAAAACTCGGTCGCCCCCTGGATAACGCCTAAAATGATGGCTTCAATGATGGACATAGAAGTATATTTTAGCAGGTATCAGCAGATGCACCTATTAAGTGTGTCGCGGATAAAGTTTTAAAATCGGAAATCCGCGACACCGCCAAACACTTAGAACATATCGAAAACAAAATCTCACGCCGAGACACAAAGATGGAAAGGATATTCTTATGCAAATTGATCTAAACAATTTACCCTATCCTCATACGGCCTATCCAGGGCTTCGACAGCCAATATATGCCTCGCAAGGCATGGTAGCGACGAGCCAGCCGTTGGCAGCCCAGGCCGGGTTGACTGTTTTGCAGCAAGGGGGCAATGCCGTAGATGCAGCCATTGCGACTGCGATAACCCTGACGGTTGTTGAGCCGGGTTCATGCAGTATTGGCGGCGATGCTTTTGCCTTGGTCTGGGACGGCCGAAAATTGCACGGTCTAAATGGTTCCGGCCGTTCTCCAGCGGCATTGACCTTAGAAGCGGCCCAATCGTTGGGCCATAAAAAGGTGCCGAGCGAAGGCTGGCTGCCAGTAACAATCCCGGGTGCGCCCGCCGCCTGGCGGGACTTGCATCAGCGATTCGGCCGTTTGCCCTTTGAGGCGTTGTTTGAAGCGGCCATCCATTATGCTGAAGAAGGATTTCCCATTGCCCCGGTTTCCGGCTGGCAGTGGAAGTGGAAATTAGGTGCGTTTCAGAAAACGCTGGATGCAGAGATGTTCCAAAATTTTGCGGCGGTTTTTGCTCCTGGTGGCAGTTTACCGGAGGCAGGAAACCTATGGCGCAGTCGGGAAATGGCAAACAGCCTGCGTCTAATTGCGGAGAGTGGGGCCGAAGCCTTTTATCAGGGGGAGTTGGCCGAGCGAATATGTCGTCATGCCCGCGAAACGGGTGGCTATTGTCGGCTAGAAGATTTTAAGCGCCATGAAAGCAGTTGGGTCGATCCCATTCACACAGATTATCGGGGTTACGATGTCTGGGAAATTCCACCGAGCGGGCAGGGGCTAACGGCTTTGATGGCCTTGAATATATTGGAAGGCTTTGAAATCGGCCGTCTTCCACGAGAAAGCGTCGATAGTTATCACCTGCAGATCGAAGCGCTGAAATTGGCTTATCTGGATGCCCAACGTTACATCGCTGATCCAGAGAAAGCGGCCGTTCCGACAGAGGAACTTTTGTCAAAGGAATACGCAGCCAAGCGACGAGCCTTGATTGGCAAAGAGGCGTTAATACCAGAACATGGCAACCCGTTTGAGGGGGATACGAGTTATCTTTGTACGGCCGATTCGGAAGGCATGATGGTTAGCTTCATCCTCTCGACTTTCGCTTCCTTTGGCTCTGGCGTGATTGTGCCGGGGACGGGGATTGCTTTGCAAAATCGGGGCAGTGGCTTCTCAATGGACCAGGATCATCCTAATTGTTTGGAACCGGAGAAACGGCCGTATCACACTATTATTCCTGGCTTTCTGACCAAAGATGATCAGCCTGTTGGCCCCTTCGGTCTCATGGGCGGTCATATGCAGCCCCAGGGTCACTTACAAGTGGTGGTCAAGATGGTTGATTATGGCCTTGATCCACAGGACTCTCTCGATGCGCCGCGCTGGTATTGGGGAGACGGCCGATATATCCAGGTTGAACCAACCGTCAATGACCGCATTGTTCAAGGCTTACGAAAGCGCGGCCATGAAGTCTATGTCGATACCGATATTGACTTCGTTGGTGGCGGTCAAATCATTAACCGCTTACCAAATGGCGTTTACGTTGGCGGAACTGAAAGCCGGAAAGATGGTAGTGTCGTTGGGTATTAGCAATTAAGTGATTGTTGATAAGCAACTTGGTTTCTAGGAGATAATAAAAAGGGGTGTAGCTCTAATATGAGAGTTACACCCCTTAATTCGTTCGATACCCAAGACTAAAAAGCAATTAGATCAATGCTTCACCTACCTATGGTCGCACGATGGTTATGACAGTCCCATCACTATCAGCATCTGGGTCATGGTTGTCACCAGAGGCGTAGGGATCGACCCCATTGTCAACATTGGTGACGGTAAAGTTTACACTCGAAGTAAATCTGGTTAAACCGGAAATCTCAATCGTACATTGACCATTACTGTCCGTTACACAACTGTCAGATGGGCCAGTACTCCAACTACCAGTTACCGTCACGCCGCTTACGGCCGATTCATTACTGTCATGCACCGTAATCGTCACGCTCGCTGACCAGGTAGCTGTCGGTCTATCTTCTTCAGTGCTGCTATCCAGATCACCGACATGAAGCGTTACCCCTCCGGGTGTGCTGGTTGGCGTTGGTGTTGGAGGAACAGGCGTATCAGTTGGAATCGGCGTATCTGTTGGAATTGGTGTATCAGTTGGTGTCGGTGGAATTGGTGTATCGGTCGGGATGGGCGTATCGGTCGGCGTCGGTGGTATCGGCGTCGCAGTTGGTGTTCCCGAAGCAGTTTGGATAACAAGCTCTGGTGGGTTCGCCCCCTCACGACTGCTAAATAGATCCCTACCTATAGCGCTATCCGTCAATCCAAAGCTGAGTAGGCCATCGCCAGTTACAAACGATGTCACATCTATGCTAACGACCGCACCAGGGCTAACTGGACCAGAGCCATTTATCACTGCACCTATCGGAGGCGCATTATTAAACGTGATAGTTGTTTCGCCCCAACTATTATCGGCCACCTCATGAACGTCAAATGGTGTATCACCACTGTTAACGCTCAAGTTTAGAACCGCACTCACTATCGGGCCATCCAATCCCTGTACATTGAAGCGAAGGTAGGAACTCATCACAGGTGAATCATCAACACCTATGAAAGTCCTCACCCCATAATTATTATTTGCGCCATTCGACCTAACCACCGAATCTGCTACTGGCGTGAAGGTAAAGGTATTACCGCCACCGCCAGGCGTAGCAGTTGGCGTGGAGGTGCCGCCGGGAGCAGAGCAAGAATAGGTATGGACATTATCTACATACCAGCCCTGAACACCGTTACAACCATCAATGCCAAAGTCATAGCGCAACACGATTGTATCGCCTGGACCAGCGATTCCTGATAGGTCAACTTGGGATTGTCCCCAGGAGCCATCGACTGTTCCACCGTCCGTCCCTGTAAAGGCGGGTTGGCCAGCCAGCGGATTGGTGTTACCTGCACCGACGCTATTTAGATTTTGGTTATAGGGGTTGAAGGTATAGGAAGAAGAAGGTACGAGGACGAACGACCCGCCATTGACGCTAGCTTTCAGGTTGCCGCCATCCCAACCAACTTCGGTAGATACCCAATGATCAAAAGCTACCCGTGGCGTTGTGGCAGTGCCGGGAATGACAATAGCCGGACTATCAAGGAAGAGCGCGCCTGTTTCGTCATCAGCGGCACAATCACCGATAATCAAGTCGGCTACAAAAGCTGCCTGAGTTGAGCCGGCTGGCGCACCCTCTGGCAAGCTGCCGACAACAGCCCAATCGGGTGTATCGAAGGTAGCGGGGTTAGCGACATCGTGGGTGCCTACAGTCCATCCACCTAATCCACTTTCCCAGTCCTGCAAGTCAATCGTATCTACTGTTTCGCCGGCAGAGCAGAGCGCTGGGGCATTTGGGTCTAAGAGTGGAGAGAAGTTACAGAAGGTAGGCTCAGTACGAAACTCAACGGCGGCGATGACTTCAGCTACTTCGGTACAATCTGCGGCCGAAATAATCTCACCAGAAGGAACCCCGACGGTTGAATTAGTATCCAACGTATTCAAGTCCACACCAATCAATGCTGTGCAAGATGCTTCAAGGGCATCAGCATGGTCAGTGAAATCGCTTCCAGGCGTGAGCATATTCTGGGCATTCCAATGTATGTGGGCTGATTTGGTCAAGCCAAGTCCGGTAATGGTCTGCCCATTATAAGTGCCACCATCTACCATGAGAGCAAAACCATGATTGGGAACGCCGGAGTTTGTATGAACACCACCAGAATCAACGGTAGAACATACATATTGAGAGGTGTCAGTAACCTTGCCAGGATCATTATAGCAAACGGGGTTCCACAGATCGCGGATAGCGCCTCCAAATGCTGGATCATCCTCGCCCGACAACCATCGGTAAGAATTATCAACGCTAGGACTGCCAGCGCCAAATACTGAACAACTGCCAGCGGTCCGAAGCCCAAGAGGGGCATCTGTGCCTCGGCCATTCAGGAAATCAACCACCTCACCCCAGATGTCGGAGTAGGATTCATTCAACGCCCCAGATTGCCACTGGTAGATCAGATTATTGGTGTACTCCGTGTAAGCATGACCCCATTCATGAGCAACGGTATCATCACCGGTAACACCAGAGCAATAATTGGTGGATGTGCCATTCCAGTTAGCATTTGGGCAGAAGATGCCGGGGTCATTATTGACGGTTCGCATCGTAGCGTCCGCGCCATCGTACGAAAGATAAGTCCCACCTGTCATGCTGGCAAAAATATTGTACGTTTCACGAGCGCCGTCAATTTCGTTTTGCCAATCAGTGACCTGCTGGGTCGATCCGCCCGCCCAACCTCCGGGAATCGGATCAGGATCGCCGCTGCTGTCTTCCCAAACGACATTGCCGAGACTGACTTCAGAAACTTTACGATCCAGACCTTCGTGAATGCCTGTTATTTGGTCAATGATTTTGCCAGTATGGGCATCTACATAAACGAATTCTCGGATTGTTCGCTCAGGATTAGCTACCTCCACCTCATAAGCCAGATGGGTGGCTCCAGCGACTCGCTGAACAAGGCCAGCCTGGAAGATAATAAGGTGGGTGTGGATAGCCCCGATCTCTGTAGACGTATTCTGGAGATCATTTTGGATCAGAACAGCATTCACGGCGACCTGAACGGCCGATTCCTCTGACCAGGAGGGCGTCGCATTAACGGCAATATCAGGCACAAATGCGCCATTAACGGCCGTAATACGGTTCGCGCCATCCATATGAACCCGCAAGACACCAGCAAACACCTCTACCCCCTGGTAAACTTGCTGATAGCTTAAGTGTGTTTGACCCAAATAATCTCTATTTGTTTTGATAAGCCTCAATTCTTCGCCGGCATTTTGAACCCCAAAGATGCTGCCATGGGCCTCAAAAAATGCCTTCGCCTGAACTTCGGCCGTTGCATTCTCAACAAGAGACAACTCAGAACCTCGTGGCAATGTGACAAAACTAGCGGCCCCGGTTACCCGGTTAAGGCTAATCTTTACCTCACCGTCAGTTGCCTGCTTCAACTGTTCAACACCTGCTGGATCGATAGATTGGACAGGTTGCTGAACTGTGACACTGGAAACGGCCGTGTCAACTTCTTGATTATTTTTCAATACTTGGGTAAGCGCTGCAACTGAGGGGACGACTAAAAAAATCAGAATGAGTAGGAAGAGGGCAATAATGAAAAAAGGAGAACGGGAAGATAGTTTCATATAATATCACCTCTATTTAACTGTTTAAACATGCAAAGGAGTACCGAACTCCTATAAATATAAGGGAATCTTCCTATAAATCAAAATTACGGAACAGCGATTAGAGTGGTTCATATTTCGCTATCAACGTCGTTTGAAGGGGGTCAAGAGGCTCAAGGGGTTCAAGGGGCTCAATAAAAATGTGAGTTTTATTTTGAGCCCCTTGATATAAGTGCAGTGTTTGAAGGTGGATTTTATGGTTTTTTTACGGGAATGGGGTGGTAATAATGTAAAGGTGCGCTGATTACCTGCGGTCTACTAACCGCCCATTTACAAATTTATGCAGGACACTGGCTATCAACGTTTGATACGGCAGCCCTTCCTCTAAGGCTCGTTTCTGTATCGCCTCTAAATCTTTGCTTGAGATTCTGATGTTGACTCGTTTATCTTTCTTGAAGGTGGCTTTGGCATAGTCACTATAGGCTTGCTTCTCAGCTTCTACATTTCCAACTGATCGCCATTCATCAGCCTCATACGAGGTTAACAACTCTTTTTCTTCTACGTCTAATTTGATTTCACTCATCTGTATCTTGACCTCGCAAATACTTTTTCGTTGCTTTTCGACTAGGTATGATTGTTTTCAGAAATATTTCATGCTCACTCTCAACAAAGGGGACAAGATAAGCGTAATTTTCAATTTTAATGATAAATATCTTCTGCCCTCTATATTTCTCTTGGTTAGCGTGCTGAACTATATCTAAAACATGTTGCTTTTTAATATGAAAAACAACGTCCTCAAAGGAAATATTACGCTCCGATTTTAACAACTGATTTTTTTCGTTGTTCCAAGAAAAATATTTCACACAGAAAATTTAGCACAATGTGTACCTTTTGGCAACGGATTTATTAACGAAGGGATGATACCGTACTACTTCATTGCCATTTTGACCATTGGAAACAAACTCCAGGAAATGGCTACCATGATAATTTAGTCATTCTAATCGAGTTAGGCGAATTGCTCCCAATCCCGCTAATTCACTGCAACCATTTTTCGACATCAACAATCGAGTAAGTTTTAGGCCAAAGTCACGAGTGCCTTCTCAATACTCTCAGGGATCGGACGAATTGCATCTGCATTGGATTGCAATAAGAAACCTTCTTGAGTACCAAGTGGATTAATAAACAGGATTCCATTTAGATGCTCAAATTGCTCCAAAAAACCACTTGCTCCATCAAATAACCTTTTCCCACTTTTCCTCTTCTTGTTAAAGAAATTATCATCCGGTTCATTGGCTAGTTTTTTGAGCTTTTGTAAGGCATATTTCAAATCAACATCATCGTGAGTTTCACTTCTGGAATTTATTGCCAGAAAATTAATCATATCAGGGCGAATTTGACCAATTCCATCACAAATTGCATCTCCAAATTTTCTATATTCACCTTTTTTCTCATAATCGCCTTGCTGATAGAAAATTGGTCTTAGCGAAGGGCGACAGAGAACATATTCTGATGGTTTTCTCAATCGAGGTTTACTAAAAATTATTTTGACCTCATTTTCAAATTCAGGTAATGAATAAATGCTTTCTTCACCAACTTGCAAATTCTTTTCCAAACCGGGAATTAACCCAATAATATACTTGATAATATCTAAACCTTGCATTTCAAGGCGATCTAATAAATCTGGCTCGTAGGAAATCTCTCTACCTTGCTTATCAGTAATATTAATCATAAATACTAATGATTTCGATGGTATCTTATTAACCTCTACTGCCACTTGTTTTTCCCATACTTTAAAACGCTTTTCTAGATCTGACTCCCTGATTCTCTTAACTTCTATATTAAAATGCAGCCCAGCTTCATCCGAAATCGTAAAATCTGGGTTTCTATACTCTTTTCCAAATTTTTCATATTCGATTAGTCTGAAAGTGGGACTTTTACAGAGTAGATAAGCTATTTCAAGTTCAAAACGAATATCTTTAAGTTTTTCATTTTGGTCACTTATATCTTTTCTTGCTGCTCGAACTTTTCCCCTAATTTTTTCTCTATATTTTTCTACAAAAAACCTAAATTTTTCTGAGTCTAAAAGCCTTTCCTGTTTAATAACTTCTTTAAACATCCTCTTATATCCTATTAGATTTGTTTTTAGTAATAACCCTGCCACCAAAATTAATACTTCTTAAGGCCGCTCGTAGTGCATTAGTATCTCTTGGGCAAAGGTTTCGGCACGGCCGTCTATGATGGCCTGGCGCATGGTGGTCATGAGGTTGATGAGGAAGTGGACGTTGTGGGTGGTTAGGAGGATGTGGCCGAGGATTTCGTTGGCTTTGACGAGGTGGCGGAGGTAGGCACGACTAAAGTGCTGGCAAGTGTAGCAGGTACAGTTCTCGTCTATGGGGGCGGGGTCGGTCTTGAATTTGGCGTTGTTGAGATTAAGACGGCCGCCCAAAACCGTCGCCGCCCCATGCCTTGCCAAGCGGGTTGGCAGCACACAGTCGAAAATATCTATGCCGCGAATGACGCCGTTGACCAGATCTTCGGCCGCGCCAACGCCCATGAGGTAGCGGGGTTTATCAACGGGTAAGATGGGGTTGAGGACATCGAGCATGGCGTACATATCGGGCTTACTTTCGCCGACGGAGAGGCCGCCGATGGCATAGCCAGGGAAGTCGAGGGTCAACATGAAGCGGGCGCTTTCTTCGCGCAAGTCGGGGAAGATGCCGCCCTGGACGATGCCGAAGAGGGCCTGGTCGGAGCGGGTTTGGGCGGCCAGGCAACGTTCGGCCCAGGGATGGGTGCGGCTCAACGATGCTTTGACGTAGGCATGGTCATCCGGCGGCGGGCATTCGTCAAAGGCCATGATGATGTCTGCGCCGAGATTCTCCTGAATTTCAACGCTCTTTTCGGGGGTGAAGCGGTGGTAGGAGCCGTCGATGTGGGACTGAAAGGTGACGCCATCCTGGTCCATCTTGCGGGTGTCGCTCAGGCTGAAGACCTGGAAGCCGCCGCTGTCGGTCAAAATGGGGTCGTCCCAATTCATAAATTGGTGCAGACCCCCTAGATCGCGAATTAATTCATCTCCTGGCCGTAGATAAAGATGGTAGGTGTTGCTGAGAACGAGGGAGGCGTTTAGGGCTTTGAGGTCAGACGGCCGTAAGGCCTTCACCGTTGCCTGTGTGCCAACAGGGGCAAAGACGGGGGTTTCTAAGATTCCATGGGGCGTATGAAAACGACCAGCCCTGGCTCCAGTGGTTGGATCGGTTGCAATCAGTTCAAATTCAAACATCGGGCCGGATTATACCGGAGATTATCAGAATGGATAATGAAATATGGTCAGTCGAGCCTGCGAACAAGTTGTCATCCAAAAAAGAATAATCTCACGCATAGCCGCGAAGGACGCAAAGAGTAAAGGCTTTTCTTAGCGACCTTACGTGAAAATTAATGACAACTTGTTCATACATTCTGGTCAGTCAGTCCAAAACATGGTAATTTTTAGCTATGTCCCAAATGACAATAACCCCAAACAAAACATCAAAATATCAACGGTCAATCCAAGATTTTCGCAATGCCAGACAAAAAGCAGCAATGGAGTCGGTTGTCTCACGTCTGACCGGAAAATCTACCGAACTTTTATCTTTCGACGAGGTAGCCAGTAAGCTGAAGGTGCTCAATCATGCTGAGCGTGGCATTCAGGATATTCCTGTTGAGGCTATTGTAGGCAGTGTCGGCCGTTACACAGATTTTTCCCGCAGTTTCCTGCCAATGCAGGAGAGCGATGCCGACCGCTGGGCCAGAGTTGCTTCAGTCTCCAACTTTCACCAACTGCCCCCGATTGAAGTCTATCAGATTGGGGATGTTTACTTTGTCCTAGATGGAAATCATCGGGTCTCTATAGCCCGCCAACGGGGTATGCTCTCTATTCCAGCCCAGATAACAGAAGTCCGAACAAGAGTACCTATTCCGGCCAATGTTGATTCTGATAAGTTGATTTTACAAGCAGAATATGTTCAATTCCTTGAAAACACCCAGCTCGATAAGCTCCGGCCAAACGCTCAAATAGAAGTCAGCATACCAGGTCAATTTTGTAAACTAGAAGATCATATCCAGGTTCACCGATTCTTTATTGAACAGGCAGAAGAGAAAAAACTGTCTGACCAAGAAGCTATCACCCGCTGGTATGATGATGCCTATTTGCCAGTGGTTGAGTCGGTCAGAGAGCAAGGGGTTCTGCGCGATTTTCCCAACCGAACTGAAACCGACCTCTATCTATGGATTTCTGAACATCAAACCCAAATACAGGAGGAGTTAGGTTGGCAGGTAAGTCCTGAGGTGGCAACGGCCAATCTTGCAAACCGTTTTGAACCAGAAACGGATAGTCGAGCGGCACGATTAGGCAAAAAGGTCGGCCGTAGCATCCTCAATATCGTCGTACCAAAAGGAGGTACCAGTTCGCCAAGTTGGTCACAGACGAAAAGAGTCGCTCGTTATAGTGATCGACTTTTTGCCGACCTTTTAGTTGTGTTCCTTGAAGAGTTAGACTATCAGGGAATCGTTGCCCAAGCATTAGACATCGCTAGCAAAGAGAATGCCCGTCTGCATGGCTTATGTCCAGAGGTTGAACAATCCAAACATGGAACAGCCTCACTTGTAACGCCCGAAATGAAATCCTGGTTTGCAGAACAATGCCGGAAAGCGGGGCTGGAAGGTCGATTAGCCGCTCAAGTTGGCAACCCAATTAAAACGATTTATGAGAGGGCGGTGTTGGCTGATATGATCATTTACGGCCGTCCAACCCAAGACGCTGTTTCAGAGGCCGAAGCCAATCAACAACTCATATCGCTCATTCGTCAATCGCCCCGCCCTGTTTTCATTCCGACCGCCAAACCGGTTTCTTTAGATAATATTTTGTTGGCCTATGATGGCTGCGCCAAAAGCAACGAAGCCCTCTTTGTGGCGGCCTATATGGCCGAACGTTGGGGCAGCACATTAACCGTTGGTCTGGCTCCAGAAGACCGCTTTGATGAAGATGAAACGATTAAATACGCTCAAAATTATCTTGAAATGCACGAGGTTGAGGCTGACTATGTTGTTTGTGAGCTCGATCCGATCCAATTAGTTATGGATACGGCTGCTTCCAAAGACGCAGAGCTTATCATTGCTGGCGGGTATAGTGAACGGCGGTTCGGCCGTCGTGGTCCGGGCAATATCGTCAATCAGTTAGTCACGGAATGGTCCGGGGCGCTGCTCATCTGCCCTTAGCCACCAAATGCCATTTCGAGAGGGGAGATCTGAACGGCTGAAATTGAACCAAACCCCAGCGAGAAATCTTTCGTAAGGCTTGTGTGATACGAAAGATTCCTCAATACGCATTCGCTCCTTTCGGAATGACGGTTCTGGCCTTCTACGGCTCTGTTACCTGTCTTTCCGAGTGGGAGATCTGAACGGCTGAAATTGAACCAAGCTCCAGCGAGAAATCTTTCGTAATACTATTGCGATACGAAAGATTCCTCAATACGCATTCGCTCCTTTCGGAATGACGGTTCTGGCCTTCTACGGCTCTGTTACCTGTCTTTCCGAGTGGGGGCATCTGAACGGCCAAAACTGAACGAAGCCCCGGCGAGAAATCTTTCGTAAGAGTTGTGTGATACGAAAGATTCCTCAATACGCATTCGCTCCTTTCGGAATGACGCTGGTTACATTCTATGATTTAGTTTAGCGGAAAGACCCGCTGTAGGTGGCTAACTGAACCTTTGTCCCTCTAAAATTGCCATCTGATTGTACCCAGAAGTAGTAGGTGTCTTCATGGTACAACAACACTGACCCCCAAACCGTGTAGAAATAGGCACTCATATCAGCAGCCAATACCGGCGTATCCTGACGACGCTGCCAATTGATGCCATCATCGCTAATGGCGACGCCATAGGCGCTGCGGATATTCCAGTTGTTACTTCCCTTATCGGTTCGGTAGAACATAATCCAACCATCTTCAGGGGTGTAAACCACTCTCGGCACGTCAACTTTGTAGAAATCCCAGGAACCTTCTGGCCCTTCTTCTAGAACTGGATCGCTGATCTGGTAGAGGGGATCGGCCGTTTCTGGATCATTATATTTTGTCCAGCTAATGCCATCGGCCGATGTCGCCATGCCGATTGCCATATGGGGATTGTTGGCCTCTGATAAAAAGCTAGCGTAATACATGTAATATTCATCCGCTACTTTAACCACGCTTGGTGAGACAATGCCGTGTTCGTCCCAACTGCCTGGGTCTGGTTCGAGAATTGGTTCTGGATCGGCCGTCCAGGGGCCAGCGGGCGATGGGGCTGTTGCCCGACCAAACAAATCCCCTTCGACTGTATCGAAGTAGATCACCCAAGTGCCATCTGATTCAAGCAGCATCATGGAAACATTAACAGCATAATCTTCATAGGGGACATCGGCTGCACTAAAGACAGGTTCATCCCCAACGAGCGTCCATTCGATGCCATCCGGGCTGGTTGCATAGCCGGTTAGAATAGCAGATGGCGGCCAGCCATCCTGAGCGTCACTATAAAGCATGTGGAATAGGCCATCATGGTAGACGACAGCCGACGCAGCGACCAGGGTTCCTTCCCAAGAATCGCCCTCTAAAGCAGGTAGGATCGATGTGCTGTTAAACTGGCTGATCCGCTCTAGTTCGATCGGTTGGCTGGGGTCGCTTTCAATGACCTCGACCACTTCTGCCTCTTCGGCCGTTTCCATCATCTCTTCTGCTTCAATGGTCGGAATCTCGGTTGGTACGGCCGTTGGCTCTGGCTTTGGGGTGTTCGTTGCTTGGGTGGTCGGTTCGTCTGACTCTGCCTCTTCGGCGGGAGTTGGGGGTTCGGCCGTTGAGCCACTACATCCGGCCATCAACCAAACCATAACAAGTAAAATGGCTCCAATCCATTTTCGTTTCATCAATCTCTCCATCGTTTTCTATTCATACAGCCAGCAATTGAGATAACCGTCACTGCAAAGTCGTTTGCATGACTGATCTACTGGTGACTGTGATCGATATTGTTAATTTTGTTGACCAATTTTGAATAGGTACTATAGAAAATGAAGGGTATGGCCGTCATCCCCAAATTGGGACAATTTTAGGGACTAGAATCAGTAACCAAGCTGGCTGCGCTCCTTGTTCATGCTCCCTTACTTACTTGCTCTCTTGCTCTAACAACCTTATCGCTTGTGCTTTATAGACGGCCTCTGCCCTGCTGTGAACGTTTAGTTTGGCGTAGATGCGTTTGCAGTAGGTTCGGACGGTGCTGACTGCCACCGCTAATTCTTGGGCGATTTCAGGAATGGTCATTGTTGTAGCGAGATGGTTTAATGTTTCCAATTCCCTACTGGTCAGCGGTTCTACTACTGGAGGATTGGCAGCATAGCTCGGCCGCCCAACTGCCTTTAGATCCAATTGCCCGTTATTAGAGAACTCTGCCAACAGTCGATCCCGGTAAGTAGAAGGGGAACAGGCTGTCAGAATAGGGACCAGGGTTGGGCCTAAATCGAGGAAAAGGCGCAGATAGCCGCCTAGTTCGGCCGTTTCAAGGGCCAATTCAAGCATTTTAACGGCCGAATCTGGACGGTTGAGTTTCCAATAGGCCAAACTGCACAGGGCATCGATCAAGATGATGGCGCTCGCTCGGTTGAAGGCTTCGGCCGTTTGCCGGGCGGCTTTCAATAAGGATTGGCCTTCAACGGTCGTTTCTTTATTCAAAACCAGCATCCAGGCTAATGTCGTTTTGATAAAGAGGTTCAGGTCAGGAGATGGATGAGATAGTTGGCTTAATTTATCGTAGGCTAGTCTAGCCTGACGCACGGCCGTCGTTGAGTCGTTTGTTTGATGATGGTATATCGCTTGCCAAGCGAGGAGTATGGGCCGATTTTCCATGTTTTGCTCGACCGCGATTAGCTGTTCGGCTGTCTCCAAAGCTGATGTCGCGCCTTCCCAATCCCTTTGAGCCAGCCGAAGCTGCATCAAGGCCAGTTGTGTTTGCCAATCAGCAGCATTACCACTCATCTCCTCCTGGCGGACGGCCCGTTCCAGGTAAGATTCGGCTTCAGTGAGGTTGTTCCATTCATAAGCAATCTGGCTTAAACCTGCATAAGCTGGATCGGCTAACAGCCGCTTTCCCTGACGCTCATACCGCTCAACCAAATCAAGCGCTTGTTTATAGAAGTTGGTCGCCTGGAATAACTGCCCTTTCAGTTGGTAGAGCCAGGCTAGGGTACTAAATATCCTTAGTTGAATAAAGGGATAGTCGCCAGTTTGGCTTTCGGCCAAGGCTTCGAACAAGGCGCGTTCGGCCGTCTCGAATTGCCCTCTGTCAACGTAGTTTCTGCCTAAATTCAGGGCAACAATACTGCGTTGATCTATTAGTCCCTTAGGCAGTTGGGCAATTGCCTGTTCAGATTGCACAATGACTTCGGCCGTATTGTAATCTTTATAGGCGATTGTGGCCCTGATGTTGGCAATGTTGCCTTTGATACTGCCAACAAAGCCTGGCTGGATGTCCGCATTTTCCGGCCGTTCAAGCCACTGTTCGGCCGCTTGTAGGTAACGCTCTACTGACTGGGTCTGTTTACTCAAGGTTAAGGCCCAACTGTATTGGACACACAGATTGGGTCGATTTTGAATGATCTCACCAGGCAGCAGCTTAAACCACTTCAAAATAGTCCCCAATGCCCCTCGCCGAAAGTAATCGGGGTTGGCCTGGATTAAAAGATCCGCTGCCTGTTCAAAAGAGTTGGCAGCAACGGCATACTGAATCCCTTCTTCCAAAAAGCCGTTGCTCCCAGACCATTCGGCTGCCTGTCGATAAATGGTTTCTGCGTCAAGGGTTCCGTGTCGCTGCAGGCGATTGCGTAAGAAATCGGCAAATAGATGATGATAGCGAAACCATTGTCGTTCATGATCAAGAGCAACTAAAAAAAGATTGGCTTTATCTAGTCGTTCTAGCAACCCTTGATTGCTTTCTGAAATAGGCTCCGCCGTTTCTGGCAAGACGGCCGTGCATAAATCGGCGCAAAAACGATCTAAAAGACCTGTTGCCAGGAGAAAGGTCTGCACCTCTGGCGGTTGAGCATTAAAGATTTCATCGGCCAAATAATCAAAGATATGGGCTTGACGGCCGCTAAAGGCGTTGATGAACTGGGTAAACTCGCTTTGATTGTTTAGCGACAGGGCCGCCAACTGTAAACCAGCGGCCCAGCCCTCAGCACGGCCGTTCAAATCAGCAATTTGTTGGTCAGACAGACTCAAACCCATCTGCTGCAACAGATGGCCGCTTTCGTCGTCGGAAAATCTAAGATCGGCCGTCCGAATTTCAGTCAGATCGCCTTTGGCCCGCCAGCGAGCGAGCGAAAATGCCGGGTCTTGCCGGGTGATAAGAACCAGATGAATGTGTTCTGGGAGATTTCTCAGTAACTGTTCAAGGCTCTGTTGAATGTCACTGTTCGTTAGAAAATGAAGGTCATCTAGGACTAAGACAAAAGGTGCCTTTGCCGAAGCCAAATCGTTGATTAGATAAGCGATAAGGGTCTTGAGGGGAGGCCGGGGGGAAAATTGGAGCGCTTCTTCCGTGCTATGAATGGCTACATCGGCCGTTTTGATGGCGGCTACTAGATAGGTGATGAAAACGGCTGGATCATCATCATGGTCATCTAAAGAAAGCCAACCTAGTCGGTAAGTGTGATTTAAATCCTGAACCCATTGACGAATTAGGGTGGTTTTGCCGGAGCCGGGCGGGGCGGAAACGAGGGTAAAACGGCCGTTCAACCCGGCGTTTAGCTTTTTAACCAGTTTGGGTCTTGTGATTGAGGACGGCCGTGCTTGCGGGACAATTACCTTTGTTTTTAATAAGGGATCAGTCAGCAATGAATCAGTCACCCTAACATTATACCGGCCTATGCCAGGACAGAGAATGGGTTAGAATAAGCCTTAATGATTGCTCAACTTGACGCGCTAGATTTTGCGACATTGGTTTGGCTGTTACCATCGGCCGTTACCATTCATATGATCGAAGAGATGATCTGGCTGCCGAAATGGTCGAAAACGGCCGGAAAGTGGCACAAGCCAGTTAATCCACGCCAATTTGCCTTTGCCTCAATAGGCTTGTTAGTGGTCATATTTGCTGTCTCGGCTGCGGCTCGTTCGGATGGGGGTGGAACGGCCGTTTACCTCTCAGCTGGGCTGGCTCTGACCTTCCTGCTCAACATCTACTTCCCCCATGTCGGCTCGGCCCTTGACCTAAAACGGTATCCGCCTGGTCTCATAACTGGCATTTTGATTAATCTGCCGGTCATGCCACTATTAATTTGGCAGGCAATCAGCGATGGGTATATGGATGGCCTTACTTTTCTATTGCTAGCAGGCCCAATGGTCATCGCCGCCGCTGCTGGTTGGTCGCTCCTATTGTACGTGGGTTCTATTTTGATAAAATAATCTAAAGTCGGCCGTTCAACTGTCGCATACTTTATTGCAAGGATGCAGATCAAAAAATAGACTGATACGAACAACCACCATCTCTGATCCAAACATGGCTGAGTTCAGTCAATGCAGTAGCCATCTATGAGTATTAATTCAAGAGGAAAATATGAGCGTTGCTGTAAGTCCCCTAAACCCTGCCGCCTCCCTCAAAAGTAAAGGAAAATGGATTTATAATCCTCGCTGGGATTTGGCATTTATCAGTTTAAGTGTCTTACTCATCCCAGTTCCCACCATAGTCTGGTACATCATGCACCGCGTCTTTCTCATTGATGATGATGATGCCCGGCAAGCAATTAACCTATTGGTCTTTGCCATAATTGCCGGCCCCCATACCTACGCCACCTTTACCCGGACCGCCCTAGATGTAAACTTTAGAGAAAAATACAGCGGCTTTGTACGCTCCTCCGTTTTCATCCCGCTCGTTGTGGTTGTTCTAGCTTTGGCAAATCTAACATTGCTGTTGACTATCTTTTTCTTTTGGGCCTCTCTCCACACCTTTCACCAACTTTCATTTGTCGTTGGCGCCTATGATCAAAAGGAAGGGAAAGCCAATAAAAATCGGCCGAACCATTCCACACTCTCCCGCGTTCTCGACTACGGTGTAGTCGTCACAGCCCTCTATCCCATAGCCGCCTACCGGATCGCAGTTGCCCAAGACTTTTCCATTGGCCCCAATAACCTGAATGATGTCATCCCAGATGTTTTTGAGCAGCCCTGGCTTTTTTACATAGCTGCTGGCCTCTTTGGAACGATTTTCTTGGGCTTTCTCATCAAAAGTGCGGTCGAAATACGGCGGGGAACGGCTCATTTACCAAAAATCGTCTTTATCACGGCCTCCGGCATTATGCTCTTACTTGTTCCCTCCCTCGGAAATCTGGATACAGCATTCCAAGGTGTCAACGTCTGGCACTGCACCCAGTATCTTGCCCTAACTTGGTATATTAATCGGATTCGGGCAGAAAAAGGCGAACTAGATAAGATGCCCCTTATCAAACGAATTTCAGGCTCAGGGAAGGCCAAAGCCTATTACGGCTTTAATATGGCGTTCACCATCGGCACGGTTATCATCATTGGAGTCGTTTTCTTTCTACTGCGGGATGTGGCTGGTGGCAAGTGGGCTGATTCAACCTATGCGTTTGAAACAGCCTATTATACTGGTGTCCTCGGCTTCCTCTGGATCCACTACTATCACGACCACTTTCTCTTTACCCAAACGGAAACTGTGCTACCTTAGCTAAATTGGGATTATTGTAGATTCTCCACCAGGATAAGGATCTTTTCAGTTAACTTCTCTTCAAAAACAGTTTCTAAATCTAGCCAAAATCTAACAAATAACTAATCTTAAGAGCCATGTTCTAAATATCTTGACTTTTTAGAACATTTGTGCTAATATATTAAGAACTAATGTTCTACCCTCTTCCTAGAACAGGTGGAGATGGTTTTTGGCAGAGGATCATCTCCACCCCCCTCCCTACATCAAACAATAAGAGGCAAACATTGGCATCGAGTGGCATTTGCGGCAACCAAATTCCATTCTTCACTGAAGCGACCGTTCAATATAAAAGAAAGATTGCATCAGGGTGAACGATTATAGGTTGTCCCTTCTTGTTTATTTGATGGAGAGAGGATGATGAGACAAGAAACATTATTTGAACAAAACCAGGGTTTATACTTTGGTGACAGGGTGTCAGGTAAGAATCAAAAACAATCGGCCCTGAGCGGTCAACTAGACAAATTAGGGTCATTGAACTTTGCTTTGCCTAGACAAGCCGCTATTGGCCTGATTCTTGTGGTAGCGCTCTTTGCATTTGAGATTTTCAATTTCGACACGACCCAATTTGCCTTAAAGGACTTGTTGGGTGAAGTTAGCTTTATGGGACTACGGTGGGCGACCATCTTAGCTGTTGCTTTCTGTGCAATTGATTTTGCCGGACTGGCCCATCTCTTTACCCCAGAACGGGGGAGAAACGAACCGAAAGAGGTTTGGTATCTAATGGGTGCCTGGCTATTGGGCGCAACGATGAATGCCCTGATGACTTGGTGGGCGGTATCGCTGACTTTGCTGAATCACGAATTTGGCAATGAAGTATTAGACCGTGAAACACTCTTATTGGTTGCCCCAATCTTTGTTGCAGTTTTGGTATGGCTAACGCGCATTCTGTTTATTGGCGCCTTCTCGGTAGCCGGTGATCATCTGTTTAATTCTAAATCTGATTACCAGCCAGCCAACTTGCAACCAGCAACTCGACCAAGACCAACGGTCAATACTCGGCCCGCAGCAACGACCCGACCAGCGATGTCGCCAAAACCAGTAATGGCCGCCGCGCCGGTTAATCGCAAACCGGCGCCAAAAGGGCAATCTCGTAGATCGCCAAGGCGTAACGACAATAACGGCCGTGTTCGCCAACGCCCACCTCGTCCTGGAAACGGCCGACCTATGCCAGCGGCGATGATGGCTCGCAGCAGAAAACGATAACGAATTTACTTAACTCGTTTTTTCAGAGAACCTGGTAAACCTCATGGCGGTGGTTTGCCGGGTTCTTTGTTTTCCAACCATATTATATAGGTGGGCGAAACGGTTTTTGATAACTTGGGGGAGGAATAGATAATCTGCAAGTCGCCAACAGGGATGGTGGCGCTCCATCAGCAAAAACTTCGGCTACCCCCATATTATCCGCTTGTTGCATCTAACATTTCATTGTGCTACTCTCTCTTCTGCACGTAGTACTAAATTGCTATTATTTATTATTATTCATTTACTTGTGACTGGCGTGTGTAGTTCGTCCTAAAGCTATTATGAAAAGGGCGAAGTTAAATCAAAGGCTCTGCTTTTCATTACATTGAATTAGCAGCGACCAGCTACAACATTTTCAGAATAATCAATTTTGCTATCGCCCCTATATAGGGCGTAGCTAGCTTTAGGTGAACGTGCAAGACGCATCCAGAATGCATGCAACGTTCACTTTTTGTTTCTATAAGGGAATATGATGAGATTTTTCAGTGCTGAGTTTTTCTTTCGCCTCATGGGTGCAGTGGGGCTTGGGATTGGCGCAGCTTATCTTGGCGCATACTTTTCTGACCTGTTTGGATTAAGTTCCCAGCGTCAATTTTATGTTGTCCTGTTCGGGCTAATTGGAATCTTATTTGGCCTGATTCTAACCCCATATCTGACCACTCGACCGATGCGGCACGTACGCAACAGCCTTGTAAAAATGCCAACCGAACGGCTAGTAGCCATCATTCTAGGTATTTTTATGGGCCTTATCGCTGCCTCATTGTTGACCCTTCCTCTTTCCACTTTGCCCGCCCCCTTTAAGCAAATTCTTCCTCCAGCTTCGGCCGTTGTCTTATGCTATTTGAGTATTATCATCCTGACCCTTCGTCAACAAGATTTACGTTCTGTTTTGATATACTTTCGAGAAGAGCGCGGAAAAGGGACCACTGACAAGCGCACGCCAGAAGATAGGGTTATCTTGTTAGATACCAGCGTTATCATTGACGGCCGTATCACCGACATAGCAAAATCTGGCTTCATCCGGTCAACATTGCTGGTTCCCAACTTTGTCCTCTTTGAGCTGCAACATATAGCTGACAGCCCTGATTCCCTGCGCCGTAATCGCGGCCGCCGGGGAATGGATGTCTTGAAAATATTGCAAGATGAGTGTCCTATTCCCGTTCGGATAACGGATATGGATGCCAGCGAAGTGCGTGAAGTCGACAGTAAGTTAATTGCGCTGGCCCGTGAATTAAACTGCCCAATTATGACCAATGATTATAATCTTAATCGGGTGGCCGAAATTCAAGGCGTAACAGTCCTGAATATCAACGACTTGGCGAATGCCGTAAAAGCCATTTTCCTACCCGGTGAAGAATTTTCAGTGAAGGTAGTTCAAGAGGGCCGAGAACAGGGCCAGGGTGTCGCCTTCCTTGAAGACGGCACAATGGTCGTTATTGAAGACGGCCGAAACTTGCTCCAAAAAAATGTCAATGTAATCGTCACAAAGGTGCTCCAAACCTCAGCCGGACGCATGATCTTTGCCCGTCCCCAATGAGGCTCTAAGTGGGTGTAGAGTATCTTTATCGGCGTAATACGGTCTTAGAAGCGCTGCGAGGCAGCCGTCGTCAAATCCACCGCCTTTGGCTCAAGAAAGGGGGCGGAGACTTCAAGGCTTTTCATAAGGCCGCTCGCCAACGTGGTATCCCCGTTCAAGAAAGCCACAAAAATCGCCTGACCCAGCTTGCGGGTGATAACAGTCATCAGGGTGTTGTCCTAGAAGTTGGCCCTTATCCCTACAGTAACATTGATCAAATCTTAGCTTTAGCTGAAAGTCGGCAAGAACGGCCGTTTCTCCTTCTCCTCGATTTGCTGCATGGCCCCCAGAATATCGGTACACTGCTGCGAGCCGCCGAAGCCTGTGGGGTGCATGGCGTTATTTTGCAGGACAGGCGGGCGCCGGACATCACACCAAGCGTAGCTATTTATTCGGCAGGGGCAGCTGAACACCTACACATTGCTCAGGTAACGAATCTGGCTCAGACGATTGAAACATTGAAAACGGCCGATATTTGGGTAGCTGGTTTAGACATCGACGAAAGCGCCCAACCCTTGGGTCAGATGGATTTGAATATGGCCTTGGCTATCGTTGTCGGCCATGAAGGACAGGGCTTACGCCGTCTCATTCGGGAGAAATGCGACTTTTTGCTCTACCTTCCCATGCGGGGCCAGGTTGAATCACTTAACGCAGCAACCGCTGGAACCGTCCTGCTCTATGCTGCCTGGCAAGCCCGAGGCTTTGAAGGCTTCAACCAATAAACAGGAACACAAGCAACCTACCTGCATCTATTTAGACTGGAACAGCGATCCTGTCCTCATAAGCTACCTCGGAATCTAAGGACAAAGATTCAACAAAAGCCACTTTTTCCCTTTCAACTAGCTGCATCTTTAAGCCATACTTAGGAGAAAGCGTAATCAAAGGATTCATCTCAATGACCTGTTCCGGGTCTAGTTTCAGGCGATAGCGTTGGGCGATGGTTGCCAAAATTAATTGAGCCTCCATCATGGCGAAAGAGTTACCGATGCAGACCCGGGGGCCAGCCCCAAAGGGCATATAAGCATAGCGGGGCAGCATTTTCTCGTTTTCGGGGCTAAAACGCTCTGGATCAAAACGTTCTGGATCGGGGAAAAAGTTCGGCCGTCTATGAACCACATATGGCGCGACAAAGATCAACCCATCCTTTGGAAAAGGATAACTACCAATTGTCGTCCGTTTTGTTGCCTGTCGGGTATTCAATGTCCAGGCTGGCGGATAGAGACGCATCGACTCTTTTAGCACCATTTCGGTATAAGGCAGGTTGGGCAAGTCGTTGAGGGTGGGTAAGCGGCCGTTCAATACTCCGTCTATCTCTTCATGAAGTTTAGTTTCAATTTCTGGATGTTGGGAGAGGAGATACCAGGTCCAGGTTAGGGCATTGGAGGTCGTTTCGTGTCCAGCGGCAAAGAGGGTCACGAGTTCATCGCGCACCTGGTTATCGGGCATAAATCGGCCGTCTTCATCCTGGGCTAACAAGAGCATAGAGAGAAGATCCCCCGTATCGGTTATTTGGCCATTAACGGCAGTTGCCCGCCGCTCAGCGATGATGTCGTCAATGGTGCCATAAAGAACAGCCCGACCCTTTTTGCGAAGCCGGTTGTTTTTGGTCGGAATCCATTCCGGCCACATGATGAGTGATTTGTATTCGGCGTTTGAGATGGCCTGAATATCTTCCACCGCTTGTCCAATCAGCCCAGCTCTACCAGCCATCTCATCCATATCAGCATCAAACAAGGTTTTTGAGACGATGAACATAGTCAATGACATCATCTCGTGGCAGACGTTTCGGCTTTCGCCATTTTGCCAGCCGTCTAATAAGCGATCCGTATAATCGACCATGGTTTCTGCATAAGAATGAATGCGCTGTTTATGGAAGGCGGGCTGAGCCAATTTACGCTGCTGCTTATGAAAATCGCCCTCGCTGGTTAAAAGGCCATTACCAAGAAATTTACTTAAGATAGTAATGTCTCGCTCGGCTTTGGGGAAGATATTGGCCTTCGTGATCAGCACTTCCCGGATCAGCTCTGGGCTGTTGACCATGTAGAGAGAACGGCCGAAAAAATAGAAGCGAACAAAATCGCCATACTCATCGGCCAGACTACTTAGAAATTCTGGGGGATTTGCGGCAAAATCCATCGTGTTCCCAAACGGGAAGGATCGTTTTGGGCCGGGGACAGTTTTGTTAGTCATAACTACTCCAATAGGTAAATCTAGTAGGACGGTTTGGAAAATCGTCATACAGGTTAGACAACAACATTAATCAACATCTTGTTGATTAAACATCACATTGACTATAAAATAATGATTATTAGATTGGAAGTCAAGAGGGAAATTGAATAGCTTGTTGAATAAGCGACAGATGTCTATTAACAACATTTGTAAGAAAAAGGTCGAAGAAAATGGAAAGAAAACTGGATCGCCGAATTCGCCGCAGTCGGAAAAGATTAAGTCAGGCTATGTTGGATTTAGTCGTTGAAAAAGAGTATGAGACAATTACGATCCAGGATATTACCGATCGGGCCGATCTGAATAGAGCCACCTTTTACCTGCATTATGGCAGCAAGGAAGAGTTATTAATTGTTAGTTTGGAGGAGCGGTTTGATGCGTTGGTCAGCCAATTTGATCAACTGTCGGCTGAACGGCCGATTTGGGAAGACAAACAGTCTATCATCTTAACCTTCGAGCATGTGGCCGATAACGCCAAACTTTACAAAGTCCTGCTCAGCGAACGAGGTATGGGCTATCTGATTAACCGAATCGTGACCTACATTGCCGATTTAAGCAATAAACTCATGATTGACTCGATGCCTGATAACGCCACCTTAACCATTCCCGGTCATTTGATTTCACAGCATGTGGCTGGCTCCCTCTTTTCCCTACTTAGTTGGTGGATAACCAATGATATGCCCCACTCCCCTGAATACATGACTGATGTGATGCACCAATTATGCGTCCAAGGGACATTGAGTGCGGTTGAGTTGTCCCTCTTGGAAGTGAGTTAATAAATCTATTTAGCCAGGAGCCAAAGCGAGACTGTTTGGACTTGGAAGGTTTGGGGGAATATGTCGATGGGTTGTAGTTCTTGTAGTTTGTAGCCTGCTTCAGTTAAACGGCGGGCATCGCGGGCGAGGGTGGCGAGGTCGCTGCTGGAATAGATAAGTCGGCTGGGGGCAAGACGGCCGATTTCATCGATCGTCTCTACAGGCAAACCAGCAGCAGGAGGATCGACGACTATGACATCGGGGGAGAGCGTTAGGTGGGGTAGAATTTCTTCAACCAAGCCCTGGTAGAGGGTGACATTTTCGGCCGTATCCAGATTAACCGCCATATCTTCAGCCGCATCCGAATGTGCTTCAACAGCAACAAGTTCTTTCGCATCAGCAGCCAGAAAGTGAGTTAAGGTTCCAACCCCGCTGAATAGCTCAAGAATCGTTTCCTGCCCAGTTAGAGCAGCGTATCGTTGTACGGTATCAATGACTAATTCGGCCGCATCAATTGTGTTGTAGAAGAAGGAGGCGGCTGAGACGCGGAAATCTTGGCCTTTCACCGTCTGGACGAGGTAGTTGTCGCCGACAAGGTTAACGGCCGTACCATCTCGCAAAATAAGGGCGACCGAGATAGGCAAATCTGTTTCCAGGGCTGGTGGCTCTTCGTTCTCCGTTTCCATGGCAACGAGCAAGGCCCCATCTTCATTGGTGCGAAGCGTCACTTTGCGTAGTCCAGGCAGCGCCAAGTCCATATCTTCAAAAAGGGCTTGGAGAGACGGCCGAATCAGATGACACGTATCAATCGCCATCACCTGATTGCGTTGGGGCGACCAGAAACCTGGTTCCCCTTCGTCAGTGGGGCTAAAGGTCACTTCGAGGGCATAGCGCCAGGGATCGGGGTGAGGCAAGATCGGCTGCAGGGGGGCATCGGGTAAACGGCCGATTCGGCCGAGTTGATCCCGGATAATCGCCTCCTTGAACCGAAGTTGGGCCTCGTAGTTGATGTGCTGGTATTGGCAGCCACCACAAGGGCCAAAATGGGGGCATTGGGGCGTGGTTCGAGCGGGTGCAGCCTCTATTACCTTGAGAAGCCGACCATGTGCATACCATTTTTTCTCCTCAACCAGTTCAACTTCGACCCGCTCCCCCACAATCGTTTGGGGGACGAAGACAACCCGCGCTTGTTCATCCCGTCCCAAAGCCGCTCCCCCATTTGCCATCCCCGTTAAGGTTAGTTCTATTTTCGTCATTTAGCCAATCCGCCCGGTGGCGACGAGCATGGTGAAGATAACGATGAAGGTATGGATAATGGCCGGATAAAGAAAAGAGCCAGTGTTCCAGGCGATGAAGCCAAAAGCGGCCCCGCCAAAGATGGTGCTTAGGGTCTCTAACTCCGGCTTGCCCAGGTGCATGAAGGCAAAGGGAACGGCTTGTAGAAAGATGGCCGGCCCCGGCCCCAAGACGCGAGCCATGCCAAAAAGCAGCAAGCCCCGCCAGATAAATTCCCAGGCGAAAAGCTCAACGGCCGAAATATAAATCAAAAAAGCGGTGCTATCAGGCGCTTTAGCCTCATAATATCGTTGCATAGCTGGCGTTCGAGCCACAAACCACAAGATAAGGCCCATGCCAACGCAAGCAACCACCACCCAAACCAAACCCCGTCGCCAATCGCCGATCTGAAAGCCATATTCGCCGGGCGATTCTCGGAATATCAGCAGGATGACGATCATGGGGATGATGAAATAGAAGACAAAGCGATCGTACGCCTTTGCCCCGGCGATCTTATCAGGATCAAAAAACTGGTGTTTATAAGCATCCAGCATAGGCACAATCGTCCCCAGGATGATTAAAAAGGTCAATTTCAGGTCAAGTTCTACACCGAGAATCGTCATTTTTCTGCTTTGGTTCATGCTTGTATCGACTAAATATAGTAAAGAGATGCCACTCACCTCTAATAAAAAAGTACCCGGACTTTCATCCGGGTACATAATAATACGAATAGGTGATATTGGCGATTAAAAATTACACGTTATCAGGGAGCAGTCACTCCAAACTCGACCATATTCTCTAAAACACGTTCCATGGTCATGGTATGGCTGCACACATTGCGAGAGGCAAAAAAGTCACAATCACATCCCCAAGTCCCGGAATCATAGGTGACGGTATGGCTGTTATTCTCGCCTTGAATATCAACCTTGAAAGACTGGAAGTGAATTCGATTTACGCGATCTTCAGCATAGAATTTTGCTTTTTCAATCTTGCCAATCATGCCATAATCCATTTTATTCTCCTCTCTAACTAAATAAGTTGGTCTACCAGACGTTCTCGAATCCGGTACCTATAAAACAAAAACGCACGCGGCGTGCGTGCGTTCAAAAAATTTTAGGTTGTCTCTGGTGAGATTATTTTATCACCTTTCATAACAACAAGTATATCCAGTAAAAGTATGATGTCAATTACTAAAAGGGCCATTTCTGGGACGCTTTGGGGGCAATTAAACGAACGTTAATTTAGGCTTGTTCCATCCCTGAGAAAAGAAACAGGCCCGTCATCATGAAATTTCATGATGACGGGCCTGATAGATAGTTGGCTTTAACGGCCGAACTTATTTAGTAACGATATCATCATGAGTGGTTGCAACAATGGCAATTAACTCATTTTGTAAGTCTTCAGAAACGCCAAATAAGGTCAAACTCGCTTGCAAGTCGGCCGCAAAGACGCCAAACTCTTCTGACGTAATTCCCATGTGGTCATGAGAATCGGCCATCGTTCGACCAGTATAGCTTTGGGGGCCATCGGTAAGATCACAAACCATTTCTGTTGCCAGATATTTGAGGGCGGGCGTGGAGTAATCGGCATAGGCCTTCGCTACCTTTTTGTTTGCCATTGTGACTGGATTGCGCATACTGCGGTCGATGAAGTCATCGATGACAGAAGCGATTGCATGGACGCCACCGAGGCGAGCATAAAGGGATTGATCTTGGGACATTAAGGAACCTCCTAAATATAATACGGCCGTTGACTGTGCAAAGGATAGTCAACCAGACCAGGGTCAATAATAAACAAGGCTAAATAGACCTGTTGGTACATATATAAGTATAAAACATAATCGTCCCGTAAACATCCCGCTTCCGTTGTTGAATTTGTCGATCCTATCCTGTTTTGAATACCGACAACGTGTTAACGTTTTGCCAATAGACATGGCCCTGCTCCTATGATAGAATATAGTTATTAAGTACGGGGATGACAGGCTTCGACGGGGAAGGCTGGTCCTGGACTGCAAGCCGAGCACGCTTTACAACTCGTAAAACTGGAAGCAAAACAACAAGTGCCAATCGCACTAACTACAACGCTCTTCCTCTCGCTGCATAAGCGAGCGTTAGAGTAGATTCCTAAAAACGGGAATCACGTCTGCCTGAACCGCTCGTTGCCCGGTTGAGTGACAGGCGACAGAGAAGTCAACGTGCTCCACCTTGACGCCGATAGAGGTGGCTAAGAGGCCCTTTCGGGGGCCATCGGAACGTAAATGGTTGACCCTGTTAGCCGGGGCGTCCATTTATTAAATCTAAATAGGTTGACTAAGCTTGTAGATGTTCAGCGGTCGAATTTTTCGGACGTGGGTTCGATTCCCACCATCTCCACTAAAAAACGCCTCCTTTTTGGGGGCGTTTTTGCACACCTCAGAAACCGACCTGGAAAAAATATTGAAATCAATACGACATGTGTGGCGGGCTATTTTCCCGTACTTGCACCCGATTGATTGGGATAATGACGCACAACCATTCCACTAGCCTGTTTCATCCCCAAACGTTTGTAAAAAGGGATGATATCATCATCACACATGAGGTCGATGCTATAAAGATAGTTGAGACTGGTTAGCATCCGTTTCGTCAATTCGCTGCCAATACCTCGTCCTTGATAGTCGGGCAGGACCTCCAGATTAGGAATGAAAGCGGCGAGAACATCATCACTAATGGCAGATATGAATCCGACTACTTGAAGATTATCAAGAGCCAGCCAAACTTTGAAGCTTCCCTTCAAGAGGCGCAGATGAGTTTCTGGTGAGGGAGGGTTGGGCCAGCCGACAAAGAAATTCCCTTTGAGTTGGTTGACGGTAATGTTTTCGAGTGAATCAATATAAGTAATCATAAATTATCCGCATTTTTCTGCCTAACCTCATCAGGGTCTCCTTGACAGATTTCACTTAACGGCCGTTAATACGCTATCTCTAATACCCCTGAATGAGCCTACGCTCAAGAATAGTGGCTAAGGCCATTAGCTCTTCATCATTGTCCGTCCAGAGATTCCAGCCAATGTGAGAGGCTCCGATTTGAAGCTCATAGCAATGATGGCGTAAGGAAGCATTCTCAAGATCGGCCGTTGTTAGATCAGGCGCAGCCAGGGTTCGATTCCAGATGTCGGCGGCAGCAATTCCCGGGTGCCAGTCGCTCCAGAAGGTACACCAGGCGATATCGTACAGGAAATCACCAAAGGCCGAACATTTCCACGAGAAGACGGCCGTTACCTCCGACACATCCTCCGAAACAAGTACATTCTGGTGTAGCAGGTCGCCATGGATCAAGTCCCGTCGTTCCGGGCAATCTGGCAACAATTCATGGATACGCGCCTCACAACCATTGAACAATTTCTCAATAGAGGGATACTCTGCCAATCTCGCCTTCCAGCCGCTCGTATGGGAATCAGGGTGGTCAACCAGCCCTCCGAGCAGCCATCTGTGCCAGGTTATCTTCTCTGCCCCATCCGGTTCATACCAATTCACCCCATCAACCTTTGAAGTGGGAACAGAGCGCAGGGCGGCCAGCAGCCTTTGGAGGCTCTGGCCCACAGCGTCCCCCTCATCGGCAGTGGCGTCCTCGATAAAACGGCCGAAATGCCGCTCCGAGATCGCATAATGAAACCCCAGCGCTTTTCCGGTATCGACCACAATTGGAATTGGCAAGGCGGGGCCTTTAAAACGTATCGCCGCCGCATCAATGGCAAACCCCTCTGCCATATCGCTCAGCCGCAGGACGAACTCTTGGGTGCCAACCCGATAGGCAAAGGCCGATGACCAGAACCCACCCTTTAATGAAACGAGATCGCTGATCTCAGCCTTGTGCCGCTCACTGAGCCAGGAAACTATTTGCTCAATCGAGTGATTGGATTGTTTCATGGTTTGTGTATTTCTGAATGATGGCTTTTAACGGCCGTTCATAATCAATTGGAATAGCCTGATTAATTGGGATTTTGACGGGAAGCCACCACCGTTTTATTTGAAGCCGGAGTAATACTTCCATGTCACTTTTGGGCAACCATTGCTGATTTTTTATGCTTGTCCATTTGATAAAAACCAGAGGCCAAGAAATTCCTTCTTCTGTGATGTACCAGGTGGGTCGGAGCCAGGTAATCGCAAAGAGGGGACCAAGCATTATATGGGTTAGACCCAATAATAATTCAACGGGATTATCGCCTATAAAAAACAATATTATGCGACCTGTTCCAAGAATGGGCCATATGATTGCTATGACGAGAATTAGGTTACTTGCTTTTACCGGTACCTGAAAAAGCTCCGATTTTTTTATCTTATCAAATTTGTGCCACCAGTACACAGAGTAGGCAATCAAAAAGAGGATCAGGAATGTGACAAAATAAAGGAAGACGGTTTCGATAGTGTTTTGGTCAGACATACCAATCAATAAGGAGGCTAAGAAAAAGGCGGTAATAAATGCGAAGGGTATCAGAACCGATAATATGATAGCGGTTCTTTTTATCTCGCGACGGGCGAGTTGCTTCCCAACTTCCCTGCGACGAATGAGATATACACCTGTGAGCATGATAACAGATATAAGCAACAATATTAAGAGTAAGGCTACAAAATAATTTATGAAAAAACGAGATTCTGACAAACCCATGCTACCCTCCTAAAATGACAATCCAATGTCTACCTTTAACAATCCCAAATTATGTTTCCCCCCAACAGCTTCAAATGTATCACCTAGTTAAGCTGCTGTCCACCCAGCCTGAAACTCATCTACCGTCTCGATATCACCCTCATCTAACGGCCGTTCAAACACCCGCTCCAATTCCAAAAGCGCCCGCTCTCGATTGTCCCCAATTGCCTCTACCGTACGGCCGATCGTCCTCAACCAGTCTGCGTATTCGAGCATATCGGCCGTATTCATCGGTTCATCATGGTGACCTGCGAGGTAATAGTCCGCTTCTAATGCCAGAATTTTGTCTAATAGGGGAAATAGTTTTTTAGTGGTGTAATTGCGAGGGCCGTTATAGAGGTCTGGATAAACGCAATCGCTGAGAAAGACGACTTTATCCTGAGGGATGTGAACGATGGTCGAATCTGAAGCATGATCCCCACCGACATGGATAAGCTGGCAGGTGATGTTCCCCAAATCGATTTCAAGCTGATCGGTGAAGGCGATATTGGGTGGGATTAGGGTTAGAGAGGAGCGATCGGGCAGCTCCAATTTCATCATATCTCGGCAAAACTCAATCTCTGTACCTGCTTCGACCCGTTCATCGAGAGCCTCGTCGCTCCAATCGAGTCCGGCCATCTCTTCGACAATGCGTTTCGTTTCTTGGGAGGCGAAGGAGGGGATGTTGAAAACGGCCGTGCCAAAGACATGATCCCAATGCCAATGTGTCAAAACCAAATAGTTTGGAGACGCGATCCCATTATTTGCCAATTCGTCTAAGAACAAGTTGGCATGGGCTGGCGAATTGCCAGCATCGACAATGACAGTCCCTTTTTGGCCGACAATTGCCCCTAGCAATGGCCGATCCGTTGTTTCATCTGGCGAAAGCCAATAGACATGCTCGGTAATTTGATTGAGTTTGGCTGCCTTCATAATGTTTCTTCCCGTTTCTTGATCCATTCGCTCTTTAATATGCCAAAACTCAATGAATCGTAATATTCCCCATCAACAATTCGTGCTTTCTTATAACAGGCTTCCTGTTCAAGACCCAGCTTTGTGGCTAAGCTAATCATTCTATCGTTACCCGACCAGGTAGTTAAACCTATTCGGACTAACTCAGGAAAGGTAGCAAAAATTTCGTCAATCCAAAGGGGGAGGATTGTTGTCCCCAATCCTTGACCCCAATAGGCTTCATTAAAGATCACGATGCCTATTTCCATCCAATTCGTTTCTTTTGATTTCCAATACCAATTGACCAAACCAATGAGTGATTCATTTCTTTTATCGACAACCGCTTTCTTGTTATCTATCGGAACAAGTCCTGCATCAATCCTTTTCTTAATTTTGTTAATGAAAACATCGATTTCGTCTTTCGATTGACGAGGGTAGTAGGGGCCATTGAACGCATGGTAAAGTCGTTCTGGTTGTATCAAATGTGCAAATTGTTCGAGATCTTTGTGCTGAAAATGTCTAATATATAGATTCATAGTAGCTCCTAAACTGTCACCGTTGACGCTCATTGCCCCGCTTGAAATTACCCGTAACACGCTGAAGCAATGCCTGGACTTCCGCCTCTTCTTCGGCGTTAGCAAGGTTTATGGCAAGCTTCTGCGCTCGTTTGCCTCCCAACGTCATGATGCAGCGTCCTTCCCAAAATATGCGAATGACTCCGTTTTTGTGTACGCGATAGCTGAATATTTCATGTCCCATAGGTTTTGTTGGTTTAGCTTAGTCCTCTTGAGGCTGCGCCCCTTGTTTTCACTGACAACTCTAGGTGGGCTTATGATTGATCTTGATCCAGGTTTGATTACCAAAATTGTATGCTTCCTCCTTGATCTCTTCAGCAATCAACTGCCTTTTTTCACACACTTGTTGAATCCAACCAAAACGATGATGTACCATACCGGGCTTATTCGAATTATGACTTTTCCCAACCCATTCCGTACCCATGTAATCTTTCTTGAAGAGCGTCGCCCTGCGGTATGATGTAAGAAATAGTCCGTTGCTATTGGCGGTACTTACAAATCCATCAAGCATTGCCTCAATTTGTTGCTTTGAGGCGTGGGTCCAAATTGAACGGGCCACAAAAAAATCAAATTTCTCTCCAAATACCGTAAAATCAAACGTTGTGTTGTGATCAAAGGTCGGGTCTTTTAGGTCCGTCAAACCAGGCTCTAAAAGAATTCGGACCCCAGCTTCAAGCATCTCAACATTTGGCTCAATACCGAAGTAATTACCCTTGTCCAAAAAATGAATGAGCCAATATCCTCCGCGCAAGCAGCCGCATCCAATATCCAATACGTTAGATTGAGGCGTTAAGCCCTGGCTTAATAAGGTTATGAGTTGTTTTCGTCCTGCCGTACTGAACAATTTAGCTGGGCCACCTAAAAAGACACCATCTGCTTCTAATTTTATTGCTCGTTCTCTTAAAGTTTGCATGTCAATGGGCACGATAATTAAAGGAAATGGGCCACTTGAGCGGCCACTACTTCGGGTGACATCTTTGTCGTATCAATGCGCTGCGCTGCATAGCGAAATTGCACCTGGGTTTCATACACCCATAGAAACTCATCATGCGTCAACACAGGTCCCCGCGCGTAAAACCTCCTTTCGGTTTCTTTCAATGAGGGTAACAATTGGATTACCGTCGCTGGAACAGAATGCAACGCTTTCCGATAATATGGATAAACATCATTGGTGATCACATCCAGCACAATCACTTTCCATCCCGCTTGATGAAAGCCCAATGCAACCTTTGATACTAACTCAGCACCTAAACGGTGTTGGGCAAGTCCCTCAGCCCCAGTCCAAGGGGGCTTATGGGGCTGTACGAACATCGCTCGATTCAGATCGAAATCTACCACGGCACACCGATCCTGCTCTTCAGCAATTAACGTACCTACCGTGTTTTTGCCTGCAGCAGTGGGGCCTGTCAGAATCAGCATTTAGGACGCTTGATATAGCTGGACAGCAACGCGCCCATGAGCAAAGGAATGCCGTCTGGTCGTGGGCCGAGCGGTCTAATGACACAGTCTTTAACCTGATAATGGGTTCCTTCAAAATCAACTCTTTCGCCGTTGAGGAGCGGCTTGAGGATTTGAAGCGATTCTTCTAAGCGATCGACTCGGCGATCAAAGGGAAAACTATGCGTATATCTACTCATTTTACCTCTCTCCGATCATTGTCCGTCGTGGTAGGCCCAAGTATTATAGCTGAATGACCCGCTCATCGACTTATCCAATTGGGGCAAGCATAACCCTAGAAGAATTGACAGGCAACGTCCATCCGATCTTACATCGGCTGCGAGGGTCCGAGCCAGTTTCCTGGCTGCCAGCCCTTAACGGCTGGCTCGTCACCCAACGCGACCTGGCTATTGAAGTCATGCGAGATGCGAAGGTTTATACGGTGGATCATGAGAACTTTTCAACCGCCCAGGTCGTTGGGCCAAGTATGCTTTCGTTAGACGGGGCCGACCATCGCCGCCACCGTACTCCTTTTGAAGCGCCTTTTCGACGCAAGCCCGTTGAAACCCGTTTTAGCCAACCAGTCAGCGCTCACATTGAAAAGCTGCTTGATGGATTTGCAAGGGATGGAAAGGCGGAGCTGCGCCGAGACTTTGCCGGGCCGGTGGCCGTAAAAACGATGATTACCGCGCTTGGCCTGGAAGAGACACCTGTTTCGGCCGTTTTAAGCTGGTATGACACAATCGTTGAGGCGGTGACTGAGGTTACGGCTGGAAAACCGGTCAGTGCCGAAGGTCGGGCAGCATTTGCGGCGCTTAAAGATAGTCTGTTACCATCCCTACGATGTGATCCCGAAGCCAGTTTGCTGGCCGCTGCTTGTGGCCTAGCTAAGGGGCTTGCGGAGGATGAAGTGGTGTCGAATGCGGCCGTTCTCCTATTCGGCGGCATCGAAACAACAGAAGGCATGATTGCCAACGCCCTTTATTTTCTACTGACCAATCCAGCCGTTCTCCAAGATGTCTATAATGACCCAACCTTAATTCCAGTCGTCATCGAAGAATCCCTCCGTTTAGAGCCAGCAGCCGCAGTCGTTGATCGCTATGCGGTTCGGAATGTGACATTAGGAACGGCTCAAATCAAAGCCGATGATCTGGTTCAAGTCTCTCTAGCAGGAGCGAATCGGGACCCGATAACGTTTGATGATCCAGATCGATTTGATCCAAGACGGTCGAATTCAACCTCCCACGTAACCTTCGCTCAAGGCCCCCACGTTTGTCTAGGTCTACATCTAGCTCGTCTGGAGGTTCAACACGCTCTCCAACAGCTTCTGACGCGGCTACCAGCTTTGCGATTGGCAGAAACGGCCGATGCTCGAAAAGCGGCCGTGCCTCGTGGCCTTATATTTAGGAAGCCCCAGGCGCTTGAAGTACGTTGGAATATCTAATCCATCAATCTAAAACGACTTGTTTTTGAGCGCCAAGTGATCGCCTTACCCATTTTGTTCATAAGCTATGCGGAGCAGCTTTTCGACTTCATCCGTGATCTCGTCTACAGATGTCAAGGATAGCTTGTGAGTTGCCTGTCCAGGCGCTTTCGCCGCCACCAACAGCTCCGAAGTTGGCGCATCAATATAACGCAGCCCCACATCAACGCGAGTACGGGTCGCAGCGGCGACGGCCGTAAATTGTCGCCGCCGCACGAATGGTATATAGGTAGAACGACCTTCCATATGTATATCGTCACCAAATGTCTCAACAATCTCATGTACCCCATCAAAAATGGGGCGTAACGATGCTTTTGGGCCACTGTACTGTTGATCGATATACTCCTCGGTACTTGGTGGCGACCAGCCTGCGGCGCGAGCAGCGGCATCGGCAATGGCCCATTGGGAGTTTTGTAAGATGCCATGCTCGTCCTTTAACCAACGGCGCACAGCTTTTTGATCCAACGGATCAATACCACTAGCATTAACAAGTGATACCCATTCTTCGATCGTTCGCCCTGTACGCTGCTCCATAGATTTGGCAACGGCCGTCATCATATCTTGCGGGTTCTTTAATGACATGATGCTATTCTCTCCTTCCTCAAACTGCGCGACCAGTCCAAGGGCCAACACCAGTAAAACGCTCAACCTTAATTCGATTGATAAAGCCGGGTGGGGGATCATCCATCGGTGGAAATTTGACATCGGGGCCAAGATAAACGTGGGCCAACCTTTGTAGCAGTTCAGCCGCGCCGCCTTCTTCGATTACTGCTTGACCATAAACGACCAAGTATTCGGTTAACCCCATCTTGCTTTTCGTGTTGCTTTCAAAGGAGATGGCAACACGGCCGTCCTGTTTAATATTGCGGACTTTCTTTGTTTCATAAAGGTGAGCGGCAACAATATCATCTCCGTCCAGACCAGCCCAGACGATGGTGACCTGGGGGCTGCCATCTGAATTCAAGGTGACTAGGTGGGCGGCTGGCCCGGATTTGATGAATTCACGGGCAGCGTCAGGTAGTTTCATATAAGGTATCTCCTGTAAAAACAACAACCAGTTACATAAATTGTTGGCGATAGTTAAGTCGGCCGTTTTCAATCAATATCAATACTATACGTCTCTTTTAGAATGATCTCAACGTTTTGCACAACCTGATACAGTTAAACTCGTGACTCGTGAATCTTTTGACACTCACCTCATACCTGGGTCAAAGTATCTGCCGCCCGCTGCACAATTATCCATTTAATCTACATTATCGAAGAAATTAACCAAAGCTACCATAATGAAAAAAGCCCCTGATACAAAATTCATATCAGGGGCCTCTGTAATTATTAGTATGACGGCTGCTACTTAAGGACTATTGGTATCCACACCTTATTATCTTGCTGCGGCCGTAAAAATCCGGCCGTCACTTCATGACCGCCACCGTTGAATACGCCGGTAGCTGGTTGGCCGAAGACAGAGGTGACAGAGTAGTTGGTTGAATCGGCCGAACTGCCGCCCACCATGACAAAGCGCTGCATAACGAAATTTGCCGACGGATTTGCTGCCACTATCCCAACAGACAGCAATAGTAAAATTAGGACTAAGAGTAAAATTTTGCGATGTTGCTTCATCTTAACCTCCTAATCGATGTTGATAAACAGAGGAACGGTATTGGTTGCTTCGTCGATTGGGCCAGCCACTTTGCCCACTACAATACCATCTACTTCATCAGAAGAAAGAGCCATCTCCCCACTATCCGTGAGAGAGATTTTGTCCCCAATCTGTCCGTCAGCCAAGAAAGCCAAACTGGTCAGATTGACGGCTGGGGCTAACCCTTCAGTGATAATGACCAGATAGCTACCAGGGGCAACATCGCCGTCAACGGGTGAAAAGTCGATATATTCAACGCCATCTTCAAAGGCGACGGGTGCAGCCAAAATGGCTTCTTTCGCTACCCCAATGACAGCATTGGAATTGGTGGCATCAACCTTGGCCACAGCCAGCATGGCTTGTCCGTTATCAGGCGATTCGACCACTCCGACCATCGCCACTAAATCCCCCGGTTCAATCGTGGTGGTTCCTGCATTAAAGACGATCGATTGAGTCGCTGCAAGACGATCTGTATAGGCGATAGAGCTGATACCGACATCACCATTAAAGTAAGCGTCGAAAAAACCAGTATCGGCCTCGACAAACATGCCTCGATAATTGTCGCTGTAAATGCGGGCGCCATAGCCGCCTTCACCTGAGGTATCGGTTCCGCGAACATAAATGCCCTGGCCGCCTTCAAAGTAACCGCCCTGATTATAAAAGGTATGACTATTGGAAGTGTCACCACGGCCGTACACACCCACGCCTTGATTGCTTTCCCCATAGACACCAGGAGCTAGGATATTCGGGTGGGTACGATCCCCACCACTATATCCATAGATACCAATCCCATTGGTGCTGTAGAAGTAGCCGCCATAACCATTGTTAGGGTTGCTGCCGCCATCAAAGCCATAAACGCCATAGCCATCTTGTGTTTGACCATAGATAGCACGGCCGTTGTTAGCCAGACCATAGATAGCGTTGCCTGTAGTCGTTTGGCCCGTTATCGCACCCCGATTAAAAGCAAATGCATCATTGTTCATTTCCACTTGGAGGATGTAGTTGTTAGGAATCGCATTGGCCGTCCCCTTAACAACCGCACCAGGGCGCAGGGTATGGGCCATCGGCGTTGGTAATATCTCTTGACGAGGGGTGAGTAGTTCACCTTCAATTGTCTGGGCCACCCACAACTCCTCACCATTAAAGATATCGATTGTAATAGCCAGGCGGGTCTCAAAAAGGCCATCATTCACAGTGATATTGGTATCGCCACTGCTCCAGAGCAGGGTTCCGCCTACCGAGGCATTATAGATTTCAAAGCGCATAATGAAATCGCCGTTAAGGGCTACACCATTATCGTCAGTCAGATACCCTTGATAGGTAACAGCATCGGCCACCGTTGCCTCTGGTGGCGAAAAGGGGTTAAAAGATGGGTTAGCGCTGACCAATGCTGGCCAATACGCACCCAGGCCGCCAAGCAATAACAAGGCGACGACAGCAATTAAAATCTGGGGGAGTAGATTCTTCGATTTCATGTTTTCTCCTTTAATGACAAAAATAGAGAGTAGAGAGTCAATTTTCCATAGGATATAAAGCGATCGTTCCCAAAACGTTACCACCATAGCTCCCCAATGCTTATTCTTGAATTTGCAACTGCAATGCCAACGCAGGTGCATAGGTAGGATTGCGGTTCAAACTTTGCTCCACCGCCTGAGCCGCCGCATTGAAGTCACCTCGTTGGAAGTAAATAGTTGCAAGACCAAAGTGGAAATCGGCCGAATCAGGCTGCCACTTCACTGCTTGCTCAAAGGCGTTTTCGGCCACCGCAAGGTTGCCAGCCAGCAATTGCGCCCAGCCTAAAATACCAAAGGCCACTCCATCCGTCGCATCGAGATCGACCGCCTTCCGAGCCTGAATCAGCGCATTTTCACTATCCCCTGATCGCAAGGCCAAGTCTGCGTATTGTTGGTAGGTCAAGCCAATCGTTGGGGCCAGGAGAATGGCTTGCTCATAAGCTTCATAGGCCAGGTTGATTTTTTCAGGCGAGTTATCGGCCTCACGCCCATAGATCGCGGCAAGATGGGTATATAAAACCGGGTCAGTTGGGTGGCGTGCGATTGCTATTTCTATCGCCGCCTCAGCCCGCTCAAAGTTGTTTAACTCGGCAGCAACCAAAGCTTCAGAAACATGGTAAGCAGCTTGTTGAGGTTGATACCTAGCGGCCGTTCCATATGCCGATAATGCCTCCGAAACATTACCCTCAGTCAAAGCATTAGTTCCCCGCCAACTATACACATCGGCCAACAAGGGACGAACGCTGCCCAACCAAACCAGCCAACCCACAACAGCGACACTGACGATAATACCCCCCTGTACCATCCAAGACGGCCGTTCTCGGCCCTTTTCATAGGTGTCGGATTTAGCTGTTTCAGCTGTGACGATTGCCAACAACAGCCAAAAAACAACGGCCGTTGATACCACCTCAAACAAGAATAAATTACCGACCAGTTGAGCGCAGAGGGCGGCTAGACAAGCTGTCAGCCAACGGTTTTCAAGCGGTTTTGGCCCTGATTCCAACTCCCTGACATTGGTGGTTGACATTAATCGTTTCCAACCCTGCCACAAGATGAATGCCACAAGCGCTATAAAAATAAGCGTTGCCACGATGCCATAATTAAGCGACCAATCAAGCAGCCAATTATGCGCCCGGTCAACGATAACACCCCGTCCTTGATAGTAAACCAGCTCCGGTGGATAAACGGACGGGAAATGTAGTTCCAGCGTGTCAGCCCCATAGCCAAGCCACAGGCGGGGCCAGAGTAACCGGAGGGAGGCTTGCCAGATCGTCCACCGGGCAGCTATTGAACCGCCGGTTGCAATACCGTATTGCAGTATGAGCAGCAACCCGCCTGCCAAGGCAGCTATGCCACCCAAAACGCTAACTCTACGGAACTGCTTGGGCCACAGAGGGGCATATTGCAGCCACAAGAATAGAGCGACACTGACAACGGCCGCAATCCAGGCGGCTCTGGCCCTGGTTAGGAGGATGATGATGAGTTCAAGTCCAAATAAGGCAAGGTAGCCAATGCGCTGCCATCTGTTTTCAGTGGATGATTGGGCGGCCGCGAGGGTAAGAGGCAGTAGAAGCGCGAGATAAGCGCCGGTAAAGTTGGCTCGGCCGAGCGTTGTGGTGATGAGGCTGCGGGCATCGGTTAAAACGGGGAGAGGCTGCCAACCCGCCGCCTGGGCCAAACCGAGGAGGCAGATGGGAACGGCCGTTAAAGCAATGACGTTTAACAACAGCCGACTATATTCAGCAGTGATTCGGGTAGCCACACACCAAAAGAGGAGTATCAAGCTAAGTTGGGTCAGCAAACCGTTGGCCCGGTCGAGTGTGCCGAAGAAGGCGATTGAACGGTTGTCGCTGAGGACAGTGGACAAGGTGAGAACAAGGAGGAGGGCGGCGATGAGATTGCGAATGGGGGGCGAGAGGGAATTTAATTGGGAGCCGCGCAGCCAACTTGCAAGCCAGAGGATAGCTAACAAACCGACTAATGCACGTAATAACCAGATCTTTGACGCTTCAAACTGCTGCTCCACCCAAAAATTAACAAATAGAGGGATCAACAGGGCAATAAAGAGCCAGATTGCCTCTTGCCATTTTTGCAGGGGTTTATCAGATAATTCGTGGTGAGTCATCAAGTATATCGGATGGGACTTCTGTTTGTTGAATTTTTCGTTGCAATATAGTCTCTAGATTGCTGTTAATATTATTTTCTTCTTTCCTCAATTTTATAAGAGAGTGGCCGAGCCGAGTTCAAGGGATGTTTCTATTTGGTTTATGCAAGGAATGGGGGAGGACAAGATAAGCAATTAAAGTTATTTAACCTATAAATTTGTACCTTCTACTGTTCAGGTTTTTACTTCAACAAACTCACTCTCTAAAGAAACGTTTGTATTGAAAATCAAGTTCCAATCATATTGCCATGCATCAATATCGTTGTATCGTGACAAGCTGTAAAGTAACCGATTGCTGTAGGATTTTGCGATTATGATTCCACGTACTTTTTGATTTGGATTAGCCATATTTTTTTGAACCCAAGCCATGTACCGATTAACTTGTGAAATAACTTTGTCAGATGCCCTCTTTCTCTTAAGTTCAATTACGACAAAATTTTCTTTTTCATCAACACAAAGAATATCTATTTCCCCTGCATCTGTACGATATCGAACCCCCAGCGGTTTAGAACCACTGGTAACAGCATTATTAATGGTGGATTTTTCATATATTTTCCAATGAGGAAAAAGCACATCAAATTTCCGAACGATAAACTTTTCGAGGTGGTTTTCCAACAAGTCATCAAGATCAGGCTTTGAAGATTTCACCTCAGACGATTTCTTACGATCAAAATAATCCCAAATTAGAATAGTACAGATCACAGCAATAATTGTTAGGAACGTACCAACAACAGATCCAATAAATGATGACCAATCCATATGTTTAAATATCCTTTTGACAGCGAATCAATCACGTTTGTAATTTACTTTTGAGTTTTTCACAGTTGTCACAAATTTCCACCTCAGGTCTTTCCAATTCGTCGGCAAAGGGTTTGAGGCGAGCGTGTAAGTCAGCTGCTTACGTTTTATCAATATTTCTTGACTATAATTTGTGTTACCAGAAGTATCTATGCGCTGTAAGCGTTTAGACTTTTGTTTTTTTGAACTCTATGAGCCATAGTTGAAAGATACCGAACAAACAAAAGTCTTTAGAGGAACTGAATGTTTATTCCGCAACTATAAATTGGATTTGGCTGCATCATAATCATCATAGATGTCCATTTCGGGACTATTCCATTCTTCTGAAAAGGCAGCCATACGGGTACGAAGGTTGGCAGCTTGCACCTCATCAGTTTTTCGTGAGGATAGGTTGATATCGCCATCGGTCAGAAAAGTGACAATTACCGCTGTGTCATCCTGAACACCAGGTGGGATTTCTGCGAGTTGAATTTTTCCATCGCGGTATATTCCTTGAATTGTGATTAACATTTGTTCTCTCCTACCCCTAGTTATAGCACAGTATTAATTCTAAGGTTGAATCGGAATCATGCAGGCAAGAATCATATGGTCTGCGGATTACACTATGCTAAAATTTCCGTAACTATTTCGACTCAGTGTAATCTCACAATAAGGAGATGCCCATGATAACAGAAATTCAAACCTGGTCTACATTGCCCAGCCATTATTATTTTGATGATAACCGATATGAACAAGAGTTGGAACAGATTTGGTATCGGAACTGGCTTTATGTCTGTCGTTCAAGTGCATTGGCTGAACCGAGAGCCTTTCGTGTCTTTACTGTTGGCTCCCAAAATGTCGTTGTGCTGCGTGATGAGGCGGGGGTGGTACAAGCCTTTCACAATACGTGCCGTCATCGAGGTTCGATGTTGTGTACCGAACAATCCGGCCAGTTGGCTTCCCGGCGCATCGTCTGCCCTTATCACCAATGGTCTTATACGCTGCAAGGCAAGTTGGCCGGTGTGCCGTTTATTGGTGGGGCTGAGAAGCTGGGGGTTGGAGATGTGTCGTTGTATAAGGTCGCAGTGCGGGAATGGGGTGGTTGTGTGTTTGTGAATTTGGCGGAGGGGGACGGGGTTCGGCCGTTTTCTGATTCGGCCGATCCTGCTTTCAATGAATTTGACCATTGGCCGCTGGCGGAGTTAGTCTCTGGACATACCTTTCAAACAACGATTGCGTGTAACTGGAAGATTTTCTGGGAGAACTATTATGAATGTTATCATTGCCCTAGCATCCATCCTGAGTTGTGCGATTTGGTGCCACAATATAAACAGGGTTGGTCGATCAGAATCAAGAGAAATGGTGATTCAAATGACCCTGGCGTGCGTCCTGGTGCTCAGACCTGGTCTATGGATGGTCTTATTCATGGTAAAGAGATGGCCGAATTAACGGATGAGGAACGATTGTTAGGCTTTAAATATTTGACCTGTTTGCCGACGATGTTTATGTCGGCTCATCCTGATTATGTTCGGATCGTTTCGCTGCTGCCGCTTGGGCCGGAGACGACTCAATTAACGGCCGAATGGCTTTTCCCTGCCGAAACGCTTCAACAACCTGATTTCGATATGGAAAATGTTACTAAATTTGCTACGCTGGTTATGGAGCAGGATGCACATGTGTGTGAAATAAACCAACAAGGGTTGCATTCCATCCGCCATCAGGCAGGGGTGTTGGTACCGCATGAAGTTGAGGTATATACATTTCACGAATGGGTCAGGGCGGAAATGGGGGAAGGTTAATCGAAAAGACCCCAGATGTAATGGTCACACCTGGGGTCGTTGTTTGCTTGGGAGAGGACACCTGTTAAGGCATTTTAGCTTGGGTGTCCGGCTGTGCCCTTTGACCGCAAATGATTTCCTGTATCAGGAACCATTTCGTCCAGGCCGCCTTCCAACCACAAAACTTTTTTATTACTTGTTTAGGTCCTCTCGATTACGTCTATATCATAGCTGAGAGAGGGGAATGCTGCTGGTTTCTTTATTACATATCGGTCAATAATTACGATACGATTTTTCTGTAAAATGGGCGACGTTTTCTGGATAAGATGGTCAGACCGAGGAACAGCGGCAGCGCTCCACCGATACATGAGCTATTTCGGCCGTTTGTCTCGGATGTTGTTGGTGTGATTTCCGCTTCGTTTGCTGGTTCTGTTGGGACTGGTTCCGTGGCTGGCAGCGATGTTGGTGTGGGTGGGCTGGTCTCTGTTGATTCTGGGGCGCTGGTCTGGCTCAATTGGGGGCATTCGAGGACATTTTCAGAGGGGATTAATGGTTGGTCGGGCCAGTTGGGATTTGAGTTGAGGCCATAGACGCGAATGGTGTGTTGGTCGCCATCTTGAATGAGTTCTGAGGTTGGAATGTTGAAGCCATGTCGGCCGTTATCCCCCAGGGCGGTGACAAGGTCGTCTCGCAACCTGTTGGCGCTTATCGTAGCCAGGGTCGTTTCTGTGCCATCTTCGTTCACTTCCCGAAACTCGACAGCGATCGGTTGGTTGGGGATCTTTGGGTCCCAGGCCCAGCCATCTATAACGTCGCAACTGGCAAGGTCAACATACCCTTCCGGCGGCAATATATCTGTGCCGCGTATTTCATAAAGTTGAACCATCCCTTCCCTGACCTGCTCCAGCGTCCCGACAATGGCAAAACTATCATAGGTGTAGACCCCGGCCGGGGCAGGAAATTCATGGAGGACGATATTCCACTTGTTGGTGGCATCATCTGGATTGGGAACATCGTAGTGGAGGATTGAATAGGAAGTGATGTCCTCTGGTGAATAGGCGCCCATTGCATACTCGCCATCTTCCGTCGCCAGGATGGGTGGAAATTGAGTGTCATGGACATATGACCAGGGTTCACGGAGAGGTTGGCTTTCTGGTTTCATCAACTCACCAGAGAGGGGGTCGAACAGCCAGTAGTTGGTGAATTCGTGGGTCAGGTAGCCGGTGGGAATTTCCAGTTGGAGGAAGTCGTAATCCTGAGGGATAGTGATTTCGGCCGTAAAGACAATCACATTATCAATGCCCATATACCCTATCTCAATACTCTTATCCAGGATTTGGTCGGAAACGAGGGCGTCGTTTACGGCCGTTACAGTATCGCCATCACAGAATCCCGTTTCGCCAGGGGCCAGCCAGAAGGCGGGCTGGGTTTTGGTCGTCAGGCGGTTGATGTCCAGGACGCAGACTTCTAATAGTTGGCTGGTGGAGGTCTGGGAAAACAGGTCGCTGGCAGAACCTGGTTCGGTGGGGTTGAAACATTCGCCGTGATCGTCCATTTGCCAGGCGTAGCTGATTTGACGGCCGTGATCGAAGATGTTGATAAACTCCTTCCCCCGCCAGGTGAGCGACTCAACTGCGCCTGCGAAGCGTGAAGAAACCCGAATGGTTAGCTCATCCCCTTCGACAAGGCCGCTAATTTGTTGGGTATACCCTTCTGGCGGCTCAACATCACAACTCTGTGCTGCCACAGTGTTGAAAGAAAGGACTGTATCAAAATTTTTCTGTGTTGAATTATTTGCCGAAAAAGCCAATAAAGGTATGAGGGCTATAACAAATCCAATGATTATGAGCCGCGTTCTAAGGCTGCCCATCAGTATCCTTGCTTTGTACATCACTATCCTCCATTGGCTGAAAAATTCTCCATAATCATGATTTAACACATACTATCATATAAGACGGTAAGGATATAAAATGCGGGCTGGGAATTTTTAAGAGAGGGAGCAAATAGAGAAGGAAAATCTTATGGATTTACTGGCAGATAACCAGGACTTGGGCGACCTGTTGGCGGTTGGGTATACGGCCGAAATATACGCCTGGCAGCCAGGTTGGGTCTTAAAGTTATTCTTCCCCCGATTCGGGCTTGAAATGGCGAATTATGAACAACGTCTTGCACAAGCTATAGGGGCAGCCGGACTGCCGACACCAGCAGTGGGGGAAATCATGACGATTGGCACGAGAAAAGGATTACTCTATGAACGTATTGATGGATTGTCTATGTCGGCCGAGATGGAGGCTCGCCCTCAAAAATTGGCCGTATATGCCATTCAACTGGCTGAACTTCATTGGAAACTCCATACAAAGGAGATTGAGGTGGATATTCCTCTATTGCGTAACCGGTTGGCATTCAAATTGAGCGACGCCAGCCCATTACCCACCGACTTACGCCAGGCTGCATTGGATGCCTTGAATAAGATGCCAGATGGAGATCGACTTTGTCATGGGGACTTTCATCCAGGCAATATCTTGATCGCCGATTCTAAATCGGTGATCATTGATTGGGTTGATGCTTCGATAGGGAATCCACTGGCGGATGTTGCCCGAACGTCAATTTTGGCCCTTGGCTTTGCGGCCGTCCAGGCTGCACCAGCCCAAAGCACTGCCATTAAGCAGCTTCATCAAATTTACTTGAATCGCTATTTTCAACTGCATCCAGGTGGAGAAGAAGAATATCAAAATTGGCTACCAATCGTTGCTGCGGCTCGGTTGAATGAAGGAATTACTGAATTGGAAAACTGGCTCTTGTCACAGGCAAAGGCCCTGGTCTTGTAAGTTAGAAGTGAAAAAGCCAGACTTTGTAGTTTTGGTTGGGATTAGGGCTGGAAGGGTTTTCCCGTACCAGTTTCACAATACTCTTTTAGGCTTTGTAGATAATAGCCCCAATTGAAATTGTAAATGCCATAATCTTCGTCGCTCAATTCCCTGGCATAGAGTTGGGTAAACATCAATAGCGTGTTGTTACCTTTGTCGTGAAGCTCAAAGGAAAAAGTGTTGTCGGCCCAATTGTCGTGTCCACTTACACATTGCCAATGTACAGCGCGATCCGGTTCCAGTTGTGAGACTTTCATATTCGGATTAAAAATCTCGATGAAGCGAAAGTCAATTATTCCACCGACACCTTCTTCCACGGCAACTTTGGTCGTCCACCAATGAGACAATCCTTTTTCGGTTGTAATGGCATCAAACACGTCGCTTCGAGAGGCATCGATTTCAACGGCATGTAATATTTTTTTCACAATAATTCTCCCATTTAAATTTAACTTTATCTGTTCAGACAGTATAGCATCCCATTTTAAGGTGAACAATTCCTGGATTGCCTTATCCAATTATCAGGCATATGATGTGGATCTATACAAATTTTCTTAGGAGGTATATTGATGGCTGATTCATCAGATCGACAGGCGTTGCTTTCGGCCTTAACAACTGAGCATTTTACGCTTCAGTCTGCCAAGGCTTCCACAATTAGCGATAGTAGCAGTCGCTCATCCCTTTATCTAGGGTCTGTCTCCAGCGCCTTGATTGCTTTGGCTTTCATTGGGCAAATCTCGGCGTTAGGGCAAATCTTCTTTTTGTTTGGGCTGACTGTGCTGCCGACATTATTTTTTCTTGGTTTGGTCACTTATGTCCGGGTTTTGCAGAGTATGGCAGAGGATGTCCTCTATGCCCGATCTATCAATCGGATCAGGCGATATTACGCTAAGATAGAACCGGGGCAGGCTCATTACTTCGCTTTTTCAGGCGGCGAGGAAGGGCAAGGAACCCTTACTGAAGTTGTATTGCATTATTCTCGCTGGCAGCTTCTTTTTACGACGGCAAGTACAATTGCTGTGATAAATAGTGTTGTCGGCGGCGTAGCGGTAGCGCTTACGGTTTCAGTTGCCATGCAAGGATCGCTTTTCAGTTCCATTCTCAGTGGCATTGTTTTTGGCGCTGTTGCTATTGCTATTCATCTTGTTCATCAATTTCGCCATATACAGACTATGGAAGCCAAGATTGCCAGTTTGTGGGCATCTGACCAGGATGCAGCGTCCGATGTCCAAACCTAACCTTTTAGTCCATTGCTTCTTGAAGAGACATGATAGCGTCGTATTCGATGTCGTGAACGGCCATGATTTTGTCGGCCAGGTTTTCTTTCAACTGTTGAATACCGGCTTCGTCGAGGGGGAAATCGGCCGAAACTTGCTTCTTTATCTCGTCCAACTCGGCCGAAATAGCCTGTCGTTCTTCCACGCTGCCCTGTCCGTCGGCCAGGAAAAGCTGGTGTTGTCTGGCCATCAGCTCGCGGGTCTGGCGAAGGGGGTCAACGTCGTTGGGCAGCAGGGCCAGGTTGATCGCTTCCCAGCCTTTGGCGCTGGCTCGGAATTTTTGACCAACTTCTTTCAGGGCGGCACGGTCGAGGATAACGGCCGCTTCATCCAAAAAGTCGGCATACTGCACCCGATCAGCCACGCCGTTTTGGCCGTAATGGTTGGTATAATAGTAAGAGTCGGCCAATCCGGTGTATAGGGCGCTGCCAGGGGGGAAATCTTTGGCCCAGGTGCGTCGGCCTTTGGTCTTGACCAGGCTGTCGGCCCAGTTTTGGAAGGCGGCAAAGCCGAAATTCTTCTTGGAGCCTTTGGGTGGCTTTTCGGTGTAGAGCTTGATCGTTCCCCAAATACTCATCTGAACGGCCGAAGCTAACTTGTCACCATAGGGCGGGTCAAGGTTAAGAATACGGTGCTTGATTTTCTTCACTTTGCTTCGAGCCTGGACCAGGTCGGCCGTTGTCACCGTCAATTGTGAATTGGAACGGTCAGCAATATGAACCGTATCAGCGGCCTCATCATAACCGAAGACAACGACGGGATTCATCATCCAGATTTGTTCCCCTTGCTGGGTAGCCCAGGAATTATAAGGTAGGCTGAACAGGTCGGCCCAGACGATGGGGGCGACTCCCTCTTCTAACGAATCCACCAGGTTGCGGACTGCTTTATCGGCGCTGGCGGTATGCTGCAAATCTTGGATGATGCCCAGGCGCTCTAGCATGATGTCCATTGGGTCGAAGGTGTTGCGGGTCAAAATTCGGGCGTGGGGATCAACGCCTTCGTAGGTGAAGACGAAGTAGCCCAGGACGATGCCGCCGCTGATGCCCAGAAAGAAGGCTTCGCTGTATGGTTTTCCGGTGTGTGGGGCGACAACGCCTCTGGCAGCTAGATGGTTGTGGACGCTGCCGGTTTCCCAATGACGGCCGTTAAAGCTATTGTAGTTAGATAGTATTGGCATGATTTTATTTCCTTTTGATTTTTATTGGCAAAGATTTTTATTGAATGTAAATGCGATCGCTTTTGCTATTTGTTGACTATTATAAATGGATTTGAGGTCGATTTGGAAAAGGAGAGATATAGTCTGCAAAAATTGGTTTGGGGAGCATGGATTTGCTCAGATTGCGATTCCAAATTCACCTGTTTTATGTTATAATAGAGAACTTTCGTTCTATTCTATATTCATACAGTTACGACGAGGAACTTATGCCAAAACTTGAAGTTGTTTCTGATTTTCAGCCGACGGGTGACCAGCCGGAGGCTATCGCTGAACTTGTCGGGGGGTTAGATGAAGGTCTGCGCTATCAGACCCTACTGGGCGCAACCGGAACAGGCAAGACTTATACCATTGCCAAGATAATAGAAGAGACACAACGGCCGACTTTGGTCATGGCCCACAATAAAACTCTGGCTGCTCAACTGTACAGCGAGTTCAAAGAATTTTTCCCCAACAACGCCGTCTCCTACTTTGTCAGCTATTACGACTATTACCAGCCAGAAGCCTACGTCCCTCGCCACGATCTCTATATCGAAAAAGAGACAGACATTAACGAAGAGATAGATCGGCTGCGGCTAGAAGCGACGACTAATCTGATGAGCCGCAAAGATGTCATTATCGTGGCTTCGGTTTCCTGCATTTACGGAATTGGCAACCCGGAAGCCTGGGGCAAGGTGACGGTCAAGCTCGAACGCGGTCAAGTGTATCTGCGGAACACCGTTTTGCGTTTCCTGGTCGATATTCAATATGAGCGGAATGATCTAGAGCTTCGGCGGGGGGCCTTTCGCGTGCGGGGGGATACATTAGAAATCATGCCCGCCTATGCCCAAATCGCATACCGAATCGAGTTTTGGGGTGATGAGGTTGAACGAATAACTGAAATTGATCCGCTGACAGGTGAAATTCTGGCCGAACATTTAACTATTGAGATTTTCCCGGCCAAGCAATTTATTACCGACGAAGAGAAGGTCGCTCAAGCCATTAATGATATTGAGACTGAGTTAACGGATCGAATCGCTCACTTCAAAGCGGAAAAGATGTATCTCGAAGCCCAGCGAATCGAGCAGCGGACGATGTATGATTTAGAGATGCTGAAGGAGATCGGTTATACCTCCGGCATCGAAAACTACAGTCGTCATCTAGATCAACGCCAACCAGGTGATCCACCCTGGACGCTGGTCGATTACTTCCCCCGCGATTTCCTATTGGTGTTAGACGAAAGCCACATGACCATTCCCCAAATACGGAGCATGTGGAAAGGAGATCGGAGCCGGAAGGAGACATTGGTCGAGTTTGGATTCCGGCTACCCAGCGCCTTAGACAATCGGCCGTTAGACTTTGAGGAGTTTGAACAGCGAATTAACCAGGCTATCTTTACCAGCGCCACCCCGGCTCCCTTCGAGTTCGAGAACTCAGCCAAGGTAGTCAAACAGGTCATTCGACCAACTGGCATTGTTGATCCCGTGGTAGAGATTCGGCCGGTAATGGGTCAGGTAGACGATCTCCTAGGCGAGATTAAGAAGCGAACGGCTATCGGCCAACGAGTGCTGGTGACAACGCTGACCAAGCGAATGTCAGAAGATTTGAGCGATTATCTATTAGAGATGGGAGTCAAAGTTCACTACCTCCATTCCGAGATCGACACTCTGGAACGGACAGAAATCCTGCGCGATTTGCGGTTAGGCGTGTTTGATGTCGTCGTCGGCATTAACTTGCTGCGAGAAGGGTTAGATCTACCGGAAGTGTCCCTTGTTGCCATCTTGGACGCTGACAAGGAAGGTTTCCTACGTTCTGAAACGTCCTTGACTCAGACAATTGGCCGGGCTGCCCGCCATGTTGACGGCCGTGTTATCATGTATGCCGATAAGATAACCAATTCGATGCAGCGAGCGCTCGACACCACAACAGAACGACGCGAAAAACAAATTGCATATAACGAAGCTCATGGTATTGAACCTAAGACCATCATCAAAGAGGTTCGGGACCTGGCAAAAACAATTGCCGAGCAGCAGGAAATGGCCCTTGCGGAAGAGAAAGCGGCCTATACAACAACGGCCGACCTACCCAAAGACGAACTCAACCGAATGGTCAAGGAGCTTGAGAAGCAGATGAAAGCGGCCGCCCAAGCATTAGAGTTCGAGAAAGCGGCCATGCTCCGGGATCAGGTTATTGAACTACGCCAGATGATGGTGTTAAAAGAATCCAAAAAAGGGCCAGCCATCCCTGAATGGGAAAAGATTCGACAGTTAGATGAGGCCGGGGTTGAGTATTCGGTGAAATAAGTAACTTTCAGAAGCTCAACTTCTTGGAGAAGTTGAACTTCTAAACTAATCTGAAACGGCCGCTAACAACCGATCCGACTGCCACATCTTATGGGCAGCACGAGCATACTTTTCGTGGATACCATGCCAGTTTGTCATCTCATCAATGGGCCAGTAACGTAAATCCAGCCCTTCATGAGACAGGGTTAATTCGCCACCCACAACCTGGCACAGATGAACAACAGCGATCATGGTGTGTGGGCCAAACTTTGGGCTGGGCATTCGGGTAAATACGCCGACCAACTGCTTAACCTCAACGATTAGACCTGTCTCTTCCCACACTTCCCGAACGGCCGCATCGGACGGCCGTTCTAGCGCTTCAACCCAACCGCAGGGTAAGCACCAATCCCCCGTATCAGCTCGTTCCATGAGTAAAATTTCACCCTTGTCATTAAAAATTGCAGCATCAGCTCCGACCTTGGGGGTAATGTGGCCTAATTCTGATGAGAAGGCCAATTTAAATTTTTCGGCAGGTTGCTCTAATAACTCGCCATATGTTTGGCTTGATATCTCTAAGAGTTTTTCATACCTTTCCTTATCATACGGATTTTTAGCATAGGTTAATCCGTTGCGAGCAATATGCTGTAATTGATCCAATAGCAAAAATATATCCATTGTATACCCTACGATTTCCCTTCAGAATCCCAAAAAGGTTTCCCTTTTTGGATTCACATGATAAAATAAGAGGAGTATGAGTGTTTGTAGCCAAAACTTAATGTAAGTAAATTTGACAACAAACATCCAAAACTATTGTTGAGGAACCCCTACCAGAGTTAAACTTTTTATTGGGGAAAGTATATTGTATTTATGCCGAAATAAGTATTGGCGACTTCCAGTCAACTCTATTTTCGGCGACCAACTGGAGGAAATAAATGAGAAAAAGATTGTTTTTTGTAGTATTGCCACTCGTGCTAACACTAGTCTTGTTGACGGCGTTAGTAGCTTCGGCTGGTGGCCCTTGGAGTGATGATTTTGACAGCTATGCTGATGGTAGCCAGATTCATGGCCAAGGCGGCTGGGTTGGTTGGGGTAATAGCCCCGCCGCTGGCGCATTGGTCTCAAGCGCCCAATCTAGAAGCGCCCCCCATTCCCTAGACATTAGTGGCGCAGCCGACCCAATTCAACAATTCACCGCTAACAGCGGTCAATGGGTCATGACTGCCTGGCAATATATCCCAGGAAACATGGTCGGTACGACTTATTTCATTATGCTCAACCGATATGATCATGCCTGTGCCGATTGTAACTGGTCAACCCAGGTACAGTTTGATAGCAACTCAGGTATGATGTTTGATGATGGTCAATCTGGGGCTTCCCAAGCCTTTGTTACGGATCAGTGGGTAGAAATTCGAGTAGAAATTGATCTCGATAATGATACCCAAGATTTCTACTATAATGGCGCCCTGTTCTACAGTGGCACCTGGACACAACATCAATCCGGCGGTGGTTCATTATCAGTTGCGAACGTCGATCTGTTCGCTAACAATGCAACGTCTGTATATTACGATGATTTGTCATTCAACCCAGTGGTCGTTGGCGAGCCAGGGCTAGAGGTTGATAAATCACCAGATACTCAGACCGTGACAACTGGCGGAAACGCTGATTTCACGATTGACATCACCAACACTGGTACGATCACTTGGAGCACCGTTACAGCTACCGATGCTTTGGTTCCAGCTTGTGACAATGCAACAACCGATTTAGGCCCAGGTCAGGTATTCTCCTACAGCTGCACCGATGTTGGCGTTGGCGCTAGCTACACCAATACCGTTGTTGTTGCTGCCAGCACCGTTGGTGGCCCCTCTATGACAATGACCGACACCGCTTACGTTATGGTTAATGCCCCAACAAGCGTTTCGCTTTCTGGCTTTGGCAGTGACAGTGCAGGTGTCCCGACCGGATTGGTTGTGGTTTCAATTGGCGTTGCTTTGGCGGCCGGATTCTTCATTTCCCGTCGTCGTCAGCAAGTCTAATCTGTTTGACCGATAAACCTTTCTGGTAGGGTTTAGTCGAACTGACCCCAAATAAACAAAATGGAGGAGTAGAAATTATTCTACTCCTCTTTTTTATTTCAACCGCTTTCTACCAAAACAAGCACTGGAATCTCACGGCCGTTCGTCCATTTCTTATACGCTTCATAACCTGGGTAGATTTGAACAGCCATTTGCCAACATCTTTGACGTTCTTCCCCCTGCGCTTCATAAGCCATATAAGGCGTTGTTCGGCCGTTTAAGGCCACCTGAACCGCTGGATTAGCGCGAATATTATAGTACCAAGCTGGGTGGTGGCCTTGCCCCCAATTCGAAGCAATCAGAACGATATTGTCTCCATCTGGAATACCCAACAACGGAATCGTACGCGGCTGTCCGCTCTTGGCGCCTGTAGTCGTTAGCGAGATAACAGGAACTCCCGCCAATGTCCCTGCTGCCGAAACTCGGCCGTCCGTCACCGATATGAAAAACCGATCAATCAGATGAGCCGTATGGGAAAGCAGCCAAACAACAGGCTTGACAGAAAAGAGTTTCCTCGCAATTCGATGACGAGCATTCACTGACTGTTTTCCCATTTTCAATCAAACCTTACCCTCTGTGCTATAATCCGCTGCTATTGACAGAACACATTATAATCCTAAACCTTTTATGAGTGAATGGTTGAAGGTTGAATCGTTCTGAAAACAGGATGGTATAGCAATAAATATGGATGCGATATTAAATCAGGCCCAAGAGGCGCTGCTCAAACAAACAAGAGAAACACTCGGCCGTCTCAGAGATGCGCTGTCCGACATTGGCGCACCAACGGCCGATCGCACCGCCCTGGCCGACTCCATTCGACAAGTAGATGAACTGTTTCTGCTCGTTGTCGCCGGAGAATTTAATGCTGGTAAGTCTGCTTTTGTTAATGCCCTGCTAGGTTATTCCCTTCTAACAGAAGGTGTCACCCCAACAACGAGCCAGATCCACCTCCTTAAGTATGGCACGGAAACGTCTCAAACCCCCGTTGAAAAAGGCGTTTGGATTCAAACCGCCCCCGTCGACCTGCTCAAGAATGTAAATATCGTTGATACTCCCGGCACCAACGCTATCATGCGCGAACATGAGGCTTTAACGGCCGAATTCATCCCCCGCAGCGACCTCGTCCTCTTTCTGACCTCTGCCGATCGCCCCTTTACCGAAAGCGAGCGAGCCTTTCTAAGCCAGATTCGGGACTGGGGCAAGAAAACGGTCTTGCTCATCAACAAGGTCGACATTCTGGAAAACCAGCAAGCCTTAGCCGAAGTCGTAGAATTTGCCAGTTCATCAGCCAATAAGTTAGTCGGAGATATTGCGGCCGTTTTCCCCGTTTCTGCGATGCTGGCTAAGAAGGCGAAGGCGGGTGAGCCGCGCTATTGGGAAGAGAGCGGCTTTGAAGCCTTAGAAGATTTCATCCACAATACCCTGGACGATGACGGCCGTTTTCGTCTCAAACTACTCAACCCTTTAGGCGTAGGCCAGAAGTTGCTGAAGAAACAGTTAAGCCAAATTGAAAAAGACCTCGATTCGCTTACCGATGACCGTCAACTATTAGCCGACATTCAGGATCAGATGGTCTACTACAACGAAGACATGCAGCGGAATTTCAAAGCCCGTCTGGAAGGGATTGATAACCTGCTTTATGAGATGGAAAAGCGAGGGCGAATATTTTTTGATGAGACGATTCGGGTCGGCCGAATTCCCGATCTGGTTCGGACTAATCAGGTCAAGGAAGCGTTTGAGGCTGAGGTCGTCGCAGACACGCCGCAACAGATTGAAAATCGGATTGGGGAACTGGTTGATTGGCTGGTCGAGCAAGATTTGAGGCAGTGGACGGCCGTTGCTGACCATCTGGCCCAACGCAAGCAAGAACATGAAGAGCGAGTTGTGGGCCAGGGCGGACCGCGCGAGGGAACGTTGGCCTACGACCGCCAGCGACTGGTTGATTCCATCGGCACAGCTACCCGCCAGGCCGTCGCTAGCTACGATAAAGAAAGAGAAGCGGCTGAACTGGCAGAATCTGCTCGTTCGGCCGTTGCCGGAACTGCCTTATTAGAGATTGGGGGGTTAGGCATTGGAGCTGCTGTCCTGGCAACAGTCAGCGCTGCCTGGATCGATGTTACTGGCATCTTGGCCGGATTGACCTTTATGACCTTGGGATTGTTGGTTTTGCCTGCTCGTCGCCGAAGGGCCAATCAGGAATTGGAAAGCAAACTGGCCGAACTACGCCGCAAATTGGTCGGCAATTTAACCGAGCAGTTTGACCGAGAGATGCGCCGAGGCGCCCAACGGATTGAGGACACAATTGCTCCGTTCGGCCGTTTTGTTCGAGCCGAAGGCGACAGGCTAGAAAGTCACCAGACAACCCTGGTCGAATTGGAAGCCCATATCATTGGGCTGCAAGCCCAGCTTAAATTAGAAAGCAACTCAACCGACAATAGTCAGTAGTCAGTTGCTTATATCGTTTTGCTAAGGTGGGGCGCTTAAATACACTGTCAACGAAATGTTTTACAATTGTGAGGCTAGATTCCTGCCTTCGCAGGAATGACAGATTCAAATTATTGACTTAACAGTGTATTAAATATCTACTGTAATTGGAGTCGCTGAACTAGACTGTGCCGACTAGGGCATCACCATATTGCCATAGCCCAGCTAATGTCGCGCAGCAACAACATAGGACAAGTATAACAGCTACAGCGATGATGATGTTCCGATTACGATTATCTCCCATATGAAAATCCTCCTTAGATTTGTGTGTCGACGAGATTACCTAATTTTACTAAAAAATCGTAGGAAGGAAATGTGTAATTCGTAAAACGTAATTCGTAGCAATTTCATTCAGACTAGCCAAATTACAATTTACCAATTACAAATTATCCTGAACTCAAAAATCCCAATCAGCCTGACTATTATTACTGCGGCCGATAAACATAATTATCTTTCTTTCTCCGGCGACGCAGCCAATTGAAGCCAACAAACAAAAAGAAAATCGTTACCAACAGAGCCAGAATGGGGAGGAGGATAGCTAGAATCGAGACAAAGAAAGCTATGATATCCTCTAACAAACTTACTAACCAGTTGCCAGTTCCGGCCGTTGTTGTCGTCACAACTGGCCGAATGACCCCTTTGGTGGCATGAACACTGCCCGCCAAGAAAAGTCCGGCAATGATAGTAATAACTGGACTGATGTCGGTGATGACATCGGCATTCGCAGCAAACAAGATTGCTCCTGCTGTTGGGCGAATGAATGTCTGAATGACATCGTTAACTGAATCAACCGCTGGTACTTTATCTACAAAAACCTCAATCAGCAACAAAACAGCTAATATACCAATCGCCCAGCCGCTAGTTAGAACGTCATAAGGTTGAGACAGTTCAATTAGCGGATTTTCCAGGGGGAAACGGCCCGCCAGGGCGACTAGCAATAAAGGAATATAGGCATTTAATCCGGCGCTGCCAGAGAGGCCAAAGGCGGCTCCAATGCCACCTAACGCAGTAATGATGTCCATAATAATTGCTCCTTCAAAAATGGAACGCCAGCAAGGATGCTGCCAACGGGCTGGCTGGAAGCCAACGTTCCATTATAAACCAGGGAAACCGGTCATCGTTCCGGTCAAGTTGAAGCGGAAAAAGCTGACCAGGGCGATTTCAGTGATTGCCAGGACGAGGCCAATGGTCAACGGAACGGCCGCTTCACGCCATCGAGTCAACTTAGAATCACGACGGGTCGCCAACAACAACACCATCGTATTGATAACGGTAATAATCGCAACGACACCGAGGGCGCTTATAATTCCCAATACGTAAAGAAGCAGCGGTTGGTTGCTCAGAACCAATAAAACCACAACTAATGCCAGCGCAACCAGCCAGAATAATTCCCGCAAACCTGTAATAGCTGGTCGCCACTTATAATCACGCCACAAGGTCTGGGCCAGCGCTGGAAAGATGAAGATGCCCATTGCCAATCCCGTTCCCATACCTGTCAATAAGCGAAGCCAGTTTTGAGGTTCATAGACATGGGGAATATCAGGAAAGAAATGACTGTACGAATTAACACCATCAATACCCATAAGGGCGATGAAACCAACAAGGAAGGCCATCACCTTGAAAGGTGGCAACTGCGCCCATCGAAAACGACCCGCTAACCCTAATACCACAAAAGAAAGCGCAACGCCGAGATACATTCCCGTACAACGAGCGCAGAGTGGCAACTGACGGCCGGCAATGGTAAAAGAACGCTCTGTAATTCGGTGGCAAACGGCGTATCCAGCATGATCTAGCCCGCCTAGCGCTGGATCATGGCTCAAGCGCTCAATATCTGTCACGGTATAAAAACCCAAGACAAATAAAACACTCAATAAAACCAGAAAAATAGTGGCTCTTCGACCAAAACGGCCGGAAAATGATGAAAATGTTTGAGAATTAATCATTGGGCGTTGTCCGTATGACCGGGTCAAACTAACTTAGCAAGATGACAGTATAGGAATTCTATGCTTTAATTATCGTGAAATAACTTATATTGCCATTCTATCTGAAATTTCATCGTGATTTGTAGGGTGCGCAACAAAAGTCTGGATATGAATTAATAATTATAGCAGATAAATAATGAGACCATCTACCTATTATCGCCCAAAGACAATTGAAGAAGCCCTGCCCTTATTGGCCCGGCCTGACACCGCTCCTTTAGGGGGTGGCACCAAGCTGTTGGCCGCTGATATAACGGCCGTAGCCGTCGTCGACCTACAAGAGCTGGACTTAGACCAGCTTCGCATCGACAGCGAAAAGCTTCATGTTGGAGCAATGGTGCGACTGGTAGACTGGGCTGCTTTTTTAGCCGAAAACAGCGCCCCCAATTCCCCCGGGCAACTGCTCCAAAAAGCGATTCATCAATCCGGCCCCAACACTTATCGCAACGCAGCGACTGCTGCGGGAACCGTAGCTGCTAGAATAGCCGACAGCGAACTATTAGCGGCCTTGCTTGTATTAGAAGCAGAGCTGTTGCTTCAAACACCGGAGCCACAAACGATGTCCTTGGCCGATTACTTAGCTGCGGCTGAACGGCCGACCGGCTTAATCACCGAAATCCGCCTCAATTGGGAATCAGGACTGGGGAGCAGTGAACGGGTAGCCCGCACCCCGGCAGACTATCCTATTGTCTCAATAACGGCCTGGGAGCCAGAAAGTCAAACTGCTCGATTGGCCGCAACCGGTATTGATGATCGACCCACAAGACTGTACGAATCCGAAAAAATCTTGGTCGGGGAACGATCTGCTGAATCCATTGAGCAAGCTGCTACCGCCGCAGCCAGTCGCGCGACCCACGCTGGTGACTTTCGGGGCAGCGCCCAATATCGGGCTGAAATGGCGGCCGTACTGACCAAGCGCGTCTTACAAGCTGACTAAAAAGCAGAGCTATGTGAAACTACCTGCGGAGGTCAGCGCCCCTTGCCTGTTATCAGTTGATTTTAAGTTGAGCAAAGGTATCGTCTACACTCGTTTCATCCATCGTTATCATGACATTTGGATAAATCCGCCACACCTCGCGATGATTAATTGTGTCCCCCGGCATTAATATCTTTCGCGGACCTAACGTCTGCTCCAAGAATCGGTCATCACAATAACATTCACTTGAACTGCCGAAATCGTAATAGTCCTCATTAACCTGATAAGCCACTTGCTTGACGAATAAGGTATGAAACAGTTCACCTGATTTTATGGGAACTGGAAGTAATGATATAATGTTATAACATTTAAATTTATCTTGAGGATGCCTATGTCTACTAACCTAATTCGTGTTGCGGCCGTTCAATTCGGCGCTGGGGCCGATGTCGAGGCCAACTTAAAAAAATGTCTAACCATGATCGATGAGGCGGCTCGACAAAACCCCGATCTGATGGTGCTGCCTGAATTCGTCAACCACCTCTCCTGGTACGATGACAAAGCCCATTGTTATGATGTCTCTGTCACCCTGGATGGCGACTTTCTAACGGCCGTCTCCAAGAAGGCCAAAGAACACCAATGCCACATTGCCATTAACGTCACCCTGCGCCGGGACAATGGCGAAGCAACGGGAACCAGTTTGCTCTATGGGCCAGACGGCAATTTACTGTCCACCTCCGACAAACAAGTTTTGATGGGCCATGAAAACGATTTTCTACAACGCGCCCAATCGGCCACCGCCATCACCAGCACCCCGCTCGGCAATATTTCCACCTATGCTTGCATGGATGGCGTTATCAACGAAACGCCGCGCGGTCTGGCCTTGAATGGGGCACAGATATTGTGTAATAGTCTCAACTCCTTCGCTCTGGATGAAGCCAGCCTCCATGTCTCAGTGCGAGCGGCCGAAAATAAGGTTTTCGTAGTCGCGGCCAACAAGGTTGACCCGCTCATCCCTGAATTCTTATTAGAGCCGGTCAGCGAAGCGACCAGCATCCCGGTGGCCTTTTTGCATGGGGCGGGTGAAAGCCAGATTGTGGCCCCCGATGGAACCGTTTTGGCGAAAGGGCCTAGAACGGGCGACGCGGTCGTAGTGGCAGATATTGATCCATCCCAAGCCTCCTTCAAAGAGCGGCCGGACGGCACAGACATCTTTGCCCAACGCCGCCCAGAACTGTATGGCATGATCAGCCATGAACCGCAGCCCTTAGATTTTCCGATTGGCGCGACCGAATTAAAGACCGCCGTCTATCAAACTAGCGATTATGGCCCTGATATTCTGGAAGAAACGGCCGATGCCGTCGCTCAGGCCGCCCAGAGCGGAACTGAACTGATTGTCTTACCAGAGCTATTTTGTTTCCAAGATGGCCTCGTTGATGATCCAGCGGAAGCGGCCGTCGCCTCTCAAAAGGCAATTCAGACCTTATCAGCCGCCTTATCAGGTACAGAAGCCTACGTTGTGACCAGCCTGGTCGAGAAGACCGAAGATGGATACAGTCATATGGGGCTGGTCATCGGACAGGCGGGGGTCATTCACCGCCAACTTCAACTACATACCGTTAACCGTCATGCTGGCTGGGCCACCCACCTGGGCAGCGAGCTAAATATTATGGAAACGGCCTGGGGACGCTTGGCCGTCATCGTGGGCGAGGACACCATTTATCCAGAAACGTTCCGGCTGGCCTCCCTCCAAGGGGCCGATGTCGTTGCGGCTCCGCTTCATATCCAAGAACGATGGGAGGCAGAATTGGGCTTGCTGGAGCGTTCGGCCGAAAATCGGGTCTGCCTCGTTGCGGCCAGCCAGCCATCTCCTGCTGGACAAAGCCTGATCTGCACCCTCCATGATGACTTCACTATCATGACCCCTTGGAAGGAGCGGGCTTTTGATGGCAATATCAGCTACCCGATTGTCACCAGAGCGGATGACAATCCTGGCTTGACGACGGCTGTCGTTCATCCCGCCCACACTCAAAACAAAGAGGTGTCTAGGAATACCGATGTCGTAAACGGCCGTCCCTGGTATCTCGTCGAGGCAATAACAACCTAGTACAATACTTAGTGTGAAAAATAATTTTGTATTGCGCGGAGCCTGGAGCGGGGCTATTGGAAGGGGGCTGAGTTTAGTATGTTTATGGGGCTGTTTGATATTCTTGCTGGCAGCTTGTGAGGGGTTTGAGAATCCGCTGGCCGCCCCAACAGTAACGCCACTACCCCCAACGCTGACACCAGAGCCAACCTTGACACCAACGCCGGGACCAAACACGGCCGTTGGCTTCGACAATTTTCTGGCCCAAGCCTTAGAAGAAAGTGTTTCAGATCGGCAAGTGTTGGTGAACCGCTTTTTGGCCCAGGTGGAAAGTGGGCCAATCTTAAGTAGTGGGCGGGCGATCTTTATCTATCAAGGGGCGGCCAATACAATCCAGTTAAATGGCGATATGAATAACTGGATTCTCGCCGAAGCAGACCCATTGACCCGATTGGAAGGCACAGATTTATGGTATTTTTCGGCCGAATTTGAGCCAGATGCCCGGCTGGACTATCAATTTGTCCTCAACGGAACTGATTCTCGGCAAGACCCATTAAACGCTAATACGATTCGGGGGAGTTTTGGGCCAAGCTCTGAGTTAGTCATGCCAGCCTATGTGCCGCCGCCGGAACTGCTGCCTACGGCCGAAGAGATCCCAGTCGGAACCCGCTCGACCCATACCATCAACAGCAGCCATTTGAACCAGACCCGCACCTTTGTCGTTTACCAACCGCCGGGCCAGTTGGTGGGAGAAAAATTACCATCCGTTTATATAAACGACGGCAGTGATTTTTTGAATCTGATTGATACGCCCGCCATTTTGGACAGACTGATTGCGACCCGGCAAATCCCCCCCCTAATCGCAGTTTTTGTGCCGCCGATCATTCGGAATGAAGATTATAATCGCAACGAGGCTTACGCTGCCTTTTTAGCGGAGGAGTTGGTTCCCTTTGTCCAGGCTAATTTTGAGGCTGACCCGGCGGCAGACAAAACGGCCGTTCTCGGCGCGTCAAGAGGGGGATTGGCGGCGGTGCATACGGCCGTCCTCCATCCAGAGGTCTTTGGCTTGGTTGCCGGGCTGTCTGGCGCTTATTCGACCGACGATGGGGCGCTGTTGCTGCGGATTGCCGGGCAAGGTGCGCCGGGGGTGCGCTTTTATCTGGTAATTGGGACGTATGAGACGGCCGTGTTAGGTAATCCTACTGAAGGCAATCTCCTAGAAGTGAATCGACTGTTGGTAGACATCTTAGAGGATAAAGGATATCCCCACTTATATGAAGAATTTCCTCAAGGGCATAGTTGGGGGTTATGGGAAGCGATGATTGGGTCTGGGCTGATGTACTTATTCAATTGAGTTGTTATGGGCGTTAAAAACCCGGTTTTTTTGAAAAACCGGGTTTTTGAAAGTAGAGCGCTAAAACTTTTCGCTGAAGCGATCTTCGCTGCGAGGGCGGAAGACTAGACGGATGGGGGTTCCGGGGAAGGGGTATCGTTCTCGGATTTGATTTTCTAGATACCGCTGATAGCTGAAATGCACCCAATCTGGTTTGTTGACGAAGAAGATGAACGTGGGCGGGTCTACACCAGCTTGGGTGGCGTACATGAATTTAACCCGAATACCCCCTTTTTGTGGTGGTGAATGGCTGCTAACCGCGTCGCGCATGAGCTTGTTCAATTGGCCTGTGGGAATACGTTCATAACGAGCTTCGTACACCGCTTTGACCGTTTCCAAGACCTTATTGACCCGCTGCCCCGTTTGAGCAGAGATGAAAAGAAGGGGAACATAGGGCAAGAAGTTGAGCGCTTGCCGAACATGGGCCGTGTAGTCATTGATGGTGTAGCTGTCCTTTTCAATAGCATCCCATTTGTTGATAAGAACGACCACACTGGACATCTCCTCAACCAACATGCCCGCGATATGGGTGTCTTGGGCGGTGATACCTTCAACAGCATCAATGAGAAGCAATGAAACATCAGCCCGTTTGAGCGCTTTAATGGCCCGTAGGACGCTGTACTTTTCAACTCCAGGATCGATTTTGCCCCGCCGCCGGATTCCGGCCGTATCAATCAGAGTCACTTCCTGCTCTTGCCACATGATCTTGCTGTCGATGGCATCACGGGTGGTTCCAGCAATGGGACTGACAATAACCCGCTCTTCGCCCAGGAGTTTATTAACCAGAGTTGATTTACCCACATTCGGCCGTCCTAAAATAGCCACCTTAAGCGACTCATCTTCCTCCTCCTCATCCGAAGGGGGAATAGCCTCCACGATAGCATCCAGCAGATTACCCGTGCCAGTGCCATGAACGGCCGAAATCGGGAACACTTCGCCTAAACCCAACTCATAAAACTCATAAGAATTATTCCAAAGCTTAGTCGATTCCAACTTATTAGCGGCCACAATGGTTGGCTTTTTAGAACGACGCAAAATATCCGCCACCTCATTATCCGCCGCCGTTATGCCAGCCACCCCATCAACGACCTGAACAATTACATCAGCATCCTGAATGGCTATGTTGGCTTGCTGCCGAATAAGAGGCAGGAACCGCTCTGAATCCTCTGAGAGCGGATCAGTATGTCGACCCTCAGTCACCTCAAGGCCGCCCGTATCAACCACCAGGAAAGCGGCCCCCGCCCATTCCGCCTCCGAATAAAGGCGGTCACGGGTAGTGCCAGGGACATCAGAAACGACGGCCAGCCGACGGCCGACCAGCCGATTGAACAAGGTAGATTTGCCGACATTAGGACGGCCGACTAAAGCAACCAGCGCTTTTCGACTCATACGATCTCTTCTCTTCTATTAAGGATGGCAAATGGCGCAGCAACCAGGACTGCGACACAGATTAAAGTGGCAAAGGAACAAGCGTTTACGGCCGTGCCTGTCGTCGCAACCAGCGGCGGATTCAGCGAACTGGTCTCCGTGACCGGCAGCGTACCACTGATCCCATTAGTCATCGTCATCATTTCAGTAATGATCACCGTGATGGTGGCTGGTTGTACCGAGCGTTCAGTCACGTCATTAGCGCTAATCGAAACAAGCGGTTCTAGATTATAAGTCCCAATTTCCAGGTTCAGTAAATCCAATGTGACGCGAACATCATCCTCATTCAATGACTCAAGCGCAGGTAGTGGGCCAAAGAGGAATACCCGAACCTCTTCAGGGTCTAAGATAGCCTCCAATCCTTCCTGCAAACCCCGAACCTCAACCTGTTTTTGAACCACATCACTCGTCTGAATGGGGCGGATCTCAAGGGTCACAATAATAGGCTGCGGATCTTCAACCATTACCCCCTCCGGCAGATCGAGTAGCACCTGCAAGGTTTCTGTCACGGTCAGGCCACTAATATCAATCGGTTCAGTTTCAATGCGGAGCGAATCTAATTGATCCGGCGGAGCAGTAATCAAGACGCTGCTCGGTTCAACGCTGATATTAAGAAGCCGATATCCGGGAGCCGGATCACCAACCCAATTAACGGTGATCGGTTTTTCAGCGAATCCAGCTAATTCGATTACAGGGATGACGATTTGAACGTCCGTCGGATTGACAGTCAGGCCAACGGTGCTGGCGACATTACCTTGCAAATCATAAAAAGTCGGCCGTCTCAACAGATCGATATCCTGTCTGGCATTATCCAAGAAAACCGTAGCCCTAGCCTCAGCCAATTGATTGACTTGAGAGGCAATACCCGTCACCTGGATGAACTCCGGCAAGACAGTGTGTTGTCCCTGCCGATGTCCCCGCGCCACCTCACCCCGAATATCAATCCTCACCGGAATGTCGCGCGTAATGATCTGTTCCATATTTATCCTGGCTGTCTCAGGTGATTTATTGAGGATGGTGATACCATCGGTGCCGCCTTCAATCATGATCTCAACATCATTTTCACCAAAGGGAATTTCACTCAGGTCAATGATGGCCTGAAAATCGTCAGGCGAAACGCTGTCTAAAGCCGACACTGGCCCTTGAATGGTGATAGACCCCGTAGAAGGAGGGCGATTCAGTAACTGGGCATCACTCGGCAGATTCGTCGTATTGATGTCGATCTGCCATAGTCGCGTTTCAATAGGGTCATTATTGAGAATAGCCGCCGCCCAAATAATGGCAGCTAATATGAGAGCAAGGAGAAATGTTCCTATCTGATAGATGATATTACGGATGGCGCTCATTAATTTTTACGTTCGCCTCCTGGTGTTGTGTTAGACCGATTCTGTAGAAATGCTTGCAAAATAACATCCAATCGGGAGGGGTCCTGGCGGCGGAGTATTCGGCCGTTATGGGCAATTGATACTTGTCCAGTTTCCTCCGAAACAATGACAATAACTGCATCACTGACCTCGCTAATTCCCAGCGCAGCCCGATGCCGAAGCCCCATCTGGCGGTCGGAAAGGCTACGCGTTGAAAGAGGCAGCACACAAGCAGCAGCAGCAACTAGATTTCCCCGAAAGATAACGCCGCCATCATGTAGTTCAGTATGCTTGTTAAAGATGGTCAACAGGAGTTCGGGCGAAGGTTCAGCATTCAAGATAATGCCAGTATCAATATACTCTTGAAGCCCCACCTCCCGTTCAATGATAATAAGCGCCCCATGCCGACGCTGTGAAAGACGCAAACAAGCGTTGGCAATTGCCTCAACGAATTTGTTCTCTGGCTTCCGCCGAAAAAATCGCAAGAAAACCCCAGCCACATCAGCCTGCTCAATAGCCCGTCTCAACTCAGCCTGAAAGAGAACAGGAAAGGCAACTAACAGGGCCGGCAGAATCGTTGTGATGAGCCAGCGGAAGGCCGTTAGTTCGACAAAAACGGCCGAAATCAGCACCGCAACCAAAACAATGAATATCGTTCCTCGGAGCAGCTGGACAGCCCTTGTCCCCCGAACAAACGCAAAGATACCATAGATGACAAGCCCCACCAGGAGAATGTCAATGATATGTATAAGTGGCTGCTCTAAAAAGCGGCTGGTATAGTAAATTAATTCTTCCAAAATGGACCTTGAAATATAATCTGGATAGGCGGCTCACCGGACCTAGTGTTCCGCCAAACACATATTGTCAAATAAACGAACCCAGCGGAACATCAAGACATTGCCAATTTCAGTCCATCAATAGAAGATTGGCCATGCACTAGTATCGGGCATGCTACCCAGATACGTCTTCGTATAATCTGTCAAGCAATTGCTTATAGCTAATTGCATTGGGTGGTTTCAGCTTCAGAATAGTCTCTATGGTTTTAATAGCGCTTTTTGTCTGACCCGCATTGAGCTGTTCTTCGCCTAATTTGTCAAGGATTTCAACCGCTTTCTGAAGTTTTTTCTGCTGTATGTAAAGGCGCAGCAAGCGATTCACTAGCCCGGCATTGCCTGGTCGCCGCTCAACCATATCTTCCAAGATACCTGGCACTTTTGCACCCCGACCACTTTTAACAAGTTGAATAAGGTATCTATCTAATTCCCGAAGTGCGCTTTCTCCTTGCCCAACCTTGAAATAAAGGTCAATGAGCGTGATCGCTAGCCGTTCATCATTCGGTTCGGCCGCACGCAGCTCTCGATAAGCGCCCATCGCTCGTCGCCAATCGAACCGTTGCATATCAATATCAGCGATGAGTCGCATGAGCTTTAACCGCCACTTCTTATCGGCCGATCCGCGTGGAGCAAACTTCATCGCTTCCTGATAAGTTTCGCGGGCCTTGTCAACTTGGGCCAACTGATAATGGGCTTCACCCATCGCAATATAATGTTCTAAGGATCGATCAATAAGACCACTTTGCTTGAGCATATTTATTAACCGCGCCCGAATGGTTAAATCTAAAGGCGCAAATTCTAAAGCCCGTTCATAAGCGTTAATTGTGCCATTGGTATCGCCTCTGGCCCGGAAAGTATCGCCAATCGTGACAAACTTCGTCACAGCAATAGCAATGCGATCTTGTTGGGCCAATAGTTCAGCCAGCTGTAAATGGGCCGGTAAGTAGTCGGGCGTCAATTGAATAGCCCGGTAAGTTTCTTCGACCGCGCTGTTAAATTTGCTCCGCCTTGCATATTCTTGGCTTAAATAAAGTGATTCTAGTACCTGAGCCGAGCCAGCCGTTAAAATATCGCCGAGAATCATCGTTCGACCGCCGGAGGAGAGGGCATCTAAGCGATTGCGGGCTTCGCGCACCTTATCTTCCCAACCTTTGTGGCTCAAGAACTCGACCAAAGCATTAGCAAAGTTGGTGGCCTGTTCAGGTTCGCCCTTTGTCAGAAGGCCATCAGACAAATGGGCATAAAGTTCAATTAAGCGGTCAGCTTGATCATGCTTGACTGTCTTTAGATCGACTATTTTGAGAACGTTAATAAAATGTTCAACCGCTTTGTCAATTCGGCCGCGCGCTCGATAAGATTCACCCAAAGCAAAGTGGCTGCCCAGACGGTACTCATTGTCTTTAACGGCGATTTGAAATTCGCGGATGGCATCTTCAAATCGTAATTTATCTTGATAGAGCAAGCCGAGGTTAAAATGTGCGGCCGTACTGGTGACCCCTCCCTTAATAACCCGTTCATAGGTGCTAATAGCTTCATTTAGCATCCCCCGGGTTTGATAATCGAGGGCCTGACTAATATAAGCATCCCGCTCTAATTTACTCATCCCTTGAGGCTGAGCGGCCGTTTCTTCCTCCTCCTCAAACAGCTCTTCCGCCAACTGCTCCAATGCCATTCGCTGGGCATCTTGCACCGGGCTAGAAATCTCAACTTCCAAATCATCTTCATCGTCATCTGACTCAGAGATTAAAGCAGGTAGTGGTTTTTCATCGCCCCCGTCAACGGTTAAGATTTCCCCTTGTTGCAACAGTTCAATTGCGGTTAATACTTCAGCATTCCGAGGGTCAAGTTTTAACGCTCCCTGACAAGTTTCCATGGCTTGGGCAACATTGCCTTGTTTTTGAAATATGTGGGCGACATATAGGTATTCGTTGATGGCATTTTGGGTCTGGCCTTGACGTTGGTAAATGGCGGCCAGTCGTTGATGAGCGGGGATTAGATCAGGGTCAAGTCGGACAGCTCGCAACCAGTTGACAACGGCTTCATCAACCCGCTTCTGTCGGAGCAGCACCTCACCCATTGACATATAGGTTTGGCTGGCATCACGAGTTTGGTGGAGTTTTTCTTGAACCTCAGCCACCTGCTTGAGGTAAATAATATCTCCCTGAGAATAATGGGCGGCCAACTTGTAATTTTCCAAGGCTTTATTAAGGTCATTCAACTCAAAATGAGCCATACCCAACCCAGCATAGGGAGCTGGTTCATTTTCGATGACCTGGATAGCCGTCTTGAATGACTCAATGGCTTCAGACCAATTTTGGTCCCAGCTATGTGAATGTCCTTGCCCTAGCGCATTTTCATAAAGTGCGCGATTCTTTGCCACCGTGCGCCTCCGCTTAGTTATTGGCGAGTAGTTTTACCAGGATTGCTTTTTGAGCATGGAGCCGATTTTCCGCCTGTTGAAAGATGACCGAGTTCGGGCCGTCGGCCGCTTCGTCAGTGATTTCTTCACCCCGATGGGCTGGCAGACAGTGCATGACCAGGCAATCGGCCTTAGCCTGACTAATTAATGCCTGATTGATTTGGTAGGGGGGAAAGACTTTTAGCCGTTCGGCCGTTTCCGCTTCTTGCCCCATGCTCGTCCAAACATCCGCATAAATCACATCAGTCTGGTCTACTGCCCGCGATGGACTTTCATAGACTTCAATTCTTTGGTTGTCAGAAATTCGCATCTGTTCGGCCTCAGTATAATCTTCCTCAGAGAGCGTGTAGCCGGGTGGGGTAGCTATCTTGAAGTGCATACCCGTTTTCATAGCTCCAAACAGTAAGGAGCGGGCGACGTTATTACCATCACCTACATATGATAAGCTGATATTTTCCAGCCTTCCCTTCAGTTCTAAAATAGTAAATAAGTCCGTTAGTCCCTGCGCAGGGTGATTATAATCAGATAACCCATTAATAATAGGAACAGTCGCATATTCAGCCAATTGAAGAATATGGGCATGCTCAAACACACGAGCCATAATCACATCAACGTAGCCAGACAAAACCCTGGCAACATCTGGCACACTTTCTCGGCCGCCCATTTTGATCTCATTTGGCGAAAGGTAAAAGGCATACCCACCAAGATGCACCATGGCCATTTCAAACGAGACACGGGTGCGAAGAGATGGTTTTTGAAAAACGAGAGCCAGACTCTTACCCCGTAAAATTGGTTCGTTACCGCCCTTCCGCCAGGCTGTTTTTAATTTTGTAGCGATAGACAACAGTTCTTCAATTTCTTCGGGACTTAGGTCAGCAAGGTTAAGAAAATGCTTCAATGTGGACTAATCTCCTATTTTAGATGGATTGGTTGACGTTATAAAAGTATACCACAGCAAAAAAGTGTGGAAAAGAAATCATTAAACATAAAATTGTGGTTGTTCCCCATTTTGAGTTATGGTAAGATAAACAGTGCAGAGGGGATGTCACCTAATTTTAGTAAGGTGCGTCTGGTAATTAGAGGCTAATACATCTATTTTGTTGGCTAATATGAGGGATAATTTAACGTTCCACTAGATTTCTAAAACAGAGAAATCTTGGGTAGCCATGTTTTGAGGTTGGATACATATTACTTCAATAAATAATGGCTTACTAGACGTTCTGAACAAATACAGGTATTCAATAATCCCTAACAGGAGGGGAATAAAGGTAGGTGGCATATGGACATGATTAAGGAACGGCCCATTGTTTTTGTTTTGCTGGCATTTGTTGTCGGATGGGCAGTTGGACTATTTCTTTTTGGGTGGGGAATATGGCCGGTAGAGTATTCGGGCGCTGGGCCACAAGACCTCTTGAAGAGCGATCAAGATAGATACTTGATAGCCCTGGCCGATCTCTACGCACGAGATGGTAATCAAGCGCGTGTAACAGAGGTTTTAGGGGGTTGGCCTGATGCTGATGGAGCGATTTGTCAGTTAGCCCAAGAGAACCCAGCCTCCCAATTACAGTTAAATGCCTTAGCGGCCGTTCAAAACGGCGTCGGCTGTGATCCGGCTGTCGTTCCCCCGGCTGCAACACCCGGTGAAGCGGGTGAAGATGGCGGAACAGGCAACCTACTGTTGGTTTGTTTATTAGGGTTTCTACTACTCCTTGTTGTAGGCGGTATTTTTTACCTTATGCGACAGCGCGGCAGTGGCGCTGGACAAGCCCAAGCCTCAGTTGAAATGCCAACTGATTCCCCAGTAATGGAAGATGACGGCTCCCAGGTAACACCGATAGCTCGATTCCAGACAATGTTTGCTAGAGGACACGACACCTATGATGATTCCTTTAGCATCGAGAACGGGGAAGGAGATTTCCTCGGTGAATGTGGCGTTGGTCTCTCTGAGACAATTGGCGCCGACACCCCCAAGAATGTCTCAGCATTTGAAGTTTGGCTGTTTGATAAGAACGACATCCGCACCGTGACAAAGGTCATTATGAGCGACCATGCCTTCTTTGATGACGCCATTAAGGCCAAGCTAGCCCCGAAAGGCGAACCGATTTTGGCTCGACCAGGGGAAACCATTGTTTTGGAAACCGCTTCACTCATCGTAAATGCAGAGATTACGGAGATGGAATACGGGACAGGCACATTGCCACCCCAAAGCTTCTTTGAACGCTTTACAGTTGAATTATCAGCCTGGGCAAAAGATGGGGAATATGGTGAGCCAGATGTACAGGGGCGGATTGACGAACTGCTTGAGTTCTAAGAGTAAGTAAATGGTAATTGGTAAATAGAGATTGGATGATGAAAATTTCCAATTACTATTTACCAATTACGCATTATGCTTTTCGATAGGGGTCGAACAGCTTTTCCCATTCATCTAAAGCATAACGGTCAGTCATGCCAGCGATATAATCGGTGATGACTTGGGGGCGAGGCGTATTTTTGAGCCGTTCCTGGGTTTGGGCAGGCAACATTCGTGGCTCTTTCATATAGGCTTCAAATACCTCAGAGATGAAATGCTCCGCCTTTGTCTGCATCCGCATAAGTCGATAGTGGCGGTACATGCGTTGATACAGAAAATCCTTTAACTCTCTAATATTACGGCCGAACTCCCCCGAATACTCTACCACATTAACAGGTAATAACTGAAGTTTCTCCGGTGAATCAACATCATGGGCAGCCAGGTTTTCGGCCGTTCTATTAGCCACATCGGTCACCATCTGTCCAATTAGCTCCCGGATGATCTCCCGTCGGTCGGTTTCAGTAAATTGGTGGTTCTGCCATTGAACAACCTCTTCTAATTTTTGCCAGATAACAAGCTCCTTCAGATCAAAAGGAGAAAAGAGACCAGCCCGAAGGCCATCTTCCAAATCATGGGCATTATAGGCGATTTCGTCAGCCAGATTAGATATCTGAGCCTCTAAAGAAGCCCGCTTCTCTGGCTCAAATTCGGCCGCATCACTCTTATCATACTCAGTTTCATGCTTTATCATCCCCTCGCGGGTTTCATAAGTTAAATTTAGCCCCATAAAGTCTGGGTAACGGTTTTCTAAAGCAGTCACAATTCGGTAGCTCTGGGTATTGTGGTTAAAGCCGCCATGCTCCTTCATCAGCGCATTAAGCGCATACTCGCCTGCATGACCAAAAGGAGGGTGGCCTAAGTCATGAGCGAGGCAAATCGCCTCAGTCAAATCTTCATTGCCACCCAAACTGCGGGCCAAAGAACGGCCGAGTTGAGCTACCTCCAGCGTATGAGTCAGCCGGGTGCGATAATGATCGCCTTCATAGAAGACAAAAACCTGTGTCTTGAGTTCTAGTCGTCGAAAGGCAGTGGTGTGGATGATGCGATCCCGATCCCGCTGAAAAGCAGTCCTTGAAGCTGATTCTGGTTCGTCGTAAAGACGGCCGAGTGAGTCAGCGCTTTTCAGGGCATAGGGGGCCAATATCAAGGCCTCATTTTTTTCCATATCCTCACGTGTTCTTCGGTAATTCATTTTTCATCCTATTGCAAATTTTTCAGCGGGTGGCCGAAGTTTTTGTTGATGGAGCGCAACCGTTCTGGTGGCCGCTGCTTCTCTAGCCACCAACAACCATTTCGCCCACCCTTTCTTTTACTTGTTGCTTGCTATAATCCCATCCCAAGTGTAACATAAACCAAAAGGGCATGGAAATGGAACAACCACAACAAAGAAACAAAAGTATGGTTTTTGTTCTAGTAGGTAGCGCAGTTTTTTTAGCATTTGCTACCTTCACAGCTATGCTCTTGCTTACCGGTCGGCCATCAACCTCAGAAACAGTCGTCGCCACTGTTGGCCCAGAGCAAGTAGCAGTAGAAAATTCTGTGATGGTAAACGGCGTTCCGATCATAACGAATTTTGATTCAAGTAAAAGGGTCATTTTAGTAAGCGAAATTAATCTTCCGGCAGGGGATGCTGTTCCGCCAACAGCCACACCTATCCCACCAACACCAGGGCCAACCCCAACCCCTATTCCACCGCCAGAACCAACCCGCGATCCAAACCCTGTTATATTCAAACCCTACACAGTGGTGGAAGGAGACAGCCTTTATAGCATTGGCGAAACTCAAAACAGCAGCATTGAACTAATGGCTAAGCATGGCATTGATGCTGATGATCTGAATCCAGGAACCGTAATTGAGCAGTTACCCTATGCCAATCCCGCTTACTGTCCCGGTAATCGCGCCTATGTCGTTCGAGATAAGGATACGGTTTTTAGGATTGCGAACCAGTTTGGTACCACAGTTGAAGCAATCGCAGCCTTAAACAGCTTAAACGCGGAATATTTCATTGAAGTTACCCAAGTTATCTGTATTCCAACGTAGGCATCCGTGACGCTATTTGGTTATCTATCTATCGCACTTGGGGGAGCAATGGGCGCTTTGCTCAGACACATTATCTCAACGATAGTCCAAACTCAAATAGGGGATCCTTTTCCTTGGGGAACTCTGACAGTTAATGTGAGTGGCTCTCTTCTCATTGGCATTCTTTTCCAGATGTTTGATCAGATAGCTGTTTCTCCAAATATGAAGCGCTTATTAATCACTGGCGGGTTAGGGGCCTTTACGACATTTTCCACCTATAGTCTTGAAACCTTTCAATTAATCCAAAACAGGAATTTTGGTCTGGCTCTAATAAATTTAGGGGGATCAACTTTGGCTGGACTAATCGCCGTTTTCCTGGGAATTTCTATAGTCCGATTTTTGTTTAATTTAGGGTCATCGTAAATGATTGATAAAGAGACGATCTGGAACGGGATTTGGCCCGTCGTGCAAACCTTTGTGGTGGCAACATTGGAGGATGATAAGGCGGCCTTGAAAAAACTATTAGTCCCACGCAGCCAGGCGGCCGAATGCTTAGACCTTTTTGGTCTAAATGTCTTCGACATTTTGCTTAAAACAGTTCTAGGACGAGAAAAGTTGGGCTTAGCACGGGCTATTGAAACGGAGAACGGCCGATACGTCTACCTCGAATTTGCCTGGCCCGATCCCGCTTCGCCAGATAATAGTTACGCCGCAACAGACATTGTTTCAGTCCAAATGCGACGCTACCGCAATAAATGGCGGGTCGTTGATGTCAACCCCGCCAGCACCGATTCGCCAATGACAGAGCCACGAGCGCATAATATCCTCTTGACGAATGAGCCAATGGAAGGGGATGAAAAGCTGCCATTAGAACCCTGGTTGATGCCAGTCGCCTTATTTGCCGGGGTACTTCAACTGCCACTCCAAGATCAGGCTTCGCGAGACCCAGTTGAGGCCCTGCTGCTGCCAGGATTACAGGCTCGAAGCTATGGATTGGTATCGTTAGTTGGAGGACGACGACTGTGGCGCGATTTTCGCAAGAAAGCTGATCCAGATTTGGCCAAACCAGCCGCTTGGGCAGCAGCGGCCGAATTTTTGATGGCCGAACAAGGCATGAGAGAGCAGACCCAGGCCGTGGTAGGGAGCTATTATGGGGTAAATCTGACCACCGTGCTGCCCCGCATTGGCCGAATCAAGAAAACCCTATCACTCGATGGACTTCATGAACGGTACTCTCCCTTTGGCTCAACCCGCGTCACATTACCAGACAACTCACCTCAACAATAAGAAACCGATAAAAATCGACCCGCGATTACTTTCTCCTATATTCATAAACCTCAATGAACCGCGAATAGGATCGCTGCTCGACCAACTGCCCTTGCTCGTTAAACCAGACTAAGAGCGGGTTAGAAGCGCTTTGAAGGGCTGGATGTCGATTGAGTACCAGCCAGATTCGGCCGTCTGTTGGCAAAGCTTCCGGCTCCAGTTGGGTGATATACGCTCCGGCATAGGGCGTCGCCCCGTAATTGTAATATTCAAACGCTACCAAGCCCGTTGTAGGCAGAAATAAAATGTCGGCCGGCCCAGCCCTCTCAGTGATATACCCAGCCGCCCCCCGCCAATCTTCATGGGCTGGCCCAAAAGCAGTCCACCCTCCTAACAACAAGGAGATAACCAAAATCGCCGATGCAACCAGCCACCGGTTTAGTTGCAACAAAGCCCAGGCTGCTAATAACACAATAGGCAGCCAAAAAACAAGCAGTTGGCGGCGAACAGAAAGCCCTCGGGGTAATGCCCCCACCAATGTTACCGCCAGGAAAACCATCAGTATAAACACCACTAGCCAGAGCTGTCGGCTTTGGAGACGAACGCGGAGCCTCGGCCGTTTTACTGTGATCAGAAAGGAAAGCCAAACCAGAACAACCAGGACGATCCCACCCAATGTCGCCAGTCGCATCGTACCAGCCAGGGTACTTTCAAAACCCAAAAGAGCTAAGAAAGCGGCAATCGGATCAACAATCCCAGCCCCCAGCAGATTTCTAGCCGGACCTAACCAATCAAAGGGGCTGACTGTGGATAATTGCTGTTCCAAAAAAGGGAGCCACGGCAAAAAACCAATGACAACGATCAACTGCGACAACAGCCATAACATTAGCCGCCGCCGATCACGTTCATGATGATGCCAAATGGGGATAAGCAAAGCCAGTTGCCCTCCAACCAGCGCCAACGTCGGGTAAGCGGTATAGAGGCCCGCTAGCAAGGACATACTCAGACCGGCAACATCAAAGAAGCGACCTTTCCGCCACAGTGACAAGTAGAAATAGATAGCAGCCGCCCACATCATGGTAGCTGGGCCATACATTCGGGCCTCACGCGAATACCAGATGTGCAGCGGTGACAGGGCCAAGAGCATAGCAGCCAACAAACCAAGGCGAGGCCGCTCAAGAACCCGACCGATTCGCCACATTAACCAGACGGCCGTTATGCCCCCCAACGCCGACGGCAAGCGCAGCAAGAACTCAGTTCGCCCAACCTGAATGATGCCCTGGATAAGCAGATAATAAAATGGAGGGTGCTGATCGGTTGGCGTACCAGTCGTTGTCAGCGAGGCAATATCCGATACCAATACCGTATACAATTCATCTGTCCACAAACTCCAGTGGTCTAAAACTGCCAGGCGTAATAGGACAGCCAAAGTCAATATGACGATTAAGATTGTTTTCTTAGTAGGGAGGTTGATCTGCTTCTGTCCAACAGGCAGCATAAAGCGCTTTTTTAAGAACGGTTCCGACATAGGCGCTCAATTATAACTTTTTCTTTGGCTGGCAGCACGACCCGCTGCCAGGGGCATAGGCTTTTACCAAAGCAGGAAGTTATCACTTATTCAAGATAGACCCCCGCCTTCGCGGGGGTGACAGTTACCAAGCATGTACTTTGCGAGCGGTTCCTGTTAGGGTGGGGTGAATTTCAGTTCGTAGACAGTAAGAAATTGAGGGTATTGGTAGGTATTGAGAAGAACACCATTTTGAATGAACCAATTTTCAGTCCGTTGGGTTTGGTCAGCAATGGATGGATGACGATTGACGACCAGCCAAACGCGACGGGCTTCAATCAAAGAATCCAGCTCCCGCCGAGCCATTTGAGCATTGGTTCCAGCATAGGTGATCTCCCCATCGTAGTAATAATCGAAAGCCATTTTTGACCAGCCAGGGGATAGCAGAATCAGGTCGTCGGCTCGGCCGTTTTCAGAGACAACATTCACCGTGCTTCGCCAATCCTCATAAGCCGATCCAAAAGCAGTCGGAAAGGCCAGCACAAAGGAAAGGGCAACAACAATTGCCAGTATCCATTTACTTTTTAGACGGAGTAAGGCCCAGGCAGTAAGAATTAGAAAGGGAACCCAAAAGATGAGCAGTTGGCGGCGCAGGGAAAGGCCACGCGGTATTACACCAGCAACAGTCGTCAAAAGAAATAGCAAAATAAAGAAGATCGCAATAATATACTCACCTTGCCTAATCTGATTAATGATGATGGGCCAGCGAACCACGAGCAATGAAACAAACGTCGAAATAATGATGAATAATAGCCCAGCCATAAGAGCCAGTTGGAATGTTCCCGCCAAAGTCGTGGTTAAACCGCTTTGTGCTAGCTGTTGATTGAGTTGTTCGGCCGTCTCTGCCCCCAATATCAAGCTGAATAGATTGAACCAGTTGAAGACAAGCGGCCGTTCTAACTGTACCCGTAGAAAGGGCCACCAGCCAGCGAATAAGGCCGCTATGCTAACCTGAGCCACCAGCCAGCGAAATAAGCGTTCTCGCTTTCTACTCGTCAGCTGCCATAACAAATAAAACAGGGCCATCTGGCCGATCCACAAAGCCAGGGTTGGATACGCCGTATACAAACCGCCAGTCGTGGTCAAGACCAGGCCCACAATATCTAACCAATTATCCCGCTGCAAAAGCTGAATATAGAAATAAATGCAAGCCACCCAAAAAAGCATAGCCAGACCATACATGCGGGCTTCCCGTGAATACCAGATGTGGAGTGGAGCTAGGGCGATCAGAGCGGCAGCTAGAAGGCCAAGTTTCGGCCGTTTTAAGGCCACCTCCACCCGCCACATGAGCGGGATAGTGAGGAATCCAGCCAAAGCAGAGGGTAAACGCATCAGCCACTCACTTCGGCCCACTTTCAGCGCTCCTTCTAGCAGCAGATAATATAGGGGAGGGTGTTGATCTACCGGAATCCCTTGAGCTAATACGGCCGAAACCGGCATAAGGCCCAGATTATAAAGCTCGTCTGTCCAAAGACTCCACCGCCCCAGGGCCGCAAAACGCAAAACACCCCCTACCATCAGAATTGCAATCAGGATGGTTGTTCTGGAGAGGTGAATGGTTCTGTCCTGACCAAGATTGATCGTTAGGCTGGGGTTTTGCATGGACTATTTATTGTCCAAATGGGTTGATTTTGCAAGCCGAGTTTGCAGGGCAGTGATATGAATAGAGTTTGGCCTTTCGACTATAGAACTAACAGCAAAAGACCAAACTCAAATTACTTGTACCATAAAACCCTACTGACTACTGTTTACAGACTACTGTCTACTGATACGAGGTTATTCGTATCGGAAACGCCAACTCCCAATAGCCAGAAAAACCATTGCAAAGCCGAGCAGCACGGCCGCATTCGGCAAAATATCGACCAAGCCCTGGCCCTGCAAAACCAAATCCGTCAGCCCTTCCATCGCCCAGGTGGTGGGTAAGATGCGGACGGCCGTCCGAACTGTCTCTGGGAACAGTTCCAATGGAAACCAGGCCCCACCCATCAAGGCCATGACCATACCAGCCATCACACTGATGCTGTTGGCCTGACTGTCTGTTTTAACAAATGTCGCCAACATCGTTCCCAAGGCCACCGACGCCAACCCAAAGCTAACCAACATCAGTATCAGTGCCGGTATCGAATTTCCCCAGTTGACCCCCATGACCAGGATGCCGAACCCCACCAGTAACGCCATTTGCACCAATCCGGCTACAAATTGACCGCCTAAGGTTCCCAACAAATAAGTGGTCTTTGAAGTTGGTGTCGTTAGCACGCGGCGCAAGGTGCCTTCGCTGCGTTCATAGGCCAGCAGTCCGGCCACACCTAGCAACGGGATGAAGACCCAGGTAATCAACTGTCCTGCCGATTGATGGGCAGCTAAGTCAAAGGCTTCCGTTTCAGCCCCTTCCGCTGGCCGGGTCAACAAAAGACGCTTGGGCGCTTCCGAGATGCGGCTGCGGGCCAAATCGAGGCTGGCGCTGAAATAACTTTGACGGCTGGCCTCAGATTCAAAAGGTTGAATCTGTTCGGCCGTTGTCAAGCTCGTATTTGCGGCCGTTAATGCCTGCGCCACCGTTCCAACAGCCGCACTGACCGCTTGGTCCGCCGCCTCTGCATCATTGTCATTCGAAGCCTTTTGGAGCGTGATTTCGGCCGTCTCCCCCGCAAGCAGTGACGCTTCAAAGCCAGCCGGAATAATCAACAAGGCCGAAGCAGTTTCATCATTGAACAAATCCTCCGCTGCCTGTCGTTCCAGCACAGAAACCTCAAGCGCATCCGAGTTCTCCAGTGTCGCAACCAGTTCAGCCGCTAATTCACTGCCATCTTCATTGACAATTGGCAGTGGAACGGCCGAATCATCAATCGTATTTGCGCCCCCCAAAATCAAGGTGAAAACGATAGGTAAAACTAGAAAAAAGAGAATCTCAGAGCGACTAGAAAAGCGAATAACAGCATCCTTCCAGGCAATCGCTAATATTTTTCGCAACATTTAAAACTCCTATACCATAGACGCCCAGCGGCGGCGGAATAGATAAACTGAGACCGCAAACAAAACGGCCGCCATCACGGCCAAGGCCAACAGCGGCCCGGTAATATCATCCAAAGTCTGGCCCGTGTTCAGTTGATTAAAACCATCCATCGCCCAACCATTGGGCGTTATCAACCTCAAACTTTTCAATGGCCCGCTAAAACTGTCGGCCGGAATAAAAGAGCCGCCCAGAATGCCAAAGGTCAGCATCATGGCTGTACCCATGCTAGCCACATGATTGGTCGTTTTGGCAAAGCCAGCTAACAACAGCCCCCAACCTGTTGCAGCAGCCGAAACGGCCGCAACCAACACCACAATAGCCAATGGATCACCCCAATTCAGGTCAAACATCAAGGTGGTCCCCACTATCAGAAGACCAACCTGAGCAAAGCCGCTCAAAAAGATGCCCAACACCTTGCCGCCCAAGACCTGTACTGTCGTCGTGGGTGTGACCAGCAAACGTCGCAGGGTGCCTTCATTTCGTTCAGCCAAGATGCTGCGTCCCCCAATCGTGACGGTGTACATCAGGAAAAAGACCGCCATGCCGGTCGCAAAAAAGGCAATGGGATTAAAACTTTGTTCACTGTTAAGGCTCGTCGTGGTTCGATTGATATGAATGGCCCCAACCGCATCCTGCGGACCAGCCTGCAACTCACTGCCCATCGCCTCAACCACTTCCGGTATTTGCTGGAAGTCGATCAGCCCATTGGTAACAAGCTGTGTAACTGCAACATCACCGCTCAAGGAATTGGTGTCCACTTGATTGACAAAACCAGTGACGATAGATTGGACAATGCCACTGCTAATCGACCGGGCAGGATTGTTGTAAACCTCAATGCTGACCGCCTCAGCCACCTGCCCCGACTCATCCGGTATCACACTGGCGCTGAAACCAGCCGGAATAATAACAACGGCCGCAATTTCATCATCGTCCACCTGAGTTTTGGCGGCGGTTAGATCGGCCGAAATCGTCGGCGCCAACAGATCTGCCAGTTCAGGCGATTGAAAGGTGTCAACCAAAATACCGCCCAACTCGCCTTCATCCTCATTGACCAATACCACCGGAATATCTTGAATACCGGTATTGTCATCCCCGCCGGAGAAGCTGCCCGTCACAAAGCCCAGGCCGACCGTCAAAGCCAACGGCGCGGCCAGCATCATAATCAAGGCTGCTCGGTCGCGGAAAGTGATGATGAGATCTTTCCAGCCTATTATTAGTATCTTTTTCATCGTAATTCCCTATCAAATATCAGTGAACGGCACATAGTTAACGGCAAACAGTTTGCAGTGAAAAGTAACTGTTTATTGCCGACTGTTCACTGTTGACTAATCTCTTAATGCTCGTCCAGTCAAATGCAAAAATACCGCTTCCAGATTTGGTTCTTCAATATCAATCGAACGGATTCTGACATCTGCTCGATTAGCAGCCAAAACGATGTCAGGCAGGGCGGCAGCCGCTTCTTCTACGGTCAGAACGACTTCACCATTGACCGCCCCCGCCAAAACCACGTTGTCTAAGGCTTGGAGCATCTCGGCCGTTTTCTCCGAACTGTCCCCTTCACCCAGATGCAAACGAAGCGTTTCTTGCTCACCAACCAAACGAGTCAACTCTTTTTGAGTACCCAGAGCAATCAACTTACCATGATCGATAATGCCGACCCGATCCGACAGCTCCTCCGCCTCTTCCATATAATGGGTGGTGTACAAAACCGTCATTCCCTGATTCTTCAACTCAATAACTGTATCGAGGATGCGGCGACGACTTTGAGGGTCAATGCCCACCGTCGGTTCATCCATAAATAACATCTGTGGCTTGTGCATCAGCCCCACCCCAATGTTAAGTCGCCGTTTCATACCACCGGAAAAAGTCTCAACCTTATCCCCGGCCCGATCTGTCAGGCCGATCTGCTCCAAGACTTCAACGATCCGGTTCTCTAAGACTTTACCACTCATATCATACATCTGTCCCCAAAAGACAAGATTCTGCTTAGCGCTCAGCGTGTCATACAAGGCGATCTCTTGGGGTACAACCCCAATCACCTTCTTGACCGCCATCGCCTCCTTTGGAATCTCATGACCATTGATTGCTGCCTCACCCGAAGTTGGCTCTAACAGACAGCTCAACATCGAAATAGTCGTCGTTTTCCCAGCCCCATTTGGCCCCAGGAGACTAAAAACTTCACCTCGCAGCACGTTAAAAGAAATCCCTTTCACTGCCTCAGCATCGCCATACTTTTTCTTCAAATCTTTGGTCGTCAAAATTGTTTCAGCCATTATTTACCCTTCTTCAAATGTGCCTTACACTGTTCATCAATCAAAATACCAATTGCTCAATAGTCTCAAATGTTTTTACGAGGCCGCTTTTCCCCGAACTGCTTCAATCAAAATCCAAACCCCCAAACCAATCAAGATGAGCGGCCAGAATGTGCCTAACAAAGAGAGAATAGATTCAAATATGCCACCAACTAGAACTGTACCGCCGATCAAGCCCATAATTGCCGCCGGAATCAAAGGCCACCAATGTGTCTCTTCAGTGAAAACGGCCGTCAAAACCGTGATCAGCACCCAACCCAACGCAAAACTCAGCATAAACACCCCACCCTCATTCGCTTCACTTACAAGCTCATATGGGCTGGCTGTTAAAAAGATGCCTAGACCAAGGCCACTCATAATGCCACCTGGAATCATCAGGCCTGCCTCACGGCTTAGGATGCCCCACAAGAGGAACAATGCTCCAATGCCAGGAACAATCAGCAGCCCTAAGTCAGGAAATGCGTCCAGGTCAACAAATTGATTTGCCAGCGCAATCAGCCCAATAATCACCAGGATGACACCGCCCAAATAACCGTCATGTTTCTTTTCGACTTGTTTTGTCATGATAGAACCTCCAAGATAAGAAATGTAGGAACGCGGCCGTGTCGCCACCTTCGCACCTACATGAAAATCAAATTATTCACTTATTGATGATTAGTATAAGGGATGGACGGCCGTAAGTGATCTATCAAAGGTCATGTCCAGGTCATGTACCCAGACTATGACCAAGAAAAGAAGTTGCTCCTATTTAGTCCAATAGTACAATCGTATCGCTTTTCGTTAATATGCCTTCTACTAAAACAGCGCAATACAGTCCGGCAAAAGTGTCGTGTACCTGGGCTACTTTGCGAAATACTTCCGGGTTGTGTTTGCCTGTATCAGGATCAAGTGAAATCATCTTACAGCGCGGATCGCGTTCCAACACCATAACCACCGCACTCGGCCCGATACGTAATTTTCGTCCTACCCACCCATCCTCGCCAAAGCCGCCCTCTGTTGCGAGATTAAGATAGATGTTTGCCCGAAAGCGTCGTTTATCAAGCGGAATACCGACCTCCGCCTCCACTTGCCGGATGGTTTGGAGGCTGATCAATGAAACCGGGCGACAATCGGTCAATGCCCGGTCTGAACGGACAAGCGTGAGGTGATTTTCACCACGTAATCCCTCCTTAAGCAAGTCCGTCAACGCCGGGTCATCAACAGCAAGCACCGCCCCCGTTGGCGTAACAATATCGACAGTCAAGTCATCCGGTTCAGCGTTTGCCGGATTGACACCGGGCGAAATGTTCATCGCTTCAGTCAAATTAGGTGGTTTTGCCGCTCGTTCGATATTACGAAACTTGGGACGATAGCGCAGCATTTGTGGTTGTACCGTTGCGCTCAAATAAGGAAATCCTTTGCGAGCCGATGAATTCTTGAAGGCGAAACAGCGATCGCCGAAAAAGCCAGAAAAGCCCATATAGGCTTCGGTTATCTCTTCCCCACCCATACTTTTAACTGGGTAACGCCACAAACTTTCAACAGTGCCAATCGTCGTCATATCTGTGTTTCCTCTTATTCTTCGTCCCCCTATGTCGGTTAAACCAGGCCCAACTCTCGCCCCTTCAAGGCCGCCTGCGTCCGATCCCGCACCCCAAGCTTGCCGAGAATGTTGGTCACATGATTCTTGACCGTCCCCTCTGTTATGTAAAGTTTTTGAGCTATTTCCCTGTTGCTAGCGCCACTGGCCAATACACCCAAAATCTCAAGCTCCCGCTCTGAGAGTGGTTCAACCAACGGTTGTTCTCCGATCGAACTTTGGTGGCTAACGGCCGAAATTCGAGTAAATTCCGCCACCACCTTCGCCGCAATCGATGGCTCTAAAAAGGATTCCCCCCGCGCCGCTGCCCGAATTGCCTCCACCAACTTGTCTGAGGAGACATCTTTCAACAAATAACCAACCGCCCCCGCTCGAAGCCCATCAAAAACATATTCATCATCATCAAAGGTCGTCAAGACAATGACCTTGCTCTCCGGCTGCTCCTTTTGCAACCGTTCAGTCGCAGCAACCCCATTCAAGATCGGCATTCGCAAGTCCATCAAGATCACATCCGGCCGCAATTGAACCGCCATTTCAACCCCTTCACGGCCGTTCTCCGCCTCCCCCACAACCTCCAAGTCCGAACGAATCGAGAGCAATGTTCGCAATCCCTCTCGAAACAGAGCCTGATCATCAACCAACAAAATCCGAATCATGACGGAACCATAACCATCATTTTAAAGCCTTCGCCTGGGGTTGGTTCCAAAACCATATTACCCCCAAGCAGCTTGACTCGTTCCCGAACGCCCAACAAGCCAAAGCCCCCGTTCTCTATTTCCGCAGTGCCAACCCCATTATCCTTGATCGTCAAACAAACCTGGGCAGCATCCTGATAGTCAAGTGTTAAATCAACCCGTGACGCTCTGGCGTGTTTGCGGACATTGGTTAACCCTTCCTGAACAGCCCGATAGAGGGTTAATTCTGCATTTGGCTCCAATGGTCGGCCGTTTCCAACAATCCCGAACTCAGCCACCAATCCTGCACTTCGAGCTTCCTCAACCAAGTCATCAATAGCTGCCGACAACGGCCGATTTCCCAGCGGCGATTCTCGCAGCGTCGCTACCGACTGCCGAACCGAAGCCAACCCCTCTTGAGTAAGGGTTTGAGCCTTGTTGAGCGCATCGCTGGCCTGTTCCGGCTGCTTATCCATAATCGTTCGGGCCGCTTCAATCTGAACGTTTATAACCGTCAAATAATGGCCCAAACTATCATGGATTTCACGGGCCAGCCGGTTACGCTCCTTGGTCGTTGCCAACTCCTCAGCTTGGGCCACATAGGCAGCCAATTGACGATTGGCTCCCTCTAGCTGGTCAGCTAACTTTTGAGCATCTTCGCGGGCCTGTTCAGCATTAGCCCACAATCGCACAAAAATAATGACGAAAATATAGGCTGGGGCCAGACTGGTTCCAATAGAAAATGCTTCATCGATCCCAAATCGAATGGCAATCGGGACAACCATCGTCGCTAGAACGGCTGTCGATGCCAACCATCCCCAATACCGGGGCAATATCGCGACCGCCGTACCAACAAAGGGCATTGTGACCAGCCAGATGCCATTAATAGTGTCCACCATGAGGAAGGTCAAAGTCAACAGCCCAAGCATGACTAAAAAATAGGCGGCGCTCCAAATTGGCTTTTCCTCTATCTTCAGGAACACATCTTCAATGATAAGCAAGAACGTGTAGACAACCCCAACAGTGACAATCACAAACAGTTCAACGGCCGAATAAGGGAATACATCCGCCGTCAATGCCTCAACCAAGACAACGACATAGCCAACGATGATTGCGCCCAAAATCGCCAGCAGCCGACGACGGCTGTCACTGTCATTTTGATGGTGCATAGTCGTCATATCAACGCTATCCTAATTTGCTGCCGATAAAATCAGGTCGACCTCGAAGGAAATCTCCTATTGAGGTTGCCTTCTTCCCTGCTAACTGAACTGAGGCCAAACCCAACTTACCCTGCCCGGTCAACACGGCCGCCCCATCCCCTTCCGAAACAACTAATCCAACGTTATCAACCACATTCGACCTGCCAGAAAGCGGCTGAACGGCTAACACCTTCAAATTTTTCCCATTCCAACTTGTAAATGCGCCTGGCCAGGGAGTCATAGCCCGTACCAACCGATCAATTTCAGCCGCTGATTTCCCCCAATCTATCCGCCCTTCCTCTTTTTTGATCATAGGCGCATATGTCGAAAGGCTGTCGTCTTGGGGAACGGCCGTCAAATCCCCATTGATAATTCGATCTAGATGCCGTTCAATCATCTCCGCCCCCAACTGCGCCAACCGATCATGGAGTGACTCGGCCGTTTCATCTGAGCGAATCGGTACAGCCTCTTTCACATAAACCGGGCCAGTATCTAACCCGACATCCATCTGCATCAAGCTAATCCCACTTTCACTGTCCCCGGCCAGAATGGCGTGATGAATCGGTGAGGCCCCCCGCCAACGAGGTAACAAAGAAGCATGGACGTTGAGGCAACCCAACGGTGGTAAGTCGAGAACGTGCGGCCGTAAAATCTGCCCAAAAGCAGCCACCACAATCATATCCGGCTGCCACTGGTGCAAAGGTTCAGCCGCTGCCTCACTTCGCAAAGATCGGGGTTGATAAACAGGAATATTGACCGCTAGGGTAGCATTGGCGGCTAATGTTGCCGCTTTAACTGGCGGCGGCTGCACCTTGCGACCGCGTCCCGCCGGTCTGTCTGGCTGCGTCACCACCCCAACAACCTCTTGCGTCTCAATCAACTTATCAAGAACAGGCACAGCAAAATCTGGTGTACCCATAAATACAATCTTTATCATGTCCAGATTCTAGCATCTTGTCATATAACTGTAAAAGCTCGCCCCTTCTCAACCACATTAACCCAATAAGGAGCGCCGACTACTAGCCGACTACGCCAAACCACAACAACATTTTAAGAAATGCAAGCCACCAGCCGACCCTTAACAACCAAAATTGAACTTGATACAACCTTCAAGCGACTATACTATTACCAGGAGAGTCAAACAAATTAATATTCGGGGGGTCATGTGTGATTATAGTTGCATTAATTATGAAGCATAGGAGTATCGAAATGCGTTCTTTCACCTCGACCCGAACATTGTTTGTAGCGATCTTACTAATCGTTTTCCTAACTCTTTTAGGCCCAATTTCAGCTCAGGGGAGGACGCTCGACGATGCTCAAGCGCAAAACAGTCACCTCGCCCTTACAGACAGCCAAAATAGTCAAGAGCCACAACCAAGCACAGTCGCCTTTTTGACTGGGCCGAACGATGGGGAACCGCTCGAAATAGCCCGTCACTACATCGAATCCCAGATGGATGCTTGGCATTTGACCGAAGATGATCTAGCCGACCAGATTATCAGAGATCATTTTCTCAGCAGCCATAACGACACAACCCACATTTATTTCCGGCAAAGACTGCAAGGCATCGAAGTCTATTTAGGCGATATCGGCATTCATGTCGCCGGAGATGGCAGCATCATTACCGCCCAAATGGATTATGTCCCCGATCTACAATCAAAAATAAACACCAGACTGCCTGTGTTATCGGCCGTTGAGGCCATTGAAGCGGCCGTTGTCGCCTTAAACTTAGAAATTACTGATCCTGTTGTAGCCCTATCAGAAGAATCAGGCCCAGCTCGCTCGGCAACATACAGCGAAGGTGGCTTTTCTCAAGAAGAGATTCCCGTCAAACTAACCTACCAACCCCTCGAAAATGGACAGATACGACTTGCCTGGGAGATGACCATATACACCCTGGATTCCCTACACTGGTGGAACTTGAGAATCGATGCCGTGAACGGCGAGATGTTGTCATTGGTCGACTGGGTATCGCCAAGCTTCTTTGGCCCGCACAACCAGCAGCACAGTCATACTGTGACGACCATTAACCAACCAGAACAGGCTCAAACCTCAAATGATTCAAGTCAAGCAATCGCTCCCGACCAGTATCGTGTCTATCAAATGCCTGTTGAAAGCCCGAACCATACGGCTCCCGCGCCACCAGCAGACGGCCGAACTTTATCCGTCGACCCAGCTGACCTAACCGCCTCTCCCTTCGGCTGGCACGATACCAACGGCGCGGCTGGGGCCGAGTTCACCATAACCAGAGGTAACAATGTCTGGGCACAAGAAGACCAAAATGGGAATAACGGCACCGGAGCCAGCCCCAACGGTGGCGGCACCCTAGATTTTGATTTCGCCCTAGATTTAACCCAGGCCCCATCCACCTATGTTGATGCAGCCACCACCAACCTATTCTATTGGAACAACATCATGCACGATGTTTGGTATCAATATGGCTTTGATGAAGCTAGCGGCAATTTCCAGGAAAACAATTACGGAAACGGCGGCGCTGGTAGCGATTCAGTCAACGCCGATGCCCAAGATGGCAGCGGCATTAACAATGCCAATTTTGCTACCCCCGCCGACGGCAGCAATCCTCGGATGCAAATGTTCCTCTGGAACATAAACCCCAACGGCCCTAACCTGGATGGTGATTTTGATAACGGCATCATTGCCCACGAATATGGACACGGTATCTCAAATCGCCTAACGGGCGGCCCCGGCAATAGTAATTGCCTTAATAATGAAGAGCAGATGGGGGAGGGTTGGAGTGATTGGTTTGCCCTCATGCTAACGTTAGAAGCAGGTGATACCGGTACAGACGCTCGTGGCATTGGCACTTATGTATTGGGCCAGTCAGCAGGTGGGCCAGGAATTCGTCCTTTCCGATATTCCACCGACATGGCCGCAAACCCTCATACCTATGATTCCATCAAGACCGAAGTAGCCCCCCACGGCGTTGGCTCTGTTTGGGCCGTCATGCTTTGGGATCTAAATTGGGCTTTGATAGAACAGTATGGGTTTGATACTGACTTTTATACTGGGACGGGCGGCAACAACATCGCTATGCAGCTAGTCATTGATGGCTTGAAATTGCAGGGATGCAGCCCAGGGTTCTTAAGCGGCCGTGATGGGATTTTGTTAGCCGACCAGAATAACAATGGCGGCGCCAATCAATGCCTCATTTGGGAGGTATTTGCCCGGCGCGGCGCTGGCAACAGCGCCTTACAAGGAAGTACGAATGACAAAGACGACGGGACGGAAGCCTTTGATCTGCCAATTGAGTGTCAACTACTCAACCCAGACCCCACCCCAAACACCCAAAGCATCTGTACTGGCGCCAATGCCCTATATACGATTAATCTTGACAGCGGCTTCACCTCTCCCCCGGTCACATTAGCCGCCAGCGGCAACCCTGCCGGCACAACAGCTAATTTTAGTCTCAACCCGGTTCCCGCTGTCCCTGACACCAGCACCTTAACCATCGGCAATACCGCCGGAGCCACCCCTGGCAATTACACCATCATCGTCAATGGCGATGACGGCAGCCGCTCTGAAGATGAAGCGATCTCCCTCAATGTTTTTGATGCCATTCCCGCTGCCCCAGCCTTAATCAGCCCATCAGCAGGTAATGTTGATACCGTTCTCTCTCCGGTCAGCTTTAGCTGGTCGGCCGTTTCCCAAGCCGAAACATACGAAATAGACATCGCCACCGATCCCCAATTCAGCAGCATCGTAGATTCAGCGACCGGACTAACCGATACAGCCTACGAATCCGATCTAGCTGCCAAAACCATCTTCTTCTGGCGCGTTCGAGCCGTCAACGCCTGTGGAACGACCGCTAATCCAGAAATAGCCACCTTTCAGACAATGGATACGACCTGCACCGACTATCTAGGTGGTGGTACAGGGGCTATCCCTGATGGCACTTGTGACATCCTTTGCCAGTTTGGAATCACGCCGCCAACACCCGGCGTGGCTACCCTCAACCTCAACGGCGTTGGCGCAGGAACCTTAATTGATCTGGATGTGATTGGCTTAAATGGCAACCATACCTGGGTAAGCGACTTGGATTTTGACTTACAAAGTCCAAACGGCACTCAAGTGACGGTACTCCCTCGCTCCTGTGGCGACAGCGACGATTACAATCTAAACTTGGATGATGAAGGCACACCCCTTTTCTGCCCATTGACAGGCGGCAATACGATGCGGGTTGATGAAAGACGTTCCTCGCCACCTTCCTACCTATCCCAATTTGATGGCGAAGATAGTAATGGAACCTGGCAGTTAACGGCATTTGATCACTTTCCCGGTGATACGGGTGATGTAGACGGTTGGGGATTGCGAGTATGTCATCAACAGGCATTTACGGCCGATTACAGTGACCTAACCACCAGCTTTGATGTCGCCTACCACGAAGGCAGCGGCACACTCCGTTTAGGCAGCGGCTGGACGGCCGACAATACCTTCACCCAAGACAACGACAATGCCACCGATGATGGTATTGTACGCGGTGGCGCTATCTGGACAGCCGGAAATAATGTCAGCATCAACGCTACTGTCACTGGCGGCGATGGCAATGACTATCTAGCCTGTTGGTTCGATTGGGATGATAGTGGCATTTTTGAAGCTGGCGAAAAGACAGTCGCTCAAATGGTGGCCAATGGCCTTAATAACATCGCCTTCGTTGTCCCTGGCACTTTTAACCCGGCCACAAACTCAATCCTAGACACTCGTTGTCGGCTATACGAAGCGGAGCCGACCTTCGTCATCGGAACAGAAACGCCCAATGGCGGCGTTGTCGGCGGCGAAGTGGAGGATTACCGTTTCACCTTTACCCCCACTGCCATAAGCCTGCAATCTACCACGATTCGAGACCAATCAACCGTTTGGCCCCTGGTATTCTTGGCCTTCTTGCTACTTGTCTTGTCCGGTTGGCGCTTATGGTTACGGCCGAAATCTGAATAGAAACAAAAATGGCTAGCCTTGCTCTGTTCGAGCAAAGCTAGCCACCAATATGTTTGTTACTTATGCTTTAACGATTTATTCTTACCGCACTTGTGCCTCATCCGTAATTTCACGCATCAGGACAAGCGCTTCTAATAGATTAGTTGGCAAGTTTAGGTTACCGTCGGAAAAGCTGACGAAATTTTGGCGATCTGCGGTCTGAGCAGCCAGCGTATAATCAAAGAAATCGCAGCAAAACTCGCCCGGCTTTGTGCTGTGGTTGGTACCGAAAAAGCCCAACGCATCCAGATCATTAACTAACTTGTCGATTCTTTCAGGTGCCAACTGTTCCTGATCAATGCCATTCAAAGTCACCCGCCCATCCTCATAAAAGACCCAGGCATTATTTAATCCAGCAAAACCACCTGTTTTGGTGAACACAATGACCGCTCCTTCTGGCAGTTCATACCCTTCAGGGAGTGAGCCTTGATAATCTGACGGAGCCTCTTCTTGAGGCGGTTCTGATTGTGGCTCAACGGTAGCAGTCGCAGTTGGCTCGGCCGTTTCAGTTGGTTCTGGTTCAGGCGTGATCGTCGGGACATCAGTCGCCGTCGGTTCGGCCGTCGGCTCATCCGTCACAGTTGGGGCCGGGTCAAGAGAGACTTCGGTGGGTATTTCGGCCGTTTCTTCAATCGTCGTTCCTTCTGCTGTGCAAGCTGTCAAAGCAAAAAGTAATGCCAGTATACTAACAAGTAATTTTTTCATGGGTAATCCTCCATAAATTGCATGACAGAAACCAGATCCATCCAGCGACATACAATTATCGCCTTTGTTCCCGCCATGTTGTCTATCTATACAGACGAGAACACCATTAATTGAGTTCCATTCTCATAAACCATTTAGGAAAAGGGAGGAGGCTTAATTAGGGCAATTTGCTTACTTTGTGACTGTCTTTAAGAGAGGAACGCTGGCGGATAAAGTCATAAACGGCCGTCCAAACTTCTTTATGAACTGGCTCAAACGGCCGCATCAACTCATGTCCCGCTTTAGGAAAAAAGTGGAGCTTCTTGTCCTCGTTCGGCAGTAAATCATAGATATTCTGGGCGTTTCCAGGCTTAACGGCAATATCTTTCCCCCCCTGAAAGATGAGAGCGGCTGTATCAACATTGGCCCAAAGCTTCATCCCCATATCCGATACCTTCCGCATCTCATCAATAGCAGAGGTAGGAACCCGCGTCATCTCTGGCAGCTTGGCTTGAACGGCCGGATCGTCAAAGTCAAGCGTGGGATCAAAATCATGCAGCCGTTCATGAACCAACCGCTTCATCCGCTTAAACTGGAGGGGATAAAACCAGGGAATGAAAGGGCGTAGATACCGAACGAACTTTATTGCCCGACTAGGCACATCATACAAAGGGGCCAACATAATTAGCCCTTTGAGGTCGGGGTTTTTGTTGATTAGATAAGCGCCTAAAACCGTTCCCATTGAGTGGCCCATTAGAAAAATCTCGTCACAATGTTGTCGCAGAACGGCCAACGCCTCTTCAGCCTCATCAAACCAAGCCTGGTAAGGGATTTTATAAAGCTTGTTAGGCAGCTCGCCATGACCGGGCAGCAACGGACAGTGCATACTGATTTGCCGCTCGGCCAAATAGTTACCTAAGGGCATCGAGCTAGTCGGGCTGCCCAAAAAGCCGTGCAGCATCAAACAGCCAACTGGCCCTGCCTCAATCGAATACGGCCGTCGGTCTTCAGGGACGAAATAGTTGGGTTGAAAAGGCATAACGCGAGAGTATACTGGCAATCTATCTAGCTGCAAAGCAACCGAATTGCATCCAATTTTGAATAGAGTTTTTTAGTTGATTGACTTATTAAAATAATGCTATAATGCTAACAATGAAGAATATTACACTCCAGGAAATTCAACACGATTTATTAAACTGGCTCCAACGCGTCAAAGCTGGGGAAACATTCGTGATCCTGGAGGAAGACAAACCTGTTGCAGAGATTAAACCTGTTACTTCAAATGGGGCAAGTTTACGACCGTATGCCCTCGCCGCAGAAGAATTCATTGTGCCGAAGGACTTTAATGAGCCACTGCCAGATGAAATAGCTAAATTGTTTGTAGAGTAATGAAATTACTCTTAGACACCCATATATTCCTTTGGTACATCACAGGGGATTCCAATCTATCATCTACTGTTTTAGGTTTAATACGAGATCCTGCCAACGATGTGTACCTTAGTTCGATCTCGATATGGGAAATAATTGTCAAGTACCAACTTGGAAAATTACCTTTGCCAACATCCCCCGAAATATTTATTCCAATGCAACGGCAAAGACATCATATTAAGAGTCTTTCCCTTGATGAAGGTAGTGTCGCAAACCTAATTTCGCTCCCATCACTCCATAAAGATCCATTTGATAGAATGTTAATTTGTCAAGCGATTCAACATAAATTGTCATTTATCTCCACAGACAAATTGATACAACAATATTCTGCTCATGTTCCGCTGATTTCATAAAATTTCGACTGTTAATGAATATTCCAACAATAAGCACAGCGAGATTAATACTACGGCCGTTCACCCCCGCCGATGCCGAAACCATGCACCAGATTATGAGTGGCAAAGATGTACTGCGTTACTTTCCTGGCACAAAAGTCCCGACCCAAGAGCAAGTTAGGCGAATGATCGGCCGCTTATTGCAACATTGGCAAGAGAAAAACTATGGTCTTTGGGCGGTAGCGTTGAAGGAGAATGGGAAGCTGATCGGCCGTTGTGGCCTACAACATCTCCCCAAAACAGATGAAGTAGAAGTCGATTTCATCTTGAGCCGTGACTATTGGGGGCAGGGGCTAGCAACAGAGGCTGGATTAGCCAGTATCCAATTTGGTTTTGATGTCCTAAAAGCAGGCAGTATGGTCGGCATTGTCCATCCCGAAAACATCGCCTCCCAGCGCGTTCTGGAAAAGATAGGGCTGCATTTTGTGGAAGCGACTGAATATTTTGGCATGGCTTGTTATCGTTACTTGATTTGTCATCCTACTTGACACAGCCTTGTGGTAAAATAGGGGTCATGCCTATCCAAGTATTATCCAACCAACTGGCCTCACAAATTGCGGCCGGAGAAGTGGTTGAACGGCCGTCTTCGGTCGCTAAAGAACTGATCGAAAATGCCATCGACGCGGGCGCAAAAACCATCAACGTTGACATTCGCAACGGCGGCCGTAATCTGATTCAGGTGGCCGATGATGGCGCAGGCATTCCGGCGGCAGAGCTGGAAGTGGCTTTTATGCGCCATGCGACCTCTAAATTGCAAACGGCCGATGATCTTAACACCATCTACACCCTCGGCTTTCGGGGCGAAGCGTTGGCCGCTATCGCCGCCGTCAGCCAGGTAACGGCCGTTACCCGCGCCAAAGATGAAACAGCCGGAACCCGGCTGGTCTTGGACGGGGGTCATAAAGTGAGCCAGGAAACCGTCGGCGCGCCCCAAGGAACGGTCATCGCTGTCGAAAACCTCTTTTACAACATGCCCGCTCGCCTCAAATTTCTCAAATCTGTCACCACCGAACGCCGACTGATTGATGAATACGTCACCCGCTACGCTCTGGCCTACCCCGACATCCGCTTCCGGCTAACCCACGACAACCGCATCACATTTCAGAGTAACGGCAGCGGCCAGTTAAAAGACGTTCTCGTCTCAGTATATGGCCCCGACACTGCCCGCGACTTGCTCGAAATCAACAGTGAAGCCGAAGAACCCGATACGGCCGATATGAGCCAATCCTCCGCCAAAGCCATTCAAGTCTCCGGCTATGCTGGCCCGCCCCGCCTCAATTGGGCCAACCGAACCCATATCACTTTATTTGTAAACGGCCGTTGGATTAAAGACAATCGCCTGACCTACGCTGTCATTCAAGCCTATCACACCCTGCTGCCAGTCGGCCGTTATCCCCTGGCCGTTCTCTTTCTGACCATGCCGCCTGAATTAGTCGATGTCAACGTCCATCCAGCCAAAACCGAAGTCCGATTCCGCCAATCCAACGCCGCCTTTGGGGCTGTCCAACGAGCCGTCCGCCAGACCATCGTCGCCCATACCCCCATTCGGGATGCCACCCATTTTGCCTCATTCCAGCATACAGGCTGGGCCGGAGCTGCTGGACATGAAACCAGCGGTTGGCAAATGGGCGACCCTAGCAATCAGAGTGGTTTAGCGTTGGATTGGTCGCCGGGGAACGATCTATCCGGCCCAATCACTGGCACGGCCGATCCCAACAACGAGCCAATGGTCGGTGGCGGCCGAATTCCCATCATGCGCGTCATCGGTCAAGTTGGGGCAGCCTACATCATCACCGAAGGGCCAGATGGCCTTTATCTCATCGACCAGCACGCCGCCCATGAGCGCATCTTATATGAGCAATTTATGGCCGCCTGGAAAGAAAATGGGCAGCAATCTGGTATCGTTTCGCAGGGGCTGGTGACTGGCGCGGCCGTTCAACTAGCCCCAGCTCAAGCCGATCTCTTAAACGAACACCTGGAGCTAATGAGCCAGCTAGGTTTCCAGGTTGAACCGTTTGGCCCCAATACCTTCATGGTTCGCAGCCTACCCGCCATTGTCGCCAAACTCGATCCCGCCCGCGCCCTGATGGATGTTATTGAAGATTTAGAGCGGGGCGACGAACCCCTGCAAAGCAAGATAGAAGCTCGTATCATTTTGCGAGTTTGCAAATCGGCCGCTGTCAAAGCCGGGCAAACGCTCAGCCGCCAGGAGATGGAGGCCATGATCCACCAGCTTGAGAACTGCCAAAATCCCCATTCTTGCCCGCACGGCCGTCCCACCCTCATTCACCTCTCCGTCGCCCAATTGGCCCGTGAATTTGGCAGGGTATAACCCCTTTAACTCCCTGTGACCGAATCAAACTGGGGCAGCGCCCGCCTAAATAAGCTCGATAAACGGCCGTTCCTCATCGCCGCCGGGGTCTTTCTCGCCGCTTTCCTCCTCTACTGGCCCACCCTCAAGCTGCCTTTACTCTTTGACGACCTGCTCCACATCCGGCTGGTCAAAGAGCTGGATTTTTTCTCGCTCTGGCTGCCTTCCGAGGATTTTGGCTTTTATCGGCCGTTCGTCTTTCTGCCCTTCCTCATCATCAAAGCTATTTTCGGCCACTATCCCGCCCCACTGCTTCATGGACTAACGGTCGCCCAACACAGCCTTAACGCCGCTCTCTTGGCCCTGCTCGTCTGGCGCTTATGGCGCAGTTCAACTCGCTCTCTGGCAGCCGGTCTGATATTAGCCACTTACCCCTTCGCCTATCAAGCCGTCGCCTTCTACGGCAACGCCATTTATCCGACCGCTGCTGGTCTGATCCTGCTAGCTCTCCACACCTATCTAACCGCCATCCAACCAGAACAACAATCTAAAAAATGGTGGATTATAACGGCCGTTCTCTTTCTCGTCGGCATCCTAAGTCACGAAACAATGGTCCTTTTCGGCCCGCTGGCCTTCCTCCTTCATTGGAGCAGCCTAGAAGATCTCTGGCCTAAATCAGCCAACCAATTTCGTTCCCTGGCCATCAAATTAAGGCCCGCGATCTTGTTTACTGTTTTGGGCCTCCTATACGCCCTGCTCTACCAACTACTGCCCACCGGAAGCGGCCCTGGCCTTGACGCAGGCGGCAACGCACCCTGGCCTAAAACGCTCTATTTGCTGCAAACGGCCATCTACCCCATCGCTTGGCTCGCCCACCGCCTACCCACCATTTCCGCCAACGGTATCATCCTCGGCGGCTTGGCTCTCATGCTCCTGCTGACATTCCTTGCCGCTCGTCGGCCAGCGAACCGCCCAGTCCTGTTGACGGGCTGGCTCTGGTGGGGCTTGGCCTCGATCCTTATCGGCACCAATTTGCCCACTTATTACATCGAACACGGCGCTCGGCTTGTCTATTTGGGCGGCGTTGGCATCGTCTTCGTTTGGGTTATCCTATTAGATTGGCTCTATTTAAGACCGAAAATCGGCAAATTCTTATGGTCGGCCGTTCTGCTCTTCATCCTCATCAGCAGCGCCGGATTTGTTCGCGGCCGTCTGACCGCTTTCACAGCCATCGCCTCGCCATTGGACGTGGTCGAGCAAGTCATGGACGGCCGACCTGAAGAGGAAGGCATTCTCCTGGTCAACCTGCCAACTTGGATGTCGCCCCCCCGCAACACCTACGCCACTGGCGTCGAATATGTCACTCTCATGGGCGGCCACCTCTTTGCCGAAGAGCTAATCGAAGAAAATCTCAACAGGAACCACCCCGTTCTCGCTATCGCCGTCCCCGAACGACTGATCGACCCTGGCTACCCCTATGGCATTCACAATCAGGCCAATCTCGACACCATTCGGGCTGATTGGGCCGCTGCCGGTTCCCACATCTTTATCACCGATTACACCGAGTTCGGCCCTATAACGACCTACACCGGCCGCTTTGCCCCTGCTCCCCAATTTTTACTCTTACCAACAGCCACCTTTGGCCCCTACCAACTGATCCAAGCCTCAGCCATTTCTTGCAACGGAGAAATTACCATCCTCCTAACCTGGCAGCCCAATCCCCAATCCCCAATCCCTGATCCCCAACCCCCAACCACCTCCATCTTTGTCCAAGCGATAGACGAAAACGGCCGCCTAATCACCCAGGCTGACGGCCCACCCCTCGGCCTCCGTCCCGACCGTCTTTTCGTGCCACATGACGGACAAATCATCGACCGTCGGGTCATCGTTACCGATCAAGCCCAACAGCTACTTATCGGTGTCTATGATAATGTAACCGGGGATCGTTATTCGGCCGTTGATGACCAAAACCAACCCCTCCCCGACAACGCCCTCTCCCTACCCATCACCCCCTGCTAACCCTAACCCAAAAACCTGACTTTTCCCACTAACCTATCATAGCCAAAATCAAAACTCAGGCTTTTATTACCAGACCTTGAATTAACGCCTGCCCAACTCAAACTCAACCGCGTCCCCCGCCGGATTGCCCGCCACATCCAGCATAGGGACATTTTCCAGTGACGGATAACGATACACCCCTGTTCGCATTAACAGCGATTCGGCCGTTTCCCCAGGCCAATCTATCTGAAAGAAACTGACCACCAAATCCCCCGCCCGCCACTGCCAGGGTGCAAAAACGGCCGCATCCTCCTGACCAATCCGCTGCCCTTCATCATCTAGTAAATGGTTAAAGAAATGATAATCGGCCGGATCGGGGTTCGCTCCAGGCTGCCAATAAATCTGCCATAAAGCCATCCCATCCGCTTGGGGCAGAAGCGGATCATAGCCAGTAATGTTAATCCAATTAGCAAAAAGCACGGCCGAATCAAGCTGTATCTCCGGTATGGGCACTGTCCAGGCGGGGATCGTCGCCAATTGCAGCGCCCCTTCACCATCTCGCAGCGGCAGCCGCCTTATTTGGGTAGCCAACCCCAAATAAGCATCAACGGTCGTTTCCCCTGCATCCTGACTTAACAAAACAACCGCCCCTCCTTCTGGAAAGAGGGCCGAGCGATGGGTATTCACAAAACGGTGCGGCACATCGCGCAGCAAGACACTGTAAACGGCCGCAAACTCCTCTTCCTCCGGCCGTTCACTTTGCCCCGCCACCAATATCTCACCCACCTCTTGCAAAGCCCATAAATGTCGAGCATCCTCCGCTGCCTCCAAATGAAACCTGATCGGCGTCCCATAACCACCAGCCGTTACTTGCTGCCCAACCAGAGAAAGCAGCAAGAGCCAGGCCCAAGATTGCACAACAGCCGAAACACCCAATACCCCCCAACTCGTCGCTCGCCAGCGGGGCAGCCGTTCTACAACGGCCGCAAAAAGCACCCCCGCCGCCATATACGGCACAGGATAAATGGGCAGCAAATAATGAAGCTCGACAGGCAGCAGCGGCAAGCTAAAAAGCAGCGGCGGCCCCAGAAACCAGAGTAACAGGATAAACGGCAGCTCCCAACCCACCTCTCTCTTAGCCCATTTCAGCCCTAATTGACGGCTGATCCAGCCCAAGCCCGCCAACGCCAATCCGCCCGACAGCAGAAAAATCAACCCGATACCGGGCAGCTTGGCTAGATAGTTCTCAAACTGCGCTGCCCCGGCCAACGCATGGAGGTCTTGGCCGCTAATGAGCATCCAACTATAACGCCAAACCTGTAAATCGAACCCCCGCCCACTATCCTCAACAACGGCCCCGCTTGAAGAAATCGCCTCAACTGCGCTGTCAACACGGCCGCTCGACAAAAGGTAATTGAGGAAAGGAACGGCCGTCAATAGCCCCAATCCGGCTCCCAACAAGACCCATTGCCAATCGAGCCGCTTCCGAAAGACAATGATAAATAACACTGTCACTGGAACCAAAGCAACGCCAGCTAGATGGACTTGCACCGCAACCGCCAAACATAACAGATGCAAAATGATGAAACGCGGCCGTCTTTCGACATAAGTCAACATCGCCCCAATGGCCCAGCCAACGACCAATGGCGGCAGTAAATTTTGGGCCCAGATCTTTTGAGAATGGAACACTGCCCAGGGGCTGGCGGCAAAGAGAAGGGCGGCGACAAATGCGGCCGTATTCCCCCAATAACGTCGCGTTAACCACCAACAGCCAAAAACAGCCGCCACATTCAACAAGCCTGTAAAAAGGATGGCGCTGTAAACGTGCTTCCAGACCAACAGCGGCAAGGCATAAAGCCAGACATTCATCGGGAAATTGGGGAAGCCAACTGAACTGCTGATCCCCCGCACGTGAAACGTTTGAAACTCAGCCATATCCAAAGCGAGAGAAAATAATAATGCTTCGTCCCGCTTAAACTCCACCAGCCCTGGCTGACCCATCCTTAAGAACGCCGCTGCTAGTAAAATGATGACCAGCAGTCCAATTTGACGGCCAGAAACGGCCGATTGCTTCACAATCATCTGCCCTGTCCATTCACTTGTGGAATGGTAAAGTGAAAGGTCGTTCCTTCCCCTAACGTGCTTTCAAACCAGATCGAACCCCCATGTAACTCAATAATCCCCTTCGTAATCGACAATCCCAAGCCCGTGCCAGACGATTGCCGAATATTCGGATCGCCCGCCCGGAAAAACTTAGTGAACAATTTGGCCTGGTCTGTCTCCGAAATACCGTAACCTGAATCCTTGATAGAACAGACCACCATCGGTTGCGGCGAATTACCATTGTCACCCTTCTGGCTAGTTTGAACATCCGTCTTGACCGACAAAAAGACATCTGTCTCCGGTGGTGAATATTTGTAAGCATTGCTCAGCAAGTTAGTCATCACCTGCACCAGCCGCTCCTGATCCCCCATAACGGGTGGCAAATTGACAGGTAGATCAACATGCACTTCAATCTGCTTCTCCTGACTCAAAGTCAAAGTCGTTTGCAGCGTATCGCTAATCACCTTCGCAAAAGACATTGGGGCAGGCGAGATGTTCAAATGATTTGTTTCAATTCGAGAAATATCAGTCAGGTCTTGGATCAAAGTCCCCATACGCCGGACATTAGCCGTAATCGTCTCTAAAAACTGACGCTGCTTATCATTTATCTGACCCGTTACGCCGCTCAAAATCAGGTCAGTATAGCCCTGAACCGACGTCATCGGTGTCTTTAGTTCGTGGGAAACCATCGAAACAAACTCCGACTTAGCATTGTTAGCCTCAATAACCTGTTCATAGAGAATGGCATTGGCAATGGCAACGGCCGCATGATCCGTCACCCGAATTGCCACCTCAAGGTTGCGGGGATCGAAGTCAGATGGCTTGCTGCTTTCAATGGCAATTGCCCCGATCACCGCCTGTTTATGGGTTATCGGAATAGTCATTTGGGAGCGGGTGTCGAAGGCGGCTGCAATATAATTGTGATGTTCTTGAACGTCCTTTACCAGATAAGGTTTGCCACTCTTCAATACCTGACCAATCAGGCCTGCCCGAATTGTCTCTCCATCAACGCTGTCGAGGTCAAAACTGTCATCATAGCCTCGCGAGGCAACCAACTGCGGCTCCTCATTGAACAGTAGCACTAGCCCTCCCGCTGTCGCATCACAAGTCCGCAAAACCCAATCCAACGTCAAATTGACCACAGACTCTAATTCCAGGGTTGTATTCAAATCTCGGTCTAGTTGCTGCAACAACGAAAGCTCTGAAACGCGCTCTTGCAAAGCTTCATCTGTCTGATGCAACAGCCGCGCATTTTCCATTGCAACCACCGCCTGACCGGCAAAGGCAGTTAGTAAGGTCTGGTCTTCTTCATTAAAAGGGCCGCCACTGCTCTTATTAATGACTTGCAGCACACCTAATACTTCCCGGTAGCGCAGCAGCGGCACCGTCATAACAGAATGGGTCACAAATTCGCTACCAGCATCAATCCCAGAGAACCAGCGGGTATCATTCTGGGCATCATTGACGATAATCGGCCGTCCTGTCTGCGCCACCGTCCCGGCCAACCCTGTACCAATAGGCAACCGCTGACCGACCAATCCACTGCTGGTTGGCCCCCGCGCCACCCGGAATTCCAACTCACCAACATGACCCGTTACCAGCATAAAAGTTCCAGCCTCAGTCTCCAGCAGCGCCATCGCCTTGTCCAAAATTAATTCAAGCAATTCATCCAGGTCTAAAGTGGCCGTTAAAGATCTGATAACTTCGTTGAGTGATTGAAGCTGTCTGGCCCTTGACTTAATCTTCTCATTCGCTTGCCAGCGATCCAGAGCAATTGCTACCCGATCAGAAAAAACGCTAAATAGCTGCTGCTGTCGCTCCAAAAACTGCTGTTCCGGCTGCCGATAATGTGTATGCAGCGCCCCCAACGCTTCTGCCCCTGCATTCAACGGAGCCGCCATCCAAGCCGTCCCATCCTCATTAGACACAAGAAGCTGCCCCGTATTAATAACATCCAACAAACGTTCATCCGTGACGATCTGTTGCAGCCCTTCTTTTCCTATCAGACGTTCATCTTTCTCCAGATGAAAGGCCCGGTATATTTGACCTGTATCGTTATCCCGCAGGGAGATGAAAAAATCTTCTGTTTCCAACAAACGCAGACAATTGGTGGCGATCAACTCCAATAGATCATCAAAAGAGATAGTGAAATTAAGAGCCTGAGAAAATTGGCTGAGCAAGACCAGTTCGGAGACCTGCTCCTCATAACGCCGGATAACATTTACCCGCTCTAACGCGATGAGAGATTGATTGACAAGACTGTTGAGGTAGCTTATTTCGGCCGTATTAAAACTTTGTCGCGCTTCAGACTCCGTTAAGGACAGCCAGCCCAACAATTGCTGTTGGCTAATCATCGGCACAACCACATCGCTGCCCAGCGCCGCAATCTCTTGTTGGTACGGCCGAATCTCTGCCGGTAAGCTGCGCTCATCCCCCAAATAAATGGCGCCTGGTTCTCGACTAAACGCCTTAACTAATGGCGAGTCGGCCGTAAGGATCAGCCCCCTACTGGCCTCCTCCGAAGCTGACTTGCCCTGATAGCTTCGATAGCTGCTCATTTGGCTGTCTGGCAAATATAAAATCGGCTGTGATTCAGGCAGCCCCATATTAGCATGATTGAGCAATGCCCCAGCCAGTTGATCCACGCTAACGGCCGAAGTCAAGGCCCGATTATACCGTCGCAAAAGGGTGTCATATGCCACTGGTTTGCGAAAGAAGGTTTGATCGACGGCCGTTTCCAGCCTTTCTCTAACTGGATTAAATACCATCGTCAGCAGAATGACCATGATCGCGAGGAAAAAGGGATTATCAGCCTCAAATAATGGCCCTAACAACGCGCCCAACAACCCGGCAACGGCCGCAAATATCAAGACCAGCGCCCCAGTCAACAAGCCATAGGTAATTGCCTGCCGCAGCACCACATTAATATCCAACAACCGATAGCGAATGATCGTATAACCAACAAAGAGCGGGAAAAGAATAATTGGCGGCAAATAGAAAGTCGGATCAACAAAGACCGTCATCGCCAACAACTCTGGAAAGAAAACCTGTCGCAGCAGCAGAAAGATCGTCGGCGAGAAGGCAACGGCCGAACCGACCAAAATTATTCTTCCCTGCTGCCTAACCAATGGCGAATTTGACCAAAAGCCTCTATAAACCATTAACCCTAGGGTCACGATTAAGGAAATGCTGGTGAGCAAAAAGGCCACCCGCCAGGGAAAAACATAGGCCCAAGGATCACTCGGCAAGAACAACCACAACTGCGCCCAAATCAAAATAATGAAAAGCGGAACCAAGATCACGAACCGCGCATTGGGCCAACGCCGCAGAACAAGGATTTCATGGGGAAAGATAATCGCCAGAAAAGCCGAAAGTGGGCCAGCAAAAATCAGACCCGCAACCCATAGATAGATGAAAGTATGCGTTGTCAGGGCATTAAACAATCCCCCAACACTCCAGGCCGTGCCAACAGCAAAAAGAGCAAATAGTTGGGCCGCCTCCGCATCTGGCCGCATCCGAAATGTCCAGCCGCCGACAGCCAACGTTACCAAACCAACCAGATAGGGCAGCCAAAAGAATCGCCAAAAGGCTTCTCGTCCAAAGTCCAATAAAGGCAAAGAAATCGTTCGGGATGGCTCTGCTCGAACAGCCGTTATCCTGGAATCGGTCGGCTGGACAAAGGTTAAGCTTACCGCCTCGCCCACCTCGCTATCCGCCAAATATGCCCCCAACTCTGCCGCCGTCATTACAGGCTGCCCATCAACGGCCGTTAACCGATCAGGATAAGCCACAATTCCTTGGCCCGTAGCCCAATCATCAAGCGAAATATCATTAACAACTAAATTGGGATCAATGAAGAAACCAGGAAAGGGAAGCTGCTGCCAGCGATTGGCAATAATCGGTAGCAGCAGATACAACAAGCCGCCTACCAACAAAATACCCCCCGCTACTACTTTGCGGATTTGGCGAACTGATCTTTGATTCATTTCCCGTCTTCAATATGAAGATTCACTGGTACTTTTGCCAGGAAAAGGTGATTGTCTATCCAATGACCATCTTCTCCAACAATATTCTGTCGCTGATTATTCTCCGTGTCAAGTAAGGCAATGTCAATAGGATAAATTCCCGGAGGAAACTGCTCCTCAATCAGAAGGCGGTACGTGTCCTCAAACATCTCACCTGCCAGCCAACTGTTTGTCGGCCGTTCTCCACCTAACGGCCGATTATCAGCCGCTGCCAGAATTTCGCCATTATCATCCAAAAGGCGAACCTGAACAATATAGTCAGTTGGCACATCTTGTAAAGCTTCCCAAAATAATGTCACAGCAACAAAATCACCAGCGACGGCCGTTCGCTGATCATATTCAAATCCCAACAGCCGAATCTCATCATTGAAGTTCTGATCCTGTAGATTCGGATACGGTCCATCCTTTGATAGTATCTGAACAGTCGTCAGAGATAGAGAATCCCCTAATCCCACCCCATCCGAGCCGACAATGCCCAACCGAAAGCTGCCCGGCGCATAAAGACCAATACTAAGCGTGGCATGGGCCGGAGCGTAAACGGTTTCAGATATGTGTACGCGAATCGTATCGACAAAACGATCGCCCGCCCGCCACTGGCTCGTTGGAAATCGGCCTAATCCAGGATGGGTATCTCGCTGAGCAATAAGCGTTCCCGTTTCATCTATCAGATGGACAAAGAGGTAATAATCCCCTGGCGGCTGGGCATTCACCTGCCAATAGAGCGACAAATCTATATAGCCACCGGGCTGCACGGTCGTCTCGCTAACCTCATAGCCTAACAACGTCGCTAAGACATCAAAATCAGCATTAACCGGGTTCGGAATCGTTTCATCCTGCCCAATTTCAGGCGGCCGGGCATAAGCTGGGGCCAAGTAGCCGAACAAGGCGACCAGGGCCAATCCAAACATCCCTCCAGAAAAAATCAACGGTAGTGGGCGAGTCATCGTCTTAGGGGCTAGGCTCTTGGACAACTCAACCAACTGTCCCAAGCCATAAGCCAATATCACACCCATTGCTGCAATGGCAGGAAAGAAAAAACGGCCGTTCGGCCCCGCCGGACTGACCAACATATAGTTAAACAGAACCGCCAGAAAGAGAACGACTTGGAGGCCAAGCAGGAAAATAATGAAACGTCGGCCCTTGTCACGCCAAAAACCGAGAACGGCTCCAACGATTCCGGCTGTCGCCAACCATAGCAGCCCATCATAAATAGGCTGGGGTAGTGGGATTTGCCCAAAGCCAAAGCGCCCCCATAGGGTCGTCCAGGCATAGGGCAGCTCTGACATAGCCAGCCCAAAACTTTCTCGTGGATCCCGCACCCCCCATAACTGCGTAACTTCAACGAAGCCTGTCGGCTCGCCATAAAGAGATAAATTGCGGATAAACCACCAGCCAGCAACGGCCGTTGCCGCCCCAACGAACAAACTATTCACCACCAACCACTGCCGCCACTGCTGGCGTTTCCAGGCCGTCCAGGTCAGGGTCACTTCAATGATGAGCAATACGGCCGCTAAATTAAACTTACTCATCAAAGCCAACCCATACAACCCACCCATCACCAGTCCCCATTTCCAGGTTAAACCCGCTGACGAGCGCAGCAGACGGAAACAGGCATAAAGAACGGCCGCCCCACTAAAAGCCGCGATCACATCATTATTAATCGCCCCCGCCATATAGAGGAACATCGGATTAAAGCCCACCAATGCCGCCGCTGCCAATGCCGTTCCTCGCCGCCTGGGCCAAACGGCACGGGTAATAGCCCAGGTGAACCACACAACCCCCAGGCCGACGAACACATTTAAGCCCCGCACCACATGGGTCGCCAACGCATCACCATACCAGGGAAAGGCTTCATTAGCCCCATGCAAATATTGATTCTTATTATCGACCCCCACTTCCCAATAACGATAGTTCCAAAAGGGATTTTCTGGTGAATTCAGGCAAACATCACTATCAGTATCCACCCAAAAAGTTAAGGTCGCACCCAGGGCATAAAAAAGCGGTGGATGATGACTTTGGGAGCGGCAAGGCTCTTGGCCCTGAACCGGCAATTTACCAGTGGCAGCGATCACCCGCACAAAGCGATAATGGCGCAGCTCATCTGTCGCTTCATACAGCGGATTCACAACGCTGTATGCCAACCCCAAAACCACAAACGCGGCCATTATTAAAACAATGCCCTTATTAGAGCGAATTCTTTCCCACATCACAAGCATAATTCATAGAAACGATTGTTATTGGTCAGCGAATCCCCCCTTCATTGAAAATTCACCAGCGATGTCTTTTATCGACATTCAACAATCAATTATTTTATTTCCATCCTTACATGATCTCGGCCGTCTTCTGTCAAAATCCGCTCGTCCGTCATCGGATCATACAAACCCAAAACAATGAAAGCAGGCTGTTGGCCGTCAGAAAGTAATGGGCGATGCTGCTGCAAAAACACATCACCTACCTGCAAGCTGTAGGGATCTACCCAGAAGCCATCATCGCCAGCCAAGAAGTTCTCTTCTGAATCCAACAGTTGGCCGAAAACCAACAAGCGCGGCCCAGCATATACGCCAGGTGGCGGCGGGTTACTGATCAGCTTTGCTTCTGGCAGGAGCAACGACCGTTCCACCGACCAGACCATCTCCAATGTCTGTGCCGTCTGATCATAATTAGTCGCCAGCCAACACAAACCATTCTGAAAACAAACCTTCTCAGCTGAGTTTATGGAAGTACGGCTATCAATCTCGGCCAATTGATAGTCTCCAGCTTTTTGATCAGGTCTATCCTCATACCAATCCTCATACAAGACAGGCACATTCGGATAGCCGCTAAAGCTCAACGGCCGTTTACCATCAATCGCCAACAATATCGCCCGTTCAGGATTATACCAGCGTGGGCTGACAACCGTTGTCTCCGCCAAATCAACCTTAAATGCTTCTTTATCCCACGGCCCAGCCAACAAACTTGTTATCCCAAAATCAATCAATTCAGGGTAATCAGCTAGATAATGGGCCAACGCCTTAATGTCAGCCCGATATAAAAAGCGAGTCAAGCCTCGATTGGGCCATTCATTAAAGTAATCGGCCGTATCTCGCCAACCAATAGTACCAACAAATAACAAGGCCAGAGCAACGGAAACCCAACGGCTGCCCACTGCCCGTTGATACAAACTTCTGTTATCTGACAGATATTCCCGTTCACGGCGATAGGCTTGAAACACAATGCCAATAGGCAGTGCGGCCAGCAGATAAACAGCCGACTGCGCCACAATAGTATGACCCAAACTAGCCGCTGGAACACTAACAAACCCAGGCGCAATCCCAACCAACCACCAAACAAGCACGAACGGGTACGCTGCCGCTGTAAGATCAGATGACATCTTGTCCCTACCCCTAACGACCTCAACCGTTCGCCAAACCGCAATCACAACCCCAGCCCAAAAGAACACCGCCCCGATTGGGCCAAAAACTGGCCGAAAAGGAATGTTGTAAAGCCATTCATCATCCCCATCGCTGTGAAACATGCTCAGCGTGCGAACAATATGCTCCCCAAGCAAGGAGAAATCTCCCTCACTTGCTTCAATCAGCGGTGCAGCCAATTCAGCTACCCGTGCCTCTGCTTCCGGCTGTTGGTTCAAGGTGATTATCAGCGGTAAAGCCAAAGCCGCCATCACACCCCCCAACAACAAAAAGCCCCGCCAACTTTGTCTGAATAACGGCCGTTGGAACAAAGCCAGATAAATGAAAAAGGCCAACAAAATCAACGGCACCCCCCGCGAGGCAAAATAAGTATAAAAATTCAACCCCAAGAACAGCCCTGCCAATCCAAAACTAATCAATACCGTTTTCGGGCGGTCGCTTTTTCGGGATTGACTAGCCTTTTGTAAGCCGCGCCAAACAAAATAAAAAGCCAATAAGGTGAAAACAACCACCGAAATATGACGCAGTCCAATACGGGAATACATTAACGACCAAAAACTGAACGTTAAAGCCAAAGCGGCAACAAACCCGATAAAGCGGCTGCTAAACAGTCGCCGACCAACCAGATAGGTCAGCGGAACCGTCAATGTTCCCGCCAAAACCGACAGCCCCCGAATGCCAACGGCCGTAAAACCAAACAACCTTAATACTCCCGCCGCCAGCGTATGATACAGCCCTTCATGTCCCGACGCATCGGCAAAATAAATAGCCCAATCGCCAGCCAGCACCTTTTGCGAGATGACTAAGACATTAATCAACTCATCATCCCGCCAACCAGGAGGAACACTGTCCAGCCACCAGAGCCGCAGCGCCAGAGCCAGCAAGGTTAGTCCGCCCAGTAAAATTAATTCCCCATATCTCCCATGCAATCTATCCTTCATGGCCGACCTCAAGCGAAGGCAGAACCAAATGATCCGAGACGGCCGTTCCCCCCACCAACACAGGCAGCCGCCTTTCATTGCTCCGGGTATAAAGGCCGATAATAAGCGAATATCGGCCCTCTGCTAAATCCTCTGGCACATTAAAGCGGTGTAATTGCAAGAAAACATCCCCCGCAACCCAAAAATAGCTAGGCACATCAAGACGGTCTACCTGAACTATCGGCCGTCCTCCACCATCTAAAAGCTGCGTAAACAGCACTCCATCATCCAGCGGCTTTCTCGCCCGCCATATCGTCACCAACCGAACCGCTTGCCCTGCCTCGACGATGGGCGTTTGTAAATCGTAACCCAGGAAATCAGCATTCTCCCCAAAAGAAACCGGAACGACCGCCTCCAATGGTTCCTCAATATCTCCTGTGAATTGGGGTGAATTATGAGCCAGCCACAATTCACCATTCACCCGATAAACTGTTAACGGCCTATCCTCGTCTGTCTCCCGCATTGGCAGCGTTGTCTCAATTCGCAGCCCAACTCCATATGCCCCAAAATCTGAACCAAACGGCGCAAAGCCGCTAAAGACAACGGTGCTTTCTCGGCTGTCTTGAGGGATGAGCAGGCTGTGTTGGCCGTTAAACCAGCGCAAATCAACGGCCGGATTGTTCAAAAACAGCTCCCCGGCGGCTGGGCTGTGAAACCGATCTGGAGTCGTCGTGGAAATGGCGGCTGTCTCCGGCCCATGCTGGTTCAGATAATCAACCGCCGCCGCCAGACTGCTTTCATACTGCACCCGCACTTCTGGGGCATTGGCCCAACTATAGAAATAATCGCTGATAGTTCCCCCCAAGACCAGGGCAAAGAGGATGGGAATGAGCCAGGCCAAACGGCCGTCCTTCTGTCTCGCCAGAAAACGATCCAGGGTCAAAGCAGGAAAGATAAAGAGTACGGGTTGCATACCGATCGCTTGAGTGGTGCTTAATTCTGGCCCTGTCACCAAAGCAGGCGACAGACCCGCCATCAACCAAACCAGAATGAAAAAAACGGCCGCTCGCTCCCAAACTTGTTTGGAACGAAACAAGGTCAACAAAGCTAGGATCAACCCTACAACAAACAGCAGATTCATAGCAGGGGATAGTATTGGCTCACCCGGCAGATTGTAACGCCATTGGTGGTCGCCTTCGATATTAATGATCTGCAATCCGGCTACCGTGTTTTCTAATAACGGCTGAAAATCCCCTTCCCTGGCAGCCACCAACGGCCCATTTAATTCATCCAGCCGACTCTCCGCTTCCGGATTGTTAGAAAGGAACTGAAAAAGCGGTAATCCAATCACGGCCGCTACCAGCAGCATCAATCCCACTTGCCACCAGATTCGAGCCAAAAAGCGCCTCCCTACAAACAGCAGCAACAGAAGCAGCGTCGGAAAAACTACCCACAATACCCTGGCTGGAATATAGGTGTAGAACGAAAGACCTAGGAAGAACCCGGCTATCAAAAAACTAAATATTGGCTTCTGGCTAAGCGATTTGGCAAATCGCTTCTCAGCCGCAACGATATCAACTCCTTGCCTGATTTTACCCACGCCCCGCCAAAAAAAATAGGCCGCTAGACTCAAAACAGCGACCAACGTAATGGACCGCAATGCCTGCCGGCTGGTCATCAGCGGCCAAAAGCCAACCGCCAACCCCGCCGCCGTTAGCAGAGCCGTTCGGCCGTTAAACGCTTTCTTTACCCAAGCATAGGTAGCGGCAATAAAGATCAGGCTGATAAAGACCGAGGTTAGCCGCCCGGCTAAATAGCTGGGGCCGAGGAAAGACATGAGGACGGCCGTACTGTAGTCATAAAGCGGCTCCCGACCAAATCCGACCGTGAAATAAATCGGCCGAATCCCATTAACCACTCCCCAGGCATCCAACCCATGATCGGCTTCATCATGGGTTAGCCCTGGTGGAATATCGTCAATGGCCGCCAACCGCAGCAGTGCAGCAACCAAAAGAACGACTAAAATGAGCCATTTATCGTGTCTTGTCATGGCGGATGTTCATTGTCAGCCGTCAAAGCGGGCCATCACCTCGGCCAGCTTCTCTTCAGGACCAACGATTGTTACCTTGTCGCCAACACGGAGCTTGGTATATCCATGTGAGATGATAGTTTGATTGTTACGACTAAGTGAAAGGATTAAGACATCAAGGGGCAAGTTCAGATCTCGTATCCTGATGTTGTTTAGGTCGGGGGTACGCAGCTTGATATCCACAACATCTTGTACGCCGTCCATACCCAAGAGAAGGGAAGCGCCAACGGGAGCGCGGACAAAATGTTCGAGGAGAGAGACAACGGCCGTTTGCGGCTCCACGACATTAACGCCCAATTCGTAAAAGCGATCAAAGTTGACCCGATCGTCTAGGAGAGCGACCATTGTGCTGATGCCAAATTCCTCATAAATTAATTCACAAAGTTGATAACTTTCCTCATCGGGCAAGAAGGTAACAATAGCGTCAGCCTGGGCCAATTCTAAACCAACCATTTCATCCAAAGAAATCTCGGAAATATGATGTACATCAATTTGAGTAACGTCCATATCTTGCAGCGCTTCTGGATGTAGATAAACCAATTTCACCTGCCAGGCATGTAACTCTAATTGAAGCGCCAATTGAACCGATTGACGATTCAGGCCAAAGATAACCACATTACGAATACCATCAAATTCGGCCGTTGCGCCCCGCCCATGCGATTCACCAACCCGGTTGATGGCCCACTTGAGGATAGGTGGCCCCACAATCTGGTTCAGGACAATCACCCCAATGGACAAAGTTGCCAGTTCAGACCCCCACTCAGAAAACTCAACCGCAATCTCCTTAGCCAACCCAACGCTAACCCCCGCCTGAGTGATAAAGCCAAGACCAAGTAGAGCATTGCCGGGGCCAGGATCACGGGCAGCGAGGGTTCCGGCAAAGCTGCCAATGAAAATGCCAACGATACGGACAGCAAACAAAATCAAGATGATAACCCAGGCTTCGCCAATGACATCAAGTTCGAGTTCGATGCCGACCAGGGTAAAGAACACCATAAAGATAACGGGTGACATCTCTTCAACGGTATGCCGAAAATCCTTGGCCCGGTCAGTGAAGTTGGCCATATAAAATCCGGCCGTCATACAGATAAGCAGGGGTTCAGAGAAGATGCCAACCGGAAGCGATAAGAGGTGGAAGTCGTGCAGAGTTGTAGAGATTAAGAATACACTTAGGCCAATCAGTAAAATCAGACCACTTTTAAGCAGGTTGTTGGGAACCTTCATGATGAGATTAAGCAATAGGCCGATAAGAACTCCGAGGACAATATCAAGCAGGATTTCAAATATGACAAAAAGGAGCAAGCCGACATTGAACACCTCGCCCTCAACAAGAACGGCCGCTACTGAAACGGAAGCAGCGAAAATGATAATGACGACCGCATCTTTCAGCACCGTCGCCCCTAAGACCTTATGGGTGAAAGGGCCTCTAGCTCGTAGCTCCTTGATAATCGCTAAGGCAGAAGAAGGGGAGCGGGCGATCATGATTGTAGCACCGAGAATGGCGATGGCGACCACCTCCACCTGGGGCAAGCCATTCATGAAAGGGATCAAATCCTTGATGAGGATAAATGTTACAATGCCAACGGTAAACACAGCAACAACCTGGCCGCTGATAATGGCAATGATGCTGTGGAGATAACCTTGAATGACATGAAGCTCTAACTCGGCCCCAGCAGCAAAGGTGATGAAAGCCAAAGCCAATTCATCCAATAAAAGGAAACTTGAAATATCTTCCGTGTGGATAAAATCGAGGATAAAAGGCCCAGCAATGATTCCAGCAAACAAGAAACCGCTAATTAAGGGCAGCTTAATGCGGGCAAAGATTTTTCCCATTTGCCCGGCAGCAAGCACGATGATGAATAAGGCAACGAATACGACAGCAAGCGAGCCAAGATTTCCCATCCGGTCATTATAACGATATGAAACTTTTAGGGCTATATACTTAATTATGCCAGGATCGAGTGGGCCACTTGATGGTACTGACCCTGGTAAAAGAGTAATGGCGCTGCTTTCACTTCCGATTGGAAAACGTCTAAAACCTGCCCAAGCGAGATCCAGTGATCGCCACCGTCGTACAAGGCATATAGTGAACAACTCAGGGCGGCCGTGCAGGCTTCTAGCCGGGAACCATTGGCCCAGTCACAGAATCTGAACTCCGGCACTTTGTTGCCCACGGCCTGTTTGGCGAAGTAATTGGATAACGTCGTTTGCGTTTCGTCCAGTATGCTAATCGTAAAACTCTGGTTTTTTTGCATCTTAGAAGCCATGACAGCCTTTTTGCTTACACAAAAGAGCAAAAGCGGCGGAGAGAGCGAGACGGAAGTGATAGCGTTGGCCGTCATGGCATGAACGTCATTGCCTTTACCAGTACTCACTACTGTAACACCAGTAGGAAACATGCCCATTGCCGCGCGAAAATCATTAGCAGAAACGGTACTAGAAGCGTTGGCTATCATGATGTTTCCCCTAGTGGGACAGAGGTGGACGGCCGCTTTTTCTGCTCAGCGAACTTCCGGCGCAGGGGTGTGATGAGACGGCCGTTTAGTTCAATCTTTTGCAGGGTACCTAACGGCAGGTCGAAGACTTCTTTTCGCATTGGCTTTGGAGCCCGTAGCTTACCCCACAAGATAAGTTTTGCGATGGTTGACGGTTTGGTGAAGTCATTATGAAGCGTTTCGGGATCGCCGAATGCGTAGCTTGGGTGGGGTAGGAAGTTGGACGCCTGGAGGCGAGTGAACAGGCGCTCGCCAGCTTCCTCCGGGGTTATTTCTTTTTGTTCCATCAACCCAAACAATGTATCGGCCGAATCAACCAGTGCCTGGAATGGTGCGGCAAAACTTGTATCAAAGGCTGGCTTAGGCGCCGTGTCCAGACCCATCAGCCAGTGACGGTCGCCACTGGCGATATATTTGAGCGCTTTGCGCCAATAATAGATGCCAGGAAGCAGTTCGCCGCCAATGAAAACTCGAAGCCAAGCGTTCCAGGTATCAAAGTGAGACATGGCCCGATAGCCGTTGTGAACGAGTTGGTCAGCCTGTTGGAGTTGGGCTTCGGCAAGACCGTTAAGGTAGTCGAACCGTTCCATCGAGAAATCGTTAGCATCCAAGGCGCTCATCAGTCGATGGCCAAGGGCGTAAAGGTTCTCGAACGTCCACATCAAACCCCGGGAGTACAGGGGATCAACGAAGGCATAAGAGTGGGAAAGCAAGGAATAACGAGGCCCAGCGGCTTGTTGAGAGGTGTATTGGATGCGATCGCTGCCGACGAACGGCCGAACAGACTTGGCCCCTGTCATGTGCTTGGCAATGCCCGGATAACGGCTAACGATTTGCCAGAACTCTTCTTCGGGTGAGACACCCTCCGGTCGGGGGAATTTGTCCCGGTCAAGCATGACACCAACACTGCACAATGGATTTTCGCTCCATTCGTTGTTGTTGAAGGGGATGACCCAAAACCAACCGCCATCAAAGGCGTGATGCAAAGTGCCTTCAAAGAGCGAGTAAGCGCCTGGAATTTTGCCATCTAATGTCTCGTGAAAGGGTTGGACGTTTGAAAAGTGGCTGAAAATGCCCCGACTGTTTGTCCGCGTACGGGGCGCAGCATCACGTAAGTTGAGTTTTTCTGCAACCGGAGAGCGGAAACCGGCCCCATCAACCAGGTATCGTCCCTGGAAGGAGTCGCCTGACGCTGTCGTGACTGTTACGCCATCGGTCTCGAACTCAATATCGGTAACAGTGGCATGGTCGCGGTACTCTGCGCCGTATTTGACGGCCGTTTTAACCAGATAGTGGTCAATTTCCTGGCGGAAGAAATGAGTGTCGCGAGCGAAAAAGGCCAGCGGAGTGACGATGTTGTGGGTTTCCTCTATGCGATAGGGTTGGTCTGCGCGGTGGTAGGCTTGGCCGAATGTCTGCTTATAACCAGCAGAGGGGGAGATATGTTTGGCGATAGCTTCAGGGCTGATAATGTGAAGCAGTTCCGGTATATCATATCGCTGGCCCGTCAACCAGATCCACATGCAGGTGCGGAAGAAAGCGGCCTCGCCAATTGCAAAGCGGGGATGCCGCCCTTTTTCGAGGAGTAATACCTTATAGCCGTGTCGAGCTAGGATAGTGGCCAGCGATGCACCACCAATGCCACTGCCAATAATAATCGTATCGTATTGCGTCGGTTGAGTCATGTCATTTACCTCCGTGAATCTGTACGTGTACATCATCCTGCGACCCATATAATGGGCATATTCGTAACCCTTGATCCCTTATCAAGTGGTTTTTCGACGAATCTTTACACATAATAAAAATCGACCGTTCCAAAAACGTCACCAAACGATGGGAAAACGGCTAAATTGATCCAAGATGGTCAATGAATGAGTCATTATCTATAAGAACCTTCCTAATCTCCCTTATCTTCTACGCAACGTTAGCAGACGGTAGTTTGTTAGAAACAACACCAGCAAGCCGCTACCCCAATATAAAGCCTGCATCCCAAGATTACCGCTGTCGGTGCCAGCCATCGCTCCATGCAACGTGGCAAAGATATAAGCGATAAAGGTCAGGTAATGGAGCTTTCGCCACCGTTTCTGGCCGATTTTCTTACGGAAATTGAAGCTGACCGACGTAAGCAACATCAGATACATGCCCAGGATGCCCAAACCGACCCAACCAGGCTCATAAGGGCCGATAAATGGTATCGTCAGATCAGCAATCGTATAAGTGAAATAGGAATCAAAAAGGAGGGCTACTGCATGTAAGCCAGTCAGGGCAATAGCCAACCAGGATAAAGCATTATGCATAACCAGGGCCAGCGCCGCCGGGACAGTCTCTTTGATAATCTTACTGCTCAATAGCAAACCCCAAATCGTGGAACTAGCCAATAGAATGTAGGCAACAGTTCCAGCCGAACGAGTAAAGTGCCACGCTGTTTTGCTAGTTATACCCAGCAAGGCCACCAATTCAGTGACAATGGTTGTCTCGTTAAGCAAGAACGAAAAGCCGCCTAACAATGCCGCTCCCCCAGCAATGCCAGCAAATAGGCTAAACAGAAATCCCAGGGGGCGAATAAGTCGGGTAGAAGGTGAAGTGATATTTGTTTGTGTTGTCATTGTCATATCCAATAATCCGTCCAATTGGTGTAAATTCGTGGCTAGGTCTTTCTTCAACCACTAGATACCGGGGCTAGCTGTTGATTCATTTCTGGGGTAACCAGCACCCGGCCGTCTTGGGTCATAACCAGACCAACCAAGTCATTGTCTAAGAGGCTCTCTAATCCAGCCGTTCCCCTAATAAGCGTTGCAGTCGCCCAAGCTTCGGCCGTTGCCGCATTCCGATTCAATATTGTCACCGTCAAAGCATCAGTCTCTGCCGGACAACCGCTATAGGGATCAATGATATGATGGGCCAGACGGCCGTTCTGCGACCAACGCCGATAATCTATCCCCGATGTCGCCAGCGTTGCCTCAGCCAGCGAGAGAGTGAACAGGTCTGTCGCCTGAGAGCTACCTTCGCTCCAGGGCGACCCGATCGCGACCGGCCAGCCGCTATAACCAGTTGGTGCAGCCCCAGCTACCAAATCGCCCCCAGCATCAACTAAGCATGGACCGAAGTCTCTAAGAAGGTTGGCAGCTTGTTCGGCCGTATACCCTTTTGCAATGCCACCAAAGTCGACCGGGCGATCCGGTGGCAGCCAAACGGTTTGGCATAATTCGTCTAACCGTATGTCTCGCCAACTGCTTGTAGCCGCCATCGTTGTTATATACGCTGGTACACTCATAGCTTCTCGATTAAACGATTGGCTGTAGCCAGCCTGCTCCAACGCTTGCAGGGTCGTCGGATCAAAGTAGCCATTTGTGCTTTGAGCCAATTCAAGCGCTTTGTTCAGCAGCGTCCATAGCAAGGGGGACACAGCCGTCCATTGCCCACAACGGCCGTTTAGCCAAGAAAGTTCGCTGTCCGGTCGAAAACGGCTGAGCGCTTGTTCATTAGCTCCAAAAAGCATCTCGATCCGTTGAAAAGCAGCTCGAGCAGCGACTTCTTCGGCCGTTTCCAGCCACAACGTAATCTGGCTGCCCATCGCACGAAAAGTATGTGTTTGCCAAATGGCAGGGATAAAATCTGTGTTTGTTGTCATGTCTATCCTCAAAAACCCGTCACAAATTAAACGGATTGTTCTGAAGGTCAATCCGGTAAATTGAAGTCAATTCACCAAATTGACCTTCTCTTATTGTGATGATTGTGTCCGGGCAACCGGGACGATTTCAGGGGAAATAGCCTGGGGAATCGCCTCTAGCTGGACTTCATTGCCGGTGTAATTCGGTGGGAAAGCGTAATCTTGTTGGCTTTGATTGGCCGGAACAACAACCGTTATCGGTTCATTGAAGTTGGCGGCTATATCTTGCTGCCCTATCAACTGCGTTCCAATCATCGTGGCCGCAAATGTACCTACGACCAAAAACTTCTTGACTGTGCCGAAGGAGTTGGTCGGCCGTTTTCGTTTAGTCTTCGTCATATTCTTCGTGTTCTTCCTCCTCATGTTCTTCGTCATATGAGTTGGCGCTATTGAGCTGCTCTTCTAACTGTAAAATGGTGTCGTTCGCGGTTTCAAGCTGGCTCTGGTAAGTCGTTTCTCGCTCCTGAAACACCGAAACAGTGTTCTCCAATTCCGAGCTGTACTCTTGCCAAGCCTGAACAGCGTCTTCCCCCACCAGGCCATCAACAGGTTGTGCTTGAATGGCGACGGTGGGCAAAACCCCAGAGTCGCCCTTGGCAGTTACATTGCTGATGTCGAGGACAACGACGGTGATTAAGATAAGGCCAGTTAATGTACCAGCCGCGACAATTCCTTTTATACGTTTCATTGTTTACCTCCAGGTAAAGTTTTGTTTGCCAATATTTAACTTGCTGACATCATAGCGATAACGGCCGTCCCTTGGGTTAAATGCGCCCTAAACAATGTTAAATCCATCTTAAATCCCGTTTGGCGTATTGATTCCCAGCCCAACCTGTGCCACAATGCCCATCAAGATGACAACAATCCTTCTTATAGATGATGAACCAATGATCACCGACCCCTTAGCCCTGGCGCTAACCGGGGCTGGCTATACGGTCTCCGTTGCCAACAACGGCCGCGATGGCCTAGAGATGGCCCTCAGCCAACAGCCTGATATTGTCATTTTGGACATTCTCATGCCAGAGATGGACGGCTGGGCTGTTTGCAAAGCCCTACGCCAGCGAAGCGCCGTACCTATTATTATGCTGACCGCATTAGGGGATGAGATTGACCGCATTTTGGGGCTAGAACTAGGAGCCGATGATTATTTGACCAAACCGTTCAGCACCCGTGAACTGATCGCTCGACTCCGCGCCCAACTGCGCCGGGTCGAGCTAGATCGTCGCCAGCCGCCCATCAGCGACACAATCGAAGTTGGCCCCATCCGCCTGGAGTTAAACAGTCGCCGGGCTTTCAAAGGAGCCAAAGAATTAACCTTACGGTACAAAGAGTTTGAAGCCCTCAGTCTGCTTCTTAGTCGTCCAGGCGAGGTCATTACCCGGGCCGAATTTTTCGATCAGGTCTGGGGAACTGATTGGCTGGGCGATACTCGGACACTGGATGTCCACATCCGCTGGCTGCGCGAAAAAATCGAGGCCGATCCAGCTCAACCCACCCTCATCCAAACCGTGCGAGGCGTTGGCTATCGTTTTGCCCATCAAGACAGGGTGGACTGATAATGGGCAGCCTCCGCAGCCGCTTGCTGCTGGCCTATGCTGGCTTATTGATAATTGGTTTTGTAGCATTAGGCTTGCTGGCCGGGAACCAAATCTCAACTGGAACGGTCGAGGATTTCCGTAATCAGCTAATAGAACAGACCCAACTGCTGATGCGGGCATTGAAGGAACCTTTGGAGCATCTTGATGAAAACGAGACAAGCGAAGCAGCTATTATGGACTTGCTTCTGGTCTATGCCAATCAAAGTCAGGCTCAGGTCATGCTGTTGGATAGGGATGGTGATTATTGGTTGAGCAGCGATGAAACGGCCGAAGACAATACCGCCGACAATCCAGAAGTCATCGCCGCCCGCAGCGGAGGAATAACGACAAACACCCGTCGGAACCGGGCGGGTGAAATGACTGTCTATACCGCCGCCCCCATCACAGAAGACGGCCGTCTACTGGCCATCATCCGCCTGGCCGCTCCCTTATCAGAGGCCCAAGCCCTGATCACAGAGCGATGGTTGGCTTTAGGGGCAGGGGTGGCAGGGTTGATGGTCTTGGCGATACTAGCCAGCTTAATATTAGCCGCCTCATTGACACGGCCGTTGGCTCAACTGCGACAGGCCAGTCTCGATATTGCGGCTGGTGATTTCTCAACCCGGGTGGCAGACGGCCGTCAAGACGAGATTGGACAGGTAGCCCGGGCCTTCAACCACATGACCACCCAGGTCGAAACGATGATTGAAGAACAAAAAGCCTTTGCCAGCAACGCCTCCCATGAGCTGCGCACGCCCTTAACCACTATTCGCCTTCGCACTGAAGCCCTGCGCGAAGGGCTAGTCGATGAAGAAACCAGCAAACAATACATCGCCGAAATTGACGAAGAGGCTGAACGACTAGGCAATCTCGTTCAAGACATAATCGTCCTATCCCGCCTTGATGCCGGGCGGTTAGATGTTGGCACCGAGCAAATAGACCCTATTCGCCTGGCACAGCAGCTTATCACAGAGCTATCAACCCAATCAGAGGCACGACAGATTCAACTGAATTTGAATGTTCCCGACACATTACCTTCCCTGACGGCCGGGTTGAACCATCTTCATATCGTCTTCCGCAACTTACTTCAAAACGCCCTCCACTACACCCCCAACAGTGGCACAATCACTTGGCAGATACACGTCAAAGGGCAAATGCTGCATCATACGATTCAAGATTCAGGTCAGGGGGTGGCCCCGGAAGATTTACCCCATCTATTTGACCGCTTTTACCGGGTCGATAAAGCTCGGAGCCGGACAGTGCCAGGGGTTGGATTGGGGTTGTCGTTAGTCAAGCGGGTGGTGGAGTCGTATAACGGCCGTATAACCATTGACAGCCCCGGATTAGGTCAAGGCACGACCGTCGAGGTCTGGTGGCCCCTGCTGAACGTTTAGCCTATTACAGATAACACTGACAAGCCAAAACACAAAAGTCACAAAATTATCTCTCCAAAAAACGGCCTATTATCCCGATGTTCTCTACGGTAAATCTTTCTGACTATCACATTAAATCTGAAATTTGGTCAATTCTTTTGCTTGCCTCAATTTGGAAGTTACAATTAACAGATTAAACGTGATATTCGCCACTGGACAGATGGCTATCATGATGATAACGTTTATTCCAACAATCCAGTCTCGTATATCCCAAACTAATAAAGGAGGATGAATAGATGACATTGAAAGTAGGCTTAATGGTTGGTCGAGAATGGTCTTTTCCCCCAGCCTTCATCGAAGAGGTGAACAAACGGGATGAGGGGGTTATCGCCGAATATGTAAAACTGGGCGGCAGTTACATGGATGAGCCTTGTGAGTATGCCGTCATTGTAGATCGCATCTCTCACGAAGTACCCTACTATCGTTCGTTCTTAAAGAATGCCATGCTCCAAGGAACGGTTGTAGTCAACAATCCCTTTATGTGGACGGCCGATGATAAATATTTTGAGGCTTCCCTGGCCAACAAGCTCGGTATTGCCAGCCCCAAAACCTATGTACTCCCTAACAAGGAGTATGTTCCCGGCATTATCCATCCCGACAGTCTCCGCAACCTAAAAGCGCCAATTCCCTGGGAAGGTATTGTAGAAGACTTAGGTGGTTTTCCCGTCATCTTGAAAGACGCTCATGGCGGTGGCTGGAAAGATGTCTATGTCTGCCATAACATGCAAGAACTATGGCACAGCTTTGACGAATCCGGCCTCCTAACAATGGTTCTTCAAGAATTCATCGAGTGGGATGACGATCAATACATTCGCTGCATGGTTCTGGGCCAAAAGGAAGTCCTGCCCATTAAATATGACCCCAAGCAAAAACGTTACATTGTTCAACACGATCATTTGACCCCAGAATTAGGAGAACGGATCGTCAATGACTCCCTGACCCTTGTTCGGGCCTTAGGCTATGACATGAACACCGTCGAATGGGCCGTCCGCGACGGCATCCCCTATGCCATTGACTTCATGAACCCGGCCCCCGATATGGACGTTAACTCCCTCACACCCTTCTACTTCGATTGGGTCGTCACTCACATGGCCGACATGGTAATCCGTCTAGCCAAAGAACCCCGCCCCCAAGTCAAAGAGTTGAAATGGAGTACCATGTTTAACGGCCGTCAGGAATCATCAGAAGAATAATCTGTTTTGATTTGTAACTAGTAATTAGTAATTGAATCGTATCAGCTAATTGCTAATTACCAATTACAAGCGGTGCTTTTTACCGCCAATTACCAAAGGTAATTATGCTACTCCAAGAAGCAATCCAAACCTATCATGATCTCTTGACAGACACAATGGCCCAGGACACCCAGGCCCAACTGACCAAACAGTTGACCCAACACGGGCTGTACTTTGGAGAACGGCCGCTTTGCACCGTCCTCCGCCCCCGCTTCTTCACCCCCCGCGAATACCGTTTCCTACGGAAGCGCGTCCGCATTGTTCTAAGCGCCTTCGACAAAGCTTTTCGGGCTGCCATCGACGATTCAGATTTCCAAAAACAATTCTATTTGGAAGATTGGGAAACAGAATTAGTCAAACATGAACCTGGTTTTAGCAGTCCCACCCCTGTCTCTCGCCTAGACGCATTCTACATTACCAGCCGCGACGAACTCCGCTTCACCGAGTACAACGCTGAAGTCCCGGCCGCCTCAGCCTATAACGACGCTTTCACCGAAGTCTTTTACGGCCTACCGGTCATGCGTCAATTCATGCACAAATATGAAGTCCGCAGTCTACCCTCTCGCCACAACACCATGCACGCCTTGTTAGATGCCTACCATCAATGGCTCGGCCGTCGGGAGATTCCAAACATCATCATTTTAGATTGGAAAGAAGTGCCCACCTACAGTGAATTTCGTCTCTTCATGGCCTATTTCAAATCGCAAGGCATCAACTGCATCATCGCCGACCCCCGCGAAATGGAGTATCGTAACGGCAAGCTGTACGCTGACGACTTCCAGGTTGACCTGATCTACAAGCGGGTGCTAATCACCGAATTGGTTGAGCGGGGCGGGATGGATCATCCAGTTGTCCGAGCCGTGCTGGACAATAACGTTTGCATGGTCAACCCCTTCCGCTGCAAAATCCTGTATAAGAAAACCAGCTTGGCCGTCCTAAGTGACGAACGCAATCAACATCTGTTCAATACGAATGAGCTGCGAGCCATCGATGACCACATACCCTGGACGCGAACAGTCGAAGAGCGACACACAACCCACGAAGGCAGAGCGGTTGACCTCATCCCGTTCATTCAAAAGTATCGTAACCGCTTTGTCCTCAAACCAAGCGATGAGTATGGCGGCAAGGGCATTGTTCTCGGCTGGTTAGCAACTGATGAAGAGTGGAACGAGACGATAAAGGTTGCCCTAGAAACGCCTTTCATCGTCCAGGAACGAGTCGAAATTCCCTGGGAATCCTATCCAAGTTTAGTGGACGGCCGTACCCACCTCAGCAACCGTATGCAAGACACCGCCCCCTTCGCCTTCTACGGCGAATATATGGACGGCTGCCTGACCCGCCTCGGCACCGACCCCCTACTCAACGTCACCGCTGGCGGCGGCTCCTCCGTCCCCACCTTCGTCGTCCAAAAACGGTGATGCCATTAAATAAAGTTCACTTCATACGAAGAGGCTAAGTCGCCAAGAATATTCCTTTGCGTCTTTGCACCTTTGGGTGAGATATTTCAGATTATTATGGGAGAATCCTAAACCTATGAAAGGCCCTTCGCTAACCATCGGCATTGAAGAAGAATATCAAGTTGTAGACCCTACCACTGGGGAACTCCGCTCTTACATCACCCAAATCCTCGAAGAAGATCACCGGGTGCTGCGCGAGTTTGATTTCAAACCTAAAATGAGCCAATCCGTCATCGAAATTGGCACCAAAGTCTGTCGCACAGCTGCCGAAGCGGGCCAGGAATTAGTAAAAATCCGGCGCAGTGTAGCCGATCTCTCCAACCAACATGGCCTCGAAATTATTGCAGCGGGAACCCATCCCTTTTCAAATCTACTAGGCCGTCAGAGTACCCCGGCCGAACCGTTGGCCGGGGACAACTTTGACCGCGAAGAGCTTGCCAAACAACTTCTCACCTTCAGCACCCACATCCATATCGCTATTGAAGATCGAGAGTTTCTGATCGAAGCCATGAACGCCGCCCGCTATCTCATGCCCCACGTTTTAGCCCTGTCAACCAGTTCCCCCTTCTCAATGGGCCGCGACACCCGCCTGAAATCATATCGCAGCGCAGTCTTACGTGGTTTCACCCGAACCAGCGTTCCCCGAATATTTGACTCATGGGCCGATTACACAGACCTCGTAGACACCTTGATAAAGACAAACTGTCTCATAGACGGCCGAGGCATCTGGTGGGATGTACGGCCGAATTGGGAATACCCGACCCTCGAATTCCGCCTCTGTGATGTCTGCACCAAAGTCGAAGAAGCCGTTACCATCGCCGCCATCTTCCAGGCCATCATCGCCAAACTCTGGAAACTGCGCTATGACAACATGAACTTCCGCGTCTACCCCGCCGATGTCATCGAAGAAAACAAATGGCGGGCCGTCCGCGACGGACTAGATGGCATGTTAATTGACTTCGGCAAAAAGAAAGAACTCCCCGCCCGCGAGCTGATCACCGAACTGCTAGATTGGTTCCTAGAAGATGTTGTCGACGATCTCGGTAGCCATAGCGAAGTCGCCTACGCCCACACCATTATGGAAAACGGTACTAGCGCCGACCGCCAACTCGCTACCTTCAATGAAACAGGCAGCCTCCAGGCCGTTGTGCAACAGTTGATTCAAGAAACGAACGATCTACCAGAATAAGAAACGACAACCCATCAATTCGACAATAACTCCTTCAAATGCTGCCGATACCGATAATTAGGCGTTTGCGTCAACAATCGCTCATATAATGTCACGGCCGTCTCCCGACTACCCTGATCCCCCGTCAATCGCCACAGATGATAATGCAGCCGCGCCTGATCGGCGGGACTGTCATACTGCCCCAACATCCGCTCAAGCGCCGCCTGTGCCTTATCCCCTTCCCCAAGCGCCGCCCACAACCGCGCCTGAAGCAGATACCCTTCAAAGAGTAGTATTTTTTCCTGAATAGGTTCGCTAATTTGTAACGATTCGGCCAGCGAAACAGAGGCCAACGCTAGCTGCCCTTGCTCTAACAAAATTTGGGCCTGCTGCACCAACCCCATCGCCTTCATCCGTTGGTTAGCCAGTTCCTCAAACCGGACAATGGCTTTCTGCGTATTTTCCAAGGCCGAATCATACTGGGCCAAGCCCATTTCAGCCTGACCAATATTCAACCACCACAACCCCACCAAGGAGATTTTACCCATTTCCTCGCTCAATTTCAAAGCTCGCTCATAGGCCTTGCGGGCCTCATCAAAGTTACCTTGCTCATAATGTATGAGTCCAATAGAGCCGATGCTATTAGAAACGTTGGAGCGAAGCCCAAATTTCTCGCTGAGAGAGAGTGACTGCTGGTAATAGGATAAGGCGCGATCATATTTTCCTAGCTGTTTATGGGCATTGCCGAGGGATAAGCGGGTGCCAGCGATGACTTGCTGGGAACCGGTCTCTTGGGCCACAGTCAGACCGGACTCAAAATATCGGATGGCTTGTTCAGGATCGCCTTGACGAAAATAGATATTGCCCAGGTTGCTCAAATTCCGACCTAATTCGGTTTGATTGTCCAATTCTCGCCACCATTGAATCGCCTGTTCATAATGGGCGATGGCAGCCTGATAATCACCAAGAACAGCGAAAACGGTGGCCTGCTTACTGACAGCTTGGGCGATCAGATCACGCAACCCAACCGCTTCGGCTTGTGTTCTGGCCCGTTGAAACCATTGCCCCGCTTCTGGAAGTTTCCCCTCACTAAAGTAGGTGCTGCCTATCTGAATAAGACTGGTAATGATGCCTCGCAGGTAGCCCAACCCTTGAGCCATTTTCAATGCTCTTTCATGGGTCTTTCGGGAGGTTTCGATCTCGCCTTGATCTAGAAAAACACTGCCCAGGCCCAGACTATGTTTCACAATGCCCTGCTTGTATCCGATCGATTCGGCGATAGCCAGGGCTTGCTGCAAATGTTCCAGGGCTTGTGGAAAGTCGGATTGGAGTTGGAACAGATAGCCAATGTTACCCAGCGTGGTTGAAGTTTCAGTCTGATCCCCAATTTCCTCATACATTTGCCGGGCTTGGGTGAAGGCTTCCAGGGCGGCCGGGTAACGACTCTGGTTGAGATGGATAAAGCCTATCTCATTGAGGGCATGAGCGACCTGGCGGTTGGGGAGAGGCAGCGTATAGGATTGTATCGCTTTCTCTAATTGCGCTTCTGCTTCAGCAAATCGACCCTGGTATCTATACCATTCTCCAGTGAGTCGGTGGGCCTTAGCCACTAAATTTACCGCTTCTATTTCTTCAGCTAAGCGGCGCATAGTCTGCGCCTGCTCGATGGCTGCTTCAACCTGGCCAATCTGACCCAGAAATTGGGAGGCTGCGGCATGAAGTTCGCAAAGCAACAAGGTGGTTTCGGCCGTTTTAGGCCAGCTTTGGATCGTTTCAATAGCTGCCAATAATAGTTGTTGGGCTTCCTGGAATAAGCCAGCCAAATGATAGAAGCGGCTAAGACCAGACACGGCCGTCCGCAGTATCTCCACCTGTTCCAACGCCAATGCCCATCGCCACGCCTGACGGATATGGGCTAACTCCGCCTGAATCACCGGCATCGCTGACTGAGGATTTCGGCCATATAAAGATTCCTCATACTGTCCAACTAAATTCAGGTAATAACGACTGTACTGGGCTTGAAAACGCTGCTCCGGCTGTTGCGCCTGGCCCAAGGCGAACTGACGCAGCAGCTCGTGCATTTCATACCGTTCCTGCGGCAGCCCCCGCAGCAGCGATCGATCAAGCAGGGTAGCGATATCTAACTTCGTTAGCTCAGGCAACATATGCTGAGCCGCTTTCAGAGAAAATCCGGCAGGAAACAAGGCCAACTGATTCAAGATCGCTTGCAGACGGGAGGACAGAAGCTGCCAGGTTTGGGTCAGCACCACCCGCACACTTTGGTGACGTTCAGGCAAATCCTGAAAAGGAGAGGCCAGGAAATCGAGGCTCTTCTTCGTTTCTGCCAGGATGTCCACTGGATTCATCACCCGCACCCAAGCAGCCGCAAGCTCCAATGCCAGCGGCATGCCATCAACCAGGCGGCTTAGTTCCATAACGGCCGTCTTATCATCATGATGCAAATTAAAGCTAGGAACCATACGCCGAGCGCTCCGTTGAAATAGTTCAACAGCTTCAGAACGCTCCCCCATTACATCTATTCCCCCAATCATCTGCCGCCGTTCCACCTGAATATTGAGCGGTTCCCGCGATGTCACCAAAATCTCCACCTTCGGCGCCTTCCCCACAATCTCATCCACCAGCGAAGCGCCATCCTCAATTTGTTCAAAATTATCAAATACCAGCAGCATATCCTTATCTCGAAGATAAGCCAGCAGTTGATGGCGTGGCGTTGTCTGCTCTTCCAACCGCAAATCCAATCGTTGGGCAATAGTCGTCGCCAGCAAGTCCCGATCTATCACATTAACCAGGGAGATAAAATAGACTCCGTCTCGATATATACTCGGGCCATCCATAAGCTGTTGACCTATCTCCAAAGTAAGCCGGGTTTTACCCATACCACCCGGCCCCAGCAAAGAAAGAACTCGACAGCCCGGATCAGCCAGTTTGGTCATGATCTGGTCAAGCTCCTGCTGACGGCCGATAAAAGGAGTATGGGCTGTTGGAAAATGATGGAGTTCAGTTTGGGCAGATCGAGGCGGAACGGCCGTTAACTCGCCCTCTTTAATCTGCTCAAAAAGGGTCGTTGTTTCCGCATCCGGTTCCACGCCTAATTCGTCATTCAAGAATTGGCGACATTGATTGTAAAGGGCCAGCGCTTGTGACCGCGATCCTTTGACCACCTGAATGCGCATACCCTGCCGGTAAGCTGGCTCATAATAAGGGTCAAGCGCAATCTGGCTTTGTGCATAAGATAGCGCAGCTTCATGCTCGCCCTGCTGTTCCTTCAAATCAGTCAGGATATGCAAAATCTGCAACGCTTTCTGCTGCAAAAATTCTCGCTGTATCAGCAGCCACTCCTCAAATGCCGCCCCGCCCGCCAGCGAAAAACCAGCCAGAAATTCACCCTGATAGAGGCTGGCCGCGCTTTCTAGGTTCTCTAAGCACTCCATACAAACGGCCCCGTCTTGATGATCATGCCTTTCATAAGTAGCATAGGCTTGTTGGAACAGCGCGTAATCCTGCACCAGCTCCCCCGCTTGCAATTGCATGACATGCCGATCCACTGTCAACAACAGTTTACTGGCATCCGGTATGACCCCATCTATTGCCTGCCGCAGCCGATGCAGCGTCCGGCGCAAGTTGTAACGAGCCTGCTTCTCTGACAAGTCCGGCCAAAACAACCCGGCCAACGCTTCTCGTCGGTGAGGCCGATCTGCTTCAACCGCCAGATAAGCTAAAAGGCCGCGCGCCTTGTCCGTTGCCAAATTAATGGTGACGTCATCACTCGTCTTAAAATGAAATGTACCCAACAGGGCCAACTGTAGCTGTTGCACCTATTCATTATAGCTTGAAAAGTTGTCGATAAGGCAGCCCCATACCACTTTATCGGAAATTGTTTATAATGTTTTATCAATTCGGAGGGTTTCATGATGAGATTACATCAGTTCGGAACAACAGGACATCAGGTAACGGCCGTCGGGCTAGGATTGGCCGCCTTAGGTCGACCAGGCTACATCAACCTGGGCCATGAAGCGGATTTACCAGACGGCCGTACCATCGAAGCCGTCGAAGCCCACACCCACAATGTCCTTGACGCCGCCTGGAAAATGGGGGTTCGCTACTTCGACGCCGCCCGCTCTTACGGCCGTGCCGAACAGTTCCTCGCCTCCTGGTTAACAAGCCGTCAGATTGATCCGGCAGCCGTGACCGTTGGCTCAAAGTGGGGCTACACCTATACTGCCGACTGGCAAGTAAATGCCGAAATCCACGAAGTAAAAGAACATTCCTTACCCGTTCTCCAACGTCAAATTCACGAAAGCCGCTCCCTCTTAAACCAACACCTAGATGTCTATCAAATCCATTCCGCCACCCTGGAAAGCGGCGTGTTGGACAACCACGCCGTCTTAACTAAACTAGCCCGATTGAAAGCAGATGGAACCGTCATTGGTTTAAGTTTGAGCGGCGAGAATCAATCTAAAACCCTAGAAAAAGCGCTAACCATTAAATACGACGGTCACTTACTATTTGGTTCTGTTCAAGCAACCTGGAATCTACTAGAGACATCCGCCAGCCCTTTATTAAATGAGGCCCACCAGGCAGGGCTGGCTGTCATCGTCAAAGAAGCATTGGCAAACGGCCGTCTCACCCCCCGCAATCAAAATCCAGATTTCGCCCCAAAAAGAGCCTTGCTAGAAAAAATGGCTGCCCAAAAACAAACAACGATAGATGCTCTCGCCCTGGCGGCGGTCATAAACCAACCCTGGGCCACCGTCACCCTTAGCGGAGCCGCCACCATCGCCCACCTTCGCTCAAATATCGCCGCCTTCAATGTCGCTTGGGACGAAGAAACGGCCGAGACTCTGGCCTCCCTCGCCGAACCCCCCACCACCTATTGGCAAACCCGCAGCAATCTCAAATGGAATTAAGTTAAGGCAAAGCAAACGAAGCAATTAACAACAAGATTAAAGAGAAAACACTTAGCATAAACGGCACAATTGCCCGGTCAGTATGCTTATAGAGAAATACCAATTGCGCCAATGGAATAAAAAAACAGGCCATACCCCACATAACATCAACCCGGAAAGCGGCGATGATAAGCCAGATATTGCCGATGATAGCGACGAGGACGCTCAGCCCAATGACGCTCAATGCCAATATGCCGCCCAGAGCAGTGTCTCGTGTCAAAAATATCAACAGGCTCATAAGCGCCACGATAAAAACAGCCCCGCCAGCACCCAACAAGAACATATTGGCCGTGTTTGACGCTTTCAATTCCTGTCCACACTTCTGGCAAGACCCATATTCCAGGGCCGAAGATGAACCGCAGCGGGGACATTTCACCATCCGATATTCAAACGACATCTGATGACTCCTTTACACAATAATAGCTTAAAACAATTCGTTAACAGTCTAATAACCGTCTAAAGTCTAAAATATTTGGTAGTCAGTGCCAACAAGGAGAAGGTACTATTGTATAAGGCATCTTCTCTTAACTTAATGTGGGCGATGGCAACTTCTTGGTCGCCTGGCAAAAAGTGAAGGAACAGATGGCGGCATCCTGGGGTAACGGGTTTCAATGACAGCGACCGTTGGTTCTGTGATTACCATCACCGCATTCTGTTTGAGGACAGCAGTTCTGGCGATGACAAACATTACCTTTATGGTGCTCAATGTATTGCCGAGGTGGTTGATGAGGGGATGGCTGATGATGAGTGGCGATACTACCAGCGGGATGGCAATGGCATGGTACGTCAGACGACGAACGAGACGGCTAAGGTGTCAATGGCCTGGATATACACCCCGGAGGGCATGGTGCTCTTTGGAGAAGAGGGGCCGGTGACTTACCTGGACTGCGGTTCTGGCGGTATCTATGATTGGAGTACGGGCTTGATTTTTAAGGGTGGCAGATTTTTTGATCCCTTGACCGGTATCTGGATTTCTCTAATATCCTTGATAGTCTGGCAATCTGGTCGATATGCAAACCAAACTGGCCTTGATAGAAAGCGGAAGAAATTGCTCTTCCTTCTCTTCCTTACTCTGTCTCTCTTTGCTTTAAGTGGCGTATCCCTGAAGAACCAACACCTGGCCCAACGGCTGAACCCTGCCGTACACCAACATCGTTGCCGCCAACATCAACAGACCTGCCAGTTCCAAGCACACCAACCCCGCCTCCGACGAATGTGCCACAAACCCCTACACCTGTTCCACCTACTACGACGCCAATATTTCAACCCACAAAAGTAAGTCAAGCTGGGTTAGAGTTTATTGCTCGCTTTGAGTCCTTCAGACCAATTTTATATAATGATTCAGCAGGTCATTGCACTATTGGATTTGGACATCTTGTGCATTTCGAGAATTGTAATACTGTCGATCCTTCTGAACAGCCATTCTTAAATGGCATTTCCGAAACGGAAGGTCTAGAGATTTTTGAGAGCGATTTAGTAAGATTTGAAAGATCTGTGAATAACAATGTGACTGTATCATTAGCCCAGCATCAATATGATGCTCTAGTAAGTTTCGCATTTAATATTGGAGCTAATGGCTTCGCAAACTCTAACTTGGTAATTTTGCTAAACCAAGGAAATTATCAGGCTGTTCCCGAGCAAATGAGGTTATGGACAAATCTTGGCGACCCTGGGTTAATTAGAAGACGTGAATTTGAAATTGAATTATTCCGGGATGGAATATATCGGACGGATTGGTAATTATGAAAAAAATAAGATTTAACCAAAAAAGCATAAAGAGTTTTCTATGGTTTTCAATCATCATGTTTTCCATGGCTTCCTGTAATGACCTTGTCCCAACCGTTAATGATAATGCTACCTCTCTGACGCTCGATATCTCTAATAGTAGCAATACAGCTTCCTTGATCTCACAGGAAAATATTCGACTTTATGTTGATTTTGAGACCTATGAAGCATCTGAGAATCTCGCACTTGATCTTGAATCTGGATTGTTAACCAAATCAGAGGATGCAGATATTGAACTTGCAGTGAGCCGGGGTGGAGGAGGTATATATTTTTACTTTCTCCAGCCAATAAATAGTGCCAGAGCAAATTTTGTTGGTAAAACGCAACCAGAAAAAGAAGGCTGCCTAGAAATTGAATCTATGCTAACAATTGGAAATATCCCCCAAATTGAAAGCGGTAATTATATCTGTGTATCCACTAATCAAAACCATTTGTCTCAAATAAAAATTGAGAATATAAATTTGACAGGACAGGATCAAAAATGGATAGAGCTGAGTTTCTCAACTTGGAAATAACACTTGCTCTGGAAAGGTATTCTGAATGCTGTGGTTAATATGAAGAGGAGATTGGGGAGATTTGCCAGAAGAAGATATTGAGCAAAATAGGCGTGCTGTTGAAAAGGAAGGACGGGTGTTCTCAGCTTATGACTTGGAGTATAAAACCAAGATATATGTCATCACCGAATCGGATAGAACGGTAACAACTATACTATTGCCGAGTGAATATTAGCATTCAATTGATGGGTGAACGACTTACCAAACGACCTGGGCTAGTAAAAAAGCAAAACTAAGAGACAAGTTGCAAATACCATTATTCGAGGGAGGATGGAATTGAGCGACCCCTCTAGCACTAGAAATTTTGATTCAACAAGGCAAATGCTGCTTTTAGATAGCTTTCCGACAAATAATTGGGCAAAAATTCTACTGATTTTATACACGTGAGTGAGCGAATCCCGTCGCTCCCGCACGTGACAAACAATAGGTTAACCGAGAATTTGGTTGGCCTATTTTTGCGTCTTACGGCCGTACGCCACAAACACACTCAAATCCACCGCCACCCCTCAGGGCTAGTCGAAGAACAACGGCCGTCCACAAAATCAACTGCCAATCCCTTCGCCACCAATCGCTCCAGCGTCTCATAAATCCGAGAACGGGGAATACTCACTTAGGGGGAATGTATAACGAAATCACCTGAAGCTCTTTTTGTCTACCTTTTTCCGTAACGAGTTTTTGCTACACCCTAGCAGACTGACAGATTGCTTTCGATAATAGCTACTGTTAAAGTCTAGTTGATGGGTGTTTTTGAGAAATTGTATTAGACTGGATAGAAAATTTGTTGGACGGATAGTATTAGAGACTATCCGTCCAATTGGTTGTTTGGTGTAAATGATGCGTCGAGTTGAACAATGATTGAAAAAGAGAATTCTCAAAGGGCCGAAATTTCTCAACCTAATAATGATGTCTGGATTCGGTTTGATTGGATTTGGAAATTAATATTCTATATCACGCTGCTTTTGTCGGTTATTTTCACTTGGCTAGATCAGGATAATAGTCCGGCCGATAAACAAACTGCTCTTATCTTATCTGGCATCACAGTTGTTTGGCATTTCCTGGGAACAATCGGACTGCCCAAACGCTTTCCGAAGTTGGAACGACATCCGGGTCTTATGTCATTGGTTGTGGTTGGGGTACTGATATTGTGGTTTATATTGGTTGGAATCGATCGGGCTTTCTTATTTATGTTGGCCGGATTGTTTAGTATGATTTTCTCCTTACTGCCAACACAATTAGCCATTCCCGGCAGCATCGTTGTCACAGCCATGTTTGCTTATATTCAAATCACTGCGGATGGCTCTCCCTTTTCCATTGATGGGCCTCTTTTTTTCATTTATGGACTATTTGCCGCTCTTGCAATCCTTATGGCGCTCTGGATGAGGGCCATTATCGGACAAAGTATTCAACGGCGGGATCTGATTAAGGAGCTGGAGCAATCGCAAAGCGAATTGGCGGCAGCTGAACGGCGGGCGGGGGTGTTGGCTGAGCGACAGCGGTTAGCGCATGAGATTCACGATACATTGGCTCAAGGTTTTACGAGCATCATCATGCACCTGGAAGCGGCCGATCAAGCCCTGCCATCAGATAATGAAACCGTTGCAACTCATTTGGATTTTGCCCGGACGATGGCTCGTGACAGCCTCAAACAGGCCCGGCGAGTGGTTGATAATTTACGACCAGCATCCTTGGAAGGTCACACCTTGCCAGAGGCGATTGAGCGGACGGCCGTTCGCTGGTCAGAGCAAACGGGCGTTGGGGTTCAGACAACTTCAACCGGGGAACCGTTACTCCTGCATCCAGATGTTGAGGTGACGTTGCTTCGGGCAACTCAGGAAGGGCTGAATAATATTCGCAAACATGCCAGCGCCAGCCAAGTTGACATTACCCTTTCGTATATGGGAAGCGTCGTCATCCTGGATGTACAAGATAATGGGATTGGTATGAACGAAGAAAGGAATAGGAAAACGGCCGATACGGATGGTGGTTTTGGATTAATCGCCATGCGGCAACGAGTGGCTCAGTTTAATGGGTCTGTGAGTTTGGAAAGTGATCCGGGAGAGGGGACGACATTAGTGGTGGAGATTCCGGTTGGTGATGGGTAAAACGTAATTGGTAATTTGTAAGCGGGGTAAAATCGGCTGCCCAATTACGGCTTTAATTTTTGGGGTAGACAAGAATTACAGTTGGGAGGAGAGAAAAGGCGGCGATGCCTTCGGCAGGTTCGCTGAGGCGCAGGCCGGTTGAGGTGCCGCCGTCGAGGTTTAAGGCGCGGTCAATATTCATGTCTGATTGAACCAAGAAGCGGCTCATTTGGTGGAGGGTGAAGGAGCCGTTGATTGCCAGGATGAATAGGATTCGGCTTTGTGTATCTTGGGCGATGACGGTGCGGCGGGCGCGGTCGCCGTCCTCATCAGGATAGCCAAGCTGACCGCCGGGGGTGACAAGCATGGGAAAAGATTGCAGTCCAGCCACTATGGTTTCGGCTGAATTGTAGGGTTGTTGGGGCAGCCAGCGAAGGGCGGGGCCATCGGCCGTTATCGATAACATGCCTCCGAAATCCTGATAACTGGTTCCGCTCGCCTGCCCATCGACCACAATAGCACCGGTAGCGATGTTTTCTTCGGTAAAAAAACCGCCATTGATGACAATTAAGGCACCGGTTTCTGTTTGCCACTGTTCCAGGCTTTGGGGTTGGCCGGGATGGTAACCGACATCGAAGCGAAAGTGGGCTGGATCGACCCTTAAAATGTAAAGTGATTCCCGTTGTTCGTTTTCGGCCGTTTGCAAGTTGATCGTCCGTCGCTCTAAACCGGGTTGGAGCAACGTCCAGCCGCTGTCTGGATCAACGGCTGTTTGGGTTGCGGTTGGAGGTATCTGGAGGGTGGGTGTTGGGGCTGATTCGGAATTGGCGGTTGGGATGGTGGTGGGCGTTAGTTGGCTTTCGAGGTTACAGGCCAGGGCTATGAGTAGAAGCGTAATGAGAGTTAGTTGGCTGGCTGGAAGCCTGCGCTCCTTGTGAATGGGCCGGAGGCGGTTGGTCAATAACATCTCTCCTTTAGGGCATCGGGATTGGTTCGTCGACTAATACGATCGCTTTGCGGTGGATGCGAGCGCCGAGCGGGTCTAGCCCTAATGCGGCCACGACTTCATCGGGGCGGCCAGTTTTGCCCGGTAGGAGGGAGAGGTGCATATCTATTCGCAAGGCGGCATCTTCTGTTTCGTAGAGCGTCAAGTCGATGACTAACGGCCGTAAATCATAGACCTTTCCCCGCCGAGTTCGTTCGATAGAATCGGCCGCTAGAAAGGTGTCTATGCTGGCTTGTAAGTCAAACTTCTCAATTGGATCAAGGATGACGGCTTCGTATTTGGCTTCGGTCGTCAGGGTTTGGGTAGCTGGGGTCGATAGGGGAATTTCTTGGACGTCAAATATTTCGATGCCAGGGGCCATGCGGGTCATCATCTGTTCGTGGGCTATCTCTGGTTCCATCGCTTCCATGAGCCAGATGTCGGCAATTTCACATTCGCTGGTGAAGCCGAGGGGCAGCGGCCCGACAAACTGCATACGCGGCCGTTTATTGTAACCCTGAGTATAGGCAATGGGGATTTTGGCCCGATTTAAGGCACGTTCTAGGGCGCGGGCCACATCGAGGTGGCCGATATAGCGAGTGGGGCCAGTTTTGCTGAATATAAATCGTAGTCTTTGTACATAGTTCGCTTGCATCCTATTATTGTATCGTGGCTCAACTAAGATACAATCCGTTGCTTAGATCAGGAAAGAATTCTCGATCTGTTACAGAAAACTTGTTAATGAAGATTAGATGATTAATCTGGTAATCAACTTAAAGGACAAGATGGCGCGGCGATGATGTATCAGCCAAACTCTATCTAATGCCTCACCGCGCTGTCCTGCACCTATTCAATGCTCATCTTGTTTTATGGAGTTTCATCAACCTGTTTATAGAGGGACGTTTTTTCATTCGGAGGGATGGGATTGCTAGTATTTTTGAAATCAAGTAGAGATCGCCCTCGTATTTTGACCCCCTTTAGATTTTCAGCCCTTGTTCTTATTTTTGCCCTGCTTTTGCTGCCTGCTTGTGAACGGCAAGCGCCAACGATTACGTTGGTTCCTTCGGCCGTTCCGGCCGATCCGTTGTTGACGCAAAGTGCGGGAACAAGCAGTGTTCAACAGGAGCAGATTCAGAGCCAAAGCCAAAGCGAACTGCCAACGCCAACGCTAATCATTGTCCCAACATTAACGCAGCCGCCCACCTATAATGGTACGCCAACGCCTGATCCGACTCGCTCTGGGCCAGCGGCTGGTGAATCTTTGCCCCATGTCATCCAATTTGGCGAAACCTTGAGCTATTTGGCCGTTTTATATAACACGACCATCGAAGAGCTGATGGCGGCGAATGGCTTGACGGAGAGCGATGTATTAGAAATTGGGCAAACGGTATTGGTTCCTGCCATTTCGGCCATTGCCAGCCCAAGCTTCAAGCTCATTCCTGACAGCGAATTAGTTTATGGGCCGGGGGCGGTAAGATTTAATACGCAAGCAACGGCCGTTTCTTTTGGAGGCTATCTGGTTAGTTATCAGGAACAGGTGGAGGGCCGTTTGCTAACAGGGCCACAGGTGCTTCAGTTGGTGGCTGACCGTTTTAGTGTGAATCCCCGCCTGTTGATGGCCCTTTTGGAGTATCAAAGCGGCTGGATTACACAACCGACAGCCTTGGATAGTGGTTATCCGATGGGTTATTTTAGAAATGGGTATGAGGGGTTGTATCAACAGCTTTCTTGGACGGCCAATCAGGTAAATATGGGCTATTACGGCCGATCTGAAGGGGGCATTCAGACCTTTGATATTGGTATTGAACGGACGATTGCATTTGCGCCAGAAATCAATGATGGAACGGCTGGGGTACAGTATATGTTTGGGGCATTACCGGATATAAGCTATGCGGGTTGGCTAGATGCGGTTGGTGAAAGTGGTTTTTTTGCTACTTATTCTCAACTTTTTGGCAATCCTTTTGCCTATACGATTGATCCTTTATGGCCTGCCGACCTTAATCAGCCGCCCTTAGAACTTCCTTTTGAACCTGAGGTTAATTGGTATTTTACTGGGGGGCCGCATGGTGGTTGGGCCGGGGGATCGGCCTGGGCAGCTTTAGATTTTGCGCCGGGAACGGAGCAGCTTGGCTGCTATGAGTCAGATTATTGGATTACGGCTATGGCGGCAGGGGTCGTGACGCGCAGTGATTTTGGGGCGGTGGTGGTCGATTTAGACGGCGATGGCTTTGCTGGTACGGGGTGGGCCATTACTTACATGCACCTGGCAACACGGGATAGAGTTGCAGTTGGTACGTTTGTTGAGGCTGGGGATCGGTTGGGCCATCCTTCTTGTGAGGGCGGTTTTTCAAATGGCACGCATGTTCATTTGACGCGACTATATAACGGCCGTTGGGTGGCCGCCGATGGCAGTTTGCCATTTGAGATGGCGGGCTGGGTTTCTCAAGGACTAAATCGAGAATATGATGGGCTGCTGGTTCGGGGCGATGTCGTTAAGGAGGCATGTGAATGTCGGGAGGAAGGGAATACGATAACGGGGGAATAAAAACGCCTTGTCAAAAGACCTTTTTAGGGGTTGATTTGGACACTGAGAACCTTCCCCTCAGCACTCATTTCTAGCCAATTGCTATGATGCCATTCGTCGGGGTGTCCATCAAGAGCGAAGGGGGTGACAGTGATGAGGCGTTGGTCATCTAGCCAGGGTGTCCAGCCCGAAGCGGGAAGGTCAGAGTAACGGCCGTTATTCCCTCTCAAGGCCAAATCAAGATACACATTCACCTCCTCTATGCTAGGATAGCCCGCATCGCTGTGCCGCCAACCCGTCTCTGTGATGAACAGTGGCAAGTCCATGATGCCCCACTGCTCCAACTGCCATAACTCCCACTCATAACCATTGATGCCGCGATTAGGTGGGGCGGCAGACATGGCAGGCAGGGTGGGCGCATCATTGAGGCTGTCGAATTGGCGCGTTTGCCGCCAGGGTGGTTGTGTGAAAGGGCCAAGCGGATAAGGATGGCTGGCCCAAGCATCAATGTGGTCAAAGACGGTGGGTTGAGCAGTGTGCATCTCTTGTAAAAAGGTTGCGGCATCTATATACCACATACCGTTACTGAAGGGCTGGCTGCCTGTGTGGGGCGAAAATAGATCGAGGGGGGCATTGAGGATGCGAGCCTGAGGATCGGTCGTTTTTACACGCACAGTAACATCTATCAGAAATTGAGCGTAGGCGGCGGGGTTAGGACGACCGCCCCATTCGTCGCCATGATTGGGTTCGTTGCCGACAATGATATAATGTTCGTCGGTGGGCCAGTGGAGGGCGATGATGAAGTCGGCGTATTGTTGGGCGGTCATGTCGTAACGGCCGTTTCTATCCACAGGCGGTCTTTGCCACCACCCAGCCTCACGATCAAAAACAGTTGCCAGCCGTATAATGGGGTGCAGCTTCAACTTGGCACACAAATCCATGAAGAGCTGCCACTTGTCGGGATCAAGATCATCCAGCCGCACTAGTTGGGTAACATAGCCGCCTGCGCCGATGAGTTGGGAAGCGTAGGCCATGTGTTCGGGCCAAAGCGCGGTGGGCCAATGGGAACGGCCGTCGTTTAACAGCAAATGGACTCCCAATTTATTCTCCGAAGGCATAATACTTCTTCGAGCTGGAATCTGCTGTGCGCAAGCTGCGAGACAGAAGGAAAGGAGCAGGAGAAGATAGAGCGGCTTGAGGAACCTGTTTGCTATCAATCCTTTACGGCCGTTGGAGCATGGGGCCGAGAGAACGGCCGCCGATCAGATGCAAATGCAGATGAAACACCTCTTGTCCGCCATGCTCATTACAGTTTATCAGTAGACGATAGCCGCTTTCTGCAATGCCTTCTTGTTCTGCTAATTTGCCAGCTACCAACAGTAACCGACCAGCCATTTGTTCATCCGCTTCTGTCAGGTCGTTAACAGTCGGTATCTCTTTGTTTGGGACAATTAAGATATGGGTTGGGGCAAGCGGGTTAATATCCCGAAATGCAGTTACGAGATCGTCCTGATAAACGATGTCGGCCGGAATTTGGCCTTGAATGATTTTCGTAAATAATGTTGTCATAGCAAATGCTCCTGGTAGGATAGCAACGAATTACACAAATTAAATCAATTGTTTGTGATTTTACAATCTTTACTCAATTGTCTTTCTAAGACCAAAAGAAGGCAACTCTGTTATAATTGAATTGGGAGTGTAAGGATGTCATATTATCTTTGTACGCTCAACTTCCCGGAGGTTGGGTTTGAACTGAATTTGTTGAGGAGAATCCTCCAGAAAGATTTTTAACTCAAAGGAATGACAATGGCCGAAGAAATTCGCTCGACAATGCCCAAAATCGACATCTATGACAAACTCGCCGAATATCCTATGTTGGCGCGAACCATTCGGGCGAAAATGCGGGAAGTGTTGTTTGAACGGGGACTTGCTAACCAAAAGAAGTTTGAAGCAGAGGTTAAGAAAAAGGCTAAGGAATCTCAAGTTCGAGAGGGCGCTGATCCATTTGCTAGAGAGCCAGCCAGCGTTTGGCAAGAGCGCAGAGCCATTATTCGGGATCACCAAACTGATTGTTACTTTAGCGCTCACCTTACATCTGACACACTTTCTGAGTTAATCCAGGCGGTGCTGGCAGACCAGATATTGCCAGCCCCATCTGAAGAGCTTTCCTTTAATCCCGAAGTTGCTTCTTGGACAAAGCTGTTTGAGCAAGGTTTGAAATATGAAGCGATGCCGCCACCAGAGCGCAAAGAGATTGAACACCATTTGGAAGAGATTAAGGTGGTGCTTATAAAGGGCATGATCAGCGATCAACTGCCTTATATTGGGGTGGCTCGCAAGGTTTTTGACATTGATGATTTGAAACGAATCCATGATCGGCGCATCGGGCGGGGGAAGATTGGCGGTAAGGCGGCGGGGATGCTCTTGGCCTGGAAAACGCTCCAAAGACAAGACCCGACCAGTGGGCCAGACCTTAGTAAAGAGATTCACTTTCCTGAGTCCTATTTTATTGCTACTGACGTTGTGTATGACTTTCGGGTGGCGAACAAACTTGATCATTGGATGAACCAGAAATATCGTTCGTTAGAAGAGATTCAGGAGGATTATCCCAAAATTATTGAGGATCATCTCAATGGGAATTTCCCAGCGCATATCGTCGACCGGTTTCGGGATGTTTTGGAGCAAATCGGGCAAGTTCCGCTCATTGTCCGCTCTTCAAGCCTGTTGGAAGATAATTTTGGCTATTCGTTTGCGGGCAAATATCAAAGCTTTTTCCTGCCTAATCAAGGAACAGCAGAGGAAAATCTGGAGGCCTTTCAGAATGCTATTCGGCGCATTTATGCAAGTTCGCTCAACCCAGATGCCATCCTTTATCGTCAGAGAAATCATTTGATTGATTATGATGAGCGGATGGGGATTTTGCTGCAAACGATTGAAGGAAAGGCTTACGGCCGTTATTTCCTGCCTACACTTGCGGGGGTGGGCTTTAGCACGAACAGCTTCCGCTGGAATCCAAAAATACGACGAGAAGATGGCTTTTTGCGGATGGTTTGGGGCATCGGCACACGGGCTGTTGATCGGGTGAGTAATGATTACCCGCGCCTGGTGGCTTTGAGCAACCCGGAAATACGGCCGGAAAAGGATGCTAAGGCCATTCGTCAATATTCTCAACGATTTGTTGATGTCATCGACCTGGAGGCCAACGACTTCGTCACTTTGCCAATCAGAGAGGTTTTTGAGGAGTTGCTGGCCCACCAATATCCTAATTTGCGTTATATTACCTCGGTTGATAAGGGCGATTATATTGATGATAAGCCAACAATGTTAGGCGCAGATAATATAAAGGATTTGATATTAACCTTTGATTATTTGACGCGGGATCGGAAATTTATCCGGTTGATGCGAACTGCACTTTCGAGGCTACAGAAAACTTATGGTGGGCCTGTAGATGTCGAGTTCACAGTCGAAATCCAGGATAACTACCCTTATCCAGATTACAATTTACACATCTTACAGTGTCGGCCATTGAGCGAGCGAGATGAGTCGGACACGGTTCAAATTCCAAAGAATATCCCAGACAAAGATATACTTTTCACGTCCTACGAACTTATTCCATACGGCCGAACAGAGGGTGTTGAATATGTTATCTTTGTTGACCCAGAGATGTATCGGCGAATTCCAGACCAAACTGCCAAGCTAGAATTAGGCCGGGCTATTAGCCGCCTAAACAATAAACTGGCAGATTCTTCCTTTATTATGATGGGGCCGGGGCGATGGGGCAGCACCAATTTGGAGTTGGGTGTGAGGGTAACGTATTCCGATATCTATAATACAAAGGTGCTTATCGAAATTGCGGTGGCGACAGAAGAAGGAGCGCCTGAACTTTCATATGGTACCCATTTTTATCAAGACCTTGTTGAAGCCAGAATACACTCTCTGCCCATCCATCTGCAAGACCCGAAATGTGTGTTCAATTGGTCTTTTTTCCGGGAGTCATACAATTCTTTGGCTGACCTTCTACCAGATGATGGGAATTTAGCCGACTATCTAACCGTTATCAATGTACCTCAGGTAGCTGGTGGCCGTCGATTAAATATTCTGATGGACGGCGAGAATGATGAGGCTGTCGGTTTTCTCGTTGATGGAAACTGGGAATCTAAGGCAGAAAAGATGGGGACGGTGGCTAATTTTTAGGGAAATCTATTAAAGCTCGCTCTTCGGCTTCTGTTGTTATTTCGCCGTCTAGGCGGGCAGCTAACAGGCGTTCTAGCAGTTGGCCGATCTCCGGCCCTTGAGGTACGCCCATCGCCAATAAGTCATTGCCATCCAGGGCGGGTTGAATATGCTTCCATTCTTCGAGATATTGTTTGATCTGTTGCCCTGTTGGTGTTTCCAAACCAATTGCAAATAAGGCAGATAATAAGACACGCTCCCGATACGGCCGCAGCGTTACTACTATTTCACTTGGTCGTGCGTCTGGGGACAGCAGTGTCAATTCATGGAGCAACGAAACCAGGGCTATTACATCTTCCTGGGTTGATTTCCGAACACGCAATCGCTCCATTACCTCTTGTTGAACTTGACTAGGTAATGGCAAGAGCCATAGGGCAAAATAGTAGAATATCAGTGACTTATCTTTTAAGGCCTCTAGCTGAAATGACTCATTTTCTAACCGGGTGAATTGTTGAGCTACCTGGTTAGGCCAGATCAAGCCGGGGTGGATTTGAGCCATAACTCCTAATTCGGCCAACCGCTCCATCACAGGCACCGGATCAGTCTCCTTCAGGGCCAATTCAATTTCATTCCGTATCCGCTCTCCCGTTACCCGATCCAACATGGGTAGGGCGGAGGTGATTAATTCGGCCGTTCGGGGTTCAATTGTAAAGTTTAGCCGCTGCTCTAGGCGGATGGCACGTAGAATGCGGGTAGGATCATCTATAAAGCTGAGACTGTGTAACACCCGAATAATGCCCTGATCCAAATCACGCTGTCCCCCATAAAAGTCTAACAGCTTACCTAAATGCACCCCGTCTAGGCGAACAGCCAGAGTGTTGATGGTAAAGTCTCGACGATGGAGATCCAATTTAATCGACCCGCGTTCTACCTCTGGCAGCGCTGAAGGTTGGGTGTAAAACTCGGTTCGGGCGGTTACAAAGTCGATGGTTTCTGGCAGATTATCAGGCAGGTTCTCTGGGGTATCGTCCGGCCTAGTTCTTCGCCAAATCTCTGGCGTTAAGCGCCATTTGGCTGTTCCGAATTGGGCATGGCTGTGAGTTTCGCCGCCATATTTGCGGCGCAGTTGGCGGGTTAGTTGGATGGCATCGCCCTCAACGACCATGTCGATGTCTGTTGGACTTTTATCAAGCAGCAAGTCTCGGACAAGGCCTCCGACAAAGTATAAGGGCATCTTTAAGTCAGCGGCCACAATTGAGATTGCCTTGACCAACTCCCATATTGCTGGCGTTAAGGAGTGGGCCATGAGCGGCCGAACGTTTGATGAGTCGTCCGATTCGCCGGATTCATTTAGCATGTTGATAATGTCTGTCCGGGTAACAATACCGATGAGACGACCGTCTTGGGCTGTTTCATCGCTTTGGGTTTCATCAGCTATTACTGGAACCTGGCCCCAACCTTCTTTGATCATCAGTTGTTGGACCCGTTTGACGGAATCAGACGGCCGTACTGTAACTGAACCTGCCCGCATGACCTGGCTCACAGGCACATTGCGAAGTTGGTGGCTGACGGTTCGATCGACGGCCCTTCGAGTTAGCAAGCCAACTAAACGGCCGTTTTGTGGATCGATAACGGGATAACCTTCGTGGCCGGAGCGCTGCATCATAACGGCCGCTTCTTCAACCAGCATCGTTGAGGGGATCGTTCTGAGGCCATAGGACATAATTTGGGCGACGGTTGTAATAGGTCGGATGATTTGGGGCAACAAGCTCAGAATCTCATCTCGCACATTCTCTAATTCTCTATCTATGATGGTGGCGGCAGCGGCTCTTTCATGGCCGCCGCCGCCAAATTTGCGAGCCAATTCGCCAACATCGACATAGTCATTGGTGCTGCGGGCGACTAATTGGATGTAATTGGCTCTTAGCTGAACCAGAAGAATTAGTCCACTGGAGGATAAGGCTTCTCGCAAATGGTGGGCAACGGCCGAAATCTCATCTTCAAAGTCATCTGGGGCATGAACGGCCGATACAGCGATGCTTTGTCCCGCTTGACGATACCATTCAACGGCCGCTTGTAATTGCTGGTTGAGGGCTTGTTGAGCTTCGGATAGGGGAATGTTTTGGAATCGACGCACGATAGAAAGGTCAGCGTCTTTCTCTAGAAGCCAAGCGGCGGCTTGAGCGTCGCGGGCGGTGGTCGAATCATAGCTTAGGGAGCCTGTATCTTCATAGATTCCCAACAAAAAGAGGGTGGCTTCGTTAACGGTCAAATCCAGGTCGGCCGTTCGCATCTGCTCGACCAAAATGGTCATAGTTGCCCCAACATTTTCTAATTGATAGGCCCAATTTTCCTTTTTTTCTTCTAGCAGCTCATGGTGATCTATCACTTGAACCTGAACTGTTTCGGGCTTTATGCCACGAATGCCTGGCAGGGTCATGGTATCGACTAATATCACCTGATCGACCCGCTGTCTATGCCAATCCTCAGGGTGAACAAAATAGCTGGCATCCCAATAGAGGGTTAGAAATTGTTTGACGTTACGATTGATGCGGCGGGGCAAAATCGGCCGTCCATCTGGATATAAGCGGGCAGCCGCGACCATTGAGGAGATGGCATCAAAGTCGGCGTTTTCATGGGTCAAAATTAACAGCATCTTTGTATTCTTTACGTTTTCTTCATTCCGCTTTACAATGTACCGGATGGTACGCATCAATGAACTAAGAAGTCTGGATCCAGCAGCCTGGACTCAATTATTAGAACAAGACCATGAGATTCAAGGTACCAGCGTGACGGCCGTTCATGTTGATTTGGCAAAAAAGGACAATGTCACCCGCTACCTGGTATGTCTTGATGGTTATTCTGAGCCTATAACCTTTATTGGCAAGCAAACCAACCGGATTGAAGCCCAATTTTACCAGACAATTTCTCAATATCTTTCTGTTTTAACACCAAAATGTTGGTTTAGTCATCTAAATGGTGACGACAGTTGGGTTATCCTCAGTGAAACCTATGAGGATTGGTCACCCTACCATTGGACAACGGGTGATGTCGAAGCCATTATAAAGGATATTTGCGATTTGCACGCAACGTTTTGGAACCAAGCAGAACATTTAGACCGATTTGACTGGCCGTACCTACTGCCTAAAAAAGGTGCAGCAAGGCAAGGCCGACAGGTAATCAATCATTCGTTGAACTATGGGCCAGACGATGAAAGCGTCTGGAACCAATCCTATCAGCCACTTCCAGAGAATCAAAGTGTTTTCATATCGGATCATATGCTTCGAGCCGCCGGGCCACTTACCCCAAGGCTTGTTATGGCGGCAAAGGGGTTGGAAAAAATTCAGGAACTTGGCGGCTGGCCGACCATTTTTGGGGACCAGCATTTCCTTGCAGCGGCCGATTTACTTGATGATCCTATTCCCATGCTGCAACCGCTCCAGGAATTACCGATCACGCTTCTACACGGAAATTTGTCCCCTTCCAATTGGCGGGTGACTCTATTTGGTGAACATTTTCTTACTGATTGGGCGCACATGATTGTTGGGCCGGGTATCTTTGACTTGGTTCATTTCATTGAAAAGTTTGATTTAGTATCTGATGGATATGGTTGGCGAACGCGAAATTCTTGGCCTGTATTGGAAGAGACGATGATTGATAGTTATCTGTTAAATATGGGGCGCAGGGTTGGCTCTGATTTTAATGCCACGGCCGTTCGACAAGCTGTTCCGGCAGCTCGCTGCCTCTATGTTATCATGACCTGGCTGCCCCGATTTGCTAGTTGGTTCCAAACGATTCCGAATAACGGTCAGGATTGGCTGACTTTTAATGAGATGTGTGATGAGGAGTTATCTGAGGCTGGTTACGATCGGATTGTGGGAATTCGGCCGTATCTAACGGATCTGTTCCGACGTTTTCTCCGTGCCTACCGACAATTGTAGTCTATTACAAGATAAGAATCTGCAACGAATTACACCAATAGGACGTATTAATTAGCGATGTCTGTTCTGATTGATGCTTTTGTATTTGGGGTGGCTGTTGCCCTGATTGTGGTGGGCGTTGTGGGGACGATTATCCCCATCCTGCCTGGATTATTTCTGATCTGGTTGACGGTGCTGGGCTATGCGGTGCTTGAGGGGTTTGCAGCTATTGATTGGTTCACATTTATCATTTTGACGTTGATTGCGTTGGTGGCGGGAACGGCCGATATTTGGCTTTCAGCGCTGGGGGCAAAAACGACCGGGGCATCTCGCAGAGCGATGTTCCTGGGCTTTATTGGCAGTATCATTGGACTTATCTTTGGAACGGCAATTCCGATCCCCATCTTTGGTAGTCTAATTGGCAGCATCTTGGGCTATGCGATTGGGCTTTTGTTGGGTCAGTATCATAAGTATCAGGATTGGAATACGGCTATCAAAGCCAGCTTGGGCGGTGTTGCTGGTTGGGGGGTGGCAACAGTTGTTCAATTTGGGGGCGGGGTTTTGATCTTAATTCTCTTTGTGTGGCAGGTACTTGCCCAATAGGAAGCTATGTTCGATATCACGACAGATGATCTACAAACTATCGGTTTGATTTTAGGCGCCATGTTTTTATTTGGGGTGGTGATTTTTGGTCTGTTACTAGCCTATGCCTATAGAACCGTGCGGCATTTAGACGTTCCGGCGGATGCTGGTCTGGCGGACACGCTGCATGTCACCCCATTTTTAATCGTAGTGGGCATTGATTTATTAGACTTGACGTTGGATGTGTTGGCTGCACCTGCGGCCTGGATTATATTGGATAGGCTTGGGCTAAAGGCTTTGCGAAACATCGCAACCCTTGAAGCCGTTATCCCCGGTACTCAAATTATCCCCACCCTAACATTGGCCTGGATTGGGGTTCGAGTATTTAACATTACCTCTGACCGAAGCAGAACAATTGACTATTGATCTGATAAATTCGGGCTTTGTTTTCGTAAAGTTTAGACAAAAAATCTTTCACAGAACTCTTTTGGCGACATTACTGAGAATGAGTGACCTGGGGCCAAGCCTCTTAGAAAATCCCTGTTGTCGGATACAATTACATCAATTTGTCGCCATTCACAAAAGGCTCCAATTTCAGCATCCCCTTTTTTTAACCCTGATTCCTCAAAATCAACAATCAACTTCGTCGGAACCGCTGCATAATCTATAGTTACACCAAAAGCAAAAACAAAATAGTAGAATAAGTTCATGTCCGTTTCAGCAAGATTGCGCTCTAACTCTGCACGAACCTGATCAGGAATGACTACCTCTAGCTTGTTCAGGTTTTTTAATATTCGCTCACAAAATGAATCTTGTTCCAATATACCAAAAATCCAGACATTGGTATCTAGGCTAACTAGCATGTCTTTCAGCAGCGACTTCCTCGCGAGTATTGCGAAGAATCGTTAATATCTCTTCCTTACTCATCTTGGCAAATGGATGACGGGTGCGAATATCATCTAACCAATTTTGGAACTCTATAGATAATCCATCTCGATCAAGGATAACAACTTCTACTTCTCGATGGGGTGGCAAACCAGACAGATGAATTGAGCCATCTTCTTCGACAACTTTATTGAAATGAAAAGATTTCATTGGTTCACCTTTTCCTAGCTGCTAAAATAGATATACCTAACCAATCTTATCACAAATCAATTGGCTTGCGGAGAATCTCTAGGAGTAGGTTAACGCAACCTTCTACGTCTTCCGAATCGACCATTTCGCTTTGGCTGTGAATGTAGCGGGAGGGAATAGAGATGCAGCCAGCGGCAGAGCCGGGGCCAGCGATCTGCATAGATCGAGCATCGGTTGAGCCACCTGTTAGAACTTCTAATTGATAGTCCATACCCGCTTCTTCGGCCCGTTGGCGCATGAGCTTGACCAATCCGGCGTGGGAGATCATGCCAGCGTCTTTGACCTTAATGGCAGGGCCAGCGCCTAATTTGACGGCCATTTTACGTCCTTCAGGGGTGTCGCCGGTGCCGGTTACATCTAAGGCGATGCCGACATCGGGCATGAGGCCATTGGCCGCAGCCTCGGCGCCGCGCGTGCCAACTTCTTCTTGGGTGCTAAAAACGAAGTAGACATCATGGGGTGTCGCTTCTAGCTGTCTCAGGGCTTCGATGCCGACGACACAGCCGATACGGTCGTCCATGGCTTTGGAGGTCATGCGAGAACCCTGGATCATGAACGGCCGAACAAAACCAGCCGCGTCACCCACTTCTACCGGACAGTCTTCCTCACTGGTCGCCCCCACATCAATATAATGTTTATCCAAGCCATGAATCTTTGACCAACTATCGAGCTTTTCGCTGTAGACAACGCCCATCGTGCCGTTGGCAAATTGGACCCGCGCTCCCATCAGGTTATGAGGAAATACGCCGCCAATGTTGGTGAAGCGCAAGAAGCCCTCTTTGGTGATATGGGTGACCATGACGCCAATCTCATCCATATGGGCGGCAATCATCACCTTTAGGCCAGTACCATCTCCTTTCTTGAGGGCGATTAAGTTGCCCATTGGATCAACTGACAGCTCGTCAGCATAGGGCACGACCTCTTCCCGAATGACTTCCCGAATGGTATCTTCAAACCCTGACGGGCCATAGAGTTCAACTAATTTCTTGGTTAATTCAATCATCATATCCTCAAGCAAACAAATCCGGTGAAAGACCGCGCAGGGTGGCTTCAGCCAGTTTGACTACGTTATTATAATCGTTCAAATTTATCATCGAGACTGGGGCGTGGGGGTAGCGCGTTGGGGTGGCGATGGTGGCCGTTGGCACACCTGCTCCAGCCCGTTGAATAGCCCCGGCATTGGTTCCGCCGCCACCAGGACGGCGAATTTGGAAGGGAATGTCGTTGGCTGCGGCCGTTTTGGTGATGTGTGATACAAGACGGGGGTCTTGAATAGTGGCTGAATCCATGACATAAATGGATGGCCCTTGTCCCCAAGCCGGACATTGGGGCTGACATCCCGCTCGTTGGGCAAATCATAGGCCGGGGTGCATTCCAATACCAGGGCGGCATCCGGCTGGATTCCGAAAGCTGGCGACCCTGGCCCCACGCAGACCAACCTCTTCCTGAACGGAGAAGGCAGCTACCAAGTCAAATGGGATAAGGTTCTTTACGGAGCAGTTCAATTAGGGCGGCACAACCAGCCCGGTTATCAAAAGATTTACCGATAGCCATCATCGCCTAACTCTTCGTAGTCAGTCAAAAAGGCTGCCCGATCGCCAGATTTGACCTTTTTGCTGGCCTGCGTCCTTGCTGGAAGCGCCAATGTCAATCCGCATCTCTCTCATTTTGACGACCTTATTGCGTTGAGAGCCTTCGAGCAAGTGAATGGGTCGAGCGCCAATCACACCCGTTAACTTTTTACTGCCAACTTGAACGATCTTACCCAATAAGGCTCGGTCATTAAAGCCGCCCACCCCGACAAACTGAAAGGCGCCGTTGCTATCTACGTCAGTGATCATCAGGCCGACCTCATCCATATGGGCATCGACCATGACCGTCCCAATCCAGTTCGCCAGTGCCTTCTTTAATGGCGATCAGGTTGCCCATCGCGTCAATTCGGGTTGAATCGACATGATCGGCGATTAAATCCTGGATCAGTTTCCGTACTTCTTTTTCTTCGCCAGAGACGCCAACGGCCTCTGTTAGTTTTTTTAGGAGTTTATTCATATTCGGCCGTCCTATCCTACTCTGTCATCGCTTTCGACAGATCGTCAATAAAGTTTGCGTCAAGGCGGGTGATGAATTCGCCTAATAAACGGCCGCTTCGCTCAACGTCTTTCAGGTCTACTGTTTCGACCATTGTGTGCATATAACGCAAGGGAATGCCTATCAATCCGGTTGGAATGCCATCGCGGGCAATCTGTAAGCCGTAGGCATCTGTGCCACTACCTCTGCCATGAGGTTCATCTTGCACTTTCATTTCCAGGGCAGCAGCGGCATCTTTTAGCCCCTTATACATACCAGGGTGGACATTGGGGCCAAAGCCTACAGTTGGGCCACTGCCGAGAGGATAGGTAAGGGCATCGCCTGCGCCCGGTCCTTTGCCAATAGTGACATCAATGGCAACGGCCGCATCTGGCGCTTGGGAATGAGCGGTGGTAAAAGCGCCTAAAAGGCCTGTCTCTTCTTGAGCAGTTGCTACGGCAACGACATCCCAAGCATGTTGGCGCGTTGCTATATATTCCAACGCAATTGTTACGGCCAAAACAGAGGTGCGATTATCCAGGGCTTTGCCTGTAATCCACTTATTTTGGAGCTTCCGCAGCGGTTGTCTAAAACTGACGAAATCGCCGACGGAAACCATCTCTTTTACTTTGGAAATCGGTAAGCCGACATCGACGACCAGATCATCATAACTATAAGCGTTGCTGCGACGAGATTCAGGTATGAATGAGGGGGGTAATGCACCGAGAATGCCAACGAGGTCAGCGCCCTCGCCTTGTGAACCATGGACAACGACGGCTTGGTCATACAAATGGCGAATATCTATCCCCCCAACCCGATCAACTCTCAAGAAGCCGTTACCGGTGTCGTCATCGGGATAGCTTTCGATCCCGGCGACCATAAGGCCGATTTCGTCCATATGGGCGGCTAATAAGAGGCGGGGGCGCGGCTCTGGGCCAGTGCCATGTTTGATTCCAATCAGGCTGCCGATCCGATCGATCTTAATCTCATCAACCAGCGGCTCCCAGGTTTCTTTGACTACGGCCGCTATCTGTTCTTCGTAACCAGACGGGCCGGGTGTCTCTACAAATTTTTTTAATAATTTAAATGTATCTACCATATATTTTTAGACCTTCTTAAGGAGGTGTCGTTGGTGTTAGCTGAATGATAATAGGGGTGCTAGTCGGCGTTTGCGATGGGGTGGGTGTCACGGTTGGCGTATTGGTTGGGAGAGGTGTGTTCGTGATGGTGGGGGTGTCCGTTGGAGCCGTTGTAGCAGTTGGTGTTGCTGTGTCGGTCGGAATACTAGTTGCCGTTGCCGTCCCGGTACCTGTTGCTGTTGGGGTGGTAGTTGCTGTCCCAGTTGGGGTTGGCGTCATCGTTCCGGTTGCTGTCCGAGATGGCGTTGGCGTTATAGAAGCGGTTACACCAGGAATGCTTGTTGCTGTCTGAAATTGGGTGGGGGTAGCAGGCAGCGTTGCAGTTGCAGCCCCAGGCGTGTCTGTCGTAAAAACTGGAAAGGTTGGAATGACTGTGAAGGTCGCCGGAACCCCTTCTACTGTGGACAAAAGGGTTGGGGTGACAACGATATCAGGCAAGGTTGGAACTGCTCCAGGTGCCACTGTATATGCAATGATACCAAGACAATAGCAAGGCAAGGTAAGTAAAATTATCCCAATAAGTACCGAATAGGTGAATCGACGCGAGTCCATGTAAGGGCTTCTTTATCTAAATGACCAAGTTCTGATTAGAACTGGAGCCAAGTGGGAATGATAGTTTACAACAAGTAAAATGACAAATTTGTGACGAAACAGTGGCACGGGTGATAATTACCTTGAATATCTTATGTCATTGCGATGCTTTTTAGCCCATGTTATAATCTTGCGGCTCGTCAAAACATCTTTTAATCATAAGAGGTTAATATGCCTTTTGATTTTTGGGGGGCAGGCAGTGCGCCACATCTGGTTCCGCCTGAGCGTGTTTTTGGTTTTCTGGTACTGGCGTTTTATGGTCTGCTGTTTGTTGCCGCTTTATTCAAATATCGCTCTCAATTTTTAAGCTTTTCGGCACGTCAGTGGCTTATCATTGGTGGATTAAGCCTAGCGAGTGTGGTTGTCAGTCAACTTTTCCCCTTCACCCTTACGCCTGAAAACCAATTACCACCGTTGGCGAGCGCCCAAAATCCGGTTGCTAATCTAATTCCATTTGGGGCCGTGCCTTTTATATTAGCGGGAGCGATACTGAATCCAGCAGCGGCGCTTGTCGTTGGCTTTAGCAGTGGTATCGGTCGTTCTCTGTGGCAAAGTCACCAATATTTTGACCCCTTCCATTTTGCTTTTGCGGCCGTTCTTGCCGCTTCTCTCTTGCAACAAAATTATATTGGTCGGGTATATGCGTGGCTGCGCCGCCCCATCATCAGCAGCATTATCGGTTTGTTATCGCTCGTTTTGTTTACGGCCGTTGCCACCAGAGCCTATGCTGAGGCATCTGCCACCAACCTCGTCGCCTTTGATCTGGCTGTTTCAACTGCCAGAGCGCACCTGCTGCCATTCCTGATCGAAGGGCTAATTGCGGGTCTGGTTACGACGCTCGTTCTCTACGGTCTGCCCCAATTGAGACGGCCGATTCAATCGTTCGTTCCTGCGCCAGCAACGAACAGTTTGAACAGCCGTCTGGTCGTCTCCTTCTTGGCATTTGCCACCATTCTCATTCTCTTTTTAGTCATTATCGGCTTTAATTTGGCGGTCAACGTGTCAATGAACCTGGCTGTTGAACAGATGATCAATGATGCTGAGGCAGTCTCTGAGAATATCCCTACCTTTCGGGCGGAGCGACAACAGCCGCTTTCAGAAAATAGTGACCGATTGAGTGGCGATCCTGTAGATAACCAGGATATTTTGATGCAAATCTTTCGGATTGGGGCGCACTATCGGTATTTAATCCTGGTTGATGAGAACTTGGATATTCAGACGATTTATCCAGCTGATAATGATTCGACGGCCGTTACCTTATCTAATCTGGAAAGGACGGCCGTGCGGAATGCTTTTGAAAGTCAAGCCCCTTATATCAGCCCAGCTCAGGAAGCGGCGGGAGTCAATTATGCGATTAGCTTTGTCATTCCGGTTGAAGATAACGATGGACAGACATCGGCCGTTCTCATTGGTCGGGTTCCTGATATTTCGCTTAATGAGTTGGCAGATGATCTTCAGGAGACGTTGGGGGTGGGTACAGGGTTCATTGTTGATGAACAGTCGCAAATCATCGCCCATCCCGATGCGCCCAGTTTGTTGACAACCTGGGAACCGCCCCAGTCAGTTCTTGAAGAGATAGCGATTGATGGTGATAAGTTAGGGGAGGCTGACCTGATTCTCCAGCCAAGCACCAATGCCCGTGAGATCATTTATTATCAAACAGGCCCCGATCACCCCTGGACGATTGTCAATACCGTACCCTATGAAATCATTTTGGAGATGGCGTTGGGTATTTCTGGGCAGTTGGCGCTGCTGCTATTTGGGGCCATGCTTTTGCTGGCTTTGTTTCTATATTTGCTCGGCCGGAGTATCACCCAACCTTTGACTGAACTAGCCTTTGCCTCGCAGCGGATTGCAGGTGGCAGCTTAAATATTCCCATTAACACTCAGGGCCATGACGAGATCGGTCATCTGGGGCAAGCTTTCCGCCAAATGCAAATTTCTCTCAAGCAGCGGCTGGATGAACTTAGTTTGTTGTTGGCGGTCAGTCAACAGGTTTCAACCAGCATTGACATTAATCAAGGGATGCCGCCGATTTTGCAAGCTGCGCTTCGGCGGACGGGCGCAACGGGTGTGCGGGTGGTCGTGTTGAACCCAAGTGGCAGCCAGCCGCTGATGTTTGGCGAGGGGCCAGCCAGCCAAATGATGAGCCGCTTTGATCGTCAGGTCATGTCATTGGCCCAACACCAAGATGTGGTTCTTCTTTCGACCCCAGAGGAGGTTAGCGCTCGGCTTGCGCCTAACCGAGAGCAAGCCTTACCGATTAGGGCCTTAATGGCGATGCCGCTCATTACTCATGAACGTTTTCAGGGGATTTTTTGGTTGACCTATCGCCAAGCGCATACATTTGACCAGACGGAGCTTGATTTTCTGCAAACCTTAGCCAGCCAATCGTCGGTTCTGGTGGAAAACGGCCGTTTGTTTGCGACGGCGGAGGGTGGACGACGGCGATTGGCAGCCGTCTTAGCCAGTACAACTGATGCCGTCATTGTGACTGACCCCACTGAACGAGTTCTGCTGATTAATCCCGCTTTCGAGCGCTTCTTTAATTTGAGCGGGGCCGAGATTATGGGACGGCCGATTACGGCCGTGATTGAATCGAAGCGACTGATCGAAGCCTTGGCCAGCACCTCGGAGCGAGCGCGTAATCTGGAGATTCCGTTGCAAGATGGTACGGTGCTTTATGCCAGCGCCTCAACCATCCTGAGCAATGACGGCCAAATGATGGGCCGGGTGGCTGTTCTGCACGACATCACTTATCTGAAAGAAGTGGACGAAATGAAGTCGGAATTTGTGGCGACCGTTTCCCACGATCTTCGCAGCCCCTTAACGTTCATGCGGGGTTATGCGACGATGATGCCGATGGTAGGGGATTTAACTGATAAACAGCAAGAGTATGTGGACAAAATCTTAGCCGGCATTGAGCAGATGTCGACGCTGGTGACGGATTTGCTCGATCTCGGCCGTCTTGAAGCGGGCATCGATCTGGTTATCAGCCGGTTCCGGGTGGCAGAGGTGTTAAGCAGTATCGTAGAGGAGCATCGTCAACCGGCCCAGTTAAAGGGGATTGAGTTGGTAGTCACGCCGGGCAGCCGCAGTGTGCCACCCACCCAAGGAGATGTCTCCTTGATTCGGCAAGCGATAACAAATTACGTCAGCAATACGTTGAAGTATGCCCCGAACAGCGGCCGAGTTGTGTTGGAGGCGACAGCTGAGGGGAGCGAGGTCATTATTAGCGTTCGGGATAATGGCCCTGGTATCTCCAAGAAAGAGCAGCTTCGTTTGTTTGAGAAATTTTACCGGGTTCAACAGCGGGGGACTGAGGTCGTTAAGGGGTCGGGTTTGGGGTTGGCGTTGGTGAAGTCAATTGCCGAGCGGCATGGGGGTCGGGCCTGGTGCGAGAGTACTGTGGGAAAAGGGAGTGCGTTTTTTATTTCGCTGCCGATTGAGCAACAGGTTTCAGTAGTCAGTAGGTAGTAGTCGGTAGTCAGTAATTAGAATATGGGTTGTTAAATGTAGTTCCCGTGACCTGTCCTGAAAATTGTTGGCTAGAGCTGCCCGATTATAGCGTTTTTTGATATAGGGCCGCAGTGTAGTCGTGGTCGGTGAGTTTGGTCTGGTAGATAAAGCCTTGTTCTTCATAGTAGCGGCATAAACGTTTGTTTTTGGCTAAACAGTCGAGTCTTATGTACTGCTTTTCTTTTTGCTGGGCTTGTGCAACTGCCCAATTTAAGATGTTCTTGCCTATATTTTGGCCTCTCATTTTCGGCCGTATAGCCATTGAATGAACATAGATTGCCAAACCATCATCGGGCCAATAGGGATCGTCCCAGGTAAGACGGACAATGCCAATCCACTTTTGGTCTACACCAATCAGGTAAATTTCTTGGCGATCAATGGCGGCGGCCATGCGTCGCTGCCAATGTTCATTGGGGGGTGAAGGCCATTGGTCAATGCCTTTCCTTTTTAGCCAGGCGGCGGCTTCGGCTAAGATTTGCATGACTATTGGCAACTCATTTTGTTGAGCCAGTTTTGTTTCTATCTTCATCTTTATTCTGTTGATGAATGCGCTAAGACGGTCTTCAACTCTTCGGGCAAGTCTATGCGAAAGGTCATTTCTTTCTCATCGGACGGCCGTCTAAAGGTCAGTCCGGCAGCGTGCAGGAAATGGCGGTCAGGCAGCAACTCTTGTTTTCGCCCACCATAGACCCTATCCCCCACAATGGGACAGTTGGCAAAGGCTAGATGAACCCGAATTTGATGGGTGCGACCTGTGAGGGGGTGACATTCGAGCAGGGAATAACGGCCGTAATAGTCGAGCAAGCGCACTTTGGTTTGAGCTGGCCGGGAAGCATCGGAGGCATTGGGCGGGATGACGGCCATCCGTTTGCGGTTGCGAGGATCACGGCCGATCGGGGCATCAATCATGGCCTCCCCTGCTCTAAAATGGCCTTCCCCCAAAGCAATATATACTTTCTCAATCGTTCTCTTCTTAAATTGAGCCTGCAAATAACGCAGCGACTGGTCATTTTTGGCGACCAGAATCAGGCCAGAGGTATCTTTGTCAAGACGGTGAACGACACCGGGGCGACGTTCGCCGCCAATGCCGGGTAAATCGGGACAGTGGGCCAAAACAGCATTGACCAGGGTTCCGCTCTCGTGGCCTTTGGCGGGATGGACGACCATCCCGGCTGGCTTATTGATCAGCAGTAGGTCATCATCTTCGTATTGGATGTCGAGGGGAATGGGTTGGGCAATGAGATCGGTTTCTTCAACGGATGGCAGCGTCACGCTCACTCGTTCCCCGCCCGCTAGACGCATACTGGCTTTGACTGCTACCCCGGCTATCTGAACCTGACCTCCTTCAATCAGACGCTGGATTTGGGTGCGGGAGAAGGCGGGCAGCTTCTCTTGTAAGGCTTTATCGAGCCGCTCCCCCGGCTGTTCTAAGGTTAGGACAATCTCTGCCTCAGTCATTCCAAAGCATATCAGGTTGGTCGGTTGAGGGATTGGATTCTGGGATCGGCTGTGTTTCAACGGCTGGTTGTCTTTCAGCAACCATGATCGGCCGTTCTATAGCTGGTTCTGTTGAAGCAGCAAGCTGTTCTGCCTCATACTGTTCTCGACCTTCGGTTAACATCAGAAAAACCAGGACGAGCACACCAGCCACGATGGAGGCATCGGCGACATTGAAAATGGGCCAGGGGCCAACGTCCATAAAATCGGTGACATGACCCAGCCGGATGCGATCGACTAGATTGCCTAATGCGCCTCCCAATTGGAGGCCCAGCGCAACGCGGAACAAGAGATTGCCTGATGGCAGGCGATAGTTATAGAGAAGGATGATGACAGCTACCAGGAGAGCAACGATCATGAAGATATTGCTGCCAGTTGGAAAGAAGCCAAAGGCGGCTCCGGTGTTACTGACATGGGTGAACTGGAAGATATGGCCGTATTCGGGCCAGGGTTGGTAACTTGTGTGCAAGGGCAGCCAGACTTCGATGTAGAGCTTGGTCAGATGATCGAATACGATGATGACGGCCGTTACCAGGAACAGCAAGGTCTGTTCGGAGATAGAGGCTGGCCTTTCAATTGGGGCAGCCAACACTTTTTCTTGTTCGGTTATCGCTACTTCATTTCTCATGAAGTCATTGTACCAGCAACAGCTTTCTGGGCAATGACAACGGTGACAATACTTTTCTCCAATTTAACTTGCTCGATTTCAACGGTGAATCCGGCCGTTTCAAAACGTTCTTTCGTTCGTTGCCAAAAGGCGGAGGGGTTGTGATCGATGCCTGGGCCTTGTCGCTGGCCGGTGATGGTGAAGAGGAATTCGATGAACGGCCGCAGCAAACCGCCGCCCGTCAATTGGGCCTCTGGCACAATGACAAGCCTGCCGTCTGGTTTAAGGACCCGGTATATGGCTGCAAGCGTTTCTGGCTGGACGATGAAGGGGGCGGGGAAGGTTGCCAGGATGCTGTCGAAGACGGCCGTGCCGAAGGGCATCGCCTCTGCCCGCCCCCGGATTAGGGGAACGCTTAAACCAGCCTTATTCAAGCGGCGTTGAGCCTGACGGCTCATGTAGGGGGAGAGGTCGAAGCCGGTGACGTTGTAGTCGGCCGTTTTTAATTGGAGCAGCATGTGGCCGGGGCCGTGGGCCAATTCAAGCACATCCTCCCCCACCAAAAAATCCAACCCCGCCCCCTGCCAGGCCCGCCACTGGCCTAATGAAACCAGCCAGCTAACCAGATCATACGACCAGGCCATCTGATTGTAGAGCAGATGAAAGCCCCACAGCACTACCCGTCGCCACCACATTCGTTAATCGATTCCCAACGCAAAGATTGACAGCCTGATATAGACAAAAGAGGAAACAGTTTTGGGACTCATATAAATGTATGTCTGGTAGCTAAAAAGTCATTCATTGTTGATAGGAAAGTATTTGTCCGGATCATTTAACTCAGAGCGCCGGATTATAGGCTGTGGTAATGATGTATCTTCATTCCTTATTTCATTTGTTTCAAACAAAAAAGAGAATTTGTATTCGTTGTAAACTAGATTGACTTTTAACCATGCAATATCTAATGATAGGTAGAGGCCTTGTTGAAATCGATGTCCATTGATCTCTAATATCCAGTCTGGTCGAACAAAATGGAAAATGTAGTGTGAAGCAGCAATGAGCCATACGTGTTCAGTAATTTAAGCTCAGACTGGCTATATCTTCCACTTTCAGCGATAGATTCCGATTCAGTTCTCCAAATAGGCTGCCGCTGTTCTTCAACAATATCAATATGAAAATTGCCCTTAAATCTTTTTGAATCGATTAATTCTTGGTGCTTAAATATTTGAACAAACGGCATAGTTCCTAAAATTGACCATAATTGGGAAGATAAAATAAAGGCTCATGTTCAGTACAAGTGATCTGATATAGAATAAAAAGCATGGACTTTCCAATAGTAGACCTAATGGATAGGGTAGCCTGCGAGAAATGGATAGAAAGATACTTTCACCCTGGTGGCTTAAAATGTCCGCATTGCGACGCGCCCTTTGAGCAGGGGTTGTGGTTTCGACGAACTGAGCTGAGCGACCTGGATGTTTACCGCTGTCGGAATTGCAAAGGCATCTACAATTTGTACAGCGGCACGATATTTGAAGGTCGCTACTTTACCCCGGAGCAGACAGTCTTGTTTATCCGAGGAGTGTGTCAGGGAAAACCAACGGCTAAGTTGGCGCGAGAGTTGGGCATCAGCCGGACAACGGCAACTGAAGTTCGGCGATTGTTGCAAGCCAATGCTGAACGAGAGCAAGAGACAAATCCGTTGGATGACCTGGAAGTAGAAACGGATGAGATGTTCCAGAATGCGGGGGAAAAAAAGCGATTGGCATGGCGACCCGGATGACCCACCTCGACGACGAGCGAACAAACGGCGCGGACGAGGCACCTTTGCCAATGACCGCCCGCCAATCTGTGCTGTGATAGGTCGAGAATCACGCCAGGTACGTATCCGAGTGATGAAAAACACCAAAGGAGTTACCTTGTGTTCATTTGTTGAGCAGTTTACCAAACCAGATGCCACTTTATACACCGATGAATACGACAGTTACAATCGCCTCAAGCGTGTTCGCCTGACCGTTTGCCATAGCGACAACGAGTGGGCGCGAGATGCTGATGGGGACGGTATCCGAGAGGTTCATGTTAATTCCAACGAAGGCGGCTGGACAGGGTTACGCAATTTTCTACGACCTTTTCGTGGGGTTCATAAGAAATATCTCTCTGGTTATGTGGCTATCCATGAATTTGCGGTTAATCATAAACAAGTTACTCCGAATTTTGTCGCTGCTCTTGTCCGTCTTCACTAGTTCTGAACATGAGCCAAAATAAATATTGAAGTATCGAGTACTTTAATTTTCAACAACTTTTGTGGTTTACCAAAAACCCATTATATTTATAAACGATACAGTAATATTAGCCTAACATTGATTACCAGCTAGACAAGGATTCGAATATATGACAATCAAACGTATTGCAATATCTACTGGTGGGGGGGATGCGCCGGGGTTGAATGCCGTTATCCGTTCGGCCGTTCTGGCAGGGCTCAATCGGGGCTGGGAATGTTACGGCATTCGGGAGGGCTATAATGGCTTGATGACCCCGGAGAATTATCCTGATGGGGGATTGATGCCACTGACCCGCGAAACAGTTCGGGGTATTACTCATCTGGGCGGCACGATTCTTGGTACGACTAATCGGGGTCATCCATTTAGCTATCCTACCGTTGATGAACATGGTAACCTCGTTGAATTAGATCGCTCTGATGAACTGGTGGCCGCCTTCAAGACCCACCAATTGGATGCCATGATCAGCATTGGGGGCGATGGTTCGATGGAGATCGCTCACGGGTTGGCGATGAAGGGGTTGAAGATTGTGGGGGTTCCGAAGACGATTGATAATGATTTGAATGGGACGGTGGTGACGTTTGGTTTTGATACGGCCGTCTCCTTTGCCACCGAATGTTTAGACCGACTTCATGCAACGGCCGAGTCGCACCGCCGGATTATGGTGGTCGAAGTCATGGGCCGCTATGCTGGTTGGATCGCCCTGCATACAGGCGTTTCGGGAACGGCCGATGCCATCCTCATTCCCGAAATCCCTTATGACATTAACAAAGTGGTGGCGAAGATTGAACAGCGGCGACAACGCGGCCGTCATTTTTCGATTATCGTTGTAGCCGAAGGGGCTATACCCATTGAGGGCAGTCGCTCCATTATTGGCAAAGAGATTGGACAGGCGGAACGGCTGGGGGGCGTTGGACAGCGAGTGGCTTCCGAGTTACAGCAGCTTACGGGACAAGAGACGCGGATGGTTGTGTTGGGCCACCTACTGCGGGGCGGCTCGCCAACGACCTTTGATCGTCTGCTTTCGCTGCGCTTTGGGGCTGCGGCCGTTCGAGCATTGGCCGATGGCTGTTCGGGCTGTATGGTGGCGCTTGATCCACCGAGAGTGCGCTATATTCCGCTGGAAGAGGCGACCAAACGGATGAAAAATGTCCCGCTTGATTGTGATACTGTTCATACGGCTCGTGACTTGGGTATTTCGTTTGGTGATTAAAGGGGGTAATTGGACCGCCTTTACGCGCTCAGCTTACAGCCTTCTTCACGAGGGTGACGATGCTTTCTTCTTCGACGGCCGTTATTTCCTTCAGGGCGAAGGCGGTGGGCCACATGACGCCTTCATCGAGGTTCGCGGTATCGTTAAACCCCAATGTCGCATACCTGGCATTGAACTTCTCCGCGCTTTGGAAGAAGCAGACAACCTTTCCGTCCCTGGCGTAGGCGGGCATCCCGTACCAGGTTTTTGGCCAAAGGTCCGGCGCGGTGGTGGTGATGAGTTCATGGAGCCGCTCAGCCATTGTGCGATCTGAGCCTGACATTTCGGCAACCTTTTCCAGCAAAGCCGCTTCTCCCTCTTCTCTCTTTTTGTTGGCCCGCGCTTCGGCCTTCAGCTCTTTGGCGCGTGCTTTCATGGCGGCTTTTTCTTCCTTTGTGAATCCTTTCTTTGAACTCATTTTAGTCTCCTATGGTCAAGCGTTGACAACTTTCTGAAAAGTTATCAACTCTGTTCTATGTAGAGCGAAAAAGGGGGTCGCCCTACTCAATTCTTACTGAAGCTGGTTTCAGCCTGCGCCCATTGCATGGTGTAGAGGTTGAAGTAGCGGCCTTTTTGGGCCAAGAGTTGTTGGTGGGTGCCGATTTCGACGATACGGCCGTTATCCAAAACCACGATCTTATCGGCCGTTACAATGGTACTGAGACGGTGGGCGATGACAAAGCTGGTACGGCCGACCATCAGATAGTCGATGGCTTGTTGTATCTGCTTTTCGGTGGTGGTGTCCACGCTGCTGGTAGCTTCGTCTAAGATAAGGATGCGGGGATCGGCCAGGAGAGCGCGGGCAAAGGAGATGATTTGGCGTTGGCCGACACTGAGATTGAGGCCGTTCTCGCCGACCTCGGTCTGGTAGCCTTCGGGCAGTTTGCTGATGAAGCTATCGGCCCCGACCGCTTTGGCGGCATCAATGATCTCTTCGTCGGTGGCATCTAGACGGCCGTAGCGGATGTTATCAGCAATCGTTCCGCCAAAGAGGAAGGTGTCTTGTAGGACAATGCCTAACTGGGATCGCAGGCTGGCCCGTGTTACCTCTCGAATATCATGGCCGTCAATCTTGAGCGAGCCATCCTTGATATCGAAGAAGCGAGCTAACAACCGGATGATGGTTGATTTACCGGCTCCTGTTTCACCAACCAGGGCAATGCGTTGACCTGGTTTTGCCCATAAGTTGATGCCCTGCAATACGGGTTCATCATCTTTGTAACTGAATGAAACGTCTTCAAAATCAACCCGACCCTCAATCTGGGGCAAGGTATGGGCATCGGATGCATCTTGTAGATCAGGTTCCAGATCGAGCAGGTAAAAGATACGTTCACTGGCGGCCATCGTTGCCTGAAAGGTGTTGTAGCGTTGGGCCAACTCGCGAATGGGGTCGAAGAAGCGTTCGACGTAGAGGACAAAGGCGACCAACGTTCCGGCCGTTAAAGCATCGCCGAGGACGAGCCAGCCACCGACCCCGACAACGAGGGCGGTTGCTACGGAGCCAACGACATCGACCCCTGGAAAGAAGATAGCGGCTAAGCGGGTTGCTTCTACGTTGGCGTCGAAATAGGAGTAGTTGAGGTCATCAAAATGCTGTTGGTTACGTTTTTCGCGGGTAAAGCTCTTTGTTACGCGTATGCCGGAAATTGATTCGTTTAGATAGCCATTGATTAAAGCCAGCCGTTGGCGAGTGGCTCGATAAGCTGCCCGGACACGCAGCCGCCAATAGTTGGTTAAAACGAACATAACGGGCAAAACGGCAAATGTTACCAGGGCCAACTGCCAGTTGAGGCTGATCATGGCGATGATGATGCCGAGCAGGATGAAGCCGGAGCGGAAAAGGCCGGTGATGGACCAGGTGATGAAGTCTTGAAGGACACCAACATCGCTGATCAGGCGGCTCATTAAACGGCCGACGCTGTAGGTATTGAAGAAGTTTAATGAAAGCTGGTGGAGATGCCGGAACAGCTCGGAACGGACATCGGCAACTACTTTGGTGCCGATAAAGGCCATAATTGCTATCCGAGTGCGGTTGGTGAACCATTCCAGAACGGCTACGCTTATGAAGGCAGCGGTCCAGAAGCGTAACTGCTCCATATTTCCTGCCTGAATGCCGTCATCAATGGCCCGGCCAATAATCCAGGGTCCGGAGACCATCATGATAGCGGCAATAATCATGAGGACAACGGCCGCTAACAGCTTCGTTCGATAAGGGAATAGATAATGGGCTAAGCGCCGAACGAGACGGCCGTCATAGGCCTTCCCTATTGAATCTTCTTCATCTGGCAGGAGGTCTTTGATTCTTGCCTCGCGCAGCAGCCGTTCTCGCTCTTCCATGCTGAGACGAGGGTCGAAATCTTTTATTCGGCCGTTACCGTTCATTCGATGGCCGTTATTTGTGTTTTCTTTATTAGTCATTCCTTTACCCTCTTTTGAAAATGGATTACTGGTTTATGGGTACTGAAAAATTAAATCGTAATTGTTTTGAATTAGGGTTAGGCGGCGCGGAGACTACGTTCTGGTGAAATTCGAAGGTTTCACCACGCCGTCCAACCTCTACTTGATTACTGATTTATTTTGTAAACTTTCATCAACTAGCCAGCAGGGATGCTGGCGTTCCTTTTCATTCATTGGTCGTGTCACGTTTTATCTAACCATCTCATTTTGTAGGGCAGCAAATTCTTCCTGATCTTTCAACTGTAAATCATAAATCTGACGATAGAGGCCGTTATTCAAAAGTAATTCGTCATGCGTGCCTCGTTCAACGATTGCGCCATCTTCTAAAACCAGGATGCAGTCGGCTTGTTTCAAGGTCAACAGCCGTTGGGCGATGACGAAGGTAGTGCGTCCTTCCATTAGGGTTTCCAGGGCTTGCTGAATCAGATGCTCTGTTTCGGTATCAACGCTGCTGGTGGAGTCGTCCAAGATGAGGATACGGGGATCAGTTAGCAAGGCGCGGGCGATGGCGACGCGCTGTTTCTGGCCGCCACTCAATGTCACGCCGCGTTCGCCAACCCTGGTTTCATAGCCTTCGGGAAATTTCAGGATAAAGTCGTGGGCGCGGGCGGCTTTGGCGGCAGCTTCAATCTCGGCCTGGGTTGCATCGGGACGGCCGTAGGCGATATTTCCAGCGATGGTGGCCCCGAAGAGGAAGTTGTCTTGGAGGACGATGCCGATATGTCGTCGTAGACTTTCAAGATTCCAGTCGCGGATGTCGATACCTTCGACCTGGATACGGCCGTTGGTGACATCATAGAAGCGGGGAATCAGGCTAGTGACTGTCGATTTGCCAGAACCTGTTGGCCCGACTAGGGCGATTGTCTGCCCAGCAGCGGCCTCAAAAGAGATGTCGCTCAAAATTTGGAGATCGTCACGATAGGCGAATTGAACGTTTTCAAATGAAACAGCGCCTCGAATGTTATCCAGGGTAATGGCATCCGGTCGCTGGTCTAGCTCATTTTCAATGTCGATGATCTCAAAGACCCGGCTGGCGCTGGCTCCGGCTGTTGCCGCCAAATTGACCAGAAAACCCAGACGCTGGACTGGCCCGTTGAGCATCAAGACATAGGAGATGAGGGCAAAGAGGGAGCCGACGGTGATTGTGCCTTCTAAAGCGCTTGGGCCGCCAAACCAGAGTAGGGTAAAGATACTGGTGGATAAAAGGAAGGTGAAGAAAGGCCAGTTGTTGGCCCAGGTACGAATGACCTTATAACGACGGGTGAACCATTCGTCGTTATCCCGGTCAAACTTTTGCAACTCAAAGGGTTCACGGGCAAAGGCCTTCACCAGCCTGATACCGGTCATGCTCTCCTGCATCGTGGTGGAGAGGACACTCATTTGCTCTTGAATGCTTTTGAACATCGGCCGAATCATGTTGCCGAAGCGAACGGTGGCAAAAACCAGGAAGGGGAAGGGCAGCAAAGCCAGGGCGGCAAGCGAAAAGCTCTCTAGCAACATGGCAATAATAACGCCAACCATCAATAAGAGGGTGGCCATTAGATCCATCAGGCCGATGCCGATGAAGCGCTCGGTTTCGCTAATGTCGCTAGTTGCCCGGCTCATCAAATCGCCCGTTTGGGTACGATCATGGAAGGAGAAGGGCAGCAGTTGAACCTGTCGATAATAATCGTCCCTAAGGTTATAGGCGACGCGATGGGTTAACCATTCGCCGAAATAGCGCTGGCCGAATCCGGCCACCCCTCGCACCAGGGCAATGGCTAAGATGATGCCCCCGGCCACAAAAAGGGTGGAGGCACGGCCGCTTGCCAAGCCATCGTCAATCGCTCCTTTAATGATTTGGGGCACAAACAGATTTAATAAGGTGACAAACAACATCGACCCGTAGGCAATGGCTGTCTGTTTGGAATAGGGTTTTAAGTAGCCCAGCAGTCGCCGGTATACTCCCATTCGACCGTCCACTCTATCCTCCTATGAAAATGACTCATACAAAGACGCAAAGGCCGCAATAATTGCGGGCGCAAAGGAAAAATATTTCATCCTTTGGTAGTTAACGCAGTTAGTGCAGTCTCCTAGAAAATAGCCACAAATTGCACGAATTAAACGAATTGATTTTTATTGTCGCAAACATCAATTCAATCAGGCGAAAGGTTAGCCTAACATGGCTGGGGGGTGGCTGTCTATTAAATGATTAACAAGAGTTTGATTGTATCAGAATGTCGGATCGGCCGTCCTCCGACTTTCGTCCAGGTTTTCTACTGAATGCCAACTTTGCAGGGGGTGAAGGGAATCAGGTACACTTGGAGACTGCTTTAAATTTCAAATAAGGAGTAACTGTCATGGAGTATAGACGATTAGGGAAATCGGGGCTGAAAGTGAGCGCTTTGTCACTTGGCTCTTGGGTCACTTTTGGCAACCAGATGATGTATGAATGGCTGCGCGACATGCTGTTAAGTGAAGAAGGTCAGGAAAGGCTGCAAAAGGTGCGGGTCTTGAGCGGCGTTGCTGATGAGTTGGGAACGAACATGGCTCGATTGGCCCTGGCCTGGTGCTTAAAAAATCCAAATGTTAGCACGGTTATTACGGGCGCTTCTCGTGTCTCTCAAGTGGAAGATAATATGAAAGCGGTGGATCTGGTTGATCAATTGACCGATGATGTGATGGAGAAAATTGAAGCGATTCTGGATAATAAGCCAGAACAAACGCAGTTTTAATGGGGTAATTATGACACAAACCACTCTCCCACTCACTGGTTTACAAGTCGGCCATATTCCTGAATCGGTTATCGTTTGTGGCGATCCGGGGCGGGCGACAAAGACGGCCGAACTCCTTGAAAGTCCAACCTTGCTTAGTGAAAACCGGGAATATCGCTGTTATGTCGGCCGTTTCAAAGATAAGGAGGTGGCGGTATGTTCACATGGCATCGGCGCACCTGGAGCGGCGATTGCCTTTGAAGAGTTGATTGCGGCTGGGGCAACCCGTTTGCTGCGAGTGGGCACTTGCGGCGGATTGCAGCCGGACATTAAGTCTGGCGATGTGGTCGTTGCGACAGCGGCTGTTGACAGCACTGGTTATAGTCGAGAGACGGTTCCACCGGGCTATCCAGCGGCGGCGGCGCCGAGGTTGACTTTAGGCTTGATAAGAGCGGCTAATAGGAACGGTCAAGCGGTTCGCATTGGACCAGTTTTGACGCGGGATAATTTTTATCGAGGGGTCGATGTGGCAGCCCATCTCAATTATCAGATTATGTCTGAGGCTCATGTTCAGGCGGTCGAGATGGAATGTGCGGCTTTGTTTGTGGTGGGAACGCTGCGACAGGTGGAAACGGCCGCTATTCTGGTGGTAGATGGCAATGTATTGTTGGCCGGGCTAGAAACAATGGAAGGGTATGATCCAGGACATGAGAGCGTGAAAAAGAGTGTAACGGCCGCTCTACAAATTGCCTTAGAATCCTTAACGGCCGATGATGACCTTAGCTGAAAAACGGCGAGCGATCCGACCCTTGCTGCATGAGCATGATCCAGTTGATGCGATCAGTGCTTATTACGCCTATTATCATGATGATAGTAAGACCAACCTAGTTCTTTATCCGGCTGAAACAAAGCCACCCAGCGGATATTTATGTTTCTCTCGAACGGGCATTGATCTGTTTCGGCCGTTGGTAACGATGCGGCTGCCATCAAATCCGTCTGAGGCTTCGGAGTTGTTCTACAGCGCTATGCCGGCGGGGACAGATGTCATTATTAGCGCTCCCATTCATAATTTACCTATTCTTAGCGCCCTCTTTGAGATACAGAAAGAGGAGCAGTTGATGGTTTACAAGCTGGATTCTGGCCGTTTTAAGCCCGTGATCAATGTTTTGGTGGCACGGGAGGATTCGTCGGACGGCCGTGTTGGATTCATAATCCGAGAATCGAGCCAGGCGTTGTCCCGCGCAGACAGTCAGGTCGTGGCCTCGGCCTGGTTGAATTGGCAGTCGCCCCGCTTTGCAGAAATTTCGGTTCGGACGCAAGCCGCTTACCGTCGGAAGGGGTTAGGGCGAAGTGTGGTGGCAGCAGCAGCCCAGTATATTCTGGAGAACGGTCGAACGCCCCTCTATGCCGTTTCGGAGCATAATCAAGCCTCTATTCAGTTAGCTGAATCGCTGGGTTTTGTCAATACAGGGGCCAAAGAGGTCATATTAGAAGCTCGATTGCGCCCAAAACGACAGCCTTCCTCCCATGCGTGAAAATAGCGAAAAAAAGACACGCCAACTGTAGACACTACCATTTTCTCATGCTAGATTGTAACTGTTGAAATTTAGTTTAGCAGAGCTGGAGGCAGTATAACATGAGAAAATTAGGTGTTGTGAAATGGTTTAGTCGATTAAAAGGCTATGGCTTCATCCAATCAGAAGGCAGTGAACAAGAGGTATTTGTTCATTATTCGGCCATCGACGGCGAGGGTTATCGCAATCTTTATGAGGGCGACCGCGTCGAGTATGATGAAGTAGACCTAGGCAAAGGCCCACAAGCCCGTAACGTCAATACCATGCACACAGCATAATCTTTTAGTTCTCCCCAACCAAAAGATAATGTATCTTTTTTAAGATATTTTTGATGCATTATGATGTAAAAACCTGCTTTGAAAGCAGGTTTTTTATTTTTTTGGTCTTTGACCATCCTCCTAAAATACTATTTACCTTCACGGCTCTTTCACATACACTGATGAAATGACTGATTCTAAAAAGATCCTCGTCGTTGATGACGAAACCTCATTAGTGAAGCTGTGTCAGATTGTTTTGGAGAATGCTGGCTTTGAGGTTCGGGGAGCATTTAATGGTCAACAAGCCTTAAATTTATTACATGATGAGATGCCGGATCTGATCTTACTGGATGTGATGATGCCAGGGATGAATGGAATTGAGGTTTGTCGAGAAATACGGAACAACAACCAGGCAAAGCGGGTTCATATTGTGATGTATACGGCCGACAGCAGTGATTCAACCCGCCGAAACAGCATTGAAGCAGGGGCCAACGACCTCCTCACGAAAGAAATTCCTATTTACGATCTACCTGTCAAACTGAATGATTATTTGGAGCCTGATCGGGGCAATTAATTCTTTTCAACTAAAATTTGCGATTTAGAAGTTCAACTTTTAGCCTGTTTACGCTGGATATATTGTTATCGAAAAGTTGAACTTCTTACATTACTGCAATTTACCTGTTCTATAACTTATTCACAAAAGTCTGGGCCAAGTCACCATTTGCACTGCCCCAACGAACCAGCATATCAACGACCATCGGCATTGTTAATAAGGTTCGTTGAATTAAGTAGGAGCTTTTCATTCCCTTCTGCATCTTAGCAGTACATTGGGCCTCAAAATCTAAAAACGCTTCCCTAGAAACGTCATTTTTAGACAAGGCGCTATGAACGGCATCGGCGGCAAGCTTAGCGCTGATGATACCATTATGAATACCGCCACCTGTCAACGGATTGATTAAACCAGCCGCATCGCCAATTAATAAGGCTCCATGAAAGGCTCGTTGAATGTCCCATTTGGAGCCAAAGTTTAGCTGCCACTTTGCGACATCGTTCAAAGATGTATGGCTATTCGTGCGCTTTTTTATGGCCGGTATCTCTAGGAAGATATCTAACATCTGTTCCAGGGAATTATCTTCCTTTCGGAATTTATCCAGACGCATCCCTAGCCCAATGTTGGCTTTCCTATCGCCGAATGGAAAAATCCAGGCGTAGCCAGGCAAAATTCCTTTGTATAGGTAAAACTCCACCATATGAGATGTCACTTCAAAATCTTCGATGTAGGCTCGCAAAGCAACAGCCTTGTGCTTGTCCTCATGTTTGTATTCCAATAAGGATCGGGCGATAGTTGAGGTGACGCCATCGGCGCCAATAACGACCCTGGCATGAATGTCTTCGGTTTTGCCATTAACTTTGGCCCGAACCCCCTTAACCTGTCCATCTTCAATTATGGGTTCTTTAACGCGAGCCTGACAAAATTCTGCTCCACAATCAACAGCATGCTCATATAGAACGGCATCGAATTTATAGCGCGGTACGATAAAGGATTCGCCGCCTAACGGCCCTTTTTTGAGTTCAGCAATAATTTCATGTTGGTTCGGTGAGCTTAACAGCATCTGATAAGCGGGATAAAAGTCAGCGGCTTTAATGCGTTCTTTCATACCTAATTGATATAAAATTTCAACAGCGCCACCTGGAATGGCGTCGCCGCAGGTTTTGTCGCGGGGAAAGGCTTTAGAATCAATTAAAAGGACATCGCGCCCCTGCTGAGCAAGTGCCATCGCTGCTGTTGTACCGCTTGGTCCCGCCCCAACGACGATAACCTCTCTCTCCATTAAATTTCCTCCTAAAAAATAACCGCGAAATACACGATTTTCTCGTTGTTCTTCATGGTATTTGCCGTTTAGATATGCTTCTTAGATAGAATCTTCTCTTATTTTTCTTAGCAACCCTTTACAGCCATCTTCAACTAATTGATAGACGTATTCAAAATTTCCGGTGTAGTAAGGGTCTGGTACATCTTTTTCATTTGTACTGCTGGCAAAATCTAGGAGACGATGGAGGCGGGGATGAGGACCGAAACGGCGTTGTAAATCGGCCAGGTTACTGCTATCCATCGCAATGATGTAGCTGCTGTCGGACTGCATGTCGGCCGAATTTACTTGTCTAGCACGGCCGTCATAAGGGATGCCATGCTGCTTCAAAATGCGACGCGTCCCCTGGTGGGCTTTTTCACCCACATGCCAGGAGCCAGTCCCAGCCGAATCAACTGTTATCTTATCTTCCAGACCAGCATCTTTCACCATTTGTTGAAAAATACCGTCCGCCATTGGCGAGCGGCAGATGTTACCTAAACAAATAAATAATACGTGTGCCATAATTTTTTATCGTTGGAATTAGGGGTGTTACCGTCATATGTAAGGCGTAAATACTTATTTGCGCCTTCCGTTTTACGAACTAACCCAACATCCTTTTGCTCTTTTTCTTTTTCAGCACAAGCTGGTCTATAAGCCGCATTCTGTACCCACTGACGTGGGCAGTGATCATCTATCTTGGCCGATCATTGCTGATCGGCTCATGCAGTCTACCCGATAGTCAAACGGAGCGAAGCAACTCCGAAGGCGTGCGCTGCACTTGCGTGCAGATCAGCCATCCTATCTGCTTGACCTTGCTCCCGGTGGGGTTTGCCAAGCCAACGACGTCACCGCCGCTGCTGGTGGTCTCTTACACCACCGTTTCACCCTCGCCGCCCAGTAAACTGGGTGGCAATATCCTTCTCTGTTGCACTTTCCGTCGGGTTGCCCCGCCCGGCAGTTAGCCGGCACCGTGCTCTATGGAGTGCGGACTTTCCTCAGCCTGTCATTCAACAGACCGCAATCACCCGACCAGCTTGTAAGGACTAATGTTACCATTGTACTAATTAGCGTCAAGACGAGCTTGGATGCACGAAAAGCCAAACATAATAACTCAGGCAAAGGTGGAAAGATGCGAAGAAAAGGCATCAACTGGTAGCTTTTGGAAAGGCTTGTTGATTGTACATTGGCATGATGTACCTATGGTTTAGACACCCGATTTTTAGGGGGAGAAATCGAAGGGGATCTTCATCATGTCGAAAAGCTGTTTGGCGTTTTGGAGGTGTTCTTGTTGGGCGACTGTATCCGATGTATGACGGCCGATTTCGTAATGGGCCAGGGCTTGATCATAGGGGATGCCGAATTGTTCGGCCGCAGTTAGCCCTTTTTGCCAGTAGGTGAAGGCGTTTGACGGCCGTTCTAGCAGCCATTCACGGGAACCCAACAAGATATTGGCCCGTGAAGACATAATTGGAAATACATGGGCGTATTTTTCTAGCAGTTCGCAGGCGGTGTTGGCGGCAGAAATTAATGGCTCATCCGGGCTTCCTTTCGCCCATAGCAATAGATACACTTGAGCAAAGTTACCAATTGCCTCAAGCATTGTTATCCGATTTGGAGAAGAGACATAGGGCAGCATTGTCAGAGCCTCATCAACTGCCTTGCGGGCCAATTCTGGTTCGTTTAAACGTAACTGAGTCAGCGCCATTGTCACATAGCCCCGAAAACGGCCGAGCATATCTAGCTCTTCCCGATTGGCCTTCTCAGTCCAGATATCAAAGGCTTCCTCCAATAGCTTCAAGGCTGTTTCTGGCTGTTTAAGGCGCAATAAATTCTCGGCCTGCCCCATCAAACCGGCCGTCTGGTGCTGGGTATTATCAATTTCACTACCCGTTTCATACCATTGGATGCACCAAACACGGGCTTCATAGAAATCGCCAAGATGAAAGGGGAGGAGCCAACGCAAGGCTAAGGCCAGACCAACAACCCGTTTATCACCCACTTGCCAGGCCAGCGCCAATCCTTTCTCCGCTCTCTCTCGGCTCTTGTCCCATTGAGCTAATCCAACTCGATAGGTTCCGTCCAAAATCTGAACCCAGGCTTGGGCGGGGGCATCACCTACTATATCGGCCGTTTTTAAGGCCAATTCACTGTATATTTCGGCCAATCTATGGCGGCGAAGCAGTCCAGAGATCAGAACCAGGTTGGCAAAGGCCCTCGCTAGGGCTGGAGATGGGCCAGCCCGTTCTGATAGGTTTACTGCCCGTAGACCACAAAGTAGAATCATCGGCTTGTCGTTGGCAAAGTAATAGATCTCTGCCAACTGCTGGTAGGCTTGGGTTGCTTCAAGCAACGCTTGTTTTCGCTCTGGGTTGGCTCGATCTGCAAGATGGTGTGGCTGAAGACGATGGTAGAGCTGACGGCCGATCTGGAGCAGCAAATTCGCTGCTAATTTTGGGCGGGAATCAGGCACCGGCCAGCCTAAGAGGGCCAACATACGATGCAAGGCAGCCTGACTTTCCACAAATTGGGCTAAAGCCAGATAAGCCTCTCCAATTTGGCGCAGCCATCTTGCCCGTCGAAGCTTGGTCGTCATACTAGATTTCTCTTCTCCGGGACGGGGGTGTTGTTCATCTAAGTGCAATGCCCGGTTCAGGAAGTCTATGGCCTCCTGATGGGCGGCACTTTTCAGGGCATATTGACCAGCCTGGGCTGAATAATGACGCTCTTTAGTGCGATCCTCGGCCCTGGCCCAATGGAAGGCCAACGCAGCGGCTCGTTCGGGGGCATCTGGATAAGCTGTTTCTATGGCTCGGGCGATTCGGCCGTGAAACTGTTTTTGTTCTACTTCTGACAAACGATTGAGCAAGCTTTCTCGTAATTTGTCGTGGGAAAAAAGCCAGCGTTCATCTTGAATGCCGATAACGGCCGCGTTGGCGCAAATTGTTAGCCATCTATCGAGGTTAGCCTCTAGCTGGACCGCCTGCAACACGCGCAAATCTAATTCTCGACCGGCCACTGCCGCCAATTGTAATAATAATTTGGCATCCTCTGGCACCTGATTTAGCCGCCGCTCGACCAATCGCTGTAAACCGCCAGTAAACACATGAGCGGGCAGGGTCACTGTGCCGATCTTGCCCAATTGACCCGCTTCTTCAGCTAAGGCGCGAACTACCTCGACCAAGAAGAAGGGGTTGCCTTCCGTTTCTTGCTGGAGCAGGCTAACAACGCGTGGCTGGCGGCCGGTTTCTCCCAGCATGGTGGCGCTTAATTCGGCAATCTCTTGGTTATTTAATCGGGCTAATTTAAGCTCCTTCATGCTGGGCAAGCGTTGGGGCAATTTCGGCCGTTCGTCATCCCGGTAATTGGCGACAATCAACATTGCCCGGTCATTGACCTGCCGATTTAACCAGGTGAGCAGTTCCAGACTTTCATCTCCTGCCCATTGTAAATCTTCTAGCAGCACAACGAGCGGCTGGGTTTGGCGTTGGAATAAAGTAGAAATAGTCGAAAGCAACCGTGTTTGGGTTGCCTGCGTGTTTAGCAGGGGTACAGGAATGACCTTTCGTTCAAGTAAATCACCTATATCCGGCACGACCGCTTGGAGAACGCCGACTTCTAAATCATTTAGGGCTGTTTGCAAGACAAGTCGACGGACGACGGATTGCCAAACCGTATAGGGACTGCCCGCTTCGGTGACAGCTTGACCACGCAGAACCGTTGCCCCGCCAACCAGGGCTTGGGTTCTTAATTCTTCTAATAAGCGTGATTTGCCAACGCCACTCTCTCCCCCAACCAACCAGGCGCTTCCCCGGCCAATCATCGCTTGTCGGAGGGCAGTGGCTAACTGGGTCAGCTCGTTTTTCCGGCCAATCAATCGGGCTGCTTGCAAAAAACTTTCTCGTGTGGCCTCTGTTTCTATAGAAAAGGGTTGTCCAACGGCAGTGCTTAAGTCTTGAATCAGCTGAACGGCTTCTTGATATCGTTCTTCGGGTCGTTTGGTTAAAAGGCGAAGGAGAATCGGCCGTATTGTCTCAGGAATCGAGGCATGAGAGAGATCGGGGGGCTTATTAAGAATACGGTCGATAATGTTGCCGGTGTTGATCTCGCCGAAAGGATGCTGACCTGACAACAATTGGTTGGCTAAGATGCCAATAGCATATAAATCGGCCGCCGGGCCATATGGCTCGCCTTTCAAAACTTCTGGAGCCATGTAAGCTAATGTGCCAACCATGCCGCTCGCTTGAGCCTGTTCAACTGACAGGCCAAAGTCTAGCACCTTCACGTGTCCGGCATTGTAAAGGTCGTTAGGGGCGGCGGGGGCCGCATTGGGCGGCATAACGAGGATATTTCCGGGCTTCAAATCCCTGTGAACGATTCCCCGACGATGGATATAGGCTAGGGCTTGTAACGTCTGGATCAATAAGCCGACCTGGTTTAACAGGGGTTGGTCTCGGCCTGCCTCCAATAGGGTTTGACCCTTGTCTAGAAGATCCATTGTGAAATATGGCCGTCGCTCAAAATCGAAGCCGTAATCCAAAACGCCGATGATGTGAGGATGGCGAAGGGTAGCCAGAGACTGGAATTCTTGGGCTAATGAGAAGCGGGGATCAAACTGAGTGCTGTCTGGGGCGCTGCTGGGCGAGTCATCATCGGTCAGGATCTGCTTGAGAGCCACTTCCTGGCGACTGAGACGATCTGTCGCCCGAAAGACTCGGCCCATCCCCCCTTTTCCAAGTTGTTCGTGCAGGTGGTAGCGCCCACCTATCAACGGCACAGACATTTTTGTTTCAACCATCGTAATAGTTAAACGAAACTTTCCAAACTATTCCGATAGCTTACCCCTTGCGACTACAGATGTCCATAGGAAGGCGGGACGGGTTACAGCATGTTTTTGTCTCTAGCGATAGAAATCATTCTGTGGATATGTTGGTATCAGGTGATGCCGCTGGGGACGAAGTAGGTTGGGTCTATTTGATCGAAACCTATTTCCTTTTCATAGCTGGCAACACGGCCGAAGAGCTTCTTAACTGCTTTTTCGACTGAATCGTAGTCAAATACATCAAAGGTAGCTGTGGGTCGGGCGTTACCATCCGGATCAGGAACGAGGCGTGTTTTCTTGATGCCATCGCTAAATTTTTTGATGAATGCGCGTCGATTATCTATACCTAAGTTTTTCAAAGCTACTGTCAACACATCGCGGGTATACTGGCGCGGGCCATATATCCCGGATGTATATAGAATTTCGCTCAAGCTTTCCCGATTAGGAATTATGTCAAGTCCCGGCATGTGGAAATTATTGATCACATCATACAATGCTTCCAGTGACTTCAATGGATAATAGTAGAGATACAGGCGAGCCACTTCTAAGAAAAAGGAGTAGTGGGCGGCCTCATCAATCGCAATTGTTTCGGCAACTTGAGCTAAGACTGGATCGGCATCATTTTTGTGGGCTGGCACGTCACTCTTCCCTCTGGCGATAATGGCGGTGTTGAGATAGTTAAGCTGGGTAGCTCGCTCCTGAATGACGACATAGAAGATCGTATGGAAGACATCTGTCCAGGGCATCATCCATTCCTCATTCCGCAAACTTTGTTGGTATTCTCGAATCCAATCTGGGTCCCGGAACCGGGAAAAGATTAAGGTGTTCAACCAAAGGTCAGAATGCTTTTCTTCCTCGGACCCCCAACGAATCTGGAAATGGGAACGGCCGTAGCTTTTGCGGGTCATCTGAATCGTCTTGGTGGTGTAGTCTGGCACATACTGTTCGACGGCATAGTACCCTTCTAAGATAGCGTTCAGCTCTGGGGAAAGGTCAGTCCGAAATTTGCGCCAGTCGAAGCCTTTGTCTGGGTTCCAGTTGCGCTTGGTCTGGGAACGGGAAAGATACCAGCGGTAGAGGCCAACTAAGCCTCGTTCGATCAGGCTGTCTTTTTCTTTTTTACTCAATAAGCCAACGGGATAGGACGGCCGTTGCTCCTCAATCTCCCGGACAATGGTTTTGTCTGGATGTAACATGATCATCTCCTGCTTTTTATGAAGGATTAGCCACGAATTGACACAAATTCAACGAATTATTGGCCGATAGTTTTGTCCAATTCGGGTTTATTCTTAAATAGATTCACACATTTTACTTAAACCTTTCGAGCCGCATAAATATCACAGCTAAGCAGTTCCGTTCGGGTGAAGATCATACGAACCGCTTTCAAATAGGCTCGAAAGTCTTTGTAAAATGTTGGACTAGTAATGTCCTTCAAACGCGCCCGATTGTCAAAAAGATTCTTCAACCACACATCTAAGGTCTTTTGATAATGTTTCATTGACATTTGGTAAACGTCCGTTAGGAGGAAGCCCGTTTCATCTAGGGCCTGTAGCTCTTGATATAACGGCCGATAATTGCCTGTATAACCATAGAGTTTGTTAACGTGTTGGCTAGCCGGGCCTAAGCCTGCATGTTCGGCTCTTGTCAGGTGCAGCTCTTTATTCAACATGATGCCGCCTGGCTTCATCACCCTATTACATTTCATGTAAAAGTCAGCAATATCGTAAAAATGGGTAATAACCTCATCTGTGAAGACAATATCGTACTGCTCTTCTTCTGGCAGGTTTTTCCAGTGTACAACCTCAAAGGTGGCATTGACCCCATGTTTAGCGGCGCGTGATTCGGCCGAAGGAATTTGCATCGGAGAAATGGTTATTCCGTGTCCAATTAGATCATATTTTTCACAAAGATAGACAATGGGGCCACCCCAGCCGCAGCCTATATCTAAAATGCGCATTCCTGGTTTCAGACGCATCAGTTGAGCCAACTTATCGAATTTGTTTTCCTCAGCCTGGGTAACATCAAACCCCTCTTCCCATAAATCGCAAGAATAGGAATGCCACTTGCTACCCATAAAGGTTAGGAAGAATTCCGGATCACGTTCATAATGGGACGATGTTCTCTCTATATCCTCCTCAACATCATAACCGTGATAAAATTGGTTGCCACCGACCGGCGTTTCAGGATATGCGATCTCTTCTATACTTTTTGACATGCTGTTTTCCCTCCAGAAACTAGCTAACCACTCTACCCAATCACGTTATTACTTCCTTGGCCAGACCAATGTGCCATGTCATACGTAATGTTTCAAATTGGTGGAGCGCCTGAATGAACATTTTTTGGCTTTGCTCTTTAAGTCCCTGCTGAGCGTAAACCTTACCTAATTCAAATTTACTAATCGCGGCTAAAGGAACAGCGGGGCCATTCTCGTGAAATTCGTTGCTTTCTTTTAACAACCCTTGGATGCGTTCCCAATCGGGGCTGTCATCGGCTGCAAGAATTCGGCTCATGCTCTGTTGAACATGGGCTTTTGCCATTGGCTGTTCGGTCTGTTCGGCTCGAAGCAAGGCGGCTTCTGCTTGGGCTAACGCCTTGGCCCGTTGGCCGTTTTGGAGCGTTATCTCGGCCCGAAATCCCTCATACATAGGTAGATGGGCTAACAACTGCTCTTTACCCTGCGCTAGCGCCAGACAGCGATCTAAATGGCGTGTGGCAGTATCATATTGTTCTCGTTGAAGGTGAATATAACCTAAACAACCATGCGATAAGTTCAAGATGTGTAGGGCTAGGGCTTCGTCTTGGCTGGCAATCTCAATACTTTGCTCTAAATAATCTATTGCCTGATCAAAATGGCCGCAGAAACCCAATACAAAGCCTAACACCATGAGGTTGCCAGCCATGCGGCTGGGATGGCCTAATGCTTCGGCCTCGGCAATAGAACGGCTGGCTTGGATTTCGGCTTCTGCCCATCTTCCTTGATAGTATAAAGTTGCGGCATGGAAGGCTAAAGAGCCTGCTAACAACTCCTTATCAGCAAATTTTTCAGCTAATGGTATCCCTTTAGCCAGCATATCGGCCGAATTTCCATATTGACCCATATTACACAAGGCTCGACCCATGAGATTGTAGGGAAGCACTAATAGCTGTTCCAGACCAAGCTTCTCAGCTAATGTCACGCCCTGACTGAAGTTCTCAAAGGCTTGCCTCATTCGGGTTCCAATATAGTGGAATGCACCCAGGCTGCTGTAGACGTAGGCTAATCGGATTTCGTCTTCTAATGCTGCGGCCGTTTCTAGGGCTTGTTCTAACAACTGCTGCATATTTTCGCTGGGCGAGAAGGCCGCAACCCGAGACAGCTTCAGAGTAATATCGATCAGACGTTGGCGATTTTCTGTTGTCGGTGAAAGGCGGGCCAAGGTGTCTATGGCTTGCTCGAAAAAGTTTTTGGCTTCGGCATTGGCCCCAATGCGCATCGCCTGATCGCCTGCGAGAATGGTGTAGTGGGCGGCCTTTGGCAAATTGCCAGCCTGCATCCAATGGTATGATAGGCGGGCGGCTTCGCTCTCATTGGGTATATAGGCGATTTCAATGGCTTGGGCAATGCTTTTGTGCATCTTAGACAGGCTTGAAGGGGAAATATCGGTAAAAAACCCTTCGCGCAGCTTGTCATGGGCAAAACGCCACTGATCGCCTTGTTTTTCTAAAACGGCCGCATTCACACAATCTGTCAACCAAGTTTCTAAATCCAGGTTAGCCCCTTTCCAATTGAGCGCTTGCAGAATCCGTAAATCAATTTCTCGTCCGGCAACGGCCGAAAGCTGTAACAGCGGCCAATGACGCTGCGGAACCCGATTTAAGCGCCGCTGAACGAGGCGTTGTAAGCCGCCGGTAAAAACATGAGCGGGCAAGGTTGTGCTGCCTATTTTGTCTAGTTGACCTGCTTCTTCGGCCAAAGCGCGAACTACTTCGACCAAGAAGAAGGGATTACCCTCCGTCTCACGATTCAACAGTGTTAATACATCAGCTTGTTTCCCGGCTGCGCCTAGCATCGATTCACTCAATTCAGTTATGGCGGAGGAATCAAGCCGTTTCAATTTTATAACGCTCATGCCGGGAAGATAGTGCGGTAGGTCGGGCTGTTCGTCGTCCCGATAGTTACCAATAATAAGCAGAGGCAAATCTGGGGTATGTTGGTTGAGTGATTTTAATAGATTGAGACTCTCTGCGCCGGCCCATTGTAAATCTTCTAACAAGATGACGAGTGGATTGCCTTGTGTTTGAATAACGGCCGTTACCATCTCAACAACCGTATTCATCAGCCGCTGTTGGGCTGCCTGAGAATCGAGTTCTGGCGCGTCAGCTATCTCTCGCTCTAGCAAACGGTCAATGTCGGGAATGACCGGCTTTAAGATGCCAGCCTGTTGATCAGTTATATTGGCGCTTAATGCCAACTGTCTTAATCCTCGCCGCCAAACATCATAAAGTCGACCACCATCGCTGACTGCTTGGCCCTGAATGACGGCCGCGCCCCGCACTAAAGAGCGGATACGAACCTCATCCATTAGGCGGGACTTTCCAACGCCACTTTCACCAGCCACCAACCAGGCACTGCCAACGGCCGCTTTCTCAGCATTCAGGAGAGCATCAAGCAATTGCCCTAGCTCCCGTTCTCGACTAACGAACCGGGCTGCCTGGAGAAAACTTTCTCTCATTGCTTCTGTCTCGATAGGGACTGGCTGTTCGATAGCGGCGCTTAAATCATCAATAACTTCTTTGGCCTCCGCATAGCGAACCGAGACATCTTTGGCTAATAATCGTTGAATGACATCCCGCACCGATTTCGGGGCATCAAGTTGAGAACAATCTGGGACAACATTGAGAATACGGTCAAACACGCTAACGGTATCAGGGTCTTCAAAGGGATTGTGACCAGCGAAAAGATTATAGGCCAGAACACCGACGGCATAGAGATCAGCAGGGGGGCCTGCCTGAGTGCCTCTCAGCACCTCTGGGGCCATATAAAACAATGTTCCTACTGTGCCTGTGGCCTCTTCAATGTCAACTGATAAGCCAAAATCTAGCACCTTCACTTGCTTTACAGGATCGCCATTGCCTAATGCTTCAAAATGAGCCTCCGTGACGAGGACGTTGCCCGGTTTCAAATCACGGTGAACGATTTGCCGACGGTGAATGTAGGCTAAGGCTTGCAAAATTTGGACTAACAAACCAACCTTATTGTTTAAGTGTTGATCTTCCCCCGTTTCGAGAACATTTTGGGCATCTTCCACGACATCCATTGTGAAATAGGGTTGTCTATCATTATCGAATCCATAATCAATAACGCCAATAATGTTGGGATGTCTCAGAGAAGCTAATGATTGAAATTCCCGCGTCAGCGAAAGGCGGAAATCAGGAGCCGAATCGCTGCTGGAGGTCGTCATTAGTAGATCATCGCCGCCCAAAACCCGCTTAAGAGCGACCTCATTTCCGGTTAAGCGATCAAAGGCCCGATAGACACTTCCCATACCCCCTTTGCCTAGCTGATCGAGCAGCCGATACCGTCCGCCAATTAGCTCTGGCTTTTTATTAACAGTGGACGATGAAAAATTTGGCACCATAATTCAGTTGCTATTAGAAGGAATTTCACGCGTCTTACGACCTCTTGCCACATATCAACGTATAGTTAAGAAGACGGCCGTTATAGATGTCTGGATAGGTTGTTTAACTATAGCAAAATCTCGTGCTATTCAAAAGAAGTTGACCTAATCTTGGCTTGACTAGCCTTCGGGCAAGGCATACAATCCGCTCATAACCAGTTTCCTGGGAGAAAAAAATGGATATATTTGGAAAAATCAGCCAGTTTACGGCTGCACGTGAGGCAATGGATGCAGGACTTTACCCATACTTCATCCCCTTAGAAGAGACGGAGGGGACGGAGGTAACGGTTGACGGCCGTCAGATCATCATGATTGGCTCAAATAACTACCTGGGACTGACCACCCATCCTAAAGTTCGTGAAGCGGCCGTTGAAGGCATTAAGCGGTATGGCACTAGCTGTACTGGCTCTCGTTTTCTCAATGGAACGCTGGGGCTGCATCTGGAGTTGGAAAGACGGCTGGCGAATTTTGTGGGCAAAGAAGCTGCCCTTGTCTTCAGCACTGGGATGCAGGTGAATTTGGGCGTCATCTCAGCCTTGGTTGGCCCCAAAGATTTTGTGATTATTGATAAAGACAACCATGCCAGTATTGTTGATGCCTGCCGGATGAGTTTTGGACAGATGAAGCGTTTTCGTCATTCGGATATGAAGCATCTGGATCGGGTACTGAGCAACCTACCTGCCGAGGCTGGCAAGCTGGTTGTGGTCGATGGGGTGTACAGTATGGGGGGCGACATCGTTCCTCTGCCAGAACTGGTCAAGATTTGTAAGAAATATGGGGCCAGAATCTATGTCGATGACGCTCATTCGTTAGGTGTTTTGGGCAATGGGCGTGGAACGGCCGCTCACTTTGGGCTGACCGACGATGTTGATCTCATCATGGGAACTTTCAGTAAATCTTTCGCCTCTATCGGGGGCTTCATCGCCGGGGATGCTGATGTGTTGCACTATGTTCAACACAGCGCTCGATCCCTTATTTTCAGCGCCAGCTTGCCCCCTTCCAATGTAATGGCGGCCATGGCAGCTTTGGAAATTATGGAAACAGAACCGGAGCATGTGGAACAGTTGTGGGATAATGGTCAAAAGATGCTGAACGGCTTGAATGAGCTAGGCTTCAATACAGGCAATACCCAAACGCCAATTATCCCGATTATCATTGGCGAAAATGACCCGACCTTTCTAACCTGGAAGGTGCTGTATGAGCAAGGCCTTTATACGAATCCGGTTGTCTCCCCAGCCGTGCCGGAAGGTATGTCCCTTCTCCGTACTAGCTATATGGCGACCCATACGGAGGAGCAGCTAGATAAGGCGCTCGACATTTTGGCTGTATCTGGAAGACAGTTGGGGCTTATTCCGTAGGTCAAGTGCAAGAGATAAGGCTTTTGTTGGAAATCTGGGTTAGATTGGCGGAAGACAAATTGTTAGTGAGATCCAAAGGTTTCACCCGCCAGTCCAACCCCTACTAAATTACTGATTTAATTTGTGAGCTTTTATTAAAAAGCCTAGCTCCTAGAGAGAATCGGGGAACTAAATCTAACGTGCCAGCGTCAGATAAATAGACCGCCTGTCAGGTAATCGTCACCTTAGCGTCACCTGAACGGACAGCAAAGACCAATCAGATCGACTAGACTGATAGCAATCATTCATTGAATAATCGTTGGTGATTAACTTTTATCGTTAATCACCAACTGTTAACTGCCGACTTTTTTAGGAGTCCTTCATGCAATATTACGATCAACAACCTACCCAACCGGTGCGATACGTCCGGCAGGAACCGCAGAAAAACGGCCGTCGTGGCTGTGGCTGTCTCAGCCGGATGTTTCTGGGGGGTATCCTCTTGCTGGCCCTGCTCATTTTTGGCGGGGTTACTGTCGCTGGAACGCTCGTTTATAGCAACCTGTCTGGTGAAATTGAAGACGGTATTGCTGCCTTAGACGCGGCCCGTGACCGGGAATCTTTTGAAACGACCCGTGTCATGGATCGCAATGGGCATGTGCTGTGGGAGATTTTTGGCGAAGGCAAGCGCACCAATGTACCGTTGGCTCAGATGCCTCAGGACTTGATCAATGCCACTGTTTCGGTTGAGGATGATACCTTTTATGAAAATATCGGTCTGGATGCCCCTTCACTGGTAGCGGCGTTGATTGCCAACCTCCGCAATCCAGATGAACGGCCGATTGGGGGCAGCACCATCACCCAGCAAATTGTGCGCCATATTGTCTTTGATTATGAAGAGCGAACGGCCGTTGATTACAACCGCAAAACAAAAGAGGTCATCTTGGCCTGGATGATGAACCGTAAATATACCAAAGATGAAATCTTGGAAATGTACCTCAACGAAATTTATTACGGCAATCTAGCCTACGGCGTTGAAGCCGCTTCTCAAACCTACTTTGGAAAATCTGCCACCGAACTCACCCTGGCCGAGGCCAGTTTGTTGGCCGCCTTGCCCCAAAGTCCAGTAGACCTTGACCCCTTAACCAACCTTGAAGGGGCTAAACAGCGGCAGTGGGTGGTCTTAAATCTGATGGTCAGCGAAGGCTTTATTAACCAAACGCAAGCTGAAGCCGCATATTTGGAAACCTTTACGTTTGCTGTCCAGGAAGTGAGTCTGGAGGCCCCTCATTTTGCCATTTATGTCCGTCAGCTGCTTGAAGAGCAGTTTGGGGCTGATGTGGTCGCGAATGGTGGCCTTCGGGTCACGACCAGCCTCGATATGGATTACCAACGGCTGGCTGAACTGTTAGCCCGCCAGCATGTTGATAGCGTTGGGCCGGAGCATAATCTGACTAATGCAGCCCTGGTAGCGATGAAGCCAGGGACGGGCGAGATTTTGGCGATGCTGGGCAGCGTTGATTACCATGATGCCGCCATTGACGGTCATGTGAATGTGGCTCTGACCGGACAGCAGCCGGGCAGCAGTGTTAAGCCTTTGACCTATGCCGCCGCGTTATCGCCAGGATTAGATGGCTCGGCTCCGACCTGGACAGCGGCCGACCTGCTATGGGATGTGCCTGTCGATTATCCCCAATTTGATGGGGCAACTTACACGCCACTTAACTATGACCGCACATTTCATGGCTCGGTTCGGCTGCGAGACGCGCTGGCAAACAGCTATAATGTTCCGGCCGTTTTGGTGCTACAAGATATTGGGGTTCCCCGATTGGTCGAATTTGCCGGGCAGATGGGGGTCACAAGTTGGGCTAACGATCCCAGCCGTTATGGCCTGTCGTTGACCTTGGGCGGGGGGGAAGTGACGCCGTTGGAATTAACGGCCGCTTACAGCGTCTTCGCCAATGGTGGATTCAGTATTCCACCAACTGCCATCCTCAAGGTTGAAAAGACATCGGGCGAAGTGCTATATGAGTACCAGCCGCCCGCCCCTCAACAAGTGATCGATCCTCGTATTGCTTATCTGATCAGCGATATTTTAGACGATGATGCCGCCCGCGTTCCGGCAATGGGGCGCAATAATCCACTTGACCTACCCTTCCCGGCAGCGGCTAAAACGGGAACGAGCAATGATTTCCGCGATAATTGGACCATGGGCTATACCCCTGGTCTAGTGGTTGGGGTATGGACGGGCAACACGGACAACAGCGAGATGATTGGCATTAGTGGCTTGACAGGCGCGGCCCCGCTCTGGTCAGCTTATATACAGGGTGTTTATAGCGACTATGATCTATTGGCCGATCTCGCCAATAATGAGACCCAACCACCAACTGAGTTTGTAGCACCTCCAGGGCTGGAACAACGGCCGTTATGCGCTATTTCGGCCATCACCATCGGGGCAACTGAGTGCAGCCGGAGCGATTCGGAATGGTTCCTGACCACAAATCAGGCAACTCAACCAACACCGAATCCTGACCCGGAATTTGTTTCATGGGAGCGGATCGAACCGGCCGTTTGGCGAATTCCGGCCGTTCTGCTGCCCCCGCCAGCGGGCGATACAGTAACGGCTTCGCTGGATGGTGAAGCGTTACCACCGCCTCTTTATTGCCATTTCACACAAGGCACGGCCTTTGAGCAACTTCCCCCCGATGTGGCTCCTTTGCTCTTTTTAACCCCACCTCGCAACCCGGAAAGTTTGGAGGCGGCGTATGAGTGGGCGGAGGATCATGATCTGCCAATTTTGCCTCAACAGTCATGTACAGAGGAGATATTAGCTGCCACCCATACTTCAAATGGTTCATCAGTTTGGCGCATTACCAGTCCCAAAGCAGGGGATACGGTTAGCGGTATCCTGCCTATCGTGGGAACGGCCGATTTCAATACCTCTCAGGTCAGCTTCTTTAAGGTAGAACTAGGGATTGGGGCTAATCCCAATGAGTGGATTACGCTGGGCGAAACGCACAGCGAACCAGTGGTGAATGACGTATTAGAGATGTTGGTTGCCAGCGCCTTTCCGCCGGGTGACTATGCCCTGCGGCTGGTGGTCATCTTGAAGGATGGTAACTATGTGGGCGAACCGCACGTTATTCCCATTATCATTGAGGAAGCTGGGTAAGTTCTAAAATCTTTGCCACGAATTAACCGAATTGAACAAATTTTTAAATCAGGAATTCATGCCATTGGCTCGGAAGGTGCCTGGCACTTTGAATAGGCGGTAATGTCAATCACCATCTGGATAAAGTGCCAGGCACCTCAGTACCTTTAAGAGCGCTGCCATATGCTATAATAAATTTAGCTAGATTTCTTATCTCAGATGCTGAATTTCATATGGCGGCGACTTTATTTCAGGGTTCAGAGGAGGAAGGGTTGCAAAAAAATCCGGCCGTTATCATGATAATATGGTTAAGTATATGGCTTATCAGTTGCCAACCAGGTACAGAACCATCTCCTAATTTGGCACCTATACCTACTAGATCACCAGTAGGTCCGATTTCCACTCCAACACCCCTTGTTATACTCACATCTACAGCAGACAACATATCTGTCAGACCTCCCTTGCGAATCGAGGCGATAGACCTGTTGGAAAATAACACCTGCAATTTACCTTGCTGGAATGGTATATCCCCTGGACAGACAACATTAACAGACACTCTGATAATCTTTGAGCCATTCAACGTCGAGCTTAGTGAGCCAATAATTATCGATACAGGTTTTGAAATGTATGATTTTAGGCGGGCAGGCTTTTCGTGGAAGAAAGAAATGGAGTACGGGTATCAGTGGTATCCTGACGGTTATGTTAATTTTAGTGGTCATCCTTTACAAATATATGAGATTTATTTCGATAATTCTTTTATATATACGCTCCAAGATTTTATAGATGTCCTTGGTGAACCGTCCCATATTCAGGCTTTCGCTTCGCCTTGCTTTGATCAACCTTGCAACGTGTATGTCCTACGGATTTTCTTTTATGAACACGGTGTCAGTTTGCATACAAGCCGCACTGGTTTAGACCCATTAGAATTTAGCGCATCTTGGGCACGCTTTAACATTTCACTATTTGAAAGTTCACCTTTAGGATTTTCCAGGTATATAGGTCAGGGGATAATGTTAAATGTAGATGAAGATGCCGATCCATGGAGAGGGTTCTTAGGCTTTGATGCCTATTGTAAAGGGGAAGCTTGTCCAGATGGATAAACAATGATGTAAGCACTTCATATTGCCTTGCTATCCTACCGGAGCCATCTACAATCATGGCATGACAATGCCAACCCAAATTCTAATAATAACGGCCATCATCTTTGGCTTGCTTTATCTTGTTTATCGTCTGCTCCGTAAACGGCAGGAACAGTTCCTGGCGACCGTTCAAATCGTTGAGATTGAAGACGTTGCCTCCCAATTCCTCGGCAACAGCCGCAGCCTCTACATCTATTTACCGCCCGATTACGCCAACCAAACCGGACAACATTACCCTGTCCTCTATCTCAATGACGGCCAGGATCGGCAGCAGCTCCAACTGCATGAGACGCTATATAGGCTCTTTGAGCGTCAGTTAATACAGCCCATTATCGTTGTGGCTGTGCCGACGAATGAGGAGCGGTTGCAGGAGTATGGCACGGCCGTTGCGCCGAATGCCCAAGGGTTGGGGAAAAAGGCGGGGTTGTACGGTCGATTTCTAACGGAAGAGGTAATGCCGCTGGTGAATGAGCGGTTTCGGACGAGGAGTGAGGTGGGGAGTACGGCCGTTGCTGGGGCATCGCTGGGCGGCCTTTCAGCCTTTGATATCGTCTGGAACCATCCTGATCTGTTTGGCATTGTGGGGGTGTTTTCTGGCTCGTTCTGGTGGCGGGCGGCGGCGGATGAGACTAGCGTGCCGCCTAATGAACTGATCACGCACCAGATTGTTCAGCAAGGGGCGCGGGAAGGCAAACTCCGAATCTGGTTGGAGGCGGCTACCCGCGATGAAACAAGTGACCGGGACAACAATGGGGTCATAGACGCGATTCAGGATACGTTGGAGCTAGTTGAGGCGTTGGAATCTGTTGGCTATCAAGCCGGGGAGGATATTGTCTATGTTGAGGTGGAAGGCGGCCGTCATAATTATGAAACCTGGTCTAAGATTTTGCCTGAGTTTTTGCGGTGGGCTTTTCCTCGGTAATTTTTGAACCACAGAGGACACGGAACACACAGCGAAAGTCAGAAAAAAAGAAAACTCTGTGATCTCTGTGCGCTCTGTGGTTCATGTTATGAGAAGCGTTATTCATATCTGAGGGCATCTATGGGGTTTAATCTGGCGGCGCGGGTGGCGGGGTAGATGCCGAAGAAGAGGCCAACAGCGGCCGAAAAAGTAATGGCTAGGACGACCGAATCTAAAGCAAGAGTTGGTTGAAGGCTGTCGGAATAGTTGGCAATGAGCAACGCGCCGATAACGCCGACAATCAAGCCGATTAAGCCGCCTAGCAGCGATAATAGGACGGCCTCAACCAGGAACTGCCATAAGATGTCGCGCTGTTTGGCCCCGACCGCTTTTCGCAGACCAATTTCACGGGTTCGTTCTCGTACAGAGACCAGCATGATGTTCATGATGCCAATGCCGCCCACCAAGAGGGATATACCCGCAATAACGCCCAGAAAGATGGTCAAGATATTGGTGACTTCGCCGAAGGCGCTGACCAATTCGGCCTGACTGACGACGGTAAAATCATCTTCATCTCGAAAACGGATATCGTGGGTTTGGCGAAGGGTCAATTCGATTTCGATGATAGCCGCTTCCTGACGCTCCTCATTGACCACTTTGGCGTAGATGAAATCGACCCGGAATTTACCGTCTGAGCGGCGGGCCTGGAACAGGCGGCGTTGGGCAGTGCTGAGGGGGATGAGAACGAGATCGTCCTGATCGTTGAAGCCAGAACCGCCTTTTTCTTCCATCAGGCCAATAACTCGGAAGTTAGTGTTGTTGATCTTGATATTCTCGCCAATAGGAATCTCGCCGTTGGGGAATAGGTCTTCATAGACCGTTTGGCCGATGACGGCGACGCGGGCGTTGGCGGTCAGGTCTTGCTCGTTGAAGAAGGTTCCGGCGATGGGGTGAAAGTCGCGGACGAAGGGGAAATCGGCCGTTGTGCCAGTCACCACTGAGCGGGTTTCGTTGCCCCCAAAGGTGATGAGGGCGGGACGGCCGTATTCTGGCACGACGGCGACGACATCAGGTACATTAAAGGGATCGGACAAAGCAGCGACATCGTCGTTGGTCAGGCCACCTCCGGCCGGGCGGCGCGGCCCCTGGTCAGGTGAAAATTGGCCCGGTACGACGAATAAGAGATTGTTACCCAAGCTCTCAAATTCCTCGGCCACAAATAATTCGACCCCTTTGCCGACAGAGAGGAGGGTGATAACGGCCGCAACGCCGATGATGATGCCGAGCATGGTTAGAAAGGCGCGGAGTTTGTTGGCGGTTAGCCCTTTGAGGGCGAGGCGGATGTTTGCGGAGAGGTTCATTACTCAATGAGGAGGACATCGGACGGCCGTTCGGCTTCTCCGGCGATTAGAGGTTGTTCTATTGTCTCGTCGCCGACGATGAGGCCGTCGGCTAATCGGATGACGCGCTGGCAGTGGCGGGCAATCCAGGGATCATGGGTGACGAGGATGATGGTGATGGCTTTGTCGCGGTTGAGCGTTTGGAGAACTTGCATGATTTCAACGCCGGATTTGCTGTCGAGGTTGCCCGTTGGTTCGTCGGCCAGAATGATAGCGGGTTCGTTGACCAAAGCGCGGGCGATGGCGACGCGCTGTTGTTGGCCGCCGGATAGTTCGCTGGGTTTGTGATCGAGGCGGTCGCCGAGGCCGACGAGTTGTAATGCGGCCGTTGCCAGTTGTTGGCGTTGGCGTTTGCCTGCATAGATGAGGGGCAGTTCCACTTGTTGAAGGGCCGGGGTGCGAGATAAGAGGTTAAAGCTTTGGAAGACAAAGCCGATCTTGCCGTTACGAACGTCGGCTAAATCATCATCGCTTAATTGGCTGGCATCTGTCCCATCTAGGATATAGCTGCCACTGGTTGGAGAATCCAGCGCCCCTAGCATATTCATCATCGTCGATTTACCAGAGCCGGATGGCCCCATAATGGCAACTAACTCTCCCTCATACAACTCCAAGGAGACACCCCGCAAAGCATGAACCTCATGTTCGCCAAGCTGGTAGACCTTGGTCATATCTTTGATAGTGATAATCGGCTTCTTTGCGTCATTCATTGGCTAGCATTGTTTCATCAGTTACCAAAGAGACTAAATTCTTCTCGTTCGTTGGTGACGACGACGATTTCACCTGCCTGAAGGCCGCCGAGGAGTTCGCTGAACTGTTCATTGCGGAGTCCGGTTTCGACGGGGACTTCGATGATTTCGCCTACGGCCGTTAATTTATTAACAAAGGCCAAACCGGAATCTCTGTCGAGCCGGATTGACCAGTTGGGAATGATGAGAACGTCTTCTATCTCTTCAACGACAATGGAGGCGTTGGCGGTCATACCAGGACGGAGGGTGATGTCATCGGCTTCGATGTTGATGGTGACGAGGTAGGTGACGACACCCGCGCCACTGGCAACGGCCGTTGGGGCGATGTCAACGATACGGCCGTTCACTATCTGATCCGGCAACGCATCAAGGGTTATCTCGACTAATTGATCAATAGCAATCTGGTCGATGTCAATTTCATCAACGCTGACCTCAATATGAAACGCTTCCTTATTAACCAGAATGATGGCCGGTGCGCCAGGTGCAGCTTGCTCACCCGCGTTAATGAAGATATTGGCGATCTCCCCATCCATTGGAGCCGTGATCATGGCCTGCTCTAACCGTAATGCGGCCAAGTCGCGGCTGGTTTCGGCAGCGGCGACCTGCGCTTCCAGGATGGCGGTTTCAGTTTCGGTTGGCCCCTCTAGCAGCCGATCATAGGCAGCTTGGGCGCGGGCAACATTGGCCTCAGCCACCTCAACGCCTCCTTCGGCAACGGCAACCTGGGCGCTGGCGGCGGCAATGGCGGCATCAGCGGCTTGGATGTCGGCCGGGCCGGGGCCCGCTTGGAGGACGGCTAGTTGGGCTTCGGCCGTTTCCAGGGCAGCATTGGCGCTTTCGAGGGCGATCCGAAGCTGCTGTTCGGCTGGCCCCAGCCCAGCACATTCAACGACCTGTTGACCAGTGGCATCGGTGACAGTCACGCAAAGCAGATTTTGATTATAGGCATCTTGGGCCGCTTCTTGTTGCAAACGGGCGGCTGACACTTGCTGCTGGGCGGCTGCAATTTGGGCTTCTGATGCGCCAGCCAGGATGATGTTTTTTTGGGCAACGGCTTGAGAAACGGCCGCTTGGGCGCCTAATAATTGGGCTTCGGCAATGGTGAGATTACCATTGGTAGCATCAATGTCGGCCTGGGCTGCGTCCAGCGTTGATTGGCCCGGTTCGCTGTTTAAGGCCTGTTCAAGCGTTAACTGTTGAATTTGGAGGGCATCTTCCGCTTGCTGCAAGGCCAGGGTCAGCTCTTCGGCATCAAGGGTGGCAAGAACATCTCCGGCCGAAACCTGTTGACCTCTGATGACATTGAGCTGTCGAATTGTCCCCGGCGCGCCAAAACTGAGGGCGGCCTGGGCTTCTGGTTCGATGGAGCCAGTTGCGTTAACGGTAGCGGCAATGGTTCCGCGCTCTACGGTCGCTTCTCGCAAAATTTCGACGGCTTGCTCCTGACTTAGCTGCTGCTGGCGAAAAAACCAAAAGCCGCCCCCGGCAAGGATGATTACAATGATGATTATTGTTATGGTTCTTCTCATAAGGCACTATTATAAAACAGCCAATCACTCTGTACACGTGAAATCTGTCACATTCTCATTGAAAATCAACGAATATTGTAATTAGTGTCGATCTTGGGCTTCGTTGATCGTCGTTATAGTAGAATTGGGCAAATGGCCCACAAATGAAGTCACTTATTGAAACCTTAGGAGGTTCAACATGCGTTATATCCTATTAATCAACACCGATGAAGCAGTCGAAGCGGCCCGAACAGATGAAGAAAACCAGGCTGTCTATGGCGCTTATGGTATCTTTACGAACGAATTGAGAGAAAGTGGCAAATTCTTAGGTGGTGAAGCCCTGCAACCGACCGCAACAGCGACAACGGTTCGGGTTCGGGAAGGTAAAACGCTGACGACTGATGGCCCTTACGCTGAGACGAAAGAGCAGTTGGGTGGATACTATCTGGTGGAAGCGGCCGATTTGGATGAAGCCATTGCCTGGGCAGCCAAGATTCCTGGGGCAAAGGAAGGGGCGATTGAAGTACGGCCGATTATGGAATTGGGGTAGTTTCTACAGAAGGCAGGCTTTTACTTTGGTCAGTATTGATTCCAAATCAAAAAAGCCTGCCTTCTTCTAGGTAATTATGCCATAAGCGGGAAATTAGATTGTCGTGTAGGGTTGAAAATTGCTTGACAATTTAGACACTCTCCCATCTAATTTCCCCTATGGATCACGTTCACCAAGTTATTGAACAGACCTTTCGTAAGGAGTCGGGGCGGGTGTTGGCAACCTTGATAGGTTCCCTACGAGATTTTGATTTGGCGGAGGATGCTTTGCAGGAGGCATTAACGGCCGCTCTTGAACGCTGGCCGAACGATGGCATCCCAAATAACCCAGGCGCTTGGATTACGACCACTGCCCGGCGCAAAGCTATTGACCGTCTGCGGCGGGATAAGACATTGGCCCAAAAGAAGGCCACTTTAGAGGCACTGGCAACGCTAAAGCAAAAAAATCAGGATGAACTTAAGCTGGACGAGATTCCCGATGAACGGCTCAAGCTGATATTTACCTGCTGCCACCCGGCTTTAGCTCTGGAAGCACAGGTGGCTTTGACGCTGCGAACCTTAGGGGGGCTATCAACGGCCGAAATTGCCCGCGCCTTCCTTGTTCCTGGCCCAACGATGGCCCAGCGTTTGGTCCGGGCCAAGCGCAAGATTCGGGACGCGGGCATACCGTACCGGGTTCCACCAAGAGAGCTGCTCCCACAGCGTCTTGAAGCTATCCTGGCCGTTATCTATCTCATCTTCAACGAAGGGTATGCTGCCTCGGCTGGGGACAACCTGATCCGTCATGAACTTTCGGCCGAAGCCATTCGACTGGGCTATGTGCTAACAAGGCTAATGGAACAGGAACGGGATATGCTGGAAGCGCCAGAAGCGTTAGGTCTATTGGCTTTAATGCTGCTGCACGATTCGCGGCGAGATGCTCGAACAGACAATGCAGGACAGTTAATTACCTTAGAAGAGCAGGATCGGAGCCGCTGGGATCATGCTCAAATTGTTGAGGGGTTGGCTATTCTTGATAGGGCTTATCGGTTGGGGCAGCCTGGACCATATCAGGTTCAGGCGGCGATTAGCGCCCTTCATGCGCGGGCGGAACGGCCGGAGGAGACGGATTGGGAAGAGATAAGGGCTTTGTACGGCCGTTTATATCGATTAACGCCTTCGCCCATCATCGCCCTCAATCATGCTGTTGCGGTGGCTATGAGTGAAGGGCTTGAATCAGGGCTGCGGTTGTTGGCCCAGTTGGCCGATGATGCGGAGTTGCAAAGCTACCATCATCTTCATGCAGCGCGAGCCGATCTTTTAAGGCGAGACGGCCGTTTGGCAGAAGCGGCCGAAGCCTATGAAAAAGCGCTTTCGCTCGTTCAAAATGTAGTCGAACAGCAGTATTTGGCCCGCCGTTTGGTTGAAATTCAGACCGCTTTAAGAAGCTCCAAAAATTACTAATTTTTCACCTCCTTGCTTTGCTGGCCCTCCCTCCTTATGCTACAATTGTGAAAACTTACACGAATCACTCTCGTTTGTAAATTCTCCACAAAAAAGGTTGACCGCTAATGGAAACCGACATTCCTGACATTGTTATAGGTCGTTTGCCCATTTATCTCCGAGCCTTGACCCGTATGGCTGAAGAGGGAGAAAAAACAACGACCTCTTCACACGAATTGGGGCAGCGTTTGGGGATTAGTTCAGCACAGATACGAAAAGATTTGTCTCATTTTGGGGAGTTCGGTAAGCAGGGGACGGGCTACCATATCAACTATCTCATCGACCAACTTCGCCAGATTTTGCACCTTGATCAAGAATGGCCTGTCGTGTTAGTTGGGGCTGGTCATATCGGACATGCACTGGCCCATTATCCTGGTTTTCGACCACGTGGTTTTTACATCCGCTGGATATTCGATAATGATCCAAACAAGGTCGGCGAGGTGGTGAATGGGTTGACCGTTCAGAAGATGAGCAAAATTAAGGGGTTGATTTCCAGGGAAAAGGTACAGGTTGCGATCTTGGCAGTGCCTGTTGCTGCTGCCCAGGAAACGGCCGATTTGCTCATCAAAGCCGGTATCAAATCGATCCTCAACTATGCCCCCATTAACCTAAACGCCCCCGAAGGCGTGCAAGTACGCTACAGCGACCCCGTAATTCAGTTACAGCGAATGACGTTTTATCTTGAGAATCCTTAGGCAGTAGTCTGTAACCAGTCGTCAGTAAATAGTAAGTAAGACACCCCTAACATTTTACGCATTAGGAATTATGCTCCCCGAAACCCTAAATATTAGGGATACTACGTTGTAAGATTGGTAGCTCTTCGAGGGCTTTGCCTGCGCCGAGGGCGGTACAGGCGATAGGGTTATCGGCGATGTAGGCGGGAACGCCTGCTTCGCGGGTTAGGAGGGTGTCAATTTCTCGCAGCAAGGCGCCACCACCAGCCAAAGCCATGCCCCGATCAATAATATCGGAGGCCAGTTCAGGCGGGGTTTTAGCCAATACCGCTCTAACGACATTGACAATGGCGGCCAGTGGCTCGGAAATGGCTTCTACGATTTCGCTGGAGTTGATGGTGATGGTCTTTGGCAGGCCAGCGATCTGATCTCGGCCTTGCACGTGCATTTCCAATTTGTCATCTAACTCGACAGCGGCGCCAATCTTGACCTTTATCTCTTCGGCCGTTGGTTCGCCCACCACCAGATTATACTTCTTACGGATATAGGTGATGATGGCTTCATCCAGATGAACACCGCCAACCCGGACGCTTTCAGCACAGACGATACCATTCATGGAAACAACGGCCGCTTCGGTCGAGCCACCTCCTAAATCGACGACCATGTTGCCTGTTGGTGTCCCGACGGGTAAACCTGCGCCAATGGCGGCGGCCAATGGTTCGGGAATCAGATGGACTTCGCGGGAACCGGCCGCTAAAGCCGCTTCCTTGACAGCCCGACGCTCCACGCTGGTCACGCCATAGGGGACGCTGATCATGACGATGGGGCGGCGCAGATTGAAACGGCCAGCTACCTTCTCGATGAAATAGCGCAGCATGGCCTCGGTCACGAAATAGTCGGCGATAACGCCATCGCGTAAGGGTCGCATTACTTCGATCTCTTCGGGGGTACGGCCGTACATCTCACGAGCGGCCCGGCCCACTTCAACAATCGTTGTCTTGCTTTCGTCCTCTCGGATGGCTACCACGGACGGCTCTTGGAGAACGACACCCCGCCCCTGACTATGCACCAGAATATTAATGGTACCGAGATCAATTGCAATATAGGGGGTAAAAAGTGCCAAGGTTGCTCCTGTTCAGTCGTCAGTAGTCGGTAGTCAGTCGTCGGATGTTAACGGCCAATTTACTGACTACTGGCTACTGTTTACTAACTACTAATTAAGTCTGTCGGACTGATCCTGGGAACGCAGCTCCGCTAAACCACGACGACGGCTGCCGCCACGACGGCGGGCAACATCAATTCGGATTTGGGCGCGTTTAAGAGCGGCTTCAATTTGAGCATAACGCATGGGATCGTCCGGGACACCATCGGCCATCGATTGCACGGCCCGTTGGCGGGCCTCTTCAGCGCGCTCGATATCAATCTCTTCTGCTTGTTCGGCCGAATCTGCCAAGATGATAATGTGGTCTGGCTGAACTTCGGCAAAGCCCCCACCAATGGCAAAAAATTCCTCTTCGCCACCGGAACGAACAACTACTTCACCAAATCCCAGCACGGTTAGAAGGGGGGAGTGATTGGGCAAAACACCCATCTGCCCCTCAAGACCGGGCAATACGACGATATCGGCCGTGTCATTATATAGTTGGCGTTCCTGGGTTAAAATTTCACATTGAATCGGCATAAAGTATCACCTGTTCAGAAAAAACCGGGTTTCTAGTCAACAGTGACTAAACATCCCCTTGAAGAAACCCGGTTTTTAGATTGTTTTACTACTCAGCTTGCAACTGTCGGGCTTTTTCAACGGCATGGTCGATAGTACCGACCATGTAGAAAGCCTGTTCCGGCAAATCATCATGTTTACCATCCAGGATTTCGCGGAATCCTCGAACGGTTTCACGAATCGGCACATACTGACCGTTCAAACCATGGAACTTCTCAGCCACAAACATAGGTTGGCCCAAGAAACGCTCAACCTTACGGGCGCGAGCAACCAACAACTTCTGGTCTTCGCTCAACTCATCGATACCGAGAATAGCGATGATATCTTGAAGGTCGTTGTAGGTTTGGAGAACCTGCTTAACTTCGCGGGCAGTGCGGTAATGCTCTTCGCCAACGATGTCGGGCTGGAGGGCGCGGCTGGTGGAAGAAAGCGGGTCAACAGCCGGGAAAATACCCTTGGCAAAGACGCTTCGTTCTAATGTAAGGACCGCGTCAAGATGGGCAAAGGTTGCCACAGGAGCGGGATCAGAATAGTCATCAGCCGGGACGTAGATGGCTTGCATTGATGTAATGGAGCCAGTTCGGGTCGAGGTGATCCGTTCTTGAAGGGCGCCCATTTCCGCAGCCAATGTCGGCTGGTAGCCGACCGCGCTAGGCATCCGACCTAAGAGCGCGGACATCTCTGAACCCGCCAAGACATAACGGAAAATGTTGTCAATGAACAAGAGTACATCACGGCCCTCATCCCGGAAATATTCGGCCATTGCCAATCCGGTCAAAGCAACACGGAGGCGAACACCAGGCGTTTCATTCATCTGGCCAAAGACCATAGCGACGGAATCCATCACGCCGTATTCTTGCATTTCATAGTAAAGGTCAGTGCCTTCACGAGTGCGCTCGCCAACCCCAGCGAAGATTGAAACACCTTCATGCTCCTGGGCGACAGAGCGAATTAACTCGGCGATGGTGACAGTTTTACCAACACCTGCACCGCCGTAGATGCCTGTTTTACCACCCCGAATAAAGGGGGCAATCAGGTCGACGACCTTCATCCCAGTTTCAAACGTTTCGATCTGGGTGCTTTGCTCATCAAAGTTAGGGGCATCACGATGAATGGGATAGTAGATATCCGAGTCTGGGGTTTCACCCCCATCAATCGCTTCGCCAGTGACATCAAAAATTCGGCCCAATGTCACAGCGCCAACTGGCACTTTAATCGGTGCGCCGGTGGGGCTAACATCGATACCACGGGGTAACCCATCGGTCGATCCCATTGCGACGGTACGGACACGTTCACCGCCCAAATGCTGTTGGACTTCTAATACCAGTTGACCTTCGTCATGGTTGACGTTCAATGCCTCGAAGATTTCGGGCAAGTCACCATCGGGAAAATCAACATCAACAACCACACCGCGAATTGCGGCTATTTTGCCTGCTGCCATTTATACCTCCAAAATTATCCAGCCAATGCCTCGGCGCCACCAACGATGTCTAATATCTCGCTGGTAATGCTCGATTGGCGGGCTTTGTTTCTCTCTAACGTTAATCCTTCAATCAATTCCGCAGCGTTATCGGTGGCATTGTTCATCGCCACATAACGTGCGCTGTGTTCACTTGCAAGTGCCTCAAGCACTGATTGGTAAATTTGCAGTTCGGTGAAGCGAGGGACAATTGTATCTAACAATTCAGCCGGCCCTGGCTCATAACTGTAAACTTTTTCTGATACACCGCCTAAATCAACCGTTGCCACATATTCAGCAACCGCCATACCCTCTAAATCTAAGGGCTTGAGGGGCAGTAACTGTTTGACAGTCGGCTGTCTGGTGACCATGTTTATAAAGTCGGTGTAGGCGATGAAGACCTCATCAACTTTTCCATCTAGATAATCATCGGTTACCACCTGGGCAATTGGGGTGATATCCAGAATAGAGGGTGCATCCGGTATGCCATCAAACGAGGCCACGACGTTATATCCCCGCCGGATCATCAGATCCCGCCCTTTTCGGCCGACTGTAATAACTTGTATCGGCGCTTCTAAGGCGGACATGAATTTCTGGGCCTGGTTAACGACGTTGGTGTTGTATGCGCCTGCCAAGCCCCGGTCGCCTGTGACTAAAATAACGGCCGCATTCTTAATTTCGCTGCGGGTGGTCAACAGCGGGTGTCCGGTTGTGCCAACGCCAGGCTGGGAGGCGAGATTGTTCAAAATCTCAAAGGCCTTGCCAGCATAGGCGCGGGTTGCTTCGACTTGCTTCTGAGCGCGTGAGGCTTTCGAGGCGGAAACGGCCGCTAAGGCGCTTGTCACCTGCGAAATGTTCTTAATACTCTTTATTCGTTTATTTAGTTCGCGTTCTGTAGCCATAAGTTATTAGGTTAACCTGACCAGGAAGCCATGAAATCTTCAGTCGCCTGGCGAATATTGCCTTCAATGGTATCGTTCCAGCCACCGGTCTCCATAATATTACGGCCGATATCTGGATGGGATGTATCCATGTAGCGCAAGTAAGCGGTTTTCCAACTGTCCATGTTAGAAACTGCAACGTTGTCCAAGAAACCTCGGGTACCAGCATAAATCAAGAAGACTTCGTGATCGAGTCGGATTGGACTATATTGGGGCTGTTTCAACAGCTCCATCAGCCGTTCACCGCGAGCCAACTGGCGTTGAGTTGCTGGATCAAGGTCGGAGCCAAACTGGGCAAAGGCGGCCAACTCTCGGAACTGAGATAAGTCAGCCCGCAAACCACCAGATGCTTTACTCATCGCCTTAACTTGAGCGGCACTACCAACACGAGAGACTGAGTTACCGGTATCAATAGCGGGTCGCTGACCAGCGTTGAACAAGTCTGTTTCAAGGACGATCTGACCATCGGTAATCGAGATAACGTTGGTGGGGATATAGGCAGAGACATCACCAAGTAAGGTTTCGATGATGGGCAAAGCGGTTAGGGAACCGCCCGTGCCTGGAATTTTCTTAACTTCATAATCATCGGGGTTGTCTAAAGCGTTAAGGCCATGCTCTAACTGCTCTTCGGTCAAGTTACCGAAGTAAACCTTACCGTCTACCCCTTCAGTTGTGTTTTCCGTCACTTCAGTCCCTTTGCGAACGATGACAAATTCATCGCGCAAGCGAACCGAACGCTCTAGCAAGGTACTGTGAAGGGAAAAGATGTCACCAGGATACGCTTCACGACCAGGTGGGCGGCGAAGAATCAAGGACATTTCCCGATATGCCCAGGCATGTTTGGAAAGGTCGTCATAGATAACCAGAGCATCCATTCCCCGATCCATGAAATCCTCACCGATGGCTGTACCAGCGTAGGGAGCAAAATATTGCAGCGGAGCTGGGTCAGAAGCGCCAGCAGCCACGACGACGGTGTATTCCATTGCACCATATTTTTCGAGGGTATCTACAACCTGGGCTACCTGACCAATTCGCTGGCCGATAGCCACATAGATACAGAGTAAGTTGCCACCTTTCTGATTGAGAATGGTGTCAATGCAGATAGCGGTTTTACCTGTCTGGCGGTCGCCAATAATCAACTGACGCTGGCCTCGACCGATGGGGAACATCGAGTCAATTGACAAGATACCCGTTTGGACTGGCGTATCAACGCCCTGACGTTCAATAACGCCGGGGGCTGTTCGCTGAATCGGGCGGATTTTGTTGGTGGCGATAGGGCCTTTGCCATCCAGAGGATTGCCTAAGGGGTCAACGACCCGGCCAATTAGGGCATCGCCAACAGGAACCGAAGCGATACGGCCGGTTGCCCGAACTTCATCACCCACTTCGATACCAGCGTAGTCGCCCATAACGACGATACCGACACTGTCTACCGTAAGGTCAAGGGCTAGCCCAGCGGTGCCATTGCTGAACTCAACAATTTCGTTGGCTCGTAAGTCTGCCAGACCGTTGGCTTGAGCAATACCATCACCGACAGAAATAACGGTTCCGACACTGCGGGCTTCAACGGTCGGTTCAAATGACTCAACTTGCTGTAGTAGAGCCTCAGCAATGTTGTTAAAATTTGGGGCAAGAGTTGCCATTCATTTACCTCCTAATGTAAATCGAATTGATAATTCGATACGCGATTGGGTAAGCTGATGGTGAATTTAGCTAATCTATCGCGCTACAATTTCATCCTCACAATCTTAAGATTGTATAGTTGATTATTACCTATAGCTTGTTTGTTAATATTTTCCTCAAGTTCTTGAAGTCCTGAAAGGTCAGGCGTTTTCTCCTATGAACTTGTATCAATCGTTAAAAAGCCTGACTCTTGGTCAAACCTACGCTGTTAAATCAGCAACGGTATCAGCATCAAGTTTACCGATGATGGCTGACACTAATTTTACTGCGTTATCAAAATCATCACGATGGATGATTGAATTATGACTATGAATGTGACGGGCAGCGACACCGATAACGACGGTTGGGACGCCGGTTCCATGCAGATGGATGGCGCTGCCGTCCGTTGCGCCGCCGGGCATGGCGGAGAATTGAATGGGCATGTCTAGCTCTGCGGCCGTTTCAATACAGAAGTCTCGCAATTTGATATTCGGAATCATGCGGGCATCATAAACCATGATGGTCGGCCCCTTACCCATATCAATATTGCTTACTTCGTCTTTAATGCCTGGCACATCCCCCGCAATGTCTGACTCTAAAATAATGGCTACATCGGGGTCGATGGCCCGAACGCTGGTCGTTGCGCCTCGCAACCCAACCTCTTCCATGACCGTCATCACGCCGTATAATTCGTTGGGGTGGTCATTGTCTTGCATGTGACGCAGCACCTCTACCCCAACAGCGCAGCCAATACGGTCATCGAAGGCTTTGGCAACGTACATTTTGGGGTTTGCCATGATAGCAAAGGTTGAATCGGGAACGGCCGGATCGCCAACCCTAACACCAGTAGCGACTGCCTCTTCATATGAAGTGGCCCCTATATCAATGTACATATCGTTTTTAGTGACGATTTTTCCACGTTCTTCAGCATCAAGTAAATGGGGGGGCTTAGCGCCAATAACGCCAACCACATCCCCTTTATGCGTCTTAATGATCACCCGATGACCTAGCAGCACCTGATCCCACCAGCCGCCTAATTGGAGAAATTTTAGAAAGCCTTCTTTGGTCACATGGCGAACGATGAAACCTATTTCGTCCATATGGGCAGCCATCATAATTCGAGGGCGGCTATCATCCTGACCACTTCCGTTTTGGTGACAAATCACACTCCCCAATTTATCTTGGGTCAGGGTTCCCAGCGGCTCTAAATAGCCACGCAAAACACCCCGGATTTCTGTTTCATATCCAGGTACGCCATGTGCATTGGTTAAGGCTTCTAACAGTTTTTCAGTATCGTCCACGTACTTTCATCCTAATTGGCGTTATTAATGGGGAACTTAAGGCGGTATTGCCTTCCATGTATTGATATATTGGCATGGTGCTGGTAGCCTAAAAATTTTACCCTGACTATGGCCTTTTGTCCAACAATTCACAAACGACCAATGATATAGACTATTGGGAAAAGACAGAATGATCTTATGTTATCTTATGACACCTTATGCCTGACTAAAATCGACATACTTTTGGATGGAGGCGGCTAAAACATCGAGCAGGCTTGCTTTACAGAGCAGAGGCACAATATTTGCAATAACTTGCATCGATATCGTGGCCGTCACGGCCGCAGGTGGGACATGCTTGGCCGCTCACCTCCCCGCTGGGTCGAGCCAGTTCGAGGGAGACAATGCCTGTGGGAACAGCGATAATGCCAAACCCCAACAACATCACAATAGCGGCCATTATCTGGCCCAACGGTGTCACGGGAGCCACGTCCCCATAGCCGACGGTAGAAAGGGTGACGATGGCCCAGTAGATGCCAACGGGAATGCTGGTGAAGCCGCTCTCCTCCCCTTCCAGCACATACATAAGGGCGCCGATGATGATGACAGAGGTGAGTACGGCCGTTAAAAAGACGATGATCTTGCGCCGACTGGCCCACAAAGCCCGACGCAGCACCTCTGCTTCATCCAGATAGGCCGCCATTTTGAAAACGCGAAAAACGCGCAACAGGCGTAATACCCGAATGACGAGCAGCGTTTGAGTTCCAGGGATGAACAGCGCGATATAGGCGGGCAAGATTGCGGCCAGATCGATGAGGCCAAAAAAGCTGGTTGCATAGCGCAACGGCCGTTGGACGGCGATCAGGCGCAAAACATATTCAATCGTAAAAAGAATCGTGAAAAACCACTGCACATTACGCAGCGTCTGCCCGTAGTCGGCTCGAATGGATGAGACGCTTTCCAGCGCCACCACCAAAATACTCAGACTAATCGTGACGAGCAAGATGACATCAAACCATTTGCCGCCCAGCGTGTCGGCTTCATAAATAATGGTATGGAGTTGATTGCGCCATTCAGATGTTTTCGGCCGATTTTCAACAGTCATATATTGTAATTATACCGCGATATAGAATGGCATTGCACATATGCCACTAACGCTTTTGAAAATGCCAAACGTGCATATATCGGATGGGGTTAGAAGACGCGGAGACAAGGTAACAGGTTTATTTCATGGCCATACCGCGCCTTCCAACCCCTACCCCTTGACCATTAAAACCTGCAAGATAAAGGCTAAACGTATCCTAAACGGTAGGCCATCCTCGGTTCCCTCAGGTATACTCCCTTCGTTATGGCTGACCGAATGAATCTGGGAAAATATATTGCCATGTATCGGCCGTTATTGGCCGTTCTGCTCATCTTCACCTGCCTGAGTTTTTTTTATAGCAGCAGCATTCCCCCTTTTGAAGGGCCAGATGGGCCGGAGCATTATGCTTATATTATCTGGTTGGCGGAGGGTAAGGGCTTTCCGCCGCAGGGCGAAGCCGCCTGGGAGACCCCGGTTCGACAAGAAGCAGGGCAGCCGCCTTTATACTATCTGCTGGCCTCTCTCCCTGTTCGGCTGGTCGATTTTAATGAACCAACGGCCGAATTTCGACCCAACCCCCACTTCCCCTCCAGCGCCCCCGGTCATATCCCCGACAACAAGAATATCGCCATCCATTATCCAGCAGACGACGTTTTACAAGGCGGTTGGCTGGCAATTCAACTGGCGCGGGGAGTTTCTTTTCTGTTTGGCATCCTGTTAATTATTAGCGTATATAAGTTGGGTCAGGAATTTTTTCCAGATTCGGCCGTTATTCCGACCGTCTCTGCGTTGATAACGGCCGTCATTCCCCAGGCGGTGTTCATGAGTAATGTCGTTTCTAATGATATGGCGGCAGGGGCAACAGGGGCGTTGACGTTGTGGCTGTTGGCAAGATTGGTGAAACGGGGGCCGACGTGGCGAATGGGGTTGGCGCTGGGGCTGGCCTTTGGGCTGTCGGCTTTGAGCAAGACGGGCAATTTGGCCTTAGGGCTACCAGTGGCGACGGGCTTTGGTTGGCTTTGGTGGCAGCAGCAAGGCAAGCGCCGCCAGCTACTGAGTACCACTTTATTCGCCGTTGGGGGGGCTGTTTTGATAGGTGGCTGGTGGTATCTCCGTTCTTGGACCTTATATGGTTCACCCCTCGGTTTAGATGCCCATTATCTCGCGCCCTGGGCATTATCGGCCGAATCAATTCCCTCGAACGCGCTGGCCCAATGGACGGAGGTTTTTTACTCATTTTGGGCCGCTTTTGGTTGGGGCAACATTAAATTTCCGGCCTGGATTTATTATCCTTTTTTTGCCTTCGTTATTTTGGCGGGGATTGGGTTAATTCTAAAAGTAAGACAAGGATGGCGATTGCATCGACGATTGCCCCTTTGGTTGTGGTTGCCTTTATTGGCACTGACAGCCGTTATTATTTCCCTGGCAATTTGGATGACACGGGTGACTGCCCCACACGGCCGTTTACTTTTTCCAGCACTAACAGGAATTACGCTGCTGTTGGTCATAGGCTGGGAGCAGCTTGGTAAGCGATTGCTATTTACGGCCGTTGCTTATCTCTCAGGTTTAACCATTCTCTCGTTGATGCTTCTCATCCAACCAGCCTATGCCAAGCCCGATTTTTTCGCAGCCCCGTCATTAGATGAAGCAAATTTAGGCTGGCTGTTTGGCGACTTTGCTCGCTTGACAAGGGTAACGGCCGTTGAGCAGTCAGTCACGGCTGGCGAAGAATTACCTGTTTCAGTTTGTTGGGAGACAGTTGGACAGGCCACTGAGGATTATACCGTTTCGGTACAGCTAGTTGGCCCGGAGAATCAAATTGTTGGGCGGCGACGCACTTATCCAGGGCTAGGCAGTTATCCAACCTCAACCTGGGAAGCGGGGAAGCAGTTTTGTGATGAAGTAAGGGTAGCTGTTTCGGCCGATTTAGACCAGACGTTACAATATCAGATAGAAATAGCGATGTTGAATGAATCGGGAGAAAGAGCAGTTGTGTTGGGTGGAGACGGCCGTCCTCGTGATCATCTCTTTGCGGCAGCGGTGCGGTTGGAAACGGCCGACCCAATTCAACTGGCCCAAACGCCGGCTGGAAACGATCCCATCCGTCTATACGAAGCAGATTTCTCCCCTATCTGGCATATTGAGTCGACCGAGACAGTTCTATTACAATGGTGGCTGGCAGAGAGCGTCGAAAAAGATTACACGGTCTTCGTCCATCTGCGAGACGTGGAAAGTGGTGAAAATGTCGCACAAGGAGATGGGCCACCCGCGGCTGGCTGGTATCCGACCTCCTTATGGGAAGTGGGAGAAGTTGTGGTCGATGAACATGAGGTCACTGTTACGGCCGATGTTCCCTCAGGCGAGTATGAATTGGTTGTTGGTTGGTATGATCCTGTGACCGGGGAGCGATTGGGCAGCGAGGTTTCGCTAGGAACTGTCGAGGTGGTTCGTTGATGATCCTCGGAAAGGGCGGGTACAAGACCACGCCCCTACTTTTAGTGCTTATCTGTCTGCTGGGGTTTGGGCTGCGGGTCTATCAATTGGAAGGGCAGTCGCTTTGGAATGATGAGGGGTTGAGCGTTTACCGAGCCAAGCAGAGTACGGCCATCATTCTGGCTAACACAATCACCATTGATGGCGTAGATACAACCGACACCAACCCACCCCTTTATTTCCTGACCCTTCATTTTTGGTCGATGTTGGCTGGAGAAGGTGTGTTTGGACTGCGGTTTTTGGGGGCGCTGCTGGGACTATTGAACATTCCGTTGATGTTTCGCCTGGGCAAGTATCTGCACAGTACGGCCGTTGGTTTGGTGGCCGCTTTTCTCCTGGCAATTTCGCCCTTTCACATCTGGCAAACGCAGGAGATGCGGAACTATACGCTGCTACTGCTGTTTAATCTGCTCTCAGTCTATGCGTTGTTCCGCTTCGTCTTTGATGATAATCGCAAGTGGCGTTGGCTGATTTTGTGGGGAATAACGGCCGTTGCTGGCATCTATACCCATTACTTCGGGGCTTTTGTGTTGGCTTTCGGTCTGCTGGTTGTGGGCTGGCAGCTCCTTCGGGGGCAAAATTGGCGGCGATTTGTCCAGGCCCGATTCATAGGGCTTTTGGCATTGCTCGTTTTGGTCAGTATACCGATTTTTTGGATGGGCTATTCCCGCTTTCAGGCTGGGAAGCAAATTGATTTCGCCTTTGTGCCGATACATCATCTTTTGTCTCATGCAGCCAGCGCCTATGGGGTTGGTATTATTCATGGCTTTGTTCAACCGCTTTTGAAGACCGCTCCGGCCGTTCTCCTGGCCACAGTTGGGCTGGGTATTTCGGGCTGGCGGGGTCGAAAGATAACGCCGATCGTGTTGATCGGCTACCTGCTCATTCCGATTGTTTTGTTGGTGTTGTTATCGGCCGTTAATCCCCTTTACAACGGACCGCGCCATTTGCTCATGGGGCTGCCGCCGTTCCTGTTATTGGCTGCTGGGGGGATCGCCGCTCTGCCTGGAAAATGGCGGGCAGCGACGGCCGTCCTCGCTTTGCTGGTTATCTTTATCCAAGCAGATTGGCTGGAAGCCCAATTTAGTGGCCCAGAACTGGTTAAAGATGACATTCGGGGTTTGGCCGATTATTTGGAGCAGGTTGCCGAAGCAGAAGATGTGATTGTCTTACACGACTCGATTAGCGGAGTGACGTTTGATTATTATTACAGCGGGGACGCGCCCTGGACGGCCGTGCCAGCCCTATCACAAGCCAATACTGAGAGGGCAATTGAACAGTTAGCTGCGCTTGGGCAAGGAGCGCGGCGGGTCTGGTTTGTGACTGAACCAACCCCAAGAACAGGTTTTCCCCGTGACACCTTGAAGGAATGGGCCAGCGAGCATTGGCCCAAGTTGTTTGATCGTCGTTTTGCTTCGCTGTGGTTGGCCCTGAATTTAGAGGTCTTTGTGCCAGAGCCAGAAACGGCCGTTTTGCCCGCTCAGGCTGACCTACTAAATTTCAATTGGTCGGATGCCTTGACATTAATCGGGGTCTCCTCTCCGAGAGAGATAAACGCTGGCAATTATTGGCAGCCAGAATTTTATTGGTCGCAGCAGCAAGCCCACCCTGAGGGGTACGACTTATCGCTGCGCTTGACGGATGAAAACGGCCGAATCTGGTTTCAGTTGGACCAACCACTCTGGGGACGCTATCCGCCAGCCTCCTGGACAGTTAATGGAATAATCAACTACAGGCCCATTATTTCGCTTCCTGCTGGCTTACCGCCGGGCAATTATGACGTGAGCTTGCGATTGTCACAGACGGCAGATGGACAGCCACTTATGGTTAACGGAACGGCCGTTGAATCGGTCGTATTGTCTGATCTGATGGTAACGGCCGCTCTCGCGCCTGGTGGGCTAACTTGGCTGCCAGAACATACGCCCGATGGGACGACATTTGGGGGTCAGATCAAGTTAGCGGGTTATCAACTGCTAGATGGCAACTATCGCCCCGGTCATACGGTTCCGGTTGATGTGTTTTGGCAAGCTCTGGAAACGACAACGGCCGATTATCAATTTCTGCTTCAATTAATAGACGACCAAGGCGGTCTGGTGGCGGAATCTCGCACCTCACCCACAAGGGAAGATTATCCAACCAGCCGATGGCAAGTTGACGAACTACTACATGGGCAAGGGGCCTTGATTGTGCCAGCAACGGCCGAGGCGGGCCAATATACGATTCGGGCCAGTCTGATCGATCCGGCAACGGGTGATTGGCTTTCAACTGGTCGATTGTTCGGCCGTTCTTTTATCGAGCTAGGCGTCATTGATGTCGTCGCCTGGGAACTGAACACCGATCTCCCCGCATTCCAAACACCGTTGGTCAGTGATTTCGGCCAACCAGCATTAGCCAGACTAAGAGGGTATGATTTATTGGCGGCAACGGCCGCAGCGGGAGACAACCTGACGCTGCGCCTTATCTGGCAATCGTTGACGGCAGAAATGCCAACTAACTATTCTATCTTTGTGCATCTGGTTGATTCCGATGAACAGATCGCCACCCAAGCAGATGGGGTTCCGGTGAATGGTTTTCGGCCGACGACTGGTTGGCGAATGGATGAGGTGCTTGTTGATGAACACACGCTTTCAATTCCAGAAGATATTGCGCCGGGAACTTATTTGTTGTGGGTTGGTTTCTATGATCCAGCGACCAATTTGCGCCTAACGCCAGTGATGGATGAAGACATTCAGCCGGACGGCCGTTTATTGTTGACTGAGATCACCATTACGCCATGAATGAGTTAATCCAACGACGCACCCATCAATGGCTGGCCCTTATTCTGGGTCTCTATCTGTTGCTGACGATCGGCTATGGGATCGTCAACCCCCTTTTTGAAAGCCCGGATGAGCAGCTTCATTATTTTACGGTACAGACGATTGCTGAAACGTGGCGACTGCCATCGGCGGACGAGGTGCCAGATGGCTGGATGGGACAAGAAGCGGCTCAACCGCCATTGTACTATGTTGTTTCGGCCGTTTTGATCAGCCCCATTGACACCTCCCAGGCCAAAGAGCAGGTCTGGTTCAACCCCTTTGCCCGGCTGGGTGATGCAAATTCTCCAGCCAACACCAACGCCTTCGTCCATTCAGAAATCGAGCAATGGCCCTGGCAGGGATATGTCTTAGCCGCCCATTTGCTGCGGTTGGGATCGGCCGTTATCGGGCTAGGAACTTTACTATTTATCTACGGCAGCGCCCGGCTTGTCTGGCCTGAAGCGCAAGAACGGGCCTTGCTGACAATGGCCCTTATTGCTTTCTTGCCCCAATTCAACTTCTTAAACGCCTCAATTAGCAACGACCCACTTATCGTTTTCTTTAGCGCTGCCACCTTATATCAGTTATTACGTCTCTGGTATAACGAAATTTCTGGTCAACGCTTGCTCTTGCTAGGCGTGACAATTGGTCTGGGGATGTTGTCTAAGATGGCGGGGCTGCTGCTGCTGTTTTATGCAGTTGGATTCTTGGCTGTGTTGAGTTGGCGGCAGGAGAAGTCAGTTCGGCCGTTGCTTGGTGCCTTTGCAAAAAGACTTTTATTGGTTGTTGGGCCTGCTTTGCTCATCGGGGGCTGGCTTTTAGTACGAAACTGGCAGCTTTATGGGGATATTACAGCGACCACTGTTTTTATTCGGGTAGCAGGGGGCGACAGAGGCTACACCTTGGGGCAAGTGTTGGGAGAACTTCCGGGGCTGTGGCACTCCTTCTTTGCTGTATTTGGTTGGATGAATGTTGCGCCACCGACCTGGCTCTACTTTGTTTGGAATGGATTGGTGCTGACGGCCGTCTCAGGCGTTGGCCTAGCCGTCATTAGGAAACTTAGAAGCAGAGATGCCACAAATCCATTTTCACCAAGCCAATTGTTGGAAGGGATATTAACCCCGCCGCTGTTACTGGCTGTCTGGGTCTTTGTCGTTTATGCTGGTTTGGTACAGTTTCTCCTGAAGACACCGGCTGCTCAGGGCAGGCTCATGTTTCCGGCCCTGGTTCCTTTATCGTTGGGACTGGCTTATGGTGTCAGTCAATGGCGACAATGGTGGTTGAAATGGGTGGCCCCAGCCCTGATGCTGGCGGCAACCCTTTATTGTCTCTCGTTCGTCATTCCGAACGCCTTTGAAAAGCCACCTTTGATAGAAGAATCGGCCGTCCCTCCCGAAGCCGCCCGCCTGAAGCGAAATTTGGGACAGGGGGTGAAATTAGTAGCAGCCTCTGTTGAAACAGAAACGGCCGCATCCGGTGACTGGATTTGGATGACGCTGTATTGGGAAAATGTTGGCGTTGGGGAGGAGCCGCCTATCTTTGTCCTGGAACTATTCGGGCAAGGTACGACATTATTGGGTAAATTTCAGAGCTATCATGGCGGCGGCTTGTTTCCGGCGAATTTGTGGCCCCAAGGTCAGATTGTGGTGGATCGAACGGCCGTCCACCTTGCAACCGCTCCTGAGACACCGATTCAGGGCCGTCTCAATATCAAGTTGGAAGGGGAGGTGGATTCATTGGATGTCGGCTTCGTCAAGCTGCTGCCTGAAACATGGCCGGAAGCGGCGGGGCCAGTCTTGGCTGATATTGGAGGGGTGGAATTAACCTTCTTGGAGGTAAGCGAGACGGCCGTTGCTCCTGGTGACACCATTAATTTAGCCGTTCAATGGCATGTCTTAACACCGCCGGGTCGAAATCTAACGACCTTTGTCCATTTGGGTGAACAGAGCAGTCCGCCTCTGGCTCAAGGAGACAGCCCACCACTGAATGGTCAATATCCAACCGGATTATGGGCAGGAGGTGAAATTATCAATGACGCTTATCAACTGCATATTCCAGATGACATTGATAACGGCCGTTATCCACTTTATTTGGGCTTTTATGACCCGGCAAGTGGAGAACGGCCGTTATTAGCAGTCGAAGGGGAGGTTCAACCCAACAACGCCTATTTCGTCGGTTGGATTGATGTCTATTCCACGATGCGATAAACGGTGCCAGACATAAAGCTGCCGATGTACAGTTCGCCATCAACATCTTCTCCGAAGGTGCTGATACCGACTGGTAAATCCGCTAGTAGGGCTGTCTCCCAAACTCCATCTACTAAGGCTGTTCGCCAAACACGGCCTGTGCAGAAATCACCAAAGATATATTGACCGAAAATCTCAGGGAAATCATATCCGCGATAGACATAGCCACCTGTTACGGAAGAACAGGGTGATCCATGAGGGTAGACAAAAATCGGGAACGTGTAGCTAGATTGAGGCTGTTGGCAATTTGGCCCAATCTCAGGATATTGAAGGACATAGTTGATTGATCCCTCAAAACAGTGCCAGCCATAATTTGCCCCACCCGGCGCGCCAGCTGGTTGGTAATTTATCTCCTCGTACTGCCATTCTCCAACATCGCCAATGTACAAATCACCGGTCAGCCGATCAAAGCTCATTCGCCAGGGGTTTCTCAAACCAGAGGCCCATATCTCATCACATTTACTTCCTGATGTGCCAGCGTAGGGGTTGGTTGGCGGAATACTATAGTTAGCGGTGCCACATTCGGGGCTATTGCCATTGACATTTATTCGCAAGATCTTTCCAAACAACGTATCTAATCGTTGAGAATTGTTATAAGGATCACCAGGAAGATTATTACCAATCCACGGGTCGGGGCCACCATCGCCTATAGCTATATAAAGATAACCATCCGGGCCAAAGTGCATAGAGCCGCCATTATGGACTTTGCTAGGCTGACCATCACCGCTAAGTGGCTTGGGAATATCGAAAAACAACTGCCCGCTCGTCGGATTTGCAACGTTTGGATCGACGCTGACAGTGTAGCGCATCACTCGGATATTACTGTTCGGTTCGGCCGTATACATGATATAAAAATATCCATTTACAGCATAATTAGGGTGGAATTCCAGTCCAATTAAGCCTTGTTCCCAATTATCAGTAGCCAATGTTGGGCCACTAATATCCAAAAATGGGGTGGGTAAAACGGTGCCATCTGGCTGGACGACGCGAATGTAACCTTCTCGTTCGACAATAAACAGCCGACTATCACCAGCATGTTTAATTTCGGTGACGGTATCGGTTTGCAAACCTGTAACGAACGGTTCAATATTGATCGATTCGGCCGGATAAGGGCCAGAAACTTTGAGCATGGGTAGATAGGATGTATCTGATACTTCGCTGGCGGCTTCGATGGATGTTGTCTCGTTAGATTGGTTGAATTTTTGGCTAAAACTAATCACTATTAGCAAGCCAAGAAACCCCACGACCAAAGTAACTCGACTATTATTTGAAAGCAGCGACATTGCTGTATTGTCTCCTTAACAGTAAGATTCAAATTGAAAAACAAAAGCCGGAAAAAGTTCCGGCCACCAACATACTTTATCTAATTATAAGATTGACCGTGACAATTACCAACAAACGTAATATCTCGCTGATCGTGCTAGCTTATTGCCTGGTCGGAATAGCCTATGCGCTGTCTACGCCACCCTTGGAAGCCTCTGACGAATATAAGCATTATCCCTTTGTTCAATATGTGCAGCAGAATTGGCGATTGCCTGAACTGGCCCCGGAGGAGCCGGGGTTGTGGTTGCAAGAGGCGGCCCAACCACCGCTGTATTATGGATTGATGGCCCTCCTGACGTTTCCAGTTGATACAACCGACCTTTCGGCCGTTCACCGGATCAACCCTCACGCCTTCGTCGGCGATCCAAACCAGATCAGTAACAAAAACATTATCATTCACCAACCTGAATTAGAAGCCTTTCCCTGGACAGGCTCCATTTTGGCAATTTATATAATTCGATTGGCTTCGATTGGGCTAGGCGTTGGAACAATCTTGGTGGTCAATAAGTTAGGCGCTTCATTGTTTGACCCTAATGCTGGTTTATTGGCAGCGGCATTGACGGCCTTTAACCCAATGTTTTTATTTGTCAGCGCGGCCGTAAACAATGACAGCTTAGCGATCTTCCTGGGCCACCTGGGAGTATATTTGCTCATTCGCCTATGGCTCAAAACACCAGACCCAAGGACGGTTTGGCGACCGTATTTTATCTTGGGGGTTGTTTTGGGATTGGGACTGTTGACCAAGCTCAGTCTAGGTGGGCTGGTGGGATTAGCCGGGTTAGCCCTGGCCTGGAAAGCGTGGCAGCAAAAGCGGGCGGCGACATTTTTTGTGGGCGGCCCGCTGGTTCTATTGCCTGCCTTGCTTATCCCGGCGGCCTGGTTTTGGCGCAATTGGCAGCTTTATGGCGATTTAACGGGCCTGAATGTATTCGTTGCCGTCCAAGGATCACGCCTGAATCCGATTACCTGGTCTGATTGGGTAGCGGAGTTTGGGACCTTTTATCGCAGTTTTTGGGGACTATTTGGGGGGGTGAATGTCGCCTCGCCAGAGATCGTTTACCATTTTTTCAATCTATTTGCAGTGGTTGGAACGGCCGCTTTCCTCGTCTGGCTCTGGAAACGGCGCAATGACTTCATCCAAAAAGGGGGGTGGCTGCTGGCTGCCTGGCCTATCGTTCTCTTTGTATTATTGATACGCTGGAACATTATCTCGCCCGCCTTCCAGGGGCGACTTATCTTCCCGGCATTGGGCGCTTTGAATCTGCTTTGGGCGGTTGGGCTTTTGTTTCTGGCCCAAAAGGTACAGATTAAACGGCCGCTTCTGGTCGGACTGCCAACGGCCGTTTTTGCGGTGGCTGTTTTGCTGCCCTGGACAACGATTCGGCCCACCTACCAACATCCTGAACCGCTTACTACTATTCCCGAAGAAGCTGTTTTTGGCCCCTTTTCTTTCCAGGTAGGCGGTGGTGAAATTAGACTGATCGGGGTTGAGGTGGCTTCGGAGCAGGAAGCAATACCAGGTGGTAGGGACCCCATTGAGGTAGCGCTATACTGGGAATCTATTGAGCCAGTCTCTGAGGATTATTTAAGCACCGTCCACTTACTCGGCCGTGAGAATATCTCTGTCGGCCACGTTAATCGCTATCCAGCAGAGGGCATGATTCCAACCAGTCAATGGCAAACCGGACAGATATGGCGGGACGTTTATAATGTATACGTCAACCAGGATGCTGAAGGGCCAGCCAGATTGCGTATCTTGGCAACTCTTTATGATACTGAGGAAGCGGCTGATATTACGGCCGTTGGGCCAGGTGGAAATGCTGCGGAACTGCTCATCGTTGGGGAAGCTCGATTAGCAGCAAGCTCGTCTGAACTGTTGGCGGTCGAACGGCCGTTTGAGGTTTCGTTTGCAGACAATATCACCTTGTTAGGCTATGGTCTTTCGCCATCCTCACCCTCCCCTGGCGATGTTTTGAGGATTGACCTTTTCTGGCAAGCTGACGGAACCCCTTCACTTGATTACACGATTTTTGTTCAGCTACTAGATTCTGACGGAAATCAAATAACTGGCGCAGACGGGCCTCCTGTAAATGGCGATTTTCCGACTGGCTGGTGGCGACTTGATGATTTGATACTAGATACTCATTTAATGCAGCTTCCAAACAATATCACGTCAGGTGACTACACCATATTAATTGGTCTCTACGATCCGTTGACAGGGCAGCGGTCTTTGCGTCTTGACGGGCAAGGGGATGCTATTTCGCTGCCGTTGACTATTGGGCAGTAATGTAATGGAAGCGCAATCCAACGACCCAAGAATAGGAAAGTCTTCCTTTCGGGCCAAAGCATCCTCCCATTTGGGGCCGCTTCTGCTTTGGACGGTGTTATGGGGGCTGTTTTTCCTGACTATTTTGCTAGGCCAAGAGCGGCTGCCGAGCAGTGATTTTTCAGGCCAATATCATGCCTTTGGCGTGTTCCAAGCCCAAGAAATGAGCCAGGGACGGCTGCCGCTCTGGTCACCGGGGAGCTATGGCGGCTTCCCTTTTGCAGCCGATACCCAGGCTTCTACCTTTTACCCTTTACGCTGGTTGACTATTCTGCTCAGTCTGCCTTGGGGCTTCACCTTCTACGCCCTGGAAGCAGAGGCGATTTTCCATCTCTGGCTGGCGGGGCTGTTTACCTATGCCTTAACTTGTCATATGACCCGCAATCAGCTGGCGGCCTTAGTTAGCGCCATTGCGTTTGGATTAGGGGGCTATTTAACCTCTTTTCCCTTGCTCCAAGTGACGATTTTGGAGACATTCAGTTGGCTGCCTTTGGTCTTATTGCTGCTGCGCCTTGGGGTCGGGGATAAGGTCGGCCGTTCCTTGCGTTTCCTGATTGGGGCTGGACTAATCTTAGGTATTAGCTTTCTGGCCGGACATCCTCAGGCTTTCCTATATAACGCATACCTGACGGTCGCTTATTTTCTTTTCCTAGCTTTCCGTGCCAATTGGAATTGGCGGTCGATTGTTGGGTTTGGGGGTGTTGTTGGTGGGGTGACTGTGGGGATTGCGGCCATTTCCTGGCTGCCTGCCGCCCATCTAACGACCTACGCAACACGCAACGATGTTAGCTATGATTTTATCTCTGGCGGCTTACCGCTGTTGGATTACCTTCAATTTCTAGTTCCTGGCAGCTTTAGCTTTTGGGTTCCTCAATATGTTGGATTAACTCCTTTTATTCTGGCCTTGTTTGCAATATTTGGACGTAAGTATTTAAAAAAGGGAAAGGGGGAGGTTGTTTTTTGGACGGCCGTTGCCCTTGTCACTGGTTGGCTGGCCTTAGGTGATGCGGGGGTGCTTTTTCAGCTTGCCTATCGGGTCGCACCGGGTTTCTCACTATTTCGGCAGCAGGAGCGGCTGTTGGCTCTGGTTACGCTGGCTTTAGCCCTATTAGCGGGTCAGGGGGCGGCGCTTTGGTTCCACGTAGAAGCTGAAATCCGGCGGCGATTGCTGTTGAAAACGGGGGCTGTTGTTATAGCGGGGCTGGGATTTGCGGCCGTTATTTTGCTGGCTGGCTCTAATTTTTTTCATTCCGACTGGTCAATCATCTGGATCCGTCAGGCAGCCTTATTGATTCCCATCTTCTTTTTTCTAGGGAACAGACAGAATCAACAGCGTCATATGCTGCTGTTGATTCTGTTTTTGGGCCTTGACCTCTATGCCGCGACCTATGAAGGGCTAGATAGGCAAACGGGATCGCCTCAAGTCTATTGGCCGGAACCAGATTGGTTGGAAGATTTTCAGGCTGAATTAGCTCAACAACCACTTTCGCGGATCGATTCCCGCAATCTGTTCCATGCCAATATCGGTCCCATTCATGGCTTAGAGGACATGCACGGCATCAGTCCCTTGAAATTGGCCTGGCTGGCCGACTTTGAACGACTGCCCCAGACCCGACGGATGGAGTTGATGGGAGTCAGTCATATCTTGGCCTACGATCAACCCCAAACACCGTCTGTGTTGGTTGGTCAGATTAATGAGGGGCTAATCCCAGAACGGCCGCTTGAGGCCAATATTTATCAGGTTGAGAAAACCTTGCCTAGAGCGTGGATGACTTATCAGGCTCAGACAGTTGAGAATGAGGATGCAGCTTGGACAGCTCTGACTGACCCAGCCTTCGATCCAGGAGCAGTTACAGTTCTCCATTCAGCGGCGCCACAATTGGAAACCATTAGCCAACCGGATACCCCACCTATTGTTGAAACGATTCGACCCTCGGCTAATAGTCTGGAGATTTCAGTTGAAACGGCCGCTCCTGGTCTGCTGGTCATCAGTGAATGGCGCTATCCAGGCTGGCAAGCGACGTTGGACGGGAAGCCTGTTGATCTCTATCCGGCTGATTATGCCCTGCAAGCGGTTGTTGTTCCGGCTGGCAGCCATACGGTTCAGCTAAGATTTCAGCCGTTGGATGTGATAGTTGGCGGGCTTGCTTCTATTTTGACATTATTGGCATCGGCCGTTTTTGTATTCGGCAATCGACCACGTTGGTTGCCACAGGCCATGCCAACCAACCGAAAACGCATCCTGATTCCTGCCTTACCTGATATTCGCGCCCGCCTACCCGCATTCCAACTATCCTCCAAACCGCTAGTCATCTTAATACCCTTGTTCCTTATTGCTTTTCTTCTGCGGGCGTACAATCTGGGGTTGCAAGAACTTCGAGCAGAGGAAGCCATAAGCCATTCGCTGACAACCATGCCATTCACCTTGAGCGGACTGTTAAATGTCGCCAATCCGCTCCAATTTTTGCTGCTCAATATTTGGGTCAATCTGGCAGGTGATAGTGAATTTGCGATGCGTTATTTGGCACTGCTTCCGGCCGTTTTAGCCATTCCGTTGTTATTTGTACTCGGCCGTCTTTTAGCTGGCACAAAGGTTGGGTTGCTCCTAATACTGTTTTCCAGCAGTTCACAGTCGCTTGTTTGGCTTAGCCAAGATGTTCAGAGTCATTATATGTGGGCTATCTTCTTCTTACTTCTAGCGACCCATCTATTGATTGAAGTTGTTAAACGGCCGAGTTGGAACAAGTGGCTGCTCTATATATTAGCCTGTAGCCTCGCTTTTTATAGCCACCCTTTTAGTCTGTTTGCCATACTCGCTCATGGACTCTATTTCGTCGTTGTCCCGGCCCATAGACCACAATTCAGACGTTGGATAACGGCCGAAATAATCTCAATCCTCCTCTTCCTCCCCCTTCTACTTTATCTCATCAACGACATCCTCAATGGAACAGGCCCACCGATTGCCCAAGAATTAGCTGACTATCTAACAACGGTAGGCCAAGCATTAACGGTTGGCCCGGCCTTTGACCGACCCATTGGGGTTTGGCTTTTCCTAGGACTGGTTTTCGTGGCCGTTTTTGGCTGGCGGCAGATGTGGCTCAGACAAAGGGGGTGGGCAGCGATGCTTGGCGGCTGGCTGGGGGCGATGGTCTTGGGCATCTTTGTTGTTTCATTCCGCCAGCCCACCTTTAATGCGTTCACTATCGCATTAGCGGCTCCAGCGTGGTGGTTGTTGGTTAGTTTAGGGTTGTATTCACTTTGGAAAAAGCGTGATAGCTGGGGCCAATGGGTGGCGATTATTTCAGTAGTAACATTGATAGGCGCTTCTGGGTTTAGCCTTAGCAATTATTATTCCGATCCGATTTTATACGGCCGATCCACTGGACTACGGCCGTTATCGGCCCATATCGCGGCCCAATGGCAACCGAATGATATTGTTATCGCCAATTCTCCAAATCCCTCGCTTGCCTATTACCTACAGGATGTTCCTGGCATTCAGATTTTAGAACCATCACTCCAACAATTAGAACAGCAGGCCCTTGAAGAAGCATTGGGTCAGTTAAGTGAGTCTGTCAAACGAGTCTGGTTCCTGCGGGAAAACGACAATGCTTTGGATGCAGAAATTATCGCTTTTAGTTGGCTTGATTATCATACGATGATTGAACAATCTTTGACATTTGGCGATGAAAGGCTGTTTGCTTTTCGGCCGTCCCATGCGGTAGATAGAGTGATGATGCCGATTGGAGCAAAGTTAGGTGAGGAATTAGCATTGGCGGGTTATTATGTGACCTTGAACGGCCGTCCTTTGAACGACATTGAAACTATCTCCATTCAACCGGACGATGCGTTGGCAGTCACACTTATTTGGGACAGTCTGGCAACGACTCTGGCAGATTACACTGTCTTCGTCCATTTATTAGGGGAAGATGGCAGCCTTATTGCCCAACACGATGGCACACCGCTTTTCGGAACACGGCCGACATCAACCTGGCAGCCAGGGGAACGGCTATTGGATCGGCATGTGATCCAAATCTCAGACGAAATGGTGGCGGGGAACGGCCGATTGGTGGCTGGAATATATCTTGTTAATGAAACGGGAACGGTCGTTCGCCAGCTTTTTAATGGTGATGAAGAAGCAATTTGGTTGAAATAGTCCCTACGAAAGATTTTTCGTTTGATCCAAAATAGTGAATGGCCTGGGTGGTGGCGCTCGAAATGACAATTGTCGGTTGTGTAGTTTTTCCAAACTGAGAGAATGGCTATAATCATTTGAGTAAATTATTGGAACAGAAAGGAAGTTATGCGCCGAAGAAAAAGAAACCCCGTCTATTCAACGGACTCAGCATTTGAGAAACGATGTCCTCGCTGTGGCAGCTTTCCCTGCCGCTGTCCCAAGCCGAAGAGCCTGCCGCCCAATGAGCAGGAGGCCCATATTCAACGCCAGAAAAAGGGGCGAGGTGGCAAGACAGTTACGGTCATTATGAACCTTCAGCTAACGCCAAAAGATGCTAAGGCGCTGTCTAAAAAGTTGAAACAATCTATCGGAACGGGCGGGGCTGTGAAGGATGAAAATATTGAGATTCAGGGGGATAATCGGGATAGGGTGGCTGAGATTTTGCAGAAGTTAGGCTATAAGACCAAGTTCGTCGGGGGCTAACGTCAGTAGACGGTAGACAGTAGTCAGTAAGGTTCTTTTAGAGGTAATGTGCTTGGATTATGCAACAGGTATTTACAGGTACTTGAGTTAGTTAGGAGCTGGGGTCGGCGGGTAGTATAAGGGCGTTATCGGGCAGCAGCTCACCTTCGGCCGTTTCTGCCGTCCAGCGTTCGCCCGTGTTGCGATCATATAATCCGATCAACAATCGTAGCCCAGAACCGCCGATAGGCAGCAGGCGCTGATCGTCGGCCATTAATCCAGACGGCCACTGCCCCAATGGAAAACTGCCTGCAATAGGGTCGCCATCACCCTGGATCAACAGTTGTCCTCCTTCGTCAATGGCGTGAATGAAAACAGTCAGGCTTTCAGGCGGGGGTTCGACAACTTGCCACCTGAGCCGAACGGCCGTTCCCCCTTCTGTTGGAGCTGCTTTTGCGCTCTCTAAAAAGACCTGTCCGCCATTAAACGACACGAGAGGCGGATCGGCCGTCTCCTGGTTTCCAAACGATCCAACCTGATGCAGCTTGATTTCCTGAGGTTGGTACTCTGTTACAAAAACGGCCGCGCCCATCTGCGCTAAGGCAGACCAATCGGCCCCGTTACCGCTTAGCCCATAAAAGTAAGGCATTTCAGGGCGGATGGCCTCGTTGCGGATCAAAATGATGTCGGCATCCTCCCCGGTTGTTATGCTAGCTAGCGTATGAGGTTGGGCGTAATCGGGCCAGAACTGAACGCCTTCATGACCAACAGCATAAGTCAAAGCGTCGGGGGTAATCCAGGAGGGCAGATTGATGAAGGCGGCTGGTTGGCCTCGTTGGTTTACCTGTGAAGCCGCCTCAACGACATCGGTATAAACATCGCCCAACAGTTGATGGGTGTTCATTCTCGTTTTGATGAAGCGGCCGTTTTGGACTAATACGATTAAGAGCAGCCCGCTAACCAGCAAAAACCGCCACCACACTGGACGAACGAAACCTTGAACGGCCGTTCGGTCACTTTTTAACGTGGTTATTATCACATCAGTCCACAGCCAGACAGCGCCTACCCCAGCTAGAAGAAGAAGGCGGGGGCCATTGATGATGTAGTCGAAGCGAAGTAGAAAGATGGTGGGAACGGCCGCAATTATCACCCAGAATAGGGGAAAAAGGGAACGGCGGTCGGCTTTGCCACGCCATAGGACGATACCGGCTGTGATCAGACCGATTAGGCTTAATCCGCCAGCGACTAGTAAATCATTTAATGCGGCCGTTTCCCGCAGCCAGCCGCCGGGCCAGGTGAAGGGGTAAGCGATGCCTTGCAAAAAATAGATGGTGTTTTGCAATAAAGTCTCGCCACCTTGTACCTCAATTGCGCCGCCGACGGCTTTGGGAGCTAACCACCAGATGGGGAGCCAGATGAGGGTGGGGATGAACCAGGGAACGTAATGCGTAATGCGTAATGCGTAATTTGTAATTGGCAATTGGTTGTTTGGCGTTGAGGATTGATTGGAATCAACAAACAAGTGTAAAGCAAGAATGAGAGGGGGGATAAGGATGCCGTTTTCGTGGGCGAAGGGGGTTGCGAGGGCTAGGAGGAGACTGATGATGGCCCAACGTCGGCCGGTTTTTGTTGACCAACGACCAGATTTTCGCCACTGCCAATAGGTGGCGATGGTAGCCAGGATGAGGAAGGTATTTAGAATGTGGGAGAGGGAACCAAGCCAGGGAACGGCTTGATAGCTGAAGGGAAAGAAAAGGAAGAGGGTGGCGGCCAGAAAGGCGCGAGGCCAATCGAAACTCATTGGAGCGCGGGCATCCCGCCAGCTAGTGCCGCCAGAGATGGGGGCGCTCCATAGGGAGCCAGCCAGCCAGCCAACAAGGAGGGCGTCGCCAATGAAGAAAAGGAGATTGAGGGCGTGTTCGAGGGCCGGGGATAGGCTGGCTGGTAGAAGGGTGATCGCTTTCCAGATAGTGAAGAGAAGGGGGCGAAAATAGGCTAGGTCTCCGGCTGTTTGCCAGATTTGGCTAAGGGTTAGGGAGTCGACATACGGCCGTTCGACGAAATCATCAAAGAAGAAGGGCAGCTTAAGGACAGCGCCATAGAGCCAAACAGCCACGATGCTGCACCAGAGGATAAATATAATGGTGACTGTCTTTTGGTTGTCTTTCACGATGGCTCTCTACGGCCACTCTAGGGTTAGAACAATAGCGACATCCTCTGCCAGGGGATTCCCACTGTCGTCTAGCAAGGGCTGCCGGAGGGCGGAACCCTGATCATAAACCCCCACGCCAACCTGATATCCTCCGGCCGGGGCATCCGGGGGAAACGTCAATACGCGGTGATCTTGCATTGTCTGGCTTGGCTGCCAGAGCCAGAAGGGGAGCATTCCCCGCAGGGGATAACCGTCGGCCTGGGTTATCAGACTGCCGTCTGGGCCAAGAAGGTGAACGAAGACGGTTAGATTGTCGCTAACTGTGTCGGTCACTCGCCAGTTTAAGTCGATGGTAAGATTGTCTCCATTCAGGGTGTAGTCGGCCAATTCGAGAGCAATGCCGCCTTGAAATTGGAAAGGGTTAGGGCCGATTTTGATGCCTTGGGTACGTCCGGCGAGCTGTAAATCGGCCGTATCAGGCTGGTATTCGGTCAAATAGATGGTGTCGGCGGCGGTGGCTTCGGCGTACAGCCCTTGCCATTCGAGCTTGGGGCCGAGCATGCCGTAGAAGTAGGGCTGTTCGGTGCGAACGTTGTGAAATTGGACAGCTCTCACAGGATGATCGAAGTCATTTTCACCGTAGATGGTGTCGTCGATACTGATGTAGAAGGGGATATATTGAGCGCCGTTATTGCCGATGGCGTAGGCAGGGTCGGGCGGCGTGACCCAAGAGGGCATGTTGACGATGAGAAGCGGCCGTTCGACCGGGACTTCTCTGGCGATGGTTCCTAGTTGGGGAATGGTATCACCAACGATATGGTAATGGTCTAAGAGCGTCTGGACGAAGTTGATGTTTTGGTTAAGAACGAGTAGGAGGATGAGGGAGACAACGGCCGTGCGGAGCCAGCGAGTCCGACCAATGGTGCCAGCGATGCTAACAAAGACAGCGGCCCAGAGCCAGACCATTGCTGGGCCGGATGGGTAGAACAATCGGGGGCCGTTGACGAAGTAGTTGAAAGTTAGGGTCAGCCAGCCAGGTAGATGGAGGAAAGCGAAAATGAGGAGGCTGACGATTAGGATGGCCCATTGGCGGCGGCGTATGAGAATGACGGCCGCAGCGAGTAAAACAGGAATCGAGATGAGGGCAACGGCAGCCAGGTCATTCATGCCGAATTGGTTCATCAGCGATAGGGAAAGGGGGGAAGCGGGGTAGGTTAAGCCTTGAAGGAGGTAGAAGATAATTTGATAGAGCCGTTCAATGGTTGGGGGGCCAAATTCGTAAGCGCTTTTGGGAACGAGCAGCCAGATTGCCAGGAAAATGATGTTTAAGGCCAAGCCAATTAAGGGACCGCCCATCCATATCTTTTTTTGGCGGTTTTGGAGACGGAAGGCGACTTCAACGGCGAAGAGGAGGCCACCATTGACGAGACCGTATTCGATCTCGAAGGGGGAAAGGAAACAAAGGAAGAGGGCCAGGATGATGAGGCTGGTTCGGCCGTCTTTTCGTCCTTGCCAATAGGTCAGCAGCATGGCAAGTTGGAGGAAGTTGTTAACCGGGTAAAAGAAGACGTTTATCCAGGGGATGGCTTGATAAGAGAAAGGGAGAGCGGCGAAGAGAACGGCCGCTAATCCAGCAGTCCAATAGCGACGTTCGGTGCGCTCCAGGCGAAAGGCGAGGGCGGCGACGAGGGCGACGTTGAGGCAGTGGATACTGATGTTGAGGAAGCGCAGCCAGGTAGCATCGTGATGGCCGAGAATGATATACCAGATTTTGAGGAACATTTCGCCTAGGGGACGGTAAGCAGGAACGCCGACGGCCGTCACAAAAGGCTTGAAGGGGCTGGAAAATTGGGCCAGCCAGCGGATGTGACCGAAATCATCCTGATAGAAGGGTAGGCTGAGCGTGTTGATATAGAGATAGAAGGTGAGCCAGAGGCCGATGACGAGACCAATGATGAGGGGCCAACGGTTGGCTTTGGGTAGGGTCGGGGAGAGGATTGTGGACGGCCGTTTGAGTGTGATCTGTTGCAGCATATTATCTTAGATAGATTACGAAGTATATTTTGAAAAAGGACTAGCCACGAATTTACACGAATTGAACGAATTATAGCTTATAAAATTTGGGCTGTTGGTTTATAGGCTCTTTTTTGGAAACAATGGCCGATTGCTTAGCTAAGCCAGTCTAGGAGGCGGTAGTAGAGGGCGGCGAAGGGGAGGAACCAGGGTTTATTACGGTAGAAAAATTGGGTGGGGTGGGCGATTTCCATGAAGGGGCTGCTGCTCTTTCTGCCAGCCAGCAGAAGGCCGACTTCGGTGCCAATGTAGGTGGCGATGGAGACGCCGTGACCGCCGTAGCCGAGGGCGTAGTGGATGCCTTCGATACGGCCGATGTGGGGCATGAGGTCGAAGGTTAGGCCGAGACGGCCAGTCCAGGTGTGGGTGATGGGGATGTCGCGCAGGTCGGGGAAGACTTCGACCATGCGGGCTTGGAGGAGACGGGCGCTTTGGTGCAGATCGAGGTCGGTGCTGAGATTGTTGCGGCCGCCGAAGAGCATTCGGCCGTCGGGGGTTAGGCGGAAGTAGTTGAGGAAGTTTTTACTGTCGTAGAACATGCGTCGTTTGGGGCTGAGTTTGTCTTGGAGTTCGGCTGATAGGGGTTCGGTTACGATGATGTAGCTGCCGACGGGAAAGATGCGGGGTTTGAGCTTGGGGACAAGGCGGTCGGTGTAGCCATTGGTGGCAATGAGGACTTCTTTGGCGTTGACAATGCCTTGATTGGTGGTTAGTTGGAATCCAGTTGGAGTGTGGTCGATTTTGGTAACGTGGGTGTTTTCGCAGAGGGCAACGCCTTGTTGGGCGACGACACGAGCTAGCTCGTAGACATATTTAGCGGGATGGAGGCCGGAGCTGATTTCGTCGGAGAGGCCGCCATAGAAGGCGGTTGAGCCGATTTCGCTTTGTATGTCGGCGGGTGCGACGAGTTGCATGTCGTGGCCGAGTTTGTCTTTGTACCAAACGGCCGATTTTTTCATGTTCTCGAAGTGGGAGGGCTTGAAGGCCAGGCCGAGGTGTCCGGTTCGGGCAAAGTGGCAGTCGAGGCTGTGTTCTTCGACTAATTGTTCGATGAGATCAATGGCCTCTAGGGAGGCCTGCCAGAATTGGCGGCCGCGTTCTAGTCCGTAGCGTTTGACCATCTCTTTGGCAGGGGCTTTGATGCCGACGGTTGCCATGCCGCCGTTGCGGGAGCTAGCGCCCCAGCCGATGGTATGCCGCTCGAAGATGGCGGCTGTTGCACCGTGCTTGGTAAGAGTGAGGGCGGCGTTGAGACCAGTGTAGCCGCCGCCGATGATGGCGACATCTAGGTCGTCGGGGGGGAGTGCTGGTTGAGGAAAGGTTGGCTTTTGTAGGCCATCTGTCCAAAATGGGATTGTTTTCATTTATTAGCTATCAATGGGATAGAGTCGGATACTGGGCAGATTTTCAAAATCTCGTGTATTTAATGTCACGAGTGTCTGTTGGTGACGAACGGCCGTTGCGGCAATGATGGCATCGGGAATGGTTAATGAATTATTGCTGGCACTTTGCTGTGCAATAAGCTTCCCCGCTCGGTCAGCAATAGCTGGCTCCAAAGAGAAATTTACAAAACGTGAAAGGAGCTTTTGGGTAATGTAAGCCTCCTCCTCACGCATCCCAGCATAAATCTCTAGACGTGTCACTGTCGCTATTGCCAGACGATCCGAACGACTTAGACTACGAACAAGCTTTACAATTCGCTTTTGTCCCCGTAAATGTCTGATGATGATGCCTGTATCTAACAGGTAACGAGCCACCCGCTATCCCTCATCAAACAATTTCATTACGCTGCCATCCCTGGCGCAGCTGTTTTAGCCAGCCATCTATATTTTCATCATCCCTTAATTCAGGATAAGCTTCATCCTGCCAGGCTCCAGCCGCTTCATCCACAACTTGTGCCTGTTCCAAAGTTGCTAGCCGTTCTCGAACAGCTTGAGCTATAAACAGGCTGCGCTCACGTGGTGGAACAGCAGCATCTAACTTGCTTAACAAGCGTTTGGGAAATGTAACCGTAATTTTTTGGCTCATGTTCAGTACAAGTGATCTGATATAGAATAAAAAGCATGGACTTTCCAATAGTAGACCTAATGGATAGGGTAGCCTGCGAGAAATGGATAGAAAGATACTTTCACCCTGGTGGCTTAAAATGTCCGCATTGCGACGCGCCCTTTGAGCAGGGGTTGTGGTTTCGACGAACTGAGCTGAGCGACCTGGATGTTTACCGCTGTCGGAATTGCAAAGGCATCTACAATTTGTACAGCGGCACGATATTTGAAGGTCGCTACTTTACCCCGGAGCAGACAGTCTTGTTTATCCGAGGAGTGTGTCAGGGAAAACCAACGGCTAAGTTGGCGCGAGAGTTGGGCATCAGCCGGACAACGGCAACTGAAGTTCGGCGATTGTTGCAAGCCAATGCTGAACGAGAGCAAGAGACAAATCCGTTGGATGACCTGGAAGTAGAAACGGATGAGATGTTCCAGAATGCGGGGGAAAAAAAGCGATTGGCATGGCGACCCGGATGACCCACCTCGACGACGAGCGAACAAACGGCGCGGACGAGGCACCTTTGCCAATGACCGCCCGCCAATCTGTGCTGTGATAGGTCGAGAATCACGCCAGGTACGTATCCGAGTGATGAAAAACACCAAAGGAGTTACCTTGTGTTCATTTGTTGAGCAGTTTACCAAACCAGATGCCACTTTATACACCGATGAATACGACAGTTACAATCGCCTCAAGCGTGTTCGCCTGACCGTTTGCCATAGCGACAACGAGTGGGCGCGAGATGCTGATGGGGACGGTATCCGAGAGGTTCATGTTAATTCCAACGAAGGCGGCTGGACAGGGTTACGCAATTTTCTACGACCTTTTCGTGGGGTTCATAAGAAATATCTCTCTGGTTATGTGGCTATCCATGAATTTGCGGTTAATCATAAACAAGTTACTCCGAATTTTGTCGCTGCTCTTGTCCGTCTTCACTAGTTCTGAACATGAGCCAATTTTTTTCGTTTCTAATGTAGCCATCTTCCTAGCCTTCTAACAAGAAGGCTGTATTGTACCAAAAGCTGGGAGGGCGGCAAGGTGGTCAAGGTGGTCATCTGGAGAGGGTTTTTGATTTGACCATGTTGATTTTTTACGGCCGTTGTACTCGTGTAATCAATGGGGCAAAAGGGGAAAGCCAAAATGGCAGGCAGGCTGCCTGCGCTCCGATATGTGCAACTAGATTGTGTTTGGGGCGTATAGAGGTTTGTCTTTTGGGGGAGAAGATTTTGGGTTTATCGGTTTATTTGTGATAAGGAGTTGATTTGATGGATAAGAAAAAGCAGGCGGATGGAATTATTACGAGTCATGTTCTTTTGTCAATGGGTGGGGGATTGATTCCTTTGCCATTGGTGGATGTGGCGACGGTTACATATGTGCAGTTGGATATGTTGGAACAGTTAGCCCGGTTGTACGGGGTATCATACTCGGTTTCAATGGGCCGCTCTTTTATTACGGCTTTGGCCGGAACGACGGTGGCGAAGTTGGGGGCGTCGGCAATTAAGGCTATTCCAGGAATCGGTACGGCAATTGGTACAGTATCGATGTCGGTTCTTTCGGGGGCAACGACGTATGCCTTGGGGCAGGTGGCGATTGGTCAGATGGTTTCTGGGGGCAGCCTGTTGAATATGGACTTGGAATGGGCGAAAACGACTTATAAGGAAGCGTTTGAGCAGGGGAAAGAGGTGGCTTCTAAGATGGAGCAGGAAAAGGACGTTAGCGAGTAGGCGCTAAATCACCTTTACTGATAGCTATTTATCGTTTATCAGTAAGGTGGCTTAGCTTAAATCAGCCAGAATTGTTTCATAAACTTTTCTCCATAGACGTTCATCGTCGTCAATGTTCACGTGACTTAAGTAGGTTTTGGCTTTAAAGAAGCCACAGTTTGCCTTTATTATATTGCCATCCCAATCTCGTTTATATTTCAATTTGACATTTTTGGCGTTTGGAATGTGATTGAAACCCATTGAGAAGGGCAGGGGATTTGAAAACATGTCTGGTATTATGAGGCAAGGGTTCCAATCGCCAATGCCATGAGTTTGGTACCAGTTGACAATATGATCGCTCGTGGGGGTTTCGCCGTCAGGAATGATATGGTTTGTGGGGCCGAATACGGGATCAATTAGGGCTATATAGTTGGGCGGGGAATCTAAGGCATTGGATAGGATACAGGCTGCTCGACCGCCATAACTGTGTCCTATCAGGGCTACATATTCTGGGTCAGGGATTACATTCTTTATTTTTTGAATGAGGTCTGGAATGTCTGGGGATCGGGTGAAGGCTAGGGGATCAGTAAAGGTGGTGGCGTTGTGCTTGTGATTCCAGGATGAGGTGATGATATTTTCTTTGGGAATGTTTAGTTGATTGCAAAGTAGGGAGCGGAGCTTGTTCCTCAGATTCTTCATGCCGCCTTTTCCGCCCGCATGACCGTTGATGGTTAAGATGACGACTTTTTTAGGATCGTAGGACATAGGAATGTTCCTTTTTGATTTAATACAACGTAAGAGAGTCTCGTTTTTATTGTAATGTGAATTTGTTATAAATCAACAGGTGTTAGGGCGAAATGGAAGGGGTGGCTGATCGCTGAATGGCTTCGATAGACAATTTGTAATCTAGAGAGTTGAAGGAGAAGGGGGTTCTTACTGAAGAAGAGTTTGAGGTGCGGAAAGGGAAGTTGTTGGAATAGTTATAGGAGTTGCTCACGCAAAGACGCGAAGACGCAAAGGGGTTGTTGGGATTGCCTTAGGATTTGTTGCAACTTAATTGATACAAGGTTCCATAAAGCAATCTAAAAAATCATCGTTTACCCCACGAAGCCTTCGTCGTTGGCACAATGAGAAAAGCTCTTCTACAGCTGAATAAGGAAAATACTTAGGATTTAGTTCTTGAAATTGTGGACGATTAGCTTCTTTCATTACCTTATCGCGTAAATCATCTGCAGCAACAATTGTCCATCTTGTTGGGATTGGAGGCATAGTATCAAATAATCCTTTCATCCTCGTCAGCCCACTAGTAACACCTGTGCTATGCTCAATTTCAAACACTGCTGGCATAAATCTTGTGTTGCGAAACCAAATACAATCAATCATTAAGGCTGCATCAATTGCTCTATCATAGGCGGATAATAATTGAACGTCACGTAATGACCCGACAACGCTATCCATTTCTCCTATACGTTGCTCTCGATAAATAATGCCTTTATCATTTTGGGCAATCCATGTCCTAAAATTGAGCTGCTGGCCAACCATGAGTAAAGCGATTTGAATCTGAGCATGTCTACGTTGAACATCAATATCGATTTCAGCATTTGGCTCAGCAATTGACAATGCATCATAAATCGCCTCTGAATTAGGGATTTCCGAAATAACTATTTCAGTTTCAGCTTTTGTCAATATGTTAGGAGCGTGAGGATCTAAAGGCCGCCAAATGAGGTGTTTGTGCCCTTTTTTTACTTTTGATGCTGAGCTGGTTGATTCAATTCGACCTGGATATGCGTAGTAAAATTCAGGTGTATGTGCAAGCAAGGCTTCCAACACCGAGCGCGTGTTATAACTTGCACCTAAGACACGGTCTAAATTGATTGGAATTTCAGGTCTTAGTGCGTTAGCAACCCGCCATATCATTTGAGTAGAAATGCTTTCTACTTTTGAATCTGCTATCGATCTGCCTGTGTTTGGATTATATCTACGGATTAAGATCGGACCCTCAGGCTCCGTTAATGAAACAATTTGAATCCGCCCCGGATTTCTACTCGATATATAGTTGTAGTAACGGTTCTTGGGCAGGCTGCCAATCGCCCTTACTAAATTTGATGCTGTTAGATTCATAAGATTCCCCTAAAAATTTCTTTATTGATTTTGCAATACCTTTTGCAGCAAGAAATGGAACACCATTACCAATTCCCTTAAACATATTTGTGAGTGTCATTTTTGATGGCAACACATATGATCTTGGGAGAGATTGTAAGGCTAGTGCTTCGGCAGCTGAAATTCGACGTGCTTTATATGGATGTAAATGAACCTCATTATTTCCATATGCTGCCGTGGGAGAATATCGCCAGCGGTGAAGGCGCTTATATGATTTTTTGCTGTCATCCCCTTCATCAATTGTCTGAAATTTAGGTAGTCCAGCTCGTGGGGTAAAAACATGATTCGCGTTTGGGTGATTTATTACATCATTTTGTTGAAACCAGTATTCTACGGTCACTTCCTTAAGAATATTTTGAGGAACCTCTAAATAGGAATCTTCTACAAAATCACCTCGGATAGGCCAATCATAATTATCAAAAGCAGTTCTTCCAGGATAAATTGTATTGGCAATCCAATCAAACTGCCCATTATCAAGTGTCTTCGAATGACCTAATGTAGCGTAATTCCGCATTGTCGGACGAAAGCCTACTAAAATTATGCGGTCACGATCCTGACCAACACCATATTCAATTGAATTAATAAGTCGTTCCGAAATGTAATAACCCGCCGTTTGAAGTTCTGTCTTTAATTCTTCGTAGAATGACCGATGTCGCTTGGTTCTCCATAATCCTTTTACATTCTCGAAGAGAAAGAAATCTGGTTTTTGTTGGCAAATCAGTTTGACATATGATGCAGAAAGTTTACCATTATCCCCCTCCCGCCCGCGATTCTTGCCACCAACAGAAAAATCAGGACATGGTGGTCCTCCGATAAAACCTATTGGCTCATTTGTTTTCTTCGCATCTTTTACGAATTCAGATAACTTCTCTGATTGATAATCGGTAAGCAAACGCTTAATGTCCCCATTGAAATATCCATATGCAGGGGGACGAACTCCAACCAATTGACGTGAGTGTTTGTATGCGGTTAAGAAAGGTTTATGAATCTCATTTACAAAAACTGTATTAAAACCTTCTGATTCAAAACCTAAATCGAGGAACCCCAGACCTGCGAAAAAAGAAAATATTTTCATGCCAACAATGACCAGTCCGTGCTTATTTAGCAAACTTTTAAATCATTATAACCTTAAACTTGTCTAATATGAAACGATCGTTCTCCACGGCCGTTTATGAGTTGAAGCGAATATACTTACATTGAGAAGAAATGAAATTTAGAAAGCAGATAACGTCGTGGAGGGCGTATAGCCAAAATGCCGTTTGTATTCGCGGCTGAATTGGGCGGGGCTGTTGTAGCCGACGAGGTAGCCTGCTTCGTTGGCCTTCTTGCCTTCGTGGATGAGGGTTTGGGCTTTGTGGAGTTTGACTGATTTGGCATATTGGAGGGGAGAGAGGTGCATGACGGCTTTGAAGTTTTCGTAGAAGGTGGTGCGGCTCATATAGACCATGTCGGCCAGTTGTTCGACTGATACAGGCTTGTCGACGTTTGCATGGATGTATTCGACGGCTTTTGAAATTCGCTGTATTTCGCCTCTTTGTTGTAGGAGGGAGCGCAGTTCGCCGCCTCGCTCGTCACACAATATGCGGTAGTAAATCTCGTCTATAATTGAATCGCCTAACATGGCTGCGTCGCGTGGGTTGGCCAAGGATTCAAAAAGTCGAATGAATGGATCGAGTAGGCTGTCGCTGAGTTGGATCGAAAACACGCTGGATGGATCGGTTACAACGGGTTTAGCAGCAGCCCCTTCGATGCGGTCGATTCTGAGTAAAACGTCGGCCATTCGACCCAAGTCAATGATGATCCCGGCTACCAGGACAGGGGCCTCTGGGCTGGCCTCAATTATTTCTGCTTCGACTGCTAATGGATACAGCATAACGACGGCACTTCCCGCAACGTAATCGTATTTTTGATCGCCAATATAGCAAGCCTTTTTGCCTTGAGCCATGATCCAAATTGCTGGTAAGTCCATGGCTGGACTACGGCCGTGTGTCTTGGAGGATTTGAAGGTGCCGACACCTTCAATGCGGCTGTAGTTGGCTCCTTCTTGGGGAGCATTTTGTCTGATGAGGCGAACCAGCTTCTCAAATTTATTGATCTGATTTGTCATTCTCTAATTCCTAAATTAGTCCAATTAGTAAAGAAAACATTCAATTATCAGCAGTGCAATACACCTATATCGTTGTGAATTATTTGTCTATCAGTGCTTATTATATAGAAAGGCGCATTTGCCCTGCAAATAAATCGTCTTGTTTTCGGACGATTGTGCAAGGTTTACGGCTGTTCATGTATTCATTTTTCCAGACGGATGAAATATGATGGTTGCAATTGAGTGCATGTTAGCCTAAGGGCCTGAATAAAAAGAGAGGATAGTAAAATGAGTAACAATTGGACAGTTGATAATATACCTGACCTAACTGGTAAGGTTGTAATCGTAACGGGGGCCAACAGCGGTATTGGTTTTGAGACGGCAAAAGAATTTGCGCGGAAGGGGGCGCAGACGATTTTGGCTTGCCGGAGCATGGATAAAGCGCAGGTGGCCTTAGATCAGATTCGGGCAGAAATTCCGAATGCGCCGACTGAAATTATGCAGTTAGACTTAGCCAGCCTAGACTCCATACATCAGTTTACGGCCGCTTTTCTGGCGAAGTATGATCGCCTGGATTTGTTGGTGAATAATGCTGGTATTATGATGGTTCCGTATGGCAAAACTGAGGATGGCTTTGAGCGACAGTTTGGCACGAATCATCTGGGCCATTTTGCGCTGACGGGACTGCTGCTGGATACGATTCTGGCGACACCAGGGGCGCGGGTGGTTAATGTAAGCAGCGCTGCACACCAATGGGGCGGTATGGATTTTGATGATCTGATGTTTGAAAATAAAGCATATTCTAGCACTGGCGCTTATGGTCAATCTAAGCTGTCTAACTTATTATTCACTTATGAGTTGCAGCGCCGATTTGAGGCTGCTGGGGCAGATGCGATGGCGGTAGCGGCTCATCCCGGCAGCACGAACACCAATTTGCAGGATGAAATCGGGTCAAGGTGGTACATTCGGCCGTTTGTACCGCTTTTTCGGTTGATGATGCAAGATGCTCACATGGGGGCATTGCCCACAATTCGGGCGGCTGTTGATCCAAATGTGAAGGGCGGCCAGTATTATGGGCCTGGTGGCTTTATGGAACAGCGAGGGTATCCGGTTGTTGTAGAGTCGAATGAGGCTTCTCATAATACGGCCGATGCCCGCCGCTTGTGGGATGTGTCGGAACGGTTGACGGATGTCCTGTTTGAACAGTTACCAGATGTCATTATTGAAAGCAAACCGTTTAGGGGAATCGAAAGCAGACCTTTAACGGCCGTTGGCTAGTTTGGGGGGTTACCTGAACAATTTTCGAGTAGGCGGTCACTGATCATATACTTTATTGGTGACCGCTTATTGGGCGCAAATCAATGGATGATTTAGGCATATGACAACCATACACGACAAATACGACCAAATGCATTCTAGTGGTCCGATCCTTGCCCGGCCGGGTTTTCAGGGTATGGCAATGTATGTGATTGGTGGTGTACCTGCTCATCAATTAATCTATAATGAGAGCTAGATTTTGCGAAGTTTAGTTCAACTACCAGTTGATTGGAATTAAGGAGGAAGGGTAGATATGGGTGTAATTCGACGAAATTTTCGTCGCTGGTGGCAACCGCCACGTAATATACGGGATCGGGAGGCGGAGCGCAGTGTTACTTTTTTGGAGCTTTTTTATGACTTAGTGTATGTGGTTTTGGTGGCGGAGTTGGCTCATGCGATGGCGGCAGATGTCAGTTTGGGGAGTATCGGCCGTTTTGCCTTTTTGTTCGTGATTGTCTGGTGGGCCTGGTTTAACGGCAGCATCTACCATGATTTACATGGCAACAACGATGTTCGTACTCGCATCTTTACCTTTTTGCAAATGGGCTGTGTGGCGGCAATGGCGGTCTTTGCCCATAATGCGATGGGAGAAGGGGCTGCTGGTTTTGCGCTTTCCTATGCCGCTTTCACCCTGATCTTAATGTATTTGTGGTGGCGAACCGGCGTTTATGATCCCGCGCATCGTCCTTTGTCACGGCCGTATGTCATTGGCTATTTGCTAGCGAGTTTGCTTCTAGTTGGATCGGTTTTCGTCGCGGAACCAGTTCGCTTTTACCTATGGGGCATTGCAGTAGTGGTACCTGTCTTTCTGCCGTTATATACGTTCAATTTGGGGCGTAACAATGCTGATATTCAGGCTCAAATCGATTTATCAACGACCGCATCGCCCTCTTTGGTCGAGCGCTTTGGGTTGTTTACGATCATTGTATTGGGAGAGGTCATTGTTGGAGCGGTGCAGGGCTTAGCGGAACATCATCATTTGACGTGGGAAGTTGGGATAACGGCCGCGCTTGGTATGGTGATCGCTATCGGTACCTGGTGGGTTTATTTTGACTTTATTTCCCATCACCTACCGCGTCCCGGTTTACAGATGGTTTTTTCCTGGCTTTATCTTCACTTGCCGATGACGATGGGGATCGTTGGGATTGGTGCGGCCGTTCTGAATGTGGTTGAACATGCAGAGGAAGGTTTGCCGGATGATGTGCGCTGGCTGCTAGTCGGGGCAATTGGATTGGCACTGGTATGTATCGCATTTTTGATGAGAACGATTCAAGTTCCAGAAGAACTAAGTGAAGCATATCGTCGAGGCAGCTTTGTGACCTTTGCGGCAGGCTTAATCATATTGCTGTTGGGGAATTCACAGATAGGAATAATCCCGCTGCTTATCTTCATCATCGTCTTAATGCTTACGCCTGTCGTTTATGGTATTAAGGTTTGGGTGGGGCTGCTTGATAGGGAAGAGATAGCAATCAGTTGACACAAGCGAGCGTAAAACCATGAGTCGTAAAAAAGCTCAACTTTCATCTGAAATAAGGCGGCAGGGTTTTGTGCGGACGCCAGCACTTGATTTTGATGTGCTGTCTGGTCAAATTTTCATAGACAATTATCGTAAGTTGATACGTGGGTATTTGTTTCCGGTCTTGTTCATTGTCTTAATCTTGCTTTCGTCATGCCAATCGGAGCCGCAATTTGCTGTCGAGACTGATTTGCAATTGGAACGGCCACTTCCCGAACTCATCTCATTCTTGCAGGATTACATTCCAGAGCAGATGGATCGACATCACGTTCCCGGCCTCAGTATGGCCTTGATTAGAGAAGGGCAGGTGGTTTGGACTGAAAGTTTTGGGGTAACCAATTCTTTAACGAGAACACCTGTAACGGAAGAGACGATTTTCGAGGCTGCTTCTCTAGGCAAGCCAATCGCCGCTTTTGGGGCATTGCAATTGGTGGAAAGTGGGGACATGATGCTGGATAGGCCGCTGGACGAATACCTTTCGCAGCCATTTTTGTTGGATCCTCAGGGGCGTGACGAAATATCTCTACGCAATGTTCTCTCCCATTCAGCCGGACTCTCAAACAATATGGAGGGTTTCGATACCCAGGTTTACTTCCCACCAGGGCAGGAATTTCAATATTCAGGTATGGGGTATTTATATGCTCAAGCCACCGTCGAATTCGTATCGAGTATGTCGTTTGAGGCGTATGTGCAGGAAAGCGTTTTTGAGCCGCTTGATATGATTGATAGTTCGTACCAATGGCAGGCGGATCGGATGGAGCGTGTATCTCATGGACATCTGACAGGGCTGAATTTGTTTGCGTTGTTAGGTATTGGTTACCTGGTCATTTGGGTCGTTGTCTTCGTTCTGCAAACGGTTGTTCGTATTTTGCGAACGAAACGGTTTACGGGATGGCGGATGATAGGTAACAGCTTTTTGGCGTTGTTCCTGGGAGTCGGTTTTATGGCCCTGATTTCTTACAATACCACGCTGCCCCTTCCATTTGACTTGAGCAAGAATCGGGAACCGAACGCAGCCAGTTCGCTTTATGCCACGACGGATGATATGGCTGCTTTCCTGCTCCAATTTTTGGATGCTGATAACTGGGCCGAAATCCAGGAGCAGATGTTGGCCGAGCAAATTCAGGTGGACGAAAATCTTTATTGGGGCAATGGGATTGGCTTACAGAAGAATCGGGACGGCCGAATTTCATTCTGGCAATGGGGCAGCAATATAGATTTTCAGGGTTTTATGATTGGCTACCCGGAAGAGCAGATTGGCGTTGTTATATTGACGAATAGCTCTAACGGCTTGGCCCTCGTTCCGGGCATTGTGGAGCAGGCAGTGGGTGGCGAGCAGTATTGGTGGTCTATGGTGAATGAGTGAGTTCCTTATTCAGTCTAGAGTGGCTAATCTTCTCGAAATGTGAGGAGGGCCAGGGGGAGGGAGGAGAGAAGAATGAGCAGGAGGGCGGGGGCAGCGGCCTGGGCAAAGAAAGCTTCGGAGATGTTGCCCCAAACGGCCGTTGATAATGTCCTGAACCCGGCCGGGCTGAGGATGAGGGTGGCGGGCAGCTCTTTCATGGCGGTTAGGAAGACGAGGGCGGCTCCGGCGAAGATACCAGGGCCGAGGAGGGGCAAGGTGATTTTACGGAAAACGCTGGTGGGATGGTGGCCTAAGGAACGGCCGACTTCTTCCAAACAAGTTGGGATTTGCAGTAAGGAGGTTCGGGCTGCGCCGACCGCTTGAGGGATGAAGAGGATGACATAGGCGACCAGCAGCATGCCCCAGGTTTGGTATAAGGAGCGGGCGTAGGCGGTGCCGAAGAAAACGAGGGCCAGAGCAATGACGATGCCGGGCAAGGCAAAGCCAGCGTAGGTTAACCGTTCGACGAGGTGGCTGATTCGGCCAGGGCGACGAACGGAGAGAACAACGACGGGGAGAGCGGCAAAGATCGTCACGCCAGCCGTTGCCAGGGAGATGCCGACTGAATGGGCGGCCGACTGCCAGATAGAGGCCAGGGTTGTGGTTCCAGCCAAGCCGCGCCAGAGCCAATAGCCTAATCCGGCGGCGGGCAGAATAAGCGCGACGAGGACAACGACCCCGATAAAAAGCAGAGCAGGGTAGCGCCAACGGCCGAGTTTGATTTGTTTTGGCCTACGGGCGGCTCCGGCGGAGCGACGGGTGTAGTGAGCCTTGCCGCGTGTGCGGAACTCAAAGTAGAGAATTGCGGCCGTCATGCCAATTAGCACCAGAGCCAGAGAAGCGGCCAAAGCCCGATTCATGATGGTCTGGTATTGGATGTAGATGATGCGGGTGAAAGTGTCGAAGCGCATCATAGTGACAGCGCCATAGTCGCGGAGGACATAGAGGGCTACCAAGAGGCTGCCAGCGACGATGGCAGGTTTTAGGTGAGGTAGCGTAATGCGTCGGAAGGCTTGCCAGGGCGAGAGGCCCAGGCTGCGGGCGGCTTCGATGAGCGAAGGATCCATGCGGCGCAGGGCGGCCCGAACACTTAAAAGCGTAAAGGGGTAGCTCATCAAAGTGAGTACCAGGAAAGCGCCGGGGAAGCCGTAAATGTTGGGTAGTCGTTCGATGCCTGTCAGCGGGTATAGGAATTCTTGGGCGATGCCACGCGGCCCAAACATTGAGGCCAGCAGATAGGCGACGACGAAGCTGGGCAGGACAAGGGGCAAGGAGGCTGCCACCGTCCAGAAGCGACGACCGGGTAAATCGGTGCAGACAGTTAGCCAGGCGATGGGGACGGCGAGAACGGCCGAGGCCAATGTCACCGAACCAGCCAACAAAACGGTGTTCGCTAAGGCCGTTAACGTGGTCGGTTTAAGGAGGATGTCAACGGCCGCTTGTCCGGCTCCAACGGTTCTTATTAAAAGATAGGTGGGGGTGAGGAGCATTAACCCGGCGACGGATAAGCTAGCTAGCAAAAGGAACCATGAAGAAAACCGCCAACTTCGGGGGGAACTAATCCTCAAATTCCTTGGTCGCGGCAGGTTTAAGGCTATGCTTTTGCCAGTGGCAGGGATGACACTCATATACGTGCCATTATGGAGAAGAATTAAGCTAGAATCTACCCATTTCGTTAAGTTTGAATTTAACGGGTGGATGATTGAGTTTTGAGGGGAGGATCAGTTGAAAGTTAACTGTGGTTAAAGGAGGCGTAATTCGCAAAACGTAAGGGTAGAAATCATTACGCATTACGTTTTACGAATCATTCTTTACGGCCGTATCTCGACAACAATACCTTCTTCTGCCCAATCGTAGAGGGTTTGGGCGTTATCGGAGCTTAAGAGGATACAGCCGTAGGTCACTTTTCGGCCGAGGCTGCTAGTCCAAAGGAGTTGGGAGCCGTTGCGGGTGGGGAAGCCGTGGAAACCGTTCATGAAGTCGGAGGTTGGCACGGGGCGATAAACGCCGAGGAAAGAGGGCATATAGAGGTCCCAGTTTCCGGCGTAGGCGACATCAACGTGGGATTGGATTTGGAAGACACCGGGGGAGGTGGGGCTGTCGTCGATGCCGGTGCTGGCTTCCCATTCCCATTTCACTGCGCCATTTTCGTAGACCCAGACCCGCTGTTGGGTGATGCTGACGATGATGCGTTTGTTTTGGACGACGGGCAAGGGCAGCAAGGCATCGGGGGAAGGAATGCGGACGGTTTGGCCGACGAACAGACCATTGCCTAACTCAGGGTTGGCTTGTTGGAGCCAGGGGTAAGGGATGCCATAGGAACGGCCGATACTAGAGAGCGTTTCTCCAGCCTGGACGGTATGTTGGCGCTCGTGGTGGAAGACACGGACATAAACGTCCGTTTGTTGGGTGTTGATGGCCTGGGTGACGGCTTCGGAGGCTTGAGCGAGGTCGAGGTATCGTTCGGGGCCGAAAGCGGTGGCCTGGTCGGCCAGGAACGCTTGTAGGGCTAAATCATCGACGCTCCAATCGAACTGCCCATTTGTAGCGTCCAAAATTTCCAGCGTCAGCCAACTGCTCCACATATCGGGAGTAACAACGCCGTTGGTTGTTTCGCCTGTTACGGGGTCAAAGGCGTGAATGGTGAGGCTGGTTGCCAGAAGTTGATTGGCGGCTTCGGCGACAGCGCTGGTGTCGGTGATGGCTGGGGCGATGGGGGTCGTGACGAGCGCCATTTGGCCGTTGGATAGGACGGAGATGGGGCCGGGGCGGAGGTTATTCATGGTGGCGGCGATGTCTAACTGTTGGCCGTTGATGGGCGGGGTGACTGTAGCATGGCCGTTTACTATTTGAACGCCAGCATCTACCGCTTCGACCCCAACGGCGGGAGCCAGCCATTGAAAGTAAGCCTCGGCAGCGGCGGGGTTGAATTCCCAGACGGGACGAACGTCTAAACGGCCGCCGGAGCGCAAGAGGGCTTCGACGCTGCTGACGGAACGGCCTTGTAGATGTGCCTGCTGGGCGGTGGCGGCGGCGTTAAGGGAGATACCTAATTCTACCGCTGAGACTTGCCAGCTTTGGCCGCTCGAACTTGATTGCAATACGATGGTTTGCTGCCGCCATTGGTTTTCGAGGGTGGCGATGGCTTCGGCCGTCGTCTGGCCGCCTAAATCGACCCCAGCCACTTCGACGCCGGGCACGATGCGGTCACTCTCGGAGTAGAGGAAGAGGCCAAATCCGGCTGTGCCAATGATGCCGATGAGTAGAAAGAGCAGCAAGATGAGCAGGGTTAATCCCCAGCGGCGTTGCTTTAGGGGTGGTTCCGGAACAGGATACCAGACCTGGGTAGGACTGTCGGCTATATTCCATCCTGGTTGGGTTTGCTGTCTTTGTTTCATTTGAATAAGTCCTGGTAAATTGTAAGAACCTGCCATTGTTCAAAATGCCGAACATTAAAAACTTTGCCACGAATTAAAACGAATTGAACAAATTATTGTTTGAAAATATCGTGTCTCATGTGATTTCATCTTTCATATTGGAATGGTTCTTGTAGAATGACAAAGGGTAAGTTGTTCATCATTTATAGTATAAACGAAAAACGGCCGGAAAATGGACGCTTCTTTAATGAATTGCTGATAATTGGTATACGCTAGCGTAGGGAGAGGGAATTTGAGGGGTAGGCTGGCAGCCTGCGCTCCGCCTTAAACAAATAAATCCTCCCGGTGAGAAGGCCGGGAGGATTTGGAGGAGGAAGTAAATGGGTAAACGATAAAGCCGTTTACCTTAAGAAGGAGGTTTCTTGTTTAGCTATTGAGCCTGGTTTTTACATCTGGCTAAAACCAGGCTCGTTGTATTTATGAAGCGCAGGGGGCTTTTTGTGGCCCCATGATATGCTCTTGCTGCAACTGTTTGCGGGTGGCGAGCGCTAAATTTGTGTAGGGTGCCTGGAGACGGCAGCCTACATTTACCAACCAGTTTCCGGTCTGAATCAGGACTTGGGCCATGATATGACCGCGTCGCTTCCGGGTTTCGCCCGGTTGGCGCATCAGATGTTTCGTTTGATTGTACTCTGCGGCTTGGGCTATTTCATCCTGCCGACGTTGGGTCTCTACGATAACACTATGCCAGTTAATCATTGTTAATCTCCTGTATCTACTCATCTGTATCTACTCAGGTGAGTGGCTATGAGTACAGTAGGCAGTAAACAGTGGACTGCCAACTGTTAATTGTTTTGTTCGACTAGGCTTTCTAGTCTGACTTTGAGGCGCATGATGCCGATTCGGAGTTGGTTTAGTTCATTGTTTTCAAGGACAGACCAGGGTGCGTAAAAGTTTTTGTCCGTTTTTTCTTCGGCCGTTTGGCGAACCTGGTTTCCTTTTTCTGTTGCAATGTAACCGTCTGGGCCTTCTTCAATCCAACCTAGCTCGACGAGTTCGGCCAGAGAGGCATCATAATCTTCTGCCTTGTAGCCTCGGAAGGGCAGGCGTTCGGCAAGCGCCGCGCCGGTATTTTCACGTCCACTATGGACAAATGCCAGCGTTTCCCAGGTGCGGGCGTTAATGTCGTGGTCGTTTGTCCAGGCGGCGATATGGCTGACATCACGGAAGGCGTTTAGATCATCGAGCCGTTGGTCAATTTTGGCCAATAAGGCAGCATCGTGGTGAGTGTGGCTTTTATGGCTGATGAGTAAGGGGGATTTATCACCAGGGATGTCTGCATCAAGGCTGGCTTGGACGAGCTTGCCCAGCAATCCTTCAAGCCGCTCCATAGCGTTGTCTTCTAAGGCTTCGACTTTTCCGAGAGCGCCATAAAAGACATCGTTGATGGCGTTGACCGCTTTTTTACCTTTTTCACTGACGGTAAAGTTGCCATCACCGTGATTGTTTAGGAATCCGGCTTCGGCGGCATCTGTCAGATTTTGGGTGGCTCGAACGATGTTTGTATAAGGGAAGCGAGCGACAAAATCTTCGGCGCGAAAGGCTTCTGGCGCTTTGCCGAGGGCTTGCAGGGTTGGGAAGAAGAATCGGCCGTTATTTTCGCCGAATATCTCATTGAAAGCAGGGCCGACAACGTTACCAGCGACTGGGTTGATTGCACCGGAGAGGCTGTTTGCCAGGGGCCACATTTCGACGAGGGCCATATCGTTGAGTTTGGTATTGAGGCGGCCAAGTAAATCATCTAATTTATCGACTTCGGCATCGCTTAAGGTCTCCCAACCTTGATAGAAGAGGCGGTCGGTTTCAGTTTCGGCCGTATCCCGAACGGCAATGCCTTTGTCAGTGGCGACGAAATGGCCGTTTTCGGCTGCTACCCAACCTTTGGCAACCAATTCTTGAACGGCCGCAGCGTAATCATCGGCGCTGTAGCCTCGGTTATTAAGTCGTTCGGCCAGCGCTTCGGGGGTTTTGACATCATCTTCTTGCTTAATGAAGGTCAATGATTCCCAGGCGGGGCCGCTTACGCCGTACTTTTCCCAAGCGCCAATGTGGGCATCATCGCGGTAGCGAAGCAGATCAGTTACATATTGATCGATGCGGATGACGGCTGGGGCATCTAGGCCGGGGTCTGTCCAACGACTGACGCTGAGGTTGGCTTTGGTGGCCGGTTCGGCAGCATTGTCGGTGGCGGTGACGATTCGGTTAAGCAGACTGGCAACGGTTTCTAACGCTTCAGCAGATAGGGGCTGCATATCTTTAATGTTTTCGTGGGCCATTGTGTAAAAGCCATCGGCGATGGCACGACCGCGTTCGTTAAGACAGTAACGGCCGTCTTCTACCTCTTCCAATACGCCCGCTTCTACCAGGGCATTAAGCCGTTCGCGTTGGCGATCAGGTGAAGTGTAGGGGTTTCCGGCTTGCATATCAGCCACCTGATATGGATTTGGCTCGCTGGAACGAACCTGGGTTAAGGTAAACCAGTTGTTGGGGGCGTTGTGTTCTTGCACGAGGCGGAACATACCTTCTTGATAGAAGGGGGAGAAGGCCCCTAAGGTGGCGCTGGCTTTTGTCCATGACTCTTTTACTTTACTCATTTGTATCCACTCCTTTCTTTGTATCTACTTAGGTAACTGTTTTATATTTCCTTCGGAAATATAAAAATATAATTAGGCGTATACGGGAACACTGGAACCAACAACTTCGCGGAAAAGCTCAACTACTTCTCCGGGATTGGCATGGCGCATTTGGATGTTTTGCTTGGAGAAGATAAGCCGATCATCTACTCGGACATCAAAGACACCCCTTGTGCCAGTAACCAGGGTCAGTTTGCCAATGACGTGCTGGTAATTGCTCATTAACTCATCTACAACTGCCAGCGTTTTAGGCAGGTAGCTGCATGGGACGCAGTATTCAATCGAAACATTGTATTTTTCCATATCTTTCTCCTTTTGAATAAGTAAACGGTAGTCAGTAGTCGGTCGGTAGTTAGTAGCCAGTTATTAGCCGATTAGGAAGGCTGAGACGGCCCGAAGGGTATTTTCTAGGCGTTCGGTGTTGATGTTGTAACATTTAGCGCCGTTGCAGCGGCGTTCGACAAGGTAGCCGGTGGCGCTGAGTTGGGTTAGATGACGAGATGCGGCCGATTGGCTGAGGTCTAGCTGTTTGATGATGTCTTGGGAGCGTTGCTCACCATTGTCAGCGATGAGTTTCAAAATGCTTAAGCGGTTGTCGTCGGCCAGGGCGCTTAGACGAACCAGGATTTCGGCCCGACTGAGGTCAGGGGCGTGGAGGTCTACTCCTTCTGGTAGGCGAGCGCCAAAGACGATCCGAACGGCATCACCTTGGGGAAACATGCCTAGATATGGCCCAACATGGGTTGAGGGGACAAAAATCAGTTGTTCGGACTCTAACAGCTTTCGTTCCCAATGTTTTTCACTCGGCTTCTTGCCCGTGATAAACTCGACTGTTTCTAAACGATCCATGTCGTCGAAATCAACTTGTTGGAAAGCCTCGACCGCATCGCGCAGCATTGGTTCAACCCGGTTCCATTCAACGGCCAGGTACTTGTCCCACATATGTCTGAGGTGGCTGACAACGACTTCTTGGAGGGCTGGCGGATCAACTAAGTAGGTGTAGGCTTCTGCTTCGGTGGCTGTGTCATAATACTTCAAGTCGAACCGCTGTCCCAAGTAGGTTAAGAAAGTGTCTACATCTTTTAATGCTTCTTCCGTTCCCATGATTGGGTCTGGTTCATCTTCGCGGCAGGGCATGAAGGCATAGGTGTCCATTATTTTGTCGCGAAGGGTGATGGGATCAACGGTTTCTAGATGATCTAGGAAAGCGGGAAAGGAGGGATAGCTCTCATAGGGCATGGTGGCGTAATGAAGGCCCATCATGACCAGGTCATGTTGATGCTTTTCTTCGGCCGTCATTTTAGACAGTGTTTTGGTGATCCATTCGCCTAAACCAGAAAGTTTTTCAGCCCGAATGAGAAACATCAAGCTTTGGATGGCATTGTGGGCTGGCTCAATGTCGAAGCCAATGTCGGTGTTGACCTGATTTAAGAGGATGTTTTCGGCTGGGGCTGGCATGTCTGTTCCTTTCTCAGTAATTTCGATTTGATTCCGAGTTATGGGATAATGCGAATTATCCTCCAATTCGATTTACCCGGTTAACCGGGTAATATGGATATATAATAAATGATCATGCCAGGTTTGTCAAGAGGGAATATAATTATGGAGCTTATGCAAAGGGTGCAAAACTTGTGGCGCGAAAGCGAAAAGAAAGATTCCTCGCTTGGTTTAGGAAGAGGTTAGGTTTTGGTATGGGATCGCTCGGAATGACGCGAGAGGGGGTTTTAGGGAAACCAAAGATGCCCTACCCTGGAATCGGTATTTTATGGCTATAATTCAAAATATTCGGATTGCATTCAATGGGCTGGAGGCTAATAAGCTGCGGGCGGGGTTGACGATGCTGGGGATCATGATTGGGGTGGCGGCCGTTATTACCTTGTTGGCAATTGGGGATGGGGTTAATCGGTTTGTAGCAGATCAGTTTATTGGGTTGGGGACGAATCTGGTCTTTATTGTGCCGGGAGATGACCCGAATCAGTTGGAATCGACGTTGACGGTGCGAGATGTTGCGGATTTGTCTGACTCGGCCGTTGTGCCAGATGCGGTTGGGATTGCACCAGTTTATTTTCGGAACTTGAATTTACAGTATCAAGGAACAGCTTATCGAAGCTTGATGCGGGCCACGACACCGGATTATGCGGCCGTTCGGGGATACGAACTGACCCGAGGACGGTTTATTGATGATAATGATTATAACGGCCGATCCCGCGTTGTCGTTTTAGGGCCGGAGACAGCTAAAAACCTGTTTCCTGATGACATTGATCCAGTTGGCACTGATATTAAGGTGCGGGGCATCACCTTTCGGGTTATTGGGCTGCTGGAATCGAAAGGGGGCAATGTTTTTGGTAGCCAGGACGATATTGTGATTATTCCCTTGACGACGGCGCAGGAACGGTTGTTCAACGGCCGTAGCCAAATCACTGGCGAGAATCTGGTCGATTTAATCTTGATTCAGGCGGTTAATAGTCAGGGGGTCGAGAATGTGATTATTGATGCCAGTAATGCCCTGCGCCAAAATCACAATATCACCTTTCGGGATGAGGATGATTTCCTTATCCTGACGCAGAAAGATTTTTTGAGCGCCTTTGGGGAGGTGACGAATGTGCTGACGCTGTTTTTGGGGGCAATTGCAGGGATTTCGCTGTTGGTCGGCGGCATTGGGATCATGAATATTATGCTAGTTTCGGTAACAGAGCGGACGAGAGAGATCGGACTGCGAAAGGCAGTGGGGGCCAAGCGGCGAGATATTTTGGGGCAGTTTTTGACGGAGGCGATTGTGATGGCGCTGTTAGGGGGTTTGTTGGGGATTGTGTTAGGTTTTGTTGGGGCGGCAGCCGTTCATTTGGCTGTGCCGGAGCTTGATACGACTGTGACGGCCGGATCGGTGTTGTTGGCGGTTGGATTTTCGGCCGTTGTGGGTCTATTTTTTGGCATCTATCCCGCGACGCGGGCGGCGGCATTGCACCCGATTGATGCGCTACGATTTGAATGATATAAAGAAGTCAGGCTTTTGTTGTTTAGGTTTAGGATGTATCGGGCGAAAAGCCTGACTTCTCGACTAGAGCAGCCATTTGTGTGCCGAAGTTTTCGGGAGATTGGAGGTGGGGAACGGCCGTTTGGAGGGTCATCGTTTTTAGCTCAGCCTGGGTTTCTCTGATTCTGATTTGAACCTCTTGATAAGTTTCCTCGCTTTTATCACCGAAGTTAATCTGGCCTAGATTAACCCTACCCCGTCTCATCGAGCCTTTTAGCTTGGTATTGCAGCGACATTTGGCTTTGCTGCTGACGAGACCACAACTGCTGGTTGTAAATTGTTCGACCTTGGCCCGCGCCCGTGATAACTGTTTGCGATAATTTGCCTTTGAGATGGATAGAATGGCAGCCCCTTCATTATGATCTAGTTGGAAGATGTCACCTAAGATATAAGCCATACGGTGAGGTTTATTGAGACAGAGGAGCATGGCCATGGTGCAGGAAATTCGGACTTCGTTTAAGAGCATGGGGTATTCGACAATGGCTTCAAGTTCAGCCGGGTCTTCTAAATCTTCTTCCAGGTCGTTTTTGAAGTCATCAAAAGATATATCTGGTTCTTTGGCAAGGGATTTTCTGGTGTCGAGTAAATAGTTGGTGGCAACACGGTAAACCCAGGTTTGGAAGGCGCTGTTAAATTGGAAAGTGGAGAGCTTGGTGATGATGCGGATGATGATCTCTTGGGTAGCATCTCTGGCGTCTTCGCTGTTGGCAAGCATCCGTAGGGCCAAATAGTAAATATTGTCCTGGATGGAGATGATGAGTTGTTCGAGGGCTTCTTTACTGCCGTCTTGGGCTTGTCTAACGAGTTGGTCGGTCAATTTGGGCCTCTTTTTGGGTGGGTTGGCTTAATCATATCATATTCGGTGGGTTAGCCAGCCGGAAGAGAAAGTTCTGGGTTACTTCTAGGGTCTTACCCGGCTGTCCAACTCCTACTATTATTTTATTTGATCGGGTTGGTACTCCATAAAGAGGTGGTGGAGGGGTGGGCCATCCATGAGAGATAGGAATTGCCCAGCCGTTGGTAATTGCTCAAAGGCTGGCATGGCTTCTTCTGAGACTGTCTTTGATTTCCAAACCATTGTGTCGGCAAAAACAGTATCCTCTTCTAAGAGTTTGGATGTTGTTGTTGAGAGTAAGCCTTTTAATTCGGCCGATTCTTCTATCATCTGCTGTTTAATGGCTTCAAACTCATTAATTTTATCGGCCTGAACTTTATAGACGATGATCTCTTTAATTTTGTTTGACATGATATTCTCCTTATCAATATTCAAAAATATACGGTAATATTTGCTGCGAAGTGGTGCAATGCACTAGCTTTATGGGCAGTACAACGCACCTAGACAGCTATCTATTCGTTTCTAACTATTTAGACTGTTTTTGATGACATGGTGTGACACTTTTTATAAAGGAGAATGATGGAACTAATTGAATGTGATGCTTTTCTAGGGGGAATGAAGCTGGTGGCGCGGGAACAGTTGCAATTTCGTCCGGCCGTTTATGGCTTTATCATGGATGGGGATAAGGTGTTGTTGATGAACACGATTGTGAACGGCCGTTATTCGCTGCCAGGTGGCGGGGTGGAATTGGGGGAAAGGTTAGATGAGGCGTTGCAGCGAGAGGTGCGGGAGGAGACGGGGTTGATGGTTGAAATCGGCCGTGTTGCTGGCTTTGAAGATGGGTTCTTCTATTATGATCCAGGGGATATAGCCTTTCACAGTTTCCGGTTTTATTATTTTTGTCGGCCGTTGACTTTTGAGCTGGCGAATAAGGAAGAGATTGAGGATGATGAGGTGGATGAGCCGCAATGGGTAGCGGTTGATGCTTTATCGCCAGGTGATTTCCACAATCATGGGAAATTGATTTTGACCCTGATGCGCTCATGAGGCGGCGATTTCAAGTTACACGTGAAGTCGGAACGGCAGGTTTGGCCACGAATTTACACGAATTGAACGAATTGGCTGGGGTTAGATGAAGATTAGCTCACACAAAGTTGCTAAGACGCAAGGAATAACTTTACTTGACAGGTATCGGTTGAGACCTGATACTTCCTGCCATGCACGTCGCTATTAATGCTTATTTTTGGAATCGGCCGAATACGGGGAGCGGCCAATATACCCGTCAACTGGTCTATCACCTGAATCGGCTGGTCTCTGATCTGACCATTACGCTGGTCTTTCCCCATATCGCTGGAGAACGGCCGATAGCAGACGTACCGCCCAGCGTTCGGGTCAAAACGGCCGCTATTAAGCCGGGCCATCTGGAAAAGGTGAAGTTTGAGCAGCGGACTTTTCCGAAGATTTGCGCGGCTCTGGGGGTCGATCTGGCTCATGTGCCTTATTGGGGCAGTCCACTACAAGCGGCCGTTCCAACAGTTGTTACGGTTCATGATCTGACGACATTGCTGGTACGGGAATATCGGCGGGGACTGCGGGCGCGATTATATACGGCATTGGTTAGCGCCAGCGCGAGATCGGCCGATCATATTATCACCGATTCTAAAGCCAGTCAGACAGATATTATCAAGCATCTGAAAATCCCAGGAGATCGTGTTACCCCCATCTATTTAGCATCGAGCGAGGCTTATAAGCCAGACAGTGAATTCTTGATGGATATGGCGATTTTGAAAAAGTATGATTTGCCCGATCTTTATATTCTCTATCTAGGCGGTTATGAGATTCACAAGAATGTAACGACCTTGCTGCTGGCTTATAGCTATGTGGCGAAGGCGTTGGGCGAGGATTATCCTTTGGTGTTGGCCGGAACAAAGCCGGATGAAAGTGGGCCACATATTCCCCCCTATAGTAAGTATATCGCTGAATTGGGATTGACGGATTCGATCCGTTGGATTGGCTATGTTGATGAGGCGGATAAACCGGCCGTTTATCGAGGGGCGGAGACGTTTGTTTTTCCAAGTCGCTATGAAGGCTTTGGGCTGCCGCCGTTGGAAGCGATGGCTTGCGGGGTTCCGGTTGTGACTACGAATAGTAGTTCGCTGCCAGAGGTAGTTGGGAATGCCGCTTTTGCCAATGACCCGGATGATGAGCGGCAGATGGGGGGATCGATTATTGCGACGGTGATACAGGAGGAGTTGGCGGCGGAGTTTAAGCAGAAGGGGCTGGCCCAGGCGGCGAATTTTTCTTGGGAAAAGACGGCGATGGAGACATTGATGGTTTATTCGCAGGTCAGTAGTCGGTCGTCAGTAGCCAGTAGTCAGTAAACGGTTTGTAGTTGTTTGTAGCTGGTAATTTGTAATTTATTGTATGTAGGGAATTTATTTATGAGCGAGAGGCGGTTGGCGGTTGTGACGGGAGGGAATCGGGGGATTGGGCTGGAGATTTGTCGGCAGTTGGCTCGGTTGGATGTGCAGGTTATCTTGACGGCGAGAAGTAAGGAGAAGGGGTTGGCGGCTGTCAAGCAATTGGCAGGAGAGGGGTTGGCTGTTTTGGCTCATCAGTTGGATGTAACGGATCAGAATAGTGTACGGCGGTTGACGAAGATGTTGGCGGATGAACACGGCCGTCTTGATATCTTGGTCAACAATGCCGGTATCTTCATTGATCGGGGTATGCGGGTGACTGAGCTAGACCTGGCACTGGTGCGACAAACGATGGAGACAAATTTTTACGGGCCGCTGCGGTTGTGCCAGATGTTGGTGCCGTTGATGGTCCGAAACGGATACGGCCGCATTGTAAATATGTCGAGCCAGTTGGGATCATTGCAACATATGAGTGGTATGTCCCTGGCATACAAAACTTCTAAGGCGGCGGTTAATGCCTTGACACGGGTGTTGGCCTCGGAACAACAGGGGACAAATGTGTTGGTGAATACTGTCAATCCAGGCTGGGTGCGGAGTGATATGGGTGGCTCCCACGCGCCCCGTTCATTGGCAGAGGGGGCGGAGACGGCCGTTTGGTTGGCAACCCTGCCAGATGATGGGCCGACGGGGGGATTCTTTTTGGATAAACGGCCGTATGCTTGGTAAGGTTTTTAGTAGTCGGTCGTCAGTAGAGAGTAGTCGATTGTCAGTGGACAGTAAATTAGTAAGCAGTAAACGGTAAATGGTAATTTGGAACGTTATCGGAGAGGCAATGCTTCGAGAAACTGTTCCAGGTTTTGAGGTTTGGGAAAGCGCCCACTTAGAAATGAGTTGGTCTTTTCGTTTAATCGTCTATCGGTTCTTCCTCGTAATATTCGGGCCAATCTATTCTTAGGGGGTTGAGGTTGACGATCTCTAAGTCGACCTCACAATGGGGGCAGGCAACTAGCTGTCCTTTTTTGGGTCTAGGGCCAATAACGATCTTCCGGGTACAATCTGGACAAAGTACAGTAGCCATTGATTTCTCCTTAACAATGGTAATAATAGATACTGTTAAGACTGTTACCTGATAATTTTACCAAAGAAATGCAAAATCGGTGACAAAACCGCTATTTTAGGGAAAAAGATTATGCTAGATTGGTATTTGGGGACGATGGGGTTTAGTTTTAAGGATTGGAAAGGTGTCTTTTATCCTGAGAAAACGGCCGCCCGTGATTACCTGGTCCATTACAGTCAATTTTTCAATGTGGTCGAAATGGACTCAACCTTTTATGGGCCACCCAGAGAACAGACAGTCATACGGTGGGCGACTATTACGCCGCCGGGCTTTAAGATCTGCCCTAAGATGCCGCGAGAGATAACCCATGATCGGGGACTGATGGGAGCGGATGAAGCGGCCGAATTTTTCGTTGAACGAATGCGGCCGTTGGGGGACAAATTGGGGCCGATATTGATTCAACTGCCGCCCGGGTTCGGCTTTGATCAACGGTTTGTCCTGACGGCATTCCTGGCCCATTTGCCGACTGATGTTCGGTATGCGGTTGAGTTTCGGGATCCATCCTGGCACGCTGCGGAAACGGGGGAGATATTACAGCGGTATCATATCTGCTGGGCATCGACGGAATATATTCATTTGCCGCAGCGAGTTTATGTGACGACAGATTTTATTTATATTCGCTGGATCGGGCGACACGGCCGATATGATTTCAAAGACCATGAACGAGTTGATATGACTCCCCGGCTTCGAGACTGGTACGAGGATATTCAGGGGCGTTCGGCCGAGTTTGAGACGGTCTTTGGCTTTTTCAACAACGATTATGCCGGACACTCTCCGGCGACCTGTATGCGGTTTATGGAGATGGTGGGGCTGCCAACCAAGCCGCTGGAACCGCTGCCTACCCCGACTCAGGGAAGATTATTCTAATATGATTGAAACACCCCCACTGACTAGAAATAGTTTGTTAACCAACCCGATTGAGCAGTTTGCTGATTGGTTTGAGGCAGCGATGTCGTCCGATATTGAAAACGCCCATGCGATGACGTTGGCAACGGCGACTAAGGACGGCCGTCCTTCGGCTCGGCTCGTGCTGCTGAAAGGGTATGGTGCAGAGGGATTCCAATTTTTTAGCAACTATGCCAGTCAAAAAGGACGGGAGTTGGCGGAAAATCGGCAGGCGGCTTTGGTTTTTTATTGGGTCAAATTTCACCGTCAGATTCGGGTTTTTGGACGGGTTAGTCGCTTGAAAACGGCCGAATCGGAAGCCTATTTCAGTTCTCGGCCGCGCGGGAGTCAGCTAAGTGCCTTAGCTTCTGAGCAGAGCCGGGTGATTGGAAGTAGAGGGATTATTGAACGAAGGGTGGCTGAATTGGATGAGGCGTACGCGGGAACGGCCGTTCCTCGACCCGCGCAATGGGGCGGTTATCAACTTGAGCCAGAAGAGTTTGAGTTCTGGCAAGGTCGAGCGGATCGGCTGCATGACCGTTTTCGGTATAGATTGGTGGATGAGGAGTGGGTGATTGAGCGGTTATCCCCGTAAAAGTCAAATAGTAAACAGTTTGCAATGAACGGTAGGCAGTTGACAAAAACTGTTAACTGACTTTACTTTAGCCGCCAGCCAGGGCTTGAGCGGTGTTGAAGACGGCTTGTTGGGCGACATCGAACCAGTCGCCGGGGAGGACACCGAGGATGATGGTGACGATAACGGTTAGGGCAACGGCCGTGTTGAGGGAGCGCCAATTGGAGACGGGAGCGGGTTCATCCCCTTCGTGGTCAAACATGAAGGAGAGATAGACGACCCGCAAGTAGAAGTAGCCGGAGACGACGCTGGTGACAACGCCGACGATGGCAAGCCATAGCAGGTCGGCATCGAGGGCAGCCTGGAACAGGAAGAATTTTCCTGAAAAACCACCCGAGGGGGGAACGCCCGTTAGGGAGAGCATGAAATAAGCCAGCGCCAGGGCCAACATGGGGCTGCGTTTGGCAAGCCCTTTGTAATCGCTCAGCATGACCCCCTGCCCATCATTTCGCTCGACGGCGACAACGATGGCGAAAGCGCCTAAGTTAGTGAAGAGATAGGCCAGCATGTAAAAGAGGGCGGCGCTTATGCCTGTATCGCTGCCGATTCCGGCGGCAACGCCCATCATGATGTAGCCAGCATGGGCGATGCTGGAATAGGCTAGCATCCGCTTGACATTGGGTTGGGCCAGGGCAACGACGTTGCCGACGATCATGGTTAGGGCTGAGATCATGGCGACGGCCGGAACCCAGGTGTCGCTCAAGTTGGGCAAGGCGACGATGAAGATGCGAATCATAGCGGCAAAACCGCCGACTTTGGCCCCAACGGACATGAAGGCGGTTACGGCCGTTGGTGCCCCTTCATATACATCGGGCGTCCACATATGGAAGGGGACAGCCCCGACTTTGAAAGCAAATCCAACGAGAAGCAAAGCCACGCCAGCCAGTCCGAGTGACCCACCGCTGCCAATGTTCTCCAATACACCAGGCAAGGATGTGGTCCCGGTGACGCCATAGATTAAGGCGATGCCAAAGACGAGGAAGCCGGAAGCAAAGGCGCCCAGAAGGAAATATTTGAGAGCGGATTCTTCAGAGTCGAGACGGGGACGGGCAAAGCCAGCCAGGATATAGAGCGGAATTGAGAGGAGTTCTAGGGCTAAGAAGACCAGGATCAAGTCGTTGGCCTGGGCCATGAGCATCATGCCACTGATAGAGAAGAGCATGAGATAGTAGTACTCACCCCGTTCAATGCCTGCTTTGCCCAGGTAGTTGGCTGAGATCATGACGGTTAGGATGCCAGTTAGCAAAAAGATGACATTCAGGAAGACGCTGTAATTGTCGGAGAGTACCATTGAGGCTTGATCAACGGCCGTAAAGGTACCGCCTGAGAAACCCCATAAGCCAACAGTTTGAACCAGGGCGGCCCCTAGACCAATCAGGCTGAGCCAGGCAACCCATTTCTTCTTATCATCTGGCAAAAATAGGTCTACAACCATCAAAACCATTGCCCACCCAGCAACGATTAAAACGGGCAAAACAACTAATAAATTTATGTCTGGCGCTTGGAACATCTCTACCTCTAATCCCTTTCGATCCTTTTTTCACAATGATAACACAACCATTATTACCCTGCTAATAAATTATGCAGGGCGGAGCCAGACGCGGGTATTGTGGAAGGTACTTTGTCCGGCCATGTCGGCCAGGGCATCGGAGGTGACGAAGTTGATGTTTCGGCCGTCATTAAGAGCTTGCCAACGGCCTTTGGGCGAGGCAACGACCCCTTGCTTAATACCATCGGTGACGACGGCTCGAAGCTGACACCAGCCTCGGCCGTTTTCGACCACAACTGTTTCGCCATCAGTGATGTTTCTAGCGGCGGCATCGGTGGGGTGTATCTCGATAAAGGGTGTGCCCGCTCTCTCTCGCAAGCCTTTCTGGTTGGCGAAACTACTACTGACGAAGTGGTGGGCGGCGCCGCTGATGAGGGTTAATGATTGAGCCGGCAGCCACTGCTGATGTCCGTTCTGGCCGCCGGCGTCTACTTTGTTTGTCCAACTGGGCAAGGGATCGATCTGTTCGTCGGCCAATGCTTGAGCATAGAGGGCGACTTTGCCGTCAGCGGTTGGGAAATGAATACGGCCGTCTGGCTCTAAAAATGGCACATCGGAAGCCAACTTTAGAGGCACAGTTGTTTCGGCTTTTAATTGTTCAAGGGTAACGTCCTGTAAGCCGGGAACGCTTTCGGCCGTTGCGGCCAATACTTCGGCGATGACCTCATCAACGGATTGGTGCAGCCAGGGTTCGGTGAAGCCCATTGTTTCCGCTAGCAAGCTAATTAGCTCCCAGTTGCTCTTGGGTTCGCCTTCGGGATAGGTGATGGCGGCTTCGTTGTAGGTCAGGAGAGTGTGGCCGTAGGCTTTGTGAAGATCGGTCTGCTCTAATTGGGAAGTGGCGGGCAAGACAAGATCGGCGTGAACGGCCGTGTCAGTCATAAATAGATCGTGGACGACGGTAAATAACCCTTCTCGCTGCAAGCCTTCGATGATGCGGCTGGCGTTGGGGGAGGAGGTAACGGGGTTGGCCCCAAAGACGAAGAGAGACTTGATGGGCGGGTCGTCGACTTCGCCGAGCAGGGCTTCGCCCAGACGGTTCATGTTGACCCAACGGCCAGGAGGTGGGCATTCCGACCATTTGTTTACCGCTTCATTGTCCCACTGTAAATAACCACTGCTGCTGTAAGATAATCCGGCTCCTTTACGGCCGTATTGCCCCGTCAAAGCAGGAAGGGCACAGATGGCACGCACTGCCTGACCGCCATTGAAATTACGGTTAACGCCATCGGCCGTTTTGATGAGGCCGGGACGGATCATGCTGTAGAGCTTTGCGAGACGTTGGATATCTTCTATGGGGATGCCTGTAACGGCCGAAACACGCTTTGGAGGATAGTCTGCCAACCGTTCCTTTAGTTGGGGCCAGCCGGTTGTATACTCCTTTAACCAATCCTCATCATGCCAACCATTGGCGACGATTTCATGGGCGAGTCCTAAGGCCAGGGCCGCATCGGTTCCGGGCAAAGGCATGATGTGCCAGTCGGCTCCTTTGGCGGTTCGGGTGCGGCGGGGGTCAATGACGACTAATTGCGTGCCGTTGCGCTGGGCCTGACGCAAAAAAGGCATGAAGTGGGGAGCAGTGGTGACAGGGTTGTGGCCCCAGACAATGACGAGCTTGCTATGGAGGATATGCTCATAGGGTTGGCTGTGGCGAGCGCCTAAGGTCGTCTCGACGGCTTTTTCGGCGGCAGCGCCACAGATGCTGCGCTCTAATTGGCTGGCTCCGAGACGATTCCAAAAACGGCCGCTGGCAACGCCCATCTGAACCAGCCCTAAGGTGCCACTGTAGCTATAGGGCAAGATAGCTTCGGCCCCATATTGGTCAATAATTTCTGTCCAGCGCTCTTTAATCAAAGCCATCGCTTCGGGCCAGCTAATCTTTTTCCAGCCAGACTTTTGGCGAAGCAAGGGGTGGGTCAGACGGTCGGGGTGGTAAACGTGGTCGAGATAGGGCCGGACTTTGGCGCACAGCCAGCCCTGCGTAATAGGGTGATCGGGATCGGCGTAGAATTTGACAGCACGGCCGTTTTCTCCAACCTCGGTGATGATTCCGCAAGTATCGGGGCAATCATGGGGGCAAGCGCCGCGAATGTATTTCATTGCTTTCTCCCAAAGAAATATAACCAAAAGTTACACGAATAGGACGAATTATTTTTATTATTCATTTGTTTTATGCCCTTGAATTCATGGTTTGACTTGCATTTTTTTGTGGGCAGGGATTTGAAAATTCATGCTACTTTGGCTTTGGTCGGGGGAAGGTGTGCTGATGAATGATGGTCTGTTCGGCCAAAAGATGAACGAAATTATACCCTGGATCATGGTCTGGATCATAACGAGTTTCCCTATCACCGGGCCAAGCGGCGAATTGAGAGAAGACACTAGCAACACTAACGTAGAGAATGCCATCGCGAACAGTTTGCATTGACTGATGGACGTGGCCGTGAAAGACGCCGCGTAGTCGATTTCGGGCAGGCAGCAAAGCTTGATGCAGGCTCTCGCCATTCTGGATCAACATATTGCCGTCCATCCAAGGCGAGTCGAGAGGCAGTGTCGGGTAATGAGTGAATACAGTTAGTGGTGGGCCTTCTGCTTTCGCTTCTTCAGCTAGGAGTTGAAGCTGGGAATCGGGTAGGAGACCTTCGGGATCGATCTCGTCCGGGCCTCTAGCATCTAACACTAAAAACCGAAACCCTTTTATATCGAAGGTATAGGAGAGACGAGTTGGATCGGAACCCGCATCATCCTTTGGCCCCATCATCAGGTATTGGCGTATATCGGCCGCCCGGTCGTGATTGCCGTTGACATAGTAAATTGGGACTTCTAAGCGGGCGAAGGTTTCGGCCGCTAATTGATAAGAATCCGGGTGAGGGTCGGTGACTACATCGCCGGTGTGGATGACAAAATCCGGCCGTGTAGGGAGCGTGTTGATAACTTCTACGCTTCTTTGGGCGCAGGGTAGGGAATAGTGACCATGACGGCTGTAATCGGCCGTTGGGCCAATGTGAGTATCACTTATATGGGCAAAGTAAAGGGGAGCTTGAGTCATTACTGATTGATCTCACAAAAAAGAGGGTATTCCGCAAACGGAATACCCTCTTGAATTAACTAGCGACTACCTGATGTAGATTAGGCAGTTAGCTTGCGGCGAATTGCAAAGCCAAAGCCGACAACAACTGCCAGCAAGGCGACGAGCCAAACTGGGGAGAAGGAGGCGGTATCACTACCAAAGCCAGAGAGTGAAACACTGGTTGGTGGAACGGCCGTTACAGCTGCCGAAGCAGTAGCCGTTGGCCCAGGTCCGCCAGTTGCAAGCTGCGTGGTTACCGTAACAACATTAGTGTAGCTGGCTGCAACACCAACATCGGTGCAAGCGTAGGAGTTGACAGCGCCAGCGTTCAATGCGCCAATTGCCATGTCACAGGCTGGAACCAAAGCATCGGCAACATTGACGTTCAACAGATCGACATCGCCTGTATTTGTAACAGTAATAGTGAAGTCAGCATTGCCGCCGGTGACAACAGTCTGGCTGGCTGGGTCTTTGCTTACTTCAATGGCTGGGGCAGCAACTACTTCATCACCACTTACATTGATAATGGTGTGGATATTGGGGAACCCAATAGCAGCAAAATCAGTTGGCTGGGCAAGACCGCAACTGGCAGAAGACAGGTAGCTTGGGTCAGTTTGGCCAGCAGCATTCGATCCAATGAAGAAAGCGCCAACACCTGATAAATCAGGACTGCTAACTTCAACAACCAACATTGAGCCAGCTGGAGCAGTACCCGTCACAGCTCCGTTGTATAAGAATAATGCACCGTCAGCAATGTTGAAGGAAGCGGTCCCAATAAGGGTCAAATTTGCTGTATTGAATGGCCCGGCAAGCGTATAAATGTTCACTGTTGTTGAACCTGAACTAGTAGCATTTTCAACACCAAATTGGACATTCGTGACATCAAAATCGCCTGTTATACCAAAAGCATTCAGGTCATAAACTCGCCAATAGCTATTTTCTGTTGTAGTTGCACCCATATCTGGGCTACAGGCAACAGAGCCAGCTACAGGTGTTTGGGACGTAGAATGGGTCAAGGTAATTGAACCACCAGATGATACACCCTGTGATTCAGTTGTGGCGCCTACAGCAACAGCTGGGGCCCAATTGTTCGCATCACCTTGACCAGCAAAGGCTAGTGAAGCGGTTAATAAACCTAAGGCAACAACCAGGATTGCAACTAAAATATGTTTTCTTTGTTTTTTCATCTTTGTGAATCCTCCTAATAAGATATGTGAACAATAAAATCGCCAAACAAGGCACCATTATGCTGACATTTTGTCATCTGCTAATTGCGTCATTCCAAAACGTCTTGATTTATCCTGTCAGAATAACCTCACACAACCTAGCGACTGCTCCATTCCGAATATTGGATTAACAAGTTTAAAAGATGAGTGCCAGATTAAATTGACAATAATAGTATACCGGAAACGATCTGGATGGCAACGTTTTACGACGTTGCCATCAAACGTCTTGCAAACTCTTTAATGGAGAGCAGCAATTGTTCCTTCAAGTGAATTGACGAGATCGGCGACAGAGCTATCCATCAGATTAAAGTAGAGGCTGGGTCCGATGCCAATCCAGACGATGAAAACTAGGAATACCATGAAAATTGCCAATTCACGGCGATTGACATCCCGTAGTTTCATGTTCTCTTCTTTGTCAAGTGGCCCCATGAAGACGCTTTGGAACATCCAGAGAAGATAAACGGCCGCTAAAATAACGCCCGTGGTTGCAAAGGCGGTATAAATCCAGGGAGTCGGGCCAAGATGTTCAGCGCCCATCGAGCCAAGCAAGATGGTGAATTCGCCTACGAAGCCATTTAGACCTGGGAGACCCATACTGGATAGAACAACGATGAGCGACAGGGCGCTAAAGATGGGCATAGCCCGCCAGATACCGCCAAAGGCAGACATATCCCTGGTATGACGCTGCTCGTAGAGGATGCCGACTAAAAAGAATAAGGCACCAGTGCTGAGGCCGTGATTGACCCCTTGCAGAATTGCGCCCTGGATACCAATTTCATTTAGCGAGAAGATGCCGAGCATGACGAAACCAAGATGGCTGACCGAAGAGTATGCGACCAGCTTTTTGACATCCTTCTGAGCAAAGGAGACGATGGCACCATAGATTATGCCGATAATGGCTAAGGTGGCAATTAGGGGGGCAAATTGGGCTGAAGCCTCTGGAAAGAGGGGTAAATTAAAGCGGATGAAGCCATAAGTTCCCATTTTCAGCAGAACGCCAGCCAAGATGATTGATCCGGCCGTTGGGGCTTCGGTATGAGCATCTGGCAACCAGGAGTGGAAGGGGAAGATGGGCACTTTGATGGCGAAGGCGATAGCAAATCCTAAAAAGAGCAGCCGTTGGGTTTCTATCGCGGCAAAGGCTTCCCGGCCAATTATCAAATCCGGTACCGAGAAAGTACCGTTGGTTAAACCCATATAGAGGATGGCTAAGAGCATGAGCAGTGAACCAGCCATCGTGTAGAGGAAGAATTTAATAGAGGCGTATACCCGACGCTGTCCACCCCACATACCGATGAGGAAATACATCGGAACCAGAGTGAATTCCCAGAAGATGTAGAATAGGAACAGATCTTGGGCCAGGAAAACGCCCGTCATGCCCGTTTCAAGGAGGAGCATGAAGACGAAATATTGTTTGACATTGTCGTCAATTGAGGAGAATGAGGAAAGGATGGCTAGGGGAGTAATGACGGTTGTCAGCAGCAGCATGAGGATACTAATACCGTCAATCGCCAAATAATACTGGATACCAAGGGCGGGGATCCAATCTACTTGCTCCTTCAATTGCAAAGCGCCAGCTCCAGCATTATAGCTAGCCAGAACCACCAGAGAGATGCCAAAGGTGATTAACGACGTGATCAGGGCAACTCGTTTGATCAGTTGATCCGATTCCCGATTAAATATTGGTTTCAATCCCAAAATGAGCAGCGCGCCCAAGACGGGGAAGAAGGTGACTAAGGTTAGCAAGCCGTTTCCGTTCATACTATCTCCAGATGGAAGATTCTAAATGCGAGTCCTAAATAAGGATGTAATTCGTAACTCGTAATTGGAAGTTAAACAGCCATTACGTTTTGCGCGTTACGGATTACGTTTTGGATTATCCTAAAAATCTAAAAGAACCTAACTAATTATTTGATAAGATAAAATACAATACAAGCGCAACGACGCCGATGAAAACACCGAGGGCGTAGTTGCGGACAAAGCCTGTTTGGGTGGCGCGAATACGATCGGCCGTCCAAGAAGCAAACCTACCACTGCCGTTGACCAGACCATCAATAATTTTGGCATCAAGACCCCGATTGGAAAAATCGGCAAGGCTGACAAAGCCGTTGCGGACGATCTCTTCATGGAAAACGTTGTGCCAGAAGTCCCAATCCAACTTTTCGGCCATGAACCAGGCCAGCCAGTTGAAGATGGGGATGAGCAGGCGAAAATAAAGGGTGTTGAGGGGCAGGATAGCAAAGAACCAAACAAACGGCCCTATTATTGGTATTGAGCGGAAGGCATCCTGTTCGGTGGCGCTCTGCGGCCGATTTCGATAGACCAATCCAATCGAGAGGAACAGGGCTAGAATTGCCAACCCGAGCGATATGGCCGCAACATCTATACTCAACGTCAATGGCGTATGGGGCAAATGAATCAAGCCCTCTTTGGAAAGGTGGAACGATTCAATCGAATGTTCCAGCCACTGTTCGAGAACCAGGAAATTGCCTTCGGGATGATCGTGTTCGCCGCTCAGGTATGGGAAGTTGAGCAAGCCACCCAAAATTGCCAGACCAGCCAATATGATGAGGGGCCAGACCATGAGAAGTGAACTTTCGGAGACGTGTTCAACAGCCTCATGTCGTGGTTTGCCCCAGAAAACCATCTTGAGCTGACGGCCCATGTAGAAGGCGGTGCAGAAAGCGGCGATGGTTAGCATCCAGTAAACGGGTGTAAAGGAAGCGCCCTCGGCGGCATTGGCACTGGCATGGGCCAAGATTTCATCTTTTGACCAGAAGCCAGCCAGGGGGAAGATTCCGGCCAGGGCCAATGAGCCGATTAAATAGGTACGGTAAGTCCAGGGCATTTTGCTGGCAAGGCCACCCATCGTCCGCATATCTTGGGGATCGAAATTGTCTTCCACATGCTCGCCATCGTGATGGCCGTCGTCGTCATGATGATCATCGTGACCATGTTCGTGCATATGATGATGGCCGTGTTCCATGCCGTGAATGACAGAGCCGGAGCCGAGGAAGAGGAGGGCTTTGAAGAAGGCGTGGGTGATGAGGTGGAACATACCTGCGACGTAGGCGCCCATACCAACGGCCGCAATCATAAAGCCTAACTGACTGACAGTAGAGTAAGCCAGCACTTTCTTGATGTCGTTTTGGGTGAAAGCGATGAGACCGGCCAGGAGCGCGGTTCCAGCACCGACATAAGCTACCAGATCGGGGGCGGTTATATTGAAGAAAGGTAATAGGTCACCGCTTTCGCGCACAATCTCAAACAGGACGTTGCTGCGAACGATGAGGTAAATGCCAGAAGTGACCATGGTGGCGGCGTGGATGAGGGCCGAAACGGGCGTTGGGCCAGCCATCGCGTCTGGGAGCCAGACGTAAAGAGGGATTTGGGCGGATTTACCGGCTGCACCTGCGAGGAAGAGTCCGGTTACGGCCGTTAAGACCCAGCCCAACGAGACCTCATTGCCAAAGAGCATCAGGCCATGCCCTTCGTGAAGCAGCTCTTCGGCCGAATGAAAAACGGTGTTAAACTCCAATGAGCCAAAGGCCCAGAAGAGTAAGATCATGGCTAAGATCATAGCCAGGTCGCCGACACGATTCGCCACGAAGGCTTTGCGGGCGGCGTTGGCGTTCATCGGCTTTTTGTCCTCATCAACCCGGTCGAACCAGAAGCCAATGAGTAAGAACGAACATAGACCAACCCCTTCCCAACCCACAAAGAGCATCAGGTATGTATTGCCTGATACCAGAATGAGCATGAAGAAGAGGAACAGATTTAGATAGGTGAAAAAGCGAGAGAAATCTTGGTCGCCGTGCATGTAGCCGATGGCATAAATGTGAATGAGGGAGCCAACCCCGGTGACGACCAGAAGCATGGTGGCCGAAAGGGTGTCGATCTGCATAGCCCAGGGTATATGGAATTGGCCTGAGGCCACGTTAAACCAGTCGAATAGGGTAATTGTTTCGGCGTGAAACTCGTTGGCGGCCAGACTCATCGTCAACAGCACAGCAATGACAAAGGCACTCAAAGCCATAGCGCTGCCGAACCAACCTGACCATTTCTCGCCAACCGCTTTGCTTGACTCTATAAAGCGACGGCCGAAAAAGGCATTAAATAACACCCCGATGGCGGGGAAAACGAGTAATAAGGGAGCTAGTCCAAAAAGATTCATCCCTATCCCTTCAATATGTTCATTTCGTCAATATTGATGCTCTTCTTGGTGCGGAAGATGTTGACGACCAGAGCCAGACCGACAGCCACTTCGGCCGCTGCTACCGTAATCACAAAGAAGACAAAAATTTGACCATCCAGATCGTTAAAGTGTCGGGCAAAAGCGACAAAGGCTAGATTGGCAGAATTGAGCATCAATTCTATCGACATGAAGATGATTAAGGCATTACGGCGAATTAAAACACCTAATGCGCCAATCGAAAATAAAATTGCGCTGAGGATAACATAATGCTCAACTGTAACTTCAAACATTTTTCGCTTTCCTAGATCGTAACACGACCACCCCAATCATAGCGACCAATAAGACAATAGAGGCTATTTCAAAGGGGAAGACGTATGATTCAAACAGTTCTAACCCGATGCTTGCGGGGCCAGCGTCAACGGCCGTTTCCGTCGAAGAGTCGGTTGAATTTATACCGGAAGCCATCCAAATGAAGGAGATGACCAAAGCAAGCCCTAACACGGCCGAAATCACAAACTGCCAGCGACTACCCTGCCCTGCCCCACGCAGCTGTTCGGCTCCAAGCAACATGACCACAAAAAGGAACAAGACCATGATGGCCCCAGCATAAATCGTGATTTGAGTCACAAAAAGGAACGGTGCATTCAAAACCAAATACATCACTGCAATCGTTGTGAAGTTCAGCACGAGGAACAAGGCAGCATGAACGGCATTTCTGCTCGTCAACATAAACAGCGCCGACAACACAGCGATAACTCCCAAAATTATAAATAGTATCGGATGTCCCATATAAGTCGCCTTAAAAAAGGGTGATTAGTAATTGGTAATTGTTATCCATCCTAAGCAATTACTAATAACCAATTACTTACTTTGGATCTGCCATGTCCGGTATGGAGCGGGTGAAGACGCCGGGTTCCACCGTTTGGGGCGTCTCTCTAGCGTCACCCTCTACCTGTTCAATTAGCATATCCTTGGTGTAGATCGAACTGGCTCGATCATAAAAACTTAATTCGTAATCATGGCCCAACACGATAGCTTCGGTTGGGCAGGCATCTTCGCAGTAGCCGCAGAAGATGCAGCGAAGCATGTTTATCTCGTAGGTGCTGGCATATCGTTCGCCGGGCGAGTAACGTTCTTCGTCGGTGTTTTCGGCCGCTTCGACGAAAATAGCGTCGGCTGGGCAGGCGGCGGCGCATAAGGAGCAGCCGATACACTTCTCCAGACCGTTGTCGTACCGTTTGAGATGATGACGGCCTTTGAAACGGTTGCGAACCGGCCGTTTTACATCAGGGTAATCAATGGTGACGGGTGGCTTAAACATGTGTTTAAGCGTTGTCCCTAATCCACGAATAATTTCATTAAACATAAGCGTATATCACTTGAGAGATAAGAATCTCACGCAAAGGCACAAAGACGCAAGAAAGGAAGTGTTTGTGTGTTAGCGTCTTTGCAAAACATAAAATCCATTCCCATGAACTCTTTTAAGAATTAGAATGGCAAGAACTGGGCAATTGGGATGATGCCTTCATCTACCAGCACTAAGAAAACGGCTAAAATAATTACATTTGCCAACGCGACGGGTAGCAGTCGTTTCCAGCCGAACTGCATCAATTGATCGTAGCGTAGGCGGGGCAGCGAGGCCCGAATCCAAATCATTAAGAAGAGGCCAAAGACAATCTTGAGAGCCAGATATAAAAATCCAAGGGCTGGCAGATCGTCTACGAAGGGGCCGCGATAACCACCTAAGAACAAGACAGCAAAGATGGCGCTGAAAGAGATCATCTTCATATACTCGGCCATAAAGAACATGCCGAAACGCATCCCGCCGTATTCAACGTTGTAGCCGGAGGACAATTCCTGCTCGGCTTCTAGCAAGTCAAAGGGAGAGCGTTGCAACTCGGCCAATGCGCCCACGAAAAAGACGATGGCGGCGATGGGCTGGAGGAAAATGTACCAGACACCTTGCTGAGCGGCCGTTATCAAGCCTAAATCCATCGACCCGGCCAACATAATGGAAGGCATAACGGAAAGGCCTAGCGCTAATTCATAGCTGATCATCTGGGCTGTGGAGCGAACACCACCCAAAACAGCGTACTTACTATTGGAAGACCAACCAGCCAAGACCACGCTGTAAACACTGATAGAGGTGATGGCTAATATAAACAAGATGCCAACATCAATACCAGGGGCGATAGCAAAATAGGGGTCAAAGACGGCGCCGAAGATATTGATTTCACCGGCCCAAGGAATAACGGCCAAGATGATGATGGCCGTCATAACTGCCAACATTGGGGCCAGGTTAAATATAAATCGGTCTACCTTTACGGGCGTTGGGTCTTCCTTAAAGAATAACTTGACCGCATCGGCCGCTGGCTGCATGAAGCCACCTAACAGCCGTCTCTCTTTGCCGCCTCTGGTTGGAACAGGGATGTAGCCTGCCCGGTTGGGGCCAAGGCGGTGTTGCAATCGAGCTAACACCTTCCGCTCAAGTAGGGTTGTATATGCGAAGCCGGTAATGACGACAAAGGTCATTATGAAGCCTACAATTAATGCGCGTAATGCTATTTCGCCTGTTGTCATAGAAATAAACCCTTAACTTATTCTTTAACCTGAATGTCCTCAACAGCTATTAAGCCATTGCCGGGGACTGTTTTTGTACCGCGCAGAAGGATGGTTCCAACGGCCGTTTTTCCGTTAACGTGTGCCTGTCCTTCAACGGGCATACCGTTCACCCGCATGGTTATGGTATCGCCATCAGAGACGGACAGTCGGGTGGCATCGTCTGCATGGATGAATACGACTGGTTGGGCAACGCGGGAAGCGATGACCTCCGATTTGTCAACCAAAGTACCCGGTTGATATAGGGCAGCCGCTTGAACGGCAACCATTGCTTCCCCACTTGTGTCGGGGGTGGCGGGAATTTCGTAGCCTTCGACGGATTGCGATTCGGCTGTTGCCGCCCACTGTTGACCCAGACCAGAGCGGTTGTCATAGGCATTACCACCATAGTAGAGGTCATCGCCGCCAACTTTGGGCCACTGCTCTTCTGAACGAGCCAGGGTGCGGTAGGTCATCTCACTATATTGGGGGACGGTCTGGGCAATGTCACGGAAAACCATACTAGCGGCATATGGTGGCTTGTCCTGCCCCATCCGTTCACCTAATTGGGCTAAAATTTGCCAGTCGGCTCGACTTTGGCCGACGGCCGGAATGGCGGGATAGAAACGCTGTACCCGTCGTTCGCCGTTGGTGAAGGTGCCTTCACGTTCAGCCCAGCTTTGAGCGGGCAAGACGACATCGGCTAATTTGGCAGAGTCAGTCAGGAACATATCCTGAACAACCAGGAAATCGAGTTGGCCGCGATCTGCAATCAGACCGTCGCCAACTGGGTCTGCGCCAAGAAGATAGAGCGCTTTAATTTGCCCATCAAATATGCCGTTGTAAATGGCATCGGCATCCATGCCTGGGTCATCGATTTTGGTGTAGCCGGGGCCGCTGTTCGGCCGTAGGCCCATGTCCCAAGCGCCTTGGGTATTACCACCCGGCCAGACAGGAATCAGGCCGCTGTTTTGTTGTCCAGCGTGACTATCTTCACCCTTCAAGAGCAAGTAGTTGGCTAAGATATGGGATAAGGTTTCTGTCTCATCGTAGGCCAGCCCTTCATACCCATAAAAGACAACGAGATTTTGGGCATTGATGAGCGTTTCGGCTACTTCATGGAAATTATCTTTGGCATCAAAACCGGTATCAACTTTAGCAGCGTTCAACAGCTTGTGAACGGATGACAAAGCCTGACCCGCGCCATAGTAGAGGGTGTAGGTGGCGTGGTCGTCGAGGCGAGTTTGGCGGATGTTCATGACGATGACGGCCGCTCCCCGTTCGGCCGCTTGTTTGACGCGCAGCCACCAGACGGGCGCTTCTTCGTGCAAATCACTAGCAACGACCAGTATAGCATCGCCTTTGCCTAATTCTATTAAGTTACTTCCTGAAGCAATACCGACTTGAGCGGCAACATCACCCCCAGCCAGCCGCTTATTGGCTAGATCGAGGTTGTTGCTGTTTAAGCCCTGGCGGAATAGCTTTTGGAATAAGAAGAGATCTTCGTTGCTGAGTTGAGCCCCGACCAGTCCGGCTGCGGCCGATCCGGCCGGTTCCAGATTTCGGGCAATGGTTGCCAAAGCCTGCGCCCAACCCGCTTCTTCCAAAATACCATTTCTGCGGATGAGGGGCTTGGTGAGCCGCTCGGATGAATCGGCGAAATGGTGGACGAAACGTCCTTTATCACAGATCCAGATTTCGTTTACAGATTCGTTTTGGCGGGGCATAATGCGTTTGATGACGGTACGACCGTCTGATTTCGCCTCTCGCCGGGTACTCATGGTGGTATTACAACCAACGGGACAGTGGGGGCAAACGCTTGCAACGGGGGTTAGTTCCCAGGGACGAGCGCCGAAGCGGAAGTCGGCCGTTGTCAAAGCCCCAACCGGGCAAATATCGGTCGTATTACCACTCCAATAACTGTCGAAGCCCGGTTCGGAGAGGGTGACGATTTCAAGGCGACGGCCACGATTGTGGAAGGCGATGACGGGATCGTCTACTATCTCATCTTGGAAGCGAGTACAACGGCCGCATTGAATACAACGTTCCCGGTCCAGATAGATCAAGTCGCCCAATGGGACATGCTTCATCAACTGCATCTTTTGATCATAGTCGAAACGGCTCTTTCCTGGCCCATGTCGCATGGTCAAATTTTGCAGCGGACACTCGCCGCCCTTATCGCAAATAGGGCAGTCAAGGGGATGGCTTGTCAGCAGAAACTCGATAATGTCGTCGCGGGCTTCAGTCACAGGTTCGGTCTTGGTGCGAACGACCATACCATCTGCTACCTGAACGGTGCAGCCCGTTTGGAGACCTCGGCCGAAATTAATCTTTGGCGACCCATCCTCTTCCAGCTCTAGTTCACCGGTGTCCCGATTACGCACGGGCATACCCACCTCGACTAGACACATGCGGCACATGCCGACTGGCTTCATTTTGGGATGGTAGCAGAAAACGGGGATGTCATTGTCTATCCGCTTGGCGGCATCCACAATAACGGTTCCTTTTGGAACTTCTACCTCAACGCCATCTATTGTCAGAGTTACATTATCAGTCATATGATTATCTATTTATTCGACCCGATTTACTCGGTCACTTTAGCACGATATTCTTCTGGAAAATGCCGAACGGTTGAGAGGACGGGGCTGGTTGCGAAATCGCCCAGCGCACAAAGGCATTCGCCCAGCATTTGGTTAGAAACGCTCTCTAATAATTTGATGTCACTGGCCTTGCCGTGACCGTGCATGATGCGATGATAAATATTCTCCAGCCAGAAAGTCCCTTCACGGCAGGGGGTACATTTGCCGCAGGACTCATGCCGGAAGAAATGGGTCAGTTTCATGGCCGCCCACACCATATCTACCGTTTCATCCATGATGATTAAGGAGGCTGATCCCATCAGTGAATTATGAGGGACTAATCCTTCAAAACTTAAGGTCGCATCTAATGCTTCTTCAGTTATGACTGGCGCAGAGCCGCCGGAGGGCAAAAGAGCTTTGAAGGCTTTGCCACCAGGAATGCCACCCCCATATTTCTCATCATAGATAAGTTCACGATAGGTGACGCCTAAAGGAGCTTCGTAGTTGCCGGGCTTGTTGATATGACCACTGAGGCAGACGATTTTGGGGCCAGGACTTTGCTCTGTGCCAATGCTCAGATACCAGTCAGAGCCATTGACGATGACGGGGGGAACATTGGCGAGGGTCTCGACGTTGTTGACGACGGTTGGCTTAGCATAGAGACCTTCTTGAGCGGGAAAGGGTGGCCGAACACGCGGCTGGCCTAATTTCCCTTCTAAGGATTCTAATAAAGCGGTCTCTTCACCGCAGATATAGGCCCCTGCACCATAATGAGTGTAAAAGTCGCAGCTAAAGTCACTGCCAAAGATATTTTCGCCGATGGCATTATTGGCATAGCCTTCTTTCAAGGCTTGTTCGAAGGGAGCGGCGGCGTGGATGAACTCGCCTCGGAAATAGATATAAACGGCCGATGCACCAATGGCATAAGCACATATCAAACCACCTTCAATGACCTGATGGGGGTTTAACTCCATCAGCTCTCGGTCTTTAAAGGTTCCGGCTTCGGATTCATCAGCATTAATGACGACATATTTGGGGCCGGGCGCAGTGGGAATGAAGCTCCACTTGAAACCAGCCGGAAAACCTGCCCCGCCTCGGCCGCGAATATTACTCTTTTTTACAATCTCTTTTACTTCATCAGGGGTGTGTTCTTTCAGGGTCTTTTTTAACCCGTCCCAGCCACCGTTTTGGGCGTAAATATCATAGCGATGAATGTTCTCGACATCCCGATGTCGCAATAAAATGTTGGGCATAATTAGTCCTGTCTCAACGCTTGCTTGAAAACTTCAACGCCAAAGATTGGGCCTTCATCTTCTGGATGATTTCGGAGGCGCGTAATGATGGCATCGAACTTATCTTCGTCCAGGTTTTCTTCATATTTCAGATTGACTTGCATCATGGGCGCTTTGTCGCAGGCGGCCAAACACATGACGGGCTTGACGGTGAAAAGACCATCAGCCGTTACTTCATCAATGCCAACCTCTAACTTATTGCAAGCCATCTCAAGAAATTCATCTGCACCGCGCAAGGCACAGGGCAGATCGTTACAAATCTCTATCACGAATTTACCGACTGGCTCTTCATAATAGAGTGAATAAAAACCAGCCAATGAAAGAACATGGGTGGGATCTAAGCCCAAAACTGAGGCGACATCACGCATCGCGTCCCGGCTCATGTAGCCGTAAGCCTCCTGAGCTAGATACATGATGGGCAAAACGGCCGATTTTGAGTCAGGATATTTCGCCAGTATTGCTTTTATCTCTTCAGTGTACTTTTCAGCAAGCACAAGTTTCTCCAAAATGGTAATTCGGTAACTGGTAATTAGTAATTGCGGTACAAATAATTCCAGTTCCCAATTACTGATTACTGTTTACTTTTCCTTAACGATCAATCTCGCCCAGCACAATGTCAACCGAACCGATGACGGCCACCAAATCAGCGACATAGGAGCCGTTGGCCATGAGCGGCAGGGAGGCCAGATGGACGTAGGATGGGGTTCGGAAATGGACGCGGGCTGGCTTAGGCGAGCCATTGCCGCGCAAGTAGCAGCCAAATTCGCCACGAGGTGATTCGACACGTTGGTAAACATAGCCTTCAGGGGCGCTGAAGCCTTCTGTCCACAGCTTGAAATGGTGAATGACCGCTTCCATAGAACGGCCGAGTTCCGAGCGCGGCGGCGGCACAATCTTGCGGTCGTCAATATTTACCGGGCCTTCGGGCAACTTATCCAGAGCTTGTTCAATGATCCGTAAACTCTGGCGCATCTCTTCAATTCGGCAAATATAACGATCATAGACGTCACCAGTCTTGCCAACTGGCACATCAAAATCATATTTTTCGTAGCCACAATAAGGCATTGTTTTACGAATGTCCCAATCCACATTGGAGCCACGCAAGCTAGCCCCGGTTAGCCCCCAGGCAACAGCATCTTCACCAGAGATAACCCCAACATCTTTTGTTCGTTTATGCCAGATGGGGTTATTGGTCAGGAGAGCTTCATAATCAGCGATGCGGGCCGGGAAAAAATCAAGGAACTGCCGAACGGCCGGAACGAACTCTTCCGGCACATCGCGCCACAAACCGCCAGGACGGAAGAAGCTGACCATCAATCGTTGACCCGCGCACATTTCATAAATATCGAGTAGATATTCCCGCTCTCGGAACGCATAGAGGAAAACTGACATAGCCGCTATGTCCAGAGCGTGGGTTGCCAGCCATACGAGATGGCTGCTAATTCGATTTAACTCAGCCAAAATTACCCGGATGGCCTGAGCGCGGGGGGTAGCTTCTACGCCCAGCAGCTTCTCAACGGCCAGAATGTAACCCAGATTGTTCGACCAGGGAGCCAGGTAATCCATTCGGTCGGTCATAACCAGGGCTTTGGTAAAGGTCTTGGCCTCCATATTCTTTTCGATGCCGGTATGGAGGAAGCCAATATCGGGGGCCAGATTCACGACTGTTTCGCCGTCCAACTCTAATAAGAGTCGTAAAACCCCGTGAGTACTGGGATGCTGTGGCCCCATACTCAAGAGCATGTTGTCTTCAGACTGTATTTCGAGACCGGAACCATATTTGGCCCGCAGCTCTTCGACGGTCAACTCCTGAATGGAATCGCTCCCGGCATCAATTGTGCCGCTGGGTGAACCAAATCCTAATGTCATTCTTGTTTCTCTCTTTCCGCTTATCCTAAGTAATTGGCAATTGGAGGCAATTACCAGTTACCAGTTTCCAAACCGATCAATCTTCAGCGTATGGTTTTTTGGCATCAATCGCTTGCCAATTAAATGAGAACTGAACCTCTTCATATCCAAGAGGGTAATCTTTTCGCAATGGGTGGCCTTGCCAATCTTCTGGCAAAAATAGACGACGCAATTTGTCGTTTCCTTCAAAACGAATGCCCATCAAGTCCCAAACTTCCATCTCTAACCAGGTTGCAATGGGCCAAACAGCGGTAACGGTTTCTGGCCCCTCATCGGGGTCTTCAATTGGCACGCGCAGGCGAATATTGTGATTGTGGGGGATGGAATAGATATGGTAATTGACGGCAAAACGGGGGAAGTCGGGCAGTAGATCATCGGCAACAATGTCTTCTAGGAGATTACATTGTAAGGCTTCGTCGTCTCGTAGAAGTTGGCAAATCGCTTTCAGATTTTCTTTGGCAATAACCAATGTCCGTTCGCCCCGAAAATCAACTACCTCTTCAATAGCATTCGGGAAGTTGTCGTTGACCTTGTTATAAAATAATTCAGCGGCGCTGTCGCTCATTAAGCCCAATCCTTCATTGTTTCGCCCCGAATCTTTTCGTGCAGGGACAAGATGCCGTCAATCAAAGCCTCTGGTCGTGGTGGGCAGCCAGCGACATAGACATCGACAGGAACGATCTCGTCTACCCCTTGAACGATGGCGTAGTTGTTGAATATCCCGCCACAAGAGGCACAGTCGCCCATGGCGATGACCCATTTCGGCTCTGACATCTGGTCATAAAGACGACGCAGCACAGGGGCCATTTTGCGGGAGACACGTCCTGCAACAATCATCAAGTCAGATTGGCGAGGAGACGGCCGCATCAGCTCCATGCCAAAGCGAGAGGCATCATAGTGAGCGGCCTGGGTTCCCATCATTTCGATGGCACAGCAAGCCAGCCCAAAGAGCATGGGCCACATGGCGTTTGTCCGCCCCCAGTTTACTAAATCTTCAAGACGAGCGGTGACAATGCCCATCTCACCTAATTTTTGTTCTACTCCCATTCGAGTGCACCTTTTTTCCAGATCCAAATATAGCCAACGATTAAGATAGCCATGAAGATCAATACTTCAGCTAGCCCAAAGAGGCCAAGCTGACGAAACGTTACGGCCCAGGGTAAGAGAAAGATAATCTCGATATCAAAGAGGATAAAGAGGACGGCAATCAAATAAAACTTAACTGGTAAGCGGCGTTGGGCTTCGCCAATAGGGGTGATGCCAGATTCGTAGGGCGACAATTTCCGCTCTGACGGCCGTTTTGGCCCCAGACTTAATGACAAGATTGGCAGCAAGGCCGCAAAAAAGAAGGCCACGCCAACTAATACGCCGATAGGTAGGTATAAATTAAGGAGATTTTCCTGCATAGTAACCTAAATTTCTAACTTGAATGAGCCAGTTAAGGGATTGACACAATGTCCCAGAAAGCGAGATTCTTTCTAACAGGCTGATAAATTGACATCCAATTCCATGATGTATGTACATTTTATCACAATCAAGTTTACCAGCAAGATAAACGCTGGGAAAAGAGGAGGTAATTTGGATGGTTAGGGGGAGCTTTTAGTTGAGTGGGGGTAATTAGTAACTGGTAATTGGTGTTCCACAGAATGAATTCTGTGGCTACGGGAAGAAAACATGATAAATCATGTTGGAGAATGACTAAAAGACAGCTTGTTTTAACAGACTTTTTTTCTGTAGCTGTAGATTTCAATTTATAGCGGTAATATAGGTGCGATTTGGGCTAATTAGGGGGAGCATTAGAGGCGGGTACGAGACCCGCCCCTATCAAACAAGTTAATTTAAATAGTCGCGCAGGACTTTGCTGCGGCTGGGATGGCGTAATTTTCGGAGGGCTTTGGCTTCGATCTGGCGAATTCGTTCACGAGTAACGCCAAATTGACGGCCGACTTCTTCGAGGGTGTGATCACGGCCGTCCATCAGTCCGAAGCGCATCTCTAAGACCTGTCGCTCCCGATCACTCAAAAACTGAAGGACATTGCGTACTTGTTCTCGTAGAAGCTGCTTTGAGGCAGCATCGACCGGTTCGACAACGGTATCATCCTCGATAAAGTCACCCAATTCAGTTGCGCCGCCCGATTGGTCGCCTACAGGCGTCTCTAAGGACATCGGTTCCTGAGAGATTCGCAGGATGTTCCGAATCTTGCCTGTGGCCTGCTTCCATTTACGGTAGAGGAGGGGATCGATCGGCCGTTTTTCCTTAGTCGCCTCTTTGATCTCATCCACCTCTTCGGGGGTCATGTAATCCAATTCCAGAGCCAACTCTTCCGTTGTGGGTTCCCGGCCCAAGTTTTGGACCATGTCTCGTTGGGTGCGGATGATGCGGTTGATGGTTTCAACCATATGGACGGGAATGCGGATGGTGCGGGCCTGGTCAGCGATGGCTCGGCTAACAGCCTGGCGAATCCACCAAGTGGCATAGGTACTGAACTTAAAACCTTTGGTATGGTCAAATTTTTCGACGGCCCGGAGGAGGCCAACATTACCTTCTTGTACCAAATCAAGGAACTGGATACCCCGCCCCATATACCGTTTGGCAACACTGACGACTAGGCGCAAATTAGCTTGAGTCAGACTGACTTTGGCCTCTTCAGCCAAATGATAGATCATGAATTCATTATATTTGAGGGCAACGTCATCATCGACCATCCAGGTTGTATATTCCTCAATGGTCGGTAGGTCATGGTATTCCAAATAGTAACCGATAAGCTCATCTGAAAGGCTGGTCGGCAGGAGGTAAACGGCCGAAAAAATATCAAAGACGCTTTTAGCCAGATCGCTCCAATCATCAGTTTGGCCCCAATCACCTTCATTCAGATAGTGGCGGAGGTAAGAAGGGGAGCTAGACTGCCAACTCTGACGAAGCTGTTGGGCTTCGCGGATGATCAATGATAGGTCGGGTAGTTCAACATCAATCGCCATGCTAGCTGACGTGGCCCGTTCCCAGCTTTCCAACAGGAACTTATAGTTAGCCTGAAGAGTCATGAAGTGATTGTTGCCGCTCCCATTTTCTTCATTCGTTTGGGTGGTCAGCTCTTCCAAAGCGGCGGCAGCGGCAAGTTGAGTTGCCAGCCAGATTTCTTGTTCGGCCGTTAAGAGCGAAACCAATCCAATCTCTTTCAGATAGGTATGAACGGGATCATCTTCAACATCGCCACCGTAATAAGCTTCTGTCTCCGCTGCTTCATCCTTTTGAGCTTCTAGCAAACTGGAGGTATCGCTTAAATCTTCTAATGTTTCACCAGATTCTGAGATAATACGAATGCCCATCCGCTGCAACTGTTCATACAGCTTATCGGCCTGTTCTTCATCGGCCGAAGCCAAAATTGCTTGAACGTCGGCTTCAACAATAACGCGGGAGCGACGGGCCTTTTTAACCAGGGCTTCGATATCAATGGTTTCTGGCTCTTGGTTTTCTGTCTTGTCTGCTGCTTTTACAGTCTTATTTTTATCCATATTTATTTTTCCCCCATTTCTTTTTCCTTTTCTAGTCGCTGGTTTGCCTTCGTCAAAGACTCCCTAACCTTAGCCAATCGCAATTTCTCCAAAGGTAGTTCCTTCAATCTTTGCATATACATTGACATGAGGTCTAAATCACGCTCCGCTTTCGCATCATTGAATAATTGGGTCATCTGGGTTAGCTGCTCAGAAACCTTTTCGAACCGCCAATCAAGAATAGATGGAACAACACGATCTAGCAATCGATCAATTTCTGACACAGGTATTTCAGGCAAAGCCATTAAATCTTTGATACGAGCTTGTATGACAACTTCGTCTAAACTATCGCACAATTCCTCTATCGCGGCAACAGTTACGACGCTTTCTGTGGCTGTTTCTGCTCGGTCTCTTAATAAGCGCCACAATGCTTTATCTTCAGCCCGCTTGAAATCATCTTCTCCTACCATCGCCTCCTGGTTCAAGGCCAATTTACCGTTTACTTGAAGGAGCAATCGCGGGTAGGTGAGACATTGGCGCAAATAGTTGGCCCGGCGTAGATTGCCAGCGCTGGTTTGGCCGTTGATGGTTGCTTTCAGACCAGCCCGCTTTCCCATTACATTCGCTGCCGGTGCCTGATTGCCCCTCCCAGGCACTTGGGTCTGAACTTGTTGACGAAGTCGAGGGGAAGGAAGTTGTACTTTAAGCAGTACCCGTTCGTCTATCTTCAAGGTACGGGCTAAAAGTTGGCGATAATGTTCTCGTTCGATGGGATCGGCAACGTCGTTGATGAGGGGCAGGACTTGTTGGGCAGCGGCCGTTTTTGCTTTGGCATCGTTCATGTCTAAGTCACCTGTGACGATGTCGATGACGTAGGCCACAATCGGTTTGGCTTGCCCCACCAACTTGGGCCATTCTGTGGGATCATTGCGAATAATATCATCGGGGTCTTGATATTCTGGCAATGTCGCTACCCGAATATCGGCCTGTAAACGACCTTCATTACGAATAAGCCCTCTGGCATCGAAACGAATGTCCGTTTCTCGATCCAGCGTTCCACGTGCGACTTCCAGGCTACGCATGGTAGCCGATATGCCAGCAGCATCGGCATCAAGAGCCAGAACGAAGCGCTTGGTGTAGCGTTTGACCAGTCGAAGCTGTTGTTCAGTCAAGGCCGTTCCCATCTGGGCCACGACGTTGCGAAAGCCGGATTGGTAGGCTTGCATGACATCCATGTAGCCTTCAACGATGACAACTTGACGAGCTTCGCGGATATGACGTTTGGATTTGTCGAGGCCGAAGAGGAGGCGGCTTTTGTCGAAGACGGCCGTTTGGGGTGAGTTGAGATATTTGGGAATGCCATCGGGGTCGAGCGTTCTTGCGCCGAAGCCGACGATACGGCCGTTTACATCGCAAATAGCAACCATGAGCCGGTTACGAAAGCGATCATACCGAGTACCCTTCTCTTCATTGGCAGTCAGCAACCCGGCATCAAGTAAATCCTCATCATTGTAGCCTTGCATATGGAAATGGGTGCGGCAAGCGTCCCAGGAATTGAGGGCATAACCGACCTTGAAAGTGTCGAGTGTTTCGTCGGAAAACCCTCGGCGGGCGATGTATTGACGGGCAGCTTCAGCCTGGGGAGCGTAGAGCAAGAGTTGGTGGAAGTAGTCGGCTGCGGCCGTTAATAAGTCTGTCAGCTGATCCTCGACTTCTTGCTGAGCATGATCAACCCGGCTGTATTCTTGCAGCTCGACTCCGGCCCGATCTGCCAGGACTTTCAAGGTCTCCTTGAAATCCCAGCCTTCCTTCTTCATCACGAAAGAAAAGAGATCGCCCCCTTCGGCACAAGCGCCAAAACAACGCCAACTCTGACTTGAGGGAAAAACGACAAATGCAGGGGTGTTACTATTGGGATGAAAGGGGCAAAAGCCTGAATAAGAACTACCTGACTTGCGGAGTGGCAGATAGTCTGAAACAACCTCAACTATATCCAAGCGGCTTTTAATTTCGTCTGTAACACTCATCGTAAAATTATAGCTTACAAAGAACGTTTGGGCTATTTCGTTTAGGCCAAATTAGCTACTTTTACCTATACAGCTAACCGCTCTTCGGCCGCAATAATGCCTATTCTTAAGCGTTCTAGACTAAAGTCAACGCCATTGCGAGCGTTGCGGAAATTGAAGGGGCTAATCAAGCCCCCACCTTCAAGACATTGAAGGTAAATGGCTCGGTTGGTATCGAGGGTGTTGCCAGCGGAATTGACATACAGATTATGAATTCTTGTCCAATCATCAGGTACGTTTCGATAGGTCTGAATGGTGATTAACTGTTGATAATAGCCAATGTATTCTTCGCTTTCGATCCGAACACCGGGCGTTCGTCTGTCCAACACGCCCCGCAGCTGGACCATCGCAGTTTGAAGGGAAATCATATCGTCATATAAGGCTTCGGCGTTAAACACAATGCGGGGAGGCCGGAGCGGCGCTGGGGTCGGGGTTATTGTTGAATCGCCGCTTTCGGCCGTTGCATCTGGGGTTGCTGCGTCATCAGTGGTCGATGTTGGAGTTTGGGCGGGCGGCGGGGGCGCTGTCGTCTCTACCCCTTCAAATTGGCTTAGGTCGCCTTCGATTTCTACCAAACTGGCAAAAACCCAACCCTCAAGGCCATCAGGAGTTAAGACCTGAACCCATTCCAGGTCAACACTAACACCGATCACTGGAAATATCTGACCTTGTGATACTTCAACAACAACATCGAACCCCAGGCCCGGTCCCGCCCTCAAATTGACGGTTTGAGTTGTGATTTCGGCCGTTACCCCACGCTCTAATTGGAGGGTGAGTTCATTAATGCCTTCAACCACAACCAACTCCATGGAAACAGGCTGAAAACTAACTAAACCCACTTCCACCAGATACGGTGTGTCGGAAGGAATAACCCCGACGAAATGGGCAGTGCCATCATCTAATGTCAAAAAGGTGGCATCGTACCCCTGCTCTAACTGGCTTAATCTGACACTTGCGCCTGAAAGGGGCTGTTCATCCTCGCTACTCAATACCTCGATAACGACCTGAGGGATTGGGGTTTGGGTTGGATTGGGGGTGGCTGTCGGTGTCGGCGTTCGCCGAATACGGGGGGTTGGTGTCGGCCGTGTTGTCCGAGTCGGGATAGCCGTTGGCGGTGGAGCCGTGTTGGAGGGGGATGGCAAGACAAAATCCGGGGTCGGCGGCTCCTGTTGGCAACCTACGATTATCAAGGTGGCGGCGATGAGCCAGATGATGAGTAAATGGGGCTTGATATATCTCATATGTTGAATCCTGGTAAGCGGTAGTCTGTAGACAGTGAATGATCGTTTATTGATTACTGACCACTGTTTACTGTGCTAAAAGCCTTCTAGTTGGGACAGATCTGCGATTCCATTGGATAGATTTGCAATTTGTTGGAGCAGGGCCAATCGGTTTCGACGAACCTCCATATCGTCGTCCATCACTAAGATGTTGTCAAAAAAGGCGCTGATAGTAGGCTCCAATTGCCTTAAAGAAGCGACCAAGCCGCTAATGGTACCATCCTGAGATAGTTCTTGGAGCGTATTAATGATTGCCTGTTCCTCGGCAAGCGAGTAGGCATCTGCCTGGAATGGGTAAACTTCATGGTCGCGGGTGATACGGACACAACGGGCGTAGGCATCTAACAGTTGGGGCCAGTCTTCGGCCGTTATGGCCTGGCTGAGGGCAGCAACAGCTTGACTGGCAGCGTAGGGGTTGTGGGTTAATTCGCCTAAAACGGCTCGAACAACAGAAGTGCGATAGGCTTCTTCTTGGAGATAGTTTTCGAGACGGCCGTTAATAAAACCCATCACGTCGGCCATTGATTCTGGGCCACTTTGAACTGGCAGCAAGGCTGCTGCGGCCGTTAAAGCCTGACGCAAGTCAAAGGGTTGCTCATTGGCGATTAGATTTTCGATGATTTGAATAGCAGCCCGACGGAGAGCGAAGGGATCGTTAGAGCCTTTGGGGGCCAATCCGGCGGCGAATAAGCCCATCAGACTGTCTATCCTGTCGGCCAATGCCAGCGCCAAGCCGGGACGAGTCTGGCTAACAGGCTCGTACTGTTCGCTGATCGCTGCCACAATCGCTTCTGATTCCCCATTCAACTCGGCATAATGCCCCCCCATGATGCCCTGCAAAGCTGTCATCTCGACGACGAGACTGGTTGCTAAATCTGCTTTTGCCAGGGCAGCAGCGCGGCTGGCTTCGGCCGTTTCCACCTCGTCTAAATCTAACATCTTTGCAATTGTGGGAGTCAACTTTTCGAGCCGTTTGGTCTTGTCCAACATGGAGCCAAGTTCAGCCTGGAAAGTTAGGGTATCCAGGCGAGGCAAAAAGTCAGTTAACTTTTGTTTGGTGTCTTGTTTGTAGAAGAACTCAGCATCAGAGAAACGGGCGCGAATGACATGCTCATTACCGTCGCGGACGATATCGACATGCTTATCATCACCATTGCGAACGGTGATGAAATAGGGCAAAAGTCGTTTGCCATCTTTGGTGTAAATGGGGAAATAACGTTGATGCTTTTTCATGACCGCCACCAACGCTTGGGGCGGCAAAGACAAGAAACGTCTTTCAAATTCACCCCGCAAGACAGTAGGCTGCTCAACAAGGTTCGCCACTTCAGTTAATAAACGAGGATCATCACGGATAACACCACCAACTTCTTGGGCTTGATTACCTGCGGCGGTGCTAACTATTTTCTTACGTTCGCTGGTTTGTAGAACGATGCAGTTCTCGGCGATCAGATCGGCGTAATTGCCAGCCCGATCTATTTCAATCGGGGGAGAGCCTAACGGCCGTAAACCCTGACTCGTTCGGCCGCTCTGAACGTCAGCATAGTTAAACGGAACGATCTGCGAACCATACAACGCCACCAACCAACGTAAGGGGCGGCTGTAAGTGACATTGCTGGCATTCCAGCGCATACTCTTGTCAAAACGGATGCTGGCAACGACGTCTGGCAGGGCTTCGGCCAGAACGGAGATAGTGGGTTGGCCTTCTTCGCGCACTAACGCCACAACATAACGGCGTTTGCCTTCGGTAACGATTTTCAAGTCTGATGGATCGACACCTTTGCTGCGGGCAAAGCCTAAGGCAGCTTTAGTTGGGTTGCCATCAGCATCAAACGCCCTGTCGGCTGGTGGCCCCTTAGCTTCCATCTCCAGATCGGTCTGGCGCGGTTCAAGCTTGTGAACGATGACGGCCAAACGGCGGGGCGTTCCCCGAACCTCAATCCGCTTATAATTGAGGCGTAAGGATTCTAGTAAGGCAGGCACTTTGGCGCGAAGTTGTTTAACGGCCGAAGTTAAATCACCATCAGGCAGCTCTTCGCTGCCGATTTCCAGAACGAAGGTTTGGGCGGCGGCTTGCCGAACTTCGCTGGCTGATTGGGGTTTGTGGGTTTTTTCGCTGATCGGTATCTCGTCGTCCAAGAAGGGATATTCTAATCGCTGACGTTGTTCGACGTAGGCTTCAGAGATTTGGCGGGCTACATTACGCATTCTCCGGAAATAGTGCGCCCGTTCGGTAACACCAATCGCACCCCGTGTATCCATTACATTGAATAAGAAGGAGCATTTCAGATTGAAGTCGTGGGCGGGAGCCACGAGACTTGCTTCTAAGCAGCGCCGCGCCTCAGCTTCATACGTGTCATAAACGGCTTTTAAGGCATCAACATCGGCGACATTAAAATAGTATTGGCAATGCTCAATTTCAGATTGGAGCAATAGATCACCATAGCTGATTTCGGAACCATAGTTCATCTCCCAAACACTGGCTGTCCCTTGCAAAGCCAAAACGATCCGATCCAGCCCATAGGTTATTTCAACTGAAACGGGATCGAGATTGACGCTGCCAGCTTGTTGAAAATAGGTGAATTGGGTGATTTCCTGGCCGTCGAGCCAGACTTCCCAACCCAAACCCCAAGCCCCTAAGGCCGGTTGTTCCCAGTTGTCTTCAACGAAGCGAATATCATGCTCGCGCATGTCAATGCCAATTGCTTCCAGGCTTTGCAAATAAAGCGCTTGAGGATTACCAGGATCGGGTTTGAGAATGACTTGAAGTTGGTGGTGCATTTGCATCCGGTTGGGGTTGTCCCCAAAACGGCCGTCGTCGGGCCGAATGCTAGGTTCCATGTAAACGATGTTCCACGGTTCTGGCCCCAAAACTCGGAGGACGGTGGCGGGGTTCATCGTTCCCGCGCCAACCTGGACGTTGTGGGGATGCCAGACGAGACACCCCTGGTCCCGCCAAAAGGCGGTCAATTTTGAGATAACATCTTGAAAGCTTAGTTTGTCAGCCATAATAGTTCCCTATACCATTTCTCCATTTAACTCACCCACGCAAAGGAAAAATGTTTTTAATCAATTGGTTTGTTGCAAACGTGGGATTATAGCATAAGTTTTGGCGTATCCACTTAATTCATATGGTTGATTTTTTATATTCTTGCCGAAGGGGAGCTTGTTTAATGTTATGTCTACTTCTTTTGGGTTGCTTAAGACAGGATTCTGACCTAGAAACGGCCGATTCTCGAACTGAAATGCAGCTGATTATCTTTTCAGCCGCTTCCTTGACCGAAGCGTTTACTGAGCTAAGTATCGCTTTTGAAGCGGAGCAGCCAGATGTTGAAATCGTCCTTAATTTTGCCGGATCGCAGCAGTTGGCCCAGCAGCTTGGACAGGGCGCCCCAGCGGATATATTTGCCAGCGCAGATGAACGGCAGATGACGGCCGTCATCACAGCCGGACGGGTTGAGGCTGGCGCTGAACGGCCGTTTGCAACCAATCGGCTGGTTGTGGTCTTTCCAAATGATAATCCTGGAAACGTACAAACGTTAACCGACCTGGCCAAACCGGGCCTTCGTTTGCTTCTGGCCGCCCCAGAAGTGCCGGTGGGTCAATATGCTCAGGAATTTCTGGACAAAGCCGCAGCCGAGCCAACCTATGGCCCAACCTACGCTGATGGCGTTCGGAACAATGTTGTTTCTTTTGAGGAAAATGTAAGAGCTGTGTTGAGTAAGATCATCTTAGGTGAAGGGGATGGAGGTATCGTTTACGAGAGTGATTTGAGCGCCGAAACAGCCGCTACCTTAAGGCAACTACCTATTCCTGAGTCGCTAAACGTCATCGCCTCCTATCCTATAGCCCCTATCTCTGACAGTAATCATCCCGAATTAACGGCCGCTTTCATCGAATTTGTCCTATCGCCAGACGGACAAGCTATTCTAGCCGCCCATGGGTTTGGGCCGCCGAAATGAGCGCAGAACGGCAACGGCCGAATCTGAAGCGGAATATTGGTTGGGGAAGGGAACCCTGGTGGTTACTGAGTGTGCCGCTCTTAGCATTTCTAGCCCTTCCCTTATTGGCAATCCTTTTCCGTATCTCGCTCAGTCAACTATGGGAGAATCTGCAAACGCCACAGGTTTATGAAGCGATTCGGATCAGTTTGACGACGGCCAGTATCACGACAATCGTCAGCATCTTTTTTGGTACGCCAGCGGCTTATCTGTTGGCCCGGCGGGAAGTGCCATTTCGGCCGTTAATCGACACCTTAATCGATCTACCTATTGTGCTGCCACCAGCTGTTGCCGGGGTGGCCTTGTTAATTGCGTTCGGCCGTCGGGGGCTGGTTGGCGTTTATTTATCTGACTTGGGAATCGAAATCGCTTTCAGCCAGATAGCGGTAATCATGGCTCAGACATTTGTGGCTGTTCCGTTCTATGTGAAGGCGGCGGCGTTGGGTTTTTCGGCCGTTGATAATGAGTTGGAACAAGCAGCGGCCATTGATGGAGCCAATAGCTGGCAGGTCTTCTATCGGGTAACGATGCCTCTGGCCTGGACGGCGTTGCTCAGCGGTGGGGTGATGACTTGGGCTAGAGCGTTGGGAGAATTTGGGGCGACGATCCTCTTTGCCGGAAACTATCCAGGCCGGACCCAGACGATGCCACTGGCGATCTATATCGGCTTTGAGCTTGATTTAGATATTGCCCTAACTCTAGCGGTGATTATGGTTGGCCTATCGTTCCTGGTCTTGCTGCTGGTTAAGGGTATCTTGAATAGGGAATTGTATACGGTTGGAGGCAAATAAAATCACAATCTTCTATGGTTAAGAAATCGGCAAGAATAGATGGTACAATAAGCATAAATCAGAGAATATGGTTGGAAACATGGCAGAAGAAATAGCTGGAAAATTCACCCACGTTGATATTGAATTGATGCGTCTGCGTCTTTCGCTTTCCCCTGGACAGCGAATCCAAGCCATGTTGGATGCACGGGCTTTACTAGTGGGTCTGATTCGGGGGCGGCTAAGGGGACAATACCCAGACATTCCTGAAGCTGAACTTAATCTGAAATTATTGGAGGAAATAGAACGTGCCCAAAACGTCAGACCCTGGCCTCAATCTATTTCTCGATATTCTTCATAAATTTGAAGAACTAGAAGTCCCTAAAAATTGGCAAAGCGTTGGTGGTGTTTTTGCCAGCCGGTTATTACGCTTTCTTCGGGTTCGGTTTTGTCTAAGCGCAGTCCCAGGATGGCGCAACTGGAGCGGAGGGCTGCTTGGGCTTGGGAGACATCACGGCCGTCTTGCACAGCATTCAAGATTTCGTCAGCCAAATCTACAAGGGCAGCCAATGCAGCCGGGGTGTCAAGGTCTTGAGCCATCGCTTCCTGAAAAGCCTTTTCTGCGGTTGACGAATCCAGGCCAACTCCGCTGCCGCTGGAAACGATAACTGCTTGGAGGAGCTTTTCGGCTTTTTCGGCCGATTGTTCTAAATCGGCGGCGACATATTCCCAACTACCCCGGTAATGATGTCCGGCTAGACAGACTCGAATGGCATCGGCCGTCCAGCCCACTTCTAATAGTTCGCGAACCCAAACTAAATTACCCAACGACTTGCTCATCTTTTCGCCTTCATAGCGCACCATCGCCGTGTGCATCCAAAAACGGCTGAAAGGCTTAACACCTGTTGATTTCTCAGCCTGGGCGATTTCACTTTCATGATGGGGGAAAAGTAAATCTGCCCCACCGCCATGAATGTCTAACGTCTGGCCTAGATATTTGGAGGACATAGTAGAGCATTCGATATGCCAACCGGGACGGCCGTTACCCCAAGGACTTTCCCAAAAGGGTTCATCCGGCGCTTGAGCCTGCCAAAGAACGAAATCAAGGGGGTCTTGTTTGTTGGGGTCGTCCGGGCGGTTGCCCCGTTCGTTGGCGATGGGCAGCATCTCATCATAATTCAGGCGGCTCAGTTGCCCAAAATCGGGGTCTTTGGCAACATGGTAATAGACACTGCCGTTCGATTCATAGGCCACGTTCGCTTCGATGAGGGCTTGAACGGCCGAAATGATCTCATCAATGACATCCGTCGCTCTAGGGAAAAAATCGGGAGGACGGATATTTAAGGCTTGATTATCCTCGATAAAGTGAGCGGTCCAACGATTACCTAACCCAACCCAATTTTCGCCCACTTCTCCGGCTCGTTTCAAGATGTCATCATCTATATCAGTTACATTTTGGGTATAGATAACTGGATAGCCTAACGATTCCAGGTAACGGATAAGTATATCAAAGGAAACATAGGTAAAGGCATGGCCTAAATGGGTTGTATCATAAGGCGTAATACCACAAACATAGACAGTGACGGCTTTGCCGAGTGGTTCAAAGGGTTCAATTTGTTGGCTTAAAGCATTGTAAAGCTGCATGAATTCTCCAATAAATTAATGTCAGGATAGTTGGTAAGTTTTCGTCAATTGCAAGGATACCTTATAATTCACTATCTCTGTGCAAAAGGCAAGTTTATTTCGCACAGGGTTAAACTTTTGTTCTAATGAAATGGTCTAAATCTGCAAGCCAGAGGGTTTTAAGAATAGGCGTGAGCATTCGGTTGATTAATAGGATTATAAGTAAGTACCGTCATGCTCTATTTTTTCAATCGGAGAAAAGAGGAGGGTGGGAGTGGAATTAGAATTTACTGATAGGAAGATGTTACGGGAGTATTTAGTAAGCCATTTCAACCTGAAAGAACTCAAGACATTAGCATTTGATATAGGCACTAATTATGACTTGTTCCCTCATGAAGAGAGTGAAACATTTTCACGCGAATTAATAGCTTTTTGTGAACGGCAGCAAATGCTAAATTTGCTAATTACTGAAACTCTAAGTAAACGACCCGACCATAGCTTGGCTCAACTATTAGCTAAGCTGCCTCCATTAGATGCGGTCCCGATTAAAATGCAAATCATCGTATCAAATGAGAAATTGGATGATATGTTAGAGATTCTGGATGTGTTAGCAACAAAACTTAATTGTAGACCAGATGAAATTCAATTGATTGGCGCAGCGTGGGACAGTATACGCTTATTATTAAGCTTTTCTACACAGAGTGTTGATTCACTAAGCAAATCACAAATTCGCGATCTTGTTGAAAGAAAATACAAGGTTGTTTCAATTTCTGATTTTTATGCTTTGGATACAGTTAGTCAAGAAACATGGCTTTATATTGCTTGTAACCATCCACCAAATCGAAACGGCAATCTCTTACAATCGACTGTTTTTTGGAATTATGCTCTGGAAGTTAACACCAGAATATCACTCGAAGAAAATGATAATGCATTGAAGATAATTGAGCTTTCAGATTCCCTCCAAAAATCACAAATTAATGAAGCTCGGATTAGTACCACTTCTAGAACTCCATCTAAACGCTTACAAATGGATTCGGGTAAAACTCACAGTAATCTTATCCATAACCTTGAAAATACATTACAGCAAAAGGAAATAAAAAATGAAAAACTTTACCAAAATATAAATATGCTACTTCATCGTAGTGTCGAATACGGCCGTGCCTCTCGGGTGTTAGGGGAAAACCCCGATAGCCAAGCTTGTCAGGAATATGTTGATAATGTCATCTCCTTTTACGAGAAATATTTCAAGACAGTTAACCGACTGGAGCGTCAGGATCGCGAAACCTGGATAGCCACCATTGCCAAGATTCAGATGTGGGCGAATGGCTATCTGAAAAGACGGGGGATCCATGACTCGCTGAGAGCGAAAAGTGTTGAGGAATGTGTTCCCAATGCTGTTTTGGCCTTTTTGAGCAGCGTTTATCATTATGACACGGAATTTGATGCCTGGTTTTGCGTTTTGGTACAGAATGTCTGTCGAAAATATATTCAGGAGCAAACGCGCTCTGGCCGTATTTTAGAGCGTGAGGCTGTTTCAATAGATGAGATCGATTATCTGCTGGAAAAGATGGCCGACTCCAATGAACTGGACTCTCAACAACAACGGGAACTTCGCGCTGAATTATTGGAAGCCATTAAGAGATTATCCTCGGAAGCACGTCAACAACTTATAATTGATCATTATTTTTCTGGTTATTCTTTCAAGGAAATTGCGGCTGATATGAATAAGAGCATGACGGCCGTCTATAAGCTACATTTTGATGCGCTCAATGATCTAAGGGGAAACTTAGGAAATAATTGATTTCAATTTAATGTATTTTTGCATGAAAGATTTTAGCTATTTTGGGTATATATATTAATGAGCAGAGGAACATCCGAGCCGCCACAAGACGATTCATCTTCTGATAGGTCTTCAAATAAGATTGAAGTGCTTCGCCGCCTGCTGCAAGAAGCTGGACAGTGGCCTGAGAAAGGAGACCAACTCCTTGAGGATCTGGCTAAATTCAGCGCCCTGCCCAAGAACACAACATCTTCAGATGAGGATAATGATATGCTCTCAATAGTAATCAATGATGCCTTAAGTGGCATTGACATAATAAAAAAGTATCCGAATTTCTATTCCCAAATGCTCGTCAATAAGGAACTGCGGACAGCCTTTCTTGATACCCTAGATATTTTGGAACAAAGTCGAGCAGGGGAACTACCAGAATACTCAGGGCCAGCGATAATCGATCTGAGCTTCTTACAGGAAGTTACGTCAAAACCGCTTATTAGAAAATCGCTGAAAGACAAATGGGCGCTGATCTGGCATAGGTCGGTTGAGCAGTTGCAAAATATGTTTAACATTGGCACGCTGCAACCTGTCGAAATACGCCGCTCTGGCCTTGACGAAAGTTATATCAATATCTTGCACAGCCAGGTTGAGCTTGATGACCAGGAATTAGAGGTTCGATTAGATGCGTCTCAATCCATCGCCGAGCCAGAAAATCTCGATCTGATACTGGCCGTCTTTGCCCCGGAGGAGTTTGACCGTCAGTTTGAGGTTGTCATTTCCTGGGGAGATTATAGGCAAACGGCCGAAATCGATAAATATGGACTGGCCAAGCTCGCACCGCTCAAGACAAATCAGGTAATCAACAACTTAGGCGAGCTTATTCATGATTTAGAGTTGCGCTTGAATGAGTTGTAAGAAATCACAACAAAGAGAAGTTCAACTTCCATTCCTAGGCTAGATTTTCGACGGCCGTAATCTGTTTATCCGGCGCCATTCCCATTCGACCCCGCCACAATTCAGCAACAATTTTTCCCTGGAGAAGATGCTGTTCAATCAAGTTGGAGGCATTTTCGGGGGTGACATAGCCATACCAATCTCCCCCTGGATAAATCAAGACATTTCCAGCATAGACGTGACCACCGACATGACTGGTTTGATGGATCGTAACGGCCGTTTCCAATTCCTGCTTATTCAACTCAGCTTCTAGACTGGCGACGAGGGGTGGACCACAATCCCCGCAGCGTATATCCCGGCGGCCATGAACGCAAACAAACAGATGATGCCCGCTTAAAGGTTGGTGTTGGAGTCTGCTGCTAACCTCGTTGCCGACTAGCTGATCGATTACGAATGTTTCTAAGTCGGCCGTCTTAACGGCTACGTAACGAACCATGTCCGGGAAAACGAGGATGTCAAAGCCATCAGTAGATAAAGGTAGATCGTCACAAGCCGTCATCTTGACTTTAAGCGGCATATCAAGGGCATAGCGGGCTATAGTTTCCGCTAAGGTTTGCAGAAAGCCGCCGCCTAACTCAATCCGCTGGGGCCAATCGGTGGTTCCAGTACAGACAAAGAGATGGCGTTCATAAAATTTTACCGATCCTGGTAAAAATTTGGTTGGTTCAGTCATAGAATTCTCGTCCTTATTGAGCCGTCATAGCACAGCGGAAGCCGAGATTGGCCCGGCTGACACTGGGTTCGTAGTTCATTCGATGGGTCACTTGGGCATCCTCGGCGGAGCCAAGCCAGGAGCCGCCTCGAATAACCTTAAATTCGCCTTCAAGTGGGCCGATGGGATTGGTATCGGTTGAGGTTTCATAATAGCGGCGATCGTACCAGTCGCCCACCCACTCCATGACATTGCCAGCCATATCGAGCAAGCCAAGTGGAGAACGGCCGTCTGGGAATGCGCCAACGGGGGATGTGTCCCGATGCCCGTCATCAGCTTCAGGATTTCTGTTTTCTTGGAAACAGTTAGCGTCACAATGATTGAGCAGGGTTCCGTCAAATTCATTGCCCCAAGGATAGGTATATTTAATTGCTTCTTCGGGGTTGAATCCAGCTGCTTTTTCCCACTCTGCCTCAGTGGGCAAGCGCATACCGCGCCAGTTGCAAAATTCGCGGCTGGCAAACCAACTGACGGAGATGACCGGGTAATCGGCGTATTCGGCCGAACCGAAGTAGGCTGGATGAAAGGTAGCCCCAGGTCGGTCGGGAGGGCGGCACACCTCCTCCTCAACGCATAGCTCATAAGCGCCATTTGTCACCTCGGTTTCGTCAATGAAGTAGGCATCGAGCCGCAAGACATGGGAGGGGGCTTCGTTGGGATCGCCATCGTCAAAGCCCATGCGGAAGGGGCCAGCCGGGATGAAGATCATCCTGGCCCCCGTTTTTTCATCGACAAATGGTTCAGGGGTTGGAATGGGGGTTGCGCTGGGGGCGGAGGTTGGCGTTAAGGTAGTGACGGCCGTAATGGCAGCGATTATCTGAGATTGGAAGGTAGCGGTTGCAGCCACTTCATCCGTTTCGGCCGTTGCATCTCGGCTTTGATCAGCCAAGACCAAACCTAAGGCCACCCCAAACACCAAAATAACAACCCCAACGAGACCTAACAATGTGCGCTGTTGAATCACCCGCCGAGGCTGCCGGGGAACGAGGGGGGCTGGGCCAGTGGGTAAAGCTGATTCGGTGCGGCGAGGGGAAGTCGATTGAATGGCAGGTCGGCCAGATGGCCTGTCTAAGGCACGGGCAAAATCGGCCGCTGTTTCAAAGCGAACCTCTTTCCGTAAATCCATCGCTCGGCTGGCAACAACGGATAAATATGGTTCAACATCGGGATTTACTTCGCGGGCGGGAACCAATGTTTCTAGGCCGCTTTCTCGATGGAGGGCATCGGGCGGGACTTTGTCAGTCAATAAGGTATAAAGCGTGGCCCCCAAGCCATAAATATCGCTTAAGACATTGACCTCAGATTGGGTTTGCTGCCCGACGGTTGCATATCCTACATCGCCTTGAGCGATGCCTAAACCGGGCAGCCCAGTATCTACCAGGAAAACGTCCCCCGCTGGGGTGATCCGAATATTGGCTGGCTTGATGTTTAGATGAAGCTGTTTTTTCTCATGCAGATAGGTCAAGGGGACAGTGGCAGATTGAAGCCAACTGGTCAATAGCTCGGAAGGCAAGGGGCCATATTGCTCTAGGAGCGATTGAAGGCTAACGCCGTCGATATATTGACTAATCAGATATTGACCGCTGCCTTCGATAGAAAAATGATCTAAAACGGTTGGCAACTGAGGATGTTTCAGGCTGCTCAAGCGGCGGGCCTCGGCTCGAAAGGGGCGTTGAACGGCCGACATAGGATCAAGGTATTCCTTGATAGCCACTTCCTTCTCGTCTTTGACATCCCACCCTCGATAGACAGCCCCATATTGCCCCTGCCCCAAAAGGCTGACTATGCGATAGCGCTTATTCAACAGTTCGTTTGGCAGCAACGGCATTAGCCAGCAATCTCCTCAAAACGATGTAAAGCTGGGCTTTCTTTGTCATCAACCACCATTTTTCCACCAACTAAAGCCCACAGATCCTGATAAGGCTCTTTGATACGGCGAATCAACAAATAATCGGTTTCACTATTGTCTAGGAGGTTATCTCGGCGGATAATTGCCCCCACTATTGGCAGGGGATGCTTCTGTTCTCGCCATCGTTCTTGAGCGGGAATTTGCGCTAAGGTTTCAAACATAATGATAAAGTGTAGCCTTTCTCTATGAAGGATACCAGCTAAAGAGATTAGAAAATGGAAAAGGATACTCGCACCCGCCTAGTTGAAGCGCTTTGGAAAATCTATAATCGGCCGTCCAGACCGTCGCCCTGGCTGGCGGGCGGTAATCTACCTTGGGATGAGGCGGCCTTTTCGCAGCGGATGCTTCAGGAACATTTGGATGAATCGCACGGGGCTGCTTCGCGGATAACGGCCGAGCGTGATTTACAGTTAACCTGGCTGCGAGAGAAATTGGCAATTGAGCCGGGAACACGACTGCTCGACATCACTTGCGGCCCTGGCTTGTATGCCATTGAACTCGCCAAGGCAGGTTGTTCAGTCACAGGCCTCGATTTTAGTCCAGCTTCAATTGCCTATGCTCGGCAACTAGCGGACAAAGCGGCTGTCACTGAAAATTGCACCTTTGTGGAGCAGGATGTTCGTCAGATGGATTATGCGGGTCAGGACTTTGATGCAGCCCTGTTTTTGTATGGTCAACTGGCTGTTTTCCCCCGGCACGAAGCCCAGATGCTCCTTGAAAAGGTAGCTGGCGCTTTGCGTCCAGGCGGCCGTTTATGTATCGAACTGCTGAACCAAGATCGAGTTGATAAGACTAATAGTAATTGGTGGTTTACAGATGATTCAGGGCTGTGGGGAGATAAGCCCTTTTTACATTTGGGGGAACGATTTTGGTCAGCAGAAAAGGAAACGTCAACAGAGCGTTTTCAAATAATCCATCTGGAAACAGGGCAGTTGGAAAGTATCACCCTGAGTGACCAGACCTACTCAGTTGAAACGATGTGCCAGATGTTGAAAACGGCCGGATTCAGTCATATTGATGTCTATCCTGCCTGGGATAATGTTCCCCTCTATGACAAAGAAGAATGGATCATCTATGTTGCTCATATGCCAGATTTACTCGCCACGCAATAAAGGTAGCCAGCCACCTTGCAACCGGGCAATTGTCACCAAATATAGGGCAAATGAGGGCCACCAAATTACATCGTTGGTTAGATTTGTCCAACCAAAAGAGAGGGGCAGCAAGTTGTTAGCGGCCGCCCATATAAAGCCAACTGGCCCCAACACCTTGCCCAACAACCCTATCATAATGAGGTGAGGGTGTCGTTCAGGATAACGGGCTGCCCACCAGTAAGCTGGTGCATAAACCAGGACAAACATGCCGACCACCTGCCATAAGGCTGGATAAGCAGGTGGTGGCTCCCCAATCAGATCGAAGAATAAGTTTGGAAATAGAACTGTGACGCTGCCCCAGATGAAATTGTAAACGGCCGCTGCATAAAACCAGGGGCGAAACCGATTCAAGGAAGCAGCGTCTGGCGGGGATTGATTCATCTCGGTTAGCAGTCTGTCAAAAATCTAAAAGGAAACTTGCCACAAATTTCACGAATTATCACTAATTTTTCACCTATAATTCGTGTGAATTTGTGTCAATTCGTGGCTACTATTTTTAACCACTCTCAACGCATTCACTTACAACGATTTAAGCACCTGGCCCAAATCCATGATGAGATCATCGGCATTTTCGATACCGACCGATATGCGAACCAGGCCGGGATCGACTGCTAATTTGGAGTCGGCGACGGAGGCATGGGTCATGGGAGCCGGTAATTCTATCAGGGATTCAACGCCGCCCAATGATTCGGCCAGCGTGAACAGCTTGGTGTCGATTGCCAGCTTGTTTGCGGCCGTTTCGCCGCCGTGCAGCAAGAAGGATACCATCCCTCCTGGCCCTTTCATCTGCCGCTTGGCTAATTCATGTTGGGGATGGCTGTCCAAGCCTGGGTAGATGACCTCGGAAACAGCCGGATTATCGGCCAAAAATTGAGCGACCTGGGTAGCATTGCGACAGTGGGTTTCCATGCGGATGGCCAAGGTCTTAATGCCACGCAGGGTTAGGAAGCAGTCCATTGGCCCCGGCACTGCGCCAATGGCATTTTGCAGGAACTTTAGCTCTTCATACACGGCCGTATCATTCAAAACCGTCACACCGCCAACCACATCAGAATGACCACCGATATATTTAGTAGTGCTGTGGACGACAAAGTCAGCTCCTAATCTCAAGGGCTGCTGCAAAGCCGGGGAGGCAAAGGTGTTATCGACCCCTAACCAGGCTCCAGCTTCATGGGCGATGTCGGCAACGGCCGCAATGTCTGTCAGGCGCAGCATCGGGTTTGTCGGTGTTTCAAGCCAGATAAGACGCGTTTCGGGGCGAACGGCCGCTTTGATTTCGGCTAAATCATAGGTGTTGACAAAATCAAACAACAACCCATAGCGGCCAAATATCTTGTCGAAGAGGCGAAAGGTGCCGCCATAAACGTCATCGCCACAGATAACATGATCGCCAGGGTTGAGGAGTCGAATCAAGGTGTCTATCGCAGCCATGCCAGAGGAGAAGGCCAGCGCATAACGGCCGCCTTCTAAGGCCGCCATCGAAGCCTGTAACGCTGAACGGGTAGGGTTGTCGGTCCGAGAATATTCAAAGCCCTTATGCTCACCAACCCCATCCTGAGCGTAGGTTGATGTTTGAAATATGGGGGTCATCACCGCCCCCGTTATTGGCTCCGGCTCCACGCCCGCATGAACGGTCAATGTTTCAAACCGCAGCTCATTTTCTTTAATATCATTCATTGTATCTACCACTTAATTCCTTTTTGATTACTCATCCTGTAAATTCTATTTCCCCTTCTGGAGCTTGGCCCAACTGTCTCGGAGGGGCAGGGTGCGGTTAAAGACCAGGTGATCGGAGGAGGAGTCTTCAGAATCGGCCGTAAAATATCCCTGCCGCATAAACTGATAGGGGACACCAGGCTTCGCATCCGCTAATGACGGCTCCAATTGGCAATTAGGGAGTACGATTAATGAGTTTGGGTTCAAATTGTCAGTTAATTCTCCCTCTTCTGGGTTCGCTTTAACGAACAGGGGATCGTACAGACGGACTTCGGCTGGAACGGAATGCTCGGCGGAGACCCAATGCAAGGTTCCTTTCACTTTTCGGCCGTCTGGCGATTGTCCGCCGCGTGTTTCCGGATCGAAGGTACAGCGCAATTCCGTAACCTCGCCAGCTTCATCCTTAATGACATCAGTGCAGGTCACATAATAAGCGCCAATCAATCGCACCTCTTTACCTGGGGCCATTCGGAAGAATTTACGGGGTGGGTCTTCCATGAAGTCATTCCGCTCCAAGTAAATGGTTCTAGAAAAGGGGACAACCCTCGTCTCTGTATTTTCTTTGTCCTGCGGATAATTAGGCACTTCAAATTCCTCTACCATCTCTTCAGGGTAGTTTTCAACAACCACCTTGAGTGGTTCTAAGATCGCCATTGCCCTGGGAGAGGATTTGTTCAAATTATCTCGGACAAAATGCTCTAACAAGGCTGGTTCAACGATGCTGTTGGCTTTTGAAACGCCAACGGCGTTGGTAAAGGTTCGGATGGCTTCCGGTGGGAATCCCCGGCGGCGCATGGCGGATAAGGTTGGCATACGGGGATCGTCCCAGCCTGCCACATGACCTTCCTTCACGAGACGGCCGAGTTTGCGCTTGCTCATCACTGTATGGGAGATTTTTAGTCGGGCAAACTCAATCTGTTGAGGCATATAAATGCCCAACTTTTCAATAAACCATTCATAGAGTGGTCGGTGATCCTCAAACTCAAGCGTACAGATAGAATGCGTGATGCCCTCTATGGAATCAGATTGCCCGTGCGCCCAATCATACATGGGGTAGATACACCAATCGTTGCCAGTGCGAGGATGTTCAGCATGGATAATCCGGTAGAGAACGGGGTCGCGGAAGTTGATATTAGGGGAAGCCATATCAATTTTTGCACGCAAAACTCGCGCCCCATCTGGAAATTCGCCTGCCCGCATTCGTCCAAAGAGGTCTAAATTCTCTTCGACAGAACGATCCCGAAAGGGGCTGTTCTTGCCTGGTTCGGTCAGCGTTCCCCTATATTCCCGCATCTCCTCAGCGCTGAGATCATCGACGTAAGCATTACCCTGCTTGATTAGCTCAATCGCCCATTCATATAGCTGCTCGAAATAATCGGAGGCATAATAAAGTCGGTCTTCCCAATCAAATCCCAGCCAGCGGATGTCTCGAATGATGGCATCGATGTATTCTTGCTCTTCCTTAAGGGGATTGGTGTCGTCAAAGCGAAGGTTATATTTGCCGCCATAATCTTCGGCCAGCCCAAAGTTGAGGACGATCGATTTGGAATGGCCGATGTGAAGGTAGCCATTTGGTTCAGGGGGGAAGCGGGTGTGGACACGGCCGTTAAATTTACCGCTTGCCATATCTTCATCAACGATGTTACGGATGAAGTTTGAGGGGGCATTTGTTGTTTCGTCTGTCATTGATCATTGTACTCCGGTTAAAAAGTTTTTTTCAACCACAAAGAACACAGAGAGTTTTCTTCATCTTCGCAAGTTCTCTGCGATCTCTATAGTAAGTTTTCCAGTGTTGCTAACTTGCAACCCTATTTTGTCAGGATTGCCGATTTTGACAATGTGGGCTGTTGGATAAGGGTATATAAACTACCGCTCAAGCCCAGCAAGAACCAAAAAAAGATGGCTGGCTTTTCGCCCAGGCCAATCCCATCAAATAACCCAAATAATTCAAAGGCTAGCAAGGAAGCGGCGAAGCCAAGGGCTAGCATCTTATCAGCTAGTTTGGTGGCCTGCCGCCAGCTTTTCCAGAGCATCCAGGCGATGCCGATCATCAGGGCAGCATAGGCGATCATGCCAGGGAAACCCAGATCAGTTCCGACAATCAATAGTTGGTTATGGGCGTGGGTAATATCAGAGGTATTGTTAAAGGCAATAGGCGGGAAATAGGTTAACATGACCGCTGGAAAATTATTCATGCCAGTTCCAGTGATGGGAAAGTCGCGAACGGTATAGTAGGCTCGTTCCCAAATTTCGGCACGGCCGGATAGTGACTCCACGGCCGTGCTGCCGCCAGTCGTTTCACCACTAATGGTTAAAAATAGCTGTTGTACCCTTATCTGGGTTTCTTCTGAAGCGATCAATAGACCACCGCCTAATAATACCGTCACAATAATTACAAGAGCAAACCAACGATGTTTCCAAGTCAGTATTCCAGCCAGCAAACTCAAAGTTATCAGCAAACTAGCTTGAGAAGCTCTGGAAAAGAGAAACATAAGCGTCAGGCTCATTAGCAGCGCCAAACCAAGAAAGATGGCGCCAAGTGAAGCCGATACCCAACCTGATCTTGCCGTTACAAATTCCCCCAATTTCACCACAGCCAATACCCAGATCAATGGGACAACCCACAGCAAAGTGCCTGAAATTCGATTGGCATTAAAGCCGTCAAGATCGCCTGGAAACTGCACCAATCGAACGGGGATCACATTGGCAAGTGGTTGAAAAATCGTAAGTCTGTCCAAGAAAGTTGGATGCAACAGCCCAAAGAACATTATCCCCACGCCAGCAATTAGAAAGCCTGCCAACGCCAAATTTAGCCGCTTCTGAGAGCGCCCGACATACGAAACGAGCGCAAAGTATAAGGAGATGCCTAAAATCAGCCCACCTACCATCGGCAGACTGTTATCCATATCAAAAGTGACAAGCAAGCTCACTACCCCCATGAAGAGTAGGATGAACAAGGGCCAATTGATCGGAGTGGGGGGGAAGAGACGGCCGTTCCCGACCCACCGAACAAGCCATAGAACAGGGAATGCGGCCAATAAAAACGCGCTCTCCCGCTCAAGGAATATGATGATGGGAAAAAGAAAGAGAAGAATTAACCACTCGTACTGAGAAATCCGTGAGCAGATAGATCGAAGCACATTCATAAGCTTTTTCGGAGATATAGCTTCTTATGCCCCTCCCCCATCCCATCAATAACGGCCGTCACCTCATAACCCAATCTCTGATAAAAGTCCGGCGCCTGAAAAGTATAAGTTGAGAGGATGGCCTGGGTTGCGCCTCGTTCAAGAGCCGCTTTTTCAATCTCAGCCATCAACTGCTGCCCAACCCCCTTACCCCGTAAACTATCATCAAGCCACAAGAAATTGATTTCGGCCGTTGTTCCCCAAATATAGGCTGACACACCGCCGATGAGTGTTTCGTCTTCATCCCGTATAAAGATTCCCATCCCCGTTCCTTGATCAATCTGCCCCGCCTGTTTATTATATGCTCGCAGCTTATCACGAAGCGCTTCAATTTTTTCCCAGGGTGGATTAATTTCCAATTGCCAGTTGTATAAGGATTTCGTTTTAGCGTCCATAACAGGCACAATAATAACGCCTTCTGAAACATACTCAAATGTCGAACAACGAGGAGGGTTGACAAACATGATGCGAACGGCCGTTACTATCTTTCAAAGACTCGTCCCCAGTCTGGGCTACGTTGCCAGTCGTCGCTGGTTCGACCACATTTCCACCTATGAATCCGGCCGTCATCTGCTCTTTATGAATTATGGCTATGCAGCCGAATCGCCGCCGGAACTTCTCCCAGAAGATGAAGAACACCGCTATAGTATCCAACTTTACCATCATGTCGCTTCGGCCGTAGACCTGCAAGATTTAGATATGTTGGAAGTCGGCTGTGGGCGAGGCGGCGGAACCGCCTATGTCGCTCGCTATCTGAAACCAAAAAGCATGGTCGGAGTAGACCTTGCAGCCAATGCCATCGCTTTTTGTAATGATTTCTATCAGGTGGAGGGCCTAGCCTTTGAGAGAGGAGACGCAGAAAATCTGCAATTTGCTGACGAAACCTTTGACGCCATCTTGAACCTGGAATCCTCTCTCTGCTATCAACATCCAGAAAAGTTTTTCGCCGAGGTTCACAGATTGCTACGGCCGGGAGGGTTTTTTCTATACGCCGACCTTCGCGAACAGTCAGAAATCAGCATGTGGGAGCGTCAACTGGCAGAAATGAAGCTGGAGAAAATAGAAGAAGAAGATATTACCACTCGCGTCGTACAGGCATTGAAACAAGATAGCAATCGTAAAAAAGGGCTAATTGAAAAACACGTTCCCTGGCCGCTGCGAAAAATATTCCACGAATTCGCTGGAACTGAGGGAACCAACTTCTTTTTTGGCCCATTAGCCCGTGCCGAAAAAGTATATAGACGCTATCTTTTCAAAAAACCATAAATGGGGAGCTGAGGGACGTGGATTCGAACCACGACCGACGGATTCAAAGTCCGTTGTTCTACCCTTAAACTATCCCTCAATATAGGAGGATTCTACCTGTAGGGGAAATGTGATGCAACAGGTTATCCAGTTTTCGCCCTAAAAAGTCTTATCCCAGCACCTTAAGAGCGTTGTCCAACCGTTCCAGCGTTCGTTGTCGGCCTAATGCTTGCATGGACTCGAAAAGGGGCGGTGAAACCTTTTGCCCAGTGACGGCCTGACGCATACGGCCGAAAAATGGCCCCGCTTTGCCGTTGCTTGTATGGCGTTCGCCAATCTCTTTAAGGCCGTTCCCGATTGCTTCAGGGGTATACGGCTCTAGGGTTTCAATAAATGTTCTGGCCTCGGCAAAAGCGCTTTTTGCAGCGGAGGCATCTAGTTTTTTGTCCGTGATCGATTCGGCCGTTAAAGCAGGCAGCCCATCATCAAAGAGAAAACGGAGCATCTCGACCGCTTCTGGCAGCCGCTTCAATCGTACGCTCATGGCGGGCGCGATTTGGAGCAGGGCATCCACGTTGACCTCTAGCCCTTCGGCTTCGAGATACGGCCGTAAAGCAACCGCCAATTCTTGAGCCGACATATCCTGAATATACTGACCATTCAACCAGTCCAGCTTTTCATAGGGCAGCCGGGTTTCGGCCGGATTAATCTCAGCCAGATCAAAGTGGGGGATGGCCTCTTCCATCGTATACTTTTCGCGGTCATTGCCAAACGACCAGCCCACATTCGCCAGGAAATTGACCACTGCCACTGGCAAATAGCCACCTTCTTGGAACTCCTCTACCCGCACCATAATCTGATGTCCAGCATCGTTAAAAGCTTGGGTTCGCTTACTCAACTTACCCTTACCGCTAGGGCTGAGAATGACAGGTAGATGGATATATTCTGGCTGTTCCCACCCAAACGCGTTCCACAAATTCACATGAACGGGGGCCGTACTTAACCACTCAATCCCTCTGGTAACATGGCTGATCTCCATGAAATGATCATCAACGACATGGGCCAAATGGTAAGTGGGCAAGCCGCTGGATTTGAGCAGGACAAAATCTGTCAGTTGACCATTCTCAAATACAACCTCGCCCCGCACCAGATCTGGGATAACGGTCGTGCCTTCTAGGGGCATCTTATGCCGGATAACATATTTGCGCCCAGCCGCTTCCCGCTGGGCGATTTCGTCAGGTGTCAAGTCTCGGCAGCGACGATTATAACCACCTGCCGGGTTTTCCTTTCGAGCCTGAGCCAGATCTTCGGCCGTGCAAAAGCATTTATAAGCGTGATCATGTTCAATCAGCCAATTGGCCCATTTTTGATACAGCTCTGCCCGGTCAGTTTGAATGTAGGGGCCATATGGGCCACCAATATCTGGCCCTTCGTCCCAATCCAGCCCCAGCCAACGTAGTGAGGCCATGATGCCTTCAACAGCCCCTTCGACGGAGCGTTTTTGGTCTGTATCTTCTACACGAAGGATAAACTTACCGTTATGCCGCCGGGCATACATCCAGGTGAACAGGGCGCTGCGTGCGCCGCCAATATGAAGATAGCCCGTGGGGCTGGGAGCAAAACGTAAACGAACTGTCATTATTAACCAAACTCTTGTTTTCTATGGCGCATAAGAACGGATTGAACGATACCGATTCCCATGAATAGGGTGATTAAAGAACTGCCCCCATAGGAAACAAAGGGGAAGGTTAAACCTGTCACTGGCAGCAGTCGCAGGTTCATGCCGACGCTGACGAAGGTTTGAAAGAATAGAACGGCCGCAATACCCGCGCACAAAAAACGGCCGGCCGGATCGGGGGTGATAGAGGCGACCCGCAAAATACGGAGCAAAATAAAGCCCATTAGCCCCAAAACCACCAATGAGCCAAAGATGAGGCCCATTTCCTCAGTGATAACGGAGAAGATAAAGTCCGTATGTTGGACTCGCAAAAAGCCTAACTGGCTCTGGGTTCCTTGTAAATAGCCCTTACCCCACCAGCCGCCAGAACCAATACTGATCAAAGCCTGATCGATGTTAAAGGCTTGTTCTGGAACAGCTTCTGGATTGACAAAGGCCAAGACCCGATCAATTTGATATTCTTCCAGGCTGGGGAAGAGGACAATAATGCCTACGACAGATGTAGCCGCCAGCACTGAAAAGTGGGATAGGGGTAAACCAGCCAGCCAGATGATGACGAACCACATCACGAAAAAGAGGATCGACATGCCCAAATCAGGCTGAAGGAAAATCAAGGCTACAGGCAAGGCCAGGTAGATGAGGGCCATGATGGTATTGGAAAAGCGGTGCATCTGATTTCGCCTTTGGACGATAAATTGCCCAAAGGTGACGGCCAGGAAAATACGGCCGAACTCCGACGGCTGCAAGAAAAAGGTCGAGGTAATCTGAATCCAGCGCCGAGAATCATTATTAATTGACCCCGCCACCGCCACAAACAGCAGCGAGCCTATGAAAGCGGCATAGATATACCAGTGAGCGGAGGTCAGAATACGGTAATCAATGGCCGCCAGGATCAGCATGACAACAATGCCAATAATGGCAAACAAAATTTGTCGCTGGGGATGTCCCTCAAGGGCCGGAGCGCCAGTCACCGCGCTGCGGATGATGAGGATGCCGTATGCAGTTAAGAGAAGAACGGCGGCCGTTAACCAGAGGTCAAAATGCCGCCAAATAGAGGTGCTTTTCATTGAGAATCAAGGTTATAAAATTTATCTACTGAACGACAAATTTTAGAAGCAATCACGTAAAACCGCAAACGTTATAGGCTAGTGAAAATTAAATTCTAATGTTGCCAAGTTCAACGTCTCGCCACTTTAATCGCCGCGTATTCTTAAGCGCCCCTTTTGATAAACTGAGAATTTACCTGCTAATCTATCTGCGTAATGGGTAATTATCTCACTTACAACACGGCTTTTTTCAGCGCTGTTAGCACCCTCCAAACGCAATAAAATAACGCCTTCATGCGATTGATTAGCTCGGAAAACCATCTCGCCGAAATCTTTATCCATTGTGATAACAATACGACCTTGACGGACAGCTATTGTAAGAATATCTCGGTCCCCCATTCGGGGATCTAAATCCCGCACAGCTAATAAATCATACCCATTTTCTATCAGCCAGTTCTCTACTTTTTTGCCAACTCCGACATCGGTTAAAAATTTCACGGAGCAATTTAAGCTGCTATAGGGTATAGCCGTGTTTCGCTAACCAGTTCGGCAGCAAAGGCAAATACAGCCTGCAAATCTTCTGGTTCCAATTCAGGGTAATCTTCTAGTAAGTCAGTAGGAGGCACACCAGCAGATAGAGCTGTTAAGATTTGTTCAACCGTAATCCGTAACCCACGAATGGTTGGCTTCCCTAACATAATTTCAGGATTAGCCGTGATTCTTTTTACTAATTGATCCATGTTCTACCTCATCAGATTTCGATTCTTAATGAGAAGTATAACATATTAGACAAGCTATTGTAGCGATTTGTTGTCCATTGAGATTAGCGACCGTCCTCCCCAAACTCATATAGCAATTAAGCTACCAGACACAATTATATATTACGCTTACGGTTTTCAGTTATCAGGCTCCCCGTATCATTTTACGGCCGTCTATTATTTTCGGCCGTTCGCCTGCAACGGAATCTCAGCCACCAAACGGCTTTCCCGATTTGTCTGAGTTAAATTCACAATCACATTGTCAGGATCAATCGTCAAACGTTTAGCAATCACCTCAATGATGTCATCCTTGATCTCTTCTAGTAGTCCCGGCGAAACATTGCTGCGGTCATTGGTCAGCACCATTTGCAGTCGCGTTTTGGCTACGGAGCCACTTTTTTGTTTTGGTTTAAAAATCCTATCTAGCCAACCCATTAATCCCTCCTTCTTAATTCGCCGAGCCGTTCATCCAGCCCCGCAAACGGGACAGGAAACCACTGTTTGCCGTCAAATCCATGACAGGAACTTCAACGCCATCCAATCGCTGGGCCACATTCCGAAATGCTTGACTGGCGCTGGTGCTATTGGTGTAGTTCATCGCGACAGGTAAGCCTCGGTTCGTAGAAACCAAAATGGCCTCATCTTCTGGCACAATACCCAGCAGATCAATCGCCAAAATTTCTAATATATCATCAATCGAAAGCATATCGCCCCGAGCAACCATCGCAGGCTTGATTCGATTAACGATCAACTTTCCTGGCCCCTTTTCCTCAGCTTCAATCATGCCAATGATGCGGTCAGCATCGCGGACGGCCGAAATCTCAGGGTTCGTCACCACAATCACCTGATCCGACGGGGCAATGGCATTGCGAAAGCCTCGCTCAATGCCTGCGGGCGAATCAACGATGATATAGTCCATCTCTTCTCGAAGCTGATCACAAACCAAAATCATATCAGAGGGGCTAACCGCCATCTTATCACGCGTTTGAGCCGCCGGAATCAGATACATTTCAGGCAGCCGTTTATCTTTAATCATCGCTTGGCGTAGTCGACAGCGACCTTCGATTACGTCCACCAGATCATAGACAATCCGATTCTCCAGCCCCATGACAACATCCAGGTTTCTTAAGCCGATATCTGCATCAATGGCGGTGACCTTTTTATTAAGCATTGCCAGAGCAGCGGCCAGGTTGGCGGTAACGGTTGTTTTACCAACCCCACCTTTGCCAGACGTAACGGTAATCACTTTCGCGCTCATAATTCGCTCCTTACATCGTATTGTTTAAGACAACACGTTATGTCAATCAAAATTGACAGGCCTTATCAGACCTGATAAACCTCTATTGCCATGCCTCAGCCATAATTCGGCCGTCGTGCATCGACACTTTCTCTGGGGTGGTTTGTCGGCGTTTTTCGTGGGGAGAAATAGCTATCTGATCTGCAATCCGAAGCTGGGTTGGGATCAATTCTAGGGCGCAAATTACGGCCGACTTATCGCCCAATGCGCCAGCATGAACCAGCCCTCGCAGCTTGCCCCAAACCACAACATCTCCGGCGGCAATAATCTCTGCCCCGGCGTTAACATCGCCAATCACAACGATATGCCCCTCATGATAGATAGACCGACCGGATCGAATCGTCTCCCGCAGAATCAACCCATTCGAGCCTTCAGCTGCCGGAGCGGTGGAGACCACGACTGCTGGCTGTTCGGCTGCAACGGCCGTTTTCAGCATATTACCATTCAGATCCGTGTTGCTGCCCGGCAACCTCGTTGCCAAACCCATCCCTCGGGCCGCCTCCTTCGTTTCTTCACTGTCAGCCAAAACAGCATACAATGCCATGCCATTGTCATCTAGCAGCGTTTGAATGAGGCTTAGCTCGCTTTTGTCCAACGGCCGTTTGCCAACAGAAAGGGTCACTCGGCTGCCTTCCAAAAAGCCTTGCTTGGCACTCAATTCATCCGTTAACTCGTCAAGCAGCGTCGCATACTCGCCAGGGCCCAAGGTAATCAGCAATCCATCAGGAATGCCCTTGATTGAAACACGCTTTGCAACTTGTTGGATCATATCTATCGCTTAGAAGGTGAGGTGCGGGATAGTACAACAAAACATTTGTTGAGATAATACAACAAAACTCATTAAATTGCAAGCAGATTGTTCGCTAACCGCTTGATTAACTATTGTCAGATTCCAAAATCAGCCAGTATACTTACCATACGCGAATATCAACCCAGACAAGCAACAAAAGGAGTTTTTGAAATATGGCAACCCTTCAACAACCGTGCCGTCTAATGATGGAAGCAACAGATGATTTAGTTGCCTGGGCTGAAAAGATTCACACGGAATCGAATTCACAATTCGAGGCTGCCCAGCAGCTCGTAAGACGATTGGGAGTGCATTGTAATGAAGCTGGCCTTGTTGAAATAGGCTTTTGGGTGCCAGAACTGATCGAAAAAGAGATTCCTGTCAGTCGGGTATTTTTAGAAATTTTGACTCCTTTAGACCCAATTGATTTTGAGGCGGCACAACAAACCATATCCTTTCATCAGGAAAGGATTCATTTAGTCCGAAACAGAGCCTTTTATTGGGGGGTTGTTGCTGGTATGCAGCCAGGAAGTCGGGATCAGGTTGGCGCTTTTTATCGTCTAGTTTATCAAGACAGCGCCGATCACTGGCATTCTATTCTCGATCCGTTGGCGAATTCATTGCCTTTTGGCGCATTTGCCCCAGCCGAATATTACGATGTTCATAAACTCCAGCAGCAAAGGAACGACCAAGCCTATTTTGAATCTTTGACAATGACGCCAGACCCGGACGGAATACCGCGAATTGATCCGCCACTCAATATCCTTCAACTGCATATTAATACGGCATCAGCCGAAGGAACTCTGGCCGGATTGACCCGAATCTATCAAACGATTTCCGAGAAGCAACGACAGAACGAACCGTTAACAACGGCCGAACAAAATTACGTGGGCTATGATGCTGTTCAGTTAATGCCAATCGAGCCAATTATCGAATACGAAGCTGGCCCGTCGTTCTGGCAGCAGATAACGGATGAGAAGGATGCAGATATTGTCCAAGTTTCTTTAAGTCGTCCAGACATGACGAACTGGGGCTATGATGTCGTCATTAGTGGCTCCTCGGCCATCAATCCGGCCGTTTTAGGCAGCAAACGGCCAGACGAGTTGATTGATTTCATTTCAACCCTCCACAACCTTCACCCTAAACCAATAAAGGTCATTTTTGATATCGTCTATGGTCATGCTGACAACCAGGCTCTGCCCCTACTAAATCGGCATTTTTTCGCTGGCGCGAACATGTATGGACAAAACATGAATTACCGCTCGGCTGTCGTACGGGCCATCTTGTTGGAGATGCAGCGACGGAAAAGCGATTTTGGAGTTGATGGCATTCGGGTGGATGGAGCGCAGGATTTCAAGTATTGGGATGCCGAAGCACAGCTTTTGCACCACGATGACGACTATTTACGATTAATGAATGATATTGTACAAAACGTTGCTGGTGTTCGCTATCGTCCCTGGATGATTTTTGAAGACGGCCGTCCCTGGCCCCGCGATGATTGGGAGCTTTCCTCAACCTATTTAGAAGTCACCAAGCAATTCCCAAATGTGGTCCAATGGGGGCCGCTCACCTTTGCCCACAACACCCCTTTCCTGTTCACCTTTTGGATCAGCAAGTGGTGGCGGATTCAAGAGATAATGACCGTCGGCAAAAGCTGGATCACCGGCTGCGCCAACCACGATACGGTACGTCGGGGAACACAAGTAGACCCGGAAGCCCGCATCAATACCTATCTCGGTCAAGACCTGGTAGGAATCTTGCGTAACGCCTATGATAACCCGGCCAACAATCTGTTCACCTACGGCTTCATGCCCGGCATTCCAATGGACTTCATCAATGCTTCAATGCGAGCGCCCTGGAGCTTCATCCGAAACACCGATGACCGCTATGCGGTAAAAGTGGTCTCCGAGGAATCTCGCTTTCTAAAATGGCAGGTCGATCCTGCAAATTTCAACCAGTCACACAATTTTCTCAGACTAAAAGAGCTGGGCTTCACCGATTTAGATGAACTGCGACGTTTCCTACACATTCTCGACCATACTGTTCAGCTTACAAACTATAATATGGATGCTATCGTGCAGGTCTTACAAGCGAACGAGCTTAAATTAGAAGGCCCGCCGTCAACGGTTAGTAATCTGAAGCGGTTTGCCAGGGCCTGGATGGATGACTTACACGATTATTGTAATGTGGCTCAATATGTAGATCAGCTAGATGAAGAGCAAACGCGATTTAATCTGAAACTGCGTCAGTTTCGCCGGATTCGACCATGGCTCATGGACAATCTACAGTCTAGCGATTACTTTTCCTATATTGAACCCTGTGATGGTACGGTTCTATTCTATGGCTTGCGCCAGGCGCCAAACGGCCGAGAACAGCTCCTCTTTGTTGCCAATATGGAAGGTGCGCCAAACACCTTTACCTCGGCCAACCTACCGATCCCTAACTTGCCCCTAGACGGTTGGCAACTTGCAATTAGTACGCCGAAGATTAGCCCATCAGGAATCGAACAACCTCTAACGTTGAGCAACAGCGAGGGCGTTATCTGGGTTCGTTCTAATCCTCTTTAAGGTCATCATCAAGGGTGAAGCCAACTTTAATCGTCACTTGCCAGTGCGCGATCTGGTCATCTTCAATCTGCCCTCTAGTCTCAACAACCTCAAACCAGCGCATGTTGCGAATGGTTTGGGACGCTTTCTGAACGGCATTTTGAATCGCTTCATCCATGCTATTAGGGGATGATCCAACTAGTTCTATCTTTTTATAAACATGATTTGCCATGAGAGCCTCCAAAAAAATTTAGCTGATAGCAGCCAACGTATAGGTCAGTTTATAGGGGTGCAATAAAGGTATGACCGACGATACCATCGACAACTGAGAACGTGCCAGTTAGCCAAACTCGACGAATGGTGAGGAGCGGTGAAATAGCCTCATGTTCGTTGTTAGAAAGCGGCCGTACTGAATAATAACCTGCAAAAAAGGCTTCTGATAATTTAGCAGATTTTTGGAGCAGACCCGTATTGAGCAAGAAAGTGGCAATGTCATAGGCCCGCCAACCATAGCCGCATAAATCGAAATTGAAGAAGGTTGGTTTATCCCCCTCGAAATGGGTATTGACGTTATGAAAGTCGCCCCCAATCGGCCCCCAACCATCTTCTGTGGTTTCTGGATTTCTAAGAATGTCCCTTAAATCTTCCTGGGCGATTTCGGCCGAAGTCAACAGCAAATTCAGCTTTTCATCATAGCTGTTTGTCCAGAATTTTTGAATCTGCTTAATCGGCCGTTCCACCAAAAATTCGAGATCCATCGGCTGCCGCTGATACTCGCTCTTAAAATCATTGGAGACAACATGAATGCGGGCCATCTCCTGTCCCATCATATACAGTTGTTCCTCATCTGTGGCCGACATAGGCTTTCCTGGCGCAAAGCTGAAAAGGGCAAAATAACGTACCCCTTCAGGCGCATTGACCGTGCCGATAAACTCCCCATCCGCCCGTTGAATTGGATAGGATACAGAAATCCCTTTTTCCCTTAGAAAGTTGAGCCAGTCTAATTCATAACGGTAATCGGCCTCTTTTCGGCCGAGGTGCGACCCTTGTTGGTACACCCTAGCGACATATTTTGTTTCACCAACCCGAACCTGATAATGGTCATTATCCTGGGTTCGCAGCATCTTACTAAATAATTTACAAGATACCGCTTCATCCAGGTTATATTCATCATTAATGACTTCCGCCAGCGCATCTGCCGCGACAAATGAGCGGGTGACGCGAATTTGATCCATATTTTATTCCTCCTGCTTCTTCTCCATTACGAGGCAGCTAAATGTTAACCATTAGAGATGGTATCTATTTCTCTAAACAAAGCAAGTGAGATTATCAATTTATCAGGGTTTTTCCAAAGTCGGAAAAAAACAGGAACAAAAAGCCTCAAACTGATAATATGGAGTTGAAACGACACCAAAATCAGAAGGAGGCTTAAATGGATCATATCACATTGCAACAAATCGAATCAGATGGAATTCTATTGGACCTGACAGCATTGTTAGAATTTTTAGCAAAAGTAGAGGATAAAAGGGCCAAAAGAGGCAAACAGTTTCCATTGGCGTATCTATTGACCTGGATAATCATGGCCAAATTAGCCGGCAGAACAAACCATCATCGATAGCCCAATGGCTACGTTTGAGGTGTAAGATACTGGTGAGATTATTCCAGTTCGAACGGGGGAAAGTGCCATCACTCAATACAATCCGACGAACGTTGCAAGATAGCTGTAACCTAACAGATTTACAAAGTGTCCTATTGAGATTTCTACATCAGAGTTATGGTGGTCAGCAGAGTATGTTGATAGCCATTGATGGAAAGACACTCCGAGGAACTATTCCAAAAGGACGAACCCAAGGGGTGCATCTGTTAGCCGCTTACTTGCCTGATGAGGGAATCGTATTATGCCAGGTCACCGTCGGAAGCAAGGAGAATGAAATAGTTGCTGCGCCGACTGTGTTAGAAGCAATTGACCTGAGAGGCCGAGTTGTCTGTGGCGATGCGATGTTCACTCAGCGTTCTATCTCGGTTGCTATTCTATCTGGAGGTGGCGACTATATTTGGTTTGCGAAAGGTAACCAATCGACTTTACAAGATGATATTGAACGGTTTTTTGAGCCGTTACCTCAACGACCTGGCTGGCATCAACCAAAGATGGAACAGGAGATAGAACATACCTCCCGAAAAGCCCATCAACGATTGGAAAAACGAACATTGACAGTCATAGATGATAAAACGGGTTATCTCGACTGGCCTGGGGTCGAACGTGTCTTCAAAATTGAGCGTCAAGCTACCTGTCTAACAACTGGTAAGCTTCGCTCAGAGTCGGTTGTTGGCATCACGAGCTTGACATCTAAACAAGTTTCCACCAAACAATTGATGAGCTTAATCCAAAACTACTGGGGCATTGAAAACGGCCTCCACTATCGGCGGGATGTTACTTTAGATGAAGATGCGACTCGTATCTCTAGTCCTTTGATGGCTGAAGGGATGGCCACGCTGAATAATTTCATCATTGGTCTAGCTAGTAAATTGGGTCTGAAGAATCTGGCTTTTGCTCAACGTCTTTTCGATGCCAGTATCTCGGAAGCTCTCGCTCCTTTTTACTGACTTTGGAAAAACCCTGATCAATTTATGGGCGACCTTAATTAATTGCATCCAGGGAAACAACGAATTTATCGTCTACGGCCGTTCCTCTCTCATCAACCACCGGGAGCCGACGCAGCGTCTCTAACAAATACCAGCCTACATGCAACCGATATTGCCCAGGCGGTAAATCCTCCGACAACCGTACTAAATAGGGGTCATCAACGCGCTCTCCCACCGCCCATTGGCTAGTCGGAAAGGTGCCTTGCAACGGCCAGCTATCTATCTGACCTACAATCCTATCTTGTTCATCCAACACCTGTATAAAGACCGTGTAATCGGCTTGCATCTGACTCAATCCCTGCCAGTTGAGGGTAAGAGCCAGTTGGCCGCCAGGCTGGAGCCTTTTCTCTGGAATCACCACATCTAACAAAGCGACCTTATCCTCAAAATTAATGGCTCCTTCTGGCAGCGGCACACCACTTACCTCGATTTCTCCCAAAACGCAGCCCATTGTCTTGCGGGCCAACCAGGAACAAACAGCGTCCTGATTGGGGTAGCTGGCTACCAACTGATACCAACCAGGGGCAACATCGGTCGCAACTTCATATGACCAGGTAAACGGATCATCTACGAAAGCTGAACCGCTGCTATTGTTCATCAAGGCAGGTCTTTCGCGGTCAATTGGCTGAAGCTGTAAGGATAGTGATTCTGGGCTTGCCCCAAACCCATGCAGCTGAACGGCTAACTCTGATTGCGGCCGTATTTGTCCCGGCATCGACAAACCATCCAACAATAGCGGCCCAACCTGCACCCGTAAGTCGGCCGAATCTGCTAACTCAATAGTTGGTTCCCATCGCACAGCCGTCACTGTTTGCCAATCTAATGCTTCCAACGCTGTAAAAGCCGGAGCTAAGGCAACCTGTAAATCCAATTCGGTCGTCTCATTCAATATCGGCCGAAGCAATGTATGAAAATCAGCCACAATTTCCCCCACTCGCCAGGCATTCGTTGGATAACTATTGTTGGCGGGATGTTGGCTAACAACTGGCCCTTGATAGCCTTGACCCACCCACCGCACATACACCTGCCAGACAGGTTCAACTGGCTCAACCGCTTTCCAATAAAACGTAACGGCCGATTCCCCATCAGCATAAGGCGAATCCATTTCTAGCTCGAAGCCGCTTAATTCGATTGAACCAAAGGACATTTCAGCTTCTACGATGTCGGCCGAAGCGGGCAGCGTTATCAGGGGTTGGCTGCTGGCCTCGGTCAATGGCCCGACTGAACGGAGATGATAAACGCCCGCCAACCCCGGTAAAAAGCGGGCCAGGTAAACGGTTTGTCCCACAGCAAGACGGCCGTCTAACTCCGCTCGATAGGCCGCCTCGTCCGGCAGCACCATGATATCCATATCAGGCCGCAGCCCTTCAGCCTGTTGCAAATAGTAAAGCGGTGGAAACTTTAGACTATCAGCTAATATTGCCCCTTCTGGAGCAAGAGGTTGAGCCAACACCGCCCGCCCCCAGGCTGTTTGTCCGTCACTGGCCGAGGCATCTACCCCCTTCCAGGTATCAACGGCCTGTTGAAAGACAAAAAACATCAACAGTGTCAGCAAGGGGTATATGAGCCAGGAACCCACCCGTCTATTTTTGACTAAAAATCCAACGACCGCTGCAACATCGCTGCCCCAAAACACAGCAACCATCATATGAGCGGGTATCAGGAAAACGGATAGGTCTGGCACATAGTAGCTCAAAGCATAAAAGCTAAATCCCAACCAGGTTAAACCTAAGAATAGGGCCGCTGACCATTTACGCCGAACCAAAACAATCAAACCCAAAAAGGCAACAGCTAAATGCAGCCAACCCCATTCGGCCGTAAATAGACGGCCGACAACGCCATAGCGAGCTGTATCCTCAATCCAAGCCATTAGCTGCAACGCGCCTTGAAAGCGGCCGCCCACCACCCAATCCAAAAATCGTCCTGCGCCCATCGGCTCCCCATTCACCGCCTGCCAACGGAGCGGCAAATATAAATAGAGCATCAACGGCAGCAGGGAAACGACGGCAGCGCGAAGCAATGCTTTAACATACGGCTTCGGATCCCGCGCCCACGCCCGCTCCTCTCTCACGAAATAAAACAACAGCACAGGTGGCAGCAAAACAAGCGTCGTCAAATGATTGGTCAATCCCAACCCCAGCAAAAATGCCACCCCCAGCCCTCGCCTGTCGCCCCCCGATCCCTGATCCCCGATCCCCATTCCCCACAACACCCCCGCCACAATCAAGGCATGAAGCGTATAAACCTCGGCCTGAACAGCTTGGCTCCAAAAGGTTGGGGTCAGTCCAAAAAGGATAGCCGCCAGAATGGGAACAAGCCGCTGTTTGGTTACTGTTTTCAAGAATATATACAGCAAGCAGGCTGCCCCCAAAGCGTAAACGGCCGTCCCAAAATTGATCCGCCAAGCAGCACTGTTGATCGGAATAAAGGTAAATAGCTTCGTCAGCAGCAGATAAAGCGGATAGCCCGTTGGATGCACAATGCCCAATTGAGGAATAACAACCTGAAACTCAAAGGTATCGGCCGTTCCCACCGTTTGTCCCATAGTCAGCAAATAGATCGGCAGCAGAAAAGAGATAATGAAGACAAATGGCAGCCAGGGCCATCTTTTTAACATCCCTTGCTGGTGAGCCAAAAAAAGCGCCGTTAACCAAATTGAGGCCAGGAACAGAAAACGGCCGTCTACAGGACTAACGACCGGGTCAAACAAATAGAATAGATTTAGCAGAAGGGGCATTAGGCCAACTGATGTCGACAGGTTGAAGAAGCGCCCAATCAACAAAGCAGTTAATGCAGCCAGCAGCGCAGCCAAAATAACGGCCGAAACCAGATTCCCCAACCACAAAGCTTGGGGAAACAGCCCTTGGTATAAGAGACGAACGGCCGTCAACCCTGCCACAAAAAGACAGCCCAGGGCAATAATGACCCACCTGGGTAACAATCGCTGCCAATTATCATTTTGCGAGTAAGAAATATTTCTCATATAGCTGATTTTGCTTGACTGTAAACAAAACTAATGCTAAATTTTATGTACAGTTTGTAGTTTCTCGTATCTCTCAAATTCAGGCAATCTTGACTAAAATCGCAACAAATCAAAGGCAATTGCGTATACATTAACGAATCAGAAAGCATCCCGCGCTTTCTTTTTGAAGAAATTAGGTTTTTTACTCAAACAAAGCTGAGTGATAAAAGCTAACTTCTGTCAACCTTTAGTTTGGTAGTTTCAAATAATTTTACAATGGTAGTTGTTTTATAATAGGGCAACTGCTAATCAGCCATTTCAAGGAGAAACAAATGTCTTTAGCAATTTTATTAGCGCCATATCTTCAAGATGATGGGGGCGCCGCAGCCGCAGCCTTTTCTTTTGTATGGGTTTGCTGTATCGGTATTGTCGCCTTAGTTATGATTGCTTCCATGTGGAAGATATTCACCAAAGCAGGCCAACCAGGCTGGGCAGCTATTGTCCCCATTTATAATGCCTACGTCATGCAAGAAATTGTCGGCCGTGAAACCTGGTGGCTAGCGATCTTCTTATTCCTATCACCAGTCTGGTCGATTGTCATCGCCCTCGACTTGGCGAAATCATTCGGCAAAGAGATAGTCTGGGGAATTGGTCTGATTGTTTTCCCATACATCTTTTATCCTCTCTTGGGATTTGGTGATGCACAGTATCAGGGGCCAAAACAGGCTTTCTAATACGCTAAGATTAGTACGCTAAAATAGCACAAGCGCCGGTTGTCTGCGGGAACGCTGGTTAGCTAATAAAAATAACTACCCAAAAGCCCACTCTCTATCATAGGGAGTGGGCTTTTTCATTGGTCATTCAATGGGTGATGCTGGTATAGTAGATACCTTTAATCCTTCGCGGCCTTTGCGTGAGTTATCTTCTGAGGAGATCAAATCTTGACAGACATTCGCTTCGATACCTACTATCGCTACAATGAAATAACCCAATTCTTACAATCTTGGGCTTCAGATCACCCCAACCTATGCCGTTTAGACAGTCTGGGCAAAAGTCATGAAGGGCGAGACATCTGGATTATCACCATCACGCAATCTGAAACTGGTCCCGATCAAGAAAAACCGGCCTATTGGATCGATGCCAACATTCACGCCACCGAAGTAGCCCCCTCCTCGGCCGCTTTATTCTTGATCAACAAACTATTGGGCGAGTATGGGCAAGATGAAAAAATCACCTATTTGTTGGACAGTCGGGTCTTTTATATTGTTCCTCGACTCAACCCCGATGGCGCAGAAATAGCCCTATCCGATCGGCCGAAATTTCTGCGCAGTAGCACCCGCCCCTATCCTCGTGAAGATAAATTAGACGGCCTCCACCAGGAAGACATCGACGGCGACGGCCGTATCCTCCAAATGCGAATCCAAGACCCCAACGGTGCCTGGAAACCACATCCTGAAGCGCCCGCCCTCTTGGTTCGCCGCGAGCCAGACGACCTTCCCGGCGGCGGCTACTATCGTTTGCTAACCGAAGGCCGGATTCAGAATTATGACGGCGTTTTAATAGATATCGCCCCCTCTCTCGAAGGGCTTGACCTAAACCGAAACTTCCCCGTTCATTGGGAACCCAGCCAGCACGGGGCTGGCCCATTTCCTACCAGTGAACCGGAAATCCGAGCCGCCGTCCAATTCATCACCGACCACCCCAATATCACCGGCGGCATCACCTTTCACACCTTCAGTGGCGTCCATTTACGGCCGTTAACCGCTGGCCCCGACGACGATATGCCCACCCAGGACTTACGCACCTACAAAGTCATCGGCGAGAAAGGGGAAGCGTTGACTGGCTATCCGGCCGTTTCTGTCTATCATGACTTCAAATACGACCCTAAGGACTTCATCAAAGGCACCTTCGACGACTGGATGTACGAACATCTTGGCCTCTACTCCTGGACAACCGAAATCTGGTCCCCTCAACGGCAGGCGGGCGTCGAGGTTAAAAAGGCCATCGAATGGTTCAAAGAACATCCCATCGAAGATGATCTGAAAATTTATCGCTGGATTATGGAAGAAACCGGCCAGGAAGATAGGCCAGATGGCTACGTGGACTGGTATCCTTATGACCATCCCGAACTCGGCCCCGTTGAACTTGGCGGCTGGAACGGTATGTACACCTGGCGCAATCCCCCCTTCCATCTCTTAGAAAAAGAGATAGCGCCCCTGGCCGACTTCGCCATTTTCAACTGTCTCATTTCACCTAAACTGGAAATCCATAGTTTGACGGTCGAACTGCGAGGTAAGGATCATTACCACATTCGCCTTGTCCTCCACAACACAGGCTGGCTGCCCACTCAGGTCAGCGAACAAGCTCTCAAAATGAAAGTCGTCCGACCGCTCGAAGTTGATATCACGCTCCCCGAAGGAGCCGAATTAGTGACCGGCAAAGCAAAAACAAGGTGCGGTCAGCTAAAAGGCCGCGATGATGAATATGCCCTCTCCTATTGGGTCAACGACCCAACTAAAGAGCGGGCCAAAGTTGAATGGGTTATTCATGCCCCCAATGGCGGCGAAGTGGGTTTGACGGCCGTTCACCAACGGGCTGGCACGGTTCGGGCAGTGGTGAATCTAGATGAGGTCAGTTGATTGGTAATTGGGTAATTGGGAGATGTCACTGGCAAATTACCAACTACTAGGTATGTTGATTTAGGAACAAATTATTTTATGGAATTACTGCAAGGCTTGAATCAAGCTCAAAGGGAAGCGATAACGGCCGAACCCGGCCCCGTCCTCGTCCTGGCTGGCCCCGGCAGCGGCAAAACCCGGGTGCTAACCCATCGTATCGTTTTCCTGATCCAGGAATTCAACGTTGCCCCCTGGAATATCATGGCCGTGACCTTCACCAACAAAGCCGCCCGTGAAATGGGCCATCGGGTAGAAGCGTTGTTAGGCGGCAACCCACGTGGCCTGACGATGGGAACCTTTCACGCCACCTGCGTTCGTATTCTGCGGCGAGAATGGGAGCATTTACCAGGTTATGATCGCGATTTCGTTATCTTTGACACCGACGATCAGCGTCAGGTTGTCAAGCAAGCGCTCAAAGACCTGAATCTAGATGATAAGAAATTCACCCCCAATCGGATGCTAAACGGAATCAGTAACGCTAAGAATGAGTTAGTAACGGCCGAACAGTACGCCGCCACCAACTACATCTCTGAAATCACCCGCCGCGTCTATTCCCAATATCAGGACATTCTAATCGCTAACAATGCGATGGATTTTGATGACCTGTTGATGAACGCCGTTCTCCTCTTCGAGGACAACCCCGATGTCCTGCTGCGTTATCAACAAAAATATGAGCATATCCTGGTCGATGAATTTCAGGACACCAACACCGCCCAATATGGCCTCTTAACCCGGCTGGCTGCCGGACACAACAACATCTTTGTCGTCGGCGACTCCGATCAATCCATTTATAAATGGCGCGGGGCAGATTTCCGCAACCTCAACCGCTTCCGCCAACATTTCCCAGATGCCGAGATGATACTGCTCGAACAAAACTATCGCTCAACTCAAATCATCCTCGATGCTGCCAAAGCCATCATCCGTCACAATCAGGACCGGGTTGATAAGGAACTGTTCACCGATCGCAAAGGCGGCGATCCCATCGCCGTCCGAGAAGCCTATAACGAAGTAGAAGAAGCCGACTTCGTTATCAACACCATCCAACAGCTTCTGCTCGACAATGTGTCCCCTGGCGAGTGCGCCGTCATGTACCGCACCAATGCTCAATCACGGGTTTTGGAAGAGGCGTTTCTGCGGGTCAACATGAATTATCGGCTGGTTGGAGCCACCCGTTTCTACAGCAGGCGAGAAATCAAGGATTTAATCGCCTATTTACGGCTGGTTCATAATCCAGCCGATTCCGTCAGCCTGACCCGAATCATCAATACCCCGACCAGAGGGATTGGGGCCAAAACCTTACAATCCTTACGAGATTGGGGCATGAAACAGGGCTTACAACCCGGTGAAGCGCTGCTGCGCTTGGTCAGCGATGCCGATGTTCAACACCCCTTCGGCGGTCGAGCTTACCGCGTTCTCAGCGCCTTTGGGCAGATGTTTCGGGATTGGACCATTCTGCGAGATCAGGTCACTGTTGGCGACCTGCTTGACACCATCATCGAAGGCACCGATTTTAGAGGCTATATTGATGACGATACCGAGGAAGGCCGGGATCGCTGGGCCAATGTCATGGAACTCCGAGGAGTGGCGGTTCAATATGAAGGTACGGGCCTAAGTGAATTCTTGGAAAATGTGGCCCTCATTTCAGATGTAGACAATCTTGAAGAAGACCCTGATGCTCCCACCCTTTTAACCCTACACGCCGCCAAAGGGTTAGAATTTCCCATCGTCTTTATTACCGGTCTGGAGGAAGGCATTTTGCCCCACAGTCGTTCGGTTGATGATGCAGAAGAGTTGGCCGAAGAGCGACGACTCTTTTATGTCGGCCTAACCCGCGCCAAAGATCAGTTATATCTATCCCATGCCTTCCGCCGGACAATCTTTGGCGACTCCAGTGTTTCTACACCCTCCCGTTTTATAAAAGAGTTACCCTCCAAGCTGGTCGTTGGTGGCAGCGCTAAGAAACGCCGTCAACGATCTAAACAACGGGCCAGCAGTTGGAGCTGGTCATCGCCTCAGCAAACCCGACAACCTCGCCGTCCGGCCAACTACCATTGGGCCGATGAAGATCTAGAACCAGTTGAGAAACGGCTTCCAGAACCAAATCTATGGTCGGAACCAGACTTAGAGACAGAAAGAAAGACTGTTTCTACCGTCCAATATGCAACTGGGCAAGAGGTCCATCACGACGTATTCGGCAACGGCATCGTCATCGAAAGCCGCTCCACTGGCAACGACGAAGAAGTCACCGTCGCCTTCGCCGGAGTCGGCATAAAAAAGCTGGCTGCCAGTCTAGCAAAACTTGAGATAAAATGAGGGCTGATAATCGGTAATTGGCAATTAAAGCGGCTCAATTACGAATTACCAATTACAATTCATCCAAACATTTCTATCACCAATCAACAATATTTATATGGAACTTCAATTCGCAGTAGCCAAGATCAGCAAATATGCCACCAGTGAAAGTGGTGATACATTGGAAATGATAGAACGGCCGCACGGCGGTCTTTCCATGATTCTAGTAGACGGTCAACGGAGCGGCCGAGCCGCCAAAGCGATCAGCAATGTTGTGGCTCGCAAAGCAGTCCAACTTCTGGCTGAGGGAGTGCGTGATGGAGCCGCCGCTCGCGCTGCCCATGACTACCTCTTCACCTATCGGGGTGGCAAGGTCAGTGCAACGCTTAATATCCTTTCGGCCGACATCCTCAGCAAAACCATCGTCATCTCCCGCAACAATCCCTCGCCCGTCATTGTTCACACGGCCGCTAAAGGGCTTCACTTACTTGATGAACCTTCTAACGTGGTCGGCGTTCACCGCAATGTCAAGCCCCATATCTCCGAAGTGCCTTTAATAACCGGAACCGTTGTTATCGCCTTCACCGATGGCCTCATCCACGCTGGCGGCTACAGTCCCGAAGATCAGTTAGACCCCTTCACCATTGTTCGGGAAATGCTGGTAAAAGGGATATACCAGCCAAAGCAGATTGTTGATCGCTTGTTGAACGAGGCCGTTGCGCTTGATAATGGACGGCCGCGTGACGACATTAGCGTGATGAGTATGGCCGTGCTGGAGGGCAGCGGTGAAGAACCCCGACGGTTAAACGGCCGTTTTCCCCTCTAATTCTTCATGGCTGACGATGAAAGCAACCCCCTAAAAATAGCCGTTGTCGGGGCCTGCGCCTCCGGCAAAAGTACCCTGGTCGATATCCTACGGCAGTCCGGCTACGAAGCCCGGCATGTGGCTCAAGAACATTCCTATGTGCCATATATGTGGCAGCGTATTACCCGGCCCGATGTTCTCATCTATCTCGATGTAACCTACGAAGATATTATGGTCCGCCGCCCCAAATTCGATTTCAAACCTGACGATCTCGTTGAACAACGCCGCCGCCTGGCCCACGCCCGCGAACATTGCGATCTATATCTGGATACCAGCGATTTAACAACGGCCGAAGTCCAACAAAAAACCCTCGCATTCTTAAACAACCTGATCGACAAGCCAGCAGAACCACACTAACCACTGTTTACTGTCTACTAAAAACAGTTACCTTCCAAACAACCTATTCACCAGGCCCCCTGTTCCCATTTTAGATCGGAGCGCCCGTTCCATCTCTCTAGCATCAGGGAAATCTAAAAGGTTTAAGGCCATCCGGTTGTATCGTGTCGCCTCCTTAAAATCTTCCTTGTTGTAATAAACAATGCTCATGTTATGCCAGAGCCAGGGATCTTCTTTTGAAAAGTGGGCCGCTGCCTGATAAAGTTTCAACGCCTTATCATCCTGCCCAAACTGAAGGTAGCAATCGGCCAATTGATTTCGTAAACGCAGCTTGCGGGGAACGGTATCGGCCGAATCAATCGCCTTTTGATACCATTGAACCGCTTCTTCCAATTTACCCACCCCCTGCCAATACGCGATCTCAGCCCGCATCAGATACAGATTTCCGGGTTCAATGTCCTGCAAATAATCGAGAATAAGGCGGGTATCTTCAAAACGGCCGCTATAAACATAGATAAAAGCCTCGATCATATTAATGACCACAACATTTGGAGCCAATGCCTGGGCCTTCTCAAGCCATTCCATCGCTGCATCTAAACCAATTTGGGCATAAGAATCATCTGTTTCCTGTGCAGCCGCCAACAAAGTATAGGCAACGCCAGCAAAAACATACGGTTGCGAATCACAAGTTTGAAAAATTCTAAGCGCCGCCACCAAAGTTTTCGGTTCCCCCTTATACTCGTCAACCTTTTCCAGCCCAATATCGTATGTCTGCCGCCCTTGAGCCGTTGCCTCTTTATTTTCTGGCAAAGGCATCTTCTGCAAACCAGGCAGCATCTTTTCAACTAAGACTTTTCCCATTATAACCTCCTGTCCAGGTGGCAATCACATCAAACTCACTATGGCTACTATAGCAGCCATTTGCAAAGTGACTGTTACCCAACGAGCATTACAGTTATCAGCTATTTATCAATGACAGTGTACAAAGAGTTGATCAAAAAGAAAAGCCCCCTCGAATGAGGAGGCTTTTCAAAGTAAAGCTTAATTTAGTCAATAACAAACAGTGACCAGTATACTGCCAACTGCCTACAGCTTACTGCTAACTGTCTACTGGCAACTAGAATCCGCCCATACCGCCTGGTGGCATACCTTCTGGCATTCCGCCACCCATCGGAGCATCATTCTCAGGCATATCCGTGATAAGCGCTTCCGTTGTCAAGATCATTGAAGCGATACTGGCTGCGTTCTCAAGTGCGCCACGAGTAACCTTAGCTGGGTCAATGATGCCAGCTTTAATCATATTCACATAGCTGTCACCTAAGACATCATAGCCAATATTTTTATCGCCAGCTTTTTCCTGCTCGGCTCGAACGTTCTGAATAATGACATCGCCATTCTTGCCGGCGTTCTCAGCAATCTTACGCATCGGGGCCAACAAAGCACGGCGCAAAATGCTAACGCCCGTCATCTGGTCGCCTTCGGGCAAGTTAACGTCGTCTAAAGCTGGCATCGCATTCACTAATGCCACCCCACCACCGGGGACGATACCTTCTTCAACGGCCGCACGAGTAGCGCTCAAAGCATCTTCGACGCGATGTTTCTTTTCTTTCAGCTCAACCTCAGTGGCAGCGCCAACGCGGATGATAGCAACGCCGCCGGCCAATTTAGCCAGACGTTCTTGCAATTTCTCACGGTCATAGTCAGAGGTACTACGGTCGATTTCGACCTTTATTTGCTCAACACGGCCGTTAATCTGAGCTTCGTCACCTTCGCCATCGACAACGGTTGTGTCATCTTTGGTGGAAACGATTTTAGCAGCCTTACCCAAATCACTGATCTGGACGCTTTCTAACTTACGGCCCATCTCTTCGGTAATAACTTCGCCGCCAGTCAAAACAGCGATGTCTTGCAGCATTGCTTTACGACGATCACCAAAGCCAGGCGCTTTAATAGCCAGGGCGTTGATGGTGCCACGCAGTTTATTCAATACCAATGTCGCCAGGGCTTCGCCATCAACATCTTCGGCGATAATAACCAGGTTACGACGGCCGCTTTGGATCAGTTTTTCCAAAATAGGCACTAAATCTTGAGCAGAGCTGATTTTCTTGTCATGAATCAGAATGTAAGCATCTTCGATAACCGCTTCCATAGATTCCGAGTCGGTGACGAAGTATGGGCTGAGGTAGCCGCGATCAAACTGCATACCATCAACATAATCGGTTTCAAATTGAAGGCTTTGGGACTCTTCAACCGTGATAACGCCATCTTTACCGACCTTATCCATGACCTGAGCGATCAAAGTACCAATCTCTTTGTCCTGAGCAGAGATGGCAGCAACAGAAGCGATCTCTTCCATGCTGTCAATAGAAACAGCCATTTCGCGGATGCGGTTCGCCAATGCTTCAGTACCAGCTTCAATACCACGCTTGAGCAGCATGGGGTTGGCTCCGGCAACGACGTTCTTCAGCCCTTCATTAACGATGTTCTGAGCCAGAACGGTTGCGGTGGTTGTACCATCACCAGCGATGTCGTTGGTTTTGGTGGCTGCCTCTTTCAATAACTGGGCGCCCATATTCTCGTAGGGATCTTCCAGTTCAATCTCTTTAGCGACGGTGACGCCATCATGGGTGATGGTTGGGGCGCCAAATTTTTTGTCTAACGCTACATTTCGCCCTTTGGGGCCGAGGGTGGTCGCAACGGCTGACGCCAGGGTGTCAACACCTTTTTTGAGTTTGCGACGAGCTTCCTCCGAAAATACCAATTGTTTGGCCATATTATTGTCTCTCCTTGTTCTTTCTTAGATTATCTCTATATGATGAAACAGGTCAGTTCCACAATATCCTTTATTAAATTCCAGTTCAATACACCAAAATTCAACAAAAGCTTAGCCCAGCGACAATAATTACCAACTATATATTGCCAATTACCGTTTACTGGCTACTGCCTACTGACTTCTGCCTATAATTACTACCCAACGATGGCTAAAACGTCGCTCTCTTTAAGAATCAAGAGCTTTTTGCCATCCACCTTAATCTCTGTGCCAGCATATTTGGCATACAGAACGACATCGCCGATAGCGACATCCAGCTCAATCCGTTTACCATCGTCATCGCGACGGCCTGGGCCAGCGGCTAAAATGGTCCCTTTTTGTGGTTTTTCTTTGGCAGTTTCCGGCAATACTAACCCGGAAGCTGTCATTTCCTCCTGTTCGACTGGTTCAACAACCAAGCGATCGCCAAGCGGCTTCAAATTTGTTGACATGAAACAAACTCTCCTTTTGTTATATAAGTTTTTAACTAAATTGGAATTTACAATGCGCTCTTAGCACTCATCGGGGGAGAGTGCCAATTGATGCTAGTCTAGCATAATTTTATGGTATGTCAAGCGTTTTTTGGCACTCTTGTCATCAGATTGCTAATTTGTGGAAACGGCCGACCCAACCCCTCCTAACTAGGATATTACGACTCTAAATCCAGCGTTGCCGCCCGACACAGTTCCAGCCCTTCAATAGCATCCTCATCCCCCGGAAGTGCCTCCAAAACCGCTCGGAAAAGAGGAACGGCCTTATCACAGTTCTCCTCCCCTTCAAAGTAATAAGCCAACCCTAACATCTTATAATACGTTGAGTTAGCCAGCGTCACTTCCTGATAATTTTCAATAGCAAATTCTAGCTCTGGAATGGCATCATCATAGTTTAAGTTTCGATAATAGGCGGCTCCAAGATGGGCATGGCCTCGAATCAACTCGCCATCCAGCTCAACCGCGATTCTCAGATTCTCTTCGGCCGTAGGATACTCTCCAATTAGGAAGTACATATACCCTAAGCCATCATAAGCTTCGGCGCTCTCCGGATCAATCGCCAGAGCATCTTCAAAGTACAAAATAGCGGTTGGAATATCTCTCAGGGCGAAAAAATTGTAGGCTAGGCCAATATGCCCAATAATCAGATCAGGGTCTAAATCCAATGCGATATTATACTCTTCAATCGCAGCCTGATAGAACCCTTGCAGCTCAAGTACAGTCGCCATGTAATAATGCACCATTGGATCATCGGGGGCAAGCGTTACAGCAATGTCCGCTTCCTCTTGGGCGCGGATATACTGTTCTGGCCCTAGCTGAACCAACGCTCCAGCAATATAAGCATGGGCCAGAGCGTTAGAAGCGTTGATGTCGATAGCCGCCCGCCCTGCCCGAACCGCCTCGGCAAAAGCCAAATCGGCCTCTGTTGGTTGGCCTCGATCAAGCAGTCGCTCCCCAACAGCCAGATGGGCAGCCGCTAAACCCGACCAAACCCGATCATTTTCCGGGGCCAACACAACCGCTTGTTCAGCCCAGCCTAAAGCCTCTTCTGCTCTATTTTCGGCCGTTAACATCTCGATCAAGGGAATATAAAACTCTACCCGGCTGCCGTCAGAGCCAATCGCTTGTTCATATAAAGCAATGGCCTCTTCAATCTCACCATCTTGTCTTAGCAATGCGGCCGTTGCAGCAAAAGACGATGCCGACCGGGTCGGAGCCGGGGTAGGCGGTGGTTGAATCGTTTCTCTAACTGTATCCGCATTACTAACGACAAAGGCCCCAGCTATAAAAGCCAAAATAACGACGATGACAAGTGAACAAGAAGACCTGCCTCGTGAGGGCCGTCGCGGTTTTGTATTGATTACCATAGCTTGATCATAACTACCAAAAAAAGTAACGTCAACGAAATTTACAGGTTTCTTAGCTTTGATCGGTTGCGCAACCGCCAAAGCAGCCCAACCGGATAGCCAATCATCTTAGCCACATCCCCCACCAGTCGAATAATGGGAATCAAGGCCAACGCCCTGGCCCGCTCAGGAGGACGCCAGCGATAGGTTGCAGGCCAAACACGCTGCACGGGACGGCGGCAATAAACGGCCGTTCCCATCGCCCCTAACACCCAGCCCAACCACTTCCCCCGCCAGATAAGCCAAAACAATCCTGGCAAACCAACAAGATAAGTTAGATAGCGAATGGCGTGTCGTTTGGGCCACAAGTTCGCTTTGCCATCCCCCCGTGAATATAAGTAATATTGTCTGGCGAAAGCCCGCAAATTTTTGCGCGGCCGATAAAAGACCACCGCTTTGGGCGCAAACGCAAAATTCCCATATCGTTCTTGCAACGATAAATCGAATATCAAATCCTCGCTGTAATCAAGCCATTCTGGATAACCGCCCGCCTGCTGCCAGGCCTCTTTTTTGAAAGCCACCGAACGACTTGAGGGCAAAAACTTTTCTGGCTGAATGTCCTTCAAGGTCGGCAAGACGGTGGCCCCCAAAACAACCTCAAAATCTGTAAATGGGTCTGGTTCAAACCAGCCGCTAACAACGGCCGCTTCTTCTTCCTCAATCGGCCGTACTATCGCCTCCAGCCAATGCGGGGCCAAAACCACCCCCGCATCCGTCGCCGCAATAATTGGGCTTGTGGCCTCGGCAATGGCCCGGTTTCGTCCCTCACTGATGTTACAGCCCGGCGCTTGCACAATGACCAGGGGCAGCCATTGACGATAGCTTTCCAGCAATTCCAGCGTCTTATCGGTTGAACCGCCATCACAAATGACGACCTCGTCCGCCAATCGGCTTTGGTAAATCAACGAGTCTAGCAAAGAGCGCAGATTTTCCCCTTCATTCAAGACTGTTGCAATAACAGAAACTTTTGCCATTAGCATGTTATAATCAGCCTAGCCAAAATAAGCAATAACCACTTTTATCCTCAGGTTGTCTGACATTTCGATAGTGATAGAATGAGCGGCTTATGGTGAATGAGAATAAAACTTACGATTTAAGTCTGGTCATTCCGGTTTATAATGAGGTAGAAAGTCTACGACCACTTGTTGAGGAAATTTCGGCCGCTCTAGATGATCAACCTTTAACCTATGAGGTGCTTTTTATTGATGATGGCAGTTCAGATGGCAGCTATCAATTGATCAAGGAATTGAAACAAGATTATCCCCAGATCGGGGCTGTTCGTTTTCGGCGAAATTTCGGACAAACGGCCGCTTTTTCAGCCGGATTCAACCTGTCGCAGGGACGAGTTATTGTGACAATGGATGCCGACCGGCAAAATGATCCAGCCGATGTACCCAGTCTGATTGCAAAGCTAGATGAAGGCTATGACGTCGTTAACGGCTGGCGAAAAAATCGGCAAGACGGACTCCTATCACGCAAGCTACCCTCCTTCATCGCCAATCGGCTCATTGCCCGCTCAACAAATGTTCGGCTGCGGGATCGGGGCTGTTCGCTGCGGGCCTTTCGCTCAGAAGTGGTTAAAGAGCTTCACCTATATGGTGAGATGCACCGCTTCATCCCAGAGTTAGTCAGCTTCGCTGGATTTGTTATGACCGAAGTACCCGTCCACCATCGCCCCCGTGTCGCCGGAACCTCAAAATATGGTCTTTCGCGCACTTTTCGCGTTATCCTCGATTTAATGACCATCTTGTTCCTCCGAAAATACAGCGCTCGACCCATGCACCTGTTTGGCGGGGTGGGCATCGTTTCGGCCGTTCTCGGCAGTCTCGCCGGCTTCTACCTGGCTGCGGCCAAGATTTGGGCCGGTATTGATGGCGGTGCGGCTGGCTTTCGAGCCTACCAAATCGGCGATCGGCCGTTGCTCATGCTTTCTGTTCTACTCATCATCTTAGGCGTTCAATTTCTGGTCATGGGCCTCTTAGCTGAATTAGTGGTACGCACCTACCATGAAAGCCAAGATAAACCTGTGTATCATACAAAAGAGATACTCATACCTTTCTCGGAAACAAATTAGCCACAATGTTTACCAAGGCAGTTACCCAATTACAAATTATCAAGCACCCAATATGAAACTATTAATTCTAGGAATCGACGGAGCCACATTCGATCTGATCCTACCCTGGGTTGAAGCGGGTCATCTACCCAACCTCGCCCGCCTCATCCAAGATGGCGTCCATGCCGACCTTGCCTCAACCCTCCCTCCTGTCACCAGCCCGGCCTGGCCCACCTTCATGACTGGTTGCAATCCTGGCAAGCACGGTGTCTTTGACTTCATTCAGCCCTCAGGCGCAAACTTCAGCCTGGTCAACGCGAGCAAGGTCAAACAACCCACCATTTGGCAGCAGCTATCAAACGCTGGTTATAAAGTTGGCGTTCTGAACGTACCGGTCACTTACCCACCCCAACCTCTCAACGGCTTTATGATCAGTGGCATTCTTAGCCCCAAAGGCGGCGATATCTCTTACCCGGTCGATCTTTTGACGCGATACGAAGCAGACTTAGGCGAATATCGAGTTGCGCCAAATATCCAATACAAGGCCGGGGTTGAAGCAGACTATATCGAGGATATTAGAGATTTAATTCACACTCACGGCCGTTGGGCGCTCCATCTCATGAAAAACGAACCCTGGGATATACTCATGGTTCATTTCATCGCCCTAGACATTATGAAACATGCGCTTTGGCGTTTCATGGATCAAAACCACCCTCGCTACCAATCAACACCCTACCAACATGCTATCCGAGATGCCTATAATTTAGTGGATGATTATATTGGCAAGATGTTGGCCGATCTGCCGGACGATGCCACCGTTTTTGTTATGTCCGACCATGGCTTTGGCCCTCTCCACAATATCGTCAATCTAAATGTCTTTTTGATGCAAAAAGGGCTACTAAAACTTCGCCGTGATCCTTGGACACAGCTAAAAGCCACAGCCTTCCGACAAGGCATTACCCCTGCTACCGTTTACCGAGGTGTTGAAAAAGTCGGGCTGCAAAATATAGCCACCCGCGTCTCAAAAAACACACGCAACAATGTGGTTGGCAGATTTCTAAGTTTCGACAGCGTAGACTGGTCAAAAACAATCGCTTACAGTATGGGCCATGTAGGCCAAATATACCTCAATGTAGCAGGGCGGGAACCTCACGGCATTGTCACAGAAGCAGACTATGAACAAAAACGCCAGGCCGTTCTGGATGCGTTGCGTGAGTTGAAGGACAAGAACGGCCGTCCCCTCATCACCAAAATCATCCTTCGTGAAGAGACCTACCAGGGGCCACACGCCGAACTAGGCCCAGACATTCACCTCATTCTCGACGACTATAATATGATCGCCTTCCCCCTTTTTGCGACAGATAATAAGGTCATCACACAGCAGATTCGGGGTGATTCTGGCTGTCATCGGCGAGAGGGCATCTTCATCGCCCATGGAGCAGCAATCAATCAGAGCGGGCAGCAAGAAGAAGCCAATATTCTCGATCTTGCCCCAACCATCCTACATCTCTTGGGCCAACCCGTGCCGCGTCGAATGGACGGCCGAGTCTTAACCGAAATATTTCGCGCCCCAACAGAAGTCAGCTATCTCGATGAGGCTGACGAAGCATTATCCGAGAGCCAGGCGCTTAGTGATGAAGAAACGGCCCAGGTCGAGGAACGACTAAGAAGCCTCGGGTACCTCTAAACCGAGATTCAACATGCAAGACCGTTTTGGTCGCTTGTCCCGCTTTATACCACCAAATTATCTTTCAATTTGGATATTTGCAGCCGCCTTTCTGCCACGATTATCGGCCGTCGGCCGTTACGTCACTCCCGACGAACCCATCTGGGTCTTTCGCAGCATCGACTTCCGAGAAGCGCTATTAGCTGGCGATTGGGCCGCCACCATCCAAAGCGGACATCCTGGTGTCACTGTTACCTGGCTAGGGGCTATCTCTGTTCAATTACAGCTTTGGCTTCAACCCCAAAGCCAGACCCATCTTAATTGGCTTAATCAACTATACTGGCTCTCGCCCGACAATGGTTCCGCCTTTCAACGCCTAGCGACCTTTCTAACAGCCGCTCGCCTCGGCCCCATCATCCTTACCAGCCTGGGCCTCGTCGCCATCTATTGGCTTCTCCGCTCTCGGTTTAGCGCCGCCACTGCCGGATTTGGCGCCTTCCTCCTCATCCTAGACCCTTTCACCGCTGGTCTTTCGGGCCTTTTTCACCTCGATGCCCTCCTCGCAACCTTTATGCTCCTGGCCGTCCTCATCCTCCTACCGAAATCAAAGTCGCCGCCGACCGCCCTAACCCGCCTCGAACTTCTATTAAGCGGCCTTTTTACCGCCCTGGCTATCTTAACCAAGACCCCTGGCCTCTTTCTTATCCCTTTCCTAATATCCATCATTCTTTGGCGAACCCTGTTCCACACTAAAACAGCCCTGCCTTTCTCGACCAAACTGCGCCGCCTACCAGCTCCTTTACTTTTCTGGGCTGGAACAATCCTGCTCACCCTTGTCCTGCTCCTGCCAGCGCTTTGGGCGGCGCCACAAACAGTTCTTGAAACGGTCAGCGGACTGGCAAATCGGCTGGCAGACAGCGCCGTTCGGCCGATCTTCTTCCTTGGTCAAGAAACACTCAACCCAGGCCCGGCATTTTATCCTTTGACATTGGCTTTCCGTCTCTCGCCCGTCGTCTTTATTGGTCTTGCTTTATCGGCCGTTTTCGCCCTGCCCAAACTCTCCACAAAGCGATTCGGCACATCGCTCAACCCTAACCTCATTTGGCTTCTACTCTTCAGCCTCGGCTTCCTCTTCTTCCTCAATCTCTCCGCCAAGCGCTTCGACCGCTACGCCTTACCCGCTATCCTGCCGTTGATTATTATCTCCGCTGTGGGCCTTCATGCTGCTGCTGATAAGATAAAAAAAACAAGGCTTTCCCATATAATCTTGCCCGCCTTTGTCCTTATCCACATTAGTTATCTCCTGGTTTCTCTCCCTTTTCCGCTGCTAGCTTATAACTGGTTGGCAGGTGGAACGGCCGTTGCCCAAAAAGTGTTTCCAGTTGGTTGGGGAGAAGAAACCAGCCAAACAGCCAGCCGTTTGGCCGCAGAGCCTGGCAGTGCCAATCGAACCTTATACACCAGCAACATTCCCGCTGCGGCCGCCTTCTATCCCGGTCAACTCCTTCCTATTGAAACCCAAACCCTGACGAGGCTCCAACCAGAGGATTTTGTTCACTTTGTCCCCCAAGATTGGCAGCTATTCAACAACCCCTCCGATCAAGACTTTTCCTTATTAACCTTCGCTATACAGAACTTCATCCGCTCCCGAACGATCACCGATTTCGATAAAGCCCAGCTCTTTACCAATCTGAACCCATCAGATTTTACCCTGCCTGCATTTGAGAGCCTATCTCAAGACATTTACTTTGAAGATAAAATCGCCGTCACCTCGGCCGGCGCTTTAACAGCATCCTGGCCGAGTGATATTCAAATTGGTGTTGAATGGCAGCCGCTTCAATCGATTGATGCCAACTATTTCTACCGCCTCGAACTGGTTGACCAAAACGGGGAAGTTTGGCTTAGTCAAGAGAATCCCCTATTAAATGCGGTGGGTCAGCCAGTTCGTTATTGGCCCCCTGATGAAGGTCAGGAAGTGTTCTATTCCCTTTCACCGCCCTCCGACTTAGCTCCCGTAGATTACACTATCCAACTATCTTTATTTGATGAGGAGGGAGCGCGTTTGGGCATCTTTCGAGAGGACGGCCGTTTCGCTGGCGTAACGACCGATTTAGCCTCAATTTCAATCCCCGCTCCAGTCGCCCAACTTCCCCCACAGCCACCTAATCCCATTAACCTTGATTTGGAACTGATCGGCTTCGACATGCTCCCAACAACGGCCGAAACAGGGCTGCCTATAAAGCTCGACTTATGGTGGCGACACACCGAACAAACGCCCCAATCAACGAACCTCCGATTGTTAATCGGGGATGAAACGGCCGATTACCCGATAACAACCAACGGCTGGCTTCCAGGGCAAGTCTATCACCTTCGTCCAGTCTGGCAGGTTCCAACCGAGCTTGATTCTGCACCCTACCCGCTGCGTTTGCAGCTATTTGATGATAACGGCCGTCCTCTTTGGCCCACCCCCATCGAACTAGGTCAGATAGAAATCATCTCCCGCAGCCGCGCCTTCGATCTGCCAACCAATCTCGACCCCCTCCAAATCCAGCTAGGAACCGTCGCCAAGCTTCAAGAAACCGCCGTCGAATTAACTGACGAAGCCATTCTTATAACCGTCACCTGGCAAGCCCTCAATCCAGATGGCATTTTTTACACCACCTTCGTACACTTGATAGATGAAAGTGGCAGCACTATCAGTCAGGGAGATCGGCCCCCACTCGAACCAACCAACAGCTGGGTTTCCGGCCAAGTTGTTCAGGAACAATACCAATTGAATCGACCAGCAAACGGCCGTTACACCATCGCCATCGGCCTCTACAACCAAACCAACGGCCTCCGCCCCCCCATGTTTGCGGCCGACGGCACTCAACTACCAGACGATCAATACCTCATCGAGATAACCATCCCATGACCACCCGATCCCCGATCCCCGATCCCCGGCCCCCGGCATCCCATCCCCGGCACCTACTCCTAATAACCCTATTCGCCCTCCCCCTGCTCAGCCCCTTCTTTCGGCTGATCAGCGCCTGCACCCATGACGGCCACCTGCACTATCATCGCATTGCCGCCATGCTCCACGCCTGGCAAAACGGCCTGTTCTTCTCCCGTTGGCTGCCAGATTTGGCCTTCGGCTATGGCTACCCCTTTTTCCTTTACCGTGAAGGCGCACCGCTGTTTTTGACCTTAATTCCCCATGCGTTAGGGCTACCGCTGCCAGCAGCCGTCAATCTGTTTTATATGCTCTGCATTCTGGCTGCGGGCTGGTTTATGTATCTGTGGGTGAACGACATCTTCGGCCCCCTGTCCGGCATTGTCGCTGCCGTCGCTTATATGGCCGCTCCCTATCAATTGATTGATGCCATCATTCGAGGCAATCAGCCCGAATCGTTGGCGCTGCCCCTTTTCCCGCTGCTGCTCTGGTCAGGACGACGCTTTATGCGGCAAGGCTCGGCCGTTCCCTTCCTCATCTCCGTCTTTGGCCTGCTCTTCCTGGCCCTCAGCCACAACATCTCCCTGCTCTTATTCACCCCCATCCTTTTTATCTACTTGACTCTAGTCGCCTGGCTCAATGGCCTGAAGCTGAAAACGGCCGTCCTCCGCCTAACCCTCATCTTCGCCCTCGGCCTGGGGCTAACCGCCTTCTACGTTGGCCCTGCACTTCTGGAACTAGACGAGATCACCATCAGCCAATCTGTCACCACCCGCAACAACGACTTCCGCTTCAACTTCGCCACTCTCACCGAAATCTTCGCGCTTGTCCAACCCGCCGATCCCTCTCTGCTTAATCGGCCGTTATTAATTCGCCTCGGCTGGGTCCCAACAATACTGGCCCTTGCAGGCCTCGGCCGTTTTATCCTCATACAAAAGAAAAGGAGCGCCGACATCCTGTCGGCCAGCAAAGAAAAACACGGCCACATCCTCATGATGGCCTTTGCCACCATCGTTCTCCTACTCATGTCCCTATCTCTATCCCGCCCCCTCTGGGAAAACGTGCCTCTGATCGAGTTCGTCCAATTCCCCTGGCGCTTCGTCGGTCGAGCAGCCCTACCCGTCGCTTTCCTGGCCGGTACAGCCTTCACCGCCTACCAACAAGCTGCCCCATCCGTAAACACAAACCGTTTTCGCGCCACAGTCCGGCTCATCCTGCCAGCCATTGCCTTAACCTTACTCCTACTAGAAGCCCTGCCCTACCTCTACCCCCATTACTGCCTCGATGAATCCTTCCCAACCATCCAAACCGTTCACGCTTACGAACACAATACGGGCCTTGTTGGCGTTGATCCTGAAGGCAGTTATTTTCCAATCACGGTTCAACAACGGCCGTCTTCCTCTCCCCTTGAAGCCGATTATCAGGCCGGGCAAACGCCCCAACGCTTCGATGCCAGCCAACTGCCAGCAGGCGCATCAATTCAATCCGTTGAATACGCGCCCAATTCAGCCGACATCACCCTGACCACCCCCGTCCCCTTCCAAGCCCACTATCTCACCTTCGCCTTTCCCGGCTGGACGGCATTCGTTGACGGCGATGAAGTGGAGATAACACCAACCGAACCAGAAGGATTTATCACCTTCCCCGTCCCCGCCGGACAACATACCATCGAAATTCGTTGGCAATCCACCCCTACCCGAAGCCTGATGGCCCTCGTCAGCCTCCTTTGCCTGGTCGGGGTTGTGGTGACGGCCGTTCGCCTCCCCCTTCGACAAGTTGGCAAATTGTCCCACCAACCCCGAAAATCACCCTACACGCCGCTTCTAATAACCGCCCTCCTTCTCATCCCCTTCAAACTCCTCATCGTTGACAATCTAGAAACCCCATTCCGCCAAGAAGCTGGCCCCATCGTAGACTATCCCATTACGTTACAAGCCAACGAACTTCAATTTGCTGGATACAACCTATCCCAACAATCAGTCCCATCTGGGGCGACCTTTGACATCGACCTTGCCTGGCAAACCCTGTCCCAACCAGACAACAACTACCAATCCAATATCGCCATTGTCGGCCCTGATGGGCATATATGGAGCGACAAAGAGACTTTTCGACCTCGTATCTATGAATCCACCGCCGCTACCAGCTTTTGGGTTGGAGGACAGTGGGCTTGGGACAGTCGAGAAGTTCAAATCCTGTCCGGCACCCCACCCGGCCAATACGACATTCTTCTGTCCCTATTTAATCTGGCCGACTTACAGCCAGTAACCTTATTAAACCCTGATGGCAGCACTCAGGGGCCAACGGCCGTTAACGGAACCGTCAAGATTGGCACAATCACCGTCACCCGGCCCAATAAGCCGCCAGACATTACCCCCCAATTTCCGTCCCAGGCTGAAACGGCCGGACTACAATTGCTGGGCTACAACCAGGATCGAGCCGAGGCTTCTCCTGGTGAGCAAATGCTGCTGATCCTGTTCTGGGAAAAGATCGCTGGACAATCAGTTAGCGGCGACAACCTTGAATTAGCCTTGCTCAATAGCGACGGTCAAACCGCTCAATCCTGGCAAATTCCGCCCGTCCACACCAACTATCCACCATCGAATTGGGAAGCGGGTGAACGGCTGCGCGGCCAACACAGCCTTCGCCTCGCTGCCAACCTGGAAAGCGGCCGTTATCAATTCCGCCTAAACGATATTGACCTCGGAACCCTCACCATCAACGCTCCCGACCGACTATTTTCAACGCCTGATTTTGAAACGGCCGTCAACGCCACCTTCAGCGAGCAAATCGAACTCATCGGCTACACGGCCGATAAAAATGTCAACAACCTGGCAGTCACGCTCATCTGGCAAGCCAAAACCGAACTCCCCACCAGCTACCGCATCTTCGTCCACCTCGTCGATGAATCCGGTCAAATCATCATCCAATCCGACGGCGAACCAGCTAACTGGACTCGGCCAACAACAGGCTGGACCAGCGGTGAATATATCATCGACAGCCACCAGCTAACCCTCCCCAATGGCAGCTTACCCCCTTCGGCCGTTCTGCGCGTCGGGCTTTATGATCCAGAGACGGCCGAACGGTTGATTGTAGAAACGGCCGATTTCATCACCCTCCAGCCAGATTAAGCAAATCATAGCAAGAAACGTCTCTCTCTATAGTAAATGTCCTTGACCATAACAAAATTCGTTTAATTCGTGGCAAGTTTTTATCGGATTTCTCCAATCGCTCGAAAAACAACCGATATTTGTTATCATAGCAACCAGCTTCATACCAATAGCACAGAAAAGGGGCGACAAATGACAAAATATGTAGGCATCTTAACCGCCGGGGGTGATAGTCCTGGCCTCAACGCCGCCATTCGAGGCGTTGGCAAAGCAAGTATTGGGGCATATGGGACGCACATCGTTGGTTTTCGAGACGGCTTTCGAGGCCTTATGCAAAACCGCATCATGCGTCTGACCGGGCAAGAGCTATCTGGCATCCTCACCGTAGGTGGCACCATCTTAGGCACAAGCCGTGACAAGCCCCACAAAATGCCTGTTGGTGGCAAAACAATGGATATGACCAGCGTCATGGTCGATACCTACCATCGTCACCATTTAGATGCGCTGGTCTGCTTAGGAGGTGGCGGAACCCACAAAAACGCCTTCCGCCTGATGGAAGCAGGTCTCAACATCGTCACCATGCCAAAAACGATTGATAATGATGTCGCCATGACAGATGTCACCTTCGGCTTCGATACCGCCTTGAGCATCGCCACCGAAGCCATCGACCGATTACACAGTACCGCCCACAGCCATCACCGCATTATCGTGGTTGAGGTCATGGGACATAATGCCGGTTGGCTAGCGTTGGGTGCAGGGATTGCTGGTGGAGCCGATGTCATTCTACTTCCCGAAATCCCCTATGATATTAATGTCGTGGCCGAAGCCATTCGCCATCGCAGTCGGAAAGGCAGCCGCTTTAGTATTGTGGCCGTTTCCGAAGGCGCAATGTCGCAAGAAGTTGCCAACCAATTAGCAGTTGCCCAAGCGCAAAAAAAGCAGGCAGAGGAAAGCAAAGAACGCAAAGAAGCCAAAGCAGAGTTGGCTAAAATCGAATCACGGATGCACAACAGCACCCTCCATCTTTCTCGCGAGTTGGAGCGACTAACTCGCCTCGAATCCCGAATTACGATTTTAGGCCATTTACAGCGTGGTGGTACCCCTTCGGCCGCCGATCGTTTGCTGGCGACTCGATTAGGAACCCGATGCGCCGCCCTCATCAATGAAGGCGTTTTTGGGGTGATGGTAGCCGCCAGGGGAGACGATACGGAGGCCGTGCCCCTATCCGAGGTAGTCGGTAAGCGAAAAACCGTACCCCTGGATCATACCTGGATACAAACCGCACGAGATATAGGCGTTTGTTTAGGCGATGAATGATTCCACAATTCAAAGTGTACTATTAGGCATATCTTGCCGAAATTTTCCAGGACTTACCCCAACTTCACGTTTGAAAAAACGACCGAAATAGGACGGATCATCGAAGGCCAGGCGATAGCCAATCTCAGTCGCTGTTAAATCTGTATGTCGAAATAAGCGTTTTGCCTCAAGGACAATCTCCCGTCGAATAAGTTGACCAGGCGTATACCCCGTCGTAGCCTTCACTGTTTTGTTCAAATGATTGACTGTTACACCCAGTTGATCGGCGTAGCCTCGTACCGACTGATTCGTAACAAACTGTTTCGTGATCAGTTGCTTGAATCGGCGGGTCAGTTTTTGGGCGATTTTATCCTGTCCATTTCCAGCTTTACCTTCTTGGATTGCATAAATACGTTGAATTTGGACAAGCAAGATGTGCAGATATGATCTTAACATCGATGCCGTCCGAAAATCATACGATTTAAACTCCTCAGCAATAGTCCGAAATAGTTGTGCTACCTGTAAATGATCGATTTCATTGAGCTTTAGCGCTGGACTACCCTCAACCGTGTGGAAAAATGAAAGCTCTTGCAAAACCATATAATCTGCTGGAGCGAGCAACAAAAAATCATCCGTGAAAACTAAAATATCGCCTTCTAGTGGTACAGTCGTTTTCCAATAATGAACCTGCCCAGGCGAGATGAAGTAGAAGGTGTGTGGCTCTATTGGGTAAGCATTAAAATCAATGAAATGAGTCCCCTCACCCCCAGTTATATAAAGAACCTCATAAAAGTCGTGGCGATGTGGATTCGTAGATTGAGTCAGTGCTGGTGCATCACTGAAGTTAAGATATTCCAAGGGAATCTCCTCATGGGTTGTCTCGAGTCCCGTTCGAAAGGTGTGTAGCGGAATATCTTGATTAGTCACGTAGATTTTAGAATTTGAGTCCATAAATCCCCGCACAGTGTATATTATTGATTTTGTGCCATCTTTCTCAAGTGTAATTATCCCCAGCTTTGACTTATTGTACAAAAAAGTACCAAAACAATGGTTTAAAGTCCCTTTTCTTTTTTTGTGCGAGTGCTTAGGATAGAGTATCTAGCACAGTTGAAAACCTTGACTGATGAGCAGTTTGCAGATGAGGCATTCATGCGAGCGCCTAATGAAAGATATGACATTTGGAATGAGTAACTTCATCAAAAATCGCAAGCTTATTGTTGATTTGCTATCAAACAAAACCTAAAGGAGAAAGAGATATGAATTTAAAAGCATTGTTGAAGCCCGCACCAGATAAAGCTGATTTGGCAATGACAATCATTCGAGTCATTGTTGGGATAACCTTTTGGCTCATGTTCAGTACAAGTGATCTGATATAGAATAAAAAGCATGGACTTTCCAATAGTAGACCTAATGGATAGGGTAGCCTGCGAGAAATGGATAGAAAGATACTTTCACCCTGGTGGCTTAAAATGTCCGCATTGCGACGCGCCCTTTGAGCAGGGGTTGTGGTTTCGACGAACTGAGCTGAGCGACCTGGATGTTTACCGCTGTCGGAATTGCAAAGGCATCTACAATTTGTACAGCGGCACGATATTTGAAGGTCGCTACTTTACCCCGGAGCAGACAGTCTTGTTTATCCGAGGAGTGTGTCAGGGAAAACCAACGGCTAAGTTGGCGCGAGAGTTGGGCATCAGCCGGACAACGGCAACTGAAGTTCGGCGATTGTTGCAAGCCAATGCTGAACGAGAGCAAGAGACAAATCCGTTGGATGACCTGGAAGTAGAAACGGATGAGATGTTCCAGAATGCGGGGGAAAAAAAGCGATTGGCATGGCGACCCGGATGACCCACCTCGACGACGAGCGAACAAACGGCGCGGACGAGGCACCTTTGCCAATGACCGCCCGCCAATCTGTGCTGTGATAGGTCGAGAATCACGCCAGGTACGTATCCGAGTGATGAAAAACACCAAAGGAGTTACCTTGTGTTCATTTGTTGAGCAGTTTACCAAACCAGATGCCACTTTATACACCGATGAATACGACAGTTACAATCGCCTCAAGCGTGTTCGCCTGACCGTTTGCCATAGCGACAACGAGTGGGCGCGAGATGCTGATGGGGACGGTATCCGAGAGGTTCATGTTAATTCCAACGAAGGCGGCTGGACAGGGTTACGCAATTTTCTACGACCTTTTCGTGGGGTTCATAAGAAATATCTCTCTGGTTATGTGGCTATCCATGAATTTGCGGTTAATCATAAACAAGTTACTCCGAATTTTGTCGCTGCTCTTGTCCGTCTTCACTAGTTCTGAACATGAGCCAACCTTTTTTGTACATGGTTGGCAGAAAGTTTTTACATTTGGTTTTGAGGGAACAGGTGGTTTTTTTGACAGCCTCGGTATTCCGGCGGCCGGATTTTTCGCCATTGTTGTTTCGCTTCTTGAATTACTGGGTGGTCTTGCTTTGATTTTAGGGATTGGGACACGTATTGTTGGCTTATTACTTGCAATTGATATGCTAGTTGCTCTGTTTGTAGTGCATTTACCCAATGGTTTCTTTGTTACTGAAAACGGGTATGAGTTAGTTTTGATTTTAGGCACTGCTTCATTGGCATTTGCTATCGCAGGGGCAAGCAGTATATCAATTGATAGTCGCCTGGGATAACTTTGTCCAAGACTTATCCCTGACCATCTAATCGCCAAGAGGATTAAAATGCATAAATGGATAAAAGTGTTAATCATTCTCATAACCACTGTTACCCTTTTAGGAGCCTGTTCAAGCAATCCAGAACCGGTTGAAGAGTCGGCTGAAGTGACGCCGGTCGAAGCGACCCAGGTTCAAGAACAGGTTGAAGTGACGCCAGTCATTGAAGTGGAGACTCCTGTAGCCACAGAAAATTCAACCAATGATAATGAAAATTCGACCGACGGTTATGGATATGAGACCAATGACAATGAAAATTCAACCGATGGCTATGGATATGAGACCAACAACAATGAAAATTCAGCCGATGACTATGAATATCAAACCGATGACTATGGATATTCAACCGATGAATTTCCACAAACGTCAGGATATACCGAGCAGCCCCCTGCTGCTGATCCTGCAAAAGGTTATTTTGTAGATGAAATTGCAGATGGCATCTATTGGCTGTCAGGGTCTCACTATCAGACCATGTTCCTTACGACGGGGGAAGGTGTGATTGTCATTGATGCACCCCAACCAATGAGAGGATTCTATCTCGAAGCAATACAAGAGGTAACCGACGAACCAATAACCCATGTAGTTTATTCCCACGCTCATAATGATCACGTAGGGGCTGCTGGCATGTTCCCTCCAAATATCGAGTATATTGCTCATCAAGATGCAGCAGATTTATTATCTGGGGTCCCTGCGCCAACGATAACGTTTGAGGATAGTTATACCCTAGAGGTTGGCAATCAAGTGTTAGAGTTGTCTTATATAGGTACATACCATTCCGTAGGCGATATTGTCATTTATGCGCCAAGACAAAAAGTAGCGATGGTCGTGGATCTATTTCATCCTGGCTCTGCACCATTTGCTGGGTTTGGTGTCACAATAGATCTGGGTGCCCATCTACAAGCTCATGATATATTAATTGAAGAATATGATTTCAAGGTGTTGATTCCCGGACATACTGGGATATTGGCCACAAAAACACATTTAGAAACAAATAGAGCCTTAATCTTATCGATGCAAGAGATTGTACAGCAAGCTATCGAGTCCGAACCATCTGACGAAGTTATTCAGACGTGTATTGATATGACGATAGAGCAATGGAACGGGATATTAGAAAATCTTGAAGATAGAGTAGAAGCAAATTGTCAAAAGATGGTGGAGTATATTTCATCACAATAGCCAATGGTCTCTGGTGAAAAGTCAAGCAACCAATGAACGAGACGGTTGGGATGGGTTTATGATGCTTTTTACGCCCCAATCTACGGCCGAATTAGATATAATTTTTCAGCTGATAGTCGAATCCTATAATCATGTAACGGGTCAAACCGTTCAAGCATCAGATTTTGAATGAGCCACAATCAATGCTACCGAACCATCCCTTTGATGAGATAGCTTTCAATCACAGGTAGGAGCTGCTTGCTCCTCTACATTCACAACAAACACCCAACTACGAATTACGGATTACGATACCAAATCCGATATACAAAGCCACCTTTGTCATCGCTAACATACATCGCCCCATCCGGCCCAACAGCGAGGCCAACCGGACGGCCGTCTGCCTCATCTGTCGCTTCATCTAGCCAACCCACAGCAAAGTCAATCACCGAACTGGTTGGTTGGCTGCCATCAAGCGGCAGCCGAACAATCTTGTATCCCGTTGGCACGCTCCGATTCCAAGAGCCATGAAAGGCAATGAACAAATCGCCCCAATATTCTTTTGGAAAAGGATGCTCAGAATCTTGACCTGTATAAAAGACCATTCCCAACGGAGCAGAGTGGGCCTGCATTGCCGTTATTGGCTGTTCAACGCCATCACAAGCATTCGGCCCGCCAAATTCCGGGTCGGAAATGTCGCCGCTATGACAGCGGGGCCAGCCATAATCCAACCCTTCCCGAACGATGTAGACATTCTCCGGCGGCAGGTCATCGCCCATTAAATCTCGGCCGTTATTCGTCGCCCACAACTCTCCCGTTGTCGGATGAATGGCTAGCCCGACCGCATTTCGCAGCCCAATGGCAAAGAGTGATTCACCTGTACCATTGGCATCGTCATAGACTACAACCGCCGCCCGGCGCGGGTCTTCTTCTTCGCAAACATTGCAGGTTGAGCCAACTGAGACAACCATACGGCCGTCTGGCAAGAATTCGACCGTTCGGGTCGAGTGGGAGCCGCCTGTCGGCAAATTGGCGACTGACTCTTTAGAATCGGCCGTGCCGTCCGCATCCTCATCTACCAGCCGGACAACCCCCGTTTGAACCCCGATATACCAGGCTCCTTCATGAAAAACAAGACTGTGCGGCCGTTCAAGATCGGTAGCAAAAACCCGAATCTCATCAGCAGCGCCGTCGCCATCCTCGTCCGGCAAAGCCACAATCCGATTATTGCCTCTATCGGCGGCATATAAAACACCATCCGGCCCAAAAGCCATAAAGCGCGGCCCATTCAAGCCCTCAGCAAATACCTGCACCTCAAACCCTGGCGGAACCTGCACCTCGGCAACACCACCATCGCCCAAAGACGGCCGAAAATTAATCCGGCTAGAAATAACCTGATACAGTACAAAACAACCAACCACTAAAACGGCTGCCAGCCCCACTAATATCCATCGTCGCCTACTCATAAATATCCTTTTGCTAATTACAAATCACCAATTGTTTTACTGTACCACAACATTCACCAACCGCTGGGGAACGATAATGATTTTCTGAACTTCTTGGCCGTTGACATATCGTTGGACTTTTTCGCGGGCCAGGACGGCCGTTTCCAAGGCCTCATCGGACATATCGGCCGCGACCGTCACCTGATCCCGCACCTTGCCGTTAATCTGAATGATCATCGTCACCTCTTGGGCAACTGTTAAAGCCTCGTCATACCTGGGCCAATCGGTTTGGTGGACAGACTGGTTCGCATGGCCCAAGGTAGTTTGCCAAATCTCTTCAGTGATAAAGGGGGCGATGGGGCAGAGCAATTGGGTATAGGTTTCCAACGCCTCTTGCCACAAAGCGAGGCTGATAGCCTTGTGCCTTTGGTCATAGAGGTAGTTCATATATTCCATGAAAGCGGCAACGGCCGTATTAAACTTATACTGCTCAAAATCACTGGTGATGCGTTGGATCAGGCGGTGCATTTGTCGTCGGAAGCCATCTTCAATGGCCGGGTCGCCCTTCCCATCTTTAGCAGTCATCTCTTGAGCCAGATACCAATAACGTTCCAGGAAACGATTGACCCCTTTGATATTGGTGTCGTTCCACAGGACATCGCCCTCGAAAGGGCCGATAAAGACGATATAAGTTCGGAAAGCATCTGCCCCGTGTTCGGCGATAACATCATCGGGCCGAACGACGTTGCCCTTCGATTTGGACATACGGAGGCCGCTGGCAGCGTGCAAAACACCCTGGTTTTTCAGGGTTGAAAAGGGTTCTTCAAAGTCAACCAGCCCCGCATCGTACATCACTTTTGTCCAAAAACGAGCGTAGAGCAGGTGCATGACGGCATGTTCGACGCCGCCGATGTAGGTGTCAACGGGCAGCCAATATTTGACCGCTTCGGGGTCGAAGGCGCGGTCGGCTTCATGGGGACTGGCAAAGCGCAGGAAGTACCAGGAGGAGCAGGCAAAGCCGTCCATTGTATCTGTTTCTCGGTGGGCGGGGCCGTTACATTGGGGGCAAGGTGTCTGCACCCAGGATTCGACCTTTGCCAGGGGGGAACGGCCGTCTCCAGTCGGTTCGTAGTCCTCAATATCGGGCAAGATGACGGGCAAATCCTCATCTGGGACGGTAACGGGGCCGCAGTCGGGGCAGTGAACGATAGGGATGGGTGCGCCCCAATAGCGCTGGCGGGAAATGAGCCAGTCGCGGACTTTGTAGCTGATGGTTGGGGTTGCCAGGCCTTTTTGGGCCAAGTCGGCAACGATTTTACGGCCGCCTTCGTCTGAACTCAAGCCATTGTATGGGCCAGAATTTATCATGATACCTGGTTCAGTGTAGGCTGCGGCCGTTCCCTGAGATGCACCGTCAGGCTCTTCAATTGGGGCGATGACCTTGATGATGGGCAGTTCGTAGCGGCTGGCGAAGGCAAAGTCGCGGCTGTCGTGGCCGGGAACGCCCATGACGACACCGGTTCCATAGCCCATCAGCACGTAGTCGGCGACCCAGATAGGGATGGGTTGGCGGGTGGTGGGGTGGATGGCGTAGGCGCCGCTGAAGACGCCGGTTTTCTCTTTGTCGGTGGACAGGCGGTCGATTTCGCTCATTCGTTTGGCCTGTTCGACGTAGGCGGTGACGGTGGCATGTTGTTCGGCCGTTGTGATCTGCTCGACAAGAGGATGTTCGGGGGCGATGACGAGGAAGGTAACGCCGAACAAGGTATCGGGACGAGTGGTAAATGTTCCAACCTGTTGGTTGGAATTTTGGATGGCGAAGGTGATTTCTGCGCCCTCGCTACGGCCGATCCAGTTGCGCTGCATGGTCTTGATAGCATCAGGCCAATCGATGGTGTCGAGGTCGTCCAGCAGCCGTTCCGCATAGTCGGTGATTTTGAAGTACCACTGTTTCAACTCTTTCTTGGTGACTTCGGAGCCGCAGCGCCAGCAACGGCCGTTTTCCACCTGCTCATTCGCCAGAATCGTCTTATCCACTGGACACCACCACTGGCTGCCCAACGCCTGGTAAGCCAACCCCCGCTTAAACAGCAGCAAGAAAAACCACTGCGTCCAGCGATAGAAATCCACATCCGTCGAACTAAACTCCCGCGACCAATCATACGAACATGCCATCAGCTGCATCTGACGCTTATACGTCGCCGAGTGCTGTTCAGAAGCAACCTTCGGATGCACCCCATGCTGGATGGCGTAGTTTTCGGCGGGCAAGCCGAAGGCGTCCCAGCCCATGGGGTGGAGGACGTTGTAACCTTGCAGCCGTTTGTAGCGAGCGGCGACGCAGGTTGGGACGTAATTGCGGGCGTGGCCGACGGAGAGACCTGCGCCGGAGGGATAGGGGAAGAAATCGAGGATGTACTGTTTGGGTTTGTTGGGGTCTGCTCCGGTTTTGTAGAGGTCGATTGACTGCCAATACGGCCGCCATTTCTGTTCTATCGCTTTAAAATCATATTTTTGGGTCATTGCATGATCTCCATTGTTTTTAACTATTTTCGATTATAACGAATAATTGGCTGCTTCATATGGGATGATTTGTTAAGATGGTCATCTGGAGAGAGTTTTATATTTGACCATCTTGATTATCATTGCAACAAAAAAAGGCCACGATGCCGGGGGCATCGTGGCCTTTATCAGGAAAATTAGATGAAAGAACTTTCTACCTGAGAATGAAACCTCGTGCGTTCCGGCATAGTAAATTACAGCCTAGAAGTCCTAGGCCATTTAATAGTAAGTTTTTGCCGGAAAATTTGTTCATCTCAAAGTTCCTTTCTTAATTGTGGAGCAGGATAGCATACTTTAGGAGCCAGATCAAGCCTGAAAAAGAAAGTGTTGTAAAAATACAATTTGTTAAGATTGAAGTGGATGTCGCCAATTAAGGCCGGGAAAACGACTGAAATCTCGATCTGTCGTTATCCATTCACTGCCAGAATCAATTGCCAAAGCAGCTAAAAAAGCATCTGGCACCAGATTACCTTTTGCGTCAACTTCAAGACAAAGTCGGGTAAAAATTCCCCAGTGACGTGAAGAGGCTTGAATCAGAATACAGTTTGGTCGATTACGTAATTGATTGACAAAGGCCAGAGCAACGGCTAATTCACTTGGCGGATTAAAAATGCGTGGATGGGTGACGACACGCAGAAACCCACTTAATACAAGTTCGGACAAACCAAATGCTTGCTCGCTATTTATCTCATCTTCAAGCCATTGTCGGTATGCAGCGTGGTTTGGTGCGTCGGCCCGATGAGCATAAACAAGTACGTTTACATCAGGCAGAATCATTAAATCATTCCATCAAATCAAGTAATGCGGCCGAATCATCCAAATCTACCCCTGGTTGCAATCCGTTTCCATTTACGATAATCAGCTCAATTGGTGGTTCAACCGCCATCTGCTTGCGCATGGCTAACATCTGGCGCAATGACTCTTCAATTACGGCCGTCATTGTTTGCCCTCTTTGATTAGCCAATTTCTTTACTTCATTTAATAGTTGGTCATTTAATCGAATCGTCGTTCTCATACATCAAATCATATTCAGGAGTCATCAATATGTCAAGAGCATAAACGCGGATGATTATTTTTCTATCCTATCTAAAAATCAACGTTTCGATATGACGACGAATAGCTGTTTGGCTTAGGTTGGTGATGCGCACCGATTATGTTAACCTCAAAAGATCAAGGAATAATATCCGTTTCCGGCCCCTCGGTTGACCAACCTCGGAATAAAAAGATCTCTTCCCACTGCTTTCTTGGAATAATCTGGTCGGGGTCGGTGATTTCTGGCAGGGGATAATCCTCGATAATCTTCACCTCTGCTTCTAGGCCAGCTTTATATTCCCGCCAACTGGCCTGGCCTGAAAAATCTTTGTGAACGAATTGATCGTATAGATCGCTAACATTTTTGTCGCCCTTTTTCAGGTCGGTGGTGAACGGTGTCCAGGTAGCGGCTTTCCATGACCCGTCACTGTCTGGCGGCTGTTTGACCTGTAATGCTTCTAATATCAAATCGATGACTTCATCTAAAGCGTCGATTATCTCATTACCCGTTAGTAAATGGGCGGCGCCACGGACATAGTAAGATGATTTCAGGGGGTTACGAATGGTTGAGTCAACCTGGGTTCTAATCGTCTTGCGCCACTGTCTGTCCATTAGTTTTGGCACATTCTTAAAGAGGCTTTTTCCGTCAGCGGATTTAATTTTTCTTAAAATTCGGGTTTGGATGAACGGCCGTAAAACAGGAATTGGATGCTTGGACGGATCCTCCCGGAAATGTCCGGGTAAATTATCTGTCAGCAAATCCTGCATATCAAGGATGACAACAGGCCCGGCAACCAGACAGCTATATATATCAGAGAATATCTCCTCCAGCCATTGGCGGCGCCAATCCCAGGTGCGAATTTTGCTCTCTTCCAGCCGCCTATCCAGATATTCATTCACATATTCGTCGGAACCTGGAATCTGGGCATTCCAATAGATAAAGTGTCCTACCTCATGGGGAATGGCCAGAAAATCACGGGAGAGACGGCCGAAGAAGTTATCATCCGCTTCTTCCTCATCTGGATCTGGAGCCATCATGGTTGTATAAGGAATGCCAACAAAGAGGATATTTTCATACGGTATCAGACGAGCGGTAAAGTTTTTCTCAAAATGGGAGATTGCGGGGGTATATTGTTTCAATAAACCGTTATGAAACGCCGGTCTGAGGGCATGTTCACAAAGAATATCAGCCTGATAGAGAATAAATCCTTGATACGATAAATCCTCGCCCGGGGACCAAAGGCGGGCGGACATAGCGCTCTGGACGATTTTGAGATCGATCGAAACCTGATCTAACAGCGTCCTCAAAACATATCTGGGTGGGAAAGATTTGGAAGGTTCGAGATAGCGGTGTTCGCCATAGAAACCCTCTAAAAAGAAATCATAAAGTGGATCTAGAAACTCTTGCAGTGAATCTAGCAACCTTTTACATGACTGCATCTGCCAATGTTCGTACAAGACAATAACGCCAAGCGACATGAAAATCTCTGAAAAGGGGTCCAACGGCTCATTCTCGGCCGCTTCCATTTGCGCCAGACCCTCTCTTTCCCATTCTTCTGGCGATTGCCCCTCGTATCGCGGATCATCATCCCCAATCGTCGTGATTTCATCTATGGAATTCTTAATCGCTTCCTTACGATGAAGCCAGATTCTCCCTTCTTCGGCTGCTACATAATCTTCGTTCTGCATCTTTCCTCCTTCACTGAATACAAATACAAGTATAAATTGCTATTACTTTATTGACTAGCGCCTTAATTGAGCGCGTTGAATTCACGGCCGATTTCACGATGGGATGGGACGTTATCTAAGAATGATTGGCGCAGCGTCTCATTCTCTAGGTTGTCGGCTAGCTCTTGAATGTGACTGTGGGCTTGGGTCAGGAGGGCCACCGCTCTTTCATCACCACTTTCTTGTAGTACCTGGTAGCAGATGAGGTGGACGCGAAACGGCCGTTCTGCCCCAGTCATTGTGGCGTTTTCCTCAAGGTAGGTCAGGGTCTCTTCTACATATTGTTTTGCCCGGTCAAGATTGCCAAAGGCGAGGTTCACCTGAGCTAATCCGACGAGGTCTTCGGCCATGTAATGAGTCTGCCCTCGTTCTCGACGCAGCGAAAGCGCCTGCTCGAAAAGTATTTCGGCTTCCTGGTAATCACCGAGATCATAGGCCACATTGCCCAGCTCATTCAAAATCGTTCCCTGTCCCTCGCGGAAACCGATCTCCTGGCAAATTTTCAAGCCATCATTCAGATAGGCTTGGGCTTGAGCGAGTTCTCCCAAATCATGAGTAGCAACGCCTAGATTATTCAAACAGTGACTTTCGCCCATTTTGTCACCGAGGGCGCGGTTAATGCTTAACGCTTGTTGAAGATATGGTTCGGCCTCGACATAGTTTCCCACATCGCAAGCCACAATGCCTAGATTGCCTAAACAGACGCTTTCGGCCGATCTATCTCCGGTCTGTCGGCTGTTTCGCAGCGCCTCTTTATAGTAGGATTCGGCTTTGGCGAACTCACCCTCGCGTCGGGCAATACTGGCTAAATTCGTCAAACAAAATCCCTGTCCTTGTTGGTGGCCAATCAGACGGTATACGTCTAACGCTTGTTCAGCAGATTCCCGCGCGGCCGTATAATCTCTAAGATTTTTGGCCACAACGCCTAAACTATGGAGGCAGACGCTTTCCCCTTGCTTATCACCAAGTTGGCGATAAAGTATCAACGCTTGTTCAAAGTAGCGGGTCGCCTCGTCAAAGTCTCCCTGAAAAAAGGTGACGCCGCCCATCCCTTGTAAACATTGGGCCAGAACCTTATCCTCCCCTGCGATCTGGGCTTGACCCCGTGCTATTTCATACTGGGCGAAGGCGGCTTGGTATTTGCCTTGCTGCCGCAGACTTAAGGCCCAGAGACTGTGACCTGCGGCGACGTGTAGCGGGTTGCTGACAGCTTGGGCCTGGGAAATAGCCCGTTCGGCTGCGGCTGTTGCGGCCGGATAATCACTTATATTCAGGGCCATTTGACTTCGGCGTAGGGTCACTTCGGCCTGCTTGTTAAGGTCGTTTAGCTGCTTGGCCAGGATTTGCAGGGCGGAGAGGTCTTGTTCTTGCAACTCCCGTTTGCCCTGTAAATCATACAGCCCTTCGCGGGCCAGCAGCAGCCTGTACTGGGCTTCGAGGTCGGTATCGGGGGTCAGGTTCAGGGCACGGCCGTAATAGTCGATGGCCTGACTGTTCTGGTAAGCGGCGCAGGCGACATCGCCAGCCTGTTCTAAGAAATGTCGGGCTTGCTCTATCATCCCTGCTTGCTCGGTATGATAGGCTAACTCGCCATAATGGGGGGAGAGGTCATCCCCATAAACGGCCGTCAGCGCTTCGGCGGCCAGTTGGTGCAAGGCTTGTCGTCGAGCGCGGACTTGCATCTTGTAGGCTGCATCTCGCAGCAGAGCATGGTTAAAGAGGTAGCGCAACTGGCTTAGGACCGACCAAATTGCGGCTTCTTCGGCCTGTTCCAATTTTCCGGGCAGTCCGCTCTCCTCTTGGAGCATCTGGGCCAGCAAACGGACTTCAAATTCACGGCCTAATGCGGCGGCCATCTGGACGACCTCTTTGACTTCGGCGGCTAGCTGATCCAGGCGAGCGACCAGCACGGCGCGGACATCGGTCGGGAGGGCGACCGTTAGCTCCTCGGTTACAGCCCAGCCCGTTTCGGTTTGAATTAAGAGGTTTTGTTCCTGCAAAAAGCGGACGACCTGTTCGGCGAAAAAGGGGTTGCCTTCTACCCGTTCAACAAGCCAATTGAGCAGAGCAGGCGCGGCAGGCCCGTCTAAGATGTCGGCCGTCAGGCGACCGAGATCAGCGCGGGATAATGAGCCTAGAATCAACTCCTGGTCGAATGGCAGGTCAGGGAAATCCTGGGCTGGCCGGGCGGTGGCGATAATGGCGATTGGATAGGTTAGATCGGCTGTTGCGGTTAAACTTAGCGGCAGTCGCTGTAAGAATTGGACTGAGTCCTCATCCAGCCAATGGGCATCTTCCAGATGAATGATGACGGGCTGTTGTAAGCTTTCGGCTTGTAAAAGGACAATCAAACCGATGAGGCTATTTTCAAAGCGGCCTTTCGGGTCTAGCTGGGCGTATAGGGAGTCGGGCCAGTGCAAATCCACTAACGCACCTAAAAAGGAGCGTGTTCGATCTAACTCATCCCTTAAATCGGATACTTCTGAAGCAGCGATCAAGCCATCTAGTTTGCGACTGAAATTCCGTTTGTTGAGGTTATCGGACTGGTCGGTGGACTGCTCAAAGTAGCGGCGAAGCCAATAGCGGAATGGGTTTAGAGAGTGGCGTAAAATTTCGTCGGTCTGACACAACGCCCATAGAATGGTTTTGTCTTGGAAGACGGCCGTATCCTGAAAATCATGAATGAGGCGGCTTTTGCCAAGACCAGCTTCGCCCCAAACGATCAGGGTTCCGGCCGATTGGCTCTGGAAAACAGGTTGAACGAATTCGGCTAATCGGCCCAGCTCTTCTTCTCGTCCGACGAGGTCGCCTTGATAGACAGCGTCCCTCACGTCTTTGCGGCTTAGGAGCGTGTAAACAGGTTGCGGGTCGGCGAAGCCTTTGAAGGGAACCATGCCTTTTGATTCAATTTCAAATAGCTGGCTGGCCTGGCGGGCTATGTTTTCATCCAGCCAAATTTCACCACGCGGGGCAGCCATCATGAAGCGGGCAGCCAAATTGACCCCTCGCCCATAACAGGTGTATTCCTCAAACAGATGACTGCCGATGAATCCGGCATGGGCGATTTGATAGGTGATTCCGGCAACGATGGAAATACTCGTCTGGCTTTGAAGATCGAGGGCAAAATTCAAAACGCGCTCTATATCGTTTTCATAGGCGATGGGCGCTCCCCAAAACAACAGCAAATTGGCCCCTTTGTCACCATAATCCAGCCGGATGAGCAAGCCCCGATACTGTTCTTGAAGCCTGAACAGGGTCTGCATAAAGCTGCTTAGTTGGGTTTCAGATTGGACATTACGGAGGCTTATAAACAGGGTGACTACTTGACGGAATTCACTGGAATAGGCATGGGCATCAATCGTATCTGGAACGAATTTGATCAGGCTTTCAGGGTTGGCGGGTGGGATGTTGACCGGTTGGGCCGGGGGAAGGGCAGTGGTGACGGCCGTAATCCGAAAATGTTCGGGGAGTGGCTCCGCTTCAACGAAGGCTGAGATAGCATTGAACCCGACCTTATCTATGACGATATCGCCTGCCTGGCATTGGTGTTCGGCCCCAGCAGCGCCATTGATGGCGCTGCCCCGGAAATAGGTGGTCGCCCGGTGTTCATCTGTGGTCGTTACAATGCCCCATTCTATCTCCCCGGCAGCGACACCGACTTTGGCGGAGAGGGTAAAGGTGCCATAAATGGTTGAAACGGTACCGATCTCGGCCATTTGTTCCTGCATCTGCCAGGCGGCGGTAAAGGCTCTGAGCCGAATGGTGTCGGCATCGTCCCCTTCGGGAAAGACGGCGGTGAAGGCATCACCTGCATAGCCGATAACGAATCCACCCTGATCGAAGATGCTTTGGACAAGGGGATCGAAAATGGAGCGCATCACATCGACTAACACTTCGGATCCGTGCTGGCCGTGAACCATTAGGTTGTCGGTGATGGTGCTGAAGCCGCTGATATCGACAAAGAGGACAACGGCGGGAAAACGGCCGTTCCGCTCCCCGGCTTCATACTGGTTGAGTATAAAATGGGGAACGAGATTAGGCATTTAGTTTTTCCACTAGCGGTGATGAAGATTGAGATGAGTGTGGGTGGTCTCTTTGGTTAAATGATGGTAGGAAACGGCCGTTTGTAAGCCTCGTTTTATTCATGTTGGTGGTCATGGTCATAACTATCGTCATGGTCATAACTATCGTTATGAGTGTGATCATGATGATCGTGACTATGATGATGGTGTTCGGCCGAACCGGCCGAGTGGTCGGTCTTTCAACAGCCAGGTTCGCCGTGATTGCCGCAGCATGTTTTGCGGAGGATGACACGGCGGGAGATGTTGACGGTTAGGCGGGTCATTTTCTTTCGGAGGGGCATGGGTTGTTTTAGATTGGTAAAGTAATCTGAAATTGAGGGCCATTGTTTTGCCATTTTGTACTCCTTATATATCAGCCATGAATTAGATGAATTGAACGAAATTTATAGGTGTTAGGGGAATTTACCACAGAGAACATGGCGCGCACAGAGCATATTGCTTATAACGTTGAACGGATAAGAGACTGTTTTAAGTCCCAGAGCGCTTGTGTTAAGGATACATGGTAAATGTGGGGGGTCAATAGACGGCGAACACCAGTGTCTAGCTGTTCGAGGTCGTTGATTCTGTTTTGGCGTATTTGGTCGATGGTTGGTAACTCATAGATGAGGTTGCCGTTGCGCAGGACTTCTATATGTAGTGGCTCTACACGACTGATCTGGGATTGGAGGAGGGTTCGATATTTGGTGTGGTCGGTGGGATGGTGGAGGAAGAGGGTGTCCATTTGACGGGGGTCTTCTTCTTCGAGGGCGAGGAGATCGGCCGTTGCTTTGCCACGCTCATCGTAAATGCGCCAGGCGCGTTTCTGGCCAGGGTTGGGGGTTTTGATGGGGTTTTCTGAAATCTTGATGGCGGGTTCCCAATCGCCTTCGTCTTGGAGGGCGACGAGTTTGAAGACACCGCCGAGGGCTGATTTACCTTGAGAGGTGATAAGGCGGGTTCCGACGCCGTAGACGAGACGGCCGATCACCTCATCGGCATCAAGGCCATAATGGGGCGCTTCCTGGGCGATTTGGGTGATGATCTGCCAGATGACTAATTCGTCAAGGTTGCTGGAGAGGACGATGGAGGTGTTGGGGAACCCGGCCGTATTTAACATTTTGGCGGCCTGAATACTCAAGTAGGCCAGGTCGCCGGAATCGAGACGAATGCCGACGGGTTGATGACCCTTACGGCGCAGCTCTTCAAAGACTTTAATAGCATTAGGGACACCGCTTTGGAGGGTGTTAATGGTGTCTACCAGGAGGATACAGTCATCGGGGTATAAGTCGGCGTAGGCTTGGAAGGCGGCCAATTCCCCTTCGCCGAGGGCCATGAAGGTTTGGATCATGCTGTGGGCGTGGGTTCCTTGGGGCGGGTAGCCGAGGATATGGGAGGTGCCGACGTTAGAGGAGAAGTCGGCCCCGCCGATGATGGCGGCTCTGGTTCCAGCGTTGCCGCCTTTGCCGTGGGCGCGGCGCAGACCGAACTCTAGCATGACCTGGCCCCGGCCGCTTTCCCGAATGCGGGCGGCTTTGGTGGCGATCAGGGTCTGGTAGTTAAGTTGATTAAGGAGGGCCGTTTCTAATATCTGGGTTAGAGCGAGCGGGCCTTGAACGACGGTCAGAGGAACGCTGGGATGAACGACGCGGCCTTCGGGGATGGCCCAAAGGTTGATGCTATTGAAGTTGCCTTCTTGCTTGAGCCAGTCGAGGAAGTCATTATCAAAGAGGCGACGACTAGTACGGCCGACCTGACCCCGCAAATAGTCGATATCTTGATCCCGAAAATGGGCGGTTGCCATCCAGTCTAGGAGCCATTCTAGCCCAGCGTTGATGCAGTATCCGGCTTGGTGGTCGCCGTAGTTGGGGTAGTTGCGGAAGAAATGGTCGAATTGGGACGGCCGTTGGTGGATGCCCTTGCGGTAATAGAGCTGGGCCATGGTTAGCTGGTATTGGTCGGTTAGAAGAATGCCTTCGGCCGTTTTTCGTTCAGTTTCGTTCATAAATGTTGGGTTCCTTTTGTTTGCAACGAATTACACGAATTTGTTAGTTGGTTGACACAGGTAACTGTTAGCTTAATCTTGAACGTATCTTGAGAAATGGTGATCTAGGCGGCGTTTTTTGGCGAGTTTGGCTAGGAGATTTAGGAGTGGGGTGGCGGCGGTTTTGAATAGAAAGCCGGGGGCGTGGGTATCTGCTAGCTGAAAGAGGAGAGCGGTGTAAAAAAGGTTTTTGGGAACGCCGTTGGAATTGGCTTTGCCTTCGCTTGCCAAACCATAGCTGATTTGGAGCATTCGTTCAAAGTTTGGCTGGCCGGGGCGTAGTTCGACGGTTGAAAGGGTGGTGGTGTCTGATTGGTTAAAGAAGCGGTGGGGGACATTGACCGGGGCCAGGGCTGATTGTCCAGGTTCTAAGAGATGCGTTTGTTCGGCCAATTCCAAGCCCAACTGCCCCTCTAAGGCAGTGAATTTCTCTGTGAAATGCTTGTGATAATGGAGGGCGTTACCACCACCTGGGGCAAGTTCCATTTCGAGGAGGGTATATTCGCCGTTGGTTTCTTCGGCCGTTTTCAAAAAGGTGATCTTATCCTTGAGAACAGGGTTACTAATAACGCGCCGACTCGCCACTTAGCTAATTTACTCCCACTACTTTGAAAAGCATCATACAATTGCGAAGGCTCGGACGGGAAAAGAGCCGATAGCCTTGACTTTTACTGGCACAGCAAAGAACGGGAAATGTTGGTCAGGCAAAGCGGCTAAATTGGTCATATGTTCAATGATGGGAATTTCAGCCGCTAACAGAGTGGAATGGACGGGGCGGTGGCTTTCGGCCGTATTGTCGATGTTCAATGAGTCTATTCCCACTAAGGCCGCGCCTTCATCTCGGAGAAAAACGGCCGCGTCCTCGGTCAAGTAGGAATGTCCTTCAAAATACTGTTCTGTATTCCAAAAGATTGACCAGCCTGTGTGGATCAGCACCGCTTTCCCCTCCAAATCGTGTCCATGAAATAAAGAGGCGTTAATGATCTTGCAGTCGGTTGCCCGAATCACGACTGTATCCAGGTTTGCCAGGGAATCTAAGGGTAATTCTGACATATCCTTTCCATCGGCATAGCGGTGAAAGGGTGAATCCAGGTAGGTGCCGGTATTGGCGACCATTTCGATTTTGCCGATATGGAATTCGGTGCCTGGATCGTAATGTTGGCGAGATGCTTCCCGGCTAAGGAAATCACAAATGATTGGGGCAGGCAGACCTTTATAGGTGATTAAACCATCTTCGATTGTGTGGCTGAGGTCAATAAACTTTCCCATTTCTCATCATAGCCGACGCAAAAAGTAAATGACAAGTTGCAATCGGTTTCTTGCCTTTTGCAACTTGCTATTTACTCTTTAGAGGCCCTCTTGGGTTTCCTTGATGGTATTATCAACAACGGCCTTGAGAGCTTCTTCTCGATTGTCGTCGCCGCCATTTTCGAGGTAGACGTTTACCTGGCGATCGGCGCTGGTTCCGTTGCGTAACATCGTTCGGATATATTCAACCTCTTGGCGACTGTCTAATTCGTCAACGACATCATCAACGATCTCTAGCAGCTCTTCCATTAAGAAGTGGAAGGGGATAGAGGCTTCTTCGCCAAAGTCGATTAATTCACCATGAATGCCGTAGCGAACAGCCCGCCATTTGTTTTCGGTGATGTGCATGTGACGATATTGTCGCCAGGAGAGGTTGTTTTTGCGTAACTTAATGAGCTTGGCACAGATAGCTTGAAATAGCGCAGCGATGCAGATACATTCCTCAACACGGGTGCAAATATCGGTGATGCGGAATTCGAGGGTGTCGAATACAGGATGGGGACGGATATCCCACCAGATTTTGGCTCTGGTGTCTTTCTTGCCGAACGCGCCCGCATTGGCTAATGTTCTTTCAAACCGTTTGTATTCGGCCCAAGAGGCAAAGGAATGGGGAATGCCTGTGCGGGGCATCATTTCAAAGATGACGCTCCGGTATGACTTTAGGCCTGTGTTTTGGGCTTGCCAGAATGGGGAGCTGGTGGAGAGGGCTAATAGATGGGGGATGAAATAGCGGACCTGGTTCATGACATCTATCATCAAATCTTTCGATTCGGTATCGTCACCGAAGCCAACATGAACGTGCATACCAAAGATGAGCAGGCCACGAGCTACGCGCTGCATATCATCTAACAGCTCTTTGTAGCGTACCCCTTCTGTGATAGATTGCTCTTCCCAATTGGCAAAGGGATGGGTGGAAGCGGCGGCAATTTCGAGGCCGTTTTTATGGGCTAAATCAACCACCTCTCGGCGGAGGCGGGTTACTTCTTGGCGAACTTCTTTGATATTGCGACAAACGTGGGTTCCGACCTCAACCTGGGATTGCATTAATTCTGGTTGAATGTTGAGTTTGGTCGGGCTTGTCTCATCTTGCGACAAAAATTCACTGATATAGGAGTGCAAATTGCGCGTTTCTGGATCGATGATCTGGTATTCTTCCTCAACACCTAGGGTTAATGGGGGGGTGGGTACTGGCATCTATTTAACCTCCTGTAGGATAGCAACGAATTACACGAATTGAACGAACTTTATTTAGATCAGAAGATTCACCACAGAGAGTATAGGATAGACAGCAAATGAACTGAGGATTTCGAGATATATTTTCGGATGCTGTGCTTTGGTATATCAACTATCTATCTGACTCTGATCGATTTGAAGGAACAGGATTCATTTTGGCGGATACTCAGCAGAAATCTACCATTGACGCAAGAACTCGGTTAGCAACCGAACGCCAAAGCCAGTTGCTCCGGCCGGGGAATAGGGGGTTGCTTTATCGGAATAGGCGACACCTGCGATGTCGAGATGGGCCCAAGGGAAATCGGTGAACTGTTTGAGAAATATGGCGGCTGTGGCAGCGCCAGCCCAGCGGCCACCACTGTTTTTCACGTCAGCTACATCTGATTTGATGTACTCTTTGTAGTCATCCCAGAGGGGCAGGGGCCAGACGCGCTCATGGGCGCGTTGACCGGAGGAGACTATTTTGTCTCGTAGGCCATCGTGGGCGGAGAAAAGTCCAGCGGCCGTTTTTCCTAAGGCAACAACGCAAGCCCCAGTCAGGGTAGCCAGGTCGATAACGGCTTTAGGATTATAGCGAGCGGCGTAGACCAGCCCGTCGGCCAGCACCATACGGCCTTCGGCATCAGTACTGATAATCTCAATGGTTTTACCGTTGCTGGCTTTGATGACATCGGCTGGTCGGTAAGCGTTGGCATCGGGCATGTTTTCGGTGCAAGGGGTGATGCCGATGATACGGAGGGGGAGGTTGAGCATTCCGACCACTTTCATGGCCCCTAAAACGGCCGCAGCCCCTCCCATATCAGTTTTCATCAAACCCATATTGGTTGTTGGCTTAATTGAGATGCCGCCCGTGTCAAAGGTGATGCCTTTGCCGACCAGCACGATGGTATCTAAATCTTCACGGTCGCCGTTATGTTCCAGGACAATAAATTTTGGTGGTTCGCCCGCCCCTTTTGCAACGGCCAGGAAAGCGCCCATTTTACGTTCGGCCGCCCAAGCCCGGTCGCCAATGGTAAGCTTCATTTGATGGTCACTGGCGATTTGGGTGGCTGTTTCGGCCATCTTGGTCGGGGTGGCGACGTTAGGAGGCATATTAACCAGGTTGCGGGCGAGCGCAACACCAGCGGTCACTGCCTGCCCAGATTTTATACCCTCATTAACGGCCTCGATTTTGGCTTTATCGAACTCAACAATGGTTAGACGTTCGATATTATTTTCATCTGCTTCAGATTTCTCTTTGTCGGCATCGAATTGATAGAGGGCCAGCAAGCTGCCTTCGACGACGGCTTGAGTTGATTCGGCCGTTGGCAAATTACCAATTCCGGCCCCGTGTATGATAGTTGCGACATGCTTGGCGTTCAATTTCCGGGCCTGGTCGATGGCGGAGGCAGCCGCTTTGCGAACTCCTTCGATATTGAAGTCGTCGGCTTTGCCTAAACCAACGACTATCACCCGCTGAGCGGGAATGGCGCCACGAGGGTAAAGGGTTGCCACTTGGCCGCTGCTACCTTTCAAGTCGCCCTGGTTAATCAGCTCGCCGATACCGCCGTCGAGGGCTTTATCCACCGCTCCAGTTGCACCGCCGGGCGTGGTAACACCCTTAAATAAATTGACGATAATTGTGTCTGCATCGAAATCTTGGATGTTACCCTGACTAACCTGAACGTCCATTAAGTTATCCTTGTTTACAATCTAATTGAGCAAAAAGTGATATTATCTATTTTAACGCTTTTGTGCCTATCTGAAAACTGATGAATGATGCTCACGCGAAGGCGCAAAAAAAGAATAGAGTAGATATGCACGGCACGGCCGTAACAAACATATGGAGATGACATGATGAAATTACTTGTATTGGGTGGAACTGTTTTCTTGGGCCGACATATTGTTGATATTGCTTTGCAACGAGGGCACGAGGTGACGCTCTTTAATCGCGGGCAGCATAATGCGGATTTGTTCCCTGAAGTTGAGAAGCTGCGGGGGGATCGAGATGGCAATCTGGAAGCGTTGAGAGGCCGCAAATGGGATGCTGTTATTGATACTTGTGGCTATGTGCCGCGAATTGTTCGTGATTCGGCCGAAATGCTGGCTGATGCCGTTGAACATTACACCTTCATTTCGAGCATCTCCGTTTATGCGGATACGAGCAAACCAGCCATTGACGAAGATTATCCAGTAGCTCAGTTAGAAGACGAGACAGTGGAAGAGGTGACAGGTGAAACTTATGGAGGTTTGAAGGCTTTGTGTGAGAAAGCGGCTGAAGATGCCATGCCGGGCCGAGTCCTAAATGTTCGCTCAGGTCTCATTGTTGGCCCTAATGATCCCACCGATCGCTTTACCTATTGGGTTTCACGAGTGGCAAAAGGGGGTGAAGTTCTGGCTCCAGTTGAACCTGAGGTAGCTCTACAAGTCGTTGATGTGCGAGATCAGGCACAATGGATTCTGGATATGGCTGAGAAACGGCAAGTCGGCGTCTATAATCTGACTGGCCCAGATTACACCCTGACCTTTGGGGAACTGTTCCGAACTACTCAACAAATAAGCAATAGTGAAACGACTTTTACTTGGGCTAATAAGGATTTTTTGGAAGCGGCTGAGGTTCAGCCTTGGGCAGAGTTGCCGGTTTGGCTCCCGCCTGATTCTGATAGCGCTTATTGGGCGGCCGTTGATATTAGCAAAGCCCTTGCAACTGGCCTTACCTTCCGCTCCCTCAGCGAAACGGTAAAGGACACGCTGGATTGGGCTAACAGCCGCCCGGATGACCATACCTGGCGGGCAGGTTTAACGGCCGAACGAGAAAAAGCACTTTTGGATGCCTGGCATAACAAGACAAATTAATGGGTAAAGCGTAATGTGTAATGCGTAGAATATAAGATTTATCTGTTACGTTTTACGCTCCCCATCCTAACACTCATAAAATAAATACTATTATTCCAAATTATAAACGTCTGGCTGACGGGTAAAAGACATGCCATCTAACGTTAATTCATCGCCGTCAATGGTATATTCGTAGAGGCCGGATTTTAATCCACGCCAATCGCCATCTTGGAATTCGATACTTATCTGGCTGTCATTGAGAATGTCATATGTCCCGGTCAGTGTCAGGAGCGCTTCGTCAAAGTAAGCCTGTTGGCTGATTGTATCGCCGGTGTGGAAGCGGATCTGTAGGTCGCTGCTTTGCTCGGCCCAAACACCAAGAAGTCGGTCTTTGGGGCTGCACGCTGTTAGTAAAAGCCCGAACAGACAAATTACTATAAAAATCTTTAGGATGTTTTTTCGTTGATTACTTATCATCTATTCTAAAATTCCTCCTCGAACAGCCAGAGTATATCAAAAATCGCTCTAATCGCTCATTCCAAGGGGAAATGGGTTTGTGAAGGGGTTAGGCCCAGGCAAAGGCGCGAAGCCGCAAAGGAACAAGGATTTTCCTGGCAGCTTCGGGCCTTTGTATGATAATTAATAGCAGGCAAGGTTGCCTGCGCTCCCGGATCAATTGTTTTCAACGGTTTGGCTTTTATTCGGCGGGTGGTTCGATCAAGGCCCAATCAAAGATGTCGCCGTTGTCGTAGCAAACAACGCCAATGGAGTTGAATTCACGGCCGTCAAAGGCTTCATCTGGTATAGTCAAAGTCAAGCCACCGCCCTCATATATGTCACCTGTAATATCCTTCAAGGAGACGGAGACATTATCGTCGAAATTTCTATCGACACCGAGACGAATGTCAACGCCTGGAGCCTCGGCGGCGAGGAAGACAAAGCCGCTAATTCTGAGTTGGGTAGCCGAAATAAATTCAATAGTGCCTTCAATGCCGATGGCATCGCTGGTGGCAGTCCAATCGGCTGTTGAGCCGATGGGGAATAAGGGTTGGTAGTCGATGGTCGGAGGAGGGGTTGGGGTATCGGTCGGCAATGGTGTTTCAGTGGCAGGGGGGGTATTGGTTGGTGGGACGGCCGTTTCGGTTGGCTCTGGCTCCTCTGTTGGGGGTAGTTCAGTTGGTTCAGGTTCGGTAGTAGCAGGAACGGCCGTTTCTTCTATCTGGGCTATTTCGGTCGTGGGGTCTGCTTGTTCGCCTCCATTCGATGAGCAGGCAGCTAAAATAAATACGAATAGAAAAAGGGGTATCCATTTTCGGGTATTTCGTTTCTTCATCACTTTTCTCCTCAAAAGTCAAAAAAGGATTCTATCTTTACGATAGTGGTTGAATGAGAAATTTCTGTCAGAAATGCTACGATCTGCTGAAATTGGGTCGATTTTCCTATATTTTTCCGTGAAAAAGCAGATCAAATGAGGTGACGTAATAATTTACGAGGGTTATAATTATCGTATATGCTTGACCCAATTCGGGCGACTCTGGCTAATATTAGCCAACAATATCATGATACCAGAACCCAGCGCTGCCAGATTGAAGCGGTGTCGATGGAGAAGGGGCGTTGCCTGTTGGCTGGTCATGTTCTTGATAAGGAGACGCTTGATGGTGTAACGGCCGACCTGGTAGCCAATTTTCCCCGTCTAACGTTTGATACCAGTAAAATTCAAGTATTGCGTCAACCAGCGCCTAAACACCTTGTTGTCACGACGAGTGTGACTGGTCTTCAATCCAATCCCTCTTTTGGCTCCGAGATGATGGATCAGTTACTAACCGGGTTTGTGGTGGAATTGTTAACAGTTGAGGGTGATTGGGCCTTTGTTCGGCTACCAGATGGTTATCTTGGTTGGGTTTATAGGCGATATTTACAAGATGCTTTGCCTTCGGAATCGACGCACTATATTAGCAAACCTATTAGTCCGCTGCGGGTGGCCCCAAAGGAGGAGTCGCCTATTTTGACGCGTCTTCTGGTTGGGACGGCCGTTTGCGTAATGGAGCAGGTCAACGGATTTCAGCGGGTGACAACTGGCGGGAACATAGATGGTTGGCTACCAGCCTCCCATTTAAGAGCGCAGGAAGCGCTGCCCAGCCAACCGCTTAAACAGCGATCTCAGATGGTTCAGGATAGTGTTCGTTTTATCGGCATTCCTTACAATTGGGGTGGCATCACGGGCTATGGTCTTGATTGCTCTGGGTATGTCCGTATGCTGCACAAACTTTCTGGCATCCACATTCCTCGTGATGCGGATATGCAATTTTCGGCGGGAAAATTGGTAGAGCCGCCTTTCCAGCCAGGGGATTTGCTTTTCTTTGGCAGCCCTAGTGGTCATCGCAGCATCTCTCATGTTGGTATGAGTACGGGCGGCTGGAATATTATTCACTCTTCTCGACCTAATAATGGTGTCTATGAGGACAATGTTGAAACGACAAGTTGGTTGAATGATATTTTTATGGGAGCCAGGACTTTCGTTTTATAGTCGCAGTCGGTTTTGAGGGAGTTAGAACGACCACAAGTCGCCGTCTGTGAAAATAACTCACGCAAAGGCGTAACAATCACAGAGAGGTTGTGAATCGCCAGCCCATGAGGTCGCATACCTATTGAGCCGTTATCTCTGAACAGCTAACTAATTCAACAACATTTGACCTTTGGAACCAGCATTCAATGGTATAGCTGCCATCTGGTGATTGGGCCTGCATCAAGGTATAAGTTCCTTCCTGAGAAATCCGCGCCATCTGAAGGTTGTTTTCGAGCTGATCCGCACGTGATCTGAGCCAGGAACGCCAGGTATCAGTGACCCGGATGATGCAACCAGCACAAGGGTCGGGTAATTCTTCGCCAGTAATCAGACTGGCAAATCCAGTGGTGTAGGGGGGTGAGGCATCGAAGCAGAAACCGACCTGCTCATTGACTACCCGGCAATCTATCCAGGCCCCGTTGTCAAAATGGGCCGTTACGATTACGGTTGAGCTAGCTGCGTCGAAACCAGCTATGCCCAGAGTGTAATTATCGCTCATCATATCCCGAACTCCTCTGATGGCATCGTAATTTATACCTTGCTCTATACTCAGTTGAAATAGGTCGCCATCGTATGTTCGGCCCGTTTGGAAGACTTCATGAACCAGTTGAATTGCAAAGGGGGCGTTGGCTCCACCAAGCATATCGTTGGTGATGAACCCGGCCAGGATGACGATGGGCATTGGTAGGCATAAGAAGACGATGGCTCCTAATGAGAGCGATTTATTTTCCCCTAGTCGATTGTGAGTTCCTTCTAAACGATAATCTTGCGCAAAGGCCAAAGTGCCTAAAACGAGCATAATGAAAAAACCGGCGAGGATAATCGGCAGGAGGGAGCCTACGGGTAAGGGGTATACGGGGAAACCCCAGAATTGACGATCAATTATCCAGACGAGGAGCGTCCGAATATGACTGGTTTCGTAGCCGATTACTAAGGTGGCTAATACGGCCGTTAGCAACCACAACAGGACCGTTAGCCAACCCTTACCCAGTCTGGCTGTTATGAAACCGGCCGTTCCTGCTAATGCCAGAACCAGTACACTGGCTAGAATAAAGCCCGTAATGGGCATCTTTATTGGTAAGGATGCCTGAGTAAATGCAGCGATTCCCCAGGCTCCAAGAGCTAAAGCCAGACCAATCAGGAGTCCGTTGAGCAGACCTAACGTTCGGTAGGCGCTTGATTCGTGCAGCTCTTCACCAAAAATTGAGCGCCGCTCGGTTTCTAAGTTTTGCAGTGACGTCATGGCCAACTGTCTCCTTAATTATTGGTTCTGCATTTTGCGCCTGATGAGCAGGATGATTATGATGAGGGCGCCGATGAGACCGACAATGATGCCAATGAAAAAGGTGTTGTTAGCTGAGGTGTCTTCCTGTTGCGTGTCGTCAACATTGTCGTTAGTGGTTGTTTGGGTGGCAGTGGGAGTCATGGTTGGCGGCGGTGCTTCCGTAGCGGTGGCTGGGCGTAAGCGAAAATTGCTGACGTTGTCTGTTGTGAGGGTTGTGCCGTCCCAAACGCCGTGCTCACGGGCTAGGAAAGCGGTCATTGCCAGGTATTCTTCTTCTGTAAGATAGCCGGGGTCTTGGTAGGGCATGGCGGCTGCCATATAGGCGTAGAGCTGAGCTACCGTTTCAAATTGGGTCAAGCTGTCGTCACCTGCTACAGGAGGAACGGCCGTTGGCAGAGTAAAGCCGTTTTCATACGGCCGTCTACCATGACAACCGGATGTCCAACAGTTTTGATCCTCTGGTGGATATTGCTGTCGCCACTCCTCTGTCAATCCTTGGCCCATATCGCCATGACAGGGTTGACAATGGAGCCAAAATAGTTGGGCGCCTTCATCGGCTTGGTTTGGATTTTCGGCCGTTGGGGGGGCGGCCAGCCGATCAATAGTCGGTGTCACGGTTATAGCTGGGACGGTTTCCGGCAATGGCGATGGGTCGGGCGTAATGGCGGCCGCTCCCTGGACAATTACCGAAAAAAGCCCGCCCACAAGAAGGATATATATGAAAAAGAGTTGCAGCTTTCGCATTAATTAGACAAAAAAAGCGGGCCACGACATTGCGACCCGCTTTGTTGATGAAAAAGATTAAATAAGGTTAACGGCTTCGCAGCTTCGGATCGAGGATATCGCGCAGGGCATCGCCAATGAGATTCCAGGATAAACCATAAAGCAGCAAAGCGATACCGGGGTAAAGGATGATATACCAATGCTTATCTAAGCTCAGGATCCAATTGCGGGCAAAGCTGACGATTTGACCCCAATCAGCGTAGCCTTCTGGGGTTCCAATGCCCAGGAAACTCAAGGCGGCAAAGCTGAGAACGATAGATCCCATATCTAACGACAGGACAACCAAAGTCGGGAATATTGCGTTCGGCAAGATATGTTTGAGGATGATATGGCTGTCTTTTGCCCCCGCTGCCTTAGCTGCCTGAACATATTCTCGCTCTTTGGTGGAGAGAATATCTCCGCGTAATAAACGCGCATAGCCTGTCCAACCAAAGGCTATGAGGGCAATTGAAGCAGGCCAGATACTGCGCCCCATCATGGGTACTAACAGGGACGCCAAAATAAGCGCTGCGACTAAGAATGGGAAAGCGATAAATATCTCAACTACCCGCATAAGGATTTCGTCTACCCAACCGCCATAAAAGCCGGAAAGCGCACCAATTAGAATGCCAATGATGGCTGAAGCTGTGACGACAATTCCGCCAATGAACAGCGCGGTGCGAGTTCCCCAAACGACGCCATAAAAGACATCATATTGGCCGCTGGCTGTTCCCATTAGATGAACCCATTCATCATTTCCGGTTAGAGCCTTATACCAGCCAGGAACTTCTTGCGGAGGGTTTCTTTCCCAAAGAGTTCCTGGTGGCTTAGGTTCGGCATGGAATCCATCTCTTGGAATCAGATAGACATTCCAATTATCGCTTGGCGCGGGAGCCAGGGTTGGGGCAAAAATAGCTAATAAAATGAAGAAGGTTATGATGATGAATCCAGTTACCGACAACGGATTGGTGACTAGACCTTTTACGAGTCGATAACCTTCTGGCCCCAGCGCCTTTTCAAGTCTGTTGCCTTCTTTAACGGGCGCTACACCAATGGATACTGGATCTGATGTGACTGTTGTCATAATTTATCCTTCTTTCGTAAACGGCCGATTCTGTTTTTAGGACGGCCGTTTACTTGAAACTATTCGCCAATCTCACTACGGCTTAGAAGTTAAACTTAATAGTGGGTTATTGGCTATTATCTACTCAAACCGGACACGAGGATCCAACAATCCATACATGACATCTACAGCAAGATTCACTAATACAAAGAGCAAGGCGGTGAATAGAGCGTAGCCTAGCATGGTTAAAACATCTAAATTTAAGGCTGCATCTGCCGCCGCTTTGCCCAAACCGTTCCAGTTAAAGATGGTTTCCGTAATGACGACCCCATTTAATAAACCGGCTACTGTGGCGCCAGCAATTGTTGCTACTGGAATCAAGGCATTCTTGAGAACGTGGCGATTAATGACGGTGTTCTCAGATAAACCTTTTGAGCGGGCGGTTGTCACGTAATCTTGACGCAGTGCCTCTAGCATAGAGGAGCGGGTCACCTTAAGTAGTAAGGCCCATGATAGATAGGAGAGGGTGACGACTGGCAAGACGATATGGCGAAGGGCATCGAGGAAAATGTCAAATCGAAGATTTAACAAAGCATCGAATGTGTTCATTTCTGTGTAACGGGTGAACCCTGGCTGGAGAATCGCCTGGCTATATTCTGTTGACAGCCTGCCAGGCGGGAACCAGTCAAGGATGACATAGAATACGAGTAATGCCAGTAACCCAAAGACAAAGGTGGGGAAAGAGTAGCCCAAGATCGCAAAAATTCGGGCTGCCTGATCGATAAATTTATTGTGATTTAGTGCGGCTTGGATTCCCAGCCAAACGCCGACCACGATAATGGGTATAGCGCTCCATAAGGCTAATTCGGCCGTTACTGGCAAACGTCGTCGGAGCAGATCCATAACTGGTTCACGGCCAGTCCGCGAGAAGCCAAAATCACCACGCAAAATACCTCCAACGGTATCGCCAGTGACTGGATCCTTTTGTCCAACTAACCAATGCCAATATTGCACCGGCAGCGGGTCATCAAGGCCATATCGAGCAATTATATTTTCAATGGCGTTTTCCGTTTTGGGGAAATCCCTAACATATAAGGCCGACCGCTCAATTGGGTCCAGGAGTTGCAACATTGAAAAAATGAGCAGGCTAACACCAAAGAGAATGACAGGTAAAACTAATAAGCGACGTATGATAAATGTTGACATGATTACCCCCGCTGATGCAGGAATTAAGGGGATCGAGGGCGAAGAAATTTCGTCCTCGATCCCAACTTAGAATAAAGGTTTAGATTCATAAGTCTGGCGCTAGAAATTACACGCCAGACTTACGACATCAATAAGCTACCGCCTGAATCTTACTCCAGGTGGAAAGCGTAGTAGTAATTACCAAACTGACCAACACGGAAGAACCAATCCTTGACCCAAACTTGCTCGAAGCGGAAGCCAGTTGATTGTGACAGAGTGATCTGGATGGCTTGTTCGTGATGAAGCTCTTGCAGCTCGTAGTAAATGGCTTCACGTTCGGCTGGATCGGCAGCTAGAACACCAGCGGTGACCAGTTCGCCGAATTGATCTAACAGATCTTGTGGCAGATTCTGGCGACCAGCATAGGTGCCAACGGTGAACGGTTGTGCCCAGTTGTGAGGATCATGGATATCTTCGAGCCAACCGCTAGCAACCACTGGCAACTGACCAGCGCGGAAGGCGCGGAGCATTGTCGGCCACGGCAAACCGAGGGCTTCGATCCGGTAGTTAGGATTGATAGAAGCCAGGTTCGACTGCAAGATTTCGATGATGGTCTGGCGGGTGCTGTTACCGGTGTTGTAGGCGCCTTGGAGACGGAAGCCAACTTCTGGCAACTGACCGTCCCATGCCTCGGCTAATTCAGCTTCACACAGCTCGAGATCAAATGGGAACAGTTCGCCATCGGGGTTGTAGCCTAACATATCCTGAATGATTGGGCCATTGTTACGAACGCCTTTGCCATTCAATACTTCTTGATTATAGGTGTCATAATCGAAGCAGTAGTTGAAGGCGCGGCGGACGTGAATATCGGAGAAGAAGTCGGCCGGAATACCATTGCCGTCCAACGCACCACTACCGATATAAGGATTGCTGCCGCTTTCATCTGTGCTAACGCCGAAGTTTAAGAATACGTCGGTACGACTGACGCTTGGTAGGAGATCCCATTTACGTAGGAATCCGTCAGGATTGTCAGTTGGGGTACATTCATTGGTCTGCCAGTCACAAATCTCAGAAACCAGCGGATCAACTTGCGTTTCGTTATCCGTATTTACCGTGACGTGTTCGACATCCCCGGCTTGAAGGGCGGCAAAGCGAGTGCCCCATTCATCAACGATTCGGACGATGACGGTCTTGATCTGAGCTTCGCCAGATGGGCCGCCTTCCCAAATTGGATCGCCTTCGGCGCGCCAGTAGTTGGGGTTCGCGGTTAGAACATACTCTTCACCAGGTGTCCAGTGGTCGAGCATATAAGGGCCGGTACCATTGATGATGCCTGTCAGTTCGTTATTTTCGGCACCAGGTGCGTACCAGTTTTGCCAGGTGGCGCAATCGCCATCCCAAGCGCCATTAGCCGTAGCCCATTCTTGGTCTACGATAGCGCCCCAAGGTTGGGCGATTGTGGCGAGGAATGGTCCCCAGGGCAGAGCGTTGTTGAATGTGACGGTTCCAGCTTCATTATCAGCAACAACGGCCGACATTACCTTTTCACAGGTAGCAAGTAGCTCTTCAGCTGAAGCGCCTTCAATTAAGGCAGCCGGGTCGCCAGCAAAGGCGCCATCACCAATTTCTTCGGTAACATCGTGTGTGTCGGAGTAGCCGAGGATTGGCTCGAGCAGCAGCCATTGAGCGCTGTTCGGATCTGACTGCAACAGACCACGTTGGAAGCTATAAGCAACATCGGATGCTTCAAGTGTACCGCCATCATGGAATGAAACGCCATCACGGATGTGGAAAGTATAAGTCAAACCATCTTCCGAGATTCCACCATTATCGACTGTTGGAACTTCGGTGGCCAGAATTGGAACATAGCTTGTGCCGTCGCTGTGGTTGTAGAAAATCAACGTTTCTGCAACGTTCATGATCAGCGCGCCACTGGCTGTGTCATAATTCAATGCCGGGTCCATCGTGTCAATATCACCAAAGACCAAGGTGGTGTAGGTTTCCGGGTCGGGTGCAGTCAGAACCATTTCTTCTACTTCTTCCGGTTCGGCCGTAACCTCGACAAGAACCTCTTCTGTGACAACACGAGTGACCTCAACTTGTTCACCTTCTTCGGTAATCGTTTCGGTAATGACTCGCGTAACCTCAACAGGTACTTCCCGGATAACTTCTTCCGGTTGGCAGGCAACCAAAATGAGGCCTAAGATTAGGATAACAGCCATTAAGCGGCTGTTCTTTTTGGTAAACATATTTAGAAAACCTCCTCCAGTTTCATAAATAACTTTGGTAAAGTAATTAAAAGTTTATCCTCTCTTGATCGTTCTCGAGACATCACCTCCTTAATTAATCTTTCTAAGTCTTGCTCGCAAGCAATATCTAACCAATTACAAGAATTTTTCAGCATGATGACAAGCAACAAAATGATGGTTGCTGTCAGACCCTAAGTTCCTAAACACCGGGTCCTCTTCTTTGCATATCTCAGTCGCATACGAACATCTCGGATGGAACCGACACCCACTCGGTGGATTGGCCGGACTCGGCACATCCCCCTCTAAGATTAACCGCTGCCGCTTGGCCTCTTTCTCTGGGTCTGGCACTGGTATAGCCGATAACAACGCTTGGGTGTACGGATGTAATGGATGGTCGAATACTTCGTTCCTGTCGCTTAACTCGACGATTCGCCCTAAATACATCACCGCCACTCGGTCGCTGATGTATCGCACCATTGACAGGTCATGGGCGATGAATAGATACGTTAACCCTAAGTCGGCTTTCAAGTCGTCCATCAGGTTCACTACCTGGGCTTGGATTGAGACGTCTAGGGCTGAGATGGGTTCGTCGGCGACGATGAAGCTGGGGTTGGTCGCTAAGGCTCGGGCGATGCCGATGCGCTGTCGCTGCCCGCCACTGAATTCGTGGGGATACCGATTGATGAAGTAGGGGTTGAGCCCGACGACTTTGAGCAGCTCTTGGATGCGCTCTTTTCGACTCTGCCCGCTGCCGATGTTGTGGATTTGTAATGGCTCGCCGACGATGCTGCCGACGCTCATCCGGGGGTTGAGCGAGGCGTATGGGTCTTGGAATATCATCTGCATGTGCCGCCTGGCTTTGCGCATCTCGTTCCGGTTGAGGCCGGTTAGCTCTTGCCCTTCGTAGGTCACTTGCCCGGCGGTTGGCTCTAGCAGTTGTAATATCGTCCGCCCGGTGGTGGATTTGCCGCAGCCGCTCTCGCCCACTAAGCCTAGGGTTTCGCCTTTGTAGATGTCGAAGGTGACGCCGTCTACTGCTTGCACCGCTCCGACTTGTCGCCTCAGGACGCCTCTCATGATTGGAAAATGTTTCTTTAGATTCTTGACTTGGACTAGCACTTGTTTGTTGTTGTTGCTCATGCTGCTACCTCTCCGAATCGCTCGGCCCCGACGATTTCTTCCCATCGCCAGCAGGCTGAGTAATGTTTTGGCCCTACTGCTAATAAGGGGGGGTTTTCTTCCCGACATTTGTCTATCACGTATGGACATCTTGGTGCGAATGGACAGCTTGTTGGTTCTTGCAGTAGGTCGGGTGGCAGCCCTTTGATTGAGGCGAGCCGTTGTTTTTCTCTGGCGTCGATGACGGGTATTGATTCGAGCAGCCCTAAGGTGTAGGGGTGGGCATGTTTTTTGTACACGTCGTGTACTGGCCCGTATTCGACGATGTAGCCGGAGTACATCACGGCTAGCTTGTCGACCATCCCGGCTACTACTCCTAAATCGTGAGTGATCCAGATGATGGCCATCCCGAGCTTTTCTTGCAACTGTTTGACTAGCTCGACGATTTGGGCTTGGATGGTGACGTCTAGGGCGGTGGTTGGTTCGTCGGCGATTAGCACGCTTGGGTTACAGGATAGTCCCATCGCTATCATGACTCGCTGTCGCTGCCCGCCGCTGAATTGGTGGGGGTAGTCGCTTAATCGGTCTTCGGCGTTTGGTATCCCGACTAGCTCGAGCATTTCGGCGGCTCTTTTCTTGGCTTGTTCGTCGTTCATCCCTAAGTGCAGCTTGAGCCCTTCGGTCATCTGTCTGCCGACGGTTAGCACTGGGTTGAGACTGGTCATTGGGTCTTGGAATATCATCGCGATTTCTCGCCCTCGTACGGAGCGCATTTCGTTGTCGCTGATTTCCATCAGGTTCCGTTCGTTGTAGACCACTTCTCCTGCTTCGATTCGGCCGGGCGGTGTTGGTATCAATCTCATCAAGGACAGCACGCCGACTGATTTGCCGCTCCCGCTTTCTCCCACTATCCCTAGCGACTCCCCTTCGTCCAGTGTGTATGACACGCCGTTTACGGCATGCACCACCCCCCCTTCCGTGTAAAATCGGGTCACTAAGTTCTTTACTTCTAATAAATGGGCCATCTTCCTCCCTTCCACTGGTTCACTATGTGTCTGGGTAAGCCCTTCATCTTCGACTTTTAAACAACATGGTATGTCAAGTCACCTGAAACATACAATTCAATCTTTTTAGAATTCAATTACTATCCAATTAAATAGGACCGATACTATTGTAATCGAAAGAGTTCAAAACGTCAATACGGTGACAAAAGGGTGACAAAAGGGTGTCGAAGACAGGCTTCTGGAACAGACACTGGATGGATAAAGACTGACGAGAACAAGGGTTGGGAATTGCTACGCCAGTTTGAATCGATGTCACCATAAAGACTGATCGTTCTATCTATTAACCGCAATTTGGACGGTGTAAATATTAATAGAACAATCGGGAAACAGACATGTAAACCATTTTACACCGCTCTGTCTAACACGACAAAGTTTAGCTCATTCTACGGGAGAATTTGGGTAAACGCCTGTCTTGGTGTGAATATCGGACCAAGCAAACCAGTAGACCAGTGGCGCAGAGAGCCGGGATAGGTCGCTCCCTATCAACTCTCCCTCTAAAGCACGGCCGCTTCTGATATCCCAGTGAGTTCCTGTTTCTGCATCTTGGACTTGTCCTTCAGCAGCCGTGAGGGAGAAATTTAAGGGGCCGATTTCTGGCTCAATAGTATCACGACGATAGACCACGATACTGCCAAGGCTTGGATCATAGACCAGGAGCAACGGGATACCGCCAAGTTCGTCTTGGATAAGGCCAACTTCTCGGACAAGCGCTAACGGATAGGCTCTGGCTTCCTGACCGATTATGAGACCGACGACTAGCTCTTTTGCGGGAAGGAGCTCATTAGGATTAGCCCAGCCAGTGACACCGGCTGAGCCGGTCGTGTAATAGCCCGAGTAGGGATCAAAGACATCTTCGGCGTTGGTTCCTAGGGCGACAGCGGAAAGAATCTGTGTGTCTGGATAGGCTGTTTTCCATTCGCCCCAACTGGTCATCAAGGACGGCCGAACCTCTAGCTGTTCACCTCGATGTGCCCCCCGAATCGCCTCCCCTGCGACCTGGCTCCATAGTGTGTTAGTTCGATGATCGTACATGACCAAATTGTTGAAATATAGATAACCAGAAACGCCGAATGTCAATTCCTGTTCTTCAATGATGCGGTCAAAGACGATGGCGGTAAAGCAGAGCGGACACCAGGTTATCACAACTGGATCGCCGCCGATAGTGTCATTGACGATTTCATGATTGCTTAATAAGCGGATGGGATAAGCGCGGGCATCATCATTGATAACGACACCAATTACCAACTCTTCATCAACCCATTCTTGACTTCCTACTTCAGCATCAACAAAAATGTCATCCTCGGCAAAGATGGCGGGAATATCATCGATATCGGCCGCTAATTGAAGCTCTCCAGCGCTGAGACGACGGGGGCGAGTGGTTGGCAGCGGAACAGTTGTTGGCTGTTCTTCAATCTCTGGCGTTGGTTCTGAGGTAGGAGAGGTGATTACGGCCGTTGGTACAACAGTCGATTCTATATTGCCTGCCTGCCCTTGATCGTTGCAAGCGGCTAATATTGTGATTAGAAAGAATAAGGAAAGGTATACGGCAATGTTTGTTTTCTTTAGCATGATCCTCGCACAAGGATGGGACATAGCGGATTCTACTTTGTCAGGGCAAATGTCCCGATTCCGCGCCGTCCCATCCCTTCAGGCTCGGATTTTAGAACGCGCCATAAAAAAGAACGCCATAAATAGCCATTGTGAACAGCGTATCTGTAGCGATATATAACAGAAGGAAAAACAGAGGCGAATTTGAATTCCGCCGATAGGTAAAATTCCAGGCTGTCAATAGTGCTGCTATCATAAACACAACAGGGACAATGATCTGTAATGGGGCTTTCACGATGTCTGGCAATGGCAGCCAAGCTGAGAACGGAACGTAATCTGCTATAGCCGGTAGTGAGGCTATTTTTACAACCTGAAAGATAGCGACTGCCAGGATTAAGGTAATGATTGTTCCGGGGCTTTTTAGGGTTTGCTCTCCGCGCCGGAAGATGCTGGTTAAAGGAATCGTAAGAACGGGTACAACTAACCAGATCATTGCGGCAACGGGCGCTAACAATACGCCTGTCAACAACCCAAATATTGTTGCGGCCGATAATTGAGTGACATCATCGGCCGTTACGGGGTTGAAGGTCTGTTGAATGCTGGGCGCTGTTGCGGCATAAAGGACATTGAAGCGGGATACATCACCAGACTCAAGCCAGGTCATGAATAAGTGACCCTCTGTATCACTTATTACTGTTGGGTCGGATGAGGGCTGTTGGGTGAAGGATAAGAGTTGGTAGGAGGTGGGTACACCGTTTTGCATGAAAACTAACCCTACCTGACTGGCAGAGCGCCGCCAATAATAATTAACGGCCGCTCGGAACGCGACGGCCACTTCGTCCCCATAAACAGGATTGGTGTGGATATCCTGTAGGACAGATAATGAGGGAGACGGCCGTGATTCGAGGGAATATCTTTCTCCGGCTTGTAAGGAGCCTGCCGGAAATGGCTCGTAGGCTAAATCATGTTCACGTGGAATAGCAATGCCTTGAGGAACAGAGAGTTGGTCGGGTGAACCAACTGGAAAGGCCATATAACTTGTGGTGGTTGTGCCAGCTTCGAGGCCGGTTCGGAAAATTTCAACCCAGTAGACATAGATATAATTTGCTTCTAGGCCAAGTGTTGGCCCAATCAAACTAGCTGTTTGCGGCACAGTTGTCTCATACAAAACCATCTCATTATCAGGCACAAAAATGCCATTAGGATAGGTGCTGTAATAGAAATCTGTGCGAGATTCTCCTCGTGGATAATGTACCCAAATCGCATGGAGGGTTCCTTGCTCATCAAATCGAAGGGTTGGGAAAACACCTTCTTGATCAACTAGAAGCGGGGGCGCAGCTAGAGTAACATCAGCCAAATATATGCCTGGCTCTCGTCGATCTGAAGAAAACCAAACGGCTAAATCGCCGTTGGTATTACCGGTGGCGTTGTAGTCATCTACTCGAATATCACCTGAAATTATGGCTGGTTCTTGAAGCACATTGCCGCTAGCATCCAGTTGAGCGGTAACCAATGTGCCATTGTTCATCCAAAAAGCGTGAAGGGTGGTTCCATCCCAAACCAGTTGGGGATCGTCTGGCAACTTTAAAATATCACTAAAGGTGTGTGTCCAAAGCGGTTCAGCTTCACTGCTCCAAGCAGCTACCTGGGCTTGTAAGGCTTCTAATTCACCATTGATGAAAAGGAAATAGCTATTTCCATCTCCATCGACCACAACTGGCGCTGGGTCAGGTATTCCCATGCCACCAACAACTTGTGCTCGGCTCCAACCTGGTGACTTCAACCATAAACGTTCTGTAGACTCACCCTGACAGGCTGTTAGAAATAACAGCCCCATGAACAATAAAAACCCCCATTTTTGTTTCATTTTAAGCCTCTTTTGATTGTGTATCTACTCAGTTTGTCTCCCACCAAGAAATAACGGAAAAAAAGAGGCGAAGAATCTAATCTCCGCCTCTATAACTATTATCGGCTAATTATCAATATATCCAATTAAGGCGCTTCTTCACTAATATTTACGGATGATACCCATCCTTCACCCGTTGGAGCGCTTATCAAATACCATACCTCGCCATCTGTCTCAAAAACATCTTGAATTGTTACTTCAACGCCTCTTTCCTGAACGGCTTGAATCTGACCATTTGGTTCCTTCAAGAGGTTGACTAGGAAGCCATTTGAAACAAGGAAAGCGGTATCTCCAACAGCTGGGCCTGAAACTGTGCTGCCACTTTCGCTTCCCTCTTCGCCTTCTTCTGGCTCTTGGGCTTCAAGGTTCTCAGCTTTTATCCAACCATCACCGGTTTCTGAATCGACATGATACCAAATTTCGCCTTCAAATTCGGCCGATTCAATAACCGTAACTGTTGATCCACGGCTTTGGCTGCCAGCAATTCGCCCACCAGGAACATCTACCAAATTTATCAGGAACCCGGAGCCAATGACTGTTACCATAGAGCCTGATTCGAATTGAGCGCCAGCAGCTGAGCCGCCTTCACCCGGTCGAAAAATACCTTCTTCAGCTCGGGCTGTTGCTTCCTCCTCTGTCAAAATGTCGCCAGCTTGTTGGCAGGCCAAACCAACAAAAACCAATATTGCTATAAAAAATAATAATGATCTGCGCATCCTCATTCAATCACTTCCCTTTCTTTAATATCTATTGCCTTGAAAAACCCCTTTTGATGGCAAAGATTATAAATCTTAACAGCCTAATAAACAAATTTAGGGGCGCATCATTCCAAATCATGCGCCCCTAAATCATATTTATAGAAATGGGTATATTGTTATTACTGATTAACGGCCGCGCAAACGCGTATCGAACGCATCTCTAAGACCATCGCCCATGAAGTTGAAGGCTAGCGTTACTAATGTCAAAGCGACACCTGGAACAAGAACCAGATGGGGGTTTGAACGAAGTCCAGCGTAGCAGCAACTGATCATCGCGCCCCAACTTGGGGTTGGCGGGTTAACGCCTAAACCAATAAAGCTTAGGGTTGCCTCTAAGAAGATGTATCCGGGAATTGCCAAACTTTCAGCAATAATCAGCGGCCCAACGATATTGGGCATGAGGTGCTTAAAGATAATTTGAGAGTCTGTCGCACCTAAAGCATGAGCGGCCTCGATGAATTCTTTCTGTTTGTAAGCAAGCACCTGGCCGCGAGCCAAACGAGCCATACCAATCCAATTCAAGGCGCCAATGGCAATGAAGAGGAAGAGGAGGCCACCCATTGCTTGATTCATATCAATCAAAGCACCTGCCAAGCCTTCCGCATCCCCCCGCCTTGAGATAGATTGAAAATAAAACGTCATCAGGATGATGATGGGCAAGGTCGGCACCCCATACATAAAGTCGACAATTCGCATCATGATGTTGTCTACTCGACCACCCAAGTAACCGGAAACGGTACCATAGACAAAGCCGATGACGAGACTAACGCTGGCGGCGACGAAGGCTACTGCCAAAGATATTTGGGTGCCATAAATGGTACGGCTATACAGATCTCGGCCCAGGTTGTCTGAGCCTGCTATATAGAGCGTACACCCCCATTCCAATGGGCCAAATCCGTGCCAGTGGCATTTTTCTGCTTGGGTGGTTGTGATGTCATAGCCTGTCATGGGTTTGGCGCGAGCAAAGGCCGTATTTTGGGTTGCAAAATCATAGGGGGTAATTAGTGGCGCCATAAATGCAACTAACACCATAAAGCCTATGAAAATCATGCCCGCAACAGCGACTTTATTGCGCCGGAATTCTCGCCAGGCATCTTGGGCCGGGCTTCTACCTTCAACTTCTACTTTTTCTTTTTCTAATGCGATCTCTGCAACCATTGTTTTCTTCCTTATTTATTTGTATCTACTCACTACAAAAAGCCTATTACTCAAAGGTGTGTACCCGTTGACCAATAATAAGGAACACAAACTTGTAGGTGGGCTTTTTTGTCGACCACCATCACTATACTACTTAATCGTAACGAATGCGTGGGTCTAACCAAGCGTACAAAATATCGACAAATAGGTTTGCTAAGATTAACAAAACACCATAAATCAATGTTAAACCAGTCAAGAGGAAATATTCTCGTTGACCAATACTGCTTACGAAGAATGGTCCCATGCCGGGGATAGCGAAAATCAACTCAACAATAAAGCTACCGGTTACAGCCCCTGCCAATAATGGCCCGATGAGGGTGGCAACTGGAATCAGGGAGTTTTTCAGGGCATGGACGATGATGACGACACGTTCGCGCAGCCCTTTTGCTCGGGCGGTGCGAATATAATCGGCTGATAGTACATCAAGCAACCCCGCCCGCGTAAGCCGAGCAATGCCAGCTGCATATGCTGTGCCTAGTGCAAATGAGGGCAGGACAGCATGGGTGAAAAATTCACCGGAAAGAATAAATTCAGGTCGTGGGAATAACTTAAATGGACCAATACCCACAAATGGCGCTTCTGCGCCCCAAAAGGCAATTGGCAATATCTTTAGACCAACCCCAAAAATCAAAATCAAAATTGGTCCTAGGACCAAATTTGGTATTGAGGCAGCAAGAACGGCCGAAAAGGTAGCCGCATAATCAAGGGCGGTGTTATGTTTTAGCGCCGCGACAACCCCCGCTGGAATACCAATTGCAAAGCCAATAAAAATTGCGATGGTACCTAGTTGGAAGGAAATGGGGAAGGTGTCCCTCACAATGTCGTTTACATCTTGGCTAGAGTTACGAAACAAAGGGCCAAAGTCTCCCTGTGCAAGATTACCCAAGTATGCAAAGAACTGCTCATACAGCGGCTTATCCAGTCCATAACGCCTTTCTAAGATAAGACGCATATGCTCAGGCATTGCCCGTTCACCGACTGTGTCAAACGGACCTCCTGGGACGGCCTGAATCAGCACGAAAGCGGCCAAAATTATTAGAAAAATCACCGGTATAGCTATCAGCAAACGACGAATGATGTAAGTGATCATCAGTGCCTCCCAATTGACATTAATGCGAAAAGTTGATTAGAAGTTGGAGATTGGCCGTTGCCACAAAATACCATGTCAACTGTAACTGCCAATCTCCTTGATTATCATTTATATAGATTAGAAGGGAGCAACCATATGGCCGCTCCCTCGCTAATTACTTTATAAAAACTAAAGCGTTAACTAAACCTTAGTTTTGAGCAGCTTGTTTAGCTTCCCAATCGATACTGTAGTTGTACCATTGGTCACCACCAAACAGTGCTGGGGAATAGTCATACCAGGAGTGAACGCCCTGGAAGGCGATGCGGACAAAGATTGGGAAGAAGGGATATTCACCCTCTGGCCCGAAGAACATCTCTTCGATCTGAGCATACAGTTCGATTCGACGTGCTGGATCGGACTCTTCGCGAGCCTCAACGATCAGGTCATCAATCTCGTTACAGGTTCGTTTCTGACGGTTGCCAGCGTTCTCACACCACAACACGTCGCCAACCCAGTTGTTCTCGTCAGCGTAGTCAGGACCCCAGCCCAGCGTCCACATATGTGGTGCTTCGGCATCGTCAGTTTCGGCAGATGTGGCAGCCAACAGTTCGCTGAATGCTTGCTGTTCGATCTGGATCAGGTCAGAGCTACAACCCAGATGTTCTTCCCACTGAGCTTGAGCGTACTCAATCCAGTCCAGGGTGCTTTGGCCACTATAACCCAACAGCGTTACCTGTGGGAAGCCTTCACAGTTCGGATAACCGGCTGCTTCCATTTCGGCTGCAGCAAACTCTGGGTCGAAGCCAACACCAACTTCATCGATCGGCGGGGCGCCGAAGATGCCTGGAGGCGCGAAATGCTTCATTGGTAGACCCTGACCCTGGCGAACTTCAGTGACGAAGGTTTCGCGGTCGAAGGCGGCGCCGAAAGCGCGACGTACGTGAACGTCATCGAATGGAGCTTTGGTCATGCGGAAGGAGATGTAGAAGACGGCCAAGTCAGGAACCTGGATGGTCTCATCTGAGAAGTCATTGAGATGTGTCTCAAGCTCTTCGGAGGGGATACCAGTGACTTCAACTTCGTTGTTTAACCAAAGGGCGTAACCAGTGCTTGTATCTGGCACAACGCTGACAACATAGCTTTCGATGTTACCGACACCTTGCATGTCTGCTGGCATCAAGGGGTTACGGAGGACGGTGCGGCGGACGTTGTGAACCCACTCGCTGAGGACGTAACGGCCGTTGGTAACAATGTTACCGGCCTCAGTCCAAGAGTCGCCATGTTCCTCAACAGCCCAAGATGGGGTCGCATTCAGCGTCCACATTGGGGTCATGGAGAGGAAGTAGCTGGCGGGGAAGTTCAATTCAATGACTAGAGTCGCATCATCAGGAGCGGAAACGCCAATCGCGTCGGTCATTTCTTCGGTGATAGCCTCTGGGTCTTCAGCATGCAAAACCTCGTCACATCCAACGATCAGGGGAGCGATAACGCTGCTGTAGTAGGAGCCAATGTTGGGGTCACAGGCACGTTTAATGCCATAAACAAAGTCATTAGCGGTGACGAAGCGGGGGTTGCCCTCTTCATCAACTTCTTGCGTGGTCTCGCCGGTGACAGGGTTGTGATAGACCCAAGGGATGTCCGTGCGGACGTTAAACGTGTACACCAAACCATCATCGCTGGTCGACCACTCAGTGGCAGCTTCTGGAACGATTTCCGAAGTGACCAGATCGTAGTTTGTCAAAGCAACGAACAAGTTCTCAATGTAGGTGATACCAACGGAATCCTCAGCAACCTGGGGATCCAGGGCTGGAATGTCAGTTGTGGAATAACCATCATAAACGACAGTGTCATCCATCATTTCTTCTTCTTCGGCCGGGACTTCAACGACAACCTCTTCAGTCACGACACGGGTTACCTCAACAGTTTCGCCTTCTTCGACAACTGTTTCGGTAATTACACGGGTCACTTCACTCTCAACAACACGAGTTACCTCAACCGTTTCGGTTTCTGGTGAACATGCTGCTAAAAGTAGACCCATTATTACTAGTAAGGCCACAAATAGGCCAGTTTTTCTAGACATTTACTTACTCCTCCAAGAAGTTAAGTTAATAAGAATATATTTAACGGTTACCAAATAAGTTACTTCTCTTTTTCTCTATTAGATGTCGAGCATCACCTCCTTTCAAGGTATTAACTATCATACACCATAATAAATAAGGACTCAAAAAATTAATCCAAAAAGTTCAATTTTCGTTAAGGACGTTGTTAACTAAGAAGTTGAACTTCTTATAGTCTGTCTACAAGAATTTTTCAGCATGATGACAAGCAACAAAATGATGGTTGCTGTCAGACCCTAAGTTCCTAAACACCGGGTCCTCTTCTTTGCATATCTCAGTCGCATACGAACATCTCGGATGGAACCGACACCCACTCGGTGGATTGGCCGGACTCGGCACATCCCCCTCTAAGATTAACCGCTGCCGCTTGGCCTCTTTCTCTGGGTCTGGCACTGGTATAGCCGATAACAACGCTTGGGTGTACGGATGTAATGGATGGTCGAATACTTCGTTCCTGTCGCTTAACTCGACGATTCGCCCTAAATACATCACCGCCACTCGGTCGCTGATGTATCGCACCATTGACAGGTCATGGGCGATGAATAGATACGTTAACCCTAAGTCGGCTTTCAAGTCGTCCATCAGGTTCACTACCTGGGCTTGGATTGAGACGTCTAGGGCTGAGATGGGTTCGTCGGCGACGATGAAGCTGGGGTTGGTCGCTAAGGCTCGGGCGATGCCGATGCGCTGTCGCTGCCCGCCACTGAATTCGTGGGGATACCGATTGATGAAGTAGGGGTTGAGCCCGACGACTTTGAGCAGCTCTTGGATGCGCTCTTTTCGACTCTGCCCGCTGCCGATGTTGTGGATTTGTAATGGCTCGCCGACGATGCTGCCGACGCTCATCCGGGGGTTGAGCGAGGCGTATGGGTCTTGGAATATCATCTGCATGTGCCGCCTGGCTTTGCGCATCTCGTTCCGGTTGAGGCCGGTTAGCTCTTGCCCTTCGTAGGTCACTTGCCCGGCGGTTGGCTCTAGCAGTTGTAATATCGTCCGCCCGGTGGTGGATTTGCCGCAGCCGCTCTCGCCCACTAAGCCTAGGGTTTCGCCTTTGTAGATGTCGAAGGTGACGCCGTCTACTGCTTGCACCGCTCCGACTTGTCGCCTCAGGACGCCTCTCATGATTGGAAAATGTTTCTTTAGATTCTTGACTTGGACTAGCACTTGTTTGTTGTTGTTGCTCATGCTGCTACCTCTCCGAATCGCTCGGCCCCGACGATTTCTTCCCATCGCCAGCAGGCTGAGTAATGTTTTGGCCCTACTGCTAATAAGGGGGGGTTTTCTTCCCGACATTTGTCTATCACGTATGGACATCTTGGTGCGAATGGACAGCTTGTTGGTTCTTGCAGTAGGTCGGGTGGCAGCCCTTTGATTGAGGCGAGCCGTTGTTTTTCTCTGGCGTCGATGACGGGTATTGATTCGAGCAGCCCTAAGGTGTAGGGGTGGGCATGTTTTTTGTACACGTCGTGTACTGGCCCGTATTCGACGATGTAGCCGGAGTACATCACGGCTAGCTTGTCGACCATCCCGGCTACTACTCCTAAATCGTGAGTGATCCAGATGATGGCCATCCCGAGCTTTTCTTGCAACTGTTTGACTAGCTCGACGATTTGGGCTTGGATGGTGACGTCTAGGGCGGTGGTTGGTTCGTCGGCGATTAGCACGCTTGGGTTACAGGATAGTCCCATCGCTATCATGACTCGCTGTCGCTGCCCGCCGCTGAATTGGTGGGGGTAGTCGCTTAATCGGTCTTCGGCGTTTGGTATCCCGACTAGCTCGAGCATTTCGGCGGCTCTTTTCTTGGCTTGTTCGTCGTTCATCCCTAAGTGCAGCTTGAGCCCTTCGGTCATCTGTCTGCCGACGGTTAGCACTGGGTTGAGACTGGTCATTGGGTCTTGGAATATCATCGCGATTTCTCGCCCTCGTACGGAGCGCATTTCGTTGTCGCTGATTTCCATCAGGTTCCGTTCGTTGTAGACCACTTCTCCTGCTTCGATTCGGCCGGGCGGTGTTGGTATCAATCTCATCAAGGACAGCACGCCGACTGATTTGCCGCTCCCGCTTTCTCCCACTATCCCTAGCGACTCCCCTTCGTCCAGTGTGTATGACACGCCGTTTACGGCATGCACCACCCCCCCTTCCGTGTAAAATCGGGTCACTAAGTTCTTTACTTCTAATAAATGGGCCATATTAGCCAACTATTGTAATACAAATATTGAAAACGTCAATGTAGTGACATTAAGGTGGCAAAAAAGGGCTGGCGAGGGTCGGTTGGTACCAGAGGTTGGAAATTGTTAGAAAGAGAAATCCTTGCTTCTCAATTAAATGACTAGAAGGGAATCATTTTTTGAGAACCATATTTTTCTGGATGTTATTATCCAACCTCTAAGCACCTGGGGAGGAGTAAGTAAATTATTGCAAGGTAGAAGTTCAACTTTCGATGTGTCGTATTTAAGGAATCACACTAAATATAAAGTTGAATTTCTTAGTTTTATGTGTATCGAATTCGGGGGTCTAGCCAAGCGTACAGTACATCCACTAACAAGTTTGCCCCGATTAGAAGGATGCCGTAAATCAATGTTAGGCCTGTCAGGAGAAAGTATTCTCTCTGACCGATGCTATTGACGAAAAACGGCCCCATTCCTGGAATGGCGAAGATCTGTTCGGTGATAAAACTACCTGTTACGGCCGCAGCCAATAGTGGGCCGAGGAGGGTGGCTACAGGAATTAGCGAATTTTTTAGGGCATGAATGATTACGACTATCCGTTCTTGCAAGCCTTTTGAGCGGGCCGTTCGGATGTAATCGGCCGAAAGTACGTCTAGCAAACCAGCTCTGGTTAGACGGGCGATGCCAGCTGCATAAGCGGTCCCTAAGGCAAAGGAAGGTAAAATAGCATGGCTGAAGAATTCGCCAGAAAAGATATATTTTGGATGTGGGAAAAGCCCTAAGATATAGGGCGGTTCTGCCCCCCAGAAGGCGATGGGCAGCACGTCTAGGGCGACGCCGAATATGAGAATCAAGATTGGGCCTAATACCAGATTTGGTATTGAAGCGGAGAGAACGGCCGTGAATGTGGCTGAATAATCTAAAACACTATTATGCTTCAGGGCTGCAATGACACCTGCTGGAATGCCAATTGTAAAGCCTATAAAGATCGAAATAATTCCGAGTTGAAATGAAACAGGAAACGTATCTTTGACAATATCATTCACTGTTCGTCCAGAAGTTCTAAATAAAGGGCCTAAATCCCCTTTAGCCAGGTTGCCCATGTAGGCAAAGAACTGTTCATGCAGTGGATCGTTCAATTTATACCGGTTCTCAAGTATCAGGCGCATATGATCAGGCATCTCTCTTGTGCCAACAGCGTCAAATGGGCCACCAGGTACTGCTTGAACGAGGACAAACGCAGCTAGTATAACGAGGAATATAACGGGAATGGCTATTAAGATTCGGCGAATGATGAAAGTAATCATTGGTTCCTGCCTTGTATTGATATGATAGGGACTTCAAGTTGGGAGCGGCAGAACGGCCGCTCCCAACCTTTCCTTTATCTAAATCCACCTTCTATATTATTAAGTCAGGCTAAAAGCAGATTCAGATTTAACGTTACTAATTCTGGGCAGCTTGTTTAGCTTCCCAATCGATACTGTAGTTGTACCATTGGTTGCCGCCGAACAGCGCGGGTGTGTAATCGTACCAAGAATGGACGCCCTGGAAGGCGATGCGGACAAAGATTGGGAAGAAGGGATATTCACCCTCTGGCCCGAAGAACATCTCTTCGATCTGAGCATACAGTTCGATTCGACGTGCTGGATCAGACTCTTCGCGAGCTTCTACGATCAGGTCATCAATCTCATTACAGGTACGTTTCTGACGGTTGCCAGCGTTCTCACACCACAACACGTCGCCAACCCAGTTGTTCTCGTCAGCGTAGTCAGGACCCCAGGCTAATGTCCACATATGGGGTACTTCAGCATCATCGTTCTCGGCCGCAGTGGCAGCAAGGAGTTCGCTGAATGCTTGCTGTTCGATCTGGATCAGGTCAGAGCTACAACCCAGATGTTCTTCCCACTGAGCTTGAGCGTACTCAATCCAGTTCAAGGTAGCTTGACCGCTGTAGCCCAACAACGTTACCTGTGGGAAGCCTTCACAGTTCGGATAACCGGCTGCTTCCATCTCGGCCCGGGCAAATTCTGGGTCGAAGCCAACACCAACTTCATCGATCGGCGGGGCGCCGAAGATGCCTGGAGGCGCGAAATGCTTCATCGGTAGACCCTGACCCTGGCGAACTTCAGTTACGAAGGTTGCCCGGTCGAAGGCAGCGCCGAAAGCGCGACGTACGTGAACGTCATCGAATGGAGCTTTGGTCATGCGGAAGGAGATGTAGAAAACGGCCAAGTCAGGAACCTGGATCGTTTCATCTGAGAACTCTTCAAGATGTGTTTGCAACTCTTCATCAGGAAGACCTGAGATATCTACTTCATTGTTTAACCAGAGAGCGTAACCAGTGCTTGTATCTGGCACAACGCTAACAACATACTTTTCAATATTGCCAACACCGCGCATATCTTCAGGAGTCAAGGGGTTACGAATGGCAGTGCGACGGACATTGTGAACCCACTCGCTGAGGACGTAACGGCCGTTCGTCACGATGTTACCGGCCTCAGTCCAAACATCACCATGCTCAGCAATGGCCCATTCTGGGGTCGCGGTCAGCGTCCACATCGGGGTCATGGTTAAGAAGTAGCTGGCGGGGAAGTTCAATTCGATGGTCAAAGTAGCTTCGTCAACTGCTTCAACACCGATGGCGGCCGTTAGCTCTTCAGAAATGGCTTCCGGATCTTCAGCGTTCAAGACATCTTCACAACCAACAATCAGGGGTGCGATGACGCTGCTGTAGTAAGAGCCAATGTTGGGGTCACAAGCGCGTCGAATGCCATAGGCGAAGTCATTGGCGTTCACAAAGCGGGGGTTGCCCTCTTCATCAACTTCTTGAGTGGTCTCGCCCGTTACAGGGTTGTGATAGACCCAAGGAATGTCGGTTCGCAGGTGGAAAGTGTAAAGCAAACCATCTTCGCTAACCTCCCAACTGGTCGCAGCTTCGGGAACAACTTCGGAAGTCACCAAATCATAATTTGTCAGTGAAACGAACAAATTCTCGATATAGGTGATACCGATGGCATCCTCTGCTACTTGGGGATCGAGCGAGGGAATGTCAGAGGTTGAAAATCCATCAAAGGTGACTGGCTCATCAGATTCAACCACTTCTGGTGGCTGCTCAATAGTTTGAGTTTCAGTGACGATGCGGGTAACTTCAATGGGGGCTCCTTCTTCAGTAATCGTTTCAGTGACAACGCGGGTAACTTCACTCTCAACCACGCGGGTAACTTCTACTGTCTCGGGGTCTGCGGTACACGCAGCGAGAGCAAGCGCCATAAAGGCAACAACGGCCAAAAATAGGCCTGATTTTTTTATAAACATTTTTTGAAGAACCTCCTTCAAATGTATCTACTCAGGTGACTGGTATTCTTGCATTAACCAGTTCAAGTTAAACTCTTCTTTACTTTAGAACTTCTTTCCTCTCAATTGATTAATAGTTGGACGACTGCACCTCCTTATATAAGTCACTTAGTCATTATTATTGGTCAACAGAGAGTATTGTATGCAAAACTTCCAAAAATGTCAATATAGTGTCAAAATAGGGTCATATAGTGTTATTTTGGTGTCTATTAGGGGATTTATCGTGGGCGGCGCAGTAGCTCACACCTTAAATGGAATGAAAATTTAACTCAACTTGTAATGTTTCTTGATTAATTTTCAGGAGAGGAAAGCGGTAGTTGAATGGTGAAGGTACTCCCTTGCCCTGGCTCGCTTTGGACGGTTAATCGGCCATTATGCTGTTCTACGATGAATTTAGCAATCGCTAAACCAACGCCCAATCCTGAGTAGAGACGATCTGATCCGGCCCCTTCTACTCGATAAAATGGCTCAAAAATATGGGCCTGAACGTCGAGTGGAATCCCAATCCCAAGGTCGATCACATCAACGCCAACAGTGACCTCATCTATTAAATAGATATTGATCACAACGAGGTCGTTTTCTTGGCTAAACTTGAAGGCGTTCTCAATTAAAGAGCGAATGGCAAGGAGAAGCCCATTCTGATCGCCACGAATCGTTGGGAGGTCAGACGGCCGTACCACATCGATTGATCGAACCTTCGCCTCGGCTATCATTTGAGCCTCACGCACTGCCTCTTCAACCAGGTCAATCAGACTAATGTCCGCATATTCTGGTGAAATAAGATGCATTTCATACAAAACCAGCAAATTGTTGATCAAATCGACCATTGTCTCAACATTTTTGGTTATTGTTCCTAAGGCAGCTTTTAGAGCATCCCCTTGCATCGCTCCCCGATTAACTAAATGGAGAAATCCTTGGGCCGAGGTTAGTGGCGTTCGCAGTTCATGCGATAAGGTGGCAATGAAATCCGTTCGCAGCTTTTCTTGGGAGCTTAAATTGTTGTAGGCTACATTTAGGGCCTGGTTTTTCTTGCGAAGCTCTCGAATGATAACGCGATCATTATTCCGTAAATGATCGCTAATTTGGCGAACGATTGAAAGCAACAAGGCCGGATTTTGATCAATCGTGTTCATAATAGCTTCGCGATCAATCTCTAATGTCCGGCAATTTGTGATGGCCCGAACGGTTGCCGCTCTTGGCGCATCGTTGATCAGAGCCATCTCGCCAAAATAATCAGTTGGGCCAACTTTATTGATCATGACTAACTGATTTTTATCGGTATTGACAAAGATTTCGGCTTCCCCTTCAGAGATAATATATAAGCGACGGCCGATTTCTCCCTGTCGGCAAAGTAAATCGCCAGGCGCATATACCTGTTCCTGGGCGGCACTGGCTAGTGCCTGAAGTTCTGTTTTGCTCAACTCCGGGAATATACGGTGTATCAGATCAATTCTGGCAAACTGCGTCGAGGCCATCTCTGGTAAATTTTAACATGGCTCAATGTAGGTGACAATGAAGCTATATTAGACCAATGTACTATTTGAACAGCGAACATAAATGACCGTCCACAATTAAGGGACAGCGGCAACGGCGTATACCCCAGCACGAAAACCATCCGGTTTGGCCAGACTCTTTTCGACAATCTCTTTGATTATTGTCACGTTCTGCGGTTTGATATGGGGCAAATACAGGCGGAAGGCGCTGCCTTTTCCTGGTTTGCTTTCAGCTTCAATTCGGCCGCCATGCCGATTCATAATAAATTGACTAATCGCCAGCCCAACACCTAATCCTGGGTAAGCCTGATCCTCGACCTCATTATCCCCTCGGAAGAAGGGATCAAAGATATGATCTAGCATCTCTTCTGCTATCCCAATCCCTTGATCGGCAACTTCGATACATATCTCATCGGAGATTGGCTTGGAGACAGTGATCGTAATAGCAGTGTGGTTGGGGCTGAATTTTAAGGCATTCTCGATGAGCGCCCGCAGTACGAGGGATAAGCTTGATTTATCGCCCTCAAGTCGCGTTGCACCTGGAAACATCGTTAGATCAATTGGCGTTAAATAGTTCTCTTGAGCCGCTCTGGCAGCTTGCATAGCTTCAATTAATAGATCTGCCACGCTTAAGTTTGCCAATATTGGCTCCGATAGATGCATCTCATATAGCACTAATAAGTTATTGGTGAGCCGAACCATCTTCTCCACATTGCGATTGACGGAAGCCATTGCTGTCTGGAGCATCTCTCCTTGAGCGGCGCCATTATTAATTAGATGCAGAAATCCTTGAACGGCCGTTAGTGGCGTTCGGAGTTCGTGAGATATGGTGGTAATGAATTCAGTTCGCAGCCGCTCTTGTTCAGCTAAATTACTGTAGGCTTGTTGCAAGGCTTGATTTTTCTGGTGGAGTTCCGCAATGATCGATTGATCGTTGTTGTCCAGGTGATCGTTTATTTGATGGGCCATTGTCTTGAGAAAGATCCGGTTATCTTCGACGACTGAAACAAAGGTGTCTCGATCAATTTCCAAAGTTTGACACCTGCTTAGGGCTTTAACGGTGGCAGAGCGGGAAATTTGACCCAGCAGGGCCATCTCGCCAAAGAAGCTGGGCGAATGAATTTTTCTGACAAGAATCTGGGCTTCATTATCGGGCCGAATATAGACTTCGGCCTTGCCTTGCATCAGTATGAAGAATGTCTCGCCTAAATCCCCCTGACGGCAAATGGTAGAGCCAGCCTTATAAGTCTGGCTCCAAGCAGCGTTTTCGATACCTTCTAGTTCATTCTCGGTTAAATCTGGAAAAACATGCCGCAAGAACATGCGCCGCTCACTAAAAAAATTAATGTTGTTCATTTGCCTACCTTAATCATGATTAAATCTTTACTGCTCGACATCATCAGCGCATGGCTTGGATGTTGAGGCTCTTAAACTATGATATTGGTAGGCGACTAATATGGTAGGCTTTTTTCACTCCCCTTTCACGATGGTTGATAAACAATCATCACAGATTGATGATTAAGGTATTTTGCTATCCCAATTTTATAGGCTTTTATAAGCCTGGATTTCAATTCACGACGATGATGAATAAGCAACTTAGAATATTATACTGCTTATTCTGGTCGAAATTGTTTTTCAGCTTTTGTACTCTTTTCGGGGCTTGAATCGGCCGTTTTCTTTGCCGCTTTTTCGGCTGCCTCTCTCTTGGCTTTTTGGCGCTTCTCCCACTGCTCATACCACCAGGGAGCGGTTAGCATTGGCCCTAAAAAGGAGGAGATGTAAGAGAGAATTTGAACTTGAACGGCCGTCAATCCCAAGACATTGGTTACAACGATGCCTAAAACCTCTGTTTGCTCCCCGGCCGTGACCGCAATTTCAAATGAGCCTGTCTCTTTAGGTTTTAATATCCAAAGTAAAACGACTGGCGTTCCGCCTGGTTCCAGGGCAACAACTCGCTCGGTGGCGGCTGGGGCCAGTTCAAAATCGAGGGCGGCCAGGCGGACGGTCGTGTTGCATATCTCGCCTGCCTCAACTTTCGCCAAAACAACCCGCAGCGTCTGGCTCTCTTTTTCGGTCATCACCCGTTTTGATAGGGACACCTCTTGGACAATATCTCGGCAATGACCTGGTTGAGCGCCAACCCCTGAGGCAAAGGAGCCATCGACTGATTCAGCTGCAATTCGATCCTGTTGCAAGAGCAGTAGGCTGATTAAGCCCAAAACGAACAGTAGAACGCCAAGTATCGCTATGATTGTTTTTGTCACTGGAATGCCTCGTTATACCAATAGGGACTATCGAAAATAGGAACCTCACGCAAGCAATTGTGCATCTCTGCATAATATAAGGTCAAATCCGTATTCGATTAGATTGTAGACACGACTAATTTCCCCCAGAGAATAGCACTTCAACAAAGAGCGTCAAGGAATAAGGGTAGTCATTGAATGATAAGCTGGTCGGAGAGAGCCATCTGGACGAAGGATACTATAACCTGTCTCGATGAACTCTGAACCAAGCAAGGGGCCAAAGTTTAGGTTCCACAAAAACATGGGGCCAACCCCTAATGAAAAAGCTAAATCATATGCCCCTAAAGTATAAACCGCCTGCTGCCACTCGGAAACATCGTTCATAAATTCCACCCCGGCAGGCGGTGAAGCATCTAAGTTCTCAAAGCTGCCCCAGCCAAACTCTGTGACCCAGATTGGGGTGTTGGGCCGTCCGGCCGTTTCTAAAATCCTCTGGTAATCGTTCAAGGTGTCAAGAAAGAAGAAGCTGGCATGATTGTTGTGGCTGGTGGCGACTGAATCGGGGACGGCGACTGATGCTTGAGGCGGATTGGCCCAGCCATAGGGATGCGCCCCAACTGCATCCACGACCTCCAATACCCCAGCGGCGACCATCTCTTGGAAATATTGGCGATCATCAACGGCCGTTATGCCATCATTGATGCCGGTCGGTGATGGGGCGGCGCTGATCAAGATAGCGGCCGAATCTGCTGCTCGGACCCCGGCTGCGCCAACCCTTATTAAGGCTGCTAAGTCGGCCGCACTCAAGGGAACACCCATCCATTCTCGTTGTAAATTAGCCTCATTCCACAGCTCATAGGCGGCTATTTGCCCTTGATAGCGTTCGGCTAACAGCGTCATGAAGCTTTGGAAATGGGCATAATCAGTTGGTGGGCCATCTTGTTCTGTGGTCGGTCGGCTCCATTCAGGGGCTTTGGCGACACTCAATAATAGCTGCATATCATTTTCGGCCGTCATTGCCACCAGGCTATCCAACTCGGCAAAGCGAACCTCATCCAGTCGGTCTGGTTCTGGCTGGTACAGTTTCCAGGAAACCTGCGTCTTGACCCAGCCAACATTCAACGTCTTTAGATGATCGAAAATTTGGCTTAAATCTTCCCGATGGAGGTGGATTTGAATGCCAATTTGAGACTTATTAAGGGGTGGCCCGTCGTAAATCGGGTAGTTGGGAGTCGGAGTTGGGGTTATCGTTGGTGTTTCGGTTGGGGCGAGAGTGGGCGAAGGTGTTAAAGGGGTAGGTGTCTCGGTTTGAGGTAATGCAGTTGGGGTAGGAACGGCCGTTACATCACTAATAAAGGTGCTAAGTGATTGAACAGTTGGGGTTACTGTGTTCACCTGGTCGGGATCGTTCAGGCAGCCGCTTAGCAGCCAAACGAACAGGACAATGATGCAGCACACTCCCCTGGATTGGCTTCTGCGGTACAACAATCAAGCCTCGCCTATCAATTCGTCGAGAAGGTTGAGGCAAATTTGTTGGCTTCGGCCGTCTTTGTCCAATTGGGGGTTCCAGCTTGAAAAAGAGACACAGACCACCTGCCCCGTCGATGCCAAATGGCGAAAGACGTGGCGCAGCATCGTTACAGATGGACCGCCCTTTGTTTTATAGTTCATGGCAGGGGCTTCATCGGGATTAATGAGATCGGTATCAAAATGGACGTAGATCGGTCTGTCGGGAAAAGGATAATTGAGCAGAGAGACAACATCGACGAGATGATTGAGGGCAGAGCTTTCGACTGCCTCTTTTTCGCCAGGGTCGAGGTCGCGGGCATCGCTCAGGACAACTTGTTCTTCTGGCAGTGGAACGACGCCTAGGCCATCCATTAAGGTTTGATCTCCCCGGCCAACCAACATGGCGAGGGGCATACCACCCAAGAAGTTGCTGGGGGTTGTTTGCCAGGTATTGAAATCGCCATGGGCATCGAGCCAGATCAATGTCGGGTTAAGACCCGCCCGCTGTAATCCCCCTAAGACGGCAATAGTGGTACAGCAATCTCCGGCGACGCTAATTGGCCGATCTCCTTTCTTCACCTGGGCGGCAACAGTTTGGGCCAGGGGTTTATAAAGGCTTAACATTCGCTCTAACGGCCGTCCACCGGTCATCATGACTTTGTTCACTTGCCAATCAGGCTCGGCCAACCGCTCTAGATCGGGAACAGGGGTATCAATAAAGTAAGGAGTTAGAATGAAATGATTAGTCATATTTTCATATTGTCCAATAGATAACAGTCACTTCAAACCCATTATCATGACTGACTAAGCTTTTTGAACTTCACCTAAATAATACCGGTATCGTTTTTAGGGCGACCACAGGGGTACGCACCCTCTTTGTGACTGTCACCTCTATCATCATCACTACCTATTTATAGTATACACGCTAGAATAACTCAATGAGCAAACGGTACCCAATCCCGGCAGAAGAAACTCAGGTTGAAATTAGGGTTTCTAATTCACGCTTCATCGCAACGCTTGCGCCAGCCTTTTCAGTTGAGGAAGCCAGAGACTTTATTGAACGGGTAAGGGCGACGTTCTCTGATGCTAGCCACAATGTACCTGCTTTTGTTATTGGACATGGCTCGGCCGTGACGGCGCATTGTAATGATGATGGCGAGCCATCGGGAACGGCTGGACGGCCCGCCTTGGCGGTATTGCAGGGTAGTGGCTTAGGGGATGCGGCCGTTGTCGTTACGCGTTATTTTGGTGGCTCCAAACTGGGAACCGGGGGGCTGGTTCGGGCCTATGGCGACGCGGTTCGAGCTGTTTTGGCTGCCGTTCCTCGGGCTGAAAAGATACCGACCCATATCGTGTTGTTGGCTGTCCCTTACCACCTCTTTGAACGTGTGAAGCTATTGATTGCGGAGCATAACGGCCGTGTTCTGGATGAGACCTTTGCGGCCGACATTACCTTGACGATCCAATTTACGGTTGACCAATTCCCGGTTTTTCAAACGACCTTGCAAGAGCTTTCGCATGGTGGCTTGTCAGCCGAAATTGTTGAAACAAATGAAGATACGATCTTCCCAATTGACAGTTAGCATCCAAAAGCTATAATTAGCCTACAAATAAAAGCCCTGGTGGCGGAATTGGCATACGCGGTAGGTTGAGGGCCTATGCCCTATGGGCGTGGAGGTTCGAGTCCTCTCCAGGGCATTTTTTAAGTCAGAGATAGTCTCTGGCTTTTTTTTATCTTAGGCCAAGGTTGGCTCCCCTATGCGAAAGCGGGTATCTTCAATCAACATCCGCGCTAAGCCCTCTTTCAAGGAAACCTTTGGCCGAAATCCCAACAAGGCTTTGGCCTGGCTGATGTCGGCGACTAAGCGTTGTACCCCACCCAACTTTTCCTGATTCCAGATTCGATTAATGGAATGCTCTGTTGCCGCTTCAATTGCATTGACCAGATCGTTCACGGTGGTCTCTTGACCGCTGCCAATGTTTAAGACTTTGCGGTTTACTTGGGAAGCGGTTGCTGCTTGTTTTAGAGCTTGTACAACATCAGCGACATAGACGAAATCACGGCTCTGTTCACCACTGCCAAATATGACGACGGAGCCGCCGGTAACGGCCGCTTTCATAAATCGAGGAACAACCGGAGCGTGGGAAACGGGTAGGCTTTGACCGGGGCCATAGGCATTAAATATCCGCAGGGCGACCGTTTCGATGCCCCATAAGTTGCCAATGGTATGGACATATTGTTCAGCCGACCATTTGCTGATGGCATAGGGTGAATCGAGGTTGGGGACATCTGATTCTTGGACAGGTTGGCGGGGCTGACGGCCGTAAATGGCCCCTGAAGAAGCTAATACTACCCGCTTTACACCGGCATCTCGAATGGCTTCCATTAAACTAACCGTACCACCTACATTACTGGTATTATAATCTCTGGGGTACAAAACAGATTGGGCCACGGAAACACGGGCGGCCAAATGATAGACACAGTCCACCTCCTGTAACATTGACCATAGTAGCGGTATGTTATTGATGTCGCCCCTGGTAAAGTGAATGGCCGAGTGGAGCATTGACTTATCTCCGCTGCTTAAGTCATCTATGACTCTGACAGCATGGCCCTCTTTAACCAAGGAATTTGCCAAAGCTGCACCTAAAAAGCCAGCTCCGCCAGTTATTAAAAACTGCATAGTTCCTCTTTCATCATTATATTTTCATAATTTGTCATATTTCTTTTTGGTTTACCCAGCTTGATTGTATCATAAGCCTGTTAGGTAAACCGCAAAAAGTTTTCTAGGCTTTTGGCAAAGTCTGGCTTCTAGTTGGAATCATGAAGAAAATTTTTTCTTTTCTAAAACGGTTGGTCGTTGGGCTAATCATTGTTGTTGTTCTGGCCCCAGAATGGCCCGCTTTTCAAGAAGAGCGATATAAAATTGATACGATTATCGGCCGTCGTCGGTTCGACTTTTTGGTTTGGGAAGCCAATGCCCTTGCTGTCAAAGGGCAAGCCTTTTTGACAGCCGGTCATTCCTATATAAGTGAAGGGCGACGAAAGGAGATTGTGCTGGATTATTTGGCTCTGATCGGTGAAGTTCGCCAGCAGGAGGCCCAAATTAATGCCATCTATGCTGATCCAACGATTGCTGACCCGGAAACGGCCGCTATTGATATTCAGCGCGAAGTCAACTCAAAGCGACAACAGCTTGCGGAGTGGCAACCTATTGCTGAGTCAGTTTTGCAAGATCAAGTCGCTACTATTTTGGCTGAAGAAGGCTTTGATCTGCTCAACCAAACCTGGCCGCCAGTTCAGATGCACATGACGCCGCTGCCCTTCGTTTTAGTTGTCTCTCCACGGGAAGAAATCCAACAGATTTATAGTTTTTCACTGCAACCAGGGTTGGCAACAGCCAGCCAAGAGGAGATCGAAGCGGCTATTTTGGGAACGACAGACCTTTCGGCCCTGGTTGTGCCGATTGGTGGGGTGGGTCTTTATCCGGCGATGGTGCTAGAAACTAACAATATCAATTTCCTGGTCAATACCATTGCCCATGAGTGGGCACACCATTGGTTAACACTCCATCCCGTTGGCTTGAACTATGCCGCTACCCCAGCCTTGAGGACGATCAATGAGACCATCGCCTCTATTGTTGGCGACGAGATTGGAGCGCAAGTAATTGAACGGTATTATCCAGAGTTTATTCCCCCAGCAACCCCCGAAGCGGCTCCTCAACCAGACCCCGATGAACCTGCCCGCTTCGATTTTCGAGCGGAGATGGCCCAGACACGAGTTCAAACTGATGAATTACTGGCCGAAGGAAAGGTGGAAGAGGCGGAAGCTTATATGGAAGCGCGGCGACAGTTTTTCTTGGACAATGGGTTTCGTATTCGGAAGCTGAACCAGGCCTACTTTGCTTTTTATGGCGCTTATGCCGAAACCCCAGGCCAACAGGGCAGCAACCCTATTGGTCCCGCACTCGTTACGCTAAGAGAGAATAATAAATCTCTGAGAACGTTTTTAGAGCAGGTCGCACCAATTACCTCGGCAGATGATCTTTTTGAGTTGGTTGAGACGCCTTAATTCATCGTTTCCTCAGAAGTTCAACTTTTTATTATAGGATCATTTAGCTAGAGCGATAGCCCAAAAGTTGAACTTCTATGTTGCAATGACAGGATCAAGCATCTCACTTGATTTATTCCGCTCCCTCCATTTCAGCGACTAGCTCGCGCAGGAGGACGGCCGTTCGCTTCGCCACCGCCACATATTCTTCATCTTCGTCTGGCAGCATCAAGAAGGCTTCTAAGTCGATTAATGCCTGTTGGTATTGTCCCCGCTCCTGATATAACATGGCCCGATTCAGACGGGCTGGGCCATACTCTGAGTCTGCTGCTATAAGGGCATCAAAGTCGGCTAAGGCTTCTTCATATTTGCCCATCTCTCGAAAGTAGATAATACCCCTATCCAACCGAGCCTCACGTAAATTAGGGTCCAACTCATAGGCGCGGCTAAAACGGCGAACGGCCGCTTCGTGTTCGCGCAAAAAGCTGTTCTGGTTTCCAAAATTTCGGTGGAGGCTCCCCCACATATAATATACTCTTGCCAAGAGGAGGCGAAACACTACTCGCGCTCACTCAACCACTTTTCACAGGTCATTGCCGCCGCACAGCCTTGGCCAACCGAGGTTGCAATTTGGCGGAACACCGAGTCTTGAATCTCTCCGGCTGCAAAAACGCCTTCAACACTGGTTCTCATCCGCTCATCGGCAATAATATAGCCATGTTCGTCCATGACGAGTTGCCCTTCAAGGAACTTGCTATTGGGGTAGTGACCGATGTAAATAAAGACACCTTGGGTATCAAGGGCTTGTTTTTCGCCCGTTTTCCGATTCTCTGTCATTACGCTGGAAACCATGCCGTTGCCGTTGATCTCTTGAACGGCCGTATCCCACACAAAATCGATCTTTTCGTTGGCAAAGGCCCGTTTTTGAAGATGGGGGCCAGCTCGTAATTCATCTCGACGATGGATGATCCGTACCCGGTCAGCAAATTTGGTTAGGAAAATGCCCTCTTCAAGGGCGCTGTCGCCACCACCAACCACAACAACATCTTTGCCCCGGAAGAAAAAGCCATCGCAGGTGGCGCAAAAGCTGACGCCTCGACCGATAAATTCTTCTTCGCCCGGCACGCCAAGTCGCTTAGGAGATGCGCCAGCGGTGACGATAACGGCTTCGGCTTCGTATTCTTCGCCGTGTGTCTTAATATAAAAGGGAGAGCCTTTGGTAAAATCAACTTCGACCACTTCATCATAGACCATGCGCGCGCCAAAGCGTTCGGCCTGGGTCTGCATCTTCTCAACTAGCTCTGGCCCGGTTAAGTCGGGTTCGGGGAAGCCGGGGTAATTTTCGACTTCGGCCGTAATTGAGATCTGTCCGCCGACCTGGTTGCCGGCAATGATGAGCGGATTTAGGGTGGCCCGGGCTGTATAAAGAGCGGCCGTTAAACCGGCTGGCCCTGAACCAATAATAACTACTTTTTCTTTTTTCATAGCACAAATAGACCTTTGATAAGGGAGCGTGACCTCTTTTTGATATTATCAGATTGTATCGTACCCAGTTGGGCTTAACAATAAAGGAAGCATAAGAAAGAAATTTGATTGCGGCTGTAAGGGTCACAACAAAATTTATAGGACGTAATTCGTAATCCACAAGAACGCAAACATCAATGAATTTGGAAGCGTAACCGACCAATCGTTTTGTTTAGATGTTTAGGGGGATGAAGCAGGAGAAGGTCGTTCCTTGGCCTGGTTCGCTGGTTACTTGGATTCGGCCGTTGTGAGCCTCAACGATCTTTTTGGTGATAGCCAAACCTAATCCTGTTCCTTCAGAGTAGCCTTCCTTATCAGGAACTCTGTAAAAGCGGTCGAACAAATAGGGTAAATTGTCTGGCTCGATGCCCCAGCCCGAATCTGAAACTTGGATCAACATCTCTTTATTCACAACTTCAACCGCAATTGCTACCCAGCCCCGCTCCCTATTATATTTTATGGCATTACTAACTAAATTGATCAATACCTGCTTAATACGATCCGAATCAATTCGAATTGGCGGCAGATCGGCCGGAATATCTGTTCGCAATGTTATCTGTTTTTTGAGCGCCCTGGATGATTCCAGATTGATAACGTCTGTTACGAGTAGGGCTAAATCTACTGTTTCTAAGTTCAGACGAACTCGCCCCGATTCTAAGCGGGAAAACTCTAAAAAGTCTTTTGTTAGTTTGGATAACCGACCTGTCTCTTTTTGGATTAGCTCAAGCAGGGCGCTATCGGATGAATCGGTTTGTCGAGCCAATAGCTCTCCGGCCGTTGTTATAGCCATTAAGGGAGTTTTGACTTCGTGCATTAACTCTGAAATTAAATCTGTCTGGTGAAAGAGGCGGGCGTTTTCAATGGCAACGGCCGCTTGAGAGGCTAATGCTTGCATAAGAGCGACATCTTGCTCAGAATAGCCACCATTACGCTTGTTGATAGCCTCTAAAGCGCCGATGACTTCTCCCCGTCGAATAAGCGGAACCCCTAACATATCTTTGGTAACAAATTGAGTGGTGTTGTCAATCGCTGTATAGTGGCGGCCATCCTGTTGAACGTCGTCCAATATGAGGGGACGGCCGTTCTGGACAATCCAGCCAGCCAAGCTGCCCTCCATTGGCACAACCATCTCTTCCCTCGGTGGTTGCATTCCAGTCGCAGCCACAAATTGAAGTTCGCCCGTTCGACGATCAACGAGCAGCATAGAGGCCGCTTCGGTTCCTGTTAGCTCAGTGACGGTATCCATCACCATCATCAACAACTGTTTCAAGTCTAGTGTTGAGCTTAAGGTGGTGCTTATTTCAAGCAATCGACGCAGACTTAAAGCATCAATTGCTTCTGTAATTTCAGGCATAACTTCTGCCATAACCAATCTTCATCCCCAATAAAAACAAACGCTTATCGCAATAATCTAAGTGACACAGACAGTAGATGGTAGATGGCGATCAATCGCTTTCTGAGCAAAGTGACTGTGGTTTCCTAGACTCAGTAACCATATTTTATAGATGACCGATCCTTCATCCAGGGTAAATTGATCATCATATCGATTATGACCTGGCTGTCACTTGTAATGCTTGATTTCTAATGAAAGACTTCTATTAATCGAGGCAAAATCTCAACCACATCAGCATGAATGACCACATCAGCATACCGATCGGCATAAGTTTCTTCAAAATTCACAATAATCAACCGGGCGCCTGTTTGGACGGCTTCGAGGGGTAGATCGCAAACTGGGGCAACGGCCAAGGATGAGCCAACGACGAGCATAACATCACAAAGGCGGGTTTGTTGTTTGGCTTTTTCCAATATTTGGACAGGCAACTGCTCTCCAAATAAAATGACATTGGGCTTTAAAACACCATCACATCGGGTACAACGTGGCACAGATTGTGTTTCGAGGAAGGTTTCTATGAATGGTTCCGCGTCAAAGATACTGTAACAGCGGATGCAGGTCATTTCGCGCATATGGCCGTGGATCTCATACACGGTCTGTGACCCGGCTTTGCTATGGAGCATGTCGATATTTTGGGTGATGATGCTCTGTAATGGCCCGCGTTTTTCAAGCGCCGCTAAGGCAAGATGGGCGGCATTCGGCCGTGCTGCACGAGTTAGTTTTGTTAAGGGGTAAATCCAATCATAAAAGTCTTGCGGCTGCCTATTAAATCCATAAATCGAGGCGACCTGAAATGGGTCTACATTTTCCCAAAAGCCTGAGCCTGGACTGCGAAAATCGGGGATGCCGGATGGGGTGCTGATACCTGCGCCAGTGAGGGCAACGGCGTGTTTTGCTTGGGCTAATATCTCCAATGCCCGCTCGATTTTCGACTCGTATGACATCTTATACCGCCACTTGATTGACGATTTTCCGAAAGACTTCGGCCGTTTTAGAAGTCGGCCGTAGACGAACAAAAGGCTCGCTATTGTTCACAGAAAATGCCATTTCTTTGGAGCTAATGGGCACTGTTGCCATTAACTCATGCTGGATAAACTCCTCAACTGCCGGTTGCGGCAAGGTGTTATCAATGCCCATCGTTGTCATCAAAACCTGATGTTCTGCTCCTCGGCCAATATAGGCTGGCAATACCTTTAGAAAACGCTTAGTAGCCAATAAGGAGATTTTTTCGGGTTGGGTGCAAACAACTACCTGTCCAGCCCGTTGTAATACTGGCATTGCCGCTGGAAGAAACCCCCGTCCAACATCTACCACAATATATTGGGTAGTTTGGATCAATGTATCAATCAAAACCTCGATCTGGTTTATCGTAGGCACAGGCCATTGTCCTACCAAATTGGGGCGAGATAAAAGAAGCTGTAAGCCAATTCCGCCAGAGACTGTGAATTTTTGCCACCGTCGGGCCATCTCAAGTGTATTTATCACTCGGCTTAAATCATTTAGCGATTCATGCTGGATTTTATGATGCAAATACATTCCAACATGTCCTTGGACTAAGTCTAAATCAACCAAGAATGTTTGCCCGGCATTGTCAGCTAAGGAGGCGGCCAGGTTAATTGCTACGGTTGTTGTGCCAACACCGCCCCGTGCGCCGACGACTGCTATTAAGTTAGAGGCGACTTCCTCACCATCGAGTTGTGACGGAGGCGGCAACTGCGATAAGGTTTGAGCATGAGCCTCATTTTCGGATTCGGCCGTTTGATAGCCGCCCCCTAAATTAGCGCTGGTTACAGCTAGTGTTCCAATCTCATGGACAATTTCTTCTGTTTGAGCAGCTCGTTTTAGAAGCACCTGAATGCGTCGATCGAGTTCGGTCGGATCGGTTGGCTTCGTTAAATAATCATCTGCCCCTGCCTCAAAGCCAGCCCACTTATCATCTACCTGATCTTTGGCTGTAAACATGACGATTGGCACATCGTCAAAATTGGTATCTGCCCGTAACTGGCGGCAGACTTCAACACCATTGATCCCAGGCATCATCACATCTAACAATATCAGATCTGGTTTGTCCTCCTTTGCCTTCGACAAGCCATCCTCACCTGAAAAAGCTGTGATCACTTCATACCCACGTTGTTCTAAAATAAACTTGACAACCCTGATGGTCTCTTCATGGTCATCAACCATTAATATTTTTTCAGACACTTTTTAGGTCTCCAATGATTGTCTGCTAAAGCCTGACTCTCAAGAACGCCCACTAAACAACTCGCGCTTGCAGTAGACCTTCAACTTCTTTGAGAAATTGAAGGTCTCAAATGATCAGACGAGTGGCCAAGGGTAGTGACGGCCAGGGCCAGGCTGAGGGAACACTTTCTGAGTGATCAGTCTTGTTAGTCGATTTGACACGGCCGTTATCTCTCGTGATGTCAAAAGGTTTTTTAATTCCTGATAAAAATCGGTGTCAGGCGTTTCCAGCAACTGTTGAAATGCTGCCATATCGGAAATGAGATTAGCCGGAATGGTTTCACCGGCAAATTCCCAGATAACGGTTCGTAGTTTGTAGTCGGTGTGAAAAGAGACACCATGATCGATGGCCCACAACCGATTGTCATCCCCTAATAGGACGTGTCCGCTTTTTCTATCAGCATTATTGATAATAACATCAAATAAGGTAATCTGTTGCAACTGTTCGATGTATCGACCCTGGAAAGTTAAGTAATGTTCTTCTGGATCATGATCAACGAACTGTTGTAAGGAACCTTGACCGTGTGGGCCTTTTCGCAAGATAGTCACTGGGACCAGCCCCCATGAGAGGGCTTTACTCACGAGGTAGGCGGCTCTTTCACGGAAGCAGAGGGTGCCTTTGGCAAAATCCCATAACGGCCGTTCCCCCTGGCTCGGTTTATATATCGCGTCAATTTCTTCTTCTTCATGACAAACGTGAACCAAAAAAGTATAGTTGGATCCCCAGGGAACAAGGCCCTCCATTTCCAACTGACCTGTATTTAATATTTGAAGGAGCTGATCGGCTGAGTACATTTCCGCGTTGCCAACCTATTTTCCTAACATACTGTCAAAGATAATGGTCATCTTATTAGAGCCAAACCTGAATTAGGCAGCCGGGTGATAGGGTATCAGGGAATGTCTAGCGTCTAGTCCGACTGTCCAACCCCTAAATATCCTATTTTGCATGTCCGTTGCGGTTCGGGCAAAAATGCCCTTCTGGTTCCATCGGCTGGCCGCAATTTCCACAGATCGGCCGTCCAGCCTGCACCGCCTCAAAGGCATGTTTGACCAGTGAAAAAGCCTGATTACGGGTCGCCCAAAAGCTAACCACATTTGGCTCTTCTTCCTCTTCAACCAGTTCATAGGCAACCACCACAATCCGGTTAGACTCTTCATTGTAGCCCAATCCCATATTGCCAACCCGGAACAGTGGTTCAATCGGGTCTCGCAGCCGAACATCTGTCCATACCGGGTCGCGCTCGGCTGCTGTAGGCGAATTCTCATCCAGCTCTTCCAACAAAGTCTCCAAGCTAGAGGCCAACATAGAAGCCTGCTGTTTTTCAATAATTAGGGACACCAAATTTGTGCCTTTGCTACCCTGTAAATAAAACGTTCTTTGTCCCGCCGGACCGACTGTGCCGATTGTCAGGTGTGAAACGGGATTTAATTCAATGTGTCGCGCCATATCACCATATCTTTCTTATGTAGTTGTTGTCTCATTCTTACTTTTCTTCTTTTTCTTCTCTTTTGGTGGGGGCGGTGGCTTTAACGGGCCGGTGTCATTCACCCGCAAAACGCGTACACCACTATTTTCGCCTAAAGCCAATACACTGAGGGAGGCTGGCGAAAGGCCGATCCGTTGGAATAAATCAAGATGGGTGCCAAGATAGTGAGCTAACACCATTTTGATGAGATCGGCGTGGGAGACGATAACGATCATCTCTTTTTGATGCTGTCCGCTCAACGCTTCGATTGCATCAACCGCTCGCTGTTGGACATCTAGAAAGGATTCCCCATTGGGAAAACGGAAGCGGCTCGGAAAATGTTGCACGGCGAACCAGGCTTTTTTCTTAGCCAGCTTCTTGATCTTCTTGCCTTCCCAATCGCCATAACGGACTTCGCCAACATCTTCTAGCTCAGTGACTGATAACTCATGGGGTTGGGCCAGGGCTGCGGCCGTTTCCATGCAGCGTTCTAAAGGGCTGCTGTAGATGGCTTTAATGGGTTGATTGGCTAGCCTTTCTGCCAGCTCCTTTACCTGTTTTCGTCCTTCCTCATTTAAGTGAACGCCGGGAGTCCACCCCGCCAGTCGATTTTTATTAACCCAATCGTTCTGACCGTGACGGACGAGTAATACATATGCCATGAGTGGATGATAACACAATCAGACCTAAAAAGGAACTTGTTTAAGGGGCTGTTCCCTCTGTTTCACCTGTGTCTGGGATAATAGTTTCATCCCCTTCTGGCAGGGCGACATCAGTTGGCGCTACGCCTTCTGGCGGCAATTGGTCGTTCCCTTCGGTTGGCTCTTCTTCGACAGGCGCGTAGCTATCTACCTGGAAATAAGCAGCCATCACTTCTCTGGCGACCGGGGCGGCCCATTGAGAGCCTTCATCACCATTAAAGATGAAGGCGACGACGACGATTTCGGGGTTTTCATAGGGGGCATAACCGACGTACCAGGAATGAGTGGGCAAAATTTCGCCTTCTCGACACCAGCCTCGTTCAATGGCGATGTTGTCGCAGTATTCGGCCGTTCCCGTCTTGCCAGCAGATGAGATCCCAAATGAATCAAACCAATCGGTGTAACCAGCCCCTGTACCCCCCTCCTGGTTCACTAACCGCATCCCTTCGGCAACAAAATCTAACCATTGGCGGTCGACATCAACTGAATTAAGCACTTCTGGCTCGAATGGGACAACCACGTTGCCATCACCATCTGAAATATGATGGATGATAGTTGGTCGATAAAGAAAACCGCCGTTGGCAACGACGGCGGCCATTTGAGCCACCTGTAATGGAGTAGCGGTCAAAAAGCCTTGGCCAATACCGGTATTGTAATCATCACCCGTTGACCAGGGTTCGCCGTGTGTTTGACGCTTCCAGGCTTGACTGGGATTGTTTCCGGGGGCTTCTAAGGGTAATTCGATGCCCTGAACACGGCCGAAACCAAACTGCTCGGAATATTCATGGAGGCGATCAATACCTAAGCCCTCAAGCGACTCCCCGTCCTGATTAATGCCACCTGTCACTTTGTAAAAATAAATATCACAGGAATTAGAAAGGCCCGTGACCAAATTCATAAATCCATGTCCGGTGCGAAGCCAACAGACAAATGTTTGGGCGCGGCCTGGATCATTGGGCGCAAATCGGTTTGGGATAGTTATCTGTCCTGGCGCAGCCAACGTCCTAAAGGGCGAAATGACCCCCTCTTCTAATGCACCCGCCGCCGGGACTAGCTTGAAAGTCGAGCCAGGTGGATAGGTGCCGCTGATAGCATGATTGACAAGTGGGGTGTAATCATCACGAGCAAGACTCAAGTAATATTCAACTGGCACCTCAGTCGAGAAACGATTGTTGTCAAAGGTCGGGATATTGACCATAGCCAGGACCTCGCCCGTGTTGGGGTTTAGAGCGACTACAACGCCCTGTTCAACTTCGACGAAATCGCGGGTGAAGGGATCGATGGTTCCCCGTCGTCGCTCCATCACTTCTTCCAGGATTTCATAAGCCGCCATCTGCAAATCTATATCAAGCGTCAGGTGTAAATTTTGACCTGGGATCGGATCAATCGTTGGCCCTATTTGACGCAGTTCACGACCAGTCCAATCGACCTCAATCTGCCGCTCCCCTTTTTGGCCCGCTAACTCAATCTCCATAGATGATTCTAAGCCAGCCCAACCAACGCGATCATCTCGTTGATAGCCCAGCGCCAACCAGTTCTCGTTTGGAATCGGCCCCATATAGCCAATAAGATGGGAGGTAAATTCGCCACTTGGGTAACGGCGGATCGGCTCTTCAATGACTCTGACGCCGGGCAAAAAGACGCTTTCTTGCTCTATCGTATAAGCCAGGGTGATCGGTACACCAGTCACAATTGAGGCGGGAAGATAGGGAGCAAAGCTAAAGCGATTGACAATGCCTTCAATACTATCCGGCAGTTGGGGGACAATGCCAGTAACATCTAGTGTCTCTTGAACGGGTGCGCCGTATAGTTGAGCTAGTCGTGAATAAGTGCTAACCAAAGCGGGATCGGCTGCTTCTAATAAGGCATTCTGTTGAATGGTATTGGTAACTGGTACGCCAGTTAATATGGATACTCGTTCAAATATAGCCTGTCTCTCATCTTCATCGTCTGGCAAGAAAGCGGGGGTGATGGTTACATTAAAGCTAGGATCATTGAAGGCTAGCAGTTGATCATTTCGATCAAAGATAACGCCTCGGGCTGGGTCGATTAAAAGACGGGCTATCTGATTGTCATCAGCCTGGGTTTGTAATTCGTTACCCTGGGTTTGTTGGAGCCAATAGACCCGATATAGCAGAACGGCAATACCAATTAAGATTACCGCTCGCATAAACAAAAGACGGCCGCGATCGCCACCTGTATCCTCATCAGGAAATTCTTCGTCTTCTATTCGTTCCCATCCCATTCGTGACATAGCAAACTCCTATATCCAGTAGCCAGTATTCTTCATCACTTACGAAAAAAGTTAAACTTCTTGCTTACCACTAAATCTCTACTCGACGGGGGATCAGGAGTCGTTCGGCCGTGTAGATAATCCAATAGATGGGCAGCACCAACAAGCCGTGACCAAAGGCCATCAGCAAGCCGTAGCCAAAGGTGGCCTGGTTTATGGTGTACTGTTGGGTAATATCGGCTGATATTCCTGGGGCGCGACTACCTGCCAGAAGCACATCAATGCCTAAAATCGGGTCGCCAATGATAAGGGGGACAAAGATTCGCAATAGTAATAAGTAAACAAACCAAAATATGATAGTAGCCAAAAAACTTAATAATGCGGGCAGCACAAATCGGCTTTCTGGGAAGTTGCGTTGAATTAAGATGACGGCCGTAACAGCCGCCATTAATGCCAACGAGGTTGCGCCGAGCGGGCCAACTGAAAACAGATCTATTAAAAGACCGCCGATAAAGGCCCAAGCCACACCCTCTTCTAAGGTGTGCAACAATCCCCAGGCCAAGGCGACCAACAACACCAGCAGTGGCACAAAGCCTAATACCGGGAACTTTGGCAGAATAGTTGACTGGACAATAGCCAGTACAATCATGACGGGAATAGCAAGATAAACAGATCGCATCGTTCAGGTTAGGATTTTACGGAGAGCGGGTGATAAAGCGCAATAGGTGGCGGCAATCTCTAATCTCATTTAAGGATTTGTTGGAATGCCTTCGGGTGGATCGTCAAAGATGCTGGTATCAATCACCCTGAAGCTAGTAATGACAAAAACAACCTCCAAGGAGTCGAAATCTACGGCTGGTTGGATAACGGCTAGCTGGAATAGATCGGCTTCTCGTCGCTCGATGTCTACAACACGGCCGATCACCATATCTTGAGGGAATTTACCGCCTAAACCAGATGTCAAGACCACTTCACCTGGCTGTATTAGCGCTTCGGGCTTGACCCAATCCAGGGTCATAACGCCACCCAAGCCGCCACCACGTACCAATCCGGTCGCCCGTGAGGTGCCAAGACGGGCAGGAATACTGCTAATGTTATCGGTGATTAAGATAATTTGGGCAGAATGGGCAGTCGTCCTGAAAACTTGGCCGACTAAGCCACGTGAGCTTTCAACAGGCATCCCGACCAATACGCCATCATCAGAGCCTTTATCAATAATGATACTCCGAAAAACAGGGCTGGTATCCTGGCCGATAATAGTTGCCGCTATCCCTTGCAGTTGGGGCGCTTCCCGCCGCCGATTAAATAGATCTAACAGGATCTGGTATTCACTCTCAATCTCGCGCAGCTCTTCAACTTCACGTTGAGAGGCTTCCAATTGCGCTCGCAAATTGTCTATTTCTGCTTGGGCAGCTTGTAAATCTTCTGGGCCTGCTACCAGGTTGCGAAAAGCCGTTGCAGGTGCATTGGTCAGTTCGAGCGCCCCGGCCAATGGATCTTCAAGGAAATTGTAGAAAACATCCATATTGCCCGTGCTGTCTAGCACCAGCAAAAATCCGGTTCCTAAAACAAGTACCGCAATCACAACCCAACGAATTCTCGTTTGTGTGTTGTTTAGATTCATCGGATTTAATGATGGGTACTACCGCGATCCAGGCCAACTAATACCCGTTTGTAGTTATCCAAATCTTCAAGAACCCGCCCCGCCCCTCTGGCTACGCAAGTCATGGAATCTTCGGCAATCCAGACTCGCATTTTGACAACATCTTCGATCCTTTCGGCTAAACCTTGAATTTGAGCGCCACCGCCCGCTAAACAAACCCCGACTTCCATAAGGTCGGCGACCAGTTCTGGCGGTGTTTCATCGAGGGCATCGCGAACGGTATCAACAATAATGTTGATGGAGGGGGACATCGCTTCCCTTAATTCGATGCTGCTAATTTCGACAGCTTGAGGTAAACCGTTGATGAGGTTCCGGCCACGCAGGGTCATGGTTCGTTCTTCTGGCAAGGGGAAGGCGGAGCCAATACCAATTTTGACTCGCTCGGCCATCCGCTCTCCAATTAACAAGTTATATTTGTTGCGGGCGTATTGGATGATGTCCTCATCCATTTCGTCTCCAGCGACTCGAATGGAGCGGCTGACTACGATTCCGCCCATAGCGAAGACAGCAACTTCGGTCGTCCCGCCCCCAATGTCGACGATCATACTACCCCTAGATTCGATAATGGGCAGTCCCGCGCCGATGGCGGCGGCCATTGGTTCTTCAATTAGATAGGCTTCTCTGGCCCCGGCTGAAATGGTGGCATCATAAACAGCCCGCTTTTCCACCTCCGTAACGCCGCTGGGAACACCAACGACGACACGCGGTCGGGGGAATGGCACAATCATCTGTTCGTGGGCTTTGTCAATAAAATATTTGAGCATCGCTTCGGTTATTTCAAATTCGGAAATAACACCGTCGCGTAACGGCCGAATGGCAACGATATCAGACGGTGTCCGTCCGACCATCTCCCTGGCTTCAGAGCCAATCGCTAACGGCCGTCTGGTGCGTTTGTTGATCGCTACCCAAGAAGGTTCATTAATAACGATGCCGCGCTCCCGTATGCTAACGAGTGTGTTTGCCGTACCTAAATCTATTCCGATGTCTAATGAAAATAGACCGAGTACCCAATCAAGGGGTCTAAACAAAGTCTTTCCTCTTCCGCTTTATAGGTGAAAACCACCTTCATAGTTTGTGTAATTTGTCGATTATAGCACAAGGTTGTTGCCCTGCACGGCCGTTATTTTGTGCATTTCTTGCCGATATGCCACTTTTTTGCATCAATCCTTAAGAGAGAATGAGGGAGAACCCAGCAAAAAGCGTTTGCATTACAATAAACGGGTAGTAATATCAGTAGAAAATAATGCTTTAGGATTTCTGAGATTTTATTGAGAGTTGTAATGCGTAAAACGTAACGGTTTAATACACCAATTAGCCCTCACGGATTACACATCAGCCCTCATTAGCAACCAATTTTCTGAAGTTAAACGCGAATAATCAGGTAAAAGTAAATCATGGCTAGAAATGCACTGTTTGTCGGTTTAGTATTCGACGAATTTGATAACCCAGTTGAGGTGTCTCATATTGGCCCAGAGGCTCACTATGTTATTGATGATGCTGGCTTTCATCGGCATATCAACTCGGAGGATGTTGATCGTCAGGTTCTTCATCTCTTTTTACAGCAGTTAGAGGAAAACAAAGATATGGCGGTGGCCCAGGCGCTTAATTTTTTGGGTAAGGATGATATTTTTACAAAAGCGGCCGTTGATGCTTCTATGCGAAGCGTTAATGTTGAAGAGATATTGAAACAGGGAATTCCTGAACAGGCCCGAAATATGATGGGGATGGTCGGCTTCCGCATTGTCATTGATGTACATGGGCAGCTTGTCCGGCTTGACCAGCCTACTGCGCCTTATGATGAGTAAAGAGAAAGGCTCATGCAAAGGCACCAGAACGCACGCAAAGGAAAAGAGCCAAGAATTACACGAATTTTTAGCTAATAATTCGTCAAATTAATGTTAATTCGTGGCAAGTTCTTTTTAATAAGCGCCTTTGCCAAATAGGGTATATGGGATTGTTTGGATGATGAGGCGTAAATCTAATGAGAGAGAGCGGTTTTCGATGTAGTAAATGTCTAATAGACATTGTTCGTCGAAGGTTAGGTCGGAACGGCCGCTCACCTGCCACAACCCTGTAATCCCGCCTTTTACTTCTAACCGCTGCATGTGCCAGGGCTGGTATTGAGCAACCTCTTCGGCCAGCGGGGGGCGCGGCCCAACCAAACTCATTTCGCCTATAAAGACATTGTACAGTTGTGGCAGTTCATCCAGGCTGAGGCGGCGGATGAGACGGCCGACTTTGGTCAATCGAGGATCGTTCTTAATCTTAAAGATAGGGCCAGAAGCTTCATTCATCTGGCGCAGTCGCTCTTTTTGGCTTTCGGCATCAAGCACCATTGAGCGAAACTTCACCATCTTAAAGGGCTTGCCCCGCCAACCAACCCGCTCTTGCCAGAAAAATACTGGTCCTGGCGACTCCAACCGGATCGCTATGCCGATGATCAGTGTCACAAGTAGGATTGGTACTGACAAGATTAAAGCGGCCGTTAAATCAATTGCCCGCTTTATTACCCGCTCTACAGGGCTAACCCTGACCTCTCGGACACTCAGCATAGGTATACCAGCCATGTTATTGAATTCCACTCTGTTCAGGCTCAACTGAAACAGGTCTGGCACAACGCGGGCCGGAACGCCATGAAGTTGGCACAACCGCAGTGACTCTTCAATTTGTTCCTGATGATGGCTGGGCAAGGCTATAAACACCGTATGGATATCGGCTCTTTCTTCTAAAACTTGCCCTAACTCAGTACAGCCACCCAGGTGGGGGATACGTCCTGAGCCGATGTTATTCTCTGTCGTTCCCTCATCTAAATAGCCCACTGCCTTAAAGCCCAAATCTGGCCGGGCCAACAGGGTTCGGATAACACTTCGGCCCACTTCGCCTGAGCCTACCACTAAGGCTAGGTCAACGCCAATGCCCCGTTGATATTGCACTGCCAAAATCCAACGGCGAAACAACCGAGCAAGGCTGATTAAAACGATAACAAACACCAATACCCAAACAAGCAAGAGACGAGAGAAGGCTAACGGCCGAAAGAAGAAAGTAAAGGCCATCAAAAGCGCGACGCCAGTTGCAGTTGCATAACTGATCCGCGACACTTCATCTAGCCAAAACTCGCCCCGCCGTCTACGCCAAACCTTGTTCTGGCTAAAGGTGATGATGAGCAGCAAATTTAACAAGATCTGCTGCGAGATATATTCGCCATAAGGCACAATAAATGTTGTTGGTAGGAACCATTGAAAGATGTATCTGGCAACGTAAGCGAGTATAAAGCCGACATTGATCAATAAGAGGTCGGTAATGATGGTGATACTTCGGATCATTTAGCCTTCTGCTAATGCACGTTCATAAACGGCAATCATTTTTTTTGCTGAGTTAGCCCAAGAAAAATGTTGGGTTTGCGCTAAACCTTGTTCAATCATCGCAGCCGTTTCGGCTGGATTGTCTAACATTGTCTCAATATGGTTTGCCAGAAGCGTCACATCTTGGGGATCAAATAAGCGAGCGGCTTGCCCTGTTACTTCTGGAATAGAGGAGGTGTTGGCTGCAATAACAGGAGTCCCACAAGCAATTGCCTCTAAGACCGGCATCCCAAAGCCTTCATATAAGGAAGGGAAGATGAACATGGTAGCGGCATTGTACCAAAGTGGCAGGGTTTTATCATCGACGTAGCCTGTAAAACGTACTTGTTGTTCTAAATTCAGCGCTTTCACCCGCTCAAATATCTCATCAAAAAACCAGCCCTTGCCGCCAACAAGCACCAGCAATAAGTTCGGCCGTTTTATCTTAGCCAGCGCCTCTAACAGAACGATTAGATTCTTACGAGGCTGTAAAGTGCCAACATGGAGCAAAAATTGGTCTGGTAGTTGCTCTTGGTGACGAAAAGCTTCAACTTCGGCCCGTTCTCGTGGATAATAGGTCTCTGCCACGCCCGGCGGGACCACATCAATTCGGGATAATGGTACGCTAAACAGACGGTGAATGTCTTGGCGGCCAGACTCCGAAATAGCGACAACCCGTTGGGCAGACTGGCAAGAGCGACGAGTTTGGCTGGTCAGGTAATGTCGGCGAAAGGTGGGATAGCGTTCAGGATAGTACATGAAGCTGAGGTCGTAGACTGTTACGATTGCTGGGCAAGGTCGCCAGAAGGGCGTTACAAAGGCCATGCTGTGGAGCAGATTAGCCCGCTCTCTAACAATCGCGATGGGCCAATGCAGTTGTTCCCATAGGATTCGGGCAAACGGCCGTTCGGTTGGCAGCTTGCTGTCGGCATAGCGGATATGAGGCAGATGGGGTAAGTCGGCAGTTTCATTTGCATAAACAGTAAAGTCTAAATCCTGACTAAATTGGGGGGTCTGAGAAAGAAGTTGGAAGATATATTGATGGATGCCAGCCCGCCGATAACCCTGTTGTCCAGAGAGGAGATGGGCATTTATAGCAATCCGTTTTCGATGTTTTGATCCCTTTGACAACATGACGGAGAATTATACTGTTAACTATGCTTGACTGCCTATTTTGCTTATGGTAGACTACATTATGTTTACCAAATCGGGTTCATTCTACCCTGATATCAACGCTACATGGGCTTTGCGAAGGAGGGTTCCGTGAAAGGCTTTTTCTCGTCTCGTCGTTTATTTATTACGCTATTTCTCATCTTATCTGTCGTTCTAGTCGCCTGTGAACGACAAATTCAAGATGAAGAGCCAGTTGTTCCTACCCCAGCAAACCCCGCTTTAACGCCGCCTGCCGTTCAACCAACGATTGATCCAGCGCTTGTTCCAACGACTGATCCGGCGCTAGTTCCTACGACCGATCCCGCGCTTGTTCCAACGGTGGATCCGAATGCCCCGGCAACTGATCCAAATGCTCAAGCAACACCGGCGGCCACAGGTCCAGTCACCCATGTCGTCAATGCAGGTGACACCCTGTTTAGCATTGCCCTTCAATATGGCATAACCGTTGAGGAGCTTGCAACCGCTAATAATATTAACGAGGCCGATGTCTTAACACCTGGGCAAACCTTGGTTGTCCCAGTTGCTGGTTCAACCACAACAGTCTCGCCAACAGATGAAACGCCACCAGCTACCACGACGGCAGGTGAACGAGTCCATATTGTTGCAGCTGGGGAAAACCTTTTCCGCATTGGCCTGCGTTATGGCTTCACTTACCAAGAGTTGGCTGCCTATAACAACATTGCTGACCCAACTCGTATTTCAGTGGGGCAACAAATCCTTATTCCACCGGGCGGAAATCCATAAATTATGGAACAATTTGGGTTGGACTGGCGGGAAGAATAGTTATCCGGCATCCAAAGTCCAATCCCGCCCTTCGAACTGGTTTATTGATTCTGAAATTAAGCGGTTCCATCTTCCAAAAAGATGAAACCGCTTATTGTTGTCTTACTCGTCTGACTCTTCTTTTTCCCCAAAAGATTTCAAATCTTCTGCCAAACTTAACAATCTGGCTTGAACGGCCTGATGGACAGAACCTTTCGGAAAATTGCCGTTCTTATCCTTTTGACCGGCCTCTACGCCCGTTAGGAGTTCTATCCCTTCATCGACCGTGCTGACCGCCCAAATGTTAAAACGGCCGTCTTCCACCTCCTGCACCACATCTTCCCGCAGCATCAAATGTTTGACATTCGATGCCGGAATCATGACCCCTTGCTCCCCGGTCAAGCCCTGAGTCTCGCAAATATCAAAGAAGCCTTCAATCTTCTCCGTCGCCCCGCCAATCGGCTGAACTTCGCCCCGCTGATTCACCGAACCCGTGACAGCGATCCCCTGTTTCACAGGCATCTTACTTAAACTTGACAGCAAGGCATAAAGCTCTGTAGATGAAGCGCTGTCCCCCTCAATACCACCATAATTTTGTTCAAAGGTCAGGCTGGCTGACAGTGACAAGGGCTGACTTTGAGCATATTGGCCCCCAAGATAGCCAGTTAGAATCATCATACCTTTGTTGTGAATGGGGCCAGCCATCTCCACTTCCCGCTCAATATTAACAAAACCCTCTTCACCCATGTAGGTTCGAGCGGTAACTCGGCTGGGCTGCCCAAAGGCATAATCACCCATATCTACCACCGAAAGCCCATTAACCTGGCCGACCATCTCCCCAGTTGTATCAATGAAGACTGTGCGCTCATGAATCTGATTCTGAAAACGCTCTTCAACCAGATTGGAGCGATACCGTCGTTCTTCTAGCGCTTTCTGGACATCAACGGCCGTAACCACCTCCCGCTCCTCAGACCCAGCCCAATAATCCGCCTCCCGAATCAGGTCAGCTATTTCGCCAAAGCGGGTGCTGAGTTTTTCTTGATGACCGCTGAGGCGCGAGCCATATTCAACCACCTTCTCCACAGCCGGACGGTCAAAATGACGCAACTTCTCTTCGTGGCAACGGTTGGCGACAAAGCGGGCATACTCATATTCATGCTCATGGTCGCGGGGCATGGAAGAGTCGAAATCGGCCTTAACCTTAAATAGCTCTCCAAAATGCTCTTCCTCATCATAGAGTGCATAGTAGAGGTTGGGGCTGCCCAACAAAATGATCTTAACAGAGAGCGGTATCGGCTCCGGGTTGAGCGATTTGGCTAACATCATCTGACCTTCGGGCGAGTCAGGTGATTGTAGCTGAATTTCCGATCCAACAATCGCCCGCTTTAAGGCTTCCCAGGCGGTCGGATGGCGTAAAATATCCCTGGCATTCATGATGAGATAACCACCATTGGCCTGATGGAGGCTGCCCGCTTTCAGATTCATGAAATTGGTGACCATCGCCCCGAATTGAGATTCGTATTCAATACGGCCGATCAAATTAAAATAGGTTGGGTTCGGCTCCACGATGACCGGCGCGCCAGGGGTCTTATTGTTGCTAACAAAGAGATTCACCCCATAGCGACGCAAATCTCGTTCAGTCGGTTCTTCGCTGCTTTCATCCGGCACAAAATCGTTCAAATGATCCAGGACATCGGCCCGCATCTCTGCCAGGTACAACAAGATTAGGGTATTGTCTTTGTAAACGTCCTCCCAATTCTGGAAATGATAGGAGACGGCCGTTGCCGCCACTTTTCGATTGAGGGCCTTCATTTCATTCCTGGTCTCTGTCTCTAACTCATGGAGCTTCTCCAAGACATCATCCAGTCGCTCATTCAAGGCTTGCTGCTCATTCATGATTTGCTGCCGTTCTTCAGAGGGCAATAGATCAAACTGTTCTGTTGAAATAACGGCCCCATCTCGCATTGGCACTATCATTGGCCCAGAGGCGGTGCTAATTAAGGCAAATCCCTCTTGGGCCGCTTGCTGGCGGATTTCATTCAACAAGATTTCCTGCTCCTGTTGAACCCGGCTGCGAATATGGTGGATGGTCTCCTCGTAGGCATCTGAGTCGAAGGCGTTGGGAAGCGCATCTAGCAAACATTTAAGCAGCTCAGCCATATCGCTTTTGAATTTTGCCCCTTCTCCAGCGGGCAGTTGAATGGCTCTTGGACGATGGGGGACTGAAAAGTTGTGCACATAGACCCAATCGTCCGGTTGAGGTTGGGTAGTGGCTCGTTCTTCTAAGAAGCGACGGATAGCGGTGATTCGCCCTGTACCTGTTTCGCCGAGGACATAGATATTGTAGCCGTGACTGGACATGGTGATGCCAAATTCGATGGCTCGTGTCCCTCTAGGCTGGCCGATGATAGAGCTGATGGTAGCGACATCGGCCGTTGTCTCGAACTCAAAATGGAGAGGTTCGCAGACCCGGCGAAGCTGGTCGGGAGTGAGTGGTTTCAGTGGGGTCGATTTCGACATATTGTTCCTTATTCTTCTACCAATTCGGCCGCATAAAAGGCCATCGCCGCATGGTGGGCCAATGTCATGGGCGCTCGATTATAGAGATAATAACGGCCGAGATTTTCTGGCAAAACGACTTGGAGGGCGCCCAACACCTGACGGCCAGCCACAAGGGGGCAGACCATGGTAATGCCCCGTACTGGCAAACAAAGCTCTGTTTCAGGTTCCAGATCAAATTCGGCCGCATCCTGTTGGGTCAATAGCTCAGCCACCACCCGGCCAGCCAACTCATCTTGCAAAGAGATGCTTTCTGCTGGTGTGACGAGTTCCAAACCACTATAAGCGATCCGCTCTAGCGTTTGTTCATCGTCAGCCAATAGATGAACGGAGGCTTGGATACCCTCGAAGTTTCGGGTCATTGCTTCTGTTAGCGCCAGGGCGATCCCCTCCTGGGAATGTTGGTTCGACAGCTCTTGAGCCACCGTCTCTAGGGCCAATAAAGCCTGATTTGTCTCGCCAGACAGCAAATCTACCTTTTGATTCATCGAGGTTAATTGACTTTCCAAGTTACGCTGGGTCTGTTTAATTCGGGCCGAATCATCTTCGACCAAGACCGAGGTCAAGGAAGCAGTGAAGATACTGGTTACGACAAGCCCGATTAGCACCAGACCGACCGTTATCAAACGGCCGCTCATCGTTCCAGGATTATATATATCGGCAAAGCCGCCTGTCACCACAGTCGTAAAGCTCCACCACAAACTTTCGCCCAACCCCAGTAAAGACTGCTCCTGCGGCCCTTCGGAGACGCTAATGCTCAACGCCCCGAAAAAGAGCAAGGCGGCGGCGATCAGTAAGGCTCGTTTTAACAGATTCAATTGGAAGGTAGCAAAGAGCTTGTCCAGGCCACGGAAGGCATAGAGCAGCACTCGCAAGGCCCGGCCAACTCGCAGCAGCCGCACCAACCGCAATACACGGGCAACGGGAACCAGCGGCGCGAAGCGGAAAAACTGATAGAAGGGAATGGATGAGATGAAATCGATCCAATAGCGTCGAAAATACCAACCTTTGTCTTCAGAAAGAGACAAGCGCAAGAAAAAATCACCAAGCAAGAACAGCGATATGACGGTATCGACAGTACCGATAATGTTAATTGCTTCTTCTGAAAAAGGTAAGACTAATTCGGCTAAGGTTAAGACCACGACGACGATAATCGAGATGAAGATGAAGACATCTAGGGCATTAACGACTCGGCTGCCGCCTAATACCTTGTTCAAACGGCTCCGTAAATGGCGCTCCAGAAGGGCTTCGTCAATATCTTGTAGGTGCTCATTGAGGTCGTCCCATTCCCCGGCTAAGCGGTCGATACCTTGCAAGGCTTGTTCGGTGTCGGTCGGCCGTGCTTGGGCCACGTTTTGGAGGAAGAGCGTATCGGCCGTATTCAGGTCCTTCTCCAGGGCTTCCATCTCGTCGATTAAGGCATGACGCATTTTATCTAAGGTTTCTTCGGTGCAATCGGTCAGCCGCCAATGGTGGGCGCGTTGTTTTATTTCGGCGACTCGTGCCCGGTGGCTGCCAATCTCCTTTACTTTTTGATGATCGAGCAAGGTACTCACTTAAAACTCCTGCCGCATAATATTAGGATGATTCGTAAATGCTGAAAGCGAATTATGCCCTGAACAATGCGGTTTGGCTAATTGGTTGTCATGGGTTTGGCGAGTTGATCAACTCACTCAAGTTGATCAACTCGCTCAGGAAAAATGTGAGTTTTAGGTTGAGTGGTCATTAGCTAAGTACAGTCAAATAAGTTGTGCTGGATAAGCGACGAACGCAACTGTACTATTTGGCAAACAAAACACATATTTGATAGTTTCATCCACCAGAAACATTTGATTCTATAGGATTTCGCGGGGTAATTTCCAATCAGCTAAATTTTTCGCAACAAATCACACTAATTTTTTTAATCATTTGTGAAATTCGTGTAATTCGTTGCAAGCTTTTTCTTCAACCCCATGAAATCCTAAAGAGCCGAACATTTTTGTTTGCATTTAGTCGTACCATTTATGTACGATCATAACGGCCGCTATACTCCCAGCCATTGCCGCTTCCATTGCCCCTGACCAGCCTTGCACATCTCCAGCAGCATAAAGCCCTTTGATGTTCGTCTCTTGACTTTCATCGGTCTTGAGATGGCCCATCTCGTTCAATGGTAAATCAAATCTATCGATCAGCTTTTTCACAAGCGGCGACTGCTGTTCGGGCGGCGTCCAAAGCAATGTTTCTGCTTCGATCCGCTGGCCGGTACTTAGGGTCACTGCTTCAACTTTACCATCTATTTGCTCGATTGCGGTTATAGGCCCACGATAAATGGGGATGTCCATATACGCCAGCTCTCGCTCAAAGGCCGGGTCTAGCTCAATAGCAGGGTTGTTGAGGATGAGCTTAATCTGCTTTGTCCAGTTTTGCACCATCTTGGGAAAGTGGGTGGCTTCCATCTCCATGTTGGCGACAATGGCCCAGGATCGATCTCGGTTCTCATACCCATCGCAAAAAGGGCAAGGGATTATCGTGTCGGCCCAGGCTTGAGAAAAGCCCTCAATAGCAGGATGGACATCCTGGTAGCCCAAAGCCAGAATGACCTTCTTCGCTAGCAGTTGACCGCTCTCTTCCGCTGTAACAGTAAATGTGCCATTTTCGTCTTGCTCAATATCAGTCACCCACTCTTGGCGCAGTTCGACCTGTTGATAAACATCAATTTGCTGCCAGGCTCGCTCCCGAATTTCGGCAGGAGTCAAGCCATCCAGGCCAAGAAAATTGTGAACGCCGTGTGATGCGCCATTGCGCGGTGGGGCTGGGGCGTCGAATACAATGATTTTCTTGCGGGTTCGGGCTAAAACCAGCGCTGCCTGCAAACCTGCCGGGCCGCCGCCAATGATGGCGACGTCAATTTGTTCAGTTTGTTTTTTAGTCATTTTTTCTCCGGTAGTCGGTAGTGAAATGTTAGTGATTATTTTTAATAAAAATATAGGCGAAAGCTGTTTTTCGATAGCCGATGCCTCTCTGTATCTTGGTCAAATATTCCTTTGTAATTGGCCTGTCTTTTTTGGGTATAAAATAGTCTTCTAGCTTTTTTGCGCTCAAGGTGAATCTACTACCTCGGCGATTCACGACACCGACAAGCTCATAGTCATCATCCAAATAAGCCATACTTGCATCTCCATGGCTGTTGTTCGCCAGCAACCAGCCGCCGCCCTTCAAATATCGTTTGCAATGCTGAGAGATGAACCCGCCATACTGCGATATGAGCAGCTCAAACGATTCATCGCGTTCTGGCAAAGGCTTGGTGTAATCCTGATCATGGAACTTTACCTGAGCCTCTTGGGGGTATTCTTTATGATCGGAAATATGCTTTTGTACCTCTGGTGCAGCAAAAAAGCGTTTGGCCCGTTGGTCCATATCCACATAAACCACCTCAGGGAAAACGAAAGATGGTGTCATATGGACAAAGCAACCAGGGTAAAGGACGCGGTCGGGATTAAACTGCTTGGCTAGCACTCTGAACATATCTAACCGTTCATCATCTCTGTCTGCATGGTATTTTTTGTAAAGTATCAGGCTATTTGCTTTCATAATCCGTTACCCTCTTGCTAGAATTGTTACAATAGTGTAACATTCATGCAGTATAGCAGAAGTTTCATCTTTGTCAATATTGTTACAAATTTGTAACACATTTTCATTTTTCTATTAACCAGTCAAGAGATACACGATATTGGGAAATTGCACATGAATAAGACCGAAAAGAGGATTCTAAATGCAGCCTTTGATGTTTTGGCGCAGGATTTTTCTGCACCGTTGGATAAGGTGGCGGAGGCGGCAAATGTGACGCGCATGACGCTCCATCGTTATTTCAACAGTCGGGATGCTCTGCTTGAGGCAACAGGTCTTGAGGTCATTCGCTTGAGTAATCGGATTATTGATGAGGCTATTGCCGAGCATGATCGGCCGTTCGACCAACTAAGAATGATCGTCATGCAAGCCACACAGATGGGCGATCGGTTCCACTTCCTCATGCACGCCTCCGAGGAGATAGACCAGGCGCTGTTCAGGCCGATGGTTCAGAAATTAGACGATAGAATGACCGAGATTATCGAGGGGCTGCGGCAGGAAGGGCTAATGAGAAAGGACATCCCCAACGCCTGGGTGCTGCATCTATATGGGGGAATTATTACGGCCGCCTGGAGTTCACTACGAGATGGCGCAGTTGCGCCAAGGGACATCCCGACGCTGGCGTGGGGATCTTTCACCCAAGGGATATTGGTTGCTGAATGATGGTGATACTTTGCTAGATTGGCTACGGTTGAAATAATTGTACGCCTACTGTACTAAAACAAAATCAACTCTTTCACTACTAAACTTCCCCAACTGGGAAAGACGGCCAATCAACAGCTGGTTTATGTGCCTTCAGGATTAGTGTAAGCTCTCCAAGCCTATTCTGCCGATACAAATAAAGCAGTAAATGATAAGGCCAATCTGGATCATCACCAAATACCCAATCCGTGTTTATCCCTACCTCAAGGCATACTGGACGCAATTCGGAACGGTTAAAGTGTTTTGTAATTAGTCGGTATGTTTTTTTAATATAGGCAAGAAAAGGAACTGGTTCTGGGTTGGAGAAATCAAAGTCGGCGATTTCGTAAGCTGCACGGGTTAACGTATATCTACTATTGAGAGTGGTAACTGATTTGCGATGAAGTACGCCAGAGATGACCAGCGCATTTAATGAACCAGGGTTTACGTAATCAGGGGCAACTTCTTTTGTTTTTGGAAGATATATTTTTTTGTCATGCTCTCCAGCCAAAAAGGTTTCTTCTATTCCCCTCGCTTTTAACCTGCTGAACAAACCATCTTAGGGCCTTGAGCTGTCTTTCGGTTAAATTGTGTTGCATCGTTCCTTATCTCTTTGGTTAATTTTCAATCTGACTATTCCTCTTTTTACCCTAATTTATCTTCTCCACCAACCGCGTTTTTTGTGGGTTTTAATCCGATGGCAATTCGCACACCGTACAACACATTTGTCCATTTCTTTTTGGATTGTGCTGATGGCATAACCCTGTCTGACCATATTAGCCACTTCCATTCTTTTATTTCCGCGAACATGATCAAATTCCAGGACAACTGGATTACTCTCCCCACAGTCAATACAAGGGTGAGTTAATAGATAATCCCAAATAAATTCCCTGGCCTTCTCCCTAGCTTTTTTCTTGTTCTCCCAGGCGTTTTTAATATGAGTTTCTTTGTTGCGCTCGTACCACTTTCTTTTCTGTTTTTTCTGACATTCTTTACAGGTTCCCCAACGTTTACCCTGAGCTTTATAGCGAAAGCTGTACTCCTCCTCTGATTTAAACTCTCCGCAAGCAGCACACTGCTTCACTTTAAACCCCTTTAAGCACTCTGAAATTGCATCAAGATTGCATCATATTAAGAAAAAACCCCCTGAATCTAATACAATTCGGGGGTTTCTGTCTGGTGGGCCATAGAGGACTCGAACCTCTGACCAATTGATTAAAAGTCAACTGCTCTGCCAGCTGAGCTAATGGCCCATGGAGGTAGAATTATAGCTTGTTCTATCCGATGCGTAAAGGAAAAATGATGAGCAAATTATTAGGCGGTTGCCTGGGCTATGGGCCTTGACTATAATTTGAGCAACATCATCATCCTTAACAGGAGACAATGGAGACCAACTATGGAATTTGACGGGTCGCCCACACCGACTCCGACACCAACACCCCTTTCGCCGGTTGTCCCACCAGAGGACAAAGAATATCAAGCCCGACCACCCAAAACTTTATTCGCCCGCGAAATAATCGAAACGCTGCTTTTAACCCTCTTCATCTTCTGGCTCGTCAACTCTGCAACCGGCCGTTTTAGAATCGAAGGCTTTAGTATGCTGCCCACCCTGGAAGAGGGTGAATATATTATCATTAATAAGTTAAGTTATTATCTCGAAGACCCAAAACGGGGCGATATAATCGTCCTACATTTCCCCAATGACCGTAGCCGAGATTTCATCAAACGCATTATCGGGCTGCCGGGCGATCAAGTTGAGGTTGCCAATGGCGTTGTGACCGTGAATGGGACGGAGTTGGTAGAACCTTATATCAATGCCGCCCCCTCCTACAATGGCTCTTGGACGGTGCCGGAGGAACACTTTTTTGTTCTGGGGGACAACCGTAACAATTCGAGCGACTCCCATAACTGGTCTTATTTACCGCGAGAGGATATTGTCGGCAAAGCCTGGGTCATCTATTGGGAAGTAGATAAATGGGGCCTCGTGGCCCATTATCCCCATCAGGTCAATTGACATGAAGAAGCGGCAGGAGGAGATTGAAGCCATCGTCCGGGAAGTGGTTGGTCGGACGCTGGGCAAGGCCGGAATCAATCCGGGTGCTGGCGGTGCTGGCAATAGCAATCGTCCTGTGATTGATGAAACGGCCGTTCGCCAAATGCCACCAGGAAGCAGCCAAACCATCCCTTTAGGAGCGTTAGTTACCCCCCTGGCCCGACAGGCCGCCCTTGAAAGAAAGATCACCCTCACACCTGAAACTGCTGCTGGCACATTAACGGCCGAACCCACCCCCCAATTCGGCCCACCCGCCAGCAAAACCGTCGCCATCGGAGCCGATCACGGCGGCTACCCCCTCAAAGAGACCCTCAAACCCCTCATTGAAAAAGCCGGATACCAACTAATTGATTGTGGCACCAACAGCCCCGATGCCGTCGATTACCCCGACTATGCCTACGCCGTCGCCCGCCTTGTGGCCGATGAACGAGCCTGGCGGGGCATTATGATTGATGGAGCCGGGATCGGCAGTTGTATGGCCGCTAATAAAGTTCCTGGTATAAGGGCCGCAATGTGCTATGATCAGGCAACGGCCGTAAACAGTCGCGTCCACAACAATGCCAACGTCCTAACTTTGGGAGCAGGACTCATCGGCCCCGCTTTAGCGGGTCAAATCGTAACAACCTGGTTGTCAACCGATTTCGGCGGCGGTCGACACGGCCGTCGGGTTGATAAGATTGACGACCTCGGCAAACGGTATATGAAATGAACCAATACGACCAGGCAACGCTCGAACGTATTATTGAAGAAGTGACCAGAGAAGTCTTGCTGCGGCTGAACGAAGCAGCCTCGCCGCAGTCGAACAAATCAGGCTGCAACTGCTCTGACGGCTCTTGCGCCGAAAACTGTGCCGACAAGGTAGAGCAGGTCGTTCAAGCGGGGGCGGCTAGAGTCTCTTCGACGTTGGGGGCACGGCCCCACAACACCAACGTCGCTCGCCTAATCGATCACACCCTGCTAAAAGCCGATGCCAGCCAGGATCAGATCGCCCAACTATGCTATGAAGCCCGAACCCATCACTTCGCTTCTGTCTGCGTCAATCCCGCCCAGGTCAAGCTCGCAGCCCAACTATTGAAAGGGTCTGATGTCGCTGTCTGCACCGTCGTCGGCTTTCCTTTGGGGGCCACCCCGCCAACGGTTAAAGCCTACGAAACGCAGCAAGCGATTCGGGACGGGGCAACCGAGATTGATATGGTCATTAATATTGGGGCGCTTAAATCACAAGATTACCGCACCGTATATGAAGATATTGCGGCCGTTGTTCGGGCCGCCCACGCCGGAAATGCCCTGGTGAAGGTGATCATCGAAGCCGCCCTCTTAAATGATGAAGAGAAGGTCGTTGCCAGCCAATTAACGAAGTCGGCTGGCGCTGATTTCGTAAAAACCTCAACCGGCTTTGGCCCTGGCGGGGCAACGGTGGCCGATGTGGCCTTGATGCGCCGGGTCGTCGGCCCAGGCTTAGGGGTCAAGGCGGCTGGTGGGGTCAGTAATTATGCTGATGCTCAGGCTATGATCTCCGCTGGCGCAACCCGCATTGGGGCCAGCGCCGGGGTGCGGATTATGCAGGAGTTAAATCAATAACAGAAACACCTGTTTTTTGAGGGTAGAATGACTAAAAGCTTAATTTCTGACTCAATTGGGGCAATTAAATTATTAGGTAAGAAGTCAGGCTTTTTAATAAGGAGGATTTGTGTCCGTCGATCTACGTAGTTACGTTTTTTTAGACAGCTTACAACGTCAGCACTCGGCCTTTTTAGGCACGGTTGCGCGGGGCTTTTTGCCGCTTCCGGGCGATGCTTCGCTTTGGATTGAGATTTCGCCTGGCATTGAGATAAACCGGATTACGGATATTGCTCTGAAGGCCACCGGCGTAAAGCCTGGGATGCAGATCGTTGAGCGCTTGTATGGCTTATTGGAAATTCACTCCAGCAGCCAGGCAGAAGTACGGGCGGCTGGGAATGCTATTTTGGAGGCCCTAGAAGTTGAGGAACAAGATCGCTTCAAACCGCGTGTCATTTCGAGCCAGATTATCCGCAATATAGATCCCCATCAGGTACAGCTTATCAATCGAATGCGGCACGGTCATATGATCTTGGCCGGGCAGACGATGTATGTGATGGAGGTTCAACCGGCTGCTTATGCTGCTCTGGCTGCTAATGAGGCTGAGAAACGGGCTAATTTGAATATTCTTGAAGTCCGGGCCTATGGTAGTTTCGGCCGTGTTTATTTAGGCGGCGAAGAACAGGACATCATGGCTGGTTATCAAGCGGCTGTAGATGCCATCGAAAGCGTCACGGGCCGGGATATGGATGGTAAGAAAGCGGAATAGCGGCACATTGTTGATTATTTAAGGGTAGACATTTTCAAAGCCCGAAAAAAAGATTATTAAGGTTCGTTCCATAAGGAGAATACCATGACAGAAGCATTGGGGATGATTGAATGTCGCAGCTTTGCGGCCGTTGTTGAGGCATCAGACGCGATGGTCAAAGCTGCCCGCGTTGAGTTAGTCACCTATGAGAAGACAGGCGGCGGCTATGTAACGGCCGTTGTTCGAGGCGACGTTGCGGCCGTAAAAGCGGCCGTTGAAGCCGGTGTTCGCGGGGCAGAGAAGGTCGGCGAAGTCGTTTCCGTCCATGTCATCCCACGCCCACACGGTAACGTTGACCAGATTTTGCCGCTCGGCCGTCAAGACAGTGGCGAATAAATCGCGGCGAGTGATGTAGATTTCAAGTGACTGACAAAAATAAAAATCAGCCACCAATTAATACCAATTTTCACGAACTACAGTCAGATAATTAGTGCTAATTCGTAAAATTCGTGGCTCTCTTATTCTCGAATTTTTTAAACCACTTGAATTTTGCTCTCAAAGGAAAACTGAACATGTTTTTAGGCAAGGTTGTTGGAACCCTTGTTGCCTCACAAAAAGAAACGACCCTTGAGGGTTTGAAGTTTCTAGTTGTGCGGCGCTTGACAATTGACAATCAGGATACCGATGGCTATGTAGTGGCGGCCGATGCTGTTGGGGCTGGCGTGGGCGAGGTGGTGATGGTTGCCACTGGCAGCTCTGCTCGCCAAACAAAGCTGACAGACCGCCGCCCAACCGATGCCGTCATTATGGCTATCGTAGACACCTGGGAGGTTGAGGGTCAAGAGAAGTATCGGAAAGACACATTAGAATGACCCCAGCAACTGAAATTAAACGAAACGAATTAAAAGCCTTTATCGACCGGGTGTTGGAACCAGTTGCGGCCGTTCAAGGTGTCGTTGCTATCGGCAGTATTGCCACTGGTAAGGCGCGGGCTGATTCGGATATCGATATTGTCGTCTTTTTCGAGCCACTGGATTGGTATATCATTCCAGCCGAATTTCTCTGGCGACCATCGGATGGGTCTTTCCATCAGATTTTTACTGAGGATGAAGCGGTTCTCAACGACCATATTCCGATTGATGCGTTGCGGTTGGATCTGCGCCGCTGGGAAGACCCGGCTATTGTCTGGCCTGAGGCCCGTCGGGCTGAGTTTGGCAAGGGTTGGATCGCTTTTGACCGGGACGGCCGTGTCACCGAACTAATCGCCAAGCACACAGCCTATTCCGAAACGCTGCGCCTCTCCCGATTAGACGATGCCATTACCTGGCTAGATCAGCATCTCGGCCAGGATGGCCCCCAGAAGCGGTGGGACTCGCTAGGCCCCGCTGTGGCCCATGATCGCCTTCAAGCTGCTTACCACAATCTGGTAGCTGGCCTCTTTGCCTATAACCGGGCCTGGATGCCCTGGCGCAACCGTCAAATGGATAACATGCTTAAACTGCCCTGGCTGCCTAACGATTTTAGCGAACGGGTTTTGTTGGCAACCAACGCCCCCAGCCTTGATCTGGGCGGGTATCAGGCGAGAGTGGCAACGCTGAGATCACTCTTTAACGATCTGTTGGATCAATTAATAGCTGATGGCACCTATGATTCGGATCCTATTTCTCAGGCTTTTATTCGGGATCATGGTCAGCCTGGATATGCCTGGGATATGGATGAATGGAACGCTGAAAGGCTGCGGCGCACCTTAGAAGCAACGGCCGAAACGAACACAATATTTTAGGGAAAGATTGATGGACGATTCTCAAATTGAAGCAATTATTGATCGGGTTATGCGCGAAGTCGGCCGTTCTGGCCCACCACCGATTCCTTCTCCCGCTCCCCCAGAGCCAGCCCGACCCGCCCCACGAAATGGCTCTGGCTATGATCGCTCACCCGCTGCTGAAATGGCTGGACAGGATGGGGTCTTTGCCACCCTGGATGAAGCTGTTGCTGCTGCGAATGCTTCCCTGCAACGGTTAAATAGGCTGCCATTAGACATCCGTAAAGATATGGTAGCCCATATGCGGCAGGCGGGGCGAGAATATGCGGCCGTTTTGGCCGAGATGGCTCATAGCGAAACGGGCATGGGACGAGTTGAAGACAAAACCCTCAAGAACATTCTTAATGCCGACAAAACCCAAGGGCCAGAATCATTAGAAACAGATGCCTGGAGTGGCGATGGTGGTTTAACGATTACCGAATATGCGCCCTATGGCGTGATAGGCTCACTGACACCCAGCACCAACCCGACAAGTACCGTTATTTGTAATGCCATTGCGATGGTTTCAGCTGGCAACGCCGTCGTCTTTAATGCCCACCCCAGCGCCAAAGGGGCCTCGAATCGCACTATCCAGATTTTGAATCAAGCCATTCAAAAAGGGGGCGGGCCAGCGAACTTGTTGACGGGGGTAGCTAACCCCACCATCGAATCGGCTACAGGTCTTATGCACCACGATGGCGTCCGGCTGTTGGTTGTAACAGGTGGCATTGGTGTTGTTCGGGCGGCCATGAAGAGTGGCAAGCGGGCGGTCTGTGCTGGGCCGGGGAATCCGCCGGTGGTCGTTGATGAAACGGCCGATATTGAACAGGCGGGTCGGGATGTCGTTATTGGCGGCTCCTTTGATAATAATATCGTCTGCACCACTGAAAAAGAAACCTTTGCGGTGGATCAGATATGCGACCAGCTTATCGAGACAATGACGCGCTATGGAGCGGTCAAAATCTCTAAGTGGCAGCTTGATCGGCTCTGGAAAGCGGTTACGGTTAAAAGTCGGGGACGTGGAAAGCCAGCCGATATGAACAAAGAATTCATTGGCAAAAATGCCTCTGTCTTGCTAAAAGCGATAGGCATTTCAGCTGGGCCGGAAGTGCGCCAAATCGTCGTTGAGGTTGAGAAGGATCATCCCGTTGTTTGGTCAGAGCAGATGATGCCTATTATGCCGGTCGTGCGGGTTGCCAACGCCGATGAGGGCATTGATCTGTCTGTTGCGGCCGAACATGGTTTCCGTCATACGGCCGTCATGCACTCTAAAAATCTTGATAATCTGAGCCGCATGGCTCGTGAAATGAACTGTAGTATCTTTGTTAAAAATGGCCCTAATCTGGCGGGACTAGGCTATGGTGGTGAAGGATTTTGCTCTTTTACTATCGCTAGTCCGACAGGGGAAGGATTAACCAACCCACGCAGCTTCAGTCGTATTCGACGATGTACATTGGTTGACTCATTCCGTATCGTTTAGCATTATCTGAGGGTTTCCTATGAAATACGGCCGATTAATCAATATGGAAATATTTACTGATGCTTACCGGGTCACTGGTCGGGTCTCTGTTCGGGGAGGGGGGCTTCTTGGTGAACTTGGCGATCCTAATACCGATTACCTGGACCTTCACGATGCGTACGTCTCTCGCATTCACCAACCAGGCGAAATCGTTGCCAGTTACAACTTAGGCTCTTTTAGAAAAGACAACATCAATTTTATTGTCATGCAGGATCGCCGGGATGGGGTGCCAGTTGGCTCTACGCACGGGACTTCAATTTATAATCGTGGCCGACCTGTGCCGGCCTTTATTACTGTGCCATCATTTGAGATTCATGGGGAGATTATGTATGAGGGCAAACCAACGCCGGGAGCGGTTCTAACCCAATCTATCGGCCGTTTTCAAGCCATCTTTGCTGCCGAAGCCTCTGCCTCCTTATTCCCTGATATATCCTATAGTGGCGACCTGATCATGGTTCTGAAGGACCGAATCGGGATTTTCTGTCTTGGAAACGAGTCCTAAAGGAGAAGATTGTGGCCAACATTTATGTAATTGACGATGACGACCAGCTTTTGCGGATGGTTGGCCTGATGCTTGAGCGGGGAGGCCATACCCCAACGCTAATTAGCAACCCTGGCGAAGGGATGAAAAAGATTAAAGAGGAGCCACCTGATGCGCTTGTGTTGGATGTGATGATGCCTCATATGAGCGGCCATGATATTTGCCGCCAGGTTAGGGCTGACAGCAAATTGGCTCATCTGCCTATTTTGGTATTAACGGCTAGGGCACAGGCCGTTGATCGGGAAGCGGCTTTGAAAAGCGGGGCTGATGATTATTTAAGTAAACCTGTAAATGCTCAGGAATTAATGGAACGGCTGGACGATCTATTGACTCACCAAAAATCCAGCGATACCGATGATGACACCCTTGTTGTCAGTTTTATGGGGCTGCGGGGCGGTATCGGCCGTACCACTTTGGCGGTCAATTTGGCGGCCGCCTTACGTCGTATTAGTCAAGAAGAAGTCTGTCTAGTAGAGCTATCTCCCTCAGTTGGGCAGGCTGCTACTCATCTGCGTCTTCAGGCTCGGAGTAGTTGGGCTGATGTGCCGCCCATGGATGAGTTGAATTGGGAAACGCTCAAGAAACAATTAACCATCCACCCCACCGGCCTTCGTTTATTGGCCGCGCCACCCTCGCCCCATACGCCGTCTGAGCCATCTGGTGACGTGTTCGGTAAAGTATTACAGATTTTGTGCGATCATATGGCCGCCGTTGTAATCGATTTACCGGCCGTTTTTAATCCAGCTTTCCAAGTTGCCCTGGGCAAATCGGATATGATCTTGCATGTTGTGACACCAGAGGTTATTTCGGTTCAACTTGCTCTTCAAACCAATCGCGCTTTGGCGGCCTCTGATATTCAGATGAAGACACCGATTCATATTTTGAACCAAATCTGGCCTGAAGCCCATTTGCCAGCCAATGCCGTTGAGCGGGGACTGAACACGCGGTTGGCTTTCCAGATCGGTTATGATCCTAACCAGCATCGCGCGTTGGCTCAAGGTGTACCGCTATCTTTGTCATCGGCCCAATCTCCGCTGCCAGTCATGATCAGACGGATGGCTGAAGCTATATGGCAGCGAGCGCATCAAGAAGTATGATTTTTCCTGCTTTGGCTCTCTTAGAATTTGATAGCATTGCGGCTGGCATTGAAGCTGGTGATGCGATGGTGAAGAATGCGCCAGTTGAAACAATTTTGAGCGGCACTGTTCAGCCTGGTCGCTATCTTGTTCTGGTTACAGGTGATGTGGCTTCCGTTGAGGAAGCGGTGATTGCTGGAAAGGAGACAGGGCTGGAAGCGTTAAAAGATGTGGTGTATTTACCAAATGTTCATCCTGAGGTTGTTGAGGGTATTAGTGGCGGACGACAGGATATGAGGGCTGAGGCGCTTGGTATTGTTGAAACGGATTCAGTTGCGGCCGTTATTGGCGCTGCTGATGCTGGCTTGAAAGGGGCTAAGGTCGGCTTATGGCAGTTGCGTTTAGCTGATGGGTTAGGTGGTAAGGGTTTAGCGCTTTTTAGTGGCTTGGTATCTGATGTGGAAGCGGCCGTTGACATTGCGGTCAATTACTGCAGCAGCCACTTGATACGACAGGTCATCATCCCTCAACTGCACCCAGAAATGCAAGAGAATGTCGCTATGAACGGCCGATTTGGCACACATTATAATTGGCCCCCAGCTTAATTTGAAAAGAGGTAATTCGTAATTGGCAATTACAAGTCTCCAGTTACGAAAAATCATGCAATTAGCTCGCGTTATTGGCACAGTAGTTGCCACTGAAAAATATGAAGGACTAGAAGGGATTAAATTCCTGGTCGTTCAACCTTTGACTAAGCAGCAAGAGCCGCTTGGCGAGCCGGTTGTTGCGGCTGATGCCACTGCCCAGGCCGGACCTGATGAACTGGTCTTTATCGTTGGCAGCCGGGAGGCGGCCCAGGCCATGCCGGTCAAGTTCGTGCCTGTAGACCATGCTGTTGTGGGGATTGTCGATGATGTTGATTTGGCAGGGGAGGCTGGGTAATGTATATCGGCCGTGTTGTGGGGACTGTTGTGGCGACCATTAAGGATGAGGCTTTTTACGGCCGAAAACTCTTGATGGTGGATCGCCTAGACTTAAGTGGCGAGTGGGACGGCCATTATGACATCTGTGTGGATACCGTTCAAGCTGGCATCGGCGACCGTGTTTTGGTCATAGACGAAGGCAACGGCGCCCGCCAAATCCTCAAACGCGACCCTGCGCCCGTCCGGGCCGTCATCGTTGGTATCGTTGACGATATCCAAACCTGACCACTCTTGCCACTTGCACCTTGCCATTTGCTATTTGCACTTTGCCATTTGCTTTCCCCTTGCACCCTTGCCCCTCCAATGATAAAATCCCCCTCGTTGTGTATTCGCCCCTATCGTCTAGGGGACTAGGACGTAGGCCTTTCAAGCCTAAAACCGGAGTTCGAATCTCCGTAGGGGCACACCAACAAAAAGAGCGCCGATATCGGCGCTCTTTTGCTTTAAACACCCTTTAAAATGGAGCTTAGCCAAGAATTGGCTCTTTTAACAAACGATATCCGTAACGTACCTTCTGGGATATGGCTGATCACACGCTCCAAAATCATACGGCCTTCCTGCCGATAACCATTCTCGGTGGTTTGTTCCTGATGACCTCCTACTTCAGCCAAGACCAGGAGAATTTGCCAATCCATACGCCATGCTTCGAGCGTTTTCGCCTCTTCATGTGCTTGCATAAGAGCAGCATATGCCGCTTCAATCTTCCCCATTGCAAATAAGGACTGCCCCCGATAATAGTGCGCCTCTGCCAGACCCACCCGTGCTCCTGTACCTTCTAGCGAGGCTATAAACTGCTCCGCAAGATGCAGCCCCTTATCATATTGGTTAAGGGCTAAAGCCAGTTCGCACCGGACCAAAGGGGTTATAAATGTGGCGGAGGCAATGCCAATTTGGCCAGCAAGAACCTGATTTTTTTCAATTGCCATCTGAGCTGCTGGCAAATCATTTTGCATAAGCGCCAGGCGAGCTTGAAGAGCATAAACGATATCGGGTAATTGCCAAAAAGCAGGTGCTTCATCAGACTGTTCCAGCACGGCATCACAGGTTTTGACGGCTAAATCGAATGCGCCTAAATCTGTGTAGACCAGAGCCAGTGACGCCTGGAAGTAAGCAGCGACGATGGGCATAGTCTCTTGAGCCAGGTCAACGGCCGTTTCCAGCGCAGTGATGATATCGTCATATTGACCCCGTTCGCGATAGACCCAGACAAGATTCGCTTTGATAGCAATTTGGTTCCAAATGTTGTTGATTGACTTTGCCAGCGCAATGCCTTCATCTACAGCAGCAACTGCCGTATCAAAATCACCCATCAGGCTTTTCAATATGCCCGATCCATTCAGGCTGTCGATAAGCATAGGAATATTATTTAATTCACGCCAACAACTTATTGCTTCTTCTGAACAACGTTGCGCCTGCCGAAAATTCCCTAATGTTATATAGACCCAATTCAAATCGTTCAGGACATAAGCTAACGTTTCGGTCAATTCCAATTCTCGCGCTATCACCAAAGCGGCTTCGCCATAATCCCGCGCCTTTTCTTCATCTCCAAGCGCATAGTGATGCACCAATAACATCGCCCACAGTGCCCTGGCTTCAGTTGTGCGGTCATTCAATTGCCGGGCAAGATTAATAGCTTGTTCGGCAAATTCCCTGCCTTTGTCGGGATCATTTTGTGGTGATGGGGTGGCGAACAGAACTGCACGAGCAATCAGGCTAGCGAGTTGCAATGTTTTCTCGTCTCGCTGTGCTGCCAATTTGGCCAGGGCGTCATAATTGTGCATGGCATCATCGAAACGATGAACCAACTCAAGCGCCCGACCGCGTAAAACATACAATTTCTCCCAGGTCTCGCCGTCCAAATTTAGCCGTTGCGCCAGTTGGTGGGCCTGTTCAAATTGTACAACGGCATCCTGTAGGGCTGATGTAGCCATGGCAGCTTCAGCCGCAGCAAGTGAGTAGTTGAAGGCCGGTTCAAGCTGTTGGGCGGCTAAAGCGTGAAATGCCAGTTCAGCCGGGGGTATCTGTTGGGCAGCCAAAACGTCTAATGTTCGTCGATGATAGATGCGGCGGCGGGCTTCACCGGCTTCGGTATAGACGACTTCGCGGATTTTGTCGTGAGAAAAGGTATAGGGGCGGGCCGTGCCCTGGCTTTCGAGCAGTAAACGGCCGTTTAACAGCAACTCCAACCCTGCCAGCCCAGCCACCTCATCCAGCCCAGCCACCTGTATCAACTGTTCAAAGGTCGTTTTCCGGCCAATCACGGCCGCCGCTAGTAATATGGCGGTTGCCCGTTCGCCGATTCGGCGCAATCGGGCCAGAATCACCTCGCGAATGGTCGGCGGCAACGGCAAACGTCCTTCGGCCTCAATTCGGGCAACCGTTTCGGCTATATCGATCCTGCGACGATCAGAGCCAGACTGATACACCAATAAATTGCGTTCAGTCAACATGTGCATCATTTCAGCGATAAAAAAGGGGTGGCCCTGAGTTTCCCGGTATAGCCACTCGCTCAATTTTTGAGTGGCGGAGGTGGGAACGGCCGTTCCCACCTCCCGCGTCAACAGAACTGTCAGGCTGGCTAAGTCGAATGGGGTAAGCGAAATCTTCTGGTAGGCAATATCCCGATTGATGCGGTCCAGCCATGCCTGCAACGTCGGCTTTGCCTGCAAGAATTCATCGCGCACTGTGAACAGTAAAAAGACAGTTGAATTTTGTTTGTGCCAGCGTCCCATCAGGTAATGAAGTAAATCGAACGTGCCCTCATCTGCCCAATGCAGGTCATCGATTAAGAGAAGAACTGGCCGTCTTCCTGCCAGCGCCTCAGTACAACGCGCCACAGCTTCAAACAGTCGGGCGCGAACAAAATCGGAATCCCCGCTGTAGGCAGGCGGCAGATCGGGATAACGGTCGCGCAGTTCGGGCAATATTTGGGATAACTCGGCCAACCATATGTCGGCCAGTAAATCCTCCGGTGCGTTTTCTTGATCCAATCGAAAGCGGAGGGCCTCAACGACAGGCTGATAAGGTAAACGGCCACCCATTTCATACACACGGCCCTGTAATATATCGGCCGTTGCGTCGGTTACTGTCACCCAATCTAAAAAAGCGTGGCTCAATCGTGTTTTGCCCAGTCCGGCTTCGCCAATCAGCGCAACAACCTGAGGCTGATGCTGGATTTGGCGATAAGCTGATACAAGCTGTTGATATTCGGCGGCACGACCGACGAAGGGAAGTTCGTTAGCCGGTTGGCTTACAGGCCCAGTCGGAGTACTGAGATTCGTGTTGCTGACGATGAAAGCATGGCTGCGTATCCTTTCCACCAGTTTGGTCAAGCTAGTTGATGGCAGGACGCCAAGCTCTTCTTTCAAAATATGTTGACACTGTTCGTAAACTTGCAGTGCACCGGACCGGCTGCCCGCTAACGAATGGGCTTCGATAAGGCGGAGATAGGCGGCTTCGTCAAGGGGGGAATGGGTGGTCCAGCGAACGGCCGTTTCCACGCCTTTATCAAATTTTCCCGCTTCAATTTGCAGTCGTGACATCCTTTCCAAAGCCTGCTCCACTCGGCGATGCCACGCTTCACGCTGTATTGTTGCCCACTCATCAAACTCCGGGGCATCAGGTAAGGAAAACCCTTCCAGGAATTCGCCATGCGTCTCAGCGAAAAAGTCCTCCAATTGTGTTAATGAACCAGCCCGCCAAATCGCATCGAGTTTATGGAGGTCAAGGTAATATGGCTGGGTGACATCAAATCGGAGATTGCCTGCCTCAGTAATAATAAACTCCCCCGCAACTGAGAGTGTTTTTCTGACCCGCGCCAGGGAACTACGCAAGGTCGCACTACCTTGTTTTTGTCCACTTTCCGGCCATAACAAAGTGAACAGCTTGTCCCGACGATGCGCTCCACCGGCCACCGCTAAATACACCAGCAAGGCGAACACCTTTCGGCTGCGAAACTTGAGATTTTGTCCTCGATAATGAACCTCTGGCGCACCTAAAAAAGTGAGCGTTAAAGTGTTCGAATCAGCTTCATTGGACACGCTTTGGGAAGTTCCTCCGTGCTAGGAAATATCAATCTCTGTAATGGGCCAGTTATTGTTTTGAACTTTCGCCAATGACGAGACCTGCAAAAAAGGCATTGGTAACAGGTGCAAAACGCGGTAGTTGTCTGGAAATAGCAAAGATTTTTACCATATTTTAGGCTCTTGGACATATTTAGCAATTCATTGGACACGTTTTGGGATCGCCTCTCCGTTATGCTGCAATTATCAACATTAATGAACTGGTAACAGTACGTGACCTTAGCTATAGGAGAGATAAAAATGTCAAATACATCTATAAAGGAAACTATTAAAAAAGGGGTCGAAGAGATTTTCAATAAGAAGAACCTCGCTTATATCGATGAATTCATTATGCCTGACATCATCGACCACAGTGCCCCGCCTGGACTTCCCTCCGGCATCGAAGGATATCGGCTGAAATTGACCATGTTTACCAATGCGTTTCCGGATTTACATCTCAGCTACAGCCATCACATTGTCGATGGCGATATGATTGCTGGCCGTTTTACTCTAACCGGCACCCATCAAGGTGACTTTGCCGGTATTCCCGCCACTGCCAGGCAAATTTCTGTAACGGGTCATGATCAGCTCCGCGTGACAGAAGGCAAAATTGCTGAACATTGGGTTGAGATGGATATGCTCGGGTTGATGCAGCAGTTGGGTGTGATCCCTTCTTAATACGGCATCAACATTCTTATATCGGAAAACAACTTAAAAAAACATTCATAAGGAGATAATTAAATGATTACTTTTATTGTGAGGGCAAATGTAAAACCTGGTCTTACAGAAACCCTAAAAGAGGCTTTGATGGAAACGGCCGCCTTTATTTCGGCCAATGAACCAGAATTCGCAAATTACGCTTACTTTAGCGCAGATGATACCCAAGTTACCTTCATCAATCTGACCAACAATTCGGCCGCGCTTGCCAACCACTTTGCCATTGCCTCTCAAAATGAAGCAGGGCCAGCCGTGATGGCTGCATTGGAGATTACCAGTACCGAGATTTATGGAGAACTTGCCCCAGAGGTTGAAGCCATGGTACAAGGCATGAAACCACTGAGACGTACCCCACAATATGGTACTTTTGACCGAACGCTTATCGTAAAAGAAGTCATTGCCATTTGATTAGTGATTGGTTTAAACAAAAGTGGCCCTCACAGTGAGCGGTAAGGGCCACTTTTTTTCTTTTTCCCTTCCAACGATTCGCTCTCAGGCAAAATCTATCTCTTGATATGATGGGCAGCGATGAAACCTTGCCATCTTAGCTTCCGGCAGTTTCATAGAGTTGTTGTTGATCTTGAACCAGACTCATGTGTGCATATCCTCCGGTTAAAGCTAAGGTTTTGCACACAATGCCACACCTCAACCCCAATAACAACTATATTATCTGAATTGCCTTTTCAGAATTTGCGCACGCTGAAAAAACGGCTTATAGTTGCGATCGAAGGTAAATAATTTCACCTTATTTGATACTTAAAAGAGTTCGGAGCAGATCCGCTTGGGGGCACAACACACAAAGAGCGCCGTTCTCGCGGCGCTCTTTTTTTATCTACGCCCTCACCCATTTCCAGTTTTTTGGATCCCATTCTCCTGAAGCTACACCAGACAGGATTGGATTGATAAACAATCTAACTGCATTTGTTGCCTGTTCAAGATTCTCATAGCCCAGGTCCAGATTAACAGCAATCTGATTGAATCGTTTTCTCCAATTTTGTGGGAATTGACCAAGATGAGTAGGCAAAACATCCCCACGCCTGCTGAAAACTGACTCAACTGCCGCACGAAAACGGTCAGCTTGAATCCTTTCATCCAGCCCTGCTGGCAACAGAATGTCCACCAAATCTTTCACGCGGCTGTTCTCAACAGAGCGTGGTCTGATCAATGCATGAACCTTCTCGGCAATATGCTGTGTAACTGGATAAGATGGGAATGGAGCAGTCATTATCTCTGCAAATGAAAGCATTTGCGGCGGAGTAAGGTAATCAATAGGTCCGACAATCACATCTTGATGGCCTATATCAACATGAAAACGTTCGAACACCCGCCCTGCAACTCGCGACGTTACGTTAAATCGTATCGACCCACCAAGATCGATGCCAACAGAATTTCGCTCAACTGAAAAGGAGAAGTAATCTCCAGTATCTTTGTGTAGTTGCTGCACCAAATTATTGAAAATTTGTTCAGCAACTCTTGGCCTAGCTAATAAATCGATATCTTGTGTTGTACGCGCTCGATCTGTTCTCAATTGCAATGCATACCCACCTTTCAACACCCAATCTTCATTCAAACGAGCCATGAATCGTTCAAAAGCGATCATCTTCCTTAATCTTGGAATACTTTGCCGAGGATGATCCCGTCGCAATCTATCCTCAAGCGCTTGGCGAAATGCTTGTGGCGTTGTGTATTTCATGGGGAAACTTTTGCAACAACCGAGTGAATCATTTTTTGTACGTTGTTTGTCGATCTTGCAGCATGGGATATCAGTTTTTCTTTCGTCGTCAAACCTTTCAATAATGTTTGCTGAATAGCCAACCTTATTTGAGAATCGTCATGATGGCTCTGGGCAACATCGACAATTGTCCGAGCAACAGTCGTAATATTAAACCCCTCCCAAACGGTTGTATCACCTTGCTTCAGTTTAACGTTATGAACGCGAATTCCTGGTCGTCGCCGTGAGCTGGTCCTGGGTAAGATAAGATGAATCTCATCAGGTATGATGTCAGAAAGATCATAGATGTACAAAGCCGTTTGAAAGCCTACAATTGCATCTTGGCTGGCAGTTAATACAGCCACATGGACTTCTTCAAATCTGCTGGATGGGAATTGGGCAAATCGATATACACCCCAAGCAGCTCTTTCAAACTTATTGCGTTTTAATTCACGGTATATTTGACTACGCTGGAGATTGAGTTCTCTTGCTTGAGAAAGTGAAAAATAACCCGCTTGTTCCTCAGCAATTCGGTATAGTTGAATTTCTTTTTCGTATTTCATAAGACAGCATATGTGCGATTAGAGTACATTAATGCACCCATTTTACACACATTTTATACGATTCAACTATATTTTGTCAAAATCTGTTTTTACTTCTTCTTAGAGGAAATACTTAATTCATAACTTTCATCGAGCCACTTTTCCCACAGCTGTTGTGGCATTGGGCTTTCGGCCGAAAACCGAGCCGTCACCCAGCCGCTTGTGCCAACCTGATAATCGGCAGGTGCATTGTCTGCCAGATCGGCCGCTTCAATCAACGACTGCTTCAACTTAAACATCGCTTTGTAACGCCCACCCTGCTCCCCGACATAAAGGAAACCACGTTTCTTTGCCTTAAAAGAGGTCTGGGTACAGGCTGTTCCTTCATCGACCAATGGATATAAGCTGGCTTTCAAGCGCATTGCCTCAGTTGGGTCTTGATTATTCTCACTCATGATGCCTCCGTGTTATTCCTCAGTCCGCGCAATCATCCATTGGATGTTAAACTTATCGATCACCATACCAAAGTTGTCATCTAGCGGGAATGGTGTTTGCCCGCCTTCAGAAAGTCTGTCATATACACGCTTCCGCTCATCCGCATCGGGCGAACCAAGAAATAGAGCGAAGTTGCTCCCGACGGTCACTTCATGGCCCGGCATGTCATCTGATGCCTTGAAATGGACGCTGCCCGCTTTGAACTCTGAGTCGAAAATTCTGTGTTCCATCCCCGGAGGCACATCAAATGGCCCTTCGGCAACGGTCTGTAATTTGGTAATCTTACCGTCCAGGCAGGTTTCATAGAACTTTAATGCTTCGTGACAGTTGCCAGAAAACATCAGGTAGGGGATTGATAAGTTCATTCCGTTTTCTCCTTATTAAACGTGTTGTTCTATCAATTATTATTGCGAACAGTCATTAGTGGGCCAATATACGGTCGCGTGGTTTGCCGCCTGACTCTAATAAATAGGCCAGCCCTTCGAAGGATGATGACCAGCCCGCCATCACATATTCACTGTAGGCATCGGGCAGGTTATCTTGTATCAGGCGAACGGCCGTCTGATCACCCTGTTCCGTAAAAGTCACCCGCACATACATCTTTTCGTCTCGGTCTGGGTCAACTAGCTCATAAGCGAGCAAGGCAGGCGGTTCATACTCTGTAATCAATCCATAGTGTGGATAATCGCCCACACCTCTTAACGTCATTAGATGATGATATTTGCCACCAACCTTCGGCTCAATTTCCGATTTGACCTTCATGGCATAACCGCACCCCCACCAAAGTTCGACCTTGCTTGTCTTAATCCAAGCCTCAAAAACGGCCGAACGTGGCGCGGCAAATAGGCGTGTCACAACCAATTTGCCATTCTCATATGAAACCTCAGCGCTCATTTCAACTCCCCCGTTTGTTTAAGATAAGCTTCGACATCATCAAACTGCTCCTTCCAAAATTGAGCGTAGTAATCGATCCAATCACGCGCTTGTTCGGCCGCTTTTGGATTAGCTTGAATAATGTGTTCACGGCCACGTTGGATACGTTTGATCAAACCAGCCTTCTCTAAAACACGGACATGCTTCGAGATGGCAGGTTGTGACATTTTGTATGGGGCTGCCAATGAGGTGATGTTGGTTTCCCCTTGGGATAGTTGGACCAAAATTCCCCGTCGCGTCCCGTCTGAAAGCGCCCCAAAGATTCGGTCAAGTTGCGGATTATATATAACCATATGGTTATATATACCTTATCTGCTTAATCTTGTCAAGGCGACAAAGTGTAGGGGGGCTGCCAACAAGGTGCCATCCAAAAAGAAAAATCTCCCATAAAGCCACTGAGGGCGCAAAGAATAGATACAGAGCTAAAAAAACCGCGCTGATTGGGCCGAAGGTAGCGATCTGTTTGATGATTGACCAGTTCGCCGCCACCAACACAACAAAGCCAATTACGAGTACAACACTGATACGAGCAATCCATTTCTTCATTTTCAACATGCCAATCAATACGCAATGAATTACATGGGTTTTAGAAGAAATGGCTCCCCCCGGTCGCATCTTAGTGGACACTCAGGTTCTTTACATCTCCGATGCCGCTGGTATCTTGACTGACAATTGGTCTGCCGTAGTAGTTCACACTACCGGTCCCGTTTGCCTCAGCGTTAAGGGAGAAGAGACAAGAAACGGCCGTTTCCCCAAATCCCCCACTCTAGAAGTAATTTAGCATCATATCTACGAGACATCTATAATATAAATCAATGACTTCTCCAAATGACCCATTTCTAACCTTCTTCAAACGGCTAAAAGAAAACCCCTTTTTTGGGCCACTAGATGAGAAGAGTCTGGCGTTTTTAGGGTACAAGGCCAAACAAACTCAATATGAAGCTGGGGAAGCAATATTTTGGGAAGGGGAATCCTCTCAAGGATTATATTGGTTACAATCTGGCACCTTGAAAGCGGTTAAGTATTCTACGTCTGGCAGGGAGCAAATCTTGCATCTGATCGAGGCGGGCCGAACCTTTAACGAGGTCGGCGCGTTTGCAAATCTGCCTAATCCGGCCTCTGTTGTAACCCTCGCATCCTCCAAAGTATGGCACATCCCTGGAAATGCAATTAGGCAATTGATCCAGCAAGACCCAAATTTCGCCCAGGTAATTATCAATGTCCTGTCGGAAAGGTTGCGCCATAGTGTGACCCTGATTGAAGACCTATCGTTGCGCTCAGTGACGAATCGATTGGCAAGATTGATTCTTGAAGAGGCGGCGGGGGATGTCTTGCTTCGGCCGTCTTGGTACACCCAAAATGAACTAGCTGCCAGATTAGGCACTGTAGCCGATGTCGTTCAACGCTCTCTACGCAAGCTGGAAACAGACAATCTGATTGAAGTGAACCGCCAAGAGATTCGCATCAGCGACCGCCGTGAATTAGAAAAGCTGGCAGCTTAATCGTCTATCATTGTTATTTCCGACAAAAGTCGGAGACGGCCTCCTATGATTCTGCTAACCTAATCAATATAAGCGGTAAATTGCTCCGCAAAAACATAACTGGAGGTTATATAATCATGGAAATTTCAAAGGACACAAAAGTATCTGACATTTTAGAGGAATATGGCGACATTGCAGATGTCATGGAAGTATTTGGGGTGAAGCGAGTCGGCCGTTATTCAATCCGAAAATTAGCGACCAAAGCCCTGACCGTTGAATGGGCAGCCAGAGTACACCGCGTACCACTGGATGAGTTTCTCGGCATTTTGAATACGGCCGTTATTGGTAAGCAGGCAGAAACGCATGGTTGAGGTACAGGGAAATGGGTTTATGCGATTTATATTAAATAGTCGGCAATATTTGAAAGCTGGACTAATCACTGGATTGACGGCCGTTTCTCCTCATACCTTGGTTAGTGGGGAAGTTTAATCCATTTGAAGAGCCTGCTTTACAAGATCATAAACGACTCTATCTCCCAAAGTTCGGTTCTCCAACAACAACTCTAGCTCCTTCTCATCCACCCATCTAAATTCAGAAAACTTATCATTTTCTATCTGGGGATCATTTAGATCCCCGGCTACTTGGGCCAGGAAATCGAACTCGCGTTTTTTCATCGTTCGGCCGTTTCGGGCATCCTCCCAATCAAACACTTTTACTAGATCAGTAATTTTAACCAACCGCCAACCTGTCTCCTCCACTACCTCCCTGGCTAACGCGGTATATAGTGTCTCCCCTGCCTCAACATGCCCCCCGGCAATATCCCAACAGCCCGGAAACAACTTACGATCCATGGCTCGTTTTTGGACAAATATCGCTCCGTCCTCATTCTTGATCAGGGCGCCAACCACACATTCACGGCCGTCTGCTTCCGCCTCCCGCTGCAAAGCTGACAGGTACTCTGAATCAGGATAAAATTTACCTTCGTTCATATTCATACTATCTGGAGAAATTCATGAGATTAGGACTATCAATCGGTTACTCTGTCAGCAAAGTCGAACTACCTATGGACCTCATTCAAGAGGCAGATCGCCTGGGTGTCTATGCCGTTTGGACGGCCGAAGCCTACGGCTCCGATGCCGTGACGCCGCTGGCCTGGATCGGGGCATTGACCAAAAATATTAAGCTCGGCTCGGCCATTATGCAAATTCCGGGCCGCACCCCAGCCAATGCAGCGATGACGGCCATGACGCTGGATCAGCTGTCAGGCGGCCGTTTTTTGATGGGTTTAGGCGTTTCCGGGCCACAGGTCGTTGAAGGCTGGCATGGCATTAGCTATGCCAAACCACTGACACGCACCCGTGAATACATCGACATTGTCCGCACCATTTTGGAAAGAAAAAAGCGGCTGACCTATGACGGCCGAATCTATCAACTCCCCTACCAAGGCGATGATGCCACTGGGCTAGGCAAGCCGCTAAAAAGCAGTTTGCGTGGCGGTGAGAGCATTCCCATCTACTTGGCGGCGATTGGCCCTAAGAATGTGGCTTTAACGGCCGAATTAGCCGACGGTTGGCTGCCCATCTTCTTCGCCCCCAGCCAGTATGATGACCTCTATCGACCCCACGTTGAAGCGGGTCTGGCTAAAGCGGAGAAAAGCATGGTCGACTTTGACATCGCCCCGACCGTTCAGGTAGCGATGAACGACAACCTGGATATCTGTTACAACATGATGCGGCCGATGCTGGCCCTTTACATTGGCGGCATGGGGGCCAAGGGTAAGAATTTCTATAATGATCTGGCGGTTCGATTAGGCTTTGAGGAGGCAGCAACTAAGATTCAGGCGCTTTATCTGGACGGCCGTCAAGGGGAGGCAATGATGGCTGTTCCACCCGAACTAATCGACCAAGTCGCCCTCGTCGGCCCCAAAGCCCGCATCAAAGAACGCCTCTCTCTCTGGGCCGACAGCCCCATCACCACCCTCAATTTAGCCGTCGCCGACATCGACACCTTGCAGAGTATGGTAGAATTAGTCGCAGAGGTTGCGTAAAACCTTTTGAATTGTGTAAGTTATAGATCACACAAGTAAGATCGAGGTCTAGATAAATGGAGCAAAAAATGAGCGTTCAAATTACTTTGAATCTACCGGAACCTCTAATCGAGAGAGCTAAGCAATTTGGTTCTGCAACAAAACGTGATGTTGAGGCTATTCTAACTGATTCCTTAGAAATGATGTGGCCTGCCTTGAGTGTTTTGCCAGAGATTAATTATCCTCCAACGGCCGGATTATCTGATGATGAAGTACTAGCGTTAGCTGAAAGCAAGATGGACAAAGTGCAAAACGACAGGTTAGGTTGGTTACAAGCAAAGGGCAAAAGGGACGGTTTGACGCGAGAGGAACAATACGAATTATTAACCTTAATGCAGATTTATCAGTTGGGTCAATTGCGTAAATCAGAAGCTCTAGTGGAGGCTGTTCAACGCGGCTTGCGAGAACCTCTGACTACATGACAACTATTTCCGAAAATATGAGACAGCTTGTTCGAGAGCGGGCAGATAATCGCTGCGAATACTGTCTAAGCCACCAAAACTACGTAATGAGTTGGCTTCAAATCGATCATATTCAACCTATCTTTGCTGGGGAAAGAGCGATGAGAACAATCTTTGTTTAGCATGTGAACTCTGTAACCAATACAAATGGACAAAGACTGCTGGAATAGATCCAATCACTGGCCAAAACGTCATGCTATTTCATCCCCGGCAACAAAGATGGTCTGAGCATTTTGTTTGGAGCGATAGTGGAACTACTATCGTTGGTTTAACTGTTTGTGGTCGAGCAACTGTAGAAGCCTTGCGACTTAATAATGAATTGGCGGTAACTGTGCGAACGAATTGGGTTAAAGCGGGCTGGCACCCGCCTGTATTGAAAAATTGATATGAATTCTCCTAGAAATTTTGATTTCGTACCGACAGTAGAAATTGATGATTCGGCCTGGTTGGCGCAGCGGCAGCCAGTGGAGATTAACGGCCGTCATGCCCAATTCGTCTCCCTCATAGAGACGTTGGCCGAACAACGGCCGTTAACCAGCAAACGCTACAGCAAGACCATGCTCCATTTCACCCATCAGGGGCTGCCATATCTGTCCAAGAGCCAGGTATTGCAAGTCTATGAAGCACTTTGTGAAGGGGGGTGGATGGAAGCTGACCCGGAGTTGATCACTCATCTCCAGATGAAACCGACCCGGAGCCAGGCCGGGGTGACGGTTGTGACCGTATTGACCAAACCCTACCCCTGCCCAGGCAAATGCATCTTCTGCCCGACCGATTACCGGATGCCCAAGAGCTACCTACATGATGAACCAGGAGCAATGCGGGCCGAACGACACGCCTTCGATCCATTTGACCAAACCGCTAACCGGATTCTGGCATTGGAGAACATCGGTCATCCGGTCGATAAGATCGAGCTGTTGATTTTGGGTGGAACCTGGTCAAGCTATCGGCGGGACTACCAGGAATGGTTTGTCAAGCGTTGTTTTGATGCCATAAATGAGGTTGAAGCCGAGACGTTGGTTGAAGCTCAAATGATTAATGCCAACGGGGAACGGCGCAATGTGGGGCTGGTGGTGGAAACACGGCCGGATCACGTCACCCCCGACGAACTGCGCTGGCTGCGCTATTTGGGCGTGACCAAGGTCCAAATAGGACTGCAAAGTCTGGATGACCGGGTCTTGGCCTTAAACAACCGAGGGGAGACAACAGCCGAATTCCGCGAAGCAATCCGGCTGCTCCGGCTGGGTGGCTTCAAAATTCATGCTCACTGGATGCCCAATCTTCTGGGCGCGACGGTGGAAAGTGATATTGAGGATTTCGGCCGTCTCTGGAGCGATCCCGCCTTCCGCCCCGACGAATTAAAAATCTACCCCTGTATGCTCCTGGAAAACGCCGAACTGTACGAATACTGGCAGCGAGGTGAATACCAACCTTACACCGAAGAAGAAGTCATTCAAATCCTAATGGCTTGCAAAGCTCAGGTGCCACCCTACGTCCGTATCAACCGCGTCATTCGTGATATCCCCACCACCAACGTCGTCGAAGGCTTTAAGAAGGCCAATTTGCGCCAAATTGCCCAGCAGCGAATGGCCAAGCAGGGACTGAAATGCCGCTGTATTCGCTGCCGGGAGATTCGACGGAGGCAGTTGGACCCGGCCGATCTGTCCTTGAAAATTGAGACGTATGAAACTGCCGCATCCACCGAACATTTTCTGAGTTTTGAGACCGACGAACATATCGCCGGTTTCCTGCGCCTGTCGCTGCCCTACCGGGATGCTGACCTACCCATCGAAGAACTCGACGGCCACGCTATGATCCGCGAAGTGCATGTCTACGGCCCGGCCTTGTCGGTTGGGGAGGAGAGCCAGGGCGAAGCCCAGCACATTGGGCTAGGCTCCCAACTGGTCGATAAAGCCAAAGAAATGGCAAAGGCGGCGGGGTACAGTCATATGGCTGTCATCAGCGCCATTGGGACGCGGGAGTATTACGGCCGTCACGGCTTCCAGACCGACGGGCTGTACATGACGGTTGCGCTGGATACCGATTAATTTTGCTATACTCCAATTGCTCAAAGAAAATAAGTAATATTTTTGATCACCAGGGTATATAAGTATATATACTGTCCTCAACCTTGTATTAGGCAAGACAAGACATTTATCCAGCTAATTTGCCCGATAATATCCATATTATCATCATATCATGATATATTGGACAAACCATGCAGGTTTTATACCTAAATCAGGATGTTGTTAAGCAAAATCGGCTGGACAAGAAGGAAAATGGGGTTTATTTAGTAGGGGTGCAGGCTAATAACAGTTAGCCGTCATAATCACTCATGTGCTAAACCTCTAAGTTGTAAGGATGACCCGTTGCATTCCATGAATTAAAAAGGCAAGATCGATGATTTTGAATCCGTTCGATAAAGAGCTTGAAAAAGCAGAGCAAAAGGTGTCGGATCTGAGAACTAGTCTCAATAAGATCAGACAGGAGATTGATTGGTTTGAAGGCATAAAGCTAGATACGCTTATTAACCAACATGAAGAACTGATCTCAGCTTCAGGAGCTCAATCCCGTAAGTGCATCCAACTACGCGGCGAGGTGGCTCAGATTCAGTTCGATTTCAATAAGACATCAAAATCGATAAATAGCCTATGGAATCCTAGGAATTGGTTTAATCAGGAGCAACGAGATCTTCGTGACCGTAGAGCAAAACTGAAAGTGTCACTTGAGAGGGCGAAGAAAAGCAACACTAAAGCTAGGGAACGTATGCAAGATATTGACCGCCGCATAAAAAGCAAAGGAGAAGAGATTGCAAGATATGAAAAGTTCGATTTTAACGCTAGACGCAAGAATCGTGTGCTTATTGCAAATCGGTTATCAGAACAGAAGAAAAAAGTCGAACTCATTACTAGAAGAAAGCAACAAGTAGATAAGGCAATAGAGCCGATTGTCAAACAAATCAGGCAGGTAGAGCGGAAAAAATCTGAGGCCACCTCAGTCAAGCGGCAGGCTCAGAAGTTGAAGGATGAATTGTCAAACGCGGATAACCCCTATGAAAGGGCAATGGTGCACCAAGCCTGTGAGCAGCAATTTGGAACTGGAAGCCCCAGAAAGATCATATCTAGAAAAGATGCCGAAATTCGTCGCCTTAACCGAGACCTAAAAAAGCTAGAGAAAAGAGCAAGAAATGTAATGGATAAAGTTACACGGGATGTTCGGAAGCTAATTGTTGATGGTAATAATTTGTGCTATGAAGGCGATACCTTTCTTGGGCTTGATGCGCTAAGAATATTGATACCGGTACTTGCTGATAATTACGAGGTTATAGTAGTTTTTGATGCTTCGATTCGGCGTGCTCTTGATAGCGGCGATTCAGACGTTCGTGATGTATTCGGAAATAATGTTAAGGTACACATAAGCGTAAAAGCGGATGAGACAGTCCTAGACCTTGCCAGGGCAGACAATACAACATTTATTATCAGCAACGATAGATTCGCTGAGTTTAGAGAAAAACCAGCTGTGAGAGATCGGCGCTTGATTCGTCATGAGATAGTCGCAGGACAGGTGTTAATTCACGATCTTGGTATTTCCGAGACGTATAATATAAATGGCTAACAAGCGCTTGCACTCAGGCATCCACCTCCCATGAAAATCGTCAGGGCTGATGTGGTACAATGTCGTAACGTTACGAAATTGCATGTAATTTGAGGGATGTCACAATGACAATGGCTGAACTTCTACCATCCATACGTCAACTTTCATCTGGAGAAAAGCTTCGCCTAATTCGGATTTTGGCTGAAGAGCTAAATACAAAAGAGGAAATGTTTCCATTCCAGCCCCACAGGGTATATTTCCTTCCCACACCTTACCGGTCATTCGGAGCAGGCAGTGCTCTAATGACAGCGATGGAACAAGAGTCTAAAAGCTAGCCAAAATGCGTTTCCGCTACTCAACATCTAGCTCAACACAAGATGAATTTGATAGTTTGCCTCGCTTGCCTTTAACACGTCTTGCTTTTGCTTGGGTCAACACACCGAATATGCCTCTTATACTTGGTCAGACCAATTTCCTTATGGAATTTGATGTTCATTTCTACCGCTCGCGCTTGGAATTTGAGATTGATCCAAAATCTTGATGTCTAAAATGGGGGATTATTATATTTTTCGGTTAATGTCGCATCGGAGTCGGTCGCCATGTAACGGCATAGGATTTATCAAGCGTCTGTGCGGTTTTCGATTATCAGATATTCCAGACCATGCAATTTTTGCACTTAAATCAAAGTTCTATCAAACAAAATCTGTCAGATAAGACGAAAAATAGGATATTATTCAGCAAGCGTGCAGGTTAATAATAGTTAGCCACAGAAAACAAGCAACTTCTAATAACCAGGTATTTATCACCATAAATAGGTTAAGGATATGAAAAACATTTATAGTTATGCACTATTTGTAGACCTCCCGAATTTTTATAGTCGCTTGCTTAATTCTAATTTAGGAGACGCGAGATTTTTGCGAGACTATTTTCTCTACTGGCTAGATTTTGATCGATTAGGTAAAGAAATAGGAGGAGTCATATCACCAACGTGGGTCTTTTATTCAAGCCGACGATTTGGGCCAAGTGGTAACCGAATTGAAAATCAATACTTGAATGATTATATTCAACGTATTAACTCATTGCGCGGCACTACCGCAAAAAACGTCAACATTCCAGGCGATCAAAGAGAGCCAGCTAGTTATCATTGTGAAGAATGTGGCCATCAGGGAATCGCGCAATGGGAATCAGAAAAAGGGATTGACTCATCGCTAACCGTTCATCTTTTTGATACTATTGACACATGGGACATTGCATTTCTTCTCTCTGGCGATGCAGATTTTGTACCCGCAGTGGCATCTTTGAGAAGAAGGGGAAAAATCATCGTGGGCGCTGGGTTTTCAGATGTTTCCTCCGCATTGGTAAGGGAATGCTACGATTATTTAGATTTAAACCAAACTTTCTTAGTTGATGACATTGTTGGCTACGCATTATTTAAGAATGGTGGCATTTTACACAAGTGGCTAACCGAACCAATTAATTCCGAACGTCAAGCAATAAGAATGTCCGTGGCCTGGAAATCAGTTGAAGATCTTTCGCATTCACCAAATTCGGTCAATGAATACTTTTCCATTCTTTTACAGGCCGACGGCTCGATTGATTTAACAAGTCGTATCCAATTATTGCGGGATTTAGATAATCAATTTCCTGGATTTATCAAAGAGTTTCCTGAAGAGGGTAACAGAATTAAGTGTGCGTTACGGATCAACCTTTTAGCTTGGGAAGGCATAAAGAGAAGACTTAATATAATTACTTCAATAGAGAATTTAAATGGTCCCATTTCTTATTCAGGGGGCTATGTAGCCTATGAACTAAATTTCCGGCGCAACGAACAGTCAAATGAATTTGAGGTTGTCGAGGCTTAATAGCTACCAGAAAAATTACATTAAGCCCATCGTTGTGGCTAACAAAACTTCCACTGACCCGGCGAGCTGGCGTTCGTTTTGGTTTTAAGGTTAGAGCCAGGTAAAGAAGTCTTGCCTGAAAAGTAACTAGCTTCTGCTCGCCAGCCAGTGAAGCAATCTGTCCGGCCTTAGGGTTTGTGGTGAGGATGGTTTGCCGTTGGCGAATACGGCCGACCTTAGAAATCCAAAGTTCGGCCGTTCCCTATAATGACCCCCAAAAACTAGACCACAGGCTTAAGTGGATTCAGATATAATCTAAAAAGCTTGTGGAGGAATTTGAGTGTCCAAAAAACGAAAAAGTTATAGTAATCAGTTTAAGTTCAAAGTCGCACTGGAAGCGACTCAGGGACTGAAAACACTCAATGAAATTGCCAGTCAGTACAACCTGCACCCCAACCTGGTCCGTAACTGGAAAAAGAAGTTGCTGAGTGAAGGGTCGACTGTATTTAGCAAGGATACGGCTCAGGAACTCCGGGCCGTGGAAGAACGGGAAACAGAACTGTACGAGCAGATTGGGCGACTCAAGATGGAACTGGAGTGGCTGAAAAAAAAAGCTGCCCTGTTCGACTGAGGCCAAACGGACGATGATAGAACCAGATCATCCCATGTTGAGCATTCGTCGCCAATGCAAGCTGGTCAGCCTCAACCGGTCTAGCTACTATTGGCAGCCGGTTGGTGAATCGCCTCTGAACCTGCAACTGATGCGGCTCATTGACCAGGAGTACACCAGAGCGCCATTCTACGGTTATCGCAAGATAACGGCCCGACTGAACAATGTTCATGGTTTCCAGGTCAATCACAAGCGTATTGCCCGCCTGATGACCAAAATGGGCTTGCAAGCTGTGTATCCAAGGCGGCGGACAACGGTTTCTACTAAGGCCCACAAGAAGTATCCCTATCTGCTACGTGGCCTGGAGATTAATCGGCCGAATCAAGTTTGGTGCGCCGATATTACCTACGTGCCGATGCCCAGAGGATTCATGTATCTGGTGGCGGTCATGGACTGGTTCAGCCGTTTCGTTCTTTCCTGGCAGCTCTCGAATACCCTGGACAGTTCCTTTTGTCTGGTCGCCCTGCAACAGGCTCTGCTTCATGCTCAACCGGAAATCTTCAACACCGACCAGGGTGTTCAATTTACATCCAGCGACTTTACCGGTGAGTTGGAAGTGGCTCGTATCCAGATCAGTATGGACGGCCGTGGCCGAGTCTTTGATAATATCTTTATTGAACGGCTATGGCGGTCGGTCAAATATGAAGATATTTACCTCAAAGATTACGAGTCAGTCCAGGAATTGGCTGCCGGTCTGGATGACTACTTCCATCTTTACAATTTCGAACGGCCGCACCAAAATCTTGGCTACCTGGTGCCTGCTGATATTCATTTTGCTGTTAATGTACCGATTTTGTGACCTGTTGATCCACCTTAACTTTGCCGATTTGTGGTCTTGACAATGGGGATCACTTTACCCAAAGATTTCCAACACCCATCCCCACTATTCCCATACATACCATCAACCCGCGAGAAATCCACCTTGTAATACAGCACAAACAAGCTACACTGCCACCTATGAAATACGACCAGCATATCCCAAAAGTCCATATCATCCTTTCCAAACAATCCACCACCAATAAAACCCCACCCCCTCCACAAGTAGGTCGTTTACACACATCCACAGAAGGGTCCCTGTTTGCTACTTGCTACTTGCTTACTTGCTACTTGCTTACTGCAAAAAATGACCAAAAAACACCAATTTTCTTCCAAAAAGGATACCCCATCCAGCACCAAAATCCACCCCCCACCCCTGTAACACATTGACATAAAGATGAAAAGAACCCGAAAATGTCTCATATACTAGACAAAACCAGACATTCCCTCCTGGTCAAGAACAGTTTAAACAAAAAAATCTCTGTGATTCTCTGCCCCTCCGCGCTCACTGCGTCCAATATCTCTTTAACCATCACACAAAACCAGACATTCTCACTCATTTAGATGACTATGAATAAAATTGTACTGAAAGGATATATCATTGTGCCCGATTCTGATTTAACGGCCGTTAAATCAGAACTACCCGTACACATTGATTTGACCAGAAACGAAGCAGGCTGTTTGGTTTTTGAAGTCACCCAAGATGAAATTGAAAACAATAAGTTTCATGTTTACGAAGAATTCGTTAGTGAAGCAGCTTTCATGAACCATCAGCTACGGGTTCGCAGCTCAAAATGGGGGGCAGTCACCAAGAATATTGAACGGAACTACGAAATAACAGGGTTAAATGATTAGTTCAATGAGGGTTCATTATTGGTTAGAAGCGAGGATGAAGATTGGAACTTTGGGACAGTGTTGAGAGGAAGGCGTTGGGGGATTATTATATTTTTCGGTTGATGCAGTAGCGGAGCCAGTCGCCGCGAAACGGCGATAGACATAGCTTCAAGAAACTTGATACACTTAAGTAACGCAAAGTGTAGCTGATCATACTAAATTCTCAGTCGATTAGTATCTTGCTGCGGTGTATCAATAATGGTACACTTCTCCTATGAACAATGAATTGCGATTGCAAGTTTATTTTTTTAGAACCACGAAGGGCAAGCAACCTGTTCGTGAATGGCTCAAAGGATTACCTCGCCAGGATAGGAAACAATCGGAGAGGACTTGAAAACAGCCCAATTTGGTTGGCCGCTAGGCATGCCCCTCATTCGCAAATTGGATACAGCTTTATGGGAAGTTCGTTCAAAGTTGGACAGCCGCATTGCTCGTGTCATTTTTACGGTTGACGAAGATAAAATGGTTTTGCTACATGGCTTCATAAAAAAGTCTCAGAAGACACCACCTCGTGAATTGGGTGTGGCAAAACAACGACTTAAAGAATTGAGAGGAACGAAATGAATGAACAACATTTAGGTGATACACTGGATAATTTTTTGGAAGAAGAAGGATTCCTGGCCGAAGCAGAAGCAATTGCGATCAAACGAGTCATTGCCTATCAAATATCTCTGTTAATGGAGGAACAAAATTTGTCGAAGGCGGAAATGGCTCGCCGCATGCAAACAAGTCGAGCCGCCGTCAGTAGGCTACTAGATCCTAGCAATGAATCAGCAACACTAACCACCCTTGAAAAAGCAGCATTTGCTTTAGGAAAACGACTGCAAGTTGCATTAGTTTAACTCTTTTCAAGAGTTAGGCGGTGCTAACAAGTTTTGAACTGATAGGTGAAAGCGGACCGGAATGACTGTTTGGTATCGCTAAAGAGAGGATGAAGATCGGAACTTTGGGATAGTGTTGAGAAAAAGGAGTTGAGAGATTACTACATTTTTCGGTTGATGCACAAGACGAGCCGTTCGCTGAGAAACGGCCGTCAGGTAGCCAGTTAATTTACACTTGTTCTGCTGCAAAATGGAGAAGAATATATTTATGTTTGTCGTTATCACAAAGGTTCAACTGAAGCCAGGCAAAGTCGATGACGTTCGAGAGCTATTTGAGAAAACGAATCCAGCGCTTGTCGAAGGTCAAAAAGATTGGATTAAAGCGTTATTTACAGCCAATCGTAACGCGAACCAGGTTACGGTATTAGCCTTTTGGCGGCGTGCCGAGTCCTACCAAACATTCAGCGCCAACTTAAAATTTCAACAGGTGATGTCTCAGTTCGCACCGTATTTCACCGGACCGCCTGAGATAACCATAAACGAGATCCTATTCGAGATGTAGTAGATGTGTCTCAAATTTAGGTGAATAATATAATCCTAACAGCCGAACAGCGAGTCTCGAACTCACTTAATATGTTGACCGGCCCGTCGCCCGCTGTTAGGTAATTTTGGTTAGAAGAGAGGATAAAGATTGGAACTTTGGGATAGTGTTGAGCGAAAGGAGTTGGGGGATTATTACATTTTTCGGTTGTCGCAGCAGCGGAGCCGTTCACCGCAAAACGGCCGTGAACACAGCTTCTACGTCCTGGACACACCCGATTGGGTTAACGTCATCCCCATCACACCGGAGGGCAAGGTAGTGCTGATTCGGCAGTATCGGGTAGGAGTGAATCAGATCACATTAGAGATTCCAGGAGGAATGGCGGATCCGGAGGATGGCGACCCTGCGGAAGCGGCCAGACGGGAACTCATGGAAGAGACAGGCTATGAAGCAGAGCAGATTATTCCGATCGGCCGTGTTGCCTCCAACCCCGCCTTCATCAACAACCACACCTACACCTATCTGGCCCAGAATGCCCGCTTAGTCGGCGAAACCAACTTCGACAGTGCCGAATATATTGAGTTTGAATTGGCAGATATTGACGACATTCCCGATTTAATTGCTAGCGGACAGATCACCCATGCACTGGTGATTGCGGCTTTTTATCATTATGAGAACTACCGCCGGAACGGCGGGTAATTGGTAATTAGTAAATGGTAATTGTTTGTTCATAGAACAAAATCCGATTACCAATTACCAGTTACTGCCCAAGGCGCATATCTCTTAAAGCATTATATGCCGGGCGGGGCGTCCCGTCAGGCAGGACGATCGCCCACCACCATTGTTCGTGTTCTTCGGCCGTCCAGAAATAGTCGGCGATGTAGATAGTAGTCATGAGGCCAATCCAGGGCTGCCAATGTTCGGCCGCATATTGGTATGCGCCCACCAAATACTCAGCCTGTTCTTCTTCGGTGACCGCGTGCCAGGCGTAAGTGGGGTTGACAGCATCCGTTGTCCAGCCCAGCTCTAGGATGGCGATCTGTTTGTCCCCATCGCCATTCTCGACCATGATTTGGCGCATATCTTCGACATGGCGGAAGGCAAACCAACGGCCGTTTCCATATTCGGCCGATGCAGCCGCTTCCTCTGGCGAGATTTCAGGTGGCGCTGCATAACCAGGGGCATTGAGGCCAAGGACATCGAAGTAAGCGTCAGCCCCGGCATCATACATACCTTGCAAATATTCAGCGTCAGGGATGGCATCTGGCAGCCCGGTTCCGGTCGGGGCTAGTCCGGCTGAAATGACGATAGCCTCAGGATCGGCCGCTTTGATGGCTTCATAGCAGATTTTGAGCATGTCAGTGTATTCAGCTGCGTTTGGTGGTTGATCGCCCCATTCGCGGCTTAGATTTGGCTCATTCCAGACTTGGTAGGCAGCGATACGGCCGGGATAGCGGTTAGCCAATTCCCAGCAGAAGTCGCCGAAGTCGGCCAGATTATCTGGCGGGCGGTTTTCTGTGGGAGTCATGCCTTCTGGCTGAGTCCAGAAGGGTTGTCGGTCAATGCGGACGAGCAGTTTTAGCCCGGCGGCTTCAACTTCATCCACGATCAAGTCTGGTCGATACCAATCGAATTTGCCTTTCTCCAATGTCTCAATGTCTCGCCAGGCAAAGGCTTGTTTGACCCAGTTAAAGTCCATCTCCTTGATTAACTGAATATCGCGGAGAGCAATATCGGGCTTCCACCAGAGAAAGGCCTGAACGCCGTATTCAGGGGAGGCAAAGTAATGGCCTTCGTTAAGGGCAACTGGTGTCTCGGTGGGTACGACTGTTCCCAGGGCATTGGTTTCGACCTGAATGGGCTGGGGGAGGGTTGGTTTGACAGTCGGGGTGGGGGTTTCGGCCGTTTCTGTTTCCAGTGGCAACGTTGCAGTTAGTGTTGGCGCAGATTGTCTTCCACAAGCAACTAAAAGGCCGAACAAGAGTATCAATAGAGGTGGTTTTAGCGTTATCAAAATTCTCATTGGATCAATTCATAACAAAAAGTAGGAGAGCCTTCTACACTCTCCTACCCTGACAATTATATTCAAAACAGGCGGATTATCTCCTACTGTTTACTGACGACCGTCCACCGACTGACTTCCATCACTAATGCGGCTTATCCATCTCGGCAACGGCCGAAAAGGCCGGGCGGGGTGCGCCATTGGTATCAAGGATACTGTACGGCACAGGATCATCTGTTACGCCACTACCCTTGTTACCAAAATCATAATTAAAGAGGAACGCCATCCAGACATCGCCAGAATTGTACATCTGTTGGAAAGCCTGGACGATATAAGCAGCCTGTTCTTCGAGTGTATTGTCCTCGGCAAAGCCAAAACCCTCAGGATACTCATCGTAACCTTCTGAACTGGCCCAGCCAAACTCTGTCACACATAACCGCTTATTCGGGTCGATAGCCTGCACCTTTTGGGCATAGGTATCAATCGTGGTCTTGAAGCTCCACAAATGATTGGGGTTATCAAATGGGCCTCGGAAGAAGGCCGTCGCCCCCTCAGGGTGGTTGGGCGCGTCCTCAAAGGTGACATCGGGAGGAATGTTGTAGCCATTGTGGTGAGCGCCAACACAGTCGGCATGATCGAGCAAACCAGCCGCCAACTGCCGATCCATGTATTCAAAATCATCAGCCCAGGCGACCCAATCTCCTGGCCCGGTTGGGGCCAAGGCGCCGCTGATAGTGATAATATCCGGATCATGGGCTTTGATAGCCGCATTGGCAATTGAGAGGAATTCAACATACTTTTCAGGGTTTAAGCCATCTGGGGCCGTCCATTCACGATCCAGGTTTTGCTCATTCCATACTTCGATGGCGTGAACCTTGCCATCGTAGCGGGTTAACATCGCTGTCAGAAAAGCAGCATATTGATTGTAATCGTCAGGTGGGCCATGTTCGTTTCCGGCCGCCCTGGTCCAGGCTGGGGCGCCAACAACGCTAAACAGGAGCCGAACGCCATGCCGATGGGCTTCGTCAACGACGCCATCGTAAAAGAACCATTGTAATGTTTCTGGATCCGGTTGGACGAGCGGCCATTCTAATTGAACCTTGACCCATTCCATGCCAAGTTGGTTGGCAACCACATCCATTGTGAAGGCGGGATCGCCGACGACGGCATGGGATTGAACGCCATAGGCAAAGGCATCGGCTGGCCAGGGCCAGGGGGATGTTGGGCCTTCTGCGGCTGGCTGTTCAGGTGGAACGGACTCTTCCTCGCCTGGAGCGGCCGTTTCGCCCTCAGTCCCCTCTTCAACGACGACGACGGGTGGCAGCGTCGCCTGAACGGCGCTGGGCAAGGTGGCTGTTGCTTCGGCGGCTACAGGAGCAGCCTCAGTAGCAGTTACTTCTTCTGGATCACCGTCACTACTGTTACAGGCTGCCAGCACAAATAATAGTAAGAACAAAAGTAGTATTGATTTTTTCATTCCTCATCCTCTTTACTTACGTAAGAAGCTCAACTTTTTGGTAAACCAAAAGTTGAACGTCTATGGTGCAATTGATTGTCAGGATAATAGCAAAAAGTGCATCACATATCCTAATACGCAATGCACCGATGCTATCCTGAATTAACCGTATTTAGCAAAATAGGAGCGAAGCAAACGAACATGCCATGTCGTTTACTTCGCCCCTAAATTAGAATCTATTCGTTCGGCCGTTATTGGCCCATTACTTGACCAAGCAAGTCACACGATGGACAACTGCCATTCGGCCGTAACATGGCATAACCGGCCTGGGGATCATCACCCCATAGGGTGAAGTCAACATTGAAGACAATCATCAAGCGAACCTTACCACTGTTAGCCGAGAGGCTGGCCGCTTCGGCCAACCATTGGGCATGTTGGCCAACGGTTGTGTTGGCAGCCCAGGCGAAGCGGGCCGGAACGCCGCCAAAGTCCTCGCCAGAGAGATAACCCAATTCCGTAAAGCAGACCGGGCGAGAACCGCCGAAGGTGTTGTAATACATATTCAAGGTTGGCCCGAAATACCAACTATAGTGGCTGCCAGCAGGATGGCCTGAGGAGGCGCTGGGCGAGGTAGCGCCAGCATTATGATGAACGCCAATGCAGTCCATATAATTGGCGCCGCCAGCAGCGGCAACACCAGCCATATAACGGTCATCGGCCCAGGCATTGGTTCCATTGTCGAAACCAGTTGGGGCAGGTGCGCCGCTGACGACCATAACACCCGAATTAGCCGCTTTAATGGCATTGTACGCGGGCGCGAGCATGTTGTTTACATATGAAGCAGGATCGATCTGCCCGGCAGGCCACTCAAAGTCAATATTCATCTCATTCCAGACTTCAATGGCATCTGGGCCGAGGGCGGCAACGCCGCCTAAGAACTGCACGTAGGCGCCAAAATCAATGCTGCTAGGATATGGAGAGCCAGGAATACTGAGTAAGATTTTCATGCCATTGCCGTGGACGGAGTTTATGAGTCCAGCTACGGCATCGGGGCTGTCGCCAGGCCCCCATTTATGTTGTATTTTAATCCAATTCATGCCTGCAAGTGACATCAAGGTTGGGTTAGCCAGTGATTGAGTTTGACCGCCTAGCTCGAAGCTGCCGCCGCCGGCAGGAGGTAGAACTGGGGGAGGTGGCGCTGTGCCACCGCCGCCAGAAGTGCCGCCCCCAGCCGTGCCACTTCCGGCTGGTGGTTCAACTTCGACCACTGCCAACGCGGAAACGGAGACGGAGCTATTGATCGTCATCAGGGAGGCAAAGACCCAGCCGGTGGACTCATCGGCTTTTGTGATCTGGAGCCAATTCATCTGTTCGTTACGGCCGATCAGGGAAACCTGTTCCCCTTTACTCAAGCTGCCTGTGATACCATAGCTTAATCCTGGGCCATTACGAACGTTAACGTTCGTATTAGCGGCTGCATCTGCATCACCTGGATCAACGGCGGCCAAGGGTTCGCCACCACCACCCGCCGCTTCGGCTGGCGCTTCAGTCGGCTCTGGGGTGTCAGTTGGTTCCGGGGTTGGTGTTGGTTCTGGGGGAGCCTTGACGGAGACATCAACAGCGCCTAATTCAGCCACATTATCACCCTGGGCAAATTGAGCTAAAATCCGGTAATCTCCTGGCTCTTCTTCGGCTTCCCAAGCATAGGCTAAAGCTTCACCACTCTCAGTGGCTAGGACACCGCCTTCACCATCCTCAACTGCCCACACAATTGCTGCACTTGCAGGTTGGGGCGCATCGGCTGCGCCAAGATAGCTTTGCAGGGCCAATACGTACCCGCTTGCATTATCTAATGATCCGAGGCCACGCATAGCAATACCGGCTAGATTGTAACGATTGGCAAATCTAGCTCGGTGACTGAGGGAGGCTTCACTACCTAACCAGACAGTGTGTTCTTGCCCGCCTTGTTCGTAGGTATATTTGTAGCTCAGGCTAGGGGAATCCCACTCAATCGGGCTAGCAGAGCCAGACAAGGCAACTTCTACTTCTGTACCTGGATCGACTTCTTCAGCCCCTTGGACAAATTGAAGTTCACCGAAATTTTGGAGCGCCTGACTATTGGCAACAGCGCGATACACACCGCCAACGCCATCAACCCCGTTTACATTGAGAACGGTGACAAGTTTTGAGCGCTCAATTTGTCGCGCAGCCCAAACAACCAGTCGCTCCGCTTTACCGTTATCATCATAAGCGTTTGGGTCAAGGGGCATATGAATCCGAACGACATCAGCAGCCTGTCCAATGGCGGCCCAATCATGTCCGGCCGAATCCCATCCGTCGCCATCCTGGAATGGGATGTCGAGGGTGACAACCAGCAGCAAACCTTCTTCATGCAGCAGCTCTGCAAGAGCTTCGATGAAAGCTGTAAAAGCCGCTTTCTGATCGGAATCGACTCCTTGATAATCAATGTTGACCCCAGCAAAACCACCGCCAGTAGCCACATTTATCAAGGTCTCGTTGTGTTGTGCCTGGGCAGCGTCGTTCGATAACAAGGTGCTTAAGGATTGGGTATCGATGATTGCGCCTGTGTTGGTGGCGCGGGCCAATGCGCGGAAGTTACCATCGGGCAAAGCCGTAATTTGACCTTTTAGGTCACCATTTTGACCTAGTGTTAGGGTTCCAGCGGAAACCTGGGTCAAGTGGGGCATCATTTCAGCCGGAATCGATTGGCTGGGCAGCAGGTCGCCGCCTATCGATGGCTCTTCTATAGCTGAGGTCTGCATTAAGGCCAACGCCTTTGGCAATGCTCCCTTAATGGAGGTGAGTAGGCCACCGTCCGAATCGACAGAACTGGCAATAAAGCGCCAGTTGTCACCTGTCCAACCATATAAGTCTAATGTTTGATAGGGTTGGGCCGCTGCCGGAACAGAAAGATCGGCCTGGCCGACGGGGGCTTCCCCTTCATAAGCAATCGTATAAACATCGCTGGCCAGGGTCAGTCGATCGGGGATGGATTCGGCCGCAGCCGCAAGCGATTGGTCTGCTTGGGCGTTGTTAAAGTCGCCTTTCAGAACCTTGGCGACATTGACTGTCGATGTTTCGTTTTCAAGTGATAGTTCGATCTCGCCGGGGAGGGCAAGGACACTTTCTTGATTGTCGTTGTCGTTTTGCTCCAGGGCGGAACCGACCAATGGATTACCATCGTCGGACGACCCTAAACCTTGGCCTAATAATACGAAGCCAAGAATGACTAAAACAGCCACAACCACAATACCACCTATCACCAAGCCTGTTGGGGGGCCAGAGCGACCAGATGTGGTGGATGGGGATGTGTCAGATACTTTCGTTTCCAGATTACTGATGACGGTTGGCTCGCCAGCATCTTGCTGGTTCATGGCCTCTCGTGCTTCCTTTAACGGGCGTTCCTCTTCCATATAGAAAACCTCCTTCTAATTGAAGCTGAATTTGCTGGGGTTCGTTGTATGCCAAACGATATGACACCAATCGTTAACCAGTCTATTGTTACTGCTTGGGTCATATTCTGGTTGTATGACCAACAAACGGTAGAGTTTACGATTTTCCTAAAAGTTGACACCTCTTTCGAGAGCTAATTCAGGAAAATCTAAGCAACAACTCATATGATTTCGTGATTTCGGCCGTATTTGGCCAATCCGCACAACACACTATTCATCTTAGTCGTTGTTTTCATGCAAAATGGTTCGCGATAAATATAAATGGCGGCTAATTGCCGCCATTGCTTACCCATATTTGTATGAATCTTCTATCTCTACCCTACTTGTCGCCATTCTAGCACAAGGAAAATGGCCTGCCAAACTGAGAGAAATCTCGTAAGAAAGAGAAGTTCAACTTTTTGCTATGGGTCAACGCGCCAGCAAGACAAACGAAAAGTTGAACTTCTAAATGATGAATTTTTATTTCCTGAACAGTTCTCGGACGACGATGTTTCGCTGAATCTGGCTCGTTCCCTCATAAATCTGGAAAATCTTCGCGTCGCGCATCAATTTTTCAACTGGATATTCGGACATGTAGCCATAGCCACCAAAGACTTGGACGGCGTTGGTCGCGATCTTCATAGCTGTATCGGCTGCAAAGGCTTTGGCGAAGGCGGCTGTTGATGTGACTGGTACGCCAGCATCTACGGCCCAGGCTGCTTTCCAGACGAGTAAGCGAGCGGCTTCCAATTCAATCGCCATGTCGGCGACCATATGGCCGACTGCCTGATGTTGAAAGAGGGGTTTACCCCAAGTCGTCCGTTCTTTGGCATATTTGACACATTCGTCTAAGGCCCGTTGTGCCAGACCAATTGCCCCGGCACAGGTTGCTGGTCGGCTGCGGTCGAAAACCTTCATAGCAATGAGAAAACCTGTCCCTTCTTCGCCGAGCAAGTGGGTGGCGGGGACTTTAACGTTGTCGAAGATGACTTCGGCCGTATCTGAGGCATGTTGGCCCATCTTATCGAAGGGCTTACCAACGCTAACGCCTTCCCAATCCCGATCGACGATGAAGCAACTCATGCCATTGTACCGTTGGTCTGGATCGGTGTAGGCGAAAACGGTATAAAAATCGGCCACCGTTGCTCCAGTAATGAAGGTTTTGCTGCCATTCATAATGTAATGGTCGCCTTGTTTGATAGCCGTTGTCTTGATACCCGCCACATCTGAACCTGCCTCTGGCTCGGTGGCACAGTAGCTTGCCATCTTGCCAGCGGCTAAACGGCCGCAATATTCCTCTTTTTGGGCTTCGTTTCCAGCGATGAGGACAGGTAAGATCGCCAATCCATTGACGGCCATAGCCGTGCTGATGCCGGTGCAGCCCCATGAAATCTCTTCGCCAAGCACGACTTCCTCAAATAAACTCAGCCCTAAGCCGCCATATTTCTCCGGAACCGTCATAGTTGTCAGGCCAAGCTCTTGGGCTTTCCTGATGACCGGCCAGGGATATTCGTGAGTCTTGTCGTAATGTTCGGCAACAGGCGCGACCTCTTTGCGGGAAAAATCACGCGCTAACTGCTGCATCCCTTTTAGTTCATCGGACAAGCCGAAGTTTATGCTATTGTTACTCATCTTTAACTCCTAACATTCAGTTAGCAGTAAACAGTGAACGGTTAGCAGTTCACAGTAACCAGTAGATGCTAAATTATTTGCTGACCACTGCCTACTGGATACTGTTTACTGAATACTGCCTACTGATTTCTCAACTCTGTTTTCAATATCTTGCCTGTCGCGTTCATCGGCAGGGTATCTCGTAGTTCAACGGTGCGGGGGTATTTGTAGCCAGCCATATTCTCTTTTGACCAGGCGATTATCTCATCAGCGGTGATGTCTGCCCCGGCTTGTGGCACGATGAATGCCTTGATTTCTTCGCCATACTCGTTGTTAGGAACGCCTATAACGGCCGCCAAACTAACTGCTGGATGGCTGATTAAGACTTCTTCTACTTCGCGGGGGTAGACATTGAAGCCACCCCGGATGATCATGTCCTTGACCCGATCGACGATATAAATATAGCCGTCTTCGTCCATACGGCCGATGTCGCCCGAGTGGAACCAGCCGCTGCGGAAGGCTTCGGCCGTTTCTTTCGATTTGCCATAATAACCCTTCATAATATTGTGGCCTCGAATGACGATCTCGCCTAACTCGCCGACATCAACGGCTTTGTCTAGTTCGTCTACAATCCGAACTTCAACGCCCCAAACTGGCACGCCAACTGAACCAGGCTTTCTCACCCGGTCCATCCGATTAAATGTTGCCACGGGACTGGTCTCTGAAAGGCCATAGCCTTCTAGGATGCTAACGTTAAATTTTTCCTCAAAAGCCTTCATCACCTCGACTGGCATGGCTGAGCCGCCGGAAGCGGCTAAGCGTAGATTCTTGGCAATCTTTTCCAGATCGTATTTGTCGGTGTCAGGGTGATTTAACAAAGCCCAATACATCGTTGGCACGCCAGCGAAGATGGTGACGTTATCCCGCTCCATGATGGCGAGGGCGGCATCCGGATCGAAGCGGGGCAGCAGGGTCAGAGCAACGCCGTTGTAAAAGCCAGCATTCATCTGAACCGTTTGGCCGAAGGAGTGGAAGAGGGGCAAGACGACTAGGCTGACATCGTTTTCGCCTGGGCCATACATATTATCACTTAGGCGGGCGTTCATAATCATATTGCTATGGCTCAGTTCAGCCCCTTTCGGCCGTCCTGTGGTGCCGCTAGTGTAGAGGATTACGGCCGTATCATCAGCCATCGTCTGCACTGAATCAAACATCGGCGGCTGGTTATACATCAGCATCCCCATTGTCTTGGCGCCTTCGATGGGAGAGGGGGCGGCTGGATTGGCCGTCATCAAAAAGAAATGTTCGCAGCTATCGACCTCTTGAAATGCAGCATATCCCATCTGGCCCATTGGGAGTTGTTCTGTGCCTTCAAAGCAGAGGTAAACCTGGGCATCGGAATCTTGTAAATGATAGGCGATTTCGCGGGGTTTTAGGAGTACGTTTAGGGGGACAACGACAGCGCCTGCTTTTAAAATACCATAGTAAGCTATCGGGAAATAGGGCAGGTTGGGACAGCCCAGGGCGACCTTATCACCCTTTTCAATTCCCAGGCCCTTTAATCCATTGGCGACCTGGTTTGCCATCGCATTCACTTGCCCATAGGTGAAAGTCATGTCGTTAAAGATGACGGCCGTTGCGTCGGGTTTCTCAGAGGCGGTGTGCTCTAGTAATGTAGCGAGATTTAACATAGTTATTCTCCTTTAGGTGGTGCAGCTTGTTCCGCTTTTGAGAGATCAACGGTCATTACCCCATCATCACGACCTGTGTCAATAATTGCGCCCTTCAAAATGCGGCGGCTTTCGGCAACTGGCCCCTCCACAAAGACTTTGCCCAGCGAAAAGCCTACAATATGGGCCTCTTCGTCCAACAAAATATCACCAATGCTGCCAACCTTTGTGCCGCCAGGGGTGTCGATCTCCCGTTTTTGGAGGTCGTCTCGTCGCAGCCAATGTTTTGCCTCATCAGCCTGATCGTCATCGGTGACAACATCAGATGATTTAGCCAAAATTGCATCAATGCCAAAGACGCTGATGTTTCGCCGGGTGATCAAGAGCGCCTTACGCTTAATCAGCCCTTCGCTGCCGACATAGACGCCTGTCATCAGTTCTAAATCTTTATCGAGGTACAGATCCTTGACGCTGCCAAGTAATCGGCCGTCGGTCATACTGTAAATCGGTTTTCCAATCAAATCCTTGCCCAGTCGCATACTACATCCTCCTTCCTAGCGCTTGCTTTCTACTATGAGTGTCTAAATTGTAGGACAAGATGGCATCTTGTCCAACTTCATTGAATTCTTAATCTAGGCCAACTATAATCCGGTTATGTCTAAAAATAATCCCTCTTTAAATGTTCCGCGTTCTCGACAAATGTTTCCCGCCTTGCAGCAAGAGGTAAACGGCCGTCCTGCCGTCTACCTCGATGGCCCTGGCGGCAGCCAGGTTCCTCAGACTGTCATAGATGCTATGAGTGGCTATTTAGTAAATGGCCTGAGCAACACAGGTGGCCCATTTCACAGCAGCCGCCAGACTGACGAGACTGTTTATGCTGCTCGACGAGCCATGATGGACTTTTATAATGCTCGCCGCCCAGAAGAGATCGTGTTTGGTCAAAATATGACCAGCCTGACCTTTAGCCTGAGCCGTTCGTTGACCCGTACCTGGCAAGCGGGGGATGAGATTGTCGTGACTCGGATCGACCACGATGCTAATATCTCCCCCTGGCTCTTAGCGGCCGAAGATCGAGGTGTCACCGTCCATTGGCTCGACATTCGACCAGAAGATTGCACCCTCGCTCTCGAAGATCTGCCCAATTTATTGAACGAGAAAACGCGGCTTGTTGCCCTGAATTATGCCTCTAATTCGGTTGGTAGCATCAGCGATGTCAAGACGGCCGTTGCAATGGCCCATGACGTTGGGGCATTGACCTATATTGATGCCGTTCATTATGGCCCCCATGATATTATTGATGTACAGGATTTGGACTGCGACTTTTTGACGACCTCGGCCTATAAATATTTTGGCCCTCATACTGGCATCCTGTATGGTAAATATGACTATCTGGATCGGTTAGATGCCTATAAAGTCCGCCCAGCCTCCGATAAACCAGCCGGGAAATGGGAGACAGGAACCCAAAGCTTTGAGAGTTTAGCGGGTGTAATGGCTGCTGTTGATTATCTGGCCGACTTAGCGGGGGGCGCAGGCTCTCGCCGAGAGCGATTGCTTCAGTCGATGGCGGCCATCAAGGCTTATGAAATGGAACTCAGCGCCTATTTCTTGCAAGAGGCGACGAAGGTGCCAGGGCTAAAAGTATATGGTATTACGGATGTTGAGCTGCTTGACCAAAGAACCCCAACCTTTGCGGTTAGTTTAGCGGGGCATACGGCCGAATCGGTCGCCACCTATCTAGGCGAGCAAGGCATCTACGTCTGGCACGGTCACTACTACGCCCTCGCCATTATGGAACGACTTGGTTTGTTAGATAGCGGCGGCCTCGTCCGCATCGGCTTCCTCCATTACAACACCAAAGAAGAAGTAGACAGAACAATTACCGCTCTCAAGGCAATTGACTAATAACAACTCATTGTTGGGTCTAGACAACTCGCATCACAGCAAAAAATCGTTGCGTAAACGTATTTTTCTTTGCGACTTTGCGCCTTTGCGTGAGAAAAAGAAGCAACCTATTCGCGCCACCAAATTTGACAGCAACTGTGCAACCTGTATAATGTTTGCAATTATTTCACATTGATTGGCAGTAAGCCTGCCCCCGCTATTCTTTTATAAAAGGAGGTGGTGTTAATGGATAGTCACTTATCTAACTGTACCGTAGCACTGCCTCCAATGACGAGCTAGTGCTACGGTACACTTTTTTACGAAAGGCTCTATTTCTTCGGAAATGGAGCCTTTTGGTTTTACAGAAGTCCTTCCCCTACTCTGGGATGAAGCCGCCCGAAATCCAATATGGCCCTGGACATTCTGCTAGTATCGCCCGAACAACTTGCTCAGGCACATAGAAATTACCCTGAAGAGATTCGCCTCCCCCGCCGCCCATGTGTACTTCCGTTTCCTGCCCAACTACGGCCGCTACTTGTCCGGTGTCATCGAGAATTTGGATTCGGCCGTTCTGAACATCGGGAAAATAATGGTGGGGCCATATAACCAGATAACTTGTTCCATCGCTGCTTGAAATCAAACGAATACAACCATCTGCTTCAACCAGTATGCCAACTATTTCCCCTGTCATGCGTACCCATTCGCCGTCTATCAGCGCCGTTTGGGGGAAAAAGATGCCGGGTGGTAATGTCGGCGTTGGGCTTTCTTCTTTTCCTGTTGGTGTCAACGCCTTTGAATCATCAATCGCAAGACCAGAGCTACAGCTGGTAACTAGCAACAAGGAAAAAACAAGCAACCAAAGCCAGTGGCGATCTGTTGTTATTCGGATTTCATCTAGTTTCCACATTAACAACCTCCTACTAGGAATTGAAGCTCAGCTAACCGTTATTACTATATATTTATTGGTGGTATCATAAATCATTATCACAACAAATCTCAATAGATCTCATTAAAATGAGACTTTCCAAAGAAGGTAATATCTATGACAAAAAATATCCCTGTGATTATTTATGGTGTTGGCGGCGTTGGGCAGGCTTTGCTGCGCCAGATACTTAACGGCCGTTCCATCATCTCAGAGCGCAACCAGATCCAATTCAATATCGTCGCCCTGTCCGACAGCCGCAACTGGCAAAGCGATCTGGATGGGTTGAACGACGAACAGATTCAAGCCATTCTCGAGGCGAAGGGGCAGGGACAGTCTTGGGGCGAAGAACGGCCGTCCAATCTGGAAATTCTAAATCTGCTTCGCGCCGTTGGCCTACCCAATGCCCTGGTCGTTGATGTCACTGCCCAAAGCGGTATGGAACCAGTCATTGACCAGGCATTAGCCTATGGCTATGGGGTTGCGCTGGCAAACAAAAAGCCGTTGGCTGGCCTCTGGAAAACGGCCGCTCGTTACTTCAATAACCCCTTACTCCGCCATGAATCTACCGTTGGCGGTGGTCAACCCGTCATCGCCACCCTTCGCTATCTGCTCGATACCAACGACCCGCCTGACCTCATTGAAGGGCAGTTGAGCGGTACATTGGGTTATATTTGCGGCCGTCTTGACCAGGGCGCTTCTTTCTCCGCTACTCTAACAGAGGCCAAAGCAAAAGGTTACACCGAACCCGACCCCCGTGAAGATTTAGGCGGACTAGATGTAATGCGAAAGGTGATGATACTCGGCCGTATGGCTGGTTGGCCGCTGGAACCAGAAGACATCTCGGTTGAAGCCTTGTATCCAGCCAGTCTAGCTGACATGCCTGTTGCGGACTTTATGCAAGCGATTTCAGTGATGGATGCCGCTTTGCAAGAGCGGGTGGCGGCGGCAAGGGGGGCGGGGAGTTTGCTGCGTTATACGGCCGAAGTAACGGCCGAAGGCGGCTCCGTCGGCCTCAAACCCATCGCCCAAGATAGCCCGCTAGCCCACCTGAAATATATCAGCTTCCGCACCGCTCTCTACAACGACCAACCCATGATGATCGGCGGCAAAGGGGCCGGCGTGGAAATGACGGCCGCTGGGGTTTTGGGCGATATGATTGGCTTGGTACGGGAGGGTAATTGGTAATTTCGATCCTCAACGAACAATTACAAATTGCCGTTTTCTACGCCTCTGGTGTCTCCGTTGCCTCGGTCGGTGCTTCTGGTGTTGGCGTCACGGGGGAGGTTGATTGGAAAACGCCAAAGATGAGATTCGCGCCAGGAATGAACAACTGCTGACCTTCTGTAAGTGGGGCGCTCACCGGGTTGCCATTCCAATCCAGAATGCTTTCCAGCGGGATTTGATACCAGTCTGCGATCTCAGCAAGTGTCGCTCCGTTTTCAATATCCCCCTCAGTTATCTCCAAAACAGCCCCGTTCGAGGGTGGAATCAGTAAGGGGGTCGCGCCGTATACATTACCGCCTGTTAGACGCAAAACGTTGGCCTGTATGATCGTTGTTGTTGATAGGCTGTAGATTTGGGCTAAACAGTTAATGCCTTCTCCAGGGGCGGGAGTGTACTCTATCACCTGCTCGCGGGCTGGTTGAACAGTACAAGGTGGTAGGGTATCGATATTGGTTGGTGGCGGAATGACCAAGACGAAACCAACTGGCACGGAGTCAACCGTTCCGAGCGGGGCCAAGGCGGCGATATTCGCTACGACGAGATCGTCCAGGGTGACATCACATGTTCCGGCAATGCCAGATAGGGTATTGCCGGAAGCTACCTGATACGCTTCGCAGAGGGGGATCTGTAACTGACTGCCAACAGTCAGGACGGCCTCGTCCTGGCTAGCATAGCCGTTAGCATATAACAGATCGGGCAAGCTCACTTGATAGGTATCTGCGATGCCCAATAGGGAATCGCCAGATACGATGGTGTGGAAAGTTGGGTCGGGTACGGGTGTTGATGTTGGCAGCGGGGTTGGTTCTGGGGTGGGGGTTAATGGTGGCGTTGGGGTTGGAACGGGCGATGTTGGGGAGGGTTGGGGATCGGCCGTTTCCTCTGTCGCTTCCACGACTTGGGTTGGCGCTAAGGTCGGGGTGGCAGGGTTCGTTTCAACGTTAGTTGGCTCCGTTGGCGGTGGTGTTGTCGTCTCTTCGCCGGATTGGCAAGCAGCTAATACAAGCAACAGCGAAACCAATACCGACGAAAGAATCAAGGTTCTTGGGTAACGATTTCTTGATACCATAGTAATTCTCCAGAAATAGTTCATCAAGGTAAGTAATTTGCTGGATTATAGCTGAATCCCTGATTTCGGACTTCAAAATGCAAATGAGGCCAGGTTGATGCCCCTGTTTGACCAGTCGCGCCGATTGTTGAGCCAACGCCAACACTTTGTCCACAACCGACATATACTTCGCTCAGATGAGCATAATAGGTGTGCCAGGTTCCACCATGTGCAATGACGACGAGGTTTCCAAATCCCCAGGTACTCCAGCCTGCCCAAACCACAATGCCGGATTGGGCGGCAAAGGCGGGGTCGCCGATCGGGGAATTGATATCTATTCCTGAATGGCCCAGACGAAAACCACGATTGTCGTTAATGGTTCGACCACCTACCGGCCAACTCAAGCCCCCGCTCCAACCAAAGCCACTGACAACAGGGCAATAGCCTGTATCTAAATCAGTTACCGAAACCCAGGGCGTGCCTAATGGAAATACGGCTCCGGGCGGTGGATCGCCAACGGGTTGGGGATAATTGGGGAAATCTGACCGAGGCGGGGCTGTTTCATCAGGTGGATTGCCAGGCGGCGGATTACCAGCAACCGGGGGAATAGGTGTTGGCGGGTTAGCGACAATCGTTGGCTGATAGGTGCCTGCTAACAGATCTGCCCCATGAAAAAATAGCTGCTGTCCTTCTTCGAGCGGCTCTGATACAGGATTATCTTGCCAATCTGTAATCTGATCAAAAAATTGAATGCCATACCATGACATCAAATCTTGTAGGGTCGTTTCGCTGACGATATCATCTTCGGAAATGGTATACAGAGCGCCGTCATCGTAAGGAATGAGCAGGGTCAGACCATCATTCAAGGCCCCCTCGCCGACGACCCTGTCAAAATTGGCATAGAGCAGGGTCGTCATTGAGATGTCAAATTTCTCGGATAAGCAAAACAGCTTTTCGCCGTTTTTAACGGTATATTCAATAATTTCTGTACGGTCTGGCTGAGGGCTGCAATCGTAGCCAGCCTCGGCGTTTTCTTGGGGTATTTTGAGTACTAAACCGATTCCAATGAAGTCTAAATTATCGAGATTCAAGACATCTGCATTCTCCCGTACCAAGTCATCCATGCTGACGTCATAGCGCAGGGCAATCGCCAGAAGGGTGTCCCCTGGAACGGTGTAATGGATTTCGCCTTCTCCTAGTGGTAACAATATCGCTTGACCAACCTGGAGAGCGGCGGGGTCTACGTTGGGGTTGGCAGCTTGTAAGGCTTCTGGTGTCAAACCGAATTTAATGGCAATAGAGGTGAATGTTTCGCCCCCTTCTACAAAGTAGACGGGTATTTCAGCTTCGTCGCTGGCAATAGCTGGCGGAATGATCAATTCCTGGTTGACGCTGATTAAATCACTGGTCAATCCATTGACTTGGCGAATTCGCCCAACATCAACGCCAAAATCAACGGCAATCGAAATCAGGGTGTCTCCAGTCTGAACGATGTAGGTAATGGGTTCAAGAGAAGGGGTGCTGGTGATTGTTGGGGTCTGGGTTGGCATCTCGGTGGCAGGGACTTGGGTTGGAGATGACTCGGCCGTAACTGGAGCGGTTGGGGTAGGTGGACTCGTTGGGGAAATGGCTGGCGTTTCAGCGGGTAATATGCGCGTTGGCACTGGGGATTCGGCCGTGCAAGCGCTAACAAATATCAGTAAGAATAAAAATAACAGGGGTCGTCTACCCCTAGAATCAGCTTTTAGAAACAACCTTTAACTCCATATTACAATGATACTAATGAGTTGAGGATCGTCAAACCTTGATGAATCAAATTTTAATCTTTTGCTGGTTTGACAAAGAAACGAAAAAGCGCACTCGTCAATTTATGAACGAGTGCGCTTTTAGAAAGAGCGCATTAATAACTCGCGCTCTTTAAGAACGAAAGAATGTTAACAGCTTAACGAGGTGCGTTCGGGTACCAGCCTACTGCGCCGTCGAGCCAGTAACCATCTTCAATGTAGTTGCCGTCAGCTGGTACGATGGAGATGTCATCGAACAAGAAGACTGTCCAAGCATTGTGGACTGGGAATTTGTGACCTGCCATCAGATGGAAGTAGGAACCTTCGCTGATGTGAACGGTTTCGTAACGGCCGATATATTCACAAACGCCCCAGTTGTTGTGGCAAGGGGTGGTGAATGGATCAAGCGTACGCCATTCGCTGACGCTGCTTGGATCATCGCTGGTGCCGATACCGTACCAAGCTAATGCATTGTAGCCAACCAATTCTACACCCCAGCTTGTGGCATGGGTGTTAACCCAATAGTAACCATCAGCAATACCGTCTAAAGCTTGTGAAGCGCCAGCGTAGAAAGAGCCTGAACCACCAGTGTGGCGGACGAACAGGGACAAGCCGTAGTTTTCGCCATCAGGGCTTAGCGCCAAATCGGTCATTGCAACGTGGGCATTTTCCCAACCAGAAGCCGAATCGGCCCAAACGGACCAATTATCTGGCACGCCATCAGTCCAGCTGGAGAAGTCGCCATTTTTAATCAGGCTACCGCTGCCAACTTCAGTTGGTGCGAACCAATAATCATCAATAACATCACCTGTTGCAACCTCTCCTGTGTCGCCATAGGTAGTGTAATCGATATGATCCGCTAATGCCGTTCCCACAACCATGAGAATGACCAACAAACCGACAACAACAGCTACTGAAATTTTCGATTTCTTCATTTTTTTGATGCTCTCCTTTTTTATCAAAACAATATGGTTATTTCTATAGATGAAAAACTTTGAGTTTAGTTAAACCCCTTTTAAGATGTTATCAGTCACACCTCCTTAACATCGACGAGAGAAACTTGACATAATATTCATTATTTAGAAAGCAAGTATCCCATTGGCTTATTAACATGCACATAGCACAGTTTCATTTAGAGCAAAATGGAGGCGATTTAATACCCAGCTGCCCGCTTTGGCCCTTAACGACTCAAACAGAAAGACATTCAAGAACATCATACAAAAAAAAGAATCGTTTTGCAAGTATTTTTTCTTCGATAAACCTATGATTTACCGTTTAATGACATCCATCAGTACTAATTGCGGACAACTGGAATGTATTGAGTTATTCGAGGCTGAATGGGACTTGTATGAAGCTCCGGTTTCTTTGTAGGGGAATATCAACCCCATCTGGAAAATCAAAGACCTGTGGCTGACCGATATCTAAGTGCAAAATAATGTACATGGTGATGGTTGTCAAATCCGGGTCTATCTCTACAACAACATCTCGATGTAGCCCGGCAGGCAGCCAAAGTATCCCAATTATCTCCCCGGATTGTTCGGCCGGATTGGTTTGAACTGTGACCCAGGCATCCACATCTACGACGACCAGGGAAAGCGTGATTGTGTTTTGAGCTGAGAGTGGTTGATCTTGTAGGATCAGGTAATTGCCACTATCGGTTCTAAAGCTAAAGGGGTTCGCAGGAATTTCTCCCTGGAAACGCATTGGCCCGTCGCCAGCCGGAAAATCGAATTCGCCTAAGTCACCATCATCTTCGTGGACGACAATGTGTAGGATGTCTGAGACATCGGAGGTTAATATCTCAACTTCGATTCGCTCGTTCAGGCCATCTTCCAAAGGTGCAAAACCAATGATATTCCCGGTTAGTCCCTCTTCATCACGATAAACCACCAGCCAGCCCGGCCCATTGCTAATCACCCTTTCAACAACAATCTTGTTATCGACAACGGGTTGATTTAGGACGAAAACATCTGGGGGCAAATCAATGTTGAAGGAAACGAGGAGCGGCTCTGTATTCATCATTACTGGCTCATCAATGTCTGGCAGTTCAAAAACCGATGTTTCGCCACCGTCTATAAAGAGAGCAGCGTAGAGGGTGGGGGTTGCTTCACGCCAGTTTATGGCTATTGATATCTCTTCATTTACCCCGCTCTCGACTGGCATATAGCCTAACATCTGACCTGGTTCTCCTGCTTCTTCACGATAGAGAACGATCCAGCCTGGCCCTGTACTAACGACAGTTGAAATCGTCACCAATCCATCGTTGGCAACTTCTTGATTCTCGGCCGTTATCGATGGTACTGTGGCTTGTCTGTCCACGATAAACATGGCTCCTATAGGAGCAGCCTCAAACGTTATTGGATTGTCCGGACCTGGGAAATCAAAGATGCCGCTTTCTCCAGCATCGGTATGAAGCAACAGGTGTAGGGTTTCAGTTGCTTCTATAGGGTTTATTTGGATCGTTATGTCCTCGTTTGGGCCTTCTTGAACGGCCGTATAACCCAATACAGCCCCCACCGAACCTGCTTCATCGGTATACAGAACAACCCATCCAGGTTCAGCCGCTACCACTTCGTTGATAAGCAGTTCGCCATCGTCATCAAGCACCTGGTCTGTCACTGAAATCGTGGGAACGGTCGGTTCCACAGTTGGGGTTGGGGGCGGAGGGGAGGTTGATGTCGGTTCTGGAGCCGTTTCGATGGTTGGCCCAGCTATGCTAGTCGCGGCCAGGGTCGGTTCGGGCGTTGGTTCTTCGTTCCGATCACAGGCGGCGAATATTACCAAAAACAAGGCTAATAGGGCTGGGAACAGCTTTCTTGAGTTTATCTTCCACATTCTCTTCATAGACCGCACACTGTCAGGAATGTGATTTTAGGTCATCCCAATAAAAAAACCAGCCTGTATCCTCAATTTCTAATGTCTAGTTTTTCCCTTTCTGCCTGCCACCACATCATTTGTCCGTCGCTAATGAGTTCGATTGTGCCTAATTGATCCGTTCGCAATACGGCCGCTCCAACTTGAGCCAGCCGTTGTAACACTTCTGGATGGGGGTGGCCGAAACGATTGTCTTGGCCGGATGAGATGACGGCGATCTGAGGTTGAACGACGTTCAGAAATGCCATCGTACTGGAGGTGTTAGATCCATGATGACCGGCCTTGAGAACGGTTGATTGGAGGGGTCTTCCGCTTTGGATCATCGCCCGTTCGGCCAGTATTTCAACGTCGCCAGTTAATAAGATGGAGATGTCAGCATAAGTTAGGCGAACGGCAACGGAGTTTTGATTGCTGTTTTGAAAGGCTAGCAAGCCGGGCGGATTTAAGACCTCTAGCTGGACGCCATCTTCTATTATGATGATCTCCCCGGCCGATACGGGCCTGATTGTTACGCCTTGGTTAGTAGCGGCCGTGTTTAGGGCTTCAGAAACGGCCGTTTCCTTTATCTCCCCGTTCGTCAGCAGTTGCCCAATTTCGTATCGATCAAATAATCCAGGGAGTCCACTAATGTGATCGGCCTCGGGGTGGGTGGCGATGACCATATCGATTTTCCGATCCCAAAAGGGCATCTGTTGACCCAACTGTTGGTATAAGACAGATGGGTAGCGGCCACCATCGACAACGATCTGACGACCGCTGGGGGTTTGGATGAAGATAGCATCTCCTTGTCCGACATCTAAAAAGGCAACGTGCAAATTGCCGTCAGGTTGGTTCAGACCCCAAATCAGAAATAAAAGCGCTACCAGCCCACCAACCCCCAATGCAGTCACCCTGGGAAACTCTGCTTGAAGGCGGGCGATAAGAACGCGGGGAGCGGCTGGTCGTCGCAGGACTATCCAGGTAACGGCAAAAATAGCGATGTAGATGGCAACGATTGTGATGGGCGAGACATTAATGGGAGCTGCTGCACCGGGAACAGCGGCGAAGAATTGAACTAACTCAACCGTGTAGGTTAGAAACAGCCAGGCTATCCAGGCGAGCGGTTGTCCAATAACTGGGCTAATGAGGCCAACCAGGGTAGCTAACGCACCCCAGATCATTACCCCAGCCTGGGCAGGCAGAATAAAGAGATTGGCTGCGAAGCTGACGAAAGAGATTTGGCCGAAATAACCGACCATTAATGGCAGAGTCAAAATTTGGGCAGCCAATGTGACTAAAACACCCTCTGAAATAAAGCGCATCAGCTGTTTTGTGGCTTCTGACCCAACCAATGACCGCAGCCGGGTTTGCGTCCACTCACTTAAGGGGTCTACATAGAGCATTAAACCTAAGGTAGCGGCAAAGCTGAGTTGGAAGCCAATGTCCCAGAGGATGAAGGGATCGAACAGTTTCATGATCAAGGCGGCAACGAATAGGGAAGCGGGGGCAAAGGTCGGCCGTCCCATCATCTGCCGGGAAAAGATAAAGAGGCTGCCCATAATGGCTGCGCGAACGACGGCTGCATCTGCTCCTACAAGCAAGGTATATAGGCTAACGGCTGTCAGGGCCAGGTAACTTGCCCAGCGTCGCCCCAAGATCGGCCGTCCTATTCGCATGAGGGTGCCGACGAGGATGGCTATATTAAAGCCTGATATGGCAATGATGTGGGTCATGCCGGTTGTGCGGAACTGTTCGGCCGTCTCTCTTGGCAACCCTTGATCATTGCCTAATAAGATACCGGTTAGCAAGGCTGCTTGTGGGTCTGGCAGAAGCTGTTGGATCGTTCCCTGCGCGCGGGCTTTGAAAGCGAAAATAGCATGGTATAGTAAGCTGCCCTGATTTTCAGCTAAGACCGTCATCTGGGGCCAGCTCATCAGGCTGTGGATGCCTTGACGAGCGAGATAGCTTTTATAATCAAAATTTGGACTACTGACCGGTGTTTCAAGATCGCCTACTATTTGAAGTTGGGCGCCGTAAGGGATAACTGGAAATCGAGGCACCCTAACTAGAACCAACCCTTCTATTGGTTGGCGTTCTCCACCTCCCCTAATGATGCTTTCAGCTTTTAGGCGAAGAAAAATGCTCTGATCCCGAATATCTGGCTCATCAATAACCAGGCCGGTGATAATAACGGCCGTCTGTTCATTATAAAATGCGACATGTTGCTCGTCGATAGTTGGTAAGGCCCACATATAATAGCTGGCAGCCAAACAGAAGATGCCAAAATGAATGAATGACAGCCCAGTTTTGCTTTTTTGGTAATGATATAATGTTACAGCGGCCAGGAAGAATCCAAGCGTGGCAGCAAACCAGAGCAGGATCGCAATATCAAGCAATGACGCTATCCATACTCCAGCCAGCCAAGCAACTGTAAAAGAAATTATGCGCATAGTACTTTCTATTTTATATCATCGACGGTCAAGTGTGTTACAATAGGAAAAATAAATAACTTAATTTGACCAATACTTAGCTGAGGGTCTACTGAGACAATCGCTAAATACTATAATGACCATGTCTGCCAAACGAATCCTACTTGTTGATGACAATGACCATACCTTATTGCTTGTTCGTCGAGCGCTGCAACAAGCTGGCTTTCTTGTCGAAACCGCTAACTCCGGCGAAGATGCGCTCCTTCACATCCGGGTTAAGGGGCTGCCCCATTTGGCTATTGTCGATATTCATATGCCGGGGATGAATGGGCTTGAGTTTTGTCGAAAGGTGCAGCAGTACAGCGATTTGCCAGTTATCATGTTATCGGCTATTGAAAAAGAAGAAACAATTGTCCAAACCATTGAGTTGTATGCTGAAGATTATATGACTAAGCCATTCAGCCCTAACGAATTGGTGGCTCGCGTGCGGAGAATTCTGCGCCGTTTGGGTGACTTTGCCTATACATTAGAGCCAGTCACTTTTATTGACAAAAATCTACAGGTTAATTTTCCAGAATGCTCTGCTTTTGTTGGGGGCGAGCCAGTTTCCTTGACACCAACTGAAACTAAATTGCTTTACATTCTTATCCGTAATGCAGGTCAAATAGTAACGGCCGATTTCCTCCTACGCCGCTTATGGCCTCGGGAATCAGCTTACGAAGATCGCTTGCGGGTTTATGTCCATCGGCTTCGGAAAAAGATTGAACAAGCTGAAAACCGCCAATATATCGTCTCTGAACGCGGCATTGGTTATCGCTTTCAAGCTGTATAGGACAAAATCACTAGCAAATTTTGGGGTTTAGGGAGTTATAAGCCATACACACATCATTTGTTTAAGTTTATAATGGAATCCTCTCAAGTTACGTTCCAGCGTATAGTACTTGTTAGCTTGTTATTAGCGTTTTTTTGATCCATGAATTTTTACATCTGCCCTCCTTTCGACCCTTTTTATAAAACAGTTGCGACTAAATAGACACAGATTGAAGGGAATGAAACATCGGTCAGAAAAATTCATATGACTATCCTAACAATAGTTCTAAACCATTAAATATAACCTGATCGACTTGGACCTCGAACCAACCACGGGGATATATGTTTTAAGATGAACAGCAGGTTGGACTGTTCAAAAATTATCTTTTTCTACTTTATTAAAGGAGGCAGAAAATGTCTAGAAATTTTGGTCGTTGGATAACCAGTGCGCGAGGTTTAAATGTTATTTTAGGCTTCATTGTCGTGGTACTCCTCATATTCCTTGTATCCGATATAAATATTGGACCAGGCTCGGTGATTAATACGCCGAGTGACCTTTCGAAATGTTTCCCCACCTGCGCCGACGATGACGGCCGTTTCCTCGCTCTCGCAGGCAGTGGGCTAGAAACGTTAGCTGGCCAGGACATTGACATGCAATTTGTCGTGGATGCTGGCGCTTCTGAGTTGAAGATTTACATCTTCGATGGTGATGTAAACCAATTTGACCCCAATACCGCAAACTGGGACATTGGCTATCCTCTAACTACGCCCGTCGACTTCAGTGTTTATGCTGATCCTGAAGGCGATGGTGGTGAAGAGGGTGGTACGGCATTGGTCAGCGAATCAAGCGACATCATGGCTAATAATGATTGGCACACGATTACCGTTCCTGTTGATGCCAGCGCTCAAGGGGCAGACGGTCGATATTACTTCCAATTCCACATGAGCTTGACTGACCCAACGGCCGTTGTAACCAACTTGTTCAAAGTTGGCACCAATGATGATGCCGAACTTTACACCATTCCAGAAAAACCATTCGCCTTCATGGCCCCCTTAAACAGTGGCGGCGATGTTGATGTTATTTATGAAGGGACTGGTGACATTTCAGCAAGAACTTACTCTTCAACGACTTATGATGGCACCTTCACTTTCTACTTTGAGGTACCGGGTGACGTGGAAGAGCTTTATATGGCTGATGGCGATATGGATCGCTCTGATGGATTAATGGTTGACCTGGATACAGACGACTTTAACACACCACCTACCGCTGGTCAGGTTGGCGCTCAGTTCCCACTTTTCGCTCAAACTTTAGGAACAGGCAATGTTGCTCCAGAGGGTATTGCGGTTGGCACCGGTGGTGGCACTGGCTCCCCGAATGATGACAGCACCAACAACCTGCTTTTACGAGATGGAAACATTAGCTATATTGTCAGCAATCTAAATGGAAATAAGACTTGGGCCAATGATAATCCTTCCGGCAACCGAGAATGGGAAGTATTTATCATCTCCACAGTTCAAGATGAACCTGATGCCGACCATCATGAGAATGGTAATTCTATCCCCGGCGGCGTATACAAAGTTGTCATCAATGGCATGGATATGAACAATCTGAATGCCTGGTACTTTGCCTACAGCATTTGTGCAGTTGATGTCAATGGCAACCCGACCTGTGGCGAAGAAGAGGGCGGCGACTTCCAAGGTTGCACTCCTGGCTACTGGAGACAAACCCGGCAACACGGTTGGGCTTGGGACCCAGACGGTAGTGGCGACACTTACTTGTTTGAAGATTCCTTCGAGACTATCTTTGGCCTGTCAGGCACTGACCTCGGCCCAGATTGGACGTTGCTGGATGCAGTCGAGCAAACGGGTGATGGCGCAGGCCCAGGGCAATTGTCCCGCCATGCGACAGCGGCTCTGCTTAATGCAAACATTGACGATGTCAACTACCCAATCTCTACAAGCGAGTTGATCAGCCAAGTTCAGGCAGCCTTCGCTGCAGAGGAATACGAGAACCTGAAGAACGTTCTTGATGCCTATAACAATATGGGTTGTCCATTAGGCAATAGTCCTAGCTAATAGCTCCAATCTTAACTTTGTAAGTTTTATGAAGAGGGCTTCTCTAAAGGGAAGCCCTCTTATTTTTCTTTGTAGAGCGTATGAGTGCAATTTGTGGTCTGATAAACTTTGATGGCGCGCCCGTTGACCCGATGTTGCTCCGAAAGATGGCTGAGGCCGCTGCTCATCACGGCCCTGATGGCATTCATTACTGGGTCGACGGTAATGTAGGGGTCGCCCACCTGGCCTTTAATTCAACACCAGAATCCTTAGGGGAGCGACAGCCACTTTTGAGCGCTGATGGACGCCTTTGTATAACGGCCGATGCGCGTGTTGATAATCGACCGGAGTTAATCGCAAGCCTCTCTCAAAAGGGCTATGCTGTGCCTAAAAGTCCGACTGACAGTGACCTTATTCTGGCAGCCTATCAATGTTGGGGCGCGTCTTGTTTAAGCCACATCATCGGTGATTTTGCATTTGCGGTATGGGACAAGGCGCAAAAGCATCTGTTTTGCGGCCGTGATGCCTTGAGCATTAAGCCTTTCGTCTATAGTAAACGAGGCGACCTTTTTTGCTTTGCGTCAGAAGCTCAGCAGCTTTTGCAACATCCTGCGATTTCGAACAGAGTTGATGAGATCAGTATCGTAGACTTTCTAATGGGCTATAACGGGGAACAGTCTCGTACTTTTTTTGCTGATATTAGTTATCTTCCCCCGGCTCATTCCTTAACTGCCAGTCAAGCAGGAGTGGTTCTCGACAAGTATTGGCACCTAGAGCGGGTTGCTGAACTTAATTATTCGGACAGCGAGGCCTATACCGAACATTTTAGTGAATTATTTGAGCGGGCGGTGCAGGATCGGTTAAGAAGTAGTGTTCCAGTCGTTGGCATTGAATTGAGCGGCGGCCTTGATTCATCATCAGTTGCGGCAGTTGCTAGTGAGGCAATTAAGGAGAGGAATAACGGCCGATTAACTGCTCTAACTTTGATCTATAACAAGATACCGATTGAAGATGAGCGTCGTTACAGTCAAGCTGTCGCTGACTACCTAGGGATAGAGGTTCATTTCATCCCTAATGATGAGGCAAACTTGGTAGCGGGCTTAAATAAGGTTTCCCTGGAATCACCTTATCGGGGCTGGGAAAAAACGGAAAAAAGATTTATCGCTCAATTCAAGGCTCTGGGGGGGCAAATATTATTGACTGGGGCGGGCGGGGATGATCTATTAAGTGGCTCGGCGTTGGTCTACGCGGATCAACTCCGCCGGGGCGATTTATCGGCTTTAGGCAGACTGAGAAAAGATGCGCACGCCCACAATGAGCCCTTTGGCAAGCTCCTCTATTCCTGGTTTATTAGGCCCCATTATCATCGGTTGCTGAAACGGCCGTCGGCAAATGCAAATAGGGAGCAATTATCGCTGTCTATACCGCCCTGGATTCAGAGTGAGTTCGCAGCTCGCACCCAGCTAGTCCAACGTTTACAGACCAAGCCGCCAATTCACTTCAAAAGTTGGGCTCGTCGGGCTATCTTCAAAAGCATCAGCCAAATGGCAAATGTTTACAGCTTACAATTTCATTGGATGTCACGTCTAGCTGCCAGTCAATCAATCGAACATAGGCACCCTTTCCTTGATCGTCGCTTATGTGAATTTATCCTCAGCCTGCCGCCAGAACAGCTTTGGCATACCAGTTACTCAAAATACATCTTACGACAGTCGATGACGGGTCGGTTGCCTGAATCAATCCGATTACGTCCAGGCAAAACGTCTTATGCGTCCATTACTCACCATCATTTGCGCCATAGCGATGCCCGACATATTTCCCATTTGCTGGAGGCTTCTTTAGCGGCTAAACTAGGTTTTATTAATAGCCAGAAGCTGCAAGATAGCTTCAGGAAATATCTTGCTGGGCAACAGGATGGACGAACTGCACTGACTCTGATAAGATTAGTGAATCTTGAAGTCTGGCTCTCAAGCCATCCTCAATTGATAGATACAGGAGATTATTCATAATGAAAACGAACAACGAAGATTACACTGAAAAAAAACCATACAGCAAACCAGAGCTTGCGGAATGGGGAACATTGACAAAATTGACACATGGTGGTTTTAGTGGTGTTGATGACAGTCCGCTTCCAGGCGCCTCGGCCCCAGTATTTGGGCCGCCACCCCAATAACCGCTACGCAACAATCGTTTTGGGCTGAACAAATTGTCGTATCGGGGTTTAATAGCTCGCCTCGATGGCGAGCCGAGCATTATACCTTACGAGACGGCCGAAGCTTATACCCGTCAATTGGCTGCCCGACTTTTGGGTGCCTTTAAGCTAGAAAATCTAAGTCAGTTTAAGTATGTGGCCATCCCACGGGGTGGTCACTTTGTTTTGGGGATGCTGTCATATATCCTTGATTTGCCCCAAGAGGCATTGACATTATCAGAACAAACCTCCTCAAGGCCAGTTGTGGTCATTGATGATTGTGCGCTTTCTGGAAACCGTTTCGGCCGTTTCTTGAAGCAGCACTCTTTTGACCAAATCATTTTTGCCCATTTATGTTCTCACCCGGCCGCCAGAGAGGCAATTTTAACAGATGAACCACGTGTCATTTCTTGCTTAGCAGCCTATGATTTGAGAGATTTGGCTCGAGTACGTTTTCCCGATCCAACTGATTATGTGGCCTGGCAACAGCGCGTCAAAGAGCGGGTAACTGGCGGACTTTATTGGATCGGCTTACCGGAAATTGTCATTTTTCCTTGGAATGAACCTGATCGGCCGACTTGGAACGCTGAAATAAATCAGGTAGAGGATAATTGGCGGCTCGCTTCGCCGGATCGGAATCTCAAAAACTGGGGGAAATTGGGGTTGCCGCCCCGCGAGGGAACGACGGCGGTAGTTCGCATACCTGATCAAATTGCCTATACTATTCAACAAGATGATGTCACGCTTTGTAACCTGGAAGATGAAACGGTCTATGGGCTGAGTGGGTCAACGGCCGATATTTGGCGGGGGTTGGCGGCCTACGGCGATCTTTCGGCGACCAGGGATTATCTGTTAGACTTATATGAGGTGGATGCGGAACGGCTAATGGCCGATATCCAATCTCTTGTCGATACCTTGTTAGCTAAAGGACTGTTAGAACCAGTCAATGATCCCTCTCCAACTTAAACCAGTCCCAGACAATCACTTTCGTACCCCATCAGCCCAGCCATTTCAACTTTTTAATTTATCTGTCGTTAGCGATTTTCCATTCAAAAACAGATTTCCCCGGACGGCCAATCCGGCCAATTTAATCTTTACCTGCCAATTAGAGCCACCGCTCCCTATAAACTGGGGGGCGGTTGAGCCGCTTTGTGTTAGCAAGGGAAAAACAAAAGAGGGGCAAAGTCCATTTGCTTTTTTTGTGGTGGACGGTTGCATCATGCTCCGTTTTACAAATATCGCCGACTTTTATTTATGGTCGGACAGAATTGTCTGCCATTTAACCAATTCAGCTTATGAATTGATGGTTGAACTTTGCTTCCTTGGCACGGTTATGGCCTGTTGGTTTGAGTTACAAGGTGTCTTAGCCCTCCATGCGGCCGCTTCCATCATCAATGGTCAAGCAGTAGCCTTCTTATCTAGTAATAAAGGCGGCAAAACCTCATTGGCTGCGACGATGATACAACAGGGATATCCGCTGTTAACCGATGATATTCTATTAGTAGAACTGCAAAACGGCCGTCCGATGGCGCGTTCTGGCTATCCTCAGATGCGGATGTGGCCGGAGCAAGCGGGGCTGATTTTCGGTGATGGGCAAGCATTTTCGGCCGTTCACCCCTACCTTGACAAGCAACGTATCCCCATTGACTTTGAAAAATCGGGTCTGTTTCAAGCCGGCCGTTTTCCGCTTGTTCGCTGCTATATTCCTGACCGTTATGAACCAGACAACAATCAGGCTGGGATAAGGATTACGCCCATCTCGACAGTCGAATCGGTCTTGATGTTGGCCGGGTTCTCTTTCCTTTATTGGCTAGTAGACCAGCTTGGGCTTCAGCCAAATCGTCTAAAGACATTCTCTCAAATCGGCCAGCATATTTCTATTCGCCGGTTGACTTATCCTAGTGGGGTTGAACATCTGCGAGCAGTTTGTCGGGCAATTGTGGCTGATCGACAATGATGTCTAAGCAACCAGCCTTTGGATTTCTCCGAAAGAGCTTTTTGCATCGGCCGTTACGCGCCCTGGCTCATTGGTATATTTTGAAGCAGTGGCAATTGAACGGCCGACCTGTTCCCCCGCCAGCGTTGTTCAAACAGAAGTTAGTCCACACATACGGCCGTAAATATAGTCTCCAGACATTGGTTGAGACTGGCACAGCCAAAGGAAAGATGGTTCGGGCAGGTCGGGATCAGTTTCAACAGATTACCTCCATAGAACTTGACCCGAAGCTCCATCATCAGGCCAAAAAACAATTCGCTACTTACCCTCATATCAGACTCCTTCAAGGGGATAGTGGCCTGGTAATCGCCGAGGTATTGGCAGAACTGACTGAACCAGCCCTGTTTTGGTTAGATGCTCATGCAATGGTTGGGGGAATACGGCCGTCCCAGGTGACCCCGATCATTCAAGAGCTTGAGCAAATCCTAGCCCACCCAATTACCCGCCACGTCATTCTAATTGATGATGCCCGACTATTTACTGAAAAAAGTGATTATCCTACGCTCAAGCAGCTTCAATCTCTTATTGAGAAAAGACGGCCGACTCATTCTTTTGTCATCGAAGATGATGTCATTCGTATCTGTCCAAGTTAACGCCGCTTTTGTCTGTCACCCTAACACCTGTACAATTTAACCCATGCTCAAGAAATTAAAGTTGCTGAAGGTTAAACTGGCTGATGTTCGGCAACAATTGCCCTATCTACCCAGGGCGTTGGGGCTGATTCGGGCGGCGGCTGGTCGTTGGACGTTGCTTTGGTTAGCGCTGCTTATTATTCAGGGATTGTTACCCGCCGGAATTGTCTCGCTAACGCGTTATCTGATAGACGATTTAGTTGATATTATCGGCAGTGGGGCTTCTCTGGAAAATATTCAGCCAACTATCCTGCTCGTTGTGCTGCTGGCGGCTGCTTTGCTGCTGACTGAGATATTGACTGGTTTGACGCGCTGGGTGCGGACGGTGCAATCGGAGCTAGTGACTGATTATTTGAGCAAATTGACCCATCAGAAAGCGATTTCGTTGGATTTGAGCTTTTATGAATCGGCCGATTATTACGACATGCTCCATCGGGCGCGGGTGGATGCCTCCCATCGACCTATCGCCCTGCTGGAAAATCTGGGCAGCCTGATCCAAAATGGTATTACCCTCATCGCAATGGCTGTTGTTCTGATCCAATTTGGCTTGTGGATTCCTTTCGTGTTAGTCGGCAGCACCTTGCCCGCCTTTTATGTGGTTTTAGATTATGCGGTTCGGCAACATCGTTGGCGAATGCGAACAACGGCCGATCAACGGATGCTTTATTACCATGATTGGCTATTAACTGATCGGGAAACGGCCGCTGAGTTACGCATCTTCGGCCTGGGCAAATACTTTTTGGGCATTTACCAACAGATTCGGAGCCGCCTGCGAAATGAACGAATTAAGTTGGTGCGAGATCAAGGGCTGGCCGAATTATTCGCCAGCGGTTTAGCCTTACTCGTGACAGGTCTATCTACCGCCTGGATGTTATGGCAGGCGGTACAAGGCTTGGTGACGTTGGGCCAACTAACTCTCTTTTATCAGGCTTTTCAACAAGGCCAAAAGCTGATGCGCTCTCTGCTCGACAACACAGGGCAGATTTACAGCAATATCCTGTTTTTAGGCAATCTGTTTGATTATCTCGAATTGGAACCGGGGGTCATTGATCCACCTGAACCGAAATCGACCCCGGCTCTTTTACAAGAGGCTATCGCCTTTGAAGGAGTAACATTTCGGTATCCAGGCAGCGAACGGACAGCCCTGAATGATTTTGAGCTGGTTGTGCCAGCCGGTCAAGTTGTTGCTATCGTTGGGGCAAATGGGGCGGGGAAAAGCACGCTTGTCAAGCTGCTTTGTCGTCTTTACGATCCAGATGAGGGCCGGATTACCCTGGATGGCAACGACCTTAAATCGCTTCGAGTAGCTGAATTTCGCCGCTTAATCACTGTTCTTTTCCAAAAACCTGTTTCCTATAATGCCTCGGCGGCCCAGAATATTGCGCTTGGTGACTTGCAGGCCAGGGTGACGCTGCCTGACGTTCGTCAGGCAGCCCAAGCGGCCGGGGCCGATGAGTTGATTCTGCGCTTACCCAGCGAATATGAGACCCTGTTGGGCAAGTGGTTTGCGGGTGGGGTTGATTTGAGTGTTGGCGAGTGGCAGCGGTTGGCTTTGGCCCGAGCCTTTTTGCGGCGGGCGGAGATTATCGTGCTAGATGAACCTACCAGTGCGATGGATTCCTGGGCTGAGGCGGCCTGGATGGATCGTTTTCGGGAGTTGGCTATGGGTAGGACGGCCGTCATCATCACCCACCGCTTTACAACGGCTATGCGAGCGGATGTCATTCATGTCATAGATGCCGGGCAAATTATTGAGTCGGGCAGCCACCAAGAACTTTTGGCTAAAAACGGCCGATATGCCCAATCTTGGCGCATCCAAACTCGTGAACTAGCCTCAAATGAACAGCTATGACCCCTGAACAAACGCTGCTGTTGCTGGGCGCGTCACCTAACCCAACCCAAGAACAGATAGAGAAGATTCGCCAGCAACTGAGTATGCCTCTCAATTGGTCGGAAATAGTCGCCCAGGCCAACAGGCATGGTATTTCCCAGCTTCTGTTCCATACGATACAACAAATAGAGGGGGCGGCCTTGCCAGAGGCGGTTCATTCGACGCTGCGCGGCCGTTTTGATCGGGCGATCAGGCGTAACCTGCTCTTAACAGGTGAACTATTGCGGATAATTAATCTGTTGGGTGAGCGAGGTATTACGGCCGTGCCGTTCAAAGGGCCTGTCTTAGCTGAGAAGCTATATAACAACCTGGCTCTGCGAGTCTTTGGTGACTTGGACATTTTGATTGAGCCGGAAACGGCCGAGACTGCAAAGTCGTTGATGCTGGCTGATGGATACCAATTCCATTATCATCCCGACAGTGCCCATCAATTTGTGAAAGCCAACAGCCAAATTGTCGTGGAAGTCCATTGGGAGGCTATCAGCTTTGGTTCTGATTGGCTGCGAAAGATAAAGAGCAAAGCGCTACCAACTACCCTGTCGCATTTAGGCCCTCGTTTGCAAGAAACTAAGCTGGGTGGCAAAGCTATCTCAACCCTATCCCCTGAGGATACCTTACTGATTCTGACAATACATGGTAGCAAACATTGGTGGAGTCGTATAAATTGGCTGGCAGATATTGCGGCTTTAATTGATGTTTACCCCAATTTAGATTGGGCCTGGGTTATTGACCAAACTGATCGGTGGGAGATTAGGCGGCTCGTCTTTCTTGGTTTATATATGGTGCAGGAATTACTCTCAGCGGATCTTCCTGCTATTATTCAACAGCAATTAACGGCCGAACCAGCCCTTGAAAAGCTGTCTAACCTGGCGCAATCTATGTTTTTTGTTGAGCAGAACTTTCAGACGCGCTATATTAAACGGCCGACCTATTTCCGCCAGCTTTGGGACACGAAAGCGGAGCGGCGCATGTTATACCTTGACCATCTGGCGTTATATTGGGAGTTATTTATGAATTTGTTTAGGTAAGCGCAGAAAATGAATCTTTATGAAACAAACTTAAAACCGAACCCTGATATTATTTTTACCGTTGTGGATGAGGAAGCGATCTTATTAGAACAGAACAGCGGTAAATATTTTAGTCTTAATCATGTTGGAACGCGCATATGGGTCTTGCTAGGAGAGTATGGGCAGTTGGATGAGGTATTCGAGCAGCTTCTAATTGAATTTGATGTTGAACCTGATCAGTTGAGAAAAGACCTTGAGCTTATGGTCTCTCAATTTATCGAGAATGGGCTGTTGGGTTAATCTAATGACAATGATTTCCTCTGCCCAGCAAATTCAACAAGCGCTGACACTTGAAAGCTTTGACCCGCTTGCAGCCCAGATGAAAATGGCGCCAATGCCGCGCATCACCATTCGGACGGCCGAAACGCCGGGCCAACCGCGTCAGGGCGGGGTTATGCTTATCCTTTATGATAAACAGGGCCAGACCCATCTGATTTTGACTCGTCGGCGGGATGATTTGAGGTCTCATGCTGGCCAGATTTCTTTTCCAGGCGGGCGGCGAGAAGGGGGAGAAACGCTACAAATGACCGCCTTTCGGGAAACCTTTGAAGAGATCGGCATTCAACGAAGGGAGCTTGACTATCTCGGCCGTCTTTCTCACCTATACATTCCGCCCAGCGACTATGAAGTGCATCCATTTGTGACCTGGTATAAGAACGGCCGTCCCACCTTTATCCCCCAAGAAACAGAGGTCGCCGAAATCCTCGAAGTCCCATTGAGCCACCTGTTGGACCCGGCCAACCGCCAGCAAGAAAAGTGGGAGATTCGAGGGTATACGCTTGATGTTCCTTTTTATCTTGTTTCCGGCTATAAGGTTTGGGGGGCGACGGCGATGATGTTGAGCGAGTTTCTTGCTCGTCTAGCGACTGTCCCAGAATAGGCTGGTGGGACTCCCATATATGGGCCGGAATGGCGTCCGTTGAGGTCAAGTTGATGATACTGTTGGCCAGTAGACCGACCCACTCCCAACCTCAAAACAACCGGCGCTTTGGCCCGCCAACCGTCATTCAAGATGGCCAACCGCTAATTATTTGACCATCTTCTTATGTCAACTTCAGCCAGTTTTGCATCATATATAGCATCATAAATGATACCAAATACCAAAAACAACCTTGCACTAGACAGTATTTAACACCGTTTAGCACCATTAAAGACACAAAATCAAGATGGTCATTCTCTTTTTGACCATCTTGACCATCTTGACCATCTTGCCTACTCAGCCATCGAAAAATTCCTTGATAGTTCCAGCAATACGATTCGCCAATAGTATCAGTTGATCATGGCGATCAAAAAAGTAAGTTTTATTTTTTGATCACCTTGACCTTATAGGGGAAGGGCTGGCTGCGGTTGTTGGAGGTGGCGGCAGCAGCGGTAATCGAACTGTGAAGGCGCTGCCTTGACCGACCTGGCTTTGGGCGAAGATTCGGCCGTTGTGGGCCTCAACCAGCTCTTTGACTATCGCCAGGCCTAAGCCTACGCCCCGACGTTCTGTTGTCCGGTGACGGGATTTGTCAACCTGGTAAAAACGCTCGAATATGCGGCTTAAATCTTCGGGGGGAATGCCGGGGCCAGTATCTTGTATGACCAGCTCAACAGCCTTGTCGCCATATGGTCTGAGGTTTAGATGGACACGGCCGTTCGCTGGCGTGTGGTCGATGGCGTTGTCGACCAGATTACTCAGGATTTGAATAAGCCGATCTCGATCTCCAGGAACGGCCGCAACGGGCGTCGCCTCCAGCGTCAACTGAACCCCTTTCTCTTCAGCCCGCAGTATCAAATTATGATGAACTTCCTGGACTAATTGTCTTAGATCGACTGGCTCTCGACTCAACTGAATTTGCCCAGCCTCAATCTTGGCTAGGTCAAGCAGTTGATCGACCATGCGGCTCATCCGACCCGCTTCATTGTGAATTATTTGAACCGCCCGTTCTTGCTGCTCTGGCTGTCCGGCAGTTCCGTCCAGTATGGCCTGACTCCAACCGGTAACAGAGGTTAGAGGGGTTTTCAAGTCGTGGGAGACATTAGCTACAAAATCTCGCTGGGCCTGCTGGGTGGCGGCCACTTTGGAGGCCATCGTGTTAAAACTGCTCGCCACCCGCTTAACCTCATCTGGGCCTTGGGGTGGAATCTGCTGATCATAGTCGCCTTCGGCAATCGACTCGGCGGCGGCGGCCACCTTTTGTAACGGTCGTGCTACAGAGCGAGAAATCAATACCGCTAATATGAGAGATAAGAGGACGGCGACGAGAGCAGCCTGAAAGAGTGGTTGTAGGAACGTTCCTCGAAATACCTCTAAAACACGTGGTTCTGGCCGGGCAAATATCAAAAGTCCCCGCCCTTGTCCCTGGTCGGTCAGGGCTTGGGTGGGGATTGGTTGGGAGACGATCAGCCAGCGGGAGCCGTCTGGAGAGCGATAACGACCGGCGGGAAAGCCAGCATCATTGGTTGCGAAATCGCCACGTGGCTGGTTTATCTGGGCTAAATCGAGACGGCCGTTTAACCCATCCTGTTGACCGCCGCTGTCATAGAGGACACGGCCGTTGCTGGTATTAACAATCAGAATGCGGGCATTGTAGGTTTCGGCCGCTTCTGCCAAATTTTCTTCTAGCTGGGGAAGGCGCGGATTTTGATCAACTAATCGGTTCAATTCCCGACGAGCGCTAATGCTGATGGTGCTTAACTGACGCAGCGTGGGTAAGATGCGGGCCGATTCAGTTACAGATACAGCCAGTAGGGCTACTGCTACAATTCCGAGGATCGTCGCAATGACGACCAGATATGAGACAAGTAGGCGGTTTCGGAGCGTGTTCATTGGCTAAATTATAGCGGTAAAAGATGAACGGGGCGTATTTATTGTGTTATCGAATTGTAAAATTATGCGGAAACAAGTTTGTAGCCCTTCCCCCAGACAGTCTCTATTTGGAGGTCGCTGTCGCTCATTTTGTCGCGCAGGTGGGCGATATGAACGTCAACGGTTCGGGTTTCGCCGTAATAATCATAGCCCCAAACCTTATCTAAAAGCTGTTCGCGAGAGAGCACCATGTTGGGATGGCTCATCAGCGTCCACAACAGATCGAACTCCTTGGCCCGTAAGTTTATACGCTCGGCGGCTATCGTTACCTCTCTAGCAGCAGGGTCGATGGTGACGTTGCCTAGCTGCATTGTTTCGTTCGTGGGCGCTTGTTCGGCCGAGATGGCTCGACGGAGAATGGCCCGCACACGGGCGACGAGTTCACGGGGGTTAAAGGGTTTGGTCAGGTAATCATCAGCCCCCAATTCTAGACCTACGATCTTGTCAATGTCATCGGTTCGAGCGGTGAGCATTAATATGGGGAGGTTGCTTTTGGCCCGTACTTGTCGGCAAACTTCCCAGCCATCCACTTCTGGCAGCATTAAATCCAGTACCATTAGGGCAGGTGATAGTTGCTCGACTGCGTTTAGGGCTTGACGGCCGTCATTGGCCGTCATTACCTGGTAGCCTTCCTGCTCCAGATACATGCGGGCTAAGTCTCGGATGTTGGCTTCGTCATCTACGACGAGAATTGTTTCATCGGCCATAATATGGATAGTGACTTGTAACTGGTAATTTGTAATTCCATTTACTAATTACTCAATTACTGCCACAGCCTCAATCTCAACTAAAGCGTCTAGGGGCAGGCCAGCGACGGCAACGGCCGAACGAGCTGGCGGGTTTTGGGTGAAATAACGAGCATACACTTCATTCACAGGCTTGTAATCGTCCATGCTTCTTAGGAAGACCGTTGTCTTAACCACCTTGTCTAGACTGCTACCGGCTGCTTCAAGAACGGCTTTCAAATTACGTAAGACTTGATGGGCCTGGGTTGGGGCATCTTCGCCAACCAATTTGCCAATGGCTGGGTCTATTGCTACCTGCCCGGCAGTATAGACGAGATTGCCAATCCGAATGGCTTGGGAGTATGGGCCGACGGCTCCTGGGGCGTTTTTGGTGGAAATTATCTCTTTTGTCATGGTTTGTCCTTGTTTTTTAGGCTAGAGTTGTTTTTCATATATGCGATATTTCTTGTAGAGGGTACAGCCAAATAGTTCGATTGTCTGATTCATCTTGTCATTCGTTTCTAAAATCCAGGAGGCTTCTAGCCATTTGTAGCCGTTGGGAGCTGAATTCATTGAGGTTTCATAGAGCATGAGTCCATCAACACCCCGCGCCCGATAGTCCTGTTTTACGCCAAAGGCGATTACCCTGGAACGGGTTATCTTATGCTTGTTAAAGCGGAGATCGAACAAGACCCGAGCCATCACTGCGTAGGAACTTAAGCGCGATGGGCCAGGGCGGTATTTATGGAGTAGCTGGCTAATGTCTGGTAAGGAAAGGGAAAATCCGACGGGTTCGCTATCTTTCTCGACCATAAAGGCGATCTTGTCATCAATGATAGGCTTTAACCCTTCGGCCAGACGGTCAATCTCTCCATCGGTCATTGGGACGAAACCCCAATTTTTCAACCAAGCGTCGTTATAGACCTTTTTGACGCCTTCCACTTCGTGATCCCAATTGCTTTTGTTTAACGGCCGAACGGTCAGCCCATAGCGATCTTTGACTTTGTTTATGACTCGAACCAATTTTTCTGGCACGCCACCGGGCGCGACTAATTCATCTGCATCCTTGATCCAGGCATAGAGATCCATCGCTTTTTGGAAACCGGCAGCTTCCAGGAAATCTATATAGTAGGGTGGATTGTAGGTCATTAATACTGCTGGTGGATCATCAAAGCCCTCAATTAACAGGCCGCACTCATCGTTAGTGGAGAGGTTAAAGGGGCCGAGAATGCGATCTGTTCCCCGCTCTTTGGCCCAATCGGAAGCCATTTGGAGGAGGGCGGCAGCCGCTTCAGGATCGTTCAACACCTCGAAAACGCCAAAATGGGCGACGTTTTCTTCGTGGAACTCGTTGTGGCGATGGTTGAGAATGGCGGCGATACAGCCTACGGCACGGCCGTCTCGACGAGCGATAAAGTAATCGGCCTCGGCATGTTCAAAAAAGGGGCTTTTATTTTTGTCGAAAAATTCCAGACGTTCAAAGAAGATGAATGGCACCCAATTGGGTTCGTTTTTATAAACCGTCCAGGGAACACTAATAAACTCTTTTAGCTGTTTTTTATTGGTAACACGTATAATCTCTAATTCCATCCTACCCTCTTTTGGTCATAAGGAGCCAAACATGCGTTGTGGCAGCGCCATCATCTGAGCCTGACCGACTTCAAGATCAAATTCCAGGTTTTTCAACATATCTTTTCGGCGGGCTTCAATTGCTAGAACGATGAATTCTAATAGTTTGCGGGCATCGCCCGGTGTGACGGTGGCGGAGGTGAACTGTATCTCTGACGGCCGTTCCACTTCTTGTAATTGAGGCTGCTGTTGAATCAGGTAACTGCCGACGTTTTGGGCAGTGTGCATAGACAGCTCCCAGGCGGGAACATACAGGGTACGTGGGGCGCCCCATAGTTGGCGAGACTCTTTTTCGCCAGAGCCGCGCCCCTGGGTATCCCGGCGCTTGATATTGACCCGGCCATTAAAGACCCAGAATGGCGACCATAAGCTGCCTAGTCCGTGCTGCCCGGCCGGAATTGCAAAACGAACGGGCATTTTGACTGGCCCTTTTTCGCTAATGGCAACTGTTTCCTGACAATTGTTGCAAACGACTACAACATCGTCATTTTCAACGGCCAGGGGATGGGTGCAGTTTGGGCAGCGTAAGGCAATTAGTTTCATATAATTCTCGGTAACGAAGTAAAAAGTTCAACTTCTTTCAGAAGTTGAGCTTTTGGTAAGACGCTATAACTTCCCTAAGTCGCTTAAACTCTTAACATCGACGCCGGATAGGTCGCCTAGAATTTCTAAGCCGCCGGAAAGCATGCCCCGGCTATTTGTGGACCCATCGGCCAGAGCCGCTTTTTTGGCGCTGTCTTGGAGGGTTTCGACCTCTTCACCGTGTCGGAACCTGAGATAGCCAGCGGCAATAAATCCTATACCAACGGCCAGAGCGATCAAGGGCAGCCAGATAGCATCCCCCTCTTCGCTGCTGGCCACAACCAAACCACCCAAAATGGAGCCGTTTACTAGAATAAAGTTTCCTAAAGCCATGCCGCCAATTAGCATCAAGGCTCGAAAGAAGATGTTGCCGGGGGCTTTACCATAGAGGACATTGCCGCTGGTTCCATCGACGACAACCTGGTAGTTACGACCGCGATATTCATAGCGGGCGACCCAGAGGGGATAGTAAACGAGGGATAGTTTTTGACGTAGGAAATGAAATTTCTCGAAGAATTTTTGGCGGAGTCGTTTCTTTTGCCGACCCCGGTGGAGAAAGTGTGATTGGGCCTCTCTCATGGCATCATCGCGGGATTCGACTGGCTCGAAGACCATCGCTTCGGCGTGGAGCAGGTCGGAGTCGTATGGTTCTAAATCTGATTTGGCGGCCGAAACGCTGTGGACGCCAAATTCGGAGACATCGGCGGCGGCATCGTTCCAGAGCATCTCGTCCATCACTTCTACTTCGACGGGCCGGGTTGAATCCTTGCCGGATTTTTCCCGGCCGAAGAGCCAGCCAGCGACGAATGCCTGGACGCGCCAGTAGGGCAGGTAAACGAGAAATACTTCGCGGATTTCGGCCGTTTTCTTCAAATCGCGGGCTTTGTTCATGCCGGAGAAGAAGCTTTTTACGGCCGTTAATGCTTGATCGCGGTCTATCTTGTTGCTGATTTGCCAGCGGCGCACACCCCGCTCTCCTTGCACCAGGGAGCGCATATCACAGAAAGGACAGGTGACAACCCGAACACCTTCTGGGAGCGGCACAACGCCGTTGCAATTGGGACAAGTTAAGCCTTTGGATTTTGTTTGAATTGCCATAATTGATGTAAGTTACACATATAGAAGTTCAACTTTTTATAAAAAGTTGAACTTCTTCTAACATTAGACTTTTGCTGAAATAACCGAGGCAGCGATAAAAATGGGAATCGCGACCACAATAGCAACGACGATATAGGCCAGGATGCCGATGGCAAGCCCTGTTCCATCTTGATATAAGTAGCCACCAAGCGGAATTAAGGCTGCGCAACAGTAGGCGAGAAAGGCGATTACGCCGATAGCAAAGTAGGGCGCTTCCCATTTGGAGGGATAGATGTTGGCAAAGACCTTGCTGGAGGCGGCATCTACCATTGCCGTGAAACGGCGGTCGCCGAAGGTGTATTTGAACTGGTAGACGGGTAGATGGACGAGGGAGACTTCTTTTATTTGGGATTCCTGGATGCCATCGTCGTCTTCTAACCAGTGGAGCATGGCTTCGTAGGGGACGGTTACTTCCATGGCGTCCCCGTCCATGTTGTGGTCATAGGGTTCCAGGTCGCCTGCGGGAAGGACTATCTCTTTCAGTTCGCTGACTGAGAGGGCAGTAGCTGGTTCGAGGAAGATCTTTTCTTGACCGTCTACTGTGACGCGCACGAGCCACATGGGGAAAAATTCGAAGATCGGCCGTTCTATCTGAGCCTTCTTGTCTAAATCCTTGACAGTCTTATTCCCCGCCATCCAACGGCGCAAGGCAGCGAGGGCATCGTTTTCGCGGACGGTGGTTCGGACGGCATAATGGAATACGGCCCGACCTTTATCGACAAAGTTGGTCGTTCCGCAAAATTCACAGGTAACAAATTGGGTTCCCTGTTCGATGGGTAAAGGGGCGCTGCACTGGCGACAAAGGACTTGGGTGGCTTCAGGAACGGAATTCATAGGCATATTTTAACATGGTATCGGCTGTCGCAAAACAACTTAGATAATGATTAAACTCAATCAAATCATCGATTTGTGATCTACACTTTTGTTAGTAGGGTCATTCAAGCTTTCGGTTTTTGCCTTACTACCACTGTCATTAATACGGAACTGAACAACAAAAGTCTCAGCTTTCTGTTTTCCTTTAGTCATATGGCAGTCTTTAGGCTTTGTGATACACTTGTTTTCCCATTGGATTGTGGGAAACACCCCATAAATTAAAACAGTAAGGAACTTTTTAAGATGATTGATGTAAACCAACTGCGTCGAGGCAGAGCCTTTTTGCACGACGGCGAAGTTTTTAAAGTAACCGAATATTCTCACAGTAAACCAGGACGTGGGAAGGCAACTATTAAGGTGAATGTCCGTAATATGCGCTCTGGGGCGAATGTATTGCTCTCCTTCACTTCCGGGGACCGGGTGGAAGATATCCACCTGGAGAAAAGGGCTGTTCAATATCTCTACCATGATGGTCAGTTCTATGTTTTCATGGATAACGAAACCTTTGCCCAAACCCAGGTATCACCTGCCGTCTTCGGCGACGAAGCCCGCTGGATTAAAGAAAATATGGAGATGGAGCTGCTGTTCTATGGGCAAGAGGTCATTGATTATAATTTGCCAGTGACGGTTGACCTGGAGGTGACTGATGCCGAGGTAGCAGTTGTTGGAGATACGGCCACTGGCGCAACGAAGGATGTAACAACGGAAACGGGAGCGGTTGTTCGGGTGCCTTTGTTTGTCAATGTCGGCGATGTTATTCGGGTCAATACCCAAACAGGCGAATACTCGACTCGCGTTTAATTTAAGAACTGTACGTGGCTGGCGCTTTTGAAGTGCCAGTCACCATTTCCCACTTTTATCCCGATAGAAGAGCCAAAACCAATCCGAAAATAAGCGGCACGAAACCTAAAAGGCACAGGGCGGCAACAATACCCACGCCAATCCACAACCCCCATTTAGCGGCCCCTCCCGTTCGAGAGCTTCGTTCCAGCCGGGATGCTTCGAGAACTTCTTGGGGCGCGGGCAAGGCTTCAGCGATTTCGGCCAGCTTGACCATGTCGTTAAACCAGGTTTGAATTTGCTCTGGGCTTATCTTAAGGTTGAACAACCCTTTGCTGCGATACATCTTAAAAAGAAATGATTCAGGATACAGATGTACCTGATGAAGCAGGAAATTACTCTCAGCAAATACGAGGCGACGAAGAACGGCCGTTGCCTCGGACTGAGCTACCAGCGCTTGACCCCAGGCTTCTTCATTTGCGTATACGACCATATCTTCCAGGTCAGAGTTGGTTGTTGTTAATGGTTCCCGCTTAAAAGCTTTTGCCAAAGCTAACCCTAATCTGTTCCGCTCGGCAATACTGATTTTTGTCTTTAAGGATGTGCCGACAAACATACTGAATGTTGGGCCGCGATAGAAGAGGATGTCCACTTGTCGCCCCTGGAAGATGCCATGATATTGACGGCCACTTATACCATACGACGATCCTTCTAGCCCTAAAGGGGCCATCGCCTCGTCTAACCAATGTGTCCGGCGGCTGATGATCCGGTATCCAAAGGCCAGCAAACCGCCAACGATGATGATAAAAAACAGCGCCATCGGAACGACTAAAACTAGCACGGTTCCAGCATCCCCTAAATTGGTGCCGCTGACTAACCAAAGCGGCACAAAAATGAGGCAGCAGCCAAGGGGAATTACAATTGCGGCCGCAGCCAGATAAACGATCCCTCCACGCAAATAGTCTCTTGACCAACCACCCAACAATTTGCCCATATCTTACCCTCCTGATGTAAGTTAAGGGCTGACGATGAAATTAGCCTCAGAACCGCATCGTCAGCTTGAAGGAGCGATTATTTTCCGTTCCTAATGGCCTTCACTTGAGCGTAGCACAAAGCTCGAAAAAGTCGATCATGGGAGGATTCCAACCTCCTTCATTAATTTCCAGACTTTCACAAATTAATGCGTTACTTTTTTCGTACTTAGGCGACTATATGGTTGGAGGACGCATATCCTGAGTTGATACGCCCTTCCTTGAAAGAAAAATTTGCCGCTTTTTGGAGAGTGTTTATCCCTGTCTATTTAATGAGGGCATAGGTGAAAGCGCCCATCAAATAACACTTTCGATATACAAAGGACTGTCTACTAATGACAATTTACACGCCAGAACATGAGATGCGTAAGGGGTCTTTACAAAGGCGATTGACTCGCTTGCAACAACTTCAACAGTGGGTGCAAGAACAGGTCTCATTGCCAGCGGTGGGCGCTTTCCTGCTGCCTTTCATTATGTATTTTCTGACGATGGCCCCAACGGTTTATAACCTGGACAGCGCAGAGCTATCTACGGCGGCAGCGACTGGCGGTATTGTTCGGGCAACGGGATATCCTTTGTATTTGCTTCTCGGCCGTATCTGGGCTTGGCTGCCGGTGGGGGATGTTGGCTACCGATTGAATCTGTTTTCGGCCGTTTGTGGGGCGATGACGATCTTCATTTCCTGGCACATCTTGGCTCGTCTGAAGGTCAATTTTTGGGCCAGGGTGGGTGCATTAGGTTTATTGGCGACGGCCCCCTTCTTTTGGGCTTTATCGCTCATTGCAGAGGTTTATACGCTCCATACGATGTTGATGGCGGCGGTTATTTTGTTAATGATGCGTTGGTATGAACGGCCGACCTTATCTAATCTGGTTCTGGCCGTCTTCTTGTTGGCGCTCAGTGTTGGCAACCACGCTGCGACTGTCTTGCTAGCGCCTGCCTGTCTCCTTTTGGTCGTTGTCCGTGCGCCACGCCTGGCCTTGCATCCGCGCACCTGGATCGTGGCGGGGGTGGCGCTGATTGCCGGTTTGAGTATCTATCTCTATCTCCCTTTTCTTTATTCAACCAATCCGGCATTTAATTATGCAGGGGTCTATAATTCGGCTGGAGCTTTTATTCCGATTGATTTGACGACCCCGTCTGGCTTGTGGTGGCTTATTTCGGGCAAAGCTTTTTCAGGTCAGATGTTTGCCTATGAGATGAGCGAACTTTGGCCAGAAATTCACAATTTTGGGGTCCAGCTTTGGCTTTCCTTTCTAGCTATCGGCATTGGGCCGGGTCTTTTGGGCGCGGCAAAACTACTCAAGCAAGATTGGCGGCTGGGTCTCTTTTTCGGGCTGCTGTTTCTCGCCAATGCCTTTTTCTACATTAATTACCGGGTCATTGACAAGAACACGATGTTTCTGCCCGCTTTCTTGGTTTGGGCGTTGTGGGTTGGGGTTGGCTACCAAAGCTTGCTCGCCTGGCTGGCCCACAGCAGGGGCGTTCTGAAAGGAACCACGCCTTTGGCTATAAATTTTGGCAGAGGCATTTTAGTTGCCGCTGTGATTCTAGCTTTGTTTTTGAATTTACAACGGGTGAATTTGGCTCAGGACACCAGCGCACGTGAGAGAGGTGAGGCCATTTTGGAAGCGGTTGAGCCGGATGCAATTGTGCTTGGCTGGTGGGACACGGTTCCGGTTGTGGAATATTTGCAGTTGGTGGAGGGAAAACGGCCGGATGTGAAAACGATCAACCGATTTCTAATCAGCGGACAGGATATGGAGGAATTGATTGAGCAAGAAATTGGCAAACGGCCGATTTATATTAATTCTCCCCCTGTCTTTTTACTTTCAACAATAGACGCGGTGCCAGTCGGGCCTGTTTATAAGCTTCAGCCCCGACTGTTGCAAAAGGAGGCCCCTATCGAATTTGATTCTTAGTAACTGTTTAAATTAAGCAGCTTTGGTTAAGGGCGAATGGTCAGTATCGAACAATTGCTGACGCTCGTTAACCGAAAACCCGGCCTCCCCATTTGAAATGGATCTTCCGAGACCAATCAGAGATGCCATTTCTGTTGAGGGAAACCGGGCTGATGTGAATCCAGATTCTATCAAGGTTGTCTAAAGAAACCAGATGATCTGGTATGTTTATTTGTGTAAGGAGACTTTCTATGGAAAGGTTTGAAAAAGGTATCAGAATTGCCATTGTCCTGGTTGTTCTGCTGGCTGGTCTGGCACTATTGCCTTATATTGACCTCCCGGCAGAAGCGTTGACGTGGCAGCTATATTCTGGGGTTTATGAAGCAACGTTAGATGTTAATCATCCGACTGGCAGTCCTGGCAGTTACTTCTTGTTTACAGGGACGAATTACCCGGCAAATTCAACGGCCGTTATCTCGGTCAATGGTGAAGATATTGGGAATGTCCAAACGGATGGTCATGGCGATCTCAGCTTTACTATCGCTACGGCTAACAGTGACCCTGGCTCTTATACGGTTATGGCCGTTGTTGATGTAAATGCCTCGGCCGCTTCTAATTTCACCCTGGTCATTAATGGCGACCATCAGCCAGTGGAAGGAACAGGCCCCATATTCAGTTTGGAACAGGTCAATTACTTCCCGGCAGTACGAAAATCTTAGGTTTATAAGGTCAAAGTGCGTTGTATCTGCAACCCTAGTGTCAGTAAACAGTTAACAGTGGATTCCTACAGGTGGTAGGCCGCTAGATAAACTTTGTACGGACTTTTTTGGATGCAACGCACTTTTATGATAGGCGAAGCTTATGATTGAAAATCAGCTTGATAAATCATTAACTAATTCAGAAACAACATGGTCAGGCCCGGTTGAGGCTTGGCATTTGAAGGTAAAGGGATTGGGACATCGGTTGATCAACCATCGTATTTGGACAGCCAGTTGGATATGGGTTCCTTTGCTTGCTTTTATGGTCACTCGCATTGGTATTAGCATCGTTGCCTATATTTCGGAACCGATATTGATTGATGCGGCAGCCCCGCCCCCCTATCATTTGCGCCCTGACAACATATTGTTAGACGTGTTTGGTAGTCGGTGGGACACTGGTTTTTATTTGAGCATTGCTGATGAAGGCTATTTTTATCAGGGGGTTGATCTGCCCTCGGTCGCTTTTTTCCCGCTGCTGCCGCTGCTTATTAGGGCTGTTACGCCCTTGACAGGAGACAGCCTGACGGCAGGTTTGCTGGTGACAAATTTGGCTTTGTTGGGGGCAGCTATATTGTTTTATCGATTGGTGGCGATGCAATGGGGTGAGGGGGTAGCTGGTCGAGCGGTGTGGTATTTGTTGATTTTTCCGACTGCTTTTTTTGGCTCGGCTATATATACCGAATCATTATTCCTTTTGACAACGATTGGGGCGCTCTATTTTGCGCGTAAAGGGTATTGGGAAAGTGCAGCTTTGTTTGGAATTGCGGCTTCGGCCACCCGGCTTGTCGGCCTCATCGTTGGGCCGATGCTGCTTCTGGAGTGGTGGATGCAACGGCGGGCGGCTGATGGGGATGGGGAACGGCCGTCTTATAAATCCTTGTTGGCTCCAATTTTGTCGCCGTTGGGAACGGCCGCTTATTTACTCTACTTACAGATAGCGTTCGGTGATCCTCTGGCCTTCATGCGTGGCTCCGAGGCTTGGGGACGGCAGCCTCAATCCCCGCTTGTTATGTTGAGCAGTTTGTTTCAAACACCTGAAGGAGGGTGGGGGTCAGCATTGGCTTCTGGTAACATCCAACTCGACAACTGGATAGATTTTATATTCGTCTTGACTTTCTTACTAATTGGAATTATTTTGCTCTATCAACGACGCTGGAGTGAAGGAGCTTTTGTCTTGTTAGGTGTGCTCATCTCCTTAAATTCCGGGCTGCTGATGAGCCAACGTCGTTATATGTGGGCCCTTTTCCCGGCCTTCATATTGTTGGCGCGGTATGGCAGCAAATATCCGAGCCTTGATCGGGCAATTACCGCGTTATTTATCTTGGGGCTTGCTTTGTTTACTGCTTTGTTCGCTAATTGGTATTGGGTAGCTTAGCTTAACTAAACGGCCAACAATAAAATATGGGGGCTAGCTTCTTCAATCCACTTGTTTGAAGAGCCATCCTTCGCTCAACCCTATTGCAACAGCGAAAAACAACACTATACCCATTGTTAATCCAACAGAGCCACCAGATTGGCTACCGGTGTTTTGATTGCCATTCTTTCCAACAATATCATGGCTGTTGTTGTTATTATTATTATTGTTGTTATTGTTATTATTATTGTTATTATTATTATTGTTATTGTTATTATTATTGTTATTATTATTATTGTTGTTGTTATTGTTGTTGTTATTGTTGTTATTGTCGTCGGTTGGTTCAGGGGTTGAAGTTGGTGGGATTGGTGTTGCGGATGGTGGCACTGGAGTTGAAGTTAAAGTCGGTGGGATAGGGGTTGATGTTGACGGGACTGGGCTGGGGGGCGGCGAGGTAGGTGGCTCTGTAGTGGGTTCTGGCGTCGATGTCGAAGTTGACGTAGGGCTAGAAGGAACAAGCGTTCTCGTTGCTGTGGCAGTTGCTGTTTCGGTTGCTGTCGCAGTAGGTGTTTGAGAAGATGTTACTGTCGCGGTGGGTGTTTCAGTATTAGCAGCGGGCGGATCTCCAAACGGCCGTGATTCAGGGGTGTTCTCTGGTGGTCGATTTTGCGTCGGCGTAGGGGGCGCTGCTGTTTCCGTTGGTTCAGGCTCGGGTATAGGCTGCTTGTCTATAGCGACGATAATTTCATTGGCATAGACTTCACCGAAGGAGGTCTGTCCGTTAATTTGCACCTCAAGCCCAACATCTGGAACACCGTCTATCTGGGTAATATCGCCTAGTTCAACGGGAATACCGGCCACAATCCAGTCTAGATCAACAATTGATTCAATTACTCCTTCAAATTCGACCTCTTCCTGGCGGCCAATCGCAATAAGTTCTCTAATCTCACGTAGTCGTTCTTGTTGGAACTGCTGGTGGAGTCGCTCTTGGGCATCAAGGTCTCGGATGAGCGAGAGGCGAATACCTTCGAAAGTTCGTTTAGGGCCGTATAGGACATCTCCAGGTAAAGCTGATTGGGAAGCAAAAAACGTGCCAACGCCCAAAACAACGATGAGCATTGCCAAAAATGCCAAGGGGTTCAGGATTTGCCGCCAAAAGCCGAAGATCGGTTTTGCTTTTTGGGAGCGTTGTTGTAACTGGTCGGCTTTTTCTAGGAATCGTTGTCGTGATTGGGCTTGAGCTTGAATTGAATGGGCGACACGAACATCGGAAAGCATGACGGCCGTTTCCAGCACAGGACGCAGCGCATCAGCATCCTCTGGAAACAAGGCCAATACTTGGTCTACACTTTGACCGTTATCTAATGCTTCAAGACCTTGAATGATTTTTTCTTCTAACTTATCACTCATTGTTATATTGTCCATTGTGGCGTAGCTTCAGGATACCGTTATTCATCATGTTGAACCTTTTGGAGCCATCTTACGAGACAGGGCAGCTACCGCTCTGGCTTGCAACTGTTTTACGGCCCCTTCGCTCTTACCGATCATTTCGGCCACTTCCTTTATCGGCATCTCATAACCAAAGCGCAGGGCAATCACATCCTGTTGTTCCTCAGTTAGTTGACTGAGGGCTTCGTGCAACGTTTCAAGCGTTTGTTTTCTAATCGTTTGCTCGGCTGGACCCGAAATATCGCTTTCTAATGTCTCCATCAGTTCCACTTCTTGGCTACCACGATACTTTTTGCGATGATAGTCAGTGACGATATGAGAGGCGACGCTGTAAAGCCAGCCGCGCAGAGTTTTTTGGGGTGCGTGGCGGTCTCTGACAGCATCTAACAGCCGAACGAAAACTTCACTCGCTAAATCCTCGGCCGTTTCTTGATTACCAACCTTATAGGCAATATATCGAAAGATCGCCGGATAATATGTGTCATGTGCTTCCGCCAGAGCCTCTGGATCGAGCCGACGGACACCAGCCAGGAGCGTTAGCTCATCCTTCACTACCAGAGGCCTCCCCAGTTCCGACTGCAAATATTGCGGCTTGTTCGTCTCGATATATCTCTGTTAGCCTGGGGTCGTCGGCCGCACGCCGCAAAAAGTCTTCGTGATCTAGATCGGTAAATATAAATTGAGCGTCAAATTCCTCCTCAATAGCCTGACCTGTCTGTTCTACATTTCCCCTGGTCAACTCTACCCAATCATCAAAAAGGTCGGCATTATGAATTTCCATATAGGTTGGGTCTAGCCCAACTGTGTATATCATCTTGGGATTGAAGAAGAACAATCGAGGAAAATCATCCCAATCTGTTTGGAAGATAAAACTATCTTCTGGTTCATTCCGGGCTAGCCAAAGGGCGGCATCGGCATACCAATCGGCAGCGGCAGAGCTGCTAACTGAATCACGAGCGAGATGAATCGTGATTGCCAATGGAATAACTAAGGTGGCTGCTAAAATAAGTGGCCCTATTCTGGCTAGCTGAGGGCGATCTCGCAGCCATTCTTTGAGCAGTGGGCTAATGCTCAGAGCCATGAGTATCACGGTGAAGGCCGGAAAATATTCGATAAAGCGTCTAGACTTAAACAACAACAGCCCGAAGAAAATGGTCAGCAATAATGCGGTCAATGTTGGCAGGTTAATGCGCTCTTTTTGCCAGCTAATTCCTAAAATGGCTAATATTAATGCAGCTAAGGCAAAGCCAGAATTGCCTATCAAGGTCCAGGTATCATAGGGATACCATTCATTGCCAACGGCCGTATCTGAAAAGGTTATCTTGGGCAGCAGGTGGTTGAGTGTGAAGTGAATGTTCTCAGGAAAATAGGGGTTTATTAATAGCCCTAGGACAATACCAGCCAGCGGAAATGCAGCCGCTTGCCAAGCGAATTTTTTTTCTACTACAACCTTAGCAATCAGATAGACGGACCCCATAATAGGTAGGAGCGGGAATCCATCATAAAGCCAGACATATACAAAGCCCAAAGGGAGCAGGGGCCGATATTTGCCAGCCAACAACCAATGCAGCCCTAAGATCAGCACCAACAGTGAAGCTGATTGGGCGCGGGGCATACTCATACGATATAAGAAGGCTTCTGAAACGGCGAACAGGGCTAAGGCCCAGATTGAAGGCCATCTTACCTTTTGCTCGCGCAGCAGCCACCAGATAGCTAGAAAGGCCAGGGCGGGCATAACGATGCTGGCAACTTTTATGCTTTGGGTAAGGGCAAGTCCACCATCTACGAGCGGGTCTGTTCCGGCGAAAAGGGCCAGGTAAACGTGGTAGAGTAGATGGTGATCGTAAAATGCACCTTGATTCAGGATCGTCAATGGCAGCCATTTGAAATCGACTCGCAATCCTTCCTCTCTGATTAGCAGGCCCATTCGGGCATGGTAGTAGCCATCTGTACCGACCAGGGCATCTGAGGCATATTGCACGACTGCTAGCAGGCCAGCAAATATCACAAAGAGAAAAAGCGCTTGTATGATTGGCTTAACCTTTTCGAGCGAGATTCGATCCGCAAATGCCCTTGAATAGGGGGAGGCAGCAATCGTCGCCTGTTCAGGCGACATTTCCGAGGGAACGCTCATCTCTCGCTGTTTATTAGACCAATCAGACATAGTTAGTCATTATATAGGTCGTTTTTTCTATAGAAAAGTTACGGGGAGCTTTTCATGTCGCTGTTTAGTGATTCTCAGCAAGCGTCTTTTCAAGTAGAGCGCTAATTTCTAGAAAGGCTTGGGATTGGGCGCTCTCTGGATCAGCATGGACGATAGGGGCGGCCTGATTGATGCCTTTTGAGATGGCTGGCGCAAGGGGGATTCGGCCGAAAACGGGCACGTTAGAGATTAGGGATGGACGGCCGTTTCCAGTTCGACGGAAAATCTCATGTTTGCCACCACAGTCTGGGCAGATGAAATAGCTCATATTCTCGACCATGCCAAGAATTGGCACATTTGACTGTTCAAAGAGGCGGAATGAGCGACCAGCATCCATTAAGCTCAAATCCTGTGGTGTCGTGACAATGATAACCCCCACCAGTGGTACTTGCTTAACCAGATCGGCTTGCGGCTGACCTGATGAGGGGGGCATATCGATTAGCAGATAATCTAGCTCTCCCCAAGCCACTTCCCGCAAGGTATGGACTACAATTTGACCAACAGTATCCGGGGGTGGGTTGATAGCCTGATCCTCCCCAATAAGCAGCCCCATTGAAAAGACCTTTAGGCCAAAGCGCTCAATGGGTTTGGTAGTTGGTTTGCTCCCTGGTCTCCGGGCAACAGGGACATAACTTTCCCGACTGCGCTTTCGCTGGTGAACGCCTAACATGAGCGGTACGTTGGGGCCATAAACGTCGGCATCAAAGATACCGACTTTGGCCCCATGTCGCTGGAGGGCTAATGCTAAATTAACTGTAACCGTTGTTTTGCCAACACCCCCCTTACCGCTGGCCACGGGGACAATATGCGTTATGGCTGATAGACCGTCGATCTCGAATCTCCAACTATTGACAGGTCAGCTACTGGCTTATTCTGTTCCAACTTCGGGCGTTTCTTCGGCAGCTTGAGGAACATTTACCCCAGGGCCATATTCATAGACATTCTGCCAGGGGATATAGTTGCTTACAAAGGAGTCTTGCCGGAGCAGATCGCCGCTGGCATTTAGGACGGTTCGGCCGACTGTGACCTTCGCCCCTTCTACGGCCCAATCAACTTGCTCGATCTCGCCTGGGGGCAGATCTTCATTATATTCCCAAATGTCAGGATTCGGCGGCACCTGGTTTTCGATAATTGGGCCATCTTTGATGACCTGTCGGCCCAGGCTGGTGCTATACATTTTGAACGTCAGCGAGGAGTTGGCTTCATTGTAGTAGTTTTCGATCAATAAATGATAAGGCGTATCATTGATGAATCGGAAATCGACCAGGGGGTTAAAGACGGTGGCATCCATACCTGTTCCTTCGCCATCGTTATAGTAGGAGACTTGATAGCCGTGTTCCCACCGTTCAACGATCGGGAAACCAGCCCAAAATGCAGCCTGGAATACGGTTGTGCTGACCTGACAGACGCCGCCGCCGACCCCTTCGATAGTTCGGCCGCCAAAGATGATCAAGCCTGTTTCATAGCCTTGATCGATGCTCACTTCTCCTAAGAAGTGATTAAAAGAGAACTCTTCGCCAGGGGCAATGACGATGCCATAAAAATTACTGGCCGAGCGGGAAATATTGTGTTTGCGTTCATCGGTTGAGCCAAAAAACCAGGTGGTGCTTTCACTGACTAATTCGGTGATGCCTAACTCTTCGGCCGTTGCGCCGGAATGGACGACGGGAACAATATCCTTGAAGATGAGGGGCATGGAGCGGTTGGGTTGTTTTGCCTGATTGTTGATGGCGGCAATTGTGGCATCTATGTCCAGGGCACGGCCGTTTACATGGGACTCTACTAAAACGAGTTCACGGGTGAAATCATCGAAATAGTAACGGGCATTTTCAGGTTTCCGCCGCAGGTTGGCTTCATATGGTTCTAACCAAGCTCGAATCGCGTTTTCATCGAGAAAGACCTGGGTTTCGACTCGACCGGATTCGGCCGTAATCGCCTCGATTCGGATCCACTTGACTAGATCCTCTTCCGATAGAACGATTCGTTCTAAATCGACATTGACCAACGGTTCCTGCATATAGAGGGTCAAAGGGCCGCTAATTATCTGTTCAATCTGTTCTGCGGCCTGGCTTGTATCGTGAACCTGAGGTTGGGTTTCGTGGATAAGCAGTTGCAGACGGACTTCACTTAAATTCGTAATTGGGGCAATCAAGCGGCTACGAGTATCGGCCATATCTAGGCTTCGGCCAACTTGGGCTGGCAAGTAGCTCACGGATGTACCATCAAAATCGAGGGCGGCATCGGCTGGAGCGCGATTGATTTCAGCGGCGATGGCATTGATGGCTTGATCTAGTTTTGATTCGTCAAAGATAACAACAGGGGCGATTTGACGGCCGTAATACCAGGTATCAAACTGCTCTCTAAGCGGCGAAACATCGCCAGTCTCACGGCCGATTTGATAGGCTTGTTCGACAGTCGCCGCCGCATCAAAAGAGAGGCCTAGTTCGGCGGGAGAGAAGGCCCATTCTTGGTTGGTCTTAGCATCTACGAGGACAATAGCATCTTGCTGGGGGTAGGGGAAAGCGGCTGTTAGCGCTTGCTCTGCTTCGCCGGTTGTCATTGTTCCAAGCTCGATGCCCCAAATCATCACGCCGGTGAAAATACGGTCAACGTGCTGCTGTTGATAGCCATTAAAGGTGATGGCCAACAAAATGGTGATGATGGCAACGGCCGTGACTGGCGCAACCAAAAACCAACCCAAATTCCGAGCCAATTGGCGGACAGGGTTTGCGGATGGTGGGTTTGGTGCTGGAACTGTCGCTTGCATATATAAAACCTATTTAGACCTTTTAATATAATATCAGCCTATTATAGCAGGTCGCCATTTTTGGACTCAGTAAGATTAAACACAGATTAAGTGACCTACCCCGGTTTTGCTGCACCCCAAACCTTTTCAAATTCTGCGACGAAAGCGTTAGCGAAGGCTTGATCGAAAACGATTAATACATTTTCGTCGTTGCTTTCATTGGCATTGTTTGAGAAATTGTATGAGCCAAAGATAACGGTGTCCCGATCAATGATGATGACTTTATGGTGCATGATTCGGCCGTTGCCATCTTGCCGCACCTCAATTCCCTCTGACAACATCACTGGATAGTAGCTAAAGTCGGTGTCGGAGCCGACCGTTTCAAAGACACCTCGTACTTCAATCCCGGCATTGGCTTGGGTCAACATTGATTCGCCAATAGCGTCTTGGGTAAAGGAAAAGGCCATAAAGAGGATTTCATCATCTGCCGCATTGATTAGGGCTGCTAGGGTAGGCGCTATGTCATCTTCGGCCGCAAAATAATTGTCCAGCCTGCTAGCGCCAACTGAAAATGATTGATTAGGGGTGTTGTTTGGGGATGTTGGCCCGAAGGAACGCGCGACATACATTTCACTCATTTCGGCCGTATAGTTGGCAGCCAATTCTGGGGAATCGAAACGAACGATATTGTTGTTGTTGCAGTGAACGCCATTGGTTGTGAAATTCATCGATCCCATCCAAACGTAACGGCCGTCGATGACCACAAACTTATTATGCATTAGAGCCGACCGCTTGTCTTCGACGACACTAATCCCATTACGTCTTAACCGATTGATGCTAGAAAGCGAGCCATTATCTTCGTCTGTCACGACCCGCACGATTAAGCCTCTTTTTTCTAGCTCAATTAGCGCATTTGTCATTGGTTCGGAGTCAAAATCGAAGGCAGCTAGATCAACTTGCTGCCTGGCTTGGAGAATATCTTCAGCAATCATTTCATCTAACCCACCAACGCGCTCGGCTTCAGGTGGGCAAGTTGGGTTGGTAAAGTAAATGTTGTACCAGCCTACAGATGGACTGGTCTCAATTGACTGATCACCTTCGCCTGTTAATCCTAATAAATCAACTCCCAAAAAATAGGAGGCAGCCATTAAAATAAGGACGACAACAACACCGATAATGCTCAGAGGGCCTTTACTACTTTTGGAGTCGCTATTTTGTTTTGCCACCTATTCTTCTTCTCCATCTGGCAATTGACTCAACTGTTTCATCACCCAATCATTATTCTCTTTTGATAAGGCTAACCATTCTTCGACATTTGTTGGCATCTCAGCTGCTTCTTCTTTGAGTTCAGCTACTTTTTTTCTTAAGCCTTTATATTGGTCGACAAGTTGTTGTCCGTTTTTGGCTTTTATTGCTCCAGTTAACTGGTTTACTTGACGGATCACACGGCTGACTCGTTCTGTTTGAGCTTCTACAATATTGTCTGCCTCACGGTCGGTTAAGTCGGCCGTTTCATCGGCTACTCTTTTTAGATAGGCATTTCCTAAATCAAGCACCTGTTTAGCCTGTTCATCATCTAGTTCATCTCGCAAGCTGCTGTTCTCTGTCAGGCGTTCAGCCGCTCTTCTATATCGTTGTCTTGCTTTTTTGTTTTTACCTTCTCGTCTTTCCATCGCCATATCCTCTTGCCCCTTTTCTAGCCAACTTCGCACCTTTTGTTTCACATCACTTATGAAACCCATTTTTCCTCCTGGTGGAGCAAAAGATAGTCTTTGATTTATCTAAAAATGTGTCTGCTTTAGAGTCTAACGCAAAGTTTAGGCTCTGGCGATATAGATTTTTCACGGTTTTTTGGTGTCTTGCCCCATCAAAATCGATGTTGTTGTGGTAAACTGTTGGGACGGTCATGAAACATATCATTCAATTGTTGTTAATAGAAAGCAACTATCCCAGCCGTCAATCCATTCTCAACCTTCTAGAAAATGAGGCACAGGAATTCAACTTGGTCTGTGCTGAATCAGATGAATCTCTAGATGTGCATTTGGAAAATCAGCGACCCGACCTCATATTGGTTTCTTTTGAGGGGATGGAGGCTGGGCGAGAAGTAGCATTTTTTGAAAAGCTAAAGGCTTTCAATCCGATTATTCCTGTTATTGTATTGGGGATAGAGGATTCGGCCGTTGAGGCGGTACGCTATATGAAAATGGGGGCAGCCGATTATATTCCTCAGCTACAATCAATTGAAGTGCAGTTGCCCCAAAAGATAACCGCCCTTGTTGAAGATCAGAAAAGGCAGAATAGACATACTCGGACTATGGAAACATTGGGGCGGATCAGCCTAGCGCTCAATGCCACCCGTGACCTATCTAAGTTGTTGGATTTGATTTGTCAGGAAAGCAGCCAATTATTCGGGGTTGGCTCTGCGTTTGTCTGGCTTTTAGAGGGGGAGGAGCTGGTCGGCTTTGCAGGATACGGATATCGACGGGAAAAATTTATCGGCATGAGATTGCCCCTTTCCGATCCAATTGTAATGGGACCAAGAGTTATTCGAGAAAATCGGCCGATATTTGTGAACAGCACCATCGATGCAGAAGAGGTCGACCAAAACTTGATCAATCGCTTCAACACAAAGTCCATATTAGGAACGCCCTTAGTTACGGAAGGTCGAGCTATTGGGGCCTTAATGCTTCTAGACAACCAAAATCCGTACCGTTTTGAGCCGGAAGATGTCGATCTGGCCTGGTTGTTGGGCAGCCATGCAGCCATTGCAATAAAAAATGCCCGCCTGAACCAAGAAATCTCTGAACGTGTTAAGGAATCGAGCCGCCGCAGTGAAGAGCTTGAAGCATTGCGTCAAGCTAGCTTTCATTTAACGGCTAATTTGGAATTAAAACCGCTCCTCGGCGCTATCATTGAGAAGGTTATGGGGTTAATTGACCTCACGAATGTTCATATGTTTCTTTATGATGGCAAAACCCTGCATTTCGGGGCGGCACGGTGGGTAGACGGCCGTAAGGAATCTCCCTACAAAAAAGTACGCCAGGACGGTCTTACAGCAACTGTTGCTAAAAGTGGTCAGCCTCTCATCATTCCAGATGCAAACGCCCATCCTATCTTCAAAAATTGGCAATGGGGTGGGGGCATTGCTGGATTTCCACTAAAAATCGGGGATGAGGTATTGGGAGTCATGAACATTGCAGCCGATTTACCTCATGATTTCGACGAACATGAACAACGCATATTGAGCTTGTTTGCCGACGAGGCTGCAATTGCTATTAAAAATGCTCAGTTATTTGAAGCTACTCGTCGCCAACTAGAAGAGCTATCTGTTCTTCATGCTGTTGCTATTATTGGGGTTAAGGCAACGGATGAAGACAGCCTAATTGAAGAAACGACCCGTATTATTGGAGATACTTTTTACCCTCACAATTTTGGGGTGCTGCTGTTAAACGAGACGAAAGATAAATTGCACATTCATCCCTCCTATCGGTTGGATAACAAAACCCACCGCGCAGTTGATATAACGGTTGGTGTCGTTGGACAAGTCGCCACTACTGGCGAACCTATTAGGGAAGATAACGTTGAGACATCTAAATTTTACGTAAAAGTAGACCCAACAACCCGTTCGGAATTGTGCGTGCCGTTAAAGGTGGGCGACCGAATTATGGGTGTCATAAATACTGAAAGCGCTCAATATTCAGCCTTTGCTGAAAGCGACGAACGTCTCCTAATCACTTTGGCGAGCCAATTAGCCATTGCCCTTGAGCGATTGCGAACTGAGAGCGCCGAACGTCGCCAGCGCAGACGGCTGTCCATAATCTCTGAACTAGCACGTGAAATGACCGGATTATTAGAGGTCAAAGAGTTAAGCGCTATTGTTACAGAACGCCTATTCAGGGAATTTGGCTACTATAATGCCAGTATTTTTCTCGTTGATTCGGATGCGGAAGAGTTAGTACTTCAAACGAATACAGGCGTTTATTCGACAATCATTGATACCCAAAACTACAGGCAAAAAATTGGAAAGGGGCTTATTGGACAGGCAGCAAAGACCGGCAAACCTCAAATATTTAACGATACTAGAAAAGCGACTGAGTTCTTCACATTAGAAGGGTTGGACATTTTGTCGGAAGCTGCGCTTCCTCTAAAGGTAGGAGAGCGTGTCATTGGGGTGCTTAATATAGATAGCGCTGAATACAATACTTTTGGTTCGGGCGAAGTTGCCGTCTTATTAGCCATTGCCGATCAGCTTGCAATTACAATTGAAAAGGCCCACTTATTTGAAGAGACAAAGCTGCGTTCAGAAGACTTGGAATCAGCCCAGGATATCCTACAAGCTATTAATGCTTATCCAAATGTGACGAATGCCTTTCCTGACGTTGCGAAGGGGTTAAAGACTATCACGGGCTGCGATCGTACAAGTATCGCTCTCTTGGAACAAAATGATTCTTGGTTTTCAATTTATGCTCTAGATCAGCAGCGAGATGAACTCGACCAAGGTGTCCGACTGCCGGTCACGTTTACTGCTTGTGCTACCAATGTCCTGGCTGGCCGCCCCCACTTGACGCCAGACTTAACTGAGGAGATTGATTTTCCAGCTGAAAAGGCCCTTTATGATGCCGGACATCGCTCTCGGATCAATATTCCTCTATATATTGAGGACAAAGTAATAGGCTCATTGAATTTAGTATGGCCTCATTTGAGGGGCTATGAGCGGTCTCAACTACCTTTGTTGAGTCAGATCGCTCAAGCAATCGCGTTGGCTGTGGAAAAAACGCGTCTGTTTACTGAAGTTCGTCAACGAGCGAAGGAGCTCGATTTCTTAAACAAGGTTATTGGGGCAACTGCCTCAGCTCAAACGGCCGTAGAGGTTTTGGAAATAGGCTGTAAGGAACTGGCTTTGTTTTTTGACGTTCCCCAGGCGGCCTTGGCCTTGTTAGATGAGTCTCGCGCATTTGAAACTGTTGTGGCTGAATATCTAGCGCCTGGGCGGATGCCGGTTATGAATGAACGAATACCGGTAGCCAACAATCTCGCGCTCCAAGAAATGCTTAAATCGGGCCAGCCTCTCGCCATTGAGGATGTTCAAAACCACCCTTTGACAGAGCCTATTCAGGGTTTGATGACGCAACGGGGAACGATTTCCTTGCTCTTGGTTCCAATTCCCGTTCGGGGCCGAATTGTGGGGACGTTGGGTATTGACTCTATTTACCAACGCAATTTTACAGATGAGGAGTTGAGTCTGGTTAAAACGGTTGGTGAAGAGTTGGGGCGGGCTTTAGAAACGGCGCAACTTCATGAGCAGCTTCAGGCACACGCGGCTGAATTAGAAGCGCATGTTAGCGAGCGCACTAAAGAGCTGGCTGAGGCGAACGAGCAGTTAAAGGAATTAGACCAACTTAAATCTAAGTTTGTCTCAGATGTCTCCCACGAGCTACGAACTCCTGTCGCCAATCTTTGGCTGTATCTCGATCTGTTGGAACGCGGCCGTTCTGAAAGAAAAGCCCATTACATCGATATTCTAAAAAAAGAGACAAAACGCCTTGAGCAGCTAATTGAAAACACGCTTAACCTTTCAAACATTGAGAAAACGGATAAGCTAACGACTTTTGAAAAGTTCGATATCAACGACCTTGTTGAGCAGGTGATTGTTGCATATCTTCCGCGAGCGGATGTTGACAATCTGGTTTTTAATTTTTCTGCTGGGAAAAATATGCCGCCAGTTCATGGGGCAAAAAACCAGCTAGCACAGGTCATTAATAACTTGTTGTCCAATGCTTTCAACTATACAGAAAAGGGTTTTGTTCGTGTCAGAACTTATTCAGATAATTTGAACAACCACGCTGTATTAGAGGTTGTTGATTCTGGGATCGGTATTGAAGATGAAGATATGCCTCATCTATTTGACCGTTTCTATCGTGGTCGTCATACAGGTCAATCTGATATTCCTGGCACGGGTTTGGGATTAGCTATTGCTAAGGAGATCGTCGATCTCCATCGAGGCTTAATTGAGATTGACTCTAAGGAAGTAGGAGAAACTGTTTTCCGGGTCAGACTACCATATGGTAATAGATAAGCTTTAAAGATCGCGCCGGGAGAAGCTCCACAACGCTAAAAGGAGTAGGGCTATCATATAAATAAAGGCGTAGACGATCATAGCTGTGCTAGGTTGGGAGCTGACGGAAAAGGGGCCAGCAAATTCAAAGCCTGTGACTAAACGTGGTTCAAGAATGGCCGAAGCCTTTTTCCACAATATTTCGGATGGCATTATCAGGCTGGCTATGATGCCTAGATCGACGGCCGTTTCATTCCGCAGCAGCGCTCCAATTGTTTCTACCCAACCGCCTACAAACGCAATCCCGTATAACATAAAGGCTAAGGCCCCATTCGCCAACGTTGTTAATCGGGTCCCCCCTAAGAGACTAAGGGACAGGCCAACTAATCCTTCCAGATAAATTAATGCTAACCCAGCTGGTATGTTCTCCAGTGTAAAGCCAGACCTAAGATAAACGATGAGCATAATGCCACCGGGGAGCATCAGCACATAGACCAATATGATGGCTGCAAAGCCCAGCCATTTACCCAGGATGATCTCCCAGCGTCGAATAGGTTTTGTCACCAGACTTTCAATGGTATGAGATTCAACTTCGCCAGAAATAGCGGCGACTGAAATAAGAATGGAAACCATGATGACCAAAAAATTGGTGGCATACAGCCCGGCTAAGCTCAAGAATAGAAAGGGGAATTCAACGCCTTCGGAGGGGACATTTTCAGTGACATCAATGTAGACGAAGTGGAAACCGAGGCCAAACACAATGAGAAACAGCAAGCCCATCAGTGATCCCATCCAAAGCAAACGGCGACGCTGTGTTTCTCGAATCGTTAGACGGGCAATATTTAGTACCGTAGACATTTTGCTTTAGGCATCATACATTTCATCGCCAACAATCTGAAGAAAGCGATCTTCAAGTGAGAGGCGTTTGGGGCTGAGTTCGTAAATGTTATAGTTTTCTGAAACGAGCCAGTTGATCAGGATAGGGATCTGTTGTTCTCGTTCAAGGTTTAGTTGGATACGGCCGTTTGCCTGATCAAATGTCACATCCCGCCCAAATTCTGCCAACTCCCTCAACAATTCGGGGGTCGGTTGCCCAACTCGCAACGTAATTTCCAAATTCCCATTCTCTAGTTCATCAAGCGATGAGACCTGGAGAATCTGCCCTTCCCGAATGAAGGCTACCCGGTCACAGGTTAGTTCAATTTCGCTCAGCAGATGTGAATTGAGAAAAACGGTTGTCTTTTCGCTGCGGAGGCCGGTGATAATATCACGCACCAGTCGACGACCGAGGGGATCAAGTCCAGAGGTTGGCTCATCTAAAAAAACTAATTCAGGGTCGTTGAGCATGGCTTGGGCCAGGCCAATACGCTGCAACATCCCTTTTGAGAAGGCAGACAGCTTGGTCTTGGCTCGTTGGCCCAAGCCGACTAGCTCTAACAAGTCGGGGATAACGGCCGAACGCTGGGCTTGACTCATGCCATAAAGACGGCCGTGTAAATCTAAAAATTCGGCCGCATTCAGCCATTCATGAAAGCGAAAATGTTCTGGCAAAAAGCCGATTCTGGACCGCGCCCCTCGGTCGCCTAAAGGTCGATCTAACAGGGTTGCTGTGCCAGAGGTCGGCTTAGTAAGCCCTAAAAGCATCTTGACAGAAGTTGTTTTCCCGGCTCCATTTGGCCCTAAAAAGCCAAAGACCTCACCCGGTTCCACAGATAGGGTCAGGTTGGCTACGGCTACTTTTTCGCCAAATTCCTTACGCAGTCCTCGCGCATTAATTGCTTGTTCGATCATGTATGTAATTTGTAATTGGGTAATTGTGAAGCAAGTTCAATCAATTACCCAATTACCAGTTACTCAACTACTCGGACTTTATTGAAGTGAGTTCGCTATATCAATCAGGTCTGCTACGGAGCCGCCGCTGAGAACGTAGACAATGCCATCTTTTTGCCACATTAGGGCAGTATCACGGCCGTTGAGGCTTGTTAGGGCAATGCCACTGACACCATCTACCTCTACTTCGCTGAAAATGGCAATGTTTTCTGGCACGGGCAGCAGCAGGGTGTTTGTCCAGTCAATATTGCGGGCTAAACGGCGGGCCTGGCGGCTGTCCATGCCTAAGATTTGCAGCAAGGCTTCGCCCAATGCCACTGTGTCGACATCTTCCGGGTATTCAACCAGTGGACTGGGAGATTGTAAAAAGACGATCTCTTCCCACTGTTGGCTAACGGCCGAATAGACTGTCACGTTGACTGGTTCACCATCGAGACTATCAGGAATTAGGGCTGGGTCAACCCCAGCCGTTTCTACAATTGCCCTGGTGTCGGCAACATTGATGATGAGACGACCACTACCGCCTGTCATCGTGTAAATCTGATCTGGTTCACCTAACTCAGATATTGTTTTAATTGATAGATCTGTAAATACCTCAGCTTCTGCAAGTGAATTAACGACCGTTGGCTGACCCGGCTCTTGAATCATCTCTATCTCGCCGGGGAGCAAACCCGAATCGGCAATCTGTTCTAACATCGCCAACTGCTCTGGAGAAACAGAGATTGCGGCGAATTTTTGAACTCTGAATAGGCCAAGAAAATCACTTGCCGCCGCCCGAACAGAGGGGAAGGCAAAAGCAAGACTGAGTAAAAGTAGCACAGCCAAAGGGGCCAAAGCATATTTTCGTTTGAACATTTCCATTAACCTCCCAAAATTGAACGGCGTAGATTTTGGTTCAAGCTCAGTTCGCAGCCGGGCCAATGCTTGAGGAGCAGGTTGGGGTGACTCGGCCGCAGTTGGCGATAATACCGAAATGGTATCCAAAACCTCTTTTATATCTTCTTCGTGTTCGGTCATAACACTATCCTCGAATGGGGGCAATTTGTTATATTGCCCAGACAAATTGGCAATTTGCCCAATGGTTAGTTATCTGATTCTTCTTCATAAACCTTTCGAAAGGCAGCGGCTGCTCTTGACAGGAGCGTACCAACGGAGCCGGGAGCAACGTCACAGGTTTCGGCTAACTCGGCGTAACTGAAACCCATTTGTCGCAGCAGAAGTAGTTGGGTTTGTCGTTCTGGCAATTTCGACAAAGCATCTCTTACGCGCTGGCGGGTTTCTCTTTGAACGGCCGTCTCCGCCGGGTCAGGCAGAGCATCGGTGGCATCTGGTACAAGCAAGACATTGCGCTGCCAACGCCGTTTTCGGCCGCGTATATGGTTGTAGCCCATATTGGTTGCCACCCGATAGAGCCAAGCGCCGACGTTATGTTCTTGCCCACCAAAGAGCTTCTTTTTTAATGGTTGACGATAGAGCTTTAAGAACACTTCTTGGGTAACATCTTCTGCTTCAACACGATTGCCGAGCAGGCGAAACAAAAGGCCATAAACCCGATCATAATGTCGGTAGAAGATGGTCTCAAATGAAGCAAGGTCGCCCTGGCCGATTCGTTCCAGCAGCATATTGTCGGATAAGGCTGTCAATGATTCTCCTTTTCTGTCTGTCGATGTATCTTTGGACATGCCAAATTCACTCTTCTAAACCCCGCCGATAGGGATTTTGTGACAATAGAGATGTTGGAAACTAAATCGTATGGGTTAATTGAGCGTAATCGGTAAATGGTAATTTGATCCCCAGCCCCCGCTCGCTGATCGGGGCAATCACCCCTGATCGAGATATTGAAGGGCCAACTGCACCCGATTGTCCATCTCTTTAACTTCTCTGGGGATGTTTTGGAGGGCGGTTTGGGCTTCGACGATGCTGAACCCGAGGCCGGTTAAGATGTCGATCACGTCGCTGTCAATGTCGCTGACGAAGGGCATGGCGGTGGTTTCGGCCGTTAAGTCGAGTTTGTCGCGCAGTTGGAACATGAGCCGTTCTGCCGTTTTCTTGCCGATACCAGGGACGCGCTGCAACACGGCCGACTCCTCTCGCATAATAGCGCTTTTTAACAGTTCTGGGCTTAGGGTTGACAAAATAGCCAGCCCTACCTTTGGGCCAACGCCACTTACGCCTAATAAAATCTCAAACAAGCTTAAATCTTCTTCGCTCTCGAAGCCATAAAGCGTTAACTCTGTTTCCCGAACGATGAGATGGGTGTGGAGGCTTTTTTGACGGCCAACACCGCCTACATCTTCTAACACGGTCTTAGGCACATAAACCCGTAGGCCAACCCCACCGACGCTGATTACGAGATTGTCTTTACCAATTTTTCGGATAACACCGCTAATGCTGGCTATCATAGGCCTTCCGAGATGATTGCTTCGTAACGATGATGTTGAAAATGGGTCAGGGCCACCGCCAAGCCATCGGCAGCATCATCTGGTTTAGGAATTTCGTCTAAGTCTAACATGTTTTGAACCATGAACTGAACCTGCTGCTTGGAGGCCTTACCATAGCCTGAAACGGCTTCTTTTATCTTGGGTGGTGAATATTCAGCAACAGGAAGGCCAGCGTTTGCTAAGCCTAAGAGAAGCACCCCTCTTGCCTGTCCGACCTTAACGGCCGTGGTGACGTTACGGCCGAAAAACAGCTCTTCAACGGCGGCTGCGTCTGGCTGGTATTGTTGGATTAGATCGTTCAGTTCCTGGTAAATAATTTGCAAACGAACGGCCGTGCCACCATCTTTTGGCGAAGTTGAAAAAACACCATAGGTCACAACAACTGGCTGACCATCTTCAACATCAATCAGCCCATAACCAACTGTGGCAGTGCCAGGGTCAAGCCCTAAAATACGCATCAACTTGCTCACAAGCCAAAAGCCAGGCTTATCTAACCAGCCATTTCCATGGCGGCCATTGCTTCTTCGTTGATGTCCAAGGCTGTATAAACATTTTGGACATCTTCCAGATCTTCGAGATATTCAACTAATTTTAATATCTGAACGGCTTCTTGTTCACCAAGCTCAACAGGATTGTTGGGGTCATATATGACTGAGACTTCATCTAGCGCGAAGCCATTTTCTTCTAGCCCGGTACGAACTGTTTGCAACTGATCCAGCTCTGTAAAAATCTCTGTTACCTCATCCTCAAAGCGAATGTCTTCGGCTCCGGCATCGGCCGCAACTAAGAACAATTCATCTTCATCAATCTCACCGTTAAGACCAATATAACCTTTTCGGGTAAATTGCCAGAGGACTGAACCAGCCGCAGCCATTGAGCCACCATATTTATTGAGGGTATGCCGCAGTTCGGCTACGGCCCGATTCTTATTGTCGGTCACAGCCTCGACAACAATGCCGATACCATGTGGCCCATAAGCTTCATAAACGTATTCAAATAGCTCGCCACCCTCTAACTCACCCGTGCCCCGCTTAATCGCTCGCTCAATGTTATCTTTAGGCATATTGGCCGCTTTGGCTTTGTCAACGACAAGCCGCAAGCGAACGTTCATACTCAAATCGCCGCCCCCCTCACGCGCAGCAACGGTAATTTCCTTCGCTATCCGAGTGAAGATTTTGCCCCGTTTGGCATCAGTCGCTGCTTTTTTGTGCTTAATTGTGGACCATTTAGAATGTCCAGACATTATTCTCTCTCCATAAATACAAATATCTTGTTAGGTGATAGTTACCTAACAATTAATTATAACACACGACCTAAGCAACGTTTAAGCGATGTTTAGGCTGTTGCATCTGGGGCTTGGCCGCGAAAGATAGTTTTCATTAGTTCCGGCGCATAGCGAGCAGCCATATCACTGCTGATTGTGCCAGATTTACAAATCTCACGGTATAGGTCAACAGACGGCCGTAGAGTCCGCTCTTGGGTTTCTGGGTCTAGCTCAATCAGACCAAATCGCTGCGTCCAACCTCGATCCCACTCAAAATTATCGACCAGGCTCCAATGATAGTAGCCCATGACTGGAAAGTTAAAGCTGATGGCCCGCCATATCTCTCGCAAATGGCGCAGGATAAAGGACGCTCGCTTTGTATCTGCCTTATCCGGCAATCCATTTTCAGTGATGTAGATTGGTTTCTTGAACCGCATATATTCTTTGATGCCCTGGAACAGACCTGACGGATAAACTTCAAAGAAATCGCTGTCTACCGCCTCCGCACCTGGGGGCAATCCGGGTTCATACAGTCTATTGGAGCGGGGGGGGAAACGAACCAGGGAACGAGAATAGTAATTAATACCAACGAAGTCAAAGGTTCCGGCCAGGTGATCAATGGTTCCTCGGCCAAGGGGCCATTTAAGTCGACCGTCATGGGTGCTGTCCATCCACATGTCATTGAACAGCCAGTGAACCCACTTGGCCCAGCGCCGATCCAGGAAGCTGCCACCCGGCCTGGCCTCGATCGGCCGAAAATGTTTGGCCGCTCCAACCAACGATTCTGGGTAAACGTCTTTAATGGTATGGTAGGCGACGGCATGGCAGCGCAACATATTGCGATTTGCCTCTAAAAAAGCTGACCAGCCTCTTTGAGCAGGTTCTGGAAAAACATCCTGTAAATAACGATAGACTGTATATATCTGCGGCTCATTGATAGTCAACCACTTTGGAATGAGATCGCCTAAAGAATCTACTACCTTCGCTGTATAACGCCGAAAGTAATCGACCACTATCTGACTGCCAAAATCCCCCTTTTCAACCAACCAGAGTGGCGTTGAAAAATGATGGAGCGTGACCATTGGTTCTATGTTTCGCTCTTGCATGGCCTTGATGATCTCTCGATAGCGGTTGAGGGCTTCTTCATCAAATTTTCCAGGCTCCGGCTCTATACGGCTCCATTCTAATGACATGCGATGGGCATTTGTTTCCATATCGGCTGCTCTATCGAGATCTGCCTCGGCGTTTTCCCACCAATCACAAGCTAAACCGGATTTATCATTGTTCAATATATGACCATCTTCCTGTTCCCAAAGCCACCAATCATTGTTATGGTTATTACCTTCAACTTGATGGGAACAGGTTGCTGTGCCCCACAAAAAGTCTGGAGGAAAGTGCATTGTTGCTTCTGCCATATTTTTATAAATCTCCGACCTTATTACACATTAATAAGTGATGTGGTTGTTTAAATATCAGTCCATTTTCCTAGAGGCAAATTTATCAAAATTATAGTCAATAAGTGACTGCTACCTCTAGCTTTGCTATTTACATAATTATTGACAAGGGGTAATCCCTGTGGTAATCTATCGAAACTGAAGTGTGTGAATTTCTTGGGTTCTCTCCTGTGCAAAAAGCAATCCAAATTGAAAATCGTTTTGTTTTATTAATTTCCCCCTGTTATACTGGTGCCATTATATTGGTTTCAACATGAAGTGGCTAAAATATACCACAATATCAAGTGCCGCTGGAGGTCTTTGTGAGAAACATCGTCCCTAAGAGTGGTTATTATTACCCAAATAAGATTGGTCGTATCTACCTACATGCGATGGAAGAGGTCATGGGTCGTAATGGTCTAAACGCGCTCCTCAATCTGACTGAGTTACGGCCGTATATCCAAGAACTTCCCCCAGACAACTTAGAGCGAGCCTTCGATTTTGCCGATTTCTCAAATCTGAATAAAGGATTGGACGATATCTATGGCCCAAGAGGTGGTCGCGGCTTGGCTCTTCGAGGTGGGCGGGCAACATTTGCTCGTGGGCTAAAAGGCTTCGGGGCCTTAGCGGGTGTTGGCGACTTAGCCTTTAAGGTACTGCCTTTAGCAACAAAAATGCGAATCGGTCTGCCAGCAATGGCCCGTGTGTTTACCCAATTCAGCGATCAAATTACACGGGTTGAATCTTTCGATGACTATCAGCTTTATTATATTGATCGCTGTCCTGTGTGTTGGGGACGGGAAGCAGATCGGCCGATATGCTATGTCGCCGTCGGTTTGTTACAAGAAGGATTGCGCTGGGTTAGTGGTGGCCTGGAATTCCGAGTAGAAGAGATTGAGTGTGTTGCCCAAGGGGCAGAGGCCTGTACCTTTAAGATCGATAAGGATCCTATTAAATAGAGACTGACATTGTGAGCGATCCTAAAAAAATTCTTATTGTTGAGGATGACCTCGATCTGGCAGAGATGTTAAGCGCCTATTTTCGGGTGCAGGGTTACAATGTTATTACTGCGAGTTGGGGGGAAGACGGGGTCAAACATGTTGAAGAAGATTTACCAGACATCGCCGTTTTAGACATCCGTCTACCTGACATTGACGGCTATGAAGTTTGTCGCCGAATCCGAAAAATCCGCAAAGCCCAGCGCCTTCCAATTATCTTCTTGACTGAAAAGAGGGAACGCGAAGATAAATTATCCGGGCTGGAGTTGGGAGCCGTTGACTACATTACCAAACCGTTTGATATTCAAGAATTAAGATTGCGCGTCCGAAATGCGCTTCGCCGTTCTCATATGAACTCGATGGTTAACCCTGTGACGGGGTTGCCTGAGTTTTCGATTGTTCAGGAGCGGCTTGAAAAAATGCTACGTCTGCCTGAGTGGGGCATTGTTCTCACGGGTATTCGCGGGCTGAGTAAGTTCCGAGATAAATATGGTTTCGTAGCTGCTGATGATGTTGCGCGAGCGGTTAGCCTGATGATCACCAATGCCATGCAAGATAGTGGGGCGGCTGATGATTTTGTTGGTCATATTGATACGGTTGATTTTATTATCTTGACAACGCTTGAGCGGCACAAAAAGATCGCTGAGAACTGCCTGATCCGTCTCCAACCTTCTATCCAATATTTCTACCCTGCTGTTGATAGAGCTTATATTGATGATCTAAAGGAATCAGAACGGCTACGGGTGCAAGTCACTAATTTATCTTCTAAGAATGGCGCGTTTTCGACTATAGATGACTTGCGGGCTGCCTTATATCAAAGCGCCTAACATAGTCAACACGATGCCGAAGCAGTAAAGCGGCTTGGGATAAGTTGCTAAAGACTGATAGGGCAGGACAAACGACTCTCAATAATCATACGTTTGACAGTCAGGGCTAGAAGTAGCCCTGTTTTTATTTAGATGTTATGGAAAAAATAGTTGTTGTCATCCCAACCTATAATGAAGCGGATAATTTGCCTGTGATGGCGACCGCTCTGTGGGGGTTGGATAGGGTGAATCTGTCGATTTTAGTGGTTGATGATAACTCTCCTGATGGAACTGGTCGTATTGCTGATGAAATGGTTCAACGGTATCCGGGCCAAATTGATGTTATTCATAATCCAGCTAAAGGGGGGCTAGGCCGAGCCTATCAGGTTGGTTTCAAGACTGCCCTGGCGAGGGGAGCCGATTTTGTTATTCAGATGGATTGCGATTTCTCTCACTCCCCGTCCCACATCCCTGAAATGTTAGAGAAGATCAATGAGGTAGATGTTGTCGTCGGCTCTCGCTATGTGGCGGGAGGTAAATTGGACGAACGATGGGAAACGGGTCGTTATCTGCTGAGTTGGTGGGCGAATGCCATTTACACTCGCTTGTTGTTGGGGCTAAATGTGAAGGATACCACGGCCGGATTCAAATGCTGGCGGGCCTCCGCCCTCAGAGGCATCAACTTAGATCGGATCAGCTCAAATGGCTATAGTTTCCAATTTGAAATGGCCTATCTAGCCCAACGGTTAGGCTATCGGGTGGTCGAAATCCCCATCTACTTTGAAGATCGGCGCATCGGCCGTTCCAAACTAACTATTCCGATCAAGATAGAGGCTGCCCTGCGAGCCTGGCAAATTTTATGGCGCTATCGTCATGTTACCCCGGCTGTGCGACAATCAGAGCCACCGATTTAGCGATTTTTCAGACTACAGATAAGAAGGCGCACGCTAAGGCGCAAAGATTTAAGCTATTTCTTGGCGGCTTAACGTGAGATCAACTGACACCTTGTTCATATACCCCAAGATTCATAGAACATACAAGCATCAGGCAGTAAAATATAAATCGTAGGTCAATAGACGTTGCGTTTTTGGCTTTTTGATTTAATCTCACTGTTCTAACATTGTCATGATTTGGGTAAGGAAACATACGCCGGACTTTTTAATCGCGGCAGGATTTTTTATTCTGCCGCTTTTGCTGTTTGCCAATGTCACTATTGGTGGACAGACTATGATTCCGGCTGATAATCTCTATCAGTGGCAACCCTGGGCTGAAGAAGCGGCCGTTTTCGATGCTGAAGTTCCCCACAATTCACTGCTCAGTGATATGGTGTTGGAAAATTATGCCTGGAAACGATTCATTCGCCAGAGCCTTGAGAATGGCGAGATTCCGCTTTGGAACAGCGCCATTTTTGCCGGAACCCCTTTTCTAGCAACTGGACAACACTCAGCTTACTACCCATTTAGCATTCTCTTCCTCATATTGCCCATTCTCCAGGCATATGGCTGGTTCACGGTTATTCAACTTTGGCTGGCGGGGCTGTTTGCTTATTATTTCGGCCGTATTCTCGGTTTGCAGCGAGCCAGTGCCGCCCTGACAGGTCTTATCTTTCAGGGCTGTGGCTTTATGTTGGTCAGTGCGGCTGTCTTCCCCATGATTTTGGCTGCGGCCGTTTGGCTGCCTCTGCTGTTGGGCTGCATCGAAATGGTGGTTCGCAACAGCACCGAATCGGAAGGGGCGGGAAGAACGCTGCCCTGGGTTGTCTTGGGAGCCATTGGCTTAGGCTGCCAGGTTTTAGCCGGACACATTGAAATCACCTATTACACTTTGTTGGTGATGGCCCTGTTTGCAGCCTGGCGATTGATTACGGTGTATTTCCAACTTGGGCAGCGGACAGAGGCGGGTGGCAACGGCCGTTTATCTTTGAAGAACGGCCGACAGTTGAAGTTAGTTAAACCGGCTGGCTGGCTACTCTTATTAGTCACCATTGGTCTCATGTTAGGGGCTATTCAATTTGTCCCCTTTGTTGAAGTCGGATCAGCCAACTTTCGGGAAGGCTCGGCTACTCTAGCCGAGGTAAGGGATTGGGCCTTTCCGAACCGCCGTATTCTGACCTTGGCCCTGCCAGACTTCTTTGGCAACCCGGCCGACCACAGCTATGTCGATGCCTTCACGGGTAAAACCATACCCTTTACGACAAATTCGTATGGGGAACCAAACCCGCATGGGGCATTTACCAGTAATTGGGGTATCAAGAACTACGTTGAAGGGGGCGTTTATCTAGGCATATTACCCCTTTTCCTGGCCTTGCTCGGCATCTACGCCGCTTGGAAACAACAAAAAGAGCGCCGAGGCTACATTGGTTTCTTTTCGGTTTTAAGCCTCTTTTCCCTGGCCTTCATCTTCGGTACGCCTTTATATGCCATCCTTTATTATGGTTTGCCCGGTATCAATCAGCTTCATTCGCCCTTCCGTTGGGTCTTTCCGCTCTCGCTTTGTGTGGCCTTGCTGGCCGGGTTTGGGGCTGATTATCTAGTTTTGAAACGGCTGGAGATTGGTGATTGGCGAACAAAGCGGAAAACGGAAAATCGGCTGATATCAACTATCCAATCGCTGTTCACTTTGAACCGCTCTGCGCCTAACATCATTACCTTTCTGGCGGGGCTGGCTTTTTGGGGTGGTCTTTTCCTGTTGATTGGGCTATATGTATCCCGGTTTTTCTACGGCAGCTTAGAGCCATTTATCGAACGACTCTTTTTGGGGTTGGCCCAAGCGCCGGACGCTTTTCCAAATACCCAAGCCTTTTACAGTTACCAGTTCCGACAATTCTTCCTATTGGGATTGATGCTGGTTGGGGCTGGCTGTGTGCTGCGGGTAAGTGGCTGCCAGATTTATCTGTTCGGCCGTCCCACCTATGAATGGATGGCAGTCGTTCTCATTGGTTTGGATTTGTTCGTGGCTGGTTATGGTTTCAATGCGTCGGCTAACCCAGCGCTTCTCGAATATCGGCCGTCTTTGATGCAATGGCTGGATGAGCAGCCTGGCCTTTGGCGCATGACCACCTTTACCCCGCATGGCGACAAACCCCTGAACGCCAATACCCCCTGGCTCTACGATTATCAGGATATTCGGGGGTACGATTCAGTCATCCTCAAACAGTATACTGACTACATGGCTGTCATCGAGCCTCAAAACGAACTCCAATTTAATCGGGTGCAGCCCATCGTCAATTGGGAGTCGCTTAATTCGCCGTTGTTAGATTTGCTAGGGGTTAAGTATATCGTCAGCAGCAAGGAGATTTCCCTGCCCAAATTAGAAGAAGTTTGGCAGGAAGGCAGCTTGCGGGTTTATGAGAATCTGGCTGTCGTACCCCGCGCCTATACTATGTCGGCTAGCAGTGAAATTTACACCAATGATGCTCTGAGCCAGATGGGGCAGGTTGATCCCCGCCAATTCATTTTGGTACATACGGAGGGAGAGATTGTAGCACCATCCCAGCCGCCAGCCGGAACATTAAAAGCAGCCAATATCACTAACTATGGCAATATTGAGGTCAAAGTCCAGGCAAAAGTTGAAGAAGATTCCTGGTTAGTATTGAACGACACCTACTTTTCAGGCTGGGATGCTTATGTTCGGCCGTTAACGGCCGAGTCAATCGAATCAGCCGGATCAGACGAAGAGCAGAAAGTCTCCATCTTCCGTGTCAACGGCAACTTTCGGGGCGTTTATCTCAAACCGGGCAGTTGGGAGGTGCGGTTCCGATACAGTCCCCTCAGTTTCAAGGTTGGCGGTCTGACCAGCTTCATGGGCGGCATCATCACCATCTTTGCCCTCGTCGTTTGGGCTTGGCGACGTTTCTACAATCCCCAAGGCGAACTGACCAACACCCGCAGCATCGCTAAAAACAGTCTAGCGCCAATGGCCTTAAACCTCTTTAACCGGGCCATTGATTTTGGCTTTGCCGCCTTTTATCTGCGTCTCTTGGGGCCAGCCGATGCGGGTAAATATGCCACTGCTATTATCATTGCAGGGTGGTTTGAGATCATCTCTAATTTCGGCCTGAATACGCTGGTCATCCGTGAAGTCTCTAAGGATCGCAGCACAGCCAGCCATTATTTGCTCAATACCACCATTCTGCGCCTGGGAACGGGGGTGGTTGGTGGCATTCCGGTCTTTATCTATATTTGGGGCGTTGGTTTGGCAGGCAACCCTCTGGGAACTGATACCACCCTGGCGATATTAATGATCATGGCTGGGATGATCTTTTCTGGTATGGGGCAAGGGTTGACCGGACTGTATTATGCCTTTGAAACGGCCGAATTCCCGGCCACGATCACGACCATTACCACCATTATGAAGGTGGGCTTTGGTGTCGTGGCTTTGCTCTTGGGCTATGGCTTTGTTGGCTTGGCGGCCGTTTCTATTTTGGTCAATATCATCACCTTGCTCATTTTACTCTTTGCAGCCCGCCGTCATTTCTCGCTTTCTGGCCCCTGGCAGATTGACTTCCCCTTGCAGCGGCGCATGGTCGGTCAAAGTTATCCGCTGATGCTCAACCACTTCTTCGCGGTCATCTTCTTCCAAATTGACATTCCCTTGCTGCGCCAATTTAACGGCGAAGAGGTTGTTGGCTGGTATAACAGCGCCTATAAGTGGATCAATGCCTTTAACGTCATTCCCTCCTTCTTCACCTTTGCCCTGTTTCCGGTCATCTCTCGCCAGGTACAGAGCGCCTTGCAAGATGCGCGACGCACGTTCCGCATGTCCCTAAAGTTAATGCTGCTGGTCTCGCTGCCCTTAGCGGCCGTTACCACTTTTGCCGCGCCCTTGCTCATTGGCTTGTTAGGGGGCGAGGAGTTTCTGCCGCATGGAGCCGTTGCTCTGCAACTGGTCATCTGGTCTATTCCCATCGGCTGGATGAACAGCGTCACGAACTATGTCCTCATCGCTCTTGGCGTTGAGAAACGGCTGACCAATGCCTTTATCGTTGGGGTGGCCTTTAATGTGGTTGCCAACCTCATCTTTTTACCCCGGTTCAGTTACATTGCCGCTTCTATTACAACCATTCTTTCTGAAGTCATTTTGCTAGGTTTATTTGCCCTGTATTTACGGCCGGTTATGCCTGATGTCCGTTGGACGAAGCTGTTGCAACGGCCGTTAGCCGTCACCGCGTTCATGCTTTGGGTCATGGTAATCGGCAGTCAAGTTCACCTCCTCGCTGGCTTGTTAGCTGGCGTTATTGCCTATCCGGTTGGGCTGCTGCTGCTCCGGGTCTTTGGCGAAGAAGAAAAGCGAATTCTCTCATCTCTGCTTCCTCAACGAGTCATGGTTCGGCTCGATCCCTTCCTGTAATCATGCCTAGCCTCGTCAACTATCGTCCAATATCATATCGCGTCTATATGGTTGCTATTTTGTTGATTGCGGCCGTATTGCGTTTGTACGGTCTCGACAACCTCTCCCCACCCGGCCTTGAACATGATGAAGTGGCCCATTGGCTCATCAACCGAGACATTTTGGATGGCAACCACGCCATTTATTTTACGGAAGCCTATGGACATGAAGCTGGTTATCATTATTATCAGACCGCTTTCATGCCTATGTTGGGCGACAATGCCCTTTCGCTGCGTCTGCCATCTGCCTTTGCTGGACTATTAGGGTTAGCCGTTACCTTTACACTGCTGCGCCGTCTCTTTGGACTAAAAACGGCCCTATTTGCTGTCACCTTGCTAGCCGTCCTCTTCTGGCCCATCTTCTACAGTCGTTTAGGGCTGCGAGCTATCTCCTTGCCACTCCTTTCTGGGCTGTCGGCCTATTTCTGGTGGCAGGGCTGGCAAGCAAAGGATCATATTCAACCTAAGACGCTTAATTCTTGGCATTATTTCGCCCTGGCTGGCTTGTTTGCCGGACTTTCGCTGCACACCTATCTGGCGGCACGGGTTGTGCCAATCTTCTATGGTCTATTTGCAGGCTATCTATTTTTGACGCAACGGCCGACTTTTCGCCGTCGTTGGCAAGGCATCATCCTCTTTTTCGTGATCTACGGTCTGGTTGCGCTGCCTCTCATTCTCTACTTAATGAACAACCCAACGGCCGAATTTCGTATCAGTGAAGTTGACACTCCCCTGCGAGCGTTGCGAGATGGCAATCTTCAACCCGTCTTGGAAAACAGCCTCAAAATTGCGGGCATGTTTGGCTTTCAAGGGGATCCGCTTTGGCGGCAAAATGTAGCTGACCTAACCGTATTCGATCCGCTAACGGCTCTTTTCTTCTATATCGGGGCGGCTATCGTCGTTTGGAATTGGCGCAAGCCTCGCTATTTTTTCTTGCTCCTTTGGCTGGCAACGGCCGCTATTCCTAGTATCGTTACGATCGATGCCCCTAGCAGTATTCGCATTATTAATGCCCTACCTGTATTAACTGTTTTTCCATTCATTCCTTTACGGGTTATTCACAATTCAAATCAGTTATCCACAGTATCCACTAAGTTATCCACATCAGGGTGGGGAAAACTTGTTATCTGGTTGGCTGTTTTGATGGTGGTTTTGAATTTCGGCCGTACCACATGGAACCTTTTCAAGGTTTGGCCTGAGGCAGGCGAAGTTCAGTTTGTCTGGCAAGCTGATTTCACAAACATCGCTACCTATCTAGATAATGCGACAGCAGCTGGCCCCACTGCTATTGGGGGCTGGACACCAGAAACGATGGACCCGCCAACAATGGCGTTGCTACTGCGGCGAGATGATTTAAGCCTGCGCTATTTTGATCCAACCCAATCCCTTATTTTACCGAGCGCTTCATCAAATGAGCTTGTTCGGCTGGCCTGGCCTACGCCCTTACCGCTGGCTCCGGCACTTGAACAAGCATTGTTAGGATGGGGCGCTACAACGACCACCAACGACTCCTTCTCTATTGTGTCATTAGCCAATTCGACTTTGCCGTCAGCACAATTCCCAGCTGAGGCAACGTTCGACGAACAGATTACGTTTCTTGGTTATGACCTATTACAACCAACAGAATTGTTAATCCCTGGCTCCCATCAACTGCTTAGCTATTGGCGCGTGGAAGGGCCAACGAGTGAAACTCGTCGTTTCTTCTTGCATTTGGTGGATGAACAAGGACGGCCGATCGTCCAGCAAGATACCCTCGGTTCTCCGGCTGAATATTGGCAAACCGGCGATTTGATTATTCAGCTTCATACATTGAACATCCCGGAAACGGCCGATCCAACCGCCTTACAACTCGGCATTTATAATCCGCAAACTGACCAAAGGCTTGTTACGGGGAATGGCGATTTTTTCCAGTTAGCTCCTTAAAAACAGATGATTACTCAAAAGAACAAAGCAATGAACGATTGTTCGTCGCCTTATTCTTTCACGCTCCGACCAAAAACGGCTGGTAAATGCCTTTGCGCTTACCAGCCGTTTTAAGATTATACGTTATCTAAATTGCAGCGTTGATTATTTGATACTCTTTACCTTTAGTTGAATCTCTCCGGCAGGAACATTGACCGTGACTGTCTGTCCCTTTTTGGCGCCAAGCAAAGCCTGACCAATCGGCGATTCGTTCGAGATTCGGCCGTTGCTCGGATCAGCTTCATGCGCCCCAACGATATAGTAAGTCTCTGCCTCATCTTCATAGCCTGGTTCTACGACTGTTACGGTGCTGCCAATGCGAACTTTGTCTTTTCGGCCGTCGCTGTCGATGATCTCAACCCGACGCAAGGAATATTCCAGGTCTTTAATTCGCCCTTCAACAAAGGCCTGTTCCTGCTTAGCATAGTCATAGTCAGCATTTTCAGAAAGGTCGCCATGAGAAATCGCCACCTCAAGCCGCTCCGCAACTTCGGCACGCTTGTCGGTTTTCAAGAATTCAAGCTCTTCTTTTATTTTCTCTAAACCCTCTTTGGTTATATAAGTGATATTATCATTCATAGCTATGTTCTCCGAACATCAAAACGACGACCTATTTGGTCACCCTACAAATCTTCAATTTTCAACAGATGTTGCTAGGGTGGAACTATTTCCGCTGAGGAATAAGGAGCGGACGGTTCCCGATATATATTTGCAGACGATACCTAAAATCTATACTCATTTATCTTTATTACTTGAGCTTTTCAAGAAAGAACCCCGCATGGAGCGGGGCTTTTTATTCACTAAAGAAGCATCTACAGTATACAGCAGGCCGCCCCTTCTGTCTAGCATCAGTGATTATTCGCTAAGAAAACGTAGAGAAATCAGCGTGTTTCTTCTTTTATTTAATCAGCAACCGTAATCAAAAGGACATTCACCAGCTTCTGTGTTAAAATCTTCCGCTTATGAGTAAAGAACCTCAATCTACAATATCAGCAACCGCGCTGCGTGTTTTCTTTGCCCTGATAATTCCTATCCTGGGCGCATTTGTATTTAGCGCTATTGCCGTTGCAGTTGTTGGCGAACCGGAAGATGCACAGCGGGAAACATCGTTGCAGTTAGCGGGAATCGGTTTAGCAACCTGGTTCATGGGGTTGTTCTGGTATCGATTACCAGGGATGGGGCTGCGCGGCCATCGAGCGCTCTATGCTGGCATTGGCTTTGCCGTTTTAGGTTGGCTGGCCTTTTTCATCGTCCGCTTTGCCACCGTTGAGGGCGAAATCGTCAACATGCCCAACTCCGGCCGCACCTTCTTTTATCTGTTGGTTTTTGAAGCCTTTTGCACCCAACTATGGGCTTTCGGCCTTTTCTTTCGGGCTGTTTCGGATTGGCGCGGCCCATTAACGGCCGCAATCGCCAGCGGCATTTTGTTTGGCACTGTCGCCTTCCTGATCTTTGAGGAATCGTTCGACTACGAAACAGCATTTACGATGCTGCCAGCCTTCATCTATTTCGTCATTTGGGGGCTGCTATATGGCATCATCCGTTTGCGAACGGGCAGCATCATCGGCGTAGTCATCATCCAGGCTCTGCACAGTTGGACCGGGTGGCAGCTGCTCGCTCCCATTAATCAACCAGACCCATCCCAATTGGGTAATCTATATCTGGTTTCTACCGTTCTATATCTACTTATCATTTGGCGTTTATGGCCTAAAAAAGAGGAAGATTATCGTGTCTGATGTTTCTATTGCTATTGATAACCGCGTTCGATTGGTAGCGGCCGTTCTTGCTGCCAGTCGATGGCCCGACCATGAACAGATGATAACGCCTCACGCCGTTCATACTCACGCCAAAATGACCCGTCAATATGTGAGCGACTTTGCAAACCACGCCGCAACCGAAGCTGTCAACACTATGCTTGAGAATGACCAACTTGCATTAGTCGATTTGTTCGGGGCTGCTTTGCGGTGCAGTTGGCCGATGTTGGAAGCCAGCGAACCACTACCCGCTGCCTATACGAATGGCGAGTTCCTGGAACAGTTGGCTGATTTTTATACAGATTCGGCCGTTGCCGCTTTTTTCTGGTCAGATCACAATGCTGTTTGGCAAGAGGCAGCCCAGGATTTGGAACAGATTTTCCAAAACAGCCGCTTGCCCGATTTTCTTAGCAAGTTGATTGGTATTGACCTGACTCAAAATATCATCGTTGTTCCCAACCTCGTTTATCCTGCCTTGCAACCTATTGTTGCCAATACAGCCGAAACCCTCTATCTCATCTTGCCGCCTCCCCGCGCTTGGGGAGAATCGCCACCCTGGCCCTATCATGAAGACGCCGGTTGGGTCATGGCCCAAAGCTGCTATGCCTTGACAGAGACACTACTTGCTGGGGTGCTGCAATCAATGGACGACAATCAACGAGCGCTGCTGCGTCATGCGGCCGTTACGCTTTGCCTGGAAGAGACAGCCAACGAGCAAGAGGCCATGTCCTATCTCGTCCGAAGCAAGAAACAGTACAATTTACCCGACTTACCCACAATCGTAGAAAAAATGAGAACCTATCTGGAAAACCCAGGCGCTGGCTCATTAGCTGATCTGGTTTAAGGCCATTGCACCTTTACGCGAGCCAATTTTGTAGGAGAAATAAATGTCTGATTATAAGCACATTCTAACGAGCAGGGACGGCCGAGTTGGTATTGTCCAACTGAACCGCCCTAAAGTCTTGAACGCCCTCAACCGGGAATTAATGTCCGAATTGATAGAAAGCCTGGAAACCTTTGACAGTGATTCAGATATTGGCTGTCTTGTTATCACGGGCAACGAACGGGCCTTTGCGGCCGGGGCTGACATCAAAGAGATGGCAACGGCCACGCCTGTCTCCATGCTCGACAATCCCTTCATTGACTATTGGGATCGACTGCGTCGTATCTCTAAACCGATCGTGGCGGCCGTTTCTGGCTATGCCCTCGGTGGGGGCTGCGAACTGGTTATGGCCTGTGACATGATCATTGCCAGCGAAACCGCTCGCTTCGGCCAACCAGAGATCAACATCGGCGTTATTCCTGGCGCTGGGGGAACCCAAAGGATGACGCGGGCTGTTGGCAAGGCTTTGGGAATGGAGATTGTGTTGAACGGCCGTTTTCTAAAAGCTGATGAAGCCTTACAACATGGCCTGGTAAACCGGGTCTTTCCGGTTGAAGTCTATCTTGAAGAGGCGGTTAAATTTGCGGCCGAAATCGCCGCCCGCGCCCCCGTCGCCATCCGCATGGGCAAAGAGGCGGTCAATGCCGCTTTTGAAACCTCGCTCCAGGCGGGCATGGCCCACGAACGCCGTCTCTTCTATATGCTCTTCGCCACCGAAGACCAGAAAGAGGGTATGGATGCTTTTGTCAATAAACGGCCGCCTAACTGGAAAGGCAAATAAACTATCAATCTAACTTCTCCCCTGCAACAGTTCCCGACATTATGACACTCACAAAGCCATTTCAACTTACCCAAGAAGAAGCCTTTCTCTGGCAATGCGCCTGTCACTGGCGACATCCTGATCGTCTTGAACAAGCGGGGGACGATCTCGATTGGTCACGGGTTGCTGAAATCGTTCAGGCTAATAAGATGCAAACCCTTCTTTATACTGTATTGTCGGAATCTGGAAGACTAGAGGATGTACCTAAACAAATTCGCCACGAGCTAGCAAAAGGGGTTGAAAAAATGGAAGGTCGAGCCAAAGATTATTCCATGGCTTTGGCCGATTATCTGGAACAAGCAACGGCCGAAAACATCCCTACTATCGTCCTCAAAGGATTGTCAATCGGTCACAACTTTTACCAAAATCCAGCCATGCGTCCAGGGGGCGATATTGACTTGCTGGTTCGCAAGCGACACTTGCATCCATCGCTCGAAATTTTAGACAAAATGGGCAACTATCGCTGGCATAAACTGCTCGATGACCGCTATTATGAACGCCATCATCTCCATCAGATTCGCGGCCGTTTAGATACCCACATCTGGTTTGAGGTTCATTGGGCCTTAGACCACCCCTACACCTTGTTGACCATCGATTATGAGGCGATGTTAGATCGGGCTGAACCAGGGACGCTGCTAGAGCGACCTGTTCATGACCTCTCCCCTTCTGATCAGTTGTTAAGCCAGGTCGTTCATCTCGTTAAACACGCTGTTTACTTACCTGCCACCGTCCATCGATCAGACACGCCCCGGATCGTTTTGGCCGATGCGATGCTGATGTACTACCTGGATGTTGCTGAAACAATTGGACATTACGGCCGTTCGCTAGATTGGACAGAGACAATTCGACTGGCCCGCGAATGGGGTGCGGAGGATATGTTGGGTGCAGTCCTGCGGGTATGCAAACGGTATTTAGATGTAGATGTTCCCCAAGATGTTTTGGCTGAATTACCTGGCGGGAAATCTGGCAAAATTCACGGCTACATGATGAATCGCTTGGTTGACTATGAGTCTGCGCTGCATATGGGGCTAAAGCCGTCTCGTTTTTGGGCCTTTATGGTCGGCTATCAGGAAGCGTTGGTATTACGGCCGATTCGCCTCCTCGATGCCTTTTCTTTCCTATCCCCCCCAACCGATTTCCTGCGGCGACGATACGGCCGTGCCAACCTACTAACTCGCCTCCAACACGCCTTCAAAGCCACCGCTAAGTATCTCCACAATTTCGTTGATTTCATCTATTTCACCTGGGATTACCATCGTCGTTTGAAAAAAGAAGATATTGCCCATGGCTTTATTGAGCCGACTAAAGATTAGCTCTTCAATTAGCCAGACTGGTTTCCTCTTTGGCATCGACTCGCTGACCAATCTAATTGATTATGGCTTTCACATCTTTCTGGGGCGGGTTCTGCTGCCAGGGGATTTTGCCATGGTTCAAACTGTCAACGCCATCTTGTTGGTTGTCATCACGACCTTTGCCGTGATGCAGCCCGTTGTAGCCCGCTATATCGCTAAAAATGCGACCGAATCAGCCGGGGCTGATACCTCTGCTGTGCCTTTAGATCGGGCTGTCTTTCAGACCTTCTTTAAGTGGAGTCTTGCACTTGGTATCATCTTAACTATTTTAGTGCTCATCATCCAAAAGCCGTTGGGATCAATCCTGAATATTCCGGCGGCGGCCGTTTCGCTCAGTGCAGCAATGGTGTTATTTGCTCTGCTAAGACCCGTTGTCGCTGGAACACTCCAGGGACAACAGCGCTTTTTCGCCTTTGGCCTAACCCGCTTAGCGTATGCCGTTAACCGCTTCATAGCAGCAGCGCTCCTTATTGCCTTGGGCGCGGCTGGGTTGGGCGCTGTGGCTGCTTTGCCAATCGGTTCGGCATTGGCTTTGGTTGGGGGACTGCTCTTTCTTGGAAAGACGATCTGGCAAAAGGCGCCTGCTTTGTCAGCCGAACTGATACAAAGTACAGTGCGCCTCTCAACGGCCGCTTTCATTGCTTATGCAGCCTATATGGGTCTCCAAAGCAGTGATCTGGTCTGGGTCAACCGCCTTTTTGAGAGCGAGGCAGCGGGGGATTATGCAGCGGCCGTTTTGCTGCGCCGAATATTGGCTTTGCTGCCTGGCGTCATCACCATCATCATGTATCCTCGCGCCGTCGCCTTAATCGCCCAAAAGGAGCTACCAGATCGACTCCTGGCAAAAAGCCTGGGGACTATTACCTTGTCTAACTTGGCCTTGCTCCTCATTTATCTGTTCTTCAATGATCTGATCATCCGGCTCATGTTTGAGGGGCAGTACAGTTCGGCCGCTGCGCTACTGCCAAGCATGGCCCTGGCGATGGTTGGGTATGGCATCGCCGTTGTTTGGCTCAATCTTTACCTGGCTACACAACCGGGACTATTTGTCATGCTCTTGGCCGTTACAGTCGCTGCCCAAAACTTGCTCTTAGCTACCTATCATGAGACATTGCAACAGGTCATCTTTATTTTTGGATTATCTGGCTGGCTTCTGGCCCTTGGCGGTACGCTGCTCTATTTTGGTTGGTTACGGCCGAATCTAAAGAAGCAAATTTAAGTAAGTCACAAAATGTGATGCGTATTACTCTAAATAAACATGGCCTCAAGCTGACTCTGGCGCTTTATCTGCTCTTTGCCTTGGGCTATAGCATCCTGGTTCCAATGTGGGAAGCGCCGGATGAAACGGCCCATTATCTCTATATTCTTATCCTGGCCCAGGAACAACGTCTGCCAACAGATGTAGAAACTTATGAGGCTTTGCAGCCACCTGGATATTATTGGCCCGCAGCCCAAGTTTTGCGGGGGCTAAACAAAATTGATCCAGAGTTGATTCGGCCGTCCCGCCCTCCCATTTCAGAAGTGGGGCTACCCACCCGCTATGATTGGACGGCCGAAAATTACAGACCTCTTTGGGGAGCCATGATCTTGCGCTGGCTCAATATCATTCCAGGGGCGTTGACACTGCTGTTTATCTATAAGGGGGCGCAACGACTTTTTCCAGAGACGGCCGTTCCTTTAGCAGTAACCACGTTGGTGGGACTAACACCTCAATTTCTGCATAATACGACCGCTATTTCTAATGACGGTCTCGGTAATTTAATTGGGGCCATCTTCTTTTGGCTCATCATATTCATTATTCAAGCGCGGCAAAGATGGTGGCAAACAGCTCTCATCATGTTGGCGGCCATCTTGCTGCCATTCATCGTCAAACTGACTATCCTGCCGATGTCGCTTACGCTGCTCTTGGCTATGGCCTGGCAGTGGCGGGAGCATTGGCGTCGATATTGGCACTGGCTTATTGGGGGTGGCGTTCTCCTGGCCTTGCTTTTTGGTGGCATTTTGTCACTGGTCGTCGTTGATACCGATACCTTAATTTGGCGTACCATCTGGCTGCGGGCTTTTTATATTCGTCCCGATTTTTTCAGCCGTCATGATCTCGGGTTTATGCTTGAAACTTTTTTGCATGGTTATTGGGGGCGGCTTTCCTTTCGACAGGTGGGTATCCCGCCAAGTTGGAGTCTTTGGTTGACGGGCGCGGCTGGAATGGGACTGATTGGGGCGATGGGTATGCTGTTAAGGTCAAAAAACGGCCGTTTACAAAAACTTTTTTGGTTTGGCCTGCCAATCTTAGCCAGCATCGTTTTAACCATTCTTTGGATCGCTGGGCAAACGAACGAGTGGTGGGCAATTCCGACGGTGGTGCTGGTTGTGGCTTTTATGCTGATGGTTTTGGCTTTGCTGCGTCAGCGACAACTAGCTTTGGATTTGCCGCTTTCTATTGAACGGCCGCTTTGGGCGTTGGTTTGGGCCGGGGCAATCTTAACGCTGCTGGTTATCTTTAAAAATACGCTGTCTACTCCTCAATATCAAGGGCGATTCTTCTTTCCTGCTCTTGGGCCTATTTCGGTGTTAATAGCGGCTGGATGGTACAATTTGCTGCCTCGCCGTCTGGCCCCTTATCTACCCTATCTCATTATGGTATTATTCATTATTATCAATTTCTATGTCTGGTTCGATCAGGTGATCCCAATCTATTACCAACCTTTTTTAGACTAAGCGAGTTTTTGAACTGAATCTAGCCACGAATTAGCACAAGTTAAATACTATTATGACGCTTTCTGTACATTATCTCCATTCGCCAGGAGAGGAATATATTGACCTGTTGAAAAGCCAGCTTTTGCCGGGCGTTACTGTGACGACGGGGGAAGACCTGCCGAAAAAGCCTGAGTTTGAGGTGCTTATTACGGGTCGGCCGTCTCCAGAATTACTTGAGGCCAGTCCAAAGCTAAAAGCCCTGATCGTTCCCTGGGCCGGTATTTCTATTGGAACGCGGGAGCTGATGGCCGACTATCCCCATATCACCACCCACAACATCCACCATAATGCCGCCACAACGGCCGAACTCGGCTTTGCTCTGCTGCTCTCGGCCTCGAAATTCATTGTGGCGATGGATCGCCCCATGCGACAGCATGACTGGTCTATCGGCTACCAACCCAGTCCGGCCGTATTCCTGTTTGGCAAAACAGCCCTCATCCTGGGCTATGGTTCCATTGGGCGGGAATTGGCCCGGATGTGCAAAGGCATGGGTATGACCGTTTTAGCGACCCGCCGTAGCCCAACGGCAAGCAGTGATGATTATGCGGATGAAATTCACGCTGGCGATGGGCTGACTGACCTGCTGCCACGGGCCAACTGCCTCCTGATTGCGCTGCCCCACACGGCCGAAACCGAGGGGCTGATTGCCGAAAAGGAGCTGGCCCTGCTGCCAAAAGCGGCCGTTTTGGTTAACATCGGGCGAGGCAAGATCGTTGATGAGGGGGCATTATACGGGGCCTTGAAGGACGGCCGTCTCCACGCCGCCGGACTAGATGTCTGGTACAACTATCCAAAGGATGAAGCTGCCCGAAAAAACACCCCACCCGCCAACTATCCCTTTCATGAGCTAGATAATGTCGTGATGAGTCCCCACCGGGGCGGGGCGACGATGGATACTCACCCGCTTCGCATGGAGCATCTGGCGAGGTTGATTAATTCGGCCGTGCAAGGAGAGGAGATTCCGAATCAAATTGACATGAAGCGAGGTTATTAGACAAACGGCCGTTTCTATGTACCTTATATTAACCGATTCCTCTCACCGGATATTATTATCCCCGATTTTAAAGATCCGCAAAGCCTCAACCGATATTCATATGTTTTAAACCGACCGATGAATTTTAATGACCCAACCGGGTATTGTGGAGCTGACCCAGGTCATCAAATAGCAATATGGGATCCAGAACAATTAGATTTTTTCTATGTTTGGAATAGTGTCGAAGCTGCTCAAGCTTTTGTAGGATGCGAGAGTATTCGTGATGAGTTGGAAGAACTCTATGGTATATCGATTACTGGTGAGTGGACTCGGGAGGAAATGGGGATTTTGCGGTAAGCTACCCCTAAAATAAAGCCAGACAAAAATGGAATTTTCCGGCACAATACTATAAGGAAGGTTCCATATGAAGAAATCACGATTCAGCGAACATCAAATAATAGGCATCTTGAATCAGGCTGTAGCCGATGTTGCTGTCACCGATTTGTGTCGCGAACACGGCATTAGCAAAAGCACATTTTACAAATGGAAAGCCAAGTACGGCGGCATGGAAGCCAGCCAACTGGCCCGGCTTCGAACACTTGAGGCAGAAAATAGACGGTTGAAAGAGATGTATGCCGAGCTTAGCCTGGAACATCGAGTTATCAAAGAAGCACTCGAAAAAAAACTGTAACGACAGCTATCAAGCGGCAGTTAGTCGGCTGGGCCCAATCGGTTCATGGATTAAGCCAACGACATGCCTGCCGATTATTCCGATTGAGTCGAACAGCTTGGCGTTACCAGCCAAGGCGGGCAAATGACCAAGAGATTGAGGTAGCGTTGTTGGAGACAGCCGAAAGGCATGTTCGTTGGGGTTTCTGGAAAATGTATCGACGCCTTCGATTAGATGGTCATCGCTGGAATCACAAGCGGGTCTGGCGAGTATATCGGCAGTTGGGGCTAAACTTGAGACAAAAGCCTAAGAAACGGCTGCCATCTCGAGAACCAAAGCGGCTTTGTTCACCAGCTGAACCCAATCAAAGTTGGTCGATAGATTTCATGAGTGACAGTTTGACTGACGGCCGCACCTTTCGTACGTTCAACGTTCTTGATGATTACAACCGCGAAGGGTTGTGGATTGAAATTGACACCTCATTGCCAGCAGCCCGTGTTAGGCGTGTTCTGGAGCAGTTGGCATCTGAACGAGGTGGCTATCCGGACCAAGTCCGCTGTGATAATGGCCCTGAACTGATTGCTCATCTGCTGCAAGTCTGGGCTGAGCAAAATGGCGTTGTTATGGCTTATATTGAGCCTGGCAAACCGGCCCAGAATGCTTATATTGAGCGTTTTAACCGGACCTATCGTGAAGAGATTCTGGATATATATTTGTTTGATTCCCTGGCTGAGGTCAGAGTGCTGACTGAAGAATGGTTGACTGATTACAATTCACTCCGGCCGCATGATGCTCTTGGTGGATTGCCCCCGTTTATCTTTCGCGAGCAAGGACTGGTCATTGCCAATCAGGATTGTTCTTTCTTTTTAGACTCGCCCAGAAAAGAAAGAACCAAAGAAAAAGGCGAGGCTCCCATACCCGAGTAAGATTCCATTTTAGGTTGGTATTAAAAATGGATAGTTGACACAGATTTTATATGCGTGAGTGACCGATCCCCGTCGCTCCCGTCGAGGGTGCAAGCATTTTCAGAGTTGCTTGCACCCTTTTTTGTTGCCCCACTTATCTCCATATTTAACCCTTCAACAATCTCATGTGGTGCTGATGTAGCAGCGTCTAATACAATAGATCACAGCCTCTGTTTTCACGTCTCTTACACGCCTAATTTACGACCCCTTGCTTGGGAAATTGACTTGAGCGATTATCATAGGTTCTAAATCTTTTAGAGTTACGAGGAAATATGAAAACGAAACTCGCTGCCACCCTTGGGCTTTTACTGCTCTTTATCGCTATTGTTTACTCGCCGAGCCAGACGGAGAGTGCTGAATCGGGCCAAACAGTTGGGGCTGATCTGGCTTATGTGGGGGGCGATTTGCCGGAAGGAAGCTTGGAAAATCTGATGATGGCGGAGGCGGGGCTGCGGCTTGTGCCAACGGCCGTAACCGGACGCTATCTTTCTCCCATCCTCAATGCCCCTATCCCTTTCAATGCCCTCGTTCCCCAATGGTCGGTCGATGTACCTCAACGCGGCTCTTTTTCGCTCCAGGTACGGACAGGAACGGCCGATAACCAGTGGGAGGAGTGGGTTCAGATTGAAGAAAATGAGGATTGGACCCTACCTGAGAATGAGATGATGGTCGGCCAGATGATAACCGTTGCTGCTGTCAAACAGACCCATCAAGTCTTTCAATTTGCGATCACGTTCGGCCGTTATGCTCCCGATCCCTCTCCAATCCTGCAAACGTTGCGGTTTAGCTTTATTGACAGTTCACAGGGGCCTGATGCCGATGACTTAGCTACGTTGCAAGCTGCGGCTGATCAGGAAAATCCAGTCTTAGACAATGGCGATTATCCCAAACCGCCCGTCATTAGCCGCGACATTTGGTGTACAGACCCGGCTTGCGACTATACCGAGGGCTTAAGCTACTATCCAGTTAGTCATCTCATCCTCCATCATACTGCCTCCAGCAATTCGAGCGCCGATTGGGCGGCCGTTGTGCGAGCCATCTGGTACTATCACACCGTCGTTCTGGGCTGGGGCGATATTGGCTATCAATATTTAGCCGATATGAACGGCAATCTCTATGAAGGCCATCTTGGTGGCGATGATGTCGTCGGCATTCATGCAGCCTCGGCAAACGTTGGCAGCATGGGTTTGGCCCTGATAGGCACCTTCACTGCCCCAGATGACGAGCCACCAGGCATTTCCCCTCCGACGCCGATGATGGAGGGTGCGGCCAACTTGTTTGCCTGGAAAGCGGACCAGAAGGATATTGATGTCTATGATGCGGGTACTTTGCCTAATATGGGTTGGGGATTGCCCTATCTATCAGGCCACCGCGATGTAGACGGTTCAACCGCCTGTCCTGGCGACCAAGCCCACCTGCTTCTATCCTGGTTGCGGGACGCGGTCGCCGACCGAATCGGCTATTTACCCCTTAACCAATATGTTGACGAACTAAGCCCAGCCTTTACTAGAAGTGGCGGGGCCTGGAATGTGCCACCTTATGGGTGTGGCAATAATGGTCATGCCTTCTATGGTTGGTCGATTACTGATCCGGCAGATGGGCTACTGTGGGGTGAATGGCGACCAAATGTGGTTTTTCCTGGTATCTATGAGATTGAGGTATATGCGCCTTTCTGCATCACCGGCGCGCCTGAAACGAACGGGGCTGCTTATACGGTGACGGACCAGAATGGTACGAGTAGTGTGACGGTTAGCCATAATGATCATGTTGGCAACTGGATGAGCCTAGGGCAGTATGATTTGGTCGCCGGAACGAGCAGCGTGGTCCGGCTAACGAATCTGACGACAACTGATACGGGGCAGGGGGTTTGGTTCGATGCGATTCGATTACGGCCGATCCTGGTCTCAGCCGCCACCAATATCAGCCCGGCCCCGGCTAGCTGGCAGTCCCGCTATGTGACTTTCGATTGGGATGTGACTGACCAAGTGACAATCAGCGCCAGTCAACTCCAGGTAGCCACTGACAATACCTTCGACGATCTAGTGCTGGATCTTTCGTTGTCGCCATCGACGACAAACTACACCCATACCTTCCTGCAAGATTATAGGGAACTATATTGGCGGGTGGTGGTCACAACGCCGGAAGGGGTTGCTGCGACCTCGCAGCCGACAAGCTTTGGGATTGATACGGCCGTACCAACCTCGCTCGTCACTAATATCTACGAATTGCCAGACGGCCGTTATCATCTCTTCTGGTCTGGCAGCGATGCGACTTCCGGCATTGACACCTATCTGCTCCAATATCGGGCCGACATCTCTACCACCTGGACAACCTGGCTCACGGCCACGACCCAAACTACCGGGTTCTTCGAGCCACCAGACGGCCAGACCTACTGGTTCCGCAGTCAGGCGACCGATCTGGCTGGCAACGTTGAACCCACCCACCCTAACCCCGGCGACCTCAACACGGATCAGGCACTTTTCTTCACCCATGCTATAATGTTACCCTTAATTGAAAAACCTTGAGGTATCATGAAGCAAGTTGAACAAGTTGACGTTTTAATTGTGGGATCGGGACCAGCCGGGACATCGACCGCCCTACATCTGGTGCGGCAGGATCGGGCTTGGGCAGAGCGGATTGTGGTGGTTGATAAAGCCGTTCACCCTCGCGAGAAATTGTGCGGTGGCGGCGTAACCCATTTGGGCGTTAATGTCCTCTCCCGCTTGGGATTGGCTTTTGAGCCGCCAAACTTTCCGGTGCGACAGGTAAAGCTCGTTTACCAGGATCATTCGTATGTGTTTCATGGCAATCCTGTTTTCACCATTATTCGGCGAGATGAGTTTGACCATTGGTTGGTGAAAAAGGCGGAGAAGTTAGGCGTTCAGGTTCGACAAGGTGAGCGGGTGACGGCCGTCACCCACCACGAAGATTATGTTGAAGTCGAAACGGACAAAGTCATTTTCCGGGCCAACGTATTAATTGCGGCCGATGGCTCTCGCAGCAAAATCCGCCAATGGCTCAAATGGGACGACCAATCCCGCGTCGCCCGCCTGCTTGAGGTATTGACCCCGGAAGAGGGGCAAAATCTGGTCGAATTTGAAGACAATGTTGCCGTCTTCGACTTCACCCGCATGACAAAAGGCTTGCAAGGCTATTATTGGGATTTCCCCAGCTTGGTGGCGGGCAAACCCGTAATGAATCGAGGCGTATTCGACAGTCGCGCCCGACCCGAACGGCCGAAGGTGGACTTGGTTGGAGAACTGCGCCATTCAATGGCAGAGCGGGAGCGAGATTTGGACGATTACAAGTTAAAGGGTCATCCAATTCGCTGGTTTGATAAGAACGGCCGATTCGCCATGCCCCGTGTCATTTTGGCAGGGGATGCGGCCGGAGCAGACCCGCTGTTTGGGGAAGGCATCTCTTTTGCGCTAGGCTATGGAGATGTGGCTGCAGCAGCCGTTGTCGATGCCTTTGAGCGAGAGGATTTTAGCTTCGACAGCTACAGAGAGCGCATCTTAGACCATCATCTCTTGAAACAGTTAGGCATTCGGGTCAGTCTGGCTCGGTTTGCTTATCTGCTTAAATACCCCTGGCTGATTCGCCTGGGCTGGAAGGCGGCTCGGCTGGTCATCCGCTTCACACGCTGGCGCAACCCGGAGTATGTGCCATTTGAGCCGCCGCAGTTGATTTTGGATTATTAAGGCAAGGTGGCCAAATAATTCACTACAGAGCGCACAGAGGGGTTAGAGGTTTTCATTAACCCCTCTGTGCGCTCTGTATCCTCCGTGGTTCAAACAATCAACGAGCGCTCGGCCGTCCATACAACCACCAATAACTTTTCTCAGGATAGGCGGGCTGCCATTGGTTGGGCCAGATGAAGTCGCCAGACTGCCAGCGGCGGCGGAGGTTGTTGTCATACATGGCGAGTTGCTGGGCAATACGGGGTTCTAATTTATAGGGGGGTAGTCTGAGTTTGTTGACCAAAGCCGCGATCATGGCCCTCGGTTCAACGGCCGTACTGTAATAAGCCCCACCCGATCCCGAATCACGCGATAAATCCTTCATATACTCGCCCCATTGCCGCAACCGGGCCTCTAACTCCTGATGGGCGCGCTGCTCTAGGCGGACGATCTTTTCAACTAGGGCGGCGTTGAATTGGGTGACGGCCGTTTCCAACTGCGCCACTTCCGCTTCGCTTAACAACCCTTCTAGTGCAACTAAACGGTGTTGGCGCATGAGATAACCGCCCAACGTTAAGCGAGGCATGGTTCCTTTCTCCATCGGCCAAAACAAGACCTCGCTCATCAAATAGCTGTCCATTTCGGCGGCCATTGCGGTTAATATTTCTAAATCTTGCCTAAGTTTTTCCAGTCCGTCGGACACCAATCACCTCTTGAATGACCGTCCGCAAAAAAGTTAGGGGATTTGTGCGGACGGTTTAGGAGTAAGCGGCCATCTGATCATAATTCTAATAGTTGGCCGCTTACTGAGTTATCGTCGTTTGGTAGAATGATCTTATAATAGTTGAGTGATTATGGGTTTGCAAATAGCAGACACAAGGACAAACTGATATGAATACTATTCGAAGAGCCGCTATCCTGAAATTGGCTTCGGCCGCATATGAGATGAATTTAGACGTTGCCAATGGTGTTGCTCGGAAGGATGAGAACGGCCGTTGGTTTATCGGCGAACAGTCGCTGGAGGCTTTCTTAAATGCCCATACTGGCGAAGAGCTAGTGGTGGTGATGGGGTCATTAGAGGATGATCGGCCAGTTGAAACACGCACCTGCCGCACCTGTGGCCGCGATTATACCGAGATGGAATGCCCCCATTGCCGGGCCAATCGGATTCGGCTGCGCGGACGGCCATAGGGAAATTTCAGTATTTGGGCAGGGGTTGGATAGGCGGGTAAAACCTTTGCTTTGAATCACTTCTAACCCTGTCTCTCGCCTATCTAACCCACGTTTACGCCATAACCGCCGATCGTAAAGGAAAGCAATATTGTTTAACAAGACAACATCATTATTAAAGAGAAGCCTGTTTCTACTGTTACTTCTCTTGCTTTTGGGGCAAATATCGACTGTCCAGGCCCAAACGACAGCTTCGACGATTGAAAATATGGCGGTGGACATCTGGCCCGATTATGATCGGCCGTCCGTCCTGGTCATTTTTACGGGGGTGCTGCCAGCGGATGTCTCCCTCCCAGCAATTATCACCATACCGATGCCAGATAATGCTGACCTTAATGCGGTGGCTCGGATAACGGCCGAAAACGACTTGATTGACGACATCGCATTTGACGAAAACGAGCAAGGCGTGACCCTAACTACGCCAGAGCCACGCTTTCGGGTGGAATATTATATGCCCTATGATTTAACTGACGATGAGCGGACTTTTACCTTTGAGTGGCTGGCTGATATAACGGTAGCAGAGATGCGCCTCAGCGTTCAACAGCCAGTAGGAACAACCGAGATGACGACTGCTCCGGCCGTTTTCAGCGTCACCCCTAGAGAAGATGGCTTTCAATACCACAACCTCTCCCCTCAACCAGTAGCAACCGGAGAACGGCTATCTTTAGCCGTTACCTATCGGCGGCCAATGAGCCAATTATCGGCCGAACTGCTCCAACCGAGGACACCTAATCAACCAGCAACCAACCAACCTGAAACCGCGCCAGGAACCCGACTTGATTTACCAACGATTCTATTGGCCTCTGGTGGGGTGGCTATCTTAGCCGTTGGAGCCTGGATGTTGGTTGGTGAACGGATGATGGCGGCTCGCCAAAAACGCACAAAACCGCGCCGGAAAGCGAAAACGGCTCAACCCAAAAACCCAGAGCCAGAAGTAGAAGTGGAAGTAGAAACGGCCGAACCGCCCTCCCATTCTTTCGTCCGATTCTGCCACCAATGCGGCCAAAAATCAGACCCTGGAGATCGTTTTTGCCGGAGTTGTGGCACTCGGTTAAAGAAGACAACATAAAACGGGTACATGATCAACGAAATTGAGACAGGCTGGCAGCCTGCGCTCCATAACAAAAAAAGCCCGACTGGAAAATCCAGTCGGGCCTTTTGGTATCTATTTAGCGTTGTTTTGCTTTAATTCCCAAAACCCATCAGATAAGCAATGATATCGGCCATATCTTGCTGGCTCATAGTCGATTCAAAGGTTGCTGGCATACTGCTTGGTTCGCCACAAGGATTGCCATTAGCACAGATTGGGGCGATGAACTCATTGGGGTTCAAAATCGACTCATATATATATTGATTCGAGGCTGTTCCATCGATCCGGTCAGCGCCTTCGGCTGCGATATTACCCAACCACGGCCCAACAGCGTTAGAACCCTCTACTGTCGGGTCACCATGACAGTTGGAGCAAGCATAGGTCGTGTTGTAGAGCGTTTCGCCATTGGCCGCATCGCCTTCTGGCAGTTCAGCAACATCTGGCGGCCAACCCGGTGTTTCCTCTGTTACTTCCTCGCCATCTTCTTCACACAAGGCTGGGTCTTCGCCCCAGTTCATGACGAAGTTCGTTACTTGCTCGATCTGGTAATCTTCCATCGCCCCGCCAAATTCCTGCGACCAGGTTGGCATTAAAGTTCCAGGTCGGCCAGCAGCAATTGTTTGTCGGACTAAATTGGCTTTGCTGCCATTCCACGTTAATTGTTCCATGCGCTCTGAGGGTTCGCCACAAAGCAATGGGGCATGGTTCAAAGGACGGCCGACACAGCCTGTCGGCTCGCCGGTCGCTGCATCAAAACATTCAGCCGCTTTACCTTCAACACCATGACAATTGGCGCAGTTATTCTGAAAAAGCACCGCCCCTTTTTCAACCTGTCGCCCTTCAAAGGCCAGCGTTGTTTCCTCCAGGCGAGCCGGTTCTAGCAAGGTGGCAAAGCCTAGAATAATCATGGTCAACATGAAGCAGATGGTGCCAATTATTACTTTTGTCTGCATAACTTAATCATCCTCGTAGGCGGAGTCTTCGTGTCGGAAAGCAGCCCGATCCTGATCGACCAGGACTTCGTCAGCATTGTCGGGATTATCGGCCGTTACACGGAGTGTCACCCGTTTCATATTGTGCTGTTCTTGTTCGACAATCAACACGGCCGTTGCATCAGGAATAGCGTGACCGGTGAAATTGTTACCATAGGTTCGTTCACCTTCGGCCGATTCTGGTTCCTCAACGGAACAATCATCTTTCCATTTTTGCTCGTTCAAATTACAACTATAGCGATCCATCGTTGCTTCAAACTCTTCCAACGCTAAGGTCAGATGGGCATTGCCTGGGACTTCCTGTCCGGGCGACCATTCGCCCAATTCCAGGTCTTCATAAGGCACTTCTAGGATGACACTATGGCCTTCCTGGGGAAGCAGCTCTTGGAAAATCTCTTGATCGGCCGAACTTTCAACCCGGAACTCTGGCGAACCCATCCAGTTAGACACTAACATGAAGGCGATGAAGAACATCGTCACACTGATGCCAACGCGGCGGTCGGCATAGCGGCGGCTCTTGCCTATCTCTATATAAGGCATCACAAAGAAGGCGGTTGCCAAAGCGGGCATGAAGATAAAGGCCACAATGATCTTATCGGCCAACTTCAACCAACCCTGCGACCAAGCTAAATACCAGGGCGCAACCACATGCAGGGGCGTTACCAGTGGGTTAGCTTGACTTTCAAGAGGCGCATTATAGCTCCACAGTGCGCCAACAATGAGCAGCAGCGTTGTCAAAATAGACCACATCAATTCGCTGGTTAAGAGGTCTGGAATGAAGTAGGTTCGTTCGTCACGAGGAACGCGCTTACCGCTATCTTCGCCAATCTCCTCTCGTCCGGGGGGCAGGGAATGGCCGTGAATGACCACCTTGTAATAGTGGACGAAGAAGAAGATGCCTAAGGCAATGGGCAAAACCAAAACATGGAGCAAATACCACCTCAGTAGACCGCCAGGGCCAAAGGATGGAGCGCCACGAATCAGAAGGTTGATATTCGTCCCTAGAATGTCAGCCGGGGGAGTAGCTTCGGCCGCGCTAACAGCCACCGTAACAGCCCAATATGCTAATTGATCCCAGGGCAGCAAGTAGCCACTAAAGCTCAGAACCAGGGTAAACACTAGCAGGAACATACCCGTTACCCAGGTAAACTGGCGCGGATGTTTGTAGCTGCCTGTTAAGAACGTCCTCAACATGTGGAGGGCGACCACCAACACCATAACCTCAGCGCCTAAACGGTGCAGGTTTCGCATTAGTTCACCCAACGGTACATTGGTTAAAATATTCCAAATGTCAGAATAGGCCGTACCAGGGGCTGGCGTATAAAAGATCATCAAAAAGATGCCGGTGATGGTTTCCCAAACAAACATAAAGGTGGATAACCATCCCAGGCGGAATGTCGGGTAAATTCGGGTAACTTCCGTGTGGTAGAAGCTGGGACGAATGTGGAACCAGAAGCCGTCTGCATGGGGGCGCAGGCGGGGGTTGGGACGACGCGGCTCATCACCCCGTAAAGCGGCACGAATATCCGTGATATTCATACCGGCCGTTAGTCGCTCAACCGATTCGTCCGCTTTGGCAACAACGGCCTGCTTCAGTCCCATCTCCTGGACTTGTTCAAAAAAGGTGGCCATTTTTTCTTCTCTCCTGCTACGTTATGGGCAAGCGCTGGCAAATTGGCAAAGTAAGGTTTCGGCGGGGCCATCCTTCTTATCGCCAGTATCAATTCGTATATGGGTCGTTCCATCGGGCAGCGCTAGAGGTTCAAAGAATCCATCTACCTCTGTCGCACTAGCAAGAACATTTTCGTTTGCATCCAATGCTTCAAGGTTGAAACGATCCAATGTTCGGGGGGCCGGAGATTCGATCCGACGGCCGTCCAGTCGATATTTAGAACCGTGACATGGACATTCAAACCGATTGTTTGCCGCCGTCCAGGCATAGATACAGCCTAAATGGGTACAAACCTTGTAGATGGCGACGACTCCTTGGATGGGCGCATCCTCATCCTCTGCCTGCCACATGAGGTCATTAGGTTGGGTGCTGTCCACATTGGACAACCAAAAACGGCCGTCCGAGAAATCGTTGGGTCGGACATTGATATCAGGTACTTCATCCACTGATAGCGTAAACGTACCGCCAAACTCCCCTTCACGGAAACGCGGAAGCATAAACCAAACCATTAGACCGGTAAATTCGGCCGTAAAAACGGCCATCGAAGCTCCCCAAATGTAGTACAGAAACTCGCGTCGGCTGATTCCACCGGCACTGGCGACTGCTGCCATAGACTTATTCTCCTCGCTGATGTGTGCTTTTTATCACAAAGTCAAGAAAATTATATCAAATGAGACGAGGGCTGCAAACTGGTCAAGGTGGGCGCTGAGGGACTCGAACCCCCGGCCTCTTCGGTGTAAACGAAGCGCTCTAACCAACTGAGCTAAGCGCCCGGTGCGCATATAGCTGATTATATCTTTTCAGAGGAAAAGTGCCACATTTTAGCAGATGGTCGTTCTAAGCAACTGATATACAAACTCACGCAAAGGCGCAAAGATGCCAAGTAGCATGTTTACACGGGTTAAGCACTTTGGGATGACGTAAAAACAAGAGAGAAACTAGAAGATATTTCCAACAAATGGGACAGGGATGATGATTAGGATGAAGAGGATGACGGTCATCAAGCCAATTAACTTGCGGGTAAGGCCAATATCAGCCAAATCATTGAGCGGTGGCGGATGGCGGAGGCCGCCCACGAGAATGAAGAAGGCCCAAATGAACCAATTATATGATAAGAGGAAACCAGCGATTATCAAAGAGATGAAGGCCAGGATAGCGATATAGTAGGCGTAACGGCCGAACAAGGCATAGATCACATGCCCGCCATCTAGCTGCCCAACCGGCAGTAAATTGATGCCGGTCAGATAAAAACCGAGCCAAGCCGCGAAAAAGACAGGGTGAATGGCTAAGGTTCGACCAGCTGGGATGTCTGTAAAGGTGTCAATGATAAGATCGCCCAATATGGATGATCCCAAGACATTTAAGGTTTGCCCCGACCGTAAGTAAGAGGGGACAAGCTCTGTCGAGAGCATTAAACCAATGATCATCAGAGGTAAGGTCACAACAAAGCCGGCAATCGGCCCGGCTAAGCCTATGTCAAACAACACTTTGCGGTCTTTCATCGGCGATTTGATAGCGATGAAGGCTCCTAATGTCCCTAAGCCACCTACGGGCAAGGGAATGAAGTACGGGAGCGTTGCCTGAACGCCATGCAGCCGAGCGGCTACATAATGGCCTAACTCATGAACGCCTAATATACCAATTAGGGTTAAAGAGAACGGCGCACCAGCGAAAACAGCCTCTGTTATCAGAAAAGTGTCTTGGACTAAAACGGCCGACCATAAATCCTGACCTGCCAAAGCTGCCCCTGCATAGAGCGTTGTCAGAATCGTTGCCAGAAACAGGAGTAGATTTAGGAGGGGGTTGCCCGTCTTGCCCTCAGCGATCCTCTCCATTGCTAAAATAACGTCTTCGCCCTTCTCTCGCCGCAGCATCGGTGTGTAGCCATGGGCCAAAAAGCGGCGTGAAATCTCATCATAGCCAGCATCGGGTTCATATAATAGCTGCCCGCCAAATGAGATGATCCGCCCCCTTGACTTGGTGGCGACTGTTCGCACCTGGAACAAGCCTAATAACTCCCCACGAAGGGTGTTGATAACCTGTTGCAGAGGATCGGGTGGAGGGAGCGTATAACTATGTTGCATCTAATACCTATATACGTGGCAAGACGATCTCTTGTTGCGCCTGATATTTTCCCTTGCGGTCGGCATAGGATGTTTCACAGACCTCATCTGCCTCCAAAAACACAACCTGGGCGATGCCTTCGTTGGCATAGATTCGGGCTGGCAAGGGGGTGGTATTCGAGATTTCTAGGGTGACAAAACCTTCCCATTCCGGTTCAAAAGGGGTGACATTGACGATTAGGCCGCAGCGAGCATAGGTACTTTTACCAATGCACATGGTCAAGACGCTGCGGGGAATCCGAAAATACTCAATGGTCCGGGCCAAAACGAAGGAGTTAGGTGGAATAACACAAACGTCCCCTTCGTAATCGACAAATGAATCCGAATTAAAATGCTTGGGATCGACAACGGCCGAATGAACATTCGTAAATATCTTAAATTGGTTCGTCACTCGTATATCATAGCCATACGAGGATAGCCCATATGAAATAACCCCTTTTCTAACCTGGTTCTCCACAAAGGGTTCAATCATTTTGTGTTCTTTCGCCATCTGGCGAATCCAGGCATCATTCTTAAGTCCCACTCAAAAAACCTCCAAAAATTTCGATACGTCTATTATTCAATCTAAAAAAACTCACCACAGATGTCACTAAGATCACAGAGATTTCCTTTACTATATTTTCTCAGCGTCCTCCGTGTTCTCTGTGGTTTAAAAATTATTGTCTACATGACCTCTGGCGCACTCATGCCCATGAGGTCTAATACGCGAGCCAAAAGCGCTTTGGCGGCCCGGTAAAAGCGGAGTCGGGCTAACTGTAACGGCTCTGGCACTTCGCTGTGCATAACCCGGCTGTTTTCATAGACCTGATGGAAGGTGGCCGCCAAGTCATAGGCATAAAAAGCGATATGGTGCGGTTCATATTGGCTGACCATCTGCTCCAATGTTTCGGCCAACTCTAATCCCTTTCGCAAGAAAGCCAGCTCGTACTCGCTGGTTAGCAAGCTTAAATCGGCCGTTTCATCAGCATCTTCCACCATCCCAGCCTCAGCCCATTTCCGAAAGATGCCAGCGCAGCGGACATGAGCATTCTGAATATAGTAGACAGGGTTTTTGTCCGACTGCTCGACAGCCAAATTCATATCAAAGTCGATGGTGCTGTTAGCCGATCGGGCAAGCATAAAGTAACGTACCGGGTCAGCCCCAACTTCATCGATCAGTTCGTCCAGGGTTACAAAATGGCCCCGGCGAGTACTCATTCTAACCTGTTCGCCATCCTTGATAAGTGTCACAAATTGATGGATGAGAATATGCACAAAATCAGGGTTATAGCCCAATGCCTTTACGCCCATAAGAACGGTCTGAGCGGTCGCGTGATGGTCGGCTCCAAAGATTTCAACCACAACATCAAAACCCCGCTCAGCCTTATGCCAATGATAGGCAATATCGGCCATGCGATAGGTCGGTTCACCACCCGATTTAACCAGCACCCGATCTTTATCATCTCCCAGTTCGGTCGATTTGAACCAATGAGCGCCATCTGCTTCATAGGCGTACCCTTTTTCGTTCAAATCTTCTAAGGCCTCCCACAATCGGCCGGTGGTATAAAGATCGTGCTCGTTATAATAGACATCAAACGCGATATTAAGTCGTCTCAATGTGGCCTGAATGCTGGCGAAGATGGTCTTTTCAGCGATTTTGCTAAATTCTTTCGTCGGGGAATTGAGGAGGGTGCCTTCATATTGAGCCACTAACATGGCAGCAATCCAATAAAGATAGTCGCCTTGGTAATGATCCTCGCCCAATTCGGCCGTTTTTCCATCAACGCTTTGGCCTAAAATTTGACAGTAGCGGATCTTCAATGACTCACCCAACATCTCAATCTGTCGCCCAGCGTTGTTGAAATAATATTCGCGGCTGACCTCATATCCAGCGGCGGTCATGGCCCTAGACAAGGTATCACCCATGACACCACCCCGTCCCCGACCGACCGTTAACGGCCCGGTTGGGTTGGCGCTGACGAACTCAACCTGGGCCTTTTTGTTATGGCCCAAATCAAAAGCGCCATAAACGGCCGGATCGGCCAAAATCGTTTCAATCTGCCCCTGCAAGAAGCTTTCAGACAAGGAGAAATTGATAAAACCCTGGGGTGAAACGGTCACTTCATCAACATAGTCTGGCAAATCAAGATGCTTGAGCAGCGCGTCCGCAATCAACTTTGGAGCCATCTTAGGCAGCTTAGCCTTGCGAATGGCGGAGGCCGCTTGCATGGCAAAGGGGGTAGCATAGTCGCCATGTGAGGCATCGCGCGGCTTCTCGACAACGGCCGTTGGAATATCAAAAGCGGGCAAATCGCCCGCTGCTTGCGCCTTTTCAATTGCTGCTTGAACGTGTGATTTCAAGCTGTGTCTTACTCTCAAGGAAAACTCCAATCTGATTGTTTATTTGGCGGGCATTTTAACATGCTTATGGGGTGACTACAACTGACAAAGGGTTGAATAGACCATATTTCTAGTCGCCATCTCATATAGATAGCCCTATCTGTAGTGCAGCCTTGTCATACAACCCTCCCCTGAAACCACAGCTAAGAAGTTATGAAGGCAGCCGAGAACGAACGGCAACCAATAACTCTTCAATAATAATCGGTTTTATCAGATAAGTTGCACCGCCTAAAGCGAGCGCATTTAATTCCTCTATTTGCTCGCTTTGACCAGTAACGAAGATGAAGGGGATTTGTTGCCATTGCGGTTGCTCACGGACAGCATTGAAGAAGGTAAAGCCATCCATAATGGGCATCACGACATCGGAAATGATTAAATCCGGTTGAAAATCGGTCATTTTCTTCAGTGCCTCAGCGCCATTTTCGGCAACGACAACTGTAAAACCTTCATACTCTAATCCTTCCTGAAGGATAGTGCGCATCAAATGACTATTTTCTACAATAAGTAAGTTAGCGTCGTCTTTTATCTGCCCTTCTAGAATAGCGGGGAAGGAGGCACAAATTCGCATGTCAGAACCACTATCATGATCGATATCAATTCGGCCGTTGTGCCTTTCCACTATTTTTTGGGCCAACATCAGGTCAAAATTATTCTCTTGTTGATAAATTTCCCCTTTCAACTTAATTTCAAGACAGACTTCGCTTTTTACAGCATGAAGATAAGTACGGATGTTGGCTCTTATACGTGACGAAGTATTCTTTTCTGTCTCGCTGAGAAGAGAAAAGACCACTTGGGACAATGATCTTTGCTCCCCTAAAACTGAGGGTAAATCAGCTCCTGGTAAAAAGGTCAGCTTCGCGTTTTTGCCTTTCAGTAACGCTTGATTTTCGCCAAGGTATTCTTCTATTAATTGATTCAGATCAACTCGCTCAAAGGCTTGTTTGCTATAACCAATTAGATCAGCGGCGAATGGGCCAATTCGAGCCAGACGATCGGTGAAAAAGTAATCTGAAAGCCCTTTATACATCGCTTCCAATGCGATCGCTTCGTCTTCGGGGTTAATGATTAGCCAAATTGGAATGGTCAGATTTTGTTCGTCGAGCCAACTTTGAACCTGTTCAACATGAAAATGGTTGTGGCTTTCAAGCTGAAGAACCTCGACCGATATGAGAATAACATGGGGATTATACTTGGCTAGTTTTCTTAAAAAATCAGCCTTGTCTTTCACCTGGTATCCTTCAGGCTTTATTCCAGCTAGCTCTAAAACCTTATCTATTTCCTCAAAATGGGCAGTAAAATCATTTAAGAACAACGCGCGAATTGAGGTAGGCATCTATTTTCTTTCATTCCATATCTTTTGGAATATGCGTACAATGGCTGGATCATAACGGGTACCGGCCCCTTCAATGATCTTTCTATAGGCATGGGATGGGCGAATAGCTTGCCGATATGGTCGATCGGTTGTCATCGCATCAAAGGAATCTGCAACTGTGACAATACGCGCTCGCAGAGGAATATTATTACCTGACAATCCGACTGGATACCCTTTACCATCCCATCGCTCATGATGGTAAAGAACGGCAGGAATCGCACGGACTAAATAAGGAATATCTTTGATCATCTCGGCTCCTGTTACCGGGTGTTTTTGCATTTCCACCCATTCTGTCTTGGTTAGTTCAGATGTTTTGCGCAGTATACTTTCTCGGACATGAATCTTGCCAATGTCATGGAGAATTGCTCCGAAGCGAACGTCATCGATAAATTGTTTCTCCGGCCGAATTTTCTCTGCAATGGCAACGGCATAAGCAGTTACTCGTTCTACATGCCCCCGAGTATATTGATCCCGAACCTCAATAGCATTGGCCAACATCGTCAGACTGGCCTCATAAGATTCCCGAAGCTGAACGAGACGAAGTTGGCGGGAACGGTTTAGTTTTGCCCGAATTGCTCTGAGCAACTCGTCGGGCGTAATTGGCTTAACCAAATAATCCTCAGCCCCAATATCTTTACCTTGTAGGATTTGTTCAGGCTCGCCTTGAGCGGTTAAAAAGATAAACGGAATCGTTATCCAGTCGGGACGTTCCCGAACCTTATGGAAGAACGTCAGTCCGTCCATAATAGGCATTGAAATATCAGAAATAATCATATCAGGAATCACTTTCACCATCAGGGCCAGTGCATCCTTTCCATTACCAGCATCAATGACGCGAAACCCTTCTACCTCTAACATATCGCGTAAGGTTTGGCGCATTAAGAACGTATCTTCGACGACAAGTAATGTTTCTTTAGGTTCGTCCATTATTTCTGACAAAGTGTCTTATAACTTTTGTAAATGGGGGATTAGGTGTTTCAGGGGAATGTCTTTTCGGTCTTGACTATTTCGACTTTTTACCTCAACGTTTCCTTTTGCCAGCCCTCGTGAACCAACAGTCACTCGAATAGGAATGCCTAGTAAATCAGCATCCTTGAATTTTACGCCTGCACTAACATCTCTATCATCGAAAAGAACGTCAAACCCGGCCGATCGCAAGGTCGTATACAGCTCGTCAGCCGCTGCCTTTGGTTCATCACCTTTACCAAGATGCATTAGGCAGAGATCATAGGGAGCAACTGATTTAGGCCAAATGATGCCATCCTTATCGTTGTGTTCCTCTACGATGACGGCCATTAAACGATCTAGGCCAATTCCATAAGAACCCATGTAGATTAGTTGGGGTTCGTTATTTTCATCGAGATAGGTAGCGTTGGTCGCAGCGCTATAACGGGTTCCTAACTTGAAGCAGTGACCAACTTCAATAGCCCGGCGGGCTTCAATGGTTCCGCCACAGTTTGAGCAGGTGTGTCCGGTGTCTGCCTGGGCAATATCGGCCGTCTTCGTCACGACGAAATCACGGGAATAGTTAGCGCCTGTGTAATGATAGCCTTCATCATTAGCCCCAACCGTAAAGTCTCCGCCAGCCGTGATAGATGGATCGGCCAGCACGTAAACACCTTGTTGATCAGGATTGGCAGCGACGTTCAGTCCAATTGGTGAGGCATAACCAGGAACTGCTCCAGCTGTTTGAATCTCTTCATCGGTGGCGGGGCGCAAAACCCCGGCGCCTATGGCATTCAGCAGCTTAACCTCATTCACTTCCAGATCGCCTCGCACCAAGCCGAAGATAAAACGGCCGTCTGTCTCTGCTTCACCAAAAGGGGTAAACCAGTAAAAAACCGCTTTCAGTGTCTGATTAACAGGAACACCGACGTAGGCAGCTACGTCGGCAATCGTCTTACAATCGGGGGTTGGCACTTTGGTCAAGTTAGCTAGTTCGGTTGGCGGTTGACCTTCTCGCACAAATTCGGCCGCTTCAACATTAGCGGCATAACCGCACGTTTCACACGAGATAAAGTGGTCTTCGCCTTGCGGATGCGGTACGGTAAATTCATGGGAGGATTTACCGCCCATCGCCCCAACATCGGCGTTGATGGCAATAACTGGTACATCACAACGGCGGTAAATATTTAGGTAGGCCTGGTGCATCTTCGGATAAAACTCATCTAGGGCTTCTTCGGTGGCATCCAGACTGTAGGCATCTTTCATAATAAATTCGCGCAAACGAATTAAGCCACCTCGCGGACGGGGTTCATCTCGAAACTTTTTGGAAATATGGTATACGTGTTGGGGCAAATCGCGGTAACTGTCAATTTCGCTCAAGGTTAGCATATTAACCACCTCTTCATGGGTGGCGGAGAGGGCGTAATCACGGCCGCTGTTATCTTTGAGCTTCATGAGCACATCAACCGAATCCCAGCGGCCAGTGGCGTGCCAGATAGCGGCCGGATGGAGGTTTGGCATCCACATCTCCTGGCCGTCAATGGCATCCATCTCTTCCGACATGATGGCCCAAATTTTGCGAATAACACGGTAGCCTAAAGGCATAAAGGTATAAAGACCAGAGCCTAACGGCCGAATATAATTCGCCCGAATCAGGAGTTGATGGCTGGTTAATTCTGCATCTGCGGGCGCTTGCCGCAAAGTCTTTCCAAATGATTTCGATAATCGCATTAATATGCCCTTCCAAATATGGCTATCCTGTCAGCAGGACGACCGGTATAAAAACAAGTCCCCTCCTTTTCCGGTTGGTCTAGTGGAAAACAGCGAAGGGTGGCTTTTGTTTCTTCTTTTACTGCCGCTTCCTCTTCACTCGTTCCTGCCCACCAAGCGCGAGCATAACCAGTTTGGGTCGCTTCCTTAAATTGGTCATAAGTTGTTACAGTTTGGGTATTTTCATCTTGAAAACGGCTGGCCTTATCTAGCATGGCTCCTTGAATCTCAGCTAATAAAGCTGCTACCGTTTCGGTTAGGCCGTCTTGAGAGACAAACTGTTTTCCCTCTCGGCCAGGGACATCTCTGCGAGCCAACGCGACGCTGTTCTTAGCGACATCGCGGGGACCGATTTCGATCCGGGTCGGTACGCCTCGCAGCTCCCAGTCATTGAATTTATAACCAGGGGACAGGTTTTCCCGCTCATCTATCTTAATGCGGATACCGGCCGCTTTTAATTCAGCTGCGATTTGACCAACAGCTTCCATTACGGCCGACTTCTCAACCTCCTTACGATAGATCGGCACAATCACTGTCTGGATAGGAGCCAATTTGGGAGGCATGACCAGGCCGCTGTCATCGCCATGAGTCATAATGATAGCCCCAACCATACGCGTGCTTAAGCCCCAGGAGGTCGTCCAACAATGTTGAAGTTGATTGTTGCCGTCTAAATATTGAATCTCAAAGGCTTTGGCAAAATTTTGGCCTAAGAAATGGGAAGTAGCCGATTGCAAGGCTTTGCCATCGCCCATCATAGCTTCGATGGTATAGGTTTCTTGAGCGCCAGCAAAGCGCTCTATCTCTGATTTCACGCCTTGGATGACCGGGATAGCGGCCTCATTGATGGCGAAATCAGCATAGGCTTCGAGCATCAGGCGAGTCCAGCTTTCCGCTTCTTCGGCCGTTGCGTGGGCTGAATGCCCTTCCTGCCAGTAGAACTCCAGGGAGCGTAAGAACAGCTTGGTTCGCATCTCCCAGCGGACAACGCTGTTCCACAAGTTCATTTTGACGGGTAAATCCCGATAGCTTTGAATCCATTTTGCATAAGCATGACCGATCATCGTTTCAGAAGTCGGCCGAACGACCAACGGTTCGGCCAGCTCTTCGCCGCCCCCATGAGTCACAATCGCTAGCTCTGGGGCAAACCCCTCCACATGCTTGGCTTCCTTTTGCAGAAAACTCATCGGGATAAACATTGGAAAACCAGCATTCTCGACCCCATTTTCCTTAAACCGTCTATCTAAAGCTGCCTGAATATTCTCCCATAAGGCCCAGCCATAGGGTTTGACCAACATTGTCCCCCTAACTGGCCCATAATCGGCCATGTCAGCTTTGATGACCAGCGAGTTGTACCATTCATTATAATCTTCACTTCTAGAAACTAATCTATCTTTATCTGCCATTTTTGCTATTTACGGTGCTTTTATTTAGTTAGAAGTCCAACTTTTAGTCCATTTTAAGCGAGATTTATCGTTGTCAGAAAGTTGAACTTCTTAGTATTAATGGGAGCTTTTACCTCACTGGCATTCTTTGCCAGCCTATCATTAAACGAGTAATTGTGACCTGTAATGCCACCTTTTATCAATGATGAATAAAATATTAAGGGATGGAGTATAACAGTCCCGAAATGGGCAGTCAAAGCAAGAAAATCTTGCCAACTCGACTAATTTGCTCTAAGATGGTGCAAATTTGCAGCCAAAAGGCTTGACAATATTCATTTAAAATAGCTCCACCAGTTTGGGGCAAAGATAACCAACAAAAATAAGGAAGGTTAGAAAAATGGCTTTTTCATATACAAATTCAAAAGATCGCACATACTTTTTGCACAAAAGAGAAACAACCCTGAAGAATGGCGGACAACAGACCATCTACTACTTCGGAAAAGAAGCAAAAGAAGGCGCAATTGACGCTGTTCCAGCTGGCTATGTTGTCTCTGAGAGTAAAAACGGACTGCCGGTCTTGAAGAAAGACAAAAAATAGACTGAGAAAACAACTATAAGTTCATCGCCCCGTACTACTGACTTTGTAGGCGGGGCTTTTTTATTTACTATGAGTTCTAGACAAAACATTTCTTCTAGTACGCAGTGGGAAGATATCGTCGGCTACTCGCGGGCTGTTCGAATTGGTAATGTGATTGAGGTTGCTGGCACAACGGCCGTTGATGAAACAGGTCAAGTCATTGGTGCCGACGATCCTTACCAACAAACGGTGTTTGTCTTGAAAAAGATTGAGCAAGCTTTAATCAAGGCGGGGGCATCTATGCAAGATGTGGTCCGAACCCGGATGTTTGTCACGAATATCGAACAGTGGGAAGCAATTGGCCGGGCGCACGGCGAGTTCTTTCGGGACATTAAGCCAGCGGCCACAATGGTTGAAGTTCAAGGGTTGATAGACCCTGCACTCTTAGTCGAGATTGAAGTTACAGCCATCTTGACATAAAGCCTAGCATTGCTTATCATTTTAATCACCACAGAATGATTTCTGTGGGTAGGATAGAAAACATAATCTTTGAATAAAAACTTACATCATGTTGACAATCTATCCGCATTTTAAGTTAGTACATTCATCTTAAGGAGAATTATGGATATCCTCGTCTTTGGCGCTGGATCGGTTGGTGGATACCTTGGTGGGCAGTTATCTAATGCTGGTCATCAGGTCACGTTGGTCGCTCGTGATCCAACCGCAACCGCAATCCAAGAACATGGCCTGACCATTATTGAAAATGGTGTCTCATTTTCAGTCCAGCCAACTATTGTAAATTCCCTCAGACAAGCCTTCCTCGATGGAGCAACTTACGATGTTATTCTCGTTTGTGTAAAATCTTACGATGTCGAAGCCTCGCTGAATGAAATCGTTGCTTTCTGTCCCGATCCGCCAATGATTATCACCCTCCAAAACGGGATTGGCATTGAAGAGCTATTTATCGAAGAGTTTGGGGCTGAAAAGGTCATTGCGGGATCACTGACGACCCCTCTTAGCCGGGAATCTAACCACGCTATTACCGTCCAGCGAAGTGATCGAGGATTGGCGCTGGCTCCAACTAAACCACGACAGAAGATAGGTAAATGGGTTTCTCTATTTCAAGAGGCGGGGGTTAAGACAACGGCCGTAAAAAATTATCAAAGCATGAAATGGTCGAAGGCGCTTTTGAACATGGTCGGCAATGCGACCTCGGCCATCTTAAATCGTCATCCAAAGGTGATCTACAGTAATGGGCCAACGTTTCGGATGGAAAAAGCGATGCTGAAAGAGGTCTTGGCCGTCATGGACAAGCAAAAGATTAAACCGATTGACTTGCCGGGAACCTCAACCAAACAGCTTGTATTTGCCATCAAACGGCTGCCTAATTCCATTGTCCAACCGATTCTTGGGCGGGTCGTCTCCGCTGGACGAGGGGACAAAATGCCTTCTTTCCATATCGACTTGACCGCCCGAAAACCAGACAATGAGGTTCGTTTTCATAATGGGGCTGTGGCTGAAATCGGCCGACAGTTGGGCGTTGCTACACCTGTCAATACCGCTCTTAGCGATATTGTTCTAAAGTTGGCAAACGGGGCGCTAGATTTTGAAACGTTCAACGGTAACATCAAACAGTTGGTTTTTGAAGTCCGCAAATATTATGGTCGTTAGGTCAGATTTGGTTGAAGCGAATCGACGGCAAGAGATCGTTGAAGTCGGCCGTCTTATGTATCAAAAAGGCTTTATCGCGGCCAGCGACGGTAACATTTCTGCAAAATTAGCCCCCGGTCGAATTCTCATCACCCCTTCTGGGCTGCACAAAGGCATGTTAGAGCCAGGTCACCTGCTCATCGTTGATGAGGACGGCCGAATCGTTGAATCTGCTCCCGCCGACCGCAACCTCAAAGCGACCAGCGAACTGCCCATGCACCTGGAAGCCTATCGACAGCGGCCAGATATTACGGCCGTCGTCCATGCTCATCCCCCCATCACCATTGCCCTTTCCATTGCAGGCGTGCCAATGGCCGACTGCTTACTGCCGGAGGTAATCGTTTTCTTGGGCATCATCCCGACAACCCAATATGCGACCCCTTCCAGCCAGGAGAATGTACGGGCTATCCGAGAGTTTATCGCCACCCACGATGCCCTGGTGCTTCAGCGGCATGGCTCACTAACAGTTGGCGATTCACCCATGCAAGGCTTTATGCGGCTCGAAACGGTAGAACAAAATGCCCGGATCGCCTTTATGCTAGCTCAATTGGGCGTTCAAAATCCGTTGGATGCGGCCGAAGTCAAGAAACTGCTCAAGCAGCGAGAAGCGATGGGCTTGAGCCGCCCTGGAGAAGCAGACGAATTTTGCACCACCTGCGGCGTCTGCCACACGGGACAAAGTCACTTACCCACTTTGCGACCAGGCAAACAACCCAACAGCCCTCCCCCCTCATCAATCCAACCAGTTGATCCGCTCATGGTCCGCAACTTAGTAACACAAGTGGTTCAGAAAACAGTAGGAAACGTTTATTAAGCAACTCTGGGAGCGCAGGCAGCCTTGCCTGCACTTCAAACAGAAAGGTAACATCTGATTTACAGAGACTCTCCAGGAGACTATTTATCCTACAGGAGTAATAAATGAGCTGGCAAGCGTTAGAAAGTTCAAATCCTGAATTGGCCGACTTCGGCCGTGAACGGTTCAGCAATGGCATCGCCTTCTTGGGAACGGTCACTAAAAATGGCGTGCCCCGTGTTCACCCTGTAACACCCATCATCGGCCAGGGGCGGCTGTTTCTGTTCATGGAGCCAACCTCACCAAAAGGGCACGATTTGCGGCGGGGCAGTCGTTATGCCTTGCATTCGATGGTCGAAGACACAGACGGTGGCAGGGGCGAGTTCTTGGTGACGGGGAACGGCCGTTTGGTAGAACATGCTGAAACAAGAGCCTTGGCCGTCGAAGCCTCCAATTATAATCCAGCCGACCGCTACATTCTCTTTGAATTAAGCGTTGACAATGCCCTGGGGTTTATTTATAAACAGGACGAAAAGATTCGGCTCCATTGGCAGCAAGATTAATTCTCAAGCGTTTATGTGATTGAGACGGTTCAACCAGGAATGGAAAATCATTAATCCTTTGCGGCCTTTGCGTCTTTGCATAAGCTATTTTCTAAGGAGAGATTTGTGTTTGACATTCAGGGCAGGAAAAACGGCCGTCCCCTCTTAATCGGTCATCGCGGGGCAATGGAGGTGGCCCCAGAAAATACGATGGTCGCCTTTGAACGCGGGGTGGCAGATGGGGCCGATATTTTAGAGTTAGATGTTCAAATTACGGCCGATAACGAGATCATCGTTTTCCACGACATTGATATAGCAGGCAAGACAGGTGGAAAAGGCATGATCCATGAACATACGGCCGATTACCTCCAAAGCCTGGATGTTGGCAGCCACTTCGCCCCCCAATTTACCGGATTAGAGATGCCCCTGCTAGATGAGGTATTGACCTGGGCCAAAGGCAAAGTTGGCCTGATGATCGAGTTAAAACACGGCCCTTACTTCAATCCTGATTTAGACAAACTCACTGTAGCGCTCATTGAAGATCACAATATGACTGATGAGGTCATCATCATTAGCCCAGATCAATTCGCCCTCCTACGAGTAAAATTGCTAAATCCTGATATAACGACCAGCTTCATGTATGGTGGCCGCTTATTGAACCCTCTGGCTATTGGTGAAGGGGCACTTCTTGATGGACTTAGTCCAATGACCCAATATCTTTCTAAAGAAATTGTGGATTTGCTCCACGAGGTAGGCTATTTTTGCAGTCCCGGCGGCTTCTGGTGGGATTATCCGGCCTTGGTAGAGCTAGGTGTGGATACCGTTACCAGCAACAACCCGGCTGAGGCCATTGAGCTTATTTCCCCTTAAAATTAGGCGACCGTTTCATCATAAAGCTCGAAACCGCTTCTCCAAAATCCTCCGTTTTGAATAGTTGAGCCTGCGCCCAGCCCTCTAATGTCAGCCCTTTCTCTAAATCAACAATCGAATTAATTACCTGCTTTGCCATCCCGACAGCTAAGGGGGCAGATTTCAAGATCTCTCCAGCAACTGCTTCACCCTTTTCCATCAGCTTATTCTTCGATACGACGTGGTTGACAATGCCCCACTTTGCTGCTTGTTTGGCCTTCATCTGACCACCGCTGAAGATAACCTCTTTGGCTCGTCCGGGGCCAATCAACCGCGTTAACCGTGTGGTTCCGCCCACGTCAGGAATAATGCCCAACCGAGTTTCAGGTAAACCTAATTTTGTTCCTTTAGCCGCAATGCGAATGTCACAGGCCAAAACCATCTCCATCGCCAGCCCCAGGCAGTATCCCTGTAACAGGGCGATAGTCGGCATCGGTAGCTGCTCCAGACGATTCAGAACAGCCTGAAATTCGCGGGTGATTAACCAGGCCTTATCCATCCAATCTGGCCCATATCGTTGAGGCAACGCTAAGAAGCTGGTAACATCAATGCCAGCCGAAAAAACCGCCCCTTCGCCTCGAATTAACACAACTCTGACATCTTCAGCTTGTGAAGCGGCCGTGATAGCCTCATCCAATTGTTGATACATGTCAAGGTTGATGGCGTTTCGCTTATCGGCCCGGTTTAAGACAATCTCAAAGATGGGGCCACGTTGGGTAGTCGTTACTAATTCGCTCATTTTTACTTCCTATTATCTCTTGTACAATAATGCTCAGATTTAGTTATTATAACACTCAAGCCTATGATTTTAGATTTTTCAAAACAACGTCTCAATTATGATAAGATCGCCCATCTATATGATGAGCCGATTCGTGATTATCCAGTTGACCCCAATCTGATGCAATTCCTTTATGAGCAGCCGGAAAAGGAGCGGGAGAGATGGGTGCTAGATTTGGGGTGTGGAACGGGTAAGCAGTTAACGGCCGATTTCCAGACACTTTCTGATATTCATTTGGTGGGGATGGATTTATTTTCCGGCATGTTGCAGGTTGCTCAAAAGCGCGGCCCAGCTATTCGTTGGGTGCAGGGGGACAGCGCTAATCCACCCTTTGCCTCGAACCGCTTCGACTACATCATCAATCAATTCTCTTACCAGCATGTTCAAGAGCAGGAGAAGATGGTGGCCGAGATATACAGATTGTTGAAGCCGGGCGGCCGTTTTGTGATGAACAACATCGATCCCTGGCATATGACCGAGTGGGTTATCTATCAGTTCTTCCCGGCTACCTGGGATTTAGATGTGGTTGATTTTTTGACAACAGAACAATTTGTCAGCGTAATGGAACATGTTGGATTCGGCCGTGTTGAAGTTTCCCGTCGTCAGATGAATGCTGAGATGACCATGAAGGAAGTCTATGACTATTCGGCCAAACGGTCTCGCGCTTCCCAATTTATGGCAATATCAGATGACGCTTACGCTAGCGGCTTACGAAAGGTCGAACAAACCTTAGAAAGTCAGGGTGCTGAGGCAACCATTCATTCTACTTTTTGCTTTCTGACCATCATCGGAAACAAAGATTAAAAACTATCCCCCAATACCTACCTCCTGTAATATGCTCTCTATGGCATTCAAGTTGTTTTACCCTATAATTCGTGTAAATTTATGTTATCTCGTGGCTAAACTCAGTTCAAAAACTTTTTGCCATCTACCTTATTCGTTGGAAAATTTATGAAGTTAACCGTTATCATTCCTATATACAATGAAGCCTCTACTTTGGGGGCGCTTCTGAGCCGGGTTGAAGCTGTTGATATTGAAAAAGAGATTCTGGTTGTTGATGATGGTTCCGATAAAGAGACTAAACAAGCCCTGAAAGCAGCTATATCTGGCGATATTAGACTCATCACTCATCCTAAAAACAAGGGGAAAGGGAGCGCCATTCGGACCGCCCTGGCAAATGCAACGGGAGATACAGTCATCATTCAAGATGCCGACCTAGAATATTTCCCTGAAGACTATGCTGACTTGATGGATATGTACCAGAAGAATAGGGCCCAGGCGGTATATGGTGTGCGTGACTTGAGCAACCGTTCCTGGCTAATGCGGTGGGGGAATAACGCCATGACATTGGCGACCAACATTCTATATGGCTACAACCTGAAAGATATGGAAACCTGTTATAAAATGATTGATCGCAAGCTGTTTCAATCGCTTAAGTTGGAAAGTCGCCGCTTTGAGATTGAGGCGGAAATCACAGCCAAGCTATTGCGCTCCGGAGTGAAAATATACCAAACGCCCATTCGCTACGAGCATCGGGAAGAGGGCAAAAAATTGACACCCTTGGATGGGATTCCGACGTTGCAAAAATTAATTACTTGTCGCTTTTGGAAACCGTCGAAATAGTTTTTTTACGGCCGAAACACATTGTATTGGCTCCAAGTTATCTTCAGTAGGGTCATTAATGCTAATACGATGGGGAACCTGGAACGGCTTGTTGGTTGTGGGGTTAAGGAGCCAACTCCCTTATAAAATTGTGGATAGCTCCCGCAATTTCGACTGGCTTTTCCATTGGGAGCATGTGAGTACAATCGCTTATATTCAGAAATTTTCCTTTGGGCTGAGCCATTTGCCATAGCTGCCAGGCAGCCGGAACGAGGGTATCTGACTCTGCTCCCCGAATGCCAAAGGTCGGCCGTTCAATTTTAGGAATCATGTCCCAGACATCAGTCGGTGGGAGGGAGTAGATACGGGCTTCCCATTCTGGCGCATAAATTAACTCAATCTCTCCGGCTTCATTTTTTTGTAAGCCATGCCAAATATAGTCCCACAAAGCATCATCCGACCACTTAGCAAAGACTCGTTTCGGCCGATAATGCTCAAAAGCCTCGGCTCTATTATCCCAATTACTTCGACGGCTTTTAGCAATTCGTATCAAGGGAACATCTTCAGCTAACGCTTCCATAGACTGAGTGGTAAAGAGTTGTAAGATGGCCGGCATTAGCAATACAGGCTCAATTAGGATGACCGTTCGGAACAGGTCCGGTCGTTTGACGGCCGCAAACATGGTGGCTACAGCCCCCAAAGAATGACCAACGCCAATAATGTTCGACAAGCCATGTTCATCAAGGAACTGAATCATATCTTGCCCAATTTCGTTCCAGCTTTCCAAATCTTCCGGCAAAGTCCCTTTCCAAAGCGGCCGATGATGGACGGCTAAAACATGATAATGATCAGTCATTGGGGCAATCATACGCCGATAACAGGCAGGCGGATAGCCATTTGCATGGGCAAAATGCAGCATCGGCCCTTCCCCACCAAAATCATCGAACGGAATAGGTGATGTCACGACTATGTCTCCAGGTCGACCTGGTATTTTTTTGAATTCAAGAAGACCTAATGAATAAATAAATAAACAATAAAGGTAACTGCCAAATCAATCTGCGGGACTTAGATTCCTGCCTTCACAGGAATAACAGGATTCAATCTCTTTTCTGAACAGTGTAATCAACCAAAAATAATAATAGAAAGAAGACGGCAAATGATACGATTGGCACGAATATGGCAGTTTAATTTCGTGTCAATTCGTTGTAAATTTTCTTTTGATGAATACTTGTTGCTATACGCAGTTTAGATATGTCGTTATTTTTTAACAGGGTTAATCAAAATTGACAATAATACTTTAGTTACCCCTTTGGTGTCAGGCCCGATTTCTCCAGGTGGGCCAACACAGGCTGGGCAACCACTCCGACAACGACAATCGCTAACTAATTCCAACGCAGATCTAAGGAGTGTGTCTCGTAGTTCAAACAGCCGTTGACTAAAGCCAACGCCAGCCGCAATGCGTTCATAAACCACAACAGTTGGCGATTGGGTGATGGGATTGCGATTTTCAGCGCTAACCTGAATATCAGCCGGATCGCACATCAGAAAGAGGGGAGCCAGATTACCCAGAACATAGGCCAGCCCACCGAGGGCAGACCGGGTTCGCTGCCCCATTTCTGCCCGGTGGTGACAGCTTGGACAGAGTGTTACTAGATTATCTATCTGGTTGGCCTGACGGTAATTTTCATTTTCGCCAGCTACATAGCCGTATTCTCTAAACGGCCGAATATGGTGTATGTGCAATCCTTGCCCCGGCCGGGCTTCTGCCCCACAGGTCCGGCAGCGGTGTCCGTCTCGCTCCAAGACCTTTTGTCGCTGCTGCTGCCAGTTTGGGCCATAGTCATTCGGCCGTACTAAAATTCCGGCGGCCACCAATTCGTCAGTCAACGTTTCCCCAAAGACAAGCCAATAGCCTTCTGTGTCTAGGGTTGTCTCTGGCAAATCTATGGTGCCAAAACCTAACGTTTCATGGGTGTATCGTTTGATCTTACGGTAACCGGTGGCCTTAGTGACGATAACCACCTCGCCATAAGCATGAAGCAGAGACCCATCGTCAAATGCTTCCTTAGGCGTTAACGCTCGAATGATGCTGCTGACACTGGCCCAGGTATAGTAATCAACCTCCATCGGCCGTACCGAAGCCAGCCGCCCTTCCCAGTCAAGCCCATCCACCAGATAGGTGCGAGCCTGGTGCATATAAATCGCCCCCTCATGCACCAACTGTGGCGCCCGTTCCAACTCCACTTCGCCGATGACCTCTGGCTGCGTTTGGCTGTCATCTTGAATAACAACCGTCTCATCACCGCTGGTTCGGAGGGAGAAGGCGTGGGCGGGTAACCCATCTCCTAAATAATGGTACTGATCATTTGATTGATGCATCGAGCCGGTCTCAACCAAGAGATTTAAGATGTCATCTACTACCCCAAAACGGCCGTACTCGTCCCCTTTCCGAAACGGAATCTCAAAGGCGGCGCAGGTCAGATGATGGATCATGATCCGCAAATTATCCGGGTTGCAAAGGGCATGTTCGGGAGAGCTTTCAAAGAGATAGCGGGGATGCTGGCATAAAAACTGGTCTAAGGGATTGCTGCCAGCGACCATAATTACGGCCGACTGTTCCGTTTGTCGCCCAGCCCGACCTGCCTGCTGCCAGGTCGACGCCACCGAGCCTGGATAACCTGTTAGGACAGCCGCTGATAAACGGCCGATATCAATACCAAGTTCCAAAGCATTCGTTGCCACTACCCCGCGAACAGTGCCATCCCGTAATCCCCGTTCAATATGCCGCCGCTCCAATGGCAGGTACCCGCCTCGATAACCAGCAACGGCCGTCGGATTCTGGCCCGCTGCCGCAAAATCATCTTGGAGATAGGTTAACAACAGCTCCACCGTTTGCCGCGCCCGTGCAAAAACAATGGTTTGAATATCATGGGGCAAAAAACTCATAGCTGCATCTCTAGCCGACAGAACGGCGCTGCGCCGCATCCCCAGCTCTTCATCAACAATCGGGGGATTATAGAGAATAAAATGTTTTTCCCCTCTAGGGGCACCGTCGGCTTGTTCACCGACCAGACTGAACGGCTGTTCAACCAATCGTTCAGCGTGTTCCTGGGGGTTTGCTACAGTAGCAGAACAGCAAATAAATTGGGGATTGCTGCCGTAAAATTCACACACCCGCTGCAAACGACGCAGCACATTAGCCACATGGCTGCCAAACACGCCTCGGTAAACATGCACCTCATCAATAACGATAAAACGCAGTTGGCTCCAAAAGGAGCGCCAGGCGGTGTGCTGAGGTAAAATGCCAGCGTGGAGCATATCGGGGTTGGTAACCAGGATATTGGCCCCCTGTCGAATCTGGCGGCGTTGAGAGCGGGGGGTGTCTCCGTCATAAGCCTGAATCGAGATAGGCAATGTCCCTTCATTGAGGAGAGCGGCCGTCTCGGCAATCTGATCGTGGGCCAATGCCTTGGTTGGAAAGAGATATAAGGCCCGGTCGTTGGGTTGAGCTAGTAAACGGTGGACAACGGGAATGGTATAGCACAGCGATTTCCCGGAGGCAGTTGCCGTCGAGACAACCACGTTTTGCCCTTCAAAGACAGCTTCAACTGCCTGAACCTGATGGGTATAGAGATGATGAATGCCACGTTGATGAAGGGCTTGTCCTAAGAGAGGGTTGACGCGCTCTGGTAAGGGGACGTTGTTAGCAGGTCGTGCGCTTAATCGTTCCCAGGCCACAACCTGGGACATGAAATTACGATCCCCCCGTAAGCTGGATAAAACGGCCGTTAATGACATGCTTTCAATTATAGCGGCTCTTTAGATTTCACTCATGTTTTGAACTGCTTTGAAGATCGTTATTTTTATCCCCATCCATTTACATATATGTTCTTTATACATAGTTGTAATAGTAGGTCTTGTGGAAAAGTGTATAACCAGGAAATATCCCCTGTATAGTCGGCTATGTTTTGCTTTGACCTATATGTAGGGTGAATTCGGCCGTTTCAAAAAGAAAAAGATGTGGAGAAGTGAGTGAGTCAATCACCTCGTTTTATGTCTACTTAATGCAGCATTACGACCTCTATTAGCATATATAGCTTTCTAGTGCCGATATACCCCAATATATGGGTTTTGGTCGAAATGAGCCTGTGCATGAAAACGAAAACTTTTCCACCAAAACACCCCCTTTTCCACAACAAACTCACGGTTATCCACAGTTATCAACGGTTTTTGGCCTAGAACATCCGTTTTGAAATTCGGCCGTTGCCACATATAGGGGATGGTTTTAGCTACAGGTGGCAAAGAAAAAGAGCCTGGAAAAACTTTTCCAGGCTCTAAATGGTGAGAATTAGACGTTCAGCTTTTTAAAAAAGTTGAACGTCTAAATATATTTAATCTATGTCGAGATAGGATCGTACAGCGAAGCCTTTATCTCCAACACATCTCGCCGAATATTTGTATCAGATTCAACAAGCTCCGATATTTTTTCATAGCCATATAGAATTGTCGTATGATCTCGGTTGCCTAATTTCACACCAATTTGAGGATAGGACATCCCTGTTTCTGTGCGAGCGAGGTACATCGCTATTTGGCGCGGGAAGGCGACGGTCCGGCTGCGGCTGTTGCTCTGAAGCCCGTCAACCGTCACTTGATAATAGTTGGCGACACTATTAATCACTCGTTCAATGGTCACTTTTTCCGGCGTCCGGATCAGATCTGATAGGGCCATGCTGGTTAACTGCTTATCAATCGTTCCCCCAGTCAGCTCTGCATAGGCAATGACCTTATTAAGCGCCCCTTCTAGTTCCCGGATATTTTTCCGAACATGATGGGCAATGGTATCCAGAACAGTGTCTGGAATGTTAAGGTCTGTCGATTCTGCTTTGGCCCGCAAAATAGCCATTCGGGTTTCAATGTCAGGCAGTTGGATGTCGGCCATCAGTCCCCATTCAAAGCGAGATTGGAGCCGCTCTTCCAAGGTGACCATCGCTTTGGGTGGCCGATCGCTAGACAGAACGACCTGTTTGCCTCGACTATGCAAATCGTTAAAGGTATGGAACAGCTCTTCTTGGGTACTTTCTTTGCCAGCGATGAATTGAATATCATCAATGAGCAAAACATCGACGGTGCGGTATTTTTCCCGAAATTCGGCCATTTTTTGGCTGCGAATGGATTGGATTAAATCGTTGGTGAAGGTTTCGGAGGAAACATAGCAAACATGATGCCCCATTTTCTCACAGCGACTACCGATGGCGTGGAGTAAATGGGTTTTGCCGAGGCCGACACCGCCGTAAATGAACAAAGGATTGTAGGTTGTGCCGGGCCGCTCGGCGACGGAAAGGGCGGCGGCATGGGCCAGCCGGTTACTGGTTCCAACAACAAAAGTGGAGAAGGAGTAGCTGTTTTTCAGATGGCCTGACCCAAAATTTTTATTCTGGGGAGTCTGTTCTTCTACTCGGTTTGGTTGTGGCTGACGGCCGTTTCCATTTTGATAGGTAGGTTGTTCTTCCCCCGCCCCAGCTTGTTGGTCAGATTCCTTAGATATTGAGAACGAGCGAGGCAATATATCCTCTGACCAAACAACGAAACGAACTTTAACCTTATGACCAGCGATAGTAGAAAGCGTCCGGGTGATTGTCTCCTTTAAACGATTTTCTAACCAATCTTTGGCATAGTCATTGCGAACCCCCACAACATATTCATGTTCATCGCAAGCTAACAAACGAGCATCTTTCAACCAGGTGTTGAAAGTGGCTTTTGTCATCTGCAATTCTAACTCTCCCAGGGTTGCTTTCCAGGCGACTTCTGCTTTCATATATTCTTTTCCCTCTGACCCAGACATAGATTAAGTAGGCAGTACAAACCTAGAGGTTGTTAGCCACTTTCAACCATGTATAACGACTTGTTAGTATGTTATTCGCTACCGGTGGGTTACTCTTAAGGCTCCAAATAACTTCTGCCTTGTTATTGCATTTTGATTAATGCCACGTTCTAATCTGAGCAATTCAAGAGGTGAATCGCTAACCCACAACAGTCCGTTCATTCTAACAAATCAAGGGAGTTGAGGCAATGAATTTTGCCTTAAAAGGTTCAACATTTTTAGATTTGCTGAACCTTAAAATTGAGAAAATTTTAAGGTTCGCTCCCTTGACTTGAGGTCAAACCCCTAGTTATAGGAAGCAACAATTAATAACACCCATATTTGTGGGCTGAACGATTAACATAAGCGAAGGTAACAAAAAGCTACTGTCGGATTTGTGAGACAAAAACTTGAAAATTGATAGTAACTAGATGCTATAATGTGCATTGGCCTTGAAATCTTGACAATACCTGCTCAAATTGAATAGAATGCGATTGAATTGAAGAAAAGCACCTTGCAGTTTGATACATATAACCTATCATATGAAGAAGTGTTTTTTACGGGACAGTTACGATCAAGAAAATTCAAAAGTTTAATACGGCTCAGGCCGTTCATGGAGGCAAGACATGAATGTAATCAAAGTATCAGCCCGTTCGCGCACCGCTTCGGTTGCTGGTGCGATTGCAGGTGTTATTCGTGAAAATGGGCGGGCGGAAGTCCAGGCAATTGGCGCTGGAGCTGTGAATCAAGCCGTAAAAGCGATTGCAATTGCGACGGGATATATGGATGAAGAGGATGTACACGTTGTTTGTGTGCCGTCCTTTGTTGAAGTTGAGATTGATGATCAAGAGCGCACGGCCGTTAGGATTCTCGTCGAGCCACGTTAGTCTAAGCAACTCCAAAATTTCACTCAACTACCGGCCAACAAGGTTTATTGATTAGCCATGTTAATCCGGTTTGTTCTCTACGGCCTGGGGGGGTGGTGTGGCGAGATAATCTTCACAGCCCTAACTGACAGTTTACCCAACAGAGATTGGCGACTTACCGGAACATCTTATCTCTGGATGTTTCCTATCTATGGGTTACTGGCTCCCTTGTATGAGCCTGTTCATGATCTGATCCGAGATTTCCCATTGCTTGGTCGAGCAGTCATCTGGTCGTTGGGCTTTACCTTGATTGAATTGATCTCTGGCTGGCTGATCGCTCGCTTCACTGGCCGCTGTCCCTGGGATTATTCTGAGAAACGGTTTGCGATAAATGCTTACATTCGTTGGGATTTCTTTCCTGTGTGGGCTATCATTGGGTTGGCTTTAGAGCCTGTTCATGATCTATTAGTTCGTTTGACGCCAGCCATTGAAGCGGCGTTAAAATGAGCCAAAGAGCAAAATGAGGTACGCGTGTTTGCCCCAATTGATTTTTTTGATCTAACCGACCCGGTTGTCGCCGGGTTTTTTAATGAGTGTGAGTTTGTTTGGCAAGCTTTGAGTCTACTTGAGGGCCAGGTAGCTCGACTGACAGAAGGAAAGCAGACGATTTTGGGGGAGGTGATGGTTGGGGCGCATCTGAGTGAACGGCCGATCTACATCGCTGAAGGCGCTCGCGTTGAGCCAGGTGCCTATATTCATGGCCCCGCTTATATTGGTGAAGGGGCCGTCGTGCGGCATGGGGCCTTTGTCCGCGAAAATGTCGTGATGCTGCCAGGGTCTATTTTAGGCCATGCTAGCGAAGCCAAACACAGCTTGTTTTTGCCCAATGCCCATGCCCCCCATTTTAACTACGTCGGTGACAGTATCTTAGGCCAGGGGGTTAACCTAGGAGCCGGCACCAAGTTGAGCAATTTGACATTGGTCAGCGCCAAAGACCCGGTAACGGGAAAACGGCCGACCCTGGAATTGCACATCGAGGATAATATATATGATACCGGCCTCGCAAAATTGGGGGCCATCTTAGGCGATAACACCCAAACTGGCTGTAATGCCGTGCTTAATCCAGGCAGTCTGGTCGGACAAGGCTCTCTGATTTATGCCAACATCAGCCTCCGTAAGGGATATTATCCAGCTCACAGCATTATCAAACTGCGCCAAAAGACCAATGTCATTCAACGGCGCTCCAAATAAAATCAGCAGCGAACGAGATGTTCGTTATACAAGTATATCAGGAGATATATAGTGCAAAACAACGGATACAAACAAGAAGCCTGGCGTTTAGATGGTCTTTTCCCTGGGCTAGACTCGCCGGAATTAAAAGAAACGATTGAACAGGTTGAAGAAAAGGTGCAACGATTTGAAGCCTATCGAGACGAACTGTCGGCCGATATGGACGACGAAACCTTTATGGACATTCTCAAGGCTTATGAAGATTTGTACGGCGATATTATTCGGGTCAGCTATTATGCCTTTCTGCTCTTTGCCGCCGACACACAGGATCAAAAGATTCAAAGCGCTGTAGCCCGTATGAGCCAACTATCGGCCGAAGCGGACAACCGCACCCTCTTCTTCAAAATATGGTGGAAGGACATTCCCGACGAATCGGCGAAACGACTGATGCGCATTTCAGATGGCCTGAGCTATTGGTTGGAGCAGGTTCGGCAAGAACGGCCGTATACCCTCTCCGAAGCCGAAGAGCGGATCGTCAACCTCAAAAATGTCAACGGATCTCAAGCCCTGCTGACCTTATTCAGCGCCATTACCAATCGGTACACCTTCGATCTACAAGTCAATGGCGATATAAAAGAGCTGACCTATGAAGAATTGACCGTTTACTATCGAGATCAAGACCCGGCAATGCGGGCGGCTGCCTATCAATCGCTCTTCAAAGTTTATTCCAATGACGCCCCGATCTTGGGCCAGATTTATCAGTTCCGGGTGCGAGACTGGTACAGTGAAAATGTCCAACTGCGAAACTTCAAGTCGCCAATGGCCGTCCGCAACCTGGCCAATGACATTCCTGACGATGTGGTTGATATTCTCCTAGACGTTTGTCGAAAGAATTCCTCGATTTTCCAGCGATACTTCCAATTAAAAGCAAAATGGTTGGGGATGGAGAAGCTGCGCCGCTATGATATCTACGGACCAGTGGTCAAAACGGACAAACATTACGATTTTGCCGATGCGGTCGAATTGGTTTTGAGCAGCTTCCGTCGCTTTTCACCCACCATTGCAGATTTGGCGGAGCGGGTTTTTAGCGATCATCATCTGGATAGCGAAGTGAGGAAAGGCAAGCAAGGTGGCGCGTTCTGCGCGACGGTGACACCTGACCTAACCCCTTATGTGCTGCAATCATATAACGGCCGACCCGATGACGTCGCTACCCTGGCCCATGAGTTAGGCCATGCCATTCATGCTATGCTAGCTGAACATCATTCTGGTTTAGTACAACAGGCCTCATTGCCCTTGGCAGAAACGGCTTCTACCTTTGGCGAACTGCTGGTCATCGACCGCCTGCTTTCTGAAGACCCGGACCCGGAAACTCAGCGAGACTTGCTCTTCCGCCAGATGGATACCAACTATGCCACTATCATGCGACAGGCTTACTTCGCCCTCTTTGAACGAGACGCCCATGACAAAATTCAGACAGGCGCTTCAATTGACGAATTATCGGACTTATATACTGCCAATCTGGCGGAGCAATTTGGTGATGCTATTGAAGTGAATGAAGAGTTTCGCCATGAGTGGGTGCTAATTCCCCATATTTACGCCTCCCCCTTCTATGTCTATGCTTACGCCTTTGGTCAATTGTTGGTGCTCTCTCTCTATCAGCAATTCCTGGCTGAAGGAGAAGCGTTCAAACCTCGCTATCTCAAGCTCCTATCGGCCGGTGGCTCGGAAGCCCCAGTCCGAATTTTGGAAGATGCAGGCATTGATATTCACACGCCCGAATTCTGGCAAGGCGGCTTCGATGTGTTGGAAACAGCCTTACAGCGGCTTGAGGCGTTAGAAATTCCCACTTTGGAGACTGCGTAAACGGGCAGGTCTGTCATTCTGAACGGGTTAACCGTAGGTCTTCATTCTCAAAACAAGACCAGTGAAGAATCTTTGACTTTACGCCCTTTCTTGCCGTAGCTCCGTCGATGAAATATCACGCCGAAATTGCTCGCCCAGAATTGGCTGAAATAGCGGTATAAAGGTCGGAGGAACGACTAAGGTATTCGCCTCCCGAAAATCGCCACTTTTGTCTAATCGTCCAGCAACTAAAAACGAGCAGCCCTGCTGTTGAATTGTTGCCAGGGCTGAATTGCGTTCGGCTTCACTGTCATTATAAAATCGGGTTTGAAGGATGCGTTCGGCCGTATCAAATCCCACCACGAACGTTGCCCCCGGATAAAGCCGAGCCTTCTCCACAAAGGTCGGGGCGCTGCTGGCTAAAATCGCATGTTGCCCTGCAAACTGAGAGAGACGGTTAAGGGTATCGGACAAAGGTAAACTGGGCTTATCGGCATTTGCAACGGCTAGTTCAAAGGCAACGGGCGTGTTCAATATCTTTTCGGCCGCATTTGCCAAATTTTGATGTCCACTGTGTAGGGGATTAAAGGAGCCAGACAAGATCGCCTTTGGCAGAGCATTGAGCAAATCCCCATCTGGCCCAACCCCAAAATACGGCATCTCTTTCGAGAGCAAGTCCTGGGTTAAGGTGGTGAAATCAGTTTCACACCGTTCAAAACTATCTGCCACTTTGAAGGTCACTGCTAAAGTTTGCGATAAGCCATACGCCTCAGATAAAGCATTCATAATGAGACGGCTGACGACCCGTTCCTCTGCTTGCCGTCCCCTCGCTCCCTTTTGTAAATAGATGCTGTGGCGGGCCATCTTGCCATGATGCCAATAAGCGATATGCGCCCGGTGATCGCCCCGTTTGAGCCGGTCCGTTGCAACCGTTGCCGTGCAGGCCAGTCCAATAACGGGTCGTTGGTCGCCTTCAGGCATCTTGTCGCCTAGAAAGATGGCCCGGCGGAAGGCTTGGCCAGACAGCATTCCGGCCGTTTCAGGGGCCACAAACTGCTCTGGTCTCGTGCCGAGAAAGTCAATAAATGCAGGTTCTTGGTATGGAACCAGCGCCTCTAACAGCGTTCGGCTGGCTCCAGCAACCCCTTGCAACCAAGACAAGGCAGTTGATCCTGCCCCGGCTGCAACAAAAACAATTCGTCCCTGTGTGTCGTGAATGGCTTGAACCAATTGACGAACCTCTTTTTCCATTGACAGATTGTAACATGCCTTTTAGCCTTTGCATCTTCGCCCCTTTGCGCTAAATTTCTGTCATGCGACTATCGGTTACGATCATGTTAATTGGTGGCGGTCTGTTGGTGATGTTAGGCCAGTTGATTTATGCGCCGCTTCCTGCTGGGTTTCGGCCGTTTGTCATTTCTCTGATGGGTATCGGCCTTGTCGCGTTTGCTTTCGGTGGTCGTCTTGCCGCGCGTCCGAATCTTCCAGCCCGGCTGAGCCGTGCCATAAGCTTATTAACTGACACCTTCCAAATCTCATCGCCCCAACTGCTGCTATTAATTTTCGCCCCTTGCTTTGCGCTGCTGGCTGTTTTGGCCGCCGGAGACACTCTCAAAGCCTTGAATGGGCCAGTATATTTGCTGGCCTGGTTTCTCTCAATAGCTTTTGTTCTGATTGGAAGTTTTAATTGGAATGAGAAACCAATTCAGAGAGTTGACATAAAAGAAGCCCTACTTGTGATAGCCCTCTTTTTAATCGCTTTTTTGCTCCGGGTATGGGCTATTGAGACATTACCAGCGACATTATCCGGTGATGAAGGCTCGGCGGGCTTAACCTCAGCTTTGTTTGCGCGGGGCGAAACAGACAATGTCCTGACAGTCGGTTGGTTTTCGTTTCCTTCCCTCTATTTTGCCATTCAGGGGTTAGGTATTTCGTTGCTAGATCAGACAGTAGCTGGTTTACGAATAACTTCTGCATTGGCGGGCGCATTGACAGTTATGGCAGTCTATTGGCTAGGTCGGACTTTTTTTGATCGGTTGACGGCCGTCTTTGCTGCGATTCTTTTAACAACTTTTCATTATCACATTCATTTCAGCCGGATAGGTCTTAACAACATCTGGGACGGCCTCTTTGGGGCATTGGTTGTGGCAGGATTATGGTATGGCTGGAAATATGAACGTCGCTCTGGCTATTTAATTTGTGGGCTGGCTTTAGGAATAGGCCTCTACTTTTACGTTAGTATCCGAGTCTTTCCTGTTCTGCTCCTTATTTTTGCCTTTTTTGCGCTTATATCTAATCGAGAGAAGTTCAAACGAGCCTTCCCAAACTTTTTTTTAGCCGCCCTGGTTGCCTTTGTCATAGTTATCCCCCTGGTATTCTTTTTTGTTCGCCATCCGGCCGAATTTAATGCACCTCTGCAACGGGTGACGATATTTGATGGCTGGCTCGATGCAATGGTTATTCGGGAGCAGCAGCCGGCGCTTAAAATTGTTTGGGATCAGATTGTTAACACTGCGCTGGGCTTTACCCACCTGCCATTACGCCATTGGTATAATCCTGGCGTGCCGCTCTTGTTGCCGGGTTCGGCCGCACTTTTTTTACTAGGCTTCCTATGGGCCGTGACCAACCTGAACTTACGCTATCTCTTGCTGCTGCTGCCCCTGCTGTCGATGGTAATTCTCGGCGGTTTGAGTCAGGATGCCCCCGCCTCCCAGCGATATGTGATTGTGGTGCCTTTCGTCGCTGTCTTTGTAGGCTTACCGCTGGCTCGGGTGACGCAGTGGCTCCAGGATGCTTGGCCGCGCTTCAAATGGCTAGTATTGGGAGGGGCAGCCGTTATTCTGTTGTGGCTTTCCGCCACTGATATCCAATATTATTTCTTCGAGGTCTATGATGAATATGTTCTGGGTGGCTACAATACCCAGGTCGCTACTGATATTGCCCATTACCTGGCTGATCAGGAGCCAGCGCCCCAGGTCTATTTCTTTGGCTTTCCCCGAATGGGCTACTTTAGCCTCTCGACCATTCCCTATATTGCGGCCGATGTGCAAGCGGAAGACGTTCTCGCGCCGCTAACTGATTTGCCTCGTTGGGAGCTAATCGGGCCAACTGAATTCGTCTTTCTGCCCGAACGTGTTGAAGAACGCCAATTCGTTCAACAACAGTATCCCGGTGGCGTGTACAGTGAGTTTCGGGATAAAGATCATGACCTGCTATACGCCGTTTATGCGGTTACACCCTGACCAAAAAATTATCAGTTACTAATTACTCAAACCCCGACGGCCGTCTTAACTCAGTATTGAACATCAAGCTCGATTTATTCGTCCAGACCTCGCCACCGCTGTCATTTCGTAGATGGTCAAAAAAGCCTTGAACGCGGCTGTCAATCATGTCGATCTGATGTAGCAAAACCGCCTCTAATGTCTTGGGAACGACGGGCGACCCCCATTCTTGAATGCCATGATGGGATAAGACAAGATGGATTAGTTGGCGAAGCAGATGTTCAGGGAAGTTGCCCACCTCTTTGGCAGCTAACTCAATCAGAATCGCCGCTCTGGAGATATGGCCTACTAAACGGCCGTCCTCTGTAAAATCGAAAGTTGGCCCTGTCGAATATTCAATGGCCTTGCCCATATCATGCAACAAGATGCCGGAAATCAGCAGGTCTTTGTTGACATAAGGATAATGTTTAGCGAGGAGCTGACCAATTTTCACCATACTCAATGTATGTTCCAATAAGCCGCCAACATAGGCATGGTGGAACATTCGAGCGGCTGGCGCATTGACATAATCATTGATGAAGGTAGGTTCAAGCAAGATATGGCTAATAAAGCTGCGCCAGGGTTGAGATAAGCCGCCAATGACTTCATGAAGTTCCACGACCATCTCTTTCCTATCTCGCTGACTAGACGGTAGATAGTTAGCCATATTTGGGTCATTCATTGGATTGAGGTCGGTAGTGCTGATCTGGAGCGCGCCTTTGTAATTGTTGACGCGACCAGTGACCATCGTGACAATGCCTGGCCGAATCCAATCTTCAACATCCGGCGGCACATCCCAAAAGACACCCCCAATTTGGCCCGATTTATCGCGGAAAGTTTCGAGGAGGAAGGGACGGCCGTCCTTCGTCTCACGCCGAGCTACATCTTGAACCAGAAAGGGTTCGTTGAGCAACTGATCGCCATCTGTTAGATCTGAAACATAGATTGATTTCACAAAATACCCCTGTCATAAAATAGATTTCAGGTTACAGTTAAGCATTATACCTGATTAATGATTTTGAACAGCGACAGCAAATGTTTCCCAGGAAACATTTGCCGCCGAAGACGGATAAGGCAGCAAATGGACGAAAACAAGCTAGAAGATCCCCGCCAATTGGCGCTTTACTATTTAGCTGATCATCAAGTTATGACGTTGGCAACATATGGTCCACAGGGGCTTTGGGCAGCGGCCGTTTTCTATGCCAATGTTGGCTTCGACCTCTACTTTCTGTCAGCCGGACATACGCGCCACGCCCAAAATATAACGGCCGAACCTCGTGTCGCTGCCACTATCCAGGAAGATTATAAAGATTGGCCTGCCATTCAAGGTATCCAATTAGAAGGAGTTGTTCGCCTGCTTGAAGAGCCAGAGCAAGCGAGCGTTGTTGCCCATTATACAGCCAAATATCCTTTCATCGCTCAGGCCAATGAACAAATCCAGCGAGGGTTAGCCAAAGTGAATTGGTACTGTTTATCGCCAGACAGACTTTATTTTATTGATAATAGTAAGGGGTTAGGTCACCGGGATGAGATTCAGCTTTGAGGGGGGACAGGAAGGGGTGTCGTAAAACAAATCACTAATAACGGTCGCTAGTTGGTTGAAAACAGGGTACTTAGCGCTGCATTCAGGAAGGTTCTCTAAAATGCTTTGATAAATCGCTCGATAATACCAGGCTTGTTTTTCTGGGCCTCGACCGAACTGATTCCAAACGGCCGATCCGCAGATCTTCTTGGATTTGGAGATGTCGGTCAAATTGTGATATTTATCGGCTGCCGCTACCAGCTTGACCTCTAGCGAGGCATGCCGCAGTTTGCTAATCATATCTAATTTACGCGTTTCCCAATTGTAATATTTTTGAGGCAGCTCTGTACAGCCATCGACGATATCGGCCACTTCTTCACCAAACTGTTCGCAAATCTCTTGAAGCGTTACCCTCGTATCTTCGACTAAATCATGTAAGAGGGCGGCGGCGATAACCTCTTGACGACAGCCCATTTGAAGTAGAATTGTGGCCACGCCCATTGGATGAGCGATATAGGGGATGGCCCCGCTTTTGCGGTACTGACCGTCATGCTCCTTGGAGGCGAAGCCAATTGCTCGATCTACGATTGTTGAATACATGAGGGGAGACGTTGACTTATGAAAGTCCTTGAGGGGAGTGATTTTGTCCATTACTTGAGAACCGATTTAGAATGACCTTTAGATAGCGGGTATGTCCCACTGAATCATAGAGAGCAACGGCCGCTTCTTCCAGATCGAAGGGAGAACCAAGTGACTGAATCTCCGTTAGATAGGTTAAATCAAAGAACATAACCGCATCTTGAAACATCCGATTGCCTGTTAATTGTAAAAAAACGGGTGAAGTGGCTAACTTACCACTATTTTCTACGCTAACCACTTTCGCCCGGCGCGCTACCCGTAGTACATCATTAACATAGCTTTTTGAATAGTCATTCTTACCTTGCGACTTATAATTGGAGGCCAATTCGTTAACCAACTCGCGCCAGGTGATGGTTGAACTATGTTGTAATTTGGCAATGATGTCTTTGATTACGGACAGTCGAATCTCAGATGGAATAACCCGCAGACCCCGTTTCTTCAACTCGCTGCGGTAATGTAAGTGGAGGATGATTGGCTCAGTTTCTTTCTCTGGCGAAAATACGTATAAAGTTGTCCCCTTTTGTTGGAAAGCGGCCGTTGCAGGAAACTGAGCTAGAAAATCTCTAAAACTGTCAAAGCCCATTGTTGTCTCGTTAAAGGCTTGTTGGCTTAGCGTTTGCATCTCTTGTTTTAATAGGCTGGCCCGAACTCGACTTTGTTCTTCGGTGACAAGTTTATTCAAGGCGGTTGCTAAGAGTTGTTCTGCATCTTCAATAGAGACAGGGTTGATCGGTTCGGCCGTTTTGTCAGCCGCCCCGCTGTCGGCTCGACGGACATAAAGGGTCGTCCCTTCCTGTTCAACCCGAACGATCTGTTGATGATGCTCCAGGAACTTTCGGAAGCTTTTAATACCCTGCTTGTTTTCATTAAATGCGCCTTTGCTCAATTCCTGAATATGCTGTTTCAGAAGGCTAGCTTGCACCTTTTCGTCTGCCCCAACAAGTTGGCCCATTGCCTTCTCTAAAAGCGCTGAAACCTCCTCTTTACTCAACCGCTTGCTGTTAGCAACGATTGATTCATTTCCTATTGGGGTCGACGGTCGGCAAACATAGAGCGTTGTACCTTCCTGATACATCTTCACCTGGTTTGGATAGCCACTTAGGAATTTGCTAAAATTTTGCTTGCCCATCGGTGAACGGTTGAAGGAGCCTTTGCTGAGGGCTTGCATTCGTTGTTTTAGGAGGCTGGCTGGAACATTGTTCTCGTTTTGGAGAAGTTGGTCAACCGAACGTTGTAACAGCTCTAACACCTGGGCCTCAGCCAATTTCATGGCGCTCGAAGCTATATCATCATAATACATGTAATCGTCACATAGGTTGACCAGGCTGTTGCTAGAGGTGTGACGAACGCCCATGCCGATGACCCGTTTGCCTCGTTTCCGCAATCCTTGAACGAGAGGAACGAAATCGCGGTCTCCAGTGATAACCACATAGTTGGTAAAGCTTTGGCCGTCGATGAGGGTTCCTAAAGCATCAACAACCATCTGCATATCGGCCAGGTTTTTGCTCATATTGTTGAGCCGAACTGTCGATTGCAGCTCAAAACCGGCCGTAGCCAATTCTTTGGTCATATGCTCCCGCTGCCGCCAATCGCCATAGGCTCGTCGTAAGACGATACGGCCGTCTGTCTTAGCTCGCACCTCTTCTAAGATTAAATTGATATCAAATGTTAGATTTGCTTCTTGCGCCCCGATAACGATATTGTCTAAATCGAGGAAAATAGCTACATCATTGTCCATGTCTATTCCTTTTGACTATCCTATATTCTACCTTAACTATCTCCGACAGCAATAGTCAATGTTTCCCGTGAAACAATTACATGACATAAGATTTGTAATTTGACCAAACCATGCTACTATATTGACTATCAAATAGCATTACGTCAACTTGTTGGCTTGAATAGAGAGGGCAAGACACAGCCCCTATATAGCCAATTTTCGTCATATATTAGGTTGGGGCGATCCCCGGTGGTTGCCCTTGAATTGGGCAGGCAAAAGGCTATGCCCTTACATTAGAAGTTGGAGGTACGCCATGAAGTCCTGGTTGTGGAGTGGAAAACCCTGGCAAGCATTTAAGACCTTTGCCATTCTCTTCTCGTTTACGGTTAATTTTGTCTTGATCATCGTCCTTTTATTAGTCGCCCCCCTAATTCTTCCCATTGTTGGCGATATCGCCGTGCCTATTGTTGGTGGCTTAAACCAAAGCTTCGTCGATATGGGACAGGCCAAAATCGTTAGAACCATTCACGTGGATGATACAATTCCGATCTCCTTTGAACTTCCTCTCTCGACCGAGACCCAAGTCCGTATTACCCAGCCTGTTCCGTTGAGTGTGCCAGCGACGATGGTGCTGCCCGGTGGCGGTGGGGTCATTAATGGTACTGTTTCTTTGAATCTGCCAGCTGGTACAGAGCTGCCAGTTGCCCTGGATTTAGTCGTTCCAGTTGATCAAACGATTCCCGTTCAGCTTGATGTCGCTGTCGATATTCCGCTGGACGAGACAGAGTTGGGCCAGCCTTTTGGCGATCTCCAAGCAATCTTTGCCCCGCTAGATGAGCTTTTATCAAACTTGCCGGGCAGCAATGAGGAATTTTTCGACCGTCTTCGTAACACAGGCAGCACCGCTGAGAACCAAGCAGGCGAGGCCCAAGTTAGCGTCGATTAGATAACGGAATGCGTAAGGCGTAATTGGTAAAACGTAAGGGCTTGCATTGAAAGTTTTTACGTTTTACGCATTCCGAACTACGACAATAAGATTCTTCTTCATGGCGCACCCCACAAGCACAGACTCAAGCCAGCCCCGTATCTGTAATTATGAAGGCTCTGATTATCAGAGTCGTTTTTGGGGGAACGAGAAGCGGAGCTATGAAGATCGGGTTGAACGGATTGCCCTCCAAAGGTTGATGCCGTCCAGCGGTGACACCCTGATTGATATTGGGGCTGGCTTCGGCCGTCTTGGAGAGGAATACGCCGGATATAAACGGATCGTTCTCTTTGACTATTCCAGCACGCTTCTTCGGGAAGCTCAGGCCCATTGGGCTGATGATCCTCGCTTTTTGTATGTCGCTGGTAACTGGTATCAGATGCCCTTTGTCTCAGGGCTGTTCGATACGATGGTACAGGTTCGCACTATTCATCATGCCGCTGATGTACCAGCCTTGTTTGCTGAATTGGGCCGTATTGCCCGACCTAAGGGCGATTACATCCTCGAATTCGCTAACAAGCACAACCTAAAAGCCATCTTACGCTACAAACTCGGCCGTCAAACATGGTCGCCCTCTGATCTAGAGCCAATTGAATTCGCTGAGATGAACTTCGACTTTCACCCCCGCTGGATGCACCAACAGTTACAAGAGGCTGGATTTGTTCCGGGCAAGACCTTATCGGTGTCCCATTTTCGAGTTCCGCAATTAAAAAAGATTGTGCCAACGACCGTACTTGCAAGTCTAGACAGCGCCCTTCAAGCGAGTGGACGTTGGCTGAAGCTGTCGCCATCAATATTTGTTCATAACCGTTCTCCCATCATCGGAACGGCCGCTGCCCCAAACACCTTCTTCGCCTGTCCCCATTGCCAAACGCCGCTTGGTGACGTTGTTGATGAACAGCTTATCTGCCCTAATGCAGAATGCGGCCGTAAATGGGCCATCGTTGATGGCCTCTACGACTTCAAAGAGCCAATAGGATAGGGGTAGATAATAGGTAGGGGAGCGTAGTCTGACAGCCTGCAACCAGTTATCATACGAACTAAGCGCCTTCTAAAGATGCTTGATCTCAATCGCCAAACCTGCTAAGCTACTTAAATGACGCACTGCGTTATGTGGTGCGTGAGATAGGATATGTCATGTCAACGAAGGTTGTTTATACATTTCAGGCCAAAGATGGAACCCAGATTGAGGTTCGACCCATGCAGCGGGAGGATTCGCAGCATTTGGTGGAAATTTTCGAGCATATGGGTTTGGAAAGTCGCTACAGTCGCTTTAATATGTCGTTACCCGCCCCCGCTCCTGAATTGATCCTCCAAGAAGCGGCCGAAATGACTGACTTTGAACGGCCGGAAAGCGATGGTTGGCTCGCCTTTGCAGATTTGCCCGGAAATCCAGATACACCAGTAGCCGGGATTCGCTACATTCATACTGGCCCTGGTGAAGCAGAAATAGCCTTATCAGTTCGAGATGATATGCAAAACAAAGGTATTGGCAGCGCTTTATTCCTTTATATGCTAGAGCAAGCTAAAAAATCAGGCATCGTCAGACTGGTCGGCCTAGCCCAGCGCAATAACCGTCCCTTAACCAAGCTGCTAAAGAAAACAGTATATCCAATCAAGCGAACGCCAGATGGCAGCTATGTCCATTTGGAAATAGCGTTATGACCAAAACTGCCAAATGTTAGCATTTTTGGCGATTGTTTGAGAAGTGTATGATAATTAGGATATATGCCTTTAACCCAATTAGACACAATCGACAACGCCGCTCCATTTCTAAAATGGGCGGGCGGCAAGAAACAACTGCTAAAGCAATATCAAGATTTTTTCCCATCTCGGGAGCAAATCGGCCGTTATTATGAACCCTTCATCGGCGGTGCGGCCGTCTTTTTCCACCTCCAACCCGCCCAAGCGACCTTAAGCGACATCAATCAGAAGCTGATAGAGGTCTATCAGGTCGTTCAAAATGATGTAGAAAGCCTGATTGTCGCCTTAAAAAAGCACAAAAACACAAAAACCCATTATTACCGGATGCGCGGTAAAAAACCAGAAAAACTTAGTCCTGTTGAACGCGCTGCCCGGTTGATTTTCCTCAATAAGACCTGTTACAACGGCCTCTACCGAGAGAACAGTAGCGGCGCGTTCAATGTACCGTTCGGCCGTTATAAAAACCCCACTATCTGCGATGAAGATCGTTTGCGAACGGCCGCCTGTGTCCTGAAAAATGTGGATTTAGAGGCCGTTGATTTTGAAGAAGCGGTTGAACCAGCCCAGGCGGGCGATTTTGTCTACTTTGATCCCCCCTACGTTCCCTTAAATGCCACCAGCAGTTTTACTAACTACAGTAAATATGGCTTTAGTCATGCGGATCAGGTCCGGTTAGCGGACACATTTCGCAAACTGGACGAGCGCGGCTGTTGCGTTATGTTAAGTAATTCGAGCGCGGCAGTTGTCAAAGATTTATATGCCGACTACCCTATGAAAGAGATTAAAGCCCGCCGCAGCATTAATAGCAAGGCCAACGGCCGGGGTCCAATAACCGAACTCCTCATTACCAATGGCAATTGGCACGAAAAACACAACTAATAAGCGGAAAGGGGCGATAAAAACGGCCATAAAACACAAACTGCTTTGGCGTTTGGCCTTATTTGGGCTGCTCTGTACCCTATTTCCCCTCTTAAATCCAACAAACAGCCTCAATGCCAACACCGATCCCCGCTTTGGCATCATTGAAACCTACGAATCACCCGACGATGCAATCCAATCTGGAGCTGGTTGGACGCGGGTACGCTTCCAGTGGGCCGAAGTCCAAGCCGACGGGCCAGATGGCTGGACGCCAACGGTTACAGAAGAGCAGATAGATGATGAGGTGGAGGCGGGTCGGCTGGTGGTGGGCTTGCTTATCGGCATTCCCGATTGGGCCAGAGACGAGAACCGCTTACCAATAGGGCTATCATTACCTTTTGATGACCCCGATAATACCTGGGCCAATTTTGTTCGGGAAACGGTTGGTCGCTATCAGGGTCGAATCGATCACTGGATTATCTGGAACGAACCGGACATATGGGATGCCAACGCCCCCGGCCATACTTGGGATGGAACCGAAGCTGATTTTCTCCAACTTCAACGTACTGCCTATCTGACCGCGAAGGAAACAAACCCCACGGCCGTTATTCATCTAGCCGCCATGACTTACTTTTGGGACGCTCAATTCGGCCGAGAGCAATATTTGAACCGCTTTTTTCAGGAGTTAACGGCCGATCCCCAGGCCGAAGCCAACAACTACTACTTCGACATCCTAACTGCCCACCTCTACTTCCAACCGAACCTGATTTATGATGTCATCACCGAATTTGACCAGATTCGGAAAGACAATGGCATTCCCTATAAGCCTATCTGGTTGGTTGAAACCAATGCCCCACCATTAAATGATGCCAGTTGGCCCGTTGATAATTGGACCCTGTCTGTATTACTTGACGAGCAAGCGGCCTTTATGCCTCAAGTATTGGCTTCTGCTTTGGCTGCGGGCGCAGAGCGGATCGCCATCTATAAGTTGAAGGACACGGAGGATGACCGTCAAGCTAACCCGGAGCCGTTCGGGTTGCTTCGGCTGGATGGCAGCCCCCGTCCAGCCTTCACTACCTATCAAGTGGCGGTTCAATATCTATCTGATTTTATTACTGTGAGGCGGAAACGATGGGATGAAGTAGGCCAGATTTGGCTGACCCAACCTGGACGAACGACGACCGTTCTCTTTTCTCGGCTGCCCGCTCCCCAACAGGCCCAGGTTGAAGCCACGGCCGAAACGGCCGCCCTCGTCACCATGTGGGGCGAGCGGGAAGAGATCACAGCCAAAGATGGCTTCTTCACCGTCGATCTTCCACCTGCCTTATGCACCCAGTCCATCGGTGATTACTGCATGATTGGCGGCTCCACCTTTTATCTGGTCCAATCTGATGATGGCAGCGAGCCACCCCCGGCCCCCTTTACTCCCGGCGACCCGACCCCCACGCTAGACCCAGACCAGCCGACAGACACGCCAACCGCCACGAATACCCCGCTGCCTACAAACACATCAACTCCGACAGATACGGCAACAGCAACTGCTACGGCAAGCCCAACGGCCGAACCAAGCCAAACCGCCACCCAACCTCCGACCGCTACCAGCCAACCAACGAATACCTCCACCCCTATTGCTGCTGCGCCATCCCCAACGCCCCTTGTCGAACCAGTTGAACCAGTGACAGATTCACTAAACGGCGAGCTGATTGCGGCCGTTGCCGTCATGCTCCTGATTGCCCTCGTCATCTTCGTTTTAATCCTGCGACAACGTCAGCAGCGTAATAGATGAAGACCGAGAACGATCGTGAAGGGCTGTCCCAAGTTCGAGACAAATTAGGTCTAAGCTCAGAAGACCTGTTGGGAAAAGGGGGTGAAGCCTGGGTCTTGGCTTTTGATGATGAGCGCATTGTTCGTATCAATCGAGGCGGAGCAAGCCGGGCAGATGTGGACGGCCGAACTGCCTTGTTGTCCGAGTTAGGCCAAAACGCAGACCAACTCCCCTTTGCAATTCCGACCATTCTCGACACGCTTGAGATAGATGGTTATATCGTCACTATTGAGAAGCGGCTGCCTGGACGGCCGTTAGATCAAGTCTTGGCTGAGCAGAAAGGAGAATCTCGTGAGACGTTGGTTCGAGCCTATCTTGATACGGCCAGTCAAATAGGCGATCTAATCCTTGATCGCCCCTGGTTTGGCGATATTGCAGATACAAATGCCATTCGCACAATTACTTTTCAAGAATATCTTGAGAAACGGGCCGCCCAAAGCCTCAAAGCGGCTGGCCCTGAATTTCAATCCATTGACCCGGTTCTACTGGCGGCTATGTTCTCAGAACCCGATGAAGCTGCTTTTGTTCATTTAGACGCTTTTCCCGGCAATATGATGGCTGAAGGAGAGCGGGTGACGGCCGTCCTTGATTTCGGCGCGTCCGCCATTATGGGCGATCGTCGACTGGATCCATTGGCTGCGGCCGTTTACTTGGCCCCAGCTATAACCCCAATCGCAACTGATAGGGATCGGGCAGTGGCCCAAGAGTGGTTGGCTGAGCGGGCGTTGGTGGGGTTGTGTCCGGCCGTCGAAAGGTGGCTTGCCGCCTACTGGTCATTTGCCCAGGACGATATCAGCCTATATCAATGGTGCCAGATGGTATTGTTGGTCGATTAAGGCGATCACCGAGATATGAAGCGCAATCGGGGCAGGATGATATAAGATATATATAGGGATACATTTATTTTGCAGAGCCGTATTTTTATGAGACATTTAAGTGTGTCGCAGATAAATGCTTTAAAATCGGAAATCTGCGACACTGCCTGGTTTGCCGGTTTGCTCAATAGATTGTTTTTAAGGACCAAACCGCCAAACACTTAAGAAGGATGAGTAGCGATTGATTATAATAGTCAGGTCGCTAATTTATAGCTTAGGGTTTTTGAAGGATGATCCAATATCAATTTCAATATCGGCTAGAGAAGTTGCTTGAAGCCGTTTCTGGCGTGAACGAGCTAACGATTATTTTGCACAATAACCCTGACCCAGATGCCATCGCTGCTGGTGCGGCCTTGAAGTTCTTGTTGGAAGAGAAGGTTGGCTTGGTAGGTGACATTGTCTATCAAGGAGTGATCGGCCGTGCAGAGAATGTTGCCTTAGTCGAATACTTGGATGTATCCCTACAACAGTTACCAGATGGCGAGATAATGGCGCCGGAAAATTTCGCCTTAATTGATACACATCCCCAGGCTAAGAATAACCCCATACCCGATGGAATGATACCCCTTATCGTGATTGACCATCATAATAACTATGAAAATGGTCAAGCCAAATATAGTGATGTACGGCCGAACATCGGCGCGACAGCCACCATGATGACCCAATATTTGCAAGCCGCCGACTGCAAACCGCCGCAAAGGTTAGCGACTGCCCTGCTTTATGGTATCAAAACAGATACTTTGGCGTTAAGCAGAAATACAACCAGAGCCGATGTCAACGCCTACTGTTATCTTTCCTCTTTGTCCGATATTGATGCGTTCTTGTCTTTCGAGAAGGCCGAGGTGTCGCCAGGTTATTTCCAGGGCTTGGCAGCTGCCATGACAGGAGCCAGAGCCTATGAAAACGGCTTAATCATTACCTATCTTGAAGAGCTGCCCTATCCAGATTTGGTAGCTGAGATCGCTGATTTAATGTTGAGACTGGCAGAAAGCGCTTATATCGTTGCTTTAGGTGTTTTCGATGAACAGATCCATTTCTCAATACGAACAAAAGAGCAGCAAATCGACGTAAATCAGTTGGCTCAAACAGTTGCCGGACAAGGAGGAAGCGCAGGTGGAAGGGAAACCATTGCTGGCGGTCAGATTCCTCTCGATGATAGTGATCCTGAAAAGTTGATAGAAAAAATTAACAAGCGCATCCTCGATTATTTTGACATTTCTCCTGATGTGGAGGGAGAAAAACTTACTTAAAAAAACCGTATGATTCCTTCATTTGACACCTTATTTGCCGACGCATTATTCCGAATATCCAGTATATCCTTGCTTCAAGTTTTCGATCTGCTCCTGGTGACAGTTGTCTTTTTCGTGATATTAGACCTCATCCGGCGCAGTCAGGCCGCATTTTTGCTGCGGGGCGCGGCCGTTTTAATTTTGGTGCTCTTCGTCTTTACTGTATTTTTGCCCCTGCCAACCTTTGATTGGCTTGTTCGGGGTGCGTTGGTCGCAATTCTGGTTGCTACCCCTGTCATCTTTCAACCTGAACTGCGGCGTTTCTTAGAAAATTTGGGCCGTAGTTTCCGAACAAGCTCCTTTCAAAAACGAGTGCAGGAATCTACCTTGCTGCCCATTGTGCGCTCAGTAGAAAATATGGCCGAAAAGCAGATTGGAGCCTTAATTGTATTGGAAGGCAACGATGATTTAGGCCGAATCGTCGAAACCGGGGTTCCCATTCGGGGAAAAGTTAGCAGCGAATTACTTCAAACGATTTTCTATGATGGTACGCCCCTTCACGATGGCGGCGTCATTGTTCGCCAGGATGATGTCGTTTCGGCGAGTTGTGTCTTGCCGCTAAGTAACCGCCAACTATATGGGGGCGACCGCCGCCTCGGTATGCGCCATCGGGCTGCTTTGGGTTTGAGTGAGGCTTCTGATGCAATGGCTGTGATCGTTAGTGAGGAAACTGGCCGTATTGCCGTTGCCAGGGATAACCAGCTATATCTCGACCTTGATTTGACTGAGCTTCGTGAACGAATTGTCGATTTTTACCAGCCAAACGAGTCGAATACTGAAGAGCCATCAGTCAAAGAATTCCTCGTTTTAGGCTGGAATCGCATTAAATCCATCTTGCTACCCTCATTTTCTAGGGAAGGATTTACAAATTTAGGGCTTTGGGCTTCTGCGGCGCTTTTGGCGTTAACCGCCTGGGCTTTTGTTATCCAGGAGACAAATCCCGCCCGCCAGACGCTCATTGAGAATATTCCCCTGGTTGTCCAAGATGTTCCTGATGGTAGTAGAGTTTTGACAGAGCTGCCTAAAACAGTTTCGGCCGTTGTCAAAACCACTGATGCTTTGCTGCCCAGCCTCAGCCCCAATGCTTTTCAGGCTACCATTTCTCTGGAGGGTAAAGAGACGGGTCTCCATCGCCTGAATGTTGATGTTAGCTCTGGCGTCTCGCCCGTTCAAATTGTCTCAATTGACCCCGTTCTCCTTGATGTGGAGCTAGCCCAAATTATCAGCCGCACGATGGATGTCAATATTCAACTGACGGGGGAGGAGAATTTAACGGCCGCTTTCCAGGTTCAGGATATACCGACCATTACACCCACCCAGGTCGTTGTTGTTGGCGCTGAAAGTACCATTGATCAGATAGCAAGTCTGCAAGCAGAAGCCGTTATTACAGGTGACAATGCCCTTGAGTCAAGCCGCGTTGAAGTCATTCCAATCAATGAGGATGGTCAAACGGTCGAAGGGGTGACGTTGCAACCTCAAGAAATTCAGGTAAACGTTACCATTGGACAGCGGGCAAACTCTCGGCTTATAGGCATTAACGTTGAAACAGAAGGTGACTTGCCAACCGGATATCGCATCAATCGTATTCGGACGATTCCCTCAAGGGTGATTGTGTTAGGGTCGCCTGAATTATTAGACACCCTAGGCAACTTCATCTCGACGGTTCCGATCGATATTAGTCAGATCGTCGGCGACTTGAGTGTGGAAGTGCCACTTTCAACGCCGCCCGATCTGGAATTCTTAACTGAGGAGGGGGAGGCTTTGGTCGCGGTCAGGGTCGAGCTTGAGGTCGTTGCCCGCACGGGCGCCCTGAATATCACCCGGCAAATTGAAATCCTTAACCAGGTTAATGGGACATTAAGTCTTGACCTTAATTCAATAGATGTTGTCCTAAGTGGCCCTATACCAATTTTGGATGAAATTGAAGCGAACCCTGGGTTGATCCGGATATATGTTGATGCGTCCGAATTAGAAAACCTTTCTCCTGGAGAAACAATGATAGTGACGCCTCAAGTTGTGGCGCCAGATGAGGTTGATGTTCAACTTATTCCGATGACCATTCAAGTGACCCTGCTAGAATAGATAATCTCCCGCCTCTTGTTTTGCCTCTTGGCAACTTTCAGATAAATTCTTATCCATGACCTATCTGAAAAAGGGCCTATTACTGCTTGTATGCGGGCTTCTAGTATTTTTTGCTCAAGTCTATTTAGTTCAAGCCCAACCAAACGCGGTCCAAACAGGCCAACTCCCGATTGTCAGCAATGAGGTTGTGGTGGATTTTCCCAACACGGCCGCTTTTCAACTTGTACTCGATAACAGTGTGACGATTGCCGAGGCTGTTCTGACTTACAACCTGGGCGTGAGCGGTTGTATAGATGCCGGAACCAATGTCTCTGTAGACGAAGTTGAAAACAACTCCGTTGAATGGACTTGGATTATGAGCCGCTCAAATAACCCACCGCCAGGGGCCAGCCTCTGGTGGGAATGGACGGTCACAGATACCAATGGCAACACCTTCACCACCCCTCGTCAACTGTTAATATTTGAGGATGAACGCTTTGAATGGCGCACGATAACGGCCGATAACATTCGCCTACATTGGTATGCGGGCGATGAGGTTGGGCCAACGCTCTTAGATGCTGCCGTTGAGGGGCTGGCCCAACTAGAAGCGGATGTCGGTATCGATCTGAATGATGAGGTACAGCTATTCATCTATGGCAACTCGGCCGATATGCGTGAGGCAGTGCTGTTTATTCAAGATTGGGCTGGTGGGGTGGCCTTTTCCGGCTACAACATCATTCTGATTGGGGTGGAACCATCCATTGCCACCACCTGGGGAACGTCGACCGTCCGTCATGAGTTGGCTCATCTAGTGATCGGCCGTTTTGGTCAAAGCTGTCTTGGCGGCAGTCGTCCTAACTGGTTGAACGAAGGACTCGCCGTCTATTCCGAAGGCGAACCAGACAACACCGTCTTAACCGATCTCGAATTAGCGATTGACAACAACGGTTTTTTTCCCGTTCGCAGCCTGAATGGAGCCTTTCCTTCCCATGATAGTGGCGTAAGTCTGGCCTATAGTCAAAGCTATAGTCTTGTCAATTTTTTGCTGGAAACATACGGGCCAGAAAAAATGCAGGAACTCCTGTTAACCCTGGCCCAAGCGGAAGGCTATGATGCTGCTTTAGAACAAGTATATGGTTTTAATACTGACGGACTGGAAATTGCCTGGCGACAGGCAATTGGCGCGGCTGCCAGACAGATTCCACCAACCCCGACGGCCATCTCGGCTGCGGCCGTTCCAACCTATAAGCCCTTAAATGGCGTTCAGTCAGTGCCAACGCAAGGCCCCCCAGGGGAAAGCGGCACAGATCCAACCCCAGCGCCAACGCTTCAATCGCCACTAGAGGGAACGGCCGTCGCCGATCTACCGACCCCAACCCCCGATCCCCAATCCCCGATCCCTAGCCCCCAATCCCCGACCCCCGATCCCCCCGACGAATCAGGCGGATCAATCAGCGTTTGCGGTTTAGGCGCAGCTCCGTTATTTGCTGTTGGGCTACTATTCGTTGGCCGTTCAAGGAAGAAACGATATGCGAAATAAGTTGTTACCCTTCCTATTTCTGGCAATATTCTTCGTATTTGGCTGTAATTTGGCCGCTGGCAGCGTGGAAAATCCGGCCGAAAAGTATGGGGTGGATCGAGAAAATGCGCTATTTATGGTTGGCGGCCAGCCTCAAACCCTCGATCCAGCCACCACAAGAGGTGGTGCGGCTGGGGCTGTTGGTGGTATTTTTAGCGGGCTGGCCCGACTAGATACCGATTTGCAGGTTAAACCAGGGCTGGCCGCTGGTTGGCAAGTTAGCCCGGATGGTACGTTATATACCTTTTACCTTCGCAAAGAGGCTGTTTTTCATGACGGCCGTTCGGTAACGGCCGAAGATGTCGTCTTTTCCTGGGAGCGGGCGCTTGATCCAGCCACCGAATCAGACACCGCTATGACCTATTTAGGCGACATTGTTGGTGCGGCCGAAAAAAACAGCGGTCAAGCGGCTACTATTAGCGGCCTCCAAATCATTGATAGTCACACGCTTGCCGTCCGTATTGATGCTCCCAAGGTCTATTTTCTATCGAAATTAACCTACCCCGTCTCCTTTGTCGTTGACCAGAATAACGTCGGCCAATCTGACTGGGATCGGGAACCGAATGGAACTGGCCCGTTTACCTTGCAAACGTGGCAAGATGATGAGATCGTCATATTAGCTGCTAACCAAAGCTTTTATCTGGAACCCCCGTCGATCAGCCATGTCGTTTATCTAATTGGGGCGGGTATCTCGCTCAATCTCTATGAAGATGGTCAGATTGACCGGGTTGGGGTAGGTGGCAGCACCCTCGAACGAGTCCAAGACCCGAACGATCCTCTTCATCCCGACCTCAGAGTTGGGGTCAATATGTGTACAGGCATGATCGCTTTCAACAGCGCCGAGCCACCATTTGATGACCCATTGGTTCGGCAAGCCTTTAGCTATGCCTTTGACCGGGAGCGGTTGATTAGCGGTCTATTTAAGAATAATGCGCTGCCAGCCATCGGCGTGCTGCCACCAGGAATGCCAGGCTATACAGGTCAGTTAAATGGCTATGATTTCGACCCGGAACGAGCGCGGGCTTTGCTGGCCCAGGCTGGTTATCCTGATCCGGCCGATCTGCCACCAATTACCTACACGACCTCTGGTTATGGGTCTGTTGGCAGCTATGTAACGGCCGTCATCACCATGTGGCAAGAAGCCTTAGGCGTGACAATTGAACCGTCATTGGTTGAACCCTTTAACTTCCTAGACGAGCTTTACGGCGGCAATACAGGCAATCTCTTTGGGCGTGGCTGGTGTGCCGACTATCCCGACCCGGAAAACTTCCTCGATATTCTTTTTCATACCGGCTCCCAACAGAATCTGGGAGGCTATAGTAATCCAGAGATAGATCGGCTGCTTGAACAGGCCCGAATTGAGCCAGATGTAACTACCCGTATGGCTCTCTACGCCCAAATAGAGCAACGTATTGTGAATGATGCCCCTGCTATCTTCACAACCCACAGTTTAACGGCCGAACTCGTCAATTCCCGCCTGCAAAACTACATCGTAACCCCTATTGGCGTCGCCCAATGGCAGCACATATCGCTTGAACAGTAGACGACCGAACAATCCAGGTTGAAATTGTGTTCAAGTATGTTCGCAGAAATGGCATAAATGACCATTGAGGCTATACTGTTACGAGAGAGTTCATGAAATTATCTGAGCCAGACCGAGCCTGGCAGGATGAGAAGTACCAGAGTCTGCTAGGGAATAGCCCCACAGCTTTTGCTGAAATTTGCGAGCGTATCTTGCCGCATCTCGTTGCTTTTTTGCGGAATCAATTTCCTCAGCAAGCGTCGCATCATCTGGAAATGGTAGCCATTGATGTGTTGTTACGTTTTCGAGCTGAACCAAAAAAATATGATCCACAAAAACTGAACTTGGCGGCTTATCTGCGCATGGCGGCGCGTGGTGATATGTTAAATTTGTTAGATAAAAATCGCCGCCGCGAGCGACGTTTGGCCGCTTTAGAGGATCTGAGTATAGAGCCGATGGAAAATTCTATCGACGATCACTTTGCCTTAGATGAATGGTTAGCACAGTATACAGATCTGTCACACAAGGAGGTATTAGCAGCCTTGGAAGCTGAATTAGCCCCCCAAGACATCGATGTTTTGATGTTGATGTTAGAAGGTGTGCGCGAAACAGACCGTTACGCACAGGTAATGGGGATAGCTAATCAGGATAAAAATACACGAAGACGGGAAGTAAAAAGAACCAAAGACCGGCTTATCAAACAACTTCGGCGATTTGGACAGCGTATTGGCAAAAGCAAATCCTGATTTCAACAAAAAGTTTTGTCGAACTTTGGCATTGGACTCGGAACTATAGATAGTTATAGTGGATTAATGTCCCATAAGGGACAGAGGTTAAATAAATTTGTCTGACTTATTGATTAGAATGGCGAAAGCGGCAATTGAAGACAAGACGCTGTTTGCTCCATATGTCCAACAGTACGCTTCGCAAAAAGCGCTCTCTTGGGAAGATGTTGCTGGTCATTTGCAGATTAATAGAGAGCAATTAGCCAAACTCGCTTTGTGCAGTCGTCCCCAGCAGGCCTTGTCTGGTGATGGCATGATACAGATAGCTAATTATGTTGGAATGGATCGTACTTCGTTGAATTCATTTGTGGCGGAAGTCGAAGGCCGAGAAAAGCCGCATACTTATCAGATGTCAGGTCAGTTGGAAAATAAAGCCCAAAAGAATAAAAGCGCCTTTAATTGGGGTATCATGAATTTGTTACCTAAGCGGCGTAGCTGGGCTGTTGGGGTGGTTATTCTTCTTATTTTATTGCTTGGTACTTTTGTTTCTGCCCAGCCTAATAGCCCTACCGCTGCTACGCTGGTTGTCGGTCAAGGCCAAGCAACGGTGATACAAGCAAACAGCCGAAATGCCAGCCAGGAAGTGACCGTCTCCACAGACGAAGCCCTTACAATAAGTTCAGGCGATCAAATCTTTCTAACGGCCGCCTCTGCTGCCCAACTCCGTTTAATTGATGGTAGTACGGTCGATCTGGCGGCAGGAACAGAGATAAATGTAGATGAATTGCTAATTAATGATGACGGCTATCGGGTCCATTTAAGGTTGCTGGCTGGTCAAACGGTCAACCGGGTTGTGACTGTCTTGGGCATAGGGGATCGCTTTGAGATTAGCACGCCATCATCAACGGCATCGGTACGGGGTACGATCTTTACGGTAGCCTATATGTCGGCCGATGAAACCTATATCTCTTGTGATGAGGGTAAGGTTGAAGTTGCTTTGTCTGGTCAAGAGGAGTCAGTAATCGTGTCAGCGGGGATGGAGGTAACGGCCGTTGTTGAGCAGCCCCTTATTGTAAAACCTCAGCAAGCGCTTGAGCCTGATATTCAACCGCAACCGTCGAAATCGACACTCCCATCAATCCCAACTGTTATTTTGCCAGTTCCGGCAGAAGCGCAGTCGGAAGCGCTAAATATTGAATCTGAACCGGAACCTGTCCATATTCCAGTGGAGTTGCTCCCAATTGAAAATGGTCCTAATGGAATCGGCCCACCAGATCATAGGCCGCGTGACCTGCCTAATGAGGTGCCAGGAGCAGGCGACGGTAACGGGCCTCCAGATTCTGTTCCGGGCCATCCACCTGCTGATCCACCGGGTAATGGCGATCCGCCTGAAGGCGGTGGCGACCCACCTGGTCAAGACAACGCCAACGGACCGCCAGATTCTGTGCCAGGCAACCCGCCTGACGATCCACCGGGTAATGGTAGACCACCTGAAGGTGGAGGCGATCCACCAGGTCAAGGTAACGGTAATGGTGGTGGTAATAATGGCAATGGTAACAGCGCGTAAAGAGATATTGTTAGTTATTAGCATTACAATCGGGAAAGTAGCCTGGAATTTGTAAATCAGGCTGATATTTCAAATATTGATTCTAAATGAGCATCAACCGCAGTAGAAAAAGCGGTTGATGCTTTGTTTTTTGTGGCTGCGTCTAGCTTGTTGTAAACGGTTTGCGTAAGAAGAATTTGCTCAGGTTCAGCCAGGGTAATTAAATGAGCGGCTGCTTGGAGCGGCGCGCCAATGACACGATACCCATCACGAGCCGAAGCCCCACTATAGCCCACCACAGCCCGGCCGGTATCAATAGCGTAGCGGCCGATGATAAAAGAGCCTGTCTGTTTGAGAGAAAGGGATGGTGAGAATGTCTGGAGACGATTCTGGATTTTAACGGCCGTCATAACAGCTTGCTGCTCGTGTTCCGTTTGTGGCAGCGGTGTATTAAACATAGCGACCACTTGTTGATTACTCATTGTGACAATTGTTCCCTCTTGGGCAAAGAGAGTTTCGGTAATCAGACCCAAATATTCCTTAAAAAGGGCCATGACCTGATCTGGCTCATAGGTTAAACTGAAATCATGTCTGGTTTGTAGGTCAATCATCAATATCGAGATGGTCTGTTCCTGTCCATCCAGTTTAAGATGGCCTTGCCTAACGGCCGTAAAGGCTCGTTCCGTCATCTCTGGTGATAGGTGATTGGCGAAGAGCTTTAGCATCTCGCGGCGGCGGCGGGTTTCGATAGCATAACGATAGGTAGTAACCGTGATGTAACTACTGGCGATGGTTAAGAACGGGAGCAAGATGTCGAGCATTATGGCCTGAGTCTCGAAAAGCCAACTGACGAAAAAGAAATAAAGCGTCCCAATCGCGCCAGTCAGAACCAGACCAGACCAGGGGCGAGTACAAAGAAGTCCTGTCAATGTTCCCAATAGGAGCAAAATAATGATCCGGGTCAGATCGCTGGGAAACATGATAAATTTGTTGGACCAGATAGCTTCAATGGTGTTAGCCAGGATTTCGACCCCGTACATGGGACGGCCTCGGCTGACGGCCGTTAAATAGCGATCCGGTTCGGCCGTGGCAGTAATACCAATTAAAACAATCTTATCTCGGAACAAATCCGGGTCTACTTCACCTTGCAAAATGTCTAGGTAGCTCACAGTTTTGAAGGTGGTCGAACCAGGTTGGGCTGGCGGCCCCGCAAAGTAGAGGTGCATTTCACCCGAAGCGCCTACAGGAATTTGTCGTCCCACTGCTGACAAGAAGCCATTCTGGGGTTCAAGCACAGATTGTTCCTTTATCCCTAAGAACGACTCAAGGCTGCGAATAGCGAGACTGGTATAGGATTGATCCCCAATGGTGATTGTCGTAGGAACGCGTCGCACATAACCATCATCGTCATGCAGGATGTTGACATGCCCCACGACTGATGCTGCTGCCAAAAAATCCGCCGTAGGTAATAGACCTGTTGCATAATGCAAGCTGCCGGGACTTTCATGAAAGGCATCGCCCTGCCCGGACACAGGCTGAATGATATTATCGGCGGCTTGCATGGCATCTAACAAAGGAGCATCATTCGCTGTGTCTGAACCGAAGAAGACATCAAAGACGATTGTTTTAGCCCCGGCGGCTTGCAACTGTTCGATCAAATCAGCATGAAGCGAGCGGGGCCATTCATCCCAACGGCCGTAATAGGCCAAACTCTCGTCATTGACGGTCACAATGGTCACAATATTACTGACGGGATAAGGTGTCAATAGACCATCGCGCATTTGGGCATCTACTCGAGACAAGAGACCAACGAGCATAAGTAGGCTGAAGAGTATGCCCGATATAAGCCCTATCGAGCCTCTTGACCAGGATAGAACTGCTCTGTCTTCAAGTAATTTCTCTTGAAGGGAATTTAACCACAGACGGAATCGAATATTGATCGGGATGATAGCTGGTAAACCGCCCGCTGCTTCCTGAATCTCTCGTAGTAAGTTCAGGAATCGACCCGGTTCAACTTCATCCTGTTTCGTTAATAGCGTTTGGACAGCCGTTTCACTACCTGCTTGTCCAATAAGCTGCGCCGCCCGCCCCGCTGCGGCACTATCGCTCAGAGCCAGCCAGGCTAACTTCGCATCGCCTTCGGCCGTGAAACCGACAGGCTGCCAGGTATGCCCTTCAGGAATGGCGCTCATCAATAGGTCAAAAGCCTGACTGCGTGCAGCCGCGCTTTGGCTGTTTACAACTAACTCCAGCAGATGATCGAGAAGCCTTTTTGAAAAAGTAACACCGGGCGATCCTTGCAACGTTGTCAACAAATTCAACGCTCGATTGGCGATAGCGCTATCTTCTTGCAGCAAAGCTTCTTCACAGATCTGTAATCGTGCCTGAGGGTCCGACACTTGTTGCCACCAATAACTCAGATGATAACTATGAACAATAGCCCCCATAAGCATAAAATGCCGCAGGGCATCATCACGGACCAGGCTATCCCCATTCTCTTTGGTATAAGCCGAATCCAAATAGGCCAGATGGGATAAGGAGACATCTAGCGGTTCACAGCCCTGAGCTTGTAACACTTCCCATAGCTGCTGGGCTGTTTGGGCTTCAATCAACTCTTCGCGGATAACGGGTGGGTCTGAATAAAGATCAGTCAGATACTTATTGCTAATATTGGCTGAGGCAGTTATTAATAACTGGAAGGCTTCATTGGCTGAGCCAGGGCGCTGTGTCCAATCAAAAGCGGTCAGTTTTCGCAGAGCTTGGGTGGTGGAAAGAGATAAGTCCGTATTCATCTCATGAATGTCTGGTAACTCTAATCCTTCATGCAACTGTTTAGTTGCCAGATTGGCTTCCCCATCCCAAGGTAGCCTCCCAGTCAGCATTTGGTAAATGACAATGCCCAGGCTGTAGATGTCGGCTTGGGGTGTTAATTGGGCCAGCGTGTGCTGCTCGTGAGGAGCATAAGGGCCAGTTCCGCGCCCTGTGTGTAGAGGCAAAGTCTCATCAGAGAGACGTTTAGCCAGGCCAAAGTCAGCCAGGTAAAGTTGGCGGTTGCTGCCTAGTAAGATATTGCTGGGTTTTAGGTCACGGTGAATGATTTCATGCCGATGCAAGTACCCTAAGGCGCGGACAATTTGAGCGGTGAAATGCACTGTTTCGTCTAGCGTCAAAGGCCCGGTGTCGAGCAAATCAGCCAGTGAGCCTAGTGGTGAGTAGTGCATCACAAAAAAGTAATGGGAGTCGGATGAGCCGAATTCATAAAGCGGCAGCACGTTAGGATGGTCAAGGCTGGCGATGAGGTGAATCTGCCGTTCAAAATCGTGGGAGACCTTGACCGAATTTGCGCCTGCCCGCGTTGGCCTGCTTGTTACTTTGATAGCTACAATGCGTTGATGCCGATCATCTAATCCTGTCCAGATATGACCCTCGCCGCCTTCTCCAATACGCTCAAGCAGTATGATATCACCCAGCCGATCACCTCGATTCAGTGGGGTTTCATGAAGGGGTACAGTTATTGGCGATAGATTTGTCATTGAATTATCCGAAAGTTATATTATGATTATACACAACTGGAAATATTGTAGGAATCTATCCTAATATAGAATTCTTGTAAGAAGCGATATTATGGTTCAAAAAAAGATTTGTCCGTTTTGTGGCACAGAAAATGCCTTACGTGTTGAGCAATGCGAACGTTGTGGGCGGTTGCTGTCTGCCCACAGAAACAAAGTTTTCACGACAGAAAAGATAGCTAAGAGCGAACCGCAAGTAACGGGTTTTTTGCCATCTGTTGAACAGTTAGGTGACCTTACTAAAGATGCACTGGTGTTGTTTGTAGATGGCGAAGACGAACCTATTGTTTTGGAGAGTGTCCAAACTATCATTTTGGGACGGCCGATAGCAGAAATAGAGACAACCAGAACCTTTGATCTGACGAAATATGGTGCGGTGACATTGGGCGTATCACGCCGTCATGTTCAGATTACCTATGTCGATGGGATATTCATGGTGCTGGATTTGGGTAGTACGAATGGCACTTCGCTCAATGGTCGTTTTCTGCCGCCAACCTATTCACACCGCCTACAGCCGTATGATCAACTTTCTCTGGGTCAACTACGCATCATGGTCTACTTTGATGTTGCTCCCAGTGTGGAGGAAAAGGTTTTTCTGCTGACTGATAGTCAAGCTGCTCAGTCTTTGAGCATAACCCTTGATTATCTTACTGATACCATTATCCCTTATATCCAGGCATTGGCCGAAATACAAAAAATTAGCCGAGAGGTTCGCGGTCAGCCCCCTGAAACAGCTAAGATATTATCGATACAATCGGGCCAAGGTCCGGCTCAGGTGCGGCTTAGTTTACTGTTGGTTGATGAGGCGGTAGATATTGTGCGGCAGTGGATAGGTCCCTGGCAGCGAATTTATGCTGATCCGGCTTTGTTAACGGCCGAGTTAACCGCTCAAAACCTGTTGCCACAATTACGCGATTTAGTTGCTTCGATAACAGACTACTTGATGATCTCGCTTTCTGAAGCAGAAACGTTCTCTTTGCAGAATAAACTATTAACCCCTGTCACCTATATTGCCATGAGCGGTCTGGAGTTAACGCTAGAATCGCCTCTCACTTAATCATATCTTCTCAAAAGACCGGGCAGAGGGCAGACTCACATAGCCGCTCCCTTAGAAGTGACCAAGGCTCTGCTCTAATTCAAAGCAATAAATGGAATCCCAACCCGCTCTTTCCTACTTAACCCTCCTTGCCAAACAATATCCTACCATTCAGGCTGCCAGTACTGAGATAATTAACCTCAACGCCCTCCTCAATTTGCCGAAGGGGACAGAACACTTTATTTCTGACATTCATGGCGAATATGAGGCTTTTCTCCACGTTCTGAAAAATGGTTCAGGCTCCATTAAGCGCAAAATTGATGAGCTGTTCGCCAACAATATGACCGAGAAAGAGCGGCGCAATCTAGCAACACTCATCTATTATCCCGATAAAAAGCTGCCATTGGCCCTGAAAACGGCCGAAAACGAAACCGAATATTACCGCCTAACTCTTTTCCGACTGATTCAACTATGTCGAGTCGTCTCCTCAAAATACACCCGTTCCCACGTCCGCAAAGCCCTGCCTGACGACTTCACCTATATCATCGAAGAACTGCTCCATCAGCAAGAGGAAATCGGCAACCGCCAGGAGTATTACCAGAGCATCATTGATACGATTATCACTATCGGCAACGCTAGAGCCTTTGTTGTGGCGTTAGCTGAGCTTATCCAACGTCTTGCCATCGCCCAACTTCACATCATCGGCGATGTCTATGATCGGGGGCCGGGGGCGCATATCATCATGGATCGGCTGCTTGATTATCATTCAGTGGACATTCAGTGGGGCAACCATGACATTGTTTGGATGGGTGCAGCGGCCGGCAGTGAAGCCTGTATGGCTAACGTCATCCGAATCGGTTTACGCTATGCCAATATGGAAACGTTGGAAAATGGCTATGCTGTCAGTATGCTACCCTTAGCATCATTAGCAATGGATGTTTATAGAGACGATCCTTGTCAGATTTTTCGGCCGAAAGGAGCCAGCCACGAAACATTTACTGAAAATGAAATCATGCTGATGGCTCGAATGCACAAGGCTATTACCATCATTCAATTCAAGCTCGAAGCGCAAATCATCATGCGACGGCCGCAATATGATATGGCCGACCGGCTGCTGTTGGACAAAATAGATTATGAGCGGGGGCTGTTGGTGTTAGATGGCCAAAAATACCCCTTACTAGACGGCCGTTTCCCCACCGTAGACCCCGACAACCCTTACGAATTGAGCGAACAAGAAAAAAACGTCATTGAGCGACTCAAACTCTCCTTTGCCAACAGCGAGAAGTTACAACAACACGTTCGCTTCCTGTTTGCCAAAGGCAGCATGTATCTGGTCTATAACAACAACCTTCTCTATCATGGCTGCATCGCGATGGAAGAAGATGGCTCTTTCATGGCCTTCAAAGTCGATGGCATTGACTATAGCGCCAAAGGGTTCATGGATCGGGTGGATCGGCTGGCCAGACAAGGTTACTTCTCCAGTGACCCAGAGAAAAAGCAGTATGGTATGGATGCCATGTGGTATTTGTGGAGCGGTTCCATGTCACCCCTGTTTGGCAAGCAAAAGATGGCAACCTTTGAACGCTATCTCCTGACGGATGAAAAGCTGCGGGCCGAGAAGATGAACCCTTATTATGAGCTGCGCTATAAGGAAGAAACGGCCGATAAAATCCTGCGCGAATTTGGTCTCGATCCAGAAACTTCTCACATTATCAACGGTCATGTTCCCGTCAAAGTGAGCAAAGGTGAAAGCCCTATAAAAGCCAACGGCAAGTTGATCGTCATCGACGGCGGCTTTTCCAAAGCCTACCAGAAGCAAACCGGCATTGCGGGCTACACCCTCATTTATAATTCCTACGGCCTTATGCTTGCCGCCCACGACCCCTTTGATTCGACCCAAAAAGCTATTGAAGAAGCCGTAGACATTCATTCTCGTACTCAAATATTAAAGCGGAAAACCACTCGAATTTGGAATCGAGACACCGACCAGGGCCAAGAAGTTCAACAGCGAATCAACGAGCTAAAAGCGCTCCTAGATGCCTATCGCGCCGGATTGATTAAGGAAGGATAACCAAAAACAATAAAACAAATCCATTTAATAAGGTAGGGACGTACCCTTGTGGTCGCCCTAAAAACAATACTAGTATTATTTAGAAAAAATCCAAGAACACGTTTTTGTTGTAGCCTGGGAATTCATTCCCAGGAAAATTGGCAGAATGAAAATTACTGACTTCAATTAGCTTCTTGGGCCAACGTCGCTTGCGCAGCAGCAAGACGAGCAATGGGAACCCGGAACGGGGAACAGCTAACGTAATCCAGACCCAGCCCATGACAAAAAGCAATGCTCTTAGGCTCGCCCCCATGTTCGCCACAGATACCGATTTTCAACGCTTGTTTGGTCTGTCGGCCGCGTGTCACCCCCATTTCAACTAATTGACCCACCCCGCCCTGGTCTAACACCTGAAACGGATCATCGGTCAGAATTTTTGATTGAACGTAATGAGATAAGAACCGGGCGCTGTCATCACGGCTCAGCCCAAAGGTTGTTTGGGTCAGGTCATTGGTGCCAAAGCTGAAAAAGTCAGCATGTTGGGCAATGACATCGGCCATAAGCGCCGCCCTGGGTAGTTCTATCATAGTCCCAACTTTATAATCCATCGTCATGCCATGCGCGCCTAATACCTCAGCCCCAATCACATCAACTACCTGTCTTTGGCGAACCAGCTCCTGTTCAGTGGATACAAGCGGAATCATGATTTCAGGATTGACATCCACGCCATTTCCCTGAGCGGCGCAGGCGGCTTCAAAAATAGCCCTGGTCTGCATTGCCGTTACTTCTGGATAGACTAATCCCAACCGACAGCCACGATGTCCCAACATTGGGTTTGCTTCTCGCAGCCTTTCTACCTGACCCAACAACTGCTCCTTTTCCCAAATCTGGCGCAAATAATGATCGATATCAGTAAAGCTGCCCGATTGCTGCATCTTCAGCTTCAATTCATAGAGTTCCGCCTGTAACTCCTCAAAATTGGGCAAAAATTCATGCAATGGGGGATCCAGCAGCCGGATAGTAACTGGCAAGCCATCCATCGCTTCAAAAATCTCTAAGAAGTCCTGGCGCTGAATGGGTAGCAGACGCTCTAAGGCAGCTTCACGGGAGGCCAAATCTTCGGCCAGAATCATTTCCCGCATAATTTTTAGACGCTCTTCGCCAAAGAACATATGCTCCGTTCGACAGAGACCGATGCCTTGCGCCCCAAAACGACGAGCAGTAGCAGCATCATGCCCTGTGTCAGCGTTAGCCCGAACCCCCAAGCGGCGTACTTCATCGGCCCAACCCATAAGGGTTTGGAAATAGTCGCCCAATTCAGGCTGCTTTGTAGCCACCTGGCCCAGGAAAATCTGGCCTGTTGAACCATCTACTGTGATCCAATCACCGCGCCGCACCTCATTGCTTCCAACTTGCATGACGCCTTCTTCAATATTGATGTGGAGGTCGCTGGCCCCGACTACACAGGGTGTCCCCATCCCTCTGGCAACAACGGCCGCATGAGAAGTCATGCCTCCCCGCGCTGTCAAAATAGCTTCGGAGGCAGCCATGCCATGAAAATCATCCGGGCTGGTCTCATGGCGAACGAGAATGACTTTGTGCCCTTCCTTGGCCTTTTCTTCTGCCTCATCCGGTTCAAAAATAAGGCGACCAGTGGCTGCGCCAGGGCTGGCTGGCAATCCGGTTGTTAGGACAGTGACATCAGCATCAGGGTCTATCGTCGGGTGTAGTAGCTGGTCTAACTGATTCGGTTCGACCCGCTGAATCGCCGTTGCCGTATCGATCAGCCCTTCGCTCTCCATTTCAACCGCAATCCGAACGGCCGCAGCCCCCGTTCGTTTGCCAGTTCGAGTTTGAAGCATCCACAATTTTCCCCGCTCGATAGTAAACTCAATATCCTGCATATCCTGGTAATGTTTTTCCAGAGATTGGGTAATCGTCTCAAGTTGTTGATAAACGGCCGGTAAATCATCTGCCAAATGTTGAATAGATTGCGGTGTGCGAATGCCAGCGACGACATCTTCCCCCTGGGCATTCAGCAAATATTCACCATAAAAAACCTTTTCCCCTGTCGAGGGGTTGCGGGTGAAGGCTACCCCTGTACCGCTGCCCCAACCCAGATTACCAAAGACCATCGCTTGAACATTAACGGCCGTTCCCAAATCATCTGGGATGCGGTGAATGCGGCGATAATCCAGGGCGCGACGACCGTTCCAAGAATCGAAAACGGCCGCAATTGACATCCGAAGCTGCTCATAAGGGTCTTGAGGAAACTCATCACCATGTCGATCTGAGAAGACAATGAGTTTGTAAGCGTCTATTAATTTTGAAAGCTGCTCAGGGGTCAGATCGGTATCACGGCCGTTTTTCGTCTGCGTTTTGAATCGGGCCAACGTCCGGTCAAACTTTTCAGGATTGACGCCAATAACGATATTAGCGAACATACTGATAAAGCGGCGGTAGGCATCCAGGGCAAAACGGCGGTCGCCGGTCAGTTCGGCCAACCCCTCAACTGTCTCATCATTCAACCCTAAGTTAAGCACCGTATCCATCATGCCTGGCATAGAGATAGCGGCCCCGGACCGGACAGATACCAGGAGCGGATTCGCTGGGTCGCCAAACCGCTTACCTGTTTCGGCTTCAACCTGCTTCAACGCAGTCCGCGATTGGGACCACATGCCTTCGGGGAATTGTCGCTGATAGGCGCTGTAAGCATTGCAGGCTTCAGTGGTGATGGTAAACCCCGGAGGAACGGGTAGACCCACCCGCATCATTTCAGAGACATTGGCCCCTTTCCCCCCTAATAACGCCTTCATATCCGCCTGACCTTCATTAAACAGGTAGACCCACTGATGATCACGATTCTCAAACATTGGTTTCCTCCTAAATTAGAACAAGCGTCTAGGGCCAAAATATATGGTTGCAAGTGACTAGAAGATTATAAAGTTTTTAGACCAATTGGACTACAAGATGAATTATCAGCCAAGCCGATGTTCTAAGTGCGCCCAAAACCAGGTCAGCACCGTTTTAGCCACCCCCTTACGCGCGCCAAACATTAATTTACGGCCGACTGGATCAATTGGATAAATTGTGGCTGAGACGTTGGTTCCGTTATCGCTTGGAGAGAGCGTGACCTCAATCTGAGAACGATCCCCTAATACTTTACCCAATATTGTTTTATTAAATTTGGCTTCAAACCCATTGTCTTCTTGCTTTAACACGCTCCCTTCTAGGCCGGACACAGCTCCTAGCGCTGCCTGCAAAACAGCATCGGCCGTCTTTTCATAGCTTCTTTCATCCTTAATCGTGTAAGACATATCCTCTCTCCTAAATCGGAATGATCTCAATTCGCTGACTTAACTGCTCGACCTGCTCCAAGGAGCCAACGGCCGTTCCTTTGCGGCTGGCTGTTGCTGCACCACAGGCAATGCCCAATCGGAGCGCTTCGGCCGTATCCATATTTTGGCTTAAGGCCCAGACCAAACCACCAACCATCGAGTCTCCAGCCCCTATAGGATTACCGCCATCAATCGTTGGGCTGGCAGCAAAATAAACGGCTTCAGCGCCAACTAGCATAGCCCCCGCCGCGCCCAATGAGATAACGACATTTTCTACGCCCGTTTTTAATATAGCTTGGGCGGCTTTGATGATGTCGGGGCGAGTTTGAACGGACAGACCAGTTAATTTGCCTGCTTCAACATCATTGGGCTTGACCAGAAACGGCCCGGCCGCACAGCCAGCTTTCAAAGCGCCGCCACTGGTATCTAAGATAGTATGGGCCTCTGCTGCCTGCACGATGGCAATGATGTCGGCATAAATGGAAGTCGGTACGCCGGGCGGCAAACTGCCTGCTAGTACCCACCAATCATCTGGTTGGACTTTAGCCTCAATTTGAGCTAATAGCTTTTCTTGATCAGCTAGACCAATCGTTGGGCCAGGTTCATTGGCCTTGATGTATTGGCCATTGGCGCTGCTGATAATGCTAACATTCGTACGTGTTTCACCCGCTACCCAGACAAAATCCGTCTCAATATCAAGGGATTCCAGGCTGTCTCGTAAAAATTCCCCACTACGACCAGCGGCATAACCGAGCGCAACGCTGGCCGTTTCCAAAGAAGCCAACATCCGAGAGACGTTAAAGCCTTTCCCGCCAGGGTCTACCTGCCAATCGGTGGCCCGTAAGACGGTGTCGTAGGCCAGGGCAGGCACTGTCATTTCCCTGTCAACAGCCGGGTTCAGGGTCAGGGTGTAAATCATACCTTGTCATTACCAGTCGCTAATCCGAGTCGCTTCTGATCATAGGCAAACCAAAGGCTGGTCAGCACCGCCATGATGACAGTAAAAGCGGTCACAGCCACTTTGCCGCCTATATCATAGAGCAGTAAACGGCCCTCCAGGATGAATAAAATCAGGCTGGCCTTAATGAAGGTCGTCGCAAAATAGAGTGGCAGCGCGGATAGAGACGGCCGTTTCTGGATAACAAACAACACAGTCAGTACCACCGTCACTACGATTGCTAGGAAGACGGGCGTGACCAGATTCAGCTCCCGATCCTGGGGGTTGTAAAAAAGGCCAAAGTAAAGGCCCAGCACTGCCCCAACAAAGACATAGCGGCTATATGAGTAACTCGGTTCACTTTGTTTTTTGGTCATAACGTCCTTTAAGTAAATGCCAGAAAGATGCTTAAATCAAAGATAGGCATCGTAGCGTTTACTCATAAGGAGAACGGAAGCCTATCTCGTCACTTTGTTCTAAAGTTACTTTCCGTTCTCCGCTTAACCACCTGCCTCAACCTTCGGCTGCCAGTACTTCTCGATAAGTACCTCCTCGGCTTCATTGGTCCAGAAACCACCCTCGCCTAGTTTGGCAGCGACATCGGGCAGCTTTTCTTCCAGCTCATCAAGCCCCATAAGCGGTAGGTCTGGAATCTGAGGGAAGATGACCACTTTGCCAGGATAACGGCCGTCCATCATCGCCTCAATCCCTTCCGGGGCTGCATTCAGCCCCCCAATTGCCGCCACCGAACGGCCAGGCGAAAGAGAGCCTTCTAAAGCACGGGTCATCACCATTCGCTGGTCTTCCAACGTCAGGCCAGAGGTTCCGGTGAATTGGGTGTTGTGGAGATAAACGTCGCTCAAGTCGAGAGGGGCATACGTGCCGTTTGGCACGCCAGCAAATAAAACTAACATGCCGTTTGGATTCATGACGCTGGCCGCTTCCGCCATTAAGGGGGCAACCGGAACGCTAACGACCACATCATCCGCCCCTAGCTGGTCGGTCGCTTGCATCACAAAGTCATAAAGTGTTTCTTCCCCGGCCGTAGGATTAAAGACCAGGAGTTCACGGCCGTTTTTCTTCGCTAAGGCAGTGAATCTTTCTTGAATGGCAGCCAACCGATCGTCATTGATTTCTGTAGCGATGACCAGACGCGGCCCATCCGGCAGCTCAATCGCCCGCTGGACGTGCATCTGGCCCATTGGCCCGCCCGCCCCAATAATAACGGCCGATCCATGGGCCTGTAATTCACAACGGTTTCGGGCCTCGCCATAGGAGGCGGCGATGTCTGGCCCCTGGTTGCCGATATAAGCTGTGTAATCATAATGTAAACGGCCGACATCCGTCTGAGTAAGGCCGTCTAGTCGCGTTTCGCCGACCATATTAAAGGTGCCTCGGCGGGCAATATGCTTTGCAGCTTCACCAACTGCATCGGCCGAACGCGGGTCCAGAACAACAATGTCGTCAAACCCTGCCCCGTCAGTCAATTCGGCCGAAAATGGAGCATAATCAGCCGCTTTTAACCCATTGCGAACAATAATGTCAGCCGTTGTTTGATTAACTAACCCAACCACCGAATCCGGGGCATCTGTCAGGATGATCGTAGCCGGGGCATCTAAGCCAGCTGAAAAGGTATAATCTCGGTCGTCACCAGGACGGCCGATGATCCACATCCGGCCACCCACTTTCGGTTCCAAGCGCCGCCGCTGGGTATAAGAAGCTACCACACAGCCCCACGGCTCCAGCAATGACGATTCCGCATAACCTAAATTGCCCTCTAACGGTAAAAGGCAAGCCCCCTCATCTGTCTCCAAAACTTCGGGGCCGATAAGGTGATATTGGGTCAAACCGCCAGGAACCGTGTAACCGTAAGCGGTGCTTTTGCCCTGTTGATAGATGTCAGGCTGGACGGCCAACCGCTGGCCGGGTTCATAGGTATCCTGAAGGTTCGCGCCGACTTTGATAATAGTCAGAGAAACTTCGTGACCTAAACGAGTTGGCTCAACGGCCAAGTCCCGGTTGTAGAGTTTAGGATGGCTGCTACCTTGTTTGATGAGCTTCACGTCAGAGAAGCACATGCCAACGCTGTCGATTCGTACTAACAGTTGATCGTCGCCCGGTTCCGAAACTGGAAACTGTTCTGGTCGGCCATTACGGCCAATACTTTCAACGCCCGGCCCATACATATTCCAGGCCCACGTTTGTTCAGGCACGGCTGTATCAGCCGCATGATAATGTTCATATTTTGATGTCATAATTTGCCTATTATTGTTAAGGGTTTTTAATTATTAGCAAGTTGAATCTAATTCATAAAAGGTACAAAAAAAGCTACCAATTACGAATTCCACCAAATCCGCCAATATTATTTCAATGCCCGCACTTCTCCCGCCGTACTACATTTCAAAGCCCGCTGTGCCAACACTTTCGCCTCGGAATGGTTCAGTGAGCGAACGTTTGCCTTCACAGTTGCGATTGATGGGACACTGACACTGAGTTCGTCTACCCCTAAACCAACCAGGATTGGTGCAGCTTGGGAGTCAGAGCCTAATTCGCCACAAACACCGACCCATTTACCAGCCGCATGAGCCGCTTCCACTGTCTTGGCTATGAGCCGCAAAACAGCCGGGTGCAGCCCATCCGATTTACCTGCTAAGGAGGGGTGCATCCGATCCATCGCCAGGGTGTATTGGGTCAAATCGTTGGTGCCAACGGAGAAGAAATCCACTTCGGGTGCGAAGGCATCAGCCATAAGCGCCGCCGAAGGAATTTCAATCATAATGCCCAGTTCCACCTCCGGCGCATTCAATTCAGCTCGTACTTCCTCAACCATCTCCCGCGCCGCCCGCCATTCAGAAACATCAGCCACCATCGGGAACATAATCCGCAGCTTGCCAAATTCGGCCGCCCGCAAGATAGCGCGTAGCTGTTCACGAAGCAGGTCAGGGCGGTTTAAGCATAATCGGATGCCACGCTCACCCAAGAAGGGGTTGTCTTCTGGCGGTACATCAATATAAGGTACTGGTTTATCGCCACCAATGTCTAAGGTGCGTACGATAACGGGCAGCCCCTTCATAGCCTGGGCAATATCCCGGTAAACGGTGAACTGCTCATCTTCGGTGGGCTGATCGGTTCGCTCCAAGAACAAAAACTCGGTTCGGAGCAGACCGACCCCTTCGGCGCTAGAGTCCATCGCTTTTTTAGCGTCTGCTAAACCACCGATATTGGCCGCAATTTCAACTCGATGACCATCTTGAGTGATAGCGGGATCAGCCGCCGATTTCTCTGCCGCCTCTCGTTGATCTCGCCATAGTTGTTGTGCGGCTTTGGCTTGGGAAACGGCCGATTCATCAGGATCGAGCGTCAACAGACCCGTATTTCCATCAAGGATAACCAGCGTCCCATCAGCAATATCAAGAACGCCTTCCCCGGCGCTAACAACAGCCGGGAGACTGAGGGCGCGGGCGATGATGGCCGAATGAGCGGTCGGGCCGCCAACGGCCGTTCCAAAGCCTAAAACCTTATCTTTGTCGAGGGCGGCCGTGTCAGAGGGAGCCAAATCCTCAGCCATGATAATAACGGGATGGTCGGGTAACTTGTGACCCGTTCCATCTGCCCCTACCAGCAACCTCAAAACGCGATAGCCAACATCATGTAAGTCGGCCGATCGGGCAGCAAGCAAGGGATCATCCAAACCAGCCACCATCTTAGCGCGGGCATCAATCGTTGCCTGCCAAGACTCAGCTGCGCCTTTTCGTTGGTTGATATGCAAGAGGACACCATCCAATAAATCGGGATCGTCCAGAATTTCAAGGTGGACATCGAAAATGGCCGCCTCTTCAGTGGCCTTACGGGTCAACATTTCCTGGCGTAAGGCCACCAGTTGTCCGCGAGCATGTTCAATCGCTTCTTGCAAGCGATTCTCCTCTTCCGAGGAACCCGCAAATGTTTCCTCGATATCCAGCTCTTTTTTCTTAAATTGGAATACAGGGCCGATAGCAATGCCAGGGGCGGCCGGAATACCACGAATCTCGTTTTCGGCCGTTGCTGGCGTTTTGTCTGAGACCGGTTGCTCTTTCTTTGGCTCTGGTTCCGGCTTGCCATTAGCAGCTTCAATGTGATCACCCTCGCCAAGGCCAGAATTAACGGCCGCTTCTAACGCCGCCATCGCCTCAGCCTCATCAACCCCATCGACAATAATCCGAATCTCACCCCCTGGCTCCACGCCTAAGGTCAACATGGAGATCAGGCTTTTAGCATTGGCCTTTTTCTTGCCATGCTGCACCCGGATATCCGATTTGAATTTCTTGGCATGATTCACAAACTCTTTCGCCGGTCGGGCATGTAGCCCGGTCGGGTTCTGAATGACAATATCTAATTGTTCCATTGGCCTAAACCCGCCTTCTCTTTAATAGACTTTATTGGATTTAACTTTTACCATGCAAAGACGCTTAATTGGCTGGAAGCATCCCCCTTACGACACAATCTTTGCGACCTTTGCATGATGTGACTTGTTTTTAACACATTGTTAAGTAAATAATTTGAAACCTTTCATTCCTGCGAAGGCAGGAATCCATGCCTCACAATTGCACAACACATCGTTAACGGTGTGATTAATCTTCCTCAACTAACTCTTTACCTAATTCCGCAAGGATTAACTCTGGGTCAGTGGTGTGAATGAGGGCATTAGTCATATCCTCATCTTCAATAACCTCGGCCAGATTCGATAGAACCCCGACATGGTCATCTGATGAGGCCGCAATGCCAATGACAAGATGGGCCTTTTCGCCATCTTCCCATTCAATGCCTGCTGGCAATTGCAGAACAGAAATACCCGTTTGGAGAATCTGTTCCCGATTTTCATATTGACCATGGGGGATAGAAACGCCGTTTCCAAGATAAGTAGACATTGTGTCTTCGCGGGCCAACATACCATCGACATAGCCCGGTTCGACACAGCCGCTTGATACCAGGAGTTCCCCGGCCTGGCGAATAGCGTCGGATTTAGAATCGGCCGTTGCACCTAATTTAATACGGTTTACTTCCAAGATCGCCATTGTCCTACCCCGCCGAGTCCACGATGTCACCATTTTCGGTGAATGCTTTAACAACACGGTCAAAAGCAGGATCGTTTAGAAACTGTTTGAATGTTACGACAACCGCATTAGGCACTTTCTTCCGAACCACTTTGGACAGCCCTTGATGGACTAAAACGACCTGAGCATTATCTGGAATACCACGGGCTGGTTTATGAACCACCTTAACGCCAGTAACTTTGGCTTTCTTTAACTTTTTCTTGAGTGAATTCACACTCATCAAGCTCGAACCCATCCCTGCTTCGCAGGCCAGGATGATAGTTGTGACATCTGAAGCCGCAATTGATTGGGGCATCGTTCTTTCTCCTTTGGCAATTATAAAATTAATATGAAACCCGGCTTTCACCGGACTTAGCCATAAAAACCGGGTTTCTAAAGATGGTTCAGTTAATTATGCCAGTCCTGGAACCGCGTCAGTATCCATTTCTTCTTCCTCTTCCTCTTCTTCCACGGCAACTGGCCGTATTCGTAGAAGCAAGATGCCAGCGGCTGCCGCAGCAACCGCGCCCAGGAGAACCCCGACTAGAACAGCGAAATGTTGTCCTCGAGGAATGACCGCCAGATAAGCGAAGATGGAGCCGGGCGATGGGGTTGCCACCAAACCAGCATTCATAATGGTGAACCAGAGATCCGCCACGAAGCCACCAGCGATTACAGACAAAATCATGATTGGATGAGCTAATACGTAGGGGAAGTAAATTTCGTGAATACCACCCAAGAAGTGGATAATCATCGCGCCAGGAGCTGACTCTTTCAAGAGACCTTTACCCGCAACGTAATAGGCAATTAAAAGGCCAAGCCCGGGTCCTGGGTTTGTTTCCAATAAGAAGTGAATGGCTCTGCCTGATTCTTCAACGGCTGCAACACCCAACGGAGCCAAAACACCATGATTCAGTGCATTATTAAGGAACAACACTTTCGCTGGTTCAATGACGAGGGCAACCAATGGCAGAAGCCGGGCTGCAACCAACCCATCGACAATACTTTCAGCAACATTGCTAATGCCAGTTACAGCTGGATTAACAAGAACATTGCCCAATAGAACCAGGATGACGGCCAAAATACCAGCCGAGAAGTTGTTGATTAACATCTCAAAGCCGACAGGAATCTTGTCTTCTAAGACTTCATCAACTTTTTGCATGACCCAGCCGCCAAGCGGCCCCATAATCATGCCACCCAAGAACATTGGAATTTCTGCCCCAACAACAACACCCATGGTTGCGGTTGCGCCGACCACACCGCCACGAGTGCCATGAATCATCTTACCACCGGTATAGCCGATCAATACGGGTAGCAAATAAAGAATCATTGGCCCAACAAGGGCTTCAAATTGTTCGTTGGGAATCCATCCCGTTGGAATGAAAAGGGCGGTGATAAGCCCCCATGCGATAAAGGCGCCAATATTAGGAATAATCATTCCCGCTAAAAAGCCGCCAACCTGCTGAATTCTTTCTCTCATTATATTTTCTCCTTTTCTCAAATAAGATGTAGAAACTTGGTGTGCAAATATACAAGTAACGGTCGGCACGTTACTGTGTAAACAAAGATAATGGGGGTTTTAGGTGATCGTGAAACGCGAATTTCCTCTTCTTATGGTAAGTAACACCTAAACCCAAACAATCGTTACGAAAACGAAGCGAACCACTGTGTAATCGTTTCGATATCTTCAGGCAAAAGCATGGGATGTACTTGAATAACTCGATTAGCGTTGCCTATATTGGATGACAAAGGGGTGGTTGTAATAATCAATTCAGCTTGTGCGGCCGTTTCAGAGGTCAACTGTCGCATTGAGATAATCTTGAAACTACCCAGGCGAGGAAAGCGAGCTTTGAGGCGGGCCACCAATAGTTGGGCCGTTGCCATGCCACTGGGGCAGATGACCAGAACCTCTTGCACCTGATTCGGCCGTTCCCGAATAAAGGCGGCTCGTAGGAGTAAGGCTACATTGTTCACTTCACTTTGAGTCAAGGAAACGGCCGTATGTAGTTCAATTGTCTCAGCAAGATCATGGGCGAGCGTATGCTCAAAGGTATATTTCTCAGGCAGTGTGTCAGCTGGCAGTGGAGAAGGCAGCCAAAGTTGGAACCGGTGGCGCAAACAGACCGGGATTACATGGCTGATGATACCATCTCGTAATGTTTTATCTTCATTCAGTCTCGGCAGTTTATAGGCGCTGCTGACCTGTTGGACAAGTTCATCTGCCAGTCTGGAAAACGAATCATCAATAGCTAGGTCATCCGGCCACCTTTCATTCCGCGGAGCAGACAGAAGGTACATGGTTATCATCCCTACTTCATCATCCGGCCACTTATTTGCTTCACCCCAAGCAAGACGCTTTGCAATTTGAGTCGCCACTTCCCAAACCGATAGCGTTTTTAGCCAAGATAACGTTTGAGGGGCTATTTCTACGTAACTGCCCTGTTGGAGTCGCTTCATTTGGATGGCAAACGCCATTGCCAAATAAAGTACGGCATCGTCTGTAAAGTGTCCCTTCAACTGCGCTTCTGCAAATGTAACTTGTCTAGAGGTGCGGTTAGTTTCCCAAGTTTGGATGATCTGATTGGCCTTATCAATCAAGGGCAGTAGGTCAGCATCTTCTTTCAAGGAAAAATGCAACCCTTGACTATGCGTCATTTCGGCTAACGGCCGACCTAAAGGCGTTTCGCCCCAGAGCCAGGCCGCTAACGCTCCCCGTCGATCCTTTTCTGAGCCAGAAATCCAAACGCCATAGTTCGGCCGCTTTTTCAACGTCAAACGATGCGCTGTCAACCAATCTGTCAACTTATCCAAATCTTTCAGGATGGTCGTTCTAGAAACCTGGGCCAAACGCTGCATCTGAAACAGAATAAGCGGCTCATCAGTCGCCAACAAGATGAGGGCTAAAAGCTGTTGGCGTTGCTCCACTGGTAAATAAAGCTGGAAGCGGGATTGGGCGCTCAACTCTTTTTCTAACCAACTATACTGATTTGGTGTGATATTCAATGCAGCCCCAACTCCTTGAGTGACAGTTAGCGGCACTTCCCTCTGGGCCAGCCATCGCTTCAATCCCTTCATATCATAGTTTACCTGACGAGCAGTCAAATGTAATTGAGCAGCCATCTCCGCTGCGCCTAAGGGTGCATCCGAATCTAGTAAGAGCTGTAACAAATCTCGCTGCCGGGTCGTCAGGTTATTCATTCTTTTCAAATATGGAGATACACTTTGGCATGTTAGCTAACTTTTCACTTATAGGACACAAAAATTGCTAGCTGCTAAATTGCGTTTGAGCAATCATATCGATATTCATCCGCTGCTCATTCATCAACATTTGTAATTATAAGACAAAAGTACCGTATAGTTTGCCTCAATTGTTTCAACATTTCGGGCTGTTGTTATGACAAAGGTTGACCAATTTGTTTGAAAATTGAATAATTCATCTATGGAGAACGATTCCTTATGACAAACTTCAAAGAACAATTTCTTCTCGATCCCAACGTGATCTTCCTCAATCATGGCTCCTTTGGCGCGACCCCCCGCCCCGTGTTTGAAACCTATCAAGCATGGCAGCGGCAGCTTGAAAAACAACCGATACAGTTCATTGACAAAGAACTCCCTGCTCATTTAGCCAACGCTCGGCAATGCTTGAGTAATTATCTCAATGTAGCTGGGCAGGACATCGTATTTGTTCCCAACGCGACCTTTGCCTTAAATATCGTGGCCCGATCCCTTTCGCTTGGCCCAGGTGATGAGGTGCTGACTACCAATTTTGAATATGGCGCTTGTGACAATATCTGGCAGTTTCTCAGCCCCAAGCATGGCTTCACTTACATTCAACAAAAAACCCCGCTTCCCTTCCAATCAGCTCAAATCTTTGTAGATCGATTTTGGCAAGGCGTCAGCCCTAAGACTAAAGTTATCTACATCAGCCACATCACTTCGACAACGGCCGTCACTTTCCCCGTCGAAGCCATTTGCCAACGCGCCAAAGCAGAAGGCATCTTAACCGTCATTGATGGCGCCCACGCCCCAGGCCAAATAGATTTAGATTTGCAAAAAGTTGATGCCGACTTCTACTTTGGCAACACCCACAAATGGCTGTGCAGTCCAAAAGGATCCGCCTTTTTATATACCCATCCTGCTCGTCAACCCCTTATCGAACCCCTCGTAGTCGGCTGGGGCTGGGGAGAGAATCGAACCTTTACCTTTGGCTCCGATTATTTAGATTACTTACAATGGCTAGGAACCAATGACCTCTCAGCATATCTATCTGTACCGGCTGCAATCGACTTTCAAGCCCAACATAATTGGCCCCAAATCCGTCAACAGTGCCATTTGCTATTGAAAGATATACTTTCCAGAATTAGCCAACTAACAAGTTTGCCCCCCTTTTATCCAGACGACTCATACTATCATCAAATGGCCGTCGCCCCGCTCCCCCCCATAGCAGATTTGAAGGCCTTCAAAACCCAATTGTATGAGGATTTCAGCATTGAAGTCCCCTGCACAGAATGGGAAGGCAAGCAGTTCATTCGTGTTTCCATTCAAGCCTATAATACGGAAGCCGATGGAGATGTCCTTTTAGACGCACTTAGGAAAGTGTTATAAAATAAACAGGATTGAAGGCAGGTTAGAAGCTCAACTTTTTTGATGTCGATATATCAGATGTAATGGGGGTTAAAAGTTGAACTTCTTCTATTACAGTAAATTTAAGGCAGTAAAGGAGAAATTATGCCATCTTTAGATGAAATGTTTGAAATGATGCCCTCTGTATTTGATGCTGAGAAAGCCAAAGGCTTGAACGCCACCGTCCAATTTGACCTGACTGGCGAGGGTGGGGATCAATATTACGTTAAGGTTGCTGACGGCAAGATTGATACCGCTAAGGGAACGGCCGAAGATCCAACCGCAACGATCCACATGGCCGCCGATGATTACAAAAAGATGGTTGCTGGCGACCTAAACCCAGTGACAGCCTTCATGACCCAGAAAATTAAGGTCGAAGGCGATCTAAATACTGTGATGAAATTCCAGGGGCTTTTTAACACCTAAAGAAAAAGGGAGTGCAGGCTGCCAGCCTGCACTCCAATCCAAATATTACCTCTCTTCCTGTTGACCCATCACCAATTGAACATATTCCTTCCGTGGAGCGCCGGCTGCCAGTCGGCCCAAACTGATTACGTACCAATTCTAGATACTACCCTTCCTCCTGATAACCCATCACCAATTGAATATATTCCTTCGGAACGGCCGTCGCCGGATCAACGCCAAACAGCTCTAGCAGTTTTGTAATTATGCCCGCTTTCCGCTCTGCATCGCTCCGCGACCAGGTGCGGGCCTTAATTTCCAGATAATAACCGGGCAAAGCGGGCTTTAAGACCTTGTCCAGATTGACGGCAAAATCCGTCTCCTGATAGATGATCCGCCATCGGCGACGATCCTTATGAACCTCAATCTCCTGCTCCGGCGCAAAGTATTCTCGATAGAAGCGCAAACTTTGCTCCGCCGGAGCCAGATAACGAGAACGGGAGAGCATCACCGTATTTGGATAAACCTTTTCATGCACCTCGCCCAATAAGGTTAGCCGGGCGCGGGCCTGATGAACTTTTTCTCCGTTATCCACATACTCATCCTCTCGATAGCGCAGCCGGGATGCGTCGGGATCATCCCCTTCAAACATGAAATAGTGATCATACTGTTTGTAATGGGAACGCTTTGTAATCTCCAGCTGTTCCTCTGAAAAGACGGCCAACACCGCTTCATCACTCTCCAGCGGCACTTTCACCTGAATCTCAAAGCTTTCCTGTCGTTGAACGCCAGCCAACAGCACCAATTTGTTGTAGGGGCTAGACTCCCGCTTGATAACAAAAGCATCAATTTCGGCCGCAACAACGGCCGCTTTTTCTTTTACCCCTGCCTCGTTGACCGTTAACAAAGCCCGATCCCGCATAAGCCAACGGCCGTTACACAACACATCGACCACATCGGTACTCTTTGCCGCATAGACCAACCGGGAGTAAATGGCATCCGGGTTGCTGTTAAATTGGGGCGAATTATGCAAGCCCGTCATCTCAACAATGGTGATATCAGCCCGTTTGCCCGCCTCTAAGCTGCCAGTTATCTCGCCCATGTGGACTGCTTTTGCGCCGCTAATCGTCGCCAACTCTAATGCTTGTCGAGCTGGCAGTACTGTCGGATCATTACTAACGGTTTTAGCTAAGATAGCGGCCAGGCGCATCTCCTCAAACATATCTAGATCGTTGTTGCTGGCCGGCCCATCGGTGCCGACCCCAACTTTCAACCCCATATCAACCATCTGCCCCACCTGAGCAGTTCCGCTGGCTAACTTCAAATTACTGGTTGGGCAATGGGCTACTCCCGCCCCCGCCTTCTTCAAATCATACATTTCCCCCCGATCCAGATGAACACAATGAGCCGCCAGCAGCTTCGTTTCTAGCAAACCATGCTTAGCATTCCAGGGCACAACGGGCATATTGTGATCTCGACGACAGTTTTGCACTTCCAGAGCGGTTTCACTAATGTGGGTGTGAATGGGTACATCGAAGGCTCTGGCTAAATCGGCACAGGCCCGCAGCAATTCGGGGGTCGCCGTATACCAGGCATGGGGTGAAACGGCCGGTTGAATCAAGGAATGTCCATTCCATTTCTCGATGAAGCGGCGGCAAAGCGCCAGCGCGTCTTCGTATGTTTCTGCATCGGGCGCTGGAAATACCAGAACGGTCTGACCTAACAACGCCCTCATACCAACATCGGCCGTTGCCTCCGCAATCGCCTCTTCATAATAATACATATCCGCAAAGGTCGTCACCCCAGAACGGATCATTTCGGCACAGGCCACCTGCGTTCCCAACCGCACAAAGTCAGGCGTGACAAATTCACGCTCAACTGGCATCAAATAGCCCAGCCAGACATCAAGGCGCAAATCGTCGTTCAGCCCCCGCAGCAGCGTCATTGGCACATGGGTATGGGCATTAACCAGTCCTGGAATGATGGCCTTGTTGGTGCAATCGATCGTTTCGGTCGCTTCAAAACGGGCTGCCAACTCTTCGGCCGTTCCCACCGCCACAATCTCTTCATCCCGAATTGCTACTGCCCCATCCATAAAGAGATCATAGGCCCCGTTCATCGTCACTACAGTGCCCCCGGTTAATAAGAAATCTACCCTTTCAGTCATAGTGCCTCCGTTGGTTTATATACTGGCATTATACGGTTTCGGTTCCCGCCTGTAAATGTTATAATCACCCTCAAAAGGGATTGTGCGATGTCTATTATTGAACTAATTGAACAAAAACGGGATGGGGGCGAACTGAGTAGTGAGCAAATCGCCTGGTTTGTCAAAGCCTATACCGCTGAAGAGGTACCAGACTATCAAGCCGCTGCTCTGATGATGGCGATCTTCATCCAGGGGATGAACCGTCGCGAAACCGTTGATTTGACCCAGGCCATGGCCCAATCCGGTGATCAACTCGACCTCCATGATGTGCTTCCCTTCGTCGTAGACAAACATTCCTCTGGCGGCGTAGGCGACAAAACCACCCTCGTCATCCAACCCATCGTCGCTGCCTGTGGTGTGCCAGTCGGCAAAATGAGCGGCCGGGGTCTTGGTTCCAGCGGTGGCACATTGGACAAGATGGAATCTTTCCCAGGTTGGTCGTTTGACTTGACGCTGGAGCGTTTCAAAAAGCAGTTGGTCGATATTGGTCTGGTCTTGGCCGGGCAAACGGGTGACTTGGCCCCTGCTGACGGTAAACTCTACGCCCTCCGAGATGTAACTGGCACTGTCGCCAGCACGCCTCTCATTGCCGCCTCAATAATGTCTAAAAAGTTGGCTGCCGGGGCCGATGCCATCGTTTTGGACGTTAAAATGGGCAAGGGGGCTTTTATGCCAACCGTCGAGGCGGCCCGTAATTTGGCCCGGATTATGGTTGACATTGGGGCTGATGCTGGTCGCCAGACTGTCGCTCTCATCAGCGATATGAACCAACCACTCGGCCACGCGGTTGGCAATGTCTTGGAGGTTCAAGAGGCGATTGCGACCTTGCAGGGCAACGGGCCAGCCGATTTTTGGGCACACTGCCTGGATGTGGCGGGCCATATGCTGCTGTTGGCGAAAAAGGCTGATACATTGGAGGCGGCAAAGGCAATGGCGACGGCCGTTTGTGAGGACGGCCGTGCTTCAAGCAAATTCCGCCAACTCGTCGCCGTCCAAGGCGGCGACCCGGCGTTCGTGGATGACCCGGAGAAGCTGGCACAGGCTAAATATATTGAGGAAGTTACGGCCGAACAGAGCGGCTACATCGCTGGCATAGATGCCCGGATCATTGGTTGGAGCTGCGTCCGGCTCGGCGGTGGCCGACTAACCAAAGCTGACAAAATCGATCATGCAGTCGGCATGGTCATCCCCATTAAGATCGGCGATAAGGTCAGCAAAGGAGCCTTGCTGGCAACCATCCACGCCAACGACCCCGCCAAACTAGCTGCCGCCCGCCGCGATTTCATGAAAGCATTAACTTGGTCAGAAGAGGCAGTCGAGCCATTGCCCCATCTTTACGAGACAGTTCAGTAACAAGACTATTGTTTTCTAACCTCACCTCTAACTACCCGATCTCTGTAAGACAAGAAAACATGTTTGCCCTATTAAATACAAATCTTTTCTAAATGTGACATGATTGTAATACTCTAACAAGACCTTGGTAATGCCTCATTAACCGCAACGTAACCTCTCCTTCCTAGACTTATCACATTGAACCTTTATCCTCAAATTGTTTAGTCAAAGGAGATGTTTACATGAAAAAAATAGTACGAAGAACGGTTTATGGACTCAGCGCTTTGCTGTTTCTGTTCATATTAACCAACAGCCAAAGCTATGCTTCACCAGCGGAAGCAACCTATGAAGTAACCTTTACCAATCTTACCGCAGGTCAACCCCTCACCCCGCCCCTCGTTGCTGTCCATCGTGCGTCAGTCAACGTGTTCACAATTGGGGAAGCGGCCAGTTTTGGCCTCCAGCAAATTGCCGAAAATGGGGACTTAAGCTTTCTAATGGATGATTTGAACAACAATAAACATGTCTCAAGCGTCCAGGTTGCTTTTGGCGGAACCATTCCACCGATTTTACCGGGCGAGTCCGTCACCATTGATGTGAGCAGTAGTGGGGGCGCTAATTTCATATCCTTCGCCTCCATGCTTATTTGCACCAACGACGGTTTCACTGGCTTGAATGGTTTGCGCTTGCCAAAGCATGTTGGCGAGACAACAACCGTACAAACTCAAGCCTACGATGCTGGTTCAGAGATTAACACCGAAGACCTGGCTGACATCGTACCGCCTTGCCAGGGTATCATTGGGGTCATGGACGATGATGGAAACCCAGGCACAGGCGCGAGTAACCCCGCCCTGGCCGAAGGTGGCGTCATTCATCACCATGCTGGAATCCAAGGTGGAGAAGATCTGCTCCCCGGCACACACGGTTGGAGCGGTCCCATTACCACAGTTTCCATCACCCGAACCAATTAATATTTAGCAGGAGTTAAGTAAATCATTTAAATCGCCGAAATCATATTGATAATAGTTTTGGTGACTTACTTGAGCATTAAGAAGCCGGGGTTGGTTGAAAAACCAGCCCCGGTTTTTGTGTTTTGATGGACTTCTTTTTGCTTAATTTTGGACAGGACATTTTCTTGTCAAACCTGCTTTAGGGGGTTGACTTTTGGCTCTTATCTATGCTAGACTGCACGTTCGATGGTGTAAAATAGTTTACACTTAAGGCTGGCAAATATGCTTCAATGTGAGATGAGTCACCCCCCAACTACAATTTTAAGAGGTTTATAACTTTTATGAGCAATATGACAGGCCCATTTGAAGAAATGGAAATCGTAAGTGCTTTGCTCAGTGATGCCACTGACAAAGGTTACGTAACTTATGATCAGATTTTAGAAGCTTTGCCGGAAGTGGAAAACAATCTGCCCTTGCTAGAAAATATTTTGGAAGAGATTCAAAATTTAGGTATTACCCTATACGAAAATGAGGATGTCGCCGGTGAGGGAGGGGATGGCGTTGAGGATTTGAATGGCAGTTCTGTCTTTGGTGAATCCCATGCTGCGCCGCTGTTTGATCTGAGCAATGTGCCAATTGACGACTCTGTTGGCCTTTACTTTCGAGAGATGGGCCAACAAAGTTTGTTAACGGCCGATGAAGAAGTGCAGCTAGCAAAAGAGATCGAAGCTGGTAATGAATCGGTCGCACTGGTCGAAGAGCAAGGCGAGGCGTTGACCCTGGATGAGATGGACGAACAAGCTATCCTTCAGGAAGTCGGCGATGCCGCTCGCGCCCATCTAATCCGGGCCAATACCCGGCTGGTCGTCAGCATCGCCAAAAAATATCGGGGCCGAGGGTTGCAGTTTTTGGATCTAATTCAGGAAGGTAATGTCGGCCTGATGAAAGCGGTTGAGAAGTATGACTATCGTCGCGGCAATCGGTTTAGTACCTATGCAACCTGGTGGATTCGGCAGGCAGTGACCCGCGCTTTGGCCAATCACGGCCGTACTATCCGTATTCCTGCCCATCTTGGCGGTCGAATCAGCAAGCTCTATCAGGTCGCCCAAGAGCTAGAACAGGAATACGGCCGTCAACCAACGGCCGAAGAGATTGCCGAGAACATGGACTTACCCGCCGACCGAGTCCGCTGGATGCTGCGAACCAGCCGCCAGCCCGTCCATCTGGAACGGCCTGTCGGTGACGAGTCCGATGCCGAGTTAGGCGATTTCATTGAAGACGTTGAAATGCCCCAACCGGCCGAAACCGTCGCCAACAACATGCTAACCGAAGAGATCAGCGAGATTCTGGATCAACTAACGCCCAGAGAAGCCCGCATTTTACGGCTCCGCTACGGCCTACAGGACGGTGAATCTCGCACCCTCAAAGAGGTCGGCGAAATGTTCGGCCTATCCCGCGAACGCATCCGCCAGCTAGAAAAAGAAGCCCTCCGCAAACTTCGCCACCCCAACTTCGCTGGACACCTGCGGCAATATCTAAATTAAACCCATTTTTTAAGGATAACCCGATCATAAGTTATATAAGGCCCCTCAATTGAGGGGCTTTTTTATCGAAAAGCCGAGCGAAAATGTTTCATTTCACCCAAAGACGCAAACTAACCAAGACGTCTCCTTTGCGCCTTCGCGTCTTTGCGCGAGCAATTTCTAGGCGCTTACTGTCATGAAACCTTTCCCCAAAACGGCCGATATCCAAACCACCCTCCAAGACTACGTAGACAAATACAAAAAGAGCGTCGGTGTCATCATTGGCCTTGTTAGTCCCACCGGAACTGAGATCATTCCCTATGGCTACCTTGATGCGAGCCGCACCAAACCCGTCCAAGCAGACACCCTCTTTGAAATCGGTTCCGTCAGCAAGATTTTCACGGCCCTGTTGTTGGCCGATATGGTTGCCAACGGAGAAGTAGCCTTAGATGATCCTATCGGCCATTTTCTCCCATCCACTGTGAAAACGCCGATGTTTGAAGGTCAGCCAATTACCCTGTTTCATCTGGCGACGTATACATCCGGGCTGCCCCGAAATGATAACAGCCACAACCCAGCCGACCGAACTAATCCTTATGGTGACTATTCAGTCGAGCAGCTCTATGATTTCTTGGGATCATATGCCTTGCCACATTTGCCAGGAGCGGCAGCCGCTTACTCCAATGTTGGCTTTGGATTGTTAGGTCATCTACTCGGCCTCAAAACTGGGCAAACTTTCGACCAGCTAATCGAGCAGCGCATCGGTCGTCCACTGAATATGCCAGATACAACGACAACGACCTCGATTGAACAAAACGGCCGTCTAGCCCAACCTCACAACATCACCTGCGAACCTGTCCCACTTTGGACATTGCCAACCTTGGCCGGAGCGGGCGCTTTGCGCTCAACAATGGCCGACATGCTCCAATTTATTGGCGGCACGCTCGGCTTACTATCCTCATCCAAAGCGGCAGCGCTGAGCCCTGTCATGCAGGATATGGCTCAAACCCAATACCGCACAGGCGAACCAGATGGCAAGAAACGGCCGTTAGGCTGGGGCATTGAAACCAAGCACCAGCCCCATGTATTTGTCGCTGATGGTGGAACAGGTGGTTCTCGTGCTTTCGTTGGCTTTGTGCCAGAGAAGCAGATAGGCATCGTTATCCTCTCCAATACCGCCAATGACATCTATCGGTTGGGACTAAATTTACTAGAGCCACGCTATGAACCACCTATATGGGAGTTGCCCAGGCAGGAAATTGAACTAACGGCCGAAGAAGTAGCAGCGTATGTCGGCCGTTATGAAGAAGCCGAAACAGGCGATATCTATGAAGTAACCAATGAAGGCAGCAAGCTCTTTGTTCAAATCATCGGCGAAGGCCGCTTTCAAGTCTACCCAGAGACACCCAATGAATTTTTCTACAAAATCGCTGATGCCCAACATATCTTCCTGCGTAACGACAAAGGCCAAGTAACCACTATGCTAACCCGTCAATTCGGCCAAGAGCGACCAGCAAAACGAATAGAATCCCCAACATCAGCCAACTAATCCCCTTTGTCCACAGCAAACAAGCCTCCCGCCTCCTCGAACGCAAACGCCAACTAGCCACCGACTGCAAAGAAGATTCCTCGGACAATGATTTGGCATGGCTCATCACCAGCTTGCCAAATTGTCCCCACAAAATGTCCGGTTTTGTCTAGAAAAAAAGATACAATTGCTCTCCTTCCATCTTTATGTCAATTTGTTGGCGCAGTACCGGAGAGAATGGCGCGTCTGGAGACCGATCACAGCTGTTAAGGCCTGTCTTTCTTGGAAGAAAGTTGGCGTTTTATGGTCATTTTACTGTAAAAAATAGTCAATAAATGACCAACCTATGGATGGACGGGAGGTTTTAGTGGTGGTAGCGTGTTTGAAAAAGGAGATACGGACGTTTGGAAAATGATAGTAGAACATGATAGGTGGTAGTGTAGCTCATTTGTGCTACGTTACAAGGAAGAATCCACACTGGTTGGGATTTGAGTTGCTTTAGGTAAATGCCGGAATGACAAATTCGGGTTGCTAAGAAACTTGATTTGCAATTGAGGGTGTTGTCGCAATTGTAGCTAGAAAGATTCCTCCCTGGTCTATTCAGTGATTGAAGGACTGCGGAGAACCCGGTCAGAACGACAGGATGAGGTCCGCTACTTCGGCCGCGACCCCGTCTCCCGGCTCAATCTCCAGGCCATGTAAGACCTCAAAACCCTCCCCACCCACGGCGAAATCATCCAGCGTGTCCAGCCTCGCCAACCGACCATCATCTAGTGCATTGCCCTACGTTCCCTTAACCAAAGACGACCCCGCTATCATCGAACCCCAATCCATCCAATGCTAAGACAATATTGAACAAAAACCCAATACACCTACCCCATCTATAACCGATGGCTTCCCTCTAACTCTAAATCCTTCCTAGAGAAGAAGCGACAGGTGGCCTAAGAGCGAAAAGAGGCTGCAAAATAAAACAAGCCGAGTAAACTACCGCAATAGTTCTAGGTATTCGAAATCATCAGAATGATTTATAAGCAGTTGCTCTATTGCTTCTTTCCAATTGGCTTGATAAGAATTGGTGTCATCTTTTAAAAATACACCTACTTTTTCAATCTGAGCGTGTAATGATGCTGCATTACTCAATTGATCAATTGCTCTTTGGGCACAGATTTTTGGCTCGTTGTGGGCAGCAATTTGTGTGATTTCAGAGCCAATTTGGTTTAATAAATGTTTATTTGATTCCCAACGGTTCCAAGGAATTGGAGAACTAGAAATACTGGGAGGTGAATATTGAGACGGAGTATATATTTGGGCCCTTATATTTTGTGGAATTTGAATTAATTCATCAGGGTATATCACCGTCCCCCAAAGTTTAGTTGAAAAAAACCTTGGGGGAGCATCACCACCCCCACCATTTCCAGATGAACTTTGCCACCGCGAACGAGTAAACTGCCAAAGATTTTGCGAATGTCCTATAGCTGTCCCAGTTGCTCCGAATCCAAACGACAATAAAGTCATTGGACCAGAGTAACTATGAAGCACAGGCTTTCCCGTACAGGCAAGAGTTAATCCAGCAGATAAACAACGAAATACTTGCTCTCGATCTTTAGGAATACGCTGGCCTCCAAATTCAAAACCAAAATACCATCCATCACTATTTAAAGCGGTTGCCTGCGATAGAACTTTTTGCATTACTTGTTCAGATGTATTTGCGGAACGGCCTAGTATGATACTAGCATATGTTGGTATTCCTAGATCATCTCCAACCTGTTTCGCCATAGAAAACAATATGCTATTTAACTGGACAATATCACTTCTAGCCGCTTCATAAACAACTGCGGGTGCAATTATCCCATCTGCAGATAGGTCGCTATGTTGAATTCTGAGAATAGTGGCAAGTTCGTTAAGATCATTTGCAGAAATCTTGTTAAGACTGGATACAGTATTTCTATACTTTTCGGTTTCATACGAATTTAATTTTTTATTTGTAAAACTAGGGACATGAAACTGCTGGTCAATAAGCACACTCGCTCCAAGATCGTGGTAAATCTGAGCATATTCTATCGCTTTATGACGAGCCAAATCTCGTGGGCTAATTATTACCCCTACTCCGATTGAGGCCTCAAGTTGTTCAATGGCAATTTTTTGACTACGGTCTCCGAATTGATGCCATACTCCACGATTCATAATTTTCCTTTTAAACTTTTTAACATCCCACTAACTTGGTTTGCACTTTGGGGGCGTCGAACTCGCTCTTTTTCTAGCAAACGACTAACTATCAGTTGGAATTGTTTGGGGAGTTTATTAAATGTAGGCAATTCCAAAAAATCGGTTGAATTGCATACCACGTCAAGAAGGTCATCATAACTCATACTGTCGCGATAAAATGGATGAGTTCCTGTTAAGGCTTGGTACATTATAATACCGGCAGCGAACAAATCTGTGCGATGCTCAATATCATATTTGGTACCAACAAATTGTTCGGGAGCAAAATATAAAGGTGTTCCTAACGCTGCACCCTGTGAAGTGAGAGTAAGGTCCGTTTTATCAAGGTGGCGAGCAACTCCAAAATCAATAATAATTGGAGATCCAGTTTCTCTAACTCGAATATTACTTGGTTTTATATCCCGATGAACCAAATTAGCTGTTCTTAATGAGTCCAATCCATCAAATAAATGTGAGAAAAACGAGATTACAGTGGAAAAATCCCAGCCTTCCCCTTCCGTTAAATAATCGGTCAAATCTTTCCCAGGTATAAATTCCTCAATGATGTAATGTTGAATTTTAGCTTCACGAGAACTGAAAGTATATTCAATGAGACCAACGACATTGGGATGATGCAAGGTTTGTAAAGCTTGAATCTCTCTTTCTAATCGAATCATACTGTAGTCAGGTGAAATTATCTTGAGGCACAAATCATTGCCTTCAGGATCCTGAACATGAAACGCTGCTTTTTGTTCACTGGGAGAGAGCGCTTTTATAAATTTATAATCTGGGTAAAGAGCTTGAGCGTCTTCAATCGGAACCACAAACGGCATAATTGCACCTATTTTTAAGGTCGAAGGCAAGATGTTTAGCAACTTGATAGTAATAAAACCAAACTTTTGGTGTAGTAGATCTAGCTCGACGAATCACTTTTAATGAATTGTCTTGTTTGATTGAAAGCAAACCAATACCGTATTTCTTGAATTGATTTTCGTTTCTAATTCGCATCGCTGTTTTTTCAGGTAGAGCCACATAGGATTTGTGAGCAAAAATTAGATTACGCTTTGCTTGGGTTAAAGCTACTTTCCAGTTTGTCATTTTTGCTTCGACACAAATTACTTCCAACAATACATTTCGCCATATTGGTACAAGTGAATACGAAGATGCGGATAAATTTACTATTCCTAAAGAAACTAATTTCTCCAAACGATTGATTACAGCCATTGGAGATTGTCTAATTCTTTGAGCAATGGTTTCATTATAAGCACACCTAATAGCACGTAAATAAGACATAATGCTTACATCCAAGTTCTCGCTGTCGGCCAAAGCCAAAACATCGGGCAAAAAAGTCACACTGAGAAGGTCAGGAATGCCTGCTCCTACCTTCAAGGAACCTGCTGTCCACTTTGGTCTTTGATGATCCATAAATAGATCATCTATATTTGAAGCTACAGCATCTTCTATTTGTATTTCAGGACCTTGAGTGCGCTTTTGAAAATAAGTTGTCATACAGATTCCCTTCTCTATGTTACCTTTTGGGATATGTTATAGCGCAAAAGTTGTTATGTCAATTTAAGGTATGAGAAATGATTAGTGTATACACTAATCTGTATAGTTCTGAAATAAACTTCACCTAACTTACTTATTGGACAGGCTCTGTAATGAAATGAACGATTGGGAAGACTTTCAGGCGACGAGGAAAACAGAACTTATTTTTACCGTTGCTGAATAAGTCCCCAAACACAAGCTAATCCCATTCTGTGAACAGTATAAAACTTCAGCACCCACATGGCAAGGGTAAATTTTACTGTTTGAGAATGTAAAAGAATCTGAGTAAAAATACCTCCTAATTAATTCATGCCTGGAATGATAAAAGTTAAATTACTCCTGGCATGATTCACAAGGCGCATCTACGAACCGGCCATCTTCCTCCCCAACGGTCGTCCCCCACACCTATTAACAATTCACCAATTCACAAATTAACCATTAAAAAACTTCCCTACCACCTCATTCACCTCCTCCGCCTTCTCCACAACAACCGCATGTCGCGCATCCTCAATAACAACCACTTCCGCATCCTGCATCAACCCCACATACGCCTCTTTATCCTCAACGGCCGTATAATCCCCATCCGAAGCCACCACCAGCGTCCGCGCCTCAATCTCCCTTAGCTGCTCGACCACACTCCAGCCCACAATCGCATCCAATGTCGCTCGATACGCCTTCGGATCATTCTTCGCCCACCGCTCAACGAAGACAATCCGCAAATCTTCCTGTTCCTCCTTAATAAACAGTCGCTTACTCAGCACCTCCCCCATCTTCCGCATCCCTAACAGCCGCACAATCGACCGCCGCACAAAGACTTGCCAGCGATCCTTCCAGGTTCGTACCACCACCTCCGGCCCGGAATTAATAATCACCAAACTTCTCACCAATTCCGGCGCATCCACCGCCAATTGAAAGGCCACCATGCCCCCCAACGACAACCCAACTACATGCACCGTCCCTAAATCTAACGCCCGGATTAGTTCGGCTACATCCCCGGCCAACATTGCCATGCTGTAGGGGCCAGGCGGTTTGTCAGAACGGCCGTGTCCCCGCAAATCAACTGTCACCACCCGAAACCGCTCCGCAAAAAAAGGCACCTGCCGCTCCCAATCCCGCCCACTCGACCCCAGCCCATGCACAAACAAAACAACCTCCAACCCCTCCCTCTCATCACGCCCCTTCATCTCGTAATACAATTCAAGGCCATTAATCTTTTTCTTCGGCATAACCTTTTCCTTCGCAAGTAGTTTACAAAAACTTTAAAGTGACCCCCATTGTCAAGACCACAAATCGGCAAAGTTAAGGTGGATCAACAGGTCACAAAATCGGTACATTAACAGCAAAATGAATATCAGCAGGCACCAGGTAGCCAAGATTTTGGTGCGGCCGTTCGAAATTGTAAAGATGGAAGTAGTCATCCAGACCGGCAGCCAATTCCTGGACTGACTCGTAATCTTTGAGGTAAATATCTTCATATTTGACCGACCGCCATAGCCGTTCAATAAAGATATTATCAAAGACTCGGCCACGGCCGTCCATACTGATCTGGATACGAGCCACTTCCAACTCACCGGTAAAGTCGCTGGATGTAAATTGAACACCCTGGTCGGTGTTGAAGATTTCCGGTTGAGCATGAAGCAGAGCCTGTTGCAGGGCGACCAGACAAAAGGAACTGTCCAGGGTATTCGAGAGCTGCCAGGAAAGAACGAAACGGCTGAACCAGTCCATGACCGCCACCAGATACATGAATCCTCTGGGCATCGGCACGTAGGTAATATCGGCGCACCAAACTTGATTCGGCCGATTAATCTCCAGGCCACGTAGCAGATAGGGATACTTCTTGTGGGCCTTAGTAGAAACCGTTGTCCGCCGCCTTGGATACACAGCTTGCAAGCCCATTTTGGTCATCAGGCGGGCAATACGCTTGTGATTGACCTGGAAACCATGAACATTGTTCAGTCGGGCCGTTATCTTGCGATAACCGTAGAATGGCGCTCTGGTGTACTCCTGGTCAATGAGCCGCATCAGTTGCAGGTTCAGAGGCGATTCACCAACCGGCTGCCAATAGTAGCTAGACCGGTTGAGGCTGACCAGCTTGCATTGGCGACGAATGCTCAACATGGGATGATCTGGTTCTATCATCGTCCGTTTGGCCTCAGTCGAACAGGGCAGCTTTTTTTTTCAGCCACTCCAGTTCCATCTTGAGTCGCCCAATCTGCTCGTACAGTTCTGTTTCCCGTTCTTCCACGGCCCGGAGTTCCTGAGCCGTATCCTTGCTAAATACAGTCGACCCTTCACTCAGCAACTTCTTTTTCCAGTTACGGACCAGGTTGGGGTGCAGGTTGTACTGACTGGCAATTTCATTGAGTGTTTTCAGTCCCTGAGTCGCTTCCAGTGCGACTTTGAACTTAAACTGATTACTATAACTTTTTCGTTTTTTGGACACTCAAATTCCTCCACAAGCTTTTTAGATTATATCTGAATCCACTTAAGCCTGTGGTCTAGTTTTTGGGGGTCACTATACTTTTTGCAGTTTACCTAAGACCTAGGGTGGTTGCGTTCTTTCAATAAAAACCAGATATGAATTGTCTTAGAAAACTTTGTGCAGTACCATAGTACTGAATTTTGATTATCAACTGGGAAGGTAGTATTCATCGACTAAAGACTTCATGCAAGACAAACTACCAGTATAAGAAAATATATTTAATCTGTGAATCTGTAGTTGTTTTAGAGGAGAATTAGTTATGTGCTTGACCCATTTCAAACAAATTCGTTTTTTTAGGCTCTCTGTACTGGCAGGTCTTTTCACCTTATTAGCAGTCTTAGTACCCACCGTCTTCGCCGACGATTTTATTCTTGATTGGTCGCAGATCGGTTTTGTTGATGGAACCAGCAGTTTGCAGACATTTCCCAATGTTAGCAATTCCGGCGTGGAGATGACGACTGAGTTTCGTATTCTCGATTCAGCTTTTCAGGATGTTGGTATCTATATTCCGGGAACATCACCTCTGAATTTGGGAATGCCTAAACCTGATGGAACAGCGTTGGCCGTCAGGGATATTAACGAGAGGAGCTATCCCGGTACGGACATCGGCTACGTAATGACGATAATCACCTTTTCCCCAAATGTAACGATCAAGGATTTATGGACGGAACCATTTTATAACTGGACCACTCAAGGCATCAGGAAGCATATGGCTTTACAGGCATTTGACGTGAATGGTAATGGGCTTTCCCCAATTGCTTGGCAAACATATGGTGGTAGCAATCTCCTTGTTGAGCCTCATCCCGATAATGGTGAACCATGGTTGCGTTCTAGTTATCCAGATACACAAAACGCTTATAGCGGCAGCTTTGATATAAATTATGGCGACCAGCTAATCAGTGAATTGCACTGGTATAGTTGGGGACTTGCTTCCAACGGTAACTTAAGTCATTTGGTAGGCTCTTCCTTATTAGGTGATTTCGAGTTTTTACCGCCACCGCCTACAGTTATCAATCTAGTTTCTGCCGGTGTAGCAGGAAATGAATCGGATATGGTTGTCGTGATCTTGCTGGCCTTTTTGTTAATCACTCTAACAACACTAATCATCTTCCAGCAGCGTCAGCATAAGAAAACTTAAACACCCTTTAACCCTCTCTTGTAAGTTCAGCTTGCTCAAACCAAAACACACATTTTAATTGAGCAAGCTGAACGACCTGAACAATTTGCCCCAACCCCACCCAAAGGAGCGAAACCATTAACCATAAACCATTCACGAATTCAGCAATTAATTGTTATAACTCCCCCAACCTCCCCTCAATCCTCTTCGTCACATCCGCCAAAAACGTACCAAAGGCCAAATCATTCATTTTCGACCCATCCCGCTTTCGCAGCGAAACCGTCTCACTCTCAACCTCCCTATCCCCAACAATCAACATATACGGTACCTTCCAATTCTGGGCTGCTCGAATCTTGGCCCCCATCCGCGCCGAATCCAGGTCGGCCGTCGCCCGAATATCGGCCGCTTTCAATTCCCGCTCCAACCGGATCGCATATCCATGATGGGCGTCCGTCACCGGAATGATCCGCACCTGCTCCGGCGACAGCCAAACCGGAAACGCCCCCCCAAAATGCTCAATCAGAAAACCAACAAACCGCTCATGCCCCCCCAATGGCGCCCGATGAATACACAGCGGGTACTGCACCTCGCCATCCCCGTCCACATACTTCAAATCAAAGCGCGGCGGCCCTGCAAAATCCACCTGGTTCGTCGCCAATGAAAACTCCCGACCGATGGCGCTCCAAATCTGCACATCAATCTTCGGCCCATAAAAAGCCGCCTCTCCCTCTGCCTCATAAAACGGTATGCCACTCTTCTCCATAAAGCCCCGCACCAACCCCTCAATCTCCAACCACCTCGGCTCATCATCTACATACTTCACCCCCAATCCTTCTTTACTATGCTTACTCAACCGCATCGCATACTTTTCAATCCCAAACAGATCAAAATAGTAGCGATACAGATCCATCACCGCCAAAAACTCCGCCTCCAAATCCGCCTCACTACAATAAATATGAGCATCATTCTGCTGAATCCCCCGTACCCGTAGCAGCCCAAACAACTGCCCACTCGCTTCATAACGGTAAACCATCCCATACTCTGCCAGCCGCATTGGCAGCTCCTTATAACTCCGCACCCGGTTCCCAAAAATCTTATGGTGAAAGGGGCAGTTCATCGGCCGTAGATAGTAACTCACATTCTCCCGCGCCATCGGCGGGTACATATCCTCCTCGTAATATGGCAAATGGCCGCTCCGATGATACAACGACTCTTTCGCAATATGCGGCGTCCGCACCCGCTGATAGCCCGCTGCTGCCTCCGCCTCAAAGGCTAGCTTCTCCAACTCCTCCACGATAATCTCCCCGCGCGGCATCCACAGGGCCAGCCCCGGCCCAACCTCTTCATCAAACATGAACAGATCCAACTCCCGGCCGATCTTCCGATGATCTCGCTGCTTCGCTTCCTCAAGCAAGCGTAAATGCGCCTTCAGCTCCTTCTTATTGTGCCAGGCCGTGCCATAGATACGCTGGAGCATCGGCCGTTTCTCATCCCCTCGCCAATACGCCCCTGCCACACTCATCAACTTCAATCCCCCAACCGGAATCTTACCCGTATGCTCAACATGCGGCCCCCGGCACAAATCCTCAAATGAGTCCTGGCGATAAACACTAATAACCGCCCCCTGCTCCCCACCCCCTAATCCCCGATCCCCGATCTCCAACCCCCGATCCCCACGCTCTAACCCATCAATCAACTCCAGCTTATAAGGCTGCTCCGCCAGCAACACCCGCGCCTCATCCGCACTGACCTCCCGATAGTCAAACGAATGCTTGCCTGCAATAATCTGCCGCATCCCTTTTTCAATCGCCGCCAGGTCATCCGGCTTGAAAGATACGGGACGGCCGTCCTCATCCCGCCCCAGATCAAAATCATAATAAAAGCCATCCTCAATCGGCGGCCCAATCCCCAACTTCGCCTCAGGATACAATGCCAGCACCGCCTGCGCCATCACATGCGCCGCCGAATGTCGAATTTTATAAAGTTCCGATGATTGATAATCGTTGTTTTGGTATGACATGATAATCTCCTTCAAGAGTAATTGGTAATTCGTAACTTGTAATTGCTCCTAGAATCGTCCAATTACTAATTACTAGCGGTGTCTTTTACCGCCAATTACCAATAAAAAAGACCGCTCCCGAAGAAGCAGCCTTTTCATCGCTTGCCTCAGGAGAGTGAGGCAAAAGCGAAAGCGTTGCCTCTACAGGTCCATAGATTGGGTAGTAGTCAAGGTAGTCGTTCGTTCAATAAAATCAGCCACCGGAATCGCACCCCGATTCTCATTATCACGCGTCCGAATCGCCACTGCGCCAGCTTCCATCTCTTATCGCCAACCACCAGCATATAAGGCACCTTCAGCAACTGTGCATTCCGAATCTTGGCATTCATCCGGTTGTTACTGTCATCTACCTCAACCCGCATCCCCTTGGCCCGCAGTTCGGCCGCCACCTCATTCGCATAAGCCACATGATTATCCGTAATCGGAATCATCACCGCCTGCACGGGCGACAACCACAGCGGAAACGCGCCATTGAAATGCTCAATCAAAATCCCAACAAACCGCTCCATACTGCCAAACGGCGCTCGATGAATCATAACCGGCCGATGCTTCTGCCCATCCTCGCCTGTATACGCCAAATCGAACCGCTCCGGCAGCAAGAAATCAACTTGAACCGTCCCAAGCTGCCATTCTCGCTTCAACACATCCCGGAAGATAAAGTCCAGTTTCGGCCCATAAAAGGCCGCTTCCCCCTCCTCCACAACGTAATCCATACCAACCTTATCGGCCGCTTTTTTAATGGCCTCAATGCCTTTCTGCCACATCTCCGGCGACCCCGCATACTTATCGCTATTTGGATCATTCGTCCCCAGCCTGGCCCGGAAATCCTCAAAGCCCATCGACTCAAAGACATACTGAATCAGATTAACAACATCAATAAACTCTTCCTCAAGCTGTTCCAGCGTCACAAACAGATGGGAATCATCCACGGTGAAGCCCCGCACCCGCGTCAGCCCATTCAACTCACCGCTCTGCTCATACCGATAAACTGTCCCAAACTCCGCCAACCGCAGCGGCAAATCACGATAACTGCGCGAATCGCTCTTATAAATCTCAATGTGATGGGGGCAGTTCATCGGCTTCAGCATAAACTTTTCATCGTCCACATCAATCGGCGTATACTGACTGTCCTTGTAATAAGGATAATGACCACTCGTAATATACAAATCCAGCTTACCAATGTGCGGCGTAATAACTGGCAGATAGCCTCGTTCCAACTGGGCTTTCTTCAAGAACGATTCCAGCGTTTCCCGCAAAACTGCCCCTTTCGGCAGCCAAAGCGGTAAGCCAGAGCCGACCAACGGCGAAATATGGAACAGTCCCAACTGCTTGCCCAGGCGACGATGATCCCGGTTGCGGGCCTCTTCCAGCCGCTTCAAATAGGCATCCAAGGCCATCTTGTTCGGCCAGGCCGTGCCATAAATGCGCTGCAACTGCGGCCGATTTTCATCCCCCCGCCAATAGGCGCCGCTCGTCCTCAGCAGCTTGACCGAGTTGGCCTTAATCTTCTTCGTAAAAGCCACATGCGGCCCCCGACACAAGTCCACAAAATCCCGATGCTGGTAGATACCCACTTCCGTCACTGGATCTGAGATCGGTTCTCCATTCTCATCGACCTTGCCCGACGCTAAATCCTGGATCAACTCCAACTTATACGGTTCATCGGCAAAGAATGCCAACGCCTCCTCCACGCTCTTAGACGACTGCTCAAACTTGGCATTCTTCTTGAGCAGTTGCTTCATCCGCTTTTCAATCTCGTCCATATCCTCTGGCGAAAAGGTAATCGGCTTACCGTTCTCATCCATACCCAGGTCAAAATCGTAATAAAAACCATCTTCAATAGGTGGCCCAATCGCCAGCTTCGCCTCCGGGAAAAGGCTCAAGACGGCCTCTGCCATCACATGGGCGGCCGAATGCCGAATTTTATATAGCTCTGATTCCACATATGGAACCCCATTGTTGTTTGCCATTCTAACTCCTTCTCCTCAAAAGCCTGGCTTCTGGCTATTCAAGTCTCAATTTTTTGAGAATAAGAAGCCAAGCTTTTCGTTGTTAAATCTAAAAACAAAAAACGCCATGCCCACTATTGGGGCGATGGCGTCTATTCATCGCGGTTCCACCCAAATTCGATTCAACCCGTCTTGTTGGTTGACCCTTATTTGTGGCCGTTAACGGAGCCTGCCGGATTTCTATACTTGTTAGAAAACGTTTAAGAAATCACTCACGGGTGGTTTTCATCGTTGTCTTTGTCATGAAGCGTTCCAGCCTTTGCGCTTCACTCTCTAATACAGGCTCAACAATTACTCATCCCGATCAATGTGTTAAATTTTCACTTGTTCGATTTATTATAGAGAAGCAAGTAGGAATGTCAAGCCGTTGCACCCTCATTCACCCATGCTATAATGCCCACTCTAGTAACGATTAAGTTGATTTATGCGTATGACATCTTCATCATCAGACAGCAGCTCGCAGTCAGAAACATCGATGCCACGTTGGGGGCTGGGCCTAATCGCCATTTGTCTCCTGTTCTTTGTCATTATCAGTTCACTTTGGCTGTTTAATACCGTTCAAGCACTGGCTTCCGATTGGGAGATAACCAATCCAGAGTTCGGGGTTGTATCAGAGCCAGTCGCCGCTTCCAATGGGCCTGGAGAGAGTGGCTCAAACGATAACACGGCCGTTGATGAAGCCCCCATTATCTCCAGCGACGCGCTCAAGCCTTGGGACGGCCGAGAGCGCGTCACCATTCTCGTTCTCGGCATAGACCAACGCTGTGATGAAGAAGGGCCAACCCGAACCGACACCATGATGGTCATGAGCGTTGACCCAATCAACCTAACCGCCTCAATCCTCTCCCTCCCCCGTGATTTATGGGTTGAAATCCCCGGCTTTGGCGTAGATAAAATTAACCAGGCCCATTTCTACGGTGAAGTGTTTGAGTATCCAGGCGGCGGCCCAGTCCTGGCCGTTGATACAGTTGAAGCAGCTTTAGGCATCAAAGTCGATTACTTTGCCACCGTCAACTTCGATGCTTTTGTGCAAGGCGTTGACGAAATTGGGGGCATTGATATCGAGGTCGCCGAAACCATTAACGACCCCGACTACCCTGATAACTGTTATGGCTATGAAGGATTCTTCATACAGTCGGGGCAGCAACATTTAGACGGACAAACCGCTCTCAAATATGCTCGAACGCGGGCCACTTTTGGGGGCGATGTTGACCGGGCCAACCGACAACAACAAGTGATACTAGCTATTCGAGACAAAATCCTCAGCCTCAACATGGTGCCGCAGCTTTTGACCCGCGCCCCCGAACTATGGCGCATTTCTCAGAACAATTTCCGCACCGATATGTCGATAGATCAAGCTGTTCAACTTGCCCTTTTGGTAGAAAAAATCCCTGCTGATAGCATCCGATCCGAGGTGATCGACTTTAACTATGTATATAATGAAACTGCACCAGATGGTCAACAGGTCTTAGTGCCAGTTCTGGAAAACATTCGGATATTACGCAACGAACTGTTTGCCCCGCCCGCCATCCCTACCCCCACCTTCGAAGATTTACCGGAAGGCATGAAAGACGAAAACGCTCGGATCGGCATCTCAAATGGCACCCGAATCTTTGGGCTTGCAGCCGCCACCGAAACCTATCTTGAGGATTTCGGTTTTTCGATTGCTGAAATTGGGAACGCTGATTCGGCCGATTTTCGGACCACTCAAATAATCGACTATGGCTCCAACCCTGACACGACTGCCTACCTTGTCCGTTTAATGGGTCTCCGACCCCTTAACATCTTTACTGGCGAAGAAGCAGAGGGCGACTACGATGTCCTCATCATCCTCGGCGATGATTGGCGCGTACCCGGTATGATATTGCCTACCCCAACGCCGACACCTGTCCCCTGAGGGAGCTAAGACATTGAAAAAACCGCATCTCCCCTTGACTCTTCTCATCATTTTGCTGCTCTTGGCTGCCTGTAATACGCCAGACGAGTCAGATGAAGAAACCCCCACCCCAACCACCACCCCGACCATAGAAGCAACGGCCACCCAAAGCCCAACGCCTCACCCAACAGCCACTGTTCGACCAACCTTCACCCCTACACCGACGGCTACGCCAGAACCCCAAATGGTCATTCCGGCAGGTTGGGCCATATTTGGGAATGAGCGTTTTGGTCTGTTGACGACAGCCCCTCAGTCATGGATCGATTGGAGTTGGGCCTTGCGAGATGCTGGCGCCATTGAACGCTTTGGTCCCCATTTATTGATGATTGCCGACAGTCAGGAAACGGCCGAAGACATCATGAGCGGAACTGGCCCGGCACAAGGGGCCTATGCCTTTGGTTTCCTCGATCCAACCGGGGAAAGCGCATCATCGGCCGAACAAGCGCTAAGAAATACAGTTGCCGATCTTGATCCAGAAACGGCCATATTAACCGATCCGGAACAGATCGCCGTAAATGGGTTGGAAGGAGTATATGTTGACATCAGCCAAGACCCATTCAGCCTGTTTCCCACCCTCACCCAGCAGCAGACCATCCGCCTAGTTACCTTGCAAGATAGTGAATCAGGGGCAATTGTGACCTTTCTAATGGCGGCTGCGGTAGAGAATTGGGCCACGCACCTAGAAACCTTCGAGACGATGATCGAAACCATCACCTACGTGCCGCTCCAGGCGACGCTGGTTGGTCACATCGACAGCGGTACGCTCGTTAATGGCAGCTTGGAATCCAGCGACAAGGATATTTGGACCTTTAACGGCCGTAGCGACCGTTATGTGACTATCACCCTGACGCCAGAGGAGGAAAACATCGATCTGACCCTAACCTTGATTGATCCGTCGGGTAACGTTCTGGTCAGTATAGACAACGGTTTTGCAGCCGACCCAGAGAGCCTGACCGATTTTCAATTGTCCCAAGATGGCACCTATATCATTGAGGTGGGTGAATTTTTCCACGAAGTCGGCCGTTATACCATTAGCCTCCAGCTTTCAGACGAGCTTCAATTTGGCGGCGGCGGTCGTATTGAATTTGGACAGGAGATCAGCTCCGATTTAGCTAATGATACCAGCCACAACTGGTTATTCAGCGGCACAGCAGGGCAATCCGTAACGATTCTCCTAACGCCACTAGATGATCAGCTCGACCCGATTTTAGAGCTTGAAAGCCCAGATGAAGCGCTGTTATTCACGCTCGATGAAGGCTTTGCAGGAGATGCGGAGGTGGTCACTGGCTTTGAATTAGAGGTAACGGGCGATTACATCATCACTGTCTATGGTTTCGCTGGCAACAGCGGGAACTATACCCTTTCCCTGGATGAGGGCGGCGAGAGTACCGATAATTTTTATGATGCCGGGGACCTTTTTTATAGTGATATAGAGCGAGAATTTCTTCAGGATGACGAAGCCCATGCCTGGTTTGTAGACGGCCGTTTAGGTGATGACATCACCATCGTCGTTACGCCCCTGGATAGCAATTTAGATTTAGATGTCTGGCTCTTAGACCCCGAAGCCCAACCACTCGCCACCATAGATGAATTTTTGTCCGGTCAACCAGAAACAATAGACTTCGTTTTACCGACCAACGGCCAATACATCATCCTGGTGCGAGAGTTCTTTGGCGAACCCGGCGACTATGAAATTTCGCTCCAACTCAATGATGAAAGTGAAACAGAGGTAGGGGGTGTTATCGCATATGGAGAGACGGTTTCTGGAACTGTGCAATCTGGCAAACGGGTGGAATGGACTTTCAGTGGTCAAAGTGGCGAGGTGATCAACGTCACCGTACGGCCGACCAGCCCCAGCCGCGATCTCGTTTTCTCCCTAATCGACCCCGACGGCAACATCGTCGTCAACGTCGATTCAGCTCTATCCGGCTTTCCAGAAAGGTTGATCGCCTTTTCATTAACGGCCGATGGCGATTGGACGATTGTGATTCAGGAGTTTTTCAACGAAGATAGCGATTATGAGCTGTCATTAGTGAAGCAAGAGTAGTGAGGAATCTAAACAGTGGGAAGTTTATCATGAACAATAACTGTTACCTGGACGAGAGCGTCAAATTATACACATCCCGCTTACGCCAGCCTGATTGTTGAGCGATTTTGGCCGCCGCATCCTTGCGGGAAGCGCCTTGTTGGATGGCATGGAGAACGGCCGTCCTCACCCGCTCCTCATCCCAAACCAGTTCCTCTTCTTCCACCCCCGCAATCACAACTGTTATCTCCCCTCGCACTTTGCCCTGCCCAAAATAGTCGGCCGCTTCCGCCGCCGTCCCCCGCCAGATTTCTTCATAGAGCTTGGTCAATTCACGGCCGATTACAACCCGCCGCTCTCCAAAGACTTCATCAATGTCGGCCAGCAGGGAGAGCAAACGGTGGGGGGCCTCGTATAAAATAAGGGTATGGGGCAGTTGGGCAACGTCGGCCAGGGCTGATTGGCGGGCTTTTTTCTGACGGGGCAGGAAGCCGAGGAATAGGAAAGAGTCAGTTGGCAAGCCGCTGCTGATGAGGGCCGAAACGGCCGCAGACGGCCCCGGAATCGGCACAACCTGAATCCCTTGCTCAATAGCCTCTGTTACCAATCGATAACCTGGATCAGACAACCCCGGCATTCCCGCATCCGATACCAGGGCAACATCCTGGCTGGCAAGCTGCTCAACTATTTGGTCAATCTTTTCCGATTTAGTGTATTCGTGGTAGCTGGTCAGTGGCGTGTCAATGTTGTAGTGCTTGAGAAGTCGGCCCGTCGTTCGGGTGTCCTCTGCTGCAATCAACGACACTTCTTTCAAGATACGAAGCGCCCGCAAGGTAATATCTTCCAAGTTGCCGATAGGGGTTCCGACCAGGTAGAGGACGGGCATGAGAGAAGAGGTAATTACCTAATTATTCTGAACAAAGACAAAATAGAGCAAGTTTTGATTACAACTCGCTCGTGTTTGAATGCGGTAGACCTGGGAGACGGCCGTGCCGCTTGACGTCTCCAACTGAATGTTGTGATCCTGGACGCGGGGGGAGTCGAACAGAAACTGTTCAAACCCAGATGGGCCATAGGCTGGCGAGCCACCGACAGGCACTCTTACATCGACCCCACCATCCCAAATGTGAACTTGATAGGTCCCATTTGCCACCGGATTTCCTTGCAGATCAAAGGCTTCTCCCGCAATGCCTAGCCAGTTGCAGCCCGCGCTGTTCGCATAATTTTGCAAATATCTAGGACTTTGAACGTCCTTCGTAAAGGGGAAAGGTGAGCGCGTATTCGTGGCTGTTGGCGAAGGGCCAGGGGAAGGCGTGGCTGTTGGGGTAGGCGTTTGAGTTCGAGTAGGGGTAGGTGGTGGGAAGGTTGGTGTAATAGAGGGCGTTAAAGTCGGCCGTAATGTATTCAAGGGCGAAACGGTTGCCGTATTTTGTGATGGAGGCGGTGTAGAAGTTGACGGCAGGACAACGCCAGCCGTGCTGCTCGGTGTAATCGTCGGCACAACGGCCACCTCTAGTCGCGTTGGCTCCGGTTCAGGAGCCGTGTTTATGCCCAAAGCAGCGACGATAGGGTTATCTGGTACGGCGACCAAGAAAATGACAACGACCAGGACAATAAATGTTGCCACAACAAACATCACTGCCAGGATATTAAACAAACTGACGGCGCATCCCCCGCCTCGATTCGACCTACCTCTTGCTGCCATTTTATTTGTCTCTCCTATGCGTTTGTGTCGACAAAGATAGTAATCTCTGCCTGTACTCGAAGCTCTGCAACCCAGGATAAAATTGCTTGTTCCAACAAGATGGAACGTTGATTGCCTTCTAGGGTTCGCTGGGGATCGCGCTCAACAACCTGTAAAAGATAAAAGGTCGGCGAGCCATCAAAGTGGGTAACTGGAATAACTTGGCTTGTCTGACCGGGCTGCAAAGCAAAGGCGTGTGGTTCAAGCTCTGGAACAAGCAAAGTTCCAGCTGAGAAAAAGCCCATGTCGCCCCCAGCTGCGGCCGACAATGGGTCTAACGAATGTTGTTTAGCTAGTTCCCCAAAGTCTGCCCCGGCGTTAATTTGGTCAAGCAGCGATTGAGCCAGGGTTTGATCATTTACCCTGATATAACGGGCATGAACTTGTTCGGCCGTAAAAGGAACATCGGCCGTTATCTGCTCAATCATCTTCTGGGTCAATATTTCGGCCGTCAGCGCCTCTCGGAATTCCTCTAGTGTCCATTGGTTAGTTTGTAACCAGGCTTCAAAATTTTCTGCGCTGCCAGAAGCCTCTTGCAGGTCACTGATCTGCGTGTTAACTTCCTCTTCCGTCACAGTAATACCAGCCGCTGTCGCCGCCTGCGTAATCAAAGCCCGCTCGACCAACGAATCAATTACCTGTTGAGGATAGTTCGTATCAGACAGGTCTAATTCCGTTTCGGCCTGTTGATATCGGGCCAACTCGTTCTCATAATCGGACAGAAAGATCGGAGCGCCATTTACTAAGGCGGCCAGAGGCTCAGAGGGTGTCGGTGAGGCTGGAATTGGGGTTGGGGCTTGGGTTTCTTGTACAGTACCATTTCCGGCGGGGTCTGTACTGATTTCAGTTGCAACAACTGGGACTGTTTCGCTCATAGGAACTTCAGCAGTCGGTTGGACCGTTGGGCTACCTTCATTGTCACAAGCCGCAAGCAAAACTGCCAGCAGCAAAAAGACAATTAAAAAAGCGCGTCGAATACCGTTCAATTTTTCAAACCCTCAGCTAATTTTGACGACATAATGTGAGCCAGATTATACCCAGGCCAGCCGTCAACGCAATGCTACCAGCTATTGTCCCAAGAAAACGATAACAAACCCACCTGCCACAATCAGAAAAATGATAAAGCAGCCAATACGAAAAAGCGTCGCCGTCAGCTTAAGGGCAACTCGTAGCAAAACCCACCCTACAACAAGAATAACGGCAAGAACTGCAATAGGAATTAAATCAGCTAAACTTTCCATTCCTTATTCTCCTTACTTAAAAAGCGGCTCTTTGGGAACTCATCGGGTAAGCCTTTGTGGTTGTCCAGTGAGGGCGGGTACAGGGCCAAGCCCCTACCTGGCGAAATCCTAAAGAACCTTAAAAGTTTATTGCGCACTACCTAGCACCTGCCCTTGTTTCATCACGGTATGAACCAAATTGCTGCCATAACGGTACCCTAATTGGCGATAATCGGCCGAATCTAATATCAATATATCAGCCTGCTTGCCCGGCTCCAGGCTGCCGATTTCATGGCCACGCCCAATAGCATAAGCGGCGTTTAATGTTGCGGCAGCCAATGCTTGGGCCTGAGTTAGCCCCATATAGCGGCAAGCCAAAGCGATCACCATCTGCATTGATTCGCACCAAGAGGTGCCAGGGTTAAAATCAGTTGCCAATGCCAAAGCCCCATTCGCAGCCAATATTTTTTTTGCAGGCGTATAGTCAGGATGACCCAGGCCAAAGGGCGTGCCAGGCAGCCCAACTGCCACCGTTTGGCCCTGGCCGAGGGCGACAATATCTGCCTCTGGCGTTTGGACAAGGTGATCGGCCGAAACGGCCGCTAATTCAACCGCCAATCCTGTTCCCCCCAGGCCCACAAACTCATCTGCATGAACCTTAAGACCAAAGCCCATCTCCCTGGCCGCAGTCAAAATGCGGCGGGTTTGAGCCAAATCAAAGACCCCTTCTTCACAAAAAACATCGCAGTAAAGCGGCCGATCATGTCTTTCCATCCAGGCAACGGCCGCCGGCAGCATCTCTTCAATCACCAATGTGACAAAATCATCAACGCTATCTTCCATATCCGGTGGTACTGCATGGGCAGGCAGAAAAGTGGCTGTTAATTCAACAGGCTGTTGTTCATCCAGGAGCCGGATAGCCTCAAGCTGCTTAAGCTCCGTATCGGTATTCAACCCGTAACCCGTTTTAGCCTCGGCGCTGGTCGTGCCACTCGCCAGCATACGAGCTAGTCGGGGCAGGTTATCTGCTACCAATTCGGCCAGGGATGCTTGCCTTGTCTGTCGCACAGTTGACATAATACCCCCGCTCGCCGCCATAATCTCCATATAAGACGCGCCTGCCAAACGCTGCTCAAACTCGTTGGCCCGGTCGCCAAACCAGGGAATATGGGTGTGGGGATCGACAAAGCCGGGGGTCACGCAACGGCCGTTCGCATCGATCATTTCAGCCGCTTTATATTTTGTCCGCAGATCGGCCGTTTTGCCTGTTTCCAAGATACGGCCGTCCTGCACAGCAACGGCCCCATCCTCAACGATAGCTAATGTACCCAGCGCCCGCCCCCGCTGCGGTCCATCTTCGCCAGGGACGATACATAATTGGGCAGCAGAATGAATTAACAAGTCGATATGTTCCATAAGTTCCTCTATTATAACATATTATGTCGAGTTTACGGGTTTTCTGAAAGAAGGGGGACACGTTGTAATTTGTCAGGATTTAATACAGCATAAACTTGGTATATCTTGTGTTCATCCATTTCAAACGAGAAAACAGATTGGGGTCTTTGGCCGATATAAACGATGAATCCAAATCGGCCGTTGATCCAGGTCGGTTGTACAGACAGATTAGGGGGCGCATTTCGAATAATTCGCAGCAGGAAGTTAGCCACCTGATTATTGCCATAAATGGGTTTACGAGCCGCAGTGACTTTACCGCCCCCATCAGAATACAGGCCAATATCTTCAGAAAGAAGATGAATAAGACCTGGCAAGTCACCAGTATTGCAGGTTGTGATGAACTGCTGCACCAATGTCTGTTGTTTTTCGGAGGTAGCCTGAAAACGGCCGTGTCCTGCCCCAACCTTTTGCCGCGCCCTTCGTGTAATCTGACGGCAGTTGGCCTCACTTTTATCAACGAGGGTTGCTATCTCGGCGTATCCGTAATCAAATACTTCTCGCAGTAGAAAAACCGCTCTCTCGACCGGAGAGAGATTTTCCAATAAAACGAGGAAAGCCATCGACACATGCTCGCTGGCAGAAACGATCTCGGCCGTACTTCGCCCAGGATCAGTAATTAGTGGTTCTGGCAGCCAGGGGCCGATATAGCTTTCGCGCTGCAACTGGGCTGAACGAAGGCGGTCTATGCTCAAGCGGGTAACGATAGTTGCTAGAAATGATTTCGGGGAGCGAATCTCCTCTTCCGCGCTTTCTCGCCAGCGTAAAAAGGCATCCTGCACGATATCCTCCGCTTCCATGACGCTGCCTAACATCTTATAGGCAATGCTGAACAATAACGGCCGATATTCAGTGAAATCCTCTAAATAAGCCATTAGAATCCGTCATCCTCCATAGTTGGCTCGTTATGAACGCCTGAGATGAGGTGGAAATGCAGATGGGGAATATCCTGATAAGGGCCGCCGTTAGTGATGAACCGATAGCCGTCAGCTTCAAGATCGAACTCAGCGATTAGACTTTGGGCCGTCATAAATAGCTCCGTCATAAAGTCAGTATCGGCCGTTGTGATGCTAGTCATATTGGCAAGCGGTCGTTTTGGAACCAGCAGAATATGAACGGGGTAAACGGGACGAGGATGGTGAAAGGCCATCAAAGTCTCCGTCTCTCGCAATCGTTGTACAGGAATGGCAAAGCTCATATGCGTAAAAACCCAACCAACCAGCCGCCGCCCAATTGGCGAACGGGCAAAGGTAAAAATCATCTTCCTCATTTTATCAGGAAAACCAGTTAGATGGTTTTTTATAAGCAATAAGGGCCGTCTTACAAATAATAAGGCTATTTGGTCACAGGTTACGATTTAGGATATCGCGGATATTTTGGACAAAGACAGCTGGTGTCTGGATATTTAAACCAGTTGCAGCCGCTACTTCTGAGTTGAAGTCTTTCGTATTTAGGGAGAGTAGATAATCGGCGGGGAGTTGAACGGCCGCTTCTAAGATCGGTGCGTCTTTTTCCTCTATTATTGAGAACCAACGGCTGAACGACTTTTTTACAGGGTCTTCTAAAATATTCAGATTCAGATGCACTAATAATTCTGTGAATGTTGGTAGGGCTTGGGGAAGTTTTTGGCGAATGTTCCGTTCAGTTTCATCAATCACTTGTCGGGTAACAAATAGCTGTATCAAGCCAATTTCAGCTAATCCAAGTACTGCTCGACTTGCTCCACTTCTTAATGCACTGCCTGCAATAAGAATATTGGCATCTACAAAAACAATTGGCTCCATCTAATTAGCTGGCTAACTTTTCTTGATAGATTTCAGCCCGGATTCGAGGTAACTCTTTAAGCATGTCAGCCAACGTCAGACCTTCGTCATTCATCATAGCGCTTATTTTGTCTGCTAGTTCAAAAGTGCGTAATGAATGTGGGGAGAGGAGGATATTATTACCCACTTGCACAAGTGTTAGGACATCCCCTTCATCAATAGATAGAGACTCCCGCAATTTTTGCGGGATTGTTATCTGCCCCCGTGGGCGTAGTTGAGCGGTGAATTTCTGTAGTTCAGTATCTGTTATCATCTACAATCTCCTTCCGAAAATCAGAAATTCTGATTTTCATAAAGTATAACAGATTTAACAGTAGAAAGGTACAACTATTCTCAATTAATAGGCAGATCTGCGTGTAATGTCGACGGCATGTAAATGAACCACTCATCTTCCGGCGGCAGACCATCTTCAATCTCCAGGAATATGGCACTGAATACACCCCAATTGCCGTCTGCATCCTGACCACGCACAAAGATGATATGCTGGCCTGTCGAGAGATTACTGGTGTCAATCGTCGCCTCGGCCGTTTCAATTGTACTGTCAAACGCCCCATCAACGGCCGTCATCGGTATCGAGATCGGCACCGTCGTCGTCACCCAGGGCGGCACATCAATATAATACTCAGCCGCCGCAATATTTTGGGTTGGCTCCGTCCCGTTTTGATTGTTGTATCGGGTATCATTCAAAGTCGCGTTGAGCGTTACTGGCGTGCCAGCAGAAACGGTATCGTTATCAACTACCAATTCTAAAGCATCAGGGCCAGCCGGAGTGAGGTAAGGTGTTCGGGCCGCTTTTGCCCCATAGAGTAAGGCTGGCAAATTCTCCGGCACAATCGTGTTTTCAAAGTAGGTACAAGATTGGAAGAAAGCGGTACCTAATTCAAAGGTATAAGCCGCTAACCCTAAATCACCATATCCAAAATCATCCGTTGTCCCATCTGTTGGATAGAGGCCGATAGCCTGTTCAGGATAGTAGTTGTTGAAATAACCGAATTTCCGACCAAGGGTTTGTAAAGCAGTGCCGTTGGGGGCGACATCATCAGTAAAGCCCCAGGGCCAGAGAATTAAACGGCCAGAGCTATGAATGTCCATAAAAACACCGGTAGCCGTGTCGGGGGCAGGCGAGTTAAGGGGGTCTGCTCGTTGATCCGGGAAAATAGAGCTGACATAGTTTTGAATCGCAGTGACTTCCGGTTCAGAGCCTGGGCTGGGACCACGGAAAGTGGTTGAACAGGCGCTGCCGCTGGAGCCATTACAGCAGCCCCACTGGAATTCAAAGTTACGATTTAGATCGATGCCCCGACTATTGGTATTACTGCAAAAGTTGTTGTTTGTGTTCTTACGCCAGGAGATACCCGTTTCGGCATATTTTCGGCCGTCTGGGTTACCCATCAACAGCATATGGACTTCATGATAATCCAGCAGCCAGGTGATGTCAGGGTCGGTTCCGTAATTTTGGACAAGTTCTTCAGCAAAGCGGGTGTTCAATTCAGCCGGCGTATATTCTCTGGCATGAATCGAAGACAAAATGAATATTTTGGGCTTGGGGCCAGGAACGGCCGAGTTCGTCAACTTCAAGACCTGTAAATCATACCCATGGGCTGGATTTTGAGTCTTCTCCCAGGAGTCGCCAATATCGATCCAGGTCGCTAATTGTGGGTAGTTAACAACGATGTTTTCGGCCGTGTCAAAAGTCTCTTCAACTGTCCGATAACAAGGATAACCTGGAATACCACCCCCCTGTCCCGGCAGTGGTTGGCGAGGCGTATTCAAATCAAGGGTTAAAACCGGATCTATCTCCAACCGGAACCCTGCCGCCTCAAGCTGGTCATATTCGGCCGCATTTAACTCAATAACGAGATAACCTTCCTCATAATTCACCAACCAGGGTTCTTTCCAACTTGCCAGTTCGACAACCTGTTGGCGCGTATCGAAGTACGCTTTCACAACGACCTGACTGTGATCAAAGACCGGACTGTCGGCCGCTGGGGCATTTTCCAGTGTCAGCCCTAAAAACAGGCTGAGGAGCGCCGTCGACAGAAGCAAAACTAGCGTTGAACGTTTCATAAGATAAATCCTCTATTTTAGTGGAGAAAAACCTGCCCCTAATGCTTGATGGGCATTGCCAACTGTGACAAATGCTTTGGGATCAGTTTGAGCAACCAAATATTTGATATTATTGACCTGGGGTCGATGAACCGTACACATCAACATGGTATGTGGCTGGCCCGTATAGCCACCTGTAATTTCCCACTGACTAACCCCTTGTTCAAGCTTCTCCATAAGGGCTTGGGAGACTTCATTTGGAAAATCAGTGACAATGGTCACGGTACGGATAGTGCTGGGGCCTTCCAGCGTATAATCAGAGGCTAACCCATTTAGAAATAGCGTCAAGAGAGCGTATAGAGCCACTTCCCAGCCAAAGACCAACCCGGCCGTTAAAACAATGATACCATCCGTATAAAAATAGACCTGACTCAGCGGAATCCCCGTTTTTATCTGGATAATACGGCCGGTTATGCTCGTTCCACCCATCGTGCCGCCACCCCGATAAACCAGCCCCCCACCAATGCCACCAACGATACCGCCATAGATGGCGCTCAACAAAATGTTGTCCGTGATGGGGAAGGTTTCCAGAGCGGTTGGCAAATAGATATTGAAGAAGTCGACCCCAACCGAAAAGATAATAACGGCAATGACGGTACGGCCGAGAAAACGCCAACGACCCAGATAATAATAGCCCAGCACCCACAAAGGCAGATTAAAAATCAGGATCATCACCCCAATCGGCCAGCCCGTAAAATTGTTAATGATAATGGCGATGCCACCCACGCCCCCGGCAGCGATATTATATGGCACCTGAAAGAGGCTGTAACTAAAAGCCGCCAACAGCACGCCGATAAGCAACAATAGAAATCGCTGAATCTCCGTCAGCAGCTTACTATTTCTCAGCCGTTTCATAAGAAAGTAATTCGTAAAACGTAAAGGTCACAGTTACAAGAATTTCACTACAGAGGTCACAAGGAATTTTCTCCGTCTTCTCAATCTCCCTGTGACCTCCGTCTTCTCTATGGTTCAAATAATCAACGCTCATAAAGCACTACTTACGAATTACCGATTACATCATTAAGCCACCAAGCCAATCAGGAAATGCAAGGCTTGCCAATAAACCTTTTGTATCGGATTCGGCCAACCTTCGCCGGGCAGGATCGGGGGGAAATTACCCTTTGCGTCAGGCTCATTAAAGGTATTGCCACCGCCGGAAACATCCCACAAAATGTCCCCTGTTGGAATGCCCAAATTGGCGACAAAATCGTCTGGATCATAGCCGTTGTTATCATACTCGTTGTCGTATAGAGCGTTATTCTCTGGGTTTGGCCCAACATCCAGATTGTCAAACACACCCGTTGTTTCCAGACTGTAGAGGGCGATACCGACTGTTTTATTTCCAGTTACAGTGTTGTTATAAACTTCTGCGTTGTCAGTGCCTAAGAGTAAAATGCCGATTCCGGGCGGTAAGAATCCGGCCGTTGCCCCCTCTGGTGCAAAGTTGTCGAGGTTATTATCGTTGGTCCGATTATCATAGACCTTTGTCTCAGTTGAGATTTTTGAAGTTAGATTAGGCAGGACGACGATGAAAATGCCAGTGGTATTGTCATAGGCATGATTGTTATAGACCTCGCCATTGACGGTGTTTTCCAGCTCAATGCCGATGACATTGCCATATACAACACTGTCCCGAACCACAACGTTCTCGCTTTGTCCGGCATAAATACCGGCATCATCCACCCCTGTCACTTCGACCCGCTCCACCAACACATCGGTGCTTTGAACGGGGTAAATGCCGTAAGTGCCAACATTTTCGGCGAAGATGTCATGGAAATGAACGCCCGTCGCCCCCTCAACCAGAACCCCGTTGTCGTTATAATTGCGGATGTGGAAATTGCCAACCTTAAAATTGTTACCAGAAGAGATAATCCCATCTGCTAATTCGCCTTGGCCATCTAAGATAGGCCATTCCCCCTGGTCGTTAGCAATACCTACCAGGGTGATGTTACTCACATCAACCACCACCCGCTCATGGTACACGCCATAGGAGACTTCGATCGTATCGCCCGGCTGCGCCTTATCCACGGCCGACTGTATTGTCTCTCCCGGCAGAACAGTATGGGTCATTGGCTCACGCTCCGGCGGACGGCCGCTTCCCACCCCCGCATTTACCTCAGCAGCTAACTCCCGTGCCGGATTCTCAACCGATTCTACTACCGGCAACCCGGAGGGAACTTCGGCCGGAACATCTGGAAAAGCGCTCTCATCGGTCAAGGCGTAGAGAAAGGCAATCAAATCCGCCTTTTCCTGGGCAGTCAGGTCAAAGCCGACCACGAAATTGTCCATATCTTCCGCCCCGTGCGCTCGTCCGCCACCCTGACCATAAAACTCAATCACCTCTTCTAAGGTAGCAAAGGCGCCATTGTGCATATATGGAGCCGTCAGGACGATGTTTCGCAGGGTCGGCACTTTGAAAGCCCCTACAGGAGCATCATCAAAGAGACCGCCCCGGCCTGGATCGTCATCCTGAACCCCAACAACCCGGAAGGTGTTGTTGGCAAAGGTTGGGGCGGCATGACACTCAAAGCAGCGCGTGGCAGCCGAACGAAACAGCACCAGACCCCGCCGTTGAGCGGGCGTTAACGCGTCAAATTCTCCCGCGGCATATTGGTCAAAGGGGCTGTTCTGGGTAATAAGGGTACGTTGAAAAGCGGCCAATGCCTGTTGAAGATGTTCAAGCGAAATAGCATTTTCACCCCCGCCAAACGCATTTTCAAACAAAGCCCCATACTGTGGAATTGCCTGGAGTTCAGCAATCAGCGCGGCCGTATCATCTACCGCCATCTCATCAGGATGGGTGAGTGGAACCAAGACCTGGGCTTCCAGGGACTCTTCACGGCCGTCCCAAAACAGATATTCAGAAAAACCAACATTCCACAAGGTGGGTGTGTTTCGCTCTAAGGCTGTTCCATTCGCTCCTGTTGCTACAGCTTGCCCATCGCTAAATCCCAGGTGGGGCTGATGGCAAGAGGCACAAGCGATGTCATTGTTAGCTGAGAGAACGGGATCGAAGAAGAGCAGACGGCCGAGATTGGCCTTTTCGCCCGTCACAGGATTATCGGCCGTTTCATTCATAGGCGGAAATTCGCGCTGCAAACCAGAGTAAGATGGCTCAATACTACTCGCCCCCGCCCCATGCTGATCCATAGGAACAGCCGGGTCCTCGGGAATAGGCATAAAGGCCAAAATGACAGCCAACAAAACCACAACCGCCAAAAACACCAGCGCAATTCGTCCTAACCACTTCAACAAACGAGACATACTGATACTCCTAAACTATAAGCGCAAACCCACTACTGTAACCCCGATTTGCAAATCACCATTGTAACTAGACAAGTCTCTCTCGACTGTCATACCCGCGAAGGCGGGTATCCGAGCCCTTGGATTCCCGCCTTCGCAGGAATAACGTGTATAGTTACTCACCATTTTAATTTTGCAACCGACGTTTACTGACCACCAACCTACTCCAAAGTATCCAAATAAACCAAAAGCGCATCAAGCTGTTCGCCCGTCAACGTCGTGCCAAAGTTTGAAGGCATCAGATCCGAAAAGCCATCAACAACATAATCGTCCGGCCTTAGGATAGAAAGCTGGATATAATCGGCCGCGCTTTGCCCTTCGACACGATCAGCTGCCCGGCTTTTAATACCTGCCAGAGAAGGGCCAACAATAATTGTCTCCCCGGTAACAGCATGGCAGCTAGCACAATTTGTCTTAAAAACAGCCTGCCCCTCCACCGCAATAGGATCGTCTAAAACAGCCTCTTCAGAAACGGTGCTATCAGCGTCACCGTTACAGGCAGAGAAAATAAGCAGCCCAAGCAGCAATAAGGAAATACGAATTAAATTGAAAGGATGTTTGGGTTGTTCTTGGGCTAGTAGGGGCTTACGGGCCTTCATGAATGGCTTAGGGTCCGCGACGGTCCAACACTGGGGCATAAAAACAGCGACAACCCATCGGATGAGAGCAACCCTCTAAAGGCAGCTCCGGCACATCCCCAAACGCATAGGCTCCTTCAACTGACCGACAAACAGGACAGCTATCATGGTTCGCCAGAATCCTGACTTTGGTAGCAATTCCCCCATTCTCAATATTCTCAAGCATCTGGCGATGAGCCTCGGCCTTCTTTTCAATTGATGAAACCTTTTCCGTCACGTTCCTTCTCCTCAAATCAGTGTTCAGTAGGTAGTAAACAGTCCCTAGTTCACTTCTTCTCAAATTTACGTCAGATATTCCAATAACAAAACTTTACTGACTACTGATGACTAGCTACTATAATTAACAGGATTTTACCCGACAACCCTTCATCCTACCATACTACTTAATTGCAATCGGCGGTTGGTGTTAATAAGACGGCCGCTTCCAATCTGTTCCACGTAATGAGACATCTCGGTCGATTCGCTCACCAACTTGTCAAAGGTCGGTTCATCTAATAATAACAAATGGCTATCCACCACTGCCCGGTAGGTGGCTTTATAGGGTGTGTCGGCAAACAGGGCGTACTCGCCAAAATGTTCGCCCCGTCCAATTAATTCAACGGCCGTTTTCCCCATCCCCTGTTCCACATCTCCAAAATGGCCTTCAATCTGCCCCTCAAACACAATAAAGAGATGCGAGCGACGCTGCCCCTTCTCAACAATACCGCTGCCCGCCGGAACATGAAGCGAGTCTAGTCGGGCATCAATCGTCGCAAGCTGTTGGGGGCTGAGTCCGCTGAAGAGCGGCATCTGTTCCAATAATCGTCGCTCCGCTCGGCCAGATGCTACTTGTGAGGCCAGCGTCGTGTCCGCCCGCAGCAAAGGGTCAAACAGATGACGATCAATGACAAAGGCTTTCACCTCCGTCAATGCCTGATAGGTCGCGCTGTAACTGCCACTATCCAGTAAGGCATTGATACCAAAATAGCCACCCATCGTTAAACGGCCGTCCTCCTCCCGGTTGCTCAACACCTCAACCTCGCCCGATTCAATCAAAAAGAACCGCTCCGCCTCCGCCCCTGCCTGGGCCATAATCGTTCCCGCTCTGGCCCGCCAGGGACGGCCGATTTCCAACAACGTTTGCAACCCTTCCTGGTCAAAACCGCCAAATATGTCAGCCCTACGAATCAATTCAGCCAGCTGATTGTGGTGTCGGATCGACTGCTCGGCCAATTCGCCCCCCCACTCCGTCTGAGACAACACATAACGAGCCAATGTTTCTGCTTCCGGCCAGGACAGGCTATCATAGGCTGCGCGTCCGGCTTTGGCTGTAAAGGGGGTGCCAGCCAAATCATCCAGCCGATCCACAACCAACAAGATCGCTTTGCGGCAGTATTGGGCAACCTCTAACACGCTGGAATTAGCATCAAGAAAGCCCAACCCCTTTAACTCCTCTTGAATGACGGTCAGACGGCGCTTGCCAAAGACAACTTCATAGGTAGCGAACATCGCCTGGAGAAAGTGGCTAAAGCCGTTGATAAGCCGAGAGCGTTCTCCCCTCGATGGTTTCGGGTCAATTGTATGACGGCTAAATTGAGCCAACGCCCCTAAGGTCAAATAGAGCAGCGCCATATAGAGCCACAACGTCATCATCGGTAGATGCAACCCAGGAAATTCGGCTAGCCAGGGTAAAGTCAGAATCGCCCATCCAGCTAAAAGCCAGGGTAATGCAAAGCGGGATCGCCAGAAATTGACCATTGTTGGGGCTAACCCTAGTAGCGCGAGAATGGTTAAAAGAATGAGCGTTGAAGAGCTTCGCTCGATTGCCAAAAAGCTTCCACTGGTGAAACGGCCGAGCAGCCCAATCATCCCAACCCCTAACAGCAAAATAAGACTCATCAAAAGCCGATCCCCATTTTGAAGACGCGAGGGCTGAACAGGCCAAACGGTCAGCCAGGCAATAAGTCCCCCCAACAGCAGCCCTCCGGTTGCGTTGAACAGCAAAACAAGGTCGATTAAGGGATTCTGACTCAGAAAAACGCCAGTCAAGGCCACCAAAGAGGCCACCATCGACCAGATCGTCCATTGAAAGCGAGAGCCGCGAAGCTGCCAGGCCACCCCGGCCAGGGCCAAAACGGCCGTCAAATGAATGAACAACGTACCCAGTTCGAGGGTAAAGCCGCCAATTAGTTGGACGATAATAACGGCCGCTGCCAGCGGCAACCCAATGATCGAGGCCAGCACATCTGGACGAGCCAATAAATCCCGTCTTGCCAGCCACTCCAACCACTCTTGCAAATGACTCCAGAAATATAACCCAATGTAATACAGACTCGGCACAACAACCAAGCCCATCAAAGCCAGGATCAGAAAACGGCCGCCAAATCCATAGTTAAACCACAAGTCAGTAATAGGCGGCTGAATACGAGTCTGCCAGAAATAGAGCGCAAAAAGCAGGGCATATGTTGAATAGAGAACGGCCGCTAAGCCAAACAGGGTGAATATACGCTCCGTTGACCGCAGCGATTCGATGACCGCCACCGCCCCCTTTGCCGCTCGCACTTTGGCTAAAAGTTCATGGCGCAGAAAGGCAAATGCCCGCTGCCGCAGCCCCGGCATTTCCAACCAGTCCATCACGATAAAATAGCCATCCAGCTCCAACAGCGGATTCAGATTTACGAAAACGCTCAAAAAAGCGATGAAACCGATCTGATAAAGAAAGCTGGCCCAAAGGGTAGCGGTGTAGCTAGGCCAAAGCTGCGAGATGAGCATTAGCACGACTCCGCAAGCCCCGCCAATAATAAGGCCCGAATGTGGCCCGGCCCAGGAAACTAGCACTCGCTCCTTGCGCGGCGAAAGCCACATATCTTTGGTGTCAACAAAAAAGGCTGGAAAACCCCAATAGATCAGGAATCCGCCTCTATCCAACTCCCGACCGAAATGTTTCACCGTCAGCCCATGCGCCAACTCATGTAGTCCGATAACGACCAGATTCGCCAAAAAGAAGCTGATAACACGCAGGACAATACTACTGCCGCCGATGAGGGTATAGGTATGATCCACGAATAACCAACCATACAATCCCCCACCCACGATGATGAGCGCCAGCAGCAAAAGCTGTATCGGCCACATAAAAAGCGGCCGTATCACCGAATAAAGGACCGAAAAAAAGGAATCTAACCCGTTGCGGCTCCATTCAGTATAGAGGAAGTCGTTCAGAATCCGCCGACCGCGACTCGCCGGAGCGCGTTCAGTCAACTGCTCGTTGATTTGATCATATAAGGCGGTTGGTTTGTCAGCCAAAAAGTAGCTGGCCCGTAAATTATCAACCAACGTTGTCAGACGGCTGAATGGCAGTGAGCCATAGCGCATGAAGTTGTAATAGAGCAGGTCTTTGATCGTTTTTCGGCCGTCCATCTGCCAGTAAAGGGCATAATCTGCTTCCGAAAGACGCAGATAGCTTTTCTGCTCTGGGTGTTTGAGAACGTAATAAGGCTCCGTCCGCCCCTCCAATCGTACCACAACTGCTTCAACACACTTCTCCGGCCGCTGCAAAGCTGGATTCGCCCCATCCGCCACCGACGACCAAAATCCCGCCTCAATCACTTCCGCTTCATTTGCGTTTGCCTCCATAGCCGTAGTCTATTGCATGGCAATAACGAAGGCAATAGACCGTAGGACGACATGCCATCTTATCTCTCTACCGATAAGTCGCAGAGATATTGACTTATACACACAAAGCCGATATTCTATACACATAGAGCAAAGAATTCAATTTGTCTATGCCACCATAAAAATAGAGGATAAAAATGCGAACAAATATTGTAATTGATGATGAACTGATGGCTCAAGCCCAACACTTAACTGGCATTCAAACCAAAAAAGGAGTAGTTGAAGAGGCCTTACGCTTGCTCATCCAAATGTCTGCTCAAGCCGAGGTACGTCAATTACGTGGGAAGCTTGCCTGGGACGGGGATTTAGACAGTTTACGGGAAGGGCGATTTGAGCCTACTCGTTGATTCTTCCGTCTGGATAGATTTTTTCAATGGGACATCCACCCCCCAGGTAGAGCATCTGGATGAAATATTGGGCAAAGAATTGATAGTTGTTGGTGATCTGATTTTGGCAGAGGTCTTGCAAGGATTCCGGCTGCAACGAGATTTTGATCAGGCGCGGGCTGCTCTATTAAGGTTTCCAGTGATAGAAATATTGGGTATAAACATTGCAATAAAAAGCGCAGCCAATTATCGAGCATTACGAGCAAGAGGGATTACTATCCGTAAGACGATTGATTGTCTGATTGCTACCCGCTGTTTAGAGGATGATTTTACACTCCTGCATTCTGACCGAGATTTTGACCCATTTGAACAATACTTTGGATTGAAGATCCGTCATCCATAAAACGTCAATATGATCGAGTTGGCCCCTAGAGAAGTTCAACTTTTGTCAAAAGTTGACTTCTTTCCAATATCAAGCGTTGTCGTATTGAAATCCCAAAAGCCGTAAACCATTCAATGAGACCAAAACTGTACTTCCTTCATGCCCGATCACACTTAACGGCAGGGCCAAATTGAAGCCGAGAACCGCGCCAATGAGAACCAGAATCATCCCCAACGCAAACGCTAAATTTTGAACCAATGTCCGCCGGGTCTTGCGACTCAACGCCATTAGATAAGGGATTTTAGTCAGGTCGTCGGCCATCAGCACAATATCGGCCGTTTCCAAAGCCACATCCGTCCCCACCGCCCCCATCGCAATCCCAATATCGGCCGTTGCCAGCGCCGGCGCATCATTCACCCCATCTCCAATCATCGCCACTGGCCCATACTGCTGGCCCAATGCTTTCAACAATCCCATCTTATCTTCTGGCATCAATTCAGCATGATAGCCGTCCAGCCCAGCTTCGGCCGTAATCGCCTTCGCCACCCGCTCATTATCCCCCGTCAACATGACAGTTCGCTCAACTCCCAACGCTTTTAGCTCTCTGATAACCCGCCCCACATCCGGTCGCAGCACATCTGCGATGCCGATAACGCCTAAGATATGGGCTTCTGTCTTATTCGTTAACTCGGCGATAGTAACGGCCGTCTTTCCCTCATCCTGTAATTGAGCTGCGACCTGACGGGCCTTCTCCAATTGGGGACTGTTGAAGCGGCTCAAGAAACGGCCATTGCCCACTATATAATGCTGCCCATCTACAGTTGCCTGCACGCCCAGCCCAACATGCGCCTGAAAGCCTGTCGCTTCCGCCAGTTCGACCCCACGCGATTCTGCCGCTTTGACAATCGCCTGGGCCAGCGGATGCTCCGAGCGAGACTCAACCGCCCCGGCCAGAGCCAGTAAAGCCATATCTGACAACTGCTTCTCAATGACCCGAATATCAGTTACCTGCGGCTTGCCCTCCGTCAGCGTCCCGGTTTTATCAAAGGCCATGACCTTAATTTCGGCCGCTTTTTCCACATAAATCCCACCCTTAAACAAAATCCCCTTTCGCGCCCCATTGCCAATAGCAGATAATACCGTTGCCGGGGTGCTGATAACCAGCGCACAAGGCGAAGCCGCCACCATCAACGTCATGGCCCGGTAAAAGGCTGGCTGAAAGGCTTCTTGCAGCAAAAAGAAAGGGACGATGATGGCTAAGGCGGTCATAGCAATCACCCCCACTGCATAATACTGCTCAGCCTTATCAATGAAGCGTTGTGTTTCGGCCTTCTCGCTTTGGGCCTCCTCAACCATTTTGATCAGCTTGGCGATGGCAGAATCGTGGGCCAGCCGAGTAACAGCCACTTCTAGGCTGCCCTGCTGGTTAATGGTTCCAGCAAAAACAGTGTCTCCTACACCTTTGGCAACTGGCATGGATTCACCAGTTAGCGAAGCCTGATCCACACTGCTTTGACCCTCGATGATACGGCCGTCCAACGCGATCCGCTCTCCCGGCCGCACAATAATATGATCCCCAACTACAATCTCCTCAATATGCAGCGTAACGGTTTCGCTGCCCCGCCGAACCAGGGCTTCTTCTGGCCGTAATTTCATCAAGGAACGAATAGCGTTCCTGGTTCGATCCAGCGCAAAATTCTGGAGTACATTAGAGAGCGAAAAGAGGAAGAGCAGCATGGCCCCCTCGAATGGTGCGCCCACCAATGCAGCCCCAATTGCCGCTAGAATCATCAGTAAATCTACATCAATAACCCGCTTACGAAGCGACGCAATCCCCGCCTTCAGGCCAAAAATCCCACCTGTTAAATAGGCCAGGATATAGGCTGCTGTTGCAATAACGGCCGATGCCAACCACTTCTCTGCAATTAACCCAATGATCATGCTCAGGAACGTAATCACCACAAAGACAGCTTCAACCCGGTCACTGAACACCCAGGCCTGAAGACGGCCCAGCAATGACGGTTTGATGTCTGGAGAAGAGCCAATGGTCTTCTGATTTGTCTGAGATTTAGAAATATGCAGCGTATTCATTTGAATTTGTTGTTCTTTCTTCATAGCCATTGATTACCCTAATTCATGTCATCAGTTTGCCATCTTAGACCCTCACAACCAAGTGCCAAACAGCACCTTTTCAGGTGACAAAGTTCATCAACAAAGTTAGCCGCTACCTTGCTTGAATACCTCGATTAGTATATAAGCAGCCGCTTCTACACAAGTGATAAAATAGCTACTCGAATTTGTAAGATTACTAGAATTGTTTTTCAGATTGTTTGCATCGAATACGAAACGGGATTTTTTCATGAATCACAATGATCATATGAACCTCTTGCGTGGAGGAATACTGGGCAAAAAGGGCGTTTGGGCAGACTTGGGATCAGGTGGTGGGGCCTTTACCTTTGCATTGGCCGAGTTGCTGGGGCCGGGCGGGGTGATATATTCAGTAGACAAGGATGGGGGTGCATTGAACCGCCAGGCCCGAACAATGGCCAGCCGATATCCAACGATAGAAGCCCATTATTTAACGGCCGACTTCACTCAACCACTAACCCTGCCGTCGCTCGATGGCATCATCATGGCAAACTCCCTCCATTTCTTAAAACGAAAGGCAGGATTTGTCCGGCAGTTACGAAGTTATTTGAAGCCAAACGGCCGTCTCCTTCTGGTCGAATACAACACCGATCGGGGCAACCGTTGGGTTCCCTACCCCCTTTCCTATCAATCCTGGCAACAGGTAGCCGAACAAGCTGGCTTTCGTCACACCGAACTGCTAACCACAACCCCCAGCAGATTTTTAGGATCATTCTATTCGGCCGTTAGTTGGTAAGGTAGGATAAGATCGTAAGCTCGGCCACGTTTTTTCCCTAGATGAGAAAGTATATTTGCCCCTATGCCATTTTCACTTGTATGGCTACAATTATTGGCGAAGATTTTTAGGAAAGAAGAAAGGTTTAAGATGAGCGAAACAACAAACAATGAACAGATCACCCTCTACACTTCCAACTGGTGCGCCCATTCAATGAGCGTCGAAGGGTTTTTAGACAAAAACGAAGTGACGGTTAATAAAATCAACATAGACGGCGACCAAGAAGCGCGGGAACGGTTGATTGAGATTAATGGCGGCTATGCCAGTGTCCCAACCCTCATTTTCCCCGATGGCAGCAAGCTGACCGAACCCTCCTTCGGCCAACTGCGAGACAAGTTGAATATGGAACCCCCACCAGGCATGGTTGACCGGATTCGGGGCCTGATCGGCCGTGACGACTAATTGTGCTTCCATTCCTCCTCATCATACTGGCCTTCGCCGCTGACCGGGTAACAAAGTGGTGGGCGACCGAAAACCTGGTTCCCTTCCGTCCCCAGGAAATCAACGAATTCCTGACCTTTCAGACCACCTACAATCGGGGAGTTGCTTTTGGCATGTTCCAGGGTATCGGGCCAATCGTAGGCTGGTTTTCCATTATCATCGTCATTGGGTTGTTCATCCATATGATGCGAACGCCAAAGCGCTACTGGCTCCTGCGGACGGGTTTGGCCTTGATAATTGGCGGCGCATTGGGCAATCTAGTAGACCGGGTAACGGCTGGAGAGGTGCTTGATTTTATCTGGGTGTCATTCTTGCCCGGCATCTTTAACATCTCCGATGTGATGGTCAATATCGGTATGTTCATAAGCCTGGCGGCCGTTTTCCTCCAGCCAGAAGAAAAAGAAGATCCAATTGAAGAACAAGAAACAGCCGTAGAAGATAAGGGATTGTCAATAGAGGAAGAACCTTCCTTCAATTTTGAAGACGAGACCCCACAGATAGAGCCGACAGAGCAGGAACGAACGATACCGGAGCCAGAACCAGAAATTACGGACTCCTATCCCCCACTAAATACTGACAACTGACTACTGACTACCGACTACTGTCTACCAAGCAATGCACCGATGATAAACATCAACGTCGCCACGACCCAAGCGGCGATCCCCAATCCACTTTCCCCATTAATATAAAGCAGCGTCCCCGACAAAAAGAGAACGGCTAGCATGATATGCCAATTAAGACGGCCGACCTGCCGCTCCATCTTATCCAAACGGCGCAACAATGTCCGGTCCGGTGTCGTTTGCACCTTAAGACGGCCGCTTTCAGCCGCCGATAACACCCGCTGTGCCTGGGTGGGCAGGGTGATAAGTGGTTGCAATAGCTCTAACAAAGTTGAAACAGTCAGGTCACGGCCGTCCTGGGTACGAATAATCTCTTGTCCATACCGCTCGATTAACGCCCAAGGATTGATAGCTGCATCAAGTTGAGAGGCCAAGCCAGAAAGCATCCCAATTGTCCGACCTAGATAAACGAAATTTCGCGGCACCTGGAACGGAAAATCGAAGAGTAAATCTCTAAACTCCTTACCCAATTCCTGCACCTCTTGCGGATCAGGTTGAGCCAACTCCAATAGATTACGCCCCCATAAATGATCCAATAACCGGGCCTGAGCTTCTGCTATTCGCTCTAAATCACTTCCCGGCAAAAAGAAACCGAGATCATTATAGGCTTCCGTGAGTCCCCGTGCGTCCCGCTTCGTAACACTTACCAAAACCTGCTTAAGATTTTGACCCATTAGCTCTTCAACCCGACCGACCATACCAAAATCGACAAAGGCCAGGCGAAACGGCCGACTACCGTTTTCGGCCGTGCCATTGGTTGACGACAGCGGTTGAATAAAAAGGTTGCCCGGATGTGGATCGGCGTGGAAGAACCCTTCCTTAAAGATTTGATGGAAATATGTGTCCATTAGCCGCTCAGCTACTTCAGCCAGCTCAATGCCCTCCGCCTCCATCTGTTCCATATCGTTGATCTTATACCCTTCAATATTCTCCAAGACCAGTACCCGACCAGTCGAGTGTCGGCGGTGGATGGCCGGAATCTGAACCCGCTCATTATTGGCAAACATCTTAGCGAACTGTTCAGCGTTGTCGGCCTCTAGATGGTAATCCAACTCCTCCCATAATGTCTCAGCAAATTCATCCATTAAAGCGGGAACATCGGCCCGTTTGCGAATCGGCCGATAACGCATCGCCCAACGGGCCACAACTCGCAGAGCCGCCAAGTCAGTTTGAACGATGTCAGCAATGCCGGGACGCTGTACCTTGACTACTACCTCTGGTTGGTGGCCATTGCTGCTGTGCAACGTTGCCCGATGCGCTTGACCAAGCGAGGCAGCGGCTAAAGGAGTCGGGTTTAGAAAGGCAAAGTGGTCGGCTGGATCGCCTAATTCCTCTCGAAGAACGGCGCTGATTTCAGGAAATGGAACAGGCGGCACCTCATCCTGTAAGCCAGCTAGCTCCTCTGTCACCTCTGGTGGCAGCACGTCAACCCGTGAGCTAAGGAATTGTCCCAATTTGATCTGCACCCCGCCCATTTCGACGGCCAACTCTCTGAAATTGCGAGACATGCGCCGGAAGCGAGACGGCCGACTTCCCCGAATCCATTTCTTGAACACACGCCCTACAATTAAATCCCACCAGACAAGATGCAAGACAACACGGCCGAAAAACCACAATATCTTGCGATAACGGCCGCGATCGATAGAAGAATTAGTAGAAGAAGAAAGCGCTGTCATACCCGATTATTCAAAATTGGAGCGGAGGCCGCCAGCCTGCCACCCAAAATTATCCTGGTTGCGTTCCGAACAAAACAAAAGGAGGCTCCACCTTTTTGGTTGAAGCCTCCTGCTTAATGCCCCATAGGGGACTCGAACCCCTGTTTTAGCCTTGAGAGGGCTATGTCCTAGGCCACTAGACGAATGGGGCGACTAGGGAGATGATTCTAGCAAAGGGGAATATAGCTGTCAACCTCATCGCGTTATGTTGACAGTCGGTCGCTGCACGGTTATTCTCGTTGCTGTGAATGGATTACTTAGGATAAGACAAATATGGGGACGGCAGCCGCTTGTTTGGCTGTTTTTTATCATCATTTCAACAGCCTGTCAGGGCTTTTCAGGTCAAACTGGTGTACCAACCCGCGTTGAAGTGGCAAGCGTTCCATCAGCAACCTCTACCCCAAACCCAGGGGATGTGCCGCCAACTTGGACACCAGCAGCAGCCATTGAAAGAGCGACAGAGCTGTATCAGGCGGTGGGGCCAACCGCGATCCCCAGCGTCACCCCGACTTTACCAAGAGTGACCGCTTTTCCAACTATCACAAACACCCCAACCCTAACGCCAACGGCGACTGCTTGGCCGAATATCGCCACCATCATTGCTGGACTGCCACCCAGTACCGAGTTAGGGCCAAGTAAATTAGGTGTGCATGTGGTTCGGAACAACGATCCAGGTATTATGCAGTTTGTGCGTCAATCTCAGCCAGCCGTTATGAAGAGCGTGGACGATCTAGGTTTCTTGGCTGAGGTAAGGGCAGAGTCACCCAGAACGATAATTGTCGGCCGTATTGATGATGTATTCATTCAAAATTATATTGGCACCCCGGAAGAAGCAGCCCGCGAATATGTTAATAAGCATATCGACACCTATCTAGCCAATCCGGCCGTTGACTATTGGGAAGGCTGGAATGAACCGGATCCCGGGCCAGACCGCATGAGTTGGTACGCTCGCTTGGAACAAGAGCGGGTGAAGGCGATGGCTGAGTATGGTTTGAAGTCTGCTATTGGCGGCTTCCCGCCCGGTGTGCCAGAGATGGACGAATTCATGCAGTTCCTGCCTGCCATCGACACGGGCATTCAATATGGGGCGATTTTGACCTTACATGAGGGTGATATTTCAGAAGGAGATTTACGCTTTCTCTATGGTTCGCCCCTACCTGGCTATCCCGCTTATGCGGACCGGGGGGTGATGTCCTTTCGCTATCGTTGGTTCTATCGAGAAGTCTTGGAGCCAGCAAATATGATTATCCCGCTCGTTGTTTCTGAATTGGAGTTTGCTGGTTGGGATAGCACTTCTGAAGAGACATTGATCAGCCAACTAGCCTGGTATGATACGGAAGCCAGAAAGGATGGTTATTTCATCGGTTTTACTGTTTTTACGGCTGGCGCTATTGGTCAATGGGGTGACTTCAATCTCAATCATATTTTGCCTGAGCTAACCGCTTACGTTCAAAGCCAGAGGTAGTGAAGGTTTGCCAATTTTGAAGATTTTTGTCAGGATTTTTGTGGCTGGGCTGGTTGTCTGGCCTTTTTTATGGGCTAATGGAGTGCTGGATGTTAGTTCGTTTTGGGCGGCTGGGCTTATCTTATGTGGGCTGTTAACGGCCGTTCCTGATCAATTTTGGCAGCGACAAACTCGCCTTTCTCCCAACCTTCTCCGTTCCATCGCTTTTCTATTGATAGGGGGGCTGTTTTTCCTGATTGATGGTACTGTTATTTCAGCCCATTCCGTCATGGCAGTTGTGTATATTGTAAGTTGGATAGGGTTGCTGGGGTTGAGCTGGCTGTTCGGCCGTACTGGCGCAGCCGCAAATCTAGCCCTGGCTCTTTTCGGCATGGCGTTTGCGGTAATTGTGGCAAATATCGCCGCCGGCATTTTGTTGCAGGGTATAGAGAATCAGCAACCGGCCATTGCGCCGCCCCCGACACCAACATCCCCACCCCCAATTGAGCCTGTTAACACACCGGAACCGTCGCCAACCGTACCACCATCACCAACCTCTGACCCGAATATAACACCACTAGCAACAGCCACACCGGAGCCAACCCGACCGATTGCGGGCTTTGGCTATATCGACTGGCTGGAAGACAATGGCGAAGCAAAGTGGACAAACCAAACCGCTTATGGCCCCCGCATCGATTCGGTGGCCCATGCCTATATGTATGACATAGATGGCAACATCGTTTACGACAATGTGGTTGAGTACAACAGCAAGGGTTATCGAGGGCCAGAAGCAACTTACGAAAAGCCTGATGATCTTTATCGGATTTTGATTATTGGTGACTCCTTTGTTGAGGCGATCCAAGTTCCATATGAACAGACCTTTCAAGCCCAGCTTCAAGAAAGGCTTTCAACCCATGATACCCCAGAGCGACGTTATGAAGTGGTAGCGATGGGAAGAACGGGTTGGGGGACGGTGCATGAGACAGTTTATTATCAGGTTGAGGGCTATAAGTACAATGCTGACCTGGTTATCTTGATGTTTTATATTAATGATGTAGCTGATAATTTTCCGCGCTTCTTCTATCCCAACGTCAATAATACGAACTACGATTTTGTGATTGAGGAAGACGGCATTCAAATATTGGATACGAACAAAGAGCCATTGCCTCCAAATCGACCGCGTTTACTCTATAACGCCCTGCCAGAATTCTTGAAGGAGCGTAATCTGGCCCGGCTGTTGATTCGCTTAGCTGATCCGCCTATTCCGACCCAAACGCCGGGAGGCGTGATGACGCGGGTACATCCACAGTTCTATATTTATGTGACCAATCCGCCTGTTGAGGGGTATGATGAGGGCTGGGCGCGAACGGCCGATACGCTGAACATTTTAGCCGATTCGGTAGAAGAAAATGGTTCCCAACTGGCCGTTGTGCCAATCTTTTTGGGACAAGAGATGGTGACTAATGTCTCGAACTGGTTCCCTGAGTTGACGGCGGGTTGGCGGTGGGATGCTGGGCTGCCAGATGAGCGGCTGGGGGAGATATTAGATGGCAGCAGGACATTGTTGTGGCCGACACGGCCGTATTTTGAGGCGTACGCCGAAGAAGCAGGCGGGGAGGTATATAATTTGTTCTATTTGCCGGAAGATGGACATTTTAATGAGTTAGGCCATAAGGCGACGTTTGAAGCAGTTTACGGGTGGTTGGTAGAGTCTGGTATGGTAACAGGCAATTAGTTTGGCGACGCTAGGTTTTAGATAAGCCTCGTTTAAGGGTGTTCTGAAGGGGCCGGGGGAGACCATGTTTTGCCTGGTTGTTTACCCATAGGTCTAATTGGTCTGACTTGCCCTGCGAACTAATGGAGCGAACCAGTAAGCCACTCAATCGTAGATAATATTTGAAGAAATCGGCCGTATTGAGGAAACGATAACGGGCGAGGAAACCTGCCTCTTTGCGTTCGGCCCGGGCCTTCAACTGGGCCAGAGCCTGCTCAACATCGAGGGCGGCGAAAAAGTCATTGCTTGTGATGACCAACAAGAGATTGATCATCCCTGGTCGCATCTGGCCGAGTTTGTCACAGATAGTATCCATCAGACGGCCGTTTACATGCTGTGGGTCATACTGCGGCGGCGAGCCACTCATCTCCATATGACTAGAATCAATGCGGGTAACTTCGACATTAAAGGTCAGAGACTTAAACCTTACGCCGAAGTCAGGGCCGCGCATCTTTTGGCTACCATATGGCTCGTATGTGACGGCAAAGGGTTTGTGTCGAACAAGTTGATAGGCCACTTCCAGTTCGGCTCCCAAATCTTTGATAGCTGAATCGTTCTGAGTTATCCTGATTTTTTTGCGAATCTTATTACGGTACTCAGTTGCAAAGGCCTTGAAGGGACGTGATGAGTCAATCCAACTGTTCATTGGCTGAGCAAGGACATGGGGCTTATCATCAAAAAGATAGGCTAAAAGCTGTTCGTTCATAACGTTGTCTATGCTAGAGTTTATTGGACGTTGTTGCAAATTGATTCCGACTATTGAGAGTTTGCTTTGTCGTTTGTGTTGTTGGGGTTAAGATGGCCGTTATATGTCCAAAATGATTGACAGATGTATAGCCATAGATGTATGATGTATACATCTAATAGGTTGAGTGAGGTACCCGATGAACGAAAAAATGGTACGGACGCAAGTTTACCTACCACGCGATATTTACGAACAACTTAAAGAACGGGCTAACAAGGACGGTAGCTCGATGGCGACCCATATCCGGGAAGCATTGGCCCTATATGTTGTTGATACCAAAGAAAATGCAGAAGATGCTTCTAAATATGCCATTCCGCCCGACGATTTGATTTGGGATATGATAGGCATGGGTGAAGGTGGGCCAGAAGATGGCTCAGTTAATCATGACAAATACATTTATAGACGTAATTGGGACCTTGGGGAAGATGCTGAATGACGCTTTTTGTTGATTCAAGCGGGTGGATTGGTTTATTTGGAACTGGCGATAAATATCATCAACGTGCTTCTCTTGCCTTTAGAGAGCTGTCAACACAGCCGCAACGTCTGGTCACAAGTGACTACATTATTGATGAAACATTAACCTACCTGTTGACCACCTATGGTCATCACATCGCCCTTCGATTTGGTCGATGGGTTCTTTCAGCCTCATTTATAGATAAAATAAGAATTGATGAGGATATTTGGCAAGGGGCTTGGGAGATGTTTCAAAACTATGATGATAAAGAATGGGCTTTTACCGACTGTACCAGCTTTGTTTTGATGCGGCAGCATAACTTACATCGGGCTTTTGCCTTCGACCATCACTTTGAGCAAGCTGGTTTCCGGCTGTGGCCAGGGACAGGTTGAGTTGATCTCGATTTGCAGGCCATTCTCTTACGCTTAGGTTAAGCGAGAATTAAGCAACAGCCAATGCTACCAATGGCAATGCCTCTGCCTCAAGGCGGGTTAGGTCTGCAACATTACTGGCATTATCAATATCAATACCAACTGGGTTCCCTTTTTCATCATAGTCTATAACAACACCCGGCGATATTTCAACTACATCTACCCCATCTTTTTGCGAGAGTTCAATATATAGACTGTCTGTTTCTGGATAGTAATGAAATTTCATCACGGATTCCCTTTGAAGTTGCGATCTGGAAAAGCATTGTGTACCGTCTCGCCATCTTTTAATATTATAATTGGAAATGCCATTTAGGGTGAAGCACCTGAGAAAAACATACACCTACGGCCGATAAGCATCCGGCTCAATAGGCGCTTGTTCTGAGGGGAGTGGGATGGCAAAGTAGTTACCGAGAGCGAATTCAGTTAGAGGTTGGATAAGCTTTTGAGTTTGGTCAGCCACATCAGAGAAACAACAGCCCAGATGCCAGGTAGCTGCCCCTTTGATTTCGGGATAGGGCGCATAGAGGCGGGAGGCCCATTCGATATGTTCTAAGGCGACGGCGATGGGGGGAATGTCTTGGTAGGCCCAGCCCCATTCCGTAATAAGAACCGTTGGGCGAGGGATGCCGTTTTGATCTAGCAGTTGGAAAAACTGTTGGAAACGGCCGACCTTAAACGGATATTCATGGGCAATGTCCTCTGTCAAGAAGCTGTACTCATGTAGGGCAATAGCCAGTCTATCCGGGTTGGCAGCGGCCAGGCGCAAGAATTGGAGCATGGAGGGCGATTGCCAGGTTTCGAGTTCCGGTTCGCCCGATGACCAGCCGAAAGCGGCCCATTTATAGCCATCGGCTAAGGCTAGTTCGGCCGTTGCCAGGGCAAACTGACCCAACCATTCGCCCCGCTCCTTATCGACTTCATTGATCGTTTCCAGCCAGATCATGCTGGGGTCTAGCTCTGGTGGAAAGACTGCGATGTGGGCGGCCCAATGTTGACGGGCTGCTTCTTGGGGCGACAAGTCATAGTTAGGGACATCATACTCATTACCACTGCGACGATAGACCAGCGTGTGGGGAACGCCGCTCTTCTTAGCGAGTTCCTGGGCTTCAAAGAGGGGGCCAGCATTATCGGCGCTCTTCAAGAAAAATGGCACGCCGGCTGTGTCTAACCGCTCCATCCAGACATCAAGCCCATTTTGATTGCCACCAACACTGAGATGAAAGCCGATTTTGACAAAGCCCAGTTCGTTGCCTTGAGCCAGCAGATTTTGACGAACGGCCGAAAAGTCAATCGTCGGCGTTGGGGTGGGCAAAGGAGTATTGGTTGGCTGGACGGTCGCGGTCGATGGTTGAACGGGATTGCCTGGAAAGAAGGGAATAAAGGCATTTTGCTCGTCAGGTGGAGCATTCCCAGCATTAGGCGTAGGTGTCATTAATGACGTATCGTTTGGGGTTGGCGTTTGTCCATCCGGGTCTGGACGGGGGGTTGTTACGACCGGAGAGGTCACAGTAGCAGAAACACCGTTCAAAGCGATTTCGTCTGTAGTCGGGGTGGGCGTTGGCTCGTTGTTATTACAGGCGGCTAAAAGAAAGATAATCAGCATGACTAAAAGGAAGCCGCCAACTGCTTGTATTTTGTTTTTTTGCATATGGAGTTAATTTTATCGGATTGTAGACGGCCGTACATCAACAAGGAAGAATTCTCATATCATGTTATAGTAGTTTCAGTAATACAACTTGTATCATGCTTTTTTACAACCCTAGAAATATGAGGCAAGATGAGGTCACAATAATGCTTGTGGGATTTTGTGGTCAAAAATTAATGAGGACTCCTATTAAAATTGGTGACTTATGGCAAAATAATCGTAGTTATCTAAACCAAGTTGAGTCAAAGATTCGTAGCATATATTTTCCTCCAACTTGAGAATTAGGGAATGAAATGAAGATATTAAAACAACTGCTTTCGAAAGGATATTTGCCAAAAGAAGTCCCACCATCTTTTAGTACCTCAGATTTTGCAGAGTTTGTAACCCATAAAGATGTTAAAGTAAAAGATTTTCTTGTGGCACCTAATTTTAATGGGACCCTTAAACCTGGTAGGACTGGTATCAGCAATTTGTGCAAACATACTCTTGGAATGTTAGATAATACTAGTCGCTCGATAAACGTTCCACATCCAGTTCAATTCTATTATCTTTGCGAGGCTCTCGATAGTGGATGGGATAAAATAAAAGAGCATTTATCTAAGTCCGAATTGTCCATTTCCACACCTGAAACTAAATTGGCTGCATCAAGGGCATTTGTACCTGAAAAAACAGGTAGAGACAGGGTAAATCATAGAATCGAAGATCGGGTTCATGGAGATTTTCTTGTTGTAGCTGATGTAGCAAGTTGTTACGGAAGTATTTACACACATTCCATCCCTTGGGCGTTGCATTCTAAAACCACAGCAAAAGCTAATCGAACGGATTTCAGTTTGATCGGTAATCTTCTGGATTCATATGTGCGAAATGGACAGGATAGTCAAACAATCGGAATTCCCGTTGGAACAGATACATCTTTTATAATTGCAGAGATTGTTCTCACCGCAGTTGATATCAAGCTCCAAAGTAAGCATCCAGGAATAAAGGGGTTCCGATTTTTTGATGATTACGAAATAGTTTGCTCAGATTATTTTCAGGCTCGTCAAATCCTAGCTGATTTAGAAGCTAGCTTAGCTGAGTATGAACTTACACTTAGCCGTCGAAAAACCTCTATTTCGCCTTTGCCAACCGAAATCGACTATCCTTGGTTGACTGAACTCCGCAAGTTTGATTTTGAATCTTATGAAACACGTAAACCGTTGAAACAACGAGAGATGTTAATGGATTTTGCAAACACTATTTTTACTTTAGCAAAGAAGTTTCCAAAAGACCCCGTTTTGAGATATGCTCTCGTTACTGTAGCTTCGGAGCCACTTAATCAATATGATTGGGGAATATATCAGAACCTTTTGATTCAAATCTATCGATCACAATCTCAAGTGTCGCATTTGATAGCACATGAACTATTAACCTATAAGGAACGATATGAGGAATCTATTGATGAAGAACTATTGACAAAAGCAATATCTGACCATGTCGTTCGTTATACTCCAACGAGAGCAACAAATGAAGTAGCATGGGCACTATGGCTTGCAATTTTGTTTGAAATCACTTTAAGTCAAAAAGCAGCTGATCATGTATCAGAATCCACAGATAACTTTGTAGCTATTTTAGCAATGGATGGGAAATTAAAGGGAATGTTTCCTGAATCAATTGACTCAACATCTTGGGAGCGAAGGCTTATAGAAGAAAATATCTATTCAGAAGATTGGTTGTTAGCTTATGAATTCCCAGCACAAGGTTGGAAGAAGGTTCAAGATACGAGTGACTATATTAATCAGCACCAATGTCTTAGCAAATTACACAATGAAGGAATTTGTTTTTACGACGGCGGAAGCTATTCAAGAATAGATGATCTTTTGGAGCAGTTACAGATTAGGCCCGAATTTTATGCATCCTAGATTAACATTATCTGCCAAATTACGAATTCATTTGAGATGTAAGTACCCTCTTCCATAATTTAGATTCTTGTTAAAAATTTCGGTGTCCACAATCTTAGTTTATCTGCAATAACTCCCGCGTAAACGTCGTCAACGTATGATGTCCCTCTTCCGTAATCACCACATTATCCTCAATCCGAACACCGCCGCGCCCAGTGAGGTAGATGCCGGGTTCGACGGTAAAGGTGTTGCCGGGTTCGAGGGGAGTGGGGTTTAGCTCCATGATGTAGGGGGGTTCATGGGTTTCCAAGCCCAGGCCGTGTCCAGTGCGGTGAAAGAAGTAGTCGCCATAGCCAGCCTTATCAATGACTGCTCTGGCGGCCCGATCAATATCCTGACCGCTGGCTCCGGGTTTAGCGGCCGCTTTTCCGGCAGCGTTTGCCTCTCGGACAATGTTATAGATACGTTCAAATTCTGGCTCAATGTCGCCAACGGCAAAGGTGCGGGTGATGTCGGAGGGGTAATCGTCAATGATGGCGCCAAAATCTATGACCAGCAAGTCGCCGGACTGTATCGGCCGTTCCGTCGGCATGGCATGGGGAGAAGCGCTGTTTGGGCCGCCAGCCACAATGGGGCTAAAAGCATTGCCGTGGCTGCCAGCAGCCGTTAATTCCTGAACCAACATAGCGGCGATCTGTTTTTCCGTCTGGCCAATCTTGATCTTGGGGATTAGGCTTTGGAGGGCGGTTTCGGCCGTTTCTGTTGCCTTTTCCATTGCCGCAATTTCACCAGCATCCTTTTTCAAACGCAAGGCGCTCATGATCGGCTCGGCGTGGGCGGTTTTCAAGCCCGGCGCATATCGTTTAAGGAGTTCAAATTCTAAGACCCGCATATGAAAAGCTTCAACCCCCAGGAGATAATCTGACAGTTCAAGTTGGGCGCACACTTGTTGGAAAGCGTCTAGATAGCCTTCATCATCCGTCCAGGCAAAGATACGGTCTTCGGGAATTCCGGCTTGACGGGCTTTCATCGCTTCCAGCTTGGGAATGATAACGGCCGGATCATCATCGGCCGGAATAAAGAGCAAAATCGGCCGTTCGCTGACATGGGTGTGCATACCGCTCAGATAGAGCATATTCGGCCCCGGCATGAGGACGATACCATCTAACCCATGCGATAATATCTCCTGGGTTAGTTTATTTAATCGTTTTTGATTCATGTTTCGCTCGCTAATTCGATAAGTTGTAGACCCGGTTGAACGGCTTCACCAACCTGACAATTTATAGCCGTTACAACCCCATCGTAAGGGGCTTGAACGGGGATAACCATCTTCATGGATTCTAGCAGGATGAGCTTTTCGCCCGTTTCAACGGCCGTTCCAATTGACACCAAAATCTCCGAGACAACGGCTGGAATGGAGGCGGAAAGGGAAGCGCCTGCGCCCGCCCCCTGGTCTGTCGCCCCTTCTCGCACGCGCTCATAGGTGACCAAACGGCCGTTGGCCCAAAGCTGACGTTTGTCACCATCTCGAACCCCGGCTGCCCGAATTTGCTTGCGGCGAACCTGACCCGCTTCGCCTGTTGGCTCTTCGATTTCTAGGACAAAGTGGGGGCCATCGGTGTGAATGATTTGGGCATCGGTTGTTTGGCCGTCAAAACTGATCCGGAGCCGATTACCCTGTCGGATAACCTCAATCTCTTTTTCTTCTTGGTCTAGCTTTGCTTTAAATTTCATGACCATTTGCCTTATCAAATGCACGTTCAACCGCCAATGTAAAGCCCATCATCTGTTTGACGACAATTTGTTCGCCACTGACTAACGGTGCATCGGCCGTTGCTTTCCACAATTCGCCCATGACTAGCACCGTGCCAGCAAAGGTATTTTCTCGGCCAGGAGTGGGCTTGAAATCTTTTTTAACCGGGCCAGTCTGACCAATCATGCCTTCGCTGCCTGTGGCAGGCTGTCTTCTTTGAGCCTGCAGAGCTTTGGTAACGATGAAGAGGAATAATCCGGCCGTTGGCAAACTAATGCCAATAGCCGCCGGGATAGGGAGTCGGGCAAATTGGGGCGTTTGGGCGGTGTTAAACAGCACCAATAACCCTGCAATAAGGGTAACGACCCCGACAGCGGCCAAGGCCCCAAGGGTTGGGGTCTTTAATTCAAGCAGGAATAGAATAAAAGAAAGACCTATAAAGGCCAGGCCCAGGAAATTGGCTTCCACTGCGCCTAAACCATAGAGGGCTAACCCAAGACAGACAACCCCGACAAATCCCGCCAGCCAACCACCAGGATTTGAAATTTCGATGATGATCGCTAGCGGGCCAATCGAGAGCAAGATGCTAATCAGCAGCGGATTGGAGAGCGCATGGAGTACCGTTTCGATGGCTCCCATTTCGGCCGTTTGTTGAATAGCGTTTGCTGTTTGCAAGGTCACATCTCGGCCGTTCACATCGATCGTTAGACCATCTATCTGATTTAACAGGTCAGGAATATCAGCCGCGATAATGTCAATAAAGCCAGCCTCTAATGCTTCACCCGATGTGACCGCCCGGGCGTCTTCAATCATTGATTCGCCTAACTCAACGGCCGCTTCCCCTCGTCGCTCGGCCAACCCTCGCATGGTTGCTTTTAAGTCCTCAACCGCTTTGCGATAGATGGTATCGCCTAAATCTGCCCCAGAGCCATCAACGGGTGAGGCCGCCCCAATGACCGTTTCAGGGGCCATTGCTGCGATATGGGCTGCGGCCGTTATGAAACTTCCGGCCGAGGCAGCTTGAGCGCCGTTGGGGGCCACATAGAGTACGATGGGAACATTTGCGGAGCGAAACGATTGGACAATGCCAAGCGTCGTGTCAACGCTGCCGCCAGGGGTATCCAGGACAATAATAATGGCCGTTACGCCAGATTGCTCCCCGTTTTCAATAACTCTCTCAAAAAAACTTGCCATGGCTGGTGTAACTGGCCCTTCTATTTCTGCAACAAGAACGGTGTTGCTCTGGGCCTCCGAAGGAGCGGCTGCTAGCAGACCCAGAACGGCCAAAAAACAACTCGTTATAATAACCATTAGGCGTTTGTTTCTATTCATAACAGCCATTATCCTCCTTTTTATTTTTCTTTGTATGTTGGAAAAGCAACATAGAATTGACTGCCTTTTCCAAGTTCACTATCTGCCCAAATTCGACCCCGGTTCAACTCTGCCAACTCTTTGGCAATTGCCAGGCCCAACCCCATACCTTCATATTGGCGGCGTAAATGATGTTCAATTTGGTAGAAACGATTAAATACTCGCTTTAGTTGAGCCTTAGCAATGCCAACCCCCGTATCCTTGACGCTTACCCAAGTTTCGTTGCCGTGTTTTTCAATCGAGATTGTAATCTCTCCTTCTTCTGGACTGAACTTGACCGCATTGTCAAAGAGGTTGTTAAGGATGACCTGGAACATATTCTGGTCAACAATGACCGGCATAGGAACCTCTGGGAGTATTGTTTTAACAACCTGTTTTTTTGCCAGGAATGTTTCGTCCCTCTCGGCAACGAAGGTCTTTATAATTTCGGTCAAATCGACTTTGCTTTGATCCAAGGAGGCTGTCCCAGCGTCAATATATTGTAGATTCAACATATCCTGAATTAGGTTTCGGAGTCGAACGGCCGCTCTTAGCACGCTGTCTAACTGTCCGGCGCTGTCCTCATTAGCCATTTCCCTAAGATACGTAACATAGCCCAAGATAATTGATAGGGGGGTGCGTAATTCATGGGAGGCGACAGCAATGAAATCGCTTTTGAGGCGGTCTAGCTGGTTTAACTGTTGATTGGCGTGTTGAAGTTCTTCAAAAAGCCGTGCTTTTTCAACTGCGACCCCGGCCAAATCGGCCAAAATAGAGAGGATGGCAACATCTTCTTGGGTGAACGGTCCATCCACCTTATTAAGCGCCTCCAAAACCCCAACGGGGCGGTAGACATCGTGCATCGGCACGCCGAGGATTGAGCCAGTGGGAAATTCAAGAGCCTTTGAGATTTCTGGATTCCAGCGCGGCTCTTTCGAGACATCATTTACAATCAAGGCCTTGTTGGATGTTAACACCGCGCCAGCAATGCTGTTGTTCAGGGGAACGGGGGTATCGGCCATTTCGGGAGGCATGTCGTCTGAGGTGGCCTTAAAGCGCAATTCCCGTGTGTAGGGGTCTAGCAGCAAGATAGAAGCTGCCTCAGCATTGGTCAGGCTGGCTGCTTCAGTGATGATCTGTTTTAAGAGTGCATCCAAGCTGGTCTTAGAATTTAACTCCCGGCTGACTTCTAAGACACGGGCTAGTCTGACTGGGTTTACACGGGATAAATAGTTTTCAGCCTCCGTAATGTTTTCTCCTTAAAATGCAACCACAACTTATACAATTGAACAAATTTAATCTTATCAATATATAGGTATAAATATAATACGGTATGCCAATGGGCTAGACAAGGATTTTTAGGAAACCGATCACTTAATATGTTCACGGAAAAAAGCGGCCGTAATCTCAGGATGATTGATAGCGTATTGATAGCCGCCATAACGGCCGTTTGTATCCACAAAAAGCGGGGCTGCGCTGTTAGGAGCAGCGGCGGCCATCTCGGCCACATTTTCGACAGATCCCCAGGGGTCGCCAGTGCCTTGAATGAACAGGATTGGCGTGTTTCCGGCTCCAGCTGCCGCGAAGGTGGGTTCAATGGCCTGTAATCGCATGCCGCTGGCAACCTGATAAACGAGATCGACTAACCATAGTATCGGCTTACCAAGTGGGCCAACCAGCCACCGAGCGTAACGTTCGGAAAAGGTGCGCGGGCTAACTGGTTGGACAGCAACGGCCGCTTGAATCTGATTCGTCTGGGATAAGGCATAAAGCAAGGCATTGGCTCCGCTGGAAAAGCCAACCACGCCCAACCGCTCATTCTCAATATCATCTCGACCACCAAGATAATCTATCGCACCCAATAGATCATTTACCTCATTGAGGCCAAAGGTGACTGGTCCGGCTGCCGCGCTCTGCCCATGATTCCGCATATCGAACATGAAAACATTGAACCCGGCAGCATGGAGGGCATGGGTTAAATGAAGCAGTTCGACAGGGGCTGAACCGGGAATATCATTCAAGATATTATCACTGATGTCTCCTAATCGGTTCCAGGGCCAGCCGTGAACGAGAATAACGGTCGTTGCCACGCCTCGTTTGGTGGCCCGTTTGCGAGGGATAAACCAGCCGGACAGGCGTAAACCATCCCTGGCTGGAAAATGAACGTCTTCAAAAGGCAAACTTAAACTAGAGGGGGATGTCCACAGTGGCTTGCGAGGAGGCTTGAGTAATAGGCGGAGAAAGAAGGCGGCCATGACGGTTATCATGCCAGAGACTACACCACTTACTAATAAGAATATTCGTAAAGCGCGGCGGAATAGGCTCATTTAGGGACCTCCAAATAGTCGGTGATTAATAGTCGATACTTATTGATAATATGGTAATTGATTGCCATGTTGATAATTACTCAATTGCCAATTCTTCATGATCGGCCGTTTTATAGGTGATGGCTTCAGTTGAGATGGCTGTCTCTTCAAAGCAGTCAGCATAATACCAGGTAATCAGTTTGGCCTCGGCCCACTCTGTTAGAGCGGCCATGAGGGCACGGCCAGGATCGCTGGCAAGAGCTATATAAAAGTCTTCTGGGGTGGCGAAATAAAGCTCATAGACGAGGTGGAAGCGGGATTGTCCGCCTGGTTTGCCTGTAATACGGCCGACTTCGCTCTTTATCAACCCTGGCAGTTTTTCAGCCAATTTCAACTGCGTTTCGGTAAAAAACAGCTCTAGCGCTTGCTCATCATCTACTTTTCGATACATTGTTACAAATTTGAACATACCCCGATTTTACCCTGTCTGGAAAGAGCAAGCACGGCAAATCTAATGTTTTGGGCAGGTAAAACAGCCGTTTTTATCTTAAAGGGAGATTAAAATAGGGGTATATAGAGTAACTCAGGGGGGCATTTCGGTGGCATTTCACCCTGTAAACGTAGGAGACTTGTCAGTTATCATGGGTTTGCTATAATTTGGGTCGATATATTTTTATCCTTTGGGAAGAGGGTTTGTAGTTTGACAGGAACATTTCCTGGAACAATCACACCATGGTTAATAGGCGGGCTTATCTTGCTGGTACTATTAACAGCATCAATCGCTTTTAAATCGTGGCGTGAATCCAAAAGATCCCCATACTTTTTTCTGCGTGTGCAGGCCGCTAAAAAAATGCAGTCTTATGCGGTGGCGACTATTGGTTTAATCGTTGTCACCTTAGCAACGACTGCCTATGCGTGGCATGCACCTGCGGACAGCACCCCGCGCGTGGCATTATTGCAACATGCAAAACCAGCCCCTGTTGTTTTTGCACCTGCATCAGAGGTTATTGCTAATGCGTCCCCAACGGCGGTAGAGATATCCCTTTCCTCTCCATCTCCAGCCAGCGAGAACAGCCCTATATCAGCTGACCCCTTGTTACGCTCAGAGCTTCCCGACACTTACAACCAATTGAATCCAACGATTGAATTAAAGGATGCCACTGTCTTAGGCGACATCTTCTTTTCGACCGACATTACCAGTAAGTATGAGGCCATTAACCCTGGCCGTCGCTTCACGGAAGGCTTCTATACTATCTATGCTACTTTCTCGTACGAAGGCTTGGCCGATGGCATGGTCTGGTCTTGGGTCTGGCGGCACAATGGGGAAGTGATAGACGGCGGTAATCAGGTCTGGGAATATGGGTCTGATGGGCCGGGTTACGTTTATATTAAGCCAGAATCAGGCTTTTCGCTCGGTGAATATGCTTTGGATGTATGGGTAAATGGTGAAATGTTCACCCAATCCAGCTTCACCATTTCCGAAGGCGTCTCCGCCACGAACTAAACAGTAACGACAATCAAATAAGTTTATTACAAGCAGCCTCAAGGCTGCTTTTTTGTTGCCTAGATGAACCGTTTATTCATCATGTTCATACAGAGGCACATAACCTTCCCGCAAAGCATAGAGTGCGGCCTGGGTTCGCGTTGCTAAATGAAGCTTTGATAGAATGTTGGAAACATGCGAATAAACGGTTGTAATACCAATGATTAATTCGTCAGAAATTTCTTGATTGCTTAATCCGCGCGCGAGCAATTTGAGAACCTCTACTTCTCGTTCCGTTAATGGATCGACGGTAGACGGCCGTTCCACTGGCTGCACAACTTCTGCCAACAACTTCTGAGCAATCGTCGGATGCAGACTTGCTTCCCCTCGATAAACTTGGCGAATGGCTCGAATCAACTCCTCTGGCCCTGTATCTTTAATCAAATAGCCTAACGCCCCAGCCTTAATCGCTGGAAAAACCTTATCATCGGTAGCAAAGCTGGTCAGCACCAAAATTTTCATATCTCTTTGGTTGGCTTTAATTTGTCTTATTGCTTCAAGACCATCCACCACAGGCATAACTAAATCTACTAAAACGACATCTGGTTGATGTTTAGCGACGCCTGATATCGCATCACGGCCGTTCGTCGCTTCACCAACAACGATGAAGTCAGGTTCTGTTTCCAGTAAATCTCGGATGCCGCGCCGAACAATGTGATGGTCATCAGCAATATAGATACAAATTTTAGGGGAATCATTCATAGGGGAACCTCTACTCGGACTTTGGTGCCTTTATTAGGGGTACTGTCAATGGTTAAACGGCCCTCCATCTGTTGAATCCGTTCGGCCATCCCTTGCAGCCCTACACTACCTGCGGGAACTATTTCTTTGTCAAAACCAAGGCCATCATCAACAATCTCCAGAATAACTATATTATCCTGTTGAGCTAACAAGACGTGTAGCTCATTGGCATTGGCATACTTTGCGATGTTGTTCAAGGCTTCTTGAGCAATGCGATATAAGCCTGTTTCGACCTTAATCGGCAAATCATTTAATTCTTGCAAATCTAGGTGCATCTTCAGCCCGCTCCGTGCTTCAATGCTGTTTAGACGAGCTTGGAGCGCAGCGGCTAAACCACTGCTTTCCAGAATAGGCGGCCGTAATTCAAATATAAGTAGTCGTGTCTCCTGCAGCGTTTGCTTGGCATCCTCTTGAATCTCTACTAAATGTTTCTGAACGGCAGCGGGCTGTCCAGCAGCTAACTTTCGGCTGGCGACTGCTGCCTGTAAGGTTAGCCCATATAGGGTCTGCGCCACCGAGTCGTGCAAGTCACGAGCTAGACGAGTGCGCTCATTGGCAACAGCCAGCTCTTCGGCTTGGTTTGCATAAAGCTGTAATTGGCTGTGGGCTACTTGTATTTCGCCTAATAATTGTTCGCTTTTTTGTCGGGCTTCATCAGCCTGTAAAAGCATTCTGACGAAAACGGCCACAAATACCAGAGCAGCCGAATATAGAAGAATGAAGGAAAGGGCCTGGGGCATTCCAAATTGGATGGTTTGACCAACGGCCGTCATAACAATCAAAATGCCCAGCCAGAATAAACCAGTCCGGCGTGGTAATAAGAACATTGCCTGTCCACCAACTAACACGTAAAGCAGGGCAAAAAAATCAAGCTCAAAATAAAAAAGGGAAGCCAAAAAAATAAGACCCGTTTGACTGGTAAGATAGAGGTGGGTACGCAGCCGAGAATTCCCAGTCAACATGGGTTCAATGCCCATTAGGAGAGCAAACAGGATCAAAATAGCGGTGATGGCCCAGGTTAAGGGATGATCCTCCTCTATAAATTCGGTAACCCAGCGCAAACTAACCGCTCCCCATAAACAGTAACTAATGAACAGAAAGGAGCCAGCACCAGGACGACGAAACCATAGATTTTTCATTGAGGAGTCATTATAGAGGAGGGCTATACAGCTGTCATCCTAGAAATTGTGGAGTTTATATTGGTAATTTCTAGGAGAGCCTAATCCTCCGTATCACGGATGTCGCATTAAATACCTTCTGGCACACTTAAGGCAGATATTAGGCTCATTTTAACGAAATAATAGAGCCAAGCACTGATTACAAACCAGGAGGTTTACTCATGAAAAAGAAAGTGGTTATCATCGTATTAACGGCCGTCTTGCTTCTGCTTGTCGTCCCTGTCATCTTTGCCCAGACTTCAGATAGCAAATCACGAGAATGGTCATCCACTATTAGTCTAAACGATTTGGCTTATGAAGAAGTCAGTTTCTATAATCAGGAACAAGCGCTAAGTCTGGCAGGTATGTTATTTACGCCCCAGGGTAGTAGGCAGTCTGTGAACGGGTCAGCGCCTGCCGTTATTTTCATTCACGGATCTGCCCCAAGCAACCGGGAAAATCGTTGGTTCCTGACTATAACCCAACACCTATTAGAAAATGGAGTTATTGTCTTTAATCCAGATAAACGGGGCGCAGGGAATTCTGAGGGCGATGGGCAAACAGCTAGTTTTCAAGATTTGGCGACCGATACACTTGCGGCCGTTCATTATTTACAAGGACGGCAAGACTTGTCAATCTCGCACATTGGCCTGATCGGTTCCAGTCAAGGTGGACACATCTCACCCATGATTGCCAATCAATCTCAAGATATTGCCTTCATCATCGATTTATCCGGCACGGCCGTTCCTATTCGTGAACAATTACTTTATGAAGAGAATTACAATTTGCGCGAAATGGGTTTTCTCCCCGGCTTGTCAAACCTGATCGCTTACCCTGCTGCTTGGTCGATTCGAGAAGTTCGTCAAAAGGAACTTTGGTCGGCCATCGGCGATTTCGACCCGCTGCCTCATTGGCAGGAACTTGAAATTGAGGCATTGGTACTTTATGGTAAAGAGGATACGAATATTCCGGCCATAAAGAGCGAGATGTTGCTCCAATCATTGAATAAACCAAATATTACTGTCAAATTGTACGAAGGATCGGGCCATAATCTAGAAACCCCTATCGGTCAGGGTGATAATATAATTCGCCAGGAAGCGCTCCAAGACATGAGCAACTTTATCCTATCGTCGCCACCAAACCCATAGCGAATGAAATGTTTTGAGAAGATGGTGCTCTTTGAGAAAGGGCATCATCTTTTTTTCATTGGTAAAAACCTACCCAACCGACGGCCGTAAACCAAAAACTGCTCAATCTCAACAACTTTCAGCAGATAGCAAGTCCCCAGATAAACCAACCCGCCAGCGATTGAGCCAAACAGCAGCAGCCATAAGGCGGCCAGGGTACTGAACTGTTGTTGGATGATGAGCGAAACGGCCGTCATCAACACCGCTGCCAGCCCCATTCGCCAGAGGCCGTCGAGGAGATGACGGCCGTCCAAGCCACCCATCTTTCGCCGCAGCAGCCACAGCAGCAGCCCCAACTCTAAAAAGGTCGAGACACTATAGCCCAGGGCCAGTCCGCCAACCGGTTGTCGGCCAAGCATATCCGCAAAAACGACATTACCCAGCCAGGAGCCAAAGAGCCACATCGCCCCCAACTGCAAAGCGCCGATGACCACCGGCGTAACAGTATCTTCCAGAGCATAGAAAGCCCGTGAAATGATCTCAATAGCCGCCAGCCCAATCAGGCTAAAGCCATAAAAGAGCAGCACCCAGGCCACCAATTCCGTTGAATCAGCCCCAAACTGTCCCCGCTCAAACAGCACAGCTACGATGGGTTGGCGAAAGATAATCAACAGTACCGAAGCCGGGAAGCTCAGAAAAGCGATCAGGCGCAGGGTTCCAGCCAAAATCCGTCGCATTTCAGGGAAAGCAGCTTGGGCGGCCAGGGTTGAAAAGGTTGGGAACGAGGCAATGCCTAGAGCTTGTCCGATGATACCCTGGGGCATAATCATAATTCGCCAGGCAAAGCCAAGAGCGGGAATGCTGCCGATGGGCATTGATTGGGCCAAAAATTGCATGAGCAGATGGTTTAACTGCCCAAAGGACAGGCCCAATACGCGAGGGGCCATCAATCGAATGACCTGACGCACACCTGCATCTCGCAAGGTTAGAATCGGGCTGTATTTGGCCTTTTTCTGTCTGAGAGCGGGCAGTTGAATGAGTAAATGACCGAGTGCGCCAGCAACCGTTCCATAGGCCAAGCCCATAACATCAGGCGCGAAAAGGACGGCTCCTAAAATGATACCTAGATTATAGATGATGGGCGCGATGGCGGGCAGCAAAAAATGTTGACGAGCATTGAGAGCGCTCATCATCACCCCGCTGACGCCGAAGATAATAGGCGAAAGAAGCATAACCCGCAATAAGGGGATAGCGAGCGTTTCGATACCGGGTTCGGCCGTTAACAAGTCGGGATAGAAGAAACGCAGAATTTGGGGAGCAAAGAGAGCGGTTAGGCCCGCGACGATGGTTGTGACAATGACGACAAGGTTTGAAACGGCCGAAAACAGCCGCCAGCCGCCAGCCTCATCTTCCCGCACAAAATAGGCGGTAAAGGTTGGGATAAAGGCCGACCCCAATGCGCCCCCGGCGATGATATAAAAGATCGTTTCAGGGAAACGGCTGGCAATGAAATAGGCGTTGGCAGCGTTACTGTCAATGTCAAAGTAAAAGTTGAGGACGGCATCTCGAACAATGCCCAAAATACGGCTGGCGACAAAAGCGACCACAACGATACTGGCCGCCTGAATAATTTGAGAACGGCCGTTGCTCACCGTTTGAGAATTTTGCTCTTCTGACATGCAGGGGATTATACGGAAATGGGGGGATTTGTGCTTGTGACTAGAAGAGGGAACGCAACCAACTTGGCTGCTGCGGCAGATTGTCATTGCAGGCTGGGAGCCTGCGCTCCATTTAGGATCGGGACAAAAAAAGCGGACCCATTGGGTCCGCTTAATTTTCTGTGAGAGTCAAGACTCCGCATCTTGACTCTCATTAAAAGGAGGAGAAGAAGAGATTTAACTTACAACAGCTATTCTACGGTAACTTTATGTCGTTGTCTGTACGCCAAACCTTCGTCGAACCTACGCACAACCTACGCTTGTGATATAAATCACAATTGAGCATTTGGAGAATGGAAGTTGACCGCGACAAATGGTACTGCGGTATGTTTAATTCGTAATGCGAATTATAATCTTTTCCCCACAAAGCAAAGTCCAGTAAAATCAGATGATGCGTTATCGTCAGCTAATTGGGCTTATGGTGCTGGTATTGTTAGCAGCGGCGGCATTACGACTGCCCGATCTGCCTACTATCCCACCCGGTCTTCACTATGATGAAGCAGCCAATGGGGTTTTAGCAGCCGATATTGGTTTGCGGGGCGAACGGCCGATCTTCATCTCCAGCTATACTGGTAAAGAGGTTTTCTTTTTCTATTCGGCTGGGGCAATGATGCGGATGCTAGGCGACACTATTTTTGCCCTGCGGCTGACAGCCGCTTTCCTCGGTCTCTTGACCGTTGCCGTAACCTATTGGCTGGGCTGGGAGCTGTTCCGTGATCGACGAACGGCCGTCCTCGCCGCCGCCCTTATCGCCGTTAGCTTTTGGCATCTACTGTTCAGTCGCCTCGGATTTCGAGCCATTAGCCAACCCTTGCTCCAGGGCTTGATGGTAGCGGCCCTATTTCGGGGACTAAGGCTAAATGCCTGGCGGTGGTTTATTTTTTCGGGGGTTTGTTTAGGTTTGTCAGCCTATACCTATCTGGCGGTACGCTTTTTCCCGATTCCACTACTTGTGGCAATGCTGCCCATCCTCTTTAACCGACAAGCGATGTCTGAAGGACGGCCGTTGCGTCTGGCGCTCCTATTAGGCATCGCTTTTGTCGTGCTAGCCCCCTTGCTCATCTACTTTATCAACGATCCCGATGCTTTTCTGGTTCGGGCCAGACAGGTTTTGCCAGGAGGTAATCCGCTGCAACTGTTTATTGACAGCTTTGGGCAGACATTGGGGATGTTTTTTCTGGCTGGCGATCCCTATTGGCGCTTCAATATTCCAGAACGGCCGTTGTTGGACTGGTTTTGGGGCGGCTTGCTGTTGGTTGGTTGGGGTTATAGCTTATGGGGCTGGCGAGCAAAGCGGCCGATTGACCGAGCTGCAAACTGGCTCCTCGTTCTCTTGCCCTTCGTTATGCTCCTGCCCAGCGCCCTGGCAGTCGGCGAAATCGTGCCCAGCAATCTGCGCGTCATTGGGCTGCTGCCCTTTGTCTACCTCTTATCTGCAAAAGGCTTTCTCCTGCTGACAACCTTACTCCTAACTCACTATCGAGGATCGGCCCGCCTGCCGCAACTGCCACAAATTCAGCTATCTAGCCTTTTACCCTTGACAGTTGGGCTTGTTGTAATCGTCGGTGGCTTTACGAGCGGCCGTTCCTATTTCCAATCCTGGGCGGATCGCGCCGACCTATTTTATGAATCCGATGCTGATCTGGCTGCAATCGCCGATTATCTGGCAGAGATTGATACCACGAACCGAACCATTTATGTGGCTGCCCTGCATTATCGACATCCAACGCTGGCCTTTTTGAGCGAAAAATATGATGCGGTCAAGTGGCTGCCCGAAAGCCAAGCATTGGCTTTCCCAGCAAACGGCCGTGCCATCTACATCTTCCCCCATAACAGCCCTACCCCAACTTGGGGCGAGGCCTTTTTGGCTGGGATGAATCGCACCGAAGGACCAGAAGGGCCAGATGACGAGCCACTCTTTGTGGCCTATGAGTCGAATCAGCCCCTGGAGACGCCAATTCCTAATCCAATCAATGTCGTCTTTGGCAATCAAATGACCCTTCTAGGCTATGAGTGGGGTAGTGGAGCCAGCGGCGAAACATTACCACTGAACCTTTATTGGCAGGCGACTCAGTTGCCAACGGCCGCTTTTATGCCCTTCGTGCATTTTGAAGATCGCTGGCGTTTTCGTTGGAGCCAGGTTGAATCGAGTGCTTATCCAGCGGAGCAGTGGACACCAGGGGAGATTATCATTCAACGGGTCGAAATACCACTGCCCCCCGGTACACCCCCCGGCTTTTATCGGATTAAGGTAGGGTTGTTTAACCCAGCCGATCAATCATCATTGGCCCTGGTAGACAATGAAGGGCGTTATGCCGGGAACGCCTTTATCATCGAGAATGCTGTTGTCATGGCAGGAGCAGTTCCGGAAACATTACCCAACCCACCAGAGCTTATTGATGAAACGGCCGTCACCGGGCTAACCCTGTTAGGATATGAGCGGGGAGCGACAACAGTACCAACCGGCGCTTCATTCGATTTTGCCCTCTGGTGGCAGGCGGAACAGCCGCTTAACCCAACTACCATTCGGGTTGAGCTATTGCGACCAGACAATAGAGGCATTATCTTGGCAAATCTACAGCCCGTATACGGCAGCTTCCCCTTTGCTGAATGGCCTACCCCGCTGTTTTTGATAGATCGTCAATCGGTGCCGATACCGGCTAATTTTGCGTCCGGCGACTATCTGGTGAGCATCCGTCTGCTTGGCTCTGATGATAGAACCTTACTAACGGCCGATCTTGGCTCATTAAGAGTCGAAGAGTCAAACCGACGCTTCACGGCCCCTGTGCCAGCCTACCCCCTGCCAGCTACCTTTAATGATGAGATTAAGCTGCTGGGCTATGACCTGGAGCCGCTGGGCGGGAACGAATTTGCTCTGGCGCTGGTCTGGCAAGCATTGGCCGAGCCGACAGAAGATTACACCGTCTTCGTTCACGCCCTGGCCCTGGACGGCACTTGCTGCCCCTGGCAGTCGGACCAGATGCCCCAACAAGGCAGCTACCCTACCAGCCGCTGGCTGGCGGGGGAAGTGGTCATCGACAGATACACAATCACCCTGCCAGAAGATGCTGACCCTGGCCTATACCCTCTTGAGATAGGGCTGTTTATTCCTGAAAACGGCCGTCGCCTAACAGTGACAATACCGGGTTTGCCTGTAAATGATGTTGTGTTTTTACGGCCGTTGGAGATCGGACCTTAAGTAGGTCGCGTTTTAGATAGGCTCTCGTTTGCCCAAACTTTCTAGCGCATAGATAGTTTCTTGAAGTGCGTCAAGGCCATTGCGAATAGCTTCTTCAGGCGTTTCGCCATCCGAAATACATTCCGAAAAATCTGGATATGAGATCAAGAAACCCCCACCTTCTGCTTCGGATAATGGCCTGATTTCAAATGGGTATAAAGTTAAATCTCTCATCAGTTAATCCATCACAAAATCTACAAACATCTTGATATAAATTGGCTTGATGCAAAATGATACTATATATGATGTCGTCACACAATCATTCCCGGATGAAAACGCTCTTTATAAATCTGATGATTTGGTGTTTTTTTGAGATAGGCAGGCCAAAAGCAAGGGCAGGAGAAAAACGAAGGGGATGCCTATCAGGTGGGCATAGACATGCTGGCCCAAGAGGAGGCTGGTGCGGAGCTTGCCGTAGATGATGACAGAAAGCTGGGCGGTGAAAAGGAGCCAAAAGCCAGCATACATCCGGCCTTCGGCCGTTTTTAATCGACTCAAAGAGAAAAAGCGATCATCGGCCGTTTCTACCTCAGACCCATCCAATAACAACCAGGGAAAGGGCCAGACCGTATACCAAATGCGAAAGACAAACGATTGAATCATGTAGCCGTAAAAGATGTCGGCCGTACTTCGCAGTCCAGAACGGCCGCGCCACGTTCGCCACATCAGCCAGCTTGCCAATATCAAGAACAAGATCACCGCAATCTGGGTAGCAATTTCGATTGAATCGGCCGTTATTCCAAACCCAAAAATATCCCTGGCAACAAGGAAGAACAGGGCCAGAAAAGAGAACTCGCCACCTGATCCAGCTTCGACCAGCAGCCGTTGGGCCAGACTGAGGGGCGGGCCAAAGGGCAGAAAGATGAGCCAGACCAGAGCCAGCCAGCTAACGGCCGTTACAATAAAAAAGCGTATTTTAGCCCCCAAATCAGCCATCTGGCGCAGGGCGGCCAAGAAAAAGAAGGGCAGGGCTAACAATCCTATCGGTTTGCTGAGGGGAGCTAAGGCGAGAACGACCATAGCCGACTGGAGTCGTTCCTGTTTCATCAACCACCAGCCCAATGCCAACCAAAGCAGCATCAACCCATCGTTATGTCCATCAACAGCAAAGATAAACAGCAAGGCTGGGTTCCAAACCCAAAGCGCCGTCCGACCAGCCCGAAAAACGGCCGATTTATCCTTCAATGAGAGCCAAATCAGTCCGCCAATAGCTAAATGGATAAGAACCGCCAACCCTTTAAATAACAGCAGCGCCAGTGAAAGATTGTCCGGGGCAACGGCCGTTACGCCAGCAGCAAAAGACTCCCAAATTGGGCCATAGGGCGAGGTCTTGTCGGCCCATTCTCCGGCTAAAGGCAGATAGGGCTCTGCTTCGCCTAATTCGGCGGCCGTGACCAGATAAGGGCTTTCTTGGTGAACGCTGCTAATACGGCCGCGAATAAAGTAACGATAAATGTCAGTCGCATTTACAGGAAAGGCGACTAACAACGGTAAGGCAAAGATCGCACCCGTCAGCAGAATCAGGCCCAATGACACCCCTTTTTCTCGCTGTTTAATAGCCTGATAAAGCAACCAATAGAGAAAATAGAGGGCCGCAAAAAGGGCAACATAACCTAAGGCTGCTGGGAGTGAAGGGATAAAGGTATTAATATCAGCCAAAGGGCTGCGATTGAAGTGGGGAAAGAGCGGAAACCAGATAGCTAGCATCAGATAGCCAACCAGACTGAGCAGCAAAAGTGGTATAAAACGGCCGGATAGTATCGAACTATTTTTCCTGCGAATTTGCTGATCGTTGTTGTTGTCCTGCACCTGTTTCCTACTTTACTGAATAGTTAACCGTTCAATGCTATTCTCTAATGAGTCGGCCGAGGTCGGCTAAATTTTTATGAACTTGGAACCGTTTTAATGAACATCTTTTTTACCCTCGTCTTAGCCCACCTGATTGCTGATTTCCCACTTCAAACCAACCGAATATTCGCTATGAAGCTGGAGAGTAACAAAGGTATCGCCCTTCACGTATTCATCCATCTAGCTGTCACCGCTTTACTCATTAAAGAGCCATATGCCCATTTACCACTCTTTGTTGTATTAGGTATCACCTATTTTCTGATAGATTGGCTAAAATTACGCTTTCCAACCAATCGCCAGGCAGCTGGTTTTGTGTTTGACCAGATTTTGCATCTTATTGTGCTTATCACATTAGCGGTCATTTCGACCACTATCCAGCCCGTTTTGCCGGGCTGGTTGCTATTTAGCACAATGCTCTATGCGCTAGTTCCCCCGATTATCATGTTTCTTTGGCTTTTGGCAATTGACTTAGGGCGGGCCATGAAAAAGAAAGTGGGCTGCATCTCCTGGGGCCAACGGCGTTTGCTCCCAATTTCTCAATTAGCTGGGATACCATTACTCATTGGAGTTAGCCTGGGTATTATCTTTTAGCGGGGCTTTGGGTAAGGGGGCCTTGCTGTGCAAATAGTTGAACTTCTTACTCAGCAGCATCTCTTTCTTCGGGAGCAAATAATTCCGCTTCACGCCGCAATCTTTGCAAAAAATCTACTGACTTAAGATCACGTTCTAGTAAGTAGGTTAGATAATGGTGCATGATATTTTCTAGCTCAGCATGTAGCTCGCGCCGCAGTTGAAGGGCGTTAACTGTATCCCAATTGTGCGTCTGAAGATAGCGCAACACCTTGACCGCGCTAGATGAGATAGGCAGCGCTCGACGATCTGCCTGACGACAGTTTGGACAAAGCAAGCCGCCTAATTCTGCGCTGAAATATTGATCCTGTTCCATTACCGATTCGCCACAACTAACACAGTTGAAAAGTTGGGGTTGGAAGCCAGCGAGAGAAAGCAGGCGGAGTTCATAAAAGCGAGCGGCTAGAAGCGTATTATCGGAGCTCGCAAACCAGCTTAGCCCATCAGCCAGCAAGTTGTATTTTCGTAAGTCGTGATCTTCTTCGGCCGTAAATCGATCTAACAACTCCCCAATATATGAGGCATAAGTCGTGCGAACCAAATCCTCTCGCAGCAGTTTATAAGGCTCAATCAGCTCCGCCTGGGTGATAATATCGATGTTTTTGCCCTTCGCAATCAGGAAATTCGTCCGCATGAACAGCTCAACATGGCCTGATTTACGGGTCTGGGGCTTTCGCGCGCCCTTAGCGATGGCCTGAATCTTGCCATATTCTCGGCTGAATAGAGTCAGCATCCGATCCGCCTCCCCAAAGTCGTGCCGTCGCAAAACGATGGCTTCTGTCCGAAAGGTTCTCTCTCGTGCCATTAGATGTCCAGGTGTTCCGGGCCGAAATGATCGGGCAGCAAGCTGTATGTGGTCGTTTGGCGGGTTTCCCCACTGGGGTTGGTGATCCAGACCGGTATATCATCCCCGAATTCGACCAACACTTGGCGGCAGGCGCCACAGGGAGAACCTGCATTTTCGGTACAGACCGCAACGGCCGTAATACGCTGCTGCCCGCTCGAAACCGCACTAAAGACGGCCGTTCGCTCCGCACAAACGGTCAGGCCATAGGTAGCATTCTCAACATTTACCCCGGTAAAGATTTGTCCGCTTTCGGTCAGAACGGCCGCCCCAACCGCGTAGTTAGAGTAAGGGGCATAAGCAAATTGGCGCACTTCGCAAGCGGCCGAAATAAGCGCATCTCTTTGTTCTTCTGTAATCATAGTTGGATTAATTATTGGTTGTGGTAAATGGTTCTACTTTGACGCCACTCTCTACTATCGTATCTTCAACAACGGCTTGTTCAACATGACAACCTTGCCCAATTTGGGCATTTCGGATGATCGTATTTGGCCCGATAACACAATCTTCACCAATTTGGCTGCTGCCCTGGATATAGGTATTAGGCCAGATAATGGTATCTTGCCCGATTATGGCCGTTTGGTCAATGTAGGTCGTTTCCGGGTCAATCAAGGTGACGCCCGCCGCTAGCCAGCGATTATTGGCGCGTCGCCGAAAGGCTTTTTCAACCCCGATCATCTCGGCCCGTGTTCCGGCTCCCAAACATTCATCTGCATCCTCAACAACAATGGCGGCAACCTTTTTGCCCTGTTCAACAGCCCGCCCGACCATATCGGTCAGATAATATTCTTGGCCGCTGCGGGCCTGTCGAATCGGCAGAAAGGGTATCTGCTCCCATAACCAGGCAGCATCAAAGCAGTAAACGCCAACGTTTAGTTCTCGAATGGCAATTAGCTCTTCGGTATTCGGCCGTTGTTTCGCCTCGGCCACCTCCACAATTTCGACCACATTGCCAGCCGGGTTGCGAACAACACGGCCGAACGAAGACGACACGTCCCCCATCACCGACAGCATCGAAAGGATCACGCCCTCTTTGGCTTGTGCCTCGGCCAAACGGCCCATTGTTTCCGGTTGTAGTAGTGGCATGTCAGCATAGGTCACAATAACCTGCTCCGATTTTCCAACCAAAATTGGACTTGCCATCATCGTCGCATGACCAGTTCCTAACTGTTGAGGTTGAGTAACATACCAGGCTCGCTCCCCAAAAAGTTGCTGAACGCCATCTTCCCCCGGCCCAACTACCATCACAGGTGGCAAATCTGCTACAACGGTCGCAGACTCAAAAATGTGGGCGACCATTGGCTGACCGCCCACATCATGGAGAATCTTCTGAGTTTTAGAATTCATCCTGGTGCCTTTTCCGGCGGCCAGGATAACAACGGCCAATTTGGACATTATAAGTGACCGTCCACAAATAAGTTAGCGGAATCGTGCAGACGGTTTAAGAGTAAGCGGCCTTCCGATTGAATAAGTTGTTGTTGGCCGCTTACTAAATAGCTGGGGTGGCAGGATTCGAACCTACGAATGGCGGATTCAAAGTCCGCTGCCTTACCACTTGGCGACACCCCAGAACACAGCCTAAATGGTATCATAGGCAGGGCGTTTTCGCAACGATAATGCAGGTACGAGATACCCGAAGTTTTTGTTAATGGAGCGCCACCATCCTGGTGGCCGCTGATGGGCAGGATGCCCACGCTCCGCTAGTTATCAACAACTGTTTCGCCCATTCAAAGGTAACAAGGTAACACAAGATGTCATCTTGTCCCACTTTCTACTCAAACGATAACTGATAGTTTGCCAACTCCAAGCTCATAGGAGCGGCAGCGGCGACAATTAGGATAGCTTCGCCGTTGCTGGCATCCAAAGAGATCGTCTGATTCAAGGGCTGTCCGGCCGTTATTGGCAGGTATGTTACCTGGTAAGAACCATTAACCTGGGTGATGAGTTGGAGATGCCACTGTTGGGGCATTGCGGCCGTTACCCGGTCAAATCCTTCACTAACCCAACCACCATCCAAACTTTCAGCATTATCATAGAAACCAATTTCGGGAATAGCGATATTATCGACCGCCAACCCGCCAAAGGTCAGAATCGGGTCAGTTACATAGGCAAAACGGATCAAAATATTTTGTCCAGCATAAGCGGATAAGTCAACTGATTCCTGCACCCAGTTGTCACTACGACCGGTATAGAAGCGATCTGCCAGGGCTGAACCGGAGGGGTTATCGGCCGTAATGAGGCCTTGCATGTTGTCAGCTATCAGCGGCTGCCAGCTTTCGCCGTTGTTGTTTGAGACATATAGATAAGCGTAGTCATAACCATACTCAATGTCATGATAGACACTGTATTGCAAAGTGGCCTGGGAAACGGCCGTCAAATCAACCGCCCGTGTCAAGCGGCTGTGAGCGTAATTGGCTCGATTGGCATACCACATATACTCGCCTGAGGCTGCGGCCGTATCTATCACCGGAACCAAAGCGCTGCCATTAAAGTTAATCGACACCTCACCCGATCCGCTAATATTGTAATAATCAGCCGCATTCTGATGTACCGTCTCTTGAAACGAGGTAGGAAAGTTAAAGACCGTTTGGGCTGCGGCCGTATTGATGCCATCGGCCTGAATGCGATAAATATCAGGCACGTTGTTGCGGTTGTGAATGGCTAAAGTGACCAGCCAATCCAGCCACAGCTGTTCGCCCGTCAACGACAACCCATTAGCAGCAGCCACACTATCAACAGCCCGTAAACCAGTTTCCGGGCTAACGGCAAACTGCTTGTACAATTCCTGGCCCAACCTATCGAAGATATAGCGGTTCATCAAATAGCCTTGCCCATAGTAAGGTAGGGTAAAGCCTTCGGTCCAACTATTCAACTGCTGGTCTGGATTGCTCAAAAAGAGGTCGGCCCGTGAATGGGCGCTGCCCTGAAAGCCAAGCAAATCTTCTGCAAAGGTCGCCGATCCCTCCGTTGACCAATCTGTATCACCCCGATCATGGTTGTCCTCGATCATATGGCGAAATTCATGAGCTAAGACGTTGAGATAAAATGCGCTGCCGAAATTGTCCATGTTCATGACAAACATTTCACGGCCGTTCGACTCCGCATCAACGACCACGGGAATTACATCAAAAGAGCTAAAATAGCCCGCCAAACCACAGCTTGCGGCCGAATTGCACAGGGCCAGGGGCGAGGCATTAACGATGTGAATACGGGGGTCGCCATCCACGCCTGGATTGCTTTCATTGCCAAAGAAGCTAACCACCCCTTCATAAATATCGTCAAATGAGGCCGCAACATCGGCTAAATCTCCTTGAGACGGCCGAAAAGAGCCGGGGCCAGTGTCGAACCAAAAATAGCCATGCTCGCTGACGACCAAAAGTTCGGCGTTGATAGTAGATAGGGTGTTTTCCTCATGGTTCAGGACATTAAGCTGTTGAATAGTGCCAACTGTCAATGGCCCATCAATGACTGGCGGCTCTGGTAATGCGCCGCTAAAGCCCTGATACAGTTGTGCGATTTCGATGTCGTCCCGTTCTGGCTGGCGAGCCTGAGACAAGGTGTCAAACGTTGCTTGTTGATTCCCGCTGACAGTCGTATCAACAAAAGGGACGGGCAGTGCAACCGGTTCCGGCCACAGAGGCCCTTGATTATTATCTGGATCAGCCGTCGCTGGCACAGGATCAACCGACTCCGATGTTGGCGTAAGGGTTTGGGGTGGAACGGGAGTCAACGAGGGTAGGGGATCACCACTAACGGCCGTTGGCGGCAGGTCAGTTACCAGACCAACACTGGTTGTAGGGGTTGGTTCGGAACCGCCCGTAATGGCATTACAAGCTAGCCCAAGCAGGGATAAAATCAAGATAACGACAATAATCTGTCTGCGCCAATTAAGCATGAAATCTCCTTCGTGGAGCGCAGGCGGCCTTGCCTGCATCTCTTTACGTTCGTTAGATGAGTTTGAAATGATAACACGAACGTCTTGCAACGACATTACAGGACGGCCGTTCTTGTTGACTTTGAAAAGCGCGGTAAAGTTGAATGGATGCTTGATTTAGATCGACAAAACGCCTTAAGAGAAAGATACCGTCAGGAACGTCCGAATTGGCAGCCCGCGACCGAATTCTATGCCGACCTGGTTCGGAGTAAGCTGCAACCGTCGAGCCTGGTATTAGATTTAGGCTGCGGTCGGGGTGGGCTGGTCGAACAGCTTGGCCATCCCTTGAATCAAATTATTGGTGTTGACCCGGATGTTGCTTCCTTACAGGAGCATCGTCTGATTGACACATTGCCCTTGACGGCCGCAATTAGCCACGCCCTGCCTTTTCCAGACGGCCGTTTTGATTTAATCTTTTGCAGTTGGGTTATGGAGCATTTAGCTGAACCGGAGAAGACACTAGCCGAGATCGGCCGTGTTTTGAAACCAGGCGGCGTCTTTGTCTTCATCACCCCCAACAAACGCCACCCCCTCATTGGCCTAAACAACCTCATTAACCGCTTCTCAAATTTACAGGATGAATTGGTGCGCCTTTTTTACGGTCGCGTTTCGGCCGATACCTTTCCCGCTTACTATCGGGCTAATAGCAGCGATGACATACGAGAATTGGCCGTTCAGGCAGGGATGAGGCTGGTTGTTAGTCAGGCAATCGTTGACCCGACTTATCTTGTTTTTCAGCCGAGTTTATATGATACGGCCGTCTGGTTCGATGAAAAACTTTCTCCCGACAGAGCCATTCACTTGGTGGGAATGATTGAGAAGGATGCGGAAGAATAGAAACCGGGTTTTTCTGAAAAACCCGGTTTCTTCAGTGTAAGGTAGTTGCGATTCTGGTATAATAGGGTTATGACTATCGCGAAAATCGTCACAAAAATGAAAATTGAAGACCAGCCAAATGACTTTGAATATTGGCAGTCTCAGCCCTATCACATGCGTTTAGCAACCTTAGAACAAATCCGCAGAGAATACCATCAATGGAAATATGGTACTGAACCAAGACTTCAAAGAGTTTATTCAATCATTAAACAAAAATAAGGTTCGGTATCAAGATTTAGCTGACATAGAAAATCTCGAACCTTGAAAGGTTACAAGTTTGATTTGAACTTGTAACCTTTCAATTCATGTTTTTACGGCATCCAAGTAATCAGTATACCCCCCATCGAAGTGGCAGAGGCAGTCGGGCTTTAATTCGATAACCCGATCTACGACTTTGTCGAGAAAATAGCGATCATGGGAGATAACCAAGACAGCGCCGACGAATTCATCAAGCGTTTCTTCCAAGACTTCAATAGAGGCGATGTCGAGGTTGTTGGTTGGTTCGTCAAGCAGGAGGAGATTCGGCCGTTGCAGCACCAATTTCGCTAACTGAAAACGACTTCGTTCACCACCAGACAAATCTCCAATTCGGCCGCGCACCTGATCATAGCTGAACAAAAAGCGATTGAGGAAAGCAACGGCCGATTCCTGATTGATTGCCGTCACCTGGCGAATATCGTCGATTAATGTCCGGCTGTAATCCAGATTCTCATGCTCCTGATCATAGTAGCCAATTTGACTGCTCGGCCCCAGCCGAATTTCGCCACTGGTCACTCCTTCAGGGTCAAGTAGCTGCTTTAACAACATCGACTTGCCAACCCCATTTGGGCCAACCAGCCCCACCCGTTCGTTGTGCCAGATTGTCTCATTTAGCCCTTGCCACAAGACCACACCATCATCAAATACCTTGCCGACATTAATCAACTCAATGACCTTGTTGCTCCCTCGCCAACCAGATAGCGCCAGCGACATGCGCCTTGCATCGGTCACTTTCTCGATCTTGTCCATCTTATCCAACATTTTTTGGCGGCTTCGAGCCTGTCTGATATGGCGTTCATCAATGACCATCGAAGCCCAAAGCTCAAAGCGGGCGATGGCGGCCTCAATGCGGGCGATCTCCTTTTGCTGGGCCACGTACAGCTGCTGCTGGCGCAAGCGCCGTATTTCTCGCTCACTGGTATAAGCGGTATAGTTACCGTTGTAGAGGGTCAGTCGGCCGTTTTCCAACTCAGCGATGTGAGTGGCTATCTCATCCAGCAGGTAGCGGTCATGGGAGATGATAACCACACAGCCCGGATAGCTGTTGATGAACGCTTCCAGGTGGCGCTTGGCGGCGATATCCAAATGATTATCTGGCTCATCCAATAAAAGCAGCTTTGGTTGTTGAACGGCCAATTTCGCCAGCAAGATGAGCTTTTTCTGGCCGCCGCTCAGGAATTCGGTCGGCCGATCCCAGACCTCTTGCTCAAAGCCCAACCGGGTTAAGGCTTCCTTGACGCTGGCCTCATAGCGCACCCCATCCAACCGTTCGTAATCGGCCAAAGCCCGTTCATGGGACTTCATCACCCTCTCCAGCTTTTTAGGATCGCTGTATACGGCTGGCTTGCCCATCTCATCTTCCAACTTGCGGAGCTTTTTCTCAATGGCGGCCACTTCAGGAATCGCAAGGCGAGCTTCTTCCCAGACCGTTCGGCCGTCAGCCAATTCTGGTTCCTGAATCAAGCGGCCCCAGGTCAGCCCGGACGAGCGAAATTGATTGCCCTCATCGGCCGTTAACTCCTCCGAGATCAACTTGAGCAGGGTTGATTTGCCAGCCCCATTTGGCCCAACCAGGCCAACCCGTTGGTTTTGTTGTATTTCCCAGGATAATTCTGAGAATATCGTTCGGCCCGCCAAAGAGACCGTTACCTTGTCCAAATTGATAAGTATTTCTGCCATGATATTATCTCCTAAAAAGTAATCAGAAGTCGGTGATCAGTAGTCCGAATGTAGCCAGGACTGAGAGGGTTGCTAAACAACAAAAAAGCCGGGGCAATGTTTGCCCCGGCTTGCAAAAACCGATAATTAATGTTGGTTTACTTTACATAATAATCAGTAGTGGGGCGTGCTAAACTATACCCCCATTGTTAGAGCCATTGCCCCTGCTTTGGAAAACTTGTCCCAAAAACTGATCAAAGTGAATCATAGAAAACAGGATACACGATTATTGGCTGGCTGTAAAGAGGGAATAAGGGGTAAAATAGGGGAATGAACCTGGATAATGTACTGAATATCGCAGTTGAAACGGCCGAAGCGGCTGGAGCATTGCTCAAAGACGGCGTGCGGGAGCAAAAATCAATCAATCGCAAAAGTTCAGCCATTGATTTAGTGACTGAATATGATCAGGCAGCCGAAGCCCTGATTCTGGAGCGGCTCCAGGCTCACTTTCCAGCCCACAACTTCATGGCAGAGGAGAGTGGCAGCGATAGTTCCTCAGAAAACGGCCGAAACAGCAGCTATATCTGGCATATCGATCCGCTGGACGGAACCAATAATTTCGCCCATGGCTTTCCGGTTTTTTGCGTCTCCATTGCCCTCTATGAAGAGGAACGGCCGTTAATTGGGGTGATCTTTGATCCCATGCGTGAAGAATGTTTTTCGGCCGTTACTGGGCAAGGCGCTTACCTGACGACCCCCATCAATACCTACAAGCTCCAGGTTAGCGCGACAGACAACTTATTAAGCAGCTTGCTAGCAACTGGCTTTCCCTATGATCGACACAATAGTGCTCTGGATAATGTCGCCCAACTTGCCGCATTCTTAAAAAAAGTGCAGGGGGTGCGCCGTCCCGGTGCCGCCGCGCTTGATCTGGCCTATGTGGCCGCCGGGCGGTTGGATGGCTATTGGGAGTATAAATTAAATACCTGGGACGTTGCGGCGGGGATGCTGTTAGTTGAGGAAGCTGGGGGGATAGTAACGGGTGTGGACGGCCGTCCGCCGAAATTAGCTGGCAAATTAGCCCTTGTTGCAAGCAATGGACTAATTCAGGAGCAGATGGTGGGCGTTTTAGCGGCGGTTGGGGGTTAAAAGGCCAATTTTATTGAGTAGATACACAAGATACAGGATAGATCAGTATGACAAACCTCACATCATTTGAAATGTTCAAAATTCGCCTAACAGGTGTGTTATATGGGCTGGCTTATTTCACTACCCAACGCAGCTTTTTAGGCATTCGTTTGAGCGCCTGGTTAAAATGGGCGATATTGATTTTTACGATTGTGGCCTGGTTTGGTCGTTGGCCAATCTATTGGCCAATTATTGGCGCGGTCTTGTTCGTTGCTGTTCAGCTTTTTTATTGGGTGGTGAAGCGAAGGGGTTATATTCGCTTTCTGGCGGCTGGGAAACAGCCAGACGAGGAAGTGGAGGGGGCGCTACCAGACAATCATAAGGTGAAGGCGTTAGCCACCGGCACCTTTAGTGTCAGTCGTCACCAAGCCTATGTTTTGCAGAAAACGGCCGAATATTGGCGGGTCCCGGTCGGAGATCATGCCATCATGGTTGAACATGAGCCAGGCAAGTTTCTCTATCAATTCGTTCAGGCAGGGGCTTTACAGCGGGTAGAGGTGGGTTATTTGATTTTCGGCAGACGACCCCAAGAAGCCTTAGCCGTCACATTTCTAACGACCTGGGGACCAGAATTTGGCGATACCAGCCCCAGGCAATTAATGGCTGGTGGCAACCACACCCCGGCCAAATTGGAACGAACGATCTACCTGACCTTTGCAAATACGGCCGAACGCCACCTCGTTCGCCAGAATCTATTGCGGGACATAGGCCAACCCGTTTTCAGCAGTCAGTAGTCGGTCGTCAATAGTAGGTGCGCCCCCTAACAGGGAGCTTCATACCGAGCAGGCGATAGCTTGCTGAATCCAAGCCCGGTTTAGCGGGCGCATCCATGTAGCCAGGGGATTTCATCCCCCGGTGGGCTTTATGCCAATGCGCTTTCGTTACCAGAATCGCGGACAAAGAAGCAAGAAGCATCAACCATCTTAAAGACAGTCTCAAGGAATTGACGATCAAATTCGCTTGGCAGACCAAAGAAATTAATATCACCGCGAGGCACCGCTTTCAGCGCATCCTTGAAAGAGCTTTGTCTGATGTTGATTCGGGTGGTTCCAGGTAAACGGCCGAGACTGATGAGTTCATTTAGGAACTGTGTTGCTTTCTCATGGGTTTCAGCATCATGGACTGCCATGCAAAGCGTAATTCGGCCGCCCCAATTCCGAGCTAACTGATAAGCCAGCAGAACCGACAGATCCAGGTTACTTAACCGTAATCCTAGCTCCCAATCTGGCCCTTGTTCTCGAACCCAAACGTTAATCTCTTGCTCCCGTCCTAATTCAATGACAGGGTGACGCGCCAGAAAAACAACCCCAATTTTATGTTCGATGCTCTTCTTCATTACCTTTTCCAAATCGATAATGTGTTCGTCTACGAAAAGGGGGATGAAAAGGATATTAGGACGGAAGAAAACGCCGCTCATAACTTCGATGGCCGAGCCAACGCCACCAGCAAAGTCAGCCTCTTCCAGGGTTGTCATACGAGCGTAAATGCCATCATTTGAAAATGCGGCCGTTAACTCGTCCAACCGTTCGATCCGAGACTTATTCCCCGGCTCATATACGCCTAAAGCATGAATTGATCCTTGAGGCGATGCGATGGCCCTCAGAAAGCGATAGCTGCCAGTCAACATCTTAGTCGTTGTGATCGGGGCCAGGATGTTGGGACTCCAGGTGCGCTCAGTGGCGGTCGGCATTCGGCTGACTCGAACGGCCGCCCACTCTGCCAACCCCATAAACAACCCACTGCGGACATCGCCCCAGGGCGCTTTGAGCCGTTGCCGCTGTAAATATGCGTATAAGCCTAAAGTCAAAATGATAGAAAGTAGACTAAAGACGGGGTTGATGAGAAACATTACAAAGAGACAGCCCACTAGCCCGATGAAAGGCACCACCTTAGGAATCGCAAAAGTCGGCCGAAAACTGACCATACCCAGCATCTGTTCAATGAGAACAACCGCATTCAACATGCCATAGGTAACCAGGAAAAACATCGTGATCAGGGGCGCAATCGCATTAAGTCCCCCACCGATCAAAGCAAATATTATAGCCCCCACAACAATACCGCCTGTTACGATCATTGCCTGACGCGGCTCTCCGGCCTCTGTCTCTTGGGCCAATCGCTTGCTAAAGGGCAAAATGCTATGTTGGCCCAAAGCCTGCATAACGCGGGGAGCGGCGATCATAGAACCAAGAGCCGAAGAAAAGGTGGCCCCTAAAATACCGGCCAAGACAGCCCAACTCCAAAAGGCTTTATCGGCCATCACAATGCGATCTAAATCAACTAGCTCCTCTGGCGTTGCCACGCCAGCTAGCCAAAATGACAGAAGCAGATAAATGATGAGCGTTACCCCAACAGCGCTAAGGGTTCCTTTGGGGATGCTCTCTCTAGGATTTTCGAGGGCGCCGCTGAGACTGATACCAGCCATGATGCCCGTAACGGCCGGAAAAAAGACCGAGAAGATAACCCAAAAGCCGCCATCCGTGAACTCGCCCCATAACACAGGCGTTTGGACAATCCCAGCCTGTCCGCCGATGGCAAAGCTGCCCAGGAAAACGGAAAAGAGAGAAAAGCCAACAATTGCCAGGATAATAAATTGAATTCTGGCGGCCAATTGAGCGCTGATATAGGCGATGACAAAAACGATAATGAAAGTCACAAAAACGATTAATGGCTCCACCCACCCAGGCGGCGAATCAATAAGGGAGAGAACACCTTCGGTGAAGGCAAAGACATAGAGGGCGGTTGAAATACCCTGCGCTAAATAAAGGGGAATGCTGACACTGCCACCAACTTCTAAGCCCAATGATTGGGCGATAATCGAAAATGCGCCGCCCGCCCCAACCCGAATGTTGGTCGCTATAGAGGCGACGGCTAGCCCGGTGCTGATGGTGATGACATGGGCCAGGAGAATAATGACGATACCGCCAACCAGCCCAGCATTACCAACGACCCAGCCGAGGCGCAAGTACATAATCGCGCCAAGAATGGTCAGCACGGTTGGTACGAATACGCCGGCAAAGGTGCCGAACTTTTTGCTCTCTGGTGATACTGTTTCTGGAGAAAGTGTCGTTTGTGTTTCCATCTTTCTATTATAACGGATTACCTGATTGACAAAAAGTGACCTTATTTCTATACTGCCTGCCATGAATATCTCAGCTAGATTGGTAATCAGTGGCATCGACATCGCTCAAAAGGAATATTCGCTTTCTGCACAGCCGATTATTATCGGCCGTGAGAATGCCAACGACCTGGTTCTCAAAGACCCAGAGATGTCTCGCCGACACGCCCGAATTACGTACCAGGGCGGCCGTTATTACATCGAAGATTTAGGAAGCACCAACGGCACTTTTCTGAATGACCAACCAGTCAGGAGCCAATTACCCCTCAATCATGGCGATATCATTCGGCTAGGGGAGTCGATCCGACTGACCTATTATGGGCTGGCAGCAGAGAGTGTGGACGAGACATTCATTCTTGAAGATCCCCAGGACTTCATCGAAACGCCACCCCTTGTGCAGCAAGGCCGTTACCAGCAACCAGCCTATCCCCAAACGCAAATTGAACCCGTACAAGCGCAGCCTGCTTTTGGCGACCCCCCTTTTGCCCAACCCGTTCAGCCTGCTAACCAATTCCAACAAGAGCAGTATCAGCCTTTTGTTCCACCAGCCGAGCCAGCCAAAGCACGCAGCACAAGCCGGATAATTCTTGGCTGTGGGTGTCTGCTGTTTCTAGCCGCCATAGCTTGTGGCGCCTCCCTTTTCCTGTTAGACAGCTTTGCTCCCGATCTGCTTTACTGCGGCTTCTTACAGCCCGTCGTTGAAGGATTGGGTGTTTCATCGCTAGCTTGCCCCTAATTTACATTGCAAATCTCATTCCGAAAGCAGCGAAGGCGGATTGAGGAATCTGTCCTATAACATTTGCCAAGCAACAGATTTCTCGCTGGCTCGTTTCCATTTCGGCCGTTCAATTAACCCCGCTCAAAATGACATCTAAATCGCAAATGTCATTCCGAAAGTAGCGAATACGGATTGAGGAATCTGTCCGATAATATTTTCCACTTGAAAGATTTCTCGCTGGCTTTTTTCTGTTTCGGCCGTTCAATTAATCCTGCTCAAAATAAAATTTGGGTTCCTGGCTTGTCTCAAGATTTAGGAAACCACTGGGCAAAGAAGACATCAAGCGATTGGCCTGAAGCTTCTTCCATCACCGCCTGAAAGTCCGCATCGCTGGCCGTGCCACCACCAAAACGTTGGAAATAGAGTCGCAGCCCACCGAAAAAAGCATCGTCGCCCACTTGCTGTCGCAGTTCATGAACGGCGACAGCCCCACCATAATAGACATTGTAATTGAAGAGATACTCAGCCGGAGGATTGCCGAGAGGAAAGTTGAGTTCGTTGGCGGCAACGGATGAACGGGCGCTTTCCATCATTAATTCCATCGCCTCTGGATCATCCTGCGTTTCCCACATAATCTGAACATAAGTGGCAAAGCCCTCATTACGCCACATCTCGCCCCACGAATCGAGGCTGACCCAATCGCCAAACCACATATGAGCCATTTCGTGGGCGATGGTACGAGTCCCAATCAGGGTCGAGGAGAGCAAGACCATCGATTGCGTTTCTAAGGAGACATTGCCGACATCGGCCGTTACATGCCCATACGCTTCAAAAGGATACGTCCCAAAGAGGCTACCCATCCAGTCCAGTGCCGCGCCCGAGTCAGCATCAGCCACCGCATGTTCCGTTACACGTTCTGGGAAAAGATAATGGCGAATAGGAATACCTTGCGGTGAAACGCTCTCTACCCGTTGGTAGTAACCAGCCGCAACCACAGCCAGATAGGTCGCCATCGGATAATTGTGTTCCCAGATAAATTGGGTGGCATTACGGCCGTCCCCCAAAGTCGTTGCCTGAGAGCTAAGTAAACGGCCGTTCGCTACCCCCGTCATCCCCTCCGGCACACTCAGCTCAAAGCGGAAGGTAGCCTTGTCACGGGGATGGTCATTGTTCGGGAAAACATAGCGAGCGCCGTCCGGCTCATTGATCATAAACATACTGATCTGATCCGGATAATGTAGCCCCAGATGCTCCACAAAGCGCAAATAGAGCGAGGGATCGACAACGGGTGATCCTTCATAGACAATGACCATCGTGAAATTTTCCCCGGTCGCAAACAAAGTTGGCATAGAGATGATCAGCTTTTTCCCTTCCCGGCGCGATTCAGCCCCAACGCCATTGACCTGGACGGCCGAAACAGTATACCCAACAAAATCTAACGACAACTCCGCCAACCCATGCAAGGTCAAAACCGCCTCAATCGTCGTTGTCCCCCGAATATACTGTTGGCCCGGATCAAGGTCGAGCTTAAGCGTATACCGTTGGACATCATACCCCGTGTTACCGAGTTCAGGGATGTAAGGATCGCCGATAGAACGGCCGCCATTTTGAGGCACGGTTGGTGGCAGCAGGGTTGGCGTTGACACCGCCCCTTGCCCTGGCAGTTGTACCTCCTCTGCTTGGGAAGCGCGTGTTGGCAGAATTCCCCCAGGCAGTGAAGAAGCCAGCAATGCGATAATAGCCATACAAAGCAGCACAGCCAGAATAATGCCAGCCACAATGAGGATGGTATTGTTATCAGGCGGTGTTTGTCGTTCTCTTCTTTTATAAGGGGTAGGGGTCTTATCTTGCATTCTTACCTTTCAATGAGCATACTTATGCGATTGTAGCGCGATTTCGTAAATCGTAGCATGAATTCGATCTAAAAAAGGCCAATATGAACGAGAGTACATTGCGAACAAATAATTTGTCCTATTCGTGTAATTCGTGGCTATTTTCCCAGGAGATTAATTTTGCTTGAAAAACCAAAACTACGGCCGCTCGATTTTCAGCCAGTAATGTATCAGGGTCAAGAGATGTTTTTCCTGCGTGATCCGCTGGAGCTAAGCGATTACCAGATTATCCTACCCCCTGGATTGCTCCAAATGTTAATCTTTTTTGATGGGACACGCACCATTAACGACATTCAGGCCGATTTTTCAAACTACGTTGATCTGCCTATCGACCTTAGTCTCATTCAAAAGACCGTTAAAGAGTTAGATGCCGCCTGTTTGCTAGACAATGACCACGCCTGGCAAACGATGAACGATCACCTCTATGAATATCACAGCCAACCTCACCGTCCCCCCGCATTGGCCGGACTCAGCTACCCAAAAGACCCGGCCGAATTGACCCAAAGCCTCAATGACTACGGCCGTAATGACAATCTGAACGGTTCACCATCGACCGGATGGCCGCCTTGGAAAGGTCGGGGCATCATCTCGCCCCACATCGATTACCAGCGGGGCGGCCCAGTTTATGCCCAGGTTTGGAAGCGGGCAGCAGCGGCCGTTCAAGATGCCGAGCTAGTCCTCGTCTTTGGCACCGATCACAATGGCAGCCCCGGCCACATCACCTTGACCGAAAAGGCCTATGCCACCCCCTATGGCGTCATTCCAACAGAGCCAGCCCTTGTCAAACGGCTGGCAAAGGCTATTGGCCCAACCGCCTTTGATGAGGAGCTGCATCATCGCAAAGAGCATTCGGTGGAATTATCGGCCGTTTGGCTCCACTACTCCCGCCAACAAAACCCGCCGCCCATGATCCCCATCTTATGCGGCTCCTTTCACCACTTTGTGATGAATGGCAGCCACCCGGCCCAAGATAAGGTGATTAACCGTTTTGTTGAGGAATTGAAAGCCGCCACGAACGGCCGTCGCGTCCTAGCCGTCGCCTCCGTCGATCTAGCCCACGTTGGCCCCAACTTCGGCGACGAGTACATTATGGACGGCGACCGCCGGGCGGAGCTGGCCGACAGTGACCGCAGCCTCATGGATGCCATTCGCCAGGGGGACGCCGACCGCTTCTATCGGGAAATTGCGGCCGTAGAAGACCGCAACCGCATCTGCGGCTTCTCCTCAATCTATCTCATGCTGCGCTATTTAGGGGAGACGGATGGGGTCAAAGTTGCTTACGAGCATTGTGGGGCTGATACGGCCGATGCCTCCCTCGTCTCCATCTGCGGGATGCTGCTAGATTAAACAATTAGGTTTGTTGTAGAGAATTCCCTCTATCCATCCGATCCCGAATTTGTCGAATATGATCCGGCCGTGTTCGACAACAGCCCCCGATCAAGGTCGCACCCATCTTGCGCCACTCTCGACTGTAAGTCCCAAACTCGGCCGGAATGCTTTCTCCTAGCCAAAGATTATTCTGAGCATCATACTGTTCCCCAGAATTAGGGTAGACAATGATCGGTTTATCTGTCGCATCGCGGGCAATTTCCAAAAGGCTAGGGATAAAGCGGGGGGCCGTACAGTTAATACCGATTGCCACCACTTGTTCTAAATCATTTAACGGCCGAATACAATCCACTAAAGGCGTTCCATCCGCTATATGCGCCCCATCTCGGCAGCTAAAGCTAAACCAGGCCGCCCGCCCCTGCGTTTCCATCAACAACCGGGCCAACACCCTCGATTCAAGATAGGATGGAATCGTTTCACAAGCCAATATGTCCGCCCCAGTCGCCCCGTCAGCCAATATCTGCCATCGTTTCAGATGAAAAGCATACAAGCCCGCCTCATCCAAACTGTAATCGCCCGTATATTCAGAGCCATCCGCTAATGCTGCCCCATATGGGCCAATGCTGGCCGCGACAATCGGCCGTTTTCGCCCCGCCCGATTATCTCCCTCAGCCCAGAAAGCATCCCGCGCCTCAACTGCAATTTGAACGGATAACTGAATGAGCCTGATTGCCTCATCTTCGCCCAATCCCCGCGCCATAAAGCCATCAATCGTTGCTTGATAACTGGCGCTGATAATGCAATCCGCCCCCGCCATTAGATAATCCAAATGTACCTGTCGGAGCGCCTCCGGCGCATCGGCCAACAACCTTGCCGACCACAACCCATCCCCCAGGTCAAAGCCATAATGCTCCAACTCCGTCGCAAGGCCACCGTCTAAGACCAATGTGCCATTGTTCGCCAAAAAGGATGATAGGGGGTTTTTCAACATATTTGCTAAATCAGAACAAAAGGCGTTAACCAGATAACTAGGAAGGTTTCTATATATCCGCCGATCAGGTTGTTGCCTTCCAGCTCATTTAATTGCGGTCGTAACCGCCGAGCAACCTTGAAGAACCTACGACCCCGGAACATCTTTAGTTTAAATTAAACACACGAGAGGGTTGTTTTGGAAACAGGATAGTTAATAGCAGGGCCGATTCAACATTATGGGGATAACAATCAGGGTAAATGTGGCGAAGCTCCTGAATGGTACGACGGCCGAAAAGCACCTGTAAAAAGGTCAGGTCAGGGAAAAAAGCATCAAAATCGAAAAAGTTAGCTGGCTCATATGGCTCAACGGCCGTAATTCGTCCCGCTTCAAAATCTATTTTTAGCTGACTGGTATAGAAATTCAATTTGAAACTGCCACTGTAACCGACCATGACGCTGTTTGCCAATCGACGTTCTAACACGGGTTGAATGTGTTTTAGGAAGCGTGACAGGTTAGGAACCCGCACAAAATAGGCATACGGTTTTCGCCAGATGCCATTTATCATCCCCAAAGCATCATAGGCGGGATGTTTCTCGCCCAATGCAAAGTAAACGGTAGTCGGTTTTTGGGTTGTCTCCAAGGCATCGATTCGGACTTTAATGGCCCGCCCAAGATACTGACAAATGTCCCGCAAAGAATATCCCGGCGCGACAACCAGTTCGTTGATCTGCGTTGGGTAGGGGAATAGGTGTAGTTGGATATAGCCAATGACTTGGCCTTCGGCCGTTTCTATCACTTCCATGTGCCGCGCTGCCCCACCCCGCTCAGAGGCTTGATTGATTTCATAAGTCCAAACAGCATCATCCCGCAGACACGTGATCATACTGTTTTCACAAGCCCGTTCGTAAAGGGTTTTCAGAGCAGGTATATCAGCTAGCTCCGCTTGACGCAGCTGATAAGACTCTGACACCGATTCTGGCAGGGCCTTAAAGGCACTGTGGGGAACGCGAAGGCCACCGCCCATATCTAAAGCCAATTCATAACCGAATTGGCGATAATACCAGGGGATGCCCCCAATCGTCTGTACCAACTCCCCCTTTTGTTCGCTCAAAGCATGAAGCACATCCATTTGTCGTCGGATTAAGCCCCGACGACGGTAATCCTCATCCGTCGCAATTAGCTCTGGCATGCCACAGCCAAAGGCGATCTCTTCATAACACCACGTCTGAGAGATGAGAAAGTTGGCCGAGACGATCTTACCCCCCGCATTTTCATCCACAACAACCGTTACGTCCTTTGGGCTGGTCGTTGGATGACGGCCGTCCAACAGCTCCACTGTCCAATCCTTCAACCACGTTTGAGGTTGTCCAAAGGGACTATCGTCATGATGTCGAAAATTAAACTCCGCTAACTCCTCCGTATCCTCGGCCGTTGCCCAGCGCAATGTCAGCCCATCACCTAAATCTCGCGGTAAGTTTAATAAATCTGACATCACATACACCTAAAAACCCGGTTTTTACTTCTAAAACTTGCAAACCATTCTAGACGTTAAAAACCGGGTTTTCTGAATAAAACTAGATGACTTCGGCCGTAACCTTAATCATCTTGTCCCCCTGTCGAATCGCATCAACGACATCCTGGGTGTCGATCACCTTGCCAAAAACCGTGTGTCGATTATTTAAATGAGGTTGTGGTCCGTGAGTGATAAAGAATTGGCTACCATTTGTCCCTGGCCCAGCATTTGCCATAGAAATAACGCCTGTCTCATGGCGCAGAGGATTGCCCTTGAACTCATCTTCAAAACGATAACCTGGTCCGCCAGAACCCGTTCCGGTCGGGTCGCCGCCCTGAACCATAAAGTTGCTAATAACCCGATGGAAAGTAACGCCATCATAAAAGCCCTCTTGGGCTAAAAAGACGAAGTTATTCACCGTTTTGGGTGCATACTGGGGATACAGTTCCAATTCAATTGTCCCCTTTGTCGTTTCCATCGACACTCTATAATTTTTGGTGGTGTCGATTTGCATCGCAGGGGCTGATTTCCATTGTTTAGACATAGATTCTCCTTAAATTCTAAGTTTCAAACGATCAATTATAACACGAGGCGACTAGCCAAGCTCAAAGCCTTTTTCTCGTTGAAAGGCGATGGTTTCATGAGGCAATGCCGTTCGTAAATATTCGGCTCGTTCAATTATCTTCACCAACCACCGCTCTGAGCGCTTCGTAGATAGTTGCAGTGCCTGAACGTCTTCCAATGTTACCCAACGATATTTACTGTGTTCTTGACTAAGCTGCACGGCCGTCTCGCCAACCACATCACAACAATACACAACACCAACCAACTCATTTTCCGGCCGTTCTTCTCCCCGATAGAAGTGAGTTGTTCCAATAATAAAAGAGGGCCGAATCTTTAGCCCAACCTCTTCTCGTACCTCCCGGTAGAGCGCCGCTTCAAATCCTTCGCCTTGATCAACACGGCCAGTAATACATTCCCAATTACCGGCCCCAAAATCTTTTGGCTCATGTTCAGAACTAGTGAAGACGGACAAGAGCAGCGACAAAATTCGGAGTAACTTGTTTATGATTAACCGCAAATTCATGGATAGCCACATAACCAGAGAGATATTTCTTATGAACCCCACGAAAAGGTCGTAGAAAATTGCGTAACCCTGTCCAGCCGCCTTCGTTGGAATTAACATGAACCTCTCGGATACCGTCCCCATCAGCATCTCGCGCCCACTCGTTGTCGCTATGGCAAACGGTCAGGCGAACATGCTTGAGGCGATTGTAACTGTCGTATTCATCGGTGTATAAAGTGGCATCTGGTTTGGTAAACTGCTCAACAAATGAACACAAGGTAACTCCTTTGGTGTTTTTCATCACTCGGATACGTACCTGGCGTGATTCTCGACCTATCACAGCACAGATTGGCGGGCGGTCATTGGCAAAGGTGCCTCGTCCGCGCCGTTTGTTCGCTCGTCGTCGAGGTGGGTCATCCGGGTCGCCATGCCAATCGCTTTTTTTCCCCCGCATTCTGGAACATCTCATCCGTTTCTACTTCCAGGTCATCCAACGGATTTGTCTCTTGCTCTCGTTCAGCATTGGCTTGCAACAATCGCCGAACTTCAGTTGCCGTTGTCCGGCTGATGCCCAACTCTCGCGCCAACTTAGCCGTTGGTTTTCCCTGACACACTCCTCGGATAAACAAGACTGTCTGCTCCGGGGTAAAGTAGCGACCTTCAAATATCGTGCCGCTGTACAAATTGTAGATGCCTTTGCAATTCCGACAGCGGTAAACATCCAGGTCGCTCAGCTCAGTTCGTCGAAACCACAACCCCTGCTCAAAGGGCGCGTCGCAATGCGGACATTTTAAGCCACCAGGGTGAAAGTATCTTTCTATCCATTTCTCGCAGGCTACCCTATCCATTAGGTCTACTATTGGAAAGTCCATGCTTTTTATTCTATATCAGATCACTTGTACTGAACATGAGCCAATCTTTTTTCGATGATCGCTTCAGTACCAAATATCGCTCTGTCTCCACGTTGTAAAGTAGGGCGCCTATCCCGGCTATGAAGCGGCCTACTCCTGATTCATTCATCTTAATTTATCCATAGAGGAGATAACGGCCGTTTCGCCCCGCTATCTCAAAATCATAAGCCAACGCTAGGCCCGATTCCCCAAGCAACGTCTGCTGCCGGGTAAGATTGCCATTCGTCCGAAAAAACACCTTCTCGAAAGCCCAGTCGTTTTCAAACCACTGTTGCAGCGCGGCAAACAGACGGCCCTCCAACCCATCCTCCAATCGTGACTGCCGCGCCCAAAAGCGGCAAACGGCCGTGAAATCATCCCCCTCGGTAGAGGGCCGCCTTGCAGAAGCCGCTTTCTCTTTTTCTGGCATCCAATGCCGCATCTCCCGAAAGGGGGTCAGATACATGCAGCCCAAACATTCTGTTTCGTCTGGATTCATCACAGTAAAGGTAAAAGCCACGCCTTGTTCATGTTCTGACTCATGCGCTTCCAAATCGCCAAGATTGTCCGCCAGAGTAAAATCATCAGTCGGCCAACTGCCGCCGCCCCAGCGACGGAGCATCTCCCTGCTCTCCATCACGGCATCATAATCTAACTCGACATCAGCTCCCCGCAGAGGCCGTAGCACAAATTCATCCGTCCGCAGTTCAGCAGGAACGGCCGAACCAGCCGGATAAAATCGTGGAGCCAGCCATTGATGATAAATACCAAACATCTGCTCCACATGCTCTGAAACATGGCGCTCATACGTATCGAGCCAATCATCCATCGTCATCGTCCCATTTTCAGGATGATAGACCGTGTTGGCCCAAACTGATTCCGGCTGGTGCTTGATAAGGTTATAGCTCGTCCGGCGCAGCAGCTTAAACAAGGCGACCGCGTCGGCCGTACTTTGTCCAGGGTAATCAAGCGCCCTGGCCCACTGCATCTCATCATAAGCCATGACACTTTCTCCCGGCTCGGCAATCAATCGACGGCAGCGGGCATAGCTGTTAGCCTCACTGTCCGTGATATGAATGATAATCTCATGGATCGTCCATTCATCGGGAGACGGCCGAAAATGCCACATCTCCTTTGGAAACCAGTCAATTACCCTAGCCAGCTCCTCATACGCCGTCCCATACGATTCAATCTTTGCCGCCCGCTCTTCACTATTCATAAAAACCTCCAAAACTCACCTTTCATACAAGGATATTTCCAATTTCCAAATCGTCGAACGCAGAACAAGATACCATTCTGCCCTACATAGTCAATCACTGACGACTGCTTACTGTCTACCGGCTACCGAATACTGACTACCATTACCCAATTGTATATCACCAAACTCTTAGTACAATAATGACAATGAATCTCTCCAGCGAGTATGATGGCACAAGACGATTCGCTCAAGCCAGGTGGCCCCTGTATCTGATTGGCTATGGTGGTGGAACCCTCCTCGCCACCATAGCCATTGTGCTTGGCTTCATACAAGGTTGGCTGGCCCTAATTCCCCTTTCTCTGGCCGCTCTAATAGTGCTGGCCTACCTATCTTTAACCTCGCTCTGGGCCGCCCACCTCCTCTATGACAACAATGATATTCGCAACAAGCTCTTTGAATTAGGTCGTTTTCGGCCAAACGATTCCTTTGTCTACCTCGATGTCGGTCTAAAATGGCTGCCCGCCCGCATGGCTCGACGGCTGACAACGGGTCAAATCATCGTCATCGATCTATACAATCCCCTGCTAACGCCAGACAGCAGCTTGGCCCGCGCCCACCGACAAGCCCTTCACCCCGACCCCGATCCACGTATCTCGTGGCGCGATGGCGACATTAGCCTTATTCCCTTAGCCGATAACAGCATCTCGGCCGTTATTCTGGCCGAAGTCGCTTCTGAATTCTGGCAAGAGGGCGACCGCAAAATGTTGATCAACGAAATCTACCGGATATTGTCCCCTGGCGGCCGTCTAATCCTGGCCGAACGAGTGCGGACAACCTCCAATATTCTAATGATGGGCTTTGATGGCTTTGATCTGGAAACGGCCGATTATTGGAAAACGCTGATCAGCAAACGCGGCTTTCGGGTCAGCCGGGAAGAGCATCTTGGAGATTTAATGCACTTCTTTCGAGCTGATAAACCCCTGCCAGATGAAGGCCATCAACTTATCTTTGATTTTGGTTAACCCCAGTATGATGAAACGACCAGACATTCTAATCTTCGGTGGCACAGCCGCTTATCACATTAACCCCGCCGACTTTGCCCAGCTAGCCCATACCCGGGTCATTGAAACCCCTTACGGCCGTTCGCCCACCTTTCAGGCATTAGTAACCGCCCAGGGGAACGCCCTCTGGTTCGCCAGCCGTCACGGTGAAAGCAGCCTGGATCGCTCCGCCCGATTCGTCAACCATCGGGCTAACATTTGGGCAGCCAAAGAGCTGGGCGTTCGCCTAGCCCTGTCCTGGAACGGCGTTGGGGCCATCAACCCTGATTTACGGGTCGGCCAGGTCGTCATTCCTGTCGGCCTGATGGATTGGACCCGCAACAGAATGAACAGCTTTGAGACTGAAGCGCTTTTTCCAGAAGAGGCAATCGCCTTGCGAACTGCGGCCAGAACCATCGACCACATCAATAACGACCGTGATGCCACCCAAGTCGCCTATCCCTTCGACCCGTCAGCCCGTCAACAGTTGCAGGCCGCTGCCGCCGCCGACCAATTGCATAGTGGCGATTTAACCTATGTTTGTTCAGAGGGACCGAGATTAGAAACTGCGGCCGAAATCAACCTGGCAGCCCAATTAGGGGCCGATGTGGTTGGCATGACCCTTTGCCCAGAAGTGTGGCTGGCAGCCGAGCTAGGCTTGAAATATGCCAGCCTGGGCATTGTGACCAACTTCGCCACGGGCCGCTGGCACCTTGACCCCCGCCGAGACTTTGGCCCAACCGTTGCCGAACGAGCGCTCCGCATAATGCTGGCTACGGCCGACCGGATAGCCGGAGATTAATATGCTAATCCTTATTGACACGCTCAAGCCAATTGAAAACAACCTGCAAACGGCCGAAACCCCCTTCGGCTCAGTCGATTTCCAGCCAATCAACCTGAACGAAAAAATAGCCATCGTCCTTTATCGATCTCCACAGCAGAACCCGAAATCGCTGGCCTATGCTGCTCGCACGCTTGGCGGCAGTCGAGTTATTACTATTATTCGAGATGGCGCTGTCGAACGGCCGTCTACCCCAACCAACTTCATCGAATTTACCAGTGGCAGGCCAACGACCTTTTTTGAAACAATTGGCACTGGCTACATACAACAAAACCCGCCTTTTTGTGCCGAACTACGCGGAGCTTTACTTGCCGCCGATGTCCAAGAAATAAGCAATTTGCTCATCCTTGACGCCCTTCCAACGCTTGACATTCGGGCCTGGTGGCAAGACCATCATATCGACCTCATCTCAACCCAGACCCAACCAGAAGGAACCCTTTGCCGAGAGTTAGAGCTATGCCATGCTGTTTTGGCCCTGCCCGAAGCCCTTTTCCTATCAACGATACTCCCTGAAATCTCAGCCCAGCTTCCAACCCAACGCAGCTGTGATTGCGACCAAACAATGGCAATGGCCCGTAAATTCGGCAAAATAACGGCCGATTGGTTTGAAAATCTTGCCCACTAACAAGGCGTGAGCTAATTTAAGGAGCATCAGACTTGGAACAACTTCTATCAGACCTCATCAACGCCGGAAAAGAGATCGTCGGACAAGCCCTTGTCCGGGGGTCGGGTGGTAATTTAAGCGGCCGTTATAATGACGAAATATGGATCACCCGCTCCGGGTCTGATTTAGGTAATTTGACTGAAGCTGATTTTGTTCAAATTAGGCCATTAACTGATTTGAGCAAACCATCTCCGCGCCCCTCATCAGAACTATCCATGCACCTGGCCGCCTATGAAAGCCACCCCGACACAGCGGCCGTCCTCCATGTCCATCCTCCAAAAGCGATTAGTTTGGGATTAATCGGCCGTTCCCTCCCCGCCCTAACACCAGACTTCTATCTTCATCTTGGCCCTTCTGTCTCCCTTGTCCCCTATATCACACCTACAACGGCCGAGCTTGCTGAAGTTGTGGGTCAACAAATACGAGACAATCCGGCCGTTTTGCTTCAAAATCACGGTGTTCTGGTCACAGGAAACACCACCCGTCATGCCCTCCTCCGTTTATTCCTCTTGGAAGAACATGCCGCCATCTACCTGGATGCCCTGGCAGCAGGTGAACCGATTCGACTGCTATCGGAAGATGATATACAGCAGATGGATGACATTACAGGGGGGAAGTACAGGCGAAAATGATTCAAACGGCCGATTTAACAATATTTGGGCCAGATTTCTCTGGCAAAAGGCCATTCATCGGCTTAACCATTGGGAGTGAGAAGCGAGTAAATAAGGGAAACTATGAGAGAACTACTAATCGGCACAGGCAATCCCGCCAAGCTCCAGGCAGTGCAATCTGCGCTCAAGCCGATGGAAATCAATGTGAAAGGCACGCAAGCCCTTGAACTTTCATTGAACATCGTTGAGGATGGCAAGACCGCTCAGGAAAATGCCCGGAAGAAGTCAATCGCCTATGCAAAGGCCAGCGGTTGTCCAACCTTATCTATCGACAACGCCTTATTTCTTGATGGTCTAGCCAATGCAGAGCAGCCCGGTATCAATACTCGCAAAGTAGCTGGCGTGGAAGGACGAGCTACTGATAGACAACTTTTGGATTATTATGTGGGCGTTATCGAGCGATTGGGGGGACAGACAAATGGACGCTGGGAGTATGCCGTTTGTATTGCAGATAACAACGGCCGAATCTTTGAACACACATTTACCTCTCCCCGATATTTTGTTTCCAAACCAAGTAATCAGATTATCCCAGGTTACCCACTAGAATCGATCCAAATTGACCCCACCACCGGGAGATACATTTCCGAAATGACGAACGATGAACAAGATGCCTTTTGGCAGCAGATGATTGGTCGGGAGTTGTGCAATTTTGTAGCTGAAGTTTTGGATCTGTGACTAATTTACTAAATCTCACACAAAGGGTAAGTTCATTTTTGCGATCTTGCATTAGACTGAGAACTTGTGTGTACACTGAGGGTGGCCGAAATTTTATTACAGGAGCGCCACCATCCTGCTGGCCCTTGACAGGCAGGATACCCGCGCTCCGCTACCTATCAACAACCGTTTCGCCCACCATTAGCATTTGCCCCTTGACCTCATAGAAACTATTATTGCCCCATGACGAAACTAAAAACCTTTCTCAATATGGTTAAATTTGAGCATACGATTTTTGCCTTGCCCTTCGCCTATCTGGGTATGGTTTTGGCGTGGGGGAGTTGGGAAGCGGCCAACTGGTCAGACTTCGTTTGGATAACGGTCGCAATGGCGGCCGCCCGAACGGCCGCCATGTCCCTCAATAGATACATAGACCGCACGATTGATGCCAAGAACCCCCGCACGGCCGAACGGCCGATACAGGCCGGCATGATTGAAGCCAATACCGTCCTATTCTACGCCATTATCTCGTTGATTGTGCTGGCTATCGCTTCTTGGTTATTAGACCCCCTAGCTCTGATCCTTTTCCCTGGTGCCCTCGCCTTTCTAGTTGGCTATGCCTATACCAAACGCTTCACCTGGCTCTGCCACTACATTTTAGGCTTTACTGATGGACTAGCCCCAATGGGAGCCTGGGTTGCCGTTCGAGGCTCGGTTTTCACCGCCCAAGATTTGCCTGCCTGGCTCCTGCTCGCCATCGTCACCTTCTGGATTGGTGGCTTTGATGTCATTTATGCCTGTCAGGATGTTGAATTTGACCAACGAGAAGGCTTGCACTCCATTCCGGCTCGCTTTGGCATCAAACGTGGGCTGCAAGTTGCGGCCGTCAGCCACTTATTGACCGTTGCCCTGTTAATTGTCCTCGGCCTAACGAGCAGCTTGAGTTGGCCTTTCTGGGTAGGCGTTACGGCCGTCGCTATTCTGCTGGTCTATGAACACGCCCTCGTCAAACCAGACGACCTTAGCAAGCTCGGTCTAGCCTTCTTCAACATCAACGGCTATATCAGCGTCACCATATTTGTAGCCACCTTCCTGGCCATCTTGTTCCCAAATTAAGACAAACGGAGCGCCACCATCTTGGTGGCCCTTGACGGTCAGGATGCCCCACTCCTCAAGCCATCAACACCCGTTCCCGCAACCCTATACAACCGGAGGAATGTCAATGCCGATAGACCACAAGGGTGGCCAAAATTTCTACTGACGGAGCGCCACCATCTTGGTGGCCCTTGACGGCCAGGATACCCCACTCCTCAAGCTATCAACAACCATTTCCCCAACCCCAAAACGACCAATAACAAACAAAACACCCCCGCTTGTCATTTCGACTTTTCCCCGCGCCACCTCGCCCAGTTCAGCACATCAATGTTGTTATAGCCCCGTGAAAAACTCGTGAAAAAACAACCGCCTACCTCTATACAAAATCAAGATGGCCAAATATAAAACTCTCTCCAGATGACCATCTTGACCATCTTGCCCATATTCATTTCTCCACCCTATTATTCACCATCGTCTTTTCGCTGCTCCGCCTGTTGACGCTTCCTTTCAAGCAGGCGAGAGGCAAGAGCAGAGCCGCTAGTTGGTGACGGGGCTGGTGCAGCACGGCCGCTTTTCGCCCGTCTAATAGGTTGCGCCGCTGCTTGTTCCGTCGCATCCTGCCGCTGAACCGGCATCGGCTCAACTACCGCCGCATCATCATTCTCCCCCACCCCCGCCCGTTTCTTCGCCTGAAACAGCCTCGACACCTGCTCACTTCGGTCAGCAACAGGAACCAATTCCGGTTGGAAACGGCCAAACGTCGCCGCCCAAGCCCGCTCCATATCCCGCCGCGTAATCACCAGCCGCCGCACAGCAATATCCAACGGCAGCAGCAAGACCGCCAACAGCGTCAGCCAGGGCCATATCGGCCGTGTTGCCCGGTCAGTCGGCAAATCGTGGGCCACGATAGCAGGTGTTTGCTCTTCGGCCGGCAACAAGCTCAAATCACGGCCGTTCGTCAGTTCTGCAATCCCGGTCAACAAATGAGCATCCGCCTCAAGCTGTTGATATTCCGGCGAATAGCCCAAAACCCAACCGCTTGTCTGTCCAATAACAGTATCATCGTCACCGTCAATTGCCGACCCAGCGACCCGAATGAAATAAGCCCCATCCTCCTCCGGCACAAAAGCAGCCTCATACCGCCCAGGAGCCACCTGCTGCAAAACCAGGTTGGTCGTCTCGCCAGCCGGGGAAATAACATTAGCCTCCATCATCAGATTATTGAGATAGGTGCCATTACTGCCCCGCGCATCCACAATCAGGCTGGCATTCTCCCCGGTGAACGAGACGGCCGTCTCCACATTGCTGTTCCGATTCTGGGAAACCGTCCAACGCACCACGCTCGACCAGTACGTTGGGAATCCAGCCCAGGTGACCCACTCATTGCTCCACCGCCCCGTTGCATCCGATGTCCAGGCCACCGCCCGCCCTAGCCCATACTCCCAGGCCGCCAGCAGCGGGTCGCCCAGATGGGTTTCGAGGACAACCTGCGCCGTTGCTTTAGGACTGGTACCGACATAGCCAAACAACGAGGGAACGGTCGTGATATTAGCCGCTTCCATCGCCCTAAAAATAGCATGGCCCCTGGCGAAGCCGCTGGTTCCAAGAGCAGGGAAAAAGCGTTCTTCAACCAGATAAGAGCGTTGGATATTGGTCGTTTCCTGGGTGAAGATTTGGGGTAAATTGGCCGCTTCATTGGTCAAATGAAAACGGCCGCCCCCTAACTCAGCCATATCTTGCAACCAGGGAACATCGTGGCCCTCACCAATGGCAACCATAGAGATGGTAACGCCTTCGGCCGTTAACGATTCGATCAATTCCGGAACCCCCTCTTTCTGCTCAGAATCAGACCCATCGGCCAAAACGATCACATGTTTGACCTGGTTATCGCTCTGCGAAAGAGCATCTGCCGCCGCTTCCAAGCCAGTCCGCACATAAATACCGCCCCCACCCGCCCCAATCTGACGAATCTGCTCAATGATTAACTCCCGCTCAGCAGCCGAAGCTGGCCCAATAGGATTATCAGGTTGGGTGTCAACCGGAATAACAGAAATCTCGTCAAAATCATTCAGCAGTTCCACCACCCGCACCGCCCCTTCCCCGGCCAATTGAATCTTAGTGACACCCCCCTCCTGAGCGCCCATACTGCCAGAGCGGTCAATGACGATCACAATACTAACCGAAGGGAAGCGATCCTGGTCTTTAATCTGCATATCGACTGGCAACGTCTCTTCAAGCGGGGTGCGGAAATAACCACCCATTCCGTAACTTTCCGGCCCGCCAACTGCCACCAACCCACCGCCTAAATCACGGACATAACTTTGCAGCACCTCCATCTTACGCGGAGTCAGATTCTTGGCATTGACATTGACCAACACCACAGTGGCATAGTTACTCAATCCGGCAATAGACGCTGGGAAACCGGAGGGCGTAACCCGGTCTACCTCCAGGCCCGTTGCTTCTAAAGCCAACTGTAATTGAGGCGATTCGTCGGGAATAGGATCGCCATTGTCGTCCAGCGTGCCATCGCTAGCCACAAGCAAAACGCGAGGTAGCCCAACGATTTCAGTGAAAGCCGCCAACTGATTGTTCTGATAATAGGTGTCTTCCAGTGGGGCCAGTTGAACGACGTAACGAGCAAACTCCTGAACAGTCGCCCGGAGCGAAATGGAGAAATTATTAACCCCCTGGCGCAGTTGGACAGCGCTCTCATAGACAACCGTACCGCCAGCCAAAACACGTACACCAGCCGCCATATCGGCCGTACTTTCGGCCGTTACATCAATCGTGAATGCCTCCCCTTCACTAACACGAGCAGGCGCATCGACATTAGTTAGCAAGGCTTCAACCGCCCCGGTCGGCGGCGAGAGAGGCATGACATCAATAGGCACGCCAGAAACGGCCGCTAACTGCGCTGCCTCAGTGGCGTTGCCAAGCGTGGCGATGCCATCACTGACCAGGACAATCCGCCTGGCGCTGCCAGCCGGGAAAAGCGCCAACCCTAGCCGGATCGCTTCGGCGATGTCAGTATGCAATGTTTGGGGAACAGAAGTCACCGGGGCCAGCTCTGCCAAGCCACTCATCGGCCGTTCCACGAGTGCATTCGAGCCAAAGACAATAACCGCCGCCTGGTCGTTCGGCGCAAGCTGCTCAATGGTCCCCCGCACCAATGTCTCCGCCTGTTCCGCCTGCTCCGGCCGAATGGAATCAGAGCCATCAACAAGAAAAACAACCGCCAAATCATCTGCCGCACGTACCAATTGACTGCCCGCCAGACTCAATATAAGCAGCGCGATAATGAGCAATCGCAGGACAAGGCTTGTCCACTCCCGCCAATGACCGGCCAACCTTGACTGCCTGGCTTGAACTTTCGGCCGTCCGAGCCAGACAAAGTAGGGTATAAAGATGAGGAGAATAAGCGCCAACGGCGCGGTGAAATTCATAAGTTGTAATCCGTAATTGGTAATTCGTAATTGGTAACTTCGGGATCGTTACATTCTACGGATTACGCATCACGTTCTATACGCAAAAAAAACCTGTCGGTATCATAACATATAGCTGCCAGAAGGGGTCTTATTATCTAATGCCCTTCTAACGCCGTTGGGAGATAAATCGAGAAAGTGCTGCCCGCCCCATGTTTGCTCGTCACATCAACTCGTCCCCCATGCGCCTGGACAATAAAGCGAGTTAATATTAGGCCCATCCCCAACTGTTTGACGCTGCCGTTTGTTTTTAAGTCCAACTTAGAAAGACCACTCCAAATCGTTTCCAACCGTTCAGACGGAATGCCAACGCCATTATCAATGATATCGACAGCTAGCTCCAGGCCATCGCTGCTGCACTCAATCCGCACCTGACCGCCGATTTTGTTGAATTTGATAGCGTTGTGGAGCAGATGTTGGACGGCTTCAACTAATTTTTCAGGGTCGCCATAAGTCGGCCGTAAATTGCCGATAATGGCAAAATCAACCTCAACCCGTCTGGCCTCAGCCATCGCCGCCAACTGCCGCTTTGCTTGTCGGATGATCTCATCCATATGAACTAATTCGTAAGCATATTGATTTTGCCTTTCCACTCTCGACACCGCATGAATCAGGCCATTTATCAACCCCTTAACCCGACCAGCCTCTTCAGCCAACCCTCCCAGCTTCTTGCTATCCTCATCATAAGAGGCCGTATGCTCCAGAGCGCGTAATTCATTCTCAATTTCAGACAGCGGTTGGCGCATTTCGGGCGAGATGAAATCGAGGAATTTATTGTTGAGAGCTACCAGCTCCCGAAGATACTGTTTATCGCGGCTTAACTCTTGGCTTCGTTGGAAGATATGGTTGTTTAGCTGATGAAGGTTATCTATCTGACGAGCTTGAGCCAGGAAGGGGCTAATTTGAACCGCAATATTTTGGAGGGTGTCGAAGTCGCTGCGATTATAAGGCTGCTCGAATACCTTTCGGCCGAGGGCTAAAAGACCCGTCAGTTGACGACCAGTCTTTAGCGAAACGAAAACCATCCTTTGCCAACGTTGAATCGTTTGGCGTTCGCTTTCTTCCAAACGGCCGAAATTCGTATGCGTATCAATATCATACTGGGTTAAAGGCGTGGCATTTTGGCGCAGATGCTCGATAAAGGGACTGTCTGCCTCAAAAACGGCCGGAAGCAAAATCATCTCTTTTTGATTCGCCAACGGCCGAAACAACGCCTTCCCTCCTGGCCCTGCCTCCGCCATCATAATCCAGGCATCCTCCACTTCCAGATGGCTATGGACGAGGTTCAAAATATATTGACCTACCATGTCCGGTTCCAACAAGCCGTTCGCCACCTGCCCATCTTCAAACAACAAGGGCAAAGGAGAACTTACCGCACTAGAGAGTAAAAGGCGGTTACTGATATAGTTGACAACCGCATAGATGATAGTAATCAGCGCGGCAAAGATAGCTATGGGGAAAATGGTCGTTAATTCGGGCAGTTCGGCGATGTTGCTTTGATTAAGGTAGACGGCTATCGCCAGCCAGATGATAGCAAATACGATAAGGAAACCTAAGGCCTGGCTGAACACGCGTCGCGTTGAGAGTTGGAAATCTGGCAACTGATTCCGAACCAGACTCATAGCCCCAACAATAGCGGCTAAAACGACCGCCAATGTCCCAAATTGAACCGCTACCAAGCCTCTAGTAAGGGCCATGCCGCCCCCAACGGCAAATAGGGAAAGCGCCACCAGCCAATAGCTAACTTGATTGCGATATAATGGGCCGGAAATGCTCCGAATGGCCCGTTGGGTAAGCAGCCAACCAATGAGCGTCGGTAACAACCAGCTTGTAACCCAGACCGCCACCCAAATCTGACCCAACCGCAGGGTTGTGCCAGCTACCACAAACGCTGGAATTGTATAGGGCCAGCCAGGGTGCAAAGCCACACCTGCCAGCCACAAAACAAATGAAAGACCACGTGCCAACCGTATCGGACTAGTATCTAGTCGTAAATGGCTGCAAGTCGTTAGCAGAAGCAGTAATGGCAGCAAGCTTAAAGCATGTTGACTGAGAGCGCCCCAGGTGTAAGCTAAATTGGCCGAAATGGATGTGCCGCTGTAGTTACTCAGGGTGCCGCTGGCCCAAATTGCGGCCGTTGCCAGCGTGGCTGCCCACAGGAGAAATAAACGCGGCCGTGCCTTTCGCAGCGGCAGCGAGTAACCGATCAGTAGTAGAAAACTGGCTGGTAATAGGGAAACGAGAATGAATTGCTGAGTTAAACTCATACTGCAATTATAATCCAAGATATATCCCAAAGATATCCCAAATTAGGATTTGGGATATCTTTGGGATAAGGTGCATTAAGCAATGCTAGAGTGCATTAAAACAATGCCATTATTTCAATATATAGTAAGTTCCCTTCTTGGAACCGATTTTCAAGAGTAAGCCTCGTTCAACCAAATCTTTTAAGTCCAGGCGTAGCGTTTCGGCCGAAACATCTTGACAGAGCCGTTGGTATTCACGATTGGTGATGCTGCCACCTTCGCGGACGAAATTGAGAGCGCGAGCCTGTCGCTCATTCATATTGCGCGTCCACTTTGGCATAACAGCCCGCTCTCGGTTATTGGAAAGGGTAACAGTGAAGGAATAAGCGGTGGCGTTAAATTTTGGCGGGGGGTGGCCGCCCTGTACCATCTCTTCAATCATCCGGTCAATCCCTAAGCCCAACTCTTCAATATAGCCCCATTGGAATAGGCCGTTTACCAGCCGAGGATTACGCGAGAAATGTTCCTCAACGATATTGTCAACCGTGACATAACCAGGTAAACCACCAGGACTAATCACCTCCATGCGGTCACTGTACATCCGCACCTCGATGCGACGGCCGCTTAACCGATAATCACGATGGGCGACAGCATTGACCAGGGCTTCGCGGACGGCAAAGGCGGGGTATTCGGTCAACTCTTCTCGTTCTAGCTGATTGACAACAGCCCCAACGCGCATCTCTTCCCAGACGATGTTCCAGGTACGTTCAACCACGCGGGCCAGCGGGCCGTTGATTTCGGCCCGACGGCCGTATCCAGCCCCACCTTCTTCGCTCCGAGGTTCAGTGCTGGGAAACTTGACAAAAACAACGCCACTTTGGGGCATAAAGGTTTGGGGGTTTTTGCCAAACAAGAGGATGCCAGCGACAGTCGGCCGTCCTTCAGAGTCAATAGCGCCAATTTCAAAGAGGAGAGAAGAAAGCGGCCCAACCTTGGAAACGCCGCGCTGTTCCCGACGCGCCAGATATTCATCTAGGATAGCCTGGTCGAAATCTTCCTGGCTGGCGCCAGCGACATAATCGGCCTCAAAATCAGCCGCAATTTTGCTGTTGGCCAGGCGGCTAATCTCATTGCCGCTTAGTAAACGATTCTCAATGCCACTACGGGTCAAAACACGGCCGTCTTCCAGACTATGCAATTCGGGGCTGCGACTAACCTGAATGCCAACTAATGCGCCTTGCGGGGTTTCGACAGGCTGCCAACGGCTGACGACGGGCGGCTTGCACATTTCGGCAGCCACTTTCAAAGCGCCTTCCGCCTCTTCGTCCCAGATGGGATCGGTGGGACGGCCGTTTTCATCCAACCCAAACACAATCAGGCCGCCATCACTGTTGGCAAAAGCCACCAGACATTCGGCCAGCAGATCCGGGTCGGCTTCTGGCAAAAATGCTAATCTTGGCCCCGGTTTCTTGTTCTTCAACGGCAACTGCACTGCCATACCTCCAATATTAGGGGAGTATAGCAGACTAAGAGAAAAATAATTAATTGCTGAACTGCTTAACTTGTGAATTGTTAATGAAATAGTACAGAAGAGATATACGCAATCATTGCTTTATTCAATTTGTGCTATTTCTTTGGCGTTCTTATCTATAGAGTCATTGTACCATTGGTCGCCGAAGAAGGGGACGGGGGTGTAGTCGTACCAGAGTTGGACGGCAGAGAAGGGGGCACGGGCAAAGATCGGTATGACAGGGAATTCACCTTCAGGGCCAAAGAAGGCTTCCTCAATTTGGCGATATAGTTCAATGCGACGGGCGGGGTCGATTTCTTGCCTAGCTTCAATGATCAGACCATCTACCTCATTGCAGGTACGTTCTGTGCTGGCAGCACCGATGTAACATAGTAATAAGTCGCCAACCCAATTGTTTTGATCGGGATAATCTGGCCTCCAACCCAGGGTGAACATATGGTAACCTTCGAGGTCACTATTTTCAGCAATAGTAGGAGGAGGGCCTATCGTATCAATGATTGGTTGAACGAAAAGGATCTGATCTTTGGTGCAACCTAAATGTTCTTGCCACTGTTCCTGGGCAAATTCTCCCCAAAATAATGTGAATTGACCAGCATAGCCTGCTAGGGTGATTTGGGGGAAACCTTCGCAGTTGGGATAACTAGCAGCGGCCAGTTCGGCGCGGGCAAATTCGGGGTCGAAGCCGACACCTATTTCGTCGATGGGGAGCGCTCCGAAAATGCCCGGTGGGGTAAGATGTTTCATTGGCAAACCCTGGCCTTGTCGCCATTCATCGATATATTTTTCTCGGTCGAAGGCGGCGCTGAAGGCGCGGCGGACGTGGACGTTATCGAACGGGGGGATGGTTGTTTGGAAGGAGATGAAAAAGACGTCGAGGTCGAGAGTTTGGATGGTTTGACCGGGAAATTCGGCCAGATGTGATTCGAGGTCTTCTTCGGGAATGGCTGAGATATCAACTTCCTTGTTTAGCCAGAGTGCGTAACCGGTATCATCGTTTGGCAAAACATAGACTTCGTGTTTTTCGATGTTGCCCGTGCCTCGCATATCTTGGGGCATTAATGGGTTACGGATGATGGTAGCGCGAACATTGTGAATCCATTCGGGGAGTACGTAACGGCCGTTGGTGACAATATTCCCCGCTTCAATCCAATCGTTCCCATATTCCTCAATGGCCCAGAAGGGGGTAGCAGATAGTATAGACATTGGGGTCATTGAGAGGAAGAAGCTGGCGGGAGCGTTTAATTCAATGGTCAAGGTAGCTTCGTCAAGCACATTAACGCCTATTGCATTGATCAATTCTTGGGAAATAGCATCTGAATTTTCAGCGTTCAAAACCGCTTCGCAGCCGACGATTAACGACGCAATAATACTGCTGTTATTGGAACTGGTGGAAGGGTGACAGGCACGGCGAATACCATTAGCAAAGTCGTGGGCAGTGACAAAGCGGGGTTTGCCCGCTTCATCAATTTCTTGGGTTGTTTTACCAGTAACGGGGTTATGATAGACCCAGGGAATATCGGTGCGGAGGTAAAAGGTGTAAAGGCGACCGTCATTGCTGATTTCCCAACTTTCGGCCGTTTCGGGAACTATTTCATTGGTTACAGGGTCGTAGTTTGTGAGTTGGACGAAGAGGTTTTCGATGTAGTTTAAACTGACTTTGTCTACTGCAAGTTGGGGGTCAAGGGTTAGAATTTCGCGGGTTGAATAGCCTGTAAATGTTACCCTATCATCAACCTCTTTAACTAAATCCCCAAAATCATCTTCAATAACGTTGACGTAGACAATAGGGGTTGGCGTAGGTAATGGAGTTGGGGGAATTTCGGTAATTGTGGTGACTTCTACTGGTTCGGGTGTTTCTGAACAGGCGACTATACTGATAATGATAAAAATGCCTACGATCAAACCTTTTTTGATTACCATTTTGTAGCTCCTGGTTTGTTAACCCTAAATCACTATTTTCCTGTCCCTTCGTAGGCAGCCATAGCGACGCCGACGATGCCGGCTTCGTTGCGGAGTTTAGCGGGTACGACTTTGGCCCGGACAGTTAGATGGGGGATAAATTTCTCGTGCTTTTTGCTGACACCACCGCCTAAAACAAAGAGATTGGGGGAGAAGAGCATTTCGAGATGGTGGAGGTATTGGTCTAAGCGGACGGCCCATTCTTTGTATTTCAGATTTTCCTCTTCACGGATGCGGCTGGAAGCGTAATCTTCGGCATCGATGTCCATGTTGCGGAGATAAAGGTGTCCGAGTTCCGTATTAGGAACAAGTCGGCCGTTTACAAACAAAGCGCTCCCAATGCCTGTGCCTAACGTCAAAAGCATGACAACACCTGATAACCCTTTGCCAATACCAAAGCGCATTTCGGCCGTTCCAGCGGCATCTGCATCATTCAACAGCACAATGGGACAGCCTGTTCGTTTGGCAATCTGCTTTTGGCCGGAATAGTTAACCCATTTCGCATCGATATTAGCAGCCGATAGAACAACACCATCTTGCACAACGGCCGGAAATCCAACACCGATTGGCCCCTGATAGTTAAAATGCTCAACAATCTGGCCTATAACCTCAATCATAGCTTTGGGCGTGGCGGGTTGAGGCGTTTCAATCCGGTGTCGCTCACTTACCATCTTGCCTTTTTTGATATCAACCAAAGCCCCTTTTATGCCAGAGCCGCCGACGTCGATGCCTAAAATCATTTTTCCTCTCCTAATAACGGGTATAGTTGCAGTCGCCAGTAATCAGCAAAATCATACAAGTGGAATCCACTTGATTATACCAATTTGGATGGCCGACATCACTATCAGGGTTTACTTATAAGGAGAACAGAAGCCTATCTCATCACTTTGTTCTAAAGTTACTTTCCGTCCTCCACTTAACCCAAAGGTAATTTTAGAACACAATCAATTAACAAATTTTTATCTACTTGGCTTAGCGGTTCATCATAAAGGCAAGTTATCGACCTGAGAACAACAAATAACAGCTTCGATGCTCTATGGGGTACAGTTGCTTTAGAATTAATCACAGTCTAAATTCAAGATCGCCATTCGCAAAACCTCCGCCGGATGCAACGGCCGTTTCCCACTCCCATGCTCAATCTGCTGCCGACAACTAACCCCCGCTGCGACAATAAGCGTTCCCGCCTCCTCTTCCCGAACAGCCGGTAGCAACCGCCGCTCTGCCATCTGAATCGAGAGATCATAATGCTCTGCCTCATAGCCAAACGAGCCAGCCATCCCACAACAACCCGAATCAACCTCATCCAGCTGATAGTTAGCGGGCAGCGTCAACGCCTTCCTGCTTGGCTCTGTGCCGATAAGCGCCTTCTGATGACAGTGTCCGTGCAGTAATATCTGCCCGGTTGCTTCGGTGAATTTAAGTTCTAAGTCACCCTTCTCGGCCGTTTCCGCAATAAACTCCTCAAAAGAAAGACTATTCTCCTCGACCAGACGGGCATTTTCATTGTTAGGCAGCAGATAGCCATAATCATCTTGCAATGCCGACAAACAGCTTGGTTCCAGGGCAATGATCGGAATTCGGCCGTCAACCGCGTTCGCCCTGACCAACACCGCCAGCTTATTCACCGTTTGTTCGGCCGCTTGCTTGGCATCCTTGACCAGCCCTTTCGAGATCATCGGCCGTCCACAACAGCCATGCTCCGACAACACCACCTCAAACCCGGCCGCTTCCAACACTTCTGTCGCGGCTATGGCGATATGGGGGCTGTTGTAGGTGTTATAGGTATCGTTGAACAAGATCACCTTTCGGCCAATTCCAAAAGTCACCCCCTTCTTTCGTCCCTTAAACCAACTGACAAAGGATCGCCTCGCAAAACGGGGCAGCCTTCGTTTACGGCCGATTCCCACCACCTTTTCCATTGCCCCCCGCACCAATCCATTTCCCAAGCTCCAATTCACAATCGGCGACAATCGCCCACTGCTAAAACGGCTCAATTTGGCAATGTTGGCAAACAGCCGCGTCCGCAGCGACACCCCGTTCGCCTCATGATACTGGGCCAAAAACGCTGTCTTAATCTTAGCCATATCCACCGACGAAGGACATTCAGCCTGACAAGCCTTACACTCAATACACAAATCCATGACATCATACATGCGCTGGCTGGTCAGCTCCTCGGCTGGCAAGCGGCCCGACATCGCCGCCCGTAAAGCATTAGCCCGGCCTCTGGTGCTATGTTCCTCCTCCCGCGTCACCATGAAAGGCGGACACATCGTCCCCGTTATCTTCTTGCGGCACACCCCAGCCCCATTACACATCTCGACCGCCCGATTGAAGCCTTGCTCGTGGCTGAAATCGATGACGGTGTTGAGGTGGATGACCTGGTAGCTTTCGCCGTAGCGGAGATGTTCACCGACGGCGGGGGCGTTGACGATGTTGCCGGGATTGAGCAGGTTTTCGGGGTCGAAGATGCCTTTCACTTCCCGGTAGAGACCGTAGAGGTCGGGGCCAAAGAAACGTTCATTGGCCCAACTGCGAACGCGGCCATCGCCATGTTCGCTGGAAAGGGAGCCGCCATAACCATGCAGCAACTCCACCGAGAAGTCGATGATGCTGGTCAGTTTGGCGACCTCCTCCGCCTTCTTGGTGTTAATCAACGGCCGTATATGCAAACAGCCTGCACTGACATGAGCATAATAAGCGACATCGGTTCCAATGTCATTACAGAACCGTTCGATCTTCATCACATATTCTGCCAGATGCTCAACCGGAACGGCCGCATCCTCAATGAAGGGGATCGGCTTATAATCCCCCTTAATGCTCATCAAAAATCCCAACGCCACCTTCCGAACCGTCCAGACATCCTGCTGAAGGGCTTTATTAAAAGCGGTTGTAACTGCCGTTGCCCCCACCCGCTGCCGTTCCAAATGGCCTTTCAACCGAGCCACTTTGGCTTGCAGCTCCGCTTCGCTTTCGCCATAAAATTCTGTAATCAGGACACAGTTCGGCCGTCCTTCCACAAATCTATCCAGCAAGCGAGCATACTGCGGCACTTCACGGCACAAGGTTAGTCCCAAATTATCAAGCAGCTCAACCACCGTCGGCTCAACCTCAAGGATAATAGGAACTGCCTCTAAAGCGGTGACCAGTTGATCAAAATGAACCACAGCCAACGCCGTCATCTTCGGCACTGGTACTAGATTCAACTTCAACGCCGTCATCACCGCCAGCGTCCCTTCCGAGCCGCTAACCAACTTCGCCAGATTAAAGCGTTGATCCTGAGGATAATGGAAAGCCTCCCCCTCATCGACAAACCGATCCAGATTATACCCACCACAACGCCGCCAATGGCGAGGTGTTCCGGCCCGGATAATCTCTTGATTCGTCGGGGTGCTAATTAAGTCATCAATTTGCTGGTAAATGGCTCCTTCCAGCCCTGATCGCTGTCGTCGTTGGCGCAGCGCTGGCTCATCCAGCGGCCCAAACACCGCCCTAGAACCATCGTTCAAGATTACGTTCATACCAAGAACATGATCGGCCGTCATCCCATAGGCGATAGAATGGCTCCCGGTGGAGTTGTTCGCCACAATACCGCCCATACAGGCTCGATTGCTGCTGGCCGGATCGGGGCCGAATTGGAGGTTATACGGCCGTAAATAAAGATTCAACTCATCCAACACGATCCCCGGCTGCACCCGCACCCACCGCTCCTCAACATTCAACTCAATCACCTGATCCAGATGGCGGCTCATATCAATGATCAACGCCTCGTTGACGACTTGCCCCGCCAGGCTGCTACCCCCTGTGCGTGGTACAATCGGAATCCTATGTCCATGAGATAATTCCACCGCCGCCTGAACATCATCGGCCGTTTTCGGAATCAACACCCCATGCGGCATGACCTGATAGATGCTGGCATCGGTGCTGTACAGCATCTTGCTGTAGCTGTCTGTCCGCAAGTCGCCATCGACTCGCCTCCCCAGATCATTCAAAAATTCCGTCAATGCCCCATGATTGTTCATAATGCCATTAACCTAAAATATGAGCCACGAGTTTCACGAATTAGACGAATTTTTCCTACCCGTTAAATTCATAACAATGTGTGACGGTCACAGTCAGCAAGAGATTATAGCCAAAGATTCTCTTTATTACCTAATGTGCGACTTTTTCAGTGATTGACATCGGATAACTCCAAGTAGAATAGAGGTACCAACCAACCTATTCAAAAAGGAGAAAATCCGATGTCTAGAGAGTATTTTATCATCATGGTCTACCTTTTGGTGTGCGAAAATTATCAAGCAGTTGTTGCCGGACAACGGCTTCGTCGGCGTGGATTTCAACCAGCCCTGACCGACGAAGAAGTAATCACCATCGAAATCTGCGGTGAATACTTTGGTTTGAGCAAAGATGAAGCTATCTTCGACTATTTTCAGGCCCATTATCAGTCATTTTTCCCAAAACTGAGGGAAAGAACAGGATTTGTACGCCAAGCGGCTAACTTGTGGAGTGTCAAAGCCCAGATTCAGCAAAGATTGACTCAAATTAGTGGCCAGGCTACTGATACAGTCCAAGTCATAGACACGTTACCTTTGCCTGTTTGCACTTACACGCGCAGTGGTCGGGACCGCTGTTTCAAACCTGAAGCTGATTATGGGTTTTGTGCGGCTAAAGATATGAAATACTATGGGTTCAAGCTAGGCTTGCGAATCTCTCGGGCCGGAATGATTATTGATTACCCTCTTTTACCTGCTCGACCACATGATAGCCAACTATTAGATGACCTGGTTGCCGGATTTGAAGGCGTCGTTCCGGCTGACAAAGGATTTGTTGATGGCTTCCGTCAGCTAAATCTGGCCCGCAAGCGCTATGTTGAACTGGTGATTCCGGCTCGTAAAAACATGACCGAAAAACCACCGTTGGCTGTTCTCAAAACATGTAGTCGCTGGCGCAAATTGGTGGAAACGGTCGGTTCTCATTTGACCGAACGCTTCCATATCGCCAAAACACGTGCTCATGACCTCTGGCATTATCAGCATCGTTTAATTCGTAAGGTACTTTCACACACAGTTTGTGTGTTTATTAACTTGCAACTTGGTCGGCCACCTCTCCATTTAGATGGTTTGGTATCCGCCTAATAGTTGCACATTAGGTTTTATTTTTTCTCTGTGCCCTCTGTGGTGACAAATAGCACGAAATGTAAAAAATTTAATTCGTTAAATTCGTGTCAATTCGTGGCTTCTGTTTTTAGCTGTTTAGAACCTGCGATAACGCCTCAACCAACAAGACCGCATTCTCCGGCCGACTGTTGAAGCCCATCAGCCCCACCCGCCAGACCTTGCCAGCCAACTGCCCAAAGCCGCCCGCTACTTCGATGTTGTAATCGTTTAACAGTCGGCCAGCGACTACTTTGGCATCTACACCATCGGGAACCCGGACCGTTGTCAATGTTGGCAGGCGATTTTCTTCTGGGACATGACAGGTCAAATCGATCGCCGCCAGCCCTTCCCAAAACAGTTCGGCCGTTTTCTGATGCCTGGCCCAACGCGCCTCCAACCCTTCCTCCGCCACCAATCGCAGCGCCTCCCTAAAACCATAATTCATATTAATCGGCGCGGTATGATGGTAGGTGCGTTCGCTGCCCCAATATTTGCTAACCGCGCTCATATCCAGATACCAGTTAGCGACCTTTGTTTTTCGGCCGTTCAGCTTTGCCACCGCTCGTTCGCCCAATGTCAACGGCGCAATGCCCGGCGGACAGCCCAAACACTTCTGGGAACCGCTGTAAGCCACATCAACTCCCCATTCATCCAAAAACAGCGGAACCCCGCCCAAACTGGTAACCGAATCAATCAACAGCAAACACTCAAACTCCTTGCACAAATCACCAACCCCCTCCAGCGGCTGTCTCGCCCCCGTTGATGTCTCCGCATGAACCAGCGCCAAAACGGCCGGATGATGTTTCTCCATTCCCACCCGCAACTCATCTAAACTGAAAACCCCGCCCCATTCTTTGTCCAATCGCTGGACATCGCCCCCGTACCGAGCCGCCATATCTACCAACCGTTCCCCAAAATAACCGTTTACCCCCACCAAAACCACATCACCCGGCTCAACCACATTGGCTAAACTAGCCTCCATCGCCGCGCTGCCTGTCCCGCTAACGGGAATAGTCAGCTTATTGTCCGTCTGCCAGGCATATCGCAGCAGCTCCTGCACCTCATTCATCAGCTCAATAAAGTGTGGATCAAGATGACCCACCTGTCGCATCCCAAGCGCTTGCAGAACCCGGGGATGGGCATTGGAAGGCCCCGGCCCCAACAGCAAACGGGGTGGCATATCAAGCTGCTTGGTTTCAATACGATGGGTGTTATTGACGTTCATATTCTTCTCCTCAAAAGTTAGCCACGAATTCAGGCGAATTAATTATTTTGTTGGTCAGATTCGGTATAAAAGGCACTGTCGGTATGGATATAGCTGAAACCAGGGTCTTAATAATACCTTGATAGGGTCGCCTTGTGCTAGAATTAGGACATTGCATTTTTCGCCGTTTGCCAGCTCACCAAAAATAACCCTGGAGAAGAACGATAACGACTAAAGTCATAACGAACATCGACCAGATTACAAACGAGTGGTTAACGGCCGTTCTAACCAGAAGCGGTGCCTTACAATCCGGGTCCGTGGCCGCATTCAAGTTGGGGCAAGGCCAGAGCAACTGGTCAACAAGCGCCAGTTTAACCTTGACCTACACTGCTGGAGCCACTGGATCATGCCCCGAAAAGTTATTCCTGAAAATGGTAGAGACCGATACCAGCGACAGCGACGAGTTTTTTGGGGAATCGGAAGTCACCTATTACACTCGAGACTATAAAGATATCCCCCATGTCCCGCTGATTCGCTGTTATGATGGGGCCTTTTCAGAAGAGAAACTCAATTACCACATCCTGTTGGACGATGTTTCTGCCACCCATATCGAAGCGGCCGAGAAAGAACCGACGCTCGAATATGGGCTCGTACTCGCTGAAGGATTGGCCGCTCTACACGGCCGTTGGTGGGGTGCAGAGCGATTGGCCGAAGCAAAAGCCCCCATTCACAGCCCGGAACATATCCAACGCTTTGTTTCCATTGCCGAACCCGGCGTCGGCCACATCCTCAACCGCTTTTCGGCCGATTTAGACGCGCACTGGCCTGAATTGCTCCGGGAACTATATGACAAACATCCACAGGCTATCATCAAGCGTTCTCAAGAGCCGAACGGCTTCACCCTCATCCACGGCGATGTGGGTCATAATAATGTGTTGGTACCGAGGGTGGGGGAAAAGCCGATATACATCATCGATCGTCAGCCATTTAATTGGAGTCTGACGACTTGGCTGGGGGTGTATGATCTAGCTTATGCCATGGTGCTTGATTGGGATATCGAGAGGCGACGGCGATTTGAGATGGCCGTTCTTGAACGGTATCATAGCCATCTTACTGAGAATGGCATTCTTGATTACACCTGGGAACGCTTATTTGATGATTATAAATTGTGTGTGGCAATGGGGGTTTACATCGCAACGGAGTATTGTCGCGGTGGCGTTAACGAGCGGTGGTTACCTGTCTGGCTGCCGATGCTTAAACGGGCTTTGACGGCATGCGATGACCTGAATTGCCAGTCACTTTGGAATTAGCAAAAGGAGTAGATACATGACCACAAACGAAACATCAGCCCAACGTTACACCAACCGTCGCAAGCGGCTGGCAGAACAAATCGGGGATGGCATCGCCCTGATCAATTCGGCTGGCGTCGCCCCCGACCCACTGCTTTATGATAAAAACCTCTTTTACCTGACTGGCATAAACGATAAGAACGCCTACTTAATTTTGGCTCCCAACGGCATTCAGGTGGATTACTGGGCCACCCAGAAAGGCCCGGAAGTCGGTCGTGGTCGAACCGTGACCGAAGTCCTTTTTGTGGATGAACGGGACGAGCGGGAGCGGTTCATGGATGGCGAAGGGCTGACCTATGATCGAATTCGCCAATCCACCGGCATATCGGCCGTTTTCCCCCTTGATAGACTCGACCTCCTTCTTTCCTTTTCTTTGATGACGGCCGAAACCCTCTGGCTCAACACCCCCAGCAACCCTGGCCTCTCCGGCAATTGGGACGAACCGCTTAAATTAAAAAACCTTCGCCAACGCTTCTACTGGCTCAACTTCAAAAACATCGCCGAACACATCCACGACATGCGCTGGGTCAAAGATGATTATGAGATCGACTGCCTCTGCAAGGCCTTCCAGATTCACGCCGACATCTATACCAAGATCATGAAAACGCTCAAACCCGGCGACAATGAATCCTTGGGCCAGGCCATCTTTGAGTACGAGATCAATGTTCAACCCAAAGAAGTTACCCTCGGCCTCGATATGTATGCCAACAGTATCATTGTGGCGGGTGGGGCCAATGCTGCCATCGGCCACTACATGGACAACAACCAGGAGATAAAGGACGGGGATCTGGTCTTGATCGATGCCGGTGTCCTTTACAATGGCTACTCCTCCGACATTACTTCGACCTTTCCGGCGAACGGCCGTTTCACTCCCCGCCAAAAAGAGCTCTACGCCATCGTCCTCGAAGCCCAAAAACGAGCCATCGCCACTATGCACCCCGGTGCTACCCAGTTCGATGCCCACAAAGCCGTCTACGACACCTTCGACGAATACGGTCTCGCCCAATACGGTTACGGCACCTGCGGTCACCCCGTCGGCCTCAACATCCACGACGCCACCCGCAAACGGGATCAACCTCTTCAACCCGGCACCGTCCTCGTCATCGAACCCTTCCTCGTCATCCCCGAAGAAGGTATCGGCATCCGCATCGAAAGCGGCGTTCTTATCACCGAAGACGGCCCCGAACTCCTCCCCGAACCGCCGAAGGAGATTGAGGAGATTGAGGCGATTTGTGGGGAGAGTTGAAGCGAATAATTTGCTTTACCCACCTCGCATAAGTCAATTCAATTTTATAATGATGTCCTAACCTGCGCTGCGTTTTTTGCAACCGCTCCAACATTTTCCAAGATTTGTGTGGCATGACAATTTTAAACGCTTGTCCTTGCTATACCCAAATAGAAATGTATTGGCTCATGTTCAGAACTAGTGAAGACGGACAAGAGCAGCGACAAAATTCGGAGTAACTTGTTTATGATTAACCGCAAATTCATGGATAGCCACATAACCAGAGAGATATTTCTTATGAACCCCACGAAAAGGTCGTAGAAAATTGCGTAACCCTGTCCAGCCGCCTTCGTTGGAATTAACATGAACCTCTCGGATACCGTCCCCATCAGCATCTCGCGCCCACTCGTTGTCGCTATGGCAAACGGTCAGGCGAACACGCTTGAGGCGATTGTAACTGTCGTATTCATCGGTGTATAAAGTGGCATCTGGTTTGGTAAACTGCTCAACAAATGAACACAAGGTAACTCCTTTGGTGTTTTTCATCACTCGGATACGTACCTGGCGTGATTCTCGACCTATCACAGCACAGATTGGCGGGCGGTCATTGGCAAAGGTGCCTCGTCCGCGCCGTTTGTTCGCTCGTCGTCGAGGTGGGTCATCCGGGTCGCCATGCCAATCGCTTTTTTTCCCCCGCATTCTGGAACATCTCATCCGTTTCTACTTCCAGGTCATCCAACGGATTTGTCTCTTGCTCTCGTTCAGCATTGGCTTGCAACAATCGCCGAACTTCAGTTGCCGTTGTCCGGCTGATGCCCAACTCTCGCGCCAACTTAGCCGTTGGTTTTCCCTGACACACTCCTCGGATAAACAAGACTGTCTGCTCCGGGGTAAAGTAGCGACCTTCAAATATCGTGCCGCTGTACAAATTGTAGATGCCTTTGCAATTCCGACAGCGGTAAACATCCAGGTCGCTCAGCTCAGTTCGTCGAAACCACAACCCCTGCTCAAAGGGCGCGTCGCAATGCGGACATTTTAAGCCACCAGGGTGAAAGTATCTTTCTATCCATTTCTCGCAGGCTACCCTATCCATTAGGTCTACTATTGGAAAGTCCATGCTTTTTATTCTATATCAGATCACTTGTACTGAACATGAGCCAATGTATTATTCAATTTTTATATTATTCAACGAGCGATTAGGAAGATGTTGGGGGTAAGTATATTTTCGGGCTTGGCTAATCCTTAGATCGCCGACTTAACAAAAGCATAAAGCCAACAAAATTGCAAATAGATTTTGTGGCTTATGCAACTGTAGAGGGTTTCAAGCTAGAAGAGAAATTTATAGATGACACCAGATCAAGTTTTGGATATTCTAAAACAAAAAATACCCGCTGGTACAAATCTCAAAGAAGCATTATCAACCTTCATAAGGCACTTCGACGAAATTGAAGTTGAAGGTTGCAACAAAGCGGATGATGGTGACATGCTACTTTTCCAATGGGGCGGTCCGTATTCATGGGATTCCAATTTTTCAATCAACCTTACTCGACAGTTTTCTCATAAGAGTACAGATGGAGAGTATTTGAGTATGCAACAGCTACAGATGAATTGCCGATATGATCCCGAAAATATAGCTGAAGAATCTGGTGATGAATGGTTCGATGGTTCTGATATTGAATCATTTACCAAACGAATACTCTCATCAAAAGCTGTCGCTGCTGTAAATTCTCTGGAAATGAGATCGTTGGATTTTTCACTTGAATATGTCTAAGAAGACGAACAAGGCGTCAATGTGTATTCGTGAAAAATGTCAGAAACACTAGCTTACGCCTCACCAGGGCTTGCAGCGGCGCTTCGGGTCGGCTGCAAGCATTGTTAGGAGACTTATGAATAACAAACAGGTGAGAGAGTTAAGAGACGAATTCTTGAAAATCGCGTCTATCGCCCGAGTGGACCTGAAGGCTACACAGCTCGACATAGAATTGCTGCCAGCTCCGCACAGGCCACCTAAACGTTTGCCTGCTGGTAAGATGGCCGTTTATACATTTCAATATCGCGACCGAGTTCTTAAGGTAGGCAAAGCAGGGCCAAAGAGCAACGCCAGGTATACGAGCCAGCATTACAATCCAAATAGTGCCCAAAGTACGTTAGCTGCCTCCCTTCTTAAAGAAAGTACTAATCTAGGCATTGTGAAATTAGATGAGCAAATGGTTGGCAAATGGATTAAGCAGAACACTTCTCGCATAAACTTCTGTTTGGATGCATTATTTGGGAAATTTGTTCTCACTTTGCTTGAGGCATATTTGCAATGCAGATTAAGGCCAGCGTTCGAAGGTTTCGCTAGCCAAAGATGACATCCTATTAATCACCATTCCCCCTAACAATGCCCACAAGGTCACTTTGAAAAAGTTTTAACAGCGTACGTTTGAATTATGTTTTCAAAAGTTTGTCAGTACTACATTTTGTTACTGATCGTTTTCCCACTGGCTTTTCTTCTGGTTGCCTGTATTCCACCGATTAGTAATGAAACGGCCATTCCTTCTATATCGCCACAAACAGTTGATGTGACCAATAATAACTCGGATGCTCTCTCTATTTTTGCTACATGGACTCCGTTACCCACAATTCAGCCAAGACCAGATTTTGTTAGAGAGGTTGTTCCACCTGAATCGATTTCTATTCCACAAGTTATTTATCAATATCAGCGTCCCGGTGTAACAACTTTTGGCCTTGTCGATCTGGAGGATGCTTGGTTATATGGATTTAGATCAGAAATATGCGCAGATATTGATTTAGGGGAATTGGTTCAACCAGGTGACAACTTTGCAGCCAATGCAGAAACCCAAGAACGGTTTCAACTAATCATTGATGGGATCGAGATTTCGGCCGAAATGGGTAATGGATTAGGTGGGGCCGTATTAGCTTTAGATTCCTTAACCAACCCAACAATGACATGGGAACATTATTCTAAGTTTTGTTGGATCGTTCCTTTAGAAGTCGGTACCCATCAGATTAACTTGCAGTTTCAGCCAACTTCAGGAGATATTCAAGCATATTCCTGGCAATTTGCCCTAACAAAAGAGCTGCCTCCGTCTATACAAGCAAATTCGAGAATCCTCTCAGCAAATGGACCTATGCCACTTCCTCTTGTAGAACCAATTCCAACATCGATAGCAGAGCCAGCTTTTATTCAATCAGTTTTTCCCAAACCCGGAGAGATACTCCCTTTGAGTTATTTTGATAACGAACTCTGTGTTGAAGTCAAATATGAAGAAATCTTTAAAGATGAACGCTATGACACTGACTTCTTCAACAAACACCTAACCGTATCAATCAATGGTTCTCGTATTTCTGCAACTCAATTTGCAACAATTCTTGAAGACAATGCAACGCCACGAGCAGTGGAACCAATCGTAACCGTTAGTCGAATGATTAGTACTGGTGAAGATGGTCAGGACAAAATCGTATCAATTCGTAAGTGCTGGCAAGAAGTTGCCTTGTTGCCAGGGATGTATGAGGCACATGTTACCTGGGATGGTTCAATTGAAGAAGCACTTGAGTATCAATGGTTGTTTGCAATTGCTGTAGAGGAGTAGCAGCCATTCTGTCGTTTCGATAACTCATTCACCCATTGCATATCGTATGAAGTATAACAAGAGAGTCACAATGAAAGCTTTAGGAAAATCCGATTCGTGAATAGTAAAAATACAAAGCGGATTTCACGATTGACTGAAATCATCACCCAATTGCAGACAAAAAGGCTTTTGACCGCACCTGAACTTGCGGCCAAATTTTCAGTGAGTGTCAGGACAATTTACAGAGATATTAGAGCATTGGAACAAGCTGGCATTCCAATTTATGTTGAAGAAGGTAAGGGGTATGGGATTATGGATCATTACAGGCTGCCGCCTGTGATGTTCACGGAAAGGGAAGCTAACGCACTAATTACGGCCGAACAATTAGTTCTAAAAAACAAAGATTCATCTTTAATCAAAGACTATGCAAACGCAATTGATAAAATCAAATCGGTGCTAAATCGAAATTTAAAAGACAAGGCTAACCTGCTTTCTGAGCGAACTCAATTCAGCCAACTAAAGGATATTGAAAGAACAAGTACCAATCTGTCTGCTTTGCAATTTGCGTTGACCAGTTTTTCCTTAACTAGAATTGAATATACAAATGCAGCCAATGAAACGACGAACAGAACTGTTGAGCCGTTTGCTTTATTAAATGCGCGGGATGGTTGGTTATTGGTGGCATGGTGCCGTTTGCGCAAGGAATTTCGGCATTTTCGACTAGACAGGATTGGAAGGTTAGAGGTACTTTCTGAAGGATTTACGCAGCACGATTTGACTTTACAAGAATATTTTGATCGCTACCTTTGATTTTTCATACCCCTGACATACTGTTGTCACAACGATTCTCCATAATAGTTAGGAATCATGTAACACCTTGGTTTTGACAGGTTGAACTTCAATCTAGTCAACCGGCGGTGGGCATGAGATCTAATGTAAATATATTCTTAAAAAATGGAGATTCTAGACAATGTTTAATCAAACTGATTTTCCCGATCCCACCCTTATTTCAGTCAACAGTGTGGAACTCGAAGTATTTGAGGCAGGCCGACAAAATGTAGGAAAACCGATTGTACTCTGCCATGGCTGGCCAGAGCATGCTTTTTCTTGGCGGCATCAGATACCAGCATTTGCCGCAGCTGGTTATCATGTCATCGTTCCAAATCAGCGGGGCTATGGCAATTCATCTCGACCAACCGAAGTCACAGAGTATGACATCGAACATTTGTCGGGTGACCTCGTTGCACTTCTCGATCACTACGGCTATGAAGATGCCATTTTTGTTGGTCATGATTGGGGTGCAGCTGTCGTTTGGGGATTGACTTTATTGCATTCAGAACGGGTAGATAAAGTTATAAACCTGGCTTTGCCTTACCAAGAGCGGGGAGAAATTCCCTGGATCGAGATGATGGAAGCAATATTTGGCAGTGACTTCTATTTTGTCCACTTTAATCGACAACCGGGGGTCGCAGATGCTGTGTTGAATGAAAATACGGGCCAGTTTCTGCGCAATATGTACCGCAAGAACCAGCCCATCGTTGAGCCGGAGCCAGGTATGATGATGATCAATCTCGCCAAAGCGGAAATGCCGCAAGGAGAGCCTGCCATGAGCGATAGTGAGCTGGATGTTTTCGTCTCTGCCTTCGAGACATCAGGGTTCACAGGTAGTATCAACTGGTACAGGAACCTTGATCGAAATTGGCACCTATTGGCAGATGTGAACCCAATCATCCAACAGCCCGCACTTATGATCTATGGCGACCGAGATCCGGTCGCGAAGTCAGAAAATTTAGCGGATTTTGTCCCCAACGTTGAAGTGGTCAATCTGGATTGTGGTCATTGGGTTCAGCAAGAAAAGCCGGAAGAAACAAACGAGGCGATTTTAACGTGGCTGGAACGGCAGGACGCCGCCTAATATTTTTGGGTTCATTATTGTTTGGGTTGTTACAAATTCTGGTTTTCTTTTGCCCTATTGGTTTATTCGGCCGTTTCCTGCGATCTCATTTTTAACAAGAACCTCCCCATCAGTAAGAAGTAGATGGCTGTGACAACGACATTGAGCAAACTTGCACCTAAGGACACAAATACGGGAGGGTCAAAGAATTTGTTATAAGGGAGAATCATCATAATTGGGATAAGCCATTTGGTATACCTTAACCCTGTTTCGGAATAAGAAATTGCGAATAGCGTCAAAAAGATACCATTAAAGGTCACCGTATTTACAAATGTGTCTAGGTATTCCTGAACTGCATAGATTCCGTGGGCCGAAACTTCTAATGAAACCATTCTGATTTGATCACCTTGTGATATGGCCATTGCATAATCATTCGCTGACGGTATCAGTGCTAAACCCATAAGCTGCGCAACATTGATAATGGCAACGGATATCAAAGTGAATGAAACCAAAGATGCTGAAGCAATCTTGTTTTTTTCCCAGAACAAGATCGCAACAAAAACAAACGATAGCGCATAACAGGTCCGTAACGCTAACAAGATCGATTTCAAGATAAAGAAGATATTTGGGTTTTGGCTTAGCTCGGCCAAAAAATCAGTCGTAACGATTGTCGAACTTGGCTCAAAAAACTGCGTATTGCTCGGCAATAAAATGGTAAATCCAACAAATAATATAAACTGGGCAATAAATAGATACCCTGCATATCCAGCTAAATTCTGGTGATTGAGTCCTCGTTTCTTTAAATTCATTTTACGGTCACCTTTTGATACGAATTCAATAGGTCATCATTGATGACAAACGCTAATCCATCTGCTACTAATTGAGAATCCTCGCTTAAAACCCTTGCTTGATAGCGCCACCCTTCTGGCAGCTCCAGCCGATCCCCAAGCGTTTCTAAATCATCAATCGTTAAAGTTGGATCAACGAGATGTGTGTAAGATTGCATCCGGTAAACATCCCCTTCTGGCGAAGTCAATTCATAGACCATATTCCCAGCGTAGAAAGTATAGGTCGTGGTCCGCTGTACTTCATTGTCCTCATAGAACGTTTCGCCAACATTCCCTTCCGACAATTGTCGTTCTAAGATGGCCCTGAGTGTCATTTCAATGCCGCCAAAATCAGCGGTCTTTCCCCCGACCGAATCACCACTTCCACTAAGTTCATTCATTAACCAAAAACGAGGCCCATTCATTGAGACCTGTGCAGCCCCGTAATCTTCAGCCAGATCGTCTTCGTTGAGTGCCAGCCATTTTTCGTCTGGACAGTCGTTGAGACCGATTGTGGCATATACTTCGATGTTTAAAGTCAATCCGCTCTGAAAAACAGGGATGATTTCACAATAACGATAGCCCCGAAGATCCTCTGGGGGACGCTGAAATTGTGTTTGGGTGATAGCTGGTATGGCATTTGAATGGTCACTGTTACCGCAAGCAGAGAGTACAAACAGTGCAATGACGGCGAATATGCAACTATGAACGATTTTTATTTTTGACACATTAAACTCCTTTGTTTTATTATTGGATGCTGTAGCCAGTGCCTCACCGTGCCACACCCATCACTTTTTTGTATGTTTGAACTTCGTTCGTTTTTGGAAATATTTTCCTTTTCTGTTGTTTTTCGGTACACTTAACCCGAATTAAGTTCAATATTAAACATATTGGGTTGCCATCGCAACCGATTTTTTAGAAGTGAAACAAAGTTGGCAAAAATGTACCGAATTAGACAAGATCAACGCACCATTCGCTCCAGTCAAATGATTTATCAAGCGCTAGCCACATTGATCCGTGAAAAGCCATTTAACAAAATCACCGTAACCAATGTGGTTGAAGCGGCACAGGTAGGACGCACGACCTTTTACCGGTGTTTTGATGGTCTTGAGGATGTTTTGCGGATGCGCTGCGATCAGGTGTTTGAGGAGTTGACAGCATATATCTTTGTGTATCTACAAGAAGGTGGTATGGGGGAACGAAACGCACGACTCAAACCGATGCTACGTTACTTCTATTTGAACTCTGAAATTATCGACTTGTTGCTATTAGCCAAGCGTATGGATATTCTGAAAGATTCGTTTCGAGTAGGGTCGCAGGCGATACAGCAACAAGCCGCTCAACAATTACAGTTAGAAGATAATTACATCGCTTATCTTGCTGAAATACGCATCAGCGTCATACTTAGTATCGTGACGCAATGGGTTAAAACTGGAAAGCGGGAGGCTCCTGACGAACTAGCAGATAAACTTAAGGCGATGTTGAGACATATGATTACGGTTAATCAGATGATATAGTGCAGTTGGGGGTTGGGGTGCTAAAAGCGGCCGTCATCAAGTCCAATCTATGAAAAGTCATTATTCCGTGGCGGGCAACTCATCAAGCCACACTTCAATCACCACAAATTTCACATCCTTAAATCGGTTCCGAAAATCGACCAACCGCTTAAACCACCCATTCCGCCTTTTCGAGAGTTTATTGACCCACTGCATATCGGCCGAATCAAACACTCGCGCCACCCCCTCAATCCAATCGCCCTTTATCTCGCCCTTAAAAGTTGAAGGCGCGACGCGGACATTTGGATTATTCTTGATTCGCTTTACTTTGTAGGTATGAGCGGCCGTTCTCATATACAGCCGCTCTCGGTGGATAATGAAGAGCAGAGGGGTGCGAACGGCCGAACCATCCCGCCTATACGTCTCTAAAGCCAAAAAACGTTGATTTTCAAATTGATCCAACATACATCCTGCTTTTTCGGCTTCCCTGATCCCTACACCACTCGTTAGTCCATCAAATGCCACTTATTTGAGGATTTAAGCTTTTCACGTGCTTTGGCTGAAGCATAAAATCTAACTAAACCGCAATCACCACATACAACTGGCAAAAACTCAGCGGCTGAATACCAATTAGTATTCAACGCAGGTAATAAGACGGGGCCATAGCCGCCAGCAGAAGCCACTTCTTCCTTATAACGATAAACTTTATTTGAATGACATTCTGGACAGGCTTTCATCGTTCTCCTTCTAATGAATATCCTAACAAATGACAAAATTATTGATCAAGTAATTACTTTTGGGATTGGTAGGCGACTTCTAACTGTTCAACTAACTTATCCCAGGTAAATCGCTCTCTTATATGTATACGTGCTACGGCCGAAAACCGTTGCTGCTTTTCCTTGTCTTTAAGCAAATTAATAATTGCCGTTCCCAACCCCTCAACATTCCCAACTTCACAGACCACCCCCGTCTGCCCATCTTTCACATACTCCGATACCTGCCCAACCCCCTCTGCCACCACCGGCAGCCCGACATAAGCCATATCCGCCAACTTCACCGGGCATTTGGTACGGTTCAACAACGTATCATCCATCAGATAAAGGCCAACATCCGCCGCCGCCAATGTATCTGGCACGGCCGATTCCGCCAGCCATCCTACCTCAACCACATGAGCGGCTAATCCTGCTGTCTCTAGCTGGCTCTGGAACCAGGCCGAATCCTTGTCATATAAGCTAGCTCCAACCATCAGCAGTCGAAAATCAGGAACGCCCATTCTCACCCGCTCCAAAACATCTAATAAACGAGCCGTATCAAATTCAAACAAACGACTGTACAACAGCAAAGTCGGCCGTTCTGCCAATCCCAGTTCAACTCGCCGCGCCGCTGAATTTTCAGTTCGGTCGCCAATACCAGGGCCGTTGGGCAGATAATGGATTCGCTCCGTTGGAACGCCGCTCTCTTTCGCCATACTTTCCAATGTCCGGCTGGCAACAGTCAAGGCGTGATTATGAACCATCCCCCACTGTTCCTGCCAGGCGAAAAATCGCTTTTGAAGGGGAGAATAAGGGGCTAGGTCATTCCAGCCACCCCAACCCTCCCAATCGTCGCTGTCCGTGACCAGTCGTATCTGCCGCCGCTTGAACTGCCACAACCACCAGGCCGTCAGCCCGCTGTATGCTTTTGGTTTGAAGCTGTGAACGACATCCGGCTGCCAGGCCAACGTCTCCCGAATAAGCGAAACGGCCGTCCCCAGCGTCCCTCCTCTTAAAGGAGTATAACGTATCTCCACCCCATCCTCCGACCAATTTTTATCTGCCTCTTCTGGCGTTTGCCAGGGCGGCATCAACAGCCGAACTGTATGCCCGCGCTGCACCAACTGCCGGGCAAGAGGCAATGCTCGGCTTCGCATCGTCTTGTTCGGATGAAAGCCAAACGCCCCCACCATCGCTATCCGCATAATCGTTCCATTTCGGCCGAATTAGGGGCCAGGGGTATTAGTTGGGGTCGACGGTTCCGTTGTTTCGGTCGGCGTTTCCGGCGCTTGGGTCGGGGTCGAGGTAGAAGTCACCGGAACAATAATTATCGAGGTTGCCGTCACCGTGGGTGTCTCTGTTGGGGCTGGAGTCGAGGTGATCGTCGGTGTATTAGACGGAGTTGGTGTTACAGTCGGTGTTGCCGTATTCGTCGGTGTTGGGGTAGTCGTCGCAGTTGGCGCAACGATTTCAATGGGAACAGTTGTAAACAAAACCACTGGATCAGCCTCAGCCGTATACGGGTTATCAGGGCCAAAAATAACCAGACGAATCGTGACCGGCCCACCAGCAATTTCGGCCGTATCCCATCGGGCTAAAAGCCCATTCGACACCACTTGCGGATTGCGACCCTGAATGGCCCCAAATGCGCCTGGATTATGCGTCAGGCCAAACTGAACTTCATACCCGGCAAAGTTCGGCCCGCCAGCTGTCCCCCGAATTTCAATCTCGCCAGACACAGAGGCATTTTCCGGTGGACTACTAATGATCACCTGTGGTCGTCTTTCTGCCGCACACTCACCACTAGGTGGCAGTTGAAGGGGTAAGCTAATATTGCGCTGCTGCGCCCAGGCCTGCCCCGTTCCTGTATCTTCCAACCAGTTGCGAGCATTCTCCCGTTCACGAGCCACAATGTCATCGCTGCCATAAACCACCAAATTAAAGAAAGTGGCCTCATAGACCGACTCAGTACAGGATTCGTTGGCAATAGTATTCGTCCACAAATCAACAAAGAGCGGCCGTAAAAAGTCACGGCCACTGTCGGCTGGCAGTTGATCGTTGGCATACAATTCGACAATCCGGTTGACACAACCCGCCCCCGGTCGCGCACCTGAATCAGCGCAAATTTCGACCTCAATGATGCCTGGCGGCCGCACAAAATCAATCGGCGCTCGGCTCGAAAGATAGCGGGTCATAAAGTTATTCCAGATGGGGGCTGCCATCCTTGTGCCAGACTGACCTTGACCCACCGGTTCATTGTTCGTGTTGCCGACCCAAACGGCCGTTACCACTTCCGGTGTATAGCCAATTGTCCACCCATCGCGCACATCATTGACGCTGCTGCCAGAGGTTCCAGTTTTGGCCGCCACCCGATGACCATTGATGACGAGGCTGTTATTCAGGCCAAATTCTGGTTGGCGAGCATTGTTGTCAGCTAGCATGTGGCTGATGAGGTACGCCTGTTCAGGATCAACGACTTGGCTAGTATTAGCCTCCGGCGGCTGAAATTCAAACATGATGTCGCCGCTGCGGTTCTCAATGCGGCTGATCGTGAACGGCCGTCGATATTGGCCCTGGTTCGACATAGCGGCAAAAGCCCCAGCCATCTCTAAGGCCGTGACTTCACCCCCACCTAATGCCAACGAAAGGCCATGCGACCGCGGCTGGCCAGACTCAACACAGCCATCATCCTGCAAAGAAGTTAGCCCCAGCTTTTGAACGTTAGCGATAAAGTTGCAAACGCCAACATATTCCAGAGCCTTAACGGCCGTGACATTATAGGAATTGCCAAGAGACGGTCGCAGTCGCAGCGGTCCATGAAAATCATCATCGAAGTTCTTCGGCACATAAGGTGGATTCGTACCATCTGGGAACTGCGTCGGCACATCCCAAATAAGCGTTGACGGGGTCCAACCCTGTTCCATCGCCGTCAGATAGACTAGCGGCTTAATACTTGATCCAGGTTGGCGAGGAACCAAAGCCATATTAACCTGACCACTTATATCCTCATCATTGAAATCGACGCTGCCAACCAACGCCAAGACCTCGCCCGTTTGAGGTTGAATGACCACCATAGCCGCATTATTTGCTCCGGCCGCATTGATATTGGCTCGTGCAGCCACCACCGACTCTTCAGCCAACTGTTGGGCCGTCTCGTCCAGGGTGGTGTAGATTCGCAGCCCACCCCGATAAATGGCCTGCGCCCCAATTTCCGCTTCCAACTGCTGCAAAACAGTGAAGATAAAATGAGGGTGACGAATCGTAACAGTTGGTGGCTCCAAATTATAAACAACGGTCGCGGAGGCATCCAGGGTCGATTGAGCTTCTGCGCTCGTAATATATCCACCGGCAGCCATCAAGCCCAAAACCTCTGATTGACGGCCAAGCGCTTTCCCTGGAGCAGTATACGGATCCCACAAAGCCGGAGCCTGGGGCAGTCCCGCCAGAAGGGAAGCTTCAGACAGGGTCAAGTCGGCCGCTGATTTATCAAAATAGGTATTTGCCGCCGCTTCAATGCCATAAGCAAGATTGCCATAATTAATCTCGTTTAGATAAAGCTCCAAAATCTCATCTTTGGTATAGGTACGGTTGATCTCAGCCGCCAGCACAATCTCCTTCACCTTCCGCTGAAACGTCACCTCTGTCCGTTCATCCTCATCCAACAACAAGGCCCGGGCCACCTGCTGGGTGATAGTGCTGGCCCCAGATACAACCTGTCCTTCCTGGGCCGCCTGCACCACAGCACGAGCAATGGCTATTGGATCAAAGCCCGGATTCGTATAAAAACGAGCATCCTCTGTTGCAATAGTAGCGTCAATTAAATCTTGCGAAATGAGCGTCAACGGCACAAAGGTTCGGTTGCCAGCATTAGGATCGGCCAACGAGTAAAGTAAATCACCGTCCCGGTTCAAAATTTGGGCTGTCTCAAAGGTGCTGGCTCGGGTTCGTAGTTCGCTCGGTGGGGGCAGTTGGCTGGCAATGGCGATGTAGACCACGCTGACCCCGGCCAATGAGAGAACGGCCCCGACGATTGCCAAGATGACGCTGATGGTAAATGCCCGCGCCAAACAACTCCCCCATTTAATTTGTCGCCTTGTCTTGGGTTTAGGCAGTTGGTTTCCATCCGGCCGTTCTGGTAGAACAACCCTAACAGGTTCTGGCCGTGCTGGTTGGGGCCTCGTTCGCTCAACTCGCTCCTGGTGAGGCGGCCGTTCTTGCCGAGGGGGTCGCCCTGGCCGGGGTGGATATTGAGGCGGCGGCTGGACTGGACGACGAGCGGTTGGTTGTTGGGGTGGCTGTCCCTGACGCGGCCGTCCTTGCGTCGGTCGTTGGCCGGGTGGGGTTGGCTCCGGCCTCTCAGACGGCCGTCTACGAGCCGTTGGTTGTATCGGCCGTGTCGGTTCCTCCTCTTCAGGCCCAGGACGATTAGCTGGAGTCGGTTGATCAAGCTGGGTACGCCCAGGAAAAGCGCTCCGGGGCTGCACTTTAGTCGCCTCTTCATCTTGAACGGGCGGCTGGCCGCTGGGCATCAAATCTTGCGCCTGGAGCGGCAGCGGCGGTGATTTTGGGCCATCTAACCGGGACGGAATCGGCCCACCAGTTGGCGTATGCTCATCATCTAGCCCATGTAGTGGTTCAGGGACAGACGGCTCTTCTGGAGCAGGTTGAACGGCCGACTCGTCCCCAATTTCACGAATCAAATCTAAAAGCGAAACAGTACCAGCCTCGCTAGATTCTTGCCTCGGTTGCCCAGGGAAATCTTGAGTTGATTCATCGGCCATTTCTTTAGATTTGTCTTCAGCCCGGTCGTCCTTTTCTTCAGCCATCATATACTGCCTATTCGGTAGTCAGTAAGCAGTAGCCAGTAAACGGTAGTCAGAAGAATATGGCCAGAGGACGGTAACTTGAAATACCAAATACTGGTTACTGACTACAGACTACTAATTACTCTTTACTTGCCACCAACATCACCCAAGTGCCCCGATTAACCACTTCATCTCTTTGGTTCAAAACACTTGTCTTCATCGTTACGCTGCCACCACCCAAGCGGGACATGGCCTTTAACTCTGTTATTTCCAATACCACACGAATGGTATCACCTATCATAACAGGACGGCTAAACTTCCAATCTAGTTCCCGAAAGGCCAAAACGGTTCGTTCAATAAAGCCCATTTGAACAGCCAAGCCGCTGGCAATAGACAAAATGAGCAGCCCATGCGCGACCCGTTGGCCGAACGGTCCTTCGGCTGCATAAGCGGCGTTGATATGAATCTCATTAAAGTCCCCCGATAGGCCAGCGAAAGTAACAATATCGCCCTCAGTTATCGTTCGCCCAGACGATACCATTTTGTCGCCAACTGTAAACTCCTCAAAATATCGTCCCCGTGGTTGAAAGGTTACATCCGTCATTGTTCAAACTCGCTTTAGTTGTAGAAACCCGGTTTTTCAAAAAAACCGGGTTTCTAGGTCTCTAGCCCCAGCATAACAGCCGGAGCAAAAATCTCGCATTTATTCTAACACCATTGCCGACTATTCGTCCCTACACTTTCCCTCTAAACAGGATACTGACTACCGACTATCGCTTATTCGCCTTCACCAGCGGCAGAGAGCTTGGCTGCTTCATCAGCAACAGTCAAGGCATCGATAAAGGGGTCTAACTCACCGTCCATCACAACGGTTAAGTTATAACTTGTAAAGCCAATACGATGGTCAGTAACCCGACTTTGGGGATAGTTATAAGTACGAATTTTTTCGCTGCGATCCCCGGTTCCAACCTGGGATTTACGATCCGCTGATTGTGCTGATAGCTGTTTCTCTTCTTCCATCTCTTGCAAGCGGGCCTGAATGATGCCCAAAGCCACGCGCTTATTTTGAGTCAAACTTCGCTCTGTCTGAACCTTAACCATCATGCCTGTCGGTTTGTGGACGACGCGGGCGGCCGTTGCATTTTTCTGCATATGCTGACCACCAGGACCACCGGCAAAGGTAGCAGTTATTTCCAGATCTTTCTCATCCAAAGTAATTTCCACATCATCCACTTCTGGCATCACAGCCACTGTCGCAGTGCTAGTATGAATTCGACCTTGCGACTCCGTTGCCGGAACCCGTTGGACACGATGGACACCACTCTCAAATTTCAGGCGCGAATAAGCTTTCTTGCCTTTCACGGCCAGAATCACTTCCTTATAGCCGCCAACCCCAGTGCTGTTTTCATCGACAATTTCAGTCTTCCAGCGTCGGTTTTCAGCATAGCGCGCGTAGAGACGCAGTAAATCGGCCGCAAAAATCCCTGCCTCATCGCCTCCAGCCCCAGCCCGAATCTCAATCAGGACGTTTTTATCATCACGTGGGTCTTTAGGAACCAGTAAAGAACGCATCCGACGTTCCAGCGTTTCAATTTCGGCCGAAAGTGTGTCAACCTCTTCCTCCGCCATCGTAATCATTTCAGGATCTTCTGCCATTTCCAAAAGTTCTTTCGTCTCTTCGAGTTCGGCCGTAACCGCCACATGGCGACGGTAGCTCTCCACCAAGGGGGTCATTTCAGAACGCTCCTGAGCCAACTCTGCTATCTTTTGATAGTCAGCCAAAACCTCTGGCTCAGCCATTCTTCTCTCTAAATCTTCGTATCGTTGTACTACTTTTGCAATTTTATCAAGCATAGAAATTGGATTATATAAGCCTCACGCAAAGGCGCAAAGCGACGATTAAAGCCCTCCCGAAGGTTGTGGGCAAAGACACAAAAACGCCACGCCTAAAGGTTTAGACGTGGCGTTTAGAAAGCAGCGTTGATTTTGTTAAGCGTTTAGGGCGTCCTGGGCAACCTTAACGATTCCAGCAAAAGCGGCCGAATCACGCACAGCAATATCAGCCATCACTTTACGATCCAGCTCAACATTGGCCAATTTCAAGCCATGAATCAAGCGGCTGTAAGACAGACCATTGGCCCGGCTGGCAGCATTGATTCTGGCAATCCACAAGCGGCGCAGTTCACGACGCTTCACCCGGCGGTCACGATAGGCATACCAGTAAGATTTCATCATCGCTTCATTAGAGCGACGGAATAAACGGCCGCGGGTTCCCCACTGGCCTTTTACCATGTTAATAATTTTTTTGTGTCGTCGGCGTGTTACCACGCCACCTTTTACGCGCATATCTCTTTTCCTCGCATTTAGTTTTGGCCTGGACACTCAAGCGATTAAACCGAGGCCAGGCAGCGGAATAAATAAAATTATTTCGGCGGATTTGCCTTGTATTTTCTCAAATACGGAGCCAAAGTCTTGATCCGTTTTTTGTCTTTGGTATTTTCTACCTCTAACATGCCCCGGAAGTTGTGTTTGGTTCGGGTCGATTTTTTGCGGCGCAAATGGCTCTTGCCACCCTGCAACCGTAAAACCTTGCCATTTTTAGTAACACGGAACCGCTTGGCGGTTGCCTTGTGTGTTTTCATCTTAAATTTTTTGCCCATCTCTGCACCTCATAAAAAAACCCCCTCTTTCGGGGGCTTTCAACTAACACTGTCAATTGTCAACCTGCTAAAGAGCGGCGCTGTTAAGCGCACTTATTCATCTAATGGAGCCAACATCATAGTCATTTGCCAGCCCTCTTGTTTCGGTCTTTGTTCAACGCTGCTAACGTCTTCAAGCTCTTCAGCAACGCCATCTACCATTTTTCGGCCGATCTCCGGGTAAGTAATCTCCCGACCCTTGAATCGAACGACAACCTTCACTTTTTTGCCTTCTTGCAGCCATTCTCTGGCCCGTTTCACCTGAATTCCCCGATGAAAATCCGCAATTTTAGGGCTAAGTTTGATTGTCTTAATCTCAATCTGTTTCTGATGTTTACGAGCTTCGCGTTCTTTGCGTTCCTGTTCGTATTTGAACTTGCCATAGTCCATGATACGGACTACTGGGGGATTCGCATTTGGGGCGACTTCAACTAAATCCAATCCGGCTGTTCGGGCCATGTCGAGCGCTTCATGCCGGGGGACAACACCATGATTTGTCTTTTCCTGATCGATCAGGCGCACCTCACGGGATCGAATTCGCTCATTTACACGATAGTTTGTGCTGATAGATTACCTCACTGATAAAAAATTAACCTAAGTTGCTCAATAACAAAACGATCCGGCACAGTGGCCGGAAAGCAGGGAAATAATAACACAACGCTCCTGGAGCGTCAACCTCCTAGAATGAGATTTAGGGCAATTAATAGAGCAAACATGATCCCCGCCAAAATAAAAACCCAACGTAGATCTTTCAGTACGTAAGCATATTCTGATTCAAATGCTTCTTGGGCTGACATAGATTTTGAAGCGGGCTTTTCCTCAACCTTTGTTGTCGTTTCACTCTTTTGTCGCCGTTTGCGCGGCCGTCTTACCTTTTTTGCCATATTTTTTAGAACTTCCTCTATTAGACTGTAGGGTGATTTGGTGAAATGCCCAGACAAATTGCCGATTTGTCTGACCATTTAGCATTATGGAACTGAAGTCGTTGTTGCCAGATCAGCAAACACAATAATTCGTTTATTATTGACCAGATAAGGATAGCAAGAAATAAGGGTTGTGCTAGCATGTTCGGTTGGAGCCATAACCCAAACATCCGTCGGTTCAACCACCTGAATATCTCGCACAACATACGTATAGGTTTGTCGATTAGTTGAGACAATAATCTCGTCCCCTGGATTCAGCTTATCCAGAAATCGAAAAATCTGGCCGAAAATGTCATTATGGGCCGAGAGAACAAGGTTGCCATCTACACCCGGCAAGGCCGAGCCGATGTGCTGGCCGACCCCTTTCTTCAACTGGTCCCAATTGTCACCTTGAAAAATAGGGGCATCAACATTAATACTAGGAATCTCGATTCGCCGGGCCTGTTCAGGGCCAGGAGTTGGAATAGGTGGTGGCACATAGGCATCAAGGAGGGGCAATAAATGCTCTGGCACATAGCCCGCTTCTCCAGGCTCAGCAGGACGGCCGTCTATCGGTGGTTTGTGGCCGCTGGGCAGAATAACAGCATCGATCACCGGCTGGGGCGTTTCCGTCGGCAGCGCAATGCTAGCAATCTGCGCTTCCTGCACCTCTGCAATCTCTTGATTCAATTCACGGGCCGTCCCCCAGACAAGAAAGCCTAAAGCAATGATGCCAACAACGGCCGAAATCTCAAATAATAACAGCAGCTTATTAAAGACCCAACGCCATTGAATCGACCGCCAGGATTTTGCGGCCGTTTCAGTCTCCTCCACCGCCTCAAAGTTAAACGTTCCATTTGCAGCGCCATTACGGCCATTATGCTCCCCGCCATTCGCCTCAACAGATTCTAACTGGTATCGGCGCAAAGCTTCAGTTGGGGCCGTTTTGGGGCGGGGGACGGCTGGCGGCTTGGGATTCGGCGGTGGTAATCCGGCAATCTCAATCAGACGACCTTCGCCTTTCATCCGGGCCAATCGCTGGCGGCGTTCAGCCCGCTTCTTTTGGTAGAGTAATTGCTCCAGCTCCTCTACCGATAATTCATTCGGATCGCGCTTCGTTCCCATCAATTTCCAATGGTACTACAAATGCGCGATCCCCGGCAATAGCCTCCTGGTTAGATGAATCAGAAATGAGCGGCCGTTCGCCAGACTGCCTATCATAGATACCCACTGCCACCTCATATTGGCCTGGCCTCGTCTCTGGAGGGATGTAAATCGAATGGATTTGGATAATGATGTCGCCAGGCTGCCAATCCCAAGAAGGTGCGTCCAAGGAGTCGCCTTGAACGAGAATTGAACCATCAGGATTGAGGACATGGGTAAAAAAGAGAACATCCGTCTCAAAAGCGGGTGGCACAACTGGCCCCACTTTAGTTGGGTCTAACACCTGCCAAAGCGTCATCATCTCGGCCGTTCCTCCTGGCTCAACCGACCCAACCAACCATCTCGCCCCTCGCAAAAGAGCAGCATCGCCAAAATTGACCTGCCTGTCAGCCCACACCCAATCGACTGGTTGCAGGTTATAAATGTGGAAGAAGGGGTCTAAATCGTCTGACTGAAGCGAAACCGTAGTCACTAGTTCCACAAATGGCTCAAAAGCAGGGTGAAGGGGGGTCGAAGCTGGAACAACCAGCCAGCCAGCGTCACCTTCAGGAAAGACCAGCGCTTGACGGCCGTCTACCCATCGGCTTTGGATATCATTCGTGCCCAACCACACCCGGGCCACCGAAGGATCATGCGCTGGGCCAGGGTAGACAGAAGAGATAACCAGAGGTAAATCATCCACCTGCCCATCCAGATAATCCAAAGCCTTAACCAATGTATGCTGATAAGCGGCCCGCACATCGGGTGATTCAGCCCAATCCTTAAAATAAGCCTGAGTGGTGATAACCGCCACCGCCACCAGCCAAAGAGCAGCAATCCCCGAAACAATGGCCCGTCGTTGAGGCAAATTAAGACGACCATTGAACCAATGGACGGCCGTTACAAACCCAACCGCTGGCAGCAAATAAACAGCCGCCAAAGCGCCCATATTGCGCGTTGTATTAGCCGTCGGCCCCGTTATCAACGAAGGCAAAATACCAACCCCAAACCAGATAAAGAGCAGGGCAAAAGCTGGTCGCCGCCAGTATCGCAGACAAACGATTAGGCCAAGCAGAAAAAAGACAGCCGAAATCGCATCAAATAGCGGCCGCCCTGGAATGTTATAAGCCAAAAACTGATCCCCAAAGCCCGGCCAGAAAAAGGCCAGAAACGCTCGCCCAGCTTTCTCAAGAATAGGCCCCAAATTACCCGACAATACGTTGTTCAACGCCCCTTCAAACATCGCCAATCGCGTATCAGACCAGGGATTGCGCTGAATATAAAGGAACATAGGAATAGTTAAGGCAAAGCCAGACACCAGCCCAACCAAAATTGACCGCCATGAAATCTGAAAGCGTTCTCGATGAAAGAAGGCCAGATAGCTAAGGAAAAGGGGAAAGATGAGCCACAAAATACGGGCCGCCAAATAGGTGTGCAAGGTGGCAGCGACAGCCAAAGCAAAGCCAACTACATAGAGCCATCTATTTTGGCCTTTACGATAGATCAATTGCCAGAAAAAGAGAACGGCCAGAACGGTCAGAAAAGGCAGCACGCCCGCTCGCAGCGCTTGACGGCTGGTTGCCAGAGGCCAGAACGAGACAGCCAGTAATCCAGCAGCTACTAAGGCGGTCGAACGGCCGAACACCATCCGCCCGAAGCGAAAAACGGCCGCAATTGTCAGCAGCCCAAAAAAGACATTGACCAGCCGCAGCCCAAACAAATCCTCCCCCAGCAAAGCCATATTTCCGGCAACTATATAATTGTAGAGCGGTTCACTGCCATAATTAAGAGGGAAATAAAATAGCAGCTCCCCATCCAAGACATTCTGCGAATCCCAGCCATGATTGGCCTCATCATGAGTCAGACCAGGCGGTATCTCCGTTAGCTGGTGGGTGCGAAGGGCAAAGGCCAGCAGCAGGAGCAAAGGTAGATATAAACGAAAGGATTTGCGGGATGGCATAAAAAGCCAGAAGAGTGTGGCTACCCCTTTTTCTCAGCCACCGCAAACACTTCCCGCTCGAAAAACCAGCGGAAAGGTGGGACTTCAAAAAAGAGTCGGCGGAAGGCGGCTAAGACAACGTTCTCCTCTCTATTTTGAGGCGGCGTATCAAGCCAAACCTTTCCCCGAAATCCGGCTGCCTTCAACGCCTGATTCATCGAACGAATATCCTGCTCATTGACATGGACATCCTGATTGACAGGCACAATGGCGCGCGGATTTTTAGGATAGCCGTTGCCCTGTCCAAACAGGCGGCGAAAAAAGCGAACAACGGGGTAAGCATATTGGTCATACCAGCGATTGGGAGCAGTGTGGATGATGAATCGGCCGTTATCCTTCAACACCCGCCGCACCTCCAACATCGCCTGATGCAGCTCCCAAGGATATAGATGCTCAACGACATCAAACATCAACACCCGGTCAAAGCTGTTATCTGGAAAAGGCAGCCGCTTAGCATCAGAACGATAGACACGGGCAATAGATTCCTCTTGTGGTTCGGCCGATTCTGCCAACGTCTGCTCTACAACATCGCGGGTCATCAACGTTGCCACCTCAGCATAATCCACCCCAAAAGCCTCAATACCCAACTTCATACAATGGCGAATTATCTCCCCGCGTCCACAACCAACATCCAAAATACGCATTTCGGCCGTAACTTCGGCCATCGCAAAAGCATCATTTAAGCGGCGCGAAAGATGCTTCCCTTCCGATTCAACAAAGACATCATATCCTTCACAAGCAGTCAGAAAATACTCTTCTGTATATAAGGTAGATGGGAGTGGTTTATTTTCTTCAGATTCCATAGTTGCCGCGCATTATAAAACAGCGTCAAATCCACGTCAAAAGTCTCAGACTGAAACTTTTTTTGATATACTGCGTACAGGCGTATGAAAAGTGTTTGGTGATGAGATATCAGGGTTTTGAAGACGAGCAGATCTGGCTAGAACAAGCTAGAGATGGAAATAAAGAAGCGTTCGGTAGCTTAATAGAAGCCTACCAAACTCCAGTTTTCAACCTGGCGTATCGAATGCTGAGTAATGCCGACGAGGCTGAACAGGCTGCCCAAGAAGCATTTATTCGGGCTTGGACTCGCCTGGATAGCTATAACCCTCAACACAAGTTCAGCACCTGGCTGCTCTCCATCACCTCAAATTATTGTATCGATTTAATACGTAAAAGACGAAAGCAACTGCTTTCAATAGATGGCCCATTGCCACCGCATCCCGCCTTAACAAGCGAGCGGTCATTGGGGCCGGAGGCACGAGCCGTGCAAAGCGAAGAAAAAGACGTTGTACAAGAACTATTAGACACCTTGCCAGAGGAATATCGAGAAACAGTTGTACTCCGCTACTGGTACGATATGTCCTATGATGAAATTGCCGAGGTAATGAAAACAACCGTCAGCGCCATTAAATCCCGTCTTTTCCGCGCCCGCCGCCAATTGGCAGACACCGGCCTAGAGATGGGCATTGCCCCTAGCCCAGAAGCAGAGGCAGTGGCCTGAGGATTAACGAAAGAAAGAAGAAAACAGAAAAGTTGTTTAGTGATTATGAAAAAGACTAAACAGTCCTAACTGGAGTGACTTATGGAACATGAAGAAATATACACCCTGATGATGGAAGCGCTGGATGGAGAGCTGTCCGAATCAGATTACGGCCAGATGACCACTCACCTCGCATCTTGCCCCGATTGTGAGCGGGAGTGGCAAGCCGTTCAAGCCATCCACCAGCTTTTCCTACAAGCCCCTGCTCTCAGCCCGGCAGCCGACTTTACGCAACGTACATTGGCTATGCTGCCTAACAATAATTATCGATTCTGGCTTATTGGCGCCATTTATGGGTTCTTACTCATTAGTGGTGTCTTACCATTGGTCGTTGTTGGCTGGATAGCAACCTCGCTGGCTCCAGCCCTGACCGAACCCGCCTTTGGGCGTGGTTTGGTTCAGGCTGGCGCCCAGATTTTGTCGTTGGTCTCGGCCGTTCTAGGTGCGCTCTTGCAAGGCTTAGGCGGCCTGGCCCAACAACTGACCGACCAACCCGCCGCTCTCGGCTGGCTCATGGTCATGGTTGGGGTCGTCTTTCTGTGGGGCGGTGTCTACCGCCAAATGACAGGCTCAACACGGATTTAAGTGATTGGAGGGTGGAGATTAGCGATTGTCATATATTGACTGACAATCGCTAATCTCGAAGCTCTAATTCCTTTGCCGGTTAGAAAATACTTTATTGAATATTCGAACTGGAGAAGAGAACAATGAAACGAATAGTAACAATTTTTATCCTATTATTCATCGCAATTGCGGCCGTTCCCATTGGGATTGCCCAAGCACAAGACGGCAATCCAATGGATCGCGTTATAAAAAGCGGTGACGTCGTCAACGAGGAAGTCGCTGTCTTTGGCGGCAACCTTGTTATTGAACCTGGGGCCATAATTAATGCCGAGGTAGTTGTCTTTGGTGGACATGCCGAAATCGGTGGCCTTATCGACAATGATGTAGCTATCTTTGGCGGCAATGTCGAATTAACCGGTGTCGTTGCAGGCGATCTAGTTGTCTTTGGCGGCAACATCAATATTAATTCATCAGCAGAGGTTGCTGGCGATTGTGCCCTAATTGGTGGCAGCGTTTCCACCGAGGGAACTATACAGTGTACGGCCGTTGGCCAAGACATCCCCTTTGGAGACTTTATGGGCATCCCGGCACCGCCAACGCCACCAGAACCACCAGAAATCCCAAGCATACCAACCTACCCCGTTAGGCGTGGTATCGGTGGCTTCTTTAGAGACATCGGCGAAGCAGTTGGCAGCAGCTTGATGCTTGGCCTACTAGCTTTAATCGTCGCCGCCATGTTGCCCAACCAACTCAACCAGGTCAGCGACGTTATCGTTCGCAAACCAGTTGCCAGCGGCACAGTAGGCGTATTGACAGGAATGGCCGGCCCCTTTGCCATTGCCTTCATGGCCCTCATCTCAGGTCTGTTTGTTATTCTTTGCGGCCTCGGGTTGCTGGGCTTCCCCGTCGTTTTACTAATGACGATTGCCTTAGGCTTTGGTCTCTTGCTAGGCTGGATCGCTATGGGAACTTTATTAGGTCAACGGTTAGCCGAAGCTATGAAGCTATCCAATCGCACCCTACCCGTTGTGGCCGCTCTGGGAACTGGACTTCTAACCTTGGTCATTTCTGTGATGAGCGCCATGCCCTTTGGTGGTGAATTTTTTGGAACACTTATGGCAATTGTCATCAGCAGTGCTGGACTTGGCGCTGTAGCTCTAACCAAATTCGGTACTCGCAATTATCCACTAGGGATATCAAATGAAGAGAAGGTTGCGGCCGTTCTAGAAACCCTCCCCGTTGAAGATGATGACACCGAAGAAGCTGTTTAATTGAAAGAAAACGTAAAAGGTAATGTGTAACGACAAAAGTTACGCATTACCTTTTACGCATTAATCGCAGAGCCAAACAAAATCCATCATTCCCTCCCAAATAAAAAAACGCAAGCGGCTCAAGCATCTTTGACCAATGCTTAAGCCGCCTGCGCTAATTAGTTGTATTCATCATCTAGCATTAGAAGCTCATTCAACTACTAATCACTGACGACTAACTACTAATTATAACTAAATCCAACCTTGGTTCTTAGCCATATCAGTCGCCATCGGAACCTCTGTCCACTCACCTTGATAGGCCTTATAACCAACATAGATGCCATAGAACCAGGGAATTACCCATAAACAAGCCGTAAAGCTGAGAATGACGGTGGCAACAGTAATTAAAAGTGCATGGACAGCATGATACTTAATGAACGGCCGTGATTTTTTGTCTTCCATCAGCATTGCGATGAGTGCAACAAGTGGAATAATGTAGCCCAGGAATGCCCACAGCTTATCATCACCCGTAAGGTCATCATCCATACCAGTTTTCATATCATCAGTCATATCTTCTGTCATGTTTGTCCTCCAGAAATTATTAGAGCCTTGCAGAATGCAAAGCTCCACGAATTTAGTTAACTCCGATTGTAAGACTGAGTGCCTGTTTCGTCAAAAATCAAAAACAAAGATAGCGTCACCCTTATTTTGTACAATTTAGGGGAAAAAGTATAATAGGTTTGTTCGGTTCTTTGTGGAAAGCGTTTATAAAGCAGGGCCTTTACAAATCCAAATGATAGTCAACTCATCGTAACCAGTAAGTCCGAATTTATCGTTAATATGGTACTAGCTCTTAAGTTTCTTCTAAAAAAGAGGAGGAGAAAGTTTATGTTTTCACGGCGAATTACGCTTGGAATAGCCTTAATCGTTATTTTGAGTCTGGTCTTGGCTGCTTGTAGTGGTGGCTCCCAGGCTGAAAAGGTTTGTGTTGTATTGGATACGGGTGGAGAAAATGATAAAAGCTTTAATGAGTTCACTCTAAAAGGTGCTCGTGAAGCAGCTGAAGAAGAAGGAATGGAGTTCGCTCACATCGTCTCTGAATCAGCAAATGATTACGAAAAGAATATTGACAACTTTGTCACAGAAGGTTGCGGCATGATCATTACCGTCGGTTTCTTAATGGGTGATGCAACAGCAGCAGCTGCTCCAGCGAACCCAGATGTTACCTTTGCCATTGTAGACGTTGCTTACTTCCCCGGCCCCACAGATGAAGGTGGCTGTGGCGATGTAGATGACTGCTACTCCGAAGAAGGCGGACTGTCCAATGTTACCAGTCTGATGTTTGCAGAAGACGAGGTTGGTTATCTAGCCGGTGTGTTGGCCGGTTGTATGAGCGAAACTGGCGTTATCGGCTCCGTTTCCGGTATGGAAATTCCTCCCGTTGTTCGCTTCGTTGAAGGTTACCAGACAGGCGCGGCTTCCCAAAACCCAGACATCGAAACATTAAACGTCTACATTCCTGACTTTAACGATCCTTCAACAGGTAAACAGGCTGGCGAAACCATGATCGCTGACGGTGCTGACATTATCTTCGGTGTTGGTGGTAACACGGGTAATGGTGGCTTGTTGGCCGCCCACGAAAATGGTTTATTAGGCATTGGCGTTGATGTTGACCAGTACGGAACCTATCCTGAGGTTGCCAGCAGCCTATTGACCAGTGCTGCCAAGAATATGGATGTAGCCGCTGCTGATGCCGTTCATGCTTATGCAGACGGAAATCTTGAACCGGGCATCCAGTTAGCGACCGTTGAAAATGGTGGCGTTGGCTTGGCCTCCTACCATGATCAAGATGCCAATATTCCCGATTCCTGTAAAGCGGCCGTAACGGAAGCCGAAGCTGGTTTAGCTGAAGGCACAATTGATACCGGATATGAAGGTTAATATTTAGATGATAGGTAGCAGGTTTCATCTTTATTAAACAGCCGCTACCTATCTAAACAAAAAAAGAATTAACTGCTTTTTCACGCAAATCATTTGGATTTTTAGGGTCACTCATGAAAATGAGTGGCCCTTTTTCATTATTTAATTTTGCGATTTGAGATTTCTGGCTAAAATGTATACAACGTTTCTTAAAGATGTATCCGCTAGTGAATGAAGTGTCAATCAGGGTCAGGATAACTAGTCACAATTATCCTTGGCTGGTATATTACTTTTATTAAACTAATAACCTATCCAACGCGAGACAAAGAATCATGTCACAACCTCCTGCGTTAGAAGCGCGTGGTCTGACCAAGCGATTCCCAGGTGTTTTAGCAAATGACTCAGTTGATCTCACCCTTATGCGAGGGGAGGTATTAGCCTTGTTAGGGGAAAACGGTGCCGGCAAAACAACCTTGATGAACATGCTCTATGGGTTGTATGCACCAGACGAGGGGGAAATATTAATTAATGGCAAACCCGTAAAATTTGCATCACCCAATGATGCCATTGCCGCTGGCGTTGGCATGGTTCATCAACACTTTATGCTAGTGCCTGTGATGACTGTCACAGAAAACATTATGCTTGGCGTTGAGGAGACCCGAGGAATCTTGTCCCAGATACCGATGTTGGATCGATTAGACCGCCGAAAAGCGGCCGAACGTATCAGCGCACTCTCCAAAAATTACAACTTGGCCGTTAATCCCCATGACTACATTAAAGATTTACCAGTCGGCATTCAACAACGGGTCGAGATTCTCAAAGCCCTCTACCGCTTGGCCGACATCCTCATTTTAGATGAGCCTACGGCCGTTCTAACCCCCCAAGAAACCGAAGAACTGTTCGCCATCATTCGGAATATGACCCAGCAAGGAACCTCCATCATCTTCATCAGCCACAAGCTAAAAGAGGTCTTGAGTCTGGCAGATCGGATCGGCATTCTCCATCGCGGCCGTCTTGTCGGCTCAACCGTTCCCGAAGAAGCCACCGAAGCCAGCCTGGCCGAGATGATGGTCGGCCGGAGCGTCATCTTGAAAGTCGATAAAACTGTTGCCAAACCAGGCAAAACAGTCATCAGCATCAAAGATGTCGATGTCAATGACAACCAGGGCAATCAGACTGTGAAAGGCGTTTCTCTAGAGGTGCGCGAGGGCGAGATTCTAGGCATTGCCGGGGTACAGGGCAACGGCCAGCGCGAATTAGTCGAAGGAATAACCGGGCTACGGCCGATTTCCAAAGGCAGCGTCCAAATTGACGGCCAAGACTCAACCCACTACCTACCCCGCAAGATTACTGAAATGGGAGTAGCCCATATTCCCGAAGATAGAGAAAAACACGGCCTCGTGATGGCCTATTCAATTGCCGACAACATGGTGCTAAACCGCTATTATCAACCACCATATGCCAACGGCCCCGTTTTGAATCAGGACAAAATCAACATTGACGGTGAAGCGCTCGTCGAAAAATACGATGTCCGCACCCCAGACGTTTACACCTCCGTCGGCACATTATCCGGGGGCAACAAACAAAAAGTGATTGTCGCCAGGGAGTTTTCTAAGCCCGTCAAACTCCTCATTGCCAACCAGCCCACTCGTGGCATTGATGTTGGCTCCATTGAATTCATCCACAATCAAATTATCGAACAGCGCGACAATGGTAGTGCAGTCTTACTCGTCTCGGCCGAATTAGACGAAATCCTCTCCCTGGCCGACCGGGTCGCCGTCATGTTCGACGGCCGAATCGTCAAGACCCTGCCCATCGAAGAGGCAACCAGAGAGCGATTAGGACTTTTGATGGCCGGTTCAGATGTTGATAACAGCAAAGTAGGGACAGAATGAGCGAAGATCAAACCTCAGCAACGGCCGAACAAGCTGCCCAACCCACTCTCTTGCGGCGCATCACCCGCCCACTGGTCATTCCCCTCCTTTCCATTCTGACCGCCTTCCTGATCGGCGCCATCGTCATCATCGTAACGGCCGACAATCCCCTCATCGGCCTAGAAAAAGTAGCTACTGGCTATTGGGGCATCATCGACGGCGCGATTTTGCGCTCAAACGGCCGTCTCAACACCCTCGTCGCCATGACCCCCCTGATTCTTACCGGACTGGCCGTTGCTCTCCCCTTTCGAGCCGGGATGTTCAACATTGGGGCCGAAGGCCAATTCGTCATGGGCGCATTGTTCGGAACCCTTGTTGGCGTCTATGTTGACCTACCTCCCATCATTCACCCCATTGCCGTTTTGCTAGCCGGTTTCACTGGGGGACTGCTATGGGGTTTCATTCCAGGCGTCCTAAAGGCTTGGCTGGGGTCGCATGAAGTCATCAACACCATCATGCTCAACTTCATCGCCATCTTCTTCGTAGATTGGATGGTTCGCGGCCCCATTAAAGACCCCAACCCCTCTACCGTGCAAAGCTCCTCCCTCATGGAAACGGCCCATCTAGCCCGCCTGACAGGACGCTTACATCTAGGCTTCTTCATTGCCATCTTAGTGGCCGTTCTTGCCTACTACTTTTTGTTCAAAACCACCTGGGGCTTTTCGCTGCGAACGACCGGGCAAAATCCCAATGCGGCCGAATACGCTGGTATCCGTCCCAAATGGCAGTACATCATCGCCATGATGCTCGGCGGCGGCATGGCCGGATTAGCTGGCATCCTGGAAGTTCAGGGCGTTGTAACCCGCGTCCTCACCGAAGGCTTCGCCTCTGGCTATGGTTTCGATGGCATTGCCGTCAGCCTCTTGGGTCTCAACAACCCCCTGGCCGTTATTCCAGCCGCCTTCATCTTTGCCGCCCTCCGCATTGGAGGCGATTTCCTCCAAATCAGGGCTGGTCTATCCATTCACGTCGTCTCTATCTTACGCGCCTTGATCCTATTATTCGTCTCAGCCCCGACGATTATCCGCTACATCTATCGGGTTCGGGCAAAGTCCGACACCGACGAGCCAAAGATCTTAACCAGCGGGTGGGGTGGATAAGATGGAGATTATAGTACTCCTCTTATCGGCCGGTACCCTTAATCTCGCCCTGGCAACGGCGACGCCTATTGCCTTGGGTGCGTATGCTGGACTGTTTAGCGAACGCTCTGGCGTGGTCAACATTGCCATTGAAGGCATGATGCTGATGGGAGCGATGACGGCCTCAATGTTCGCCGCTTATACGGGCAGCTTATTTATTGGCATTGTTGCTGGTCTGCTCAGTGGGGCGCTTATGGCTGCCCTCCATGCTGTCCTTTCCATCCGCTTCAAGATGGATCAGATTATCAGTGGTACCGTCATTAACTTCTTGGCGGCTGGATTAACCGGACACATTTACCAGGCATATTTGGTTCCCCCAAGATGGCCCGGATCGGCCGGACGATTCCCTGAAATACAGATTCCGTTGTTGTCTGATATTCCCTATATCGGCGAGATATTTTTCCAGCATCAACCGATCGTCTATATCATGCTAATTGCAACAGTCCTGATTCACGTGGTACTGTTTTATACTCCTTGGGGACTGCGAACCCGGGCCGTTGGCGAACATCCAAAAGCAGCCGATACCGTCGGCATCAACGTCCACTTTATGCGCTACGCCAACGTCATCATCGGCGGTCTCTTTGCTGGGCTGGCTGGCATCTGGCTGACACTGGAATGGATCGACACCTTCACCATTGGCATGACCACTGGGCGCGGCTTTGTGGCCTTAGCAGCCCTCATTTTCGGCCGTTGGACCCCCTTTGGCGCTTTCGGAGCCGCCCTCCTCTTCGGCTTTGCTAATGCCATTTCAATCCGGCTCCAAATTTCAGACATCGGCATCGACCCCGAGTTCCTCCAAATGCTGCCTTACCTCCTAACCATCATCGTTGCCGCCATCGCCCGACCCATTCCCCCTGCCGCAATCGGCCTCCCTTACGAAAAAGAATAAGATAGGTTCTTTTTCATAAAACCGCCACAAAAACGCTAACAACCAACTCGCCCATTCGTCTAGCTAAAAAGCTAACACCTATACCTAATTACTCATCTACGAACAGTTACTAGCATGGGTAAACTACCATTCATCGAAAGGGTTATTTTGGCTGCCGGTTCCATTATTTGCCCGGGAAATAGCCGAAGGCTATATCGTTGGACAACTGTAGCTAGAACCAGTTTGAGTTCCAACATCGAAAAAGCATTCCCCAGACAAATATGTGGGCCGCCCCCAAAGGGAAAATAAGCAAACTTCGGCAACCGCTTCTCCAACGGCCGTCCTGATTCATCAACTATAAAACGCTCCGGGCGGAAAGAATCTGGACTATCAAAGAATCGTGGATCGCGTTGCATCACATACGGCGTAATCGACAAAATATCCCCCTTATTAAGTCGATACCCGCCCAGAGTCAAATCTTGGGCCGCTGCCCGCAAAAGCATCCAGGCGGGTGGATAAAGGCGCAAAACCTCCTTCACAACCATTTCTGTGTAGCACAATTGGGGTAAATCGGCCAGGGTCGGCCGTCTGCCTTGCAAAACCCGGTCCACCTCATCGTAGAGAGCAGCCGCCACCTCTGGATGTTGAGCCAGCAAAACCCAGGCCCAGGTCAATGCCTGGGCTGATGTTTCATGTCCGGCAATTAACAGCGTCATCACCTCATCATGAATTTGTAAATCAGACATAGACTCGCCCGTCTCTTCGTCTTTCATTTGTATCAACTGGGAAATGAGATCGGCCGTTTCCTGTCCCGTCCCTTGTCGTTCAGCAATGAAACGATAGACAATCTCATCCAACACCTCCACTGCCCGACGTTTGCGGCGCAAAAAAGAAAAAGGCAGCCAATCCAGCAAAACAGCTTTGAACGGGTTGAACCCCTGTTCCGTCAGCGCCTCAACCGCCTCAGACATCGCCCAGCCGACCCGTTCGACATCCGCGCTGAGGTCGTCGTGAAAAATAGCATCCACCACAATTTGCAGCGTGAGCGCGTGCATCTCTTCTGTAATGTGCCGGGTCTCTCCTGATGCCCAGGAACCCAACATTTTTTCGGTTAATGTCACCATGCGGTCCGCGTAGGTGCCAATCTGCTGGTGGTGGAAAGCAGGCTGCATCAATTTTCGCTGCCGCCGCCAAAAGCTACCCTCGCTGAAAAAGATGCCATTACCAAACGTAGACCGCATTATATTACTAAGTGGCCCCGGTTTGTGAAACTGTTCTGACCTCTGAACCAAGACCTCATGAATCAGATCAGGATCGTTCAATAGATAGAAATTCATTCGAAGAAGAAACAGTTTAGGCATAGCGACAACGTCGCCATATTGCCGCTGCATCTGTATCGTAAACTGCAAAGGGTCACGCTGAAAATCACGAATTAACCCTGGCGGAAATAATGGTTTGGGTCCTGGTGGACGAGAAGTAGGCATAACAACTCCCAATATGTTTTTCAAACTGTTTCAAATGCCGATTTAATGGCTATTTCGGCCCTATGCGTGTTTGCGGTCCTAACTGATCAAACTGCGACTTCAAGAAGTCCCGTTCGGCCGTCTTCTTCGCAACCTTTAACTCCAAATCAGCCTTCATCTCCGCCAACAAATCCCGCCCCTGCCGTCGGGCAATCTTAGCCTCCATACTCAACTGCACGCTGCTCCGATTGGTCACATTGGCGATCTCAAACCGTATCGCCTTGATCCGTCGCTCAATCCGTCGCAGCTCCTCCTCCAACGTCTCAATCATCTGGCCCTCCGTCTGTCCTTGCGAAGCTGAAGGCAAACTAACCATATCCACCCCCTCAGCCAAAGCCATCAGCTCCGCCAAACTTCGAGCCGCATAAGCGCTGTTGATAGCCGCCATCTTTTCCGTTCGGACAGCCCGCTCCTGAGGGTCAGAAGCTAGATCAGGGTGAAAACGGCGGGCCAGCTGACGGTAGAGCCGTTTAACTTGTCGCTCATCAGTTGGAGTCGGTGGCTTCGGTGGCGCTTTAACCGCTTTCGGCGGCGGCTTCTCCCAGGTGCGCCGAAACTGCTCTTCCACATTGTCAACCGCAACCCCAAAAGAGGCTTTGTTCCGAATCCGATTCAAGCGCTGATTATAATCTCTAACTTCGACCTCAAGCGCAGCCAACGTATCCAGCAAATGGCCTATTATGCTTTCTACCTTCTGCTCGAAGGCCACCACATCTGCTAATTGATCGGCGCGATCAGCTTCGGCCTCAATTAGCTCCTCTTGCCGAACTTTCAACTCAGCCCGCAGCCGCTCTAATTTTTCAAAAGGGGATTCTGAATATTGCATTTGCTAACTATAACAGAATGACGGCCGTTCTGCCTTAAAACCCTATACCGCCTCGCCCCTGAATCTCAGTGTAACTTTGCAAAGCTAGAATGCCAAACAAAAACGCCAGCCAGATGCTGCCTAGAAAAAAACCGCCAACGACAGCCATCACCGCCCCGGCAATAACCGATACCCACAATGATTTTCGGTAACCATCCCAGGGGTCTTGTTGGATGAAAAGGGTCCGCGAGACTTGACCCCCATCCAGCGGGAAAACGGGCACTAGGTTGATCAACCCCCAAAAAACATTGACCCAAAGCAGCAAGGTCACCAGTCCATTGGCTAGGACGCCGCCCGGCACGATGGCCGATGGGACCGGGATCACAAAAAGCAGCCAGTTAACGCTGACGCTGCCCCCAACTGCAATGGCTAGCAAAAGAACCAGCCCCGCCAAGAGAAACCCCGCCATAGGACCGGCCAATGAAATAACAACCTGTTCCATCGTCCCCCGTGTTGGCGTTCCACCCCAGCGTGAAGAGACAGGCACCGCCAGACCTCCGAAATGGAGGACAATGTAAGCTTCCTGTCCATACCGTCGCATCGCCAGGGCATGACCCAGTTCGTGAATCAAGATTGAGACAAAGACCACAACAATCCAAAGCAAGATTAGCAACAGGCTGCGCAGGGTAATACCGAATAACAAAGCAAAAACCCAGAACAGCGGCGTGACTTGCACCGGAAAACCTAAAAGCGTAAAGTTTAGATCGTAACGGGATTCGGATGGCGGGCGAAAAAAGTTCATGGTCGAATTTAACCTTCTCCCCTAGTAACTACCAGCGCCACAGTGCCATGGGCCAATTCATGAACCAGGGTCAGTACGGGATATATAACAAACCAAACAACTAAAAAACGCAACACAAAATCAATCATCACTTAATTCTCTGAGCTTGATAAAAACTGTTCATATAATCTACCTCATACTGACTCGCACTATACCTAATCACAGTTTGATCATCAACTTTCTTCAACCATACGAAGCATCCTTTTCACTTTATTATCAATTCGTCCCCAATTGTATTACACTTTCTGATGTGTCTAAACCAAACCGCCTCCAATTATATCTTCAAATCGGCATCCTAACCCTGGCCCGTCTCTTCATCAATACTGGCCTTCGGATGGCCTACCCTTTCCTACCGGAACTGGCTCGCGGGCTAGGGACGACTGACGCCGCTGTTGCCCGCCTCGTCTCCATCCGCAGCTTTGCCGGCATTCTTAGCCCCCTTTTCAGCCCCCTTTCGGAACGATACGGCCGTCGCACCGCCCTCTCCGTCTCTATCGCCCTCTTTTCACTCGGCAGTCTCCTCGTCTTCATCTTCCCCACCTATTGGTTCTTGGGTCTAGCCCTAGCCGCTATTGGCATCGCCAAAGTCATCTTCGATCCAGCCATGCAATCCTACCTGGGCGATGTCGTCCCCTATCAGCAGCGGGGCCGAGCCATCTCCATTACAGAACTATCCTGGGCTGGCGCTTTTTTCCTAGGCGTTCCAGCCGTTGCTTTTGCCATTGCCGAATGGGGTTGGCAAGCGCCCTTCCTCGGTTTGGGTCTTTTGGGAATAATCTCCTTAATCTTGGTCTGGCGAATTTTACCACCTGCCCATCATCAAACTGCTCAAGAAAAGGGATTTAAGGCTCTTTTCCGCACGATTTCTCAACATCCTGTCATGTTGATGGCCGCCCTCTATATCACGCTGGCAATGGGGGCCAATGAACTGCTGCTCATCGTTTACGGCCGTTGGATGGAAGGCACTTTCGGCCTCGATTTAGGCGCGCTGGGCCTGGCAACCATCGTCATCGGCGCCGCCGAAATAACAGGGGAGGTAATGACCTTCCTCGTAGTAGATCGATTTGGAAAAAGACGGTTTGTCATCGTCTTCGGTTTGGCAACGGCCGTTACCTATCTCTTGATTCCCTTTACCAGCCTGAGTTTAACGGCCGCTTTAGTCTCTCTCTTCATCCTATTCCTCTGCTTTGAGATGACCGTCGTCGGTGGTGTCCCCCTAATGACCGAGTTAGTCCCCTCTGCCCGCGCTATTGTCATGTCCGTCGTTCTGGCTGCTTCCAGCTTGGGCCGAGCTATCGGGGCATTAGTCGGCCCTGCCATTTGGGATTGGGCAGGATTCCAATGGTTAGGCATTATTGCAGCCGTTATTATGGCCCTCTCCATCCTAATTTTGGCGCGTTGGGTGCAAGAAGGATAAATTAGAGAGTCACGATAAAGTCGTCAAGTTGATCAAAAAATAAAACTCACTTTTTTGATCAACATGATCAACTTGACCTTTACCCAACAACTTATTCACGCACCATAACAAACTACCAACTGCTTACTGTTTATTGCCAACTGTCAACTGCTAATCGCCAATCGGAGAAACTATTTATGCCTAAAAGACAACCCTGGCCCAAAGTCGCCCCCCACCTAGTCGATGTCGCGATGGGGCGCAAAACGGCCGATCTAGTCATCCAAAACGGCCGTTGGGTAAACGTTCACAGCGGCGAAATCATCCCCGGAACCGATGTCGCTGTTTCCGGTAGCCGCATCGCCTTTGTCGGCCCCGATGCCAACCATACCATTGGCGACAATACCCAGATTATTGACGCAAAGGAGCGCTACCTCGTTCCTGGTCTCTGCGATGCCCATATGCACGTCGAAAGTGGTATGGTCACTGTCACCGAATTCGCTAGAGCGGTCATTCCACACGGTACCACCGCCATGTTCATCGACCCCCACGAAATCGCCAACGTTCTCGGCATTGAGGGCGTGCGCCTGATGCACGACGAAGCCGCCAACTTGCCCATCAACGTCTACGTCCAAGTCCCAAGCTGTGTCCCCAGCGCCCCCGGTCTGGAAACATCCGGTGCAACCATTGGCCCAGCCGAAGTCGCTGAAGCCATGAACTGGCCTGGAATCATTGGCCTCGGTGAAATGATGAACTTTCCTGGCGTTTACATGAATGATGTCAAGATGCTCTCTGAAATAATGGAAACAGCCAGAGCGGGCAAAACGGTCGGTGGCCATTATGCCTCCTTGAATTTAGGGTTGCCCTTTCACGGCTATGTGGCTGGTGGCCCGGCTGACGACCATGAAGGAACCCGTCAGGAAGATGCTGTGGCCCGTGTCCGCCAGGGCATGAAAGCCATGCTCCGCCTCGGTTCGGCCTGGTATGATGTAGCCGAACAGGTCAAAGCCATCACCGAACAGGGCTTAGACAGCCGCAACTTCATCCTCTGCACCGATGACAGCCATTCTGGAACCCTGGTACATGAAGGCCATATGAACCGCGTTGTCCGCCATGCCATCGCTCAAGGGTTGCCGCCCGTTACAGCCATTCAGATGGCGACTTTGAACACGGCCGAACATTTCGGCCTCGAAAAAGAGATCGGCTCCATCACTCCCGGCCGATACGCCGACATCATCATCAGTAATGACTTACCCACCTTGCCCATAAACACCGTCATCTCTGCCGGGCAAGTGGTAGCTCAAAACGGCAAACTTCAAATCGATCTTCCCGCCTACCCCTATCCTAAAATGGCAAAGGACACCGTTCATCTGAAACAGCCCTTAACGGCCTATGATTTCGATGTACCAGCCCCAGCCCCCGAACCAGTCAAAGTCCGGGTCATTGGCGTTGTCGAAAATCAAGCCCCGACCAAAGCTCAGTCCAGAGTGCTACCCGTCGAGAATGGGATATTGCAATTAGACCCCCGTCAAGATGTCGTTCATTTGGCTCTGGTCGAACGTCATCAGGCGACAGGCAAGGTGGTTAATGGCTTCGCGGCAGGTTTCGGCTTCAACGCTCCTTGCGCCGTTGCCAGTTCTGTCGCCCACGATAGCCACCACATCATTGTCGCCGGTACAAGCAAATCGAACATGGCCCAAGCCGTCAACCGTCTCGCTCAAGCAGGCGGTGGTGTCGCCGTTTACAAAGACGGCCGAGAGATCGCCCTGGTCGAACTACCCATTGCCGGGCTGATGTCCAATGAGCGGGCCGAAGTGGTGGCTGAGAAAGCCTCAAGAATGGTTCAGGCTTTCAAAGATTGTGGTTGTATGCTAAACAATGCCTTCATGCAGCTTAGTCTACTGGCCCTGGTCGTCATTCCCGACTTACGCATCTCTGATCTGGGGCTTGTCGATGTCAACCAATTCAAACTCGTCTCTCTGTTCGAGGAATAGGCTTAAATAATAATTGATGAAAGGAGCGCAAGCAGCCTTGCCTACATTTGACAAGCAGGCTGCTTGCATTCTATCTCTATAGGAGAAGACCAATGAGTTATTGGAGAAAAAGGAAACGGCTGGAAACGACAATTGAGGGTGGCCCAGCCGATCGACCGCCAGTCGCACTGTGGCGACATTGGCCGGGAGATGATCAGAATGCCGAAGCGTTGGCCGCCGCCCAATTAAAATGGCAGCAGGATTATGATTGGGATTTGGTTAAGGTTTCACCTGCCAGTAGCTACTCGGTAGTTGATTGGGGCGTTAAGGATCAATGGATTGGTTCGACAGAAGGAACCCGTGAATATACAGGCCGAGCCGTACAGCAGCCAGGGGATTGGGAAACGCTGACCGTACTTGACCCGCGCAAAGGGATGCTGGCAGCCCAAATTGAAGCGCTGCGCTTGGTCGGCGAAGGGTTAGACGAAGACACACCCTTCATTGCCACAATATTTGCTCCCCTTGCCCAGGCTAGACACTTGGCCGGGGGCGAGCGGATGTTGAGCCATATGCGCAGCCATCCAGACGCATTCCATGCTGGTCTGAAAACAATTACCAAAAGCACATTGAACTTCATAGAAGCGGCCAAAGAAACGGGTATTAGTGGCATCTACTATGCGACGCAGCATTGTCGCTATCCAGTGATGAATCCGAATGAATTTTACAACTTCGGCCGTATCTATGACCTCCGCATCCTATCTGAAACGGCCGATCTATGGCTCAATATGCTCCACATTCATGGGGCGGAGATTATGTTCAAGGAAGCGGCCGATTACCCCGTTCAATTTGTCAACTGGCACGACCGCGAAAACGCCGTTTCATTAGCAGATGGATTGAAGCGAGTTAGTGGGGGCGTTTGCGGCGGTGTCTCTCGCTGGACGTTATACCAGGAAGGGCCAACCGGGACGTTGGCCGAGGCCAGTGGCGCAATGGAGCAAACCGGTGGCCGCCGCTTTATGCTGGGCGTTGGCTGTGTGGCGATGACCAATACACCACTTCGCAATATCCGGGCTTTGCGGGAGTTTGTCGATCAATAATGGATTGGCCGCGTGCGATCCTTCATCTTGATATGGATGCCTTCTTCGTAAATGTCCATATTCTGGATCATCCTGAAGATGCAGGCATTCCCTTGATCGTAGGGGGTCGTCCTGAACAGCGTGGGGTGGTGGCATCGGCCAGCTACGAGGCCCGCCAATTTGGCATTCGTTCCGCGATGCCAGCTAGCACAGCCGTTCGCCTTTGCCCCCATGTCAAGTTCGTGAGGCATAGTTGGCGTTCAATCAAAGCCTGCTCACGGCAGGTCATGGCGATTCTGGCTGAGTACGGCCCTGTCGAAAAGATGAGCGTTGATGAAGCCTACATTGATTTAAGCGCCCAGCCTGATCCCCAAACCCTGGCCCCTATTATCCGCCAGCGGGTTAAAGACGAGACAGGCTTGCCAGCTTCTGTTGGCTTGGCGACAAGCAAGTTGGTGGCGAAGGTGGCTTCGGATCATGATAAGCCAGAGGGGAATACCATCATCCTACCGGATGAAGAGGCGGCCTTTCTAGCCCCCTTGTCAGTCCGGGTGATTTGGGGCATTGGGCCACGAACCGCCGAACGGCTGGCCGCTCTGGGCATTCAAACATGCGGCCAACTAGCAGGGGCCGAACCAGGCGATATAACGGCCGAATTTGGCTCTCATGGGGCCGGGATGCAGCGGCGGGCGCAGGGTATCGACAGTCGCTCTGTGGAACCAGATCGGGGGCCGCCCAAGTCGATTAGCAATGAGTGGACGTTTAACGAGGATATTAACGATCCGGCCGTTTTATTGGCCCGCCTGGAGAAGATGATCCTGGCGGTAGGCAAATCTCTCAGGGGATCGAATCTGATGGCTCAGACCGTTCAGCTTAAATTCCGCTGGGCCGACTTCACCACCTTCACCCGTCAAAAATCAACGGCCGTTCCCTTTGATAGTGATGAGGATATTCGGCTGCTGGCCCTTGCTATTTGGGAGGAGAACTGGCCGCCTGGACAACGGGTGCGGCTATTGGGGGTTGGGGTTAGTAAGCTGTCTAAGCCACAGCAGATACAATTAGGGTTTGATTTTGGATAATTGGATTGGGTAAAGATCGTGATTAACGAAGATGGTCAAGATGGTCATCTGGAGAGAGTTTTATATTTGACCATCTTGCCGCTTAATGGGCTATTCAGTTGTTTGTTCAGCCGCTGCTTCTTTGACAAAAGCCGGAATATTAATACCACGTAGGATAATCACGGCCGTCCATAAGCCCAGCCCGGCGACCAGGCAAGGAATACTATAGGCTAGGGGAAAGCCATCGCTGAAGACCAGAACAACGTCACGAATAACGCCGCCCATGAAGGTCCCTACTCCTTTTGAGACGAGAATGGCAACCGTCCATAGGCCCAGGTAAGCGCCCGCATTCGGGTCGGGAGACATAGCCGCCATGAGACTAAGGCCGCCAAAGGTGTAGAAGCCGAAACCAGCCCCGAATATAACCAGTCCCGATAAAAAGAGCCGCTCTTGCTCGGCAAAGGCGCTGCCAGCGACCAGCAACATTCCTAACCCCATGATAAGCAGACCACGGCCAGCCACAGCAGACAGTTCTTCCGGCCGCTTCTTGCGCCAAATGTAAAATGAAGCCAGTAAAACGACTATGGTAGCCGTCCCCCAATAGCTCGTTAGTCGGGTCGTCTCCTCAACGGCCATTTCAAAGAGATCGGCTCCAAAGGGTTCTAGGATATTATCCTGCATCCAGGCCGCAAAGGTGGCGATAAAGAGAAAGACAAAAAAGCGGCGAGTACGATCATCGCCCCAAATTTTGCCGAAGGTCGCTCGTAAATCAGTTTGTCTAACGCGACGGGCTGATGATGTCTCACGCTTGTTACGATTTTCGACACCAACAACAGCGGAAAACCAGAAAAAGCCGCCGACAATGGTGACAAAGAGGATCAGTCGCCAAAACAGGGCTGCATCATAGTTGGTCAACATACGGCTAAAGCCGATGGCAACGACAGGGAATAAGGCAATCAGAACGGTTTCGACGATGCCAATGGATATACCCTGTTTTTCGGGTGGAGCCGAATCACGAACTAGGGCCAAATAAGGGCTGCCGGAAAATAAGGTTCCCAGTCCATACATGAGAAAGGTGATGACGGCCGTTAACCAGCCGACCACATCGGCCGTATTGTTCTCTAGGCGAACGGTGCTGAATCCTAAAAGTAAAAAGGAGAGCAAAATTGATCCCCGCCCCAGCCAAATATAGGAAGTACGATATTGTCCGAAGAGTGGCTTTGTATCAGAGCGATAGCCGATCCACAGACTGACGGGAGCCATGAAATTCTTAAGGGCGATTAGCAAGCCAACGGGCCAGGCTGGAATGCCAAAATCAGAAATCATGATCCGGTTCCAAACCCCAGCCGTTAAGATATCGCCCATCGCCGAGCCAATTTGGAAGGCGCTCAATCGGAGAATAAGAGCTAATTTGAACGTTTGGTCGGGGCTAATTTCGCTTTCGGCCACTGGATGGGGTGCACTTGTGGTCATGCTCTATACCTAGGCCACCTGACAGGGGTGGGCTTCAACTAAGGCTAATAAAACTTCATTGGTGAAATTTCCGGCATGTTGGCGGATTTGGCCCCAATCGGTGGGGCTGCTGCTGCCGGAAGCTTCGGTCATGTCATAGATTGTTTGGAATAAAAATTCACGGAAGAAGAGATAGGCGCGGATGGTTTCGGTTAAGGACAGGCCATTGGCTCGCCCCATCTCTTCATAGTTACGGCCGATTTGACGGGCCTCTTCCAAAGCGGCTTCATCACGACCATCTGCGGCGATATAGCGCATGATGAGCTGGAGAAGATGACGGCCGTTTTGTTGGTGGGCGGTTCGCAGCTTTTCGTCTAACTGCTGATACCATTCTTGACCAGCCAGATTGCCCTCCGTCAATTTGAGCCGGGCTTGGCCGAGGGTATTTTGCATGATTAGTTGAGCGCCCGCTTGTTGGCTCCGAGATTGGCTCTCAATCCAGACTTCTAAATCCTGCCGCCGGAAACGGCGATGGCCGCCAGGGGTTCGCTGAGAGGGAATCTCGCCCTTGTCAGCCCAGGCCCGCATAGTGGTAGGATGGACCCCAACAAAGTCGGCTGCATCACCTAAATTAACCCATTCACTATTGTCCAAAATGTACCTTTACCTAGCGATTAGCCCTCAACATTACAAGTCAGGCTCTTTAGACCAATAGGCGGAGCAGCTTATTGTATTAAAAAGCCTGACTTTTCTGATTAAATCTATAGAAAAGTATCAAATTATGATAGGCTTGTCAATGTTTTGAGAGGTTTAGGGTGGGAGGCCAAGTGGCAAAATCGGGTTCAAATTGAATGTGGGTTCCGTGGGGGTGAACCCAGGCCAGAAAAAAGTGTTGGTGAGTTGGGCCGTGCCAAAGATCGGCCGTCCAACCACACCAGCCATACTCTGGCCCAGCGTTCAAATTGCGAACTGGTTCCCATTGCAGCCACAGCACGGGTTGGGTTCGGGTAGCAGCCCAACGGCCGATTGTCTCTTTGAAGGAAGCGCCTTTGTCGGAGAGATAGGCAGTCATAAAGGTATTATAGATAACAATTGGCGTTTCATCAGCCGGAACGGCGTTTTGGAGAAAGGCCTCCAAGCCGCTTGGCAAGTTAACCGGGTAAAGTTGAATCGGGAAATCGCTGGATTGATTCTCTCGGAAGGCGGCAATACCCTCTCGAAGTCTATGCAATCGGGCCACTTGATCCCCCCAGACATAGGACATGAGGGTTTGCTCGGCTTCGGCCGTTTCCAGTGCGAAGGGGTAGAGATCACAGCCAATTCGGCCGACAATCTCTGGCATATGAACCCGGTAATCGTGAGACAGAGGAGCAAGGTCGCCTCGACAGCGAGAGACGAATTGTTCAGGTGGCGCTTGCCCCATATCAAGCAGCTGTTCGGCCGTTTCCTCTTTCACCAGCCGAAAAGCTCGCTTATTGGCCAGCAAATTCAAGCCAGCGCTAGCTCCCAAATCCACCAAGCAAACTTTTTGCCAACCCATCGCCAGCAGGGGCAGCAACCAACAGAGGCCGCGAGCGGTTTCGTTGGTTTGGACATTGGCTGTTTGGATAAAGGTGGTTAGCGTCTCTTTTCGGCCGTTAATGGCCTGGCGCAAAGCCATCTCAAAAGCTTCATCTACCTGACGCTGCCCGCCCACGCTGGGAAAGTATTGGGCCAGAGCTTGAGCTTGGGGAACCTGTGCCAGCACATCTTTATGCAGACCTGCCGCCAGGAGCAAGGTGACATCTAAGGTCTGGCGAACTTGGCCTACTTCAACCAGCCATAGAACCAGGGGATCTTGTTCGGCCGAATCGGCCGCCAGCCAGATCGCAACCTGACGGAACAAAGCCGCATATAGGGGCGAGTAATCACGAGAGAAATTTTCTTGTTTACGAAAGCGCTCTAATAGTCGTTGCTGGAAAGGGATCATTGCACGCCATTATTGGATGGTAGCGATAATATGAAGGTCGTTCCCTCATTCCAGACACTTTCAACCCTAATGCTGCCCCCCAAACCCTCAATATAATCTTTTGTCCAAAACAAGCCAAAGCCCATACCTTCCCCTTTCTTAGATGACCAACCTAATTCAAAAATCTTACCTAGATCGGCCGTTTTAATCCCAATCCCATTATCCCGGATACGGATGGCTAATTGCGAATCTTGTTGCTGGCTGCTAATCCACAAGGAAGGTTGTTTTCGGTCACTTGCCCTTAATGCTTCCAGCCCATTTTTTATCAACACCCGGAAGGCTTCTGTTAACATATCCGGCACAGTCATAATTTGAAGCAGGTTGTCCGTTAGATCGAGGTGGATTTCTACACCATCATGGGTCAGGATTTCTGCATGTCGTCCCTTGAGCCGCGTCTCTGGGAACACTTCGGCAATGGCCCAGCCCAAACAAGCGTTCACATCTGTCAGCTCATCAACCGTTTGCTGCCAGGGCATGTGCATGTTCTCAAGAAGGTGAGCAGATTCCTGTAACCGCTGTTTCAACTCATCTGTGGCATCTAATATCCGGCTAAATCTATCGGCCGACATCCTGGGAAACATCCGCACCAGCCCGATAAAGGTTTGAAAAGCGCCAATATGGTTTCGGAGCGCGTGGACAGAAGCGGCAGCGCTGAAAGCCATTCGGCCGAACATTTGGGCAATTTGGCGGCGCTCTTCAGCCTTGTGATAGAGTCGGGCATTGCGGATGCCAACGGCCGCCTGCTGGCCAAAAGCGATCAAAATAGTAATGTCTTGCTCCGAGAACTGTGGCTTTCGAGTGGCCGCAAACAAGTTGCCAACCACCTGTCCGTCGAGGAAGAATGGCACAGCGATCACCTGCCGGATGCCCACTAATTTTTGAGCCAGATTTGATAACGGCCGATTGACAATTGGGCGGAACAGATCGTGTAGCTTATCGGAAACAAGATACTTTTCGGGAACGCCATCCACACCTTTTACAGCTCTAACACTTAAATTGTCCTTATACTTCGGGCTGTCCAGGTAAACGACGGAGCGTGGACTAATTGGGGAAACGCCTAATTTATCTATCAGATAATCAAGCATCGTCGAATCAAAATCCATCGCAAATGCCCGCACGGGCAGTGAGTTGTCTGGCTCTAATGTTGCAACCATTGCGCCAGCGTAACCCAATCTTTGAACAACGGCATCAGCCATTAGCTCCAATACTTGTGTTTCATCGGTCATGCTGGCTTGAAGGGCAAGGATGATTCGTTCTAAGGCCCTGGTTTCAGCTAAATGTCGCTGACTTTGCAGAGAGGTTGATGCCTGCTGACTATAGATTGTCAGGAAGTCGATATCTTGCGGGGTGAAGTCACTCCGTTTGGCGGCAATCAAATTACCAACCGGCTCGCCGTCGAGAATAAAGGGCATGGCCAGAATCTGCTTGATGCCAAGCATTCGCTGAGCTAAATCGGAGGGACCTTTGCTGATGATCGGCCGTAATAAATCATATAACTCTGTGCTAATGACAAAATTTTCGGCCTGTTTCTTGAATGCTCGGATGGCGGTGACACTGATGTTTTTTTTGTATTTACTACTCTCTAAGAAGACAACCGCCTCTGGCCCAAGCAGCCTTACCCCTAATGATGATTCTAATTGATTTAATAGGCGGGTGTTGAAATCAATTGCAAAGGCTCGAACCGGAAGGGCGTTCCCCTCTTCTAAGGTAGCGACCAAAGCGCCAGCAAACCCCAGGCGGCCAACCATATCATCAACAACATATTGTAAGACATGCTGTAGTTCGGCCGATATTGGCGGGAATTTAGGTCCGGTATTATAAGGATTTTCAGCCACAGTTTCCGCAGGTTAAAATGTAGACAATAGTCAGTTCACATATCGTCTTATTGGGATAACTTTTGAATTCGGAAAAACGGCCGAGTAAACAAAGCAACTATGATGAAGGAGTCGCAATTTGTTGCATTGCCTACCCAGGTGGTCTAATTATAACATTCGCTATAGAAAACAAAAGCCGGGTCGGATCAGGCTTTTTGTAGAATGTGGGTAACAACGGTCGCACCGCTGCCGCCGATATTTTGGGCCATCGCAATCTGAGCGCCATCAATTTGGGCTGATCCGGCCTCCTCTCGCAGTTGAAGGGCTGCTTCGGCCAACTGATAGAGGCCAGTAGCGCCAACCGGATGGCCCCGCGCCTTTAGGCCGCCCATTGTGCTGATGGGAATACGGCCGTTAGGTCGAATTCCACCCTCCTGGGCAAGTCGAACCCCCTGTCCGCGCTCCGCAAAGCCAGAGGCTTCTAGGGAAAGAGCGGCGATAATACTAAAGGCATCATGGGCTTCAAAGAGGTCTATATCATCTGGGCCAATACCAGCCTGTTGGTAGGCTCGTTGAGCGGATTTTTCGGCCGCAGCGAGCCATAAGGGTTCATGGCGATCGTGAATTGCCAGGGTATCGGTCGAAGATGCCGAGCCAATTACCCGCACGGCGTTTTTGGCTTTTTCGGCCGGGACGATTAATAGAGCAGCAGCTCCATCGCCTATCGGAGAGGCATCGTAAAGGCTGATCGGGGCGGCAACGACTCGGCCTTTATCATACTCTTTCTGGTTAATGGCTTTACGAAAGAGGGCGTTGGGGTTGTTTGCGCCGTTCGCATGGGCGTTCAAGGCAAAGGGGGCAAAGTCTTGCTGCTCATAACCATATTCGTGCATGTAGCGGCGCATGATGAGGGCGTTTAGACCTACGAAGGTAACGCCATGAATCACCTCGTATTCAGCATCGGCCGCTTCGGCCAGGGCGGCGGTCACTTCTCGGCCACCGGCTTCGGTCATCTTTTCAACACCAATTGCTAGAACGGCCTCATAGTCGCCACTGGCAACGGCCGCAATCCCCTGCCGGAAGGCTGAACCAGCCGAGCCGCAAGCTGCCTCCATCCTAACTGCTTCTACCCCTACCTGACCTAAATGATCGGCTACCATTGTCCCTAATTGCCGCTGTCGATTTAGGCTGCCGCTGGTCATGTTTCCGACATAAATTGCATCGACTCGCTCAACCCCAGCATCTTCCATAGCCGCTCGTCCAGCGGCGATGGCCAAATCGCGGACAGACAACCCCCAGTGTTCTCGAATAGGTGTTTGTCCTATTCCTAATATTGCTACTTGACGCATTTCCTTCTCCATTGCCTTCATGGGGCAATTACAGATCATATAAAAAGTCGAATTTCAATCGTCGCTAGACGGCCGAAATTCGACTCTTTATTTTATCTGGCTTTACCACCAGAAACTATCAAATCCGCATTTGGAACTGTCAAAAGGTGGAAAAAGCCTAGTATTTTGTTGTAGTGTGCTGCGTAATGAAACAAGAAGCTTACATTTTACGCATTACCTATGGCCGTTGGCTTTACCATTGGCCTTGATCGTATAGGTCCAGTTGAAGCGATCTTCTTTACGGCCGTACTGAATATCAGTCAACTCCTTATAAAGTCGGGTCGCAACTGGGCCAACCTCAAAGTTGTTGATGATGATCTCTTCGTCCTTGTAGCCAAATTTACCGACGGGAGCAATAACGGCCGCTGTCCCACAGCCAAAGACTTCTGTGATTTTGCCCGATCTCAAATCGTCGAGCATCTCATACACATCGACCATTTTTTCTTCGACAGAATAGGCTAAATCACGACCCAGTGTAATGACACTATCACGGGTAACGCCAGGTAGGATGCTGCCAGTCAATGGTGGGGTGACAATGTGCTGATTGTCGTAAACAAAACAGATATTCATGGCCCCAACTTCTTCAACGTAGCGACCTTCAATGGCATCTAACCACAATACTTGAGAATAGCCTCTCTTTTTGGCTTTCTGGCCCACCAACAAGCTAGCTGCATAGTTGCCACCGGTTTTCACGGATCCGGTTCCGCCTTTCACAGCGCGGCGATGCTCCGATTCAATGTAAACAGAGACTGGGCTAAAGCCTTCTTTGAAGTAGCTGCTGACAGGGGACAGAATGATGTAATGAAGGTAGTTGTCGCTGGCATGAACGCCTAAAGCGGCGTCAATGCCCATCATCACGGGACGAATGTAGAGGCTTGAGCCGGGTGTGTCGGGAACCCAGTCACTTTCAAGCGTAATTAAATCGACGATGGCTTGCAAATGATCTTCTTCATCAACCGTCGGCATAGCCATACGCTGGGCAGAATGATTGAATCGCTTCATGTTCTCCCAGGTACGGAAGAGATTTATATCGCCGTCAGGTCGTCGGTAGGCTTTGGTGCCTTCAAATATTTCCTGACCATAATGGAAAACGGCCGCAGTGGGGTCAAGTGATATTTTTCGATAGGGGCCGATAGTTGGATCATACCAACCTTTTTCGGTCGAATAATATTGGGTAAACATCCTATTTGTTGGAATTCGGCCAAAGCCAAAGTTGCCATTTGGAAGTTTATTGCGATCTGCATCGTTTAGTGGAATTTCTTTTATCTCCACGCCACCTCCTACTTGTGTTATTAAAATAAACTATAAAGGCCGAATCCCTATATGAAACTCGGCTTAATCAATATTATATTCTGTATACCTACCTTAACAATAGGCTTTTGAGGCCACATTTGAAGTGAGTGACTATACAATCCTAGTGTACATCTACTTTAGTTTGGGGTCTAGTGCATCGCCGATCTTCTCAGGGTTTTTCCAAAGTCGGAAAAAAACAGGAACAAAAAGCCTCAAACTGATAATATGGAGTTGAAACGACACCAAAATCAGAAGGAGGCTTAAATGGATCATATCACATTGCAACAAATCGAATCAGATGGAATTCTATTGGACCTGACAGCATTGCTAGAATTTTTAGCAAAAGTAGAGGATAAAAGGGCCAAAAGAGGCAAACAGTTTCCATTGGCGTATCTATTGACCTGGATAATCATGGCCAAATTAGCCGGGCAGAACAAACCATCATCGATAGCCCAATGGCTACGTTTGAGGTGTAAGATACTGGTGAGATTATTCCAGTTCGAACGGGGGAAAGTGCCATCACTCAATACAATCCGACGAACGTTGCAAGATAGCTGTAACCTAACAGATTTACAAAGTGTCCTATTGAGATTTCTACATCAGAGTTATGGTGGTCAGCAGAGTATGTTGATAGCCATTGATGGAAAGACACTCCGAGGAACTATTCCAAAAGGACGAACCCAAGGGGTGCATCTGTTAGCCGCTTACTTGCCTGATGAGGGAATCGTATTATGCCAGGTCACCGTCGGAAGCAAGGAGAATGAAATAGTTGCTGCGCCGACTGTGTTAGAAGCAATTGACCTGAGAGGCCGAGTTGTCTGTGGCGATGCGATGTTCACTCAGCGTTCTATCTCGGTTGCTATTCTATCTGGAGGTGGCGACTATATTTGGTTTGCGAAAGGTAACCAATCGACTTTACAAGATGATATTGAACGGTTTTTTGAGCCGTTACCTCAACGACCTGGCTGGCATCAACCAAAGATGGAACAGGAGATAGAACATACCTCCCGAAAAGCCCATCAACGATTGGAAAAACGAACATTGACAGTCATAGATGATAAAACGGGTTATCTCGACTGGCCTGGGGTCGAACGTGTCTTCAAAATTGAGCGTCAAGCTACCTGTCTAACAACTGGTAAGCTTCGCTCAGAGTCGGTTGTTGGCATCACGAGCTTGACATCTAAACAAGTTTCCACCAAACAATTGATGAGCTTAATCCAAAACTACTGGGGCATTGAAAACGGCCTCCACTATCGGCGGGATGTTACTTTAGATGAAGATGCGACTCGTATCTCTAGTCCTTTGATGGCTGAAGGGATGGCCACGCTGAATAATTTCATCATTGGTCTAGCTAGTAAATTGGGTCTGAAGAATCTGGCTTTTGCTCAACGTCTTTTCGATGCCAGTATCTCGGAAGCTCTCGCTCCTTTTTACTGACTTTGGAAAAACCCTGCCGATCTTCTTATGACAGATTGAAATTGGCGATGCAATCGTGTTCCGCCAGGTTCGCTTAGGCGATAATATCGGTTTGGCGGAACCCTGATGTCATTGTAACAAACCCGGCTAAGATTAAGGTGATTCCAACGATACCGATTAAATCGAGCTGCTCGCCCAACAATAAAACCCCTAATAGTGAGGCGGTTAGTGGTTCAGCCAGAGAGAGGGTAACGGCCGATCCAACTGGCACAAGCTGCAACCCGCGCGTAAACAGGATGTAAGCCAGGGCAGTTGCAATTAGACCTAGATGCAAAGCAACGACGAAGCCATTACCTGTGTGAAGCCAGCTTAAATTGCTGACGAACAGAATGGGTAATAACAAAAGAGCGCCTAGGGAGAAGAGAACGGCCGTGACTAAATCTGGCGATTGTTCGGCTAACAATGTTTTGCTAGTGTGGGCATAAACGGCATAGGCAGCGCCAGCGCCCAGCGCCAGAAACACCCCGCCAACGTGAATGTTCACCCTATCACCAGAGGCAATTAAGATAGTGCAGCCGAGAACGGCTGATAAGGTTGCAATGAGCCAGCGGTTTTGCGGCCGTTTTTTATCAATGAGCCAACCTATTAGGCCAGCCAAGATAGGCGCGCTACCAATAGCCACAATCGTACCAACCGCCACCCCCGTCAATGAGACCCCGGCAAAGAAACACAGTTGATAGGCGGCGATACTTGCCGCTCCGAGAAAGGTGGGCCAACGGGACAACTGCTTGATACCCCTTAATTGTCCTTGCCAAGAAGCAAACGTTAATAAGGCCAGCCCCCCAATTGCCAGGCGAACCGCGCCGACAACGATCGGTTGAACATTGGCGGGAGCCAAGGCTTGGGCTGTGCCGGTCGTTCCCCAAAGAACGGCCGCTGCCAAGACCAACCATTGACCCCGCAACTGTGATTTAATCATAGTTATCAATCGGCATTTATAAAAATTGCACCAATTCAGAGCGCAACCCACTTGATTAACGTGCCAGCCTGCGCTCCCGAAATAATTCCATAAAAAAAGCCGCTCATATATTGAGCGGCTGAAATTAGCTGAGGGACGTGGATTCGAACCACGACCGACGGAGTCAGAGTCCGTTGTTCTACCATTAAACTATCCCTCATAAGGTGACAAAGTAGAGCGAGATTTTACCATGCGCCGAAAAGCGTTGCAATAGCTCTTGTCAGATAAGATCATTCATGCTATATTTCCCGTTCTGGCCCGCCTGGACGGGTTATTTTTATGCTGTAGAAAACCTGTTTGCAGGCAGGAAACTTGGAGAACAACATGTCTGACTTATTATTACAATCATTTGATGCCCCGCCAAATGAAAATTTACCACAGTTGCGACCGGGCGATAATGTAACGATTCATCTGCGAATTGTAGAAGGCAAGCGGGATCGTATCCAGCTTGTCCGCGGTGTCATCATTCGCTTGCGAAATCGGGGCAACCAGCAGAACTTTACCGTTCGTCGTATTGCTTCTAATGGTATTGGTGTCGAGCGTACCTTCTTGCTGCGCTCCCCCAGCATCGAAAAGATCGAGATTCACCGTCACGCCCACGTCCGCCGCGCCCAACTATATTACCTTCGGGAACGTACAGGCAAATCGGCTCGTTTGCGCGAAAAACGTATAGTGTAATTACACAAACACACTGCTATAATCTAGGGTGAAGGGGCAACATTTGTTGCTTCTTCGCCCTTTTTTATTTGTTGGGTAAGCGGCTCATCCGATTGGGGTTCATATTGTGGGATGAGTTTCAAAGGTTTGGAAGAGGAGAAAATGCAAGTATCAAGGAAACCAATTATTGGCTGTACGACCTATCATAAGGTAGCAGCACAGGCCAATCCAATCGACATTTATGGATTGATGCCTTCTTATATCGAAGCGGTAAAGGCAGCGGGGGGTATTCCAGTGCTGATACCATTGGGATTAAGTGATGAGGATTTACAAACGATTTTTGAGCGAGTTGATGGGGTATTGCTGCCGGGAGGTGGCGACATTGAGCCAAGTGAATATAACGGTCAGCCGCATATAAAGATGTGGGGCATTGACCCGGAACGGGATCGGACTGAGTTTTATATGGTTCGAGCGGCCGTTCAGCACCAAAAACCGCTCCTGGCCATCTGTCGCGGTATTCAGGTTTTCAACGTTGCTTTGGGTGGGACGTTGTGGGAAGACATACCTTCTTTGATCCCAGAAGCTATTGTCCATGATAATCTGCCAGAACAACCTCGCAACTATTTGTCCCATACGGTTGAGGTACAGCCTGGTTCACAGTTGGCCCGCCAACTTAATCTCACCTCAACCTGGGTCAATAGCCTCCATCATCAAGCAGTCAGGGACTTAGCGCCTGGTTTAGTCGCTACAGCCTGCGCTCCCGATGGACTGATAGAAGCGGCCGAAGTACCTGACCATCCATATGCGGTGGGCGTTCAGTGGCATCCTGAAAATCTGATCCATGATGATCCCAATATGTTGTCTCTTTTCAGAGGGTTAGTAGAAGCGGCCATTTATTAATCCAAAATAACTTTAGCCACGAATTAACACGAATAAGACGAATTAGAGGCTAGAAATTTGTTCCATTCGTGAAATTCGTGGCTGTCTTTTTGCCCCGTTCAGGCATCATCCTGTTCAATGACGGCATGAGTGATGGTATCAATATCCTCTAGGCGAGCGCCCCGTGCTTTTTCCAGCCGTTCGATCCGTTTCTGAAATTGGCTCGTCGCATAATCGACAAAATCATCTTCAACCAGACCAAAGGGCATGGGGTCATAACTATCAAAGGCGTCGCCTATGATGCCTAAGGCAGGGAGCAAAAGTTCATTCATCGTCTCATCAACCACTTCCCACAAACCTGCATCCACAGCCAACAGCCGTGACAACAGAAAAATCGCGTAAGCGATGTGGCGTGATTCATCTTGTTTGAGCAGGCGAACGCCTTTAATCGTTCCGGGCATGATGTTGTTGACTTCTAATGTTTTTAGATAGGCATGGTAGCCTGTTTCGGCCAGCACCCCTTCGACGATCATGTTATAGGTAACGGCCGCTTTTACCTGTGCCGCCGGACTGGGGTCGTGAGCGAGGGTCTGCATTGCTTGGGGCAATGCCTGGTAGAAAAGGAAGTGGTAATTTTCAGTGTGATAGCGACTTAAATCTCCTTCTACCTGGGCCACTTCAGTTAGGAAACGGCCGAAAAAGTCAGTATGCTTGGCCTCTTCCCACAAGAAGGTAGTCAGGTACATCTCCTCTTCTAAGCGGCCTTCTTTGGCGACGGTCATAATCAGGGGCAGCAAATCTAATGTGACCGCCTCTTCGCCGGCCTGGAACATGGCCGTCAGCCGTCGGATCAGGTCTTGCTCTTCGGCCGTTAACTGCTGAAAGTCCTCAATATCCTGACTAAAATCAATGTCGCTGGGATTCCAAATGCCCAGCCGTTTGGCCTTTTCATACAAACGCATTGGCGGCGATTGGCGTTGCAGGCCCCTGGTGGTAGTGATAAAAGTTGTATGGGTCATCTGATTACTCCATAATTTAGAGATGGCAATTGGCATTTTTGATTCCGGCGTGGGCGGTTTATCTGTATTGCGACAGATACGGCCGCTTCTGCCGCACAAAAGATTACTCTATTTTGCAGATCAAGCCCATGTTCCTTATGGCTCTCGTCCAGCGGCTGAGATATGCTATTTTAGCGAACAGATTAGCCGTTTTCTGATGACACAGGGAGCATCGTTGGTTGTCGTGGCCTGTAACACGGCGACAGCGGCAGCGCTTGAGCATTTGCGGCGCACCTTTCCCAACACGCCTTTTGTGGGCATGGAGCCGGCCGTAAAACCAGGCGCAGCCCAAACGAAGAGCGGCAAAATTGGGGTCTTGGCAACAGCCGGAACCTTTGAAAGTCAGCGCTACGCCTCTCTGCTAGCCCGCTTTGGTGAGAATATTGTGGCCTTTGAGTCTGATTGTCCAGGGTTAGTGGAACAAATTGAGGCAGGCGAACTTGATAGCGAGAAAACGGAACAGATTCTGCAAGAGGCGATACGGCCGATGTTGGCTGCTGGAGTCGATACACTTATTCTGGGCTGTACCCACTACCCCTTTGTCTTACCGCTTATAAAACAAGTTGCCGGGACAACTGTGACGATTATTGATCCAGCCCCAGCAGTAGCGAAACAGGTTGTTCGGATATTAAGAAAAAGCGGATTTGGCAGCGACCGTTTTGAATCGGTAGATGATTTTCAACTATATACGACTGGGGATGAAGCAGCGTTCGGCCGTCAAATAAACGAACTGTTGGGCCAGGATTGGGGGCAACAGTGGCAGGTCACTTTCGCCCGTTGGGAGGAAGGGAGTATAATCCCCTCGCCATGAGACGTAATCCTGCCCGTTGGCGCACTCTGGAGGCTCGACTGGGGCGCGAGTCCACAATCTGGATAGCCACCGTCCGCTATGACGGCCGACCCCACATGACGCCAGTCTGGTATGTCTGGCTGGACGGCCGTGTTTACATTGCTATTGGCACGGAGTCACAAAAATTTGCCAATTTACGGGGCAACCAGGCCGTTGCCCTGGCCCTGCCAGACACGGATCATGTGATTGTTTTTGAAGGGGAAGCTCACGCCGCCGACCGCTCAACCAGCGATAAGTTAGCCGATTACTTCTACCACAAATTTGAATTCGATTTTCGCTATGATGATTCTGCGAACTGGAAACTCATAGAAATAACGCCCCATAAAATTCTGACCTGGGGCGATGGCTTTGATGATGAAGGTATTCGGATATTATAAATTCAGAACCATAATTTTGCGCAAAAAGAGCGCAATTCTATTCAGTTAACGCAAAAAGAGGCGGTTTCTAATCGCCAGAAAAGTACTTTTCCAAACAAATACACAGATCGCTAGAATTTGGATGTGACTTTAACAACTCAATTCGTTGTAGCTTACCACCATCAAACAAGAGTAAACCTGGAATATTTAACAAATCGCGAACGATTCGTTTTGGGCCAAGTGACTCAAAACGGGAACCGGTTAAGGCTTGATGGTGGAAATGAGTCAGTAGATTATGTGCCAAGTCAGTCAACAAAATGAGACCCTTTTGAGCCAAGAAACGGTGTTTACGACGTTTGACCAGGTAAAGACCGGATTTATCCTGCCGAAATTGTTCAATTTCCGCTGCGCCGCGGTCGTCATAAAGGGCCATAAAGCGGCTGATGGACGGCAGCTTAAAGGAGGAAACATAAAAACAATGACGCCATTGGCCTTTTTTGCGGTGCTTTTTGACAAAAAACTGAACTGGTCGACCAAAATCAACTGTTGGCTGGACCTCGGCCAAGAAAGCATCATGATATGGATGCCAACGTGTGACCTGTTTGGCTAAAGCATGCGCTCGACGATTAGAATGTCCTTTAACCAGGATATGATAGTCGCGAGCCAGCAGCCACCGAATCAGTTTATCCGTTCCCGCACCACCATCAGTCCGCCAAACGGTGCGTCGACGTTGCTTGGTCGTTAACTCTAATGAACTTTCAGTGCCGAGTACGGCCGGTTGCAAGCAAGTACTAGTATAGCGATTGCCTGGAAACAGGTCAGACCATAGGGTTTCCTTGTATCTGACGCTGCTCACCCGGGCCAATTGCCGTCCAGTTGTGTTTTTTCACCACTGAAATACCCTTTTTGGCTAGCTTGAGCCTTGGAACTGCATGGCAACCCGGACAAATCAAAGTCTAACCACAGAAATCCGCGCCAATCATGGTGGCGGATTTGACTAAGGGGATGGCAAATCGCAGACACTGCCTCTCTGAGTTGTTCAATGTTCGTTAGAGTTAGCCCATCCAAGGTTCGGGATAAGTTTGATTGGGTTGTGAATCGTTTAACCTGGCAGATACGAGCTAGTTGTTGTTCTGGTCTTAGCTTACTTTCGACTTCGAACATCGTTTCACAACCGGCCAAGATGCTTACCAACACCTGCTTGAGCTTGTCGGCGGGTGAAAATTCGCGACTTTTCATTGGAATTGTCACTTTTTCCAGTGCTTTGAGTTGTTTTTTCTGTTGGTAATGTGCTAGCAGTGCTCCTAATGGAGCCTTCTGTGTATTACAAAGTTCGTTGGTTATGCCGATTTCGAGAGACATTTGGATACTCCTTGTCTGGGCTAAGTCTAAGGAAGTTTTCTATCTCTCTCGAATTTAGCATATTTTGTTGTTTTTTACCGAATAGAAACCCTTTGTTTTTGCGCTAACCTATTAGAAACCTACTGTTTTTGCGCAAAATTAAGGTCAGAAGTTCAACTTTTCTAAAAAGTTGAACTTCTGCGACAGTTAATCTTACCTCTTTCTTATAGGGTTTGAATCAATTCCTGGGTATACTAATCAGACGTTCTTGATAATCTCCATAATTAGATCAAAGATGAAGGACGTTTTGAGAAAGACAAAAAGGATATAAGATGCGATTTGATAGATTTACGGAGCGGGCGCAAGATGCGGCCGCTCGAGCTTATGAAATAGTTCAACGTTACAACCATACCCAGGTAGACACAGAGCATATCTTCCTGGCCCTATTAGAACAAAATGACGGAGCCGTTCCCCAAATTTTAGACGAGTTAAGTGTTGATGTTCCGGCGATGGAGTCCCGCATTGATGCCGAGTTAAAGGCCAGCCCCAAAGTCGCTGTCTATGGCGGCGGGGTGGGTCAAGTCTTTTATACCCCTCGAATCCGAACAGTATTAGAGTTGGCTCAAGGAGAAGCTAATCGACTGAAAGATGAATTTATCTCTACCGAACATATCTTTCTGGCAATTCTGAGCGAACGGAATACCCCCTCATCTCGTATATTGCAGGAGTTTGGGGTGACGCGGGATCGGGTCATCGAAGGCATTAAAGCGCTACGCGGGGGACAACGAATTACGGATCGGCAGGCTGAGAGCCGATACCGTACGCTGGACAAGTTTAGCCGCGACCTGACTCAACTAGCCCAAGAGGCTAAATTAGACCCGGTGATCGGCCGTGACAAAGAAATCTTGCGGATCGTCCAGGTCTTGAGTCGCCGAACGAAAAACAACCCCGTTCTAATCGGCGAAGCAGGTGTCGGTAAAACAGCCATCGTCGAAGGATTGGCCCAAAAAATCAATGAAAATGATGTCCCCGAAAACTTGCTAAACAAACGAGTGGTTTCGCTCGATTTAGGAGCCATGATCGCTGGCAGCCGTTTCCGAGGCGAATTTGAGGAGCGGTTGAAGGCAGCTATGGAAGAGATTCAACGGGCGCAGGGTGAAATCATCCTCTTTATTGATGAACTCCATACCGTTGTCGGGGCTGGGGCCGCTCAAGGGGCGATGGATGCCAGCAATATGATGAAACCAGCTTTGGCGCGAGGCGAATTGCAATGTGTTGGAGCCACCACCTTAGATGAGTATCGACAGCATATTGAGCGAGACAGCGCTTTGGAGCGTCGTTTTGCCCCGGTCTTTGTTGATGAACCCTCCGTCGAAGAGACTATCGAGATGTTGCACGGTCTGCGAGACCGCTACGAAGCTCATCATCAAGTCACCTACTCTGATACGGCCTTAACGGCCGCAGCCCGCCTTTCTGATCGCTACGTGACCGACCGCCAACTTCCAGATAAGGCCATTGATCTGATGGATGAGGCAGCCGCCAAACTGCGGGTAGCCTTGCACACGCTGCCCGCCGAGTTGAAACAGTTAAAAAAGCAGGTGGATGGTCTCAAAGTAGAAGAAGAGGCCGCCCACACCGTGCGCGATTATGAACGGGCAGCGATTAAACGGGCAGACCGTTTGCGCCTGGAAACGGACTTTGAAGCCCAATATGAAGCCTGGCAATCTGAGAATATGCTCGATGAGGTCGTAGACGAGGAAGACATCGCCGAAGTAATCGCCTCTTGGACAGGCATTCAAGTGACTCAACTGTTAGAAACAGAAGCCCAAAAATTGCTTGAAATGGAAGACCGGCTCCATGAAAGGCTGGTCGGACAAGAAAAAGCGATTGTAGCTTTATCAGACGCGATCCGACGCAGCCGTTCTGGATTGAGCGATCCTAGACGGCCGATCGGCTCTTTCATCTTCTTAGGAACCTCTGGCGTTGGCAAAACGGAGTTAGCCAAGGCGCTGGCCGAGTTCTTATTTGACGATGAAGATGCGCTGATCCGGGTCGATATGAGCGAGTTTCGGGAGCAGCATACCGTTAGCCGCCTCTTTGGCGCGCCTCCGGGCTACGTTGGCTATGAACAGGGCGGTCAGTTAACGGAACAGGTGCGTAGACGGCCGTACAGCGTTGTCTTGTTCGATGAGATCGAGAAAGCCCATCCTGATGTCTGGAATGCGCTGCTGCAACTGTTAGATGACGGCCGTTTAACCGACGGTCAAGGCCGAACCGTCAACTTCCGCAATACCGTTATTGTGATGACCAGCAACGTTGGCACCTCCTTCGTCCGTCGTTCCGGCGCACTTGGCTTCGCTGGCATGGGCGATGATGATCAGGCCGACCACAAACGTATTGAAGAAGCCTTGAAAACCACCTTCCGGCCGGAGTTCTTGAACCGGATTGACGAAATTATTATCTTCGAGCCATTATCTCAAGAAGATGTAATTGAAATCGTTGACCTCCAAATGAAAGAGGTCCGCAAACGATTAGTGGAACATGGTTTGCAGATTCAGTTAACTCAGGCCGCAAAAGAGTGGCTGGCGAAGCAGGGTTATGATGAAGATTTTGGCGCCCGGCCGCTTAAGCGAGCGTTGCAGCGATATGTGGAAAGCCCACTTTCAGTTCAATTACTCCAGGGTAAGTTCGTTAAAGGTGATTGCGTTCTAATTGATGTTGAGGAAAATGAGTTAACTTTTGTTCAACAAGAGGAATTCGTTGTCCCTGAAGAGGTCGTTGAAGCAACCCTGGCAAACTAAAGTTAGTAAATTATTGATTCAAAAGCCTCTCGCTAATCATATCAGCGAGGGGCTTTTTTATTTTCATATTCGGCCGATTCTAGTTATAGTTAATCAATAAAATGGACATGTTGCTAGTTTGGTGCAGTAAGATTGCTTGCGCTCCCCTTTAGGAGAATTTATGACTTCTGATATATCCCCTGATGAATTTCGCCAATATGGACATCAATTGATCGAGTGGATGGCTGACTATCTGGAAAATGGTCGTAAATACCCCGTGCTTTCCCAAAGTGAACCAGGTCAAATAGCAGCTCAAATTCCGTCTTCAGCGCCAGAAGAAGGGGAGACGATGGAAGCGGTCTTGGCTGATTTCCAGAACATCATTTTGCCAGGGATTACCCATTGGAATCATCCCGGATTTTTAGCCTATTTCAGCACCTCTGGCTCTGCGCCAGGTATTTTGGGCGAGATGCTAACCAGCGCCCTGAATGTCAATGCTATGCTTTGGCGTACCTCTCCAGCCGCGACTGAATTGGAGGAGGTAACGCTGAACTGGCTGCTGGAGATGATCGGGTTGCCAGGCTTGTTTGAGGGGGTGATTACCGATGGGGCTTCTATGTCTAGTTTGTTGGCCGTGGCTGCTGCCAGGGAAGCGTTGAACCTTGATATTCGCCAGAAGGGGATGGCTGGCCGGGCAGATTTACCCCGGCTTCGGCTTTATATTTCGGAAGAGACCCATTCTTCAGTGGAAAAAGGGGCGATTACAATCGGCATCGGGCAGGAAGGGGTGCGGAAGATCCCTGTTGATAGCAACTATCGGATGAAACCCCAGGCCCTGAGACAAGCCATTGAGGAGGATATTGTGGCAGGTTGGCAGCCGTTCTGCGTGGCGGCAACCACTGGCACAACAGCCACAACGAGTATTGACCCTATCCCAGCGATTGCTGCGATTTGCAATGAATATGATCTTTGGCTCCATGTCGATGGCGCATATGGAGGAACGGCCGCAATCGTCCCCGAAATGCGCCATATCTTGGCCGGGGTAGAGCTAGCCGACTCTTTCGTCTTTAACCCGCACAAATGGATGTTTGTCCCCCTTGATTGCAGCGCCTTCTACGTCAAAGATGCCCGGTTGCTGCGCCAGACGTTTAGCCTGATCCCTGATTATTTGAAGACCGATGAGGATGAGGTTATCAACTATATGGATTGGGGAGTCCAACTCGGCCGTCGTTTTCGGGCGCTCAAGTTGTGGATGGTGATTCGGACTTTCGGCCGTCAGGGGCTTATCGAGCGCATCCGCGAACATCTGCGGCTAGCCCAAAAGCTTACAAGCTGGGTAGATGACCACCCCGATTTTGAACGAATGGCCCCCGTCCCCCTAAGTACGGTCTGTTTACGTTTTTGCCCTAGGAGTTTGTTAGAACAAGGCGAGAGCGATCAAACGATTAAGTATCTCAATATGTTAAACAATGAAATAATTGAGGTCATTAATACGGAGGGCAGCTATTATTTATCAGGGACGCATTTGAACGGCCGATATACCATCCGGGTTGCTATCGGTGGCATTCGGAACGACGAAGCAACTATCAAAGGGGTGTGGGAGATGTTGCAGGAGACAGCCGTTCGGTTAGATGGGGCGATGAGAACGGCCGAGTTGTAATAGGAGTGCAGATAATTAATGCAGATTAGAGATGGATAATTGCATCCGCCATAACATCTCGGTTTGGTTCTTGCCCAGTCCACAGTTTGAATGCTTGGGCACCCTGGTGAAGCAGCATACCAAGGCCAGTAGTGGCTTGACAACCTGCTTCTTTGGCTTGCCTGAAAAAAGCTGTTTCGGCCGGATTGTATACGAGGTCATAAACGAAAGCGTTTTGGGGAAATGGAAGTGTTTGGGGCCAAGGGGTTGTATTGACGTTGGGAGACATGCCTAAGGGAGTCGTGTTTACAATGAGGGAAACGGCCGTCCTCGCACATACATCAGCCAACGCCGACCAATGATGGGCTAACAATTGTCCTTTTGAACTATGCGGCGCTAAATCTTCAACCAAACGCTTTACTTGCTCCACCCGACGGCCGAAAACATGCACCCGCCCTCCAGACGAAGCCAGGGCATACGTTGCCGCCCGCGCCGAGCCGCCCGCCCCCAATACGATGCTATCTTGCCCCTCAATGGCAACGTCATACGATTGAACATCGGCCAGGAAGCCAGACCAATCGGTATTATAGCCAATCAGGGCAGGGTCGGCCGTTTCGCTCCGCTCAATCGTAATCGTATTCACGGCGCCAATGGCTTGAACGGCTGGATCAACCTTGTCTAACAGTGGAATGACCGTCTCTTTATGTGGCACAGTCACATTGACACCTAGAAAGCCCAGAGCAGCCAACCCTTGAACAGCCTCTGTCAAAGACTCAGGTCGAACAGGTAGCGCGACATAGACCATATCCAGTCCTAAAGCCGCCGCTGCTGCATTGTGCATGGCGGGACTGAAACTATGGTGAACGGGCCAGCCGAGAAGGCCGAGGAGTTTTGTGGTTCCGGTTATCATAAGCTTTGGGTAATTTTCCACCACAGAGGGTATGGCGATCACAAAGGAGGAAAGGAAAAAGGAGGCTTGCTTTGCTCTTTAGACCTTTCACCGTGTACTTGGTGTTCTCTGTGGTTCAATCATTCATGTTTAGTTTTCCAACCAGGTCATCTTTGCGCCGAGGGTTTGCATCGTTTCGACAAAGCCGGGGAAGCTGTCGGTAATGCAGTCTGCATCGTGAATAGTGGTTTCATTGCGAGCAACGAGTCCGGCGACAGCCAAAGCCATACCCATCCGATGATCTCCATAGCTGTTTACTTCTCCCCCTTCAAGACGAGTTGGGCCATGAACGATGAAGCCGTCAGCCCGTTCGCTGAGGTCGGCTCCTAGCTTACGCAGCTCTTCAGCTAGAAGGGAGATGCGATCCACCTCTTTAACCCGCAGTTCGGCCGCTTCACTAACCGTACTATTCCCTGCTGCCTGAGTCGCAGCAACGGCCCAAACCGGAAACTCATCAATAGCGCGAGGAACGGTTTCGCCTTTAACATTTGTGCTGTGCATCTCATCGAACTGGATAGTTAGATCGGCCGTTGGCTCGCCGCCTGTTGAGTGAACGTCCTCGACAGTAAATTGGGCGCCCATGACTTGTAGAATCTCCAACAAACCAGTGCGAGTTTTGTTGAAGCCGATGCCATTTAGCTTGATTTTTGAGTGGGGGACGATGGCAGCGGCAACAAGAGGGAATGCGGCCGAAGATAGATCGCCAGGAACAGTTAAGTCAAGTGGTTGCAGTCGAAGTGGTTCCGCGCCATTCTTTTTCAGGGTAATCCAACCACCCATTTCTTCTATCTGTAGACCCATTGCCTGTAACATTCGTTCGCTGTGATCGCGGGCCGGGCCGGGTTGATAGATACAGGTATCGTCTTCGGCGTAAAGTCCGGCCAAGAGCAGGGCGCTTTTGACTTGGGCGCTGGCGACTTTCATTTTGTATTCGATGCCGCGCAGCGGAGCAGGGCTGATTTCAAGGGGCGCAAGGCCGTCTTCACCATCAATAACCGCTCCCATTTCAGTTAAGGGGTTGATGATCCGTCCCATCGGCCGTTTTCGTAGTTGTTCGCTGCCGTCAAGGATGGAGTGAAAGCGTTGTCCGGCCATAATGCCTGCCATTAAACGCATACAAGTTCCGGCGTTGCGACAGTCGAGCGGCTCTTTTGGCGGTTGCAAGCCATACAACCCCCGACCTTCGATGGTTAAGTCCCAAGCTTGAGTGGTTTTACGGCCGACCTCAATCTTAACGCCCAATGCTCGAAACGCTTCCAGCGTCGCCAATGTATCCCCGGCAGGCAACCAACCCCGAATCGTACTTGTTCCTTCCGCCAAAGCTGCCAACATAATAGCTCGATGGCTAATTGATTTGTCGCCAGGAACCGTGATTTCGCCCGTCAAAGGCGTTGTCTGAGGCTGAATAAGTAATTTTTGCATTTTATCCTTGTATATCGAATGTGATTTGGCCCGATAGGCAACATCGGTTAGCTGCGATGGTGAAATACTCCCCTAGTCGCGATGGATCGCTTCTACAAACGAGGGCGGTATAGGCCCGTTAGACCAGATGGCAATGCTGCTCACTGGAATTTCCTCTAGCAGCTGCACAAACCTAATACAATTTTCTAGATCCGGGCAGCGCTGGTGCATAATCTGCACATGAAAAGCAAAGGAGTCCAGGCCCAACTCGTTGGCAAGGTCTAGATAACGTTGACGAGTTTGGTTTACTGCTCGAAGACGCGTATCAGCCCGTTCTACCTCAATAAACTTCTGCTCTTGTAAGGCCAGCCCGCTGATGCCTGCTTTCATCATCGTCCGAATTACCTCATCGCTCAAACTGTCAGTCACAGTCCTGACCGGCCCCCAAATGACCTCGAAGCCCGCTTCCGTCGCCAGCTGGGCTACCCGAGCCACGACGTTTATGGCCGGATCAGGGTTGTTCAATGTCTGCATTTCGTTACTAGGCGTCAACCCATTCTCCGTATTGAAGCCAACAATGGCAACCTCAGCCGCGTGCAGCTCAGCAGCCCGCGCCATGAGCCGTTCCGCCTCGCCATATGAAGTGACCATCAGCATCTTCTGTACCGGTCCGTCCATACGCAACATGCCCGCCAAATCTTGCTCACGAGCGTAAACCAGGGCAGGACCAAAATCTGGCTGCCAATTAGACCAGCGGATCATCAAAGGAAGATGCTCACCAACGGGGAGTGTATCCTCTGCTCCCGGCAGTTCACGTTTATTCTGTGCCTCTGACAGTTCACCTGTGGACACAATGTCCGGCATGCCTCCGGCTGGGAGTGCAATAGTGATTATAAAAAAAAGTGTAACTGCCCCAGCCAACAGAAGGGCAAATGTACGTGGTCTTACCATCTTAAAACAAACCTCTTACAGTCATAAGTATTGCTCTTTGCGTACAATAACATCTCAGTTATCGTCACAGCAGTAGGGTATATTACCTCAGAATAATATAACACATATGTTCTGCAAGGTTGGGTTTCTGAAGATACTATAATGTAAATGTAGCTTACTAGCGGATACTGCTTTTCGTCAAGTTCTGATATGAGTTGAGAAGGATCCTTCAACGCGATCTTTCCGAATGGAAAATATCTGAAATCCGATTGATATCTTTATCAGTTAAATAGTGATGAGTAGGCAGAGTCAGCAAGCGACGAGCCACTTGTATCGCACCAGGGAAGGGGGGGACTTCAAGTTGGGGAAAAATTTCCGGCAAGGCATTGACATATAAGCGTCCTGCACCCACGTTGGCCGACCAGAGCGCATGGAAAAGTTGTTCACGGCGTTCGGCCGTATCCACAATGACTGGCATACGGAGATAAACAGGGTCAGCTTCTGCTGGTATGTCCAATGTATGAACGAAATCCAGGGCTTGCAAATGGGCGGTAAGCTGACGGCCGTTTTCTCTTCGGAGTGCATTGATATGTTCTAGCTTTGACAATTGAGCCAGCCCCACCCTGGCCTGAGCCGAACTTAACTGACGATAAGTGTAACCCCAACTGTTGGGATGCTGTCCCCAACTTTGTATGCCAGAACGGGCCGCCAGCCACCAGCCTCGCGGATGAGTCGCTAGCCGAATTAATAGCAAGCGAACCAAAGACCAGGCCGATGCCCTGGCTGAGGCCAAAGGTAACTGTTGCCAGGCATGTTGCAACAACTGAACCTGTGTTTGATCATTGGTGCAAACTACCCCACCGCCGCCTACTGATAAAGGTTTACCCGGGCCTAGACTAAAGAGACCGAAGTCGCCCCGGACGCCTACAGGTTGGCCTTGCCAACGAGCGCCCATTGCCTGGGCGGCGTCTTCAATAACCAATGCCCCGACTGCATGAGCTTGGGTTATCAAATGATCAATGGCTTGCGGAATGCCAAATGGATGGACACAGATGAGGGCTAATACTTGTTCGTTTAGGTGTTTGGCTAACTGTTCGGCATCAAAGGTGAACGTCTGAGGAGAAATATCAATTGGAATCGGCCGTAACCCTGCGTCTAATATCACCTTGACCAGAGCAGGGCAGGTATAGGCTGGCAACAATACATCGGCCCGGTTTGGCCGGGACTTAGATAAGGTCTGGAGTAAAAGATAAAAGGCGGTGCGGCCTGAGGAGGCCAGAAAGCAAGCCTGGACACCTAAATACTGTTCCAGTGCTGTTTGAAAATGGGCAATATCATCGTTGGAACGGCCGATCCCCTGTTTCAAACTGGAAAATGGCAGGTAGATGGCCGATGGTGGTTGGTGTCTTAACATCGCCTTCAAAAAGATCAATCTAAGCGTCGGATAGCAGGCATTGCTAGCCAAAGTATACCAGTGAAGAAAAAGGCCAAAGCGCCGCCCGCAAAGAGTGCCCATGGTAGGCCGATTTGAAGCGCCAATGCACCTATCAGGACATTAGCAACTGTATCAGAACCGGCATGAACCATACTATACAAACTCATAACCCGCCCCCGAACCTGATTGGAAATCCCCAAATGGACCAATGTTATCGCTAAGCTCTGCACAATGATGAGCATTAACCCGACCATCACCATTAGCAGTCCAGCCAATACCATATTGCGACTGGAAGCAAACCCGATAACCATGATTGGTAAAAGCAGACAACCAAACAGTAGCGAACGGCCGCGCTGTTTTTGGCCTAATCGGCCCACAACAACCGTGCCGATAACGGACCCCAACGCGCCAGAGCCTAATAGTAACCCTAATCCAACTGTATCAGTTCCAATGACATCCTCAGCAAAAGCTGGCATCAGGCCAAATACCGGCCAGGCCAACCCCCCGACAGCTGCCATAAGCGCAATAACGCCCAAAACGGGCGGCTTCTTCCACAAAGCCATGAGGCCCGCAGAAACCGCGCTGCCCAAACGGGGCGCTTTTTGGTTGTCATGACCAATATCAGCGACACGGATAGCTAACAGGGCCAATATCGGGGCCAAATAGGAGGCGGCATTGATAGACATGGCCCCAAACGCACCTACGGTGGAGAGTAAAAAACCGGAGGCCATGAATCCGATAAGGTTAGACACATTAAATAGAGAGGCATTGAGTGATACGGCATTTGCTAGATCATCTGGGCTAACCAATTCTACTAAGAAGGCTCGCCGGGCAGGATGATCAATGGCTAGAATGGCGCCAAAAAGGGAGTAAAGGGCAATAATCTGCCACAGGCGAATGTCTCCGGTTCGGATGATAAGGGCAAAAAGGGTTGTTTGGAGCAGCAAGCCACATTGCGTCAACAAAATGAGCTTGCGCTTTGGCACTCGGTCGACTAAGACACCACCCAAGAGAGAGATTGGCACAACTGGCAACAGACCAATAAAACCAACCAGACCCAACCAGAGAGTAGAGTCGGTCACTTGATAAACTAACCAGCCTTCAACGACCACTTGTAAGGAGGTGCCAATGGTTGAGATAAGTTGGGCCAACCAAAAGAGACGAAAATTGCGGGAGCGCAGGGCGGGGGCAAGGGTAAGCTTGCCTTTGAGATTGAACACCTGATTCACAAGGCTATTTTTGGGATTTGTGTTTTGGTCCAAGGTAGAAGTCCAAGATTTGACTTTACCATCTTCCCATACAAGCATTTCGGGGTGGGCTTGCAACGGCCGTTCTGTGTCGCAATTCATCAACCAGCGCCATAGCAACCGGAACGGTATCGGAGCTTGTCAAAATAGAAACACCGTCCAAATCATCCTTCAATGATTCAACCAGATCAGTAATAGCTACCACATCTCCCTCAGTCCTTACTTGAACGGTAATCGCTAACTCCGGATTGGCTGCCCGCAGTTGGGGGATGAGTGGCAACACAAAATCATACACTGTATTTGGATTCGTTTGTTGCCGCTGAACTTGCAGAACGAAAATATCGACATAGGGGGCAATTGCAACGCCATGACTAACAGCAAAGTCATGATCTGGTCCAAAAGCCAAGGTCAAATTGTATTGATCGGCCAAGTCGCGCATTCGCTGGGTGCTGACGACCGGAGCAGCTTGTTCCTCGGCTGGGTTTGACGGACTGTGTTCTAAATTGTAGCCAATAATATCAATTTGATCGGCGATTTCGGGAAGGAGTTGTTCTGCTTCTGCGACGGATTTAAAGATAACTAATTTACGGCCGACTGTAATCTGGTCGAGCAAACCTAATTGGCTTGGGTGTTCGATCCGAGCAATGTCAGTTGGTCGGGCAACGGCGTTATACCAGTCAACCAAGGGGGCACCGATGCTAACATCCAACCACAATTCACTTACCGAATCAACCGGTGTTCTCGGCAGCGGCGTCAATTCAATAGGCAATAGAAATATGGCTGTCAAAAAAATTCTCAAAGTCCACATATTATGGTCCAAATGCGCCTGGCGCGACTTGCTGCGCTAGGGCGGCATATTCATCCGCTGTATCCTGATCACCAGCTACGTTAGCTAGATTACCTAATCGTAAATAGCCGATCGGTAAACCCGGGTTCAAGGCAACCATTTGCTCATATAAAAGTTGAGCCTCGACCATGCGGTCTTGCCTCTCATAAAGGTCTCCCAATCCGATAAGGACCAATATCGAACCTGGCTCTTGCTCTAAGGCGGCATTCAGCAGCCCTTCACTCGTCTCTAACCTGCCCAATTCACCATATATACCAGCGATGATAACCATAGTAGGCACATCTTGCACAGCTTTCTCAGCTCGTTGCAAAAGCGTTAACGCCTGAATTTCATCCCCTTGAGTGACCAGAAAACGAGCATAGGCGCTCATCAACCAGGCCGAGGTAGGAATATCAATTAGACCCTCTTCGTAGTTGGCTTGGGCTTCATCCCACCGTCCTTGAGCTTGCAAGACATCGCCCATACCAATATAAGCGGCCGCTAAATCTGGTTCAACTGTGAGCGCGGTGGAAAAAGCCGCCAATGCATCTCTGTAACGCCCATTCGATTGGTAAGCGGTCGCTAAAGCCAACCAGTATTCTGTAGTGGTCGGGGCTTGCTCTACAGCCTGTTCATAGTGGACCAGCGCCACGTTTCCATTGCCTAAATGCTGGGCAAGGTCAGCCATTGCTACTTGGATAAGGGCTGAATCAGGGTCGGCCTCAAGGGCTTGTTCATACCAGGCGGTTGCTTGATCATAATTGGCCCGGGACATAGCGTAGTCGCCAAAAGCTAATAGTAATGGGGTGTTCTCGCCAACCCGATTAATACCTTGGCCGAGAATTGCCAATGCTTCCTCCGGCTTATTTTGCTCTAGATAGAGCGTGGATAAGGCGGTCGTTAAATCGGTTGCATCTGACACAACATTTAAGCCAGATTCTAAAACAGCCTGAGCCTGGGCTGCGTCGCCCTGGGCGGTCCAAAGCTGGCTCATTGCCAGATAAAGGGTTGTATTACCGGGGTCGCGGTCTAATGCTTCTTGGTAGACAAGCAAGGCGGCGCGTGGTTGTCGATGGGCGGCGTAATGTTCTGCCAAAACCTGTTTGGCGCGAGCGCTGGCCGGGTAGTTTTGGGCAACGGCTTCAAAGATAAGCTGAGCCTTGTCGACATGACCTTGCACTACCAAAGCATCAGCCAGAGCGATATGAGCCTCCATGACCCCCGGCGCGAAGGCAACGGCCGTTTCCAACTGCACCACAGCAGCCTCAATATCTTCCTGGGCTATCAGCGCAGATGCCAGCCCTAACCGTGCTTCCGACCACCACTGATCCAATGCAAGCGCCTCTTGATAATTGTCTATAGCTAAATCTAGCTGGCCCTGTGATAAATAGAGATCGCCCAAACCTTTATGATATTGGGCCTTTAGTTCCTCTGAGTTAAAGGTCTGTTCGATTTGGACCAACCTGGTTTCATAGAGGTCAATAGCCCGATCGGTCTGGTCAGATAATTGATAGAGATGGGTTAGCAATCCAAGAGTCGTTGCCTGCTCCTCGGCTAATTGTAATTGTTGGATAAGCTGATTCGCGCTAACTGGTTCGTTCGCTGCCGACTCTGAGAAAATAGGTAACTCTGGTTCGGAAGACAGCAGAGCTAATGTACTATTCTGGATGGGCGCCGTTAGTTGTAACTCGGCAAGGCTAATGGCTTCCTGCTGCAAGACAGCCGACTCTTCAGCATTGCCTTGAACATCGTTTATTTCAGCCAGCCGCAAATAGGCAATTAAATAGCCAGGGTCTAATTCCAGTGCCTGGCTATAGAAGGTTGCGGCCGTTTCAAAGTTGTTTTGGCGTTCCCAGGCATCGCCCAAGACAATTTGAGTCCAGGGTGTATCCGGGGCAACAGCTGCCATAGCCTGATAATAGTTTAAGGCGGCGCTGGTCAATCCCTGCTCTTCATATAGCTGAGCTAGATGAGAATAAACAAAAGCGCGGCCTATTCGGGTGGCTGGCGGCAAAAACTGATCTGGCAACCTATCAGGATCAAGCCTTTCTAAGGCGGATAAATAGGCATCAATAGCCGCTGCCCGATTACCTTGCTGTCGCCAATGGTCGCCTAAGGCCACATATAGAGAAGGTTCATCAGGGTTGAGATTAACGGCCGTTTCCAGAATTTGCAGCCAATCTGCTGGCTGACCGCCTTGCTGACGAAGCTGGTTGTTCAATGTGGCGTAGATTGTTACCCGATTCGGTTCAAGGATAAAGGCCCGTTCATAAGCCATATCAGCCTGTTCCAAATCTCCTTGTAGACGATACAGATCGCCTTGCAGCCGATGTGCTTCTCCGCTATTTGGCGCCATAGCCAACAAGGCTTCAATTTCCTGTTGGGCCTCTGGAATTTTTCCAGAAGCTATTAGCAATTGGGCCAATGCAAGTCGCGTATCAATTGTATCCTGCACTTGAGCCTGTTGCAGAGAAATTGCTTGCATATAAAGGCTGGCTGCTTCATCAATATGATTCTGCGTAGCCAGGGTATTTGCGGTCACGGCCATCAACTCAGAAGAAAAGGGGTTTTCAGAACCAAGCATCTCTAATAACGTCTCAGCCTTCTCTAGTTGTCCAGCCTCACGGTAAGCGCTTTCTAAGATATATTGGTTGAATCGCACTGGCTGGAGGGCAACAGCTTCTTCATAGAGAGGGATGGCCCGGTCAAAACGGCCCTGCTGCTGCCAGAGGTTGGCTTCAACCATCAACCCAGCAGCCTTGTCAGGCAGGCTGCGTTGGGCAACGGCCGCCGAGTATTGTTCCTCAGCGCAGCTTTCTTCGCCAGCAAGGAGGCAAGCATCTCCAAGACCAACATGATAGCGAGCGACATGGGGGGCCTGGGCCGTGGCCTGCTGCCACTCGATAATACTGCGTTCAAAATCGGCCCGAAGCGCATAAAGTTGGCCAAGACGGGCATGCAAAATAGGTAAATCTGCCTGGGCCAGCGCTTCATTCCACCAGACAAATGACCCGTCAAACAATCCTCGCTGGTAGGCGATTTCAGCTAAACCAGCCAAAGCCAATAAATCGCCAGGATTTTGCTCAAGTGACGTTTGGTAAAAGGCGCGCGCTCTGGCCCAATCGCGCTGGGCCAGGGCAGCATTGCCTTGAATGGTAGCGGGTGTTTCAGTAGGCAAGGAGAGAACAGCATAGAGACTGTAGGATTGGTCATCTACTTGCCATTCAAACCAATCGGAGGCCAGTTGCAACTGCATATCCAAATCGCTGCCGCTGGAGGTGATGATGTATTTTACCCCGTAATGAGAAAGAATATTTAGGGATTCGGCCGTTAAATAAGGCGCATTGAAAAATGCATCCTGATCAATAAGCCGTTGGAGAGCGATATCCTGCTGATCGGCTGGAAAGATTTCACTGGTTGTCGGAACCCGATGAGCCAGGATACTGGCATGGGCAACATAAGCGGCAACGGTTACACTCAAATCCTGATCAGCCAGCACCATAGCTGATTGGTCTGTAAGAATCCGGGCATTTAAGCGATCAAATATGCGCTGTGGGGTGGGATAAAAGTAGGATGAGGTAGCATTGTTTTGAAGATGCTCTTTATTGCTATTTATAGCTGGAAGTGCCAACAACCCGATAAGCAAGATTGCGGCCGACAGGAGATAAGTCCCTCTAAAGCGATCAGACCAGGCTGGAACTGATATGCCCCATCTACCTGGGGGCGCAGGCTCTTTATTAGTATCTACCTTTGATAAATCGCCTCTTGAATCCAGGATTTGTTGGGCCGCCAGAGCGATGATTAAAGCATAAGGTAGCAGCCAGACGAATCGCCATAAAATCCAGGGCATGACGAGCGAACCGATGAGCGGCGTCACCAATGGATTAAACATCACAAATAGAATTGCCAGCGTGGTACTAACCGCGAATTGAATACCCGGATTCCGACGCATACGCCAGATGAGGAGTGGCAACAAGAACAAGGCCAGTAAGTATGGCGGCTCTATCAACAAGCGCGGATCGGAGATGAAATTGTCTACGTCAAAGAATACCAGCCGTTGACGGCCCATGTTGACAGCAAAGCGCCAAATCAGGAAGGGATTGGTCGTTTCATTGGCCTGGCTGGCTTCGAGTTGCTCAAGTTGAGGCAGCGACCCGTAGAGGTCAACGGTTGGAACATCGACGAATGGCAAAATTGGAGCTACCTTTTCGCCAATAGACCAGCCATCGAAGCTGTTAGGATAGGAAGGGGCTAAGGGGGCGTCACCACGAGAAAGAAAGAGTTGAACAATTGGCAGGAGCATGACGACAGCCGAAAGCGCTACCAAACCACTACTGCGACGCCAGGCTGTACGCTGCCGCAAATTGAGCAGCAAGTGAATGGCCCCAAAAGCGCCCAATGCCAGCGCTAGCATTGCCGCGCCAAGGGGATGGATGGTTGAGGCAGCAAAAGAGACAATGGCCGCAGCTAACCAAGCCACCAGACGGCCGTTTCGAATGAAGCGGATTGCTAAAGCAAAGCAGGGCGGCAATAGCAGCACCATAATCATGAATTTGTCAGCATTGATTCGCTCAAAAAAGTACAGGCTGGCGTTATCCCCGCGCCAGAAGGGAGCGGCCGCAAAAATCAACAGTTGGATAGCTGCCGTGACCAAACCCATCCGACGACGGCCGTTTCCGGCCGCTTTGCCCAACATATAGGCCGCCATAATTGACCACATTGCCAGGATTTGACGGGAGAAGAGACTCATTAACGCGATAGGGTCCAATCCGGCCAAATAAGACCAGAGATAGGAGAGGGTTAGGTACTGGTTGAAAATCATCCGTACCCCGCTGCCTAAATCGGTGCCAAAAAGCGGTTCTGTGGCATTGAGCGGCAGACCAGCCAGGGCATCAATAGCAAAGGTGTTGACCGCATAAGCGTCGCCGTCAATTTTATTGAGAGAGAGGGAGGGGAAGATAAAGATAAAGAGAGCAATTAGGAAGAACAACAGTAACAGTTCATCAATGGCCCATTGGGGAGATTTCTTTGGCGACGATGAATCGGCCGTATGGAAGAGGCGGCCGAACAGCGGCGCACCACTCCGGCCTAGCAGCCAAACGCCGATAACAACTGCGCTGGTAATGTACCAGCCCATCGCCAGCGTAGTAATCGTTAAATGGAATAACAGAGCCGTTATGCCTGGCACTGCCAGCACAGCAACGCCCAGCGGCATGGCCAAGGCCAACTGCTCAAATTTGTCCAACCCTAGCCGCCAGGCAAGGATGTCAGCCAAAAGGAATCCAGGCGTGATGAGCAGGGCCATAAAGGTGAGGCTGCTGCCCAGGAGCGGCGGCAGTATTGCCGGGACACCAAGTAGGATAAGGAGCCAGACGATGATAAGGCTGACGGAGAAGAAGGGTATCGAGCGACTTAGTGATGCAAGACGGCTTTTCTCCCCGGCCAATGGCGGGCTTATGGCCGCGCTAGAAGGCCCAAAGGCTGAGAGCGCGGCTACCTTCGGCCGAGACCACCGGAAGGTATAATCAGCAATTTGTAACGGTTGGTTGGGCAGCCACTTTATAGGGATGTTGGCGTGTAATTCTCGGCCGTTCAACCGTATGACGGCCTTCTCATCTAGCGCTTCTACCTGCCAGCCATACTCTGTTTGGAGCAGGCGGGCATGTTTGTTCGATATATTCTCATCGCTTAAAACAATATCATTCCGACGAGAACGGCCGATTGTCAACAACTGTTTATCAAGTTGGGTATGGCGTTCTGGTTTGTCCGGCGAACTTATAAAAAGGCGGCCTTGTTTAGCCGCAATCTCTTTAGACGAATTGCTGGCATTGCCATTGAGCAGCCTGACCGGCCTTTGAATCAGGACGGGGAGTTTACGCGAATGGTACATGTCGACGAAGTTTGGGGCCTAAATAGCGAGCGATCGGCAGAGGCATTTTAGGCCAGAGATAGGTAACCAGTTGAAAGGGGCGACCCTTTTTTAGCCCTTGAGATTGATTGGTCGATTGTTCCTGGTTAAAAACAACCCCTTGTTGATAGACAGGCTGAGAAACGCCTCCCCACTGCCCCTTGAACTTAGAGGCGTTGGAGCCAGTGGGACTACGGCCCATATCAAGGAAATGAAAGCCTTGCCCGACGGCATCATTGAGTATCTCCCAAAAGGCGAGGTAAACGGGTCTTAGTTTGAGATATTGGCGGGGCGTGCCACCCCACATGCCATAGCTGGCACGGCCGAATTCTAATTGAAAGTAAGCGCCTAACGGCCGTCCTTCCTGATACACGACAGCGATGTTGAAGCCGTCAGGGAAAATCTGGATAACATTTTCGAGAAAATAGCGACTGAAGAGAGGGGTGCCGCTTTGGTGGGCAAAGTTGCTAAAGGCCTCATAAAAATCGTCTAACAAGCTGCCGTTGCGGTCAATCTTAACCTCTAAGTTGTTACGGCGGGCAATTCGCACTTGGCGGCGAATGTTACCATCTAGCCCCTTCCATAAGCTCTCTGTATCAGTTTGGACATCCATTCGCCAGTAAACGTGTTCCGTTGTTGTGGGCAAATCGGCCGTCCACTTCTGTCGGCTGTCAGCAACGAAAAAGCGGCGGGCTTTGACTGCTTTGGCCCAGGCGCGTCCCGCTTCAATTAGAGCCAGGGCCACCGCTTCATTATCAGCACATAAACCACCGGGCATCGTTCTGACAGTATTACCCAGCCAGAGACTTCGGATGAGGAAAAGGGGTAAAACGCCGAAGACCTGATCGGCTTCCAAAGCCATCAAGTAGTGTGGTTCGTGACCGTATGTTTGATGCTGAACATCTTGCCAGCCGCTTAGATGCTGCGGCAAGCCATAGGGCGAATTCCTAATGTATTTATCCCAAAGCGGCCGTTTTTCGGCCGTCAATTCGGTGATTATCATAATATCCTGATTCTGCCTGAGCAGGTTGCTTTTTCTCAAGCTTGTTACGCAAAGGTTCAAAGCCAAACTCGCTGAATAGCCGATGCAATTTTTGTTCAAGGGAACGTCGACCACCAAAATGAGAGACCCGCTCTCTTGGTGTGGCAGGATGAGCCGGTTGCTCCAAGTCCAATTCCCATGGGTGCATATAAAGAATGGCTGGTTGCCCCTGACGATTGAGCCGCTTGATAGCCCATCTGATGATTGGATAAGGCAGCATACGCGTATAAAAACCGCCAGCAACAGGCCAATTCATGCCACCCAGCCGCACCGTACTTGGTGGAAATTCCATGAGGTCGGTTCCTGGAGCGATAAAGGGGAAACGAGGCATACCTGGATAACCATATAAGCCATTACGAATAGGAAAGATACTGCTGTCATACTGGATGTCATGGTCCTGTAAAATGTCGAAGACCCAAGGCGTATGCTGATTGACTGAGAAGTAAGGCGCTCGATGACCTATCGGCTTCTGGCCCGTTATAGCCGTGATTGCTTGAATGCTTTGGGCCAGTTCGTCTGAAAACTCAGAAGGAGTCAATCGAGAAACAAAACGATGCCAATAGCCATGAACCGCGATTTCATGACCATCGTCCTGGATGGTTTCAATCAACCTTGGATGGTGATCGGCAACATGACCCAAGACAAAGAAAGTGGCCTGGACACGATAGGTGCGTAAAATCTCTAACAAATGTCGCGTTGCTGGAACCACTCGGCTCTCAAATAGAGGCCACTGCTCGACCTGACGATTGGTGCTGGTCAGCCCTTGAAACCAGTCCTCCAGGTCAACGGTAAAGGCGTTAAGCCGGCTGTTGGTAAGGGGGGGGCTTAACACGGTGCCATCGTCGGCAGCGATCATGGTGTTAGCCAACGTACCCCAGGTCGCGTAAACGCTCTGCCACAATATCTTTTTCTTCGTCCGTTAATCCTTGGCCGTTGCTATTGAAATCGTTTTGCCACTCATGTGGCAGCTTTTCTAAGATCGGTTGGAAGCTGTCAGCGAACATTTCGTGTAGAACACGGCCGTCCATGTATTCTGGCGCTTGCAACCCCATCATATATAAGATAGTAGGCGTTAAGTCAGTGAGATGGGCTTTTTCCAAAATAGTTCCAGGACGAATGTTATCCCCGTAAGCTATAAAGATGCCGTTCATCCGGTGGGTGCCAGAGATACCTCGTTTCATCGGTTCAATGATCTGATTGCTGCCAAATTCATATTCGCCAAAGCCGAAATACTCCAGGCGGCGGGGCATAAATACGATATCTGGCGCATGCTCTAGCTGCTCGCCGCTGTAGATATCTTCCCGCCGATAGATAGTTTCTACTACCAATTCACCTGTAACCGGATCGCGCAGTTGGGCCAGCCGCTCCATGATCTCATTCCGCAGACGGATGTAATCAACTCCGGCCTGGATGCTGCCCTTAGGCTCTCGTCCAGCTAAGTTGATATAAATTTGACCGACATTGCCTAGTGAATAGGCCGTTGTTTGGCTCCAATCGACATCAGCAAAGGATAGAAAAAGGGCCTTTAGCAACCCTTGTCCTTGCCCCCGCACAACTTTTCGCTTCATTGCCCCAAAGCCTAATCGCATGAGCTTGTCGTAAATGTTCATTGGAGCAAAGCCTAGATCAAAGAGCCGCTTTTTAAGCTTTGATCCAAGTTTGGGACGGATTTTCATAAACCCTTCTTGAATCAACCAGTTGTTGACATGAATAAATTTATGGAAGGGGCCAAACCCATGATCAGACATAAGAACCAGGGTCGTGTTCCTATCTAACGTTTCAACCACTTTAGCTAAATAGCTATCAATGTATTCATAATAATCACGGATTGCATCACCAAATTTGGCAGATAGGCGCTCGTCATACAGTGGGTGTGTCTTGTCCATATATTTCCAGAGGGCATGGCTGATGGTATCAGTGCCATTAAAAACCATCATCGCGAAATCCCAGTTGTCACGCTGACGTAAATGGTCGAAGGTCTTTATTCGCAAGTCGGTGCATCGGTAAAGGCGCTCCAAGAAGGCTTCCACCCCCGTATCAGAGTAAGCCTGACCCGGATCGGGATAAAGTATATAATCGCCAACCTCCTCCAGAATTTCCTGATAAAGTCCTACTGGATACGTTAAGCCTTCTACATCAGGGGCAGGCATTCCGGCGACCATGACCCCATTGACAGGTTGGGGTGGGTAGGTCATGGGAATGTTAAGCGCGCAAACCCGCCGGTCTGCCTGACTAAGCAAAGTGTAAATCGTTGGCGCCGTGCCATCTACGGCCGTGATTGGCGAAAAGAGATAACTGTCAGACTCGCGTGCAATCCAATCATATAGGCGATGTTGACCAGGGTTTGTCCCGGTAGCGAAGGAGGTCCAAGCAGGAGCGGTCATTGGTGGGATAGTACTTTCCAGGTTGCTATGAGCGCCCTGTTCGAGTAGATGGGCTAATGTGGGTAGGCGACCTTCAGCCACCCAAGGCTTGATCAAATCAAATGTAGCCCCATCTAAACCAATGACGAGCGTTCGTCTAGCTGACGAGAATTCAACACTCATACAGATAACTCTTCTTCAAAATTGCCCTCTTGAATAATAGCCAGGTTATGACCCTCGCCGTTATTGGCTTCAAGGGGGTTGTTTTTATGGGTTTTACCGTTCATTGCTTTTGGTAACGGCCGTTGTTTTTCTTCGAGCATTCGCAGTCTCAACTCCAATAAGGCTGAATTTTGGGCCAAGTCCCTAATCCGATCAGCCTGGGATGAGAGAATAACACTTTGCAACATGAGGATGACCAACGCTACCAACAGACCAATTACTAAGACCAGGGTTGGTGTATAGCTGATGGAAAACCAACCAGCTACCACATCAACGATTCCACTGAAAATCGACAAGATTAATATGACAAAGAATGAAATGAACCAACCAAGGGCATAAGCCTCACGCAGTTTGTTTTTTCGTATCAACTGAACAGTCAGCACGACAAAGGCCAAACTGAAAACAATGGCAATCGTTCGCTGTTCTATAGGGACATTCATGCTACCTCCTTAACCGGCGAAGGAATTTCTTTGAAAATAGCAGTCAGGACAGCGATAGAAACCTTTATTGCATAGTAGCAAGAAGACCAACTATTTATTGAACTGACCCCGGTTTTGCGTGCCCGCATACAAGTTGGAATTTCAATTGTACGCAGCCCAGCTTTGTGCAAAATTATCCGACTTTCAACTTCAGGATAATCTTGGGGTATGAATTGAGCGAGAGTTTTGATAGCTTGGCGATTGAGGCCCATAAAGCCAGAGGTGGTATCAGTCGCACGACTGCGGGTTAGGATGGAAACCATAAAGGCAAAGAAACGTATACCTACCCGACGGGACCATGGGATGGAAAAGATAGCTTCTTGGCTCAGAAAACGCGAGCCGATTACAACATCTGCCTTGTCCGCTTTAAGCGCAGCATAAATAGCTTGTATTTCGGTCGGATTATGCTGTCCATCCCCATCGACCCGGATGACCATGTTATACCCCCGTTCCCTGGCAAATTTAAGGCCAGTTTGTACTGCGCCGCCAATACATAGGTTGAATGGATTGCGGACAACAATGGCATCGGCAGCTGATGCTTCCTGAACGGTGTTGTCAGTTGAACCATCATCGACAACGAGTACATCACTCTGGGGAACTGTTTTTTTAACGGAATGAACTACCTGCCGGATAGCTCCCTGCTCGTTATAAGCCGGAATCAAAATCAACAATCTATCGGATCGACTATCAAAAGACATACAGAACTCCCTTTTGAGTATCTGGGGAAAGGGGATTAGGGGTGATCATTAGAGCATCAATGACGTTTGCTTGATGCCCAGAGTGATTGATGTTGAGTTGGTGGAATTAAACTTTGGGCGACACAAGCAATAAGAATAGCAGTCTGTTGCGATCTGCCTTGTGCATCCCCATCCACTACTGTGACTTTATCAAGGACCCTCTGCATCAAGTTTATTGCCTTTGTCATAGGTTCGATTACCTTTAGCTTATGTTTAGTAAAAGATTAACATAACCAATGTGTTATGTCAAACTCAACCAACTTCTATAGTGCATCATTTCTCCTCTCCTAATTGCATGGGTATTGGCTCACAAATATGCTTAGGTGATGAATGCCGTAACAATGGAAAATACAAGACGCTCCAGGGTTTTTCCAAAGTCGGAAAAAAACAGGAACAAAAAGCCTCAAACTGATAATATGGAGTTGAAACGACACCAAAATCAGAAGGAGGCTTAAATGGATCATATCACATTGCAACAAATCGAATCAGATGGAATTCTATTGGACCTGACAGCATTGTTAGAATTTTTAGCAAAAGTAGAGGATAAAAGGGCCAAAAGAGGCAAACAGTTTCCATTGGCGTATCTATTGACCTGGATAATCATGGCCAAATTAGCCGGGCAGAACAAACCATCATCGATAGCCCAATGGCTACGTTTGAGGTGTAAGATACTGGTGAGATTATTCCAGTTCGAACGGGGGAAAGTGCCATCACTCAATACAATCCGACGAACGTTGCAAGATAGCTGTAACCTAACAGATTTACAAAGTGTCCTATTGAGATTTCTACATCAGAGTTATGGTGGTCAGCAGAGTATGTTGATAGCCATTGATGGAAAGACACTCCGAGGAACTATTCCAAAAGGACGAACCCAAGGGGTGCATCTGTTAGCCGCTTACTTGCCTGATGAGGGAATCGTATTATGCCAGGTCACCGTCGGAAGCAAGGAGAATGAAATAGTTGCTGCGCCGACTGTGTTAGAAGCAATTGACCTGAGAGGCCGAGTTGTCTGTGGCGATGCGATGTTCACTCAGCGTTCTATCTCGGTTGCTATTCTATCTGGAGGTGGCGACTATATTTGGTTTGCGAAAGGTAACCAATCGACTTTACAAGATGATATTGAACGGTTTTTTGAGCCGTTACCTCAACGACCTGGCTGGCATCAACCAAAGATGGAACAGGAGATAGAACATACCTCCCGAAAAGCCCATCAACGATTGGAAAAACGAACATTGACAGTCATAGATGATAAAACGGGTTATCTCGACTGGCCTGGGGTCGAACGTGTCTTCAAAATTGAGCGTCAAGCTACCTGTCTAACAACTGGTAAGCTTCGCTCAGAGTCGGTTGTTGGCATCACGAGCTTGACATCTAAACAAGTTTCCACCAAACAATTGATGAGCTTAATCCAAAACTACTGGGGCATTGAAAACGGCCTCCACTATCGGCGGGATGTTACTTTAGATGAAGATGCGACTCGTATCTCTAGTCCTTTGATGGCTGAAGGGATGGCCACGCTGAATAATTTCATCATTGGTCTAGCTAGTAAATTGGGTCTGAAGAATCTGGCTTTTGCTCAACGTCTTTTCGATGCCAGTATCTCGGAAGCTCTCGCTCCTTTTTACTGACTTTGGAAAAACCCTGCAAGACGCTCGTTATAACTAGCATACAGTCATTTGTTCTAGTATCATCTCAACATTCAAGCATTCTCAATAGGAGAAAATTAAGCAAAGTCACTTGCCAAACAACCGAAATCATCCCTTGGAATAAATGTGGGAATCTTCACTAAAAAATATGACGCTGACATTATCTAAAACGGACCAAGAGATGCTACGGGGCGATCATGGCCCGGCAACTAAAATGGCGATGACCATTCTGACTCGCATGGCAGAAGTGGCTGGCGCTGAGAAACTACTAGATATTTCCGGCGCCCACATAGACAGCACTGTATATATCGGCGACGCAGGGTTGGAATTTGCTGAGCGGTTGGCAAGCTTGGGAGCGAAGGTGCGAGTACCGACAACATTGAATGTGAGCGGCGTAGATGAACATCATTGGCAAGAATGGGATGTGCCTCCGAATTGGGCCAGGCAAGCCCATCGCCAAATGGTCGCTTACCAAAGTATGGGAACCATTCCTACCTGGACCTGCGCCCCGTATCAAATGGAAAACAAACCCTCGTTTGGTCAACAAATTGCTTGGGGCGAATCGAATGCCATCGCCTTTGCCAATAGTGTCATTGGAGCAAGGACAGAACGGTATCCTGACCTCTTCGATATTTGCTGTGCCATCACAGGACGCGCACCCGCTTATGGCTTGCACCTCAAAGAGAACAGAGCTGGACAATTGCTTTTTCGGTTGGTTGATGTGCCTACCGCATTACAGCAAAGCGACGATTTTTATCCCGTTCTAGGAACCCTGATTGGCAAATTAACATTGGACAAGATTCCAGTCATTGATGGCATGACTGTCCTGCCAGATGAAGACCAGTTAAAGGCATTTGGGGCAGGAGCAGCCTCGTCGGGCGGTGTCGCCATCTTCCACATGGTAGGTATTACCCCAGAAGCGCCCACCCTAGAAGGGGCGTTCCAGGGAAAAATGCCGCTGCAAACAATTGATGTAAACATGGACTTATTGCGGGAATCCCGTCGTGAATTGACCCACGCAGAGGACGACACCTTGCATCTAGTGGTATTAGGTAGCCCCCATTTTTCGTTAGCTGAATTCAGACGGCTAGCTTCCTTAATTGAGGGGAGGCGAAAACACCCTGAGGTTAAGTTCCTGGTCACTTCCAGCCGTGCTATGACCTTACTAGCGAAACAAGCGGGCTTTCTGAAAGGGTTGGAGGCGTTTGGGGCACAACTAACTGTAGACACCTGTATCCTAACTTCCCCGATGCTGCCTCCAGAAATTCAGAACTTGATGACAAATTCGGCGAAATTTGCTTATTATTCGCCTGGTTTATTGAGTAAGAAGATTGCCTTTGGGAGCTTGGAAGATTGTGTTAATTCGGCCGTTTCAGGCCGAATCATTCAAGACCAATCCCTATGGAATCAATAATCCTGCAAGGCAAAGTCATCATCGCAGGCCAGGCAAAGGGAACGGCGCTTGTTGGCAATGAACCCCTCTCTTTTTGGGGGGGCTACGATTGGAAGACGGGTGAGATAATCGACCGTCGCCATATGCTCTCCGGCTCAATTGCAAAAGACAAAATACTGGCTATACCCTTTACACGTGGATCATCGACTACAACGGCCGTCCTTCTCGAAGCCATCCGTGCCGGAACCGCACCCACTGCCATCATTACCACCGATACCGACTTCTTCTTCGCCCTCGCCAGCGTCGTCGCAGACGAACTTTACACCGTCTCCCTCCCGTTGGTCGCCTTAGATGAAGCGGATTTCAACAAACTACAAACCGGCGATGAGATTGAGATTACAAACGAAGGTAGAATTGGTTTTCAAAGGATAAAGTTGTTTTAAAGTGAAAGCGGTATTGAAAGGGTTGTTGAAAAGATGGAGACAGACGGCCGTTTTGACAATGTGGTTAGTAGTTGTTCTCAACCTCAATTCGCTCATTTTTGACAACCGGTAGAGAAATCCGGTTAGCTTGGCTAACACCACCGTCAATCATCCAACGCGGCAATACCCGGCAGCTCCTTCCCCTCCAAAAACTCCAAACTCGCTCCACCACCGGTACTTACATGGCTCATCCGCTCCGATAAGCCAGCATTAGCAACAGCCGCAGCGCTATCGCCCCCGCCAATAATGACCTCCGTCCCCTGGGCAGCCAGCCCAGCCAAAATCGTCGCCAACGCATTGGTGCCTGCCGCAAACTGCTCCTTCTCGAACACCCCCATCGGCCCATTCCAAATAACCAGTTTCGCCCCTTGTAGCGACCCATTGAAATGTTGGATCGTCATCAAGCCAATATCTAAGGCCATCTTATCGGCCGAAATCTCCCGTACAGGCACATTCTGCGGATGATCATCGCCCTCTAACCCAGTCGCTACCACAACATCCACGGGCAAGACAAGTCGATCCCCCGCCATCTCCAGCAGCTTGCCCGCTTGGGGAACGGCCGATTCCTCAACCAGAGATTTACCAAGCTCATGTCCCTGCGCTTTCAAGAATGTATTCGCCATCCCCCCACCAATCAATATCCTATCCGCTTTCTGGAGCAAATTATCAATTAATTGAATCTTGTCAGAAATCTTGGCCCCGCCCATGATGGCAACATAAGGTTTCGGCGGGTTATTAACGGCCGTTCCCAACGCCTTTAATTCCGCCTCCATCAAAAAGCCTGCCACTGCCGGATTGCCTTTAGCCTGCATCGCCCTGGCAACCCCCTCTGTACTGGCGTGCGCTCGATGAGCCGAGCCAAAAGCATCATTTACATAGATATCAGCTAAGTCCGCCAATTGGCTGGCAAGCCCTAAATCATTCTTCTTCTCACCTGGATGAAAACGGGTGTTTTCCAAAAGCATAACTTCACCAGGCTGCAACTTGTTAGCAGCGTCCGATACTTGCTCCCCAACCACATCATCCATCTGAATAATAGGCTTGCCAAGCAGTTCACCTAGCCGAGCCGCAACCGGAGCCATACTATATTGACGATCTTCAGGGGAGGACGGCCGTCCCAAATGCGAACACAAAATAAGAGAAGCGCCATTGTTTAGTAAGTATTTGAGCGTTGGCAAGGCCGCTAAAATGCGGGTGTCATCAGTAACAGTAATCGAATCATTCGGGTCTTTACTGCTCAAAGGCACATTAAAATCTACCCGAACCAATACCCGCTTTCCATCAACGGAAATATCAGAAATACGCTTTTTGCTCATAGAACCTCATCCTTAAACTTTGTCGATTTTCACCAATGAACGACTATAAAGATAGCAAAGAAAATTAGAAATACCAACGCTGTCAGCCCAATTAATAGAAAAGGCTATTCGTTTCGTTTTACCCTTAACCTAATACGTTATATAATCTTCGGCTTAATTTAATTGAAAGAGGTTTAACGAATGCAAAAAGTAGCAACAAACCCGGAAGCGACCGAAGGTCGGCGAGATCGAACGCTGACTGAATATGTCGGGCTGGCTTTTCGTGGGGCGTGTATGGGAGCATCTGACATCGTGCCGGGCGTGTCTGGCGGCACGATGGCCTTCATACTAGGGATTTACGAAGAGCTGATTAACTCGATTAGAACCATTGGACGGCCGAAATTTATTCAAGCGGCCGTTCGCTTCCGCATCAAAGAGGTCTTTGACATCCTCAACTGGCCCTTCCTGCTGGCTGTCGGTTTAGGTATCCTATTCTCAATCCTAACCATGTCCAGCATTTTAGAAACATTGTTGGTTGAGCAGCCCGTTTACCTGTGGAGCTTCTTCTTTGGCCTGATCCTGGCCTCCATATTTACGATTAGCAAACGCATCAGACAATGGACTTTGCCACTAATTGTGGCAACGGCCGTTGGCGCCGTCGGCGCCTATATTCTGGTTGGCCTGGTTCCCCTGCAAACGCCAGATGGCTGGTGGTTTTTATTGTTGAGCGGCGCTTTAGCCAGCTGTGCCATGATCTTACCCGGCATTTCCGGGGCATTCATTTTGGTACTTTTAGGCAAGTATCAATTTGTATTATCGGCCGTCAATGATAGAGATTTCGTCAGCTTAGCCTTCATCGCTATTGGCGCAGGTTTAGGTCTCGTTACGTTTGCCCAAATATTAGGCTACTTGTTTAAGCAATACCACAATGTGACCGTTGCCGTTCTAATTGGTCTGATGATTGGCAGCTTGCGCAAGGTCTGGCCCTGGAAAATGGATGTCGCCTGGTTAGAAGATGCCGCTGGGAATCGTATTCTGGACAGTCATGGCGAAGAAATTGTGACCCAACAATCAAATTTTTTACCAGATTTGTCGAACGCGGCCGGTGAAGTTGCTTTAGCCTTTGTCTTAATGCTCGTTGGCATTGGCCTCATCTTATTATTGGACAGACTGGCTGGGGATAAAGGCGAGGGCCAAAAGGAAGAGGTCGTTGCAGCGCCGACAAATTAAAGCCGTCATCTTTGACCTCGATGATACGCTAATAGACTGGTCTAAACAGACGATGAAATGGGATGTTTTTCATCTCAGCCGGGTAGAGAAAGCTCGAAATTATCTCCTTGCCGAAGGACATTCAATACCAGAGCTAAAGAAATTCTATGATGTCGTTCGACAACGGATACGCCAGGTTTGGGATGAGGCCCGAAAAGAATGGATTATCCCTTCCATGAGTGAGGTAATGTGCCAAATTCTGATCGAATTGGAAGTTGCAGTCGAAGATGTTCGTATGAACGCCTTATTAGCTGAATACAATTGGGGGGTATTCCCTGGCGTTGTTCCTTTTGATGATACCCATGAAGTATTAAACAATCTTCGCCAACAAGCCTATAAAATCGGATTGGTTACAAATTCTATCTTCCCCATGTGGATGCGGGATGTCGAGTTGGAAGCCTACAGTATTATTGATTTTCTTGATGCCCGGCTCACCTCTGGCGATGTTGGCTACCTGAAGCCCCACCCCCAGATATACCATCGGATTTTGGAAATGTTAGATGTTCAACCGGAGCAGGCTGTTTTTGTTGGCGATCGGCCGCAAAATGACATTGCCGGAGCGAATGCAGTTGGCTTAACCAGCGTTCTAATGGCCCCACCCCATCTAAAACGAGAACTTGATGGCGTTGTCCCCGATCATACTATTTCCAGCCTCACAGAATTACTACCCATACTTAAAGTCCTAGCTTAAAGGATAGTGCATGATGAGTGATAAACCCGGCCGTAACGCCCCTTGTTATTGTGGCAGTGGCAAGAAGTATAAAAGCTGCCATATGAAGGCGGATCAGGCAGTTGAAAAGGAGCGGGCCAAGTTAATGGGTGGTGGTCGTTGGTTGCGCCGCGATTTTCTAACTTATGCTCGTGACGAACGGTTTGCGGAGTCATTTGCAACGGCCCTTCCCCTTTATTGGAACAACCTTTACACATTGGAAAATGCAGAGGAGATGAGCCAGGGCGAGGCTTTTCGCTTCTTTGATTGGTTCATCTTTGATTATCAAGCAGCAGACCAACCGCGTCTGATTGAAACCTACTATCAAGAAAAATATGAAGACCTATCCAGCCACCAGCAACAGGTATTAGACAGTTGGCTAGAAGCTTCGGCAGCTAGCGCCTATAAATTGTTAGATTCTGAAGGCCAAACACTCCATTTACAGGATTTCTTCACCGACGAGGAATTCAAGGTGTATGAACCGGGGGGACACGGCGTTGTAGATGAAGGCGATCTGCTTTTGGGTCGAATTGTAAAAATTCAAGAACAACTGGAATTCAGCACCATCGTTGCTTATCTACCCAAAGAAGAAATTGCAGATTTAGCAGAAAAGATGGAAGCGGCAAAAACGGCCGACCTCGAAACACATCCCAACGCTGACCATCCAGCCTTTCTCCGCCGTAACGCTCACCTGATCATCCATCACGCCCTCGAACAAGCCAAAATCCAGGGTCGTCCCCCTGTCGCTGCCTTAGACGAAGGCCGGGCCGACGAAATGGTGCGGAAGGCAGCGCGGCAGGTTCGTAAATTACAGAGACGTAAAAGATAATTTAATCTCCAAAAAAGGACACCCCTATGACCAATCAAATCGCCGTCGTTGCCATTGGTGGCAATTCTCTTATTAAAGATAAAAACCGTCAAAGCGTGGCCGATCAGTATGAAGCCATGAAGGAGACAACCCACCATATCAGCGATATGATCTTTGATGGTTGGAACGTAGCATTGGCCCATGGCAATGGGCCACAGGTCGGTTTTATCTTACGCCGCTCAGAACTGGCTTCCCACGAACTGCATGAGGTTCCACTGGATGCTTGTGTAGCCGATACGCAGGGATCATTAGGCTATGCCCTTCAGCAAAATTTGTACAATGAATTTTTAAGCCGGGGCATAAAAAAACAGGTCGTCACATTAGTAACCCAGGTCGAGGTTGATGCCAATGACCCAGCTTTTCAAAGTCCGAGCAAACCAGTTGGTTCATTTATGGATAAGGAAACGGCCGAACAGCGCAGCCAGGAGAATGGCTGGCAGGTGGTGGAAGATGCCGGGCGCGGCTGGCGGCGAGTTGTCCCATCCCCAGAACCAATTCGGATTATTGAAAGCAATGTCATTAAAAGGTTGGTAAAAGAGGACATAATTACGATTGCCGCTGGTGGTGGGGGAATTCCCGTGATTGTTAATCGTGAGGGCGATTTGCGTGGCGTTGCGGCCGTTATCGACAAAGATATAGCCTCCGCCTTGCTCGCCAACGCCATCAACGCCGAACTTTTCCTGATCAGCACCTCAATCCCACGGGTTATGCTTGATTTTCAAAAACCAAATGAACGCGCTGTCGATCAAATGACCCTGGCAGAAGCAAAACAATATATGGCTGAAGGCACCCATTTCGTGAAAGGTAGTATGATGCCAAAGATGCAAGCCGTTATCAATTTTCTTGAGAACGGCGGCAAGAAAGCAATTATTACCACGCCCGAAAATATTGGGAGTGCCCTGGCCGGAAATGCAGGAACAACAATAACCTTGTAAAGGCTGCTCTTGTCCCCACCCCTGCGTTTCAATTTGGATGACCGCTTATGTATCATGTGAAACATTTGAAGTGTCTGATTTGCAGCCGTACTTATAGGCCAGATGAGATAGATTATATCTGCCCCGAACATGGCAATGAAGGCATTGTCGATGTCGTTTATGATTATGGGCCGATTCAGGATGCCATCAGCCCGGAGGGGTTAAAAAGTAGTTTGGAGGGGACGATTTGGCGGTATCGGCCGTTACTACCCATCGAACCGGACAGCCCTGTACCACCACTGGCAGTGGGCTGGACACCGCTTTACGAAACCCCTCGCCTAGCAGCCGATCTCGGCCTAAAACATCTTTGGGTCAAAGACGACGGTCAGAACCCCACCGCTTCCTTCAAGGATCGGGCCAGCGCCCTGGCAGTGGTTAAAGCCAGAGAGAAGCAAGCGGCCGTTATTACAACAGCCAGCACTGGCAACGCCGCCGCCGCTTTGGCCGGATTGTGCGCGAGTATTGGCCAAACCAGCGTGATATTTGTCCCCGCCTCAGCCCCACCAGCGAAAATCGCCCAACTCTTGGCCTATGGGGCGACGGTGATGCTCGTAGATGGCAGCTACGATGATGCCTTTGAATTGTGCCTGGAAGCGGCAGCTGAATATGGTTGGTATAACCGTAACACTGCCTACAACCCCTACATGACCGAGGGAAAAAAGACGGCCGCCTACGAAATTTGCGAACAGCTAAATTGGAACGCCCCAGACGTGATCCTGGTCAGCGTAGGCGATGGCTGCATTATCGGCGGCATTCATAAGGGGCTAAAAGATTTGCTGGCCCTGGGCTGGATTGAAAAGATGCCCCGACTCATTGGCGTTCAGGCCGAGGGCAGCAATTATATGGCTGAGGCATGGGAGAATGGGGAAGACGTTCTGGCAAAACGGCCGATTCAAGCCAATACCATCGCCGACAGCATCAGCGCCGGACTACCCAGAGATAGAATAAAAGCCATGTCCGCCGTTCGCCAGACCAATGGCGCTTATATTCAAGTTACTGATGAAGCGATTTTGGCCGCCATTCCACTGCTAGCCCAAGGTAGCGGCGTTTTTGCAGAACCAGCCGGAGCGACCGCCTATGCGGGTTTGATTGAGGCAATAAATAGAGGGCTGGTCACAAGAGACGAACGGGTTGTGGTTGTCAATACAGGCAATGGGCTGAAAGACGTTCAAAGTGCCATGAAATCGGTTGAGCTATCCGGCAATCAACCACACCGAATCGCCCCTAATTTTCAAGAATTACAAGATTACCTGGCTCGCCAACAAATGGTGAAAGTTAGCAAAATAAAAAGGTAATCAGGTAAGGGTTGGAAAGGCGGGTGAAACCTTTATTTTTCCATATAACGTCGGCTCCCGCCATTCTAACCCAGGTTTTCTATTCATGAATGAAACAAAATTTGAACAACTAGGCGAATTGATTGCAAATTTGATGGAAAAACATCAGGTTCCAGGGGTAGCAGTCGGGGTGTTGAATAATGGCGAAGTAACCAGCGCGGGGTATGGCATCACGAATGTTGAACACCCGCTAGATGTAACGGCCGACACCCTGTTCCAAGTCGGTTCAATCTCCAAAACAGTGACCGCCACCATGATCATGATGCTGGTTGAACAGGGCAAGATCGATCTCGATGCCACCCTTCAAAGCTATTTACCAGATTTCAAAGTCAAGGATAAAACGGCCGCATCCCAGGCCACAATCCGCCATCTATTAACCCATACTAGCGGTTGGGTAGGCGATGTCTTTGAGGATACCGGGGAAGGGGATGACGCTTCGGCAAAGTACATGGCTTTAATGGCCGAGATAGACCAGCTAGCCCCAATCGGCACTATTTGGTCCTATAACAATGCCAATTTTTACCTGTTGGGCCATTTGATAGAGACGATTTTGGGCGAAAGCTTCAAAACGGCCGTCCACCGAATGGTTTTTGATCCACTTGGCATGAGCCACACTTATCTAAGTCCAGCCGATGTGATCACTCACCGTTTTGCGGTAGGTCATCTGATCGTCGATGGTGAAGTGAAAGTCGGCCGTCCCTGGGCGCTGCCCCGCGCAGTCTATCCAGTAGGCGGCATTGTGACCTGCGTGGCCGATCTGTTGAAGTATGCACAATTTCATATGGGCGACGGCAAAACGGCCGAGGGACAAAGACTTCTCAGCCCCGAATCCCTGTCCCTAATGCAGCAGGAACAATTCGAGATTGGCGGCGGCGATCAGGCTATCGGTTTGTCCTGGTTTATCAATGACCGGGCTGGCGTGCGCTTCATCTCACATGGCGGCGGGACAAAAGGGCAGGTTTCACGACTCGTCATTGCCCCATCCCGAAACTTCGCTTTTGCCATCTTTACCAATGGGGACGAAGGGGGAAATATTACTGAAGATACGACCCGTTGGGCATTGAAGCATTATTTGGACGTAGCGGTTACTGACCCGGAACCAATTATGACAGGCGAGGAGAATTTGGGGGAATATCTCGGCCGTTTTTCCCGCCCATATGCTGACATCACCTTCACGATTGAAAATGGGCAGTTGAACGGCCAGGTCATCTATAAACAAGGCTTCCCTAACCGCGACGTTCCCCCATCCCCGCCACCGCCGCCAGCCACCTTTGCCTTTTACGAGGCCGACAAGGTAATTGCTATAGATGACTACTTTGACCGTACCATAGGCGTTTTCTTCCGCCACCCCAACAACACAATTGGCTGGTTCAAATTAGGTAGCCGCCTTTACAAGAAGGTGCCATCATAAAAAGATTAGAAAGCGACGATTGAATGCGTGCGGCTTTAAGGACTGGGTGTGATTAAAAGTTGTGTAATGAAAGCCATTAAAAGTAGCGACGGAGCGCCACCAGCCTAGTGGCCCTGAAACGCAGGATGCCCGTATCAACTATGAGTTGTTGCTTATCCAGCAATACTTATTTGACTGTCCTTAATTTTTATATCTGCAAACTCTCAATGACCTCTTGGACGGCCGTCTCCTCAACATCACTATGAACAAAAACATCACCCACATCTCGCAGTAGAATAAACCGCAGTTGTCCGGCCATTTTCTTTTTGTCGCTGCTCATGGCTTGGATGATGGCATCCGCCTCTAAACCTGCTGGAATGCGGACAGGGAGTTGTTGTTTAAGCAAGACGGCCTCAATTCGTTGTTCAAGTGTTGGATCACAATGGCCCAGAACGGCTGATAAACGAGCCGCCGCCACCAAGCCCATCGCCACCCCATACCCATGACCAATCTGATAGCCGCTGACTTGTTCAATGGCATGGCCGAAGGTGTGACCTAGATTAAGGACAGCCCGACGGCCGCTTTCATAGGGATCAGCCTGAACCACTGCTTGCTTCACTCGAATGGTATTCACCACAATTGATTGAAGGATTTCAACAGGCGAGTGACGATGGAGCGCTTCCTTAGATTCCAATTGGTCGAACAGCTGTGGGTCGCCAATTAGGCCGCTTTTAACTACTTCCGCCATACCACCAGCGAACTCTTCTGGCGGCAAGGTAGCCAATGTGTCGAGGTCGGCAATAACGGCCGTTGGCTGCTTAAATGCCCCAACCAGATTCTTGCCTTGAGGTAAATCCACCCCCGTTTTGCCACCAACACTAGCATCAACCATGGCTAGCAACGTGGTCGGGCATTGGACAAACCCCACCCCGCGCATATAGGTTGCCGCTGCAAATCCGGCCATATCGCCGACAACGCCACCCCCCAAAGCCACAACCGTTCCCTGGCGATCTAACCCAGCCGATAAAAATTCATCGTACAAAGTGGAAACTGTCTCTAACCGCTTGTAACGTTCACCTGCTGGGACGGTGATGGTAGCGGCTGATTCTAGTTGGTTGGTGTAAAGACGGCCGACATTCGCATCTGTAACAACGACAACTGGGCCATCTAATGCTGCCAACACCCTTAACCGAGACAGTAATTTTTGGCCGACAATGACATTATAACGGCCGTTGGGGTGCTCAATTTGAATTGTCGTTTTAAGCATTTAACACCTTGATTCAGATAACAGATTGAATACCTTAACATGTTTCCTAAATTCAATCTACCCAATCGTCCAAGAATGGCTATACTAAAGATTGTCTTATTCCATTTCTCAATCTAATAAATGTCTCACTAACCATTACTAATGAATGAAAACTAGGTAACAATGCATCTAAAAAGGTGGCTGTCACCTGATTCGTTACAAACCCAGTTCGTTTAATTCGTGTAATTCGTGGCTATTCTAATAGGAGGAAATTGAATATGAGTGATGGCCTTCCCAAAACCCGTAATACATTCCTGGAAAGTGTCGAAAAGATGGTTGATAATGCCTTTAATCATCTTGGGATGGAGCTAACCCCTGGTCTGGAAGAACATATAAAAACGAACCATACTGTGTTGCAGGTACAGTTCCCGGTCAAACTGTCCGATGGCAAAATCCATGTGTTCAAGGGCTGGCGAGCGGTACATAGCAACCATCGTTTGCCAGTGAAGGGCGGCATTCGATACGCGCCTCATGTCAATCAGGATGAAGTAGAGGCCTTGGCTTCGCTAATGACCTACAAATGTGCCATTGTCGATGTGCCATTTGGTGGCTCGAAGGGGGGCTTAATCCTTGATCCCCGCCAATATAACGAGCATGATTTGGAAGCAATTACCCGCCGCTTTGCCAGAGAATTGATTGAGAAGGGCTATATCAGTCCGGGCGGTAATGTACCAGCGCCAGATATGGGCACAGGGGGACGGGAAATGGCCTGGATAGCCGATGTTTATAAAGACCTCCACCCACATGAGATTAATTATTTTGCCTGCGTGACTGGAAAACCACCGACAAATGGCGGTATTCGCGGCCGTGTTGAGGCCACCGGGCGTGGTGTTCAATATGCTTTGCAAGAGTTCTTCCGCCACCCTGAGGATATGAAGCTGACTGGACTGACGGGAACGCTAGAAGGAAAGAATGTCGTTGTTCAGGGGTTAGGCAATGTCGGCTATCACGCTGCCAAATTCCTGCAAGAAGAGGATGGGGCAAATATCATTGGTGTGGCCGAATGGGATGGCGGCATCATTGATGAGAATGGGATTTCGATTGAGACGCTGCGAGAATATATGAATGAACACGGTGGCGTCAAGGGCTATCCAAATGGCAGCTATATCGAAAACGGCCGTTCTCTCTTAGAACTCGATTGCGACATCTTGATTCCAGCGGCATTGGAAAACCAGATTACGAGTGAGAATGTCGATAATGTCAAGGCGCCGCTTATCGTTGAGGCTGCCAATGGGCCGATTACCTTTCATGCAGATGAGAAGCTTCGGGAAAGAAAGGTTGTGATATTGCCAGATTTTTATGCCAATGCTGGCGGGGTGACGGTTTCTTATTTTGAATGGATAAAGAATATCTCTCACATTCGATTCGGCCGTATGGAACGGCGGCAAGAGGAGTATCGGGGATTGGCTATTGTTGAGGCACTAGAATCACTAACTGGAGAGAAATTGTCTGCAAGAGCGCGGGCTAAGATCACAACCGGGGCCGATGAGTTGATGTTGGTTCGGTCGGGCCTTGATGATACGATGCGGATGGCTTATCAGGAGATTAGCACGGTCTTCCACAGTAATCCTGGCATACACGACTTTAGAACGGCCGCTTTTGTCGTCTCTCTACGGAAGATTGCCCGAACATATATGGAAATGGGTATTTAGGTTCTAGATAATTCAGAACAATCCTCAAAAAGAATTAGCCACGAATTACAGGAATGGCGCGATTTTTTCACTTTTAATTCGTGGCTTGTATTTATCAACTTAGACCGATTGGATACCAGAAACGGCTCTCGGTGTGAAAGCCAACATCCGATATAGCTCGGCAATGTGGCGGCGGGTAATGAGGCCTAGTAGAAATTCACCATGACCGACAACGGGAAGAGCATCTAAACCTTCTTCGTTGAAACGCTGTTGAACGGCCGTGATTTCACTTTGCAGCGAGACGGGAGCCACGTTTTGTTTCATTATCTGACTGACTAACCCGTTAGGCCCATGCGTGTTCATCTTTTCCATCAACCGAGCGCGAGAGACGAGACCAACGAGACGGCCGTCTTCAGTAACCGGCAAGGTGTCCTGGCTGCTATAAAGCATCATATTGACGGCATGTTGCAAAGTATGGCCGGGGTGCAGGCGATGGACAGAAGCGTTATAAGCTTGTTGGACTGTATAGCCTTTTAAGGCCCGGTTTACTCTAACCGCAGCCGCTTCTTGTCCGGCCATTGTGTAAAGGAAGAAGGCGATGACCATCATGAAAATGCCGCCGCTGAGGAGACCATAAATGCCAAAGAGGATCGCAAATCCCCGTCCAATTGAGGCGGCGATTCTGGTTGCTACCACATAATCGAGGCGCATGGCTAAGACAGCCCGCAAAATACGACCACCGTCCATTGGGAAAGCGGGTATCAGGTTGAAAAGCGCTAGAATGATGTTGTAAACGAAGAGATATGAAAACAAACTCGTTAAGGAAAAACTACCAAAAAGAGCCAGCGGATTTACGATTGAAATGCCAAAGCCGAAGGCGATTACGCCTAAGACAAGGGCTATGGCAAAATTAACGGCCGGGCCAGCAATGGCTACAATAAGTTCTTGTTTAGGCTCCTCTGGCATTCGGCGCAGTTGAGCCACGCCGCCGATGGGAGAGAGAACGATGCGCTCGACTGGCACGTTGAAATGTTGGGCTGCGAAGCTGTGGCCTAGCTCATGGAGCGTGACGAGGACAAAGAGGAGGGAAATAGCTGCCACGCCGAATACAGCTCCGCTTAGTCCGCCGCCAATAAAGATGCCATATTGGAGAGCCGCCCAAATAAGAATCAATGGAAATGTATAATGGAGGCGAATGTCAATGCCCCGCACTGAAAATAGTTTTAATGAAGCATTTTTGAACATTGTTTTAACGTCCTTTTGCTAATAGGGGTATCTTTCAAAATTTGTAAGTGACAGCCAACTTGTAGGAGGAGGTTTAAGGTTAAAATGTGAGTTGGCTGTCACCTGAAAAAGTATTTGGTTGGATTTCTATTATCCTAACACCTATTATTAAAGCATAAGAGTCTTTGAATCACGTTAGCAAAATGTAAAGAAAGTATTAAGGATGGTTTTTATGGCAGATGCTTAAACACAATCTTTCCATGTGCGGTGGAATGAGGCGGATACGAATGGACCTCCCATTCCCAGCCTTAAAACAACCGGCGCTTTCGCCAGCCCCAACCGCCATTCAAGATGGCCAACCGCTAATTGCTTGACCATCTTCTTATGTCAACTTTAGCCAATTTTGCATCATTTATAGCATCATAAATGATGCAAAATGCCAAAAATAACCTTGCGCTAGCCAGCATTTAACGCCGTTTAACACCATTAAAGACACAAAATCAACATGGTCACTCTTTTTTTGACCATCTTGCATTGATGCCGCGTTCTAGCTAGGGCAATATGCCTACATCGCTTAATAAAGCGGCCGTTCCTTCTAAATCAGATAGGCTTGCCAAGGGAATATTAGCAGCGACCGCATCCAGATCGGTTAGTGGCGGCAAAAGGGCATGGATGGCTATGCCATCTAGGACGGGATACTCATAGGTTTCATCGGCAAAGTATTGCTGAGCTTCTTCTGCTAACAGGAATTCAAGGAATTCTTGAGCATTTTCGGCATTGGCGGCCGTAGCTAAGATGCCTGCACCGGAGACCATGATAAGTGAATCGGGGCCGCCGGATGGCAAGAAGTAGTTACGGGCGGGGAAGTTTTCCCCTTGTTCGGCTATAAATCTGTAGAGGTAGTAATGATTGACGAAGCCGACTTCGACTTCGCCAGTGCCGACAGCGGCCACGACGGAGGTGTTGTTTTCAAAGACAATGGGGTTGTTAGCTTGAACGCCCGTTAGCCATTCGGCCGTTTGTTCTTCACCCCAAACCGCTCGCATCCCAGTGACCATCGCCTGGAATGAGCCATTTGTGGGCGCCCAGCCAATCCGCCCCTCCCATTCTGGTTCGGTGAAGCCCCAGATATCATCTGGTAAATCAGCCTCGCTTACTGTTTCAGTATTGTACACAACGACCCTGGCTCGGCCGGAAATGCCGACCCAATTGCCATCGGGCGACGCAAACCGCTCAGGAACCCTATTCAAAATATCTTGGGATAAGGGGGCTAACAAGCCAGCGGCCGAGACAGCCCCAATGCCACCTGGGTCTTGGGCGTAAAAGACATCGGCCGGGCTGTTTTCCCCTTCTTCTAACAAGGTGGCGGCTAATTCGGCCGTTCCACCATATCGTACTTCAACACGAATGCCAGATTCGGCTTCAAAACGCTCAATGATCGGGGCAACGAGGCTTTCACTCCGGCCAGAGTAGATGACTAGATCGCCTGCGTCTGGAGCATCTGCTGGTTCGGCCGTTCCCGAATCTGCCCCACCCTGACAGGCTGTCATGAGCAAAGCCCATAAAAGTCCAATATATAAAAATTTTCGCAACATCAACTTCTCCTCTAGAAATAACTCCCGCAAAAGGCGCAAAGAGTTAGTAGTAATTTTGACAATGACTTGATTATGGAAGATGGGCTAGTGAGAAACAAGGCTAGCTGTTAAGTTTGAAATTAGCAGCGACCCAACTTGAAATTTAACATTTGTTCAAGATGGAACGTCAGTTTGGTTAAACTTTGATTTTCACTAGAAGCAGTTCATCTTTAATACTCGTTCAACCATATATACATGTTATAATTAATGGCATGTCGAACCCATTCCCTACTCCTCTAAAATCAAAGATCAAGCTCCGTGAAGTTGAAGAGACAGATCTCGATGTTTTCTTTGCCCATCAACAAGATTCGGAAGCAGTACACATGGCGGCTTTTACCGCGAAAGACCCCACTGACCGAGAGGCCTTTGACAGCCATTGGCGGCGAATAAGGGGCGATGAAAATGTCACCATCAGAACGATCTTGCACAGTCAGATCATTATTGGTCACATCGCCAGCTTTATCATGTTTGGCGATTTGGAAGTGACTTATTGGATTGATCGGGCCTATTGGGGCAAGGGGTTGGCGACACAGGCGTTGAGAGAATTTTTGGCGACGGTGATGACGAAACGGCCGATTCACGGCCGTGCTGCCAAGGATAATCTCGGCTCAATTCGGGTACTGGAAAAGTGTGGCTTTGTCCATGTTGGCGAAGAAAAGGGGTTTGCCAATGCGCGGGGGATGGAGATTGATGAAGTTATTATGAAATTGTCAGATTAATTAAGTCGTACAAAGAAGCTCAACTTTTGGTCACTTCAGGGATTGGTAGTTGGTTCTTGTAAAAGTTGAACTTCCTATTCTATGCTCTCACAATCTATATTCGTATAACCGGAGCGAAAAGGAGCGACTGCGCCTGTCTCTGGTTCAAAGCGGTGGCGCAAAATGCAGCCGACATCATTGCCTAAGAGGTGGAGAGAAATGGATGGCTCCTGGCTGGTGGTGACAATCCGGTGAATATCACCTGTTGGGGGAATCAACTCATAAAAGGAGCCTGCAACCAGATGTTTTTTCTCTATTAATTTCAAATCTGTGTGTTCGTCTTCTGTTCTAACGGCCGTCGCTGGCTCGTAGATTTCTTCATCTTGTTCGCCAACATATAAACCAACCAACCCCCAGGCCAGATGATCGTGGACGGGTGTGGCTGCGGCGTGGGGCAAGACCAGGGCTGACAGGGATAGCTGGCCTTCCAGGTCACGATAGAGCAGCCAGTTGGCAATGCCTTTGCCCATGCCGCCCTGCTCGTAGGTTTGCCGAAATTCATCAGGCAGCCAATGTGGGTCAGCCATCATCTGACTAAACAAGGGTCTAATTGTAGCTAATCGTTCAGGGATCGAAGTCGTAGCAGTGATGAGGGCCTGGACTTCTTGGATGAATTGTCGTACTTGAGGGGTGTCGCAAATAAATTCGTCTGTCATCATTCGCTTGATTCTCCTTTTGAGGCCCATTTGCGGCAGTGGTTTAGGCTGGTTGTAAGACGACCGATAATCGCCTCGTCTGGTTGGCCCGCACCGAGGTCGTCTGGTTGTAGTTCGAGGGAAACAACGCCTTTGTATTGGACTGTGGTTAGATGGCTTAATAGTTTGTCTAGCTGGAGATGGCCCAGTTCAGGTCGGATGTGTTCACGGCCGTCATAATTACTTAAATGAATATGGCCGACTCGGCCGTTTAGTTGGGGATAAACATCGACTGGCTCTAGACCCCAGGTGCCTAAGTGAGTGGTGTCCATAGTGTAGTTGGGGAAGCGAACCATCTGCTCGGTTGTGTTCCAGCGCCAAAGATTCCAACGACGGCCGAATCGTTTGTAGGCGGGCATGTTCTCGATACAAAGTTTTACTGTGGTTGTAGCCTGAAAATCAGCATAATCATCTTCAAGCCAGCGACGGTAAGGGCTATCGTGATTTCGTGGGAAAGGAATGGGCAGGAAACGGCCGGGCATCTCAACCCAAACGATTCCCAGACGACTCGGTAAATGATGGACGACCACGCCCGCCCCTAATTGCTCTGCCAGTTCAACGGAACAGCGGATACGCTCTCGTTTGCTGGTGGGCCAACCGGGGATGTTGGGCATGAAGGGGCTGTGGATGGCTAGAATGGGGAGCGTGTAACGGGCCATCAGCATGTGAAGATAGCTGGCCTGGCGGGTCTCCCAACGCATATCAACGAGCAGCTCTATACCGTCGAAACCGGCCTGGGAGGCAAAGCCAAAGAGCCGTTCAACACTATATGACCATAAGGAACCTGTCGATAGAACGAAGCGCATTAGCGAAACTCGATATTGTACTGTTCGATGACAGCATCGGGGCGATTTTCTTCAAGCCAGACAATGGCCCTTTCCATTAAACCGTGCAAATAACCAGCATCGTTGCCAACGGAGACGAGAGCGATGACGGCCGTTTGCCAGGTGTCATGGTGATCGATCTCAGCCGCAGCGACGTTAAACTGTTTGGGCAGCCGGGTCAGGATTGATTTTAGGATGCGCCGCTTTCCCTTGAGAGAACGAACGCCATATAGTTGAAAGGTGATGATGCAGGAGGCGATTTGCATAGGAGAATTTTGCCCCTAATGAATGTTTGGAGCAAATCACCTCTTTTGAGCGGTAATTCACTGCAATATCGAGTAAACAGGAAGATTTTTCACCAATAGCTCAAAGTAGGGTGTTTTTTCAACAATGGTAGGGTAATTCCTAATATATTTTGGGCCGGATTTATGAGATGCTAAAAGTATATTTTATTTTGGTATCCGGTTTTTAATTGGTTTACCACTATAAATTTTATTTGAGAAAGATGGAGGTTAAAAAAATGACATGGTTAGGCTTTTTAGCGCTTGTCATTATTGCAGCCATTGTTGGTAGCATAGGCCAAGCGTTGGTTGGTTTTTCAAGAGGAGGCTGCTTAGTCGCGGCTTTTATGGGATTTATCGGTGCCTTATTAGGGACATGGTTAAGTCGTGAGCTTGGTTTACCAGAACTATTTACCGTCAATATTGATGGAGAACCATTCCCAATAGTCTGGTCAATTATCGGATCGGCGATATTTGCTGCGGCGCTGAGCCTAATTAGTGGTCGGCGACGGCGAATTTACAGGTAGAAACTGTTTGTGAGAGCAGACAATGATGACAATAGCAGTAGTTGCTGAAATTATTTGATGCTAAATATTACACGATAAAACCCTATGATTTTTAGCTGTTATTAGGAGGTTGATGATGACCGACAGAAAAATTGGAACAGAAAGAGTAGAAGTTGAAGAAAAAGTTACTCAGAATGTTGTAACTGGAGCTGATGGTTTACCAGTTGCCTCTGTGGATCGCCGTGAACGGGTTGAAGTTGTTCGTGACCGAGATGGGGATCTATATGAACATCGTGCCGTTGAGAATGTTGGCGCCGAGAGACAAGCAAATGTTGCCAAACTGGTTCGCTTGATTTGGGTTGCTACAGGCATACTTGAATTTGCAATTTTGCTCAGAATGCTTTTAATGTTGATTGCCGCGAATTCAAATAATGCCTTTACTCAACTGGTTTATGGTTTCACTGATCTATTCTTGTGGCCCTTTACAGGATTGATTAGTTCCCCTTCTGCCGGAAATGGCATGGTGCTTGAGGTAAGCTCCTTCATTGCCTTGTTAGTTTACGCTGTCTTGGCCTGGGGCTTGGTTCAAATAATCCAGATATTTGGAACCTCCTCAAAATCTCGGTCCGTTACCGTTCACCAAGTCGATAATAAATAACTTATCTAAACCCTCGCTTATAAAGGGGGAGCCAACGACAACCCAATAGCGTTTGTTAAATCAGAGATACATTATAGATATATTTCGGATCCCACTTGTTTACGTTCTTGATGGCATGATAATAAAATCATTAATATTCGGAACTTTGTATGGGCTTCTTAGGTTTTTATAATAGAGGCTGTGTACGCTGTTGACCATATCATTTACTGTACGGACGATGTTATCCTAGGTGGAAAAAGCAGATTTGCGCTTATTATAATGGTAAGGAAGTATCGTCAGCCTAGCATATTGGTGAAGTAAGGATAGGAAATAATGAAGAAACTAGCTTATGGGCTGTTGATTGTCTTTCTAATTGTGATGACGGTAGCCGTTTTTATGGTAATCACAACGTTACGGGGTGTCCAGTCAGTGACAGCCCCAGTAGGCGATCTGTTTAGAGACCTCGTTGTAGAAGCGACACCCGTTATCTTGCCAAACCCGGTTATCGTCGTGCAGGAGATTAATTCGCTGGCTCGGTTGGAGACAAGCTCCTATTCTGTCCAGGATGTGCTTCAGATTGAGCGAAACCAGGATTTGCTATTTGGCGCTTTTGGGGAAACGCTGCTTTTTGTGGCCTATGGCGAGGTTATTGCCGGGGTTGATCTGTCGCTGATGCAGCCAGAAGATCTACAGGTCGTTAGCCCAACAACGGTTGTTGTTCATTTGCCAGAAGCAGAGATTTTCTTCACTCGACTAGACAACGAGCAATCTTATGTTGCCAACAGAGATGTCGGCATTTTTACGAATGCCGATCCACAGTTAGAAACCTTAATACGACAGGAGGCGGAGGCTCAAATGCTAGAGGCCGCTCTTGGAGGTGGGATTCTTGAGATGGCTGACGAGGAAGCGAAGGCTTTTATGCGCTCGTTCCTGCAAGGATTGGGCTTTGAGGAGATTATCTTTACTGATTCAACGCCCCCACCGGTCACACCATACATACAGGAAATTCCGAAGGGTTTTGTAGGGACGCCTACGCCAGTAGCACCAGGCGGCTGAGACACAAAACCTGATTACAAAGGTTAAATCAATAAAACAGCCAACACGCTGCTGGTCTTCCAAAAGGAGCAACCTACAAAATAAAGATTGATGGTTTTATTCGTTTAGACGCGCTCAAACCAACTTTGACTGGTGTATTTTTCAGCTCGCAGCTGTTCGGCGCGAGCTTTTTCTTTGTCAGTTAAGGGTTGATTTTCAAAGGTTAGGTTGAGGGCCTCTGAAAATCCCTGACTGAAAAAGGCGGCGGCTTCTTCAAAGGGAACGACACGGCCAGTCATCAGTTCGAGGGTTGTGGCCCGATAGCCCAAGCGAAGGACCATTGCAATTTTCTGGCCTGGAAAATCAAACCAGAGACCGTCTGCAATTTGGATGACAGCGCCGGAAAGGGGGAAAGAGCCTTGTTGTAATAGACCTTTATCGGTTCGCCATTGACCGCTGTTGATGAGTTTGCGCTGTCCGATGGAGACATCGAAGTCGGTTTCGGCCGGGCCGTCAAAGCCGACCGGGCCTGGGGGGCCGTCATCGCTGTAATACGGCCGCGTTCGGTTGGGTTCTAACCCGATAAGGCTTAAGGTCTTTAACAGTCCTTCAGCTAAGCGAGCGTAGCTTTCTTCAGCATTGCCTTGTGCGCGGGGTTCGGATTGGGGTAGACACAGGGCATAGGCTAGATCGGCCGTATGAAGAAGCGCTCGGCCGGAAGTCGGCCGTCGAATGAGGTCCCAGCCCTGCTCTTGGCAGAGGTCAGGATCAGCCACATCCCAATCCTGATCTCGGCCGATGGAAAGGCTGGCTGGCTGGTAATTATAAACCCTTAAAACGGGGAGACTCTCACCTGCCTCAACTGATTCTAGTAAGGCTTCATCAATCGCCATGTTAGCTGGGCCATCGGCGGCGCCAGATTGTACAAGCCGCCAAACGGCCAATTCATAGGTTGGTTTTCTTGTTCTCGATTTGCTCATTGATAGAGGCGGCTTAACCAGCGTAACTCCAACCGATATGGGGTAAGGTTAATATGTCGCCAACTTCGGCTTCTTTCAGAACGGCCGCGCCAACCGCTTCGCCAACTAGAATCACATGATCGCCGCCAACGTCATGAATGTCAACAACCTTGCATTCCACATAGGCTGCGGCCCCTTCCAATACGGGACAACCCGTCTCTGAGGCTTCGGTATAGGTGGCATCATTCATCTTGTCGGGGTTTTTGGAACGGCCTTTGGTAAAGGGCATCATCGCATCCTGGTCTTCTTTCTTGAAGATATTGACGCAGAAGACACCGCCTTCTTGGACAACGCCGTGCGTATAGCAAGTTTTTTGTAGGCCAACTGCAACAAGGCGGGGAGTGAAGGAAGCCTGGGTTATCCAGTTGGCGACCATTGCATTGACATCATCGCCATTGCGGGAGGTTAGGCTGTAGAAGCCATAGGGCATTAAGCGTAGGGCATCTTTAATTGGATCATCTGACATGGTAATTGTTCTCCTTTAGAAATTCTTATTTCGGTTTGGACATTATGCCAAAATTTAAGTCTTTGAGCAAAGTAATGTCGGCTTGGATAAGATGGTATCTTGTCCTACTATATAGGCATGATTTTTCCAAAGAAAATTCCGGGGTGGCGATGGTTGATGATCTTTACGGCCGTCTATGGCGTAATTTGGATGAGCTTTGAGGGGGACGTGCGGCGGGTGACTTTGATGGGAACGGCCGTTTCGCTGACCCTAACGGGCTATTTGATGCAGCGATTTTTAGGTGGACGATTACTTCAATTTGTTAGTTGGCTGGCTGTGATGGGGATAGGGGGGCTGTTGGCTGGCTTTGGAAGTGGGCTGCTGACAATTGTTTTCATGGCCTTGAAGACAGGGTTGCATGGGCATGGACCAGAATTTCGGCCGGCCGAGATTGAAGGTGTATTGGCATCTATCCCGCTTTGGGCACTGGTTGGTTTAGTCGCAGGGTTAGGGGTTGGGGCTTTGGTTGGAGGGAGCAGAAGAGGTAACAGAGGCTAAAAAGCCATCAACCATGTGCTGTTGCTAAGTTATCCAATGGCGAGGACCTAACATTCCAACTATCATCTCGTATTCAACCATAACAAAAATAGGCCAACCAAATTCTCAGTTGACCCATTGTTTGTCACGTGCGGGAGCGACGGGATTCGCTCACTCACCTGTATAAAGTCGGTAGTCTTTTTACCGACTACTGATTACTCCTAGCTATCATTATTCCCAGCGGAATGTTCGAGCCGAAAGAATAGCCCCTACGACCAGTAAGACAGCCATGACAGTCATAGCCGGTACATACCACTCGCCGCCGAACCATAAATCCTGGAACAAGCGTACCATCATCGTCATCGGCAAAACTTCAGCAGCGCTCCGAACACCCTCTGGCATCAGTTGCAAAGGAATTGCTGCCCCAGACAGGAACATCATCGGAAAGTAGACCAGTTGCCCGACAACCTGAGCAATACGGGCCGTTGGCGCTAAGCCAGCCACTAAATAACCTGCGGCGATAAAAGCCAGGGCCGACAAAGTAAAAGCGCCCAAAACTGCAAACCAATTTCCATTGAATCGTAAATCAAAAGCCAGCAGCCCAACGACGACCAGCAAGATCATGCCGATAAGCGAAATGGCGAAGTAGATGACAACATCGCTAGCCACGTAGACCAATGGATGGAGCGGCGTGGCCTTAAAGCGGCGCAGAATTTTCTGTTCGCGGGCGGTCGATGTCGCGACAGGAATACTCATCAAGGCTGTTGTGCCAATGACCAAAGCTGCCAAAGCTGGAACGGCCGCATCCACGTACCCAAATTCCCCTAAATAAAAGTCAGAACCTGGCGGAGATGGGTCATTGCCCCAAATCAGCCCAAACATCACTAAAAGTAATACCGGAAAAACAAGCGTAAAAAAGAAAGCTGCCGGTTCCCGCAAAAAGGTCTTTAATTGAGCGATAGATAATTTTAAAAAGCTGTTCATGATAATCTCCTGTTTACTACTACTACTACTACTACTACTTACTGCCTACAGTCTTATGTCCTAATATCTTTACCCGTCAGAGCGATAAAAACGTCCTCAAGGCTAGCCTGTTCAGTGCGTAAGTTGTCAAAAGTAATATTGTTTGTTTCTAAGGTATTAATAACGGCCGAAACCAATTTGTCTCCTTCACCATAGACCGTTACCCGGTCGCCATGTTGATGAACTTGGCTGATGTTCGGCAAAGTTTCCAAGAGTTCAGGGTTGAAATTGCCATTTCGTTGAAAAACCACCCGTTTTTCGCTAGATGTTTTCTCAATTAAAGCCTGTGGCGTATCCATAGCAATCACCTTGCCCTGGTCGATAATCGCCAAGCGGTCGACCAGCTCTTCAGCCTCATCCATAAAATGAGTCACTAGAACCACCGTCTTGCCCTGATCCCGAATCGCCCGCACCAAATCCCAGGTGTTGCGTCGAGCCTGTGGGTCGAGGCCAGTCGTCAACTCATCCAGAAAAACCACCTCAGGGTCATTAACCAGAGCCAGAGCAATGAAGAGCCGCTGTTTTTGTCCACCAGACAAATTCTGGAAGTCGGCATTCCGTTTTTCACTCAATCCCCACTGTTCCAAGAGAGGTTCCCAGGGAACGGTATGGTCATAAAAGGAGGAGAAAAGGTCAATAATTTCCCAGACCTTTAATCGTTGGGGCAAGGCTGCTTCTTGAAGTTGGATACCAATCCGTTGAGCCAGAGCAATGCGATCCTTTTGAGGGTCTAATCCCAATACACGAATCGTGCCGCCGTCTGGTTCTCGCAGCCCGATAATTGATTCAACCGTTGTGGTTTTTCCCGCCCCATTTGGGCCGACAATACCAAAGATTTCCCCTTTCTTTACAGACAAAGAAACATCTTCCATTGCAACGGTTGAGCCGTAAGCTTTCTTTATATGATTAACCTTAATTATCTGTTCCATTTTTATTTCCTTTACTGATGCAAAACGCAATCAAAAATCAATATGGATATAGTCTATGATATCGACCGTTGTTTGTGATCCCACAGCCAGTTGATCTTCAAACGCCAACCGTCTGACTTCTGAATCCATCTGATGTGCTTTGGTCTATCAACCGATCGGTTGATAGACTATCCACAGTAGTGGAGCGTAACCAGCCTGGTTGCCCTATAATTTCGGCAAAGTTAGACAGCTTACGTCTATTCGGATCAGACTATGGCAGGATAGAACCGAGGAAATTGGTGTTTTGAAACAGGAGTACAAGATTAATGAAAAATTATGATGTAATTTGGATTGGGACAGGTCAGGCAACCGGCACCGTCTTACCCCGCTTGACGAAAGCGGGTAAAAAAGTCGCCCTGGCCGAAGGCGGCCGTTTCGGGGGTAGTTGCGTCAACTATGGCTGCACCCCAACCAAAACCATTGTTGCCAGCGCCAGAGCCGCCCACATGGCCCGTCGTGGCCCAGACTTTGGCGTTAATACAGGCCAGATATCCATCGACTTTGCCAAAGTCATGGAACGCCAAAATGAAATTCGCCACAGCACCAGCGAAAGCATGGAAGATTGGCTGCAAGGCATGAAAAACCTCGATATTTACAACGAATTTGCCACCTTTGTCGGCCCAAACAGTATGAAGGTTGGCGGCGAAATCATCAGGGCCGACACCATTGTCATTAATGCCGGGGGCAGAGCGCGGACAGTTCCTATTGACGGTTTGGATGAGGTCGATTGGTTAAATAACATTCGCTTACTGAACTTAAAAGAGTTGCCCAACCACCTCATCATTGTCGGTGGCAGTTATATTGGTCTGGAATTTGCCCAGGCTTTTCGTCGCCTCGGTAGTCAAGTAACCGTGTTAGAAGGCGCACCTCAACTCATGTTCAGAGAGGATGCTGACATTGCAACAAAAGCTCAGGAGATATTAGAGGGTGAAGGGATCGCCATACATCTTGATGCCAAAGTGAATCGGGTTGCCCAAGAAGCGCCCCAGAAAATCGATGTTTTCTTCGAGCAAGACGGTGAAGCAAAACAGGTACGCGGCAGCCATCTCTTAATGGCTGTTGGCCGTGTTCCCAACAGCGACCGCCTCAACTTAGAAGCAGCAGGCGTAGAGGTCGATAGCAAGGGCTATATCAAAGTCAACGACTATATGCAAACCAGCACACCCCATATCTTCGCCGTTGGCGACATCAATGGCGAAGGGGCGTTCACCCACACGGCCGTTAATGATGGCGAAATATTCTGGGATTTCTATGGTGGCGAAGAAGACCGTAAGCTGTCCGACCGAGTCCCAACCTACGCCGTCTTCATCGACCCACCCCTCGGCCGGGTAGGTATGAGCGAAAAAGAAGCGCGAGAAAGCGGCCGAAACGTCCTCATGGCAACCCGGGGAATGAACTCAATCTCCAGAGCCAAAGAAAAAGACGAAACGGCCGGCATGATAAAGTTACTGGTCGATGCCGACACTGAACAGTTCCTCGGCGCAGCCATTCTCGGCGTCGGCGGCGACGAGATCATCAACATGATCACCACCTTCATGTACGTTAACGAGTCATATAAACTCTTCCGCCGCGCCGTCCTGGCTCATCCCACCGTCGCCGAACTAATTCCCTGGATACTCGATAGCCTAAAACCATTGAAATAAGCAACAATCTCAAATGACAGACATTTTGCATGGGTGAGATTTGATAAGCCCCGTTCACCAGGCGCATATATATAGCTGATCGATTTATCGTCCGACGATCCGTGGAACCTTAAAGTGCCGAAATTCAAAATTAAGAGTAAGCTATCCTTCGCAAACAGGTAATCAAACCCGACAAGTCCGGTTCATCGGGCGCATCGATGTAGCCGGTCTATTTATCGTCCGGCGGCCTTGATTCACCTTATAGCTGAATAGTCATCATTGTCTTAACCTGAGGAGATACAGGATGAAAAAAACAAGACTGCTTTTTGCAGCGCCCTTTACCCTTGTCATTGCCCTAACCATTTTAATAGCCAACGCCCAACCACCCATCCCCGTCAATCAAGAACATCCCATCGCCACCGCCTTCAGCGGGGCGCAGTCGGCCCATTCGGCCGATCTTGACAACGACGGTGACCTCGACGTGATCGGGGCTGCTGCCAACAGCAACACCATCACCTGGTGGGAAAACGGCAACAGTTGGGCTGCCACTCCCATCACCACCAGCTTTGGCGGAGCTATTAATGCGATTCCGGCCGATCTCGATGGCGACGGCGACCTCGACATCCTCGGCGCGGCCAAAACGGACAATACTATCGCCTGGTGGGAGAACGGAAATGGCTGGCAATCAAAGCCAGTGGATACTAACTTTGTCGGCGTATACGATATTCAAACGGCCGATCTCGATAACGATGGCGACCTCGACATCCTCGGCGCAGCCTTTGACGGCAACGAAGTCGCCTGGTGGGAAAACACCGCCGGAGATGGCTCCGCTTGGGTCAAAGAGACGATAGAAGGCAGTTTCGGCAACGCCTCCTCCGTCCAAACGGCCGATCTCGATAAAGACGGCGACCTTGATGTTGTCGCCGCCGCCAGCAATGATAATGAGATCGCTTGGTGGGAAAATCGCCTCAACACTGCGCAAAGTTGGGTCAAAAGCACCGTCCAAAGCAGCCTCCCCTTCGCCCATTGGGTCGATACCGGCGATGTCGACGGCGATGGTGACATGGACGTTTTAGGCGCTATCTTGGGAGCTAACGATATGACTTGGTGGGAGAATAACGGCAGCGGTGGTGGCTGGACCCCACACCCCATCGACGCTAACTTCTCCGGCGCCCACACCATCCAGGCTGATGATATGGACGGCGACGGTGATCTGGATGTCCTGGGCGCAGCCCTGAACGGCAACACCGTTTCCTGGTGGGAGAATGACGGCGGGGCTGGTACAAGCTGGAACCAACAAGATATTAGCGCCACCTTCAACGGCGCTCATTCAGTCGAAGCGGCCGATCTCGACAACGATGGCGACCTGGACATACTTGGCGCTGCCCGCGATGATAGTGAAATCGTTTGGTGGGAAAACGGCACCATTCGCTCCAATGCCCTCTATTCGACTGAACATCCCGTTGATAATGCCGTAAACGGCGCTTTCGGTGTGGAAGCGGCCGATCTCGATATGGATGGCGACATGGACATTCTTGGCGTGGCTGCCAGCACCAATCAGGTCGCTTGGTGGGAGAACACGGCCGGAAATGGCTCAGTCTGGAATAAAGTTACTATCGATGGCAGTTTTGGCGGCGCTCGCTCCCTGACAACGGCCGATGTAGATGGCGACGGCGATCTCGATGTCCTGGCCGCCGGGGTCAATGCCAATGCCATCGCCTGGTGGGAGAATCTAACCGGAGATGGCAGTAGCTGGTTAGAACATACTGTTGTCAGCGGCTTCACAGGTGCATTTTGGGTTGATGCGGCCGATATTGACGACGACGGCGACATTGACGTGCTTGGCGTGGCCGGATTTGGGGGTGATACGGCCGCCTGGTTTGAAAACACCAATGGCATCGGCACCGTTTGGAGTCAGACCACCCTCTCAAGCACCTTTCAACTGGCCGTTGGCATCAACGCCTCCGATGTAGATGGTGATGGCGACACCGACATCTTGGGCGCTTCCTTTGGCGCTTTCCCCAGCGGGGCGGGTGGCCGAATTGTCTGGTGGGAAAATGGCGCTGGCTGGAACCTACATCCAGTAGATAACAACTATCTCGGTGCAGTCGGTGTCTACAGTGAAGATGTAGACGGCGATGGCGATATGGACGTTGTCGGCGCGGCCAACGTCGATGAAGAGTTCACCTGGTGGGAAAATCTTAATGGCGACGGTCTAACCTGGAACCGTCAGCCCGTTGGAACCAACTTCGCCAACGCCGAAGGCATCTTTGCCGCCGATCTTGATGGCGATGGCGACACCGACATCCTGGGCGGCTCCCAAAATGATAACACCGTTGCTTGGTGGGAAAATCTCAATGGCGATGGTTCAACCTGGATGGAGCATATCGTTGACGACAATTATCTTCAGGCAGTTGCCGTCTTCGCGACCGATGTAGACGGCGACGGCGACAACGACATCATGGCTGCCGGGGCAGTGGAGAACGCCATACGCTGGTGGGAAAACCAGGGAGGACAGTTCGGCCTTGCAACGGCCGATACTTCCCCAGGAACCATGCCAGCAGGCGCTCAAGATGACCTGATCCAAATTGTGGCTACCCACAACGGCCGACCCGGTGACAACGATCTAGAACTAACCAGCCTGGCCTTGCTCTTTGAAGAAGGAACGGCCGACCCGCTCTCAACGGTCGAAGCCAACGCCCTCATCGCAGATTTGCAAATTTACCTCGATGACGGCTCCGGTACTTTTGAACCCGGAAATGACACCCTGGTTACAACAGTTTCAACCTTATCATTAACCGCTGGTGTCCAAACCGTTCCCTTCAGCGATGGCGATCCCAATGTTCAGGTATCACGTGGCACGGCCCAAACATTCTTCGTAGTGGTCACCTTAACTGACGATGCCCAAAACCAATCGCCCAACACCTTTACCATCACCCACCTAACCAACTCCGCTGGCCCAACCGTCAGTCAGGCAGAAGATGCAACGGCCGATATTCCCCTAACACTGGCCCAGGCCGACAACGTCAGCGCCGACCTAACTATCTCCGGCACGCTCGGTGGCAAGATATTCATGCCCGTTGTCCTCTCCCCTTAACCCACACTCCTGAGGTTCCATCTGTCCCATAAGGTGGAACCTCTTTTCCATCTCCCCAAACGCCCAAAATCGTGTATCATACCCCTAATATACAAAAATAGATTACCATTTGCTGTTGACAGAAAACCGTTAACCGTAAACTGACTACTGTTTTCTAGGAGGACTAAATGCGAGATGCCTACTTCCCGATCATATTCGATCTGGGAATTAAAGAGCCAGATGTTCAACCAGAGGAGCCAAAAGCCTTAGCTTGCCTGACAACCCAAGATTGGCGGCGGTTGGCCGAGAAGTCCAATCTCATAACTTATGAAAAAGATGCTGTGATTTTGGAAAAAGGGGAACTGCCCGAAGCAATCTACATTATTGAAGAAGGTCAGGTACGAATCGAACGAAGAGCTGGAGACATTATTGCTCGTCGTGGAGCTGGCTCTGTCTTTGGCGAGATTTCATTCTTGGAAGGAAAGGGAGCCAGTGCGGCCGTTGTTGCCGACGAAGCCGTTGATGTATCCGTTATCGGGAAGGCTCACGTCGAAGAACTCTTAGCCTCAAACCCCGATTTCGCCATTCGATTCTACAAAACATTGGCCTTTACCCTGGCTTTCCGCCTCCGCCAAGCCGCCGAACGCCTGAACGAACTGTCTTAGGAGACCGCCACCCCAACAATAAATTCGTTACCTAATGTGCGACTTTTTCAGTGATTGACATCGGATAACTCCAAGTAGAATAGAGGTACCAACCAACCTATTCAAAAAGGAGAAAATCCGATGTCTAGAGAGTATTTTATCATCATGGTCTACCTTTTGGTGTGCGAAAATTATCAAGCAGTTGTTGCCGGACAACGGCTTCGTCGGCGTGGATTTCAACCAGCCCTGACCGACGAAGAAGTAATCACCATCGAAATCTGCGGTGAATACTTTGGTTTGAGCAAAGATGAAGCTATCTTCGACTATTTTCAGGCCCATTATCAGTCATTTTTCCCAAAACTGAGGGAAAGAACAGGATTTGTACGCCAAGCGGCTAACTTGTGGAGTGTCAAAGCCCAGATTCAGCAAAGATTGACTCAAATTAGTGGCCAGGCTACTGATACAGTCCAAGTCATAGACACGTTACCTTTGCCTGTTTGCACTTACACGCGCAGTGGTCGGGACCGCTGTTTCAAACCTGAAGCTGATTATGGGTTTTGTGCGGCTAAAGATATGAAATACTATGGGTTCAAGCTAGGCTTGCGAATCTCTCGGGCCGGAATGATTATTGATTACCCTCTTTTACCTGCTCGACCACATGATAGCCAACTATTAGATGACCTGGTTGCCGGATTTGAAGGCGTCGTTCCGGCTGACAAAGGATTTGTTGATGGCTTCCGTCAGCTAAATCTGGCCCGCAAGCGCTATGTTGAACTGGTGATTCCGGCTCGTAAAAACATGACCGAAAAACCACCGTTGGCTGTTCTCAAAACATGTAGTCGCTGGCGCAAATTGGTGGAAACGGTCGGTTCTCATTTGACCGAACGCTTCCATATCGCCAAAACACGTGCTCATGACCTCTGGCATTATCAGCATCGTTTAATTCGTAAGGTACTTTCACACACAGTTTGTGTGTTTATTAACTTGCAACTTGGTCGGCCACCTCTCCATTTAGATGGTTTGGTATCCGCCTAATAGTTGCACATTAGGTATTCGTTTAATTCTGTAGTGCTTCCCAGGAAGATATTGAACGACAAAAAGCCTCTTTTTCTCTGTGCTCTCTGTAGTAAATGTCCTTGATCATCACAAAATTCGTTTAATTCGTGAAATTCGTGGCTGCATTTACAAGATAAACCAAAAACCCGCTGTAACGAATGCCCCAACAATAGAAGCAAAAAGGTTAACCAGATCGTTGTTCAACCAAGCCCAGCCTCGCAACGGCCGTGTTTCCTGCCCACATTTATGAACCCGTCGTTCCGTATCCTTTTCACAAACATCACAATAATAAATCTGCTGGACAGTCGCCCCCAATAAACTGTCAAACAAGGACCCCATCAAGCCACCCAACCCACCAATAAGGGTTCCCACCAACACATTCAAATCAGGGTCAAGCAGTCCTGCCGCCAATCCAATAATGATGCCCCCCATTAATGAAACGATGGTTCCCAACAACGAAACACCACCCGAAGTACCAACCTCAACCCGACGGCCGTTCGTAATCAAACGCGGCGGATGCTTCGCTAATGTCCCCAACTCCGTCGCCCAGGTATCGGCTGTAACCGTTGCCATAACCCCAACGAACAGTGGAAACCAGATCTCCGATGGCATCAGAACGCTCAAAAGCGCAATCAGACTACCCAAGCCTCCATTTGCCAATACCTGGCCCATATCCCGTTGGTGGCCCTTATCAAACTTCTCAGCCGCAGCCTGTTTCTCATCCTCCTTGAAGTGGGACAACAAACTAGAACTGACGAAAAACAGCCCCAATATGATTCCCCAGGCTGGCCCACCCAATCCAAAAATAACCGTTCCAACAACCGTCGCCCCAGCCGCCCCAGACTTGGAAAGAGACTGACGCTTGTATGCTAATAAAGAAACAGCAAGACTGATAATAAGGGCAGCGATGACCTGGCTAATGTCCATAAGGCGGTCAGTTTAGCACAATTCGTACTGAAAAAGCAGTGGTGTTACAATTCAACAGGTCAGGCTTTTACTAACAAATTAAGAAGTCACGCTTTATCTTTGCAAGGCCAGTCACAGCTTGACAAGCCAGGCTTCTTATAAGCTCGGTAAGGAAGGAAATGCAAGAAAACTTAAATCCATTCGCAATTGCCCAGGCGCAGTTGGATGAAGCGGCGGCGGTGTTAGGGCTAGACCCTGATATGCATGCCTTTTTGCGGGAGCCAATGCGCGAATTTCATTTTACGATTCCTGTTCGGATGGACAACGGCCGAACCCAGACCTTTCGTGGCTTTCGCGTCCAATATAGCGATGCTCGTGGCCCGGCCAAAGGTGGCATCCGCTTTCACCCCGACGAAACGATAGACACTGTGCGAGCCTTGGCCGCCTGGATGACTTGGAAAACGGCCGTCTGTGATGTTCCGCTCGGCGGTGGCAAAGGCGGTGTCATCTGCGATCCAAGAGAGATGACACGCGGCGAATTAGAACGCCTCAGTCGGGGCTATATGCGTGCCATCGCTCGTCACATTGGACCGACAAAGGATGTGCCAGCCCCTGATGTAAACACCAATCCCCAGATAATGGCCTGGATGTTAGATGAGTATGAACATATCCACGGCTACCAGCAGCCCGGTGTGATCACGGGCAAACCCGAAACCCTCGGTGGTTCGGCTGGTCGCGGCCCCGCGACGGCTCTGGGCGGAATTTTTACCATTCGAGAAGCGGCCAAGATATTAAATATGTCACTCAATGGAGCAACTTGTGCCATCCAGGGATTCGGCAACGTTGGCTCCAACGCCGTTCATTTAGCCCATGAGATTTTAGGGTTGAAGGTGGTCGCTATCAGCGATGAGTTTGGCGGTATTTACAGCGTGAATGGTCTCGATCCTGCAGTCGTATCAGAACATGTTCGCGTACACGGCCGTCTTGGTGGCTGCCCAGGCTCAGAACCAATTAGTAATGCCGATCTATTAGAAACAGAAGTAGACATCCTGATCCCGGCCGCTATTGAAAACCAAATAACAGGTCAAAATGCAGATCGGATTAAAGCCAAAATTATCGCCGAACTCGCAAACGGCCCAACAACCCCCCAGGCTGATGAAATCTTGGCCGAGAAGGGCGTTTTCATCATTCCAGACTTCCTCTGTAATGCGGGCGGTGTCACCGTTTCATATTTTGAAATGGTTCAAAACACCTACCAATATTATTGGGATGAAGAGATGGTCAACCAGCGGTTAGACACCAAAATGACGGCCGCTTTCAACGCTGTCGCCAAAATGGCGGCCAGCAAAAACGTCAATAATCGCATCGCCGCCTACCTCGTTGCAGTCGCCCGCGTAGCCGAAGCAGTTCGCTTGCGTGGCTGGGTCTAAAAGCAAGCTCAAAAGAGCGGCTTATTAAGCCAGCCTTTTGAGCCGCCCAATAAGGCCCTTTACAGGAGGTAGAGGCCCGAAAAATGTTTGCAAAAAGCCTGAAATTCTGGTACAATACTCAGAACATTTGTTCTTTATTTAATGGCAAGATTTAACAAATCTGACCCCCTTTTATGTTAGGAAAGGAGTCCGAACATGTATCAAAAATTAATCGTAGTTGGCAATTTAGGTAGCGATCCCGAAATGCGTTATATGCCCGATGGTTCGGCCGTAACAAATTTTAGTCTCGCCACCAATCGGCGATGGACAGACAGCCGCACAAACGAAACAAGAGAAGAAACCACTTGGATTCGTGTTTCCGTTTGGGGCAGACAGGCTGAGACGGTCAATCAGTATTTAAGCAAAGGTCGCCGCGTTCTAGTAGAGGGTCGTTTGCGCCCTGATCCTCAAACGGGTAGTCCTCGTGTCTTTACCCGACAGGATGGCACGATGGGATCTTCCTTCGAAATGACGGCCGATTCTGTCCGTTTCCTCGGTGGTCGTGATGATGGCGGTGGCGGTTATGATGATGGTGGATTTAGCGGCCCCGCAGCCCAAGAAGAAGACGACATCCCCTTCTAGCCACAATAGACTAAAACAATATACAGGTGCCTTGCACTGCCCATTCCCTATTAGTTTCCCCAAGAAACTTTGGGTAGTGCATTGCACCACCGACTAATCTTAATTTCTTTGTACCGCTGGGATAAACCCCCTCCCCAATAAAACTAACCGCCGACCTCCACCATATCTGGCGCAAAATTCTGCATTAAGGCCCCACAACAAATCGCAACCGCATCCTGATTCAAAGTATAGAATATCTGCTTCCCTTCCCGCCGGGTATTGACCAAAGCAGTTTCTCTAAGAATGCCAAGATGATGGGAAACTGTTGGCTGGGTCACGCCCGACTTCTCAACAATGTCACTCACACATAGCCACTCACAGCACAACATCCCCATAATCTGCTGTCGAGTCTCATCAGCCATCGCTTTTGCAAAAGTTACAGAATCTATTGCCATATCGATAAGATTTTATATGTAATTAATGCACGGTGTCAAGTTTGACTTACCAGTAGCCCATCGGTAGAATCAGCCCCTTATACAAGTGGTGATACCTTGCAGCTTAATTTAAGTAATCAGGTAGTTATAATACCTATAATTAGTAATTGTCTCCATGCAAACACCCAATTACAAATTACCAGTTACTCATTACTAAACACCCACTGCAAATTATCCCAATATCACCCCTGGAAAGAGTGAACCTGGATGCGAATTGTAGTAGATGCGATGGGCAGCGATGCCTACCCCGAACCAGATGTCGCTGGTGCGGTCTTAGCCGCCCGTGAATTTGGCGATGATATTATTCTGGTTGGCGACGAGACAGTCATAAAAAAAACCCTCTCCCAGCACGAGACGGCCGGATTGCCCATCGACATCCAACATGCTAGCGAGGTCATTGAGATGACCGACAAACCGGCCCAAGCTTCTCGCCAAAAGAAAGACTCATCCATGCACGTCGGCATGAGGCTGGTAAAAGAAGGCCAAGCCGATGCGTTTGTCACGGCCGGAAATACCGGCGGCGTTTTAACCGTTGCCACTCTCCACACCCTTCGTCGAATCAGAGGCATACTCCGACCAGCGCTAGGAGTCGTCTTTCCAATTACGTCACGGCCCATGCTCATCGACAATGGCGCCAACGCCGATTGCAAGCCCGAATACTTGCTGCAATTTGGTCTCATGGGCAGCCTCTTCGTCGAGCGTGTCTTAGGCATCGATAGCCCCCGCGTCGCCCTCATATCCAATGGCGAAGAAGAGGGCAAAGGCAACATCCTGATAAAAGAGACCATTCCCTTATTAGAAGACAGCGGCTTAAACTATGTTGGCAATATCGAGCCAAAAGAGTTCATGCGTGGCGAAGCCGATGTCGCCGTCACCGACGGCTTCACTGGCAACCTCATCATGAAAACGGCCGAATCCATCGCCAGCTACATGTCCGATCTTATTCGCGACGAGATGACCAAAGGCCCACGAACGATTGTTGGCGGCCTACTCGCTCGCCCCGCCTTCGGCCGTGTTCGGCGGCAGCTAGACCCCAATGAAGTTGGCGGCGCACCACTTTTAGGCGTTAATGGGGTTGTAATCATTGGTCACGGCCGCTCAAATGACTTTGCAATCAAACAAGCTGTTGGACAAGCGCGGCTGGCCGTAGAGAAAGATGTCGTCGGGGCTATAAAAGATGGCCTACAAACCGACTAGGAACAGTAAACAGGCCAGTGAACAGTAATCGGGCCGTTGGAGAAAGCTATGAACCCAGAATATTTAGATAGTCGCGGTCGGCCCCGCATCGTCATAACCGGCATTGGCGCGGTAACGCCGCTTGGCTTAACCGCTGAAGAGAGCTGGCAAAGTGTCCTAACCGGGAAGACTGGCATTGCCAAAATAACCCAGTTCGATGCCAGCGATTTACCCTGTCAAATTGCCGGAGAGGTAAAAGGGTTCGACCCAGCCAACTACATGAACTTCAAAGAAGCCCGACGGATGTCTCGCTGTTCACACCTTGCTCTGGCCGCCGCAAAAATGGCCCTTGAAGATGCCGGGCTGTCCGAAGAAGCGCCAAACCCAGAACGTAGGGGCGCAATTGTCGGCGTTGGCATGGGCGGCGTTGAGAAGGTAATCGAGAATGTAGATCTAATGCGAACCAAAGGATACGCTCGGATTAATCCCTTCGCCCTAACCAGCGCCTTACCCAACATGCCCTCCCATCATATCAGCCTCCTAGCCCAGGCTCAGGGGCCGATCAGCACCCCTGTCGCTGCCTGCGCCACCGGAACTCAGGCCATTGGCGAAGCGGCCGAATTTATCCGTCGCGGCGCGGCCGACACCATCATCGCTGGCGGCGCGGAAGGATTTATTCACGAAGCCGCCATCGGTGGCTTTGCCGCCATGCGCGCCTTAAGCCTCTCTTTCAATGATGCTCCAGAAAAAGCCTGCCGTCCCTTCGATAAAGATCGTGATGGTTTCATCCTAAGTGAAGGCGCTGGCATCGTCGTTTTGGAACGTCTTGATAAGGCGCTGGCTAGAGGCGCCAGAATCTACGCTGAATTTCGGGGCCATGCCTCCTCCTCAGATGCCTTTCACGTAGCCGCCCCAGACCCGGAAGGAGCAGGGGCTGTCCGGGCTATGAAATGGTCTTTGGAAGATGCTGGCGTCGCCGCAGACGATGATGTTAGTTACATCAACGCTCATGGCACCTCGACCCCAGTAAATGATGCCACCGAGACATATGCAATTAAGAAACTATTTGGCGAATATGCCTACAATATTCCCGTCACCAGTACTAAATCAGTTATGGGTCATGCGATGGGAGGGTCTGGTGCAATAGAAGCTATCTTCTGTGCCAAAACCTTAAAAGAAGGCATTATTCCACCAACCTGGAACTATGAAACCCCCGATCCCGCCTGTGATTTAGATTATGTGCCGAACGCACCACGTCAGGCAGATGTAAAGATAACAATGTCCAACTCCTTTGGCCTCGGCGGTCAAAATGCCTGTCTTGTATTAGGAAAATATGAAAACGGCCGATCCCCTGCACGCTAGCCACAAATTATTAGACAATAAGTTGGACAATTTGTGTTATTCATTGCATATGTTTTTAGAAGAGATAAAGTGACTAACATGCGCGTCGCTCGGTTAACAATTCACCAATTCAACAATTAATTATTAGGATTCCCATGGTTATTATTCGAGATGATGAAAAAGTCGCCAGATATAAGAGGTGGGCACAACGGATACTCGTCCTCGGTCTTGTCTCGTTGGTCGGCGGCATGGTCTTACTATTTGTCCTTGACTCTGCCCAAGTCGTTTTTTACCAGACCATTGCCCTTTTAGCTGGCTGGATAATGGCCCAAATAGGCACCTATCTAGCCCATCGTTATGTTCGCAGCCCGCGCCCCGATCAAGCCCTCGACAAAGCGATTAAACCTGCCGCCGGAAACGGCCGAATGTACCATTTCATTCTCCCCGCCCCCCATGTCCTCCTAACCCCCTCTGGCCCCATCGTCTTCAACCTGAAATTCCAAAATGGCGAAATATCCTATAAAGACGGCAAGTGGAAACAGCGAGGCATTGGTATGCGCCGCTTCTTCGGTCAAGAAGGGCTGGGCAAACCCCAGGAAGAAACCGAATCAATGGTCAAATCGTTAGCCGCCTTTATCAATAAAGAAGCTCCTGAAATTGAAGAAGTACCAATAGGGGCCATGATTGTATTTACCACAGAAAAGATAAAAAGCCTCGATATTGAGGACTCTGAAATCCCAGCCATGCCAGCCAGCAAAGTGCGGAAGTTCATGCGCAAAGAAGGCGTTGGCAAACCACTCCCTCCAGAAACCTTCCAGAAATTGCAGACCATCTTTGATAAAGCGGCCGAAAAGGTTTTGTCCGACTAACAACTATCAGATTATGACGGAGATATTACCAAACCTCCACTGGATTAAGGGACGAGTCAGTAATCTCTACCTCTGGGTAGGCGAGAGTGGCTTAGTGCTGATAGATACCGGTTTAGCAGGCGATGTAGATAAGATTCTCAGCTATATCAGCCAAATCGGCCGCCAACCCAACGACCTCCAAGCAATTCTAATTACCCACGCCGACATCGACCACGCAGGCGGGGCTGCAGCTATTCAAGCCCACTCCAGCGCGCCCATCTTCGCCGCCAAAGAGACGGCCGATCTTCTAATTGAAGGCAAATCCCCCAAACATTTACCCTGGCCGATTCAGCAAATTATGGATCGCTTCATAAGATACAAACCAATTCCAGAAAAAGCCATTCAACACATTGCAGAAGGCGCACCCATTCCAGGATTAGAGAGTTGGCAAGTCCTAGCCACCCCCGGCCATACAATGGCCCATCATTCATTCTTCAACCTAACTCAAGGAATACTCATAGCCGGGGATGCCCTCAAATCTAACGGTGGTAACTTAAAATGCACCGCTTCCCTCAACACGGCCGATATGACCGCCGCCCGTAAATCAGCCCGTCGCCTCCTTCGCTTAACCCCCATCGTTGTCGCCTGCGGTCATGGCGACCCCTTCCTCGATTTTTCAGCCGATGACATTATGAAATTGGATAGACAACTAGCATGACTTATTCTATAGGATTTTTAATCTACGATGGCTTTGACCTTTTAGACATGGCTGCCACCTATCAGATTTTGGCTCATGCCCATCACCCAAATCGCCCCGATTCCCCCCTATTCGAGCTAAACACCGTTGCCCGAACCAAAGAGCTAGTCACCTGTCACGGTGGCGCTCAATTTTTGCCCAATCATATCTATCCCGATGCCAAAATTTATGACGCCATCGTTATTCCTGGCGGGCCAGGCTATCAAGATGCCCTGCGGATACTGCGTTTGATGGATTGGATAAATAAGGCTTCAAAGCTAGCCCAAATCGTCGCCGCCATCAACACCGGCATCCATCTGTTAGCCGCTTCCCGCCTATTAAACGGCCGAACCGTCGCCGCCATTCCTGGCCTAACCGGCGCTTATCCTGAGGTACAAACAGCCCAAGATCAGCCCCTCGTTCAAAGCGATAAGATAGTGACCATTCCGAATTATCATCACAGCCAAGAACTCGCGCTTGCGATTGTGGCTGAATTTGAAGGAGAAGCCACGGCAACGGCCGTAAAAAACCAGCTCCCACACACTATTTTACGTAGACCTCATACTTCGGTATACTAACCCCAAAAGTGGAAGACCTTTGGTTTCAGTTTGTTTTCTTCTACAGACTGACTTCCGTTTACTAAACGACTACCAAACACTTTTGCACAGGAGGATCTAAGATGAATGTTCAGCTACGTCACATACTAGATCAAGAGCTGGCCAGTCTAGATGCCGATGTCATAAGATTGGGCAGTATGGTAGATGAATCCATCCTTCTAGCGATGCAAGCTCTCTATCAACGTGATATAAACTTGGCCCAACAAGTTATTCTTGGGGATGAGTCGATAAATTTGCTGCGCTATGAGATTGAAGAGGAATGTTTCCGCATTTTAGCCACCCAACAACCGATGGCAATCGATCTACGAACCGTTATTGCCGCCACCCACCTGGCCGTTGAAATGGAACGGATTGGCGACCATGCTGCCGGAATTGCCCGTCTCGTTGAACGATTAGATGATGAGGAAGCCTTCGATTCCCTTCACAAATTACCGAAAATGGCAGAGCGTTCGCGGGATATGGTTCAAACGGCCGTCGAAGCCTTCGCCAAACGAGATTCAGACCTGGCTCAAACGCTTTTCAAGCGAGATCAAAAATTAGATAAGCATTACCATCGAGTTTATAGAGAAACATTATCAGAAATGACAGATGATGCTTACATCCGCCGGGGGACGTTTTTAATTTGGGTAGGTCATAATCTAGAACGAATAGGGGATAGAGCCATCAATATCGCTGAACGCGTTATTTTTATGCAAACTGGTCAATTCGTCGAGAATGATGTCGTCATTGAACCGCTAGCCTAAGTTCAGTGTTAAATAAGTTGTTTGCTTGTCATTCCCGCAAAGGCAGGAATACAGGAAATTTAATTGACAATGTGCCGGAAATCAATAGAATCTAAAATCAATATGAGTATTTGCTTAATTGCAACTTATATTTAAGGAGGTGTTATAGCACAGATTCCAAAATCATTTTAACAAAATTTTAGAAACCCAGGATTGTTCATGCTAGCTCTAGGAAAAAGGCTGGCTTTCTGGTAAATATAAAATCCTTAATATAGTTTTCTTGGAGGAGAGAAAATGAAGCGTATCTTAGTAGTAGCATTAATGTTGCTGATTTTTTCAGTAATCTTGACCGCTTGTGGTGGAGCCGCATTTGAATGTGAGGATGCCATTGGTTGTGTTGACATCGCCCCAGACGAACCCATTCACATTTCCTATATGCTAACCATCTCTGGCGCGACTGCCTTCCTCGGTGAAGATTCCCGTGGTGGTATTGAAATCGCCATCGATGATCGCGGCCAACTCTTAGGTCACGACATCTCCTTGACTGGTGAAGATTCCTTATGCAGCTCAGAAGGCGGCCAGACAGCGGCCACCAAAGTTGCTGCTGATACCACCGTCATCGGCATCATCGGCACAAATTGCTCCAGTGCTGCAACGGCCGCAATCGGTACAGTTAGCAGCGCCGGGTTAGTCATGATTTCTCCATCTAACACCGCCCCCGCACTGACTGACCCCAATGGTACCTGGCAAGCTGGCTACTTCCGCACCGCCCACAATGACAAATTCCAGGGCCGCGTCGCCGCCGAATATGCCTACAATGAATTAGGCGCTCGAACGGCCGCAACCATCCATGATGGCAGCCCCTATGCTGACCAGTTACAACTTGTCTTCGCCGAAACCTTCCAAGAACTCGGCGGAACCATCACCTTCCAGGGTGCAGTCAATGTTGGTGACACCGACATGCGTCCTGTCCTGACCACCGTTGCTGCTGACAGCCCCGATGTCCTCTACTTCCCCATCTTTGAGCCAGAAGGCCCCTTCATCGTGGCCCAATCCTCAGAGATTGATGGACTTGGAGACACCACCCTCATTGGCGCTGATGGCCTCTTAGCTGCCAGCTTCCCCGCCGCCGCCGGCCCCAACGCCGATGGTATGTACATGTCTGGCCCATACATCACCGGCGCTAGCTATGATGAATTCCTAACCAAATGGGATGAAAAATATGGCGGAACCCCACCCAGTGGCTTCCATGCTTTCGCCTATGATGCCACCAACATACTCTTAGATGCTATTGAAGAAGTAGCTGTTGAAGACAGTGATGGAACCCTCCACATCGGCCGTCAGGCACTCCGCGATGCAATCGCCGGAATGTCCAACTTTGATGGTCTGACCGGTTCCCTGACCTGCACCGAGTTTGGCGACTGTGCAACTGGTGAAGCGCTGGGCATCTTCCAGATCACCGATGCTGAAATTAGTGATGAAAACTGGCCTCCAGCTGTTGTTTACACACCCTAAGCTGATCGTTTTCAACATTGAATAAATATGAGCCAGGTATGTCTGACATACCTGGCTCATATGACACTAACAAGAAAAGGGAAGAGGGTTTCAATGCTGCAACGATATAGGGATCGGTTTTCTTGGGTAACACTATTTTTACAATTAATTCGGGTGGCAGCGCTTGTTGTCGTTGTCGTGGGGGTCTATAACACCCTTAGCGCTGGAAGATATACGGGCGCACAATGGGCCACGCTGTTCTTCGCTGGTCTAGCCCAGGGTAGTATTTATGCCTTGATCGCACTAGGCTATACCCTGGTTTATGGCATTTTGTTAATGATCAACTTCGCTCATGGTGAAGTTTTTATGGCTGGTGCTTTCACGGCCGCATTTCTGGCCAACGCCTTCAAAGCCTCTGGCTTCCTCGATTCGCAACCCCTTATTGCAATTATTCTACTTATTCTGCTAGCAGCGGCCGTTTCTACTTTAGTCGCCCTGCTCTTGGAACGAATCGCTTATCGGCCGTTACGCGGCGCACCCCGTTTAGTACCGCTCATCACCGCTATTGGGGCCTCATTTGCCCTCCAATACACCTTTAGAGGGCTATACGGCCCAGACTTCACCTCCTACCCGGAGGTAACTGTCTTGAGTGGTAATTGGAACATTCTCGGCTTTCAGGTTCCAATCGTCCAGATCGTTGTCGTTATAGCCGCTCTTCTCCTAATGCTCGCCCTCTACGTCTATGTAGAATATACAAAAGGGGGCAAAGCCATGCGGGCCGTTTCAGAAGACAAAGACGTTGCTCGCTTAATGGGCATTGACATTGATAAGGTTATCGTGACAACCTTTGCCCTTGGCGGCGCCTTAGCCGGAGCAGCCGGGGTTTTCAACGGACTCTTCCGCCCCCAGGGTGTCTATTTCTTCATGGGCTTTTTCCCTGGCATCAAGGCCTTTACGGCCGCAGTCCTCGGCGGTATCGGCAATGTGCCAGGGGCGATGTTGGGCGGCTTATTCTTAGGCGTATTTGAATCCATCGGCCCCAACTTGATTTTAGAAGGTTTAGGCATTCCGGCTGCAAACCAGTTGAAAGATGCCATTGCCTTTACCATGCTCGTCCTAATCTTAATTTTCCGACCCCAAGGTATCCTTGGCGAACGTTTAGCCAGCAAAAAGGCGTGAGGTGAAATATGGTGGCTGAAAACGTACTCAATAAAAAACTTGATTGGAACACCTTCATTCGTTTTGGCTTGTTAGGTGGCGCGGGCGCTGTCTACGTTAGCGCCATTGGCATGGTTGAAACCTTTGCCCAACGAAACCTGCTCGGTACATTCATAAACCTCGGCAATGTCTTACTTTTAACAGGTGCCTTGATCACTGGTTATCTAACCGCCAAAGAGACCCATTCTGAAGACTATCAAAAGACCCTAACGGCCGCAGCAATCGCTGGCTTCTTTGCCAGTCTGCCCAATATCCTGCTGATAATAATCGCCACAAGCATCAATGTCCGTACCGTCTTTGTCAATATATCCCCGGCCCTGATCGAACTGATCACTTTCAACAATGGCCTCGTATTAGGCAGTCTTATCTTTATGCTGGTTAGTATTTTGGCAAGCGTTTTTGTGGCCGTTCTTTACATCTTACCCCCCCGCATTCAATGGTCCACCATCAACGGCTTTTTGGCCTTGTTGATAGCTGGTGTATTTGCAAACCCTTTCAGCCAGATTTTGACCCAGACCTTCAATCTTTTTGGTCTAAATCTAGGCCGAACCGTTGTCCGCTTGTTCTTCAGAGGACAGACCCTCATTCCAATTTCAGGTCTTGTTCTCTTTATTGCTGCGGCAGCCATCACCTATTTCTTGCGACTCCGCCGCAGCAGAGTAGCCGCTTCCACCCAGGTAATCCCTGAAAGCCGCCAAAAAACGATGCGCTGGCTTACATTAGGGTTGGTTATTCTGCTCGTTGCCGTATTGCCATTCATCGTTGGTAGTTTCCTAAGCCATGTTTTCTTCCTGGTTGGTCTATACATCCTCATGGGCTTGGGTCTCAACATCGTCGTTGGCTTCGCCGGCCTCCTTGATCTTGGTTACGTCGCCTTCTTCGCTTTTGGGGCCTATACGATGGGTGTTTTGACCAGCACCACCAGTTTAGGTATTAGCGGTTTAAACTTCTGGCTGGCATTGCCGATTTGTGTAGTCGTCGCGGTATTTTTCGGCCTTTTGCTTGGTTTTCCTGTCCTCCGAATGCGAGGCGACTACTTAGCGATTACCACCTTAGGCTTTGGCGAAATTATCCGAATTCTGGCTGTGTCCGATTGGCTCAAGGATAGCTTTGGCGGAGCGCAGGGAATTTTGAGCATTCCCAGCCCAACCCTCGGTCCGATTGACTTCAACACACCCCAGGCCATGTACTACGTCGTTATAGCTGGAGCGCTTTTAGCCGCCTTTATAACCATTCGCCTGCGTGATTCCCGTTTAGGGCGGCAGTGGATGGCGATGCGAGAAGATGAAGATGTTGCCGAGGCAATGGGCATTAATCTGATCACGACCAAACTGATGGCCTTCGCCATTGGAGCAGGTTTTTCCGGCTTGTCCGGCGCGATCTTTGCCAGTCGAGTCGGTAATATCTTCCCTAACAGCTTCGGCCTCCTCATTTCACTAAATGTCCTTGCCGTCATTATCGTCGGTGGTATGGGGAGTATTCCAGGGGTTGTCGTCGGCTCCTTTATTCTGGTCGGTATGCCTGAAATTCTGCGAGAGTTCGCCGAATATCGCCTCTTAATGTATGGAATCCTGCTAATTGTGATGATGTTAACCCGGCCAGAAGGCTTCTTGCCTGCCGAAATCATCAAGCGAGAGTTACAACAACGCGATGAAGATGTGGGAGGGCCGCCTCTCGACAATCCCGAAGCGGCCGTTTCAACTGATTAAGGAAACGATAACCTAAGAAGTTCAACTTTTTTGCCAACAATACATCTAACCTAAAACAGGCTAAAAGTTGAACTTCTAAATAACGACTGGCAATTGCCAACTGTTCACTGCTTACTGACCACTGATTACCGCCCACCGGAGAAAACAATGACCATCATTCTAAAAATGGATAAAGTCACCAAACGCTTTGGTGGCCTGGTTGCTGTCAATGCCCTCAGCGTTGAAGTGCCAGAAAACATCATCGCCAGCGTTATTGGCCCGAACGGGGCTGGAAAGACGACCTTCTTCAACTGTATCACTGGTTTTTACACCCCCGAAGAAGGCGAGATTACCTTCGATAACCACGTTATCCAGGGTCTTTCAACCGATAAAATCACCCAATTCGGCATCTCCCGCACTTATCAAAACATTCGCCTATTCTCCAATATGACCGCTATCGAAAACGTATTGGTCGGCCGTCATCCCCATTACAAAGCCTTATGGTTTGAAGCCCTTTTCCGCACCCCTCGCTTTCTGCGGGAAGAGAAAGAGGCTGTAGAAGAGGCTAGGGAACTACTGCACTTCGTCGGTTTACGGGGAGTTGGCGACACGTTAGCCCGCAACTTACCCTATGGCGCCCAACGTCGCTTGGAAATCGCCCGCGCCCTGGCTAGTCGGCCTAAGGTACTTCTTCTGGACGAACCAACCGCCGGTATGAATCCCAAAGAAACGGCCGAAATGACCAACTTCTTCCGCAGTTTGCGTGATGAGCTAGGTATCACCCTTTTGCTCATCGAACACGATATGCGCGTTGTCATGGGCATCAGTGAACACATCACCGTCATGGACTTTGGCACCAAGATCGCCGAAGGCTTACCAGAAGACATTCAGAAGAACCCCAAAGTAATCGAAGCCTACCTTGGTCGAGGCGCCGCCGAACGAGAAGAAGAAAAAACGGCCGTTGCATAAAGTTAAAGCAAAAATGTAATACGTAACAGATACCTTACCGCCTTACGTTTTACGCATTACGTATCAGGAACCTACTATGAGCGATATAATCCTAGAAGTCGATAACATCCACACCTACTACGGCAACATCCACGCCTTAAAAGGCGTCTCCCTGAAAGTTAGAAAAGGGGAGATTGTCACCTTGATCGGGGCCAATGGCGCTGGAAAAACCACGACTCTACGAACGATCAGCGGCTTGCTAAAACCCAGAGTCGGCAGCGTAAATTTTGAAGGGGAGGATATCGGTGAGTACGCTGCCCACGAGCTTGTTTATAAGGGCATCGCAATGGTTCCCGAAGGGCGGGGGGTCTTTGCAAAGCTGACAGTGGCCGAAAACCTCGATATGGGCGCTTTTTCCCGAAATGACAACGAAAAAATCCGGAAAGATAGGGATCATGTTTATGAACTATTTCCCCGCTTGGCAGAGCGCCGCCGTCAGTTGGCAGGAACCCTATCCGGTGGTGAACAGCAGATGTTAGCCACTGGACGAGCCATGATGGCTAAACCTCGGCTGTTGCTCATGGATGAACCCTCAATGGGATTAGCCCCAATTCTAGTCGAAGGCATCTTCGATACGATTGAGCAGATCAACAAAGAGGGCACCACCATCTTGCTTGTTGAACAAAACGCTTCGATGGCCTTGCAAACCGCCCATCGGGGCTATGTCCTTCAAACAGGCGAAATAGTCCTAAGCGATCAATGTAGTAATTTAGTCAAAAATACCGAGATTCAAAAGGCATATCTAGGGATTGAATAAATTGTGCCAGAGCTAAGGATTCTTAATGCCCAAGAGGTTCGACAGGCATTGCCGATGTCGGCCGTTATCGAAAGCATGAAGGCCGCTTTCAATCAATTTTCCAACGGTGCAGCCACTGTCCCCCTCAGAAGCCGAATTTCCATCCCCCAACAAAATGGTGTGGCCCTGTTTATGCCCGCCCATTTGACCCAAAGCGATGACCTCGCTATCAAGGTCGTAACCGTTTACCCGGATAATGTCCAGCAAGGCGAACCGGCCATTTATGCCACTGTATTAGTCTTAGATACAGTCACCGGACGGCCGTTAGCCCTCCTAGAAGGCAGCAGCTTAACCGCCATTCGCACCGGCGCCGGTTCCGGTGCGGCAACCGACCTGCTGGCTCGGCCCGATGCAAAAACCGCCCTCATCATCGGCAGCGGTGTCCAGGCCCGCACCCAACTAGAAGCTGTCTGCTCAGTACGGCCGATTCAAACCGTCCAAGTCTACAGCCCCAACCAGGCCCACGCCGCCGCCTTTGCAAAAGAGATGGCTGGACAAGGGCCAATACCAAACGAAATCCGCCCCGTCACCGATGTAGCGGAAGCAGTCAAATCGGCCGATATAGTCTGTGCCGCAACAACCTCAACGACCCCCGTCTTTAACGGCCGTGACATCAAACCCGGTACTCACATCAACGGAGTCGGCTCCTTCACTCCCCAAATGCAAGAAGTAGATGTCGCAACCATTCGCCGCTCCCTCATCGTCGTCGATTCAGTGGAAGCAGTGATGGAGGAAGCAGGTGATCTACTCGTCCCCATAAACAACGGAGACATACAAGCCGATCACATCCATGCCGAAGTTGGTGAACTTGTCGCAGGAACAAAAGACGGCCGAACCAGCTCCGACCAAATCACCTTCTTCAAATCCGTTGGCATTGCCGTCCAAGATGCCGCCGCCGCTCGCCTCGCCCTCAAAAACGCTCGCACATCGAATTTAGGCACGCTCGTACCTTTATAGGTCAATTACCCGCTTTCCAACATGACCCCAAACCTCCCAAAACAAGCCCAAATCGTAATCATCGGCGGTGGTGTCATGGGAGCCAGCGTCGCCTACCATCTTGCCCAGGAAGGTTGCCAAGATGTTGTCCTCCTAGAAAAAGAATCCTTCTTCGGCCAGGGAGCTACAGGCCGTTGCGCTGGCGGCATCCGCTACCAATTCAGCACCGAAATTAACATTCGCCTCTCCCAACTCAGCTTGCCTATGCTAGAACGTTTCGAGGAAGAAATAGGCCAAGCCATTGATCTACAGTGGCCCGGTTACCTGTTTCTCTTGACCAATGAAACAGATATTCAAAAATTCCGCAACAATGTCGCTCTCCAACACAGCTTGGGCGTTCAGACCCAATGGCTGAGCGGCGATGAAATTCGAGAACGAGTACCCCAACTAGCCGCCCAAGATGTCCTCGCCGGAACGTTCCATGCTAAAGACGGCCTGGCTGATCCCAATGGGGTTGTTGCTGGCTACATCAGCGCTAGTCGTCGCCTGGGTGTTCAATCTTTTACCGACACGGCCATCACCGATATCGAAACCAAAGACGGCAAGATAGCCGCCGTCCAGACCAATCACGGCCGAATCGCCAGCCACATAGTCGTCAACGCTGCTGGCCCCTGGTCGGCCATCGTCAGCGACATGGCTGGTGTGCCGCTGCCCGTCACCCCGATCCGCCGCCAGATGCTGACCACCACCCCTTTGCCCGAAATCCCACCCGATTTTCCCTTCATCATCGATTTTGCCAAAAGCCTCTACTATCACCGCGAAGGCGAAGGACTACTCACTGGCATGTCCAATCCCGACCAGCCACCAGGATTAGATCAAAGCGTCGACGAAGCGTGGGAACTCGTCCATATGGAAGCGGCTATCAGCCGCCTACCATTGTTAGAAAAAGCCGGTCGCGTCTCCGCCTGGGCTGGCCTCTATGAAGTCACCCCCGATGCCCACCCCATTTTCGGCCCAGCTCCCCAACTGGCTGGCTATTATCTTGTCACAGGCTTCTCCGGTCATGGCTTCATGCACGGCCCCATAGCCGGTCTATTGATGAGCGAAATAATCCTAGACGGCCGTGCCTCCACCCTCGACATATCCATGCTCGACTACAGCCGTTTTGCCGAGGGTCGTCTCATCCAAGAATATAACGTCATTTAATCTTCTCCTTGCCCACTCCAGTCAGATTGCTATACTCCCAACCCACAAAGAAAATAAAAAATCGGCTCTTTAGAATGCCTAGTACACTGGTAAGTAAATAATTTGAATCCTGTCATCCCTGCGAAGGCAGGAATCCGAGCCTCACAATTGTAAAACACTTTGTTAACAGTGAACTAGATAATTCGACGTAATTCAGTACCATTAATAAATAAATTACGAATTAGCAACGAGCCACAAAACCATTGAGGACGATCTATTCATGATGCCTTTCAAAAAAGGGTATAGAAAAGCAATCTATCTAATACTATTACTAACCTTAATCATCGTTAGCTGTACTGATGATCCAGCCGAACAACCCACCACCGAAGCGCCTATACCAACCAGTACCGTTACCCGTGCGCCAGAGACAGTCGTCACCCCAGAAGTCACCCGCAACCCGAACTTTATAACCGTTGTCATTGATGCCCCCTCTCGATTTCAAGAGTTCGCCGACATCGATCCCTTTGGCAACGTCATCGGCTTCGATCCAGATGTCATGGCCGACCTGGCTGCAACGGCCGATTTCGACTACGAATTCGTCGTCACCAGCTTCACCGGCCTATTAGCTAGCGTCGAGAACGGCGAATTTGACGCGGCCATGTCAGCCCTTCTCATTCCCGATCAACCCCAAGAAGGATTAGTCTATACAATCCCTTACCTTGAAGTAGGTCAAGTATTGTTAGTTCGGGCCAACGAGGTCGAACTCCAAGGCTACACCGATATTCGACCCGGCATCCCGGTTGGAGTCCAGCGCTTTAGCAGCGGCGAACAGACCGCCAGAGAGGTCGTCGGTTTAGCCGAACCCGAGCTACAATTTTATGATAGCCCAGGCGCCACTATACAAGCCCTGATAAACAACGAAGTTCAGGGTGTAATAGTTGATAGTGATGATGCTGAACACTTCGCCACCTTGCATCCCCAACAGCTGAAAATCGTCGGCGGCGAAGGGCAAGCTGCCTGGATTTCACAAAAGCGATATGGCATTGCCGTCTCAACAGAAAATCAGGAGCTGCTTGAGAAGCTCAACGACGCTATTACCCTCGCTCAAGAAGCAGGGACTCTAGACCAGTTAACTCAAATGCGACTCGTCACCAACGAAACCATTAATGCCGGAGAGTCTCTAGTCGGAACTCCGGCCGATGAACTCGTGATTGGTATGGTAGGCGACCTGGCCGAAATGGACCCCGCTGCCCAAACCCCCGATTTAATCGGTTGGGAAGTGAAGATGAATACAATGAGCGGGCTGTATATGCACGACAGCGAAAACAACCTGACCTCTGTGCTTGCGGCCGATCTACCAGCTATTTCAGTCGATGGCTTAGAGTACACCATTATGCTGCGGCCCGATCTAGTTTTCCCTGATGGCAGCGAATTAACGGCCGATGATGTCAAATTCTCAGTCATAAGAGCCGCCCGTTTAGGAAACACTCAGGTGAATGGCATTTTGAAGGATACCAATGAAGATGGCTTTGCTGATGAAGATTCGATCCAGGTTATTGACCCACAGCAAGTCAAATTTGTCCTCCAAGAGCCAGTTGGCTATTTTCCCAGTCTCTTAGCAACCCCCCCTTACTTTGTCGTCAGTGAAGACTGTTTCTCCGCTGGCTTTGATGCGACTAGCATTTGTGGTGGTCTTGGTAAATACACGATTCTAGAATGGCAGCAAGGCACTCAAATGCGTTTGCGAGCCAATCCCCAATACCCCGGCCCAGCCCCAGCCTTTGAAAACATCCAGCTTCGTTTTTACAACGATCCCGGTCAAATGCGCCAATCCCTAGAAAACAACGCCATTGATATCGCTTGGACAGGTTTACGCCTAAACGATGCCCTCGCTTTGAGAGACTCAACTAGCTACACCTATTGGGAAGGCCCGCCCGCCTTCAAGAGTTACCTCGTTTTCGAGCAAAGTGAAGATCCCTGGGACAATGCCCGCTTGCGACAAGCCATCTCCTTCGCCATCGACCGGGAGGCGTTGGCTAGCCAGATTTTCAATGGTAATAGACGGCCGTTATACAGTCCCGTTCCAACCGGCATCCCCGGCCAAGTTGCCACAGAATCCCCCCGCGATTTGAGTTCAGCCAACTCGATTTTATTGGCTTCAGGCTATAGTACGGATAACAAACTAGAGATGACCATCTGGTTTGTCAACGACGGACGTTATTCAGATGTCGAAGAAGAATATGCTTTGGCGATGGCCGCCCAAATCGAAGAAACAGGTCTAATAGATGTAACTGTCGAAGGGGCAGCTTGGGATGTTTTTCGCCCCCAAAGCTTTAGCTGCAACTATCCCACTTTCATACTAGGTTGGCCTTCCAGCGGCCAAACCACCGCCTTTTTAGATGCCTTATCCTGGATTGAATACTTTATTACAAACACCGACCAAGTTTGCTCCAACTATGAAAGTCCGGCTATGGCTACCCTCCTAGAAGCAGCTCGGGCCGAAACAGACCCCGCCGCCCGCCTAGAAATCTATCGCCAAATTCAAGAGCTATGGGCGCAAGAATACCCAACCCTAGATTTGACTGAGGAGCCACGTTTCCTGGTTTCAATCTCAGATGTAGATAATGTCGCCATTGATGGGATGGGGTTATTGCATTACGATCTGTTGACCAAAGGGTAATTCAAACACCGGGTACTTTGCGCCACCCACAGTTGTCGATTTCAGGCTTCCCCTTTCTGCTTATTCAATCGCTTAGCGCGAGGCCCCACAATGCGCTCTTTGCCAGCTAACAACCGCTTGATATTGGGACGTAAGGCGTAAGCAACAATTGAGGCAGAGATAAGCCCCCCAATTACATAGGCAAAAGTATGATCATAAGGATCTACCCCAGCTAAATAAAGAATCAGAAATGAAACAGGTATAACGGCCGCCATTGCCAGAGAAGCAATTGAAGCCATCCCAACCAGCCACAGCAAACCAGCTACCACAATAGCTGCAACCGGCGCAACAGGCCACCAAATAGCCGCCGCCCAACCAACATTCGGCCCGGTTCCAGCGCCGCCGCCCCAGCCCAGAAACACCGACCAGTTGTGACCGACCACGCTCATAAATCCCGTCAATATTTCGGCCCAAGGCAAGGCGTTGGCCGTAAGTACCTCAGAATAGATACCTCGAATCAGCCAAACAGCACAGGCCGCTTTCAATACATCCGTAATCGCCGTCAGAGTCCCTACCTGCCAACCAGCAGCCCGAAAGGAATTAGTCCCACCCGTTCGCCCACTCCCAATGTCACGTAGGTCAATTTTCCTGGTCCATTTCACCAGCAGGAAACCAATTGGAAGTGCGCCAAAGATATAGCCAATCAATGCAGAAAATGCAAAAGGGAATACGGTCATTTCATCTATCCATTAACAATAGGCAGTAACGTTCGAATGCAGCCTAATCCTCAATCCGTTTTGTTGGAAGGATCTGTTTGAAGACCATTCACCAACACGGAACAGATTATAACGAGCATCCACAGCAAAGGCATCTAATAAAACACTTCAATGGTAGGATAGTTACACAACGGTTAATCTAAAAACCGAATCTCGGTCCTCTTAACCCGGCCATCAACGATCAAATACCCTTTCCCCTCTGGCTGCTCCGGGTTTTCAAACGAAATGATAATTTGAACGGCATCCGGGTAATTGGCTTGAGCAATGTCAGCTAGCGAAGGAACCGTACTCCCCTTCGGATGAGAGTGATAAATGGCTAACAAAGACAACCCTTTAGACTCCAAGTCCATTATCGCCCCAATGAGTTGAGTTGGCTCTAATTCAAAGGCGAATGGACTGTTAAGCACGTTGTCTATTGGGTAATGCTGCTCAACTCGGCCGTCTTTTCCCGCCAACAGCCCACAGCCCTCCATCGGATAAACCGCTTGCAAATAGGCCATCATCTCCTTGTACATGCTCCGACTAATCGATAAAGTCATTTTACGTTAGTTTATGGGCATTGATACTAGTGCATCGCCAATCTTCTTGTCGCTTATAGAGGCTCACTGTTTACTGACTTCTGTTCACTGGTATCAGATTCTTACAAAAAAGAAAGGGACTGTCTAAAATGAAACAGTCCCTTCCACATTTAACCATTAAAGCCTATATCACCCGTTCAAGGGTGGGAAGGCTCTAACACCGTCTAATTGACAGTTAATGGTCCGACCATTCCGGCGGCTGCATGGCCGGGAATGGTGCAGACAAACTGGTACGCTCCCGCTTCCGGGGCCGTAAAAGTAACTGTGCCAGTCTCACCACCAGCAACTGTACCAGTGGTAGCGCCAGCGACAGCATCAGAATCTGTTACTGTAAGCGGGTCGGCGCTATCAGCCACTAAAACCCAGCTGTGCTCCAAAGCGCCAACATTATTCAACGTTACTTCAACTTCGTCGCCGGCAGAAACAGAGGCGCTCGAGGGGGTAAATGCGAATGTATCACTCCCTTCAAAGCTTAAAGCAACAGACTCGCTGCCGCCACCACAGGCTGCCAACAAAAGGGCCATAGCCGCTAATAGTACGGTAAAAACTGTAAACTTTTTCATTCAAGTCTCCTTGTATATCGTTTGGTTGTAAATTAAAGATTGGAAATTGAGGCTTGCCAACCAACGGCAAACATCAACCTCCAACCTCTAATCAATAAATATTAAAGTAGGACGGCCGTTATTCCTGAATACCACCGTCTGTTAAGGTGCGAACATCAAGCAATCTGTCAGCCTCTTCCGAAGATAGATAGCCCTTTGCAATCACTACCTCTCTCACAGTGCGGTTGGTGTTCATCGCCTCCTTGGCGACTTCGGCCCCCTTCTGATAGCCAATAACCGGATTGAGGGCTGTGACCAGGATGGCATTTTTGGCTAACCAGCCATGCGCTTTTTCAGGATTAGCTTTGAGTCCCCGAACACATTTTTCAGTGAAAGCGGCCGTTGCATTAATGATAATATCCATACTTTGGAACAGATTATAAGCAATCACCGGCATCATCACATTCAGCTCAAGCTGCCCCGCTTGTCCCGCCATCAACACAGTCATGTCGTTGCCCATCACCTGGAACATCGCCATATTAAGCATCTCAGCCAACACCGGGTTAACCTTCCCTGGCATAATGGAAGAGCCAGGCTGAACGGCCGGAAGCCGAATCTCATCCAGGCCCGTGCTAGGACCAGAAGAGAGCAGCCGGAAATCATTTGCAATCCGGGTCATATCTTGAGCCAGCGTTCGCAGCGCACCGCTAAAGTAAACGACATCGCCCATGCTTTGCATCGATTCAAACAGATCGTCAGATTCCGTGAGAGATAGGTTTGTCAGACGATTAAGAGTAGCTACCATCCGATGATGATACTCATCATGGGCATTCAAGCCTGTGCCAGTTGCCGTGCCACCAATGCCCAGCCGCCGCAGCCCAACCGCCGCTTCTGCGATTTTTTGGCGGTTCCGCTCAACCGATCGAGCATAGCCACCAAACTCCTGCCCCAACCGCACCGGAACCGCATCTTGGAGATGGGTACGGCCGCTTTTGACGATACCATCAAAAGCCTCAGCCTTCTCCCGCAGAGCTGAAGCTAGATTGTCTAAGGTACTAAGCAGCTCATCTAACCGCCAGAGACAGCCCAGCCGAATCGAAGTCGGGATGGTATCATTTGTTGATTGAGCCATATTAACATGGTCATTGGGATGTACAGGCTTCTTTTCTGCCGTTAACCGAAAATCTAAATGCTTGTTGGCTCGATTCGCAATAACCTCATTGACATTCATATTATGGCTAGTTCCAGCCCCCGCCTGAATTGGGTCGACAACAAATTGGTCATTCCATTGCCCATCAACCACCTCATCAGCCGCTATAATTATCGCCTGAACCAACGCTTCAGCAGAAATGACCTGATCGCCAACTTCCACATCCTTAAACAGCCCTAAATCGGCATTTACCTCAGCCGCAGCCCGCTTAATAATCGCCATGCCCCAGATAAAGGCCGGATACGGCTTAAGTCCCGTAATGGGAAAATTATGGACAGCCCGCTGAGTTTGAGCGCCCCAATAAGCATCCATCGGAACATGAACATCGCCCAATGAATCCTTTTCAATTCGGTATTCGGTCATTCCTTTCACTCCAGATCAGATGTAGCAAAAAAGCCGAATTAATAGGCAGAAAAAATTCTCTACCCGCTAATCCGGCGTTATCTTAAGGGGCGACTGCAAAATTACCCCTTTAATTGCAAAAGTTTTCTGCCCCAAATTGGACAGAGAAAAGCCTAGCCTTTATTTGTGATACTTTTGCCCCAAGGAGCAACGGCCAGGCTTCTTAGATTACATATCGAGGGCATCGTAACCAGGGCCGATACCGTCCATGAAGAATTCGTAGTTTGGCGGAATATCTTCAGTCAGGTCGAGCACCTCGCCACCATTTAACTGCTTAGCATTCAGCAACTTAACGTCATGGCCGTCAACTTCGCCTTCAAAAGGCTGACCATCTGGTAGTAGTTCTTTGGTATTACAGATCCATTGGCCTGCTTTGACTTCGTAATCGAAAGGCACTTCTTCTTCTGGGAAGATGGCTTCGTATGGACACTCTGGTATACAAGCGCCACAGTCGATGCAGGTATCGGGATCGATATAAAGCCAGGGCCATTGTTCTTCTGGCTGGCCTAAAATCATACATTCCACAGGACAAACATCGATGCAAGCCGTGTCACGCAGGCATAATCTGGTAACAATATGGGTCATGAGCGGTCTCCTTTCTGCTTCTGTTTAGACATCTGCTATGCTGCAGCATAGCAGATGTCTAAAGGTTGTTAAATCCTACTTCCTTGATAGATGTTACAACAGCTAACTGGCTGCTGCAAAATTTTCAGCAACAACGTTCCAATTAACAACGTTCCAAAATGCAGCCACGTAATCTGGGCGACGGTTCTGGTAGTTGAGATAATAAGCATGCTCCCAAACGTCTAACCCTAAGATGGGGGTATTTCCATCCATTAAAGGCGTGTCCTGATTTGGCGTGGAGGTCACAGCTAGGTTGCCGTCACCATCAACATAGAGCCAAGCCCAACCGGAGCCAAATCGGGTTCCAGCGGCTTTGCTGAAAGCCTCTTTGAAAGCGTCAAAGCTGCCGAAAGCGGCATCAATCGCACTAGCCAAAGCGCCGGACGGAGACCCTCCACCGTCTGGCCCCATTGTGCGCCAAAAAAGACTATGGTTAGCGTAGCCGCCGCCATTGTTGCGAACGGCCGTCCGAATACTCTCAGGCACGCTGTCCAAGTCACCGAGCAATTCTTCAATGCTTTTCGCAGCCAGATCACTATGACCATCTAAGGCCTTGTTCAAATTATTTGTATAACCGGCATGATGTTTGTCATGATGAATACTCATCGTACGGGCATCAATGTTCGGCTCTAATGCATCCTCGGCATAGGGTAAGGGGGGTAACTCAAAAGTCATTTTTACTCCTTTTTGTCCAGCAAAATGTCTGATCACATTCATTAATCGATTAATGAATGTGCGTTAATATAGGTTAAAAAGCAAGTCCATTCTAGCTAGTGTATCAGGCTTTGTCAACAATGGTTTGTGAAATCAATCACTTTTCAAACAATGTCGGTTTCGTTGAGTAAATTCGGCCGTAAATCGCCCCAAACACCCGCCAAATCCCCTTTACCGATCCCGACATCGCAATCTTTAGCTACCGCTCACCCATTGATTAAAACCGCTAACACTTTTCATATATTTCATCTACACAATTCTAACGATCCCCAGTTAATCTAGTACCTGTAAAAGAAAAAATAGCGTAATCCTCCAGTAGTTTCTGGAGTGTCATCGTAAACGGCAATGGGATTATGAAACCTTTACGTTCTTACGCATTACGATTTACGAATTACCAAATACGAGGAGACTTATAAAAATGAGCAAAATAGTAGGTATAGATTTAGGGACAACCAACTCGGTTGTCGCTGTCATGGAGGGGGGCGAAGCCACCGTTATCAGCACGGCCGAAGGCGGCCGTCTAGCCCCATCAGTTGTCGCCTTCAATAAAAACGGCGAGCGACTGGTCGGCCAGACTGCCAAGCGGCAGGCCACCATTAACCCAGAAAACACCATCTTTTCGGTGAAGCGCTTTATCGGCCGTCGTTTTGACGACCAGGAAACCCAATCCGAAGTGAAACGGGTTCCCTATCAGATCGAAAGCGGCCCCCAAAATGATGTTCGGGTCAAAGTTCCCGTCACCGGCAAGAGCTATACGCCCCAGGAAATTTCAGCCATGGTCTTAGGTAAGCTTAAGAAAGATGCTGAAGATTATTTGGGTGAATCAGTTTCAAAGGCCGTAATCACTGTCCCAGCCTATTTCAACGACAGTCAGCGACAGGCCACCAAAGATGCTGGCCGGATCGCTGGTCTAGAAGTGCTGCGAATCATCAATGAGCCAACCGCCGCCGCATTGGCATATGGATTGGACAAAGAAGATGATGAGACCATCCTGGTCTTTGACCTCGGTGGTGGTACTTTCGATGTCTCTGTCCTAGAAGTTAGTGAAGGCTTAGTAGAGGTTCAGGCCACCAATGGCGACACTCACTTGGGTGGCGACGATTGGGATAAAGCCATTACCGATTGGATTGTTGAACAGTATCGAGCCGACCAGGGTATTGATCTAGCCCAGGATCGACAGGCTTTGCAGCGCGTCCGAGAAGCGGCCGAAAAAGCCAAGATCGAACTGTCCAGCACCATGCAGTCGGAAATCAATCTCCCCTTTATCACGGCCGATGCCAGCGGACCGAAGCATCTTCAGATGACGCTCTCACGGGCCAAGTTCGAGCAGTTGACCGAGGGCTTAGTTAAGCGCATTGAGACACCTGTCAAGCAGGCCTTGAAGGATGCCGGTATCACGGCCGATAAATTAGATGAAGTCGTTCTGGTTGGCGGTTCTACCCGGATGCCAATGGTTCAAGAACTAGTTCGCAACTTGACTGGTAAAGAGCCAAATAAGAGCGTTAATCCCGATGAGGTGGTTGCCCTCGGCGCGGCCCTCCAGGCAGGTGTCTTAGCAGGCGACGTTAATGACGTTCTCCTATTAGATGTGACCCCACTTAGCCTGGGTTTGGAGACGATGGGCAGTGTGATGACCACTCTCATCCCCCGCAACACCACCATCCCAACCCGCAAGTCGGAGATCTTCAGCACGGCCGAAGACAGCCAAACGGCCGTCGACATCCATGTGTTGCAAGGCGAACGGCCGATGGCGGGTGACAATAGCACGCTTGGTATCTTCCGATTGGAAGGCATTCCCGCTGCCCCGCGTGGTGTCCCCCAGATTGAGGTTGCTTTCGACATCGATGCCAACGGTATCTTGAATGTCAGCGCGACCGACAAAGCTAGTGGCAAAACGCAGCAGATCACCATCACCGCCAGCACCAATCTCAACGAAGCGGACGTGCAGCGGATGGTCGATGAAGCCGAGCAGAACGCCGCTGAGGACAAACGCCGCCGTGAACTGATCGAAGCCCGCAACATGGCTGACCAGACTATTTATCAGACTGAAAAGAGTCTGAGCAGTATGAATGGACAGGCTCCCGCTGCGATGAAGCAAGAAGTTGAAAACAAGATTGCCGAACTGCGCGAAGCCTTAAATGGTGAAGACGTCGCCCGAATCCAGCAGTTGACCCAGGAAGTGCAGCAGGCTAGCATGGCAATTGGTCAAGCCGCCTACGGACAAGGTAACGAAACGGCCGCTCCCAACGGAAACGGTATTACCTCCGAAACCGACGAAGACATCGTCGAAGGCGAATTTGAAACAGCCTAACAATCGCTAAAAATCCACTAATCCAATATGTCCAGGGCCAATCCTTAATCGGGTTGGCCTTTTTTTATTTGCAAATTCCCCCGCCATAAATGGTGTTTTTGAAACCACATAGTCTGGTTTACCGGGCGCATTAATATGGCTGGTCGATTTATCGTCCGGTGGGCTGTAAAATAGGTCTTGATGAAACGTAAAATCTATTTAGAAGACATTCCCCTAGAAGAAGCCTGGTCAGCATTTACGGCCGAACTAAAATCCACTAATCGTTGGCAGCCACTTTCGGCCGAATCAATCTCCATCAATGAAGCAAACGGCCGTGTCACTGCCCAAGCAATCTGGGCCAAAATCTCCGCCCCTCACTATCACGCCAGCGCCATGGACGGATATGCTGTCCGGGCCAAAGACACCGCTGGAGCCACCGAAACCAGCCCCCGCCAGCTAACCCTTACCCAAGGCGATGAAACCGAGCCAAAAGCCGAACGCCCGGCCGCACCCGTCAACACCGGTCACCCCTTACCCGTTTGGGCCAATACAGTCATTATGATCGAGCATACTCAGTTGATTAATGATGAACGTATTGAAATTCGAGCCGCCGTTCCTCCCTGGCACCATGTTCGGCCGATGGGCGAAGATATGGTTGCCACTGAACTCGTCCTGCCTGCCAATCACCGTTTGCGCCCGGTAGACCTAGGCGCTTTGGCCGGCTCAGGTCATGCAACCGTCTCTGTTTATCGCCGCCCAAGCGTCGCCATCATTCCCACTGGATCCGAGTTAGTGACCGTAGAAACGGCCGCTCAAGGCATGACTCCCGGTCAAATCATCGAATACAACAGTATCGTCCTGGCCGCCCAGGTTGAAGGGTGGGGTGGACGGCCGACTCGCTGGCCTATCGTGCCAGATGAGTTCGAGGCGATTAAGACCGCCGTCCAACAAGCCGCCCAAGACCATGATCTGGTCTTGGTCAACGCTGGCTCATCGGTCGGAAGCGAAGATTACACTGCCCATATCGTCCAAGATTTAGGCAGCTTGCTCGTACATGGCGTCGCTGTTCGTCCCGGCCATCCCGTTATCCTGGGCATGGTTGGATCGACCCCGATCATCGGCATTCCCGGCTATCCTGTCAGTGCCGCCATGACGGCCGAAATCTTCATTGAACCGCTTCTAGCCCATTGGCAAGGTCAGCCAGCCGAACAGCCCTTGACGATGACGGCCGTCTCCACCCGCAAAATCAACTCCCCCACAGGGGACGACGACTTCGTTCGGGTCGCTGTCGGCAAAGTCGGCGACCTAGTCATGGCAACGCCGCTCAGTCGCGGGGCAGGGGTCATCTCCTCGCTGGTTCGGGCCGATGGTATTGTGAAGATTCCCCGCTTTAGTGAAGGGGTTGAAGCTGGGGCCGACGTAACCGTTCACCTCTATCGAAAACCCGCCCAAATCGAGCGCACCATCGTCGTTATCGGCAGCCATGACCTGACCCTCGACCTCCTCGCCCAATATTTTGCCGTCAGTGGCGAAGGGCTGAGATTGACCTCCGCCAACGTTGGCAGTCTTGGTGGACTGGTCGCCCTGCGCCGGGGCGAAGCGCATCTGGCTGGGTCCCATCTCTTAGACCCCGAAACAGGCATTTACAACGAAAGCTACATCTACCGCTACCTACCAAACCAACCCATCACGCTCGTCACACTGGCTGGACGAGAACAAGGCTGGATCGTGCCACAGGGCAACCCCAAAGGATTGGCTGGCTGGGATGATGCTGCCCGACCCGACATTCAATTGGTCAACCGTCAACGGGGAGCGGGAACACGGGTCTTATTAGATTACGAGCTAGAAAAACGGTCAATTGACCCCCAAACAGTCAACGGCTACCAAAGGGAAGAGTACACACACCTCGCCGTCGCCGCAGCGATTGCTTCAGAAACTGCCGATACTGGCCTCGGCATCCGGGCCGCCGCCCGCGCCCTCGATCTCGACTTCATCCCCCTCGCCCTCGAACAATATGAGTTAGTGATTCCCAAAGAGCAGTATGAATCGGAATTGTTACGGCCGTTGCTTGGTTTGTTGGAGGATGAGAGGTTTAGAACGGCCGTCTCCACCCTTCCTGGTTATCACATTGATTCAATGGGGCAGGTAAGGGTGATGGATGATTAAAAAAGTATGTGCTATTTACTCTTGTGACAAAGCGCTTGCCTCCAGGCGGGCCTTGTTAGCAGCCTGTTCTTCAAGTCGTTCCACCAGCCAAATTTTGATGATCGATTGGCGTGTTACACCAATCCGATTTGCTTCCTTGTCTAAGGATTCAATGACCCAGATTGGGAAGTCTACATTTACTCTTTTCTGTGTTTGGTTAGGACGTTTAAGAGTAGACAGATCAAGATCATCAATAATATCGACTTCATTATCATCAAACTTCTTGTCAAAATCTTTAGCTTTCATAGAGTTTTACCTCAGATTTGCGTGAACGCCGTACCGAAATTATTCGGATAGTGTCATCACGATAGGTTATGACGGCTGACCAGTGTTTTCCAGAAATCCGGCCGACTACTAATGAGCGAGGCTCATCATCTGACCTGGCTTGGATTTCGATGAAAGCCGGATCATCCCAAAGGCGTTGGGCTTCAACAAAATCAATCCCATGTTTGTTCAGGTTTGAGAGACTTTTGTCGCCATCAAATTCAAAAGAACCCACAGCATAAAAAATATACCAAAATTATACTCATCCTGCAAATGTTCGATAATGATTTCCCTAATGTTACATTCACTGGCTGGTGAGAAAAACCGAAGGTTTCTTGAACGGCCGACCTTGCCCTCGGCATCCAGGCCGCCGCCCGTGCCCTCGACCTCGACTTTATCCCCCTCGCCCTCGAACAATATGAGTTGGTGATTCCCAAAGAGCAGTATGAGTCGGAATTGTTACGGCCGTTGCTTGATTTGCTGGAGGAGGAGAGTTTTAGAACGGCCGTCTCCACTCTTCCTAGTTATCATACCCAATCAATGGGCCAAACCCGCCACCTCTAACTAATCTGCAATTACTTCACTACAACAAAATATACCGGCAATATGTAAGGGTTGGATGGCGGGGAGAGACCCTCAAAATTTCACAAAACCTTTTCTCCCCGCCATCTAACCCCTTTTTGCTTAGGACGGCTATCACATCGAATCAATAGCTCGAACAAAACAACTTAACAATCCCTGTGTTAGGTTCTCAGGTTATCATTAAATTTTAGGTAAGTCTACTAATGAAATCTGAGTTAGCGGAGCGCCTGAGGCATGTTCACCCAAACGATAAATTACTCTGCGTGTAGCTTCATCAAGCCAAAGTTTTTCAGAGTCAGTTAGCTCTTGAAATTGTAGACTTGTAGCCTTTCGAGCGGTAGTTTCGTCCCCCTTGGTCGAACTCAGTCTTCCAATTGTATTTAGAATTTTCAGATCAATCTGAAATGAGTTTGATGCCGCTTGACGATTGCCTGCCAACGATTGAAGAATTGTCAGAACGAAATACGCCATTGACTGTAAAGGCTCATTTCCTTGCTGATAGCCTAACCATCGACGATAGGCATATTGAACTTCTGCGGTTGCGCTAAATGCTCTAGGTGGATTCGGATAATTCTTTTTCGTTAAATGAAATGAAACATTACCACCCGTCAAAAGATAATGTCCTGTTTGGGCATGAATGACCTGTGGCGATCCTGGCGGGGGAGGATTGCGGTCAATGACTTCCACTTTTTCAAACTTGAAGCGAATGGTACCGATGTTTGAGGTAAGATCAGCTTCGATTTCCCAAGAACGGAGAAATGGTTCTATGGCTTGACGAGCTAAATCTTCTTTAGGAAAATGTTCAGTAGGAATAATCTGGAGTTGCCCTTCTGTTAGATCGAAGTCGCCTAGATGATTGCTAAATGAGATGGGTTTTGGATCATCATAAGAAATACCTTTCTCTGAGTAAATGATATAGTAAATTCTTTGAATGTGGGGATCCCTCATAATCTTTACCTTATTGTACGCTCGCATTCATCACGATTCCTAGTCCAAATCCATCTTTGCTTTAGACGCTTAATTAAGGAGAAAATCAAACTCACGCCAGACTACATTATGCTCAAGCTCTTCATCCCAATGCAGTTAGTCTTTTTTAGCAAACCAGTGCCGCAATACTTCAAAATTCAAAGTTTACAATTCATTACTATCACCCCATATATAGCCCCACTCCAACCATACTTAACCGCATTATATTCGTAAAATCCCTTATTAATAACCAGTAACAAGCCCGTTTTCGCTGATACAAAATATCAATAAGCCACTCTCACTCCAAATATCACCCCATTGGGTGACACTGCCACTCCTATAAATCCAACAAGGCTCAAACAAACACCCATTTTTATGATCCCTTGATCCCTTTAGCCCTCTTAAAATCCAATCACCTACAACGCAATCACCCGACTCCCACATATAGGGGTTTAGCTCCCTTTACAAAGAAACGCTTTGCATCCCTTCAATTCATCATCAAACCGGTAAATCCGCTCCCAAGTCGGCCGAAAAATCACCCACTAAAACTTCGAATCCATCAAATAGAATCTTCCCCACAAATATACCGCCCGCCCAAAAATGAATTGTAGCCAGTCGTTAATGTCACCCAGAGCGTTTGCCCATCTTCCAACTCGGCCGAAATCGTAAACCGTTCTTGGGGAATAGGCCGAGGAATATTTATGCCATCGGGAATTGGTTGTTCATAAAAAATCCCCATCGTGCGGACAGTCGTATTCCGAACGGCCGTCCCCCCACCATCACCAATTTTCTGCTGGAGAAGCGCCCGGTGGTCTTGGAAAGCTGCTTGAGTCCTGGTCTCACAAGATTCCGAACCATCGGTTAATGCTAAAGCCATCTCTAAATCATCTGCTGCCAAAGCCTGAACATATTGCTCTGATAGGCTCACAGGGAGCGGCCAAATCAAAAACTGCGGTGCGATATGCTGCCCGCTGAAGAAATTTAGTATGATAGCAACCAGGATGACGCCGATTGATACTGACAATAACCTTCTCGGCCGTCTGAAAACCACAATAAATATTAACCCGACTAAGATTACCATGACGAGGAGGTCATTCGGGAAATTTAAACTGAGCTGTTGCAGGCCAGTTAAACGACCTGCCGGTGGGGGTGAAACAATCGCTTGATAAAGGCTACTCAATCTGATTGCCTGCCGGATGGCCACTGTTAGTAAAGCGGAAATAATCAGGATGTAGAACCCTGCCAAGATATAACTCAACCCATTTTTCAATCTTTGCATCATATTAAACTCCCTTTACCAATAACAATATCTTTCTGTGTATAAAGATATACGACAATTCACCCCAAAAGTTCCAACCCTTTCTTTCTACTTAATTTGGCTAACGATGCTGCCAGTCGGCCGTAACAATTCCTGTCATCCCCTCCGACCGCGCCTCAGTCAGCGTTGTTTCAGTTATCTTGTTAAACAACTCAGCGCTACCACTTCCCTGCACCCGAATATAATTATCCGTATAGCCCACCCAGCGCAAGCCATGTTCATCGGCCCCAACGGCCGTTTCCCACAACACATTCGCCCGCTGGCCCACATAACGGCCGTGAAAATCAAGACTAAGGCCGTTGCCCAACGTAATCATCTCTCGAACCCGCGCTTTTTTCGTCGCCTTCGGTAAATGCCCATCCATCCCCGCCGCTGCCGTCCCAGGCCGTTTGCTATAAGGAAAAACATGCAGACGGGTAAAGCCAATCTCCTGAATGAAGTCCAGGCTGTCTTGAAAATCCTCATCTGCCTCCCCCGGAAAACCTACAATAACATCCGTCGTCAAATTCAAGTCAGCGATCTTAGCCCTGGCATCTGCTGCCAATGCCCGGAATGACTCCCGTGTCGCCCGCCGCGCCATCCGTCGCAAAATCTTGTCACTCCCAGATTGGAGCGGCACATGCAAGTGAGGCAGCAGCCGGGGATTGGCCCATAGTTCAAAGAACCCTGGCGCAATATCCCACGGTTCCAGTGATGATAGCCGCAGCCGGGGGATGTCTGTATGTTCCAAAATGGCCTGAACTAACGCCTTCAAGCCGCTGTTGTTGCCAAAATCACGGCCGTAACTGCCCAAATGCACCCCCGTCAACACCGCTTCTTGATAGCCAGCCTGAGTTAACGCCTGAATTTCGGCCACAATATCCCCCAAATTACGGCTTTGTCCATCCCCCCGCGCAATAGTCGTCACGCAAAAGGTACAGCGATTATCACAGCCATCCTGCACCTTGATAAAGGCCCGCGTATTGCCACTGCTGCCCGCCAGAAATTCCCGCATAATCGGCTCTTGGTCAAAGACGGGTAGATCGATTCGGGCTTTGGGGTCGATTAGATGAACAAGTTGGTCTTTCTTATTATTTGCAATGACCTGCCCAGCGCCTTCAACTTGGGCCAGTTCAGTCGGAGCGATGGTAGCGTAACAGCCAGTTAATAAGATTTCCGTTTCTTCGTTGGTGCGGTGAATACGGCGGGTGATGGCTCGGGCATCTTTGGCGGCTTCGCGAGTAACAGCACAGGTGTTAATGATAGCCTTGTCTGCCTGGGCTGGCTCAGAGACGATCTCATGTCCGGCGGCAATGAGTTGGCGAGACATCGTTTCTATTTCGCTCTGGTTCAGGCGACAACCAATAGAATGTAGAAATACTTTCATGGAGTGATTTTATCGTAAAGTGAAGTTGAACCGCAACTCTAAGAAACATCGTTGCATATCCAACGAACCTTCTTAGCCAGCGACCCCAACCACCCGCCGTCCCATGAAGAAGTTGAAGGTTTCGGCCGTTCCCTCTTCGCCAAAGCCGCTCAATTTCCAGGCTGGCCGGGGAGCCATCGGATGCAGCCCAATTAGTCCTACACCATTGACCTTCACGCCGCCCGTTTCCATCTGTCGAGCAACAGACAGGGCGCGTTCTTGTTCGCCAAAGACATAACCGCCTAATCCATATGGTGTCTGGTTCGCTAACTGCACTGCCTCCTCATTCGTCTGGAAGGTGTGAACGGCCGCTACCGGCCCAAAAATCTCTTGAAGAGTATCAGTCGGTTCAACTTGAGTAACAAGGGTGGGCGCAAAGAATGTACCGCCTGAATCTGGTAAGGGCGTCACTTGATGGATGGTTCCACCTCGTAATTGCAGCTCGTCAACGGCGTTTTCGATATGTTTACGGTGGGCGACATGGGCCAGCGGCCCCATCTGGCTTGTCTCTTCCAGCGCATTTCCAACCTCCACTGCTGCCAGGGCATCCAATGCATGTTCCATTAACTCAACATAGATCGAATCATGAACAATAAGACGGCCGACTGCTCGGCACCATTGCCCATTGAGCGTTGTCATGCCCGCCACAATACCCTGCGCTGTCTGATCCAGGTCAGCATCATCTAATACAATCAGGGCATTATTGCCGCCTAACTCCAACTGCACTGGTTTGAAATCGTAGGCACAAGCCTGAGCTACGGCCCGTCCTCCGGTTAAACCGCCCGTAAAAGAAACACACCTCACCCGCTTGTCATACACCAGCATTTCCCCAACATCGCCTCGGCCGTTCACTAATTGAAACACGCCCGCTGGCAGCCCAACTGCTTCAGCTGCTTGGGCCAAATAGACGGCCGAATACGGCGACCATTCGCTCGGTTTGAGGATGACCGGACAGCCAGCCGCTAAAGCCGCGCCCACCTTATGGGCGGCCAATGCCGCCGGGGCATTCCAGGGCGCAATACAGGCGGCTGGCCCCCAGGGTTTCCGATGAACTTCTACCTCTGCAATCTCCCCCGGCAAGGTGCTGAAAGTGTCCCCGCTGCGGAGCATTTCGGCCGAAGCCATAAAGGTCAAGTGGGTAATCTGATTCACCAGGCGGGAGGTATTGATGATAATGCCGCTGCTTAATGATTCTAATATAGCAATCTCTTCCACCCTATCAGCCAGCCATTGACCCATCTGAGCCACCTTATCAGCCCGTTCTTCAATTGGGAGATTTCGCCAAATGCCAGATTGATGAGCGTCCCAGGCCGCCGCCAATGCTTGTTCGATATTTTCCGGGCTGGTCGCCTTCTGAGGGGCAATGGGACGGCCGTCATTGGGATTATGGTTAATAGCATCCAGTTCAACGGCGGGTGGCACAAACTGGCCCATGATATAGTCCATTAATAGAGGGATAGAAGGGGTATTCATAATTTCTTTCACCTAAAAAATTGAACCACAGAGGCACGAAGCACTCATAGAATTTTTTCTAATTTCTGTGGTAAATCTTTGTCGTTAAATGCTAAATACATCTTGCGAATGGCCTTCGACGATCATCTGGGCGGCTTCGAGACGGCCGCGTTCTGGTGGAAAGGCCATCACCAGCCCCATCGTAATATCACGCAACATGCGAGCAATGGTGCCACTGTTGCCCGTATTGCTCGTGCCGCACATCTTCAAAGCCCCATGAGCGACATTCATGGTGGCTTCGGCCGTTACGCCTTTGCACAATCGCCATTGACGGATGACCAGGGGCTTGGGCAGTAGGGGCGGTTCGCTGGTTTCAAGATCGAGTTGGCGCAAGAGCCATAAACGGCCGGTTTCCATCTCGACCGCCATTTTGCCGATCAACTCTTGATGGAAGGGGCTGCTAGCAATGGGCAAGCCAGTATCTCTAAACTTCATGTCGGTCGTGAAGTTGAGGGCATAATCGTAGGCTTGTTTGGCTGCGCCCAAATAAATGGCCGAGATAGCTAACTGATTACCCAACAAAGACCCTCGACTCATTTGCATCATGGTGACGAATGCCCCAGGGATAGTAAGGGCCTCATCATCGGCTACAAATACATCCTTGAGGACGATGCCTTGAGAAGCGGTGGCCCGCATGCCGAGGGAGTCCCAGGCATTTCGTTCGGTGACGCCTTGACTGTCTCGTTTGACGAAGAACATTGCCAATCCTTCGGCCGTTTCATACCCTTCTAATTTAGCCGCGACCAGATATTCGTCAGCCACCCCGGTATTGCAGCCAAAGCTTTTAACGCCATTCAACAGCCAGCCGCCATCGGTCTTGGTCGCTTCAGTCGAGATGAAGACGGCGCTCTTGGAGGATTTGGCACTTTCGCTGGCGAAGTTGCCGAGCAGCATCCCACGCTGGCCCATCTTCTGTAGCACTTTTTCACCAAAAGCTTGGACGATTGGGGCATCTTCTTCGCTGAAACGGCCGTCTGCCACCGCTTCAAGGGCCAACAGACCTCTGGAAACGGTACTGCAGTGGAAGAAGTAGGCCAGGGCGGTTGAGGGGCAGGCAGTGCCGAGGGCGAAGGTGGCGGCGGCTAAGTCTCGCAAAGTGCCGCCCATACCGCCAAACTTTTCAGGAACGACTAACCCCAACAGGCCGTTCTCTCGTAGGGTGTCACGGTGGGGTGGGTGAAAATCGCCATTTCGATCTGCTTCAGCGGCGTGTTCCCGCAGGGCAGGTAAAACGGCTTCGACCTTGGCGGCCCGTTCTTTTTCGGCATCGGTCATTTTTTCCAGGAAGTATAAGCCGGTAAGTTGTCTATCTGTCATCGGTTGTTCCTTTTTTTGAACCACAGAGAACATAAAGAGAAAAATCTGTGATCTGTGTGGTGATTTTTTTAAGGTGTTACTTTAATGATTCCTTTATCAACAAGTTGCTCGATTTGAGTGGGGGAATAATCGATAGCGTTAAGAATTTCGGCCGTATGTTGGCCGGGCTGGGCTGGCTGTTGGTGGATGTGCCATGCCTGGTCTTGTAGCTGTATGGGCAAATGGGGTAGCTTGGTCTTTTGGCCATCTGGCAAGGTCACTTCCTGGAGAGCGCCACTCTCATTTAGTTGGGGGTCTTCAAACAAATCTTCGGGACGGGCGATGGGGCTAAAGGGTAAATTGGCCGCTTCACAGCCATGAATGATGTCGGCTAAATCGAGTCCAGCGAAGAGGGCTGTTACCTGGGGCAGTAGCCATTCTCGCTGGGCAATTCGGCCGTTGTTGGTCGCCAGTCGTTCGTCGGCCAACCAGTCGGGGCGGTTAAATTCGTTGCAAAAACGCACCCACTGTTTATCGCTGGTGATGCCGACGAAGATAGATTCGTTATCGGCCGTTTCAAAGCGATGATAAATGGCCCAGGCGCTTATTCGGGCGGGCATGGACGGCACGGGTTCTTGGGCGATGGCGGCATAGGCCATATGGTGGCCCATGATGAAGGCGGCCGTTTCAAACAAGGCGCTACGAACGAGCTGTCCTTTGCCCGTTTTCTGTCGTTCCTGCCAGGCTAACAAACAGCCCATCGCTCCATAGATGCCGGTGACAATATCAATAATGGATGCGCCAGCCCGTAAGGGGTCGCCAGGCCGTCCAGTCATATAAGCTAAGCCCGACATCATCTGCACCACCTCATCCAGAGCCATACGCTGTTCATAAGGCCCGGGCATGAATCCTTTAAGGGCGCAATAAATGAGCTGGGGATACTGCTTTGCTAGATTTTCGTAGCCGAATCCAAGCCGCTCCATCGTTCCAGGGCCGAAATTCTCAACAAGGATGTCGCTTGTAGTCAGCAATTTGTGTACCATGTTGCGACCTTCATCCGTTTTCAAATCGACAACCAGGCTCTTCTTATTGCGGTTGAACATGGTGAAATAGCCCATGCCAAACCCGGCCAGTCGTCGAGTGGGATCGCCGTGCGGTGTCCGCTCGATCCGAATAACCTCCGCCCCGAATTCGGCTAAATGGTAGCCAGCAACAGGGCCAAGGACAGCGTGAGTGAATTCCAGAACGCGGATACCAGATAAGGGGAGGTTAGAGATCATAAAGATGAGACCCTGTAATCGCCATGGATCTTTAGGTAGTTGACCAATCCGCCTGCCTGTAAAATATCCACCATAACAATTGGCATCGTTGTCGCTTGGTAGGTTTTTGCGGTCTTCTCATCTATTACTACGCCATTCAATAGATCAACTATCAAAGTTGATCCGGCTTGAATCGTATGGGGACCTATTTCGACCAGAGGTAGGCCAATATTGATAGCGTTGCGATAGAAGATTCGGGCAAAATAGTCGGCGACTATAACTGAGACCCCAGCTACTTTCAGTGCGATTGGGGCTTGTTCCCGCGAGGAACCACAGCCGAAATTCGCCCCAGCAACCAAAATGTCCCCCGGCCGCATTCTATTGCGGAAGGTTGGATCAAGATCCTCTAACACATGGGCGGCCATGGCTGACATATCCAGGGTCTTGGTATATTTACCGGGGATGATCCGGTCGGTATCAATATTGTCACCATAAACGTGAGTGCTTGCAGTAATTGTATTCATTATCTTTAAGATAATTCACCACATAAGCCACTGAGATTGCGCCTTCTTTTCTCAGCTTTTCTCTGTATTCTCCGTGGTTTTTGTGTTTCAAATTTATTCATCAGACATTACTTCTTGGGGGTCAATGATTTCGCCAGCTACGGCCGTTGCAGCGACAACAGCGGGCGAGGCGAGGTAGATTTGGGCGTTGGGGTTGCCCATCCGCCCCCTGAAATTGCGGTTGGCGCTGGAAATAACGACTTCGTCGTTGCCGGGAACACCTTGATGGACACCAACACAGGGGCCGCAGCCAGGGGTGACGAATGTTGCTCCGGCAGCGGAAAGAACGGCCGCTGTCCCATCTTCTAATGCGGCCTGAAAAACATTTTTGGAGGCGGCAGCCATTAGTAGACGCATACCAGGGGCCAGCTTTTGGCCTTTGAGAACCTTGGCCGCCGCCTGCCAATCTTCAAGTCGGCCGTTTGTGCAGGAGCCAATGAAGGCCATATTTACCTTCTGGCCTGAAACCCGATCAATATCAACGACATTATCGGGCGAATGGGGCGCTGCGACTTGGGGTCGAAGGTTAGACACATCAATTTCATATTCGGCCCGGTAGGATGCGCCAGGGTCGGCTGTTATTGGTTCAAAAGGATAAGGTAATTGTAGTCCAACGGAGTCGACTAGCCCTGTTTTGGCACCCATCTCCGTCGTCATGTTGGCTAGGGTCATTCGAGAAGCCAGGGTCAGGTTAGAAACGGCCGAGCCGCTAAACTCGATGGCCTCGTAAGTTGCGCCACTAATACCTAAACGGCCGACTAGATACAAAATAATATCCTTGGCAACAACACCTTCCGGTAACTTTCCTTTTAATACAATTTTGATGGATTGGGGTACTTTGAGCCAGATTTTTCCAGTTAGCATAACGGCTGCTAAATCGGTTGAGCCAACACCTATAGCAAAGGTCCCTAATGCGCCATAGGTTGGGGTATGTGAGTCAGCCCCGGTAAAGATATGGCCTGGTTTGGCATGGCCGTTTTCGACCATAATCTGGTGGCAAATGCCCTCGCCAATATCGTAAAGTTTACAGCCTGTCTCCTGACTAAAGGCCCGCATCAGTGTGTGTAAATTGGCAATACGTTCATTGGGCGGCGGGGCAGCGTGGTCGATGACTAGAAAAAATTTCGAGCTGTCCCATAGGCACTTGCCACCCATTTGCCTGAAAGATTGGATCGCAAGCGGGGCTGTGGTGTCACTGGCGAAGGCACCGTCGACGGGTACGATCGCAATGTCGCCTGCCTGAACAGGGTTTCCCGCGTGAGCAGAGATGATTTTTTCTGCAATAGTCTGAGTCATTGTTTCACCACAGAGAGCGCAGAGAACACAGAGAAAAGGGAGGAATGTGGAGAGTCAAACATATGTTTATTTGTGGTTCAACTAGAGTTGATATATCTTCCCTGGTAACTCTTCTCCAAAGAAGGTGGCGTACTCATGACTGATGGCGCTGATTTGGGGGATGTCTACGGCCGTTTCAATTCCCATCTCGTGCATCATGTTGATAGTGTCCTCAGTAGCGATATTGCCCTTTGCTCCTTCTATAAATGGGCAGCCGCCTAGCCCACCGAATGATGTGTCAAACATCTCAACCCCACTTTTTAAGGCTGAGAGACAGTTTGCTAGCCCCATGCCTCGTGTGTCATGTAGGTGCATAACGATAGGTACATTACCCGCATGCGGCCGAATTTCTTGAATCGTTCGCCGCACCTGGTTAGGGTTGCCCATTCCGGCCGAATCAGCCAGAGACAGTTCATCTATATCCATTGCTAGAAAACGTCTGCTTAAGTGGATGACTTTTTGTCGCTCAATACGACCTTCATAGACACACCCAAATGCGGTCTGAACCCCAGCCCGGACGCTCATACCCCATTCACGAGCCTGGGCTACCATCGCAGCTATACGCTCCATCCCCGTTTCAATTGAGCAGTTCATATTCTTTTGGCTCAGTATTTCGCTAGCTGGAACGCCCATATCCACATGACGGATTCCGGCAGTATAAGCTCGTTCCAGCCCCTTCATATTCAAGACCAGGGCATTAAATTGGGCATCCTCTGTATTGGGTAGGGCGGCGCAGACCTCCTCGGCATCAGCCATTTGAGGAACGAGTTTGGGGTGAACAAAAGAAGTCACTTGAATGCGAGAGATGCCAGCCTCGACTAGTTTATGAATCGTTTCAACTTTTTTCTGGGTCGGCACAAATTTCTGGCGAGTTTGGATGCCATCACGCAGTCCAACTTCAACAATGGTGGCGGAGAGAGGCAGTGTTGGTTCTTCTAAGGCTTCGCTGCGCCGCCATAAGCGGCTGTGATAAAGGAGCGGCGTATCGCTTTCGCTGGCCTGGACATCGACGACTTGGCCGACAAAGATGGTATGATCGCCGCCATCGTACATCTCCCAGACATGACAATCGACCCAGGCAATCGACTCAGACAAGATAGGACAACCCGTAACGGCCGTTTGTACATTCAACCCCGCAAACCGATCCTCAACGCCTGGAATCATCCCGGCAAAGCGCATACCTAACTCATGGTGGGCTGCTCCCAAAATATTCACCGCAAAGCTGCCACTGTCAGAGATAACATCATGAGTGAAAAGTTTTTTGCTCAGACTGACCAGAACCAGAGGCGGGTCTAGGCTCAGGCTGCTAAAGGAGCTGGCCGTTATGCCAATGGGCTGGCCCCGGTAAATGGTCGTTACAACCGTAACGCCCGTGGCAAATTGGGACATTGCCTTTTTGAATTGGTCGGTATCAATGGTCATAAATCAGCTCGAAAATTTGAACTATTAGAGAACACGAAGACTACAGAGTTTTTATTTTTCACTGTACTCTCTGCCCTTTGTGGTGAATGTTTAATCAAATAGGTCTCGTTTGTTAAAGCGAGCGGTCATGAATCGCCAAGCAATCTTCGGCCCCGTTAACCATTCGATGCTTGCCCCTGATTTGTCGTTGGTTAACATCTTTTCAACCAGCCAGGGGGAAATCGTTTCGACCTTGTCGCCTAAGATGTTGAAAATCCGTTTTGCGTTTTCCAAGCCTTCAGGGTCTTCTTCGTACTGCTCGGTGATGAAATCGGTAATCACAATACCGGGACTGAGAGAGCTAACATTGACTGGGGTATCGGCCGTTTCTTTGGTAAGCGAACGCGAAAGAAAACGAACGGCCGATTTTGTAGAGCCGTAAACGCTAATTCCGGCTCGGGTTCGGCCGTTGCTGCCAAAGCCTTCCATGTTATAAAGATGGCCGTGACCTTGTTCCAACATACCGTGAATAGCGACCTGGGCGCCAAAAATTACCCCTTTTAGATCAATATCCACGATTTGATGGACCTTCTCTTCCGGTATTTCCCAAACTTTTATATAAGGATGACCAACGCCAGCATTGTTAATCCAGATGTCGATTTGCCCGAATGCCGAAACGGCCGTATCCCACAAGGCCTGGTTTGTCTCAACTTCTGATACATCGCCAGCTTGTCCAGCCAGCTTGTCGGTTCCATGTTTTTGGGTGAGGGAGGCAATCGCTTTTTCGAGGCTGTCTTGGGAACGGCCGTTAACCGTAACTTGACAGCCACGATTCAAGAATTCATCCGTCAACCCATACCCAATTCCCCTGGTACTACCTGTTATTACAACTGATTTCATAAATAGACCCAATCATTTTTCACCACAGAGGGCGCAGAGACGACAGAGATTTATTTTCTTTGTGTTTTCCATGTTCTCTGTGGTTCAATCTTTTAACCACCGTAGTTGGCCTGGAAGACGTTGGATGAAGCTTCCCAAGTAAGCAGCCCGAAGGACATATATTGGCGTTTGTCGCCTTCTTGCCAGTCCCAGACGACGCTCATTGAGTAGTTGTTATCAATTAGAAATTCACGGCCTCTGATTTTCAAGGCTTCGCCAAAGAAATGTTGGGAAGTGTATAAGGCACGGCCGTAGGCGATGCCATTGCCGTGAATGTCTGGCCCTTCAATAGTATGGCGAATACCATTTCGCGCTCGTTGGAAAGTGTAGGCTCGATTGATAACCCCGTTAATAGAAACAGTCATCTCGGCTCGGAGCAAGGTCAGCGGTTTATAGGTCATTACAACCTCATTTGTTCCAACCTGTTCCTGGGCGGCGTTGTAGACTGCCATTTCGCCCGTCCATTGACCAGCATGTTTCATCGGTAAGACATGGGGTTTTCGGCCGTCCACGATTTCTTGCTCCGTGAAGGCATCAATGGTGGCCTTGGTTTCAGGATTGGTATGGTAATCGTAAGCGACCTTGTAAATACCATTAAAGACACCATTCAAAGCTGGGCCATCATAGAGCAGGGAGGAGTAGACCTGGGTTTCTCCGTCGGCCAGGACATGCACCATAGTGCGTAAATCGCTGGTCCAACCAGGGGAGTAGTAATGAGCATCTACAAGCGCTCCAAATGGATGACCAGCCCCAATGAAGTCTGGCCCCATGTAGATGCGGTTATTGCCCTGATCATCAACGCCAAAGGCAAATTTATCCGCTTCAAATCTGGCTCGCAATGGGCCGACTGCATCAAGGCAGGTGTCCATGGTATAGGTGACTCGATTGCCCTCAAAGGCACTTTCCCGATAGACCTTGTTGTAGCCAACGTGGTTGCCTTCCGGATCGAAAACGGAGGGACGGCCGTGCCACTCGCCCGTTATCTTCTCTTGCCAGGTGCTTGGTTTCTCTTTGGTCGTTTTGTCGTTCATTTAACCGCCTGTGATCGTAATAGTTCTCGCAATTCGGCGCTCGTTTCTGCACCAAGAAGCCGTTCAATCTGGCCCCAGACCGGGTCAACTTCGGTGTTGAATATGGCGGAGCGATTGCGTTGGTCACGGCCGTTAAAATCATGATCGCTCAAAGCAGCCAGCGTAGAAGCACTAATGCCGTCTTCGGCAAAGCCGAACCAGTGATTCAAATATCGTTCCACGTGGTCATCTATTTGAGCGAAGGCTTCCTCCGAAGCCCGATAGGCCAGCATCCAGGGTGACATGATGGCATATTGGCGGGGGGAAAGGTGCGCGGGACTTAACCCCTCAATCTCTTTGGCAGAATCGAATAGCTCTGTTAAGGGCTGAAAGACCTCATTGATGTAAGCCAGATTTGCGCCCAGATCAACTCTGGGAATCAAGTCCAGATGGAAGGCAAAGTGGGGGCCTGCCAGAACAGAATCGAGGGTGAAGTGAGGAACTGGGCTGTCTGGGGCGGTGAAGGCAAAGATCATGTGGGAGTCTAGTCCGATAGGTGGCACGGTCAAGCCTATATAGACCATTTTGTGGACTGGCCCACCAGAAAATACCCGGGCCTTTCCTACTGGTTCCGGCGACATGGGAGAAATCAATGATTTATAAGGGTCGCCGTGTTCGGTCAGATTAAATCGTTCTACAATGTTATTTAAGGTTTTATGGCACAATGTTTGAGCTAATGACATATTGATTCCTTTACTCTTCGGCCGTTTCTTGTTGTTGTGAGGCTGGTTGTTTACCAGGGCGACGGAGCTTGTTTTTCTCAGGTTCTTCATGCCCAACAGCGGGTACTTCTTTCATGACCCAGGCATTGGCCAGTTCTGGCACTTCCCGACGAGCGGGAGAGGGGATGACAACGGCCTGGTAGTTACCATAGTCAGCCCGGATTTTGTGGGTGTCGATGCCATAACCCATATCAAAGTATTTGGCACGGGTTTTGCGGAAAGCGACCTGAATGGCATCTGACTTGACGTGCAGTTCGGCCGCTAAATCATAGGGCAGCAGTTCTGGTCGTTGGGCTACAACCATGGGGTTGTCTTCGTTGAAAATCTTGATGACCCGTCGGGTAGCATCCCTGTCGGCCCATTTCCAGGTGAAAAAGTCGCGGAGCAACTGCCATTTGGTGATGGTCTTATTCTCATCAATTGGCACATGGGCGTTAAACAAACGCTGGTAGCCGAATGGCAGTTCTACAACTAGCAGCGTGACATTGGGCATCCACCAGGTATTGGTGACTTTGACTGGCGGCTGTTCTTTTTCCTTAGCATAAAGCCGCCGCCACAGTCCTTTCACTGGCTGCGGTTTGAAAGAGATGGTAGCCGCTGCCGCCAGCTCATCTATGTAATCGACTTCATAATCTTCGATTTCTGGTTCATCTCGATTGCCAAAGGAGCCGCCATGCACCCAGGCTCCGTGAGCGAAGTCGATCCCGTTTTCGAGGGCGCGGGCATAGTGGACGGGCCATTCGTAAATGCCGGTAATGCGGCGCAGTTCTGGGTTGTCGAAGTGAGGTAATGTTGGGATGGGCGGCCGTTCTTCTTCCGGTAGGTCGCCTAAAAAAGCCCAAATCCAATTGTATCTATCGACGGCCGGATAGCTGTCTACTCGAGCCTTCTTAGGAATGGAACGGCCGGGCGGGTTGGCGGGAATTTCGACACATTCGCCGTCTTGTTTATATTTCCAGCCGTGATAGGGGCAGCGAATGCAATCGCCTTCTACTTCCCCTTCGGACAAGGCCCCGCCTCGATGAACGCAGAGGTCGCTCATCACGACTGGATTCCCTTTGCTATCCCGGTACAAGACTAATTCCTGGCCCAGAACAGTCAGTCGTTTGGGGTTGGTGGTGACTTCTTCACTGAATTCAATGGCGTACCAGAAGTTTTTTAACATGAGATTATCTCCTCCTCTGAAAATAACTCACGCAAAGGCGCAAAGACGCAAAGGGATTCGTTCCACTTGGAATTTGGCGCGGGTATGCGCTTGTCGAGCGTACAGGTTTTTTTGTAAGTTGAATTGGCAATTGACATTTTACATTTTACTTTAGTTTGCTGAGGGTAATGCGTGGATGACCCTCTCGGATATGTTGGTTGAGCGTTTGTCTTGACTGTTGGTTGTCAAGAACAAGCCCGTCAATAAATAGGCAGATTAGCGTTTCTAAGACAAAGCGGATTTCTGCTTCTGGTTGGGTGGTTGGGTGGTCGAGAAACGGCCGTCCCGTCGTCTCATCAATGGGAAAAGCGCACGAAAAATGATTGGCCCCCTCTATAATGACCAGATATTTGTCTTGTGCCTGTCCTTTCACTCCTTCGCTGAAGGTGCGTTCCAAAGCCAGGGTGGGTGAAGGGTTCGGCAACTCGTACCGATGAGCGCTGGCTTCAATGACCCCATCACGGGAGCCACCTAATATTAGGATCGGTACCTGGTTGTTGATTTTAAGAATCGTGCCTGCTTCGTAGCCCAGGAAGGTGGCGGCCATAGTGTGTCCGGCATAGCTGAATACCCCTTTAACGGCCGAAAACCATTCTGGATTCCCATTTTGCAATGCCATCGTTCCCCCAGCAGAATGGCCGCCCAGGATAATGTTGTCTAGATCGAGTAGGCCAGCAAGGGGATTGGCCGCAGATTTCAATTCTTGGGCGTTGAGTTGTGAAAGCTCATCTAAAATGGGTTGGATAGCGGTGCAAGTGGGTTTTTGACCGTAACTGTCGGGCATAACGGCCGATAAATCTACCCCTGGCGTCAGGCTGATAAAACCAGGCATTTCCTCTGCAATCCAATTGTAAGTGACCACAACTAACCCTTGCTCAGCTAGGGCGACGGCCAACCATTGGTACGATTCTAGTCCGACATTGATACCGGGCAGGAAGATGATAATAGGAAAAGGGGCCAGGCTTGAATCCGCCGGGACTACACCTGTATTTCGCGCTTCCTCACTGGCGGTGGAAACGGCCGGATAATAAATTTTGAGCGTCATCGTATCATATGGCGCACTGGCCTGTTCAACCTTGACCGCTCTGTAAAATGCTCGGACTTTCATTATTTGTTTTCACCAAAGAGATCACGAAGAAAAAGGGAGGGGAATTTATTGGGTGGCGGTTTCAAAACTTTATCTCGCTTTATTTGTCATCTCGATAAAATATTTGCTTGAGACCAACACAAAAACTCTGTGGCCTCTGTAGTAAATCTCCTATTTCCAATCCCCTGCTCTAGGTAAGACACGATTGCCGCCCCAAAGGGTTTGAACCAGTTCATCAGCCATTTCTTGACCAAAGAGGCGAACGGCGATGGCATTGGCCGGGTCACGTTCGCAAATCGTTTGCCGCATATATAGATCGCGAGCGGCCAATGCGGCCTGTTCCTCTTCTGGAACCGGGTCTGCCTCATCAAACCAGGCCAGCCAACGATCTAACATTTCGTGAGCCACCTCTCGAATAAGGGCGATGGTTTCCTCGTTGGACGGAACCATATAGCAGTGACTTGTGGGGGTCTGGTAGAGGCGCATGGTCATGTCTTGGCTGACAAAGGGTGAAAAACGGCCGTCATTACGAAGTTCTAAAAATCGTTTATTAACCGGCTGCAAATATTTGTCAGCATATGTGACATCAGCCCAAAAATCCACACGCGGTATATAGTCCATATAAACAAAGATGTCCGGCGCTGTCCCCAGAGCAAAGCCAAAGTGGGGAATCTTCACCTGCGGCCCGACGTTAATGGTCAAGTGCATGTTGGTGAAACTTGTTCCGGGTGTGCCAACCCAGGAATAGACCAGCCAGTCAATATCCGGCCCTGCGAAGGCACTTAAATAGCCGCCACTGTAGGGTTGGAATTTGACCGAACAGGGGTCTGGCTGAAGGACAAAACGGGAAAACACTTTCGCTTTTAATTCGGTGGTTATTTCCCAAAGGGCATCAAAAACTTCCTGATTGTCCACTTCTGGCCGTTCTGTCACCATTTCAGCAATTGATTTTGTCGTATCAGACATCGTTTACTCTCTCGGTTTCTGGTTTTAGTCGAATGACCTCTATTTTTTCTAGCTGGTTATTTTGGAACCAACGGCGCAGGCTAACAAGATGGCCGCGAATAGAATCGAGCAGCTCTAACTGTTCGCACAAACGGCCGTTTTCCGTTACCAATTCAATTTCTAACAAAGGGCCGTACAGTTTGGCGACACCATTTTGACACCGGAAACGGCCGTCCTCTTTTTTCAAAGAGATCGTTGCGGCCTCTTCTTCCCAAACGATGTTGTCTTCGGTAACGGTCTGAAAATTTCGCTGCCAAGGACGCTCTTCCAATATCGTGCCATCTGCCAGGGTCGTGTTTATTGTGCCTTTCCAGGAAGCGGTTGTGGGATGGTAGGTTAAGTTAAGGGTCGGATATTCTCCGGCTTCTTCTGGGGCAGCGATGCCAGCGATATTGGCGACCATCTCGGTCGCATTAAAAAACTTGCCTCCTGTCAACTGGCAATCAGATTGTGGGAGAATGGCGAAGGAGCGAAAATTATGACCGAATTCCGGCCACAATCCTCTTCCCGTCATCGCTCCTTCGCCCCAGGAAATGCCAGTGCCAACGACTGCTGGGCCAAGATAGCGCCGGAAGCGGCCATCAATCTGCAAATCGAACACGGGGCTGCCTAAAAAACGGGCCATCGGATGTTCATTTAGGGCATCGTCAGGTTGGCAAAATTGAGTGACGCGCAAACGGCCGTCTGCCACCTTTTCTAATTCCCGCCGCTGACGAATCGTGCCAGCAAATCGGCCGTCGGCGTTAAAGACATATTCAGAGACCAACCAGGCACCCATAAAGGTAGTTGAGTTGGGTTGGTGAGAGGTGAGGGCAGATTTAATCACGGCCGTTTCCTGCTTCTTCAAAATTCAAGACACCAAATTGAACCCCAACCCGTTCTCCACCTCGAAACCAGGTATGCAAAACTGCCTTCATGTTGCCATCATGACTGACTACCTCGCGCCGCCAAACACGAAGTTGTTCTTGTAAATAGTGAAAATGGCCGCTTAAAGCGCGCCCACCACTTAAGCTATAGCTACCTACCAAATTGCCTGGTTCTGACCAGGCTTCCCTTTGGTTGGTTTTCAGGGTCATAGCAACGGGTTCTGGTACAAATCCAGAGCCGCTGATTCGTACCTGTAGTCGTTGACCTTCCGGAGAAACAGATTCTACATATCTGGTTAAACCCGATTTTTCCAGGCGACAGTTTAAGGTTGACAGATCCCCCTGCCATTGGCCAGGGCGGTGGAGTAAGATTTCCCTGTGACCTCCTGCCGGATCGTCATACAAATCGTAGGCTGTACCATTAACTAGCGCTGGAATACTTTGAGTATCATCCTGGATCCGTTGGTACTCGCCAATGATAACATAGATTAACTTTTCGCCGCGAGACATGAGAGCGAGTGACATTTGGCGATTATTGTCCGGCAAAATCATGAGAAAAAAGCGTTGGGTTAAGCCAGTGACGGGCCAGTAGGCGTTGGCGTCAATTAAATTTTCTGACAAAGTTTCGGCAAAACCAGTATTGGCTGGCCCTTGATAGAGCCGAAAATCCTGATGGTCTTCAATGAAGTAATGTCCAGCGAACTTAAGGGGGCCGACAAATGACAAATCGATTCTGATACGGTTATCGTCTACCTGTTTCTGGACGTGTCTCCGATCAGTGGCATTGCCCACGAAACGGCCGTTGCCGTCATATACCTCGGCCGTGCCAGCCCATTTTCCAGCAGCCTTAGTGAAGCCAGTGGTACGTGTTTGCTTCTCGCTAGTCGCCGAATTCGCCATTTTTTACACCTGCCCTCGAATGATCACCTGCTCGATAAAGGGCTCAATTTCTGAAAGTATTGATTTCAGATCGGTCCCTTCCGGCTGAGGAGATAACGGCCGTCCCTGGTAGTGAAAGGTCATTTCAGGATCACAGAAGGGGTAGGGCGATAAGCTGTACACGCCATCCCCAATTGGACGAATCGTTATTTCAATATCGTCTTTAACGTTGCGAGGGACATTCAAGAAGACGCTCTCTCCTCGCTCCGATGGCTGAACCATGTGGAAATAGAGAGCTAATGTATCGAAGAATTGGAGCAACTTGTAGTTATGAAATAGATAATCTTCGCTCACGAATTCAACCAAGGCGGGATCGTTCTGGAGGGAGGCGATGAGGCGTTGTTGGCGGGCCAATTCGTCGTTTAACATGGCTTGCATGGCAGGTTTATGGTCGGCGGGAACAAGGTCGATGAAGATTTTGTCGCTTAGGCCGTATCGGCCATTAAATAACCCATAGGTGTGCATACTAGACAAAATGCCGCTGTAAGCATGAGCCTGTTCATTAAATTTGGGGGAACCGACACTGGTTTCTAAGAGATAGGGCAAGGGGGTTTGGGTCAAATGATAAGGCAGTCCAGTATTGACATCCATCTCCACTCGCTCGTCAATAGGCTGCCAGCCTTCATCATGGTGGGCGGCAACAAAGACCATCTGCTCAGTCGGAACCAATGATGAAAATTCACTATTGCCAAATGCAGCTGCAAATTGCCCTGACATTCGGGCATGATCCGCTTGAAAAATAACGAGATGAGAATTGTTAGGAGATGCTGTTTGAACAATCATAAGATATTAAAAATTTTAACCACAGAGAACGCAGAGAGAAAAAGGAGAAAAAACGCTGTGTTCTCTGTGATGATATTTTATGGCTGGACTATCCTCACAAAATCTTGAATTTGGTAGATGTGGGTCTTGTTGTCTCGGACTTTATGGGTGATGATGCGGCGATTGTTCGGGTCGAGAAAGTAGTGGTTGTTATAAACGGTTGTGCCAGATAGCTGGCTTACAATAGTAAAGACATAGTTGTAGGGGGTGATTTCTGCCCCTTCGATGCTAACCATCTCATTGCTGCCAAAACAGAATTTACCATCTACAGTAATATCAGAATGAATATCGGCCGGACCAAATTCATATAAATCTTCAAAATATTCGTGTAGGTGCCATGTTTTTTCATCAAGCCAATAGACATTCATGTGAACGGCCGAGGACTCAAGAAAATTACCCTTCGCATCGAAGGTCTTACACAACCCTTCCCAGCGCCCCATAAAGCATTGGTACGGCTTTTGGGAGGCTGGTCCATAATTTTGGTTGGCATCCATGTCAAATTTCATTTAATTCTCCATATAACGAGTCTGTTAGTGTCTACTCGTTACGAATTTCGCATTACGTGCTATATCGTTACTTGATATTTGAAGCTGTCGCCTCGATAAGCAGCCCACAATAGTTCGATGGGAGTACCATCTTGGGTCAATATGATGCGTTCAATCGTTAAAATGGGTTCGCCAGGAGAAGCGCCGAGCATATTGACCTCTGGGCCGTTTGCCAGGGTAGCTTCAATGGTTCGTTGGGCGACGCTGTTGTGCATTTGGGGTAGATCGCGTAAATAACGTAAGGAACCCCCTTCAGTCAGCCGCTCTAATTTTAGCTGGCCGACATAGGGTTCGGGAATATAGGCGAAATGGTAGCCGATGGGTTTGTTGTTGGCTAAACGCAGACGGTGTATGCGGAAAACTGCTGCGTCGTCCTTGATTTTCAATCGTTCATGAACACCTTCCGAGGGTTCTTCGGCCCAATCAGCACTAATAACTTGCCAACCTGGTTCCAGTCCTTCAGATTGAATATAGCCTTCTGCGCCGGGACGCACTTGAGGGTCGTGGGCGAATTTCGGCCGTGTTATAAATGTCCCTCGGCCACGTTGACGATGTAACAATCCTTCATTTACTAGATCGGCCAACGTTTGCCTGACCGTCGTGCGGCTCAAACCATAGGTGTCTTGCAGCTCTTGTTCGCCTGGAATGAGGTCACCCGGCTGCCACTCGCCCGTATCTATTTGCTCAAGCAAAATCTGCTTGAGTTGATAGTATAGGGGGATGGGAGAATTTCGATCAATTGTATTTATCATCGTTCATCCGTAAATGTCATAACATTATAACAAAGTGATGTTATCGGTGTTTGTATGTCTTGTCAAATAATCTCTAGGGTTGGTCGATATTGATGCTGTCCGATGCGCTCGCCAACGAGTCGGCCGTTATCAAAGACACGCTGACCACGTACAAATGTCGTTTTGACCCGCCCCGAAACCTCAATGCCTTCAAAGGGCGTGTAACCCTGGGTTGAAAAAGAATCCTCAGCCCGAATCGTCCAGGTTTCCTCTGGATCGAGCAGAACGAGGTCGGCGTCGTAGCCAGGGGCGATGTCGCCTTTATTCAGGAGACCAAAGCGGCGCGACGGGTTCCAGCAGAGGAGTTCGGCGACTCGATTTGGAGATAATTCGCGCCGAGTGCCTTCACTAAAAATGCCCGGCAGTAGATATTCTGTGCCGCCAAAACCAGCTTTGGCTTTCCAGATATTATCGGGATCGGCTGGGTCTACTTTCATATCTTTAGGACAATTGGCATGGTCGGTGATGATCCATTGCACCGTGCCGTCTAAAACTTTGCTCCAGAGATATTCCACGTCTTCAGGTGGCCGTAATGGGGGGTTGACTTTGGCGTATGGGCCTAATTCACAACTGGTATCTAATAACAGATGACCGGCGGTGGTTTCAACGCCAAAATCGATCTCAGGATAGGATGCTTTGGCTGACAAGGTGGCTTCCATAGCTTCGCGGGAGGTAATGTGCAGGATGTTGACTTTGTTCAGACCGCTGGCATGGGCCAAGGCTCCGACAATTTGAATGGCGACTGCTTCGTTGTGAGGTGGTCTAGCAGCACTATAGGCGGCAAGACCGTTCAAATTGGGATTGTTCTTTATAAGAGGCTCATAGGCCCGTAACAGTTCAGGGGTTTCGCAATGCCAACTAACTTGAATGTAAGGGGCAAGGGCTGGATATGCCTGCTGCAAACGGGCGGCCTCGCGGCAGATAAATTCAAAATGGGCTAAATCATAGTGGTCGCCCGGTTCTAGCATTAGCCATTGGTACTGTTTTTCAGATCGACCGTCCAGTCCGTGCAAGCCATAAAACATGAAGACCTCCCCAAAATTTGGCGCACCACAATGTTGTATGAGGTATTCCATTTCGCCGATCTGCCTACCAGAAATGGGCGAAACGTGGAAGGCGTAATCAACGTGATAACGGCCGTCGCTTTGCTCTAATAACTTAGGCCAGAAATCGGTTAAAGAGCCGCCCATATTCAAGTAGAGACTGCCAGTGCGAACATAGGGCATCAATACCGTCACGCCGCCAGAAGCCGCCGCAGCCGATTCCGTTGGCGCATCTTCATATGGGGGAATATAGATGCCGATGTGTGTATGAGCATCTATGACGCCGGGAAAGGCCAGGCGATTTTGTCCATCGAAGTTTTGTTCGCTTTCTTCGATGTTGAGATCGGGCGCAATGGCCGCAAAACGGCCGTCTTTAATGCCAATATCGGCCGTCACGATCTCTGTCGTATTCGGCCGAACGACACGTACATTTTGCACAATCAAATCATATTTTTTGGACATGAAATTTGTTCTTTAGAAATTGGTCAAGTGACTGTCACTTCTGGTGGTTGAGAGAAATAAACGGCCGCTGCCTTCGCCAATTTCCAGGCTGCAAATGCAAAGGCACCTTGGGCCAGGACGTTTATCGATTCTTCAACCCATTGCAACGCAATTGATTGGTCAGGAATTCGAGCCATGCCGCTCAGCACGAATACGGCAATCAGGTTAAACAAAAACAGAGCAGCTACCATATATAATTTTTGACTTCTGGCTTGCTGAATAAGCAAGATGCCCACAGTTAAGTTGGCCAATGTGGTTAAAGTTAATAGGATAAATACCCAGGTGCGAGCTTCTGGTTGTAGTAGTCTGGTCATGATGGCCCCTAATCCGAAAGCGGCAATCACGCCCAAAGGGAAGCGCCAGATGTTCGACGAAATTATCCGTCTAGACAAAATCTGCCGAGTAGTCCACAACGCCCAAGCCATAAAGGTGAACCCAGGCCCAAGAAAGACAAAAAGCAGGTCGTCAAGCCAGACAATATCATTACCTGTTGTGGCAATGATGAGCTTCCAGCCTGCCTTTGTTAAGCCACCTAGTACGAGGAGGCCGGCTGCGAGATAAGCCATTTTGCCGCTCGCCTCCTCCACACGAGAAATCAATTGAGCGATGAAATAGGCCCCAATTCCAGAAAAAATAACCGGGATAAAGTCAACGAGCGCTAATGAGACTGTGTAATCCATCATAATCCTCTATTGGGTATTGTCCGTCAGATGAAAAAGGCGATATGAGACAGCGTAAAGCAGAACTATCATTAGCTGAAAAACTCTGATAATAATTTAGCTACGATTTTAGGTTGAGTGTCACAGATGTAAGTTCCAGCATTAGGAATGGTGTAATAGCGGCCGTTTTTCACCAATTTGGCGGCTGGTTTTAAACTGGCAATCAAGCTATCTTGCTGCCCAGCCATTAACAATATTGGACAGGATATGGATTGAAGTTGCTGGGAAAAATCCTGATTAAAGACGGCATGATAAGCCTGATGATAAATGTCTCGGCTCTGCAAGGCAGATATTGTTTCCCGCAATATCAAAGCCAACGATGTTTGAGGCGCTTTCTTGCGTAGACGCAACCATAGGTCGGTTAGAAAACGACCGTCTTCATCAAACATATTGGTTGGTAAGGTTGTTTTCAAATAATCGATCTGCTCTTGCGTCAATAATGGTGGGCCGGACAGAGCCAGTTTGATAACGAACGCTGGATAGTCATAGGTAATTTGGGCCGCAATCGCTGCTCCGGTGTGGTGGCCGAAAAGGTAACAACGCTCTATGCCTTGAGCGATGAGGCAGGAATGGATGGCAGCGGCATAGTCGGACATCAGATCGCTACCCGCCATTGTTAGCGGGTCAGATTGCCCGAATCCAGGCGTGTCTGGGGCAAGACACCAATAGTCGGTTGCTAATTCAGCCATCAAGCCGTTATACATTGTCGATGAGCTGGGCGTTTGATGGAGCAAGGCTAACGGCCGTCTGTCAGGCGACCCCATCATCCGAAAGTGGATTTGACCGTGTGGGAGAGTGCAATAATCTTTAGTTAGAGACATTGTTTTTATTGACGAGTGAATCAAATGTGGTAATGTTACATTGTTATAACATTTCCGTCAATCTTGGAAATCTAATAAATCTGACAGAAGGACTTGCCACGAATTTACACGAATTGAACAAATTTTAATATCATAATTCGGGTGATTCGTGGCGCATTAAAGGCAATTGGAGGTTGCTAATGACTGATGTACTTGGCTGGCGAAAAAAATTTGGGGTCATAGTCCCTAGCACCAATACCATTGTTGAGCCAGACTTTTATCGCATGACAGTCCCAGGCGTTACCCCCCACATTTCTCGGATATGGATTCGGGATCAGAACTTGAGCAGTGATGCGGCGATGGAAGCGTTGTTGGAGCAGATACGGGTGGAAATCCAATTCGCAGTGGAGCGAGTGGCAACGGCCGAAATGGATTACATGGTCATGGGCATGAGTGCCGAAACTTTTTGGGGCGGCATGGAAGGCAACCGGGAGTTCATCCGCAACATTAAAGGTTGGAGCGGTTTGGATGTGGCGACCGGTGCAGAAGCCTGTGAGCGGGCTTTGAAGTTATTTGGGGTCAAAAAGATCGGCGTTGTCACTCCCTATCAACCCATCGGCGATGAAAATGTGGTTAAGTTTTTTAATGAGATTGGAGCAGAGGTGGTTCGTATCAAGGGCTTGAGATGCCCAACGGCCGTTTCCATTGCCCATGTATCTGAGGATGAACTGCGCCAAGCGCTCATTGAGGTTAATGGCGATGATGTCGATGCTTTAGTACAGGCTGGCACCAATTTAAGTATGGTTGGCCTGGCTGATGAGGCAGAACGTTGGTTGGGTAAGCCCGTCATCGCCATCAATGCCGCTACTTGGTGGATGGCGCTCCGAGAGAATGGGATTAATGAGAAGGTTTATGGCTGCGGCCGTTTACTGCGGGAGTTTTAACCAGCCCCAACCTCAAATGAAATCCACTTAAGTTCGGTGAAATGCTCAACAGCATATTTACCACCGGAACGGCCGAAGCCGGACATCCCATAGCCGCCAATCGGGGCCATGGCATCACTCTGGAAAGAGTGCATTCCGATGTGGACTGACCCGGCCTTGATCTGCCGTGCCGCCTGTAATCCCCGCTGCATATCGTTTGTCAAAATACCTGCACTAAGACCGTAATTTGTTTCGTTAGCCTGAGCAATCGCTTCATCCAAATCCCTCACGGCCGTCACTGTCGCAACTGGCCCAAACGTTTCTTCGCACCAAACGGCCGAATCGCGGGGCGGCTCCCAAAGGACAGTTGGTTTATAAACCAGGCCATTGTGAACCGCCCCCCCTGCCAACAAATCAGCTCCGGCAGCGACGGCAGTGTCAACTTGGGTCTGTACCTTTTCAAAAGCGCGGCGGTTAATGAGTGGCCCATATTCAGTTCGTTCATCCCGTAGATCACCCAGATATAGGCTCTCTGCTTTACGAGCCAATGCCACGGCAAAGCGTCGGGCAATGCTTTGTTCGACCAAAATGCGGGCGCTGGACATACATATCTGACCAGCATGGGTAAAAGCGCCAATTGCCGCGATGTCGACTGTTTCATCAATATCTACATCCGCTAACACGATGAGTGGGTTTTTGCCACCTAGCTCCATTTGAAGTCGGTGCATATGGGATGCAGCCGTTCGGGTAATCTGTATTCCCGTTGCCGTTGAGCCAGTGAAGGCAATGGCATTCAGACCAGGGTGGTCTACTAACGCCGCCCCCGTTTCTGGCCCATAACCAGTAATTACATTGAACACGCCTGACATCATGCCAGCATCATGAAAGATTTTAGCTAATTCAATAGCTATCAAAGGCGTTTCTTCTGAAGGCTTGGCAATAACGGCGTTTCCAGCGGCCAACGCGAAAACGACCATCTTGATTAACAAAACCAAGGGGGCATTAAATGGTGAAATTGCCGCGACTACGCCCATCGGTTCTCGAATGACGATCGACAAGCGCTCTGGTTTGTCATTTGGAAAGGTGTCCCCATACAAACGACGAACTTCGCCAGCCGCAGCCCGAATTAGGCTGGCTCCATAGCTCACTTCTCCTCGGGCTTTGCGAATGGTTGAGCCGCTTTCATCAACGACGATGTTTGCCAAGCTTTCACCATTTGCTTCGAGTAAATCGGCCGCACGGAGCATAATCCGTTCCCGATCAGCTGGAGCTAACCTAGCCCAGGCAGGAAAGGCGGCTTGGGCGGAGAGAACGGCCGCATTTACATCCTCTTGACCACCTTTTGCTGCGTAGCCGTATACAGTTTCGGTCATCGGGTTTAGAACGGCGAAAGTTTCTTTACCTGTAGCTGGCCTTTCACGGCCGTTTATAAAAAGTCCGTAATTCTTAGTCATTGAAAAATGGTGTACCCTCTGTTGTTAATATAGTGATCAACTCAAATTCTGTCAGTCAACATCGAAGCTTTTAATAAGTAAGCCCGTGCTTTTTGAGGATCGGCCGCTGTCTGTTGCAGTCGTTGGTTGCGGGCTTGTCGTTCTGCCTCTTTATCGGCCGTCATATCCTTAAAACGCTGCTCAGAATAGGACTGAACATCATCCAATGCGACAGCCTGTCGCTCTTTATCATACTGTTCAAGTAAAATATCGGAGCCGCCTTTATTTAGAATCGCATCTAGCTTTTGGGTCAAATTATGAGCATCGTGAATGCCGCTGTTCATTCCCATGCCTCCCATTGGGTTGTTAACATGGGCGGCATCACCAAGCAGCAAAACATTACCAACTCGAAAAGTATCTGCGACCCGACGGTGAACGCGATAGACCTGGGTGGTCAGGATGTTAAAGAGGGATGGACGGTGTGTGATGGTGGCGTTTATTATGCTTTCATTTTCTGGTTGAATAAAACGGGTCAATCGCTGCTGCAAGGCAGGTTCTTGCATAGCTTCGTTGACATCTTCGTCGTCTCGTAACCGAAAAACGACTCTGGTTAGGTCTGGCAGGGCCAGCATGATCACCCATTCTTTGGGATCAAATATGTAATTGACAGGCCCAAATCCGGGGAAAAGTTGGTGAAAGTCATAATCAGTGCCTATCAGTAGAAAGCGGTCTTGATAAGTGGAGCCGGTGAAGGATAGCCCTAATAGGTTCCGAGTAACACTATGAGAGCCGTCGGCGGCGCAGAGGAAACGGCCGTCTATCTCTCGTCGTTTACCATCTTTTGTGTGAAAAACGGCCGTGACATATGTTCCATGATCCATGAAATCAATCAATTCATGCCCCATTGTAATAGAGGCATGGCGGGACTGTTCCAATAACGGTTTTAAAGTACGCGTCAAAATGTGTTGGGGACATTGTAGGCGAAAGGGAAAGGGCGTGTCCTGAGCGATAGCCTTGTAATCAAAGGCGGCAACCAATTCGCGGCTGCGCCGTTCCCAATATTTCAACTGTCGAACAGGGGTTCCGTTGGCGATTATATGGTTTACCACACCCCACTCAGCAAACATCTCTAAGGTCAAGGGGTGCAGGGTGCTGGCTCGGATTTCCTGGTTTAGTTCGGCGTCTTTCTCAAAGACGGCCGATTTGACTCCTTTTTGGGCAAGGGCAGCAGCCAAAGATAAACCAACTGGCCCAGCTCCAATAATAAGTATCGGTAAATCAGACATAGTTAAAGTCGTTAGATTGAAATTGTCAGGAATGCTATAATGATATAATGTTATAACATTTCTGTATTTAATCAAACGCTGTTACTAAACCACTGTTTTTTGGAGACTGAATGAAAGCTTTAGAACACCTTCGCCTCATCGATCTGACTCACATGTTGAGCGGCCCTTATGCTGCCATGATGTTGGCTGACCTGGGCGCGGATACGATAAAGGTTGAACCACCTGGAAGGGGTGAAGGAACCCGCCGCTTGTTGGCAAATGACCCTCAGAATAGCCTGCATGGCATGGGCGCTTATTTTCTGACACTCAATCGTAATAAGAAAAGTATCACTCTCAACTTGAAATCGGATGAAGGACGAGAACTATTTTATGATTTGGTGAAAACGGCCGACATCGTTCTCGACAATTTCAGCGTTGGGGTTACGAAACGCCTTCAAATTGACCATCAATGTCTCTCAGCCGTTAATCCCCGAATCATTACGGCAACCATCACGGGCTTTGGGGAAACTGGCCCCGACAATAAACGGCCTGCCTTCGACATGGTGGCCCAGGCAATGGGGGGTGGCATGTCCATCACTGGTCAACCTGACAGTCCTCCAACCCGGGCTGGAATCCCGATTGGCGATTTGGGTGGTGGTTTGATGGGTGTTGTTGGTATTTTGGCAGCATTGGTCGCGCGAGAACAGACCGGGCGGGGACAGCATGTAGACATTGCCATGCTGGACGCGCAAATCAGCCTCTTAAATTATATGGCTACGATGCACAGCTTGTCTGGGGTGATGCCCGGTCAACTAGGCAATGCCCATTTTGTCCATGTACCTTATGATACCTTCCCAGTAAATGATGGTTATATCATTGTTGCGGTCATCACGGACAATTTTTGGGCCAATTTGATGGCCCTGGTCGATGTGGCCGATTTAGATACCGAAGAAAATAAAGGCCAGCCAGGGCGTTGGCGTAACAAAGAAATAATCAATCGACAATTATCGGAGATATTCCAAAGGAACAGCCAAGCTTACTGGATTGAAAAGTTGAGTCAGGCCCGAATTCCTTGCGCTCCGGTCAATAACTTCGCCCAAGCATTGTCATCACCTCAGATATTAGCCCGCAATATGATGGTCGAAGTCGAGCATCCATTAGGAGGCCAAACCAGTATGCCAGGCAATCCGATCAAGCTGTCGGAAACCCACGATGAAAAATTTGAACCACCGCCATTGTTGGGTCAACATACCGAGGAAGTTTTGGTGTCTTTGGGGAAATCGACATCGGAAATAAGCGCCTTACGCCAACAAGGCGTTATCTAAGATGGATGCTGTCCCTAGCTATCAGCCTGAAGCTGCTTGGAGACGGGCGATCATCTATTTTGCTATTTGTCTGTTAATTGGTTGGTGGAGTGGCGCATTGGAAATGATTTTCGGCCGTTCTTTGGCAACGGCCGAACAGCTTGACTCGCCCAATTTTCTACTACTGGCTGCCCTCTGTACACTGGTTATTGGGGTGGGGTATGGCTATATCTGGCCCAAAGGCACGGTTACGCACGGCCGTTCGCTGAATTTAGCCGCTGTTTTACCATTTGGGCTACTTTGGGGTCTAAGTCAGGGTACGTTGTTTGTCTCGGTTTGGCTGCTCTTATCAAGATGGATAACAGTAGATTGGCTGCTCGTCTTGGCCTCATTCCTTGTTTTAGCCACGTTCACTGGCCTCTGGCATAGTCAGTATTGGGACATTTATGTTGCCCCAGAACATAATCTAGTCGAGTGGAATTTGCGGAAGGTACTCCTAGCTCATACCCCAAATCTGGTTTTGACATTAACCTTTCTGACAGTATATGAAGGGGCTGGCCTTTTTGTCATCTGGCAAACATTAGCCCTGATTTTATCGAGCTATTTCATGCGTTTTCCGGCTTTTTGGGTTGGAACGGCCGAAGCACAGGAGCTGTTGTGAGCAAGCAAGTGAATTCAAAGGGAACGCGCGTCTTCATGGGGGTCATAACTGGCGGGGTAGATGTGCATGAGGCTCTGATTCAAACGGCCGTATCCCATCAAATCAAAACCGCTACCTTTGAACTCTTAGGCGGTTTACATGAAGTAACGTTCACAGCCTACAATTTTGAGCGGCAAGAAAGGCAGGAGCCAATTGTTTTGGAACGGCCGTTGGAGATAGTCTCTGGTCATGGCACCATCAGTTTATTAGAAGATCGTCCCCACGTTCATTTGCATTTATCTGTCTCTTTTCGAGATACCACCTATCCACACGGCATTGGTCTGATTGGTGGACATGTTGCCAATGCCATTGCCTTTGCGGTTGAATATACAATAATCGCCTTTGAAGGGGGGCCGATGCGCCGGACAAAGGATGAAGATACTGGGTTGATGTTATGGGGATAGGTCAGGCTGCTGAATTTCGTTAAGGGTTGCTCGATAAGTCGAGGGCGAACAGGTGACGGTTTGCACTAATTTCTGTTAAAAAAACTTTCTGGTTTTGTGCCTGGAGAATGCCCTCTGCCAATCGATTCAGCGTATCTAGCGCTTGCTGCTTTAGGTCTGCCGCTAGTCCATTTTCTCCCTTTGCTTGCAGTAACAGGATGCAGTCTAGGTAGAGCTGGCCCAAAACATCACAGTCAGGTTGAGAATTGTCTAAAAGTTGATTAACGGCCGATTCCAACAAAGGCCAGGCATCATCGATCCGACCACGCTTATAATAAACGGTGGCTAAAGCAGCTTCTATTTCTGCTTTTAACCCCATTGAATCCCATTCTTGCCACAGGACAACAGCTTCCGTATAAGCCACTGCTGCTGCTTCCCACTTCTGTTGGCCCCGCAGAGCGTGACCTAGACTGCTCAACCCGTAAGCACGCAGCAGTGAACTGCCGATCTCGTCTGCTATAGAAATTGCCAATTTAGCCAACTCGATGGCCGTTTCAAAAGCTCCCTGATAAACGTGGATGAGTGCCAGCCGAGCCTGAGCGGTTCCGAAACTGCGCCGCTCCCCAACCGCTTGGTAAGTGTCCATACTAACAGACAGCAGTTGCTGTGCTTCATTATATCTGCCTAGTCGGATAGCCAGATCGGCTAGATGGCGTTGCGCATCGGCTATCCCTTTCCGCTGGCCAATTTCTTGTCTGAGCAACAGGGCTTGGTCTAGGTAGGTCTGAGCTTGTTTAAAATCGTAACGGCAGGAATAGGATTCACCCAACATATCCGAGGCCAGCGCCGCCCCTGATCGGTCTCCTGTCTGCTGAAAAACTGCCAGGGCATCTTGAAAATATCGGAGCGATTCCTCTTCCTGGCCGAGATTGTTGATAACGCTGCCCAGATTAACCAAGATGCGGGCGCTGCTCAGGCCGTTAGGATCCACTTGCCGCCTGACTGCTAAGGCCTTTTCCAGAATTTCCTTGGTGGTTGCCATGTCTCCCTGCCGGAAAGTTACAACACCCAGTGAATGATAAGCGAGGGCTAGCCCCAGTAAGTCGCCCGTGGATTCATAAAGGGCGATCGCTTGTCGCGTAGCCTTCTCGGCCTGACTATAGTTCCCGGCTCGTTCCTCTAACCAACCCATTTTGTGCCAGGATTGAGCCAGTAGCCAGGGAACTTGGGCCGTTTCCGCCAGTGCTAGTGCTCGTTCAAGGGTGTGGCGGGCCTCGCCTGATTGACCTTGGTGTAACTGAACTTCGGTCATGATGAGGTGGGCCTGGGCCAGGAGGGCAGGGTCTCTTAAGCCATCTTCGATAGCAATATTAACGGCCGTTGCCGCTGCCGCAAACTCCTGTTTTTCAACCAAAAACAGAGCCTGATGGAGGTGCAATGTCGGGGGAGGCGATGCCAATCTGGCTACGGCGTTACTATAGGCCGTAACACCTGCTTGGAACAGTCCCGCCACACGATAGAAGCGAGTCAATCCAGGGGCCATTGCCAGCAGAGCATCCATGTTTTCGGCCGTTATGGCTGTTTGCCAAGCCGCCTCAATATTGGCTAAATCGATTAGTAATTGACGGCTAACGGTCGTTTGTTTGGGTCCGTGTAAATCGGCCGTTACCTCCGCAATTCGGTTGGTGAAAAAAGCGGCATGTTCCTCAACCGCTTCCTCTCGTTCCTCCAATTGTTCTAAAGCATATTGGTTGATGATTTTGTGTAGGCTGTAACGGTCGGTTGCCTCTATCCGAACTAGTGACTTTGTTACCAGTTCAGCTAAGAGTGTTGTGTCCGCCATTGCCACTGCCGCCGCCGACCGCTGCGAAAATCCGCCATGAAACACAGTCAGCCGAGCCAACGTCTGCTGTTGCAAAGGTGTCAACATTTGCCAGGAATAATCAAATACTGCCCGCAAGCCTCTATGGCGTGCTGGAATATCACGCATTGTTGCTGCCAGCGAATCAAAACCCACTTCCACTTGACTCAATAGCTGGTTGGGGAGTTGAGTATTAACCAACGCTGCTGCCAACTCTATCGCCAGGGGCAGCCCTTCGACCATTCGGCATAAGGCAGCGATGGCATCTCCTTGGCCATTGAATGAAAATGCTGGGTTGACCCGTTGGGCTTCCTGCACAAAAAGCCGTACAGCGTCAAAATCAGTCACCGATTCCTCATCCGAAACGGCCGTGTTCTTTGGCGGTACAGGTAATCCATCTAGTGGCAAACGGCTTTCCGCTCGCAGTTGCAAATAGCTGCGCGAGGTGACTATAAACCGCAGTCGTACGGCTGACTCCAATAATGCCATGACCAAATCGGCCGTTGGTTCCACAATTTGCTCAACATTATCTAGAATCAACAACATTTCTTTGCCACGGAAATAATTGAGTAACTGCTTCCTTTCCTCGCTGGCTGTTAGCGTCAAGCCAATTTCAGCGGCGATGGCCTGAATCAGCCCTGCTTCCTCTTCCACTTCGGCCAACGGGACAAAACAAACCCCGTCTAAAAAAGCGTAACTGTGAGTTTTGGCTGCTGTAAGGGCCAGTCGGGTCTTACCGCTGCCTCCTGGCCCAACCAGAGAGATAAGACGCTGTTCTGGATTGTGGAGCCAGAGAAATAGCTTTCCCATTTCAGCGGCCCGGCCGACTAGGGGCGTAGGTTGGGCTGGCAGCCTGTCCTCTTCTGAGCGTTGGCGGGCAGCCACAATTCGTTCATAGACGGCCGTTGTCTGCGCCATTGGTTCAATCCCTAATTCATCTTGGAGCAGCGTTCGGCAAGTCTCATACTGTACTAAGGCAGCGTTGAACCGTCCTAGACTCGCTAACAGCCTCATCAACAGGCGGTGAGACTCTTCCCGCCAGGGTTCCAGCTCCAGCAGCCGTCGCAAGGTGGTTATGGCTGCCTCCCAATTCCCAGTTTGTGTTTGAACGTTAGACAACTGGTCTAGCATCGTCAAAGCCAGCAACCGCCAGCGTTCCCGCTCTTGTTGCAGCCACGATTCTAGCTCTGGCGCATCTTTAGGATAAATGCCTTCTAGGAAGAGACCGCGATAAAAAGCAACGGCCGTTTTCAGCGCGGAGTCTTGCTCGTTAGCTGCCTCTCGCATAGCGATGGTATCCAGCCAAAAGGTTTTTTCACCTTTCATGGACACGGTTTTTCGAGTGATTTTAAGGGCATCTGGCAAACGTTTTCGGAGGTTGTAGATAGCTGTGCTCAAATTAGCCCGTGCTCGCTCCTCACTCATCTCGCCCCATAACATGCCTGCTAATTGTGAACGGCCGTGTTCGCCTGAATTGCAAGCCAGATAACAGAGCAAGAGCAACTCTTTCTCGGAGGCGAAATCAGTTATTGGTTGGTTGTTGAAAGTGATTGTGGGTTGTCCCAACAGATGAAACTTGATCATTTTGGGGTCGTTGTACTCTCAATTGAGACTGAATTGAGAATAGCAATGTATGGTGTTTCGTATCTGGTCATTATAACAAACCTGATCAGAAAAGAAACATGGCTTATGACTGATAAAACCTCAACCCACCGGACCATCATCCTTCGATGTTGGTCGGAAGAAGACGAACTTGCTGCCCGCCGTTTTTGGCGCTTTCATGCTCATTGGCTTGATACCGATGATCATCAAAGTTTTGCAGATGTGGAAACATTACTCAACTCATTGGGTGATGTTTTTGGTTCGGAGGTTCTCCCGTTTCAAGATAAGGCATGATTGTCCTTGGAAGAACAGTTAGTTATGAATTGAACGAAGGAATGTCATCAAAATTTACCTAAATTGAGATCGTTATCTTTAGAAAACACATTGTGATTCATTCATCCAATAGGAGAAATAATATGCACCGTAAATCTATTTTCGGATTTGTCTTTTTAGTTTTGGTTAGCCTGGCCTGCAATATTCCTCTTGAGCAGGGGGTTGGACTTGAGCCGACAGCCATTGTAATTCAACCGACGAATGCCCCGATGCAGTCGACTGTGGTTTATCCGACGGCCGTTCTCCCCACGCCAACAGGGGTTGTTGTCTTGCCCACCGCAACCTTGCCGCCAACAGAGGTTCCAATGACGGGTGAGGAGATAAATGCCTTCATCGGCGGACTGCCCCGCTGGTCCGACGTGGCTCCGAACCAACCGGAAAACAATGGCACTCCAACTGGGGCGGCACCGATGATGAGTGAAGAGATGGGCAGCGACGATGCCTTGTACACTTGTACGACTACCGCCTACTCCATCACCAAGAATCCCGAAGAGATTGCCATTCACAACCCAGATGCGGCCGTTCTCTGGCCCGGTGCGTTGATTCGTGGCGGCTCCCATCTGCAAACAGGTTCTCTTGAACTGCTGGCTGTCAGCCGTGAGAAACGTGCCCCGCTTGGTATTTCTATTCAAGGTGGCGGTGTCTTGGGTATCCCCGGTGGTGTTAGCACCGTTGTCGAAGAGCCGGTGGGCAGCACTATTCGGGAAGGTATCAATCAGATCGTCGTTAACACCCTTGGCGCAGATGTCGCTATTGGGGCAGGGGCCAGCTCTTTTAGTTCGGTTGAGAGCCACAGCAGCACCCAGGCACTCTTGAATTTGGGTCTTGATGCCCGCTATTTAGGGGCTGAGGTTTCGGGGCGACTTAACTATAGTAAATCGGCGAACGAACACACTTATACCGCCTACTTCGTACAACGCTTGTTTACAGTCGCTGTTGATCTACCGGAACGGCCGTCCTCTTTCTTTAACGAAGGTGTCACCGCTGCCGAACTCCAAAGCCTGGGCATCAGCGACAGCAATTTACCACTTTATATTGATAGTGTTTCATATGGTCGAATCCTTATGTTTTCCTTTACCTCCACTGATAGTAGGGAACGCATTGCCGCCGCCCTGGAATTTTCCTACAACTCACCTGTTGGTGGCATTGATGGCTTTGCCGAAGCTGAACTGCAAGAAACCCTCTCGACTGCCCGCATCGAAATCTTCGCCCTTGGTGGCCCCAACACGGGTGTCCAAAGCCTCATCCGCGATGGTAATCTGGCTTCCTACTTTGAAGCGCCCCTCGCCATCAATCAAGTCGAACCCATCTCTTTCACCATCCGCAATTTGTATGACAACCGTCTGGCCCAGGTCGTCAACAGCACCGAATACAATGTCCGTGAATGTCAGCAAGCTGCCGCCGCTTTGCCACAGCCTATCCACTGGTGGTCGCTTGATGATAACCTTGATGACGCTGCTGGCGGCATTCCTTTTGGCACACAGCGCGGCTCCTTTGGGGCTGGCTGGAATGGGGCTGACCCGACTGAAAAAGCGATTGTATTCGATGGAGAGGGCCAGTATCTGAGCACCTACCCCGTCTTGCAAACTATTCCAACGACCAGTACCTTTGCTGTTAGTGCCTGGATCAATCCCAGAGTCATAAACTTTGGCGAAAACACAATTATCAGCCAAGTAGGGGGAAGTGAAAGGGCTGGTGATTTTGGCTTTCGTGTCCGGGAGGATGGCAGCTTGATATTCTGGCGGCGGCCTAGCGCCTGGAATGTATCGGTCGATTACGTGCTGACCCCATCTGGCACGATCGTACCGAACCAATGGACGCATGTTGTCGCAGTCTATGGCAGCAGTGAGGGTGGCGGTAATCTGGCTATCTATGTCAATGGCGAACTAGCGGGAAATAATGTGTCGGTATGGACTTATGAGGCGGTTAAGCCCCGGCCTGATACTGATCTGACGATGACCCGGGTTGGTTCGAGTGAGCTGATGCCGAATGGCGCTCGCCGCGACCCTTTTAATGGTTCGATTGACGAGATAATGGTTTTCGGCCGGGCGTTGACGAGTGATGAAGTCCGGGTAATGTATCAGAACTTTGCCCGCTATAAGCAGTAACGATAAATAGTAACCCTCCCGGAAGTTTTGAATCTCCGGGAGGGTTCTATCTAAAAACAGCGGCTAGTCGGTTAAGATGGATTCTGTTATTGTTTTAACATCCAATTATCTGGGATCAGCTTTGGCTTGTTTCAATTTCCAATGCAATAGAGGATTTGCTATGTCTGATTTAGAAACGAACTATGCTGGTGTTTTTGACGGCCGACTTGGTTTTGGTCAAAAACCGGCCGTTCTTGTCGTTGATTTCATTCGAGCCTATACAACCGAAGGATCAGCTTTGTATGCGCCTGATGTCGTGACGGCCGTTTCAGAAACGGCCGAGCTGCTCGTCTTAGCTCGACAGAAAAAGGTTCCGATCATTTACACCCAGGTTCTGTATAGTAAAAACGGGTTGGATGGTGGTCTGTTTGTACAAAAAGTTCCCGTCTTACGGTCTATGGTTTCTGGCGAACCGTTGGCCGACATTGTGCTAGAGCTACCGCCTGCCGAAGCGGATGTCATTATCGTTAAGCAGTATGCCAGCGCCTTTTTCGGCACACCGCTGGCAGCGATGTTGACGAGTATAGGGGTGGACACCTTGATTTTGACTGGCTGTTCGACAAGCGGTTGTGTCCGGGCAACGGCCGTAGATGGAATGCAGTACGGTTTTCGGGTCATTATCCCCAGGGAATGTGTCGGTGATCGGCACCAAGCGCCCCATGAGGCAAATCTGTTTGATATCGATAGCAAATATGGGGACGTGGTGGATAAAGCGGCCGTTCTGGCCTACTTGGGTACAACAAAAACAACCTCACCTTAACCAGGAGGCATGGGCAATGTCTAATAAAAATCGGTTTATGCAGGTACTATCACAGCCTAATAGTTGGTTTCCGACGCTTGGCGCAAGTGAGCAGGCAGTTGTTTATGATGATATGCGTAGGAATGCGATCGGTAATGTCGATTTCTACATCTTGATTTTGTTGGCCTCGAGTGTTGCCTATTTTGGCCTTCAACAAGATAGCTCCGTCGTGATTATTGGGGCTATGTTGGTTGCGCCGCTGATGAGTCCCATGATGGCGATGGGCTTTGCTATTGTAAACGGTAATCTGCCATTATTTACCAAAGCAACAATCTCGACGCTGGCCGGAATATTGCTTGCTGTTTTTATTGCTGCCCTAATCACGTTTTTGTTTCCTCTTAAAACGGTGACCAATGAGATATTGGCCCGCACTGCACCCAATATCCTTGATCTATTTATTGCATTGAGTTCGGGAATGGCGGGCGCTTATGCACTCGGCCGTAAAGAAATGTCAGCCTCATTACCCGGTGTAGCAATAGCTGCCTCACTTGTACCACCACTCTGTGTCGTAGGCTTTGGTATTGGCTCTGGGAATGGAAACATAGCCCTCAACGCCCTCCTCCTATTCACAACTAACCTCGCCAGTATTATTGTGGCCGGTATTGCTATGTTTTGGTTGCTCGGTTTTCGACCAGATATAAACGCTGATCAGAAATTGTTTCGGACCACGGTGCGCTATGCGTTAGTCGGCGTTTTAGCCGTAGCCATTCCGCTTACCCTCTTTACTATTGAAGATGCTGCGAAGACAAGACGACAGGCCGCAGTGGAACGTATTTTGACGGATGAAGTCGACCCAGCCGTTGCCGATGTTGAAGATATTGTAATCGAAGCTGTTGATGATGGTTTTGTCGTTGGTCTGACATTATACCTATATCAACTGGATGCCTTAAACGAAGAGGCTGCCCAGCAGGAAGCGGTTGAAGATATCCGCAGACAGTTGGAAGAAGCGGTCGAAGGGCCAGTTACGATACGAGCGCGGGTTATTCCTTCAACATTAAGTATTTTTGAACGAAGGGGAATAAGCGTTAGAGAATTAGAGCCGTAAGATTATAGGATTAGATCAAATCAACAGATATCGAACTAAATTCCATTTAGGGTTATCGGTAAAAATTTTCAAGAGGAATTTTTAGACAAAGTAAATAGGATATGTAAGACACAATACTCAACCCAGAGCCTGTAATAGATGCTTTAGAACTATCCTTATTTAGTAAGACGGTAGTAATCCCCATTTAATTTCATAATAACATCTCCTGATTATTCTTGGCGAGTAACGTTACGCGCTTTTCATCCGTCAAAATCTATAAAGAGTATCTGGAGAAGTATAATGTTAAACCAACCCAATTATGACGTACTGCCAAAACTGGCTTCCATAAAATCATTTAATCTTAACTCTCAAAAGCCAAATCTATCACGACCCCGCCAATATTCATCGAAATACGAAATTAGTGGTCAAACCAAATATACATTCTTAAAACAGGCGCTTAGCAACTTGTCCTTTTCAGACCAAATACTTTTTGAGCAATTTGGTCAGGGGCCAATTGTTGATGTGCCGCATAATGCCATCCACCATCCTTTTGAAGAATATGCTGTCGCCAACCCAGAAGCCATCGCGGCCCAGCATTTCGATGAGACAATCACCTATGGGGAGTTGAATCGGCAGGCCAATCGTTTAGCGGCCGTTCTAACCCAACATGGTGTAACCAGCGGCGATAACGTGGCGCTCTTTCTACAACGCTCTATCCCGATGTTGGTTGGCATCATGGCTACCTTAAAGATTGGGGCCGCTTATGTTCCGCAACACGTCGGCGTTGCCCCTGAATCACAACTTCGCCATATTATCGATACTGCCAATACCAAAGTAATTCTGACCATATCGACTTTACAACATCTTGTTCCAGTTCCAGAGGGCCATATTTGTATCGCCATTGATGAGCTGATGCAGGCACCGTTTGATGATAATTCTCCGACTGTCTTTGTTCCTAATGAAGAAGTCGGCCGTTCCAACACCTGCTTTATCCTTTTTACCTCTGGCACGACTGGTAATCCTAACGGTGTCCAGGTTACACATGGCAACGTCTGCAATATCTTGCTGACCGAACCGGGCGGGCTTGGTATCCGACCCGGTTACAAAGTCTCCCAAATACTCAGTATTGCCTTCGATATGGCTGCCTGGGAAATCCTTGGCGCATTGTCTCATGGGGCGACGCTGGTTATTCGAGGTAAAGATATAGGGCAGGCGGTTGAAGATGTTGACGTCATCATTGCTACCCCATCAATCTTAAATACCATTGACCCAGAGCGTTGTCAGAATGTCAAAGTGGTCGCCGTTGCAGGCGAACCTTGTCCCCGTCCATTAGCAGACAAATGGTCGGCCGTTTGTGCTTTTTACAACTCCTGTGGCCCCACCGAAACGACCATCATTAACACGGCTCAACTCTATCATCCTTGGTCGGAGCAGTTAACTATCGGCTCGCCAACGCCCAATAACACCGTTTATGTCTTGAACGAACAGATGCAACCTTGCGCCATTGGCGAGGTAGGTGAGATGTGGGCTGGTGGTGATTGCGTGACAGCCGGATACCTTCACAATGACGAATTGAACCAAGATCGCTACCGACCTGACCCCTTCCTCGGCAACGGCCGTAAGATGTTCCGTACCCGTGACCTTGGTCGTTGGACAACGAACGGTGAGTTAGAGCATTTCGGCCGTACTGACGACCAGGTGAAAATTCGTGGCTTCCGGGTCGAATTAGATTCTGTGTCAGCCGCCCTTGAATCTGTTCCGTCCTGCGTCCGGGCGGTCACGATGAAGTTGGACAACCGCAATCTGGTCTCCTTTGTTTCGCCCCAATCCACTGATGTGGATAATGCCCGGCAAGCGGTTGAATCCTCGTTACCCTACTACTGCGTCCCGGCAATGGTCATCGCAATGGATGAATTTCCGGTGACAAGCCGGGGCAAGGTGGATAAGCGGGCCTTAATGCGCCTTGCCGAAGCCCAACAGTTAGAACCAAAAGCGACCTCCCAATTATTGGAGGCTGTGCCATGTTAGAAAGCTATGTTGATGTTAAACGATTGCCTAAGCCAATAGACATTGAATTGCCCCAGCGACCGAAAACGGCCGACTTGCCAAAGCAAGAAACCGAAACTACCCTGCCGCCCCAACAGCCGCTCTTAAAACGGTTGGGCAAACATCCGACTTTTATGCACTACAACCGCCTCATTTTTCTGGTGGCGGCTATTAATCTGGCCGTTATGGGTTATGGGGCGACAAGGGGAATGTGGTGGACAAACGAAGGCATTGAACTTAGCACCCTTTCAAACCTGGTTTTGGTCAACATTTCGGCCGCCATCCTCATCCGGCAGCAATATGTGATCAATCTGCTCTTCAAAATAGCAACCAGCGCCCCAACCAGTTGGCCTCTCTCCATTCGCTGGCTGTTGGGCAAAGTGTACCACTTTGGCGGCATCCATGTTGGTGGCGCGGTCGTCGGAACACTTTGGTTTGCGATTTTTGTTGGTTTCCAAACCTATCATCTTATTAATGGCCTACCTGGAATCTCTATTGCTTCAGTTGTGGTGACGTATACTCTTTTAGCCATCCTTTTGTTGATGGTGGTCATGGCGAAACCTTCCATTCGCGCCCGCTTTCACAATAACTTTGAGCTGACCCATCGCTTTGGCGGTTGGACAGCTTTACTCTTGTTCTGGGCGCAAACAGTATTGTTTGCTAACGACCAACGGGGAACGGCCGACTTAGGTAGCACGTTACTATCTTCGCCCGGTTTCTGGCTGCTCTTGCTTGTGACCTTCAGCATTGCCCTTCCCTGGTTGCGATTGAAAAGGGTTCCAGTTGATATTGAACGGCCGTCTGATCATGTCTCATTAGCCCGATTCAATTATGGTGTTACCCCCTTTGCTGGCTCTTCAACTGCTATCAGTCGCAACCCGCTCATTGAATGGCATTCCTTCGCCAATGTGCCTGCGCCTGGTAAGGAGGGCTACCGCCTGACGATCTCACGAGCTGGGGACTGGACGGGCGAGTTTATTGACGATTTACCTTCCCATGTTTGGGTCAAAGGCATTCCGACGGCTGGTGTTGGTAACATTGACAAGCTGTTCAAACGAGTTGTTTGGATTGCAACTGGGAGTGGTATTGGCCCAACCTTGCCCCATCTTTTAACGCAAGAGGTTCCAGCCCGGCTGGTCTGGTCAACCCGCAGCCCGCGAAAGACATATGGGGATGATCTGGTTAATGAGATATTGGCTGTTGAACCGGACGCGCTGATATGGGATACAAACGAACACGGCCGTCCCGATCTGGTTCAACTAGCTTATGAAGCATATGTTGAATTTGATGCAGAAGCTGTTATTTGCATCTCAAACAAAAAATTGACCTGGCAGGTTGTCTATGGTATGGAAAGCCGAGGCATCCCGGCCTATGGTGCGATTTGGGATTCATAATTGGGTATAGAAACCGGTTGGAGAAATATGATGAGTGTATTAATTGAACGACAAGGGCGGGTGGTCATTGTGAGATTAAATCGGCCGAAAAAGTTGAATGCCATCAATGCTGAGATGATGTGCCAAATTACGGCCGAGCTGAAACCCCTAGACCGAGACCCGTCCGTCGGCTGCTTTGTTCTGACCGGATCGGAACGGGCCTTTGCTGCCGGGGCCGACATCAAAGAACTGGCCTCGAAATCCTATATGGAGATGTATCATGAGGATTTAATGGCTGGTTGGGATGCTTTCACCGCTTTGCGAACACCGAAGATTGCGGCCGTTTCTGGTTATGCCCTCGGTGGTGGTTGTGAATTGGCGATGATGTGCGACATGATTTACGCGGCCGATACCGCCAAATTCGGCCAACCAGAAATTAAGCTAGGATTGATTCCTGGCATGGGCGGCTCCCAACGGCTGACCAAGTTAGTTGGAAAGGCGAAAGCGATGGATATGATCCTGACTGGGCGGATGATGGATGCCGAAGAAGCGGAACGGGCGGGGTTGGTAGCGCGGGTTATTCCAGCCGACAAGTTGATGGAAGAGACACTAACAGCGGCTGAACAGATTGCTTGCTATGGTAAAACGGCCGCTATGTTCGGTCGAGAAGCTGTTGAACGGGCAATGGATCTTAGCCTACAAGAAGGACTTCTCTTCGAGCGTCGCACCTACTATGCGCTTTGGGCCACTGCCGATGCCAAAGAAGGGATGCAAGCTTTCATTGAAAAACGAGAACCTGCATTTACAGGAATTTAACTGCTTAGATGTCAAACGCTTCTTGCAATAAAAAAGCGCCTCTTCCAGATCACTTGGAAGAGGCGCTTTTTCTTACCTTAGTTATATTTGATTAGGGGAAAATGGCGAATTGTTGGTCGGCACAGAAGTTGATATCGCAACCACCAGCGAAAGTGGTTAATTGCTCTGGAACAAGGCCGGGAATGGGAGCGCCATGGGTGCGCAGAACGATGTGGATTTCTGCGCCTTCTACGTCGAGTAATCCTGGGCCAGAAACTACCTCGCCTGGGGCATTGCCTTCTCGCAGCACAGCGTTAAACTGGGCGTTTCCCTGGCTGTTGACCATGCTGCCTGTTCCCCAAAGGATGGAGGTGGCAACAAGTTGGTCACCGAAGTCGTTCGCGTCGCAGGGGCCGTTGCAAAATTCAGGGTTGTTGAAGACCACAAACCAGAGGGTGTAGACGCCGCCTTCTTCGAGGCCGCTGCTGTTGACTTTGACATGAACCCGGTCAGATCTGCGGGTCAGTTCGGCCGTTCCAAATTCAGTACAGCCGCCGCCAGCTAGGTCACAGCCCATTGGGCCATAAACGATACTTTCTTGCGTGTCGTTCGCTAATACTGGCATCACCATCATTGCCAAAGTCATGATGACGACCAGAGCGAGCATAAAAGCTCTTGCCATTTTGTGTGAAATTATAGATTGCATGATATTTCCTTATGATTTTTGAATTGATGAATGAGCTATTTCTTTACAAATTAAGTTTTACCGTTCAATTGGCACACCAATCAGGCTGCCATACTCCGTCCAGGAGCCGTCGTAATTGCGAACCCGGGGATAGCCCAACAAGTATTTAAGGACAAACCAGGTATGGGAGGAGCGTTCGCCAATACGGCAGTAGGCGATCACGTCTTTGTCTGGGGTAATACCTTGTCCGGTATAAATCGACAGGAGTTCGCCAACGGATTTGAAGGTACCATCTTCATTGACGGCCAGACCCCAGGAGATGTTGGCTGCGCCGGGAATATGACCGCCGCGCTGGGAGCCTTCTTGGGGTAGGTTGGCCGGGGCCAGCAGTTTGCCGCTGAACTCATCGGCCGAACGAACATCTACCAAAGCGGCGTTGTCTCTCCCTAGATGCATTAGTACGTCATCACGATAGGCGCGGAGGCCATCGCTGGGGAACTGTGCCTGATAGTCTGTTGGATCATAGTGGGGAATGTCAGTGGTTATGGCTAGACCTTCTTCGATCCACTTTTTGCGACCGCCATTCATCAGACGCGTATCTTCATGGCCGTAATATTTGAGCATCCAGAGGGCGTAAGCGGCGAACCAGTTGTTCATGTCGCCATAAAAGATAACGGTGGTGTCGTTGACGATACCGGCTTCGCTCATCAAAGCTTCAAAGGCTTCTTGGCTGGGCATGTCGCGGCGGAGGGTGTCCTGAGTGTCATGCTTCCAACTCCAGCCGATTGCGCCGGGGATGTGGCCGGTGTCGTAAGCGGCCGTGTCAACACTGACTTCGACGATCCGAACACGGGGGTTGTTGGTGTGGGCTGCTACCCAATTGGTAGAGACGAGGGCGTCGCTGTAGGCGTAATGACTATTTCCGTTTTTATGTGTTGCCATAATTAATCTCCTTTGACGTAGGTTAGGGCTGTTGGGAGTGGGACGGCCGTAAAACGTAATGCGTCATACGTCATGATTTGAGCAGGATGCTTGTGGGGGCCGATCCGTTTTTCCAGAGCCGATGTGAATTTATGGCAGTAGGATAAATGGGGAGCGTGTCCAGCAGCGTGTCCAGTGGGTGTTATCTTGATTACAGGCGATTGGATTCGCTTTTGATCAGGCTTTCAAGTTGAGCAGCTCGATGATACTGTTGGGGAATCGATTTACTGGAAATAGCAAAGAATTTTTTCGATGGCTACCGGGCAAGGCGGTCAAGATGGTCAAGGTGGTCAAAAAGAGAGTGACCATCTTGATTTTGTGTCTTTAATGGTGCTAAACGGTGTTAAATGCTGGCTAGCGCAGGGTTAATTTTGGTATTTGGCATCATTTATGATGCTATATATGGTGCAAAAGTGGCTAAAGTTGACATAAGAAGATGGTCAAGCAGTTAGCGGTTGGCCATCTTGAATGGGGGTTGGCGGGCGAAAGCGTCGGTTGTTTTGACGTTGGGAATGGGACGGTCTATTCGCCAACAGTATCATTCGAGTTGGGGTTTTGGGAATGGGAAGGGTTGATTTTTACGGCCGAGCGAGGCAGGCCCTCAAACTAAAGCCTTTCCCCGTCTCGCATGATTGTTGTCTCAATCCAGGTGTCAATCTGTTCTAGCAGCGGCTCAAATTCGACAACCTTGTTGGTCACATAATCGGGTAGTTTTGGCAATTTTGATGTCTTTGTTGGCGATGTGCTTTCTGGCAGAATGCCAGATTGTAGAAGTCGTTCTGTCTCTATCTTACCATCCAGGCAAGCGTCTAAAGTAGACGGTAATTCTGTGCTTGCCAGGAACAGGAGCGCCCGATCATAGGCGGCAAGGGAAGCGTCTAAGAGACCTACTTCGCGGTTAACACGTCCCAATCCTTCCAGTTGGGTCGCTACCCCGGTTCTGTTTTCGAGTTCAAGGTCGATTTGCAATGATTGGAGGAAACAGAGGCAAGCGGCGTTATAGTCAGTTAGACAAAAATAATCTTCAGCCAATGCACTTAGGACATAGGCCAAACCAGAGCGGTCTTCTAGCTGATGGCGGATCTCAAGGGACTCTAAATGAAATTGGAGCGCTGTCGAAAACTCTCCCATTTCGCGATGGATATTGCCAATATTGCTGAGCGAAATACCTGTCTGGTTCTGAATGCCGAATTTGCGATTTATTGCCAGGGCCTGGTTATGATAAGAGAGTGCCTCTGAAAAATTTTTTAGACTGTTTTGTACCATGCCCATGTTGCCAAGCCAGGCACTCATATCGGGGATTTCATTTATCTCGGTTGATAAGGTTAGCGCTTCTTGGAAACAGGTCATGGCTTGATCGTGCTGCTCCATCCACCAATAGACAATGCCTTTACTACCAATGTTCCGGGCCATACCGAATTTGTCTCCAGCCGACTTGCTGGTTTCATAAGCGTTGGACAACCAGATGAGGGCTTCTTCTTGCAAGCCTTTGCGGGTCATAATTTGCCCGATGTAGCCTTGTATGCGCGCTTTTTCGGTTAAGATTGTATTCTCGTCAGCAATGATTAGGGCATCTCTTAGCGTGGTTTCGGCATTTTGCCAGGCTCCTTTCCAAGTCCAGATGATGCCAAGTTGGGTTTTTACTTGCATTTCTAGGATTTGTCGTTGTTGGCTGTCGGCCGTTTCTGTCAGGGAGGCTTGTGCGGCTTGAAGAATCGTCTCTGCCTCTGTCCAATTTGCTGCCATAATGTGTATTTCGGCGATCCGACAGCTTAGTTGAATTTTTTGGGCCGGGTCGGGGGTCAGCTCTTTGGCTCTTGAGAGATAGTTGATCGCCTCATCGAAGGCGAAGGTTTTTGCTGCTGCTTCACCAGCCTGGGTGGCAAAGATCACCTCTTGGGCAGCATCGCCTGCTTGCTGCCAATGGTAAGCTAGGATGGCTGCTTTTGCGGTTGGGTCTAGGGCCTGGGCGACGCGCTTGTGCAGCAAGCGGCGACGGACATTTGAGAGCAGTAAATTGACTGCCTCTCGGATTAAGTCATGGTGGAAGTCATATGAATTGGGGGTGCGATCATCGTGATGGGGGGAGATTAGCCCTTGGGCTAAGGCGATGTCAAAGGCGGCTGCGGTTTCATCTTCGCTGCGGCCGCTAATCTGTTGTAATAGCCCTGGCGTTCCTGGGGCGTGTAGAACGGCTAGACTTTCGATCACCTGGCGCACACTTGTTGGAATCCGGCGCAAACGACGCATAATTAAGTCGAGGATTGAGGGTGGAACGGGCAACGTTTTAGGAACGGCCGATGTGTGGGCTAATTCTCGAATCGTTTCTGTTAGGAACAGGGGGTTGCCTGCGGTCGCACTGCATAACATCTCGGCCATTTCTGGTCGGGCCACCTCTGGCAGCTTTGGCCATTGGGCTGCTAGCAGGGTTTCAATATCAGTTGAATCTAGCGGTGATGGGGTCAAGTGTAACGGCCGTTGTCGATGTAAATCGTCTAGCAGGATTGCTAGTTGTTGGTTGTCTGCTGAGGAGCGGTATGCGCCTACTAGGACTACCGACGAGTGGGTCACTCGCCTTGCCAGGAAGTGAAATAGATTCAAGGTGGCCGAGTCGGCCCATTGAAGATTGTCTATAAAGAGGAAGCGGGGCTGATCTTGCAGCAGGAAGGAAGCCAGGGCTGTGAAGAGCCGTTCTGTTGGCAGCGGTGGGGCATCGCTCAATGTTCTTTTCTCTGGGATGAGTTGGGCAATGGCCGTCCGCACCTCTTTTGGCAAATCTAATAACCGGGTCGTCGAATAGTGTGAAAGGGCCAGTTCCAGCAGCTCCAACCAGGCTGTATAGGGGACACTCTGGGTTGATTCATAGCCATCGCCATAGAGAAAGCGGGTGGATGGTAGTTGACGGCCGAATGTCTGCATCAGATAGCTTTTGCCGCCTCCGGCTTCGGCCTCGATGAGAATGACCTGTCCTTTTCCTGTTTGGGCTTGCTGCCAAGCCTGCTGTAAGTGACCTAATTCCATGTCCCGGCCGATCAAAGTCGTTTTCGCCAGGGGGGAAAGTTCGGCGGTTTCGTGGGTGGGGAGGGTGAATTGGGCTTCCATAATCTGGGGTCGAACTTGTCCGGCTTGAATATCGGCATACAAGCGCTGCAACTCCGCCGCTGGCTCTACGGCTAATTCTGTCGCTAATAGGTCGCTGATTTGTTTGTATTGGGCATGAGCGGCTTCTAGTTGACCTGTGCGGGCATAAAGCCAGATGAGACGGCCGTGTGCTTCTTCCAATAAGGGGTTTTCTGTGACCAGCCGCTGGGCATAATGGATGGCTTTGTCCCAGGCAGCGTTATCAGTAAAGTAGGAAACGGCGCTGGACAAGCTGCGTTCTGCTAAAGAATGATAACGCGCTCGCTCGCCTAGCAGCCACAACTCAAATTCAGGCGCATTATGTAAACTCATATCGGCCAGAAAAGGGCCACGATATAGATCGAGTGTCGTGGTGATTTGAGCGATTTGTTTGTCAGATTCAAGGGATGGTATTGACGAGGCTACTTCTTGAAAATGTAAGCAGTCTACCCAACAAATGGCCGGATTGAGGCGAACCAACTCTCCATCGACTAACAAAATATCGGTATTGAGGTTGCGCCTAAGACGACTTAATAAGGAGCGGAGAACGGCGGAGGGGTTCTTGGCCTCCGCGCAAAAAAGGGCCATCAAATGCTGGCGACTGTGGGATTGGCCTGTGGCTGCCAAGTAGGCTAAGAGCGCTCTTGTCTTGCGTCGTAGTGTCGTGGCGCTGTTTGTTGTGGTGATTGTGAAGGGGCCGAGCAAATAGAGGCGAATTAGCTGCCTATAATCCATAGCTTATTATACTACAAAAGAATGGGCGTACCTGGCTATTAAGCGGTTGATAGAGGGTCGGTGAACAATCTGTCGGTTGATTTAGATAGTCTCACGCTAAGGCGCAAAGACGCAAAGGGGTTGTCTTTTGACAATTTTGCGTCTTTACCTGACATGAAGCTTATTCTGATAGGCCAATTATCCTTGGCAAGGGCTTGTTTCAAAAGCAAATTGTCCGGTTGATTCAAAAGCATATTGGAAATCGTCGGTTTCAATTGACCAAATCATCGCGCCACCGTTGCCGTCACGATTTTGTTGGACATCTAATTGGGCTTCACCTACCTCAACCCATTGACCATTCCTATACTGGCTTTCAGTACCGAACAATACGGCCGTTGGCTCGCCATCCTGACAGCTTGGAATTCCGCGCTTAAGGGTGATATTGCTAAACTTACGCAGTCCTATGGTACCTGCCGCCGTGCCATCATCGAACACCTTAAAATCGGCCGAAAAAGGGCCTGGACGGCCGTCACCATCGGTATCAACCATTTGGGGGTCGGCATAGGCATAGATGATCTGTAGGACAACATGGCCGGCATTGGCGATTGATACGGTCAATAGAGCGGTGAGTAAAACGGCGGTGATAGCTGCCCAGAAATATCGGTTTCGGTAAAGGGCAAATTCTTCTTGGAACTGAGTCATTATTAATTCTCCTGAATAAAAGTTTGAATAGCATGTCTAATATGTCAGGTATGATAATGACAGTTCGTTCCCAAACCGTTCCCTCTCTATCTCTTGAGAAGAAAGAAGCCAGGCTTTCCGAAAAAGCCCGACTTCTTCTAGTTTATTGGATTATGGGGATGTAAACGTACATGCCTGTGCCAGATTCGGGGTTAAAGTCCTGGGGGTAGAGTTCAAAATCGGGGCCGTCTCCCCGTTTGTAGTCGGATTGCGGTAGCCAGTTCTGGTAAGCATGTTGGAATGTTTTCCGAATGTTTTGGAGGGAGCAGGGGAAGGCGGCATAGGTCTGTTCTGGCACGACCCAATGGTTCATGTCTTCGGGTTGATCATCGATTTGAGAGACTTCGATGCCGGCCAGATACTGGAAGCTGCCATCTGGCGCAACATCGCTACAGATACCGTAGGCATCGCCGGCTTTGTCCTTGATGTCATCTAAGCGGGGGAGAAAGTGATCCCAGACAGTAGATATTTCGTTGTTTTCGTTTTTTCCAGTGTATAAAGCGCCAACGACATTGAAAGCGGGTTTGGTTACAATTTGGGGTTCCATAGGTTTGGGTTCCTCTTCATGAGAAATAACGGTTAGGAACGGCCGTTTCCGCACCGGGAACTGAACTTCGGTGACGGTGGGGGCCGTTTCTTGAACCTGGGTTTGTAAGTAGTAAAGATCGCGATTGGGTCCATCTACCTCGTAGCCGCTGGCATCGATCCAGCTTAACAGGGCGTTGTAGGCGTTGGGCAGCGCTTCGACTTGGCCGTGATGGATGACGCAGGCCATTGTCTCGGCTCCGCGCAGGGTGTGAACGGTTATTTGGCTGCTGGATGGCAAAGAGCGAGGCAGAGGAACGGCCGCTTCAACGGTTAGCTCTTCGTCTTGGTTGTCAGCGTCGTAGTAGATGCCCATGAAAGGTTGAGTTGTATCAAGGGTAACTTGATGGGTAGAGAGGTATTCCTGGAGGGTATCGAAGAGGGGGAAGAGACGGCCGTCGCCGAGTGAAAGCTGGGTATGAATACCGGCCACTGTTTGCCTGGTAACTGGCTTGAGGATGACTTCATAATCAGGCGGGTTGCCTTCCTGGGTAATCTGTTTGAGGCGGGCTTCCAAACGGGCCAGCCGGGACTGTTCTTCCTCGATGCGACGATTGAGTTCAATCCTTTTCAAGCGAATCATGCCTTGCAATTCGGCTATAGGTAAATCATCTTTTAGCAACGACTGTATTTGTTCTAACGATAATCCCATATCCATCAGGGCCAAAATGCGGTTGAGACGCGGCAGTTGATCCAAGGCGTAATAGCGATAGCCTGTAAAACGGTCAATCCAGACTGGCGGCAGTAAGCCTTTGTCACTGTAATGACGGAGGCGTTTGACTGACACCTGGGCTACTTTTGAGAAGTCTCCAATCTTGAGCATATATGACGATCCTTTTTGTTCTTCCGGCCAGAAGTGATGGTATCATACACTCTCCTACAATGGGAGAGTCAAGCGGAAAAGTGGCGATTCAAGAATTCATGCCTAAAATAATGATTGTCTAAAAGCGACATCCTCTACGGAGATGGAGTGGATATATTCAGAGCGCATTGAAAAATTAATAGGTAGTCCATGAATAGCATCGAAAACCAGTTGAATACCGTCCGGGACGAACTGCTCGATCTGAGCCTTCGCAACACTCTTATCAACTATCGTCATCTCAAATCGCGGGGGGTTGAGGTGGTTGATGAGCTGCCGGAACAGATTTTCCGCATGTTGGCGACTGAATCGAGGCCCCTCACCTTTTTGCCAGCCCTAGAAAAAGAGCCGGATGAGGAGACGGGTCAGCCGCTTGAAGATACCGTTCCTACTGCTTCTTTACTCATTCAAGATAATAGCTCTGGCGCACCACTGGCCTTTGTTGATGACTCTTCTGGCGCGCCTTTGTCGCTCGAAGGGGAAAAAGCGCTCGGAATTGAGCCGGAGATCCCCGACCGTCACACTGACCGTCAACTACAAACTGCTTATACGTCGGCAAATTTGCAGAAGCGTTTATTGAACAGCTTTTATACGGCTCGGACTTATATTGAAGAGCAGGGGGTTAATGTCCTTTATATGGCTTTTGGGATGCTTCAGTGGCGGGAAACGCCTGGGAGTGAACCAGTACGACAGGCTCCCTTAATCCTGATTCCGGTCGAGTTAGATCGTACTAGCGCTCAAACGAAGTTCAAGGTGCGTTATACGGAAGATGATATTGGCGATAATCTTTCGCTGCGGGCCAAGCTAAAGGCCGATTACTTAATTGATCTGCCCGAACTGGACGAAAGTGAAGATGTTGATGTCTTGGCCTATTTTGACCGGGTTGAGGAAGCGATCCGGCCTCAAGTAGAATGGTCGGTGGATCGTTCGGCCGTTGTCCTGGCCTTCTTCTCTTTCAGCCGCTTCCTGATGTATAACGACCTGGATGTTACTATTTGGCCGGAAGCACACTCTCCTTTGAACCATCCGCTTATGGAATCGGTTGTGATGAATGGCTTTCAGGAGCTGCCGTCGATTGTGGGAGAGGATGATTTAGTTGATGCACATATCTCGCCGGAGGACAGTTATCAGATATTAGATGCTGACAGCTCTCAAACATTGGCGATTTTAGATGTTAAGCAAGGCCGAAATCTGGTTATTCAGGGACCACCTGGGACGGGTAAGTCGCAGACTATTACTAACCTGATTGCTGAAGCGTTGGGCCAGAACAAGACTGTTTTGTTTGTGGCTGAGAAGATGGCGGCTTTGGAAGTGGTGAAGCGTCGTTTGGATGGGGTTGGGTTGGGGGATGCTTGCCTGGAATTACACAGCCATAAGACCAATAAGCGGGTTGTTTTGACGGAGCTAAAGCGCACTTTGGATTTAGGTCGGCCGAAGACACGTGATTATACGGCCGATTTTCAAGCCCTCGTCGAAAGCAGAGACCAGTTGAATGCTTATAGCGCGGCCGTCAACACGCCCGTTCTGAGCAGTGGTCTTTCGCCCTTTCGCATTTATGGGCAGTTGATTCGCTTACAGAAGCAGCTTCGAGGGGTGGCAACGCCGCCGTTAGACGGCCGTATCATGCTGCCCTGGACGGAAGCTGATGCCGCTCACTGGTTCGGTCGAATTGCTGAGCTTCAGGCGCTGCTTGGCCGGATTGGGGTTCCCAAACAGCATCCTTTTTGGGGCAGCCGCTATCAAAGTTATTTGCCCGCTGATAGACGGGCCGTTCAATCGGTTTGCCGTTCAGCTGTAGCTGCTGTCAATGAGCTTGAAAGGGCTTCAGATGCTTTGGCCGCTCACCTAAAGCTGGCTCATCCTGAATCGAGGGAAACGGCCGAACAGTTAGTCCAAAACGCCCAATTGTTGCTGACCGCCCCATCTCTGGCCGGTATCCAGGTCAGGGCTACGGAGTGGCGGGAGCGCGGCAAAGATATAATGGCTGCGCTGGCGGCTGGTCAACGGTATGACGAGTTGCATCAACAGTTTGATCCCTGGCTCCTGGCTCAAGCCTGGCAGCAAAATGTTCTCTCCATTCGACAAGCCTACATGGTGCATGGGCCGAAATGGTATCGTTTTCTGTCCGGTGATTTTCGCAGGGCTAAGAACAATTTGACTGGTTTAACACGCAGCGGTTTGCCGGATGGGATTGAAGCCCAGCGGATGATGGTTGAAGCTATTATAGAGGCTCAACAAATAAAGCCTCAATTGCACCAGTATGATACCTTTCTGCAATGGTTGTTTGGTGACAATTATCAGGGGCCGGGGTCTGACTGGGATCGGCTGAAGGAGATCGCTTCCTGGTTGATTCGCCTTTATGAACAGGTTGATGATGAAACGTTGTTGTTGAAGTTATTGGCTTTCTTGGACAACAGCTCTGACTTTTCAGCCTTGCAAATGATGGTGACGGCCGTTCAGCAAAGTCTGGGGAAGCATGAGGTTGGTATAACGGCCGTTGTCGAACAGCTTCAACTGCTTGAACGAGTCCGCTTTGGCTCTGACCAGACTTTGTTGGCGCAACCGCTGACCGGGCAGCGACAACTTCTGCAAGGTTGGTTTGCTAATGTAGACCAGCTTCAAGATATGGTTGTTTTTAACCATCATGCCATCGAAATGGAAAAGGGTGGCTTGACGACGATTAGCGGCATTGCTGCTGGATGGCCGGAAGCAAGCGGCTTTCTCGTTGGGCTGGTGCGACGTTCCTGGCTGGAAGCGCTTTTGGCGGTGGCGATGGCGGAACGGCCGTCTTTAGCTACCTTCAACACCGAGATGCAGCAGCAGCGGATCGAACGTTTTTGCTTGGCTGATGAACTATCCTTTGAGATCAGCCGCACGCAATTGGCTGATATGCACTGGCAGCGGCTGCCGCGCCAGATGGCCGGTGGGCAGTTGGGCATTTTGCTGCGGGAGTTTGAGAAAAAACGCCGCCACCGACCTATTCGGAAATTGATGATCGAGGCTGGTAATGCTATTCAAACTATCAAGCCAGTTTTTATGATGAGTCCCCTATCCATCCCGAAATATCTGCCTCCAGGCGCCTTGCACTTTGACCTGGTTGTTTTTGATGAGGCCAGCCAGGTGCGGCCTGTTGAAGCTTTCGGAGCCATCTTGCGGGGTAATCAAGTGGTGGTGGTTGGTGATAGCAAGCAGCTTCCGCCGACTAATTTCTTTAATCAGATCGTTGAGATAGATGAGGAGGTTGAAAGCCCAACGGCCGATCTTGAAAGCGTTTTAGGTCTCTTCGCTGCCCAGGGCGCACCTCAACGAATGCTGCGCTGGCACTATCGCAGCCGCCACGAATCGTTAATCACTGTCTCCAATTATGAGTTCTACGATAATAAGCTGGTTGTCTTTCCCAGCCCGGATGCGGGCAAGTCCGAGGTCGGGGTGATTTATCGCTATTTGCCGGACACGGTTTATGAACGGGGGAAGAGCAGCACCAACCGGGAAGAGGCTCGCATTGTGGCTGAGGCTGTGATGGAACATGCGCGTATACGGCCGCATTTAACCTTAGGGGTGGCTGCATTCAGCCTCAAACAGCGGGCCGCTATTCAAGATGAGATTGAACTGCTGCGCCGCCAGAATCCTGCCACTGAATTCTTTTTCGATAGTCATACTGTCGAGCCGTTTTTTGTGAAGAATCTGGAGAATGTCCAGGGTGATGAGCGGGATGTGATCTTTATCAGCGTTGGCTATGGTAAAACGGCCGAGGGCAAATTGTCGATGAATTTCGGCCCTCTAAATAAAGACGGTGGCGAACGGCGGTTGAATGTTCTCATCACCCGGGCCCGGCTGCGCTGTGAGATATTTACTAATCTTAAGGCTGATGACATCGATTTGAGCCGCACCAATGCGAGAGGCGTGGAAGCCTTGAAACATTATCTGAAATATGCTGAAACTGGTCACCTGGATGCCCCGGCGTTGTCCAGCGGCGACGCAGAATCTTTGTTTGAAGAAGAGGTGATTGGGGCATTGGCAGAGCAGGGGCATAGGGTTGTTACTCAGGTTGGTTCGGCCGACTTTCGGATAGATGCGGCCGTTGTGGATGAGAACCAACCAGATCGTTATTTGCTAGGGATTGAATTTGATGGCGCATCGTATGACCGCGCTCGCTCGGCCCGAGATCGAGATAGAATTTGGCAGTCGGTTTTGGAGGGTATGGGCTGGGATCTGCATCGGGTTTGGAGTACCGATTGGTTTCGTAACCCAGACCAGGAATTGCAGCGGACGGTTGATGCGATTCAAGTTTCTAAAAATCAGTTGACGGAGGACGCGCCGTTAGAGGCGCTTGAGAGCCAAAAGAAGCCTGTCTTGGATAGTCCTATAGTTCGGTATGACGAGCGTGAGCCTGCGCGCCTGCTCCAGGCCCAGCCTTACCAAGTCTTCAATTTACAACTTCCTTCTGATCAAGAGTTAGATGAGCTGCCAGTTGATCATTTGATTGGTTTGGTGCAGCGGGTGGTTGAGCTAGAGGGGCCGATTCAGCTTGATGAGGTCCATCGTCGCATTGCTGATGCGGCTGGCAAGCGGCTGGGCAGCCGGGTAAAGGGCGCTATCAATGAGGCGGTTACTCAAGCGGTGCGAACCAAGGGTATCCACAAGCGAGGCGATTTTCTTTGGGGCAAGGGGATGAAGTTTCAGGTGCGAAGTCACGCCAATATGCCGGATTTTAACCGCCAGATGGGACAGATTGCGCCGGAAGAGGTCAAGATGGCGGTTACGATGGTGGTTGAAAATGGCCTGGGTATGTACCGGGCTGATATTCCTGCGGCTGTTTGTAGCTTGTTGGGTTTCGGCCGTACAAGCGAAGAGATGCGTCGGCATGTAGATGGCCTCATTGGAGAAATGATCAGCGACGATGCGCTTGCTTGGCGGGGGGATTATTTGGTTATTAATTAGCCACTCGAAAAGTATGTTAAAATAGCCGTTTCAGTCGCGTGATTAACAGAACACCACAATCGCAGAAATTATATGCTTTATTCAATAAGGACGTTTCAATATGCCTGCTAAACCAACAAATAATATAGGACAGGATCTGTCGGTCTTGACTTTGGAGCGGATTTTTTCTAACAAGGAGTTTGAGATTAAGGGTTATGGCCCGGTGCGTTGGTTGGAAGATGACAGTGGCTATCTTGTTTTGGAAACGGCCGATTCGCCAAATGGCGAGAAAGTCAAAGGACAGCAGATCGTCCATTATGACTTGAGGACTAAGGAGAGCCAAGTCCTGGTTGGAGCGGAACAGTTGACCCCGGAAGGGGCTGAAGAACCGCTTAAAATCGCTGGCTTTCAATGGTCTGAAACGGCCGAGCGCATCTTGATTTTTACGAATACCAAACGAGTTTGGCGGGCTAATACGCGGGGGGATTATTGGGCGCTTGATATGGCGGATGGCTGCTTGAAACAGCTTGGGGGTGATGTCCCAGCTTCGAGCCTGATGTTTGCTAAGTTTTCGCCGGACGGCCGTTCGGTTGGCTATGTTCATCAAAATAATATCTATGTTGAACCGTTGGAGAGCGGCGAAATCATTCAACTGACAGTTGATGGTTCTGATACTATTATCAACGGCACTTCTGATTGGGTTTATGAAGAGGAGTTGGCTTTGAGGGATTGTTTCAGGTGGAGTCCAGACGGCCGATACATCGCTTACTGGCAGTTTGATGCTAGCGAGGTTGGCACCTTCAATTTAATCAACAATACTGACAGCCTTTATCCTGAATTAATACCTATTCCATATCCCAAAGTTGGCAGCACCAATCCTGCCTGTCGGGTGGGGGTTGTGGCCGCTGATGGGGGCGAGACAACCTGGTTTAATTTATCGGACGATCCCCGGAACCATTACATCCATCAAATGTCCTGGTGTCAGAATTCGGCCGAATTGGTTATTCAGCAAACCAATCGCCTCCAAAATCGGAATGAGGTTATCTTCGGTCATGTTCGTGATGGCTCACATGACGTTGTCTTAATCGAAGAAGATGAAGCCTGGGTAGATATCCATTATGGTTTGAAAATGGTTAAGGATGAGCAAGCCTTTACCTGGTTGAGTGATCGTAGCGGTTGGCGTCATCTTTATCTTGTTTCTCGTGACGGCCAGCGTGTTAAGCAACTGACCTTTGGCGAATTTGATGTTGTTGATTTTCAGGGGGTGGATGAGACGAATGATTGGGTTTATTTTCGGGCCTCTCCTAAGAATTCTACTCAAAGATATTTGTATCGGGCAGCCTTGAATGGCAGCGGCCAGATGGAACGTGTGACCCCTCTCGACCAGCCTGGGACTCACAGCTATCAATTCTCGCCCAAAACAAAATGGGCCTTTCATACATATAATACCTTTGATTTACCATCTGTTCTCTCCCTTATCTCACTATTAGATCATCAACAAGTATCGGTCGTACAGGGTAATGGTGAAATTCATCAGAAAGTGGCTAATCTTAGTAGACAGTCTGTTGAATTTTTCAAAGTTCCGATTGGTGAAGATGTTGTTCTTGATGCCTGGTGCATGAAACCGGCCGATTTTGATCCAAACCAGAAATATCCGCTCCTCCTTTTTATTTATGGCGAGCCAAGTGGCTTGACGGTCTTAGATAGCTGGACAGCTTCAAGACAGTTGTGGCATCAGATGTTGGTTCAGCAGGGCTTTGTGGTGATGAGTGTGGAGAGTTCTGGGACACCTTCGCCGCGCGGCCGTTCCTGGCGTAAGGGAATGTATCGGCAGGTCGGCAGCAAAAGTGCGGCTGATCAGGCGGCGGCGTTGGGGGTTATATTGAATGAACGGCCGTATCTCGATCCAGAACGGGTTGGCATTTGGGGCTGGAGTGGGGGTGGGACGATGACGCTCAATATGCTTTTCCGTTATCCAACACTTTATAGGACAGGGGTGGCGATTGCGGCTGTCAGTGATCAGCGGCTTTACGATACCATTTATCAAGAGCGGTATATGGGGCTGTTGGAGGATAATGAGGAGGCTTATGTGGAAGGCTCGCCCTTTACGTATGCCCACCAGTTGGAAGGCAATCTACTGCTTATTCATGGCACAGGCGATGATAATGTCCATTACCAAAGTTTTGAGCGTTTAGTCAATGAGTTGATCAAGCATAATAAGCGCTTTCGTATGATGTCCTACCCCAACCGCACACACGGTATTCGAGAAGGCAAAAACACCTCTCTCCATCTCTTTGACTTAATGACGCGCTACTTGGTCGAGCATCTTCGGGATGTATAAGAGGATTAACCACAGAGGGCGCCAGAGATTGATTTGTTGAACAGGGAGCGATTCTTTGTTTTGTGCCGCAAGTTAGTCTAGCATTGCCCTGACTAATATAGAGTCAGGTAGATCTAGGCGACAAATTGTTCCAAGTAGGTTGCCAGTAAGGCTAGCAACCCCAATACAAAGTTATAGCCTGCATGAACAAAGATGGCGACGGTTGTATTTGTTCGGCGGCGAATGATGCCTAATATGACGGCTAGAAAGATGATAAAGACTGTTACAGGGGTGAAGCCGTACTGAACGTGGATCACTGCAAAGATAAATGAGGTAAACCAAAGGCCGAATATGGGTTGAATTGCGCCTCTAAAGAGAATCTCTTCTCCAATTCCGGCTGCTAGGGCCAAAATTAACCATTCCCAAACTGTGTCAAAATCGCCTAGAAGGGCTGAATTGATATTTTCTAGGGCTGCTGCTTGTTCTGGATTAAAAGTTGTCCATAGTATTCCGGCAATAATTTGAAGGATGACTAAGACAATTATCCAGCCTACGCCGCTGAGTAGCTGCCTGGGTGTCGGCCGTTCTAACCCTAACCTGATCAGTAGTTTCTGACCTTTCCGGCGAATCAGCCAGCCAACCCCTAAAAAGCCGGTGACGGCAAAGAGGAGTTCGGAGAAGGCGAAGAAGGCCAGGGAAGTGGGTTCGGCCGTTTCTGCCAATCCTTCGATCCCGCCTTGACTGAGCGTTAAGGCGCTGTTGCCCATCAAGTAGCCAGAGAAGACCAGAGCCAGGGTATGTATAGGTGAGCCGGGTTGGATTGGAATGAGACGGGCCAACAGCCGCTGAACGGGCATTAAAGTCGTGACCATGCCCCATAAAGCTATGAAAAGAATGGCTGGGGCCATCGCTTTCAAGCTTTCTCCGGTAAGTATCTGTTGCTGCTGGCCTTGAAGAAGTTCCTGAAAGATATCGGTTGGGATTGCTAAGAGACTCAAGCCGACCAAGAGCAGGGGCAAGTTGAGAGCAAAAAGGAGCCAGCGAAAAACAGTGTTTTCGCTACTGTTATTCCGTAAGGTTAATAAATTGGCTGTAAGAATGAGTCCGGCCAGGAAAAGGCCACCGAAAATTAATTCCATCTTTTAGTTCCTATCATGTGCAATGACCATTACCGCAATTTTACCTGATTGTTTGGCGTTCCTAAATGGCTGGGCTACAATGATTCTAAATACACCCGTCGCAGCTCAGAACACCAATATTTTTATAGCGTAGTTCCAGGATAAAGTATATTCATTTAATGTCTTCAACCATGTAATGAATTCACCAAATATTACGCTTCTGGAGAATTATATTGTTTTTCAGGCTGTAAGGCTGTCCTGATTGGAGCACACCCCCCAACATCATGGTCACTAATTTTATGAGTAAGGAGGAGAATCATGAAAAACTGGCGATATTTATTAGTTATTATCTTCTTAGGTTTATTGGGCGATTTCACTGTTTAATCGGTCGAATGGGCCAGAACAGGCGTTGGCGGAACAAATTCCTGACAATGATCTTATTGTAAGAGTCTTTTTTGAAGATATAGAAATGGCCCAAGCCATCGCTATTTCCTTTGAACCCCTGGAATCGGATTATGAAAAAGGGTACCTTGTTCTGGCTGTTTCTCAGGACGAACTAGCCCAGTTGAATGAGGCTGGGCTGAAGACAGAAGTGGACGAGGGTTTAACAGATTTCTATGCTCAATTGGGTGATAGTCAATCATCTTTGATGTCTATTCCAGGATTTGCCTGTTATCGTACCGTTGAGGAAACCTTTGCTACCGCCCAATCTATTGCCGCAACCTATCCAAATTTGGCGACATGGACTGATCAGGGTGATTCTTGGGAATTGACTCAGGGAATAGGTGGTTATGATTTGCAGGTGCTGCGTTTGACGAACAGCGCTGTCCCTGGTCCAAAACCCAAAATCTTTATTACGAGCGCCATCCATGCCCGTGAATATACAACGGCCGAATTAACCACTCGCCTGGCTGAGAATCTCGTCGCGGGCTATGGCACAGACCCCGACGCTACCTGGATTCTCGATTACCACGAAATTCATTTTATGTTGCAGTCTAACCCGGACGGCCGTAAACAAGCTGAGACCGGTATCCTGTGGCGAAAAAACACCAACCAAAACTATTGCAGCCCCACTAGCAATAGTCGCGGAGCTGATCTCAATCGTAACTTCCCCTTTAATTGGGGTTGTTGTGGTGGTTCCAGTACCAACCAGTGTGACACGACCTATCGTGGCGCTGGCCCTGCTTCTGAGCCTGAAACCCAAGCTGTCGTGAATTACATCCAGGCTAACTTTGTTGATAATCGTGGTCCTGGTGAAAATGATCCGGCTCCCTTAACAACGGAAGGTATTTATTTAGACATCCATAGCTCTGGGCGTTTAATACTCTGGCCTTGGGGACACACCAGTAACCCAGCACCAAATAGTACGGAACTCCAGACCTTAGGCCGCAAATTAGCCTTCTTCAATGGTCATACGCCCCAACAATCCATTGGTCTTTACCCAACTGATGGTACAACTACCTCGTTTGCATACGGCGAGATGGGGTTAGCAGCCTTTACTTATGAGCTAGGTACAGAGTTTTTTGAGTCTTGCAGCTATTTTGAAAACACCCTTGTGCCAGACAACATGCCTTCTCTAATGTATGCGCTTAAGGTGGTTCGGACTCCCTATATCACGCCGGCTGGCCCTGACGCGGTCAATGCAACCCTTGATTTTGGATCTGACCCGGTTGGCGTGCCATCGGGGACGACTGTCAATTTGACAGCGAGCATCAATGATACTCGTTATAACAACAGTAATGGCACTGAATCATCTCAAAATGTGATAGCGGCGGAATATTATCTTGATGCGCCGCCTTGGGATGGAGGAACGGCCGTGCCTATGAGCGCCAGTGATGGCAGCTTCAACAGTAGCATTGAAGGCGCAGTGGCTAGTATCGATACAACAGGTATGAGTCAAGGGCAGCATATTATTTATGTGCGCGGCCAGGATGCAACTGGCACTTGGGGAGCAGTTAGCGCCGTTTTCCTCTACATTGACGATAATGCTCCACCACCACCGGACGTTATCTACTTTGATGATTTTGAAAGCGATTTGGGCTGGACGACCAACCCCAGCGGCACGGACACGGCTACAACAGGTCATTGGGAGAGGGGCAACCCTGAAGGCACTACCTCTAGTGGTGTGACGATGCAGTTGGACACTACTGTTAGTGGAGACAACGATCTGGTGACGGGTGCATTGGCTGGCAGCAGCGCGGGAACCCATGACATCGACAACGGGGTTACCTCTATGCGTTCGGCCGATATTAATCTGCCAAATAGTAATGATATTGACATCTCCTTCTATTACTATTTGGCTCACTTGAGTAATGCAACTAGCGATGATTTCTTACGAGTTAGCCTGGTTGGAAACACAACTCAGGTGCTTTATGAAGAGTTGGGCAGCAGCGACAATGATAGCGGTAGCTGGGCATCTACTTCTGTGGATATTACCGGCTTCGCCAATCAAACGGTTTACCTGTTAGTGGAAGCGGCCGATGCGGCTGGTGGCAGCCTGGTTGAAGCGGCGATTGATGATGTGCGGATAACGGCTGCTGGTGATCCTGGTCCTACTCCTACGCCCACCAATACACCGTTACCAACTGATACACCTCCGCCTCCAACAGCAACTAACACCCCAGGCCCAACAAATACACCGCCTCCACCACCAACGGCGACCAATACGCCCTTACCGACTGACACCCCACCACCGCCGACGGCAACGAATACACCGTTGCCAACCAATACACTAGAACCGGGCGGTGGTGATGTCGTTTACATCAGTTCGACCAGTGGTGGTTCGGTAGGCAGCGTTAGCTTCGCCGATGAAGATATTCTCGCTTACGATACTGATACTGGCACATGGAGCAAATATTTCGATGGCTCTGACGTGGGTTTGAGTGGCAGCGGTTCCCGCGATGTCAACGCTTTCTATCTGATGGCGGACAACAGTATCTTACTTAGCTTTGTTGGCGCAACGACGATTCCTGATGTTGGCAGCGTTGATGACTCTGACATCGTTCGCTTTGTCCCCACTTCGCTCGGCACAACAACGGCCGGAACCTTTGAATGGTACTTTGACGGTTCTGATGTTGGATTGTCATCAAACGGCGAAGATGTTGATGGTATTGGCTTTGCACCAGACGGCCGTCTTCTTATCAGCACAATTGGCGGCAGCAGCGTTTCTGGCGTAAGTGGCTCAGATGAGGATATGCTGGCCTTCGACCCAACCCAACTTGGAGCGACGACTGCTGGCTCTTGGAGTATGTATTTTGATGGATCGGATGTTGACTTAGGCGGTATCTCTAGTGAAGATGTCTATGGTATCTGGGTAGACAGCGCCACTGGCGAAATTTATCTGTCCACTCGTGGGACATTTTCCGTACCTGGCCTTAGCGGAATTGGGGCGGATATCTTTATCTGTACTCCGTCTTCGTTGGGAAGCAGCACTGCTTGTACTTTTAGCGCTTACTTTGATGGTACGGCCGCAGGTATTGGCTCTGAAAGTACGGATGGTATTCATATTGGGCAGTAAACGGTATCAGTAGTCAGTAAACCGTTAAGGGTTGAGGGTCTCATTCAATGTTTCACTTGAATGAGACCCTTTTTTGTATTCTAATTGAGGAGTAGAGGCTGCTGCCCTGTCAATTCAAATGTCAGTTTGACCGTTCACTGACAACTGCCGACTGTATTCTTGCCTGACACCCAACAGGGAATTACAATCGCTAATATGAACAAGGATTTGCAAGATCGATTGCGCCGACTAGGGGTGGTGAAAGGGCCGCGTAAGTTGAAGCCGGTCGAACCAAAATCACCAGAAAGGAAGGCGCCTGTCTTTCAAGAGCCGGAGGCTGAATACGATTATGATACGGCCGATGATGAGATTCCAACCTTAGAGACATTACTGCCTGGCGGCTATTTGGTTGAAACTGAGCATGGGGCTTGTTTTGTTCTTGATAGGGTCTATCCGGCTGATTTCCAACACGGTCAAGATCGACTGTCTGACCTGCTGTCTTTGTCGTTGGAAACGGCCGCTGTTTTTAGTCAGGATGAGCGACTGGCAACCTTGCGTCACCAAGATTTTCTTTTCTTGGATACGGAGACGACTGGACTGATGGGGGCTGGCACGATTGCCTTCATGGTAGGGGTTGCTTTTTGGGATGGAGATGCCTTTGTCGTTCGCCAATTTTTCTTGCGAGATCATGGGGATGAGCAGGCTATGCTGTTTCTTTTAGCGGAGCTGTTGGCTGATAGAGCTGGAGTGATTACCTTTAACGGTCGAACCTTCGACCTTCCCTTGCTTGACAACCGCTATTTGATGAATCGACTGGATGATTTGATGGGTGATTTGTTAGAACGGCCGCATATTGACTTGTTGCCCCCAGCCCGTCGTCTTTGGCGACGACGACTTGGCTCCTGCGCCCTCAGCGAGTTAGAGAAAAACCTTTTGGGTGTCCGGCGAACGGGGGAAGATGTTCCTGGCTGGCGAATTCCTGGCATGTATATGGACTACTTGCGGACGGGAGATGCGAGGGAGTTGTTGGGCGTTTTCTATCATAACCAGCTTGATATGCTCTCGATGGTGACGTTGGCGGCTCGTGTCCTGCGTCAATTTGGGCAGCCAAAAACGGCTGATCCCGCTTTAGACCTGGTTAGTTTAGCTCGTTGGCAGCAAAAATTAGATTTAATATCTGAGGCTGAGGCGGTACTGCGGGTTGCGGCTGAAGAGGAGGCTGCTTTAGAGGTATATCATCAGGTTTTGTATGCTTTGGGGGCGTTGTTAAAGCGAAACGGCCGTCGCCCTGAAGCAGTCACCTATTGGCAGCAGATAGCCGTCACTGCCTTTGATAATGTTGAAGCGCATGTAGAATTGGCAAAGTATTATGAATGGGAGCAGCGGGATTTGGGTACTGCGTTAAGTTGGACGCAGCAAGCATTAATATTAGTGAAAGGGTGGCCGACTAGAGATGCTTTGCTGGTGGAAGACGAATTGCTTCATCGCAAGGCTCGTTTGGAACGAAAATTGGGAGCAAAATTTTTCAAGTGAGAATTCCAAAGGTTTTCATTAATCTCAATGGGATGTGTAGGCAGGTTAGCAGCCCGCGCTCCTCCTTGAGGTTCTCCGTATTTTGTTTGCTTATGGTTGTATTATGGTTATCTGGATGTTCTGCCGCTGGCGACCAACTTCTACCGACAAGGGCTTCAACTGCACAGGCACCTCATATTGCTGCTGGTCAGCCAATAGGTGATATTCCCGCGACCTATACTGCTGCTCCGCCATCAACGGCGCTGCCAAATCTAGACCCTACGCCCACGCTGCGTCCTTCGGCAACGCCAACTGAAACCCCGACAGCTACTTCTACACCCAGCCCAACAATATTTTCAATCTTAGCCGCACCAGCTGGCCCTTCTGGCGACTCTAATGCGCCATACTATGAAACGCCACCAACTGAGGTGGATTGTGCCAGGAGCGGACTGGTGTATCAAAGCCATTTTCCAAGCGATGTTGGTGGTCCCTGGCGTAGCTACCATGCGTATTTGCCGCCGTGTTATGGCTTAGATGGGCGTGTTTATCCGGTGGTCTACCTGATTCATGGTTCGATTCAGGATGATACTCATTGGTTAAACTTGGGATTGGCGGCCTTAGCTCATGCTGGTATTGATGGCGGCCGATTTCCTCCTTTTATTGCTATTATGCCTAACAGTGGACGACTGGGTAATGTCTCTTCTGGGGGCGAAAAAAGTATCGAAGGCATAACGGTCAATTATTTGCTTCCTTATATTGATCGGGTTTTATGTACCTGGAATACAAGAGAGGGGCGTACCATTGGGGGTATCTCTCGTGGCGGCTATTGGGCGTTGGAGATCGCATTCCTCCACACTGGCTTGTTCAGCGCTGTTGCCGGTCATAGCAGCCATCTCCGGTTTGAGACTGATCCAGAGCGGTATAACCCGCTGGCAACCTATGCCCAGGCTGACTTGTCAAATACTCGTATTTGGTTGGATAGGGGGGAATCAGATTTTTTGCGAGTTGGTCAAAACCAGCTTTCTGAACTATTGACTAATGCCGGGATCGCCCATGAGTATTATATCAATCCGGGCGGGCATAATGAAGCTTATTGGGGGGCGCATATCGGGGAATATATGGACTGGCATACGGCCGTTTGGCCCCAAGAGCGAAGTCTGTATCCGGTCTGTGCTCGATAGAGAACGGCCGTATGCAAGGGGGGAGGTTACGCTTCAGGGTTAACTTCTTCTGGTGTTTTCTCGCGCTTCAATAATCCTAAATCCCACATTTCCTGGAAAAACTCAGGGTTAAGGTCGTGGATTTTTAGCCCGACAAGTTGGTTGGCGTTGAGGTCATCTAACCCGGCTGAACGCATCTCTTTGATAAATTCGGTGTCAATGTCATGGATCTTCAATGAAAGGGCATCATCTAGGTCTAAATCAGCAAATCCTGCTTCTCGCATCTCTTCGATGAAGCTGGCGTTTAACTCATGAATCTTCAAGGCTACTAGCCGATCCAGCGTGATGTCTTCAAAGCCTAAAGCGCGAATCTCTTCGATATATTCTGGGTCAATTTTGTGGATTTTAGCTGATAACAACTCGTCTGGCGTCAAGTCGGTGAATCCCAAACCGCGCATCTGTTTTACAAAGTCTGCGTCGACGCCGTGAATTCGCATCGCTAATGCCTGGTCGATGATGTTGGGGGTACGTCTGTGGTGACTGTGATCATGATCGTGCCGATGGAGGTGGCGAATATGGCGACGTCTCTCTCTCTCTGCACGCCTTTCCTCTGCTCTAGCCCGCCGCATTTCGGCTTTCATGCGTCGTTTTTCTGCCTTTCGTCGCCGCTTTTCTGTCCGATCATGCAGCTCTCCTTCTAGCCGCTGCTTCTGGTCCTGTTTTAAGTCTGGAATATCGGGGGGGAATGGTGGAGTGGGTGGTGTCGGTGGTGTTGGTGGGGTTGGTTGGGTAGGCTGAGATGACGCATTTTTCCTGTCTAAAATGCCTAATAGTTTTTGAGCTTCATCGACTGTGATCTTTCCGGCCGATAACATTTCCAAAACTTTCATTCTTTCTTCGCTCATTATGTTCTCCTTATGTTTTTAATGGGGCAGGGGTTTAGAAACGACCGGGTCAACTCCATTCTCTTGTCGTCAAACAGTGCCTATTTAATTGTTTCGCTATAAGTGATCTATTTAAGATTGGTTGAGTAACTTGGCCGCATCTGCAACGGTAATCTCACCTTGATTTAATCGCTCTAAGATGTCGCGTCGTCGGGCTGTCTGTCCTGGATCGGGTGGCATTGGCGGTGGTGGGGGCGGTTCCTCGCCCATTGATTCAACAACCTCGTTTAGACGGTTGCGAATGGTCCAGTAGGAGACGCCTAGTTCGGCCTCCATGCCTTTGACATTGCCTCGGTTCCGAACGAACACTTCTAGGAAAGCGAGATTCTCTGGCGAGAGACGACAGAAGGGGCAGGGTGCATAACGGCCGTGAATGACCGTTTCACACGTGTCACAACTTAGCTCGGTTGCTACTAGGGCATCGCTACAAGTTGGACATTCTTCTAAAATTTTTCGCATTAAGCCTCCTTTTTTGCTGATAAGGCTCATAATAGCAAATAATATTGTTGATGTCAACAAAATTTTAGATATTTGTTACAAATTCTTGAAAGTTGATTAAATATTATGTCAACCTTGAGTCATTGGGTGTAGAATTCTAGGTCTATTGAATTCATTTGCTAAATCCTTACAATAGAAATTTATGTCTGATGAAACGGCCGAAGCCGCCTTATCCCTAAGAAAAAAACGACTCTTCCGTCTGATCTTCATTCTCACGATCATCTTACCTTTCATACTATTGGAAGTTTTTGTTCGAGTTTCGCGCGCGCCTGTTGATTTGATGACGCTTACCGGTCGGAAAGCTGGCCCAAACGTTATCATGCAGCGCACAGCCCAGATTGATGCCTTTTCGGCCTACAAGGGGCGGCCAGGGCAACATAGTGAAACAAGGTCGATCAATCAGTTTGGTTTCATCTCGACTCCAGAAATGTCAATGGAAAAGCCGCCTAATACGATCCGGATCGTGTTTTTGGGTGGTTCTTCAACCGCAGGAATCGGCAGTGATCTGGATGATGAACAGACATGGCCCTGGCAGACGGTGAAACAGTTGCAATCTCGTTTCCCGGATAAGAGGATTGAATTGATTAACGGGGCAATGGGTGGTTATTCATCGTTTGAGTCATACGGCCGTCTTTGGAGCCGGATCCGATTCTTTTCTCCTGATATTATTGTTGTCTATCATGGCTGGAACGAGATGTATTATTTTGACGATGTTGACAACATCATTCAGTGGCGAACATTAGCCGATGGGGATTGGACATTTGAACGAACTGATAACCCCATCGTCGTTTATGAACCATTGGCTATTGATCACCTTATCTGGCCCTCGCAAACATTGAGCCAGATAAGATTAAATTTAAGCGAGCAGATTGGAGGACACGGTGAAATTGGACAGCCCAAACCGCTCCAAAGCGGGTTTGATCCTAGAGGGCTGGAGATCTGGCGTACTAATCTACAACTGCTGCGCGAAACGGCCGATCTTATGGATGCCGAACTATTTGTCGCTAAACAAGCCACTTTAATCGTTCCAGACTTAGCTGAAGCAGATCGAGAGCCTATTGGTTATTCTTTTCATGGTTTTGACCATGATACCCATGTTGATATGTATCAAGGCATATATCAAGTGATTGATGAAGAGTTTCCCTCCGAACAGATAATTGATGTAACGCCCCTCTCTGGTCGAACTGATCTTTTCTTCGATCATGTTCATCCAACCTTGTCTGGCGCTGAGGCAATTACTCAAATTATGGTTGATGTTTTAAGTGATTATCTGGCCCGTGTCGTTGACGAAAATTGATGTTAGCTTTTTAGGGCGTGTCTTTCAAGCCAGCTTGCTACCCGATCGGCAACAGATCGCCAATTCTGTTCTAACATCATATCGTGGGCCATGTGCGGTATGGTTTCAAAATCAGCGTCATAGGCGCTTGCCGTTTTCTGAAACTCTTTGATGGTGAAGATTGCATCATCTTCACCGCCTAGAATAAGCATTGGCGTATTTATCTTTTTAGGTTTGGGTAAGTTGAAAACCAGCATATCTAAAAAGGCGAGATAAGATTCATCTTGAATTTGTTCAGAACAGCGTTTGACTTGCTCTGGGGGCATATCGGCCGAGAACAACTGTGCTTTCGTTAATGCTTCTGTTTCAACGATTGGATAGAGACTCATCTTGAGATTTAGACGTAGGAAATGGCGTGGGTACTTGCGGGCGATATTGAGCGATGTTCGCAGAACGCCGCTGACTGGAACGGGGGCAAGCAGAACGGCCGCTGGAACTTTATATTGCTCCAAATATTTCTGGGTCACATATCCGCCCATCGAATGGGCCACGATGATGGGTGGGGTTGGTAGTTGACTAACTACCTGATGGACATCGGCCACATAATCTTTGCTGCGTGACCAGCGCAGCCGTTCCCGCCCTTCGCTGTTGCCATGACCACGCAAACTTAGAGCATGAACGACGTACCCTTTATCGGTAAAGTAAGGTAGAAAATTTTCTTCCCAGCACCAGGCACCATGCCAAGCTCCATGAATGAATAAGAGCGGCGTTTGGTAATGTTGATGTTTAGGCTCTTTAGAAATAACTTCCAAGTGCATCAGCAATTACCCCAGACCGTATACTGGAATGGCTGCTCCATGAATGGCTTTGGCACCATCCGAGGCGAGAAAAAGGATGACGTTTGCCAGTTCCTCTGGCTGTACCCAGCGACTTCTGTCGGCTTTGGGTATTGCTTTGCGGTTGGCGGGTGTGTCAATCGTTCCAGGCAAGACGCTGTTGACATTGATGCCCTGTCCCTTTAACTCGGCGGACATGCTTTCTGTGAGTCTTAAGACGGCCGCTTTCGAGGCGCTATAGGCGGCTTTGCCTGCGGTAGCCTCAAAAGCAGACTTGGAACCGATCGTGATGATTTTGCCCCTTTGTTGTTGAATCATTTGAGGTATGACGGCTTGACTGGTATTAAGCACTGAACGGGCATTTAGGTCTAGCATAAAGTTCCATAGGTCGGCTGATGTTTCGTGGACGGCTTTTCCGGCTCGGAAACCTCCGGCAGCGTTAACCAGGACATCAATACGGCCGAAATGTTCCACTGCGCGATCTATGGCTGCTTGGGTTGCGGCTTCTTGGGTTAGATCCGCTACTAAAAAAAGATGCCTGTCTGACCCCATAAACTCTGGCAGCGCTTCTTTGAGTCGCTCTAAACTACGGCCGAGCAGCCCCAACCGCGCCCCAACTTTGGCAAAGGCTTCGGCCGTTGCTCGTCCCAAATCACCATTTGCTCCCGTTATAATTACAACCTGATCTGTAAAATCGAACATTTAGATTTCCTCTAAAAACCAGCCACGAATTGAACGAATATTATTTAATAGCGTTGTTCCTGTATAAAAATTTGATGGTGTAATTCCCATATAAAGGGGAATTCACTCGTTTGAGAAAATAGATACCTGCCTTCGCAGGTATGACAATTACAGGTGTTTTGTTAATTAGGAACAACTCTAATCATTCCAAAAACCAGCCACGAATTGAACGAATTTTATTTAACAAAGTTGTTCCTGTATAAAAATTTGATGGTGTAGTTCCCATGTAAGGGGGAATCCACTCGTTTGAGAATATAGATACCTGCCTTCGCAGGTATGACAATTACAGGTGTTTTGTTAATTAGGAACAACTCTAATCATTCCAAATCTGTAAGGCTTTTACTTTTGGGCTTGCATCAAAAGAAAATGGGTGCGGTCTTTGTAACGGTAGCCAGTATAGTTTTGAAGGTCAACGACATCCAATACAGTGTAAGCTGGATGGCTCCGTGCATAGGCTACCTGATCATCGAAAAACCGTTGATATTCAGCCCGCCTTTCCTGGCTGGCGTTATCTGCTTCTGCGATGGGCGCTTTTAGCTCAAACATCAGATGGGCGCCATCAGCTAAAACGGAGGGTAATTGATCTAGGTAAAGGTCTATGTGCCAATGAAAGCCGATGGCGGCAAAGCTGTAGCAGAAATTGACTGGTCGAGTGACGGTCGAAAGCGGCTGAACAGGTTGAAATTGGTCTAAGCCATTTGCCAGGCAGAAGTCGCGGGTGGCCTCGAAGGAGTTGTAAAATTCGTCTTTATTGTGATCCCGAATGCCGCCATATTGAACATCCCCACTGTCGCCATCTTGTAAGTAGAAGAAGGTGTCTTGCCAGTTGAATCGTTTGCGGAAATAGACACTCATACGGCCGATTCCCGCCCCTAACTCTAGGCAAACGGCTGGATTTAACCCTGCTACCCAATCTTCCACGACACTAAAATAGGGCGGTTGGCTATAAATAATCGTGTCGTTGTTGGCTTGCATATCAACATATTTCTTGGTGCTTTCGGGGAAAACGATGTCGATGGGTTGTTGGGAACTCAATGTTAACTCCTTCGGGGTTCTATGATCAGGATAATGCCTGCCCTGGCCGTAGGCGTTCAATCAATGTTTTTTCTAGGGGGATGGCGTACATCTTCCGCTCTACTCGCCAACGGGACAGCTTTTGAAGCGGCCGTCTTAGCAGACTCTGGTTGCTGCTGTAGGCAAAGCGTTGGTAGAACTTGAAATGTTCTATCTCTTCTTTTTGGGCGTCGCTCAGCCAGTCGTTGCTGCTGCCGATGTAGTCGAAGTCGGCCCATTCTTCTAAGGTGGCTGGGAAGCGATAATTTTCGGCTTTTAGACGGTCGGCAATGGGGTTGCCGGGATATGGTTTGAAGTAGAAGAGGGCTAGCTCAAAATCACTGCTCATGGAGCGTAGTTCTTGGGCCACTCGCAGGGTTTCGCTCACGCTTTCGGCGCTTTCGCCGGGAAAGCCGACGATGACATTGATAATGGCCCCGATATTGTGTCGAACGAGTTTTTCGGCCGTTATCCACATATCCTCTACTTTAATATCTTTCTGAATCCAATCTATTGTCTCTTGTGAGCCTGCTTCTAGCCCTATCATGACCCGCCGTAGACCGGACTGGGCGCAGAGGGCAAAGAGTTCGTCATCCAAGCGCTGGCCCTGGTCGGCCCGCATGGTGCCAAACCAGGTGAATTTTAGATTTTCTTGTAGGAACCCTTCGGCGATGGCGGCGACTCGTTTGGCGTGGGTGAAGTAGGTTTCGTCTTGGAGGGAGAGGTCGGTAAAGTGGTGCTTGTGCCACAGATCGGCAATTTCACCGACCATTCGCTCTGGAGTATAGCCATACCAGCCGCGATTGAAAACGGCCGGATCAGCGCAAAAGTTACAGCGAAAACGGCAGCCCTGCGAAGAGATGTAATCGAGCTGGCGTTGGCCTTTATGTTGGAAATAATCTTCGACTGGAATCAGACTGTAATCGTGGCGGGGGAAGTGGTTAATGTCTCGTGTTGGTCGAGGAAAATTAACCATCACTTCCCCTTCGTGGCTAAAAGCGCAGCCCTGGATTCCGCCTAACGATGAGCCGTTTGCGAGGCATTCGATGATTTCGGCGAAGGTTTCTTCTCCTTGCCCGGTCACAACGGCCGTGATGGCCTCTTCTGCCGCACACATTTCGGGGAAGAGCGAGGGATGCCAGCCGCCCCAGATGATGGGCAAGTCTGGCCGTTTCTGTCGGGCTTCTCGACTGACTGCCAGGGCATCATGCAAAGGCGCACCGGTTAAGACTGTCACCCCTAGACACAGCGCATCTTCGAGATGGTGGAAGAGCTTCTCTATGGGGTCAAGACGGCCGTCTATCAGGACCACCTCATACTTCTCTCTATCAAGCGCTGAGCCTATGGCAATCAAGGCGAGTGGCATTGTCCAAAAGACAGCTTTGGGATTATAGAGCACGATTTTGGGGCGGTTTTTTTGCTTCATCCTACTTTGACGATCGGCCGTAAATTCAAGGTGCAGACACATTTACGGCAGATTGGGTCTTTGTCCATATCAAGCCCCTGGCGAAAGGCGATTTCGCTGGGGCTGTTGAGTAAATCTATCAGATTGTTGTCTCGAATATTGCCCATTGGGCGGTGGAAATAGCACGGCCGAACGGTGCCGTCGGCTTCCACAACGGCCGATACCCAGGGGGCGTTGCATTGGACTGGTGGGAAATCGCCCTGTCCATTGTAGGCGGCGTAATATTGGTATATGCGACTGAGCTTGGCGGGTGACTCGGCGATGTATTCGCTGGCGAAGTCGGCCGCGTAATTGGTGATCATGTCTTCTAAGACTTGTTTCATTTGGGGTAGTTGGTGGGGGTCTAGTTTGACTTCGGCCGTTCGTTCGCCGTCCCAAGGATCATCCCGGTTAAAGGCGTCGGTGGAGACATCGGCTGCTAGAAAGCTGATCTGATCTAGGCCAATGTCGCGGGCGGCATCGACGATGTTGGGCCAGTCGGCAAAGTTGAGGCGTTGGATGACACAACGGCCGCTTATTGGAAAATCAGGGTTTAATGCTTTGACCGCTTGAACGCCTTCTTTTAACTTTCCGTAAGCATCGGGAATGCGGCGGATGGCATTGTGAATTTCCTCTGAGCCGTCTAGCGAGACAATGACCTCGTCAACTTCATCAACGACCTGTTGAGCATATTTTTTTAGTAATAAGCCGGTTGATAGAATGGAAACCTTTAAGCCGCTGCTCTTGAGCATTTGGCAGAGGAGAAAGAGGTTGGGATTCATCAGGGCTTCGCCGCCTGACATGACGACCCACTTTGTGCCAAGCCGCTCGAAGGAGTTGAGCAGGCCTTGAATGTCTTCTTTAGATAACTGCTGTTGATTGGCATTGCCTTTCCAGATGTCGCACATGACGCAGCGGCAATTGCAACTGCTGTGGGGCATCAAAATAGCCACCGGCAAGGCCCGGATCGTGCCTGTTCTGAGGGTCATGTAGCGTTTTACGGTTTGGAGGGTTAGTTCTCGTTCCATCGCAGGGAATTATACTGGTAATAGGAGTAAATGGCATCATCGCGGTTCAGGTGCAGCCTAACAAAATGTCCGTTTTGTCTGGTTTTGTCTAGTATATGAGAAATTTTTGAGTTCTCTCCATCTTTATGTCAATGTATTGAAGGAGTGCGGGCGGGATTATGGCGCTGAATTGCGTGTCCTTTTTTGGAGAAAAGTTGGTGTTTTTTGGTCATTTTTTGCAGTAAACGGTAAACGGTAGTCGGTAGTCAGTAAACAGTAGTCAGTAAATGACCTACCTGTGGATGGGCGTGGGATTTTGGTGATGCTAGGATGGTTGAAAAAGTTGGTGTGGACATTTGGAACATGATAGTGCTAATGTACAAGTAGGACCTGATAGGTAGTATCGTAGCTCGTTTGTTCTGTATTGCAAGGAGGATTCTTTAGACCCCTTTTTGTTGTTGTCAAGAAATTATTAAACTTTTATACTGTCGTCAATCTTGTTTTTAAGTGACATAGGAGATTTATCCAGCTACTATGCGTGATAAAATCCCAATGTTCATCATATCCTGCAATATTTGACGTGCTTTGCAGCTTTCACACTCAAATCAGAATTTTATCAGGCAAAACCTGCTGGATAAGATGAATTTCGGGATTTTATCACGCAACCGTGCAGGTTAATAATAGTTAGCCAGCGACAGGGTGAAAAGTAAAACCGGCACAGATAATAAAATGAGTAATCTCTCTGAAAAATTAACGGACTGGGCTTCCAGATGCAATCAAGCAGTTGATGAGTGTCTTGATTTGATAAGTCCATTCCTCCTAGAAAAACCACAAATTGATCCAAAATTACAATGGATTCTAAGGCAGTTGGCAATTAGCTGTAATACATCATCCATCAGTACATTGCTTTTAGTGAGCTATGTTCAATTGTGGGATGCTGAAATACTATTACGCTCGGTTATTGAAGGTACGATAAAGTATTTGTTCCTTTGTGTTGGAAGTGAAAAGGATTTGAAGGAAAAGACAGATGAATATCTGGATTTTCTACCAGAGATTGATGTCCTAACACAGCATAAACGAGTGGAGGCTTTTCTTGCCAATGTAGATCGTCCAAACGCAGATGAGTGGAATATTCTCAGAGAGGTGTTATTGAATCAGAACAAGGTTACCTCACTCAAAACTAAATATCCCCGTAAAAAATCCAGACAACTTAAGCAAAAATGGGCATTTAATGAGATAGCGATGGAATTATCAAAGTCAACTCTGATTGGCTCCGACTTTGAAGCTTTACGTAGACTATTGTCATATTCTTATGGTATATCAAGCCACTTGATACATAAAGATGGAACAGCACTAAAGTTTATGTGGGAACGTAATCAACAAGCCCAAAACGAGCAAGGCGAGTATGAAGAAACACAAATAGCTTTTGCATCGCGGCAATTGAACGATCTACTGATTATGGCAAATTTCCGAAGTTTAATGACTTTCAAGCTTCATCAATCTCAAGTGCAGCCTGTATTGGATTTATTTGAATCGTACAAGCCATTATTAGATGAAATGTCTACAGCCAGAGAAAAATGGTGGGTATCTCAAGTTGAATGATGTATCTTATTCCCGAATAAGTTTAGCTGCTGGCTAATAACGGGTTGCAGCCGACCGCGCTATGCGCGCGCAAATCGGCGGTCTTACTCGCTTTGTGGTTTGTCGGTTGGCGAAGCTGACATCCAAACACCCGGCGGCGGCTGAACCCAACCGTTAGGAACTAAATCACTCGAGAGCAGTTATGAAACACAAATCAATTTCTGGAATGCATGGAACAGTGCACTACTGGTTAACTGGTCAAGGTGATTCTTGCATCGTCTTCACTCATGGTGCCACAATGGATCATGACCTCTTCCAACTTCAGATCGACCGCTTTGCCAAAAATTTTAAAGTCATTTCTTGGGATGTTCCTGCCCATGGTCTTTCGAGACCCTATCGTCATTTTTCATTGCAAAACGCTGCTGCAGATTTATTAGCTATCCTGGACAACGAATCTCTAGAAAAAGCACATCTCGTTGGCCAATCGATGGGTGGTTACATCAGTCAAGTCGTCGCTCGCGACCACCCCGACAGAGTTGTCAGCCTAGTTGCAGTCGGGTCTTCTCCCTTGCAGCCGTCTTACTACTCGACTCTCGACATGTGGCTTTTAGCCATTACACCGCCTTTGCTTCGTCTGTATCCGTATGGCAGTCTGATTAAGGGTATTGCCAATCAAATTGCCATCAGTGACTCGGGTCGAACTTATGCGCTTGATACGTTAAAAACCTATTCTAAGTCTGAGATTGCTCAAATCATGGATGCTGTTTACAAAGGGGTGAAATCTTTTGATCATGAAGACAGAATACCTGTTCCTCTTCTTATCACTTTCGGTGAAGCGGACCGGACAGGTAGAGTTAAAACCTATTGCAGACAATGGGCTGCACGTGAGGATAGACCGTTGAATATCATCCCTAATGCTGCCCATAATGCCAATATGGACAACCCTGAGGAATTTAATCAGATCCTAGATGAATTTTTGGCCTCCACAACTTCAGGCCGTTCCTAACAAAGCTTCCAGTGGAGCGCGAGCTCGGGGCTCATTTGAACTTTTCGTTTACAATGGGTGAAGTAACCTCGGCATTCCGGCAATCGGCTTTTGCCCGCGCCCACTGAACCAGGCCGTTGGGTTGCAAACACACTTAACCTGGCCTGTTATTACAGCTTATTTATTAGCGGCCGTTTTTATCGTTCGGCCGTTCCCCATAAATTTAACCAAAACTCGAAATAGCCGAACTTCACTTTGTCCATGCCGAATCCGGCACGGCCGAAGCACCAACCAATCAAGGGCAGGGTATAGCTAAATTCATGCTCGTTGATTTCCTCTGCACTGACGAGTCGCACACGGGCCATCCCACGCAGTAAGTTATCACTCCAGGCGGCAGGGGTGGTCAAAATGACCTGTCCGCCTGGTTGCAGTACGCGGTGAATTTCTCCCAATAGTTCGATGAGGCTGGCTGGATTCAGGTGTTCGGCAACAGCTAACATGGTGACGACATTAAAGAATTGGTCGTCGAAAGGTAGGACAGGGTTGTTGTTTAGGTCGAGGGAATGCCAGTGAATTTGGGGGACTGAAATGGATGGTTCTAACTGGTCAATGGCGAACTTTTCTTTGAAGGAGGTGTGGGCCAGGAAGTAGGGGGAAGAGCCGCAGCCGATGTCGAGGATACGGCCGTGTCTTAACCGCTCTGGAATTAGCTGATTGGCCTTCCGCGCCCGCAGCCGAGCTAACAGGGGTTCTAACAGCCCGTTTCCCCGTGTGGAACGAAAGTTGTTATTAGCCATCTGATATTAAACAACTCAATCGGTTGGCGGATGCCAACCTGCTTCAATCCAAATAGCTCGTGAGCGAACCCGAAATTCATCATTCAAATCTAAGGCGGCAATGGTTGCTCTCCCAATAGGTGTTAGACCAGCTAGGCGAGCACCCGCCTCGATCCAGGAAAAGTGGTCAGTCCAATTTTGTGTAACCGGGTTAAATAAGGGGACAATCGAGCCAGATTCTGTATCCAGAAAGTCAATATATACGCCCTTGCTTTCATTACATAGCCGACATGACAACCAAAGATTTGGTTCTTTGCTCTCACCACCTTTTGATTGGGGAATAATATGCTCGAGGGTAAGATGAACGCCACTAACAGATTCTTGGGTATGGCAGTAGCCACAACGATTTTTGGCTTTTTTGGCAAGTCGCCGCCGCCATTCTTGAGGTGAAAAACTCACTGGGCAAGAGGGAGTTCAGAGACAGAGGGGATTCGGTAGCCTCTTCTTTTTAGCAACACGGCCGCATAGGCTTTGCGAAGCGTTAATACATCGGCTTGATAATGTAATTCTCTAAGACGAGTTTGCTCATCTTCAGACAAAGGACGCTCTTTTTTAGATAGCAAGAGGGCTTCATATTCAGCCCAGGATTCAGCCGGAAAAGTGCTTTCTACTTCTCCTTGTAGGACTTCATCGCTCATGTCTAGTAAGGGGAAGACATCTGGTTGATATTGAGGGGGGATTTCTTCTAAAAGAGGGGACAAGCTATGAGAAAGGCTTTGAGCAATAACGGTATCGAGTGGTTGGCTAGTAAGTTCGGCCGTTCGTTGTAGCTGTTCGTAGATGTCATTCGGTAATTTAATCGTCACTGCTTGCATATGCGATCCCTCTATTTTGGTTTATCGGATACTCAAAGAAAGTTTAGCCAAAAGCTTAAACAGCGTCAATGTGAGTTCATCCAAAAGGGTGGGCAAAACGGTTGTTGATAGCTGGGGGAGGAAATGGATGCTCTGCAAAGGCCGACAGGGATGTCGGCGCTCCGTCAACAAAAACTGCGGCCAGCCCATCCAAGATTTAGTAGAGAGGTATGTTTGTTGGTCACCTTCACTGACGATGTTACTATGTTGGTCTTGTGAATGGTAAACGTATTCATCTTGCGATTCTAATAATCTTGCTTCTCATCTATTGGGCGGTTTCTCTGCGGCATCTTACGGCCGTTCCACCTGTTTATGAAGATGAACCCTGGCAAGCGTCAACGGGTTGGAAGTTGGCAGAGGAAGGGGTTTTTGGCTCGGATATCTTTGCTGGCTTCTATGGGATGGAAGAGCATTATTATGGCTATATGCCGGTTCATCCTTTCTTATTGGCGGTCGTATTTAAGCTAGCTGGCCTTGGTCTATTCCAAGCCAGGTTTGAGCCAGTTGTTATGGGCCTGTTGATTCTGGCTTTAACTTATGGGTTGGGGCGGCGTTTGTTTCGGCCGTCTGTTGGCTTGCTGGCTGTCTTTCTACTGCTATTTACCCGGACGACCGGGCTAACACCAAGTCAATACAGTGGCATACTGTTCATCGACATTGCCCGCATCGCTCGCTACGATATTGTTGTTCCCGTCTTCGCCCTGGCCGCTCTCCTCTTCTACAGTAAAGGGCATACCAACAAGCAATTTCCAATTACTAATTATGCATTAATAGGTTTCCTTACCGCTCTTGCTGGACTAAGCCACCTCTATGGCCTCTTTTGGTTTGCAGCTTTCATACTTTTGTTTTTATGGCAAAGAGCAACATGGCGGAAAGCAGCTGCTTTTGTTGTCGGGTTTATGCTGCCCTGGAGCTTGTATTTGGTCTATGTTTTGTCTGGATGGACGGATTGGATTGGGCAGACACAGGATTATGCACCGCGTTTCGGGCTGTTTGATTTGGGCTGGTATTGGCAAAATGTGGTTAATGAAGTTCGGCGGTATGGGCCGGGTTTGGGAGAAGGGTCGTGGTTGCGACCAGGTTTTTGGACAGCCGCTATTGTTGTGCCTCTTTCTATGTTTGCGCTCGGCCGTTTGGCGGTGCGAGGTAAAGAAAAAGCGCAAATACTTATTGTGCCTACGATTATATTGCCCACTCTCTTTGCCTTACTTATCTATCTAAAGTTATCTAATTACCTTATCACCATTGCACCCTTGTTTGCCTTAGTCATGGCCTGGGGGTTGGTTAATGTCTATACTAATCGCCGCGCTAATGGGCTAATTAGGGTTGTCGTTGCTGTGTTAATAGGGGCCATTCTGCTGGAAGGGGGCGGGCGTTTTGTTCAGATGGAAAAAGCGGCTGCGGAAATTACTCCTTATTCTGAATTCTCAACCGAAATATCTCAACATCTTCCGCCAGACGGCCGTATTCTTGGGCTGCACAATTATTGGATCGGTCTCGACAATTGGGCGTATCGTAGTTGGTTTGTGCCGCTGCTTCAGAACAGCTTTGATTTTCGGCAGCCAGCCTTATCGATCGAAACTGCCTTGGACGGGGTTGATCCGACCATCATATTAATTGACCATCGGATGCGAGACTTTTTTGATGGTGATCCAGAAACGGCCGAGGCTGTTTTCACTTGGATGGAGGAAGCGGGGTTTGAGCGGACGGCCGTTGTTGAAGATGATACATACGGCCGAATGGACATTTACCAGGTGGTGGGTTCTGATGAGTAATCGACTTCGTTACTTGCCATTCCTGGTTATCGTCTTTATCAATGCCGCTACCTTGCCGGGGCAAATCGCTGAGATAAAACGCCATTGGCCTGTCATTCGTCTTTGGCATGATCCGGCGGCTCAAATGACGCGTTTGTTAGAAGATGTGCCCTATCAAAGTTTGAAAACGGCCGCTGAAACGCTTGCGCCCGATGTCACTGTTTTGTTGGTGACTTCGGGGGAGGATGTCCGGCGGCGCGAATACACGACTTATCATCGTGCGCTCTATCTGTTGGCTCCGCGTCCAGTCTGGTGGTTCTCTCCTGCTCCTTCTGATGGAACCTGGGAATCTCGTTGGTGGATTTCGAGGTCGTTAACGACCGATAATATTGATGCTGTCGTCGATGAGAAAACGGCCGATTGTTTGCTGCTGGTGGATGTGGCAGCCTTGTCCGAATATGGGAATCTGGTTAAGCAATTTGATGGCGTTTCGATTGTCCAAGCAGGTACAACAGAGTGCCTTGTTCCGACATCTAGCCCGATTGTCAATTACCCGGCATCATTTTGGCCGATTCGGATGATGGCAGTGCTTGTCATTTTTGCTTTTGGCATCGGTTTCCTTACCCTGGCTGCGCGTTTTAAGGGCCGAATAAGTGGTTTGGAAAAGGTAGCTTTAGCCTGGCTGTTGGGTGCGGGTTTGTTATCGACTTTGATGTTTTGGTTAGATGGTTTTTCTTTTTCTCTGGACAGTCAGTTAGTCATTTTGTCAATTGGTGGGGGTTTGCTTATAGTGTGGCAGCGGCATTTTGTTGCTCAATTATGGACATCGGTCCGAACTACAGTATCTACTTTCAAGTTTGATGATCATGGTTTGAGAAAGACGGCCGTTTTTTTGCTGGGGGCATTCCTGGCTTTTCAAGTGATTTTTATTGTTCTGATGGCTGTGGGTCGGCCGTTAACGGTTTGGGATAGTTGGGTTAATTGGGGCAGCAAAGGGCGGATGATATTTCTGGAAAATGGTATTACGCCAGCCTTGTATGCCGATTCATCCCGTTCGGTGATGTTATTGGGCTATCCGTTGTCCGTTCCGCTCTTGGAGGCTTGGCTTTATAAGTGGTTGGGGGCGGCAGATGATCGGTTGGTTGGGAGCTTGTTTGTCTTGACTTATCTTGCACTGGTCGGCTTTGTCTATGGCTTGTGCCGCCGCAAAGGTTTGACGAGATGGCAGGCGTTATTAGTGATGGTAACGGCCGTCTCATTGGGCCATATCGTGGGTTTGGCCGCGGCTGCTTTTACTGATTTGTGGCTGGCAGCGCTGTTGTTGGTGGCGGTTGTTTATCTTGTTGAGTGGCTTGAAGAGGGGCAGGGTGGCTATTTGGTGGTTTCGGTCACAGCGGCTGGTTTGTTGACCTGGTTTAAGCAGGAAGGGATGATTTTGGTTGTCGTGCTGCTCATTTCGATGGTCTTGGCCTGGATATTTAGTTGGAGGGCAAGGGATTGGTCTTTCAACAAGTTGCTGGTTTCTGGTGGGGCTGTTGCATTGGCAGCAATCGTCTTCGGCGGTCCCTGGCTGCTGCTTGTGTCTAGAGAGGCGACGCTGGTATCGGTATTTGTACCATTGACGGTTGATAATTTGATAGCCAATGTGGACCGATTACCCGTTATCTTGTTCTTGATTGCAAAAGAACTGGTCAATGTGCAAACGGGGCTTGTCTGGGTTGCGATTGGCGTTGTCTTATTGGTCCGGCGTTCTCAATGGGGGCAGATGATTAAACGGCCGTCATTTATATACTTGCTCGTTCCTGTTTTTTACCTGGGCATTATGAGTCTTCCCTATCTATTTTCTGATTTTGTGCCTTACCAACAGCATGTCCTTAGCTCCTTTTTCCGAATCAATGCCCATATCCTGTTCCTGGTACTATTTGCAGGATGGAGGTTGTTTGCTCGATGGGAGTGAAAACAGGATCGACGGGCTGGCAACGTTGGCAGATGGGGATCGCCTTGGGACTCTTCTGTTTGGTTGCTTTCTGGTTTATATGGCAGGTGTTTTGGCCGGCCGCAACGGCGCAGACACATGGCTTTGGAGCTTATTACAGCGCCTCCAAGCTACTTGCTGATGGTGATCTGTCAGCCAATATCTACGATCCAGCATACTTTCAGGCGGTTGTTGAGGCGGACAGCCAGGGTCAGGTTTCGGACATCTATAATGCTAACCCCCTGACTACGACCCTGATGCTGCGGCCGTTTTCGTCCATGACTGCTGAGCAAGCCCGGCTTGTTTGGACGGGTATTAACCTTTTATTCTTGATGGGTGGGGTGATCTTGTTGTTCGTAGGCTTTGGCGTTCAGCTTCGGAAACGGACGAATTGGCCCATTTTGCTGATTACGCTCACCGCTAGTCTCTTGTTTCAACCAGTTATCCAGAATTTTGTGTTTGGACAGGCCTATGTTCTGGTCTTTTTTCTATTGTCGCTCACAACGGCCGCGTTCTTTCATCATCAATCTGCCAAATATCGACCCGTTGGCGGTATTGCTCTAGCGTTTTCCTTGTTATTGAAAACGGCCGGATGGCCCCTTCTTATTTTGCTTTTTTGGCTGCGAAAGGGCCGGTATTTGGTCTGGGTTATTGGTTCAAGTATTTTCGTGTTTTTAGTGACGTTGCCTATATTCCCGTTGGATATGTGGCTGGCTTATGGTCGTCTCTTATCACAGGTCGGCAGTTCGCCGTTGATATGTGTTCCGGCCTACCAGACGACTCGAAGTTGGCTTTGTCATCTCGTTGCCCCCAATGTCGTTTGGCAAGAGGCAGCGGCGGCTGGGATCGCTGTTCCCAGGTTGGTTACAGTCATCTATTTTGTCTTGGGGGCTGGCTTATTGATTATGCTATTATTTTTGGCTCGGAAACGGCCGAATCTCGCTTATATGGCTGTCGTTTGTTGGAGTGTTCTGTTTTTGCCGCTGGGCGAAGTCCACCACCATACCGTGCTACTTATTTCATATATCTGGTTTATTGTTCGGTGGGCAGAGCAAAGTTGGTTCAGCCGATCGATGGTTGTATTGGCAGCTATTTGTTATTTATTCGCTTTCCCAGTCAATGACCGCCAGTTCCAGTCTGGTTGGCAAGGCTTATTGGCTTACCCTTATCTGGCTGGCGGCTGGCTTATCTTTTTGGGCATCCTGTGGGATCACAGATTAGAAATGATTCCTGGTTTGGGACAACAACGATAAATGGGATGGGATCGTTGCCCACTATCTCGCTTTGGATGGTGGCACTATTGGGAGGCCATATGTCCAGATCGGGAATCCAATGGTAGGGTAGACGAACAGATTGGCCGGGGATGGCATTTTGGACTTTTAGAAGGCCATGATCGGCCGTGATGAGGGGGCTATCCTGGCGTTGATAACTTTTGACTTTGTAAAATTGGAATTTGCCAAATGTAGGGCCAATCTCTGCCTGATCGGGATGGAGAGCCAGCCAGTCAGATAGGGTAAACCACTCTGGTACGCCCCATTCGGTATTTACGAGCAGCCATTCGACATCGTAATTATGTAGCGTTTGTGGCCAGTTTTCAGGTGTATAGTCTGTGTACGGGGTATCCAAAAATGTCCATAGGGTGGCATTGGTGTAGCCATAATCTGTCCAAATGAAGGCGAATGGCCCGCCAATGACCTCTACGCCACTGCACCAGGGCAGTAAGAGTCCAAGACGCGTATCATCTACTAATATTCGGCCGTTTAGCGGCTCCATTGTCTGTAAATGGTTGCATATCGCCTTGCTCTCATCGGATGGTCCCTGCCACCTGTTGAAGCGGGCGCCATCCCAACGGGGCGGTCGCAATAAGATAACGGTGTTTCGCACCCAAAAGAAGACCAGAATGGTTGCCAGGATGAATAACCCTCGTCGCAGGGTTAGGCGGCTATTGATTCCTACTTCATGGGTCAATTTTTGCCATAAAGCCCGCAGCCCACTCCCTAATCCAACAGCGGCCCAGATCATGGCCTGGTCAATGTAACGATATGGCTGGAGGCTGTCGCCACCGGGTAGATATACTCCGCCATAAGCTAAGAACAGCCCCATCCAGACACCGACTAAGATAGGCTCAAGGTTTCTCTGTTTTCGGGCCAGCAGCCAAAGCCCCAATCCCCCGACTAACAACGTTACCCATCGCAGGCCCAGACGATCAACGGTGGAGGCGCCGTCCACCCGTCCCTGGCCCAACAAATCCCCGGCTAAGGCGGGCAACCCGCCCTGGAGGAACTGGTCAGAGGGGGCTTTGGCCCAGGCGAACCGAACGGCCGTTATTAACCAAGGCAAATTGACGAGCACCACTAGCAGCGGCCAGAGAAGGAAAGCGAGCCATTGTTGGCGTGAAAAGGTTTGACGGCCGCGAAGTACCAGCCAGACCAATGGTATGCAAAGGACAAAAAAGGCCAGGGTGTGGAGCCAAAAGAGGAGGGGGCCAAGCAGCCACCAAACTAGCCAGCTTGCCATTGACATTCGATTTTCGGCTAATCGAACGGCCGAAGCCAGGAGCAGCAATGAAAGTAGGACAGTACAGGCAAAGGCTAATGTGCCGCCCAGCCAGTTCCAGCGGAGGGTGGGATCGAAATACCACAGTGCCAGCACGGCTAATTGAGCAATGAAAGCGTCTATTCTGTTTGAGGTTAGCCAACGAGCGGCTGGATAAACGGCTAAGGGGGAGAGGATGGTCAAGGTCAGAAGTACATAGTTGTAACTTAGGGGTAATGAAATGCCGCTTTTGCTTAACAGCCAGCTTGCAACCTCGATTAACTTATTGTCGATGTCGAAGATGGTCCCCTCTGGGTGTCCGGCCATGAAAAAGGGATCGTAGCCCCAGAGACGGCCGTCCTCTAGAAAATGGCTGACTGACCAGACTTCGACCCAATGAAGGCCATAGTCACCATCGACAACGGGTGGATTGTTTAAGACCTGATCGAAGTCCAAATAGAGTATTAGCCCTATGAGGTGGATTATCAGAAGAAAGAGCCAAGCCCAGGGCAGACGTTGTCGGAACATGGGGGCATTTTAGCAGATTTGAAAGGGATGTGTGAATGGGCCTCACTTGATAAATTGGACTATACCTGGACAAATTACATTACAAAAGTATAACAAATTGTAAATTATATGGACAATATATTGACAAATGTTGATTGTATACATATAATGCCCAACTATAGTTGAAATTTAGGAGATAACATGATGGAAAAAAGTTTAAAGGTTCAAGAGCAAATTTAGATCGAATGAATGCAAAAAGACAGTGATTATCTATTACTTACCGAATGCGGATAAACCGCTTATTACACAAAATAATTCTAAGGAGATTACCAATGAAACGTTTTAACGTATTAACAATTTTGATGATACTCGCTTTGGCGCTGGTCGCTTGTGGTGGTACAGACCCAACGCCCACTCCTGCTCCAGAACCAACTGAAGTTGTGGCAGAACCGACTGAAGAGATGATGGAAGAGCCAACTGAAGAGCCGATGATGGAAGAGCCAACTGAAGAGCCGATGATGGAAGAGATGGGTTCTATCGTTGACATCGCTGTAGCGGACGGCCGATTCACGACTCTGGTTGCGGCCGTTGAAGCAGCAGGTTTAGCTGAAACCTTAAGTGGCGAAGGGGAGTTCACTGTCTTTGCGCCAACTGATGATGCTTTTGCTGCTTTGCCAGATGGTACTGTTGAGACATTGTTAGAAGATCCTGAAGGCGCATTAACCGATATCCTTCTATATCACGTGGTTGATGGAACCGTTTTAGCCGAGGCTGTGGTTACCCTGGATAGAGCTACGACGCTGCTGGGGGAAGATATGACCATCGAGGTTGTTGATGGTGGTGTTGTATTGAATGATTCCGTCAATGTAATAATCACGGACATTAAAGCAGATAATGGCGTTATCCATGTTATTGATGCAGTTTTGTTGCCTCCGAGTGACCTGCCTTCCATAGCTGAAATCGCGGTGGAAGATGGCAGTTTTACAACGTTGGTTACTGCTTTAGAAGCAGCCGGCTTAGTCGAAACATTGTCTGGGGAAGGTGAATTCACTGTCTTTGCCCCAACTGACGAGGCTTTTGCCGCTCTGCCAGAAGGTTTAGTTGATACCTTATTAGAAGACCCGGAAGGTGACTTGACCAATATCCTGCTCTATCATGTGATTGATGGCATCTTCTTTGCGGAAGACGTCGTCGTATTGGAATCGGCGACGACACTGTTAGGTCAAGACATTACAATTACCGTTACAGATGATGGCGTTTTCATCAATGACACGGTCATGATTGTTGTGACGGACATTGAAGCCTCCAATGGTGTTATCCATGTCATCGATGCGGTTCTGATTCCCCCCGCCGAATAGTAGATTAACCTAAATAAGCTCCTCCTATAAAACGTAGTGCGTATTGCGTGACATTGTTATTGTCTGCAATACGCACTACGACGTTAAGCCCCCTTACCCTTGATAAAGTTACGCCAATTTAATCGGTATCCGGAGCGAGGGCGAAAGCCAGCGGAGTGCCAGACCTGTCTAATCCGCTCAGGCGATTCCAACCGTTTGTAGCAGTCGCTTTTACCTTAAGATTTTCGGCGAAGGCTGCTCGTACACAGGGTGGATTGCCGGGCGTTAAAGGCCGCATGAGGTGGGCGACGGTCACGTTCTTGGTATATTCACCGTTGGATTCAGCGTAGCCATCCTGGGGAATGCCGACTTTGCCATTGGCCGATTCAACTAGACCAACTTTACCTCGATAGATATTGAAGTTGAAAGTGGCAAAATCGTTCTCGTGCCGGGCTTTGAAAGAGACATTTACCAGATCGGCCGAGGTAGTGTAGTTGAGGAAGCCGCATAGGTCGGTTTCAAGCCCTCCGATTTTTACGGGGTGGATAACTGCTTCACAGGGGATATTATCGACATGAACGATTATCCTAAAGGCCACTACCTTGCCAGATTCGACGATCAAGTTTTCGGTTGGGGCCGGGGCTGTTGTTGACTCGGTTGGGCCAAAGGGCGCATTGCCAACGGCAACTACTGGTTGGACATTGGTGATCGCACCGTCTTGGAATGGAATGCGATTTCCGGCATTGTCAAACAGTTCCAGTTTCATTTCATACTTTCCGGCTGCCAGTTCAGGATTGTTGCCACCTTCTAATGATGCCGTTTGGAAATGGGCGCTGGCAGTGTTTTCGCTAGCATTTTTCTCTGGCGCCCAGCCGCCAACCGGCGGATCTTCTGGTTGGATTTGGAATAGATTCATGCCGCTGACTGTCAGCGCAGGGTCTGTATCTGGTCCTAAGAAGTAAGGCTTAAAGTTTAACATGCCACTGGGGGCGGTATAGGCGTAATGGCGGTAAACTTCTCGATCCATCACGTGCCAACTGTCGCTGACCGGGACGTTGTCGCTGTCTGCTACTTTTCGGTAAGACCAGCGATAATGGGTAATGCCGTTGGTGATTAGGTCTTCACCAAAGTAGACGCGGGGTTGCAGCGTGCCGCCGAAGGGGGAACCGGATATTGTGCCGCCACCAGAAACGGTTAAGCCACGCTGTGTTCCGGCTGAGGGGGCTTCAATTTGGTCGAAGCTGATGTTGTCGCCGATGCCGATGAAGGCTAGCTGGTTGCCAGGGAGAATCGGTGGGCCGCCACAGCCAACTACTCTGGAGTCGGTGACGCGAATGGTGACTTCCTGACCACATTGATAGTTCCAGTAGGTGTTGCAGCGGATGGGTGGCCGATAAACGGTTGTCCAAACGCCGCCGATGCTGTATTCGACCCAGAAGTAGAGGTCGGGCTTATCGCCGAAGCAAAGGTACCAGAAGTTGGTGTCGAAGCGGCCGTTTTCATCTGTTTCTACTACTGCAACTTCGTCGCAGCGAACAAAGGGCCAGAACCATTCTAGCCAACAGAGATAGGGCAAAATTAAACTAACATTGTCTAGCAGCGCCTGCCGTACAATGGGTAGGGAATTGGAGGATAGGTTGGCCCGGATGGATAGGGGTAAATTGCTAACCTGGTTTGAGACCATTTGAGTCATGGCTTCGGCCGACATCATTGCCATTTCGATGGGTGGGTCTGGTTGAGGGTTGAAGCTAACTTCGGAACCAAGACGGTTCATTATCGCCATATTTTCTGGTGATGGATCGATGACGTCGGGGTCAAAGCGGAATGGCGGTGGGTCTGGCAGCGGCCAGGGAAAAGGAATTGGCTCTTCGACTAACTGAAGGAGGTCGTCTCGCAAACGCCAGATTTCGAGGTCGGGCAACTTTCTGATAACCCAGTAAATATAGTCTACTTCGCAGATGTGAACGCGAGCCTTGCATACTGGTCTATCGTAGGTAACGCCATCAATCTCGACTGGCCGAACGACTTGGCCGCGCACCCGACAGTTGCACCAGGGCCACCATCGCCATTGAAGTTCGGGAACAGGTTGGAGATGATACTCGCGTTGGTCAGGGTTGAACTGCCAAATGGCTTCATAGGCCTGCCACTTTTCCATTGTTTCGAGGGTGATGGCTTCTTGCGGCCGTTCTTCGGCTGGCAGTGGGCCAAAAAAGATGCGGGCTTTTCGGGCCTGATCTTCGCTTAGGGAGAGACGGACGCGTTCGGCCGTTACTTTGAATGGCGAACTGGCTACCAGCCGACCCCGCCGATCAAAGGCGTAGGCCATGACGTCTAACTCTTTGTCTGGCTGCCCCTCGAATGGAATGTTAAATAAAATACCTTCTTCGTTGTAATCACTTTTTTTCTTAGACATGATATTGCCTCCATAATAAGGGCGTTCCCTTACATATCAGAGAACGCAAAATTGTGTTGTTTACAATTGGTTAAACGGAGGGGTTTGCGTTTTTCCGGTATCTAGGAAATAACTCACGCAAAGGCGCAAAGAAAAAGCCCCAGCGGTTAGGCTGGGGCTTGGGGAGCAGGCTGATTGTTGGGAGCTTAGATTTAGGCAGCGGCTTCTGCTTTGTATTTATATTTATCAGCTGGCGCTTCGAGGCGCTCTAGATAGTCGCTCCAACAAGGGGCATCCAGGTTTAAGGTGTTGGGGACGTTGATGATGCGGTTGCCTAGATCGGCCGCTTCTACGACTGTCGCGCCACATTCGATGATGAGGCGAACTTCGTCTGGAGAGAGCTTGCTCTGTCCTTTTTCGATGACACAGGCGGCTAATCCGGCCACCATTGGGGCGGCGAAGGAGGTGCCGCTCCAATACGCATAGCCAGTGTTTGTTTCTGTTTTTAAGACGGGGCCAATGACGGCGTACTTACAATCTTGCTGACCGCAGACATGATTGGCTGGCTCACAGCTGTTGGGATCGTCGGCCTTCGTTTTGCCGTCGCCGCCCGGAGCGCCAATGTTGCCCCGGTTAGAGAAGCAAGCGCGGCCCATGCTTTGGTCGCTGGCGGCAACGCCGAGTATTTCAGACCAGTTAGCGGGGAGGTTGGCTGGTTCGGGTTGGCGGAGATTGGCTGAATTGTTGCCAGCGGCCGCGACTACGACGATTCCGGCGCATTTGGCTGCTTGTAATATATCTCGTAACGACTGTACTTCTAAGGGCAGGGCCATTCCAGCTTTGTCTGGCGGTATGCGAATGCCGAGGCTCATATTCAAAACCGAGCCAATCCAATTTGAGTTGTCCTGAGTATGGCTCTTGATGAAGTCGAAGATCGCTTTGAGCAGTGTATAGAGATCGCCGATGTTGTTTTTGTTGAGCACCCGCAGCAGCTGTATCTCGGCCTTTGGCGCAATGGCGTGGGCCAGGCCAGAGGCAAAGAGTCCGTGACTGCTTAGATCAATGTGCCCCTTTTTCTCAGGTGGTAAGGGGTATTTGTTATTAAGTGTGACGCTTAAGGGGGCGGGTTCTTTTATCCAGGTTAGTTTTGGCATCGCTCGACCTGTTATATCAAAGGGTGAGGTGTCTAGTAAGCCGATACGCACCTTGCGACCTGCGCTGTCGTCCTCTTTTTGATCAAGCCCGATTTGCTTGAAGGCCCATTGCTCCATGAACAGTTCTGGCGGGGCGCTTTGTTCGCCTGTTGCTGCACTTCCGGTTGGTTCCCAGGGACTGCCTGTTGGCTCCCAAGGGCTGCCAGTTGGTTCCCAGGGATAGCCTGATAACCAGTTTGGTTCAGCGCGGACATCACTGCCTCGGCCAACGGCTTCATTGATGGCCTCGATTGCGGCAGCGACATTCCTTTCGGTGCCTGTTAGCTCGTAGAGGTCGATGACAAAGCTGTTGAAGTCGATGGATGAACAGTCTGCCAGACAGTTTCTTACGATTTGGTTTAGTTCGCTGAAGTTAATACGCTCTAAACGGTTTAGATCGACTGTGCCGGATACTTGAGCAATGGCCGTTTCTACGGCCGTTTGCGGCCCACGAATGATTACTTTCCCTTCAACATAAAATTCATCTGGTGGGTAAGCTGGCCCGTCTAAGGTTGGATTAAACAACAACCAGAGCAGTAATATGAGGAAAACTAATAGGAGCAGTAGAAAGAACCAGGGTAGCTGGTTCAAGACGAGTAAAAATATGGCTGTTAACAGTAACCCGACAAATAATAATTGGAAAAATGGGTTTGGTAATTTAGGTAAACGCATCGATCAATCCTCCTTTCTTTTTTAATTTTTAGATGCTAGAGAGGGATAGGTCTCTTGTATTGTTAAACGATGTGAAAACAAAATTTCCGGCTCTTCTGGCGAAATTATTTCCGAAACGCGACTTTGGAAATGATCTGAGTTATTTTATTGGGTCTTTCGGATTTCGCGTGGTTTTGCTTTGTAGGGGCTTGGTCTTGTACCCGCCCGCACCGGGCGACCACAAGGGTTCGCCCCTACACCCCATGAATTCCCAAAGAGCCATTTTATTATAGTACAAAATGATGGTTACTGGTTGTTTAAGTGGAGGTTGGGAGAGATGCTTCGGCTTTAAGCATAATATCGGGTATGGTGGTGAAAGATTCTTCGCTGGACATGATTCGAGAATAGAGATTTAGGGATGACCCGCTGCTAAGAAACTTGATTTGGGTATGAGGGTGTATTCGCGATTGTAACTCGAAAGATTCCTCTCTGGTCAATTTAGAGGATGAATGATTGTGGAGAAACCCGTTCGGAATGACAGAATGATGTTTCTATAGGATTTGAGCAGCATTTTTGATGTGGGTTACTCAGAAAGATTCTTCGCTGGACATGATTCGGGAATAGAGATTTAAGGATGACCCGCTGCTAAGAAACTTGATTTGGGTATGAGGGTGTATTCGCGATTGTAACTTGAAAGATTCCTCTCTGGTCTATTTAGAGGATGAATGATTGTGGAGAAACCCGTTCGGAATGACAGAATGATGTTTCTATAGGATTTGGGCAGTATTTTTGATGTGGGTTACTCAGAATGACCGGTGTGCGACTCCTTGCAGCTATTACCTGATTTGCTAGTTAAATGATGACCATCTTAGACTACTGGTTTTAGAGGGGGCCGGTGTCGCCGACGAGGAAGAAGGGCGACCAGAAGTAGGGGTGCCGGTCGATTTGGGTTAATTGGGCTTGTCGAAGGGCCGCTCCTTTGTTGACACCATTGGCCAGGGATTGGTAGAAGTCTTGCATTAAAGCGGCCGTTGTCTGATCTTCCACTGGCCAAAAGGTGGAGACCAATGAGCTTGCGCCTGCGGCCAGAAAAGCTCTTAGCAGGCCCAGCAACTCATCGCCGCCACCGACTACGCTGCGCCCGGTCTGGCAGGCACTCAATGTGACCAGGGATGCCTTCAAGCGTAAGTTAAAGATGTCGAGGGTGGTTAGCCAGCCATCGGCCAGATTTAGACCGGAAAAGAGGGGGTTGTCTGGCCGAAATTCGCCGTGCGTGGCTAGATGTAAGACCCGATATTGGTCTGGGTTTTGGTGGAGATTGGTTAGGGTGGCTGACTGCTCAACTAACAGTTTCTTTGGCCAGCCTTGGGCAATGGATTGGGCTTCTTGGGCGGCATGGGGCAGACGGCCGTCACTAGAGTAACCTAAAGCCAACAGGCCATCGTCGGCCTTTTCGGCCGTTTGGCAAAATTTTAGTAAGCTGGAGGCTGGTAGATAGCTCATTTCAAATAGTTCAATGAGATACTTTTCGCCATTGTGGAGGGCGTGGAATGGTAAATAGTGCAGGGGGCCGTGTGGTACAATGATGAGTTGTTTGTTGTCGTTTACTAATGATTGGATCGGCGCAAATAAGGCTTTATATAGTTTATTTAGTACCCCTTGAATATTTCCTGTTAGGATTGCCATCCGTTCTGGTTGGCTGTGTGGCACTGTTCTTAGGTTTAGCCACAATAATTGTAATAGTTGTTGGGCTTGCTTCATTGTTGTGTCCAGCGAAACTGCCTGGATAGTGTCAACTGTAATCACAAAGGTTACAAGCTGCCCACGTATTACAAAGTACTCTATGAGCGCTGTGTTGTCGTTCAAATAAGGTTGGACTGGCTCTGTCCGTATCTGCCACAAATTGGCATCCTGGGCGTAGGCGGCATTGCGAACGAGGAGCTTGTGCCAGACAGCCGTTATCTGTTGTTCTAGGGCCAAGACTTGTTGGCCCGTCGTTTGTTTAGTTGTTAGCTCATCGACAATGTCTTCTTGCTCGCCAGGCTCTATACGGGTGTGCCAGCGACGGTAGAGACTGTTTCGTTCTTCTCGCAAGGAAGCAATTTCTTCGACCAATGGTTGGTCGGCCGGGTTGCGGGCTTCGATTCGTAAATCAAGTCGATAAGCAAGTAGATCGTGCAAAGCTCTTGATTTGGCCCGCTCGGCATAGGTTAAGGCCTCTGTGGGGTTATCCTGATAGATGTAGAGGGCGACAATATCCTCATAGAGCCGGATTTTATCTTGGGCAAAGTCGGCTCGATATTCTAGCATCAGGTGGCTGTATACCTGTTCTAAGGTAGCAATACCGATTTTCCAGTCTGCCAATGCTTGCTGGAAATCCCCCGTTTGGGCGGCAATGGTACCGGCTAGATGGTGTCCCTGGTAGGCGGCGGTGGAGAGGTTGTGTTGCTTGGCGATGGTTAAGACATCGGCCACCATTTCTTGGGCTTGCGATGGTTGATTCAAGGCCAGGGCAGCTTGGGCGGCAACTATCTGTGCCTGAGCTTGTCCAAGGGGCAAACAATGCTCCTTAAATACAGCCAATGATTTTTTTGCTAAGGGGATTGTCTTTTGGGGCTGTTCTTTGAACAAGTGGACTTTGGCGATATATAGATCGGCATCAGCTTGGGCGGTCAGGTTGCCTTCTTTTTCAAATAAGGTGCGGGCTTCCGTGAGCGAGGTAAGGGCTTGATCGTACTGTTCGATGCCGATGTAGGCTAAACTTTCATTGAGCAAGCAGCGGCCTATCTCATAGGGGGTATTGAGTTGGCCGAAAAGTTGTCGGGCGCGGCGGCTTTTTTCAAGGGCTTCGTTGAAGCGGCGTAGTTGGAGGAGACAATCGCTGGTGAACAGCTCGACGAGCATGGCATGGCGGAATCGGCCGTCATCGCTAAAGCCCTGTTGGGCAGCATCTAGGAGGGCTAAGGCTTCGTTGTAGCGTCCTAGAACGAAGTAGGTCATGGCTAAGTTCTGTTGAGAACGGGCGGCGGCGACCGGTTTGTCTTGCTGTAACTGTTTTTCAAGCACTCGTTGGTTGACGGCGATGGCTTCATCGAAACGGCCGAGATTTCGTAGGAGAATTGAGCGGTTCATATCAATGACGATGAGCCGTTTAGCTGTTTCGTCCTCGCGCAGTATATACAGTTCGCGGGCTTGGTCTAAAAGCTGTAGGGATTCCTGATCCTGCCCAAGTCGGCCGTGAATAATAGCTAAATTGACAGTTAGCTCGGCTAGCGGCAGCCATTCTTCTAGTTCACGAAATATCTGACCAGCCCATTGCCCAACAGCAAAGGCTTCGTCGTACTTTCCGAGGTTGGCCAGGGCGTAAATCTTTCCATTTTGTGACCAGGCTTCGTCTAGTTTTCGGCCGTGATGACGGTAAATTTCGGCCGCTTCGTCATAACAGTCTATGCCTTTTTGATAATCACAGTAGCTAATGGCATAGCCGTTGCCTTCGGCTCGTAACCCTAAGGCGTAATAGAGTGGATTGTCGGTTAAAGCGGCCATGCTTTTAATGAGTTCGGCGACGTGGAGGCAGCGATCAAGGTCGGTCCGCATATAATGGTCGGCTTGTTTTTTGAGGGCGGTGGCTATTTGATCTTGTTCGGCCGAATCGAAATGTGATAGGTAGCGGTCTAGTAGTTGGGTCTGGTGGGCCAGGGGCTGGGTCATGAGCCACTCTACTAGGGCGGCCGGAGACTCAAACGATATGGGTTCCGTTTGAGAAGGGGTATTTCTTTTCAAATCAATAGGATATGGCACGGTCATCCTTTATTGAATACAGCTGAAGGTAAGACATCCCCGCGACCGACTATCGATAAGAATTAGCTGGATCGGCCGTATGTTAGGCCTGATGTGGCCTTCAGTACCTTATTTTATAGACTATTGTGTGGTCTTTGGGTGTTATTTGGTTAACAGGTGAGGCGGTAGTCGGTAGACAGTGAATGGTGGTCGGTGGTTGGTTAGTAGTGAACGGTAAGCGGTTGGCTGGTTGCAACGGTTTGTTAGACGGTGAAGGCTTGGACGTGGATTTCGGCGGCGAGTTGGCTGAGGATCAGGTCGTATTGGCCTGGTTGGACACCGTTAAATATGAAGTTGCCGAGATCGTCCAGGTTTGTTTCTTGGATGGAACGGCCGTCTTGCCACAGTTCGACTTTTTTTAATGCTTCTTCACCGTCGATGACTAGGCCGAGGATGGTGCGAAGGCCAGGATTGGTGGGGTCGTCCTGGATTTCCAGGGTTAGTTGGTACTTGCCTGCTTCAAACAGCATTGGCCCGTCTGACTCGCCGCGTAAGGCAAAGGCTGGCCTGGCGGCTAAATTGCCTTCGAGTGGGTTGGGTAACAGTTTTGCAATCCAAATCTTAACCCGTTCTTGCAAGGTGAAATCAATATCGGGCGCAAGGTCGGCTAGATAAGTTTGAAGTTGAGCTAATTCTTTGGGACAGTGAGGGCAGGTGACTAAATGTTGGCGAATTGCTTCTGTTTGTTCTTCTGGAAGCATTTGCAAATGATATTCACCGAGTTCATCTGATGGGGGACAAGTTATGCGATAAAGTGAGGAGGTTAGATTTTTTTCAATAATATCCATTATCTGATTCCTTTTCAGGATGAGGTTATAAGGCTAAACGATGATAAATTCGTTTTTCAGGCATCATCAAAAAATTGCCTTAATTCTTCGTTTCTTCTAAGACGAGCTAAGAGGTTTTCTTTTACTCGATAAATATCTTTGACGTTGCTAAAAAGCTTTGGGTATTGAAGGAGGAGTTCTCTCGGTTTTAGCCCTAAGACGAACATGCCATAGACAATACATTTTTCCTGTTCATCTTGTAGATAGTTTTGTAACCACTGCCATAGTTTTCGGCCGTCTAGATCATCCATAATGGCATCTTCAACCACCGTTTGGCCGGAGTGGGGTTGGCGCGTTAGCTCTTCGGCTGCTTCAACGACGAGCTTGTGCTCCTTTTGGCGGACGAAATCGACCATGACACTGTGGACACACATTTGTAGGTATTTTAGTATTGATTTGAGATTGGTGAAGGTCTCGAATTTCTCTGGGGAAATTCCCAACCACATTTTTTCAAAGGCTCGATTCATAAAAAATTGAACCTCTTCGCCGCTGGTTGGGAAGGCGGCGTGACGTTCGACCCAATGGGTGACTAGGCGTTGATATTGGGTGTAGATGCGCTCCCAGGCTAATTGATTGCGGTCTAAGATGGCTCTGCGGAATAGTTCGTAGCAAAAGCGGGGATCGTGTTCTTGGCGATTGAAAAAGCGGTCGCTTTCTTGGGAACAGCGGTGAGTGATACCGGATAGGGTTAGATTTTGGATGTCGGTTGTGGTCACGAATTCTTCTCAATATGAAACTGCATTTCTGGAGGCTCATTATACTCTATTAGTGGTACTTATGGGTAAAAAGCGCTTGCCAGGTATTAGACGAATTTTGCGAGGGGCTTTGGGTCTTTTGGATTTGGGTGCGCCCGCTGAATCGGGCTTGTTTTTAGGCGGTCATCTCATAATAAATATGTGGAGGGTGAGCGAACTGTTGTTGACAACTGGTGCGAGGAAATGGATGCTCTGCATAGGGCCGACAGGGATGTCGGCGCTCCGTCAACAAAAACTTCGGCCACCCATATATGGACAATATATTGACAAAATGAGGACAGGGCTTTATACTGTTGCGTATGAATACATTTGATTATCAATTTATGGTTGAAGCTCCGTTGACGGCCGTTTCTGCTTTTCACCATGATACTAGCATTTTGAAGAAGCTAACACCGCCGCCCATTTTCATCCAGGTGCATGAGTTTGAGCCGCTAGCTGATGGCTCAACGGCCGAATTGACAATGTGGTTTGGGCCGATTCCCGTGCCGTGGACGGCCGTTCACAGTAATGTCACCGAACAGGGCTTCATCGATACGCAGCATCGTGGGCCACTGAAGCATTGGCAGCACAGCCATCATTTTGAGGCGGTCAATGAGCGGCAAACGTTGGTTAAGGAACATATTGAGTATGCGTACCGGGGTGGCTTGAAGGGGATTTTTAGCCGTCTGATGTTTAACCGGGCGGGTCTTTTTATTCTGTTCTCGGCTCGTAAGTGGTTGACTCGTTGGCATGTTGGTCGCCAACTGAAAGCGGCCGTTCCAGATGGCAGCGCTGGACAATAACGGCCGATGGCTCACATTATTGTTATTGGCGCTGGCATTGGTGGGTTAACGGCGGGGGCTTTGCTGCTGAAAGCAGGGCATCAGGTTACCGTTTTGGAGGCCCAAGTTTATCCTGGCGGTTCGGCCGGAACATATTATCACAAAGGCTATCGCTTCGATGCTGGGGCGACATTGGCCGGGGGCTTTTCACCTGACGGGCCTCATGCCCGTTTAGCAGAACAGTTAGGTTTATCCTGGCCGATTCGTCCCGCTGATCCGGCCTGGGTTGTCCATTTACCGAACGGAGCATCTGTTACCCAGTGGGCTGATCCAACCCGATGGCAGCAGGAGTGGCAGAATGCCTTTCCTGGAACGGGAAGATTTTGGGAGATTCAGCAGATGTTGGCTGATGTGGCCTGGGATATTTCTAGCCGTCCTTTTCCCTGGCCGCCTCAATCGGGGCGAGAGATGTTGAGTTTGATGGAGGCAATACGGCCGAAAACGTTGAAAGCCCTTCCCTATCTGTTCAAGACAGTGGCTGATTTGGCTGAATCACCTGAGCCTAATTTTAGGGCATTTCTCGATGGGCAATTATTGATTTCGGCTCAGACAACGGCCGATAAGGCCAATGCCCTGTATGGTAGTGCGGCGTTGGATTTACCCCGGCGAGGGGTGAACCATGTCAAGGGTGGGATTGGTTCTCTAGCTGAGGCATTAGTGGGCTGGATTAAGGCGCATGGGGGCGAGGTGCTTTATCGACAGCGGGTTGAACAGATTTTTGTTCGTGAAGGGCAGGCGGCCGAAATTGTCACCAATAAACAGTTGAAGCTGAAGGGCGACTATTTTTTGGCAAATGTGACTCCTTGGGCCTTGAATGGGCTGTTGGCGGAGGCTGCACCGAAGGCGTTGCGGGAGGAGGTGGCCCAGCGGCAGGCGACCTGGGGGGCGTTTGCCTTGTACCTGGGTCTGGATTCAGCGCGATTGCCGGAGGATACGGCCGATCATCATCAGGTGATTATGAGGCATGATCATTTGGGGGAAGGTAATTCTGTTTTTATATCGCTTTCAGATACGGCCGATGAGACACGGGCGCCACTTGGCAAACGGGCGGCGACTTTATCTACTCATACGGATATAAGTCCCTGGTGGCGGCTGCGGCATGGGGATAAGAGAGCGTATGAATCTTGGCGGGATCGGTATAGTCAGAAGCTGCTGAAAACGGCCGAAAGAGCGATTCCGGGGATTGGTGATGCAGTGGCGCTTTGTTTGCCAGGGACACCAGTCACCTTTGAATTTTATACGGGACGGCCGCGAGGGATGGTCGGTGGCTTCCCCCAACAATCTTTGTTTAATGTGCGTGGCCCTGGGACTGGTATCGCTAACCTTTGGTTGGTCGGCGATTCTATCTTTCCGGGCCAGTCGACGGCGGGTGTGACGTTGGGTGGGATGCGGGTAGCTGGCTCCGTCTTACAAGTAATTAAGTAATCGTTCGCCTTATTGCTCAGCAGAATTTAAGCGACGGACAACCTCCTCTACTAATACGGCCGCGCTATACGGTTTTTGCAAAAATCCGGCTGGCTTTCCTTCTGTGAAGTGACTGTCAACCTGGGTTTGGTTGTAACCAGAAGAGAGTAAGATTGGGACAGTTTGGTTTATCTTTCGTAGGCGATGGAAGGTTTCCACGCCACCAAGCCCTGGCATAGAAAGGTCGAGAAGGATTAGGTCGATTTCCTGACGGTGCTTATCGAACAGGTTAATTCCCTCTTGACCATCTGCGGCCGAAAGTACCTGAATCGACTCGATTTCCAAGATATCAGAGACTGCTTCTCGGACTGGTTCTTCATCATCAATGACAAGTACAACGCCGGTTGGCTTGTCTTCGGTGGAATCGACTGGTTGCTTGGTATCATTGATTGGCTCGGCCTTGGCGATTGGAAATAGGAGGGTGAATTGAGCGCCATTATCAGGGGAACTCGTTACTCGTAACCCTGCTTTATGGCCCCGAATGATGCCTAATACGACTGCTAGCCCTAATCCACGTCCAGTAAATTTGGTGGTATAGAAAGGGTCGAATATTTTTGCGAGGGTCTTTTCATCCATACCGATGCCACTGTCTTTGATGTCAAGCCGGACATAGAGACCGGCCTTCATTGGTAAACCAGTGTATTGCGAGAACAGTGAATCATCTGGCTGATAGTCCTGGGTCTGGGTCAATATTTCTATTAGCCCTGGACGTTCTCCGATGGCTTCGACACCATTTAAGATGAGGTTCATGATGACTTGCTGCATTTGACCTGGATCAGCGTCGATTGTGGGTAATTGATCAAATAAATTTGTTTTGATGTGAATGTTTTTAGGGATGCTTGCCTCAAATAGATGTAGATTTTCTTGAATTAAGTTGTTTAGATTGAGTTGTTGTGTTTCAAAGTGGCCCTGACCAGAATAGGCTAACATTTGTCGAGTCAGGTCGGTGGCTCGTTCGGCCGCTTTGACAGCTTTTGATATGTGAAGACGGCCGGGACTGTTTTCTGGCATTTTTGCCAAAGCGAGTGAGGTTTGACCTAACATTGCGACCAGTAAATTGTTGAAATCGTGGGCAACGCCACCGGCTAAGATGCCCAAGCTTTCTTGTTTTTGGGCCTGACGGAGCGCTTTGCGTTCTGTTATATTCACGACTACGCCAACACGGCCGATAACGTCTTTGTCCTCGATGACTGGTTGGGAACGCAGCCAGACCCATTTGGTAGAGCCATCGGGAAGCAAAAGACGTAGTTCGGTATCCTGGTCTGCCTTCATTTTTTCTGGCCCCATATTTTGCCAATGATTAAATATCTTTTGGCGCTCCTCTGGATGTAGGGCTTCGACCCAGGAGCGTGGATCATCATAGAGGCTCTCACAAGAACGGCCTGTTATTGTTTCATAAGCTGGATTGATGTAATAGAGCATTGTCTCATCGGCCGAAATTAGGAAGAAAACCTCTTCAATGTTTTCGGCCAACTGTCGGAATCGCTGTTCACTAATTCTCAGCGCTTCCTCGTTCCGCTTGCGATTGATTACGGTGGCGACCTGTCCTGAGACGAAGCTCAATATCTGCTTTTCTTGCTCCTGATAAGCAGTCGGATCGGAATAATGTTGTACGACCATTGCCCCAAAGGTTCTGGAGCCAGATTGGAGGGGGACACCTAGCCAAATTGCGGATGGTTCCCCGATCATATTGAGCTGGCCGTCGGCAATGAGCTGCTGATGTTCCGGGTGATTTATCAGGAGCGGTTCATTGTTGTGAATGACTCGCTCTGTTAAGCCGTTGGCTGCTTGATATGGGCCGGTGTAGGTGGTATCGACTTCGTCGACAAAGTAAGGTAGGTCGAGCATGTCGGTTTTTTGGTCGTACAAGGCGATGAAGAAGTTGTCGGCTGGCATTAGTTTGCTAATGATAAGGTGAATGGCGGGATAGAGATCGTCCAGGCTGGGAGCTGAATTTGCTATGTCGGCAATTTGGAAAAGGGCTTCTTGGAGTATCTCGGCTCGTTTTCGTTCCTGAATTTGCTCTTCTAACTCTCGATTACGAAGCTGTAATAGTTCGTTAGATTCTTTCAACTCTCTGGCAGCAGAGCGAATGTTGAAGGGCCATGTTACCAACCGACGCAGCCAGGCGAGCATACCGCCTCCGGCTGGAAGCTCGATAATATAGCACATGCCGCCTTGAATTGGAGCCATATCAACAGTTGCTTCTTTTAGCCCCAATGCTGTTGGCATGGCGGTGAAGGTTCCTTTGGTTATCAAGAAAAATTCGGGAGATAATTCATAACCGGGGAGGATGGTTAAATCGAACTCTAATAGATTTGGGCCTTTATCATGAATTAGCCCTTGGGTGCAGGAAAAGTTTTCGTTCCGCCCCTCTATTTCTTGGCGGGCAAGCCAATGAAAAAACTCTTTTGGCGTGAAAAAAAGCCGGGCGATGGTTGTAGCTGGCTGGGCAAACTGGGACTGAACAAATTTTATGCCCAGGCCAACCAGTTCGTCATCGTTCCAGACTTTTCCAGCGTTTCGCATGAACTGGCAAAAACTTTTCCAATCCATCCAGGCTCTAGCGTCTTGTAGGTGGGCTAAGGGGTAGAGAACGTCTTGGGTCAGCGTTTCAATAGGCAGCCCTTTATTTGGTAATTCTTGAAATAGTATTCCGAGAACTCTGCATGAAACCTCAGCGGGTTTTTCAACCATTCTTTTATCATAGCATCTTTTTTTCTTTGTTGCCTGGGTTTAATATGAGGATTAATTTGCTTGACCTGGGAAATTTGTAATGGAGCAAGATTTGGTTGCTGGTTGTTAGGCCAGTTTGTGTCGGGCAATGGCTTCGTCTAGGATGCGGTTGACAAGCTCCTCATAACGCCAGCCGCCTGCTTTGGCTTCAATGCAGAGATCGGAGTAGCCTGGGTTGAGGCCGGGAAGGGGGTTGATTTCGAGAATATAGGGTTTGAAGTTGTCGTTTGCGTCCAGGCGGAAATCGACCCTGGCGACATCGAGGCAGCCAGTGACGCGGAAGGTTGCGGCCGTTAACCAATTTAGCTCTTCGACTTGTTCTGCGGTTAGGTTTGCGGGGCAGATATAATGGAAGTTTTCGGCCATATCTACTTTGATGCGGTTGGTGTAGACACCGGCTTCTTCAATTGGGTATTTGCTCATATCGACTTCTAGTGGGGGGAAGAAATGGAGGCCGTGCAGGATTCGGCGAGCTTCATCATTTTCGGGCATCCGGCGAGCAACTGGGCCATTTAGATCGCCTACTACGCCGACGGTGACTTCTCGTCCTTCGATAAATTTTTCGGCTAGCACTGGCTGGTTGTACCGTTCTAACATTATTTTTAATTGGGTTCGCAGCTGGGCTTCGTCACGAACGATTGAGGCGGCGCTGATGCCCATGCCGGTTCCTTCGCGGCTGGGCTTGACGAAGAGGGGGAATATCATGTCGGGGTCTAGGGGTTCGTCAACGCGCTCGAAGTTTTGGAAGGGCGGGGTGGGTAAGTTGTGAAAGGCGAGGATGCGTTTGGTCATTGGTTTGTCTAAGCAGAGGGCGAGGGTGAAGAGGCGGGAGCCAGTGTAGGGGATTTGCAGCATTTCTAGTATGGCTGGGACTTGGGCTTCGCGGGAATCGCCGAAATGACCTTCGCAGATGTTGAAGCAGATGTCGGGTTTGACCTCTTTTAGGCGGTCATAGAGGGTTAGGTCGCCTTCCATGAAGGTGACGGTGTGTCCGGCGCTTTCGATGGCCTGGGCGATGGCTTCGATGGTTTTTTCTGAGTCGAGATCGTCCCATTGGTCGGGGGACATGCCGGGCCAGGTTGGGGCGTTTTTCTTTAGGTTAGCAAGTAAGCCTACGTGCATGGGGGGTCTCCTGTTTTTGGTAGTTGGTTGTCAGTAAACGGTAATTGGTTATTGATGGTTGTTTATATTGTAGAGCAAAATTGGGCAAGTTGATCATGTTGATCAACTTGGGGCTTTTGGTTTCTTTGGGTTGGCTGATGGGGGCTGCCATTTCATCATGCGGTGGGTCAATTTATCGGCCGTTTCGATAAAGCCTAATCGTTTATAGAGGCGATAGGCTGGTTCGTTGGCTTTGAGAACGCGGAGGGTGACGGTAACGTTGAATCGCTCTGCTTTTTTTAGGACTTGTTTTAGGAGGGCGGAGCCAATTCCGTAATTTTGAAATTCGGGCAGGAGGTAGATGGCGGAGATGAAGATGTTTTGTCCCTGGTCTATGGTGGTGATTTGTCCGGCTTTTCGGCCGTTTATTAGGACGATTTGGCAGCCGGTAATATCGAAGTTTTGGGCGAAATAGTTTTGTTGAAAGGTGTCGTCCCAACCCCAGGTAACCTCAACATATTCCTTCATGCAGACCTCAATCAAATGATAAAGGAAATCATAATCATCTTTGATAGCTGGCCTAAGCGTGTAAGACTTCATTTGATTTTTGACACAAAAAGTAACTGGTCGTAGTTGTCTGGTTGGCGACGGTAGAACCAGGTTGATCCGGCGGCGGCTTCGTCTTGTAAATAGGCTAGGAGTGGTTCGCGCATGGCTCGGAAATGGAGGGTTTCTTGAATGAGGCTGATCGCTTTGGAGATGGGCCAGAAACGGACATCGAGGATGAAGTTGTCGGGATCGGCTGACTCTAAAGTTCCATGCCAAGCGGAAACTTCAAAGACAACGGCCGTTGCTTGATAGCCTTCTCCTGGCCCGGCGTTTTCCATTAGCTGCTGTTGGTTGGGGTTGTCTGTCTGTACCAGATAGAGGAGATTGCCTAGTTTGGTGACGGTCAGCCCGGTTTCTTCTTTTACCTCTCGGATGAGGGTTTCGTGGAATAGTTCGCCTGGTTCGACTCGACCGCCGGGCAGCGCCCAGGCTGAGACAGTATCGCCCGGTCCCTGTTGTTCGACTAGTAGTATCTCATTATCCTGCCGGATTACGGCCGCAGCGATTAGATGTTGATTTCTATGGTCACCTGTCATCCTTCACCTTCGACGGAACGGCCGGATTCGCGCCAGGCTCGTTTGGCATCGTTGTAGCCCATTTCGTAGACGGCTTCGTGGCCTTCAAGAGTGTAGGAGACGATTTGTTCGACTGGAATCGGCCGTTTCGGGGCCACGATAATGGGTTCTGGCAGCGTATGAAAATCTTTTTCAAGGATGTCGGGGATGCCGTCTCCATCAGAATCTTCTAGTTCAGGGGCGTTGTCACCATAGAGGTGTTCCATTAAGGTGGCATTGGCTGCGCGGAGTCGCGCATTTTCTAATTGCAATCGGACAAGGTCATTGATCCGGCGGAACATCTTGAGGTCGGCCTGAAAAGAAGCCAGCAAGGCCCATTCAAAGGCTGCTCCAGCCGCTTGCAATAGGTTAAGGGATTGGTTTTCGGTATAAGTGTCTTCATCGTCGTCCCAAGGGGTCATTAGGACGACCACAATTTCTTCTGCACCGGCATCAATGGCTGGACTGAGCGGGGTGTTGGCGACGGTCCCGCCATCCCAATACATGACACCGTTCAGTTTGGTGGCGGGATAGATGATGGGGATGGAACAGCTGGCGATGATGTGATCCAGGCCGATCCGTTCCTGTTTCATCTGGCCGGTGTGAAGGTCTTTGCTGTTACCGAAGACTCTAAGACGGCCGGTTTCTACTTCCATTGCCGTTACTCGGAGATGGGTGGCGGCTTCTTCTGAGTTGATGCGGTCAAAGTTCACCCAACCATCCCGCTCTAAGGTTTCTCGAAGTGGGGCGGTATTTAGCAAAAAGTTACCGTTTAGTGGATTTAGGTTTCTTTTTTGGACATCATCACTGGTTAGCCGTTTCCAAAGCGCCCAGAGGGAGTGGGCATTATGACCAGAGGCCAGGGCAGCGCCGTTTACTGCACCTATAGATGTGCCGACGACAATATCGGGGAACCATTCATGTTCCTCTAAAAAACGCATGACGCCGACATGATAGGCACCCCGACCGCCACCACCGGAGAGGACGAGGGCGCGGTTACGATTTTCTGTTGGCATGTTACTCCTCCTGAGAAAAATTTACAGTATACGGTTGGCCAAATTGGGTTAGATAGGCGGGAGAGAAAGAGTTGGGTAATTGCCAGGGTTTTACCCGCCTATCCAACCCCTACTAAACTGCCTTTTAGATTCTGAAGTTCTATGAACTGCTAATATTTTTCTTATGCTGTGTCTATGTTGTTCTGATGATCGATAGTTATGCTGTTGGATGTGAAGATGGGCCAGATTGTCTGTTGGACTAGCAGATGGAGATTTTGATAACAAAATCTTTGCAATTTAGACGTTCAACTTTTGGTTATCTTAACTGAGTACACTGTTAACAAAGTGTTTTACAATTGCAGGGTCTGGATTCCTGCCTTCGCAGGTATGATAATCACAGGTTTTTGTTAATTAGGAACAATTCTATTTTAGAAATTGAACGGGTTCCTATTTTACACCTGTATGGATAAGAGGGAAAAATGAATTTAAATAAGTTTACACAAAAGGCTCAGGAGGCGGTTTTAGAGGCGCAAAATCTGGCGGAGGAAATGAACCACAGCCAGATTGAAAGTGTGCATCTGTTGGCTGCGCTTTTGGCTCAAGAAGATGGGGTTGTGCCACAGATTGTAAATCGGATTGGGGCGAATCGGCATATGCTGGTTGAGTCGGTCAGCCGTATTGTTAGTGGTTTGCCGCGTGCTTATGGTACGACAACTCAGGTTGGTATCTCCCGCGAATTGAATAATATCGTTCGAGCGGCTGAACGGGAAGCCTCGAAGATGAAGGATGAGTTCGTCAGTACGGAGCATCTTTTCCTGGCATTGGTTGATGTTGCTGATAAGGTACGGGATTTGTCGCCGCTGGTTGAGGCTGGGATTGGGCGAGATGATGTCTTGCAAGCTTTGGCAGGTATTCGGGGTGGGCAGCGGGTGACGAGCCAAAACCCGGAGGCGACTTATGAGGCGTTGGCGCGGTACGGCCGTGATTTGACCCAATTGGCTCGGCTGGGGAAATTAGATCCGGTGATCGGCCGTGATGAGGAGATTCGGCGGGTGGTTCAGGTATTGAGCCGCCGGACGAAGAATAACCCGGTGTTGATTGGCGAGGCTGGTGTTGGCAAGACGGCCATTGCTGAAGGGTTGGCTCAACGGATTATTAATGGCGATGTGCCGGAGGGGATGAAGGACAAACAGTTGTTTGCCCTGGATTTGAGCAGCTTGGTGGCTGGGGCAAAGTTCCGAGGCGAATTTGAGGAACGGCTGAAGGCGGTTTTGAAGGAGATCGCTGAGAGCGAGGGACAGATTATCCTCTTTATCGACGAGCTTCATACGATGGTTGGGGCTGGCGCGGCTGAAGGGTCGATGGATGCCAGCAATATGTTGAAGCCGATGCTGGCGCGTGGTGAACTGCATACGATTGGGGCGACGACGCTGGATGAGTACCGCAAGTATATTGAGAAGGATGCGGCCTTAGAGCGACGGTTCCAGCCGGTCTTTATTAATGAGCCGAGTGTGGAAGATACGATTTCGATTTTGCGCGGCTTGAAAGAGCGGTATGAGGTGCATCATGGGGTGCGGATTCAGGACAGCGCGGCTATTGCGGCAGCGACGTTGTCGCACCGCTATATCAGTGACCGGCAGCTGCCTGATAAGGCGATTGATTTGATTGATGAGGCGGCCAGCCGTTTGAAGATGGCAATTGACTCGAAACCGGCCGAATTGGATCGGGTTGATCGTCAGATGTTACAGCTTGAAATTGAGCGAGAATCGCTGAAGAAGGAGCGGGATAAGGCATCTAAAGAGCGGCTCAACACTATTGAAGCTGAGATTGCGGAGCTGAAAGAAGAGGCGAATGGGATGCGCGGCCGTTGGAAGACGGAAAAGGCGGCTATTGACCAGATTCGTCAGACCAAAGCTCGGATGGATGAGCTTAAGGTTGAGATTGAACAGGCCGAAAGACGAGCCGACCTGGAAGCGGCTGCCCGTCTGCGTTATGGCACACAGTCTGAACTGGAACAACAGCTTGCTAAGCAGGAGGCGCGACTGGCAGAGTTGCAGCAAGGGGGCGCTTTGTTGAAGGAAGAGGTTGATGGTGAGGATGTGGCTGAGATCGTCTCTAAATGGACGGGTGTTCCGGTCAGTAAATTGCTGGAAGGGGAGGTTCAAAAGCTGCTTCGGATGGAAGATCGACTGCATCGGCGGGTGATTGGACAGGATGAGGCGATTGTGGCTGTGAGTAACGCTGTTCGGCGTTCGCGAGCTGGTTTGCAGGATAGAGAGCGGCCAGTTGGTTCATTTATCTTCCTCGGCCCGACTGGGGTTGGTAAAACGGAGTTGGCCCGCGCCCTGGCGGAGTTCCTCTTTGATGATGAGGAGGCGATGGTACGGATTGATATGAGTGAATATCAGGAGCGTCATGCCGTTAGCCGATTGATTGGCGCACCGCCGGGATATATTGGTTATGACGAGGGTGGTCAGTTGACGGAGGCGGTGCGGAGACGGCCGTATTCGGTTGTCCTCTTTGATGAGATTGAGAAGGCGCACCCGGATGTCTTTAATACTTTGTTGCAGTTGTTAGATGATGGCCGATTGACTGATAGTCATGGTCGGACTGTTAACTTCAAGAATACGGTTGTTATTATGACGAGCAATATCGGCAGCCAATTCTTGCAAGGAGATGAGTATGATCCGCAGGGTGCAATGGCTGCACTGCGAGGGCAGTTCCGACCAGAGTTCTTGAACCGGATAGATGATATTATCATTTTCCATAACCTGGAACGGGATGATCTGGTGAAAATCGTTGAGATTCAGGCAAGCCGATTGCAACAGATGTTGACTGAACGGAACATTTACCTGATTTTGACTGAGCAAGCCAAAAAGTATATTGCGGCTGAAGGGTATGATCCAGCTTATGGCGCCCGGCCGATTAAGCGAACGCTCCAGCAAATGGTGGCTGATCCATTGGCTCTGGCAATCCTCAAAGGGCGGTTTGGTGAAGGCGATACGGTTGAAGTGGGTTTAAATGGGGAGGGATTGAAGTTTGAAAAGGGTGAACGGTTGGTTTAATCGATCGTCTTACTTTAGAGGTTCCATCTTGTCTAAAGGTGGAACCTTTCGACTTAGCCTATGAGCCAGGCGGGGCGGTTGCTTTGGGCGACGACGGTTTCTTGTTCCATCTGTTCGAGCGCACCGGGGGGGATGACGGGGAGGATGATATAGAAGCGGCTGCCGGGGAGTCGTTCTTCATCTTCGCTTTCGGACTCAACCCAGATACGGCCGTTGTGGGCTTCTATCACGCCCTTTGCAATGGGTAAACCGAGGCCGGGGCCTGCGCCTTTGAACTTGGTGCTGCCAGTTGAATGAAGTTGGGTATTGCCGATGCGGAAAAATTTCTCAAAGATGAGATCGTGATATTTCGGATCAATGCCGATACCGTTGTCAGCTATCACGATTTCCAGATATTCCTGGTTGTCTTCGGCGACGAGGCAGTTCGCTGTAATTTCTATGGTGCCACCGTCTGGCGTATATTTGATGGCGTTACCCATAATATTGCCACAGGCTTGAACGAGCCGTTTGAAGTCGGCCTGTATATCGGGTATATTGCGAACTCCATTCAATTTTAGGGTTATGCGCCGTTCTTTCAGGGCGCTAGCCACTGGTTCGACGGCTAAACGAAGCACGGTATCTAATTTAGTTTGCATGAAAGTCAGGTGCATCCCATCCGCTTCTAGTTGGCTGGCATCGAGCATGGCTGCGATGAGGTTTTCTAGTTGGCTAGAGGCGCGGTTGATATGGCCGACGATTTCCTTCGTTTGCTCCTGGGTCAGGGCTTGTTCGTCATTCATGGCTTGGAGAATGTCGGCGTAACCCTTTACTTGGGTTAGGGGCGTTCGCAGTTCGTGGGAGGCGATGGTGATAAAGTCTGTTTTAACCCGATCCATGATTTCCATATGGGAGTTTTGTTCGCGTAAGTCAGCATTGAGCAGTCGAATACGCTCATTTTGGGAACCTAACTCACTATAGAGGCGGGCATTTTGAAGCGCGACGACGGTTTGATCGGCTAAGACTTGGAGGAGTTCTAATTCGTTTGGGCGGTAGGTGAGGCCAGAACCTTTTGGCCCCAGGGCGATTATTCCAGTTAGTTCATTGTCGGTACTGATTGGCACGAAGACATCCATTGCTTGCTCGTTGAGCCAACTTTTTTCTTCTTCGGTGATTTGTTGGAGTTGGGGATTGAAGTCTAATTCATATTGCAGCAGTGGTTGACGTTGGGTAGCCAGGGTGTAGATGAGTAGGCTGTTGCCGGGTAGGTTGACTGTTTTTTGGGGGATGCGGCCCATTGCTGGAATAGGTTGGACTTGGTAATTATCTCCAACCTGGCTGAGCAAGATGAGGCTGCCCCGGTTAATTTCGAGTAGTTCGCTGATGGTGCCTATGATGACGATTGAAAGCTGCTCGACATCAAGGGTTCGGGCAATGGCCTGACTGTAGTTTCGGAGGATTTTGTTGTTGTCAAATTCTACACCCAGGAAGTAGCGGTATAGTAGTCGTTCTAAAAATTGATAAACACGAGGGTAGATTAACAGACCAACGGCACTGACGAAAACGACTGTACCGGTTCTAACTGTTTGGGTTTGCTGGCTAGTAATTTGCTGGACGAGGAGGATGATGGCGGTTCCAAAACCGGCCGAGATCAGAGCGACTGTAATAAATGCGGCGATGCGGCGCATTCGGGTGCGAACGTCGAATATGCGATGGGAATATACAGCGTAGGCAAAGCCGAAAAGACCGGTTACTCGAATTGTTTGTCCGGCGATATTAACGCCATCTAAATCAAAAAATAGCAGCCCTTCTCCGATGACGACTATCAATAATGATACCATCCAAAAGAGTAGTCGATTTCCGTGTAGGGGTAATTGGGCTTGGCGATAGGCTTGCCAGGATGCTTTTAATATGACAAGGTTGAGGATGAGCCAGACGGGTATGATGGTTAGGCCACCGATGGTCGGCCGTAATGTGGTTAGTTGGGGCTGGTCGTAGAGGGTAGATGGTAGAAAAATGTCTAGTGAGAATAGGATTAATAGGGTTAGCCCGCTGGACAAGAACCAGAGCCGACGTTTATCCCAATTGATATAAACGGCCGTTGCCATGCCTAAAATAAAGGTGTTGAGTAGTAAAGTTTTGGCTGAAAGATTGATCTGTTGGTTAGAAACGGGGGTGGGCAGCATCGTTAGCTGCCAGAGAATGCTTGCGAACAGCAGGGCCAGCAACCAGCGGACTCGATTTTCATGCCATCCTAGTCGAATGATCAATCCGATGAGGAGGAAGGCATAAATTCCTGTGAAAATCAGAGGGGTTAAGATACTAATTTGGGGTAAATCCATGCCTTTTCCTGCAAGAAACAACTGCTTGGTTTAAGCGAAAAGTATTTTACCTTTCCTGATTCAACGGGGCAATGGGCTTGTGATACTAGCCTCATGAAAAGGTGCAATTTTTGCTATGTAAATTGGCAAAGGGGAAGGTGCAACGAATTACACGAATGGCACGGATTATTAGCAAGATTCCGACTGTTTCTGCGACGTGTTGGATGGCTTTGATATGATCAGCGGCCGTTTTTAGTCCTGCGCCCATTGTGTTGATGGTGATGTGCGTTGCTCCGGCGGCTTGCCAACCTTCGAGCCGTTTTAGCCAGATGTCGGGGCTGTCATTGTAGTAGAGACGGGGTTCGAGGCCGATGTCGGCCCGACTACGGCCGTTTTCAACAAGATATTGGTCGAGTTTTTCCAGGGAGGGGGCGGCTAAGGTGGCTGAACGGTAGTTTGGAAACCAGCCGTCACCGATACGGCCGATTCGGCGCAGGACGGCATCGGCGTGTCCGCCGATCCAAATTGGGATCGGTTGTTGGATGGGCATTGGCTTTAGTCCGGCTTCGATGACGGTATCCCATTGCCCTTTGAAGGTGACGAGGCGTTGGGTGAATAGTTGACGCAGGAGGGTGATTTGCTCTTCGATGCGACGGCCACGGGTGTGAAAGTCTTGGCCGAGTGCGTGGTATTCGACTGGGTTCCAGCCTACGCCGACGCCGAGACGAAAACGGCCGTTTGACAAGACATCTAAGGAGGCGGCTTGCTTGGCGACGAGGGCGGTTTGACGCTGGGGCAGGATGAGAATGCCGGTGGTGAATTCGATCTTTTCTGTGACGGCGGCCATGAAGCTAAAGAGGCCGAATGGTTCGTGGAAGGTGGTTTCATAGGTGTATGGGCCTGTCCAGGGGGCATAGTGGTCGGGGTTGGCACCGAGAACGTGTTCATAGACGAGGATGTGGCTGTAGCCGAGGTTTTCGGCCGTTTGGGCGTAGTCTCGGATCGCGGCGGGATCGCTACCGAATTCTGTCTGGGGGAAAGTTAGGCCGATTTTCATATGTTTGTCCTTTGGTTTTTTGGCTTAGCCACGAATTAACACGAATGAGACGAATTTTTTCACAAATGGTGTGTCACCTCATTGAGCTTAGTTCGTAGAGGAGTATTCCGGCGGCGATGGCGAGGTTGAGGGAGGTTGCAGCGCCGGACATGGGTATTTTGATTTGGTGGTTGGCGGCGGCCAAAATGGGGGTTGGCAACCCTTCGCCTTCATTGCCGAGCAGCAGGAGGGCGGGGAACTTGGCGGTCATTTCTCGGATGGATTGTTTGGCTTTGGCGGAGGTGGCGATGGTTTGGATGTCGTTTTGGGCGGCCCATTCGAGCAGGTGGTTGATGTGATGAACCTGGACGATGGATAGGGTGAAGAGGGTTCCCATACTGGCTTTTACGGCCGTTGGATGATAGGGGTCTACCGTGTTGCCGATGAGGATGATTCCGGCGGCGTTGAAGGCATCGGCCGTGCGGAGAATGGTGCCTAGATTGCCAGGATCGCTGATTTCAAAGAGGGCCAGCCAGAGGTCGGTTTGTTGGATATTAATTGTTTCAAGGGAGCGGCTGGCGCTTTCTATGATGGCGGCTAATCCGGTTGGATTGTCGCGGCTGGATATGCTTGCAAAGACATCGTCGCTGACGGCCGTGCAAGGTATGCCTGCTTTTTCTTGGGCGGCTATCGTTTGCTGGGCGATATGGCTGGTTAGGCGGTCTGGCGCATAGAGGATGGCTTGAATGGGGGCATTTTGCTCAACGGCGGTTAGGACAACCCGTAAACCTTCTACGAAAAAAGCGTTTTCCTGGCGACGGTACTTTTTCTGGCGCAGCCGTTTGACTTTTTTGATGATTGGGTTTTGGTGGCTGGTTATCATGTTAACCGAAGCGGTCTTGGAGATAGTTGACGACTTGGCGGTCTATTTGATCGCCTGTACCATCCCAGCGTTCTTCGAGGTTTTCGCGGCCGACCATAGCCCAAAGCGCTTTGCGGGTGGTTTCGTCAAATTCGCCGTTGATAGCGCCGCTGTAATCGCCTGTGTTTTGGAGCATCTTTTGAAGGTCGGCGGCGACATCGGCTATGGGAATGAGATCGTCAGGGTTGACGGCTCCGAAGAAGAGGTGGTGCATGGTTAGAAGTTGGTTGAGCTTTCGGATCGGGTAGGGATCGTCGTCAACCCGAAGGTCGATATAGCGGTCGGTTCGGCCGCCGTAGCCGCCATTTTCACGGACAATGAGTACGCCAGCGGCTTGCCGTCCACGACTGTCGCCACCAGCTTCTTGTCCGGCTGCGAGGGCGGCAACAAGCCAATCGGCCAGTTCGCCGGAATGGCGGCGTTTCTCTTCAAACGTCTTTGCCATTGCCTCGACTGTGCCGGGGATGAGGATATTGCCCTGACAGGTGAAGCCGTCGCCAACGATATGGCCGGCCCAGTCGTGGCACGCTTCGCCTGTGTAGGCGGCGGCTCGGCCTGATTTGTCGACGACGCCGACCTGCCGTTGGGAACGGCCGTCATCGGCTTGGGTCAGGGCGTAGATGGTCTGTTCGGCCGACATGCCCTGGGCCATCATTTCTAGTCCGACGGGACCGTAGGCCATGTTTGCGTAGGATTGGGTGGCAACGCCGCCAGCCCCGGCTTTGGCCCAGGAGACAACGGCGGCAGCGGCCATGAATTTAGATTGAACGGCCACACCCCATTCTTTGCGGTTGGGGTCGTAGGCGACGATGGAAAAGGTGGCGATTGGTTTCATATTAAATTATCTCTTCTCTGGCTAACTCGTCTAACAGGTTTGATATGTCTGTGTAGATGAGGCTGCTGATGCCGAGGGCTTCGGCGGCTTTGGTGTTTCGTTCCTGGTTGTCGATGAATAGGACTTCGTGGGGCTGTCTGTCCATCTGCTGGAGGGCGATTTGGTAGGCGGCGGGATCGGGTTTTGCGACACCGATACGGTGGGAGTTAACGATGACATCGAAGTAGTGGGCGATTTCTAGGCTTTCTAAGGCGCTTTCTAATTTGTCGCTGGCGTTGCTGAGGATGGCTAGAGGATAACGGCCGTGTAAATCATGGAGCAGCCAACGCATTAGGGGTTGAACGCCTTCTCCGGCAAATAGCTGTTTGGTAAAAGCGGCTTGTTCGACCTGACTGTTTAAGCCGAGGGGAGGTAGCAGGGTGGCCCACATTTCATCGTCGGTCATCTTGCCGGTTTTGGTGGCTTGCCAGATGTCGCTGATGTAGAAATGATTCCACATGGCTTGTCCGTTCTCGAAACCTAAGGAGGTGGCTAATTGGTTGCGATGTTCTCGAACGGCCTGGACATCTAGTGGTTCGGCTAGGACGCCGCCATAATCAAAGAGGATGGCTTCAATATCTTGGGTTTCATGTATCATAATTGAATTGGCTGTCGATCTACGCGCTGATGTTCGGATAGGATGATGGCTTTTATTTTGGCGACGGTTTCTTCTTGCTTTTCTTCGGCGTTGACAACGCAGAAATCGAATTCGCGGATTCGTTTCATCTCCTGGCGGGCGGTGGCGATGCGGAGGTTAAGCCCTTCGGCCGTTTCTGATTTTCGTTCTCGCAGCCGTTGAACCAGGGCTTGTTCTGATTCGGCAACCAGGAAAATGAAAATGCCGTTGGGAACCAATTTGCGAATGGTGGCTGCTCCCTGAGGATCGACTCGCATGATGACATCTTTGCCGCTGGAGAGAGCATCCCGAATTTGCTGTTTAGGAACACCTTTGTAGTCGTTGTAGACAACGGCGTATTCAAGTAGTTCATCTTCTTCAATCATTAAGGCGAATTCGTCGTGGCTGACGAAGAAGTAGTCGTAGCCATCGATTTCGCCTGTCCTGGGGGGGCGGGTGGTGGCAGTTACAACGAAATAATAGTTATCATCCTGCACTTCCATTAACATCCGGGCGATGGTGTCTTTGCCGACCCCGGATGGGCCGGAAACGACGATCAATAGGGGGTGGTCAGGGCGATTGTATGGGCTATCTACTGTCAAATTTGCACCTGTTATAAGCTCCTTCATATAATTGATAGTGTAGGGGAATTTGCAAAATTGCCTAGACAAATTGGCAATTTGTCCTACAGCTATTGCATATTATATCCTGTAAGAAAGGGAGGCAAAATCATGCCTTATTATGAATATCGTTGTCAGGATTGCCGTCAGAATATACGTTATTTCTTTACGTATGAGGAGTATGATACGGCCGAGCCGACTTGCACAAATTGCGGCAGCGAACGGGTTCAACGACTAATCAGCCGAGTGGCTTTGGCGAAATCGGAGGAATCCCGGATGGATGCGATGGACCCGGAAAAGATGATGGCTGGATTGGATGAAGATGATCCGAAATCGATGGGCCGCTTCATGCGGCAGATGAGCCAGGAGATGGGTGAAGATATGGGGGATGAGTTTAATGAGGTAGTCGGCCGTCTCGAAAGCGGGGAATCACCGGAGGCGATTGAGGAGTCGATGCCGGAATTGGCGGCTGGTGGGGATAATTTTGGGGGTGGCGCTGCGTTTTAGAAGCAGTGGTCGGTAGTCAGTAAGCGGTAGTCAGTCAACAGAAGTTAGTCAATAGCTAACTGGTGAGTGCGTAATCTTTGAGGCGGTCTTTTACGACTTGACGAACATCGGTTTGAATGGCATTGACGGGGCGATTGGCATCTATTGTGACCCAGCGTCTGGGGTTGGCCTCGGCTAATTCACGGTAGCCGTCTCTTACCCGACGGTAAAACTCAATCGTTTGTAGATCCATACGGTTCATCTCAACACCACCAGCCGTGCGGCGGGTTAGGCCGTCTTCGATATCGACATCGAATAGGAAGGTCAGGTCTGGTTTTAGGCCGCCGGTGGCAAAGCGGGTTAGGCGGGTCAGGTCGTTTAGATCGAGGCCACGGCCGTAGCCCTGGTAGGCAAGGGTGCTGTCCGAATAGCGGTCACTGAGAACAATATGATTGCTTGAAAGGGCGGGGAGGATGATTTCTTCAACTAGTTGTGCCCGTGAGGCGGAGTAGAGCAGCACTTCGGCTGAGGAGGTCATGCTTTTGTTCTGGACATCGTGGAGACAGTTACGTACCTGCTCGCCGATGGTCGTTCCACCCGGTTCGCGGGTGGTGATAACCTTAAGCCCCTCTTGGCGCAAATAGAAGGAAAGGAGCGTTATTTGGGTAGATTTGCCACTACCATCTGACCCTTCAAAGGTGATGAACATATGGAGATAATTCCTTTAGCTGGATTGACTGGAACAATGATAAAATGATTTGGTAGGGATTGTCGTATTGGATAATTAAATCAGCAATAGACAAAACTTGGGTTGGACGACCGGAGACAAGGTTAGAGATAAAATCTAAGGTTTCACCCGATCGTCCACCCCCTACCTGATTGATCATTTATTTTGTCAACTTTCATTTACTACAATCTCTGCCGCACTTTTTCTGATTACTGAGCGTTTCTTGGTGTACTAAAGATGCGGACGTGACGATTTGGGCCTTTGCCATAGCTGTGGGAAACGAGGTCGGCTTGACGAGCCATCTGGTGTTGGTAACGACGAATGGCGCTGCCGACAGGCGGCAGGTCGACGCTTTGACGGCCGGATTGGACAAGCTGGATAGCCCTTTCTGTTTCGGCTATCGCGTCTTCAAATGGATCTGAAGGCGCAATCTCCAGGTTCATGGCTTCGGCTAAGAAGTTTTCCATTTGGGAGACGGTGTTGGCCCGGAGGACGAAGACGGGTGTTCGTCGATTTTGGGCATCAATGATTAATTTGCGCTGGCGACGATAGTAACTCTTTAGGGTGACGAGGGCATCTGCTTCGCCGATCCCATCGACGAGATTAATTGAGACGTTTAGGTGACGGGCGGCTTGCAGCAAACGGTTGCGGGCAACGCCGTAGGCGAAGATGTTGAGGGGTCTGTTTGAGCGGCCGTTTTCGCCGTCTGATCCTTTTTGATCCCTGGCACGTTCGCGACCGTTTACTTTGCTTCCGTTATAACGGCCGTTGCTGTTCCCTTTCTCGCGCACTTTGCGAGATTTACGGCCGTCTTGGGACGGTTCTGTGCGGCGACCAGTAATTTCGGGGCCAGCTACTTTGAACTCTTCACCTTGTTCGATCTGGATTTCGCCATTTTCGTCTCGATAACGGATCTCGACACCCAAAGGACGGCCGCGCAGCATGTCGTCAACTGATTTGCCGACTTCTGTGTGGACGGCTAATCGTTGTCGGTCTTGAATTTCAATGAGAATGTCGAAGGTTGGGGGGGCGCGTCGCTCTAAAACGGTCTTTTGGGTTCCGCGACGACGGGCTTCTTCATCTGACAGGGTGACGCTTTCAATGCCGCCAACCAGATCGGAGAGGGTGGGGTTGAGCAGCAGGTTTTCGATTGTATTGCCGTGGGCGGTGCCGATTAGCTGGACACCGCGTTCATTGATGGTTCGGGCGGCGGCGGCTTCTCGTTCTCGGCCGATTTCGTCAATGATGATGACTTCGGGATTGTGGTTTTCAACCGCCTCAATCATGACCTCATGCTGGTGGGAGGGGCGGGGAACTTGCATCCGGCGAGCTTTGCCGACGGCCGGATGGGGGATGTCGCCATCGCCGCCAATCTCGTTGGAGGTATCGACGATGATGACCCGCTTTTGCTCGGATAGAATTCGGGCCATTTCGCGCAGCATGGTTGTTTTGCCGACTCCAGGACGGCCGAGCAGTAAGATACTTTGCCCTTCGTCGATCAGATCGGCGATGATGTCGATGGTGCCGTAGACAGCACGGCCGACTCGGCAGGTTAGACCGACGATCTCGCCCCGGCGGTTGCGGATGGCGGAAATACGGTGCAAGGTTCGGGCAATGCCAGCCCGGTTATCATCGTCAAAGTCGCCCACGCCAGCGACGACTACATCTATTTCTGCCCGTGTCACTTCTGCCTCACGCAGGGTTCGTTCGCCATCGACATAGCGGGCGGTCGGTTGGCGGCCCAAATCTAGCACGACTTCTAGCAGTGCGTCTTGGCTGCCCATCTTTTCAATTTGTTCACGGACGCTAATTGGTAAGATATTTAGCAGCATCCGTAAATCTTCAATAACTTGTTGTTTTTCGTTCATGAAAGCCTTTTGTTAAATTTTTTGACGACCATTTCCCGGAGGGTGGCTGAAGCCTTGTACCAATGGCGGCGAGCCTGGAAGCGCTTGTTGTTCTAGGGTGCCAATATGTGCCTTTTTGACAATTGGTTGGGCGATTTGTTTTACCATCACGGCCTGGCTGCCCCAGGGCCGAAAACCAGCTTGTTCTAAACCTGTTTGGAGCCAGCTTTGGTAGCGGCGCACACAACAGTATACTGGATGTTTTGGCGTTGGGGGTTTTATTGCCAGTGAGCCTTTGATGATGTCTTCGGCCTGGGTGTGGGCGTTGGGATGGATTAAGACTCGCATCCAGGTTGCTATTGGCCCCTCATTCATATAAATGAGGGCGGCCAATTCGTTGTCCTCGCGTAATACCCAGCTTTGACCGGAGTCTAGTGGGAGACTTGGTTCCACCAGTTGGATTAAGCGGGGGACGTTGTTGGAATAGAGTAGTTGTATATCCCAGTCGTCCACAGACCGGCGCGGCCTAAGAATTTCAGCCTGGTCGTTTGGATTATATTGGTCGCATACCCATATATCTTGACGGGTATAAACGGCAAAGCCGGAGCGGCGCAGCACTGGCAGTTCGGGGCCGGTTTCACTGACCTCTGCAACCAGATTGTGCGTTCCGTTACGGCCGACTTCGGCAACTAAATCATCTAATAATGGTAGCCATATATCTTCATCGATCTCTCTCCCGTCCTCTTCAGATTCAACAGGGCCGGTTCCCATAAAAACAATCTGGGCGCTGGGACAGCCTGGGTCGCAATTTATTTGGATAAACGCGGCCGATTTCCTATCTTTTGATTTCCAAACATAGGTGCCGTATTGTCCCCCGACAAACATATTGATGAGGGCACTGCGTAAAGGGTGAGGGCTACTGGTTAGGGCAACTTCTGCGTGTAACAGAACACCTTGCTCACCCAAACGGTGAACAAGCGCCAAATCCCTCAGATTAAAAGGACGTATCATTACAGAGGAAAGTTTAACAGCGGAGAGGGCGCAAAGCAAGCTGTGTTCACCTGGGATTTACCTGATATAATATGGGGGTTGTGCTATAGTTGGGGACTTAATTTTTTAAGGGCTTAACCGTTATAAATTTTGGATTTTGATAAAGTGGTTAAGCTGCGTGGGTGCGTTTTCTTGTCAAAGTTATTTGTGAACGCATCTAAAGGTTATGCTCGGAGGTAAATCGATGTTTTCAACCTTGAAGCTGACTGTCCTAGAGTCTGTTCGGTATCGCGGACTTTGGGGACAATGGAGTTGGCTTGCCCACCGGATTTCGGGTTTGGCTATTCTTGCATTTTTAATTGTGCATGTGTGGGATACGGCTAATGCCCATTTCTTGCCTGGTCTTTACCAGTGGTCGATTGAGTTTTTTAAATATCCGTTGGTTGCTATTGGTGAAATTCCTTTGATGGGAGCGGTTTTATATCATGCTATTAATGGCATCCGAATCTCTATTTTGGATTTCAAGCCAGCGTTGTGGCAGCATCAGCGGAGAAGCTCTCAGATCGCCTGGGCTATATTTGCGATTGTTTTTATTCCGATTGCGCTTTATATGTTTACGGAGTTAATCGCCCGTTGTTCAGAGTTGGCAGCGGAAGGGGCAACCTGCTGGCGTATTCCAGCATTGAGCGATTTTCAGCCCTTTAGTGAAATTCACGAGATTGGCGAGTAAGGAGTAAATCATGGCAACAGTAACAGGTGTGACGAAGCGAACGGCCGATGTCTCGAACCAGAATCAACTTGAACGATATGCCTTTCTTTTTATGCGACTGACTGGCTCTGGGCTGCTATTTTTGGCGGTCGGTCATATGCTCATTCAGCATGTTCTAAACAGCAGCGGGAATCTAACCATCCAATTCGTCGCACAACAGTGGAATTCCTGGGGTTGGAAGACTTATGATATGCTGCTTTTAGTATTTGCTATCACTCATGGCTTTAATGGATTGCGTGGCGTTTTGGAAGATTATATCCACAATGATTCGACGATGTTATGGGTTAAGCGATTTTTGGTTGTCCTGGCGATCATAACTATTGTTTGGGCTGGGATTGCGATCAGTACGTTTGATCCGAGTAAGTTTAATTAGGATTTGGTAGTCGGTAGTCAATAAACAGTAGTTAGTGAACTGTAAGGCCCTGGTAGGGATAATTTAGAAATCAATCAATTAAGTTGGTGTAAATAAAATGGCGAATAAGGTACATACGTTTGATGCGGTGATTGTTGGGGCAGGTGGGGCTGGTTTAATGGCGGCGCTTTATGCCAGTAAAGATATTAATGTGGCGGTTATTTCTAAGCTTTATCCAACCCGCTCCCATACCGGCGCTGCTCAGGGTGGCATTGGGGCGGCATTGGGCAATATGGAAGAGGATCATTGGGAATGGCATGCCTATGATACGGTGAAGGGGGGCGATTATCTATCGGATCAGGATGCGGTCGATGTGTTGTGTCGGGAAGCGGTTGATACTGTTATCGAACTGGAGCATATGGGTTTGCCTTTTGACCGAACACCAGAGGGTAAAATTGCTCAACGCCGTTTTGGGGGCCATACTAATAATGAGACTCAGAAAACGGTTCAACGGGCCTGTCATGCGGCTGATCGAACGGGGCATATGATTTTGCAAACCCTTTACCAACAGTGCGTTCGTAATGAGGTCAATTTCTTTGATGAGTTTCATGTGGTAGACCTTATTCGGGTTGGTGATACGATTCGGGGTGTGGTTGCTATTGAACTTTCTACTGGCGATTATCATATATTTCACAGTAAGGCTGTCCTTTTTGCGACGGGCGGCTGGGGTCGTTGCTGGGAAGTTACTTCTAACGCTCACTCATTAACTGGCGATGGCGCTGCTATCTGTCTGCGGCGAGGGGTTCCCCTGGAAGATATGGAGTTCTTTCAATTTCATCCAACGGGCATTTTTCGTCTCGGCTCCCTGATTACCGAGGGGGTGCGGGGTGAGGGCGGTGTTCTGATCAATAAGGATGGGGAGCGGTTTATGGAGCGGTATGCGCCTACTATTAAGGACCTTGCTAGCCGAGATGTTGTTAGCCGGGCTATCTATTTGGAAGTCCAGGCTGGTAAGGGTATCAATGGTAAAAATTACGTTCACCTTGATGTTCGGCCGGAGACGGTTAATAAGTATTTTAAGGAAGATGGAGAAGATCGAACTTTAACGGCCGATATGATTGAAGAGAAGTTGTCTGAAATCGTGGATTTGGCCCGAACTTATTTGGGGGTAGACCCTATTAAAGAGCCAATGCCGGTACAGCCGACGGCTCATTATGCTATGGGGGGTATTCCAACGGATGTTGATGGGCAGGTTGTGATTGATCCGCAAAATACGGTGTTGGCTGGTCTTTATGCTGTGGGCGAGGCGGCTTGTGTCTCTGTTCATGGGGCGAATCGTTTGGGGACAAACTCATTGGTCGACCTGGTTGTTTTCGGCCGTCGTTCTGGTAATCATATGGCTAAATTTTGTGCCGAAGTTGAATTGCTGCCCTTGCCAGACGACCCGGCTGCCGAAGTGCGGGATGAATTTGAGCGGATTCGACAGGGCAGCGGTGGCGTGAAGCCTTATTATATGCGGGAGGCAATGCAACAAACGATGACGGCTAATGTGGGTGTGTTTCGGACGGATGAAACGATGAATAAGGCGTTGTCTGATCTTAGAGAATTGCGGGAACAACATGCGAACAGCATTGAAATAGATGATAAGGGCAAGCGGTTTAACTCTGATTTGCTGGAAGCGTGGGAATTGGGCTGCTTGCTAGAATTGGCAGAGGTGACGGCCGTTTCTGCCCTGGCCCGCAAAGAGAGTCGTGGTGGTCATGCCCGTGATGATTATCAGGAGCGTGATGATGACAATTGGTTGAAACATTCGCTCTGTTACCAGGATAAAGATAGTTATCGGTTGGATTATAAGCCGGTGACGCTCGGCCGTTATGAGCCGAAGAAAAGGGTTTATTAAGGCGTAATTCGTAAAACGTAAAACGTAATGGTTAGTTAGATCGTTACGTTTTACGCGATACGTTTTACGCATGGCAAGTTCCCTAAATCTGAAGGTGCTAAAAGTTTTTTAGGAGATATTCATGCAAGTTGAACTGCGTATTCGGCGCTTTAACCCGGAAAAAGATAAAAAGGCCTGGTGGGGTGATTATACTTTGGAAGATGTGAACCCTAGTGATTCGGTGTTGGATGCCTTGCACCAGGTGAAGTGGCGGATGGATGGCAGCTTGACGTTGCGCCGCTCTTGCGGGCATGGAATTTGTGGCTCGGATGCGATGCGGATCAATGGGGCGAATGCGTTGGCTTGTAAGACGTTGATCGGCCGTTTGGCTGACGAGGGGGCTGATAGTGTTAAAATCCAGGTGGAGCCGATGTTGGGTTTGAAGGTGTTGAAGGACTTGATCGTTGATATGGAGCCGTTTTTTGACCATTATCGGTCGGTTCAGCCTTTTTTCAGTAGTAATCAACCGATCCCGGAAAACGGCCGTGAACGGCTGCAATCGGCCGAAGATCGGGCCAGATTTGATGATACGACGAAATGTATCTTGTGTGCGGCGTGTACGACTTCGTGTCCTAGCTTTTGGGCGAACGGCCGATATGTTGGCCCGGCCGCTATCGTTCAGGCTCATCGCTTCATCTTTGATAGTCGGGATGACAATTACAGTGAGCGATTGAATATCTTAGGTAAACAGTTTGGCGTTTGGCGCTGTCGGACCATTTTTAATTGCACTAATGCTTGTCCGCGCGAAATTAAAGTGACCCAGGCCATCGCAGAAGTTAAAAAGGCTCTTTCAACAGGAAAAGTCTAATTTTGAATAACAGTGTTGAAGTAACTCGGAAGCTCTTTACAGTTGGTGAATATGACCAGATGATTAAGGCTGGCATTTTTCATGAAGATGAGCATCTTGAATTAGTCGCCGGGGAAATTATTGAGATGAGTCCGATCAATGTCCGTCATGCTGCCTGTGTCAAGCGATTAAATCACTTCTTCAACCAACAGCTTGGGGCGAGGGTCATTGTTAGTGTTCAAGACCCTATTCGTTTGGACGAATATTCGGAGCCGGAACCAGATGTAGCTTTGTTGAAACCACGCCCAGATTTTTATATTGGCGGACATCCAGAACCGGAAGATATCTTATTATTGGTTGAGGTGTCTGATACGTCTTTGGTCTATGACCAAACTGTGAAGATACCTCTTTATGCCAAAAGAGGTATATCAGAAGTTTGGATTGTTGACTTAAGCGGACAAAAAATTGAGGTTTATCGGCAACCAACATTTGAGGGGTATGGGTTTATTCAACCATATCGTTTGAATGATACGTTTTCGCCACAAGCATTCCCAGATAGCTTACTCAAGGTTGTTGATTTATTAGGGGAATGATTCTCTTCATAAGCGTATTCGACCATTATTGAAATGGTTTGGCTAATCGTTATTACTGGGCGACCTGCTGCTGGGAAGTCAACTTTAGCCACCTGGCTTGGGGAACAGCTATCTTTGCCTGTTATTAGCAAAGATAGCATCAAAGAAATCTTGTTTGAAGAGATCGGTTGGCGGGACCGTGAATGGTCTAAAATGCTTGGGCGGGCCAGTGTGGAGCTGATGTATCATTATGCACAAACCCAACTCAAAGCGGATAAATCTGTTATTCTTGACAATGCCTTTCATCCTTATTTGGCATCTCCGGTGTTGCAAAGCCTTTTGAATCAGTATAAGGCTCAGGCGGTGCAAGTTATTTGCACGACTGATAATGAGGTGTTATTTGAGCGTTTTAGACAGCGGGCCTTGTCGGGTGAACGTCATATGGGTCATGTTGACAGCCAATCGTTGAATGAACTCAAGCAAAACTTAAAAAAAGAACGTCCTGTTCAGTTGGAGATTGAGAGTCACATTGTCCAGGTGGACACAACGGACTTTGGGACTTTGCGGTATGGTTCTGTGCTTGAGAAGGTCAAATCAATTATGAATCGTCTCAGTTGACGTTATTCTTAAGCCAGAATGAATTCTGGGGCTGGGATAGGAAATATGATAATTCATATTAGGACGATATAACATATCAACTAGGGTTCTTTAATTGAATTGAAAGTTGGGGGTTATGCTGATTAGATGCTGGGTGATGTCGAGCCAACGGTCATTTTCCTTAATGACCACTTTTTGAACGACCCCTTGAACAGAATCCATCTCGAAAACGGCCGAGCGGGGTTCAAGCTCGCCTGGTAGCTGAACGGTTCCGCCGATAATATGGATGCCCTGGTTGCGGGGTAGTTTGTAGTCTGGTTCTGGGGCGAATATCTGCCTGTTCCCTTGCATAACCCAGTGGGAATTGGCCTCGATGAAGTTGTAGCGTTTTTCTTGGTCGGTGTAGGTGGGCATGGCGGCTCGTTGGGCCAGCCATTGGGTTAGGGAGGGGACGTTTTTGTGGCCTTCGTTGTGATACCATTGTTGAATTTCAGGGGCAATGGCCTGGATTTGGTCGTGCTGCACCCAGCCGCCGACGATCATGCTTTCGATGTTGAAACGGCCGCCTGATAGATTGTCTAGTGCAAAGGAGGCTGCTAAACGGACTTCCTCGTTAGGGTGGGACAGCCATTCAACCATCTTGGGCATTGCTGGCGGATAGGCCATATCAGTCAGCACCGTAACTAAGAGATCAATCATAGTATGGTCATTGTGCTGTTGGGCAGCGTTTAGGACGGCCGACATTGCCGCTGGCCCTTGAGCAATCAGTTTGTCGCGCAGGGTTTCAAATTCGGTGTAATAGTCGCTGTCGGGCATTTGGCGAATTTGCTCTAAGAGCGCGTGGGCTGGGGAGGTAGGGGACAAGGGCGCTGGCATTTGGCTTTCTTGTGGGAGGGCGGCTTGGGCCTTGGAAGCGGGTGATGGGGCTGTTTTTGATGGCTCTTTGGTTGGCAGGTTATAAGCGTGGCGGATTTGGGTGGCGAGTTCGGCCGTTATCTGCTTTTCTTTTGCATCAATGTAATCCATTGGGAAGCCGAAGCCATTGGGTTCTAGCAAAAGTGTAGAACTATCAACATAGATGAGTTCTAATTGGTAAACGGTTCGAGGAACGCCACGCACTGTTCTAGGGTCTTCTTTTATCTTGACTGCTTGTAGCCCCTTTACAGGGTGGCGCGTCTTATGGAACAGATAATGGAGGCTGATTTCAGAGGGGGTAAAACGATATCTTCGGGGATATTGCCTGACCAGCATATAGAGGAACATCAACCCGAAACCAATCGACATGAGTCCAAAGAGGGGCAGGCAGACCCATTGTAAAGGTTCTATCGCCTCTGTTTCCGTAACTAAAAAGACTATAGATGCAATTCCACCTCCAAGCAGCAAAAACATGCCTACCAGAATGCCAACAGCGCCTGTTGACGCGCTATGAAAGGTGAAGGGTAAGTTTGGATAAAGTCGTTTTTCCTGAACCGCATTTGCAACGGGTACAAACTTTTCTAAGGCTGTCATCAGTTTGGCATCGGTGTTGGCGTATAATTTGTAGAGGCGGAGCGTTTTTTCGGGGCTTATGATTGTGATGAGAGGACGGGATTGTTGGACGGCCGTTATGTCTCGATAGGTCATTTTTGAAGTGCCTAACCAGCGTCGCACGACCAAGTGATCTTGGTTGAATTGAACGACTATTGGGGTGGCGGCTAGAGCCAGGAGCCACAAGAGGCCGAGGAGGAACATGAAAACGGCCGTTGGCAGCCCCCAGCGAACTTCCTCTTGGGTGTAAGCCATCCAACTGATAAAGGTCATGCCGAACATAACCAGGATACCTAGTATGTTAATTAGACGGAACAGGGGTTGGTAGCGAATTTCTTGTTGAAGTTCTGGGTTGGACATGGGAGGTGGGTTTAGTCCTGAATTGTTTTTATGAGTGGATACAGCTTATTTGCCAGGTGAAACCATCATGGGCGACTAGATCGTCTGCTTCGGATGGCCCCCAGCTACCCGGTTCATACTTGACTAGAGGTGGGGCGGTCTCAGAATTCCAACCTGCGATTATTTGGTCTACTAAGCCCCAGGCTAACTCGATTGAATCGCCTCTAGTGAAAAGCGCAGCATCGCCTTTCAAGACATCAAGCAGCAGCCGTTCATAGGCATCGGGGATGGCGACCTCGCCAAAGGAATCTTCATAATGGAAGCTCATGTCGACGTTCCGCATATCGGCTGCTGTATCGGGCACTTTGGCCTGGAAGCTGAAGTGAATGCCTTCATCGGGCTGGATACAAATGGAAAGATCGTTGGCATCAATTTTCATTTCGCCAGATATTGGGAACATCAAATGAGGTGGGCGTTTGAAGAAGATGCTAATTTCAGTTACCTTGGCGGCCATTGCTTTGCCGGAGCGTAGATAGAAGGGGACGCCTTGCCAACGCCAATTGTCTATGTGCAGACGAACGGCCGAATAAGTGGCTGTTTCGGAACCGGGAGCGACCCCTTCTAATTCGCTATAGCCTTCATATTGACCCCGGACTGTGTGGGCGGCACTTTCCGATGCAGGAATAGGGCGGATAGAGCTAAGCACTTTGACCTTTTCGTTGCGGAGCGAGTTGGCTTCAAATGAGGCGGGCGGCTCTATGGCAACTAGCGATAATAGTTGGAGCATGTGATTTTGCATCATGTCGCGCATGACGCCGACGCCGTCGTAGTAGCCGGCTCGATGGCCTATATCGACGGTTTCTGCGGCGGTTATTTGAACGTGGTCGATATAGTTGCGGTTCCAGACTGGCTCGAAGAGGGAGTTTGCGAAGCGGAAGACGAGGATGTTTTGGACGGTTTCTTTGCCTAAGTAGTGGTCGATGCGGTAAATTTGTGATTCGTTTAGGGTGCGATGGACGGCCGTGTTCAACGCTTTGGCGGAGGGCAGATCATGGCCGAATGGTTTTTCGATAACCACTCGTCTCCAGCCGTTACTTTCATCGACTAACCCGACTTCGCCTAAGTTATTGATGGAAACTTCGTATAATTTGGGAGAGGTTGCCAGGTAATAAATGCGATTAATTTCACCGTCTTTCTCTCCTTCTATCTCGGTTAGGCGTTCCTTTAAATTTTTATAGTCTTCTAGAACGGTCAGGTCGCCTTTTTGATAGAATAAGGTCGGGGCGAATTCGTCCCAAATTTCAGCGTCAAACTTGTCGGATGCAAACTTTTTAAGATCGGAGGCGATGTCTTCCCGGAACTTTTCATCGTCCCAGGAGGAGCGGGCAACGCCAACGATGCGAAAATTTTCGGGTAGTCGTTTTTTACAATAAAGATTGAAGAGGGAGGGGAGTAGTTTTCGTCCGGTTAAATCGCCTGAGGCGCCGAAGATGACGATGGTGGTTTTGCTGCTCATATATATCTCCAACTATAAATTACTTAAGGTGGTTATTTTTTCCTATTAACGATAGTTAAACTATACTTCTACTTGACCATTTTTCAAATCTGCTTACCATAATGATTATGACAATGTATCGAGGTTATCGGCAAGGTAGTAGGGAACCATCTTTGCCGGAACCGGAACAATTGCCAGAAGAAGATGTTGGGCCAGGGGCAGGCTCAAGAGTGGCACGGGGCTGTATCCGATTGATCATTCTGGGGGCGCAGTTGGCCTTGGTCGGGCTGTTGGCGGGGATCATTCTTGCTTTTGGCGCTTACTTCTATTTGAGTAATGAGCTGTCGGATGCTATCGCCCAAGTTGTGTCTTATCAGGGGCAAGGGCCGGGTGGGACACCCCGTTTCTATGATCGGAATGGGGCGCTTTTGTTTGAGTTGGATACGGCTGAGAAACGACGTTGGCTTGAATATAATGAGATTCCTGAGTCGATTATTAATGCTACTGTTGCTGTTGAGGATGACACTTTTTGGGATAATCAGGGCTTTGACCCGGAAGCGATGGTGGCGGCTTTGGTTAGCAATTATCGGAATCAGGACGGCCGTCCGATTGGGGCCAGTACGATTACGCAGCAGTTGGTGCGCCATGTCGCTTTTTCTTATGAGGAGCGGGTGGCGGCCAGTTATGAGCGTAAGGTTCGTGAGGTTTTTCTGGCTTTCATTTTGACCCAACAGCGCAGCAAGCATGATATTGTCCAGATGTATCTCAATGAAATCTACTATGGGAATTTGGCCTATGGTATTGAGGCGGCGGCTCAGACTTATTTTGGAAAACCTGCGACGGATCTGACGCTGGCTGAAGCGGCTTTTTTGGCTGGTTTGCCGCAATCTCCGGCCGAACTTGATCCGTATACAAATTTTGAAGGGGCTAAGGCTCGTCAAGAATTTATCTTAGACCTCATGCTATCTGAAAGCATGATTGAACAAGTCGAATTGGAGGTGGCGAAGAGTCAAGCGTTGATTTTGGCTCCTTTGATTCCGGCGGGGTTGAATACGGCCGAAGATGTGCTTCAAGCGCCTCATTTTGTCCTCTATGTTCAAAATTTCTTGGAGCAACGGTATGGGCCGGATGCTTTGACGAGGGGCGGTTGGCAGATTACAACTAGCTTGGACTTGCAGTTGCATAGTTATGCGGAGCAGGCGGCACGGGAGTGGGTTGCCAGCCGAGCGGCCGTTCATGATGTTAATAATGCTTCTGTTGTGGTTTTGAAACCGGGAACGGGTGAGATTTTGGCGATGGTGGGCAGCTTGAACTATTTTGATGAAGCGATTGATGGTCAAGTTAATGTCGCTTTGCAGCCTCGCCAGCCGGGAAGCAGTATCAAGCCGATTACGTATGCGGCGGCGATGGAGCGGGGTTGGACAACGGCCGATGTGATTTGGGATGTCCCGATTGAACTGGAACTGACCCCGACTGAGCGGATGGCTCCGGTGAATTATGATCATCGCTTTCATGGGCCGCTGCTGCTGCGAGATGCGTTGGCGAACAGCTATAATATTCCACCCATCCAATTGATTCGGGATATTGGGGTTCCGGCCTTTATCAATACAGCCCGTAAAATGGGGGTGCAATCGCTGGATCAACCACCTGGTTTTTATGGCTTGGCGTTGACATTAGGCGGGGGCGAGGTGCCTCTTTTGGAGATGACTCAGGCTTATGCGACGTTGGCGAATATGGGGCAACGTCCGCGTTTGACAGGCGTTTTGAAGATCACGGACAGTCGGGGCAATATTGTTTATGATCAAGAGCGGGAGAACGTTCCGGCTAGTAACGCTCTTGACCCCCGAATTGCTTATATTTTGACTGATATTTTGGATGATGATGTGGCCCGTTCACCAGCGATGGGTTTTAACAATGCCTTGAATTTGCCTTTTGCTGCGGCCGTTAAGACGGGGACGACCAATGATTTTCGGGATAATTGGACGTTGGGCTACACGCCTGGGGTTGTCACAGGGGTCTGGGTGGGTAATACAGATGGTCATCCGATGGTTGATTCGTCGGGGTTGCGGGGAGCGGCTCCGCTTTGGCGGGCGATTATGGAACATATTTATGCGACCCCAGCTATTCAAAATAGTTTGATTGTTAATGGGGCTGCACCGCCGCCAGATTTCCAGCCGGTGGGCGGGATTGAGGAAAAATCGGTTTGTTTGCCGCGCGGAACGGGGGGCACTGTTTGTACGGCTTCGCGGACGGATCTGTTTATGGTGGGTGGGCCGACTCATGGGGTGCAACGGTTGGGCTATGTGCCGGATGTGTTGACTGCGCCGGGGGCCTGGCGGTTGGCGGTGGCGGCATTAACGGCCGAACAGGCCAGTCTTATCAGTCTGCCTGCTTTAGATAACGGCTTCCAGCCCAATCCACCTTCTATTTGTGTCTTAAATACGAATCGTCCGCCGGATGGCACGTCGGTTCGGCTTTTCTTGCCTGTGCCGCCCTTTTACCCGGATGAGGTGCGGGCGCGTCTTTGGGCGCAACAAAATGGGTATGCCATCGCGCCGCCAACGGTTTGTCCAACGGCTGTGGCGCGGGCTGTTTTGTCGCCGCCAACGGTCGATGGGAGTGGTAGCGGTGGGGGCAGCGGGTCGGGGCCAGCTCCTTCGGGCGTTACCTGGCGGATTACGTCGCCTTCCCCTGGAGAACAGGTTAGTGGGGTGGTGCCGATTTTGGGAACGGCGAATTTTAATACGGCCGATATTCAATATTACAAACTTGAGATTGGCAGCGGGTCTGCTCCAACTTCCTGGACGACCTTTGGCACGACTCATAGCTCCCCCGTCAATGGCGGCGTTTTGGAAACGCTTTATGCCCGCGATCTACCGCCCGGTCAGTATGTTATTCGTCTTATAGTAGTAGGCAATGATGGCAATTTCCCCGCGCCTTATTCGGTGCCGATTACGATTGTGCCTTAGCTTATTGTGCGTACTTTTTTAACTATCATTCACGCCCGTTCGAGCCATTCTATCCCAGAAGCTTACACATAGGCATCCAAAACGATAATATTGAGCAGTCTATTAAGTCGAGCCAATCGTTTGTCATTGGTTATAAATGCGGTAGCACCATTGACTAAAGCTGTTGCGGTCTGCAAGGCATCAGCCGGATGAAGGCTATAATTAGCCCTAAGTTGCGCTGCTCTACGAGCCACATCTCTTGTTACATCCGCCAGATGTAAATTCGGAAAATGAACCAGAAGCATCTCGTAGCTTTGGGCTATTTCTGACTTTCCTAAACGCCAAGGATGAACAGTTAGCTCCATCAGAGCGACTGTAGAGACGATGGCCTGATGCTGCCCATTTTGGATCCTGTTCAAGAGGGTGGTCGTCGCAGATAGATAGCGAGCGTTGGCTTCAAAGTGGTAGATGAATATGCTGGTATCAAGCCCTACAATTGGATGGTTCTTCAGGTCTTGTCCGATGCCAGCCATGCCTCACGTTCCTCGTTCAGATAATTTGTTGTATCGATACCTTGCCATACCTCTTGGTAGAGGCCAGCCATATGGCTTACGTGATTATCGGGTTGGGGCATCAAAATTATCATGCCATCTTGAATATCTACAAGTAAACGATCACCGGCTTGAATGTTTAGTTTTTTTCGGGCATGGCTTGGTAGTGAAATTTGGTGTCGGGGGCTAACTTTTACGGATATTGGATTGGACATATACGCCTCGCAAAGCAAAATTAGAAATTTGCTTTGTATTTTATCAATAAATTATGGACGTGTCTACAGCCTGAGGAAATTTTATGGAGTCGGCTGAAAAATTGAGCCTGCTTACTTGGTGGAGGCGAAGTGGAGTCTTAGAAGGTCGAGTTCATCATAGTTGATAGTTGCGTTCATGGCCTCGTAAATCGGCCGTAGATAATCAGTCCCAAGCTCAGCAAAGGCATCTAATACCTGCTGTTGATCCTCGGTTGATAATTTAGAGAGGGATAGCAGGTTGCCCTTCCTCAATTCTTTCCCGGCTTGAACGGCTTTCCAGAGATGGCCTATGACGGTTCTTTGTTTGGAGCCGAATGTGTCGGAGATTTGGGGGATAGTTTGACCACTGTTGTAGAGGTCTAGAACTTCGTCGGCGCGGGTTCTGCGGCCAGCTATGGGCTGGGTCGCTAGGCCTGGTTTGTGCTTTTCCTGGAGGTCGTTTTCCTGGCAATAGTCTTGGATGATGGGCAAAAAATCGTCGGCATAGCTGTTGAGTTTGGCTTCACCAACGCCGTACATATCGGTGAAGGTTGTTCGGGAGTGGGGGAAGTAGGTTGCCATGTCGGCCAGGGAGCGGTCGGAGAAGATGACGTAAGGGGGAACGCCAGCTTCGTCGGCCAGGGCTTTGCGTTTGGTTCGGAGCAGCTCGAATAACGGCCGATCGTATTCTACTTGTGGCCCGGTTGTGGTGGCTCGGCGAGGCTGTTCGGGCAGGGTGCCGAAGACTTTTTCGCCTCTAAAGACGGCAAAGGCTTTGGCCGTTAACTTTAGGCTGCCATGTTCCATGTCCTGGATTATGAGCGATTGTTGGATAAATTGGCGGGCCAGATATTGCCAGTCTTTTTTGGAATATTCACGGCCGATATTGTAGGTCGATAGGCTGTCGTGTCCTCTTTGTAATACGCGTTTATTTCGGGAGCCACGCAAGACATCAATGATATGAACCATCCCAAACATTTCACCTGTGCGTTTGACGCAGGAGAGGAACTTTTGGGCGGGGATGGTTAAATCGGCCAGGTCTTCATCGTCTGACAAGCAGTTGTCGCATAGTTCGCAGTTTTCGACGGTGTATTCTTCGCCGAAATAGTTGAGTAACGGCCGTCTACGGCATTCATTGGTTTCTACGAAGCTGAGAAGGGCATCGAGCCGCATTCTGGCTCCACGTTGTTGAGAATCGGCCTGCTGACTAATGAAAAAATTAATCGTCCGAACGTCGGCGTAGCTGAAGAGCAGTAAGCAGTCGGCCTGTAAGCCATCTCGTCCAGCACGGCCGATTTGCTGATAGTAGCTTTCGATGTTCTTGGGTAGATCGTGGTGGAGGATGAAGCGGACGTTTGATTTATTGATGCCCATGCCGAAGGCGATGGTGGCAACGATAATTGGGACATCATCGGTGATGAAGCTGCGTTGGTTTCGGGCGCGGGTTCCGTTATCTAAGCCACCATGATAGGGTAGGACTGACCAACTGCGGGCTGCCAAATGCGCTGTTAACTCATCCACTTGTTTGCGGGTGGCGCAGTAGATGATGCCGGATTGGTCTGGATGGGCTTGGAGGAAGGCGACGGTTTGGGCGAATCCATCTGTTTTTGGCTCGACAGCTAGATGGAGGTTTTTGCGATTGAAGCTGGCGATAAATTCACCTGCTTGGGGGATGGCTAAGGATGATTTGATGTCTGCTCGGACTCGTTGGGTGGCGGTGGCAGTGAGGGCGATACAGGCGGCATCGGCTAAGCGTTGGCGGAGGGCGACCAGTTGACGGTATTCGGGGCGGAAGTCGTGACCCCATTCGGAGATACAGTGGGCTTCGTCGATGGTCAGGCAATCGACTGGCACTTCTTCTAGTAAGAGGAGTGTTTCTGGGCGTAATAGGGTTTCAGGAGCGGCGTAGAGTAGTTTGACATTGCCTGCTCGAATCTGCTGGGTTGTCCAGAGGTAGTCGCTGTGGCTGAGGCTGCTATTGAGGAAAACGGCCGGAACGCCTAATTCTCGCAGCTGCTCGACCTGATCTTGCATGAGCGAGATGAGGGGGGAGACGACGACGGTTAGGCCGGGAAAGAGGAGGGCTGGCAGTTGGAAGCAGAGGGATTTGCCGCTGCCAGTGGGCATGATGGCCAGGGCATCTTGTTTTTGGAGCAGGTGTTTGATGATTTCGGCTTGTAACGGCCGAAAGGTGTCGAAGCCGAAGATTTGTTTGAGGAGGGTTTGGGCGCCGGATAGATCGGCCGTGACGGTGGGCAATACGGCCGAGGGTAGGCTTGGTTGGGGCGGGTTCCAATCATCTTCAAATAGTTCCGAAGCACCGTATTCATCGAATAAAGCGCCTGATTCATATTCATTTAGCAAGGTCTCTGCCTCAAATTGGCTGAAATCATCCAACCACTCTGGTTCATCTGGGATTTTTGGCTCTGATGGGACAGCAGCCCCTTCTTGGTCAACGAGCTGATCTTTCTCGTCGATGTGAATTACGGGGATGTTTTGGGCGAGGAGGGTTTTGCTGATGAGCTTGGTGCGGTGACAGTTTTCGGGTTTGCCTTCACTGCACATGATGACGACTTTGTGACCTTGTTGGTGGGCGTTTTGGAGACGGCCGATTCCTTCATGGTAAAAGGCTTTTTGAGCTATTTTATCATAGGCGACCTTTCCGGATTCGTCGTAGCAATCGGGATCGTCTGGCATCCCGCCGAGGGTGTCGCCCATAAAGACGTAGCGAATGTTGGCGGCTTTGAGGTGGTTTTCAAGGCTCTGTTTGGAGAAGTTGGGTTTGTAGTGGGAATAGGGTTTGGAGCGAACGTCGATTAGGAAGGCGATGTGGTTGGTTTGGAGGACGGCGATGAAGTCGGTTATGTTTCTGGCTCCATAGCCGATGGTGTAGATAGGTAATTGGCCCATGCCTTAATTGTAGGGTAAAGATTGAAATCTGGAAAGATGGGGGATGGAAGAGCAGGCTTTTACCAAAGTAGGGAGTTGTCATTCCCCACTTTCATGAGGACAGGCTCCGCGAAGGCGGGAATCCACTTGCTTACGCAAGATAGACCCCTGCCTTCGCAGGGGTGACAGTTAAAATGTATGTACTTTGGTAAAGGCTTGGATGGAAGAGGGTGGGTAGGATGCTGATTAGTGGCCACCAGGATGGTGGCGGTCCATTAATGGGAACTTTGGCTACCGGATGGAAGGGAAGATGGTCAAGATGGTCATCTGGAGAGAGTTTTTGTTTTGGCCATCTTGATGGCATATAGAGGTAGGGAGCGGAAAATTCACGTGTTGTTCACGAGGGTTAATCTTGGAACGGTTGTATTGGGGCTGACTTTTAAGGGTTATTCGGTTTTTAGATGGATGATGTGGACGGATTGGGGTGGGATTTCTGATAGGGGGATGTAGCTGGAAAAACCGCCATCATTGTTTATTTGGGGGGGAGATGTGACGTTGTTTCCATAGAGAGAAACGGCCGTGAGCCCACTGTCTAAAGGCCCACTTGCCAGATCGAGGCTGTAATCATCGCCTTGAACGGGGTTGCGGTTGAAGTTGATGATGACGAGGATGATTTCGTTTTCGGTGTGGCGAAGGAAGGTGTAAAGACGGCCGGAATTGGCTTCTACTAAAGTCCAGTCGCCCACTCGCAGGGCTTCGTGCTGGTTTCGTAGATGGATGAGGGCGCGGTAGTGGTTTAGGAGGGAGTCGGGGTCGTCGTCTTGTCGTTCGACGCTGATAACGGGGAAATCATCGGCGGCGGGTCGCCAGGGTGTGCCTTCGGTGAAACCGACTTTGGGGCTGTTGCTGGCCCAATGGAACGGCCGTCTTATGTCTTCGTCGGGCTTGGTTCCGGTCATGCCTATCTCCTCGCCATAATAGACAAAGGGAACACCGGTTCCGGTTAAGAGGATGGAGGCCGCAAGGCGAGCTTGGCCTTCATCACCCCGGAGTTGGGACATGATCCGGTTTTGGTCGTGGTTGGTGATGAAGGTGGCGTATTGGTTGGCTGGGAAGGAGTCGTAGACTTCCTGTTGGGTTTTTAGAAATATGGAGGATAAACCGGCTCCGGCGCTGTTGATGATGTCTTGGGCCAGGAAAAACTGGAAGGCGATATCGACTTCGTCGCCAGTGTATTCGACAACTTGTTGGGTTCCGGTCCAGGCTTCGCCGACTGTGAGGGCGTTGGGGTCTACATTTTTGTAGAAGGTGTAGAAATCTTTAAGCCAGTCGTGGGTGCTGCGGGTGTTTTGCTGACCCTGACCTTCTTCAATAATGAATTTGATAGCATCCAGGCGGAAGCCGTCTACGTTCATCTCTTTGAGCCAGAATTGAGCGGCCTGGTACATGGCGGCGGTTGTATCGGGGTTCTCAAAGTTGAGGTCGGGCATTCCACTCCAAAATACGCCATAGTAAAAGCCGCCGGGATTGTTGTGCCAGACAACTTGACCATCGGGACCGCGATAGCCTGGGTTTTCGTCGGCCCATATGTACCAGTCGCGCCGTTCGGATTCAGGGTCTTGGGATTCAAGGAACCAGGGGTGTTGGCTGGAGGTATGGTTCATAACGAGATCGACGATGACGCGAATACCACGCTTGTGGCTCTCTTCCATGAAGCGGAGAAAATCTTCGTTGGTGCCGTATTCTGGGTCTACCTGGAAGTAATCGACGACATCGTAGCCGTGATAGCTGGGGGAGACGTTGATTGGCATGAGCCAGATGCCGGTGATGCCGAGGTCGGTGGTGGTGGTGGGGTCGCCGTCGTTGAGGTAGTCGAGCTTTTCGATGAGGCCGTTGAGGTCGCCGATGCCGTCGCCGTCGCTGTCGTAGAAGCTGCGGACGAAGATTTCGTAGAAGACGGTGTCGTTCCACCAGGGGTGTTCGGCCGTTCCTTGATAGAGGGGATCGGGGGTGGGGGTTGGGGGGACGGCCGTTGGTGGGATGGCGGTTGGCGGTTGTGGTGTTGGGGTGGGATCGGCCGTGTTGCAGGCGGTCAGCAGTAGAAAAATAATGAATAATGTATAATGAATTTTGAATAATGAATGGGGGGTGGGCATTATTATTTTCTCCAATTCCAGACCAGGGTAGTGGCGATTAGAATGGGTTACAAAATTGATGGGGTTTGTTGGTGGGTCGGCCGTTAATGGTGCAATGCACTGCCTACGCTAGTCTTAGGCAGTGCACGCGCCAGAACTGTAAGCTGTAAATAAATCTGGGTCTTCACCAATTAGTGTGCTAAATATTGCCTGAGGCACAGATTTGTCATTCCCACGTAGGCGGGAATCCATTTGATATAGACTACACTCCCTGGATACCTGCTTTCGCAGGTATGACAGCTACCATTTGAAATGTTTGTCAAGCACACTTTTTGTTGATGAGCCATAAATCTTAACCCTTCACGGCTCCTTGGGTCAGACCACCAACGATTTGATCCTGCAAGAGTAGATAGATGATCATGATGGGCAAAGCGCCGATGAGGGCGCCAGCGGCGAATGGCCCCCAATTCTGGGAGAACTGGCCGCTGGTAAAGATGAATAAACCGACCATCAGTGGATATTGCTCGGTACTTTTTAGCAAAATTCGGGCCAAAATAAAGTCGCCATAGGTGCCGATGAATGACAGGATGGCTACGACAATCAGAATCGGCCGCATCAGGGGCAGCAGCAGTTGGGTGAATATTTGCCAGTGGGTGGCCCCATCCACCATCGCTGACTCGTCAATTGCTCTGGGAATGGAGTCAAAAAAGCCTTTCATTAACCAGATGTTTACTCCCATTGCGCCACCAAGATAAACCAGGATGAGGCCGGTATGAGTGTCTAGGCCGAGAGCGGGAATGATGTTGCCGAATTGGGTGATCAGGGTGAAAACGGCAATCATTGCTAATAGGCCGGGGAATACTTGAATTAGTAGGATAGCTTTGAGCATATTCTCCCGGCCAGCAAAGCGGAAGCGGGAAAAGGCATAGGCTGCCAGGGTGGTGATAGAGACAGAGAGTATGGTTGTGATGGTGGAGATTTTAAGAGAATTGAACAGCCAGGTCGTCAGGGGAAACTCTGGCGATTCAAATAGAAAGCGATAGTTATCCAGGCCAACATTGTTTGGAATCAGGCGGGCTGAAGCGAGGGTGTTGGTTGGATTTAGGGAAGCGGACAGTACAAACAGGACTGGGAAGATTGCAAAAGCTATTAGCACCAGGGCGATTAGCCATCGGACGAGATGGTCGAATCTTTTTCGCTGTTTTAAGGTTAAATTAGACACCTTCGCCTACCTCCTCCCACATCTTGGTGTAGCGGAACTGGAAGAGGGTGATGACAGCGACGATGATAAATATGACTATCGTGATGGCTGACCCAAGACCATATTCCTTTGCTCGACCGGATGCGAACGCAAAGTTATATACATAGGAGATCAGAATATCGGTATGCCCGGCCCTGGTTGCTGAGCCTGCGATCGGCGGACCTCCTTCGATGAAAAGAAATATTAGATTGAAGTTGTTGAAATTGTAGGTAAATGAGGCTACCAGCAATGGGCCGACGGCCACCAGTAGTAGCGGCAAGGTGATCCGGAAGAACCTCTGGATTGCGCTGGCGCCGTCAACTTTGGCGGCTTCGTAGAGATCTTCGGGAATCGCTTGCAATGCGCCGCTGCAAATTAGCATGAAGTAAGGATAGCCTAACCATAAGTTAACGATTAGGAGGGCGATTTTTGCGAGGGTGGCATCTGCGAACCAGGCGGGGGCAATGCCAAACAAAAAGTCGAGGTTGCGGTTAATAACGCCGAACTGATTGTTGAACATGCCGCGCCAGATGATGATGGTTATCAAGCTGGGAATGGTATAGGGGATGAGTAGGAGCGATTGGATGATTTTGCGGCCTGGAATGGTGCGGTCATTGAAGAGGTAGGCGATTCCTAATCCCAGGGCAAAGGTTGAAAAGACGCTCATGAAGGCAAAGACAAAGTTCCAAATAATAATGCGAACCAGTGGCCCTCTTAGGGCGGGGCTTTCAAAGAAGCGGACAAAGTTGTTGAATCCAATTGATGCCTGGAAGCCGAAGGGGAGTTCCTCGCCATTTTCGGCCGTCCAGATACCTTCTACGGCCGTGAATTCTCGTTCTGTCTGTAGGTCAACGATGACATCCCGCTCTTCATTGTATTGGTATTGGGATTGGAGTTGGGCCGCTTCACGGGCAGAACGAATCTGGACGCCATCTTCTTCTGAGCCAAATTGTACTTGAGATATCGTCTGATCGCTGGCTACCTGGAGGGCGTTTAGTCGGTTAAAGCCTTCGATTGTGGTGGGTATGCCGTTCTCATCCAACTCCCCAATCCCTTCGGCATCGGCAGCTGGGATGAGCGGCGTTCCTGGAACGGCAAGAAAGCTTTCTCCATCAGGGTTTTGAAGCCAGAGGGCGTAGTCACCAGCTTCATTGCGATAGCCTGTCCATGAGTAGGCTGCGCCACCTTCGGGCAGGTAGCGTTCGTTCTCAAGGAGCTGGATTGATTGAGTTTTGCTGAGTAAATGACCATCGCCATAGTTTGTGAAGGCCACAAAAACGGTCAGCAAGATAGGCCAAATGGCGAACATTGCCATCAAAATGAGGCCAAAGAGCATCCACCGTAATGGATACATATCCCGGACGAGGATGATGTAATTTATGAAGGCTCCGATGACGACAATGGCGATACCTAATGGGAGGAATCCCTCCGCAAAGGCCCCCAAGGCAAACCAAATCAAAAATCCGTCGATTGCCAATAGTAATACCAGCCGCAAGACAACGGTTGTTAGGGTCGCGCTTGGCCCACCCCCTTCTGACTTAGGCATATTTAGATTCTGCAAAGCCATGAAACGGACCTCCTCTCCTCAAAGGCACTGATGGGTAAATAAAAAGTGTGGCCTGGTATTTAATCCGGGCCACACTTTTTTCATCTTACAATTACTAGCCTGTTTCGATTGTCAAAATCTTGGTTTCAGAATCCCAGGTGAATGTTACCTCTCCATCTGCTTCGACAGTGAAGGCATAGTTGTCGCCATCTGCGACACCGTCAACACCGTAGTTCTCAGTCCAGCTACCGTCGAGGGCAACTTTGGCTTCATAGTCGCCAGCCGGAATGGTGAAGGTGCCAGAGTAGGTGCCATCACCATTGTCGGTCAGCGCTGATCCTTCGCAAGCCGGGTCCCATTCGCCTTCGCAAGCGCCGGAAACAGCCTGCCAGGAGCCAGGAACATTGACCAGACCAGCAAGGGAACCACCGATAATATCACGGATTTGGGCGGCAGCATTTGTCAGGGCATCGGCTGGCTCTTCTTCACCATTGATAATAAGGGTGAAGGCATCGCCCCAACTGCCCCAGACAGAACCCATTTCAGGGATAGCAGGCATTGGTTCGGCAACGGTTGCAATTTCAGCAAAGGCGGCCAGATCGGGGTCTGGGTTTTCGACAGAAAGCCAAGCGGAGGGACGGTTACTGCCAATGGACAACATTTCCATTGTTTCTGGGGTGGCGATAACTTCAGTCAGGAAGGTCTGGGCCAGCAAGACGTTGTCACCGAGGGCATTGGCGGCAAAGCCCCAAACACCGGAGAATGGTACGCCTAATTCAGTGGCCGAGGGGAAGGGCGCGATGGCGTAGGGGACGCCAGAGGTTCGGAAATCTTCCAAGCCCCAAGGACCATACATGAGGAATGGGATTTCGCCTTCGGCGAACTGGGTTTTGGCGGTGTTATTGTCGGTGCTGGTGCTGATGTAGCCGGCTTCGACGTTCTCTTGAATGAAATCGCCAGCGGCAATCATCCCTTCACTATCAATACCGAGGTCGCCAGCATTGTAGGTGCCATCATCGTTGACGCCAAAGATATAGCCTCCAAAGGCGGTTTGGAGGGGGAAGGCATCGTAGGTGGTTCCTGCGAGGGCAATAGCATAGGTTGCGTCACCACTATCAACCAGGGCAGCACCCATTTCAATTAACTCATCCCAGGTTTCTGGTGGGGTGTCGATCATGTCTGTGTTGTAGAAGAGGGCTGTGTTTTCTACGTTGTAAGGAACACCAACCATTTGGCCGTCAAAGGTCCAAGCCTGGACGGCGAAGGGATTTAACTCGTTTACTTTATCTCCAAGATCGACGGGGGCCAGCAGGCCAGATTCGTAGAAGCCACCAAGTCGGTCATGAGCGAGCATGACGATGTCGGGGCCTTCACCTGCCGGGGCAGCGATCGGTAGTTGATCATTAATATCCGGGACGTGTTGAACATCGAGACCGATGCCAAACTCTTCCTGGAAGGGAGCAATCAGTTCGGTCAAAACTGGGGTGAGCAGCTCGTCGGACCAGATGGTGATGGTGGTCTCGAATTCGGTAGCGGCCTCTTCTTCCATTGGTTCTTCGGTTGGCTCTTCCATGGCCTCTTCAGTCGGCTCTTCCATCATTTCTTCTTCGGTTGGTTCGGCCGCTGGCGCTTCAGTTGGCTCAGCCGCTGGGGCGGTAGTTGGTTCTGGGTCATCCCCGCCACAAGCGGTTAATATCATTGCCCCAATCAATAATAGGGCTAGTAAGGTTGAAAATCTTTTAAACATTTATTAAATCTCCTCCAAAAGAGTTTTTCGTGTTTATTTTATCTAATAAATTATTATTTGGTTAGATACTGTTTCGCAATTATTGGTGACAGGGCATCACCTCCTTTTGTCTCTGATAGTTTATTTTATGCAGATTCATCGAGCCTTGACCGTAGGCTGCTTTTTAATTGGTGTAATCCGTCAAGTAGATTGTCTTTTTTAATTTCTTCCAGGTCGCTGAATCGCTCCTTGTTGTAATGACGATGGGCTTTCATGGCTTCCTGGCAAAGCGCTTTGCCTTTGTCACTTAAAAAGAGGCGCAAGGTTCGGCCGTCTGTCTCGTGGGGTCGTCGAATAACTAAATCGTCCGCTTCAAGCCCTTTAATGATACGGGTGATATTGCTCTTGTCACAAAGCATCCGGTTGCTTAGTTCGCTGAAAGAGATACCTGGTTGTTCTAATAGATGGAAAAGGGCGTAATAACGAGTTGGGCTAAGGTCGTAGCTGCCGAAAAAGCGGCGATCGCCGTCATCAAGGAGGATGAAGATTTCGTTCAGGGTATTATAAATCATGTGTGGGTTGGCCATCTTCATGTCGTTGTTAAGTAGATAGGGTGGGTTTTTGGAATTTGAAATGAATTAGTTGACTTGTCAACTGTTGATATATCAACTATATCATTGGCCTCAAAAAGTGTCAAGTAGTTTACAGTATGAAATTTAGAGTAATTTTTGGAAAGTGATGGATTGTAATAAAGAAGTTCAACTTTTACTTTTTTGACTGAAGGTTGATTGCTTTCTCAAAAAGTTGAACTTCTTATCTTAACAATTTAGGCATCCCGGAGTTTGGCCCCAAGCTGTCTTTCTAGCTGTTGGACAATTCGTTGTCTGTTTTTGCGAATCTCTTTGTCAGTCAGGGTTTTCTTGGGTGATTGGAAGGTTAGATGATAGGCTAGACTTTTCTTGCCGGATGGAATTGATTTACCTTCGTAAACATCGAACAGTTCGGCCGTTTTCAACAGATAGCCGCCTGCTTTTTCGATGATGGTCTGAACGGCCGCAGCCGAAACGCCTTTGTCCATGATGAGAGCGATGTCTTCGTGAACGGCCGGAAAGACTGGGACAGGTTCGACGCGGTGTCTTTCGGGGATGTGGCTGATGACGAGTTCCAGGTCGATTTCGGCGGCAATGACGGGCCAATCGCCGCGAATGTCGAAGCCTTCGACGACGGCGGGATGAATACGGCCGAGCCAGCCAATTTGTTCTTCGCCTAGCAGCAGACGGGCTGTCTGGCCGGGGCGGAAGGTGGGATGTTGGGCAGCGGCGAATGAAAGTCCTTCGATACGCAAGGCATTGAAGAGGGTTTCAAGGATACCTTTGAGATCGTAGAAATCCATCTCTTCGGGGGCGTCGCCGTTTTGCCAATGATACTGTTGACGTTTGCCCATCATCACCAGGGCCAGGCGGCGCAGTTCGTCGGGCAAAATACCTTCTTCGCTGGCGAGGTAGATGGGGGCCAGTTCAAAGAGGGCGATTCGTTCCTGGTAGCGGCTGTTGGCGGCGGTGATTTCCAGGGCGGAGGCTAGCAGGCTGTGGCGCATGGCGACTCGATCAACGGTGATGGGGTTGGTCAGGGTGACGTAGGGGCGGTCGTCGGGCGGGACGGTTCCGCTGGGTAGGAGTTTGCTCTCGCGTTCGGCCGTTGTGAGCCGATAGGTGATGATTTCCTGTAATCCTAAATCGACCAAGATATCTTTGATCTGTTCTTCATGGCTCAAATCGGTGTTGGTTCGTTGGGGTGGTAGGCTGTCGGCCATTTCGGCCGTTGGGATGCGGTCGTAGCCGTAGACTCGACAGACCTCTTCAACGAGGTCGTGACTGCCTTCAATGTCCAGTCGATGATCGGGGGCAGTGACGGATAGATGATCGCCTTGATCTTGCACTTGGAATTGGAGCGCTTCTAGCATGGTTTTGATTTCAGCTTGCGTGGGGTCAATGCCCCCGATACGGGCTACTTCGGCGGCTGTCAGTTTGATGGCTTTTACTTCGGGTGGGTTGGGGTAGTAATCGACGATGCCTTGCCGGACTGTGCCGCCCGCGTAACGGCGCATTAGTTCGGCGGCTCGTTTAGCTCCTAACAGCGCCTGGCTGGGATGAACGCCCCGGCTGAAGCGGAACCCGGCTTCGCTGTTTATCTTTAGGGCGCTGGCGCTGCGACGAATGTTCATGAAGTTCCAGGCGGCTGCTTCGAGGAGGACGTTGGTGGTGTTGTCGCTGATTTCGCTGTCTAGGCCGCCCATGATGCCGCCGAGGCTTAGTGATCCGGCGGTGTCTGTGACGAGGATGTTATAGGGTAGGAGGGTGTGTTCTTCGCCGTCCAGGGTTGTTAGGGTTTCGCCTGCTTCTGGTAGGCGGGTATGGATATGGATGGGGCCGTCTGGGTCGTATTGGTCAGCCCGTTTTCGCAGGAACTCATAGTCGAAGGTGTGGTTGGGTTGGCCCATTTCGAGCATGACGTAGTTGCTGATGTCGACGATGACGTTGATCGGCCGTTGTCCGGCCAGGGTCAGACGACGCTGCATCCAGCCGGGGCTGGGTTTTTGGGCAACGCCTTCGATGACCATACCGACGAAGCGGGGGTTTAGGGTGGAATCGGCCGTTGTCAATTTCACCAACCCTTCAACTGGCTGGCCTTCCATTACAACGCTGTAATCGGGTTCTCGTAGGGTTTGTCCGGTTAGAGCGGCAACTTCGCGGGCTACGCCGACGATGGAGGCGCAGCGGGCGATGTTGGGGATGATGTCGATGTTGAGGACGGCATCGCCCAGCACATCTTGGATGGGGGTTCCGACGGTGTAATCGCCTTCCATGATGAGGATGCCGTCATGCTCGTCGCTGATGCCTAATTCTTTTTCGGAGCAGAGCATACAGCGGTTGTAAACTCCGCGCAGTTTGCGGCCTTTGAGCTTCATCTTGACTTGACCTTCTTTGTGGCCGTCGTAGAGGACGACCCCTTCGAGGGCGAAGGGGGAATAAAGCTGCCGTTCTGTTAAGTCGCCTTGATTCAGGTATTGGAACAGGTTGGGGGCGCCAGTGACAGTGACTTCTGGCTCGTCGCCGCCATAATCGACCGTTGCCAGAACGAGGCGGTCGGCGTCGGGGTGGGGATTTACGGCCGTGATTTGACCGACGACCAGCTTTTCCCGATCCCAGACTAGACGGTCTTTGTCGTTGCCGCCGGGGATGCCGATATAGTCGATGTCTTCGACTTCTAGTCCGGCGACGGTTAATTTTTCGGCTAATTCTTCGATGGTTAAAACTACATCTACGTAATCTTTTAGCCAGCTTATTGGTACTTTCATTCAATACTCCACTGTGAATTGTGTAAATTTAGTGGGACGATTTGCAAATCGTCCAGGCGATTTACTTGAACTATTCCTAAATAATACTGGTATCGTATTTTGGGCGACCACAAGGGTACGCCCCTACCTATGCCAGTATTATTTTGTTCATCATCAACAAAATCGCCCTACTGTTTAGAATTGTTCTAGGAAACGGAGGTCGTTGCCCCAGAAGTAGCGGATGTCGTTGATGCCGTATTTGAGCATGGCGATCCGTTCTGGCCCCATGCCAAAGGCAAAGCCGGAATATTTTTCAGGGTCGTAGCCGCCGTTGCGGAGAACGGTGGGGTGAACCATGCCGCAGCCCAGGATTTCTAGCCAGCCGGTGTATTTGCAGACCTGACAGCCGGAGCCGCCGCAGAGGATACATTCAACGTCCATCTCAGCGCTGGGTTCGGTGAAGGGGAAGTAGTTGGCGCGGAAGCGGACGTTGCGTTCGGCACCGAATATGCGGCGGGCGAAGTCGGTCAGAGTTCCTTTGAGATCGGCCAGGGTGATGTTTTCGCCAACGGCCAGCCCTTCGACCTGGTGGAACTGGATTTCGGCGCGGGTGGTTATCTGTTCGTAGCGGTAGCACATGCCGGGCAGGATGACCCGAATCGGTTCGGGGCAGTAGTCGTGCATGGCGTGGATTTGGCCGGGACTGGTATGGGTTCGCAGGATGACGCCGGGGGTGTTGGTGTGGAAGGTGTCCCAAAGGTCGCGGGCGGGATGATGTTGGGGGATGTTGAGCAGCTCGAAGTTGTATTCGTCGGTTTCGACTTCGCGGCTGCGATAAATTTGGAAGCCCATATCGCCCCAAATGCGGTAGATGTCGCGCAGGGTTTGGGTGGCGGGGTGGAGACGGCCGCGATATTGTTTGCGGCCGGGCAGGGTGACGTCGATGGATTCGGCGGTCATTTGGCTTGCTAGCTCTGCTGCTCGAACCTGAGCTAAACGATTATCGTAGGCCGCCTGGAGCTGTTGTTTGACGACGTTGATCTGTTTGCCGAGGATCGGCCGTTCTTCCTTCGATAGCTTGCCGATCTGGCGTGTCATGAGGGTGATTGCGCCTTTGGGGCCGAGCGTTTCCTTGTACCAGCTTTCTAGGGCGGTAGAGGATTCGGCCGTTTTTAATAATGCTTGTTTTTCGCTGTTTACTTTTTCTAATTCGTCTAACATGGTTTACCTTTGGTAATTGGCGGTAAAGGACACCGCTGGTAATTCGTAATTATCTTTTGTTCGTGTGGTTGAGACTGAAATCTTTGCATTTTGAATGGCACGAACTGGAAGGATACCATAAGGGAATAGAGCCTACCAGAAATAAAAAAGACGCGGTTTTGAGGCCGCGTCTTGCTTGGTTGGGTCTAGTTGTTTTCGCTTCTCAGCCGAAACAACCCGCCTCTGCACGCACGGCGTTGGTGGTGTTCATAAAGCTAAAAAAGAAGCTGAAGGCGAAACGTTTTTGGTTCATGGTCTGGGCATCTTATCAGGTTGAGGATGAGATGTCAATCAGAGTGGGGATTTTGGCAGGGTTTTTCCAAAGTCGGAAAAAAACAGGAACAAAAAGCCTCAAACTGATAATATGGAGTTGAAACGACACCAAAATCAGAAGGAGGCTTAAATGGATCATATCACATTGCAACAAATCGAATCAGATGGAATTCTATTGGACCTGACAGCATTGTTAGAATTTTTAGCAAAAGTAGAGGATAAAAGGGCCAAAAGAGGCAAACAGTTTCCATTGGCGTATCTATTGACCTGGATAATCATGGCCAAATTAGCCGGGCAGAACAAACCATCATCGATAGCCCAATGGCTACGTTTGAGGTGTAAGATACTGGTGAGATTATTCCAGTTCGAACGGGGGAAAGTGCCATCACTCAATACAATCCGACGAACGTTGCAAGATAGCTGTAACCTAACAGATTTACAAAGTGTCCTATTGAGATTTCTACATCAGAGTTATGGTGGTCAGCAGAGTATGTTGATAGCCATTGATGGAAAGACACTCCGAGGAACTATTCCAAAAGGACGAACCCAAGGGGTGCATCTGTTAGCCGCTTACTTGCCTGATGAGGGAATCGTATTATGCCAGGTCACCGTCGGAAGCAAGGAGAATGAAATAGTTGCTGCGCCGACTGTGTTAGAAGCAATTGACCTGAGAGGCCGAGTTGTCTGTGGCGATGCGATGTTCACTCAGCGTTCTATCTCGGTTGCTATTCTATCTGGAGGTGGCGACTATATTTGGTTTGCGAAAGGTAACCAATCGACTTTACAAGATGATATTGAACGGTTTTTTGAGCCGTTACCTCAACGACCTGGCTGGCATCAACCAAAGATGGAACAGGAGATAGAACATACCTCCCGAAAAGCCCATCAACGATTGGAAAAACGAACATTGACAGTCATAGATGATAAAACGGGTTATCTCGACTGGCCTGGGGTCGAACGTGTCTTCAAAATTGAGCGTCAAGCTACCTGTCTAACAACTGGTAAGCTTCGCTCAGAGTCGGTTGTTGGCATCACGAGCTTGACATCTAAACAAGTTTCCACCAAACAATTGATGAGCTTAATCCAAAACTACTGGGGCATTGAAAACGGCCTCCACTATCGGCGGGATGTTACTTTAGATGAAGATGCGACTCGTATCTCTAGTCCTTTGATGGCTGAAGGGATGGCCACGCTGAATAATTTCATCATTGGTCTAGCTAGTAAATTGGGTCTGAAGAATCTGGCTTTTGCTCAACGTCTTTTCGATGCCAGTATCTCGGAAGCTCTCGCTCCTTTTTACTGACTTTGGAAAAACCCTGGGGATTTTGGGTGAGCGAAACGGTTGTTGTCAGCTAGAGGAGTATGGGCATCCTGTCTATCAGCGGCCACCAGGATGGTGGCGCTCCGTCAACAAAAACTTCGGCCATCCAAAATTGATTGATTACACGAGATAATTAAGAATCTTAATTGACGTTACCTAACGGCCGTTTCCACCCCTGTATATAAAACCGCAACATCTGGCGCAAACATGCGTACATTTCGGAGTAATATTTCATTGTGCTGGGTAACGGCCGTTTCTCCCACTCCAACTGGCGCATAGGTCACATAAATCACTTGCTTTGTTTTGGGTGTCACGGCGGTTTGCTTGTCCTGGCCGTAAATGATGGTGCAGACAACTGCCTGATTGTCGATCATCATCATATCATTGGCTTTAATCTGCTTCGTTTTGCCGTTCATCATTTGTAGGGCTTCATTACCGGTCGAGGCATCAATTGTGATTGGCGGGACGAGCTTATCGACATCGTGGCTGGCTGTTAGGAGATGGGTCTCTAATTCGGCTGCAAAGCACGCATCGACTAATGGATTAACTGTTGGTAATGACTTTCCTTTGTGGGCGACTGACTCTAATTGTAGTTGGACATGGTAGGTCTTGTTAAACTTTCGATAGTAGCTTTTATATGCCTTCAACATGGGTAACTCTAACAGATCGGGCCGTGTTAGACTGCCATACTTTTGGCGGACGGCCGTTTCAAGGGAGCGTTTGTGGTTATCGAGTGGCGTTGGTCGACGGCCGTTATCTACTGGCCCAACGACCAGCAAACCAATATGTCCACCAGCAAAGGTCTTATGCCATGCGTCGGTAAATTGTATATTTTTCATGGATTAAGTTGGCGCTAGCTCTGTCCTAACGCGCCCTGCTTCGACTGCCTCAAAGCCGAGGAGCATCTTTTCTCTGGTCAGGTTTTCGAGGGGGAACCATTCGGGGCGGGCGGGGCTGTCGAAGTCGATGACGCCTGCAACGCCAGCGGTCGGCCGTATGAGGGCGTAGTATAGGATTGATAGCTGCCAGATTTGACCTTCGTCATCTTGCCAGCAGCGATCTTCTGCCTGGAGGAGGCCGGTGATGAGGGGTTGGATGCCTGCGGCGGCCTGGAAACAGCGCAGAACGGCCGAGGTTGGGGCTTCGCCTGTTTTGAGGATGCGGCCGGGGGGTTGCCAGAGGCCGCTTTTTGCGTGAGGTTGGAGCAATACCTGGTCGTTTTCGATCAGGATGCCGTAAACGGAGGGACGGATGCCGACGGGACTGCCGGGGATGTCTATGACGTGTCCATTATCATTGAAGCATAGCATAGTTGTTTCTTTGGTTTAGCCACGAATGGGTTCACTAAAAACCGGGTTTTGGATTATCCGCTTGGAATATAATATAGTTGTTCATGGGTAAAAACCCGGTTTTTCGACCTTTTTTAGTAGAGCCGCGAATTAACACGAATTGGACGAATTAAGTTTGGGGCTTTTTTTAGGTTGCTATAGTAGTTGATGCATTTGAGTTTATTATGATGTTTCATCGTCTATAGCGACGCTTTTGTTGAATTGACGGGAGCCGACCATTGCCAGAACGATGCTTATTAAATATAGAATCAGGAGGGGAATCATTGTTAGAAGCATGGTAACTGGATCGATGGAGGGGGTGATTACGGCTGCTAAGACCGCGATGCCTACGATGGCGATGCGCCACTGCTCGCGTAAGGTTTTTGGGCCGACGATGCCGAAACGGGCCAAGAAGTAGATGATCAGGGGCATTTCAAAGCTGATGCCGATCCAGAGCAGGAAGGTGGTGGCGAAGCTGATGTATTCGCGGCTGATCCAGCGGGCTTCAAAAATGTCGCCCATGAAGGTTGCGAGAAATGAGATGGCGGCTGGCAACAGCACTAGCCAGGCGAAACTAACGCCAGTCAAAAACAACAGCGTGGCGCTGGGAACGAAAACATAGACGTAGCGTTTTTCGTTCTTTTCTAGGCCGGGGGAAATGAAGCGCCACAGTTGGTAGAGCAGCCAGGGCATGGATAGAATGACGCCACAAACGAGGGCGACCTTGAAATAGGTTTCAATGCCTTCGGTGGGGCTAATGACATCTAATAGTTCGCCGTATGGTCTTATGAGAAATTCGAGGACTTGTTGGGCGAAGGCGAAGCTGATGGCGGTGGCGAGGACGAGGCCGATTAGGGCGCGGGTCAGATAGATACGCAGCTCGTTGAGATGCTCTAGGATGGTTTGGCCTTCTAGTTCAGCTGGGACGGCTTGTTCGGTCATTCCTGATCCTCTGGCACGTCTATGGCTTTTGGCAGCGGCCTTTTTGGGCCAGGATTTGTGGCGCCATTTTCGCCTTCTTCTGGTCGACGGGAGACGGGTTTGTAGGTCGGTTCACGGCCGTCTAAGACTGCTTTGCCTTCATCTACGGCCGATTGGACAGATTCTTGGCTTTCTTGAATAAAGTTTTTAGGCACCTGGTTTAATTCTTGGCGCAGGTTTTTCACTTCTCGTTGCAGTTCGCGCATCTCTTTCATGGTCGATTTCATTTGACCATCATCATCTAATGAATCCAGCTCTGTGTTTAATTGGCGAGCAAATTCGCGGGAGATGCCCTGGAGTTGGGCAGTCCAACGGCCGAGGGTTCTGGCAACCTGGCGAATTCGATGTGGCCCCATAACGAGACCAGCCAGTACAAGAATGACGATTAGTTCGGCGAAACCGATACCAAAAAAACTATCCATCTTTATTTAGCTAGAGGGTGGGTTCGGCCGTTGGCGCTTCTAACTTTTGCCGAAGTTCGAGGCTTTGGTCTGCTAACGAGCCGAGGACGCCATTAATGAAGCGGGGAGCGCTATCAGCTCCGTATATTTTGGCTAGTTCGACAGCTTCATTAATAGCCACTTTTACCGGAGTGGTGGAATCGATCAAAAATTCATAAATAGCAATTCGGAGGATGTTTCGATCGATGACGGCCATTTGATCTAAGGGCCATTCGGGGGCATATTCGGAGATTAACAGATCCATATCGGCTCTGTGATCAATGACCCCCATGACAAGCTCTTCTGTAAATGTGATACCGGCGTTTTCCATTGGTTGCTCTCGCAGCCGTCGTTCGATAACATCTGCCGCTAAATGTTCGGCAATATCAACCTCGTATAAAATTTCTAAGGTTATTCGACGTGCGCGCCGTCTTGTTTTCATGGTTTTTACGCTGATTCCACTGGCATCAATTCAGATTGCACAAATTTGGGCAACTGTTTTTTACCATTTAGATTGTCTGCCGTGATAAGAAGACAACCTTATGCCGTTTCACCAATATCGTAGACTACATCTTCAACATGGATGTTTACAGTGTCTACAGGAATGCCAACCATTTTATCAATGGCTTCAATAATTGCTGTTTGCAATCGCTGGCTTGTCTCTCTCACATTAACGTGGGGATCCATCAGAACAAAGATGTCGAAGATGAGATTCCCGTCTGAGTAGTCTAATATCACGCCTTCGTTGCGGGCGACGTGGCGACGAAGAAGCTGTCCAACGTCGGCCGGGGTATGGGCCATTTTGTTTACACCTTCAACATCAAGTGTAGCATAGTGGGCGATAGTTGTTAAGACACTGGGGGCAACTTCAACACGGCCGATGCTTTCGCGCTCGTTTGATGTGGATTGCCCATTGCTTTGGTCGCTTGTTAATGTATCGTTAGTCATTATTTACATTGCCATTCCGCCATCGACGCGGATTATTTCTCCGGTGATGTAAGCGGCGTTATCTGAGGCGAGGAAAGCAACCAGGTGAGCCACTTCCTCTAATTCTCCCAATCGGCCTAATGGTATTAATTCCAGAGCCTTTTGAACCATATCATCTGATAGCACATCCGTCAATGCTGTTGGGAAAAAACCGGGCGCAATGGCGTTGACGGTGATTTGGCGGGAGCCGACTTCTTTGGCGAGTGATTTGGTGAAGCCGTTGATACCTGCTTTGGAAGCGGCGTAATTTGTTTGGCCGCCTTGCCCAACGAGGCCGACGATGGAGGAGATGTTGATGATACGACCGCCATTTTTCTTGCGGATCATCGGCCGTAATACGGCTTTGCAACAGTTGAACATGCTTTTTAGATTGGTGTTGATAACGGTATCCCAATCGTCTTCTTTCATCATCATGAGGAGCATGTCGCGAGTTGTGCCAGCGTTGTTGACGAGGATATCGACTTGACCATAGGCGCTGATGGCTGTTTTGACGAGGCTTTGGCTGGCGGCAAAGTCGCCGACATTGGCTTGAACGGCCGTTGCCTCGCCGCCGTTGGCCTTGATTTGAGCTACGACTGCTTCGGCTGCATCGGCGCTGCTGTTGTAGTTGATGACAACTTTGGCGCCGTTTTGGGCTAGAACGGCCGCAATGGCTGCACCAATTCCACGAGAGGCTCCGGTGACGATGGCTACTTTTTCGTTTAACATTTTAGATACCTACTGATATTTTGTCGTGAATTATCTGTAATGGGTAAGTGGTTGTTTCACGTTACGGCGTTTGTAAATCGAATTTGTTGCGGGTGATGGAGCGGTTGATTCGTTTCATGAGGCTTTGGAGGACGTCGCCTGGACCTACTTCGTAGATGGTGTCAACGCCTTGCTCAACGAGGTAATTCATGGATTCTGTCCAACGTACGGGGGAGGTGAGTTGCGCTTTGAGTTCGTCTCGGATTGCTTCAGGGGTTGTCAGAGGCTGGGCGGTGACATTGCCGATGACGGGCATTCGGGGGGGAGCGATGGGGGCGTTGTCTACGGCGTGGGCGAATTCTTCGGCGGCGGAGGCCATCAATTGGGAGTGGGCGGCAATCGAAATAGGTAGTTGGACTACTTTTCGTGCGCCCGCTGCCTGGGCCAGGGCCATTGCTTCGGTTAGGGCAGTTTCATCACCGGAAATAACAAGCTGGCCGGGGCAGTTGTCGTTGGCAACTTGAACGGGTTTTCCGACTTTCTCGCTTGCCTCAACACAGATGGCTTCTACTTGACCCGCATCGAGAGCGAGAATGGCGGCCATTGCGCCTGGTTGTCTTTCTCCAGCTGCTTTCATCAGCTCGCCGCGCTTCCGAACCAGGGCCAGTCCATCAGCATAGGTCAGACTGCCTGCTGCGACCAGGGCTGAAAATTCGCCCAGGCTGTGACCGGCTACGAAGTCTGGTTCGGCTGACCCATTGGCTTGCATGGCCCGTAATAGGGCGATGCTGGTTGCTAATAGGGCTGGTTGTTGATTAACGGTATCGACGAGATCGTCTTCTGGGCCGTTAAAGCATAAGTCGGAAAGGGAAAAACCGAGTTGTTGGTCTGCTTGATCAAAAACAGCACGGGAGACAGGTTGAGCTTGATAAAGATCAAATCCCATACCCACGTGCTGTGACCCCTGGCCGGGGAACAGAAAAGCAACGCTCACTGCTTATTTCCGAGTTTTATTATTCGGCGATTTCTGGAAGGATCTGCCGTCCGTTATAGGTTCGGCAGTTGGGACACATATAGTGCGGCCGTTTCATATGTCCACAATTGTCACAGTTGACCAAGTGTGGGGTGGCTAAAGCATCATGTGTCCGTCTTTTGGCCCGTCGGGTTCGGGATATTCTTCTCTTAGGTACAGCACCCATTATTATTTCCTCTCTAAATTACCAATTACTAATTCGTTATGCAAGCAAAAAAAAGCGGCACGATTGCCGCGATTCGTAATTATAGTCACGCCCCACTTTGTGTCAAGGCGAAATAGCTCTTAATTTGTAATGACTTAGGTGATCAACTAACTGATATGGTCGCTTACTTTGAAACTGGTTGGGATTCAGGGGCTACGATTGCTTCGTGATCGACCTGGATTTTTCGCATTCCGTTGCGGACGACGGAGAGGGAGCGCAGTAAATCTTCTTCTAATTTGGACAGCACTTCCATGACATAGGCATCGGAGTCGTGTCGGAGTATGTCGGCATCGCGGCGGGCGCGTTCTAAGATGGTGTCGGCTCGTTGCTGGGCGGCCGTCATGATAGTGTCGCGCCGGACGAGTTCGGCCGCTTCTTGTTTGGCTAGCTCTCGAATCCGATCTCCTTCTTCTTTGGCCTGAGCCAAAATACGGTCTTTCTCGGCCTCAACCCGACTGGCCTTTTTGACTTCTTCTGGCAAAGTGACGCGAAGTTGGTCAATGATATTAAAGACTCGATCCTCATCAACGATTAAGTTGGCTGTCAAGGGGATGCGTCGACTTTCTGCTAGTGTCTGTTCTAATCGATCAATCAGATGTTGAATATCCATCGTCTTACCCTATTCTGAGAAACCGGATTTTGGTCAATGTTTTTTAAACAGTTTGACGAGGAACCCGATTTTTGATTTGGAAGCTACGGTTGTTTGCGATTATACCTGTCAGGCTTAGTCGCGCAATGAAACTGGTACTGTATACTCATTTGCATTATCCCCATTAAACTGTTCGAGGAGCGCGTTTTGGACATTTGGGGGAACCATACTGCTGATGTCGCCTTGAAAGGTGGCTATTTCTCGAATGATGGTGCTGCTGAGGAAGCTGTGTTCTTCGCGGGTCATGAAGCTAATCATTTCGATTTCGGGCTTGAGACGCTGGTTGGCGAGGGCCATGCGGAATTCAAATTCAAAATCGGAGAAGACGCGCAGCCCACGAACGATAACTTTGGCCCCTTCTTGATCGGCAAAATCGACCAATAGGCCACCGAACGGCCGAATCACGATATTATCTGGCTTGTCGCCCAACGCTTCCCGAATCATCTGTACCCGCTCTTCAACGGAAAAGAGAACGGACTTGGACGGCCGTCCGTGATCAAAGACGCCGATGATGAGGGTGTCGAAGATGGCTGAGGCACGATACATGAGGTCGAGATGACCATAATGGACGGGATCGAAGGTGCCGGGATAGATGGCTCGAATGTTCAAGGTGTCCTCCGTAATCGATTTTTGGTAAGCTGTAATTGGTAATTGGTAATTTAAGCGCCAATTACCAATTACTGGTTAGCTGATATCAGCCGCTTGTTCCCAAAATTGGGCCACTTGCTCATGGAGCAGGGCGTGTTCTGGCCTTTCTAGGAGTGGGTCGCTCTCGAATAGGGTCTGGGCCTCTTCGCGGGCTATCTCTAGCATCTTCATATCGAGCAGCGAGGCGAGTTGTAATTCTGGCAGGCCGCTTTGTCGTTGGCCGAAGAATTGGCCGGGGCCGCGAATCTCTAAATCTTTTTCGGCTAACATGAAGCCATCGTTTGTTTTTTCTAAAGCTTCTAGACGCTGTTCGGCATCGCCGGAGACGCTTTCGGCTAAGAGGAGACAGTATGATTGGTGTTGGCCCCGGCCAACCCGACCGCGAAACTGGTGGAGTTGGGCGAGGCCAAAGCGGTTGGCGCCTTCAATGACCATGATGGTGCTGTTGGGGACATCAATGCCGACCTCAATGACGGAGGTGGAGACCAGGATGTCGGTTTCGGCGGCATAGAAGCGGCGCATGACATCTTCTTTCTCGCTTGGTTTCATACGGCCGTGTAAAAGGTCGAGCTTTAGATCGGGAAAGACCTCGGTTTGAAGCCGTTCATGTTCGGCAACGGCCGATTTGGCATCTATCTTGTCTGAATCTTCGACGAGGGGGCAGATGATGAAGGCTTGACGGCCGTTTTCGATCTGGCTGCGGACAAAGGCGTAAGCGCGTTCTCGTTCGCTGGGCCGGAGCCAGCGGGTTTTAATCTCTTGGCGGCCAGGGGGCATTTCGTCCAGAATGGATAGGTCGAGATCGCCGTATAGGGATAGGGCCAGACTGCGGGGGATGGGGGTGGCGCTCATCACCAGGAGATGGGGGTTTGGTTCGGGGGCGGCACTGCCATTGCCATTGGATGAGACGGCGCTTTCTGTTACAGCCCCTTTGTCTCGCAAGGCTTTGCGTTGCTCGACACCGAAGCGATGCTGCTCATCAATGACGACCAGTCCTAGATTCTTGAAGTTGACTTTTTCTTGAATGAGGGCTTGGGTTCCGATGATGGCTTCGGCCGTGCCGTCGCCCAGCTCTTCATATAGTGTGGTTCGTTGAGCGGGGGTAGCGCTGCCAGTTAGGAGCGAGACGCGGATGTTTAATTTACCAAGTAGGTGGCTTAAGCCTTGATAATGCTGTTCGGCTAGAATTTCGGTTGGGGCCATGAGAGCGGCTTGGAGACCGCCGCGAACGGCGGCTACCATTGCTGCGGCCGCGATGACGGTCTTGCCTGCCCCAACGTCACCTTGCAGCAAGCGGTTCATCGGCACTTCCAGGGCCATGTCGTTCAATATCTCGTCCACGACCCGCTTTTGTGCGCCAGTTAGTTCAAATGGCAGCGTTCCGGTAAATTCGGTTAGGGCTTGTTCGTTATAGGGAACGGGAATGCCGGGGGCGGTTTGCCAATCACGGCGAAGGCCTAGCATACCTAATTGGAGCATGAAAAGCTCATCGAAAACGAGCCGTTGATGGGCTTTGTGGAGGGCGTCTTGGCTGTCAGGGAAGTGGGCTTGTTTGAGTGTGTGTGGTAGGGTGTAAAAACCTCGTCGCTGACGTATGGAAACGGGCATGGGATCGGGGGTCTTTTTAGCCCAATCATTGGCGACCTGTCGTTGGATTTCGCGCATTTTATGACTGCCCAAGCCACTGGTGAGGGGGTAGATGGGGACAATGCGGCGGGTTTTGAGGGGTTCTATTTCGACTGGTTCCCAGTCTGGGTTTTGGAAGATCGGCCGTCCGAGATATTGATCGACCTTGCCACTGAGCACAATTTGCATACCCGTCTTGAGTTTGCCAGTCAGCCAGGGTTGATTGAACCAGGTGGCCTGGATTTTGGCGGTGCCGTCGCTGATGACGGCCTGGACTAATTTGTGGTTGCGGGCCTGGCGGGCGCGGACTTCCCAAATGGTGCCGATGACGGTAACGGATTCGCCATATTTGAGCCGATTGATGGGCTTCATCAGGCTGTAGTCGTCGTAGCGGCGGGGGAAGGTGTAGAGGAGGTCCCAGATCGTTTCGGCATCTAATCGGGCCAGCGTTTGGGCGACTTTGGGGCCGACTCCTTTTAGGGCCGTTACAGGTTGGCGTAGGGCTTCGGGGTCGGGGGCGACAACTTCTTCTGGTTCGGGTTTTCTTTCGGCTTTGGGCGATGGGGATTTCTTAGGGGCCGTTTTCTCTTGTTTTCTGGGGCGAGAGGGGGGTGGTTCGGCCGTTTTTACCACATCTGGCAGTCGCTCTTCGCGCACTTTTAGGCGCGACATGAGGTCGTCGATGGCGTTGGCTCGTGCTTCAATGCCGGGCAATTTGCCGTAATCGACGAGGACTTCGGCGATCTGTTCGATTAGAACCTTATCGGCTTCATCGACGGCCTCTTTACGGGCCTGTTCTACCCAAAAAGCGGCGAACTGCCGGATGCCGCCAACGACTGCTTTGTTTTGGTAATTCTGGTCTGCTTCTAGTTGTAATACGCGTTGTAATCGCTTGAATGCTTTTGACATATAGTTTTCTTTTTAGTAACCGTTCCTTGAATCTTCAAAAAGAACTTGCCACGAATTGACACGAATTTTACGAATTATTGATTAAGAGTCAGTGTCTCTTGAGATTCCTTGCTCGAAGATTGTGATTGGAATGATGATTAGTAGATGTTATGTATGTTATTCTGTTTTTTTATTTTCGATTAGATTGCCCTATGCGGTGATGCAGGCGAGGCCAAGACCGCCGGGGCCGACGTGGGCGCCGATGGCGGGTGTGACTTCGACAGCTAATGGTTGACTGTCGGCTGAATAGAGATGTTGGGTTTGCTGCCTAAAGGGGTCTAATTTATCAGGGGCATGGGTGTGTAAAAGGGCGATGCTTTCTAATGGGCCTAATTCTGTCGCATATTGAATCATTTGGGCCAATGCTTTCTTGCTGGTGCGGACTTTGTCTCGCATTTGAACTTCACCATTATAGACGTGGACGAGGGGCTTGATTCGGAGAAGGGTGCCGATGCCGAATTCGGCCCAATTGACCCGCCCGCTGCGTCGCAGATATTCTAGGGTATCTAGTTGGGCAAAGACGTGGGTGCGGCTGCGCCTTTCTTCTAGCATGGTCACGATTTCAGTCATTGATTTGCCTTCGGCGGCGGCTTTTGCGGCCGTTATGGCTTGCAGACCTAGTCCCATTGATAACTGCATGGAGTCGAATAAGGTGACCGGGATTGTGTCGGCGGCGGCTTCTGCGCCTAGACGGGCTGAGTTGAGGACGCCGCTCAGACTGGTGGCTACGTGAATGGAGAGGATTTCGGATGCTCCTTCTTGGGCCAGCTTCTCATAGGTTGAAGCGAAGGCGCCGGTGGCGGGAGCGGCTGTTGTGGGGGGTGTTTGGTAGCCAGGTAGTTGCTCATAGAATTGTTTGCGGCTCAGCTCAACTCCGTCTAGCAGGCTTTGATCGCCGATGTTGATATAGGCGGGGACGACGGTGATACGATGTTGAGCGGCCGTTTCTGGCGGAATGTCACAGGTGCTGTCGGTGACGACGCGAATGGTCATAGGGCCTCCACTAAAACCCAAGCTATTTTCGACCTGAGTAGTTGGTGGGTGATTGATAATCTAAATGCCTGGGTTCTCATTCTGCCCCTAAAATATAATGGTAGATAGCTTGGCCGCCGAATAAGACTTCGATTTCTAAATCTGGGTAGAGGGCTTCGATCTGCTGGGCCAGGTTATCAGCTTCGGCTGGGAGTATATCTTGCCCATAGTAAATGGAAAGCAGCTCTCGTTCTTCCATTTCCATCTCTTCTAGCACTTTGGGTAAGATTGTGGGCATACTGGCTCCAGCGGTGCAGAGACGGCCGTCCGCTATGCCGACATATTCGCCTTCGCCGACTGTTACGCCATCTAAAACGGCCGAGCGGGTTGCCAGCGTAATTTCGCCGCTGCTGATATCGGCGCAGGCAGACTCCATTAGTTTACCGACATCTTCTAATGAGCCATCTGGATTTAAGGCTAGCATCGCGCTAACCCCTTGGGGAAAGGTGCGGGAGGGGATAACGACCACTTCTTTGGTGCTAAGTTCGCCAGCTGCTTCAGCGGCCAGGATGATATTTTTGTTGTTGGGCAATACCACGATCCGGTTGGTTGGCACATCTTGGATGGCCTCGAAAATCTCTTCGGTACTGGGATTGTTGCTTTGGCCGCCATTGACAATGCCCGCCACGCCAAGGCTGCGGAAAATATCGGCTAACCCGTTACCGGCTGCCACAGCGACAACCCCAATTTGACCTGGTTCAAGGGTGACAGTGGGGATTTCTGGTTGGGATAGTTGGCTGTCAACTCCAGGTTGATGGCCGATTATCTCTTCCATCTGAATCTGCATGTTTTCGACGACGACATCGGTGATTGTACCGTGACGAATGCCATAGCTAATTGGCTTGCCAGGGTCTTTGACGTGGACGTGGACTTTGATAGTTGACTCGTCGCCAACGACGACGGTTGAGTCGCCCATGGCGTCTATCTCATCTCGCACTTTTAAGACATCCATATTCTTGCCGAGTAGGATAAATTGAACGTCATAGGGATTTTCAACGACCCCTTCGTCGGGGATGGCTCTGGCCTGGGCCGGGAGGTCAGCCTCGGTCGTCATTGGGGCGACTATTTCTTCGCCATGGACGTATTTTAACATGCCTTCGAGAATGTAGACTAACCCTTGTCCCCCAGCATCAACGACCCCGGCCTGTTTTAGGACGGGGAGCATCTCTGGGGTTTGGGCTAAGACCTGTTCGCATCGTTCTAGTACTCGTTCCAGGACGAAGCGCAAATCGGCGCTTTTACTGGCAGCATCTTGGGCTTCTTCGGCCCCTTCCCGAATGACGGTCAGGATGGTGCCTTCGACCGGGCGCATGACACCTTTGTAGGCGGTGTTAGATGCTTCCTGGAGGGCGAGGGCCAAATGGGCTGCGTTGAATTGGGTTTTCTCTTTTAATCCGGCGGCCAACCCGCGCCAAATTTGGCTTAGGATAACGCCGGAATTGCCGCGCGCGCCCATGAGCGCCCCTTGCGAGAGTTCTTGGGAAACACGGCCGACATGCTCATCTTCGTTATCTTTGAGCCGTTTGCAGGCTGCCCGCATGGTGAGCAGCATATTTGTGCCTGTGTCGCCATCTGGCACGGGGAATACATTGAGGGCATTTATCTTTTGTTGGTTTCTTTCGAGGCTGTTTAATCCGGCTAAGGCCAATTTATGTAATTGACGGCCGTCACAGACTAGCCATTTATCTTCTGTTATCATCAGCGGCTCCGCTGGATGATTGCTCGTCACGCGCTTCCTCCTGACCGGGGAAAGTAACTGGTAATTATTTAATTAACCAATTACCAGTTGCTAATCACTTTCCTACATATTTAGGTTGCTCAGTCGCAGACCATGAACATATACATTCACTGCTTTAACTGGAAAACCCATTGCTTTTTCTACGTGAAATTTGACCGTGTTTTGGATGCTTTCGGCCACAACACGAATCCTTGTACCATATTCGACAATGACGTAAACGTCAATCAAAATGCCATCTTCATCAACAGTCACCTCGATTCCCCGGCGACTATCGCGGGAGAGCAGGTTGGCAATACCGTTGACTAAATTTTTGTTGGCCATGCCGACGACACCATAGCATTGGTTGACGGCCTGGTTGGCAATTGTTGAGATTGCGGCATTTGAAATGTCGATTTCTCCAATATTTTTATCTTTTTGAGACATTTAGTATCTCCTTGCCCTTGCACAAAGTGAATGACCTCTCTATAATAACCCAACTTGTTCTTTTTGAAATCAAGCGACCACTTTGATGGTCGCTTTTAATTTGTCAGGTCGAGGTGAAATTATGGCTAAATGCCAAGTTTGTGGCAAGGGGCCACAGTTCGGAAATAATGTAAGTTTCTCAATGAAACATACTAAGCGCCAATTCAAGCCGAATATTCAGAAAGCAACTTTTTTCGAGAATGGTCGAAAGGTTCGTAAATATATCTGTACTCGTTGCTTGAAAACAGAAAGCAAATCTGCTGTCTAGGTAAGCGTTATCGGAAGTCAGACTTTTTTGAAACGTCTGACTTCTTAAATAATTTAATAAATGTAAAAGTTGCCGACCAATGGGTCGGTTTTTTATGTTAGGACGCTGGCAAGTACGGTTCTTGCCCCGGCCTGTAGAAGAGCCTGACGGACGGCCGTTTCGCTTTTGGTGGTGACAAGGGCGATGGCGTTGCCGCCCCGACCCGCGCCGCTCATTTTTGCGCCGAGCGCCCCGGCCGTTTTGGCCGCGTTCACTAAGTTATCGAGTTCGGGGGAGGAGACGGTCATCTCTTGTAATATCTTATGGTTGTCATACATTAACTGGCCTAGTTTGTCTAGCTGTCCGGTTTCAATGGTTTGTCGGGCTTTTCTGGCAATTTCCCCACATTGATCAAAACGTTTTTCAAATGTTGGTTTGTCATTTTGCCACTGGCGGCCAACATCGCTTACGACTGCTTTGGTGGAGCTGGCAACGGCCGTGTCTGCGATGAGCAGTCGTAAGGGTTGGGCTACGTTGAAGGTTTCGATTAAGTTTTGGGGCTGTTGGCGGCGAAAATAGACTGGTTTTTCATAGGAGACGACGGTGTTGTCGATGCCGCTAGGGGTTCCATGCAGGATTTTTTCGACCTCATAAGTCATGTTTGAAACCCATTCAGTTGTTGCTAGAAATTCGATGCTTAGATGGTGGGCTAGGGCGCGTATGACGGCGGCAGCCATGGCTGCTCCGCTGCCTAGGCCGCTGGCAATAGGGATGGTGCTGCGCACGGTGATGATCAGGTCGGGCATCCGAAAGGTGCCAGCGGCGGCGATGACAAGGTGGACGGCTCTGGCGAAGGGGTCGGTTTCGGAAGCGCGTTGCAGGTCGTAGTCACGACCTAAATCGGGGGCGCGGAGGATTACGCCGGGGTCTGGATTGTCTTGGACGACGGCGGTTGCCCGCAGTTGGCTGATGGGGGCAGCGATGGCGGGACGGCCGTAGACGACGGCGTGTTCGCCAAAAAGTATCATTTTGCCGGGCGCGGATGCCTTGGTGGTTTTCATCTGAATTGGCTTAGGAGAAGACATATAGCGCTAAAAAGATAACGATTGCCCAAAGAAACAGGGTGGCTTGTAAGGGCCGATCTCGCAACAAAATCTCTTCTGGCGCACCGCCTTCATGACGCACATGAATGAGGTAGAGGAGCCGGAAAAGGGTGTAAAGGGCAAAGGGAATGGTCAACATCATCAGATTGTTGGGCGGCAATCCTTCGGAGAGGAAGGTGTATAGACTGTAGGAAACGAGGGCGCTGGTTCCTACTATACTCATTAGCCGATCTATTAAATCGAGATTGTATTCATCAAGGATGGCCCGATGACTGCCTGCGCCTGTGCCTAGCAGATCTATTTCGTGCCGCCGCTTGCCGAGGGCCAGGAACAGGGCCAGGAACCCGGTGCAGACATAGAGCCAGGGGGAGAAGCGTTCGACTTGAATGATGGCAACCCCGGCTGCTACTCGGAGAATGAAGCCTGTTGCTACGGCGCTGACATCTAACAGTACCATGTGTTTAAGGCGCACATTATAGGCGATTTGAAGTACGAAATAGCCGAGTAAGATGAGGCCGAAAGGGATTGAGAGAGCAAAGCTGGCACCCAAGCCAACTAGAACGAAAGCAACCAGGGCGATTTTGGCTGTTGTTGGGTCTAGTTTGCCTGATGGTAACGGCCGATTGCGTTTGACGGGGTGCTGGCGGTCACTCTCAATGTCGGCCAGGTCGTTCATGATGTAGACGGCGCTGGATATGAGACACAATAGGAGGAAGGCCAGGATTGCTTGAATGATGCTGTCTAGGGCCAATACCTGGCGGTCGAAAAAGAGGGCGGCAAATACGAAGCCGTTCTTTGACCATTGTCTTGGCCGCATTGTTTTTATTAAACCAGAAATCAAAGGATAATTCTCCCTGCAAAGATATCAACAATGGTGGGAATTATACCTATAGAGGCAGGGATTTACGATCCAATTCTGAAAGAAAACGGAGAAATGAGCTTGGTCTAATTTTAGAGGGCGCTGGCTTTTTGTCTTTTGGAATGTATTCGGTTTGTAATTGTTTGAGACGAACGGCGCTGTTGTCTGCGTTGCGTTAATTAAATTTCTCCGTTGAAAAGGAATAGCTCTTCACCATCTGGCCCAGCTATAATGGCATTGCTGACCAGGCCGGAATCGTCGGCTATCTCTTTTGCGAAGGAGATACCTTTTTCTTTTAGGTTGGCTATTCGGTCTGCCATATCGGGAGAGAAATAGGTGATGGCGGGGCCGTCAAAGCGATATTCTTCTTCGTTGGGGGTTTGGTGGATGCCGAGGACGATCATGCTGTCTGTGAATATGCCCCAAGGATAGGGCTGTTTGCTTTGATAGGTGCAATCGAACCCAAGTTTGGTCCAAAAATCGGCCGCTTCCTGAAAGTGGTCTACGTTGATGGAGAATTCGCCGAACTTGCCACAGATGGAGAGGGGTTCGCCGGTTGGCTGGGGCATTTCGGTTGGGTCATGGTTGATGAGGCCAACGGCTAAACGGCCAGGGCCGCTGAATATTGCCATGAATAATCGGCCGTTCTGTTCCTGTTTCTGTACAAACTCAATTCCCATTTTTTCCATTGCAGCAACGCGTTCGGCGGCATCGGCCGAGAAGTAGCCCAATCCAAGATAGCGATTGCCATCCTGGTTTAGGAGTAACAGATTTTGCCCATCGGTAAGTTGCGCCCAAGGGTAGGGTTTTGTATTTTGATCGAGCTTTTGGTAGCCTAACGTTTTATAAAAGTTGAGGGAATGAGCCAGATCGGTTACGCCAATATTTATTTGAACAATGGAGCCTAATTTCATGATTTTCTTCGCAGAAGTTGATTTGTAATATCTTCTATTTTAGCACATATTTGCTAAAAATGACCATAATCGGGATGGGGTCAAATTTTTTGTGATACATATGTTCTGAGGGACGCTTTTCTTTGAGATGAAGATATTTGATTATTAACATAAAGTTATGATATATTTTGGTAACTACCAGTTTGATTAGGTAAGCGGTATAGGGTTTTTCAAGAAAGATGCTGGTAATTTGAGCGGTTACTTAGGCTGCGATTATGCGGGAACCAATTAAAGATATTTATGAATAAAAGCGTCTACATTGCTTATACGGGGGGAACGATTGGGATGAAGTTGGTGGATAGACATTATGTACCCATGTCTAATTATCTACAGGATGAGATGGCGGCTATACCTGCCTTTCGTCATGAGTCTTTGCCGACTTATACGATTCATGAGTATGAGTCGCTGTTGGATTCGCCGAATATGACGCCGATGGATTGGTCCCAGATTGCACGTGATGTTTATGATCATTATGAGGCGTATGATGGTTTCATTGTGCTACATGGGACGGATACGATGGCTTATACGGCTTCGGCGTTGTCGTTTATGTTTCATGGGTTGAAGAAGCCGATTATTGTGACGGGATCGCAAATTCCGTTGTGCGAAATTCGGAATGACGCGCAGGAGAATTTGATTACGGCTTTGATGTTGGCGGCAGCGGAACGGCCGATTCCAGAGGTGGGCCTTTATTTTAACAGCCAACTGCTGCGGGGCTGCCGGTCGGTGAAAATTGATGCCGATGGTTTTGATGCCTTTGGTTCGCCAAATTTCCCACCACTAGCGACGGTGGGGATTGAGATTGAAGTGAATCATCATTTGATTAAACGGACAGTGGGTGAGGAACTTGTACTACGAGAGATTACGGAGCCGGGGGTTGGGGCGCTGCGGTTGTTTCCGGGGATTTCGGCGGATGTATTGGACAATATGCTGCGACCGCCGCTGAGGGGGTTGGTGTTGGAGACGTATGGTGGTGGAAATGGGCCGACGAATGATGAGCAGTTTTTGGATGTGTTGCGGGCGGCGACGGATCGGGGAGTGGTGATCGTTAATGTGACGCAGTGTCTGCGGGGGACGGTGGATTTGACGAAGTATGAGACGGGGACGCTGTTGGCGGAGGCAGGGTTGATTAGTGGCTTTGATATGACGGCCGAAGCGGCGCTGACGAAGCTGGCCTACCTTTTCAGCATTAATACCGATCCGGCGTGGGTGAAGGAGAGGATGCAGGAGGATTTGAGAGGGGAGTTGACACGGCCGTGAGGCATGATAGTTTGCTTGTTAGCATTGTTCCTGTATAAAAATTTAACGGTGTAATTCCCATTAAGGGAGAATCCACTTGTTTGAGAAAATAGGTACCTGCCTTCGCAGGTATGACAACCACAGGTGTTTTGTTAATTAGGAACAACTCTAATTTATAACTACCCGACTTGATGAGCGCGGAGAGGGAGTTTTGGGCGATGGGGTTGTAGCTGTTCAGATTTTTAGTGATTAAGCTTGTCCGTTGAGGACTTGTTTTAGGAATTGGCCGGTGTAGGAGTTGGGGATGGTGGCAACTTGTTCGGGGGTTCCTTGGGCCACAATCGTTCCGCCTTTATCGCCCCCTTCTGGGCCGAGGTCGATGAGATGATCGGCGACTTTGATGATGTCCATGTTGTGCTCGATGATGATGACGGTGTTGCCTTTGTCTACCAGGCGGTTGAGGGCTTGAATCAATTTGGCAACATCATGGGTGTGGAGGCCGACGGAGGGTTCGTCGAGGATGTAGATGGTGTTGCCAGTGGCGATCTTGGAGAGTTCGCGGCTCAGTTTGACGCGTTGGGCTTCGCCGCCGCTTAATGTTGGGGCGGGTTGGCCGAGCCGGATATAGCCTAAGCCAACTTCATTCAGGGTGACTAATTTTCGTTTGATGCGGGGGATGTTGGCGAAGAATTCAAGGGCTTCTTCTATGCTCAAGTCGAGTACCTGAGCGATGTTTTTGCCTTTGTAAGCTACCTGGAGCGTTTCCCGGTTATAGCGAGCGCCTTTGCAGATTTCGCAGGGAACGTAAATGTCGGGCAGGAATTGCATTTCGATCCGGTTTTGGCCTTGCCCCTGACAGGCTTCGCAACGGCCGCCTTTGACATTGAAGGAAAAACGGCCGGGTTTGTACCCTCGTATTTTGCTTTCGGGCAGTCCGGCGAAGAGATCGCGGATAGGGTTGAAGAGGTTGGTGTAGGTGGCAGGATTGGAGCGGGGGGTACGGCCGATGGGACTTTGATCGATCTCAATGACCTTGTCCAGATGTTCTAAGCCTTCTACGCTGTCGTGAGCGCCGGGTAGCTCTTTGGAGCGGTAGAATACTTGGGAAAGGCGTTTACTCAAGATTTCAATGAGGAAGGAGCTTTTGCCGCTGCCACTGACGCCAGTGATGCAAACCAATGTACCTAATGGTATCTTGAAATCAACATTTTTCAGGTTGTTTTCTCGCGCGCCCTTGACAAGGAGATGCTGGTCTTTCTTGCCTTTACGCCTTTTATTAGGGATGGGGATCTTTTTACGGCCGCTTAGATAATCACCTGTCAAGGATTGTTCATTGGCAATAATATCTGGCACGATGCCTTCTGCGACTACATCACCCCCATTGCGGCCGGCTCCTGGCCCAAGATCGACGACCCAGTCGGCCTGGCGAATGGTTTCTTCATCGTGTTCAACAACGAGGACAGTGTTGCCCAAATCGCGCATTCCCATCAAGGTATGAATGAGGCGGTCGTTATCGCGTTGGTGGAGGCCAATGCTGGGTTCATCAAGGACGTAAAGCACGCCCATTAGACGACTGCCGATTTGGGTTGCCAGGCGAATGCGCTGTGCTTCGCCGCCGCTCAACGTTCCGGCAGAGCGGTTGAGGGTCAGATAATCCAGCCCGACATTGATCATAAATTCCAGCCTAGAGTAAACCTCTTTTAATATCGGGGCGGCAATGAGCTTTTGGCGTTCACTTAAGGGGGTTGTTTCATCCTGGCGAAGGCAGTCGGCCCATTCTAGGATAGTTAATACGGGCCAATCTGTTAGTGTTGCTATCGTTTCTCCAAAGAGATCAACGGCGCGAGCAACGGGCTGCAATCGGGTTCCTTGGCAGGTGTTGCAATGGCGGTTGACCATGTAATCTTCTAATTTGTTGCGGACGTAATCGGAGGTGCTTTCGATATAGCGTCGTTCAAGGTTGCTGATAACGCCTTCGAAGGTGGTGCGATAGGTTCGTTCGTGGCCTTCTCTGTTGACATAACGGACGGGGATTTCTTCTTGCCCACTGCCGTAAAATAAGATTTGAAATTGGGCTTCGTTTAACTGTTTGACGGGAACGTCGATTGGAATTGAAAAATGATCGGCCGTTGCTTTCAAAAGCTGCCAGTAGTAACCTTGCTTATCATCTGTTGGCCAGCCAACGATTGCCCCGTCTTCGAGTGTCAGGTCTTTATTGGGGACGACTAGGCCGGGATCAATGGCCTTTTTTGTCCCTAAGCCTTGACAAGCGGGACAAGCGCCATGTGGGCTGTTAAAGGAAAAGGTGCGGGGTTCGATTTCAGGAATGCTGGTTCCGTCATAGGCGCAGGAAAGGTGTTCTGAATAGAGGTGATCGGATGGATTTTCTGGATCGGTGACATCGTTGATGATGACTGTTCCCCCGCCGAGTCTTAGAGCGGTTTCGATTGAATCGGTCAGCCGAGAGCGGTCGGCTTGGGCTGCTTCGCTCTTGTCTTCTAATGGATAACGAACTACCAGTCGATCTACGACTGCCTCGATTGAGTGGTTCTTGTAGCGATCTAGCTCAATCTCTTCATCAACTTGCCGCACGTCTCCATCCACCCGAACGCGAACAAAGCCTGATTTGCGAACATCTTCGAAAATGCCCAGGTGGTGGCCTTTGCGATCCATGACGAGGGGGGCTAAAACGAGAATACGGCTGTCGAGGGGCATCTTTTGGACGCTTTCGACGATTTGTTCGGCGGATTGGGGCATGACGGGACGGCCGCATTGTGGACAGTGGGGGGTGCCGACACGAGCAAAGAGAAGACGAAGGTAATCATATATTTCGGTGACGGTTCCGACGGTAGAGCGAGGGTTGTGGCTGACTCCTTTTTGATCGATTGAAACGGCCGGACTTAAGCCTTCAATCTGATCCACATCCGGCTTTTCCATTTGCCCTAAAAATTGACGAGCATAAGCTGACAGCGATTCTACATAGCGCCGCTGCCCCTCGGCAAAAATGGTGTCAAATGCCAATGACGATTTCCCAGAGCCAGATAGACCGGTGATGACAACGAGTTTATCTCTAGGAATTTCGACAGTGACATTTTTCAAATTGTGTTCTCGCGCACCGCGCACAACAATTTTATTGAGGGACATAACACTCCTGCATCTTGAAACCGGACATTAGAAGTCAGGCTTTTTCTTCTAGCAAACCATGCTATTTACTTAAAAAAAGGCCAAACTTCCCCAAGGCAAATAGAACACCTATTCTATCACATTAAGTGATGTGAGCCATTAGAAGTTCATAATCAAAAAAGGGCATCCTGGTTTTTTCAGGATGCCCTTCATCAAAGAATAGCGATAGTTAAATTAACTGGCTTTGGTGGTGTCGATGACACCATTTTGACTGCCATGTTCGTTGGCAACAAGCGCGTCAGCTTCTGGCTCATTGACCCAGGTGCTGCCGTCCAGCAGATAGCGGAATTGAATTTCGCTGTTGTTGGGAACTCGGACACGGGTGTAGAAAACGCCATCTTTCTTACGTTTTTTCATCGTGATGGGTTCCCAGTTATTGGCGCTGGAAACTAATTGAACTTTCTTAGCAGAGTTACCTTCATATTCGAAGGTAACTTCACATTCTTCTTTGGTTTTAAAAAACTTTTTACTAATCATAATTATACTCCTTTAAGGGTTTTACTTGTGAACACAAAAGCTGCCCAAAGGCAGCTTAGTAAATGTTTATTTTAAGTTTCTGTTTCAAGAGCAACTCAAAACAGAAATGAATTATATAGGTTATGCTGTGGATGTCAACTTGTGGAGCGGATATATTTAAATGAAGCGGATGTTAATCCATTTCCATGTCGTGGGAAACATTGTACATTGTAAACATTAATTAAGGTTTGGGCGCGATGGAGGATGCGGACGAGCTGGTCTGGGCCATTGACTTCAATTGTCAGGACGACGAAAAGTTGGCCGTTGATATTACTGGGTGGGGTATTGATGGTTGAGATATTGATGGCTTCACTGTTAAGCAGCTCTGATAGCTCGAAGATCAGGCCGCTGCGATCATAGACGTCTACTTGAATGGTAAATTTGCGGACCTGATAGCTTCCATCTCGGCCCCACAATAATTTGACCTGATTTTTGGTTTGGGGATCCGGCCGTAAAGCGTAACAATCTTCTTTGTGAATGGTTAGGCCGCCGCTGGAGCGGCGAAAGCCTAAGATTGTGTCGCCTTGGCGCGGTTTACAGGCTTTGCAAAGGCGTAAATCTGTCTCGGTTGTGTTTAGGATCGTTAATTCTTGACCGTTCTCGGTTTGAACTGGATGGCCTACACGACGTATTGGTTCGTCGTGCCAATCTTTTTCCAACACTTTTCTGGCTACTAAACTTGGCAAAATATCAGCCCGTCCTAAGGCATAATATAGCTGCTTGGGTTTGTTAAAATCAAGCATTTTTGCCACTTGCTTATGGGAATAGGCGCTCATCCCGATTAATGTTAACTCCTCTGTCAGAAGCTCCTTCCCCTGTTTCAAAGCCGCTTGGTCTGAAATTCGGCGAAACCAGCGTCGGACTTGGGTTCTGGCCCGGCTGGTCTTGATAAAGCCCAAGTCTTCTTCCAGCCAAATTCGTTGGACTCTCCCCCAACCCGATTTTGTGATTCGTACCCGATCCCCGTCCCTCAATGGTTTGTTTAGTGGAAAAGGTTCATCGTTCACATAGGCATTTTGACATTGGTTGCCAACTTCGGTATGAATGGCATAGGCGAAATCAATGGCTGTTGCCCCTTTAGGTAGTTCAATAATGTCACCATTCGGTGTATATACTGTGATTTGTCGGCCGAAAACATCTTCAACTAGTCCCTTTACGACACCACTAAATGAGTCTGATTCTAATCGAATATTTTTATTAACTTCGGCGATTAGGGCATCAACTTGATCCGCCACTCCCTGATCCCATAATGGCGACCCTGCGTGAACCCAGCGAGCTAGTACGCCGATTTCGGAGACTTCGTGCATGGCGGCGCTTCTAAACCGAATTTTTAATGGCTCGCCGCTGGTATGGATAACAGTTGTGTGCAGCGCCCGGTATAGATTTTCTCTGGGGATGGCAATGTAGTCATCAAATTGGCCAGGTATAGGTTTCCAGCGGTTATGGATTAAGCCTAGAGCTTGATAACAGGCTGTTTCATCTTCTAATAGGATGGTGAATCTTAAGGGGAAATCTGTTTTACTGACCACATCGGTTTTTGCCTGGTCTGCTAAACTTTGATAAACGGAAGCGACGCTATGGTCAGACGGCGTGACATCATGGACCTCAAGACCATTTTGAACCAACAAATCGATTATCTGTTCTGAAATACTGCTGTAAAGTGGCTGACGGCGAAGGACGAGGTTATTTACATCCTGGCTGATATTTTCAAAAACTTGTTTGTCTAATACCTCAAAGCTTAGGGCTTCTAGCTCTGTTTTTAACCACCAGATTCCTAAGCGGTTGGCCAGGGGTGCATAAATCCATAAGGTCTCACTTGCTTTTTCTGCCTGTTTTTTTGGGGGCATGGCACTTATGGTGAGCATGTTGTGGTAACGGTCGAATAGTTTGACTAGGACAACCCGGACATCTCCGGTCATGGCCTCAAACATCTTATGAAGGGAGGCGTCTCGAATTTCATCTGGGTTGAGTTTTCGACCCTTAGAAAATTCGGCCGATACTTCCTTCAATTTTGTTACGCCATCGACGAGATTCCTGACTTCCCGCCCAAACCCCTCCTCTATTTCTTCAAGTGATACATGGGTGTCTTCGGCAACATCGTGTAAAAGAGCGGCTATTAAAGCTGGCGCGTCCATCCGAAAGATGGCCAGGTAATAGGCAACTGTGAGGGGGTGGATAAAGAACGGCTCTCCAGAGCGTCGCTTTTGGTCGCCGTGGACGCGCTTGGCAAGATCAAATGCTTCCCGCACTTGCTTTCGATCTTCTACGGGAAGGTATGTTTGTGTCAATTCAAAAAACTCGAGGCCCTCCAGACCGATATTAAAGTCACCTGTCCAGAGAGACCCCGAGCTTGTAACCTGGGGAGCCATTGTTCTTAATCGTTTTTGACTTGATCTTTGTTTTTAAAATCTACAAATCGATAGCCTACACCACGTTCAGTTAATATATACTTGGGATTGGAAAGATCTTTCTCGATCTTCTTTCTTAAATAATTTATATATAGTCGTAGGTAGTGGGTTTCATCTCGATATTCATAGCCCCACACTTTTGCCAGCAGGGAATCGTGGGGCAGAACCCAGCCAGCATTTTGGATGAGATGGCTTAGGAGCCGGTATTCAGTCGGCCGTAAGTCGATCCGTTCTCCCTCTACGATGACTTGATGTCGATTGAAATCTACCATGAGCCGATCATCAATATGTAGAACGGTTCGGGGTGTCAATGTGGGCCAACTGGCTCGGCGCAGGACTGCATTGACTCGGCTGGCTAATTCGCGGGGGCTAAAGGGCTTGGTTATATAGTCATCGGCTCCTAATTCTAGGCCCCGAATACGATCTTCTTCATCGCTTTTTACGGTGAGGAGAATAACTGGCACTGTTGAGATGTCTCGCAGGAGACGCAGGGCTTCAAAGCCGTCCATCTTGGGCATCATCACATCCATGATAACTAAATCAGGGATATGCTGCCGTACCTGTTCTAATGCCTCGGCGCCATTACTGGCTTCGATGACCCGATATCCTTCTAATTCAAGGTTCATTCGAATGAAGCGGATCATACGTGGTTCGTCATCGACGACTAATACAAGTCGAGATGGCTCGGTTTTAAGTCTGTCAGGGATTTGTTCTACCATTATTCACGAATAAATGTAATTACTTCTTCAGCCTCGGTTGAGGGCATTACTTGGATAAAGTTTATACGATGCCAGGGAATGATCATGGTCGTCACATCATCATCTAAATAATGAATGTCCTTGCCATCGCGACGACGAGGGTTGTTGACTAAAACATATTGATCTGATGGGTCTGGAAGTTTTTCTACTTCGCACAGAACAGGATCTTCATTGCTGATATGGACGATAATAATTGCGGTCATAAATGAAGCCTCAATTTATGTTTCAAAGAAGACGTGAACTAGAAGACGGCCGAAACGAATTTCATCGCCATTGTGTAACGGGTAGGGCAGATCAGGTGGAAGGCGATAGTTATTCAATAAGGTGCCGTTGGTACTTCCTAAATCAATAAGAACGACTCCTCGATTTGAGGTCTGGATCGAGGCATGAAGTCGAGAGACCCCAAAATCAGAGCCACGATCTTTGGTCAGGTCAAGTTCCGGCATCAGGTCACGGGTTGAGTCATTACGGCCGACTCGAATTTCATCGTCTAGGTCCAGTATAACCCGTCGCCCGCTGCTAGGAATGACAAACATCACCCGTTTTGCTTCAGAAACGGCGCCAAAATCTTGGCCTAACAAGGATGGCGGAACTGGATCACTTAAAGAATCTGAAAAAGGAAGCTGGGCAGTGGCCTGTTCCCTGGTTTTCAGTAGTGAATTACCACATTCGCTACAGTAAAGCGCCCCTTCCATTTCATTTGAACCGCATTCGCTACATTTAATCATTGTTTTCCAGATTTATTGTTTGGTTAATTAGAGAACGAGTACCATATTTTAACCGTTTTCGCCCCTCGTGCGAAAGTGAACCTATATTTGCAAGCCGTTCTGCTTCAGAATAGGCTTGTTGGGCAAGTTGGGTGTGACCGGCTTCCAATAAGCGGGTGGTTAGGCGGCGCATTCGGTTGGTTGCCCGAGGCAGATCCCCATCTTCAATCTCTTCCCAAACCTTCTCATTCAACCGATAGAAATTTAATGCTTGAACGGCATCTGTTAATGCTTTTGGTGGATTGATTCGGGGTTCGTCCGTCACAACGCTAAAGTCATAGCTTTGTTTGGAAATATAATTCTGTACACTGTGGGTGGGTATATCACCAGCGAGATTAAGGGGGAGGTTGATATTCCGACCTGGTAATTGAGGTTCAATTGTAAATTCTAGTAGGATAGATAGAGGGGAGCGGCCTTCAACTGCGCCGAGACGGCAAGTGTTTGAATCATTTGTCAACGGTTGGGCGAATGGTGCGACCTTGAACCCAGACTTTAAGTTGATGCCCATTGGGAACTCTGACAGCAAACGAAGGTTCTCGGCATAGATTGTACCTAAACCCTGAATCCGATTTTGTAAGGTATCGAATACTTGTTTCGCTGATTCGATTAAGCCTGATTCACCACCAGATGATGAAACTAAACTGTCTAAAAATTGATCGTTCCAGTCAGAACCAATGCCGAAAGCGCTTAAGCCAATGCCCTGTGAAGCCATTTTTTTAGACAGGTTAAGGCAAGCTTCATCATCGCCATAAGTTTGACCATCTGTTAACAAAATGAGGTGATTGGTGTGGCCTTGAAGTGGGATTTGCTTCATTTCCTTTACTCCGGCAGCCAATCCCTGGTAAATTTCTGTGCCGCCAGAAGCCATGATGCTTCTTACGCGAGCAATGAGTGTTTGCTTGTTTTCTGGTTTAACAGCAGGCAAGACAACTTCGGCACGATCGCTAAAAGTTATGATAGAGATAATATCTTCTGCCCCTAACCGCTCTATTAATAATGAGGCGGCAGCCTTAACTCTATCCAATCGTTCCCCCTTCATGGAGGTGCTTCTATCAATAACTAGACATAGGTTTAGGGGAAGGTGATCGTATTTAACTTCACTTGGCGGCCGAATATCTACCAACAGGTATAACAATTGGGCAAAATCTAGAGCCGCTATGGCTTTACGTGATCCTAATACATTTACGTTCAGCAATTCTGTTGCCATCTCTCTTCCACATCTACACTCAGCAAAACGGGCGCTGAGCGTCGTTGCTCCTCCAGTTTATTACATTGAAAAATCTACAAGTATAATTGTGATGTTGTCGTAGCCACCGGCTTTTAAGGCTGAATCTACTAACTCATCACACATCTCTTCTAAGGATGTATTTTCTTTGGATAGAATTTCTTTGACCATCTGTTCTGTGACGAGTCCCCACAAACCATCACTACATAAAATTAACTTGCCTTTGTCTGGTAGTGATTGGGTATAGGTTTCAACATCTAGCCTATCGCCTTGTCCTACAGCCATATAGAGCATGTTGCGATGGGGGTGGGAGGCTGCTTCCTCTTCGGTTAGTTGGCCTGCTTCTTGCAGGCGGCGAACGTAAGAGTGATCGGTTGTGACTAGCTTGAGATCGTCATCCTCAACTATATAAGCTCGGCTGTCACCTACATGGGCAATATAAAGACGACGGCCGAAAACGAGGGCGGCTGTTAGGGTTGTTCCACTGTCTTTTTCAGGATCGGGACTGTGGATGGTGGTGTTAGCTGTCTGAATGGCATCTAACATGACATCTTGGACGGGTTCACCAGGCCCTGCGGAACCGTTATTTAGAAGCATCGGGAGATAGATCCGCTGCATAACTTGTTTGGCAACCATGCGGGATACATTTTTGCTGGCTTCGTGGCCGGCAAAATGGCCGCCCATGCCATCGGCGACGATGTATAGGCCAAAGGGCATTAATGGCTCTTCGCCTCCAGTATCGGCCGTAAAAATAAAAGAAGCGTCTTCGTTGCGTGTCCGAATAAAGCCGATGTTTGAGCGTTGGAAGGCTTGCATAACAGGTGGCTTCTCTAATACCTGCTCTATGCGATGTTTTTCGAGATTAACGACAGTCTCTTCTGCTAGTGGTTGGAGAGGTATCGTTCGTCCACTGTCAATTAAGGCTTCTGCTTCTGCTTCGTCGCGGAGGACAACTTCGCCGATAACGGTAACATCGGCCGTTGATGCGGCTTCTTCTGCCATTGTTGGGGTTGTGGCATCGACATCTTCTGTTGTTGAATCTGCTACATCGTTGTTGTCTTCTTGGGAGGATGGACGTAGCTCATCTGGTACGATCAGTTCCACAGTGTCGTCTTCTGATTCTTCTTGTGAACTTGTTTCTGGAACTGATTGTATATTTTTCATATTGTTTAATCCAAGTTACTTCTACGATTAATGAATGTTTTCGATCTGGTCGTTCAGAATAATTTAGTGGAACTAATCGGCAAATTGTGAGATGCAGCGTATTTGTTTGTCAAATAGTAACTATGACATACTTAGACAGGTAAGGCATATAAATGGTGGTCTGTTGATCCAAAATAGACGATGCCACTATCTATTACAGGGGTGGAGATCACCATTCCTTCTGTTTTGAATTTCCAACGCAGTTTTCCCCGTTTGCTGTCAATACTATAAAGAAAACCATCTGTTGAGCCAAAATAAATCGCTTTTTCCCAAACGGCTGGAGAGCCATTGATTTGCCCCTCGGATTGGAATTCCCAAAGTTTGCGGCCGGAGTGAACGTCGATGGCGTATAAGTTGCCATCGGAGGAGCCAATATAGACGACGCCATCCTCAACAACTGGGGAGGAGACAATGGAGCGGCGGGTTCTATAGCGCCAGATGGCCCAGCCGGAGCTTGAATCGAGAGCATAGACAGTGGCATCCATCGATCCCACTAATACCATATCTTCAGCGAAGATGGGGGAGGAGGTTATAGAGCGCTTGGCTTGGAATTGCCATTTTACTTCGCCAGAAAGATCGACGCTAAAAACATAGCCGCCTTCTGTGCCAAAAAAAACACGGTCATCGGTTACACATGGAGATGAGCGAACCCGGCTGTGGGCTTTGGCTTTCCAGGCCATTCGGCCGCTTGAAACATTGACGGCGTATAGGAAACCGTCGTCGGAGCCGAAGAATACATGATCAAAGTCGGCTCGTGGGGAGGAGTAAACTGGCCCGCCGGTTTCAAATTTCCAGTTTAGACGGCCGTTTTGGCGCCTGAGGCTATATAAATGATTATCAGAAGAACCGATAAAAACGGAGTCTTCATAAACATTGGGCGAAGAGGCAATACCATCGGAGGAAGGGTATTTCCAGGCGAACTTCCCATTGTCTGCTCTTAAGCTATATAAATTGTTATCGTAGGCACCAACGAATATGCTTCCGCTTGAAATGACGGCCGTTGAACGAATCTCATCCTCACATTTGAAAACCCAAAGGGGCGTTATTGTATTGGCCGATTCAGTTGGTTCTTCGCCATTGTTGATTGCTAAATCGGTTGATGGTTGGCTTTCAGTGGTGTGCTGGACTAGTTTTTCGTTGAGGGTTAATTGCCCAGTGCCTGGCCTTGCAAGTGTTCTAAGGGCATCTAATAGAACGACGCCGTTCTCGAATCGGTCTGAAACATTGTAGGCCAGGCAGCGATTGACAATGGCTTCAAAGGAGGTGGAGACGGTTGAATTTTGGGCGCTTATCGGCCGTTCGGCAAAGGAGAAGGGAGGCTCCATTCGTGGGTCTTGACCTGTCAGTAGATGATGAGCGGTGGCTCCTAAGGCATAGACATCTCCCGCAGGGCTAGATTCGCCCCGATATTGCTCAGGCGGTGAATAGCCTTCGGTACCGATCATGGTGCCTTTTTCGCCTGCTTCAAAAACTTTTGCAATGTTAAAATCAATGAGGCGAATTCGACCAGTTGGGTCTAACATGATATTGGATGGTTTTAGATCCCGAAAGATGACGGCCTGGGGTTTTTGTTGGTGCAAATGGGACAGAACCTCGCAGACCTGGATCATCCAATCAAAAACTGTATCTTGTGGAAATTTTTCTTTTTGCTCGGCTGAGAGGGCTTCTAAGTCATGTCCCTGGATAAACTCCATGACCAGATAGCTGCGATTTTGTTCGGTAAAGAAGTCATAAACATCTGGAATGGCTGGATGGTTGAGGGTGGCTAATATGCTGGCTTCCCGTTCAAAAGATTTGACAGCTAATTCATGGACACGTGGATCTGTGGCAAGGTTAATCATTTCCTTGATTGCGCAAAGACGAGTGACTGTTGGAAAGTGCATGTCTCTGGCCTGGTAGACAGAGCTAAACCCACCCATGCCTAGCGTCCCCACGACTCGATACCGATTTTGGAGCATCGTACCGGGTTGGAGCTGTTCCCGATGGCTGTTATTGCGAAAACGGGTCTGTTTCCGTGCGAGTTGTCTGGTTGTTAATCCACCCATAGATGCCTATTATATGTTTACCCAATTAATCAAGCAATCAACCTTTTATCCTGTTGTGGACGGATTTTTATAGAGGGTTATTTAATTTCATGGTGTGCGATCTAACTTTGTAAGTTATGAATATGGAAGGCTGACTGGCTTTGGTTTTGTCTTTACCCAAATTCTTTCCCCGCCTACCGTATTAATATAGGCTTGAACTTGTCGGGCCAGGTCATTTTGATCGTTGAAGAAGGTGCTTAACTGAGATTCAAAGCAGCTTATTGCGTTGATTCGAGCTGTCACTGCATTATCAGAAAGTTTTATAATCTTGGGATGAAGATCGGCGGCTTCATTAGCCATTATTTGTTCTATGGGGAGATGGCGGACATATGGATAATCTTCATAGTAATGTAATAAGGTTCTGGGGAAGAGCTGTTCGGCTGCCTTTCGTGTAAGTTGGTGGTCAACATGATGGCCGATGGTTAGGGGGATATAGAGTTGGTTACAGGTTGGCAGGAGCGCGATTCTTGTTGCAATTCTGTTCACGAGGTTGCTTTCGGCTGGATCAATCTGGCCAAAAATATCTTCGTCGGAGGTGTAAAACGGCCGTTTCGTATCAATATCTACCCTATAGATGCAATCTAAGAAATCCCAATGCTGCCAGTCGGCTCCCATGATGTTACAAGCTGCTACGTCTTCGGCTAATCTGGCTCCAACAACATCTTCTTCTAGCTGCCAGCGATTATGGAGCGATTCAACATACTGGGAGGCGGGGGCGGGCGTTGTGGAATTGGCTGGATCGCCTGCCATTATTGTGACGATTAGGACGCTTTTTCGGTTGGTGGTCATATCATAAATCTGACCGCCGCAAGAGAGAGCGGCATCGTCAAAATGGGGGGAAAGATAGATAGCGTTATAAAAATCTTTCATTTAATTGGACAGCCTTTGATGGTGATTTTAGTAGGCACTGGCTTACCTCTTGTTTGGTAACTATAATAAGCGCTTATGTCTAAGAAATTGACACATATTGATGAGTCGGGCCAAGCCAAAATGGTTGATGTTGGTCATAAGCCTGACAGTGAACGGGTTGCGGTTGCAAGGGGGGTCGTTTCTATGCAGCCGGAGACGTTGCAACTCATTATAGAAGGAAATATGAAAAAGGGGGATGTGTTGACCGTTGCTCAATTGGCAGGGGTTATGGCGGCCAAAAGAACGAGCGAGTTGATACCTCTATGTCACCCGCTCTTGCTGAGTCATATTGATGTGGCTTGTACGCCAAATACGGCGGAAAATCGGATTGATATCGAAGCCACTGTTCGGCTGCGGGGCAAAACAGGGGTTGAGATGGAGGCGTTGACGGCCGTTTCTGTGGCTGGCCTAACTATCTATGATATGGCGAAGGCGGTGGATAGGTCGATGCAGATTTCGGCCGTTCGCGTGGTGCATAAATCGGGCGGTCAGAGCGGTACTTTTTCGACTGAATAATGGATGATATGGTTTTGGACTTTGAGATTAGATTATTTGCAACATTGAAAGATCGGGCTGGGATGGAACGGATTCAGGTGTCGGTGGCGTCTCCGGCTACTATTCAGGATTTGTTGGCTGAGACGGCCGAAAAATTCCCGCAGTTGGCCCCAGCCCTGCCAACCGTTCTTGTTTCGGTCAACAAAGCCTATGCCAGTAAGCAAACGCAGATACAGGTTGGGGACGAGGTGGCCTTGTTCCCCCCGGTCAGTGGTGGCGACAGCTTGCCTCATCCAACTTATTTTTCTATTACGAATGATGAACCGGACTTGAATGAGATTCGGGAGGCGATTGGTGGGCCGGATATTGGCGCAGTTGTGACCTTTACCGGGTCTGTGAGAGGGGAAACGGCGCGAGATGGGTTGCCTCCTGCAACACTATACCTAGAATATGAAGCCTATGAAGAGATGGCGACGTTGAAATTGGCCCAGATTGCCCAAGAAATATGGCGGCAGTGGCCGCTTGTAAAAGGTGTTGCCATTGTCCAGCGGATTGGTAAACTGGAAATTGGTGAGACTACGACTATTGTTGCTTGTGCTGCCGCTCACCGGGACCAGGGTGCGTTTGAGGCAGCGCGGTTTGGCATTGACCGCTTGAAACAGATTGTGCCAGTTTGGAAAAAAGAGGTTGGTGAAGACCAAAGTCTATGGGTGGAGGGAGATTATCGGCCAACGGAGGCGGATAACTGAGGAATAATGAATTGTGAATGGTTAAGTTACTGACCTGATTTCACAACGAATGATGCCGATAAGGTGTTCAATATAATATGGGAATAGCAGGATTAGGAGGGATTATTATGAGGAATCGGAATAGGCTTATTGTTGGGGCGGGGGCATTGTTGTTAGCGCCGCCATTACAGGAGAGCGCTGGATTTTTAGGCGTTGATTGGTGGTTGTGGATTGTGGGGGGTGTTTTGCTCTTGCTCCTTTTGCTAATTATTGGCTATGTTCTTCAGGAAGAACCCGGGCCGCCGATTCCTGAGCGAGAGTCGAAGATGTATGTAACGGCTGCTTCGGTTGCGAAGGCAGCGGCGGAAGAAGAAGAAACGGAAACGGCCGAAGAGGTTCAGGCAGAGGCGACTGAGGCTGAAGCAGAACCGGAGCCAGAACCGGAACCTGAACCAGAGCCGGAACCAGTACAAGCAGAAGAACCACCTGAACCAGATGATCTTAAAAAGATTGAGGGCATTGGGCCGAAGGTGTCTGGATTGCTTAATGAGGCAGGTATTACAACCTTTGCCGCTTTAGCTGCGGCAGATGTTGATCGATTAAATCAGATACTAGACGAGGCCAAGCTGCAATATATGGAGCCGAGCAGTTGGCCCGAACAAGCTGCCCTTGCTGCAAAGGGTGACTGGGAAGGATTTGAAAAACTAACGGCCGAACTCAAAGGTGGCCGACGAGAAAGCTGATTGGAGAGTTGATAATATGGATGGAAAAAATGGATTCTACCCGCATCGAGTCGTTATAACTGGCACTGGCGCTATCACCCCTGTTGGAAACAATGTGCCTGACACCTGGGCGGCTATCTTGGCGGGAAAGTCTGGTTTGGGTGATTTTACGTTCACTGATAGAGGCGAACATATCTCTGGCGGCGTATGCGAGATTAAGAATTTTGATCCCGATGAGGTTCTCGGCCGTCGAGACGCTCGCCGTCGAGATCGCTACCAACAGCTTGCTACTGTGGCTGCTAACGAAGCTATGGCCCAATCTGGCCTTGAAATTACCGATGATAATCGAGAACGGATCGGCATTTTTCTCGGAACAGGGGTGGGTGGCATTCAAACATTGGTTGAACAGGAACACGTTGTGATAGACAAGGGGCTACGGCGGCTGAGTCCATTTGGCATTACGATGATCATGCCTAATGGGGCCGGCGGTATGTTAGCCATTGATTATGGCATTCATGGTCCCAGCCCAACGATTACAACTGCTTGTGCGGCTGGGGCAGATGCTATCGGCCATGCTTTTCGGACGGTGCGGCGGGGAGAATTAGATGCCGTTCTAACGGGTGGTTCTGAATGTGTCTTGACCAATGTGGCTGTGGGCGGCTTCGAGCGGGCTGGAGCGACCTCATCTAAGTCTGATACAACCCCTCAACCATTCGACAAAAACCGGGATGGTTTAATCGTTGGCGAGGGCGCGGGTATGTTGGTGATTGAAACATTGGAACATGCTCAGGCGCGTGGAGCGACGATCTTGGGAGAGATTGTGGGCTATGGTCAAACGACTGATGCTCATCATATCACCGCTCCCGCCGAGGGTGGGGCCGGGGCAGCGAGGGCCATCCGGCAAGCCTTAGCTGATGCTGGTTTGGAAGCGGCTGATGTCGATTACATTAGCGCTCATGGCACTGCTACCCCTTTGAACGATCAATATGAGACGATGGCAATTAAGGCGGCTTTGGGGGAACATGCTTATGATGTCGCCCTTAGCTCAACGAAATCAATGACTGGACATATTATGGGTGCGACTGGGGCTATTGAAAGTGTTTTTTGTGCGTTGGCTATTCAGCAAAATATTGCGCCGCCTACTATCAATTACGAAACACCTGATCCTGACTGTGATCTGGATTATGTACCTAATAAGGCCCGACCAATGCCTATCAAAGTGGCCTTGAATAACGCTTTTGGTTTTGGCGGCCACAATGCTGTTTTGGTCTTTAAGGAATTTACGCCTTAGTCTACAGAGAAGTTCGACTTCTTAAAGAAGTTGAACTTCTTCTTTTTATTATGGAAGATTTAAAGGGATTGGAACGACGGTTAGGGTTGCAGTTCAGTGATTATTCGCTGTTAACGAGAGCCTTAACTCACCGTTCCTATCTGAATGAAAATCCGGAACAATCGCTGGAAGATAATGAGCGGTTGGAATTCTTGGGCGATGCTGTTCTGGACTTTATTGTCGGCGCTTATCTCTATCACCATTACCCCGAAATGAAGGAGGGGGAGTTGACGATGCTGCGGGCGGCGTTGGTTCGGACTGAGACATTGGCTGATTTCGGCCGTGAATTATCTCTAGGTGACAACTTGCGATTGGGTTATGGCGAGGCTGAAAGCGGCGGTAGAGATCGTCCCGCTATCCTCTGTGGCGCATTTGAGGCCATTATTGGCGCTATCTTCCTGGATAAGGGTTTGACAGTTGTTGAGCCGCTCGTTCATTCGTTGATCGATCCGGCATTGGCCGATATTTTGGCTGATGCTACCCATCGGGATGCCAAGAGCGGTTTCCAAATATGGGCGCAGGGCCGATACAATATTACCCCACGATATAAAGTTGTTTCGGCCGAAGGGCCAGATCATGCTAAGGTTTTTACTGTCGCGGTTACGTTGGAAGAGGCTGTTTGGGGAGTCGGTAGTGGGCGAAGCAAGCAGATAGCGGCTCAAGCCGCCGCTGCTAACGCCTTGGAGAGGGCCGAAGAAGTGCCGGAGGAAGATGAGTTGGAAACGGCCGAAGAAATCGAGGATATTGTTACTTCATAGCCATGCCCAAACGCCTATTAATTACAGGTGGCAATAGTTTTCTCGGCCAACATCTACTCCCCCATGCTACAAAAAAGCATGATGTTTGTTATACGTATTTTAGTCACGAACAACCGGGGCTGGTGGGTGTTAGCTATCAGTTAGATTTACGGGACGGAGAGGCAGTTAAAGAAATCACGGCCGAATGGCAGCCAGATGTTATTATCCATTTGGCTGGTTCAGATCGGTCTGATGATATGACGGCCGTGATTTGTCGGGGGGCAGAAAATATCTTGCAAGCAGCCGAATCTGTCGGGGCGCGGCTCATTCATTTTTCAACAGATGTTATATTTGATGGTAAACGTGGCCCTCATCTGGAATCTGAACCAGCCAGCCCCATCCATGCTTATGGAGAAGCAAAGGCAACGGCCGAAGCTATCGTTAGCGCTTATGCTAACCATGTTATTATTCGGACATCATTGATTTATAGTTTAGTCAAAATGGATTATGCGACCCAATGGCTAATCTCTTCCCTGGAAGCGGGCGAGCCTGTTACTTTGTTTGAGGATCAGTTCCGTAATCCAGTTTGGGCGGAGACTTTGGCATTGGCTTGTTTGGAGTTGGTCGAGCATGATTATCGGGGGACGTTGAATATTGGGGGGGAACAGGTGTTGAATCGGGCAGAATTTGGTTTGAAGATGCTTGATTGGTGGGGGGTTCAGGAGCGGAAAACGTTATCTTTTGGCCCTTCGCCCGCTACCTGGCCGAAGGATTGTCGTCTGGATGTCTCTCTCGCTAAACGGTTGTTGGCAACTCCAATGCTGGGATTGGATGCTGCCATCGCCGCTCAAGATTTGCCGTGATAGCCTCAACCAAGCAGCTCTTTCAAAATAATCCTTTCCTTGTTCTGGGGCTTTGGTTAACGGCCGTTCCCTGGCTCCTTTTTCCAACAATTGCTCCGTTGGCAACGGCCGTTAGCTTAATCTTGCTCTTTATCCTTCTCTTGGGCAAGCCTACTCTTTCCCGATTCGTTCTTCAGAATACTTCGATTAATGGCTATTTGCTCGTCTTTTTGTTGTTGACTGGCCTCGCTTATCTGGTCAGCCCTTTGCCCGAAGTCAGCTTACCTAAATTGACTGTTACGCTATTAGGTCTTGTTACTTTTTTCCTGATTTTGCCTAGTTTAGATAACATCATGAAGGTGGAACGACTCATTAGCATGATGGCCTTATGCGCGGGACTTGTGATTTTGGTTGGCTTTTTTACATTGGAATGGCCGGGGCGACAAATCTTGAATTTGGAGCCGATTACGGACAGGCTCCCACATCTGAGTGGTTCGTTTAGCATCAACTACAATGAGATGGCTGGCACATTGTTGATGTTTTTTCCATTTGTTTTGGCGGCATTGAGAAGGGGGGACGGCCGTTTGCAAAGAGCGATTTTCCTTCTTATCTTGATTAGCTTGCTGGCCTTGCTCATATTGACCCAATCGAGAAATGGCCTTATGGGTATGATGGTCATTGGTCTTACCTGGTTGTTATGGGGTCGTATTTCCTTTCGCAAGATAGTAACTCCCCTGATCATAGTGGGGGTGATATGTTTGTCATTGTTTTTAATGATGGGACTGACGCTTTCCGCTCTGTTCGATGGTTTGTCTATTATCGATGCAGCCAGTAAACAGGGAGATGCTCCACCGACCAGTTGGCTTACCCGGCTGGAGATTTGGCAGGTTGGTTGGCAGATGTTGGCCGATTATTCGGCCGTTGGGGGCGGGCTGTATACCTTTGACCCGGTTAGCCGGGCCAATTACCTGTATGAGACGATTTTGCCGGGATTTAACCTGACCCATGCCCATAATCTATTCATTCAAACGGGGGCTAGTTTGGGAATAAGCGGTATTTTGGCCCTTGTTGGCATTTGGGCGACGGTTATTGTGAAATTGTGGCAGGTGAGTGGTTCTGATAATGAGCGCGTTCGGCAGTTATCGGCCGTTTTTGCCTCGGCAATTGCTGGTTATCTCTTCTTTAACTTGTTCGATACTATCACCTTTGGGCAAAAACCGGGGTTGTTCCTTTGGTTCATTTTGGCAGGCAGTGTGGGTCTTTTTCGGTTGTATGATGAACAAACATCGATTATGCAATTTGGATCTAATTCAAATGAGCCAAGAAGGTTGTCAGTGATTAGGGTGATATCGTTTGTACCCCTATTGACCTTGATTATCTTGTTGCTTTCTCCTTTATTCCCCAGGAATTTGATCAATCTTCAATTAGATAAGGCCCGTTTTCAAACAGGAATTCCATTGATTCTTGTCCCTGAAGATTTTCCTGGGGATGCTCGCCGGGCCGGGTTGGTTCATTATCTAGGTGGGAACAGAGATGAAGCCCTCAGTGTTTGGAGAGTGGCGCCAGATGGCGCAGCGTATTTGCAGTCACAGGGGACAATAGCGCTGGTGGCGGGAAGGACAAGCGATGCTATTGCTTGGTATGATCTGGCGCTGGAACTTGATCCTGTTTCGGCCGTAACATATCTATGGCGTGGTTCAGCAAATGAGGAGCGAGGAACGATAGCTTTGGCCGAAGCTGACTTCCAAAAAGCGATATTATATTCATCCTCTACTGAGTTGAATGATTCAACAAGAGGTTTCATTCACTATCGATTGGGGCTTATATTGAGAGGGAGGCAAGATTGGCAAGGGGCTGCCGAAGCCTTTGCCCAAGCGGCTGCCTATCAGCCGGAGATCGGCGCTTACTATCAGGTATTGGGAGATGCTTTGACGGCGCTTGGGGATCAGGCAGGGGCAACAGCCGCCTATCAAAAAGCGAGGCAGGAATAATATATGCTACCTAACTTGATTGGGATCCGTCACATATTCCCACCAATTTGATGAAATACCATCTCGAAGCCCAGCGATGTGGGGGAAGCGTTTGAACCACCAGAGATGATGGAGGCGAGTGTCGCCGTTGCCCCAATGGCTGCAATCTACCTCTTTTGGTGGGCCGCTCAGATCGGGGTAGTTTAGCCAATTGTCACAGCGGCTCATGACCTTGGTTTCGTTGCCCCAATCATAATCTCGCACACTGTTGGGGGCATAGTGGACGATACCGACTTCGGAACGGCCGGGATGGGTTTTGTCGTAACGGGTGAAGGTTTTGTAGAGGTTGGCCTCGCCTTTTTTGTTTCGATAGGTGTAATCCATGATCGACTCGCAGCGGTGGCCGTGAGCTTCCAACATCTGGCCTACCTGCCGCTCATAATTAAAGCCCATGATGACAAAGCGTTTCTTGGCATGTTCGTAGCCTTTCAATGGCGGCGCGTTGCACCAAAAGGCATCTGGCCCCACCATGCGTGATTCGTAGAAACCGCCATAGGGGAAGGCAAAGAGCCAGACCTCATCGATCTGATCGTTGTTGATCCGATCTACCAGATTGAAATCTTGCATGATGCGATCGTAATCGACCCAATCTGGCTGGTGAAAACCGCTGCGGGCGCGCCAGGCTTTAATAAAGCTGTCACCGGTATAGGAGAAGCCATCGGCCTTGACTGGGAATTTGTCTACCTCAATCTGTTCAACAACTTTATAGTTACAATAGCCGTAGCTGGCATCTTTGAGATCGGCAATGTATTTTTCGACTAATTGGTCGGGATTGTTCCAGTTGAGAACGTCGACCAATGTTCGGCCGCCTTCCGATGGCACCGTTGGATTATAGATGATCAGCAGCACTCTAGGGTGGACGGGGGTGGTTGACCCTGGCGGTTCTGTGGATAGCGTTGGCAAGTTACGACCCAGACCAGTGGTTTGACCTACGCTTTGACCAACATTTGAAGCAACTTGCTCAAATATATTTAGCACACTTTTAAATAGTTTTGTCACAATATTCCATCCTTTTTCAAGCATGACTGACCTCGTTACGAATCGTGCCGATCTGTTCAACTTCACATTCGACAACATCGCCCGGCTGCAAGAATTCTGGCGGGGTGCGGGCAAAGCCGACGCCACTTGGGGTTCCAGTGGAGATGATGTCACCGGGCTGTAAGGTCATGCCTTTTGAGAGGTAGCTAATGGTGGCGGGGATATTAAAGATCATTTTGTCGGTGTTGCTATCTTGTTTAATGTCCCCGTTTACCCGGCTGGTAATTTGTAAAACGTGGGGGTCTGATAAGCTGTCGGCCGTTACAATCCAAGGCCCCATGGGACAGGAACCGTCGAGGCTTTTGCCCTTGAAATATTGTTTTCCTTGACGTTGCAGATCGCGGGCGCTGATATCGTTGATGACGGTGTAGCCAAAGATATAATCCATTGCGTCTGCTTCGGGAATGTTTTTGCCTGAACGGCCGATCACTACGCCTAACTCTACCTCCCAATCTAGCTTGTCTGAAACGGCCGCGTCGAACGGTATGGGGTCATATGGGCCTGTCACTGAGGTGGTGGCTTTGGTGAAGATAATGGGAACCTCTGGCAGTTTAACTTCTTTCCCTTGGGCGGTATAGGATTCGGCTGCGTGTTCGGTGTAATTTAAGCCTAGACACATGATGTTGCGGCGGGGGACGGGGATTGGGGCCAGCAAGCGAACATCATCAAGGGCGATGCCGTCCTGAACCCGTTGTAGGCGGGAGCGAACGGCCGTTAATCCGGCTTCCCCCTGGTCGATCAGGGACAATACATCTGGCGCAATCCCTGAAATGTCTGTCACCTTATCTTCCCAAACAACCCCAGGATGAACGACATTACCATGTTGATATGTGACGAATTTCAAAATACCCTCCAACAGTCATAGTTGTCCTCAATCATATAGTTTCACCCTCCTTTTGCCAATGCTATAATCCAACTATGTCCGCGTCTGTTGAGGATGTTTATTATTTGGAAGAGTTAGCGGCGAATGGCTGGCCGGCCGAGGTTATTCAACTGGTTGATGGCTGGCGTTTTCGCTATACGCCGGGCGTTACGTCTCGGCGAGTTAATTCTGTCTGGCCTAACAATCGCGGCCGTTTTTTAACGGTTCCTCAAAAGCTGGCTATGGTGGAGGATTTTTACGCCCGGCGAAACTTGCCAGCCCGCTTTCAAATCTGCCCAGCGGCCCAACCTGCTGAATTAGACGAGATACTGGCCCAACGGGGTTATGTGGTTGATGCTCCGACCTTTGTTCAAAGCGCAGCGATAGAGACGGTGTTGGCACGGCTGCCAGCTAATTCAGAAACGGCCGTGCAGTTAGAAACCGATTTGCCCGACGAGTGGTTTAACTTTCAGGTAAGGCAATATAAGCTGAGCCGGGAGCAGGCCGCCGCCCGAAAAGCGGCCTTGAGTCGGATTGGGCCGGAGCTTGTTTTTGCGTTGGTGCAGGTGGAGGGCGAGACGGTCGGTATTGGCTTAGGTATTTTGGAGCGGGGTTGGCTGGGCATATTTGGCATGATGACGGACCCGGCGTTGCGGCGGCAGGGCGTTGCGACGGCCGTTCTACATGCCCTCGCCAAATGGGGCCAATCGCAAGGGGCAAGCCAAGCCTATTTGCAGGTGATGGAGAACAATGAACAGGCTCGACCTTTATATAGTCAAGCTGGCTTCACGACCCAATACCAATACTATTACCGCCAATCCCCATAAAATAGCCACGAATTTCACGAATTATGAAGTCGTCAAGATATTTTGTCACAAAATCGTTCACTTAATCGTCTAGAGTGGTAGAAGTTAAAATATAATATGTTTTTTAAGAGGTGAACAGATGAATCAAAATCGTGTATTAATTACCGGGGGAACGGGCGAATTGGGACAAGCGTTAATTCCCCGGCTGCAAACGGCCGGATATCAGGTTCGGATTACCAGCCGCCGTCCGGCTCCGGCTGAAAAGACGGCCGATGTTGAGTGGGCGCAGGTTGATATGGTAACGGGTGAAGGGATGGCAGAAGCGATGGCCGGGGTCAATACGGTTATCCACGCCGCCAGCAGCCCCTTTAAGGATCTTCAAATGGTGGATGTTGAGGGGACGGGCCGCCTTTTGGAGGCGGGCCAGAGAGCGGGCATTGACCACTTCCTTTACATTTCCATTGTTGGGGTTGATAAGATCCCTTATAGATATTATCAGGCCAAATTAGCGGCCGAAAAAGTCATTGAGCAAAGCCCCGTTCCCTGGTCTATCTTGCGGGCGACTCAGTTCCACAGCCTGATTGATATGGTACTTGAAGGGTTAACTAAGCTGCCATTGGTTGCTTTTTTGCCCCTTAACTTCAAATTCCAGGTGATCGATACGGGTGAGGTGGCTGATTGTCTGGTTGAGAGCGTGCAGGCTGGGCCAAACGGCCGTTTGGCAGACATTGGCGGTCCGCAGGTTTTTACAGCGGCCGACCTTGCCAAAGCCTGGCTCAAAGCGCGAGGTAAGCGACGGTTAATGCTGCCTCTGCCTTTATTTGGAAAGACGGCTTCGGGCTTTAAGCAGGGTCTTAACACGGTTCCTGAGAATCGGTTCGGCCGGATTACCTTTTCCGAATGGCTCAATCGGAAATATTCTTAGGAGCGTATGATGACGAATGCAACTATCAAAACGAACATGACCAGATTAAACGGCATCCAGCTAACTTTAGGGGTTGCTGGCTTGTTTTATGGGCTTACGGGTTTGGCTCTTCTCTTTCTGCCTACCTGGTTTTTCACTTACATTGGCGACTTTCCGCCCTTTAACCGGCATTACATGGGAGATACTGGGGCGTTTGTGCTGCCATTAGGGATAGGTCTTCTCTTAGCGATGCGGCAGCCAACGGCCCACCGAGGTCTTATTTTGGTAACGGCCGTTGCCAGTCTCATCCATGCCCTCAATCATGCTTATGATGATTGGCTAATTGGCTCGCCTTTAAGCCATTGCTTCGCTGAAACCATTCCCCTCATCATCTTTGCTGGGATATTGTTTGTTGTTTATCGGCGTATTTCTCAATAAGTTGGCGTTGCTATTGGAGTTGTTTCTGTATAAAAATTTGACGGTGTAATTTTTATGTAAGGGAGAATCCACTCGTTTAGAAAATAGATACCTGCGCAGGCAGGTATGACAATCAGAGGTGTTTTGTTAATTGGGAACAATTCTATTGAATAATCGAGGGGCGCAGCCAGCCTGATTGCCATTTTCAGGCTGGTTGCGCTCCTAATAAGTTAGATTTGCTGGTAGATGATTATTCGGCCGTAACAACTTCTCCTTCAACGGCCGTAATCTCCATCTCAATGATGGCCGGATCAAGCGCTGTCAGGAAGCCGGCAATTGCGGGCGGGTCAAACCCAAAATCGACCATCATAATGGAGGTGTTGGCTGTTCCGGTGATGGTGTCCCCTTCTAGAACGGCCGTCACTTCCCAGACAACTTCATTGGTTACTTCCCGGATTGTGAGGTCGCCAATGAGTTTGAAGGTCACTTCCTCGCCCTCTGTATAGCTGGTGGGATAATCCTCGACTCCTGTGACGACAAACTCAGCAATTGGGAAGCGATTCGATTCCAGATAGCGTTCTTGGATTCGTTCGTCGCGCCTATTATCATCGCTTACCAATGACCGAATATCAACTAGAATATGACCGCCTACTATCTCTGGCAGCTCGGCACTTGACAGTTCCAAAGAGCCTTCGAGGGTGCGAGTGAAGCCAACGGCCGTGTTAAAGCCCAACTGCTGGCCCAACCGATCAACCGCCCCTTGCAAGAACTCTTCTTCTACCCGATAGAGGGCTTTTGAGTTTTCAGGGACGATCACGAATGTGCGCGTTGAAGCAGTGGTTTCTTCTGGTTCGGGCGTGGCTTCGGCCGCTTCTTCTGATTCTGTTTCGGCCGTTGGGGGAACGGCCGTTTCGGCTGGGGCAGGGGGCGGCGTTGGGGAGGGAGTTGCCGTCGGGGCGGCTGCTCCGGCGGAACAGCCTGCCAATACCAGAAGTAGGACAGATGATAGTAAGATCAATATGCTTTGTTTGTTCATGTGTATGTTCTCCATAGTAATATAAGATTGTATCTATTCAGATGAAAGGGGGTGTGTAATCTGCCATAGTTGAACTTGTCCATTAGATAGGCCAACTGCTACCAATACGGCCGCGTCTGTAAAAATAATATCTGTCGCTAGCCCAACCCGTTCGGCGGTTTGACCGCTAAATTGTTGTTCTGGGCCAACTTCATCAAATTGCCAGACGGTCACTTGTCCATTAGATGCAGCGGTTGCAAGCTGCTGACCATCAGCCGAGAAGGCCAGACTTTGGAGCGGCTGAGTGTCTGTATCAAAGTAATAGATGAGTTGTCCATCTGCCACTTGCCAGATGTAAACGTCCCCATCTCGTGTCCCAGCAGCCAGGGCATTTCCATCGGGTGAAAAGGTTAGGGTAGAGAAGGGTGGCGATCCATATTCGGCCGTTAAGGTCTGGAGCGGCTCGTTACCCACAACTTGCCATAGATGTACCCCGGAAGCGGATGCAGCGGCGATCAGGGTATCGTCCGGCGAGAAAGCGATGTCTGAGACGTCGCCGCCTTCAAAGGCCAACTCATAGAGGCGGTCGCCGTAATCGAGAAGCCAGAGATGGACTGTGGCGGACTCATTGCTGCCACTATCTGTCCCGATGGCGATGATGTCACCTGAATTTGAGAAGGCCAGGCTTTGAATGGCTGGAACGGCCGTTGGTAAGGTGACTGTCTCCTCACCACTAATGTTGTCCCGCACCGATAGGAACCCTGCCGAGCCATTTGCGCCGCCGACAGCCAGGTAGCCCCCCGATGAGTAGGCTAAGTCGTTGATGGTAAAGGAGTAATCTAGCCCCGTTTGGATGCTTGGCTCATAAGCGGCTGAGTAGCCTGTCTGTTCCCAGACAACATTTTGGAAGCTGCTGCCGCTGGCGGCGATGAGCTTGCCTTGTTGCCCAAATGTGACAGCCCGAACGAGATTTAGTTGGGCGGAGAGCGTTTCTTGAAGCTGAATTGTCCAGATTGGAGGAGCGGGAGAGGGGGTTGCCGTTGCAGGTTGGGTGGTCGCGGTGGGTGGTAGGGTTGGATTGATGGTTGGTTGGGAAGTGGCTGTTGGCAAGGAAGGAATGGCCGCTGGTTGATTGGGTCGGGAGCGCAAGGCCAACCACATGCTGAAAACGATGACGGCAATGATGGCTATAGCGCCAGCCTGGACTAGTTGAGCAGAAAATTGACGGAACAGCATTGGGAAGGACGACCCAATTCCGTTTTGTTTCGGCCGTTCTGCTTCTAGTCGCGCATAAAAGTTTGGGCGTAATTCTATGTCTGGTTGAGGATCGACCAAGCTGCTGAGGCTGGCATCCATCTGTTGATAGGCGGCTAAACTGTCTCGACAGGCAGGGCAGGTTTTAGAATGCTGTTCAACCCTGGCCCGTTCTTCATGGCTGAGACTGTCATAGACGGCAATTAAGGCGCTTATCCGTTCATGGCCGTTCATTGGTCATCTCCACTGTCATACACCTGACGAAACATCTCCCTAGCTCGATATAAGCGGTTCTTCACAGCCCCGTTGCTAATGTCTAAGGCGACAGCAATCTCACGAACGGAAAAGCTGTAGCGACTGTAGAGGAGTAAGGGGGCGCGGTAATTGGGGGGCAGCTTGTTTAGCGCTTGTTCAACGGCTGCTTTTTCGCCAATGGCTTCTGTTGTATCGGCCGTTTGAGCATAGGCATTGTCATCAGAGCGCCAGGGCAGCCAGGTAAAGCGACGCTGCCGCTTGAGGGCGTTGAAAGCGAGATTGCTAGCAACCCGATAAATCCAGGCCCGTTCATTGCGAAGGGCATGAAGCTGCTGTTTTTGCCGGAAAACCTGGAGGAAAACATCCTGGGTCAAATCGTGAGCCCACTCTCTGTCATTTACCAGACGATAGAGGTAGGCGAAGATGGGGCCATGATACTGCTCGAATAGATCGGCAACCAGGGCGGCTTCTTCATCCTGGGCGTTGGCGTCCACCATAATTCCGGTCTTCACTTTTCTGCCCCTATTTGGCATTTTTCTCTCGTCACATTGAGTATGACAATCGAAAGGGGCAGATGGTCACAAACTGATTAAGCTTGCAGCCCTTTATGCTCTAACCAGCGTTCCCCACCTTGGATTAGAAAGAGCAATGCTTTGCCATAAGCGTCACTTGCCGTTGGGGCCTCAAACTCATGTAGATTACCTTCGTAGGTGATCTGGCAATGATAGCCGCTGATGGCGCTAAGCAGCTGGACGGCTGGCTGCTCTTCAGCCAGTAATCGTTCCTGGAGCAATTCCCGTAGTTGCGATTCAGTTGGCACCCAGACTGCTTCGGCCGTCATAATATAATCGAGCGACCACTCGACGGCCCCGTTGAAGGTAATGGCTTGCCAGCCGAATAAGGGTTGAATATCAATGGTCATATCGCTGAGGACAAACAGACGCTCTTCCAGCTCTGGCTCTGGAATGCTGAAAAAATCGTGCAGCTCTGGCTGCCAGGAAAGGCCAGCTTGCTTCAATTTAATTGCTAATGCTAAAGAGATCATAGTTACCTTTCCGGCCAGCCTAAAGAGATTCGGCCGCGCTCAGCCTCAATTTTCATAATAACGACTTCAATTACATCACCCACGCCGAACTCTGGTGGTTTGGGCCATTGACTGCGATGCAGGAGGCCATCCTGTTTTACCCCAATATCGATAAATGCCCCAAAATCGACCACATTTCGGATGGTGCCTTTCAAGCGCATCCCGGTTTGAAGATCATCCATAGAGAGTACATCGCTTCGCAAAATGGGCGGTGGTAAATCGCTGCGGGGATCACGTCCCGGTCGGACCAACTGCTCTAGGATATCGGAGAGGGTTAACAGACCAGTGCCTAATTCTGTGGCTAGTTGGGCAACGGCCGTTTGGCTTTGCCATTGAGCCAAAGCGCTTTCTCTCTCTGATGGGGGAGTATGGGCTGTTAAGCCTGCCCGCTTCAAGACTTTCTGGGCAATATGGTAGCTTTCAGGGTGAATGGCGCTCTCGTCCAGGGGGTTTTTGCCGCCACGTACCCGCAGGAATCCGGCCGCTTGCTCAAATGACTTTGGCCCCAAGCCAGATACTTTTGATAAGCCTTTGCGGCTGGAAAATGGCCCTTGTTTGTCCCGATGGGCAACGATGTTGGCGGCTAATTTGGGGCCGATACCAGCGACATGGGTTAGCAGAGCGGGTGAGGCGGTGTTGAGATCGACCCCAACCTGATTAACTACAGTTTCTACGACTCCATCAAGCGCCTGACCTAGTTGGTTTTGATTGACATCGTGTTGGTAGAGGCCAACGCCGATGGAACGAGGGTCGATTTTGACCAGTTCGGCTAATGGGTCTTGTACCCGGCGGGCGATTGAAACCGCGCCGCGTAGGGTAACGTCTAAATCTGGTAGTTCGGCCTTGGCTAAGGGGCTGGCACTGTAGACGCTGGCTCCGGCTTCATTGACGATCAGGTAGCGGAGTTGGTCATTCTTTATTTGCTGGATCAAGTCGGCCGTTAATTGCTCTGTCTCGCGGGAGGCTGTGCCGTTGCCGACAGCGATTAAGGTGACGCTGTGTCTGGCGATTAAAGCGGTCAACGTTTGTTTGGCTTCTTTTATCTTGCGTTGGGGTTGATGGGGATAAATGGTGGCGGTTGCCAGCACCTTGCCAGTTGGATCGACGACAGCCACTTTGCTGCCTGTGCGAAAGCCAGGGTCAATGGCTAAGATGGTCTGTCCGGCCAGAGGCGGTTGGGTTAAGAGGCCGCGCATGTTGGTGGCAAAGACCTGGATGGCATGGCTTTCGGCCGTTTCGGTCAAGGTGCGCCGAATGTCCCGTTCAATGGCGGGCAGGAGCAGCCGTTTGGCGGCATCTTCTTGGGCCAGGATCATCTGTTCGGCCAGTGGGGAGCGTCGGTTGGCGCGAAAAACGGCCGTTATGGCCCCCTGCCAATCTCGCTCTTGTATGTCGATTTGAACTCGAAGTATCTTCTCGCTCTCACCTCGATTGATAGCTAAAACTTGGTGAGGTCGGATGCGATTAACCCGATTGCGATAATCATAATAGAGCTTGTAAACGCTGCGGGAGTCTTCGGCTTTGGGGATTTTGGTTACTTTGATGTCGCCCCATTGCAGCCCCTTTTCGCGGGTGCGCTGGCGAACGGCCGCATGGTCGCTAATCGTTTCGGCCACAATGTCCCGCGCCCCGGTCAGGGCATCGTCTATTATGGGAACTTCTTCATTGAGGAATGGTCTAGCTAATTCGGCTGCATTTTTTCGGCCTGGCTCTTGGGCCAAAATCTGGTCTGCTAACTTTTGCAGTCCTTTCTCGCGGGCCATGCTGGCTCTGGTGCGGCGTTTTGGTTTGTAGGGTTGGTATAAATCTTCTAACGCGGTTAGGGTGCTGGCTTTGTTGATGGCTGATGCTAATTCGGCCGTCATTTTCCCCTGTTCATTAATGGAGTCGAGAATGGTTTGTCGTCGTTTGTCGAGCGCCCGCAGGCTGTCGAGTAGTCCTTGAAGTTGGCGCAACTGCTCATCGTCTAACGCTCCGGTTGCTTCTTTGCGGTAGCGGGCAATGAAGGGCAGGGTGTTGCCGCTGTCTAGCAGCTCAATTGCGGCCGCTGCCTGTTCGGCTCGAATGCCTATATCTTTTGCGATTCGACTGCTGTAGTCCACTATCTCTCCTCTAAAAAATCAGCGCGTTGGGTGCGTTTTTCATCCTGCTTGATCCTAACCAATACCGCTAAATAATCAACCAATTAGCGTTGTGTTTAATTTGTTTGCCAAACGGCCGTCCATTTGTTACCGTTCAGTCTATGCGATTGAAATCAATTTTACGGATGCGCTGTCCCCACTGTATGGAAGGGGAGGTTTTCAGCAGCCTGTTGAAGATGCACGAGAATTGTCCGAATTGTGGCATTGATTATGAGCGGGAACATGGTTTCTTTATGATGGCGATCTTTGTTGGCTATGTGCTGGGATTTATCGTCGTTGTACCGATCCTGGTTATTTTGTTCTTGTTAAATGCCTCGATTTTGGCTTATTTTGTCGTCTCGGCCCTGGTGCTGATACCGCTTTCACCCTTGATCTTCCGATATTCCCGGATTATCTGGCTTCACCTGGATGAACTGTTAGACCCTCGTCCTGTAACACCCCCTCAATAAGGCTCATATGACTAATAAACGAATTAGCTATTTATTGCTCTTTATTTTCTCGATCATAATCGCTGCTTGTCAACGAGAGCGAGTAGTGATTGAAGTCACCTCTGTGGTGGAACAGCAGATTGAGGTTGATGTGACGGCTACGGCCGAACCAAACCCTTCTGTTGTGGTAGATGTAACGGTCACCGAAGCGGAAGCGACGGCCACCTTGCTGCCGCTTCAAGCGACGTTGAATGCGATGGCGAATGCGGCCGTTGTTCCCACAACCGATCCTGCATTAGTGACGCCATCCATTGCTGATGATGATTACGTCGCTTTGATAAATCAGGCGTGTGCTATCGTTCAAGAAAATTATGTGCGCGATAATTTTAATGGGGTGGATTGGACGGCCGTTTGTGAAGAATACCAATCTTTAGCAGCCGCTGTTCAAGATCAGGAGAGGTTTTGGAATCTGGCAACTGAGATGGTTCAGGAGCTAGGTGATAATCATAGTCGCTTTGTGCGTCCTGATAATTTCAGCCAGGAGTTTAACCTGCCCCAAGAAGGGGCTGGCATTCCCTGGCCCGGCATGACGATTAATCCTGCGAGAGAGGATGAGCGGGTGATGATCTGGGACGTTTGTGATTTTGGCCCTGCGGCGAGCGCGGGTTTGCAGAAAGGGGATGTGGTATTGGAGATAAATGGCGAGCCGCTTGTTGCAGGGGAAGCGGGCTTTGATTCGGCCGAGATTAACCAACTGCTTTACAGTCAAGAAACAGAGGTGACCTTAACGGTTCAACGTGGGCCAGATCGGGCGCCAGAGGAGATTCGTCTTACCTTTGGCGGCGGCTCTGGCTGCGACGGTTGGACGTATGGTGAGCTATCTCTTGAGCCACATATTGGCTATATTCGGATTCCTAACTTTGCGGGAAATGCGGCGACAAATATTCTCCAAATGATCGATACATTGGAAGAAGAGAGTGCCTTGGATGGGTTAATCTTGGATGTGCGGCATAATCCAGGTGGTAACGCGGATCAGGCATTAGCTATTTTTACCAGCGGCGAATTTGGTACGCTGGGGCCGCTGCGAGAAGATGCTAGTCGTACCATCTACCGTATTCGCGGCCCGGTTCATTGGAATGAAACGACTCCGGTTGTGCTGTTGACAGATGGGGCCAGTCACAGTGCGGCCGAATATTTTGCGACGGCGCTTCAACAGGCGGGTCGGGCTACGTTGGTTGGTATGCCAACGGCCGGGAACACGGAGGGAATTTCTGGCTTTAATTTAGCTGATGGCTCCCTCATTCGTCTGGCAGTTATGATTATTGTGCTGCCGGATGGCACAATTCTGGAGGATGTTGGCGTAATCCCTGATATTGAGGTTCCACTAGGGCAGTGGGGACTAAGACAGGTGCCTGATATTCAGCTTGAAAAGGCGATTGAGGCGCTTTTGTTGTTGATGCAATAGAAAGGAAAATAATTAATCCAGGGTTAGGATGCCTTTTTCTAGGGCGGCTGTTACGGCCGATGTGCGATCTTTTACGCCTAGTTTGTCGAAAATGTGAATTAAGTGGGTTTTGACGGTGGCGGTGCTGATGTGAAGGGCGCGGGCAACTTGTTTGTTGCTGTTGCCTTTGCTGACCAGAGCCAATACCTCAATCTCGCGGGCGGAGAGGTTTTCTTGGGCTGGGGCGCGCATTCGGGTCATCAACCGGGCAGCAACGGCCGGAGCCAATACAGATTCACCTTTGGCCGCTGACCGAACGGCTCGAAACAGCTCTTCGCGGGGGGTGTCTTTAAGGAGATAGCCAGTGGCTCCAGCCTCAACAGCCCGGACAATATCGACATCGCTATCATAGGTGGTTAAGACGAGGATATTGGTCTCTGGTAGTTGTGATTTAATTTCTTGAATGGCGGTTACGCCATCCATGCCGGGCATTCTCAGATCCATCAGGATCACATCTGGGCGTAATTCGGCATTTAGCGTCACGGCTTGAGAGCCATCATTGCCCTGGCCGACAACCTCAAAATCAGGTTGTCCCATTAACATGCCTGATAATCCTTCTCGAACGACCGGGTGATCGTCTATTAATAAAATTCGTATCTTATCCATTAGGGTGGTCCTACAAGAACTTCGGCCGAAAAGGCGCTGATTTTGCCGCCGTTGTCTAATGCGGCCAGACTAACGCCATAGGTGACGACAGGGTCTAGGCCTGTTAGGGCGACATTGCCAGCCTCGTTACCGCTGACATAGTAAAAGGGGGCGGTGTATTTGGGGAAACCGATCGGGCGAAAAGAGATAGCATAAGCCGCTGCCCGGGGGTCGGGGGGCCAAGTGATGATGTATGATCCGGCCGTTGCCATTGGCGTGATGATTGGCAGGGGTGGCGTCGAAGGTGAACCGGCTAAATTGGCCGTTGTCACTAGATTTAGTTGGGCTACTTGTCGCAGATAATTATAGTCCAGTAATTCGGAGCGATCTAAACCGGTGTGTTGGACGCTCGTATCTTCTACCGACTCTGTTAAACGAACGCCAGCCACACCTGCATTAATAAATTCCCGGTGGTCGCTAAAGCGGCCTTCTCGATCCAGGGCATTAATCAGTTCAATGCCAAAGGTGGGTAAGTATAGACCGGCAACTAGCTCCATGTAGCGGGCTAGTTGTTGGGAGTTGGAAAGTTCGGAACCAGGGGCGAAGATGCGGATCGATTGGGGAATGCCAGGGCGACCGCCGACTACGTCGTTGTTGATGGCTACATCGAAAATACGGCCGCTTAATAACATATCTTGAACAAAATGGGTGCTGCCAAAGGTGCCTTGTTCTTCGGCTGCAAAGGCGACAAACATGATGGTTTTGTTCCAGGGCCTTGAACTCATTAGACGGGCTAACTCTATTAGCAGGGCGACCCCTGAGCCGTTATCATTGGCTCCTGGGGCGGCTCCTTCGCCATCGACCAGGTCTGCGTTGCGGCTGTCATAGTGGGCCATCAGGATGATGATGCCGGGATCGTCGCTGACACCGGGCAGGGTGGCAACAACATTGCGTTGACTGGTTGTTAGGCCATTGAAGGTATTACTGAAATCGTCATAGGTGACTTGTAAGGCACCAGCATTGACCCGAAGAAATTCGTCATGAATCCATCGACGGGCTGCGCCAATGCCAATATCATCGCGCTGTGTCTCGCTAAAGGTGTGTCGGGTGCGGAAACCTTCCAATGTTTGGACGTAGGCTAACAGGTTTTGCTGCGAGACGGCGTTCATTAAGGCGGCAATATCCGGGTCAACGCCTAATACGACTGAACTGGAGGGGTTGGTGATCAGTTCTAAATCCGCAATTGAGGGTGCGCCACCAGGAATGGTAGCTGGTGGGGTTGGAATATCCGGTCGGGGCGGGGCTGCCAGTAAGGAGCAGGCCAGGGTGGCAAGCACCAACAGGGAGAGGATAGAAAATCGTTTTTTGGAACGTTTCATAAAGAGATTGAGTGGAAAAGATCTCGGAGAAAAACCTGGCTTTTAGCTCTATGCAAAGAAAAGCCAGGTTTTTTGTAGTTCTTTAACGCCGATTTTTAATCGCCACCGCTTTGGATCAATTTATCAGCCTTACCTTCCAGAAAAGCATGGAACAGATTGATGGGGATTGGGAAGACGGTGGTCGTATTATTTTCTACCCCGATTTCGACCAGGGTTTGTAAGAAACGCAGGGTCATTGCGCCTGGCTCTTCTCCCATCTTCTTGGCCGCTTCTGCCAATTGAGCGGAGGCCTGGAGTTCACCTTCGGCATGAATGACTTTGGCGCGGCGTTCACGTTCGGCCTCTGCCTGGCGGGCCATTGCTCGAACCATTGACTGGTTCAATTCAACGTCTTTCACCTCGACGATGCTAACTTTAATGCCCCAAGGCTCGGTGGCTTCGTCAATGATGTGTTGCAGTCTATCATTGATCTCTTCTCGCTCGGCTAAGAGCTGATCGATCTCGGATTGACCGATGACGTTCCGCAAACTGGTTTGGGCGATTTGCCAGGTAGCGCGTTGGAAGTCTTCGATGTTGATAACGGCCGCAACTGGATCGACGACCCGGAAATAGACGACAGCGTTTACTCGAACGGTCACATTGTCAGAGGTGATGGCATCCTGGGAGGGGACGTCGAGGGTAATCGTTCGTAGGTCAACCTTTGTCATGCGGTCGATTAGGGGAACGAGTAAAAACAGACCTGGCCCTTTGGCACCCTGGACACGGCCGAGTCGAAAGATCACACCCCGTTCATACTCATTGACCACTTTGATGGCGGTAAACGCAAATACCCCTGCACCAACAACGACAAAGCACAGAATTGGAATAAGTCCGGCTAAAATTTCACCCATGTTACATCTCCTTATTGAGTTAATGGAATATATCTTGGTTCTTCAGGGATTAATAAGGGAGCGTTTGTAATTCGTAATGCGTAAAACGTAATAATCATCATTTGGTTACGAATTACGGATTATGTCTTACGAATTGCCATTTTTCTAAAGAACCAATGCCAAATACAAAACCAATCCATATTATATATTGATTATGGAACCCAGGCAGGTAAATCTAAATCACTACTGACGGGAGCGGGTAATAGGGGTAAAATTCCCTATGGCTTCTTGGGAAATTTATCTGTTTGGTACACCCCGTGTCAAGCATGACAATGAGACAGTCCCTGTGAGCCGTCGAAAGACGGTGGCCCTGCTGGCCTATCTAGCTGTCAATCCACGGCCGCACAGCCGTGAAACATTAGCCACGTTAATGTGGCCTGAGCATAATGCTGCCCAAGCCAAAGCCAATCTGCGCCGCGACCTTTCTCGTCTCAAAAATGTTTTGGATGAGGATGTTTTACTGATCGATCGCTCTCAGGCTTCATTAGATGCTAATGGGGATTGGTGGCTGGATGTGCAGGTTTTTCAAGAAAAGGTGCAGTTGATTCGGAGCCACAACCACTTTCCCGAACAATATTGTGCCGATTGCCTGAAAGGGGGGCAAGCGGCTGTTAATTTATACACGGCTGATTTCATGGCCGGGTTCACGCTGCCTGACAGCCCTGAATTTGATGAGTGGCAGTTCTTTACGCGTGAAAGTTTGCGTCAATCATTGGCTGAACTGCTCCAGCGGCTGATCGCCTGGCACACAGGTTTGAGAGAGTTTGAGCAGGCGATTGAATACGGCCGTCGTTGGCTTACCATGGACAGCCTTGATGAGCCGGCCCATCGAGAATTAATGCGGTTATATGCCTGGTCAGGCCAACAAGCGGCTGCCATTCGCCAATATCAAGAATGTGTTCGGCTGTTGGAAGAAGAGCTAGGTGTGCCGCCAGAGCCAGAGACGACGGCGTTGTATGAAGCGATTTACGCTCGGCAACTGCCCTCACCAACTGTCAAAGAGGTAGAGCAAACGGCTGAGGAAGCGGCCGTCCTAAGCGACTCCCTAGAAGCTGAGGAACGGTATGAAATGGGTGACTTGTTGGCAGAGGGCGGTCATGGCGAAGTTTATATGGGCCTGGACCGGGTTACGAATACCAAGGTCGTCATCAAGCGCATAAAGCCAGATTTGCTAACGGCCGAATCAGAATTTTTGACTCGTTTCCAACAAGAAGGAGAAATCTTAGCTCGTCTCAACCATCCAAATATCGTGCGGATGTTAGACACGTACCAGCGCGAGGGACAGTATCACATCGTCATGGAGTATGTGCCTGGCGGTAGTCTGCGCCATCTTTTGAAACGGGAAAAGCAATTAGAGCCAAGCCACGCCTTGTCAATCGCCCTCGAGCTAGCTGATGCTTTGGGTCGGGCGCATCATTTAGGCATTATCCACCGGGACCTTAAGCCAGAGAACATTTTGATGGCTGAAGATGGCACGCCTCGCCTGACGGATTTTGGGGTCGCTTACTTAAAACGGTCAGATTCGCGGATTACGCGGACTGGGGCGATCTTGGGCAGTCCCAACTATATTTGCCCTGAGATCATTCAGGACGAGGAGATAGACGGCCGTAGTGACATCTGGTCGCTTGGGGTGGTGTTATATGAAATGTTAGCTGGCGAAACGCCTTTTGCCAGCAATCAGGTCGTCTCTGTTCTGTTTAACATCGTCAATGAGGCAGAATTGAGCTTGCTTGATGTTCGGCCGAATCTGCCAATTTCGCTGGTTAATCTTATTCATAATATGCTTAAAAAAGAGCCAGCGCGACGGCCAGCCAGTATGCGCCAGATCGCGGCGGTTTTAGAAGCTATTCGAGACGGCCGTGTTCCAGAATCACCTGCCGCCTATCTTACGCCTCCGACGGAAACGAAAGCGCCATTCATTCCAGTTAAGTCGTCATCTAGTTTCCAGACGCCCCACTTTTTGCCCTGGCAGACAACCTCATTTATCGGCCGTGAAGAAGAGTTGGCCCATATTCGGCGACTGTTGGTTGAGGAAGAATCATGTCGTCTGTTGACTATCGTTGGCCCTGGCGGGATTGGTAAAACCCGCCTGGCAGTTGAAGCTGCTTCCCGACTGCTTGACGCTTTTCCTGATGGGGTCTATTTTGTCTCTTTGACTTCGATTAACGAGATTGATTTTATTGTTCCAGCCATTGCTGAAACCCTCCAACTTCAGTTCTCTGGCCCTGCCGCCCCAAAAGCACAGCTCATTCATTATCTTCGGAGCAAGAAGATGTTATTGGTGGTTGATCATCTGGAGCAGTTGCTGGATGGGGGAGAGATAATTAGCGATCTTTTGCGTTTGGCCCCCGATACTTCCTTTATTGTGACGGCAAGGGAGCGACTTCAGCGAACGGAGGAGTGGAGCTACGAGATATCTGGCTTGTCATTGCCGGAAGAGGCATTTGCTTCTGACCAGGCTAAGCTGGAAATGTATAGCGCCACCCAACTCTTCCTAAAACGGGCCAGTCGCGCCAAAGCTGACTTTGCCCTCACGCCAGAGGAGACACCGAATCTGTTTGAGATTTGCCGGGCGTTGGAATGTATGCCGCTCGGTTTGGAATTGGCTGCGCCATGGGTTCGTTCCCATTCGGTGGGGGAAATTGCAACCAAGATTGAGGATACGCTTGATAATTTGGCGACAAGTTCTGCAAATGGTAATCGAAACTATCTTGGTCTGAAGGCGGTATTCTCCCAGACTTGGGCCGGATTGACTGAAAAAGAGCAAACTGCCCTGCGGCGGCTGACGGTCTTTCGGGGTGGCTGTACGCGTGAAGCTGCGGAAGAGGTGGCTGGGGCATCGGCCCAAACGCTAAACGCGTTATTAGATAAGGCTTTGATTCAGCAGGATAACAACGGCCGTTATGACCTTCATAATCTCATTCGCCAATTAGCAGCGGAAGCGCTTCAGGAGGATCCAGAAGAGTGTGAATTGATTTATGACATTCACTGCCGTCATTTCCTTTCTTTCCTGGAAGCGCATACGCCTGGGATAAAAGTTGATCAGGAACAGCAGATTTTAGCTGAGATGACGGCCGATGCGGATAATCTCCGGGGCGCTTGGGAATGGGCGGTTAAATATCGATTGCTAGAAGATTTAAGCGGCGCGGCCCAAGGTTACTGGCTTTTTCATCAGCTGCGGGGGCTTTGGTATGAGGGAGAAACTACCTTTGGTCAGACGGCCGAAACATTGATCAATGCGGCTGATTCAGAAGTGGATAGCGAGGCGATGGAGCAGCTAGCCGGATTCTTAAAGGTAGGGCAGGGCGATCTGATGGCCCGTCGGGGTTGGTTGGTCGAAGGTATCAATGAGATAGCGTTGGGGTTGGAGTTAATGGGACAGGATGAGGGATATGATCCGGCGATGGAATCTTTTGCCCTAACTGCCCTGGCTGCGGCTCAACTTTTTCAAGGACAATTTCCTTCTGCTCGACAAACGGCCCAGAAGAGTTTGGACTTGCTGCCCAAACGAGGGGATCTGTGGGGTAGACTGGTCTGTTTTCAGCTGCTTGGCAGCGCAGCCCAACACCAGGGTCAACTTGAAGCGGCCGTTAACTTATTCCAGGCTTGTCTTGATATTTGTAATGAGATAGGCGAACAGCGACTACAGTTAAAGGTCAAAATCGGGATGGGTCAAATCGCCCGACTTAGGGGCAGCTACGGCCGTGCGCAGCAGTGGTTGGATGAAAGCCTGGAGATGAACCGCGCTCTCAATAATCCGCTAACTCAGGCAGATATTTTGCAGGAACAGGGTGTTTTGGCGTTGGAAAGAGGCCAATTTGAGCAGGCGATTGCTTACTTGGAGCAGAGTGAATCTATCTCTGAAGCAATTGGTCGACAGGATGGGGGTTTAACCGTTACTTATCTTGGCCGTTGTCATCAATTACAAGGGGCGTTAGATGAAGCTGACGATTTATATCGTCAGGGGTTGGCGGCGGCTAAAGGGGCTGATTATGAGCCGGGGATTGCCTTGTCGTTGTTGCATATCAGTCTAATCGCTCTGGACAAAGGAAGGTTGAACCAGGCTGAACAGTATTTGCAGGATGCGCTGGTTATTTGGCAAGAGTTAGAAAATGATGTTTTGAACTGTCGGGCCTTGCTAAATTTGGGGGATGTGACTGCTCAAGTTGGCGAAGCCCGTGCCGCAGATGCCCGTTCGTATTATCGTCAAGCGTTGCAGTTGGCGACCCAACATGGATTAGCACCGATGGGGTTGCAGGCTATCCTGGGGGTGGCTCCTTTGCTGGTTCGGTCTGGCGAAATCCATCAGGCACTTCGGCTTCTGATCTTAACTGAACAGCATCCAGCAAGCTCTTATCTGGTGCAGAAGGCAACGCAGACGTTATTGGGTAGCTTTGCTAAGGATGAGGTGACGGCCGTTCGGCGAGAGACAATTGGTTTGGATTGGATTGAAACGGCCGAGGAGCTAATAGCTGAGTTGGCAAGCGCTTCTTGGGGACAAAAGCCCGTTCACCATAATCTGCCCGTTCACCGTTCGGCCTTCTTCGGTCGTCAGGACGAATTGGCCGACATTCAAAAGCATCTGCTTGAAACTAAGGCTCGTTTGATCTCTGTCATTGGGCCGGGCGGCATCGGCAAAACCCGGCTGGCTATTGCGGCTGGGGCAGCGTTGGCCGCCCATTTTCCCCAAGGGGTATTCTTGATCCCGTTGGCGCCATTGGAAACGGCCGATCAGATTTTAATCACCCTAGCTGAAATTCTCGATGTGCAAAACTTGGTGGCAGACAATGCAAAGGAACAGCTTCTCAACTATCTGAAGCGGAAACAGATGTTGTTGATATTTGACAACTATGAACATCTCTTGCCCCAGGTTGATTTTATAGCCGATATTGTGGAAGCTGCCCCAAACGTTCAGATGATTGTCACTACCCGGCAGCGACTAAATCTGGGCGCTGAATTGGTTTACACTCTTAGGGGGATGAGCTACCCAGCTATATCTGACAGCGAGCTGGAAAAACTCGCGGCCTATGATGCTGTTCAGCTATTAGTCGGCCATGCTCGAAATATTCGGCCTGAGGTTGATATCGAAACCGAAGAATATGAGCATATCATTCGCATCTGTCATCTCGTGGAAGGGATGCCGTTGGCGTTGGTTTTGGCCGCGAATTGGCTCAATATGTTGTCCTTTGCTGAAATTGCAGAGGAGATTGAGGAAAGTCTTGATTTTCTGGAAAGTGAGCGGGGCGACCTGCCGCTTCGACAACGTAGTGTGCGTGCGGTCTTTAATGGCTCTTGGGCGCGTTTGCCCAAGGCGGCTCAGGAAACGTTCGCTCGGCTGACGGTTTTTCGGGGTGGCTTTAGCCGAGAAGGGGCCAGAGCGGTTTGCAAAACTAGCTTGCGTGATTTGCGAACGTTGGTCAATAGCTCGTTTGTGACGGTTTCGACAACGGGGCGTTATGAGGTCCATGAGTTGATGCGCCAATTGGGGGCGGAACAGTTGGCGGCGATGGGAACGGCGGATAGTACTAAAACTGACCACAGCAATTACTATCTTTCCCTGCTCGCAAAATTAGAGGAGGATTTACGAGGGAATCGCCAGATTGAGGGCTTGTTCCAGATTTTGGCAGATTTCGATAATATTCGTTCAGCCTGGAATTGGGCCTTGCGGCAAGGCGACCGGCAGGGGATTAATCAGGCTCAAGAATGTTTGCATCTATTTTTTGACATGCAGGGTCGCTATGGTGAGGGACGGGCTTTCTTTCGGAGGGCGAAGGAAGCCTTTGGGCCTGGTCCGGGCGAGGAGGTAGATGCTACATACGGCCGAATCCTGACTCGTTATGGATTTTTAGGCATCATTATCGGCCGTCCTAGAGACGGTATTTCGGCCGATTTGCAGCGTGGTTTAGCGATTGCTATTGAGCATGATGACAGACACGAAATAGCGATCAATCACCTTGCTCAGAGTTCTTTGTTAGAGGATCTGGAAGTTGATTTGGAAAGGTACCTTGAAGCTAAGCAAATTTTTGAGGAATTGAAGGACGATTTCTACCTTAGTCGGGCCTGTGTCCATCTCTCTAACTGTTATGGTTTTCTAAATGATTTGGATAACGCTAAATTTTACGTTGAAGAGGGCGTCCGTATTTCTCGTTCCACTGGCAGTATTGTGAATTTGGCATTGGCGTTGGGAAACTTATCCGAAATCGAAATAACGTTTGGGCAATACGAGCTGGCTAAAGAGCATATTGAGGAAGCGCTAAAATCTGCGGAGAAGATACATGCCTGGCTTTTGGTTTCCTTTGGCTATTGCATATCTGGCTTTAATCATTTATTGGTGGGTGAGATGTCTGAGGCAGAAAAGGGCATCCGAAAAGGGTTAACTCTGGCCGAGGAATTTGATCATCTCTATCTAAAAGCGTTTTCTTTATCAATGCTCAGTCTATGGGCTGGATTAACGGGCCAAGCTAACTCTGGCCTAGAGTGGGGGCGAGAAAGTGAGGCGCTTGCGGCAAATAATATGATGGGGCTGGTGCTTGTTCCTTGGGGAATGTCTGTTAATTACAGTCGTCTCGGTCGTTGGAAAGAGGCAGCTGAGGCGTTGGTTAATGCTTTCAAAGAAGCTGAGAGTCAATCGCTGCCGGCACCATTGGTTTGGCTTATGGGGTCAGCGGCCTTGATTGCGGCGGAGAAAGGGGAATTGAAAACGGCCGTTCGTTTCCTCTCAATTGCCAAAAACCATCCTTTTGGTGCAACTGATTGGATGATGGCTTGGCCTCATCAGGCTGAGTTAGAGGCTAATTTAAGAGATAAGTTGGATAAAGCGGATTTTGAGGCTGCTTGGGCAGATGGGGAAACTTATCAAGCGGAGTTGCTGTCTCCCGAAATCCTGCAAGCGGTTTATGATATTTTAAAGGCGAATTAGTGCAAACAAAAATGTTCTAGCTTAGCGCATCGCCAATCTTCTTTTGACGGACTGATATTGTGATCTACTGGATTCATTTATTTGACCATATATGTTTGGCGGAACAGTGGGGACGGCGGTTTGTTTTGTAGTGGTCAGGTCGCTCCTGTTAACATAATATCAGTAATAATCAATAACGTCTTTTCCCAAGCAACCCGAATCTCATCTGTCATCTTTTCTCCCAACGATACATCTAAGGCTATTAAAACAGCATCTTTCAAAATGGGGTAATGGTCGGGTAGCACGCCATAGGATACATGGCGGTTGCCCATTTCTTGTAGCTCGGAAATAAAGAGGTCTGGTCTGTCTAAGCCCCGTACGATGAAGGCCAACATGATCATGAGCTTTTCTCGCTGGAGGGTCATGTCATTTTTGAATAACGGCCGAATGGTTGGCTCTAGCTGGAAAAAGCGATCATAGAAGATGAGGGCAAAGGTATCTGCCAGGGGCGTTATCATCTCAAACGTCCGTTGGACAGATTTTATTTCTGCTGGGGTTAGCTTCTTTTGTTCCATGATATTCTTTTCCGGCTAATCCAAGTAGGACAAGAGGGCATCTTGTCCTACCTAATTATCTGATATTTGATGCTTGGTCTTACAAATAGTCACTTCCTTATCGGATAGATAATAACAGTTTAGGTAATTGGGTTCCAATTCGTCTGTGTTGGCGAGATGCTATTTTGTTTTGTTAGACAGCCAAAGGTCGATCTGCTGAATGGGTTTGGGCTGGGACGGGGGTTGTTTGTAATGTCACTTCAGCGGCGGCCGCTTTCATCGTCGTCGCCAGGATGGTATAGGCTGCAATCCAGGCATTTTCAACGTCGGAGGTAAAGGCATCGCCTAATCCTTGCTCTAAGGTCCAGATGAGGGCTGCGCCGACTGTTTCATAATGGCTGTCTTGAACGCCATAACCTGCATGGGTGCGGCTAAGATGCTGAACAGTCCGAACAATTGAGTTAATGTCGTGCAATCCCTTTACAACGAGGGTGAGGGCGGCCATTAATTTTTGTCGTTGATGTTTCATGTCACCTTTGAACATCGGCCGTAAGCTGGGATCGAGTTCAAATAGGCGATCATAAAAGATGGTGGCGGCCGTATCGGCAATTGGCTGTACTAATGAGAAGGAGTTCTGGACGAGTTGGACTTGTTTTGGGGTCATTTTTATCTCCGATAATATGGTGCATCAATTTGGATAAATGTTTTAATCAGTAGCAGCATAAATGAATAACGTCCCATTACTGCCCCATAAATCGTCCCATATTGTTTCAAAGTGGGACGGAAAGTGGGTCATTTATGGGACGGCCGTCATTTATGATTAGGGCAGATTTAGTTCAAAACGATTTTTTTTCAGTTGAGACATATACGGAGAACAATTAATGTCAACCTTTTTACTACTATCGGCCCTTCTCCCAATCACTTATCTTATCATTGCGGGTGGCAGCGTCAGTCGGTTTTTTAACAAGCCGGGACGATTGCAGGTTTATAGCGTTCTTGGCTTTCGCTGGCATCTATTAGGAAGCAGCATTCTATTATGGTTGGCTGGTATAGTGGCCTTAACCATAGAAACGCCTTCTCCTTCTTGGCTAATAAATGTGACTGGCATCTTATTGATAGTCCTCATTCCCATTGGTGTTGTCATCTCAAGTTGTAAGATGTTTTCTGTGATAAAGGAGGCGAATTTCTTAACGCCTAGTGAAATACAAACTCGTTTGTCTCCCGACGACCCGGTCATCGGCCTTGAAATCAATGGCGAGTCGCATGCTTATCCAATCAAGTGGCTTGAAGAATTACAAATTGTAGAAGATGTTGTTGGCGGCACACCTGTCGTCGTCACTTATTCAAAACATGGTGAAAAAGCGGTCGTATTTTCAGATGAATTTAAGCATAATTCACTGCGGCTAATATTCCCACCACATCGAGAAGAAAATGTCATGCTGTATGATCCGAGGACAAAACGACTGGTTCAGCAGATGTCTGGCGAAATAATCTTTGGCCCTGATAAAGGTGGAAAGATTCCGACGCTCCCGCTCAGAATAGTCCCTTGGGTCACCTGGGAATCTATTCATCCTGAGAGCAAAGTTTTTTATCATGAACGAACTGAACCAACAGCCCCGGGCTTAAAAATATTGGTGAATAAGGCGATCACGTATGCCACCTCTAATATCGGCCTTAACATCGCGGCCACTCATTTTCCCGCCCAACACCACACCGTTTAGCTCCTGAATAAATTATAGTTAGAAGCTAATCATAACCTCTTTTTCAGGGTCGGTTCCTTAAATTAGGAATCGACCCTTTTTGCTTTTTACGGCCGATTTTATACTTCATCCTAATTGGTGATGTCATTGTGTTCTGCCAGTTTGGCTTATTCGACATTATGTGTTTGGCGGAACAGTAGATATTTTGAACAGATAGAAAAGGTATACCTAAATATATCTCGTTCATATAGCTATATATATTGTTCTGTACAGCTGGCCTCCATACACTAATAAGTAAAGTCAAATTTCAGAATTAGAATGGAGGTAAATATGCGACGTCGTGGACGATTTAGTATGGGGAGAATAATAATTGCCCTCGTTCTGGCTGGTATTTCCATTGTCACTTATTTTGCATCTAGCGAATTCAATCCAATAACGGGAGAAAACCAACAAGTAGCGCTCACAGAGGAGCAAGAAGTGGCGATGGGTTTACAAGCAGCCCCAGAGATGGCCCAACAGCATGGCGGGCTGCATCCAGATTCCCAGGCTCAGGCTTATCTTGACCAGATTTGTCAGCAGGTTATCAAAAATAGCCAGGCTGGTGAAACGGATTGGCCTTTTGAATGTCATTTGCTGGCTGACCCGGAATTGATAAACGCTTTCGCCTTGCCGGGTGGGCAGTTATTTATAACGGCTGCGCTCTATAGTCGGTTAGAAACAGAAGGGCAGCTTGCGGCCGTTATGGCTCATGAGATTGGTCATGTTGTTGGTCGTCATGCGGCGGAGCAACTGGCAGAACAGCAGTTGGCGCAGGGGTTGAGCGGCGCGGCCGTTTTGGCTTCTTATGACCCCAATAATCCTAATAGTGGTCTTTCGACGGCTCAATTTGCGGCGCTTATCAGTAATTTGGTCAATCTGAGATATGGCCGGGGCGATGAAATCCAATCAGATCGGTTGGGTGTTCAATTCATGGCGGATGCAGGTTATGATCCTCGTGGCATGATCAGCCTGATGGAAATATTGGCTTCTGCTAGCGAAGGGAATCGGCCTCCAGAATTTTTCAGTACCCATCCGAATCCTGATAATCGCATCGAACGAATTTGGGCTGCCATTGAAGAGCTTTATCCAAATGGCGTGCCAGAGAATTTAGTGCCGTAACATGGAGAATAGATTGTCTAGTGAAAGTATCATTTATACGAAAGATTTAACGAAACAATTTGGTGGGGTTACGGCCGTTGACAATGTATCTTTAGAGATACCGCCTGGTGTCATCTTTGGATTCATCGGGCCTAGTGGTTGTGGTAAGACTACCACTGTCCGTCTCTTGCTTGGCGTTTATGGACCAGACAGCGGCGATATAGAAGTTTTGGGCCATGAGCCAGAAAAATTCAGTCACCGAGAACGGGCTAAAATTGGTTATATGCCCCAACAGTTCATTCTCTATCCTGAACTAAATGTTTGGGAGAACATGAACTTTGCCGCTTCATTATATGGCTATCCACTGCGTCGTAAGAAACGCTTACAAGAACTCTTGGAGTTGGTTGAGTTGAGCGGGCATGAGGGTAAGAAGGTGCGTAATCTTTCAGGCGGCATGAAAAACCGATTGAGTTTAGCTACCTCAATTATTCATAATCCTCAACTCCTCTTTCTAGATGAGCCAACAGCTGGGATCGATCCGATGCTCCGACGTAAGTTTTGGGACTATTTCCAAGAGCTAAAGGATGAGGAACGAACGTTGTTTGTGACTACCCAATATGTGGGGGAGGCGGCTTATTGTGATTATGTGGGGGTGATGATGGACGGCCGATTATTGACAGTAGACACCCCTGACGGATTACGGAAACAGGCGTTAGGTGGTGAGATTATTCATCTTCAATGTGAAGAATATCTTTCAGATGAAAAGCTAGATGCCCTAATGCAGCAACCGTTTGCTCAAAATAGTACGGCGAAGAATTTGCCTGATTGCGTATTGGAAATAGTCGTTGAAGATGCTGGGACAGTATTGCCTAGCTTGCTGGAATATTGTCAGCGGCAGAACATTACTGTGCTATCAGCTGAAGAATACACACCCTTGTTCGACGATATATTCGTCCGCCTGATTGAGAAAGAAGAAGAAAAACAAAAGGAGTTATCAGGTGATTAGAGCACTGTTTCATACATTTTGGCAAAAGTTTATTCGAACCTTTGCATTCATTAATAAGGAAGCTCGCAGTATTTATCACCAGCCTCGCCTCATCGTCACCCTCATACTGGGGCCGTTTCTGATATTGCTCATCTTTGGCATTGGGTATCGGAATACTTCGCGTTCATTAACGACTCTTTTCGTTGTTCCTGAAGGGAGCGAGATTGAAGGATTGGTCGAAGAGTATGCTGATTCGTTAGGTAGCAGAATTAACTTTGCTGGTGTGACTAATGATGCTGGTGAAGCTGATATTCGTTTGAGGGAACAAGATGTCGATCTAATTGTCCTGACTCCTGGTGATCCATTTGCAGATTGGGAGAATAATGAGCAATCTACATTTTTGTTGTTCCATAATGAGATTGATCCTATCGAAGCTGTTTATGTGCAGATTTTAGGCCAGCGATATTCAGATGCGGTGAATGAGCAGATATTACGGGGAGCGGTTGAAAATAGCCAGAACGAGGCAACGGGTTGGCAAGAAGGGGTTTTGACTGCTAAGAATCAGGCTTCTATTATGCGGCAAGCGCTTGATTCTGGAAATGTAGAGTTGGCTCAAGAGTCAGCTAGAGATCTGCAAGAGGATTTAAATGAGCTAACTACGGCTGTCGGTTCTGGCTTAGAGATGGTTAGTCAGTTGGAACAGGCCGCCGGGACAACTGACAATGTCACAGAATCGCTTATGGCTGAATTGATGATGGTTCAGGAAAATACAGATAGGATTCTGAGCATTGCGGATAATGAAACGGCTATCGCTGAGGGGGAGCAAACAGCGGCCCAGATCGAGGCTTCACTGGAAGAGGCGGATCGACTTTTAATTGAGTTCCGCGAAATTGACAGTTATATCCTTGTTTCCCCGTTCAGAAGTGAGTCTGTTAGTATTACTGAAGCTGAACTTGAGGCAATGCACTTTTATGTGCCTGGGGTTATTGCTTTGCTGCTTCAACATCTGGCTATCACGTTGGCGGGATTAAGTATTGTTCGAGAGAAGTTGGAGGGGGCGATGGAACTTTTCCGGGCGGGGCCAGCTTCTGCCTACGAGATATTAACGGGGAAATATATTAGTTACATCTTGATAATCGCTTTGTTGGCTGCGATTTTGACGGGCCTGATTGTTTTTATATTGGGTGTACCTCAATTAAGCTCTTGGCTAATTTATTGTATTGTGGTTTTGGGGATGTTGTTGGCTTCGTTGGGACTTGGTTTTCACATCTCACTTTCGGCACGGAGCAATGATCAAGCGATTCAATATTCCATGATTGTCTTGTTGGCTGCGATTTTCTTCAGCGGCTTCTTTTTACCCCTCTACCGTCTGGCCTCGTATGTTCAGATTGTTTCTTGGGCGCTCCCCGCGACTTATGGCACTGTTCTGTTGCAGGATGTTATGCTTAGGGGGCAGTTTCCTTCCATCATTCAATTGGGGGCTTTGTATCTATTTGGGATCGTGTTGTTTTTCTTGGCTTGGTGGCGGCTTCAACGGCAAATGCCAAGACAAAAGATGAGCCTTGTTCCTAAGGAAAGCCAGGCGTAGTAGACTTGTAGTCAATGAACAAAAAGGAGATGGTCGGTATACTGACCATCTCCTTTTTGTTGTCTTTGTGTTTTGTTTGTTTGATTTATACGTTGACTGCCTGAGTCGATTTTTCGACCGCTTCCTTAAAGCGACGCAGGTCTGAGGTAACGCTTTCTTCTGGTTTAACTAAAAGTGAGGTTAACCAATCACCAACTGCACCGGCTGGTGGGGTGTATTGCATTGTTACGGTGACTTCGGTTTGATTGTTTTCAAGGGATGTAAATGTTACTTGGCCGCTTGTGGTCATCGTTCCCTTCTTGTCTTTTGTGTTCCAAGCCAGGCGAGTGTAAGGTTCGGCCCGAGTTAGCTCTGCATTCCAATCGATATGGCTACCTGCTGGACCAGCTACGACCCAATGACTTGTGGTTGGGCCAGTGATGGTGACGGATTTGACGTGTTCCATGAATGTTGGAAATTGAGTGAAGTCGGCCCACATGCTGTAGGCTAAATTGCTTGGGGCGTTGATAATGATACTTGTTGAAATCTGACGAGTCATAGTAACTCCTTTTTTACAAAAATCGCTATTGGATTGGAACGGTCGTTTTTTCTTTGTGGTTGTTTTTCACTTCTGAGAATAAAGGGGTATCGACTGCTTTATTTAGACCTAAGCGATCATTCAGGTAGCAAAATCCCCGCATTCCTCGAAAGAAGAGATAGGAAGCAGCAAGGGCGGCTAACACGGCCGTTAGTGGAATTCGGATGAGTGCATACAGTAATAAGATACCGCCTCCCACCAGCGATACCATCCGCTCTTCTTTATTCAGGTTTACTTCGTTTACGTCTGTGAAATTTTTTAGTAACTCTAACATAGATAGTCCTCCTTCAAGATTCAGACTTAATGCCAATTATTGGATATTGGCACCTAATAAATTCTGCTAATTTTCTTTTTATAGTAACGAAATGTATCGGGCAATCCGATGTATCAACGGTATATTTTTTGGCATATTTGATTGTATATAACTCATTGTCGTTGTTTGAAATTTTAGACTATCTATATCTAAATCTATATCTAAAATCTATGTATGAGACTATTCTGATTGTGCTTCATCTACCTTATAATATTGGCAGAAGTTTAAAATTCAAGGAGGCAAACTGTATGACAGTGACTCAATCAAATTCTCAGAATAATCTGATGAGTAAAGTCGTTTTACTGATTGGAAATGATGTCAATGTTTTGCATCCATTAGCAATAGGATTTGCGAAAAATGGCTGTGATATAGCCTTGGCATCCTCACGAATGCCATCGGAGATTGCTAATACAATACGAGAAGGTGTTCAAGCCGTTGGGCGACGCTTTCTCTTTCTAGATAAAGCTTTAATGAACATCCGCAAAGCTGAATTAGCGGTTGCTGAAATAAAACGAGAACTTGGCGGAATAGACTTCCTAGTTGATATGTCCAAAGAAAAGACAAAGCAGCGGACGAATCAGTTAGAGCGTCAAACTCGTTGGTGGCTTTCTAAGATTATCCTCCAGGAAATTAAGAATTAAGCAAAAGGAGAATGAGTAATGACAAAGATAAATACGAAACTTGAAGGGAAACAACATGCTGTTGTTGGTACATTAAATCAAGCTAAAGGTGTGGCTCGTGAAACGTTGGGCAAAGTGATGAATGACCCTCAAATGCAACTTAGCGGTAAGAAAGATCAGGTTGTTGGCACTTTGCAGAAGAATGTTGGCGATAGCTGGGCTTATCGCAATAAAAATACTGTTGCTGGGTTAACTTTGCTCTTAGCTATTATTGGCGCGATGGTCTACTATATGAATCGTAATGCCCCCACGACTATTTCGGGCAGCCAATATGAGAACCATTACACATACTAAAAAACATCATTTAGTAAAAAAAGAATTTTCGAAAAGGCTGGTGTGATTAATCGCATCAGCCTTTTTGCTTTTTAACGGCCGATTTTGAGACAGAGGCTTGGTTTGTGGTGAAATCAAGCCTCTGTCATTTTTGTTGCAATTGGGTTAGACAGTTGTCCAGTCGATCGTAGCGGTCACGCCATATATATTCATAGGACTGGGACCATTTGAAAACGGGCTTTGGTTGCTGGTTTTTCAGTTGATACAATTGCTGCTTATCCGCTTGTCGAACTCGACCGTAAATAGATGAACCAATAGACCAAGCCAACCATGACTGTCCCGCCGATGATGTTGCCAATGGTTACAGGCAAGAGATTGGCGACGAAGAAGTTGCTCCAGGTGAGATTGGCATAATCGATGGCCGATCGGCCGATCTGCTGCCAAAACTCAGCCCCAGCCGTTCCCTTAATTGCCAGCCCCATTGGGATGAAGAACATATTCGCTACACTGTGTTCAAACCCAGCAGCGACAAAGGCGGTAATGGGAAAGATAATGGCTAGGATTTTGTCTGTTGTGCTGCGTGCACCGAGGCAGAGCCAGACCGCCAAACAGACGAGCGCGTTGCACAAAACGCCCAAGAATAGCGCTTCGACAAAATCAAGCTCGACTTTATGGTGGGCAATGTTTAGAGCATTCAAGCCAATTGCACCATTGTTAAAGCGATATTGGCCGCTTAACAACATCATCAGCATCGTTAGAAGCGAGCCGATAAAGTTGCCAAAATAGACAATGAACCAGTTGCGGAGCAGATGTCGGCTTGAAATTCGGCCGTGCGCCCAGGCCATGATGATTAGGTTGTTGCCTGTAAACAGTTCCGCGCCGGCTCCGATAACTAAAATCAGCCCCAGACAAAAAACTAAGCCACCCAACAGCTTGCTAACCCCGAAGGGTAATGTACCGCCGCCCGTTGTCACTGTTGTTGCAAAGATTGCCCCTAGAGAGATAAAAGCCCCTGCCAAAACCGCCAGCGCGAACATGCTCAGCGATCCTAAATTAGCTTTGGCCACCCCAACTGTTTCCATCTTCTCGGCCATTGCCTGCGGCATCAGCGCGTCTACTGAAAAACTTTTGTTGTCCATCTTAATCTCTCCTTAAAAGAATATTGCTTACTATTACATATTATAAAAAGGTGAAGGAGTGAGATAGTGGCAAATTTCACAATCGGAGCAGACTAATATCACCTTTCAATTGCAGATAAGGGCTTTAACGATTGGTATTTGGGTGGGCGAAACGATTGTTGATAACCGGGGGGAGGAAGAGATAATCTGCAAGTTGCCACCAGGATGGTGGCGTTCCATCAATAAAGGCTTCGGCCATCTTTGGTATTGGGTGGGCGAAAGGGTTGTTGATAAGTGGGGGGAGGAATAGATAATCTGCAAGTTGCCACCAGGGACGGTGGCGCTCCATCAATAAAGGCTTCGGCTACCTTGGGAATGGGTGTGGTTCAAGATTTCGGAGACAGAGGAAGAGAGGAGGGATAACAACGCCAGGGATGGTCAGGGGCTGGTTTCCAAGGTTTTTTGGGCTAAGCTCGAGAGGCTTGCATCTGTAATTGTTCCCAACAAGCGGCGGCGATGAACTGGGGATAGGCCAACATCCTTTCACGTTTGTCCAGGTACGTCTGCGGTTCGTCCAAGGCTACCTGAGGATAGGCTTTTTGCAAGGCGTGTAAGGAGTCTAGGATGACTGTCCCACCTTCCTGCTTCAAGCGGCGCCTCTGCTAGCGGCCCAATCTGCCTCCAACTCTATCCCCTGGTCTCAACAGGCTTGGTAAATGGCAGTGAAGCGTTCAGTTGCATGGGGAAAATCGAGGATACGCACCGCGTCAGGTCGATGATAATCCACAAAATGTAATCATTTCAAGTTACCCAAGTGTCAGGCACTTCACACTAATAAACAGGCAATGACTGATCAATCTCTCTGGCCCAATCATTGATACCGCCATCAAGATTATGGAGTTTGGTGAAGCCATGCCGTTGGAGAAGTTGGACGATTTCGGCCGAACGGCCGCCTGTCCGGCACTGCACAACGATTTCACTGGCGGTGTCCAGTTCACCCATGCGCTCTAAGACCTGGCCTTTGGGAATCAAGACTGCACCCAGATTTTCCAGGTTGGAAATGTCCCATTCGTGGGGTTCTCGAACGTCCAGAATAAAGAGGGAGTCACCTTCATCAAGGCGGTTTTTCAATTCAGCCGGACTCATTTGGGGGACTTCCTCTTCAACATTGCCATTGGCCCCGGTGTAGAGGCTGTGGTCATGGGCGGGCATCCCGCAGAACTGTTCATAGTCAATCAATTCAGTGACAGTGGGATTTTCGCCGCAGATGGGGCAGTTAGGGTTTTTGCGGAGCCGGACTTCATCGAAGCTCATGTTGAGCGCGTCATAGAGCAGGAGACGGCCGATCAACGATGTCCCATTCCCCAAAATCAACTTAATCGCCTCGGTAGCCTGAATCGCCCCAACGGTTCCTGGCAAAACGCCTAGTACGCCGCCTTCGGCACAGCTTGGAACCAAACCGGGTGGTGGTGGTTCCGGGAACAAACAACGATAGCATGGCCCCTCTTCAGCATAGAAGACAGAAGCCTGCCCTTCAAAGCGGAAGATACTGCCATAAACGTTGGGCTTGCCGAGCAAGACGCAAGCATCGTTGGTTAGGTAGCGGGTGGGGAAGTTGTCTGTGCCGTCGATGATGATGTCGTAAGGTTCAAATATTTCCAGGGCATTATCAGAGGTCAGGGGAACTTCGTAGGTATCCACCTGGGTTTCTGGATTGATGTCTAAGATTCTGGCTTTGGCGCTTTCCAGCTTCGGCCGTCCCACATCTTTCGTGCCGTGAATGATCTGGCGTTGAAGATTTGTGTAATCGACGGTATCGTAATCGACCAGACCAATACGGCCGACACCCGCCGCTGCTAAATACATCGCCAACGGCGATCCCAGCCCACCAGCCCCAATTAGCAGAACGCTGGCTGCCTTGAGCTTCTTCTGTCCGCTCATGCCTACTTCTGGCATAATGAGATGGCGGCTGTATCGTTGTACTTCTTCGTTTGAGAGTTCAATCGCTTCCGGGGCGATGGCAGTTTTTATACTCATAATATCCGCTCCAATTGTTGGGATAATCTAAAGGTATTCGTTAGGCCATAATTAATATATTTCACGTCACCCTGCGGATCAACAAGCAAGGTTGTAGGCAAGGTAAAGACACCATATTTAGCTGCTTTTTCAGGCTCAAGTTCAGTATCTATCTTTTGCAGGGCGAACTTGTCCTTGAATTTCTTTTCTAGGATTTCCAGGTAGTGGGCCTGGGTCATACAAGGACTGCAACTATCATTGCGAAAATAGAGCAAGGTCGGCCGATCTTCGGCCAATTTTATTTTCAGACGGCGCTTGTGTTGATATTGATAGGCATAATAAACGGCCGCACCGATAAGTATCAACAAAGCTACAATGATTATTCTCTCTATCATCGTCCTCCTCTCTTCCGTTACTTCATTAGAGGGCTGTGTTCAAAGCCAGGGACATTGAAGCGGCTTAGCTGGTAGTAGACAAAGCAGCCAGCGCAAAAACCCAGGAACAGATTAAGGGCAGCCAGAGCAACGACTAACCAGCTCAAGGCCCAACCAATGGCCGGTAATTGAGCCAACAAAACGATCACGGACAAGGCCACAAAAAAACTACCTAACCCCTGGGCAAAGCGGTGCGGTTCAGGGTTATCAGGCACAATGTCGGCTTTGATAAGGCCAGACGGCCGTAATATCTGAGCATAGATTTGCTTGAATAAGGATAATCGTGGGACGGCCGTGCCGAGGAACATCACCAGCCACACAAAGGCCACTATAGCCCAGCTATCTAGGACGAAGGCCAGAATAAGTAGGGTAATAATAAATATCTGATTTACTTTTAAGGCGGATTGATCCACCTTTCGTTGAGCGATTGGCTTGCTCATGAGCCTCTTCTCCTACTACCAGTAGTCGGTAGTCTGTAATCGGTAGCCTGACCAACGAACAAGCTACTATTTCCTCAATATAGATTGAACCCCACCAGCGATTGAGGGAATAATCATCAAGGTGTCGTTTTCGCCAACGGCCGTTTCAACGCCGTTGGTATAACGAATATCTTCCTGATTAAGATAAATATTGACAAAGCTGCGCAGCTCTTTGCCATCATAAAGGTGTTGGCGAAGGTCTGGAAATTGACCCGTCAGGTCGTTCAAGGCTTCACCGACCGTTACACCGTTTACCTTGACTTGACTATTGCCACCGGAATACGGCCGAAGTGGGGTTGGGATACGAAAATTAGGCATATGTTGTTTCTCTCCTTAAAAATCTAGCCACGAATTACACCAATTTGACGAATATTTGTCATTTGTAGTTGATACATCTGGCAAATTCATGCTTTCATTCATCCAATAAATCTCTTGTACTTTGAACTGATCATTTATGTAGTTGGCGACAAACTCCTAAAAAACAGAGTAACGAATTACATTTTCGACCTATAATTCGTGTAATTTGTGGCTACTCTTCTTTTACAACTTTTTCACCATCCACCTAAGATGCGATTTAGTTTATAAATTCAACCTCTTCTTCAATAAAACCAGAGCGATCTGGCAATAGTTGCCAGGAGCGGCTTTGTTTTGGTTGACCCTGACGGATTTCGGTGATCAGGTAGGAATGGCCTGTCCAAGCAGCCCAGGCCACATCACGCGGAGAGGCGATGGGAGGATGATTTGGATGGCTGTGAAAAATGCCAACGATATCTAAACCCAGCGAAGCCGCTTCCAGCTCTGCTTTGAACATATCCTGACTGGTGATCAAAAATCGTTCCGGCTTCTCTTCCTCAACTTCCCAACTATTGGGGACTGGGAAAACGGCCGTCACAACGTTATCTGCCGTGCCATCCATTCCGTTAATACGCTCGCCTAATAGCAAGCCACAACCTTCATATGGGTAAGAATTGATACCGTGTGATTCAATTTTTTCTTTTAGCTCTTTATTGATTTTTAGCATCGTATTCTATCGGAATCACTCCAGATTATTCGTTCCAAAATCGTTCGCTCAGATATTTTAAGCCATTGTCAGGTAAAATGGTGACGACCACCCCTTTGTCCAGTTCACGGGCTGCATCGACAGCGGCAGCAACGGCTGCCGCAGATGAAATGCCGACGAATAAGCCTTCTGTTTGGGCCAATTGACGAGCCATGTCATAGGCGGCTTCGGTTTTAACGGCCGTGTCACCATCAGCCGCATAAGCATCGTAAATGCCAGGACGAATTGCTGACTCCATATGCTTTAATCCCTCTAAACCATTAAAGGGGCTGTCAGGTTGAAAGGAAAAGCAGCGAATGTAAGGATTTAACTCTTTCAGGCGGCGGGTGGTGCCAACAAAGGTGCCGCTCGTTCCAAGTCCAGCCACAAAATGAGTAACCTGACCGCCTGTCTGCTGCCAGATTTCGTTAGCAGTTGTGTAGTAATGGGCCTGCCAGTTGGCCGGGTTGTCATATTGGTTAGCGTAATAGACATCATCGGGGGCGTTGACTGCCAAACGGCGAACCGCCTCAATAGCGCCATCGGAACCTTCAAGCGGGTCGGTAAAGATGAGTTCAGCCCCATAAGCCCGCAGGACAGCGATTCTTTCAGGGCTGGCGTTTTCCGGCAGAGTGATTTTGATGTGATAATCCCGTGCCGCGCCAAGCATGGCATAGGCAATACCCATATTGCCAGAGGTGGAATCCATGAGCGTCATACCTGGCTTAAGATGGCCTTGCCATTCGGCCGTTTTAATAATGTTTAGCGCAGGCCGATCTTTTACAGAGCCGCTGGGATTAAACCATTCCGCTTTAGCAAATAACTGCACTTGCTTTGACAATCCGGCATTTTCTGCGATTCGATTGAGTTCTAGAAGAGGGGTGTTGCCAACCTGGGCCTCAAGGCTGGTTGGAATGGTTATTGGGTTGGTTGATCTATAATGGGTTTGAGGAGATGTCGTTTTTTCAATTGTAGATAGCATGTGTTAATTCCAATAATTTTTATTTGAGTTCGTGAGTAGACAACAAAAAACGGTGGCTATTGCATTCCACCGTCGCTAATTTGCGAGGGAAGCCGCCACCGTCCGTTCGTCATTTATTCTTAGGAATTAATCGAGACGAATGATAGCTATTTCCCTCGCCTCATACACATGCAGTTCAACATCATTAGAATAAACCTCAAAAAATTGATAAAAAGTCCAATTGCGAACAGTATAACATAGGCTCTTAGCATGTCAAGTAATTAAAATTCCATTTTCATTCTTTGTTGATTACACCGTCAAGTAAGAAGTTCAACTTTTTGAGAGACCATTATGCCTCCAACTCAAAAGCAGTAAAAGTTGAACTTCTCTATTGCAAACAAATAGTTTGCAACTTTTTCGGCCGAATCTTGTATTATAAGGTAGCAATGTCTGTAGCCGAGGATCGGGACCTGATTTTACGCGCCCAACGCGGGGATATTGATGCGTTTGGCGAACTGGTGCGCCGTTACCAATCGGCCGTTTTTAATGTCGCTTACCGGATGGTCGGTAACCGCGCCGATGCCGAGGATGCAGCCCAAGAAACATTTTTGAAGGCATTTCGAGCTATTGAGCGTTTTGACGTGGAACGGCCGTTAGCTCCCTGGTTAAAACGGATCACCACCAACCACTGTCTGAACTGGCTTCAATCGTCACGGGCCAAAACAACCAGCGTCGTGACAGATTTGCAATTTCCAGACCAGGCAGCAGAGACGATGGACCGCTATCCTCAATCGAAGCCGCTGCCAGAACAGAGAATCATTCGGCAAGAAACGGCCGATCAGATTCGGAACGCTATTCTCGAACTACCGCCCCACTATCGGGCGGTAATTGAACTGCGACATTTTCAGAATTTGAGTTATGATGAGATGGCTGAAACATTAGTCCGCTCCTTAAGCAATGTCAAAAGCGACCTTTATCGAGCAAGGAAAAAGCTGGCAGAAATTTTGTGCGAACATATGGAGGTTTTGTAATTGGTGACAAATAGATTTTGATCGATTACCAGTTGCCCAATAAAAATGACCCATATAAGCGACAATTTACTTAATGAATATCTGGATCAACAGTTGGATACGGCCGTCCATGAACGGCTGACAGCCCATCTAACAACCTGCAACGATTGCCAGCTACGTTTGTCTGAAGCCGAGCAGCTTTTTGCAACGCTTGATGCGCTACCAGAGATTCCACTGATGGGTGATCTGTCCAGGCAGGTCGTGGCTCGATTAACGGCCGAATTCAAACCCCGCCCCCTGCCCCGCTGGATATTCCCAGTTATCGTCTTGCAAATGATTGGGGCATTAGCGCTCTCCATTTGGCTCTGGCCCGTCATCGGTTCGGCGCTGGAGACGGTCGGACGGGAAATCCCTCAAGTGGCTGGGCAACTATTACCTGAATTATCATTGTCTCAACTGCTCAACCCTTTGATCAACAGCTTTGACAGGTTAAGTGATTTGGGCGAGACACTAAGCCCTGATTTCTCCTTACCAATCTACCAGGGATTCCTTATAATTGGGCTAGCGTTGATTTTCTGGTTGGCGGGTAGCGGCCTGGTTCTACGGCAGAGCTTATTTGTCCAAAACGATACATTAGGAGAGGGATAAGATGGAAGAGATTTTTGGGGCATTTTTTATCGCAGTCGTTGGCGGCGCGACTATCGCCGCCTTGTTGACATTGATGGTTATTCTGCTGCCCAATTTGAGCGGTGCAACAGCCCGAGTTACGGAGACTATGCCCGGTCGTTCTTTTGTCTTAGGCGCTGTCAATTTTATCTTTTTCTTTGCAGTAGCGGCCGTTCTCTCCCAAATTGGAGAGGGGATTGGTGGCTTTTTCGGGGGCATCTTCTCTCTGACAGCTCTGTTTATCGCCTTAGACCTCTTACTATTGTTAAGCATTGGCTTAGCCGGATTGGTACGGCTCATCAGCGAAAGAACGAATGAGAGCCAACCATTGGCAGCAGGGCATCTATTGAAAGCGGCCGTTTTACTAGTCGGGTCATCATTGGCCCCGCTGGCGGGCTGGTTCGTTTTAACCCCCCTGGCCTTCTTCATTGGGTTAGGCGCAACGATTATTGCCCTGGTGCAATGGGTTAGCAGCCGATTTTCCCGAAAATCTACAGCCTCTACCGCTGAGAAAGCTGTATGATTAAAGCGGTATTGTTTGATTTAGATGACACCTTGCTTGGCAATAATGTTTATCAGACTTTTCTCCCGGCCTACTTTGGTTCCCTCGCCAAGCATATGACCCCATATCTCAAGCCAGAAAAATTTCTACAGGCTCTGGATTCCTCCACCCGTAAATTGATAGCCAGTTCAGACACAGACCTCACCAATCGGGAGCTGTTTTGGAAACTTTTTGAACAGAAAACTGGTCTACCTACAACAGAGATGGAACCTGTCTATTTGCAATTTTGTCGAGAGGAATTTCCAAAACTTAGATCGATTACCCATTTACGGCCGAGCGCAGCCCCACTAATACAGCATTGCTTTGACCAAAATTTACAAGTCGTGATAGCCACCAATCCTATGTTTCCGAAATTGGTAATTGAAGAACGGTTGGCCTGGGCCGGAGTCCCCGTTTCCGACTTCAACTACGACCTGATTACGACATATGACAACATGCACAATACCAAACCAAATCCAGCTTATTACGCTGAGATTTTAGCTATGATTGACTGTACCCCCAAGTCGGCTTTAATGGTCGGAGATTCCTGGGAGAATGACATTGTGCCAGCAGCAAGTTTAGGTATTCACACCTATTGGGTTAATGAAGAAAGCGAGGGTCAGCCAGATGCTAGCCTAACCATTGGTCGGGGGAGCTTGGCAGATTTTTACAATCTCTTCACCAACGACCAACAATGGCATTTCCGGACGGAATGAACGGCCCGTAACAAGACTTTGGCGTTTGCGCCCGACGGCCGTAAGCGGATAAAATCGCTTGATGAACGGTCAGGATCAGATTAGCGGGTCTGTCGAGAGAATCACCTACTACAACGAGGAAAACGGCTATACGGTCTTACGGTTAAAGCCTGATTCGCGGGGGATGATGCCCTACAAGTATCCGGCGCGGGGCCAAAATCTAATCACCGTTATTGGCAACTTGCCGGAACTGAATCCGGGGGAGTGGCTCAAATTGACCGGACGCTGGGGCAGCCATCCCAAACACGGCCGTCAATTTCAGGCTGAGCTTTGTGAACAAACCTTACCGGCCACAACCGAAGGCATTAAACGCTACCTGGGATCGGGCCTCATTCGGGGCATTGGGCCAGTCATGGCCGAACGAATCGTCAATAAGTTTGGCGAGCAAGCATTAGATGTGATCGAGTTTGAACCGACTCGACTGCGAGAAGTATTAGGCATTGGGGCCAAACGTATTAAAAGCATCAACAAAGCCTGGGAAGAACAGAAAGCGATTAAAGATGTAATGATCTTCCTCCAATCCCACGGCGTTTCAACCGGACTGGCTATTAAAATCTACAAGAAATATGGCGATAATTCGCTGGCCGTCGTCCAAAACACGCCCTATCGGCTGGTGCAGGATGTCTATGGCATTGGCTTCAAAACGGCCGATAAAATCGCCCAAGCCTTAGGATTAGCCCACGATGATCCCGGAAGAATCGAAGCTGGAATCGCCTATACCCTAAGCCGCATGGCGGATGAGGGCCATGTCTATGTGCCGCAAGAGACGTTAGAGCCAGAAGCATCTACCATCTTAACCCTGGACAAAGAGAAGATAACGGCCGTCATCGACCAGCTAGAGCACAGTGATTTTATTAAGCGCGAAACCATTACCTACGATATTGGACAGCAGGCGGCACGGGGGACGGCCGTTCAAGAGGAAAAGGCGGTCTATCTAACCCCCTTCTACTTCTCTGAGATTGGGGTGACGAAACGTATTCAGCAGATGTTGGATCATCCGACCAGCCGTTTAGCTAGTATTCGACATACAGATTTAACCCAATTCAACAAATCCAACAGCCAGCCAGAGATTCGACTGACCCCCCAGCAGCAGGTGGCAGTTCAGACGGCCGTTAACCACAAGATGACGATTCTAACAGGCGGCCCTGGAACAGGTAAGACGACAACACTGCGAACCCTGCTCGACTTACTCGACCGCAACAAACGCAGCTTTTTGCTAGCTTCACCAACAGGCAGAGCAGCAAAACGGCTGGCAGAGGCAACGGGACGAGAGGCCAAGACCATACATCGACTTCTAGAGTTTAAGCCAGCCGAAGGGTTCGGCCGTAATGAGCATAATCCCCTAACGGCCGATATGATCGTGATCGATGAAGCCTCCATGCTAGATTTGGTGCTAACCAACAACCTGCTCAAGGCCATCAGCCCGGATAGCCATCTCGTGTTAGTGGGCGATGTCGATCAGCTGCCCTCCGTTGGCGCGGGCGATGTGCTGCGTGACTTGATCGACTCGGAGGTAACGGCCGTGATTCGTCTGGAAACGATCTTCCGGCAAGCAGGCAACAGCTTAATTGTTCGGAACGCTCATCGCATTAACAGCGGCCAGATGCCAGAAACGCCCAAAGATGCCGATGATTTCTTCCTCTTCGTAAAACAGGAGCCAGACGAAGCCGCCGACCTGCTGGTAGACATTGTGAAGAACCGGATTCCACAAAAGTTCGGCCTAGACCCCTTCGACGACATCCAGGTGCTTAGTCCAATGTATAACGGCCGAGTCGGCGTTTCAAACTTAAATCTGCTCCTGCAAACAGCGATGAATCCAGGCGGACGAAAACCAGAAAGGCGGCTGGGAGGACGTATTTTCCGCACCGGGGATAAGGTGATGCAGACGGTGAACAACTATGATAAGCATGTCTATAATGGCGATATCGGCCGTATCACCGCCATCGACCCCGTTCAGCAAACGATGACCTTGAGCATTGACGGTGCGCCCGTCATCTACGACTTTCTGGAAGCGGATGAAATCGTTCATGCTTATGCCATCTCCGTCCACAAGAGCCAGGGCAGCGAATATCCCTGTGTAGTCATTCCAGTGATGACCCAACACTATATGATGTTGCAGCGAAATTTGTTATATACCGCCATCACCCGCGCCAAAAAACTGGTGATTTTGGTCGGCACTCGTCGGGCGATTGCTATTGCCATCAAAAATAATAAGGTAACAGAACGATTTACCGCCCTCGATTGGCGGCTTCAGAAAAAAAGCCGGGCGAGACGGCTTTGATTTAGAATTGCTGGTTGAAAGGAGACAAAATGAACAAAAACCGGGAAATGACCCAAATGGGTGAGATTGAGGTTGAATCATGGGAAGAATCTGATTCTCAAACATTCATAGATTACGGCCGATATTTCGTACCCGAACGCGAAACCCAAATCCAAACAATCACTGAGTTGATACCAGCATTAGAGGCACCATTCCGAGTGCTAGAACTGTGCTGCGGGGAGGGCTTGTTGGCTGGGGCAATTCTTGAACGGTATCCAAATAGTTCCGTTTATGGTTATGACGGTTCAACCGAAATGCTCCAGCAAGCTCAGAAAAATTTAGCTAGCTATGGGCAGCGATTTGTGACCCGCCAGTTCGACCTGTTTGAGGCTGAGTGGCGACAGTTGGATTGGATGCCGCAAGCGGTTGTCTCATCGTTGGCCCTGCATCATTTAGACGGCCGTCAGAAAGCAACCCTTTACCAAGACATTTACGGACGATTAGCGCCGGGTGGCGCCTTTATCATTGCCGATATTATCGAGCCAGCAAATGAGGCAGCGCTTGAGGTGGCGGCGAAGGGTTGGGATACGGCCGTTCAGCAGCGGGCAATGGTCATTGACGGGCATGAAAAAGCCTATGATTACTTTGTTGAAAATGGCTGGAACTATTACCGTCATCCCGACCCAATTGACAAACCATCCCCCTTATTAGATCAGCTAAAATGGCTTGAGCAAGCAGGCTTTGTCGAGGTAGATATTTTCTGGCTCCAGGCTGGTCATGCTATCTTTGGTGGTTGGAAAAAGGAAAAAGCAGGTGTGCTAAGTCGTTAGTTCGGGGTTGCCTTGTTTGTCTAAGGGTACAACTAAAGTGATAGTTGTGCCGTTGCCGGGTGAAGATTCAACCTTAAGAGAGCCATCAATTCTTTCAGCCCGTTCACGCATATTAACCATACCCAGGCTGCCACGAGCGCTGTAGTTAGCATTGACTGATTGAATATCAAACCCTTCTCCATCATCTTGGATTCGGACGACAAATAGCTCCTCCTCTTGCCAAAGGCGGACTTCAATCATATTGGCCTGAGAATATTTTCGGGCGTTTCCGAGCGCCTCTTCAATGATATAAAATACAACGCCTTGGGCTTGTTCATTGAGTAAATCACCATATTCGCCGCCGACCAATCGCATTGAGAGGCCATCTGACTCCCGAATCTTGTTCATTGCCATTTCAATGGCGGCGCTTAGGCCTTGCGTCTCTAAGACTAACGGCCGTAAGGCGAACAACATGGCCCGAATCTCCCGCGAGGTCTCTTTAGCCAAATCCTCAACCTTTTTCAATTCTGCAAAGGCCTGCCGGGGATCTTTCGGCATAATGGAGCGGACGAAATTAATCCGCATTGCAATGGCAGCAATACTTTGGGTTGGCCCATCATGAAGATCACGGGCCAATTCCCTACGAGCTTCTTCATCTGCATCAATAATCCGTTGTTTTTCAGATTGCAGTCGCTGGTAAAGTTCGGCATTCTGCAAAGCAATAACGGATTGGTCAGCGACGGAAGAAAATAAATCAAGATGGGCCCCAGAAAAGCTCATCTTTTTCTCTGTGCCAAGAAGCATGACGCCAAAAATCTGGAACCCAGCTCGAAGCGGGACAGCTATTGCTGTGAAACAACTCTGAAATGCAACAAGGTTTTTTAGAGCTGGGTCTTGCTTGGGCGAGTTTGTCAGGGCTGGCTCTGCCCGCTCAAGCGCTTCGGAAACAATACCCCCTTCAGCAGTAATTCGCTTTTCATGATCCCGGCTCACAAAGCGTCGGGTAGCCACAGCTACCATATCATCATCGTCGTCGTAAAGGAAAACAGCCCCCACAAGGGAGCGAGCAGGAATCCCCATCTCTTCTAAAGCTAGGCTGCAAACGTCAAGCGATACCTCCATCACTCGCTCAAAACTGAGGGTGGCGCTTAGGGTTGAAGCCATTGCCTGTAATGATCTGGCCCGGTTATTTGCAGCTCGCATCTCCCCAAACTCTTTATCAATTGCTTGGAAGGTATTCTTGCGTATTCTTGCTTCAAAAATGCTAACGGTTAACACGCTCACCAGGCCAACGACGATAAGGACAACGGCCGAAATCGCTAACTCTGGTAGCCAATCGTCGAATTCTTGATTCCAGAAGATTTGCTCCAGATAGTAATAGACGCCAACCAACACAAGTAAGGAGAAGAGAAACAAGAGAAGAACGACTAAACGGAGCCTATTAAATTGTTTTCTGATAGCCTGTGATATGTATTTAGATTTAGACATACAGTTTTCGAGCTTCCACAATTTTCACAAGTCAATTATAGCTTGTTCTAGTGGGATTCACGATAGGCCATTATCTCTACTTAATGCCTGAGCAATTTGGCCTGCGACTCGGCCGTTATTTCTAAGCAGGGCAACATTGGCTTCCATACTACGGCCGTCTGTCAATTCAACGACCCGACGCAGCAGCCAGGGCGTTGTGGCTGGGCCTTGAATTCCAGCTTCATCAGCTTCCTGGGCGGCCTGGGCGATGGCCGCTTCGGCTGTTTCTTCCTCAAAGGCCGCTTCCTCTGGTACTGGCACAGTCACCAACAAGCCCGACTGTAAGCCCAGCGATTCGTGGGCCTGAATTAATAGAGCGATGTCAGCCGGGGTTTCCATCCTAACATCTACATCCAAGCCACTACGGCGAGAGAAAAAAGCAGGCAGCTCATCAGTCTGATAGCCAATGATTGGCACCCCGTTTGTTTCAAGCACCTCACGAGTAAGCGGTAAATCGAGAATGGATTTTGCGCCGCTGCATACCACAGTTACAGGCGTTCGGCCGAGTTCAGTCAGATCAGCGCTGACATCAAAGGGGTGTCCCCGATGAACGCCGCCAATCCCGCCCGTCGCAAAAACCTTGATCCCGGCCTGGTGCGCGATGATCATAGTGCCTGCGACCGTTGTGGCCCCATTTTCCCGGCGGGCGACAGCAATAGGCAAATCACGGCGGCTGCACTTCCGAACAAATGCTTGATCCTTTCCTGGTTTCACCTGTTGTGCCAAATATTCGATCTGCTCTACTGTTAAACCAACATAAATCTCGCCAGCTAGGATAGCGATTGTAGCAGGTGTTGCACTGCCTTCACGAACGGCCGTTTCCATCGCCAATGCCGTTTGTACATTATCAGGATAAGGTAGTCCATGGGTGATGACGGTACTTTCTAAGGCAACAACTGGCTCCGCTGCTGCTATGGCTTTTTCAACATCTGGGTGAAGGTGTAAGGAAAATTTGTAAGGCATAACTATGAGTCTAGCCTGTTCCTTTTTTAATCGCCACAATTCGAGGTAAAATAGCTTTAATGAACCAAGAATCGTTTTATGAACGGCAGGCCAAAAAACATTTTGAAAAGGCGCGTCGCCAGGCAACACGAGAACAACTCTCTGCTTGGCTAAAAGGAAACGAAGATACGCTGCTGCCTTTTGAGACAATTCGCTCCCAATTAAGGAGTGAAGATGCCTTGTATGAAGGGCTGCAACAAATTCCTCTGGGCAAGATTGTTGGTAGTGTCGGCCGTTATAAAGATTTCACCCGCCACTTTTTGCCCCTCAGCAACAGCATGGCAGATCGCTGGATTAATGTCGAAGCGCTCGCTGTGAGACGAGGCTGGCCGCCCATCGAGCTATACCGGATCAGTGATGTTTATTTCGTCAAGGACGGCAATCATCGGGTCGCGATTGCCAATCAGATGGGCAACGATACCATTGAGGCCCATGTGTGGGGCTACCCTGAGGAACTCTCAATATCCCCTAATGACTCACTTGGTAAGGTGATGATACAGTTGGGAGAGCGCAACTTCCTTGAAAGGACTGGTATGGATATTTCTTGCCAGGAACATAACATCCAATTTACCATCCCAGGGCAATACATCGAACTGCTAACCCAAATTCAAGAACTTCGTGAAAAGCTAGCCGTCATTGATGGGGAAGAGATGCCCTATAAGGATGCTGCTTTAGCTTGGTATGAAATGACCTATCTACCGACCGTTCAAATCATCCGCGAATCCACCTTGTTAGAGCAGTTTCCAGGCCGAACCGAGGCCGATCTTTTTGTTTGGCTCGCTAATCATCGAGAAGAATTAAGCGAACTATATGGCGATGGCAATCTGATGGATTGGGTAGAGATTTTGTCCGAGCAGCATAAAGAAAAAGGATTATCTAAGATTATACGCAAAGTGCGGGGAATGCTTGGCGGTGAAGAGTTGCCAACGCTACAAGGTGTTGAGTAATTGTTCAGAAATTTGTAATTGCGTTCCTGCTTGGTGTAAGCTTACGCTGATTTAGAAGTCAACTTCTGACAGAAGATGAACTTCTAGGAGTAAACCAAACTGTTTTATTGACCTCTTTGGAGGATTTTATTTTAAGGAGAAGAAAACAATGAAGAGAAGATCTACTTTTGTAATACTAATGCTTCTGCTGGCACTGATGTTGGCAGCTTGCAGCGGCGGTGGTGACGATCCGACGGAAGCCCCTGCTGAAGCAACCGAAGCGCCAGCCGCTGAACCGACTGAAGAAATGGAGGAAGCGACTGAAGAGCCGATGGAAGAGGAAATGACAGGCGATCTGGGCGGCCGGGAAATCCGAATCGCTGTCGAGAACGCCTACAATCCATTTAACTTCATCGACGCTGATTCTGGCGAAGCAATTGGGTATGATTACGACATTTTCGCCGAGATTTGCGCCCGCGTAAACTGCACCCCAGTCTTTGTAGAAACCAGTTGGGACGCGATGGTTGCTATCATGGGCGGCTCTGGCGACTTTGACACCTTCGACATTGGCGCCGACGGCATCACCATCACCGAAGAACGAGCCGAGCATGTCGATTTCTCGAACCCCTACATTCAGCTTTCTCAGGTTCTCTTGGTTCGCTTAGATGAGGATCGTTTCGAGGATGCTGACGGCTTAGCCGCTGACGGTAATCTGTTGGTTGGTTCCCAGCCAGGAACGACCAACTATGATACGGCCGCTGAAGTCGTCGGAGAAGACCGCATCGTCGCTTACGACCAGTTTGGTCTGGCTGTCCAAGCCCTCATCAACGGCGACATTGACGCTGTTGTAATGGACAATGTCGCTGGTCTCGGTTATGTTGGCGCGAATCCAGATACGGTTAAGATCACCGGTGAACCACTAACCAGCGAAGAGTTGGGTTTCATCTTCCCCAAAGGTAGCGAATTGGTTGCGGTTGTTAATGATACCCTGGCCGAGATGGACGAAGACGGCACCCTGGCCGAACTATTTGAAAAATGGTTCTCAACCGAGGAAGAGCCAGTAGCCAGCAGCGAATATGATCTTGAAGGCCAAGAGATTCGTATCGCTGTCGAGAACGCCTACAATCCATTCAACTTCATCGACGCTGATTCTGGCGAAGCAATTGGGTATGATTACGACATTTTCGAGGAGATTTGCGCCCGCGTAAACTGCACCCCGGTCTTTGTAGAAACCAGTTGGGACGCGATGGTTGCCATCATGGGCGGCTCTGGCGACTTTGACACCTTCGACATCGGCGCTGACGGCATCACCATTACTGAAGAACGAGCCGAGCATGTTGATTTCTCAAACCCCTATATCCAGCTTTCCCAGGTTCTCCTGGTCCGTTTAGATGAGGATCGTTTCGAGGATGCTGACGGCTTAGCCGCTGACGGTAATCTGTTGGTTGGTTCCCAGCCAGGAACGACTAATTATGATACGGCCGCAGAGCTAGTCGGGGAAGATCGAATCGTCGCTTACGACCAGTTTGGTTTAGCCGTCCAAGCCCTCATTAATGGCGACATCGACGCTGTTGTGATGGATAATGTCGCTGGTCTCGGTTATGTTGGCGCCAATCCAGATACGGTTAAGATCACCGGTGAACCACTAACCAGCGAAGAGTTGGGTTTTATCTTCCCCAAAGGCAGCGAGTTGGTTGCGATAATCAATGACACGCTGGCCGAGATGGACGAAGATGGCACCCTGGCTGAACTGTTTGAAAAATGGTTCTCAACCGAAGAAGAGTAAATCTTTGAAGATCGGAAAGCTGGTTTTTCAACGATATTAGGATTGAAAAGTCTGAAACCTAAAAACCGGGTTTCTTGAACAACAAATAGCAACATAAAAAAGGACAGACATTATGTCTGTCCTTTTTTTGTTACATCAGCTACAATGTACCCGCTTAGGAACGAGGATTATCAAATTCCACACACTTACCTATCTAAAAAACAAGTGAGTTTCAGTCTAATCAAATCTTAAGCGCTTATCCAATGCGGAATCACATCTATGAACCAATCCCCCGAACCTGAGATTAGTAGCAGCCGAATGAGGTTGGCCCCAACCTTCGATTTCTTATCCAATCTACCCTGGTGGTTTATCACCCTATTATTAATAGGATTGCTTGTTGTCTATCAAATCCTGACTGATGACCAAATGGAGACGATATTTTTAGCAGTTGGTAAGGGTATTCGAGTAACGCTGACTGTTACCATTTTCGCTTATCTGATGGCGATTACCATCGGGTTATTTGTTGGACTCGGCCGTGTTTCCAGCAACGTCATCGCCAACAATGTCGCCTCTTTCTACGTAGAAGTGGTTCGAGGCATACCGATGTTAGTGCTGTTGATGTATATCGCCTTCGTCGGCGTTCCCTTGCTCATTGACGGTATCAATGCTGTGGGAGAATGGTTCCTGACGCTTGGAATTGATGGCATGGGAACTACCCTGGCAGAATTAAACAGCCGCAAAAAAGTGTGTTTGCCCTTCACAGGTGGTGAAGAAGGGGGAGCGTGTATTGAGCTGTTTAACAACACCGTTCGAGTGATCATCGGTTTGGGGGTAGCATATGGCGCTTTTTCGGCCGAAATTTGGCGGGCCGGTATTGAGTCCATTGAGAAAGGACAGATGGAAGCCGCCCGCAGTCTGGGTATGAGTTATATCCAGGCCATGCGCTACGTTATTTTGCCCCAGGCCGTTCGACGAGTACTGCCAGCCTTAGGCAACGATTTCGTAGCAATGGTCAAAGATTCTTCTTTGGTCTCGGTTCTAGGGGTACAAGATATAACCCAACTTGCCAAGCTCTATGCCGCCAGCACCTTCTTGTTCTTCCAAACCTACAGTATCCTGGCCTTTATTTACCTCGTTATTACCATTATGCTGACCCGTATTGTCCGCTGGATTGAACGACGACTACGACAAGATAGACGGTAATTGGAGATTAGCAGCGACCCATTATGAACGAAAATGATATTATTGTTGTTGAAAGCATAACGAAACAGTTTGGCGCGTTTACAGCCTTAAAAAATGTAAGTTTGCGGATAAATCGAGGGGAAGTGGTTGTCATTGTTGGCCCAAGTGGTTCTGGAAAGAGTACCCTGTTGCGCTGTATCAATCATCTTGAAGTCCCAACTTCTGGCATGATTACGATCGATGGTGAACAAATCACCAATAATCAAAAAGACTTGAACCGAATTCGGGCAGAAGTGGGGATGGTCTTCCAGCAGTTTAACCTCTTCCCCCATCTAACTGTTTTGGACAACATTACCCTGGCTCAAAAGATCGTACGCCATCGGAGCAAAGAAGAGGCGATTAAGATGGCTCATAAACAGCTAGAACGGGTTGGTATCCCGGAAAAGGCAAATAGCTTTCCGGCCCAACTATCGGGTGGTCAACAGCAACGAGTGGCAATTGCCCGCTCGTTGGCAATGGAGCCAAAGATTATGCTCTTTGATGAACCAACCAGCGCTCTCGATCCTGAGATGATTAAAGAGGTTCTGGATGTCATGTTAGATCTGGTAAAAGAGGGAATGACAATGGCAGTTGTGACCCATGAGATGGGCTTTGCGCGGGCAGCAGCCAACCGCATTGTGTTTATGGACGACGGACAGATCGTTGAGGTAGCCTCGCCCCAAGAGTTATTCAATAATCCCCAACATCAACGGACGAAATTATTCTTGAGTAAAATCTTGGCTCACTAGGAACAATTAGAAAAGCCTGGGTTTTATGGTTAATAGACTCATGCCACTCGCAATGTCAAAAACCCAGGTTTTTAGCGTAAATAGGTCGTTACATGGCGCGTTTGTATCAAATCATTGCTCGTCATTTTAGTCCGAGCGAAATAACAGATTTAGCTACTAATTTAAATGTTTTTGTACCGCCAAATAGTGAGCCAAATGCAATGGCGCGGGAGTTGTTTTTAGGGGCGCGACGCAATTTAAGGCTAGATGTTCTTTTTAATGAGGTCTACAGTTATAAAACCAGTCTACGCCTGGATTTAGGCCCAAATCTATATGAACTAATTGCAGGGACTTTTAATGAACAGGAGGCGGCCGAAATAGCCCGAAAGCTAGGGTTTGACCGCCTTAACGTGGGCTTGGATGCGGGTAGTCTAATTGGCTGGAATAATGACAATTTCTTTAAGCGTCAAAAAGCAGAAACGCTGCAAAAAACGGCCGTCGAACACGGCAAGTTTGATGATTTGTTGGCAGAAATGGAGAGCATTCGGTCGAACTTAGAGTTGACTCCCTTCAAACAATCTGCCCTATCAAAGAATAAATCACAAATAACAATCGGGGAGCCGGGCATTGAACCGACCAAATCGGATATAACCGTTATCGAATATGAAGATTTCGATATCTACATTGGCAAGCGAGAGTTAGACGGCCGTTATCCAATGCGACTTTTAGATTCACCACGCGGCCGAATATTCGACAACCCGATTATGCAGCAATTCCCTTTAGAAGATCCATTCTTCCAGACCCCCATTAGATTCCTAAGCCGAATGAAAGCCGATCCTGAGGAATTGAAAGAGCTAGGCGCCCGTTTACAAACATTATTATTCCCCGGCGAAATATGGGAACGGTTTCAGGGAAGTTATGATGATGTCATTGGGAAACGTAATAAGGGACTACGTATTAGATTACAACTGCATCAGGATTCGGCCGAGTTAGCCCGACTACCCTGGGAATATGCCTTTGAATCACGCGACAACCGTTTTATGGCCCTTGATCCTAAAACGCCTATTGTTCGTTATATTGAACGCCGCTTCAAAACCCGTTCACTAGCCACCCAAAAGCCGAAGTTGCTGGTCGTCTTAGCCAGCCCCGACGACGAAAAATTTAAGCCCTTAGATCAAAAGGGCGAGATTGAGCAAATTCGACAGGCGCTCGACGGAATTGAAGGACTACACTGGGAACTATTAGCCGGTCGAGATACCTACAACCTGTTACAGAAGAAGTTAGTTACAGAGCAATTTGATATTTTCCACTTCATTGGACATGGGGACATATCTAATGGGATTGGCTCACTGGCCTTTGAAGATGCCGAAGGGAAATTGAAGCTTGTCTCCCACGAAAACCTCAATATTCTGCTCCAGAGCCGGGGGATAAAACTTGTCGTCCTGACAGCCTGCCAAACGGCCGAACCAGGAGAAGGCGACATATTTAAGGGCGTGGCTCAATCATTGGTACAAGCTGACATTCCAGCCGTAATCGCCATGCAGTTCATCATCAAATACAGTATTGCCCGGAACTTTACCCAACGCTTCTACGAGTACCTGGCCGCCTACCAACCCTTAGACAAAGCCTTGACCGAAGCCCGGATTAATGTCTATGGAGCAGAGGACAAGCCCCTTTCCTGGGGGATTCCGGTTCTATTTATGCAGTCTCCAGATGGCATTATCTGGGAACCAGGGACAAAGGCTGTGGCAGGAGAAAGTGGCCGCGCAACCTTTAGCAGCGGTGTCGTTATTAATTTATATGGGAATATGTATGCAGAGTATGTGGAGCAAAAAAATATGGGCGATCTAATTTACGGCGACAAGGTAGAAGGCGATAAAGTTGAAGGCGACAAAGCTGGGGGTGATATTTATAAAGGTATTACAATAAGCGGTGTTTCCGGCAGCGCAATTTCTTTGGGTGGCGGCGATGCCGTTGTTGGCACTCAGGTCAAAGATGTCCAAGGAAATGTAACCCTGGGTAGCGATGAAAAGCAACCACCCGACCTCGATAGCCTGCTCCTTCTGCTCGACCAAATCAACCAGGAATTAGCTGCAATTAAATCTAATTTAGAAGATGATGATGCCGAGGAAGTAGCCCATACCTTACAAGAGGTAAAGGTTGAGGTACAGAAAGAACAACCCAACAATAGGCGGATAGCTCGGAAATTGAAAAATATTGCTGAAATTGTCCGCGATGCCGAACTCGTCGCAGCAGCCACAAACCAATTTGGGAACCAAATTGAGCAAGCGATTCAAATTGCCCAGTCCATATTTGGTGGCTAAACGTCAATGGACGAGAAATTGACATTTAGCCGAGCGAAGCTGGCTGCCTTTCTGGCCTGTCAGCGGCGGTTCCAACTGCGCTATCGAGCGGCGTTAGCCTGGCCGTTGGCCCCATTAGATGACCAAGGGGAAATGGCCCGCCAGCGGGGAGAACACTTCCATCAACTGCTCCATCGTCATTTTCTAGGGCTGCCAATCACAGATGAGATGGTAGAAGATAAAACGATCGGCCGTTGGTGGCAAACGTTCAAGCGTAATGGGCCAACGCTGCGAGAAGGACTACAATTTCCAGAACTCAGTCTCACCGTCCCAATCGGCCGTCATTTACTAACAGGTCGATTCGATTTACTGATTCTAGACGATGGAGCCGCCCAGATTTACGATTGGAAAACAGACACCCGACCCCGCAAAACGGCCGACCTCGAAAACGACCTCCAAACCCGCCTATATCTGGCCTTGGCAGTCGAAGGCAGTTCAGCGTTGGAGCAGCCCATTAACCCAAACGATCTTTCCCTGACCTATTGGTATGTCAATGAACCAGCGGCAGCCGTCACCATTCCTTACAGCGAACAGGCCCATCAAGTGAATTGGGCTGATCTGCTGGCAACTGTTGAGGAAGTTGAGACCCAATTAAGTACGGAAACGGTTCTGCCCTTGACCGACGATCTGCAAGCCTGTGTCCATTGTGCTTATCAGATTTACTGCGGTCGTCAATCTGAAACGATACGCCTGGATACATGGGAGCTTGAAGAATCGGTGGTTGACCTGGCGCCGCCGATTCCATAGGCAGCGGCTGGCGTGGATGTCGAAGATTTCTTCTTTCTTCTAAGCGAGAAAGGTCAGCGTTGGTTAGCAGAATTGGCGGGAACGGCCGTCACACCCAACAATCACCTTCAACTAGCAGAACGGCTGCGGGGACAGATGGCAACAACTCAAGCCCACGCCATATTAGAAACGGTATTACTCCGTCAGCGAGCTGAGAAAAAGTTTGAGCGAGCGGCCAAAATGTATTTCACCCGCCCCGCCTTGGAACAGGCTTCAGCCGAAATCGTCAGCCGCTACCGCGCCAAACGATTTCATGAGGCTGGCTTTAGGACTATCGCCGATCTCGGTTGTGGCATCGGTGGGGATGCGCTGGCACTGGCAGAAAAGGCCGAGGTTATCGGCGTTGATCTGTCCCCAATTCGGTTGGCGATGGCCCAAGAGAATGTGGCCGCTTACAAAAATGGAGCAGCCTTTCATCCACTCCAAGCTGACTTAGAAGAGTTAAAGCCGCTGAATGTAGCCGCCGTTTTTGCCGATCCGGGACGGCGAGATGAGCGAGGTCGGCGAATTTACTCCGTCCATCAATATCGGCCGTCTCTTGATCTGTTCCTCTCCTGGCGCAATGCGGTTCCTGATATGGGCATCAAGATCAGCCCTGGGGTTGATTATGCTGAACTGCCCGCAGATGCAGAAGTCGAGTTTATCTCCGTCAATGGGGAAGTGCGGGAGGGGGTATTGTGGTTCGGCCGTTTGCAACAAGGGGTCAAACAGCAAGCGACGCTGCTGCCTGCAAGAGATATACTAACCAGCGAAAACATCACAGATATACCCATTCGGCCGCCAGGGTTATATCTTTATGAGCCGGACGGGGCTGTTATTCGGGCTCACCTTGTCGAGCAGCTAGCTGAACAACTGAACGGAGCTAAGATAAGTGATGATATTGCTTATATAACGGCTGATACCCACACGCCAACCCCCTTCGCCCGCTGTTTTGCCATAGAGGATGTCATACCTTTTCAGTTGAAACGATTACGACACTATCTTCGGCAGCGGAAAATCGGCCGAGTGACGATTAAAAAACGCGGATCACCCCTTGATCCTGACTTCTTACGTAAACAATTACGCCTAAAAGGAGAGCAGGAACGAACTATCTTCCTAACTCAGTCAATGGGAGAACCAGTAGTGATAATTGGGTTTGAATTGAAGGAATAGGGGTTTAGGACAAAGGTGATTCGGCCGTTCCATTCGACAGATAATGACGCATGATTTCACGCAGCCGCCGAATATCCAACGGTTTTGGCAAATAATCATCACAGCCTGCTTCAAGACAACGCTCTCTATCTCCAACCAGCACATTAGCCGTTGTAGCAATTATCGGAATATGGAGGAGTCGCGTATCATTTTTTATACGTGTTGCTAAATCAAGGCCATGAATACCCGGAATATTAATATCTAACAAGATAATATCTGGCACATCTAAGGCGAGCAGCGCCAGTGCAGATGGGCCATCTTCAGCCTGTAATAAGGTATGGCCCTCTGCCTCCACAATACGGGAGATTAGAACCATATTTGTTCGATTGTCTTCTATTGCTAAAACCTTTTTAGGCATAGAGCATTACCAAGTATAGTTTATCTTCGATTGCCAATAACTCTACCCTATTATTCGTTTTGTTTCAATGAAGAGACAGTTAAATTTCATCCAAATTAGCAAGAGAGCCTGTCGTCGGTTTCTCAATAGCTGGCCGTTTTTTAGGAATCGTAAACGTAAAGGTACTTCCCTTGCCCGGTTGACTTTCTACAAACATCTCGCCACCATGAAGCTCAACCAAACTTTTACTAATCGGCATTCCTAAGCCAGTGCCGCCAGCCTTCCGGGTTAGACTACCATCAATTTGACGGAACTGTTCAAAGATAATAGGTATATCGCTCTCTTTAATTCCAATTCCCGTATCTTGAACGGCAAAAGAAACGACATCTTCAGCATCCTTCAAAGTGAGACTGACAAATCCTGTATTAGTAAACTTGATCGCATTACTCATAAGGTTGAAAAGAATCTGCAATAACCTCGTACGGTCTGCTTCAATTGTACTAACTTTAGGATCTAGTTGAAGCTTTACGTCTATCTCTTTGGTATATATTAGCGAGCGAATATTAGCAACAACTTCTCTTGCTACTTGATTAACATCAACAGTAGCGTGGCGAAGTGCCATCATGCCGGCTTCAATTTTAGACATATCCAGAATTTCGCTAATTAACTCCCGTAAATGACGGCCGCTGTCTCGAATGAGGGTCACATCCTCAGCCATTCGTTCTGTTAGAGGACCATCCATTCCTTCTAACAATACATCTGAGAAGCCAATGATGGAGTTCAGTGGGGTTCGTAATTCGTGGCTCATGCTAGCCATAAACTCTGTTTTGAGGCGATCAACTTGGCGCAACCGTTTGGCTGTTTCCAACTGTTCATCATATAGAATGGCATTCTTCCAAGCAACAGCTACTTGAGTAGCCAATGTAGTATGAATTCGAATGTCATCCTCGCTAAATCGATTACGAATATTTGACTGCAAATCCAATACGCCTAATAACTCATCACCGATGATCAGCGGGATGGCCAACTCTGAACGAGTGTCTGGTAAAACAGAAACTGGCATAAAGCGCGGATCAATTGAAACATCATTTGCAACAATTGGTTTTCTGGTTCGGCCAGCAGCGGCAATCAAAGATTGCTCTTGGTCAATAGCCAGCACAGGAGTAGCCGTTGGTTCGTCCGGGCTAACTGGCAATTGAGTGCCGTTGACCCAAGTCAAGAGACCTTCTTCTTCGTCCATGGCAAAGATGCTTACAAAGTAGAGAGCAAATCGTTCCTGAGTTAGGGTAACAACTGTTTGGAGCAGATCTTGTGTCTCAAGAATGGTGGAAGCGGCCGTTCCTACCTGGGCCACCGTTTCCATATCGCTGGCATTCTTTTGAGTTTGTTCGAGCAATCGGGCGCTTTCAAGGGCTTGGGCAACTTGGACAGAGATTGAATCCAATAAATCTCGATCTTCGGCCGTTAATGGCTGATCTTCCTCATCTTGAATTGCCAGGGTGCCAATAGTTTCACCTCGAATTGTTAAAGGTGTCGTGATAATTTGCCGAAGTTCACCTGTTTTGAAAGCCTCGACAGGGGCTTCGACTTGACCATTTGCACCGTCGGTATCGTCAAAAACGAGAGGTTGAGTCGATGTATGATCAAACAAATAGCCTCTAGATTCTACTTCATGCCTGGTTCGGAAAGATTTCCAGCCCTCACGACTCATCAACTGTTGCAGTTTGTTTAACTCTTCGAGGCGATCATTCATCTCTTGGCGAAGACGGGTACTTTCAATAGCAACTGCGATCTGACCGCACAACCCCTCAAGGACTAATTGATCATCCTTCGTTAAGGCATTGGCTTCGTTGCTTTGAACATCAAGAACCCCCAACACCTCATTCCCTAACTTAATTGGCACAGCTAGTTCACCCTTCGTGTCTGGTAGTAAGGCGTTAGGCCGCCAGTTTGGATCTTGCCGGGTGTCAGCCTGCAAATATGAATTTCCACTACCAACAGCTAAGCCTATCAAATCGGTATCTTGCGATACTTTATAGTCTTTCACCATCATCTTTAAGCCAACTTGACCGTATCCTGCAACAAGTATGATAGAATCCAGCAATGGATCGTATCGTAAAAGTTGAACGTGATAAAAACCAAACTGCTCCTTAACCTGGCTAACAACGCGTTTGTATAATTCATTGAGATCGGGGGCAGATGAAATCTCTCGCGCCACTTGAGTAGACAGTTCTACTTCTCGGCTCCGTCGTTCGAGTGAATTACGAATCTGTTCTTGACTTTGCCTCAGGGCAATCTCCACTCGGCGACGTTCCTGTAGCTCCAATGTGACCTGCTCATAAAGCTCCGCATTTTCAATCGCACGGGAAATTTGGTTCGTAACAGTTCGGATCAAATTGATTTGCTCTTGTGCAAATTCGCGTTTCTGATGACTTTCCCACAACTCGAGAACGGCTATTGGTCTTTCTTTTGCATGCATAACGAAATTAAGAATTGACTTTGCGCCATATTCATCCATGTGAGTTTTTTCCTGCTCGGGCAAATCCTCATCATCATGATGAATAATATAGAAATCCTGACCCGCATCTATCAATCTAGTATAGCTGTTAAAGCCATCGTCTATTTGATAAATTTCGCCCAAATCAGAGACCTTTTCAGCCGTTATCGCATTAGGACCAAAGTATTCAGCTACTACTTCGATAGTTCTCGCTTCTAAATCAATTCTGGAAATATAGGCGCTAGTTGCGCCAATGAAACGACCAGTAAAATTAACAATCCGCTGAAAAATTGATGTTAAATCAAGAACACTATAGGTTTCTTCAGCAATTTCGTTCAGTGTTTTAAGGATTTCTTCAGTCTGCTTACGTTCGATGATTTCCTGTTGAGCTTGCTGATAAAGAAAATGATTATGATAAATAGTTGCTATCTGATCGCCTAACAGTACCGCAAGCTCGATTTCTTTATCAGTAAATTCTCTTTTCTCCTGACTTTCCCAAATTTCTAATATGCCAAACGTTTTGCCTCGATTTCGCAAGGGCACACCCACCTGGGTTTTGTTGCCATATCTTTCAAAATGGGCCCTTTCTTTTGGGTCCATATCAGGATCATCAAAAAAGTCGATGTAAAGAGACTCTTGAATTTGATCAATCCAATCAGCAGTTACGCCAAAATCTTTTTCCAGCGAGTAAACGATTCCTATATCAGATACCTTCTCTTTATCTGACGCCCGCGGCCCATAATAGTCGGCGATGACTTTTGTGGTGCCTAATTCATAATCCCAAGTTGAAATGTAAACACTGGTCGCGTCTAGAGTTTCTCCGACAAGTTTGATATACGTATTCAAGAGCAAATCAAAATCTAATTCTAAGGAAGCCTCCCTAGATAGCTCGCTTAATGTTTCTAATAGTTGAGCGCGATTTTCTAAGGACGCTTCAGCTTTATTTCTTTCGGCAATTTGCTCTTGAAGAGCCGCATTGACAATCTCAAGCTCGGCCGTTCGTTTCGCAACTCGATGTTCTAGCTCTTCATAAGCACGTTTCAGATCCTTCTCTGCCTGTTTACGCTCAGTATTATCTCGAATAATGCCCTGGAAACCGGATGGCTCCCCATCCTCGTCATACATTAAGGCAATCGATAATTCAATAGAGGCCAGGCTTCCATCACCTCGAGTAATCTCAAAAGCAAAACTTGGGCGCGGTTTACCAGTACGAAAAACTTGATTAAAGACATCATAAACAACGGCGGCCGTTTCTGGCTTTGTATATTCCCTATAGTTCATCCCCTGTAATTCATCTCTTGAAAAATACAACATCGTACATAAAGCATCATTAAAAAAAAGATGATTTCCAGCAAGATCGACTTCATAGTAAGCATCTTGCATGTTATCAAGAATGGTACGATAGCGGCTTTCGTGCTTAAGATTCCGATTTTGAGACTGCATAGGCATATCAGGCCCTGGCTTCTCATCGATCACAAGGTCTTGCTCAATCGCCATAAGTGTCTTCCTTTCTCACTTCCGCCTCTTGCGCTTCTGTTTGATTCAAATAGACGAAGGCTCGTCTGCCCAAGGCACGGCCGACTTCAGAGACGGCCGTTCGCATGACAGTATCAGCATCCGCCTCACCACGAACCTTCGCTGTCACCTCACGCAAAATTCGCTCCCGCCTAGCGCGAGCCTGAATTTGTTCAAACAAACGCGCATTCTCGATTGCAATAGCTGCTTGCGCCGCCACAGAAGTTAATAAACGTAAATGCTGCTCATCATAAGTTCGGGGCACATCCCAATTTTGAAGGCCAATCACCCCAATTATTTGGCTGCCAACCAAAATAGGTACCCCCAGCCATGAAGCGGCTGAAGGACCATACTTTTTAATTCCTAATTCATCCAATTTATCATCAACATTTTCAGGAATGAGTAATGGCTCTTTAGAATGAATAATATGCTCCGTCAATCCCTTTCCTGCTTTGCGAGATTCGGCATTTCTCATTACTCTTTCACCTCTAACATCCAAAGCAAAGGTGATTTCATTTCGCTTGGCGTCAAAGAAACTTATATAAAAATTAGTAGCATCCATCAGCCGAGCGGTATAACGATAAACGTTTTCAAGAATGGAATCAATATCAACCAGTGCGGTTAAGGAACGGCCCATTTCATTGAGGATTACCAACTCTTCAGATCTAGCCCGCGCTTGTTCAAACAAGTGGGCATTCTCAAGTGCGATCGCAACATGATTAGCTATATGGGCTAATAACTCCACTTCCGCATGACCATAAGCATTTAAGGTATAGCTTTGAATAGACATAGCGCCGATCGTTTTTGTCGCAATTTGTAGTGGCACATAGACCATAGAGGCAGAGAAACGTTGAACATTTCCAATCATTATGACCTGCTGCCCCTTCGCTAACTCCTCTAAGTCTTCCGCTGTACGATTTATTAGGATCGACCGTCCTTCCCGAATAACCCTTGATGCCACACCATTTCCCAAAGGCGTGGGCGATTCATTAAATTGTTTACCCTCATCCATCACCATTAAAAAGTGAATCATTTCAGTTGACGGATCAAATTCGGTTACTGAAAAAGCATCTACTGGTATTATTCGTTGAATCTGATCATACACCGAGGTGAGCAGTTCTTTCTGTTCAATTTGCCCCGAGACAGCCTGGGCAATCTGATTAACAACAGCTAGCTCTTCAGCTCGTTGTTCTGTTTCTATAAAGAGCCTGGCATTCTCTAAAGCCACAGCCAAATGATATGCAATACTGCTCAATAAATCGATGTCAGCTTGCGTATATTGATGAAAACGGTAATTCTGCACTGATATAGCGCCGACTGGTTTTAGCCCAGAACGTAATGGGACAAATATCATTGAAGAGGGCGCTTTCTCAGTTGCGAGGAGGGCTTGAGGGGCTACGTCTTTTTCTACATCTTCCAAATTCTCATAATTGACCAAAATCGGTTCACCTGATTCAATGACCTGGACAACCTCTAAAGCTGGATTAGACGGGATTGGCTCAAGAAAATATTGGTCACCTTCATCAAAGAGATATGGAAAGTTGATCTTGTTCTCTTCTTCGTCGTAAATGGCAATAAAGAAGGCATCACTTACAATTGCTCGTTTAACCTGTTCATGAACGGCCGAGTAAAGCTCATCTAATTCAAGCATTTGAGACACAACCAAGGCAACCTGGTTGACGACCGACAGCTCCTCTGCCCGCTGGGTAATCTCAGCAAACAAACGCCGACTTTCAATCGTCGTTGCCAACAAAGAAGCGATTTGAAGCAAAAGCCTTTCTTGTTGCTCATCATACGAAATTCTTGTTGCGCTACCAATATTTAGCGTCCCGATCACGTTGTTGGCGGTAACCAAGGGAGCCACCATATAGGAATAGATGCCAGGGATTCCAGTATTATCACTGTTATTAACCACGACGAGCCGATTTTCATGAATGGCAACCCCAACACTAGAGCCTTCAAGTGGCTGACGTTCGCCGACAGTTGATGAACCTTCTTCACCACCCAAAGCCAAAATTTTATAATACGCGTCATCCGCTTCTAACAATGCAATGCTGGTCCGGTCTGATTCAACGATATGATGAGCTATACTCGCCGTTATCTCGTAAACTTGCTCAAGTGTATTAGCCCTAGTCAGAGCCTGACCTAACTCAGTCAGCAGGGCCAATCGTTTAGCTTGTTCCTCAGTTTCAGCAAGTGCGATCTCAGTTTGATTAGTCAAGCGCAGGTTTTCAATGTGGGCGCTTAATCGTTCTGCAACGGCCCCTACCAGTTCAGAAACCTCTTCATCTGCATTTGAAATGCCATCAATTTCAAATTGGCCGATAGATTCCCCACGAATGGTCAACGCTTGTATCAGGTCTGTCTCATTTTCTCCATTGTTTTTTTCAGGTGGTAGGGGTAACACCTGCTGCCGATCGTATGAATATCCACCAATCTGATTTGCTTGCTCCTCAATAAAGGTTTCCCAACCGTCTCGAACCAACCTCCGGGTTGCCTCTTCCGCCTCGCTCTGATAGCGTTCTGTTTCAGACAACAAACGTAGATTTTCAACTTGTTGAGCCACGCGCTGACCAATTGCCGCTAACAGCTCCTCGTCTTCCGAATTCCAAAAATTCCAGTCCATTCTCTGCACTTCAATCTTGCCAAGAGCCTCTCCACCCAGGCTAATTGGGACTGACAAAGAAGAGTTGCCATTTGATTCAAAGGAATCCTGAGTGAACTTAGATTGAGTCGAATCATAAGTGTAATGAATGCTTTCTTGCCGATCAATCGCATTCAAGTACGAATCCCAACTAGCTCGTGTCAGCCGCTGTGCCAGAGATTCGACAGCGCCTTGAGCTTCGGCCGCTTCAGTAAACAGGCGAGCATTATCGAGAGCAACAGCTAATTGTCCAGCTAGCGCTTCAAACGCTGGTAAATTTTCTTTAGTCAGACTATTGGGAATTGTGCTTTGAAGGTTGAGGATGCCAACGACGTTTTCAGAAACGATTAATGGCACGGCCATTTCAGACCGAGTTTCAGGCAATAAAGGGTTCTGGCGAAAAATAGCGCTAGTTATTGTGTCGGAAACAATGACTGGCTCCTCATTGAGAGCGGCCGTACCATTAATAGAGCTATTATTAATAGGCAGGCGATGGCCCAATTGACGTAGTTGCCGACCAACTAATCCCGTCCCAGCCCGGAGCAGCAAGTTGTTCCGAACATCATCAACTAAATAAATTTGAGTGTAATATAGATCAAAACGGGAACGAATTAACTCAACCGCCTCTAACAATATCCCTTCTGATTCTTGTACACGAGATAGGTAACGGCCGATTTCGGCCGCTAACTCAAGATCTTTCGTCCGGGCTGCAACACGATCAGCCAAAGATGATTGAATGCTTTCTAGCTCCTGATTAGCTTCTCGTGATTGACGGAAAGCATTGGTCAGCGTCTCAAATGCAAAACGAAGCAGGATACCAATCATCAACAGGACGATTGCAAAAATGATCCATTCGATGATTCCAGGCGTATCAGAAATAGTAAGATCGAGTAAACCATTGGTCTCAGCGAAATAAACACCGAATGTCGCCAGAAGGCTCAATCCCGTGAAAATCATTGCCGCTCGCCCTCCAAGCAATAAACCAGCCATAGCAATGACAAGAATATACATACTAGAGGCTGTATCTCGCGTCCCCCGGAAGGTGATAATCGTAGATGTTGTTAGCAAGAAAAGAGTTCCAGACATAATGATGCTGGCAAGTTGCATCCGTCCCCGGTGCATTAACTCCATTAGGCCTAAAGCTAATCCAGGAACAATCAAGCCCATCAAAAAGGTAGAGATTTCAAATGGAATTTCATCACTTGGATCAAGGATTGCAACAAGATTTAAAAGAAGTGGTACTAAGAAGCCAGCAGCTGCAAAGATGAGAAGAATTGTGTGCAGCAACGAAGCAGCCAGGGCATCTTCTTCATTTTCATGGTCTGGGGGCCTTAGGATTTTTCTAATCCAGCTCAACATCATAAACACCTATGTTGTCTTCTCATGCCCATTAGCAGGGGTATTTGGATTACTCAATTCAACTGAGGTGAAATCGGCATTGAGGACTTTACTAAGTTCCTGGGCAGTAATCTGAAGCACCTGATCTACCGAGGAAGCCATTTGAATTTTCTGAGTCACCTGGTTTAAGAAAGCCTCACGTTTTGCCTGACGCTGAATCTGATCAAATAATCTCGCATTTTCTAAAGCAATAGCGATTTGGTCGCTAATGGATTGGAGTAGTGAAATTTCTTCTTTGCTAATACCATCCATAAGATCGTGTTGAATGTCTAATACGCCAAGTACGCGATCTCGGGAGACAATAGGAATAGCCGCTTCACTTTTTGTCTCAGGCAGGAGCGGGTTGCTCAACCAGTTAGGATCATCAACGACATTGGGAGCGACGACAACTTCCCTTGAAACGGCCGCTTTTCCAACAATCCCATGACCTATCTCTATCCGATGGCCCCGAATACGCATCTTCTGTCCCGCTTCACCTGTTGCCGATTTTAAGAACAATGAATCATTTGTGTCAGTCGCTAGGTAAAGTTGGACATAATAATAACCAAAAGTGTCTTGCAACTGTTCCACGACAGCAATAGTAAAGGCATCCAGGTCTAAAATTGATGAAAGGTTATGACTAACCTGGGCGCTAATTTCCAATGATTGGGATCTTTGGGACACACGTTGCTCTAAGGAAATACGGGATTCAGCTAAATCCGAGGCCATTTGGTTAAAGGTTGCAGCCAACGAGCTTAACTCATCGTTTCCAGATACAGGTATGGTTGTATCCCATTTTCCCTGCCGAAATTGATCTGCACCTTGTTGCAGGGCAGCAATTGGGCTAGTGATACTTTGTTGAATTTGACGAGCAAAGAAAAACGATACGCTTAAAATGACAACATAGATCACCAGTAAAACGACTATTTGATTTTGCACTTCACTCAGGATAGCTTCATTTGTGGCCGCTACTCTGACTTCACTCTCCTGGATCGTTTGGGCAATAAAAACACCCACGTCACTACCAAGCTGCAACGCCTGAGCATCTAATTGAGCCATTTGCCCTTCAGCAGTCTGACGGCTCTCAACAACTTCATTTATCAGCCGATCGTATTCTGTTAAATCGACTATAATGGCTCCAATCGTTTGCTGTTGTTCGGCATCAATAGGTAATTCGGCCGCTTCTTGTAACAAAGCGATTGCTTGTTCTGTCTCCAATAATGCAGCCTGCGCATCTGGAGTAAATCCTTGAATATAACGGCTTAGATTGGTACGAGAAACAGCCACTCTGGTTGAAGCTTGAAGCAGCAAGCGATCAGCTCGAATTTCAACATCCGTTACCTGTTCGAGTCGATTTACCAAAAAATTATATTCAGCGAATATGATAGGCACAGACAAGATGAAGAGAGCAATCAGAAGTAAATTGCCAATGGTAATTCGGGAACGAACCGATGTTATTTGGCGCAAGCGATCTTCAATCATCATGTTTCCAGTTTTTTTGAATGCACTTATTTGGTTTCAGGCTGTTGTCGATGGCCGTTTTCAGCCCCATTCTTTAACCTAACAGCTGTCTGTTTGGCCGCAAGCGCTTGACCAAGTTCTCGAACGGCCGTTTGCATCGCTTTATCAACCGTTGTTGCGCTTTGAATTTTTTGGCCGATCTCGTTAATCAAGGCTTCACGCTGAGCTTGTCTTTGAGCGCGATGATATGCCTTCGCATTTTGAAGCGCGACAGCAACTTGATTAGCGATAGATTGAAGCAAATCTGCATCTTCCTGCCCTAACAACGAACGAACATTATGCTGCACATCTAGCACACCTAGCACTTTATCACCTACTAAAATTGGAACAGCCACCTCCGTGACTGTTTCTGGTAAAAGAGGATTGGGCAGCCAATCTGGGTCTTTAGTAACATCTGGCACCAAGACTGCTATTTTGGTTTTTGCCGCCCGCCCAACCAACCCTTTCCCATAGGGTATCTGGTGACCATCTGCTAACATCTTGCCGCCAGCTTCGCCCGTTCCACCAACCATAACTAAATTCTCGCCTGTCCCATCAATAAGATAAATATGAACATGGTAATAATTAAAAGCAGTCTGAACCTGCTTCACCATTTCGTTGACTAATTCTTGTTCATTAAGAATAGTTGAAAGTTGGCGACTAACTTCCGAGCTGATTTCTAAGGCGCGGGTACGTTCAGAAATACGCTGTTCTTGTAAAGCAATCGTCTGACGTAGTCGAGCAGTCATGACATTAAAGGATTGAGCCAGCGTGCCTAGCTCGTCCTCTGTCTCTACCCTGGCTTGAATTAACAAATCGCCTTCTGACACTTTCACAGCTGCCTCAGTCAGATTAACAATTGGTCGAGATAGGTTTTGACCCAACAACGCCGCTCCGCCTAAAGCGATAAGCAAGACAATGACACCAATAATGATAAAGGTCCGCTGCTGTTCTTGAACCGGAACCAGGCTGTCACTCAATGGTTGGTGGGTAATGACAACCCAACCCAAAGCATCTACATCAGGAAAATGCAAAAGCGTGTTCACATTTTCTTGGCTAACGATATTGAATTCACCTTCAAATTCAAATTGGCTAAAAAGTTGATCGCGATTTTTCTCTAACTCATTCAGGGTATCGTTTGATAAAGCAGTTTCAATATTAGCACCCTCAATATCAACCACTCTGTTAGGGGGCAAAAACAAATCGAGATGGGCAGATTCCCCAAATTCTTGTTGGGCAGAAAAAAGGATGTCACTCAAATCTCGCAAGCTGTATGTGCTTTGCAACACGCCTACGGCCGTCTGAGAATTGCTACCAAAGATAGGAATTGCAATCACAACTTGAAACAAATCTGTCTCTTGATCTACTTCAGGTGTGCCAATAAAGGTCGCTCCTCGGCCGTTGTTATAAGCCGTTTGCCACCAAACCTCCTCAGAATAGCCATACTGCTCCACGTAATTCGTTGTTCCAACCAAACCACCATATTGATCTGTGGTCAAGATATTTATATTTGTCCTAAAACGTCCCTGGAACTCCAATAGCTCACGAGCAACGAGATTGTTTAGACGAGATTGTGGTAATGTGCCTGTAAATTCGGCCGACTGCCATTCTGCCTCCAGCAAATCTAGCGTTTGCTGAATCTGAACTGGATCATCGCTATACGCATTGTTTGCTACCTGCACATTTACCTGGACGGCCTGGTTCAAGCTCAACGTTTGCAAGAGACCCAACTGCCGGGCCAACAACTCGCCAATGGCTAAGCCGTGGCTGTTCGCCACACTGCTCAATCTCTCGCCAGTGGTATTAATAAGCGTATCTTGGGTGCTGCGACTGATGACTAGGGTCAGTGTGACAACAGTAAAGGTAACTAGCGCAACGGCGCTGACAACAAACTTGGTTCGGATTGTATACCGAGGAAACTGCCTAAAAATAAAGAGAGCATAGGCAATACCCATAAAGACAGTGGCAATAGGCAAAACAGTCTCTAAGGCTGGTACCACTAAACGATTGCTAGAGCCGAATAATTCGGCAACCAGAACGATACTAGCGCTAACAGCAGACCACACCGTTGCCCGCACAACTTGGCTGCGCGGTAGCGACTGTATCGCCATTAAAGGAATGACGAGGAGCAGGCTTAACCCCAAAATGAAGCCAATGTTTGCCAGGAAGAAAGCGGTGGAAACTGCCCAAATGACGGACATGTTTACAAAAACGACCCACAATCCTAATGTCGGCCGTCCTTTCTGCGCCAATCGCCAACCGATAATCAGAAAAATATCAAAGACAACCAATGCCCAGGCGGCCGAGAGCATCTGCCATGCTTCAGTTATTGCCGCTAGATAAAATTCCAGCCCCGTCAAAATAAGCGCCGCCATGAAAATCATCCTGATCACGCGCATGACATTGTTGGATTGTTCCTGGAATTGTATCTCCGTTGTTAATTGGTCGGTCGAACGACTCATTAGCAGACTCCTGGAAGTCAACACTTTTACTAAACAAGCAAAGTAAATTACTTCTGGAAAGAAGCAGTATTATGATAGCACAAAAATGGGGGGATTTTGTGAACAAGCCGTTATGTTGGCCTGGAAATGGACGGGTAAATGGTACTATTGGTTCGGATTTTAGGGAGCAATAGGTAGAATGGCTTAATTCTCTGCTGCCGAGGTTCGTAATCGGCTCAACTGCTCATCCAACAATTGGTTGACAACGGCTGGATTTGCTTTACCGCGAGTGGCTCTCATCGCCTGACCCACAAACCAACCACGCAACCCCTCTTTGCCACCGAGGTAGGTTGCTACCTGGCCTGGATTATCGGCCAATATTTTAGCAATCGTTTCCTCCAAGAAAGACTCATCAGATATTTGGGCCAGTCCCCTGGCTTCAACGATTTCATCCGCTGCTTGACCGGTTTTAAACATCTCAGCCAACACCTCTTTAGCCGTGTTGTTATTAATAATGGCTTTGTCAACCAGTTTGATTAAGCTAACTAACGCAGCGGGTGATACTTTAATATCTGTGATAGTTTGTTTATGTTCGTTCATCAGGCTAAACAGGACATTGATTAGCCAGTTTGATATCGCTTTGGGTTCGCCCCCAGCCAACACGGCCGCTTCAAACCACTCTGCAACCAGCCGTTCATCAACCAAAACACCAGCCTCAGTGACTGTCAGGCCATAATCATCTATATAACGGCCGCGCTTACTATCTGGTAATTCAGGCAAGGTAGCTCGAACCGCCTCTATCCAGCTTTCCGATACCCGAATAGGAGGTAAATCCGGCTCTGGAAAATAGCGATAATCATGAGCCTCTTCCTTGCCTCGCTGACTAAAGGTCTCCTGGCGACGCTCATTCCAACCCATTGTATCTTGAATGACACTGCCACCTGCATCAAGAATGGCCGCTTGTCGTTTCAGCTCATAGGCCGAGGCATCGCCCAACGCTCGAAAACTGTTGAGATTTTTGATCTCCGTTCGGGTGCCAAGTGTTTGGCTGCCCACTGGCCGCAAACTAACATTAGCCTCGAAGCGGATAACCCCTTTCTCCATATCCCCAGAATTAACTTCTAGATAACGAAGAATCTGGCGCAATTTCATCGCATAGACGCGGGCTTCTTCGATGGTGAACATATCAGGCTCAGAGACGATTTCCAACAAAGGCACCCCAGAGCGATTAAAATCCACCAATGAGCCACTTCCATCCTCAAGGTGAGTTAACTTACCCGTATCCTCTTCCATATGCACTCGGCGAATGCGAATGCGGCGAGACTCGCCTGAATCAACCTCAATATCCAACCAACCATTTGTAGCAAGAGGTAGTTCATATTGGCTAATTTGATAGGCTTTGGGCAAATCAGGGTAGAAATAATTTTTCCGGGCAAAAACATTCTGGGGCTGAATAGTGCAGTTTAGGGCCAGAGCAACCCGCATAGCGAATTCCATGGCCCGTCGATTAATTACCGGCAGCATGCCCGGCATACCCAGGCAAACGGGGCAGACGGCCGTGTTGGGGGCTGCTTCAACGCTGTCCACCACCCGGCAGCCGCAAAACATCTTAGAGTCAGTCATCATCTCAGCATGGACTTCCAAGCCGATGACGGGTTCATAATTAGCCATAGGAGTTGTGGTCGGCCCTTACCGTTTATTTGCCTCTGAAAGAATCAACCAGGTAGCCCAACTGTTATTTCGCGTATCTGAACGAGGCTTAAACCAGACAACCTCGCTGCTTGGCACGGCCGCATCAAATAGCGCCTTCATGTCAGACTCCGTGTAGTAGAGCATCTTTTGATTGTGAAAGGCCGCCATAGAAGCTGGAAGAATATCTAATGCTTTGGCCGGTGAGTTAAAGACAAAGCTAACATCCTTATCATCAGGCAATTGCAATTGGCTCAACCAATCATAATTTTCTTCTATCGTTAAAGCATAAGTCACCCCATATCCAAAAATAACGATATGATCGACATTTGGGGTCACAAAGCGAATCGCCTCATTTAAGTCTCGAATATCCCTCGGTAGAACAATATTTTGTGACACCTTTCCGAGCTTTTGGCGCTCTTGTAACGAATTAAATTGTTCAAGAGCGCTTTCTACTGCGCGAGGATTGGCATCAGACCAAACATGCCAATCAACCAGCTCTCGTTCAGCCAACAATGGATGGGCTAAGGTGAAAACACCAGCGCCGATCCAAATAATACCTAGACGTTTGTCTCCCCAGCGTTTGAGAATTTCCTTTTGAACTAAGTGGCTTAATTCCCGATATTCAATGACCTCATCTGGTGGCTCTCCTTTCAAAAATTGCTTCAAGAAAAAGCGATCCGATTTAGACATTTCATAGGAGATTCGTTCGCCATTCTTATGAGCAATCATAGCTTCGATAACGGCCGAAATGGAATTTTCTCCGCCCAATGGGCCAATATTCAGGGCCGACAACATTTTTAGTGGGGAAGATATTAGTTGATGATACCATTTAACCGCATCTGGGGTATTTGGTAGTTGAACTGCCATCGTTACTACTCCATTGATAAAAAGGCCAACATTTTTGACTGAAATGATGATTGAAACGAAAAATCGCTTAACCTGACGAATCTATTATACAAGGCGATTCGACTTTAGGTACTATATCATCTTAACGCGTTAACAACAGCTACAAAATCTCTATTCCCAAATCCTAACCATGCTTCCGCATAAAAGATTCAATCCTATTAAGCGCTTCTTCAATATCTTTATACCCAGTAGCATAGGAAGCCCGGACAAAACCTGCGCCGCTAGCGCCAAACGCATCACCAGGAACCAGGGCCACCTCTTGTTCCTCTAACAATTTCCAGGCAAAATCATTACTGCTCATGCCGCTGGCCGCAATTGAAGGAAAAGCATAGAATGCGCCTTTTGGTTCAAAACAGGCTAATCCTAGTCGATTAAAACCATCTACAATTAGACGGCGACGACGATCATACTTTAGGCGCATCTCCTCGACATAGTCCTCACCCACCTCTAGAGCAGCCAAAGCAGCCGCCTGGGCCGTCGTCGGGGCCGACATGATAGTGTACTGATGTACCTTCCGCATGGCAGCCAGCAAATCTGGATTAGCACAGGCGTAACCAATACGCCAACCAGTCATCGCATAATCCTTGCTGAAACCACCCAACAAGATCGTTCTATCTCGCATTCCAGGCAACGCTGGGACACAGATATGTTCTACGCCGTATACTAAGCGATCATAAATCTCATCCGAGATGATAAGTAGGTCATGTTCTTCGGCCAGAGCAGCAATATCGGTCATGACTTCCTTGGTCATCACAGCCCCAGTTGGATTATTAGGATAACCGAGAAGAAGCGCTTTGGTTTTGGGGGTAATGGCTTTTTCTATAGTTTCGGCCGTTACCTGAAAATCATCTGCCACATAGGTTGGCACAGCAACTGGAACACCACCAGCAAAAGATACCTCCGGCCCATAAGCGACAAAACAAGGTTCTGGGATTATCACCTCATCCCCAGGGTCTAAAACGGCCGTCATCACTAAGTATAACGCTTCGCTGACACCCACTGTTACAAGGATTTCAGAATCAGCCTCATATTCCACCCGGTAACGTTTATTCAGATGGCGGCTCAAGGCTTCTCTAAGCTCAATGGTACCGCTGTTAGAAGTGTATTGAGTTTCGCCTCTATTCAAAGAGTCGATTCCAGCTTGTAATATCGGGGCCGGTGTTACAAAATCCGGTTCGCCAATGCCGAGGGAGATAACATCCTCCATTTCGGCCGCAATATCGAAAAATTTTCTGATCCCGGAAGGCGGCGCTTGGGCCACCCGTTTAGAAATAAAGTTACGCATTGTCTCTCCTAATTAACCCAGGTCCACAAAGGAGTTGTCACCCACAAAAAGGGCCTTGCCTCGGCCAGTCACTTTGGCCCGCTCGCCAACGAGGGCGCTGTCTAAGACACAGTTGTTAATCTCTGCGCCCGTGTCGATGATACTGTTTCTGACAACGGCATTGGTGATCCGAACGCCAGCATCAATGCTAGCATGGGGACCAATCACGGCCGATTCAATATCGGCCGTTGCATGAATAAATACTGGCGGGATCACGGTAAATCCCTCCGCAAAGCTGCGTTCCAATGCATCTGCACTGGCAAAGCCAACCGATAACAAGCGGGCATTCGTTTGAAGAATCGCCTCAGGGTTGCCAGCATCTGCCCACTGCTCGACCTCCATCGTCCGCAACTTGGCCTTTTCTTCCAACATAACCTGAAAAGCATCAGCCATAAAATACTCCCCCAATGTCTTTCGCTTCTGTTGGATGACAGCATCTAACGATTCATAGAGATAGGTGCTGCTTCGGAACCAATAAATTCCGGCAATTGCCAACCGATGCTCCATCGATGAGGGTTTTTCAATAAATTCAGTAATGTAGCCATCGTCATCTAAGACAGCGACACCATAACGACGGGGATCTTCTACTTCCTTCACCATGAATACTGCATCGGAGCCTGCCCCCTGCCCAGCAATATCAGCGTAAGCTGCTTCAACGACCCCATCTCCAAAAGCGATCATCACTTCGCTATCATCCTTCAAGTAATCTTGGCAGAGCCAGACAGCATGAGCCTGCCCCTTAGCCTCTTCCTGGACCACGAAATGGGTGTTCAAGTCTGGATAATTTTCACGAATCCAATTTTCTATCTGCTCTCCCCGATAGCCAACCACAAAGATTACCTCTTCCGTTGTAATTTCGTGCATCAAATCTAATAAATGACCCACAACGGTGTTGCCAGCCACTTTAAGCAATGGTTTTGGTCGGCTCCAGGTATGGGGCCTCATCCGGGTTCCGTACCCGGCTAATAAAATAATTACTTTCATTCAAAAGTCTCCACTTCTGTTAAATCAATATTTGGCCGCTTAGTATACCACTGTGTGGCTTGCTCATAAGCATAAGCTGCATTTAATATCGTCGCCTCATCAAGTGTATTGCCGATTAACTGTAAACCAATTGGCAAACCCTGACTATCAAAACCACATGGAACAGAAAGCCCGCAACTAGCGCTTAAGTTGAGAGGCAGTGTAAACACATCAGCAAGATACATATTTAGAGGATCATCAACTTTCTCTCCAATTTGGAAAGCGGTTGTTGGGCTGGTTGGAGCGGCAATGACATCCACCTTTTCAAAGGCTTTTTGAAAATCTTCTTTAATCAATGTCCTAACCTTTAATGCCCGCCCGTAATAGGCATCATAATATCCGGCGCTAAGGGCATAGGTTCCTAACATGATTCGCCGCTTGACCTCTTCACCAAATAACGCCCTCGTCTCCTGATAGGAGTTAACCAGGTCATTGCCTTCGATGCGAGGGCCATAACGAACACCGTCATAGCGGGATAAATTGGCACTTGCTTCGGCCGTTGCAATCAGATAATAAACGGGCAACGCATAATCAGTATGGGGCAAGCTAATTTCAACGATTTCAGCCCCCAAATTAGCCAGTTGATTAATGGCGGCCCGAACGGCCGTCTCAACTTCCGGCTCCATGCCATCAATAAAATACTCTTTCGGCACGCCTATCCGCTTGCCGCGAATATCGCCCGTTAGCGCCGCTTCATAGTCAGGAACTGATACATTTATGGAAGTGCTATCTCGCCGATCATAACCAGCCGTCACCTGAAATAGCGCAGTACAATCAGCCACAGTCCGACCAAAAACACCGATTTGATCAAGGGAAGAGGCAAAAGCGATCACACCCCATCGAGACATACGGCCGTAGGTCGGGCGTAATCCAACCAGGCTGCAAAAAGAGGCCGGTTGACGAACGCTGCCGCCAGTATCTGTCCCTAAAGCGGCATAGGCCAAACCAGCCGAAACGGCCGCAGCACTGCCGCCGCTGCTGCCACCCGGCACGCGGGTCGTGTCCCAGGGGTTACGGGTCGTGAAATAAGCCGAATTTTCCGTTGAGGAACCCATAGCAAATTCATCCGTATTGGTTTTACCTAGGATGACAGCCCCAGTCTGCCGCAACTGTTCAACGACAAAAGCATCATAAGGTGGCACAAAGCCCTTTAATATCCGACTAGCCGCAGTTGTCTCATGGCCCTTGGTGCAGATGATATCTTTTAAGGCAATAGGAACGCCTAACAAGGGGCTATCATCCCCGCCTGCCCGTCGTTTGTCAGCCTCGGCTGCCTGTTCCAGTGCTGTTTCATCAGCCACCGACAGGTAGCTTTTTATCCCGTTGTCCACCACGACGATCCGATCCAGCATAGCCTGGGTCGCAGCAACGCTGGTTGTTTCGCCAGTCCGCAGCGCCTTGCGCAGTTCAGTTAAGGTTAAACTTGTCAAATCCAAGTCATCTCTCCAAGTTCTCAGGCAGAAGTCAGGCGTTTATGATTCGCTATAATCGCTCACTGATGGAAAAAGCCTGACTACTAGAACCACTTTGAGCGGCGATTAGGAATTCTCGTCCAGAACAGCCTGAATTTTAAATTGGTTTTGGGAATGGTGGTTGGTGTTAAAGAGGACATCCTCAATCGGCAGGGATGGCTCAATGACATCTTCACGCATAATACTGTGCAAAGACACGGCCGAAGCAGTAGGTGGCACATCAGCCGTCTCTAGCTCGTTCAAACGCTCAGCGTACTCAAGAATAGCTGATAGTTGTTCCTGGTATCGCTTTTTTTCTTCATCGGTCAATGCCAATCGGGCCAGACCAGCAATTTTTTCTACATCTTGTAATGATAGGGACATAAGTTTCTTTTGTGCTAATAAAGTCTGACATTTTCCTCCACCAACGATTCGCTGAATCCATGAGCAAAAGCCAGACTTTCATATTTCTAAATTATACGGCCGTAGCTTCTTCCTCAGCTATCTCTTCAGCAGCCTCTTTTTTCGCCGCCTCTTGCATTTCAAAAAATTCGTCTTCCGTCCAGAAGTTTTCCGGACCCGTCAATTTATCAATGTAAAGGACGCCATCCAAGTGATCGACCTCATGCTGAACGATACGGGCTGTCCAGCCATTGAAGCGAAGTCGAACCTTTTTACCATGTCTATCCTGGGCCTTAACCCGAATACTTTTGTGTCGATCTACCTCCCCTACCCAGCCCGGAATAGATAGGCAGCCTTCAATTCCAGCAACCATCTCATCCGACTCCCAGATTATCTCTGGGTTGACCAAGACGAATAGGTCTCGACTTCCTTCAATTTCCTCGCCCTCCTCATCTCGGTCAGGCAATGTCTCAACGACGGTTAGGCGTAGGGATTCGTTGACCTGGGGGCCAGCTAACCCAACACCAGATGCCTCCCTCATCGTCTCTATCATATTGTCAATCAACGTTTGAAGGTCGCGGTTAAACTCAGTCACCTTTCGCGTTTTCTTACGCAAGATTGGACTGTTTAATGGTTGAATTTCTAAGATACTCATATAGTCATTTTATCAGTTTGTTGGAGAACTTAAAAACTGTTTGTTTAAGCAAGTTTATAGGGGTTGGTTATACCTCAAAATCTTGAGGTAGATCATCTTCCATGTCATCGAAATCGTCTATCAGTGGCGTACGGCGGTCAGGCAAGCGATTTTGCTCAGTGGCTTGTTGGTACGCATCAATAAAGACAGCGTACTCCTTTCTGCGCTGCTGGCCTTCCCGAATGCGTTGGTTCTGAGAGAATGCTTCTCGTCGTTGAAAAACATCAGACTGAACCCGGCTGGGATTAACGACATGCTCAAAGGTAATATCGGCCGTTGCGCCCGCAGTCTCGATATGAACATTTCCATAGTTAAAAATAGTTTGGAAAAATCCAGGTCGATCCGCGTTGACATTTTGCACATTACCTAGCTCCGCCTGCTTCCGACTTTCGCCAAAGCCAAATGGCTGGCGATCAATATCTACAACATAGCGATCCGATATTAAAAAGGTATCATTTCGCCAATCTTCAAAGCGCCAAACAAACCAGACCAAATCAATGAAGCCCAGAACAATGAATGCCACAGCCACCCAAATATTGGGGACTAATATAGCGCCTACCAAAAGTGAATTCCCCAGTAATATTTGCCACCAAGTCTCAGACAACAAGGTCAAAATATGCTTCCGATAAGTGATATTATTGCCATCTTCAACACGAGGGGCAAGACCCTCGCGAATGCGTTGGATAAGGGTCATTTGTCTGGCTGACACGGCCGTTTCTAGCGCATCAGGGTCAACAACTTTTTCATACGCTGGCGGCGCCTCAAAATGCTCTTCGATGGAGGTACGCATAACAGCCTGAACCCGACCGGCATCTATCGCCTGGACCCGTTGACGGAGTTTATTGATAGTCTCTTCGACCACCTTAGGGTCTCTGATGAAATCAAAGATGAGTACCCCAGAGCGGGAAGCGGTCGTGATCTTTGCGCTGCCCACATTTAGCATCGTTTGAAGCAAGTTCGGCCGTAAAATCTCAACACTTTGAACCTGATCAATCGGCACTTTGTTAACCTTCACCTGAAATCGGCGTAGATCATATTCATTATGGACCAGATGCTTGTTGGTAATAACAAAATAGTCATTCGACCAATCAATGTAAAGAAACAACACAAATAACCACATAAGGAAAGCCGGAACAGCCGCCAAAATCGGTATTAACCGCTGGCCCGCCTGAAATTCAAAAAGAGCAAAACCAGTCAACAACAGCCCAATTAGCGCCGGGATAAATATTTCAACCACTAACAGCAAAGCCGTACGTCGTTCATAAAACTCAACGATTTCATCCGTCAACAGATTTAACTTTTTCGCCTCCCTGCCCGGCAAAGCCGCCTGGGTATGTTCAGCTTCATATCGGGCTTCTTCAGATAGCTCAAGCACATCTAAAATTGCTGGGTTTCGGATGAGGAACGGGAGAAATTTTTTCTCCTCAATGACCAACATGCGGCCAGCGGCTGCCGCGTTAACAGTCATTTCATGTGTTGTTGGCGTAAACAGCCAGATGTCATTGAAATAATCCCCCGGCATATATGATCGCGTCTCCCGCACAATGCCCCGCTCATCTACTCGTTGACCGAAAAGACGGCCGCTTCGGACAATATAAAACCTATCGGCAATGTCCCGCTGATAAGCGATTGCCGCTCCCTTCTCAAACTTATATTCATCCGTTATCTGGGCCAGTTCCTCAAGCTCCTCTGGATAGAGTTCGCTAAAAATCGGTAACTTTCCCAGGAATTCGCGCTTACTTACCACACCATATCCTTACCTACATTATTTTAACATAATCATAAAACAGGGGGTAGTTGCCCTAAATGAGGGTCGAAGTTTTGGTGACGGAGCGCAACCATCCTGGTGGCCGCTCCTCCGCTCTCTATCAACAACCATTTCACTAACTCTAAACGGAGCTAATTTTGGCGCAGTTTGGCAGCTTGTACGCTGAGTTGGATGGTTAGCTTAAAATATCATCTACTCTTTGTAAATTTGTTGCCCACCCTACAAGCCTGTTGTATGATGTGGCGAATGGGTTTATAGAAGAAAACACCCCATTCCTTTCATACAACGGTGATTCTGGATAAACGATCCCTTTTTACCAGATTGGGTTGTCAACGAGATAGGTTGCCTTGGACATTTTCTTCACCGCCATTTCTATTTTTTATGCCTTCCGAAGCGTGCAAATCGCTGTCATTGTCGGGAGGAATTGGGCCAACTTACGGGGGCAGAGCTTCACACCTCAATCTAAAAGCCTAGCTAGTCAAGCCTCTTTTTTCCTGGCCGTGCCGATTGGCGTATTTATCCATGAATTAGGTCATGCAATCTTTGTTGTGCTGTTTGGGGGACAAGTGCTGGAATTTGGCTATCGGGTCTTTTGGGGCTTCGTGCGGCCAGCCGGGTTTTTCACGGCCGAACAAAATTGGCTCATTGCATTGGCCGGAACAGTAGGGTCGCTTATTTTTGGTGTATTTATCTGGCTGGCCCTCAAAAATAACGCCTCTCCCACCTTCCGCTTTTTTGGGCTGCGAGCTTTTCGCTATCAGATCTTTTTCTCGCTGATCTATTATCCCGTGTTTACCCTCATGGGCTTCTATGGTGACTGGCGAACCATATACGATTTCACGGCGACGCCAATCTTGAGTGGCGCAACGGCCGTTATTCATGCCGGAATGCTGCTCTTATTCTGGCAAGCAGACCGGGGTGGCTTCTTTGAAATGGGTGCCTTCGCCTCTTCAGCAAACCAAGAACAGGTGACAGCCCTTGAAGAAAGAGCGGCAGCTAACCCCTACGACAGCCAGCTACAACTCCAGCTTATTGATGTCTATCGGCAGGGCGGACTAAAACAAAAAGCGAAACAACGGCTCCAACAGTTCTTAAAGGAAAATCCCCATTCGGCCGAAGGCCATTTGCAAGCAGCCCTCATTGAAAGTATGGACAAAGCCCAAGTGCCAAGCAAGGCAAAAGAAAGCGCCATAAAAGCCATCAGCCTGGGGCTAAATAAACCAACAGCCAGAGCAGCCGCCCACCAGATTATCGGCCGTTATGAACTAGACCGAAATAACGCTGAAGAAGCGGCTAGCCAATACAGTCAGGCAATCGGCGCCATCCAATCAACAGACAACCCCGAAATGTCCATCAACCTGCTCTACTATCGCGGTCTTGCCTATCGCCGAAAAGGACAGTACGAGGCAGCCTATCAAGATGTGAAACAAGCAATTCAGTTGGCCCAAGACAAGAAGTTGGAAGAGTCGATCACCTTTCTGGAAAATGAATTGGAGACGATCTCTCGTCATGCAGGACGGCCGTTAGACACATTCACGACACCACCAACCCAATTTTAAGCAGCATCTTCTTGGGGACATTATCAACACCAGAAATTAGCAGCGCGATTTGGTAAATCGCGTATCGAACAATATAGGAGGTGATAGCTAAAACAATTTAGGAGACACTTAAAATAGTTTGTAAAATATATATTGAAGAAGAAGTAGGGATATCCAGAAATTCTGGAACTATATTTAAATATCTAGGAAGAACCTAACACAATCCTGCTAAAGCAAATCGTGTTAGCATGAATAGGAGAAGATTTAACCCAATGCAAAACAACAAACGTTATTTGAAATGGTTTACGTTTCTTTTGATTTTAATGATGGCCCTGGCCGCCTGTGGCGGAGGCGATGCAGAAGACCCAACCGAAGCGCCCGAAGAAACCACCGGCGAAACGACAGAAAGTGAAGAAACAGGTGAGGAGGAACCCGCTGATGAAGAACCTTTCAAGGTTGCCTTCGTCTATGTTGCGCCCATTGGTGATCTAGGCTGGACATGGTCCCATGACCAGGGCCGTCTAGAAATCGAAGAACAATTTGGCAGCGGCGTAGAAACAACATTCATTGAGAATGTTCCAGAAGGCCCTGAGGCGGAGCGTGTTATTCGAGACTTTGCCCAAAGAGGCAACGATCTCATTATCACAACCTCTTTTGGTTATATGGATCCCACAATTACTGTGGCCACCGAATTCCCAGACATTCAATTTGTCCACATTTCCGGTTTCAAGAATGCCGACAACGTCTCGAATGTATTCGGCCGAATGTATCAACCACGTTATCTCTCCGGCCTTGTAGCTGGTGCAGCCACCGAAACCAATATCGTTGGTTATGTTGCTGCGTTCCCCATCCCTGAAGTAATTCGAGGCATCAACGCCTTTACACTTGGCGTACGTGAAGTAAATCCCGACGCTGAAGTACGTGTTGTTTGGACCAATACATGGTTTGGCCCACCAGAAGAAAAGGAAGCAGCGGAAGCGCTCCTGGCTGCTGGCGCCGACGTGATTGCCCAGCATCAAGATACAACTGAGCCTCAAAAAGCAGCCGCTGATTCCGGTGGATTTGCCATCAGCTACAATTCAGAAACGTTAGGCTTTGTTGGTAACAGCGTTCTTACCGGGCCTATTTGGAATTGGGGCATCAAATACACCGAAATTGTTGAACAGGTGATGAATGGTTCCTACGATGGCGCTGAATCCTATTGGGGTGGCCTTAGCGATGGTGTAGTCGATCTAGCCACTTTTTCCGATCTCGTCTCTGACGAAACCAAAGCTTTGGTCGATGAACGACGGGCAGCTATTGAATCTGGTGATTGGGATGTTTTCTGTGGTCCCGTCATTGGTGCCAATGGCAATCTTGTAGTCGAAGAAGGGAAATGTCTAACTGACGGAGAAATGCTGAGTATGGATTACTTTGTTGAAGGCGTTTCAGGTGAGGCTCCGGCCGAAGCCCCCGAAGGTCTTGGCGAATAATCCTTATGTAGAAGTTTTGTAACCATATAGGTGCCAGGCACTTTACTTTGAGGGAACTGAACCATCAAAGGCGGTTCTAAGTGCCTGGCACCTCCTATGACTGTCTGCTTTTATTGCCTGCTATTCATCAGGAGAAATTATGAGTGAATCTACCCCCACAATTGCTGTCGCCTTGCGCGGTGTCACGAAAAGGTTTCCAGGCGTTATCGCCAATGACAATGTAAGCTTTGATGTTTGCAAAGGTGAAATTCATGCGCTGCTTGGTGAAAACGGAGCTGGCAAGAGTACGCTGATGAGCGCTCTCTGTGGCCTCTACCAACCTGATGCGGGTGAAATCCAACTATTCTCATCAGAAGATAGCTGCTTGCAGAAAGCGAACATCAATGCGCCCTGTGATGCCATTGATGCCGGTATTGGCATGGTACACCAACACTTTAAACTTGTGTCCTCTTTAACAGTAGCAGAAAACATCATTTTAGGGCTAAGTGGGGTTGCACTTCGACCCAACATGCGCGAAGTAGAAAAAGAGATTGAGCGGCTCAGCCAGCAATATCGAATGCCAGTCGATCCAGGCGCTTATATCTGGCAGTTGTCCGTTGGCGAGCAGCAGCGCGTAGAAATCCTCAAGCTGCTTTATCGTGGGGCCGACATTTTGATATTGGATGAACCAACGGCCGTTCTCACACCACAAGAATCCGAAGAGTTGGGTCAAGTCCTACGCGGGATGGCCGATGAAGGCAAAGCGATTATCTTTATCAGTCACAAACTGGATGAAGTCATCGCCTTCGCCGACCGTGTGACCGTTCTGCGCGATGGTAAAAACGTCGCCACCATAGATGTAACCCCAGACACCAATAAAACACAGTTGGCACAACTGATGGTTGGGCGGGAAGTGCTTTTCCGTGTCGAAAAAGAATCAGTAACGCCCGGTCCTGTTGTATTAGAGATTCAGAACGCCTCTGCCCTCAATGACAAGGGTCTACCTGCCTTACGTGATGTGTCGCTCAATGTTCATAGCGGTGAAATTGTTGGCGTGGCAGGTGTAGCTGGCAACGGTCAACGTACCCTTACCGAAGTCGTCACCGGAATCCGTCCCACAACAGATGGACAAGTTCTGCTGCGCGGTCAGAATCTGACCAACCAATCCTCACGGCGATTCATTCAGTCCGGTGTTTCCCATGTGCCGAGCGACCGTTTAGGCATGGGGCTGGCCGGAAATTTGCCCGTTAGCGACAACCTGATCATGAAGGCTTACCGCCAACCGCCGATTGCCTCTGGTTTATTCTTAAAGCATGGCGCTATCGCCGACTTCGCCCAAAAACTCATCAACGGTTTTTCGGTATCAACACCTGATGCAGAGACACCGGCTCGAATGCTTTCCGGCGGGAACCAACAAAAAGCAATTTTGGCGCGTGAAATTACCGCCGGAAAAAACCTGTCTGGTGATGATGCCTCACTCATGGTCGCCGCCTACCCAACCCGTGGGCTGGACTGTGGGGCGATAGAAACCGTGCGCGAGACGCTGCTGGAGCAACGTGGGCAAGGGGCAGCCATCTTGCTCATTTCCGAAGATCTCGAGGAACTAATGGGGATTAGCGACCGCATTGCCGTTTTACACGGTGGTGAAATTATGGGTGTTGTAAATTCGGCCGAAACCACAATTGAAGAATTAGGCCTAATGATGGCAGGAGAAAGGAGAGCATAATGCCATTTTCCATTAAACTCGAAAAGCGGCTTGACGTGTCCCGCAGAGCCACTTACCTGGTTCCCATAGTCTCCATTGTCCTGGCCTTGTTATTTGGCGCTGTTTTGCTATTAGTGGCCGGGGCTAACCCTCTGGAAACCTATCGGGCAATGCTAGAAGGCGCATTCGGAACACCCACCCAATGGCAAAACGGGGAATTTTTTAGTGTAGTGGAAACACTCGTCAAAGCTGTCCCCTTAATGCTAACTGGTCTTTCAGTAGCCATCGCTTTCCGTATGCGATTCTGGAATATTGGTGCAGAAGGTCAATTAGTGATGGGCGGCATTGGGGCTGCGGCAATCGCACTCTGGTTTCCCGTCCTCTTTCCATTTTTACCCGAAAGCCTGTGGGTATATCTTCCCCTGATGATAATCGCCAGTATTCTGCTTGGTGCATTATGGGCCTTAATCCCCGCTTTGCTCAAGGCCTACCTGAAAGTTGACGAAATTATTACCACCCTCATGCTCAACTATATCGCCATCCTTTTCTATCAGTACCTTTTCAACATTGTCTGGAAAGATCCTGAAGGGTTTGGTTTTCCTGGGACGGCCCTTTTCCCGGAATACACCTGGCTGCCTCGCTTTACGGGACGCTTACACTGGGGCATCATCATGGCCATTGTAGCCGCAGTTGTAGTATGGGTAATTATGGATCGTACCCGTGCCGGATATGAAATTCGCCTCGTTGGCGAAAATCCCAATGCTGGCCGCTACGCAGGTGTGAGCATTATCTCCAATATTATTTTAGTTATGTTGCTATCCGGCGGTCTGGCGGGTTTGGCCGGCATGTCTGAGGTAGCAGGCATCTCCCATCGTCTACAACGGGGTCTGGATGTAGGCAATGGCTTTACGGGAATCATCGTAGCCTGGTTGGCCAAGCTGCACCCATTATCAGTGTTGTTGGTTGCAGTCCTGCTAGCAGCGCTCTTTGTAGGCGGGGAACAGATCCAGATTTCAATGGGCTTACCTGCCTCAATGGCCTTAGTGCTGCAAGGGGCGATTTTGTTGTTCGTTTTGGGTGGCGATATTTTCAGTCGTTATCGTCTGTTGGTCACACGGCCGTCTTCCACCATAGCCCCGGAAGCAGCCAGCAATACCACCCTGGAGGAGTAATTCATGGACCTAGTTGTATCCATCTTAGCCATTGCCATCGTTGCTGGCACCTCGCTAGTTTATGCGACGATTGGCGAGATAATTACGGAACGAGCCGGTATTTTGAATCTGGGTGTCGAAGGGATGATGATTATGGGAGCCGTTACAGCCTTTGCGGCTGCATTTCATTCAGAAAGCGCCTGGGTGGGCGTCCTGACGGCCATGATCGTAGGCGGGATGATGGGCCTCATTCACGCCTTTCTTACCATTAGTCTACGTGCCGATCAAGTCGTGTCCGGGTTAGCATTAACCCTGTTCGGAACCGGGTTAGCCAGTTTCTTGGGACAAGGATTGGGGCCAGACGGTGCGCCCCTTGTTGGGTTAGTAGGGCCACGTTTTCAAGAAATTGCAATCCCAGGCTTAAGCCAACTGCCCCTGGTGGGACAAACCTTATTCAATCAAGACCTTCTCGTTTACCTCATGTATATTTTTGTCCCCGTCAGTTCGTACTTCTTATACAAGACCCGTCCTGGTTTACACCTTCGAGCAGTCGGTGAAAGTCCACAAACGGCCGATGCGATGGGCGTTAATGTCTTCAATCTGCGCTACCTATACACGGTTGTCGGTGGCATGTTAGTCGGTTTGGGCGGCGCACACCTATCATTGGCCTACACCCCGGGCTGGACAGAAAATCTAACTGGTGGCCGGGGCTGGATCGTGATCGCCCTCGTCATTTTTGCAACCTGGGATCCAGCACGAGCTGTCGTAGGCGCTTTGCTCTTCGGCGGCGTCAATGCCATTCAATTTCGCCTTCAAGCATCCGGCACCACCATCCCCGCCAGCCTGCTCAATATGACCCCTTACATCCTGACCATTGTCGTCCTGGTAGCCATTACCTGGTTTGAATCTTTTCGCAAGCGGGTAGGCGCACCAGCCTCACTAGGCTTACCTTACATGCGAGAAGAACGATCATAGCAGAGGCCAAGGCGCTTGACATTCCATCATTATAAGCTGCCGGATTATTCCACCCTGCTTTCCGGCCGTCTTCCCCGCGAAGAACTCAGCTTCCAATCTGAAAAGCTCCAAATCTGGTATAACAATACGGACGGTGGTTGGACAGACCCCGACCTACATTACCATACAGAAAGCGATGAGATTTTTATCGTTTTGCGGGGAAAACTAATCGTCGAGGTTGATGGAAAACGGCACACGATTGGGCCAGGCGAATTTTGCTGTTTTCCGGTTGGCGTCTACCATGCTGTCGTGGAAGTTCATCCGCCAATTGAAACATTGATGATTCGAGCGCCATCGGTTGAAGATAAGGTTTCTAAATCGTTTGGGGAATAGAGCCGCTTTTCCTACATTCATCTTACGCCAAAACTTCAAACTATAGAGCAATACATCCGCAGACGTATTGCCCTTCCTCCTCCAGACCGATGTGTTAAACGATCATTCCCTCTAAACTAACATTATCATATTCAGCGTTTGTGAATCGGAGAAGATAAATGAGTGATTTTATATTAGAGACTCGTGGTCTCAGCAAATCTTTTGGGACAATTACGGCCGTTAACCAGGTTAATCTACAAGTCCACCCCGGAGAGGTTTTCGGCTTTCTTGGCCCAAACGGGGCTGGCAAGACGACCACCATCGGGATGATGCTGGGGTTGATTTTGCCCAGCGACGGCACGATAACGATTTTTGATGAGCCAGTCACCCCCCATCGAACGGCCGCCTTACAACAGATTGGGGCGCTGGTCGGCGCACCCGCTTTGCTTCCTTATCTGAGCGGGCGGGAAAATCTGCGCTTGCTGGCGAAATTATATTCCGAGGTGGACAACGGCCGTATCGAAGAAGTCCTCGGCCTGGTAAAAATGAAAGCCGCTGCCGACCGCCAATTAAAGAACTATTCTACCGGCATGAAACAGCGTCTTGGGCTGGCTGCTGCTCTACTACATCGACCCAAGCTAGTGGTGCTAGACGAACCGACCAGTGGCCTCGACCCGGCCGGAATGCGGGAAGTGCGCCAGCTCATTCTCCAATTGGCCGAGGGCGGAACAACCGTTTTTCTCAGCAGCCATCTACTAAACGAAGTAGAACAAGTCTGTGACCGAATCGCCGTCATTCACCGGGGGCAAATCGTTAAGCAAGGGGTCGTCAACGACATACTGAACCAATCAGAACTGATGGTAAAGTTGAAGGTCCCTAACCCCCAGGCAGCGGTTTCTATCCTACAAACCCTCTCAGACGTTACTGAAGTGGAAATCAATGGTAATCATGTCCAGGTTAGCGGCATTGACGGCGAAACGGCCGTCGCGCACCTAGTCCAGAATGGCATCATTCCCAGCGAAGTGACGACCCGCCAATCCGCATTAGAAGACATATTCCTGGAACTAACAACGGCTGAATAGCACCCACCTAAGCAAGAAGTTCAACTTTTGCGCCTTTTAATTGGAGGCATATTGCTCTCAAAAAGTTGAACTTCTCTACTGCCATTGACTGTGCTGAATAACTACAACTTACGAAGCTATAGGAGAAAACAATGTTTACAAAAATGATTGCAATCGAACAACAAAAAATATCCCGCCGAACCATGTTTTGGGTTGAATTGGCGTTATTCCTACTCGTCATCGTTGGAGCAATGGGTCTAATGTTAGGCGCCCGCAGTATGCTGCAAAGTGGCGTGACAAACAGCGGTAATGTCCGAATTGAAGGAATTGACCTCGCCCAAACAGAGGCTTTTCTTTCCTGGCCCTTGAGCTTTGCCTATTTGCAAGCCACCCTCATGGCAGTGGGACCATATTTAATTATCGTGCTGGCTGGAACGGTGACCGCCCAAGAGTATGGATGGCGCAGTTTTCAGCTATGGTTGAGCCGAGGTGTTGGTAGGTTGATTGTATTGCCAGCCAAAATGACGGCCGTTACTATGGCGACCTTTCTGCTAGTCGGGGCCGCTTTCCTATTAGCCATCATTCTCAGCGCTTTAACCAGCCTATGGTTACTTGATTCTTTGCCATTTGATCTAGTCAATTGGGGGTACGTCCTGATCTCCTTGTTTAGCATTACTCTGGCGCTGCTGCCTTATGGAGCAATTGCGCTGTTGTTGGCCGTTCTCAGTCGTTCAACGGCCGTTACCATCGGTGTCGGCTTGGCCCTTGTCACCTTTATTGAACCCTTGGGTGGACAGTTGTTGCAAGTAGTTAGTGAGCGTTGGGCAGAAATAGCCACTTACTTGCCAGGCGCATTAGGGGAATCGCTTGTCATGAATATCTCTAACCGTATTGCCGACGGAACGGCCGCCTTTGACGGCTCCATCCCACCTGAAACGGCCGCACTTGGCCTGATTCTTTACACTGGCGTTTTCTTGGCCCTCAGTGTTGCTTTGTTCCAACGGCAAGATTTAGGTGGATAAGTTAAACCGTCTCTCTTGCATCTGCCTCTTATGAACAGTATGCTTCCCCAATGAATAAGATCGCTCGCCTCCTTACGCCATTGAAGGCGCTTCGACCGAAGCGCCTTCAATGGCGGCTTACTTTGTCTTATACACTGGTATCAGCCGGGGCGCTGCTGGTAGTAGAGTTGCTATTATTTGCGGTCTTGTTCGCCTTCTTGGGGTCCAATTTACTGACCAATGTCATGGTTCAAGCCGTTCAAAACCAATTGGTGCCGCAGGCAAGGGAATTCTTGATTCAGTCGCCACCAGATATAGAGGGTTTACAAGAATGGACTGCGAATTTAATAAACGTCACAACTCAGATTTCACCCCAGGGAATTGAGGAAGAGACCACCCTTCAAGTAGGCAATGTCCGGCTCAACAGTCCCGGCCAACAATTGTATGTAGTAGCACCAGACTTAACGGTTTTGGCCACTGTGCCAAAGCCAAGTGATCAACTGGATGACCTTCTGAATATCGCACTCGTTCAAACGGCCGTTGCAGAAGCCCAAGAAGGAGCGACCAGCACCCAGCAAAACTCGGCCGGAAATCGGATAATAGCCGCGCCAATTATGACCGAGGATGACAGCCTCGTTGGTATCATTCTTCTGACATATGATCTACCATTACTGGCCCCAGATTTAATATTGCCATTATTACAGGTTATTGGTTTCACGCTCATCCCATTTACGTTGGCAACGGCCGTTGTCGGAACGATTTTTGGTTTTCTAACCGCACGGGGTCTAACCCGCCGCATTGAGGCCATGTCTACCGCCGCCGATGCCTGGAGCCAGGGTGACTTCTCAGTTGTGGCAGGTGATGAGACCAGCGCGAATTCCGGAGATGAGTTAGCTGAATTGGGCCGTCGTTTGAATCTGATGGCAGAGCAGTTGCAAAATTTACTGGATGCTCGCCAAGAATTAGCCACCTTAGAAGAACGCAATCGGCTGGCCCGCGACCTACATGATTCGGTCAAACAACAGGTCTTTGCAATCACAATGCAACTAGGAGCCGCTCGTTCTCTCATAGACAACGACCCGAACAAAGCGGCCAATCACTTACAAGAAGCAGAGCAGTTGGCCCAGCAGTCACAGCAGGAATTGGCCGGGTTAATTCAGGCCCTACGGCCGTCCGCATTAGGGAATCGAGGCTTGGTTGAAGCATTAGAAACCTTTGTCGATGATTGGTCCCGACGAACGATGATTACGGCACACTTTCAAACTCAGGGCGAACGGCCGTTGCCCTTGCCAGTTGAGCAAGCCTTATTCAGGGTAGCCCAAGAAGCCCTGGCAAATGTCGCCCGCCACAGCCAGGCCCGTCAGGTCAAGGCCCAATTACATTGGCAAGAAAATTTAGTCTCGCTGACCGTGTCAGATGACGGGCAAGGCTTTCACATTGAAAACGAGGCCAATTCAGGGATGGGCTTGAGCAGCATGTCTGAGCGAATGGTGGCAGTTGGCGGCCAACTCACTGTTACCAGCAAACATGGAGAAGGAACGACCATTGTGGCCGTCTGCGATTTGAGGAATCAGGAGTTGTAAATGACGATAGCTGACCCGATAACGATTTTGCTAGTCGATGACCATTCAGTTGTTAGAAGGGGGGTGCGGGCTTTTTTGGAAACCCAGCCGGACTTGATGGTAGTCGGTGAGGCGAAAAATGGGACAGAAGCGCTGTCGGCCGTTTCCGAATTTGCGCCAGATGTCGTCTTAATGGACTTGATTATGCCAGGTATGGACGGCGTAGAAGCCACCCGGCAAGTGAAGCAGACCAGCCCTCGGACCCAGATTATCATATTGACCTCCTATCATCAGGACGAACACATTTTCCCAGCGATTCGGGCGGGGGCGCTTTCCTATGTACTCAAAGACATCGACCCACCTGGGCTTGCCGAAGCAATCCGAAAAGCGGCCGTTGGCGAAGCGGTACTGCATCCTCGGGTTGCGGCGCGGGTGGTTCAGGAATTACATGGCTCCAGAACAGATGACTTTAACCCCTTTACTGAGTTGAGCGAACGGGAACTTGAAGTATTGAAGCTCATTGCAGATGGGATGAGCAACAGCGATATTGCCGAACAATTAATCATTAGCGAAAAGACAGTCAAAAGCCACGTCAGTAATATTTTGAGCAAGCTCCATTTGGCAGACAGAACCCAAGCGGCCGTTTATGCCTGGCGAGAGGGGATTGTTCGTCGAGGGGATAGCTAGCATGGAAAAAAAGAGCGGTGGCAAATTTAATGCCACCGCTCTTTTTTGTTAGGAGATGATAAAAGGGGCCTTTAAGCGTTAAAAAATACACCCTCAGCTTCAGGAACCGCATCGCCATTGAAAGGCCCGCCTCGGAATCCACGTCCACGTTTGCCACCGCAACGGCCGTCGTGGCTCAAAATGCACTCCGCTTGTTCCTCTGTAATCAGGTCGTCATCCAACGCTTGCTGCACCATATCGGCTTTGGCTTCTTCAACGGCCGCTTTCACATCTTCCAGCTCAACTTCTTGCGCTTCGGCAATTTCGCTGAATCTCTGACCGCTTTCTTTGGCCGCTTCCAGCTCTTCAACCGTCATACCCAGCGCGTCGGCAGCAGCAGCTTGTAGAGCCTCGCGGTCAATGATTTCCATCAACAGTTCCCGGCTAACGCCACAGGGGCCAACGCGTTCTTCGCTGTCACCCGCTTCTGGATCAACCTGTTCTGGGTCTTCAGTCTGAGCCAGTGGGGCCGCCAGGACGGCCGTCACCCCAAAGGCCATAAAAGCCATTACCAATATAACTATGATGCCAACTACTCGTCTAATATTTCGCATGATTTTGTACCTCCGTATTTGGTTATGAATATGCGATGTCATTAATGTCTTGACAGGAGAATACAGAAACCACATTTAGATAGGGTTTGGGAAATGTAAAAGAATTGTAAAGTAGTCAAAAACAATTTTAGCAACGAATTACACGAATTAAACGAATTTTGTAATTGCCAGGAGGTTATTAAAAACTATCGAAACACATACTCGAATAAATCTCTGCAAATAACTTTATACTCTATTCCTTGCAAGTTTTTCCACCAAGAAACCTTAATCCGTCTCCGGTTTCATATCACACTCATGCCCCAACGTCAGCAGCTCAAAGCCATAACCAGCCACAATCGGCCGACTCATATACCCGGCATCTATAGTTAAATACCGAAATCCCTGCTGCAGCGCATCTTGCAATCGGCTGGCAACCAAAGCGGTATACAATCCCCGTTTACGGTATGCTTCAAGGGTCGAGCCACCCCACAAACTGGCAAAGTGAGTGTTCGTATGATAATAAATCCAGCCACTGCTGGCCGGTTTGCCATCGACATAGGCCACATAAATGGCAATCTCATCCGGCCGTACTGCGAGATCGTTGATGAGTCTGGCCTTCAACCAGGAAAATTCCGTATTCCAGACCACCTCTTCAACGGCCATCACATCATCTATATTGGCCGGATCAGTAATACGCCGCACATCGGCCGTTATTGGCTCCAACAATTTCGCTGGCGGAGCGGCCAAATCCAACACCATCACCGCATCCTCTTCCTCCTCTACCTCAAAGCCACGGGCTGCCAGGCGCAGATGCAGATCGGGAATCGGATCATGTTCAAAGGTATTCCATTCAAACGGTCGGCCCAAGGCCTTAAAATAGGCGATCTCCCGCTCCATCACCGCCTCAACATTGGCCTCCGTCACCTGATTATAGATGATCACCCCCTTGCGATTCGGATCATCATAAACATGGCGCACCAACTCCGGCAGCACCTCTCGCCGCCCCTGGTAAGCGGGAAGTTCCCGGCGCATCTCCTTATCATATAATGCAAGTACCTCATCAATGTTCATGAATAAAGTCTCCTTGTGCCAAGATTTTCTTGAACCAGAACGGCAACGCCCAACTCATCTCGTTTTTACCCCACTCCTCAACATTCTCTAGAATAGAAACATAGCTTATCCCATGATAAACCGGGGCCAAAATTTCAGCAATCTGCCAAATCTCCAGCAACCGTTCCAGCGGCTCATAATCAACCCAATAAGACAGATACAGGTCTCGCATCTGTTCCCGCTCGGCCGTATCTTCCTCTGCGAAAATAACTATCATATCAAGAAACGGATGGCCGATGGCGCTGTCGGTCCAATCAAAGAAGATAAGTTTTCCTGGTTCAGCGCTTCCACTTTTTCCGGCAACATTCGCCCCATGCAAATCACCATGAATAAGCCCATCCGGTACACCATACTCAGACAATCTTCGACACATCCGCTGTAAGGGCTTCACCATATCCCGTAGTTGCAACAATTCCTCAGCCGTCACAGCCTTTTCAGATTCAGGACTCTCAAACAGCTGTTCAATTGCATCAACCATCCAGTCCACTCGCCGATCACAACAGCCAATCGACAGCAAGTAGTCGATATTTTCGGTCGATTTCAACTGCATCTCCGCATATTGTCGCAAGATTTCCAAACGGTCTTCAAGCGCAGCCCCATGCCCAATGAGCGGCCCAAAATCTTCCAACAGCAACCAATCCTGCTCCGCTTCAACAGCCAGCGGCAGCGGCACTTGACCCGGAAAGAATGCTGCCAACGCCTTCGTCACCAGGGCCTCGTTCACAAAAAGAGGCAAATCCAGGCTCGTCTTAAAGTAGAAATAACGCGGCTCAACCGCCCCATCCTTCGTTGCTGGCATCCGCATGACGTATGACAAACTCCAACTCCGACCCGGCTCAACTGGCCCAGACGGTGTCCAGCCCGCCTGGATCAATTCGGCCGTCATCCATTCCACCGCCGCCTGATACCACCCCGTCCTTGCCCAAGGCGGCCGTTGTTCAGGAACCACCCCCGTCGCCAACTCATGCAATGCCCCTTCTATCAACGGTAAGTATGCCGATTCTACCAACCTTATATCAGCCAACGCGCCCAATCCGAACCATTCTCCAGAGAGCGATGCTGGTTCAGCTGTATCCATAATAACAACTGCCTTTCCCCGACAACTATCCGTCTCTTCCTGATAGTTCGCCCGGTAAAGAACCTGTCCTTCAATCTTCAAAATCGGCCCAATCTGTTCCTGCATATTAGCCGTCGTCGTCTCCCACAAACCGCCTTCCACCGTTAAATGGGGCAATTCATAAGAACGAGCACCATTTCGGCACAGTAAAACGGCCGTTTTCTCAACGTCCAGCGCAATCACAGAAACAATTGATTGCCAATCCTGACATTTTTCTTCATTCATTATCTACATCCTAACAATTAAATCGGTGCGGCACCAAGATTCACATCGACCTAGTCCTAACAAAATTCGTTCAATTCGTGTTAATTCGTGGCTAACCTTTCTAGGTATCAATCGGCCGTAACCACCGCCTCGACTTTAACCTCTCGCTCAAGCTGCAACGCCCTGCGATACAACAAAAGAACAGGCGAAACAAACAAAGCCACTCCAAACATCGCCACCTTCAACGAAAAGATCGTCCCCACCGCGCCAATAATCGGCCCGCCAATAAACTGTCCAATCGCATCCAGTTGCCCCCGCATCGATATAATCGTCGCCCGCGTCTCCGAGTGCAACTTCTTATTCATCCAGGCCGCCTTAACCGGGCCAGAGATCCGCCGTGTAACACTAACACTCCAAATCGATACCAACCCCAGCGGGAAATTAGTCGCCAGGGCAAAGACAACCAGGCTAAAGATATTTAGCCCGCTGACGATAAGCAAAAACAGCACGGCCGTCGAATCATCATCCGTCTTAACACGCCGCCTTACAACCTCCGTCAAACCCAGATTTAGCAGCAACTGTCCCACATTGATTAAACCAAACCAGGTCACCACACTCACATTCGCCAACACCGGAAACGTGACATTCTCCAGGAAATGCGCCTCCCACAATCGATCCAACCCTTCACTAGACAGCCCAAAGAAGAACGTCATCGCCATGATAAGCACCAGAATTCGCTGCCCCCTGATAACCGCCATGCCACTCTTAAAGGTTTCGCCCATCTTATTCCAGGTCTGCTGCCGCCCGGCCGTTTTCGCCGGGATGAAGTTCGTCTCAGGCATAAAGAGCCATAAAAAGACAGCTAACAACATAATTAGGAACCCGCCAACAAACATCGGCAGCCCAAAGGCAATTGCCCCAAAAGCACACTCATCCCAATGCCGATCAGCGTCCCGATCTGAGCCAACTGTGACCCCCGTAGATAAACCTGCGACAGCCCTTCTTCGCCCAACTCATCAGCCAACCAGGCCTCTTCTGCCCCGCTGGTAAAAGTTGCGCCGATGCCCCAAATAACCTGGGCCAGCAGAATCGTCCCAAATAATGGTAAAGCGGCCTCGACCATAAAGCCCACCCCGATCATAAAGTAACCGATGATGACCGATAGACGGCGACTTTTCATATCAGCCACAATGCCCGTCGGAATCTCAAAGACAAAGACCGACAGCTCCAACACGGTGCCAACCAGCACCAGTTGAAGCGGGTTCAACCCGGCCGTTTCCACCCGATAAATAGCGCTGATCATCGCCATCATCGTGAAAAAGACAGAGTAGCTGCCCGACATGATGAGATAGATCGTGTAAGCGTTCATCTTTCTTTTCATTCTAAGAACTCGTTCGGGCTGCCAGAATTACCCATATACGGTTCCCACAAATCCAGGGCTAACGTCAATGGATCTGCCTCTACCCCATATTTGGCGAAATACTCACAAACCCTTGTGATGTCGCGCAGTAACAACTCAAAGGCATGGGGATTGTGGCGAGCTTCGACCATTTGAGGAAAGTCGATGATGGTTAATCTGCCGTTCCAATACAAGATGTTATAAGCCGACAAATCACCATGTACATGATGATGATCCAACATCAAAGCCACATCCCCCATCACCTGCTTGAACAACGCTGGCGCATCTTCCCGTGGAATCGACACCTCATTTAAGGCTGGCGCAGGGCCGTACTCATCCCCAATATACTCCATAATGATGGTCGTATTCAGGAATGAAATCGGCTTCGGCACACTTGCCCCAGCCTCATACAGCACCTTTTGCACCCGAAACTCATTGCCAATCCACTGGCCGAAATCAAGTTTCTTGCCATAGGTCGTCTTTTTTTCCAGAGCCAACCGATCCCGTCGCCCCTTCTTCAACTGCTTGCCCTGAGCATCACGCAGTAATCGCCCCGCCTTATAAATGGCATCGTTCTTCAAATTACGCAATGTACGAGGCCGATACAATTTAGCCGCCAACATCTCAAAGCCTGTCGCTGGATGACCGATACAAGCATACACATTGGCCTCTTTGCCACCCTTCACCAGCCGAGTGACATCTAAGACCATATTTTGACGGAAAAATGGGCCAACCGAATTAATAATCCACTGTCGCTCAAAATGAAGCGGATCCAAAACAGCCGCATAACTGGGAATCCAATTATCCGCATCATCACTAATATCTGTTAAGGCCGCTCGTTCAGCAGCCACTGCGCCTGGCGCTGGCTGCCGACCCTGCCGTCGCCTTCTGCGCCGTTGTTCTTGCATAAATGCTTCTTCAAGATACTCATATTCTTCAAGATGCTCGGTTTCTTCGAGCCATTCGCTTGATGAAAACTTCACTGTGAATCTCCTAATTAGTAGGGAGATTTAATTCGTAATACGAGTTTCAGTTGACAGTTAACAGCAAACAGTTGACAGTCATTGATAAGTTAGTGTGGTTCTCCCAGCCAGAGGTGATTAGCTGTCACCAAATAGCAGATAGCTGAACCAAGCATTACGAACTAAATCAATATTTTTTTGGAAATTTATTTTTGGGGGTCGTTAGCGTTGAACGACCGGACGAGTAATTAGGACACTCACGGCCGTTCACGAGGATCAACGTTATCAATTAACGAGGAGATTTGAGGGAAAGAAAAAGACCGTGAGCAGTTGCGCTGCAAACACGGCCGAGGAATCGATTAGACAATAAAAAAGGCCACAAGCCGAAACGCCTGTGGCCTTAGAAATTCACTTATGCTAGCTTATTTCAGGCAGATTAGACAGACGCATATTGGCAACGCAATACATCATTTGGGAGATATACTTTATAAACTTGTGCCATCATGCGCCTCCTTTTGTTTATTTAGAACGATAAGCTGAGCGCAGTCTATCACAAATCGGCCGTCCGTGTCAATACTGATCCAAAGGCTATTGTTGGTCGGCATTGACATTTTGAATGTCTCTATGGTAGACTGCCCTTGTTATGAATGATCACATATCTTTCCTGAAAGAGATGACTGTCATCACGCCTATGAATGTGAACGGCGATAATTTTGGTAGGAGTGTGTCTGTTCATATCTAGTTATGTCAACTAATTAATGTGAGAAAACGGCCGCAGGCGCACTCTCCTGCAGCCGTTTTTTATTGCCTGATTGACGGCTGCGGGATCATTGTGTTCTGCGGCCGTTTTCCGTTTAAGGGAAAAGACTTGCAACGAATTACACGAATTAAAAAGAGTATACATTCGTGAAACTTTGTTCAAACCGATCCCTGATTGCTAACGCCTGATCCCTAAAATCAGGTATACTTCGGAGGAATATCATGGCAATACTTACTGCAAATAATCTTGGCCAGGCATTTGGGGCGTTTGACGTTTTTACCAATATCTCTGGCAGCATCCCAAATGATGGTAAAGTGGGGCTTGTTGGGCCAAATGGCATTGGCAAAACGACGCTTTTGCTGGTGTTGGCTGGCATTACGAAGCCGACGGATGGGGTTGTTCATTGGGCCAGGGGGTCGAAGCTGGGCTATCTGCCGCAGGAGTCGGCCCAGGCTTTTTCGGAGCAAGAGAATACGGTTTATGATGAGATGACGGCCGTTTTTGCCGGACTGAAAGATGAGGAAGCGAAACTGCGCCAGATGGAAGACGAGATGACGCAGGGCGATGTCTCGGAGGAGTTTTTGGAACAGTATGGGGCGGCTTTGGAAAAGTTTGAACTGGCTGGGGGCTATGATTATGAAACCCGTATTCGGCAGGTTTTGCAAGGGTTGGGTTTTGATGAAGCTGATTGGCAGATGCCTTTGCAGCATTTGAGCGGCGGGCAGAAGACACGGGTTTTGCTGGCGCGGCTGCTGCTAGAACGGCCGGATTTACTTATCCTTGACGAACCGACCAACCACCTTGATGTACAGGCTATCGAATGGCTGGAAGGGACGCTGCGGGTATGGGATGGGGCTATCCTCATCGTCAGCCATGACCGCTACTTCCTGGATAGGGTGGTCAATACCATCTGGGAGATGGGCCGTTCGTATTTGGAAACCTTTCGGGGCAACTATTCTGCCTATGTTAAACAGCGACAGGAGCGGTGGGAACTGCGCCAGCGAGAGTTTGATGATTATAAAGAGCGGATGGAAAAGGAGTTGGATTACATCCGGCGCAATATTGCTGGACAGCGAACCCAACTGGCACAGGGTAAGTTAAGCCGTATTAGTCGTGAATTGGATGCCATTCAGCGGGGCGGCTTTGGGATATTGCAAGGCCGTTCGTGGTCTGAAATCAGTAATGCGCTGGGTAAGGTGTCTCGACGGCCGATGAGCGTGGCGGAGGCAACTGCGGCCGTTAAAGCGCTGCAACCGCCTGTCAACCATTACCGTACATTCGATATTCGTTTGAAAGATAGTCCTCGGAGCGGCCGAATTATTTTCCGCACTAAAGATTTGGAGATCGGTTATCCAGGTACGCCGCTTTTTAAGGCTGACGATATCGAACTACATCGGTTGGAATGTGCGGCTTTGATTGGGCCTAATGGGACGGGCAAGACGACCTTTTTGCGAACCTTGCTTGGTCAAGTAGCGCCGCTTGCGGGCGAAATCCGACCGGGCGCTAGTTTGCAAATTGGCTATTTTGCCCAGGCACATGAATCGCTTAATCTGGAAAACACGGTCATTGATGAGCTGATGGTTCACCATCCGATGATGATCAGCGAAGCCCGCAGCTACCTGGCCCGCTATCTGTTTCGGGAGGATGAGGTCTTTCAACCTGTTAGCACCTTGAGCGGGGGCGAACGCGGCCGTTTAGCATTGGCTATCTTGGCCCTTGAAGGGGCCAACTTCTTGCTGTTGGATGAGCCGACCAACCATCTTGACATTCCGGCCCAGGAAATGCTCCAGGAGGTATTAGAGCGGTTCGATGGCACCATTTTACTCGTATCACATGATCGTTACTTAGTTGATCGGTTGGCTTCGCAGATATGGTATCTGGAAGACGGCCGTTTGAGCGTCTTTAAGGGTTCGTACCAAGATTATTTGGGCGATAGGGATAGACGGTGGGAAGACGCCAAAGAAGCGGCGAGTATTCAACGAGAAGCAGCCAGAAGAGCGTCCAAGAAGGTCAGTTCAAATGGCAATTTACAGAAAAAACGGGCCAGGCAAGTTGAAGCATTGGAACAAGAGATTTCTCGGCTTGAGATAGCCTTAGACGAACTTAGCAAGCAGTTGCAGCGGGCGGGCGAACGCGAGGCTTTTGACAAGATGCAAACTCTAGGCTTAGAATACGCCTCATTAGAAACAGAGTTGGAGACAGCATTAAGTGACTGGGAGAATTTAGCGCGTGAGCAAACGTTGGCCTAACAAAACAATCATCGGCCTGACCGGAAATATCGCTACTGGCAAGTCGGCCGTTATGCGTATGGCCGCCGAGCAGGGCGCACTAACTTTGGATGCGGATAAGATCGTTCATCAGATTTTGGCGACGAACCAGGATGTGCAAGCTGATGTTGTCAGGCAGTTTGGGGCTGAGGTTCAAGTAGCGCGGGCTGGTAGCGGTGGCGGCGGTATTGATCGGGCTGCTTTGGCTGCTATTGTTTTCCAGGATGAGGCGGCCTTAATGAGGCTGGAGCGGATACTGCATCCTGTTGTCCGAACGGCCGTTATTGAACAGATCGCGGAAAACACGGCTAATGTGGTCATGATCGAGGCTATTAAGCTTTTGGAAGGGAAGTTAGCGGCTGAATGCGACCAGATTTGGGTGACGCGCTGTGTTGAAAGAACCCAGTTGGCCCGGCTCATGGTTTGTCGAGGACTGGATCGGGAGACAGCGACGATGCGGGTCCAGGCCCAATCCTCCCAAGAAGAGAAGGTGGCCCAGGCTGATATCGTGATTGATACGGATGGCCCGATGCTCCAGACGGAGCAGCTTTTTGATATGGCCTGGGGTCGAGTAGTTGAGTCGCTTCCGGCAGGCGTGTATCCGGCTTCGGCCGTTTCTGAAACGCAGCCCGTTGAAGCTTCAATCGAACCGACAAAGGCAGCGGCAGTGGCAGTGTCGACCGCTGAAGTGATTGAAACGGCCGAACCAGCGGTAGTCGAACAACCAAAGAGCAAAGCGCCACCGGAGCGATTAAGCGGCTCGAAGGCGGCTGAAATTCGGAAGCGGATGTTGGCCCGGAAACAGGCGGCTGAATCGGGGACGGGAGAGCAAGCTGTGCCGGAGGTGTTGGCTGACCCCAAGCCAGCGGGGGATATCGTTGTTCGGCGAGCACGGCCGTCTGATGTGCCTTCGATCTTGCTGTTAATCCAACGGGCAACAGCCGGAACGGTCAAAATCAAGCGGGGTGAACTATTGGTTGCTCTGGGTGATCGAGGGTATCTTATCGGTCAGCAAGGGGCTGACATCAGCGCTGTGGTGGGTTGGAACAGCGAAAATTTGATCGCTCGTATCGACCAGATCTACGTCTATCCCCCACAGTCGGCGGGTGTTGCTGGGCCAGCGGTGTTGCAGGAGATTGAAGATACGGCCGTGTCCCTGATGTGTGAGGTGATTTTAGCCTTTCCACAGAATGGTATTGCACCGGCTGTATTGAAATTATTTTTAGATAAACAGTTTGAAGAAGTGGCGTTAGCTCAGCTGCCGGATGCCTGGCAAGCTGCGGTGACTGATTCCCAGCCAGATAACACCTTTATATTAATGAAGAAGCTGCGTGATACCAGGGTAATGAAACCGATGTAGTCATTCATTCAATAAATAGCTTTTGATTGTTGAGTAATTGGTAATTTGTAATTAGTCGAGCTACTTTCATTACCGCAGAATGAATTCTGTAGCGAATGGGAAAACATGATACTAGCGTTTAGGAAAATAATCGGGCAATTAAGTCGAAAGATTCCTCGCTGGATTTGATTTGAGATTGGCATTTTAGGGACGACCCGCTCGGAATGACATTGCTGGGGTTTCTCTCTGTTGTTACCTGATTTGATGTTTTAACTACAAAATCATATGGAAAATTGGCCGAAAGGCAACTGGTTTTAGCCGAACTAAAAATCTTTGAAGGACTAAACGGTAATGGATACTATTAAAAATTTGATTCGCGCCCATCCTAATTTGACGGCCTGGCTTGTCTTGGCCGTTGGTATGGTCGCTATTCTGCTTTGGGAAGCCAGAGATGTTGGCCTGGAAGGAATGCAGTGGTTTTGGTTGGTGTTGGTGACGGTATTAGTGGCGGGGGCCTGCATCTGGATCATCAGTTGGGGAGATGATGAGGATGAAGAAGCGGTTGAAGAAACGGCCGATAATTCAGGCCAATAATTCGTGAGACAACAACCACCAGACTTGCCTTCCGCCACGCTTGAAGATGTCGCTGCCCTGCGCCTACAAATGGCTGACATCTTCGCTAGTGATAGTTATACGATTGATCGGCCGCAAAGAGGTTTCATTCTCTTTCATGGTCAATTCCTGTGTGATTTGACTGAATGCTTTGATCGTCTGCGGAGCCGCTTTGAAGCTGAAGGCTTCACCCCGATGATCCGCAAACAGGATGGCAAAATCGTCCTTATTGCTATGCCGATTGTTTTTGAACCCAGCCAATCTAATTGGCTCATCAACCTCATTCTCTTTATCGCAACCGTTCTCTCAACCTTGTTCATAGGGTCATTGAGTGAGTTGGCTGGTGAGGGCATTGAGCGGTTGCCAACTCTGGCTGAACTCTTGCTGGGTCTACCTTATAGTCTGAGTCTGTTGTTAATCTTGGGCGCCCATGAATTCGGCCATTATTTTGCGGCCCGATACCATAAGGTGCCGGTGACATTGCCTTATTTTATTCCCTTTCCGTTCTCCTTGTTTGGCACAATGGGGGCATTTATCCAGTTGAAAGCGCCTGTCAAGAATCGACGGGCTTTGTTTGATGTCGGTGCGGCTGGCCCCCTGGCTGGTATGACGGTTGCGATTCCAATTTTGTTATATGGTCTTTTTGTTTCAACGATTGAGCCGCTGCCAACTGAAGCCTATAGTATTGAAGGCAATTCTATCCTTTACGCGCTGGCAAAGATTGTGGCGCTGGGTCAATTTTATCCGACAACCACCCATGATGTCTTTCTCAGCCCGTATGCCTGGGCAGGCTGGGTTGGCTTTCTGGTAACGGGTCTAAATTTGTTTCCGGTGGGTCAGTTGGATGGCGGGCATGTTTCTTATGTGCTGTTTGGCAGCAGGGCGCGCAGCTTTTTCTGGCCTGTTGTCATTGGGTTGTTGGCGTTGGGTCTTTTAACGGGGGCGACGACCTGGCTGATTTGGGTGGGGCTGCTGTTTTTCTTCGGCCGTCGTCATGCTGAACCGCTTGATGCTGTGACAGAGCTTGATCCGAGGCGAAAGATATTGGCTATCTTTACCTTGCTGCTCTTTTTCCTGGTTTTTGTGCCAATCCCTTTACAAATCATTACCCCTTAATTTGCAGGACAACCCCGCCTAGTTTGGGCAGTGTTAAATTGAGGCTGTTTTCGGCCGTTTCTATAACAACATCACCATTGGCGTTCAGCCGTTTTTCGGCCGTCTGAATTCTGTTTAGCGTTATTTGTTGGGCTGCGTCGCTCAAGTTGAAGAGGATGATAAGTTCGGCCGATTCATCGCTCAGCTGATAGCCATAAACCTGTTGTTTTATATCTACAAGTTGCGGCTGCCAGGTTCCTCGCCGTAGGGCAGGAAATTGATGGCGGAGGGCAATTGTTTCTTTGAAGAAGGCCAGCAGATCGGTGTCCCATTCGGCCGTATCCCAAATCATATCTTCTCGAATGACGTGGTCGCCCCCAAAGCCGCCTGCGCTTTTATCCATTATTTGAGACATGCCGATCTCGGTGCCGTAATAGATAATTGGGGTTGGCGGTAATGTCATTAGACAGAGGGTCGCTAGTTTGAGGCGGCGGGTATCTTCATTGGCCTCGAACAGGAGGCGATTCATATCATGGTTGTCAAAAAATGAAACGCGTCCTGGGCCGCCATCCATAAATTGGTGGTAGGCTTCTAACATGCCCGCTAACTCTTTTACCCCCCAATAACCACGACCAAATACTAAGCGTAAGGTTTGGGCCAGTGGGAAGTCGAGGAATCCTTGCAGACGGCCGTGATAGCTCCTCAAATTTTCTGGTGTATCTGTCGCTTCCCCAAATAACGCTGCATCCGGCTTGGCCTGCTCTACCTCATCGCTGAATTGCACCCAAAAATCCAGCCCATGCCCGATGCTATGATCCAGCCGCAACCCATCAAAGCCGATATCGCACAGCCAAAATAAGGCGCTATCAATCAGATAGCGGCGGGCGCTATCACTTTCGGTGTCAAAGGAGGGCAGCGTTGGTACCGTGTTCAAGAAGTTGCGATATTTGTGAGGCCATTCGTCAAAGACAAACCAGTCGAAAGATGGAGCATTTTTACTTTGTTGGGCGGCGAGAAATTCTGGCATTTTCCAGGAGGTGTGGCTGGGTACAAAATCTAGGATGAGCCGGATACCGCGCTGATGGGCGGCATCGATCAAGGCTCTTAAATCCGCTTCTGTGCCGAGGTCAGGATCAACGCCGAAGAAATCTTTCTGATCGTAACGGTGATAAGTGTCTGCCGGGCCAATGGGCGAGAGCCAGAGGCAGTTGAAGCCCAGATCGTTTATATAGGGCAGGCTTTGGGTGATGCCTTTTAAGGTGCCGCCATGTTTAACGTTTGGATCGTCGTTGGTGGGAAATGCGGCATCGGCCGTTCCTGGATGAAAACGATCTAGGAAGATATGGTAAATTACCGCGTCTGCCATCCAGTCGGGCAAGGTGACTGGCTCTTGTCGAACGCGATAGGCAAAGGTAGTAATACCTTTGTCTCCTATATAAAACCAGAAGCCGCTGCCGTCGTGGGCAAAGTAGTCTGGCGTGTTGGCTGCTGTATTGGAATAGCCTGCAATTTTATAGCGGACGGCCGTTCCCTCCGGCTGGGCGGGGATAACGGCCTGCCATTGTTTAAGATAGCGGGTGCGGGGTGTCCAAATAACATCGGCCACTGTCATTTGAATCCGCTCTGAATCAGCATTGGGCCAGGAGCCATCGGTGGTATACCAGATTTCGGCTCGTGATATGAGCATTGTGGCGCCACTTGTTGCTGTCACGGTCACCGCTTGTGCTGGGATTGGGGCGGTGGGATTAATCGTATTATCGTGCCGAAACTGGGTCGCTTTCCTGGCGTGACGCTCTTCGAGGGCTGGAAATGGTAGATCGCCAGGGGCGGAGGCGATGTCGGAAATAGGGTCGATGAGTCCGGGTTGATTATCCATTAATTCCTCAATTTATTGCTAGGTTTTCACGTAAGGTTGTCAACAGCGTGTTAAGTTGGCCTTGTGCGTGGCTATCCAATGCAGCGAATTGTTCTTGTAGGTAGGTTTGATGGGCTTTCGTTGCTTTGTCACGTTGTTTGGCTCCTGTCTTGGTTAGATAAACGCACCACGCTCGACGGTCGGTCGGGTCTGGCCGTCTTTCAACCCACCCTTTATCTGACAAATAGTCAATTATTCGGGTCATTTTACTGTTGTCGATCAGGAGGCGGCTGCCTAATTCTCCCATTCGCTGACCTTCTTCAATGCCTAATAGGTGGAGGGCATCATATTGAGCTAGTGTTAGCTGGAACGGCTCCAATGCCCGCTGTCCCCCGGCGGCTAGGAGTACCAAATTTTCTCGAAATTGATTGTATAGCGTTTGTTGTATCATGTTGTTATCAAACAATATATTATCATATAATAATATCTCAAACAATAGCAATGTGCGATAGGTATATGAGATGTTTTTGGCGTTGATGGCTAGAGGAGCATGGTCATCCTGCCCGTCAGCGGCCACCAGGATGGTTGCGCTCCATCAATAAAAACTTTGGCCACCCGATGGCCGAAAAGTTTTTGCACGTGAAGGTGATTCTGGTTATAATTTCCCTTCACTTTGGCGTCGTAGCTCAGCGGCAGAGCAAGGGACTCATAAGCCCTCGGTCGGTGGTTCGATTCCACTCGACGCCACTTTTAAGAAAAAATACGGCCGCTCCTATTGGAGCGGCCTTTTGTTTATCTACAGCTAAAATGCAGGGAATGGGAAGTTTTGTATGGATGATCGGGAAATAGTGGTCGCTGATGAGAACAGTGAACGCTCCCCTATCCCTATTCACACGACTAATCTGAAATGGTTTTATTTGATTGGGGGCGCGGCTGTTTTTCTCATTTGGGCCTGGGCCACTTCCTGGCTGCCACCTATTATCGAGCCGGACATTAACCAACATCGTCGCAATACTGTCTTGCCGCCACCCCAAGAGACGAGCCAGATTCGGCAGACTTTTATCCCTAATCGAAATGGTTTGTCGGAAGTTGAAGTGAAGTTGGCCCGACAGGAGACGGCCGAATCCAATGCCCGCGTCGAACTGCAACTATTAGATGAGAATGGAGAGGTTGTAACGGCCGAAGCGCTTGATACCGCTGGCCTTGTCCATGAGCAGGTCTATGTTTTGCGTTTTGCGCCTCAGTCGGATTCGGCCGAACAAAGCTATACCCTTCTGGTCAGCGGCAGCGCCAATAACGATGTCTCTTTGTGGGGTTACGATTTGGATATTCATTCTGGTGGCGAATTAACCTTTTTGGGCGGCGAAACGGCCGCTCAAGAGCTGTATCTCATAACTCGGTATCGTTTAACTTTGTCCAACGCTATCGAATCGCTCTGGCAAGCAGTCACCAGCTATGGCAGTCTCGTCCTATTGGCTTTGGCCTATATACTCATGCCTGGCTGTTTCCTTTTAGTCATTTTGCAGCAGAAGTATGAGCGTTTGAGATTAGGCTTGTTCGCCCGGTTGGGGGTGGCTCTAGCATTAGGGATCGCTGTTTGGCCGCTGCTTTGGCAGTGGCTGTCGTTGGTCGGGGGAAGTTGGTCGGCCGTTTTGCTTTGGATAGTGGTGATAATTGGTTGGGCTACAATCATTTTCTTGTCCTTCAGATTTCGTTATAACAACCCAATCGATTCAAAACCAAGACCCGCTATCAAGTCCCGATTACGTATTACGCATTACGAATTATTACTAATCCTTATCATCCTAATAGGCATGGCCGTTCGCTTTCTTGCCGTGCGCGATCAAGCCTTTCCGCTTTGGGTTGACGCCAGCCGGCATGGGTTGATCACGGCCGTGATGGCCGACAGCGGACAGGTCATCCAGGATTATCGCCCCTGGCTGGAAGTCGATCGTTTTCCTTATCATTATGGCTTCCACACTATTTCCGCTGGATTGGTTCAGATGTCGGGACGGCCGTTGCCTGAACTGCTGCTAGGGTTGGGTCAACTGCTAAATGGGCTGGTTCCAGCGACCATCTATGGTGCCACTTATATCGTCAGCCGTCGCCGTTTGGCCGGTTTAGTGGCCGCTTTTCTAGTTGCTTTGCCTTTCTTCTTTCCGGCTTATTACGCTACTTGGGGACGAATGACCCAACTCACGGGAGTCTTGGTACTGCCAATATTGCTGGCTTTGACCTGGCACTTGGTGCGGGGATCGAAACGATGGCGAGCGGTTTGGTGGCTGGTCGGCTTGTTGGCAGCGGGACTTTTTTTGATTCACTTTCGAGTGTTTCTGCTTTATCTGGTTTTTGCCGGGGTGGTCTGGCTCTTTAGTTTGGGGCGAAACGGCCGTCGACTTATTTCGGCCGGACTTCTAAGTCTGGCCCTGGTCGCCCCGCGCCTGTTGCAATTGTTGGCCGACACGAATCCGGCGCGGGCTATTTCTAACAACTTGCCCGGTTACAATGATTTTCCAACAGGGTATGTCACCGTTGGTTGGGAACGGTCGTTCCTATGGATAGGGGTGGCGGCTGTTTTGCTGGCGATTATCGCGGTGGTTCGACGCAAGCAGTGGGGCTTTATGCCGTTGTTTCTGGTTGTCTGGGCGGGGGGGACGGCCGTTTTGCTTTCCGGCAACCGCTTGGGGCTGCCGGAAACGTCACTGATCAATGTTAACAGCGCGTATATTATCTTGTTTGTGCCGTTGGCCTTGCTTATTGGTATCGTTGGGGATCGGTTGTGGTCTTGGATAGTGGGCCAATATTGGCTCATTCAAGCGGTTGGTTCCTTGGTTGTTGGGGTAGGGTTGACGGCAGCGGCCGTTTTTGGCATCAACCAGCAGCTAACAATCTTAAACTCGGAAACGATTTTAGCCCGGCCACCTGATCAGGCTGGGTTGAGTTGGTTGGCTGAGCATACGCCGCCGGAGTCAACATTTGTGGTCAATGCTTTCTCCTGGTTAGGAACGACCTGGGCCGGGCAAGATGGTGGAGCTTGGATTGTGCCGTTGACTGGTCGAGGAAGTACAACACCTCCGGCTGATTATATCTATGATCCTGTCCTGGCGGTGTCCGTAAGAGATTTCAACATGAACGCGACAAGTTGGGGGAGTTGGGCCGATCCGGTGGTCGCTGGGCTGCTGCGGGAGCAGGGTGTCAGCCATGTATTTGTCGGGGCGCGGGGTGGGTTTATTGATCCGGCCGAGCTGGCTCAGAATCCCGAAATGACAATGATGTATGGACAAGATGGGGTCTTTATCTTTGCATTAGTCGGAGAAGAGGGATAAAGGCCGACCTCATTTCTGATCTATAACGCTATGCGTCATAATCCTTTGCTTGGCCCTGAACAACTGGTTATAATCTGAGCTTTACGACAATTAAAGGTCTGGCTTTTGTTTGAAACTATGGAATGAATAAAGAGGCCAGACTTTTTTAACGGAATATGAGTGCTATCCATGATCGATTTTTCCCTGACTAAAGAGCAACAAGATGTGGCCCAAATGGTAAGAGATTTTACCGAACGGGAAGTGCTGCCAACTATTAAAGAATATGATCGGAAGCAAGAGATGAATCCGGCCGTTCTCCCCCGTATGGCCGAGTTAGGCATTCTGGGCATTAACATCCCCGTTCGCTATGGGGGTCAGGGCTTTGATTATGTGACTTTGGGGCTGGTGTGTGAGGAGTTGGAGCGGGCTGATACGACTTTGCGGGTTGTGATGTCGGTTCATACCGGGCTAAACAGTATGGGCGTGTTGCAGTGGGGGTCTGAAGAACAGAAGCAGCGTTTTCTAACGCCACAAGCGAAGGGTCAGAAGTATGCGGCTTTTTGTTTGACAGAGCCGGGCGCGGGTTCTGATGTGGCCTCCATGGCTTCGACGGCCCGTAAAGATGGTGATGATTACATTATTAATGGCGAAAAGATGTGGATTAGCTTGGCGACCAAAGCCCATAATTTTCTATGGTTCGCCAAAACAAATCCCAATGCGGAGCCAGCCCATGAGGGCATTACCGCTTTTATGGTCGAGGCTGATATGGCTGGGGTGACGACAGGGGATATTCATGGCAAGTTGGGCGTTCGAGCGGGATCGACGGGCTGGGTCAATTGCAATGATGTGCGCGTTTCGGCCGAACATCGGATTGGCGAAGAGGGGGAGGGTTTCAAGATTGCTATGAGCTGTCTGGATAACGGCCGATACACGGTCGCCTCCGGTGCAACGGGGCTGATTCGGGCCAGCCTGGAAGCGTCTCTCAGCTATGCTGATGAGCGGCGGGCCTTTGGCAAGAAGATTTCCCGTCACCAACTGGTGCAACAAAAGTTGGCCTGGATGCAGCAGTGGTACGATTGCGCTCGACTCCTCTATTTGAAGTCGGGCTGGCTAAAAAATGAAGGGGTTCGCAACACGCGCGAGACCTCTATGGCAAAATGGTACGCCACCGATATGTCCTTTAAGGCCGCTCACGAAGCGATACAGGTGCATGGAGCTTACGGCTTTTCGGACGAATATGATGTTGAGCGTTACTTGCGTAACAGTCGGGGCGCAATTATTTATGAAGGAACCAGCGAAATCCACCAACTCATGCAAGCTGGATATGCGCTAGGTTTAAGAGAAGATAAACCGCTACGCTGCGAACTACCGGCGTATGATGAGGCATTTTGGCAGGAGGAGGGGTAATTGGCAATTCGTAATTGGTAATTGACTTACAACCAACCAATTACCAGTTACCAATTACCAGTTACTAGTTACTAGTGACGATCACCCAGGTAAAGGTAAAGGTAAAACCAGGCGAACGGCTCCAATTTCCGGGGATTTGCGCCCACTGCGCTCAGCCGGCGGCAGCGTGGATGCCGTTGAAGAAGTGGGACGGCCGTCTTTATCGGCGGATTGATGTGCCGGTTTGTAAGGCTTGCGTCCGGCTGCTTGGGCGACGCTCCTGGCAAGAAGAGCGTTGGACTAAGATAGGTTGGGTTCTGGCTGTTGTTGCGGCCGTTCTATTCTTTTCACTGGCCTTCTTTTTGCTCTTTGCCTCTTTACCATTTGTTGTTCGCTTCACCCTATCTTTGCTGATGGCTGGCCTGGCTGGCTACGACAGTTGGGCTTTCGCTCGACGAAGAGGATTATCTGCCACGATACCAGAGAAAAAAACGGTGCTGGCATCGGCCCGGATTAGTGACTTTTCCTGGTGGACAACAACATTTGAGTTTGGCAATGATAGCTTTGCTGGACGTTTTATTGATTTGAATAAAGGTATAGTTGTTTAATAGTTGGTTCTTTTTTGATTCGTAATGCGTAATTCGTAGGGGTTAGTTGAGATCATTATGTCTTACGCTTTGACACGACCATATTGAAAGGGCCATCATTTTTTTATTGGAGGATTTGAATGAAAGTAGTTGTTTGTGTAAAGCAGACACCAAGTACGACGGCCGTTTTCAACGTTCAAGGCGGTCAGGTCAGTTGGAATGATCCCGGTGGCAAGCCCAATATTCTCAATCCCTGGGATGAATATTCTGTAGAGGAGGCGATCTTGCTGAAAGAGGCGCATGGTGGTGATGCTATTGCGTTGACTGTTGGCACAGAAGAAAGTCAAGAAGCGTTGAAAACCTGCCTGGCGATGGGCTGTACTGAAGCGATCTTGGTAGAGGATGGGGCTTATGAAGGGTCGGACACTCTGGGAACGGCTCGTATTTTGGCCGCTGCCATTGAGAAGGTGGGTGATGTCCAGGTAGCTTTGTTTGCCAAGCAGGCTATTGACGGTGATACGGGTCAAACGGCCGTTCAGACAGCCCGCAAATTGGGCTGGACACCCTTGACCTTCGTCTCGGCTATCAAAGAGATTGATGCGGCCGCCGGAACCATCACGGTTGAACGGTTGGTGGAAGAAGGACGCGAGACGGTGACGGCTAACCTGCCAGTCGCTATCGCCGTTGTTAAAGAGATTAATGAACCTCGCTACCCCTCCTTTATGGGCATTCGCAAGGCGAACCGGGCCACCATTCCAACCTGGAGCGGGGCCGATCTATCGGTCAATGGTGGCACGGGTGCTAGTGCCAGCAAAGTAGATTGGTCAAACGTTTATGCCCTGCCGCCGCGTGATACAAAGGCGGAGATTATTGAAGCAGACTCCGTTGACGAACAGGTTCGTATATTAGCGGATCGGTTATTTGAGGAGAAGGTAATATGAGCGGGGTATGGGTTTGGATAGAACAACGCGGGGGCGAGATGAAGGTTATCAGCCGCGAAGTGATGGGCGCAGGCCGCAAGGTGGCTGATGATCTGGGACAACCATTAACCGCCCTGGTTTTTGGACAAGATGTAGCCGATGTTGCTGCTACGGCCTTTGACCTGGGGGCCGATGCGGTAGTTGGCTGCGATGATGAGACATTGGCTCAATTTCGGCTGGAGGCTTACGGGCCGCTGTTGACCAATTTGGCGCAAGAACGAAATCCGGCCGTTATTTTGGTCGGCGCTTCAACGAGAGGGCGTGATTTGGCGGCCTGGGTTGCGGCCGATCTGGATGCTGGTCTGGTGGCTGATGGTATTGCCCTGGAAGTCAGCGATGGAACTGTAAAAGTGACCCGGCCTGTATATGCTGGCAAGCTGTTGGCTGATGTTAAGGTGACGGAAGGAACACAGTTGATTTCACTCCGCAGCCGGGCCTTTGCGCCAGCCGAATCAACGGGAAATAGCGGTGAGGCGGAATGGGTCAGTACGGCCGTTTCCGAAGACGGTATTGCTACAAAGGTTGTCGGTTTTGAGAGCAGTGAAGGGCAAGTTAGTTTGACCGATGCCACCATCATCGTTAGTGGTGGTCGTGGCGTTGGCGGGCCAGAGGGCTTTGCGCCCGTTCAGGCCTTGGCCAATGTACTTGGTGGGGCGATGGGGGCTTCAAGAGCGGCCGTTGATGCGGGCTGGATCCCTTATGATCATCAGGTGGGACAGACAGGTAAGACGGTCAGCCCCGATCTGTACATTGCCTGTGGTATTAGCGGCGCTATCCAGCATCAGGCTGGTATGCGAACTTCTAAGATCATTGTTGCTATCAACAAAGACGCTGATGCGCCAATCTTCAAATTAGCCAGTTATGGTATCGTTGGGGATCTCTTCAAAGTGGTTCCGGCTTTAACTGAAGAGTTTAAGCGGCGTTTAAGTTAAATGTAAGTTGGAATGGGATCGCAGATGACGCGGATTGAGCAGATTTTCGCGGATTAATTTTTCTTTTCTAGGTAAACGGCGAAAAGTTTGTAAGAAAATTTGTCTAATCTGCGATCCTATTCTTTTGTTTTAATCTAACTTAATTGGGGTGGAACTGTTAATGGGTTACCCAAAAACAATCTTGAGATGTACCCATATTTCTATAATCGTACATTACTCCCAATCATAGCCCACTGCTTTTAGTAACGTGTGGGCCAACACCATATGTCCTGTGGGTGTTGGATGTAATTGATCGTAGGCTAAAGTCATTGGTTGAACGTCTTTGTGTAAATGGCATCTTCTTATATTTCTGTAGCAACGGCCGTTTTGGGTGTCTGTGTCTTTTCCGGCCTGAAAAACCACCAGAAAATTGATGCAGCCAATAGACCAGACAGGCCACCAACGATAAATAAAGTTCGGAAATTGAAAGCGGCGATGATGTAGCCGCCTCCAAAGGAGGTGAGAGCGACACCGATACCGACTGACATGGAGATAGCGCTGGCAATGGTTGTGCGCCATTGGGGTTCGACCACACTCTGGCTCAGTACCAGGAAAGTGGGGTTATATAGCGAAACGGCCGCAATGATTATCATGTAGCCTAAGGCAACGGCCAGCCAGTGGGCGATAAAGATTAGTGGGAGGAAGGCGATGAAAACACCGATCGTGCCGATCAATACTACCCAGCGTCTGCCCCAACGGGCAGCGGCCTGGGGAGAAAAGAGGGCAAAGAGACCCATGAATAAGGCTCCGGCAGAAATAGTGCCGATGAGCGTGGTGGGAACGGATAGCACCTGGTCGAGGTAAACATTGAAGTAAACTCGCATTGTCCATTCTCCGGCAATGACTAGGAGGGAGACGAGCGAGAAGAGGATGATGAGGCGATAGGGGAATGGAGAGGTGTTGCCTTCAGTTTTTATGTTGGAAACGGCCGTGCTATTCGCCTCCTCTGTTCGCCAAATTGCTGCACCTGCCAAAAAATCGATCCCAGCGGCTAAGAGGAGGGCGTTGCGATAGGGAATTGGGGACTCAAGCGAAACATCAACTAAGTTGGCAAAAAAGGCGGGTAAGTTTCCTCCAAGAAAGCTGCCCATAAATCCAGCTAACGGAAAGAGCGATCCTTGAATGGCAAATACATAGTTGCGTTCTTTTTCGGCCGTCCACATCATCATGTAGGGGCTAAAGTTGACGATGACAAAAGCTGCTGCTGCCCAAGCTAACCCGTAGCAGCCTGCTAACCAAACCTGACGCGCAGTTTCTTGTAGCACCTCTGATAAGGGGAGTAAGCAGAGGCCGCTCGCCATGACAAAATAGCCGAGCATCATCACCCGACGGCTGCCAAAGCGACGACTGACAACGCCGGCTGGGAGGCTGAAGATGGCTAGCATGAGGGGGCCAACGCCGTTGACAAGACCGATGAACTCTGGCCCATAATCAAGACGGATCAGATAAAGATTGAGGAGAAGGGAGTAGATGCCGAAAAAGACGAAGCCATGAATGGCTGATGCTGTCAAAAAATAACGGATATTGCGGTTAAATAGCTTTAGGTTGTCCCAATAATCATGCATCGTGATTTTCCATGTTCTTATTCCTTCGTTTTTATCTAACCTAGTGAGGGAATGTCTGTTATTGGTCTACCCAAAAGACGACCCTGATCTGATCTTCAGGTAAATTGAACTGGCTGGCTATCCCCTCAAAATCAAGATGAGCGTATCGGCCGTCTTGATCTGCCTCATAAAACGCTCTCATTTCTGCTACCGTCATCCAGGAGGGTCGGTTCGACCTTTCCCAGTACCTGTTGATAAAGCTCTTCAGTGCAGCACTCAAATCATCCGGGAAGCCTTTTTCTCCAGACGCTTCATAATACACCGCAAAGTTAAATTTCCCCCAAGACTCTGGGGCAATATTCTTTGGGACTAAGGCAAAATTATACTCATCATCATGGGCATAATCGCCCACATAAATCCAGCGGTTATCGCTTAAAATTTCCACGAAGGCATGAACGGCCGTTCCCATGCCTATCCTAAGATTTTAATTTAGGGAGATGTTTAGAAGCGGCCGTAACTAATTCCCGAACGGCCGGATTTTCCAACTGGTCTAGTTCGCTAATCTTTATATGTCTCATGGCTTGACCCGATCCCTCCAATAGATTTTGAGGGTCAGGTAGATCAGCGCCATAATAGAAACCCATATTAATCCGAGCTTTAAAGACAGCGATATAACAAAATTGCTCAGACATCTTCTTGGGGCCAATGCCATAGCCAATGATATTTTGTTTGGGCCAAGCGACGATGACTACATTTGGCATGATTTCTTGGATTAGGGCTTGGGCGCGGCGGGCTAATGCATCAACTGGGGGGGCAGCCTGAGTTACAATTGTTTCAAATCCTTCGTTCATTCTCGTTTCTCCAAAAACAGCTACAAATAATTTGGCGGTCAAAAGCATTTACCACAGAGGTCACAGAGAACTCAGAGATTATTAGAGTGGCTCTGCTTTTGACAGTTTATCAATATCCTGGTGAATACTACAAATTCACAAAAATGATGGTTTGATAATTATCGCTAATTTAGCAGAAAGGGAGCGGTTCGGCTAAAAAGGATACTATCGGTGGCTGGCTTTGGCTTTGGGGTTATAATTTCTTCAAGGTGATAAGCTTAGGTGTAACGCACGGCCCTTAATGTATTGAGGGTTTTAGGATTCGATAGGCAGTGCAATACACCTTTAGATGTGGAGGCGTTTGTCTGGACGAATTAATTGAAGGATTGGTGATCAAGTCCCAAAGTGGCTTTTTTGTCGTGTCGGCTGGGGAGCAGGAGATCGTGGCCCAAATTCCGGGACGGTTGAAGAAGGAGTGGCAGGATACTGACCTGGTTGCAACGGGGGATTGGGTGACGGTTTCGATCAATGAGGATGGGACAGGTACCATTGAGTCGGTGGCGGAACGGGAGCGGGTGTTGTCACGAGCACGGCCGTCTCCTGAAAAGCGCAATATCTTGACTGACCAGGAACAGGTCTGGGTGGCTAACCCGGATCAGGTCATCATTGTCTTTTCCATTCGCCAACCCCGTCCCAGCCTTCGGAAGTTAGACCGTTTTCTGGTTGTGGCTGAGATGAATGAGATTCCGGCCGTTATCTGTATCAATAAAATCGATCTGGCTAAACCAGGAGAAGCAGAACAGAGTATGGAGATTTATGAAAAGATCGGCTATCCTGTTCTTTATGTTAGCGCTAAACGGGGGGATGGTATTGAGGAACTGCAAGCGTGCTTGCAAAACAAAATTTCGGTTTTTATTGGCTCCTCCGGAGTGGGCAAGACCAGCTTGCTGAATGCCATTCAACCTGAACTCGGCCGTCGGGTGAAGGAGGTTAGCAAGGCCACTGAAAAGGGGATGCACACCACCCGCCATGTGGAACTGATTCCGCTGGATGAGGGCGGTTATGTGGCTGATACGCCTGGTATTCGGGGGTTGGCTTTGTTTGACCTGGAAGAGTGGGAGATTGATGGCTACTTTCGGGAGATCGCGCCGTTGGTGGCTGATTGTCAATTTAGTGATTGCAGCCATCGCCATGAGCCAAAGTGTGCGGTGCGGGCGGCGGTTGAGGACGGCCGTGTTTCCTCTGAACGGTACCAAAGTTACTTGCGTTTGCGAGAGGAACATGAGATGCTTGATGATCGAGCGTATGATTGAGATTGGAGAATAGCGATTGTCCCGTTCTAATGGTTGGCGGGTGTTTATATGGTTGTCGGCGCTTTTGGCGCTGGGGCTGCTGTTAGTAGCTTGCTCAACTCCCGCGCCCGACGAATCTTCGGGTAGTTTGACTGGGACGGGCATAAGCGCTGCTCCAGAGTTTGAAACATTCTATGAGGAAAATGGCGGGGCGCGTATTTTTGGTTTTCCAATCAGTAATCCTTTTATTGAGCAGGAGGACGGCCGTTTAATCCAATATTTCCAACACCTTCACCTGGAATATGACCAAGTTAATGAGGTTGTCTCGGTTAGTCCGTTGGGCGAACTATTTGTGCCGGATGAGGTGGATTGGGTGGTCGTGCCGGGGTCTGAAAACGGCCGACAACGCGCTTTTCCAGAAACGGGCATCGTCGTCCAAGATGAATTCTTGAGATTTTATGAGGCCAATGGTGACGAATTGATCTTTGGCCCCCCAATCACGCCCCAGTTGGATGAGGGCGGAAAGCTGGTTCAATATTTTCAAAATGCACAGTTGGTTTGGAATCCCAATGCGCTACCGGAATTTCGAGTTGAGATTGCTTCGCTGGGAAGCGTCTATTTGTGGCAGTTTGGCCTTCCACCAGATACATCTTTTGTGCCAAGTGATTCAGCGACCATTCAGGAAGCTGATGTTAGCGCCACAATTAAAGAGCCTATTTTATATGCTGGAGAGGAACAAGTTCTTTATGTTTCCGTTATTGCTCCGGATAGCTTGCAGTTGGTGGAAGGCGCAACGGTCAGTGTGTTAGTACATTATGCAGGTTTAACATCAGAGTTGATATTGCCGCCAACGGATGCGCTTGGGCAAACTCAGGGGGTCATCGGTTTACCTGGGGTAGAGCCAGGCCAAGAAGTTCAGCTAGAAATTGAAGCTAGTAGCGTAACAGGAACTCCTCTTGGGGGAACGAGGTTGTCATTTAAGACATGGTGGTAGGGACAAGTAATGAAAAGAGGTTCCATCTTATGGGGGAGACGGAACCTCTTCTGTCGTGTTAAAGTGATCGGTTAGCAGTTTGCAGTTGAATCAGCATCGGCAACTGTTTGCTGAAAACTGCTTACTGCTTACGCTTTTTTGCGGCGGGTGAGGCCGACCAAGCCAATGAGCATTAGGGGTAGGGTGGCGGAGGTGCAGGTAAAGGTTCCGCCGGAGTCGGAATCGTTGTTGTTGCTATTGTCTGGGGAGCCAGCGTTAGATTGGCCGCCGTTATTGGTTTCAGGGACATCTGTTGGCTGGACATCGGGCAGGGTTACGTTGTTTTGGCCTTCACCCTCAACGATTTGATAGACCTGATCGCCATAGACGAACAGCACTTCGGTTCCGAGGGAGAGGTATTGGCCTATCTCTGGCGCGGCCGAAAGCAGATCAAAGTAGCCGTCGCTGGCAAAGCCGACCTGTTGAGGCGTTTGCTCATCGGCGTTGTAGGCGGTGTCGATCCAGACCCCATCGCGAAGGACGAAGGTCTTGTTGCCTGTCAATTGGACGACTTCATTTGTGTTGACAAGGGTGCCGTCGCTGGCGGTGACGCTGTTACCAGCTGATGGCGCGAAGGCGGCATCAGCATCAGCGAGCGCGCCTTGTTCTGAGGCTGCTTCAACAGCCGCTTCACCACTAGCCTCAGCTGGGAAGGCGAAAGATTCTTCTGCTTCTTCAAGGATGTCATCACGGCCACTTTGGGTGAAGATGTCGTCTTCTTCAATCAGGTAGCTGGTGTAGGGGGTGATAATGCCGTAGCGGATGCTGAGGTTGACGACGCTTTGGACCAGTTCAGCATCTTCGCCGTGCAGCCGAATTTGGGTTAGCAGGTGGCCGATGGCGCGGGTGGCCCAGAGACGAGGGATGAAGTCGTCGCCGCCATTGCTGCGGAAGGTGTTGTCTTCGTAAACAAAGGTCTGTTCCTGGCCGTTGACTTCACCGCTGAGGGTGATGGTGGCTGGGCCACCTTCACGGTAGCGGCCAGTGAGAACAAGTTGTGTTCCGGCGAAGAGGTCGGGCAGAGCTGAAGGGTATTGTTGTTCGACGATGATGTTGTCGAAATCAAGGCTGATGTTTGCCAAGATGGGGGTGCTGATTTTGGCATAGAAGCCGCTGACGGCTTCGTCGATCTGCTGGTTGGGACGGACGTAGGTGGTTGTGCCGCCATGATTTTGGGCCAAGCTGTCGAGCAGGAGGGTGTCAACGTCATCGCCAACGCCGAAGGCGAAGATACGGACGTTGTCGGGGGTCTGGTCTTCAACAGTGTCGATTAACAGAGGCGTTTCGATGATGCCTTCGGTTGCCAGGCCATCGGTCAGGAAGATGATGGTGGTCGGCCGTTCTGCATCGGCTAAATTGACGGCTTCGAGCAGGGCGGTGCTGATATTGGTTCCGCCGAGGGCGTCAATGCTGTTGATGAAGGCGTCGTAGTTGCCGGGTTCGTTAGCGGGAATGAGGTCTTGGGCGTAGCTGCGGATGCCAGTGCTGAAGGTGACGATGTTGAAACGGTCTTCGGGGTTGAGACTATCGACCACAAAGCCGACGGCTTCTTTGGCCTGGTCTAGCTTTTCGCCGTGCATACTGCCGGAGGTGTCTAGAACCAGAATGACATCTTTGGCGACTACCTGATCGGGGTCTATCTCAACAGTGGGGGCAACGAGCAGGAGGAAGAAGCCGTCTTCGTCGATCTCCTTATAACTGATCAGGTTTAGGCCGATGTTTTCGGGGGAGACGGTGTAGTAGAGTTCAAAGTCACGATCGGCCGTTACATCGCTATCTTCATAGCCCAAGACGGCCCGGAAATCGCCATCGCGGTCAATGGCGACGGGATGGCTGGGGGAGTAGATGGCTCGAATTTCCTCGTTGGACTGAACCTCAACGCGGATGCTTTGATTGTCTAAGGGGGTGTTGGTGTAGAGGCTGGTGGATTGGGGGTAGGTGAAGTGGATGAGGCCGTTTTCGGCGGGCAGCACTTGGCTGTATTCGATTTCAATTAACCGTTCGTCGTGGCCGGGGATGGGGAAGACGTTGGCCTGGATGGCGCTGGTTCCGACATATTCGAGCAGGGCGGGGTCACGCAGTTGGCGGACGATTTCGTCATAAATCTGGCGAGCTTCGTCGGCTTCGAGGATTTTGGCTTCGATGGGAACGCCGTCTACCCACATAGTTAGCTGGGAAACGGCCGCGCCTTCTGGTAAGGGGAAGAGGTAGATGCCTTCGATGAACCAATCGTTGTTGTTGACGAATAGCTGCTCGATGTGGGTGGTGGCGATCTGGTCTTCGATGGTGACGTTGACGCGCTGGTATTCGATGGTCAGGCCGTCGAAGTTCCAATCTGGGGGAATGGGGGGTAAGGGGTCGATTTCGGCCGCTGCGGGAGAAACGGCCGAAAAAGTTACGGCGAATAGGGCGAGTAGGAATAGGATAGAAAGGGTAAGTTTCTTCTTCATGGCTGGATACCTCCAAAAAGTGGTGAATAAATGGTGTTCTATAAGGATAGACGCAACTAAAAGCAGAAAAGTTCCCTAAATAAAAACAGGTGAGTGGTTGTTTTCCATTCACCTGTTTCTTGTCTATCTAATTTTTAGTTCAGCCAAGTAATTATTTCGCTTTTTAGAAGGGTATTTCGTCCTCCTCAATAAACTCATTTGCATAAGCTCGATGGCCATCTAATGTTAAGGACAAAGTATAATCAGATACGTTCCTTGGAAAATTCCATTTAGTAGCAGATGATTCAGGCAGCATATAATTTTCGATCTCTGCTTGAAAAGTTGAATTAGGCTGCATTGACTGGACATGGGCCTTGAAATGGAACGGGCCGGATGATTCAGTATCAGGTGAAAAAAAGAATGTTGCACTAGAAGAAGATAGTCTCACTTTTTGTATAAATGTATGGCGAGCATAATATAGATTAATGCGTGCAGTTGCATAAATCTTGTTCTGATATTGTTTGCGTAATTCTATAGGAAGCAAAAACAATAAAGTATCTTTTTCCGCCTCAGAGCGGCAATGAATCGAATGTAGCGCATTTAAGTCCAACCTTTTTTGAACAATGACTTCTGCGTTTCTTCGGAAAGCAATATCAGATTCTGCCACACTGTACGGATCATACCAAGTATTGTGATATATCTTTTTCCAGGGTAAATTTTCTAGTTCTTCAGCTGAGTAAAATAATTGAGCGTCAGGAGAATTTAAACCACCGTCTGAGAACCAACAATCTGCCCGTGTAAGAATTTCGGCCGAATTGAATAGCAAGAATATTGGTGTTGGACAATGGGCATCTGGATATTTTGATGATTTAAGCACTTTACTCGAACGAATTCCTTCTGCCCAATATTGGGTTGGAGTTTTTGGGCGAAAGTATAAACGAACACAATCCTTAATAGAAACATTAGTGCCTGCTAAAATACTTGCACTGCCACTACTTGTTAGCAATCCACTTGTTGCCTCTAGATGCTTTCTGCTTAATAGTTGTCCAGTTTTTAATATCTCTACAGCATTTCTAATGTCAGTATAGTGAAATACATATCGGGGCCACCATCTGCGTTCCCCACCTTTTACCCGGTTTTTCTGTTCAAGGTCTTTTAAATATTTTCGTATCTGTTCTGAGTCTTGTTTTAGATCAGGCATCCCAAATTAGTCTGTTTTATAAAAGTGAGAGTTGCACAGGCTGTAAAGTAGTTATTTCTTTGTGATTAAATGCTGAAGGGAGTATTTGAAGACCAGTAGTTACTGCACTTTGTAAGTTGGAGTATTCATCTGCTACGTGTACTGGAGCTACATAATCGAGTTGAGCAAATATAGGTGTAAGGTAAGACATTTGCCTATCGATGCCAGGGGCAATTTTACGAGTCGAGAACCCATGCACTCTTATCTGCTGCCAGAAAGCTTGAAGTGTTTCATAAGGGATATTATATTTTTGTGCAGATGCAACAATTTCAATACCGGGTGAAATGAGATCAATGCTTGCTATGTAAGGTTTACTTCTTGCAATTGTATGGAATTGGTTATTTTGAGCTAATAATTCGCATAAATCATCCCAAACCTCTGAAAACGGAAGCGCTATAGGATCAGAACGCAACCATTTTTTCATCAACTTTGGGCTTAAATGCTCAACAAAGTCGCTTTTTCTTTCTGGATGTATAAACACTTCAATTGGTAGATTTCGTAGATACTTTTTCATCAATGGTTCAACTTGAGTTTTGAAATCAAGTTGACCATTACCACAACCCAATGGGGGAAATGCAATACTTTGAATCCCCATTTGCTCATATGTATTTACGAATTTTTTAAGTCCACTTTCAATATACTCAACTCGTGACGGATTACGCCAATGCTTTTTGGTCGGAAAGTTTAAAACCCATTTATTGGGACTCTTATATAACCACAGCATACCTACCTTAAACTTGCCGTTTTCACATAATTCACGGTACTCATTGAACATCTCAGGAAATAGACGTTTGAATTCGAGAGCAACTCCCTTTCCCATAACTCCAACAGTATTAACTGTATTTACCAAAACCTGAGCAGGAGAGTAAAACAAGTTGCCTTTGACATATAAAATCATAATTTCCTCACCCGTTTTTTGGAACTTCAATGACCTACTCTTTAATGTGATATGTCCTTTTTATATTATCACTGCTTTATTTGAGGTCAAATAATTTGATGGATTATTTAATAGTTCAATTGACTATAAATCTAGATTATAGCACATATGTTCTGCAATTGCTTATTATAGATTACTTCACCATTGGTATTTTGAGAAAAACTACTTCTTCTATCAAAAAATTGTTGGCTTTTGCAAGCATTGTCAAAATCTATTATAATATTAGTGGTTACTGTAATAGTTACTAGAGAAATATTGCGATGACTGAACGGGCAATTGAGGTATTGGAGAAATTAGGATTTTCGGTTTATGAAGCCAAGGCTTATCTTGGTTTGCTGCGGAAGAATCCGGTTAGCGGTTATCAGTTGAGTAAGGGGACGGGTATTCCCCGTTCTCGGATTTATGAGACGCTGGAGCGGTTGGTAGCGAAGGGGTTGGCGGTTGGTTTTCAGGAGGAGCCGGTTGTTTATGCGCCGTTGGGGGCGGAGGCGTTGCAAGGTCGGTTGAAGGAGGCGTTTAACAGTAATCTTTCAACATTGGAGGAGGAAATTGCACGGTTGGCAGTTGGTGGGCAGCCGGAGATGCTTTGGAATGTGCGAGGAAGGGCGGCGATCTTGGGTCGGGCGCGGGAAATGATCGTCAGAGCGGAAAGGGTGATATATCTTGTGGCCTGGGCTGATATGTTTGCGGACTTGAAGGGGGCGTTGGAAACGGCCGAGCAAGGCGGTGTCCACATTGTTATCATTAGCTGTGGTGACATTGACGCATTGCCTGGTATTCATTATTGTCATGCTTTTGAAGCAGAGATCGTTCAGGCTGGGAGCGAATCTATAAACCTGGTTGTGGATGGTCAAGAGGTCTTGACTGGCGAAGTCGCCCCTATGGATGATTGTATAGCGGTCTGGTCACGGAATAGGGGGCTGATTTTTACGACGGAGGAGTATATTCGCCATGAGGTTTATCTGCATAAAGTTATTGAACGATTTGGAGAGACGGAGGCGGATATATTGCAAGCAGCCTTAAGGGCGGGATTAAAGGAGATTCCCTATGAGTGGTAAGGATTATTTTGCGGAAGTGGCGACCGATTGGGATGCTATGCGGTCAGGATATTTTACAGAGGCGATGCGGGATGCGGCTATTGGGTTGGCTGGCCTTTCGCCGGAGATGGTGGTGGCGGATGTGGGAACGGGGACGGGGTTTGTGATCCAGGGGTTGGCGGGTAAGGTGGCTAAGGTTTATGGATTTGATGAATCGCCGGAGATGTTGGCGGTGGCGGAGCGAAATCTGGCAGCTTTTGATAATGTTGAATTTCGGGAGGCGGTGGGTGGGGGGCTGCCGCTGCCGGATGGGTCGGTGGATGCGGTTTTTGGGAATATGTATTTGCATCATGATCCGGAGCCGGAGAGGGTGATCAGGGAGTTGGTTCGGGTGTTGAAGGTGAATGGGCGACTTGTCTTGACTGACTTGGATGCCCATGATCAGGAATGGATGCGGGAGGAGATGGCCGATTATTGGCTTGGCTTTAAGCGAGAGGATATTCGGAATTGGTATGAATCGGCGGGGTTGGGGGAGGTGGTGGTTGATTTTGCGGACGGCCGTTGTTCTTCGACTAGCCCTGAGGGGGCGGCGGTGGATTTGAGTGTGTTTGTGGCGTACGGCCGTAAGACGCAAAAATGGGCCAACCTACTTTGAGGTTGACCCATTTTTATACAGGAGCGGGAGCGACGGGCTTATTAAGAGGTCTGGACGTAGGTGTACTATCCTTATAGTTGGGGAGGATTTGTACTTTAAGACGATGAATTCGTTGGTGGATTAGGTTGAGGAACGGCCGATATGATTAAAATTCTTCATATTTTTCAAACTAACAGATTGATGTTTCATTGCAATAATTGACGATTTTTATTATAATTTGCCTATGTATTTTCAACAAATGGTGCCTTACTTAAAAAATTTACCCCTATTCGAAAGTGGGCAATTGTATGCAGGAAATGACAATCCCCAACAAGTCCAACGGCAATTGACAGATTGGGCGAGGGCAGGAAAGGTCATTCAACTTAAGCGTGGACTTTATACTCTGGCACCGCCCTATCAATCAGAACACCCACATAGTTATGTTATTGCTAATCGAATGGTGAATGCCTCGTATGTCAGCTTGTATATGGCTTTGTCTCATTATGATCTTATTCCGGAGCATGTTGCAGTAGTGACAAGTGTTACCACTGGTCGGCCCGGCGAGTGGCAAAATCCATTCGGGCATTTTAGCTACCAACACATCCAACCAGCACTATTCTTTGGTTTTCAACATCGTCAAGTGACCCAAAATCAATGGGCATACCTCGCCACACCAGAGAAAGCATTGCTGGACCTGATTTACCTCACCCCGGAAGCAGACAGCGAAGGATACATTCGAGCATTGCGGTTACAAAATCTGGATCAACTTAACGTTGAACGACTTCGGACTTTTGTTCAGCGAGCCGACAAACCGAAACTTCACCGAGCACTCATTCACATCTTAAAGGTCGTCGAAGAAGAGTTAACGGAATACCAACCACTGTGATACCATACCTTAAAGAACAAATTGAAAAGCTAGTAACCTTGGAAACTCAACGATCGGTTGTGCGCGAATATTTACAAATGCGGATCCTGGAAAGTTTACAGCGAACCGGTGCCATGATTCCTCTGGCTTTTCATGGAGGTACGGCTTTAAGACTTCTTTATCAACTGCCAAGATATTCGGAGGATTTAGATTTTGCACTGGAAAGACAACCAGAACAATATGACTTCCGAAAATTCCTAACCGCGATTCAAAAAGACCTGACGGCCGAAACTTATAATGTAGAAATAAAGCTAATAGAGAAAACAGATAAACATCGGACAATCTTGGTGCAATAGTTCCTGAAACCCCTGGCTGAATCATATCTCAGCTTGAACATTGTCCGAACTTAAAATGACTTCTCTATAAGTGACCAAAAGGTCGTTCACAGCGCCTTCATTCGTTTTCGTGGTCTGTATCATCAACTCGGCATATCTCCTCATGAATCCGAGGTTTTGGCTATCAAGTTAGAAATCGATACCAACCCACCAGCAAATGCTTTCCTTGAAACAACTTTCTTAGAATATCATGTTCCGGTTCACCTCCAACATCACGATCGTGCATCGCTGTTTGCTGGCAAGTTGCATGCCATTCTACAACGCGAATATGTCAAAGGACGGGACTGGTACGATCTTTATTGGTATTTGAGCCAAGAGCAATGGTCTCCACCGAATTTATCAATGTTAAATAGTGCTCTCGGCCAGTCCGGCTGGAACAAAGGTGCGGTTACCCCTGACAACTGGAGGACGTTTGTGTCCCAACGATTAGCACAACTCGATTGGGATCGGGTGGTAGAGGATGTACAGAGGTTTTTGATAGAGCAAGAAGGGCTAGCTGAATTCAAAAAAGATACGATTGAAAATCTTTTGGTTTAAAGTATGCTATGATATTTCTGGGGAATTTTGGAAACACGGCCGTTCACGACTGCAAGAATACCATATTGATTGTTGCATGAGCATCCTGTAATCAATACAATTAGCCATCATACTCCCCACTTTATCAAGACAAAGAAGAGGTACGATAATACATGAGTGAAGAATTGTCCCGGCATATTCAAACCGCCCAGGCCGAGTTGGAACCTGAATTCAAGACTATTCGCACGGCTCTTTCAGCTCTAAAAGCCGCGGCAAGGCTGGCGGCAGACGAAAAACTAGAAGCCTTAGCCATGCAAAAGGCGCTGGTCAAATTGGAGCAAATAGCACTGGAAGTTGATCGGGAGAGTATGACAACGGCCGTTCATGCCTTTAGCCAATCAACCCAGGAGGCCCTAGACGCCCTGGCTTTCGAGTTTGCCCGCGATTTGAAAGAGGTTTTTGAGGAGCAAGGAAAATCCGTTTCCGGCCGCCCTCCCACACTAATCATCGAGCCCTTTGTTCTCCAAATCAATATGGCTGTCCGAAAAGCGCAGTGGTTTTATGGCAAGGAAGCCCTCACAGGCCTCATTCCCCTTTCGATTAAAGGCATCGTCAAAGCCTATGACCAGCAGTACAAAAAGATTGTTGGACGGGAAATTAAGACGGTCGATCTGCTTGAGGAATTGTATCAATCTTGGCTGGATTCTATGGAAAAACGGAGCCGCAGACCCCAAGGCGGCCGTATTAATTTCGTCGAAGTTTACAGCCAGCTAACGTTGAACCGCCAATCTGCCCGTTTCTGGAACACCCCTTCCCGCAGCACCTTCAAAGATTATCCTCGCGAACTTTTTGTGCGTGACATGGTCTTGCTGCAAGACAGTGGTGAAACGACCTTAACCAAAGAAGGGCAGGAACACCAACTTCGTTTGGGGGTGGCTACCAAAAGCCAGGCCGATAGCGCCGCCCGCAGCATTTGGCTGCCAAACGGTGCGGTTGATGGAGAATATTATTCCGATCTGACCTTTGAGGAATAACAATGACTATTAGCAAAACACTTGCCCGCCAAATCGTCGAGGTACTGGGAAGTTCCGGAACCCCGCCTAATCGAGGCGTCCAATATTTCAACGTTGGCAACCAGTCCCTGCTGGACGCCCTGGATGAATATTATCTTTCATCCTATTTGCAAGACGGCGGCGCGGCCTACAAAATGGTTATTGGCGACTATGGCAGCGGCAAGTCGCACTTCCTGTACTGCCTGCAGGATTTGGCCTGGCATCGTGGTTTTGCTGTTGTTAAAGTCGACCTGAGTCCGGTAGAAACGCCGTATAATGACCAGCGATTGGTTTATTCGGCCGTCGCCCGCAACATTATCTGGCACGAAGAAGACGAGATGATGACCGACGAACGGGGGTTGATTACCTTCCTGGAAGGAACGCTGGAACGGATTGTGGGAGAAGGCATTTCGCTGGAGACGACCGGCCACCCTAATTACCGGGGGCTGGTAGATACCCTGGAAGCGACGCCAATCGACAGCCCGGCCTATAAAGCGGCCGTACTCGGTTATTTTGAAGCCCTTATTCGCGACCAAGATGAGCGGCTTGAGTCACTCTCCCGCTGGTTGGTGGGGACGCCAACAACGCCGGATGACACAAAAATTCTGAGAGAAATTGGCGTTACTGGCAAAATCACCCGGCCCAACGCTTTTCGGATGCTGCGCTCCCTGGCCCAGGTCGTTCGCGCCCTGTCCTACAGTGGGCTGATTCTGCTTTTCGACGAGGTAGATCGGATGGCGAGCATTGGCGGCAAGGCAGAAAAACTGGCGACAGATAATCTTCGGGAAGTGATTGATCGCTGCCGGGACGAACTGCCGGGTGCGATGTTTGTTTATGCTGTACCACCCCAATTTATTAACGACATTGTTCCCCGCTACCCGGCCTTGCAACAACGGGTTCGTGCGCCTGGCCGTTTCTCGCGCAGTAACCATTTCAGCCCCCAGATCAGTCTCGAACATCTGGACCTGGACGAGGATGATCTGATGTTAGCCATTGGGGAAAAGCTAATTCCGATTTATGAAACAGCATTTGAAGCCAATTTAAACCAGACAATTCAATATGGCAATGCCGCCATACTGGCCAATGTGGCCCGCGACGTATTTTTAGACATCAGCCATCGCCGACTTTTTGTGAAAGCCTTTATCATGGTATTGGCCCAGCAACATGCCATCGAAGAACGGCTGCTTACTGAAGGGGAGGCGACGGCCATTATTCGGGGACAGGCTGATGCCTTGAGCGGCGGTGAGACGAAACCATATTAACATGTTAGGCACTCAGGTAGAACACCCTCAATACGGCCGTGGTCAGATCGTGGCCCTTTATCGTAACGGCAGTGAATGGATGGTCCGCTTCGAGAGCGGACTGCGTTTCAGACGGCCGCGCCAGGAGTTTAATGGCCAGCAGCCGGAAGAAATTCCATCACCGGCTAAACCTCCTTCATATACTGCGCCGGCACCCATGCCGCGCGGCCGTTTTGAATCCCGCCAGTTGATTGAAGCCTTGCGGATGGGGGTTGCCCCCGCCCAACATGTCCTGGAATTGACCATCGGCCTGGAAAAAGAGCGGGCCAGCATTATTCAGGCCCTCAACCAGGCCCACCAGGATGGCGGAGCCGTTCGGGCCGTTGTGGGGGAGTACGGCTTTGGAAAAAGCCACATTGTCGAACTGACTGCCCAGGAGGCGTTGGCCCGCAATTTTCTGGTGGCCACAACCAGTCTCGATTTGTTGGAACTGCCGCCCCATCGCGCCTTCTTTGTCTACAGCGACCTGATGCGCCAGCTTCGCTATCCAGATACTGACGAGATGGGATTAGCCCCCCTCCTGGAAAAGGCCAACGAGATCGGCCGTATTCGAGAACAACTGCGAGAGATGTCACCGGCCGACCTAGATCCTCTGGTTGTCGGACTCGACGCCCTCAACAACACCTCCCTTTCCAGGCCCCGTACTGCCTGGGAGCAGTGGTTGATGGGCGGCAGACGGCTAAAGATTATGAATAAGGCCATGCCGCGTGGCATCAAGTTCCCGTCCATTTATAAAGTCGGCCACAATGCCCGCCAGATCGCCTATCTCCTGACCGGCATCAGCGCCCTGGCCCGCTTAGCCAACTACAGCGGCCTGTGCATTCTGCTCGATGAAGCCGAGAGTTACTCGCTGCTACGCCCGATACAACGGCCGAAAGCCACCCTCTTTTTCAGCGCCATGATCTACGCCGCTCTCAGAGAGCGGCAATCCTATATCTCAGCCAACACCCTGCCCCAACACCGCTGGCGAAACTATCCCCCTGCTTACGACCAGGGCCAATCGCTCCTCTTCCTCTTCACCGTCACCCACAGTGACAACCGGTTGCCGTTGGATGAGTGGCTGGATGATGAACAGGTGCTCCAACTGGCTTCCCATCAGGATCCACAGGAAATCAGCAGTTTCCTGAAAAGGGTCGAGGATTATCATTCCCAGGCTTATGATTATGAACCGGGCGAGCGTCAGGGACAGGTGCGCCGGGCCGCGGCTGAACATATGGCTTTGGGAACGAAAAGTGGCCGTTTATCCATTCGCGGGGTTGTCCGTCTTTCGGTCGAACTATACGACCTGCTTTACCTTTACCCCCACTACGATGTCGCCACCCTTCTTGATGAACTTCGTAATCAGATGCGCAGTTAAAAGAAGTGGATAGTGGGCAGTGGTCAGTACAGTGACGACCCAGCTAAAGTCCCGGCTTCGCCATACCTGGTCGCCTTTTTTTGGCAGGCATGGCAACTTTACGGAAGTCCAGCGACAAGCCATCCCCTCAATTTTAGACGGCCGTCATACCCTCGTCATTGCCCCCACCGCTTCCGGCAAGACGGAATCGGTGATAGCCCCGCTCCTGGAACGTCACATTTTGAGCAAACGGCCGTCCAGCAATGATGCCGCACCGGCCTTGCAAATTCTCTATTTCTGTCCCACCCGGGCGCTGGTTCGGGATTTATATGAAAGATTAGTCCCGACAATGGAAACCTTAAATATTTCCCTCGGTATGAAAACAGGGGATACGGGGCCGGTTTCGGCCGTTTCGCCGCCTACAGTTCTTATCACCACCCCCGAATCAGTTGATTCCCTGCTCACCCGCTCGCCACGTCTATTTATTCATCTAAAGGCCATTGTCCTGGATGAAATCCATCTCTTTGATAATGGACCGCGAGGGGATCAGGTTCGCTGTCTGCTGCCGCGCCTGGAACGAATCCGTACCTTTGCCAATCCAAAGCAGCCAGCCGCCCAAAGGGTTGCCTTGTCAGCAACGGTGCCTGACCCCGCAGGCATTGCCAGTCGTTACCTGGAAAAAGCGGCAATTATTGAGGTCAGCGGCGGTCGAAATTTCGAAGCGTTTCGTTTTTCAATGCACGGTCTGACTGATTTGGTCTCTGTATTGGCGACTCGGGCAGCCCAAAAGACCCTCTTATTCTGCAACACGCGTAACGAGGTCGAACAAGTCGGGGCTTTTTTACGGAAGAACACGCCTTACGAAGCCTCCGTTTTCGTCCATTACTCAAATCTTGATCGAGCAATGCGGCAGGAGATTGAAACGGATTTTGCCCAGGCAGCGGTCGCTATCTGCGTCAGCAGCAGCACCCTTGAACTGGGGATAGATATTGGTTCAATTGACGAAGTCGTCCTGATTGGGCCGCCGCCGACTCCCTCTTCTTTCTTACAACGAATTGGGCGGGGTGGCCGCCGGGCGGAGAAGACTTCTGTTATCTGTCTGGCCCGTTCTCCTTTAGAACAGGTGCGTTTCGAGGCTTTGATGGGGTTGTGTTTGGACGAAGTTAGGCTCGATATACCGCCACCGGCCTATCATTTTCGGCCGTCTGTTTTGATACAGCAGATATTCAGTTTCCTGAAACAAAGTCCGACCGGCGGCATAAAAACGGCCGACTTGCGCCGCATTGCTCCGACTTCCATACAAGATGAAACGCTTGACCGTATCCTGAAAGAACTTGTCTTCCGAGAATATTTACGAATCGGAAAACCAGGCGAGTGGCGACCCGGCCCTGAACTGGATGAATTGGCCGACCGCCATGAAATTTACAGCAACATCGGCGGGGACTTTTTGGGAGCGACCATGATAGATGCCTACACTGGCCGTACCATTGCCCAGACCGAACGGCCGAGAATCAAAGGCGAAACCCTCCTGATGGGCGGACGGGCGGTTCAGGTTGTCTGGCAAGACCGCAATCTTTTTGGCGTTCAACGCGGCCGTCGGGAGGAAGTAGACGAGATTTTGCGATTCCAGACTACCCCCTTTGCCGTTCCCCTGGAAATTGCCCAGGCGGTCGCTGTCCAGGCCGGTTTTGGCGTAGGCCAAATGCCTTACCTGCCTGAGCCGGACGGCCGTTGGCTGTTCCATTTCTGGGGCGACCTATATGGTGAACTGCTGGCCGCTGTATTACAGGCTCATTTTCCGGCCGGTGAACGAGAGCCGCGCGTGCGGGTTAGGAATGAGTATTGCATGCATCTGCCCTTCTCTCTGGATAAATTGCCGGACTGGGATGAAGCTGTTGTAATGCAGGAACTACAATTGCTAGGTGACCGGATTGAACCATTTTTGGAACTCGGCCGTTTCCAGAATCTGCTCCACCCCCAGGTTGCCAACCAGGCTTTACTTGAACAGTGTGATTTGCCTCGTTTCCAATCCCTTTACCAAAAGGCAAAACTCTTCCTGCCCTCGAACGGCCGTCGCGAGCGGCTCATTAATTTGCTTTAGTCCTTCAGTCTCTGAACAAAAGATGCCCGACCAGGATTTCATTGTTTTGACCTGTACGGCCGTTTAAACATCCACAAGCATCCGTTAGACCAATCATTTTTCTACAACCTCCCCTCCTTTTTTGATTTCAATTTGGATGGACAATATTTTCCAAATTTACTGTATTACACGCGGGTTCGACCTCCCATCGCTCCCTATCTGGACGCAGCACCAAAAACAAAAAAAGCTCTCGAGTAATTTGAGAGCTTTTTCGTCAAAAACCTGGACGGGAGCGACGGGCTTACTATGAGGTCTGGACGCAGGTGTATTATCTATTTGGCGGGGAAGGATTTGTACTTTAAATCGATGAGTTTGTTGATGGTGCAGGTTGGGGAACGACCGATATCCTAATTTACAATCACAATGCCACTACTGTCGCTCTTGATATTTTATCCTTTCCAAAGGCAAAAATCTGCGTCTAATTTTCTAACAATCTGTTTGCAACACAGGCTGCTTTATATGCTTGCAGATCATCAAATCTTTCCAAATCATAACACTGCCCATCATACATCGCCGAGCGATGAGCTGCTTCCACAAAAACCTGGGCATCCAACACTTCATTTTGGGTAACGGCAAAGGGACGCCCGTTTTCAATATCCTCTCGGAACTGCTGGTGCGCCTTGCGATAGGCCATGTCGAATCGGGGCAGAAATTCAGGGTAGTCACCTTCTAAATAACTCATCTCGAATTTGTCTGAGTCTGGATGCTTTGTCCCATCAGGCAGCCAGATTTCGACATAAACCGGCCCCGGATAGCCAGCAAAACGGCCAGCATGAATTGTGCCGTTGGTGCCGATAATGTAGGTTTCATTATTATAACCGGATGAATGAGTGCGGCTGAGGTCTAGGCGACCCAGGACATGCGACGGCGTAGTAAAGGTAACAAAAGCGGTATCACCACCTTCGTCTATTGGACTGTCGTACCCTTTGGTGTGGTGAACGCTGGCCCAAACCTTATCAGGAAACTCATCAAGAAGAAAAATGGCTTCGTCGGCGACATGGATGCCCATATCAATGACCAGGCCCCGACTGCTGTAGGTTGATGGCGGAGGATATTGATCCCTCAGGATACAGCGGATTTCCCGAATTTCACCGATGATGCCGGATTGGAGCAGCTTTTTCGTGTATAACAGCGCCGGGTCGTACCGTCGCTGTAGACCGATTTGAATTTGATGGGGGTCACGGCCGATTATCTCAACGAATTCAAACGCTTCTGCAAGGTCATCGGTCAACGGCTTTTCCAGGTATATTGGAATCCCGGCTTGCACAAACGGCAGGGCATCCCGGGCATGATATTTGGTATGGGAGGCAATGATCATGGCATCGATCTCATCAGCCATGTTATCAGCCATTTCGGCCGGATCATTGAACGTTCTGACATCTTCGGCTCCAAGCTCCTGTTGGGCAATAACGACCGCCTCCTGAACGTCATCGCCAATTGAGACGATTTGCTGTCCTTGCCCCCGTACAATAGCGGCATGAACCTTGCCGATACGGCCGACACCATACACACCATACCTGAATGATCTACTCAATAATTTCTTCCTTTTTGATCAGTTGTTTTTAAAGCCCCAAAACGCGAAGATAATCCCTGTTTCTTTTAGCACTCTGTTTAGGACTTCCCATTCCTGGCAGGACATCTTGTTCAACGACTATCCAGCCCTCGTATTCTAAGGCATAAAGCTGATTAAGAACAGCCGGAAAATCGACCGCTCCTTTGCCTAACTCTGGAAACACCCCTTGTCCAATCATCTGCTGATAGCCCCAACGATTGGCAGCTGCCCTGGCGACGACAGTTGGATCAAAGTCCTTAAAGTGGACGTGCCAAATTCGATCAGCATGTTTTTGGAGGCCTTCAACCGGGTCACCTCCCCCAAGCATATAATGGCCGGTGTCGAATACCATGCCCAACAATTCAGGGTCGGTCAGGTTCAAAAACTTTTCGATTTCAGCCGGGGTCTCGATATAAGACGCCCCATGATGGTGAATAACTGACCGCAAACCAGTTGCTGCTTTTACGGCTTTGGCCACCTTCATGGCCCCTTCGGTATAGACAGCCCATTCAGATTCCAGCAGCATCATTTCCGGTGTGATGCGCCCGGCATTGTCATGGCGCTCGGGCACGGTGCTGTGATCGTCACCAATGACGATGAAGCATTTTTCACCGCCGACTGCCAGAAGGAGTTCGGCCGTCTTCACAGCCTGCTCCACGCCGGCCTGATGACAATCAGCATCATATAAGCGGACCGAAACCCAGGAGCCTAACAACTGTAAATTACGCGTCGATAGTTGGGAATCGAGAACGGCCGGATCGGTCGGCATAAAGCCCCAATCACCCAGCTCAGTACCTACATATCCAGTGGCCGACATTTCGTCGAGAACATCTACATATGTCCGATGTTCCCCGTCTATATTTTCAATCACCCCCCAGGAACAAGGGGCATTGCCGACCAGGATTTTTTGCTCTGCCATCTCATAGTCCCTTCAAGATGGTAATTGGGTAATTGGTAATTTTCTTTGAGAGTCAATTACCAATTACGAATTACCAACCTAAAACTGACGGCTCCACTCTCTCGGCCAGCGTTCAACGACGACCTTGGTCTGAGTGTAAAACTCAACGCCGTGATGGCTCTGACCGTGCAAATCGCCGAAGAAGCTCTCGTTCCAGCCGCTAAAGGGGAAGTAAGCCATTGGGGCGGCGACGCCGATATTGATCCCGATATTGCCAGCATCTGCCTCATACCGGAACTTTCGGGCGGCGGCGCCACTGCTGGTGAAGATACAGGCCATATTGCCAAAAGAACGATCATTTACCAACTGAATCGCTTCGTCGACATCACCGGCCCGCATGACGCTCAGGACCGGGCCAAAAATCTCGGTATGAGCGATTTCGCCCTTGGGGTTCACATGGTCAAGCACCGTTGGGAATACGAAGTAACCATCGTCGTAACCACTGACCTTTTGGTTACGGCCGTCCACGACCAGTTTCGCGCCCTCCTCCTGGCCTTTGCCAATCAATCCTTCAATGCGATTCTTACTGCCAACATCAATGACTGGCCCCATCTGGACACCTTCATCCAGTCCGTAACCAACCTTGCGCGAAGCAGCCGCGTCGGCAATATGCTCCACAAAGGCATCCTGGGCATCGCCGACGGCAATGGCGACCGAAGCAGCCAGACAGCGCTGTCCGGCACAGCCAAAGGCGGAATCGGCCATGATCCGGGTGGTCATCTCCAGGTCAGCATCCGGCATAATCACAACCGGGTTCTTGGCCCCGCCCTGGCACTGCGCCCGCTTGCCATTGGCCGCTGCCCGTTGGTAGATGTATTTGGCAACTGGCGTCGAGCCGACAAAGCTGATGGCTTTAACACTTGGGTGGTCTAACAGGGCATTGACCGTATCTTTGCCACCATGCACCAATTGCAAAACGCCTGCCGGGAAACCGGCCTGTTCGATCAATTCAAACATTTTATGGCTTGACATCGGCACCTTTTCACTCGGTTTGAGAATGAAACAGTTGCCGGTCGCAACAGCATAAGGCAGAAACCAAAGCGGGATCATCGCTGGAAAGTTAAATGGGGTAATGGCGGCCACGACACCCAGTGGTTGGCGGAACATGTGCTCATCAATCCCACGGGCGATGTCTTCATTGTTCGTGCCCTGCATCAACATCGGAATGCCACAGGCCACCTCGACATTCTCAATACCACGTTGAATTTCGCCCTGGCTCTCCTTATACGTTTTCCCACATTCATTGGTGATAATTCGGGCCAATTGGTCTCGGTTTTCATCTAGCAGCGCTTTGAGTTTGAAAAGGTATTGGATACGGTCACCGGCAGGGGTCCGCCGCCATTCGGTGAAAGCGGTCTGGGCTTTCTGAACGGCCGCATCCACCTCAGCACCTGGACTTAAAGGAATGGTCGTCAATGCCTGCGCCGTCGCCGGATTAATCACATCCAGATATTCTCCAGCCGACGAACGCACCCAATTTCCATCAACAAAATTTAGTAATTGTCCATTATTCATTGTTCTTCTCCAATTAGGTGCATTGCACTGCCCATAAATACCAGACTCATCGCCGACATATTGGGCAGTGCGTTGCACCGCTTCTATCTATATTTTTAATGAATTACAAAAAATACCGTTCCTTGGCCCGATTCTCTTCCCACTCTTCGCGGGCGGCCTGAACGGTATGCATCTGGCTGACCTCCGCCACCGGGACATCCCACCAACTTTCGTAGCCGGGAACACCATGATAGCGATCATTTTGGATATAGATGACCGTCGTCCGGTCAATTTCTTTTGATTCTGACAGGGCCGATACAAAGTCATCATAGCTTTGGCACTCGATGACATGGGCGCCAAGGCTGCGGGCATTGGCGGCTAAATCAACTGGCAGCGTTTGGACAGAATCGGCCGTATCATCCGGCAGTCCATTATTCTCCGGGAAGACATAGCGGGTGCCAAATCCCTGGCTACCGAGTGAACGGCTCAAAGCACCGATGCTCTTAAAACCATTATTGTCCAAAAGGATAATCGTTAGCTTGTAACCTTCCTGAACAGAGGTAACGATGTCGGCCGAAAGCATCAAATAGCTACCGTCTCCGACCATGACATATACCTCTCGCTCCGGTTCGGCCATTTTGATGCCCAATCCACCGGCAATTTCATAGCCCATACAACTGTTGCCATACTCAAGATGATATTGCTTTGGATGGCGACTGCGCCACAGCTTGTGCAAATCGCCCGGCAAACTACCAGCAGCACAAACCATGACCGCTTCTGGGTCACCCTGGTCGTTAACGGCCCCGATCAATTCACCCTGACTAACGAGTGGTTGCAGGCGAATGTCATAAATACGCTGCACCTCTGTCTCCCATTCATCATGGAACGATTTGGCCTGGCTCTCATACCCATCAACTGCCCGATAATCGCCCAATGCCTCGGACAGCTCGGTCAGGCAAGCCCGGGCGTCTCCAACCAGGGGCAGGGCATTGTGTTTGTGGGCATCAAATTCGGCCACGTTGATGTTGATGAAACGGAGATCTGGGTTTTGGAAGGCAGTCTTGCTGGCGGTGGTAAAGTCGCTGTATCGGGTGCCAATGCCGATGATGAGATCTGCTTCTTTCGCCAGGCGGTTGGCCGCCAGGGTGCCGGTGGCCCCGATGGCCCCCATACATAAGGCATGGTCATATCGCAGGCTGCCCTTCCCGGCCATCGTTTCGCCGACGGGGATACCGGTCTGTTCGACAAATTGGCGCAGGGTTTCGGTCGCCTCGCTGTAAATAACGCCGCCACCGGCAACGATAAGCGGCCGTTTCGCCGCCCGAATCCACTCAGCCGCCCGTTTCAAGGCAGCTTCATCTGGTCGATTTCTGGGTACACGCCAAAGCCGTTTTTCAAAAAGGGCCGTTGGATAATTAAAGGCCTCAGCCTGGACATCCTGAGGCAGGGCCAGGGTCACAGTGCCGGTATCGACCGGGCTGGTCAAGACCCGCATCGCTTCTGGCAAGGCCGTCAATATCTGGTCGGGGCGATTGATGCGATCCCAATAGCGGCTGATCGGTTTGAAGCAGTCGTTAACGGAAAAGTCCTGACTGTGTTCCGATTCCAGTTGTTGCAGAACGGGAGCGACATTGCGCCGGGCAAAAATATCACCGGGCAACAAAAGGACTGGCAGGCGATTGATGGTGGCCCCGGCTGCGGCCGTAATCATATTGGTCGCCCCCGGTCCAACAGAGGTGGTACAGGCCAGCGTTTGTAGCCGGTTTTTCATCTTGGCATAGGCCGCCGCCGTATGAACCATCGCCTGTTCATTGCGGGTTTGATAATAGCGGAAATCGGGGTTTTCCTGGAGCGCCTGCCCCACCCCGGCCACATTACCATGACCGAAAATGCCAAAACAACCCGCGAAAAACGGCCGTTCCACCCCATCCCGCTCAACATACTGATTCTTCAAAAATTCGATAATGGCCTGAGCCATTGTTAGTCGTTTGGTTTCCATACTATCCTCTTCACCAGTGCATTGCACCCTATGGGTGCGTTGCACTGCTATACTCAAAACCCACCTCGCTCATTGACAAATTCCTCTACCTCCGCCATCGTCGGCGTAAAGTTAGCGCAGCCATGCTTGGTAACCACGATGGCCCCGCAAGCATTGGCCAATCGAGCCGATTTATACCAGCCCCAATCCTTGACATAACCATACAAAAATCCGGCCGCGAAAGCATCGCCCGCGCCGAGAATGTTGTAAACTTCAACCGGGTATCCGGGAGCGTCTATTCGTTCAATTTTACCTTCATCATTTCTTGCGTGAACACGAACCCCATCTGCCCCCAACTTTTGGAGCAGCACCTTCGGTCCCAGAGAGAGAAGGGTTTCGATGGCTTCCTCCACATCGCCTTCGACTCTGGTATCCGATACCTGAGAATGGGTCAAATTCATCTGGCCAGTATCCATTAGCAAGGCGGCATTCAATTCATCTTCGGTGCCAATGACGATGTCGACCAATGGTAAAATGCTGCGGACGGCGACCCCAAAAGCGCGGGGATCGTGCCATTGGTCAGGGCGGAAGTCGATGTCGAGAACCACTTCTGTGCCGCTCCGCTGGGCCAATTCGGCCGCAAACATCGTCGCACTCCGGCTCGGTTCCTTGCTCAAATTGGTCCCTGCAAATTGGAAGATGCTGCTCTCGGCTACCGGCGCAGCCAGGACATCATCAATTGTCAACTCAACATCGGCGCAATTATCCCGATAAAAGACCAGCGGAAACTTATCCGGCGGCTCAATGCCCAGGACTACGGCGCTGGTGCGATGGCCCGGTTTGCGGGGGCTGAACTTCGTTTCGACCCCTTCCTTATTCAGGAAGTTGAGGATGAAATCGCCCGGTGGATCTTCGCCAAAGCCGGACAGGAGAACGGTGTCTAGCCCCAATCGGCGGGCACCGACGCTGATATTCGTCGGCGAGCCACCGACATAGGCGGCGAAGGAGTTGATGTCCACGAAGGCCGAGCCAACATCGTTGGCGTACAGGTCAATTGAGGAGCGGCCCATATGGAGGGTGTCGTAAATTTTTTCCATAATTACCTTCCTCAATAGAGCGGCAAGCGGTCATCCACTCGCTTATAGGAATCTTTGACCCAGGTATGTTGGGGATCATCCTGATTGGCTAAACTCTGGGCCGACCCCGCCAGAACATTGAGATAGTAAGTGGTGTAGCCAGGGGCGCTGACGACGGGATGATAACCCTCTGGGACAAGGACGGCGCAATCATTCTCAGCTTTAACCAGGGCATCAATCGGATAACCGGCCTGCTGTAGTGGTGAATTATCATCTGTGTAGACTCGTTGGTAGGCATATCCTTCCGGTTTGTCTATTTTGTAATAGTAGACCTCTTCCAAATCGGCTTCGATGAGATTGCCGTCCGCATCTTCGATGTGGATGTCATGCTTATGGGGCGGGTAACTGCTCCAGTTTCCGCTCGGTGTATAGACTTCCACCAGGACTAGGCGATGGACGGCCGATCCCGGAGGCAACAGGTCATTGATCTGGCGGCTAACATTATCACCCCCACGAACAGAAACCGGTACATCTTCCGGCTGGATGAGCCAGGGGTCATGATCTTCATCAGTCGGCACCCAAGTCACGGCAAACTCGCTGTCCCGATCGGCCGTAATCGTAAACTCAGTCCGCCGGGGCAAATAAACGGCCGTTCCTGCCCCCGACCATACATCTTTCCGCTCAATCCCACTCCACTCGCCTCGATTAGAGGTCACAGAAAATGCGCCATGAAGAATAACTATCGCCAATTCATTCTCGCCGCTTTCAAACGACCATTCACTACCCGCGCTCAGACGCCGGGCTTGAAAATTGATGTACTCCCAGCCAGCTTGCTCCGGGGTAACAGACAAGATTAAGTCGGGATCATCGGTTGAAGACCGAGGGTGTACCAAAATATTTTCCGGTGTATATTGCATACTTATTCCTTTTTTTCCTGATAACTCTTATACCAATGATTATCAACGCTGTCGGTTTCCACTCTGTCAAACCAGGGACGGCCGAATGCTTCGGCCGTTTCACACAAACTTAGCCAGCGTCGAGTCGCCTGCCCTTCCAGAAAAGCCATTCGTTCACTGCCCTGTAAATAGACCGCTTCCTGCCACAAAGCACGGCCAACCAGGAAACCCGAGCAGCCATTTTGACAGGCGATTTTGACCTGCTTCTGGAAGAGGTCGAAATCACCGCCGCCAGACAGCAAGGTCCAGGGCACAGGCGATGCATCGTTCAATTCGGCACAGGCATCCTGCCAGACAGCCTCATCTTTTTCATATTGGCAGTCAACGGGGAATTCCAGTTTGAGCACATCCGGTTTAAGGGCGCCCAATCTACGGGCAGATTCAACAATAAGGTGACGACGCTCCTGTGAAAACGCGGCAGATCCTTTAGCCTTATCTGGATCAAGTGAATAGACAATCGGTTCCAAAAACAAAGGGATGTCATATTCAGCACATTCTTCCAGCAGCTTACTGACAAGTTCATCCTGGCGTTCTGCCGCTTCCCCCGCATCAGGATTGTAAAAAAGCAACACCTTAACACCGCTGGCCCCCAACAGCTTGGCCTTTTTAATCCCCCAACCTTCCAACATGGTCGTTTGGCGGCTGTACGGATCCCCGAGGTAACCTTGGGCTTCGATGGCTGACAAAAAGGCTGTCTTGGCTGGCAAGGCTCGCCGGGCAATTGCCTGTCCAACGCTGTAAACAGGATCGAGGAGAACGGCCGTAGCCCCAGGACCAATCACCTTGACAATGGAAAGCTTGATCTCCGTCAACTGCTCAGCAGGAACAGCCTCCGGAGATTCCTGATTGATCATCGCCTTCATAGCATCCCGATGGTCAACGGCCAATATAGTAAAGATACCACGAGAAGTTGATGCTGTTTGCAAGGCTCGTGCCCTACCGAGAGTTAAATAGTTCATCATAATCTTAATTCAATTCCTGGAAAGCACTTGCCGGATCACCTTGGCTAATATTCCATAACCTGCAATATTCAAATGAATCAGATCCGGCGTAAAAAGCTGGGTGTTCGGTCTGCCCTGCTGGTCCAACATATACTTAAAAATATCGATGTAAGACCATTTTTCCCGTTGTTCAATCTCAGCAGCGACCAGGGTATTCGTTCGAATCGTCTCCTCCAGATAATCCAATCGCGCCGGACTTGGCTTGAGCGAAATAAACCAACAGTCGGTCTCAGGCAAAAAATTCTGGATCATGTCAGCAAAATGGCGAAACTGCCCAACCACAAATTCAGCCGAAGCACCCTGGCCAATATCATTCTCTCCCCCATACATTACCAGCCTGTTCGGTTGGAAAGGCAGCAACAACCGCTCAAAATAGAGACGGCAAGCCTCCAGCGTTGAGCCGCCAAATCCCAAGTTGACTACCCCTGGAATGGCAACATCCTCAGCCAGACTGTCCCACAGACGGAAAGTTGAAGAACCATAAAATACCGTATTGGCCTTGCCATTTCCCCACTGTCCTAATTGATGCTCCAAAGCCCGGACATCTAACTCAAACTCCTCATAGACTGTATCAACCTGTCCAATATTGGTGGCGATGCCAGTCAGATCCGCCCCTGGCGCTTCCACCTGGTGCCCTAATTCAATTGCTTCTTCAACATACCCCCGAAATTCTTTTTGGTAAGATTTCAAAAAGCCACTCATACTGGCCCGATCATTGACATCAAGGCCGCGTTCTTCCATGCTAAAGGCAGGTTTAATCACACAACTAAAAATTGTTCGGTAGATGGGCTTGTCAAAATTGGCAAAAGCAACCGGCACAATTTTAGGTTTGCTTGGAAACCGGGCACTCATCAGAAAAGCCCCCGGCTTAAATCGCGCCGGTGACTTTTCCGTTATGCTGTCTTCTTCAGTGATATTCCCTTCAGGGGCGATGATAAAAGGTAATCCGCTGGCCAGGACTCCCTGACAATCTGCATAGAATTTCTCTTTGCGATATTTCTTTTCTTTCGAGGTTTCGTTCAACCAACCAGATTCCGGCGTCACCACAGAGATATGGCCCAATCGTTGGTAATAATCCTCGCGCCAGAATTCCGTGCTGTCATTGGCTCGTGACACTCGAATGCCATCCCCATACTTCGGCTCAGCAATCATATGGCTGATAAAGTGAGAATCTGGATTGAAGAAAAAGCCGTTTGGAAGCAGAGCGTCTTCCCCATAAGCCATATGATTATAGATGAAGATAAAGTTGGGGTCGTCGGGTAAATTCTCCAGACCTTTAATTGCGTAGGGAACGTGGGCCAGAGCATCTCGATAATTTCGGGAGACAACCTTTCTCAGTTCGGGCGGTGGGAGATGCTTGTTCCGAATAACGGCCGCATAAGTCGATTTCAGCCCCATAAAGAAACGATGCGCTCGTTCAAACTCTCGCAAAATATCAAGGGCCAGACTGGCAACTGCTCGTTCGCTCCTGGTTCCTTCAAAGTTCGCCTGATAGAGTCGCTGGAATCCCTCCTGACGGGTTAGCCGATTTTTCAGAAGATAAGGCACCCCATACAAAACCGAATCAACTGGCAAAAGCGGCTTGCTATCTTCAATCAAATTACTGAGGGAGCGAATCCCACCATCCCCCGCCGCATCAGTATACTGGGTACGAGTCGTTCGCAAATAGCGACGCAACTGCCACAATTGCTGTTGGAAAATCGCCCCCAACCATTGTGGATTTTCAGTAACCAGGGAAGCCAAAGCCTGACTGGGAACAAAAGCAACTTTCGTATCCCGGGTGCTTTCAATCTGATAAGGGGCGGGGACTGGATTACCAGTCCCAGACCAGCAAAGTAATGTGCCAGTTCGGACAGCATAGCGAACGGCCGTTTGCTGACCTTTCTCTGTCACAATTGTAAACCGCATGGCTACCCGTCCAGCTTGGAGCAGCCACAAACCACCGCTTGCCTCTCGTTCCTGCAATATCTGCGCCCGGCCAGCTGCCTGAAATAGCTGGCTGTTTGCAACCAGCCATTGACGACACTCTACCGGCAGGGCCGAAAAACAGGGAGATTGTTGGTACATCTCTTCCAGAGTGCCTGGCTCAAAGTTAACGACCTCAGCCAATTCCCGTTTTGAAGGAGTAATCTCTGAATAGGTTTCCTGGTTCAAGTCCCGGGCTTCCCAAAGGGTTTGAGTAGTAGTAAGGAACATAAACTCCGACAGATAGGCCCACAGGGTCGGGAATCTGGCAGAAAGCTCTTGCCAGGCCGCCAGAGGCAATGTCAATAAACGGCCGTCACTCTCCGCAACAATCGTGACCCGATACCGCCGGAAATTCAGACTGCTCCAACCAATCGGCATCCAGGGAGTGCGTTCGTGCGAAATCATTTCACCCCGCTCTTCATCATTGACGAGGTGTGTATATCGCAAAGCACCTTCGATTAGAAAGTGAATGTCATCTGCCTGGGCGTGATGCTGTACCAGAACATCGCCCTGATTAAATTGATCGATTCTGGCAAGCGAATCCAGCTGCCTGCTCCATTCGGCCGTTTCAGAACCACTTAGCTTACCAGCCAACATGGCCTGTACAAATTCTTTTATGATCTGATCCTCAGAGTCGATCATCGAAATCCTTTTGCGACTGTCCTGAAGGTGCAAAGACCTCGACAGGTATCTTTACACCTCCAGGTGCCTCCCACGACATTTAGCTAATCTTTCACCTGCGCCAAAAACGCCTCAAACTCGTTGTCTTTTATGGGAACAACATGTTTGGGGCCGGGATAGCTGCCATCATCAATATCCGCTTTAAGCTCTTTGAAAGCAGAGATTCGCTCTTCTTGCAATCTATCAAACTCGGCTCTGAAGTTGCGATAGGTTTTAGCGTGGCGTGGTTTATGACCCGGCGTATACCCCAACACATCCTCCGCAAACAGGTATTGAGCGTCGGCATAAGGCCCGGCCCCCATACCCAGCATGATCATCGGTGTATTCTCGGTAATTACTTTTGCCACTCGGTCTGGTACAACCTCCAACTCAGCCCCGAAAGCGCCGATAGATTCCAGCCGTTTGATATGGTCCCAAACAGCCTTGGCGCTTTCGGCCGTTTTACCCACCGCCTTAAACCCACCCGTCCAGGTACACTGGGAGGGGATTAGCCCGACATGGGCCACAATGGGGATGGCATTGTCACACAACACTTTCTGGATAGATAAAGAAGCCGAACAGTAAAAGCTGTCGCCACCCATCTCCATAAAGTGAAAGGCCGCCCGCAAATAATCATCGGCGTTCACCAAATCACCCCAGGGGCCATAGGGCAGACCGACCTGTATGAAGCAATCACCGGCGGCCTCGCGCATTTCATGCGACATAAATTTGCCTTCAATCGAAAGCATATGGATACCTGCCGCAGCAGCTGCGGCAGCTTCTTCAAAAGTTGAAACGTAGAGCATGGAGATCTTCTCCCCGCGCGCTTTCATCGCACGAATATCTCCGACTGTGGGACGATTGTGATAAATATCCATTTTTACTGTAATCCTTTGGGGGCTAAATCACCGATCGAGTTTTCAATCTCCCGATCGCGGGTACTTGCTTTTCTGATGTCTGCTATGGGTGGCACCGGGGTGTCAAAGTAGTAATCTGAGTCTTCCTCTTGCCGGAACCAAGTCTCCCGCATCTCCTTCCAGGCCCCCACCAGGGTACGTGGTTCTGGCATCTGGTCGGCCACTTCTTCATATAAGCTCTTCAAATTGTAACAGGGCACACCAGCGAACATATGATGTTCTGTGTGCCAATTCATACGCCAGTATAAAAACTCGGCCAGAGGATTGACCTTGACGGAACGGGTGGCTTTACGAAAATCAGTGTCATTCTCCTTGAGTCCGGTGTGTTGGGTCATGCCCAGGGCATACACGCCCCAGTTACCAATATAAGGCGAGAATGAAATGATAAATATGAACACCCAATACCCTGTCAAGATTGAAGCCAGGATGACTGCCCCGTGAAATAACAAAAGAAAACGGTCCCAGCGAATGGCATCCTCGTGCATTTCAGGTTGGTCTTCATGGAGCGCTTTCAGCCACTCATTTTTCGGAATCTTGACCGAGCCAAACAGTCCAAATGCACCCAGGACAGTGTCATAAATCGTGGAAATAATGCCACCCTTACCAAAGGTCCGGCCGGGCTGGGTGAAAATATTAATCGTAAGAAGCTGAACCAGAAAGAATGGCCCAACCATAGGAGAGATTGGGAGGAGATTCTCACGATCTCCATCTGGATGCAGCGTGTAACGATGATGGTAGGTATGGCTGGCCGCATAGTCGTGTGGGTCCCACCAACCTAAAGTGCTGTAGATATAAAGAAATACTTTGTTGAGACTTTTGGTCTTGAATACCGTTCCGTGCCCCAGTTCATGCGGGGCAATGCCCACAAAGAAGCTGGCAACGGTGCCATGAAAAAACAAGGCAATCAATAAAGCTATCCAATTTTCCTGAGACCAAAAATAAAAGGAGGCTGCTCCGGTCAGGAGCCAGATAGCCAGGTGTCCACCGGCCTGAAACCATCCTTGGGCATCACTGCGCATGTTAAGCTCGCGCAATTTTTCTCGATCAATTTTGGGACGTAACCATCTGACTTTTAATTCTTTTCGAACCTCTGCCAACGGCCTGTATACTGCATCAGGTTTTGCCATTTTTATCTCCTTCTTTCAATCTTCCAACCAACATAAAACCATAAATCATCTAATCAATTATTCTTCTCAAACCTTGATTCCATCTATCATTCCTCTCTCAAAAAAAATCAAGGCTGATCCCCCTTAGCCCACCTCTTGACCACCATAACACTCTCCCAGTTTATTCTGGTATTGGTTGCCGCCGGCCGTGAGCCTAAAACCGCCAGAATGGCGGCTTCGGCATACTGTTCCGAAGGGATATGCGACCATTCATTCGAATGGAGATTGACCGACGATCCCGCATACCAGGCAGTATCAGCGGGCAAACCCTGGGCTGCTTTAAAAGGTGCCCTTAATTCTTCATGGGCCGGGCAGTTGAATTCGATCTGGTGGCCCCACTCATGTATCAAAGCCCCTTGTAAAAGACCTTTTCGCTCGGGAACACGAATAGAAATCGTGTCCGTCTCAGCATCATAGACTGCCCTGTCTGCCAAATCATAGTCTGCTTTCACCGTTACTGAACCAAAACAATCTAATCGAGCAGCAAAAACAGCTGCAAATTGATCCCAGGCATCCTCTATCACCGCCTCAAAATCGGAATGAACCGACTCATCAATGATCAACCGTGGTGATTGCGATTCCTGCACGGTTCCACCCAAGGAGAGGGGGATAAGCAAGAGAAAGGCCAATCGTAACCAGCTCAATTTCATTTGCTATGCTGTCCGTCTTTGGCCATAGGCTATCAGTTCTGCCATCAAAGTAGGCAGTGGCCATTGGCCTTGGAGGGATTTATGAACAAGCTGTTGGGCTGTTTCTGGCACATTGCCGCCAACCGGTGGATCGGAATCGAGGTTGGTGGGGAAAGAGTAACCGTCTGCCATCGCTGCGATTGTGTCCTGAATGGTCCTGGCAGAGATAGCTTCCGCTTCAACCTTTTCCAGCAAAATTGGATAAACTTTCTCGACTATTTTGGTACGGTTCACTGTCTCCATTGGCCGTCCAAATGCCGACGATATCTGAACCAGATTGGCAATACGGTCGGACTCAGCAGAATTGGCCCCGGCCCCATGAAACAAGGCCGGACTGAAAAAGACCATATCCCCTTTTGTAAATGGAATTTGGACCTGGTGTTCATCAAAGTAAGCGGCAAATTCGGCGTCATGGAAGGTCAAATAGCCGGGTGGATACTGCTGGGAAAATGGCAGAAATAAAGTGGGGCCAGATTCGAGCGGCATATCGGTATGGGCAATGGCTCCTTGCAAGGTTATATACTGGGACATAACCTGCACATGGGCCGGAAAATGAACCGTTGTCTCCCGCGATTGAAATCCCAAATGGTAGTCTCGGTGGGATGATTGTGGTTTGTTACCCGGTTTTACCGTGTTCATCTGAGCCGTGATTTGATAATAGGGACCCAACCAGGCCTTCGAGGCCAAAGCCAGGTAGGGATTGCTGTAGTAATCTATAAATAACTCCGGGGCCACTTCGGCTGGCTTTTGGATAGAATTCCAGATGCGCTCGTTTTTGCCGAAATGGTCGCCGCCATCACCACCAGCGGCCTTTTCCCGGGCGACGATTTGTTGAAAGACAATGGTCATCGCATCAATAACGGCCGTATCCCGATACGCCCCCTTGATGACAAACACTCCCGGCCCATCCTTCAAACAATGTATCCATTCTGCCCGCAACGCCGCTTCCTGCGCAGGGTTATCCAGCAACTCCCTCAGGCGCGAACCATCATAAATGACGATGTTCTCTTCAACACCCATCGATAGCGGATAAGCTGTAGGATCTACCGCTTGGCTGCAAATCTCGATGAATGCGTCCAGGTTAATATCGTTTTCTTCAAAATATGCTTTCACGTTATTAGACCTCGCTGATCGAAACCCGCCGGTTTTCACTGGCACTCACCTGACAGGCCGCGATCACCCGTTGAACATGCAAGGCTTCCGAAAAAGTCGGTTCCGGGTCAGTATCCTCGACAATGTTCGTTATCCAACCCCGGGCCATAAAATCATGATCCCGAAAGACATCTTTGTAGGTGTTGTGAACGGTATCACGCCGGGCCGTCCCCCAAATCTCATCCGGTATGGGCAGGGGCTTGATCATGCCCTCCCCTTCCCTGGCACCTTGGACTTCCTGAATCTTGTCCCAATCGTTTTTCACATACAGGGTGCCGCCACTGCCATGAAATTCCATATGGTGGGTCTGGCCGAAGGGGGTGTCTTCATAGGAAACGGCCGAAGCCATAATCACTCCTTGTGCCCCACTCTTGAATTGCAGCAGAATCGTGCCGCCATCATCTGTTCGTTCGTAATCAGACCCATCCGGTCGTGGATCGCGCTCAATGTGGTGGCTTAACTGACACATCACCGATTCGATTTCGCCGTAATACCACAGGGCCAGATAAATGAAGTGGGACCCAATATCCGCTATCGGACCGCCGCCCGACTTTTCCATATCAAAGCGCCACATGTATCCGCCGTCCCGGGCATACCCTGTGTAATATCGCAAGTTGAGATGATAGGGTTTGCCGATATATCCGCCGTCAATCAATTCCTTGGTGTAACGGGCCATCGGCATGAAACGGTAAGTGAACGGCACCAGACACTTCAAGCCAGTCTCCTCCGCTTTGGCGGTCATCTTCTCCGCCTCTACCACATTCATTGCCAGCGGCTTTTCACACAACACATGCAGACCGGCGTCCAGAGCCTTCATCGTCATATCGTAATGGGTATCGTTGCCCGTTGAGACAACAACGGCATCAACCAACCCACTCCCATACATCGCCTCATAATCGGTGAAATAGTGGGGGATGTTATGCTCTTCAGCGAAGGCTTTGGCACGGCCGTCATTCCGACCACAGATTGCTGTCACTTCCGCCTTCGGATGCCTGGCAAAGACCGGAAGGTACATAACCTCGGTCCAGAAACCGTGACCGATAATTCCTACTCGTACCTTTTTCTCAGCGCTCATAATACACTTCTCAATAAATCAACCGATTTCTCAACGCCTACCAAAGGCGGCAAATTAAAATCTTCATGTTCGATGCTCAACACATCATCATAGCTATTCTGACGCAGTAAAATCACAAAATCCCGCCACCACCGTTCATCATGTCCGTAACCCAGGGTCACATAATTCCAGGAACGCTCGGAAACCTTGTCATTGCTCTTCGTTTCCAGGCGGGTGTTGATTTCACTAAGCTGGGGATCGACCCGGGTATCCTTGGCATGGACGTGGTAGATTGCGCCGCGTAAATGGGGGATAGCCCGCAGGGGGTCGCCGCCCATCCACAAGGCATGGCTGGGATCGAAGTTCACCCCGACCATTTCACCAACTGCATCACGCAATCGAAGCAGTGTTGCGGTGTTGTAAACAAGCTGGGAGGCGTGCTGTTCGATGCACAGCTTTTCGATGCCATTTTCCTGGGCCTCTTTGACCAGTTCCCGCCAATAGGGGATGGCGACATCCTCCCATTGATAGCGCAAACTTTCATGGACCTCTGGCGGCCAGGCGGTGATGAACCAGTTGGCGTGTTTGGCATCGGGGCCAGCCCCCGGCAGACCGGACATCATGACAATCCGCCGAACGCCAAGCATATTGGCCAGCTTAAATGTTTTTCTTACCACCTGGTCGTTGTCCCTGCCCCGCTCTCCGGGAGCCAGTTGATTCCCAGAGCAGTTCAAAGCACTGATTTCTAGCCCATGATCACAAAGTTTTGCCACAAAATTATCCCGTTCTGATTTGCTTTCCAACAGCGAATCCAAATTGAGATGGGGGGCAGATGACCAGCCGCCACAACCAAATTCAAGCGTTTCAATACCTAGATTTGCGGCCGTTTCCAGCAACTCGTCAAAAGGAAGCGACCCCAAACTATCCGTTACCATTCCAATTCTCATCTATAACTCCTCGTCTAATGTAAATGCCTGGCGGAACCGCTCCATCGCTACATATGGGTCGCCCTCTGGAAATGCCTCCAGACCGACAATTCCTTCATATCCAGCTTCGTGGAGGGCGCGGGCCACACGGCCGTAATGAATCTCGCCCGTTCCCGGTTCGTGACGACCAGGGGCATCGGCCACATGGACGTAGCCCACATCCTCAATATAGTCTCGAATCAGGTCAATCAAATTCCCCTGCTCGACCTGTGCATGGTAGATATCAAGGACGATTTTCAAATGGGGATTGCCGACTTCTCGTACCAGTTGAACCGCCTGTTCAACACGGCCGATTCCATAGCCCACATGATCGATGACTGTGTTCAAATGCTCCAAGCACAAGGTCACATCATGCGCTTCCCCAATCTCGGCCACCCGCACCAGCGCTTTATAAGCCGTAATCCAACGGGTAATCTCGTCAGGATGGGTCCGGTGAACGACCTCCCCATTTGGCCCCAGCACACCGGCCAACAAAATCAACTGTTTACTTCCAATATGATTGGCAACCTTGACACTCTCAGCAACGCTGGCCACCAGATCATCCACATCTTCGGGATGAAGAATACTGCCAGCCCCGGTTGCAACCATGCTTCCAGGCCGGACGTTGGGGTATTCATGGAAGATTTCCATGTTTCGTCCCTTCCAAGGCGCAAACTCAACTCGAAAACCGGCATCGGTTATTTTTTTTACCCGCTCTTCGAAGGGTAAATCAAGAAAAAAAGTATCGGCACAAACAGATAATTCGTACATTCGTTATTTCAATCCTAATTGGCAGACACGACCACTTTTACTGCTTCCCCGGCCCGGGCGGCATCAATACCGCGCTCCATATCAGCAATGGGCAGGGTCATGGTGTTGAGCGGAGAGGGGTCGATAATGCCGCTTTCTAAAATTTGAATGGCACGGGGGAAGGTGTAGGGACTGACAAAGGTGCCATAAATGGTCAATTCGTTCCGGGTAATGTCAAACTGCTTAATCGGTGGGGCGGCGTGTTCGATCATACCGAACAAGGTGAGTTTACCACCACGAGCAGCCAATTTAACGGCCGCACCAGCTTGATTTCCAACAGCATCTGCAACAACATCAGCTCCCATGCCATTGGTAAAATCCATCACAACCTCGGTTAAATCCTCTTCCTTCGCATCAACCACCACATCCAGGCCAACCTGAAGAGCGGCTTTCAATCGGGTGGGAGACAAGTCGGAGATGATTACCCGGGCGCCAGCCGCCTTAAACATCATGCCATGCAGCATGCCGATGGGACCAGCACCAATGACAACGGCCGTTTGCGAAGGCTGAATGGCGATCTTGTCCGTTCCATTGACCACGCAGGAGAGCGGTTCAGTCCAAACGGCCCTTTCAAAGGGCAAATCTTCTGAAACCCGATGCAGATACCCTTGAGGAGCAACGGTGTAAGGGGCAAAACCCCCATCCTTATCGAGGCCGAGCGTGGTCCAGTTCTCGCAATGATTAATCAAACCGGCTTTACAATAGCGGCAAATACCACAGGTCATATTTGGGTTGACTGCAACACGATCCCCGGCTCTGAAATCCTTTACGGCCGAACCAACTTCGACGATATGGCCCAAAAACTCATGGCCAAGAACGGCTCCCAGCGTTGCCTCGAATCCGGGCGGGTCGGCCAATATATGTAAATCGGAGCCACACACACCGCAACCTTCATTTTTAATCAAGACCCAATCATTCTGGGGAATAACTGGGATCGGCCGTTCGACGATATCTAAAATGCCAACGCCGCCAAAGGTCCCCGCCAACATTTTTTCAGACATTTCCTAATCCACCTCTGTTTCAAACTCACTTACCGAGACCCAACGTCGTTCCCGGCTTGATAAATCAATGGCATCAATCACTTTGTTGACGCCATAGGCAAAGCGTACATCTGGCTGGACTGGTTGGTTGAGGGCAACGGCCGTAATTAAATCGTGGGCCTCAATAATCTTTTGGTCGTTGTAGCCCAAACCAATACCGGCCAGACCAAAAAATGCCCCGTAATCACCATGTTCCGGGCCAATGTAGATCGTCTTATAACCCTGTTCCCGATCGGAGTCGGTATGGCGATACAGCTTCAATTCGTTCATTCGCTCCTGGGTATAGAACAAACTGCCCTTCGTTCCCTGAATTTCATAATCCAAACCGAGCTTACGTCCGACACCCACCCGGCTTGTGCCAATCGTTCCGATGGCGCCGTTGGCAAAGCGAACCAGACATTCGGTAATGTCCTCGTTCTCTACCGTCCGTTTGGGCGCATCCTCTTCGGCTTTGGCCGTATAACCGGAACCTCCGAGGGGAACTGCCCGCTCTTTGACGACCGTTGCTTGCAAACCACAAACTTCCACGATGTTCCCCACCAAAAAGTGGGCCAGTCCGATGGTGTGTGAACCGAGGTCGCCCAGGGTGCCTGTTCCCGCTAATTTTCGATCAAGCCGCCAGCTAAAGGGAATGGCTGGATCGGCCAAAAAATCCTGGTCGAATTTGCCCCGGAACAGGGTGATCTCGCCCAACTCGCCCTCTTCTATCAATTGTTTTGCCAGAGCCTGGGCCGGGTTCTTGAAATAGTTAAAGCCGACAATGGTAGTGACGCCCGCTTCCTCTACCGCCGCAACAATTTCTGCTCCTTCTGCGGCCGTTAAGGCTAGCGGCTTTTCACAATAGATATGCTTTCCAGCCTTGGCTGCTGCAATAGCCATCTCGGCATGGAGATTGTTGGGAGTGGTAATATCGACAATATCGACTTTGGGGTCATTGACGACCTCCCTCCAGTCGGTTGTCCAGCGATTGAAGCCAAATTCGCCAGCCCATTTTTCGACCGCCGCCGCATCTAAATCGGCGACAATTTCCAACACGGGACGTGCCGGTTCATTGCCAAACACCAACGGCACATTTTTGAAGGCAGTGGCATGGGCTTTACCCATCCCACCTGTCCCAATTAAACCGATACGAACGTCTTGCATCCTGCTCGTTCTCCTTTCTCTTCAGGTATTGGAAGACGACAAATGTCTTGCCATACTTTGAATTTCAAAAATAAATCAACCAAGACTTTTGTAGTCTCTTAGGAAGGTCAATCGTAAAGGGACGGCCGTTCCAACTCTGGAACCGCCTGAAGTTGGCCGGCGTTGAAGGAGGCGACGCAGGCATCGGCCACAACCATCGCCGCATAGCCATCCCAGGTTGACGGACCGGTGGGACGGCCGTTTATGACCGAGTCCACCCAGGCCTGTACCTCGGCAATATAGGCCACTTCAAAACGAACCAGCCAATCCGGATCAATCTCCTGCCATTCCTGTCCGGCCGTCTTCACCGTAGCGGCAGCCGGACGGGGTGTCCGGGCCATGCCATCTGCGCCAGATAATTCGACATCGACCTGATAGCCAAACCCGGACTCAGCATTGACCTCGATCAAGCCCAGACTACCATCTTCAAATGTCATTTGAATCAATAACAGGCGGCAGGTTTCAGGACGGGCTGGATCAGAGGGCACACATTGGGCCACAACCTGGCTGACCTCTTGCTGCATCAGCCAGCGGGCGGAATGAATATCATGGACGGCCGAGTTGCCAATGACATCTTCGGCCGTTCGGGCATCAGGCAGGGCATAATTGGTATGAACCCCGCGAAACATCAGCAATTGCCCGATTTTTCCGCTGTCGGCCACCGCTTTCACAGCCAGGTGGGCCGGATCGTATTCGCGCATGAAGGCCAACTGGAGCAGCCGTTTACCACCGGCTACCTCCGCATCCAGGACCTCTTTGGCTTCGGCCGTATTCATCGCCAAAGGCTTCTCACACAGGGTCGGTTTGCCAGCGGCAATACAGGCCAGCGCCGCCGCCTTATGAAAGGGATCGGGCGAGGCAATGACGACTGCCTCCACATTAGGATCGTTGACCAGGGCGTTGGTATCGGTATAAGCCTTACAGTGCTCACCGACACTTTCGGCAACCTCCTGCACCCGCGCCGGGTCGACATCCATGACGGCCACGACCTGGGCCGGAGTCTGACTGCTTAAATTGCGAACGTGGCGGCTTCCCATACCGCCTGTGCCAATAACACCTACTTTTAACACTTGAATTATTCCTCCTCTTTTGGTGGGACTGGTTGTGCCCCTCCCCCTTGAACAGATTGATCGAAATCTACGACTGATCCAGTCATCATCCCGGACTCTTCGGAGGCCATAAAGGCCACAGCCCGGGCGACTTCAGTCGGTTTGAGCAAACGGCCGAATGGCTGATCCACTTCTGCCTTTTCCAGCCAGTCGTCCCCTGCCCCATGATATTTTTTCTGAATCACGTCCTCGCCTGGCGTATCCATCCAGCCAATATTGAGGGTGTTGATCCGGATTCGATGGCGCATGATGGCATAGGCGATATTTTTTGTCATGGTCATCAAGGCCCCCTTTGAAGCGGCGTAAGGCATCAGGACCGGCATGCTGCCATAGGCCGCGACACTGCCAATGTTGACAATTGACCCGTCGATCCCCTCCCGCTTCATAATCTTAATGCTCTCCTGGATCAGGATGAAGGGAGCACGGGCATTGACAGCCATAATCCAATCCCACAACTCTGGCGAAGCATCCCAAATCGTGCCTCTGTCGGATACGCCAGCAGCGTTGACCAAAATATCGACCCGGCCAAATTTTTCGTCGGCCGTTGCTACAACTCGGCGACAATCTTCTACATTGGCCAGGTCACATTGTACGAAATGGACCTGGCAATGCTTGGAATTGAGAGCGGCGGCAACGGCCGTTCCCCGGGCCTCATTTCGCCCGCAAACAATCAGACCCGCTGCCCCTCGGGCGGCGAACAGCCGGGCAATCGCCTCACCCAACCCCTGGGTGCTGCCCGTCACAATGGCATATTTTCCAGCTAATGAACCCAAATCTTTCGTCATACTCAAAAACCATACTTATCATGTTTAACAGGTGGCATTCGACCAGGTGCAGGTTGTCATTGCCAATTATTATTGACTGGTGGGCGTATTGGCACCGGACAGCAGAGCCAGTTCGGCTTCCAGCTCGGCCATAGCCTCGCCGCCGGCCATCAGATCAGTGATCTGTTCCCGGGTGCGCTCACCTTTGTGGAAGTCATCGGCCTTCTCGCCACGAATGAGGATGGCAAAATGATCCCCGACTGTCATGGCGTGGGTGACATTGTGGGTCACCAGCACCACAGCCAGACCTCGGTTCCGGGCCTGCATGATGATACGCAACACGTGGGCCGCTTCCTTCACACCGAGGGCGGCGGTCGGCTCGTCAAGGATCATGACCTTGGCGCCGAAGTACACCGCCCGGGCGATGGCGGACACCTGCCGCTCACCACCTGACAGACTGCCAACCAAACGGTTGCCGTCGGTGACCCGGGTGATGCCCATCGCTTGCATCTCCCTGACCACGATCTCCTCGGCCTTCTTGTCATCAAAGACCTTCAACGGCCCCCATCCCTTGGTCGGCTCGCGGCCAACAAAGAAGGAGCGCTTCAGGCTCATGAGCGGAAATGTTCCGCCAAACTGGTGTACCGTGGAGATCCCCAGATCAGCGGCGTCACGAGGACTATGGATTGGGTGCTCTTTACCCTCGACCAGAATAGTGCCGGAGGTCGGTTGGTGGAAACCAGAGAGAACCTTGATCAGGGTGGACTTGCCAGCGCCATTATCGCCCAGGAGACACAGCACCTCACCGGGAAAGATTTTCAAAGAAACATCGTTCAGGGCCGCATACCCGCCGAACACCTTGGTTATGTTCTTGACACTGATGTAGGGAGTTCGCTTCTCAGACATTGGTAGCCTCCTTATTGACCTTGAGTTCAGGGGTTGCTTGCGTTGGCTTTGGTTTCGGTGGCTTGGTGTCGATCTTGTCTCCAGAGGCAAGGGCCAGTCGCCGGAAGGTGTTGTTGGTGAGGACAGCGATCAGCAGCAACAAGCCAAGGATCAGTGAAGACCAGTCGGAGTCCCATCCAGTAGAGTAGATACCCTGGGAGACGATGGCAAAGGTTATCGTTCCGAAAATAACACCAACAGGCGAGCCATAGCCCCCCGTGAGCAGAACACCACCGACCACAACTGCAATGATTGAGAAAAAGACGTAGGACTGGCCAGCCGAGACCTGGGCGCTGCCGAAGAGCGCAACCTGAGTAATACCGAGGAGGGCTGAGCCAAAGCCGGAGCCCATGAAAAGCCAGATAGTTACTTTCTCCACCGGGACACCGGCCGCCCGGGCGGCCGTTTCATCGCCACCGAGAGCGAATATCCAGTTACCGTACTTCGTCTTGTATAGAATCCATGACACGACAAGCGCCATAATCACCCAGACCACAATGGCATTTTCAAAGGTAAGGTAAAGGCGTCCGCCAAAGGTACTCCGCACCGCCTCACTAACTTCGATGGAGACGAGCACTGTACTGGTCGTCAGACGAGTAAGACCAAAGACCAGGCCGCGAAGACCAAACATCGTACCCAGCGTCACGATAAACGACGGCAGCTTGGTTCTGGTAATAATGAGGCCATTGATGAATCCGAAGAAGGTTCCCACAGCCAGGCCCGCTGGTAGTCCAATGATGTCAGGGAGTCCGAAGTGCCCGGTAATGATGGCATAGGTCATGGCGCCAGCAGCCAGGATAGACCCGACCGAGAGGTCGAGGTGCCCGGCGATCATCACCAGGGCAACAGGAAGGGCAATCAGCCCCAGTTCGGCGGCCACATTGAGCCAACCAGCGATTACCAGGGGTGTGGTAAATGTTGGCCTGCCGAAATAAGCAAAGAATAGGAAGACAGCCAATGTTCCAACGAAAGCTGCAAACTCTGGCCTTCGGGTCAGGTTTTTCAAATCAGGCATTTTCGTTCTCCTTGAACGCCAGAGAGGTGGGGCATGGTATACCATGCCCCACCCCTTTAACTGTTACAGATAGTTCTAGCGATAACCGTCCTCAACGCCAGCCAAAACGGTTTCGGCGTTGTCAGCGGTAATCAGAGCCGGGCCGGTCAGGATAACCGGGTCCGCTGGCAAGATGGAGAACTGGTCGTAGAGCCATGCCTGCGACACGGCTAACCAACCCTGGTACCAACCCTGCTGGTCGACAGCAAACAACTGTTCGCCAGCGATGATACGCTCGATGACGTTCACAGAGACATCCCAACCACCAGTCTGAGCAGTGGCGTCCATCGCAGAGAGGGCCTCATTTACCGCGTCGGCGTCTGCGGAGGAGCCAGTGGCAAAGCCGTCAATGGTCGGGTCGGCGGCCAGAGCAGCCTGGACAGCGGCGGAAATTGCAGCCGCATCACCGAAGTTCTCGGCAGGCAGGATGAGTTCTTCAGCATTCGCACCGTTGGCGGTAGCACCTTCAATGAGACCACCACAGCGTTGCTGCCAGTTCACAGCACCAGGCTGGGTGTTGACACATCTGATGTTCGAGGAGCCGTTTGTGGCGAAGTATTCGCCCGCGGCAACACCAGCCAGCCACTCATCGGTGCCGTAGTAACCGTAGGCTTCAACCGTGCCATCTTCAAGAAGGGGCAAGCCGGAGTTGTACATGAAGACCTTGACACCTGATTCGGTCGCTGCTGCCAGCGCCGGGGCCTGGGCTGCGCCGTCCCAGACGGGAACTGCAAGAGAGGTACATTCCTGGGCAACTGCTTGCTCAATCAGCTTGACCATGTCGGGGCCGATGTTGTCGTAGTTTGGCAGCGGAATCCAGGTGTATGTGCTACCGGCCTCTTCGACCCGCGCACCAGCGAGATCGGCGCCATTCTTTACAACAGCGAAAAAGGCGTCAGCACCACCGATGGCACAAACATGGACGGACCCAGCACCAGGGGCGTCACCGTTACCTGTTTGGGCAACTTGTTCTGGTTCCTCTCCCCCTTCTTCTTCCATGTTTTCTTCTTCAGTCGTTGATTCAGTTCCAGCAGATGAGGTAGCTTCAGGCTCCTCAGTCCCACCACAGGCAACCATAAACATGGCCGCAAATAAGGCTAAAATCAGTAACAAATAAGCTTGCTTTTTCATTTTTTTCTCCTTCCTCCTTGTTCTAACAAGTGAGGTTCTTTGATAAACTTTTCAACTAAAAACTTTTATGTTGCTTCAATGAATTTGAACAGTTTAGAACCCAAATCTCTTCTGTCTCTCTGTCAATCACCTCCTATATTGATATTCAGGAAAACGGCCGAAATAAAAATGACACCTGCAATCGCTTGAACGACTTGCATTGGTACACCCGGCAGAACCAACCCTCTCAATTGCGCAACCGATTGCGCGAGTTGGTAAAAAAATATTAGGTGCCGATTTTTGCCGTTGTTTCTCTAATCACTAACTCGCATGAAAATGTCTTGTTTGGGATTTCTTCACCATGAATTAACTTTAGTGTCATCTCCATGGCCATTTTCCCCATTCGAAATAGAGGCTGGTGGACGGTTGTCAAAGACGGCCGTAGATAAGGCGCAATACTAATATCATCAAACCCAACGATGCTTAACTGTTCAGGAATTTCGATATTATGCTTTTCACAGCCCTTCATTACACCAATGGCAGTCCGGTCGTTATAACAAAATACGGCCGTTACTTCCGAAGACTTCAGCGCCTCCAACCCTAATTCTCCTCGTTCATAATCATTATCAGCATCAGGAATTGAAATCAGCTCTTGTTGAACCGGTATACCGGCTGCCTCCAGGGCAGAAGTGTATCCTTCCATACGATTGTTGTTCGAACGGGGCCTGTCAACAGCACCAACATACCCTATCCGACGATGGCCTAACTCGATAAGATGGTTAACCGCATCTCTGGCACCACCCTTGTTGTCAACATCGATGGCATGATAATGACCTATAGATTTTTGGTCTTTGTATTTCTGACTCTCGATCAGGACAACTGGCACATTTAGCTGATCGAGTTCCGATACGTAGCTGCCTCCCAACCGGGAAGCAACGACGATGACTGCATCAACTCGTCGACGGTGAAACCCTTCTATCACCGATGTTTCACGCTTCGAATCGTTCCGGGAGTTGCTAAGGAAAACACTATAACCTGCTTTGTGGGCGACTTCTTCAACACCATTTACCATATTGGCCAGGACGGGATCTGCGACTGTTGTAATAACAACGCCAATCGTCCATGTCTTATTATCGACAAGGCTTTTGGCGACGGCACTAGGCACATAACCCATTTCATCCGCCAGCGCTTGAATCCTAACCTTCGTCTTAGCCCCAATCCGGGGATGGTCTTGAAGTGCACGCGAGACAGTTGACGGGGCAACACCAGCTTTCATTGCAATATCGTAAATTGATACAGGCACAATATCTTCCTTGAGGTTAAATCGGCGTCTGCGCAACCGATTGCGCATATTTTATGTAACTGTTTACATTTTGTCAAGAGGGAATTTTTAATTCGCTCGTAATTGCGAAAGACGGGGAATTCAACCTGGTAAATTGAAGCTCCCTATTGAAATGGCTCCAGAACAACAGACGTAAATGGCTCCAAATGGAGAATCCTGGAAAGCTGGAGGAGGAGGAAAAAAGAGTTTGCCTGAAAAATGATCTCAGCGTCTTTTTGAATAACGGAACATCTCCTACTTATGGAGTTGTTGTGGATTTAAAAGTAGAGATAAACGGGCAACAAAAAAGGGTGCAAGCAACTCTGATTCTGCTTGCACCCTTGACGGGAGCGACGGGGATCGAACCCGCGATCTCCGGCTTGACAGGCCGGCGTGTTAACCACTACACCACGCCCCCTAAACAACAGAGGCCAATCATAGCAGATCGGCCGTTTCCCGTCAATATTTTTTCTGCCCAACTTTCACATTCAACAACTCCTCCGCCCCAGCAATCACCTCGTCCGGCATCAACTGCCGTTCCCATGTAAATGGTTCCTTGACCTGTTCCGGCCGTAATGCTAACACCTTGCCCTTTGTTGCATAAGGCCCTGACACATCTGGGTCACTTGGCCCAAAAATCGCCAACGTCGGACAGCCAACCGCCGCCGCCACATGCGTTGAGCCAGCATCATTACCAATGTAGAGATCAGCTATCTCTGCCAATGCCCCTAACTGGCCCAAACTCAATCGGCCTGCCAGGTTTGGAGTCTCCACCGAACTCAATCCAGCGACGCTTGACGTTAGCTCCCGATCACTCTCCGCGCCAACCAGAAGCAACTGCACTCCCCGTTTTCGGACCAGATGATTTGCTAGTAGGGCAAATCGCTCCACTGGCCAACGCTTCATCTCATTCGGCCGTATTGGGTTCTTTGCCCCGCCCGGATGCAACAGCACCAACGGCCGTTCTCCCAACCAATCGATCTCATCCACCAACAATTCCGTCACCATACTGCGTTCTCGATCTGCCGGATAAAATTCCATCCGAGCCGGATGCTCAATTCCTATCGCCGCTGCTAATGAAAGATAACGCATGGCTTCATGCGTTTCTTCATTTTTAGCAGTAACCGCTACCGTATAAGAAAATCCTCGCCCATTTTCATTTAACCCTACCCGCTGCTCAATGCCCGCTTTCCAGGCAATATAGCTCAATAGCGTTGATCGAGAGGGAACAAAACAAGTGTCATACTGTTCTGCTCGGATCTGTCCGATCAAATCCTTAACATCAGACCGACTTTGCTCCGGTTGCCCCACCCGACCTGTATCAATTAGCTCCCTTAATCGAGGATTCGCCACAACGGCCGTTCTGGCCCAGCTACTGATTGCCCAATCAAATTGTGCCTGGGGATAGGCTTCACTTAACGCTGCCAACAAAGGTGTCGTTAACATTACTTGACTAATACAACATGGCTTAAGGATAAGCGCTTTCTTGGGTGGCACAAAAGCCCGGCGTGCAAAGAGTCGAAAAGGCACACTCGCCAGCCTGGCCCCTAAAACGGTCCAAAAATTATCCCTTAAAAACATCGTGTTTTAGTATCAACTTCCAACTGTGATCAAATCACGCATCGCCTCAAATTTAGCCGTACCAATGCCTGACACCTTCATAATATCTTCAATCGTCTCAAAGAGGCCAATCGTCTCACGATAGTCAATAATACTTTGGGCCAGCGCCGGACCTATGCCTGGTAACGTTTCCAACTCCCCCTGAGAGGCGGTGTTAATGTTAATCAATCCTTCAACTATATCACTCCCACCCTCTGGCGCACGAACTGTCACTTCTGCCCCAGTTGACAGAGGAGGCGGTGTCTCGGCCGTCTCCGTCATTGTTGGCACATGAATATGATCCCCATCATTTAACGTTAACGCTTGATTTAGCACAAACTGATTGGCATCGGCTGTAAAACCACCTGCCATCACAATGGCATCCTTCACCAGGCTCCCCGGTGGTAGTTCATAGACATCCGAAACCGCAACCGCGCCACTAACAAAGACATGCAACACACCGGGTGTCTCTGTTAGAGAAGGTAGGGCCGTTGCCAATGACGCAGTCGATTCCGGAACTTTAATCTCAATCGCTGCTGGCCGAATCGGTCGTGACAACACCATCACTAGTACAGCCACAATAATCCCCACTATCAGGCCAATAGCAATTAAAAATAAACTATTACTTCGTTTCACAAACTTTTCGTCCACTTCAAATGATAATTATCCAAACCTATTTCATTGTGACCAATATAGATTCCTTCGACCCGCCTCTCGATTTTAGCCCTTAATCACCGCAATTGGCACAATCCGAGCAACTTTCTTAGCAATGCCAGCCCCATGCACAACCTCTACCACTAAATCAACATCCTTATAAGCGACCGGCGCTTCTTCTGCCAATCCAGCCATACTGCCCGCTCGAACATGAATGCCGCCTGCTTCCAACTCTTGTCGCAAATCTTCCCCATAGACCTCCCGCTTGGCCTGCCGCCGACTCATCATTCGGCCTGCTCCGTGACAGGTTGAACCAAAGGTTTGGGCCATCGATCCGGCTGTTCCTAACAACACCCAACTTGATGTGCCCATAGAACCAGGAACGAGAACGGGTTGCCCGATATCCCGATACACATCTGGCAAAACGGCCGACCCCGGCCCAAAGGCTCGCGTTGCCCCTTTGCGATGTACGCAAACTTCAACGGTTCGGCCGTCCACCTTATGCTCCTCAATCTTTGCCATATTATGAGCAATATCGTAGACCTGAAACACCGAATGATTCCGTACCTTGCGGGCCAGGGCTTCCTCAAAACTTCGCCGAATATGGTGAGTCAACACCTGACGATTTACAAATGCATAATTTGCCGCCGCTTTCATCGCTCCCAGATAATCTTGCCCTTCTGGGCTGCTCAACGGCGCACAAACCAATTCCCGATCCGGCAGATGAATGCCATATTTATGGATCACGTGTTGAAATTTCTTGACATAATCCGTGCAAATCTGATGTCCAAAGCCCCGTGAACCGCAATGAATTTGTACCACCACTCGCCCCGGCGACAGTCCCATCCGGTCAGCAGCCGTTTCATCGAAGACCTCATCGACCACATCCACTTCAATAAAATGATTGCCCGCCCCCAACGTCCCAATCTGGCTTAAACCTCGCTTCCTCGCTCGTTGGCTAACCTTGCTAGCATCTGCACCTGCCACACAACCTCGCTCTTCTGTCCGTTCTAGGTCATTCCGATCTGCATACCCTTTTCGCAGCGCCCAACGTGATCCCTCCGCCATCACGTCTTCCAAATCAGGCTCACTCAACCGCACCGTACCGCTTTTCCCCATGCCGCTGGGGCAATTGGCATAGAGGGTGGAGGCCAGATTGTCCAAATGCGGCCGTACCTCTGCCTCATCCAAATGGGTGCCAAGCAATCTGACCCCACAGTTAATATCGTAACCGACTGCCCCAGGAGAGATCACCCCGTCTGGCAGCTCTGTCGCAACAACGCCTCCGATTGGAAAGCCGTACCCTTGGTGAATATCTGGCATCGCTAACGCATAGCCAACGATACCGGGCAGCGTAGCCGTGTTCACCAACTGGTTCAAACTCTTATCACCCTTAATCGCAGCCAGAAGCTCGCTATTAGCATAAAACCGGGCAGGAACCCGCATGTCATGGCGAAAATCTTGAGGTACCTCATAAAGATAAGGGCTTAATTTCTTAAAATCCTTGCTTGTCACCATTAGTCAAATCTCCCTCAAACATCAAAAACAATCGTCGTCATCAATCCGTCTTTTGTTTCCACAATTGCAAGGTCATGGTAGGTAACAGCCTTAATGTGTTTCTCCATTTCGGCCGTTTTCCCTCCGCGAACACGAGCTGATAAATGTGTCTCTGCTACCTCACTTAATACAATCTCCCGAAAAACCAACGCCTCATCCTCTGCCCAGTAAGCTAATTCGGTCAACCAATCTACTAGCAACGTTTCCGCGTCAAAGGCATCCAATACCAATCTTCGCTCTATCTCAAGTGAAACGGCCGATAAGTCTTCGACCATCAAACTGGCCATCCCTAAAGCTGCATTGGACAGCAGTTCGCTCATATCACGGCCGAAAACACGCAGCGCCCAATCGGCCGTATGATCCACCACTTCAAACCCTATTGCCTTGTCAATATCAGGGGCCATCCATCCACCTCTGTCCACAAAAATCCCACATCCATTCTATCACGCCTAAAACCACACCCCAATTCCATTTTTAATATCGGCCGAAATCAGGTATCTTTAGAAACTAACTTTAACCATTTACCGTTTACTGCTAACTGTTCACCGTTAGCTGATAACTGTCAACAAGGATCAACCCATGACTGACCCAACACCTAATCAACCAGCGAAAAAGCCAACTCCTCAGCGTGTCTCCATCGAGATACCCAAAGATCTAGAATCCGTCTATGCTAATATTGCTTTCATTAGTCACACACCAGCCGAAATCGTCCTTGATTTTGCCCAATTCTTGCCCCGGATGCCCAAAGGCAGCGTCAAATCCCGCGTCATCATGTCCCCCATGCACGCCAAAATGCTCCAAAATGCGCTAGCCCAAAACATCGCCAACTATGAAAGGCAGTTTGGCGAAATCAAAATTCCCCACCAGCCAACCCTAGCCGATCAACTTTTCCGCTTCCCGCCCCAAAACCCCGATGAAGAATCCACCGACGAATAGCAATGTCGAGTCACTAATTTACCATGTGCAACTTGTATACCTGCAACATGCTCACGCTCTCTAAAAGGACTTTCCAATGGACCGCGACCGCCTAGACACAATTACTGACACAATCCGCAGCAATTTTGAAAACGTCAACGAAGCCCGCAACCGCGCCTATGAACAGTCTCGCCGCCTCATAAGCACCTGCGCCAAATCGATTCGGGCCAGCCACCGTGAAAATTGGGATCAGGCCGAACAGTTAATGAATAAGGCCCAAACAGCGGCTGAATCTCTGGTCGAGGGTGTCCAAGGGTATCCTAATCTTTATTATGCTGGCTATACCCAAGATGCCCTCAAAGAATACGTCGAAGCACGTCTAACCTATGCTCTCATTCGTGACCTTCCCCTTGCCTCTCCAGAAGAACTTGGCACAGAAGGTAATACCTGGCTAAATGGTCTCGCCGAAGCCGCTACCGAACTGCGTCGCCGTATACTCGACATTATCCGTCACGGCCATAGCGGTGAAGCCGAACGACTACTGGGTGTTATGGATGAAATTTACAGTATTCTGGTAACTTTCGACTTCAACGACTCCATCACTGGCGGCCTCCGCCGCCGCACCGACACCGTTCGCGCCGTCCTCGAACGGACACGGGGCGATGTCACAACGAGCCTTCGCCAGGCTGAACTAGAACAAGCCCTGGAAGCGCTGGAAGCCAAGTTAAACGAATAATCAAAAGCCAGGCTTTGTCACAAATAGCAAGGGATCTTTCTTCAAAGAGATTACCAGAGGATAGTACCAGCTATTTCGTTAGTTTAGGGATTATAGTTAGAAACCGCCTTTGTTTGCACGTTTTCTTGCAAAATAAGGTGAAAACCTTCTGGTTTCAAATTGGTTTCAGTTTAGTTTTATCCATTCTAAAGTTTGGGAAACAATTTCAGTAATCTTGTGATATTGTCCTTCTGTGACCCAATCGTGTCTGATGAGTTTAGAGCCAATGCCAACGGCCGATGCACCTGCCTTGAACCAAGTCTCAATGCTATCTTCTTCGGGTAAAACGCCTCCGGTAACAACCATTCTTGTCCAGGGCTGCGGCCCATGAACGGCTTTGACAAACTTTGGGCCAAGAACGTCACCTGGGAAAATCTTGACCAGTTCAACGCCAGCAGCCTCAGCATTAGAAATTTCCGTGAGGGTGCCGCAGCCAGGTATATAAGCCACTTTGCGTCGGTTGCATAGTTCTGCGATGTTGGGATTAAACATTGGCCCAACAATGAAATCAGCGCCGCTGTTGAGATAAAGTGCGGCTGTCGCCGCATCCACAATTGATCCGGCACCAAGCATGATCTCAGAATTATTTTTTCTGCGATTTTGTAATAGCGTTGTAAAAAGCTGCCAGGCCCCATCTCCACGATTGGTGAATTCAACAACTTTTGCGCCCCCATCAGCACAAGCATCTACTATCTGTTGGGCTACAGTCACATCTTGATGATAAAAAATCGGGATTAAACCGCTTCCAACGATGCTTTTTAATACATCTAAACGCGAATAGATTGCCATAAGATTTACCGAATAATATCAAAGTGGTCGAGGGACGACAGCAACTGATCGATCTCTTTTACGCTGACTAAATTGGCATCGCCTTTTATCGTATGCTTGAGAACGGCCGACGCGGCAGCAAAGTTAATCGTTCGTTGAGGTTCGTTCGGAAACGTAATCAAACTGTAAATTAAGCCTGCCATAAAAGCATCGCCAGCGCCAACCCGATCTACGACATTGGTTAAAGAAAAAGTTGTACTGATGTATGTTTGACCTGATTGCCAAAGAACGGCCGTAAAACGCTGTTCGACAGCCGAGACTTCCTCTCGGCAGGTCATAGTGATCTGCTTTAGATTTGGATACAGGCTTGCCAACTGAGTGCAGGCTTCGATAGCTTCCTCGGCCGTTTTGCCCATTGGCAGATCAGGTAAGCCAAGCATCAAATAGGCTGTGTTGGCTGCTAGGACACTGCACTGCTCAACAAGGCCGGGCATAACTTCAGAAGGTGTCTTGCCCCATTGCCACAAGCTGTGCCGGTAATTGAGATCACATGAGATAATTAATCCGGCATTCCGAGCGGCCGTAACTGCTTGGGCTGTCACTTTAGCCGCTGAGGCGGACACGGCTGGGTTTATCCCCGACCAATGAAACCAACTGGCGCCTTCAAAAACCCGCTCCCAATGAAAGGTGTTTTCGTCGATTGTTGCAAACGAAGAGTCAGCCCGGTCATAGATAACCTTTGAGGGACGATTCCCCGCACCAATCTCTAAAAAGTAGATACCAAACCGTTCACCACCAAAATCAACAAAATCTATACCGACTCCATACTGACGTAGCGATTGTATACAGGACAAACCAAGTTCATTTTTTGGCAAACGGGTGACATATTCAACGGGAAGGCCAAAATTAGCTAAGGAAACGGCCACATTTGCTTCAGCGCCCCCATACACCAGATCAAAGGCTGCGGTCTGCTGAAATCGAAGATGATCGGGGGGCGAGAGTCTCATAAGACTTTCGCCAAAGGTTACAATGCCGACATTCATAGTTACTTGACACCCACTCATTTCTCAATGGTGACGCAAAGCTTTTCAATTTGGCCATCGCGGTCGAGGATAAGCTGTGTGTTCGCTGTATCCAGACAACGATCATCGACTGTCACGACACGGCCGTCTGTAAATGTCACCTCAATCTTTGTTCTTTCCCCAAGGACATAGATTACAGGGATTTGACAGAAAGTAAAAGCTAATGATGCAGGGGGAAGCGATAAATTCTTTTGTTTGCCATTAACATCAATATAGGAAAACGTTTGGGGATTAGATAATAATTCTTCCCGTCGAAGCAATGTTGGGACAAAATGAAGGCTACCATGCTCCACAGACACGCCTAACTCACCCATACGGGTCAATATTTCCTCTTTCACCTGTCCGGTCATACCTGGCTGTCGAGCGCCTCCAGCCAGCGGGGTATGGGAGTATGGATCCGTGGGAAAGGCACCGTATTCGGCCGGAGTTTTATTGAACCCTAGACCTTGACGAATGTCATAATAGGCTTCCACCAGCCCATCGATAATGGCCTTATCTGATTTGTCAGCTAAGGCTTGTTGATAACATTCTTGTGCAGCCAGGAGCAGCTTGGACACCATATGCCAATACACGCTGCCTAACCCTTCGTAGGCAAAAAATGTGCCTGAACGGCCGGTAAAAGCTCGATGGTTAAAGGTGTTTTCAAACAGATTGAGAATAAAGGTGCGTTCGGCCGTTACCAGTTCTGCATAGGCTGGTTCTTCTGCGAGTTCATCAAGCACACGGGTAGCATCGTTTACGTTACGAAAGCGGCCGTTAAAATGAAAAGTGCCGCCACCATTACGAATCAGTAGACGGCGGTCTCCAGCATCTACCAAAGCAGTAATGAGTTCCGAACTGGCAACCTGAACTTTAGACACATTGTTTTTTTGTTGAAAACCAGGCAATTTCCGATTTGGATAAAGCATATAGGTATGTAATGCTGCTCGAAACAAGTCACTGGTTCGTAAACTTTGTAATAGTGCAAGTGACTCTTTGGGCGACAACAGACCTGATGAAAGGATAGCTACCTGCCCTTCCAACATGAGATAAAGTTGTTGTATGGTCGCTTCTTGTTTTCCAACAACCAGGATATTGTAGCTGTGGAACAGACCATCCTCTCTTTGATTAACCCGCAGCGTTTGTTCAATGAAGCGTTGGGCCAGGTTCAGGAAAGCTATAATTTCATCAGGCAGTAAATTGGTCTGTGTTATTGGTAGGCCTTCATTATAAATAACAGTTCGATATGCTGTTGCTGCCAGACCAAGTTCATCCATGATAGCCCGACGGGTCTGGTCATTAAAACCACGCTCTAAATGACTTTGATAGGCGGAAAATATTGTTTGAACATTTGAGAAGAGGTCGGCAACGGTCGTGTTAACCGCAAACGGTCTTGTTCCCCCTTGTTCTAATTGCTCTCGCCAGAAGGCAACAAACCGACACAGGTAAGCTACCGTGACGACAGATAGCCCTTTACCCACCAGGGCATTATTGGCATCATTCCATTCAGGGCGTTGGGTGTTCATCCAGATACCACCTTCAGGTACTAGATTCGTCAGTTTTGCCAACAACAGTACCAACAGCTTCTCTGTCATGGTGACATGGATTACCGCCCCTTCAGAGTTCAAGAGCAGACGGCCGTCTGTTCCCATTCTCTCGACAGCCCCTTCTACACTCCTTTCACTTTCCTCATCATAGTCAATCGTTGTATCCCAATTGGCTATCATTTCTGAATAGGTGTGAATACGATAGGGTACATTGGCATACGCAAAGATAGGACGGTTCAATAAATTGGCAAGCGTATCAGGATGAACATTTTCTGCGATTTCTAGCAGCTTTTGCAAATAGATAATTTGATGATCACTCCAGTAACCAATGTTGGCCCAGGGATTGCCAGGTTCCGGGATCTCCCATTCAATGCCATTGCGTGTTATTCGATAAGGATTGTAACCATCAGGGGTGGTTGCATTTAGAAATTTAGCAATCATCCCTTCTACAAAAGCGGGGAAGTTATAGGCCAGCGGTTCCCAATTTTGAAATATGTCTCGCCAATTCCCCTGATAATTAAGTTGAGGAGAGCCATCAGGATGCTTTAAGTTGATTGAGAAGGCATTCCAGGGGCGACTGGGGTCTCCATGGCGGCGACTGAAACTTATTGGCAAATATTCATAGCAGAGCCGGATCAGATCTGCCGCACCACTCATAACGGCCTGATCGTACAGTGCCTGGATCGGTATAGTCTGCGGCAGCTGAGCAAACCAATCTGTATAGGAATCTAATAAGGGGTGATTTCGTACCTCAATAAAATCAATCAAATCTGCCCGATCAACTTCATACCCTTGAGCAAAAATACCGCCACGCATGATGTTGAAGAGTACATTGGCAAAGTGATGGGCGGTGGTGGTTTTATCGGCCGTTATTTGAAGCCCGTCCGCCGCTGCCACGAAACCGATCAGGTTAGCCGTCCCTTGAGCAATATCTTCCTCGATCTGTTCAAGGATAATATCTTTTCCCTGGTCGAGAAGGCTCTTTATTTCATATATGGCCGCGCTATCCTGGTTGACATCAGCAACTATTTGCCACTGTTGACTTTGAGATGGTGTTAAAGTGAAGGCTGCGCTGGCGAAGAAGGCACCGGCTTTGCCACAGACATCCTGTTCTGAATGGAGGGAACGGCCGTTGCGAAAATCGTCCAACTGCTCACTTGAAAGCAAATAATCTTTAACATCCAACCCCACCTGCCAAGCAACTGTTGCCTTGAGGCTTTCACTCGGCTCAGGTCGGTCGCTGAGTGTTGCACTAAGCGAAAAAATACCCAAACCTGTTTCAACGTCTAACTCATTTCGTTTATAGGCGTTCAGGAGGTTGCTGAAGGAATTTTGAAGGTCACTCGTTGCCCCATATGGCAGGAGGTTTTGGAACCCGTCAAGTAACTCAACTTGACAGTCTTGGTTACTGATGTTTTTCAACCAACTACGCTTCATAAAACCAAAACGGTCTCCCATAAACCAGCCAGTCCATATCGAAAGTTGAAGATCGTGGTTGATTTCCTCAAAAATCAGTTTGTTACCATATACATTTTTGTATATGTGGCGGTCACAACGATAGATGCCAGCATAACGATTTGAAAATGGCTCCCATAGGTATATTTGTCCATTACGAATGGCTCGAATAATTGTTTTGCTGCCAGTCAAATCACTATGGGCCGCAATTTTATCTTCGGTCTCATATGGAAAGAGGGCCATGTTGGCATTGGTACGGCCAGCCGTTAGCCCTCCGGTGCTTGCAATAAAAAGCCAGTGGTTGCCGCTGCTAACCAAATTCATGAAAAAAGGAGGCATTTGGTCATAATGTGAAATACGATAATAGGTTTCGCCCAGAATCTCTACATAGGTTCCTACAGGATTTGAGACTTCATTATTGAGTGGCGAGCTACCTATTAAAATATCAAGCTTATTAGTTATCATTAGTGCGCAATCCTTAATTCAATTTCGTGGAGTCCTAGAGGGAACCTTCTTGGTTAACAGGCTGTTTCAAGTCCAAAGCCAATTGGAAAGAGAGGTACATCGTCAAAGTTATTAAGTTGGTCAAAATTAAATGGAACTTGGTCTATGGAGCGAGGCCAACTATAGGGCAATTTGCCAACAAATGGGGCATCGCCAAGCAGGACATCGGCCATACCATGCCCTTCTGTTCCGGGCAGCCAAGCTGCAATCCAGGCATCGGCTAGTGGCAATTGGTCTGTGATAATTAATGGTCGACCGGAGAAGATAATGACTATTAAGCGCTGGCAACGTGTCCTAACTCGTTCAATCAGTTGAATCTGTGCGTTGCTCAAGCTTAGGTCGGCTTTATCGCCAACGCCTTCAGCATAGGGTGGTTCATGCAGACAAACAATGCCTGCCTCAGCCATGATTCTGTCAGAAAAACGCCCAGATTCGTTGTAGTGAACGGTCGTTTCGACCGTAACCGTTTGGCGAATGGCCTGTAGCAGCGTTGTGCCTTGGGTGATTTCTCCATCTCCCCCTTGCCATTCAATCGTCCATCCACCACATTGGAGGCCGATATTATTGGCGGCGGCTCCGGCTATGATAAGTTCGGCTGTATCGTTGGCAAGTGGCAAAATACCCTTTTCGTTTTTCAATAAAACGAGTGATTTACGAACAGCTTCTCTAGCCAGATTCCTGTGTTCAACAGTTCCAACAACATCAACTTGAGGTTCGCCGTCGGCCTTTCTTTCAAACAATCCAAGCTCAAACTTTGCTGTCAGGATACGGCTCACAGCATTGTCGATTCGGGCCAATGGAATGTCGCCAGCCTGAACTGCTTTTCTTAAAGTAGAAATGAACCGTTGATATTTCATCGGCACCATAACCATATCAATGCCAGCATTCATGGCAGTAACGACGCACTCATAATAATTGGCCGAAAGCTGATCGATGGCCTGCCAATCAGAAACCAGAAATCCACTAAAGCCATATTTTCCTTTTAGAATGTCTGTTAATAGAATGCGGTGACCGTGTAGCTTAGCCCCATTCCAACTGCTGAATGAGACCATGATACTTCTGGCCCCAGCCTTAATCGCGGTTAGATAAGGCACGAGATGGATTTTGTATAATTGAGCTTCATCTAGTTCAGCATCTCCCTGATCAATCTTGTAACGTTGATCGGCTGCCTGCCAATTATCCTCTAACCATTCATGGATCGGAGTCGTTCCCCAGACAGTTCCTCCATCTCCAACGAAATGCTTGGGACAGGCTAGCGTTGTGCCAGGAGAGCCAAAATTGTTGGTATCTTGAAGACCCGTTAAGTAAGCATCGCCTAACTCAGCAACCAACTGGGTGTTCTCGCTAAAACCTTCGTAGGTTCGCCCCCAGCGAATATCTTGGGGAACGGCTATACAGGGTGCGAAGTTCCAGTTAACACCGGTAGCGGTCAATTCCAAAGCGGTGGCACGGCCGATTTGCTCCACTAATTCGGCATCTCCAGTTGCGCCCAGGCCGATGTTGTGGGGGAAAATTGTCGCTCCAACAACATTGCTATGACCGTGAACGGCATCTACGCCATAAAGCAGTGGGATGCCAAGGCGCGTATGTAGGGCTGCATCTTGAAAGCTGTGGACCATGTCTGCCCAGTTTTTTGGATTGTTTGGTGTTGGATTTGCTCCACCACCACTTAGAACAGAACCTAAAAACATCTCTGTAACATCCGATGGTGTAACAGCCCGTTTATCTACCTGAGTCATTTGCCCTATTTTTTCTTCCATAGTCATATGAGCGAGTAAATCTTTAACTCGAATCGAGATTGGTTGAGTTGGATCTTGATATGGTGGTTGTTCAATCATATGTATGGGTGAAGGAGCCAATAGGATGATTGCCTGAGATGAATTTCAAGCCACAAGATGATAGACAACCAGGGTATAGGCTCTCTGGTGGTAGGCCTTAACCTGATGCTCCGCTTGACTAGAGCACCAGGAAAAGACCTATCAGATTCTTTTTAAGCTATGGTACGTACTCGTAGGCCCCTATGTCACAAGCAGCGTCGCGAATGATGCCGCGCTGATCGGTTAGGGGACAAACGGCCGAGTTCCCAGCATCAATAGCCGGACTACTAGGGAGGAGCGCATGCGTCAACGTAGGCCCGCCATTGTCGGCCAATCCGTCAACCCCTACATCAGTAACAACCTGGTCATTGCCAACCGGCGCACAACTGCCATCGGTGAAGACATTATTTCCTAGAGAGGCGAGTGTGACCACTCCGGCTCCAAAGAAGCCCTGGAAACAGCCAAAATCGCCATTATCGGCCACGATACTGTTTTGCAGTGTGAGGGTGGCCGCAGTAGGCCCAAACGTTCCCACAAATAAACCACCCGTTGTGCCGCTGGGGGCGTTGTTGCCAACAATGGTGCTGTTTAGGATAGTGACAGTGCCATCTGTGATAAACATCGCCCCGCCGTGCCAGGCTGTCGAAGTATTGCCGCTAATAGTGCTGTTGGTGATAGTGGCGTTGCCCAGCGTGCGAAGCCCACCGGCCACATCGCCAGCCACATTACCGCTCACCGTACTATTGGTGAGATTAATGTTGCTGTTGAAGAAGCCATAGATACCGCCACCTGGCTGACCCAACGTGCTGTTGTTGCTAACGGCGCTGTTGTTCAGGTTCAGCGTTGCGCCATCGCCGTTGTAGATGCCGCCGCCGCCCAAATCAAAGCTGGCTCCGCCTCCGCTCGATTCGGTATTGTTGCTGACTGTTACATAATCAAGATTCAAGACACCATAGTTGAGGATGCCGCCACCTTGGGGTGCGCCAACGCCATCCGAGATGGTCAAATCGTTCATGCTGACAGTCGTTCCGGCTGCGATTTGGAAGACACGGAAGGCATTATTACCACTCACCGTCAATCCGGGTGCGTCGTTGCCGTCAATGGTTACGTTTTTGTTAATGAGCAACTGGTCAGAGGTCAACGCAGTTGTGCCGCCAGCTAATGCAGGGTCGAAGGTAATCGTGCCGTCTGGCGCTACTATTGCCAGCGCTTCGCGCAGAGAACCTGGGCCATTATCGGCCAGGGTGGTGACGGTAACGGCCGTTGGGGGGGGTATTGGTTTGACGCGAACCTGGTCTAACCAGACTGTCTCGCTGCCACTATCTGGTAAGGTGAAGCCGTAGCCCCAAATCTCATTCAGATTCAAGCCATCATTGGGTGCGCCATTTGGCTGTTCACTGCTGCGGCCAAATGCTGAGAATGGTACTTCAATCTGCTGCCAGCCGTTGAAGTCATCGACGAAGGTTGTCTCGAACTGTTCGGCCGTATCCGGGCCTTGATAAACACGAATGTAGTCAACGGCCATAGATTGAGGCAGTTGGATATTGGGGTCAACATCGCCGCCAAAGTTACCGCCGATAGCAACATTCAACAGCAAGAAGATGGGATCGTTGAAGACCCATTCGTTCGGGGCGACGTCGGCCGGGGTCGCTGTGTGATAGAGGATGCCATCAACATACCAGGTAATCAGGTCTGGTTCCCACTCAACGGTGAAGGTGTGGTAGTCGTTGTAAACCGGTTCATCGAAGGTGTAAATGTTTCCGTAGCTCTGTCCGCCAGCGTAGCCAGGGCCGTGAATGGTGCCGAAGATTTCATTGGGCAACCGCCCGACAAATTCCATGAAGTCAATTTCGCCTGTTTGCGGCCAGAGAACCAGGTCAAAATCAGTACCCAAACTCCAGAAGGCGGGCCAGATGCCAGCACCTTGTGGCACAAGAATCCGGGACTCGATACGGCCGTAAGCAAACTCCGCTTTTCGCCAGGAGATGAGCCGGGCAGAGGTATATTCACAAGTACCGTAATAGCATTCTAAGGAGCCGTCTGCCTCACGGAGGGTGAGAACCATGTTCCCTTGACCATCTGTCGCCGCATTAGCAGGATCATCGGTGTAATATTGCAATTCATCATTGCCCCAACCATTCTTACCATCTGGGGTTACGTCGCCGATCTCATAGGTCCAGATTTCAGGATTTGGCACGGTTCCGGCGGGTTCATTGAACTCCTCACTCCAGGCCAGACTCCAACCGGCTGGGCCGGGGTCTGGAGCGCGGTTGTCTTTCAGATGAACGGTGACATCTTCGTCGGTGTTATTGCCGTAATACCAGAAGGTCATCGCCTCACCGTGCGACCAATCGTCGCCAATAGCGAAGTCGCGGCTGAAAGTGGCATTAGAACCACCTGCGGTAATATGTTGGCCGGAATATGTTTGTCCATTAAAGGGGAGAACGGCCGTATCACAGGGTACGCCTGTCTCGTTTGAACGGAAATGGAAGACCAAATCCGTATCACCATCGCCATCGACATCTTCCTCATGCCGTTTTGGCACGTTCGTCTTAATGTCTATATGTGTTTCAAAAGCATCGCCAACGTGAACAGTGGTATGATCAACCGTCGTTGCATCAAAAGTATCTGTGCTTAATAGATGGACGTTAAAGATACCGTTGCCATTGTTACAAATATTTCCCTGAACTTCAATGTCAACCGGGAGGGGGCCATCAATTTGTAGAACACCTTCATACGTATCCTGGTCTGGTCGGGCTATTGGGTCGCTGTCTACGAGCGTTGGATTAGACAAGGCAACATTATCGCTGCTTTCCCAAAGGTAATTACCCAGTTCAAAGTCGTCGATCAGGTCAGGGTCATAGGGGTCATTTTCGGCAATGAAGGCCGAGGCTTGCATCGCAAAACCAGGGGCAACATCTACAGGATTTTGCAACCGCAGGGTGATACGTTCATCCCCTTCCCATTTTGTGTCATCATAGGTTGTAATTGGGAAAGTCAATTCGGATGGGCCGCCATTAACGAACACCAATGTACCAGAGGTCGGTTCATATTCCTGGCCTGGGATGGCAGTGGCTGGTTCGGTCTGGTAATCAACCGATACCTGGGCCGGGTCGTCACTGTTCATGGGCCGGTTGAGCTTGACGGCGACATCGCCGGTGGTGCCTTCCTCAATGTAGTTGAGGCCAACCGTGAAGGTGACGGACAGCTCTGGAATCTCGGCGATGCCGTAAACGGCCGCATCATCAATGTAATAGGTAATTTCCCCGGGGGTGTTGAGCGTACCTAATGCCCAGCCGTAAACCTGGGTCAGTGTAAAGCCGTCATTTGGCGCACCATTACCAATCTCCTTGCGAACAAAGTCGCTGAAGGGGAACTCGAAATATTGCCAGCCGGAGAAGTCGTCTATTAAGCTAACGGTGAACCGTTCAGCATCATCAGTAGTCGAGCTAGGATTGCGGTTGTCGAGGATATCAACGAATACGGTCGTGCTGGTATTATGGCCGTAAAGCCAGAAGCTAAAGCCTTCGTAACTGCTCCAATCTTGAGGAACCCAGGCATCAATAGTGGAATTCTCAAAAGCGTGAATAAAGCCTGCAAAAGCGGTCACATCCCCGGTCAGGGCCATGACATTGTTGCCAGCCGTTGAGCCGGGAACGGGAGCCGGGGGGGTGTCAGTTGTGGCAATAGATACCGGACTGCCATCACTAAAGGTGAAGAAGCCAACTGTGTTTCCGTCTCCATCCGTTCCAACCGGAAGACCATCTTCAAAATCATCAATAATTTGAATTGGCGTTGCCAGCGGCCCCTGTGAAAAGGCCCAGTAATCGGTTCGGAAGTTAACGTCGGAGCCGCTGTTACCGATGACGGCGATGACGACATTGATTAGCTGGCCGTTGCCGCCCTCGGACACAGGGACGGCATCAAGCAGACCATTGCCACCGAAAAGGAAGGAGTTGTCGTCGAAGAAATCATCTAATGGAATCGAGATTTGCTGCCAGCCGCCACCGCTAATGGCACATGGGCCGGTCGAGGAGACGATACAGTTGTATTGGAACTCATCGTCGTCTGGCGGGTTGATGGCATCATCGCCGTTATCATCTTCCTGTAAGTTTATTTCCAGAGTATAGTCCTGGCCGGGATTCGGGTTGATCCAGAAATTGAAGTAGTCGGTGTCGGTCAAGTCGAGCGGGTTGGTACGGCCGAAACCACCAAAGAAGCCCGGCACACCACCAGACCCCCAACCTGTTTCCAATGAAAAGAGGCCGCCGTCGCTGGGTGGCAAATCAGCGTTATTCGCGCCGATACCGCCCCCACCAACAGACCCGCCAAAAGCAAACCAACCATTCCCGAAGGGGTCGCCATGCTCCATATCATCGAAAACAAGGACAGAACTATCAATTGGCCCGCCAGAGGTGAATGAAAACTGGTCGAAATCGACTTCGACCGTTGATCCCCCTGGCCCTTGAACGCCGCCAATGACAACCACAACCTCATCCAGGTTGCCATTAAAAACGCCATCTCCCCCTGTGCCTAAATTGGTGAAACTACTTAGCGGGGCGCTAATTAATGTCCATTGGTCATCAAACGTCGCGCTGCTGAAAGGGCTGACCAATTGGATTGAATCTTCCTGACCGCTAGTCCAGCCATCCCCATTCAAATCTTCACGGAGTGTGATTTCAAGATTATATTGGTCTACGGTAGCGTCACTCTGGTTGAGAACCCAGACGTTCAGCCAGGGGTCAGCCGGGGGGACAACTTGGGCGGCGTTATCCCAGTTCCTGAAAAAGCCGCCATAGAAGCCGCTGCCAGTACCATTCCCACCCCAACCTGTGCTGAGATAATAACTGCCTTCATACGGCCGATCTGCAAGTGCGCCACCGCCGCCACCAGCAGCATTACCGCCAAAAAAGAACCAATCAGAGGCGTCGCCATCTTCAAAATCATCAATGAGGGCATCTGGGGTCGCTGCCTGGGCCACGTTAGAATGACCAGTCAGGGGGGCTATAATGCCGATAATAAATACACTAATAAAGAGCAAGACTAGAAATTTACGAAAGTGGTTAATCATAATAAAATCCTTCCTTTTGGATGCAATGTTTGTTCGGTTTAACATCTGTTTTTCCTACTCTGAAATTGGTTGATAAACACGAACGTAGTCGATGTAAAGGTTTTGGGGAAATTCGGTATCCAGGGCGATTGTACCACCTAACGTGCCGCCGAGGGCGAGGTTTACAATTATGAAGAAGGGCTGATCGAAGACCCATTCCCGGTTACCTACGCCATCTCTGCTCAAGTCGTAGTACATTTCACCATCATAAAACCAACGGATACCGTCGAAGTCCCATTCAATTGAAAAGGTGTGGAAGTCATCGGCAATGTTATGCTCCTGCCGGTTCCATCTGGTCAGTCCCCCGGCTCCCGCATAGCCTGGGCCATGGACAGTTCCGACTACGAGATCGGGTTCACGGCCGACATATTCCATAATGTCAATCTCGCCGACATTGGGCCAATTGCTCTGGAGGGGGTCGTCAGTGTCACGGCCGAAATTGTCACCAAGCATCCAGAACGCAGGCCAGGTTCCAACGCCATCTGGTACTTTGATTCGAGCCTCAATACGGCCGTATTGAAAAGCATGAAGCCCCTGTGTTAACAACCGGGCAGAGGTGTAATAGGATTCCTCGTATCGTTCAAAGCGGGCTTCGATGACCAGCATCCCGTTCTCTACCCGAGCATTTTCCGGCTCGTTCGTATAATATTGCGCTTCTCCATTTCCCCAGCCCCAACCACCAATATCATAGGTCCAGTTGTCTGGATTAATCTCCGTTCCCTCAAATTCGTCATTCCAAACCAATTCCCAACCCTCTTCGGCCGAGACTGGTATGGGGATTGGCGTTGGGATAGGGGTTGAGGTGGGAATGGCCGTGGCGGTGGGTTCTTCGGTCGGCTCTGGCGGAACGGTCGCTGTAGGGGGAACATTGGTCGAAGTTGGTATTGATTCAACTTCTTGTTCTCCCTGACAGCCAACGACTAGCAAGCCAATTATCAATAAGAATAAATAAATTGTTTTTTTCATAATAGACGCTTCCATTAAAGTTTTTGTCCTGGGGGACTTAATTGCGCTGTAATCCCGCCATCAACATAGATGATTTGCCCAGTGATATAATTGGCTTCTGAGGAGCTAAGAAAGGCCACCATTGCGCCAATTTCTGAGGTGAGTCCGAATCTGCTTAAAGGGATTCGTTCAGACATTTCCTGAATGGTCGGGTGAGCATCTGGTGGCGTTCTTCTTGTTCGGATTGCTCCTGGCCCAATCGCATTAACCCGGATGTTATATTCAGCCAGATCAATTGCCATAGCGCGAGTCATCATATCAATAGCGCCCTTGGTCACATCATAAGGTAAAGGAATCCAATGTGATCGAAGGCCGCCAACTGACGAGATATTGATAATATTGCCACCACCAGTCGCTTGCATGATTTTTGCTGCCTGATAAGAACAAAGATAGGGGCCTCGTACATTAGTCGCTATCTGTTTGTCTAACAATGTTTTATGTTCATCTAGAAGCCTTTTCCGCTTTAGATCGGCTGCGTTGTTAACAAGCAGATCCACCGCCCCAAATTTTTCTGAGGCTTGCTTGAATAAGGATTGAATGGCTTTTGATTGACTCAGATCGCCTTCAACTGTCAGGAATGGCACGGTTAGCTTTTCTAATGCAGCTTGGGTCTGGGACAACGATTCTGGGTTGATGTCGCCAATGACGACCTGCATTCCTTCACGAAGTAATCTTAAGGCAATGCCTAAGCCAATTCCTCTGGCGCCGCCTGTGACAACTGCAACCTTGCCTGCTAATTCAGAATAGCGAGGGATTATGGCTTGGTATTGTTGTTCAATAGTTATGCTTGCGTTCGTGTTCATCTACTTTACGGCCGTACTGGACTACCATCGGGCAGTCGGGTTTGAGTCCAGGTTTCAACGATCTCCTGGCAGGGATATTTCGCTGCCAACTTCTCATCAATATCAATTCCTAATCCTGGTTGATCATTGGGGTAGAGGTAGCCGTCATGAACCTCAGGCAATCCGGGGAACATCTCGTAATCAAGCTCTTGGGGACGATACCATTCCTGAACCCCAAAATTAGGTGACCAGAGGTCGAGGTGTAAATTAGCGGCGTGACCGACGGGCGAAGTATCACTTGGCCCATGCCAGGCGGTGCGTATGCCAAACATATTCGCCATCGCAGCGACATTTCGGGCTGGCGTGATGCCGCCCATCTGGCTGATGTGCATCCTGATGAAATCAATTAAGCGGTTTGTAATCAGTGGCTGCCATTCATGGGGGTTGTTGAAAAGCTCTCCCATCGCCAGCGGCGTCGCGCACTGCTGACGGATCATCTTGAACCAATCTATATCTTCCGGGGCCAGGGCATCTTCAAGGAAGAAGAGCTTGAAAGGTTCGACATCCTTTGCGAATTGAACTGCATCAATGGGATGAAGTCGTTCGTGAATGTCGTGCAGAAGTTCAATCTTTTCACCTAGTTGCACTCGAATATGTTCAATCATTTTGAGCATATTTCGGCTGTAGGCGCGTGGGTCAAAGTAGTTGCCATCGGGCGCGTTTTTAGGTTTCACTCGGTCGATATGTTTGCCACCATAGCCACCCATTTGAATCCGAATATACTGGTATCCTTGCTCAACGAATTTGCGGGCGTTGTCTTCAACTTCTTCAGGAGAACGGCCGTCTGCGTGAACGTAGACGGCCGCTGCTTCCCGCGTTTTCCCCCCAAGGAGTTGGTAAAGGGGCATACCTGCCCGTTTACCTTTGATGTCCCATAAAGCCTGATCCACCCCAGAGATGGCATTATTCAGCACTGGCCCATTCCGCCAATAGCCATGAACCATCGACATCTGCCAGATTTCTTCGATGCGATGGACATCACGTCCCAGCAGAAATGGCTTGAGATGGCGTTCAATGGCTGCTTCTACAGCAAAGAGTCGCTGCGTGAAGGTAGCACAACCCAGCCCATATAAACCAGGTTCGGTTGTTTCCACCTTCACAATGACCAGACGGGAGTGGCCTGGCTGCGTCAGAATAACTTTGACATCTCTAATCTTGATTGGGGGCATCTCCTGTCTCCGCTCCAGGGTCGTTACTATCCCTTCACAGAGCCTTCGGTTAGTCCGGCAATGATGTAACGCTGCAAGAAAACGTAAAGGAGCAACATTGGCAGCGTTAACATGAGAACGGCCGCAGCCAGCGCAGGCCAATTGCTGCCATAAACCCCTTCGAAGACGATTAGACCCCGGGTAACAGGATAAAGGTCATCATTGGTCAAATAAATAGTCGGCAAAATCAACTCGTTCCAGATGCCGATGGCGTGCAAGACGACGACGGTTGCGACAGCAGGTCTGATGAGGGGTAAGATGATCTGGAGGATAAAGCGGATATATCCACAACCATCCATCGCGGCCGACTCATCCAGCTCTTTGGGAATCGACTTGATGTAGTTGACCAGGATAATGACCCCAATGGGATTTATCAGGAACAAGAAAATGAAGCCCAGGCGCGAATTGTAAAGTCCCAGGTTCAAAATCAACTGGAACTGAGGAATCAGGGCAGGGGGCAAGAACAAGGCGATAACATACAAAGTTAGTAAAATTTTGCTGCCACGGCCATATCCCCGGGCGATTGGAAAGGCCACAAATATCGAGGTTAGAACAAATATAGTTGTGGCTGTGAAGGTATATATCGCCGAATTGAAAAGATAGGTAGGAAAATTCGCCTTATCCCACGCTTCAACGAAATTATCAAAATTAATACTTGGAGCCAGCCCCGTTGCATCCTTGAAAAATTCCGGAAGGGTCTTGAACGACGTATTGACCAGCAAAAACATCGGCCCGATGTAAAGTAAGGCGAACAGTAGCAGGATTAAATAAGATACAATTTTTGCCCTGTCAATAGGTTGTCGGGGCCGCGGTTGATCCAAATCTGTATTAATAAGGTCTCTTTCGGTTATTGAACTCATCCTAAATACCTCTGCTCTCGGCGGCTAACGATATATTGCGCCGCAAAGCCAATAATTAAGACCAGGAAAAACAAAACAATCGACGCAGATGCCGCAAACCCCTGGCGAAATGCACTACTAACAGAGCCTGATGTTTGTCCAAAGCCTTCGGCAAAGACGAGATACCCCAGGACCTGGGTGCCATTTTTATAGCCGATGAGAACCAGGAACAACTGCCAGGCTTGCAGCGACCCAATAACATTCAATAGAAAATTCGTGTTAATGCTGGGGGTCAATAAAGGCCAGGTGACATTTCGGAATAACTGCCATCTACCTGCACCATCTATCCGGGCGGCTTCATAAAGTTCACCGGGAATGGTTTGCAGGCCAGCCAGGAAAATGACCATCGTGATGCCCATATTGGCCCAAATCTGAACCACAATTACCCAGGCGAATGCTTCGTCTGGCTGTCCCCCTAAAAATTCAGACTGAATGCCAAACAAATCGAAAACCTGAGCTACCGGCCCCCCTCTCGGCAGTAGAAAAAGCTTCCAGATGAGACCCTGGATGGCAACCCCGAGAATGACCGGCATAAAATATAAGGTTCGGAAAAATGTCCTCCCCCTTAAATTTTGGTTCAAGATAAGCGCGATGAACAGACCAATTGTGAATTGGATAGTCGTCACAAAAAACATAAACGTCAAAGTACGGGTTGTGGCCTGAATGTTGTCTCGGGAGGCGACGCCACGAAATAGAAATTCGTCGTAGTTATCAAGGCCGACCCAATTGACTGGCGCCCCGCGAATGCCGGTGGCATCGGTAAATGAATAACCGGCTGTTGCAAGTGATGGTCCGAGAGCGATAATGATGTAGAGTGCTAAACCCGGTATAAGTAATAAGAAAGGTAGCTTACTCGTCCAGCCACCGCCAAAGAGATTGTTTTTCATGATACCAAACCTCCTACCTCGTCATCAGTCTTGTTAAAAAGGGTGTGAATCTCCCGATTACTAGCGGGAAACCCACACCCTAGAAAGTTATCTTATTCGTAGATTATTCAAGCTCGTCGAGGGCAGCCTGTAGGTCGGCCTGGGCCTGGTCGGCCAGAGCGGCCGCATCTTCCCATTCATTGAATGGTGCGAACCAGGCAGAGCCTTGACCACCGTTGGCCCATTGTCCGGCACCTTGGGGTTCAACCCAGTATTGCTCATATCCAACCCGGAAGTTTTCCAGATATGGCGCAACTGATTCACCGAGTTTGCCTTCCAATTGAGCGGTTGGCTGGGTCGGAATGAAACCGACGGCATCGATGAAAGCCTGATAGTTATCTGGGTCAGAGAACATGGCCAGGTATGCTAGTGCAGCTTCTTCATTAGGTGTATCAGCTGCAATGGCCCAACCCTGATCGTATTTACCAAACAAATATTGGTTGTCTTCAACATCATCGCTGCCTGGGAATGGGACATAAACCCATTCAAATTCTGGGCCAGCATCTACAACGGAGGGGCCTTGCCAGTTGCCGGTGGGCATGAAGGCGACATCGCCAGCAGCGAAGCGGGCTGGGCCAGCATCATGGGAGATACCGGTGACACCTTCTTCAAGCATTTCAGTAGCGTATATTTGATAGCGATCCCACAGTTCAAGGGCTTGACCTTCGTTCCATTTGATGTCGCCAGTCCAAAGTCCTTCAACCAAGGCTTCTTGATCGGGGAACATCGAACCAAGCAGGCCATAGGAGCCGACAAAAACGGGCCAACCGTCGCCACCACCAACCGTCATACAGTTAGCGCCAGCTTCGGTGAGAGTTTCACATGCCGAAACCAATTCACTCCAGGTGGTTGGGGTTTCCAAGCCATTTTCGGCTAAGAGGTCGGTGTTAACAAACATACCGCTGTAGGTAACACGGCCGAGATTGATCGAGTAAACCTTACCGTTATAAGAACCGGCATCCTGAATCGTGGCTTCATCATAGTTAGAGACAAAATCCTGGCCTGTCAGGTCCATAAGCAGCCCTGCTTCAATCAAGGTCTGCCAGCTTGGAGGTGTCGCGCCGCTCATGTAATCTTGGACAGGATTAGCAAATCCGAAGATATCGATGACATCAATGTCATTGGCGGATAGACGGGTTTGGGTGACAGTGCTCAGGTCATTGGCGTTCACAACTGACATATCAACGGTCACATTCGGATTAGCAGCCTCAAATTCAGCATTGAAGGCTTCCATGAACTCAACCATGGGTGGATTCTGATGGATCAAAACCCGTAATGTAACTGGTTCGCCTTCACTGGGCGTTTCTGCTTCTTCGGCAGGTTCTTCTGCTTCTTCAGTTGGCGTTTCAGCCTCTTCTTGTGAAGTTCCTTCAGCTGTGGGTTCTGGATCATCTCCTCCACCACAAGCGACTAGCACCATACTCAGGATAATGAGCATTGTTATCAATAACCAACGTTTATTTTTCATTCTTAAATCTCCTCCGATAGAGTTTTGAATCGCAATCTAGTTGCATCTGTAAAAATAGGTAAACAAATTGTCAAGCGTATCATTTATGAAGTAAATCCAATTCCATTGTCACCTCCAACAAATTAAACACCTTGAAAGCGTTTGCACAAATGGGGCTATATATACTAAGTATCTGTGAAAGCGTTTTCATAAATAACATATTATCACACATATCTTTAGGTGTCAATGGCAAAATAAATATGCAAATCATGGTTTTTTATGTTGTCCATGACGGTGAATTGCCAAAATATGCTATTTGTAATAAGATTGATGAAAGCGTTTTCAAGTAGGGTAGGATATTTACAATATGGCAAACAAAAATAATGTAACAATCTCTGATATAGCTCGAACAGCACGAGTTTCTATTAGTACAGTCTCCAGGGTACTTGGTGGCACGGCAAATGTAACTGAATCTAAGCGCAAAGCCGTTTTGGCTGCCGTAAAGGAGTTAAATTACCAACCCAACATTTTTGCCCAAAGCCTTGCGAGTGGCCAATCAATGGCGATTGGTGTCTTAACCCAAAATTTCGGAAGCCCTTTTTACGATGCCATTCTCCGGGGGGTTGTTCAGGGGCTGTATGATACGGGCTACTTCCCCATTTTTGCCGATGGTCAATGGCAACCTAAGATTGAAAAGGAAGCTGTTGTGGCCATGATGCGGCGCCGAATTGATGGGCTTATCGTCATTGGTGGTTTTTTAGAGGCGGAGGACCTAAATATATTCGCCGAACAGATCCCGCTTGTTGTTGCCGCTCGAAATATAAAAGACTTTGAAGAAAATTGTGTTTACAGTGATAATGTCCGGGGATCTTATTTAGCTACTCAACATTTAATCGAACGTGGCCATCGTCGAATTGCTTATATAAGCGGGCCTTCTGATCAACCGGACGCCCTCCAAAGACAACAGGGTTACATTCAAGCGCTTAAAGATGCAGGCATCGAGCCAATCCAAGAATTAATTGTAGAGGGGAATTTTCGGCGACAGTCAGGTGTGCTGGCCGTTGAAATGTTATTTTCACGGGGAATCTCTTTCAGTGCCATTTATACCGCCAATGATCAGATGGCTTATGGTACCCGGCTTGCGCTATACCGAAAGGGCATTCGAGTGCCAGAAGATGTGTCGCTTGTTGGCTATGATGATGAACCGGCGGCGGCATTCATGATCCCACCTCTAACGACAGTCAAACAACCAGCTTTTGAGCTTGGTCAGCAGGCGGCCAAAATCATATTGGCTCGCTTAAAAGGTCAGTCGCTCTTTCCCACTAAATTAACGGCCGAATTAGTGGTACGCGAATCTACATCTCTACAGCTATAATGTCCAAATATAACCGGGCTGTTAGTCAGGTTTATCTGAATCTATTATCATCACGAAGCTCCAGGATTAAACTTCAATGAATATACCTGTTCTGGTTTATATCGGGACTTATACAGGCGGGGGAAGCAAGGGGATTTATAGCTATCAGCTTGACACGGCGACGGGCAACTTGAGGCTAACGGGCGTCAAAGAGGTTGACAATCCCTCCTATCTGGCAATTGATTCTGAACGAAATCGGCTTTTTGCCGTGAATGAAAGTTCGGAATTTGAGGAACGGCCAGGTGGTGGCGTAAGCGCCTTTGCTATTGAGCCATCCTCTGGAGAGCTAACGCTTATCAATCAACAATTTAGTCATGGTGGCGCTCCTTGTTATCTTACGGTTGACCGTAACGGCCGTCACCTGCTTCTCGTGAATTATATGGGCGGCAATATTGCTGTAATACCTATAGATGAAGATGGTGCTTTAGGAGAGCCGAGCGACATTGTGACCCATTCGGGCAGCAGCCAACATCCAACACGTCAAGAAGCACCCCATCCACATTCCATCGTGCTTGATCCGAAAAACCACTTTGCTTTCGTGTCAGATTTGGGCCTGGATAAGGTGATGCAATATCGTTTTAATGCGGTGGATGGACGATTGTATCCAAATGAACGGCCGTATCTGCGTACTAAACCAGGCAGCGGGCCACGTCATTTGGTCTTCCACCCTAATCAAAATTACGCATATGTCATCAACGAGTTGAGTTCAACTATTACTGGGTTTACTTATGACGCTGTGCGAGGACAATTACGGGAGATTCAAAATATTTCAACGATTCCTGAAGGGTATCGTGGGCTGAACATTGCGGCAGATTTACATCTTTCGCCGAACGGCCGATTTCTATATGGTTCTAATCGGGGCCATGATACCATCGCTTACTATACCGTTGACCAAAAGACAGGATGGCTCACCCTAATTGATTTCACATTAACTGAAGGCAATAAACCGCGCGGTTTTGTCATTGATCCTACCGGAACGTTTTTACTGGCCGCTAACCAGGATAGCAACACTATCGTCACATTTTGGATTGACCAAGACAACGGTAGATTAATTCCAACCGGGCATCAGGTTTATATACCAAATCCTGTTTGCCTAAAACTCATCTCTTCGCCTGGATAGACAAGTTCCGCGCTTTGTTATTAAGGCTCGACCGACGTGACGCTTATTATTTGGGTAGGCATCATATTGCCTTTGCCTTGGTTAACTTGCGCCATGTTATTGCTGGTTAATAAGTATTATTTAGTTCAATTGGTAATCTGTAATTTGTGAGTAAGGGTGACAGTCTCTGGCATTCTTTGAATGCTTACAGAGACTATCACCTTTTTTGTTGGCTATAGGTTATTGATTCTTTTTAAGACGGCCGATTCCGGCGAGGGCTGTGAAGCCGATGAGAGGAAGTAAGAAAGGTAGGGAGGTTGTGGGTGAAGTTGGGGCTTGGGCCGCACCGCCATCACCAATCATCATCGGAATAAATGAAGAATATTCTTCAATCTCTGTGACATGCAAAATCAAATCGACATCGTCTGGCGAATTATTGAACGAACCGCTGAAAGAGAGCGCGTCGGTGTAATCACCGGCCCCTGCTGTTGCCGAACTATCGAAAACGACTGACAAATCCATCGATTGACCTGGATCGAGCGTCCCGCCGGAGGGTGAGACTTCGGCCCAAACAGCGCCTTCAGTAGCGGTGAAAGTGAAGGAGATGTTGCCCGTGTTACTGACCGTCAAGGTACGGGTGACACTCTCGCCCATCATGACTGTCTCTTCAATTTCTTCTTCGTCTCTTTCTAAGGTGCCGAATCCACTAAATGTTGTCTGGACAATGAACAACCCTTGCTCAGAGGATATGGCAACAATACCATTGTCATAGTAGGGGTAGTTGCTCCAAGAGCCATCGTAACTGGCATTATTGTTGGGCGTGTAGGTATCGAAGAAACCGACCATTGTTAGATTAGCGTTTGCTACATCACTCAAGTCAAAGACCTGAAGACCACTTGAATAATTTGATTCGTAAGCGTAATTGCCAAGAATATATACATTGTGGTCAACTGATGAATTTGGGCCTGTGTGGTTACCGATGAGGACTGGATTATCGAGGTCAATCAAGTCCCAGATGTAGGTTCGGGTATTATGGCCGTTGCTGAATTCATCCCCCTCATCGCCTAGTAGGAAGTAACGGTGTCCGTCCAGCAGCCAGCCTTGGTGAGTATAACCTACGCCTTGGTAGCCTTTACGGGCAATTTGAACAGGTGTGTTTTTATTGGTGACATCTACAATGGTTAGGGTATCGGTGTTGGAATTGAAACAGACTTCTGCGCCAGTGTAGTCTGTATCTGGCCCTGCATAATTGACGCATTGCGCATCATGCGTATAGCCATCGCCACTGTAGCAACCAGCGTTGGAGGCGTTTAAGGGGTCTTGGATGTTGACCATATGCAAACCACCGGAGCAGGTGTTGGTGCCGACACCGTAGGCATAGCTGCTGTCCTCATTGATAACAATGTTATGGGCGTCACCAAAACCGCTGTAGTGATCGGTGTTAGAAAAAGTGGTTGGCGGGCTGACGACAGAGCGTAGTTCAGTTAGGTCAAAAATCTGCATACCATGACCGCTAGCCTCGCTAACAACAAAGGCGTAATTGTTGTAGACTTTGATGTCACGCCAGGTTGAATTCGAGGTATGAGTTGGGAGTTTGCCTAGATAAACGGGATTTTCTGGATCAGAAATATCAACGAAAGCGGTGCCGCTGTTTACCCCAACGATTGCATACTCTTTACCGTCGAGCGGATCGGTCCAACCCCACATATCGTTGGCAAAGGTGGAGCCAAAGGTTGAAACAGGTGTGAAGCTCATCAAGTCGATGTTTTCACAGGGATAAGGTCCAGCCATGCCACCTACACAAGGGGTAGCAGGCATTGCTTCCTCAACGATTGGATCATCTCTGTTTTCTAGAAAGCGGCGCATAGCCTCTGTCAAATCTAGGTCAGCTAATTCTTGCTGGATGGGGTCGTCAGTCTGGGCAGAAAGCTGGCTCCATCCACTAAAAAGGATGATTGCCAGCAATACTAGGGCGACGACCAAGATTTGGGAGCGAACCCGGAGCATGAATGAATACATTAAATATCTCCTATTCTTATATTGATGTGCGGATGTCAAGTTGAAATTTGGCTGAAAAAATACACCTGCCTTCCTCTAGGCAGAGGGCAATTGACCGGGGCGATCATAACATCTTCATTTAGAGTGCAAACTCACTTTAACAAATGTTAATGAATTTACTATTTTAATCCTGGCAAATGTAGCCTTGCTTGACTAGCAGTTCGGCGTTGAGGAGGGAGCCGCTGGCTGCGCCACGAAGGGTATTATGGGTGATGGAGAGGAAGCGGAGGTCAAGGGCGCCGCATTTGCGGACTTTGCCGACAGTCCAGGCCAATCCTTTTTCACTGTCTCGGTCCAGTCGAATCTGTGGCCGCTCTGGTTCATGACGGTAGATTAAAGCTCGGTCGGGACTACTAGGTAAAAGTGCCGAAATAGCGGGCGGCTGCCAGCTTTCAAGCGCGGTTATTGCTTCTTCCACAGAGGCTGGTTGGCGCAGTTTGACGCTGACGCTTGCCAAATGACCATCAATGACAGGGACCCTATTAGCCTGAGCGCCTAATTTAAGATTGGCTAATTGGAGACGGCCGTCTTTGACCGTTCCTAGAAGCTTGGTTGGCTCATTTTCTAGCTTTTCATCTTCGCCGCCGATGTGGGGGACGATGTTATCGAGGATGTCCATTGAGGAAACGCCGGGATAGCCCGCACCGGAAATGGCTTGCATGGTGGTGATAACGGCCGCTTCCAACCCAAAGGCATCATCCAATACTTTCATGGGCAGGATGGCACTGGTGGTGGAGCAGTTGGGGCTAGCCACGATATAGCCTTCCCAGTTGTTGTTTGCTTTTTGAGTGGGAATAAGGCTGGTGTGGTCGGGGTTGATTTCGGGAATGAGTAAGGGTACATCGGCCGTCATTCGGTAAGCAGAGGCGTTGGTGATGACGACATAGCCAGCGGCGGCAAAGAGTGGCTCCATTTCTTTAGCATCTTTGGTTGGCAATGCAGAGAAGACAACGGGGACGTTGAGGTTAGGTTCGGTTGGCTGAACGATGAGGTCGGCGATGTCGGCCGGGGGTTGTCCTGCCATCATCCAGTTAACGCCATCGCCATAACGGCCGCCTACAGTGCGTGGAGAGCCAGTGACAACTTTGACTTCAAACCAGGGATGGTTTGCTAGCAGTTCGACAAATCGTTGGCCGACCGTTCCGGTCGCGGCCAACACAGCAACGGGTATACGTTTCATAGGTAAAAAACCTCCATAATATTAAGAATGGGGCTGGATTATAGCGAGATAAGGAAAGGGGGCAAACAGGGGAGCGCGTTCTGTTATCTGATGAGTTTTTGGAAAACTGTAGGTAGTTGGTTACTAATATCGCTTGCTAGTAAGCCTCTAGCTAAGCCAGCGGTAGAGGCAGCGGCCCCATGAAGAAAGCCGCCCAAAACGGCCGCTTCATAACTATCCATTCCTTGCCCTAACAGGGCAACAATAATACCAGATAGTACATCGCCACTGCCCGCAACGGCCAGAGCGGGATTGGCGAAGGGGAGGAGAGAACAACGGCCGTCTGGCGCAGCAATCACGGTATAAGCACCTTTGAGCAAGACGATGCAGTTCCATTCGGCCGCTTTCTGTCGTACCAATTCAACTCGCTCCATCTCTTTGAGATCAGGTAGTGGAACGGCCATCAGTCGAGCCATTTCGCCAGGGTGCGGCGTGATAATGGTGTTGGCTGGCAACAGTTGGGGCCAATTGTTTTGGCGAGAGAGGATGTTTAGTCCATCTGCATCAATGACTAGGGGGGGCAATGAGTCGACCGTTAATAATGTAGTCAAAAAGTTATCGGCATCATCTAGCCCTGGCCCTATTAACAATGCTTGATAGGAATGGAGATCGTTGGCTAGTTCTTCAATGCTATCAGCTTCTAAGATATCTCCAGCCGTCATTGTAGGGAAAGTTGCTTCTGGTAGTTGGGTTGCTAAAGACGGCCGTATTGCCCTGGGAACTGTCAATGCCACCAGTCCTGCGCCAGCCCGGTAGGCGGCTTTGCCAGCCAATGCTGGCGCACCCCAATAACGCGTTGAACCTGCGGCAATGAGAACGGAGCCGAAGGTGCCTTTGTGACCGTCGGGCGGGCGAGGAGGTAGTAGAGAGCGGGCGGTGTCGGCCGTAAATAACTCAAGATCGATCTGGCTAACGAAGGGTAAATCGGGAGGAATGCCGATATCAGCAACGATTAGTTCGCCGCAGTTGGCAGCGCCGGGAAAGATAAAATGTCCCCGTTTTGGGCCGGCGAAGGTGATGGTAAGATCGGCCACGAGGGCCAGGGTATCGATTGCGCCTGTGTCGCAATTTAGGCCGCTGGGACAATCGACCGCGACAACGATTGGGCTGGGAAATTCGGCCGATGTGGTCTGGTCCTCAATTGCAGCAATGCTAATCTGAGAAAGGCGATGTTTATTAGTTAAAATTTGCTGCCGCTCTTCCAATCCAGCTTGTAACTGTTTCATCAGTTTTGCCAGAGGGCCGCTAATGGGACGGGAAACGCCTGTTCCTAAGAGGGCATCAATGACAATATCTGTGACATTTAAGCGTGTGCGAAGAACGCGGTGACGTTGATCGAAGGCGGCGTTCAAAACGAACAAACCCATTTCCATGACCTTTGCCAGATTACTATCAGTTCCGGGGTCTCTATCTTTTAGTAAGTAAAAGGTGACATCGGCTCCTGCCTGGGCCAGATAACGGCCAGCTACCAGACCATCGCCGCCGTTGTTGCCGGGGCCGACGAGGATGGTGATATTTTTACCATCAACGGCCCAGCGAGCGGTGATGGCTTCGGCGACGGCTTTTCCGGCCATTTCCATCATTTGCTGGTAGGAGACGGCTCCGATTTCGTCGGCCGCTTTTTCGGCGGCGACCATTTCAGTGACGGAGAATATCTTCATAAGTAAAATGGGATCTAAAAAACTTGCAACGAATTACACGAATTATTTGAATTTGTTGAGGGTTAGATGGCGCGGAGAGAAGGTTTCGGCGACATAATAAGGTTTCACCGCGCCATCCAACCCCTACCAGATAACCTAATTGTTTTATAGGAGATTGTTCTCCCAATACCATTTTAGCGTTTTTTCTGCGCCTTTGGCAAAGGGCGTGGGGGAAAAACCTAGCTCTTGGCGGGCTTTGTCGGAGGAGATGAGCCAATCTTGGAAGACGTAGGGGGCCATGTTGATGGGGTAGTAGGGTTCGCGGCGGGTGTAGCGGGAGAGGAGGGTCCAGACTTTTGCTAGGGAGACGACGGCGGCAGTGGGAATATTCAAGCGCCAGTGACTAATTCCGGCGAGGTCGCTGACGATGGCGTTGACTTGTTTATGGGTCAAGGATTGGCCTGAAATGTTATAGGTTTGGCCGGGGCGGCCGTTTTTAAGGCTTAACTCAATCGCTTGAGCGACGTCGGGGACAAAAACGGGGAAGGTGATGTGACGGCCGTGATCAACTTTGATGCGCCAGCCCCGCAGCGGTTCTTCAAAAAAGAGACGATTGAACGCATAATGACCCCAGGGGCCGTAGAAAGCGCCGGGACGGAGGATAATAGTGGGCAATCCCCGCTCTTGATGATAGGTTTGCACCAGCTTCTCGCCTTCTAACTTGGTGCGCTGGTAGGGGTCTAAGGGGGTGCAGGGGGTGGATTCATTGATGATCTGGCCGATTTGGGTCTGGCCGATGACAACAACGGTTGAGATATGGATGAAGCGGTCGACCCCGGCTGCGACAGCCCCAGCTAATACTGTTGCAGTACCCTCGACGTTTGTTTGCCAGAATGTAGGTAGACTGCCCCAAAAGCGGAAGTGTCCGGCGGCGTGGATGACAGAGCGACACCCTTGACAGGCTTGGTGGACGGCCGTTGTATCTGTTATGTCTTCGGCATAAGCGAGATCGACCTGGTTCTCACGGAGGAAAGAGACATCGCTGGACGGCCGAACGAGCGCTCGTACCTGATAGCCTGCTTTGCGAAGTCGGGGGATTAAATTGTGACCGAGAAAGCCGGTTGCACCTGTAACAAGAATCATGAAGGAAGAATGCTCGTTGTCATGTTGTGAATATAAAAATAAAGCCGCGATTGTTGTACAACAATTGCGGCTAACAGTACCCCAGGAGAGACTCGAACTCCCAACCTACAGATTAGAAGTCTGTTGCTCTATCCGTTGAGCTACTGGGGCTAGAAACTTAGTAGAATTTTAATCGTAACGCTATACAACGTCAATGGTTATCTTGTAAGGAGTTCGTTAAATTTATTTAGCTGGCGCCACCAGCAGCGGGGGGGAAGAGGCTAATTGTGTCGCCATCGTGGAGGCGGGTGTCTTGGTTGACGGCTTCGCCATTGACGGCTGTCGCATTGACCACTCCATCTTTGATTTGGAGCAGGTCGATTAAATCATGGAGGGTGCTGTTTTCTGGAAGCGAGATTGGGAACGGATGATGGGGTGCGCCTTCGGCCGTTTCAGGGCGATAGCGGCGCAGGATTCCGTATAGCTTGACGGTTAGTTCCATAGTAAAAGCCTGATTTTTACCTATTTGCTTACCAACTCGAATTAGTCAAAAGTCAGGCTTTTACCTTTACACATCATCGAGAATCGGCCGTATACCTTGGTAGATATGTGGCCCGGAAATCGTTTTCAAAACAGTCTCTGGCTCTCGATCTACTTTGTCGGCCAATTCACGGGCGGTCATCGGCCGATTGACATTGGCGAGAAGGGTGTAAAAGATGGCATCGACCAGCGAGGTATTGGTTGTAAAATCATCTGGCATCTGACTAAAGTAGGCTTGGAGGGCATACTGAAAGCCTTCAACCTGACGAACTTCACCTGTTTCTGGATCAACTAAATCTACTTGCTCAATGTCTGAATCCAATGATAAATCGTCCCCCAACTCAAGGCGGCTGTAAACGTAGGTTTTCAAATCGAGGTTTGAGTTGTCCCACCATTCATAATCGATATAGAAGCGAGTGTCTATGGTTGGACGTTGTAATTGGCTGACATTTATCTTGGGACGTGGTCTGCTCAAAATGGAATCCTCACTTTATCTATCGTATTGCCAGTAATGATCCCCAACCGGGTTGAAGGAGGGGTGTTTAATAAGTTCTGCAAACAGGGGGCCAGGTGGTATTCGCTTAACCATGTTAATGGCACTGTAGATGGTTTTGGTATGAACAGTTTGTTGAGGGTTCAAGCGAGCGAGTTCAGGGAAAATCTCTATTAGAAGCGAGGCTAATGAACGGTCGTTGTCCCTAACCCGGCGAGCGTAAGCATTGAGGGCGGTAACATAATCTGTGCCGACGATCATGAGGTCATCATAGCCACAGCTAACACTTCGTCGTTCAAGGTCGAATTTCAGTCGATTGTTTTCAATCGAGGCCAAACGGACCCATTCTCGCTGCGGCCGTCTGCGATCGAAGTCGATGAGAGCTGTGCCTAACTCTGCTCCTGGCTTCAAGGTGATAAAGCCACCAATTGGAATTTCGTTCTCTTCGAACCATTGCGACAGGCCGAATATGTAGCGGTGTTCCTGGACTATCCAGGCTTCGATTTGCTGTTCGCTCTTCTCATCAATTAGGATAATGCGTTGATGGGCGGAGATGCCGCTGGGGAACAGGGGTTTTAGTTGAGAACTGAGCGGCAAAGTGCCTGCGGAACGATGGGGATAGGTCAGAGAAAGAATCGTTGGTTGGGCCGTTGTTGGCGGTTCCAGGTCTGACCATTCGTCATCAAGTTCCCGCTCTAACAATAAAAGTTGGGGTGTTAACAAGGCGTGATCGTAGTTGGTTGGCGAATAAGCCAATGATTCTGGGGCGATCTTGACGGCATCGGGTTCAAGACGAGATAGGAACCAGGAGACTTTTCCTGGAGGGCCAACTTCATCGAAACGGCCGTCATTGAGCAAGGCATAGTTGAGCGAAAATCGCTGGACTGAGATGTCTAGCCCTTCGTCCATATCAAGGTGGATGAGAATTTCATCGGTGGGCAGGGGGCCACCTTCGTTCATTTCCAAAACAGCTTCAGCCAGATGAAGGTGGCCGACGTTGGCCTCAGCCATCAGTCCTTCCACAAACCATTCATTGCCAAGCTTAACAAACTCAGGTCGTTTCGATAATGCGGCCGTTACTTTTTGGCTAACTTGCCCTTCAAAACGTTGGTACAGGTCTTCTAGATCAACATCCCCGAATGGATCGAATGAGTCAAGATCATCTAAATTTAGGGCATGTTCTGCTGGGAAATTGGCAGCAAATTCCCTGGTCTTGTTGTTCATATCGACAGCAAGGACATCGAACTTGCCAATTTGGGGTTCGTAGCCTTCGCGCACACCGGTTACTGTGGCCTGGGCAAACTTTAGAGCTGGGAAGACGAGCTTGTCGCCAATATCGTAGCTGCTATTAGGTTGATATACCGTATGGCCTGATAGGGTTTGATTAACACGCGCCGTTTCTTCAGCAACGCGGTACTGGATGATGACGCGGGCAATTTGATTCGCTGTTTGAGGACGTTCTGCCTCGATTATGCCATTGTAGATTTCTTCTATATCTGAATCTGTGATACTAAAATCGTTTCCCCAGTACTCAGGCGTTTGGGTTTGGGGTTGGTTCACACTTTACTCCTGCCTAATTTTTGACGAATTTGGAATAAAATCGCACGGGATTTTTAATGAAATTTTGGGGTTGCTCAAAACCATAAAATTATACCAGCCAGATGGCAAGGTGCAACTGTTAGACAATTATTGGAACTAAAGAGGGTGAGACAGGCGGGAGACAGGATGGTATATCTGAAATTAGGCTATATCCACCTTTTCTATCCCTGCCAGAATTGTAGACGGTAGCTAAGGGAAGGATTCTTCAGTCCACTGTAAGGGGTTGACGGTTACATTCATTATTCGTAAATCCCAATGGAGGTGGGGGCCGCTGGAGAGGCCAGAGTTACCACCCTCAGCAATTAATTGCCCAGCGCTAACGAGTTCGCCAACTGGTACGAGAATCTTTGATAGGTGATAGAAACCGGACATGACCCCCAGGCCATGATCGACGATGAGGACGTTTCCACGAATAGAGGTGGTATTACTATAGACAACACGGCCGTTTGCGGGAGCGAAAATAGGGGTGCCAATGCCACCTGAAAAGTCTATGCCGGTGTGGTAGATTTCAATTGGGCCACCGTTGTATGAACGAGCGGCCCCATAGTCGGCCGTTACGATGGTGTTGCTGATGGGCATTTGAAATAGGCCGTCCCAAAGTTGGGCCTCGTTAAACTGGCTGAATACAGTTGCCAGGAAGGTGTCTTCGTCAGCTCGGATTTCAGGGGCTAATAAGTGGGATAGGTTTTCGGGGATGGTGATCGCCTGGGTGCCATAGTTGCCGCTGCCGATGCGGATGTTTTGACGAAACGGCCGCCAGGGTTGTTCGCCAATACCAGTTAGGAAAAGGGGGTGATCGCCAGGCGGCGTGAAAGCATCAATGCCGACTAAGGCAACGTAGCCTCTTTCGCCGAAGGGGCTAAAACGAAGGGATTGACCAAGAAATTCACCGGAAGGTTGGCCGACCGTTAAATGTTCAGCATAGATAGCCAAGGTTTGGCCTTGAACGGCCGAAACGGGATGCAGCCCTATCGCCGCCCATTGACCGGGCAGGGTTTGATAACGGCTATCGCTCGGAATGCGGAGCCGTTGGCCGGGAAGAAGGTAGGTTGGGATTGAGAGGTCGTTGGCGGCAATGATGGCAGCCGGAGATTGGTTGTATTGGGCTGCGATGGTTAGGAGGGTGTCGCCAGATTGAACCATATGGGGTGTTCCGGTTCGGGGTTGTGGAGCGGCCGATCCGGTTCGGCTAAAGATAGTTAGGGGTTGGCCGGAGACAAGGTGATAGGGATTGATGAGTTGGTTTGCCTGGGCGATGGCGATTGTCGTTGTGTTGAAATCGGCGGCCAGGTTGGACAAGGTGTCGCCTAATTGGACTACGTAGCTGGTGGCAACGGCCGAACCGCCACCCCCGGGAACGATAAGTTCTTGCCCGGCGAAAACCAGTTCGGGATCGCTGATGTTGTTGAGTTGTTGTAACACCTCGACTGTTGTGCTGTATAGGTCGGCAATGGTGGTTAAGGTTTCTCCGCTCTGGACAATATGTACTAAGGGGATGTCACCGTTTGGGCCTGGGGTAAATGATGGTGTTGGGGTTGGGGCCAGGGTTGGTATCAGGGTTGGCGTCGGCGATTCGGTTTGAGCCAGGACAGGTTGGAAGATTAGGGCTAAGATGGCAAGGGACAGAATGGGGAGGAGGAATAGGTAGCGTTTCACGAGGGTGGTTACTCTTTAAGAAATGGCTCACGCAAAGGCGCGTAGCCGCAAAAGGGTATAGGGATTGATTTATTTGGTGATATTCCCTGCATTAATAGGCCAGTCATGTTGTTGTCTCTGCGAAGGTAATTGTGTCACCGATTTTGACTTGAGTGGTGATGTCGGGATGGGCTTCGATTACATAACGGGCGGGGGCTTGGGGAGCATAGGAGAGCCGCCAGGGTTTGGCAACGGCCGTATCCACAATTTTCCCAGCATCATTGACCCAGATAACGCCGAGGTCAAAGAAGACGAAGAGCATGTGGATGGCGGTGTTGACGCGATTATCCTTTTTTTCGACCAGAACCAGTCCATCGCCATCCTTCCAGGTGCGGCGAAAGGTGAACCCCCGCAGCTTGGTGGTGAAGGAATTACACCATAGTGCGTTTTCGACAAGGGTTTTGCCGCTTTCCTGGTGAATTATTTTTCGGTAGGTACTCATGAGCGGGGAGTATAAGGGGCAGCGAGGTTATTTTCAAGGCTAAGAACTTCCACTTATCTTTTGCCAATTTTGGCGTAACTGATCGTAAATGGCCTGGACTTCGGAAAAGTAGAAACGATGGGGGACAGTCCAAAACTCTTCTAGATGACTGTTTGCTGTCTGTTCTTGATAGACAAGGGCTTGAAGGAACATATCAAGTTTGTCGGCATCGTGGACGAGATGGGCTTCGGCCGTTTCATTGGCGTGGAGTTCTTCCCAGGCAGCCATAAGATTTGCTGTACGGGCGGCTGATCCGTCAATTTCTAATATCTCTTGCATCGCGCCTCTTTCAACCTCTGTTTTGATGCCAGGAGGAAGGTAGCGCCAAGCCGGGGTCGGGATGTCTGTTGTTAAGCCTTCAGGTAAATCATGGAGTAGGGCCATTGTTAAGATTTTGCCAGAATCTAGTGACTGCTCTATTAGTTGGATAAGGAGTAGGGCGGCATAGGCGACACCGAAGGTATGGGCGGCGACGTTTTCAGGGTTGGGAACGCCGCGCTGTACCCAGCCAGTGCGGGCGGTGCGTTTTAGCTGGTTGCCATGTAGTAGGATTGTTAGGATTTGATCGGCCGTCATTGAGATTGATATGCCTCCATAATTTCCCGGTGGAGGGGCATCTCTTCCAGGAAGAATTGTCGTAGATCGTCGCCATCTAACATGGCGGCTCGTTCTTGTAATAAGCGGAAAGCGGTCTCAAGATAATTTGCCGCTCGCCTATCACCTGCTTGTTCCAAGACCTGAAAAAGAACGAAATAAACTAGGACAGGAATCTCTATCTTATCCTCTGAATCATCGGGCAACAATTGTATTATTTGCTCAACTAACTCCAATGCAGCGGGAAGATCAGCTTCTAGAAAATGGACATTAGCCAGGCCGGTCAATATGTCTCTGTTGAGATAGCTTGAGCGAATCTGGCCTTGTATGGTTCTGGCTTCTTCATAACAGGTTCGAGCTTCCTGGATTTGGCCTAGTCCAAGATAGGCATTCCCTAGATGGATTAGGGCATAGGTTATTGTGGTGAAGTCGTCTATGTTGCGAGCAATTGCTAGCGCGTCTTGGCAGTAGGTGATGGTGCGGTCATATTTACCTGTGCCAACATAGATAAGACCCAGATTGGAGAGAACCATGCCTTCTTCACGAGAACGGCCGAGACGACGGTATCGACGAAGGGCCTGTTGAAAATAGGTTTCAGCTTTGTTGTAGTCACCTTGTCTGGCTGTTGTATTTGCCAGGTTATTTAAGGCTAAACATTCCCCTTGTAGATCACCGACCTCTTGTTTGATGGCTAATGATTGTTCGTAATATTCAACCGCTTGTTGATAATTACCAGAAAGACGAGAGACAACGCCTAAGTTGAGCAAGACTTTACTCTCTCCCAAACGGTTGCCAATCTGATTAAAGGCTGCTTTGGCTTCTTCATAGTACCCTCTAGCTGTATCGAATGAGCCGAGGTTTTTGTAGGTGATACCTAAGGCATTCAGGGCTGCGCTTATGCCCATATAAGCGCCTACCTGACGATATAAGTCCAGGGCATTTTCAAATAGCTCTTTGGCCTGATGGTGATCCCCTTGTTGACCAAATGCCACGCCAAGTTCGTAGTGGGCGCGGGCCTGAAGGTCGTTGAAGTTATTTTCTTGGGCTAATTCTTTTGCTTTTTGATATTGTTTGCGAGCGGGTTCAAAATCGCCACGGCGAAGGAGTACCTGACCCCATTGTAAGTAGCCTTCTATTTCTTGGCGACATTGGCCTGTTTCTTCGGCTAGCTCGATAGTTTGTTGGGCCGTCGTTAGGGCTTGTTCATGGCGATCAAGGCCGTTGAGGAGACGGGATTGCCAGGCCAATAAACGAGGCAGTAGGGTTTGAACGGCCGTTGGATTAACCTGGGCTAAATCATCATTGGCCTGTAAGCGTTGGGCCGCAAACGATAGGAGGCTCTCGCCTTCCTGAAAGGGGCCATGCGCGAGAAAATAGGCAGCGAGGGCGTCTAAGCTGCGACTCAGATTGCCGAGATTGACCTGACCGACGGCCCAATTCCAGGCTAGGCGGATGTTGTCGGTTTCGGCCGTTACCAATTTTATCGCTTGGGCGGCTTGGGCTTGTTCAAGCGCTTCTGTCTGGGTCTCTAAGAAGGCACTGAAATAGTCTGAATGACGGCTGCGGGCTTGCTGTTCGATCTGCGGCGAATGGGCCAACTTCTCAGCCGAAAATTGGCGTAAAATCTCGTGAAATTCATAACGATCGCCATCTAATTGGCGAACCAATGATTTGTCAACAAAGACTTGCAACAAAGGTTCGGTTGCATCTGAGACGAAGGTGGCGGCAGGGACGCTGAAGCCGCCTCGGAAAAGTGATAACTGGCTCAAAATGGCTTTCTCATGGGTTGGTAATAAGTCCCAAGAGTATTCAAATGCGGCTCGCAGGCTGCGATGGCGGGCAGGCATGTCGCGCATCCTGGTCGCTAAGAAGTCCAGATTTTGTTGAATCTCGGCCGCAATTTTTTCTGGTTCATGATCTGATAATGAGGCGGCGGCCAGTTCAATACCCAGTGGCAGTCCTTCAACAAGGCGGCAGATGTTGGTGACGGCCGTTGCTGAATTGCCAGCCAATGCAAAATTTGGACGCGCTCGGCGGGCGCAAGCCTCGAACAGTAGAGTCGCTTCGGGAATTGGATCGGCCGTTTTTGTTGTGGATTCTGTTAGAGAGAGTCCTTTGACGGTCTGTAACCATTCTGCCCGTAAATAGAGCCGTTCTCTGGAGGTAACTAAGAGCTGAATTTCAAGAGCAGCTTCAAGTATCTCTTGGACAAAATCAGCCCCTTCTTCGACCAGATGCTCAAAGTTGTCGAAGATGAGGAGCATCTCTTTCTCAGCTAGATAATCGAGGACCTGTTGTTTGGGAGGTTGTTTGCCCTGAATGGGCAGATTGAGGGTGTTGGCTAGGGTTAATGGGAAGGTTTCGGTTCTTTCGACTGATGCGAGGGAGACAAAGAAGATGCCGTTTAGATACTCTCCCTGTCGGTCGGTGGCTGTTTGCAAGGCTAAGCGCGATTTGCCGACGCCACCGGGGCCAGTCAATGTCAGCAGGCGGCAGTCGGGATCGTCAAGACGACGGCCGATTGTGGCGAGGTCTTCAGTACGGCCGATAAAGGGGGTGAATTGGGTGGGGACAACGAAAGCAGGGGGACGATTGGCTTGGAGGATGCGTTCATAAAGGGCAGTGGTTTCGACGGCCGGATCAACCCCTAACTCATCAATTAATATCTGGCGGCAAGCTTCATATTGGGCCAGAGCGGCATTACGCTGACCGTCACGAGCTAACAGACGCATGAGCAGGCGATGGGCATTTTCGCTGAGGGGATCGGAATTGACCATGGCCTGAGCGTTTTGAATGCCTTTTATGTATTGGCGGTGATAGAGATAATGGTCGGCCAAAAAGCGCCGAGCTAAACGGGTTTGGCGGCGAAGCTTTTCACGGGTCGTGGCGATCCACTCTTCTAATCCTCGACTTTCTCGAAGGTAAATGCCTTCTAAAAAATCGCCTCGGTAGAGTTTTAGGGCTTTTTCAAGGGGGACAATGTCTGTTTGACCGCCATCCTGGTCTTGCCAGTCTGAATTGGCTAGGAGGCGCTGGAATATTATGACATCGACCTGAATGTCGGCTTCTGGGTTGAGGGCGATCGTTTGGCGGGTAATGGTGAGGTAGGGTTTTAGATGACGGCGCAGACTGGTTAGCAAAGTGCGGAGGTTGGAGAGGGCTTGTTCTTGAGTGCGATCGTCCCAAAGGAGGGTGGCCATGACTTCGCGGCTGTGCGGCCGTTTTTCTATAGCTAGATAAGCGAGGAGGACTTCCGCTTTTCGTGTTGGCAGATTGGTAACGGGTTGGCCGTCTATTTCAATTGTCAATCCCCCAAACAACTTGATTTGAAGTTGCTGGTTCATTTTACGAACTTACTACGCCGGTAGGATCGTGACCGGCTTCGAGGATTGCTTTGCGGATGTCAACGCGGGAGAGGAGGATGAGGCCAAGAACGAAGAAGATGATCAGAGAGACAATTGCCTGTCGCTGAGAGCCGGTTAGCTGGACGACCAGGGCGAAAATGATGGGGCCAATCCAGGAGGTACCGCGCTCGCTAATTTCATAGAAACCGAAATATTCTGCCTCCCGGCCAGTTGGAATCATCTGGGAGAATAGGGAACGGCTGAGCGCCTGGGAGCCACCGAGAACGAGAGCGACGGCCGCACCGAGAATCCAAAGCTGCCATTCTTCAAAGAGGAAACCAAAAGCGAAAATGACGATAGCGGCCCAAATAGCAAGACTGATCATAATCGCCTGCTTGGTTCCCACCCGGCCAGCAACACGCTCGAAGAAGAGCGCCCCGCCAACGCCGAGGAATTGGATGAGCAGGACTAACAGAATTAGCGTGGTGCTGTCAACGCCTAGCTCGTCGGCCGCAAAAGAGGAGGCGACAACAATGACGGTCTGGATGCCGTCATTGTAGATGAGATAGGCAACCAGAAAATTAAGCGTCATGGGATATTCACTTCTCAGTTCACTCAATGTTTTTCTTAACTGCCGAATGCCATGTGATAGATAACTTGCGCCTTCAGGGAGGGTGCGGGACGGCCGTCTTTGCACCAGACGTCGTTGGGGAAAGAAATAGGTAAAGGCCAACCACCAGATTCCCGCGCTTGCCAAACTAATTCGGACAGCCAATTCGGTCTGCTCATTGGCCGACATGACGCTGAAAAGAACGAGATTGGCCAGGAGCAGCAGCCCACCGCCCAGATAGCCCAGGGCAAAACCACGCGAACTAACACTGTCCCGTTTTTCAGGCGAGGCTATCTCTGGTAGGAAAGCATTGTAAAAGATGATGGCTGCGCCGAAAGAGAGGTTAGCGATGATGAAGAGCAGGCCGCCTAAGATGATCAGATCGCCTTGAATGAAGAAGAGGGCGATTGTTGCGCCTGCGCCGATGTAGGCAAAGAGCATCATCATCCGTTTTTTCAGATTGGAGTAATCGGCAATTGCGCCTAACAGGGGCAGAAAGAAGACTTGGAGGACGACGGAGATGGAGACACAGGTGGGAAAAAAAGCGGCCGGTTCAACAATGAAGCCGAAGATATTGACGCCGCCTTGCGCTTCAGCCAGTGCAAGCAGATAGGGGCCGAGGAAGGTGGAAACGACAGTCGTGCTGAAGGCGGAATTGGCCCAATCGTACATCGTCCAGCCGAGTATTTCTCGCTTGTTGTCTTGGGGCGGCGTATCAAGGGGCAAGTTGGCGGCGGTCATTCGTTTCCATCCTTTTGGGTAATTTGTAATTGGTAAATGTTGCAATGTGTCTGGCAACTGAGTTCACGCTGGAAATATTTTACCGATTGTTGGGGATTCTGCCAGAGATTGTTGGACAATGACTCGGCTATGCTCATCACAAGCTTGGCAAATTGTCCTACAGGGTTGAGAGGAAGGCACGGCCGTTTTCATCCAAATCCCCATCAAGTGAGAAGGTAGCCGTACGAATTTGAATACCATCCAGGTGAAAATTCAGGGAGGTAGGTAGCGGAATGGGATAGATAAGAAGGGCTTGAGGGCTGTTTTTGACCTTAGCATAAACAAAAATCTGGTTAAAGTCAGGCATGGCTGCTTTTTCTGGCGCTTTGTATTTGGTGTCGAGGACGAAACGGGTTTGGCCTGTGTCTTTATCGGTGATGACGAGGTCGATGATGATTTGGAGACGGCCGTCTGAATCGATCTCTACGTTTTCCTGCTCTTTAAGGGTCAGGTGAGGGGGCAAATTTTGGCGGAGCCATTGGGCGACGAACTTTTCGTAGAGACTAGCCATATTAACTAGGAAGGGAACCATGAGGCGGTCGCCGAGGTGGTGGCTGGGGCCGGATTGTTCGAGGAAGAAGCGGCAGAGGCCGTGTAGAGGGCGGTAGTCGTCGTTGAGGCGGTGGTAGAGGCGGTTGAGGCAGTCGGCTGCGCTGAAAGGTGTCTGCCTAACCGTTCCCTGAAGGGTGCGGTAGGCGCGACGAATGGTGGGCAAGGTGCGGGGGGTGCATAGGCCGCTTTGGATAATACGGCCGACTGTCCAGGCCAGAATCTGGTTATCGGCGATGTTAGGGGTGTGGATTTGGTAATCACAGGGCAGGGAGGTTCGCCAGGGGGTTTGAATGGTTTGTTGCAAGTTGAGACGGCCGCGCATGGTTGATAGTCGTTCTTGTTGCGGGATGTAAGCTCGATGGAGTCCTTGTCTGGTTCGCAGCAGGATGCGTTTGGCTAAGATGTTTGCCAGCCGTTCGTAGAATTCGGTGAGGGAGCGAGCTTGGATTTCACCGGGAGGTATGTCGATTTTGATCGAATAGGCCAGGTCCAACATGCGGAACAGGTTGTCGAGGGGGACTTTGGGTTGGATGGTGAGGCTAAGATCGGGGGTTAGAGGGATGTGGCCGACCCAGCCTTGAGGGCGAAGCTGCCATTGATTGTTGGTTTTGGGGGTGGGGTAGTCGAGATTGAGTTGGCTGCTGTATTGGTTCAGAAGGATGTGAGCGGCCGTTTCGGAAAAATCAGCCTGGGGAACCTTTTTGGATTGATACTCGGTTAGTAGGATGGTTTGGGTCATTAATCGTTGAAATTTTGTTTTATAGCTTGCCAGCGGAAATCGTTTACTGAACTAGGGCGGTCGAAGAAGTATTCTTCGAGATAGGGTTCGATTTCCATCTGCCAGATGTCGGGGAGTTCGGCCGTTAAATTTTTGTGCAAGAAAAAGGTGTGGCCGATTTCGTAGTGAGGGTCGTCGATTTGGCGGTTGAGTTTTTCCAGGATGGGGATGAGGCGTTCCACTGGGAAGCCAGTGTCTTGATGATATTGGCGCAGGATGTCGGGGTTGGGGGCTAAATGGATGAAGGCGAAGCGGCGGCGTAGGGCGTGATCAACGAGGGCGATGGAGCGATCAGCGGTGTTCATGGTTCCGATTAGGCGGACGTTGTTTGGAATTTTGAGGCTGTTGCCGCCGGCGAGGGGGATGCGCTGGTTGCGATATTCGAGGAGATACATCAGTTCGCCGAAGACGCGGGCGAGGTTGGCCCGGTTTATTTCGTCGATGATGAGGACACAGGGGCCGTCGCGGTTGGCGGCTTTGCGGCAGAATTCGAGGAAGCGGCCGGGCTGCATGGGGTAGGTTAAACGGCCGTCTTCGCCCGTTTGGGGGCGGATACCCTGAATGAAATCTTCGTAGGCGTAAGCGGGGTGAAATTGGACGAGTTCGGTGAAGCCGTCGGATTCGGCCGTTAGGTGCTGAGCTAGCTTTTCGGCGAGAAAGGTTTTTCCCGTTCCGGGTGGGCCGTAGAGGATGGCCTGGCCTTTGCGTTGGAGGGCATTTAGCCAGCGGGTTAGCTCGGTTTGGGGGTGGCCGGATTCGGCCGAAAGTTGAGGTAGTGGATATGCTGACGACAATGCTGGTTCGGCTTCAGGCTCAACAGCCTCTGCTACATCTGCTAAATCAATATATTCCCTAATAACTGGTAGTGGCTCGTCTTCCAATGCCAATAAAACAAGTGGAAACACTTGATTGTAGGTTGTCAGAACCAGATTGCGCAATGATGAGGCATCTAATTCCAGGACATCATTTCTTGGTAATACATATGAAACATCAAAATTGGCTTGTTCAGGATTTCTCAAGAAATCTTGCAGAGTGAATTTTCCTGAGAAGGTATCATCAGAATCAACAGACCATGTTTCCCTGGCTCCATACAAAATTCGAGGATCTGATAATAGGGCTTTTAAAAGTGTTATCAATGAATCGTAGTGATGTTGGCAATTTTTTGTAAATCTTTGGCGCTGTTTTTTAGCATAGTCACCAATGTAAAACCCAAATTCTAGGTACTCCTCATTTATCCACATAGATAATTGAGTACTCGCCGTTCTTTTTCCTCCCTTCTGATAAAACGCAGCCCAATAATGACTCCAGGCACCACCTTGACCATAGTCATTTTTACGAATCGACGAAAAAAGCCTTTTTTCAGTTTCCATCCGCTCTTTAATTTCTGCCGGAAGTTGTGAAGCAACATTTTTCATTAATTGTTTAAAGGGTTGTTCCAGTTGTTTTACAAATGCTTCTTTTTTTGATTGATAAAAATCATTTGTTGGATTGTCACTTAATTCCGCTAGTAATTCAAAAGTTGTAAGAGAGAAGTAATTGTCAGATATGGAATCGAATTTTTCTTGTTCTCTTTTAATTATTGATGTGTTGGATTTATCTTTCTCTCGGTTCGCTCTTTTGACTTCTTCTTCGTCAACGGAGTCAATTTGCATTCCAGTTGGTGTCAAAGCCCAAATACCCTTAGTAGGATTTTCGAGTATTCCGTATTTTTTGAGATACGTGCGAGTCCAGCCAAGGTTATACTGGACTTTTGTTTCAGGTCTTTCTCCGGGCTTATGTAGCAATTTAATTTGTTCATTAGTCAAACCGGCTATCTCGGCAGTTTTTTTGTCGATTTCATCAATTGTTGACTTACCACCTAAAATTTTTAAGGCTTGAATTAGAGGATTCATTAACTTGTCATATGAGGGAACTTCAACTTCGGTCATATATTCTTCCTCTTCGTCTGATTCGTAAAGGTATTGGACTGTTGGTTGAGGAGCATAGGTTGTCATTGGGACATCGAGTTCGATTTGGGCTTTGGGGGTGAGACGGCCGATTCGGGCCTGACTTTCGCGGTGGCAGATCCAGATGAAGCTTTGGATGTCGATCATGGTTTGAGGTTGAAACTGATTGAGGTCTTCTCTCAGGCGATGCGCCTGTTCCCGGATAGTGGCGTATGTTTCGGCTGAGGGCAGCGTTTTGAGAAGATTTCCCTGGCCTGTTAATTGCAGGAACCATTTGGCGGGGGTGTTTTTGACGAAGAATTCTGATTGGGGGTTGAGGAAAAACAGAAAATAAGTCGGAAAACGCCATTTGTTGGGCAGGCTGTTACGGCCGCAAAATTCAACAAAACGTCCTAATCGGACCGGAGTTTCATTTTCCCCGTGAAGTAATCTGAATGTTTCCTGACAGAACTGCTCTTTGGGCAGGTGGGGATGGTATAGAATAGCCATATCCCCAGTATTTGGCGTTCGGAGATATAGGAGGTTGGTGGCCTGTCCTAACCGTTCAATCCTGGAGATAATTTCGTCAAAATCCTGGTTGGTCAATAGGGATTCAAATTCAGAACGGCCGAGCAGGGCTTTGGTTTTTTCGGCCGTTTCTTGCTTGTACTGTATTTCCTCGGCCACAAAGGGGGGATGGGTAAAGCTGTCCCAATTAGGATAGCGATGGCGAATGAGATCGACTAGCTCCTGTATTTGATGGTTGGCGTAGGACATTAGACGTCTGTTTCTGTGTTGGTGGCGGCTGTTTCTGGGGCAGGGGTGTCGGGTTCGGTTGATTCGGCCGTGTCTGGTTGGGGTGGCATCATCCTTTCTCTTGCTTTGGCGACAATGACTTTGAGTCGTTCAAAGGTTGATAGTTGTTCGGGTTGGGAGGCATCAGGCGGGGGGAAGGGATCGCGTTGAAGGACTTTGGCATAGGCGTAGGCAACGATTTCGCGGCCAGTTGCCATGAAGGGAACGGCCAGTAGGGAGCCGAGAATGCCAGCGAATGAGAAGCCGATCAGGACACCGACCATGACGAGAACGGGGGGGAAGTCTAGCGCATCGCCCAAAACTTTCGGGACGATGATATTGTTTTCTAGCTGTTGAATGAGGACATACATGACGATGACGATGATGAAGAAGGTGAGGTTGCTGACCTCCAGGGTGGTTGAGCCTTGAATGAGGGCGATGAGAACGGCCGGAACGGCCGCCAACAGCGGCCCAAGATTGGGAATGAATTCGAGCAGGCCAGCAATGACAGCCAATGCGAAAGCACCAGGTAGGCCAATTAAGGCACCCAGAATCCAGGTGATGAGAAAGATGACAAAGCCAAGTGTAACTTGGCCCTGGATGTAGTTCCACCAAACATCATGGATGCGGTGGCCGAGGGTGGTGATTTCATCTTTGTAAGCGGCTGGCAGTTGGCGGGTCAATTTTTCCTGAATAGCAGGGCTGTCGGCGCTCATAAAGATTGAGATGAGGAAGGTAATAAAGACGGTGCCGACCAGACCGGAGACGGTTCCAAAAATTCTACCGGCGAAGTCGAAAGCAACGCCTGCCCCAGTGCCAACGATGGCGACCATGTCTTCAAGGGAAGGTAGTAAAGCGCCAGGAGAGAACTCATTTAAGCCGGTTAAGAGTTGATCGATGACGGGCGAAATGTCGAGGTCGAAGCCGAATAAAGAGATCATACGGTAGGCTTCGAGATTTCTAACAAGCCAATTGGTGGTAGCTTCTAGGACGAGAGGCAGATCGACGTCGATGTTTGTAAAACTGCCGCCAACGGTGGGAATGAGGATGGCGGGTAAGAGGATTATGGTTAGGATGAGAAGGAGGTAGGCCAGGATGATGGCGACTGGTTTTGGAATGCGGAGGCGATTGTTGAGGAAGCCAATGACCGGAGCAAGGGCAAAGGCCATAATGGCGGCCATGATGAGATTGGGGAGTAAGGCCCTGGAGAGATGGATGAGGTAGATGAAAAGGGCGATAAGGCCAATGGCAACGAGTCGTCTTGTTGGTGCGTCCCAATTATTTTTCATAAGTCAGCCTGAGATGATAGTTATAATGGCGAGAAAAAGTTTTTCACGCTCATTTGGCTAGCACGCAAGATTCCTCAAGTCGCTTGGTTTTATTGCAAATTGTTGAGCGTTGGGGAACGCTTCTTTCGGAATGACATAACAGAGGTTTTTCGCGTCCAATCGCTTGCAGTGACTATTGCCTTATTATAAGCCTAGTCCCCAGGTATATTCAAGGCTGCCGTAGCCTGTTCCGGCAGTTTGGTGGTTGATGGTACGGCTGGCGACACGGCCGTCTAATTGGCTCATGCGGAAAATATATTCGTTGTAGTCGTAGTGGGTTTCGATAGTGCGACGGAGGAGTTTGCGTTTCATTGGGATACGGGTGTGGCCGTAGGGTTCAATGAGGAAGTTGAGGTAGTCGCCGTCTTTGGCCTGGGCCTTGACCATAAAGGTTGGGTGTTCGCCGCCATTGGGGATGGGCGTTACTCGGCATTTGTTGAACTGCTTTACTTCGGAAGCGCCCGGTACATCGAGAAATGCGCCTGAGTGGATGGTTAGGCCCGTTTGTTCAAGACGAGGGGAGTAGAAGCTGTAGTTGCGACGGAAGAAATTAGTTCCAATGTAAGGGATATAGGCTGAGAAGAGGGAACCGTCTTCAAACATGGCCCAGATCCAATGCCAGGGGAAGGGAGGAACGTTGAGGGAGACGCGCTGAAAGTAGGTTAGCCCTTCAAGCTGTTCGGTGCCGCTGGGTGAGGTGAAGGTGCCGGAGAAGTTGGCTCGTCGCCAGGCGATCATATGGGCACCGCCGAGGGGGGTTTTGATGTCGATCGCGACTTCGGGGTAGGTATAACGGCCGTCCATATTGCCTGTGACCTCAAAGTTGGCTTCTCCTTTGGGGCCTTTGAAATGGGCTTCGAGCGTTAACGGCCGATCGGGGACGGCGCAAATCTCGCCCCCATAGCGTTGGCCGTTTTCTTGGTCGGCCCAGGCCCGAATGAAGCCTTCTTTGGAGAGGGTGGCGCGGGCGGGATGGCGAACGATGTCGCCGTGATAGGTTTCACCATCGTGTATCCAGCCGAGGGCGATGGTGTTAAATTCATCTATGCCGTTCTTGATTTCCCGTTTGAGTGACATGCCTTCGTGCCAGACGTGTTTGATGCTGACATCACGGCCGACCCGAGAGGCGAGGGTGAACATCATCTGTTTGGGGCCGTAGCCGTTTTCTTGTTTGGGGAGCAGGATGAAGAACCACCAGGCGGAGGACATTTCGTTTTGAAGGTGGGGCATTTGAGACCAGATGAGGTCGAGGGCCTGGTTGGCTTCGGTGGGAGTGGCTGTGGGGGATGTCACTGGATTCTCCTTTGTGGTTGGTGATTGAGATCGAGGAGAAAGGAAATAATTAATTGGTGAATTGTTAATTATTCCGTTCTACTCTTAACTGTATCGCTTATTTAACGGTGATATAAAAGAAGTCGCGTTTGGATTGGTTTAGATAGCGATCTGGGTGGGTTTCCATGCCTTCTTCGAAGATAGGTTCGGCCGTTATCGCTGCTTCGGAATCTGCGCTTGAATGGAAGGCGCTGAAATGGACCCAGGAGGCGTTGATGTCCAATAGTATGCCGTTGTGAACGTTGACGGCCGTCATGGCTTGGGCCAGAGTAGGCATGTTAATACTGGGGCCAGCAAAATAATAAAGGATTTGTTGGTCGGCACTAAGACCAACTCCTGAACGCCAGGTAACAATATTGCCGTTTATGTTACCGCCCCAAGTGATAATTGAACCATTATAAACGCGGTCGTTGATTTGTCCATTATGGATGACCATACGGGCGTTTTGCCGCCAAGATATGAACTCGTTGTCGGGCTGAATGTCGCTGCCCCACTCGCCAATTTGTACTTCGCCGTTTTGGAGAATGGCAATGGTACCATAGTTGTTTTTTGCGGGCAGGGCGACAGTCCCATTGGACATGGCTCCATATTCGCCATGTGTTGCCATGAAGCCGCCATTGAAGGCGGCCAGGAGGTGGTTGGGTTGTTTGTCTTGGGGGGGGATGATGCCTGTTCCGCCGGGGCCGTTGGGCAGTTTCGGCTCTTCAAGGCCGAGGATATAGTGGAGATTAGTTTTGGTTAGATCGAAGGCGATGACGGCGACGGTGGCATACGGCCGTTCGGGGTCTGGCAGCATGAAGGTTCTTAGGGCGACTGGTTCGTCAGCTTCATTATAAAGGTAGGGTTGCCAAATGCCCTCGCCTGAGAGGTCTGTGAAGGGTGGAATAGCAGGCAGGTTCCAGGGAACGGCCGTTGGGCTGGGGGCTGGTGTTGGGGTGTCGGTTGGGGTTTCTGTGGGAATGGGTTCGGTTGGTTGGGCCGTACCGCTGTTTGCTGTTTGCTGTTGGGTCGGGGTGGGTAAGGGTTGTTGGGTGGCGGTTGGGGTTAGGGTGGGCTGCGGGGTGATTGCGGCGGCTTGGTCGGGGGTGGGAACCGTCCAGGGGGCTTCTGGTTCCGATAAGCCGAGTCCGTAACTGCCCTGTTGAACAGCATCTTGAACGGTAAACAGAACGGTTTCTAGCTGGGCGACTCGTTCGTTGCCAATGACCCGGCGCAGGGGGCGGGCGACGCTGGCTCCGATGCCGGGCCAAAGTGATACAATAATCATTGTGAGGATAGTGAGAAGGATGATTATAATGAGGGTTCTTATGAGTATTTTTTTGATTGGTTGTCTGGTTCGTAATTTCATACACTATTCTACGTCGTTAGGAGAAGTTGGTGGCTCTTCAGAATTTCGTGGAGTTGAGGAAAATGCTTGCAACAAATTCCACGAATTATGTAATAATCAAAGACATTCACTACAGAGATCATAGAGCGCACAAAGAAAAGCAGGCTTGAGAATTATATAGATTTTTAAATAGCTTTGTGGATATATTTTACATAATGAGTAAGATATGGGAGGGGAGATTGGTACTAGATAGGCGGTTTTTGGTTGGTCTTATCATGGAGGTCTAAGGTTTTGGGTGGAAGAAAATGGTTCATACTGCTGGTCATTTTCGTTGTCTTGTGGACGGCCTGTTCGGAGGAGCTGGATAGTGCCGTTCCAGTCCCAACAGCTTCTGCAACGGCCGAATTGGTGGAGGAGGTTGAAGTGGCAACAGCCGAAGTGACATTGATGGTGACGGCGACAGCGACGGCCGTTCTGCCAACAGCAACAACTGAAAATACGCCAACGATTGAGCCGACAACTGCGCCACTACGGGTGGCGATTGATCCGGCTGTGCCGCAACAGCTTCGAGGAATCATCGATCGCGCTGTGACGGAGATTCCGCAGTTAGCAGTAGGGCAGCCGGGGGCGACTGATGTGGTGTTGCAGGTCGATGCTGATCAGCCGTTGGCCTTGTGGGTTTATGCTGCTGTCGTTCCTTTTCAAACTGTTTTTGATGAGATTTCGCTGGCTGATGTTCGGGGTTCCTGGAAGGCGGGCGGGCTGGTGATGGATGCGGAGACGGCGGGTGTTTTTAGCGAGGTCTGGGGGCCGCCGGGTGGAAGTTTTGAGCCAGTGGTTACGGAAAATGTCGTCAGTGAATTGTGGGGACGACAAGAGGGGTATGATTCGGCCGTGATCGGTATTGTGCCGTTCGAGCAACTGGTTCCGGAGTTGAAAGTGTTGGCGGTGGAGGGAATTTCGCCGTTGGATATAGAGTTTGATCCGGCTGCTTATGACTTGACAGTTCCAATAGGTTTTGAAGGAACGGCCGAGGATTTAGCGCCGTTGGGGGCGCTGGGGCTGGGGTCGCCAATCCTGTTGACGAATCGAGAGGACAGTAAAATCACCCAAATTGGAATGACGGGGCCTGCAGGGATGCGGCGGGCGGTGGCGGATCGGATGGAAAAATATGGGCTGACTTATCCGGCGGAGGAGACGGGGCCGGTGTTACAGGCGTTGGATATTGCTCATATGAGTAATGAGAATGCGTTTGCCAGCGACTGCCCTTTTCCAGACCCTTTTGATAGTGTTAATGTCTGCAATCGGGATGAGTATATTGAGTTGATGACCTGGATGGGGATTGATATTAATGAGATGACGGGTAATCATCTGAATGATTGGGGGGCAGATAGTTTGCTGCATACCTTCGATCTGTATGATTCGGTGGGGATTCAAACGTTTGGCGGGGGGCGGGATTTGGCAGCAGCGCGGGAACCGTTGTTGATTGAGCATAATGGTAACCGATTGGCGTTTGTGGGCTGTAATCCGGTGGGGCCGCCGAGCGGTTGGGCTGGAGAGGATTATCCGGGGTCGATGCCTTGCCCGAATTATGATTTTATTTTGAACCAGGTTAGCGAATTGGACGAGGCGGGCTATCTTGTTTTTGCGACGTTGCAGTATGTGGAGCATTATCAGTATGAGGTGTTTGGGGCGCAGCGAAGGGACTTTCATAATCTGGCGGCGGCGGGGGCAACGGCCGTTTCTGGCAGTCATGGACATCATCCGCAGGGCTTTTCGTTTTTTGCGGACAGCTTTATTCATTATGGGTTGGGCAATTTGCTGGCGGACCAGATGTTTAGTTTGGGGACGCGGCAGACGTTTATTGATATTTATACGGTCTATGACGGCCGATTAATTAGCGTGGAGCTGTGGACGGGGTTGATTGAGGATTTTGCAAGGCAGCGGTTGATGACGGCCGAAGAGCGGCAGGATTTGCTGCGAACGGTGTTTGAGGTTAGTGATTGGGCTTGTTGTGGCGAGTGAGGAGGAAGTATTCATCATGGAGCGCGCAGAGATTTTTTGAGCGTGTTGTGTGGCGGTGAAGTTGTTTTGGAGACGAATATTGTATTGCACAGAGGTTCAAATTTGGGTTACTAATTTCGTCTCTATTTGATGGGTAGGGGGTTGTATGCGTTAGGGATTGTTGTTTCGTTATAATCGAAAAAGATTTTCGATTCATATTTAGGAGGAAAAAATGGAAGCTTTTCTTGATCAATTGTTGTTTAGTTTTGGAGATACGGCCATCAATTTGGTTGTGGCTGTCCTGATTCTAATTGGGGGATTTTTACTGGCCCTACTTGTTCGGGCCTTAATTCAGGGGGTGTTAAAACGAACTGAGATAGATAATCGTATATTAGGCAAGATGATGGGGGAGGAGGCAGCGGCTAATGTCAACATTGAAAGTTGGATCGGCCGAATTGCTTTCTACGTGATTATGCTGTTGGTTCTGGTGGCGTTTTTTGAGCGGCTAGAACTGCGAGCCGTTACCCAGCCGTTGAATACCCTGTTAAATGAGGTGTTTTCTTACTTGCCTCAACTGTTAGGGGCGGCGGCGATCCTTTTAGTGGCCTGGATTTTAGCGACGGCCGCTCGCTTTACTATCAGGCGGTTGTTGGGCGCTATGAATTTAGATGATCGGCTGATTAAGGAAACTGGCACAGAGGCACCTGGCGATGTGTCAATTACGGAGACATTGGCGAATGCGGTTTATTGGCTGGTTTTCCTGCTTTTCTTGCCCGCTCTCTTAGATGCCTTGGATTTGCAGGGGCTGTTGACGCCAGTGCAGGGCATGGTCGATGAGGTCTTGGGATACTTGCCCAATATCTTGGGGGCGGCCCTGATCCTTGTCATTGGCTGGTTTATTGCTCGATTAGTGCGCCAGATTGTGACGAATTTGTTGGCTGCGGCTGGCGTAGATGCTTTAGGTAATCGGGTGGGGATGAATCAGGCGTTGGATGAACAGAAATTATCAGGATTGCTGGGAGTGATAGTTTATGCCTTGATTATGCTGCCTGTGATCATTGCTGCCTTGGATGCCTTAGAGGTGGATGCTATCTCGCGGCCAGCAACGACGATGCTGGAAGCGATCTTGGCGGCCGTTCCTAATATCTTCGGGGCGGCTGTGGCGTTGATCATCGCTTACTTTGTCGGCCGTTTAGTCGCTGACTTGGTTAGTAATATCTTGACCGGAATTGGCTTTAATCGGGTGATGGTCTGGGTTGGTCTGGGCCGGGAGCCGCAAGAGGGGGAACGAACGCCAGCTGAGATCGCAGGGTATATTGTGTTGGTTGTGATCATGATTTATGCTGTCAGCGGCGCAGCTGAGCTTTTGGGATTTGATTCTCTGGTTGAGCAGTTAAATGTGCTACTGGCTTTTGTGTGGCAGGTTGTGATTGGTATTGTGGTCTTTGGCTTTGGACTTTATCTTGGCAATTTGGCCCGGAGCGCGATCTTGTCAACGGGTGGGGCCGACTCGAATATGTTGGCCCAAGGGGCGCGGATTGTGATCGTGGTCTTTGCGGGTGCGTTGGCGCTGCGGACGACGGGAATTGCGGCTGATATTGTGAATATCGCTTTTGGCCTGACGGTGGGGGCGATTGCGGTGGCGGCAGCGCTGGCTTTTGGATTAGGCAGTCGAGAGATTGCTGGGCGTGAAGTGGAGAATATGCTTGACGCGATGCGAAGGACAGACGATGGATCGGAAACGGCCGAGCTTGAAATGGATAGTGGTGAAGCCTGATTTTGAATAGGAGCGCATTTGTTACCCGTTTTCAAGTGCGCTCCATTTAGTTATTAGCCAGAAAGCGCCAAACGCTGTTGAATCGTTAACTTTTCTAAAGTGTGATCTGTTTGAAGATTGTGGGGCATATTTGCCGATTTTGAATGGGCGATATACTATAGTACTATTGCCACTAACAACTATTTCTCATGTTTGGATCAATTATCCAACATCACCACAAACAACTAAAACATTACTACAAGTTTGAAAAAAATAGCACTTATAAAGGGTCTATGACTGGTTATTCTGACCAAAAACTTGTTTTCCTCAAAAATATCCCTCACATTCAGGACTTTATTCGGTCCATAATTTTTTGTTGTGCATATTACCTGTTTGGCTTGTCGAAAAGTAAATTTTCTTTAGCCGATTAGATGTTTCTATCGTTAAGTCTTTCTAGTTATATTGTGGAGGTGCATTCGGAATAAGTTAAACTAAAAAGTTTCTATCAAATAATATTATTTCTTTAATATCTCTCTAGGAGGAGAATACATAATGAAAAAGCAATTTACACTTGTTGCTGTGCTAATTTTAATCGCCATGGTGCTGGCTGCCTGTGGTGGCGGCGAGTCAGTGGAAGTTACCAGAGAAGTTGAAGTCACCCGTATCGTTGAAGTTGAAGCGGCTGGCGGCGGCGGTGGCGATCAAGAGCCACTGACATTTGCTGGTGGCGGCGACACGTTGGGCGAGGTTGCCGAGCGCGGCGTTCTACGCTGTGGTGGTAACCAATCGGTACCAGGTTTTGGTTACATCAATCCAGATAACAATAACTTTGAAGGGTTTGACATTGATTTCTGTTCAGCCATTGCTGCTGCTGCATTAGGCGATGCTACTGCCTTTGAAATTCGGCCGACGACTGCTAACGAACGTTTCCCCGTCCTCCAGTCTGGTGAAGTTGATGTCCTGATTCGTAACACAACCTGGACAATCAGCCGTGACACCTCCCTGGGCTTCAACTTTGTCCCAGTTACCTTCTATGATGGTCAGGGTATGATGGTTCGCGTTGATAGCGGCATCACCGACCTTGAAGGTCTTGAGGGTGGTACGATTTGTGTCCAATCCGGTACAACAACAGAAAAGAATTTGGCTGACGTTTTCCGCGCCCTCGACATTGAATTCACCCCAGTTGTCTTTGACAATGCTGATGCCACCCGTGAAGCTTACGACACCGGTTCTTGTGATGGATTCACCACTGATAAGTCTGGTCTGGTTTCGCAGCAAATCCTCTTGAGCGAACCGGAAGCCCACACCATTTTGGATGAAACCATGTCTAAAGAGCCACTCGGCCCACTGGTACGTCATGGGGACGACAATTGGTTTGACATTGTAAAATGGACTGTCAACTGCACCATCCAGGCCGAAGAGCTTGGCATTACCTCTGCGAACGTTGATGAATTCGTTGATAGTGATGAGCCAGTTATTCGCAACTTGCTCGGTGACGAAGGTGATCTTGGTTTAGCTCTCGGTTTAGAAGCCGATTTCTGCTACCAGATCATTAGCCAGGTTGGTAACTATGGTGAAATCTACGACCGTAACCTCGGTCCAGATACACCATTCAACTTGCCACGTGGTTTGAATGCCCTCTATACCGAAGGTGGCTTGATGTACTCCCCACCATTCCGTTAGACTTCTAGTGACTGTCCGCCAATAACATTGGCGGACAGTTTTTTTATAAGTGGCTAATGGTTCAATTATTGGTTGCTTGATTAGACAATAGTGGTGGGAAAGTTTTTGAAAGTCGCGTAAGACTTTCCTGCCACTTTTGATGTATCTTCAGTAATGCTTTCTTGAAAAACTTAGTTTGGCGCCCGCTGGATTAAGTTTCCATAAAATTGTGCCTTTTATGTTCCAGTTGAGAGGATAACGCCTATGGCAGAAATAAGCCCTAATTCCCCATATAGTGGACAAGAAGCGATTCCTTTTTGGCGAGACGGCCGTGTTATAGGTGTAATAGCCCAGATTATCTTTGTGATAGTCGTGTTGGGGGCAACCGCCTGGCTCATTAGCAATGTGCTTCAAAATCTGGAGGAATTGGGAGAGAGCCAATTCTTATGCCGCGATGGGAGTTCTAGTTTCCGTTGTGCCTATGATTTCCTTCGCCTTGATGCTTCTTTTGACATTTCTGAATCAGTCCTTGATTACGATCCGAGCAACCCTTATTCGCGAGCCTTATTGGTTGGAGCCTTAAATACAGTTAAGGTCGGTTTCTTTGGTATCCTGTTTGCCACCATATTAGGGACGCTAACGGGTATTGCCCGTCTATCGCAAAACTGGTTGATTCGCAGCGTTGCAGGTGCCTACATTGACATCATGCGGAATACGCCGCTGCTCCTTCAACTTTTCTTTTTGTTCTTCGGTGTCATTCTCGTTTTTCCAGCGATTCAGGAGGCAATTCAACCATTCGGTTTGCCCGTTTTCTTAAGCCAGCGCGGGATTGATCTACCAGGACCGGTCTTTATGCCGTCATTTGGCATCTGGTTGGCCTTTATTGTTTTAGGTCTAATTCAAGCCCAAGCTATCAATATCTATCTTTCCCGACAGGAGGAAAGGACAGGTAAGGAGAGCAATCGTCTAGCCTGGACTATTGGCTCTTTTTTCATTGTCGTTTTAATTGGGTGGTTTGCAGCCAGTTCAGCAGGCGCAGATAATCAAGCGCTTCTGGCAGCAAACACAACGCGTATCCGAGAATTTAAGGATATGTCTGAACAGATGGGGAATCGCCTGGGGATTGATGAGTTAGGCGATATTGATAGGATGTTAGCAGCTGGCACGCTGACTCAGGCAGAATTGGATGAAGCCGCTTACACGATTTGTGGCGTGCGCGATGATACATCTGTCGTGAACTTAACGGCTCAACTTAGATCCCAAAAAATTCCTTTCTTTGTGGATCGGCAAGGACGCGTTGACCAAGCCACCGAGGCTTATGCGGCAGGGGAATGTGAGATTTATGTAGCCAGCAAATCTACGCTGGCTGCTGAACGAGACTTATTGGAGGCTCCATCTTCACATCGGCTTATTTCGGTTCCTGAGACGCCAGTCAGAATTGATCTACCCCAGATTGAGGGGTTGAATTTTGTAGGTGGTATTAAACTGACACCAAATTTTGCTGCGATTCTTATTGGCTTGGTGTTGTATACAGGTGCCTTTATTGCTGAAATTGTCCGAGCTGGTATTCAATCGGTTCCAAAAGGACAAAGCGAGGCAGCCAGTGCGCTGGGTTTGTCAGATTCACAGCGTTTGCAGCTAGTTGTATTACCCCAGGCCTTGAGGGTTATCATCCCGCCGCTCACAAGTCAATATTTGAATTTGGTAAAAAATTCTAGTTTGGCTATCGCGGTAGGATTCCCGGATTTGTGGTCTACTTCTTTTACAACATTAAATCAGTCAGGGCGTTCCCTCCAAGTCTTTATTTTCGTGATGGGCACTTACCTGAGTTTCAGCTTACTCATTTCTTTCTTGTTGAACTGGTATAACCAGCGCATCGCCCTGGTGGAGAGATAAATATGTCTGCTATATACCAAAACCTACAATCTCTAATTACGGGCAATCGCGAGATACGGTTTAACCTTTCTCAATTTGTCCAGGAAAACATTACGCGCAGTTGGATAGTAACACTTTGGCTGGCGATATTAACTTATATTACCATTCAGGTAGCTTTGTCACAGTTGTCGGCATCACCAGTAACGACCATTATTGTGCTGATCGTCTGGGCTATTTCGGTCGTGTTAACTGCAATTAATGAGATAACTCGCAGCCACACTAATATCACTACCTGGTTAAAAAACAATCTATATAGTTCGATAACCAATGTTGAAATATCACTTCTTTTGACGCTGTTGGTTATTGCGGCCGTACAAGGATTCTTAGGCTGGGCGTTTGCACGGGCCAGCTTTACGACAAATCCTGAAGCTGCTGCTCAAACACTGGATAGTTTTGCTGACCCGGGCGCTAATTGGGGTGCGGTCATAGATAATTTCCGCATTTTGATGGTTTTCCGATTCCCACAAGAAGAATCTTGGCGACTATTTGGGGTATTAGGTCTTTTGTTAGGCTTATCTGTTCCCAGTGTTTATGTTTACCGAGGCGAGGCTTTCCGTCGGTCGCCGATTCGTCGAATATTAACCATTCTCTGGCTGATTTCGCCGCTTGTCATCTTTTGGCTGTTGAAAGGGTTTGGGGTTGTCTTAACTGACCTGAATCCTGAAATTGTCTGGGGTGGTTTGTTATTAACGCTCATTCTGTCGATTTTTGGGATTGTTGCTTCATTCCCATTAGGCTTGTTATTGGCGCTTGGGCGACGAAGCACGATTAGAGGCATTCCTGCCTGGTTGGCTTGGCCGGCCGCAATTGGCTTCATGATTTTTGGTCTTTTGACCAGCACTCAGGCGAATCTGGAGCTGGCCCGGAGCAGTTCTGAACGTATTCTTTCGTTTTGGCCGTTAGCGATACCGGTCATTACTTTTTTGTTCATACGGTATTTTAAGGGCAATGTGGTGGCTTTAGCCTGTACTGTTTATATTGAATGTGTGCGCGGCGTACCATTGATCACGGTGTTGTTCATGTCTATCATCCTCTTCCCTATTTTTCTACCTCCTGGGGTTGAGATTTTAGGGACTTGGCGAGTGATGGTGGCGGTGGCATTGTTTGCAGCAGCCTATTTGGCAGAAAATGTGCGTGGTGGTTTGCAATCTATTCCCAAAGGGCAGTATGAAGCGGCTGATGCGATTGGGTTAAACACCTTCCAAAAATATCGCCTGATTATCTTGCCTCAGGCTTTACGGGTTGTTATCCCAGCAATCGTGGGCCAATTCATTGGTTTGTTCAAAGATACGACATTGGTTGCCATTGTCGGTTTGGTTGACCTACTAGGCGCTGCCAACCTGATCTCAGCTCAGCAAGATTGGTTGGGTGTCCGACGTGAGCCATATGTGTTTATCGCGCTGATCTATTTTGTAGGTAGCGGTATCATGGCCTGGTATAGTCGCCGTCTAGAATCCCAATTGGGGACAGGAACAGGTCAGTAGGAAATTAGAAAACAGGATTGTTACTATTATGGTGATGGTTACAGATATTTTGTGAAAGTTTCAAAGCCATCACCTTAATGTAAATTGGAGGACGTATAAATGACAATGACAGCAGGCAGTGAGCGGTTAGCTGGGGCAGATAATGTGATTGTTTGCCGTGATATTCGGAAATGGTATGGGGATTTTGAAGCGCTGAAAGGTGTTAGCCTGGAGGTGAAACAAGGTGAGGTGATTGTGATCCTCGGCCCTTCTGGTTCAGGTAAGTCGACCTTTATTCGGACGTTAAACCGTTTGGAGGAACATCAGGAGGGAGACATCATCGTTGATGGGATTACCTTGAGCCATGATGTGCGAAATATTGCTGAGATTCGGCGCGAAGTGGGTATGGTTTTCCAGCAGTTCAACTTGTTCCCTCATTTGACAGTTTTGGAAAACGTGACCCTAGCGCCGATCAATGTCCGAAAATGGACACGGGATCACGCTGAAGAAGTGGCGATGAAATGGCTGACACGGGTTGGCATTCCAGAGCAGGCGAGCAAATATCCGGGCCAATTATCTGGTGGTCAGCAGCAGCGGGTGGCCATTGCCCGAACGTTGACGATGGAGCCGAAGATCTTGCTCTTTGATGAGCCGACCTCGGCCCTTGATCCGGAGATGATTAAGGAAGTGTTGGATGTGATGCGTGATCTGGCGAATGAAGGGTATACGATTTTGGCGGTGACGCATGAGATGGGCTTTGCGCGAGAAGTGGCGGATCGGGTGATTTTTATGGACTTTGGTCAGATTGTGGAACAGAACAATCCGACTGATTTCTTTGCCAATCCGAAGCATGATCGAACGAAGCTGTTTTTGTCACAGATTTTGCATCATTAGGATTCAATAGACAGTAGTCAATAGTCTGTAGATAGAAACCGGGTTTTTCAGAAAAGCCCGGTTTCTGGTTCTGTCTTAATCTAGTTGGGTGAACCAGGGGATGCGGGGTTGGATATGGACAGCTTCTTGGGGGGTGAGTTCGCCGGAGGCAACGGCCGTTAATTGTTCCCAATTGAACAACGCTTGCTCATCAATGGTGATGGGCCGGGCGAAGGGGAAGGCGGTTCGCATGGCATTGCTTAAAGGTTGGGGCAGAATGATCCAGTAGGCGCTTTGGGCAGCGACGGAAGGCCGGGCGGGGACGAGCCGCAATTGACGATTTAGATTTTGGTAGGAGAGGTGTTTTAGCCATTCCCAAGTGGCGCGAGGGTGTTGGCTGCTGCTGTTGATGAAGCTGCCGGTGACGGTTAAGGGGGTGATGCCGTCGAAACGGTCTGAACCTGGAAAAGGTACGACGCCGATGGGATCGATTAGGAGGCGAAATTCATAGCGCACAGGTGACTCTGCCCAGACTACGGAGCGCCAGTTGACCATCATCCGCTGCCGCTCTGATGGGGAAAGTATTGTGAGATTGGGCATCATCTCTGGCTGGTTGAGCATCCCAAGATACCATTCCAGGGCGGCGGCAATCTGATTGTCTTGTAGGGGTTGGTAACATTGAACGCCCGAATCCTGGGTACAGTTGTTTTCCCAATTATAGGCGTAGGAATAGAGGGCATCGGTAGTGACATCCAGGAAGCCCCAACTGCTTCCTATTGGGCGAGGCTCAGGAAGACGAAGCACGCTCAAATCTTGGGCCATCTCGCCCCACGTCCAGCGCAGGGATGGCTCTGGAATTTCTGCCTCTCGGTATGTGATTTTGTCATAATAGAGCAACTGTAGCGAGGCGCGTTCGGGCATGAACCACATGCGCTCTTGCCAGAATGCGCCGCGCCAAATCTGTTCGTAAAAGTCGGCTTGATCGAAGCTGCTGTCTGTTTCGGCGAAGTCGGTTAAATCGTATATCCAGCCGCCAGCCAGGGCGCGTTCGTCGGGTGTTAGGGCGGCCCCATCGACGCCAGTTTCGATGGCCCAAGCTAGAGGGTCTTCTAATTCTTCGTCGATTGGCACGATCTCGATGGTAATGTTAGGATTTTCGGCCGTAAATGCATTTGCGATGACTCGATAGACTGGCACTTGCTCTTGGGGGGCGGCAAATTGGACAGTGATGGGGGATAGATTGTCGGCCAGGGCCAGCCTGAGCTTATCCCAAAATGGTTGGCCGGGTTGACCGGATTCGTCTAGGGCCAAAAGGCGGGGAGAGGGGGTACGGATTTGATTTTCGGCGGCGGAGGGCGCATAGTCGGCCGCCAGCGTTATAGAGAGGTGTTCTTCTCGGCCGTTACAGCGAGGGGATTTTTGAACCTGGCAGATGTCCCGGATTTCAGCGGCGACAAATTCGACTATATCGTTTGTCCATTCTTGATCTTGTTCATGGATGAATAGATCGCCCCAATCGTGGTGGGTGTGGATGACTTGGCCCCAATAAACAGGGACTTTGGGGACGTGGACAAGCTGACCATTTTGCAGTTGATAGAAGGTGATCCGTTGCCAAGTTTCGCCCGCCTGGGACCATTCGATATTAGTATAAATGTCGTTACCATGCTGCTCAACACGGCTCACGGTTGGATTGGCGCGTAATATGGCGATGTTGTCAGGTTGGAGTAGGGCTGAAAGAGTGTCTGGTTCGATGTCGTAATAGGTGAGGAATAGTTCGCCATCGTTATCGAGCAGGGCTTGCCGTTCACGGTCGAGGGCGGCCTGAACTTGCTGTCGGAGGTCTTCTTCGGTTTCGGCCGCTTCTTTTTGACCGACTTGCCAAATCCCGAAGGCGACTAAGCCGAGGACGATGACGGTGATCATGGCGATAATCGAACTGAAAGGGAGCTGGCGCTCTTTAACTTCGCGCGGCTCTTTTTCGTCTTCGTCTATTTCCCAGTTCAGTTTGACGCTCATACGCTATATAAGCGTATCACAGATTGTCGCAGAAGGATAGAGGAATCAGTCAGTGATTTTGCAAGTTCCAGGCAATTTAGTTGATCTTTTTTTACGGAATAATAGCGATGTGATAGGCAGGAGCATACCTTTCAGGTATCTTATAATTCAGTAGCAGTCTTTATTAGGAGAAGGTGTAACGGTGAGTACAGTAACCAATACCTTTATTTGTCCGGCCTGCGGCCAAGAACGCGATCTATCTGATCAGACACACGGCTCTCTAATTCCCTCAACTATTGCAACAGCGATTCAACAAAAGCATCCAAACTGGTCGACTGAAGAGGTGGTTTGTCGTAACTGTGTTAATGAGGGGAAGGTTGATGAGATGAGAAGTATGCTTGAAGCGGAAGCGGGTACGTTGAGCGATTCTCAAATTGATGTGTTAGAAAGTATACTCCAAGACGGTCTACTCTCGGCCAATACCGAAGACGAGTTTGAACGAGAGACGGGTTTTTCTGAGCAACTGGCCCATAGGCTTGTTGCAACTGTAGGCAGTTGGCCCTTTGCAATTGGCATCCTAACCTTTATTGCTTCCTGGTTGCTAATCAACCTGCTCGGACGGCCATTTAATCCCTATCCAATGGTCGTTTTGGCGGGATTGAGCGCTGTCTTGGCTTCTCTTGCCGGTCTTCAAGGCCCCATTATTGTGATGAGCCAGCGTTACCAGCACAAACGGGATCGCTTACGTTCTAGGAACGAATACCGGATCAATCTCAAAGCAGAGCTGGAAATCCAGTATCTCACCGAGCAAATGGATCAAGTCTTGAAAAATCAATACAGGCTTCTAAAGGCGCTTACAGACTTACAAAGTGAATCAAAAAGTGGGAGCGACCAAGAGCTATCAGTTTATTCAAATAAAGTAGAGGAGACATATGAACGAAATAAAGATTAATAACACGCGCTTCGACGAGAATCTCAATGAATCTCTCACCACTATTTCTAGAGAATTTGCAAAAGCGTTTGGCTATACAGCACAAGACTTAACGGTTGATGCCCAATTAGCTCAGTTACTCCGCTTGCGTGTGTCGCAGGTAAACCACTGCACCTTCTGCATGAATTTGCATGCCCAGGCTGCACGCGACTTGGGCATTCACCCTTCAAAAGTGGATACCTTAACGGCCTGGTGGGAAACGCAATTCTTTAGTGAAGCGGAGCAGGCAGCTTTGGCCTATACTGAAGCCCTTTGTCGTCAGGCTGAAAGCACGGCACACAATCAGTTTGCCAACTACCATCAAGCATTGGCTCAATATTTTTCTGAGGATCAGATCGTTGAAATTGCGGCCATTGTCATCAATATGAATGTTTGGACGCGCCTCAAAATGGCGGCAGGGGCTATGCCTGGTTTGTAGTGAATGAAGTTTAGAGGAGGTCATCATGGGACAAAATGAGTCTGACGGGAGAAAAATTATCGCCAGGGGCATCATCCGAGGTCATGAAGCCGGAGGCAAGGTTGTGTTAGAAAGCGGCCCGGAAGGGACTGTGGTCCGCCTGGAGGATTATTGGATTGCCGCCGGAGCGCCGGATGTGCGTGTTTATTTAAGCCCTGATAAAGCAGGCAATGTCGAGATAGAAGGGGTTGTGGACTTTGGTAGAGTCAATTCTTTCTCAGGTCAGCTAAGTTACAATATCCCCGAAGCAATTCCCGTCCAAGAAATAGGTAGTCTGGTTGTTTACTGCAAAGTTTACTCGGTTACTTTTGGGGTGGCGGTGCTTGAATTCTTGTAGAGCGGCCGTTTTAGGTAGAGGATAATGTAGGTGGCAACAGCCGAAATCCAGAAGCTGTTATAGGTGCAAAATTTGGTAACTATTAACTCATCGGAAATGCCAGGCACTTACAATCGCCTCTGATATTCCAGTTATCTCTAAATAAAGTGCTTGGCACCTGTACGGTTACCATCATGCTACTTCATATGGGGCAGACCAGGCGGGGGACTTGTGGACGTGGACGATTTTCCAGCCGTCGTCGCCTTTAATGAGTACGCGGCTTTCGTTGTGTTGGCGATGAGTAATTTGCCCATCTCTGACAGTGGAGAGCATGAAGGTGTAGCTGACAATGGCGGTATCGCCGTATAGTTGCAGACGGGGTTCCCAAAGGTCGTAGCGGAATTCGGTGTCGGTTCCGGCCCAGGTGTTGTCGATCATGAAGAGGTGGAAGGGGAGGCCGTCTTGACGATGGGGGGTGATGAACCATTCGTAGAGGGAGAGATCTTCGGCCGTTGTGGCTTCGTAGGTTTCTTTGTCTTTGGTGAAAATGCTTTTGATATGGCGGTGGATGGTGTCCCAGATTTCTTGTTCGGTTGTCATTTGTTTGTCTCCTTAAAAGCTTTGCCACGAATTATACGAATTGAACGAATTTTTTAGTAGTCAAGGGCGTTTACTACAGAGAACGCAGAGAGAAATTTTTGAGGCTAATGTGTTTCGGTATGTTAAATAAGGGTCTGACTATCATAGAATTGACCGAATTTTTGTTGGTAGAGGTGTAACAAGGGGCGATCATTGTGTTATTTGAGGGATTCAATAGTTTGGTTTTCGGCCGACTCGTAGAGGGTCAGGGCGGTTCGGACGTGGTTGCGGGTTTCGGATAGGGTTAGATAGTTGGGTTGGCCGTCGAGGATGGCGGCGTGCATGTCTTCAACTTCGCCCAGGTACAGTTCTTTTTGGGGTACTTTTATCTCTTCGGGTTTACCTTCTGATGGATAGAAGGTAAGGCGACGATCCCGGTGATCCAGGCCGATGAACGGCCGTGTTACTATCATTCGTCCATTGGTACCAAAGATTTCTGCCCAGGTATGGAACGGGGCGGCGAAGGAGCTGGAGATTTGAGCGACCCGATCCCCACTGTAGATTAGCTGACCTGCGAAATGTTCATCGATTCCACTTTCCCCAATCCACTGACTGCCACTTACTTTTTCTGGGGGGCTGCCCATGATGTATTGGGCTAAGCTGAGGGGGTAGATACCGACATCCCACAAACAACCACCGCCATATTCGGGAATAAGACGGACGTTGTTGCGGCTGCCCATCTGAAAATTAAAGGTTCCTCGGACTAAATAGACATCTCCGAGACGGCCATTTTGAATCCACTCGCCGATGATTTTGGTTTGGGGATGGTGGCGATACATGAAGGCTTCGGCCAGAATGGAGTTGGTTTTTTCGGCCGTTGCGATCATCTGGTCAACTTCATCGAGGGTGATCGCAAAGGGTTTTTCGCAGAGAACGTGCTTGCCCGCTTCCATCGCCTTGATGCTCCATTCGGCGTGGAGATGATTTGGCAGACTGTTGTAAACAACATCAATTTGGTCAGAATCGAGCATCTCCTGATAGCTGCCGAAGGCGTGGGGGATGTCCCATTCTTTGGCGTAATGGTCGGCGCTTTCCTGGGTGCGGCTGGAAACGGCCGTTAATTGGCCTCGTTTTGAAGCATGGATGGCGGGGATAAGGCGGCGGTTGATATTGGCGGTGGAGATTAGGCCCCAGCGTAGAGTTGACATGTGGTTCTCCTGGTGAATGTAGTCGGTAGTTAGTAAACGGTAGTCGGTAGTCAGAACAGCTGATTTGGGGGTTGAGTTGATTTGCGGGCGGTTATCATATCGTAGTTTATTTCCCAGAGATGGGATCGTATCTCAATTAGGTCGAGGTTGTCCAGCAGTTGTTGGAAATCGGTATCGGAGCGGAAACGGCCGAGAAAGGCTTTGCCTTCCCAGCCTTTACGGCGGCTGGTCATTAAGAAGCCACCTGGCCGAAGGACGCGTACCATTTCTTTAAGAGCGACGATGTCGGAGGGGAAGAATTCTAGGGCTTCGAGGCAGGTGATGGCATTGAAGGTATTGTCGGGAAAGGGGAGGGAATCGGCCGTTTGTTGAACAAGGAGGAGGCGATCATCATTTTGCTCCTTTAATTTAATGGCGGCTTGGTTTAACATTTTGCGGGCGGCATCAAGGGCGATGATTCGGCCGTTAAAGTGGGGGCTGTTGAATAGATTGACGGGAACACGGCCAGAACCAGTGGCAACATCGAGAATGAGTGGGGTTGGTAATGGACTGAGTTCTCTGAGCAGCGGGCGGGTGATTGAAAATTCTTCGTCTGCTGGGTTGAACTGTTTAATGCTGTCGTATTTGTGGGCGGTAATGTCGTAGAGCCAGACGACGACGCGACGGCCGAGATAGACCCCTTCGGTGGTGACGATAAGGTAATAGAGAACGGCCGCAAACATTGGAACAAGAATAAGGAGAGCAATCACTGGGCTGATGATACTTTCCTTTCCTATTGGTTCAAAATTTTCTGGTTCTCCAAAATGAATTTTGGCGCTGGGGGATCAAACCTGTTTCTTAGGGTTTAAGAAAATAATCAGATAACGGTGATGAAAGGTTCTCGCCGGAATTGATTAGGAATGGAAATTGATGAGTAACCCGTTACTAAGAAACTGGCCTTTGCAACCTGAAAGATTCTTCACTGGTCTTGAATGGTGATGGGTGACTGCGGGAAACCCGTTCAGAATGACCCGGCGACGTTTCTTTGGTGTTTGAGTAGCGTCTTGATGCTATGGGTCATTCAGTATGACAAGTGTACGGTTTCTCGCAATGGTCTCATGACCGAAAAATTTGGGCTTCCAGATTTTATCGCCCAGACTTTTTAGCTTACAATTGTTCATGTTTACAAATCAAGCGTCTTTTAAGGTGGCTGTTGTCCAGGACAGCCCGATCTTCCTGGACTTGGGAGCCAGTGTTGAGAAGGCTTGTCGGTTGATAGGTGAAGCTGCGGCGACAGGGGCGAAGCTGATCGTTTTTTCTGAAACGTGGCTGCCGGGATATCCGGTTTGGTTGGATGAGGCGACGGGGGCGGCTCTGTGGGATCATCCGCCTGCCAAGGCCGTTTTCAGGCGGTTGTTTGAGAATAGTCCCACGATTCCTGGGCCAGAGGTCGGCCGTTTAGGGCAGGCAGCGAAGGAGGCTGGGGCGGTGGTGGTGCTGGGGCTGCATGAGCGAGATGGGGGAACGCTGTATAACACGATGGTGTATTTGGGGTCGGACGGCCGTGTTTTGGGCAAACATCGCAAGTTGGTTCTGACCTATACTGAACGGCTGGTGTGGGGGCGAGGTGATGGCAGTACATTGACGGTGGTAGAGACTGATTTTGGCAGAATTGGTGGCCTGGTTTGTTGGGAACATTGGATGCCGTTGGCGCGGGCGGCTATGCACCGAAAAGGGGAGTTGGTTCATGTGGCTCAATGGCCTTCGGTTAAGGAGATGCACCAGGTTGCTTCTCGCCAATATGCTTTTGAGGGGGGATGTTTTGTGGTGGCGGCAGGTACGATTTTGCGGCGGCGCGATTTGTCGGGGCTGAGCTTGGCTTTGTTGGACGAGATTCCAGGCGAAGCGGAGCGTCTGCTGCAATTTGGAGGTAGTGCGATTATTAGCCCGAACGGGGATTATTTAGCGGGGCCGATTTTTGATGAGATTGCGATCTTAACGGCCGAAATCGATCCAAATGCGGCTATAGAAGGCAGATTGACCTTGGACACGGACGGGCATTATGCGCGGCCGGATGTATTTCAACTCTATGTGAATGAAAAAACGGCCGAGGGGGTTACATTTGAATAACGAGGTAGTTCTAGAAGTGCTGGCTGAATTTTGTTAGGGAAAACGGCCGAATCATACTATAATCTTTGGACTTATTGTCGTGGATAAGTTTTAGAAGCATCCTTTGGAGGAAAAATGAATAGTCGTAAACGTGTTGTAACCATCGTTATGTTTGCCATTATTGCTATGTTGGCCTTGTCGGCCTGCCAGCAAGATGAAGCAAGCACCGAATTGAACCTACTTTGTACCCCGCAGGTTCAATGGTGTGAAGGGATGAAAGCTGAGTTTGAAGCCGCTTTCCCTGAAATTACCGTCAACTTTGTACGGATGTCCAGCGGTGAATCATTAACCCGCCTTCGTAATGAGGTGGATAATCCCCAGTTTGATATTTGGTGGGGCGGCCCAATTGACAGCTTCATCGCTGCCGAAGAAGAGGGTCTTTTAGAAGCGTATGATTCGCCTAACTTTGATGCCATCAAAGACCCCGATTTGATGCTTGATCCAGATCACCATTGGGCTGGCGTTTATGTTGGCTCGCTTGGTTTTGCGACCAATACGGAATTCTTGGCTGAAAATCCAGGTCTTGAGCCACCCACAAGTTGGGATGATCTACTTAAGCCAGAATATGCTGGGCAGGTGATGGTGGCTCATCCATCTAGTTCAGGCACTTCCTATACGGCCCTTTGCTCTGTGTTACAGATTCGAGGCGAAGAGGCTGGTTGGGAATATCTTAGTGAATATGCTAGTCAAGTCAATCAGTTCACCAAGAGTGGTTCTGCTCCCGCCCGCTTTGTTGGTCAAGGCGAAGCAGCGGTAGGCATTGTCTTCTCGCATGACATCGTGGCTCAAATTGAAGCTGGTGCACCGTTGGTCTTGACTTTCCCAGAAGAGGGAACGGGTTATGAAATCGGCGGCATGGGTATTGTCAAGGGCGCTGCTCATCTCGATGCAGCCCAGAAATGGTTCGATTGGGCTTTGGAACCAGCCACCCAAGAGCTTGGGCCAAAATATGAAGCTTTCCAGGCTCCGACAGTAACGGGCGCAGAGCCTTCGATGCCAGAGTTATTGGAAGTTACTCTAATTGATTATGATTTCCAATATTGTGGTGAGAACAAATCTGATTTCGTTGATCGGTTCACGAACGAGATTGCTAACGCTGATGATTTGAAGGAGTAGTTTTCAGTAGTCGGTAGACAGTAGTCAGTAAATAAATTGGGGGTTGGTGTTATGCTTTGATACCAACCCCTTTTTCATTAGGTTTATTAACAGCAGGTAAATAGTGGCTGAATTGAAGGTCGAACCAACGGGCGGGGGACCAAGTCAGCAAAGTCGTTGGCCGGAAATGTGGCGACGGTATCAGGAGATCCGGCTTATTAGCCGTGATCCTATCCTAGCAATGGGATTGATATTAGTTGCGGTTTTTGTCTTTCTTTTTATCGCTTTTCCACTGATTCGGGTAGTTTGGCAAGGTTTTTTTGAGTTAGATACGGGGGAGTTTAGCCTGGAGTATTTCGGCCGTTATATCGATCCTGTATATCGTACCTATAATTGGAGCGTGCTGCGGGATACTATTACGATGGGGTTGGCTACAGCGACGGGTGGGACGGTTCTTGGCTTCATTTTTGCTTATACCATGATTCGTTGCAACGTACCCGGCCAGCGGTTTTGGCATGTTTTAACGCTTTTACCCACAATTTCACCCCCATTTGCGATTGCCATTGCCACGATTTTATTATTCGGTCGGGCTGGCTTAGTGACGAAGCAGGTGTTGGGCCTTCGCTTTGTCCAGGGGATGAATGATATTTATGGGATTGATGGCTTAGTCTTTGTCCAAACAATCACCTTTTTCCCGGTAGCCTATTTAATCATTCGGGCTATGTTAGAGCGCTTAGACCCCTCTATTGAGGAGGCGGCGCTTAGTTTGGGGGCTAGTAAGTTCCATATCTTTCGAACGGTGACATTGCCGTTGTTAATTCCGGGACTGGCGGGATCGTTCTTGCTTTTGTTTGTAGAGTCAATGGCAGATTTGGGGAATCCGCTGCTGCTGGGGGGCAATCGGACAGTTTTGTCGGTTGAGATCTTCTTGGCGATCAATGGCTTGTTTGACCAGCAGAAAGGGGCGGCTTTATCGTTGGTGCTGTTAATGCCGACATTGACGGTCTTTTTACTACAACATTATTATGTCAGTCGCCGTTCTTATGTATCGGTGACGGGCAAGCCAACGGGTGGACAAAATTTTGTGAAGGAGCCGATTATTCGCTGGAGCTTTATTGCGGCAACGGCCGTTATTCTCCTGCTTGTTATCGCCCTCTACCTCTCTATCCTGCTCGGTTCATTTACAACGTTGTGGGGTATCAACTACACGCCTGATTTCAGCCATTATGGGGATGCGCTGACGCGGGGCATGAACGCCATTCTCTCAACTACGTTCTTATCGGCCGTTGCGACACCAATTGCGGGGCTGATTGGGATGATTGTTGCCTTTCTGGTGGTGCGGAAGGCTTTTGCCGGTAAACAGGTGCTTGATTTCGTATCGAATTTAGGTGGAGCAGTGCCGGGTACTATTTTGGGCATTGGCTACATTATTGCCTTTGTGCGAGCGCCCTTTGTTGTGGTCGTTGTAATCTATGCCTTGTTGGCTGGCTATCTGGTTAGTATTGGACGTGCCACCTGGCGTTCCCGTTTGTTGATGATGGCGGTTGGCTCGGTTTTGGCGTTGGCTCTCAATTGGGGCGTTGAGCAGCTAAATCTACATGAGGATGCCTGGCGTTTCATTATAATGGGCGGCTTTTTGTTGTTAACGGCCGTTGCCTATCGGGTGACTGAACCCAAACAGCGACGATTCGTCGTTCTGGCATTCTTGGTAATGGCGCTCTTGTTACTGATTTATAATGCCAGTCCGTTGTTAACACGGCCGTTAGGTACTTGGGGTCGTTCCTTGGGTGGCGGGACGTTATCGAAGGTCATTGCTAAACTGAGCAGCATCATTACTGTCTTTACGCAACCAACGATGGCGATGTTGGGATTCACCTATTTGGTGATGGGCATTTTCCTGGTTCCACGAATGGCTCAGCGGTTCCGAAAGTGGTTGACATTGGGGATTTTGACGTTGGCGGCGGCATTGGTTTTTAAGGGCGAACCATTGGCCCTGATTGGAACACCTTACATTGTCATTGCCGCTTATGCCGTTCGGAGTTTGCCAGCATCGGTACGGGCAGGGGTAGCGGCATTACAACAGATCGATCCGGCCCTTGAGGAAGCATCGCAAAGTTTGGGGGCGGACTCGCAATATACCTTCCGTAAGGTGACGTTGCCCTTGATATTGCCCGCTTTCATCGCGGGGTTGATTTTTGCTTTTGCACGGCATATGACCAGCTTATCGGCCATTATTTTCTTGACAACGGCCGAATGGCCCATCTTGACGGTCTGGATTTTGAGTGAGGTTGAGCAGGGAGGGATGAGTACGGCCGCTGCGTATTCGGTGATCCTCATAATAATTGTCTTGGCAGCGATTGGCCTGACGTATTTGTGGCTCGGCCGTTCATTTGGATCGAAGCAGGATGTGGATTTGACGGTCAGTGGACTGTAGGTAGTGAACGGTAGGCAGTTTGCAGTGGGCGGTTTGATGTTTGCGGTAAGATGGATTTTTGGTTGGTAGGAGTGGTTGGATGTTATTGAGATTGGAAAATCTGAGCAAAGTTTTCCCGGGGCGTGATGGGGGTGTGGCAGTGAAGGCGGTCGATCAGGTTAGCATCGACATTGCACAGGGCGAATTTATCACCTTGTTGGGGCCGTCGGGCTGTGGCAAGACGACGACGTTGCGCTTGATCGCGGGCTTTGAATTTCCAACGGATGGCCGAATTATACTGGCGGGGGAGACAATCAATGAGATGCCGCCTAATAAGCGGGATATGGCGATGGTCTTCCAGAGTTACGCGATTTTTCCACATCTTAATGTCTTTGAAAATATAGCCTATGGATTGAAGATCAAGAAACTCGGCCGTGAAAAGATTCGGCAGCAGGTGGCTGAGGTATTGGAGATGACGGAGCTAACGGGTTTGGGAAATCGAGCGCCTAATCAGCTGAGCGGTGGGCAGCAGCAGCGGGTGGCATTAGCCAGGGCATTGGTCATGGAACCGAAGGTGTTGTTATTTGATGAGCCGCTGAGTAATCTGGATGCCAAGCTGCGGGTGCAGATGCGGACGGAGATTCGCCGGATTCAGCAGAGTTTTGGCATTACTAGCATTTATGTGACCCATGACCAGGATGAGGCGATGGCGCTATCGGATCGGATTGTGGTGATGTTGAACGGCCGAATTCAACAAGTCGATTCAGCCATCGAAATATATCGCCGACCAGCCAACAAGTTTGTAGCTGACTTTATTGGGCAGGCTAACTTTTTGCCAGTCGAAATAATTGCCGAGACAGCGAAGCATTATCAGGTAAAGCTGTATGAGATCGATTTATCGGTTCCGAAGAACGGCCGACATGCCTATTCTGTGGGAGATGGTGCGCTGCTCATGCTGCGGCCAGAGTCGTTGCGACTCCATCAAACGCCCCCGGAGGGACAGCTAGCCATACCAGGGACGGTGCGTCATATGGCTTATTTGGGGTCAATGGCTGAGTATCAATTAGAGGTGTTGGAGCAGTTGATTTCGGTTGTCCAATATGATCCACGGGCTGAAGATTTATATGAAGAGGGGACGACCGTCTATCTGCAACTGCTTAGTCAGAACCTGTATTTATTGCCAAATGATGGGTAGGGTATTGACGGTATCATTGGAAAAAGGGCGCGACAGGGGGGAGACTAAGCTCTAGGGGAAGGCCGAAGCCTCACCCGCCTGTCGCGCCCTTACCAGACACCTAATGGATATTGTGTTAGGCTGGTTCAAGGATTAAGATATCGGCATTGTTTGCTTCGGCATCGGCCCGGTTCCAGTTAGAGGGGTGGTATTCGAGGAAACGCCAGGGGTCGATGAAATCATCATAATGAGGACTCATGGGGTGGCCGCTTTGACCGACGCTGTGGATCATCAGACTGTTAGATAGATCGCCGAGGTCAATGACTTGGCGTAGGGCGGGGATGCAGACGACTTCGTACGCATCGCCAATGGTACTCCAGCATGTTTTCTGGGGAACGGATTCGCTGCCGTTGGTGGGGAAAGGGCCACGGTTGAAGAGGTTTTCAATGAGGCTGATACCTGATTCGCCGAGGGTGGCATTACGGAAGGAGATGGTATGCAGATCGCCCCAGCGCCACTCTTCCATATTGTCGCCCAATTTCTCCATACCTTCGACGTAGGCTTGTTCAAAGGCTTTGATTAATATCTCGTCCCGGGTTTCGACCTCGATGGTGTTGACATTGTCCCACCAGATACTTTCCGGGTCTTGGAGCAAGGTGTAGAGGATGTCTGAGGTGTAGCTTTCGCCGCGCAGGTAGCGGGCTTCGGGCAGTTGATCATAGACGCTTTCATTGACGAGGTGGGTGAAGAAGATGTTGAAGAGGGCGGCTTCGGGGCTGTCCATGCTCATTTCGGGCGTTGTCCAATTTAGGAGACGGTTGCGGGCATCGGCCGTCATCTCATCATCAAAGGGTAGACCAGCCAGGAAGGGAATGATTTCTTCGGCCGAGATGCTGTAATTGTCGGTTTGAAAGGCACTCATATCCTCCAGGGAGATGCCGCCGGTGTCATTTTGGATGAGGTCGGTGATTCGCTCGGCCCGTTGGCCGCGATCATGGAAGACATCTAGTAGGTAGGGGTAATCTTCTGGGCGGAGTTGGGGGTTGTTGGCAGTAACGATGAAGCCTTGAGCGGGATTGTACATGCGTGGGGCTTCGTCATAGGGGATGAAGCCAGTCCAGATGAATTCATCATTCCAGCCGGGGACGGGCAAGGAACCATCGCCGCCAGCCCGAATGGGGACTTTGCCGGGCATGACGTAGCCGATGTTGCCGTCTACGTCGGCGTAGAGCCAATTTTGTTTGCCTGCATCGAAGAATTGGAGGGCGTTGTTGAAGTCGTCCCAGTTTTGGGCGCGGTTTACGAGCATAACGGCTTCTACGGAACGGATGGGTTCGAGGGCGGTCCAGGCGTAGGAAAGGGCAAAGAGGTCAGGGCCGTCGACCGTTGCGCTGAAGGGGTTGTCATCAACCATTCGGTCGGTGGCGATAACGCCGTTGCGGGTTGAGCGGACAATGATGACAACTGGCTCGTCCTGACCTCGGACAATGATCTCTTCGCGGCGCAGTTCCATGTCTACCCATTCGCCGTTGACTTCGTATTGGTTGGGATTTTGGGGATTGATTCGTTCGATGAAAACATCTTCAGCGTCGAAGGAGGCGTTGGTGAGGCCCCAGGCGATACGGTCATTGTGACCGATGAGGATGCCAGGAACGCCGGGCAGGGAGAAGCCACGATAGTTGTAGGGGCATTCGGCCGTTTTCTCAATACAATGGGAGCCGACTTCGTACCAGAGGTTGGGCATGTTTACGCCCATATGGGGGTCGTTTGCCAGGATGGGCATACCGGTTGTTGTTTTGTCGCCAGAGACGACGAAGCTGTTGGAGCCAGCATTGGTTTGGAAGCCTAGTTCGGCTAGGTAAGGGGGTAAGACATCTTGATTGGCTAATCTGGTTGAAATATCTAGAAGATAAGCGAGGGTTGTCTGGTCGAGTTCGGCCGTTTTGCTTGCGGTATTGTAGGTAGGTAGATGAACGAGTTCTTCGTCGGGGATGATGGTTGGCCGATCGGCCCGGTAGGGTGGCCTAAGCTCGTTGAACATTGGTTCGCCTAAGGTAGATAGTAGATCGATGCCCCGCAGCTCGGTGCTGAGATTGTCTGATTGGTCGAAGACGAGCATCATGCCCCAGACAAGGGAATCAACAGGAGTCCAGGGTTCGATTTCAAACTCAACGCCTTGGACACCGAGCAGGGCAAACTCTAAGCCCAATTCGGCCGGATCGCGTTCGCTGATGTAGCTATTGACTCCGGCGGCATAGGCATCGAGAATCTGTTGGGCTTCTGGATCGGTTGTTTCATAGATTTGGCGGCTGAGTTCGCGGAAGCCGAAATGACGTAGATAGGTATCTGTGCCGAGGGTGGCCTGGCCGAAGACTTCTGATAGTCGCCCAGAACCGACCCGGCGTTGGAACTCCATCTGCCAAAAGCGTTCTTGGGCATGGACATAGCCTTGGGCGAAGAAGAGATCGTCTGAATTGCTGGCGTAAATGTGGGGGATGCCAAATTCATCGCGGATGATTTCAACGGTATCATTGAGACCAGCTACGGCGATGGTGCCGCTGGTATCGGGGAGGGCCTGGCGAGTAAATGAACGATAGACGATGACCAGCACCAGAGCCAGGACCGCAATAACTCCGATGATGATGGACAACACCTTTAATCTTCTTGACATCTCTTTCTCCGTTAGACTGTTTTTTTGCAACGAATTTCACGAATTATACGAATTATTAAAAGATTAGTGTAACTCGTGTGGTTTTCTGCAAAAATGTCTTTCTAGTAGAGGAGGTGGCGTGAAGTGTAAGATGGTTTATCGCAAGGGAGGTTTGAGGAGTGTATAATGATCGATCCGTGTCGGAAAAGGGCAAGTTTACAACTTGCGCTCCAATAGTATAAGGAGGTGGTTTATATGATTGTGGGAATGGATTTTGGTACCACAAATTCAGGTATGGCTGTGTATGACGGCCGTCAAGTTAATTTGCTGCCACTAGACCCAACTAATGCGAATCCAAGGGTGGCCCGAACGTCGCTTTATATTACCAACGATCAGACGATCTTTATCGGAAGAGAAGCGGTTGACCGCTATTTTTCGGATAATGTCGGCCGTCCGGTGAAATTGAAGAAGGTCTGGATTGGCGAGATTGAGGTCTATGGGGCGGATATGTATTTTGTGACCGATGTTTATTCCTGGGTGGATGTGCTTTCGCCAGGACGGTTGTTTTTGTCGATTAAGACAGGGCTGCGGGATGCCGATTATCAGGGGACGGTGGTGGGTCAGTTCTATTATTCGTTAGAGAATTTGGTGTCGACCTATTTGAGTATGGCTAAGATTCGGGCGGAGCGGCTTTTGGGGCGGGAGATGCGAGAGGTCGTTCTCGGCCGTCCGGTGCGCTTTGCAGATGATCCCAAGGCGGATGTATTGGCCCAGAATCGGCTGTTGGAGGCGGCATTTCGGGCGGGCTATGAAAAAGTTTATTTGCAGCAGGAGCCGATTGCGGCGGCTTATCATTATGCGGTGCAGATGGAACGGCCGCAGAATATTTTGGTTTTTGATTTTGGGGGCGGTACGTTGGATATTACGGTGATGCGGCTGGATGGGCATCAGTCGCGGGAGGTGTTGGCGACGGGAGGTGTCCCAATTGCGGGTGATGTCTTTGACCAGAAGCTGGTGCGGGCCAAGCTGCCAAGCCATTTTGGGGAGGGCAGCCATTACTTTGTGAATGGTTCCTGGCTGCCATTGCCAAAGTGGATTTTTGATGTCTTTTCCGATTGGCAGACGATTATGGATTTGCAGACGCCCAAGACGAAGCGGCTGCTGGGCGAGATTGCGAGAACGGCCGACCGTCAACGAGCAGTGGAGGGCCTGGTCAGTCTGGTGACGAATAACTATGGCTTGCATATGTTTGATGTGGTGGAGCAGGTGAAGCGGAAGTTGTCTGATGATATGGGGTCGATGATTCGCTTTGAGGGGCCGAAATTTAAGGTCAGCGAGATGGTCACTCGGACGGAGTTTGAGAGCATCATTCGCAAAGAGATACAGACGATTGAGAAACAGCTTGATGAGACGGTGCGGGATTCGGGATTACGGCCGGATCAGATTGATGCGGTGATTCGGACGGGCGGCTCGTCTAACATTCCAGTCTTTAAGTATATGTTGATGGAGAAATTTGGGGCGAAGAAAGTGCAGGCTATCGACACCTTTAGCAGTGTGACATCGGGTCTTGGGGTGTATGCTCATGGAATTGCGGCGGGGGAGATTGAGGGGCGGGCGTATACGGCCGATGATCTGCCGAAGCGGACGGGACAGGAGACGGAGCAGTCGGTGGCTTCGGTTAATCTGGAACTGTTGCAGCGGCGGATGCTGGCCCATGAGGAGGAGACGGCTGGCACTCAGACAGTGGTTCAACAAGCGCTGCTGTTGTTGACGGAGGGAAATGTCGTCTGGTTGACCAGGGTGTCTGAGGGATGGTTGGATGATAAAACGGCCGTTGAATTACCGATTGAACTGCCTGAGAATGAGAACCGGATTTTGGCAGTCCAGGTTGTTTCATTGGAGGAGCCACTGTTATTGGCGACGTCGTTCTTCCGCTTCGTGCTGACATCACCGGGGCATCTGTTGGATTTGCAGGAGATGGGGATGACGGCGGCTGATTTTTATCATTTCCGGCCGGATGAGTATGTGACTGCTTTTGGGCGGTGGGAGATGATGAAACAGCATGAGAAGTTTTTGTTGGTGACGACGCAGGGTCATGTCCGGGCTTATAATTTGGCGGGGTTGGTAGAGTCAGTTGAGGGGCCGTCGCCGTTGCAGTTTGACCGGCATGAGGCGGGGCTGCCGATGTTGGTTACGGGGGCAAATGTGACGGATGAGTTGATATTGGCGTTGGATAACGGTCGGGCGGTGCGATATTGTATTGGCGATTTGCCGCTGCGGGGGGTGCAGGCGATCAATCGGCGGAATGGGGAGCAGTTGACGGGGGTGGCGTTGGCGGGTTCGGGTGAGGCTGAGATGGTGTTGGTTACAGCCGATGGATATGGCAAGCGGATGCGGGTGGATGCAGTGGCTGTGCCGGAACGGCCGAATACGCGGGGGCGGGTGATTATTACCCGGAATGAGCTGCGGGGGATGGCGGTTGTGCCGGATGAGGGGTTAGTTTGGGTGGTTACGGATGGGAAGATTGTTGGGGTGGAAAGCGGCCGTTTGCCGATGGATGGGGACGGGAGTACGAAGTCGCATAAGTTTTTGGAGGGGAAGGATATCGGGAAGGTATTGGGAGTGTTGGGAGGGTAGCAGATCAAGGCTTGAATTTCAAGATGGTCAAGATGGTCATCTTGAGAGAGTTTTTGTTTTGACCATCTTGATTAATTACAGGAGGGGAAGAGATTAATAATTAATTGATGAATTGGTGAATTGGTGAATTGTTAACGGGAAATTCATGCCTCTTGCTCATCCACAAAATCATGGTGTTTTTATAAATCTTGCTTCATATCCTATAATGATTTCATAAATAGAGAAAGAGATTGGGCATGTTAAAATTAAAAGAACTAAATGTTCAATATGTCACAAATGAGGCTGGGGAACGGAGTAGTATTATCATGTCTATTGAGGATTTTGAAGCGCTGCTTGAAACTTTAGAAGATTTGGCAGTCGTCGCAGAACGCCGGGATGAGCCAACTATTTGCCATGAGGAATTGAAAGCCAAGTTAATAAGAGATGGCCTCCTTCCAGGTTGAGTGGAAAAGATCGGCCGAAAAGGATGCCTATCAGGGTAGCTAATTCTTGTTTTTGACCACAAAGGCAATGATGCCAACTAAGAGCGCTGCAATAACCGCTATTAATATCACGTTTTTTGCCAAACTGATTATATTTGCAATTTGAGCAACTGAGGAGCTAATCTGGGGATAGGTGTTTACCATTTGAAACAAAAATATGTTTTCGAGATAATCTAAGATGCCAGCTATTAAGGGTAGGTAGATAGATATATGAACCCTGGTTTGCCTGAAAAGAATATAAAACAGGCTGGCAAATAACAGTGAGTAGATAAGGGGGTGGATCAAGTCGATACGCTGTACCCAACGGTAGAGTGATATGCCCTCTGTTCCGTAGGCTTCAAGTGTTGAGTTGACGCTGTTTGCGGTGTGGCCGAATGAGAAATCAAGCAGGTTTGCACCACCTGAAATGTTCATTATTTGAGCGGTAAGAAAACCGATAATAGTGAAATTAATAAGGGTCAATAGAAATAGTAGGAGCAGCCATTTTGGTTTACTTGTTGCAGCTAGTATTGAATCTATTTTGAGCATGATATTTCTCCTTGTTAGGAGTGAATGTTCACTCCGAGCTAAATAAAAAAATTATTGTTTCACAGCGTCCCAGGAAACGGCCGTTGCCATTTCAATCGCTTTATCATCCAGGATATAATCACCACCAATGTGCAGCTTTACCAATGTCACTATCGAGCCGTAGACCGTTGACATTAATATTTCAATGGGGATGGCTTTGAACACACCTTGCATTTGCCCTGCCTGAATAAACTGGTAAATGGGATATTGTAATTCGTGCCGCTCTTGCTCGACTTGAGTAAAGTATGGGGAGTTGGCAAACTGCTCCATGAAACTTAGCTCTTTGGGGTGGGTTATGTAGTAGGTGGTTATATTCCACCATATCAGGTTGAACCGTTTCTGGAAGGAGGCCTCTTCTTCTGTGCCAGCTAGCATGGCATCTACTAATCTGGACTTGATTTCGCGGTAAAGCTCGATAATCAAGGACTCTTTGTCGGCAAAGTAGCGATAGATAGTTCCCATACCCACATTGGCTTCTTTGGCGACCATGGAGACGGCCGTGCCGTGAAAGCCGTTTTCGGCTATTAGGTCGAGTGTTGTGTGTAAGATTTGCTCTTTTTTAGAAGCTACTTGTGCCATAATTATTTTTTTTGTAGATATTTCTCGTTAGGAGTGAACGTTCACTCTGGTGTATTGTACACAACTATCAAGTTTGAGCAAGATGCAAATTTGTTGTAATTTGATAAACGGTCAAATGGGGTTATATGCTGTGTGAATAGTGGGTTGGCGAGAGGGAAAAGGGGGTTAGAATTGGAGGATGGCGACGACTTTTGTTACGGTGGATGTTGAGACGACGGGGCTGGACTCTTATAAGCATGCGATGATTGAGGTTGGGGTGGTGGTCTTTCGGGTAGATGGGGAGATTATGGATGAGTGGGGGTCGCTGCTGAATCCGAACGAAGAGGTGCCGGAGATGATTACCCGGCTGACAGGGATTACGCAGCAGATGGTGGACGAAGCGCCGAGTATCTATTCCCAGCGGTCGCGCTTGAAGCGGCTGATTTCGGATCATGTGGTGGTGGGTCATAATGTGGGCTTTGATTTGGGCTTTTTGAATGCGGAAAGTATTGCGATGGGAGCGCACCGAGTTGATACGATTGCGTTGGCTTCTATTTTGCTGCCAGAGGCGGGGCGATATGGGCTGGGTGCGCTGGCGCAGTATTTGGATTTGCCCCGTGAAAGTGCGGTGCAAAGTCATCGTGCTTTGGATGACGCTCATTTAACGACGACGCTTTTCTTGGATTTGTTTAAGCGAGCCAAAGCGCTGGATTTCGCTATTTTGTCGGAAATTGTCGAGGCGGGGCGGCAGTTGGGTTGGCCGGAGACGATCTTTTTTGAGGAGGCGCTGCGGGTTGTGGGGCGGGGGGCATTCGGCCGTTCTACAGGCCAGTTGCCGAAGTTGTTTAAGCCGGAGAAGTTGACGGGACGGCCGTTGCCAGGAACCGATAAGCCGAAGCCGATTGATACGGAGATGTTGATGGGGATGCTGCGACCGGGCGGCAATTTTAGCCGCCATTTTCCGGCTTTTGAATATCGAGCGCAGCAGGTAGAGATGTTGGAGGCGGTGGCCGAGGCCTTTAATGCGGGGCAGCATTTGGTGGTTGAAGCGGGAACGGGAACGGGCAAGAGTGTGGGCTATCTGCTGCCTGCGATATTTTGGGCGAATGAGAACGGCCGTCGGGTGGTCGTCTCGACCAATACCATCAACTTGCAGGATCAGTTGGTGGGTAAGGATTTGCCGGAGTTGGCCCGGATTGTGCCGTTTGAAATTCGGTCGGCTATATTGAAGGGGAAGCGCAATTATCTTTGTACCCGGCTGTTCCAGCAAATGCGGCACAGCGGGCCGAATAATGCCGATGAGATGGTGTTGTACGGTCGCATTTTGACCTGGCTGCCTACCTCAGAAAGCGGCGATGTGTCGGGCATTAGTTTGCGGACGCAAGGGGAGCGGTTGGCCTGGGGCAAGTTGAACGCTGAGAATGATGTCTGTACGGCCGAGAAATGCGCCCAAGAGGGGTGTCCGCTCCATTTTGCACGGCGGCGGGCGGAGCAGTCACATATTTTGGTGGTGAACCATGCTTTGCTGCTAGCTGATATTGCCAATGAGAATCGGGTGCTGCCGGACTATGTGGATTTGATTGTGGATGAGGCCCATCATTTGGAATCTGCCGTGACGGATGGCTTGAGTTTTCGGGCGGATAAGCGGTTTATTGAGAGCATTTTGGAGGAAATTACGAAGCCGAGAGCGGGCCTGGTGGCGGATTTGCAGCGGCGGGCAACGGCCGATTTACCGCCAGAGCTAAGTGTTGTTTTCGATTCTCACGCCAATAAACTGCGTCAGGTTAGTCAGCAAACCACGATTCGACTGGAAGAGTTTTTCGATACGGTCAGCTACTTTTTGCAGCAGTTCACCAGCCGTTGGAGTACCTATACTCAGCAGATTCGGTTTGTGCAGGAGGTGCGGCGGCAAGCTGATTTTGAGCAGGTTGAGATGGCCTGGGAGAATTTGAATCGGCAGTTGAAGCCGATTGCGGAGGGATTTAACAAACTGGCGGGGGGCATCGCTGATATTTCGGAGAGCTATGAGATTGAGGATGGGGAGGATCTACGCTTGTCGTTGTTGAATCTGGCCCGAAATTTGGATGAGACGCGGACTAATTTGGATGGCATGTTTGTCACGCCGGATGAGGGGATGATTTATTGGGCAGAGGTCTTTAAGGATCGGTTGTCGCTTCATGCTGCGCCGTTACACATTGGGCCGTTGGTTGAGGAGTTTATTTTTAATAGCAAAGAGACGGTGATTTTGACCTCGGCGACGTTGCGGACGGCCGGAAATAGTTATGAAGGCGAGGCGACCTTTGACTATTTGAAGGAGCGGCTCCACGCTCATCACGCTGATGAGTTGGCGGTTGGATCGCCTTTCGATTATGAGGCTAATACGCTGCTCTATTTGCCGACGGATATGCCGGAGCCGAATCAGCCTGGGTATCAGCGCTATGTGGAGGGGGCGATTGTGGATGTGGCTCAGGCGTTGGGGGGGCGAACGATGGCGCTCTTTACTTCTTATAAGCAGTTGTCGGAAACGGCCGAAGCGATTGAAGGGCCGCTGGCGGAGGCAGGGATTCAGATTTTGGCGCAGTCGGACGGGACATCGCGGCAGCAGTTGTTGGAACAGTTTAAGCAGGAGGACGGCCGTTCGGTCTTGTTGGGAACGCGCTCCTTTTGGGAGGGGGTGGATGTGCCGGGTGATGCGTTGCAAGCGGTGGTAATTGTGAAGTTTCCTTTCGACGTGCCGTCTGACCCGATTTTTGCGGCCCGGTCGGAGACGTTTGAGAATTCTTTCTTCCAATATTCTATACCGGAGGCGGTGTTACGGTTTCGGCAGGGATTTGGCCGTTTGATTCGGCGCAAGGATGATGAGGGGGTGGTGGTTGTGTTGGATAAGCGGATATTATCGAAGCGGTATGGGCAGTCGTTTTTGGATGCGTTGCCGGAATGTGTTGTTGTGAGGCAGCGGATCGGCCGTCTTGGAGAGTTGACGACGCGGTGGATGAATCGGGAGCGGGATTAAATATCTTGGAGGCTTGGGTAGGTACCGATGTATTCCTTTGCCATTTACTGGTACAATGTAATCAATAAACATAATTTTAAAAGTTAGAGTGACAAATGCCAACAACATTAAATCTTACACCAGAAAAGATTGCGCGTTATCGAAAATCAGCGCATCAACGTTTCCAAGCTGAACAAGCAGATATTGAACGGCGACGAGACCAAGCATGGCAATCCGCTAAACGAGCTTCTCACATACTTAAGGAGCAGTTTAGTGCAACTAAAGTGGTTGTATTTGGTTCGCTCGTTCAAAGCGCTGGTTTTACTCGGTGGTCGGATGTTGATATTGCTGCTTGGGGGATTGCTCCTGAAGATACATTTCGTGCTATTGGTGTTATTTCTGAATTAGCTACAGATGTCCCCGTGAACTTAGTTGATATAAATACAGCCCAAACTTCCCTTTATGAAGTTATTTTAAGGGATGGAATTGATTTGTGATTGAAGCATATCTCATTCTGGCTGATCGTATTGAACAGGAACTGGATGAAATAGGCCATGTTGTTCGCCGTGCGGAAAGGGCTATTGATGCCGCAAGGCGGCACCCAGAAGATCAGGATTTGTTAGTGGATGCGGCGGCTTTGAATTTACACGATTTTTTCGGTGGCGTGGAGCGAATTTTCCAACAAGTCGGGACAATTGTAGATGGCGATCTGCCTTCTGGCTCTGATTGGCATCGTGAATTGATGGATCAAATGCAGCGAGATATGCTTGATCGTCGCCCGCCAGTTTTATCAAGTGATCTTGTTAGCCATTTGGATGAGTTCCGTCGATTTCGGCATGTCGTCCGAAATATTTATGCTTTTGAGTTCGACCCGGCTCGGATTGAGCGGTTGGTTCACCAGATGTCAGTTGTTTATAGTCAGATACAGACTGAGCTTTTAGTCTTTGTCAGTTTTTTAAGACAAGTTGGTGATGATAACGAGCCAGGGCATTGACGGTATTTGGGAAGCTCCAGGTTTTGGCCGTATTTTAACTTTAGAATAATTGTCATCCATTTTGATTCGTGACTTTCCGAAGCGGGGAGGGTTATAATGGGTTGAGACATGGAGGCATTTATGAAACGACGTGTGGTTATTACGGGGTTGGGGACGGTTAATCCGATTGGAAATGATCCGAATAGTACCTGGCAGAAGGTTTTGGCGGGGGAGAGTGGTATTGGGCCGATTCAGGAATTTAAGGATATGGGGTTGAAAACGCAGTTTGGGGGTGAGGTGAAGGACTTTGATCCGGTGGATTTGTTCGGCCGTAAAGATGCCCGGCGAATGGATCGGGTGACGCAGTTGGGGTTGGCGGCGGCGAATCAGGCGTTGGCTGATGCGAATTTGAGGTTGGATGCTGATACCTGTCGGATGACAGGGGTTGTGTTAGGTTGCGGGATGGGTAATGTGGCCTCGGCCTTAGATGGATTTACGACATTTAATGAAAAAGGGCCGCTGCGGATGAGTCCTTTTACTATCCCGATGATGTTGGCCGATTCGCCAGCGGCGACGATTTCGATTGCGAATGGGCTGCAAGGGCCGAATATGGCGATTGCGACGGCTTGTGCGGCGGGGAATAATGCATTAGGTGAGGCGGCTAAGATGATTGAGCGAGGGGCGGCTGATGTGATGTTGGGCGGTGGGGCTGAAGCGCCGCTGCTGTCGGTAGTGATTGCTGGTTTTAATGCAACGGGGGCGTTGTCTACTTATGAGGGTGATCCGAGGCGGGCTTCACGGCCGTTTGATGCGGAGCGGGATGGCTTTGTGACGGGCGAGGGTGCGGCCGTTTTGGTGTTGGAATCGTTGGACCATGCTTTGGCGCGCGGGGCGACGATTTATGCAGAATTTTTAGGGTATGGAACCAGCGCGGATGCTTATCATGTTTCGGCTCCGGCTGATGATGGGGCGGGGGCAATTCAATCGATGCAGAATGCGCTAGATGATGCGGGGATGAAAGCGGCCGATATTGATTATATTAACGCTCATGGGACGGGGACGAAGCTGAACGATAAGAGCGAAACGTTGGCGATTAAAAAGGTGTTTGGGGAAGTGGCTTATGATCGGCCGATTAGTTCGACGAAATCAATACACGGGCATTTGTTAGGGGCGGCTGGCGCTTTGGAGGCGGTTATCAGCGTCAAGGCGATTTGTGAAGGGATGCTGCCGCCGACGATTAATTATGAAACGGCCGATCCTGATTGTGATCTCGATTATGTACCGAATGAAGCTCGTGAAGCGGCTATTGGGACGGTGCTTTCAAATGGATTTGGGTTGGGAGGGCATAATGCGACGATTATTTTGGGAGAATATAAGTAATTGGTAATTAGCAACTTGTAATTGAGCGTGGTTGACGTAGTTCCCAGTTACTAATTACCGATTATTTGATTGCGCCGACACGGCGGAGTTTTTCCTCCAGGTTGCGGAGGGTGTCTTTCATGCCGTTTTCGACGTTGGGGTAGGCCAGCCAAACCAGGGTTAGGCCGAACCAAACGCCTGTTAGGGTTCTTAGGACGGGGGGGCTTTCACGGACAGGTAGCAGGTTGGCTAAGGTGCCGATGATGCCAGTGGCGGTTGAGCCGTCGGTGGGGGTGAACCAGTAGCTAAAGAGCTGGCTGAAGCCGTCGAGGCCGATCGGCCCCATGCCGATGATGATAAAGGCCAGAAAGGGAAGGGCTTTTATATCATAGCGGCGACGCAGCACGGCATAGAGCAGCCCTCCGGCCAGGACAGCACCATAAATGCCCATGTCCCGTTGGCAAAGGGCGGTTTTGTAGCCCATCTCTTCATTGCCTAGATAGGCGCGGGCGGCGGCGAAAAAGGTTCCCCAATTATCGGCCGAAATACCGTCAAATTCGGGAATGTCTTGAATGTAGCTTTCGATAGGGGTGTAGTTTGTTCCAGCTATTTCACGGGGGTAGACGGGTTGATCACCAAACAGGAAGAATGACCGTTGAACCATCTGGTGGCACATGGGGGAATAGACGGTGTAGATGACTCGGGCTGGGGCGGTGGCTCCAGCGTTCATTAGGATGGGAGCCAGAATGGGTAAGCCGACATAGATGCCAGCCAGGATGTTGAAGGCGGCAAGCCAATGTTTGCTGAGGTAGTAGATCATTTTGTCAATGCTGATGACGAGGCTGCGCTGCCATCCGGTGACAGGTTGTTTCTTTTTCTTGGCTGGTTTTTTGGGAGGGGGTGTGTTTGCGGTCATATGGGGCGGATTGTACAATGGAAATAATGAATTGTGAATAATGAATTGCGAATTGGGAAGTTTAAGAGTGAAATCTCCCCCAATAATGATTTTAACCGGGGATGGTTTCGGAGAGGTAGCCTTCGATTTGGCCGTAGGTCATGGGGCCACGATGGACGATGGCGATGGTACCTTCGGCATTGATGAAGAAGGTGGTTGGCAGCCCGAAGTTGCCATAGGCGGTGGAGATAGCGCTGTTTTGGTCGAGGAGGGGGGTGAAGGTCAGGCCCATTTCATCTACAAAATAGGCTTTGGCGACATCTGCTGGTTCATCTTGATTTAAGGCGAGAATGACCAGCCCTTGATCTTGATAGGCATCGTAGGCTTCTTGGAGTTCGGGCATTTCGATGCGGCAGGGAGCGCACCAAGTGGCCCAAAAGTTGACAATGATTGGCTGTCCTTCAAAATCGGCCAAGCTGACTGGGTTGCCTTCGAGGTCGAGCAGCGTGAAATTGAGGGCCTTGTCGCCGACTTCTAAGAGGCCGTCTGGATTGGTTACGGGCAGTTCGGCTACGACGGATTCGGCTTCTGGGAATTCAGGTACTTGATCGAGAACGGCCGATTCGGAGACATCACTAGCAACGGGGATTTCACTTTGGTTGCTGCCAAAGAGGTCGCCGCCGAAGAGGAGGAGGGCTAGGGCTGCGCCGAGCAAGACGAATCCGGCGAAGATGATGATGGGATTTCGGCCGTTTGTGGGTTCTTGAGTTGTTGGTTCGGGTGCGATTTCGGCCGTTGGGTCGTTTTCTTGGGGTGGGAGTTGGTCAGTCATTTTAGTATCTCTGAAACTTTAAGAAACCCGGTTTTTGTTCATTCAGGGCCAGCCTTCTCTCAAATTAAAAACCGGGTTTCTAGTTAGCTAAATAGTTGTACTAGGCCATCTTCAAAGTCGGCGAACCAGATAGCGAGATCGGGTGGGATGAGGCTGTTGAATTGGGCCAGAGTGCCGTTTAGTAGGAGCAGGGCCATGACGATGAAGAGAGCGCCGCTTACCAGTTGGGTCGTGTGAAGATGGACCAGGACCTCTTTTTTACGGTCGGGACTTGTGAAGACCCAAAGGGCGGCCCCGGCGAGGGCGATGATTAGGAGACCGATTTCGTGAACGAGCATGAATTCTTGTCCGGCGAAGGTGCTGATGTTGTTGAAGGCGTATTGGACAACGGCCGCTAAAATGCGCCAGGCTGCTAAGGCCCAAACGAGGGCGATGACCAGGTTGCTGGTGGTGACATTCCAGCCCCTGCCGCGCAGGATTCGCCAGAAGAGGCTTTGGCGGCTGGCACGGCCGAAAAAGGTTGAGACGATGATGAGGGGCAGACCGAGGCCGAGGGTGTAGATGAACCCGGCCAAAATGCCGCGTGTGATGGAGCCGCTGAATCCGGTCAGGGTGAAGACAGAACCGAGGATGGGGCCGACGCAGCTTGACCAGCCAACGGCAAAGGTCATGCCGAAGAGGTAGGAGCTGCCGATGGTGGCGTTGTTGACTTTGTTATCATCTTGGGCCTGGACACCGGTAAAGCCTTTACCGAGTAGACTCATCACGCCGAAGACCATGATGAAGCCGCCGCCAATGAGCATGATTAGGAGTTGGTTTTGGCGAAGAACGCCGCCGATTAGGGAAGCGCCTGCGCCGATGACGCTAAATACGGTGCCGAGACCGATCATAAAAGCGGCTGTATTGAGGGCGATTTGACGACGGCCGCTTTGAAAGGCGAATGCAAAGTAGGCTGGCAGAATAGGTAAGGTGCAGGGGGATACAAAGCTTAATAGACCGCCTATAAAAGCTAGTAAGGCCAGCGCGGGAAAGGGGAGATCGCCAATTGGGTCTTGAAATATTGCCTGCTCAGGGGCGGCTGGTCGAGCAACTGTGCCGACAATGATTAATATCAAGGTTGTGGCTACCAGACCGATAAGGGCTAATTGTCCGGTTGATAGGGAGCGTATCGAATTGCCGATTGATGCTCTGAAGGAGTTTTCCATATTAAACTTTCCTCAGTGAAAACTAGTGTTTCTGTTTAAAAGATTCCTCAAGTCGCTTTTTTCTATTGCGAGTTGTTGGTTGTTGAAGAGCGCTTCTTTCGGAATGACAATTTGAAGGTGTTTTGCGCCTCTCGCCAACTTTTAATGCAATCTAGTTAGGATTAACTTTACACGTTAATTCTTAAAGAAAAGTAAAGGCGCTTACCTGCCTAATTCTTCTTCATCTTCTTTTAAGAGTTGTTGCAGAAGTTTAACATCTTGTTTGATATTGCGCTGTTTGTTGGCCAGGGCAACAATGTAGACGAGAAAGGCCAGCCACATAACGATGTAGCCGAGGATGAGAAAGTCATTGAATTTGTTGGGATCGTCGATGCCGGTTTGGAGGAGGATGTTTAGATAGAGTTGGAGGGTCATAAAAATCGTTCCATTGCGTAATTCGTAAAAGGTAAGGGCTTTGGTTACGAATTACGTATGTAACTATACACGTCATTCCTGCGAAGGCAGGAATCCAAGGGCTTGGATACCCGCCTTCGCGGGTATGACAGTCGAGAGAGACCTGTTAGTTACTTACGTATTACACTTATTTAGTTTTGTAGGCGAGCGATGACACGGGATTTTAGGACGGCCGCTTCGTTTGCCATTTGTTGGAGATTTATTCGATTTGCCAGGGAGGCCAGATAGATTAGGGTGAAGGTGATGACTGAGACGGTTAAGGTGATGCCCATCTTGGCTGAGTCGAGGCCGGGGGCAATCTCTTGTAAGCCTTCTTCAGCCCCTTGGGCCGATTCTAAGGTGCCGCCAAAGACGACGGGGTGAATGTCTCGTAGGAGGCGGACACTGGCATAGGTCATGATGACGGTGATGAAGGCGGCGATGACGTAGACGGCCGCAAAACGGCCGCGTCGCTCTTCGTCTTCTATCGCGCCCCGCAGCATGAGATAGGCGACATAGACCAGCCACATGACGGTGATGGAGGTTAGGCGAGGACTCCAAATCCAGAATGTGTTCCAGGCAGGTCGGCCCCAAACAGAACCGCTAACGATGGTCATGGTGGTGAAGACGATGCCAATTTCGACAGAGGCCAGGGAAATGGTGTCCAGGGTTTTTGATGGACGGCGTAAATAGAGGATGCCAGTGATGAGGGCGATGAGGAAGGTGATTGCGGCTGTCCAAGCAGAACCGACATGAAAGTAGAAGATGCGCTGAACATTGCCCATCGTTAGCTCGTTGGGGGCAAAGAAGAATACCATTAGCAGCAGGACGAGCATCAGGGTGGCAGCGGATATATTGAGGATGGGGATGCTTTTTTTTAATGTCAGCGTTTTTAACATAGTAAATTACTCCTCGACAATATAATGATAGGTTAGAAAACCTATCGTTAACATACCGATATTATAAATTATGATCAGGGTAATGGGAAACTGAACTTCGTTCCAGGTTGGTAGGTCGGGTCGAATGAAAGCGGCCGTTGCTGTTCCGGCTGAAAGCAGAGAGGGTAAGGTTAGGGGTAGGAGCAGGACAGGTAAAAGCACTTCTCGAAGCCGTGTCTGGACTGACATGGAGGTGACTAATACGCCGGCGGCAATGTAGCCTATGGTTCCTAGTATGAGGATGATGAGTACCTGGGGCCGCCAGAAGGGTTTGTTGAAGAAGGCGATGAAGATGGGAATTAGGATGGCTTCAACGATTAGGGTGAAGGTGGTGACGCTGATCACTTTGCCTAGATAGATGGCGCTGCGGTCGATGGGGGCTAACAGAACAGCATCGAGGCTGCGATTCTCATTTTCTGAGGAGAGAGAACGGTTTAGACCGAGTGTTCCGGCAAGTAAGATGGTGGCCCAGAGAAAGCCCATGGAGGCATCGCCAGCGGTGACGGAGTTGGGGCTGAGGGTGGCGGCGCCGAGGGCGAAGTTGAAGACGACAACGGCCGAAATCGAAAAGATGAGCATGACACTGATTAGTTGGCGGGTATGTCGCTCAATTTTGAGGTCTTTCCAAACGACGGCCCAAATGGCCAAGGCAAAGCTGGTATTGGTTTGCTTGTCTTGAGCGTTTGTATCGTCAATCACGCTGCCCTCGCCGTTTTTGAGTTACCTCAGCGTAATGCTCAAGAAATTCCCCGGGGGTTGTCTCCTCTCGCTTAATCTGGGCCGCAATCTTGCCCCGATTGAGAATAGCGATTCGATGGCAAAGATTTAATCCGCGCGTTAAATCATGGGTGATCATTAAAATGGTTCGTCCCTTTTGGGTTTCCTCAAGGAGGAGGGTATCAAGTAGGTGGGTAGCGTCTTGATCTAGGCCGGTGTAAGGTTCGTCGAAAAGGAGGACATCGGGTTCGTGGAGGGTGGCGCGGGCCAGGGTTAGGCGTTGGAGCATGCCCCTGGAAAAGCTGCGAACCGGGTCACGTTGACGGGCAGCTAGCCCGACCGTTCGTAAGGCTTGAGTGACTCGCTCTTGCCTGTCGTTCAGCTGGTAAAGGCGGGCGTAAAATTCAAGATTTTCGGCCGCTGTTAGATCGCCATAGAGGAGGGGTTGGTGGGAGACAAGGCCGATGTGGCGGCGGACGTTGGCGGCGTGAGTGCTGAGGGGCCAGCCACCGATGGTGACTTTTCCAGCCGTTGGGGAAAGTAAGGTGGCGACGATGCGGAGGAGGGTGCTTTTGCCAGCGCCATTGGGGCCGACGAGGGTGATAAATTCGCCTTGTTCGATATGCAGGTCGATGCCACGCAGAACGGGATTGGGGCCATAATTTTTGATAAGCCCATTGATCTGAATCATGCTCATTTAGTCCAGATGGCTTTTAGCTCTGCCATGAGGCTCTCTCTTTCTGAAAGGTATTGGCTTTTATTTAATTTACCTGCTTCAAATTCATCGTCAAGGTCGGCGATCTCTTGGAGCAGGTCGGCTTTTTGATCGGCAATGGGATAAGTGGGGACTTGCCATTGGCGAATTGTGAAAACGGCAATGGCGATGACGATCAAGAGTGCGCCGCCGCCAACGAGTAGTTCGACCGTTTCATTACGGCCGACTACCCCAGTGGTTTGACGGGGGAAGCCATTCAGGGTGGCGGTTAGGGTCGATTGAGCCGGGAAGTTGATTTGTTGGTAGGTTGAGAAGGTGCTATTTTCCAATGTTTGGAGGCCAGTATCTTGCCAACCGTTTTGACCAGTGATAGTGATACCTTCTGGCACAACCAGATTGAGTTCGGCCGTGTTGTAAAACAGGGGGTGGGACAGGGTTGTGCTGCCTGCATAGGGGAGGGTATAGCGAGCAAGCAGGACGAGGCTGGTTTGGCCGGGGCGAACGGGCAAGGTGTCGACCCAGCCGTTCGCAGTTGGGATGAGTTCGTCTGTGGGGAAGAAGGAGTCGAGGGTGCCGAAGCCGCGCTGAAATTCGAGTAGTTCTGCGTCGGCAGGCAGGGCAAGCTCGAAAGTGCCATCTTCAACGTTACCTGATGGGCCAGCATAGACGGCATTGCCTGAATTACTGACGACATAGAGCTGATTAACTTCGACTGTTTCGTTCGTGGGGTTGGTTACGATGGTGTGCAGTTGGTTGACGGTTATTATGGCCGAATCGGTGCTTTTTTCGTAAATGATGATGGGCAGTTCGATTTCTGGTTGGCTAAAGGTGAGTTGGCTGAAATCGCTGCCGAATTCAATGTCGTTGTAGAAGACGGCCGTCCGAAAGACCCAATCTTGGGGTGTGTCTGTTAGATCGAATTGATAACGGCCGTCGACATCAGTTGTGGTGGTTAGGGTTAAGGCGGCCTCTAGATCGGCGGTGAAAGCCCGTAGACGAACTTCGGTATCAGGGGGTGCGGGTTCGATTGTTGTTCCATTGGTCACTAGGCCGGTGATTGTGGCGGTTTCTAGTGGTTGGGAGGCGGCCAATGGGTCGGTGTAGTCGTAGCTGAAGGTGCGGATGTAATCGACGACGGCCCAGATGGTGTCGTCTTGAAGGTCATAATCGTGGGCGGTAATTTGGGTTGAGTCGGTTAATATATCGAAAACAGTTTGATTGCTGTTACTACTCCAGTAGGTCAGGTTGGTTAGGGATGGCGGGTTGGAATCGTTGGCTTCGTCGCCCTCACCGGATTCCCCATGACAGGCGAGACAGTTTTCTTCATAGACGATTTGGCCTTGTTCGATGGATTCGGCCGTTGTTGCCAAGCTATAAATGGCGGCAATGGCTTGCCAGCGGCTTTCTTCGGGGAGGGGATTGGTGCTTGATGGGCCAAAGGGGGGCATGTTGTTTGGGATTCGGCCGTTGGTAATGGTGTCGAATAGAACGGTGGGAACGGCTTGTCTGATAAAGTCGGGATCGGCAAAGGAGGGTGGTGGGTTTGACAGATTGACAGCTAATTCGCCATCGCCTTGACCCAAGGGGCCGTGACAATTGGCGCAACGTTCGGCAAAGGTTGTTAGTCCGGGGGCGCTGTCTGGTGGGGCTGCTGGGATGGTTGGCTCTTGGGCGATGATGGTTCCGGCTATGGTCAGGGTTAATAAGGCGAATATTAGGGAGATGGCTACGTGTATTTTTTGGAGGCGGGTCATTTAATGAAAAGAATAATTACTTGTTGAGTTGCTGAACGGTTAATTGTTAATTGGTTGGTATCGTTGGATAAATGGTTGGGTTAGGGATGAAGGAGTTTGTGGCCGCAGTGGGCGCAGAATTTGTCTCCCAAATCGACTGATTGGCCACATTGGGCGCAGAATTTTATTTGGCCGTTTGTCTGGATAGGTTGGGCGGTTTTTTGGGTTTGAGGGATGGTTTTGGGTTGGGTTGGGATTGGCTTCTTGCGAAGGTGGGCGACGGCCGTTTCTATTTCCTCGTCTAATGTATCGGTCGATTGGACATCGGCGTATTCGTCCAACGCTTTAAGTATCTCAGCGGCCTGTAATATCATTTGTCGCCGCCGTTGTTTATATTGCTGTTCGGGTAGGGTGCCAGTTTCGTAGTCAAAATCGAGGATTTCGATTTGAGCGAGAATGGTTTCTTTTTGGTTGCGTAGCTCTTGTCGGGCAGATATGCGGCTTTGCTTGTTATTGGGTGACAGGATCAAGGGTCGGGCCAGAAAGAGGCCGACTAGAATGATGACGGCAGCGGCAAGCAAAAGGGAACCGACTGGCATTGATTACCCTTCTACCAACAGTTGTTCTAGGACGGTGGTTAGAATGGTTTCGTCGACTGGGCCAATTTGGATGTGTGCGACGTTGCCTTCTTTGTCAATGAAGAAGGTTTCGGGAACTCCGGTTATTTCGTATTCACTGGAGATGCTGGAACGAAGGTCGGGGGCGTTGGGGTAGGTGATGTTAAATTGTTCCAGGTAGACTTTGGATTTGGGTTCAACATCTATGTAGGCGATCCCTAGAAAGACGACATCTTGGTCGGCATACTCCCGCCAGGTTTGTTCTAATAGATCTGCTTCTAGGAGACATTCGACACACCAGGAGGCCCAGAAGTTGAGGACGACGACTTTACCTTCGAAGTCGGCCAGGCTGGCAGTTTGTTTGTCTTGCCACTCATAGCCGTTGAAAAATTGCATTTCAAAGTTGGGGGCGGAGTCGTCGGGTCGTTCGGCGTTTGCTTGAACTAAACCCCAACCGAGAACGAGGAGCAGGGTTAATACGGCCGTCCAAGCCAGATATATGCCAAGGGGGCGTTTTTTTTCTGTCGCCTCAGCCTCAATGCCTGTTGGGTCGGACATAACGGCAGGCGTTGTTTTTTGATCGTTAGTCATTTCCTTCTCTCTCTTAATTCTTGTTCAATCCTAGCTGTGTAATCGTCTGGGGGTGGTTGGTTATTCGGGGGTTGCTGCTGTTGTATTTGGACAGCCTCGGCTGGGGCTGGATTGGTCGTTTGGATGCCGCGAATGTAGCGGGTGAAGAAGAAGCCACCTATGAGAACGGCCGCAATGGGAATGATCCAGACGGCCAGGGTAAAGCCTTCCTGGGGCGGCTCGGCCAGGGCGCGTGGGCCGTATTGCTCGGCGAAGTAGTCTTTGATTTGCTGTTCGGATTCGCCCTGACTTAGCTTGGTGCGGATGATTTCGCGCCAATCGGCGCAAGCCTGGGTGGGGCAAACGTCTAGGGGGGTAGATTCGCAGACGGGGCAGTAGAGGTCGCGGGCGATTTCATTTACATCGTCGTCGGTGACTGGTTGGCCGGATTGAGCGGCAGCGGAGGGAGTGAAAACGGCCGATAGGAAGAGTGCCAATAGCAGCGTGAGGGGGAAGATTTTTGAGTTCGAGCTGCCAGACACGCTAGTCGCCTCCTGCGGGGCTGACTAGTGGTGTTTGGCGGCGGGAAGCAGCGGCGGTGATCTTTTGGTCTACGGGGTCGGGCCAGCCAGCGACCATTGTGCCAATGAAGAAGATAAAGCCCCCAGCCCAAACCCAATTAATGAGCGGGTTTAAGAAGAGGCGGAAGGTGGAGACATCGTTGGAGGTGCCTTCCCAATTGACCAGCAAGACGTAGAAATCTTCGCCAAGGGTGGAGCGGGCATCGGGGATGGTCATGGGTTGATTGGTGCGGGTGTATAGCTCGGTTCTGGGCTTTAAGGTGCTGACAAGACGGCCGTTTTGATAAACTTCGGCCGTTGCCTCAGTGATGATGAGATCGTCGGGGCCGGGGAATTGTTCAGCCCCGTTAAAGACCATCTGATAGTCGCCCAAGGTGACGGTATCGCCTCGTGCCATTCGGATTTGGGTTTCCTGCTGGTACAGTTCGTTGCTGATGATGCCGAAGGCCATGATAAGTACGCCCAGGTGAATGATGTAGCCACCATAGCGACGGCGATCACGGCCGATCAGGGCGGACAAAGCCGAAAAGGGATTCTCCTTTTTGCTCCGCATTCGGGCTGACATCCCTTTCCAGAACTCTAACAGCGTTAAAACAAGGGAGAAGGTGACGATCCAGTAGCCGAGCAGAGAAATCCAGATAGTGACATCGAGGAAAAAGAGAACGGCCGTGACGACAAGGGCGAAAACGGCCGGTTTCCACAACATGCGGCCTAGTCGTTGGATATGAGTGCGATGCCACATGGTTAAGGGGGCAACACCCATTAAAAGGACAAGGACGGCAAATAAGGGGCCGTTGACTTTCTCATAAAATGGTTCGCCAACTGTCACTTTTTGGCCCGTAAAAAGTTCTGATAGAATGGGAAAATTGGTTCCCCAAAAGGTAGCGGCTAGAATGCCCAAAATAATAAAATTGTTTAGTAGGAAAGCCGATTCGCGGGAGAGGAGGGAATCTAGCTGGTTGTCGGTTTTGAGATCATCCCATCTTTTGGTTAGCCAATAGAGGGACAGGATGAACATGAAGACGATGAAGCCGAAAAAGAGGGGGCCAACGGCCGATTGAGCAAATGAATGGACGGAGGAGATAACGCCACTTCGGACGATGAAGGTGCCGAAGATGACCAGGGAGTAGGTCAGGATAATCAGGACGACGTTCCAGGCTTTGAACATCTTGCGTTTTTCCTGGATCATGACGGAATGTAGGAAGGCGGTTCCAGCCAGCCAGGGCATGAAGGAGGCATTCTCTACCGGGTCCCAGGCCCAGTAGCCACCCCAACCTAAGACATCATAGGCCCAACGGCCGCCCAAGATTAGACCGAGGCTCAAGAAGAGCCAGGCGGTTAATGTCCAGCGGCGGGTGGTACGAATCCAGCCATCGTCTAGTTTGTTGGCTATCAGGGCTGCCAGAGCAAAGTTGAAGGGAATGGTGAAGCCGGTGAAGCCGAGGTAGAGCATGGGGGGATGGATGATCATACCAGGATGACGGAGGAGTGGGTTTAAGCCATTGCCATCGGGAGGCACGACAGCCAGGCGTGCGAAAGGATTTTCGACGAAGACTATCAGAGCCAGAAAGAAGATTTGGGTCAGACTGCCGATGAGGATGGCGTAGGGCATTAACTCGCGCTGGTCGTCCCATTTGCGGGCCATTGCTGCGGCGGTAAAGCTGGCTAAAAGCAAATTCCAAAATAGGAGTGACCCGGCTTGGCCACCCCATAAGGCTGTCACTTTTAGATAGGTTGGCATGTCCAGGCTGGAGACGCGCCAAACGTATTCGATGGAAAAATCGCCGCGCAGCAGGGAGATGACGAGGAGGCCGCAGGCCAGGAAGATGAGGGGAAAGATGGCTAGAGTGGCATTACGGCCGCTTTCTACCCAGCGGAGTTGTTTGGTTCGGCCGCCATAATAGGCGGCTGCGCCTGCGTAAATGGCAACGATGAAGGCGATGAGGATGGTGGCGAATCCGAGGTCTGGAATCATGGTGGTAACTGATATTTGGTAATTAGTAATTTTAAGCCGGTTTGGGCTAATTACTGATTACCAAATCATCCACTGACCTCCGGGCCGCCTTCTTCGTAACGGGTGGGGCATTTGAGAAGGAGGCCGCCTTGGACGGCGTGAAAGCTGCCGCTTTGGGCGCTGCCTTCAACGAGGGCTTGGGCTTCATGTTGGAGTAAGTCGGGAACTGGCTCGTTGGCTGCAACGATATGCAGCCGTTGGCCGGGGTTGTTGAGATTGTCTACGATGTCGAACTCTAAGGTAGAGTTTTGGTCGTCAATTTGGGTGTATTTGATGGTGTCTCCTAATACCCAGCCCGAGACGCGAATATTGCGGCCTGTCAGGTCGCTCTGCTGGGCATAATATTCGTCAACGGTCAAGAAGAGTTGGGTGGTTCCTGACATAGCGTTGACCACTAGAAAAACGATGGCGGCTAATATGACCAGACCACCGACTATAAATTTTGTGCGATTCGGTTTAGGCTCCTCTAGGAAGGCTTCCTTATTTGTCCATGCTGCTTGAGACATTACGCTTCTCCTTGGTTAATGTGTTGAGTTAAGGGTTCCTAATTTTCAAAGGTTGGAACCTGTTTGGGGCGACCCTAAGGGTAGGCCCTTTTTTTGTGGTAGTCGTTTGTTTATCTAAAAAGTCACGCTGTAGTTATAATTAAATAGAAAAGATTCATTATTCGCCAGTGACGAAGCTCAATGAAAGCGTGATGAATGTCATGAAGTTATTCTTCTTCGTCTATATCTTCAGCTAGAATGGCTTTGGCTTGTTCTAAATAGGTTTCGGGAACCATGACGTAGCCGTTGCCAAGTAGACCGACGGTGAGGCCGTAGGCTTGCCCGGCCCCTTCTTGCCAGGCGCGGGCGGGAATCCCGTTTGCTTGGAGCCGCCCAGCGATAATGGTAGCAGGGGTGATACCGGCTGTTTTGGTGGCTATTTTCCACTCGTTTTTTTGTTTCCCGCCGGGGGTGGTTGAGTTTTCAACGGCCTTTTGCTCGTCGCCGTCTGAAGTATCTCGGTTGTCTTCGTAAGGATACGTGTCGGATGCTAGTGAACTCATGGATTGATCCTTGGTGGTCGGTAGTCAGTAAATAGTAGTCAGTGGACAGTAAGCAGTAAGTAGTAAACAGTGGGTTGTTATTGGTGTTTTGTTTAGGTCGATTAAATAGCGCTTTGATTATATCATAAGAATGGGATCGGGTATTGTTATGGGGACGGTCTTTAAGGTTTAGGGGGTGGGTGGCTATATTAGTTATCTTGGCGGAGTTTTTGGACGGCCGTTAGGTCAAGGGAGGCTTCTAATCGTTTGAAGACTTCCGCAGATTTATCTAACAGGGGTTTGATGAGGGCTGATTTGCCTTGGGTATGATATAACTGGGCTAACAGTAGTTGACTCCGGGCCCATTCATATTCATCGGCTACCTCTTCTAAGATGGCGGCGCTTTCTATCAGGTATTTTTCAGCCTGGTCATAATCACCTTGAGCAATGGTCACTTTGCCCATGATCCGTAAGCTGTTGCCTTCTTCACTTCGCATTGCCATTTCGCGGGAGAGCGTTAGGGCGGTTCGGCCGTGTTCGGCTGCTTGGGCTAAATCGTTGGTTAGTAAATTGATTTCGGCAAAGTAGCGGTGCATTTCGGGTAAGAAGTCTTTGGCCTGGGCTTGATTAAAGTAGTCTTGGCTTGTTTCAAGATGTTGGCGAGCGGCAATGACTTCGCCCCGGCGCACATAGGTATGGCCTAGATTCATATGCAGGACGCCGAGAATCCAGAGGGAACGGCCGATCTGCTCTTGGGTGTGGAGCGCTTCCTCATAAAAGATGAGGGCTTCATCTAGCCGTCCCTGGTTTAGGGCGATGCCACCAAGGTTGTTGTCGATTGCCATGCTGTTGTAGATGTCGCCCAATTGGTTGAAAACGGTGCGGGCCTGACGGTAATAGTGATCGGCTTCCGGCCATTGACCCAGGTCGAAGTGGGCGGTGGCAATCTGATTTTGAGCTAAAGCTTGCCCGTGAATGTCTCCAGCGGCTTCATATAGTTCATAGGATTTTTGGAAATATTCAATTGCCTCGGCGCTGTTGCCCCTCAGCCGGGTGATAACGCCGAGTAAATTATAGGCGCGGGCGACGACGGTTGGGGCTTTTATTTTCTGTCCGATTTCCAGGCTGCTGTGACAGAGCGAAAGGGCGTTTTCATAATCGCCTTGACGCGTGTTTATGAGACCGGCGATTAGCATGAGTTCTACGGATTCGGATGTTTCTTGAGAGGCCAATGCAAACAACCCTTTTTGAATCCAAGTAAGGGCTGGTTGGTACTCGCCTTGATTCTCATAGATGCGGGCTATCCAGCGACAGGCCCGAGCTTTGCCATCATAATCGTCCTGTTCTTCGGCCAGGGTAAGGGCTTGATCTAGATAGTCGCGGGCTGCTTCAAATTGGCCCGTTGTCATTAGCAGTTCACCGAGCGTGGTGTAAATATACTGGCGATCTGTGGCGGTTTCGTCGGGGGGCAGGTGGTTGGCGCTTTGGAGGGCTTTTTGAAAGTGGTCGATGCTGGGTTGGTTGGCGAACAGTTGGAAGGCTTGTTTGCCAGCCGCCAATTGGTAATGGAGCGCGCGTGGCCAATCTTGGCCGACATAGGCATGGTAGCCTATCTGCTCAACAGCATCGGGATGAAGCTGCTCAAGAGCGATGCCGACTGCTTGATGAAGCTCCTGACGTTGGGCAAAGAGCAGGGTTTCGTAGGCTACTTCTTGGGTGATGTTATGTTTGAAGAGGAAGAGATAGTAGGCGGTTTGGTCTTGTTCTGGCCGGATGAACTCTCGGTTGATCATCTCTTCAATCTGGTTTTGTAAAACAACCTTTTCTAGCAGGGTGGGGTGGGCGTTTTCCAGGAGGTTAAGCTCGAAATTACGGCCGATAACGCTGGCTGTCTTTAAGGTTAATTTATGGGTTTCTGGTAGTCGGTCAATGCGGGACAGCACTGTGCCATGAATTGAGACGGGGATGCCTAAATCTACGGCCGATAAGGAGACGTTTTCCATTAAGACCCACTTACCATCGACCTGCTGAACACAGTTGAAATCGCGCAAGGCTTGGATGACAGCGGGGGAAAGTTCCCACCCGCCATCTTCTTGGCGCTGGATACGGCCGCCTTCTTGCAAAGCGCCGACCAATTCTTCGGCGAAGAAGGGATTCCCTTGGGCTTTGGCTTGAATCAATGAGAGGGCTAAGGGAGATGGCTTGCCCTGTAAGCGGTGAAAAACAAGTCTTGTTACACCCTCTTGTGATAGTTCGCTCAGATTGATGCTGTGATAATAAGGGAGGTCTTCCAAATTGGCTTTGCCACTGCCGCCGCCGTCTTCTTGCTGGGGAGGACGTTGGGCCAGAAGTAGTAAGATAGGGTTACCTTCGGCGCCTCGGCCAAAGGCTGAGATTAAATCAATGGAGGCTTCATCTATCCAATGGGTGTCTTCGATGATCAGCAGTAAGGGCTTTTCGCGTGACCAAGCTGCGATCATTTCGGTGACTAGGGCGAAAAGCGCTCGTTGGCGAAGGCGTGGTTCAAAGGCGGCTGTTGTTGCATTGTCGGGTATGGGCAAGACTAGCAAATCGCCCAACAGGGGCAGCCGGACGAGCCATTCGGGGTTCATGGCCGTTACGATTTCGGTGACTTGTTGGGTTAGTCTAGCTGCTAAGATACGGCCTTCTTCTCCAGGAAGCGGATCGGGGGAGAGACTTAGCAGTGACCAGAAAATTTGCTGCCAGGGATAATAAGCTTGTTCCTGATGAATGCTTTGACAGTTACCAAAGGCGATTTGCCAACGCTTGTCAAGCGCCTTTTCAGCAAAGATAGCTGTTAGATGGCTTTTTCCTACCCCGGCAGGCCCTTCTAATTTTAGAATCTGTAGACTATTGCTCCTAGCTTTTTCAAGAATGGTGGTCATCTGATGTAAGGTCTCGTCGCGGCCGACTAGTGGGTGGTCATACATGGTGGAGAGGCGGCGAAGCGAGCCAGTTTGGCGGCTGAGTACTTCAGCGACTGGGACGGGTTTACTCTTTCCCTTAACGGTGATGGGGGCAAGGTGGTTGAAGCGGTAGCCTCGTTCGGCTCGTTGAGCCACTCGCTTGCTAACCAGAATCTGGCCTGGTTTGGCGTTGCTCATCAGGCGGGCGGCCATATTTGTTTCGTTGCCCATCACTCCGTAGGTGCGGCGGGTGGTTGCGCCGCAAGCGCCAGACCACATACGACCCTGGCTAATGCCGATATGGGGCTGGGTCATAAAGCTGAAGGTAGTGGGTGGGCGGATTAATTCTAGAGCTGCGGCAACGGCTCGATCGGGATCGTCATCATGAGCCAGTGGTGCGCCGAAGGCGACATAGAGGTAGCTGCCTTTATCCCCGACGGTTACTTGTAATAGGTAGCCTTCGTACCGTTCTAGAATGCTTTGAACCCACTGGATGTAACTGTCTAATTTAGAACCAGCGTCGGTGGCATCATAATCTAGCCCGCCAAATTTTAGGAAAAGGGCAACGGCAGGTCTTAGTTCTCCCAAGAATGCGCCGCCGCTTTTTAGGCGTTCATAGACTGGGTTTAGGAGCCAGGCTGTGAGTTGACTTTCGCTCAGATGCTCATCGACTTCTTCTGGTGTTGAGAGTAAGGTGGGCCAGGGTTGTTGAGGTACAGTGCTTTTTAAGCCAGTGATGACGGCAAATTGCTCGGCCGTATTGTCGCTGATGCGCCATTCGGTAATATCAAAAGCGACCGCTCCGCCATTATTATGAATGACATCACTGCTGACGACGATTTCGCCTTTGTTGGCTAAACTTTCGGCCGTTGCCATCGTATCTAGTGTGGCCCCAGCCAGAACATCGGCCAATTGAATGGTCGGGTCGCCAACAACAAAACGTCGGACAGGGCCAATTGCAACGGCCACCTTAATTGCTAGCGTTACAACCTTGCCAGATGGGGTTGTCAAGGTAGAAAAATTAGCCATAAGCTGCTGCATACCTAAGGCACAGGCAACCGCTCGTAGACCGTCGTCATTGTCTAGCCAACAGGTTATGGAGTCGCCGGCAAAGCTGATAACGCTGCCGCCATAGCGGTGTAGTTCGGCAATTAGATCGTCATAGATGGGGTTGATTTGGCGCAACACTTCTTCTGCGCCTCGTGTTGGCCCCAGCTCTTCTAGCAGCAGCCCGGTTAGGGCGGTGAAACCAGAGATGTCGGCAAAGAGGGCGGCTCCAAAGGTGCGATCAGGTAATTCAACGCCAGCGACCATTGCATGGCGGCGATCCATCGGAATATAAATGCTGGGCGAATCCATTGTTTATCGAGGGTCTGTCCCTTTTGATTTATCCCTTAATTCTTTGGCGCGTTGTTGTAAAGATTGAAAATAATCGGATTCTGTGATTTGGGCGACGTCGTTGGCGCGGCGATTTTCGTCTATCTTAATTCGGAGACGATGGACCTGTAATTGGAGGGCTTCCTCTCGTTTTTTGACACCTTCAATCATTTTGAAGATGGCGGCAAGAAAAGAGCGCGCCCGGTCTTCATCAGATTGGCCGTCTTCACCGACAAGTGATTGGGCCTCTTCTATCTCTCGAATGGCATAGCTGTAATTCCCCTCGGCTATATATTGGCTCCATTCTGTTACTTTTTGGATGTAGGTGGCGGCAAATCTGAGTTTGTTTGAAATGTCCCGGAGTAGTTCCAGAACGAAGGTTGGGTGGTGGAGGAGGGTGTTTAAGAAGCTTTCTTGGCTGAGAATTAGCAATTTGGTAGGGTTTAAGGCTCGTATGGTGGCTGAGCGAGGACGGCCGTCTACCAAGGACATCTCGCCAAACGATTCGCCGGGGCCAAATTCGTTAAGAACAACCTCTTCGCCTCTCGTGTTTTCGGCAAATGCTTTTACCCATCCCTGGCGAATAATGTAGAGGGCGTTTCCTGGTTCACCCTTTTTGAAGAGGACTTCATCTTCTTCGAGGGTGAGGGGTTCTAACTTTTCGGCCAGTTCGAGTAATGATTCTTCTGAAAGTCCGGCAAATAAGGAGATGTTTTGGAAGGGGTTTTGGGATTCAATCATTGGGTTTACAGAATCAATTTAGTTGATGTTGAATGACCTGTCAAGAATTTTGGATTCGGCCGTTTCGCGAGCGACAAAAGATTCCTCAATTCGCTTTCTTCAATTTTACTATTTGGGGTATTGTAGAACGCTCTTTTCGGAATGACAAGATGAAGGGTTCTTGGGGGTGGGCGAAACGGTTGTTGACAACTGGTGTGAGGAAATGGATGCTCTGTAACGGGCCGACAGGGATGTCGGCGCTCCGTCAACAAAAACTACGGCCACCTGGTTCCTGGGGGTATTGTTAATTTTAGGATATTGTACTGAGGTCGAGGGTGGGACTAGTATCTGTGAACAGAAGTCTGTAAACAGTTAGTAGTGGGTTCCTACTGGTGTACTGTCCTTAGTAATTTATGGATATGGATTGCTTTGTACTGGTATTTCTAATATTTGCCCGGAAAAGATTTGATTTGGATTAGACAAATTGTTTGCGTTGGTGATGTCGGCTGCTGTTATGCCATATTGGCGGGCAATGGCGTTTAGGGTTTCTCCAGAGCGGACAATGTGGAAGATGGGTTCTGGTTCTGTGGGTGTTGCTAGGGCTGGCAGCGGGGTTGGCGTTGCTTCGCCGCCGATTCCGGTTTGGGGATCGGTTGGCAGCACAACATTGGGCGTTTCGGCCGTTGGGGGTTGAATGACTTGATCGCCTGGGAGTGTTGGGGCGTTTTGCGGGAGATTGGAGCCAAGAACGGCTGGTACGATTTGGCCGAAGATAATAGGGTTGAGCAGGGCGATCACAAGTGGAACACCTAACAAGATGACGGCTAGAATGCCAAATTTGACGAGTTCTGAGAAGGCGCTGCTCTTTTCTTCTAGAATTACAACAGTTTCTGGCGATTCTACAGATTCAGCAGGTTCTGGAGGACGGCGAACAGCTACTGGTGTTGGAGCAGTGTGGATTGGTTGCTTTTGAGCAGGGCGACGGTCAATAGTGGTGTCGGCCTGGGGATCGCTAGCTGTTGACTGTTCTCTAATTGGTTGATTCTGATTACTATCATTGCTCATTTGCATCCTCCATGAGCGTGCATTTGGTGAAGAAACCTTGTTTAGACTGTGAATTTATCTGAGTTCCTTCCTAATTGGCACATCCAATCGTAGTTTAACATAAAATGGGCTTTTTGGACAAGGGGACAAATTAGCCAGGGTGGGCGAAACGGTTGTTGATAACTGGGGGAGGAATAGATAATCTGTAAGTCGCCACCAAGGATGGTGGCGCTCCAGCAACAAAAACTTCGGCCAACCAATTAGCCAACGTTTGGCGGTTGGTAGATAAGTCGGTTGGCATTGATTGGGAGGCTGGCAGCCTGCGCTTCGTTCTTTAGGGGACGAGGTTTAGAACAGCCGAATCGATGGGATTATCTGGGCTGCTTTGTTGGGCAGTGATCCAGTCGATGACGGGTTGCCGCCAGTCGATGGCGGTGTTGTAGCCTTCGGGGTCGAATTGGGCCAGGAAATCGAAGCCGTCGCCGCCAGCATACATGAAATCGTTGACCAGCACTTGATACAGTTCATTACGTTCAATCTGTTCGTCGGTAGTAATTAGATGCCAGTTGACGCCAGATCGATAGACGCCGCCGATGGCGAGGCCGCTGCGTTCGATGAGGGTGAACAACTGCTCGCCAGTTAAGGTGACTTCGATAAGGATGTTGTTGAAGGGCATTACGCCAACAATGTCGCCCAGCGTAATGTCGCCGGTTGGGATGCTGGCCCGAATGCCGCCTAGATTGGTGACGGCCACATCGGCTGGGTAGCCTGCCAGCCACGATTCGGGAATAAGCGCTTCCATTTCGGGGCTGCGACGGTCGATGCCAGTTTGGGTGTAGCCGATGACCTGTTCTAGTTCGACATTTGCTTCGTTGCGCCACATCATGACGACTTCATCGACTTGAGGATCGGCCGTGCTGCCTGTGTTGAAATTTATGCCATAATCGGTTGAGAGAACGGTGTCATTGACGGTATCAAATTCAAAGGTCACTTTGGCATAGCTGGTAAAATGGAAGCCACCTTCGAGGATGACGATGTCGTTGACCTCATCGGCGAATAGTTCGTTGCAGTGGCCGCCGCCGAGCATATGAACGCCTAAATCGGGGATGGCCTGGGCCAGATCGATTAGCTCCTGCTGGCAAACGTGGCCTGGGACGACGATTAATTCTGCTCCCTCTGCTTTAATCTGGGGGACAACCTCACGTAAGGCAGTTTCATAGTCGAGAAACTCAAATTCGGTGATGTTGACGGGATTGGTGGTGCGGGGAGTGCTGGTGGTGGTTAGGCCAATGATGCCGACCTGGATGCCGTTGGCTTCGATGATGATGTAGGGTTCGATGCCTAAGTCGGTTGGGGGTTGGCCACTGTCGCGATAACGGATGTTGGCGCTGAGAAAGGGGAAGGTCGATTCATTGGCTCTAGCTTGGAGAGCGTCCAGGCCAAAGTCAAATTCATGGTTGCCGATGGCGGCAGCCGTGTAACCCATTTCGCTCATGACCTGGGCCATACTTTGACCATCGAACCAGGTTGAGATGGCGGGGCCAGTCCACATATCACCGCCGCTTAAGATGAGGAAGGGGCCATCTGGGGTGTAGCCTTCGACATCGCGCCAGCGATTGATGAGGTTGGCTGCGCCTTCGCCTTCATCCATGCCTTCCATCCAGCCATGTTCGTCGTTGGTGTAGAGGATGGTCAGGGTGCGGATGGGATTGCTATCCGTATCGGTCGAATCGACTGTGTTTTCTGAATCGTTTTCCTCTTCAACCGATTCATTTGTTTCTGGTTGGGGGTTGGTTGTGGGGGTTTCGGCCGTTTCAAGTTGATCGCAGGCCACACCGAAAATGAGTAGGAATAGAAATAGGCTTTTGCCAATGGTGTTGAATAGATATTTTTTCATCGCATCACCTTACCACCGTCAACGGTCATTGTTGTGCCAGTCATATAACTGCTGGCATCGCTGGCGAGGAACAGAACGGCCGAGGCAACCTCTTCTGGGTCGCCGAGCCGTTCCATTGGGATTTCGCGCTGCCATTTCGCCATCATGTCTGGGTTTTGGCGGGCTTTTTCGGTCATGGGGGTGATGAAAACGCCGGGGACGATGGTGTTGACTCGGATGCCGTATTGGGCAAATTCGCGGGCACATTCGCGGGCAAAGCCAACCATGCCGGCCTTGCTGGCGCAGTAGACGGCCCGGTGCATGAGGGGGATTTCAACTCCGGCAATGGAGCTGATATTAACGATGGCCCCACCGCGCTCTTGATTTTCGTCGACCATAACACGGCCGCACAACTGGCTCATCATGAATGTGCCTTTAAGATTAACATCAATACAGCGATCCCAATCCCATTCATCGAGCTTGAGGACGGAGGCCACAGGTTCTATGCCAGCGTTGTTGACTAAAATATCAAGTCGACCCCATTCGGCACGGGTGGTTTCGATGAGGTGGACGCATTGGAATTTATTGCTGATGTCGGCCGAGATGCCGATGGCTTGGCCACCAGCGCTGCGGATGGATTCGGCAACGCGTTCGGCCCGGTCGGGGTTTAGGTCGTTAACGGCTACTTTGGCCCCGGCTTCGGCCAGGGTTCGGGCGATGGCTTCTCCCAATCCTTGCCCTGCGCCAGTGACGATGGCGACTTTTTCATCTAGGCGTAAGTCCATTTTTTCTCCTCTAAGGTTAGCCACGAATTGGACGAATTATTGGTTGGTGTTCGTTGAGGGTAACTATACTACGAGTAGGTGTGGGGCGCACGATGTAATGGCTGGTGCAATAGGCTTCGATCAAAGTGGGCGATTGTCAATCCCCCACCTTCGTGAGGGTAGGCTCCGCGAAGGCGGGAATCTGCTTACTTCTCAAGTTTGACCCCTGCCTTCGCAGGGTGACAGTCACGAGCATATACCCTGGTAAAAACTTGCGCGGTGCAATGCACTGCCCTTGATGTCGTTGATGATTTGGCATTTGATGGGCAGTGCAGCGCACCGGGGATTTTGGCTTATAGGTTTAGGAAAGCGTCGATGAAGCTTTGGAAGGTGGCGAAGGGTTGAGAGCCGAGGAGGAGTTGGCCGTCGATCTCGAACGTCGGCCGATTGAAGATGCCTCGCTCGCGCCGGATGCCGTCTAATTGGGTGACGGTGAAGTGACCATCGCCGCTGTCATAACAGGCTTCAAATTCGGCCTGGTCAACGCCGACGCTGAGGGCAGCATTGACGAAGTAGTCCCGATCAGCGCTCCATAATTCGCTCAGATTGGCATAGAAGCGGTCGTGGATTTCCCAGAAGGCATCTACGTCTTGACGGCCGATGCAGTCTGAGGCGGCATGGGCATTGAGGCTGGCATTGCCATGATCGAGCATGGGCCAGTAGACAATGCGGACGTCGCCATTATTGACATAGGTTTCGAGTATTTGGGGTTCTGTGCCTAACACGTAGGCACGGCAAGCACTTCACAGAAAGTCGGAATAATCTATCATGGTGACAGCCGCCGTTGAGGAGCCACGATAATAGGTGTTTTCGTAGGGGCCATTGATTTGGCTTTCGGCCAGGGGCGCTTCTTCGGCGGTGGTGGCGGTTGGCTCTGGTGCGGCCGTTTCGCCTTCACTCTCCGTTTCCGCTGCGGCTTCGGTCTCGGTTGGGGCTGGTTCAGTCGTTGGCGTATCTTGGACGGGTTCTTCTGTTGGAACGGTCGCTGGTTCAGTTGCTTCGACAACAGATTGGGTTGGTTCTGAAACGGCCGCTTCTTCAGGCGGTTCCGTAACTGGGTCTTCTCCTGAACAAGCCGCTAAAATTAGCAGCAGGATTAACAAGAGAAAGAAGCGCTTCTTGTTTGTTTGCATGGATGCTCCTTTTTTAGATTTTGGGTCACAAAAAATAGTTGAGCTAAATTATACTGTTATTTTGTGAAAGAAAAGGATGGTTAACATTCTTGTAAGATTATGGGGGGATTTCTTAGCTGAAATTTAGCTTGACTTTTTGTTGGGGTTGATGAGTTTATAGAAAAACTTGCAACGAATTACACGAATTGAACGAATTTTTATTATGATTCGAGCGATTTTTGTCCAGCGTGGATGGCTATGGTGCCGAACATAAACATTTTGTAGGCGACTTGGGTTAGGCCTGTTTCTTGCATGATGTTTACCAGCAGGTCGGGGGTTTTGAACTGCTGGGTGCTGTCGGGGAGGTAGCGATAGGCATCGCCGTTGCCGGAGATCAGTTTGCCGAGGGTGGGAATGACGTAGTTGAGATGGGCTTGGATGAACGGCCGTAACAAGTTTTTCTTTGGTGGACTTGATTCGAGAACGACGACCCAACCGCCGGGCTTGGTGACGCGCATCTGTTCTTGGAACGCGCCGGGGACATCGATAACATTACGCATGAGGAAACCGGAGGTGACGGCGTTAAAGGTATTGTCTGGAAAAGGTAGGTGAAGGGTATCGGCCGTTGTCCAGAGAATGGCTTGTCTGGCAGGGTTTTGTTTGCCAACTTGCATCATCTCAATGGTGAAGTCGCCCCCGACGGCTTGAATGTCGGGATGTTGGTCTAAGCCTTCTTGGGCGATGTCGCCTGTGCCGGTGGCGATGTCTAGGAGACGGCCGTTTTGAGGCAATCGGGTTTGTTGAATGACGTAGCGTCGCCAACGAACATCTTGTCCGGCCGTCATCAGCCGATTCATCAGATCATATCGACTAGCGATTCGGGCGAACATCCCTTGAACGTATTTGGCGCGATCTTGTCCGGTTAGGTGAGCCATCACAGCAGGTCTCTCTCGACTGTCATACCCGCGAAGGCGGGTATCCAAGCCTATGGATTCCTGCCTTCGCAGGAATGACGTGTATAGTTACTTACTATTTACGAATTACTGTCCTCATCCTCCCCATTATTCTCATTTTGTGAGATGACCTCACGCGCCTTGCTGGTTCCGGTTGGGGGGCCGATGATGCCGTCCTCTTCCATAATGTCTATCATGCGGGCGGCGCGGGTGTAGCCGATGCGGAAGCGGCGTTGCAGCAGGGAGGTAGAGGCTTTGTTCAGCTTTCTTACCAGGGCGATGGCTTCGGGCAGCAATTCATCAGAATATTTCTGGGCCTCTTCTTCGGCCTTTCTCATCTCGTCCCAAAGAGGAGGTTGGGCGGGTTCGTGGGTGGTTGAGGCGGTAACGATGGGAGGTAGGTCTGGCTTTTCATTTTCTAATGGGATTGAATCAGCCGATGGCGGCGGTTTGGGACTGGGTTTGGCTGATTTTGGGGTTGATTTCTGCTTTGGTGGCGAGGATGTTGGGGTCGGTGTTTCAACGGCCGTTGAAACAGTGGCCGTCGTTGCTTCAAGGGCCGAACCAGTAGGGGCAGCGATGGGTATCTCTTCTTCTTGGGCTGGCTGTCGATTTTGGATGCGAGCGCGTCGCCAATAGTCGATGATGTTGTGGAGTTCGCCTTCATTGACGAAGCAGCCTTGCATCCGAACGGGGGCAGCGGCATCAGGGCTTTGGAAGAGCATATCGCCCTGACCTAAGAGCCGCTCGGCTCCGGTTGAGTCCAGGATCACTCGACTGTCGGTGCTGGAGGCGACGGCGAAGGCAATTCGGGCCGGGAAGTTGGCCTTGATTAGACCGGTGACGACATCGACGGACGGCCGTTGGGTGGCAATAATCATATGAATGCCAGTGGCCCGTGACATCTGGGCCAGTCGGGTAATGCCTCGCTCGGTATCTTCCGGCGAGAGCATCATCAGATCGGCCAATTCATCGACGATGATGACGATGTAGGGCATCTTTTCTTTGCTGTGGCGGGGGGCTTTTTTGTTGTATTCGATGATGTTTCTGGCTCCAAGGTCGGCCAGCCGTTGGTAGCGGTTATCCATCTCCCTCATGGCCCATTGCAGCGTGCCGACAACTCGTTCCATATCGACCACGACGGGCGCGATGAGATGGGGAATGCCGTTGTAGCCGGTTAGCTCGACGCGTTTGGGATCGACCATGACTAGCTTAAGGTTTTCGGGGGTGTTTTGGAGCAAGAGGCAGGCGATGATGCCGTTGACACAGACACTTTTACCAGCCCCAGTTGTTCCGGCGATAAGCAGATGGGGCATTTTGGTCAGATCGGTGGCAATGGGTTGACCTGCTACATTTTGACCAAGGCCAATGCGGAGGGGGGACTTGATACGCTGGAACTCTTCTGACTCCAGGACATCGCGCAGGGAGACAACGGCTTTATCGGAGTTTGGCACTTCAATGCCGACATAGCCTTTGCCAGGGACGGGGGCTTGAATTCGGATGGAGCGAGCGGCGAGAGCCAGGGCTAAATCGTCTGCCAAGCCAGCGATTTTACCAACTTTAACCTTGGTGCGCTTACCACTGCGCTGTTCTATGAAGCTGGGTTCGACCCCGTATTGGGTGATGGTTGGTCCTTGATTAATTTCTACGACCTTTGCTGGCGCACCAAAGCTGTCGAGGGTGTGTTCAATCACTTCGACCTGTTCCCGAATTTGGATGTTGCTGATCTCTTGATCTGAGCCTGTTTCTAGCATCTCGCCTAAAGCGGGCAACCGCCAATTGCGGTGGCTGGTTTGGCTGCCGATGAAGATCGGGGTCGGGGCGATGATGGATTCTCTTTCGGATGTTTGGGGTGTTGGGTCTGGGGTGGACGGCCGTCTTTTGCGTTTTGATTTTTCTTTTCGGCCGTTTGTGGGGGTTTCAACCGCTGGTTCTTCTGTTGTGCGTTCGATTGGTAAGAGCTTGGGTTGCCTGGCAACGGTCGAGGATGGGTTGGTTGGTTCGGTGGAAAGGGTTCGTGCGGCGGTTTGACGACCGGGATTGCTCAATATTTCCCGTTCAGCATTTTCATCTTGTTTGTCCCTTCGTCTTGTAGCTAGGTTTTGGAAATACAATCGGGCTTCTTGGCGGCTGATGCCCGAAACCAGGATGATGGCGGCAAGGCCAAGGGGGAGTAATACGATTAGGGTGCCGATGGAGCCGAGAACGGCCGTTAAGGCCCATATGATGACCCCGCCAAAATAGCCGCCGCCTTCACCTGCGCTGGCCGCTGCCCATACGTCTGGGAATTTGCTTTGCCAGGTGACTTGAAATAGGGAGGCGAAAGATTCAATAGTGATAAATAAGAGGATTAAGCCGGTGGTTCGATAAACGGGCAGCTTGGGTGGTTGTTCCATGCCCCATAAGACGAGGTAAAAGCCCCCGGCTGCCATGAAGAAGGGTACGATTATCCCGCCCCAACCGAAGAGCCGCCAAAGGAGCTTGACTAAAGCGGCTGGCAGTTGACCCTGGTTGGGCCAAATAAGGCTGAGGACGATAATGCCTGTTAGAAAGATGAGAACGCCGCCGCTGATGAGGGCTTTTTGGTGCAGGTCGAGGCTGAAATTAAATGTGGGCAACTTGAGCTGTCGCGCCGACTTACGCCTGGTCGATTTACGCCGCCTGGTTGTTTTCTTACGTGACCGAGTAGTGGCCTTTGCTTTCCGAGTCGTCGTTTTCTTTTTCGTCATAGCTCAAATGTTCCTGAAATCTCATTATACCTTGTGTTGGCTTATTCGTAAATTGGATAGACTTTTGGTTTTTTAGATTTTTGGGGGATACGATGCCCTTTTGTCCTGCTCTATTGGGCTTGCTGCCAGCGGTTGACAGCAATATCGGTAAATTCAGTTTCAATAGGGGTTAGTATGTGGCCTGGTCGTGTGACGAGCGCGACATCCCAATCAAAGCTAACATCTGGCACATTTACCTCAATCAACCCTGAAGCAGTGATGAGACGTTTAGGCATGAAGGAGATTGAATCGGAGTTAGCTATCATGGGTAGAGCGGTTGCCAGCGGAACGGAGATGATGGGGCTTGGATCGGGGTGCATTTGGCGCAGACTGGTGACGTATGTTTCAAATGCTTGGCCCCAGTGGATTAGGAGTAAGCGGTAGGCCCAAATGTCGTTGATGGGGACAGATGATACGGCCGTCAAAGGATGTCCTTGCGAGACTGCCAGCCCCATTTTGTCATGGAAACGGTGAATGGCTTTGGTTTGTCGAAGGTATTGGGGAAAAGCGGCCGTAAAAGCTAGATCGGCTAGCCCGTCTAGTAATTGACCGACTGCAAAATCGGAGTTTCCGGCTTCAATGTTGAGTTCTACGCGAGGATAGACCCGACTAAAGTAATTGACTAGGCCAGGGAGCAGATAGGTGGCAATTGAAAAGGGGGTTGTGACGACCAGACGGCCAGCCGTGCCTTCGGAAGCGACTTCAACAGCTTGCTCTGCTGCCTCTAAGATGCCTAAGGCGCGTTCGGCGTAGACAAGGAGCGCTTCTCCGACAGGCGTTAAGGTGACTGGTCTGGAGCGGCGGTTGAGGAGACTTTTGCCGCCCAAACTATGCTCAAGCTGCTTTATTCGGGCGCTCAAGGAGGGCTGGCTTAAGTTCAATCGTTCAGCTGCACGGGTGAAGTTACCTTCCCTGGCAATAGCGATTAACGCCTTTAGCTGTTTTACTTCCATTGTACCTCCTGAACAGGTTTTTTCTCTTTTAACCTGATGGAAATTCAATTTTCTTAAGCTGATAGTAAATTTGTACCGTTAGATTGGTTGAAATGGCGATTATGGAACGACAGTTATCTATACAGATTATACTATAGATTATTTCAATAGTAATTATAAGGATTATTTGCTTGAGTTATGGAGCGTTTCATGCTATCGTATTTTGGTCTCTTTCTAAAATTAAATTTAGAGAGGGGTTAGGGATTTGTCGTATCCAGCGTGAAGCATCAGTTACTTGATAGAGGAAAATCGAATATGCAAGTCTTATATGTGGAAGATCATCCAAATAATACGCTTCTAATTCAACGGGTTGTCCTGAATGAAGGGCATCAATTTTTTCATGCTATTGATGGGGAAAGCGGCCGTCTCATGCTTGAAACAAATCAGCCGGATCTGGCTTTTATTGATTTGCGTCTGCCGGGAGAGATAGATGGTTATGATCTCATTCGCTTTATTCGGGCAACGGAGCGGTTGAAGGATATTCCTGTGGTCGTTCTGACTGCTTATGGACATGGAGATGCTGAGACAAGGGCTGAAGCCGCTGGATGTGATGCGTTCCTTCATAAGCCAGCTGATATTCGTCAGGTTCGGGCGATTCTACGTCAATATCTTGGGGAACCGGTTTCGGCCTCGCTGCTGCCAGCGAACGGCCGATCCTGGGCCAGCCTAGCAGCCACTCACTAAAGATGACCTCTAATCCTGAAAATGTTAAGCCGGAGGGTGAACGAACTGGCAGTTTCTTAACCCATCTGGAATGTTCACACTGTGGCAAACTGTACGAGGCCAATCAGCTGATCAGAATTTGTGCTGACTGTGGCTACCCTCTGTTGGCCCGTTACAATTTGGTCAAGGCTTCTGCGGAATTAACCAAAGAACAATTTAAGTATCGACCAGCGGGATTGTGGCGATTTCGGGAGCTGCTTCCGGTTCGAGACCCGAAATTTATTATTACGTTGGGGGAAGGTGGTCGTCCGATTCTTTCGCTCAAGAATATCGGCCGTAAGTTAGGGCTGAAAAATCTATACCTGAAAGATGAGGGGTCCAATCCAACAGGCAGCTTTAAGGCATTGGGTTTATCAGCCGCTATCAGCCGGGCGCTTGAATTGGGGGCAACCGAGTTTGTTATTCCGACGGCTGGGAATGCAGGGGGCGCTTTGGCCGCTTATGCTGCCCGGGCTGGCGTTCCGGCTCATGTCTATATGCCCAATGATGCCCCTTTGGTTAATATCCTTGAAGTACAGATGAGCGGGGCTGATTTGCAGCTTATCAATGGACTGATCAACGATGCGGGTAAGCAGGCGGCTGCTGATGCGGCTGATGGGGGCTGGTTTGATGTCTCGACTCTTAAAGAACCGTATCGACTGGAAGGTAAAAAGATAATGGGCTATGAAGTTGCCCTGGCTTTTGATTGGCAGTTGCCGGATGTGATTATTTACCCGACAGGTGGGGGAACGGGCTTGATTGGGATGTGGAAGGCGTTTGATGAGATGGAACGGCTGGGCTGGATTGGCAGCGAACGGCCCCGGATGGTGACGGTTCAGGCCGAGGGTTGTGCGCCAATTGTGCAAGCGTTTCATGATGGGGTGGAGGAAGCGGGGACGTGGGAGAATGCGGCGACGATTGCGGGTGGGCTGCGCGTTCCGGGGGCGATTGGCAGTCGATTGATGTTGACGGCGCTGAGAGATAGCGGGGGAACGGCCGTTGCGGTGTCTGATGCTGAGATTCGGGAAGCGCAAACAGTTTTGGCTTCAAGCGAAGGTATATTCGCCTCTCTTGAGGGGGCGGCTACGGTTGCTGCTTTGCTTACTTTGAGCCAACAGGATTGGCTTTCGGCTGATGAACGGGTCCTTGTTTTCAATACTGGGAGTGGGCTTAAACATCGATTTATGCTAACTTAAGAGCGATATAGCATTTAATTGTATCAAGCAGCTAAAACCGCATCCAAAGTCTAAACGAGTCGGCTTTTAATGTCTTTCCCCCTTGATTTACTACTATTACTTATTATCGTTCCCGCTCATATGCACCTGGGGGGCGTTTCCTTTTTATATGTCATTCCTTTGCTTATTTATACGCTCTTGGAATTTTGGCATCCTTTATCAGATCATTTGGCGCTGCCAGAACAATTCAATAGAACGCGTTTTACCTTTCTTGCTCGTCTGGCGCTCATCCTGATTATTGCTATCAACGCCGTTCTTATTCCGACCGTTGGGAACATCTTCGAGCGTTTGGTTGCGGAGACTGACGAATCAGGTTATTCAGAGGTTTATGCTGAAATACATGATGGAGCTATCCAGGTTGAGTATGCTTTGGCCTATCTAAATGCGGGCAAAAATCCATATGTAGAAACGTATGAGGATACGCCACTACGGTTCTATTTGCTGTCAGGTGTTGACCTTTCAACGAATCCAGCGGTCGATTATTTTGTTTACTTACCGGGCTACCTCTTATCTTCATTCCCAGCGTATAAATTGTTTGAACAACTCGATTTTCCATATGACCAGCGTTGGGTTTATTTAGCGACATACCTGATCGTGATCTTGCTAATTCCCACAATCGTAAAAAAGCCGACGCTCAAACTGTCTTTACTCATTGGTATTGCCCTCAATCCATTATTAACCGGGCCAGTCCTTATCGGCATGAATGATGTTGTCGTTTTTCTATTTGTTTTTGTCGCTATTTTGGCTTTGTCTAAGGAACGGTTTTTGCTATCGGCCGTTTTCTTTGGCACTGCCTGCGCTTTTAAGCAATCTGCCTGGTTCATATTGCCTTTTTATATGCTCTTCGTTTTTCGCGCCCTCCCAGAAGCTAATCGTATGAGAGGCATGGTGAAAACAGGGGGGATTCTTGCCATCTTGATGGCGCTTATTGTTGGCCCATTTATCATATGGGATTTTTCAGCTTTTTTTACTGATGTCTTTTCTTATCCCAGCGGGGCGGTGGCGATTAATTACCCAATTCGAGGCTATACGCTTGGGGTGTTGCTTGTTGGGATGGGCGTTATTTCCTCTCCATTAAATTCCTTTCCCTTTTGGATATTTCAATTATTGGTTGGACTTCCTTTGGGGTACATCTTGTTAAAGTATCAATGGAAAAAGGGCGGGATCGGTTCCTTTTTCTTTTGTTCTGGTATATTCATCTTTGGTATTGGTTTTGCTTCCCGCTTTTTTCAAGATAACTATGTGGGGTTTGTTACCTTGCTTCTTACGGTAGGTATTCTGCTCATTGCTGATGAGGGGGAAGATGTCTCTAAGCCTTTAACTACTTCGGCCGAATCGGCTTCGTCGTTACTGTAAATGAAACAAAAAGTAGGGCCATTTCTTTCTCGAACTATCCTTGTCTTGGGCAGCCTTGTGTTTACTATTGGTTTGGTAGAGATCGGTCTACGAATTTTGAACATGCCTTTTACTGCGCCGCTTTATCAACCGTGTGTATATATTGAAGATAGCGAATTAGGGTTCCGTTATAAGCCTGAGAGTAGTGATCGGGTTTCCCGTAATTATGAGATTGAAAATATCGCATATATTAACACTTTAGGCTTCCATGATGTTGAGCATGATTTGACTGATGAGCAACAAATTCGGGTGTTGGCGTTGGGTGATTCATTTACGGCCGCACTTTATTTGCCCCATGAGGCGAGTTGGCCCCAGGTTAGCGAAAAACGGTTGGGGGCTGAGCAGTTTGAATTTTTCAATTTGGGCATAGATGGCAGTGGCACAGAGATTCATTTGGCTTTGTTGGAAGAGTATGCCCCTCAGTTAAAACCAGAAATTGTGGTGTTAGCCTTTTACGTGAACGATTTTGAAGATACTAATAACCAGCGTTTTCGAGAGTGCTATCAAGGAAATGTTTTGGTCTATGAAGCGATCGGCCAGAGAGCGCGTTTGCGGGAATTTATTGACCAAGAAAGCCCTGGCCCCATCGGCGCTTGGCTGGGTCGTCATTCCCATCTTTATCGAATTATTGCCCCGCTTTTTCCAGGGGGTATTATCATAAAAACCAATTATATCTCCCCCACGCGGGCTGGTTTGTCGATCATTGAGGAGCCGCCTAAAGATATAACGGCCGATCGTTGGTTGAATCAATTCATAGATTTAGCCGCCACGTATGAGTTCCAATTTCTAATTGTCCCAATTCCCCACGCTAAAGATGCTAATAGGGGGAGGAATACAATTGAAATGGCTGTTGAGGCAGAGACTTTTGTTCAATTGCAAATTGCCGATATTGCACCGCAAATTGAAGCCAGGCTTGCCAAGGATGGAACTGCTTATGAGGATATGTATTGGCAACTTGATGGACATCTAAATGCTTACGGCACGGCCGTTTACGCTGAGGTAGTAGCAGATTATATACAGGAGCATCTTCCGTAATGTCGGCCGTAAAATTAGCCTTACTTTCTGACATTCATGGCAATTTGACCGCCTTAAATGCTGTCTTGAATGATATTGAGGCGCAGGGCGGGGTTGATGGGTATTGGGTTTTAGGGGATTTGGCTGCTTTGGGGCCGGAGCCTGTTCTGGTGTTAGAGTGTTTGGCTCAGTTGACCAACGTTCATTATTGTCGAGGGAATACCGATCGCTATGTCGTCACAGGGGATCGGCCGCCACCTTCGATGGAGGAGACTGAGAAAGACCTGAGTTTGCTGCCCATTTTGGTGAATGTTGCTGACAGTTTTTCTTGGACACAAGGGGTGGTTACACAAGCGGGCTGGTTAGGATGGCTGCGAAATTTACCGTTTGAGATTCGGTTGAGGCTGTCGGATGGAACCCGGTTGTTGGGCGTTCATGGGTCGCCAAAGGCGGATGATATTTCGATTCACCCAGAGCTGACAGAGGAAGAGATCGCTGTACGGATTGAGGGCTGTGGGGCTGATTTGATTTGTATGGGTCATACTCATAAGCCGTTGGATGTTCAGGTGGATGGTAAGCGGGTGGTTAATTTAGGGAGTGTGAGCAATCCACCATCGGCCGATTTGCGGGCTAGTTATGTGTTGTTAACGGCCAATTCGACAGGGTATGCGGTTGAGCATCGGCGGGTGGCCTATGATTATCAGGCGGTGATAGATGCCTTGGAGCGGGTGCAGCATCCGGGGCGGGATTTTATTGCCAGTCATTTTAATCTAAGCAAGCTATCGCCATAGTCTAAAAAGGAGTAGCCACGAATTGACACGAATTAGACGAAATTCTGATTAAGGGGCGTGGTTGGCTTTGTTGGATAGTTGGCAGAGGATTTCGGTTTGGCCGACGTGATAGGCTTCGTGCCAGGCCATCCGAAGGAGCTGTTTGCCAAGTGGCCCATGACCCAATTGAGGCAGTTTCCTCGGAAGGGTAGTTGTGGGAGGGCATCTTCGGCCGTTATCCCTTCTAAATGTCGGGACAATGTATACTCATTGAAGGCCAATATTTGCAAGATTGACTCAGGTTGGGTCATATTCAGAATCCTTTTTGTGGGATTTGTTAAGCTTGGTGTCCGTTTGAAACTTGAATGGAAAACGATAAGGTATCCTTTAATAACTCTATTGTAAAAGGAATTGAACGATGACAACAAACTTAGAGATTCGTCAAGTGGAGGCGCACGATTTGGCGCTCTTCAAGGAGATACGGTTGGAATCTTTGCGAAATCATCCAGAGGTTTTTGCTTCTGTTTACGAGATAGAGCGAGGTGACTCGGACGATAAATGGTTTGAGCGTATTGCAGCAAGTGACGGCCGTTCTAGTATTACTTATATGGCCTTTGTTGATGATGAATTGGCTGGCATGATTGGGATTTTTCGAGGATTTTCTCCCAAGAACGAACACAGCGGCACCATCTGGGGTGTTTATATTCGGCCGCATTATCGCAAGCAAGGTATTGCAACTCGGATGTTGGCGGCTTGTACTGTATGGGCCAAAGAACAGGCTATGCAGGTTCTCAAATTAAACGTTGTAACGACGAATACGAATGCAATTGTTTGTTATTCTCGCTTCGGTTTTCAAGTCTATGGCTTGGAGCCAAAGGCGCTTTTAGTTGATGGCAATTACTATGATGAGTTAATGATGGCTAAGATGATTTAAATCTGAGGTGTACTGTCTATTATGTTTTGGCTGTTAAAGGTAAATGGGCCGTCCACAGCAGCTATCTATTACATGATGAGGTAATGGTTTTATGCAATTTATTCCAGGGATTGAATTGGCCCGATTGTTTTATGAAGATGAAGTTAAGCCGATACTTGATGATGAATTCCCAGGATTGGTTTATTCGGCGGCTTTGCTGGGTAGTGGTTCGGAGGTGTTGGGTTTTGATACAGAGATGTCAACGGATCATAGTTGGGGCCCACGATGTTATCTTTTTGTGGCGGATGAGGACGATGATTTAGCCGATTTGATTCGGTTGACATTGGGGAATAAGCTGCCCTTGACCTATCGGGGCTTTTATACCCATTATCAGTCAACGGTTGAGGAACCAAATACACATATGGCTGGGCCGACTGATGAACGGCCGATCAACCACCGGGTTGTTATTAATACCTTGCCTAATTTTCTTCAAAAATATACTGGGGCGGCAATCGACAAAGGGATGGGTTTGCTTGATTGGCTGCTCATTCCAGAGCAAAATTTACGGACGCTAACGGCTGGGGGGGTGTTTCATGATGGTTTGGGGACGCTTGGGCCGCTGCGCGAGCGTTTGGCCTGGTATCCGCATGATGTTTGGCTTTACTTGCTCTCGGCCCAATGGTCACGGATTGGGCAGGAGGAGCCTTTTGTCGGCCGTACTGGGATTGTGGGCGATGAGACGGGGTCGGCTGTATTGGCTTCGCGGTTGGTGCGCGACTTGATGCGCCTTTGTATGCTGATAGAACGGCACTATGCACCTTATCCAAAATGGTTTGGGACTGGATTTTCTAGACTAGCCTGCGCGCCTAAGTTGATGCCGATTTTTGCGGCCGTTCATCAGGCAACTGGCTGGCAAGAGCGGGAGGAGCATCTGGTGACTGCTTATGAGTTTGTGGCGGAGATGCACAATCAATTGGGAATTACCAAGCCAATTCAAAGTAAGGTGTCTTATTTTCATGATCGGCCGTTTCGTGTGATTGAGGGCGGGGAGGCGGCTGATATTGTACGACAATCGATAACGGATGAGGCGGTTCGAGCATTGCCGCCGGGCATTGGAAAGGTGGATCAATTTTTGGATAATACGGATATTCTTTCCCATCCTGAACGCTGTCGAGCAATGGCTAGCTTATATTGGGTGGGTGAAACGGTTGTTGATAGATAGAGGAGCGCGGGCATCCTGCCTGTCAGCGGCGACCAGGATGGTTGCGTTCCATCAACAAAAACTTCGGCCACTCGTTTATATTCCAATGGTGGCAGTTGGGTGACTTTTGGGTTACTATTTGGGCCAGGGTTTGATTAACTATGATCCGATTTATCATTCGCCAAATAGCGCTCCTTATTTTTGTCTGTTTTACTATTGTTTTTCTTGCCTACCTGGGGATGCACATCCTCGCTAATCAAGCTGCGGCGGAGTTCGGCCGTATTGCTGTGGAAGCGCCTTTTTTGCAAGCGGTTGAGGATACTATTGGTTTTGCTGGCAATTTGGCACAGGGGAATTTGGGGAGCTACCAGACCTTTAGCCGCACGACTCAGGTTTCAGATGTATTAGGGCCAGCTTTGGCAAATAGTTTGGGGTTGTTGGCGGCGGCAATGGCGATTGCGGCTTTGTTAGGCGTGATTTTCGGGGCCATTATCGCTTTGAGTCGTTGGGAGACGATTCGTTTTCCGCTGTTGACGATGACGGCGGTTGGCATCTCTGTGCCGTCTTTTTTGGCGGTTATTCTCCTGCAACAGATTGGTTTGCAATTTAATACGGCCGTCGGCTTCCGGCTTATCAGTATGGGGGGCTTTGAATGGAGTCTTGAGAAGATGGCCCTGCCGGTGTTGATCTTGACGGCACGGCCGTTGGCCTATGTTACCCGCACGGTTTATATATCTCTGGGCCAGATTATGGAGGAGGATTATATCCGTACTGCTTACTCTAAGGGGTTGAGCCGCTTTCGGATTATTTTGGGTCATGCTTTTCGGAATCTGGCTATCCCCTTATTCTCGGCTTTAGGCATCTCGTTTCGCTTTTCGTTGACGACATTGATTGTGGTTGAATTTTTGTTTGGGTGGCCGGGGATCGGCCGTAATCTCTTTTCGGCCATCGCGGAGGGCCAGACGAATTTGGTTGTGGCGATGGTGTTGGTTATAGGCCTTTCAGTGCAGCTTATAAATGTGCTTTTGGATGTTATTTATCGCGTTATCGATCCACGAACGAGGGCGAGCGAGTGAGCGGATTACCTTCTTTTCTTGCCCGGCTGCTTAATCCGAGAGCGAATTTATCGGCCGTTAATCTCGAGTATGATGCTGAATACCAGATGGCGGTTGAGGATACTGCCCGCCGTCGCCGTCATTTGATTAAGCGTTCTCTCAATAATCCATCTCTTGTTGTTGGGGCGCTAATTACGTTTGGTTTGCTGTTAATTATTTTCTTTGGCCCGTTTTGGGCGGATCAAAACCCCCACCTGAATCCATTGCCTATTCCCTTTGCTGATTATGATCCAGAAACAAATACGACTATCCGACCACCGCTGTCTCCTTCGGCCGAATATCCGCTGGGCACTGATTCGCGCGGAATTGATAATCTCAGCAGTCTGTTACATGGGGCCAGGATCACCTTAGTCACGGCTACTTTTATCACCTTGAGCCGCATTATCTTGGGGTTAGTCTTAGGCAGTATTGCCGGTTGGGCCAATGGCAAGCTGCCGGATCAGGTTGTTATGCGGCTGATTACAATTATCACGGCAATACCGATGCTCATTAGTGGGATGATTTTAATTTATGCTATTGGGATTGAGGCTGGGATGGTCACCTTTATTATTGCCCTCTCTATTATTGGCTGGACGGAGACGGCGCAGATTATTCGCAGCGAAATCTTGATGCTGCGGCGGCAGCTCTTTGTGGAGGCGGCGCGGAGTATTGGTCTGAAAGAGGTGGAAATTGTTGTCCGTCATCTGCTGCCGAATATCGTTCCTAAGCTGTTCATCATCTCTTTTTTGGAGATGGGAGCCGTGCTAATTTTAATGGCCGAACTCGGCTTTTTGGGGGTGTTTATAGGTGGCAATAATCGTATCATTATTGATCCCTTTGCTGGGGAAGCGGTGATCCTTTTCCCGGATACACCGGAGTGGGGTGCGATGCTTTCGGAGGGGGTTGGGTATTTACGTTCCAAGCCGTTTGTGATTATTGGGCCAGCGATGGCGTTCTTTATCTCAATTATTGGTTTTAATAGTCTTGGCGAAGGGCTGCGGGCGCTTTTTGAACGAACCAGTATCAACACGGCTTTTTTGCTAAAGAAGCGGTTCATTTTATTAGTTGGCGGGGTGTCTTTGGCGACTTTTCTGATTATCCAAAATACTGGTCCTTCTTTTTGGTATGAACGAACGGCCGCTTCTTTTGATTCGGTTGCTGCTCAGACCTGGCTGGATGAATTGGAAACGGTTTCTTCTCCTGGGCAAGCTGGGGCAACGGTTGAGGGGCATGAGCTGACTGGAACGGCCGCTTATCTCTATGAAGCCTTCAAAGCGTTAGACCTGCAACCGGGCTGGAAAGAGGGGATTAACTCCCGCTATATTTATGCGCCAGATGACGAAACGGCCCATGTGATTGGTTTTTGGCCAGGGTATGATCTAGATTTGGCTGGGGAACTGATCATTCTTTTTACGACATATGATGTGCCGAGAGAAAATGATGAAAATTATCCTCTTGGTGTGTCTGGACATGATTTGACTGATTTGGCTGTGTTATTGGAGACTGTTCAACATATGAAAGCCAATGACATTAATCCCCGACGTTCACTGTTGTTTGTGGCCTGGCAAGCAACTGGGTCTGAAAAGGGTGACTTAGAGGAATACGCCAGAGATCGGGATAATTTCCGCAAGCTCTCAACAGGATCTGGCGGGGTTCGCATTGCGCCAACGATGGTGTTTCAGATTGATAGTGGTGAGAATCCGACAGGCGTTTGGGTACACCCTAACAGTCCTTCCCGTTTGGCACAGCTTATCAATGATAATGCCAATCTTGCTGGGGCCGGTAGCTTAACTACTGTTAGTCAACCGATTGATCCACTTGTTACCAGCCTGCCCTGGACTTATATGACTTGGGCAGGAGGAGATAGTGTAACACTTGAAGAGGGCCAAAATCTATTGGGGCTTTATGGGGAAACGCTTTCTCTTACACTGATTACATTGCTGCGGGAAGAGCAGTCGTGGGTGGCGGAGCCGGAGGCAACCCCGGAACCGATATTCATCCCACCAACGCCAACACCTGGCGGGGAAACGGTTGACGAGCGTGAATCGGAGGAGGTCAAAGCGGTTGGCGTCGTTTCGTTTATTGAGCCTACAATGGAAACGCCGTTTAATCCAGGTGATAATTTTATCCCCCGTTTTTTTGTTATTGGCGATGCAGATGCGTATCTTCCTGGTCAACCTTATGTAAACTTGCGTCTACGGGTGAGTATTCGCTCGGCGGTTGATGGTAGTATTGTAACCTTTAGTCAACCGGGTAGTAGGGGCAATAATGGTGAATACTCAGGTTGGGTTACTTTGCCAGATGACGCTGAGCCGGGGGAGTATGTTTTACATATAACGGCCGTAACTAATGCCCATCATGGACATAATCTTGAATTAGTTGGTGACTTAGGGATTCCATTAACAATCGAAGCTGAGAATTAACCACAGCCACAGACCCGCCAGGGGATAAAATCACCCCGACTAAATGGGTGCACCCGCTGAACCGGGCTTGTTTTCAGCAGGTCATCGTCCAAGCCACTTTTAGGGGCTTACTTGGTCGGCTCGTTGAGGACCAGGCGGGCTAATGGATTTGTACGAAATTGATAGTCAAAACCATAATCATGTTGAACGGCGGCTGGAAGGTGTCTTGTTTCTGTTTGTGGCCGTTGATTTCAACATATAGCGTTAATACGAGCTTATTCATGATATGATCATAAAGGGTGATAGTCTTTTACAATTTCCGATGAATAAACAAGCGATAGAGACTTTCTGGAAAACTTATCTTCAATCATTACCGGTAGCCCAAAAGAGACCGATAGAAATGCCGGAGGCGTGGGGGTTTGGGGACAGCCCGGAGATGGCGGATGAGCTTGGACGATTGGTCGTTGAGGGGGTTAAGACGGCGACGTGTTCGGCCGTTTGGGAATATGAGGCGGGAGATGAACCGCAGCCGCAGGTAGGGGATTTGGGGATTGTTACGGGGGGCGATGGTGAGCCGTTGTGTATTATTGAGACGTTTGAGGTGACGATTCGGCCGTTTAATGAAGTTGATGCTCAGTTTGCCTATGAGGAGGGGGAGGGCGACCGCTCTTTGGCCTATTGGCGACAGGCGCATATTAATTTTTTCAGTCGCTTCTTACCCAATATCGGACGGGAGTTTAATGAAACAATGCCGTTGGTTTGTGAGCGATTTCGAGTAGTTTATCCGGTTACTTCCAGGCAATACTCGGTCGGACGCGTCTAACTGCTTCAATCAATATTCTAATATGACCTCTTCGCTCAAAATAGCCAATTAGCTCCTGGGCTTTGCCGCTTTTGCCACTTGAGGGGAGATCGTCAAGGTCTATGCCGACGTTGAAAGCTAAATCTCCTAAATCTTTCATGGAAAAACGCTGTTTCAAGAGGTTGAATAAGATTAGCCTTTGAGTTAAAGCGTCTGCCTGCCAATCGGCTATTATTTTATCGATGTCCCAGGCTGTGTTTGTTTTTGGGGTAGGTGATGAGTCAGATTGAATTGGAGGAGGAGAAGGCGTTTGAGCCGTTTTCTGGTCGCCTACTTCAAACTCCGTACAATCTGGTTCGTTTTCTATGAGATCGAGGATAACGGCCGCGCCCCAAAAGGCGAGTTGTTTTGGTAGAGGTGAAAGGGGAGACTTGTCTAAATCTTTATATCTGAGGGAGCCTAGTAAATAGATAAAAAGCCCATAATAATATTCATTCCAACTTGATTTGTGAAAAATGTGATGCCGAGCAGCCCGACGGATAGTTAGTAGAATGGCAAATATTTTTTCTAAGCCAAGTGGCGGTGGGATACTCGGATTTGGTTTGGTAAGAGTACAGTGGAGCCGTCGGTAGAGGTTGTTGATGACGGTGGCGGCTGTTTCTCCTTCAGGTATTGTGGTTGATAATACTCTGTTGATAACTGTCATTTCTAGGTGGAGTAAATCACGGAGGACATGATCCCAACGAGACTTGGCGAAATCTATTAGATGAACCGTTTCCGTGTCTGGATCCACCAGAACATTTTCCATATTCAAGTCACCGTGAATGCCAGCTATGCGTACGTCTAAAGAGCGCCATAATATATTTTTCCAGTGCAAGAGAGGGTTTGGCAATTGCCGACTATTTGAGATAGGTAAAACGGCCTGTAATAAATCTATTTCTGCGCCAATGGCGTTTTTTGCTTGCTCGACAAGTTGTTGCTGCCGAGTTTTTATTATTCGGCCAGTAAACGGCCGTTGAATAATCTGCCCGATTTCATATTCTGAAATATTCTCAAGGCCATATACATGGAGCCGAAATGCATGATGAGCCTCTGGCGTATCTAAAGAGAGGCCCTGTTTTTTCCTAAGTAGTTTCACTACTTTAAAGCCAGCTACTTGAACAAATTTATCAACTGCCCATTCTTCTCTATCAATCGTTTCGGGATGGAGCCACGATGTAGGGCCTGTTGCTTCAGCACATTCGATTTTTAGATTTAGAGGTAAAAAGTCGTCGTAGGAAGCCCGGAAATGAAAATCGGAGTGGATTTTTGCTTGCTGCCACAACGCTTCAAATCGTCTGAATAACCGCTTTTCTAGAAATGGAGTAATTTCTTCGGCAGAAGCTTGTGATAAATATTGATGTAGGCTGATAACTTTATCAATGTCGGCTCCAGCCAAGGGATACCATAATCCACTGTACTGGCTTCCAGGCGGATTCACGGGAGTATCTTGAATTTCAGCGACACTAGGTAAACGTCTCCTTATGTATGAGGTGAAAGCCATCCATTCTTGCTCAATCCGTTCATGTAAGTCTATTTTGACAACAGCAGGTAATTCGGGGCTGCTAATTGAAACAGGACGAACCAGGAAAACGGAACTGCCGCTTAACCCACCTTTCAGCCGAGTTCTGATGACAAGCCGATTATAGGTGGTAAACATATTTTTCAATACTCGCTTTTCATAGGGTTCTAGGGGGGGCGTTTGGTGTTCTTCAATTGTTACTGACATTGATACTTCCTCTTCCTAACTGTTAAACAATCTCTTTAAGTTCCTTATCCCATTTTGGGTGAATGTCTTTCATGGTGTGGTTAATTAGTGTATTAAAAGACGACTACCTCTGGTAGTGGAAAAAGTAGGGGTTTCTACTGTGTCAGGAATATGATGAGATAAATGGGATTTCTAAAAGGTAAGCGAGTGTTGAAACTGTTTAACTGATTTTAGCTTTCGTTAAATAGGAGAAAGTCTGCCTGAATCCAGCCCACGACTCCGTTGACGGTCATTATTTCTTGCCACAAATCGCCGCCTTGATTGGCTCGGCCGTCTAAGATGATAACGGTGTCGCCATTGCTAAGGATGAGTAAATTTTGTCCGCCAGGGGAGCGGAGCATCCAAACGTTGCCACCGCCAATGTCTATGACGGCCGTTTGACCGCTGATCGGGGTTGGCGTTAGAGTTGGTAGCGGTGTTTGTGTTGGGGTGGGCGTAAAAGTTGGTTCGGGGGTGGCGGTGGCTGCGACAGTGTTAGTTGGTTCGGCCGATACTTCATTTACGAGAAGTGTTGGCTCAGAAACGATTGTGCCTGTTAGAGGGGGGGTGGTTGTTATGTTTGTTGAGCTAGTTATCGTTTCAGGACTTGCCAAATCGGGGGGAGGGCCGCCAAAGGCGCCGGTTTCTGGTGTTAAGGGTGGGGTTGGTTGAGGTTCAGGGCTTGCGGTTTCGGCTGCGGCTTGCTCCTCTACTTCTGCTGGGATTGTGGTTGGTTGGGTGTCAGTTGGTTGTTCGGCCGTTTGCTCCCCAATTGGAACCCCGGCTAGGAAGAAACCAAGTCCCAAGATTATAAAAGCGAAGGCATAGGTTGTGAAACTGCGTGATCGTTGATCAAATTCGGAACTACCAAGCCCAATTCGTTTGAGCGCTTGGGGAGATTGGGACAGTAAAGATAGCGTTAGGGTGATTAATGCACCTACCACTGAAATACCCATCCCCCATAATGTCCATGTTGGAAAACCCATAATGGCGGATTATAGAGTAGAAAAGAAAAAAGGGACAAATCGCCAATCAGAACTCATAAGGGTATAATAATTACCATAATGTAGACTATTATAGCGTTGGTTCTTTAAGGTTTTGTATGTTTGTGACGTAATGCGTAAAACGTAATACGTGATAATCTTTTAGACTTACGACCTGAAAAGGCTAAAAATTCAGAAGGTATTCCTACAGTTTTTGTGAAGGGAGAATATACGTAGATGGCAAATGAATATGATCTTGTAGTTATTGGGGCTGGGCCTGGTGGTTATGTGGCAGCAATTCGGGCTGCTCAACTTGGTTTGAAGGTTGCAATCGTTGAAAAGAAAGCGCTGGGTGGGGTTTGTTTAAATATTGGTTGCATTCCTTCTAAGGCCTTGTTGAAAAATGCAGAAGTTGCCCACCTGCTGAAGAAACGGGGCCGAGAATTTGGCTTTAGTTTTGATAATCTGAGCCTTGATTATGGGGTGGCGTTTAAGCGCAGTAGACAGGTTTCTAGTCGGTTGGTTAATGGTATCGGCTTTTTAATGAAAAAGAATAACATTGATGTTTATATGGGCGCTGGGACATTTACTGGCCCGAAGTCGATCCATGTTGATTTGAATGAGGGTGGTGAGGCGGAATTAAAGGCGGAGAATTCGATCATTGCTACTGGCGCACGGCCGCGTTCGTTGCCGGGCGTTGAATTCGATGGCGAGAAGATTATCTCCTATGAAGAAGGTATCATGGCCGAGACATTGCCCAATCGGGTGGTCATCGTTGGTGGTGGCGTCATCGGTGTTGAGTTTGCCTATATGTGGGTGAACTATGGGGTAGAGGTTACTATTGTGGAGATGATGCCTCGAATCTTGCCTGCGGAAGAGCCGGAAGTAAGCGAGGTTTTGGGAAAGGCATACAAAAAATTAGGGGTGAAGGTGCTGACTGATATGGCGGTTGAAAAGATTGAAAAAGTTGGGGATAAGGTTCATGTTAGCCTGCCGGGGGGCGAGAAACTAGAGGCTGATCAGGTGATGTTGGCTATTAATTTCATCCCTAATATCGAAAATATTGGCCTGGATGCGGCTGGGGTTTCTTTGACGGAGCGAGGTAATATTGACATCGATGGCGCAATGCGGACGAATGTGCCGCATATTTATGCGGTGGGTGATGTAGCGACGGACTATCGACTGGCCCACATCGCTTCGGCGATGGGCATGGCGGCGGCTGAGACGATTGCCGGACACCCAACGGCCGAATTGGATTATCGGATGATGCCTCGCGCCACTTACTCAATTCCGCAGGTTGCCAGCTTTGGCTATACTGAGGAACAGGCGACAGAGGCGGGTTATGAGATTAATGTCGGCCGATTCCCCTTCCAACCAAATGGTAAGGCGTTGGGTATGGGGGAAAGGGAAGGTTTTGTGAAGATTATTTCTGATGCTCGTTATGGTGAAATTCTGGGCGCTCATATGATTGGGCCGGAGGTGACGGAGCTGCTGCCTGAATTGACATTGGCTCACCATGCAGAGTTAACGGCCGAAGAGATTGCTCGCAATGTTCATGCCCACCCAACCTTGAGTGAGGTGCTTATGGAAGCGGCGCACGGTGTTGAAGGCCAACCGATTCATATTTAATAAGCGATGGGGTAGTTAGCGACGATGCTCTGCTCCCCTGGCTACTTACGAAAAAAAGCCGCTTAAAAAAACGGCCGATAGTGAGTGGGCGGTACAAGACTCGAACTTGTGACCTCTACGATGTCAACGTAGCGCTCTAACCAACTGAGCTAACCGCCCAAAAACGGATTGGCATTATAGCTAGCAACTCGGCCGTTGTCAACGAATAGATCTATGGGATTTTTAGGAAACAGGCGACGAACAAGGCGTAAAAGGAGCGAGGACGGTAATGATCCGAATCGGCCGGGTCTTGATCTTCGCCTGTTAGCTATCATCGTTGCCTTATTTACCATCATCCCCTATTTCCTGAAGGATGCGTTGGGATTCTCCTATGGGCTAGATGGCATTTATTTTTGGTTGGTAGCTTTGCTAATAAGTTTTATGGCGGGGGTGTTTTATTTTGCCCAGTTTGTGCTGCCTCTCCCCTGGCAATCAAGCTGGTATGAAGCATTTCGACTGACTATGCGCCACAATTTTCCCTTCCTTGTGACGTTAACGCGCCAAATGAGAATTCGCCCGCCTATAGCTGGGGCGACGCCCGAAGCTGCAAAATCTTTGCCAAAGCCATTTTTGAGTCATAAGGCAGGCATTATTGAGAGCTATCAGGCTCCGGTTATCTTTCGGGGGGCGGGGTTCATTCGGGGAGCTGGGCCGGGTTTCTTACGTTTGAAGCAGGGTGAACGGATTGTTCAGGTAATTGATTTGCGCAATCATTTTCGGAGTTTACCTGTTCGAGCATTGACCCGCGATGGTATTACCTTAACGACCGGGGTCTCGACGATGTTTCATGTAAAGCATCAGGCGGATCCGCCTGACGATAACTTGCAATTTCCTTTCGATCAGGAAGCGATTTTTAAGGTCAATTACTTGGGCAACTTTATATCAGATAATGAAAGTGTTGTTTCTTGGAGTGATCGGGTTTGTCGCCAGGCTGCGAGTGCCTTAGTTGGTGAGGTGTCACGTTATTCTCTGGATGAGCTGTTTCAACCGGATGAATCTACAGCGCCTCCGCTGGAGCAAATGAGAGATAGGCTGAGAAGGCAGATGTCCCGGGCTTTTGAGAAATATGGTATTGAGATCACATTGGTTGGAGTTGCCCCTTTTCAAGTGCCTGATGACATTAAGGAAGAGCGGGTTTCAATCTGGCAGGCGGAATGGGAACGACGGATTGAAGTTGAACAAGGGACGGCTCAGGCTGAACGGGCGCGGCGTTTGAAGCTTGCCCGCGCCCGCGCTCAGATTGAGATTATTGAAAAGCTGACGGATGGCCTTGAGATTGTTCACGAAACGGGCCAGGATATGACGGATGTATTGGCGCTGCGTTTGATTGAGGCTATTGAAGAGGCTGAATCGGATGCGGCGGTGAGCGCATTTATTCCTAGCCAGGTGGCTACTCATTTGAAAACGATTCGCAGCCAAGTATTGGGGGGAAAAGAATCGTAATGCGGCCATCTGAACCAAATCTCCCCCTTCACGGACCAAACAAGGTTCTTAGCCAATTGGGTCTGATATTGCTTTTTTTAGGCTATTGGTTCTTTGTTCGCCAATTGGAGCAGGTTGATATAACCGTATCTAATTGGGCTATTGTGCGAACAATTGCGGATGTTTTGGCTTTGATGCCTTTTTCTAACCTTTTGATCTGGGTGGCTGAGTTTTTTACCTGGCGGGTAGTGAGACATCTGATCCCTTTCTTGGTGGGTTGGTGGTTGGCTCGAAAGGCAATTCTGGGTATGTTGCAATCTTTTTATGATTTGGAAGATGAAAGAGCGGCTGATTCGCTCTTGTACCGCCTTTCTGCAAATCGAATTGGGTTTGCCAGACCGACAGTTGTTAGTTTGGATTCCTTTGAGCAAGCTCGGAAGAAAGATTCGATCTTGAAGATTGGTGGGCCGGGGAGGATCGTTGTCTTGTCTGGGGCGGTCTTGGTGACAGAGCTACACGGCCGTTTTAGTAGAGTGCTTGGCCCTGGCCGACACACATTAAGTCGATTTGAAGTGCCTCGAACTTTACTTGATCTACGCCCTCATGAACGAGAATCAGAAAATATCAAGATGATGACCAGCGATGGAATCGAATTAAAGACGAGCCTAACTGTCACTTTTCAGATTTTGAGAGGAGAACAAAAACCAACCCGTGGGAATCCATTCCCCTATGATGAAGGCGCGGTTCGGGAGGCTGCCTATACAGAAACGGTCCAACCCGATGGCGGTATCGGTCGATGGGACTCACTACCTATCCTTATCACTGCTGGTCAATTGCGAGCAATTGTTTCGGAATATCGATTAGATGAATTAATAATCTCCGAATCGAATGGTATTGATGTTCACCGTCGGTTGCAACTGGAGATGGAACGGCGGGCCAAAGCAATTATGCGCAACTTTGGGGTAGTGATTCGTGGAACCCGTTTGGGGGCATTAGAACTGCCAGAAGTGGTCGAAGAACAACGGAAGAAATTTTGGCAGTCTCAGTGGAACACCCAACAAATTTTGCAAAAGGCTGATGGTGATGCGGAAGTATTGCAGAGCCAGGAGCTTGCACGGGCAGAGGCAGAGGCGATTATGCTGCGTGCAATAGCGGAAGGATTACAGCGAGCCCAACAGACTAATCCAGGAATTTCTTCCCGCGAGGTGGTTGCTTTGCGGCTGATTGAATCCCTAGAGGCAATGGCTAAAAACTCTGAACAGATTTTGCCGCTGCCGGATCAGTTAAAACCTCAATTGGGAAGTCTTCGGCAGCAGTTGATGCTTGTTTCAGGTGAGTCGAATGAGACTAAGAGTCAGGAATAACTAACTCCGTCAGATGTTTCCAGATGCTGCGAGATTGCGCCGATTACTTGATTACTTGTCGATTCATCCTATAGGGGATTTGACCACGCTCGATGAAATCCAGATCGTAGAGCCGGGTTCTGGCAGCCAGTTAACTCAAGCCTCCCTAAATAAGATTGACCACATACGTAAGGCAATTTATAACAGTAATAACTATAATCAAATTGGCTTGTTTCATTTTAGAATTGGTCTGTTGATGATGCAGTATGGGTGGTTTTCTGAAGCGGCTGAAAGTTTTGCTAGAGCCAATAATCAATGGAGTTTTTTACCGGAACGGCCGAATATTTGTCTAGCAAACTTTGCTAGAGGCGTGGCCCATCATCGTCGACGCCGCTTTGACCTTGCGAAGCGGATTTATTCTGAAGTTGAACAGCAGATAATCCGAATTCGGGAAGATGTAAATGTCCCATCGCAAATTCCTCAAATCAAAAAGTACCAGGACTTTGTGCTTGATCTAACGGCACAGTTGGATGAGGCGCAGAAGACGGTTACACGTGATATTTTCCACGATCTTAGCCCCCGTATTCACCCTAGCTTACAGACAGATTCACAAAAAACATCTTCGACCCATTTGCTAGAAGTTGATCAGAATATTCTACGGGACAATATTCAGCGCCATCTCAACCTAGCCGAATTACAATCTATTTGCTTTAGCATGAAAATTGATTTTTATGGATTACATGGTGAAGGGCTGGCGAACAAAGCCCGTGAATTAGTTGGATATTGTATCCGAAATCGGCAGCTTTCTAATTTGCTCCAAGAGCTGTCAAGAAGAAAACCCTCTGTCTCCTGGGAAGAAAATATTTTGCAGCCGGACGGTGAAGAGATTATAAGCGGAGAGATTTTGGATGCGGTGAAGAAGTCGGAAGATATTGTTGAGGCTTTATTTGAGGAGGTAGGCGCGGGTGTTTCGGAGAATGTTTCTCCGAAAGGAACAGAGTTTGTCCGTACACCGCTTGGCAATGTTCGTTTTCAATGGGAGAAAGATAGACCGGGTGATATGAATCTTCGGATGGTCGTTGTTAATATCGACCTGTTGGGTGATTTTGACGAATTTTCTCTTGAGCAACAGGAGCAATTCATCCACTTTATATCGAGAATTACAGCGATTGACCCGAATCAAGTCACAATTTTAGAGGTCATTGATGGCAGCATTAAGGTGACGCTTGAAATGCCGGATGAAAGCGCTAAATTGTTGATTAGTATGTTGTTGGAAGAAGACCCTATCCTCAAAAATTTCAGAATTTTGAAGGTGGAATTGGGGGAATTAGTTGGGCCAGTTGATATTGAGCAGCCAATTATTAATGTTCCACCTAGTTTGATACAAAAGATATTACCTCAACGGTTGAGGCAGTTCATATTTTTATACTTTAATGATAGTGAATTACGAGATATATATTTTGAGTTGGATGTTGATTATGATAGCCTTCCAGGGCATGGGAAGCGGGACAAGGCCAGGGAGATTGTTGCTTTTTGCAACAGACATAGAAAGTTTGATGATTTGATAAAACTTTGTCAGGAAAGACGGCCGAAAGCATTTGCAGAAGCCTTTCAATTTAGTCGATGAATAGACCAAGTTGATTGATGACTCATAAAGGAGTGATATGGGCGACCATTTTTTGATTATTGGGGCAACGTTGTTGGATTCAAAGGGGAAACCGGTTGCTGGGTTGGAACCTGGGACATCTAATCCATCCCGAATCCGTCATACGAGGGGCGGGACAGCCCGGAATGTGGCTGAAAATCTGGCTCGTTTTGAGGCAGATGTGAAGCTGCTATCGGCCGTTGGGGATGATGACACGGGTCGTCAGTTGGTGGCTCAAACGGCCGAATCTGGCGTTGATGTTAGCGATGTTCAGGTTGTTTCGGGCGAACGAACAGGCTCTTATATGGTTATTCTCGATGAAGAAGGGTCGCTTTCTGTTGCGTTGGATGATGTCAGCATCATGTCTCATATCTCCTCTGGCTATCTTTATCAGCATCGGCGGTTGTTCCGGGATGCTTCTATGATCTTGTTTGATGGCAGCTTGGATGAATCGGCCGTTGAGATGGTTGTTCGTCTTGCCAGTCAATACAAGGTGCCTTTATGCGCCGATCCTTCCTCCTCCCGATTGGCCCACAAGCTCCAGGGGTATCTGCCGCAAATTCATCTGGTTGTTCCTAATGAAGTGGAGGCAGCCGCGCTTACTGAGGTTGATTTTTCGGGGTTTGACCCGGACGCTAGCTTAGAAGTGGCGATGGTGTTGATGCGCTCTGGGGTTGAGACCGTTGTCGTGACCCTATCTGATTTTGGTTTAGTTTATTCGACTTCTGATGAGACGGGCTATATTCCGGCTCAATATAGTGAAATGATAGATAGCACTGGTACGGGAGACAGCGTGACTGCGGCCGTTATGTTTGGCATGGTCAATGATTTGCCGATTACAGAAGCGATTCGGCTTGGGGCTGCTGCTGCCAGTTTGACGCTCCAGACTGGGGAGACGGTTGTGCGTGACCTGAGTTTGGATATGTTGTATGAGCATTTAATTGTTTAGAGTTAGATTGGAGAAGCCAGACTTTTGGCTGTTTGGAGAAGTCAGGCTTTTTATTTCAAGTGGGATAGCATCCTATCGGATCAAAAGCCTGACTTCTGGTAGGGATCATGAATAATTGGCTGGGATTTCTGATAGCCATTGTTTATATTTTCGCCATCGTTGGCCTCGGTGAAGGATTGCGTCGTTGGCGCGAGTATAGCAGCAATTTTACTCGTAAGGTGATCCATATTGGGGTGGGTATGTTAAGCTGGGCTTTGCCTTTTCTATTTGATAATCCCTGGCCTTTTGTTCTGGCTTGTGTGGCCTTTATGGTCATTAATTTTCTGGATTGGCGCTATGGCTTTGTGGCGGCAATGGCGAGTGGTGATCGGTCTAATCTTGGGACGGTCTATTTTCCGTTGGCGGCGGCGGTCGTGGCCCTCATCTTTTGGAATCGACCACCGTTGATGGTGGCGGCTCTGATGCCATTGACCTGGGGAGATGGTATGGCTCCGGTTTTTGGTCGAGCATACGGCCGAAATCATACCTATACTGTTTTTGGACACACTCGTTCTTTGCAAGGATCGGCCGCATTTTTGGTGATGGGTGGATTGTTTACCTGGCTGGCTTTGTGGTTGTTAAATGGTGATCCGGTTCTCTCCCCTGGGGAAGCGTTGGTTCCAGCGTTGGTGGTTGCTGGTGTAGGTACGCTTGCTGAAGCCGTTTCTGGTTGGGGGTTGGATAATTTGACGGTGACGGCATCGGCTGTTCTTACCTTGCTCATCTGGCCTTTTTAGATCCCTCAAAAAAAAGAGCCACGAATTAAACGAATGAGACGAATTTTTTAGGCTATAATTCGTAAAATTTGTTTAATTCGTGGCTAAAGGTTTTACACAATAGAGATATGACAAAATTTGAAAATGTTGAAGCGGTTTTATTTGATCTGGATGGGACGCTGGTTGAAACGGATGATATGGCGGTTAGTCGGTTGGCGCGGCGATTTCGGCCGTTTTTGCGACACCGTTCAGAGGTGCTGGCTCGCTGGCTGTTGATGAAGGCGGAGACGCCGGGGAACCTCTTTATTACTGGGTTGGATGTGCTGGGTTTGGATGAGCGGGTGATGGGGCTGACTGACCGTTTGCGCCGTCGTCGAGGTGTTTATCCGGCCTATGATTTTCATTTAGTTTCTGGGGTTGAAAAACTAATTGGGAGCTTGAAGAGTCGGTACAAAATTGGTTTAGTTACCAGCCGCAGCCGCTATCATATTGACCAATTTCTGTCGATGTTTCCTGACATTGCTTCGGCTTTTACGACCACTTGTGGTTTACAGGATACCCGCCGCTTGAAGCCCCATCCAGCCCCCATTCGATTGGCGGCTGAACGGTTAAAGGTTCCAATTGCTAATTGTGTTATGGTTGGCGATACAACTGTCGATGTGAAGGCGGCGCGACGGGCAGGGGCTTGGAGCGCGGCCGTATTGTGTGGCTTTGGTGAACGGCGTGAATTGGAACGGGCGGGGGCGCATGTGGTGTTGGATAGTACGGCCGATTTGCAACCGCTGCTCCTTAAATAGATAAGCCAACCATGATGAATCTGAAATGACAGTTACTTATTGAGGTAGGTAATAGATGAGCGCGACCCTTGTTTTAACGAATGGTTCAATTTACACGCAAGACCCACGACAGCCGCTCGTTTCGGCCGTTGCTGTCCGTGATGGCAAGGTGTTGGCGACGGGGGATGATGGGGCGATGAAGGGGTTGTTGGGCAGCGGTGGGGAGTGGATTGATCTGAACGGCCGTTGCGTTGTTCCCGGCTTGGTGGATGCCCATGTTCACTTTGAGGGCTTTGCGTTGAGCTTGCAGCGGGTGAATTTGGCTGGGACAAAGAATTTGGATGAGGCATTGGAGCGGATTGCGGTCAGGGTTGATGAGCAGAGGGCTGGCGTTTGGTTGGAGGGGCGGGGTTGGAATCAAACGCGCTGGCCTGGGGGCGCTTTCCCGACTTCGGCTGACCTGGATAAGATAGTGGCTCATCGCCCGGTTTATTTGAGCCATAAGAGCGGCCATGCGGCCTGGGTAAATGGGCTGGCGTTGAAGATGGCGGGAATTACGGTCGAAACGGCCGATCCACCGGGGGGCCAGATTCAGCGGGATGAGCAAGGACGGCCAACGGGCATCCTCTTTGAAGAGGCGATGGATCTCGTTGGTAACAACATCCCGCGAGCAACAGAAGAGCAGGTTGTTGCTGCCATGCGGCAGGCGCAGGATTATTGTTTTTGGGCGGGGTTGACGGGCGTACATGATTTTGACGGCCGTCGCTGTTTTCGGGCTTTGCAGAACTTGCATTTGAATGGGGAATTGGGCTTGCGAATAGTTAAAAATATTCCGGTTAGATGGCTGGATTATGCGGTCGGGGTTGGTCTTAAGAGTGGCTTTGGCGATGATCAGCTTTGGATTGGGGGGGTGAAGATTTTTGCGGATGGGGCCTTGGGGCCAAGAACGGCCGCTATGTTAACCCCCTATGAAGGCGAGCCAGACAATAGGGGCATCGTGGTTACGGATAAGGAAGAGATGTACGGCTATGCCAGTAAAGCTAGCGCCAACGGGCTAAGTGTCACTGTTCATGCCATCGGGGATCGAGCTAATCATGATATTTTGGACGTTTATGAGGCCGTTCGAGGGGAAGAGGCAGCACGTTCTGTTGGGCCAACGCTGCGCCATCGTATTGAGCATGTTCAGATTTTACATCCTGACGATTTTAAGCGGTTGGCTTCATTGAGTGTCATTGCGTCCATGCAGCCCATTCACGCGACTTCGGATATGGAGATGGCAGATCGTTACTGGGGCGAGCGCAATCAATACAGCTATGCCTGGCGGACAGTGAAGGAGGTTGGGGCGAGGCTGGCTTTTGGCTCCGATGCCCCGGTTGATCCGATTGAGCCGCTCAAGGGGATTTATGCCAGCGTCAGCCGTCGGCGACCTGATGGCTCGCCTGGAGTAGCGGGTTGGTATCCAGAACAGCGGTTGACGATGGCGGAAACGATTGAAGCCTTTACGTTGGGGGCGGCTTTTGCTGGTAATCGCGAAGGGCGGTTGGGCAGTATTGAAACGGGGAAATGGGCTGATTTCACGATTCTGGATCGGGATCTATTTACGATTTCACAAGATGAAATTCCGGCCGTTCAAGTTGATGGGACGGTTGTTGGGGGTAGTTTTAAGTTTCGGGAGTTCTAAGGTCCGCCGGACGATAAATCGTTCGGTTACATAGGTGTGCCTACTGAACCGGGCTGGAAAAGCAGCAGCTCAACTGCCCGGACAAATTGCCAATTTGTCCTATAGGTCGAAGCTTTGGCCTAAATGGGGGACGTTGACATCTTGGAAACCGTGCTGCCGTAAATCTTCAGCCAAGGCTAGGGAGGATTCTTCTTCGCCGTGTACTAGATAGGTGTGTTGCGGCCGTTTGCTGAAATGTCCGGCCCATTCTAGCAGTTCACTGCGATCGGCATGAGCGCTTAGGCCGTTGATGGTTTCAACTTGCGCCCGAAGCGTGTACTCATCGCCAAACACTTTGATTTTGGGCTGTTTTTCGACAAGACGACGACCGAGCGTGTGGGGAGCTTGCCAGCCGACAATGAGGATAGTGTTGCGGGGGTCTTCGACGTTGTTCTTGACATGGTGCAAAATTCGGCCCGCTTCAACCATCCCGCTGGCACTGATGATGACGGCTGGTTCTTTTAGAAAATTCAGCTCTTTCGATTGGGAGGTTGAGCGGGTATAGATCATCATATCAAATCCAAAGGGGTCGCCGTGTCTGTCACCTGCCAGGAAATCAATGACTTCTTCGTCGTAAGCTTCAGGGTGCAGTCGATAAATGCCGGTGGCGTCAATGGCCATTGGGCTGTCTACGTAGACGGGTAATTTGGCGGAGATTGCGCTTTCTTCTACTAGTTGATGAAGATGATAGACGAGTTCTTGGGTACGGCCGACTGCGAAGGCAGGCACAATGAGCTTGCCATTGCGTTTGTAGGTTTCGTTGACAACGCGTTTTAGCTTTTCTCTGGCGGCTTCGGTTGGGCCGTGTTCGCGATTGCCGTAGGTGCTTTCGATGAGTAGGATGTCGGCTTCATCAACAAAGGTGGGATCGCGTAAGATGACCCGATCCGGTCGTCCCAAGTCGCCGCTGAAGACCAGCCGAACATCTTTCTTCGCCTCATGATCTTCGATGTCGAGGGCGACAATGGCTGAACCGAGGATGTGACCGGCATCATAGAAGGTGATTTGAACGCCGGGTAGGATTTGATAAGAGCGTTCGTAGCCAATGCCGATAAAATATTTTAGACTTTCAACGGCTTCTGCCATAGTATAAAGGGGTTCTATTGGGGGTTCGCCTTTTCTGGCCCGTTTTTTGTTAATATATTCGACATCGTATTGTTGAATTTTGGCGCTGTCACGGAGCATGAGGGCGCATAAGTCGCGGGTGGCATAGGTGCAGATGATGTCGCCCTTGAAACCGCTTTTGACGAGATTGGGGATGTTGCCGCTGTGATCGATGTGGGCGTGGGAAAGAACCAGGACATCGACATCGGCGGCATTGAAGGGCAGATGTTCATTGCGGGTGTAGCTTTCTTTGCGGCTGCCTTGGTAAAGTCCGCAATCTAGTAAGATTTTACGGCCGTTGACGGTGATGAGGTGTTGAGAGCCGGTGACGGTGCGGACTGCGCCGTGAAATTCAATTTTCATCTTTTGTTCTCCTGGAAAATAGCCACGAATTATACGAATTAGACAAATTATTTTGTTATCTGTTAGCGTGCCTTGCTTGGAAAGTAAGCTGCTTCGTTATTAGTCTTTTTTGATGATGTCAAGGATTTCTTCGCCGTAATTTTTGAATTGCCAGGGACCGAGGACGGCCGTTTTGGACAGTTCATCTATAGATTGAGGGTTGGAATGGGCCAATTGCCATAATTTTTGGCGATTGAGAATGACATCTGACTCAACCCCTCTCGCTTTCGCCCGCTGCTTGCGCCAATTATGGAGCCGTTCATAACGGTTGCTAATCTCTTCAGAGGGGCGATTGTGGTTTCGGGATGGGCGTTTTGGGGCTGGACGGTCTTTGTTTTCTCGGACGATGCGGAGCAGGTGTTGCCCATAGCGTTTGATCTGGCCTGATGTCATTCCATGAATGTATGACATCTGGTTTATGTTTTCAGGTATTTGTTGGGCAATTTGGAGCATGGTCTTTTCACCGAACACCTTGAAATGGGGTCGATTTTGACGTTTGGCTTCTTTATCTCGATAGATGTTGAGCGCTTTTAAGATCGCTTTTTGACGGCCGTCCAAGTCACGGACACCGTTTATCGACCAAAAGCTGTCCGGATCAAATACTTTGTTGGTGGCTTCTACAAAAGTCTGCTCGGCAAAAATTTCTTGGGCTTCGGCGTAGCGATTGGCGGATTGAAGCTCTTGTGCTAGATCGTTTCTTAGTTGGTGTAGATAGTGTGTGTCAGATTGAGCATAGGCCAATTGGGAAGCAGAAAGCGGCCGTCTGCACCAGTTGGCTTTTTGGTGTTTTTTGTTGAGCTTGACAGCATAGCGATCTTCTAGAATGTTTGCTAACCCGACCCGTTTGATACCGAGGATTCGGGAGGCCCACATGGTGTCGAAAAGATTCTTCATTTTCCAGCCGTACTCTTTTGTTAATAAGATCAGATCGTATTCGGCGGCGTGAAAAATCTTTTCTACTGTTGGGTCTTCAATAATCTCTCCCAAGGGTGCTAAGTCTAAATTCACAATGGGGTCGACAATATAATCTTGGCCTGGGATAGTGATTTGAATGAGGCAAACCTGTTCCTGATAGGCGTACAGGCTATTGGCTTCCAGATCGATGGCGATCCTGGCTTGTTGGCGCAAGAGTGCAATACATCTTTGCCAGTCGCCTTGGCTTTTTATGTATTTAAAGGGAGGTAAATTCACGCAAAACCTCTAGTCTTTCGGTACATATCGTCCATTTTACCAGCCATCAGGCAGTTCAGCCATTTCAAGGATGAGTGTGATAAAATCGGGCTATGACTGGCGGCTCAATAGAGATAAAACGGGTAAGGGTTTTCGACTTAGTGGCAATTACCCAGATGGCCTATGCTAATATGACGGGGGTAGATGCTCAGTTTACCCGATTAGTTAGAAACCCAGTTGGCCGTTATATGGGCTACTTGCTATTTCCTTTCTATTTTGGGATGACAGGAGATGGGTACAAAGCTGTTGCTGGGCGGAAGATCGTTGGGTGTGCTTATTTATATTTGAATAAATCCAGTGGTTATATTTTTAATGTCAATGTTAATGAGGCTAATCGTCGGCAGGGGATCGGCCGTCAATTGATGAACCACCTTGAGGAGATTACGAAGTCGCGGGGGCGTTTCTTGTTGGCATTGCAGGTCGAAAATAATAATCTGCCGGCAAAGCGATTGTATAAGCAGATTGGATTTCGCTCTTATCATCCCCATCTATTACGGATAGATGGATCGCTTGGGATGCGTCAGGCGGTAGAATCGGCCGTTTCTTTGGAATCGTTGAACCGTCCTTGGGGGAGGCGTTTTTTCGGCCGTTATCAATCAATGGAACGGCGGGAAGGAGATGGCTGGGCGGTAAAGGCATTAGAAGATTATCGAGAAAGGGAAAGCTACAATGGTAAGTTTTGGCGATGTTTGTTGAATGGTGAGGAAGCGGGTGCAGCTTGGGTACGCAGAACCGATAATTCTTTGGCTATAACGTTGGCTTTGAAAGCTAAGTTTTGGGGTAACTTGGGTCAGAGTGGGTTGGTGAAGCAGTTGATTGAGCTGTCGCCTCAAAATCGTCCCCAGATTGATGTGTATTTTGGCAGCAGCAGCCATCATCAGACAGCGGTTGCGATGTTCAAGCGCCTGGGTTTTAGGGAGATGGTGCAATCGCGGTTGTTAATGGTGAAGGAGATCAGATAAAAATAACTCACACTAAGGCACAAAGGCGCAAAGTAAGACAGGTAATATTCATTCAAATGACCTGTGGGTTGGTTACATTTCTGAAGTTTTGTACCAGTCCCAAAAAGCGGTGACGCCTTCGGCAACGGATATTTTTGGTTGGTAGCCTAGCATTTCTTTGGCTTTAGTTATATCGGCATAGGTTTGGGTGACATCGGCAGCTAGTTTTGGTTTGATGATGGTGTTGGCTTTGCTTCCGGCCAGTTTTTCTAACATCGTGACAAAATCGCTGAGTAAAGTTGGTTCTCCTCGGCCGATATTGAAGATTTGGTAGCCTAGAGGTCGGTCAATGGCGGCCACAACGCCATCGGTAATGTCGTCAACGAATGTCCAATCTCGGTACATTTTGCCGCCATCATAAAGGGGGATTTGAGTGCCTTTGGTGATACTTTCGGCGACGAGATAGGCCATCATGTCGGGACGGCCGTTTGGTCCGTAGACGGTGAAGAAGCGAACGGCCGAGAAGTTTAAACCAAAGAGGTAGTGGTAGGTGTAGCCGAGGATTTCCGAAGCTCTTTTTGCGGCGGCATAGGGTTGTAACGGCCGATCACAAGGGTCTGTCTCTACAAAAGGTATTTCTTTTGTATCACCATAAACAGAGGAGGTGGAGGCCATGACGAAATTTTTGACGCTGTTGTTTCTGGCTCCATCCATCAAGTGTTGGGTGCCATTAAAATCTACCTCGACATACTCTTCAGGGAATTTGACGGCATTGCGGACACCGGCCATTGCGGCTAGATGGGCTACTGCTTCAAAATTTTCCGCTTCAAACAGGGCTAGCATTCGGGTGCGATCCCGGATGTCAGCTTCAATCATTTTGAAGTTGGGGTAGGCGTTTAATCGTTTTTCATTATTTCGCTTTTTGTTGGGATCATAATAGTCGTTGAAGTTGTCTAGGCCAATGACCTCGTCGCCGCGCTGGGCTAATTTCTCTGCTAAATTGCTGCCAATGAATCCGGCTGCACCTGTCACTAATATCTTCATATAAACTCCTGTAAAAATAGCTCGCGCAAAGGCGCAAAGGGCGCAAAGAAAAAAAGGTATTTACCCCTTTTTCAGGTGAACGCCGCTAGTTTTCTTCTTTGGGTTTGGTGGGGCGAATGTCTTGGACCATTAGTTGGAGGGAGCGACGGCCGCGCCATTCGTTGACGCCAATCATATAAGCTAGATCGATCTTTTCTGGCAAATTGCCAGCCCAGGCTCCCTGGCGAAAAGCGATACACCTAAGTTTGATTCGGCCATCGTCATCGCCGACTTCTAGTTGTAAGTGGGCGCCTTCGGAGCCGACTGCTCGATGGCTGTAGACTCTGACGTTGCGACTCATGAAGATCGGCCGTCTGTTGGCTTCGCCAGTTGGCTCTAACTCTTGTAATACATTTTCTAAGGCCCAATCAACATCTTGTAGATCTACCTCAGCATCAATCTCGAGGGTTGGATATAAATCTTTATCGGCTAATTCTGTGGCGGCAATGTCGATGATACGCTGCTTAAATTCGGCTAGATTTTCGTTGTTGATGGTGAATCCGGCTGCCTGGGCGTGGCCGCCATGACGAACTAATAGGTCTTGTACTTGGTCTAAAGCGTTGGTGATGTGAAATTCGGCGATGGAGCGACAGGAGCCTCGACTTTCGGCTTCGCCTTGTTCGACGACTATGCTGGGGCGATAATATTTTTCTGATAGACGGCTGGCGACCAGGCCAACAACGCCGGGCAGGAAACCAGGATCGGCTGCGAAGAGTAGGGGGGCTTCAGGATCAATCTGGGCTTCTGCCTCTTTGGCTAGTTTCGCGGTGACGCGCTGGCGTTCCTGGTTGAGGCCGTTCAACTTTTGGGCTTGATCATGGGCCGTCAGGGAGTTATTTAAGGCCAGTAGTTTGGCGGCCTCATAGGCGTGAGCGAGTCGTCCGGCGGCGTTGATGCGGGGGCCGAGGGCGAAGGCGATAGATTCGGCCGTCATACTGCCTGGTTTTTGGCTAGCCACTCGTGCCAGAGCATCCAAACCGGGACGGGGACGGGCATTAAGCATTTTCAACCCCTCCATGACCAGCTTCCGATTTTCCCCTTGCAGCGGCGCTAAGTCAGCCACTGTCCCAATGGCGACTAAATCCAATAGGTCTCTATCTTCAAATTGGGCTTGTTCTGGGAAAGATAAACGTAAAGCCTGGGCCAATTTGAATGCAATGCCCACGCCAGCCAACATCTTCTCTGGATAGGTTGAGTCGGCTCGTTTGGGATTGATAACGGCTAATGCGGGCGGTATTCGACTACCAAGACTATGGTGATCGGTGATAATCATATCCAGTCCGATTTCGTTGGCGTGTTCAACTTCATAGACAGAGCGGATGCCACAGTCAACGGTGATGACAAGGCCGGCGTTTTTGTCTTGTCTAATTTCTGTTAATGCGTCTTTGTTTAGCCCATAGCCTTCTTCAAACCGATCTGGAATATAAGGTTGAGCTTGCTTTCGACTTAACCCTAGGCCGCGTAGAGCCTCAGTCAAGAGGACGGTTGAGGTAACGCCATCGGCATCAAAGTCACCGTAGACGATAATGATTTCATCATTGTCGATAGCTTGCTTGATCCGGGCGACGGCTTTGTCCATATCGGGCAGTAGGAAGGGGTCGGTGTTTTCTAGGTATTGGCCTTCGATAAAGGCTTGAATGTGGTTTCTTTCTTGCAGGCCGCGATTGTAGAGTACTTGTAAAAAAGCGGGATGAAGATGGCCCAATGTTTGTTTGATTTTTTGTGGGAGAACGGGTTTGATTTCCCAGCGTTTGCTGCGTAGATTTTCAGGACGAGTCATAAGCGTCAAAGTATAACACGCTTTTGATAAAGGGGGGTGAGATATATTTTTGTGGCTGAGATTTAAGAGGCTGTTAAAATGGGACAGCTAACTATGAAGCAAAATGTAGGAAATATTCAAAAAAACTTGCAACGAATTTCACGAATTAAACGAATTTTTGACTAGAGATTTTGTTCTTGAGCGAAATTGGTGGCTGATTTCTGAGCAAGCAATTTATGGACGATGTAGGAACCGTTTATGAGTCAAATTGACGACCTTTTGCAGGAGTTTCCAGAGGAATCGAGGCAGGTGCTGCGGGCTGTTTGGGAGTCGCTGCCAGTGCAGCAACGGCAAGATTTGGTTGGGATATTGCCGATTTTGCCCAGTACGCCGGGCAAGATGCAGAAGCTGTTCGAGCTGTCTCGAAAGCAGTTGGCGATGTCGTTTGGCTCTAAACATGATGTCGTTATCGTTGGCCCGGCCAATGTGGGTAAGTCTACGCTTTATAACCAGTTGATTCGGTCGAAGGAGGATGAAGCGGCCGTTTCGCCTGTTCCAGGGACAACCAGAGAGAACCAAACGGCCGATGCTGGTCCGTTTACCATTGTCGACACGCCAGGGGCTGATGCTGTTGGGGAAGTGGGGCAGTCTGAACGGGAGGAAGCGCTGTCTGCAGCGGCCGAAGCTGAGTTTCTGATCATCATGTTTGATGCCGTTCAAGGGATTAAACTAACGGAACAAGAACTGTTTGATGAGTTAACTGCCTTGGGCAAGCCCTACATTGTTGTGCTAAATAAGATTGATTTAGTTGGCAAAGAGGCAGATAAAGTTATTACTCAGGCGGCGGCTAATCTGAAGTTGTCTGAAGATGTCATTATTCCGTTGGTTGCTACAAGAGCGAAAAATATTGAACGGGTCGTGTTGTCAGTTGTGAAGGCGGAACCGTCTTTGGTGGCGGCGTTGGGACAAGGGCTGCCCGCCTATCGGTGGCAACTGGCCTGGCGGGTTATTACTGGGGCGGCGTCTACGGCCGGGTTGGTTGCTCTGACACCACTACCATTTTTGGATTTTGTCCCCCTGGTTGGCATCCAAATCTCAATGATTTTGGGTATTGCTCGTGTCTATAATTATGAGATGAATTTGCGCCGCTGGCGGGAGGTTATGAGCGCTTTGGGAATGGGTTTTATCGGCAGAACTTTGTTCTATGAGATCATCAAGTTTGGTGGGCCACCTGCCTGGGTGATCAGCGCCTCCGTAGCAGCGGGAACGACGGTTGCCTTGGGCTATGCGGCGATTTTGTGGTTTGAGCGGGGAGAAAAGCTGTCGAAGGAAGCGGCTAAGAAGGTGTCTAAGATTGTGGCAGATTATGTGAAGGAGTCGTTGAAGGGGCTTGGAAAGAAGAAGCCGGGGCGTAAGAAGTTGTCGGAACGGATTCGGGAGGCGTTGGAGAAGTCCCCTCTGGCTGAAAGCAGGGAGCCGCTGGATGATCAGGAATCGCTGATATAGTTTACAAGAATCTGGACGACGTTTAGAAAATGGGCATCCCAGGTTAAAAGTTCGGCACTATATTCCATAGCGTTGGCGGCAATCCAAAGATCATTTGTTGGAATGGGTCGACCGTTCATTCGTAAGTAGGCATAGATGTGGGCGTAGCGTTCGGCCGTTTCGCCTGTAGTTGAAATAATGGAAACACGAGGACTTTGCAGAAAAGCCTCCAATTCAAGTCGATTTTTTTGACGAAGATTTCCGACCTCAAAGCCGGATAGTAGTTCCCCTAGAACAATAGTTGGTAAAAGAATCTTTTTTGTTTGGCGGATGGCTTGAAGCGCTTTCGGATGGCCTTTTTTAAAGGCTGTATAAGCAGAGGTATCGAGCATTAGTGGCATCATTGCCACAGTTGCTCGTCAATTGTTCGCTGATTGTTGATTTCTTGCTCTACTGCCTCAGCCTCTTTGGTAGACCATGTTCCGGCTAGATGATCTAGATCGTCAAAGATGGTTTGATAACGGCCGTTGCCATTGCTGACCCCCATCGCTTCTCTAAGTAAAGCTAAGACAACGCGGTTCATGCTGGTTCCGCGACGTTCAGCCTCTCTCTTGAGTGCAGTATGCAAATCATCGTTAACTCCACGAACGGTTAATTGTTTCATTTTAAGCTCTCTTTCGATAGATAAATGGCAAGTTACACGCGAATTTGCCTACACTTAATGCCTGCATAATTGATAGTATAATGCAGGCATTAAATGATGTCAATAATTGGTAAAAAAAGCCAGACTTTTTGAAAAGTCTGGCTTTTGAGGTAGTTGAAAGTTTTAGCCGAAGGCGAGAATTTTATCGACTGCGGCCGAAAGTTGGGCCAGGTTGCGGACCTGATAAACGTCGTCGCAAATGGGGTTGTAGTCGAGCATGTCGCTGTCGCCCGTTCCCCATTGGCCGCGATGTTCGGGGTTGAACCAGAGCAGCCGTTTGGCCCGTTGTTGGAGCTTCTTCATCAGGTCGATGCGGGGGGAGTTATAGTTGTTACGGCCGTCTCCTAAAATAATGACCGTTGTTCGACCTGTGACTGAATCAAGATGATCTGCAAAGAAGGTGTCCAAGCTGTTGCCTAAGTCGGTGGCATAGTAGCCGGGGGGGATGGCGTATAAGACCTCGGCGATAGCGTCAGCGGCGCGGTTGCCGGAGAGGGTGACGCTGATCTCCTCGATGTCAGCGTTGAAGGCAAAGCTGCGGGCTTTGGCAACCTGGTCTTGGAGTTCGTAAATGAGCCGCAGCATGAATTCGGCGACAGAGCGCATAGATGTGGAGACATCGCAGATGAGGACGAGATTTGGTTTGAGCTTCTTCTTCTTGAATTTGAGTTCAAATGGCACACCGCCGAAGCGCTGGTTAGCTCGGATGGTGGTCTTGGGGTCGAACTTGCCCGCTTTGCCTCGTTTGCGGCGTAGGGCGGCTCGGCTGCGAAGTTGGGTAACGAGTTTCTGCACCTCTTTGCGGAGGATTTCGGCCTCGCTTTCACTTAGATTTTGGAAGGATTTGTGCATGAGATCGGAGCCGTGAAGGTCGTTCGGCCGTTCTGCTCGATCTTGAGCAATTTGCAAGCCGACCTGCTGGGCCATCTGCTCAACCATCGCTTCGCGGTTGGCCTCGACCACCCCAAGCAGCTTTTCGATAGCCTCCTGGCTCATGCCCATCTCTTGGAGCTTTTCAACTAACTGTTGCAACTGTTCTTCCAGGTGCTGCATCCCCATCTGGCGCAGCATCCGCCGCGTTACCCAGCGGGCTTCGCCGGGGTTGTTGGCCCACTGCGCTCCAGCCCGATTTGCTAACTCTTCTAACTCCTCTTTGGTTGGCCCATTGCCACTGGTCAGCCAATCCATGAGTTTTTGTAATTGGCCGGACATGGCAGAGAGGGCGGCTTTGAGCATCTCTTGCTCGTCGCCGTCCATATCTTCCATCGCATTTTGCATGGGCGGGCCACCGCTGCCGAAATAGAGGGGGAATAGTTCATTAAAGACGTGAAAATCGTCTGATTCTTTAATGAGTGTTGCCCGGAGCGATTTGCGGAAACGTTCTTTTTCGACGATACCGAGCAGCTTGACCGCTTGCATAGCATCGACTGATTCGGCCATGGAGACGCGGACACCTGCTGCCCGAAGGCCGCGCACGAAATCAATAATTCTATCTTCCATAAGGACCTCCACCGCCTCGACTGCGACGATCACGGCCGCCGCCATTACCACCCATCATTCGCTTGGCGCGTTGGACATCGGCCTCATATTTGAGCAGGACGGTTAACGTGGTTCGTAGGGTTTCTTCATCAATTGACGTGGCATTAAGGGTTACTAAGGCTCGCGCCCAATCGAGGGTTTCGCTGATGCTGGGGACTTTTCGTAAGTCCATGTTGCGCAGTTGCTGCACGACTTCGACGGCTTGTCGGGCGAGGTCGGGGTTTAAGTTTGGTACTTTGAGGTGAACGATGTCTAGTTCGGCATCGAGGGTTGGGTAATCGACGAAGAGGTAGAGACAACGTCGTTTGAGGGCTTCGCTTAGTTCGCGGGTGTTGTTGCTGGTTAGCAAGACCATTGGTTGGTGAACGGCCGAAATGGTGCCTAACTCTGGCACGCTAACCTGAAAATCGCTTAATACTTCAAGGAGGAAGGCTTCAAATTCCACATCGGCCCGATCAATTTCGTCGATTAGAAGGACAACTGGCTCTGGTGACATCAAGGCTGTCAATAGTGGGCGAGGGAGGAGGAACTTTTCGGAGAAGAAGACATCATCTTCTTGGGAAAGGCGGTCTACGGCTGCGGCCAGATTTTGGGTTCCAGAAAGGGTGTCTCGCAACGTGTCGCGCAGGAGTTGGGTGTAGAGCATCTGTTTGGCATATTCCCACTCGTAGAGGGCTTTGCTCTCATCAAGCCCTTCGTAACATTGGAGGCGGACTAACGGCCGTCCAGTTGAGGCGGCCCAGGCTTTAGCCAGCTCAGTTTTACCCACCCCGGCTGGCCCTTCAGTTAGAACGGGTTTACACAGCGATTGAGCTAGGTAGACGACGGTGCTAATTTCTTCTGAGGCGATGTACTCCTGTTCACTAAGGCCGCTGCGTACTTCGTTGATATCCCTAAACATAGTTTGTCTCCGTTGTAAAAGTAATGGCTTTTTCGATTGTTTGCCAACTTTTTGCGTTGCCGCAAATGATGTTACCTGATTGTAAAACGGAAATGGTGAATCGTAAAGTGGAAGAATGGGTAGGTTAATGGGGAGTTCATGGTTGATGGCTAAATGTGGGCTGGTTGACGGCTGACCAAACGACGGTCCGCTTATTGATGAGATGTCTCTTAAGTTATATCGAGAACCAGGTAGATTTGGGCATCGATCTTTTTGAAGCCGACACGTTGGTAGAGGCGGGTAGCTCGTTCATTTGTTTGCCAGGTACCGATGCGAATATGGGTCGCCCCATTAGCAACAAGACGTTGGATAGCGACAGATAAAAGTTTTAGACCTAATCCTCGGCCTTGATAGTCGGGCAATATACCAATGGGTTCAATCTCACCTAGAGTAACCTCTGGCTTTTGCAGCCAGACAAACCCGGCCGTTTTTTCACCATCCAATAAAAATACAAGATCCTCGGCATTTTCTAAATCGGCCGTTACTTCTCTATCGCTGGTATATGGCTGATACCAGGGCAGCCCATAAAAGGCAGCATCATAGGCTTGACGGAATTTTTGGACGGCCGTTCCCAACTCATAAGTCATCAATTCAAATCCAGGAGGCAATGATATGGGAGGGCGTTTGGTCGGATTTTCGAGTAGCATCTGAATCTCGACGTGTTCAACAGAGAACTGATGGCTTTGTAAGAAATGGGCAGCCGGACTTTTGAGGGATGAAACGGCATGAGAAAGTTGAAAACGGCTGTTTTTACTTAACGTTTGGATGATTGTCTTGAGTAGAAAACTGCCATATCCTTTTCTTCGGTATGAAGGTTCAATACAGCCTCGAAGGTAGAGGAGGTTGTCCAAACCTGAGATAGGTACAACACAACCATATCCCACAAGTTCCCTGATATCGGTAATTGTCCAAACCTGACCACCAGCATTGATTACTTTGTTGAGATATTGGGAAAAGGCGGGCTGCTGTATTTGTTTGTCTGGATAAGATCGATTATGAATCTTAACCACCAATTCCGCGTCATCATTATGATAAGGTTGGACGTGTTTAGTTCTTTGCATCATCCTATTACGAGCGGTGTCCTTTACCGCCAAATACCAGCTTTATTGTATGGCTTTTGCTCAAATAGTCTATATCGTTTAAGATCGCGGTTCTATGTATCCAATACTCGGCCGTTATGGTCCTTTTTTCCTGTACAGCTATACTGTTGTATTGGGGTTAGGTTTGGCGGTGGGCATTGGGTTAACGGCCTGGTTCGTAAAAAAAGATGAGGGCGAAAGAAGCTATCCAGGTTGGTTGGACGGGCTGCTGATTAGTTTGCTGGCTGGCCTCGTTGGAGGCCGGATTGCGTTTGTTTGGGCGAATTGGTCATATTACCTTGAAGCGCCGGATGAAATCGTGCTGGTCTGGCAGGGCGGACTCAGTTATCATGGGGGGCTTGTTTCGGCGTTGCTGACTTATTGGCTTTGGTCTATTTGGATTAAGCGGAACGGCCGAATTCGTGATTTGAAGAATCGTGATTCACAGAATCAAGTTTCATTTATAGCTTATGCCGCGTTAATCATGCCCGGTTTTGTGCTGGCTCATCTATTTGGTTGGCTGGCGTGTTGGCTAGAAGGGTGTGCCTTTGGCCGGGAAACGGTATTGAGCTTTTTGGCGGCCGATTTGCCTGACAGCTTTGGCGTGTTTGCTGTCCGTTATCAAACGCAGTTGTTAGGGTTCGGGCTGACAATTGCTGTCTTTTTAATTACGTTGTATTTAAGAAACAAATTGGAAAGAGGGCGTTTTTTTTGGCTGACTTTTGGCTTATTGAGCGTCAGTCAGGGCCTTATTACCCTCCTTCGAGGCGATCCAGTGCCGTTGGTTGACTCGTATCGGTTAGACACAGTTCTTAGTATTGGATTGGTATTGGTCAGCTTCATTGGCCTGGTTACACAAAACAGAGAGAATAATCGACAAGCGCATGAAAGTTAAAATTGGACTGGCTCAAATAACCCCAAAACTTGGCGATGTAGAGGCGAATTTAGCTTTACATTTGCAGCAAATTGAAGAGGCGGCAGATCAGGGCGTTGAACTACTTGTTTTCCCCGAGCTTTCACTGACTGGGTATCGGCTGCAAGATTTGACCTATAGTGTTGCCATTCGACCAACAGTCAATGATCCGGTATTCGGCCGTTTGCTTGAGGCCAGTCGAGATTTGGATCTGGTTGTTGGCTTTGTTGAGGCGGACAAGCGGCAAAAGTTTCATATCGTTGGTGCCTATCTATCTGGCGGCGAACTGGTCTATATGCACCGTAAAGTGTATCTGCCGACCTATGGCATGTTTGATGAAGGTCGTTATTTTGCCTGGGGTAATTCGCTGCGGGCCTTTGATACTCGATTCGGCCGTGTTGGCATTTTGATCTGCGAGGATTTCTGGCATATCAGTCCACCCTATTTACTTTGGCTAGATGGGGCAGATATTTTGATTCTGACTTCTGCCTCTCCTGGTCGTGGCGTTGCTACCGAACAGAAGATCGGCAGCGCTAAGTGGGTTGAACATATTAACCAAGCTTATGCCAGTATCTTTACTAACTTTATCGTTCATTGTAACCGGACTGGCTTTGAAGACGGGGTTAACTTTTGGGGCGGTTCGACCGTCTTTGACCCGGAAGGGGTGTTGATAGCTCAAGGGCCATATTATGAAGAGGCGTTGGTTACGGCTCGCTTGGATTTGAATCAGATTCGCCGGACCCGAACTCGTTTGCCACTGCTAAGAGATGAGCGGGTGGCTTTGACGATGCGGGAGATGGAGCGAATTGTTGGGAATTTTAAGTAGCTTGGTTTGTAGGGTAGAAGAAAGAATCTGCAACGAATTACACGAAATTTAGTTACCAAAGCGTATAGAGAGACCAGAGAGTTTTTAGAGGAATATTGGAGATAGAGGATGCAAATTGCAATTAATACTGGCTCATTGAGCCAGGAGACGCCTAAGGCGTTGGAGATGGCGGCCGATTTGGGTTTTGGACAGATTGAAGTGAATTTACAAACGGCCGAATTTGGCTATGGTTATCGACGCAAACCGAATGCCCGTTTTTATCGGGAGCTGAAGAAGCAGATTGATAAATTGGGATTGTCGGTTTGGTCGGTCACATCACCGCCTCAAACCCAGGAGCAGATGTTTTCGTCACGAGCGCGAAAAGATATATTGATGAACGGTGTTGGCGCTGCCGGGTTGCTTGGCGCACAAGTGTATGTCACCAGCCCGACGGATCTTTTTGAGAATGAAGATGACTTGGCTTACTATTTTGAAAAGGGGGACGCGCCGCCAACGATTAGTGGGTATGATGAAGCCTGGGCGCAGGTCATTAATCGTCGGATGGCTCCGGTAATTCGTAATTACGACTACTGGATGGGGTCGCCGTTGATTGATCAGGCCAAACGACTTGAGAAATTGACCGATGATTTGGCTATTGGCTGCGCTTTGGATATTCGCTTGGCTCAAAGACGCAATCCGCTGACAACCTGGGTTGATTGTTTGGGAGATCGGCTGGCGGTTAGTTATGCTTATGATTTGGATGAGAACGGCCGTATCACTGCGCCAAGCAGCGAAGAGTGGCCCGAATGGCTGCTGCCTATCAAGCAAACCCGCTTGAAAACGCTGGTAATGTCTGCTGGGGAGGGTCAAAGTGAGGCAGATATTTTAGCGAGTCGGGCGATGTTGCAAGAGATATTGGACTAGCGATGGATGAACAGGAATACCAGCCCTCCGAGATGGAACAGTTAGACCTGGCCTCTTTGGCTGATGAAACCTTGCCGGAGGGGCATCGGTCGGGCTTTGTGGCTGTAGTCGGCCGTCCAAATGTGGGCAAAAGTACCCTGATGAATGCTATCTTGCGGCAGAAGGTGGCTATTGTCTCACCTCGACCCCAAACCACGCGCACCAACCAGCTTGGCATTTTGACCCAGCCTGATTATCAACTTGTTTTTGTCGATACACCGGGATTAATGGCCCCACGCCATAAGCTCGATGAGTATATGATGGGGGTGGCTCAAGAGGCATTGCAGGATGCCGAAATTGTTCTGTGGATGGTGGATGGTAGTGAGCCGCCAGGAACGGGGGATAGAATCATTTCTGAAACGCTTAAGGAGCTGCCGGAAAAGGTTCATCTGATATTAGCGATAAATAAGGCTGATTTGGTTGAACCGGAAGAGGTGCTGCCGCGCACAGATGCTTATCGAGAGTTGGCTCCCGATGCGGAATGGTTGTTTTTCTCAGCCCTTCAACAAGGTGGCGTAGAGTCATTACTACAAATGCTGATTGATTTGTTGCCGGAAGGGCCACGTTATTACCCTGCGGATCAGACGACGGATACGTATGTGAAGGATATTGCGGCTGAATTAATTCGGGAGCAGATTTTTTTGCGAATGCGGGAGGAGTTACCATATAGCACGGCCGTTCAGGTTATGGAGTATAAGCTACGTGATAATGGCACGACGTATATTGCCGCAACAGTTTTCGTAGAAAGAGATAATCACAAGAAGATGATTATTGGCAATAAGGGTAAACAACTGCGGGCAATTGGGGCGGCAGCTCGAAAGGAAATCGAAACACTTATTGATGGCAAGGTTTATTTGGAGCTTTGGGTGAAGGTTGAACCCCAATGGCGACGAAGTGAAACGGCCCTAAAGCGGTTTGGATACAGCACAAAATAACTTAGCATAACATTAATAACAAAATTTACTAGATAGATCGGAGATACATTTCTTGCAAATGTCTTATATTTTGCCGTTATAATGGTCAAAATTTAGAGTGGCCCATTAGTTGGAGATGAATTAGATACTCAGGTGATCAATCCAACTTCACATGAGAGATTCCTCAATTCGCATTCGCTACTTTCGGAATGACAGGATAAAGGTTTCTCGCAGCTATTACCTGATTTTATAAATTAATGATCAAGAAAATCAGTTGTCGAAAAGGATTTTCGATTGATGAGGAGTATTTATCATGTCGTATGATGGCAATGAAGAGCAGGGAATGAATCGACGAGGGTTTTTGAAGGCGGCGGCTTTAACGGCCGTTGCTGCAACAGCGACTGGAACTGGGGCGGCTTTGCTGTTGGACACGGGTGGCGAGCCTGTTATCACCTCGGTAGAGGCTCCTTTGCCGCCAGAGACTTTCCAAACGACGATACAAACGGGTTCTGATGTGTCTGAATTGATGTCTCGCCTCGCGGCCGTTCAAGCGGAGAATATGCGGCTTTCAGCGGAGTTGAGCGCTGCCCAACGACAGCTTGAAGCAGGTCAAAGTTCATCTGGGAGCAATCCTGCCAACGAAGCTACTGAGCTACAACTTGAAGAGGCGAATGCTCAAATCGGTCATTTAAGCGGACAGGTGGGTATTTTAGGTGGCTTAGTTACCTTATATGAACAGTTGGATGGTGTTGACTTAGGGGTGGTTGCGAATAATGGTATTGCTTCGGTCAGTGGCGCACTGGACGATCTATTCCAGAATGTACCTTCGGTTGAAGAGGGATTATTAGCGGGACAGCAAGCGTTGGCAGAATTTGAGGCTCAAGTTCCGTTGGTTGATAACGGCCGTCGTTGGCTGGCGAGTCAGATTGAAATTGTGAATGGTTATTATACGGCCGTTGAGGAAGCCCTTAGAGATGGCGTTGAAATCGTTGGCTCATTCTTGCAGATGCTAAATGATTGGTTTCAGAATGTCTTGAAATGGTTGCCATTTGGTATGGGTGATAAAGCAGCAACGATTATGAATGCCATGACTAACTTGTTAGGCGAAACGCCTAATACTATTAGCGGTGTACGAACGAATGTTGTTCAGCCTTTGAATACCTGGTTTGAGTTGGAAGGGCAAGAAACATATCTGCAACGACGTTTGATTAGACCAGTGCGAGAAGGTGCATTCAGTCGGGTGGCAACGGCTATGAGTCAGACGCATACGGTTCAGGATGTTTACCAAACCCAATTGGTGCAGCCATTGCAGACGAATGTGGCTCAGCGGGATTCAATTCGACAACTAATTGCAGCATATCGGCAAGAACATCAGGTGTAAATAGTAATTCGTGATGCGTAATTCGTAAACGGGATGATTACGGGTTATGTTTTATGCTTTAGTAAATCTATAATGTCATTTAGGGAGCTAAATACGTGGTGGGCGAAGGGGAAGTCGGCCTTTGTGGTATGACCATTTGGAACGGCCGCTAATGTCATGCCTGCTGCAATAGCCGCTTTGCCTCCTGGGACAGAATCTTCAAGGGCCAAACAATCTTCAGGCGCAATATCTAAGCGTGAAGCAGCTAAGAGATAAATGTCTGGGGCTGGTTTGCCGTTTGCGACTTCATTGCCGGCGGCAATAGCATGGCAATTATCTGATAATCCTAACTGGTTTAGCACATTGAGGGCATGATAACGGCGGCTAGAAGTTGCAACGGCCCAGGGTAACCTTTGTGCATTAATATAGTGTATGAGATTATGAAGACCGGGCATAACGGGTAGCTTGATGGACAGAAGTTTAGCCATCTCTGCTTCTTTTAGTTCAGCGACTTTTTGGGAAGATATGGGCAGATTGTAGGTTGTTTGAACTATCTTAGCACTTTCATCAAATCGCAGTCCAACCATTCGCTCATAAGTTTGTTCGTTTAATTTCTGTCCGAATGAGGCTAAGAAATTTTCCCAACCCTGCCTGGCAATTGGCTCCGAATCTACCATCAGCCCATCCATATCAAAGATGATGGCTTGAAATTTAGTCATATGGATCGCTTAGGTTAGTTTTTCGATTCGGCCGTTACCATGCAAAATAAATTCTGGCATCCGAGTCCAGGTATTTTCTAATACCTCCTGAAAGGTCTTTTCCAGAACAACTAGCCCAGTTTTATCGTCGCGTCTTTTGATGAAGTCGGAGGGAACGTAATAGTCATCCCCATAGTCATAATTTTGGACGTGCAGATAATCGGCATAATAACGCAATTTAGGGTTAACACCTTCTAGTCGGTGATAAATAGCGTTAGCGACGCCTAGTTTTTTGTCATCAGCTGTCCAAATCTCCTCCAGTTTTTTGATGGCAAATTCCATTAAGTTTCTCCTTGCTTCCTTGCTTAGCCTTGAATATTACCGTTGGTATGCTGTCCTGATGATTCAAGTAAAAGATTTAGATAGTTGTTTTCAAGTACGATTGACATGATGTTAGCTGTTGAAACGACTAGATTTAGATCTTCAGCAGTAAAGTTGCCATTCCTTTTATTAAAGAGGCGTAGGATGCAAACAAAACCCTTGCCAACTTTTAGTGGGGCGCAGATTAACGACTCTGTTTTATGGTTTAGGTATTGATCAATTTGGGGAGCAAAACGGCCGTCTTTTTGAGCGTCGTTAACCATATATGGCTTGCCCGTTTCTAATACATAAGCAGTCAGACCAGTCCCATCGAGTTGAGCCTGAAGCATATATTTCTCATTCAGGTTTTTGATGCTGGCGACGGTAAGCGATTGAATATTATGCGATGGTAGAAAAATGTCCCCATTTTCAGCTTGAACAATACTTTTTATATTTTCAATCATTTTGACAAGGCTTTGGTGAAGTTCGCTTGAAGAATTGCTAGCTTGGGCAATTTCGCCTAACAAGCTCAATTGCATATCAACTTCATTTTTAGCTTGGCGCATTTTGCCCAACTTGATATGAACGGTGGCCCGCATAAGAAGATCGTCCACATTGAAGGGCTTGATAATATAATCATCGGCCCCCATTTTTAAGAGTTGGATGCGTTTCTGAACGGCCGCAGCAGCCGAAAGGATAATGATCGGAATTTTTGCAAGGTGGTCGTTGGCTCGAAGAAGATGATACAGTTCTTCCCCACTAGTGTCTGGGAGTAATAAGTCCAACAAAATTAAATCAAAGGTTGTTTCATTTAATAGAGCAGTATTATCTAATATCTCGTTTAACTCCGTTCCAGATTGAGCGGACATTACCTGATAACCATTACCAGCAAAAGCCATTTTTACGAGATCGACTATCATTCTATCATCGTCAATGATGAGAACGACCCCCTTGTCTTTATTTGTTGTTTGCATTTAAGATGAACCTTTCATTAGTTGGTCGCTATTGATTTGGAGAGAAAACTATCTGGACGACAAGAGCAAATAGTTTTGTTAATTATAAAGCTCTGACATTTTAACTAAACCCGACATTAAGATTATATGCCAACTGATTCATTAAGTCGCGCTTATATATATCCTAACAATGACTAACGTAAGCTTCAAATAAGTTGTTGTCAGCCACTTGGCGTAGAAAACTGAGGTGATTCTGTTGGTTCTGGTACCGGCGTTGACGTTGACTGGGGTAGTGGCGTGAAGGTTGCTGGTGGTTGGGTTGGTGGCGGCGGATTTGTCGGAGGTGGTGGATCTGTTGGCGCCTCCGTAGGGGCCGAGGTGGCGGTGCTTGGTAACGTGGCGGTTGAAAGTGGTGGCGGTATTGGGGTGGGGGTATTGCTGGGTGTTAGGGTCGGCCGTAATGTTGGTGCCCCCTCTACGGTGCCTTCTGGACTTGCTTCCTGGCTGCTTTCGGTGGAACTAGCGGCCGTTTCGAGAAATGCGGCCGTTGCTGGCGAGCCTGGTGTATTCGCGGGCAATGGGGTTTCTGAGACGGTTGTAGGTTCTGGCATTAGGGTAGGGGTTTCAGTTGGGTTCAAACTGTCTCCAAACAAGAAAAAAGCGCCTGCAGCGAGAATGATTAAAAGTATGATGCCGCCAATGATTAGGAAGAGGATGGGCAATCTGAAGTTGCGCTTTGTTTCTTCGTTAGGCTGGGCGACAACGGGTTCAGTTGCAGCCGCAGCAGCGGGCTTGTTGGCAGAAATTGTCTTAGGAGCGGAGGTGATTAAGGTTGGCTCTACACCTCCAGCATAAGGGACATGATCGATTAAGGTCGTGGCAACAGGGGCAGCATTTGCTGTAGGTATTTGGAGTAAAACGACAGTGATGTTGTCGCGCCCCCCGGCCTTGTTCGCTTTGTCTATTAGCTCGGAGGTAGCTGCTGGTAAATCCTGAAAATGAGTTTTCAGGGTTTCGAGCGCTGAATCGTCGGTAATCATGTCTGTCAGGCCATCACTACAGACTAAGATCGTATCGCCAGGTTGGAGGGACATGCCTTGATTTTCGAGGGCTTCGTCTGATGTTTGGCCGGGTGTAATGGCGAGTCGATGATCGACCTCGATTTGCAATTTGCCGCCGAGGTGTCGTTTAATGACATTTCGATTAGGGTGCGTCTTGGCTTGTTCTCTGGTCAGAAGTCCGGCTTCAATGGCTTCTTGGGCCCAGGTATGATCGATGGATATTTGCTGTAGTCGGCCGTCACGAAGTAGGTATATGCGACTATCACCAACATGAGCAGTGTAAAGTCGGTTGTCAATGACGGCTGCCATCGCAATGGTGGTGCTCATCCCTTTATATTCAGGCGTTTCCTTTCCAGCGTTGTAAACGGCTTCATTGGCGGCCAAGATTGACTGCTCAAGATGGCCGCTATAATTATTAATCGTGTCTTGATTGTCAAAATAAGAGCCAACGGTTTCGATTGTAAGTCGACTGGCAACCTCTCCAGCAATTTGTCCCCCAACGCCATCGGCCACAACGCCTAGGTGCATTATCTGTTTATCACGCAACTGCCAGGCAAAGATTCCATAGGAGTCTTCATTGTCTTTCCCTGACATGCCTTCATGGGTGCTGCCAAAGACTTTAAGGGTCGATATTTCTGATAATCTTTCCATAAACGGTTAACTCGATGGGCTGTTTTCTTGCTGCTGATTTCTTAATATTTTGACTGTAACTCTCACTCTAACTAATTTGTCGATTAGTTGGTGTAAAATGAGTTCATGAGCGTCACTTATTAATATCCCTCTTAGCTGGGCGGATAGTAGATTTGGGTGTCGGTCCCTTCATCCTGGTCGGTATCGGGGGTTTGAAGAATCTGAGTTGGGTCGTCGTTTTCTGGTGTTGGTGCGACAACATTGAATTTGAGATGAACACGGCCGAAATGCAAATCGTCTTTATCGTTGATGATGCGAGGGGTCAGCCCAATACGTTCATAATTGAGGTAGGTTCCGCTGGCACTGCCTTCATCGTAAAGACGATAAACACCATCACTTTCCATGATACGGGCGTGGAGGCGGGAAACACTGCGGTCATTAAATGGAATCTGAACCAAATTTGGATCTCGGCCTAAGGCAACGTTATTGCCAACCAGGGGAATCATGCCGGTATGTTCTGGTGCATATTCTAATGGTTCAAGGTAAGCGCCACCTACCTCTTGAAGGGCGAAATCTGGCTGCATTAAAAATGTTGCATCAGAATCAAATTGTTCAATCATAGTGGCTGGTGAATCGTCCATTTGGGCGCCAAGCGGCGGAATGGCAGGGGATGACATGGCTGCTGTTGCCCCAACTTGTGGCACTGCTTCATCGCTCCCTCGGCGGCGCATTAGTACGATAACAACAACAATGATGATAATCAACAGCAAGAGTACCCCAGCCCCAATTGCTACGAGCGTAATGTTTTCTTGGAGGGTATCGAGGATAGAACCTGATCCTGCTTCAGCTTCTGGCTCTGTAACTGGTTCACTTACCTCAGGCACTGTGGTTGGTTCGGCCGTTTCTGGCGCGCTAGGTCGGTCAATTTCGATAGTAAGGGGTAAGGGGTCGCTGAAACTTTCGAGTCCTAACTCATCAACTAATCTAACTTGTAGTTCATAGTCGCCTGCGTCTAAGTTGCTGATATTCCATTCAAATGTGAGGAGACCGTTATTATCTAAGACAGGGGCATCGAGGGCTACTTCTACGCCGTTTACTAGCAAGGTAGCTGAAGTTAGGGAGCGAGGATAGCCATCGGGCCAGCTAACTTCGGCCGCTAAGGGCTGTGTGGTTGGTTCCATTGCTTCGAGCGGGGTATCGGCATCGGGTGCAACGCGGCGAATGGGTTGACTGTTATCTAAAGGGATGGAAATGGTAGCTGGTTCAACTGTCAGATCGAAGGATGTCTCTGCGGATACATCGCCTAAAGTGACGGCTATCTGATGGCTGCCACTTTCGTTGACTGTGGAGCGATAGACGATTTCTGTTTGAATGGCTTTTGAATCTATTGATTCCAGGAGCGGAGTCCCATCGGCCGTTTCTGGCATATGGATGTAGGTTCCCCCGGTCGGATCGGTTAATTGAGTGACATTATCGATCTCAAATTGTTCGGCGAGGGCGCCAAGAATGGCGCTAAAAATGGTGACATCGGCGGCTTTGGCGCGTTCGGTAAGAGCGGCATAATCTAACTGGGTATTGAGAACGCCGCCATCAGTGTAGAGGAAGATTGCTTGATAACGGCCGTCGGCCTGATTTGCTTCGGCGTTATCCAGGGCAACTTCGAGCATGGCATTCAAGGGGGTGGCTGCTAATTGACCGCTTTCATAGAAATTGATGGCATTAATTACTTCATTGGGGAAGGTCATGTTTGGTTGTTCTAAAAAACGGCCGCTTTCACCATCCGGGACGATAATACTGACGGTGTCATCTTGTCCACTGCCATCCATGATGTTGTTGGCAAATTCAATAATGCTGTCTCGGGCCTTTTCTCGCCTGGTGAGTGTGCTGCCAGTATCTATCTCTTCGATGAATTCATTGGCATCAATGACAAATGTCAAATCGATTCCAACTGCAACCTGATTGGTTTCAAAAGTTTCGACGGTCGTCCCATTTTCAGTAACTGTTAATCCCGATAGATCACCAACTAAATTGTTTTCTGCGTCTGTTGCTGCAACTCGAACCGCAATTTCGGGAAAATTACCCGTATCAATTTGGGTTATTCTTAATTGGTTGCTTTCTTCTTCCTGGGCAATTGCTGGCGATGCCAGTAAAGAGAGAAAAAGAAGGGTTAAAAGCAGCTTGAAAAATGTTCGAGGGTGAATTAACATAAGTAGTAATCCTTCATTGTGCACAGCCGAGGACAAAAATGGTATTGACCATTTTAATGGGTTCAATGACAGGAGCAGTATAGTTTCATATAAGCTGGTATGCAAACCCTAGCGCAACCTTGACATTGGCGGTTTCTAGCTGTATGTTTTCATCTATTATATATAACACTCCAAGAACAGGAAAAGGGAAAAAATGATGCTTGGGAGCAAATGGTCACTCAATAAAAAATTGCCGCTCTTTTTAGTCCTAATTGTTGTTCTCATTGGGATGACAAATGGGATGGTAGTATTGGCTCAGGAAGGGGGTGGCAGTTGGCTGTTTCTCTCTAAGGCAGATGCCAGTAGTGCGCCAACCATTACGTTGCGAGCTTATGGGTTGGATGCGCAGGGGGCGCCACTTGCTCTGTCGCCAGAGTCGTTGGCAGTTACTAATAATGGGTTGGGGATAGACAATTTGACCAATGGCGGCCCAGAGGCGGTTGGCACGTTTACTGTCTTTGTGATTGATATTCCACCTGGGGTTCAGGCTCAGATCCCGGCCGTTCAGCAAGCTATTGAGCAATTTGGCAGCCCGCCAAACATGCAGGAGCAGTTAGATTACCTAGCTGTTTATCGGGTTGGAGAAACGGCCGCTATTCAACTCTTGGAGCCAACCAATTTCTATAACACCGTTCGTAATTTCTTTGCTGCGCCACTGGAGCCGGAAGGCGGCCCAACTGCTCTATACGATAGTTTAGTGGGTCTGGTGAACAGTATGGATACGCTGCGGCCAGCGCCTAATATGTATACTTCGATTGTAGTATTAACCGATGGAACTGATGTCGTCAGCAGCCAGTTTACAGGGCCAGATGTGTCTTTGCAGGCCAACGCTGCCCGCATTCCCATCCACACTATCTCACTAACGAATGTCAATTTGCAAGCGGCCGGGCAAGAGGCAGGACAAACTTATCTGGCTGAGGTTGCTAGTGGCAGTCGAGGCGTTTCGGCCGCATTAGATGACTCAGCAAGTATTCAAGGAATTTGGGATCGGATTAGCTCCTTTAGAAATCATCCTCTTTTCCAATATACCGTTGAGGAGATTACGGCCGGAGAACAGCAAGTGACCGTTAGTTTGGCAAATGAACCGGCTGAACTAATTGAGACAACAGTGACGGTTTCGGCTGCTGCGCCAAGTGTGGTTATTAACTTGCCAGAGGAAAGCAGGACGCTAACTCTGGCTGAATTAGAGACCCCGGTCCAGCTTTCATTCTCGGCGACTGCCAGTTGGCTGGATGGCATTCAGCGACAATTAACCAATGCAGAACTGATTGTGAACGGGACGGTCATTCAACCGATTGATGTGACTCAACTTGATCGCTTTTCGGCGCAGATTAGTAATTTTGTGTATGGACAGAACACTGTTCAAATTGCCGTTACTGATGAACAGGGCCAGCAGGCGACTAGCCCAGCCATTATATTGATAGTTAACGAGGGCGAAGAGACCAGTCTGCCAGATGAGATACAGGCGGGTGGGAGTGGCTCCAATATCCTGCGGATTGTATTAGGCTGCTTTATCGTCCTAATTGTTTTGCTTTTGTTGGCTCTGCTGTCGGTGGCAATTCGCCGTTGGCGCATTTTGCAGCGGCTTGGCCTAGCAAGCGCATTTCGCCGTATTCCTTTCTTGGGACCTTATTTAGTCGAGGAGGACGAAGTAAAGGGATATGGGCGACAGGCGGAGCAGGTTCAACGAGAATTTGAACAGTATGCACCAGACAGCGGCCAAGGCCAAGATGATTGGGGACAACAAGGTGAGTGGCAGCAACCGGAACAGGATTATGGACAACCGCAGCAAGACTGGCCCCAGGCAGGTGGTTGGGAGCAACCTCCTGCTCCAGAACCAACGCCCTGGCCGACCGTTCAGCCGCCACCGATGAACCAAGCAGCGGGGCCATACTTGGAGATATTGGAATCGGTGACTCGAATGCCGCCGATTGTTGATCTGACGGCCGTTGAGCATCGGCTCGGCCGCTCGCCTTCTCAAGCTGACATCGTGTTCGAGAACGACATCACGGTTTCTCGCTTCCATGCTAGCATCGTTTTGGAAGAGTCTGGTTACAAGATCTATGATGAGGGCAGCACTAGTGGTACTTGGGTGAATGAACAGCCAGTGGCGCAGCGGGGTCAGTCGTTGGCAGATGGTGATGAGATTCGTTTGGGTGCGGCCGTTATGCGTTTCCGATTACCTTAACCTTAATGGCGCTTAAATTAAGAGCAACATATGACAGATAATGATATTCTCAAAGCATTAAATGCGATGAGTCCCGGCCATTTACCCGGTTTGTTGGGGATCGAATTTATGGCGATAGAATCGGGCAGCATGTTAAGCCGTTTGACGGTTCGGCCAGCGTTAATGGCCCCCAACGGCTATCTTCACGCAGGGACCGTGACCTCGTTAGCCGATACAACGGCTGGTTATGGCACGATGGCAAATTTGCCGGAGGGCGGTATTGGCTTTACGACGATTGAGTTGAAATGTAATTTCCTCGGTTCGGTTAGGGATGGGGAGATTTATTGTCGGGGAACGGCCGTTCATCTGGGCCGTACAACGCAGGTTTGGGATGCGCGGGTTTATACTGAAGAAAATGATAGGACGCTGGCCCTATTTCGCTGTACCCAAATGGTTTTATATCCTAAATGAACCAATGTGGGTTAGTTATCCGAGAGACGAGGGTTTTCGTCATTCAAAGGTGTCATCCGGCTATCCACCCCCGGCTAAATTGCTTGTTTGTGAGAGTTTGTAAGGAGATGGTTGATGGCTGACCGAGGGTCAGGGGGTGAAGGGGCGATTATTACGGTTAGACCTGATGAGGAAACGATGTCCCGTCAAAGTTTACCCTATTTTGTAGGTATTTCAGAGCAGTCGGCTGGGGCAACGGCCATCTCGATGAATCTGATTATCATCCCGCCAGGCGGGGCAGCCGATGCCCATTTGCATAAGGGGTATGAAACGGCTATCTATGTCTTGGAAGGCAGTGTCCGAACCTTTTATGGAGATGGCCTAAACGAATCAACGATAAATCAGGCGGGCGATTTTATGTTCATACCTGCTGATGTACCTCACCAACCCGTTAATTTAAGCCAGACAGAACCGGCAAAAGCGATAGTGGCTCGTAATGATGCCAATGAGCAGGAGAGCGTTGAACATTACCCCGACGCAGACCGCAGCGATTGAGTCCGGTCAAAGTAACTTCCTATTAGGGCCAGCGGGCAGTGGTAAAAGCACTGCCTTGCAACAGCGGCTGCTCTATTTGTTGCAAACGGGCGAACCGGCTTATACGATGCTGGTTTTGGTGGCGGAGCCAGAACACGGCCGTACCTTTCTGGATACTATTCACCAATCGGGTCTTGGTCCCTATGCTGATTTGCAAATCACGACCTATCAGGCAATGGCGCGGGAGATGGTATCTCTCTTTTGGCCGTTGGTGGCACGGCCGTCTGGCTTTGCTCAGGCTTATCGCCCGCCGACCTTTTTGAGCTATGACTTGGCCCAACTGCTGATGTGGCAGGTGATCACACCGATGTTGGAGCAGGGGGCTTTTGCGGGGCTTCGTTTACGACCGCAGCAGATAGTTAGCCAACTATTAGATACCTTGAACCGGGCCGCGTTGAATGGGTTGACCTTAGACCAGGCTTCTTCCCGTCAATTGAATACCTGGGCCGGGGAGCAAGATCATATTCGCCATTTGCATGATGCTACAACGGCCGCCCGTCGTTTTCGCCGTCTTTGTCTGGATAACGGCATGTTAGATTTGTCGCTGGTTGTACAGGCGTTTGATACTCAATTGGTGAAGCATTCCGAATTTCACCGCTACTTCAGCGAACGTTACCGCCATTTGATAGTAGATAATGTTGAGGAACAGACACCGGCTGGGCAGAATTTTGTAACCAGTTTGATGGGCGAGACGGAGACAACGGCCGTTGCCTATGACAGCGGCGGCGGTTATAAGCGTTTCTTAGCGGCTGATCCTGCCGGGGCTAGTCAATTCCGGGATCGTTGTACCTATGCCTATGATTTTGAGGAAAGTTTTACCGCCTCGCATCCACTCATTCATCTCTCAAATCTAGTAGAGAACTATCTGATGAAAAGCCAAAAGGAAACGGCCGAAGCGGGCGAGGCTATAATTCAAGTGGTTGGTGGCCGGTACCGACGCGAGATGGTGGCTGGGTTATCGGAGCTTATCGTTGAAATGATGGATGGGGGTGTGCCAACGAACCAGATTGCCATTATCACGCCTTATTTAGATGGGGCGTTGCGTTATAACCTAACTCAAAACTTTAGCCAGGTGGGTATTCCCTACCGCTTCTTACGCCGCCGTTCCAGCCCACGGGAGGAACCCCGTATCCGGGCCTGGTTGACCTGGTTGGCGTTGGCCCACCCTGATTGGGGAGTACGGCCGTCCGCTTTTGATGTTGCTGAAGCGTTGAATTTGAGTATCTATGGCCTTGATCCAGCCCGGGCCGAACTGTTAACCAACCATCTGTATGTAACCGAAAACAGCCCGTTTCTGCTGCCAGTTAGCGACCTGTCCGAGGATATTATCGACCGGGTGGGAGTTGACATCGTTGAATTGGTTGAAGATTTACGGCAGTGGATGGCCGAACAGGGAGGGCAGCATCCGTTGGATACTTTTTTGCATCGACTGTTCCACACACTGCTGGCTCAACCGCACTTTCAGCCGGAGCCAGACTTGGCGGGTGCGGCCGTTTGTGAATGGTTGGTGCGAACGGCCGGACGGCTGCGGCAAGCGGCCGAACCAATGGGCTTGCGAAATGCGGCTGAGATCGGGGAGACGTTTATAACAGGTGTTTATCAAGGATTGGTAACGGCCGATCCACCAGAATTAGGTGATCCGCCTGATCCCAATGGGGTTATCATCTCCACAATTTTTGGCTATCTATTGGCGGGGGAGACGGTTCAGGTTCAGGTTTGGCTAGAGACCGGGGCGACAGGCTGGTATGATATTCCTCGACAGCCTTTGTCCAACGCCTTCGTGTTGGCTCAAAGTTGGCGGCCGGACAAGTTGTGGACGATGGATGAGGATTTCAAGATTCGGGATCAACTCTTGAGTCGTATTATTCGAGGGTTAACCGCTCGTTGCACGGGGGGTGTTGTTTTGGCTAATAGTGATCTAGATCGGCGGGGAGTGCGGCAGGATGGGCCGCTGTGGCGGGCGTTGAAGCCAGTACGATAATCTTTTTTGCGTTGCTGGATAGTTTAGTAGATTGCATTGATGGAACATTTGAGCTAATATTTATCCCTGTATTATCCACAATTTTTGATATGGGTGAGCCAATGAAATATAGGCTATTTGGAAAAATTGTAACCAAACCAAACAAACGGGATCTGGAGGCAAATCTTTAAACGATGGTACACTCAACCAATTACTATAATGCGCTTATTGAAGTGGCTGATGATTGTCCGGTAACGACGGCGGAAATCCCCAAGCTTCGAAAAAATGGAGCCAAAACCATTGCCTTGTACCAATATGAGATGATTAGTCAGGCCCCTTACACGTACACCTCGGATGAGGTACTATTCGAAATTTTCGTGATTAGAAAAGAAATTCCTGATTCGGAGAAAGAACAAGAACGCCACCGATTTTTCTCTAAAGGGCAGCCTTGTATGCGTTCTTCTCCCTTAGGCAAGCGATTTGGTTGGGGCGTTCATAGTAATGCTGATGGCAAAATAGCCATTTATGCTGTTGAGTCTGAGGAATATCGACGGTTGGCTAATGATGATAGTGTTGACCACACCAAAGCGATGCGTTCAAAGCGAGCGTGAGTAGTAGGTGATTAAGACACTTGTTTATGCTTTTGCCTGTAGGATAAGATGTCATCTTGTCCTATTTTGATCACGAACAAAAACTTCGGAACCTTTTCATTTTAACGACTTGACAGAAGGTAAGAAATCATTTAATATGTCAAATATGACATAAAATATGCAAAAAGACAAACTACTATTAATCTTGTATGGCGAAATAAAAACGCCGCCAATGTCAGAGGTTGAAAGGCGCAAAACTGGTCTATTATTGAGGCTTTTGCAACAGGGTGAATCGATATCTTTACCAGAATCGAGGCCTATGCCGACCATTGGGCAAAGGTGTCATGAACTGAGGGTTAATCAGTGGCGAATTTTTTATCGGATTGATGCAGATGCAATCATCATTCTTGACGTGCATCTGAAAAAAACGAGAAAAACACCTCGAAAAGTAATTGAGACTTGTAGACAGAGAGTAAAAAACTACGATTCAAGTTTTAGCTAGATAGGGGATTGATCATGGATCCAAAGAAAAAACAAGCGTTGGAAGCAAATGGTTGGGTGGCAACATCTGTCCAGGATTTTTTGGGCCTTTCAGCTCCTGAAATGGCCTATATTGAAACCAAGTTAAGACTAAGTCGTACTGTTAAAGATTTGAGACAGAAGAAAAAACTGACACAAACGGCCGTTGCCGAGTTGCTTAACTCCAGTCAGTCTCGGGTTGCAAAAATGGAGAAGGGGGATGATAGTGTGTCGGTCGATCTACTGCTTAAAGCGGCATATATATTGGGCGCGACAACCGACGATGTAGCGGTTGCATTGAGGGAGCCACGCGCTAACTATATTGTTGGAGATGGCTCTAAAGAAGAGGCTGATTAGACGAGGTTGATTGACTAGCTGATTACATCCATTTTCTAATCAGCTAGCCAACCAATTATGTATTACTTTAATCTGCGTATTCTTCGATGGGAATGCAGACGCAGAATAGATTGCGGTCGCCGTAGACGTTATCAACACGGCCGACTGGGGGCCAGAATTTGTTGTCTCGAACCCAGGTGACGGGGTATGCACCTTGTTCACGAGTGTAGGGTCGATCCCAATCATTGCTGGAAACCTCTCTGGCGGTATGGGGGGCATGTTTGAGGGGGTTGTTGTCTGGGTCGATGCGGCCGTCTTCTACATCTTGAATCTCTTGCCGGATTGAAATCAAGGCATTGCAGAAACGGTCAATTTCTTCTAATGATTCGCTTTCGGTTGGTTCAATCATCAAGGTGCCGGGAACGGGGAAAGACATGGTGGGAGCATGGAAGCCGTAATCCATGAGCCGTTTGGCGACGTCATCAACGATGATGCCGGCACTGTCTTTTAGATGGCGCAGATCAATGATACATTCGTGGGCAACACGGCCGTTTGCTCCCTTGTAAAGTACCGGATAATAATTTTCTAATCGAGAGGCGATGTAGTTGGCGTTCAAGATGGCGATCTCGGTTGCTAAGGTTAGCCCTTCGCCACCCATCATGGCGATGTAGGCATAGGGAATGGGCAAAATGCCCGCGCTGCCCCAGGGAGCAGAAGAAACAGCCCCGACTGCCTGAGAGCCGCCAATACCGGGAACGGTGGGATGGCCGGGCAAGAATGGTGCGAGATGCTCGGCAACGCCAATTGGTCCCATACCTGGGCCGCCGCCGCCGTGTGGAATGCAGAATGTTTTGTGTAGATTGAGATGGCAGACATCGGCCCCGAACTCGCCCGGTTGAGCGATGCCGACGAGGGCGTTCATGTTAGCTCCGTCTAAATAGACCTGACCGCCATTATCGTGAATGATACGGCAGATGTCGCGGATGCCTTCTTCAAAAACGCCGTGAGTCGAGGGATAGGTGACCATCAAGGCGGCTAAATTGTCGCTGTGTTTGTCGGCTTTGGCCTGGAGGTCGGCGATGTCGATGTTTCCGTCTTCATCGGTTTTGACAACGACCACTTCCATGCCAGCTAACACGGCGCTAGCGGGGTTGGTTCCATGAGCAGAGCCAGGAATGAGGCAGATGTTGCGATGAGTGTCGCCCCGACTGTGATGGTAGGCACGGATGACGAGCAAGCCGCTGTATTCGCCCTGTGAGCCAGCGTTTGGTTGGAGGGAGACGGCCGAAAAGCCCGTAATCTCAGATAGCCAATCTTCCAATCGCCGGAATAGTTCCTGATAGCCTTTTGTTTGTTCCAGCGGGGCAAAGGGATGTATATGCCCGAACGCGGCCCAGGATACGGGATACATTTCGGCCGTTGCATTCAGTTTCATAGTGCAGGAGCCGAGAGGAATCATGGAGTGTGTTAACGAGAGGTCGCGCTTTTGCAGACGATGGATATAGCGCAGCATTTCCGTTTCGGAGTGGTACTTGTGGAAAACGGGATGGGTGAGGATGTCGGCCGTATTTTGGTGCTGGGCTGGATAGGTCAAATCGACCTCGTTTGCCAGCGTTTCGATGTCGAATTGTCCTTCTTCCGCGCCAAATGTTTCTAAGAGTTGTTGTAATTGATGGAGGGTTGTTGCTTCGTCAAGGGCGATGCCAGTTCGGCCGTCTTCATAGCTGCGTAAGTTGAGCTGCCGGGCATTGGCTGCCTCATTTAGGGCAGCTTGATCTTTAGGGCCGCCACTGACGGTCAAGGTATCAAAAACTGGCTCGTTGTTAATGGTGTAACCCATATCATTGAGTACTTGGGCCAAGATGCCGGTCAATAATTGTACTCGTTTGGCTATTCGCTTTAAGCCATTGGGGCCATGATAGACGGCGTACATAGAAGCCATGATCGCCAGGAGTACCTGAGCCGTACAGATGTTGCTGGTTGCTCGGTCGCGCCGAATATGTTGCTCACGGGTTTGGAGGGCCAGCCGCAGCGCTGGTTCACCGCTGGAATCGACGGAAACACCAACGAGACGGCCGGGCATTTGCCGTTTCAAATCTTCTTTGGTTGCCATGTAAGCGGCATGGGGGCCACCATAGCCAAGCGGAACGCCAAAACGTTGACTATTACCAACAACGATGTCGGCTCCAAATTCGCCGGGGGAACGCAGCAGAACGAGGGCCAGTAAATCGGCTGCAACGACAGTGAATGCGCCAATACTATGAACCTGTTCAAAGAAGGGGCCATAATCAATGATGTCACCGTCCGTTGCTGGATATTGAACTAATACCCCAAAGGTGTCTTCGTTAGCTTCATAGGTATTATGGTCGCCAATAATGACGTTGATGCCCAACGGTTCGGCCCGTGTTTCGACCACAGCGATGACGTGGGGGTGGCACTTTTCGGAAACAAAGAAGGTGTTGGCGGTTGATTTGCGGGGCATAGAACGTTGACAGAGGGTCATGGCTTCGGCTGCGGCCGTTCCCTCATCAAGCAGGGAGGCGTTGGCGATTTCCATGCCGGTTAAGTCGGTAACCATTGTCTGGAAATTCAATAGGGCTTCAAGACGACCTTGAGCGATTTCTGGTTGGTAGGGCGTGTATTGCGTGTACCAGCCAGGGTTTTCGAGGATATTGCGTTGAACAACGGCTGGAACAAGGCAATCTGAATAGCCCATGCCGATAAATGAACGGTATGTTTTGTTTTGATCAGCCAGTTGTTGAAGCTCGGTCAACACTTCGGACTCGCTTTGGGGCGGCCGTAAATCCAGGCTTTTCTTCATCCGAATGACCTGGGGAACGGCCTGGTCGATCAACTCCTTTAGGGAGGAAACGGCTAATGTCTCCAACATACGAGAAACATCATCTTTGCTGGGGCCGATATGCCGCTTGACGAAACTATCAACCGGACGGAGTAATTCACTATTGTTTAGATGGTTTGCATGGCTCATTCATTTATTCCTTAGGTATTGGTTATTTTAGAGAAGTTCAACTTCTCCAAGAAGTTGAACTTCTTACATCAGTGTCGATTTGATGGTAGGCGGAAGTTTGGGGTTAACGGTCTAGCTGCGTGAATCGCAATATTCTGTGTAGTCTTCGGGACTCATTAGACTATCTAGTTGGCTTGAATCATCAATGGAAATTTTAATCATCCAGCCTTCTGTATATGGCTCAGAATTAATTATCTCTGGGGCATCTAGGAGGGCTTCGTTCATTTCAAGCACTTTGCCATCGAGAGGCATGTATAAATCAGCAGCGGCTTTGACGGATTCTACTGTGCCGAAAACGTCTTCAACGCTAAAAGAATCGCCGACCTCAGGCAGCTCTAGAAAGACGATGTCGGAGAGGGAATCTTGGGCATAATCAGTGATGCCGATTGTGGCTGTCTCTCCTTCAACTCGAATCCATTCGTCTTCTTTTGTATAAAGTAAATCACCTGGAATATTGCTCATTTATTGCCTCCTATTTTGAGAAATTAGGCTTTTGATATGATTAATGGAAATAAAAAAGGACACTGACAATCCGCTTGCAACGCAAGCCGATTATCAGCGTCCTCTGTCTCAAACCTGAGAGTTTCAACGTTTGTTAAGGCAAAGATTTGCCCGCAAACACCTTGCCCCTTCGGCGATCCTAAATATTCACTTTTAGATATTCAAGACACTTTCCAGAGTTGCCCAATTATCCGGTCCTTTTGCCTGAGAGATTCAACATTCGTTTAGGCGATGATTCCCACAAATGCCTTGCCCCTTCGGCGATCTTAAGAATTGTTCCTGTTCTTTAGGAAAAATTCTTAAGACACTCTCCCGGATAATTGTTAAATCTTTTCTATATGAACTGCTATTGTACGCTTAGATTCGTTTGGTGACAATAACAAATTTCGGATTTCAAGGGGTAGCTTGTTTTCTACATCGTCATTCGCAATTTGTAATGATTTTGTTTGGCAGGTGGCTTGTTACGTATCAAGTTTTACAGATTTGCCAGATTTATTTCCAATGTCGATGTTCGACCAGCATACAGGCGTTTTGAACGACTTTTAATCCGGCCGTTTCTGCTTTTTCGGCCGCTTTTTGGTTCATAATCCCCAACTGCATCCAAACCATCTTAGCGCCAATGTCAATGGCCTGATCGACGAAGGGCGGCACATTCTCGCTGCGTTGGAAGATGAGAACGAGGTCGATGGGGTCGGGAACGGCCGATAAATCAGGATAGGCTGTTTCGCCCAGGGCTGAATCCAAGTAAGGGTTCACTGGAATAATTCGATAGCCTTCCTGTTGTAGATATTCTGGCACATAATAGCCAGCTTTGTAGGGTTCGGATGAAAGGCCAACGACGGCGATAGTTTTGGCTTTTTCCAGGATGTGTTCAATTGTTTGTTGTTTATCGAGTGTAGAGGACATAATGACTAATATAACCAGGGGCTAAAAAAAATCAATGATATTTTGACAATTGCTAAAGTCACTTTACAATATGAGTAGTTGGGTTGGGGCATTCTGAATTGGCTATTTTATGAGTTAACATACCCACGAGAGATTGTGTTTAACACGGTTGAAGCGACTCAGGCTATATTAAAAGAAAATAGCTATATTGCCGATGTTGGGTTGAGTACCAGTCTCTTCCTAGCGTTGAAGATGGGCAAGGCTATCTTCTTGGAAGGTGAGCCTGGGGTAGGGAAAACAGAAGTTTCTAAAGTTTTGAGCCGTGTGTTCGATTCCCCTCTTATCCGCCTCCAATGTTATGAAGGTTTAGATATTAACCAGGCTGTTTACGAGTGGAACTATCCCCGGCAGTTGTTAGAGATTCAGGCTAGGCATCTGCATGGCAATGGGAAGGAGCCGACTACGGATGATATTTTTTCAGAGAAGTTTTTGTTGAAACGGCCGCTTCTGCAAGCTATTAGTCAGAGTGCAGATCAGACGCCAATTCTCCTGATCGATGAGTTGGATCGAGCCGATGAAGAGTTTGAGAGCTTTTTGTTGGAACTCCTCTCGGATTTTCAGATTACGATTCCAGAAATCGGCACCTTGCGAGCCGAACATAAGCCCGTTGTTGTGATTACATCTAATCGCACCCGTGAAATTCATGATGCCTTGAAACGGCGCTGTGTTTACCACTGGATCGATTACCCAACCCGCCAGAAGGAGCTGACGATTGTTCAGTTAAAAGCGCCCCAGCTTTCTAGCCAACTGGTTGAGCAGGTAGTGGACTTCATTCAGACTGTTCGTGAGCAGGAGTTGTATAAGCTGCCGGGGGTGGCAGAGACGTTGGATTGGGCAGAGGCGTTGGGGCATTTGCAGGTTGAGCGGCTGGATTCGGCCGTTGTTGATCATACGCTTGGTATCATCCTGAAATATCAGGATGACGTTGATAAGTTGCGAGGGCAGAAGGTTAGCGACATATTGGCCGAGGTGGTTGCCGAATAAATTCGGCGTCTGAGATAGGAAACGTGTTGAAAACACGTTGAGTGGTGTGTTAGTTGTAGCGTTTTAGGCAATTAGTAAAGACCCGGAATCTTATGATCAAAGATAGCGGTTTTTTTCTTGAAAACATCTTGGTTTTCCCTCGTTTATTGCGGGGGGCGGGTTTGCCTGTTTCGCCGGAGCAAAGTTTGGATTTTGCTCGATCTTTGAAATTAGTGGATATTGGCAATAAGGAACAGGTTTTTCATGCAGCCCGGAGTATGTTGGTGAATGGGCAAGAACATTTGGCTTTGTTCACAACGATTTTTAATCGTTTTTGGCAAAGTGTGAGCGGCAGCCCCGATCAGCCCCGAACGATGCCGAGAGCGCCGCGTCACAAACAGCCCACCCAACAAAATCCGCTGATGATTTTGATGTCTCAGAAAGCGGGCAAAGATGACCCGGAGCGGGAGGTGGCGGACAAGGCGGGCAGTTATAGCGCAGCTGAATTGATTCAAAGCAAGGCTTTTGGGGCGATGACGGCGGAAGAGTTGGCAATGACGAAACGGCTGATTCAAGAGATGCGCTGGGATATTATTCAGCGGCGCACCCGGCGGAGAACGGCCGACCGAAAAGGCAAGGAACTCCATTTGCGACAGGTCATGCGTTCGGCGGCTCAGTATGGGGGCGTGCCGCTGCGGTTGGCTTGGCAGAAACGGAAGGTGAAACAACGGCCGTTTGTCCTTTTAGCCGATATTAGCGGCTCAATGGAGAAGTACGCCCGGTTAATGCTCCAATTTTTCTACAGCGTCAGTCACAGCTTTAAAGAGACTGAATGTTTTGTCTTTGGAACCCGACTGACCCGGATTACGCCCCAATTGAAGTTGAAGAATATCGACCTCGCCATTGAAGAAGCCTCCCATCAGGTTTGGGATTGGGCAGGCGGCACGCGAATTGGGGATAGTTTGTATGCCTTTAATCGGGAGTGGAGTCGCCGGGTATTGTGGCGGGGGGCCATTGTGCTTGTTATCAGCGATGGTTGGGACAGAGGAGAGACGATACGACTGAAACAGGAGATGCGCTATTTGCAACATCGCTGCCACCGCCTTGTCTGGCTCAACCCCTTGCTCGGCCAACCAACCTACCAACCCCAGGTAGCAGGCATGACGGCTGCTCTGCCATACATTGATGATTTTTTACCTATCCACAATCTTCAAAGTTTAACTGAACTATCCAGGCATTTAGCTGCATTAAATTAATAAAGGAAAGGATTATGCAAGAAATGAAATCGCTTGAAAATTCGTGAAGTTTATGCAAACGCAATAACTTGTGTCATTCGTTGTCATTTTTAGAGGAAGGAGGTTATTATGATTCCAGGTGAGTTTGATTATTATGCACCGGGCTCCCTCTCTGAAGCCCTTGCGCTTCTAGGAGAACATGGGGAGGATGCTAAGCTCTTGGCTGGCGGCCAAAGTCTTATTCCTGCCATGCGCTTCCGTCTCGCAATGCCGTTCGTTTTGATAGATTTGAACAGCATTGACGGGTTGGAATATGTGCGGGAGGATAACGGTCATCTGGCAATTGGGGCGATGACACGGGAGGTGGCTTTGGAAGAGTCGGCCGTTGTCAACGACCATTTCCATATGTTGGCTGACGCGGCTGAAGTCATTGCTGACCCGGTTGTTCGCAACCGGGCGACGGTGGGTGGTAACATCGCTCACGCTGACCCAGCTAATGATCATCCGGCGGTGATGCTGGCATACAATGCCGAAGTCATCGCGGCAGGGCCAACTGGAACGCGGGCTATTCCGATTGATAGTTTCTTCACAGGCTTGTTTGAGAACAGTATGGGTTATGATGAGATATTAACGGAGATTCGGATTCCGCGACCGGGCGCGAACAGTGGTGGGGCCTATGTCAAGATGGAGCGTAAGGTGGGTGATTACGCTGTTTCGGCCGTTGCCGTGCAATTAACGATGAATAGCGATACCTGTACGGCCGCTCGAATTGGCTTGACCAATGTCAGCCCCTCCCCAATGCGGGCCACCAATGCTGAACAAGCGTTGATTGGACAGTTGTTAACGGATGATGTTTTGGAGACTGCGGGTCGAGCAGCAGCGGCCGAATGTGAGCCGTCTCAAGATTTACGAGGCTCTGTTGAGTACAAGCGTGATATCACTCGCGTATTGACCAAACGCGCTATCAGGAAAGCGGTTGCCCGCGCCAAAGGAGAGGAAGGATGAGCAATCATACGATTACTGTAACCGTCAATGGCCAAGCTCATACCCAAGAGGTTGCCTCTCGGCTGTTACTCGTTCACTTTATTCGAGAAAATTTAGACCTGACTGGAACGCATATCGGTTGTGATACGACTAGCTGTGGAGCATGTACGGTTTCGCTGAACGGCCGAACGGTTAAAAGCTGCACCGTCTTTGCTGTTCAGGCTAATGGGGCTGAGGTTGAGACGATTGAAGGCGTAGCGAATGGTGCAGAACTGCATCCATTACAAGAAGGGTTCTGGGAAAAGCATGGGCTGCAGTGTGGTTTCTGTACCCCTGGCATGATTATGAGCGCCCGCTATTTGTTGGAAAAGAATGCTGACCCCAGCGAGGCTGAGATTCGACAAGCCATTTCTGGCAATCTGTGTCGCTGTACTGGGTATAACAAGATTGTGGAAGCGATTCAATATGCGGCTGCAAAGATAAATGCGACTGAAGAGGAGGTTCCAGCATGAAATACCATGACCCTAATAAACCAAAGCAGGTAGATGATCGCGTTGAGATGAAGACGGCCGTGCCAGAAGGTGCGTCTGCTACGGTTGAAACGACTGAAACAATTCGGGTAACAACCCCTATCGAGATTAGCGGCATGGGCCATCGCATGAAGCGCAAGGAAGACCCCCGCTTCATTCAGGGCAAAGGTAACTATGTTGATGACTTTAAGCTGCCGGGCATGTTGTATATGGACATTGTTCGCAGCCCTTATGCCCATGCTCGGATTAAAGAGATTGATGCCAGCGCCGCCTTAGAGATGGACGGCGTTTTGGCTGTCATTACGGGAAAAGATTTAGAAGCGCATGGCCTCCATTGGATGCCAACCTTAATGTCAGATACCCAAATGGTATTGCCGACGGAAAAGGTTGTTTATTTTTCCCAAGAGGTGGCTTGTGTCATTGCTACAGATCGTTACATTGCGGCTGACGCTGTTGAGCAGGTTTTCGTAGATTACGAGCCGCTGGATGTGGTCGTCGATCCCTATGACGCATTGAAGGATGAGACCATAATCCGAGATGATAAGGAGTTGAAGACCAACCGTATTTGGCATTGGGAAGCGGGCGACAAAGAGGCGACGGACAAAGTTTTTGAGGAAGCGGCCCACGTGGTCAAGGAACACATTTATCTGCCCCGAATTCATGTGGCTTCGATTGAAACTTGTGGCATGGTTGCCAATTACAATCCGGCAACGAGCAAGATGCAGTTGTATATGACTACCCAAGCCCCCCATGCTATTCGGACGGTCTTCGCCCTGGTGACTGGTTTGCCGGAACAAAAGATTCAGGTTATATCGCCTGATATTGGTGGCGGCTTTGGGGGCAAGGTGCCGGTTTATCCTGGCTATGTCGTTTGTGCCGTTGCTAGTTTGTTAATTGGCAAGCCGGTGAAGTGGATTGAGGATCGGAGCGAGAATTTAACGGCCGATTCCTTTGCCCGCGACTATCATCTGGAAGCCGAGCTAGCTGCCGATGCTGACGGCAAAATCACGGGTCTACGCGTTAATGGGTTGGCCGATCATGGCGTTGCTGATGCGGCCGCTAACCCCTCAAAGTTCCCGGCAGGGCTGTTTAGCATCTGTACTGGTTCTTATGATATGAAAGCGGCCCATGTCAACTTTGATGCGGTTTATACCAACAAACCACCGGGCGGGGTCGCTTACCGCTGCTCTTTCCGGGTGACGGAAGCGGTTCATATGATCGAACGATTGACCGACATTATGGCCAACGATTTAGGTGAGGACCCGGCCGATTTCCGCATGAAGAATTTTATTGCGGCCGATAATTTTCCTTATAAATCCCCGACTGGCTGGGAATATGATAGCGGTAATTATCAAGCGGCGTTGCAGAAGGCGATGGATACCATTGGATATGCCGATCTGCGCCGTGAACAGGCTGAGAAACGGGAAAGAGGCGAGTTAATGGGTATTGGCATTTCCAGCTTCACGGAAGTTGTTGGGGCTGGCCCGTCTGCTGATTATGACATTTTGGGTATTAAGATGTTTGATTCGGCCGAAATCCGCATTCACCCAACTGGCAAGGCCATTGCCCGCTTTGGTACAAAATCACAAGGACAGGCCCATGAGACGACCTATGCCCAGATTATTGCTGAGGAGTTAGGTTTGCCTGCGGCCGATGTTGATGTTGAAGAGGGTGACACGGATACGGCTCCGTACGGCTTAGGCACTTATGCTAGCCGATCTACCCCAACGGCGGGGGCTGCGGCTGCGATGGCGGCCCGAAAAATCAAGGCCAAAGCTCGTAAAATCGCAGCCCACCTGCTTGAGGTAAATGCCGATGACTTGGAGTGGAATGTCAATCAGTGGCAGGTTAAAGGCTCCCCGAAGCAGGCTAAAACGATTCAGGAGATCGCCTTTGCCGCTTATACCAATCATCCGCCGGACATCGAAGCAGGGTTGGAAGCGACCGACTATTATAACCCGCCCAACTTAACCTTCCCCTTTGGCAGCTATATCTGTGTGGTTGATATTGATAGGGGTACGGGCGAGGTACATGTTCGCCGCTTTGTCGCCATTGATGATTGTGGCAATATCATTAATCCGATGGTAGTTGAAGGGCAGGTTGAAGGTGGTCTGACAATGGGCTTGGCTCCGGCACTGTTTGAGGAGATGGTTTATGATGAGAATGGCCAATGCTTGACTGGGACGTTTTCGGATTATTTGCTGCCAACGGCCGTAGAGTCGCCCAAGTGGGAAACGGGGCATACTATCACCCCCTCACCGCATCATCCTATCGGTGCAAAAGGGGTTGGTGAATCCCCAACTGTTGGTGCGCCGCCTGCTATTGCTAATGCGGTGGTTGATGCGCTGTGGCATCTTGGCGTTCGCCATATTGATATACCTATCACCCCTCAAAAGGTCTGGAAAGCTTTGCGGGGTGCGGGTGTGACTGATTAATATAGTATGAGGGGGAACCATGAATTTTCATGGTTCCCCCTTTACTCTTATGATTCCTTGACGTATAAAAGGAAGATGACTAAATCTAACAGAGATATTTTCAGAGAAAAATGAGTACAACAACCCTGCCACAGCCAATTAAGATAAACCATCCGTATGTCGAGCGTAAGCCAGATGTTTGTGGCGGCAAACCCGTTATTATTGGCACACGGATTAAAGTAACTCAAGTTGCAATGGAATATGAGCGTTTGGGTTGGACGGCCGATCAAATCATAGATGCACATCCCCATCTAACATTGGCCCAAGTTCACGATGCTCTATCCTATTACTATGAAAATCAGGGAGCAATGGATGCAGATATTTTGGCGGATGAGCGGTTTGTGGCTCAACTAAAGCAGCAATACCTATCTAAATTGCCCTAGAATGGCTCTTTCCCTCTATACTAATGAGAGTGTTCCAATTGCAATAGTGACTGGCCTACAACGAAGGGGGATAAATGCTACCTGTGCTAGAGATTCTGGTAACTTAGGTTTAACTGATCCGCAACAATTGGAATTCGCAGTCATTAACCAAAAGGTTGTATTCACCCATGATGCGGATTTTATTCGATTAGCGCATGAGTATTTAGAGCAAGGTAGATTCCATTGGGGAATTATCTACGTTCATCAAGATAAACTAAGTCTAGGTGAATGTACCCGACGATTAAAAGAATTAGCTGAAATATTTGAGCTAGATGATTTTCAGAATCATTTAGAGTTTCTATAACTGTTCTGATTATTGCGAGAGTTCAATTATGTATGATGATTTTTTTTCCAAGGCGAACGAGCTAGTAATGCAGGGGGTTCCGTTTGTAACGGCGACGGTTGTTTGGGCGGAGAAGCCTTCTTCGGGGAAGCCTGGCGATAAGGCGATTATCACAATTGATGGCACTATGTATGGCTGGATTGGGGGAAGCTGTGCCCAACCGACTGTGATTAAAGAGGCGTTGAAAGCGTTGGAAGCGGACGAAGCACGACTTATTCGGCTCTCTACTGAGCCTGAAAATAAGAATCCGCGGGCTGGATTGGTCGATTTGCCAATGACCTGTTTTAGTGGAGGCACCTTGGAGATTTACTTGGAACCACAGTCACCCCGACCGCGTTTGTTAGTCGTTGGCGATTTGCCAGTGGCCCGGTCGTTGGCACAATTGGCTGGGGCGATGAATTATCATGTCGTTGGGGTGGATTTGGATGGCGGCAGGGAACCTTTGCCTTTTGCTGATGAGACATTGAATACACTGGAAGGGATTGAGGTGCAGGTTCGGCCGTTTACCTACATCGTGATTGCTACACATGGTAACTATGATGAGCTGGCGTTGGAACAAATTCTAAAAGCGGAGCCATCGTATGTTGGTCTAGTTGCTAGCCCCAAACGGGCTGAAGCTGTGCGAGATTATCTTAGAGGACAAGGGTTGTCTGACACCGAATTGTTGCCTCTGAAAGCGCCAGCAGGATTAGATATTCAAGCTCAACGGGGAGACGAAATTGCTTTGAGTATTATGGCTGAGATTGTGCAGAAGCGGCGAAATGCTGAAATGATTAACCTGGCTTTGTTCAATCAAGGCGATACGGCTACCGATCCCCAACCCCCGATCCCTGATCCCAATCAACGTGAAACGGCCGTTGATCCCATATGCGGTATGGCTGTAGTTATTGAAACGGCAAAATATAGCTATGAGCGTGACGGGCAAATGTACTATTTCTGCTGCGCCGGATGCCGTGAAAGTTTTGTTGAATCGGCTAGACAAGCATCTTAGTACCTGTTATGCTGATGGCTAGATTTTCAAAAGTTACATTGATGCCGTTGCCATAGCAAGGTCGGATAGAGATTGTCAAGTCTCCATAAAAGCAGTGCCGAGACTCCCTACGCATGAAACGAACCTTAGTCATCCTCGCCATACTATTCCCGCCCCTGGCCCTGGTTGTTTTGTTGGCTCTGCCAGAATGGGATCTGTCGGTTGCCGTTCCTATCTTTCACTTTTATATCGTCACGTTTTTCACTTTTACTTCGGCCGTTGTGGCTTTGTTGTTTGCTTCTGGTTTAGGCGAAAAGAGCTTGCCTCGCCATCGGTTATTAACGACATCCTTCGCCTCAATGGCGATGTTATTTTTTATTCACGGGGTGACGACCCCTGGCGCGATTTTTTTACAATTTAATCCAGGGATTCAATGGGCAGCCTGGTTAACGCTTATTATTGGCGGGCTATTATTTTCATTAGCTGCTTTTGATGGGCCAAATAGTCCACTAAGTTCTGGTCATTACCGCAGAATCAATTGGTTTGTTGCTATTTTTTACAGCTTATTTGTCGGTATCGTTTTCCTGGCTCCAGAATGGTTAGCAGCCGTTGATGAGGCGGCCAGCCCATTTCATGGTCAACTGGCTTTTTGGGCGACCTTCATCGTTTGGGTATATGCATCCTTTCGATTTGGACAAATTTGGCGTGAAACACGCGACCGGGTTGATGGGACAATGGCTTTGGTCGCTCTCTGGCTTTTATGGGCGACGGTGAGTATGCACCAATTTCCCACCTGGGATTTAAGTTGGTGGCTTTATCATGTTTTGTTGTTGGCTGGGGCGTTGCTTTCCTTTGCTGCCTTAATCAGTCAATATGAACAGCTTCGCTATTTTCGGCCGACTTGGTATTACTTTTCTATTGGCTTGGTAATTACAGCCCTGGTAACGCTGTTAGCTTCCTATTTGATGTCTGTGGTAGTTGAACGGGGGTTTATGACGGGGGTGAACTCAGAGGAATCAGTTGTCGAAGCCCGTGCCTTGGGTTTAGCAATTGCAGGGGTGTCAATGACGACATTATTTTTAACTTTAATGGTTGTTGTCAGGCGGGCTGAGAAACTTTTATCAGAGCGAACGGCCGAGTTGACTCAGGCGTATAGTAATTTACAAGCCTCGGAAGCGCTTCGGTCTGACTTAACAAATATGATCGTTCACGATCTACGCTCCCCTTTGACGGGTATCAATTTGAGTATTGACTTACTGGACGAATCCTTGAAAGATCCGAAGAAAGAGGCGTTCCGGGATCGCTTTTTGGCAAATGCTCGTTCTTCGATTAGAAGGATGTTAGTTTTGATCAACCAACTGCTAGATATGACTAGACTTGAAGCTGGTCAATTGGAGCTGGATCAAACCGCTTTAGAAATCGGGCCGCTGCTCAAGGCGCGAGCAAATGTTTTTTCTGTTCAATCAGAGGCCTCTAATATCAATATCGTTGTAGATGTTCCAGTGGATTTACCAGTCGTATCGGCTGATGGTGATTTTATCGGCCGTGTTCTCGACAATCTAATTGATAATGCATTGAAATTTACTGCTTCGGGAGGGATGGTTTCACTGCGAGCCGAGCTAAACGGCCGTCATGTCATGGTTCAAATTCAAGACACCGGTGGAGGAATTCCAGCTGAGGGTCTGGAAAATATCTTTGAAAAATACACCCAGGTTAAGAATCAGAAAAATGGTGATGGTCGGCAAGGCACAGGGTTGGGATTGCCCTTTTGTAAGTTAGTGGTAGAGGCGCATGACGGCCGAATCTGGGTCGAAAGTGAAGTCGGCGTTGGCAGTATTTTTTCATTCACGCTCCCCATTTCCGAAAATTGAACTTAATCCTCATCAAATAGACGGCGAAGTTCGTCCTCCCAAACGTCATCCAGAGGATAGAACGACATCTCTTCAAACGATTCAGACAAGCGCTTCATATATTCTCGAATGTTAAGTTGTGGGGCAAGATCATTTAGCTCTTCAACCTTATCATCCATTAGACCTAGCAGTTTTTCGCTGCGTTTCTCCAAATCCGTCAAATCTAAATCGAGGTTTAGCATATAATTCACCCGGCGCATAACGCCAAGCCAAGCCATAAAATCATTTTCAAGGCGAATGGTGTTGCTAATCTCAGAGACTTTTGAGAAATCGTAGGTGGGAACAAAGGTGTAAAAGCCAACGAAGGCTTTGTCTATTTCACCCGCCCGTTTGCATATATAGGAGCCAATACTAGCTCCCCCATGATAATCTGAAATGTTGACACTCAGACTTTCAATCTCCTCACGCATAGCGGGTAGGCTAAAAATAGCCGACACCATCCTTTCCTTATCATAAGGAAGTTCAGCGTAGACACCGCCAAAGCTGACGATCCGTTTTACATTTAATTGTTCTGCCACGTCAAGAATGGCTGCCACATATCTCTCGGCATCCATGTGGGGTTCTTCACCCATGAAGAAGACGATGCCTCGCCGCTCATCACCGGCATAATAGAGATCGTTGTCCCGGCTTTCTAATGATTTTGGATAGCCTTTCTCAAATTCGACCATCGGCCGGACGAGATCGTGCGTGCCTGGAATTTGAAAAAGGTAGAAGCCGTCTGACCGTATTTTTCCAATTTGGCGGGCGTCGGTTTGCTGAACCAGATATTGAGGTAAACCGGATGAAATAGAGCCAGCATCGGCCCACTGCCGCCATCCGGCAATCATAAATATTTCTTCTGCTTGCGGCCGTTCCCATAAATCAACTGCATCAGACATAGGTTATTCCTCCGAGTAGTTAGTTGGAGATTATACCTGAGTTGGAAGTGACATTAAAGTTGACAGCTATTTTTTCATCTTTGCACTTTAAACTGCCGCATTTATTGCCCTAATCGAACGAAAAATGGAAAATGACCATTCATGAGAAACCTGATTATCCTTTTCTTACTTGTTTTAGTCTTGCGAATTGGCTTCGCCTTTCTATTTCAATTCGATGGCCTGTACGGTCAAGACCCATTTGCCTACTTCGACTATACTCAGGAACTTCGTCAGGTATTTGTCACAGGCGAAACACCGCCCCCCTTTTTCTGGCCCATCGGCTATCCTCTGTTGGCCGTTCTTGGCTCGCTCTTCGCTGGCTTAGGGCCGTTAGCGGGACAAGCGATCAGCATCTTAGCTGGTTCCCTCATTGCTCTCTTCGTCTACCTCATTGTTCTTGAAATAGAACCGCAAGCTTATTTAGGCGGCTTCGTCGCTGGTCTTTTAACTGGGACAGCCGCTCAACTTATGCTCTCTAGTCTGTCTTATATGGCCGATGCTGCCGCCCTCGCTTGGGCCACTCTCGCCGCCCTGGCTATGCTCCGTCATTGCCGAACCTTACGGTCTCGCTGGCTCCTACTTGCCGCCTTTGCCCTCGGCTGGGCTGTCCTAACTCGCTGGGCCTATGCCCTCGTCGCCCTTCCTCTTGCCCTGGCTGCCCTCCTTGCCTGGAAACAGCAAAAGTTGCTGTGGAGTAAACGTTTGATCCTAATAGGATCGGCCGTTCTCATCAGCAGCATAATCATATCTTCCCAATTTCTACTCACCCTTGGGCAAGGGCAATCATCCTTCGTCGGCAACCTGGAAGTAACAAGCTGGAATCCCACCAATGCCCTCAAAACCACTGTGACCTATGGTGATGGCACCTTTACCTATGAACGACCGGTTGGCGTTTTCTATGCTATGCCCATCTTACACCCCGCCTTCATCTTTCCTTTGCTAACCCCATTTCTTCTTTTAGCCCTTTGGTCATTCCGAAAACGGCCGTCTCACCAAATCGCCGTCCTCCTTGGTTGGCCCCTGATCTTCTACCTCTTTCTAATTGGCACCTGGGAAAATCCTCGCTTCTCTCTAGCCTTCTTCCCCCCTCTCACTGTCCTAGTCGGCCTCGGCCTCCACTCCCTCTCGAAGGCTCAATTACGATTTACCAATTACTTGTCAACGAATGACTCCAATCACCGATCAAAAGGGCCCAATCAAAAGCGCCATTCACAATTCATTATTCATTATTCAAAACCCCTCCTCATCCTCTACCTAACCCTCGCCCTCCTCGGCAGTCTGGCCTGGGCTGGGCGCGATTTACGAAACTTTACGGCTATCAACAACACCCAAATTACGGCCGCCCACTGGGTCGAGTCCCAGGTCCCTCCTGATGCCACCGTCATCACCTTCGGCGTCACATTAACCATGCAGCATCGCACTGAACTATCTGTCAGCGAAATCTACCATCTTAATCCCGAATCGCTGGCTCAACTGGTCGAGAATCAAGCCCCGCTTTACCTATTCCTCGACCTGGACAATATCAACAGCCAATGGCAAGATTTATCCCCCCAACAAAATTACCATTGGCTCGAAGAAAACGGCCGCTTAACAGAAATTGCCTACCATCCCCCCTATACCCTCTTTCAGGTGTCGGCCGTTCCATGAAAATTGCCCTTATCACTCCTGGCTTCAGCGCCGATGCCACGGATTGGGCCATTCCTGCCCTCCAAACCCTGGCAACATCGCTGGCCCAAGAACACGACCTCCACATCTTCAGTCTCCGCTATCCCGATGCCGGACAGTATCGATGGGGCGACTTTATTCACCAGGCAACTGGCGGCCAACAGCGGGGGGGCTTCGCCTCTATCGGCATTTGGCGGCAAACCATCCGGGCTATTATTCAGCAGCATCGCCAAACCCCTTTTGATGTCCTCCACGCCTTTTGGGCCGACGAACCGGGGCTGGTGGCGGTGATGGCAGCCGCCCAAATCAAGCGTCCTGTCATTGTCAGTATCGGCGGCGGAGAATTGTGTCATCTACCCGACATCAGTTACGGAACCCAACGCTCCTTTATCCGCAGTCAGATTGTTCGCCTCTCTCTCAAAAGCGCCAGAGCAGTAACGGCCGGATCAAGCTACCAACTAAATCTTGCCCAACAGCAAGGGCTAAACATGCTCAAAGCCCACCATATCCCTTTAGGTGTTGACATCAACCAATTCCAACCGGGCCAAACGCCTGCTTGGGATCATCCAACTATTGTTCAAGCCGCTTCCCTGACCCCTGTCAAAAATCAGACGCTTTTGCTAGAAACAGTTGCTTTAATAAAAAAAGAAATACCCCATGTCCGATTGCTGTTAGCTGGAGATGGCCCATTACGGCCGCAATTAGAATCATTGGCTCAATCCCTTCAAATCCACAAAAACATCACCTGGAAAGGGGCAGTCCCTTACGAAGCTATGCCCCAAATCTTCCAACAAGGTCATCTCTATCTCCAAACCTCACGCCACGAGTCGCAAGGTATGTCTGTCCTGGAGGCAATGGCTTGTGGATTACCTGTCTTGGGAACACCTGTCGGCGTAACGGCCGAACTAGCTCATCAACCTTCAACTGACAGCCCTGCCGAGTTAGCCGCTCAAGCAGTCCAAACACTCTCCGATCCAATCCAATATGAAACCCTTCGCCAGCAGGCCAGCCAAAAAGTCATTGATCAGTACAGCCTCAAACAAACAATCCTTCGCTTTTTAAACCTTTATCAAGAGTTGAGGCGCCAACTATGACTCCTCAAACTACAACAAATGAGGAGCGCAAACCGCCTGGTTACAACACCCGTTTACTAAAGGGATTAAATACGGCCGCTCACCTCTCCTTCGCTCTCCTTTTATTCCTCATCTTAACCACTCCTTCCTGGCGTTATGGGCCTTTTAGTTGGCTGCCCCTTTTTCAGTTCAATGAGTTAGCCGGGGGGCCAGTTCAATTAGGCATACTAAACCTTCTGCCTCTCATTGCTGCTGTCTGTTGGCTTTTGAAACGTTGGTTATCCCAGCAAGGATCGTCTGATAATTTAACTCCCTGGCGGTGGGGTAACCGAAATACCAGTTGGCCGCTGTTGGGATTGACTATATTAGGGCTTATTAGCCTTGCATCTGCCCCAGCCCGGCTTCAATTCATTCAGATTGGCGGTCTAATCTTGGCCTGGTTCGTTTACCTCTTTTCGCTGAACGAACGGCCGAACCTCCAACCGACTCTGGCGGCCATTGTCCTTGTTCAAGGTACAGTTGCCATCGCCCAATTTCTCCAGCAAAGTGATCTGGGCTTAGTTTGGCTGGGCGAACTACCCCTAGACCCCATTTATCAAGGTGTCAGTGTAATCTTTGCCCGCGATCACCCCTGGCTTCGGGCCTACGGCTTAACCGCCCACCCCAACTTGCTAGGCGCTATTCTGACGACCCTGTTGCTCATGCTGCTGCCTACAATAGTTCGCTCCCAAAGCTGGCTACGAATGGTCTGGTTCGCTGTTTTTATGATCGGTCTGGTTGGGCTAATCTTAACCTTTTCGCGGGGTGCGGGCCTGGCATTTTTTGGAGGATTGCTGACCTGGCTAATGCTAAGAGATTGGCGTCATAGGAGTACATCCCAAATCGTCGACAGCCAACGCCAAATTGGTAAATATCTAAAATTCATTTTCCCATTGCTCTTATTAGTTCCGCTACTTCTGTTCTACAGCGATCTTTTTCTTAGCCGCTTAACTAATCTAGACACACCGAGCGAAGCCCAATCATTAAACCAACGGGTCGAAGATGCCGAAATAGCTTTACAGTTGATCATCGAGCATCCTCTCACAGGCGTTGGATTAGGCAGCTACACTGATGTTGCAAAAACAGTCGACCCTCAGGCAGCGCGGGTTCATAATGTCCTGCTTCTGGTAACGGCCGAACTTGGGTTCCCCGGTCTGCTGCTGCTCCTGTGGTTGCTCCTGTCTCCTTTCAGAGTCAAGCCCCTTCGCCCCGCCGCCATCGCTCCCTGGATCGCCATGCTCGTCATCGGCCTCTTCGACACCACCCTTTGGCTGACAAGCAATTGGCAAACGGCCGTCCTTTTCGGATTGTTAGCAGCAAATCTCTGGTCAAACGACCAAAAACGCTAACATCGGCTCCTAGACAATTTACCTCAACAACCTAAACGGCCGAAAGCAGATAATTGATACAATTGAAAGTGAGTTCCCCCCAAATCGAATTCTACTTTGAATCCTAACTCAAACTAACCACCCAACCCATGAGAGGCGAACCCAACAAATACCGTCGCAATCATACTGATCGCGATCAAAATACTTAAAACAATCGTGATCTTTTCCGAGAGAGTTCTTCTTCTTCTCCCTTTCTTCTTAGCCATTCTTTAACTAACTCCTTACGAACTAATCAACCAGCATATCAGCTAGTGTCATTCCTGTGTAGACAGGATTCCATATGATTTATCACACCCAAGAGTATACCACATTCTCCCAACAATTTTGCAAATCACGCCAAAAATAAAGCTTTATTTATCGACCGCTTAATGTCTAAAACCGCCATTCAAAGCCTGGTTTTTGGAAATTAGCAACCAAATCTCGCTATTTTCCGTATAGCTTTTAAGACCCAAGTAAAACAAACAAATAACGGCCGTTCTTGCTATGTAAGCGGCCAACAATTAAAAATACAATCAGACGGTAATTACACCTAAACCGTCCGAACAGTTCCACTAATTTATCTTCGGGCGGTTACTGACTATTTTGATGGCATTTAGGTTGCTATCCTACCTCATATCCTTGTATAATTTGATCGAACTGTTCCCGAAACTTTAAAAGGATGAAATTCTATGCTAGATGCGTTATTTGCTTCTGGAACGCTAAATCTTGTATACACCATTGTCTTTGGTATTAGCTTCGTCTTTGCGGTGATTAGCCTGCTCGGAGCTGAATTAGGAGACATTCTTGATTTTGATGTAGATGCTGAAACAGATGGCATCTTTAGTTTTGTCAGCTTGAGTCCTTTTGCTCTAGCCATGTTTGGCTCAATTTTTGGTATGGTTGGGCTCGTAACACGATTATGGTTAGATATGGACACAATTCCAAGTATTATTTGGTCAGCTCTATCTGGTCTGGTCATTGGTGCTGCTGCTCAAGCGTTTTTTATATACGTCCTTTCACCGACTAAATCTAGTCACTTCTCCATGACTGACGATGCTGTTGGCCGAGAAGCAGAAGTCATTATTACCGTACCTAGCAGCGGTCTAGGTCAAATCGCATTTAATAATATTAGTGGACGGGTAACATTAGGTGCCCGTTCAGCTACTGGAGAGAAAATTAACAACGGAGATTTGGTTACAATTGAAAAAATCGTCGGTAGAGTTGCAATAGTCAGACCTTTCACAAGCGAAACATAATTACTGGAGGAAAATAAATGGATCCAATTTTGGTAATCATTATCGGCGGCGTTGTATTTATTATCTTCGCCGTGTTGTTTGCTTATTCAAGTCGGGTTAAAAAGGTTGGCCCCAATAAGGCTTTGATTATTTCGGGGCTAGGTGAAGGGCGACAAGATACCAACCTGATGAAAAGCAATTTTAAGATAGTTACCGGGGGTCGTGCTTTTATTTGGCCTATATTCGAACGAGTGGATGATTTGTCATTAGAAATCATCACAATTGATGTTAATACGCCAGATGTCCCAACTGTCGAAGGTGTTCCTGTTACCGTTGATGGCGTTTCCCAGATAAAAATTGGCAGCGACGAGGCGTCGATTAGAACGGCCGCAATCCAATTCCTCTCTCGAACCGAAGAGCAAATCAAGCATGTCGCCCACGAGACATTGGCCGGTCATCTCCGTGCAATCCTAGGTACATTGACCGTTGAGCAACTATATCGTGACCGGGAAGCCTTTGCCCAAAAGGTACAGGAAGTTTCCGGCGAAGATATGGCTAATATGGGTCTGGAAATCGTCTCTTTCGTCATCAAAGATATTGCCGATGCCGAAGGGTATCTGGAAGCGCTTGGCCGTCCTCGAATCGCTCAGGTAAAGCGCGATGCCGTGATTGGCGAGGCCGAAGCCGATAGAGACGCAACTATCCGCAGTGCCGAAGCCCGCCAGGAAGGAGAAGCGGCCAAATATCAAGCTGAAACAAAAATTGCTGAAAGTCAGAAAGATTACGAAGTTCAGAAAGCCCAATACCAGGCCGAGGTCAATCGTAATCGAGCGGAATCAGAACTGGCCTATACCCTCCAACAAAATATTGAGAACCAGAAAATTAAAGCTGAAGAGGTTCAGATTGAGGTCATTGCCAAACAAAAGCAGATCCAGGTTCAAGAACAGGAAGTTGAAAGACGCGAAAGAGAACTGGATGCCACTGTCCGCAAACCGGCCGAAGCCGAACAATACAAAGTTCGCACGTTGGCCGACGCCCGTCAATATCAATTACAGATTGAAGCCAGTGGTGAGGCCGAAGCCATTCGCGCTCGCGGTGAAGGCGAAGCCTCCGCTTCCAAAGCCAAAGGCTTTGCTGGAGCAGAAGTTACTAAGCAACAAGGTCTGGCTGAAGCCGAGGTTATCAAGCAACAAGGTTTGGCCCAAGCCGAAGTTATTAAGGAACAAGGTTTGTCTGAAGCTGAGGCAACGCTCAAGAAAGCCAATGCCTGGGAACAGTACACCCAAGCGGCCGTTATCCAGCAAGTCATTGACGCTTTACCAGAGGTTGCAGCCGCCATATCCGCCCCGCTCTCCAATACAGATCGTATCGTCGTCATCAGCAACGGTGAAGGCAACGATTCCGGGGCAGGCACCTCCCGAATCACCAAAGATGTCACCAACATCATCGCCCAGGTTCCAGAAACGGTAGAAGCCTTAACAGGTGTTAATCTAATGGACACCTTAAGCAGTCTACGCGGTGTTAAACAAACCGACGAAAATGGCTCAACTGTCGCCGACGAAGACGACACCGAACCAGCGCAAGAATAACTCGCTAACAACAAATTATAGGCCTTTATGCCTTCGCATGAGCTTTTTGAAGTGATTTTGCCATTTGCCATCTGTACCTTGCCACTTTCATCCTCTTGGCTATAATCACCGCCAACAACTAAATACAATACCTTCGGGGCAGGGTGAAATCCCCGACCGGCGGTGAGGCAAACGCAAGCCAAGCCCGCGACCCCTATGAACGTATTTAACCGTCCCATAGAGGTGGATCTGGTGAAATTCCAGAGCCGACAGTGATAGTCTGGATGGGAGAAGGTAAGGGCTGACGATGAAATAAAAGGCTTCGCTTAGAAACTGCATCGTCAGCTTGAAGGAGCGGTAAGGTAACGATGTCGTCGCCTTGTTTACGCTCTTAAATAAAACGGCCGCGTACGATCTTGCCATACATTGCCCCACCAACTGGTGGGGCTTTTTATTGTGGGCGAGAGTGTGGTTACGGCCGAGCTTGCGTTACCCTTCCCCTTCCCCTTGCCCCAATAAATCATTAAAACATCTTTCTGTGCGACTTGGCGCCTTTGCGCGAGTGGCCTATCAAAAGGCAAATCCCATGATTCGATGGCAAAGTCTTATTCAGACAACCCTGAAAAAACCAAAAATGTCCTTAACTTGGCTTCGTACACCACCGACCTGGCTGACTACCTTTATCTCCTTTTTCCTACTCTTGTCAGTCTGGCATATCCTGGTCATTCTTGGCAATTACAATCGCTTCATCTTACCTGGGCCGATTGATGTTTTGAATCAAGTTCGGCAATCACTCCTAGATGGCATTCTACTCAGACACAGCCTCATCACTATCAGCGAAGTCATTCCTGGTCTGCTGATCGGCTTTCTCATCGCTCTACCTCTCGGCTACCTGTTGGCAAAATCACCCCTGGCTGAAAAGCTCCTTTCCCCCTACCTTATCGCTTCTCAAGCCATACCCGTCATCGCCATCGCTCCCTTACTCAGCATCTGGATTAGCTCGACCTACTGGAGCCGGGTCTTGGTAGCCGTATTAGTCGTTTTCTTTCCTATTCTCATCAACATCATTGCCGGACTGCGCTCCGTTCCAGACGAACTGTATGATCTTATGATCGCCCTCAAGGCCAGCCGCTGGCAAATCTTCCGTAAACTAGAGTGGCCGGCTGCTCTCCCTGTCTTGCTGGCTGGATTAAAGGTCGGGGCTACTCTTTCCGTCATCGGAGCGCTAGTTGGCGAATTTGTCCAGCCCAACAGTCGCGGCTTAGGCTTCTTATTAGTCAAAGCCCGCTATCAATTTAGAACCGATGAAGTTTTTGCCGTCCTAGTCGCCTTAGCTATCATCGCCCTAACCATGTACAGTTTCGTTGCCATCATGGAAAAAAATATGCTTCGCTGGCAGCGCGTCAACCAAAAATAACTCAACCATTAAGTGAACGTTTTTCAAAGGAGATTTTACTTTATGAAACGAATCCATTTTCTTTACCCTTTATTGATACTTCTTTTAGCTGCCTGCGGCGGTGATGGACCAACGGCCGAAGTAACAAAAATCCGTCTGCCAATGGGTTTCATCGCCGATCCGCAATATGCCCCATTCTATGTTGCAGTCGAAAGAGGCTATTTTGAAGAGGCAGGCTTTGAGATTGAATTCGATTACAGTTTTGAGACCGACGGCGTGCAGTTAGTTGGCAACGGCGACTTACCCTTCGCCATTGTTAGTGGCGAACAGGTCATCATGGCCCGCGCCCAGGAGATTCCGGTTGTTTATATCCTGGAATGGTTTCAAAAGTTCCCTATAGCTATCATCAGCCAGACCGACGCTGGCATTCAAGAGCCATCCGATCTGGCAGGCCATTCAGTCGGCATTCCAGGTTTCTTCGGGGCCAGTTACGTCGGCTATGTTGGGCTGTTATCTGCCAATAACCTACAAGAAGCCGATGTCAATGCCAGCGAAATTGGCTTTTCCCAGGTTGAAGCTTTCGTAACTGGCCAGGTCGAGGCTGTTGTTGGCTATGCCAATAACGAACCTTTACAGCTTGCTGCTCAAGGTGAAGATTTCAACGTTATTCAGGTTGCCGATTACATTGATTTGGTCGCCAACGGTATCATCACTAATGAAAGTTACATGGCCGAAAACCCTAATCAAGTCGAAGACTTTGTCGAGGCCATCCTGCGAGGATTAACGGATACATTAGCCGACCCGGATGCGGCCTATGAGATCAGCAAAAAGTATGTTGAAGGATTAGATGACAGTCGGATGAACGTCCTAGAAGCTTCGTTAGCCATGTGGCAGGCAGAGACATTGGGTCTAACCGATCCCGCCTCGTGGGAACAGACCCAAGACGTTCTGTTACAGATCAATTTCATCGACGCGCCGCTTGATTCTTTAGAAGCGGCTTATACAAATCGATATGTACTGGCGGCCGAACAGTAGTGTTTTGGTGAAGGAAGTAAGACGTTCAACTTTTTTGAAAAGTTGAACGTCTCGCCCAATTGCTAATCAATGAATAGCCAACCGTTCATCGAGGTAAATGCCGTTAGCCATTCCTTTTCTGAGGAATTGGAAGCGATTGCCAATGTCTCGCTCTCTATTCAGCCGGGCGATTTCGTGGCTCTGGTCGGCTCTTCCGGGGTTGGTAAATCTACCTTGCTGCGGATACTCGGCCGTCTTTTAACCCCCACCAAAGGCAGCGTTCATGTAAACGGACAGTCTGAAAACGAGAAAGAAGCGCCCATCGGCATCGTCTTCCAGAAAGATAACCTTATGCCCTGGCGCACCGTCTACCAAAATATCTACCTACCATTAGAGCTGCAAGGGGTCAGCGAATCTTTGGCCGACCAACGGGTCAGAGATATGATCGCCCTGGTTGGGTTAACGGGCTTTGAGGCTAGTTTCCCTTCCCAATTGTCTGGTGGCATGGCTCAACGAGTGGCGATTGCCAGAGCGCTGATTCATGAACCGGCCTTGCTGCTGCTTGATGAGCCGTTCGGGGCCTTAGATGCTTTAACAAGAGAAAGGATGGGGCAGGAGCTGCTCCGAATCTGGAATGCTATGCCGGTCACAGTCTTCCTAGTGACGCACAGTATCCCAGAAGCAGTGCTGCTGGCCGATGAGGTTCTGGTGATGACCGGCCACCCAGGAACCATCACAGCGAACATCCCCATTACCCTGCCCCGACCCCGCCAATTGGAGATGCAAGCAACGGCCGACTTCCAACGATGCGCTTCGGCCGTTCGGGCGGAGATCGAAAAAGACAGTTTATCGAGGACGGCCGCAGCCAACTAACTATTTGTTAGGAGTGACCATGTTTGAACCAACCAGCTTTTTACTCTTTTTAACCGCCGGGTTAGCCATGCTGTTAGTCCCCGGCCCGGCCGTTTTCTACATCATTGCCCGCAGCATTGACCAGGGTCGGCCAGCCGGACTCGTTTCGACCTTAGGGGTTGGCGTTGGGACTATGTTTCATGTCGTTGCGGCCGCGTTCGGCATCTCCGCCCTGCTCGTCTCCTCGGCCCTGCTATTTAACATCGTCAAGCTATTAGGCGCAGGCTATCTAATCTATCTCGGCTTTCGTAAGTTATTTGTTGAAAAAGAAGTCGTTGAGACAAACACCGTTGAATCAGCTTCCCTTCGTCAAATCTTTTATCAGGGCGTGGTTGTTAACATCTTAAACCCCAAAACCGCCCTCTTTTTCTTTGCCTTCTTACCCCAATTTGCCGACCCGACAAGAGGGGCAATAGGTAGTCAGATTTTTATTTTAGGTTTAATCTTAGTATTGCTGGGTCTCTTTACTGATGGGGCTTATGCTGTATTGGCAGGAACGGCCGGAAATTGGCTCAGGAACAATCTGCGTTTGCTCCGCATTCAACGGTATTTCGCTGGAACCGTCTATGTCGCCCTCGGCATGATCACGGCCTTTTCAACTAAGGAGTAATGTAGTTGTCTTGCATCATTCAAGACACTTTATGAATCTTCTTCAGATTCCTCCAGGCTTTCTAAAAGATCGTCAATACTGTTCCAGGTGAGAGTATAGAGTCGGGTCGTAATATCACCGTTGTACCAGAAGATCGCGCTAAAGCGGGTTACAAAATAGCCAGCGGGCAGGTCGTTCAAACCCACTCTGGCTCGTACCAACAAAAATAGTGGCTCCGAATCTGTTAGGATAAATGGCTCTGTTGCCTCAAAAACAATATCGGTCAATTGCTTATCCAACTCGGCCGAATCTCGTTCCAACGCCGTAGAGTATTCAATGATCAATATCCGCTGTTCCGACACCCCGGCCAATTCAGGGTCGATGGTGTCAAAGAGGACGAACACCTCGTCCATCCCTTCGATTTTCAGGACGGCCGTCTCTATTACCTGACGGGCCTCATCCTCGCTAATCAACTCCCCATCCGGCTCAAAGGTCGTAGACGTACCTGCAATGAAACTAGCGCAATTTGAATCGAATATCCCAACCAAACTAGAACGAGGCTCAACATAGCTGCTCAACCGGATTAGATAGGATAGGGAAACATCACAGTAGCGTTCGTTAGCATAGGCTGCCACTGAACCTTCCAAACCATAGAAAGAATCTTCATCTAATTCCAAGGCAAAATTGAAGGCTTCAGCGGCTGTTAGATAATTTTCAAAACCTAACAAAAACTGACCCGCGCAAAGAAAGTGGGTTACTTCTTGGGTGGGGCCAGAAACGGTGCAGCGTTCAACTGCTTGCAATGTCTGACCCAAATTGGCGTAGTAAGCGGACGGGGTGGTCCCAATAGGCGCATACGAAATCGCTCTGAGATATTCTGGGCCGGCATCATCGTATCGGTTTTGCTCCAGGTAAAAATTTCCTAATGCGAAATGCGTTGCCGGGTCGAACGGTTTTAAGGTCAATGCCTCTTGGAAAGCGGCTTCTGCTTCGGCCGTATTGCCCAGACAAATATGCGTTTCTCCCAATGCAACATAAGCACGAACGGTATACGGGTTGCGTTCTAGGGCGGTCAAGAGGTCGGCTTCGGCCGTTTCACAATCTTCCAAGCCTAAATAAGCTTCCCCCCGACCAATATATCCTCGATAGTTTTCCTCATTCAGTTCGATTACCTGGTTGTAAACTTCCTCAGCTTGCTCATACATCTCCTGCTGCAACAAGACATCCCCCTGGCACAGTAAGCCATCGGGCAGTTCTGGGAAGAGGCGAATAACATCCTCGCAACTATCTAAAGCCAAATCAAAATTTCCCGCCCGGGCATCTAGTTGGGCCAATTCGACCATTAGAGGTAGATAATCAGCATCTAGGGTCAACCCTTCTACAACAAGTCCCCGATGCGTTACGCCTCGCAAACCATCTGAGGTCAATATCTGCGCCCGAACAAGGTAGGCGGGCGCAAATTGAGGGGCATTATCAAATAAGCGATTTGAATATTGGATGGCCGTCGGTCGAACCCCATTCAAGAAAGCATGGGTAGCCAGAACACGGTCGATCTCTACTCTTTCAATGCCGAAAGCAAAACCCGAAACAAGCAAGGCCACATCCATCAACCTATCAGCCTCTTCATAATCGCCAATCGTTAAATATAGATCCGCTAGAATGCTAAGCGCAAATGAATTGTTAAACGCATAAGCATCTATTTTTTCAGCCTGTGCTAGCGCTTCTTCATATTCCCCTGCCTGGGTTAAGGCCATGATCAAAAAAGAAACGATTACTGGATCGGTCGGGGCTAATTCGGCCGCTTCTCGGCCAACCTCTATCGCTTCCGCATAGGTTTGGGGATGAAAATGGAGTAGGTAGGCTAAGCGAGCGTGAGCGAGGGCATTTTCGGGATCATTAACAATCGCTTGACGATAAGCTTCCTCTGCTCCGCGCCAATCACTCAACAGCAGTTGAGTATCACCCATCTCAATGAGTGCACTAGCCGGAACAGGGGTCGGAGACGGTATTGGGGTGGCGGTCGGCTGCGGGGTCTCAGTCGGTTCTAGGGTAGCGGTTGGTGGCACATCAGTGGCGGTTGGCTCTGGGACTGGGATCAAGGTTGGGGCTACTGTCGGCTCTGGCGTTGGCTCTTCTTGCCCACACCCAACAACCACTAAAGCAAAAGCAATAAATAAGATGAATTTGAAGCGAGTCATTTCTGGCTCCTTAGAGGTGTGAATTATTCTCTTTGAAAACGAAAACGGCGAGGATCACCCAACCGTTCGATCAATTCGGCCGAACCATAATCGGTATTTGCCAGTACCCATTCGATTTCGGCCGCCAATGGGGTGTCGAAGGTGCCAGGGTCATCGGCAGAGATGACTAGATTAACGTTAGAGCGTAAGAAACGATGAACGGGATGTTCGGCTGAAGATGGCACGCCGCCAATTCGTAAATTAGAGGTAGGACAGGTTTCTATGACCGTCCCCAATTCCACTAAACGATCTAGCACGAAGTCTTGTCTACGTCTGGCTTCTTCTAGTCGTTGGGTTGTGTACGGCCGTTCAACCATCTCATCACTCGGCCGTTTCGCCAGTCGGGTTTGCTCCTTCTCCAAGGCAACCACATCAACCATAATACCATAAGCCGTCAACTGCTCCTGATGGGTCAGGTCATACGCTATCTGGTCTAGCCGTTCGCTAACCAGTTCCGCTTCATGGGCGTTCGGCCGTCTGGCAATAGCAACGGCCGGGTCTAACCCCAAAGCAATGGCATGGCCCAGCCGCTTGGCGCCCATCTCCGCAATTTCATGACACCAACGAATGGCGCTCTCTAATGATTTGTCAAAATAGACTTCGCCAACATGGTAAGCTACTTCTAAGGCTCGTTCCGGCTGTTCTTTATTATCCCGCTGCAGCCGCTCAAAAAGCGGTTGAACCGTTTTCGGAGGATAGCCTTCCTCAAAGTAACAGAAATCCAAACCAACAACAGCCGGTACAATATCAGGCATACGGTCAAAAAGTTGATGAACCATCTCATACCCTTCAAGCGGCAACCAACGGGGCAGACTGATCAGATAACGGGCGGTGAAACCGTTTCCGCTGGCTGATTGAAGCACGCTGGCGTTTTTGCCGTGAAAGTGGAAAAAGCCATCTGGGTCTTCTGAAATTCTATTGAACATTGAACGGTATTCAACGTAATCCAACCCCTCTCTACGATGGGCTTCAACGGTTTGGAGGACGATCTCACCCCGCCGATCTAACTCAAACTCCCAATGCCGCATGAGGCAAGCGCCAAAGTTAAACTTAGCCTGGAATCGGGAAAAATCGCCGCTGTCGGCTGGACCGACGACCACTTCTTGTCGAAACTGATCCATTGCAGTCGAATCGCCATTCACCGTATTGCGGAAGAGGGCGATGGGATCGGGTCTACGGCCGTAAACCTCCTCATAAAAGTCAACGTAGGGCGACCAATCGACCTGCTCGTAATGATCTTTGCCCAAGGCCAGCAAATCTTCTGGAAACAAACAGCCACCGCCGTGGACGTGCAGTTCGCAACCATTTAATATGCTCAGATCGACCGTTGTTTTTCGCCTTTCAGTCATTTAATTTTTCCGTGCAATTTCGTTGAAACCAACTCCTTTTCCAAAGGGTTTTGATTTAGCTTAAAGTTTACCTGAAAGGGATAAAATCGAAAATTTTGACTTTATTTCAGAAATAGGGTATCGTTCTATGTTGAAGTTAGTTTGCAGTAAGCTCTGTGTACAGGGTGATGAAATCTAGTTTTTTCAACCGGCCAGACTTCAAATCTCTGGGCGGTTTTTTTATTTTTAGTTTGTAAGAAAGGAACACAAAAAATGGCACAAGAAACAGGAACAGTGAAGTGGTTCAATAACCAGAAAGGTTATGGTTTTATTGAACGAGATGATAATGGTGGAGATATCTTCGTCCATTACTCGGCTATTGATAGCCCAAACTTCAAGACCCTCGAAGATGGCGTTCGCGTCACATTTGAGGTAGGCCAAGGCCGTAAAGGCCCAGCCGCCCAAAATGTTCGTCTTTTAGAAAACTAGACGAGATGGCAAGATCAGGAGGGTAACGGCCGTTATTGTTCTTGGTCAATAAAATGGAATTAAGCAGGTAGTAAACTACCTTTTTAGATAAAGGTGGAGGATATGAAAATTATCCTTCACCTTTTTTTATTTATGAGACAATATACCTTTAACACTATATCTATTCTTCAATTTTCCACCTTCCCTAATAACGGCGAGATTGATCATGCTGTTTTTGCCCGTCACGGCGGGGTTAGTCAGGGCGATTTCACATCGCTCAACATGAGCCTTTCTGTGCCGGATGATGAGGCCAATGTGTTGGCAAATCGGGCCATTGCCTACGGCCGTTTTCAACGCACCAATGACACTCTCGTTCATGCCCATCTCGTTCATGGAGCGGAAGTGGCGCGAGTAACTTCGGCCGATTACGGTCAATATATCGGTCCCATTGACGGGCTAATTACTGACGAACCGGGCTGTGGTCTGTCGATGAACTATGCCGACTGCGCCCCCATTTTCCTCTACGATCCAGCGAACCGCGCCATTGGCCTGGGTCATGCTGGTTGGCAAGGGGCGGTGAAAGATTTGCCAGGGGCGATGGTTCGAGCGATGGTCAACGAGTTTGGCAGCGATCCAACCCAACTCCTGGCAGCGGTTGGGCCGTGCATTGGCCCCTGCTGTTATGAGGTGGATGAACCAGTGATTGGGTTGGTGCAGGAGCGATTTGATGCGCCAGACACACTGCTGCTGTCTCCACCGGAAGATAAGATAGATAACGGCCGTCCTTACTTTGATTTACCTGAGGCCAACCGACGCAATCTGTTTGAGGCAGGAGTTCGTCAGATTGAGCTGTCAGAATTTTGCACCGCTTGCCGCACCGATCTGTTCTTTTCCCATCGAGCAGAACAGGGAAAAACCGGCCGTTTTGGAACCGTCTTTATCCTCTAACCCGTATTTTTCAATCCGGCCGCAATGCCGTTAATGGTCAGGAAGATGACTTCAAGCAGTTCGTTGGCCTTAGGGCTGTTCTGGTCAGGCAAAGCCCGCAGTTCGCGCAATAGTTCGACTTGAATGAAGTTGAGGGGATCGACATATGGGTTGCGACGGGCGATCGAATGCCGCAACGTGCTGGCATTGTCTAGGATTCTCTTTTGCCCCGTCACCTCAAGTACCCAATAGCAGGTCTGTTCATAAGAGGTCAAAATCTGTCCAAAAATCGTCTCGCGTATATGGTCATCCTCAACTAGACCGGAATAGAGGTGAGCGATGCCCATATCGGCCTTGCCCAAAGCCATTTGAGCATTATCGATGAGCGCCCGGAAGAATACCCACTCTCGATACATCTCTCGCAGTTGGGCTAATGCCGCCGGGTCATTGCCATATTGCTCTAAAGCCTCGCCAAGCCCATACCAACCGGGCAGTCCGTGACGGCTTTGCATCCAGCTAAAGCCCCAGGGAATGGCCCGCAGTCCCGCAAGCGGATCGCTTGATTGACGGCGAGCGGGCCGGGAGCCGATCCGCATTTTGCCAATCTCATTGACCGGGGTCGCTTGCTGCCAATAGGTTAGTAAATCGGGTGTTTCATAGATAAATCTCCGGTAGATGCGGTGGGCGATGACAGCCAGGGCATCCATTGTTTTACGCCATTCAGCGCGAGGGGTGTTCTCGTCTTCATATTGGGGCGAACTAGCCAGCAGAACAGTATGGGCTACCTGTTCCAGATGGCGGCGGGCAATGGCCGGATTGCCATAGCGCTCTTCAATAATTTCGCCCTGTTCGGTGATGCGAATACGGCCGTTCACCGACCCCGCTGGCTGCGCTCGAATGATGCGGCTGATCGGCCCGCCACCTCGCGCCACCGTCCCGCCCCGACCATGAAACAGCGTCAAAGTAACGTGGTGCTTCTCACACACCTTGACCAGCTTTTCTTGGGCCTGGAACAGTTCCCAGTTGGCGGCCAGATACCCGGCATCTTTGTTGCTATCTGAGTAGCCAATCATGATGATCTGCTCGTTGTCTAAGGCGCGTAGATGTCTGCCGTATACGGGATGCTCAAACAACGCTGTCATTACACCCGCCGCGTTGTCTAAATCTTCCCGTGTTTCAAAAAGCGGGGTAATAGACAATCCTTCTTCTAAATTGTCGGGGCGCAAACACAAACCGACCCAGCGGGCTAATATTAAGACAGCCAGAACGTCATCAACCCCTCTGGTCATGCTGATAATGTATGGCCCAATAAGGTCAGCCCCGTAATATTTCACCGCCCTTGCCAAAGTCTTGAAGAGGGTCAGGGTTTCGGCCGTTTGCGCGGATAAACCTTTGGCGTTTTGTAAATCAGGCAGCGGCTGCTCAAGAAGATGGGTTAAGAGCGTTGTCCGTTCGGCCGAATCTAGCCCACCATAATTATCATGGTAGGCAAAATAGCGGCATAGCTCAGTCAAGACGGCCGTGTGAACGTCGCTAAACTGGCGAATGTCAAGTCCGGCAGCATGAAGGCCGAATATTTTGACCTGATTCAAAAATGGTTTTATCTCGTTATTGACGATGTTCTTGGCTCCGCTTTTCTCTAGACTATCAGAAAACATATTCAGTTGATTGATTAAATGTTCTCTGGTCCGCAACGAGGGCAGCGGCCCGACCCCTTCCCCTAACAACCGCCGCTTCACTTGATCCTCCTCCGATGCCTGGCGAAGCTCCTCGGCCAGTAGAGAGGCGTAAATGCGATACGGTTCCTGCGGGTAACGTTGCTTTAACCATTCAAGGCGTCGGGTCGATTTGCCATGAGCCATCTCACTAGCCAACGCTTCATCAATCGGCAGCAGCCGTTGAGAAGTGCTGAGAAAACGGGATAGATTTTGGGCCACCTGCTTATGATGCTCGACGGCCAGTCCGCGATGGAGGCGAAGCGTTTCGGCCGTTACCGGGGTCGTCACATTAGGATTACCATCCCGATCGCCACCTACCCAGGAACCAAAGGTCAAGAAGCGATCTGGCACGGTTAACTCAGAGTAATGCTGGGCCAGGGCTTCGTCTAATATACGATAAACCTCTGGCAGTACATTCCAAATAGAGCTTTCCAGGTAATGGAGATAGGACTTGACTTCGTCCGTTACCTCTGGCTTTTGGGAGCGGCTGCGCTCCGTTAACCAAAGGGCTTCGACATTCGCTAAAATATCAGCCTCCATCCGGCTGCGCTCTCCTGGCAAGGGGTCTTGTCTTTCCATAGCGGTTAAGACGTTGGATATATCTCGCAGTTTTGAAAGGACAGAGCGGCGTTTGGCTTCGGTGGGATGGGCGGTGAAGACCAGTTCGATGTGGAGGCGGTTTAGGATGGCGGCCATTTCGGCCGTCTCCACCCCTTGTTGTTTTAGAGTCGCAATGGCGCTGGCAATGGTCTCTCTAGGCGGGTTTGGATGGGCCGCTCGTTCTCGACCTCGCAGCACTCGAATCCGATGATTTTCTTCGGCCAGATTGATTAGCCCAAAATAGGTGGTGAAGGCTCTGGCAACGTTCTCAGCCTGTGACAAATCCATCTGCCGGATCAGGTCAGCTAGATAGGGTTCGATATGGGATTCGTCAGGGTTGTTGCGATTGTCAATGGCTAAGGAACGCGTTCGTTCGACTAGATCATAGACCGCCATCCCCGTCTGCTGGCGAATGACCTTCCCCAATATGTTGCCTAATAGATGAATGTCAGCGCTTAAAAGGTCTAATTCTTCGCGGGGGGGTGCCATTGTCGTCTCCTAAAAACTAGCCACGAATTTCACGAATCAAACAAATTTTTTGCATCCGTGGGGTGGCTCCACTTTACCCTAATTTCCAGCCCTTTGGTAGCGTTTCCCCATAATTAATCGCTTTTGCGCCCAAAAATTCGGCTAGCTCTTGAATGGCTTTTTCAACAGTACGGCCGACCTTAACCGTTTTTGGCGCACTGTCCTCCCTATAAACAGCTTCAACATTCAAGATATTCTTCTTGCGATCCATCTTAGGACTAATACGGCCGATCAACCGATCCCCATGCAAAATCGGCAAGACGTAGTAGCCAAACTGACGCTTGGCCTTCGGCACATAAATCTCGATCCGGTAATAGAAGTCCCACATCGCCTCAGTTCGATCCCGGTTACAAATGAGATTGTCGAAGGGAGATAAAAGGGTTGTTCGGGGCTGCCAATTGCCCTGTTCCAAGCTCTCCAACAATGGCAAATCATCACGATGGACAAACCAGTTGCCGGGCCAATTCTCTTCGCCACCAGCCTTGTCGGGGCCAATCTGAACAGGGATAAAACGGCCGTCATCAACCAGCCGTTTGACAACTTTTTTCAACTCAGGATAAGCGTTACGGGTAAAATGATCTTTGATTTGGCGCGGTCGACCAACACCTAAAGCGCGTAAGGCAATCTGGGCCGCCCGATAGCTCTTTTCCTCTTTATCCAAATGCTCCTTTGGCGTCCAATCTGGCAAACAACGTTCGCTCAAATCCCAGACCCGCTTCAACCCTTTGCGGTTGGCAACCATGATCTTGCCCTGACTCCATAAGTAGTCCAGCATCATATTGACGTTTCGGCCGTTTGTCCAGCCGCTTGATGTCCAGGCTCGAACCGATTCATCATCAAACTGATCAGAGGACATCGGCCCGTTTCGTTTCAATTCATCCAAGACATAGGTTTCTAAAACTTTGTTCTCAGTACGCCATTCCCGCGTTCGCCTGGCCCAAGCGGTATCGCCCTTAGCATACCCATCCATTTGAGGTTTGAAGATGGGATAATCGGCCGTTCGTACAATCGAAGCGGCGTGCGCCCAATATTCAAAGAGGTGCTTTTCCTCATAGATCAGCCGCCCCAGGTCAGCCATGTCATAGTCTCCCAAGCGGCTCCACAGCACCAGGTATTGGGTGCGCTCAACAGCCCGGATGGGGTCAAGCTGCAAACAGCGAATATCCTCCAGCACATCTTTGATGCCCTGAATATCGGCCGTTGGTCTATCCCCAGCCAATCGCTGCTTCATAATCGCCATCCGGCGGGTCGTTGTTGCTGAAATCATCCTAACTGAACTCATCGTTTTCCTAAACCTTTTGGCAGCACACAATTACAAGCGGTGTCCTTTACCGCTAATTACCAATATCAATCGGCAAACAAATCGGCCGTTATCTCCTCCAAACTCTGCTTCTCTTTTTTCTTCTTGCCCCGCATCTCTTTATAAAAATCTTCATCATAACGGCGGGAGCGAATCGGGATGGGCATCTTAACCCCCCAACCCAGGAGCAGTACCTCTTGTTTTTCCTGTAGGCGGGCTAACATACCTCGCAACTGATCCCGGCCCGCCAGCCCAGTCAGCACCGCCCGAATATCGTCCTCGTCTCCTAACCAACCCGTTATGCGGGTGCCAAGCTGGGACATGACTTCATCATCAATGCCGGACGGCCGTTGATCGACCACCAACAGCGTCACAAAATATTTTCTTAACTCGCGGGCGATAATCCCAAAGGCGGTCTGGCTGGAGATATGGGGGTTGAGCAGCTTATGGGCTTCCTCAATGGCAATGACCAATGGTAATGGTTGAGGCCCGCCGTGCGTTTTATGCTCCTCCGTTTTTCTGACCCAATGTTGGCGGATACGGCGGGTTAAAATGTTAGAAACGAGCAGGTAATCAAGATCGCTGTCGAACTCGCCAAAAGTTAAGATGACGTGTCGGCCGTTTTCTAGCTTATCGACGATGGCCGTCACTGCATCGCTTGAAGGATGCTCAACCACATAGGGTTTGTCATAGATACGGGCCAGCCGCCGATGAAGGGCTTCGGCCGCTTTGTCGTGGACGTTGTTCGACCTGGCCCAGGCTGCAACGGAGTTCGAGGCGGGAAATGTTTTACCCGTTTCTGGGTCTGTCTCGACCGCGCCCGGCACTAATTTCATGAACTTCATAAACCAATCGCTGCCAAAATCGCGGACTAAGGCGTTGAGAGTGATTTCGGCCGTGTCGGTCAAACTCAAGGCATCAGCCAGCAGCCGAATGTCATTGGTCTGAAAATCACTCAGGGCCAACTCTAATGTAAAGTCAGGCGTATGGCCCCGCACCGTTGCCCCTTTACCAAGCGCCGCCACCTGCACCTTCTGCCCAAAAATCGATTGTAGCCCCCGGACATTTGTCCCGGCATCCGAATCAAGATCGTCAAAGGCATACTCATTGTGCATATCAAAGACCAGGGCGGCCGCCACATCTTCTCGCATCAGCCCTGCCAACACCATCCTAGTCAAGAAACTTTTGCCCGTACCCGTCGCGCCAAAGATACCACTCGACCGTTTAACGAAGCGGTTTAAGTCCAACCGAACCGGATAACCTTGCTCGATGGTGCTGCCCACCGTGAACATGCCCTTGCCCTCTTTGCCAAAAATATCGGCCACATCCCCTTCATCAGCCGCCCGCACCTGAGCATGGTGAGCCGGAACAGTTTTGACAGGTTTTGGCCCTGGACTTTCTAGCCCTCGGTCAATTTTTTCCTGCCAGTCCAACATCTCTTTTGGGTCTTCTGGCCCCCGATCCATCAATAAGGTTGGATACATCGCCAGGGTTGTATAAAGGGTTTTGCCGATGAGGGCATTGGCAATGGCGGGCTGCAAACGGCTGCTCTGTTCATCAGCAAAGCGGGGATCGGTCGCCCCAAGCTGTAAATCGGTGACAAGGCCATAGTAACGATAACGGCCGCTATCACAGACCACAAAGCTGCCCTCTTGTACCTGATCGGCCGTAACGGTCAGCCGAATATGAAACCCTTCCCGCAAGCCCCCACCGACGATATAGCCTATATTTTCATTCATTCAACACCCAATTTATTGAGTAATTGGTAACTGGTAATTGCTAGAATGAACGCACAATTACAAATTACGAATTACCAACTTCAAAATAGTGGCTCAATTCTTTCCAACCCCGGTATGGCATCACTTATCGCTTCCAAGGTTGGTACTAGCAGTTCGTAGTTGCTCCGCAATAACTCAATCAGCTCGTCAACCGTCTGCATCGCCCAGGCAGTATCTTGGCCTCGCAGTTCATAGCAAGCTTTGATATGGGCTACCAAAAGTTGATCTACTGGAACTGGCCCGCCGACATTCCGCAATATCATTCGCAAATAACCTGGCTTTTCAGTAAATTGGCGGACTTCATCCTGATCCTGACACAAGAAGACCGGATCGAGATTGAGTGGTGGGCGAGGGGGTAGACCATGTGCCAAAGTCCCATCCTGACGGTAGCCAATGGATAAAACCGACATCTCAATAGGCAGCAAGCGGTTGTTGCGCTGATCTTCAATCACCGATTGGCGTGGCGCTTCAGTCAAGACCAGCCGCTGCACCAGTGGATCATCGTCGATGTGCATATCGTAAATCAGCCCATAAATAGATTCCCGGGCCTCGATTGGCTGAGCAATGACCAACGAACCAAAGCTAGGCATAGATAGTTGACTCACCCGGCTGCCGATGGCGAATCCAGCTGTACTGGCTCGTAAAACACGGCCGATCTCTACATTATCTACTGTTGAATTGAACATATGTCTATCTCCGACCTGAAGTAGGGCTGATTTTAGAAGTTCAACTTCTCAGACTTCCTTAAACTCCATGCCTGGTTCTATTACCTCTAGCAGAATTCTTACCGCTTTGCTTGGCAGTCATTTGCGAACTAATGTCATACTGCTGCATTTTGTTGCCAATCATGGTGTCCAGGTGGTTCTTATCCTTAAACGTCACCACCGCCTGTTCATCCGCCCGCGCAATCACGTAAGGATAATCACCTAGAATCTGACACTGATCATAGATCAGACTGTGAACGGCCGAAACGGCCGCTTCATCCTCCGCCACCGAAAGGGGAATGTCGACTCGCGCAATGCTGCTGCCACGTTGCCCAGGGTTCAAATAAAAAAAGCAAACCTCGTTATCCTCATCTTGGACCTTAAACTCATTATTGTGATGCGAAATGTCAATAAAAACTTTGCTGCGCTCGCCTGGTCCCAAAATGCGGCTGAATAGACTGGCATCCGTCAAACCGCCCCAGCTATGCTTACCTTGCAGCACCTCTTTATCAAAGGTGGGAAAATGAATATCGAACGTATCCAACAGCGTCAAAATAGAGCGTTTGCCCGGTCGGACGATATAGCCTGCTAAGTAGCCCCCTAGTTCCCGAATGTTGGTCATTGAATTTTGCCACGTCTTCAACACCCGCTTGCCATCATTATCACTGTCACCAACGACAGGCCAATAAAGCAGCCGCTGATCTAAAATCGCCAATAACGGCCGAACCTCATCCCGATATTCCCAGGCTGTTCGGGCTAACACATCAATCTCAGCCCTATCTCGCCGGAGGTTAACAATGGCTCCCCGATCCGCAAATGCTTCATCAGCCAGCGACTTTTCAGGATAATCGAGCACCGGTTCAGTAAATTGTTCAGGCGGCAATCCTTGGCCGTGAAAGTAAACCACTACCCCGATATTGATGAGCGAATAAAGGTAGGGCGCATGACGATCCGGTATGATTTGAGACCCGTCGGTGGCTACAATTGTTGCTTGGCTAGGCGCAGGGCTTGGGGCAATAGCGGCATCCATCGGCTCAATTTTGTTTAACGGCCGTGCGCAACGATACTGTTTTATGTCAACTGAATCGAGGGCGATTGCCAGAGACGAATCTATAAAATCCCAATCTTCCCTGAATTGACGCAGCTTTTCCAAAGCGGCATCGATGACCCGCTGTTCATTAGCCTGACGCGCGGCCGCATTTCGAGCCATTTCGTCGACTTCATGGGTTAGCTTTTCAATCTCCAGAGTCATGGGCTGGAGTTTAGCACAGATGAGCTAGAGGGCAAAGAGGATGACTAAAATCACAGCCATCAAACTTGCGATTTTAGTTTTTCGGCAACCCAAATATTGACTAACGTTTCTAAAGAGACACCTTCTTGCCGAGCCTTTTCTGCTGTTTTATTTGCCAAGTCAGATGCCAGGGGAATCCATTGACGGCGCGGCGCTTGAACTTCAATTTCGACCTCTTGAGTTTGATCCCAATAATCTGCAAGGCTATGCCTATCCCAAAATTCGGCCGCTTCTTCAATACTCGTAAATTCATCAGGTATCGGTTCAATGGGTTTCTTTTTATCTTTTGACATATCGCCTTCGCTCATTATGGTTCATGTCTCTTGCACTGATAATTAATGCATGATTTGACCGCTTTAGAATAAAAAACACAATCAGATAACGTCCAGCAACTGTCCGCCCCATTGAAGTATACATATCTTCCCCTTGAACATGACCTTTCTCGTGAAATCGAAATCTTGGACGATTGAAGAAAACTTCCTCAACCTCTTCAGGCGAAACATTGTGCTTAGCCAGCAATTTTTCAACAATTTCTTGCAGCTAAACAAATTGATTTACCCGAATGCTCATGGTAGAAACATTCTACCAAATCTTCCAAATATTTTCATCACTTTTCGATCTACTAAGATTAATCTTAAACCTATTGTCTGAATCACGGTTTGAAGGTCGCCGGGAGATAGGCTTTGAGGAAACCGCCATAGAGTTCGGCCGTATACGGATCACCCCCATCATGCGTCACGGTCAACGCACCAGATAGGGGTCCAGAAACAGTCGGTGCAAAACTAACCATAATAGTGCAATCCGCCTCCGCCGCTAAGGCTGCTGGACAATCGTTCGACTGAGTGAAATGTTGACTGGTGGCAATGCTGTTGATAGTCAACGGGCTGCCAGTAATATTGGTCAACGTCACTGGTTGGGGCGGGCTGCCTGCATCATCGAAATACAAGACAGTTGGCGCCAGCGGCGCTTCGCCCGTGTCAATCAACACCCGTGACGTAAAGGGGGCCAGAACGAGGCTGCCAGTCACTGGATTTTGATCCAGATCGAGATACAAATTATTGTCTAAATCGACCACCATTGGGTTTTGGGTGTCGTTGTAAAAAATCTGAGATATGGGCGGATCGCCCACATTCAAATTGAACCAGTTCGTTTTGGAATTGGCATCGAGGCCGCTGGCTGCCTGCCATTGGGCCAATGTTTGGAGGTTGAAACCGATGGAGATGTTGGCATCCCGATAGGGGTTGAAGTAATAGTTGAAGTCGGCCGTTCCGATATTATTATGATCCGCATTCTCCGTGTGCAACGTCTTGGCAAAAGTGAAATTATCGATGTAATTAAGCCCATACATGATGTTATTGCTAAGAGAGGAAACTTGGGCGGGACTGCCATAAATCCCAATCTGTCCCCGACTCATTGAGCCAGCATTGTTATTATAGGCAGTATTGCCCGTCACTGTTCCCCGCGAGTTTTGCATTAAGATGCCATCAATGGTCGAGCCGATAACGGTGTTGTTGGCGATCGTAATATCGTCGGCCGCATTATCAATGTAAATGCCGATTCCAAACAATGGTTGGAAAGCAGGGGCGGCCCCATCGGTGTTGCCAGTGGCCGAAATGACGATATTATGCTGAATGGTAATATCATGGGCGTTTGTGGTCGCATAACTGCCACTGCCGTAGACAGAAATACCGCCATTATCCCCTTTAACATAGCCCGATTCCTGGATGGTGTTGTATTGTATGGTGCCGTTAGCCCCGAACATTTGGATGCCGCTGCTGCCTGTTCTTTCCAGGCGATTGTATTCGATAATGTTGCCGAAGCCGCTAAAGGCAGACTGATCTACGGGAAAGCGCATCGCCATGCCATCACGAGTGCAGAAGCCGCCGCCTTGATTCGTGGCGCAGCCCAGACCGTCCCGCCCCACATTTTCGATAAGGGCGATGTCCCGAATCGTATTGTTGCGGAAGATGGAGTTGGTGGTGTAGCTGTTAACGGCCGTGTGATTGGCCCGCTCAATCAAACTATCTTCTACCAAAATATCATGCCCGCCCCGCCAACCGCTGTTTGGCCCCGCGTTCCAGACCCAGGTGGCAAAAAAGATAGCGGCATTATCAATATCGCGAATATGTAGATTGCGAAGGGTAAGATGGCCGTTTTCTGTTGTTTCCAAATTGCGTGGGGTGGTCACGCCGTTATCAAACCAGCGGTTAACCTCCAAATTATTAATGACCACATAATCAATCTCATCTTGCAGATGCCGCCCCAGAATAACGCCGCCATGAAAGCCTTCATCCGCCCCATTAATAACGACCGAACCTTCAATATTCGTTGGCGCACCGCCGTTGTCGTAGAGATAAACGCGGTTACTGGCCTCATCATAAAACCATTCACCATCCTGGTCTAAGGTGCTGAGATGATTGCTCAAAAAATAGCCCCATTGGGCGCAGTTGCCGCTCCAACAATCAGGAAAGGTATTGAGCGTTAATGTACTGCCGCTGCTACTGGTGACGATTCGATTGAGTATGTACCAGCGCATCCCTTTAATATGCGCCCTGACCCCCGTCCAATTTCCGGCCGGAAGCTGGTTATCAGTTATATTATTCCCTGCGTGGCTGTCGATGGTGGCATAACCTCCATTGCCGCTGCTGATATTGGGCCAACGGCCGAATGGCAGTCGCTCCGCCGCTTCAAACAACTGATTGACCCCATCCTGAAATAACCCGGCATTGCCGCCCGCCGACAAATCGGCTACATAAATGTTGCCGCCATGAACGGCCCAACCACTGATTGGCTGCGCCCCAGAGATAATCGGTTTGTCGGCACAGCTAGTGGGATAGGAGCCAAAGGTGATGGGGCTGCCCGCCGTGCCGGAGCGGGTCACAACCAGCGATTGGGTTCGCCAAATGTCACCGCACTTGAAAAGAACGGTATCACCTGGCTGTAAATTCAGGCTGTTGACATGGGTGATGTTGGCGAACGGCGTCCCTTGCGAGGTGCCATTGTTGCCATCATTGCCGATCGAACTGCTGACATAGTAAGTGGTTCCTCCGGCGCTTTGCAATGAAGGGGTGTTGTGGGCGGTTAGGACAATGAGGCATAGGAAGAGCGGGTAGAATAACTTTCTTAACATCACTGGTTTCTCCTAGGGTCACTATTTTGATTAAGCGAACCTGCCCCATTTTACATCGGAGAATCAACAGCCGTAATAGTACCTCGTTCTTGTTCGCAGCTCACTCAGATAAATTACAATGTTGTCCAGTATTTATGAGTAAAGCTCACCTGCCACAAACGGCCCCAAAGCATAAGCAACGGCCGTTGCGAAAGCCTCGCCCCGCACAACCAGATTGGCCGTCAAAGCCCCAACAGCGCCCCCTTTTTGCTTGACATTCTCTTCCCCTAATATGTCATCCATCAACGGGCCTAACTCCCGCCCAGCCAAGACTTGTTTGGCAATATCCGCTGGTAAGGGTAGTCGGGCTGCTCCGCCAATGCCTTCTCGGCCGTTTCTATCGACGATGACCACCCAACCCATCAGCAGCAAACCAGCCGAATCAAGATGAACGCCCCCTTCCAGCCCCACCCCAAAATCAGCATCAAGCCGTTCTCTGGCAGCATTGGCCCGGTTCCTGGCACCGGTTAAGGTGATCTCGTCCCCTATCGGCATCTCGCTAATGCCTGAGGGAACGGCCGTAGCCACGACCTCAACCTCCGGCCATGCTCGCTCGAGTACCGATTGGACCGCCTTTATTTTGGCCGGATTCCTTGAACCGACCGCAACCTTCATAGCATTCAACAATCTTATCTCACAAAGTCAGAGGGTTAACCCCTAAACACATAATTCGTCTAATTCGTGAAATTCGTGGCAAAAAAAGATACTACCCTAGCTCAATCCGGCTAATCTCTTCAAAATCAATCTCATCATTGGAAGCGACTAATGTTTCCAAGACCATTTGGGCAAATTGGAAGAAAGCCTGCAAGTCAGCGATCCGTTCCAGGACATATTCAGCCCTTTTCTTCTCATCCATCGGCAAATCGTCTTCCACCACTTTCAATTTTTCGACACTCTCGCCCAAGACCCGCAGCGCAACCTGAACTTCGCGCATTTCGCGGCCGCTTAATACAGAGCGAATGACCTTCCAGAAATCAGATTCGGCCGCATAATATTTTTTGCGCTCGCCTCTTACCCAGACCTCTTCGGCCATCCCCCAGCGTTCCAGCGACCGCATATTCATACTGACAGAACCTTTGCTGATTTCCAGCCCCTCAGCCAGATCATCTAATGAAAGGGCATTAGGACTAAGCAACAATGTCCCATACAACCGACCCATGACTTCGCTAAAGCCAAAAAAGCCAGCCAACCGACCCAACCCCGCCACCGTGCTATCATGTACTGCCTCTATATTTTCGTGCATGGCAATCCCTGTTTTTTTGTTATCATTTAATTAATACCTTGCTTTCAGAACGTTTTGAAAGCAAAGAGTATCAGAGGCGGGGGCAAGTGGCAAGTATCAGAAGCGTAATACGTAATTGGCAAATCGGAAGGGTTTGTTTTAACGGCCGAAATTGTTGATTGGGCCGTGTCCGCCACCCATCTGCCAAGCAGCAGCATCTTGGATGGCGCGGGCGGTGAAGGTATGGGCTTTTTCGACGGCCGTCTTCAATTTCTCCCCCTTTGCCAGAAAAGCACAAATTGCGGCGGAAAGCGTGTCGCCGCTGCCATGGGTGTTTTCCGTTTCGATAGTTGGCGAGTGGAGCCAGTTTTCTTGTTTCCCGTCGAAAAGCAAATCGGCCGTTTGCGCCCCCTCTCGCCAACCCTTGATTAAGACCTTCGCCACCCTAGCTTTTGCTAATTGTCGAACGGCCGTCTGCATATCTTTCCGGCTGTCGATTGTCTTTCCCGTTAAAAGAGCGGCTTCCCATTTGTTAGGCGATACCAATGTCGCCAACGGAAAAAGCTTGTCCAGATAGGCTTGGGTCACTTCGGCCGAAAACATCGACTGTCCCTTATGATTAACCAGCACCGGATCAATCACCACAAATTCAGGTTGGTATTGGGCTAACTTTTCAGCAATTAGCTCGATGATCTCAGCTCGGCCAATAAAACCCGTTTTAACGGCCACCGCCCCATAGTCAGACAAGACGGCATCTAGTTGAGCGGCAATAAAATCTAATGGGAGGGGGTGAACGGCCGTGACGGTGAGGCTGTTTTGTGCGGTGACGGCCGTGACGACACTCATACCATAGACATTGAGGGTGGTAAAGGTTTTCAGGTCAGCTTGCAAGCCCGCCGCCCCGCCGCTGTCTGACCCCGCTATCGTTAAGACTTTTGGTGGTTGAGTTTTGAAGAAGTCAGGCTTTTTATCACTTTTAGACATGATTATCTTCTAGGCGAAAAAGCCTGACTTCTAGGGTGTTACATATTAGCGACAATGGCTGCCGCAAATTCAGAACAACTCAACTTTGTGGCCCCATCCATCTGGCGGTGGAGGTCATAAGTTACGGTCTTGTCTAAGATGGTTTGGGCAACAGCATTAACAACCAAGTCAGCCGCTTCATTCCAACCCATATACTGTAACATCATTACCCCGCTCAGAATGAGGCTGCCGGGATTGACCTTATCTTGCCCAGCGTACTTAGGAGCTGTGCCATGAGTGGCCTCAAAGAGCGCTACCCCATCGCCAATGTTGCCGCCAGGAGCCATGCCCAAGCCACCGACCTGGGCTGCCGCTGCGTCACTCATATAATCGCCGTTCAGGTTGAGAGTGGCGATCACGTCATAATCGGCCGTTCGGGTCAACAACTGCTGCAACATATTATCGGCGATGACATCCTTGATGATGATTTCAGCGCCTGTATCGGGATGGGTCATTACATGCCAGGGGCCACCATCCAATGGCGCTGCGCCAAATTCTTCGCGGGACAGTTCATACCCCCAATCACGGAATGCGCCTTCGGTGAACTTCATAATGTTGCCCTTATGAACCAGGGTAACGCTGGTGCGATTGTTGTCGATGGCGTATTGTATCGCTTGTCGAACCAGTCGCTTGGTTCCCTTTTCGGTGACTGGCTTGATACCGATAGCGGCCATCTCACTGACATTTTTGCCCAATTCATTGTTCATGAATTGAATAAGCTGTTGAGCCTCGTCCGATCCGGCTGTCCACTCGATCCCCGCATAGACGTCTTCAGTGTTTTCTCGAAAAAGAACGATGTTCATCTTTTCTGGCTCTCGCATGGGGCTGGGCGTGCCAGGAATATAGCTGACTGGTCTTACACAAGCGTACAAATCTAAAACTTGGCGCAGGGTGACATTAAGGCTGCGGAAACCGCCGCCAACGGGTGTTGTCAATGGTCCTTTGATGCCAACCAGATATTCACGCATGGCAGCAAAAGTTTCTTCGGGCATATAGTCGCCGTCGTAAAGGTCAGCCGCTTTTTCACCAGCATAAATCTCCATCCAGGCGATCTTGCGGCGGCCGTTATATGCCTTCTCAACGGCGGCATTCCAAACCGTCATCGAGGCAGGAGTAATATCGGCTCCAATACCGTCCCCTTCGATAAAAGCTACGATGGGATTATCAGATACGTGAAGTCGGCCGTCTGAAAAGGTAATTTTATCGCCGTCAGGTATGGCTATCTTAGAAAAAGACATCGTTTGTTCTCTCCATAGTGAATAGCATGGTTAAAACCTGTATCTGTCCAGGGTTAATAAGTCATCTTTAACCATGCCTGAATAGTGAATGTTTTTTTGATTTTAATCTGAAATGGGCTGAAGGTAAAGGGCAATCGTTATAAAAAAGAGTACCGGGAGACGCCGCGTCCTCCCGGTACTCAGGTTCCACCCGCGTGTAGCGAGCCATAGCCCGCTACTCCCCAAAATGCGGCTCCCCCCTTTTTATATGGCTCCCCTTTTTGGTCCCTACCATCATATATACCTTGATTAGCAGAAATCTTTCCTATCAATCTCAAAATTCATAAAAATTGATTATTTCAGCTTATCCCTGACCTATATTGTCTAGCAGGGTTTTTCCAAAGTCGGAAAAAAACAGGAACAAAAAGCCTCAAACTGATAATATGGAGTTGAAACGACACCAAAATCAGAAGGAGGCTTAAATGGATCATATCACATTGCAACAAATCGAATCAGATGGAATTCTATTGGACCTGACAGCATTGCTAGAATTTTTAGCAAAAGTAGAGGATAAAAGGGCCAAAAGAGGCAAACAGTTTCCATTGGCGTATCTATTGACCTGGATAATCATGGCCAAATTAGCCGGGCAGAACAAACCATCATCGATAGCCCAATGGCTACGTTTGAGGTGTAAGATACTGGTGAGATTATTCCAGTTCGAACGGGGGAAAGTGCCATCACTCAATACAATCCGACGAACGTTGCAAGATAGCTGTAACCTAACAGATTTACAAAGTGTCCTATTGAGATTTCTACATCAGAGTTATGGTGGTCAGCAGAGTATGTTGATAGCCATTGATGGAAAGACACTCCGAGGAACTATTCCAAAAGGACGAACCCAAGGGGTGCATCTGTTAGCCGCTTACTTGCCTGATGAGGGAATCGTATTATGCCAGGTCACCGTCGGAAGCAAGGAGAATGAAATAGTTGCTGCGCCGACTGTGTTAGAAGCAATTGACCTGAGAGGCCGAGTTGTCTGTGGCGATGCGATGTTCACTCAGCGTTCTATCTCGGTTGCTATTCTATCTGGAGGTGGCGACTATATTTGGTTTGCGAAAGGTAACCAATCGACTTTACAAGATGATATTGAACGGTTTTTTGAGCCGTTACCTCAACGACCTGGCTGGCATCAACCAAAGATGGAACAGGAGATAGAACATACCTCCCGAAAAGCCCATCAACGATTGGAAAAACGAACATTGACAGTCATAGATGATAAAACGGGTTATCTCGACTGGCCTGGGGTCGAACGTGTCTTCAAAATTGAGCGTCAAGCTACCTGTCTAACAACTGGTAAGCTTCGCTCAGAGTCGGTTGTTGGCATCACGAGCTTGACATCTAAACAAGTTTCCACCAAACAATTGATGAGCTTAATCCAAAACTACTGGGGCATTGAAAACGGCCTCCACTATCGGCGGGATGTTACTTTAGATGAAGATGCGACTCGTATCTCTAGTCCTTTGATGGCTGAAGGGATGGCCACGCTGAATAATTTCATCATTGGTCTAGCTAGTAAATTGGGTCTGAAGAATCTGGCTTTTGCTCAACGTCTTTTCGATGCCAGTATCTCGGAAGCTCTCGCTCCTTTTTACTGACTTTGGAAAAACCCTGTATTGTCTATATGTTTGACCGTTGCCAAGCTCATTTTGGTTGCCGAAACCTTATAGCTTGCTTATAAATTAGATGAGAAGTCGATTAACCACCTGAAGTCAGGTGAAAATGGACAATTGCCTAGGTATACTTATATCGCTTAGGTCAGGAAGTTTTTATATAGGAGTGGACGAGACATTGTAGTAATGTACAAGTTGAGCCAACTCATTAATTTATCTTTCCCTAAAAATTGGCGACTTTGAACAGCTGCCAAAAATTAGCCATGTTGAAACGATCTCGCTACTTTCTCTTCTATGCCACCTTCACCTTGTTAACGGCTTGCATTGGCAATGAAGAAGGAATCAATCCCACTAACACACCAATTGGTCTGACGGTTCCAGCTATTGATCAAGGAACCTCAATTCCAACTGTGACTGAAACAGTCCTCAATACCTCTCCAAGCACCCATACCCCAACCGCTATTCCCGCTCCAACCAATACAGCTACCCCAATTCCTTTGGATTTGAGCCTAACACCTGATGGCGTTTTGCTGCTACCAGTGCCGAAACTTTATGAAGGCGATCTGGTTACTTTCCAAATAGCCCCTTATTTGCCAGAAGGGGTTGGGTTTAATGATGTCCGAGTTCAAATCCTGGTTGATAATGAGCAAATCGTAAAAGAGATTTTGAACTGGCGCAGCTTAGGGGGCGATACCTATGGCTTATATGAATGGGTCTGGGATACGGCCGATCAAGCAGGACAACACACCATCACAGTCATTTTAGACCCGGATGACCGAGTTCAGCTTGGAGATGAGAATCCAAATAACAACCAGGCTGTGGTTAATGTAACGGTCAATCCTCGTTCTAATCTACCGCCACTGGCGGCAGATGCAGGTTGGGTAACGGCTGTCAACAGTTGCTGCACCTTGCATGTTGTCAGTGGAACGGCCGCTCATCGAGATTTAGACCAGTTGTTGACGGCCGTTGATGCTGCCTTCATTGAAGCGTCAAACCGATTAGGTGAACCGATCATTCAACAATATGACGTTTTCTTCATCGACCGGGTACTAGGTCAAGGCGGTTATGCTTCCGGCGCGATGGTCGTCTCTTACCTGGATCGCAACTATACTGGTGGCGGTATCAACGAGGTATTGGTACATGAAGCAGTCCATCTAATAGACCATTCATTCGCCCCAAATCGGATCACCTTCCTGGCCGAAGGGGTCGCTGTATGGGCTACCGGAGGCCATTATCAACAAGAAGATTTAGGTCGCCGAGTGGCCGCATTAATTGAGACGGGGGATTATGTTCCGCTGGCCGAATTAATCGATAACTTTTATCCGACCCAGCATGAGGTCAGCTATCTGCAAGCTGGCAGTTTGATCGAATATTTGGTGGAAGCGTATGGTTGGGAGCTTGTCCGTAATTTTTATAGTGATACGACTGTTTATGATGGTCAATCTTTATCTAGTGCAGCCGATACAAATTTTCAGCTTTACTTTGACAAGTCGTTGGCTGAGATCGAAGGGGATTGGCTTAGTTATGTTCTAGGATTGCCGCGCGATGCTCAGGAAACGGCCGATTTAGAGACAACCATTCGATTTTATAATGTCATGCGTCAATATCAGGAACAGTTCGACTCGACCGCCTACTATCTCTCTGCTTGGCTGCCATCGCCCTTTGAATTGGAACGGCAAGGCATAACGGCCGATTTCATCCGTCATCCAGAAACGGCCGCAAATATTGCCCTTGAGTCGCTCTTGATCTCGGCCCATACTGCCCTTCGCTCTGGTGAATATGAGCGGGCGAATGCTCTCTTAGATAGCGTCATTCGGGTTTTAGAAAATGATGGCACTTTCTTGGATCCATTAGCTGGAAATTACCTCGATATCGTTCGGACGACATCAGCTATGGGTTATCAGGTACAACAAATTGAGGTGAATGGAACCGTGGCGACGGTGTCTGTTATACGGCCGAATAACATCAATCTCATTCAGCTAAATCTCACTTTGGAGAACAACTCCTGGGTATTAGCTCAATAATAAAAAACGTTAGCGACCATCCGCAAATAAGTTAGCGGGATTTGTGCGGACAGTGATTATCTTTAAAGATAGTTTGGGAGTAAGCGGCCATTTGATCATAATTCTAATTGTTGGCCGCTTACTTAGATGATGGAAAATTAGTATGATGCTTTTTCTTTTTTATGCTACAATGCTCGCTAGTCATCTATACTAAACCTATTCACAAGTGGAAAGGGGTAATATCATGATAGAAGTCGTAATTGATAGCATCCGAATTAGTCTCATATCTCAGCATCGTATTGTGATGCTGCGCGATGTTGATGGGGAGCGGCAGCTGCCGATTTGGATTGGCCCTTGTGAAGCAGAAGCCATCACCATCGAGCTTCAAGATGTTGAAATTGCCCGGCCAGTCACTCACGATCTGCTCAAGAATGTCATCTCCGAAATGGATGGCACAGTTTCCCACATTTTAATCAACGACCTACGCGAACAAGTTTTCCATGCCCGATTGTTCATTGACCAGGGCGGTGAAATGCTGGAAATTGATTGTCGGCCGTCTGACTCTATTGCCTTAGCAGTACGAGCTAAAGTGCCTATCTTTGTGGACGAGTCTGTGATGGAAGATGCTGGCATTACCCCTGAACCAGATATCCAAGAAGAAGAGGTTTTGGGCGACGAACCAGAAAAATTAGATGCCTTTAGGGATTTTGTGGACACGCTCGATTTTGATGATTTAGAGGGTGACGAATAAGATAACCTACTAAGTAACAAACGCCCTTTTCTGTTTAATCTCAAACGTGAAGCGTGTTGCGTGCAAACGCCAACCACGCTTCGCGTTTTGTTTACTAAGACAACAATCAACCATTTAAGTTAAGGTATTTCTCTTTATGTCAGCGATCGATCGCGTTCCACCAAATAATATTGAAGCTGAAGAAGCCTTACTTGGTTCATTGCTCATCGATACAGAAGCGATCTTTGAAGTGGCTTCATTCCTCAAGCCAGAACACTTTTATCGCGAACAAAATCGATGGATTTACGAATCGGTACTTAGCCTGAATGAACGGCGAGACCCGGTTGATTTGATCACCCTGACTGATGAACTTCGCCGCCGTAATCAGCTAGAAGAGATGGGCGGGGAAGCATATGTGATCGGGCTGATCAATACGGTTCCGACCTCGATTAATGCGTTGAGCTACGGCCGTATCGTTGAAGCCGCCTCCATGCGCCGCCGTATGATCAGTGCCGCCTCTACCATTGCTGGTTTGGCCTACGAAGAAGATGAAGACATCAATATCGTCATTGACCGGGCCGAGCAAGCGCTCTTTAGCATCAGCGAAGAGCGGACAACCAAAGACCTGGTTCCTGTCAAAGATATTGCTCGCAGCTATTTGGATCGGATCGAGGAACTCCACGCTAAGGGCGACGACGTTATTGGCGTACCTACGGGCTTCACCGACTTAGACAAGCTGCTTGGTGGCTTGAACAAATCGGACCTCATCATTCTCGCTGCTCGGCCTGGTATGGGTAAAACCTCTCTCCAAATGGCGATGGGTTTAACGGCCGCTCGCCGCTTCAACAAAAGGGTCGCTATTTTCAACCTAGAAATGTCAGGCGAACAGTTGGTGCAGCGTATGATCGCCTCTGAAACCCGAATCGATTCTCAACGGCTGCGCCGGGGCGATTTGAAAGACCATGAATGGCCTATTTTTTATGAGGCAATCGGCCGTCTTTCCGAAACCAGCATCTTCATTGATGACACGCCCTCCATTACGCCGATGCAATTGCGAACCAAATGCCGCCGCCTCTACGCCGAATATGGCTTAGACCTGATCATGATTGATTATTTACAATTAATGCAAGGTGAGCGAGGTCAATTCAACCGGGTGCAGGAGATCAGTGAAATCTCCCGCGCCCTCAAAGGGCTGGCCCGTGAGCTGGACATTCCCGTTATCGCCGCTTCTCAGCTAAGTCGGGCCGTCGAAAGCCGCCAGGATAAACGGCCGCAGTTGTCTGATCTTAGAGATAGCGGTTCGATTGAGCAGGATGCGGATATCGTCATGTTCATCTACCGGGATGATTACTACAATCCCGATGCCAGCGAACGGCCGAACATCGCCGAACTCAACGTTGCCAAGCATCGGAATGGGCCGACGGCCGTTGTTGATCTGTACTGGCACGCTCAATTAGCCACTTTCCGCAATCTGCAGCGACAGGAAATCTCCTTATGAAAGGTGCCTTATGATAGGGTTCTCCGGTTTCCCAGAAGGTAAATTACGCTCGACCCAGGTTCCTAGCCTTTTCTTTAGTGACCTGCTGCCTATCATTGATAATTTGAGCGAACTAAAGGTGACGTTGTATGCTTTTTGGGCCTTGGGCCACAAAGAGGGCCAAGTGCGTTATCTGCGGCTGGCCGACTTTTTGAATGATGGCGAGTTTATGAAAGGGTTGGGGCCAACGTTGACCATTGCGGCCGAAAATTTGAACGACGCTATCGAGCGGGCTGTTGCGCGTGGCACATTTTTGCACGTGAATGTTGAAAGCGCTGATGGTAAAATGGATTTATATTTTATTAATACCGAAAAGGGTCGAGCAGCCGTAGATGGCATCACACGCGGCGAGTGGCGACCCTCTCCAGACCAAGGTGAACCGATCACTTTATTGGTGGAACGGCCGAACATCTTCATCCTCTATGAACAGAACATCGGCCCCCTGACTCCCCTCATCGCCGATGAGCTACGGGATGCAGAGCAGACCTATCCCTTGCGTTGGATTGAAGAAGGTATTGAATTGGCAGTCGAGAACAACGTTCGTAAATGGCGTTATATATTAGCCATCTTAGAACGTTGGCGACAGGAAGGCAAAACAGATGGAAACAGCCGCCGAGATACTCAAAAAGAGCTTCGACAACAAATTCCCGACGACCTCAAAGACATCATCAAGCGGTAGCAACGGTAGCCCTGTTCGACCAACAGGCGGCAAGCCAGATTGCCCTCACTGCAACGGCATGGGCTACATCATTCCTGATGTGCCAATGGAACACCCTAGTTTTGGGCGGGCGATCATGTGTACTTGCAGAACGGCCGAAGAAGAGAACAGAAAAGCCTCCCGACTGTATGAAATCAGTCAATTAGGCGCTCTGAAAGAATGCACCTTTGAAAACTTCCTTTCAGATGGCATCGGCCTAAATCCCTCCAAACAGCGCAACCTAAAAATGGCCTATGATCGGGCTATGAGTTTTGCTAAAGAGCCGGTTGGTTGGCTAGTCTTGAAGGGTGGTTATGGCTGCGGCAAGACCCATTTAGCGGCTGCTATTGCCAATGCCAGCATTGCTGAGGGAAAATTAGCCCTCTTCATCAATACCCCTGACTTATTGGATCATCTCCGGGCTGCCTACAGCCCAACCTCATCTACCACATACGACGAGCGTTTTGAACAGGTTCGCAGCGCTCCTCTTTTGATATTGGATGATCTAGGAACTCAAAGCAATACTGAATGGGCGCAAGAAAAGCTGTATCAGATCTTCAACCACCGCTATAATGCTCGCCTCCCAACTGTGATAACAACCAATGAAGAGTTGGAAGCCATTGAGATTCGGATGCGTTCCCGAATGGTAGACCCTAGTCTGGTTCAGATCATTACCATCACCGCCCCTGACTTCCGGCGGGCTGGCGTAGATCAAGATCAATCTGATCTTTCTACATTGAATCTACACAGCGATAAGACCTTCCAAAATTTCGACCTACGAGAGCGGGAGCTGCCAGCCAGACAGGCCGAAAACTTGCGTCGCGCGTTGGATACGGCTCAAGAATTTGCTGAATCACCAACTGACTGGCTGGTACTTAATAGCACTGCTTACGGCAACGGCAAAACGCATTTAGCGGCTGCCATTGCCAATGAGGTAACCATTCGGGGTGAATCCGTCCTCTTTGTCGTCGTGCCAGATTTGCTTGACCATCTTCGAGCGGCGTTCAATCCTGCCAGCGGCGTACGCTATGATAAACGCTTCGATGAAGTCAAGACCGCCCCCTTGCTGATTTTAGACGACTTGGGAACCGAAAGTGCCACCGCCTGGGCCAGAGAAAAGCTCTATCAGCTTTTCAACTATCGCTATAACGCCCGCCTGCCAACTATCATCACAACGGCCGTCCCCATCGACGAGATTGACCCCCGGCTGGCCTCAAGAATGTTTGACAGCGGCCGTTGCACCTTCTTCATGGTTGAGGTGCCTGGTTATCGGGGTGGTGGTAAAGAAAAACGGCCGAGAAAGCGTTAGTTTTGGGCCGCAGCGACGGCAGCGGCCGTTTCTAAATCGGGGGCGCGGACGATCATGGTTTCGCTGCCAACTTGATAGAGGCAGATCACATCTATTCCTTGCCAACATAGGCCGTCATCGGGTTGGGGAGTAGCTGAGGTTCCAAATAAGTTGGCAGGATAGCCTTCGTAAGCGGCAAAGAATTCTTCGCCATCGGCCACTGTATCCCAAGCTAATTTGAAGACCATGACGATACTTTCTGTCTCTTCATTCCAGTAGACGGTATAGCGATCCCCGCCCCAGCCTGTTGCGGCCGTGTCGGCCGTTGCGCCATCTAACTGCTGAACGAGATATTGACGCAAATAGAATTCACCAAACGTGTCCTCATCAAGTCGCTGCCAACCTACCCCCAGCGTATCGGTCAACGGCTCTACGCTGACGATTTGAGGCGCATCCCCACTTAAATAACGCTCTGGGTGAATGATTTGCTCTGTCGATTGGGGCAGATTTTCCCAAGCCTCATTAACGGCCGTGTAGCCACCCTGGTCATACAATGTTTGAACAAATTCCAATCCAGCTATATAGGGGAATTCCAATTCGGCCGCCAGAAACGGGGGAGCGCTGTCCAAAATAGTCGAATCAATCGACCCGGCCGCTTCTAAAATTTCAAGTAGTTGTTCCTGAGAAAAATAGCCTTGAGTGACATAGAGCGTTTGGGCCAGGGTCGCATCCCCTTCTACCAGGGCGCGAAGGGCAAAAGCGGCCTCCGAATCTAAGTCATCATCGGATAATAAGTCCAACTCAAAATGTTGGTCTTGCAAGGCGTGAACAAATTCATGAGCATAGGTGAACTGCTCTAAACCGCCAAAGGTAGCTTCATCACTGCTAATAACCACAAATTCATTCGTTTCTGGATCATAAAAGCCAGCGATTTGCTCCGTCAGGAGATCGATAGTGAAGTTATACAGGTCAAAATCTCGCGCCAGAAAATCAAAGGCGCTTAAGGTCAGGACATCAAGACGGCTTTCTTCGGGACTGTAATCTTCGTTCAGATCCGTTTCTAATCTTTCGCGCAGTTCGGCTGGGGTTAAGGCGGTTGGCATAACGGCTTCTAGCTGCGGCAAGCCCCGAATTTCGATAACATTGGTTTCAATTTCTTGACGAATGGCGGCGAAGGGGTCTTCGATGTTGGGATCGTTAGCGCCATTGGTTGGATCGGCCGTTCCTTCCGCCTCATTTGCCGGTGCGGTTGGGGTTTGAGGTAATGTATCGGTCGGGGTTGGGTCGCTGGTCGTTTCTGGGCTAATGGTTGCTACCTCGACAGTGACCACAGCGGGCGGCGCTGATGTTACGGCGACAGGCGCAGCAGCGGCGAAAAAGCCAACGCCGAAGAAAGCCACCACCACAACAAGGCAGGCCATAATCAGGGAAAGGAAGCCACAGCCACCAATTACCCAGACCCAAATAGGGATAGAAGAGGATTGATTGTCATTCATAAGAGGAACCTTTTATTAAGAAGGGATTATTGTGCTTGAGCGGCGGCAACATTTGCGGCTGTTTCTAGATCCGGGGCGCGGACGATGAGCGTTTCCAACTCGAATTGATAGAAGCAAGTTACATCCTCGCCTTGCCAACATTGACCACCATCTTCCTGCAATTCAGCCTCAGATGTGTAAAGGCGGCGAAGATAATTGGTGTAGGCGGTCGTGAATTCAGCCCCATCTGTCTCCGCGTCCCAGGCCAGGCGCAGGGCCATTACCAGTTCGCTGCTGGCTGCATCCCAATAAACAATATACTGATCCCCGCCCCAGCCAGTGGCCGCCGGATCAATCTCTTCCGGCGAGAGATGTAGACTAAGGTGCTGGCGCAAATAAAATTCGCCTAAGGTGTCCTGCCGGATAAGCTGCCAATCCCCTTCTAGGACATCGGTTAATGAAGGAACGCTGACAGGTTGGGGTATATCGCCACCTAGGTACTTTTCGGGATGAAGTATCTGTTCGCTGGATAACGGCCGATTTGTCCAAATATTATCGACCAACTCATAGCCACCTTGTTCAAATAGAAATTGGATGAACTGGAAGCCGCTTCGATAGGCAAACTCAAACTGCGCTCGTAAAAAGGGCGGCGTTTCATTAAATAATGAAAGAGCTTGTTGGTTTAAGGTATTGGTTACACTAACGAGTTCGTCGGGAGAAAATGAGTCAGCGCCCTGTAAATAGCTGTGCTGGACAAAATTTACTTCCCCTTCTGTCATAGCGCGTAAAGCAATGCGGTTGTCAGTGATAAGGGACAGAATATCGATCTGGCCCAAACCAAACTCATCAACTTGGAGGGTGTGCATAGTCTCATGGGCTGTTAGCCAGCGATTGTAGGCAGATTGCTCACCTAAAATGGGAGTATAGGCTACAACTGAAAGAGTTTCAGGATTATAAGCGCCCAATATTTCTTGGCTTGTGAAGGCGTTTACATACCCAAAGAGATCCAAATCTTCTGGTATTAGGCGAAAAGCCTGGAGTACCAATTCATCATTGCGAGCAATTTCTTCCGTATAGTCGTCGCTGCCAAAGAGAAGCTGTTGGTGCAGATTGTCACTGCTGGTTTGGATTTCGGTTTGTTCAGTCGTTGGCCCTTGATCCGGCGCTTCATCTGGTTCGAGCAAGCGTATACCGCCGATACTGGCTGCCACTTCTTGTTGCAGCGCTTCTTGGCGGGCTTCCTCGCTGGCGTAAGCGGCCGTTAAGGTCAAGGTCGCTTCGCTCATCTGCCCGGTCAGATCGGTGCTGGTGGCTGTTATCAAAAACGTCTCTTCGACTTCTGGCATCCAATTAAAGCGTAGAACGGTTGACGTTTGTCCCTCTGCTTGATAGCTCTGGAATGGCTCCCCATTCAACGTGACATTAATATTGGCGACACCATCATCAGCATAAGCGGCAATGAAGAATTCTATATTGACATTTGGGGAGACGACGGCCCCATCTGTCGGTGAAAAGATGAACAGTTGGATGTCAGGCTGGTTTACGGCCGCTTCTGCCTCAACTACATTGGTTTCCTGTTGGGCAACCTGGGTGGACAACGCTTCGACTTGCCGAATGTGCTCGGCAATCTCATTTGCCAAAGTATCGCGGGCGGCTTCGGCCGTATCAAGGGCGCTGTCTCGTACTGCCAGATCAGTACTCAACTGCTCGTTCACGGTCATTGAAAGCGCTTGTTCGGTGGCTAAGTCGGCCGTTTGCTCTTCCAATACCTGGTTGTTGCGGGCCAAGAAGACAACGGCTGCAACCAAGACCAGTAAGGCAACTAAAAATGCTAATAGGAAAGCGGTGGTAGAAGTTTGTCTCATAGAGTGATATGCTACAGGAGTCGGGGGTTGAGATCAAGGATATATAGGGGAGACGGAGGCATTTCTCATTGGAATTGTAGTAAAAAGTGAATATTTGTCGTTTATACTTGATATATGGCAGGTGACGATTTACGATCGCCTTGCATTCTTTATAGTCAAACTAATGGAGAATTTATTTATGCTGAAAAATATGAAGTCCCTTTTTCTATTGATTGGTTTGTTGGTTTTGGCGGGATTGGCTTGTGGGCCTAGCTTGCCCGATGTACCAGATGGCGTGGTTGAAACGGCACAGGCGGCAGGACAGCAAGCAGGAGGGGTGGCTGAAACGGCCGTCGCGCTGGCAACGCAAGAGGGCAGCGCCGCTATTGGAACAATTCAAGCCGGGGGACAGCCGGTTGATATTGGCCCGCTCCAGGATAAATTTGAGTCGATTCAGCCCGATGAGAATGGCAACTTTAGCGTGACCATTACCGACGATGAAGTGAATCAAGCCATTCAACGGTCTCAAGAAACCACAGAAACGGCTAATGAATCGCCCTTACAAGAGGCGAATGTTACCTTTACCGGGGGCAATATCGTTTTGACGGCTAATGTTACTTCCCCTATTGCGGCTCAGTTGACGGTTGAATTTCGGCCGTTTATCTCCAATGGGGTGATCCAATTTGAGGTTGTTAGCGCCACTTTGGGATCGGTGCAGGTTCCAACAGCCATTCTCTCCAGCGCCGCATTAACGTTGAATAATACACTAGGGCAAGCAATGAATGCCCTGCCTTCTAATCTAACCTTGCAATCAATTGAAATGGGCGAAGGGACGATGACGGTTTCAGGAACACGGCAATAAATCAGCCTTCCCAAAAACCGGGTTTCTTTCACAACTTCAATTTATGTTCTGAAATGTTCAAAGAAACCCGGTTTTTCAATACAGGGATTTTTGGACTCACGAGCCATTCATTTCCTCTCAATTTTCCCTTCCGATAGCTTTTGACAGAAAAATAGCGGTATAAAATAGGAGACGTTTGATGTTCTGCTTCATCAAGCGTCTTTTGTTGCATAGTTACTGAGGAGAATTGAAATTGGAAAGGATTGTTGATAAGTCATCTCGTCTACCGGGATTCTACAAGCTGTCATTAGAAGAGCGGGTGGCAATTGTGGGTGAGTGGGCAGGATTAGATTCGGCCGAACAAACTCTCTTGTTGGAGCAAGGTTTACCAGCCACGCAAGCCAACCATATGGTCGAAAACGCCATCGGGACATTCTCCTTACCGATGGGTGTCGCCGCTAATTTTTTGATTAACGGCCGTGATTACCTCGTCCCAATGGCAATTGAAGAGCCAAGCGTTTTAGCGGCTGTTAGCAGTTCGGCCAAGTTGATCCGGGCGGGGGGTGGTTTTCAAACGGAGACAACCGATCCAGTCATGATCGGCCAGATACAAGTCTTAGATGTGCCTGATATGGCTGCGGCCGTTCAGGCCCTCCGAGAAAATGAAGCAGAGATATGTGAGCTGGCCAATGCGTCTAGTCAGAGCATCGTGCGGCGGGGTGGCGGGATGCGGGGGGTGGAAATTCGGCCGTTCGACCATTCGCCTATCGGCCCGATGTTGGTGGTTCATCTGCTTTACGACTGCCGGGATGCAATGGGGGCCAATGCGGTTAATACGGCCGCTGAAGCCGTCTCTCCCCTTATTGCTGAATTAACTGGTGGTCGGGTCCATTTACGAATCTTATCCAACTTATCTGACAAACGGCTGGCAACAGCCCGCTGTCGCATTCCGGCTGGGGCATTTGGCCCAGCCCATAATGGGCAATCGGACAATATTCCCCGCCTTATTGAAGAGGCCAACGCCTTTGCCGTTGTTGACCCCTATCGGGCCACCACCCACAACAAAGGCATCATGAACGGCGTTGATGCGGTTTGCATTGCCACTGGCAACGATTGGCGGGCCATTGAAGCGGGCGCACATGCTTACGCCGCTCGCAGCGGAACCTATACCGCATTGACCGACTGGCATGTTGAAGCTAACGGCGATCTATCCGGCAACTTGACCTTGCCACTGGCAGTTGGCATTGTCGGTGGGGCCACGAAAGTTCACCCAACAGCTAAAGTGGCGTTAAAAATTCTGGGGGTGACATCAGCTGGGGAGCTGGCCCAAATCATGGCCGCTGTAGGTTTAGCCCAAAATTTGGCTGCAATTAAAGCGTTGGCGACCACAGGCATTCAAAAAGGGCATATGCGCCTTCACGCTCGGCAGGTTGCCCTAGCTGCTGGCGCAGATGAGGATCAGGTAGAGTATCTGGCCCGACAGTTGGTCCAAGAAAACAACATCCGGGTTAATCGCGCCCGTGAGATATTACAGAACAGCCAGAAGGCTTCTGATTAAGAAGTCAGGCTTTTAATCCATAGAAGTCATTCTTATCACAAACAAAAGCCTGACTTCTATCAGAGGAAGGAATCAATGAGTGAATATAATTTGAAACGGGGCTTAATGAAGCCCAATTTGGAAGTCGGCATTGTCGGTTATGGGGCTTATGTTCCCCGTTACCGACTGCCGGCCACCGAAGTGTCCAAGATGTGGCGGGGTGGCAGTGAAGGTGTGCCGATTGTTGAGAAGGCGGTCAATGGGCTGGATGAAGATGTGATCAGCATGTCCATTGAAGCGGCTCGAAACGCTATGGATCGGGCTAGAGTGGATGCTCAGGATATTCGGGCGGTCTGGGTTGGCAGCGAAAGCCACCCTTATGCTGTTAAGCCAACCAGCACAATTGTCGCTGAAGCGATTGGGGCCGTTCCAAACACCCAGGCGGCCGATTGGGAGTTTGCTTGTAAGGCGGGTACAGAAGCGATGCAAGCGGCCATCGGTTTTGTTGGCTCTGGCATGGCGCATTATGCTTTGAGCATTGGTATGGACACGGCCCAAGGTCGGCCGGGGGATGCCCTGGAATATACGGCCGCAGCCGGAGGCGCAGCTATGCTCATTGGCCCAGGTGAAGAAGCCATCGCAGTCATTGAAGGCTCTTACTCCTTCGTGACGGACACCCCCGATTTCTGGCGAAGGGCTCACGCCCACTATCCTTCACATGGGGATCGCTTTACGGGCGAACCAGCCTACTTCAAGCACGTCATGGGTGCGGCCGAAGCGTTGATGGAAGCCTTAGGGCGAACACCTGCTGATTATCAATGGGCCGTGTTCCATCAACCGAATGAGAAGTTCCCCCGACGGGTGGCTAAGATGTTGGGCTTTAGCCAGGAACAGATTGAGCCAGGGTTGTTGAGTCCCCGGATTGGTAACACCTATGCGGGTTCGGCCGTTATTGGTCTCACCGCCACCTTGGACGTTGCCAAACCGGGCGATAACATCCTGGTTGTCAGCTACGGCTCCGGCGCTGGGTCAGATGCTTTTAGCTTGCGCGTGACAGACAAACTAGACGAAGCGCGAAACTGGGCACCCAAAACCGAGGACTATATCTCTCGCCGGATCGAAATCGACTACTCAACTTACACCCGTTATCGTGATAAGTTGAAAATGTCTTAGTTTAGTAAGAATAGGATCGCAGATGACGCGGATGAAACAGATATCGCAGATAAAAATAAAAAATCCGCGTTAATCTGCCAAGTCTGTGTCATCCGTGTTGCTATTATTTAGGATAAATTATGATTGACGTTTCTATTGTTGGAATTGGACAGACAGAGGTTGGGGAGCATTGGGGGACATCGATTCGCCATTTGGCCTGGTACGCCATTGAAGCGGCGATGGATGATGCCGCTACAACCGATGTTGAAGCCCTTTATGTGGGCAATATGCTGGCGGGTGAGTTGAGTCGTCAAGACCATTTAGGTGCATTGATAGCCGATTTCGCCGGACTGCGCGGCATTGGGGCGGTGACTGTTGAAGCGGCCGAGGCCTCTGGCGCCGCCGCTATGCGACAGGCGATTCTGGCCGTTAAAAGTGGTCAAGTGAAAAATGCCTTAGTCGTGGGGGTTGAGAAGATTACGGATCAAACCGGTAACGCAGCCATGACAGCGTTGATGACCGGTTTGGATGCTGATTATGAAGCCGTACACGGCCTGACCCCAGCCGGGGCAGCGGCCTTGATGATGCGCCGTTATATGCACGAAAATGAATTGGAAGTGGCTGATTTCGCCGGGTTCAGTGTCAATGCCCATGCTAATGGGGCTAATAATTCGATGGCGATGTTCCGTAACCGCTTGAAAGCGGAACGGTTTGCGGGTGGCCCAAAGGTCGCTACCCCGGTCTCGTTGTTTGATATGGCTCCTCTTGGGGATGGGTCAGCGGCCGTTTTAATCACCGATTCAGAACGAGCGATGGACATGGTTCCTAAACCGATAAGGATTACTGGTTCAGCTATTAGCACTGACCGGATTGCCGTTCATGACCGCAAAAATGTGGTTTGGTTGGATGCGGCCGAACGGAGCGCGAAGCAAGCGTTGAAACAGGCCGGTATTGGCCCAGATGATGTTGACCTTTTTGAACTACATGATGGGTATACGATTCTGGCCGCATTGTCGTTGGAAGCTTGCGGCTATGCCGAACCGGGCATGGGCTGGCTGTTGGCCCGTGATGGTGAGATTGGGCGAGACGGCCGTATTCCTATCAGCACCTTTGGCGGCTTGAAAGCACGGGGTAATCCAGCCGGGGCGACAGGCGTTTATCAGATCGTTGAAGTCGCCAAGCAGCTTCGAGGCGAAGCGGGGGATAATCAGGTGCAGGACGCTCAAATCGGCATGGCTCAAAATTTAGGGGGGAATGGGGCTACGGCCGTGACACATGTGTTGAAAGTGGAAAAGTAATTGGCTCAAGGGATTCAAGAGGCTCAAGGGGGTCAAGGGGCTCAATAAAAATGTGAGTTTTATTTTGAGCCCCTTGATATAAATCCTGGATTTGGTAGTTGAATTTATGGCTTTTTCACGGGACTAGGGCGGTAATGATGAACATTATCGGTCTGTCCGCCTTTTACCATGACGCGTCCTGTTGTTTGCTGCAAGATGGGAAGCTGGTTGCGGCCGTTTCTGAGGAGCGATTTAGTCGGGTTAAGCATGACTCCCGGCTTCCGGTAAATGCCTTTCGCTATTGCCTAAATGTGGGCGGGTTGTCGTTGTCAGATATTGATGCTGTCGCTTATTATGAACGGCCGAAAAAGAAGCTCGAACGGCAATTATGGGCCGGGTTTCCTGATGGGACGGCCGAGGAAGCGGAAGCAACTGTTCGGGCCAATGCCCTGCTGCCAGAGATGGCTATTCGGGAGCGGTTGGGCTACGAGGGGCCAATTAAGTTTTATGACCATCATTTAAGCCATGCCGCCAGCGCCTATTATTATTCGGGCTGGCAAAATGCGGCCGTTCTCACAGTCGATGGTGTGGGCGAATGGGCTACGACGACATATGGCACAGGCCAGGGTGCGGAACTTGCGTTATGGGAGGAAGTCCATTTCCCTCACTCACTAGGGCTGCTTTATGCGACCCTAACCGCTTACCTCGGCTTTCGGGTTAATAATGGTGAGTATAAAGTCATGGGCCTGGCGGCCTATGGTCAGCCGCGCTATGTGGATCAGCTATCAAAGTTGGTAACAACGGCCGAAAATGGACAATATCAGCTCGATATGGGCTATTTCGACTTTCTCCAGGGGGAGCGGATGTATTCGCAGGCGCTGGTTGAGCTGCTCGGTCAGCCGCCTCGCCAGCCAAATGCCCCCATTGCGCCCTATCATCAAGATGTCGCCGCCAGTATTCAGCTGATCTTGGAAGAGATACTGTTGGAGAAGGTTCGATATTTGAAGGGGCGGGTCGATTCACCCAATCTTTGTTTGGCGGGTGGGGTGGCTTTGAATTGTGTGGCGAACGGCCGTATCCGGCGTGAAGGGCCATTCGAGCATCTATTTATCCAACCAGCGGCGGGGGATGCGGGTGGCTGTTTAGGGGCCGCAGCGTTAGCTTATCAAGAATTGGGTGAAGAACGGCCGACCTTAAAACCGCTCCAAGATGTTTGTCTCGGCTCCGAATATTCAAATGACGAGATAGCCTCTCTCATTTCAGCAACGGGATTGCCAGCGATAGATTATCGGGGGCGAGAAGGGGAACTGCTAGAGGCGGTTGTGGATCGTCTGGCGGCAAATGAGGTCGTTGGCTGGTTTCAGGGTCGAATGGAATTTGGGCCGAGGGCGTTAGGAAACCGAAGTATCCTGGCAAATCCGATGGATCCTGAGATGCAAGGGCGGGTAAATGAGCGGGTGAAGAGACGGGAGGGTTTTCGGCCGTTTGCGCCCAGCGTCTTAGCCGGACAGGCAGCAGAACATTTCGATTTAGCTGCACAATCCCCTTATATGTTAGAAACTTGTCTGGTAACATCCACGCTTGATTTGCCAGCGATAACCCATGTGAATGGCACAGCACGGCCGCAGACAGTTGATGCGGCCACCAACCCTCGGTTTTTTGCTCTAATTGAGGCGTTCTATCGAAGAACGAACTGCCCTATTTTGCTCAACACCTCCTTCAATGTCCGAGGTGAACCGATTGTCTGTACACTTATTGATGCAATATTTGGTATGGTTCGAGCTAAACTAGATGCATTAATCCTAGGCGATTTTTTAATCGACCGGGCAATGCTGCCGGACAATTGGGAGGCGTTGTTTCGGGCCTGGCAGGGGGATGGAAGACAAGCTAGGGATAGGCGACAATCGGCGCTAAGAGAAAATTTGTATACCTTTGTTTAGTGGAATGGGATCGCAGATGACGCAGATTAAAACAAATTATCGCGGATTTTTTGCATAAGAGACTGGCAATATTGAATGGCTATATTAAAACCCAAACTACTGATATGGTTCCCTGAAATAGGACTTTGCTGACCGATTAGCTCATCACCAGTATCAATTTCAAAAGTGATCTTCCCAGGGACGGCTATCAGTACCACCATACCTTATGTGGGCGATGCTTATGGCGGTGACCAGGTCTTAGTTAGCAACCTCGCTTCCGCTCAAGCAGTCAGTAAGGTTATTGATGGTGGCAATGGCTTTGAAGCCGATAAAACATACCGTGTTGATGGCTCTATCAAGGGTTATATAGATTCAGACATTAGTGCTGGGGAGGCAGAGATATGGTTTAACTTCAAGAACACCGCCGGAACTTTGGTGACGGAAACTTTGGCTTGGTCTAGGGACGATTTGCAAACCGCGAGTTGGACAGCAATTGCAGCAGCCGACCAGATTGAGGTAACTGCCCCTAGTTGGGCGACAAGGCTAAGGGTCATTATAAAGACTGATGCTGTTAATGGCTGGATTGCCTTTGATAACATTTCTGTGTCTGAGGAGAATTCCGGTGTTTGGACATCGCTGAATTGGGGGCATGGCGAATTTGAGGATAGTACCAAATGGACACTTTCAACTAATGATGAATTTCCTGCCAGTTCGGCTTGGTTTGGAGATAGTGGGCCTGTAGCGGCCGAAGATGATAGGTATAGTTTGGTGATGACCAATATGGGCTATAGCCAGAGTACCTCGCCCTTATTCTCGGCTGGAACAGATACCTTGGACCATTTTGCTAATGCCTGGATACGAGGCACAATCGGTTCGCCTGGGAGTGGAGGTATTTACCTTGTTACACATTACTATGATACAAATGAGGATTGGCTTGGACAAGAATCCGTGTGGGATACGGTAGCAGCTAGAATGTATCAGCAAAAAACATGGAAACAGATTTCGGGAGAAATGGACTTGCCAAGCGGCACAGTTTACATAAGGTTGCAATTGATAAACGCCTTTGGAATGGTTGATGTCGAATTTGATGATATTGGTGCAGAGTACGTTGATACAGGCGTGACCACGACGCTTACCGTAACCGACCCTGGTTTTGAAACGGGCGGGTCGTGGATTGATTGGGACAACGAAACGGGCAATGCTGACCGTACCAACCAGACCGACCCCCATGGTGGTAGCTATGTGGTGTACTTGGGGAATAATCATTTGGCTTCTGGCTATGCAGAAAGTGCATCTACAACCATTACCGGAGGCGAGATGTATCGTTTCCGAATCTTTGCCAAACAAGATGTGGCGGCAAATGGGAATGGGGTTTCTTTCAGGCTTGCTTTTTATGACAGTGGTGGGGGACTGAGCCAACGGGTCACCTCTTCTCGCTGGATGAATCCGGGTGCAACGGCCTGGTCATTGGCTTCTGGCTTTGTTTTGTATGAAGGGATTGCGACAGCGCCAGATGATGCGGTGTCGGTCAAGTTGGAGGTTTCGGCCGACCAGCTAGATGGCTATGCTTTCTTCGATGATGTCACTTTTCATGAGTTTGACCCAGGTGACACCATTTACCGCAGCACCTATGGCCTGGCTGGGCAGCCTATTGCGACCAGGGTGGAAACCAGCCCATCTGCTGGCCCGAACGATGGCCTGTTCTTCATCCATACTGACCATCTGGGAAGTGTTAGTGCCATGACCGATGATGGCGGAAGTCTAGAGGGCAGTATCATTCGCTTTGACCCGTTTGGGGAATATAGGCCGGGGAGCGGGGCTGGGGATATTACGGATAGGGGGTTCACTGGGCATAAGCACAACGATTACATTAAGTTGATCTATATGGGGGCTAGGTGGTATTTGCCCGGTTTGGGACGTTTTGCTTCGGCCGATTCCATTGTACCCGATTCCGCCAATCCGCAAAGCTATAATAGATACTCTTATGTTCTCAATTCTCCTCTCAATTTCATCGACCCAACCGGACACTGTGCAACTTATCCAGATGGTACTCGAGACGAAGAATGTTGGCAGTTCTTAGAAAATGGCTTTTGTGGAGACGGGTTGTTGTGTGAAAATTATCATGAATGGATTATCGTAAGCCTGCAAAGTGTTTGGGAAAAGGAAGAATTAGAGTTGGTTCGGGCTGCATTGCTTCAAACAAAAAATGCGTTAGAAAGCATTGGCTTAGATCTGAGTTTAATAAGTGTTAGTAAATTTAGCCGCTTCAATGGAGAATTTATAGATGGAATTGGTGGCTAACTCCAAAAGATCTTGCAAGGGGATTAACAAATACAGTAACCGGTGAAATTATCCTGGCTGATAGCGCTTTCACTCATAATTTTGGTTTTACAATTTACCATGAAATTGGACATGCTGTAGATTTTGCAACAGGTGATGGTTTTTCCCGCCGTTTCCACAATTTAATCGGCAGTGGTGTTGAGACATATATGGGAGGCTGGGCTGTTTTTACAGTTCCCAGAGGTTACTACAGGAGATTAGATTATCAATTTGATTTTCATGAATCAGCGGCAGATGCCTTTGCAATTTGGGTTTTTGATTACAATGAAAAGACTATTCCGACTCCTCACCCATCATATATAGTACAAACTGACATAGAAGCAATATCCAGTGCTGTTGTAACCGCCCTTAGGGTTTATATTCATACAGGTATGAGTCAGTAAAGTTTATAATACGATAACTGATCACAAAAAATCTGATAGTCTTTAGAAGAGGATTTATTGAGCTTGAGGTAAAAAGTGAGTCATAATCTTCAGGGAAGCTTATTAAGATAATTACAAAATAATTATAGGAATGCAGTTTGCCAACTCGTAAAGCCTCGATCGATGTCGAACTTTCACAAAGTGACTAAGAAAGATTGATTTAGTGATTACAATCATATCAACTTGGGTCATCAAGATACAGGGAATCCGAACTGAAAAGTCTACATGAAAAAACAGGTTCAAAACGAAAAAATCTTGTTTACGGCTATAAATGGGTCAAGATTTTCGTCCCGGTGTATGTTAACCAGCTAGGAAGATATCTGTTTCAGTCATTGGGTTTGCTAGCTGATAAAATTGGTAAAGTAAAATAGCTATCAATATTTCTTGTGGAGAAAGACGTTTCATGATGAAAAACGGTTTCAAGCCTCAATCGAAACAGTATTGGCGAATTGATCAAAGGAATAAACTGTTTCTAGAAAAAAGTGCTATTTGGGGTAGAAATTATTGGTTGTGGTTGAGAAGTAAGTGGTAAGTGACCACTAGCAAATTATTCTCGATCATTAAATGTCAAGGGGAAAAATGAACAAGCGAAGATTATATTTATTACCATTAATACTTGTATTTTTGGTCGGTTGCAAAACAGGAAGTCTCCGATCGGGTACGACGAGCTCTAGCCAAGATCTATCTAATTCTGCCTCAGCGCCAGAGGTGACAGTTTCCTTAGAGGCTAATAATACTGCTGTTCCTGCTAGGGCATTTAGTGCAGGTGGACATGAATGTGATGGTTATGGCTGGGAGTTTAAACCAGTTTGGTCTCCTACTGGTGAATACATTGCTTATGTTTCAGTATTTGATGGGGATTCTGAAATATATCTTCTGGATGTCACTGAGATTTTAGAAAAAGGTGAACCCGGCGTTCCTGTAAAATTAACTGATAATGATGCCTTTGATCATGATGTATCTTGGTCGCCAGATGGCGAGAAAATCGCATTCACCTCAGATCGAGACGGCGATGGTGATATCTATATCATGGACATTAAAAACGATACTACCATACAGATAACCAATGATCCTACGTATGAGATTCGACCAAAATGGTCGCCAGATGGTGAACAAATCGTATATTCTCTCGCTCCCATAGCACCTTATGATGGGTAAGCTACCCCTAAAATAAAGCCAGACAAAAATGGAATTTTCCGGCACAATACTATAAGGAAGGTTCCATATGAAGAAATCACGATTCAGCGAACATCAAATAATAGGCATCTTGAATCAGGCTGTAGCCGGTGTTGCTGTCACCGATTTGTGTCGCGAACACGGCATTAGCAAAAGCACATTTTACAAATGGAAAGCCAAGTACGGCGGCATGGAAGCCAGCCAACTGGCCCGGCTTCGAACACTTGAGGCAGAAAATAGACGGTTGAAAGAGATGTATGCCGAGCTTAGCCTGGAACATCGAGTTATCAAAGAAGCACTCGAAAAAAAACTGTAACGACAGCTATCAAGCGGCAGTTAGTCGGCTGGGCCCAATCGGTTCATGGATTAAGCCAACGACATGCCTGCCGATTATTCCGATTGAGTCGAACAGCTTGGCGTTACCAGCCAAGGCGGGCAAATGACCAAGAGATTGAGGTAGCGTTGTTGGAGACAGCCGAAAGGCATGTTCGTTGGGGTTTCTGGAAAATGTATCGACGCCTTCGATTAGATGGTCATCGCTGGAATCACAAGCGGGTCTGGCGAGTATATCGGCAGTTGGGGCTAAACTTGAGACAAAAGCCTAAGAAACGGCTGCCATCTCGAGAACCAAAGCGGCTTTGTTCACCAGCTGAACCCAATCAAAGTTGGTCGATAGATTTCATGAGTGACAGTTTGACTGACGGCCGCACCTTTCGTACGTTCAACGTTCTTGATGATTACAACCGCGAAGGGTTGTGGATTGAAATTGACACCTCATTGCCAGCAGCCCGTGTTAGGCGTGTTCTGGAGCAGTTGGCATCTGAACGAGGTGGCTATCCGGACCAAGTCCGCTGTGATAATGGCCCTGAACTGATTGCTCATCTGCTGCAAGTCTGGGCTGAGCAAAATGGCGTTGTTATGGCTTATATTGAGCCTGGCAAACCGGCCCAGAATGCTTATATTGAGCGTTTTAACCGGACCTATCGTGAAGAGATTCTGGATATATATTTGTTTGATTCCCTGGCTGAGGTCAGAGTGCTGACTGAAGAATGGTTGACTGATTACAATTCACTCCGGCCGCATGATGCTCTTGGTGGATTGCCCCCGTTTATCTTTCGCGAGCAAGGACTGGTCATTGCCAATCAGGATTGTTCTTTCTTTTTAGACTCGCCCAGAAAAGAAAGAACCAAAGAAAAAGGCGAGGCTCCCATACCCGAGTAAGATTCCATTTTAGGTTGGTATTAAAAATGGGTAGTTGACAGATGCCGTTTACCACGTTGGAACTAGACGGGCTATAGATGTCTATTCGGTATCTGTTGATGACAGAGAAAATGTGACACGTCTTTCAACGAATCCTGGGCCTAATATAGTAGAAGATTGGTCACCAGATGGACAAAGTATCATTGTTTCTAGTGTTTATCCAACGGGCAATTTTAATATTTACCGACTTTTTATTAAAGGTGGTGAACGCGCAGCAATAACCAATTTTGATGAAGGCTGTGCAATTTTTCCATTATGGTCGCCAGATGGACAAAGAATGGTTTTCTCTTATAACTCATATTCAATCAGCCAAGCATATTTCATTGATATTGATGGAAGCAATTTGGTACAAATACCAAACGTCTATCATGCCCATGATCCTTGGTGGTCACCGGACAGCAATAAAATCGTCTTATCTGCTTCACCTGGTCAGCTTGATGAGTTTGAGTTATTCATATTGAGTCTTGCTGAAAATGAAGTTTTTCAACTAACTGAGGCAGATGGTTTATGGAAAGAAGCACCAACTTGGTCTCCAAATGGAGAGTATGTTGCTTTCGTTTCTATCAGAACTTTTACCGAAAGAAACATTGAAATTATCCGACCTGATGGAACTGACCGTACCCTTCTAACAACTTTTCTGAGGCCATAAAAAAGTATTAAGCTACATAGTCCAATTTATCACCGACTCTGCGACATTGAACATTCAATTTGGGTTTATATCTGCGGCCAAATTAGTATAAGATTGTCACCAGTTGATAAGTAAGGATTCAATGTCTATTTCCATTAGTATGCGGCCGATTAGCATCTGGCAACCATCCGAGAAAGACGGCCGTCCCGTTTGGCAACGCCCCCAACCAGAGATTCTAGGCGATCATTACGCCGCCGAACAGTATCTTTGGCCCAAAACGGCCCCGAAATCGGGCAATCCCCCCACCCGCATCTGCTTCTTCGGCGAATCGGTGGCGGCAGGTTACTTGTATGCCCCTCACATCACCCCAGCCAAGGTTTTAGCAGCCCAATTAGATTTTGTTGCTGGGAATGAAAACTTTGAGGTCATTGACTTAGCCCGAACAAATGAAACGCTGGCAGGGTTGGTTGAGACCGTTGAAAGCGCGATGCAGCTTGAGCCGGATGTCTTGGTCATTTTTGCGGGGAATAATTGGAATCTGTTGGAAACGCCGGCGTGGTCGCCTTATTTGCCAGGAGTGGCGGGGCGCAAGCGATATGCGGAACAGTTGAAACGGGGCGGATTGGAAGCGGTGATTGAAACGGCCGCAAAAGAACGGCTCCAAAAAGTGTGGCTGGCCTTTAGTGAAATTGGGGCGATTGCGAAAGAAGCGGCCGTCCCCGTCATTCTCGTTATCCCGGAAGTCAATTTAGCTGATTGGGAAACCTGCCAGCCCGTTACCTGGTTGGACGGGGCCGATTTAGCGCTATGGTATGATTGCTTGTCTCAGGCTCAGCAAGCACTGAACATTCAGGATTGGGAGCGGGCTGCTGCGCTGGCGAATGAAATGCTTGACCTGGACGGGGGCTTGTGTCCGACCGCTTACCGTTTGCTGGTTCGGGCCGAGATAGGATTGGGGCAGATGAAGGTGGCTCGGAAAGCGGCCGAAGCGGAGATTGGCAGCAGCCATTATGCGACGATGGCTTTCCTGGCTGCACCTCAGGCTGGCCCGGCCGAACAGGAGATTCAGCGGCGAGCGGCCGTTTTTCATGGGTTCACCGTTGTCGATTTGCCAGCTATTTTTGAGAACAATGGGTCGTTTCCAGATCGAAAACTGTTTCTGGACTACTGTCACTTGACCATCGAGGGGATAACGATGGCAATGGGGGCGGTGACATCGGCCGTTATCGAGATTATGAAACAAGAAGAAGCCTATCAACTGCTGGACATGCTTGATGGTGTTTCCATATCGGATGTTGAGAATGACGCTATCGCAACCGCGCATTTCGGAGCCGCGATCCACAACGCCCATCGGCTCTGTCCAGTGACCGATAAGCAAGCGTTATTGGTGCATTGGTGCCGTTCTGCCCTGGCTGATTCGCCTGGTATTCATCAAGCTATGATTGATTTTGTGGGGGCGCGGAGTTTGCTTTTTCCGGCGGTGATGACGACTGAACAGCAGCGAATACTCAACTCCCCCTACCTTCTCCAACACCAACATGGCTGGAAATACGATCATCTTGACGCTGAGATGATTCGGGCCATCTTAACCGCTCTGGATGAATGGGATCCACTGTGGGCGGTGGAGGCGTTGGATAGGTTGGTCGGGAATGGGGCTTTGGGGTTGGCGGAGGTCTCTTTATTGAATCCTTATTATGAGGCTGAACCGCTGCGGCGATTTTTCCCAGAAGTGATTCCAACAGCGGATATGACGGGCTGGGCCACATATCGGGCCGTCTGGCCAGAGTCGACGTTTTGTTTTGTGGTGGATGGAATGGTCGATATAAACCTCGAAATAAGCGCCCGTCTACCGTTTCCAGCCAGACATGATTCAACGGCCGAAATAGTCGTAAATGGGGAGCGAGTGGGGCAGATTTCGGTGGGAAGCGGATGGTCGCAGCACGGGATGGTGGTGGACGGCCGTTATATGCAGCGCGGTTTGAATGAGTTAGCTATTTGTTGGCCGTTTCCGAATGTTAAAAAGGATGAAATCTGGCAGGAGGTGATCGGCCGTTTAGAAAAAGGGCTAGAAGCAAACTTGCATCCCGTGTTTGGGGAAATCGAGCGGCTCCGAGTTAGAAAGGCGTAATTGGTAATTGGGTAATCACACTGTTGCTAAAGAACTGAAATCTTCCCGGAGGTTTTTCTCAACAAATCTAGTTCAAAACCAACCTCCGGGAAGTTTATACAATATCCCAATTACCAGTTACTAATCACCCCTTAAACGGCCCCATCACTAACGGCCGCATATCGGTCCAAACTTCTTCGATATAGTATCGCATACATCGTTCACGGTCGCCTTTGACCCCGGTAGATCGCCAATTGCGAGGCAGGTCTTTATCGGCGGGCCAGATCGAATATTGTTCTTCATGGTTAATGACTAGCCACAGTCCTTCGTCACCCATTTTGTTCTCTCCTTCAATTAATGGATATTGATTTTAATTACGGTCATATCCTACGATATTCCAGCGAATTTTCAAAAGTTAACTATACTCCTGGTCGTATTTGTGGTATGAATTTTGTGGAAGATTGAGGCTAGGGCCAAAACCTACATTAGCAACAATCCATATTTTTATATACCGTGTTCAATGAGAAGTTCATCAATGGCGCGGCATTCCTCCTCGAAGATTGGACCTATACAGTTAATATCCAGGTTCCCTAAAAATTGATGGATGTCCCCAAAGTTTTGCCAGTGATGGCTTGAAGGGAGACCATAGTAAACGGTCTCGATTCTACTCCAAGCAATGGCGGAGGCACACATTGGGCAAGGCTGCTGGGTTGTATAAAGCTGGCACCCTTCCAAACTCCCTCCCTGCGCATTCAAAGCCCCTTGGAGGGCTTTCATTTCAGCATGGGCCAACGGGTTTTTGTCAATCTCAATTGAAGTTATATCTCGCCAAATAACCATGCCATCTTTGACGATAAATGCACCTGTAAAGGTCTTAAAAGCTAAAGCTCGCGCGCGCGTATATGCAATCAGCTCCCGCATAATGGTAGTAGAAGGTATTTCGTTCATAATGGTCTCCTTGGTTTGCATTATGTAAACAACAATGTCGCTCTGCGAGCTATAGTTTAACATAAAGTCCAAAAGACAGCTCTTTGACAGTGTTTGACAGTGTTTTTGAGGGCGTTGACAGTATCTGAAAGTTTCTGTGAGGCATAATAGTCATTGTTAAGCAGTGAGGATCTGCTTATTTATCATTTCTTTATGGAAAAGAGGATCGACTACTATGGAAACTTCTAAGCATTGGCGTTTGAAATCACAACGATACAGTTTGGTTGGGGAAACGTGTCATCATTGTAATACAAAGTTGTTCCCACCTCGCGACGTTTGCCTTGAATGTGAAGCGCCAGCTTATGAGCTTTATACCTTTACCGGCATGGGCGAAATCTATTCCTACACGACTATCTATGATGCCCCTGCTGGTTTTGAAGGATTTGCTCCCTACACCGTCGCCCTCGTCAAATTAGATGAAGGGCCAATTGTAACGGCTCAATTGACGGATATGGAAAGCGACGAAGTAGAAATTGGGATGCCTGTGGAAATGGTCACTCGAAAACTTCGCACCGATGGCGAAGAGGGGATGATCGTTTATGGGTATAAGTTCCGTCCGGCCGTTCGGGTACGAGAAGCTGTAGTTGCCTAATTTTTTACCCCATATCAAACAAAGCAAAAGCCTGGTTTCGATGCCGGGCTTTTTTTATGCCTGTTTACCAGCCGTTCAAATATGATTTTACTATAACTTCCCCATTCGGATGGTATAGCGAATAATCGCTGATACCTATGGAAGTGTTTGTTCGATACATCGGCCAGACCTTCTGCAGAGCCATCTGTTACTCTACGGCCGTCATGTTAACATCAACACGTATTTCAAATCCGACCTAATTAGGGTCAGAAACATCCTAACTGACTTTCTCCAAAACCGGGTTAAGTTTAGGGGTGTAGCTGAGATACTTATTGGTTATTACTCTCTGTTTAGACCTGGACAACTTGTCTTGACGTTGATGGGATATTTCTACCCTCGTAGGTCAAAGCAAGCTGTTTGACGGGAAACCCATCATTATGGGCTACCCCGGTCATGGACGAAGACATCATATTCACCATTGGTGTCGCCGGGAACCAAGTTGCTGGCAGCTGGAGTAAATACCACGTAACTGCCGTTCGTCAGTCGAGAGTGATGGGAGGAATATGGAATCACCATTACCTTGTGTTCCATCCAAGGCTTGGGTATTATCCAACTTAACAAATTTTCAGCGAATAGTTGACGAATCGGGGCATTTTAGTTCATAATGGAGGGGAGTTTAGCGTAGGTGTGTTAGTTTGGGATGAGTTTGGGGCATTGGGCCGCTACATATTGTATTTCTCGTCTGATCGCTTCCATAGCTGCGCTGTTTGGGGCGTGTAGTATGAAAAAATTAATTGGGGTGTTGCTATTTCTTTTAGCCGGGGGCTGGTTAGTTAGCTGTGGATTAATTGAGGACGGTTCTAAACCAGATGTCCAAGAGTTAACCTTGGGCGTTGTGCCTGGATGTAATGATAGAGTAGGGTCGGCCGTTTCCATTATGGCAGAGGATGGTTTCAACCATTTGCCTCTGGATGGGTTGCAAATCAAGCACCGGGTAAATGGTGGAAATTGGATACAAAAAGATGAGGTTAATGATTTACCTTATCTGATTAAGGGGCCAGCCGGAAAGTATGATATTGAGGTGCGGAAGGCAGGTTTCCCACTTCGCACAGCAACGATCATGGTTTCACAGGAGCCGAGTTGTCGAATTATTCAACAAGAATGGGTTTTATATGCAGATCGGCCGTTATGTCCAACGACTCCGCCTGTTATAGATATGGAAGTTATTGCTGAATCTGCAAATGGGAATGGATTAGATATCAATCTTACCCCTGCTGGTAATTTTAAAGATTCGATTCCTTGTAATAACCCAAGCAATTGTCACTTTAATATTGAGGTTGACAAAAACGGAAATTATGTGGTGGAGCTAAGTGGGTTCCGAGATCATAGGCAGATGGAAATCATTGATGGTGTTGTCCATTACTCATATACAGATGTGACAATTGAGATGCGTATTGGAAATCGTCAATTTAAGACAATTAGAAGTGGGGGAGTTAGTGAGATTACCCTTACTATTCCATATGAATATGGTGATAGTGGCTGCTATGAAGTAGCGCTTAATGATGTTCAAATTGCAAAGCAAGATGTTGCGCCTTCAGACCCTGCTGTTGTCGACACAAAAGAAAATCTTGCCTTTGATATAGAGCCTTATCCATCAGCTAAGTGTCCTGGAGCCTCAGAGAATGATAGTGCGACAGTTGAGGTAGAATATGAAGTTTTATTGCCTGTCGACACGAAAATCTCAGATGTTAAGGTTGAATATTGGTCGGGAGGAGATTGGAATCAAGCAATATGTGATGATTCGGTCGGGTATACTTGCAGAGCTACGTACCCAAACCCTTTCTATGATGATAGATATCAGGTTAGGACGATTATTAATGATGAAGTTATTGTGGGGTCAAGTGTTACATTGACAAATCGGTGTATGATTTTTAAGTAAATCGCAGTAAGTGTCCTTTTCCGGGCAATGATTTTTAAGGAACTTGGAGGGGATCAAAGGCTAACATCGGGCCGCCGTTGATATTGATGATGAGGTGATCTTCGGCCGTTTCTATCCAGGTATCGCCTAAATTGCCCGCCCGCGCTCCGCCAATAAAGATTTGGGTGAGGGCAGCGTTGGTTAGATCGAGGGCATAGATGGAGAAGGTATTATTTAGAGTGCCGTTGTCTATGTTGGTTAGATAGACACGGCCGTTATGCTCGATTAGTTGGACGGAGCCGCTAATGAATTCTTCATAAGAGCGTTCCCAACGTAGGGATCCATCGGCATTGAAAGCCAACAGGCGGCGGTCAGCTGTATCAGCATGGGCTAGGAGGATGCCGCCATCGGGTAATCCGATGATATCGCCCAGGGAAGTCAGGCCGCGAGGCAGAGGGTATTTGAGTTCGGCCGTTTGGGATTCTAAATTGAGTTGGTAAAGGCCGTCTCGGTTGTAAAGCCAGACCTGATCTCTGGCTAAAATGAGGGTGGAATTTTCAGGCCAATCTTCATTGGCACTTTCCCAGATGTGCAAACCGTTGGCATCGGCCGTTCCAAAATAGCCACTGGTACCTGTCGCACTCAGGAGTAAGCGGTCTTGCAATTGTAACCAGTCGGTCGGTTTACTAATGTCTTCTGTTTGCCATAGGATTGAACCTTCTGAATTAAGGGCGAACAAGTGATCTCTGGCGAAAAAGAGTAAGCCACCGTTGGGAAGGGGGAGCATGTCGGGTTGGCCGAAGATGTCTAGCTCTATTTCCCAAAGTGATTGTAAGGCGCGAGTGGTAGGGGAAGACTGGTCACTCAATAAGCTTAAGGCAGCTATTTGGCCGGAACGATTGGCGATGTAGACGATGGGAAAACGGTTGTCGAGTAGGGCTTGGTGGACGGCCGTTATACCTTCTTCCTCATCTTCGGCGTTTTCTTGCTGCCAAAGCTGACGGCCGTCTTGAACGTTGATGCCTATTAACTGATCGGATTGGAGGGTGATGAGCGTCTCTTGCTGGAATAGGCCCACGTTTTCGACATCTTCAAGCGCGTAGGGTAATGATTCGGGTATGGCCCAGAGAACGCCAGGGGCAGAACGGATGCGTTGGTTCCAGATGAAAGGCGAGGGGGGCAGCCAGCCGACCGTTGTGGGGTCTTCGGGCCAATAGCCTGTTAGGGTTTGGTAGGGGGCTTGGGTGCGGAGTTCAAAATGGAGGTGGGGTGAGGAGCGAGGACGGCCGATTTGGGCGATCTGTTCGCCCCGCTCAACACAATCTCCAGGCTCTAATAAAACAGATGGCGGGTCTAAGTGACCGTAGAAGGAAAGGACATTGCTACCATCAGGAAAGACATGGAGAATGATGATAACGCCTTTATCTCGGCCCCAGCCTTCTGGTTCGGCATAGGTGACGAGGCCGTGGCCGATGCTATAAATCGGTTCGCCGAAGCTTTGTCGACCGCGAACGCCCCACCAATCTTCTCCAGCATGGAATTTGTCGAATCGGCTGCGGAAGATGCCAAAATCATTGCCGCCAGAAGCGTTGGCCCCGTTGGGTGGATCAAGGGGGAAATCGAGTAAGTCTACAAGGCCGCAGGGGGCATTGCCGGTGGTGATGGGCGGGCCTATCTGAGAATCGCGCCAATTTTCGCTAATTGCAATGGGTTGGGCCGTTGGCGTTGGCGTCGGGGTAATGGTTGGTGTTGGGGTTGCCGTCGGCGTATAGCTGGGCGAAGGGGTAAATGAGGGTGTGAAGGTTGGCGTAGGCGTTTGCGTTCGAGTTGGGGTGTGGGTGGTAACGGCCGTTTGAGCAGCTATTGGGGTTGGGCTTTCTCCTTGTTGGCAGGCGGTTGTTAACAAGGAGAGAAGAAGGATGAATATGATTAAGCGCGGTTGATTATTTGTTAGGAGGGCTGTCATCCGCCGGAGGTTTAGAGGAAACGGGAACGGGGCTGCTTGATGGAAAAGCCTTTTTTGCTTTTGATATGTTTCTGCTGGTTGATGTCTGGTCGTTTTTCCTGCTGCGGGGCGTGAAAAGTGAAGCCAGACCGCATTTTGACATGGGCCAGAACCAGGAGCAACAGGGTTATTTTGGATAGCTCATGGGGTTTTCTGAACTGGGCCAGGAGAGAAGCGGCCAACGCTTTTTTGTTTTGTGCAGGTGAATGTTGCTGTGCTATGTTGAGATTATACAAAATTTTAACATGGGATGGAAGAAGATTTAGTAATTGGTAATTTGTAACTGGTAATTGGGTCCAGTTAATTACCAGTTACAAATTACAACAAAGTAAGTTGTTCTTCGACTTCGATTTTGCCCGTGGTTTCAAGGGCTAAGAGGGCTTTTTTGAAGCGGAGGCCGCCTCCGTAGCCGGTTAGGGAACCATTTTGGCCGATGACGCGGTGGCAGGGAATGACGATGGGGAGGGGATTTCGGCCGTTGGCGGCGCCGACAGCGCGGGAGGCTTTGGGACGGCCGATTTCTTGGGCCAGTTCGCCATAGGAGATAGTTTGACCGTAGGGGATTGTTTCGAGCGCTTGCCAGACGGTTAGCTGGAATGGGGTTCCGTTGGGAGCGAGCAGTAGGTCAAATTCTGTTAATTCGCCCGCAAAATAGGCATTGAGTTGGTTGGCGATGTCGTCGAAGGCGGTTGGATCATGAATCCAATCTGGTTCGGGGGTCATGGCGGTGGTTCCTTCTTGGAAGACGATGTGGGTGATGCCTGCTTCGGTGCGAGCCAGGAGGATGTCGCCGAGAGGGCTGGGGTGGAGGGTATAGGTAGTTTGGGAGGTCATAGATAGTTCCTTTTTATGCTTCGTAATTGTTTTAGCTGTTTTGGGTTGCTTTTTGCCAGAGGAGGATGGCGGCGTAGGCACGCCAGGGTCGCCAGGCTTCGGCCGTTTTACGTAGTTGAGTTTCAGTTAATGGTTGGTCGGGAGAGGGGGCAGCGGCGCGGCGGAGGATGAGGTCTCCGGCGGGGAAGGCGTCGGGTTCGCTGAGGCCGCGCATAGCGATGTAATGAGCGGTCCAACTGCCGATGCCGGGTAGGGCGATCAGGGTGTCAATGGCTTCTTCGAGGGTGGTGGGGGTGTTGAATGAGAGATTGCCATTGAGGACGGCCGTTGCTAATGTTTTGATGGCGGCTAGACGTTGGTTGGTTGTGCCTAGTCCGGTTAGATCGGCCGTTGCCACTTGTTCTGGTGTTGGGAAGAGGTGGGTTAGCTGGCTGGTGGTCTGGGATTGGGCGGATTCAGGAAGGGTGGAGCCGCATCGCTGGACAAGACGGCCGATTAGGGTGGTGGCGGCTTGGACGGTGACTTGTTGGCCGAGGATGGCTCGAACGGCTATCTCGAAGCCGTCCCAAGTGCCGGGCAGCCGGAATTCGGTTTTTTCTGTGGCGGCTAAAAGTGGGTCTTGGCAGAGGTGGTTGCAGATTTGAACAGGATCGGCCTGGAGGTCGAAGAGGCGACGGATTCGTTCGGCGATTGGGAAGAGGAAGCGGGAGAGGTTGAGTGGCACGGCGAGGCGGAGGTAGTTTTTGTTGGGGATAGGCGTGACTGAGATGATGCCGCTTTCCTTTTCATAGGCGATGGTTCTGAAATAGGTGTTTTCCGCAATCGTTTCTACACCGGGCGTGGCTCTGACTAAGAGAAAGTTGAGCATGGCTTGCCAGTTGAAGGGAGGGCGGTAGGCGAGTTTGAGGGTGACGGCCGTTTTGGTAGGTGTGTTCTCGAGCGGTGGCGCTTGAATATCGTGGCGGCGGAGTTCGGTGGGGGTACGGCCGTAGACTTGCTGGAAAGCGTCGTTATAGCGGCGGATGCTGCTGTATCCGGCGGCGAAGGCGATTTCGGTCATGGGTAGGTTGGTTTCGTCGATGAGCTTTTTGGCGAAGTGGAGGCGACGGGTTTGGGCCACGGTGATGGGGGAGACGCCTAGATGTTGGTGGAATAGGCGGCGGAGTTGGCGGGAGCCGAGGTGTAGGTGTGCGGCGAGGCTTTCGACGCCGCCTTCGTCTAGGACGCCGTCGCTGATGAGGCGAATGGCACGAGAGACAAGGGCAGAGCTGCCTTGCCATTCGGGGGTTCCGGGGGAGGATTCGGGGCGGCAGCGGAGGCAGGGGCGAAATCCGGCGGTGGCGGCAGCAGCGGCGGTGGTGTAGAAGGTGACGTTTTCGGGGCGGGGGGTGCTGGCGGGGCAGATGGGACGGCAGTAGATGCCGGTTGTTTTGACGCCGGTGAAGAAACGGCCGTCGAACCGTTCGTCCCGACTTTGAATGGCTGCGTAACATTGTTGGTGATTGAGTTCCATGTTAGAAGGATACCTGATAGGGGGTGAAAAAGCTGGCAGTTTTCGGACATTTAAGTTGGGTGATGGCAGTAAACGATACCGCTGCGGGCAAGGTGGTCAAGATGGCCAAGATGGCCAAAAAAAGAGTGATCATCTTGAATGGCGGTTGGCGGGCGAAAGCGCCGGTTGTTTTGCTCACCAGACGAAATATCTACAATATATTGACAAATAATGTACAATATGTTATGATGCTGGCATGAATACGAAAAAATCAACTCTAAAACTTGTCCATATTATGAATGTATTGGCTTTCATCGCGGTTCTGACGGTGAATTTTTTATCAAATGCGCTTCCCATTAACGGCAAGACAGCCCAAGATATCTCTGATGCTTTACCTTCTTATTTTACTCCTGCGGGCTATACTTTCTCGATTTGGGGGATCATTTACCTGGCCCTATTTGGGTTTATCATTTATCAGGCTTTGCCAGCGCAGCGGGAACGGCCGTTTCAGAGACAGATCGGCTGGCTGTTTGTGGCTAGCAGTGTGTTTAATATCACCTGGCTTTTTTCTTTCCACTATGAGATATACGCTTTGTCGGTGGTCTTGATGCTTGGTCTGCTGGCGACGTTGATAGCGATCTATTTGCGGCTGGAAATCGGCCGTCCTAATTCGGCTTTGTCAACGGCCGATAAATTGTTGGTTCAAGGGCCGTTTAGCCTTTATCTAGGCTGGATTATGGTGGCAACGATTGCGAATATTTCTAGCTTCTTTGTTTCGGTAAATTGGGATGGCTTTGGCATTGCTGGGCAGACGTGGTCGGCGGTTATGATTTCGGTTGCTGTGATTGTTGCAGGTGTCTTGCTTTTCAACCGTCGCAATCTGGCTTATGCGGGGGTGTTGGTTTGGGCGTTGTTTGGGATTCGGGCTGCTTTTCCTGGTGAGGCGATTATTGCGAATACGGCTTTGATTGCGGCCGTTTTAATCGTTGTTCTGGCTTTGCTTGGTTATTATCGGACTCGTCAGGCGGGGATGCAGGCTTCTATCCAAACTCAAGTAGCTTAACTTCGGTCGTGAAACACCACAATGAAAGGCTGGTCTAGCGTTTCCTCATCGGATTGGGTAACATAGGATGGCTGATTCAAGTATGAAGGTCTTGCTATTCCCCCGACTGATGCGGTGACGGTTAAGCTAGAAGTTTCGGCCGTTCAGCTAAACGGCTTTGCTTTCTTTGACAACGTGACTTTCCATGAGTTCGACCCTGCTGACACTATTTATCGCAGCACCTACGGTTTGGCCGGGCAGCCGATTGTAACTAGAGTGGTAACTAGTCCAACCGACCCTGACGATGGCCTGTACTATATCCACACCGACCATACTTCGATATCACTCATCACAAATCTTGGCAGCGTCAGTGCCATGACTGTTGATACGGGTACTTTAAAGGGCAGTTTCATCCGATTTGACCCTTTTGGGATTGTAGTTTGAGGGACATAGGGGGTTCACAGAGCATAAGCACAACGATTACATTAAGTTGACCTATATGGGAGCACGCTATTATTTGCCAAACACGAACCGCTTTCTTACTCCCGATACAATCGCACCCAATCCTGCTAATCCGCAAAGCTACACGTATACGGATATAACAATCCTGTCAAGTATTCTGACCCAACTGGTTATGTTGCCAGCGAGTCACCCGATGATACATGTATGCCTGCCGAAGCGCCACCTGCGGAAATACAATACGATTTAACGGAATGGATTTATAAAGAAATGATTTCGAATGTAGATGGGCCTGAAATGCAAGCTTTCAATAGAATTCTCAATCAGCCCCGTTTATCAGGATCTGATGTTAGTGGGATGACAGATATTACTATTGATACACGATACTACGAAGCTCTTTTTGGTCCATTTTATGACCTAAACAAGGGTTATGGCCTGTGGGATATTAAACGAAATATACAGAATTATTTAGGTGACGGTGTTGTTTTATGCGGCCTTGGTGGATGCAATTGGGTTGATTACTCTGTGCCAGGAAATATCCATTTTGGATATATTGCGGCATCGGCGAGTGTACCACTTTGGACATCTTCAGTTGCTGGTGGTTTTTTGGACTTAAAGAAGGGACGGCCGAACTTAGTAATTGCCGAACAACTTTTGAAGATCCGGATGATTGGGCATCTGTCGAGTTTGGATACTATCTTTATGAAACTTTTGGAGAAGATATGACTTATCTTGAGTTTCAATTTGCTCTTACGACAGACATTCGGGAATCCTTTGAACAACCAGAGAATTTTATAGTCCCTGGACCAGCCGTACCTCAAGAAAATCAATTTGCACAAAATCACTTCGACTATATTAACCCTTAAAAACAATGAATAGAATCCAAAAAGTTTCAACGATAGGTATAGTTATTAGCGTATTTGGAGTTGTGGCCTTGTGTTGGGTGGGCACCCGCCTGTTTTATGGCAAGTGTATATTAGTAAACTGCCCACCGACACGCACATTTACAGTACTCGAATTAGGTCTCCCGTACAATCTGTTTCCGCAAGATTCTTACGGGAATCCAATTCATCAGCCATCTGGAAAACTTGGTGCACAAGATTCAGGAATAATGACTATTTATTGGCGCCAAGGCAATGGTTTAGCTGTTTACAATATCTGGGAATATGGAACTGAAAGATTAGCATCCAATTTATACCAAACACTCTTAACCGATGGAGAAAACATTTCGAAGCATGTTCTACTTTCTTATCAGAGCGAATCGGCCGATGAACAAAAAATCGGATGTGGGTTTTCTCATTTTGGTGGTTATCGATGTATTTTCATTGCTCGATACACAGAATTTGTACTTTCCTTTAATGTAGCCATAGATGAAGAAATGCCAATCGAAAAGTTTGAAGAGGTAGTCACATACATCGATCGACAAATGGAAGAGAAGCTCTTTTCTCAATGAACTATCGAGTATTATACTTCTTGCATTCCCCTTATTCGATGTTTAGCTTAGAGTAAATCTGGGTGGGGAGGGAGCCTGGGTTTTTTCTTTGGTACTTTCTATTTGGGCCAGTTCAAAGAGAAAGTACAGGTCGCGAAACACAACCACCACCCTCCGCCACAGCGGCCACTTTTTTTAGATTCAATTGTCCCCCTCACCTTAACAATCAGTCAGCCACAGCCAACTGGCTCGGCGGCAGCTTAAAAGTCTTGCTGCCCCAAGGAATGTGGGTCAACGCCTGCCCAATGCCCAGCCGGTCCAGATGATGGCGGGTGAACTGCAAAGCGCTCATCCCATCCGGCAGGTTCTTCACTTGCAGCTTGTAGGCCAACCCAAAGAACGAGCAAGCCACCTGCTGCTCAGTAGCAAAGTGGTCAACGACCTCTTTCGTTAGTGTGTGCCAAACTGTTAACAACAGTTTGCGAGCCACCGCCACCTTCGCCTTCTTTTTGGCTGTCTGGCGGCAGAGCCGTTTGTATTCCGCTTGCCAATGGTCGTGGCAGCGAACGGCCGACTGCGCTGCTTCGACCATCACCCGCCGCAGGTCGCGCCGCCCCATCTTGGTAATCTTGCCCCGCCACTGCATCTGGCCGCTGTCATGGGCCTTTGTGCCAAGACCAGCATAGCCTACCAGCTGGTCGGCTGTCGGAAAACGGCCGATGTCACCAACGGCCGCCAGAATCGTCAGCGCATTGATAAAACCAATGCCCGGAATCTGGGCCAGCAGCGGCACTCGTTCATCCCGTGCCGCCCATTGGGCCAGGCAGCTCTCCAGCCGCTTCTTCTGCAGTTGGGCAAAGGCCACCGTATCCAAATCCGATTGCAGCCGGAACTGTTCCAGCGGTTCCAGGGGTAGGGCCTCCCACCAGCCCCGCATCTGGGGCGTGTAGGGGTCGCTCTTAGGCGGCGGTTCCAGATGCTGCCGGTGCAAGACCGACTGCAAACGGCACTTGGCTTTGCTGCCCAACTGCACCATCTTCCACCGTTGGGCGACCAGCGCCCGCAGGTGGCGCACCTCAAGCGGCGGAATCCAGACGGCCGGTAATAGCCCGGCGGCATGAAGTTGTGCTAAAATGAGAGCGGCTTTTTTGTCCGTCATCACCTGGGCACGGGTGATGAGATGAACGTGTGGTGGATGCACAACGGTGACCGAATAGGCAAACGGCCGAAGTGTGTCCACCACCTTCCAGGTATTGGTCGTCATTTCCAATACGACCGCATCCTCTTTGGTCAGCTCCCGTTTTCCCCAGCGCTCCAACTGACTGTTCGACACCCGCTGGGGACCGAACACCTGCTCCTTATCCCGGTTGACTCCCGTAGCCACGAAGTAGGCTTTGTGAATGTCCAAACCGATAAAACGCTGGACAGCCTCATCTATCGTACACATATCAACAACCTCCTTTGGGAAACCAAAGATTGACAGACCTTGTCAACAAAGGCCAGGCACATCCTTTTGAGGGACGTAGCTTCACACACGGATACGAGCTTGACCCTTTGTCAGGGATCGGGTTAGAGTATGCCAGTTAACTGGGGCCAAAGTGTCCCACCCAAGATCGGCCATAGTGCCCCACCTGGGATGAAGCTATGAATCAGGCCAAGGGAAGCAGGCATTTCAGTCCATGACCGTCGTCGCCGTGCCTGTGGACCCTGTGGGTAACGCGGAGTATGCGGAGCGTTATCCACAAGTCCATCAGGCACATAGAGCGCAGAATACCCCATCAAATATCTAAAATTGCTATCCTTCTCCATCAGAGTTCACCCAGATGGAGGAGAAGATGGCAGGGAAACAGAAATCACTGATGGACATTATTGGCTTACTACAACATTTTCGGGCTGGGGACAGTGACCGGGAAATAAGTCGGGTATTAAACATCCACCGTCGGACAATACGAAAATACCGGCAGTGGGCAAAGCAGTACCACCTTTTGGAAATGGAAAAATTACCGCCCGTGGAGACGATTCAAGAATGGCTGAATGTGGCTTTCGGACAGAGTCGCCCCAGTCATATGGTTTCAACGGTCGAACCTTACCGGTCATTGGTAACCCAGTGGCGAGAGGAACATTTAAGTGTCAAAGCTATCTGGATTCGGCTGGAACGAAGAGGGTACCCTGGCAGTTATGGGTCTGTACTACGCTTTGTGCAACGGCTAGAAAAAGACAAGAAGCAACCAAAAACAACTGTTCGAGTAGAACGCCCACCAGGCGATGAAGCCCAGGTAGATTTTGGGTACGCTGGCCGCTTTCTGGATGAAACGAGCCAACAAGAACGGCGGACCTGGCTCTTCGTGATGACATTATCCTGGAGCCGCCATCAATATGTCGAGTTTGTATTTGACCAAAAATTAGAGACCTGGCTGCGCTGCCATCGTCGGGCTTTCCAGTTCTTTGGAGGTGTGCCCAAACGGGTGGTTGTCGACAACTTGAAAGCAGCGATTATCAAAGCTTGTTTTGAAGAGCCACAAGCTCAATTAGCTTATCGGGAGTGTGCAGAACATTATGGTTTTCTCATTGCGCCGTGTCGGCCCTACACGCCAGAACATAAAGGCAAAGTTGAACGGTCTGTGGGGTATGTGAAGCAGAATTTTCTGGCCGCCTTTGAAGGAAAAAGCATCCAACAGGCGAATCGGGCGGTACGCCACTGGTGTCTGGAAACGGCCGGATTGCGTATCCACGGGACGACAAAAAAGCAGCCCTTAGCCCGTTTTCAGCAGACAGAACAGGCTCGTTTGAAACCCCTGCCACCGGAGCCATATGACCTGGCAATCTGGAAACGAGCCAAGTGTCATCGAGATGGCTATGTTGTTTTTGAGAATGCCTATTACTCAGCGCCCTTTCGGTTGGTGGGGCAGATGATGATGGTGCGCGGCGGCATTGACACCGTCCGCCTGTACACTAAGGATTACCAGTTGGTGGCCATGCACCCACGAGCTGCAGAAGCGGGACAACGCCAAACCAATACCGCTCATTTGCCATCCACTCATCTGAATGGTTTGCTAATGACACGAGAAGCGTGTCAGAAAATGGCGGCTGAGGTGGGTGAAGCCACCCAAACAACGGTAACGGCTATTTTGTCAGATGCAGCTGTTGACCGTTTACCAGCAGCCCGACGACTGTTGCGTTTGCGAGAGACCTTTGGCCGGGTTCGACTGGAAGCAGCGTGTGCTCGTGCCAACTCGTTTGGTGATGCCTCTTACAAGACGGTGAAACGGATTTTAGTCAATGGCCTGGACAAAAAGGCCCTCCCCTCCCAGCAATCCATAAAATTGCCAAGCGGTCAATTCGTACGCCCGGCTGAGGACATTCTGGGCGAGTGGGCGGAGGTGGCCCAATGGAGTTAATAGCTCAATTACACCAGATGCTGCCCAACCTCCGACTCAAGGGAATGCAGGCCGCCCTGGAACACCGCAACCGGCAAGCGATTGAGGCTCAGTGGAGTTATTTGGAGTTTCTGGCGGCTTTGTTGGAAGATGAGGCCGCTTGTCGTGACCAAAAACAGTTAACCACCCGCTTGCGACAAGCCAAGATTAATACCAGTAAGACCTTGGAAGCCTTTGACTTTCACTTCAACCCAGCCTTGAACCGGCAGGAGGTCCTTCACTTAGCCACCTGTGAGTTTGTTCGCCAAAAACGTAATGTGCTCTTGTGTGGCCCTACTGGTGTTGGTAAATCCCATTTAGCCCAGGCTCTAGCTCATGAAGCCTGTCGTTTGGGCTTTCGCGCTTTGTATGTTTCTACCCACGAGATGCTGCGGCACATTCATGGCGGCCGGGCCGACGATTCCTATGCCCGCCGGCTGAAGCAGTATCTGCGTCCCGACCTGCTTGTTTTGGATGATTTTGGGTTGAAGCCCCTCCATCCCCCATTACCTGAAGACCTTTATGACATCATCAATGCTCGTTACGAAAAGGCCAGCATTCTTCTGACCAGCAACCGTTCTCCAACGGAATGGCCCGACCTTTTTGGCGACCCGTTGCTGGCTTCGGCCGGATTAGACCGTTTAGCCCATAATGCGGAAATTATTGTGATTAAAGGGCAGAGTTATCGGGCCAAGAACCGACAACGTTTAACTGAGGAGGTGGTTTTGGATATGAATTGATATGACGTAGCCTGCGGGGCATTTTGGACGATCTTTCTGGTACCGTATCGGCCGTTTTTTCTGGGGTAGGATGGCCGATCCCTGGTGGCACACTATGACCCGATCCTTGACACCCTTTACGCCAGTAAAGACCTTCTCATGTAAACGGATGCGAGCGGGCGGTCACACACGTCAACGGGTTTGCGAAAAGATGTTGCGCATCATCGCTGTCCCATAAGAAAACTCGACCAGCCCTCACGCCGCGTACCTGGAGCGGCGTTCCCGCTCTCTTACGAGTGCAATATACCACCGTTCCCAGACGTACCCGGCCTGGCCCGCGCACCGTCATGCGCGTTGTTTATATGTATACATGTTTACAATAATCCGCTTAAATTTAAAGACCCAACTGGACATTGCGGTGCTGATCCCGATAGTGATTTAACTGATGAATGCATCGCCCTTCGAGACAGCCTAGAAGAAATATTCGATATTTCAATCGAAGGGGAATGGAAGCTGGAGGAGATGGAATATCTTCGGGAGGCTTTAGAGCTATTATTGCAGGCGTTTGGAAATGCGGGATTACAGGATCCCGTTCAGGTATTCAAAGAAATATGGGGGGGGACAACTTTAGAAAGAGTTCGTAATACTTCGTATAATTCTACTACTGTTTCAAAAAACAAGATTAAAATTAGAGACTTGACATTTAAGGGATGGGACGATGATGCGAAGGAGGTGACTGACGAAAACAGGGACACGTTGCATATTTATCGCACTTTCATCCATGAATTAGCTCATGTTTGGGATAGAAGAACAGGTCGTGATTTGGCTGATGGTTTGATGGAAGCAGTGGGAGGCTCCTACGAGCATAATTTTCTTTTTTGGCAATGGGGGGCTTATAGTACACCTGATAATTCACCATATGCAGGTGAAAAAGATCACTTCGAAGACTTTGCCTGGACATTCGCAACTTTTGTCGTTTACCCAGAATACGATTTTTCTCCTGAGAGGGAAAGTTATATTGAGGAAGCTATACAGAATCTTGAATAATTACAAATCTTCAATTAGAAGTAATCTTGCTCCCCTAATTGAAGATTGGGTTTGGCCTTATGGCCTTATTTGAGGAGAAAAATGATTGTTTACCGAATACGACCTGTTATATTAATAGTTGTTACTATTGGCATATGGCTTGTTAGTTGCACACAAACCCACCAAAACAGAAGTTATCTCATAGGGACTCCATGCACAGCCCCCTGTTGGGAAGACATTACACCTGGTAAAACAAACGAAACAGAGGTATTAAGATCCATAGGCAATCCAAATTTAGTTGTGCAAGACTCAATACGGACAACCAGCATTCCAGCCAAAGACGCTGTATTCTTCGGTTATAGATTCCAACTCGTTTCGGATGATTTTGTAACAGTTTGGCTTCCCAACGTTGATACGAATGAGAATGTTGTATCTCAAATTGATATCAAACCTCGTGGTTTGCAGTTTGGCGATGTAATTGAAAGCTATGGTATTCCCAATAACATTCAAGTAGAGGATTGGACGCAAACGATTACTTGTTATAGCGTAACATTATTTTATCCAGACAGAGGGGTTCTTATATTGGTTCAAGGATGCCCTGATGAAGGGAGTCCAATCAATCTCACTTCTAATGGGCTCATTGTTCCAAACAATGCTCGATTGGACCAGATTTTATTTTATGAGCCACATGAATCCTTGAGGAATGTTTTAGTAGGCTCTTTGCAATATAATGAACTATATGCCGACTATATTATTGGATCTATTCAAACTCGGAAGGGGTTTGATTTTCCATACCGAGTGGATAGGCCATTTCAGGGTTCAAAGTATTGACGTGTTATAATCAATGACTGGCATAGGCTGGGGAAAGTGGACAATCAGTTCAGATCACCTTCTATATTGTTATTATACTTGCCATTTGGAAAGAGAAGTATGCGAATCAATCTCCGTAGTCGTAGATTATGCTGAACTCAACTGTCCTTTTGGGTTTATATTTGAGGATTCAATATCGCGATTTTGGTTGGCTCCCTCATGCGAATCGGGCAACCAATTTTAGGCCGTCGTCGAGCCAGCTATTTAGCGCTAACTGCGGTGTTTCTATACACTCTCTTGGTTGGCGCAGACGCGGCCATTGTCTAGGTGGCAACCATGAGATAAAAGTCAAAACGCTCTATAAGTTTGATTAACATAATCCACCGCATTTTTTGCCAGCGAGGAGCTAATTGGCAAATCGAAGCGGGCCTGGTCGCTGCTGGATTTTACGCCTGATGTACGTCTTCAAGGGATTTTAGCCCATTGCCTACGTTCACTACCCTTGCAATGGAAACTCAAACACCCATCGTCACTCCTCTACCGACAAGAACATCAACTCCGTCTCCAACTTTATCCCCTAGTGAGGTTCAGGCTTACATATTAGACCTCCTCCAAAAAAACGCCGGCTGCCGTTTACCTTGTTGGTGGGGAATTGTACCTGGCCAGACTGCTTGGCAAGAAGCAGAAAGCTTTCTAGCACCACTTTCATCAGAGATTGGTGAGTTTAGTTTGGGGGAACAAGTTCGTTATACCGTGTACATTGAAGTCCCTGAAGAGGTGTATCCAACTGTACGTCCTCATCACTACACTGTACAAAACGGCTTAATTCAGATGATTGAGATGCTTTTAGGGAACGTACCAACTTATGGACTCTCCACCTTAATTTTGCGCAAAAACAGTAGGTTTCTAATAGGTTAGCGCAAAAACAAAGGGTTTCTATTCGGTAAAAAACAACAAAATATGCTAAATTCGAGAGAGATAGAAAACTTCCTTAGACTTAGCCCAGACAAGGAGTATCCAAATGTCTCTCGAAATCGGCATAACCAACGAACTTTGTAATACACAGAAGGCTCCATTAGGAGCACTGCTAGCACATTACCAACAGAAAAAACAACTCAAAGCACTGGAAAAAGTGACAATTCCAATGAAAAGTCGCGAATTTTCACCCGCCGACAAGCTCAAGCAGGTGTTGGTAAGCATCTTGGCCGGTTGTGAAACGATGTTCGAAGTCGAAAGTAAGCTAAGACCAGAACAACAACTAGCTCGTATCTGCCAGGTTAAACGATTCACAACCCAATCAAACTTATCCCGAACCTTGGATGGGCTAACTCTAACGAACATTGAACAACTCAGAGAGGCAGTGTCTGCGATTTGCCATCCCCTTAGTCAAATCCGCCACCATGATTGGCGCGGATTTCTGTGGTTAGACTTTGATTTGTCCGGGTTGCCATGCAGTTCCAAGGCTCAAGCTAGCCAAAAAGGGTATTTCAGTGGTGAAAAAACACAACTGGACGGCAATTGGCCCGGGTGAGCAGCGTCAGATACAAGGAAACCCTATGGTCTGACCTGTTTCCAGGCAATCGCTATACTAGTACTTGCTTGCAACCGGCCGTACTCGGCACTGAAAGTTCATTAGAGTTAACGACCAAGCAACGTCGACGCACCGTTTGGCGGACTGATGGTGGTGCGGGAACGGATAAACTGATTCGGTGGCTGCTGGCTCGCGACTATCATATCCTGGTTAAAGGACATTCTAATCGTCGAGCGCATGCTTTAGCCAAACAGGTCACACGTTGGCATCCATATCATGATGCTTTCTTGGCCGAGGTCCAGCCAACAGTTGATTTTGGTCGACCAGTTCAGTTTTTTGTCAAAAAGCACCGCAAAAAAGGCCAATGGCGTCATTGTTTTTATGTTTCCTCCTTTAAGCTGCCGTCCATCAGCCGCTTTATGGCCCTTTATGACGACCGCGGCGCAGCGGAAATTGAACAATTTCGGCAGGATAAATCCGGTCTTTACCTGGTCAAACGTCGTAAACACCGTTTCTTGGCTCAAAAGGGTCTCATTTTGTTGACTGACTTGGCACATAATCTACTGACTCATTTCCACCATCAAGCCTTAACCGGTTCCCGTTTTGAGTCACTTGGCCCAAAACGAATCGTTCGCGATTTGTTAAATATTCCAGGTTTACTCTTGTTTGATGGTGGTAAGCTACAACGAATTGAGTTGTTAAAGTCACATCCAAATTCTAGCGATCTGTGTATTTGTTTGGAAAAGTACTTTTCTGGCGATTAGAAACCGCCTCTTTTTGCGTTAACTGAATAGAATTGCGCTCTTTTTGCGCAAAATTATGGTCTCCAATTTACTTGATGAGTATGGTCAACCAAAGGAAGTTTGGATTAGAACTTACAACCAGTCGCGAGAAGGCGATTTACCTTTTGATACAGTATTGTTTTATCCTGGAAAAGGGTTTATGGTGAGATATGCTAAGGCAGCAACCGAGCAGGGCGACTTGATTAAAGGATGCCCTCAAGATACAGGAGCACCAATATTGGCAGTCTGGTCTTATGATGAAGAACTGTTATTTCCTGAAGCCAATAGTAGAACTCTAAATTTTACTGCTGAAGGCTGGGCCTATCTTTCATTAGAGGAAGCAACAGAGATGAGCGTAGAAATGTTTTATGAGACCTTTAAGGATCCTGATAAGACGATATGCTTGGAGACCCCAGAAAACTTGTGGCCCTCACCTTAAACTATGGTTTATAGGCTTATAAGCCGACACCCCATAGAAAAGAGAGACGGCCGTAAAAAACGAACCGTCCCTCTCCTTTTTGGGTAAAAATGAGATTAGCCCAGAACGTCGACGGCTGAAAAATATGTTTCGTTTTCTTGCTGCTCTGTCACGACCAGAATGCTGCTTCGCAGTGCATGAACCAATTCGCGCTGGCTATGGACCAATATCCCGACGTTAAGTAGAAAGGTTCCTCGCACCCTAACTAAACTGAAAAAACGGGACAAAAGATACAAAATTGGATACAGTATAGGTTGAATCAGCCGCTCTTCTATTGACAAGGGCGGCTGATTTTGTGATTATCAGGGCTTTTTCCATTGAAGGAAATAGAGACGTTCAACTTTTGCTCCTTATAACCGGAGACACAGTGTTCTCTCAAAAAGTTGAACTTCTTAGTTAGCAGCGTAATAGACTAAGGAAAAGGAAGATGTTTAAGAGTTATATTGATCCGGGTGAGGCTAAGAAGGCGAATAAGGCTTTGCCGCGTTTGATGGTTGAAGGGTTGTTGTTGGGTGGATCGGGATTGGGGGTGTTGGCCCTTATCTTTGAGATTGCGGCGGATGCTTTTAGCGTGGCCGCGTACCAGACTTTGCTGGCGATTCATGGGGCGAATGGGTTTCATGAGATCGCTATTTTGGCTTTTATCGTTTTGTCGGCCTTGTTGTTCCTGGGTATTGTTCCGGCGTATAAGGCGGGGGCTTATTTACGGCCGAATGCCGGGGGCAGCGGCCCTTTGGTTGAAGCGATTGGCCCGCCAAAGATGCGTTGGCTCTCATGGATTGGCACGAGCCTCTTTTTCTTGGATGCGATTCTGACGATCATTATCAGCTCGATTTCGGCGGCTGATGTGACGATGTTGATTTTGCCGGAGTTGGCGGCTTATCGCATTTTCCTGGCTGAGATTTATGCCTTTTTCATCATGACGGTGTTGGTGGCTCTTGGGCCGCAAAAGGCGGTGCCGCTGTTCCTGATTGGGGGTGGTTTGTTTACGATGTTCACGATTGCGGCCCTGGCGATGGTTGGGGCGACGGCAGCGGGTAATCCGGAGTGGGCTTTTCTGACACAGGGTATTGTCAGCCGTTTGGAGGCCAATGGGGTGGTTGAGCATGTTGTTCGGGCGCAGCAGGATATTAGCGCGGTGGGGACGGTGCTGTTTTTCCAACTGTTCTTCCGTTCGATGTCGAGCGCGATGCTGGGCTTTTCGGGTTATGAGGTTATTCCGGCGAGTGGTAAACATGCGGCACGGCCGAAATGGAAGGTGATTAATACGGCGTTGACGTTAGCGGCCGTTTTCTTGATTGGAACGGGTGTTGTGCAATTGTATGCGGCCCAACAGTGGCAGATTCCAGCGACAGAGGGCTATAGCACTTTGCTTATTGAGTATGAGATTATTGCAGCCCAATCGCTGGGTAATGGGGTTACTGAGGCGGATGTTCCCCGGCCAACTGAGGCTGATTTACATATCGCTGAAGAGGTGTATGCAGAGCGGTTGGCTCTGTCGGCCTTGGAAGGGCCATTGGGGGAGGAAGCGCTGCCACCGATTGACAGCGCGGCGGGGGAGGAGCAGATTGAAGCGTTGGCCGAGAGTATTGTTTTGGGGCGGCAATCGACTGCGGCGACACAGGGAACGGCTGGTTCGAGCTTCTTGTTAGTGGCCGGTATCTTGCTGGCAATCATTCTGTTGTTGGCTCAAGGGGGTGGTTATATTGGGGGGGCGGCGGTGGCGGCGAATGCGGCTCGATTGGGCCGACTGCCGAATGTTTTTTCGGATGACCGTAATGGTATTGTGGTGATTTGGGCGATTTCGGCGGTGTTAATTCCTATCATTCGGGAAGTGGTTGTGGTTGAAGCCTATTATGCCTTTGGCTTTGTCAGCGCTTTCGTTATTACTAGCACGACGGTCTACTTTGTGCGGGATGATGCGATGCGGGAGCGAGGTATTGAACCGGGATCGGCCGAAGCGCGATCATTGAAGTTCGCGGGGCTGCGGGGCATGATAGCCAGCTACATTATGATGATCGTCTTGATTACTCAAAAGACAGATGCTTTGGTTGTGATTGTTGTATGTGGGGTTGCGATTACGTTGGTTCAGTTGGTGATGGCGAATGGGGGCTTGCGGCAGCTTCGGAAAGAGGCTGCTCCACCGATTTTTCCACCTGGAACGAGACGGCCAGAATATGATATGGGGGTTCAGCGGGCGCATGATCAGGCCCGGCAGCGGGGGATCGTTCATGCGCTTGAGGAGTTGATTGAATCTGGGGAATTGGCGAAGTTTAATGTTGGACCAGAGCGAATCAAGCGGCTGGTGGCTTACCTTTATAATGTTGATCTGGCTTTGTTTAAGGGTGAGGATGAGGATGAGCATCATGATCATATTGAGGAGCCAAATCTTGATCTTGAGGGAACGTATCAACTGGCTTATCGTCAGAAGAAGCATTTAGCGAAACATATTGAGCATTATTCGCATGTGGGTATCTTCATGTTTATCCAGAATTATCACTTGAATTGGGTGGCTGATGAACACGGCCGAGATAAGGTCGTTGTTCAGCGAGCGATGTTAGATATTTTGTTCCCGATGACGGACAATGATGAAATATGGGGTGAGTATTGTGCTTTTGAACCGGAACATTTGCCGGAACCAATCTGGCAATTTAGCCGCCGTCGTTATTTGTGGGCTAAGGATCAGTGGCCGAATTTAAGTGATCGTATTACGACGATTTGGACGCTGCAGGATTTTGGTCTCATCTCGAAGGATATTGATGTGAAGATGATCATTTCGGTGGCGGGTGGGAAGCAGTATCGGACTGTGAAGGTGGAAACTGGGACGAATGATGAGGAGAATCAGGTAAGCTGAAATGAGTTTTGAAAAAATTTTGCAACGAATTTCACGAATTGTGTAATAGGCAAGGAGATTTACCGTAGAGAGTACGGAGAACACAGGGAGAAATATTGAGCCGATTTGGGTTAGATAGCCGGGAGACAAGGTTCTAGGTGAATTTTAGGACAGCACCCGGCTATCCAACCCCTACTGGTAGAGGGTGAAGAGGGCGTTCATGCCAGCGAGGTTTCTGACCCAGTCGATGGCTTCGTGGGAAGAAAGTTCGACGGAGAAGGAGGGGATGCCCATTTGGGCGAGGGCGTTGCTGGCTTCGCCGGTGATGGGATAGGCGTTGAAGGCGCCGATAGGATAGCGGGCGGCCAGGGCGTAGGTATTGGCCAGGGTCACTGATGGTTGGTGGGGGGAGTCGCCGCATTGGCCGGGGGAGACAAGGAAGGCGGAGCTGTGCCAAAAGATGACGCCTTGTAAGGTAGCTGATTGACTGTTGATGAAGGTTAGTAGGATTTGGTTTTCGACTTCGGAGAAGGGGCTTGTGCCACCGCTGATGGTTTGGTCCCACCAAACGGCCGTTGGCGACCATTCACAGTCCCAGTTGCGGTTGAGATCGACGCCGTTGGCGTTGAAGCGGGCGGGGAAGGTGTCGGAGATGACGATGTCGGTGGGGGTGATGGGGCCGATTTTATTGGTGGCGGCGAAGATGCCGTCGGGGTTGGCGGCGGGGATGATGTGGAGGGTGACGGTTTCGGGAACGGCCGTTGGGTTGTCGGTGAAATAGTCGATGAATTCATAGGCCAAGACGGTTGAGTTCCACTCGTAGCCTCCGTGAAGGCCGCCGACGAAGATGAGGATGTTTGGGCCGCTGCCGAAGGTGTATAGTTCGATCGGCCGTTCGAGGACGGAGTGGCCTAAGACGACTGGTTCGGGGCCAGCGTTAGCGAGGGCGGCGTTGATGGCTGACTGAATTTGTTCGGGGGCTGGCGTTGGGTTGGGGTATCGGGGGATGAGGAGTGTTTGGCCAGGAAAGAGCAGGTCGGGTTCGGCGAGGTAGTTGAGGGCGGTGATGGATGCGGGGGTTATGCCATATTGGATGGCGATGGTGTCAATTGATTCGCCGGATTGGACGATGTGTTCTTGGATGCGTTCGGGGGTTGGGGTAATGGTTATTTGGGGTGTTGGGGACTGGCTTGTTGGTGAAGGCGTAGGGGTAGTGGCTGTATTGGTGGGCTGCGTTGGTGTTTTTGTTGGGGCTGTGGTGGGGGTGTTGGTTGAGGTGGGTCTTTGGATGATGGAGCGGGTTGGGGTTTCGAGAGGGGCGATGGCCTGGGGTTCGGTTATTGGGCGGAGTGTGAATAGGGTGATGGTTGCCAGGAGCAGGAAGAGGAGGGAGAGAAACGGCCGAAGTGGCTGGGATGTAAGGGCAGACATGATGATTTATATTGTAACGAGCAGTACCTAAAATGGAAATGGTGAAAATATGATTGTTGTCAAAGTCGCCGTAGGTTGAAATTTACGGCGATAACAGAGCCAGACTTGGGTTAGAGTTGTCTGTATTTGTTTAACCGAGGCCGACGAGGATGAGGCCGGTGGAGATGATGAGGATGCCGAGGAGTTTGGGTGTGGGGCGAGGTTCTTTGAGGAGGGTGATGCCGAAAAGGGCGCCGATGGGGATGCTGAGTTGACGGAAGGCGGCGACGTAGCTGACGTTGGTGACGTGGGCCATTGAGGCTAGGACAAGGCCATAAGTTGACATAATTACCAAGCCTGTTGCTGCGGCCGAAATCAGCTTCTTTCGCTGGGCTAACAAAATTTTGTACTGCGATCGCTCTTGCTTGAAAAGCAGCGCGGTTAGGGTCATCATGAGGGCGGTGCTAATGACTTGGAGGGGGATGAAGAGGAGGGTGACTTCGGTGTCGGTTAGGTTAAGGGCGGCCGTTTGGCGCATTTGGCGTAACGCTTCGTCGTCGATGAGGGTATAGCCTGTCGTGCCGACGGCCGTTACCAAGACCATGAGATAGATGTATTTGACATAATATTTCAGTTGAAGCTGTTGAAAGTTTGGCAATGGTAGGATGAAACAGCCGACAACGATTAAGATCATGCCGATTAATCCTATGAGGCTAATAGTGTTGCCTTTACCAATTGCGAAACTAACTGCGACGACCATTAAGATGGGAATGGCGCGGGCCAGGGGGTAGACGAGGGAGATGTCGCCTAGATGGTAGGCGCTGGTGAGGCCGTAGAAATAGACGGCTTGGGCAATGCCGGTGGCGGCGATGAGGAGCCAAACTGAGCGTGGTATGGCTGGGATTGCGTCCCAATACAAGAGTAGTAGGGGTGCAATCAGGATGGTGACGGCGATGGTGGTTATGCTGAAGTAGGCGAGAGATGCTTGCTGCCGTTTGCCGATAAGGTTCCAGAAGGCGTGCATGAAGGCGGAGATGATGATTAGGATTGCGGCGGTTAGGGTCATTGTGAAACCGTTAGGTGGTGTTGAAATAGGCCACCAATGAATTTGGCGGCTAGATTCGCCGGGGGATGAAATCCCTCCGGCTACATGGATGCGCCCCCGTAATCGGGGCTGGGTTGCTGCGATGGGTTAGATTTGTCACATATTAATATTTGGTGGTGTTGATATAGTAGAGACTATAATTGAATTTGTTACTGAAAGGTATTGAAGAACTGGAGTTTAAATCGATGAGAAAAAATAAGCGAACGATTGTTATTGTATTGACCCTTATCCTGACTTTAGCCAGCGTTAGTCTGGTGGCGGCCCGGATTATTCCTGATGCGGATGAGCTGTTAACTCGCTCGTTGGAGATGTTGGAGACGATTGAGGATGGTCATGCGATTGTTGAGGTGACGGCCGAATTACCTGCTGAGTTGATGAGCGAGATGGGTAGTGATTTGCCGCTTGAGGCGCTCAATGGCACTTTTGAGGTTTGGGGCAAGATGAATGTGGGGCCGAATGGCGAACCGGCAGTTCGGATTGAGGTGTTGGATGCTGCTAAGACGGAGTTGATTGGTTTAACGGCCGTTAGCGATGGCACGCAGTTTTGGCTCTATGATCCGGGCCGGAATGTGGTTGTGGTTGGGCAAGCTGAGGATATGATGGCGATGATGGCTCAGCGCATGGCTGAACATGAGGGTGAGTTTGAGAGTAAGATGCCCTTTGGTGAAGATTACCAGGGCGAATTAGAGGCGGAGATGGCTGATGTGCCGGAGACGCCGGAAGAGGCAGTGGCGAAGGCGTTGGAATATTTTACGGCCGAACGGAATGGTAGTGATGATTTGGCGGGGGGCGAGGCTTATCGACTGCGCCTGATCCCGATTCCGGAGAAGATGCCGGAAGAGGTTCGTTTGGCGGGCGGCTTTGTTAATGTCTGGATCCGAAATGGTGATTATTTGCCGCTTGGGGTTGAGTATGCTGAAAGTACGTTTGGCTATGGCAAGGCTGTGGCGACAACGGCCGAAATTAACAGCGGCTTGGATAATGCTATCTTCACTTTTGTCATCCCGGAAGGGGCTGAGGTGGTTCAGGCTACAGAGTTAATGGCAGCGATGGAAGCGATGAAAGAATCGGCCGAGGCGGCGGTTGATTTTGAGCCTTTAAGCCCGACGGCTTTGCCGGATGGGGCGGTGGCGGAAGCGCGTGAGCAAATTGGCGGTGCGGCCGTGCAACGGTTTAACTTAGCAGATGGCACCTTCTTTATTGCGCAAGGCAAAGGTTTCCCGGTTGATGCACCAGAGGATGCTACCAGCACGGAGTCGGTTCAGGTGCGGGGCGTTGAGGGTACGATGTTTGCCAATGATGAGGGCAGCCGGACCTTGCTTACCTGGCAGGAAGGGGAGATGAGGTTCTTGATTGGTGGGGATTTGTCTCCTGAACAGGCGTTGATGATTGCGGAATCGCTCCAATAGAATGTATTAAAAAATCTCAGGCAAAGGCGCAAAGACGCAAAGAAAAAATTTCTTGGCAGCTTTGTGCCTTTGTCCTGTTTTGATGAAGTAGATTACAAAAAGCCGTTAAAAATTTAGCAACGAATTTCACGAATTAAACAAATTTTTGGGCTATATTTCGGGATTTCAACCAAATTTCCAAAGAGAATTATGACTGATACGATACGATTGACGGGGCTGGAACGACATTTCCAGCGGGGGGAGACGGCCGTTGAAGCGCTGCGCGGCCTGGATTTGACGATTGAACAGGGGGAGTTTATTGCGCTGGTCGGCCCATCGGGGTCGGGTAAATCGACGCTGCTGAATCTGTTGGGCGGCCTGGATCGGCCGTCGGCGGGGGAGTTGTGGCTGAATGGGTTGGCTTTGCATGAGGCGACGGCCAATCAGCGGACCCATCACCGGAAAGAAGGCATTGGCTTTGTGTTCCAGAGCTTTAATTTGCTGCCGCGATTGACGGCGTTGGAGAATGTGGCTGTGCCGTTGATGTTGGCTGGCGTGTCGAGAAAGGAGCGAGAAGCACGGGCCAGAATGCTGCTGGAGAAGGTTGGGTTGGGAGAACGCGTAGATCATCATCCCACTGAGATGTCGGGGGGTGAGCAGCAGCGAACGGCCGTTGCTAGAGCATTAATTCACGAGCCGGATTTGATCATGGCGGATGAGCCGACGGGCAACCTTGATTCGGTAACGGGTGAGGCGATTATGACCTTGCTGCGAGATTTGAACCGAGAACGGGGAATTACGCTGATTGTGGTGACCCATGACCCGGATGTGGCGGCTTATGCGGATCGGATTGTGCGGCTGCGGGATGGGGAGATTGCGGCTGTGGAAACGAGCGATAGTGGTGATGGTGAACGGTCGATTGATGAAAACGGCCGTGCTCCGAAAGAGAAACAGGCTGGGAAGCTGGCCCTGGGTGATATTATTCGTTCGTCGCTTCAAAACCTGAGAAGACGGCCGGTTCGTAATATCTTGACGGCTGGGGGAGTGCTGATTGGTATCGTGACTTTGGTGGCTATGGTTTCGTTTGGGGTGGGGGTGCAGCGAGAGGTGCAGCGTAACTTTGAGACGATTGGATTGGAGAATTTGTTTGTCAACCCGCGTTTTGAGGAGAGTTCGGACGGCTTTGACCCTTTTGCCCAACCGGAACGAATTAATCCAATTACGCCGGAAGTGGTGGCCAAGGTTGAAGCGTTGGAACAGGTTATTAGTGTGAACCCGACGCTTGGTTTGCCGAGGGGGATGGAGTTGTCGCTGACTTATGGGAATGATAACTTTCCTGTTCGGATTGAGAGCGGTGGGGGAACGGCCGTGCGCTTTGGGCCGCCTACAAGTATTGATATTTTGGCTGGCGAGGATATTTTGGATAAGTCGTCGGGAGCTGTGTTGGTGGTTGGATTGGCGGATGAATTGTTGGCAAATGGGGAGGATTATGAGGATTTAATTGGTCGGGAGATTGTTTTAACTGTGGCGCTGCCGCGAGGCGAAACGGCCGATTTTCCGACGGAGATCGTTGGCATTCAAAATGGCTTTGCTACCCGGGCGCTCGATATTGGTATTGAAGAGCGGGTTGGGATTCGAGCCTGGTGGTTTGATGATCCTGATTTTTTGGCGCGAGAAGGGTATGATTCGATGACGGTGCGGACAGAAAATATTGCGGCCGTTCCGGCCGTGACCGAAGCGATTGAGGCGCAGGGTTTGGAGGTTCAGTCGTTGGGAACCATTCTCGATGTGGCTAATCAGGTGCTTGGCTTGATTCAGGCTCTATTGGGGTCGGTTGGCGGCTTGGCTTTATTGGTGGCGGCGTTGGGCGTGGCTAATACGATGATGATGGCGATCTATGAACGGACGAGAGAGATTGGGGTGCTGAAAGCGTTGGGGGCTTCGACTAGCGAGATTCGGCGGCTCTTTACTGTTGAGGCGGGCATGATTGGCTTCATTGGCGGGGTGTTTGGGCTGATTTTTGGCTCTTTGTTGGGCAAGTTGATTGATTGGATCGGTCATCGGTATCTGATTAATGAAGGGATTACGGGGGTTGGGCCGTTATCGGTGGTTCCCTGGTGGTTGGCGTTGGGGGCGGTGGTGTTTGCGGCCTTCATTGGTATTTTGGCGGGTTTGTATCCGGCGGCACGGGCAGCAAGGCTTGATCCGGTGACTGCGTTACGGCATGAGTAGAAATTGAACCACAGAGAGCATGGAGGACACAGAGAAAGTTAGAGAAAAGGCTTAATCCTCCTTTTCCTCTCTGCGCTCTTGGTGTCCTCTGTGGTGCTTTTGTAACAGTAGTAAGAAATTATTTCACAGTTTGCATCGCCATTGGCTCGGTGCTAAAATCCGAACTGTTCGGGGCATGGCGCAGCTTGGTAGCGCGCTTCAATGGGGTTGAAGAGGTCGTGGGTTCGAATCCCGCTGCCCCGACAGAAGAACGCCGCGCATTGGACGCGGCGTTTTGTGTATGGGAATGATGTCATGAATGAAGGGCGATTTAATAAGGGGCGGTCGGTTATCAACATTATCCTGTTTGTGACCGGCACATTGCTGATGGTGGTGTCGTTGGGGGCTGAAATTCTTGATCTTAACTTTACGCCGGGGTTTGGGATTGTGCAGATGGTTCAGTTGTTGGCGGGGTTGACGTGCTTGACGTTGGCGGGATTTTTGCACTTGCAGCGTTTGCGGTCGCCTGATATGGGTCGTTCGTTGCAGGCGGACATTGGGATTCGGCTGGCGGCGACGGGGTTGGTTTTTGCCTTTGTCTCTGGCTTTTCAGATTTGGTTGGGATTGGGACGCATGTGACGCCGGATTTTGAACGGCCGTTTGTGGGGCCATTACAGTTGGGGGGGCTTATTTTGGGGGTGTTGTCTATTACGGCTGGACTGCTGCTTTACTATACTAGCCGAGGACAAAGGGAGAGTTCGTCGTTGGAGTCGTTGTTGCCGAAGGATGGTTAGAAGAATAATGAATAACGAATAATGAATTGTGAAGTTCAGTTAGGGGTAACTTCACAATTCACTATTTCTATCGTAGTCCGGTCAGTTCAAAGGGTTGGTTGAGGATTCGGAAGACGGCCGTGCTGCCAGTCGGCCGTTGGAAAGTGACCAGGAATTGGGTGGTTTGGCCGGGGCCGATGACCCAGGGGAAAGCGGGGTTGGTGGAGAGCATCAGATATATGGAGCCGTCGCCGCCTAGGGTAATATTATTTGAATTTACGACCAGGGGTTGTTCGCCTAAATTGGTGATTTGTCCGTTTAGGACGACACTGGTTCCATCGAGCGAGACTTGGGCTTGCTCGACCTGGACGATGGCGTTTTGACCGCCGTCATCGACATCCTTGAAGGGGATTCTGACTTGAATGAAGTTGGCGGGATCGTCGAGGGAAACGGTCCAGTTTAGGTTGATGCTGGCCAGGCCGCTGGGTATCTGGTATCCGGCGGTTGCGGCGACTGTCTGACCTGGTGCAATTTGGCCTGTCAGAAGACGGTAGCTGCCTAACTGCCCGGCGGCAGGGTTGAGGGCGTATAGATTGCCTAAGTCGTCTGCCAGGACAAGCCGCAGTCCGGTTGTGTCTATTGCGGCCGTTCCGATGTTCTGGACTTGGAAGTCAATTAAGTAGAAGGCAAAGCCGGGGGGGATTTCTGGGCGGTCAAAGAGGAAGGTGACGCCGGTGGCCGTGATTTGGAGGTTTTCGAGTTGGGCTGTTTCTCCAAGTTCGACAATACGGCCGCCTTCCGGGACTCCCTGATTGTCGGAAACGACGTAACGGCCGCGCACGACGATGCGGGGTTCGCTGGGATCGTTCTCGACCAATACGAGGGTTACGCCAGGGGCGTTTTGGGCGTAGACATCTTCGTTGTCGCTGTCGAGAATTTCGCGGCTGTTAAAGGCGAAGGTGTTTGTTGAACCGCCTCTGGTTTGGAGGACGATTTCATCGCCAATGACGAGGCTGTTCATTAATTCTTCGTTTTCTGAGGTGTTGGGAACGCCGAACACGTAGTTGATGACGGAGCCGTAGGCCCAAGCGGCCGTTACTTCATTTTGGGTGGCTGGAATCCAAACGCCATTTTCGACTCGTGTGGTAGATTGAACGGAGAACTCTTCTCCAGCAACATTTAAGAAGATGGGTGATTCGAGGGTAACGGTGATAATGCCTGTCTCACTAGAAGCCTCATAGGAGAACTGTTCGTTGGCAATTGGGGTTGCTTCTCCATCGACTGGCGGCGTTGAAACAATTTCGTCGGGATTGCCATCGGGAGCTAGAAGCAAGTAGGCGAAGAGACATACCAGGATCAATGCCCCTACTGTGACAAGGACTGCGATGATGATTGGGGCGCGTCCTGAAAATGGGAAGCGGCTCATACTGGTTTCTTCTGCTTCTATTGGCTCAATTGGCTCAACGTCGTCGGTCATAAATCAGTCGTTCCTTATAGGTCGTCGGCTGTTTATCATCTCGATTGGGCCAACGGGTCGGGGAAGTGGTATGGTAACTGCGCTTATTATTTTAGGGCGTTTCTTCAGGGGCAGCGGGCCAGGGAGCAATACGCAAGAAGATATTTGCATCGCCCGTTGTAATCTGATTGAACTGCAAAAAGGGAATGGATATTCGTACTGGGCCGGTGACTAATATTGGGCCGATATGGATTACCCCTGCTTCATTGGTTGACCCATAGGCAAGCAGCTCACCGGTGTTGTTATCATAAAAGGCGACGGCCACGTCTTCAACCCCTTCGGTTAGTTCAGGGGTGAAGTTGTTGTTGGCATCGAAATAGACGGTTAGATTGATATTGACATTTTGGGTTGTTTGTCCGCCAATTGGCGTCTCGGTTGGCAGGGGATTTACCTGGACGATGGGGGTGCTGGTTGGTAGGGGTGTTTCAAACATGAAGGGGGTTGGGGTGGCGGGGAAGGTGGGGAAGACGAATGGGGTCGCCGTTGGAACGGATACGCCGCCGGTTCCGCCTGTGCCGCCTGTGCCGCCAGTTGATGGTATGAAGGTGGCGGTTGGGGTGACGGTGGGTGTGGGGACATCCTCTTCGCAGATCAGGCTGTAGGTATATAGGTAGGATAGACCATATTCAGGTATGGCGAATGGCCCGACGAGAACATAGAGCCAGCCAGTGTAGGTTGCTAGATAGTCGACCTTGCTACCCCGGTCACCGATTTCTTTGTCATCGTTACCGCCTAGTCCGTTTCCGTTTTGGTCGTAGAGGATCATGTTGGTGTCGTTGACGCTGGATAAGGCAAACGTTTCACAACTATAGTAAATTCCGGCTTTAATCCAAAGCCGGAAAAAGTCATTGTCTGGCCCTTCACCAGTGAGGGGGACAAAGTTCATGTCGTAGGTTGTGTCGGGGCCGATTAGACAGGCTGTGCCGATGGAGCCGTTTTCTTCGCAGGAGTCAGCCCCTGGAACCCGGGTTCCGGTTGGAATTGGGGTTGGGGTGGCGGTTCCTTGAATCTCAACGATTTCAATGCAGTAAGTTTTGTCGGCCGGGTCTTCGGTGCTGAGGTTGGATACTCTGGCATAGTAGAAGCCGTCGACGGAGACTGAAAAGATTAGTTGGGAGCCACGATTGCCGGAGCCGGGTTCATCGTAATCATCGTTGGTGCCGATGGGATTGCCCTGGGTGTTGTAGACGGTTAGTTTGGTGTCTAATCCGGCGGTTAAATTATTGGTCGTTACTTCGTAGGCTAACCCTGCTTTGACCCCGAAGCGATAGTAATCTTCGTCTCCGATGGGCCACAAGGTGAGGCTACAGTAATTGCCTGCGTTGGCCTGAATGGGATAGGCGTTTTGGATGTTGTTGTTGGGTTCAAAGACATCGATGTAAATGGGGGTTGCCGTTGCTTGATTGCTGGGCGTATTGGTCGGGGTTGGATCATTGTCTAAGATGGTCATGGTGGCGGTGTCGTCACCAGTTGCTAATTCAGCATTGACGGGGTTGCGGAGAATGAGATTTACCGTTTGACTTGGTTCATCAACGCTGTCATCTATGACGGTTATATCAAATGATTCTGTTGCACTTGCGCTGGTAAAGGTTAATACGCCGCTGGTAGCGATGTAATCGCTGGATGAGGTGGCGGTGCCGTTGACGGTTAAAAATTCAACGGTGGCGGTCATGGTTCCGGTTAATACGGGGTTGATAGCGACATTGATGGTAATGTCGCCATCGTCTTCATCAACGGTATAGTTTGACAGGGTAAAGCCGATGGTGGGTAGGCCGCTTGCTGACTGGGAGGCGTTATTTGTTCGTTGATTAGCGGCCGAATTTATATTTGCTCTGGCGGTGAGGGTGTTGACAGAGGCAATGAAGATGACCGGGATTGCTAGCAGAAGTATGCTGTAGCAAAAACGTTTGAATTTATTTAATCTGAGGCGATCCATTATAATCCTCTTTCCTTCCTGGTATTAGCGGGGATTATAATAGAGAGGGGGGTAGAACAGCAAATGATGGCTCAATAATTTTGTCTATTTCTCATATTGAAAGGGGAGACTTGCCTATCTAGTTGGACAAGTCTCCCCTTTTATTGGTTTTATTGTTCGGATATGGCGGCTTCGACTTCGGCCGTGCTGCCAAGTACCTCATCGACCAGGCCGTATTCGGCCGCTTCCTGGGCGGACATATAAATGTCGCGGTCGGTATCGCTTTCAATCTGTTCGATGGGCTGGCCGGTGTGATGGCTCAGGATGCCATTGAGTGATTTTCGCAGGCGGAGGATTTCGTTGGCCTGGATAGCGATGTCGGATGCCTGTCCTTGAGCGCCACCAAGGGGTTGGTGCATGTGGACGGTGGCGTTTGGCAACGCATAGCGCATTCCGGCGGTTCCGGCTGTTAATAGGACGGTGCCAAAGCTGGCTGTGAAGCCGACGGCGACGGTGGAGACCGGACATTCGATTTGCTGCATGGTGTCATAGATGGCTAGGCCGGAGTAAACCTGGCCGCCGGGGGAGTTGATGTAGAGGCGAATTGGCTTCACTGGATCTTCGCGGGCTAAAAAGAGGAGCTGGGCCACGATCAGGTTTGCGATTTGATCGTTGATGGGGGTTCCGAGCATGATGATACGCTCTTTTAAGAGCAAGGAAAAGATATCATAGGCTCGTTCGCCACGGCCGTTTGATTCGATAACCATTGGTACAAGTGATGTTGGGATATTCATAAGATTCTCCTATAAAAAATAGCCACGAATTAACACGAATTGGACGAATTGTTCATCAGTCCAATCGGTCATGTGGACTCTTTTATTAAAGTTATGGGAGCAGGGTTCATGTTTTGCTCTATTCTTCTTCGCACGAATTAACACAAATTGGACGAATTGTTCATCAGTCCAATCGGTCATGTGGACTCCTTTATTAAAGTTATGGGAGCAGGGTTCATGTTTTGCTCTATTCTTCTTCGCACGAATTAACACGAATTGGACGAATTGTTCATCGGTCCAATCGGTCATGTGGACTCTTTTATTAAAGTTATGGGAGCAGGGTTCATGTTTTGCTCTATTCTTCTTCGCACGAATTAACACGAATTGGACGAATTGTTCATCAGTCCAATCGGTCATGTGGACTCTTTTATTAAAGTTACGGGAGCAGGGTTCATGTTTTGCTCTATTCTTCTTCGTCGGTTGGGGCTTCGTCTTCTTCTTCAAGCGAAGCCAGGTCTGGGGCATTGCCAGACACAATTGCTTTCATGCGCTCGTGGATTTTTCTTTCAATGATTTCTTGTTGTATTGATTCAAAGCTTTGCCCCTGCAAAAATATGTCTCGCAGCTGATTGCGAAGCTCTTCGTTGTCGCCAAATTTTGCCAGTCGGTCTTCTAGTTGGGCATCAATATCAGCGTCTGTTACTTTGATCTTCTCTTCTTGGACGAATTGTCGTAGGACAAGGCCGCGCCGGACGTTGGTTTCGGCCCGTTCGCGCCACTGTTCTCGCATCAGCTTCTCGCCACCTTGGGCAGCGACAAAGTCTGACCATTCTAGGCCAGATCGGGCGGCTTCGCCTTTGAGCGATTCGACGACCCGGTCGATTTCGCCTTCTACGGCCGCAGGCGGGAAGACCATTTCTGTCTGTTCATCTTCGAGCATCTGGTCGACCATATGATCTAACAGGTCGGCCTTGGCTTGCTCATGGGCTTGCTCGTCTAGCTGTTCAATTAGATTCTCTTTTAGCTCTTCGGCCGTTTCAAAGCCGCCTTCAGATTTAGCCAACTCATCGTCGAACGCTGGTAGGAAGCGGCTTTGAACATTATCAAGGGTGATTGACATACGGGCTTCTTTGCTTGCCAGCTCCTCTTCTTCATAATCTTCTGGGAAGGTGAATGAGAATTCTTTTTCGTCTCCAACTGACATTCCGATGATATTATCGACGATGGGTAACCCAGGAAATGCTTTTTCTGAGTCTAGGACGACTTCGGTGCCATGAACGTGCCAGAATTCCTCTTCCTTTTCCTCTTCATCTTCTTCTTCAATGGTATAGCCTGTGCCTGTAATGGTTGCCATGTCGCCAGCTTGGGCGGCTCGATCAACGTCTTCTAAAATCTGATGGTGAGCGCGAATATGATCTATGGCCTCTTCGATTGCTTCGTCGGTCACTTCGATGGGGTCTAGCTCTTTGCGAATGGCGCGATAATCGCCTAGTTTTATTTTTGGTTCTAAGGGTAATGTTAGCTTTAGGACGAGGGGATTTAGCTCCATATCATCCATCACGGGTTGATAGAAAGCGAGGTCCTCACTATTAACTTCTTCCAACACCTCTGCCAGTAACCCTTCTAGCATTTCCTCTACGGCTTCAGCTCGGAGTGTCTCTTCCCCAAATCGTCGGACAAGTATATTTTTTGGTACTTTGCCGCGCCGGAAGCCGGGAATATGAACCTCGCGGGATAATTTTCGGATGAATTTATCTATCTCTGTTTGGACGCGACTTTCTGCGACTTCGGCCGTTATTTTTAATTGGCGTTGTTCGTCTTCTTCTTTGTGAATGGTTAATGTCACTAAAATACCTCATTATTGTTAGTTTCTTGATCTTCGAGTTTCTTGGGTTAGACAGGCGGGAACAAAGACCTGATGTGAAATCCAAGGCCATTCCCGCCTGTCCAACCCCTACCGGATTTTTTGTGAATGTTCAGCTAATATAAAAGACGCTGCCCAGCAAAATCCGCTGTCTGGGCAACGCCTGCTGTGTGGGGAAGGCGGGACTTGAACCCGCACGCCTTTCGGCACATGATTCTAAGTCATGCTCGTCTGCCAATTCCGACACTTCCCCAGTCTGAGGGATTATATCACCTGATTCTTGATTGTCTATTGGGTGTTCTTAATTCTGATATAGAATTTATACTAGAATTGGCTTATCATAGAAGCCGTCATGAATATGACACAGTACAAATAATGAAAAGGTGCGCCAGTATCCCTGCTGGCAGTGGGCCGGTTGGAAGCCAGCGTTCCTTTTTCTAAGGAGATTTGATGACCTTATTGATAAAAAACGCGGCGGTTTTGGTGACGATGGATGATGAACGACGAGAGATTGTGGGGGGTGGGCTGTTCGTTCGGGATAATGTAATTGAGCAGGTGGGGGCAACGGCGGATTTGCCTGAAACGGCCGATACCGTCCTCGATTTGCAGGGCCATGTTGTCTTGCCGGGTTTGGTTAATACCCATCACCATATGTACCAAACCTTGACCAGAGCGTTGGTGCAGGAGTCGGATTTGTTCACCTGGTTGACAACGCTTTATCCGATTTGGGCCAATTTGCGGGATGAGGGTATTTACATTAGTACGTTGACTGCGTTGGCGGAGTTGGCCTTGTCTGGCTGCACGACTAGCAGTGACCATTTGTATATCTATCCGAATGATTGCACCCTGGATAGTCAGATTCGGGCGGCGGGTGAGATTGGGGTGCGTTTTCATGCTGCTAGAGGCTCGATGTCGTTGGGTGAAAGCGACGGTGGTTTGCCGCCGGATCGGGTGACAGAAGCGGAAGATTTTATTTTGAGGGACAGCCAACGTTTAATTGAGCAGTATCATGATGCGGCCCGCCATGCTATGCTGCGGGTGGTGGTGGCTCCCTGCTCTCCCTTTTCTGTCTCGCCCGACTTGATGCGAGAAAGCGCTAATTTGGCTCGGGCTTATGGGGTTCGGATGCACACCCATCTGGCTGAGACGTTGGATGAGGAAGAATTCTGTTTGGAGATGTTTGGGCAGCGTCCGGTTCCTTTTATTGAGTCGTTGGGCTGGACGGGGGATGATGTCTGGCATGCTCATTGTGTTCATATGAGCCAGTCGGAGATCGATCTCTTTGCCGAGACGAAGACGGGGGTGGCTCATTGTCCTTCTAGTAATATGATCCTGGCGAGCGGCATTGCTCCGGTGGTTCCCTGGCGGAAGGCCGGGGTGCGGGTTGGTCTGGGAGTAGATGGCTCAGCTTCTAATGATGGCAATGATATGTTGGGGGAGGTGCGACAGGCGATGCTGCTCCAAAAGGTGGCCCCGGCTCGCTATTTGAGCCAGGAACCGGGCGGACGAGGCGGTTTTGCGGGCGATCCGGAGGGGATGTCGGCCCGGCAGGCGTTGGCGTTGGCGACGCGGGGTGGAGCGGCCGTTCTTGGTCGTGATGATATTGGCTATTTAGCTCCTGGTATGAGTGCCGATTTCATCGGAGTAAACTTGAACCAACTGCGTTATGCTGGGGCGCATGACCCGGTGGCAGCGATGGTTTATTGTCAGACGGGCGGGGTGGATTTGTCGGTGATAAATGGCCGGATTGTGGTGCAGGACGGCCGATTAACCACGCTCGACATTGAGCCGATCTTCCGCCGCCACCATGAAATCGCCCTGTCGATGATGCGGGGCGAGGTATGATTCTTGTCTCAAATGGGTTAGTCGTTGATCAATTTGGACAGGCTTTGCTCATTCAACGGGATGATACGCGTACCTGGGCTATGCCGGGTGGGGCGATAGAAGCGGACGAATTACCGACGGATAGCGTCATTCGGGAGGTTTGGGAAGAAACTGGCATTCATTCAGTTCCGGTTCGCCTGGTTGGGTTGCATTATTGGACTCAAAAGCCGGATAGTATTCTTATCTTCACCTTTCGCTGCCTGCCCAATGGTGGTGAGTTAACGCCCTCTGAAGAGTCGCCTGAAGTTGGCTATCATCCTTTCTCTAAGCTGCCGGAACCGATGTTGAATTTTCATCGAGAACGGTTACAGGATGGTTTTCGGCACGCGGGTGGCGCACCTCGTTGGGGACGACAATATCCGGCACGGTGGCAGTTGTTTTTACGTCGCTCTGTGCTGCCTTTTGTTTATCTTTGGAAAGACGTCCGTCGTCGCATTCAAGGGGTTCCCCGGTATCAGCCGCCGCCGGAATGGCGTGCGGGGGCTTTTGTAATTTTGCGGAATGAGGCAGGGGCGGTGTTGTGGGTTAAACGGCGGGATATGGATATGTGGAATTTGCCGGGGGGCTTGGCCGAGCAAATGGAAGCGCCTTGGGAGACAGCGGTTCGGGAAGTGAAGGAGGAGACGGGGCTGGATGTCACTGTGGATGATTTGAGTGGGGTTTATTTGAAGCCGACGGAAGCTGGTGAACGGCCGCATATCGTTTTTGCTTTTACGGGGACGGTTGAGGGAGGGCGGTTGACGAGGAATGAAGAAGCGGCCGATTTTGGTTATTTTTTGCCTGGAGAGGAGCCGGAAAATTCGCTTGGTAAGCATTTGGAACGGGTGGCGGATGCGGTTGATTTGGAGCGGAATAAGACTGTTTTTAAGGTGCAGGGTTCTGGTTGATTTTCCTGGGAATGATGGAGATTATATCGGTAATAAAGAAACCTGGGTTAGATAGGCGGGAGACAAGGTGATGGGTAAATGTAAGGGTTTTACCCGCCTATCCAACGCCTGGTATCAATAGCAATATAGAAACCTGGGTTAGATAGGCGGGAGACAAGGTGATGGGTAAATGCAAAGGTTTCACCCGCCTATCCAACCCCTACTGAATAGTTAAATGGACAGTGATTTTTGTTGCTTTAACGGCCGAAATCTTATACAAATACAGTTATGATGACACCTGAACAGATTGAAATCGCGCTGGAGAGAATTTTGCCGCGCGTTGCTAAACCTGGCCGATATACGGGCGGGGAATATAACCAGATTACGAAAGATTGGCTGGACGTTGATTATAAGGTCGCGTTGGCTTTCCCTGACATTTATGACCTGGGTATGTCTAACCTGGGTTTGATGATCCTCTATGACATCATTAATAAGCATCGTAGGCTGCTGGCTGAGCGGGTTTTTAGTCCCTGGACGGATATGGAAGAGATTATGCGGGAGCGACAACTGCCGCTCTTTTCGCTGGAAACTAAGCACGCCATTCGGGAGTTTGACTTGCTGGCAATGAGTTTGCCTTATGAGCAGTTGTTTACCAATGCTTTGAATTTGATGGATTTGGCGGGGATGCCGATTCGCTCTGAGGATCGGGACGCGAGTTGTCCGCTGGTTATTGCGGGGGGACATGCTTGCTATAACCCGGAACCGATGGCGCCGTTCATTGATGTGTTTGTGATTGGGGAGGGGGAAGAGGCAATTTTGCGGATCATTGCGACGATGCGGGCGGCGGAAGGGCTGGATCGGGAGACGCAACTGCGCCATTTGGCCCAGATTGAGGGTTGTTATGTGCCTCGTTTCTACGGGGTTGATTATCAGGAGGATGGGACGATCGGCCGTATTTATCCCACCATGCCTGAAGCGCCGCCGAGAGTGATGAAGACCATCGTGCCGGTTATGCCGCCGCCTGTTACGAACTTCATTATCCCGTTTGTGGAAACGGTTCATAATCGCGCTCCAATTGAAATTATGCGGGGTTGTACGCGGGGCTGTCGCTTTTGCCATGCTGGAATGGTGACACGGCCGGTTCGTGAACGGCCGGTTGATGAAGTTTTGGAAGCGATGGAAACGATTTTGGAAGAGACGGGGTATGAGGAGATTTCACTGCTTTCTCTCTCATCTAGTGATTATACCAATGTTTTGGAGCTGACGGAGAAGATCGGCCAGAAATTCGGTCATCTTGGATTGAGTATTTCGCTGCCTTCGCTGCGTACGGAGACGGTTTCGACCCAGCTGATGGACAATTTGGGTGATAGTAAGCGGGGTGGTTTCACGCTGGCTCCCGAAGCGGCGACTGAGCGGATGCGTAATATCATCAATAAATATGTGACTGATGAAGAGCTGCTGGACACGGCCCGTGAAATTTACAGCCGGGAATGGCGGACGATCAAGCTCTATTTCATGATTGGTCATCCCCAGGAGACGTTGGAGGATGTGCAGGCTATCATTAACCTGTCGAAGCGGGTGTTGGCTGAGGGACGGCGTTTTCATGGTAAGAAGGCGAGCGTGAATGTTGGGGTCAGCACTTTCATTCCGAAGCCGCATACGCCTTTCCAGTGGGAACCGATGGATACCCAGGATCAGGTGAATGCTAAAATCGCCTTGTTGCAGAAGGAGATGCGGGGGCAAGGGCTGCGATTGCGCTGGAATTCGCCGGAGACTTCATATTATGAAGGATTTTTGGCGCGGGGTGATCGTCGGGTGGCGGAAGTGGTTGAACGAGCCTGGCGCAGCGGGGCTAAGTTTGATGCCTGGCATGAGTTTTTTGATCTGGAACAGTGGCAGGAGGCGTTTACGGCCGAAGGGCTGGAGATGGATTTCTATACGCATCGAAAACGGCCGATTGACGAAATCTTCCCCTGGGAACATATTGATGTGGCTTTGACTCGGCGCTTCTTGACTCAAGATTACCTGATGAGCCAGAAGGAAGAGACGCGGATTGATTGCCGGGATCAGTGCTTTGCTTGTGGCATCTTGCCTAAGCTTAAAGATTTGCGGCGCGAAACGGCTCCTGAAGCCTGGGAGTGTCCACCAGTCAGTAGGATTTCTGACCGCAAGAAGCGGCGGGCGGTTGTGATGGTGGATGAGATTCAGTAGGCGGGTGGCAGTTGGCAGTTAATTTCTATTTACTGGCAACTGATTACTTCTTTTATTTTAATGTAAGTGTTCCCCAGCCACGGGGGTCGGTTAGGGTTCGGGTGGAGACGTGGGACATCATGACTTCTTGAACGGCCGTGCCGGGGGTGTCGTTGTCGTTGGCGTTGAGGGCGATACCGATGACCAGCCCTGCTTGTGGGGTTAGAGCCAGATCGCTCCAGGGGATTGCGGCCTCTAAGATGTAGCCTGTCGTTGTTTGGGTGGCTTGTAAGGTGACGTTGTGGCCGCCTGGGGCATCGAGAATGGCGCCGTTGTCGCGTCCTTGGAAGCGGAAGGCGGAGGGGGAGAGGGTGGCAAAATCTCCTGGGGAGAAGGTGATCTGAAAATCGTCGGGGCTGAGTCCATCTCCAAAGTCGCCGTTACGGTTGGTGTCGAATTGAATATCGACGCTGTCGCCTCGGAATATCTGGTTGCCGGATTGGATTTGGACGTGTTGGTTATCAGTTACCTCCACCCCGATGTAGAGGTTGGTGGTATCCCAAGCGAGGCGCCAGACGGCCGTTAAATCATCTGTGCCATCCCATCCTTGTGAATTAAAGACTCGAAAGGCGGAGCTATAGGTTGTTGCATTACTCCAGTCTGCTAAATTGCCATCAATGGTTGGTGGGACTGTTACCTGGTTGGCTTCAATGTTGCCGCCTGCGGTGGGGGCGGGGACGGTTACACTATTGCCTGGTAGGGTGACTGTTGGATTGATGGCGGTTGTGGCGGTTGCTGTTGGCGCGTTTGGTGGCGCGGTGGTGGGAATATCGGCGGTTGTTGCTTCGCCTACAATGGTTGGGACAACGGGTGGAGGGGCAACGGTTGGGGAGGCTATAAACTCATTGTAAACCAGAAAACTCCCACCGGCGCAAAGACAAAGTAAGATGACAACAACGCCTGCAACGGCCAACCAGACGGCCATTGACGGTTCTTCTTTGGGCTGCTCTGGAACTAGCCCGGCCCAGGTATCATTTTGGTTGTCTGGTTGGTAATTCATAAATTGTTTCCTGTGTATGGTTATGCTAACGACACAAATGTAGAAAATTGATGGAAGGAGGTGATAGTCACGATGAGTTTATGCCTATGAATGGCTAACTTCTGAAAGATTGGGGTTACAAATATAGTCGTTCATTTAATCTAATTTTAGAACACCAGCCGCTAATTGCACAATCCGATGATTGGCTACCCTGAATGCTTGTCATATAATCTGATTGATGACAAAAGTCGCAAGCTATTATACGCTTCAAAAACGGCCGCGAAGCGTAACCATTATGATGTGGGGGGTTTTTCTATTAGGACTAGCCAATGGCTGGCGAGCAATTGGTTTAGGGCAACAGAGCGAACTACTGTTAACCCTTTCGGCATCGCTTAACCCCTGGATAGGTATCGGGTTGGCGGTGTTTTGGAGCATAGTATTCATTGGAACGGCCGTTGCCTTGTGGCAGCATCGAGGCTGGACGAGATGGATGATTCCGCTCCTGATCCTGATGCACGGTATTTACTATCTTGTCCTGGTGATGGGCTTTGCTCGTTCGGCCGTGTCTCGAAACGGCTGGCCTGCCATCGGATTACTGTTTGGGCTTGCTGTTTTGTTCTCTATTTGGGCGCTTTATCGGCCGTCTGTAGGCTGGTATTTCAAAGAGTGAATGGAGAGGTCAGGCTTTTTAGGCACTAGATTGGAGAGCCTGACTTCTATAAATAGGCGATATAAGGAAAATTCATGACAAATTCAAATATTGAAGAACTTCGTCAGCTTAGAGCCAAATCTCAACAGGGTGGGGGAGAGGAACGAATTGCAAAGCAGAAATCAGTTGGAAAGATGACGGCCAGGGAGCGGATCGATTTGCTCCTTGATAAAGGTTCTTTCCGAGAGATTGATGCCTTTGTTTTGCACCGTGAAACCAATTTTGACATGATGGATAATCGGATATTGGGCGATAGTGTGGTGACGGGATGGGGGACGATAAACGGCCGACTTGTCTACGTTTTCAGCCAGGATTTTACTGTTTTTGGTGGTAGTTTGAGCCAGGTTCATGCTGAGAAGGTGTGCAAAATCATGGATATGGCGATGCGGAACGGTGCGCCTGTTATTGGTATTAATGATTCTGGTGGCGCTCGAATTCAAGAAGGGGTGGTCAGCCTCGGCGGTTATGCCGATATTTTCCTGCGAAATACAATGGCTTCCGGTGTTGTGCCGCAGATTAGCGCTATCATGGGGCCATGTGCTGGTGGGGCAGTTTATTCTCCGGCACTGACTGACTTTATTTTCATGGTTAAAAACACCAGCCATATGTTTATTACTGGCCCTGACGTGGTTAAGGCTGTTACTGGTGAAGATGTTACCTTTGAAGAGTTGGGTGGGGCGATGACCCATAATCAAGTGAGTGGTGTGGCCCATATGGCTGCTAACTCAGAGGCTGATTGTCTTTATCTGATCCGGGAAATGTTCAGCTATTTGCCTTCTAATAACATGGAAGACCCCCCATTTGTGGCAGATAAGGATGATGCCTTGCGAACTGAAGCGGCCCTTGACACACTCGTTCCAGACAATCCAAATAAGCCGTATGATATTAAAGATGCCATCCATATGATCGTGGATAGTGGCGAGTTTTTTGAGATTCAAGAACATTTTGCCCAAAATATCGTGGTTGGTTTTGCCCGTTTGGGCGGTTACTCGGTTGGTATTATCGCTAATCAACCGATGGTTTTGGCTGGGGTGTTGGATATTGCGGCCAGCGAAAAGGCGGCCCGGTTTGTCCGTTTTTGCGACAGTTTTAACATTCCGCTGATTGTTTTTGAAGATGTGCCTGGCTTTTTGCCGGGGTTGGATCAGGAGCATGGTGGCATCATTCGACATGGGGCCAAGCTATTGTTCGCGTTTTGTGAGGCGACTGTGCCGAAGATCACGGTTGTGACTCGTAAGGCGTATGGTGGCGCTTACTGTGTGATGAATAGTAAGCATATTCGGGCTGATTTGAATTTGGCCTGGCCAACGGCCGAAATCGCTGTGATGGGGCCGGACGGGGCGGTTAATATCATCTTCCGCCGTGATTTGGCTAAGGCGGATGATCCAGATGCCCGCAAAGCGGAGCTGGTTGAAGATTATCGGGAACGCTTTGCGAATCCATATGCAGCCGCCCGTCGGGGCTATGTTGATGACGTTATCGAACCGAGCCAAACACGGCCGAGACTCATCAATGCGCTCAACATGCTCCAGAATAAACGGGACAGTAACCCGCCTAAGAAACATGGGAATATACCTTTATAGTTCGGTAATTCGTAATTCGTAATTCGTAATTGTGGTTGTATTTTGCCAGTTACTAGTTGCAAATTACTAGTTGCCATTTATCAATTACCAATTATTTAACTATGTCCGATACGCCTCTCTCAAGAAGATTTGATAAACTGTTAATTGCTAATCGGGGGGAAATTGCTCTCCGAATTATTAGGGCTTGCCATGAGTTGGGCATCAAAACCGTTGCCGTTTACTCTGATGCTGACCGCAATGCCCCTCATGTTCGCTATGCTGAGGAGGCCTATCATATTGGCCCTCCAGCGGCCCGTGATAGTTATCTGCGGGTAGATAAGCTGATTGAGGTTGCTAAGCGGGCTGGGGTGCAGGCCATTCATCCTGGTTATGGCTTTCTGGCTGAGCGGGCTTCCTTTGCCCAGGCTTGCCTAGATGCTGATTTGGTTTTTGTTGGCCCAAGCGCTCTAGCGATTGAGACGATGGGTGACAAACAGAAGGCTCGTGAAACGGTAAAGGCGGCCGGGGTGCCTATTGTTCCTGGGACGGAACCTGGCTTGACTGATGAAGAGATCATAACGGCCGCAGCGGACGTTGGCTTCCCCTTGCTTGTTAAAGCGGTCGCTGGGGGCGGTGGTAAGGGTATGCGGCCTGTGCGTGATTCGGCCGAATTGCCAGGGGCTTTGGCCGCTGCTCGTCGAGAGGCCGAAGCAGCTTTTGGTGATGGCACTATCTACCTGGAACGGATGATTACTGAAGCTCGCCATATCGAGATTCAGGTCATCGCTGATATGCACGGCAACTATATTCACCTTGGGGAGCGAGAATGTTCCTTGCAGCGTCGTCATCAGAAGGTGATTGAAGAGGCTCCGTCTTTTGTCGTGGATGAAGCGCTTCGCCAGAAGATGGGGGCAGTGGCGGTGGCGGCGGCCAAATCGGTTGGCTATGTTAATGCTGGCACGATTGAATTTTTGGTGGATCGGGAGAAGAATTTCTATTTTTTGGAAATGAATACCCGCGTTCAGGTGGAGCATCCGGTAACGGAGTTGGTTACTGGGGTGGATATCGTTCAGGAACAGTTGCGAATCGCACGTGGTCGGAAGCTGCGCTACAGCCAGTCGGATATTAAGATGAGCGGTTGGGCAGTTGAGTGCCGTATCAATGCTGAAGACCCCTATAATAACTACCTACCCTCTACAGGAACTATTACCACTATTCGGCTGCCGACTGGCCCTGGCGTTCGGGTGGATACGGGCGTATATCCTGGTTATGAAGTGACCCCTTATTACGACTCTATGATCAGTAAGTTGATCTGTTATGGAGAAACACGGGGAGAGGCGATTTTGCGAATGCGCCGAGCGTTGGAAGAGTATCGAATTATGGGGGTTAAAACGAATATCCCCTTTCATCAACATATGATGGATAGCCATCGCTTTCTCTCTGGTCAGTTTGATACTAACTTCGTTGAAGAGCGGTTTAGTATGAGTGAACGGGCGGAACATGATACGCTGGAGGCGGCTATCTTGGCAACGGTTGTGGCCCACCGCCAGGGACAGCAGGCGAGCCAAATCGTGGCCCCTGGGGAAAGAGATACTAGCAATTGGAAGTGGTTAAGCCGTTGGGAAAGGTTACAGAGGTAAATGCAAGGTAAAGATAGATGAAATATATCACCCGTGTTGAAGACCAGGTATATACGATCATTATTGATCAGGAAGATCGAATTATCGTGAATGGTCAAGTATATGATATTGACTTTCAACAGTTGTCTGAGGGGGGGATGCTGTCGCTGCTGTTGAATAATCGTTCTCTGGAAGCGATTGTGGAGGAGCGAGAGGATGCCTGGGAAGTGTTGCTGCGGGGGGAATTGTATACTGTCAAGGCTCAGGATGAGCGGGCATATCGGCTGGCGAAGGCGAGAGGGACGGCAGCGGAGGCGAGTGGTGAAGTGGCTATTAAGTCTCCTATGCCGGGGATCATCATTGCTGCACCGGTTGAAGTGGGTCAAGTGGTTAAAAAAGGGGATCAGGTCATTATCTTGGAGTCGATGAAGATGGAGAATGAGCTGAAAGCCCCAAGGGATGGTGTTGTCTTGCGGGTTCATGTTGCTTCTGGGTCTAGTGTGGAGAAGGGCCAAGTTTTGGTAACGATTGGTGATGCGGAGGCGGATTCGGCCGAGGGGCCGTCAGATGGGCAGCAATAATAACCTGGAAGTTGAGGTAAAGTTTCTCGCCTATGATTTGGCTGCAATTCGAGAAACGATCTTGGCAGTTGGCGGCCGTTTAGAAAAACCCCGCGTTTACGAACACAATATTAGCTATGATAATGCCTGGGATGGTCTTTTGCGTAAGGCTCAATTACTTCGCCTGCGGCAGGATAAGATCGCTCGGCTGACGTTTAAGGGGGTGCCTCAGGAAGCGATTCAAAGCGAAGCCAAAGTTCGGGAGGAGCTGGAGATTGAGGTTAGTGATTTTGCGACAACGGCCGTTATCTTGGAGCGAATTGGCTTTGAGCGGCGGCGGGTTTATGAGAAATATCGGGAAACCTTTGTCTTGGGCGAGGTTGAAATTGTGCTGGATGAGCTGCCATTTGGTAATTTCGTAGAATTAGAAGGGCAAGAGGCGCTGCTCCGGGAGACGGCCGTTCTGCTACAATTGGATTGGCAGGAACGCATTCTTGATAATTATTTGGCTTTGATGTCGAGATTGAAGGAATTACATAGTTTGCCTTTTGATGATTTGACGTTTGAGAATTTTGTGGGTTTGGATGTTTCTGTTAAGGATTTGTTTTAGGTTGTTAAGTGAATTTGGCGTTTGAACCAGCGAATGGTGAAAGTCAAGAAAATGACAAGGTAATGATGTCTTTTCCGCGAAGGTGGGAATAGACAGGTGTGGCGATTGGATTCCTGCCTTCGCAGGAATGACAACTCAATTGCCACGTTAATGTTAATAAACTGCATAAGTAGGTTGACATAATTTGACGTAATCTCCGATTAATTTTTTATGGATAAATTAGAAGCACGAAGGAAGCAATGGGAACAAAGGACGCTTAACCCGACGTTGAAGCGGTTTCCGGAGCGGAAGGAACAGTTTGAGACGAGTTCGGGTATTCCGATAGCGGGGCTTTATCTGCCGTCTGAGTCGGATTATGGGGAGCGGTTGGGCTTTCCTGGAGCGTATCCTTTTACGCGGGGGGTGCAACCGACGATGTATCGGGGTCGTTTTTGGACGATGCGGCAATATGCGGGCTTTGCAACGGCGGCTGAATCGAATGAGCGGTATAAGTATCTTTTGAGCCGGGGGCAGACGGGGCTTTCGGTGGCTTTTGATCTGCCAACTCAAATTGGGTATGATGCGGATGACCCGATGGCGGTGGGGGAAGTCGGCCGTGTTGGGGTCAGCATTCCCAGCCTGGAGGATATGGCAGTTCTTTTGGATGGCATTCCCTTGGATAAAGTCAGCATTAGTATGACGATTAATGCTCCGGCGGCGATTTTGTTGGCGATGGTTATTGCTGTTGCTAAGCGACAGGGGGTGGTTGTTAATAGGCTGCGGGGAACGATTCAGAATGATATTTTGAAGGAGTATATTGCGAGGGGAACGTATATCTTTCCGCCTCGGCCGTCTATGCGTTTGATCACGGATGTCTTTGATTATTGTGCGGCGGAAGTGCCGCGCTGGAATACTATCTCTGTGTCTGGTTATCATATTCGGGAGGCGGGCAGTACGGCCGCGCAGGAGATCGCCTTTACTTTGGCGAATGGCATCACTTATGTTCAGGCTGCTCTTGATAAGGGGTTGGATATTGATGATTTTGCGGGGCAAATCTCTTTCTTTTTTAATGTGCATAATAACTTTTTGGAGGAGGTGGCTAAGTATCGGGCGGCGCGGCGTTTGTGGGCCAAGATTATGCGGGAGCGATTTGGGGCCAAGAATCCGAAAAGCTGGCGGCTGCGCTTCCACAGCCAGACGGCTGGCAGCACTTTGACGGCTCAGCAGCCGGAGAACAATGTGGTTCGGGTGGCGTTGCAGGCGTTAGCGGCCGTTTTGGGCGGCACTCAGAGCTTGCATACGAACGGCCGGGATGAAGCGCTCTCTCTGCCTACTGAAGAATCGGCCCGAATTGCCCTGCGAACGCAGCAGGTGATTGCCTATGAAAGCGGAGTGGCTGATACGGCCGATCCGCTGGCTGGCTCTTATTATTTAGAATATTTGACTGATGAGCTTGAAGAACGCGCGGTTAACTATATCGAAGCCATTGACGGGATGGGTGGGATGCTGCCAGCTATTGAGTCGGGCTATGTTCAACGCGAGATTCAGGAAGCGGCCTACATTTATCAACGCGCTTTAGAGCAGAATGAGGAAGTTGTGGTGGGCTTAAACGAATTCTTAGAAGATGAAGATGCGGCTATTGAATTGCAGCGGATAGACCCTGCTATCGAAGCGGCTCAACGAGAACGGTTGGCTGTGTTGAGGGAAACACGCGACAATGAGAAGGTGGCTGAACTGCGAGGTCAATTGGCAAAGACGGCCGAAAGCGAACAGAATTTAATGCCGCTTTTCATTGCCTGTGTGGAAAATAATGTGACATTGGGCGAAATTTGTCATACGTTGCGGGAGACGTGGGGTGAATATCGGCCGGGTTATGAGTTTTAGGCAAAGGATTTGCCACGAATTAACACAAATTGAACGAATTTGTTAATAGTCAGGTGAATATTAAATACACCGTTAAGTAAGAAGTTTAACTTTTTGAGAGAGTAATGTGCCTCTAGTTAAAAGGAGTAAAAATTGGACTTCTCTATTGCGAAAACTTCGTTAACTAAACAATAAGCAGATTAGTGATTCGAGTTTGTGGAGCACGTTTCCGATCCCTAACTCCCGATCCCTGATCCCCAATAGAAGGAATTATCCATGATAAAAAAAATTAGTCATATCGCTATTGTTGTCCCTGATCTTGATGAAGCAATGGGTTTTTGGGTGGAGGCATTGGGTCTGCCGCTGCAACATATGGAGCATGTGCCGGATCAAGGCGTTGATGTGGCCTTTTTACCTTCTGGTGAAAGTGAGATTGAGTTGTTGGAGCCTGTTGACCAGGAGAGCGGGGTGGCTCGTTTTATGAGCAAACGCGGCCCTGGTATGCACCATATCTGCTTTGAAGTGGATGATATTGAGCAGGTCTTGGACAATCTGCGGGAGGCAAATGTGCCTCTTATCAATGAGGAGCCAACTTTTGGTACAGGCGGGAAAAAGATCGCCTTTATTCATCCGAAAGGGACGGGGGGTGTTTTGGTCGAGTTGTATGAGTTAACGGCCGATGAGTCTGTTCGTCGTTTGGAGCGTTTGAATGATATGCGGCGCCGTATTACCCAGGGTAGTCGAGTCTATGCGGCTGGCATTTTGGCTCTGGTGACGGGTTTTCGAAATACCGTCACGAATGGCAATGGTAATGGGTCTGAGCCAGTCGAAAGCGGTATTGAAAAAGGAGAATAGGTAGATGGGTTTTGTAACCATTAACCCGGCAACAGGGGAGGAGCTAAAGCGATTTGACTCCTTGTCAGATGGCAGTTTGGAGGAAAAGGTGGCTTTGGCCGCAGATGCTTTTCAATCCTGGCGGCAGACAACCTTTGCGGAGCGGGCAGAACTTTTTCGGCGGGCGGCTGATTTGTTAGAGGGGGAAAAGCAGCGTTGGGCCGAAGTTATGACGTTGGAAATGGGCAAGCCTATCGGCGCGGCCGTTGCTGAAGCTGAAAAATGTGCTTGGGTTTGTCGCTACTATGCGGATCATGCTGCTGAATTTCTGGCTGATGAGGTGGTGGAGACTGATGCTAAATTTAGTTATATTCGGTATGCACCTTTGGGGGCTGTCTTGGCGATTATGCCCTGGAATTTTCCGTTCTGGCAGTTGTTTCGCTTTGCAGCGCCGGGACTGATGGCGGGCAATGTCACTTTTCTGAAACATGCCGCGAATGTGCCTCAGTGTGCGTTAGCTATTCAGGAGATTTTTGATCGGGCGGGTTTCCCTGAGGGTGTTTTCCAAAATCTGTTTATTGACCATGAGCAAGTTCCGGGTTTGTTGGCTGATAAACGGGTGAAGGCGGTTACGTTGACTGGCAGTGTTCGGCTGGAAAGAGCGTGGCGGAGACGGCCGGGGCGCATTTGAAGAAGGTGGTTTTGGAGCTGGGCGGGAGTGACCCGTTTATTGTGATGCCGAGTGCGGACATTGGGGAGGCGGTTAAAACGGCCGTCACGGCCCGGATGCTCAATAATGGGCAATCTTGTATTGCTGCGAAACGGTTCATTTTGCATCAGGACATTGCGGAGGAATTTGAAGCGGCGTTTATCAATAAGATGGCTGATTTGAAGGTAGGCGATCCGATGGATTCGGCGGTTGATGTCGGTCCGTTGGCGCGAGAGGATTTGATGGAGACGCTGGCTGAACAGGTTGATGAAAGCGTCAGGGTGGGGGCTAAGGTGAAGTTGGGAGGGAAACCATTGGATGGCAAGGGGGCTTTTTATCCGCCGACTGTATTAGGTGATATACCTGAGAATAGTCCTGCTTACTCGGAGGAGATGTTTGGGCCTGTTGCGACTATTTTTGAGGTGGAAGATTTGAAGGCGGCCGTTGCTCTGGCGAATGATACGGTGTTTGGTTTGGGGGCCAGTGTTTGGAGCAGGGACGAGTTGGAGCAGGAACAACTTATTAGTGGCATTGAAAGTGGCTCTGTCTTTGTTAATGGGTTGGTTAAAAGTGATCCTCGGCTGCCCTTTGGTGGAATCAATGAGTCGGGATATGGTCGTGAATTGGGCGTTCATGGGATTCGGGAGTTTGTGAATATTAAGACGGTTTGGATTAGATAAACAAAAACCGCTCCCTTGGGGGAAGGGAGCGGCTTATTCTCGCTCGCGGCACCAGGAGGGATGCACCTTGAGCATATTGTCGGTTCATGCCTGTTCGAGGGAGGGGCGGCAATTCCCTAAGTTTAGTCAGAGCTGTTCCAGTCGCGTTTCTCTCGTGCCAGTTTGGGGAGGAGTTCCTCTTACCTAACTAAACCTGCCAATATAATAGATGGTAAATATAAACAAACCATTACATTGGTATAAGAAACGTATGAGAAAGGGGCGGAATCGGCCGTTAAATTAGTACAAAAATCACATAAAATTCACGTGGTTTGCTGGTTCATCTATCAGTTAGATAGAAGAGTTTGATAGTTTTCGTATAATGCTCTTTAAGCTGGTTGGAGGCAAGGGGCAAGAAAAAGAAGCTACGAATTACACAAATTGAACGAATTATTAATTTCAGGGTAGCTAGGTTTGTCTCGAATAGACAGGTTTTATGAACAGGCAGTTTATGGGTTGTCTGTTTGGCTTCCGAAGAGGTTTAGCCATTGATCGACTTCGTCTTGGCTTAATTTTCGTTCGCCTCGTTTGGCGGTTGTGGGGGAAGTGTCTGGTGGAGTTGGGTCGGCTTTTTTCTTCTTGACGGCCGTTTTTCGCCGAACTGGTTTTGGCGGCTCTATCTCTGGCTCTGGGCCAAACAGTTCTAGCCATTGAGCTATTTCATCTGAGCTGAGAGCGGGTTCATCGGCGGGTTGCTTGATTGGTTTTGGGGCTGGCTGCTCTTTTTCGGTGAGTTTTTGGGTAAATTCGGCCGAGGTTATAAAGCGCATCTTACGGGCTTTGGCTGCTTCTTGTATCATGCGGTCGCTGCTAACCAGGGTATATTCGGGTGGGTTGGGGACTTTTTTGATGCGACGGATGAGGAGGGAATCGGCCGTTCGGCCTTCTGGAGCAAAGATAACGTTGATCTGGCTGGTTGAGAGCCGCTGCTCGTAGCCACCTGGCAGCCCGCCATCAAATATGACTGTCACCTTTCTCTTGCGTCGGGCAACGGCCCAACTTTTCAAGCGCAGGATCAGCTTAACTTCGTCATCTGGGTCATCTAACGAAATATCTGGCATGGCTGCTATAAGATTGTGACCGTCGATTAAGTAATGCATTGTTTTTGGTAAGGATGCGGGTCTGGCTGAGATTCTAATGGTACAGGTACTCCGACCAAAGATTCCTCGATTCGCATTTTGTGCTTTTGGCGATTTAGTGATTGTAGAATGCTTTTCTTTGAATGACTGGCGAGCGCATTTTGCTTAAATCTGTCTTTGGGTCAATTTAAGAAGAAACTTCGTGTCTAAGTTTCTAGTACCTGCCCTATTTTGACAACCCCATTTCAGAAGAGGCCGCCATAAACAAATTCAGCCCCGATCCAGGAGGGTTGATCGGGGCTGAATTTGTTGTTTGGCGACTTCGATTAGGATAATAACACTTGAACCTAAATTTAGTCTGAAATTGAGATGAGTGCTAGGTAAGTAAGTGCACTTGCGACTTTGCTGCATTATGCTACTATTTCGATTATCTTATGTCTGGTAAGGATTTGTTTACATGAATGATTTAGACCAAGCAAGAGCAAAGATTCTAGGGGAGTTGATACATGATGCCCGACAATTGGCTGGGCGGTCTGTCGCTGATTGTGCAAATGTATTAGGGATATCAGAGGAGCAGTTTTCCCAAGCAGAATCTGGCGATTACAACCCAACTTTACCTGACTTAGAGGTGTTAGCGATGTATCTGAATGTTCCGATGGCTCACTTTTGGGGCAATGTTACCCTTGAAGTTTCAGAGGAAACAGATTTTGAGAATTTTGCTAATATCCGGCAACTTATTATTGGGGCGCTGCTCCGTCAGGCTCGTATTCAAGCAAAGCGGTCTGTTGAGGAAGTTGCTAATTATCTTGGGGGCGATGTTTCACAGATTAAAGCGTATGAATCTGGTTTGTCGGCCGTTCCTCTTTTTGAATTGGAAAGAATCGGTAAATTTTTAGGCGTTTCCCTTGATTATTTTTCTGATGAGTCCAGGGGGCCTTTGGGGCAACATGAAGCTCGCCAAAAAATGCTGAAGCGTTTTAATGAGCTATCTCCGGATGTTAGAAAGTTTGTGGTTGAGCCGATTAATCAAAGTTACATTGAGACGGCTATGCGTCTAAGCGATTTGGATGTTAAACGCCTCCGAAATATCGCTGAAGGCATATTAGACATTACCTTCTAGGAATGGCGCGGCGCGCATGGCTGAAACAGCGGAGAAGTATAAGGAGGCGGGGCTAACTTATTTTAGAAAAGGGGCATATGGGGAGGCGCTGGCTAGCTTTGAAGCGGCCGCTCAAGCATATGAAGCAATCGAGGATAAGGCTGGTCGGGCTGAGATGTTGAATAACATTGGGGTTATTCAGTATCGACAGAAGCGCTATGGTGCGGCCGTTACAGCGCTAAACGAGGCTCAAACCGCTTTTGGCACTGCGGGAGATATGGATCGGCAGGCGCAGGCGCTGGGCAACTTGGGGGATGTTTTTGCAGCGCAGCGGCAGTATAAAGAGGCGGGAGATTATTACGGTCGGTCATCCCAACTTTTTGCCAAAATTGGGGAGGGGCGCAAACAGGCAGAGGTGTTGCGAGCTTATAGTCTCATGGCGTTGCGGCGACGGGAGATTATTTCGTCTGTGAATTTGATGGCTGATAGTTTGCGGGTTCGTCCGAGGCGTTCAATTGGACAGCAGGTCTTTTATCTTTTGCTGCGTATCGTTCAAAGATTGATGGCGGGTGGGTGAGGCGTAGATAGAGCTGTGTTAACCAAGTTTTCGCAACAGAGTAGTTCAACTTTTACTCCTTTAATTGGATGTATATTGCTCTCTCAAAAAGTTGAATTTCTTACTTTTAAGGATTAGATTGAAGAAGATAATAGGCCGCTGGCCGATAGTCTTGATTCTTGTCGGCATCCTCTTGATTTTGGTCTATCTGGTTCAAGATGCGGTTGATAATGGGGTCAATCGTAGGCCCCAACCTGATCCTGCTCAAACAATTGCGGCTACTGCAACGGCCGTCCTTCGCACGCCTGTTCCCCTTTTGCCTACCCCGGCTAATCGAACTGAGCCAGATGTGAATCCGCAACCAACGGCAACGCTGGGGTTTTTAACAGTGACACCTATTTCGGCCGTTTGTTCGCCTGCTTTTTGTAGGCCCCGTTTTGGGGTGAGTGGGCGGCTAAGGATCATTTCGGCTGCTTTTTCGGCTGGATTACCTATAGGGCATTATTTTAACTGGGAATTAGAAACCAATCCGCTCCCGGTTGGCGAGGCGACTTTCTGGCAGATGGTTCGGGTTAGTGAAGATGGCATCCGGCATGAATGGTCAGAGGTTGCCGAGGCGGTTGAGGCCAATCCGGGCGCAACATGGATTGTTGGCAATGAACCGGACATTCTTTGGCAAGATAATACTACTGCTGAACGATATGCGGAGGTCTACCATGAAGTCTACTTGTTTATCAAAGAGCGCGACCCAACGGCCCTTGTTGCTGTGGGGGGCGTTGGTCAGCCAACACCATTACGCCTAGCTTACCTTGACATCGTCTTGGAGACATATCAGCGGCAGTATGGGCAATCTATGCCGGTCGATATTTGGACTGTTCACAACTTCATTCTTCGAGAGGAGCGGGACAGTTGGGGGGTGGGTATTCCGCCTGGTATGATCGACCCATCTGGGTTGCCAATTGACCAGGGTATTTTGTATGAGATTGAAGATCACAATGACCTCGACTTATTCAAACAAAATCTGATTGATTTTCGCCGATGGTTGGCTGAAAAGGGGTATCGAGATCGGCCGTTAGCGGTGACTGAATTTGGCATTTTGATGCCGGCTGACTTTGGCTTTCCACCCCAGGTTGTGGCTGATTTTATGAGAGGGTCTTTTGAAATTTTGGTTGAAGCAACCGATGAGTCGATAGGGTATGTGGCTGATGACAACCGGCTGGTGCAATGGTCGTTTTGGTATAGTGTTTATGATGACAATGAATTTCCGACGGGCAATCTCTATAATCCCGAAGCTGATGCGTTACTACCCTTAGGTACAGTGTATGCAGACTACATCAATGGCAACTGATTCCAAAGGGCAAAAGCAGATTGCGCTGCCAACGCAGATATTGTCCCGGCGCACAAAATTCATCTATGGTTTAGGGGATTGGGGGACGTCGGCTTCGACCGCTGCTCGGAATTTATTTTGGCCGTTTTTTTTGGTTAGTGTGGTGGGGCTGCGGGTTGAGTTGGCGGGGTTGGTTTATCTGGTCGGCCGTATTTGGGATAGCATCAATGATCCCTTGATAGGAACGCTCAGTGATCGATTGGAGACGCGGTGGGGGAGGAGACGGCCGTTACTCCTTTTTGGGGCGATTCCTTTTGGGGTGGGCTTTGTCCTCTTATTTCTCGTGCCGCCTTTTGAGAGCGAATCGGCTTTGGTTCTTTATTATATCGCTGCCTTTCTTTTCTTTGATACGATGTACACGGTGGTCAATGTTCCTTATTCTGCTTTGACTCCTGAGCTAACGGAAGATTATGATGAGCGAAGTAGTCTCACTGGCTGGCGAATTGCGACTGCTATCTTTGCGACCCTGGTTGCTGGCGCTTCCTTTAAGTGGTTGGCGGAGACGGTTTTGGGTGGTTGGTTTCAACTTTACGTAGCGCCTTCGGAGGCGCTACGATTTGGCTTTGCTGCAACGGCCGGTTTATGGTCGATTACCCTGGCTTTGCCACCGCTCATCCTCTTTAAGAACATCGTTGAACCGCAGCGTGTGCCGCCTGATACAGACCCCATTCGCCCCTGGCAAACGTTTAAGGAGGTGTTTAGTAATCGACCTTTTCGGCTGGGTGCGTTTGTCTATCTCCTGACTTTCTCAACGACCGATATTGTTGTGACGGTGATGGTCTGGTTTTTAATCTTTTATGTTCGGGTTGAGGCTGGATTTGATAACCTTATCTTGGGGGCGGTATTAGGCATTGCTTTTCTAACGATGCCTTTGACGGTGCGATTGATGCGCTACTTTGGTAAGAAGAATATCTTTGTTCTTTCAATGGGTATCTTTGCTGTTGTGTTACTGGTTATTAGTCAGGTTCCGCCGGGGGGGCAATATTATGTATTAGGCGCTGCGGCGGTTGCTGGTCTGGGTTATGGGGCGGCCAATGTGGTTCCCTGGGCAATTGTGGCGGATGTGGTTGAGGCGGATGAGTTGAAGACGGGCAAAAGGCGGGAGGGGATTTATGCGGGGTATCTGGTTTTCTTTCGGAAGTTGGCGACGGCCGTTTCTGTATTCGCCGCTACGACTGTTTTGAACCTGGCTGGTTTTCAGGAAGGGACGACGGGCAGTCAATTTATTCAACAGCCGGAAAGCGCTTTGCTGGCTTTACGCTTATTAGTTGGTATTATCCCAGCTATTATGTTGATGGTTGCTATTGTGGTTGCCTGGCAATATCCGCTTGACCGGGAAGCGCATGATACGATTCGCCGCCAATTGATTGAGCAGCGGCGGGCGAATGAGGTTGGTAATCAGTAGGCAGTAGTCAGTAAACAGTAGATTGAAATATATGGTTACAGAAAAAAGGCTGCTAGAACAGGATGTTTGTTAGTCGATTTTTAAGTCGTTGATGGCAGCGATTTATATTATAGTTGTTTGAGATTATTAGATGTCTGAGGTTCAATTTTTCGCAATAAGGTCAGACGGGCCGCAGCCTTTGCCGGTTCCTGAGGGCGTCCAAACGATTCATGACTTGCTGGATGGTTTAGATTTAGGCGTTTATACAAGTCTCTGTACGTTTGAGCATAATAAATTTTTGTACCTGGATGCGCATCTGGCCCGTCTTCAGAAATCGGTAGCATTGATGGGCTGGGATTATCCACTTGATACTCAGTTAATTCGGCGGGTTATCCACGAGGTATGTACTGCTTATCCACAGCCTGATTCACGGGTGCGGCTGGATGTTTTGGCTGAACCACCACCTGGGCGGCCGGGTATGAAGCGTAGTCGTATGACGATTGCTTTGTCGCCTTTTCCGCCTTATCCACAGGAGATTTATACACAGGGCGTTGAAGTGGGTCTGGTTGACCGTTTGCGGCGGGATCGGCCGAAGATTAAGGATGCCCGGTTTGTGATTGAGCGACGGCCGTATCAAACCACAGAATATCATGAGCAGCTGTTGGTTGATGAGAACGGCTATCTTCTTGAGGGGATGACCAGTAACTTTTATGCCGTTCGGAATGGGACGCTGTATACGGCTGGAGAAGGGATTTTAGAAGGTATTGCTCAGAAGATCATTTTGCAGCAGGCTGAGGTTTTGGGCATTCCGGTGCGGTTGGAAGCTGTTCATGTTGATGACATCCCTATGTTGGACGAAGCGGCTTTGAGCAGCTCTTCACGGGCTTTGGTTCCTGTTGTGAAGATTGGAGAGCGAGTGATCGGGGACGGCCGTCCTGGTCCGATCACTCGTCAAATCCTAGCCGCTTATCTCACCTTCTTGTCTCGCGAAATCCGGCCTGCTATTTCCTAGGAAATTTGGGATAATAAATCGTGTGATTCGTGACTGTTTTATAGGAGTAAATTATGTTAGAAAGTGGCGATAAAGCCCCCGATTTTGAATTGTTAGATTCTGACTCAAACCCCGTCAAATTGAGTGATTTCCTGGGCCAGCGAGTGATTATCTTTTTTTACCCTAAAGCTGATACCCCTGGCTGCACGGTTCAGGCATGTGGTTTTCGAGACAACTTCCCTCGTATTGAGGCTTCTGGAGCCACCGTTTTGGGCATTAGCCCGGACAAACCGGCCAAGCTGGCGAAGTGGAAAAAAAAGTTAAATTTGCCCTATGCTCTCCTTTCCGATCCCGATCATCAGGTGGCTGAGGCGTATGATGTTTGGGGGCAGAAAAGTTTGTTTGGTAAGAAATATATGGGGATTATTCGCAGCCATTTTGTGGTGGATGAAGCGGGTAATTTGGATGATACGCAGGTTAAGGTTAAGCCGAAAGATAGTGTTAATCGGGCGGTGGAGGCAATTGGGGATTGATGATTGTCGTAACTTGTAATTGTAGTCTCAATCAAAAATTACTGATTACTAATTACGATCTTTTCTAAAAATAGGCGGTTGTTTTCTAACGGCCATCCCATCCCGTCTACTGCCATCAAGGGGGGGGAGGTATTCTCGAGGTTGCGATAAAGTCCAACGTAGAGTAGATATTCTCCAGGGCCGACATCCTTTAGGTTTAATTGCAGATTGTCTGACACGATTTCGTTGTTGACCCATTGGCTGGTTGGGTAGGTGTTGTTGCGAGGCATACTATCGTGTTGGGCTACAATCTGGCCTGTTTCTGAATCGACGAGATGGACGAAGTGGAAAAATTCTTCTTGGCCGTTCGCCAGTGCTTGCCAGTAAAGGGTTAGGTTGAGCGAATCGGCCGTTTCTTGGAGGGTATATCCTTCTAACTGAATCAGATTCTCGAAGGTCGCTATCGTTGGCGTTAATCCTTCAGGTCGTTCAAAGGTGGGGACAGTTTCCTGAAAGGCCAGGGCATTATCTTGCCAGGTCATTTGCCCTAAGTGACGGGTAAGGATGACCTGGTTGGTTTGGACATCATATAATCGGGTGACTAAGGCATAGGGGGGGGATTGGGCTTGTTCGGCCGTGAAGGTTTCTGGCAGCGGTAAGGTTAGCCAATCATCTTCCCAACGGCCGGGCAGCCAACCACTGCTGGGTAGAAAGCCGAAGCCGGGTTGAGCATCTTGTTGGGCGATGAGCAGTCCGTTGTTGTCTATGAGGCGAAGGGAAAGGTTGTAGTTTGCTGGCAGCGCGTTCAAGGTTAGCCATTGGAGTTGGACGAGTAATAGATCGGGCGCTTGATAGCTGACATCGACTGCTTGAACGTTTAGCAAGGGTTGGTTTCGTCCGGCGGCTTGGAAGCCATCGAGGATGCGGATCGGCCGTAAAAATAGATCGCCGCGCCTCTGCCCTGAGTTAGTTGTTGCCTTGACTCCATCTACTGTGATTCGAGGTACGTACAAACCAGCAGGGGCATTCTCAGGTATTGGTAAGCGGTAAATGGCTTGTCCACCTTCCACCGTCTGGCTGTGGCTGACTAAGATGGGGGCGGTTTCAATTCGCTGTAGGGCTGGGGTGATTAAGGCAATATCGGTTAGTCGTCCTTCTCCATTTTCCCAGTTTAGGGTAATGGTCAATTCTTCCTGTGGGCCAATCGTTTCTTTATTGTAAGTATAGTGGCGGAGCAGTAAATCATCTTCAAAGGGGATGCCGTCTGGCGAGTGATAGAGGTAGCCTAACTGTTCAAAGTCCCAACTGAGGGTGTTTGGTGATGTGGAAGGGGAAGGCCAAAGGCGGAGAGCGATGGTTAATGCTAGCAGAGCAACAGCAATGGTGGCTGCTTTTTTCAGGTGTGTTCGGCCGTTTAAGGTTCGGGCGGTGGGCCAGAAGAGAATGGCCGTCATGAGCAGGGCGGCGATTGAGATTAGTTCGGCCGTTCCTCGAATCGGGGTTCTTCTTAACTGTATAGAAACGGTATGCTCGCCGTTTGGAACGACAACTGATATCAGACCGGAGCTGGCTGTTGTTTCGATTGCAACTGGTGAACGGTCTATGGTTGCTTCCCAACCAGGCCAGGTCGTGACGGGCAGGGCTATGGTGGCTGTTGGGGCGGCGGTCGACGTTAGCCAGCTTTTTCTTGTCGTCGCTTGAAGCAGGGGTTGGGTTTCGACAACGCTATCTAATTGTATGACAGCTGAGCGGTTATTTGTATTTAGCCATTGGCTGGTAAAGGGGCGGGGCTGTACTTCTGGCGGCAGATATTCAGCGCTGACGGTGCTGCCGATGTTGCCTGTGAACCATTCGTATTCGGCCAGTCGTTCGGCCGTTACGTCTGCATCGGTTAGATATAAATGATCGGTTCGCAAATCGCCTAGTCCGCTGACGGCAATTCCCACGATGAGGAGCGGCACGATGAGCTTGTGTTTGGGCAGCAGGGCCAGACCGCCGACTGCTATGGCGCCAAATAAGGCCTGGACGGAGAGGAAGCGCCAGGGGAATTGGGTGAAGGGCAGCAGGGGGAGATTGTCCCATAACGGCCGAGATAAGGGGGTAATCATGAATGTGGCGATCAGGAAGGAGGCGGTGATTGAGAAAGCGGGCAGGAACCTTGTTTTGTGCTTTTTTATTACCTTGAGCCAAATCACCCCTAAGCCGAGTATGATAGTGATGAGTTGAACCAGCCCCATCCGAAAAGCCCCGCCTTGGGCGACATCGTAGTTAAAGAGGAGGCTGTTTTGAATCAGATCGCCTCCCCGAAAGTGGTTGCTGAAATGAAAATATCCGGCTGTTACTGGCTCTAATTGGGCTAAGTCTTGCTCGGAGAGGGCGGGCAGCCAGAACCAGGCGGAGAGGGCTAAAGCCAGTAGTAGGGCTAGGATGATGAAGATGATAGTTTGTGGTTGTGTGGGTTGAGATGGCCGTCTTTGTTCCTTATCTACTCCCTGGTGAAGATAGAAACTGGGTTTCTCACTATCGTTCCAGGGGCGACTAGGTGCTTTTGAAGAAACCCGGTTTCTAAAGACTTTCTTTGATCCACTTAGGAGGGTCAGGGTTAGATAGAGAAATAGGAAGGGGGTAAATATCAGGGCTGAGATGTTGTGGCTGAGGATGAGGGCGGCGTAGGTGAGGGCAAAGAGGGCGATGTTGAGCGGCCGTTTGGGTTGGTGAACGAGGTTGTCGGCCGTTAGGAGCAGCAGCGGGTAAAAGGCCATCGCCCAAAATTCGGCCAGTGAGTCGCCCCGGACGTAGATGTTGACCATATGGAATGGGGCGAAGGTATAGGCTGCGGCAGCCAACAGGCCAGCACAATTGTTGTTGAACCAGCGACGGCCGAGAAAGAAGGTTCCAGCCCCGGCCACTAGAAAGCCTGCAAATTGAGCGGCTTTTATGGCCCCGACGAAGGAGAAGCCCAAGAAGCGAAAGAGCGCGGCTATATAGATTGAGAGAGGAGCGTAGAAATTGTAGAAAGGATAGCCATAGCCATAGTTGGCATCTGGCATCCAGCGGACGGGGAAATGCCCATCGGCCAGGGCAGTCATTAGTTGGTGTAGGCGTTGGAGCAGAAAAGGGCTGTCGCCACCCCCCCGTGTATTGAGCAGACCTGCCTGACTCAATAAAGGCCAAGCGGCCGTTGCTGCTAGGAGCAGAACGGCCGCCCAGAATATTTTTGACTGTCGTAGATTTGTAATTGGAGGCAGCACTGGCCTCACCATTTCTTATTTGTTGTCAGCGACAATAGGAAGTTCTTAACGAGAATTCTGTCGCTGACTGACAATCGTTTACCGACGACTGGTTTTAGGCGCTGCGGGCGCGGCCAATCAGGATAACAATCAGCGCAATCAGGACGATGATTGCAACGCCGATGGCGATTAAGCCAGCGACTGCGAGTAGGTTTATGCCTGAGCCGTCAGCATCTGAAGAATCGCTTTCACTACCGGACTCGCCTTCACCTTCTGCACCGGATTCGCCTGCGGCCGTGCCGTCACCTGTTGTTGAGTCGCCATCGCCATTATTGGCTTCGGCTACTTCTTCGCTGGCTTCAAAGCGGCTGCCGAATTCGAGGGAGATGGAAGAGCCTTCTTCGACATCAACGGCCGTGCTTGGAGCCGTCGTTGTTTCGAGGTTGCGGGGTAGAATTTGGGCAATTTGATAGTTACCACTGTCTAACTCTTCAAAGCAGAGAGGCGTATCGGTCCCTGTTGAGACGCCCTGCGTGACGACCTCATCCCCTTGGGCGATGGTAAAGGTTACGCCAGCCATATAGCCTTCTTCCGAGCTTCGTTGGCCGTCGGCGTTTGTATCAGAAAAGGCGTTGACACAAATCGTGCCACCCGTCGGGGGAATGGGGGTGTTGGTTGGGGTGGCCGATGGTTCCGGTGTTTCGGTTGGCGGCACTTCAGATGTTGCCGTGGCAGTTGGTGGAACCGGGGTGTTGGTTACAGCCGGGGCTGGTGGCGATGTTGGCTGCGGAGGTGAGGTGGCTGTGGGGGGTGGCCCAGCTTCAACGAGTGATGCGCCATCAAACCAAACATCGAGATGTCTTCGGCATTGGTTGGCGCCACCGTTATCCCCTTGCATTAGAACGGTGATTTGGTTGCCTGTTGCGGTGGCTTCGACCGTAAATTGGAGCCAGCCGTTGTGGGGAGAACCAGTCCCTCCCCAGACGATATCGGCATCTGACCATAAACCGCTGCCATTGGGGTCGATCCCGGCTCGAACGCCCAAATTGACGCTCGTATCAGTTGGGGCTGGCACTTGCTCTTGGGAGGCACGGCCTGTTGCCCAAAAGCTGAAGCGATAGGTGCTGCCTGGGGTGACGGCGACATTTTGCATAACGCCAGCGCGCCAGGTGTCGAACTGGTTGCCGATATGTTGGGAACGAGCGCCTTCGTTTATGAAAGCGCCATTAAATTCAGGAGACCATGATGGTTGAACTAGATAGCGTTCGCTACAGTTTTCTGGTTTGGGATTGGAGTTTAGCTCTTGATGCCAACGCCCCCAACCTTGGGCGGCGCCGTTGCCGTATGGCTCTTCTAAACCAGGGTTGTTGAGTAGGTTTGCCTGGCTTAGAGGCGCTGCATCGACTGTTTTGTTTCCAGTCGGACTGAGGATCGCGCCTAGTCCAACAAGGAACAGTAGTATGAATAAATAACGTAGGGGGTAATTTCTCATCTTAAACCGTCGCTTTCCTGGCAGTTAGAATAATGACTAAGACACCGACGAGTAGTAAGATGGCGATGACTACGGCGATGATAAAGAGCGTGCTAATACCACCAGAATCATCTTCTGCGCCTACTGCTGACCCTGACAGATTATTGCTGGCAGTTGAGCCATCTGCCTCACTAGAAGCGTTTGCTTGGGCGATGGCGCTGCCGTCTATGTAACTGCCAAATTCAACTGTTACTGATTCTCCTGCTGCCAACGCCATACTTTGGGCGCTCTCATTGGTTGCAACTTCGCCGGAGGAAATTGAGCGGGTGATTTGGTAATTGCCCGGTGATAATCCTTCAATGCAGAATGGTTCGGAGGCGCCGTCGGTCACGTAGTTGCTGACGACTTTTTCTACATCGGATATGGTGAAGGCAACGGCCGAACGGAGGGGTTCGCCTTCATCGCGAACGCCATTTTGATTTTCGTCGGTATAGGCGGATAAGCAGAGACTGGCTGATGATGTTTCTTCTTCGGCCGTTTCAGCAGCCTGGGTGGTTGTTACTGATTCAGGAGTTGGGGTCGCCTCAGGCTGTGACTCCTCTGCTTCGGCCGGTTCCTCAATTGGTTCTTCTGCGCCTGGCGGATCGCCATAGCCTACAATCAGCCGGTCGCCAACACTGACAAAAGCACCTTCGGCTAAATTATTTAGTTCTCGAATCTCTTCGAGGGTAATGCCTGCCTTGGCAGCAATGCTCCAAACTGAGTCGCCGGCTTGGACAACAGAGTAGATGACGCCTTCGGCATCAGGGGTTGAAGTTGGGGGCAATACAAATGGGTTTGGATTAGCAGCGGCAGCGCCTGTGTTGGTTGCTCCGCCACCACCGCTGGGAACGGAAACGGGGGCAGGAGCGGCCTCGCTTGTCGTCAGGGAGGCGTCATCCCAGTAGATGTCGGTATGCTTAAAGCCGAACTCGGGGCTGTTTGGATTGACATCGGGGGCAGCGAAGGTGAAGACTGTTACCTGGGTGCCTTGGGCCTGGGCTTCGACGGTAAAGAGGCCGTAGACATCTTTTGTCTGTTGAAAGCCAGACCAGACGATGGCTTCGCTGTAAATATTGGTGCCACCTGTGGGATCAATACCGATCCGCATGTTGGGCGTGGCAGCGCCGTCAGAAACGGTTGAGTTGTCTTGTTCGGTTATCCAAGAGGTTCCCCAAATTGAAAACGTAACGGTTGCATTTTCTGGAACGGTTACTGTTTGGCGTAGACCGGCTTTATGGGTAGTCCAAAAGGAAAAGTATTGGGCGGCGCGTGAACCAGAACGGACACGGTCGCTGAACTCGGCTGGTTTATATTCGGGGTTGACATCGGTCGGCCGTTCTTTGACCCACCAAGGTTTCCAACCGGCTGGCATTTGGGCGGTTGTGCAAAGTCCATGAGGGCAATCGGCTGATTCCTGGGGTGTTTCAGGAGTATAACTGTTATATTGTCCCTCAAAGCTTGGATTAACCAGTAAGTTAGCTCCTTGGGCTGCCGCTGTCTCTTCACCTGGGCTTGCAAACAAGACCAGGCCAACGAGGGTTAGAATAACGAATGGTATGAAACGAGTAAAACGCATATCCTCTCTCCTTAGGCCGTTCTCCCCTTCCTCAAGGTTGTAACAGCCATGTGTCGCCGACAGGTACGCCTTCGGCCGTTGTGACGGCTAAACGCACCTTTGTGTCAGCATGATAAAATCCTATAATGATTTGGTTCTGATTGGGATCGAACCCTTCCGCCAAATCGAGTACATGTTGGTCTTGAACGATTAATCCGGGTCGCCACCATTGCGTGGGCCACAATCCCTGGCCTGGAACGGAATCGCTTTGAACGATAATGTCTGGCGGGTCGTTCTCCAGGTTGAGGAGATGGACGAAGGCAATCAATGGTGGGTCAACGGGGTTGGTCGTTGACCAGTATAGATCAATTTTTAAGTGCTGCTGGTGATCTGATTCGATCACACTAGCTTGTCGTAATTGTATAGAATTGTCAAAATTCGCCAAAACGGACCAATCTGGCGCAGCTTCAATGGTATAACGGCTGTAAAAGGGGTAGGGCGTTGTTTCGAGATCGCCCTGGGCAAGTTCGCCGCTGGCAACGCTTAGTAGGCCGGGGCCAAAGCCATTTGCTACTTGCTCTTGCCCTTCATAGGGCCAACTATAGACGGTCGTTGGTGGCAAAAACTGGTTTATTTGTATATTTTCTGGCCGATAAAATGTTACTTGTTGTTCAGGATCAAGTAGGTAGCGGATGGAGGGCCAGCCATCCCAAAAGCGTTGGTCGATGAAAATTTGGTTTCGGGATACTTCATAAGCGTTAATGTTTTCGGCCAAATTTCGGGCTGCTGCCTCGAACCAATAGCCTGTTTCTGGCTGTCGGCCGTATTCTAGAAAGTAATCATTTATCGTTAACAATAGAGTGCCAGCCAATAGCCCGATTGTTAAAACGGCTTTAATCGCCGTTGAGAATTTGAGCCGATCCCACAATTGGACGATGCCTAATGCGGGGAAAATTATAATAGCTGGCAGTAGTCCCACTGCCCGTAGGAAGTGGGGCGCGTCCTCGGCCAAAATGGTTGGCCCAAGCATGACTAAACTCCAGAGGAGGAGGGTCATTGGGACTGGCTGCTTCCAGCACCTTAGACAGTGCCAGAGGCCGACCAAAAATGGCCCGATCATGAAGAGATCGAAGATCGGCCGTCCTGGTGGATTGTGGCGCAAGATGGTATCGCCTTTTATGAAAAACAGGCGAAGCGCGTGCCAACTTTGTCGTAGAATAACCTCAAAAGGGGTTGCGCCCCCTGATATTTCTGGGTTTAAGATGGAGACTTGGCCCGCTCTCCCGAAGATGCTTTCTGGTAGTTGCAGGGCTAAAAAGAAGAGTGGTAGGCTGGTGATGAGTGTTCCTGTAACAAACCAGGCTAAACCAGGTAGTAGTCGTTTTCTTCGCCCGCTTACTATTAAAAATAGTAGTATTAAAAGGAGTAAGATGGGCGTGAAGCGCATGGCTAGATAGGTGTAGAAGGCTAAGCCGTAGAGCAGCCCAGTTAAGAGCCAGAGCTTTGGGGTTGATTTTCTATATGCCTGGGTTCCGAGCCAGAAGAGGAGGGCCATCATGAAGGGCATTAGAATCGGCCGTAATCCGATCCGGCTCAGATGAATGGGCCAAACTGTGATGGCCCATATGAAGGCTGATAGCAGTCCAACGCGATAGTTGAACCAACTTTTCGCTAAGAGATAAACCAGTATGGTTGTTAATGTACCGACGATTGCGGCCGTTATTCGCACCGCTAAGGCTGTTTGACCTAAGATTGCAACGGCGATGGTGGTTAGATAAATGTAGGCGGGTTCTCGGCCGTTATTGGCCTCGAAGTAGAAGGGGTTTTCGTTTGTGTTTTCCCCTGCTAATAGAGCCGCCGCATCTAAGCCGTTAAAGGCTTCATCCCGGTATAAACCAGCCGGAACTTGACCCAATTGCCAACCCCGCAATAGGGTGGCTATGACGAGGGCTAACAGCAAGAAAGCCCACCCCCGATGGGATGGGCCAGTATGCTGATTGTGATTTTGCCCATGCTGATGCAAAGTTGTCAAAACGGGGCAAGTATAGCAAAATACGATCTTGTGTCAACTATCACAAACGGCCGTAATCAAGGCCATTATTCACCATCCTTCCAGAGTAAATCTCGGAAAGCAGATGTCGTTAATTCAAAAGAGATCCCCTGGCTGATATGCGCGTATTAATGGTTTCAAAGGCCTGTTTGGTGGGAGCTTATCAGACCAAACTGGAAGCAATTGCAAAATTTGATGAGGTGGAGCTAACTGTTATAGTGCCTCCTGTTTGGCAAGACCCGTCTGGGCCGGTTCCCCTTGAGCGGAGCCATACTGATGGTTATCGGCTGTTGGTTGATCCAATCCGCCTGAATGGACAGTTTCACTTCCATTATTACCCGACCTTGAAAGCACGCATTGCGGCTTTGAAACCGGATATCCTTCATATGGATGAGGAGCCGTATAATTTAGCGACCTGGTTGGGGGTGCGGCAGGCTAATAAAGCAGGTGTGAAGTCGCTCTTTTTTTCCTGGCAAAATATCTGTCAAAAATATCCTTTCCCATTTAACCGCCTTGAAAAGCAGGTGCTTCAAGCTGTTGATTATGCTGTTATGGGGAATCAGGCGGCTGTTGAAGTTTGGCGGGAGAAGGGGTATGAAGGCGAACATCAGGTTATCCCTCAATTTGGGGTTCGGCCGGACATTTTTTCGCCACCTGCCAGCCGGGATGAAGGCCGAGTGTTGATCATTGGATCGGCTGGCAGGCGGTTGGTTGCTGAAAAAGGGGTCGATTTGCTGTTGCAAGCGGCGGCTCGTTTGCCTGGCATTTGGCGTTTGCATATCGCTGGGGATGGCCCAGCGAGAAGAGAGCTGGAGCAGTTGGCCCATGAATTAGGCATCGGGGATCGGGTTCATTTCGATGGGGTGATCGCTTCTGATCAAATGCCTGCTTATTTGGGGCAGTTAGATATCTTGGTGCTGCCTTCTCGGACGCTGCCAAATTGGAAGGAGCAGTTCGGCCGTATTTTGATTGAGGCGATGGCTTGTGAGGTGACGGTTATTGGCTCTGACAGCGGCGAAATACCTAATGTGATTGGTGAAGCGGGTTTTATATTCCCTGAGGATGATATTGACGGACTCTATAATCATTTGTTAACTTTATTAAAGGATGAAAGCTTACGCCGTCGTTTGGGGCGGCTTGGACGAGAACGCGTATTGAATCACTATACTCAAGAGCAGATTGCAGCAAAAACCGTTGGGGTTTATCGGGAGATGATGGGTGATGGATGAGCTTGCCCCCCAGTCAGAAGAGGTGACAACGGCCGAATCGCCAATGACCATGCGTCGTTTAATGCGTGGCTTTGGGCTGATTTTGGTCATCATAGCTGTTTTGTTAACTATTTATGGTACGGTGGCTTATACGGCCTGGCAAAGCGGCCAGACGCTGCGAGTTGAAAATGCTCAACGGGCGCAAGATGAGCAGATAACTAACCAGATAGGGCTGGCAGCAGGGGATATTGACAGTGGCAACTTTGCTCTGGCGATGCGCCGCCTTGAGTGGGTTTTGGACCGTGAACCTGACTCGGCCGAGGCGTTAGCCCTGCACGCTGAAGCTCAGGGGGGGCTGAATGCTCGTCTGACACCGACTGTTCGGCCGAGTCCCACTGCCACGCCGGAAGCCCTTGAAACGGCCGTTGCCCAACAACCGGGCCAATCTGCAGTTCAGGAGGGCTTCAACAATTTGGCATCTTTAATGGATGATGGGGATTGGGCGGCTGCTATTTCAGCCATTTCAGATTTTCAACATGAATATCCAGATGAGAGACGCGGGGAAACGGATGAAATGCTGTATAATGCCTACATCAATTTGGGTACTAAGTTGGTGTCAGGTACGCAGATTGAGTTGGGTCTTTTTTATTTGACCCAAGCTGAACGGCTTGGTGATTTGCCTCTTGAAGTGGAAGATCAACGAACTTGGGCTGAATTATATTTGCTAGGGATCGGCTATTATGCCGTTAATTGGGAGACAACAATTTTTTATTTTCGTGGCTTGTGTGCGGCTGCGCCATTTTATCAGGATGCGTGTCATAAACTTTTTGAAGCTTATGTTGCTTTTGGGGATCAATATGCCAGTGTTATGGATTGGTGCCCGGCTGAGGAGTGGTATATTGAGGCTGTCCGGCTGGAAAATGAGGCTGAGGTGGTTGATAAGCGACGGGAAGCGGCGACTAATTGTTTGGCAGCTACCCCAACGCCAGATGCACCGCTTACTGATACGGTTCCTATCACGAATACCTTACCCAGCTTTTCCCCAACGGAAACGATCACACCTTAACTTATATAATGGCTGAAATTGGTGAACCATTAAGCGAACGTGAGTTGGCTGTCCTGGAATGTTTGGTAGATGGCTCTACTAACCGGGAGATAGCTCAAACCCTCCATATAAGCCCTAATACGGTTAAGGTCCATCTCCGCAATATCTTTATGAAGTTGGGTGTTAGCTCTCGGACCGAGGCAACGGCTGTTGCTTTGCAAAAAGGGCTGCTTTCCTTACCGGGTTTGGAAACAACGGCCGACTCTGAGGAGGAGGAGGATGAGGAGCCGTTGGCAGCAACTGTTGGGGAAACGGCCGAATCAGAGGTAACTGTCCCTCAACCGGAACCGTTGAGGGAGCCGACAACGCCAATAGCGGCAGGGCCTAAACCAGAACCTTCGCACCGCTGGCGAAATCTTAGCCTTGCCTTAGGTGGGCTGCTGCTTATTGTTCTTTTGGTGTTTGTTGGGCTGCAATTTTTGGAGAGGGCCAATTCTGATGAAACACCGATTGAGATGCCGATAGGTGATACTCGCTGGTTTACGTCGCGGGGGCTGCCAGAGCCAATTAGCAATATGGCTCTGGCGACGATTGGCTTAAATCTATACCAAATTGGGGGTGAAGTTGAGGCGGGGGTAGTCAACTTGGTGAATATCTATGAGACGGACAGCGGTCGATGGATGCCGGGGGCTGCAAAAACAACGGCCGTTGCCGATGCAACTGCGGCGGTGCTGTTTGGAGAGATTTATGTCCCTGGGGGTCGTTTGGCCGATGGTCAGCCGACTTCGGTGGTTGAAGCTTACAGTCCGGCCAACAATGCCTGGCGACCAATCACGCCACTGCCGAAACCGATCTCAGGGGGTTTGGTTCTTTCAGATGGCAATCTGTTGTATCTCCTTGGCGGCTGGGATGGCGAAGAATATTTGACTGATGTGTATGTTTATGATTCTAGTTCTGAGAGTTGGCAGACAATGCCTTCGATGTCGGCGGGGAGGGGTTTTGCGGCAGGTGGTATTCTGGATGGAAAGATTTTCGTCGTTGGGGGTAAAAATGAGCGTGGGGAGTTGGCGATCTGTGAATTCTTTGAGTCGGATAGTAATGTCTGGCGGGGATGCCCTGAAATGAGTAGGGCGAGGGCGGGGGCTGGATCGGCCGTGCTGATTAATAGGTGGCTTTATGTGATTGGTGGCGGCCTTGAAACACAGGCGGTTGATAGTGAGGTATACAACGTTGAATTCGCTTCGTGGCAGTCGGTTGAGATGCCTATGTTGGAAAACGAATCCTGGGCGAATATGGCTGTTGCCAACATTGAATCCCGTATATTTGTGTTCGGTGGACGGCAGGGAGAGGCTATTTTGGATGATGGTTATGTTTTTTCACCCTTTGTTCACCAAACTTTCCTGCCAGCGGTTGGCGCGGATGAGTAGTGTGGTAAACTAACCACAGAGATATGACCGACCCGAATGAACTGCTGAAACAGGCTGCGTTGGCGGCTGAACGAAAAGAATATTGGGACGCTATCGGGTTGAATACGGATGTTCTCTTTCATACTGATCCCCATACTCAAGACTTAGACGAAAAAGAGATGCGACTCACTGCCCTTCGGGAGCGGGGGGCGTTATTTAGTGCGTTGGGAGAGCAAGAAGCTGCGCTAGCAAGTTATGAGCAATATTACATGGAGGCGGGGACAAGCCAACATGCTGTCGATGCTTTGGTGTTTATTGGTAACCAGCATACTTATATGGCTCGCCCAGGTAGAGCTATGGAAGCCCACCGCGAGGCGTTGCAGTTAGCGGAGGCGCTTAACTATACGGCTGGCCGAGCAAATGCGTGGGGTGGCACGGGGATGGTAAATGATCATCTCGGCCGTCTTGAGGAAGCGGTGTCAAATTATCAAAAGTCATTGGCCCTTTTGGAGCAGGTTGGCAATAGAGAGGAGCAAGCCCGCTGCTGGAACCGAATGGGCATTTCCCATGCCAGGTTGGGTGAGCTTGATAAGGCTATCAACGATTTTAGAGAAAGCTCTCAGCTCATATTAAAAATTCCGACCAGAGATTTGACAGCTTTACAGACTGGCTTAAATGCCTTGAACAACCTGGGTGAATGTTACCAAAACTTATTTGATATGGAGCAAGCCCTGACTCACCATCAGGAGGGGTTTAAGCTGGTTAAGACGATGAACTTGCCTTCGATGGAGAATGACCTTAGTCGGAATCTGGGGGTAGATCTTTATTACCTCGGTCGGATAGAAGAAGGTATTACCCATCTTGAACACGCTCTCCAAGTTAGCCGAGATGCCAATACGCCTGATATTGAGTTGCAATCACTTTATTCGCTGGCAATTGCTGAAATTCAACGGGGTAATGTGGGGGTTGGACAGGCATATGCTCAAGAGTTGATTGAATTGGCGAAAGCTCGCAAAACGCGAGGTTATCAGGCTGATGGTTTTCATGCGATTGGCCTGGCGCATAAAGAATTGGGGGAGATTGAAGCGGCCCAGCAAGTTTGGCAGCAATCACTTTTCTTGGCGCATGAAACGGGTCGCCGGATGTTGATGTGGCAGGTACATGCTGGCCTGGCTAGTGTTGCCCCCAACAACTCTTTGGCTGATGTCCATAATCGTATTGCCAGTGAGATCATCCTCCAGATTTTGGATCCGATTGAGGATGAAACGTTGTGTCAAACCTTTTTAGATGCGGAGCCGGTTCGAGCTATTTTTGAGCAGGTGGATGGGACAGGATAGGTGGTTTTGGGAGAGGTTCAACTTCTCAAATAAGTTGAACTTCTGAAATTAAAGACCCTGGAAGAAGTCTTTTTCTTTTGATCCAGGGGGCGCTGGGGGGTAGGCCCGAATGAAGGTGTCGCGGGCGAAGATGAGCTTTTGGAGCCAGACTGGAAAGACCCGAGTAAAACTGGTTCCCCCGCCCTGGCTGCCATGTTTGGCGCTGGCGGCTCGTTTTACCTCCCAAAAATCGCGGTAGTTGATCTGGGTCGTTATCGTTTTGGGGTCAACGCCTAATCTGGTCATGTCGATGTCTTTGTTTCGGCCGAGTTGGGTGGGGTCCATGCCTCTCAATCGCATTAACCTGGATAGGAACCGAGTCCAGCGGTAGGAGAAGGCAGAATAGTAGAGTTTTTTCGGTTGATGGGGAGCGGGGCCGATGGTGGGGTACTTTTCAGGGTCGGCGGCGGCGTGAAAAGCGGCCGTTGTTATCTTCCAGCAGTGAATGTGATCGGGATGAAAGTAGCCACCGGTTTCATCGTGGGTCATGATGATTTGCGGCCGTATCTCTCGGATTAACTTCACGACCCGGCAAATGGCTTCATCATCATCTGCATTGATAAAGGCATCGGGATGGTTGTTGGCTTCGTCAGCGATATAGCCTGAATCTCGATAGCCTAAATTGTGGAGGGTGACGCCCAAAATCTCTGTCGCTTCTATTAACTCTTCGGCTCTGGCCTCAACCAGCCGGGAGCGATCGCCCTGCCATTTTTCATCAACTGATCCTGCTGCGCCATCGGTTGCTATGGCGACATGAACATCAACTCCGGCGGCAGCATAGCGGGAAAGGGTGCCGCCAGGACCATAAGATTCGTCGTCGGGGTGGGCTAAGACGGCTAGGATTGCTCGTTTTTCAGTCATATTTTTGTCCGTAATTTGTAACTCGTAATGGGTAAAACGTAATTCTTAAGTCTTTTGTGACTGTTATGGATTCCCGCCTACATGGGAATGAGATGCGTAGCTGAATAGTTTCAGACTTTTTACGTATTACGTTATTATTGCTAATCCTCAAATATCTCTTCAAAACCTTCTTCCATTGCTAGAAGGGCCTCGTTAATTTGGCTTTCGGATACGACGAGAGGAGGTATCCAGCGAATGACATTGCCAAAGGAGCCACAGGTTAGGAGCAGGAGGTTGTTGTCTAAGCAGATGGCTTGGATGCGGGTGGCTAAGTCTTTGTCTGGGCCACGGCCTGGGACACCGATTTCTAGGCCAACCATGAGGCCCAAGCCCCGGATGTCGCCGAAGAAAGGCCAGCGAATTTGCATCTCTTCTAGGGCATCTCGTAGTTGTTGGCCGCGTTCCTGGGCGTTTTGTAACAAGTTTTCTTCTTTGATAACTTCAATGGTGGCGACGGCGGCCGCAGCAGCTACTGGATTGCCGCCATAGGTGCCGCCATGGCTGCCTTTTGTCCAGCGACCCATTAAATCTGAGGAGGCGGCGATGGCGCTCATGGGCATACCGGAGGCTAAGCCTTTTGCCATGACTAGGATATCGGGAGCGACACCAGCGTGTTCGAGGGCGAAGAATTTACCAGTACGGCCGAAGCCAGTCTGTATTTCATCATAAATGAGTAGGATGTTGTAGCGGTTGCAGATTTCTCGGAGTCCTCTTAAGAAGGTGGCGGGGGCAGGAATGTAGCCGCCTTCGCCCAGGACGGGTTCGATGATCATGGCGGCCGTTTCTTCTGGGGCTGTCTGGCTTTTTAGCATAAGTTCTAATTCGTTGAGGCAAAAATCAACGGCCGTTTGCTCGTCCCATCCATACCGATAAGCATATGGGAAGGGAGCGACGAAGACCCCGGCTGATAGGGGTTGATAACCGGCCCGATAGATGGTTTTGCTGGTTGTCATGGCCATTGCCTGGTTGGTACGGCCGTGGAACGATCCCTGGAACACGATAATGTTCCGTCGTCCTGTTGTTTGGCGGGCTAATTTGACTGCTCCTTCAATTGCTTCGGCTCCGCTATTGCTGAAGAAGAAGCTGTCCAGCGGCTCTGGAACCACTGTTTGGAGCGAATCAACCAAATTAAGGAGGGGTTGACTGTAGACGACGTTGGCTTGTCCGTGTATTAGTTTGCCAGCTTGTTCTTGGATGGCTTGAACTACTTTAGGATGACAATGGCCTGTATTCGTTACGCCAATGCCGCTGGTAAAATCGAGGTAAGCCCTTCCCGCAGCATCATATAGATAGCAGCCCTCGGCTCGTTCAACGACTATCTCGGACAGTCGGTTCCAAACAGGGGAAAGATGAGCTTTTGATGTTTCAGTCATAGTTTCGTATACCTTGCTTTAGATGGTTTAGAAGTTCAACTTCTTTTTGAACTTTTTCTAAATGATATTGGTATCGTTTTTAGGGCGACCACAAGGGTACGCCCCTACTTTTTGAACTTTTCGTAAATGATATTGGTATCATTTTTAGGGCGACCACAAGGGTACGCCCCTACCTATATCAGTATTAATTTGTTAATCCTCAATAAGAAGTTGAACTTTTGGGAGCTTTATTACCTTCTCACAGCGGTTCGGTGAAAGGCTTGCATCATGGGTAGGATGGGAATTTCTTTTAGTGATTGGAATGGGTGCCGAACTCCTGGCAGAACAATGAGGTCGGCTTTTGGGAGTACCCGACTTAAGCGTTGGGCTTCTGGAAGGGAAACCAGTTCGTCTCTGTCGCCGACGCTAACGAGACAGGGGCATTGGGCATGGGCGGCCATGCCTTCGGTGATGCCTTGCTCTGACAGGTAGCTAACGAGATCGGCGGCTTGTCGTACTAAAACGCGCCAATGGCTGCCACCGTGTTCTTGGGCTAGCTGATTGGCGTATCCTGGCACTTTGCTGCTAATTGCGTCTGGATCAAGTTGGCTTCGCATATTGGCGACAGCTTCCTTGGTCCAATAAAATTTGGTGGCGTGCATGAGCAGGGTGTGGACTCGTCGGGGTTGGTTTAGAGCCAGCATCAGACCTAAATAACCGCCTAAACTGTATCCAGCAACATGGAAAGAATCGGTCTTCAGAAAATCAGCTAATCCTAAGATGTCCTGGGTCATTCGCTTTGGTTCTAGGGAACGGGCATTGTTTTCAGATCGGCCGTGTCCCCGCAAATCCATTAGCACTACTCGATATGATTTGGCAAGGGGAGTGATGAAGCTGCGCCACTGATTGCCGATTGAGCCTAGTAGGCCGGGGAGAAGGATCAGCGTTGGATTGCTGCCTGCACCATCATCGAAAACCTGAAAATTTATAACTGTCCCGTCGTCTGCGTTCCAATAAGCCATATCTATTTCTCCCTGATAGTCCCAAGATTGGGGGTTGGGTTGAATTTTTTACCACAGAGAACACGGAGTGCGCTGAGAAAAAGAGATAATGATTTGATCATAAATGTGAATCAATTTTAGCTGCAATTGTTGTTTTTCTACTTGAAAAAACGCTGTGTCCTCTGTGCGCTCGTGAAAGGTTATCTAAGTATCGCCTTTTTGGATTGCTACTGCAAAGCCAATGGCATGGGTTTCGGTGTGTGAAAGGCTGATTGACCAGTGGTGAAGGCCTAATTCGGCCGCTAATGTTTGGGCTTGGTTGTGCAAAACCAGGTCAGGTTTGCCCCGATCATCATTGACTACTTCAATATCGGTCCAATTAACGTCGCCGATGCCCGTGCCAAGCGCTTTGCCGACGGCTTCTTTTACGGCAAAACGGCCGGCTAAGCGGCTGGCCTGATCTCGGCAAGATGCTCGTTCCCGGTCGGTGAAAAAGCGTTTGTAGAACCGATCGCCATGTCGGGTCATAGCCCGTTCAATGCGGGCAATCTCGATCATATCAACGCCAACACTTAACATAATGAATTTATTTTCCGGTTACTGGTGGGCCTGCAACGGCAATGGCTATCTGCTCGGTGCTTAAATATTTTTTGGCCGCTGCCTGAACGCTTTCAGGGGTCATATCATTGATTTTGGCGGGTAGTTTTTGTAGATAGTCTAGCCCTAACTCATATAGCTCAATGTCGGTGATTACGGAGGCCAAGCCATCATTCGTTTCTAGGCTGACGGGTAAGGTGCCGGTGCGGAAGGCCTGGGTGTCGGCTAGCTCTTCTTCTGGAATGGGTTCGTTGATCATCCGGTCAAGTTCAACCAGGATACTATCAATGGCTTGCTGGACCTTATCGGGGGCAACGCCTGTGCTGACGAACCAGGGGGCTGGGCCTAGCCCGCCCTGGAGACGGCTGTAGGCGTAATAGGCTAAACCTTGTTCTTCGCGGACTGTTAGGCCCAAACGGCCCATCATGCCAAATACGCCGAGGACGGTGTTGGCGACGCTGGCTTCGAGGTAGTCGGGGGCGGCTCGTACTGGCCCAGGCAAGCCTAACATGATGTCTGATTGGGTTTTCTCAGGCATGTCGACATGGGTTCGCAGGGTTTCGGGGGGCAGATGGACATTTGGTAGTTCTGGTAGGCTTTCTTGGACTGCTTGCCAGTCGCCAAAGGCAGCTTTGACTTTTTCGAGCGCATCTTCAGCTTTGATGGCTCCGACGACGGTGACGATCATGCCTTTGGGGCCATAGAAACGGCCGTGAAAGTCGGCCATGTCGTCTCTGCTAATGGCGGCGATGCTTTTTGGTGTGCCGTCTAAACCTCGGCCGTAGGGATGGTCTTTATATAGCAGTTCTCTGAAGGCTCGTCCAGCCCGGTATTGGGTATCATTGGCCCGAATATGGAGGCTGGCCATTATCTCGCCCCGGACAGGTTCTATCTGCTCAACCGGGAAAGTGGGCTGTCTTAGTGATTGGGCGACTAAATCGAGCATTAGATCGATATCTTCGGCTAAACTGCGGGTTGAAAATTCGGTGATGTGCCGCCCACTGGAAAAATCGAAGGTGGCCCCGACGGATTCGATAGCTTCATAAATTTCATCGAAGCTGCGATTTTGGGTTCCACGCATCAACATTTCGGCCGTGAAGCTGGCTAAGCCGGCCTTTTCTGGTGGTTCGGCTCCGGCTCCGGCCCGAACTAGCCCTTCCATGACCACTGATTCGGCTGCAAAGTTCTCGTAGACGAGAAGGGTTATGCCGTTGTCTAGTTCGTAGCGGTGGATAGTTTCTGGGCCGGGGTAAGTTTTATTTAGCATCTTGTCTCCAGTGTTTTCTTGCAACGCATAGCGCCAATTACACGAATTATTGAGCAAAAAATTTGTTCAATTCGTGTAAACGTTGCTATCTTTTTTTGATTTTGAATCGTTAATCAATTTGTCTCTACTTCAAAGTTTTGGCCGGATGCGGCCGTTAAATCGACGGTGACTTCTGTGCCGCCGAAGCCGTCAACGAGGTCGTGCGCCCGAACGGTCACTTGGGTTACGCCATCAGGAACTATCAGACCGCTCTGACTGCGGGTGAAGGGCTGTTCTGTTTCATGGGGGTGGAGCAGCAGCCGGGTAAAGGGATCTGATTCATTTTTCTTTAAGACGATACCATCTGGCGTGACGACATCCCAACCGTCGGCGTAATCTTCCCAGCCGGTATCGGGATGGCTGACGGTGACGTGAAAGGTCCAACTACCATCTTCTGCTTGAACGGCGCGGACAAAATCGACGTTGGCATCGGCCGTTCCAGCGTTTGTTGGTGGAGCAGTGGGTTCAGGGTCTGGGACGGCCGTCTCTGTTGGCGGCGCTTTGGTGGGCGGCAGTTGGGTTGGGACGGCCGTTTCCGATGAAGCTGCCTCTTCTGTCTCCTGACCACTTTGGCAAGCAACCAACAGCAAAAGAGCCACTACGAAAAATGAGAGAAAACGCACCGCACTGCTTACTTTTAACTGCCAACCGTTCACTGATTATTGTCCATTTTGACTTGGTTCATACATAGCGACGGTTCGATTACCTGGAACGAGATAGTCTTTTCGTACCCGTTCAATATCGTCCAATGTCACCGATTCCAATGTTTCCAATGTTCGTTCATACCAGCCATAATCGCCGCTGACTGCTTCTGCCATGCCAATCATTTGGCCTTGCCCGCTGACGCTTTCGCCAGCCATGACAAATTGAGCTTTGGCCCGTTTCATGGCTTTGTCTAGCTCTGCCTGGGTGATCGGTTCTTGGCCGAGGCGGTTTACTTCTGCTTCTAAGGCGGTTTCTACTTCGGCAAGCGTTCGGCCTGGTCGGACAACGGTGCTGATGGTGTATAAGTAGGGGTCAATGGTTGGGGAGGCGTTGCCATTTACGGCTACCGCTAAATCTTTGCCGACCAATGCTTTATATAGGCGGGAGCTTTTATTGGTTGAGGCTCCGCCAAAAAATCCCAGGCTGCTGCCGCCAGCATAGGCGGCGTTTAATAGTACCAGGGGGTAGAAATCGGGGTGGGTGGCGTTGGGGGCTTTGTAGGCATAGATCAGATAGGAGGTGTCGCCGGGGCCGTTGACCATGACCCGTCGTTCGCCCCGTTGTTTTGGTTCTGGTCGCATGGTTTGGTCTATAGGTGGGCCGGAGGGAATATCGCCATATAGCTCTTGAATACGGCCGAGCATCTGCTCCGATTCAAAGTCACCTGCTACAACGATGGTGGCGTTGTTGGGGGCATAATAACGTTTGTAATGATTGTAGAGATCATCGCGGGTCATTGTTTCTAGGTCAGTCTCATCGCCAATGGTGTCGTGGTGATAGGAATGGACTCGGAAAGCGGCGGCAGACAGCTCTTCTCGCAACAGAAATGTTGGTTGATTCTCATACATATGTCGCTCGGAGATGATGACAGTCCGTTCAGATTCGACATCTTCGGGAGTCATAATGGCGTTTGGCATCCGGTCGGCTTCCAGGCGTAGGGCCAGATCAATTCGATCTGAGGGCATCGTTTCAAAGTAGGCGGTGAAATCGATCCAGGTGAAAGCATTGAAACGGCCGCCTTCCCGCGCGACCTGGCGATCCAGCGAACCAGGGGGAAATTTGGGCGACCCTTTGAACATCATATGTTCGACCCAATGGGAGATGCCGGTGATTCCTGGTATCTCATTCCGGCTGCCAACCCGATACCAAACCCAGAAGCTGGTTACAGGGGCGTGGTGCATCTCTTTTAGGACAACGGTTAGACCGTTATCCAGGGTTGTTTTCTTAACAGGTTGTGGCATGTATTGTTCTCCTACGGAAGTGGCGCGTAACTAGCTTGCGCTCTTTGCAGTTTTGTGATTTGTGGTCGCTCGTGGCGACTCCTTTTCAGTGTTGGGAGATTATAAAGGAAAAATGCCACTTGACTACCTCCCTGGCTGCTCTCTCATTCATCGCACCTTGCATAGCTGGTGTCAAGCAGTTATCCTTTCCATCTTGTGAAAGAAATTGCCATCCAGACGATGAATTTAACCAAAACCTTTGAGCCGCCACGCGGCTGGCGACGCTTGGCTCGGCAAAGGGGGACAACGGCCGTTAATGATGTCAATCTGACTGTGCAAGCGGGAGAGCTGTTTGGCTTGTTGGGGCCGAATGGGGCGGGTAAGACGACCCTGGTCAAAATCTTATGCACCCTCATTCGGCCCAGCAGTGGTGCGGCCACTATTGCTGGACACACTTTTGAAGACTCAGGCCAGATTCGGGAAAATGTGGGGTTGGCTGTTACTGACGAACGCAGCTTCTACTGGCGGTTGACTGCCTATCAAAATATGAAATTTTTCGCCACCCTATATGGCCTTCGGGGGCAAGAAGCGGATAAGCGAATTCAAACGGTTTTGGAATCGGTCAATCTAGCGGAATTTTCCCAACGGCCGTTTAGCAACTTTTCCAGCGGTATGAAACAAAGGTTGGCAATAGCCCGCAGCCTGCTCCATCTACCCCAGATATTATTTTTGGACGAACCGAGCCGCAGCCTCGACCCTGTTGCTACCATCCGGCTCCACAATCTGATATTGGATTTAATGAACCGGCATGAGATGACAATTTTCCTTATCACGCATGATCTGCTGGAGGCTGAAAAGCTTTGTGATCGGGTGGCGGTTATGCACGAAGGGCGGATTCAGGTAGTTGGTCGTCCCTCTGAATTACGGCGGCGGTTACAGCCTCAGCAGCAGTATGCGGTCTCGGTTGATGACATTAGCGATACGGCCGAAGAGGCGATACGGCCGATCTTACCGGACCTGCGAGTAGAAAAGAGTGGTCCCCACATCCGCCTGCTGTTCAAAACCGGCGAATCTGACGGCAGTCTCACTCCCATCATCGACACCCTCCGACAAAACGGCGTCACCATCAAGAGTATCGAAGGCCACCCACCCAGTCTGGAAGAGGTCTTCGCTCACTTTACTGAAACGGAGTAATAGATGCTGAAATTACTCTGGTCGTTTTTCCAAAGAGATTTCTATACTGAAACCAGCTACCGGTTGGCCTTTCTATTCAGCCTGACCGGCCTCTTCTTCAGTGTCTTTACCTTCTTTTTTGTATCACAACTGGTTGGCCCCCAGGCTTCCCCTTACCTTGACCAGTATGGTGGTGATTACTTTGCCTTTGTCATTATCGGACTGGCCTTTAGCGGTTATTTCAGCCTCGGTTTGGGCGGCTTTTCTCGCGCCTTGCGAGAAGCTCAAACCACCGGCACGCTGGAAGCAATGATGATGACACCTACTCCCGTCTCCATCATCGTTATCGGCTCCGCATTATGGAACTATGCCTTTACGACCTTCCGGGTTTTTATCTATATCTCAATTGGCGTTTTGCTCTTGGGTCTACGGCTGACAGGGGCCAACTATCTTGGCGGTCTGGTCAGCCTCATTCTTTCTATCATTGCCTTTGCCAGCATCGGTATTATTGCTGCCAGCATTATCATGATTATTAAAAGGGGCGAACCGATTACCGCCCTGCTTGGCGCAACGGCCAACTTGCTTGGCGGCGTTTACTACCCCATTGAAATCATGCCGGAGTGGTTACAGATCTTCTCTAAATTCATTCCCGTCACCTACGCCTTACGGGCTATGCGTTTATCTCTTCTGAGCGGCGCTTCCTGGGCTGAACTGGCTCCTGATTTGCTTATTATGGTCGGCTTCACGGTCGTTCTGTTTCCCCTTTCCTTATTTATCTTCCGCAAGGCGGTGGAAAGGACCAGACTAGACGGGACGCTGGCTCACTATTAAGTCGAATCTTACAAGGTCAGCCGCTTCAACCAGGGATTCTCCGGCTTCAATCGCTCCACCTGGCAAACACCAAATCGGCAAATCGCTACGAAGGGTCAACAGCACCTGATCATCATGGGTTATGACGGCATTGACTCCAAAAGTTATCATGACGTTAATCTACCCCCTATGCACGAAGGCGCAAAGTCTCTTTCCTTTGCGCCTTCACTGCCATACAGCGTATTTCTTTATTTTGACGTGGTTATGCTGGATCGACTAATAAATCCTTGGCATTTTCTTTTGAAACGCTGCCGTTTTTACTTTTGTTTTTGGCGGCTTTTTTTTCGGGTTTGAGGTAGGTGCCACCAACGGACAGGAATTCGTAGCCTTTGGCGACCAGGGTTTCATAGTCGGGGATCATGCGACGGCCGTCTATGATTAAGCATGGTGGTTCAACCGTTTTCTCAATGGTACGGGATAAGCCGCGGAACTCTTCCCAATCGGTTGAAATAAAGATGGCATCACAGCCTGCGATGGCCTCTTTGGCTGTCTCATGATAAGTGATTCGCTCGAATAGGTGGTTTTTATCAGGGTTGAACCAATACCGTTGGGCCTCGGCTGCGGCCAGCGGATCGTATGTCCTAACTTCTGAAACGCCACGAGCCAACAGTGATTCGATTACCTTCAAGGCGGAGGAGTCGCGCATGTCATTGGTATGTTTCTTGAAAGCTAAGCCAAGTACGGCCACTTTTTTGTGGTTGAAGTTGAAGCGGGCTTCGTGGACGGCCCGGTCGATGAGGTAGGTTTTCTGATATTCGTTGATGTTGTAGACGGCTTGAAGTAGATCGGTTGAACGGCCGTGACGGTTCAACTGATAGATGAGGGACTGTATATCTTTGCCAAAGCAGCTTCCGCCTGCGCCGTTGCTAACGTAGGAACCCCAGGTGCTAACTCGGCCGTCTCCCGTCACGCCTAGCTTCAAATCTTCCATATCGATATTACTGAAGGTTTCGCCCAAACGGCCGCCGACCCCATTCCAGAAGGAGATGTAGTTGAGTAGGATGGCATTGGCGGTGTATTTGATGGCTTCGGCCGTTTCTGGGGTTGTTTCGATGTAGCGAATGCGAACGTGATTGACGAATTGGGGATAAACGCGCTGCAAGATTTTGAAATCTTCCTGGGTGTCGGCTCCGACGACCACCCGATCTGGTTTGCGGGAGGCTTCTACAGCGTTGCCTTGTGGTAAAAATTCAGGATTGGAAGCGACCCCAAAGTTTTTGACCCCAAGCTCATCTAAAACCTGTTGCAAGAGACGGACAGAGCCAATCGGAACGGTGCTTTTGTTGACTAAAACGACTCGATTTTTTGATTTGCGTTCAGCTAGCAGTTTGCCAAGATGATCGGCGGCATTCATGTAGTAGCTGAGATTGGTTGAGCCATCTCGATTGGGTGGGGTTGGCAAGCACATGAACATCACATCGACATCGTCGATGATTGAAGTGACATCTGTTGTAAAGTGTAGATGTTGACCTCGGTTTTCTTCGATGATGTCAAAAAGGCCCGGCTCGTTGACAATGCTTTCAATTTGAGCGCGATCTCCTGATTGATAAGCGTTAATGCGACGCTCATTAATGTCATAGGCGTGGACTTCGTGTCCGTATTCAGAACAAACGGCCGCATGGGTTAATCCTACAAAGCCGGTTCCAACAACAATAATTTTCATTAAAAACTCCTTTTCTTTTTAATTATATCTTTTGGAATCTGACAGATTGTTTACTTTAGCATCGTAATAGCTGATTTTCGATGAGAGTTCAATACTATTTTGCCAGAGTCCTGTTACAAATAGAATTACATCATTTCATTAGCAATTTTTGAGCCGCTAAACGGCCGATCTCAACCGCGAAATTTGTCCCTCTGTCCCAGGGATAAACCTGGCTCATGCTGGCAAAGAACAAATTGGAAATAGGGGTCTGGATGGCGGGAATGTTTTTTGAGTGATTTAACGCTGGTACAGGTTGAGCATATTTTGCCTTAAAGAGCCAGCTTTTGCGAATCCAATCTTGTTTGAAACCGGAATTGAACTTATGAAGATAGCTGGCAAAATGTTTGACCAATTCTTCTTTGTCCATATCAAAGTAGCGGTGATCGGGTGTGACGTAATCGCCACAGTAGATGATATGATCGCCGCCATAATGTTTTTTGTCAATATAGTTGGTCTGTTCAACCAATGCCAGGAAGGGAAAGTCGCTTTGGGCTTTGTCGGGCGTTTCAGCGGGCAGGTTTAGCCAGTAGGTTTTGTCCATCAGCGACTGTTTTAGGGCTAAGACGATGACAACGGCGCCCATGCTTTTTAATTTGCTTAATTGACCTAGATAGTCGCCGGGCATGGTTGGGGCTAATTTTTGGAGCAGTGCGGGGGAGGTTGTTGCCAGACAGCGATCATGACTAATTGAATGCCCGTTGACTTGGATGCGGAGACGGCCGTTTTCTTGTGGTTCAATTTTCTGTACAGGACAGTTCAGCTTGACTGTGCCGCCGCGCGTTTTTACTGCGGCCGTTAAGGTGTCTACAAAGGCTTGGAAACCGCCCTCAAAATAGCCTAATCTTGGGCTGCGAACTTTCAGCCTGGCCCACATCCAGGCCATATTGACCTGTTTGTAATAGGGGCCGAATTTGCCGATGAGAAGTGGTCGCCAGGTGGTTGTGTAGATTTTTTCGCCGTAATAGCGACGAAGCCAGGTATCGGCCGTTTCCTGTTCTAACTTTTTCCAGGGGTTGCTAAAGCGTAAAAAGGCGCTAACCAGCCCAAAGCGGGCCACATCTAATAGGTTGAAGCCGGGAAAGGTTATCCAGCGCAGAGGTGAATCGAAGGGGACGATCTGGCCGTCGTAGATGACTGAGGTGACGGGTCGGGGGAAAAACAATTTGTCTTCCATGCCTAACTCTTTTACCAGCCCGATGATGTGTCTGTCAGAGGTGAAAAGGTGATGGTAGAAATGCTCCAGGGGCCATTCCCAATTTTCGTCTTGGAAGCCCGCCGCCAGCCCACCGGTTTTGTCGCTGGCTTCGTAAATGGTGACTTTGTGACCAGCGTTGAGCAGGTCGAATGCGGCCGATAGACCAGTGATGCCGCCACCGATAATGCCGATGTCAAGGGGCTGGGTGTTGATGGTCATAGCGTCGCCTCTTGCTCGACAACTTGGGTCGCTTGCCGAATATCTGACCAACCTAATTCATTTCGGATCATATAATACGCGCCTAAGAGGGTAATTGGCAGCCAAAGGGCGGCGTGTAATACCAATGTGTAGGCTCCGGCCACGGCTTCCTTCACGCCATATAGGATCAGTACGGCAATGCCGGGCGCGTCGAAGGTGCCGACATAGCCGGGGGCGGAGGGTAAGGTCGTTGCTAGATTGACGATGCCGTTCATTAACATGAGGGCGAAAAAGCTAACTTCAAAATTGAAGGCTTGCATCACGAACCAATATTTGACCGTTTCAAGAAGCCAGATAAGGATGGAGGTGAAGAAGATCATTAATACATTGCGGAAGTTGCGTAATGATTCTAGTCCTGCCAAGAAACGTTGGGTGACATCTATGAGTTGTTGGCGGAAACGGCCGGGTACGACTCGTTCACTTAGCCAGGAGACTAATTGCATGGCTCGTTCTGGGGCGGCGGCCAGTGCGAAGAAAACGATGACGGCGGCAAAGAAAGCGATACTGGCTCCAATGACCAACAACCGAATATCATCGCTTGGCAGGGGGGCCAGGGGCAGGGCGGCGAAGACAAAGACCAGCATCACCAGCCCATCGAAGACACGCTCTACAATGACGGTTGCCAGACTGGCGCTCATGGGGACATCTTCTTGACGACGGAGAACGTAGGAACGCAGCACTTCGCCAGCCCGGAAGGGATAGATGTTGTTGCCCATGTAGCCGATGACGACAACGGGGAAGAGGCGGCGGACGGGAATGTGTTTAAGTGGCCGTAACATATAGTCCCAGCGCCAGGTGCGAACCCAGACGGCCACGAAATAGGTCGCCACGCTTGGCACTAGCCACCAGAAATTGGCCTCGCCGATGCTGTCTACGACTTCATCAAGCCGTAGCCCTCGCAAGGCTAGCCATAAAAAAACGGCGCTTATTAGCACGCCGAGCCATAATTGCCAACGTTTCAATGTTTTTCCTAGTGTCAGTAGTTAGTAAACGGTAGTCGGTAACCAGTAGTCAGTAGTCGGTAAAACTGATAGGTGTAGATGAGGCGATGGGCCTGGTTATGATGTCTACAACAGGATAGTAAATTGATAAAATGAAAGAGTGACTTGTGTCACTCTCTTGTTGAGTAAATATACAACTGGTAAGTCGGATTGGCGTAATTCTACCATGAGTGGGGATAGTTGCATGTGATACGGCCGTCCTATTGGATGCTTATTCTCTCCTTACTTATGTCCTGCTTAATAAAAAGCCAGTGAGAATAGATTTCGGTCGGTAAATGTTGTATACTGAATTTTAGACTGCCATTATCTGAACTGAACTGAAAAAGGGGATAGCGAGAGATAGGCAAAAGCATCAATGTGGGGAAACCATATGAAATCAAAACGCACGATAATTGGAATAATAGTTGTATGCCTCATTTTGGCTTCGGCCTGTAATGGGGAACGAGTTGATAATGCTGAGCTGGAAATCGAAAATGTAGGTAATTCGATTGATGGTTTAGGGGAAACGGCCGAAGAGGAAACATCGGCCAACGATTATTGGGATGGTGGCGACTTTGCAGGACAGTCAGTCTATAGTTTGACGTGGGGTGTATCCCAGGCAGCTCATGATGCTTTTTCTGACTGCGGCCTGCGCGATAATAACGTTGAACATGCTGTGGAGACATACTTGCAGGAAAGTGCAGAGCGTCAAATGGTTATTGCAAAAGATAGTCAGCAGGAAGTTTTGTGGTCGGTTGCGATAACTGTTTCTCCTTTAACGGCCGATGTGTATGAGGTCGATTGCTCAGTCGTCGAGCCGTAATCTCAAAACGGAACGGAGGCTGCTAGCCTACAACCAGGCTGGTTGCGGGCCATCAAAAACTCGTCTTGCCAAGCGACCCCTTAATTTTATATAATAGCCAGGCGATTCGGGGTGTAGCTCAGCTTGGAAGAGTGCTGCGTTCGGGTCGCAGAGGCCATGGGTTCAAATCCCGTCACCCCGACTAATTGAATAGCAGAAAGGCTTTGATGGAGACGAGTAAGCCGACTGTTTTTGTATAGCGAACCTGGGATGGTGGAAGCCAGGAACAAAAAACGGCCGAAAATCCCTCCGGAGCCGCCAGCCGAAAAGGTGTCAACGATAATGCGCGTTGACAATCTAGTAGACCTGGCCGGATTCATCCCCCGTTAAAAGGATTGCGATGATAAAAAAAGTAATTGGTAAATAGTAATTAGGTAATTGTTTGCTCTAATTAATTACCCAGTTACTAATTACTAGTTACCATAGATTGTCATCGGCCGAGAGCTTGGTTTGGTAGCCAGGAATCAGGGTGGTACCGCGGAGAATAGACGCCTTCGTCCCAGTGTGGATGATGGCGTTTTTTTGTTGTGAATGGGCGATTTGCTTAGGATTTAGGAAAATAATTTTGACCTCCAACAAAATCGTCTTATAAGGATGAACGATGACGGAATTACTTTATTTAACTGACTCATACGTCCAGAACTTTGAAGCCACTGTCACGGAACAGGTGGATGGTGGGGTTGTGCTGGATCGGACGGCTTTTTATCCGGGCGGCGGTGGACAGCCTTGTGATTTTGGTTCCTTGCGGGCGGGGGAGCAAAGCTGGCAAGTGACAAAGGTCAAGCGGGTTAATGGTAAACCCGTTCATTTTATCGGGGGTGATTTACCGGATGTTGGTACGGCCATGACGGGTCAACTTGATTGGGATCGGCGGTTCAAATTAATGAGGACTCATACCGCCATGCACATCTTGTGTGGTGTCGTCTGGCGGGACTATCAAGCCTCTGTTACAGGCGGTAATATGGATCCGCTCAAAGGGCGGATGGACTTTGAATTTGAGACGATGCGACAGGAGTTAGTGGCTGAGATTGAGGCGGCCATCAACAAGGAAGTGGCGGCGGTTCGGCCAGTGGTGGTTGATATTTTACCCCGTGAGAAAGCGTTCCAGATTCCCGATTTGATTCGGACGAAGATTAATTTGCTGCCGGAAGGCATTAAAGAAGTACGGACGGTGGAGTTGGTCGGCCTGGATTTGCAAGCCGATGGCGGCACGCATGTGGCGAATACGCATGAAGTTGGCCGTTTACGGGTTGTGAATTACAAGAGCAAGGGCAAGATAAATAAACGTATCTATGTCGAATTAGATGAATAATGCGCTTTATTATTCGAGAGCAACCTTATGAAAAGCCGGTCGCCGCTGGTCTGCTCCGTTATGAGCAGGACGGCCAACCGACTGGCACGGTTGAGGAGTGGCGGCTGACGGATGTGGCTGAAGGCTACCGTTTCTTGCGGATTGACCTTGATGCTCGTGAAGGCGCAAGCGGCGATACGTACCTGTATCACCTGATTCTCAGCCCGGAGAATCGGCTGGAACGAGTGAAGTTTCGTTTTTTTAACGCCCAGAAAATTATTTCGGGCGATGTATTAATAGAAGATGATGTGATGACGTTACTGCGCGATGTAAAAGGCCACCAAGGTGGCGAACATTTTGAAGAAACGGCCGATACCAGCGGTCAGCCGTTGTTTTGGCTGCCGTCAACCATCGGTTTGGGTTTGCTGGCGGACAGTAAGCCAACTGCTGATGGGGTTCCGGCCTTGACGCTGGATAAAACGGCCGATTTTGCCTTCAATCACGTCACTGTCAATTTAAGTTTAGGTGAAAAGGAGATGCTGGCTGTTGCCCAACGAGACGTTGTGGCACGGCCGTTATCTATTCGCTGGCAAGATCAGGCGCGTACTATTTGGCTGGACGATCATGATTTTCCGGTCAAGATGGTTCGGGGCGATGGTTTAACGGCCGTTGAGACCCGAAATATTAGATACTGATGTCAGGAGATAGTAAACGGTAGTCAGTGGTCGGTAAACTGCAAGCTGTTTACCGACCACTGTTCACTCTTTTTTAGGAGAAATAAATGACTTTCAACGATGTACCAAACAAAGTTGACTTTGTTAAATTAGAAAATGCGATGTTGGCCTTTTGGCAGGCGACTGATGCTTTTGATAAGCTGCGGGAATTACGCTCTACCAGTGATAGGCAATGGAGCTTTCTTGATGGGCCAATTACGGCTAATAACCCAATGGGCGCTCATCATGCCTGGGGCCGAACTTATAAAGACCTTTATCAACGATTCAAGGCGATGCAAGGCTTCAATCAGCGTTGGCAGAATGGTTTTGATTGCCAGGGGCTGTGGGTGGAGGTTAATGTTGAGAAGCGGCTGGGTTTCAATAGTAAGCGTGATATTGAGAAGTTTGGGCTGGATAACTTCACTCGCCAATGTAAGATGCAGGTGTTGAACTTTGCGGCCGTTCAGACGGAACAGTCGATCCGCCTGGGCTATTGGATGGATTGGAACGATCCGGCAAGTTTGCGTCAACTGCGGGATATGTTAGAAGTTGATCCCTTCAAAGTGGTGACTGTTCAGGGGCCGCGAGGGCCAATGACCGGGACAGTGGAGCAGATTGTCGGCCGTCTTGGTCTGCCTGAGGTTGGTGGCTCCTACTTTACCTTCAGCGATGAAAACAACTACCAGATCTGGGGTTTCATCAAGAAATGCCACGAAAATGGCTGGGTCTACAAGGGCCATGATGTCATGCCCTGGTGCGCCCGCTGCGGAACCGGTATCAGCCAGCATGAGATCGTCACCGATGGCTATTTTGAAGTGACTCATGAATCGGTCTTTTTGAAGTTCCCTTTAGTGGGTCGAGAAAAGGAAGCGCTCCTGGTTTGGACGACTACGCCTTGGACGTTGAGCAGTAATGTGGCTGCGGCCGTTGGGCCAGAGTTGGAATATGTCAAAGTCCATCAAAAGGATGATGGTTGGAGCTACTATCTGGCTAAAGAGGCCATGTCAAATACCTTGATCGGTAATCATGAGGTTGTTGGTGAGCTTAAGGGCGAGGAGATGGTTGGTTGGACGTATACTGGCCCCTTTGATGAGCTTCCAGCGGCCAAAGCGGCTTTTGAAGAAGCTGACTATCAACATCGGGTTATCGCCTGGAAAGAGGTCGGGGCGGCCGAAGGGACTGGCATTGTTCATATCGCGCCCGGCTGCGGCAGCGAGGACTTTGAATTGAGCAAAGAGTATGACCTGCCTGTCATCGCGCCATTGGATGAGAATGGGGAATATGTAGCTGGTTTTGATTGGTTGAGCGGCCGTTCTGCCAATGACGTTGCTGAAGATGTCTTTGCCAGCCTACGAGAGAAGGGGATTTACTATCGCAAACAGCGTTACAACCATCGTTATCCTCATTGTTGGCGTTGCAGTGAAGAGCTGGTTTATCGTCTGGTTGATGAGTGGTTCATCGACACTGGTCCGCTGTATGACAAGCCCCGCGATCAGGTGACAGAGGAGGAAAAACAAAGAAGTTTGCGCTATCAGATCATGGATGTGGTGGATCAGATCAACTGGTTCCCGTCCTTTGGTTATGACCGGGAGATGGATTGGCTGCGAAACATGCACGATTGGATGATCAGCAAAAAGCGGTATTATGGGCTGGCTTTACCGATCTATGTTTGTGAAGATGAAACTTGCAATCATTTCCATGTGATTGGCAGCGAGGAGGAACTTGAAGAAAGGGCGGTTGAAGGCTGGGAAGATTTTGAGGGCCATGCTCCGCATCGACCGTATATCGATGCGGTGAAGATCGCTTGTCCTGAATGTGGCGGTCGGGCTTCCCGTATCCCCGATGTGGGCAATCCCTGGCTCGATGCGGGGATCGTCTCCTACAGCACAATGGGCTATCGAAATAACCCTGAATATTGGGAAAAATGGTTCCCGGCTGACTTCATCACCGAAAGTTTCCCTGGTCAGTTCCGCAACTGGTTCTACAGCTTGCTAGCTCAAAGTACGGTTTTAACTAAGCGACCGCCGTTCAAGAATATCTTTGGTTATGCGCTTTTGTTGGGTGGAGACGGCCGTGAGATGCATAAATCTTGGGGTAACTCGATTGAGTTTAACGAGGCGGCCGATAACATCGGGGCTGATACGATGCGCTGGCTCTTTGCTTCGGCCAAGCCGGAACAAAATCTGAGATTTGGCTATGACCAGACGGATGAGACTCGGCGTCGTTTCTTGATCCCATTGTGGAACGTTTACTCTTTCCTGGTGACTTATGCTAAGTTGGATGACTGGACACCAAAGAACGGGGCGGAAAGGGTTGAATCGCCTCAGGCCGCCCATGCCCAACTGGATCGGTGGATTCTGGAGCGGTTGGCGGAGACAACGGCCGAAGTAACTGACCATCTGGAACAGTTTGCATCGGATAAAGCGACGACTGTTTTGGAGGCTTATTTGGATGACCTGTCTAACTGGTATGTTCGTCGCTCCCGCCGCCGCTTCTGGAAGAGCGAGGCGGATGCTGATAAATCGGCCGCTTATCATACGTTGCACGAAGCCCTCTTTGGTTTCATCAAACTGTTATCGCCGTTCATCCCGTTTACGGCCGAAGCTATCTACCAAAATCTCGTTCGGAGCGTGGATCCGGATGCGCCATTGAGCGTCCATCATTGTGACTGGCCTGAATTTGACCGGAGTAATCTGGATCAAGGGTTGTTGGACAAGATGCGATTGGCTATTGATGTCGCCAGCCTGGGACGGTCTGCTCGAAGTGCGGCCGATTTCAAGCTCCGTCAACCTTTGGCTAAGGTTCGGGTCAACGTCGGCAGCCAACAGGCCCGGCGGGATCTGATGGAGCTGGCTGATGTGCTTTCGGAGGAGATTAATGTCAAAGAGATCGAAGTCGTCTCCGAAGTGGGCGAATTGGTTAATTACAAGCTCTTACCCAACAATCGGGTTTTGGGGCCGAAGTATGGGCAAAAGTTCCCGAAGGTGCGTCAGGCGTTAGCACAACTTGACCCATCTGAAGCGGCTCGAAAGCTGCATGAGGGCGGCGAATTGGTGGTCGAGGTTGAGGGTGAACGGATTAGCTTGAATGATGAAGAAGTATTGGTTCAAACGGAATCGCGTGGCGGCTTGGCCGTTGCCAGCGATAAAGGTATCACTGTTGCGGTTGATACGACTTTGACCCCGGCTCTAATCCAAGAAGGGTATGCTCGTGATTTAGTTCGGGCGGTCAATTCGATGCGTAAAGAAGCTGGCTTAGAGTTGGATGATCGTATTGCCTTGCTTTACGAGGCAGAGGGCGTTGTGGCTGAAGCATTGGTTGCCTATGGTGATTATATTCGACAAGAAACCCTGGCGACAAGTCTGGAGGCTGGAAATACAAGCGATGCTGACCATCAACAATCACTGATGTTGGAAGGCCATTCGGTTACGTTAGGCTTGAAGAAGTCAGGCTTTTAGGCGCTTGACTGAGAGGCTAAATTGATAAGGAAAAGCCTGACTTCTGGCGTCAAGAAGTCAGGCTTTTTTGTTGATGGAAACTGATTTATTAAGCTAAAAGCCTAACTTCTCTGGCTTGGATTTAAGTGCGTTTAATAATCTCCTCGGCCTTCTCGCAAAACATGTGACTAGCTTGTACAATGTGAGTCGATATTTTTCACTGGAGAGACACTTGCTTATGTACCGGATTCGCCATCAATTGGTGTTGATGTTTGTGCTGTTAATGGGGACGTTTGCGCTGGCTTCGGCTCAAGGAGAGCAGCCGGAAAAGAATGATGACCCCCAAGATTTACCGCTGCTGGTAGCCCCATCTCACACGGCCGTTGGCGAATGGGAGCCGGTAACATTAGTGCCGATTGATGCCTCGGAAGTGCCGGTTAACGCTCAGCCCTTGCAGGGACAAGGCAGCGATAGTTGTTCGGCTGCACCAGAGTTTAATGTTCCGGGGGGCGCTCAGAGTGTTACGAATGGTATGACGAATGCGGCGAGCGATCCACCGCTGGCCTGTATGTGGGGATCACCAAACAATATACAGGGGTATCGTACGACTTGGTTCAAGTTTAAGACTCCTTACAGCGGCCGTGTCACGATAAGTACCGCTGGCAGCACTTTCGACACTGTTTTAGCTGTTTATACGGGCGGTTGTGCGGCTCCAACACAACTCGCTTGCAACGACGATAGCAACTATTTCTCATCTCAGGTTAGTGTCTCTGTATTCGCTAATCAGGAATACTTTGTAGAGGTTGCTGATTGGCATCTTGGGGTGAGTGGGACAGCTACTGCCAACATTGCTGCTTGGATTGACAAAGAAACGGATTGGGTCATTCATGGCATTATGGGGCTGCCCCGGACACGACATTCGGCCGCTGTCTTGCACGATTCTATCTATGTTTTTGGGGGGCAGACGGTGGCAAATGGTGATCCAGAGCGGACGCCACGAGTGGATCGTCTAAATACCTCGACCGGGGTATGGACGATTATGACGAGTATGCCAGCCGGAACAGATGGCTTGGGTTATTCCAATACGTCGGCCGCAGAGTTGAATGCCAACATTTATCTGCCTTCTGGTTATGTTGGTAATAATAGTATTTATGATGGCACGCATTGGGTTTATAGTGTTGCTGGAAATAGTTGGACGACGACAACGCCAGCGCCTTGGGTGGGTAATGCACCGGCGATTTATCATACGGCCGTTTCTTACGATGAGGGGGTTGTAGATGGGTATTATGTGATTGGTGGCTTGACTGGTCCCCTGCCACTGCCGGATCCAAATGTTACTTGGAACGCTCACCGGGAGATGTATTTTTATAATCCAGGTATTGACATTTGGTTCAATCGCCAACCGATGTCAACTGGCCGGTTGGGCCATACAGCTGGTGTCCAGCGGATCGGTAACAGCGATTATATCTGCGTTGTGGGTGGTATTGGTCAGGATGGCGGGGGCGATCCGATCGTTCTGTCGGCCGGCGAATGTTACAATATCGATGCAGATGTTTGGAGTATTGTGACAGGCCCCATGAATTACCCCAGGTATAATGCTGGCAGCGCTGTTGATAGTAATGGCGATTGGTATGTATTTGGCGGGACGAATAATTTGGGTGAGTCGGTGGCTGTTACCGAGAAATATGATCGGGCTTCTAACCAATGGATTGCGTTAGAAAGTCGTTTTAATCTTGGCTCTGAAGACCCGAATGAACCGCTGCGGCCAGCCCGCGCCTGGCCGCGTGGGGGCTTCGTCGGGCAAACTCTTTGGGTAATTGGCGGCCACCAAAACAGTGGCGTGGGCGATTTGGTTGTCAATTTGATTGAAAAGCTGTTCTTGCCCCAGGAACACGTTTTCTTGCCTTTTGTCGCGCATGAGGAAATTTTGGGCGAGCCGGATGATACCTTCAGAGATGCCAGGCGACTTATTGTTGGTCAGACTTTGTTTGAAGCTTTCCATGAGCCGGATGATTATGTGGATGTTTTCTACTTTGACTTGTCTATCCCTTACAATTTCACGGTTTCTCTAACGAATATGCCGATTGGGGTTAATTATGATATGGCGGTTTATACAGGCAATAAGGTGCTTTTGAATAGCAGTACCAATGTGGGTGCGGCTGATGAGGTGATTTCAGGCACATTAAATCCTGGTCGTTATTATATTGTTGTTGAGCGGGTGACGCCGCCGCCGGGTTCTGACCCGAATACAACGCCATATCGGATTAAGCTGGAATGAGGTTTAGCGTGACGGGAGATGAGGTTTTAGGTAGTTTCAAAGGTTGTACCCGTCAGTTTAACCGTTTGTGAGTTGTTGATTTTTGAGGAGGGATATTGTTAATGGGAAAGCCTACGGCCGTTCGGGTGTTGCACTTTGCCGATGCCCATATTGATATTGCCAATTACGGCCGTCATGATCCTACGACTGCTTTGCCCATCCGGGTGATGGATTTCCTCAATGCCCTGGATCAGGTGATTGATACGGCCGTTGAGGAAAAGGTCGATCTGGTCATCTTTGCCGGGGATGCTTATAAAGACCGCAACCCGCAGCCGACCTTTCAACGAGCCTGGGGCGAACGGATGATGCGCCTCTCAGAGGCGGAGATTCCAACGGTGCTGCTGGTCGGCAACCACGATGTGGCCCCAGCTGCTGGGCGAGCGCATACTCTCCATGAGTTCAAAACCCTGGAAGTTCCCTATATCCATGTTGCCGATCGACCTGTGTTAATTGGGGCTGAGACGTTAGGGTGTCCGGTTCAGGTTATTTCTGTTCCCTGGGTGTCTCGAAGCCAGTTGATGACCCGCGAAGAAACGGCCGGAAAATCTCTCAATGAAGTGCTGCAACAGATCGAAGAAAAACTCACTGAATTAGTTAAGCATCGTATTGAGTCGGCCGATCCCGATCTACCCCTGATCCTAACAGCCCATGCCAGTGTTGGCGGGGCTAAGTATGGCAGCGAGCGGGCAGTGATGTTGGGCCATGAACTGGTTTTGAGCAACAGTATCATCCGCGATCCGCGCATTGATTATGTGGCTTTGGGTCATATCCATAAACATCAGACTGTGCATAAAAGTCATCCTCCGGCCATATATCCTGGCTCAATTGAGCGGATTGATTTTGGGGAGGTTAAGGAGAAGAAGGGCTTTGTCATTGCCGAAGTTAGTAAGGGTAAAACAACGTGGCAGTTTGTTAAGTTGCATACCCGGCGCTTTATTGACCTTGAGATTGAGACTGATTCGGCCGAAACATTTATGGCAGATGTGATGCGGCAGCTTCCGAAAGAGGATGAGGTTGTGGGTGCGGTTTGTCGGGTGCGTTTGTCTTATCCGCGTGATTGGGAGCCGTTGGTTGATGAGTTGGCGATAAACGGCCGGTTCAAAGAAGCGCTCAGCCTTCAAATTCAAAAAAACCGCCAGATGGACAACCGCGCTCGTCTGGGCGATACCGTTGGGGTGGAAAACTTGACGGCTGAAGAGCTTCTAGAGCAATATTGGCGGACGATTGATATGGAAACGGCCGAGATGGAGGCGATGCAGAAGCTGGCGGAAGAGGTGTTTGTCGATTTAGATGCACCATAAATAAAAAAATATAGAGCCACGAATTTTACGAATTAAACGAATTTTTGGATTCTTGTTTTCATCACTGTTAACTAAAAGGACTGGAATCTTCCCGGAGGTTTTACTCAACAAATCCAGTTGAAACCAACCTCCGGGAAGTTTATGATTATCCTATCTGATTTTTATGATTCCTATTAAGCTTGAACTGACCAATTTTCTGTCTTACAAAAAACCAGTTCTTTTAGATTTCCATGGCATTCATTTGGCTTGTATTACTGGGGCAAATGGGGCGGGGAAATCGAGTATTTTGGATGCTATTACGTGGTCGTTGTTTGGACAGAGCCGCAGTAAGAGTGATGATGACCTGGTAAATCGGTTGGCGGCCCGTAACAATGAAGCGGCCGAAGTAAAATACACTTTTGAGTTGGGCGGCAGCCTTTATCGCGTTATTCGGCGCAAAACGGCCGGAAAAACGACTATTCTCGAATTTCAGATGTCGGCTGGGGATGGGAAATGGAAGACATTGAGCGAAAGCAAAATCCGCGAAACACAGGCCGCCATTGAGTCGCTGCTCAATATGAACTTTGACACTTTTATCAATGCCAGCTTTTTGCTTCAGGGGAAGGCAGACGAGTTTACCACCAAAACGCCGAACAAGCGCAAGGAGATTTTGGCAGATTTGCTGGGGGTCAATGCCTGGGATCGTTATCGAGAGGCAGCGGCCAGCCAACGGAAAGAAAGCGAAAATAAGTTGGTGTTGATAGACGGCCGTTTAGCCGATTATGATTTGGAGTTGGCGCAAGAAAGTGAACGAGAAGGGGCTTTAGCGATGGCTAAAGCGTCGCTGAGCCAACTTTCGGAGCAGTTAGATATCCAAGAGAAGTTGTTGGATGAGGTTCGGCTGCGAGAAGAGGCGGTTAAGCAGCAAGAGCAGCAGGTTAAAAATCTATTCGACAACGTGAACCGACTTTCAACTGCTTTGGTGACTATAAAAAAGAGACATGTCCAACGGCAGGATGAACGAGCAGCGTACCAAACCTTACTCGACCAGGAAGAGACGATTCAAGCGGATTTTGCGGCCTGGCAAGCGGCAGTAATAGAGTTGCAAGGCTGGCAAGAGAAGGCGGATGGCTATAATCGGCTGCAACAGGAAAAACGGCCGCATGAATTGACCGTTGAGCGAGAACGCAGTCGTTTGATCCAGCGTCAATCGGAGCTGGTCAATCAGGAGAAACGGGTTGCGGCGATGGAGGTGGAGAGGTCGACCGTTCAAGAGACATTGAAAACGGCCGAAGCACGATCTGAAGCAGTGGTTGAACAGTTAGCCGCTTACGATGCGGATGATCTGGCTTTACAAGAGGCGCGATCCCGTTTGCAAACGTTAGAGAGTGAACGGCAGTTATTGACTCAAGAGGCAGGGCAATTGGAGAAGCAGCAGGCCCGCATTAATCGCTTAGAGTCTGAAAAGGTCACGGTTGAGAAAAATTTGGCGGAAGCGGAACAGGCGTTGATTGAGATGACGGCCGAACTAGCCGCTGCCCTCGAAGCCAACAATCAATTGATGATTGCCCAGGCAGAGCTAGACAATCGTAAGGCTGAACAGCCTCGGCTGCGAGACGAGATGGACAAAATTCGAGATAGGCTGGATCGGCTCCGGGTCGAAAGTGGCAGCGAATGTCCCCTTTGTGGGCAGCCGTTATCCGAAGACCATCGCCAGCTTGTTATCTCTGAACTGGAGCAGGAAGGCAAAGAGAAAGGGGATCGTTACCGGGATAACCAGGAGCAGATTAAATCTTTGGCCAGCCAGATTCCAGCGCTTGAGAAGAAGATCAGACAAAAGGGTCTGTTGGAACGGAACCAGCAAACGCAGCAACAGCGCAAAGCAACGGCCGAAGCGCGAATGACTGAGATTGAACGGGCCGTGACAGAATGGGCGCAGGAGGGGGCTGGTCGGCTGGCCGAGTTGGCGGCTCAACAAGCGGATGATGCGGCCCTGAAAGCTCAAATAGTCGTGGTCAACGAGTTGGTGGAGCAGGTGAAGGGGAAAGCGCCTCTGATCGAGGAACAGAAGGATTTGCAGCGCCAGATTTCTAACAGCGAAGCGAGATTGGTTGAGATAGCCCGAACGGTTTCTGAATGGGAGGCTGGTGGGGTCGCTGAATTGAGCAACGTTCAAGGGCGGCTGGAGAAGAATGAAATTGCGCCAGAGGCTCAGACAGCGTTGGCGGATCTGAAAGGGCAGACGGCCGAGTTAGCGTATGATCCAACTGCTCATGATAAGGCTCGGAAGAAGCAGGAGGGGTTGGCGGATGCCCAAGCGCGGCATCAAGAGTTGCAGCAGGCGAAAGCGGCCGTAAAACCTCTTGAAGATAATCTTTCTGATTTGGAGAACCAGATAACAGAGCAGGAACAGAGCCTGGAAAAGCTGGAGGCAGAGCATGAGACGGCCGTTTCCCACTTAGAAACGTTGTCGGCCAGTGACGTTGGCCGGGCTGAAGTGGAAAAGGCGGTTTTTCGCCTGAGAGAAGAGGCGATTGAGGCTAACAGGCGGGTGGCAACGGCCGAACAAAGCGTGGTTGTCTTAGCGAATTTGCGCACTCAGAAAGAGCAGATATTGGAAGAGCGGAGCGATGTGACGCTTCGTATTCAACGGCTGCGATTGTTGGAGAAGGCCTGTGGCCGGGAAGGGGTGCAAGCGCTTTTAATTGAGCGAGCGTTGCCTGAAATTGAGGATGATACGAATGAGTTGTTGGATCGATTGACCGGAGGGCAGATGCGGGTCGTATTTGATACCCAGCGGAAATTAAAGACCAGCGACCGATTGGCGGAGACGTTGGATATTCGGATTGTGGACAGCGCGGGGGAACGGCCGTATGAAAATTACAGCGGCGGGGAGCAGTTCCGGGTCAATTTTGCGATTCGGCTGGCCCTATCGAGGATATTGGCGCGACGGTCGGGGGCGCGGCTGCAAACGTTGGTGATTGATGAGGGGTTTGGGAGTCAGGATGTGAACGGCCGTCAACGGCTTGTCGAAGCCATTAACACGATTCAGGATGATTTTGAAAGGATTCTGGTTATTACCCATATCGACGAACTGCGGGATGCTTTCCCGACCCGGATTGAGGTTCAAAAAGGGATTGAGGGTTCGACGATTGAGATTAATTGAGGTCAGTAGGCAGTAATCTGTAGATAGTAGTCTGTGGTTAGTAAAATTCATTTGGCAAGAATATTCGGTCGGGTACAGTAGAGCGTCATGGATTTGTTGCGAATAGGTGTTTTTATATTGGGTTTGGCGTTGACGTTGGTTACGTTAACGTCTGGGGTGCGGACCTTTGTCTTGCCTCGGAGCGCCAGGGATGTTGTGACGGCCGTTGTATTCAGAAGCCTGCGTCGTTTATTTGATTTCGTGCTGCGGTGGACTGACGATTACGCAACCATAGATAGGGTAATGGCCTTTTATGCCCCGATTAGCTTGTTGATGCTGCTGCCGACCTGGTTGGTTTTGGTCCTGTTTGGTTTTACAGGTATGTTTTGGGGTAGTGGAGTGGAGACGTGGGAGGAAGCCTTTCGGATCAGCGGCTCTTCTCTCCTGACCTTAGGGTATGCTAAAGGGGATAGTCTGTTTCACACTGCCCTGGAATTTTCAGAAGCGACGATTGGTTTGCTATTGGTGGCTTTGCTGATTGCTTATCTACCGACGATGTACAATGCTTTTTCTCGTCGGGAGAGTGCGGTGACGATGTTGGAAGTGCGGGCCGGTAATCCGCCAACGGCGATTGAAATGATCGCTCGTTTCAATCGCATTCAAGGTCTTGAGGGCTTGGGAGAGACTTGGCGGGAATGGGAGGTTTGGTTTGCTGAGATTGAAGAAAGCCACACTTCATTAGCCGCGCTCGTATTTTTCCGTTCGCCTAAACCGGATCAATCTTGGATTACGGCGGCCGGGGCCATTTTAGACGCGGCGGCATTGACGTTGGCGGTGGTTAACATCGAATGGAATCCCCAGGCGGCGTTATGTATCCGCTCTGGCTTTTTGGCCCTTCGCAGCATATCTGATTTTTTCCAGGTAGATTACAATCCAGACCCTCAGTTTCCAGATGATGAGATTAGCATTTCACGTGAAGAATTTGATCTTGCTTGTGAATTACTGATTGAAGAAGGGGTTTCTTTGCGATCTGATCGGGATCAGGCTTGGCTGGATTTTGCGGGCTGGCGGGTGAATTATGACGTTCCCTTACTGGCTTTATGTGAGATGACGATGGCCCCACCTGCGCCCTGGTCTTCGGGCGGCTCGATTGCCCAGACTACCTTCCTACGTCCCCGACCACCGCAGCCAGTTGAAGAGTTGTAGTTTACCCAGAATGGGCAACGGCCCGTAGGGTAAATTGTAAGGCATCTTGGAGGACGCTCTTGGCTTCTAATTGGGGGTCGGGTTGTTGGAGCAGGTTTAGGATGATCTCATCGTAGGCCCCGGCCAATGCTTCGGCCGTATGGCGGGTATTTTGAGGCAGAACCTGGTTTTTATCAAGGGCATTGTCTAACGGCCGTTGCCAGATGTTTATCAACCGTTCTCGAAAGGCGGCTCGTCTTTCTGTTAGGGCTGGGACGGCCCCAACCCCACCGACTAATAATAATTGAATAACGGCCGGTTCGTATAGGGCGATGTTGATGTAGGACTGGAGGGCGGCGCCTATCTGCTTGGGCAAGGTGACTCGGCCGCTGAGGGCTTGTTCGATGGCCTGGAGCAGAAAATCGGCCGTCTCTTCATATAGATAGACGAAGAGCGTTTCTTTATCGGGGAAATAAAAGTAAAATGTGCCAATAGCGACATCGGCATCGGCCACAATATCTCGAATGGTGGCGGCATGATAGCCTTTATCGGCGAAGACCCGAACGGCCGATTGCATTAAGTTCGTGCGCTTAACATCTTTTTTCTGACGTGTTTTGTCTGTGCTTCGATAAGGCATGATGTTGGTAATTGGTAAGTAGTAATTAATTACCAGTTACTACTTACCTCCTTGTTGTTTGATGATGAATATAACTTTAATATTAAACCCAGATGATACTATACCATTATATCGTCAAATTTACGCCCAGATTCGGGAATCTATCTTATCGGGCGAATTATTAGCTGGCACACCGTTGCCGCCGAGCCGGGTATTGGCTGAACAATACCATATTGGCCGGGTCACTGTCACCACTGCTTATGAACAACTTCAGACAGAAGGCTTTGTCACAGCCCAGGTTGGGGCGGGGACTTGTGTGGCGGAGCAACTGCCTGTGCCACACAAGGCAACTCGCTTTCAGCCTGCCTTCTCAAAATGGGGCAAGGGGGTTGCTTCGGCCGTTCGGAGCGTTGAAGAAGTGGCGGTCGCTAAACCGGAGATTGATTTTGGGTTCGGCCGTTCTTTTCCCCATATCTTTCCCTATGACATTTGGCGGCGGCTGTTGGCCCGTTATCTGAGTACGGATGATACGATGCTTTCTCGATATGGTTCTGTGGCTGGTTTCGATCCCCTGCGTTCGGCCGTTGCTGACTATCTGCGGCGGATGCGGGGCGTAAACTGTACGACTGAACAGGTTGTCATCGTCAGCGGTATTCAACAGGCGCTTGATATTTTGGCCCGCCTTTTATTAGAACGGGGTGATGATGTGTTGGTGGAAACGCCGGGTTATCCTGATGCCCTCAAGTTATTCCGCCTCCATCAGGCCAACCTGACTGCCTTACCAGTTGATGATTATGGCTTTCCGGTGGAAAAGATTCCGGCGACCAGTATGGCTAAGTTTGCTTTTGTGACCCCTTCCAATCAGTTTCCGAAAGGGGGGACGATGCCGTTGGAGCGGCGGCTGGCTCTGTTACGGTGGGCGCAGCAACAAGGCGCTTTGGTGTTGGAAGATGATTATGATGGCGAGCTGCGTTATAGTGAGCATCCGGTGGCGGCTTTACAGGGGTTGGATAAGGACGGCCGTGTTGTTTATCTTGGTACTTTTTCTAAGGTGTTGTTCCCAGCGTTGCGATTGGGTTATGTGGTCTTGCCGAAGGTGCTGTTGGCCCCGTTCTTGCAGGCTAAACAGTTGGTTGATCGGGGCGCGCCAACGTTGACCCAGGCGGCGGTGGCGGACTTTATCACTGAAGGGCATTTTGAGCGTCATTTGCGGCGGCTGCGAAAGGCGTACGGCCGTCGTCGCCGGGTGTTGGTTGATGCTTTGCAAACGCATCTTGCTGGCAGGGTTCGATATTCAGACGTGGAGGCGGGACTACATATTATGGCTTATATGGGTAAAGTTAATAAGGAAGCAGAAGTTGTTCGGAAAGCGGCCGATTTGGAGGTTGGCATCTATCCCGGTCAATCATATCATGTAAATCGTACACCTGGTCCCTCAATCTTGTTGGGCTTTAGCGGTTTGCATGAAAAAGAGATCGCGGAAGGTATTCGTCGGTTGGCATTAGTTATTGAGTGAATCGCGAAGCTTGTGACTTGACAATATCCTTGCTGTTTAATGATCTAAGTGTAAACAAAAATGTTCTAGTGGATGAACCTATCAAATATGTGTTTTGTTTGCCAAATAGTACAGTTGCGTTCGTTGCTTATCCAGCACGACTTATTTGACTGTACTTAGCTTAGAAATATAGGTGTGGCTCGCCCATATGTAGCAGGGTTTTTCCAAAGTCGGAAAAAAACAGGAACAAAAAGCCTCAAACTGATAATATGGAGTTGAAACGACACCAAAATCAGAAGGAGGCTTAAATGGATCATATCACATTGCAACAAATCGAATCAGATGGAATTCTATTGGACCTGACAGCATTGCTAGAATTTTTAGCAAAAGTAGAGGATAAAAGGGCCAAAAGAGGCAAACAGTTTCCATTGGCGTATCTATTGACCTGGATAATCATGGCCAAATTAGCCGGCAGAACAAACCATCATCGATAGCCCAATGGCTACGTTTGAGGTGTAAGATACTGGTGAGATTATTCCAGTTCGAACGGGGGAAAGTGCCATCACTCAATACAATCCGACGAACGTTGCAAGATAGCTGTAACCTAACAGATTTACAAAGTGTCCTATTGAGATTTCTACATCAGAGTTATGGTGGTCAGCAGAGTATGTTGATAGCCATTGATGGAAAGACACTCCGAGGAACTATTCCAAAAGGACGAACCCAAGGGGTGCATCTGTTAGCCGCTTACTTGCCTGATGAGGGAATCGTATTATGCCAGGTCACCGTCGGAAGCAAGGAGAATGAAATAGTTGCTGCGCCGACTGTGTTAGAAGCAATTGACCTGAGAGGCCGAGTTGTCTGTGGCGATGCGATGTTCACTCAGCGTTCTATCTCGGTTGCTATTCTATCTGGAGGTGGCGACTATATTTGGTTTGCGAAAGGTAACCAATCGACTTTACAAGATGATATTGAACGGTTTTTTGAGCCGTTACCTCAACGACCTGGCTGGCATCAACCAAAGATGGAACAGGAGATAGAACATACCTCCCGAAAAGCCCATCAACGATTGGAAAAACGAACATTGACAGTCATAGATGATAAAACGGGTTATCTCGACTGGCCTGGGGTCGAACGTGTCTTCAAAATTGAGCGTCAAGCTACCTGTCTAACAACTGGTAAGCTTCGCTCAGAGTCGGTTGTTGGCATCACGAGCTTGACATCTAAACAAGTTTCCACCAAACAATTGATGAGCTTAATCCAAAACTACTGGGGCATTGAAAACGGCCTCCACTATCGGCGGGATGTTACTTTAGATGAAGATGCGACTCGTATCTCTAGTCCTTTGATGGCTGAAGGGATGGCCACGCTGAATAATTTCATCATTGGTCTAGCTAGTAAATTGGGTCTGAAGAATCTGGCTTTTGCTCAACGTCTTTTCGATGCCAGTATCTCGGAAGCTCTCGCTCCTTTTTACTGACTTTGGAAAAACCCTGCCATATGTAGACAACCGACCTTGCTTGTGATAATCTTAGCGTACTGAATAAGAGTGCACCAGTATCAGTAGTGCCGTTACCTAACAACTATTGGACAAATTGATCATCACCTATATAGTTGCAAGAATTAGTGGTGGCTATTTTTCTGTTAAACAAAATTAGAAATATAAGGCTAATACCCAATGACTGAAAACGAAAAAACAGTCGTATGTATAGAAGATGAACTGGAAATGATTGAATTGGTCAGGCTAATACTCGGCCGAAATAATTTCCAGGTGGTGGGAGCTGTTGGCGGGCAACAGGGGCTGAACAAGATTGAAGAGGTCAATCCCGACCTTGTATTGTTAGATTTAATGATGCCAGAAATGGATGGGTGGGAAGTTTATCAAAAGATGAAAGCCTCTGAAACTATGCGAGATATTCCCGTTATTGTTGTCACAGCAAAAGCCCAAAGCATTGATCGGGTCTTAGGTCTTCATATCGCTCGCGTCGATGATTACATTACCAAGCCTTTTGGCCCTCAGGAACTATTGGAAAGTGTAGAAAGAGTTCTTAATAGCAAAAATTAGTAGACTATCTTTATTAACGAACGATGTTCAGTAAGCCCGCCTGTTAACAGGTTGGGCTTTTTTATTGCCTTATTCATTGTTATACTGTACTTATACAGTCTCTTAACTGTCAGGTTTTTCCTTAAATTGAGAGATGATTTTCAAGAAAGCTGAACGGCTCAGCTTACTTAACTTGTAACCAACATTTAGGTATAAAGATGCGTATCCGATTTTGGGGAGTTCGCGGAACCATTCCAGTTCCTGGCCCTGATACCGTCAGGTTAGGCGGTAATACAGCGTGTATTGATGTGCTGACATCTGATAAGCAGTTAATTGTCATCGATGCTGGTTCTGGTATTCGGCGGTTGGGTATTGCTCTGGCGGAGGAGTATGCGGGTCGTATTGTTGGAACAGTGCTGGTTAGCCATACGCATTGGGATCATATTCAGGGATTTCCCTTTTTTGCTCCGTTGATTGGCACACACAGCCGCCAAAACCGATTTGTTATTGTAGGGCAGAAGCGAGTGGGCCGTCAACTTGAGACTGTGTTGGCAGGCCAAATTATTGAACCTTATCTGCCCTTTGCCTTTAAGGAGTTAGCGGCCGATATTCATGTTAAAGAGGTTAGCGATGGGGAAAGTGTTGTCATTGGTGATGATACGATAATTCGGGTCGCTGAACTGCGTCATCCAGGTGGCTGTCTGGGTTTTCGTATTGAAAATGATGGTCATGTTTTCACTTATTGCACTGACAGCAGCCATGACGATGATCAATTAACTGAAAATGTAGTAGCGTTGGCTCAAGGGGCTGATTTGCTGGTTCATGATGCCCAATATTCATTAGATCAAAGAGTTGAATTTCCTGAATATGGTCATAGTAGTTGGCTAGAGGCTGTTAGGGTTGCTGAAAAAGCAAATGTAGGCTGTCTTGCTCTTTTCCACTACGATCCGAATGCTTCTGATGATTATATGGAGAGCGTGTTACAAGAGGCTCGTGAAATCTTTCCCCGTACCATCTTATCTCAAGAAGGGATGGAGCTGAATTTGCCAGTTTCTGAAGAAAAGTTCTTATGAAATCTGGAAAAGGCTTGAGCCTCAGGAATAGCATTGCCTGAAACAGAGTTTGGACTAAAATAGTACCTAAGTCGCAATAGAGATAGGAGAAAGTTTGACTCATTCGGTTTTAGTTGTTGATGATGAGCCAATGGCGCGTACATTACTGCGGTTAATGCTAGTTCGAGCTGACTTTGAAGTATTAGAGGCAGCAGATGGGCTGGAGGCGCTTGCTACGGCAAAAGAACAGTTACCTGATATAATGATACTTGATGTCATGATGCCGGGAATTGATGGTTTTACCGTGTGTGAGGAACTGCGCCAGGAAGAGGAGTTGGCTAAAATCCCAGTCATCATGTTGAGCGCTAAAACGGATAGTGTGAGCGTTCGTAAGGGCTTGATGGCTGGTGCGAGTAAATATTTAACAAAACCTATTTCACAAGATGAATTAATACGAAACGTTATAGAAACACTAGATAATGTTGAGAACGAGGAGAAAATTTAAGCTATGTTAATTAAGAGATTATTGTTGGCTGTTATCTCACTTGGCCTGGGATATGCAATCACCTATTTTATTGTCACAATCCTTTTGGAAACGTCTGTTGCTGAGTATTGGGCGGGGCCAGAACTTCCAGTAAATATCCCGTATTTCATACTAACTGGCATATTTTTTGGTCTTGGGATTGCTGTCTGGCTAGATAAATTTATGGGAACGGAGATATTACCTAAATAATGAGCGCTACTTTAATTGATGGAAAGGCCATTGCGGCCAAGATTCGGGGCGAGATTGGGGAAGCTGTAACTAAAATGAAGGCTGAGCACAATTATGTGCCTGGCTTGGCGACGGTGTTAGTGGGCGATGATACGGCTTCATCGACTTATGTTCGGATGAAGCAGCGGGCTTGTGAAGAAGCGGGCATTCGTTCCATTGGGCATACCCTCCCGGCTGACACGCCTCAAGATGAGTTAGTGGAATTGGTGACAAAGCTAAATGCTGACCCGAATGTGAATGGCATTTTGGTGCAATTGCCTTTGCCTAACCATATTGATGAAGAGGCGGTTTTAAATTCGATTAGCCTGGAAAAAGATGTGGATGGTTTTCATCCGGTGAATATCGGCCGTTTAGCCATGAAAGGCCGCGATCCGCTGTTTATTCCTTGCACCCCTTATGGCGTTATTGTGATGCTGCGGGAGGCGGGTGTTAAGATGAGTGGGGCGGAGGCGGTGGTAGTCGGCCGTTCTAATATCGTCGGTTTGCCAGTGGCTATGCTGCTCCAAAAAGAAAACGCTACTGTGACTATTTGCCACAGCCGCACCAAAGATTTGACTGAGCATACGCGTAAGGCTGATATCGTCATTGCCGCTATTGGGCGGGCAGAGATGATTACAGGTGATATGCTGAAGCCGGGTGCGGCCGTTATAGATGTTGGTATTAATCGTAAAGATGATCCTAGTAGGAAACGGGGTTATCGACTGGTTGGCGATGTTGAATTTGAGTCGGCTAAAGCCGTTGCTGGGGCAATTACGCCTGTTCCTGGCGGCGTTGGCCCGATGACCATTGCGATGCTGCTTCAAAATACGTTGCATTCGGCCGAACGGACTGTAGGTGGTTAAGTAGGTAACTGGTAATTTCCAATCAGTCTGCCTTATCGGATTTTAACGCAACTTGCGCTAAATCTTCTGGCGTATTGACATTTTTAAACGATTGCCCAGTTGGATCGAATTGGGCAATCGTTTTTTGATCCAGGAAGTTGACGGTTACTCTGCCAAAGAAGGCGGTTAATTTTAATATATCGGCTTCAAGGTTGGCGGTTATTGGTTCGAGGCAGCGTTGGCTGTAGATGGCGTGGAGGGGTTCGGGGTATTTTTGCCAGCGGGGGATAATGATGTCGGCCGTTTCTCGAATTGAGATCATATGCGCTAAAAGTTGGCGGTTGAGCCAGGGCATGTCACAGGCAACGACTAATATGTAGGAGGTGGTGGCATGGGTGAGGGCGCTGTGGAAGCCGCCTAGCGGGCCTTTATCCTGATAAATGTCGCCATACATTGGCAGTTTGAGATAGGCGTAGTCGGCTGGTTTGTTGGTGATTAATATCTGTTTTTGGCTTAGTTCTGCTACCGAGTCGAGGACGTGCTCGATCATTGGTTTGCCCAAGAGCGGCACGAATGATTTGTCGGTTCCCATGCGGCTGCTTTTGCCGCCAGCCATGATGACGGTTGTTAGATCTGTGGTTAGCATTGAACTCCTCTAAAAGTAGCCACGAATTGGACGAATAATTTTTGTTCAAAGATGGTATCTACTTAGTTATATAACCTTCTCTAAAAATGACTCATGCAAGGCGCAAAGGAAAAGATAATTACTTTTGGAAGCCAGCGTTTTTACATGAATCGGTAGAAAACTTGATTACTCAGGAACCAGCCTCGTTTTGTCAGGCGTAGACGGCCGTCTTTTTTTTGTAGTAGTCCGTAGTCAATTAGCTGCGCGGCCGTGTTTGGATAAGCTTCGTAAATTGTCAGGCCAAATGTTTGTTCAAAAGCAGCCAGGTCTAGCCCTTCTGTCAGTAAGCGAAGCTGGGTGATGATGGTGTCTGACATTCGCTCGCGGTCGGTTAGGGATTGTATCTCTGCCACCGCTGGCGTGGCAGGATAGGGTGCCAAGCTCTTGGCCTTTAGATCGCTCTTCATTCGCCGGATATAAACGCGGGGCTGCTTGACAACCCAGTAGCGGGAGCCAGCAGCGTGACCGTGCGCTCCGGCCCCTAAGCCTAGATATTCCTGATTGCGCCAGTAGGTCAGATTGTGTTTGCATTCTCGCCCTGGCAAGGCCCAGTTGGATATTTCATAGTGGTCAAAGCCTTGTTGGGCCATGAGGTCACAGGCCAGCTCATATTGATCGGCAGCCAGATCGGGGTCGGGGGCGGTGATGCGGCCGTTGTGCAGCCAACGGTGCATGGGTGTGCCGGGTTCGATGGTCAAACAGTAGAGGCTGAGATGCTCCGGCTTCTGGGCCAGGGCTGCTTGCAAGCTGCTGTGCCAACTTTCAAGGGTTTGGTTAGGTAAGCCGTAGATTAAGTCTAAATTGAGGTCGTCGAATCCGGCCGTTCTGGCCGTCTCTACTGCTCGGATGACGGTTTCAAAGTCGTGTTCTCGTTCAAGCAGCGTTAGTTCGGAAGGGATGGCGCTTTGAACGCCGTAGCTTAGGCGGTTGATTCCCAGACCCCGAAGGGCGGCTAGATAGTCGTCGTTTACGGTGTCGGGGTTGGCTTCCAGGGTGATTTCGGCCGTTGGGGAGAGGTCGAAACTTTGGCGAACGGCCGATAATATCTGGTCTAAAGCCTTCGGAGGCATCAATGAAGGGGTTCCGCCGCCGAAGAAGATGGTGTAGACGGGTCGGTTCTCTTGACCAGCTACATAGCGAATCTCCTGGCTCAAGGCGGCCGCATATTGCTCTTTCAGATCGTCAAGGCTGGTGTAGGTGTTGAAGTCGCAGTAGGCGCAGCGGTGACGGCAAAAGGGGATATGGAGATAGAGGCTGAGTGACATGGTTTGGGTATTATACCGGAGTTTGTTTATTGGTACTGTTTGGTATAAAGAAGGCTCACGCAAAGGCGCGAAGACGCAAAGGGGGAGTTGGTAAATTTGAGGTAATTGGGCAAATCAGCAATGGGGAGTTGGAAAAATCGCCGAACAGACTAAAGAAACGGCTTTCTGATTGGGGCGAAGGTGTGGCGGTGGATGGGGCAGGGGCCATGTGCTTGGAGGGTGGCTTCATGGGCTTTGGTACAGTAACCTTTGTGTTTGGCAAAGCCATAGAGGGGGTATTGACTGTCGAAGGCGATCATTTCCCGATCCCGGCTGACCTTTGCCAGAATCGAGGCGGCGGCGATGGAGAGGCTTTTCTGGTCGCCTTTGATGATAGATTGTTGGGGAAGGGGAATGTTTTTGAGGCGCATTCGGCCGTCTAACAACAGATATTGGGCCGGAATTGTCAACTGTTCTAGGGCTTGCTGCATAGCCTGGACATTGGCTGGAATGATGCCGATTTGGTCAATCGCTTCTGCTGGCGAGCGGCCGATGCCATATGCTAAGGCGTGTTCAAGGATCAAGTCGTATAAGCTGGCCCGTTTTTTGGCGGTAAGCTGTTTGGAATCGTGAACGGCTGAGAGTGGCTTCAATCGTTCTGGCGCCTGGAGTGGTAGGATTACGGCCGCTGCGACGACTGGCCCGGCAATGGCCCCTCGGCCAGCCTCGTCCAGTCCGGCAATATGAAAAAGTCCCGTTTCTTGCAGGACGGCCGTTTCAATATCCAGATTTGCCACAGCGGTTTAATGTTCTTCTATCGGGGCGGGGTGTGGCTCGGCTTTATCGGCGGAAAAATTATAGTTCCCAATGATTAAATTCCAGCGAACCTTAACGGCTTCGGTTAGGGAGCGAATGTAGTCGAGCTTAGTGACATGCGTATTTGGCTCATCGACCCAATTGGCCCCGACAACTTCGATTTTGTAGCCAAATCGACGGGCTAATGCCAACGCTTCCATATCAAAGCCCCACCGTTCAATGCGGGAGATAGAGAAGATTTTTTCGGCCGCTGTTGCCCGGAACGCCTTGAAGCCGCATTGCGTATCCCAAATGCCAGGAACGGCGACAATTTGGACAAAAAGATTGCCCAGATTGCCTAAAAAGCGCTTTAATGGGGGCTGAGGAATGACCTGATTGGCTCCTTCGGCATCTTTTCCGTCCCGAGAACAGATGACAACGCTGGCCCCATTCTTGAAAAAGGGACGCATTTTGTCAAAGTGGGACATATCGGTCGAGTTGTCGGCATCAGTAAAAAGGCGGATTTCTCCTCTGGCGGCCAGCATTCCCTGGCGAATCGTGAACCCCTTGCCTCGATTTTCTGGGCGGTCAATCCAGCGAATATTTTTTTTGTTTTGGGCAAATGTCTCAACTACTTCTAGCGTTTTGTCTTTGACGCCATCAAGGACTATCAGCAATTCCCAAGTAAAAGTTTGTTCTAATAGGTAAGCATGGACCGCTTCCAGGGTCTTGCCGATGCGTAATTCCTCATTGTAGGCAGGAATAATAACAGAGAGGTATGGTCTCATTTCTTCCTCTTTTTTCTCTAATTTCATGATCTTGTCGCGGATGTTACCTGTCCTCTAGGTAGTCGTCAACCGGAGATAGAACGGCCGTTAAGGATTCGTCATCCACCCGTCGGTTAGCCTGAATCTGGCGGCGTTTGGGCAGCATCTTGAACAGACCCAACAACCCGGCCAGTTGGCCTCGCAGCCGAGCGCGGGCGGCTGCGCCTCGCCAGGCTTTGATTGCTTCCCAGCTTATCTGGAGTTGAGCGCGAGCAATGGCCGTCCAATGGCGACGCATTAGACTGGTAGGGTAGTTCTTCCAGAGAAGATAAAGGAAATTTCGGCCGTCATAATAGCTGCCTGTGACATTGCCACCGGTGGCTTTCAACTTGTGATAAACAACGGCCGAAGGTAGATACCAGACCTCTTTCCCAGCTAGATGGATGCGCCAGCCCATATCGACATCTTCACAGGAGAAGAAGAAATCATCATCTAAGAACCCAATTTCATCTAATATGGAGCGACGATAGGCTGCCGCGCCCCCACAGGCGCTAAAGACCCGCTCTTCCTTATCATATTGGCCGACATCTTGCCGCCATACACCCCGGTTTCCAGGACGGCCGTCCACCGTATAATAATCGCCTGCCGTGTGAAAATGATCCCGCTTATCAAAAAGGAGCATTTTGCAGGCCAGGCTTCCGGCATTGGAATGTCTCTTAAAGCCATCAATCAGAGCTGCTAAACAGCCGGGGTCGGTTTCAGTATCGTTGTTTAACAGGAAGATGAATTCTCCTGCCGCCACTGCATAGCCAGCGTTGCAGGCACCGGTGAAGCCCCGGTTTTCCGTTAATTGAATCAGTCGTACCTCTGGAAATCGTTCTTGAACGTAGGCTTGGGAGCCATCGGTTGAAGCATTGTCAACCAGGATGACTTCAAAGTCGGTGAATGTTTGCTGGCGGAGGGAGGTGAGGCAGCGTTCGAGGTGTTCTCGGCCGTTCCAATGGGGGATGATGATGGATAATTTGGGCATTGGTTATTGGCTCAATCGGTGGTATGAATGGTTATTCTAACTCCCCGATCATCTCGGCCAGGGCTTCTTGCCAGGGGCGGAGGCGAATGTCAATGGCCGCGCCAGCAACATTGTGCAAGATGCCATATCGGGGCGGGGTTGAGGGACGTTTGAAGGCTTTGCCAAGAATTGGCGCGTTAGACACCTCTTCTAGACCGGCTAATCGTAATATCTCTTGGGCAAAGGCCCAGCGAGAACAGGCTCCGGCATTGGTGAAATGATAGATACCATATTGCCGAGTGATGATCAGTTGGGCTATGGCTTGGGCGAGATCGTTGACATAGGTTGGGTTGCCGATTTCGTCTGCAACGACCCGAACACGGCCGTTTGACTTGGCCCGGTAGAGAATGGCGTGGATGAAGTTACGGCCGTTTAAGGCATACAACCACGATGTGCGGACAATGTAATAGTTGGAGAGGATATTTTGGACATGGGCTTCGGCGGCTGCTTTGGAACGGCCGTAGGGGTTGGCTGGACTATGATCCATCCATTCTTCATAACCGGCTGGGTCGTGGCCGGAAAAGACCTCATTCGTGCTGATATGAACCATCTCGGCCTCGGCGGCCTGACAGGCCAGGGCGACGTTTTGGGTTCCTAGTCCATTTATCTGATAAGCTTTCATTGGGTCACGGGCGCAGCCGTCGACATCGGTCCAGGCGGCGCAATGGATGACGATATCGGGTTGGGCGGCTTGAACGGCCGTTACAATGGCTTCCCGGTTGGTGATGTCTACCTCTTGACGGCCCGTTACTGTTAATTGATGGGCGCCTAATGTTGTTTGAAGCGCTTTGCCTAATTGACCATGACCGCCAGTTATAAAAATCTTCATGTTTCCTCCAGCAAGCGATTATACTGTTATCCTTTTCTCTGTCACACTCGCTTTGCCCACTTTCTCCCTACTCCTTCTTGACATGCTGCCTAACAAACTTGATACTTAGGGCTATGCACATTGATATTTTGACTCTCTTTCCTGAAATCTTCCCGCCGTATCTTAATGCCAGTATTTTGCAGCGGGCGCAAGAAAACCAACGGCTTTCGGTGCAACTGCATAATATACGGGACTATGCGGCTGGTAAGCATCGGGTGACGGATGAACCGCCTTATGGTGGGGGTGGAGGGATGATCCTTAAGCCTGCTCCTATTTTTAAGGCGGTTGAGGCTGTCGTTTCTGAGTCTGATCCTGAGGTTGAACGGCCGATTATTCTTTTAACGCCGCAAGGACGGTTGTTTAATCAAAAGGTGGCCCAAGCGTTGGCGGGACATGAACGGCTGTTGTTGATTTGCGGCCGTTATGAAGGGGTCGATGAACGGGTGCGTCAGCATCTTGTTACGGATGAGATTTCTATTGGTGATTATGTGCTGACCGGGGGGGAATTGGCGGCTTTGGTCGTTGTAGATGCTGTGACCCGTTTGCTTCCTGGCGTTTTGGGGGCAGAAGGGGCGGCAGAAGAAGACAGCCATGCAACCGGATTATTGGAAGGCCCTCATTACACTCGGCCGGAAACATTTGGCGATTGGTCGGTGCCAGCGGTGCTGCGTTCCGGCCATGCCGCTAACATAGTTCGTTGGCGACGAGAGGGCGCATTGCGGCGGACGTGGGCGAGACGGCCGGAGCTGTTAGAAACGGCCGAGTTAAGCCCCGAAGATGAGGCCTTTCTGACTCAATTGGCTGCGACGCAAGCAGAGCAAGCAATGGACGGTGGCTATGAATAAAAAAATAATTCGTTCCATTCGTATAATTCGTGGCTGTTTTTTGAAAGATTTAACGAGAGTGAGTTGAACCATTTAATCAAACGAGGACAAAAATATGCGTAACGCCTTGCGTTTTATTGCTGTTGGGTTGGCCGTACTGTTTGTGATTGTTACTGTTCCAGTCATCTTTGCTTTTAGTCTGGGGCAGGTTGTGACCAATCGGGAGCTAATCAAAGAAACGCTGAATGCTGACCAATTAATTATGAATGCGGTTGAAGAGGCGGCCAGGGAAACGTTGGAGAACCAGCCGGTGATTTCCGGTTTACCTGAAGTGGTTCGAGATTCGGAAGCATTAGATGACGCCTTAAACAACTTTTTGCCGCCTGGTTGGGCGGCCCAACAAAGTGATCAGGTGGTCGATGCGGTCTTTGATTATTTGGAAACGGGCGATGAATCGGCCCTTGTTTTGGTGGTTGAAATAGCGCCTTTGCTGGAATCTTTGCGGGGCGATCCGGGCCGGGAATTGGTGCTGGCTTCGCTCCAAAGTTTGCCACCTTGTACGCCGGAGGAGGTGCTTGATATTGACATCTTGTCTGGCACCTTTGAGATACCTAGCTGTTTGCCGCCACTGGTTCCGGTCGATTTGTTGGCTGGACAGTTGCACAATTTGGTGGTGTTGGCGGTCGATAGCAATACCGTTGAGAGTATTGTCGGGGAAACGATTACGATTGATTTGTTGGGGCTTGATCCGGCCGTTTCTGGCATCGTTCGCGCCCGATTGGAGCAGTTCCGAGAAATTTACCTGTTTGGCAAGCAGTCTTTGCTGCTGCTCTGGCTGCTGCCATTGGCGATGCTCTTACTAATTGTGCCGTTGGCGGTACGTTCTTTGGGTGGCTGGGGCCATTGGTGGGGTTGGCCGCTGTTGGTAACGGCCGTCATCGCTTTGTTAGGCTCATTTGCCGTGCCGACCCTGATCAATTTCTTGTTTGAGACCTCATCTGCTGCCATTCCCCCAACCAGTATCGCCTACGTCATCGATCAGATCGTCGGAAGTGTTATTCAGGCCTTGGCCGACTTGTGGCTTGTGCGGGTTCGGCTGTTGGCAGGATTAGGGTTGATTGAGGGTTTGTTCCTGGTGGCGGCTGGTTTTATAATCAATTGGATGCTGACTAGTCAGCCGTTGACGGAGTAGCCAGTTTAATCCTGCTTTGAATTGCACGAAGTATGATAAATTATTTGAGAGCGTTTAATGAGTGAATACAACTTACATGCCATTCGGGAGTTATTAAGCGAAGCTTTTAGCAGTGGGGAGGTTTCGACCTTAGCTTTTGATTTGTTTCATGAGGTTTATCAGGAATTTACGGCCGGAATGACCCGCTCTCAAAAGATTAAGATGGTTATTGAGGAGGCCAGTAAAAAAGGGAGGATGCCTGAATTATTGGCCTATGTTCAGCGGCAGAATGCTTATCAATACGGCCGATTTGAAGGCCAATTCAAAACCAGTTCGGTTTCCCCAAAGGTTTCAACGGAATCGAAGAAGCCGACTAAAGTATCCTCACGACGGTTGAAGCGCGAAAAAGCTCGTCTTGAATCGCAATCAGAGCTTATCACTGAAAAGGTTCGGAGATTGGGCGATGCTTTGCGAATCGAGACGGATGTCCTTCGAAAGTTTCAGATTGAGCAACAACTTAAAGAAGCGGAAGCGGAATTGAAAGAGGTTGATGATAAGCTTGATGAAATTGAGGAACAGCTTGAAATAAGTTAAAAGTTCTTGATGGGAGGGAAATTATAATAAAAAGGGGTGCAAAATGAGGGTAATACGTTGATTTCAACGGGTTTACTCTTGTTTGTGTGGGAAGCTATATGTGGTGGGTGGGGAGAGTAGGCTGATTTTCCCAATAAAATCTTCAAAATCTATATCTTAATAGTCCAAAATTCCCTTCACATATGGGGCGAAGTGGTGTATACTGAGGGTCAAAGTGGGTTGTAGTGGTGTATAGTGGGGCAAAGTTACATCATTTACCCTGAAAACTATGCTAAAATGGGTTAAACAGAACAAATGTTCTTAGGCGAATACATACATACCATAGATTCTAAAGGACGGTTAACAATCCCGGCTCGGTTCCGGGGCGAGTTGGCTGCTGGATTGGTTGTGACACGTGGTTTTGACCAAAATCTGATGATTTTTCCGCTTGACGGCTGGCAAGAGTTGGCTGAACGAATCTTGAATCGGCCGTTGGGCGATGCTGATGTCCGCGTTTTCCGCCGCCGTGTCTTTTCTGGCGCTGTTGATTTGACCCCGGATCGCCAGGGCCGAATTGTTGTCCCACCCTATTTGCGGAATTTCGCCAAGATCAGCAGTGAAGTTGTTGTTGCTGGTATGTATAACTATGTTGAGGTTTGGGACACCAACGATTGGCAGGCTGTGCGGGAAACGATTGAGAATAATAATGATGTAGCTCGTTGGGATGCGTTAGGAATTTAGGACGTAATGCCTATTTCGTAAGGCGTAAGGGGTAAATCAAAAGAACCTTTTACGAATTACGAATTATGAATTACGCAGACTTATGTCTGACGAACACATACCTGTACTTTACCAAGAAGTTTTAGAATATCTGCGACCCGAATCCGGCCGTCTTTATATTGATGGCACGGTTGGGGCAGGTGGACATTCAGCCGGGTTGTTGGCAGCTTCTGCGCCAGACGGCCGTTTGTTGGCCTTTGATCGCGACCCGGCAGCAATTGCTTTTTCCCAAAGGCAATTAGGAGAATTTAATGACCGGGTCGTTTTTGTCCAGGCTAGCTATGCGGAAATGGCTACTTTGGCTCCAAGAAGTGGGTTCGACAAAGTTGATGGCATTTTGTTGGACATTGGCTTGTCATCGCGGCAGTTGGAGGATGCTGAGCGTGGGTTTTCATTTTCACATGATGGCCCGCTTGATATGCGTTTCGACCCGACGGTCGGCCGTTCGGCAGCGGATTTGGTCAACGATCTGAGTGAATTGGCCCTAGCAGATATTCTCCGAAAATATGGCGAGGTGAAGGCCAGCCGCAAGTATGCGAGAGCGATTGCTCATGAACGGCCGATTGCAACGACAGGGCAACTTGCTGACTTGATTCTCCAGGAAACTGGCGGTCGGCGAGGGCGGATTCATCCAGCGACGCAGGTGTTCCAGGCTCTTCGTATAGCCGTCAACGATGAGTTAGGGATGTTGGAACGAGGCTTGGAAGCGGCTGTTACCTTGTTAAAGACTGGTGGTCGATTGGCGGTTATCAGTTTTCATTCGCTAGAAGATCGGCTGGTTAAAAATTTTATTCGGGATCAAAGTCGGGACTGCATTTGTCCGCCAGAGCAACCGATTTGTATCTGTGATACGCAGCCGACATTAAAGGCAGTGACCCGCAAGATTGTACGGCCGACTGAGGAAGAAGTTGCTGCCAACCCACGCAGCCGCAGCGCCAAGATGCGGGTCGCAGAGCGAGTTAGTGAAGACAAGATTTAGAAGTTCAACTTTTAGCTTGTTTTAGGCTAAATACGCTGTTAACGAAGTGATTTACAATTGCAGGGTCTAGATTCCTGCCTTCGCTGGAATGACAGGATTAAAAATTATTTACTTAACACTGTACTAAATGTATTGGTACCAAAAAAAGTTGAACTTCTGGTGTTACAGTTTATTAATTAGCATGACTAAAAAGAAAAGCAGCAAAAGACAGTCAAATAAAGAAAAGCGCCGGAATCGGTTTTGGCTAACCGAGGCTCAGGCTGCTTTAAGCTGGGGCATCATCCTGGCTTTGGGCGCTTTGCTTGGCACTATTTACCTCTATCAAGCCAGCCGCATTGCTACAGTCGGCCGTCATGTGCAGGATTTACAAAATGAGTTGGATGAGGTTAAGCGCGTCAACGCTGAACTGGATCGGGAGATTGCCGAGGGACAGTCGCTAGAACGGCTTCAATCTGAGGCAGAGCGTTTGGGTTTTGTTCGCGCCCAGCCCGAAGATATTGAATATCTGATCGTGCCAGATTATCCAACAACGATTAATCAGACAAATACCTTGGAGCCAGAGCCACCGCCGCCAATTGAAACGATTGGGGAAGGGTTGTTGGCGGCCTTCCAGAACAGCATCAATGATTTGGTGCGGGGAGAGTCACCATGAACGGCAGTCAGAAAAGACGGCTCTGGTTTATGGTGGGTGGTTTAGCCGTGATCACTCTGATCATTATTTATCGCCTAACGACCTTTCAGGTTGTGCAGGATGAAGCACTGGCTGAACTCGGCCGTAATATTCATAACCAGCAGGTCATTGCCCAACCAGAACGAGGCATTATTTATGACCGTAATATGGCTGTCTTAGCTGGCAACAGCAGCGACTACCAGATTGGCGTTTCTCCGGCTTTGGTTACTGAGGCAGATCAAATTGCTACGGCCTTGTCGCCTGTTCTTCAGGAGCCACGTCACGAAATCTTACGAACACTTCAATCGGATCGGCCGTTTGAACTATTAGCCGGTCGAGTTTCTCCTGAGGTAGCGGAGGCCATTCGTGAATTACCTTATGATGGCATCCAGATAGACCCGCTGCCCCGACGCGTTTATCCCCAAGAGACGTTGTTATGCCATACGTTGGGCTATACTGACTTTGGCGGTGTTGGGGGCAGTGGCCTTGAAGGTTACTATCAAAACGAATTGGCTGGGGAGGCTGCTAGTGCAACGATCAACATTTCTCCGTTGACGGCCCAACAAAGCGTTATCGCCCGCGAAGGGGCAGATTTGGTGTTGACCATTGATCGCTCTGTTCAATTTATCGTTGAAAAACACCTCGTTGAGGCGATGGCGGAGTATGGTTCTGAGTCTGGCACGATCATTGTCATGGACCCCCGTACTGGGGCTATTTTGGCGATGGCAAGTATGCCTTGTTACTCGCCTGGTCGGTTTTTTGAGGCCAATGATAGTTTGTTTTCAAATCCGGCCGTCAGTCGTCAATATGAGCCTGGTTCGGTTATGAAGCTGATCACGATGGCTGCTGCTTTGGATTCGGGAATAGTTACTCCGCAAACAACCTACTATGACTCTGGCGTGTTTGAGCAGGGCGGCCACCTTCTATATAACTCGGATCGGGGCGCTTATGGTACGGTTGATATGACCACGTTGCTAGCGAGGTCATTGAATGTCGGCGCTGCAACGATAGCTACCTGGATGGGGCCGGATAACTTCTATAGTTATATGCAGCGTTTTGGCTTTGGACGGCCGACTGGCATTGATCTGATGGCCGAAGCAAATGGGTATATGGCCTTACCGGGCGACAGTGATTGGACGGAATCTAATTTAGGTACTAACGCCTTTGGACAAGGGATGGCTACCACTCCTTTGCAAATGATTTCTGCTATCGCTGCCTTAGCAAATAACGGTTATCTAATGCAGCCCTATCTGGTGCAAGAGATCCACAGTCAGGCAGGTCATTTCTCCCATGAGCCAATGGTGCTTAGTCGGCCTGTTTCTGAACAAACGGCAAATCAACTGGTTGCGATGAGTATCAATGCTGTCCGTTTAGGTATTCCAAATTCCCTCATCGATGGTTTTACCATTGCGGGAAAGACGGGAACGGCCCAGATTCCTGAAGGGGGTATTTACCACCCGGATGATACGATTGCTTCTTTTGTGGGTTGGCTACCAGCCGATGCGCCAGAGATTGTGGTCTTAGTGAAGTTAGATCGGCCGTCTGAATCTCCTTGGGGCAATACAACGGCCGCTCCGACCTTTGCCGTCTTAGCGCAAGAATTGGTCGCCCTGCTTGGCATCCCGCCAGATGATGTCCGGTTGCAGGGAGATGTTATGGCAATACGATAAAGAAAGCTGGCATGTTGACGATTGGGTTTGTATTGGAAACGTTAATGGACTACCCAGCAACGGGTAAAGAACAGCCCATTGTCTCGGTCGTCATTGATAGTCGCCAAGCCCGCTCCGGCAGCCTCTTTATCGCCTTTCCAGGCGAACGGGTTGATGGACATGATTATGTCGCTGATGCTTTTACGCAAGGCGCGGTGGCGGCATTAGTCGAGCAGCCAGTTGGCGACTATAACAGCATCGACTGCCGTAAAGGTTGGACAGAGCAGGAAAACCTGACACTTGATACACCGGTTTGCCTGCTCGTTGACAGTACCTTATTGGCTTTACAAGCCTTAGGAAAAAGCTGGCGCAGTCGATTTGACCAGCTTCGGGTCATTGGTATTACTGGCAGTGTTGGTAAGACAACGACGAAAGAATTGACACATGCAGTGCTTTCAAAGCGCTATCGCACCTTAAAATCTGAAGGCAGCTTTAATAATGAGATTGGTCTGCCGCTTACCCTATTAAGCCTTCGCAAATGGCACCAGCGGGCTGTTTTAGAGATGGGCATGTACACGACGGGCGAAATTCGCTTGCTGTGCGATTTGGCTCAGCCTCATATCGGCGTCGTGACCATCATCGGCTCGGTGCATATGTCACGAACGGGCAGCTTGCAAGCCATTGTCGAAGCCAAACAAGAGTTGGTCGAGGCGTTACCGTCGGGGCCAGAAGGGATTGCTATCTTAAATAAGGATGATCCGCTGGTTATGTCGATGGCGGAGAAGACTCAGGCCCGAATATTTACTTATGGTTTGGATGAAACGGCCGATGTTTGGGCCGATCAGGTTGTGTCGATGGGCTTGGATGGCATTCGCTTTCGGCTCAACTACGGTCGAGAACGGCTCCAGATTCATGTGCCACTCTTGGGCCGTCACAGTGTTCACACCTCCCTTCGAGCGGCCGCCGTTGGCCTGATTGAGGGGTTAAGATGGGATGAACTGGTTGTCGGGCTGCAAGGCTTAACGGATCAATTGCGATTGGTTGCGGTTCCCGGCCCGAATAACTCGATTATTTTGGATGACACCTATAACTCCAGCCCTGAATCGGCCGTTGCGGCCTTGAACTTGCTGGCTGATTTAGACGGCCGTCGTATTGCGGTTTTGGGTGATATGCTTGAACTTGGCCCTGTGGAAGAGGCTTCTCATCGCTTAGTTGGCCGTCGGGCCAGAGAGGTGGCCCAAATCGTCGTTGCTGTTGGGTCGCTGGGCCGGATTATTGGTGAAGAGGCGATTAATGCGGGCTTATCGGCTAATCGGGTCTTTATTGTTGAAGATACGGCCGAAGCGATTGGCATCTTAGAGGATATTGTCGAAACGGCCGATGTTATCTTGGTAAAAGGCTCGCGCGGCGCACGACTAGACAAAATCGTGTCCACATTAGGACAGGACGGATAATGGCTTTTGCGTTGACATTAGGCGGCATGACCTTTTTGCTGGCCGTGATCTGGGGATCACCGCTGGTTGAATTGATGCGCCGCTTGAGGTTGGGCAAGCAGATACGCATTGAAGGGCCAAAGACCCATATGAAAAAGATGGGAACCCCGGCGATGGGTGGCATCTTAATCATCGTTTGGGTGGTGGTTATTAGTATTGTGGTCAATATCGTCCAATTGGTTCAGAACCTTGAAATTGCGGAAAGTGTCATCATTCCAGTTGGTGTATTAGTCGCCTACTCTATTTTGGGCGGCATTGATGATTATCAAGGATTTCGGCAGCGGCCTGGCGTGGGTATGTTGGCCCGCTTTAAGATTTGGTATCAGGTCACGATTGCGCTGATAGCGGCCGTATTACTCTACTTTTTGGTGAATGGTAGCAATGGTTGGATGGCTATACCAACGGTTCCGGTCTTGGTGGATATTGGCCTGTGGTTCATTCCGGTGGCGGCTTTTGTGATTACCAGTTCGGCGAATGCTATAAATCTGACCGATGGACTGGACGGTCTGGCTGGCATTATTTCGGCCACTGCCTTTGCCGCTTATGGTGTTATTGCATTTTTACAAGATCAACAATTTTTGGTCGTCTTTTGTTTTGTGGTCGTTGGGGCTTGTTTTGCCTTTTTGTGGTTCAACGCCCACCCAGCCCAGATGTTTATGGGTGATGTCGGCTCTCAAGCGCTTGGTGGTGCATTGGGCGTTGTGGCTTTAATGACGAATCAGTGGCTTATTTTTCCAATTATCGCTCTGGTTCCGGTGGCGACAACGGTTTCGACGATTTTGCAGGTGGCTTCGGCCGTTCTCAGTCGTCGTTATTTGGGTCGAGATATTCGGCCGTTTAAGATGGCCCCGCTCCATAACCATTTTGTTTTGCTTGGTTGGAGCGAGACTCAGATTGTGCAGCGTTGGTGGCTAATTGGCATGTTGTCGGCCATGGTCGGCATTGCATTGGCCTTGATTTAACAAATTGGACGCGTTAACGGGTAAGCGGCTGGTCATCTTGGGACTAGCCCGACAAGGCAAGGCGTTGGCTCAATTTGCGGCCCATGTCGGGGCAGAGGTTGTTGTCTCGGATTTGCGTTCGGCCGAAAAGTTAGGCGATGATTTAGATGAATTGGTTCATTTAGGGATTGAAACGGTATTAGGTGAACATCCGATGAGTTTGTTGGAAAAGACGGATTTCCTGGCAATTAGTGGTGGCGTTCCTGCCGACGCGCCGCTGGTTCAGGCTGCCCGCAGCCGGGGTATTCATATCACCAATGATTCGTTGGAATTTTCTCGCCGTTCGCCAACGGCCGTAATCGGCATCACTGGCTCGGCGGGCAAGACGACGACCACGGCCTTAACTGGCGTGATGGCTCAGATGAGTGGGCGTCGAACCTGGGTGGGCGGCAATATCGGCCGTCCGCTTATAGCCGATCTTTATAAGATGGCTGCCGATGACATCGTTGTTCAAGAGCTTTCTAGCTTTCAATTAGAGTTGTGGACTCAAAGTCCACCTGTAGCGGCGGTCTTAAATGTGACGCCAAATCATTTGGACCGCCACAAGACAATGGCTGCTTATAGTGCGGCTAAAGCGAATATTTTACGATACCAGACGACAGCCGGGGTGGCTGTTCTGTCGGCCGACGATGCTGGCGCAATGGCGTTGCAAGACCTTGTACAAGGTAGATTGCGACTCTTTAGCTTGCGTCAGCAGCTAAATGATGGGGCGTTTGTAAACCAGGAAAAGATTTGGCTCCGTGATGGGATGCGAGAATTTGCGGTTTGTGAACTTGAAGATGTCCAGCTTCGTGGCTGGCATAACGTCCTGAATGTGTTGGCAGCAGTCACCCTGGCCGATTCTGTTGGTGTGCCGTTGGAGGCGATGCAGAAGGCGATTCGCTCATTCAAAGGGGTTGAACACCGCCTGGAGTTGGTTCGGACGATCAATGGCGTTCAATATGTCAATGACTCCATTGCCACCGCCCCAGAGCGAGCTATTGCGGCTTTGGATGCGATTGAAGAACCGATTGTGCTGCTGGCTGGCGGCCGTGATAAGCAAATGGTCTGGCAGCCCTGGGCTGAAAAGGTTCAGCGGCGAGTTAAGGCCGTCGTCTTGTTTGGCGATTTAGCTGAGCTGCTTGAGGGGCATTTAGAAACGGCCGCAAAGACGGCCGAATCACCTGGCCCAACACTCCTCCGTAAAAAGACAGTGGCCGAAGCAGTTGCCGCCGCTACCGGGTTCGCCAAACCCGGCGATGTGGTGCTGCTTTCGCCCGGTGGAACCAGCTATGATGCCTTTAATGATTTTGAAGAAAGAGGCGAACTGTTTAGAAAGTTAGTAAAAGATTTGTAACTGGTAGTTACGTGCCAATTAACAATTACGAGTTACCAATTACCAATGAGGAAAGATGGCAACATTGAACGTCATTCGCAAAAATAATAATCGAGTCCGACCCGGCATGCGGTTCCAATTTGACTATTGGTTGGTTCTATCTGTTGCTGGGTTATTGGTGATGGGTATGTTGATGGTCTACAGCACGACCTTCGATTATGGTTTGCGCTTCTTTGATAAATCTACCTACTATTTCAATCGACAGTTCTTGGCCCTTGTCATTGGATTAGCCTGTGCCATCATCATTATGCAGTTTGATTACCATGCTCTGCGGAATATCTCGATTATCTTCTTGGCTGGAACGTTGCTGATGTTGTTGGTTGTTTTGTTGTTTGGTGAGACTATTTTAGGGGCGAGACGCGGTTTGTTGGCCGGTTCCTATCAGCCCTCTGAGATCGCTAAGCTGGCGACGATTCTTTATATCGCCCATTGGCTCTCCTCTAAGGGAGATCGGATCAAGAACCTGACTTATGGCTTGCTGCCCTTTTCGATCATCACCGGGGTTGTCTGTGCTTTAATTGTTTTGCAGCCTGATTTGGGAACCTCTATTTTAATTGCGAGTGTGTGTCTGGCCCTCTTCTTTGTGGCTGGGGCAGATTTAAGGCAGTTTGGCATTGCTGGATTATTGGGCGGTGGTGTCTTCTTCTTTTTGATTAACACCTTGCCCCATGCGGCTGCTCGATTTGACTCTTATAAGATTGCTTTGAGTGACCCAACCCAGGCAAGTTGGCATGTGCAGCAATCGGTGGTGGCCCTGGCTTCTGGCGGTTTGTTTGGGGTTGGTTTGGGTGAAAGCACCCAAAAGTTCGGCCCCTTACCGCTGGCCCATACGGACGGTGTCTTTGCCATTATTGGCGAAGAATTAGGCTTAGTTGGCTGCTTGATTGCTATCGGCCTAATAGCGATGTTGGTTTGGCGGGGTTTGCGGGCAGCGACCAATGCTAGAGATGGGTATGGCGCTTTGTTAGCGATCGGTATCACTGCCTGGTTAAGTTTCCAGGCCCTTATGAATATGGCCGTGATCACCTCTGTTATCCCATTTACCGGGATTCCGCTGCCATTCATGAGTTATGGCGGCTCTTCGATGGCGATGTCACTTATTGGGGTTGGCATCTTGTTAAGTATTTCCCGCGATGCAGCCCTGGAGATCAGGGAACAACCATCTAGACCGGCAGCGCGACCGACGACAAATGGAAGGCGAAAACGTGAAACTGTTGATATGCGGCGGCGGAACAGGCGGCCACATTTACCCCGCTTTGGCCGCCGTCGCTGAGTTGCAGCAATTAGGGCTGGCAGCAGGCGACTTCCTTTGGATTGGAACGGCCGGACAGGTTGAGGAATCATTGGTTCCGAGAGCGGATTTACCATTAGAGACGATACAAGGCGGTGCAATCGCCGGGGTCTCGTTGAGAACAAAGATGGAACATGCAGCAAAATTGACATTTAGCATAGGAAAGGCAAACCGTCTGATGGCGGCTTTTCGGCCTGACGTGCTGTTTATGACAGGCGGCTATGTCAATGCGCCTGTCGCGCTTGCTGCTTGGCTGCGCCACATTCCGGCCGCTATCTATCTGCCAGATATTGAACCGGGCATGGCAATTAAAGGGTTGAGCCGCTTTACGAAGAAGGTGGCTTGCACGGCCGATACTTCCAGTCAATTTTTCCCGCCCGGAAAGACGGTCACAACAGGTTATCCCGTTCGCCCCGACCTACGGGCGGCGACGGAGGTGGCAAAAGAGGTGGCCCTGGCTGAGTTTGACTTGGTGCCAGAACGGCCGACTTTGTTCGTCTTTGGCGGCAGTCGGGGCGCACGCAGCATCAACCGGACTTTAATGGCCGCCCTGCCACGCTTATTAAACAAGGCTCAAGTCATCCATATCAGTGGTACGCTAGATTGGGACGAAGTTGAGGCCAATGCTGCGACTTTGCCTGATGAGATACGGTCTTATTATCGGCCGTTTCCCTACCTGCATGAAGCGATGGGTTTGGCCTATCGAGCGGCTGACCTGATATTAGCCAGGGCGGGGGCCAGCGCTCTGGGCGAATTCCCCGCTTTTGGGCTGCCCTCGATTCTGGTTCCTTATCCCTATGCTTGGCGATACCAGAAGGTCAATGCCGACTATTTGGCTGATCAGGGTGCGGCCGTTCGGCTGAATGATGAAGATTTACCAGAGCGACTTCTGCCCGTCGTCCTGGAATTGATTGAAAATAATGAGAAGCGGCGGCAGATGGCTCAGGCCGCCCGTAAATTAGATACACCTGATTCGGCCGGGAAACTGGCTCAACTGTTACTAGGGTTAGGTAAGGAGGGCTAGGATGATTAGTCTTTTCTGGCTATTTTGGATTATGATCGGGGTTTTTGCCCTTGTTGGCACACTGCGTGGTTGGAGTAAGGAAGTCATTGCGATGGCTGGTCTAATTCTCTCCTTGTTTTCAATTAAGCAGTTTGGTTGGACGCTTGTTCGGCTGCTAGGCGGTCAAAATGAAGTGATTACGGATGCCATGCGGCAGCAATTTGTTCTGTTGGCAACCATTCACCTGGTTATCGCTTTCTTTAGTTATCAAGGGGTTGTTCTGGTTCGTAATCGTCTGTCTGGACGAGAGCGATTGCAGGAACGGCTGCTTGGTATGTTGGTTGGCGGGGTAAATGGCTACTTTTTGGTTGGGGCTTTGTGGTCGTTCCTGGAGTATCAGGTAACGGCCGAAGGCTTTATTCGTCTGCCTCAAGGTATCGCCTATGCCTTTGACCCGAATATCGCCAGGCCAGCTAGTTTTACGCCGATTGAGGAACTGATCATCACTCATATGCCGCTGCCCTGGTTAGGGCCATATCTGCCGATATTGGTCGTCATTATCTTCTTATTTGTCATTATTGCCGTTATCTGAGTAAATGTCTTATGGGTCAATCTAGCCTACAACAAGCTAACGCCCAAATTGCCTTGACCCCAGGGATGCACGTTTACCTGGTTGGAATAGGCGGCTTTGGCCTGTCTGCGATTGGGCGGGTGTTGTTGGGCAAAGGTTACCGGGTCAGTGGGTCGGATCAACAGAGTAATGACTTAACGGTCGAATTAGCGGCGGCCGGGGCCACCGTCTATGAAGGACATCAAGAAAGCCAAATAGCAGGGGCGGATGTGGTATTGATTTCGTCTGCCATCCCGCAGCGTAATCCAGAGGTAGCGGCTGCTCTGGCTAGCGGAATTCCGGTCTTGAAACGGTCTGACTTTCTTGGCGCACTCATGGCAGGGACGCACGGCATTGCGGTGGCTGGCTCGCATGGCAAGACGACGACAACGGGTATGCTGGCTCAGATTTTGGTGGCGGCTGATTTAGACCCTTCGGTGATTGTTGGTGGTGTGCTGCCTTCGCTTGGGACGAACGGCCGTGCCGGGCAGGGTGATTTCTTCGTCATTGAAGCGGATGAGTATGACCGGATGTTCCTGGGGCTGCGGCCTCAAACGGCCGTTATCACCAACCTCGAACATGATCATCCTGACATCTTTCCGACTGCGGCGGTTTATCGTCAAGCATTTCAGGATTTTGTCTCACTGCTGCCCGCTGGCGGCAAGCTGGTTATTTGCACTGACGATTTAGGGGTGACGAAGCTGGCCCATGAGATGACACTGCCTGAGGTTAACATCGTGACTTATGGATTGGAAACGGCCGATTGGCAAGCCCTAGACCTGCGGGTGAACCAGCTAGGCGGCACCGATTTTCTGGTTCAAAACGGTTCTAACATGGTTGGTTTAGCTCGACTTCGTATTCCTGGCGAACACAATGTCCGTAATGCTCTGGCTGCCATTGCTGTGAGTAGTGAATTGGGTGTTGAGTTTGGGGTGATTCGAGAGGCATTGGCTGAATTTGGCGGGATCGGTCGTCGTTTCCAGATGGTGGGCGAGATCGGCGATGTGACTGTTGTTGATGATTATGCCCATCACCCGACGGAGATTCAGGCTACTTTGGCTGCCGCCCGACAACGGTTTCCTGGCCGTCGTATTTGGGCTGTTTGGCAGCCCCATACCTTCAGCCGCACCAAGCTGCTGCTCTCTGAGTTCGCTGCTAGCTTTGCCAATGCTGACAGGGTGGTTGTGCTTGATGTCTATCGCAGCCGGGAAACGGATGATTTAGGCCTGGACGGACAGACCATATTGAAAGCCATCGATCATCCTGGCGCGAATCATGTAGGCGGTCTCGAAGATGCGACGGCTTATATTTTTGATCGAGTACGGCCGAGTGATGTGGTCCTGACCTTGACGGCTGGAGATGGTAACTTGGTCGGGCAGTGGTTGTTAGAGCGATTGGAAAAGCGGGTTGGCAATAGTAGTGGAAATGGTAAAGGTGTATAAGGGTTTAGAAGTTCAACTTTTCCGAAAAGTTGAACCTCTGGTTATTGAGAAACAAGTAGAAGAAGGGTTAAGATGGACCTAGACACGACGGTACTGAACGAAATACACAAACGATTTGGGGAGATTTTCGGCGATGATTTTAAGGCGGATGTATCGCTGGCTCGTTACTCCTCGGCTCGTGTCGGCGGCCCGGCGGAGATGTTTGTCACTGTTCATAATGCTGCGGAGTTGCAAACGGCCGTAGAACTGAGCCATGTGATGAACATTCCTTACACTATTTTAGGTGGCGGCTCGAATGTTTTAATCGCCGATGGTGGCGTGAAGGGATTGGTCATCTTAAACAAGGCCCGCAATGTCAGTTTCCGAAATACAGGTTTTAGCGTTGTCTGTGCTGTTGAATCGGGCATGAACCTCTCTTCGTTAGGCAGGCAATGTATTGCAAAGGGGCTGGCCGGATTAGAATGGGCCGTTAGTGTTCCAGGTACGGTTGGCGGGGCGGTCGTTGGCAATTCCGGCGCGCATGGCGGCGATATGGCCGGCACCCTGCTGGCGGCCACCATCTGGGAGCCAGGCCAGGGTGTTCGGATTTATAGCAATGAGGAATTTAACTACGCCTATCGTGACAGCGTTTTGAAGCAAGAACAGGACGAGGATAAGTCGCGCCGGGTTGTTTTATCGGCCGAATTAGAGCTAAAGCCAGAAACGGTTGAGGTGTTGATGGCCAGGGCTGATGGCTTTGTCGCTCACCGTAAACAGACCCAACCGGGCGGGGCCAGCATGGGGTCGATGTTCAAGAATCCTGAGCATTACTATGCTGGTTATTTAATTGAAGCGGCCGGATTAAAGGGCTATCGCAGCGGTGGGGCGATGATTTCTGAGAAACACGCTAACTTCTTTGTTAATGACCAGGAAGCAACGGCCGAAGATATTCGCAGCCTCATTGCTGAAGCCTGGAACAGCGTCCGCGAACAGTTTGGGGTTGAGCTTGAACTGGAAGTGGAAATGGTTGGTGAATGGCAGTTTGAGGAAGGTAATCTGTAAACAGTGAACAGTGAATAATAGTAGGCCAAAGACCCTGTCATTCCCGCGAAGGCGGGAATCCACGTGTGTGTAGAAATGGATGCCCGTCTTCACGGGTATGACAATTTCAGAGATTTTGTTATTAGGGCAATAGTAATTTTAGGTAATGGATAGAGACGAAGGCAAGGCGAAAAGAATACGGATTGGGGTTATCTTTGGCGGCCGTTCTGGCGAGCATGAAGTTTCCCAAAAGTCTGCCCGGTCGGTGATGGCTGCCCTTGACTCAGAGAAGTATGAGGTGGTCATGGTTGGCATTACCAAATCGGGACGCTGGTTGACGGGCAACGTGGCTGCTGCTTTGGAGGCGGGACAGGATGATGTCGCTCAACCTGCGGCGCTGTTACCTGATCCTCAATCTTCAGGGTTGATGCAGCTAAATCGCTCTAAAACTCGACCTGCCTCGTTGTCGGAAGTGGCCCAATTAGACGTTATTTTCCCGGTCTTGCATGGCCCTTATGGTGAAGATGGCACGGTGCAGGGCTTATTGGAGTTGGCTGGACTGCCTTATATTGGGGCGGGGGTGGTTGGTTCGGCCGTTGGCATGGACAAGGCCATTTTCAAGCATGTTATGGTCGCTAACGATCTACCCGTTTTGCCCTGGCAGTTGCTGCTTCGTTCGGAATGGGAAAGTGACCCTGAAGGGGCGCTGGACAAAGTTGAGGCTGCGCTGCATTATCCGCTCTTTAGTAAACCGGCCAACCTCGGCTCTAGCGTTGGCATTCAAAAATGTCAGGATCGGGTTAGTTTGCGGGCCGGGTTAGAAGAAGCCTTTAGCTATGATCGACGGGTGGTTGTGGAGCAGGGCATTAACGGCCGTGAATTAGAAGTTTCGGTGCTGGGCAATGATGACCCCATCGCCAGCGTTGTGGGCGAAGTTCGGCCGATACGCGAATTTTACGATTACGTTGCCAAGTATGTCAGCGATGATTCAGAGTTGGATATTCCAGCCGACATTTCCCTGGAACAATCGGAGATGGTTCGCCGATTGGCAGTGAAAGCGTTCCGGGCCATTGATTGTGCCGGGTTAGGGCGGGTTGATTTTCTGCTGGATAAGGATGACGGCCGTTTGTACATCAACGAGATTAATACCATACCTGGCTTCACCCAAATCTCAATGTATCCTAAATTGTGGGAAGCGTCCGGGATTTCGTATCCAGAATTATTAGATAAGTTAGTCGCTCTGGCTCTAGAAAGGCATGGGGTGAAATCAGGGTTGAGAACATCATTTGAGGTCGAGACGTTTGATGAGGACGTATTCTGGGGGAATAATCGTGTTTAGAACCAAGCGGCGGACGAACCGAAGCCAGCGGTCCTGGCAAAATAAGCCAAGGGTAAAACCGCGAAAAACAAGAAAGCTGCGAAAGCAGCCGAAGGTACGGCGTGCCGAAGCGGCCAGCCCAGCGTTGCTGCCGAAGGTGGTTATTCCTCGGACGGCCAAGCGTCGCCAGAAACGCAATAAGCGTAAGATTCGTTTTCCTTCGGCTACTTTGAAACGAATTGTTACCTCGACTCGTTGGATCAGTCTTGGTTTGCTGGTTGTCTGCATTGCTGCGCTATCTTTAATCGGCTATGACCAGAGCTTTTATTTAGACTTGATTCCGGTGGAAGGGGCATTGACGATACCGCCATCAGAAATTGTTCAGGCGAGTGAATTGGGTAATCGGCATATTTTTGCGGCCGATCCAAATGCGGCTGCGGCCCAGATTAACGCCCTGCCAGGCGTTATCTCGACCACAGTCACCTTGCAGTGGCCCAACCAGGTGCAGATTAAGGTGGCTGAAGAGGCGCCTATCGCCGTTTGGGATCAAGCTGGGCAACAGTATTGGGTTGATGAGAACGGCCGTCTCATCCCGGCTCGCGTTCGGACGGTTGGCTTGCTTCAAATCCAATCGGAGTTGAATGAACCTCTGAACGATATTGATTTCATTCCAACGGATGTGTTGGATGGCGCTTTGTTGTTGCGAGAGTTACGGCCGAATATCGACAGTCTTTATTATCGACCTGCTGGTGGATTAAGTTATGAAGATGGTCGTGGGTGGCGGGTTTATTTTGGAACTGGGCTGGATATGGCCCAAAAGCTGACGGTGTATGAACGGATTGTCGCAGATCTTCTGGCTCGTGGCCTGACACCCGAATATGTTAGCGTCAGCAATCAGGAACGGCCGTTTTATAAAACGCTGAATGGTTCAGCCGTTGACGGCGCATCGGTGAATAGTTCGTAGGTAGTTAGGGTATAAATATGGAAGGGGTAATTTTCGGTTTAGACATTGGAACAACAAAGATTTGCGCTTTGGTTGGCGAGATGCGCCAGGGCCAAATGCAGATCGTTGGCTTGGGGCATGAACCGGCCAAAGGTATGCGTAAAGGCATGATCGTCGATGTGGCAGAAGCTACGATGTCGATTGCCAGGGCAGTTGAAAAGGCAGAGCAAACCTCTGGCTACAGCTTGTCCCGGGCCATCGTTAGCATGGCTGGGGAGCATATCGATTCGACAAATAGCAAGGGAACTGTCGCGCTCGGCCGTAGTAACAATGGTATTGTGCATGAGGATATTGAGCGGGCGTTGGATATGGCCCAATCTATTTCCATGCCCCACGATAGAGAGATCGTTCATCTTGTTCCCCGTCACTTTATGATTGATGGTCAGGATGAAGTCCTCAGTCCTATTGGAATGCACGGCTACCGGTTGGAGGTGGAAGCCCATATCGTTAGCGCTGCTGCTCCCGCCTTAATGAACTTAACCCAAACAATCGACAATGTTGGCGTTCAGGTTGAAGAGTTTGTACTGAATGCGCTGGCTTCGGCCGAATCGATCCTGGAGCCGACAGAGCGGGAGATGGGGGTCATTGTGGCCGACATCGGCGGCGGCACGACCGACATTGCCTTGTTTAACAAGGGTGGTGTTTGGCATACGGAGGTCATTCCGGTTGGCGGCTATCACATCACCAATGACATCGCTATTGGTTTGCGGGTTCCTTTTGAAGTGGCTGAAGATGTCAAGATTAAATATGGCGATTGCCGCCCGGATCAGATTGACTCTGAGGTTGTCTTTACGGTTGAGCCATTTGGCGGCGAGAAGATTCAAGTCGGCCGTCAAGATTTGGCCCATGTGATTGAAGCGAGGGCTGAGGAGATATTCCAGATCATCCTGAAAGAAATCCGCGAATCGGGCTATCAGGGCTTGCTGCCAGCCGGTATTGTCTTGACCGGGGGCGCGTCTCAACTACGCGGCATTACCAGGGTGGCCCAGCGCGTTTTAGGGGTTCCAGCCAGAGTCGCTAAGCCGAAAAACTTAATCGGTTTGGTCGATTCCTTAAACAGCCCAGCGTTTGCTACGAGCGTTGGCCTTTTGAATTGGGCGACGAGCGGCCATAACACCTTCCGGCCCCGCGCCCGCCAAGGCGAATTCGGCCGTCGAATTGGCGGCTTTTTCAGAGCATTACTGCCAGGATAATGAGTGCAAAGTAAACAGTAAACAGTGAACGGTTAGGAGTAAACAGTTTGCGGTGGGCGGTTAGCAGTGAATGGTATTTACTGCTAACTAACTACCGACTACTGTTTACTGCAATTAACACAGAGAGGGTATAAAAATGACATTAAGAAAAGGAAATATTCGAAGTGAACCAGTTAATCGGCCACCAGCAAAACCTGTTCGGGTTCAAAAGATGCCGGAGGTTGAAGGCCAAGCCCTGATTCGGGTCATCGGCGTGGGTGGGGGCGGCAGCAACGCCGTGAATCGAATGATTGAAGAGGGTATTGGTGGGGTTGATTTTGTTGCCATGAACACGGATAACCAGGCCTTGCTGAGAAGTCAGGCCCCAAAGCGCGTTCACCTGGGCGATAAAGTGACCAGAGGACTTGGCGCGGGCGGTAATCCTGAAGTTGGTGAAAAAGCGGCCGAAGAGTCGGAACAGGAGCTGTATACCTTGCTGCATGGCTCCGATATGGTCTTTATTACGGCCGGAATGGGCGGCGGCACTGGAACTGGGGCTACTCCAACGGTTGCTCGGATCGCTAGAGAACAGGGCGCTTTGACAATCGGTGTGGTTACGCGCCCCTTTAGCTTTGAAGGAACCCAAAAGTCTCGTTTGGCTGAGTCAGGTATCGAAAAGCTTAAGGAGCATGTTGATACATTGATTGTCATTCCAAATGATAAGCTGTTGGAAACGGCCGATAAACGCCTTTCTCTGATGGACTCTTTTACGATGGCCGATGATGTATTGCGTCAGGGTATCCAGGGCATCAGCGAATTGATAACGATTCCGGGTTTGATTAATTTGGACTTTGCTGATGTTAAAGCGATCATGTCGATGGGCGGGGCGGCGTTGATGGCGATTGGGCATGGTAGCGGCGATGATCGAGCTAAAGAAGCGGCAGAACAAGCCTTGTCGAGTCACTTGCTGGATGTGACGATTGATGGGGCCAGAGGCATCCTCTTTAATGTCACGGGTGGCAGTGATTTGAGCCTATACGAGATTAATCAGGCGGCTTCCATTATCCGCGAGACTGCTCATCCCGATGTGAATTTGATATTTGGGGCCGTTATTGATGAATCATTGGAGGATGATGTTCGGATTACGGTGATTGCGACGGGCTTTGATCATACGATGCCTCAGATGCGGCCGTTAAACCAACGAATGGAACCAGTACGGAATATTTCTCAACCATTAGGACAGCCTGTGCGGGAACGCAATCGGGAGCAACCTTCCCGCTACCGCCCAACGCCCCCTGCTCGTGGTCAACAATATCCCTCATCGCAGACAGGCAGCCAAAATACCCAACGTGATAATTTGGACATCCCCGCCTTCCTCCGAAAGAAACGCGATTAACTCTTCAAATGTGTAATGCGTAATTCGTAATAGGTTGCCCTTATAGGCTTCCTGTTACGTTTTACGCATTAGCTTTCCCCAATATTTCTACATCCCACGTACGGCCGATCATACACAGCCCGATAAAAGCTGCTTCACGAACAAGCGGATTATCATCGCGCAATCTCTTTTGCAGATCAGGAATGGTGTTTTGACGGCCGATCTGTCCTAATGTCAATGCGGCTGCAATTCTTAGGACGGGATTTTGGGCATCTGATAGTGCTTCTAGCAGCACAGGCAAAGCTGCTGCGCCGCCTGGAACGGCCCGCTCTTGTTGGGCCGCCCATTCAATGAGCCAACTTTGATCTGCTGGCTGTGGCGCTTGCCAATGGATCGGTTTATTGCGTTCCACAATTACATCTAGGGCCGAGCCAGCCGCTGATTTGACAAGCCATTGTTCATCCTCTCGTTCTATCAGGTCGAGCATATCGACGGCCCAAAATTCATTTAGCTGTTCTAATCCATGAACGGCCGCGCGGCGGACATGAAGGGCCTCATCCAAAGAGGCCTCCCGGAGAATATCGAGAGCGGTTGAATTGCCGTTCAAAGCTAATCCTACTGCTGCTGCCCGATTCATATGTTCATCTTGCTCTACCAGGGCGGTTAGTATCGGATTTTCAACAACGGGATCGTTGAGCCAGGTTAGGGCGTAAACGGCCGAGGATCTCACTTGGGGGGTGCTATCCAAGACCATTTTCTCTGTTACCTCAAGGGTAATCTCTGGCCCTAGTCGTGCAATTGAAGCAAGAGCGACCTGGCGTAATGCTGGCTCTTGCTGGCGCAACAACTGCCGTAAGAAGGAGATGACGCCACTTTCGTTGGTGTTTGCGAGGGCGATGGCGGCACGTTGGCGTAAGGCGATTGGTAAGTTGCCTTTGACGACCATCTGGCCTAGTTGGATTAAGACTTGTCGTCGCCAGGTTCCTGGATCGGGGGCCTCTGGCAGCCAGGAAGCCAGCTGGAATAGGCTTTCGCTTAAGGGGTCTTTTTCTTTGTTGTCGAGTAAGACCTGAACCACATTGGATGCCCCAACACGGCCGATAAAGAAGCGAACCATGCTTGCCCAAAATGGATCTGTCAAATGCGTTGTAATATCTTCTTTCAAATCTTGGAAGGCGGCTGCATGGCTTGAAGCCAGAAAATCGCGCCAAATAGGGCTATAGAACCCCACACGTTGATTTGACCAGATAATGAATAGGCCAGAGTTTTTTAAGGTATTGAAGAGTCGTTGGGCCGACCCTCTATCTTCTTGAGCGCCGTTCTCGATGAGGATGGTGTCAATCAGACTCTCTACCTCTGATTGAGGAAGATATAGTCGCCGCTCGCTTACCAAGAGATAGGCCAGATGCTGCCATAATTCTCTTGTTACCGGGGCCAGCCATTCGGGGTCTGTCTCATCATCAAAGCGAGGTAGTCGTTTTCGCAGCAAGGTTTCCATGATTTCAACCCATCGCTGCGGGGTTTGAGAGCGGTCGCTGGGTCGTTCCTCTAAACCAAGCCACAGCCGAAAGGTTGTTTCCAATGGTAGTTGGCCGGGCTGCCAGAAGATGGGTATTGGTAGGCGAATCGTCTCATCTAGTTGTTGCCGCCACTGATCTGCAAATAGCTCAACCTCTCCGATCCGCCAGGGTGAAAGACCAGCGATAACGAAGCCCAGCTCGGCCAGCGGCCCATAACCACGTGTTGGGCCAGCCATAATTATCTGGATATCAGGGTAGGCAATTAACAGTCGATTGAGCCACTCCGTTGCATCCGGCCGTTTTTCAACCGCCAACTCATCCCACCCATCAAGCAGTAGGAGAAGATGACCAGACCCTGCTTTCTGGCGTAACATATCGGCGATTCCTCGGCCTGTTAGGACACTCGTGCGCCGTTGTAATACTTGGGCGAGGGGTGTCACGGGATTGGGGTCTGGAGCAGGTGTGTCTTCGGTCGGTGGGGCCAGGGTGTAATCTAATTCAGCTAGATGGACGAAGACGGGGGCGACTGGCAGGAGAGGGGTGTATGATCCCATCTCGGTGGCGTTAGCACAAGTTAAGGCACAATGGGCTAATAAGGTTGTTTTTCCCGCGCCCGGTTCGGCCGAAATTACCACCCGCCGTCCCTGTAACAGCAGTTGCCGGACGGAGACAGTTTGGGGTGGTTCTAAGGCTACGCCATTTACTAAAGAAGGCCAAAGATACTGGAGCCAGCCTGGTTGGGGCTGGAAGGGGATATCGGGGTCTACTTTCGCTTGGGGGGCGACGATGAGCGGGGGAACGAATATCGTTTCTAGCGGGGCTAGATTGCCGCCGAGATGATAGGTGTTGACGTACTCGGCCGTTTCAACCTGATACCGAACTTCAACACTAGAGCGTACCCAAGCTTGTGTCTCTCTGGCTCGTGAAACAAGCCGATCGCGTCTCTCCAAAATTTCTGGCAGATAGCGGTAAACTGCCACCGCTAACGCCGCACCCACGATCAACCCGATGAGCAGGGATAGAAAATCTAACCGCCAACCAGAACCAGCTTGAAAATTTATGGAAAGAACAAAAAAAGGCAACAACATCACGTTTAATGTACGACGATCAAATAGCTGACAGCATCTTAACACACCCAACAAAATTGACAAAGAAATAGGCTAATCTTTTAGTCCTATCTCTAGACAAAAAAAGGGCCGCATTTTGGAGTAAATGCGGCCCCATTTCAAAACCTAAAGTCAGCTAACCACTAAACTTCTTACTAGTTACTGCCTTTTGTTTACTAACTACTGACTGACGACAGATACCTTCCGACGAAGAAGCATCGCGCCTAACCCGGCAACGACAACAAACAACGCTGCTGCCAGGGCTAGCCAACCCGCTTGTTGTTCCTCGCCATTGAACTCTGTCAATTCGACAGCGGTTGGTGTTTGAGAGCAAGATTGGACTCGAACATCATCGATGTACCAACCTTCACCGCCTACGGCCGCATCAGACAGCATCCGGTAGCGGAACTGAACGGTTTGACCAGCATAGGCATCCAGATTCACAACTGAATTTAACCATGGTTGGTTACCGTTTGTCGTCCCACACCACATGTTAATGCCAGTTGGCGGGCCGTTGTTTCCGACGCCATCATAAGGATCGCTTAACAACTCAGCATCCAGTGGTGTCCAGTTACCGCCAGCATCTGTTGTGATCTCCAGATGTCCACCATCCCAACAGCCACCAGAACCGGCTGGATCTTCGTAGCGTTGGTCATTCATGAACTGAAGCGTCAGGTTCGTGTCGCCAGATGGTAGGTCGATTGGCGGTGAAACCAATGCCTGATCTTCTGGTACACCAAGGTCGACTGCATAGAAGGCGAAGCCGCCGCTGCCTGGGCTTGGGTTCGCATTGGATAATGTCCAGGTGTCGGACATCGGATTTGTTACTGCTGAATGCGTCCAACCACCCTCGCCAGCTTCAAACTCTTCAAGGTAAGTGGTACGGGTGAAGAGACCTGGGTCACAGGTTGAAGCGACGGTTGTGAAGCTGAAGGTTGCGGAATCGGTTGTACCACACAAGTTATCTGCCCGAACACGCCAGTAATAGGTCGTTGCACCATCTAGGACACCAACCATGTCGTACGTGGTGCCGCTAACGGAGGCAGATTCGATGATGTTTGTGAAGGCTGCATCGGTAGCAATCTCGATGGTGTAGCCAGTTGCATCAGCAACGGCTGCCCAGGAGAAGCTAGGTTGATATTCCTGATCCGTAGCGCCATCGGTTGGGGCTGACAGCGTTGGTGCACCAGGGTTGCCATTGAAGACAGTCAAGTTAACCCCAAAGCTGGCCGAGGTTATACTGTCTGTACCCGTTATCGTAATCGGGTAGTCGCCTGCTGGCGCTGCCCCAGCCGTAGCAAGGGTCATGGTTATACCTGCTGGCACGGCTGGTACTGGGTTGGTGCTGAAGCTGGTGGTAGTTCCGGCTGGTTCACCACTGCTGCTCATCGTTACTGGTGGGCTGGTGAAGAGCGCGCCGAGGTCAATTGTGTAATCAACCGATCCACCGGCACATACGTCTTGCGTTAATGGTTGAGCGCTAATGAAGGAACAGGAGCCTGGGAGATCATAGGCTTCGGTCTCATCGCCAAGAACGCTACTGCTGCCCTGGTTGGCACTGAAACCCGCGCCACGTTTGGCAAAGCCGGCCCAAATTTCACATTGGTTGGCGCCACCTGTCAGGGCCATGTCTGCTGCAAGGATACCGTCACGGCCGTCTATGAAGCCGGGGGAGCAAGGTTGTAATTTCATACCATCCATAACCAATTGGAAGGTCAGGTTATTGCCACCTGTTGTCCAGTCACCATAGATGTCGGGGTTGAAGCCATGCTTGTCAACCAGATTCCAGTAGACTTCCCATACCATTGCCGCCCAAATCTCACCGACACCATGGGGGACATTGGTCGCACCAATGTTGATGTAAGTTTGGGGGTTCACAGTCATATCAGTGGAATAGGGGAAGTTTCGGATGCCCTGGAAGCCAGCACCCAAAGACCAGACGCCAATTTCGCGGGCATCAGTTCCCATATCGGCCGGATCAGCGTGGATGAAGAGGGTCATAAGATCACTCCAACCCTCGCCCATCTGTTCCTGGTTGCCCAGACAGTTGGCCGCCGCAGGGCCACCAGTCAGACGGTTTGAAATGCCATGCCCATACTCATGAGCGATAACGCCATTGTCGAGGTCGGTGTCACGGCCGAAACCCGGAACCGGATGATCGCCTATGGTGACATTGACTGTATGTTGATTGAGGGCGGTCAATAGTTCCTGACCGTCGTTCATACCAATCGCGACTGACGGGATAGAGGCAGAGCCACCAAAATTGGTCAACGGTAATGCGGTATTGTCAATGATGATAGCGGCTAGTGCGCCAGCGTTGGCGGCATTTTGGACAAAAACGCTGGAGTTACAAGCGCCCTGGTTCCAGATTATCAATGCGATTTCACCCGTCAAATCATTGGTGAGTGCTTCACAAGCATCATTGTTTGGCGCAGTACCGTCAATGACCAATTCAACATCGGCCGTAATGCCCATTGCTGTCCCACCATTGTTCGATGGATTGGCGGTGTAAATGCCAGTAAGGGTTATTGGCATATTTACGGTAATCGCTTGACCAAAGGGATATGTGGTGCGGAACATCTGCATCCGAGGATTCTGACCATCGGGTGGGGTACCGAAGTTGGCGTTGTCAGTACCACTGCCATCTTGGGCATCAGCATTGACATAATCACTGCCTAAGCCACCATTACCGTAATTGTTCTCTTGGAAGTTACCGGAGACTTCATCGAAGCCATAGCGGTAAGAAATATCATGCATGATATTGTTCCAGTAGAACAGATTGACGATGCTAGCTGTCAAATAGGTGCTTGGGTCCATATTCAAGGAATAGGGATGATCAAAGACCAGGCCAGCACCACCATCTGGCGCATTGCCGTCTGGTACGTTGTTGGCATCAAGATCGGAGTCTGCGTGAACGTTGTTGCCTCGTGTTATGGTGAACTCAGCGCCAGCGGCGTTGTCGGTATCATGCCAACCCCAAGGATTAGATGTTACGTCGAAAGGATTTAGTTCTAATGTGTCTGGTCCATCACCGGGGTCTTCTAATGGATAAGCGAAGACGCGGTATGATTCTGGAACAGCGTTAGGATTCCAAAGTAGGTTTCCAGCAGAATGGGCGGTGCCAACTTTACCGACTGGTACGTTGGCGGCAGGAACGTCACCTGCGTGGTGCTGGTTTTCGTGAATGACCCAGTCATGCTGCGAAAGGACAATGCCGGAAGCAGCATCTACTCGGATGCTCCACCAATGTTCGGAGCTGAGTTCATAGATCGTTACGTCCCAAGCCAGCCTTATGCCTGTCTTGTAGGGTTGATAGACCAGTTGAACTGGAATGGCGTTTTGAGAAATGCCGCCATCACTGAGAACAACAGCTTGTGTTGGTCCACCGACAACTTCTTCAACGGCCAAGACTTCAGAGACTGATAGGCCAACATGGCTGGCTGCGGCTGAAACGGCCGCGTCTTGGGAGATAGCTGGGCTTGCTGCGCCAACTGCCCCTGCCAAGTTACCAACAAAATTATTGCCTATATTGATGATTCGGCCGTCATGGGTCACATTTGAATTAAGAATAGCATTGTAAACGGGAATGCCATTATGGTGTTGTTGCAAGTAAATGTGGGTGACGCCTGTATGTTGGCTAACATATTGATCTGAAACAACGGCATTGTTAATGTCGGCTTCAGTTATGCCAAGCGCAGCTTTATTTTCGTTGAGATAGTTCAGAACAATATCTAAGGGCGCCCCGGCATTGGCTCCGGTTAAAAACTCACCCGGCGTACCGAGACTAGATACGGCACTAATTGGGCTTGAAGAACTTTCTACACTTCTTTTTGCGTTTGCAGATTGGGTGAATGCGAGAACGAGGGCTAGTATCGCTCCAGTCAGCAAACCCATTGCAAGAATACGCTTAAACTTTCTCATTTAGGAACCTCCTTCCTTAAAATCGAATGGGGTTTAATTGATAATTGGGTGATTTTTATCGACTCCATACCATAAAAGATGTCATCCTCCTTTCCATCCATGAGACAGTAAATGACTCAATAGACAACTTCGCAACAAACCTCGAGATTAGAATACAATGATTACAGGTTAAATAGACGATTAAATTTTACCCTTTATTCACGTATTTGGTCAAATAAGTCGACCAGATTACCTAAAACTAGCAATAAAAAATCTCCCACCCATTTTCTATTATAGTGCAAATTGACACCCTGGCTACCCCAAATTGACCCCGAAATGACTGGAAATGCAAGAAAAAAACCGGGTTTTGTCAAAAACCCGGTTTTCCTCTTGTCTTGCTAAAAAGCTATTTTAGCAGTTGGCAAATTTACTGATTACTGGTCCGAGCGTTTCCGTCGCCAATATGAGAAGAAACCTATCCCAACCATTGCTGGCAGCAGGATTAAACCACCGAATGGCAAGGCGGCCGTTCCACTAGCTGGGGAAGCGTCTGCCTTAAACACGGCTGGCAGGTAGAGTGTTGGCGTGTCGTCAACGTCTATGACATCAAACGTGTCTATAAAGGTATCTGTTCCGAAGGCATTGCTTGCGGTTAGGGAAACGGTGAAGGTACCTGTGATGGCGTAAGTGTAAGTTGGATTTTCATCCGTTGACGTACCTGAGCCATCACCAAAATCCCAACTGTAAGTTAGGGGAGGGGAGCCGACGGTTGTATTGGTGAAGACGGCCGTTTCGCCTAACTGAATGGGACTATTGTGGTCAAAGCCTGCTGTTGCAGGTGTTTGGCAAGATTGAACTGATACATCATCAATGTACCACCCTTCATTCCCAGCAGCGGAGTCTGTGCCAATGCGCCAGCGGAAGTTAACGGTCTGCCCAGCATAGGCATCCAGATCAACGGCCGAAATCAGCCAATCTTGTGGATTGGCACACCAGGCTTGGGTCGCGCCATAATCCTCTGTAATTGGGTTATTACCTGGGGTATTGTTCCAGATTACATTGTCATATGGATCAGTTAGTAGTTCGCTGTTTGGTATCTGGCTCCAGTTTGTACCACCGTCGGTTGAAACTTCTAAGATACCCGCATCCCAGCAGCGACCATCCGAATTTGGATCTTCAAAGTGTTGGTAGTTGCTAAAATAGAGGGTAATGGGTGATTCTTCAACCCCTGGCAGCACAATAGCTGGGGAGATTAACAGCTGATCTGTCTTTGTCTCTGTGTCTTTCGCATACCAGGCATTGACACCGCTGCTTGTGCGAGCGCTGGATAATTCCCAGGTGTCTAAGCCGGTATTGTTTGTTCCTGGGTTTGATAGATGGGTCCAACCAACTGCGCCGCTTTCCAAGTCATCTTCGAAAGCTACGACTGTGGTTGCATTATCGGAACAGGTTCCAGCCAGAATCTCGGTGGTGAAGTCCTAAACGGCCGATGCCGCTGCCTCACCACAAGCGTTGTTTGAAGTTACCCGCCAGTAATATTGGGTATTATGCGCTAAGAAACTAAATGGCGTGAAGGTGGTTCCTGATAAGGTACCGGTGACCACTGGGCTGGAGAAGTCGGAATTATCATCAATCTCAATGGAATAGCTGGTTGCGTTCGTTGCTGAAGACCAGCTAAATGTTGGCTTCACTGATACGCCAGTTGCGCCGTCAGCAGGCGCTGAGAGGTTGACAACGGCCGGAACAGCATCATAGACGGTCAAATCGACATCGGTGGTGGCCGAAACTGCCCCACTATCTGTACCTGTGATCGAGATGGTGTAATCGCCAGGTGCAGCCGCGCCGGTACTACCGATTGTTAGGGTTGTGATGTCGGGAACGGTTGTGACCGGGTCAACGGAGAAAGATGCCGTCGTCCCGGCTGGGTGGCCGGAGGCGCTCATATCGACATTGGGGGTGAAGTTAACACCAACCACAACATCATAATCGGCCGTATCACCAGTACAGATGTCTAACTGGCGGTCAACGATCTCGACCCCAATGAAAGCGCAGGCGGGATGGGTCTCAAAGTCTTCTGTTCCGTCAAGGACGCTGTTGGAACTACCCTGGTCGGCGTTGAATCCTAACCCACGTTTGGCAAAAGCATCCCAAATTTCACATTGGTTTGCGCCACCAGTCAGGGCCATGTCCGCTGCGAGGATACCATTACGGCCGTCTACAAAGCCAGGGTTACAGGGTTGCAACTTCATACCATCGGTCACTAATTGAAGTGTCAAATTGTTACCACCAGTGGTCCAGTCATCATAAACATTTTGGTTGTAGCCATGCTTTGCAATCAGGTTCCAATTCATCTCCCACAACATCGTGGCCCAGGCATAACCAACGCCATGTGGTATGGCAAGGGCGCCAATGTTGCCGTAGGTCGTAGAGTTGATACCTGTGTCGGTGCTATAAGGTGTTGGTCGGATACCATTACCATTCGGTCCTTGTCCAAATAGGTAAGTGCCGATTGGTCGGGCATCTGTTCCGGCATCGCCCGTTCTCATCGTTAGCATCAGACCGTAGAAATCACTCCAACCCTCCCCCATCTGTTCCAGATTGGACAAACAACCAGCGGTTGCGGGGCCACCAGTCAGGCGATTAGAAATCCCATGACCATACTCATGTATGATGACACCATTATCGAGATCGCCATCACGGGCTGGTGAGGTGTTGGTGCAAGTATACATTCGCATTCGGGGTGGGTTGCCATCACTGGGGGTGGCGAAGTTGGCGTTACAGTTACCAGCGCCAGACTGTGCATGGGCCACAACTGCATCGCCGCCAAGACCACCATTGCCATAGTTGTTGGTCTGGAAGTTGCCGCCTGGCTCGTCAAATCCATAGCCATGCAAGACGTCATGGATGATATTGTTCCAATAGAAAAGGTTTGTGATTGAGGCTGGTACATAGGTCGTTGGGGAGCCCGCCAGGTTTATCGTGTGGGAAAATTCCAGAGTTGGGCCGCCAAAGGCGCGGGAAACATCACCGGCTGGCATATTGTCGCCATCAATATCTTCAAAGGCATCGACATTGTTACCAATGGTGTATTCGGATTCATGACCAGCGATACCATCTGTATCGTGCCAACCGAATGGGGAGGCGCTGTTGGCTGGGTCTGTTGCTAATACACGAGCATCTCCTGGTGGAAGGGGGGCCATGAAATGGGGCGCTTCTAATGGTAAGGTGTATACCAGATAGCTGTCTGGGGAGGCGATCCATTCACCGTTACCCGTTGTGGCGCTGTCTTTATCCAGAACATCTGCTTCGGCTGCTTGGGCCAAGAAATCATCCTCAACAACCCAGTTGTCTTGGGAGAGAAGGTTACCTGATTCAGCATCGACTCGAACACTCCACCAGTTGTCGGCGCTTAATTCGTAAATAGACAGATCCCAGGAGAGACGTAGCCCATCTTTTTCTGTTGGTTGATAAACTAAGCGAACGGGGATTGTCACTAAGGAGACGCCGCCTTCAGAGAAGGTGACTTTTCGGTCTGTTCGGCTTAGCGATTCCAAAACAGTTAATTCTTCAGTAATTGCCAACCCTAGTTGATCGGCGGCGGCAAACACGGCCGCTTCGGCCGTTAAATCTGGTGAAGGGCCATTGGCAACTTCGGCCAGGTTAGCAACGGCTCGATTGCCGACGTTGATGACACTGCCATCACGGGCAATGTTGATGTTTAGGCTGCTGCCGAACACTTCCAAGCCATTTACTTGCTGACGTAAATAGATATGGGTGACGCCATTATGCTTACTGACGTAGTGATCTGTCACGATCAGATCGGCCAGATCGGCATCGCTTACTCCTAATGCCTCGGCGTTTTGCCGGAGGTAATTCAAAGCAATATCAAGTGGTGAGCCATCGTTTGGCCCCGTCAAAAATTCACCGGGTTCGCCTAATGAATTAGATAAGGGCAAGGCATTGACGGCCGTTTCGCCAGTCTCGCGGGCATTGGCTCGTCCTGCGACAACCATTGCCAGCGACATGAGCAAAAGCGCCAAAACACCGATCCCAATCAAACGTTTATAGTTTTGCATGTAACAACTCTCTCCTACTATTGATTTCTATTCATCTTTTTTAACAACAAGGTTGGATGTCAATCGTAGATTGACACAAGCATGAAGTCTAACCGGATTCCCCCAATCGCGCACGGCCGAAAATTTCCATTTCCGTTATAATTGGTTCGCGTTGCTCCTAATCTCAGGATTTTCTAATGATTGGAAATGTCACTTGACTTTGCCTCCCTTTAATGCCTTTACTCTGTTGGCTGCTTTTGTGCCACTCTTCATCGTTCTCTATCTGATGATCGGCCGTCAATGGGGGGCGACGAAGGCTGGACCTATCGGTTGGTTGGCGGCGATGCTCGTTGCCCTGATTGTCTATGGGGCAGGAGTAGACTTGCTGGCCGTTGCCTTTGGCCGTGCCATCTTATTGGCCTTGTTCGTCCTCTACATCATTTGGATGGCCTTGCTACTGTACCATACCGTTGATGAGGCTGGGGCTATCGCTTTTATTGGCCGAGAATTACCTGCGTTAGCCCGCAGCCCAGCCACTCAAGCGCTCCTATTGGGGTGGGTTTTTGGCTCGTTCTTACAAGGGGCATCCGGTTTTGGGGTCCCTGCGGCCGTTGTCGCTCCTTTGCTCGTTGGCCTGGGCTTTGCGCCAAATCGGGCGGTCGTCATTGCTTTGCTCGGCCATGCCTGGGCCGTTACCTTCGGTTCGCTTGGCTCTTCCTTCTTTTCCCTGATTGCGGCAACGGGGCAACCTGGAGAAACATTGGCTGCTCCTGCGGCCGGGCTGTTGGCTGTTTGTTGTTTGACTTGTGGGGTGGGGGTGGTTTGGGAGGCGGGCGGCTGGGCTGCTTTGCGTCGCCAATGGCTGCTAGTGCTTGCAATCGGCGGGGTGATGGCGGCCGTTCAAACTGTCCTTGCCATTGCTGGACTATGGAGTTTGGCTGCATTCGCGGCTGGAATGGCTGGGTTAATCGTTATGTTTCTCTGGCTGCGTTTCTCCTCCAATCGAGGACGGTCATCTATTCAGGTTGATGGACGAGATTTGCTAACGGCCGTTTTTCCCTATCTAATCCTCATTCTCGTAATCGTTATGGGCCAACTCATTCTTCAAGATGGGCTGGATTTCCTTCTGATCAACCCCACTTTTCCTGAAGTCAAAACCACTTTCGGCTGGACAACGGCTGCTGGATTCGGCCGTTCCATCAGCCTCTTCGGTCACGCAGGCGCCCTCCTCCTCTATGCCAGTCTACTCAGCTACCTTTGGTTTAGGCACCGATCCCCAATCCCCAATCCCCGATCTCCAATCTCCCTAAAAACCATCTTTCACAAAACCTTGCATGGCTCCATCAAACCCACCATCGGTATCATCAGCCTCGTCGCAATGGCTATCACCATGCAGCATACAGGAATGACTCAACGGTTGGCAGAGGCTTTAAGCGTTGGAACTGGTCCCTTTTTCCCTTTTCTCAGCGGATTCATTGGCGCTTTAGGGGCGTTTATGACGGGCAGTAATACCAACAGCAATGTCGTTTTTGGCAGCTTGCAACAAGAAACGGCCGTCGTCCTCAACCTCTCCATTCCTATTATATTAGCCGCCCAAACGGCTGGCGGAGCCATCGGCAGCATGTTCGCCCCCGCTAAAGTCATCGTCGGGGCCAGCACAGTCCCTGGCGCGATTGATGGTCAAGTGTTGAAGAGAGTCACGCTTTATGGTCTCGGAATCACAGCCCTCATCGGAGCCATCGTCTGGCTTTGGGTCTGAATTTAAAAGGTGACAGCCACTTCAAATTAATAGTTATAATAATCAAATGGGTGAATTGACTGTCACCTATTGGCTTGTGTTTTTATGGGTCGAGATAGGCTCCAGCATCTATATTATCATAGGACATATCAAAGGTTGGTCCAAACCAATTCTGATTATGTTCAGCAAGTGAGCCTTCTGCAACCATTAAGGTGATCGCAGCATTAAACGGTTCAATAAATTCACTCTCTGGGGCGAATGCAAAGGCCAACTCAGCGGTGGCAAGTGATTGGCCGACTACTATCATCTCCTCCGTTGAATCAAGCTCAATGACATCCGCTACATCGTCAATTATTAAAGCATCTACCGCTCCGGTTAAGAGAGCTTCTTGAGCTGCTGTGAAGTTCTCGTAGGTTTGCAAACGCTCTTCCCCCACTAAATCGACGGCAGTGGGATAATTTGCGTCCCCCACATACTCAAAGACACCTAGGATTAAGGTCGGATCGGCTGCAAATTCTGCCGCATCCTCAAAACGGTCTTCTCCACTGCGGGCAAGCAGACGTTGTTCAACGCTGATACAGCCGACAGAAAATACCACTTCCCGGGTGCGTGCTTCGGTGATCGTGACGCCGCCGCCAACCATATCGACGTCGCCGCTCCTGACAGCCACCAGGGTTTTATCCCACGATAACTCTATCCAGACAGGTGTACAGTTAAGACGTTCGCATATCTCACCTATGACTGCATAATCCCAGCCATCGGCCTGGCCCGTTTCCAGGCTGATAAAGTTGAAGGGCAGGTAGGCGTTTTCAACTGCGACCCGAACCTCACGACCTTCGAGATCTGGTAAATCTGCTGCTGGACTTAATTCTTCACCTTCAATCTGCTGTTCGCTTGAGGCTGCTTCAGTTTGTTCATTTATGACTGGCGTCGCAGCTGGGTCATTATTGTTGGATATTTCAGTCTCTGAAGGCGATGATCCTGAGGACGAGTCTGGGGTTTCTAGAGCTTGATCATCCTGACAGGCAAATAGCAGAAACGCGCTCAATAGGAGCAAGATAAGGGACGGGGCTTTTTGTTTCATGGTATTTCCTTTTAAACTCTAGCGATATCCGAACGCGGATGATAAGAGAAAATCATATTGTCGTGGAACAGGGGATCGAATTGGTAAAAAAGTTGGGCCGCAGCGCGTGGCGCTTCGATGATGGGTGTGATTGAACTGAGTGGTGCGACTGGACTGCCATGCAGATAGGTGTCGTCTACCCACCAACGGCCGTCTGGCGTTTTTAAGTCGCCAGTTATCGGATTCAAAGCGAGGAAGGGAGACCAGATCGGCGTTGGCGGAATGATGTCGCCCTTGTCAGTGGGGTTACGCAGGAAGCCGGGAAAGTTGAGTTCGGCAAAGTTTTCCTGATCGGGGTGGGTGGTAATTGGTTCTTCCGGCATCTTTGCAACGCCGAACGCTTCGGCGTCGAAGCTGATTTTCACGCCATCTTCGCCGTCTTCATCACGCAGTGGGTCGCCTGCTTCAATCAAATCACCTTCGCGTATCCCTGCTGGTGGGTTAAAGCGCCAGTACCCGCTTACATTTCGGAAGAGGTAGCCATGATGGGTCTGCCCCAACTGGTCTGTGAAGGGAACAAGTAGCTCTTGGTCTTCTGGACGTGGGAACAGACCGGGCTGACCAGCAATGCCAACATGTGGTACATAGCCCCAGCCAGTGCGCCATTGCATTTCGGCCACCTTCGGCACGCCGTAGCTGGGTTTAGGGCTGAACTTCTCAAAACTGAATTTGCCGTTGCCAAAGGCTTGTTTGTTCTCATGGATTAGCTGGGCGCCAAAGTCAACATTGCGGTAATAATGGACGTGGTTATCTAGATTAATTACTTTAACCCGCATTGAATTGCCTTGTTCCCAATCGCGGACGACACCCCCTTTGCCTTCTGAGTCTGCCTGGGCATAGGGACTTTCGCCATAAATCTCGTTGTTCATATAGGCTAGAATGATGTCGTAGGAGCCGAAGGTGCCCATCGGAAATCCGTCTTCCTCGGCCAGCACGTCCCAGGCTTCTGGTGGCAATCGCCTCTGATCGGCCGCTAACTGTATCCATTGATGGAAAGTGCCTTTTGGCCCATAGTCGGGATCGAGTAACATGCGGGCGATCTTTGTTCCGGGTGCGCCGTTCAGGGCGGCTTCTGCGACGCGGTAGGCTTTCTTTTCGGGGGCCGCTTCGCCAATGTCGTCGATACTCATGATGGCTGTGCGCTCGGCAAAGGAACGGCCGTGTGGGTGCAGGTCGCCGTTTTCATTGATTTCTACAACTGGCTGAAGAAATTGCACTCGTGGGGGATGGGCGCCCCAGCCCCAGATGTACATGCCACGCAAATGCTGGACAGAGGGATATTTGACCGAGATTTCGCTCAATGTATCGCCGGGGATGGAGACGAAGGTGCTGTCTAGGCCGTGATAAATGCGGGCAAAACCATCGTTGAGAATGGTGGTTGGGGCCAAATCCTCTTGAATTAAGGAGTAAATCCGCCAGTTGACCCGAATCTCGTCGAAGGGATGGGCTTCATAGGGGATCCGCAGTAGATACAGATCAGAGTCAAAGTTCTGACCGTGCCAGAGCATATTGATGTCTACTTCCCAAATTTTATGGACTTCGCCATCTATCTGGCTGAGAATTGTTTCGCCGCTTTCTCGGAGCCGTTTCATTTTATATTGGCCGTCAATTTGATCGCTCACATAAGCCCCCCGATTGTAGTTGAGCATTGCGAAACCGTCGTAGACCTGACCTTGCGTTTCACCGGTTAAGATATTCATAATATCTTGGGCAGCGTTACGGACGTAGAACGGCCGATACTCAACTTCTTGGGCGGCACGCAGCAGGCGATTCAGACTCAATTCTAGGGCTTGGTTAGGATCATGGAGGTTGGTAATTGTATGGCCGGTGAGGCTTTGTGCGCCTATTAACGGGGTGACCTCTAGGGGACTTGCGTGAAGATTGGGCAGCCCATTGAGGGCGGGGGACGTATTTGGAATGCGAATCTCACGCTCCATTGTTGCACTCAAGACCGGGTCAACCGAATCTGGAAAGAGCGGATTGTTTCCTTGTTCGGCTGGTATTCCACTTTGGAACAACTTGGGCGGCAAGAAGCTGGGTAGTAACCCGCTGCGTAGATAAAGTGCGGCCAGCGCTGCGCTTGCTCCTTTCAAGAAGCCTCGGCGCGAGAGTGGTTGATTTGTATTCTTCATCTGTCTTCTCCTGTTTTACGAATCACTATCTTCCAATGGCAATAATTGATCATTGTCTTCGGCGGCATAGACGGCCATCAGACCCCACTGACCCGCTTTCATGTAAGGCAAGCGATGATTGCCCCAGAGATAGTCGCCAGGTCGATGTTGCGGGCCGCCCGCGCTCATTAGCTCAATGTTCAGTACAGCGGTTGGGGGCAGGTAACGAGAGCTGACTATGTCGGAACCAGGCAGCTGCGGAGTCAATTGCCATTCATGTCCTTCGACAAAGAAAACCTGCGACTGTTCGCTGTAGCCGCTGATCACTCGGAACCGTACTGGATCGCCAGCGAAGGTTTCAAAAAGGGTCGTTGCGGGATTACCGAACAGGCTCCTATTGAACAAGTCGAGCGAGCTGAACAACAACGCTGGTGGAATTTGATCTTGATCCAGCAATACATTGAAATACGATAGGCGCAGATTCAATGGCTCGGCTCGGTAGTTGACGCCGACTAAACGGTTTACATCCTCGTCATAGGGCATGACAAACAGGCCAATGTCTGGATCGTTGTCCTGGAATATGGTTACGAATTCGCGGAAATCGGGTTCATCCGGGTTGCGAATAACAGCTGCCAGGCCACTTTGGATTGGCTCGCCGGTATAAGGATCATGGTAACTTGATCCTGCTGGCTCTACGATAAGCGCTCCATATAGCCCTTCTCTGGCGTTGCGCAGTAGATTGCCGAAATCTCGAATTAAGACTGAGCCTAATTCTTTATCGGCATAGTAACGATAGGTAAGGCTCTCGCCAGGTTGGGCCGCCTGAGCTGGGTTGTAACCAAGTGTGATGCCTAAAGAACCTTGCGGGTTAAAAGAAGGGCTGTCCAGATGGAAGGAGGCTGGTTGGACGGTCATACGATTGGTAAAGTTAATGGTTAGACAGTCGCCAGCATTGGCCCGTATGACTAACGGTTCTGCCGCTTTGTTGCCAGCCAATACTTGTTCTACGTCTTCATCTAGTATATATAAGCGTCCTGTATCGATGATAAGACCAGCGTCCATATTGAAGACCAACGGCCGTTCAATAGCCGAAATATCGTATGTACGACTGTTCGCGCCAGCCGGACACGGCTGGCCGGGATCATCAGCGATAGGTGGGGCTTCTCCGGTAAAGCTCAAGGCGGGGAAGCCATCGCCCTCTGGCGGCTCTTGGCCTGGCAAGGGTTGCAAGTCGGGCTGCATGGTGTCGTGTACTCGCAGGATGCCCCAACTACCTTCGCGGAAGTGGCGTTCGGCCCCATTGTAATACATATAATCGCCAGCTATGCCAGCCGGGCCTAGATAAGCGTTGAAGCGTTCCGAGATGCCGACGCCGAAGACAGTAAGCGGGGGCGACGCTTCCTGGAACCGTTCCTGGCGGAAATTGTGACCTGTTATATGGAAGGGATGGACTTCCTCGGTGGCTGAGGTTAGCAAACGCATGAGGATCTGGTCGCCTTCATATGCCCGCAACAGTGGGGTGGCCGGGTCGTTATGTAAGACACTGCTCAGCATCAACTCTGGTGGCCCTTGTCCGCGCTGGCTGTCCGCGAATAGTGGCTCTGCCCGCAAGTTGATTGCGCTGCCAGTTAGGGGGTTGTTGTCGGTCATAAATAGCACATATTCGCGGAAGCTCCCTTCGAGACCGGGCAACACTTGACCCTCATTATGTATGTCGGCAATTGGGCCGCTGAGCAGTGGCTCGCCAGTGGCCGGGTGATAATATTCGGCCCCAGTTGGTTCGGCAATGAGCGCACCAAATAGACCATGTCCCCAGCGGACGAGCGCATCTACGTGATCGTGGAAGTAGATTGCGCCATTTTGTCGCGCAACAAACCAGCGATAGCGTACGAATTCCACACTCACCAGTTCTCCAGCGGCATGATCGTTCTTTAACGGCTGTGAAAATGTCAGGACGTTGTCTTCGATTGCGGCAATTTCGGCCGTTTCAAATAGCTCTGTTTGCTGGTCAATTCCGATTGCTACTGTTGAACCGACATGGAATGAAGTTGCATCGTCTACGGTTAGACTGTTGTCTCCCGCAGCTGCGTTTTCTTGAATGACATAGCTCATGCCGGGATCAATGAAGGGGCGGGGCGACTGTTCGTAAGATGCGCCAGATATAACGCCGTCCGAAGCTTGCACATCAAATTGAACGAAATGAATGTGAATATTGGTTTTGCTCAATTCCGCTCTTTCGCCTGTTTCTTCTAATTCATTGACTAAGATGACATCGACACAATCCCCCTGGTTGGCACGGATTGCCAGAGGTGTTTTGTATTCCGGGTCCGAGCGGGCCAATGCTTCATTTTCTTTAAGCACAAATATCATACCGTTCGGATCGGTTATCTCGCTGGTAACGGGTATCTCGGTCTGGATGGCGTGAATCTTGTAGAGTCGTCGGGGTGCGCCTGTTGGGCAAAGGCTGTCTGCTCCGTTTGCGCCTGGTTCGGCTGGCTCGGCGTTGTCCGCTTGAAGGGGTTCCAGGTATGGAGCAGGGCCATGATTAGGAGCAAACGGCGGTCTTTGAGCCAGATGAGGGCGCAAGAAGGGCCAGGCTAACTTGCCGGTAGCTGGATCGAACATGAAAGGCGGCCGTTCTCCAGGGTTTTCGGAAGTGAAATTAGGCCAACTGTACTCGGTTTCAGGTTCGTTCAGATAAAGCGTTCCCTCTTTTGACCAGTTTAGTACAGAGGCATCCAGAATATCATTAGGTACACCTTTAGGCGGCAGCTGTGTTTCGATGACTGAGGCAAGATTGTCGGCGTTGAGAGTGATTTCTTGTCCTGCGAAGTTGACTGTCTCGCCGACTAAATCTTCTGATGTTTGGGCCGGTTCTATTGTTCCAGTTCGGTCCGGCAGTTCAGCTAACACAGCTAATTGGTCGGTCTTGTTTGCCTCATCTTGGAGGGTGTTATAGGTACGCCAAAAATGCCACATGCCGGAGATATAATGGGAAGCAACATGGCAATGGAAAAGGAAGTCGCCGACAGTCTGTTGGCAACCACCGCTGCCACAGCCAATCTCCAGCTCATATGTTTCGGAGGGGCCAATGGTTTGGCTGTCGTTACCAGAACTAGGCATAGTTGACTCGAACTCTTTCTTCAGACCCGCATCAATTGGCGTATAATCAGTGGCCCCCTCTTTGCCCATATCCTGTTGTCGCTGCCATTGAATGCCACCACCATGCAGATGGGGCACATGGAAAGTCTCACTGCCACCGTGAATCATGCGATATTTCACCGGATCGCCCAGGTAGGATTGGGGAACTGGCATGGCCGGATCGCCAAAGGCATAGGAGCCATATGCCTGAGATTCATCGCCGAACCCAAATTCTTGTTCGGATATGCCCATCCGACGGAAGAAGGATTCGCTGCGATAGTTAATTGCTCGGCCATTCGGTTTATAGGAATGAGTAATAGGATCGATATTAGGATTAGGAACGCCGTTTTTATCAACGGCCGAAAATTGAGCGTTGCCGATTTCATGATAGAACATGGCATATTCTCGGAAATCGGCGCTGCCGTCGCCAGGCGAGATGATAGCGTCCCATGAGTTCTTACATGCCAGCGCACCATCTTCCAATGTGGTACATAACGACTCGCCGCTGCGCTGATCAAAGTATTCAGAGTCGGTCGGCTCAACGATTAACGCGCCAAACAGCCCATGGCTAACCAGATAACGTTCCTTTGGTCCGTGCGAATGAACGTAATGGGTATTCTCCTGGTAGTAGGTAGGGTCTATATACCAGGAATAGGCAACTGATTGTTCGGGTAAGGCTAAGGAATCGGGGTTTGTGGATAAAGCTGGCTCGCCTGTCGCGACCACAATCAGATCGGCGCCATGAATGTGGAATCCGGCTGGTTGGTTTAGGGTATTTGTGAAATTGATCTGAACACAGTCACCCATATTGGCTCGGATCGTCAACGGTTGAATAGCATCTGCACCCAGCCCCAGATTTAACCCGAAGAAATTGGCCTCGTCATCGACAAGGGCTTCTTGGGCGCGAATGGCCTCTATCTGATCGTCTAAGGCAAACATATATGCTTCAGGATCGCGATCTCCCCAGCGATTGAGCACCATTTCAATTGTGATGGCCGACACGTCATATCGTTTGACCGCCGCTCCTTCTGGACAACTTTGAACTTCATTGATCACTTCGGTGTGTTCTGTCGTATCAGCTCCTAAGATAGGCCCTTCGCTGCTTTCATGCTCATTCATCTCGAAACCGCCTTCCTCGGCGATGTTCTCATTTAATTCCTCTTCTAACGGGGCTGATGTGGGTTCTTGTGCGACTGTTCCAGTATTACTGTTATCTGTGGGGTCTTCACGGCAGGCAACGGATACGAAGATAATGAAGATGAGAAGCATCGTACCTGGTGTTAGGGTGGAGAGGAGCCTGCGGCTGCCCAAAAATGAGGCTGTGATCGGCCGTACACCTTGCAACCGCTGGAAAAAGAGGAGTATTGCGATCAATAATGTCAGGGCAATTGCCGCACCCAGGCTGGTCGGTTCGGTTGAGGATGGCTGTATGCTTGGTGCGGCCACTTGCATATTAAAAACCGTCTGACCATTTCCGGCCATGCCATCAAGTTCGACTGAGGCGACCCAGAAACCTGGAACAGCTGTTGGAACCTGGGCAATGAAGCGGTCTCCGAGCTTGCTGGCAGGATAACGAGCGGCTGGAATTTGCTCGTCGGCAGGTTGGATCGTAACAGAGGCTGTCGTATCGACTGGCAGGACTCCCCCGTCGTAAGAGACCATGATCATCATGATTGTCTCACCAATATGGGGGTCGGCAACGACTGTGACTTGATATGGACCAGCAGCTTGGCGCGTGAATAGTGGTTCAGTCGCGAGCAAGTCCCCCTCATGGGCAGCGGCAGGGGCTGGAAAAGCAAGAACCGCCAGGCATACGCCTAATAATGTTAATAACAATAATCGACGATTCATAGCTTATTCACCTTTAAATTCTGTAGATTAATCGACACGATTTGCATAGGTAAAGTCCTCCATCAAGTATGGATTTCAACAACATTAGCCATTTTGCAACTCAGGTGGTTTTTTGAGCGTAATCCAAAAAGTTTAGGATAATCTTGCTTTTAGTTTTTATTCCTTCGGATTGCTGAAAATAGCACGACAACTAACCAGATTTATTAGCTTAGTCGGGTTAGTAAAGGCAAGACTCAGATTGAATTTACCTGAGAAATATCACTTGATTAATTGACAGAATTTTTTCGGTACAAAGCTGTTACTCCGTTAACTAAACTCAATTTCCGGGAAGTCGAGCTTACTTGGCACAGCGCTATTTATGTAAGAAAGATTACATTACATATGTAGTATATGTAAGGAATATTACAATTAATATTACAATTTAGTGGGACTAATTTCTTATTGGCAACCCAAAATTGGCGACTTTAGCATTTGAGCTAGAGATTTGAGGATATTTATTGTAATGTAGATTACAAAGCTATGAAATAATATGCCAGGCACTTTAATCTGGCAAGAATTGGATCAAGCTCTTAAAGTGCCTGGCGTTCAATCTACGGCCGCATGATACTAACTTGAGCCACTAATTGAGCGAATTCAGCCACATCCTCATCATATCCCATCTGACCAGCCAGCCGTTGGGCATAGATGCTTAGCTGGTTAAAGGTGGCATCACCCGACCAATAGCTGTTGCGGAGCAGCTCGGCATATTGGGTGACGATGACGGCTAGTTGATAGCGGGGTGGAGCCGCTTCAAAGGAAGCTGACAAATCGGAGACATTGATGTTGCCATTAATCTCGGTTACTTGACGGGTGTCGGGGTCTTCCCAACGGAGGTGGACGGTTCCGATTCGGCCGTCTGCCCGTGGATAAAACTGGACGGCATACAGGGCTGTGGCTGTGTGACCAGCCCCAATCTCGCCCGCATCAACGGCATCATTACGGAAATCCTGATCCGCTATCGCCCGATTTTCATAGCCAATCAAGCGGTATTGGCTGACGACGTTGGGATTAAAATCAACCTGAATCTTGGCATCGATAGCAATGGTTTGGAGGGTGGCAGTTAAATCTTCTACGAACAGCTTTTCTGCCTCGGCCATAGTGTCGACATAGGCATAACTGCCGTTACCCTGGTCGGCCAACTGCTCCATGGTGATGTCATTATAGTTACCCATACCAAAGCCGATAGTGGTTAAAGTGATACCGGCGTCAGCGTAGCCCCGAATCTGTTCGGCTAAGGCATCGGGGTCGGTCAAACCGACGTTGGCTACCCCGTCCGAGGCGATAATGACGCGGTTGATGCCGTTCGGCCGATAGGCGCTGTTCGCCATCTGATAGCCGAGATTCATGCCTGCTTCCAGGTTGGTTGACCCTTCTGGCTGCAAGGCATTGATGGCGTTTTGGATACGGCCTTTGTCTGTGCCATTGGTCGGTTCCAGGATAATGCGGGCGTTGGAACCGTAGACGACGATTGAGACCTGGTCATCGGGTCGCATCCGGTCTACCAGCAATTCCAGTGAGTCTTTCACCAACTCCAGCCGATTGCCCTGGGCCATTGAGCCGGAGACATCAATGACGAAGGTCAGGCTGGCAGGCGGCCGTTCTGCATCTGGCACATCATAGCCCTGCACACCGATCCGAACGAGATAGGTGCCGTCATGGTGGAAGGGCGAGGGAGCGCCATCGGCAAAGACAGCGAAGGCTGCGTCGGAGGGAAAGGCGTATTCTTGGTCGAAGTAGTTGACAAACTCCTCAACCCGAATGGTGTCCGGCGGGGGTAGTAGCCCATTCCGAACATAGCGGCGAGCGATGGTGTAAGAACCAGTATCTACGTCCAGGGAAAAGGTGGAAAGGTGGTCAACGGCCGTGGAGATAAAGGGATTGACGCCATAGGTCTCAAAGAAATTGTCTGGCGGCATTGTTGGAATTGGAACGGCCGTCCCCAGAGGTGCAGCTGTCGCTATAGGCTGGCTGGCTGGTTGGGTAGCGATGGGCGGCGACTGCTGTTGGGTAGAGGTATCGCCTAACACAATGCGCGTTACTTCAATGGCTTCCCCTTCCTCAACAATAGTTTCCGTAACGATCCGGGTTACTTCACTTTCAACAACACGGGTCACTTCCACTGTTTCTGTATCCCCCCCTCCACAGGCAGCCAAAATAAAGGCCACGACAATAAAAATAAAAACTAACTTTCTCTTGTTCATTTGTTTTCTCCTTTTACTAAAGTACGAACAGTAAATTAAATCTCTAGGAACAGCGTAGCCATTCAGGAGAAGATTCGCTTGATAGGGCTATGAACAGATGTTGACAAAGTTATGACAAAGGCTCCAGCCCTGCTGTTAGGGTTGTTTGGGATGCGTTGACCTTTAGTGGTCAAGGGGGTCAAGGGGGTCAATTAAAATGTGAGTTTTGTTTTGAGCCTCTTGGGGATTGTTGGGGGGAGCAGCGTTTTATATGGTGGGGAACAGGTGTAGGTTGAATAATGTCTATGTTGGCGCGAGTAACTTCTCTTGGAGCCAAAGATTTATCAGGCTTTCAGCGCTTAGTCCGCGAGATGCCGCCACTTTTCGTTGTCCTTCCAAGAGGTCAGGATCAATGGCAACATAATGGGAACGAAATTGAAGGTCGAAAATAGTCAAAGCAAGTTCAAGAACGGACAAAACCAGATGAAATAGTTCGTCTAATGGCGCCTCTTGATGACAATTGACTTGCCGATAACCCCAAAGTAAAATCATCCTATGCTTTCACCTTTTCCTGGTATGGATCCTTATCTAGAACATCCCTCATTATGGCCTGATGTACATAACAGCTTAATTGCTGCCATTCGAGATGACCTGGCCTCTCGGTTAGCACCGCGTTATTACGTTGGCCTAGAAAGGCGAGCCTACTTGCTAAAGCCAGATGATATTGTCTTTATTGGCCGTCCCGACATCGCCTTTATGCCCCACCAACTTCCAGAAAAACTAAGTTCCCTCCCTCTTGCCGATGTTGCTGTCCTCAACGTTGACGTTCCAATGAACGATGAAGTCGGTGAAAATTACTTGGAAATACATGAGGTTGAAACTGAACAATTGGTGACAATTATTGAATTGTTGTCACCGGCCAACAAGCTGCATAAGCAAGGGCGGGAGGAGTATGAAACCAAGCGGGACCATATTTTCCGCAGCCGGACGAATCTAGTTGAAATAGACCTGCTCCGGGCGGGCGAGCCGATGATGGTTGTCGGTGAGATAGTTCAAAGCGATTATCGGATTCTGGTTAGTCGAGGTACAGAACGGCCGAGAGCGAGATTATACGCCTTCAACCTCCGCCAATCGATTCCCTCATTCCATATCCCTCTGCTGCCAGGAGATGAGGAACCACTCATTGATTTGGGCCGAGTGTTCCATGAATTGTATGATCGGGCCAGGTTTGATTTGAGGTTGAATTATGAAAAACCAGCAGTTCCACCCCTTCGTGAAGAGGATGCTGCTTGGGCTACTAAGTTACTATAAGACAATAATACGGTTTCTTCACGGGGTTTAAATCCACCATAGCAGGAGTAACTATTACTATTTACCTGTTATTGGAAGAAACAAGGTTCCAGGGACGAGTTAGTTGAAAGATTCTTCACTCCGCTGCGCTGCGTTCAGAATGACAATTGACGGTTTCTATGGGGTTTGAGCAACTATATTGATGCTGTGGGTTTGCTTGGAATGACATGGTTGCGATTTGTGTGCACCCTTTTAGGTGAGTTCGTTTATAGGCGGGTGAGGTCTTCCGTAAGGAAAGCGGCCGTTAAATACAACCGATACTTGGCCGTTTCATCCAGGTTGCCATATTTCAAGGCCCCCAGGCAGCTCATGTAGAGAGCCAGATGATATTCTCGGATGTTATCGGGATTGAACAGACATTGTTGGGCTATCTTTTCTAAGGTCATCAATAATGGACCGCCCCCGCTCCGTAGTAAGTCCAGATAGGCTTCGGCCGTTTCAATTTGAGGCGTTAAGATGTGGGCAACCATCTCGGCTGCTAAATGGGCGAAGTCGAAGAGGGGATGTCCGTCCCGAGTATTGGCGAAATCAATGAGCCAGACAAAGCCGCCCGGCCCGACCAGGATATTTTCCAGATTCAAATCGCCATGAATGGGCGATTGGGTGCCGCTGACCTGCTCTTTCATAATCTGTGGCAATATAGTCAGTGGATCGGGCAAGCCGAGCAGATCAAAGTCGGCCGTCCATCCTTGCAGCAGACTATCGCGGGTGGCAATAATCTTCCCAATAGCTCCATTGGGCGCGGCTGCTCCCATCCAGCGCAGCCGCAAGGGCGCCTGTCCCGCCTGTCGCTCCCCTTCTAATGATAACCTTCTCCCCCCATCTTTCATCTCGACAACGGTAAAGTTTGACAACGTGACGGTTTCCCCGATTTTCCAATCATAATCTGCTGGACTGCCTTTGCCATCGAAAATCGGCCCTCTGCCATTCGTTGGTTCAAGGATGTAATGGGAGGGCAACTTGCGATCATATTCTTGCAGCAGTCGGAAGGTATACGGTCGTCTCTGCATCCACCAATTCGGCCCAAAGGTACGGAACAGCTTCTCTAGTAGGTTTGGTTCGGATTTTTCCAGCAGCGATTGGCGGAGGCTGATCGGCCGTTGTCCCGGTTCCCCAATAAAGGTGTACCGAACGGAAGCTAGCTCCATTAAGCGCACATTCAAACGGCCGCGCTGGCTTGAGGTTCCTGGGGCTTTGGAGCGGCTTTCAACCACGACGGGTCTATCTTGGATACGGGCTGTCACAGGCGGCAGGGTGTTCTCAACAAACTGTTTATAGTTGTCGTACTCTTTTTGCATGGCCCCCTTTTCCCCGATTTTGGCGATGGTATAGGCATCGGAACGGCCGTCGGCATGAATGGGCAAGGCCAACAACGTCCGCGCTCCTGAATAGCCAGAGCGAAACTCAACTTCAATGGTCAAGCGGTCGTATTGGTTGAACAAGGCTTGCAACAAACCGATTTCCTCTTTATTTAACTTAATATCTGGATTCGGTTCGATGGTTAGGTTTTCATTCGGCCGTCTTGATTGCAATCCTTGTTGAGCTTGTCGCTGAATGTTCGGCCGTAGGTAACGGATAAGGGGGATGTTCAGAGCCACGCCTGCTAACAGACCCAAGAAGCCCGTCACCATCACCATTCGGGTGTTCATGCCTAGGAATGTGGAGACCTGTACGTCCAGCCCTTTGGAATAGATGGTTGATTGGCGGGCGGGATTGGGATTGCCTGCCTGGGGCAATCGGTGGAGGGTCAATGTTAAGGTCAGCCGCTGCTGGCCGCCTCGTTCGGGGCTTATAGTCCAATGCCAGGTCATCGGTTCTTCTGGCTGCCAATCCTGCACCTGATCGCCTTCTGGCGACAGGGTAAAGCCAACGCCGTCTAATTCGGCCCCTAATGCGAGGTCAAAGCCAGCAGGCTGTTCCAATACAATGGTGCTGGTGACGACGGCATGTTCAGGAAATTCGGTCGTAATCGTTAAGCCCTCTTCGTTGGGAATGACGGCCAGCCGAACGGTATCAGAGTTGCCAAGCCGCATTTGGGGCGGCCATTCAACCTCGGCCAGCCGTTCTTCGATGATAGGTGTTGGGGTTGCTGCGGCCGTTGGAGAGGCTTCTATAGTTGGTAATGTAAAAGGTGTGGGCGTGGGATTTAATACAGTTGGTTCGTCCGTTAACACGGCTGGCGCAGTTTCAGTTAAGGCGGGGGCAGGGGTTGCTTCGGCTGTCACGGTTGGCCCCCCATCCGATGATTCTGGGGTCGAGGTTACAAAAACCTGCTCTGTCACCACCCTTGTCACCTCAACCGATTCGCCCTCCTCAACAATAGTTTCGGTCACAATTCGGGTCACTTCACTTTCAACAACCCGTGTCACCTCCACGGTTTCTGTTGACCCACCACTACAAGCGGATAGAAACAGAAGAATTAGTAATAATAATGCAAGTAGTTTGCCTTTCATATCGTCACCCCCTGTCTCTGATCATTACCAACCAGCCGAAAATGGGAATTACCATTAACTCGACCGGAAGAATAAAGCGATCTTGAGTGTTTGCTAGCGGCCAAAGCAAATAAGCCAGCCCCACAAGAGCTAGACAAATGATCATTAGGCCAATAACGGCCAGCGCCCAACGCATTCTAGCAGACATCTCTCTTGTTAAGTATAGTAGAGAACAAACACAATATCTACCAATGTTCATAATCTATTGACGACTGACTACCGATAAACCATGTCCATCTGGCAAACCTATCCATCTGATTATCGTGAAAAAGAAGTGCAAGCCATTCTAACGGCCGTAACAGGCGGAGAATGCGTCTCAATCATCGGCCTCAGCGGGGCTGGCAAAAGCAATCTTACGGGCTTTCTGGTAAACCGGACGGCCGTTCCCAATCACACCTTCCATCTCATCGATTGCAACCGTCTTCTGGAGCCATCGCCAACGGCCTTCCTCCGGTTGGTGCGCCGCACTCTAGGAAATACTGACCCGCCGGTCAATGACGCGCTGGCTGAATTGGATGCGCTGGAGTCGGCCGTTCGCCAGCAGCTAACCCCGCCTAACAGTCAACTGACCCTCATCTTTGATCGTTTCGACCGCTTCACCGAGGAAAATCCTCAAAACCAGGCCATCTTCAACGTTCTTCGCTCGCTGCGAGACAGCTATAAGTTTCAGCTAACCTATGTCATCGCCACAAGACGGCCGTTAGCGGTCGAAAATGAATTGGCTGAACTGTTCCACGCCAACACTATCTGGCTGGGGCCGTTAAGTGAGAGCGATGCGTTGTGGAACGTCGGCCGTTATGCTGAGCGAAAGGGATTAGTTTGGGATAATAGTGTGGCTGAAGGGCTGATCACCTTCTCCAAAGGCTATCCCTCCTTTCTGCGGGCAGCCAGCGAAGCCTTTGCCGCTGGGGCGAGTTTGAATGAATTGGCTGACCATTCGGCCGTTCAAGCTCGGTTGACCGAATTTTGGAAAGATAACCCCACTGACGAACATTTAGCGCTTTCTGGCCTGGCTCGGCATCCTTTATTACAAATTGGCCGGGGACTGACGGTGATAGATGCCGATTTGACGGCTAAAGAGCAGCTACTGCTCGATCACTTTCGGGCGCATCCTAATACCGTTTGTGACAAAGATGAGCTAATTACGGCCGTTTGGCCTGAAGATGAAATCTTTGAACAAGGGGTGCGAGACAGCAGCCTGGCTCAACTGATTCGGCGGCTCCGCATCAAAATCGAACCGGATGCGGCCGATCCCCAATATATCCAAACTGTCCCTGGACGAGGTTATATCTTCAAGCCAAATAACCCTATGCGATAAATTTAAAAAACTTAGGTCAAAATAGGTTCTGGTTGATTGTAGGTCATAATAGATACTTCAAATCCAGATTGCCAGGCTCGTTTAAGCATCTGATCGACTACTTGGGCAACTTCACTATCCATAATAGCTTCGCCACATTGGGAGCAGACCTGAGCCGGGACTTCCTTTACCACAATAACACTTTTCCCAACTACAAAAGGGATAGTGGCAAAGTCAGAGGTTAGATTGCCCCCACAAAAGTAACATTTTTCATTTTCTTTTTCGCCAGTCATTATGCCATTCCTTTTGTGACGGTTTATACACGGTGACAATTAAAATGTAATCTTGAGATTCGTTGACAGCCACAACACAATGTATAGGATGATCTTCGAATACCCACGCCAATATTAAGCAATCGGGCAAGTAACGATGTTGATGTGGATAATCTTCAATAACTTCTGCTAATTCTAAAGCAAGCTCTACCTCGGCCACTGTGAAAGACTCTTGAGCTAATTCACTCAATCCATGCCGCGACCATTTAATTTGTCGCTCTATTGCTTTTTGTTGGATAAAAGTTTGTTTATCCGTAATTTTCATAACTTGATTGAAGTGTAAGTGGGAAGAGTAGAACCGTCAAGAGGTTCTAACACCCGATAAAGCGGTTCAAATGTTACGCAGGCGGAACGGCCGAAACAGGCATCGTCGGCGCTTTGGCTCGTCGGCGCTTGGTTGGTTTGGCGGGCAGCAAAACAACGTCTAAGACTTGGTGCATTCGGTTTACCGGCATGAACTTGATATTTTGGCGGAGCTTTTTGGGGATGTTTTCCAGGTCGTTTTCATTTTTGTCTGGCATGACAAAACATTTAACCCCTGCTCGACGGGCAGCTAATGCCTTCTCTCGAATGCCGCCAACGGCCAAAACACGGCCGCGCAAGGTAATCTCGCCCGTCATACCCACATCCCGCCGGACAGGGCGGTTGGTATAGGCAGATATTAGGGCGGTCGCCATCGAAACGCCAGCCGATGGCCCATCTTTTGGCACGGCTCCTTCTGGAATATGGATATGGATGTCGGTGTTCTCGAACAGCTCATCTTTAATGCCGAGAACGGCCGATTGGCTCCGCATATAACTTAATGCTGCTTGAGCGCTTTCCTGCATCACATCGCCCATCTGGCCCGTCATCGTCAGCGACCCCTTACCCGGCATGACGGTTACCTCAATGAACATGATGTCACCTCCGGCTGAGGTCCAGGCAACACCCGTTGCCACCCCGATCTCATCCTCTTCTCGAAGCAGTTCAGGGGACAGTTTGGGTGGCCCCAACAAATTCACAATTTGGCGGGTGCTGATACGACGAGGATAGCGTTTCTTTTCAACGACTTTACGGGCGATTTTGCGGCATATATTGGCGATCTCCCGCTCTAAATTCCGCACTCCGGCCTCATAGGTATATTGACGAATTATCATCTTGAGGGAGGCATCTTCAAAGCGCAAACCAGCCTCGTCTAAACCGTGCTGCTCAACCTGCCGAGGAATCAGGAAATTGTGGCAAATCTCCAACTTTTCTTCTTCTAAGTAGCCCGAAAAATCGATCACTTCCATCCGATCTTGTAAGGCTGGTGGAATCGAGTCTAGCATGTTAGCCGTCGTTACAAACAAGACCTGGGATAAATCGTAATCGAGGTCAAGATAATGATCGACAAAGGCCTTGTTTTGTTCAGGGTCTAATACCTCTAAGAGGGCGGATGAAGGGTCGCCCCGAAAATCTTGGCCCAGTTTGTCTACCTCATCTAACATAAACAGCGGATTGACTGTACCTGCCCGTCGCATGGCTTGAATAATCCGACCGGGCAAGGCTCCAATATAGGTTCGGCGATGCCCCCGAATTTCGGCTTCGTCTCGGACACCGCCTAAGCTAATGCGGATAAACTCGCGGTTTAAGGCATTGGCAATGGACTGGCCCATCGACGTTTTGCCGGTTCCGGGGGGACCAACAAAGCACAAGATAGGCGTTCGCATTGAATCAGAAGCGATCTGCTTCACAGCGATATATTCTAGGATGCGATCTTTGACCTTTTCTAAAGCAAAATGATCCTTGTCAAGCACTTTGGCGGCATGGCCTACATCCAGATTATCATCCGACCGTTCATACCAGGGTAAATCTAAAATCCAGTCTAAATAAGTGCGAATCACCCCAATTTCTGGGGCCATCGGCGGCATACTGGCCAGGCGGGCTAACTCTTTATTTGCTTTGGCTTTGGCTTCTTCGGGTAGTTTTTTGCTTTCAAAAGAAATTTTTAATTCGGATAATTCCTGGGTGAAGGCATCCATCTCGCCGAGTTCGTTCTGAATGACCCGCATCTGTTCCCGCAAGAAATGCTCCCGCTGCATCTTGTCAACTTCTTGCTGAACCTGAGAATGGATCTCGTCTTCCATCTCTAAAACATCTAACTCTTGAGCGAGCAAAATGCTGGTCTTTTGCAGGCGGACATTGGCATCTAGCCCTTCCAAAAGCTCTTGCCGCTTTTCAAGGGAAATATCGAGGGTGGCGGCAACAAAATCGGCCAGCCAGCCAGGTTCATCAATATTCATGGCGAAGGTGTAGACATCTTCTGGCAGACGGCGATCCAGTTGCACCACTTTTTCAAATAAAGCCATGACAGCTCGCATCATGGCTTCGGTGGTGCGCTCCCAAACTTCTGTTTCGTCGAGCGGCCGAAAACGAACCCGTATATAAGGCTCCCATTGGGTGAACTCTAATATCTCGACCCGTCGTCGACCTTGAACCAGCGCGCTGGTCGTTGTGTCGGGCATACGCATGGCTCGGCCAAGCACTGTTTCTGTGCCAATGGTGAACATATCATCTTCGGTTGGGTCGAAAACCTCACTGTCTTTTTGGGTGGCAACAACAAGGGTTTCGCCGGTTGTTGCGGCGGCTTGGATGGCGGCCAGTGACCGTTCACGGCCGATAAAAAGGGGCATCACCATTTGCGGAAAGAGCACCAAATCCCGCAGCGGCAAGAACGGCCGTTCAATGATGCCATCTTCTAAATCAATATCTTCATCATCTGCAAACAGGTCTTCCTCAAACGGCATACCCATCTGCATAAAATCAGAAACATGACTAAAATTCATTGTTTCATCGTCTTTCATTTATATCTCCACGGAAGCCAATTCTGGCCTCAACTGAGATTGTAGAGTGTCCCACTGATTAAGCAAATCACCGACGACAAAAATGGAACCGGTGACGCAGATCAAGTCGCCAGCTGCTGCCGTTTCCCAGGCCGTTAGAACAGCTTCGGATACGGAAACGGCCGATTGTGCTATGTGACCGGCTTCAGCCGCTAATGCCACTAAAGTATCTGGATCGGCGGCTCGTGGATGGCCGGAGGTGGTCATAATGGTTTTTTCCGCTAGCGGCACTAAGGTGTCAACAATCCCGGCGACATCTTTATCGGCCGTTGCTCCCAAAACCAGCCACAAACGTTGATAACCGTAATCCCTGCGAAGTGTCTGGGCTAACTTCTGGGCCGAATCGACATTGTGGGCGCAATCGACCAGAAGGGCAGGCGTCTCAATTGCGGTGTGAAGCATTTGTAATCGGCCGGGCCAAGAGACGGTTGCCAGCCCTTTTTGAATGGTTTCAATAGATAATTTTGGAAATCGTTCTGCAATTGCATCTAACACAGCCAGGGCGATTACCGCATTTTCCTGTTGGTGTGTGCCTGCTAGAGCTAGCTCAAATTGGGTGATTGAATTTAATAGGCGGGCGGTTGGGGGTGGTGTGATGGAGATGGTTTGACGGCCGTTTTGCCGAGGAAAACCCTTGCCAGAAAGTTGTGCTTCGTATAGCCAATCTCGGCCGATCAGGCTTACATCGGTTACATGAGTCTGGGCCACTTCTTCAATTTTCGCTAAGGCTGATGGCGCTTGAGAAGCGGAGACAACGGGTACGCTTTCCTTGATGATACCGGCCTTCTCCCCCGCGATTTCAGTCAATGTCTCGCCCAATAAATCGGTGTGGTCGTAGCTGATTGAGGTAATGGCTGAGATTAAGGGGGTCAATACGTTGGTTGCATCTAAACGGCCGCCCAGCCCAACTTCAACGACGGCCACATCAATTTGCTCCTGGGCAAAATGGAGGAAGCTCAGAGCCGTTATCAATTCAAACCAGGTGATTCCTGGCACTTGCTCAATGCAAGGTTTCATTTTCTCAACCCCTGACACAACCTGGACTTGAGAAATACGGCCGTCGCCATCTTCTGGCGTTAATATCCGAATCCGATCTCGAAATTCTTGCAGGTGGGGCGAGGTGTATAGACCGACCCGATAACCCGCTGCCCGTAAACAAGCGGCTGTCATCGCGGCCACCGACCCTTTCCCTTTGGTTCCTGCGATGTGAATGGCTGGAAATTTATGGTGAGGATTGCCTAGTAGGGCCAGTAGCTTAGACGGCCGATCCAGACTAACATTTTCGGGCGCATACTGTTCAATTCGCTTATGTTCAAAGTTGACAAAACCATAGAGGTAGTCCAACGTATTTTGGTATGTTTCACTCATGGGGCGGATTGTAACTGATTCGATTTGGCAGGCAATAAAAGGGTGGCCTATCAAACATCCTTCTGTTAGTTTCGTGAATGATTCGTAATACGTAAAAGGTTAGGATGAAAAAATCCCGAATTACCAATTACACCTTTTCAAGTCAGCTAAAATAATGGTAAACTCCCGCCTATTATGGAAGTTGTCTTCAATCTTCATCGGGTTCTCTCAAATACAACGTGGTTATTCTTCCTATTAGTCGGAATTTGGGGGATGTATCGGGCCATTCGCAATAATGGGGTGGATGGCAGTTATTTAGGGGCGATGGCTATTGGAGAAATGCTATTTGTTGTCCAAGCGATCCTGGGCATCATTTTATTATTTGGCTCCTCGTCTCCCGGTAGAACCGTCCATTTCCTTTATGGTGTTTTTGCTATTGTAGCCATGCCGGGCCTGTTTGCTTACCTGCGGGGAGATGATTCCAATAACGCTCAATGGGCCTATGCTATTATGACGCTTTTCCTCTTTGGTGTGGCCTTACGGTCTATTGGAACCGGTGTCTAATCGCTACGATCCCCCCCTTTTCCCATTGACCTAAACCTATAACCAGCTACAGTGATAAATGGATAATCACTCAGTTTTTCGCAAGGTTGTTTATGTCGTTGTTATCGGCCGTTCCTGCCATTGAACTACAGTCATTAAATAAGGTTTATAGCCGGCCTAATGGGGGTCGGATCACGGCCGTTCAAAATCTCAATCTGACTGTCGAAGCAGGACAAGTATTCGGCTTGTTGGGGCCAAACGGGGCTGGTAAGACCACCACCATAAAGATGATATGCAGCCTCATTCGTCCGACAAGCGGGCGCATTTGTCTGAACGGTCTGGACGTGTTTCAACACAAACGGGCGGCGATGGGTCAGATTGGGGCTGTCTTGGAAGGGGCGCGGAATGTTTATTGGCGTTTGACTGCCTGGCAAAATTTACTTTATTTCGGCCGTCTTAAAGGCAAGACCAAACAGCTCAAACGGCGGGCTGAACGGTTGCTCCGGCAACTAGATTTATGGGAGCGACGGAATGACCAAGTCCGCTTGTTTTCACGGGGGATGCAGCAAAAAGTAGCCCTGGCCTGTGCCTTAATGAGCGATCCTGCCATCCTCTTGCTCGACGAACCGACCTTGGGTCTGGATGTTCAAGCTGCTCGTATTGTAAAAGAATGGATCAAGCATTTAGCTCAGGATCAGGGCAAAACAGTCATTCTAACCACACATCAGCTCGATATGGCCCAGGACGTTTGTCAGCAAGTTGCTATCATTAACCGGGGGCAGCTTGTCGCCAACCAACCTGTTAAAGCATTATTGGCTTTGTTCAGCCAGGAATATTATGAGATTCGCTTGCGCGGCTCCCAATTCAAAATGCAATCAGGTTCATTTGCTGGTCTGATGGTTACTCAAGATGAAGATGAGTTAACGATAGCGGGGCCTATGTCTACCGGGCAGATCACAACCCTCTTATCACAGGCGCAAGAAAATGGATTTGTTTTGGTAAGCGTTAACCAGGTGGAGCCTGACCTGGAAGAGGTTTTTATGAAGCTCGTGGTGGGGGGATAAGATTGGCCCAGATGATGACTGTTTTCAATGAAACCCATAAAGGGCTGCTGCTGGCTTGGAACTATAAGGTCGATTTAATCCTTGAAGTATTTATGATGGGCTTTGCCTTTATCGGACTAAGTTTTTTGATCGGGGGCGGTCAATTGGACGAAGCGCAAGTGGCTGCTTCGCTTATCGGTTACCTGGTATGGTATTTTGCTGTGAGGGCGATAGCGAATATGAGTACCAGTCTCAAAAACGAAATGCAGGCCGGAACATTGGAACAGATGTATATGAGTCCGACGGAGACTGGTTTATTGTTGCTTGGCCGGGCTTTATCTACCCTGTTTACCACGACAATTATTGCCGGACTGATTGCCCTTGGCCCAATACTCGTGTTGGGGGCCAAATTGCCACTGGCTCCAGCGACAACCCCGGTTTTTATCATAACCGTTCTTGGTCTTTTTGGGTTTGGCTTTGCCATCGGCGGTTTTACGCTCATCTTTAAAGAGGTGGCATCTGTTAGAGACATGGTGCAATATGCTCTTGTCTTTCTAAATGGCGCTTTGCTGCCGATCGATGTTTTCCCACCCTGGTTGGCCTTTATTGCACGGCTGTTGCCGACGACGCAAGGCATCATCGTCTTACGTCAGGTTGGATTAGAAGGTATGACATTGGTTGAGGTTTGGCAATCTGGCTCCTTGATGTGGCTGTTAATCCATTCGGCCGTTTTCCTAACGCTCGGTTGGTTCATCTTCAAATGGTGCGAGACCTTTGCCCAAAATCGCGGTTTGCTGGGGCAATATTAGCCATGACTGTCGTCGGCATTCCCCGTAAGCTGAAATCTGCCCCTGGCCCCAAAGGCGTTGCCTTAGTGAAAGCCTTAGTGGGCTTCAAACGCGACCCGGTCAAGATGTTTTCGGAAGCGACCAGAATCTACGGTTCGGTGCTGCAAATTAAGGTTGGCCCTTACCATCTGCATCAAATCGTCCAACCAGATCATATCTATCAGGTTCTCCATAGTCCAAAGTACGAAATGAGTGATGCTTTTGGCCCTTCTCAGGTCATTGTTGGCCGAGGGCTTTCGACCAATATCGGCGATCACTGGCTGCGCCAACGCCGCATGATGCAGCCTGCTTTTCACCATCGTCAAATTGCCATTTTTGCTGACACGATTGTGCAAGAAGCGGCCGTTACTATTGAATCGTGGCGGGATCATGCCCGACAAGGCACCGTACTCAACGTCTCGGAGGAACTACTGCCACTCAACTTAAGAATATTGGGCCGGATATTATTTAGCTCAGATTTTAGTGACCAACAAACGCCCTTGCTTCAATCCTTCAAAGCTGCTCGCCAATACATCGAACGCTCTATGCGGCGTTTAATACCTATTCCTCAAAGCTGGCCGACCCCTAGCAATCGCCGTTTTTTCAATGACGCGACTCGCATCAATACCTTTACCTACGACTTGATTGCTGAACGAAGGCGGGAAACGGCCGAAAAAAACGATTTGCTTTCAATGCTCCTCATGGCCCAAGATCGTAAAACAGGCCAGGGTATGAGCGATGACGAACTTCATGATGAATTGATGACCATCCTCTTTGCTGCCCGCGAGGACCCTGAAAACGCGCTTTCCTGGAGCTTATACTTACTGGCTCGACACCCTCAAGTAGCTCGACAGCTCCAACAAGAATTGCAGCAAGTCTTGGCGGGTCGACAACCGATCTTTGACGACCTCCATCATTTACCTTTCCTTGATAGGGTGGTTCAAGAAAGCCTGCGCCTTTATCCGCCAACTTGGAGTTTGCTGCGAGATGTTCTTGAATCGGATGAAATAGACGGTTACACCATTCCGGCTGGCTCGATGATTTTGTTGAATATTTATGAAGCTCATCGGCTGCCTGAATTTTGGCCCAACCCGGAACAATTCAACCCAGATCGCTTTTTGGCAGAGCAAAGCCAAGAACGGCCGCGCCACGCTTATCTGCCCTTCGGCTTTGGCCCCCGCCAATGTATCGGCCGTGATTTGGCCCTCATGACTATCCGACTTATCTTGGCCCTTATCATTCAGAACTACACCGTTACCCTGGCGCCAGGCTATCAGATGCAACGTGATGCTCAACTCACACTCGGCCCTCGCAATGGCGTTTTGATGATTTTAGAGGCATCAACATGAATGGCTTATCATCACAGATGGCTGATAATTTATTAGGGTATTACTTCGTAATTTTTGCGTCTTTCTGTGTGCATTTATTTGGAGACCAGAAAAACAATGTCGTTTAGAACTATGTTTTTCTGGGAATTTATCCAAAATGTACCTCTCGTTGGCGGTTTAATGATTGCCATACAATGGTGGCAAGATTCTTTATTGATTTCTTCACTCACAGCGATGATTTCTGGCAGCTTGCTGGGCGCTCTTCTGATACGGTTGACCGAAAGGCAGATCGTTGATGAAGATCAGGCGGGGCTGGTGGGCAATCGGGAGCCAATGGCTGTCACGGCTACAAATGTTGTGTTGATGTTTCTAATGATGTTGATATTGACCGTATATTTAACGGCCGAATGGAGCAGTTTTTTAACCGATCTTGTCGCTGGCGCTCTGATTGGCTTTATGCTCTCTGCCGGACAAAGCAAGGCGGCGGGTAGACCGATGGGAGGGCGGCATTCATTGGCTTTTACGGCCGCTTTTCCGCTGGCGCTCATATCTATCCGAACCCTATCGGCCACGTTGCCTATTCTTATCAATATCCTACTCATTACGATCATCGTCACGCTCGTAATTACCTACATAGATTATGGTCATCTAACTTCCGTAGAAGGAGGGACAAATTAAATGGTTACAGGTCTGTCACTTTCATTTTCCGTTTTCGTTGTAATTGGCATCTTTTATGGTATGCACTTCTGGCTTATTCTAAAATATGATCCTTTCCGCGAAAAAGGCAGCAGTGGAGCTGTCCAATATACCATTGTTGGACTGGCCGTCTCCCTATTTCTTATACTCCAACCGACTATCTTGCCCATTCTAGGGTTTTACCCGACCGAAGAATGGGGCATGTTTGTTCAAATTGGCGGTCTTTTCCTCTTTTTCGGCTCCTTGTTGCTTCATTGGTGGGCTAGATCAAACTTGCAACAGTTTTTTGGCGAACGGATTGAAGTTCAGAAGGATCAACATTTGATCGAAACCGGTCCCTATGCTTTTATTCGTCATCCCATCTACACCTCTTTCTTCATGTTTGGTTTTGGGCTGCTGCTGCTCAATCCTTCTATACCGATCCTGCTTGTCATCCTTTACACTTTTTGGGATTTCGGCCGTTTGGTCAGCAAAGAAGAAAACCTGCTAGGCAGTAACATTCCTGGCTACCGAGACTATATCGCTCGAACCTCTCGGTTCTTTCCCTGGCCGGGAAAGCGGCCGAAGGAGCAATCCTAGATGGAATTTGAAGCGTTCCAAGCCCTGCCAACCAACGAGGTGGCGGAACTGGTTCGGGAGAAAGGGCCAGGGGTCGTTGTTTTTCCCATTAATGGAACTCGTCGGTGGTTCATGTTGGAACATGGGGAGCAGGGCAGGGGGGTCTCGATGGAAGCTTATATGGCGACTACGTGGAATCGACAGGTAGCTCTCTATAAGCTGTTCTTCGATCATGGTATTGAGACTTTATTGACCCCGATTTTTGGGCCGGAGCTATTGTCACGAGGGGCAGCGTATGCCGAAATGATCAAACCGGGTCTGCTTTGGATTAATGAAAACGATGCGTTGCTAGATTTTTACCAGGATTATGGGGTGCGGGTGCAGGTTTATGGCGATACAGTTCGTCATCTAACCGGGACTCCTTACGAGGATGCGCTTATCAGCTTTGATGAATTGACTGTGAGAACGGCTGAAAATGACAAGCATCGTCTCTTCTTTGGCGTTTGCGCCCATGATGCGGCTGAAACAGTGGCTGAAATTGGGCTGCGGTTTTTTCAGGAACACGGCCGTCTACCAAACAAGAAAGAAATTATTGCTGCTTATTATGGCGAGATTGTCTCGCCCGTTGACATTTTCATCGGCTTTGATCGGCCGTCCGCCTTTGATATGCCCCTCATTTCTACTGGAGAGGAAGACCTCTATTTCACAATCAGTCCCTCCCCCTATCTAGATCAATACTTGCTGCGATCAATTTTGTACGATCATCTCTTTTCCCGCCCTGTCAGTGAACGGTATGGCGATCTTTCGGCCGAAACCTGGCAAACTTTAGCTGAATTCTACGATAAGAACCGACACCATGTTCTTGGTATTGGAAAAAAATCGGCCGATGGCAGCTTCTGGTACCCCCTTCCTCAAGTCCAATTAACGCAATCCCTCAAGTAAGAAACCATCATAAATTTTCCATGTTATAATTGAAACCTTGTCCAGGTTTGGAAACCATTTACTGCCTATCATTCACCTCCCACAATTATCAAAGGAGTATTTGATTGAGTTATAAACAGGAGGCTCAAGAACTTATTAAAAACCTAAGTCAGCGCATGGGGCCAAGCCCTTACGATATTGCCTGGCTAGGTAGACTAAAGGATAAAGCGCAAAATCAACCATATTGGCCGGAAATGATTCATTGGCTAATGGACAATCAACGGCCGGATGGTAGTTGGGGGGGCGAGATTCCCTATTACCACGACCGAATCATTTGCACTTTGGCCGCAGCAATCGCTTTGCAAGAGAACGGCCGTAGCGCCGAAACAAAAAAAGCTATCAAACGAGCTGAAACTTTCCTTTGGCATCATCTTCACTTCCTCCATAGAGACCCCTTCGAGTTGGTTGGCTTTGAGCTGTTGTTTCCCACCCTCCTGGAAGATGCTCGCAGCGCCGGGTTAGATGTCCCCAATCATACTTGTGGCTATGGCAAAATTCAGGCCGAAAAACTTCAGCTCATTCCTCCGAAATACCTGTACTCACCCCAAATATCGACCGTCCACTCCCTTGAATTTCTGGGTAAAAAGGGTGATGGTGAAAAAATGACACAGGCAATTGCTAGCAACGGCTCGCTTGGCAATTCGCCTGCCACAACCGCTTACTATCTCATGGTAAATGGCAAGCAAGACGGCCGTGCCATTCGTTATCTTCAAAATATGCGCCAACAGATGGCCCATATTATCTACTTATACCCTTTTCGGACCTTTGAGCTAACCTGGGCCTTAAATAATCTGGCCTTTTCGGGGCTGCCAATAACTGAATTCGCCGAGACGGCTATTTGGGAAGAGTTGGATAGTCAGTTGGGGAGCAGGGGGATTGGCCTTGACCCTTCTTTTGGCATTCCAGATGGCGACATTACCTCGGTCACGACGCGGCTTTTGATGCTGGCTGGGTATGAGGTTGATCCGATGATTTTAGCGCGGTTCCAAGACAAAAAATCTAACATCTTTAAGACCTACGATTTTGAACGGAATATCAGTATCGGCACCAATTTGCACGCGATGGAAGCGCTTGAATTGATGGTGGGCAGCTATCCTAATCGGTATGAGGTCTTGGAAGAGATAATTATCAAGCTGCTGGATAATCGAATCTTCAGCGTTTATTGGATCGATAAATGGCATATTTCGCCCTACTATGCCACCGCCCATGTCTTGGTTGGGCTGCTGCGCCACGATGCCTTTTTGATATACATTTGTCAACCGACTATTGATTGGATGCTTCACACCCAACGGCCGGATGGCTCCTGGGGCTTTTATGAAACAGGTACCGTCGAAGAGACAGCCTATGTGTTGACAGCCCTTCTCTATTACCATCAACACAAGCCAGTGAAGAAAGAAGTCTTGCAACGAGCGGCTGAGTTTCTAGCAGTTAACCACCAGGGGCCGGATTCTGATTATCCGGAACTATGGATTGGCAAATGTCTTTATACGCCCCAAGATGTGGTTCGTTCGGCCGTGCTTTCTGCCCTTATCCTATATGAAGAGACCTTCGGCAAACTCCCCTAAAACCAGCTTCTCTCCAACATAGAAGTTCAACTTTTGGTTCACCTTATTTGAGGAATGATATGTAGCAAAAAGTTGAACTTCTTTCACACCAACATTTCGTCAAAAAAATCTTCTATATCTTCACAAACAAGATGATCTTCCCCCAAAAAAGTGGACAAAAAGAAAAGGTATAATACACTTTTTTGGAGGAAAACATGACAAGAAAAAAAAGAACCTACACCGACGAATTCAAACGGGACGCCGTTAACTTGTGGCAAACGAGTGACAAGAGCGCGTTCGCAGTAGAGAACGAGTTGGGAATTACCCATGGTCTGCTAACCAAATGGAAAGCGCAGATGAAAATCCAAGGCGAAGCAGCTTTTCCAGGTCGAGGCCATCTGACACCCGAGCAAGAAAAAATTCGGCAGCTAGAGCGAAAACTACGAATCGCCGAGCAAGAACGAGACATATTAAAAAAAGCAGTCGCCATCTTCAGCAACCCAAAGTCATGAGATACCAGTTCATCGAAGAACATCGCCAGGAATTCATGGTGACACTCATGTGTCGGGTGTTGGCTGTCTCAACCAGCGGGTATTATGCCTGGCGCACACGGCCCGTCAGCACGCGGGAGATGGCTAATCGGTCTCTGCTGAAGGAAATAAAAGCCGTTCATGAAGGTAGCCGAGGGACCTATGGCAGCCCACGAATCTATCACGAACTCAAGGAACGGGTCTCTTGCAGTCGGAATAGAGTCGCTCGCTTGATGAGAAAGCACGGTATTCGGGCCAGGCAAAAGCGCTGTTACAAAAAGACAACCAAAGCGAACGAAAAGCATCCGGTCGCGCCCAACCTGCTGGCTAGAGACTTTTCGGCCGCAGCCCCAAACGAAAAATGGACGGCCGATATCACCTACATACCTACTCTGGAAGGCTGGTTGTATCTGGCGGTGATTCTCGATTTGTTCTCGCGCCGGGTTGTCGGTTGGGCGATGTCAGCCCGCATGACCAGCCACCTGGTCCTGGAAGCTCTGAACATGGCCATCCAGCAGCGGCGGCCGGGGCCTGGCTTGCTACATCATTCTGACCGTGGTAGCCAATACACCGGCGTTGATTATCAACAAATGTTAAAGGGCTATCTTTTCCAGGTTAGCATGAGCGGCGTTGGTAACTGCTATGATAATGCCCCAACCGAATCTTTTATCGGCAGCTTGAAAATGGAGTGGGTGCATCATGCCTACTATGAGACTCGCGCCCAGGCCCGAGCTGATATTTTCTTTTACATCGAGGCCTTCTATAATCGCCAGCGACGCCACTCAACTTTGGGTTATGTCAGTCCGGCCGCTTTTGAAGAGGCTTATTATTCTAATGCCTCAATCATCCTTAACTGAGTGTCCATTAATATGGGGGAAGATCAAGACTATGCTACTATAGTATAATGCGGAAATTACACCTATACTCTAGTAAATATGACAATGGAATTTTTAAGCCAACTGTTTGATGTTCCCTCAACGGACCCTGAAGATGCCCGGCGGGGTCGTCTTTTAAGTATCCTGCTCGTATTTACCGTTGTCATTGTCATTCTGGGGTTGATAGCGACCGTTTATTTCGATGTCATCGGGCAAGAGTCGGATGCCGAGTCAGCGATTCTTTATCAAGCTGGTATCGTTATGTTGGTTGGATTGGGTGTCATTTACCTGATCAATCGCTACTGGCTGGGGTGGGTGGCAGCAACCCTTTTCCTCCTCATATTTATCGCTGTCCTCGCTTTTGATGTCCCTGATGAGGTGGTAAGCGGCCGTACCCTATTCCTCTTTGCCATTCCCATCATCATGGGCAGTATCGTTTTACGGCCGTTTGCCAGTATTATCATGGCTGTAATTGTCACAGCTGTCATCATTACCATTGCCACCCTCAATGACGTAACCCCCAATCTGATTGGCTCTTTGGGCTTGATAGCCATTGGATTTCTTTCCTGGCTCTCAGCCCGTAGTTTGGAACGGGCTTTAGAAGATGTTCAAACGATAAACAGAGAGCTTGACCAGCGGGTTAATGAACGCACCAAAGACTTGGCCTCGGCCCTGGCTCGTGAACATGGCGAGGCTAGCAAAAACCAGACGATCTTAGAAAGTATTGCTGATGGCGTTATCGTTTTCAACCGGGATGATATCGCTATCGTTGCCAACCCAGCTATTAGTCAATTACTAAATATCCCACCGGAACAGATTGTGGAGCGAAAAATTGGCGAGGTTATGGCGAATCATGTCTCCGAAACAGATCAAGGGTTAATCTTTGATATGCTTAAAGATAAAGCCTTTAATCGGCCGCCGATGAAACTAGATTGGGGCGAAAAGACACTCTCTATTAGCCTCGCCCCCCTGCAATCGTTTGTCGATGGTTCAACTGGTACGGTTGCCGTTTTCCGTGATTTCACTCGTGAAGCAGAGATTGACCAGATGAAAAGTGACTTTGTTTCAATTGCTTCCCACGAGCTTCGCACGCCATTAACATCAATAAAAGGATATATTGATCTGGTGGTCCAGGGCAGCGCTGGTGAAATAAACCCTCAACAAAGCGAGTTTTTGCAGATTGCTAAAAATAATACTGAGCGACTACACGATTTGGTCAAAGATTTATTAGATGTCTCTCGTATTGAGTCGGGTAACATCGACCTTGATGTTCAGCTTATTTCGATACATGAACAGATCGATTTTGCCGTTAAAAGTATTAACCATCAGTTTGAGGAACGCGGACTATCTTTGGCAGTAAATGTTGAGGATGATTTGCCTAAAGTTTTTGGCGATTCAAATCGAATCACGCAGATACTTATTAATTTACTTAGCAATGCCTACAAATACACACCGGAAGGTGGGGCAGCCGTTCACGCTAATCTAGTGGGTAATGCTATCCAAGTAGATATCGTTGATACCGGTTTAGGGATATTAAAGGAAGACCAAGAAAAACTTTTTACCCGATTCTTTCGGGCCGATGCGTCGGCCGTTCGCAAGCAAGCTGGGACCGGTCTGGGCCTTAGTATCACTAAGTCGTTAGTTGAGATGCACGGCGGGGAAATTTGGGTAACAAGCGAAGTAAATGAAGGGACGACGGCTAGCTTTACGCTGCCACTTCCAGCAGGATTGTCGACAAAATCTCTCAAAAGCGCCAACTTAACGGCCGTATCCAGAGCGATGTCCGAGCCAAACAAAGTGGTAGTAAAGCAAAATGGGGCTCATATCATGGTGGTTGATGACGACGTTCAGATTGCTCAACTATTCCAGCATCGCCTTGAAGATGAGGGTTATCGGGTAACTGTTAAGTCAACTACTAAAAATCTTTTAGATACGGTAAAAAACATAAAGCCAGACTTAATTACCCTGGATTTGTTGATGGACGTGGACGGGCTTCACATTTTGGAAAAGCTGAAATCCTCCTCAGAAACGAGCGAAATTCCAGTTGTCGTTATCTCAGTGGTAGCTGAATCGGAGAAAGGGATGGCCTTAGGGGCGGCCGACTACCTAACTAAACCTGTCGATAGGGAGGCGTTGTTGAGTTCTGTCGAACGAATCTTTGACCAACTAGAGCAAACCAAAATGGGTAGCAAAATTTTGGTTGTCGATGACGACAAAGATATTGCTAACTGGCTAAAACACGCCCTCATTTATTATGGATTTGATGTCATGACTGCTAATGATGGCTACCAATGTTTAGAAGCTGTGGCTGAACATATCCCTGATTTAATTCTCCTCGATATGATGATGCCCCGGATGGATGGAGCCACGACAATTCGTAGACTGCGGGAGGAAGAACATAGCCGTCACATTCCTATTATCGTCCTCTCTGCCAATCCACCCAATGATGGTGAAGAACGCGCTCAACTCATCGGAGCCGGTGTCAAGGAGTTCCTCAAGAAGCCAGTCCCAATCGAACATGTTGTTGTGGAAATTGAAAAGCATCTACACTCGTTAAATTGATTTATTAAATGTAGGGGTTTTTACGGGATACTAATAAACCCGTGCTACAATAGAGCCGGAATTAAAAGACCAACCTATTCAATATCACAATTGTAACGATACAATTCAGCCTATGGGCGACAGTCACGACAAAAGTAGCTGTCATCTGTTGTTATCTTCTCAGGAGAAATATATGTCACACGTAGACAACGTTATTGATGTCACTGAAGCAACTTTTCAACGAGATGTCATCCAAAAATCTTATGAAACCCCGGTGGTTGTCGATTTTTGGGCCGCCTGGTGTGGCCCTTGTCGCATGTTAGGCCCCATGTTAGAGCGGCTGGCGGCTGAACCGAACAGCAGCTTCATTTTGGCTAAAGTCGACGTTGATACCAATCAAAACCTTTCGATCCAATTTGGCGTGCAGGGTATTCCGGCCGTAAAAGCTTTCAAAGACGGCCGTGTCGTCAACGAATTTGTCGGCGCTCAGCCAGAGCCGCGCGTGCGCGACTTCTTGCGTCAGATCGCCCCCAATGAATCAGAACTATCCCTAGATATGGCTAATAAGCTGCTCTCAGATCGTAAATGGGAACAGGCCGAAGAACGCTTCTCCCAACTAATCTCAACCAACGGCCCTTCTCCAGAGGCCCGTCTCGGTTTAGCGCGAGCCTTATTAGGTCAGGGTCAAGCAGCCAGAGCCAAAACCCATCTGGAAGATCTACTCGAAGTGCCTGCTCTTATGAATTCGGCCGAACGGCTCATGCCTCTGGTTGAATTCCTGAAATTGGTTGAAGGACGCGACTCTGATGTCAATCTGGAAATGACCCCCATCGAAGCCCAGTATCGCCAGTCAGCCCGCCTATTGGGGCAGGGCAAACCGGCCCCAGCCCTCGATGGCTTGCTTGATGTCTTGCGACACAACAAAGATTATAAAAACGGTAAGGCTAAAGCAGTCTTACTGAGCATCTTTGAATTTCTTGGCGACAGCGATCCGTTATCAATCCTTTACCGCCGTGAAATGGCTTCAATATTGTTTTAGGTCTATTTAGTTTTACATTCAATCAAGATAGGAGCCACGAATTATCACTAATTTTTGATCTAATTCTTGGCTCGAATTTATTGACGATTCCTGACCGTTTAGCCCATGTCTGTTAAACCCCTAATCCCCAATCTCCCCATAATAGACATGGGTCTTATAAAGAAATTCGACGAGACCATTCTGTTGGTGGCTGTCAAAAATTTCGCCTAATCGAACCATCATCGGTTCATGGCTGGGGTGGCCGGGCAGGGGGGCATAAGAGGAAGACAGCAACCTGCCTTTAATACCCTCAAAATCAAGCATCTGTTTGTTTTCCAATAAATGAAGTGAAGGGCCGTTAGGCTCGAAAAAGGCCACTACTTCGGCGTTGGCCTCGGTCGAATTATGGCGGACGCGGTTAGCATCCAGGCTGAAGGTCGTTAAGAGGTTTTGATAATCTGACATAAATGACGACAGATCGGCCGACCATTGGTTCCAAATTAAGGCTACTATACCGCCTGGCTTTAGAATTCGACGGAATTCGACCAAGGCGTTAGGCGGATCGAACCAATGGAAGGCTTGTCCAGCCGTTATAAGATCGGCCGAATTATCTGCCAATGTCGTTGCTTCGGCCGTTCCTACCACACTCGTGAAGTTGCTGTACCCGGCCAATACATCTTCTCCAGCCAACCGCATCTCATCGTTCGGTTCGACTCCATAAACCTGATTGCCATTTTCAAGAAACAACTGGGCCAGTTTTCCCGTCCCTGACCCAATATCAGCAATGACCCATGCTTGTGAATAGCCGAGTTCATCGGCCAAAAACGGTAGAATCCCGGCCGGGTAATCGGGCCGATAAAGCACATAATCTCGCACTCGATCTGAAAATCGCTTTGTTGGATCGGGCAGCGGTTGGATGAATTCTATTCGATTGCCAAAAGGGTCGCGGATTTCAAAGCGGTCGAAGCCGGGTATGGGAACCGACTCCTTTATCGGGACATCTACCTCGCTAAACAGGTTCCGCCACAATGATAAATCTGGCACTTCATAAGCAAGATGGGCTTTCGTTTTGGTCCGCTCTACCCCGTCCTCAGTCCCGACATGAAGCTGTTGATCACCTAAATAAACCCAAAAGCCGCCCCGTCCTTTTAATGAATCAGGCTTCTCCATCTCTTCCAAGCCTAATAAGTGGCAATAAAATTGGCGGGCAGCGGCTTCTTGCCCTTTTGGAATGGTGATCTGAGCGTGATTTAATCGGCTAATCATAGCCGGAGGGGAGGCTAGCCTTATTTCCAGCTCGATCTCATCTCGCAGAGGAATGCCATCCAGCCCGGTCAAGGGAATTTCTGGCTTCAGCCGTCGGGCTTCCTTGAGTGAATTGGGATGAACTGCCGTCATTACGAAGCCTCGCTTCTGATAGAATTGCAACGCTTTCATATTATCGTTGGTGGTGATCAACCAGAGCCGCCAACAGCCTGCTGCAACGGCCGTTTCCTTGACCGCCCCAAGCAAAGCCGACCCCACACCGCTCCCATCTCTCACGCTGTTGATGCTGGTCACTTCACAGGCCCCTTTAACAATATGATAGGTTAACAACCCAACTGGCTCGCTGTCGGATAAGGCCACCAGCCCTGGCAATGTGGTTAAATCGTGAAGACGGCCACGCGACACCATTTTGACGTTGCCCCATGCTTCGGACAAAAATTCGGCCGCCCAAGTTTTATGCGTTTCGTCCAATGTTTGAATTTCTATCATAAGCTGAATCATCACCTCATATTCATAAATAGGTTGCTCTAAATGATTAGTATCGTTACTATTCACAATCTATAACAGAGTACAATTAGATTGCAATACCTTTTTGGGAAAAGGCGCAGTTTAACAAGAGACAACTTCGGCCACGCAATAAGGATATGGATACAATCCTTTATCCTTTGTGCCTTTGCGTGAGCTATTTTATAGGAGATAACTTTCCCATTATGAGTAAAAACCTTGCTGTCGTTCTAAGCGGATTAGCCGCCTTATTAATTCTAATATTGGTCGTGGCCTTTGTGCTGCTGCTCCAAAACGTAACCGGTGGCGGCGGTGAAGTAGTTGAAAACACCGCTGTTCCCACTGTAGAGGAGGTGGTGGTTGTGCCAACAGACACGGCCGTGCCAACCGACCTCCCCGCTCCCGACGTTGAAGTGTTGGTCACGGATACCCTCGAACCAACGGCAACCCCAACCGACACGCCCGAAGCAACAGCCACCCCAGAAGCGACAGAAACGCCAGAACCGACGGCTACAAACACGCCTGCACCAGTCGCGCCAGTGGTCGTGCCAACCAATACACCCATTCCCCCAACAGCCGCGCCACCGCCAACGGCCGTGCCAGTCAATACCAATGGATTGAATGGCACCCATTTCGCCCTTCAAGATAGATCGACCTATGCCGTCAACGCCGACATCTGGTACGAATTCACCGTCCAAAACAATTCTGGCGGCCCTGTACCCTTCTCCGGCCTCGGCGCCCTGCCCAAAAAAGATGGTGTTGATCGGGGTGATTTATTCAAATTAAGTTGGGGTGGCAACAATGATGCCGTTCAAACGTCGGGGTTGAGCGCCGAAGATTGGATTAAACTCCCGGAATCAGGCAATTACACCTTGCGGCTAGCTATCTGTTTCGATGCCCTCTCTGCCTGTAAAAGCGGCGCCGCCCCCTGGGTCACGCTCTCTCAAGAGATTGCTGTGACCATCCCGTAAATATAACGGTATTGGTAATTCGTAATTAGAGCGACCCATTACGAATTACCAATTACTCCCTTCACGGCAAAATCAGATGTAGATCCCCGAACTCATGCCAGAGATATTTTTGCTTTAATGCTTCTCGATAGGTAATGGCTAGATGCTGCCGACCCGTTAAGGCTTCTAACATGGCTAGGTGAGTGGCTTCTGGTTCATGGAAACCAGTCAATAGACCATTCACGCCCCAAATGCCTCGCTCAGGCGTGATGACTAATTCAGTCCAGCCCTTGCCAGCATGGGTGATGCCTGCTTCATCCGTTACCGTTTCGATAGTGCGCACGGCCGTTGTGCCAACCCCGATGATCCGCCGCCCTTCCCGCCGAGCGGCATTGAGCAGAGCGGCCGTTTCTGGTGCGACTTCATAATATTCTGCATAAGGGGGTTCATGGGCTTCGAGACTGGCAACACCTGTGTGGAGCAACACTGGCGCGATCTGCACGCCTCGCGCCACAAGGCGGGTTACAAGGCGGGAAGTAAACGCCCGCCCAGCCGATGGCATCTCTGCGCTGCCCATCTCATTGGCATAGACGGTCTGATAATAGGAAAGCGGCCAGGCTTCGTGGACATAGTTGTATCGAATTGGATAGCCATGTCGGTTGATGTAGCTTTGAAAGTAATCGGTCAACTTAAATGCTGCCACCCATAAGCGGACAGAGCCATTGTCCTCGGATGGTGGACTATAGGGAGCTAATAACTCAACTGATGCGCCCTCTGGAAGCTGAATGATTTCACCGGCAGAGGCATTGAGAAAGGGTGACGTTTTGTTGTCTTCCAGCAAGCGCAGTTCGATCACCCATAGTTCAGCATCGGCCGTATGCTCATCAAAAATGTTATGCAAAAGCGTGTCCGGCACGCGGGTCGAAAGGTGTAACTCTAGCGCTGTCCCATCGGCCCGTTCTGCGCGTAAGGCCGCAGGCAGGGTACCGCTGGTATTGAGAACCAATACATCGCCCGCCTTCAAATAGCTGTCGAACTCGCAGAAGCAGTCGTGATGGCTAATCCGGTCATCGGTGTAGTGGGATACCATCAGTCGCACCTTATCGCGGGCCAAGCCTCTTGCTTCTGGCGGCTCGCCTGCCTCTAAGGAAGCGGGCAGCTCGAAATCAATGGTATTATCCAGTCCAGCCAACTGCTCTCGGTTCTTCAATATAGAGTCCATTGCTAAAGTTGGGGCGCTGTTTGGATGGAAGGCGATCATTAGGCCACCTCCAAAACGGCTCCGTTTTCATCTGCTCTGATAACCGTTAGAATATCACGGGCGGCATAACGGCCGCTCGGCCAATCCCCTTCTAACAAAGCCACGAATCCTGGGACGCTAACTTCTGGCAACGGCCGATCGCTAATATCCTCACCAGGGAAAGCCTCTTGGTGCATCTGGGTATTCATATCACCCGGATCAACCCAATAGACGCCCCAGCCTGGATTTTCGGCCGCCAAAATAGCCGACATATGTTCCAGGGCCGCTTTGCTAGCCCCATAGCCGCCCCAACCTTCATAGGCTTCAACAGCAGCATCGCTGGTTATATTGATGATCCGCGCCTCAGCCTTCAATGTGCCGTTTACGGCTTGAATAATGCCTAATGGAGCGACGACATTGATCTGGAAAACATCCGCCAATGTCTCTAATGGATAATCCAACAGCTCCGGTTGGGGGCTAGGGCCGAGAATGCTGGCGTTATTGACGACTGCATCCAAGCCGCCTAAGGCTCGCGCTGCCGCTGCCAACGCCCGACGGTGGGCCTGATCATTCACGCTGCCTGCAACGGCCGTTACCTCGGTCAATGCGCTCAACTCTCGATAGGCTCCATTCAACGCCCCCTCACCCCTGGCATCAATAATCAACTGCCAGCCTCGCCGGGCCAATTCCCGGGCCAAAGCCAATCCCAATCCCCTTGAAGCCCCTGTAATCAAAGCCGTCTTTCTATCATGTGTTGTCATTGCTGTCCTCCAAAAATGTCCGTTAAATTTTAAGGCGATCAAAAAACAATATTCTTTTTCTTGATCATCTTGATCACCTTAAAAACTTGGTTTCATTACGATGAAAATAGTCTAACATTTCAACCGCAAGATCACATCGCACAGGGGGACAGACTCCAAGCAAGCAAAAAGGACAGGCAAACCACCTGTCCTTTCGTACAGCCAATAGGAACGCCAGTAGGATGCTGGCGCCAACCCTTAAAGTTCGTCTAACTCCTTGCTAAAAGAAGCTACCCACCCAACAGATAGATAATATAGCTCACGACCTCCTGAACAAACGCCCTCGTTTTAGTATAGGCGCTAATCCAGCGAATTGTCTGGGTCGGCGAAGAATAAGCCTCCATTCCCAACCCGTCCGCCATCGAGACAGCCCGCTTCATATGAAAAGGGGTGCTGACAATCAGAAAGCTGTCTAATCCATTTTCGGCCGCAATCAGCCTCGTATTTTTCAAGTTTTCACGGGTAGTCGTCGAAGTTGTCTCCACCAGAATCGCCTCTGCTGGAACCCCTCTAGCCTGGGCATAAACGGCCGAAGCCTCCGCCTCTGTCACGCTGGCTGTTTGCCCCAACCCGCCCGTGAAGATAATCACCTCGACATACCCCGCCTCATACAGCCCGATGGCATGGTTAATTCGCTCCCGCAGCACCGGTGACGGCCGTGTTCCAAAAACGGCCGCTCCCAATACAATCGCCGCATCCGCTTCCCGCGTCTCATCCCGCCGCGAAAAAGTATAGACTGAAACGGCCGACCATAAAACAACCAGAAAACAGCCGAGCAGCAAGAGGGATAAAATCTTCCTGATAGGTTTAATCATAGCCTCGAAATTTAGCCCAAAGCAGACTGTCCGTAAAGCATTGAGCCTAGTGTCTGACCATCTTCTTAAGGATCGCTTACATATCTGTTACAAGCCATTTTGGACAGGAATTTCTCTGATATACTGACCAGCATGATGAAAAAACACCTTTTTCCCCCTGCAACCATATTCATTTTACTTATTTTATTTATATCTGCTTGTGGCCCTGCCGGAGAAGAAACCCCGGCCACAGAGGAGCCAGAGATCATGGCAGCAGAAACCGACGAGCCAAGCGACGGTGAAGAAACAACGGCCGATCCCGCCAACCCCATCATCGCCCCTGCCGTAGACCCGTTAACGCCACCCACACCCTTGCCACCTCTGCCCGAAGGCAACCCTTTGCCAGATGAGTTGGCAACCGAATTTATGTACAATCTTATTAGCTCGGAACAGACTAACGCCGAAGAGAGCATCCAAACCATCGTCGAATCGGGTGACACCCGCTTTGTAGCTGTTTTCATTGAACTGATGCGCGCCCGCCAAATTAGCGTCATTCGCGGCTCGTACAGCAGCTATATTGACGCACTGGAAACGTTAAGCAACCAGAGCTTTGGCGACGATTGGCCGGCCTGGATCGAATGGTACGGCCGAACCGATCTCGTTCCCCCGCCCGGCTTCACTGGCTGGAAAGGGACGATGCTCTCCCGTATTGATCCTAACTTTGGCGAATTTCTCTCCGACGAACATCCCTCCCGCATCCGGGTGGAAGAGATACAGTGGGGTGGCGTCCAGACCGATGGCATTCCCCCGCTCGATCAAGCGCCGATGATTCCTGGGGCCGATGCTGATTATCTATTGCCCAACGAACCCGTCTTTGGCCTTGAGATCAATGGCGAGGCCCGAGCCTATCCCCTTCGCATCGTCGATAACCATGAGATGGCAAACGACATAGTTGGCGGCGTACCCGTTTCGCTGGCTTACTGTACCCTCTGTGGGGCCGCCATCGCTTTTGATGGCCGGGCGCCCAACGGCGAAACTTACGACTTTGGCACCTCTGGCTTCCTCTATCGCAGCAATAAGCTCATGTATGATCGGCCGACCCGCACCCTCTGGAATCAGCTTACAGGCGAACCAGTTCTGGGTGAATTGGTTGCCGAAGAAGGCTTGCGGCTCAATATCTTTCCCGTCGTCCTCAGCGCCTGGGAAGATTGGTTCAGCCAACACCCCGACACCCTCGTTCTCGACCGTGATACGGGTGTCTATGACCCTGAATTTTACGAACCGGGCATCCTCTATGGCGACTATTTCCAATCATCTGGGACGATGTTCCCGGTATGGCAGCGGTCAGACCTGTTAGCTGATAAAGATTTTGTCTATACCCTCTACCTGGATGGCATACCAAAGGCTTACGATGTGAATCGGCTGGCTGAAGAGCAGGTGGTCAATGATATGTTGGGCGAAACGGCCGTCGTCCTCGTCGCCACTCAAGGGACTGTCGTTATTGATGGTAATAACCGCCGCGTTGGTCTGGTGACGTATACCAACGGTGGTGAGGTGCGAGCCTATGATCGTGGCGAACGACTTTTCACCCCTGGCCCGGACCCCTATACTGTCCTTGACGAAGACGGCCGTGAATGGCAAGTGACCGAAGAGGGGCTTGTTGGCCCCGATGGCGAAACCATCCCCCGGCTCAGTGGTCATTTAGCTTACTGGTTCGGCTGGTACGCCTTTTTCCCCGAAACCCTGCTGTATAACTAACATAGTTCCCGCAAGCATTGCCGGAAAAACCGTTCAAATAACGTTAATAGATATAGAAGCGACTGATAAAGACTATTTTAGCTTTATCGGCCGTTTCTTTTCTATTAGCCTGTTACTAAATCATGAACGGAGGTTTATCATGGCAATTGCATTAGGTTGGGGCGGATATGCCGACACCAATCTCAATTTCTCGGAATTCTCAAATAGCGATTACACTTTGGTTTTGAGGTTTATGGCCCAGTATCCCTACGCCTATGAAGGGCCATTCGTGGCAGAAAACGGGTCAGGCACTTTCTTCATCGGGCAAGGTGATCACAATTCAATCCAGGGGACAAAAAAGATGGTTCTCTTGTTGAAAATTGGTAATCATACGACGACCTATTCCGTTCCGGTATTATCTGGCGAGTGGCGCTATCTGGCCCTTCACGCTGATCTGGGCCGGACAAAAATCACCTACACCTTGTTTTTAGATGCTTTACAGGTTGGCCCACCGCTTGTGGTTCCAAAAAATTCTTCAAACCTGCCCCAAGGAACCTTACGGTTTGGCAAGCGGACAACAGGCGCGGTGACGAACGGCCGAAATGCCCAATATTATGGTCTGCTTGATGATATTGCTATCTTCAAGGGATTGTTAACGTCTGGCGAAATGGTCAATTTGAATGTCAATGTCCCTCACCTTGTTGGGAATGAGAAGAATCTTCTCTTTGGTTATTCATTCGGCGGGAAAAAACGGTCGGCCAAATTGAACCGTCCAGTTACTTATCATGGCAACGTCAAAAAGATAACCACCTCTTCCAACCGAAATAACGCAACTGACTCTGCTTTGCTGCCCATGCCGTCAGGTCATCAGCCGATGGATTTACCTTTTCCGGCTGGTGAGGCCTGGCTGTGTAATGGCGGCATCAATAATTTTGGTTCCCATGATGGCATGGCTGCATTCGCCTGGGATTTTGTTGCCGATGGTCAGGCAACTGAGGGCAGACCTTTTTATGCCTCTGCGCCTGGCAAGGTCGTCAGCGCTTGTGAGACCTCTTCTCCTGGCACAGCCAATTACTCAAATGTCATTGATATTCGTCAAGCCCCTGACGAATATTGCTCCTATCTGCATTTTGTTAAAAACAGCTCTCAAGTGAGTCTGAACGATAATGCCAAGATGGGACAGCAGCTTGCCTTGACTGGAAACACCGGAACCAATGGTTCCCATATGCATATTGCCGTTAATAACAAACCAGATTTGAGCGGCGGTTGTGGGGCGGCCTTCCGTTCACCGGGTATGGTTACAATCCCGGTTGCCTTTAGCGATTATGAAGTCAAGGGGACCGATGGGAAATGGAAAAGCGTTTCACGAGGCATTCCCCAAGCTAATGAAATCGTTCGCAACCCGCCATCACCTGTATTTGGCGTCCGTTCCCTGTTGACGACGAGCGCCATCACACGGGGTCCCAATTCGCTTGATGTTGTGGCGACCGATACGAGTGGTCGAGCCTGGGTCGCCCGCTGGCGACCAAACACTTATGCTAAAAACTGGGATCGGTGGCGGCCTGTGCTGAAAGATATTGCTAAATCAAATACACCAGCGACGGTCGTCTCGCGTGATGATGACAAACTGGATGTTTTCATCGCTGGGCAAGATGGCAAAACATACACGGGGGCCTGGGACGAGCATGTCGCTAATGCTCAGTGGCGCGGTTGGTGGAATATATTGAAGGGTGCGATCCCGACCAACGGTGTTATTACGGCCGTTGCCCGCGATGCCAATAAGCTGGATGTTTTCCTGGTTAGTAATGATGGTGGCATTTATACGGCTGCCTATGATCACCATGTCGCCGATGGCAAGTGGCGGGGCTGGTGGCGTATCAAAAATTTGATCGCCAAGCCCGGTGCGCCTGTGTCGGTTGTCTCAAGAGACCCCAACAAATTGGACATCTTTGTGACGGCAATTGACGGCAGGGTTTATACGGCCGCTTGGGATCAGCATGTGGATGATGGCAAATGGCGGGGTTGGTGGAAAATCAAAGATTTGACCGCCCCCTCTGGCGCACCTGTCTCAGTTGTGGCTAGAGACCCTAACAAGCTTGATGTCTTTGTTGTTGGTAATAATGGCAAAGTTTGGACGGCCGCCTATGATCGCCATGCCGCTGATGGTAAATGGCGTGGTTGGTGGCAAGTGGGCAATCGGTCAACGATACCAGGAACATCGGTTTCAGTCGTATCGCGTGAGTCGGATAACCTGGATATATTTGTCACCGGGATTGACAACAAGATATATACGGCTGCCTATGATCGTCGGGTCGCCGATGGCAAATGGCGTGGTTGGTGGCGAGTGGGCAATCTCAGCGCCAAGACCGGGTCGGCTGTCGCGGCCGTTTCCAGAGCGTCTCTCAAACTAGACATCTTTGCTGTTGGTTCGGACAATAAACTTTATACGGCCGCTTGGGATCACCACGCAGCCGATGGGGAATGGCAAGGCTGGTGGCGTATTGGCGGCTGATGCTCATGTTGAGAAATAAATAAGATACGAGTGTGCTGCTCTACCTAATGATAGGGCAGCACATAACTTATGCAAGATACTTAATCTTTAAGGGTCTTCACCAATTAGTGTCCTAAATATTGCTTGAAGCACAGATTTGTCATTCCCGCGTAGGCGGGAATCCATTTGATATAGACTACCCCCCCTGGATACCTGCCTTCGCAGGTATGACAGCTACCATTTGAAATGTTTGTCAAGCACACTTTTTGTTGATGAGCCATCTTTAATCCCCTGCGTCAACGACAACGGGCAATTGCTGTTTGCGGCGGGAGACAAAGAATCCTATTAATCCCAGGCCCATAATCAGTAACAGTCCCCCTACCCAGGGTAGGACGGCCGGTAATTTGGCCGCTTCGGCCGTTCCGGTTGAGACAGCGGCTGTCTCGGCCTGTACAACTGGCGCTCTCAATTCTGGCAATACTATCAACGGCTTAAATTCAGTTTCCCCTACCAGGGGATTTGGCGTAATCGTCCATCTCCATTTCCCTTCGGCTGGGAAGATGATGCTGGCCTGGAAACGGCCGACTTCGTTCTTGACGGGTACGGCCGTGAACTCGACGCTTTCACCTGTCTTCGTATGCGTCCCGGTAATCAACGGAATGACGGCTAAATCGGACTCGCCTAGAAAGTGAACGGGCGTTTTACCGTGTTGGAGAACCATAAAGCTCAACTGAATTGATTCCCCAGCGCGAATTTCACTAGGCAGTTGATCGATCGTAACCTCTGCCCATCCCCCGGCCAAAACTGGCCCTGCAACAAGGGTTATCAACAGAACAACTACCAACACCAAAAACGTCTTTACTCTTTTATGTATTAACTTCATCATTATCTCCTTTATTGCTGTGTTATATTAAGAAACTCAACTTCCCGGAGGTTGAATTTGAAAGGAGGAGAATCCTCCGGGAAGTTGACAATGACGTGGCTAAAACCTATCGCATTGATTCAGCCATCCGCACCGCTTCTTCCATACTCAAAACTGTTTCTAGCCGATACGTGACTTCGCCCACCGTCCAGATTAAGGTATTTCCTTCGATCAAGCGGGTTAACTGTGGCTCGACGCGGCCGTTTTCATCATGAAAAGAAAGCAGATGCACGCCCTCAACCCAGTAAGCGGGTTGGCCGTTAACTTGTAAACTTTCCAGCGACTCCACCTGAAACTTGCCGCCAAACGCGCCTTGATTTAGGGTGAGAATGTAGAGGATGGCCCAGGCCTGTTCTGTACTATCTGCCTCTAACCAGGCCAGGATACCAAGCGACCCAACTTGATTTTGCAGGAATACGAGGTCGGGCGATCCCATACCGCCTGGATATTCAGGCAAGAGCAGGGCATCGCCTAACTCTGCTTCTAAGGCTTCAAGCGTCGTTTCGCCAGATAGATTGGCGATTGAAAAACCAGTCACTTCAGGATCGTTTGGAACGGCCGTTGCGCCTTCGACCTCTGCTGATTCCTCACCTATTGGCGTTGCCGTCGGGTCAGTGGGGAAGATGCGAATGCTGCCAATCTGGAAGAATTCAAAGATGGCGGCCCTAGCTTGTGGCACCGTTATCAGGAATGCAAGCGCTAGCAGAACGGCCGCAGCCACCCAAGCCAACCGACTTGCATACCAGGGTCGGATAGTTACCTGCTGCTTTTCTTTGGCTAATCGTTGTCGAACAACAGACGCTATATCCGGCGTGGCTGGATAATCCACTTCGGCCGCAATATCTCGTAATCGTGTTTCCCAACTGTCAAAATTTGATTCCATTATCCTAAACTCAATTACCAATTACCAAATCGCTGTTCAGCTATCAACCTAATCAATCCGAAAGGCATCGCCTAACGCCGGAAAATCCCGCTCAATTACACCCCGCAACTGTTTCAAGGCCCGGTGTAATCTGGATTTAACGGTTCCGGGAGCGATGTTGAGCGTTTCGGCCGTTTCTGCCTCCGACATCTCCAAAAAGTAACGTAGATAAACGACATCTTGTGCTTTTTGGTTTAACTGCTGCACCGCCTGCCACAATGAATGAGCTTGCTGTCGAGCCTGGAGATCTTCGCCAAAGCCGTGCAACTGCACTCTCTCTGGTTCGCGTTCAATCAGTCGCCGCAAGTTGTTCAGATAACGGCCGACGGAACGGCGGCGGTTGCGGGCCAGATTCACGGTGATCGCCATCAGCCAGGGCCGGAAAGGGCGGGTCAAGTCGAACTTATCTAAGGATAGAAAAGCCTTCACAAATGCTTCCTGAGCCACATCTTCAGCCTCAACGTCATCTCGCACCACAAGATAGGCAAGTCGAAAAACGGCCGTCTGATAACGGCCGACCAGCACATCCCAGGCTCGGTCGTCACCGTCCTGAGCACGGCCGATCAGCGCTGCTTCCATTTCCTGATCCAACTGCATAGTTAGACCAGCCTCTTCAGTCATGATCATCACTACAATATATACACCGAAATGGTAATTGTGGTTCCAAATTGGGAATTAAATTGTAATTGGTAATTGGGTAATTTCTATTACAAGCGTGTTCTTTACCGACAATTACCTCTACAGTCTGGTTAAGATCTCCGGCCCATTGTTTGTTATGGCGATGGTGTGTTCGTATTGGACAGAGAGGGCGCCATCGGCCGTTATGACTGTCCAGCCATCGTCTAACAATATCCATTCGTGGGTTCCGGCGTTGATCATGGGTTCAATGGTGAATACCATCCCTGGTCGTAATTGGGGGCCAGGGTGCGATTGACGGACATGGGAAACGGAGGGTGATTCATGCAAGGCGCGACCAATGCCATGTCCACCCCAATGCTCGACAACGGACACCCCTTTTGTATCAGCATAATCATGGATGGCTGAGCCAATATCGTTTAGATAGCCACCCAGTTGGGCGGCTCCGATGCCCTGGTTAAGACATTCTTTGCCAATATCCATTAGGCGTTGGGCTTCGGCCGTTACCTCTCCTACCCCAAAGGTTACACAAGCGTCCCCGCACCAGCCTTTGTAGCGCAAGCCGATGTCAATGCCGATCACGTCTCCGTTTTTGAGAATACGGCCGTCTGGCAACCCATGACAGATTTCATAGTTGATCGAGGCACAGATAACGCCCGGAAACGGTGGGTGATCGGCGCCACTGCCCTTGTACCCTTTATATAAGGGTTTGGCCTTGTTTCGCCTTAGGAATTGTTCAACCTTTTGATCTAACTCTAGAAGGGAAATCCCTGGTTGAATATTTTCGCCGAGGATGGCGAAACATTCGGCAACCAGCCGCCCCGCATCTCGCATTTTCTCTATGTCTCTATTGCGTTTAAGTTGTATTCTCATGGGAGTAAATCAGTACCTTCGTTTACATATATGTTTAACAAAGGTCGATTTTACCCCCGAATGAAGCAGAACAAAAGCAGAACTTCATAAGAGAAAAGCCGTTAGACTCATCATATTAAATCATGCAAAGGTGTCAAGCCACCAAGAGTTGAAGCATCTCTTGGCGGCTTGGTGTGAGAATAATTCTAAATCAACTATTTTTGGAAAGTCGGCGTAAGGCTATGATTTGCAATATGCCGAAGACAAAGGCGACTTCTGCGACTAAAGCGATGGCCCATTTTCCGGCCGTATTCACTGGGAAGATGCCAAACAGCAATCCAGCGTAACTGTCTACAACCCAGAGCATATTTAGGACAATGGCGATTTGGGCTACCCGACGATTGATGGGTGTTCGGTCGGCGAAAAACAGTAACATGGCACCATAGCCTAATAATACGACCCCTAAAATGACCAGCGCGATTGGTGTTTCCAGTTCAATAAGGTTGGCTACTGGCCCTGCTGCCAAGATAGTAATAGCGGCCGAAACCAGGGCGAAAACGCCATCCGCTCTTAAGATTGTTGTCAGGAAGGGGGTCTTTGATTTGGTGCCTTCAATTTGATTTACTTGGGTGGTCATTTTATTTTCTCCTATGTACTTATTAGATGAAATTGGAGATTAGTTGTTGAACATGGCGTACCAGCACCTTGCTTCATCAATGCCAGGAAATATCCCCAGCAGCTAATCTCCAATCTCTAAACGATTGGCCGTTCATCACTCACGTCCAAGTTTGCTTTGAACGGCCGAAAACAATTAACTGTCTTCATCATAGGGGATAAACCACTGCCAGTTGAAGGAAAAACAGTGCCAAACAGTGCCAATTTGCGGTTGGCGGCCTATTGAGCTTAGAGATTTTTGGGTGGGTTGTTACTTGTGGAGGCGTTCTCGGAGGTCTTGGGCGATGAGGCGGGCGGCGGCTTTTTGCCAATTGTACAGGGTTCGTTCTGGAACCTGGCTCTGGAACCATTCAAGCGCTTCTTTGGTAGCTGGATCGAGATCGTAATGATTAGCCCGACGGCTGTACGGTCGTAATCCGGCGACGTAAGGGAAGTATAGGGCGTTATAATGCCGCCATTCGTCCGTTGAGCCGAACGCTCCCTGTTCGCGGGGCTTCAATCGCTCAATGCTTTCCGTCAACACCGTTTTCAATTCGGCCGCTCTTTCCAACGTGTTGCCTTCTAGCCCCTGCTCGCCCAATCGTCCTTCGATGAGGGGTAGGCGGGTTAGAGGGTTGGTTGCCAGCCGGGGCAAATTGCCCATATTGCTGAGGGCTTTGCGGGTGTGGCGGTTAAATTGGGCTTCGGTCAGCTTCGATAAATCGAGTGACTCGTCCGTTCGCGGCACGGCGCTGGCGGCGGCCCGAAGCTCGGCCCGTGCCTCTCGAACACGTGGAAAACGGGCAAAAACGAGGCTGTCTAGGGTGGCCTGGATGGGATCGGCGAAGGTTTGAGTGATGACGGCCGTTGCAATGACGGCCATTAACAAAGCCAACATTGAAAAAGTTAGGCCAGTTCCTAAAACCATGACCAAGACAACTTGTCCCCCAAATAGGGCAACGACGAAAGAGGAGTAGGCTAATGAGCGTAGAAAATCGGGCAGCAGCGCTTCGCCTTCTTCAAAGGCATCCATGATGGCGATGGCGATGCCGAGGATAACAAGGTCCCCAGCTACCCCAACGACCATGACCCAGTTGGGCAGCCAGCCGAGGGGGAAGATGAGAAGGGCCGTGCCTAAGGCGAAGAAGAGAGTGGCAGCTAATAGCAGGGCTTTTGGGCGAGACGGCCGATCTTCGCCCCAATTATCAGAGCGAATGGCCCAAAACAGTAAAATCACGGTGCCTAATAGATCGACCAGGATAACGGCCGCGAAGACCCCATACCAGGCTCCGGCTTCTGGCGTTCCTTCTGGCGAAATGGTGATAATCATCTCAGTGGAAGCGATCAAGATGTAAAAAAGAATGGCAACCGGGATGAAGGCGATCCAGAAAGGACGGCCGAACCACTTACGCCAGGGTGAATGCGCTGGCAGCAGGAAGATCAGGCTGCCAAACCAGAAGTAGGCGGGCAAGAAAAGTAACGGCCAACCCCACTGGGCGAGTGAATGGCTGATATTGGAATCGGCCGTTTGCCCGCTTAAGGTATTCATCGCCAACCCAAGCGCATAGGCGACCAACCCCAACCCAGCAAACCGTAGTTGAGCGTTATTTAGGTTGCGAGATAGTAAATAGAGGCCCAGCCACCAGGCCAACGTAAAGGCGATAAGTTCTACAACAAGTAAGGGTTCAAACATAAAGGACGGTCGGCTAGTTTTTATGGGCCTGGCGTCGTTAGTCCGTTGTTGATTTCTGAGAATACATTACCAACATTTGGGCCGAGCAGGGTCAGACCGAGAATACTAAATACGGCCAAACATACGAATCCAAGGCCCAAGATCGTGCCAATCATACCAACAATCATGCCGATGTTGGCCCATTGCTCATCCTCTTTGGAACCACCCTCTTCCTGAATTTGCCGCCGTCCCATAAAGCCAGAAACGGCCGCAACGACATTGCCAATTAAAAAGATCGCGCCTGTGCAATAGGAGGCGATGTTAATAAATGGGATAAAGGTTAAACAGCAGGTTCCAAGACCTCCCAAGAGCCAGGCAACTGCGGCCGATCCAATACTCGTTTGGGCCATTGTATTTCTTGAAGTATGAGCTGACTGATAACTACGCATTTTTCCTCCACAATAAATCAAAAATTTTTCGGTGTCTCATAGCTCGAATCGGTAACTGATTATCTGCTGTTTAATCAAACTGAAATGTCGCTCCTTCTACGGCCGGAATTATCTCAAAATCATAATCTGAACTATCGACTACATTGGCAAACAGCTTGTCCAGGGCTTGATCATCATGACCAGGATCGTGATGAAATGGCACAAGGGTTTTTACCTGCGCCAGTTTCGCCAGTTCTATCGCTTGCTCAATAGATGAATGGCCCCAACCGACGTGCTTGCTATATTCTAGAGCATCATATTGGCTGTCATGGATTAGTAAATCGGCATTGACTGCCAGCGCGTAGCCAGAGGTCCATTCCCCGGCTAGTGGAAACTTGCCTAAGCCTAATGCTGGCTCATGATCTGGAATATAGGCAACGATTCCTTCTGGGGCTTCAATTCGATACCCTAATGTGGGGCCAGGGTGAGTGACCATCATACTAGAAACATGAAAAGGGCCAATATCAAAGCCGTCGCCAGGTAGTTCATGCAGCCTGATTTCAGCAGGTAGATCGCGCAGGCGCACGGGGAAAAGAGGGGGTGACAGATAGCGTCGTAACCGTGATTGCAGTTTATATGTTGCGCTGGCTGGTCCCCAAATATGAACCTCGACATCAGGATCAAAGAGTGGCGCAAAGAAGCCAAGTCCCTGAATGTGATCCATATGCAGATGTGTCAATAACAGATTGACTACTTTCACTCGTCCTGCTAAATCTTGCCCCAATTCCCGAATGCCTGTTCCAGCATCAAGCACCAGAATTGTCCCAGCATCATCGCGGACATCGACACAGAGGGTGTTGCCGCCATAGCGAGAAAAGTTTGGGCCAGAGGTCGGGGTAGATCCCCGACAGCCCCAAATCTTTGTCCGTATCATGCTAGCCTTCTTCCTCCCAAAAAATTGCGATAGCTCCCAAGAAGCGGTTAGCTTGACCGATGATGGGAAAGGCCGTTACGCCGATACGTTTTGGAATGCCATTTAAGCCTTTGATCAGCATAAAACGGTGGGCCGGCCGTTTTTCTCCAAGTGCAATCATAAGCGGTAACTGCTCTACGGACAGCGGATTGCCTTCATCATCGACAGGTGAAAAGACGGTTCCCCATTCCTCGGCTGGCATCGCCCCCGTTTCTTCAAACCGCTGGCCGAGAATTAATTCGGCTGGTTCATTATAAAAAAGTAGATTGCCCGTTGGGGCGACGATGAAGACCGGCATCGCCAAGCATTCCGCAAAATGACGGGCTAAAATGACCTCAACCTCCTGTTGCAAAATACTCATTGTCCACTGCCTCCTTATATCTTTGTTGACAATCGGTAAGCGATCTTCAGGATGGGTTACTGCTTATTATTATACCTATCAATTTTATTCAAGCATGGGTCATTTCCTGTCTATTGATTAGTAGAACCCGGTTGTATTTCTACTCTACCGGTCATGCCGATTAACAGGTCAAGGTCTGTTTCGTTCAGTTCTATAACCACTGTAAATGTTGCGGCATCTCCAAGTAACACGTCGCTGGCAAGCGGTGCAATTCGGCTGACAGCGCCACTTGCTGGATCGTTGGGAAAGGCTTTGAAGGTGATTTGAACAGGCTGGCCGGATGCTATTTGGGCTAGGTCTCGTTCGCTTAAATTACTGGTGTGAAACTCGATATTGGTGGTATCTATGAGCGTTATGATGGGGCTGCCATTGCCGACGAGAGCGCCTTGAGCGACATCGACTGATAAAACTGTACCACTCCAGGGCGCTAGAAGTTGGGCATCTGCTAAAGTTTGTTGGACCTGGGCCAGATTCATTTCGGCTTGTTGTAGGGAAAGCTCGGCCTGGGCTACCTGTAGCTCAGCGGCCGTTATATCGGACGCTTTCGGCCCGGTTCGAGCCTGTTCAAGGGCTTGTTGGGCGCTGATGAGGGAGGCTTCGGCTCCCAGCCCATTATTGCGATTGATGCCAGCGGCCGTTAAATTGTAATTGGCTCTGGCAACGGAGAGCGATTCTTCTGCCCGTTGAACAGCAAGTTCGGTGCCTTCCCGTTCTGCCTTCAAAAAATCACTGCGGAATGGGTCGTTTAGCTCCCAATCTCTCGCCGGGTCCCAGGCAGTGTTGTAGGCTTCTTGGGCATCGGCCAGGGCGCGTTCGGCTTGATTTAATTGGACTTGAGCCGAGGTTAGGCTGTTTCCGGCCGTTGCATCTTGAACCTCGGCTGCTTCTAAGTTTGCTTCGGCCAGGGCGACATTGGCCTGGGCCGCTGCAATTGCCAACTCATCTGGCTCCCAATTCAGAAGATTGTCAAGAGATAACTGGGCTTGGGCCAGACTGTTTTCGGCCTGGGTGACGCTTAACTCAGCATTGGTGATTCCTTCTTGGAGAGCTTTGTCGTCGAGGGTGGCTATTAGGTCTCCTTCTGAAACCTTATCGCCAGCTTGAACATGAATCTCTAATAAACGGCCGTTCGTTGTAAAGCTCAGTGTCAAAGGTGGACTGACGCTGACTAAACGACCGTCTGCCAAGACCGTTGTGCCACTGACAACAACTTCTGCTGGCGGGGGGGTGGCGGTTACTTCTCCGTTTTCGGCCGTATTATCGGCCGTTGCTTCAGGAGGCGCTGACCCATCGCCATCAGGCCGATCACAGGCAGCCAAGATGAACAACAATAAAAGAAAAATAACCGCTAATTTTCGGTTCATAATCTGACCCTTCAAAATATCATATTGTTTACTGACTACCGTCATTACATCCTCAAGATTTCAACCGCCCGTTTCGTCACAATTCGACGGGCTGAGAATGCGGCCCCTAATATAGAGGCTAGCGTGACCATGATGACGATAAAAGGCACAACTGTTGTGTCAAATGCAAAGTCGGCCGGACGCTGCGAGAGAGCGCGATCGCCATAAAAAGCGATATAGCCCATCGCCGCCCCTGCCGCTATGCCAGCCAGGGCAGCCCCTAATGTCATCGTGATCGATTCGATGATGAGCATCCCAGTTAGCTGTCGCCGTTTCATGCCAATGGCCTTCATCATGCCAATCTCAAGGCGACGGGAATAAACGGTGACATAGATCACGGCGAAGACACCAAAGACGGCCGTTGTGAATGAGATCGTCGTCAAAACTAAGAGAAATATCCGTTGAACCGTTTGCGCCCGTTGATTTTCCTCAATTTGGACTTCCAACGAACGAATCCAAAGCCGTTTTTCTCCCCGGAAACGATCCGAAATCTCTTCCACAACAACTTCGGGGGAGGCTTCTGGCGAAAGTGTAATGAGAACGCGCTCCAACAGATTTTTATCCTGTGCCGGGAGCGCTTGATCTAATGGGGTAATTAAGGCTCGAAAACCATCAATCGACATCAAGGCATCGCTCCCAAATTCGGCCGAGGTTCGACTGCGGCTGATGCCGGAAATACTTGGCACCTTTCGGGCGATGGCGATGATACGGGCATTGACTACATGATCTGTTCCCTCACCCTGCACCTTAATCGTGTCTCCCAGCGCTACAGCCAGATGATCTGCTAGCCCCTCACTAATAATAATCGCTTCTGGGTCTTCTAGCAGGGTATCTAACGCCTCTGGCTCTCCCGCGACAAATTCAATCAAATTGGTGAATAGGACATCATTGAGAAAGCCATCTACACCATAAACGGTGAAATTTGCTGAGCGGAAATTGACTGTATCGGCCACGCCAGCCCGGAAGCCATAAGTTAATCCGGCCGTTTCTTCAATGCCAGGAATCGCCATCAACTGTCTTGTCCGGAAATCGCTGTTGAGCCGGTTGCTTTCCTGTTCCTCTGGCGTGCGGCCAAAGCCAAAGGCTTGCAAATCGGCCGGAGCGCCAATGTTCTGCCTCACAGTCGCTTCAAAGTTAGCATCCTCCATCGCTACCTGAGTTGCCAAAAAGCTGGGCAATACGCCGCTAAAGAGAACAAGTAGGGAGATAAGGGTATTACGGGATTGTCCTCGGCTCACATTGCGCTGAGCGAAGTAGGTTAATCGGGGAATGATTAGACTCATTACAAATAAAACTAACCGTTCAAAAGGCACAGTCGTAATGAAGAACATTAAACCTAGCCCTAACACCATCAGCCCTAATGCTAATAAGATAAACATCACTTCCAGGGCGGGGCCGCCAAAGGTTTCTACCACCTGGAATCCGGCGATGAGGGCGAAGATGGACATGAGCGCTAAGCCGCCTAAGAAAAGCTTGATATCGGGTCGTCTTTCCCGCAGTCGGGCCAAATCTTCAATTTGAATATTATCGGCTACGCCCGGATTGATGGCGTGCATGACTTTTGTGCGGGCCGCTTCCTGGGCTGGTTTCAAGCTGCTTAGAATCAAGACTAGGAAGGAGGCGATGATAACAGGCAGCAGGGTTCCGATTGAAACCTGTGGGACTAAGGGCGAGGTGATGCCCTCCATTGCCATCTGATTTTGTATGATCGGTACTACAGCAAAGCGGGTGATTAATTGGCCCAGGCCAACGCCTAAAGCCACCCCAATCACGCCGATGGTTACGACCTCGGCGATCACCAGGGTAAACAGAAAGTTTCGCTGACTGCCCAAAATCCGCAAAATTGCCATGTCCCGCCGCTGTTCCTGAACATTGGTCATGACCAGGGTGTGAACTAGCAGCCCCACCACGCCCAAAGCCATCACGCCATAGGTGTTAATGAGGGCTTGCAGGACTAAAAATGCCTGGGCTGCTTCGCTCAAAATAGATGCTTTATCGAGTCGATAATTAAATTCGTCGCCTAACTGTCGTTGAACGGCCCGAACGACATCTCGCACTTCTAGGGCCGCGACTTCAGCATTACTGCTTTCATATAGGGTTGGATCGACTGTTGCAATTAAAGATAGACTTCTGGTTGGTAGGTTTAGCCACTGTTGGGCATCTTCAATGTGAAGGATGAAGCCTTCCCGAACGCCGCCGCCTGTTACACCATCTTGTCGGACAACGGCCGTAATTAAAAATGATTCTGTCGCCCGCCGTTCACTGCCTCCAACCACCTGATCTTGTCCTATTTCACGGGGGGCGGGAAAGCTGTATGAGGCGATAATCGAATCTCCAACGCCCAGGCCGTAAGTGAAGGCGGTGGCTTCTAATAAGGCAATTCGGCCGTTTCCTAATTCATAGGTGCCGCTGACTACATCGACAAAGCCAATATCGTCTGTTGCTGGGTCGAGACCAACAATGGTGCCATTTCCCATTGTGCCGTTGGCATCTAGTTCAACTTCCGCTTCTATTCTAGGGTAAACGGCCGTGATATTCGGATCGGCGGCCAAAATTTGGGGCGCGACTTCATCGATGTTGATAAAGGGATCTAGGCTTGTATCAACTTTTGTGACGGATAAGTCGAAACGGCCGACTGCACTGGCGATTAAGTCTACATTGGACTTACGCACCGTCTCAACCGTCGCGCTCATCGTCACGATTAGCCCGGTGCTAACGAGCAGCGAAAGGATCATCAATACCGTCCGAACCTTGCGCCGCGAAAAGTTTTTAAGAACGTATTTCAGTATCATGAAACTAAAGAGATTGAACCACAGAGGGCGCCGAGATCACAGAGAAATTGAGAAAAAACGCGATGTTCTCTGTGGTAAATGCTTTTAACGTTTTATGCTTCATCCAAAATTTTCCCATCCCGCAACTCAATTACCCGTCCGGCAAACTCGGCCATGCGGGGGTCGTGGGTGACAAAAACAATCGTCATCCCATCTCGGTTTAGCTCGGAAGCCAGTTCCATAATGGCAAAACCCGTTTCGGAATCGAGGTCGCCGGTCATTTCGTCGGCGATGAGGATGGGGGGATCGTTGGCAAGGGCACGGGCAATGGCAACCCGCTGCTGCTGCCCGCCGGAGAGTTCGCTGGGATAATGGTGCGCCCGATCACCCAGGCCAACTTTCTCTAATAGCTGAGTGGCCCGGAACTGGCGATCTTTTCGGCCGATTTTTGCCAAGACCATTGGCGCTTCAACATTCTCCTGGGCGGTAAAGTTTGCCAGTAGGTTGTAGCTTTGAAAGATGAAGCCCATCTTTCGTAGTCGCAATGCGGCTAACTTACTTTCGGACAGGGCCACCAGGTTTTCGCCTTCGACAATCACATGGCCCCGGCTGGCATCGTCTAGTCCGCCAATAATGTTGAGCAACGTTGTCTTGCCAGAGCCACTCGGCCCCATCAAGCAGACGAATTCGCCCGGCTCAACCTCAACGGAGACCCCGCGCAAGGCCGGAACCGCTTCCTTGCCCATTAAATAAGATTTATGAACATTGTCTACTACGATTATTGGATCAGTCATAAGAACGGCCGCATTGTACCATATTTATAAACACCACCCGCTGTGATTTTGTGACACCAAAGATTCAACTGGAGTATGTTATAATAAGCCACATTCCACATAATGGGAATATCCCTCTAAGCTGTACTACGGTTTTTGTATGAGAAGGTTTCAAAAGTCCGCGCCATGTATACCCTCCATTACAACAATGACACAATTATTCATCACCAAAACTAAAACGGCCGATAAACAAAAAATCGCCCACCTCATCGCCACAGTCAACAGCGACCCATCCCGCCAGTGTCTTCACTGCGACCAGGAAGAAGCGGGTATTCTTGACGAGATGGCTATGCTAGAAGTGCCATTTGAGGAAAGTTTCACTGTTGCTTGGGATGGCGACCTATTAGTCGGTGTGTTAGGCGCCGATTTAGCCCTGGAACGCGACCGCGCCTGGCTTTGGGGGCCATTTATTGCAGGTGTTGATTGGCAGGAAACGGCCGATCTCCTCTACAATCATTTCCTAACCCGCATTGCATATGACGCATCGCAACTATACCAATTCCTAAATATCGCCAACGAACAAGGCCGAGCCTTCTATCAGGCGAAGGGTTTTGAGGAAACGAAAATCTCCCACGTTTATCAAGCCCACCCCCCGGCGACAGCCCATTCAGAGCCATTCCCCGAAATAACGCCACCCCAATGGCGCTCATTTATTGCCTTGCATGAAGCAACATTCCCGACGACTTATTTTAACGGCCGTCAAATCATCGAACGGTTGGGCAAAGAGAATAAGGTTTTTGTTCAGGCTGATGGCGAGGATGTCTTCGGCTATGTTTATGCTAATGTGGAGCCGACGGAGGGCTTTATCCACTTTTTGGCCGTTCGGGAAGAGGCGAGAGGGCAGGGGATTGGGAAGGGGTTATTGATGACGGCCGTTTCCTGGCTCTTCAACAAACAAAAAGTCCCCCAAATCGGCCTCGTTGTTGACGACGAAAACAACGCTCGGCAACTTTATGAGCGGTGTGGGTTTGGGCTGCTTTTTTCGGGGGTGGGTTTGAAAAAAGAAACTTGATTGGTTAGGACTTACGCACTCCAGACTGGCTCGGGCAGGCAACTAGCCAGAACGATTGCGTAAGCCCTAATATACATCAAGGAAACATCAGAGTCGTTTATAAATGTCTGACCCTTTAGAGAAATAAATAGTTGATTTTATTCATCCTCTGGATGCAACCAGGCATCAGCTTCTAATGGGGAGATGAGTACATTTTCGACTGGGATGTTCTGCATTTGTTCTTCGACGGTAATGTAATGGTAGGCGATACGAACGATTTTTCCATCTTCTACAAAGACTGTAACTGGAAATTGAACGTCGTTCACATCGCGTTCATATACCAAACCGAATTCTCCAGCTGGCCAATGTGGTTCCTCGTATGCGTCTGATGGAACCATATAGACCGCGTGAAGTTCTTTTAACCAAAATTGAATGACCTCGTCTAATGTGTCCCGCGTAGCGTAGCTTCCCTCCGCATCACTCAGGGGGAAGACTTCTACCAGGGTACCATCTGCCATTCCCTCTTCACATTTTGGCGGTCCGCCCAACCCGTCTCCAGTCGTACACGGCGTTGTAAGAAATTGCACATAATTCTGCCAATTATCTTCGTTGGGCAAAAGCGCTAAAGCTATTGGTCTAATGGAGTCGAGGGCTGAGTCTTCTTCGTTTTGTTCGGTTTCTTCCGCTGGTTGGATGCTGATGTCGGAGACGCTTGTTCCCTGATTACAGGCTGCAAGTACGATTAACAGTAGAAATAATAAGATGGTTAAAGTATTTATTTTTTTATTCATTGAAAACCTCCAGGTTAGAAATATTAGGATATGTTCAATATGTTCATTGAACATTCCTCATCTTACTGGACGACTGTTTCGGGTATATGCGTTTTTGGTAACAGTTAGATTTCAGTAGGTAACCATTTTGTTACATTAGGGTTGGAATGTGAATTGTGATGATTGTTCCCCGGTCGACCCGGCTCTTGAGAGACACTTTTCCGTTATGTCGTTCGATAATTGCTTTTACCAGGGTCAATCCTAATCCGCTACCCGGTGTGCCACGCGCCATTTTTCCCCGAAATAATTCCTCCCAAACATATGCTTGTTCCTCTTGAGGAATGCCTGGGCCGGTATCTGCTATTTCAATAATAACGTGTTTGGCATCTTCATAGGCTCTCATTTGAATGGAATCTTTTGGGCGTGTGTATTTGACAGCATTTCTCAATATGTTGTGCAGAGCCAAATAGAGCAGGTCGGTGTCTCCCCGAACGTTTGGCAGCGGCCAGGGGACCTTTGGGATATCGAGGGTGATTGTTCGTCTTTTCTCTGTGGGAAGGAGTTGGAAATCGGTGACTAGGTCTGTGAGCAGTTGATCTAGATTGACTTCGGCGGACTCGATGGTTTTTCGGTCCAGTTCTGCTACTTTACGCAACTGTCGTACCAGCTCACTCAACCGGTTTGTTTGCTCCTGAAGACGATGAATAGTCTCAAATTGTTCTTCCGAGTTTTCATCCGAAGTGGGTGTCATTGCCTTAAGATTGGCCAGCTCCACTTGCAGGGAGGTTAATGGGTTTTTTAGTTCGTGGTCTAGCCGGAGGACGAACTGTTGGTGGGATGTACTTGCCGCGAGGTGATGATCTTTGATCCTTTTCTCAGCGCGGATTGTACGAGACCAGGCTACAGCAAGGACTAGGAGGAAAATGAGCGAGAGACTAGTCCCGGCCGCAAATAGCAAATTTCCCAGGCTGATCCTGGAATAGATAACTTGATCAGGCAACCATCCTAGGCGGAAGTAAACTAGCCAAATAAGCCCACCTGCGATGATAGGCAGGAATGACAATATCAAAGCCCACCACCACTGCTTCCTCATCTCACTCCTTCCACCTTGCGAATAAAGCGATATCCTAAACCGATAACCGTTTCGATATATCGAGGTTGGTCGGCGCTGTCTTCTAAAACCCGGCGTATTTCGGATATACGCACATCCACAGCTCGTGTTGCAACCAGCTGATCCCAACCCCAAATGGCATCTAACAATCGGTTCCGGCTGATCAGCTCATCTGGGTGGGTCATCAGATATTCTAACAAGATCAGGGCTTTGGGCGTTAGCGTTAATTCCTGGCCTTTAAAAATTGCCCGCCGCGCTCGACGATCCAGCAGTAGATCGCCGCTTTTTAAAATCCAGGTGGCAGACAATGGCGGGGTTTCGGGATTTGCCCGACGGAGAACTGCACGAATGCGAGCCACCAGTTCTTGAGCTTCGAAGGGTTTGTTAATGTAATCATCGGCCCCTTCCTCTAAGGCCATTGCCCGTTCTGCGGCTTCGCCCACCTGGGTAAGAAGGATTACTGGAATCCAATTGCCCGCACGGCGAATGGTGCGTAGCGTCTCCCGTCCATCAAGTTGGGGCATGAGTACATCTAAAACCAGTAGATCTGGCTTTGCCTCTTGTAATTGTCTGAGTCCTTGTTCTCCATTGACGGCCGTTATCACTTCAAACCCAGAGCGGGAGAGGAATGCAGACAAACTGTTGCGAATCCCAGGATCATCGTCAACGACAAGAATTTTCTTCCGGGTATCCATATATGATCAGAATGATTTTGTCTCCAGGGGCAGTGTAAAGACCCTGTATGATTATTACAAGCGACCTATTTTGTTTAGGCCGTCAATTCCAGAAAATCAGTGTTAATATACTCCAATGACTGATGGCGGAAATAGGTGTCATATAGGTTGGCATAGTGACCAGATTGAGCCATGAGGGTGTCATGGGTGCCGGTTTCCAGGATGTCGCCATGCTCTAAAACGATGATCCGATCGGCTTCTCTAACAGTTGAGAGGCGATGGGCGATGACGATGGCGGTGCGGTTTTCCATGATCACCTCTAACCCTTCCTGAATTTGGGTCTCCGTAAAAGGATCGACGCTGGCGGTGGCTTCATCCAGGATAAAGATAGCCGGGTCTTTTAGCAGCACCCGTGCCAGGGCGACCAACTGCCGCTGGCCCATTGAAAGATTGCTGCCCCGCTCACCAACATCTGTGTCCAGACCATTTGAGAGGCCGTCGAGCCAGTCGCCCCTGCCGATTTTCATCGCGGCTTGTTGAACGGCCGCATCATCGGCTTCTGGACGGCCGTATCGAATATTGTCCCGCACCGTTCCCGTAAAGAGGAAAGGTTCCTGGGGAACGAGGCCGATAAAGCGTCGGTATTGGCCTAAATCGAGCCGTCGAATGTCTCGGCCGTCTATTAACAACCGCCCCCCCTGAAACTCGTAAAAGCGGTTGATGAGGTTGGCAATGCTGCTTTTGCCCGCTCCCGTATGACCTACCAGGGCCACCGTTTCGCCCGGACTGATGTCCAGCGAAAAGTCGGGCAGCACCGTTTCATTGCCGGTATAGGTCAAGTGAAGATGCTCGAAGGTGATTCGGCCGTTCATCTCATCAACAGCTTCTTCCGCCTCTTGAACCACTTTCGGCTCTCGGTCTATTAGAGCAAAGACCCGTTCGGACGCGGAAAGGCCATCTTGGAACTGGCTCCAAAACGAAGCGATACTCATCACCGGGAACCAGAAAAAACCAACCGCTTGCATAAATAGATACCAATCCCCAGGTGAAACCCCACTGCCTAAGATGCCGCCTTCCTGGGTTGCCAATCCACCGAGATAAATGAGAGCGGCCGTACTTAAACCAGAGGCCAAGCCCAAGATTGGGAAGATAGACATGAGAACCATGCCCCGGCGAACGCCGATGTCATAACCTTGACGGTTGTTATCGGCAAAGGTGGCGTAGATAGCTGGCTCCTGTCGGAAGCTCTTGGCGACCATGATGCCGCTGATTGACTCCTGAATTTGAGCATTGATAACGGCCGTTACTCGTCGCGCTTGCTGCGTCACCCGTCGGGCGATGTTCCGAAAAGAGAGGGCAATTATTGCAGCAACTGGCGTTACCAGTAAGATAAGTAACGTCAGGGGGATGCTAATCGTAAAGAGCCAGATAACGAGAATGAGTACTAAAAGTACCTGACTGAGCAAATTCAGAACCAATGCGACGACATCAGAAAAATCTTGGGTGTCTGAGGTAACTCGGCTGACGATTTTGCCTGATGGATGCTCGTCGTAGAAGGAAAGATCATGCTGGATGGTGGCGTTAAAGACATCTTCTCGCAACCTTAGAACAACGTTGCCGATGACATGGGCCGAGAAGTATTGGCGAATGTAGTTGAAGAACCAGGCCGAAGCGCCAAGCAGCAGCAGTCCTCCGATGATGAGCATGACGGCCGTTAAGGTCGAATCTTGGGAAAGGGCATCAATGCCCTCAGAAATCAAGATTGGAACGGCCGTGCCAGCCAACGAGTTGAGGGTAATCATGACCGCAACCAGAATCATCTGGCGCGAATACGGCCGAAAATAGCTGACAATGCGCTCTAACAAAACCCGATCATCATATTGACGATCGTAATCTTCTGTATCTAAGCCATCAAGAACAAAACCCATTAAACAACCTCCCACCCTGCCGGTTCTATAACCTGACGCAAGGGAGATAAAAATAGCCAACTTGTTGAAACCAAAATGCCCCGGTTTTGCCACAGGCTGGCTTTTACATCAGTTTGAGTTGTTGGTGGTAAGTTTGTCATTTTGTTTACCAATTACTACTCATACCGGGCAAAAATGCGGCGATAATCTTCACTTCGATCTAGTAGTTCCTCGTGGGTGCCCTGGTCAACCACTTCGCCTTTTTTAAGCACCACAATCCGGTCTGCCCAGCGAATCTGGCTGAGACGGTGGGTGATGAGAAAGGTCGTTCGTTGACTGCTAATGCGGCGCATAGCTCGCTGTATCTGGTCTTCGGTGGCGCTGTCAATGGCGCTGGTGCTATCGTCTAAGATCAGGATGCGGGGGTTGGTTAGGAAAGCCCGGGCAATTGCCAACCGTTGTCGCTGCCCGCCTGAAAGGGTAACGCCCCGTTCACCCACTTCCGTTTCATAGCCATCATTGAAGCCCATGATAAAGTCGTGGGCTTGCGCTTCGCGGGCTGCTTGTTCAATCTCTTCTTGGGTCGAATCTGGACTGCCAAAAGCAATGTTCTCGGCAATGGTGCGAGAAAAGAGAAAGACATCTTGTTCGATGGTCGAAATCTGGGAGCGGAGCGATTCTAATTTCCAATCGCGGACGTCGATACCATCGACCAGAACACGGCCGTTATTGGCATCAAATATGCGGTTGATCAATCGGGTTAGGGTTGTCTTACCTGAACCAGTTTGCCCGACAATGGCTATCGTTTCTCCTGGTTTGGCTATGAAGCTGATGTCAGACAGAACGGCCGAACCGTTATACCCAAAGGCGATGTTTTCAAAGATCACTTCCCCTTTAATGGGTTGGCTGCTGCCAGCTTCATTTTCGTCCAAATCGGTTTCGGTATTGATCATCTCCAAGATTCGGGCTGCGCTGGCGATGCCTAGCTGCACCAAATTAAAGGAGAAGATCGAGATGAAGGTTGGGAAGCGCAGCACCCCAAAGAGACCCATGAAGGTCACGACTTCGCCCAATGTTAGCCGCCCCGCTTGCCAGAGAAGCAAGCCATGTAGGAAGCCTAAGGCTTGGGCGACGCTGTAAATGAGAAGTGGTAGATAGCGGGCTTGAATCTGACCTTGCTTGATGAAAAAGTCTCGAAAGAGTCGGGAGTCGTCGACGAACTTCTCGACTTCCTTTTCTTCCTGGACATTGCCCTTAACGACCTCAATGCCAGCGATCGCCTCGGCAAGACCTGCATTCATTTTGCCAAATTGATCCCGCTGCGAGATGCTGACCGGGTTCAATTGGCGGGTATAATCTACTAGAGCAAAGCCAAAGGCCACTAGAAATAGAACTGGGACAAGCAATAATTCGAGACGGAGGGCGCCAATGAGAAATATCGGCACGATGATGCCCATTGTGGCGTCCATAATGAGCATGACGCCAGGGCTGAACATGATGTTTAGGGTGCGGACATCGTTGGTGGCTCGGGCCATGATGTCGCCGATGCGCTGACGGCCGTGAAAGGTTTGGCTTTTGCCTAACAAGCTGACATATAGCTCGTCCCGACTGTCGCGTTCAATCCGTTGGGCGATAAATTCAGTTGTCCAATTACGGGCCAACCCCATTATCCCCTGGCCTGCTGCGCCAGCAAAGGCCCCAACGGCGGGAACAACCAATGCGGCCGTTACCCAATTTTCACTGATGATGACATCAAAGGCTTGCCCGATAAATATCTGAATATAGCTGTGACCAAAATTATTAATAACGGCCGCAGCGATTGCTAACAACGGCAGCAAAGGGTAGCGCAGTAGATGTGAAAGGATCCAGCGTACTGGGCTAGTCCGATTGTATTCGTACTCATTTTCCAGGCGAAATTCTTTCTTGCTCAATTGGCACTCTCAAACAGAAAAAAGGCTGGCAAGTATTAGGGGAAGGGCTTGTCAGCAGCGACACAAAACATATGTTCCATTATTATAACTTAACTATGGCTAATAGCCAGCAAACTATTTTACAGAAGGCAAGTTTTGGGTGATAGGGCTTTGGTTCAAACGGCCGTTTTATGAATTATCTCTAATTAATTTTGATCAGATCGAAAACGTGCTATACTCGTAAGTGGCTCCCCCCCCGAGGTGTTCCCTCATCCGCCCGGATGAGGGGCACCTCACTTTTTTTGCCCTCATTTATTAGAGTGTTAAAATCCCAAACTATAAAAGCATAACCAGTTCAGTAGTCAGTAAATGGACACTAGATGTTTTAGGTACATACTCTAGTAGCGCCTTGCTGATGACTGTCTACTGACGACTGTTTACGGATTAAATTTAGGAGACAAGTATGCACCCAGTAGATATATTGACTTATGGTCATCAGACAATGGTTCAATCCAAAGAGCGGGTGGCTGAAGCGGATTGGAATATTCCTGGGGCTTGTGGAATTTGGTCTGTTCGCGAGATTATCGCACACTTGGCTTCTTACGAGCATCTCCTGATTGAAATCTTACAATCGCTCCTTGATGAGAATTCACCAACACCACTTTTACAAGAGATGGCAAGTGAAGATGTTGATTTTAATGATCATCAAGTGGCTTTGCGTAAGGATCAAACGCCAGCTGAGACCTGGGCCGAGTATGATGAGGCGCGCCAAAAAAGTTTTGAGCTTTTCGGCCGAATTCCAGTTGAGAAACACCGCCAGTCAGGGCTTTTGGCCTGGTATGGCGATGCCTATGACCTTGAGGATTTTCTTGTTTACACTTTTTATGGACACAAACGAGAACATGCCGCTCAGATTAATGCCTTTCAAGATATTTTAGATCAACAAAAAGCCGCCGATATTTATGCTTAAGTTGCTGTGTTGTTTGGCCCACCCAGATGATGAATCATTGGGCATGGGAACGGCGCTGGCCCGTTATGGGGCCGAAGGAATTGAAACACATCTCATCACGGCCACCAGGGGGGAACGAGGTTGGACAGGTTCGCCTGATGCCAACCCCGGATTACAACGATTAGGGGAGATTAGAACGGCCGAACTCCATAATGCCGCCGCTATATTAGGCATCAAAGAGGTTAACTTCCTCGACTACATCGACGGCGATTTAGATCAGGCCGACCCTCAAGAAGTAACCCGGAAGATTGTGCGCCATATACGGCGCATTCGGCCACAGGTTGTCGCCACTTTTGATCCATATGGCGATTATGGACATCCCGATCACATTGCTATCTCTCAGCTTACCATGGGCGCCATCGTCGCTGCTGCCAGCCCTGATTTTGTAGTTGACACCGAATACTCTCCTCACCAGGTTCAAAAATTATATTTTATGGCTTGGCCTCATGATGTGAATGATATTTACGAAAGCGTCTTTGGCGAACTGGTTATGACGATCGATGGCGTTGTGCGGCGTTCGACTAGTTGGCCTACTTGGGCCTTGACGACGGAAATTGAGACAGCCGATTACCAAACCCAGGTCTGGAACGCCATCAAATGCCATCGCTCCCAACTCACCGCTTACAATCTCTTGGAAAATTTAACGGCCGAACAACGACACCAATTGTGGGGAAGCGCGACCTTCTACCGTGCCTTCAGCCTTGTCAACGGCGGCCGCCAAAAAGAGACCGACCTCTTCGCTGGTCTCCGTTAAAAGTTCACCTGACTAAAACAAAAATTCGTTTAATTCGTGAAATTCGTTGCAAGCTTTTCATACAACGTCAGCCAAGACTTCCGGTATAGCCAACACATCTGGCCCCAAATGCAAAATATAGGCTGGGGTTTTCTCAACCAAATCCCGTAATAAACCTAAATGACGGGGAATCATGGCTCGATCCCACTGTTCAACGGCGTGGGGCAGCAGCCGTCGCAGCGCTTGGGGAGATGACAGTCGTTCTAACTGATGATCAGTTCGTGATTCGATTTGGGGAAAGAAGATGGCCCCGGCAGGCGCACGGTCGAGCCAGGTGTCGGGCCAAACGGCTTCTGCCTCGATGGTAATCTTAGCCCGCCCCTTTTTTTCTGGTGCATTGTTGGCTATATGGCTTGTAGTATGAAAACGGCCGAACGTATCGCCATAGGCTGCTAACACGCCAGGATAACTCAACACCTCACCCGCTTTGTTCAAAATAGGTGAATCATTGGAGAGCAATTTCCAACCTGCATTAAGCAAAGACATGCCCGTTGTCGTCTTGCCTGCTCCAACGCCGCCAACGAGAATGGCTGCCCGATCGTTATAAGCCGCCGCAAAGGCATGAATCAGAAACATATCCTTGCGTCGCAAATGGGGCGATAAGCCGATGGCGATAATATCTTCCAAGACACCATAGGTATCTAATGCTTCCCGCACAATCCAGCCCTTTGTCTGGCCGGAGGAGAGGTCTAATTCTAAACGGCCGTATCGCGGAAAATGAGCTACAACCAACGCGTCAATAAGATAATAGGCCAGCATATCTGCCTGCCGAAATTGTGGTTCTCCCTCTGGAGCAGGAGCCACTTTTTCCACAATATCGAGTTGATAGCTGATGTTCGGTTCGGCCGTTGTTAACGGCCGTGACCCAAATGATCGCCGCCAACTAGCCTCCAGGCTTGCATCATTTGTCTTTCCTTCGATAATTAAACTATGAAAATCCCAACGCATAGCGTGATTATAATGGTAATTGGCGGTAAATGACACCGCTAGGTAAATGACACCGCTAGGTAAATGACACTGCTAATTGGAGAACATCGTGTGGTAAAGAATTCCGATCGTAATTAGGTTGAAGCACATAGCGTTCGGTCGTATGGTATAATGTAAGAAATTTTATAGGGTCTGTAGTGATGTTAACCACCTGAAACGGGCAATTGCAGAGGGGAGGGCGCTATGTACTCATGATATAGATTACCTGAACATGGCTTTTGTAGGCGCCGAACATGCGGGCATTATTTTCGGTCAGCAAACAAGGCATGGGATTGGTGATTGGGTTCGTTTCCTGGAATTGGTACATGGTGTTTACACATTTGAGTAAATGAAGAATCGATTGGAGTATGTTAAGGCCGTAAATTAAAAACTTTGCATCTCAGCACCTTTAGCTGAGTTATTTTAGGAGAAAAATTGGACGGAAATACAATCTTAACACGGTCTGAGAACGCCGCTTTTGAAGTTGTGGCTGATGAAGCCATTCTGATTCGGCTGGATACAGGCACTTATTTCTCATTAAATAAGGTCGGTACAGAATTTTGGGAGATGCTAGATGGACAGCAGTCTATCAGCGATCACGCGGCCGTTATTGCCAATAAGTACGCCGTTGAGACGACCATCGTTTTGCCAGATTTATTAGAGTTGGCCGGAAAAATGGCCGACGATGATCTGGTCGTTGCCCATTAATAATGGCCTCTGCCACGTTGAAACGCGTCTCTCGCTTGCCCGGTTTGCGACAGCTTCGGCCGTATTGGTGGCCTCTTTGGTCGCGCTTGCAAAACATGCTCATTCTGCCTGCTTCCCTGCCAGGACTTATTCGAGAGCCAGAGCAGCGGAGCTTGTTTCGAGAGGCGCAGAAGTTTGTTAAGGCGCTGCCAGAACGACTTAAAGAGCCGCTGCCGATAGCTGTTGAGCGGTTAAATGGCCCATTGCTTGCGGAACGGCCGACTGCCCAAAGGGAAAAGACGATCCGAAACTTGGCCGATTTAGCCATCCTCTTGCATCGCCGTTCCCCCTTAGGCATTTGTATGCGCCGTTCTCTGACCCGCTACTATTTCTTGCGCCGCGAAGGGTTGCCCCTCCAGGTTCATTTCGGCGCGCGCTTTGTGAATGGCAAACCAGACCGAGAGATTACCGGTCATGCTTGGCTTACCCTCGACGACAAACCTTACTACGAACCCGGCAAAAACTGGCGCGGCTTCACTGTCATGCTCACCTTTCCCCAGGAAAATAAGACTCGTGTTGAGGCGACAGAAAATGACTGACGGAAATCGCCTTCCCCTGGCGTGTTTGGGTTGCATAATTTGCGACCTTTACCTGAGCCATTCTTCCAACTACTTTTAATGTGTGGCATCGTCGGATATGCGGCTACGAAGCAAACGGCCGATAAACTCAAATCACGCCTAACCCAAGCCAATAATACCATGCACCATCGCGGCCCGGACGATGGTGGTTTATACACCGATAACTGTGCTGGTCTGGCTGCCCGTCGCCTCAGCATCATTGACATTGAAGGCGGTCATCAACCGCTTTCCAACGAAGACGGAACCATCTGGATTACCTATAATGGGGAAGTGTTCAATGCCCCCGAACTGCGCCAAGAACTGCTGGCTGCTGGGCATCAGTTTCGCACGGAGACTGATACGGAAGTTGTCGTTCATGCCTATGAGGCGTGGGGGGATGATTTTGTGGCTCGGCTGCGGGGGATGTTCGCCTTTGGGATATGGGACGGCCGAAAAGAGCGCCTCTTGATTGCCCGCGATCATTTTGGTATCAAGCCTCTCTACTACACGCAACAAGCTAACGCGCTTATATTTGGTTCTGAAATTCGGCCGATACGCGCCCTCTCCAACATCAGCCTCACTCAAAACATTCAAGCACTCCATCAACTATTCACTTATGGCTTCATCCCCACGCCCCAAACCGCTTTTCAAGATATCTATAAGGTTCCAGCCGCCCATCTCCTGGTGTATGAAAATGGGCAGGTAGCTATTCGCCCGTATTGGCAGTTAACTTTTCCCGATGACGGCCGTTACCTGTCAATCTCAGCCGAAGAAGCGGCCGATAAACTTTACAGCCTTTTGGAACAGACAGTGGATGACTGGCGGATGAGCGATGTCCCTGTTGGCTCTTTACTCAGCGGCGGCATTGATTCTAGTACCCTGGCGGCTTTGCTCACTGATTTGCACGGCCGTCCTATTGACACCTTTACGATTGCGTTTTCGGCCGCTTCCCATGATGAGTCACTCCAGGCGAGGAAGATGGCTCAACAGCTAAACAGTCATCATCATGAACTGGCCTTCACCCCGGCCGACTTTGATCTATTGCCCCATGTTATCAACCATCTCGAAGAACCACAATGCTCGGCCACCAGCGTTCCTATTTATCTACTTTATAAAGCCTGTCATGAAGCCGGGTTCAAGGTCATTATGACTGGAGAAGGGGCCGATGAGCTATTTGGCGGCTATCATTGGTTCGATGGCGACCGTCGGGTTCAATCGCTGCTTGGCCTTCCCCGTCCTCTCCGCGCCTTGCTTTCCCGCTTCCCCATCCCAGTCTCCCCCGCCGCCCGCCGGGTCCTGGCCCAGGGAAACAGTAACCCATCCCAACGCTTCCCCCTCTGGCACCAACTCGCAACAAAACAAGAACTAGCAACCCTGTTCACCAACCACTCGATAACCAATTACCAATTACCAATTACCAATTATGATTATCACCCCTTAAACACTTTTATCACCCATGAATCCCAAACCCGCATGGTCGATTTCATCAACTTCGAGGTGGATCGAATGAGTATGGCCTCGTCGGTGGAAGCCCGACCACCGTTCCTGGATCATCGGCTCTGGGAATTCTGCGCCCAACTGCCGCCTGACTTAAAGCTGCAACCGGGACAAAATAAATTTTTGCTGCGAAAAGCGATGGCAAGACGGTTGCCGGAGCGTGTTCAGAAACGGCCGAAAAAAGGACTCGCTACCCCTCACTCGGCCTGGTGGCGTTCTGAGAAACTCCCGGCTTGGGCTGAGGAAGCACTCCATCCAACGGCTCTGGCTCAAGCTGGTTACTTCAACCCGGCGACTGTGGCTCAATTACGGGAACGGCATCAGAACGGCCGTGCCGACCACAGCCGCCTCCTAACCGGCATCCTAACTACCCAACTCTGGCACGACCAATTTCTCAATGACTAATAATCACCATCAAAGGTTTACCATTTACACATTGCAGGTTGCAAATAGCAAATGGCAACTTCTCCCTTTGCGTTTTTGCGCCGCCAGTTTTGCGACCTTTGCGTGAGATAAAATGCGTATCCTTGCATATAACCTCTGGTTCGGCGGCGCGGACAAACAGGAAGCCATCCACGATGTATTGGCCCACTGCAACGCTGACTTCGTTGGTTTGACCGAAGCTGATGATCCCCAAGTAATTACCGCCCTGGCCCAACGGCTCAATATGAATCATATATGGGCTAGAGGCAGCGGCGACCGCCATATTGCTGCCCTTTCTCGCCTCCCAATTCGTGATTGGCAAGTTCATAACACGCCACCATTAACCCAGGCAGTATTGGAGGTGACTTTAGACATTGAGCCGCCACTGACCATTTACGTCGTCCATTTGCTGCCCTATCTGCTGATACCGTTTGAGATTCGGCGTTGGCAGGCAGTTGGGAAGCTGTTGCAGGTGATTGGAGAGAGGGGGAACGGCCGTCATCTACTCATTGGCGACTTCAACTGCATTGCCCCAAATGACCGCGTCCTTTTAGACAAAAACCCGGAAAAGATGCGTCGCTTGCTCCGCTGGCAGCTCAACTACATCCCCCGTTGGGCTATGCCCCGCCTGCTCAAAGCCGGATACATTGATTGCTTCCGCTACCTGAACCCCAACGATGATGGCTTCACCTGGTGGACGATTAATCCCACCACCCGCTATGATTACATTCTAATTCCGCCTGATATGCTGCCTACCTTGCAATCGTGCCGGGTTGTTGGTGACCATCCGGCGATTGCAGAGGCTTCGGATCATTTTCCGGTTTCGGCCGAGTTTGCGATAGACTGAAAGACCGTTTGTTTTCGTTACTCTGTGTTTAGTAGGTTGGGGTTCTTTATCAATCTTGAATAAGATTATTCTGGAGGAATTGGATCTTCGACCTCCGCCAGAAAGGGTAAATTAATGCTCCGGTGATACTGTCTACTCGCCAAGTATCGTTTTCCTTAAATTCAACTGCCCATTTATATGGAAAATCCCCTTTAGAATACACTTTAAGGCGACAAGAATTTGATAACCCAAAGGCGAAACAATTGAGAGCTTCCTCTTCCTCATAAAACTCTTCGTGCCATTTTTCGAAATACACTGAATATCCTTGGTCATCGCTAATGATTTTAACTTGAAATCCCTCTGTATTAGCTGCATAAACAGTAAGACTATTGTCATCATAGTCGTAAGATACTTCTGGATATTTTTCTAATCGAGATCGGAGCTTATCTATTGTATTCATACTCTGTTCACTAAATCTAGGTCCATTTACTATATTAACCTGAGTTCGAAGATATTAAATCAAAACACTGCGTATACATCCTTATTCCCCTGACCTGCTGCTTACCTTCCAATCATGCCGGGTTGTAGATGACCATCCGGCGATTGCAGAGGCTTCGGATCATTTTCCGGTTTCGGCCGAGTTTGCGTTGCGCTAAAAGTCTGTCTCCGTCAAGAATTTCTGTACAGCTCCATCGATTTCGTTAGCGGAAATTAAGTTTGGCCTACTCAGCACAATATTCCCGTCGGTAAGTTCTTTTTCGATGAGTTCGTGTAGGTTATTGAGACTATTCTGGAAATCTGATTGCATTTTTTGCTTCATCTGATTACCCATAACCTTGAACAGTAAGTTGTGCATGAAGACTTGCATTTTATTCCCTTGCGCTTCAATCTCCGACGTGCGCGTAGTTACCTGAGTTCCAGCTTTTGTTTCTGATAATTGGTAGGTGAAGTACATACTCATTGCACCCATTCCAGGCATAGGAACAATTGATTTGTAAGTCACATACTCGAACGGCTGTATATCGACAATTTCCACTGTGAAGGACTGGTTACCGTGAGCGCAATGACCAACCGTTCCTCGTTTGGTCCGCTCTTTATTCATATCGGTTACTCTTGCAATATCAACACCTGCATACCATTTGGGAAATGTTTTAGGTTGGCTCACATATTCCCAAATCATTGTGGGTGGTGCCGAAATTGTAACTTCAACTGCACCAAAGCCCTGGGGATCATTTTCGCCAATGTAGGTCCGATTATTTGCCTGATAATGCTTCCAAACCTTGTGCATGTCCTGGACATAAGCTTCTACCTGACCGAGATGCTCGTAACGCTCGGAATGCGGTTCCATTTCCTCTTCAAAATATTCCTCCATATGCAATGCTTCTACTGCCGCCCGGGTATAAAGACTGTAAGCGGGTATGGTCACATCGTTTTTCAACAAACGGTGTATCAAAATGACATTTGGGCCACTCAATTCTTCCCGTCCACCGATGTCTAACAACGAAAAACTCCCGTGATGTACGAAAAACTTCAAATCAAGGTTGGGAATGTTCCTGCAAGCATCACATTCGCAACTCGTATGACGATGCATATTTTCACGTGATTGACGAAATTTAATATAGATATTTTCAACCGCTTCTACAATTGATTGACCCTCAGTAAAACTATTGTCTGGCGTATAGGCCAAGATAGCATCCCCTTCCAACTTATTCACTACTAATGGCGGGACGGTGTGTTCAAGCAGTATCCTAAAGAGGTCTTGCAATATTTCTTCGGCGTGAAGCTGTTCTGTTCCTGTTAGATAAGCGGTATAGCCTGTGATATCTGAAATAACTAAAAAACCTTCTTGTTGCATTTTGTTTCCTTAATTGGTTTTCATTGGATTTGTGACACGAGGCGGAAATACCCAAGATGTATCAAGCATTATATATGCAGCTGACCATCCGACTATTCCGTAGGTATCGGATCATTTTCCGGTTTCGGCCAAGTTCGCGTTCCATTAAAGGACTTTTGTTGTTTTGTAATGTTTGCGTAACCGGTTGCCGAGAAAAAGTATGGCCTTCACGGGCGAGACTGCTTCAACAACCACATGTCATAATTGCAATGAACCCTGATCTCTCGAGTCCGCGTTGACGCCTAATTAGGCAACTCTCATGTTTATTGCTACTCAAGTTTATTACAATCCCGAATCATAGATATAAATTTGATAATTCATTTCTTTTGAGCCATGAGCTCAGACTTTTCCCTCAATTTAATTCTTAATCCCAGTATTTCCCAAAGTAACACAACAGCCATAATCACAGTACCTATTAGGATTACAATCGGACCTCCTCCCCCGACAAGTTCGCCGACTATAATGACCCCCAAAAACTAGACCACAGGCTTAAGTGGATTCAGATATAATCTAAAAAGCTTGTGGAGGAATTTGAGTGTCCAAAAAACGAAAAAGTTATAGTAATCAGTTTAAGTTCAAAGTCGCACTGGAAGCGACTCAGGGACTGAAAACACTCAATGAAATTGCCAGTCAGTACAACCTGCACCCCAACCTGGTCCGTAACTGGAAAAAGAAGTTGCTGAGTGAAGGGTCGACTGTATTTAGCAAGGATACGGCTCAGGAACTCCGGGCCGTGGAAGAACGGGAAACAGAACTGTACGAGCAGATTGGGCGACTCAAGATGGAACTGGAGTGGCTGAAAAAAAAAGCTGCCCTGTTCGACTGAGGCCAAACGGACGATGATAGAACCAGATCATCCCATGTTGAGCATTCGTCGCCAATGCAAGCTGGTCAGCCTCAACCGGTCTAGCTACTATTGGCAGCCGGTTGGTGAATCGCCTCTGAACCTGCAACTGATGCGGCTCATTGACCAGGAGTACACCAGAGCGCCATTCTACGGTTATCGCAAGATAACGGCCCGACTGAACAATGTTCATGGTTTCCAGGTCAATCACAAGCGTATTGCCCGCCTGATGACCAAAATGGGCTTGCAAGCTGTGTATCCAAGGCGGCGGACAACGGTTTCTACTAAGGCCCACAAGAAGTATCCCTATCTGCTACGTGGCCTGGAGATTAATCGGCCGAATCAAGTTTGGTGCGCCGATATTACCTACGTGCCGATGCCCAGAGGATTCATGTATCTGGTGGCGGTCATGGACTGGTTCAGCCGTTTCGTTCTTTCCTGGCAGCTCTCGAATACCCTGGACAGTTCCTTTTGTCTGGTCGCCCTGCAACAGGCTCTGCTTCATGCTCAACCGGAAATCTTCAACACCGACCAGGGTGTTCAATTTACATCCAGCGACTTTACCGGTGAGTTGGAAGTGGCTCGTATCCAGATCAGTATGGACGGCCGTGGCCGAGTCTTTGATAATATCTTTATTGAACGGCTATGGCGGTCGGTCAAATATGAAGATATTTACCTCAAAGATTACGAGTCAGTCCAGGAATTGGCTGCCGGTCTGGATGACTACTTCCATCTTTACAATTTCGAACGGCCGCACCAAAATCTTGGCTACCTGGTGCCTGCTGATATTCATTTTGCTGTTAATGTACCGATTTTGTGACCTGTTGATCCACCTTAACTTTGCCGATTTGCCGATTTGTGGTCTTGACAATGGGGGTCACTTTAGACACTCTCTTGAGTTATCCTGGTTATAATAATATCGGAGTAAGTTGATACAGCAATGAGGCAAGAAACTCCGAAGAAAGCCACATGTTTACCATATTTGAACGAGCTTATCCTAAACAAGATTACAAGTGCCAAAAGTACCGTCATTAGCACACTAGCGTCAACTTCAATAGTTTGTGATTTTGGCAGGGATATAGGTAACGGAAATGCGATGCCATTAAAGCAAGTCCACCCTATATTAGGGTAACAAATCCACTCCCATAGATACGTTCCAATCAACGTCAGCACAAATCCAATTCGAAACAACCATTTTTTCACACGCTCCCGAACTCGATTTTCTTCTTTTTCATTGTTCTTGCTTGTTACAAAATCGAAGACGACCATGCCGATAATGCCAATGAAGATTAACCCGCAGAAAATTGGTGCCATGTGTTCCTTATTTGCTCTGTGTGCCTAACTATTATTAACCTGCACGATTGCTGATGGAAAAACAAGCAAACCTTGTACTCGTTGTCAGTTGAAAGTTTTATTAGACGCTTTTCAAGTTTTCTGTTTTAGCCAATTAGATAAAAAGCCGTATCCCCATTGAAATACCAACGGCCATTGATTTTCTCAAGAAACACGGCGATTCCTACACTTGGTCTATTCCAAAATGTTGCCTTGTTGCCGATAACGATGAATGTTTTGGTTTTCGATCCTGTTTCAACATTGAATTTCGAAACACTATTTACTGATGCCATCATTTGTCCAAGGAAATAATTGTCAGCTATCAAGTCTTCGATTGAATGAGTTTGGCGATAGTTGGGAGTCATCATTTCATAGGCCTGTTCATAATTTTGACTGGTGACAGCTTGATGATAATTGAGATAGGATTCGATTACTAATTCTTGACTTTGCCGGACATAATTTAATTGAACGAAGAAAAACAAAAAAAACAACACGGTTATGGAAGCATAAATAGGGAGGAGTTTCCTTTGAGAAAATCGACACAATGAATAGTAAATGTATGAAGTGATGGTGGCACAAACAAAACAAATTAGCAAAACGTATAAACCATCATCAGATATCAGAACTACAGCTATTCCTAGTGTACCGATTGACAAAATAATAAAAAAAGAAATTATCACAACAAATCCTATTAAAAGAAATCCTGTGATAATCCTCTTCACTAATGGTTTAATAGATACTTCTTGAAAAAAAGTGTTCATACAACCTCCAGTACATCTAAAAACAAGATTGGCGACAGTATAGAATTATTGCTGGCTCTTTGCCAATGGTGGTTTGATGATATAGATTCAAAGCTGAAAATGGCTGTGAAAATTCCAGTGGCCGACCCAATTTCTGCTTTAACAATGAAGAAGCCAATACCCATTGCGGGAGTATTGCTAAGATCGTTCTTATCTTGCCGTCCAGATCCAAATAAGCCCTAGAGACGTCGCTCGCTGAAAGCCTCATCCCAAAGCCATTGCTTGTCCGAACCTGATGTCGCAATGCCGCCGGACCAGAGGTCATAGCGAGGATCGGCGCAGCCATCGAAAAAGTCGCACACAGTTTGGCGCAGTGCCGCACACTGCGCTTCGTAAGCGGCATCGTTGGCGAGATCGTGTTTTTCTTGTGGATCGGCCGTAAGATCATACAGTTCATCTGGGAAGGGCGGCTGGGGTGCGCCGGGAAAGCGGTGTTTGAAGAGCCAATTCGATGTTCGGATGGCGCGGGTTTCTTCTTGTTCTAAAAACACCGCTTCGCGTGGTTCATAAGCCGCTCCGGTCAATGCACCCGCAAAACTCTGGCCCATGGAATTGGTGGGTAATACGGACATTGGCAGCGCCGCCAAGTCTAGGAGGCTTGGTAGAATGTCGATCTGCGAAACAAGTTCGGTCGAACTGCCTTTCGCCAGTCTGTCCCCATATCGAACGATCAGGGGAATGGAAAAGCTCTCGCGGTGGGCGTGGGCCGGTAATGTCGCTTGTGAATGGCCCCAAATGCCGTGATGACCAAGTGAGAAGCCATGATCGGCCGTGTAAATAATGATTGTCTCGTCATACAGCCCCAAATCCCGCAACGCCGCCAGAACCCGCCTGACGCCGTCGTCAACCATCGTCATCTCTGAAAAGTAATTCCGCAGCGTGTCTAGATCGTTTGGCGCTCTGAGTTCGGTGCTGTGGTCAACTCCGCCATGACTATCAGCAGCTTTACGCAGAAATCGGGCGATGGCGTTTTTGTGCAGCCCTTTGCGTGGAATTGAATACATCCCGGTGTCATCGTACCTATCTCTGAAACGGTTTCTAGCTCGACCTTTGAGCGCAGGCCAATGGCCATAGGGGGCGTTATAGGGTAGGAAGGCAAAGAATGGCGCTGGTCCCTCCGCAGCTTTGTACAGAAATTCAACTGCCTTTTCGGTGTAGAAATCAACGCTGTGTCCGGCATAGCTTTCTACTGTGTCATTTTCAATATAGTCCCGACCCCAGAAATCGGTGACATGGCCGTGTGGGTCTGTCACCCAATGCTGAAATCCATTCTGGGCCTTCTCCGGCGCGCCCAGGTGATACTTGCCGATCAAGGCTGTCAAATAGCCGTGACGCGATAGGATTTCTGGCAGGGTGTCAAACTCTGCAATGGCATTCCAATTCTCAGGCCATGACGGCCGTTTTCGATCATCAATCCAGGTGTGAATCCCGTGTTGGGACGGCATCAATCCGGTCATCACGGACGCCCGACAAGGCGAACACATGCCATTCACGCAAAAAGCATTATCGAAACGAAAGCCGTCCGCAGCCAGGGCATCGATGTTGGGCGTATGACATTCGGTATTGCCATAACAGCCCAATAGCTCTGCGGGCTGATTGTCTGTCATGATTAAGAGAATATTGGGGTGCCGCTTCATATAAATAAGTACCCGAACACATTTAAAAACGAGATTGAAAACAGTATAGGACTATGCTGGCACTTTGACCATGACAGGAGGTGGTGTGATAAGATAAATTCAAGGCTGGAAACGGCCGTTCCTCCCGTCTAACAAATTAACAATATACTAGAAATATCGTTGGATTCTGTATCATTTACTCAACAATATCAAAAGGCCAACTGAATTCTTCAAGAATATCATCCTTGGGTCGGAACTGAATTGTAGCCTCATGCCTTCCAGTTTCTAACTCAACTGGCCAGCATAACCAGTACGGTAATCCCCGAGTGCCTACAAGCCCTACAGGTGACCAATTTTGGTCTAATTCGGGAGCAATTTCTTCACCATTTATATTGAGGGTTGTTCTACGGATGACATAGCAGTACCCAGTTAATTCCGTGAATGGTTCATATTCACATGGCTCACCAGAAGAATAGATTGTGTCCGGCTCTAACCCAAGCGCTGCCGCATCAAGGTACACGCAAATATTGGAGCGATACCCAAACTCATCTACTGGACGATGACCCTCGTAGGCATCGATGCCAAAATCTTTCATATAATCGCCCCTGTAAAGTTCTTGCTTAATCTGACTGTAAGGAGCGGGAAAAACTTGTGGAAGGAATTCGGGAAGTTGCTTGAGAATGGGTGTTGGCGTAGGTGTTCTAGTCGCTTCCGGTGTCGGAGTCACTGCGGCCGTCGTTGTGATTGTCGTTAAATTTATTGTTTCTGCGGGTTCATATTTACTATTTTCAGGCTTTGAAAAACAAGCAGTTAATGGAAGTAATAAAATGAAAGTTTTTAGAAGTATCTTCATTATGTTTCACTTTAACGCCAGTTACTCAGAAATTCTAACCAATCAAGCATATCGCTGGCCGACTTCTCATCAATTAACTGTAACAATCGCCGCAGCACAACGCCTATGCCCACCTGGTCCGATACGATTATTCCTGCATGATGTTGGTTATTATGCAACCATTCCGTGTGTAGCTGGAAAAAATCACCACGATTAAAAGTGAAAATAACTCGGCCTTGGTCTGTAGCATACTTTAGATGCACATCATCGGCTTCCCCTAACATCTCTACTTCTGACACAGTGATTACATCAATTTGTCGGGCGCGAAGGGCTTGAATCAAATCTGTACTTTGAGCATCTTCATCCAGGTAAAGTTTGATGCGTTCGCCCATGAGGTTGGCTCTATTTTGTTAACCGCTTCAGGCTTTCTTCGGAATCTGCCTCAATATCTGCTTCAATCTCATCTACATGCAGATGATAATAAGTTAATGCCGCGTAGACCTGGGTCAGACTTAAATGAGGAAGTTGAGTGGCAATTTCCTCAGCGCTAAGGCCAAGTTTATAATAGCCTGCAATTGCCCGAACAGTAGTGCCTGTTCCGGCAATAATAGGACGGCCCCCACGTAATTCAGTTTTTTTTTCAATCAAGGCATCTATAGTTGGCGCTAAGGTCATAATAGTAATCCTTTCAATCTGAAGCTATTTACCATTATAGCATAAAGTAAACACGCTTTAACCGTCTTCGTTTGATAGATCGATGACAAATTTACCAACGTGTTCCTTTTGCTTGAAATGGGTCTGGGCTTCTGCAACCTGGGAGAGAGGAAAAGTCCTGGCGATGACGGGCAAGATTTCTTTTGCTTCAATTTGTTTGATCAACTTTTCAAACACTCCTTCATCAAGCACGGTGCAACCAAACAAGCTTAAATCCTTCAAATAAAGAGTTCTAACATCCAATGTCACAAGTGGCCCGGCGATTGCGCCTGCTACAGCATATCGCCCAAAGGGTTTTAACGCTTCCAAAAGCGCTGCCCACTGTTCACCCGCGACCAGATCAATAACGACATCAACGCTGTTTTCCCCGATTTTTTCCACAATATCGTCGTTTCTTGCCAGGGTTTGGTCGGCGCCGAGACGCAAGAGCGTGTCTGACTTATGAGGGCTTGTGATGCCGATGACTTTTGCTCCCCTGGCCTTAGCTAATTGAATGACGGCCGAACCGACGCCGCCAGAGGCTCCGGTTACTAACACCACGTCATTAGCAATGACATTAGCCCGCGTCAGAAGGTTTTCGGCCGTAGAATAGGAACAAGGGAAGGAGGCAAGCTCAACATCGCTGAAGTCGCTGTCGATTTTATGGGCATGTCTGGCTGCAACGACGGTATATTCAGCGAAGCCACCATCACATTCCGAACCGAAATACCAGGGATCGTCCAATTCCTCACCCCTAACTTCCCGGATACAAGGCTCTACAATCACTCTTTCATTTAGGCGGTTGTTATCAACTCGCTCACCAACGGCAACGACTCTTCCACAAACATCAGCGCCTTGTATTCTAGGGAATTGAAGTGCATTGCCAGTCCAACTCGCGTCAGCGCTGCTGCCATCTGATTTTGAATACCATGCGATTCGGGTATTGATATCCGTATTGTTCACGCCGGCTGCGCTCACCTTAATCAACGCCTCATGCGGCCCTGGTGTTGGTACGGGAATATCGTTGCGGAACACTAACTTATCTAACCCCCCATGCCCTGTTAGTTGGATGCCCTTCATTATGCTAGGTATATCGGTCATTGGGCGTTTTATTTAGGTGACTTCTTCCACCATTTTCCACCTGTCTGGTGTGTCCAGCTTCTTATTACGGTGATAGGTTAATGCCAAAGCAATACATTGCTTTAGCGCCGAGACGGGAACCTCATCCTCTAAATTAAAGCCAATTCGTCTGTCCCCATCATAATTGAATTCTTGAGGGAATCTTTCTCTGAAGGTCGGAACAAGGTTGGCAGTGCATTTGAAGAATATAGAGTATTGTTCTTGTTGGGCTTGTTTCCAGGCGATTCTTACTGTGCTGCCGCTTTTTGTTTGTGGTGTTAGATAACTTGGTTCTCCCCATTTAAGGGTTTCTTCTATCTCGCCAATATCTTCGAGGGACGCGGCCGTTTCATAAATCAACTGCCTGAGAAACAACAGCTTCGGTCTCATTTCTTGCGGATATGAATCAAAAACGGCCGCAACGTCTGAGTTTATTGGGATGTTTAATTGGTCATTCATTCCCTTTCACCTCTAAAAACAAGATGGAAGATAGTATAGGATTGGGTCAGCTTTTTGACAAAGGATGTATTGGCTCCGTCAATAAGTGCTATCGATTTCTCTCATCTTCTAGCAACGACAACAGCACCAGATCGAAATACTCCCCGTCCCGACGATTAGCGTGGCGCAAACGTCCCTCCTCAGTAAAACCAACCTTCTGGAAACATTTAATAGAAGCCACATTGCGCTCAGAGGCAACGGCCAGAATTCGATGCATTTTTAGCTCGTCAAAGGCGATTGTCACTAATTCCCCGGCCATACGCGGTCCAATCCTCTGGCCCCAACTGCTCTTTTCACCCAGGATAACGCCAATTTCACATTTTCGATTGGTGTCGTCAATCGATTCGAGAACGCCATAGCCTACGAAACGGCCGTCATACTCCACTGCATAAGCCAGATTTCCATTAGAACGGCCGAGTGTCTCAAACCAGGCATCCAACTGTGTTCGAGACATCTCGATCCGCCCTAAATGTTCTGTTACGGCCGGATCGTTGCGCCAGATGAGGAGCTTTGGTAGGTCAGTTTTTTCTAACGGCCGTAACTCAATCATACCCCATCAAAACTCCATTCAATGTAGAAAAATATCAGAAAGAAAGACCACCAAGAAACAACATGAAAATCGACGAATGAAAATTAGTGCAAATTCGTGGCTATAGTTTTTTCTCGAAACTCCTTTCAAACCACCTGCTGAACTACCTTAAACGTATTCCCATCCGGATCACGAATCACGACAAACTTGCCGCCATCAGCGCTGTTGACGATCTCTGAGGCAAATTGCCCACCTCGTTGTGAAACGGCCGAATGAAAGCGCTCTATGTCATCAACGCCAAGATGAAAACCGATCTCTTCCCCTGGTTTGCCATCACCGCCACCCTTTCCAACTTCGTACAGGCAGAGGGGTAAATTACTGGTTTTGTACTGCGCCCAGCTATAAGCTTCAACGGCAAACTCTTCTTCTAACCCGATAACTTCTCGATAATAATGAGTTGCAGCCTCAAAATTTGTGACCGGTATTTTGACTAATCCAATTTTAAAATTCATCTGTTTTAATCCTTTTGTTTGTGTTGGTGACACAGCCAGTCGTTTGCGATATTGACTAGGCGATTCATCAAAGTGACGACGAAAGGCTCGTGAGAACGATTCAGGATTGGCATAGCCAGCATCATAAGCAATATCAATAATCTTCTGTTTTGATAGACGAAGCTGAATAGCCGCCTGTACAAGCCTAAAGATTTTGAGGTGCTGCATCGCCGTAAGACCTGTTTGGGCCTGAAAGACACGCTCAAAATGATATGGTGACTGATAGGCCACCTCAGCCAAATCCCTCAAAGAGAGCTTGCTTTGATGATTGTCCCGAACAAATGCTAATACTTCTAGAATTCGCTTTCGGTGATCTGTCTGCGTCTGACTTTTGAGCATATTAAACTATAAATGGAAAGGGGAATCTGGACAATAATTGCGAATTTTCTAAGTGAACCAACAACAGATCGCCCAGTGCTTTGTATGATTACAACAATGGTTTGGCAAAGACGACATCCCAGGGCAAATGGGACACTACACGTTTGTCAGCTAACCCGATGATTTGGCACTGTTGCTTCAGGTAAAAATCTACCGAAGACTCAGTTGGGTTTGAGTAGACCAATAGGGAACGCGCCCCTTGCCCTTTTGCGATTTTTTCGAGCTGGTCAAAAAGCGTTTTCCCCACCCCCAATTGCCTTGCTTCCGAACTGACAAATAGGGCGCATAATTCAACTGACCCATTGTCGTGCTTTGGTCCAATGATCCCGAATCCAACGGCCGTTTCGTCTTGCCAAGCGACTAGCAAACTGCCGCCATTATCTAGCTCTGGCTGCCACTTCGATATCCGATTCTTTATGCCCTCGTCATCCCAATCAGGAATGGAGAGCATCGGCTCTTGTTTTATTCGATGTAATTCTAGTCCAAGATTGTTTGATGACGGCCGTGCGCGATATAAAATCCCAACTTGTTCCGACCTATCTACCTGTTTCACAATATCGTAGTCAATCGTCTGGAATTCTTTTATATCTATATCTATGTCTTTCATTCTTTTTCATTTTTATGTTGGGCTATCAGTTTCTTTCTCAAACCAACTCGGCTGCTTCCATCAGAGCACCAATTTTTCATCTTTGTGAATATCTCATAGCCTTGCTTTTGATAAAATGCTGGCGCTTCATATCCTGCCGTCCATCTCAATAATCTTGCAACCTGACTATCTTTTTACCATATATGCGACCTTCACCGAAATCCCATCAAACATTTATAATGGTAGTGTAGACTTATTTTCTTGATTAGGTTGAGTGCATTGATCAACTTGGTCTGGCAGCCTGGTCAACATTCTGATACAACATCCTTATGGAGCGGCGTTACTTTTTGCTGGTAGTAGCAGTTTGTTTGCCTGTTATTTTGCTTGGCGTATTCGGGGCGAATCGGGGCTGGGCTGAACAGACCTTGGGAGGTGGGGTAATTATCAGCGAAGTGGCCTGGGGCGGAACGGCCGCAAACAGCGCCGACGAGTGGATCGAACTCCACAACCCAGCGGCCGTTCCCATCGACCTCTCCAACTGGACATTAACTGACAATAACACCATCCAAATTACCTTAAACGGCACTATCGCTGCTGGCGGCTTCTATCTATTAGAGCGCACTGACGATAACACCGTTAGCGACATCCCCGCCGACCAATTTTACACTGGCGCCTTGAGTAACAGTGGCGAAAGTCTGGAACTGCGAGACGCAGGAAATGTATTGATTGATACCTCCAATGGCGACGGCGGCAGTTGGCCTGCTGGCAGCGGCTCGCCCGACTATCTCAGTATGGAACGAAACAGCCCCACAGCCCCGGACATGGATGCCAACTGGCATAGCAATGATACCTTAACGCGAAATGGTCTGGATGCGAATGGCAATCCGATCAATGGCACGCCCCGCCAACCCAACTCTGGTTGGAGCGGTCCGCCCGGAGCCGTTGACCTTAGCCTTAACAAGAATGGCCCAACCACTGCTACCGCCGGAACCCAAATCCAATATACCCTGGCCTTTAGCAACACTGGGAGTGAGATTGCAACGGCCGTTGTCCTAACCGACACCCTCCCTAACGGCCTGACTTACATCAGCGATAACAGCGGCCTGCCACTCTCGCAGCCAACATTGGGAACCCTCGTTTGGCAAGTTGGCACCGTTCCAACGGCAACTACGCAAGCATTTCAATTAACCGTCGCCATCGGCAGCGGGGTCATTGGTCAAGTCATCAATCAAGCCACTATCTCAACCCCACTAACAGAAACCAATCAAGCCAATAACAGCGACCAGCATACGACCAATGTCAATCCCGGCGGCACAACCCTCGTTTTGATAGATGCCGTTCTCTATGATGGGCTGGAAACGGCCGAACCAGACGAAGCCGTTCGCTTGATAAACCTTGGGGGCAGCAGCGCCAACTTGACCAACTGGCAGCTTAGTGATGGCGGCACAACGGCCGTCTTTCCGAACACCATTCTCGCTCCAGGCCAAGCCATCTGGATTACCAAAGAGGCGGCCGCCTTTAGCCGCCAATTTGGATTTTTGCCTGATTTTGAAGTGGTCGAAACCGATCCAGCCGTTCCCAACCTGACCGGGACTTGGCCCGGCTTTAGCAATTCAGGTGATGAAGTTCTTTTGCTCAATGGCAGCGGTACCAGGGTCGATGTTCTGGTCTATGAAGGTGGTAATACCAGCGAAGTAGGCTGGATGGGGTCAGCCGTTCAACCCTATCTGGTTACGGGTGTATTCGGCTCCGAAGGCCAACTCCTCTACCGGATGCGTCAACAGGCAACGGGTTTGCCAACGGCCGATACGAACACCGCCGCAGATTGGGCGCAGTCTACGGCCGATCCCATTAACGGCCGAAAAGTCCAATATCCTGGTTGGGATTTAGATCAATTTTTCTTCACGGGACAGTATGTCGAAACGGCCGAACTGACCATCGCCATCGCCCCCGACAACGCCTATGAAGCCATCGTCGCTGAAATCAATGCCGCCCAGAGCAGCATCCAGATCGAAACCCTGACTTTCGAGAACATCGCTTTGGCAAATGCTCTGATGGATGCTGCCAACCAAGGCGTTGCCGTCACCGCCCTCATGGAGGGCAGTCCCGCCGGAGGCATTGCCGATCAAGAGCGGTATATTTGCCAGGAGCTAGAGAGCGCTGGCGGTCAATGCTGGTTTATGATCAGCGACAGTAATCAGGATATATTCGACCGTTACCGTTTCCTCCACGCCAAATTCCTGCTCATCGACAGCCAACGGGCTATCGTCAGCAGCGAAAATCTCAGCCCCAACAGCTTGCCTTATGATGACAAAAGCGATGGCACTTGGGGTCGTCGTGGGGTAATAATCATTACCGATGCTGCCAACGTCGTCGGTCATCTGCAAGCCATCTGGACGACCGATTTTGACCCAGCCAATCACCTCGACCTCTTCCGCTGGACGGCCGTTCACCCGACCTATGGCGCACCGCCGCCCGGCTACGAGCCGATTACCGAATCCGGCGGCATCTCCTACACTGTCCGCTATCCTGCTCCCAGCGCTTTCCAGGGAACCTTCGCTTTTGAGGTGCTACAAGCGCCAGAAAACAGCTTGCGCGACAGTGACGGTTTATTGGGCTTACTAAATCAGGCTGGGGTTGGCGATACGATTTTGGTGCAGCAGTTGAATGAACGGCCGTATTGGGGAGCCAGCAGCAGTAACCCAACGGCCGATCCCAACCCTCGCCTCGAAGCCTATCTCGCCGCTGCCAGACGCGGCGCAACCGTCCGGCTTTTGCTAGATTCTTTCTTCGACACCGGAACGCCAACCAGCAACACGGCCACCTGCGCCCAGGTCAATGCCATTGCCCAAAACGAAGCTCTAAGACTCCAATGCAGCCTGGCTAACCCGACCGGGCTAGGCATTCACAACAAAATGGTTTTGGTCTCTCTAAATGGTGTTGGATACATTCACGTGGGCAGTCTGAATGGAACGGAGCAGTCGAACAAGGGCAACCGTGAGGTGGCTCTCCAGGTACAATCAACTGAAGCCTACAACCTTCTGGCTGATATGTTTGAGCGGGATTGGCCCCACGCCATCCAACTGCCCTTAGTGTTGAACAATTTCGCTGGCCCGGTCAATCGGGTGTTAATCAGTGAAGTCCTCTACGATCCCCCTGGCATGGATGACGCTGAGTTTATTGAACTGGTAAACCCAACGGCCGTTCCCATCAACATCAGCGACTACCGTTTAGGCGATGCTGTCAACCCCACCGACTTTGAAGATGTCCGCATCTTCCCCATTGGAACCATTATCCAGCCTGACAGTACCATCGTCGTTGCTACTACCGCCACCGCCTTCTTCGAGCAGTATGGCTACAATCCCGACTTTGAAATTACCGATACCGATCCGGCCGTTCCCGACCTCATCGATGACCCAGCCTGGGGCGACCCAGCCGCCATCCTCCAGCTAGGCAACCTGGGCGACGAAGTCATTCTCCGCAATCCAGCCGGACAAATCGTCGATGCCATCGCCTACGGCAGCGGCAATCTCCCCAACGACCTCTCCTGCCCCCTCATCCAGGCCAACTACAGCCTCGAACGCTTCCCCTACTGGCTCGACACCAACAACTGCCCCAACGACTTCCGGGCTTGGCCTTTCCCAAATCCGGGAACACTACCAAATAATTAATCTGATGAATATTATGAACTTGTCTCGAATCAAAAAATTGGCTTTTACCTTAATCATCATATGGTTGTCCGCCTGTATGACTGTAGAAAACAAGATGCCAACGACTGAATCTCTATCCACTCTTTCCTCTAGTAATTCTATTACACAAACAAGTGCAACTCCTAATTCGGTGACAAATCAACCTTCCGCTGAACCACTCCAAACCAATACCCCCACCAATACTGCAACCATTCCGTCATCAACAGTAAATCCGCCAACCATTACCCTATCCCCCACATCGATTATGGTAGCCACGCCGACTTCACTAGAAGGGCCTCTTATTGCCTATCGAGTGCAAAATGGTGATAGCTACCTACTCCTTATAGATGTGGGATCAAAGACCTTCCGGGAAATAAAAGAAGATTTTCTAGTTTATCCATTTCACCTTCAATGGTTAGAAGGAGGATGCCATCTATATATTCGTGAAAATGTGATTGATTTACAAGGGAACATTATTGAGCATATAGCTGATTGGGAAAATGAAAACGAACTGTTTAAAGTTTATCATCTATCGCCAAATAGAGAATGGGGAGTCGTCGAAATATTCTTAGGTATCAATGAGGAAGAAACTTCAGAATACTTGAGCCTGGAAATCATAAATCGGGCCGATCCAACGATACGAATACCCTTAGCTCCAAATCAAGGCGCATTCAGCTATGCCTGGTCCCCAGATGGATCATGGCTAGCATTTAGCGATTATGATGAGCATCATATTTTACAAGTATATCGGTCAACGCCAGACGGCCGTACCTTAGGGCAACTCACATTCCATACAGAACCAATCGGCGTCATCAACCTCCTGGCATGGTCGCCAGATGGCGAGCATATAGCTTACGCTTCTTCCACTTTGCTACCCTCTCAATTTGAGAGAGAGGAAGAAGGCTGGATTGGATTAATTTCTCTATCCACTCTAGAAACAGCAAGAGTAACTCCTGAACATTATGCCTATAGCAGAGACATTTGGTGGAGCCGGGACAGTAATCGTGTCATTATCATTGGGGAATCACTTCCTTCTGTTTCCCAAGATGATCTTCTGTATGGAACGCAAATACATTGGGGGAATGGATATTCTGGAGAAATTCTCAATTCCTTTTATTCAGCACAAGCGCCGTTTGGTCAATTCAGTCTCCCATCACCTGTTGGCGATATCGATACCGTTTTATTTGGTTCTACCGATGGTTATTACCTGCTTGATGCAACTACCAATAGCTATGAAAAAATCCTTGATCTAATTGAAATAGATGGAATAATTCGTGATTTTGATCCTGCGCCGTTCCAATTCTCTGGAGAGGCAGATTGTAACAGTTTTACCGAAAGTGATTAGAGAAACGGCAGAAAACAAACAATCTGTTAAAGACGAACATTTGAGTTTGAACCGTACATTTCGCCCATATTCTTTACTTTTATTTGAATGGTTTCATTTGGAGGTGTTCCAATGGCACTAAACATCAAAAATCAGGATGTTGAATATTTGTTAGATTGCGTTGTGAAAATGACAGGTGAATCTAAGACCGAAGCGGTACGGAAAGCATTAGAAGAACGACAGCAGCGGTTGGCCTTAAGCGCCGTGACATCTCGTGACCAAAATCGACTTATCAATTTCTTGAATGAAGAAATCTGGCCTCAAATTCCAGCAGACCTGCTAGGAGCCTCACTCAGTAGCGAAGAAGAAAAGATTCTGGGGTTGGGAGAATTAGGCGTATGATTGTAGACTCATCGGCCATTGTCGCCGCCTTTTTTCAGTCGTATGCAATCGCCAAATTATCAGGATTGCCGCTCTTGTTTGTTGGCGAGGATTTCAGTCAGACAGATATAAGATCCGCTTCATAGCTATTTTTCTCATACAGAACAAGGAACCCAAAATGCTCAAGGCAAAGCAACTAAAGAAAGGGAATACAGTTGGCATTGTTAGCCCATCCTGGGGTGGGGCGGGGGTTTTTCCGCACCGGATTGAAAATGGGGTCAAATATTTGGAGTCGATGGGTTATAAGGTCAAGATGGCCGAACACGCTGGGAATTCAAATGGCTTTGTCTCCGACACGGCCGAAAATCGCGCCCAAGACATCCATGATATGTTTAGCGATCCTGACGTTAAAATGATTCTGGCTGCCATTGGCGGCGATCATTCCTGTCATCTGCTGCCCCTGCTCGACTTCGACCTCATCCGCCAAAATCCTAAGATATTCATGGGCTATTCTGACATCACTGTTCTAAACATCGCCATCTGGCAGCAAACAGGTTTAACTACCTTCAACGGCCCGGCTCTGATGACTGACTTTGCTGAGTTCCCTCGTCCATTTGACTATACTGAACAATATTTTATAAAAGCAGTTAGTAAGGTGGAACCAATTGGTCAGATTAAACCAGCCCTTACCTGGACAGAAGAACACCTTGACTGGGCCACTCAGGCCGACCTGGAACGGCCGCGTCAGCTTGAAGAATCAAGCGGCTGGCTCTGGCTCAAATCTGGCTTTGGCGAAGGGCCGCTCATTGGCGGCTGTCTGGAGTCGCTCCAACATCTGCGCGGAACCCCCTATTGGCCTGATTGGGATGGGGCAATTCTTTTCTTTGAAACATCGGAAGAAAAACCTTTACCAGAGAAGGTTGATGGGATTCTGATGGATTATGAAAATATGGGCGTGTTAAAACGGTTGGCGGGGATGCTAGTCGGCCGTCCGATGTCTTACAACGAGCAGGAAAAACAGCAGTTAAGGGAAATTATTCTGGAACGAACTGCAAAATACCATTTCCCCATTATCTCGGACATGGATTTTGGTCATACCTCGCCCCAATTCACATTGCCCCTTGGCTGCATCGCCAGCATAGATGGGTTGCAGGGCAAATTTGAGATAATAGAGTCGGCTGTTGAGGGGAATTGAGAATCTTGTTTAGCTGACTGACTGGCGATTTACCAAACCGACCTACTCTCCGCTCCGATACCGTTTTGACCATTCTTTGTAAAGGTGGGTAAAGGTGTCGCCTGTGGCGGCCGTCCAGCGGCTGGGGGTCGTTTTTTCCTCTTCAAGATAGGCTGTCCGGCGCTGTTCAATCACCTCAAGTTCGGCCGTACTCATCGGTTCGGCCGTTAAGGGTTCATGGCGGGGGACAACCACAACTCTGGCTAGCTCATCCTTATGATCCAACGGAATCCGAACCCCTTTGGCCGGGGCTTTGAAAAGCAGGAAAAGCTGACGTGGATACCAATCGGACTCGACCACAAATGGCACCGTTTCAAGATTCGCTGGCGGTTGGGTGGGGGGAATAACCAGACTGACAAAACCGGGCGGGGTCATCAGAGTATAGCCTACGCCTAGTCCAAAAAAACCTTGTGCAAAATGGTCGGCCACCCGCTGCTGGTTCGTTTCGCGGGCTAATTGGGCTTCATTTTCGATTCCTGTTCGGCCGTCTCCCAAGCCCACAACCGTTATTGGCGTCAAAAAGCCATAAAACAACGTCCAACCAATCCGTTGCCCGTCCGACCAGGGCTTGCAATGATAGGGAACGGGAAAGGGCGGCTCATGCGCCCCCCGCTCTTTGTGTTCGTCTGTGATTAACGGCCGTGATCGCTCCGGGTCAGGAATATAGGGGGCGGCTTTTGCGAATTTAAGCATCGAAGCGCAAAAAAGCCAGGCTTTTAAAGTTTCTTAGGATAAAAAGCCTGGCTTTTACTTGGTTGAATTAACACTCACTAAAGCCGCAGCTGTAGCATTTCCGGCAGCCTTCTTCGTTGACAACGGCCGCTTCACCACAGTCCGGGCAGAGGTCGCCGAACAGTTTCTTGCCATTATTTAAGGGCTGTACATGACCGTTCGTATGTCCATTGGTTTGAACGGTTGGGGCTTCAACCACATCACTTAAATATTCCACCAATGCTTGAGCGACGCCATCGGGCAAGGACAAGACCCGATTGGAGCCAAAGCCTAACGGCCGTCCGCCGCCAATACCGCCAAGTTGGGTCACAACCTCTTTCAGACGGTCGCGTGGTGGAACCGGGGAGGAGATGCGCAGAATATAGCTGATGAGACGGCCGATTGCTTCTGAGACAGCGGCCGTATCACTGCCCGCTTTTGATGTCTGGATAAAGACCTCAAAGGGTTGTTCACCCCCATTTTGATTGACGGTGACATAGGTTGTTCCGAGTGGTGTGGAGACCCGGTGGGTTTCACCGTGTAAGACACCCGCTCGTGGTTTCTTCGATTCCGGCCAGAGCATCGGTTGGGCTAAGGCGGTTTCAGCTTTCTTTTCAGCCTGAGGTTCTTTTTTCGCTTTGGTTGCATGGGTTTCTAGGACGACTTTTTCTCTGGAGCCGGTTACATAAACGGTCAGCCCCTTACAGCCTAATTCCCAGGCCAGTTGGTAAGCTTGGGCGACATCATCTTCGACGGCTGTGTTGGGGAAATTGCAGGTTTTAGAAATGCTGTTATCGACAAAGGCTTGAATCGCGCCTTGCATCCGAACATGCTCTACGGGGCTAATATCGGCCGCAACGACGAAGGTGTTTCGCAGTTGCGAAGGCATATCCTTAATGTGTTGACAGCTACCGACTCGATTGACCTCATCAACAATCCGTTTGCGATCATCGGCATTCAACCCGGCTTCAACCAACGCTCGCTCAAAATGGGGGCTGGTGTATTGCAGCTCTAAATCCTGGCCGTTGTCATTGACATGGCGAACGTAGGCCAGGGCGAAAACGGGTTCGCAGCCATACCCTTCGCAGCCGGCAACGGTGGCAATGGTTCCGGTTGGGGCGACGGTTGTTTGGGCGGCGTTGCGAATACCATGCTGCTTGATGCCGTCAACCACTTGCTGCCAATCAACTTGGGAACGGCCGAAATCACGGCTGTAAGGTGTAGATGGTTGGGGTGGCTGCCATTTCAAATCGGCCGGATCATAAATACTGCCCTCAATCGCCAAGAACGGGCCGCGCTCTTCGGACAAATTGATACTGGTCATCATGGAATGGTAGCGGACAAACTCCATTACTTGACCCGCGAACTCTTGGGCTGCTGGAGAGCCATAGCGAACGCCAACATGGTACATCAGATCGGCCAGCCCCATAATGCCCAACCCGATCCGGCGGGCGCGGAATGCGGCCGTCTTTAATTGAGGAACGGCCGGAACGTAGGCATTGGCTGAGACCACATCGTCTAAGAAGCGGGTTGAAAGGGCCACCGTATCGGCCAGCTTTTCCCAATCGACGGTATTGTCTGGCCCGAAATGTTGGCCCAAATTGATGGAGCCGAGGCAGCAGTTCTCATAGGGGCCAAGCCACTGTTCGCCACAAGGGTTGGTGGCTTCTAAATCATATAAGTGGGGTACAGGGTTCTGGCGGTTAGCGGCATCAAGGAATAGAACGCCCGGCTCGCCGTTATGATGGGCATGTTTAACGATCAGGTCGAAAATTTCTCTAGCTTGAACGGTTTCCCAAACTTCGCCATCTTGGGGATTAATTAGATCGTAAGTGGTGTCGTTTTTGACCGCTTCCATAAATTTGTCGGTGACACCGACACTGATATTGAAGTTGGTGATTTGGTTTTCGTCGGTTTTACAGGTGATAAAATCGCGGATGTCGGGGTGATCGACCCGCAATACGGCCATATTTGCCCCCCGGCGAGTGCCGCCTTGAGCGATTTCGCCAAAGGCTTGATCATAAACGCGCAAGAAGCCCACTGGCCCGGTGGCTTGCCCGGCCGAAGATTTGACGACGGCTTTTTTCGGCCGTAGTCGAGAAAAGGCGAAACCATTGCCCCCGCCTGTTTGCTGAATCAAGGCGGCATCTCGGAGGGTTTGGAATATGCCAGACTCGTTGCGGCCCATATCATCGTCAATGGGCAGAACAAAACAGGCAGCTAATTGGCCCAATGGTGTTCCCGCGCCTGTAAATGTGGGGCTGTTCGGTAGGAAGCGGAACTTGGTCAACAGTTCATAGTAGGCATCGGATACGACTTCGACGTTGCCCTCCCATTCCGCTTCAACAGCAGCAACATTATCAGCCACTCGCTCAAACATCTCCGTCACTGTCTCGACAGGTTTGCCGTCTAAGCCACGACGAAGATAGCGGCGGGAAAGCACCGCCAAACTATTATCTGACAGCTTAACTTGCGGCCGTTTTGATTGTACATTTTCTTTTTCTATAGTCTTAAGCATATCACCCTCCGACGCTCATTCCTTGGCGGCTCCCCAGGATTGGCAAGCCACGATAACAATAATATTCTTCTAAACCGTTTACTTTATTAGTAGACGGTCTATCTCACTTCGGATTGACTCCAGATCACCCAGGCGTAAATAGACGATGGCGTAACGGATGTAAGCCACCTCATCTAATGCTTTTAGCCGTTTGATAACCTTATCCCCAACCATGCGGCTAGGCACTTCTGCTTTGCCCAACATTTGTAGCTCGGCTTCAATTTCCCCCACCATGCGCTCGATCTCATTGGCCGCTACCGGACGCTTGGCACAAGCGACTCGAATACCAATAGATAATTTTTCGGCCGAAAACTCTTCGCGGGTCTTGTCCTCTTTCACTAACAACGGCGTTGCTAAAACCGGCCGTTCATAGGTGCTGAACCGTTGGTCACAATTTGTGCATACACGTCGGCGTCGGATACCACCACGATTATCGTGACTAGTATCGATAACGCGCGTTTTTTCGTGTTGACAATAAGGACACTTCATTCAAAACCCCAATATAAAGGTGAACGGGACAAACCTTGTTGAATATGCCCTATATATGGGGGTTTGTTGTATAGTTAATCCCATATTTGGCACTCAAGGGGACGAGATTATAGCATAGAGCCAGCACCCTGCCAAGCGATTTTGAGGTGAATTTACCTTAAAAATTTAGCATTTTGTTAAACAGCCGTTAACAGGGCGTTAATTTGAAGAGGGACAATATATGTTCTGGTTTTCCTTCTTAATAATGGTATTCTTTTGGTGTGAGGATATAAGCTATTGTCATTCATTTGATAATTAACGCTGATGATTACGGCCGAACTTCGGCCGTTTCGCGGGGCATTCGCCAGGCCCACTTGGAAGGGGTAGTAAGTTCTACTACCTGCATGATGAACTTCCCTAATGCCGACGTAGATATCGTCCTGGCCCAGCAAGAAACGCCTGAATTGGGGCTTGGGGTTCATCTGACGTTGACGGCTGGACGGCCGCTCACGCCGCCAGAACACATCCCAACGCTGGTTGGGTCGGACAAGGCTTTTTTCAGCTTGCGTGATTTTCTGGCTCGATTAGACACGATTGATCCAACACAGATCAAGGTTGAGTGGCGGCGGCAGATCGAACAGTTTGTTGACATAACTGGCAGAACGCCAACTCACCTGGATTCGCACCATCACAGCGCCTATTTCAGGGAACTATTTTTCAAAGCGATGTTGGAATTGGCAGCCGAATATGGTTGTGCAGTGCGTCAGATAACGGCCCAAGCTGATGATTTATTGCCGGGCTTTCCTGACAACTTAGCGCCAAGCATCCGAGAATTTGGGCCGCGATTGCTGCGTAAGTTTGGCATCCCAACAACGGACGAATTTGTAGCCACCTTCTTTGATAAGCAAGCAACAAAAGCTGAATTGTTAGACATCTTGCATCAGCTCTCAGAACCAAGTGTGGTTGAGGTGATGTGTCATCCTGGTTATTCTGACGCTGCAGTAGAGGCGAGCTCATCTTATAATCGGCAGCGGCAAAAAGAGCTAGCCGTATTGACCGATCCCATTTTTCAAGAGATTATTACGGATCGAAACATCTTTCTGACAACTTTTGCGGCGCTTTTGAAGAGTTAGAGGAACAAATGAAACCACTCATCGGAACAGAACTGAAACGCTTTTTGCGAGACTATAAACGGAAACACCCATTGCGGCATGATTTGGTGGGGCTGTTGCAGAGCGTTGAATATCCATATAATGTCGGCTCTATTTTTCGGTTGGCCGATGGGGCCGGGATGCGGGAGTTGGTGCTAACAGGTATCACGCCAACACCGCCGAACCCGACGATTGATAAGGTCGGCCGTTATAAAAGCCTAAAAGTCCCCTGGCGGTATGAGCGGGACAGCGTTTCGGCCGTTAACGACTTAAAACAACAAGGCTACCAGACCGTCGCAGTCGAACTAGCCCAGGGAGCGGTGCCGTACTATGAATACGACTATCCCGAAAAGACCTGTCTGGTCGTCGGCCATGAGGATCATGGGGTGACGAAGGCGACGTTGGGGGTGTGTGATGCGGCCGTTTTCATCCCGATGTATGGCAAAGGGCGGTCGTTGAATGTGGCGATGGCGTTGGGGGTGGTGGCGTATTATGTGGTGGGGAAAGGCAATGGATAATTGGTCAATGGCGGTAGGGCCAGTGGAGCTGGCCCTACCGGTGTTTGTGAATGGTTAATGGTTGGATTCAAGTTGGCCAACGAAAATGCGAGTATTGTTTTGGCCAAGTTACCACTACATGAGAAGCGGGTCACCAATTGGGTGAGGCAGCCGTTTGTCTTGACCAATTTCTGCGTTTTGAAGGATTAATCTTCTGTCAGGCCAAACTGCCAGCGATATTCTAAAATGTCTCCAGAAGTTTGACGAAATTGAAATAACACTTCATGGACACCTGGTTCAAGTACAAAAGATCCACAAATCAATCTTGGTTCTACTCCCCATTTTATAATATTTCCGTCGGTATCCAGTGCATGGATAGATTGAAGCAATATGCCGTTCACACTTATGGCTTTTGCTTCTACACCATCAACGATCATTGTAATCCTGGGTACCATTGAATCATTCCTAAAGTTATCTCCTTTTTGAGCTAACAAGATGGTGTCTGTCTTCAGACAAACATCGGAATTATAACCATCTATATTTTCCCATTCATCAGCAGACAAGCCGCCGGGTTCACTAGCCTTTGCTTCAAACAGACTTATAGGTAGAACTTGCGTTTCTGAAGGGGCAGTCTCCAATACAAAATCTGGTCTTGGTTCAATGATAGTGGGCTGAGGGGTCGCTGTCTGCCTTACACTATTAGGTGAACAACTTGATATAGATATAGCGAAAAGAAAAATGAGTGAAATTACCCTTTTAAGATTTGTCATTATCATTATCCTCGAACAAAAATTATCGATTTAAGGCAGCCCACGAATAAGGTGATGGAGTATAAGTTCCTCCTGCTGGTATAGCGATTGGCTCACACGAACATCCTATCCAATTATTTGCGATATGAATCCCATTGAAAAATACACCACCACCAGAAGCACCGTGATTGACCCGTACATCAAATTTTACAGCGTTAGAAGTAATATCGGTAACCGTAGCCCATACGACATGGGTACTTCCAGGATTTACTCCATCCCAATCTATGACAGCTACCTGGTCCCCTACTTGAAGATCGGTAGAAGAGGCGGTTCCAAAATCCGCAGCCTTTGTTGCGTCAAAAGTTCCTGGATCAAAAGTCCATTCAGATATATTAGAGCTGCCATCAATCGCGGAATTTCCACTATAAGGAATGGGGTTTCCAGAAGCATCATACAGATTGACTGCTACAATAGTAGCACTAGGATCAACAAGCGAACTAAAATGATTATGTGATACTAGTGTTTGATCATCTTTGATTGTAGCATGAGAATGTGCAAGGCATCCGGCAGGGCAAGATGGGCTTACATACACAATCTCGATCAAAACAGTAGAATCTAATATCTGTTGCTCTGTTGAAGTTGGCGTTGGTGACGGCGTTGTGGTCGGTGTTGGGGTCGGGGTCGGGGTCGGGGTCGGTGTTGGGGTTGGGGTCGGTGTTGGGGTCGGTGTTGGGGTCGGGGTCGGTGTTGGGGTCGGGGTCGGTGAAGTTGAGTAGTCATCGTCGCAAATGTATTGGCCTACACCACATTCGCTATGTCCACTTGGGTCTACAAATGCAAGAGGATTGTTACTTACATATGAGTACCGATTGAAACTTTGTGGGTTAGCTGGGTTTGGCACAATTGAATCGGCACTAGCAAACCTTCCAATAGATGGCACATAATACCGCGCATTCATATAGATTAAGGCAATATCGTCGTTGTGTTTGTGGCCGGTAAAGCCCTGGTCAGTGGTGTCGGGGTTGGTGGTGGGGGTTGTGCGGTAGTTACCATAGGGCAGGAAGCGGGAAATGCTGCCGCTAATTAAGTTGCCGGAAGTGTCGCTCAAAGCAGAGACGCTGCCTAAGTGGTCGCCATGCAAGAAGACAAGCGAACTGCTGCCTCCATTTACGCCATTTCGGATGGCAACAGCCTGGGCACCAATAAAATAGGTGCTACGATAGGAATCCTGTACGATTACCCATTGCCAGGTGCAACCAGCAAGGTCTGGTACGCATTGCCATTCCTGCTCATGGGTTTCCTCATAGTTGGGGAAAGGGAAGTAGGTAATGGTCCGATCATTGGCCCCATCGGGTACATTGGTAAAGATTCGTTGACCATTATGATCATAACCAAACTCGACACTGTTCCCATTATAAACAACTTCAACCAGACGGTTTTCTACGTCAAAATTCTGGGTATAGGTCACGCCACCTTCTGTGCGGCTGGTCATATTGCCATTTAGATCATAGGAAAAGCTGGCTGTAGCACCCCCGCTTAACGATGTGACCGCATGAGGTTGACTGGTACTATATTGATAGTCAATCATTGTATTAAAGGTAGCAAAATTCTCAAATCGATAATCAATATTACCTATCTGATCATATCCGTAAGCACGTTCATAACCTGATACACCTGTTGCATCGGGCGCCCAAGCGCTGGTGAGGCGATTGAGGTCGTCATACTGAAAGGTTTGGGTTTGTTCATGACCAGATGTGTTGCCATACTTTTCTTTCAGTGTCTCAATATTCCCAATAGCATCATAAGTGTAGGTAAAGTCAGGTATGCTGTCGTTGGATGTGCCATGTTGTATATTGTATAAACGGAAATTGTTGAGATTTCCATAATAGATGTATTGTGTGTCAACTGCATTGCCACTTCGATATACATTTTCTACTTGGCCCATTTCATTATGAATCATGTTATTGACTAAGAGGTTGCTTCCAGCCTGGAGCGTTTGGGGGAATTGACCATCGTAAGCCATCGTAACGATTTCATTATTAGGGTATTTGACCGTGAGCGGCCGATCGAAGACATCAAAGCTTTGATTGGTCATGACGAAGGAACGGCCGTTAATCTTTCGGGTCTGGCTTGTCAGACGGCCACGGTAATCATAAACAGCCTCATCTTCAAAAGTGCCAATACCACTCCCACCAGTTACCTTTTCTAGCAAACCAAGTCCTGGCCCGGATGAATAATAGGAATAGTCGGCCAACAATTCTGTTTCCACGCCTGCAAGATCACAATCTGTAATTGAACCATTGGAATATTTACTAGAAAGTCGCCCAGCATTGTCATAAAAGAAACACAAGGTTTGATTTTCTGCATCTGTCTGACGCCGAAGATTGCCGCTGTAGTCGTACTCATAGCTCCAGGTTCCCATATCCAGGTCAATCATCTGGGTTTTTTGCCCCATTATGTTATAGGACATTTGAGTTGAATCCCCGACTGCATTAATAACTTCAGTCAGGTTATCCTGAAGATCGTATTCATAATGGGTGAAGGCAATATCGCTTTCTTTATAATGTGAAAGGTAAACTGGGTCCGTATCAGCCTGAATATAGAAACGATAATTGCCATTTGATATAAACCCTGGTGCCGTGCTGTAGCTGCGAGCCTGGTCGGGATTATCTTCTTGCCATAATCGCCAGTGGGCGGCAAGATCTTCATCGATGACTAACTGACCCCAATACCAAACGTCTTCTTCCTGGGGCAATGTTCCGAAATTATTGTCTCCGCTGCCAGTATTATAATCAAAGGCGATTTGGTTTTGCCAAAAACCAAAGCCAATAAACTTGCCCCCACCATCTCGCTCAATGCCAATCCGTCCAGCATAATAATCATCTTTCAGTTGGAATCGGAAAAGGACACCGTCACCTGCTGTCAGATTAAAACTTTGTTTGTATAGGACTTTTTGCCAGGCAGTATTTCCTCTTGCTTTGAGTACAGTGGTGCCGTTTAGGTCGAAGTCAGGATCGATGACACCAGCAGTGTTCCACCCACTGAGATTGAAGGAGCCACCGCTAAATCCGTCATAGTTGGCGTTGAACTCTTCAACGGTGGATAAACGGCCGAGATCATCGACCACATTGACCCGCCATTGATCCAGGCCATTTAGGCTAATGTTGGTCCGACCTAAACTTTGTTGCCAGCTTGTGACATCATTTGCTCCAGTCGTTGCCACAGCTTGACCCAACCTGTTGTAATCAACAGTTGTTTGATCATAAGTTGAACTGTAACAATCCAAGGTCGCATTGAAAGTGGCCTGATAGCCATCTATGGGGGTGGTTTGGCAACCAGTTTGCCCTCGGCCATTGTACTCGGTATCGGTGACAACGTAGTCAAAATCACCACTCAGACCCCAAGCTCGCTGCTGAATGGGTCGGCCCAGACCATCATAGAATGTACGTTGGGTTGTTTGACTGGCACCAGGGACGGTAACAGTATCAACCGCCAATGGTAATGCGCCACCGACACCCGCATCGTGATAATTGAATTGTTGTGAAAGGACTGTTGCAAGGCCTGTTGAGGCATTGGGTGTGTATATTTTTTTCAGCCTTCCCCAGGAATCGTATTCATATTCAGATTCAGCGCCATTTGGCTGAATAATACCCGTTAATAACCAGGGTAAATCAGGCGTTGTATTATCATAGCTAAAGGAGGTTGTACCGATGACAGTTTCCTGGCTAGCCAGGAAGGTATCGTCTGCCCAATTTGAGCTTGCCCAACGGCCGTCTGGGTCAACAATGTGGGTTAATTGCCACCAATCACCGCTGCCGCCATTTGTTCCATCATAAGAGTAGCTAGTTGTGATCCAATCAGTACCACTACAAGCGTTACCCTCGCCAGGAAAATAAATATCCGTGTTAGTGAGCAAGCCATCAGTTGGAATTGCAGCACTTGGGTTAGTACAATCCGTGCCATCATAACGCAACCTCTGTCGGCTAACTATTGATTGGTTTGGTAGATCATCCCAAACTGTCTTTCGCCAGGCAAGGTCTACTAGCCAAATGGTATCAGCGTTTGTACCAGTCCCTGTTGGGTTTTCGCTGTTAGCTAGATAAAGGGTTTCATAAGTTCGTATTGGAGTAGCTCCCTGAGTTAGATCATCACCAAATTCTCGCACTTCAATCTGATGTCCATAATCATCATAGAGGAATTCTTGTCGGTTGTTTACTTGGTTTACTAAATCTTCACTGACTGTCTTGGTGAGGATGGGCTGCCGGGATACATGATCCGGCAAGCCTAGAATTATCCAGGTATTTGTCGTTTTCAATAATACAGTTGAATTGTCTGAGGCTTTGATTTCTTGGAGTTCGAGACGGCCGTTTAATGTTGGATACTGATTAGGCGTATCGTGATTATAGTTGAATCCCATGAAGGCATTATGTTCATATAAGATCGGCGTGCTAGCAGCAGCCGAATCATAAATCTCTCGAATCACATCGCCAAAACCACCAAATATTTGAGGTGGTGTCTTACTGCCATTCCGTTCTGTAAAACGGGGATCCTGATAGTCGTAACTAACCTTCTGAGACTCGCCGTCATTAGGCCAACCGCTGTTCGTCGTTTTGGTTTGAACAACATTAATCCAATTACCTGTATCAGGAATACCAAACCCGGGCTTAAAATAATCAAATTGCTCTTCAGGATAGTAGGCTAGGTTAACAACAGGGGTGCCAGTGGGCGCGTAAAGTGAATAAACGTCAGTCAGATAAGGGTAACAATATTTGATAAATGTCGGATCAGGTGGTTGAGCACCATAATAGCCTGTTTTCCGGAATTCGTATCTAAATTCAACATTCGGTCGACCACTGACAAGACGAGCTCCATTACCATCTTTCTCAATGATTTCCGTCAACATAACTGCGTTCCAGCCAGTAAGACTATCGGCCGTCCAATTGTTGCACCAACTTGTTTGATAAGGATAAGTGTTTCCACTTGTCGGTACACCATGCTTGGCTACATCTTTGTCCAACTCATAGGAGCGGACAACCTGATTGCTTGATTTGATATCGATTGAATCAAGATGATGGGTTTGGTAAGAAAGCACCCGTTGGTTTGGGAATTTACCATAATGATTATCCTGATCCGTTGTACGATATTTGAAATCTACTTCATAAGAGCCATAGGTAATCTTGTCAATATAGCTAGAAACAGCATCTGCCACGAAAGTTCCGCTCGTGGCATCGTCTTCAAAATAGGTGAAATCTATCTGGTTATCAAAACGATCTCGGCCGTATTCAGCCCGCCAACGCATGGCTGGTAGCCGGTGCAGGGGATTTATCGAACCACCATCAACAAAGGAGCTGTTTTTCACTTCCTGCTCGCTCAAGTCTGTAAATCCAAGTCGATAGGTTGTATTGCTGCCTGTTTTAGCAACCCAAAAGACACCGCTTAACTGGCCGGTATGGCTGCCGGTTCCTTCGGCACTACAAATAGGAGAAGGAGAGACATCATCGTGACGACATAATTCAACATAAAGATTAGCCGCTCCTTTAGCATAGTATCGTCCCTCATCACCATTAGCTGCTTTGCCGTTCTCGTGTTCGAGCGTATAACCCGTACCCCCAATAGCAAGTGTAAATTCCAGATCACCCTCAAGTGCCTGACCGTTCACCCAGTCGGCATTTATAGGACAAACAAAATCGGTATTCCACCAGCATCTAGTGAGGGCCTGGTTAATTTCAATCAGCCCAGCCATATTCCAGCCAAAGCCCACAGGATTACTCTGCATTTTGCTGGAAGCGCCATTCCCCGCGCCGCTGTTATAAGTGAAGGCTAAACTTGGTTGGAAACCGCCTGGTCCTGGAGGGGTTAAGATGTCGTACCGATAGCCTACGCTGCCCTGATAAAGCGAAACAACCGGGTCATTATATTGCGGTGCCCATTCTGAAGGTTCGTCGCCGGGGCTAAAGCCGTTGCCAAATCCTAAATAATAGGTTCCGTTTCCAATTGGGGTAAAAGTTAAACTTTGTCCGTTTTCATCAAAAACTATTGGAACGGATTTGCTCGTTTCCAACATCGGATCAATATAGATAAGGTCCAAATCACCGATATCGACAGAAGATGAAGCTAGCAAATCATTTATTGAAATTTGAATTGGACTCTCTTCAGATGAAATATTGTCCCTAATACCAGTCAATTCATAGGTTAGAAAAGCGCCATAAGGATAACTATCATTTATCCGCTTTTCTTCTAGAAGTCTGATAGTTGTAGTCGAAGGGGGCGCTTGATTTCCTTCAGGAGAAGGTGAAAAACGGTCTAAACTATTTGCCAAGCCGTCGTTAGAAGTGGGGAAGTTTACGGAGGTAGATACTTGAATCCGGTTAACCAAATTGCTGGCTGAAGCTGTCATAAGGAAGGGTATTGCCTCAATTCGACGTCCCTCAACTGTTAAAATCAGTTCGACAGTGGTCTGGCTTTTTGGAGCTAGGTTGCCGACATCTATAGCTCGACTGGAGAAAAACGAAGTAGAATCCATCGAAATGGTCACGTTTTCGGCCACACCTGTACCCGTATTTTCAATCGTAACAGCCAATGGGATGGTTTCACCAAGTTCGGCCGTTGTGCTGATATTTTCGGCTGTTACCTTTAATATTGGATATTGATCTGGGCCAGTAGGGATTGAAGGCTGTTCTTGCGTAATATGAGAGCTAGCTTCAGCAGCCTGAAGGTTTCTAAACCAGGTGATTTGGGCTATCAAGCTGATTACTAAGCAAAACAATCCAAAAACTAAAACGTTCCGAACTCCACGATTTTTCATTGCTTTCTCCTGATCTGCCTGTTTTTAATGGAAATATGCTGATATTCTTCAAATTGTAATGAGCTACCGTAACAAGATCGTAACAAGGAATATCCAAACGCCTGAAACTGGCTGAATTAATGCGATTTCAGATTCCGAACGGCCGTTCGGAATAAAAACCTGCTATTTGATCACGAATCTCAGTCTCATGAGAATCTTTCTATAAATAGTCTTTTTGGGTGGCTCTGCTTTGATGGTCCCGCCCGTATCTTGAGTGGCATTCTATCAGGTTTTGTCTTCAATTAGCTATCAAACAACTATAAACATGCTATGAATTTTGCTGGAAATTTATGATTAAGGCTTTTCAGTCTCAATTATCGGTTCACCAAACAGATAATTTACGGCCGTTTCCAATTGCGTATCAGTGAACTCTTCAATATTGTCCACCTCCGGCAGCGCAACGAAGAAGTCTGGTTCTATCCCTGCCTCATGAACCCAAGTGCCGTTGGGAGTGAGCCAGCGGGCGGTGGTGATGCGGAGGCCACCTTGATTAGAGAGCGACCACCAGGTTTGGACAGTGCCTTTGCCGAATGAGGTGGCCCCGATGATGACCCCCCGTTCTCTGTCCCGGATAGCCCCGGCCAACACTTCGGCCGCGCTGGCGCTGCCTTCGTCCATCAGTAACACAAGCGGAATATCTAGCGCCAGCCCATCGTCGGTGGCCTCGAAATTCTTGTCCTCGCCATTACCGAAACGCTGGGTCAGGATGGGGCCTTCAGTTAGGAATTGGTCAGCGATGCTGACGGCCGTCTCTAAACTACCACCTGGATTGCCGCGCAAATCCAGAATTAGCCCCGTTGGATTTTGGGCCAATAGATCAGCTAATAGCTCATTCAACTCATCGGTTGAATTGTCCCCAAAGCGACTCAACCGAACATAGGCGATATTCTCCTCTAAAATCTCCCCTCGAACACTTGGCACCCGAATAATGCCCCTGGTGACATCCACTTCAAACAGTTCGCCATCTCGCTCGATGGTCAAGGTCACGACCGACCCGGCCGGGCCGCGCACAATGGAGGCGGCTTCACTAACCGGCATTCCCGTTAAGGCGATACCGTCCGCTTCGCGCAAGATGTCTCCAGGCAGCAACCCCGCATCCGCCGCCGGGGAGCCTTCATAGGGGGAGACGATGACGATAGCGCCGTCCTCTTCTTCGGTCACTTCGGCCCCTATACCTTCGATTTGGCCGGAAATGGAGTTGCGAGCGGCCGTTTCTTGCTCTGGCGGCAGATAGCGGGTGTTAGGGTCTTCCAGGGTGGCAATCATCCCGGCGATAGCCCCTTCCGCTAGTTGAACATTGTCTAAGGGCTGGTCGAAATATTCGTTTTGGAGCAGCCGCCACGATTCCCAGAAAGGTTGGAACGCGGCCTCGGCCTCAGTGGGCGTTGAGGTGGATGGGCCGAAAAAGACCAGCGGCGCGTAGCTTGATTGGCCTAAAATATAGCCGCCCGAAAACAAGAGGGCGGCGATGAGCGTCAGGAAAGCGTATTTTACAATTCGGGTTATCATAGGTTGAGTCCTTTTGGTGGCTATGCTAGAATCGCCACCGTGATCGATTTAGCAATTGTCATCGTCAATTATAATGTTTGCAACTTATTGCGCCGTTGTTTAGCAAGCGTTCATCGTAGTATGGGCGATTTCAGTTTGGCTGTTTGTGTGGTGGATAACAATTCGCCCGATGACAGCGTCGATATGGTGCGGCAAGAATTCCCTGAGGTACACCTGATTGCTAACAAGGAAAATGTTGGCTATCCGACGGCTAATAACCAGGGATTGAAGGCCTTGGGCGTTGAGGCCGAGGTGGGAAAGCGGCCTCGCTATTCTCTCTTGCTAAATCCTGATACGGAAGTGCCGCCAGATGGTTTCGATCATCTGATAAAATATCTTGATGCTCATCCAGAAGTTGGCGTTCTTGGCCCCAAACTGATGATGCCTAACGGTCAGCTTGATATGGCTTGCCGCCGCTCTTTCCCAACACCGATGGTTTCGTTTTACCGGATGGTAGGATTGAGTCGTTTGTTTCCCAAGTCGCCCCGTTTCGGCCGTTATAATATGACCTATCTCGATGAGAATGAAACGGCCGAGGTAGACTCCGTTGTTGGGGCCTTTATGCTGGTGCGGACGGAAGCCATTGTCCAGGCGGGTTTAATGGACGAGCGCTTCTGGATGTATGGCGAGGACTTGGATTGGGCCAAACGGATGAAGGATATAGGCTGGAAGGTGCTTTATTATCCTGAGGTAGAGGTCTTGCATGTGAAGCGGGCTTCCAGTCGCCAAAGTCGCAAAGCGGCCATTGAATTTTATCGAGCCATGCTCATTTTCTATTATAAGCATTATTACGGCCGAACCGCTGCCTGGCTCCATTATCTGGTGATCTTAGGTATTGCCGTCAAAGGCGGCCGTCCAATCTTTAACGATGTCCGAGCCGGGGCCAAAATATTGAACGCCTAACATATGAATACTCAAAAGTTACGAACGCTTTATTCAATTACATTGGTCGTCATAGACGGCCTGATGGTAACGTTGGCCTTTCTGCTGGCCTACCGTCTCCGAATCGTTGTGCCACTGCCAGAGCCATTGGCTACTGAGATTCCCTTTGTTCGCTATTTGGGATTGATGGCGGTTCAGGTTTCGGCCGTTGTCATCACCCTCTTCTTCTACCGCCAATATTACCTGCCACGAGCCGTATCCAGGGTTGATCAACTGTATGCTGTCTTTGCCGGGGTTTCAATTGGCACCGTCGTGGCGGTAGCCGTCTCAGCCTTCACCCTCAAGAATAGCATCTTTGAAGTCGATTATCCCCGAGCCATGATCATTTACGCCTGGTTGTTGTCAATTGTGTTCATCATGCTGGGCAGACTGCTTCATCAATTCGTGCGAGATTACCTGCGGGATAGGGGAGTGGGTAAGGATCGCCTGATCATTGTTGGCACAGGAGAAGTGGCCCGTATTATTTTGCAGCGAATTCTTTGGTCGCCCCAGTTAGGCTATGAATTAGTCGGCGTCGTGAATGGACTTGATGAAGAGCAGGAAATTCTCACCGTCCCCGTTCTTGGCACGCCCCAGGATTTACCCGCCTTAATTGACGAACATGCCATTGATGAGGTGATTATCGCTATCCCGGAAAAGGGCCACCGAGAAGTGGTTGAGGTCATTTCTTACTGCGAACGGGGTCGGGTATCGATCAAGGTTTTCCCTGACTTTTTTCAATTTGTGGCCTCCGAAGCCAGCATTGATGATTTAGGGGGCTTGCCGCTGTTGGCAATCCGTGATTTTGCTATGCGGGGCTATCTGCTTATCTTTAAGCGGTTGATGGACATTTTAGGGGCGATAGTGGGTCTTGTCCTTTTCTCACCCTTAATGATGTTGGCTGCCATTGCCATTAAGTTAGAATCTCCGGGGCCGGTTTTCTTTATCCAGGAGCGCATGGGTTTAGACGGCAAACCGTTTTTGATGATTAAGTTTCGTTCTATGCGACAAGATGCCGAAAAGGATGGGCCGGGTTGGACATTGGAAAACGATCCACGCCAGACAAAGCTAGGCACCCTCTTGCGACGGATAGAGTTGGACGAACTGCCCCAGTTTATCAATGTCCTATTGGGGGAGATGAGTTTGGTTGGCCCTCGGCCAGAACAACCTTATTATGTCAACCAATTCCGTGAAAGCGTTCCCCACTATATGGAGCGCCACCGCGAAAAGGCTGGTATGACAGGCTGGGCGCAGGTCAATGGCTTAAGGGGTGATACATCCATCGTAGAGCGGACAAAATTTGACATTTGGTATACCGAAAATTGGTCAATTTTATTGGACATTAAGATTTTACTACGGACGGTTTGGCAGACGGTGAGCGGCCGTAATCAAGAATAAAGTTTTTCTGTCAGTTTCCAATATGAACGTTGCGTAATGCGTAAAGATCCAGTTACGAATTACGCGTCACATCCCCTTCTTAGCACTCCCCAGCAACTGAGTGCCAAAATCCCCTATCAATTCTTACATTACTCTTATTTGACGCTTATTTTTAGGCGTGATAAGATATAAAAAGCCACCCTTTAGCACTCTCCCTTTGCGAGTGCTAAATCACCTTAATGATGACCTTAAATAATGTAGGAAAGTATGTTTAGCCCGCTTTCAGAAAGGCAAGAATATATCCTGGGTCTGATGGTCCGCAATTATGTAGAAAGCGGATCGGCCGTTGGCTCAAAATCACTCGTTGATCGATTCGATCTCGATTACAGTTCAGCGACCGTTCGCAATGAATTAGCTGTACTGGATGAGCTAGGATACCTTGAACAATTACATACATCGGCTGGCCGGATTCCAACCGAAATGGGCTACCGTTATTTTGTCCAACGGTTGATCGGTGAATTTGAGCTGCCGCTCGATGAGCGGCAAATGATTCGGCACCAATTCCATCAGGCGCGGCTGGATATGAACCAGTGGATGCGGCTCTCTGCGGCCGTTTTAGCCCATACATCGAGAGGGGCCAGCATTGTCACATCGCCTCGCCCCAACGTCCAGCGCTTTCGCCACGTCCAGCTAATCTCTACCCAGGGGCGGCTGGTACTGATGATCATCGTCTTTTATGGCGGTGAAGTGGTGCAGCAGATGTTGACGCTGGCCGAGCCGGTTCCTCAGGCACAGCTGACGGCAACGGCCGAACGGCTCAATACGCTGTTCGATGAAGCCGATTACGGCCACGTTAAGGCCAGACAAGGGTTGCTAGAAGATGAACTCGAACGGGATGTCACCCGTCTGATTTTAGAAACGATGCGCCGGACAAACCAGAAAGGGATTAGCCAGGTCTATCGAGATGGGTTGGCGAACATCATGGAAGACGAAGGCACTCGACAGGCGGTTCGCGTTTTAGAAGAAGCGCCACTCCTATCAGCCATCTTGGCCGAAACGCTGGAACCAAACGTTCGCGGTGTACAGGTCGTCATTGGTGGTGAAGGCCGCTGGGAAGAACTGCGCGACTGTACCATGATCTTGGCCCGCTATGGCATGATCGAACAGCTTTCTGGCGCGATTGCCGTTGTTGGGCCAACTCGGATGCCCTACGGCCGTAATATTTCGGCCGTTCGCTACGTGGCCGATCTGATGAGCGGCTTTGTAAACGAATATTATTTAGAACTGCCTATAGGTGGCGAAAATACATAATTAAAGCGAAAGCGTAAGGCGTAAAACGTAAGCGGTAGTAATCGACCTGACGCGATTACGCATTCGCAATACGAATTACTAAAAACTTATTTTACGAGGTGCAACATTGAGTGACGATACTATTTTATCAGAGGAACAACTCGAGGTTGAAGAGACATTGGAAACAAACGATGGGGTAGAGGGCCAAAGCAACGGTACGGCCGAATCTGAACCGCTGACCTTGGAAGAGCAGCTTGCTGCCGCCCAAGATAAAGCGGCCGAATACCTTGACGGCTGGCAGCGAGAACGGGCCGAATTTGCCAACGCCCGTAAGCGGCTGGAAAAACGACGAATCGAGGCGTTTAACAACGCCTCCGTTGATCATGCCGCCAAATTACTACCTCTCTTAGATGACTTTGACCGGGCATTGTCAAATGTGCCAGCCGAAATTGAAGTTGATAACTGGTTTGAGGGTATTCAACTGGTGCGGCGTAAATTCCAAACTATCATGGAAGGCTTAAAGGTCGAGACGATCGAAGCTGTCGGCCAACCCTTTGACCCCAATTTCCATGAGGCGTTGTCGTTAACAGAGGTTGATGATGTCGAGAGTGGCATTGTTGTTGAAGAATTATTGGTTGGCTACCGTTTGGGCGACCGGGTTATTCGGCCGTCTTTGGTGAACGTAGCTGCTTAAGGTGATGGGTAATTAGTAATTGGTAATTGGCGATTCCAGTTACTAATTACCAATTACCCAATTACTCCTTATGAATTATCTTTATATATAAACAGGAGATCAGTATAAAATGGGAAAAATAATAGGCATTGACCTGGGGACAACAAACTCAGTTGCGGCCGTTATGGAAGGCGGCGAACCAACTGTCATTCCAAGCGCAGAAGGTGGACGGCTGTTCCCCTCTGTTGTGGCGGTGAACCCGAAGACGGGCGAGCGGCTCGTGGGCCAGATTGCAAAACGGCAGGCGGTTGTGAATCCTGAGAACACCGTCTTTTCAGTGAAACGATTTATGGGCCGTAAATTTGATGACTCGGTTGTTCAAAAATCGCTTGAATATGTGCCATACAAGGTTGAGAAGGCCCCCAATGGCGATGTTCGGGTGGTGATGAATAACCGCGAGTATTCACCGCCAGAAGTGTCGGCCATGATCCTCCAAAAGATAAAGACCGATGCCGAAGCCTATTTGGGCGAACCAGTCAGCCAGGCCGTCATCACTGTGCCAGCCTATTTTAATGATAGTCAGCGTCAGGCGACCAAAGACGCGGGCAAGATTGCCGGGTTGGAGGTTCTCCGTATTGTCAACGAGCCAACAGCATCTTCCCTGGCCTATGGCATTGGCGGCGAAAAAGATGAGATGATCGCTGTTTACGATCTCGGCGGCGGCACCTTCGACATCTCCATTTTGGAAGTGGGCGATGGTGTCTTTGAAGTTAAATCCACCAACGGCGACACCTTCCTGGGTGGTGATGATTTTGATCAGCAGATTATTAACTGGATCGCCGACCAGTTTAAGATGGATCAGGGTATTGATTTGCGTCAGGACCGTCAAGCTTTACAGCGACTTCGTGAAGCGGCCGAAAAAGCCAAAATTGAGCTTTCGACCACGATGCAATCTGAGATCAACTTGCCCTATATTACGGCCGATGCCACTGGCCCCAAGCATCTTAACATGAGCCTCAGCCGAGCCAAACTCGAACAGCTAACGGAAAGTTTGGTCCAACGGACGATTGGCCCCTGCCAGAAAGCTATCAAAGACGCTGGTTTGACCACCGCCGACATCACCCAGGTTGTTTTGGTCGGTGGTATGACCCGTATGCCTGCCATTCAAGAGTCAGTCAAGAAGCTCTTCGGCCGTGATCCCCATCGGGGCGTGAACCCCGACGAGGTTGTTGGCGTTGGGGCCGCAATTCAGGCTGGCGTTTTGGGCGGCGATGTAAAAGACGTTCTTCTATTGGATGTCACCCCGCTGACCTTGAGCATTGAAACCTTAGGGGGTGTGGCGACACCCTTGATAGAGCGTAATACGACGATTCCAACCAAGAAGAGCCAGATTTTTTCGACGGCGGCGGATATGCAAACCCAGGTAGAAATTAGCGTCGTCCAGGGCGAACGGCCGATGGCGGCGGATAACAAAAGCTTGGGCCGCTTTATCTTGGATGGCATTCCACCATCGCCTCGTGGTGTCCCTCAAATTGAGGTAACTTTCGACATCAATGCTGATGGTATTTTGAATGTTACCGCGAAGGATAAAGCCACCGGGCGAGAACAGGCGATGCAGATTATCCCCTCCAGCGGTTTGTCTGATAATGAAATTGATCAGATGGTTAAAGATGCTGAGGAACATGCTTCTGAGGATGCCCAGCGTAAAGAGGCCGTTGAAGCGACCAACACGGCCGATTCGGCCGTTTACAGCGCCGAAAAGTTCATCCAGGATAATACCGAGACATTGACGGACGCTCAGAAAAGCGCCATCCAGAACGAAATTGATGCGGTGAATGCCGCCCGTGAAGGTGGCTTGGAAGCCATTCAAGGGGCAGTCACTCGTCTACAACAGGCCATGCAAGAGGTTGGGGCCAGCATGTATGAACAGCAAGCCCCGCCGGACGGTGCGCCAAGCGGCAACGGCGCGGCTGACGGCTCAGCCGATGGCGGTTCATCTGATGATGAAGATGTCATTGAAGGTGAATTTAGCGAAGCGGAATAATAAGTGACCGTCCGCAAATAAGTTAGCGGAATTGTACGGACGGTTTAGAAGTAAGCGGCCAGTAATTAAAATTATAATCAGGTGGCCGCTAACTAAGTTTTAGGTGCGACCTACTCCTTGGAGTAGGTTGCACCTAAGTCGAGAGTCTCTATGACCACAAAGCGCGATTACTACGAAATCTTGGGCATTGGACGCAGCGCCACCAAGGATGAGATCAAAAAAGCATATCGGCGTAAAGCCCGCCAATACCATCCCGATGTTAACAGCGAGGTTGGGGCGGATGAAGCCTTCAAAGAAATTAATGAAGCTCACGAGGTGTTGTCCAATGAGCGAAGCCGGGCCGCTTACGATCAATTTGGTCACGCTGGCGTTAGTGGTAATGGCGGCAGCGGCTTTAGTGATTTTAGTGGTGGCTTTGGCGGCGTAGCCGACATTTTTGAGGAATTCTTTGGCGGTGGTCGCCGTCGTAGCGGCCCCCGGCGCGGCACGGATCTGCGCTATGATCTCAGAATCTCTTTTGAAGAGGCCGTCTTTGGGATCGAGAAAGAGTTTGAAGTTCGTCGGCCTGAAATTTGTGGTCACTGTCATGGGGCCGGGGCAGAACCGGGGACCTCGCCCATTCGCTGTGAAAACTGTAGTGGCACTGGTGAAGTGCGTCAGATGCGCCAATCGTTCTTTGGTCAACTGGTCAATGTCACTGCTTGCTCGGTTTGCAGCGGCACTGGTGAAACGATTCCAACACCCTGTACGGTTTGTGACGGCCGTAAACAAGTTGATCAAGTTCGTACCTTAAGCGTCAAGATTCCACCAGGGGTCGATAATGATACCCAAATTCGCCTGAGTGGTGAGGGGTCGCCTGGGGTGCAAAATGGCCCGCCCGGTAATCTATACGTCATCTTGCACGTTCAAAAGCATGAGTTCTTCCAACGTCGGGGTGATGACATTTTGTTGGAGTTAGAGATCAATGTGGCCCAGGCTGCCTTAGGGGATGAATTCAAGGTGCCAACTGTCGATGGTGAAGAGACCTTGACTATTCCGGCTGGAACCCAGTCGGGTAAGGTATTTCGGTTGCGGGGGCGGGGCGTACCCCATTTGCGCCGAGCGGGTCGAGGGGATCAGCTCATTGTAGCCCAAGTTGCCATTCCTAAGCGATTGACCGAAGAGCAAGAAGCATTGTTCTATAAATTGGCCGAAACGCTGGGCAAAGAAGTTATTCCCCAGCGAGATAAGGGCTTTCTCGGTCAGTTGAAAGATGCGCTGGGCGACGTTTTTGGCGCATAGTTGTCAGTAGCCGGTAGTCAGTCAACAGTAGCCAGTAAAGTTCATTAGGTGTCGGATGCTGGAAATTCCTAATATCGTTTGCGACGAATAGTTGAACAATATGTACTGGTTAGAGGTTAGTTTGACGGTTGAGGAGGCGTTGGCCGAATTCGTCTCTGAGATTTTACGGCCGTTTGCCCAAGACGACAGTGTTGTTATAGAGCAGATGGGGGATGTCGATAACCTCGATCCCGATGCGCTGGAACCGGATGTAACGGTCAAGATTTACATTCCGGGTGATGAAGATTCAACATCTTTACGCAGTCAGATTGAAGCAGCGCTTATAGATTCCAATCCCGACACCTCTTTCCCAAAACCACACTATCGTAAATTAGAAGAAGCGGACTGGGCCAATGCCTGGAAAGAAAATTACCAGCCTTTCCGGGTTGGAGAGCGGTTTTGGATTCAGCCAAGTTGGCTTGAGGCCAAAAATCGATCCACCGATGACATTACGATTACGCTTGATCCAGGGATGGCTTTTGGAACTGGAACCCATCAGACAACCCAACTGTGCCTCATCGTCCTTGAAAAATATTTGACCACTGGAGCCAAGGTTTTAGATGTTGGCACAGGTTCTGGCATCTTGGCGATTGCGGCTGCTAAATTGGGCGCGTCGCAGGTGGTTGCCCTGGACACAGATCGTCATGCGGTGAAGGCGGCGATTGAAAACGGCCGAATCAACGAGGTCTCTAAAACGATCAAAGCTTTCCAGGGAACGTTAGATGTTGTCGCCCCGCAAAAGGGGCAGTGGGAGTTGGTGTTAGTGAATATTTTGGCCCCAGTCATTCTAGCGTTGTTGCGTGAAGATGACCTCCTGAGTTATGCGGCTGAAAACGGCCGATTTATTTTCAGCGGCATCATTCACGAACAGGTAGCTGAGGTCGAAAGGGCTATTCAGACGGCCGGGGGAAAAATATCCGAAAAGCGCTCAATGGGTGATTGGGTCGCCCTGGTTGCAGAGCGAGCATAATAAAGGGCCGCCAAATTCATTTTTGTTCAACACAAATGTAAAAAGCGCAAGGCAGATCTAAATCTACCTTGCGCTTTTTTGTCCGGCCAAATGTTTCTTTCGGCGCCAGACTAGAAGTACAGGGGGTTATTTTATCTTTGGGCTTGTTGGCGACGGTACCGATAGGTGATCCGTCCACGAGACAAGTCGTAGGGTGTCATTTCCACGCGCACCCGGTCACCCAATAAGATACGAATATAATATCGACGCATCTTACCGGACAAGTAGGTTAATACCTTGTGACCATTATCCAACTCAACCATAAACTGGGTGTTGGGTAATGCTTCAATAACCACACCTTCTACTTCTAATTTATCTTCTTTATTAGCCATATTTTGCTCTAGTTGTAGTTCGTCGTCTCATGCGACGAATCGCTTTTTTCTTTTGTATTCGACGTAATTCGCTCTTGGAAACGTGCCAGCGTTTACGGCGAATCGTACTCATCACGCCTGCTTTTGCCACTTTCTTGCGAAAACGACGCAGCAAGCTTTCATCAGATTCATTTGGCATTTTCTTAACAGATGGCATTAATTACTTCACCTCCTTCTTTTATAGCTTTCCGTGAATGTCCTACGCTGACTCTTCTTCAGTCGCAGTCGCTTCTTCGGATTCAGAATCGGCTTCATCCGATTCCGTTTCATCAGCCTCAACGGTCTCTTCAACCTCGGCCGATGCTTCCGGCGCTTCTTCGGCCGGGGTTTCTGGCGCTGCTTCAGCATCAGCATCTACTGTCTCAGCTTCGGCAGTTGGGGATTCATCTTCTTGGGAAGGTTCTTCCGATTCAGCCACTTCAACAGGGGCTTCTGGTTCGGGTTCTTCTTCAACTTCGGGTTCGGCCGTTTCGCGTTCTGACATCCAGGCGATTTGTTCTTCGGCCGTAACGCTCTTAAGGCTTAAGCCAATACGCTGTCGGTTCGCATCGACGCTAACGACGCGCAGAAGATGGGTTTCACCTTCTTGGAGCAAATCGTTGGGGTCTTCCACATTGTCCCGTGATAATTGGGAGATGTGGAGCAATCCTTCAACGCCTGGTTCGATTTCCACAAAAGCGCCGTAGGTGACGATACGGGTGACAGTGCCTTCGACCGTTTGATTGATTTTGTAACGATCTTCGGCCGTGTCCCAGGGATTTTGCAGCAGCCGCTTACGACTCAACGCAATCCGCTGATCTTCTTTATCTAGGCTCAGAACGTAAACATCTACTTCATCACCAACCTTGATAACTTCTTTAGGATGATTTACCCGGTGCCAGGCCAATTCAGAGATATGAATGAGGCCGTCGGCCCCGCCGAGATCAACAAAGGCGCCGAAATTGCGTAGACCACTAACCCGGCCTGGAATAGTATCACCCACCTCAAGCTTGTCGATGAGCGCTTCCTTACGAGTCTCTTGCCACTCTTTCTGGGCATCCCGTTGAGAAAGCACTAGTCGCCGCCGTCTGCGGTTGACTTCAATCACCTTCAGGGGCATGACTTCGTCTTTTAACTTCGCCATGACCTGTTGGCGTTGGCGATCATCCATTCCCCGTCGTAACTCAGTTAGATGGGAAGCGGGAACAAAGCCTCGTAGATTTCCAAAGGGGACAATGATGCCGCCCCGATTATATCCAATGACTGGGGCCTCAATGATGTCACCGCTTTCGATTAACTCTTCTGCCCGAATCCAATCCTGGTTCATGCGGGCTTTATGAATTGATACGAGCAGCCGATCTTGTTGGCTGGTATCGACGATGTAAACTGGCACCTCAGAGTCGAGTTGAATACCTTCTCGATCTTCTGGTGATAGCTCATCGAGATCAGAAGGCTGAACAAGTCCGTCTCGCTTTAGACCCAGGTCAACAATAACCCCTTGTGAGGACCTAGAGACAACGATGCCTGTACGAATATCCCCAACTTCCGGGAAATCGTAATCATGCTCATCTAATAGATTCGCAAGTTGTTGAGAAAGGTCCATGTTCTCATCAAGAGAGCCACCCTCATCAAGAGGACTGCCCTCTTCTAGAGGGCCATTCTCTTCAATAACACTGCCTTCTTCGGGTAAATCGTTTGAGTCGTTTGTCAATTCGTCCATGAAAATCTTCATATCCAGTAGTTTTATTTTGAAACTTTGCGAGTAAACACAAAAAAACCCGGCTTGCATAATATTAAATTCACAGAATGCAGCCGAGTTTGGGTAAGCTGATGACTTTTTTTTGGGTGTCGAGCTAATGATTTTTTACAAATTTTGCCCTTACACGCTTACCAAAAGGGTATAAGCAATCTAACAATAAATTGTCAATGTTACCTATTCTACTTTTCCAAAAGCAACGCTTACACAATCAGTGTATTCCCGTAGTTCCTAATGAGCGATTATATACTCTATATAGGGCTTTGTCAATTCACATCGAATCTTAAGGTCGGCTTATTTTCAAGGTGAAAACCCCTCATCGTTGACCAATGACAGCCCCGATGCCTCGGCTGACCCAGACCTCTTCAGCAAAGGTTGGATCGGTGGCAGAAGCGACAAAGTAGGTCACGCCCTGAACATTCGGCCGTTGTCGCAGTTCAGTCCAGAATCGAAGATATTGACGGCCTTTGTCCGCCGGGGAAACGCCCCCTTTGTTATTGCTCGCTTCCGTCACCCAAATAGGGGTGCTTTGGAAGCGGCTGATATAGTCGTCTAGAACGGCCAACGAGCGAGACATGGCAAAATTTCTGGCCCAATAGAGATGAACGCCCAAACCGTCGGCGGCGTTAACGGCCGAACGACTGGCCTCAATAAAGCCAACATGATCATCCTTGCGAAAGCCGGGCATTTGAATGCCAGACCCAGGAGATAGGCCAGGATAAATGAACCGTCGCCCCGGCAGCCTGTTCCGGTAAAGGCTCAATAACTCCGACCACCAGGCGCTAAATTGGCCGCCATCTCCCCAGGAAAAGCCCAGCCCTTCATCGCTCAGATTAGGTTCATTGTGCAGCTCAATGACAACATCTTTGCCACTTAACTGATTTAATGAGCGTTCAACATCGCCAATGGTGTCATTGAAGAACTGCTGTGGGGTGATAACTCGTCCGCCCCTAAAGGTTAAAAACGCCCGCACAATCCAGGTTGCCGAAGGATGTTGGCTTGCTAAACGGGCGATACTAGAGGCTGAGTGGGAGGAAAGCACCTTGATGATGCCAGGGCGCATAGCTGCATATTCTTGGAATTCTGCCTCTTTCAGATCGCCCGGATCGGCCGAAGCGTGAAGCCCAATCCTGGCTTGCCCAATCACTGGCGCTTCTACATTTGGCGGCGGTGGTGGGGAATCGGCCGTTGTCAACTGGATGATCTCATCATCAACTCGAACAGGTGTATATTCACCTTGCGGTGCGCCTGTGACGATCATGCTGCTTCCGGCGGAAACAAAGCCCTTAATAGCTGCATCTCGACGCGGTTCTGAGCGCAAGTTAATGCCAAATTGACCGACTGTGGCCTCGGTTCCATTAATGGTAATCGCGGTAGAAAAAGCCCAACCAGGGGTTGTGTCGTGGATGGGTAATGGCTGTGGTGTATCTGGGACATTGCCGGGCAGCGGGGCGGGTTGGGTGACGGCTGGTAAGGATGACACCAAATTTAAGACATCGCTCCGGCTAACCAGGAGAGGGGTGAAGTTGTTACTTGCTAGTCCAGCAATGGTGGCGGTAGCAAAGCCTCGTAAGACACCCATCACCGCCCCGCTCATGCTTGGCGCAGAGCGGAGATTGATGCCAAATTGGGAGGTGACAGTGGCGGTGGTTCCCATAACCGATAAGAAGGCAGTTGATCCCCAGGCTAGGAGGGCATCACTAGGCGGGGTTGTATCTGTTGGAATGACGGGCGGTGTATCGGGTAGATTGACTGGCCCCATAAAGTCGCTGCGTCGAACTCGAATGGGCAGATATTCACCCCGGACAGAGCCGAGGACTTCGGCCGTGCTGCCAGCAGTGACAAGGCCGATATTGGTCGCATTTCTTTGGGGCGCGTTTCTGAGATTGATACCAAACTGACCCACAACCGCCTGATTACCGCTAACCATGATATTGGCTGCAAAACCCCATCCATCAATGGTAGACACTGACATTGGCGGCGGGGTCACAGGTGGTGGCGGCACCGGTGGCGCCAGCCCAATAGCAGCATTTGGAACCTGAACAGGCGTATATTGATTGCTTTGAGCGCCGTTGATAATAATAATCGTCCCTTCTGGGATGACGGCCACACGGGTTGCGGTAGTGGCTGGCGCTAACCGCAAACTTACCCCACCATTGGTTGCCTGGGCCAGATCCGAAAAACGGAAGAGGGCATCAGTGAAAGCCCAGCCGTTGGTATAGGGGCCAGCCGGTTCCTGCCAGCCTAACAGCGGAAATAGGAATGGGGTTGGGTCAATGATATTACTGGGAAATCCCCCTTGTGACGCGCCTACTTTTTTGAGCGTTAAATGGAGGTGGGGGCCAGTGCTGTTGCCCGTGCTGCCTGCAATGCCAAGTAGATCGCCAGCGGCCACATTTTGATTGACCTGTACGCTGGCTTGCTGCATGTGACCGTAGATGGTTTCGTAGCCATCAGCGTGAGCTACCCGTACATGAATGCCATAATTGTGGGTGTTGGGGTTGGTGTGGACGACCTTAACCTGGCCGGGAGCGACGCTAAAGAGGCGGCTGCCCAGGTTCGCTTTGACATCTAAACCTTCATGACCGGGTAAGCCAAACCGAGCATAAAATTCACGGTTGACATTGAATAGCTGGTTGATGACCCGAAATTCAGTTGGCCATGCTTCAAACTTAAAGCCGTTCATCGGAACCTCCAATTATGTAATCGGGCGATTGTCACTTCAACTGGTTTGGTGATAAAGGGTTCATGAACAAGCTGTCATTTTTATCGTCTGACAACTTGTTCGCAGACCTGATGACAAATCTATCTTATTCTCGCTTATTCCTCAACAAAGAGATCGGTGAAGCCTAGTGGGACGAGTTGGAAGAAGCTGTTTCCGGGGGATAGGGACAACAGGTTGCCTTCAAGATCGTAGAAGGTCAACATCTCTTCTGGGTTCTCGCGCCGCCAAACCCCTTCAAACCTTTGTCCATTGCGAAAAATCGAGACTGGCCCCTCGCCCCACACCTGAATTTGAATGGAGGGTGAGCCAAAGGAATCTTCAACGATGTCAGTGTCCTGATGGTGAGCGCCGAGGACGATGATGTTTTGGAAGTTGAGCTGTACCCCTGTATTCGCGTCGGTATGGGCGACACCGTCACTCCACCGTTTGTAACGGCCGGTTCCAGCCTCATACTGCCAAAAAGCGTTGGTAGCTCGATAAGCGATTTCTATGGTGTTGGCTGGTGTGCCATTAGGGGGCAGATCAGGGTGAAAGGCCATCCCATTTTGGAAAGTTGGGGGAATATCTTCCCCTCTTTCATTCAATATAAAACGAATGGTATCGGTATTGGTAAAGAGGGTGTCTTCAAAGAATTCGGTGGGGTTGTTAGGATCACTAATGCGTTCAAAGCCGCCATGCCCAAAGTCGGGCGAAATAATTCGGGAGAAGAAGGAGCTACGTTGAAAGAGCAGCCGGACCGGGCCACTGGCCCCAGAGTAGGCAAAGGCGGCATCATACATGACAGGGATTTCCAGGTCGATGATACGGCCGCTCCGAATCGACCCAATTTTTGCCACATCATTGGTGTAGAAGACGGCCGTAAATCGCGTAATGGTCCCTTCTGTCATATGTTCAAATACCAGGTCGGCATTGTTCAAGCCAGATTGAGGACGAACGCGAGCGATATTCGAGACTTTGACCGCAATCGGCCGTCTTTGCAGAACGTCTGGATTTGCAACGACCAGCCCGGTTAAGGGGTTAACATCAGCCGGAAAATTGTCCGGGCCAATCATGCCAGGAATTGGTTCAGGAGAAGTGGGTGGGGGTGTTGTGGTTGGCGTTAGAAGGACGGCCGTTGTCGCCGTGGGCGCTTCAGTATTGACCACCACTGGAGCAGGTAACGATGTGGCCGGAATGGTCGGTTCTATAGTTGGTACGCTAGTCGCTGTCGCTACATTTTCTACTATCGCTGGAGCGTTAGTAGGGGTTGGCTCTGGATTGCCCCCACAAGCTGCTATCAATAGCAGTAAAGTTAATAAGCACAGAAAAGACAATCGGGGGGAATGCCCCATTTTAAGATCAATCATTTATTGACACTCCAAGGAAGGGATTTTTTGGCTTGAATCTATCTAGTACGACGCTGCCAATGTTCTTTTGGCGCAATCTCTATTGCATCGTCGCCAGCTTGCATGAAGTCAATGAGCAAGCGGTTGAATTTGGCGGTTTGTTCCAGCATGGGAAAGTGATTACAGTTTTCAAGCGCCACATAATAACGATTGTTATCTGGTCTTTGTAGATAAGGTGCATCACTCGCTGGTTGTTGAATGACAGCATCCTGTCCGCCGAAGACCATCAGCACTGGACAATCGCACTTTTCTAAGTCGGTTGCAAAATTATAGTCTGTAAGTTGACTGGCAACGGCATTCATAGCTGCCTGGTCGGTTTTCCGTGTTTCCGCCTCAACTTCAGGATAGGTGTTTGATTTTCCAAATACTCGATTAATGAAGGCGCTAGAATCTGAATTGGTTAACCGATCATTGATGAAATTACCTTGTATGGGTAAGGCTACCGTTGCCAGCCTGGTTACTCTTTCAGGACGCAATGCTGCATAGCGCAGTGAAACGGCCGCGCCTAAAGAATGCCCAACTAATGTTAATGGTTGGCTGATACCTAACTTATCAATAAACTGGTCCAACATCTCTACATACGACTCAAAGGAATATTTATTAGCTGCCTTGCTAGAGTCGCCAAAGCCCCACAAATCAAAGGCAAATGTCCTGTGTTTGGTAGATAGCTCTTGCATAGACGGCCACCAATAACGCCAAGAACCGAGCCAACCGTGAATGAAGATCAACGGTTCACCCCGGCCCAAAGCCTCATAATGTATCAGGTGGTCACCAATCGTGGTAATACTCATTAGTAAAATAAAATCGGGAGTCTTAGGATTTTACAAGCACGTCTTGAATTTTCTGGGTTAACATATCTGGTGCAAAGGGTTTCAAAATATATTGATCAGCCCCAGCTTCCAGTCCAGCCTGAACCTCTGATTCCTGTCCTTTGGCAGATAGAAAAATAATAGGAACCTCTTTTGTTGAATCAATCGTGCGTAGGATTCGGCAAGCCTCATACCCGGTCATTCGTGGCATTCGAACATCCATCAGAATCAAATCGAATTCATCCGCCTGCGCCTCGACAACAGCCTCAGCGCCATCTTTAACGCTAACTACCTCATAGCCACTAAATTGAAGGGTCAAGGTAATTAGTTCCCGGATATCGGGTTCATCTTCGGCAATTAGTATCTTAAACATGGACTTTTTCTTTCATAATTTCTAAACGGCGTTGAAAAGAACGGTATTTAAACAATGTCTGTATCCTCGGCAACTTGGGGTAGGTTGAAGGTAAAAGTGCTGCCTTCTCCTGGCACGCTGTTAACTTCAATTTTTCCGCCGTGCATCTCAATTAAGCTCCGAACAATGGAAAGACCTAAGCCGGTGCCAGCAACTTTTTGGACATCGGAGTCTTCAGCTCGGAAGAATCGTTCAAATATTTTTTGATGGTTGTCTTGGCTAATGCCGATACCCGTATCGGAGATGCTGATAAAGACATATTCGCCATTTGCCCGAACGTTGACGGTGATCTTGCCATTTGAAGGGGTATAGTGATAAGCGTTGTCGAGCAGATTGGTTAATATTTGTGTCACTCTGGCATGATCGGCATGCACCAATGGCAATGAAGGGGCCATTTCAGTGCGGACATCTATCTCTTTTTCTTCATGTTTTATACGACCCCGCAGATGCCCTTCGACGACTTGTTCAATAATCTGGGGGACGTCTAACGGCCGTAGATCAAGCTCAGTTTTGCCCGTCTCAATTCTAGAAATATCGAGTAAATCATTGACCAACATGCTTAATCGGTCAGCATTACTTTTAATGACCTGCATGTATCGAACCTGAGGGTCTGTCATTTTTCCTGCTGCACCCATCAGGATCAGTTCCGCATAACCCTTAATCGACGTCATTGGTGTCCGTAGCTCATGAGAAACCGTAGAGACAAACTCACTCTTCATCCGATCTACTTCAACTTCTTGGGTAATATCTCTGAAAATAGACACCGTTCCAAAAAATTGATTGTTAGCGAAAACGGGTGAGAGTTGGACACTGACAACAAGGTCTTCAATATTAAGTCGGTCTGCCAGGTGAGGAAGCTCATGGGGGCGTTTCGTTCTGTTACTCCAGGCATCTATCGTTTGGATCCAAGATTCTTCTGTCGAGCGGTAAAGCCCTAATAACTCATTTAAGGTTTTTCCAATAAGCTCCACTCGAGGAATATCGAGAATAAGGCTAGAGGGTCTATTGGCTAAAATGACTTCTCCATCAGCATCCGTTACGATAACCCCATCAGCGATACTTTCTAGCATAGCCTGCATCTTAGCCGCTTCAACTTGCTCCTCTCGCAGCATTGTGCCCAATCGCTCAGCCTGATCCCGAATAAGGAGGAAAAGCTGAGCATTGTTGATGGCACTTGCCACTTGGAAGGCAGCTGCCTCCACAAGGTCTAACTGCTCTTTAGAAAAAGCCAATGGCTCTTTATGGAAAAGCATCAGAATCCCAATAACTTCATCACTAGAGATTAAGGGTACTGCCAGAACCGAACGGTGTTCAGGGCTTTCTGACTGACTCGCCCAGCGTTTATCGGCTAAAGTGTCATCAATTATGATCGGTTTCCTATTCCGAATCATCCAGTTCGCCAACCCCTCATCAAATTTCAAGGCAAAATCGTTGTCTTTTTGAGGAACAAGATAGGGGGCTTGGTCACCAAATGCAGCTCGATAAACTAATTTACCTACTTCAGGATCATATAATAGGATACCGCCCTGAGTGGCATTGACGACCTCATTTACCAGCTCCAAAGCTCTGCTTAAAACCCGATCTTCATCAAGACTGGCTGTCAATTCCGTTGTCACCCGCAAAAGATATTGAACCCGGTCTCGTTCTTGGCCCAGGGCCAGCGTCCGTTTGGCAACACGTTCGTCTAGCTCTTCATTTAGCTGTCGCATTTCCGTCACTAATTGGGCATTTTGGATGGCAATAGCCCCTTGGACGCCGAAAACCGTCGCCTGTTCAATATCACGTGGCCCAAATCGCTCTGGAACGGATTGGTCGATTAGAACGAGGACGCCGATAGTTTCATTCTCTTTGGTTAAAGGAATACCTAAAACAGCTTCAATTGAGGCTTGGGCCGGCAATCGGAGCTGGATATTCTTTTCCTTTTTGAATTGGTTAGTAAAGGTGCTTTCACCACTTTTTGCGACGGTTGAAGCAAAAACGAATGGCTCTTCGGGCATGATATTGGTGCCGACGAAATCTTCCTGAGCATGACCGGCTGCTGCAATGCCAACGAGGTTTTCTTGCTGAAGCTGCCAGATGTAGGCACCATCAACATTGAAGAGACTTAAACTTTCCTGACAAATTAGATTGAGGACAGTTGGTAGGTCGAAGGTGGCGTTGATTGCAAGACTGACACGGCCGAGTGCGGCAAAGAACCGCTCTCGCTGATAGGTGTCTTCAAAGAGCGTTCTCAACTCCTCACTATTTTTGATAGTCTCGCTAACTAATCGAGCATTTTCAACTGCAACGGCCGCTTGAGAAGCAATCGTTGACAAGATATTCATATCATTCAGGTTATAAGCATACGTTTTGTTATAATCCTGAACAGCCAAAACGCCGATGACTTGATCGCCGCTTCGCATAGGAACACCGAGATACGACTCTGACATTTCCCCATACCCTTCATTATCCAATCGCTTCCAATCAGATTTTTTGTTGACTAAGAAAGGCTGACCGCTTCGATAGATATAATTGGTTGGCCCCCGATCCGCTGGAATCGGTGCAATCTCTAGCGGGACTTCCTTATCAATTAGCAAAGGGAAGGATAATGTATCATCCTCAGGATTATAAAGAGAAATGTAATAGCTGTTCGCATTAAAGGCGTTTGACAGAGAGTGACCAATTGTTTCCATCAACTCCTTCAGATCCAGAACAGTGGAAATAGCCTGGCTGATTTCATTAACCGTTTGCAAATCAGTCAACTGGCGCTGGGTTTCCTGATAAAGCTGGGCGTTTTCAATGATAGGGGTCGCAACCTGAACATATAGCTCAACAATTTGGAGCGATTTGGTTGTGGGTCGAAGCCCATTGGTTGGTTCATCCAAACTTATCAGGGAAATGACATTCTGTTGTCTGTCATAAAGGGGTAAATATAAAAGGTCGTTTGGATGCCAGGCATCTGGGTCTTCCCGAATGGTAGAATTGTCAGGCAAGATGATGCCAATTTTTTCATTGACCCAAGGATCATCAGCTGGCATAAAATAGGCTGAACCAACCTTATATGCTTGATAAGCTTCATCCGTTAACCTTTCACGCCATACAGCAGGGGGGAGCATATTATCTCTGAGGAATGCCTCATCTTCTTGGACTAGACCCGTAGAGACGAGCAGCGTCGCATTCAAATCCTTATCACGGAGGGTTAGTGAGACACGACCCCAACCAGCAGATTGCAAGCCGTTGATAATGAGCGTTAATTGTTTTTTGAAATCTCGTTCCTGAAGAATCTCTTGGGATACTAAATGAAGTTGTTGAAGAAGGTCTGCATATTCGCGCGTATTATGAAATAGTCGGGTGTTTTCAACGGCGGTGGCTGCCTGGTTGGCGAAAATCTCAAGTGCTTTTATGGTGTTCTGGTCAGGACGACGGCCGTTATTGGGATTATCGAGGCTTATTAAACCGATAGGTTTGCCTTCCGACCCATTAAGCGGAATGATAAAGAGATCATCTTCATGCCAGTCAAGGGGCATCATTTCTTGGTCAGATTTCAGGTATCTTTCATTAACCCAACCAATGAGATTATCATGTTGAACGGGAACCCAAACACTATTGTCTACAACCTTCGGTGGCCCTGTCACTCGGATTTTTTCAGCATCAAACGGTAAGGTCCCAACAATAGGTTTGGTGATGCCTGGCTCTTGACGAACATTTAGTACGCCCCCTTCTTCCACATAAGCCACATTGTAAAAAGGCTCTTGCCCCTTTGGTATTTCATAAACTTCAGAGAATTGGTGAGTCTCGACTTCAGCATAAGCGGCCGATTTTTCAGCTGGTATGTAAAAGGCAGGCCCCACCTGGAATTCAGGGCGAAGCAATTGTGCCACCTGCTCCCACGGTTGGCTGGTTCCCAATATCTCTTGCATTTGATCAATGGGCAATCCGGCTGCTGATATGATGCGCAAGTTGGCAGGTTCTATCTCTTCGTCAATAAGGTTTAATATAACGATCTGATAGCCTAACCCTTCCTGGATGGCATAAACCAAGTCTTCATAGATTTCAGTTAAGGGGCGATCACCATGAAGGACTCGGCTCGATTCGACAAATTGTTCAATCTGTTGGGCATGATCATGTAATTGACTACTGCGGCTGTTTAGCTCTTCAAATCGTCGGGCATTGCCAATTGCAAGAGCGGCATGATTGGCCAAAGCCTGAACGTAGGTTTGTGTCTGCTCAGTAAAATAATCCTTTCTAAGGCTGTGCAGACTAATTGAACCCGCAACAACGCCTTCATATAAAATTGGGCAAAAAAGGGCTGAGCAGACTTTATTGTTGTCAACTTTTGGTAAGTTTCGCTTGATGACACTTTCCTGGTTAGTGAGGAAGGCCATTTCGTAGTCAGTCGTTATTTCATTGGCAGCAATTTCACCACGAGAGAAGCGAGGAATAAAGGCTTTCTCGACCTGATCATAAAGACTAATTCGACCACCATCGGCCCCGGTATTACTGAGGGCTTCGTCGGTAATTGCTCTTAAAATGTCAGTTAGTCGTAGGGTTGAGCCAAGTTGAAGGCTGATACGGTTTAACGAGGCCAGTTGGTCTTTCAGCTTTGGGGCTTCGGATAAAGTCGAATCAGCAGATTCACCAGCCGAAAGGGTAAGCTGTTTTGCAGGCTTATTATTCCAATCAATTGGAGAAGTTTGGACTTCAATACGCCCCGAATCAATATAGAGATAGGAAAGACCATCAGAATGGATTAACTCTTGCCACGACTCGTATGGGGCAACAGCCTCATAAAGCGTCCCAGGTTCTTGTTCTAAAGCTAAAAGGTTTTGGGCGCTTTGATTGAGATACTGAATCGTGCCATCACTCTCTACCACAATAACACCCTCTTTTAATTGGTCGAGGATGTGGGTTGTGGTGATGGTTGTTAAATCTTGGGCCATTTTCTTGAGAGGTGATTGTTGAAGAATCAGGTTGTCAGTCGATTAAGCATTCAACAAGCGAAAAGTGAATTCGGAGCGCGCTTAATTTTCAACGCTAAGCCGCCGCATTTCTGCGGCCGTTTCGGTGATTTCTCGAATATCGGAAAACCGTTGGGTATTGCTCGATACGACCCCAATCGATAGGTGCATCAAAGGGGAAATAGAGCCGTCTGTCTGTTTGATACCTCCATTTTCACGATCAATAAAATTGTAATGAGACAGAATGCGTTCGTTAAATCTTTGTTCAAGATTAGCGGTGATCTTTGGAACATCTTTACTATAAGTGATTATCACAAAAGCATTTCCGCCTGTATGACCAAGAAAATCTTCGCTTGTGCCAAATTCGTCGACAACTTCGTTTAAGAGGAGGGCCGTAAATCTCAGCGCTTCATTGCCTGCTACGAAGCCATAAGCATCATTGAATGGGCCACTGTTCTCTATACCAACCTCAATAAATGTCCAATCTTTCAGTCGCATCAGGTCGCGCAGTTGATCTTCGATGAGACGGCTGCTAGGCAAGCCTGTACGGGGGTCAGTCATATTGAGACGCTGGTAAGAACGAATGGCAGTGCGGACGCGGAGCTTTAGCTCCTCAATATCAAAGGGCTTGGTGATATAATCATCAGCTCCAAGTTCTAGGCCGGCAATGCGGTCACTCCGTTCATCTCGTTGAGTTAGGAATATGATTGGAATGTGACTGGTACGGTTGGTGGTGCGTAACTCCCGACAAACGGCATAGCCGTCCATGTCAGGAAGCATGATGTCGAGCACAATTAAGTCGGGTGACTGTGCTCTGGTCATCGTAAGCGCATCACTGCCTCGTGCTGCTACCTCCACATAGTATCCCTGCCCGGTGAAATAGATCCGAAGCATATTCGAGATATCAAAATCGTCTTCTACTACTAAGATTCGGCCGTTACTCATAAGCCACTTTCCTCATTCTCTAAAGAAACCAGATTTAGGTTAATAAATGCCTATTATTTGCCAGGGGTTGGATAAGCTGAGAATGCGCTTTAATGGATGCTATCTCGTTCTCAGTTACTGCTCTTTCAAAGCTCCGAAAACCACCTAGCCTGAAACCATGTCTATCAGCAATTTTATCAATGGTATGGACTTGTGACAATTGGATAATCTTTCCTAGTGTGAAAGATTCCATTCGTCCTTCCAGGGCTAACGCCATTGTCTCTGCCATGCAAGCATAAGCCATTTTAGGAGGAAAGCCAAAGTTGAAGCCAAATTCTACTGGGCCAGGAACTTCTACCATCCCACCTTCAATGACAAGAACATCATTTCGCTCTTCAACTACCCTGCGAGAAACATCTCGTGGACGAGCAACATCACAAATAACAGCCCCTCGCCGCAAATGTTTGGGTTCTATGATTGCATCAATGGCGCTCGTGACCGAAATGATTAAATTTGCCTTGGTCAATGTATTTATATCCGTCGTTGTTTCGATATTTGAACAGCCAGCCAACGCTACTCGTTGCCTCACGGGTTGCAGCTTGTCTACATTACGGCCGATCAGCACCATCTTCTTCACCCGGTTTGCCAGAAGTTCCCCACACAAAGCGCCAATAGCCCCAGTTGCGCCAACAACGGCAACAGTACTTTGTTCAATTGGAATACCCATTTGAGCCGCCGCTTGTTCAACCGCTCTAACAGCAACAGCAATCGTATAACTGTCCCCCGTTGTCACAGGAATATTAAGATGCTTAGAAACAGTAATGCCACCGTCTCCAACAACAGATGTGAAAGCCCCCAATCCTAAAATTTGCGCCCCCAATCGCTCCGCCAATCGACCCGTTTGGATGATCTTCTTATAAACGATTTTCGGCGGCAAGCTCATCATTCGCTGAGGTGTTAGAGGACAAGCAACGAACCAGCCCTTCACCTCCTGAGCAGTTGTAGTTGAACGAACACCTTTTATCTGGGAGATATAAACAGGCGGAAAAAATAGGCTGAGGAAATCAATTAACCAAACAGGTAACTTCCCCAGAGCCGGGTATTTTCGCCCAACATCACGTTGTGGATCGATAGGGTGAATAATAAAAGCAAATGTGCGGTTTTCAGCTTCAGGTTTGATCACAGGCACCCCTTATTCTCCTTGCCTGGGGTACAATCGCTGATAAGGATATTTCGGGTTTAGGGCATGGTGGTCACTATCTTCATAACAAACATCTTTTGTAATATACTGCTTGTTCTCGTTAGCCAGCAGAACCACATCCGATTCAATTGTCCGAGCCGGATAAATTATCAAACCAGAGCTTAGACGGCAATGGTGGCCAACGCAGCCACCCAAGACATACATATCGGTCTTTTCAAGCCCTTTTGGACCAATTGCTCTAAGAGGGGCAGGCAAAATATTGAAATCGGTAAAGGTCGTTCCCGCACCGATAAAGGTATCACGGCCGATTACACAAAGCTGCAAACAAGTGTTCTGGGCCACCATTGTATTCTCCATCATCGTCGTCATAAACAAAGCGGCACGGAAGGGCAAGAAGCAGCCGTCGCTAATGACACTCAACATCAGCTCACACCCTTGAGAAATATTAACATTATTCCCGATGATACAGTTGTCAATGACCACCCCAGGTCCAATGGTGACATTATTCCCGATTGTTGTAGGGCCATGAATAATCGCTGAGGGATCGATATTTACATTTTGGCCGATTTTCACTAGCTCAGAACAATCTAAAACCCTCTTTTGTTCTAACATCGCCTTCGCTAAGATTTTAAGTCGATAACGCCAATCGCTTTCAACCCGATCTTCCGTATCTTTCCCACGTGCAAAGACACCAAAAATAATGTCGATAATAAAGAGATGAATCCAACTTTCTAATGATACAAATGCCTTTTTAGGTAATTGATAAATAAGGTCTCCCGTTTCAGAAGCCATATACGGAGGAACATGATAGTAGCCAACTTCACGGGGTTCAGTTTTTATGATCAATGGTTGTGCAACTACACTTTGAGAAACGCCCTGTGGTAGATACCACATATCAGCCATCAACAAGCCATCTTGCTCAAAGAAAGATCGGGTTAGAGGCAGGATATGTTCGGTGATGGCTGGATCATCTTTTTCAAACGCGATCCGAACAGGTTTTCGCCCCGCCTTAGCCTTAGTGACAAACTCCCGAATGAGCGCGTCATTGAAAAATAGATTGTCCCGATGAACCAATGTTTCTACTGGCTCATCCCCAATTTGTCGTTGGGCAATTTTCCAATCTGGATACTCTCGCTCTTCCGACACAAATGGACTAAGCACATCCCGCTGCCAAAGCCATAGGGGAACATTGTGAACCCGTAAGTCGCGAGCAGGTTCATTAAAAGGATGAATAAAGGTTGGTTCTTGGAGAATAATCCGACGCATAAGTAGTAGTGGAGTTGTTAGGATATTGGTTTCTTGTCTATAGTGATAATACAGGCCTCATCACCAGCAGCGATACAATTAGTCTCAGAAACTTTATAACTTTTACCGTTGCTGACCCAAAACAAGGACTCTTGCAAAAGGCCAACCGCTAAATGGCAGCACGGCCGATCTGAATCGCGCTGCCAACAGACCGGACAGCGATCAATAATCCACATATGTTTCTCGGTATCTTGCTCCAAGCGAACGATCTGGTCTGTGAATTTATTAAAGGTTTCAGCGAAAACTTCTAACCCAATTTTGATTTTCATCCCCAAAGGAAACGGCCGAAACGCTAGATCGGCAATACCAAGCACAGGCATAAACTCCTTTAGCGCATATTTGAATGATTCTCGACCCGCTCGCATGGCTAGGCCGCGCCCGCCACGAATGCCATACATCTCATCTAGCGTTTCTTGAATGGCTCCAAATTCGCTAAATGAGAAGCCAAGTCCCAAATTATTCGGCGGGTAATGATTGACGAGGTGATTTAACTTTGAAAGGTTTAGAATGGCATTGACCCCATGTCGTCCCATAATATCTTCCATGGCTGTCAGCACAATTCTTCCCATTTTGTTGGGGTAGAAGTAGCTGGCTTTCTGAACGGGAGAGGAACTTTCAATAGAGGGTTGAGCTAACATCGCGCTGACCTAGCTTCCATTTGAGCTGCTCGTTCTCAGAAATTGGGTCAGGGTATTCACAAACTTATCTGGCTCATCGATCATTGAGAAATGGCGCGATTTGTCCATCATCATCACTTCAGCGTTTGGGATGGTGTTCGCCATAATTTTTGCATTAGAAGGGGAAACTATATTGTCTTTTCGGCCGTAGATGCCTAACGTTGGCAATTCCAGACGATCTAAATCGTCCCGTAGATCCGTATCGCGCAGGTCGCCAATACTCCGAAAGAAAGATTCGATACTCGTTCTCTTAACATCTCGGAAAATCATCTGGCGCACCTTTTTAGAATCCCCGGCCAGAATTATCCGCATAATCGTGGATAACATAACCGGATAGCGCCAGACAAGCTCGGCTATCCAACCATAACCAGCCAATTTAAGGAAAGGATTCAGAGAAGACCCAATAATCGGCGAGCCGACGACCGCCACCTTCTTAATGCGATCAGGATAGGATAACGCTAATTGCAAGGCCACCGTCCCGCCCATGGAGTGACCGGCTACCGGCGCGTTGAGAATGCCCAGCGTATCCATAAACTGGTGAACCATCTCTACATAGCTCGATATTTGGAAAGACTCTCCCGTCCCAACTCCTGTGCCATTGCCATTAGCCGAATCGCCAAAGCCCCAAAAATCAAGCGCATAAACACGATAACTCCGCTCCTCCGCAAGTGCAATCATGGAGTCACGCCAAACATCCCAAGAATTTATCCAGCCGTGGAGCAAAATAATCGGCTGTCCACGACCGATAGATTCATAATGTAGTATGCCTTGCTCTGTTACAATAGAACTCACAATTTCCTCAACATGTGGTCTCAACTACCTCCCATTTTAAGAGATAGTCGCATTGACCCCTAGTAACTTCTGTGAAAAGCATGTGAATAATTAGGAGCATTTAGTTAAATTTACGCAGAAAATGCAAAAAATGAATCAGTCCAGGATCATGCTTCAGATTCATCTAGCTGTTCTAAAATTGAATAAAGTAATTCTAAAAGGACATTTTTGACGCTTTCTTTATCTAAGGCCACACAAGGTAATACCTTTACTGTGGGACTCATTTGGAGGATGATGCGCATATCATCAGGGTCCCAGGCATCCTCGTGATCTTGCTTATTTGCTGCAACAACATAAGGCGTTGAAGCATAGCTTTCAAAAGTTTCTAATATCCGTTTTGCTTCTCGAAAGGTCTCAGGCTTGGTGCTGTCTACCAAAACGATAAAGCCCAACATACCCTCTGATAAGATTTCCCACATAAAATCGAAGCGACGTTGGCCTGGTGTCCCGAAAAGATAGAGAACCAGCTCGTCGTCAACGGTGATTCGGCCGAAGTCCATTGCAACGGTTGTGGCCCCTTTAACGGCCGATTCGGAAGTGCTGGTGATTTTGCGCTCAGTTGAAACAACATCAATTTCGCTAACTGAGCTAATAAATTCTGTTTTGCCTGCCGAAAACGGGCCAGTGACAACCATTTTTACTGCTTGCATAAAACTCCTGCCGATATGTGGGGTGATGAATTTGGAAGTTTCTAAAACCAACTGGTTTTAGAAATATTGCTATCTTGTTGATGATTTATAATGCTATAGGCCTTTGATTCGATCGATAAGGCGAGTGACTACGTTGCGTTTGACCTGAGGTGATTGTTCGGCAGCAGCTTGCTGTGGCTGACTTCGGCCACGCCGTTTTTGGGCAGGTGGTTGAACTGGCTTGGTAGGTCGGACGATTTGAACCAGTCCAGCTTGTAACATGCCATATACAATTCGCCGAACCTGGAACTCACTGAGATTATTGGCTTTGGCAATTTGCCGAATTGAATTTTGCGGATTGATAAAAGACACAACTCGCCATTCTTCAACAGTCAAATTGATGTTTCGGAGTCGCGCATCAGGGCGATCCGTAAAGCGGAGTGAGATATCTAGGTCTGGCAGCTCCTCTTGGAGTCTCTCCCATTCTTTGAGACGACGACTGCCCTCCATAATAACACTGTCGAGATCGATTGGGACGGTTATTCGATTAGAGGGTGGGATTTTGTTGGCATCGAAGCGAAACAGCCCTTCAGCCCAGGTAAAGAGCTTATAAACAACCTCTAATACATGCTGACGGACGCTCTGGATGATGTCGCTCTGAGTAACATAGCCAGCCTGAATGAGAAGATGGCCTAACTGTTTATCTCCAGTCCCCTGTGCCCGCTTCTGGATAAAATTCCCCTGGTCGGCCGACAATTTTCCCGACTTCTGAAGAATAAAGGCTAAGTTGTTACCATTGCCATTATGCCCCATTGAAGCATAAATTAGTTTGCCTTCCCGAAAAGACATCTGAGCCATATCGCTCCCCTCTATCGTGAGGGTTCCTGTTTTTCGGGCCAGACTGATAAGATTTAGTAGTTGCGTTGTTGAGAAGTCACGCAGGTTGCCTTTCAGGGCCATAATCGTTTTTCCTGCACCTGGTTTGATTAGATTTAATTATGTTGCTAAGTTATTAGCTGGAACATGTCTGATTTTGCATTATACCTATAGGTAAAAAGCAAGTCAAACCCCCCTTAAGTCATGTTTACAGGGGGAAACGGCCGACTTTTTGGCGCGTCAGGATATTAATCTGCCAGCTATTTGCCGCTTGTTCAACAGGATGTTTCAGGTACAATAGACGCTATCTACACAATCCGATACCTATTTTTATTTGGTTAATGGGGCGGTGGCGAAATGGCAGACGCAGTGGACTTAAAATCCACCGGAGAAATCCATGTGGGTTCGACTCCCACCCGCCCTATCATCTCCAAAATTTATTAAAATAGGTGACTATCGAATGGCCCGCTAATAACGGGCTTTTTTTTATCCGCCCATGTCACTCTACCGGGAAGTTAAATCATCTCTGGCTCAAATTCAAAAGGAAAACCCACCGTTTTCCCTAGATTCGACTGATAAAATCATTCTTGCCATCTCAGGTGGCCCAGACTCTTTAGCGCTCCTGCATTTATTCTCTAAACGAGGCTTACACCCAGCCCAAAATATTGTTGTTGCCCATTTAGACCATCAATTACGATCTGCCTCAACGGCCGAATCCCAGCAAGTAAGTCACATAACAGCCGAATGGGGGGCGGTCATTCGGACAAAACAGGCCAACGTCGCTGCAATGGCTCAACAGGAAGGTCTATCAATTGAAGAAGCAGGCCGGAAAGCTCGCTATCAGTTCTTTGCTGAGCTAGCTGCTGAATATGATGCTAACTATATCTTCACCGGGCATCATGCTGGGGATCAAGCGGAAACGGTGTTGATGCACTTTTTACGGGGCAGCGGTTTAGCTGGATTGCGGGGTATGCTGCCCTTTAGTCCGCTAGCTGACTATCCTGGCCGCTGGCTTGTTCGGCCGTTGCTAAATACCAGCCGGGAGCAAATAGAAGCCTATTGTGAACGGCATCAACTTCAACCCCTGATTGACGAATCTAATAACGACACCGCCTTTTTCAGAAATCGACTTCGACATGACTTGTTGCCCATCCTGGAGAAGTACAATCCGAAAATCCGAGAGCGCCTGCTGGCAATGGCGGCCGTTACAGCGGCCGATTTCGACTGGCTCCAAGCCCAAACGGCCGAAGCCTGGGCAACGATCCATCAAGAATCAGGCCGGGGCTGGCTCCGCTTCGATCTGGCTGGCTGGCAAACACTGCCGTTGAGTCTGCGACGCAGCGCCTTGCGTTTGGCAGTGGGGCAATTACGGCCGAATCTCCGTGACGTGAGCTTCCAAACTATCGAACAGGCCCGACAGGTCGCTGAGAAGGGAGCGGTTGGAGCAGAAGCGACCTTGCCCGATGATATGCGTCTATCAATTGGCTACGACTACATCTTAATCAGCTTGCCTGGTATCGACAGCCCGCTCCCAAAATTGCCCCAGATGTTATCTGATGAGCCAGTCGTGCTGCCTGTGCCTGGTTTTCTTTCACTGGCAAATGGCTGGACCCTTCAGGCCCAATGGCTGGCTGGCACAGAGCTAGAGCAAATAGAACAGAATGATAATCCCTGGATCGCTTATATGGATGTCCCCAAAGGGGAGACATTGATCGTTCGGCCGCGTCTTGCCGGAGAGCGGTTTCAACCTTTGGGCATGAACGGCCGTACAAAAAGCGTCAAAACAGTTATGATTGACCGCAAGATTCCGGCCGAGTTACGGCCGCGCTGGCCCATCATCGCTGCCGCTCATCTGTTATGGGTCGCCGGTTACGCTTTGGATGAACGAGTAAAGGTCGGGGAAGATAGTGAACGCATTCTAAAACTATTATTAGAACAATTGAAGCCTTCGAGTTAATAAAACCAGAAATACACGGGTTGAGAAAGATGATAAGATTAAGGGAGATGAAGACAATCAAATTGAATCTTCTTTTTGGGAACGTGTTGTTATTCCTGTTGTGTGGCTGTAGTTTACTGGATACATCGCTTCCGACGCCAACAATTTCGTGGGATGTCCCACTAGCTACCATAACGCCAACCCAACATGAAACAGTGAAATCAGGGGGTTTTCCTGATGATGCTTGGGTAATAGTTTCCTGGAGCCAAGCTCCGGCTACCATCTATCATCAGTATGTCACAAGAAACGGTCAGGGATGGCGTTGGCGTGAGACACCAAGAGCGATTCAAAACCCTACGATAATTGAGTTGTCAAACGATTCAATAGCAACGTTTGAAGTGCTAGTAAACCAACTAATACTCGAACGACCCGAACCAGACGAAAGCATTGGAACAATTGGCGTTTCGATTCTTATTCAAAGCCCAGTTCCTATTAGATTAACATGTGGCAGTAGAAACTGTTCACCGCTTGTTCGTGAGTTGCTTTGGGTAATGGTTGAAGGATTTACCCCCGCTAGTGAATATTTGCCTTTTGCGGATGAAGAACATCTCTACAGTAGGGGATTATCTGCAAGAAATATTGCTTTGTTTTCATGGTTAGAAGACAATACAAAACCGTTTCAAGTATTAAGAATCAACGAGAATAACCTGCTGGAAACATATCTTTACTTAGAGCAAGTGTATTCGAGTAATAAGATTGTTGCCTATGAGGGGTGGCAGGTTCGTGATAAGGAAATGACAGAAATAGAAACTTGTCTTGATTTATTGCTACAAAAAACAGACACAGATATTAGTATTGATTCTGAGGTAATCAAATTTAGCCATTTTTCGCAAGACAACGACTCGTTGATTCGCCTAGACAAGAAAACGCCCCCTTCTTGTTTGCAAGGTATTATGGATTTGGCACAGAAAACCTTGCAACGAGAAAACTCTAAATCGACTTTAGATATATTACCTTTTGATAAATAATCATGTCAGAAAATGACTTTGAAGAAGACAAGCTTTTAACCTTGAGCGGGTTGAGCTTAAAAGCCTGACTTCTGGGAGCTAAGGAACGTAGGTTCGGAGAAGGGTGCTGTCTGTTTGGGCAGTGACGGTGAAGGGGCCGAGGGCGGCGGGGAGCAAGGTGAATTGAACGGCCGATAATCGCTCCCCGTTCACCATCACCTGCCCCTCAAGTGCCCCCCAAATTTCCAGAGAACGGCCGTCACATACGCCCTCAAACTGCGTTCCCGCCTCCATTTCAAACCGTTCTACCGCAAAATAGGCGTTGCGGCATAGTTCTTGACATTGGATGTTATTTTCAAGTGTCTCCGATGTCGCCTCATCTACGCCTGGTTCAACTTGATTAAAGTTAATGACCTCAAGGGCTTGCTTGACATGGAGCGGTCGCCCATTGCCTTTATTATCAACCCGGTTCCAATCGTAGACCCGATAAGTGGTATTTGAGTTTTGTTGAATCTCAGCGATGAGCAGACCACCCATAATCGCATGGAGGGAACCAGCCGGAACACAGATATGATCCCCTGCCTGAACGGGAATATAGTGTAGGAAAGGTTCAAGTCGGCCGTCTTCAATCGCGTCCCTAAATTTCTCTGGCGTCGTCCCCTCCTTGACCCCCAAAATCACCTCCGCCCCTGGTTCGGCCCGCAGCACCACCCACATCTCCGTCTTGCCCAACTCATTGCCCTCATTTTCTAAGGCGTAATCATCATTGGGATGAACCTGGACTGATAACGGCCGATTGGCATCGAGTAGTTTTATGAGCAGGGGGAATTTGTCCCGCTCCTGCGCCCAGGCATTGTTACTGCCAATGAGCTTGAGACCAAGTTGGGCCTGTAATTCAGTTAGAGAAAGACCGGCAAAACGGCCGTTTGCCACCTGCGTTGTGCCGTCTTTATGGCCCGCAATCTCCCAGCTTTCAGCGATAACGCCCTCGCTTGGCAGCTCTCGCCCCAGACTTTCTAAATTTCGGCCGCCCCAGATGTAATCTTTTAAGACAGGTTCAAATAACAGGGGATAAAGGTCAGTCATTCAGTTTCCTTTTTGTGTGTTTGGGCAAAGTATATCATGGATGGTTAAAAAGTTTGACTTGGCGGCGAGCGATAAGTATACTACCAGTTACGCCAATTACGGGGCGTAGCTCAGCTTGGTAGAGCGCTCGGTTTGGGTCCGAGAGGCCGTCAGTTCAAATCTGGCCGCCCCGACAGTGTGTTTACAAACACACATCTTTTACATTTGCGGCAATGGTGTAGTGGTAACACAACAGCCTTCCAAGCTGTTATCACGAGTTCGAGTCTCGTTTGCCGCTCTGCTTTCATCGGGGCCTGTAGCTCAACGGCAGAGCAATCGGCTCATAACCGATTGGTTCCAGGTTCGAATCCTGGCGGGCCCACTTCATAGCCCCCAACAACACATGTTTGATTTCTGGCAAATCGCCGCCCATGCCCTTTGGATTTTTGGTCTGGCTGTTCTATTAGCAGTCTGGAGCTTTGGCTACTATGAGGCCCAACAAACAGGGGAACCCGTCCTAACCTATCTGAGCAAACCGAATTACGATCTGGCGATTGCGATTGGGTTGGTCATGTTTTTTGCTGGGCTAACAGGGGCCGACGGCCGAATTTGGGCCAAAATTATTTGGGGTTTATTAGGAATAGCCGTTATTGCCTTCCTGATATACCGTCGTCGCTAACCCGCTCAATCTCATCTAAGAACGCTTTTAGTATTGCCTGGAAACAACTTCTTTGCGCCTTTGCGTGATCCCAATATGCTCAAATTTAATCCTCGACAACCGTGCCGCCTGTTGGAACCCAGGGCGCTTCCTGTCCGATTCGATTATCTAATATAGGAAGCGGCCGTCCTGTAAAGGCATCGTAGAGGCGTAAAAGTGCCCCAATTTGCTGTCCCGGCGAAGCATCAGGGGAAACCGTAACGAGATGAGGATCAATAACGGCCGATCCAGCCATCCACTTCAAGGTCGGAATCGCCCCCAACGCTGGCACGTTGTCATCCAAATGCCACCAGGCCCAATGGAACCCATCCGGCTCATAACCCACCAAACGAACAGAAACGACTAAATCTCTCACAACTGGTTGATTAGAGAAGAAAGGCTGACGCAGGGTTATTGTTTGGTCGGGGTTGACGGTGGGGGGGAAATCGACCGTTGATCGACTATGCCAGATGATCCCTTGTCCAAAAGGAACATATTGATTGTTGGGGTTATCATCCGCTAACTTGTGTTCTCGCTGTATGCCCCAAGGGCCAAACCAATCCGGCAAAACAAGATCGGCCGAACTGAACCCCTCCCGTACCTCCGTTTGATAGCCTTCCTCCGTTTGCCAATGGAGATAGAGGCGTGGGCTGTCCAGGGTATGATCCCAATCATAGCCAACCAGCCGCAGCAACGGCCGGCCGCTAGGCACTGTCCGATAAACTGGATTGGCAGTATAGGGTGGATTGCTCATCGCCGTAACGGTTAGAGAGGCAATATTCGTGCGACTTTCTCCAGCCCCGTCTAATAGTGGTTCCGGGGTGTAGGCCCCAATCATAATGGCATAATCGCCAGGGGCTGCGCCAAATGAGGGCGTTAATGAAAATTGGGTCAAAGTCAGCCCCCCAATACGGCCGAAAACTGCCTGATCATGCTGTCCATACAACTGCCCATCGGCCCCAACGAGATGGGCAAAGAGGGAGAGATTTTCCATTGATGCCAGCGGTTGCCAGGCCAAGGTTAGCAAAGTTTCTTGCCCAATCTCGGCCGAATCATGTTCAAGACGATAGCCCACGATTTCAACAGCCGAGCCTAGCTCTAAAGCCAGGGGTGTAAAGTTGTTGGGCAGGGCCTCACGGCTTTCCGGCGAAAAGAGATAGGCTTCGCCGATTGGTTCCCAGGCTGGCAGGGTTGCATATGCGCCTTCATGGAAATGGGTTGCCAGGACAGGACGGCCGTCTTCATATCCTTCACGAATCCGTCTGGCCCAGGTTTCTTCATACGGTTCGGCTGTTGGAAAGACAAAATGAATGTCCACATCTCGTCGTCGCCCCTCTATCGTTTGCAGATACCAGAGCGGCGTAGCCCAATGCCAGTCAGCTAAGATGACGGCATCAGCGGGCGCTTGTTCCAACAACGGTTCGACATAGTGGCGGGTATCGCTTTCGCTGTGCAATGCTTGGAAGCCGGGGAGAAGATCATCTGTTTGGCCTAAGACGGTCGTCAACAAGAGCGCCGCAGCCAATGGCTGCAGAAGCGGCCTCGCCCTGCTCAGACCATAGCCCAGGCAGATAACCAGCGGAATATAAGCGGGCAGCATATATTCCACCGTTTGCGGGGCGCGATAGGTGGCGGTGACAAAGGCATGAACCAGAAAGGAGCCGCCAAGCAAAAGCGCCAACTTCCAATGGTAGCGTATCAAGAAGAGCAGCCCGACGGCCGTTCCGACAAGAAGGATCGGATCGAATTGAAAGGTCAAAACATTAACCATAATCCGCAGCCGCTCTAATAGAAGAGGGAGGTCAGTGAAGTAAAAGAAATCGCCCCGAAAGCCCAGCGCCAACACATGATTCAAAAAGCCAGATAAGGTCGTCAGGTCATCCGGCGCACCCCTGGCCCCTACCGCCCCCCGCCAAACGAGATAGAGCAGTGGCAGCAGCCCAGTCAGCCCCGCCCCAATATAGCCGGGCCAATATCGGCGGTTTGTCACCAATTTCCGATTAAGCAGCAGCACAAATAGCACAAAGACCAGACCCATAAAGATGAGCGAAGCATGGTGAGTCAGGCCCAGGCTTAGGATGAGAATAAAGGGGATGAGGGTAGATTTCGTAGGGCTGTTTTCTTCTTTGTTGGCTTGGTTTTGTTCCCAAAGAACAGTTAGCGCATAGATAGCAGCGGCCGCAAATAGACCAGTCAGGCTGCGAATGTTGGCCGTTGTCGCCTGCGCCCAAAAGGTGGTGGCAGTGCCGAGGGCTAGAGCGGCCGTTATGCCAGCGATAGATTGCTGGGTCAGTCGAAAGACAGCGAGGTAAACAAGCAGTAAGGTAGCTGTACTGGTCAGGGCCGAAAAAAGATTGACCATATAGGCCGCCGGGGCATTAAATGGCAGTCGGGTCATCAAATGGGCCAGCATGGTATAGAGGGGAAATCCAGGTGGATGGGCTACCCCCAACTCGGCCGCAATCAGTTGAAATTCGCCATTATCGGCCGTTAATACATCTGGCGCTAACGTGCTGATGTATAAGAAGAGAAAGCCAACGGCTAAAGAAATCAGAATAAATGCTTGTTGCTGCCTTTCGTTCATTTGAAAACGGCCGACTAAATCGACTATTGGTCTTGGGCCGATATTGAGCAGCAGGGTAACGGCCGTCAGAAACCCAACCATGACGGCCGTCTTTGGATCAGGTTCAGGTGCAACAACATACAACGACAACAACAGCAGCGGCCAGCTATGTTGGAAAGAAGCTCGCCGAATGGTAAGAAAAGATAAAAGAGTCGCTATAAGGGTCACTAAGATAGCGCCTATTAAGCCAGGTCTAATCTGTTCGCTAACTAAACGGCCGATGAATAGCCCCAAAAAAACGGCCGGAATATATCCGACCCATCCCTTCACCCTTTCTGACAACATGAAATGATTATATCCTTCGACCCAAAATTTGTGCATAATACCAGCCCAATGCTCATACATTGCCGTTGACTGGAATTATTTTCCCGCTAAGATTTCAATAGATAAAAGCTGTGAATGGCACAAAATTCCAATACAAAAAATTCGTTCAATTCGTGTTTATTCGTAGCAAGTTCATTTGAATAAGGGCGTACCCTTGTGGTCGCCCAACTAAGGAGACTAACGATGAGTGACCAGAAGTGCCAAATAGGCTTAATTGGCCTGGGAACAATGGGCCGGAACTTTGCTTTGAACATAGCCGATCATGGTTATTCAATTGCTGGTTATAACCGAACATTGGATAGAGTTGACCAACTTGTTGCAGAAGCAGGCGATAGAAAGGTTGAAGGTGCCAAATCAGTTGAGGAATTTGTAGGGTTGTTAGAACGGCCGCGTCGAATTATCCTGCTTGTTCCGGCAGGTAAGCCCGTTGACAGCGTTATCAAACAACTTAACCCTCTCCTTGATGAAGGCGACATCGTTATTGATGGTGGCAATTCTCACTTTAACGATACTGAACGGCGTGAGAAGAAACTGGCTAAGGTCGGTTTCCATTTTATTGGCATGGGTGTTTCGGGCGGGGCAGAGGGCGCTCGATATGGCCCAAGCATGATGCCGGGTGGTGATGAGAACGCCTACAATGAAGTCAAAGACATCTTTGAAGCAGCCGCTGCGAAGGTGGATGGCGAGCCATGCATTGCCTATTTAGGTCGAGGATCAGCCGGACATTATGTCAAGATGGTGCATAACGGCATTGAATATGGCATTATGCAGCTATTGGCCGAATGTTACGATCTAATGAAACGCGGATTTGGCATGACGAATCCTGAGATTCATGCTGTTTTCAAAGCCTGGGATGAAGGCGAGTTAAACGCTTTCCTAGTTGAGATTACGGCCGAAATCTTCGCCCAAAAAGATGACAAAGGCGACGGTTGGCTTATAGACAAAATCCTAGACACTGCCAAACAAAAAGGAACCGGCAAATGGACTTCCCAAGATGCCCTCGACCTGGGTATTCCGACCCCTACTATAGATGTTGCCGTCACAGGTCGCTACCTGTCAGCGTTGAAGGAAGAAAGAGTAGCCGCTAGCGAGACATTACCGCTACCATCGGTTCAGTTTGAAGGAAACCGGGCAGATGCGCTGAGCGAACTGAGAAACGCCTTCTACATAGCCATGGTCATTAGCTATGCTCAAGGTATGACTCTGTTGCAGGCTGCTTCGGGCGAGTATGACTATAATCTCGATTTAGAGCGGGTGGCCCGTATCTGGCGCGGCGGTTGTATCATTCGTGCCAAAATGCTGGAAGATTTCCGCCAGGCTTATCAAGCTCGACCTGATCTGCCTAACTTGTTAGTAGACCCTCAAATAGCGTCGGCGATTAAAGAAAGAGAAACTGACTTGCGACGAACGGTTCAACGGGCGGCAGGTCTGGCCGTTCCAGTCCCCGGTCTCGCGGTTTCTCTGGCCTACCTGGACGGTTATCGGAGCGAACGGCTGCCCGCCAATCTCATCCAGGCCCAACGCGACAACTTTGGCTCCCATACCTACCGGCGAACTGATGCTGAAGGCACCTTCCATATGGAGTGGGGGCAGAACTGATACTAAAGAAGGCTGCCTTTTTAACGATTCCAGGGGTTGGATAGGCGGGTGAAACGGTTGAAAAACGTAAAACATCGTCTCCCGCCAATCTAACCCTATTATAGGATTATGAAAACCCTTAATTCAGCTATTCAAGATTTTCATCGCGCCCGCAGCCAGGCAGATCTAAAGCAGATTTTGGCTCGGCTGACAGGTAAATCCACAGAGCTGCTGTCTTATGAAGATGTCCGCCAGAAGGTACGTGCCAGTGGTGTAGTTTCACGCAGACTACAGGAGATTCCCATAGACAAAATTATTGGCAGTGTCGGCCGTTATAATGATTTCACCAGGGACTTTTTGCCCCGACAGAACAGTGATTTGGAACGCTGGGCAGGCGTAAAGGTAGCGGTAACTGGTTTGAGCGGCCTACCACCCGTTGAACTGTACCAGGTGGGTGACATTTACTTCGTCCATGATGGCCATCATCGCATCTCTGTCTCCCGAAATAACGGGGCCACTCACGTCCAGGCCTATGTGACCGAAATCAGGTCTAAAGTGCCGCTGTCTCCTGACATCGAACCCGATGATCTGATTCTAAAAGCAGAATACGTTGACTTTTTAGAAGAAACCGAACTTGATCAACTCCGCCCAGACGCAGATTTGAGTGTGACCAACCCAGGCCAGTACCAGAAGTTATTAGAGCATATTGAGGTTCACCGTTACTTTATGGGTCTGGAACAGCAGAAGGAAATACCCTATGAAGAAGCCGTCGTCCACTGGTACGATCACGTTTATCGACCTGTCGTCGACATTATTCAAGAGCAGGGTGTCTTATATGACTTTCCAAACCGAACAGAAACGGATCTATATCTGTGGATTGCTAAACGGCGAGAAAGCATTCAGCGGGATTTAGGTTGGGAGATTCCGGTTAGTGTGGCGGTGGCCGATCTTGGCTCCCAATACGGCCGTCGACTGCCGCGCGTTATGGCTCGAATCGGCCGTAAAGCCTATGATGTTGTTGTCCCCGATGAACTAGAAGTTGGGCCAGAAACAGGCACTTGGCGCAGAGAGCAGTTAGCGGATCGTTCGACCGAGCGGTTGTTCAATACCATTCTCGTTCCAGTTAGTGGTGACGAGCCAGGCTGGGTTGCCCTGGAGTTGGCAATAGAGATTGCCCGTCGGGAAGGAAGTGAGCTGCATGGTCTCCATGTTGTTCCAGACGAAGTTGAGCCGGTAACACCAGAAATTACCGCCATTCAAGATCGATTTTACTGGCGGCGAGGCGAGATGGGCTTCAAGGGCGAATTTCATTTCAGGGCTGGTGGAATTGTCCGAAATATAAGTGAGCGAGCGCGTTGGGCCGATCTAATTGCCGTCAGAGTTGATCGGCCACCTGAACCAGGTCTGTTCGGCCGTTTAGGCTCCAGCTTTCGGACCCTCGTTCACCGTAGTTCCCGGCCCATTCTGGCTGTCACGGGCGCTGCTACTCCTTTATCAAAAGCATTGTTAGCCTATGATGACAGTCCTAAAGCCCAAGAAGCGCTCTTCATCGCTACCTATATGTCTGGCTCTTGGAATATGCCCCTGGTTGTTGTGTCGGTGGCGGAAAAGGAAAAGACAGCCCGAAAACAGTTGAAAAAAGCCCGCAATTATCTTGAGAAACACGGCGTTGAGGCAGCGTACATCTCAGCTAATGGGCCAGTTGCTGATACGCTCTTGCAAACGGCCGAAGATAACGATTGTGATTGGATGATCATTGGCGGTTATAATCTAAACCCTCTGGTTGAAGCGGTCTTAGGAACTATCCTAAATCAAGTGATACATGAATCGACGATTCCGCTCCTGATCTGTCAATAACAATGAACCCATTCACCCGATTTCTACTACGTAATAAACCCAAAGAGACAAAAGCGCTGAAAGCGTTTGTCGAACGCTGGGATGTATTGGAAGCGTTGGTCATCCAAGTATTTAAGAATAAGGCAGCAGAAACGGCCGATGAAAAATCCTATAAAGAAATTCAGACTTGGCTAGCCGATAATTACAGCTTGTGGGAAAATGAATTACGGCCGTATTGGCAAACAACAAAAGTGGGCGGTCAATTGACGCAACAAGACCCATTTTTGCGCTTGACAACGGCCAAACAAGCACAAGATTTCATCGGCGATTGGGAAGCGATGCAATATCTTCCAGCCGCGCGAGAAGCATTAAATCGGTATATTCAAACGATAGCGCATAGAGAGTGACGTAGATGAAACGAGAAGACGCATTTAACTTTTGGGCTGGATTTTTCATAACGGCCGCAGTAGCAGCCTGGCTATATTGGCTTTGGCAGCAGCGGCGAGAGGTGATGCCAACGCCACTCATTGTTTCTCCAAGAACACCAATTGCCGTTTCTTCGCCCCCCCATGAACCAACCTCAGACCCCGATGACCTCACCAAAATAAAAGGGATCGGTCCCGTATTTGCTAAGCGCCTTAACAAGGCAGGCATCTTCACCTATGCTCAACTGGCCGGACAAACGGCCGAAAAGGTGCAGTTCATCACCCAAGTTACCCGCTGGGACCCGGCTGAGTGGATTGCTGAAGCAGATCAACTTACTTGAAAAAGTGTAGTAATTGGTAACTGAGTAATTATTACCCAGTTACCAATTACTCAACTCCAACTTATTTGGATTTAGTCCCTCAAATAAGTTGACTTTCAATCCTTCCTCCATCCGCCCACCAAATCACTGTCGCAAAACGCTCAATAAAATAGCGGTCATGGACAACGGCCAATATCGTGCCTTCAAAGTGGGTCAAGGCTTGTTCAAACCGTTCGCGGGATGGGATGTCCAAATGGTTAATAGGTTCATCCAAAAGCAAGAAGTTGCTGCCCCTCGCTACCAGCAAAGCTAAAGCCAATCTAGCCCGTTCTCCATAGCTGAGGGCGTGAATCGGCCGTAAGGGATCATCCCCCGAAAAGAGAAAGAAGTGAAGAAACGACCGCGCATCCGTCTGGTTCAGCGGCGCAACACCCCGAATCGTTTCCAACGCATTAGAATCAGGGTCAAGCAGCTCTTGCTCCTGAGACATATAGCCCAGATTAACGCTCGCTCCCAACCGCGCTTGGCCGGAAAGCGGGGCTATCCGGCCCGTAATCGTCCGAAACAACGTCGTCTTGCCACAGCCATTCGGCCCGGTCAACACAATTCGTTCCCCTGCCTTAACCTGCTGATTTAGCTGGCGGAGTAACGGCCGTTCCGAATCATATCCAACGGTTAGGTCGTCAAACGAAAGCACATTTTGGCCCAAATGGGGCATATTCTCAAAGGCCAGCTTCATCTGCCAGCTTTGCTTCGGCTTTTCAACCCGTTCATCAGAATCCAGAAACCGCTCCAACTTCTTTTCGCGGGATTTGGCCTTGGCCGCCACCTTCTTGGCATAACGCCGAGCAGATGAATCCTTCGTCCCCTCCTCATTTCGGCGAGCCTGCTCCTTTGTGCGGGCAATATCCTGCCTCATCCGCCGAATCTCATAAACCTGGTCTTTATAGGCCGACATCTGCTTCTCTTTCTCGTTAAGATACTGCTCCAGATAATCGGTATAGTTGCCTGCATATTCTCGGATCGTATGTTTTTCGGGGTCGAGGTCTAATATTCGGGTGGTCGTACGATTGAGGAAGGTACGATCATGAGACACGATCAGAACGCCGCCAGGAAAACCCTTGAGCCACGCCTCCAACCATTCCAACATCTCAATATCGAGATGATTAGTCGGTTCATCTAGCAGCAGCAGGTGGGGGTCTTCTATCAGAACACAGGCCAAAATGAGGCGCGTTTTCTGCCCGCCGCTCAATTGGGCCACCGATTGCTCTGGCGGAATTTGGGCCAAACCAAGCGCATCCAAGATGGTTGAAGCTCGACCAGGATCGTACTGGCTCAGTTGGGTCAATGCTTGATCATATGCCTCTTGCAAGGCTGTTTTGTCTGGGTTTTCTGCCAGTTCAAGAGCAAGACGGGAAAGTTCAGCCTCAAGTAGATCGAGGTCGCCGGTATATTGGCTGATGATGTCATTAAGCGTTAAGCCTGGGTCAGGCTGAAAGCCCTGGGCCAGGTAGCCAACCCGCACGTTACCAGGGGAGAGGGAAACATGGCCCCGGTCTGCTTTCTCTTGCCCGGCCAAAATTCGGATCAGGGTCGATTTACCGGAGCCGTTTGGCCCAATCAGACCAACACGCTCGCCAGCATTCACGCTGAACGAAATATTTTCAAGTATGGGGGATATGTTGAAGCTTTTATAGAGTTGATGAACAGTTAGCATAAGACAACCTCCAGGTTAGGGAGAGGGAAAGAGATGGAAACACGGCCGAAAACGGCTAGATGTATTTCCGATATAAAATAGATTTACCTGGAGATGTCCGTCACATTAATTCCCTATAGTCCTGTTCGTTGAGGATAATTACCCTTATTATCTAAATTTATAATCTTGTGTCAACTTGACGGACAAGGGTGGCAGGGTTTTTCCAAAGTCGGAAAAAAACAGGAACAAAAAGCCTCAAACTGATAATATGGAGTTGAAACGACACCAAAATCAGAAGGAGGCTTAAATGGATCATATCACATTGCAACAAATCGAATCAGATGGAATTCTATTGGACCTGACAGCATTGCTAGAATTTTTAGCAAAAGTAGAGGATAAAAGGGCCAAAAGAGGCAAACAGTTTCCATTGGCGTATCTATTGACCTGGATAATCATGGCCAAATTAGCCGGGCAGAACAAACCATCATCGATAGCCCAATGGCTACGTTTGAGGTGTAAGATACTGGTGAGATTATTCCAGTTCGAACGGGGGAAAGTGCCATCACTCAATACAATCCGACGAACGTTGCAAGATAGCTGTAACCTAACAGATTTACAAAGTGTCCTATTGAGATTTCTACATCAGAGTTATGGTGGTCAGCAGAGTATGTTGATAGCCATTGATGGAAAGACACTCCGAGGAACTATTCCAAAAGGACGAACCCAAGGGGTGCATCTGTTAGCCGCTTACTTGCCTGATGAGGGAATCGTATTATGCCAGGTCACCGTCGGAAGCAAGGAGAATGAAATAGTTGCTGCGCCGACTGTGTTAGAAGCAATTGACCTGAGAGGCCGAGTTGTCTGTGGCGATGCGATGTTCACTCAGCGTTCTATCTCGGTTGCTATTCTATCTGGAGGTGGCGACTATATTTGGTTTGCGAAAGGTAACCAATCGACTTTACAAGATGATATTGAACGGTTTTTTGAGCCGTTACCTCAACGACCTGGCTGGCATCAACCAAAGATGGAACAGGAGATAGAACATACCTCCCGAAAAGCCCATCAACGATTGGAAAAACGAACATTGACAGTCATAGATGATAAAACGGGTTATCTCGACTGGCCTGGGGTCGAACGTGTCTTCAAAATTGAGCGTCAAGCTACCTGTCTAACAACTGGTAAGCTTCGCTCAGAGTCGGTTGTTGGCATCACGAGCTTGACATCTAAACAAGTTTCCACCAAACAATTGATGAGCTTAATCCAAAACTACTGGGGCATTGAAAACGGCCTCCACTATCGGCGGGATGTTACTTTAGATGAAGATGCGACTCGTATCTCTAGTCCTTTGATGGCTGAAGGGATGGCCACGCTGAATAATTTCATCATTGGTCTAGCTAGTAAATTGGGTCTGAAGAATCTGGCTTTTGCTCAACGTCTTTTCGATGCCAGTATCTCGGAAGCTCTCGCTCCTTTTTACTGACTTTGGAAAAACCCTGACAAGGGTGGCCGAACTGGTTGTTGACATTCAGAGGAACACGGGCCTCCTGCTCGCTAATGGCAACCAGGGATGGATGCGTTCCATCAACAATAACTTCGCTCGCCTCTTGGACAAAAAATCAGTCAATATCTCAAATTGCCTACGCTTTCAACGTTAAATTAACGAACCCACTTTACAATTCAAAATATCTAGGTGCATAATTGAGAGCGTAACTCATGTAGTAATAGGAGAAAAAAATGCTAGTCATCATTTCCGATCTTCATTTTGAGGAAGAAGAATCAAATTATGTTGGGCCAAAAGGCGGTCAAAATTCAATTGAATTTTCGCGTAATCTGCCGAAAGAGGCCTTTCAATTAGTTGTTGCTCGCTTAGCAAAAGATATTGACCGATGTAAAGCAGATCGTCTTGATTTGGTCTTCGCTGGGGATATTTTTGATCTTCATCGAACAGGCTTATGGTTTACGGACGATGAGTCGGCCGTTTCAGGCAACGAAGCCAGCAAAGAAACGACCCAAAACAAAGTTCGGCCGTATGTAAGTAATGTGGATGTCCCCAAAGATAAAAAGCTAGTGAAAAAGTTAGAAGATATCTTAGAAGCCATCCAAAATGCCAACGGTGTCCGAGATGCCCTCAGCGTTTTCCGATTATTAGCTCAGGGAAAATATATCGATCATGATAAAGAAAATGGAAACAAAGAACAGGACTTTCCGCTTCCAGTAGAAAAAATAAAATTTCACTATATTCCTGGCAATCATGATCGTTTGATCAATGGCGCCCCAACGCTTAGGGCAGCTGTTCGTCATGCGCTTGGCATGGCTCCAAGTGATGAGAAGTTTCCTAACTTCTTACCATTTCCCCAATACCATACCTTTGTCCGTCATGGACAAGAGTATGATCCCATTAACTTCTCGCATGACTACACTAGATTAAAAGAAGAAGAAAAAATCCCTTTGGAGATTTGTGCAGGTAAATATAATGCCCCTCCTGTAGGTGACTTTACAACAGTAGATATTGCCTCGCGTATTCCCCGATTAATGAGAGAGAAACATGAGAAAGGGGAAATCGATATTCTAAACGATTCAACCGTCCGCGCCTTGTACTGTAGATTATTAGATTTTGATGATTTGCGGCCCCAAAGCGCCCTGTTCAATTATCTAATCAATATGCCAGCTCCTGAAAATGTGACAGCGGAGTATTGGGCTGATAACGGCCGTGATGAAGTATGGAAAATAATAAAACCAATTTTAAGACAAGTTATAGAGGAAAGTGTCAAAAATAAATTCCTCAGAGATGGACTTGCTGAGCTCAAAGGCACTAAAACAATCCGCTTTGTTTTAGCCACTGGATTGTGGCGACTTCTATTTATAGCCCCCTTAGGTCTATTGGAAAGATTTTCAAGGTGGATTGTCAATGGCGTCAAAGCAAGATCGAAACCCCAAGATTGTGCCGCCGAAGAGGCAGCCCTCGATACAGATGATTATTACTTCATTGTGGCAGGCCATACCCATCACCCGGCGACGGAAATAATCGCCAAGGATAAAAGGGGGGAACGATACTATGTGGATACCGGCACTTGGCGAAATCAGGTGCCAGCAACCTCAGATTTGAAGGATTTCGGCCGTCTGAAATCTTTGACCTATGCCGTCATCTATGGGCCAAATGAAGATTTAGGGGGTTATGATGTAACTTGTGGTCCAAAAGAAGAGCGGGAAGAAGCGAAAAAAGACAAATTAGCTTCATTAGATTTTTGGTCCGGTGTGACCCAGCGTTGGAAAAAACCAGAACCTAATTCTTGATTTATTCTGTGCAAAATATTGACAATGTGGCCTTCTTTTGCTAAACTGTGACCATTACAATCTACAATACACAAGGTCATTAGGTTCATGCAACAAACAAAAGATACGCCGACATTCAATATGAAAGCGGTTGTCCAGGAAACGGGTCTTAAACCAGATACGCTCCGCGCCTGGGAACGTCGTTATGACTTACCTCAACCGGATCGAACGAAAGGACGCCACCGATTATATTCTCGTCGGGACATTGACACTCTAAAATGGTTGATCGCTCGCCAAGATGAGGGAATGAGTATCAGTCATGCCGTTGAGCTATGGAATCGTTTTCTCGCCGAAGGAAAGGACCCGTTACAAGAACGAACAGCCCAAACAGTATCAGGTACATCGGCCGTTTCCCAGCCGCCAATTGCAACAGGAACCACAATGGCCCAACTGCGGCAAAGCTGGGTTGAAGCCTGTCTGGCCTTTGACGAACAAAACGCCGAGGCGGTGCTGAATCAGGCATTTGCCTTGTATTCACCCGAAAATGTCGGCTTTGAGCTTTTACAAAAAGGATTATCTGAGATCGGTCAGGGTTGGTATCAGGGAAATGTAACGGTTCAACAAGAACATTTTACCTCGGCCCTTGCATTGCGTCGTTTGGAAACATTGGTAACGGCCGCTCCTAGACCAACCCGATCCGAACGGATTTTAATTGGTTGTCCACCCCATGAAGAACACACCTTCAGCCCCCTGTTCCTAACATTATTGCTCAGAAGACGGGGTTGGGATGTCGTTTATTTAGGCGCTAATGTGCCAATTGACCGCTTGGCATCGACCGTTGACGCTACTCGACCCAATCTCGCCATTTTTCCAGCCCAACAACTTCATTCTGCGGCTGCGCTGCCAGAAATCAGCGACCTGCTAGCCACCCAGGACATTGCGGTTGCCTTTGGCGGGCGGGTCTTCGCCAAGCTTCCGACGTTAAAAGATCGTATTACGGGTCATTATTTAGGAGATGATTTTGACACGGCCGTTCAAGTCGTTGAGCGAGCGTTGTTCAGCGGTCAACAGCCACTCAAAAGACAAAACCCTCCCCAAGATTATGTAGAAGCATTAGTTCATTTCCAACAAGAGCAAGCGGTAATTGAACTGACGACCTGGAAAATTTTGAAGGATGATGGAATTCCGTATGCTCACGTAGTCAATGCCAATCTGCATTTAGCCCGTAACATCATTGCTGCCTTAAAGTTAGGAGATATGCAATTTCTTGGATCAGAGATAACTTGGATACAAGGCTTAATGAATAATCGTGGCTTAGATGCCGACTACTTACCAGCCTATCTTAATGCCTATCTAAACGCTGTAAAAGAGCATCTGAGTTCTCAAGCGGGACCGATACTGGATTGGTTGAGCCAATTCCAAACAGATTAATTGTCCCATGACAAATGCTATTCGCACGGCCGTCTGGTGGATTCGGCGTGATTTTCGGTTGACAGATAACCACGCTCTCTCTGCCGCACTCACTAACAGCGATCAGCTAATTCCCCTCTTTATTTTAGACCCCGCCTTAATCAACTCGCCTTTTGTTGCTCCAAAACGATTGGCTTTTTTATATGCTGGCCTGCAAGAATTACAACTTGAGTTGCACTCGCTTGGCAGCCGATTAATTGTTCGCCAGGGTAAACCATTGATAGAGCTAAAAGCCCTATTGTTGGAGACAGGGGCCGAAGTGATTTACGCTGAAGCCGACTACTCCCCTTATGCCCGCCAACGGGATGCTGCTCTACTTGCCAGCTTACCCCTTAAATTAACTGGGGGCGTGGTTGTCCACCCGCCCGGCTCTGTGCTAAAAAAAGGTGGCAACCCCTACACCGTCTTTACCCCCTTTAGTAAAGTTTGGAAAACAGCTCCTGTACCAGGCGAATACGATTTATTTCCTGCTCCAAAAGAGATAAAGACTCCGAACTCGGTTAAGGGTTTGCCAATCCCAACAGAGCCAGAGCTTGCGCAGGAGAGCTTGTTTTTGCCTGGTTCAAAGCAAGGACAGGCACGTCTCAAGGAATTTGTTTCTGGAGATGCTGCACCGATTTATTCCTACGGTGAGATGCGTAATCTAGTTGATGTCTCTGGTACGTCAAGGCTGTCACCCTATCTACGATTTGGCATGATTTCGGCCCGACAAGCAGTTGTTGCAGCCCAATCGGCAATTGGCAAGGCCAAAACGGCCGACCATCGCAAGGGGGCCGAAATCTGGCTCAATGAACTCATCTGGCGCGAATTTTACATCCACATCCTGTTTCATTTTCCCCAGGTAAGAGGCCAAAGTTTTCGGGCTAACTTAGCTGATATTCGTTGGCAAAATGATACGGCCGACTTTCGAGCTTGGTGCAGTGGTAGAACTGGCTATCCCATCGTTGATGCGCCAATGCGACAACTACAGCAGCAAGGCTGGATGCCTAACCGGGCGCGGATGATTGTAGCCTCCTTTTTAGTGAAAGATTTGCTGATTGATTGGCGCTGGGGCGAAAAGTGGTTTATGCAGCATTTGATTGACGGCGATCCAGCTGCCAACAATGGCGGCTGGCAATGGTCGGCCGGAACAGGGACTGATGCCGCCCCATATTTTCGGATTTTCAATCCTATCTTACAAGGTAAAAAATTTGACCCGGACGGCCGTTATGTTCGCCGCTGGCTGCCTGAACTAGCAAACGTTCCTAAGAAATATATCCACACCCCCTGGAAGATGAGCGCCGAACTACAACCGGCCGTTGGCTGCCTCATTGGAGAAGATTATCCGGCTCCCATTATTGATCATGCCTTTGCTAGAGAGCGGACAATGGCAGCGTTTAGTGCCGCCAAGCAACGAACTTAGCTATCTTCTTCCAACGCGATAACCTTATCGAGCCTTCTTTGATAACGGCCGTAGCCTAAAAATTCCGCGCTCAAAAATCCTTCGACCAATTTGACTGCTAACGCTTGTCCAATAATCAGGCCTCCCAGACAAAGAACATTCATATCATCATGTTCAACGCCCTGAACGGCCGAATATATATCATGGCACAGGCAAGCCCGCACCCCCTTTATTTTGTTCGCGGCGATGCTAGCCCCAACGCCGCTGCCACAAACTAGAATACCTCGCTCACCCGCTTCGGCAGCGATGGCACGGCCGACTGCGGCCGAAAAGTCAGGATAATCATCCGTCTTTTCATACTGATGAGCGCCTACATCCATAACCGTATGCCCGGCCTTCTCTAATTCAGCAACCAAATATTCCTTTAACTCATAGCCCGCATGATCCGCACCAATGACAACTTTCATCGACCTCTCCTTGTCACAACCAACGCTCCCCGTTAAACTCATATATAATTATATGGTGTAAAATTGAAAGTTAAAAAGAACAGGAAAATATGATGAATCCCTTAGTTGAACTCCACGCCTATGGTCAGAGCTTTTGGTACGATAATATTCGCCGGAAATTTCTGAGCGACGGCACCCTTCAAAATTTAATCGACAATGACGGTCTTCGAGGGATGACCTCTAATCCCTCTATATTTGAGAAGGCGATTGGGCAAAGTGATGATTATGACGCTCAAATTGAGGAGCAGGTTGGGAAGGGGGCAGAGGTTCAAGCCGTGTATGAAGCGTTGGCAATAGCCGATATCCGGGCCGCTTGTGATTTGTTTGCCGATCTTTATGAAGAGAGCAGTGGCGGCGATGGATTTGTTAGCCTGGAAGTTTCGCCCGATCTGGCCGGTGATACAGATAAGACCATTTCAGAAGCGCGTCGATTGTATAAAACCGTCGGCCGTAATAACGTCATGATCAAAGTGCCAGCCACCCCGGAAGGCATCCCGGCTATTCGGCAGCTTATTGGAGATGGCATAAACATCAATATCACCCTCATGTTTAGCATGGATCATTATGAAGCTGTTGCCCAGGCTTATTTGGACGGGTTGCAACAATTGTTGGACAGCGGCGGCGACCCAACAAAAGTAGCTTCAGTCGCCTCTTTCTTCGTCAGTCGGGTTGATTCGGCCGTTGATAAGAAGCTGGCCGATTTAGATGATCCCGCCGCCGAAGCATTAATGGGCAAAACGGCCGTCGCAAACTCAAAGGTCGTTTACCAGCGTTTCAAAGATATATTTCATGGAGAGGCATTCCAGGACTTTCGAGCGGCAGGAGCGGCCGTTCAACGCCTGCTTTGGGCTTCAACCAGCACCAAAAATCCAGATTATCCCGACACCCTCTATATTGATTCCCTGATCGGCCCAGAAACAGTCAACACCATGCCCCCCGAGACCATAGATGCCTTCCGCGATCACGGCACCCTGGCTCCAACTTTGGAACAAGATGTAGATGAAGCACAACTAGTTTTAGATAATCTTGAGGAACTGGGCATTGATTTGGATGAAGTGACAGAACAGCTTCAAAAGGATGGCGTTGAGGCATTTGCCAAGTCTTTCAGAGAGCTATTGATAACTCTCGAAAAGAAGATGGAAACATTTTCCTAGCAGATTGGCGTGCCCATCTCTTTATGCTAGAATCGAACTGGATTTCACTCGTTTTAAAGTTCCAAATCCATCATATCACCTAATTGACAACAAATATCTTTTAAGCGCGAAAGAGGCCATTTATGCAACAAAGTGTTTCGGCAACACTTTCCTTAACCGAGATGTTCGACAATCTTTCCTCTACTCAGCTAGAACTGGTTGCTTCAATTTGTGAACCAAAAGAGTATCGAGAACAAGAAATCTTGTTCAAAGAAAATGATACGAGTGATGAACTATATGTGATCGGCCGGGGGGCGGTCGAAATTCTAGTAAATCCAGGTTTCGTAGGCACAGAGAATGAGAATTATGAGCATGTTGTTATCGCTGAACTCCATCAAGGTCAGGTATTGGGCGAAGTTGCCTTAGTTGACCAGGGATTACGCTCTGCTACAGCTAGAATTAGCCGGGATGGTACTTGGCTTCTGCGTATAACAAGGCCGCGCCTCATGCTATTATGTGATACTTACCCGGAGTTAGGCTATAAGCTGATGAAAAATTTAGCCGCCGACTTAGCGCTAAAAATGCGTAATACAGACCTTACCGTTCGTAAGTACCAATTGATGTTGGCTGACCAATCCTAATAGCTGCTCGATTGCCAGAATTATTTTTTGGGGAAGCAAATAACAGGGGTAATGTTTTAGTATTTTCTGAAAGTATGTGCTTTTGCGTTGTGCATCCAATATGGTAGGCAGTTTCCTATTTCTCTTTTTGTTTGTTTTGTGGGATTAACTATAGAGCGGCATTAATAATTTGGTCTGGCATGAGAGTTCTCCTTATTAGCATTGGTACTGAATTATTGAGTGATATTCTTGATACCAATGCTTCCCTTGCAGCACGTCGGTTCCAAGAATGTAATATACCCCTGGTTGGCAAGATAACAGTTGCAGATGAGCTGTTGAGTATTGAGGAGACGCTTCGAGTTTCATTGGCAAGGGCTGATGTCGTCGTGACCATAGGGGGGTTGGGTCGAGATGAGAATGATCTAACCCATGAGGGGGTTGCTAAGGCAACAGGAAGGGCTTATTCACCAGAAAAGGTGTTACCAATTGCGGGTATCTTGCCACTGGGCGGCCCTGAGGTTGGGCGGCGAGGGTTTTTGCTCGAGGTAGAAAAAAGCACCTTAATCTGTTTGCCTGGTAAGCCGCGTGATATGGCCTATTTGTTAGAAACGGAAGTGTTACCCCTATTACAACGCCGACTGATAGATGATGCTGCTCATGGATGGGCGCTGCTGCGGACGGCCGGTGTCATGGAAAGCACCCTGGATCAGCAGTTGGCCGATATAAATTTAGGCGAACGACAACGGGTCTCTTTTTCCTCTTTTGCGGGACAAACAGATATTGGCTTGTGGGTTGAAGGTGAATCGCAGGAATGGGTGAATGAACGGTTAAAAGCGCTTGAGACGCAGGTGCTTGATCGATTGGGGGATCAGGTTTATGGTCGGGCCGGAGATCGGCTGGAAGATGTCTTGCTGAAGCATATGGAGATTAGTAAGGTCAAAACGGCCGCCGCAGAATGCTTCACAGACGGCTCATTGGCTCAAGCCTTCGGTCAAGTTCAGAAGGCTGAATCGGCCGTAATAATGGCCCCATCTAGTACTGGTGATGAACTAGCCCACTACTTAAATTTGAAGCTGTTAACTAGCGATGCCGATCTAACGGGTTGGTGTCGAGAAGCGGCCGAACGATTGAAAGAAAAAGCTGCGGCCGATGTGGGCCTAATTGTTTATAACAACATCACCCCCGGCGGCATTCAGCTTTTAGTAACCCTCATCTCATCCTTTGGCATATCAGTCATGCAGCGCTCTTTTGGCGGTCACCCAGACAATATTGCTCAGTGGGCCAGCACCTTGGGTATGGTTCATTTGCGCCGCTGGCTCCTGGCCCATCACCCCCAAACCCAATAAACTAACCATATGCGTATTGGAATGGTGACGGCTTGTTATAAGCCAGTATTAAACGGGGTGACAAAGATGGTCTCGCTGTATAAGACCCATCTGGAAGCGGCCGGACACGACGTTACTATCTTTACGCTCGGCAACCCAGACCCGGCAGGAGAAGAGCCAGGCGTTGTCCGAACGCCCGCTTTGCCCTTGGGCGATACCGGATACTACTACAGCCCACGTTATTCCAGGCAAGCACAAAAAAAGTTGCGCCAGATGGACATTATTCATTGCCACCACCTCTTTATGAGCGTCGGCATGGCCCATCGTTATGGCAACTGCCCCATTGTTTATACCAATCACACCCGTTACGACCTTTATACTGGCGCTTATATACCGCTGCCCCAACCAACGGCCGATGCCATCATGCGCCAGGTCTGGCCCGAATTTACTGATTATTGCGATGTGGTCATTACGCCTTCAGAAAGTGTTCGCCAGGTCATGCTCGATTTTGGGGTAAGACGGCCGATTCGAGTGATCGCCAATGGGATCGATTTAGCCCCTTTGCATAATCAGCCTCAACTCGACCTGAAAGCATCATTGGGAATTTCATCAGATGCCACCATTGCCATTTACGTCGGCCGTTTATCGGCCGAAAAAAACTTGGAAACCCTGCTCGCTCAATTCGCAGCCGCAGAAGAGATAGCCCCCACCTTACATCTAATAATCGTGGGTAGTGGCCCCTTAGCTGATTCGCTGCCAAAATATGCCCGCGAATTAGGCGTGGCCGATAAAGTTCATTTTATGGGTGGGGTTGATTACGAGGCGGTGATAAATTATCTGGCGGCGGCCGATTTCTTTGTCACTGCTTCTGTAACTGAGGTCCACCCCTTAACGATAATCGAAGCGATGGCGATGGCTTTACCTGTGGTGGCTTTTGCCTCACCGGGGATTGTCGATTCCGTTGAGCCAAATGTGACAGGTATATTAAGTCGACATGAACAGGGCGGACTGGCAGCGGGTATGATGGCCTTAGCTGTCAATCCTGACCGTCGGCGACAGATGGGCGAGGCGGCCAGGCAGAACAGTAAACGATTCGATATTCGTTCCACCATTGAGCAAACCCTCGACCTCTATCAAGAGCTGTGCCGAACCCGGCCGGATTTGAAACGCCAGAAGGAACACGGCCGTTGGCACCGTACCTGGCCCCGCCTACAACCTATGGTGGAGCAGCTAGTTAATCTAACTCGGCCGCCAAAGCAGGAAGGGGATAGGCGAAATGGCCGATAATCGCAAAAAATTGGGTCAATGGGGCGAGAATTTAGCCGCCAAACATCTTGAAGATAAGGGCTATGAAATCGTAGAAAGAAATTGGCGAATGGCGCGAGGCGAGATCGATCTGGTTGTGCGAGGCGGACAAGAGCTTATCTTTGTTGAGGTTAAGACTCGGCGCGGCCGAAAAATGGGATCGCCAGAAGAGGGAATAACCCGGCACAAGGCCGATAAGCTATTGATGTTGGCCCAACAATATTTGGCCCAGCATGATCTAGAGGTGGATTGGCGCATTGATTTAGTTGCCGTTGAGCTAGACCAGACAGGCAAGTTATTGCGTTGTGATCATATTACCAATGCGGTATTAGGCTGGTAACCATTGGCTGAAAACAGCTCCCCTCTCTTAGTCATCGTTGGCCCAACGGCCGTCGGCAAGACCGCCCTTTCGCTTGCCCTGGCTGCCCAATTCAACGGTGAAATCATTTCGGCCGATTCCCGCCTGCTTTATCAAGGAATGGACATCGGCACAGCCAAACCGACACCCGAACAACGTTCAACCGTTCCCCATCATCTCATCGACATCTGCCGCCCCGACCAAACGCTGACCCTGGCCCAATATCAACGGCTGGCCTATCAAACGATAAACAACATTCACCAGCGAAATCGGCTGCCGCTGCTGGTTGGTGGAACGGGTCAATATGTGAAAGCCATCGTCGAAGGCTGGGGTATCCCGGAGGTAGCCCCCCAAAAAGAGCTTCGTAAAGCCCTTGAAACGCTGCCAGGGCTAGAGCTTGCCCGCTGGCTAGCCGTTCTTGACCCCCAGGCGGCGGAGCGAATTGACGGCCGTAACACCCGCCGCGTTATCCGGGCTTTGGAGGTGACGCTCGTCAAGGGCAAGCCGATTACTGAATTGCAGCGAAAGAAACGGCCGTCTTACCAGATAAAAAAAATCGGCCTGAACTGTGACCGAGACACCTTGTACCAACGAATTGACCAACGGGTGGATCAGATGATGGCCGATGGCCTGTTAGACGAACTCAAGGGCTTGCTCAACGCTGGGTATAAACCCACCCTGCCAGCCATGACAGGTCTAGGCTATCGGCAGCTATTAGAGCATTTAGCGGGAACAACCACCTTAGAAGAAGCGGTTGAGCGGATTAAGTTTGAGACCCATCGCTTCGCCCGCCAACAGCACACCTGGTTCCGGGCTGATAATCCTGCGATTCGCTGGTTTGATATTCGGGAGCCGGATTGGCAGGAAACGGCCGTTCGGGAAGTTGGAGCCTGGCTTGATGAAACGAATTCCTAAGGCGGTTTTGCTGCTGATCATTTCCCTGATCGGTAATGTTATTTTGAGCCAGGTTGCTTGGGATAATCATTTAGATGCCAACGGCCTTCGGCTCAATCCCCTGGGCCTTTCTTTTTATCCAACCGATGCTGTTCAGCCGGTTGAAAAGGATGCGGGGCAGCGGCTGGTCGTTTTCTATGGCGATTCACGGGCGGAACAGTGGCGGTTTCCGAAGCAGCCGGAGATAACGGCCGATTTTGTCTTTGTTGACCGGGGCATTGGCAACCAGACCTCTAGTCAGGTGGTGGGGCGGTTTGATGAGCATATACGGCCGTTGCAGCCGGATGTTATCGTCCTCCAGGTTTGCATTAACGATCTCAAACAGATGCCGCTTTTTCCAGACAGCCAGAAAACGATCATCGAAAATTGCAAAGCCAATATCCAGAAAATCGTGGCTAAATCGCAGGAGATCGGGGCGACGCTGGTTTTGAGCACTATTTTCCCATATGGTGACCTGCCTCCGGCGCGGCTGTTCAATTGGCCGCCGGAGGTATTGTTGGCTATCCAGGATATCAATCAATTTATTCAATCGCTGGCGGAGGAGGAGGGGGTTTTTGTGCTGGATGCCTACAGCCTGTTGGCGGACGAGGCGGGGGTGATGAGGGAGGAATACAAGTTTGAATTCCTGCACCTCAATGGTGAAGGGTATGCGGTGCTTAATGAAGCCCTTGCGGAAATTTTGAATTTGGTAGAATAGGGGGGATGGAGAAACAAGAACCAACATTTTGGGTGCGTGATGTGTCAATATATGGGGATGTGATCTTAGCGCCGATGGCGGGCTATTCTGATGTGCCGCATCGGGCCATTTGCCGGGCTTATGGCTCCTCTATGAACTACACCGAATTCGTTGCTTGTGAGGAACTGATAGGCAAGTCCAAACGCGCCTGGTCCCTGCTCGACTATACCCAGGAAGACCGGCCGATGGTCTTCCAAATCTTTGGCAACGACCCCCATAAAATTCTCCAGGCCGCCCAAATGATTGAAGAAAAAAGCCCCGACATCATCGACATCAACATGGGCTGCTCCACCCGCCGGGTCAGCGGCCGGGGCGCGGGGGTCGGCATGATGCCCAAACCAGAGGTCATTGCCGAAACATTTGCCCTACTCACCAAGCATCTAACCGTTCCCGTAACAGGAAAGATTCGGTTGGGCTGGGATGATAACAAGAACTATCTGGAAATCGGCCGTGTTCTCGAAGACAATGGCGCGGCATTGGTTGCCATGCACGGCCGTACCAAAGAACAAAAATACAAAGGCCAGGCCAACTGGGACGCCCTGGCCGAATTAAAGCAGGTTGTCAACGTCCCCGTCATCGGCAACGGCGATATTCAGAAAGCGGCCGACATCGACGCCATGCTCAACTACACCAACTGCGACGCCGTCATGATCGGCCGAGGCGCAATCGGCAACCCCTGGATCTTCGCCCGACAAGAGCGCGACCAACTCCCCTTCCACGAAATCACCCACGCCATCCGCCTCCACCTGCACGAAATGCTGGACTATCACGGCCGTCGTGGTCTCATACTCTTCCGTAAACACCTTAAACGTTACCTCAAAGACCTTCCGCCGACTGACGCTATTTGTAGTGAAATGGTTGTGGCGGAGAGTACGGCCGAATTTGAAGCTTTGTTAGCAGATGTAGAAATTCAATTTGGCTCATACTCCGTTATTAATTTGGCTATGATGGAAGACGGCCGTCACAATGGTAAAAATTCAACCCGATTAGCCAATTCTTCCCCTTCGGCCACTTTAGCAATTAGCTCTAGGTCTTGAATACAACGGCCGATCGTTATTCGCATTTGATGAACATAAATGACACCAGCAAAAGCTACCCCTTCAACCTGCCGCCCTTTCGCTTCTACTAATAAATCATCATCTTGCGAAAACAGAATCCGATTCAATTCTGTGGCACGGTCAAGCAGAATGTCATCTGAAACAGTTTCATAACCATCTTCCTGTGCCGTCAACACATCAACCCCCCGCAAGCGTTACCCATAAGTTATTGCCCTTGGAATATGAACATCCATATAAAGGGCAATGGTCATTCAAGCAAACCTTGCTCTCTTAGACGACTTGCTAGAGGCGATGGAGCGCCTTCTTTACGCATTTTTTCTGCATATTGCTCCCTTCGGACTATATCTGCATCCATAGCCTCTTTATTTTCCCAATAGTAAGCGAGTGCCGAATGAATCCTACTCATACTCAGATGCGGAAATTGAAAATGTAGTTCCTCTGGACTCCATCCATGAGCCATTTGAGCCATAACCAGTTCAACCACCTTCATCGTCGTCCCAGCGATCAGCGGTACACCTTCCTTATCAAGGGTTATATGTTCATATGAAGTTGAAACTGGGTTTGGTAAGGTCATAGTAATTCCTTCAAAGTGTCATTCCACTGTCTCAAACACAGGATAACATAGGCTTTAGCCTACAGCAACCGTTTGAAAAAAATACAACGGCCGTGTCAATTGGACTGCTCTTGCCGAATTAACACAGGCCGTCAACATCCTGGTTATTGGCAATGGGGATATTTAAAAAGCGGCCGATATTGACAGGTTGCGGGTTGTGATGTGGCGATGATCGATCATGTAGCCATCGATTCTCCCTAGATAAATTCTTATACAATCCTCAGAGATTTCAAAGATTTTATTTGCAACATGGCCCAGTTTGTGTTGCTGGGCTATGTTTTGAAATGTTTGTTCGTCCATATTCAATCTCATTCCTAACCAGTGAATCGGCCGAAATCGCCAGCTTTTGTACCTAAGTTAAATGGCTACTCGTATACACGATAAAAATGATCGCCCCCCGAAAACTCGCTTCGCTCAATAGCATATACTCGCACATCAAGACCATAAAGATGGTCTTCCCCCACGAAAGTGAAGCCCAGCCGTTCAAGAACCCGCCAGGAACCAATGTTGTCCGGCATCACAACACCGAGGATGCGTTCTACATCCGTATTCTCGAACATGAAGTGTAAAATTGCTCGTGTAGCTTCAGTAGCAACCCCTTTTCCCCAATATTCCAGGCCGACATCATAGCCGATCTCCATCTCCTCAGTCGCGCTAAAATCTTCTGGTTCCAGATAGCAATCTCCCACCATTTGACCTGTGTGTTTATCCCTAATGACCCAGGCGCTGTAACCATGTTTAGCACGAATCTCCTCAAAAAACTTAAATGCCTTTTCGGCCCGTTCCTCAGGAGCCACGTCGGACTTCGGCATATATGACATCATCTCCGGGTCACTATATTTGATACGAATCCATTCAGGGAGATCATTTTTTGTCAGTTGCTTAAGTATAAATCGTTCAGTCTCTATATTAGGCATTTGAATGTTGTTCATACTTAATCCTCTTCAAGATATATTGCCGTTTAAACCAAAAAACCGAGTATCGAACTTACTCAACAGACAATTCGGCCGTCCAAACATCATTGTCTTGCGGCCAGGGGGACAGCACTTCCCGATCTCCGCCCAACGTCCAGAGCTTGCCATCATGGATTTCAAGCATGAAATCACTTTTGCCAGTACGGTTTGGGTTATCCTCACAACGCCATACATTATTGGTAACTAATTGCCAGCTATCAATACCCTCTTTCGGATCCCAAATCCACATATCATGTTTTAGAATCTGTTTGTACTTGCCAGACCCCTTAGCATGTCCGCCGATGCAGATAATCTTTCCACTGTAGGCAATACATTGATGGCCTGTGCGCGGAACCCAAGGGGCATTTCCCAACAGTTCCCATGTGTGACCTAAATCATCCGATTTCCAGACATCATTCCGGCGGCCGGGCCAATTGCCAAAGAACACCGGCTTATCGTGGTCGCCGCCCATAAAATAGATAGTGCCATCGATCTCAACCACCTGCATCCCGGCTCTGCCCATATCCTCAGGCAATTCAGCCCGCAGCTCCCAAGTTTCGCCCAGGTCTCTGCTAATCCAAAGTTCTGGATAGAACACCCGGTTCCATGAGTTGCGTCCACCCGCGAACAGGTAAATGACGTCATCAATTGTGATACTGTGATGGCCCGCTCGTGCGCCCCAAGGTGCATTGCCGTTTACCTGTTCCCAGGTTCGACCCTGGTCGCTAGAACGCCATACATCATTGTAAAACTTGCTCAAGCTTTGCCCGCCACTCAAAATTAGATTGCCCTGGACGATATTGACTTCCGAATAGCACCGCTTCCCCCAACCAGTATTGTCTGACATCATCTCCCAATTCACCCCATCTGGACTTCGCCACGTATCCCCGTAAATCTTGAACGCTCCGGAACGGCCAGTAAGAACATAGAAATAGCCATCCATCACACCCCCACGTGGCATCGCTCTCTCCCCCCAAGGCGCCGCATCAAGGATTCTTTCCCATTTCATGAAGGTTCCTTATTTCAATCGCTTCTTGATCTCATTCTCAAAGGCCGAATTTGGCGTAAAGGCCAGGCGATGGCGTTTCACAACGGCCGTCCTCGCTTCCAAGTAAACCTCAAACAACCGCTTCAAATGTTTCAGGGTCGCTTTCGTATCGGCCGTATAATGAATCGAAATCAACTTCTGGTGGGCTGGCTCTTCTGGCGGCAGCAGTTGCAATAGGTCTGGCAGGATAAAATAGAGCAGTTCCAGGAAGATTGAAAAAGGCTTGTCATGGTCGCCTCGCCGCAGCAAGCGGTAGATGTCCATGAACATGACCCAAAAGCAGTTGTCCAGGTCAGTTAAAACCTCAGTCGTAATAGTTGCATGAGGCAGCGTCGGCGGCAGCAAAGAGGCTTGATGCTGGAAATTCTCGCCCCATCCGGCCGTATCTTTCAACAGCCGAACCTCACGATCCCATGGATTAGGCTGCAACAACTCTTGCGTCTCATAACGATAATCGACTTTGGCTCCATTACTGTAGAGGGCGATATGGAAATACGGCCGCACATGCGTTGCATCAAATGACTTGGCTGGCACATAAGGCAGCACCTGCTTCACAAATTCCCGCCGTTTAGCATAAGCCGCGTCCCGCCGAGCCTCATCCGCAAAGACCAGAGCCACATCCAGGTCAGAATATTCATCCTGGGTATTACGGCCGAACGACCCCGCCAAGAAGCAGACCAAAATATCCCGCTCCCGCATAACGTGCTGTTGTAACCTAAAGATAACTCGTTCTTGTTCAAACATAGGCGGAATTATACCTCACGCGAAGGCGCAAAGACGCAAAGAAGCGAAGAGATGGAATGCTGCGCGTCTTGGTGTAACTGCGCTGTTTCGATGGTCAAAAACTGAAACAACCCAGAGAAGCCATGACAAATGTTGCCACTGTCCCTAAGAGTAATCCGGCTGTTATTTGTCCAATTGTATGACGACGCAAGTAATAGCGGGCCAGGCAGACCAACACCACAAACGGCAAAAAGGTGATTCCAGCCCAAACGCCAAAGACCAACCCCAAAATAACGGCCGCAGCCGAAACACTCGCCGTATGAATGCTAATCAGCCAAAAGGCATTGACCAAGCCCAGGATAATCAGGACAACAATATTGAGGATGGTCAAACAGCTTAATAGGAATGGCCCATCAAACAGATTAATGAACAGCAGCACAACGGCCGAAGTCGTCATACTGACCAGATAAGGTAAATACCGCTCCTGGCGGGTGTTCATATGCAAATCGGAAATCTTGCCAATTCGCATCATAAAGAGAATAAAGAGGATGGGCGCCAGCGAAACGAAGAAACCAAAAACGGCCGCCCACACCAATCCCTCGACTAACTCATTCTCCACCAACGACAAGGCCAGCCCCAGCAAAGCAAAGATAATTGGCGGGCTAACGATGTTAGAAAATGTTCTAGCAAGGCGTATGTTGCCTATCGTGACTTCCGATGTATGGTCCCGGGGGCCGTTCATGGCGATAGCTAGTTAGGGGGTTCCGCCAGCAGACACAATGGCAAAGAGAAAGAACATAACGAAGAAGCCGATATAAGCGATGATGCCGATTAATATCAGCCCCCCAACCCCCAGGCTAACACCCGAAAGCCAGCGTGTTCGTGTCGGGTTAACCGATTTCGAAGCGTTGGTGAAACCAATAATGCCCATCACAAAGGCGGCGATGGGCAAACAATAAGCGCCGCCCATACAACTTAGCAGCACGGTGGCTGCCATTACGGCCGAAATCAAGGCCGTCAGGTCTTGGCTGTTCCCCTTATAAGGGATGTCATCCTTTTCACGATTCTCGTTCTGACGCGGCCCGCTCTCTTCTTCATCAGGCTGTGGGTCGTTTTTTTTCTCACGCTCGACATAGAGTGTCTTGATCGCCTCAGCGTAAGTCTCAGGCGGCAAAACCGATTCACCCGCTAGCTCCCTTTCCTGGGCATGGATCTCACACAACCGATGACCATCATCTGTATACCACAAACAATGTCCACACAAAGCGCGATTACAGACTTCACAATACTCAACAGCCGCATGGTTCGGATGATAAACGCAATGATCCATCTTCTTGCCTCAAGAAATGAAAGGCAAGTACGGTTTGTTAGTACAAACCGTACTTGCCTTAATCAATCACAAACCTTTATGTCCCTTCTTCCCACGAATTCAGATAATGTTCCTGTTCTGGAGTCAGGATGTCGATGTCGATGCCCATCTCTTGCAATTTAATCCGGGCGATCTCTTTGTCAACATCTTCCGGCACAGAGTAAACCGTATTATCAAGTTTGTCTGCGTTTTGGATCATGTATACGGCGCTTAAAGCCTGGTTTGCAAAGCTCATGTCCATTACTGAGGCTGGATGACCTTCGGCTGCGGCCAGGTTAATCAAGCGACCTTCGCCCAACAGATTAATGCGATTGCCATTTGGCAGCTCATACTGATCCACGAATTCCCGAACCTTGCGGGCTGGTTTGACAGCCATCTCGGCTAGCCCAGGGATGTTGATCTCGACGTTGAAATGGCCGGAATTGGAGACCAGCGCCCCGTCTTTCATCGCAGCAAAGTGGTGAACGTCTAAAACATGAATGTCGCCAGTAGCCGAGATGAAGATGTCGCCAAGCGGCGCTGCTTCTTGCATAGGCATCACTCGGAAACCATCCATAACCGCCTCTAAGGCTTTCATTGGGTCAATCTCAGTGACGATGACATTGCCGCCCAAACCACGCGCTCGCATGGCAATACCTCGGCTGCACCAACCGTAGCCAGCAACCACAACGGTTTTGCCTGCTATCAAGGTGTTGGTAGCCCGAATAACACCATCCAACGTCGATTGGCCAGTTCCATAACGATTATCAAACATATGCTTGGTTAAAGCATCATTGACCGCGACAACGGGGAAAGCCAACTCACCCTGTTTTGCCATTGCCCGCAAACGGATAACCCCGGTGGTCGTTTCCTCTGTGCCGCCGACAATATCGTCGAGCAGTTCTCGGCGGCCTTTGTGGATGGTGCTGACCAGATCGGCGCCATCATCCATCGTGATGTGAGGCTTATGATCTAAAGCGGCCGTAATATGCTCATAGTAGGTCTCGTTGTCTTCGCCCTTGATAGCATAAACGGGAATCTCGTCGTGCGAAACGAGGGAAGCGGCCACATCATCCTGGGTGCTGAGTGGATTACTGGCACATAGGACGACATCGGCCCCGGCAACTTGTAAGGTTCGGGCCAAGTTGGCCGTCTCAGTAGTGACATGTAAACAGGCGCTAATCCGAATGCCGCTTAACGGCCGTTCCTTTGAAAAACGTTCATGGATGCTGCGTAAAACTGGCATTTCCTGTTCGGCCCATTCAATCCGATGACGGCCGCCAGTAGCCAGGTCTGGGTTTTTAATGTCAAACTCCATAATGTTTAAATCTCCTTAAAATGATTTGTTTTGACTGTATGTAGAAAAAAATTTCATATCTTAATTATGCGCGTAACCGGTAATTGCAAAGGATTATGATCCTTCTCACATTCTACGCATTATGCTTTAATAGACTGTCCAACGCGCCCTCATCGTCAAAATTTTCCCGATAGCGTTGGATAAATGCCTGAGTTGTATATTTATGACCTTGTGTACCAAAGTTTTCGAGAACATAAGTCGAGCATAGAGCGCCCATACGGCCGATTATCTCCCAGGGAAGTTCAAGCGCTAAACCGCGCAAGAGGCCGCCCCGGAAGGCATCTCCGGCTCCGGTGGGTTCTACAACCTTGTTCGGTGTGACGGCGGGAATCTCAAAGACATGCCCATTGATGCTAATCTCAGACCCATTTTTGCCTTTTGTGAGCAGCAGCCCGCCTGCTTTGTCTAAAACATCTGCTTTTGTTAGCCCGGTTTTTTCCTGGATCATAGACAATTCATATTCATTGACCGTTAATAATAGGCAGCCATCTAAACCATCATAAAGCTCTTCGGCCGTTAATCGAATCGTCTGCTGGCTGGGGTCATAAATATAGGGAATTGCCAACTGTTTACATTCCTTAACGTAGGCCGCCATCGCCGCCGGATCATTGGGTGAGATTATGGTGATATTGGTGTCAGCAGCATCTTTGGCAAATGATAGGGTAGCGGCATGGGCCATTGCCCCGGTATAAAAGCTGGCGATCTGATTTTGCACTTCGTCCGTGTTGACGAAAAATGAGGCACAATAATCGTCATCGAAAACTGTAACGGCCGATGTATCCACCCCAAACGATTCTAACCAAGCTCGATAATCAACGAAATCTTGTCCAACAGTAGCCATAATAGTCGGCCGTCCACCAAGAAGAGCGTTCGTATAGGCAATATTTGCCGCAACCCCCCCACGTTGGCGGCGGAGCGATTCAACTAAAAAGCTAAGGCTGACATTGTGCAATTGGTCAGGGATGAGGTGATCGCTAAATTTACCTGGGAAAGACATCAGGTAATCATAAGCAATAGAACCTGTTACAACGATTTTCATAAGTTTGTCCGTTTTAATTTAGTGGGGTAAGTGGAATGAGCAACAACATAATAAGATGGTTTGCAGTTAGATTACCTGTTCAACGCTTTCCTCAGAGGTCGATGATGGTTGTGATTTAGATTCTTTAGAAAAAACAGGCGAAAGACCCAGCCGATCTCGGAACATGACAACGATAGATTTGAACCCGTCGCTGGTCTTAATCTTTTTACCTTCAGCATACGTTCTGGGATCATAGCTAATCGGAATTTCTAAGATGTCATGGCCCGACAATAATATTTTGTCAGGTAGTTCCGTATCCAGATCATAGCTGGTACAGGTCAAGTTTAGAGGCGCTACCACATCATGACGAACCATTTTTGTGGCCGTTAAAACATCTGTCAGATTGCCGCCAAAGAGCAAATTGTTCAATGTTGAGAGCATCCGAACGCCCCAATACGCATGGGCGTATTCATAGTTGGCCTGACCATTCAAAACCCGCGACCCAAAGATAGCCGCTGCATTTGTCTCGTCGGCCTTACGACAAAATCGAGTGTGTTCGGCTGGTTCATATTCGCTATCTGCATCCTGGATCAGCATATAATCACCAGTCATATGGGCGATACCGGTACGAATAGACATACCTTTGCCCATATTTTGATCGTGATAATAAATATGAATCTCTGGATCATTGATTTGTTGCAATAACTCACGCGTTCCATCTGTTGAGAAATTATCGACAACGATAATTTCTCGATCCCAATTTGGGCCTAAATCTACCGCCTTCGTTTTGGCAATGACAGACTCAATGGTGGCTATTTCATTGTAGCAGCAAATAATGACAGACAATTTTTTCATGGCTTAATAAAATATTGCACCAATGGATATGGTGCAATTTGTATTCAGATAATTTATTTTAACGGAATCGACCCGGAATTATAACACAGCCCAGAGGAGAACCAAGCCGAAAAATATTGTGGATTTAGGATGGTAGGTCAAACAGAGGGTGGGCGTATATTCACCTAAAGTTTATGGCGTGGATGTGGGTAAAGGAGTAGCAGAGGGCGGTGGTGGCTCTGTTGCAGTTGGTAAAGGTGTATTTGTGGGTGGCAACGCCGTTGGCGTATTGGTTGGTGTCATTGTGGGAACGGCCGTCGTAGTTGCCATTGGTGTTGTCGAGGGGGTTACAGTTGGGCTGAGAGGCGGTGTTGCGGTTGCTGTGGAAGTTGGGGTATTTGTAGCGGGTAATGTTCCAGTTGGGGAAGGTGTACCTGAGGGAACGGCCGAAGTTGATGTTGGGCTTGGTGTAACGGCCGAGGTAGAAGAGGGTGTTGGCAAAGCTGTCGCCGTCGTAGTTGCGGTCGCCATTGGTGTATTGGTCGGGAATGCAATAGTTGGGGGAGGCGGTATCGTCACTGGAATGGGTGGCAAATAAAGGCTGCGTCCGGCGAAGATGCGGCTGTCAACCATACAGTTCGCTTGTTTAATAGCATAAACTGTTGTGCCATGACGTTGAGCCAGGATAAATAAAGTCTCTCCTGGACGTACGATATAAGAATCCCACCAACTTGGTGGGCCACAAGGCTCTCGCGTTGGGAAAGTCTGTGGTAGATAAATGGTCATACCGCTAAAAACGGCCGTTGTCTCCAAGCAGTTTGCTTGAACGATCTCCCCAATCGTAGCCCCATATCTTATCGATAAGGAATATAGGGTATCCTCCGGGCCAACGATAACCTCTTCCCAATTTGCGGGCCTATTATTGCAATCGACTTCTGCAATTATGGAACCGAATGTACTTGTTGGAGTAGTGGTCGCAGCAGTTGGTGTGAGGTTGTTGAATGGGTTAGGAGTAGCTGATACTGCTGGTGAGGGGTTTATTATCTGAACCTCTTCCTGGGCAATGGCCGTTGGTTGAATCGGAGAGGGTAATCGAGTTTGGAGTTCATCTGAAAAAGCTAAAAAAAGCGCTACCAATACAGTTAGGATAACGCTAAATACCAGAAATAAACTAGTAGGTAGGTCAGATTTCGGCTGCTCCTCAATTCTCATGAATAGGACTTTCCGTTTTGGTGGGCATATTCGTTGTTAGAAAGTGGGAGGAGAACAGAGAGGGTATCACCTGTTTCCCATTCATTGCTGAGCCAGACACGACCGCCTTGAGCGTTTACCAAATGAACGGCCGTTGATAAACTGTGGCCGGCATTAGAGATAACTGTATTTTGACTGGGGTCAGCCTTCATCTTGTCTGACTGTCTATGGGCCTCCAGAACAAGGGAATGAATTTCTTGACTCAGACCATTGCCGCTGTCGGTAACGGCAAAATGTAAGAAATCAAACAACTCAACGTCGCCCTCTAAACTTTTTTCTTGGATAGAATCATGGTGGGCGCTGATTAATATTCGGCCATCATTTTTTGAAACCTGGCAGGCATTGTTCAGTAGATGAGCCACAATCTGATAAAACGAATCTCCTTCTGAAGAAATTGGCGGTAGATCGTCGGCCAAATCTAAATCTAACCGCAAACCTTTTTTCCGAACCTCTGACCGAATAGAATTTATAGCGATTTCAATAGCTTCGTTTATATTCACCTGGGCTTTGTTGGAAATTGGGGAGACATTTCTGCGAGATAGTTGAAGCATCTGATCTAGCAAGGTCGCCATTTGAGCGATATTAGCTTTTACTCGTCGCATCAGGCTCATCTGATTCGTACCCAATATCCCCATGGATTCGCCAATTAAGAGGTCAGAGTATCCATTTAGAGAGGTTAAAGGAGTCCTTAACTGTTGAATCAAATCAGCAATTTGGGATTGTGTTTCTGAATCTTCCTGTTGAGCTAGGCGACTTTCTAACTGTTGAATACGTGCGACTGCCTCCTCGACTTCGCCAGAATAACGGGTGATTGCCATTGTGACCCATTCAGGACTAAGGCCGCCTTCCCCGGCTGAAGCCAGGGCCATTGCCTCTTCAGCCTCAATTAACGATTCTCTAAGTGACCCAATTTCTCGTTCTAAGGCAGTTACCTTTTCGTCTCTATTGAAATTATCGGCCGTTTCCAGAGCAGTCTTTAACGCTTCGCTGCGGTTCCTTTCTGCTGCCAATTGAGATTCTGAATGCTGCCAACGAGCCGTTAAGGACTCAATCTCGGCCAGAGCGTTATCCCGTTCTTTTTCAAGGGCGATAAGCCGACCGGAAACAACGGTATCATCCTCATTGTAACCCCCTTTAGTTTCCTGAAGCGCTTTTTGATAATGCTGGGCGTTGTGAATGGCTTGAGCCACGTAGCTAGCCACAATCATGCTTAATGATTTGTCCTCAGTTGACCAACGGTCTCCTTCAGCTGAGCCAGCTAGGAGCAATATCCCGAATTCGCTTTCCGAAGCCAATAATGGTTCTATTAATAAGGAGCCAAGATTGGTGATTCCTAATTCCTGATATATGTCGTGTAATTGGCGAGCGCCCAATCCATTTGGGATTAACTCCACTCGCTGTCTTTGTTGCATTGCCAACCTGATTGCGGGCCAATCAGCCAGATTCAATGCCCAACTCTGATGATTTGTCTTGCCTTCGTTAGAACCTTTTGGTTTGTCAGTGCCAACCAGGTGTAACTGATTGGGATTATTCAAAGCGACAACAGCTATGGCGGTATAATCTGCTTTGATCAATTCGGCCGTCATTTCAACTGCCTGGCTCATCGTGTGATTGATATCGAGCGAACCAATCACATTTTGTAATAATTTGAGTTGATGGGCAGATTGTAAGGATGGTGCTTGATTAATCGCTTGCCCAGCTAGTAATTGAGCCAGATTATTACGATATACCACAACAACGAGTAGGGGAAATGCGAAAAGGTTTCCGAGACGAACCCAAAAGGCAATGTCTGAATCGGTCGGTACGATAATATTGCTCATTAAAAATTGGGCCAGGTGGGCTATGAGCAAGATACTTAGAAGAAGGAAATGGAGCAGCCACTGCTTTTGGCGACCGATTAGGACTAGAAACAGGCCAGTCCCCAAAATGGATAGCTGGAAAATATTCCAGACATTGGCTTGCCCAGAGGTAGTATAGCTGGCGCTAATTAACCCAGTATCAACCTGATCGATCCATGCTTGAGCGAAGAAAGCATACATAAACCCTGTAAACAGAAGGATGATCAGTAAAACAACATCTCCGAGGCGAGGAGCGCCTCGTAAACGTGGCGAAAATACCCAAACGATGATTGCGATTGAAACTGCATCAATAGCTTGCTCCAACGGGGGAAGAATACGGACAGCAGTTTGTTGATCCGAAATAAAAAAAATGGCGAAAATGACGACCAAGCGAGCGAATAAGATACCACTCATCGCCCAGACCATCCTTTTCGGTAAAGGGTCGGTCAATTTTTGGGCTGTATTATGTCGCCATTGCCACAAAGCCAGGCCCAACGCAGCTTGAATGGAAAGCAGCGTCACCATGTGGTAAACGATGCTGCCTGGGGCTTCCGTTAATAGCTGGATCAACTGCTGTGTAAATGACATACTACAAATTATAGCATAACATAAGAAACCAACAGTTGCCGTAAAATCGGAGTAAAAGTTAGGAAAGTGACTCTCTGGGGTTTATGGGATTGGAGCGGGGTGAAGGGCAGGATTGAAACCTGCCCTTCATCGTAGGGCTAGTCAAGAATGAGTGAATCAGCCTCGGATTCGCTCAAGTAAAACCATCATAAAGGCTCCCAAGACGGCTCTTAATGCTTCATCATCAGGCATCGGCCGTTCTTGGGTGATCACAAAACCTGTTTCAAGGAAAGCAGGCTCCTTCTTGATTTTCATGACAACCTGCCCTTGCATATCGGCTACCAGGTACGTCGGGTTAAAGACATAGCCAGAAAGCATACCGATAATGGGTATCTCGCCAAAGAGCGCGTCCATCACCCGCACGAAGGCATTTTCCTCATTGATATCGAGGACATGGCTGCCGTTGCTGTCAAAAATATCATAACGAGCCTTAAAGATGGAGCGCATTCCTTCTCGTTTGATCGCCCCAATTTCCTGCCCATTAATATCTGTTAGATGATATTTAGCCGAGAAATCTATCACCCGATCGGCATTGATTTTATAAAGCTCTTTCGTTTGGCTTGAGTCAGAAAAAACGGTAATAGCTTCTTTAAGTTTGAATAATTTTTGTTTCACATAAAAAATGGTCTGTCCTGACGCATCAGTGACCGTGATTTGGGGGGCGACAGCCAATATTTTGAATGTCAGCTTTAAGGGAAATTGCATCGATGTACCTCCTGTGGGTTAAGGTGAAAAATAGTATTGTGAACAGACAAAAAGTGAATCACGAAACTGGTACTAGACAAATCGCCTGGCGCCTTCATCGCAGATCGAACGGCCGACCAGCATATACATCTGCCCCACCGTCAATTGTTAATACTTGCCCTGTGAGCCAGGCTGACTCATCTGAAATAAGATAAGCAGCTGCATAAGCGATGTCTTCCGGTTGGCCCAACCGATCTAACGAAGTCAGCGGTGGTTTAACGTTGTTATCAGATAAAGGCAGCCGGATTAATCCTGGGGCAATGCAGTTTACCCGAATATTATGGGGCGATAGTTCGCGGGCTAGATTTTTGGTTAAACCAATAACACCATCTTTGGCGGTTCCATAAGCAACATTACCATCTCGCCGGGTTTTATAGGCGGCCGAAATGGTCAATATGGCCCCACCTCCTGCTGCTTTTAGATGAGGAACGGCCGCTCTTGTGCCATGAAAGACGCTTTTCAAATGGTTGTGGAGAACTAAATCAAAGAACTCATCTTCGACTTCGGTAGCATCTTTGAGGTGCTTGTAGTAGCCGCCAGCGACAGAGCAGAAAGCGTCTAAACGGCCGAATACATGAACCGCTTTCTCGAATACATGGGCCACATCAGCTCGTTCACTCATATCGGCTTCAATCGCTAACGCTTTGCCACCCATTTCCTGTATCTGTGTTTCCATCGATTCGATAACGGCCGATTGGCGAGCAACCAGGACAACTTTAGCCCCCTCTTGAGCAAAGAGTAGGCCCATTGCCTGGCCCATGCCCCTGCCAACACCACCGATTAGAACTACTTTATCTTTAAGGCGCATAAGGGTGCATTGTAACACATTGTGTGTAATGAGAAATTGGTTTGATAACTGCCCAACGGGGAAGTTCGATCCGGTAATTCAATTAAGTTCAATATTTGAGAAATAAGTACCATATCAATAGAAGAGGCTACTTGAATCTTATATTATTAATCGGTAATTCACAATATTTATGCTAAGCAAAAATTGAATATCTATTAATTAAGGAATGGTCATCATCATGAATCAACGTCGAATTATCCTTGTCCTTACTATTGTCCTTTGCACAGGTTTGATGCTTTTCGGGGCATTTACTTATTTGGTTTTGCCAGCCCAGGCAACAGAACAGGAGACAGCTCAGGGGAACGGTCAGATTTGGGAGAGTAGAGTCGAAAGTACCCAAATGATGTCCCTTCAACGGACTCCAATCCCGGAAAGGTACGAAATATTTGATTTGAATGAGGCAGCCTTGGAGACGATTCTGTCTCAGGCGCCATCAGAATTTTCATCTCAGGTCGAGGGCAGTACGGCCGTTGTCCCCTTGCCTCTGCCAGATGGCACTTATCTCGATTTCCGGCTGGCGAAATCATCCTCAATGGTGCCAGAGATGGCCCAGAAATATCCAATGATTCAAAGCTACAGCGCCCAGGGTGTGACCGATCCAACCCTGACCGCTCGGCTAACCTGGACGCCAAATGGCCTATATGCCGCCATCAATGATAGGAGCGTTGTCTACATGGTCGCTCCCTACAGTTTCGATGAGCAGGTACACCATATGAGCTTCCTGGAGTCAGACTTTGTCGATCAGGCCGCTATCAGTCCTTACGATGATTTGACAGACTCCCATGAGTCTGGATTTAGTCCTCTCGAAGCCGGATATGTGTCGCCTGCTTTGCAAGAATCAACCGTTTACAGCACCGGTAATGTTTTGCGTATTTACAAAGCCGCTATCGCCACCACCGATGAATATGGACAAGCCAACGGCGGAACGATTGAATCGGTCCTGAGTGCGGTGGTGAGCTGGCTAGACTGGACCAATGTTGTATTTGAACGGGAGCTGGCTGTGCGCTTTGTCCTGGCTCCAAATAGCGATCAGGTGATGTACTTGGGGCCGGGCGTGACAGACCCTTTTACCGACACGGAAGATTTTAACTTTGATATTACCCAGGCGCTCTATGATGCTGTTATTGGCAGCGAAAATTATGATGTTGGTCATCTTTTTAAGGCCAATATGGCTGGCGGTGTTGCGGCTGGGTCTGTCTGTAATGATAGCAATAAAGGACGAGGCGAAGGTAATCCAGGCGCTCTGCGCCATGAATTTGGTCATATGCTCGGGATGCCTCATAGTTGGAATTCGACAGTTTGCGCGCTCAGTGATGCAGGGGGTGGTAACCAGTATAATGCTGTAGGGGCCTTTGAAATCGGTTCTGGGAACACGATCATGAGCTACTTTGGCCTTTGTGGCGCAGACAATTTGCCTCCACCTCATACCAATCGGTTCCATGTTGGCTCTTACGTAGATTCGGTGACCCGCATTACGGAGAACCAAACTTGTGGGCAGTGGGTAGATGTTGATTTCAATACCGCCCCGACGGTGGATGCAGGGACTAACTCGATTACGATTCCTGTTGACACGCCCTTTACTTTGGAAGGGTCGGCCAGTGATGCCGAAGGGGATACGATGTCTTTTACTTGGGAGCAGTATGATCTGGGGCCATCCAGTTATCTGACGGATTTGTTGGGTACTTCGCCGCGCTATATGAATTATGGGGAAACGGCCGAGCCAATCCGCACCTTCCCTCAGCTATCCGACATTCTGGCTAATACCACAACCCTCTATGAACAGCCAGTAACCGGGCCATTGACCGATACTTATACTATGACCTTCCGCCTGCGAGCCTATGACAATAACGCTGGCCTCGGCGGTGTGGCTTATGACGACGTTTTTGTCTATATCACCGACACCACCACCATTGGTGACCCGATTACCCCGTTCCTGGTTACTTATCCCAACGCTGCTTCAGTCCTTTGGGTAGGTGGCACGAATGAGAATATTACCTGGGATGTGGCCAATACTGATCAGGCTCCAATTAACTGTGCAACGGTCAATATCGATCTCTCGTTGGATGGCGGCTATACCTATCCGACTTCATTAGCCAGTGGAACAGCCAACGATGGTTCCCACTTAGTGACTATTCCTGCCGTTGATTCAGGGTTGGCCAGAGTTCGAGTGGCCTGTGCTACTCATCCCGACCATTTCTTTTTTGATGTTTCCGATGCCGACTTTAGCGTGGTTTCCACAGTTGCTCCTTGTGTGACGAGTCTGGTGGTCAGCCGCTTGGACAACGCGGGCAATTGTACCTTACGGGACTCTATCGCCTTTGCTTCTCCTGGCGATACAGTGACCTTCGATGCCAGTATCGCGGGGTCAACTATCTTTTTGACCCAGCACCTGACGATTACCAAGAACATTACTGTTTCAGCTGGCGGCGACATCACAGTTAGCGGCAGCAACCTGACCCGCACCTTCGAGCTAAATGCCGATGTTACCCTGGAAGGGCTGATCATGACGGATGGTCTTGTACCAGGAGCGGGCACTGGCACTCCTGGTGGCGGGGCTGTTAAGATTATCGGCAGTTCCGTGATTATCAGCAATTCGGTCGTCAAGGACAGTGCGGCCTGGTGGGGAGCCGGGATTATGGTTGGTGGGAATGGCGATCCTCCCGGCACACTTATCCTTATTAACTCGACTGTTGATAATAACCATACGAGCGGCAATAATGCGGGCGGTATTTATGCTTACAATGGTTCTAGCCTGACTGTTATTGGGTCTACGATTAGTAACAATTCGGCCGATTTTGGTGGTGGCGGTATTAGCATCCGGGGGCCATTTACGCTGACCAATAGTACCGTCTCTGGAAATTTCGCGCCGAACCGTGGGGCTGGTATCCTCTTTGCCAATAATAATACTGATGGTAACTTAATTAATATCACGCTTAGTGACAATCAGACTAATAGTAGTAATGGCGATATCCATATTCAGAATAATTCTGAGGTGACTTTTACGAATTCTATTGTGGCCAATGGCCTGAGTGGGCCGAACTGCTCTACAGAAACTGGCGGTGTGGCAAACGATAATGGTAATAATATTATTGAGGATAATAGTTGTGGTTTCAGCGGCGGGGTTGACCCAAATTTAGGGCCGCTTCAGAATAATGGCGGCGGCACGGAGACTCATGCCTTGCTGATTGGTTCGCCAGCCATCAATGCTGGTAATAATACGGTTTGTGTGGGGTCATTGGTGAATGGCGTTGATCAACGGGGGGTGACACGGCCGTTTGGTGCCACCTGCGATATCGGGGCATATGAATACAATGTCCCACCAGGGCCAGCGCTGGTGATTAACAAAACGGTCACGCCGACTGGCGCGATTACACCGGGAACGATGGTGACATTTACGCTGTCGTATTCTAATGTTGGAGATGCTTTGGCGACCAATGTGGTCATTACGGATGAGCTGCACAGCTCCTTCACCCCGGTTTCGGTTTCCAGTTCAGGGGCGATGATTTCGGTCATTGGGGCTACGACTTATGCCTGGAATGTTGAGGATTTATCGCCAGGAGAAAGCGGCATCATTACCATTACGGGCTATACGGCAAATAATGCCTATTTCTTTAATACGGCAATCATTACAGGTACGGGCATTGTCAATACGAATAATAAGAGTGAACCGGTGCCGGTCTTGGCAGTTGCTGAGCCGCGTCTGGTGGTTGATACGGCCGATGGCATTTTTGACGGTGATTTTAGTACGGGTAGAAACTCGATCCAGGAGGCGTTGGAATACGCAGTGGATGGAGACACGATTACCTTCCATCCGTCAATTGCCGGCTCTACCATTTATTTGGATGAAGAACTTTTCATCTTTTATGATGTTGACATTGACGGGGGGACGAATAATATCACCATTAGTGGTGATACTGACAATGATGGTACGGGCGATGTGCGGGTGATGCGGATGAATAATGTTACCTCGACGATAACGAATCTGACCATCGAATTTGGCTTCATTGCTAGTTTTGGGAGTGGTGGTGGTCTCCTAATTCAGGGTGACTCTAATGTAACTATTACTGGTTCTACGTTCCTGAATAATGAGGCTGGTTTTGGGGGGCGATCAATGATGATGGCGACAGTCTAACTATTATCAACAGCACCTTTGATGGAAATACGGCCGGTTTTGATGGCGCTGGTGTGCGGACGATTGGGGGTAACTTAAATATCCAAAATAGCTTGTTCCAGAACAATGATGCCAGCGATGAGGGCGGCGGGGTGATGGTTATTAACACGGCCGTTTTGACCATTAGCGACAGTACAATTCAGGAAAATACAGCGTCCCGAAATGGCGGCGGTATCTTTACTTTCAATAATGTCACGGCTTTTATCACGGGTACGGATATCATGTCGAATACGGCCGATATTGGTGGTGGTGTCCGCATGGGTTTTAATGCTGTCCTGCACATGGAGAACAGTGTTGTCCAGGGCAACATGACAGTTGGCGCGACTGATGCTGGTGGTATGCACCTTGAAGGGGCGGCGACGATTATCGGCAGTGCCATTCATGGCAACAGTGGCGGCAACAATGGGGGGGGCATACTTAAAAGTAGCAGCGGGCCGCTGGTCATTAGTGATACTGATTTTATCTCCAATACCTCTCCCTGGGGCGGTGGCTTAATCGTTTTTAGCTCCGGATCGATGCAGTTGGATAATGTCAACTTCATTGGCAACGATGCCTCTAATCATGGCGGGGCCATGTATTATGCCAGCAGCGGCAACGCCAGATTGAGCAACAGCCAGGTATTGACAAACAGCGGCAGCTTTGGTGGTGCGATTCGGGTTGCAAGCGGCCAAATTACGATGACGAATATTCTGTTTGAAAATAACCAGGCCCTTAGCGGCGCAGAGGGTGGGGCATTGTATAATGCAGGTGGCAATGTTTGGATCTATGACAGCGAGTTTCGCCATAATAACGCTACTTCTAACGGTGGTGCGATTCGCAACCAAACGGTCATGGTTATCAGCAATACGCTGTTCTACAGTAATACCGCCAACTCTGGCGGAGCCATGATTACCTGGGGCAATCCGGCCGTTGCTTCCACGACGGTCATGAGTTCGACCTTCCAGGAAAATCGAGCTAATAATAATGGCGGGGCTATCTTTTTAGGCAGTTCGCCCGTTTACCTGGAAGATGTTCTCGGCTTTGATAATGTTGCAGGTGTTGGTGGCTTTAGTTTTGCTCAAAATCGACTCGAAATTCTGAACGCTACGATTCGAGATAACAGCGCGGGCACCAATGGTGGTGTTTATCTAAATGCGGGTGCAAGTCGACTGGTCGTTTCGGGGACGCAACTGTTGGATAACAGAGGTAACTGGGGCGGAACCATTCGGGCTGATAATGGCGCTTTCACGATGACCAACAGTATCATCAGCGGCAGTGTTGCCCCTAATGATGATGGCGGTGCCATCTATAATGGTGGTGGCGTTGGGCTGATTGAAAACAGCACCCTTCAGCACAATTCAACTTCAGTTGGTGATGGCGGCGCAATTCGGAACAACCAGACTCTAACGGTTCGGGACACGACCATCTTTAGCAACACCGCTGCCTCTGACGGTGGTGGGCTAATTGTCTGGAACAGTGGCACGACTGTGTTTGAGAATGTCGTTTTGGAGGAGAATCAAGCTACTTCGGGATGGGGTGGTGGTGTCTTTATTGGCTCAGGTTCATTAGACCTGACCAATGGAGATGTCCTATCTAACAGTGCCAATGGATTGGGCGGCGGCATCTATAACCAATCGACGCTTTCGGTGACGAATGGCAGCCGAGTTGAGTATAATCAGTCTAATTCCAATGGTGGGGCGTTGTATAACAATGGGTCTGGAGCCTACATTGAGGACAGCTCGATTAGCTTTAATGAGGCGACGAATGAGGCAGGCGGCATCATCAATGTCAGTGGTGGTCTGGTCGTCGTCAGCACCGTTTTCCAGGAAAACAATTCGATTAACTCAATTGGCGGCGCAATCGCCAATTGGAATGGCACTGCAACGGCCGTTATCAGCGACAGCCAATTCCTGACTAATACCGCCCGCACTGGAGCCGGTACACTTATGCAGGGTGGCCTCATGACCATTACTAACAGCCTTTACCAAGGAAATCAGGCTATCGCTGGATCGAACAGCGGCGGTGTTCATGCAGGTGGTGGTACGCTGCTGATAATCGATGGAACCACCTTCCGAAATAACATGGCAACCGGAAACGGCGGCGGACTGAGTGTCTTCATGCCAACTGAAGTTAGTAACAGTACCTTTAATGGAAACGAGGCCACCTCTAATGGCGGTGGCATCTTTAGCAGTAATAGCTTATCGCTTGCCAATGTGACGATTAGTGGAAATGAAGCATCGACCAATTTTGGCGGTGGCATTCATGTGAACGGCAGCACAACGACCCTGGTTAATGTGACAATAACGGATAATACCGCCGCTTCTTTGGGTGGCGGGGTTATGAACTTCGGTACCCTAAACGTTCAGAACAGCATCATCGCCAACAGCATCAGTGGCGGCGATTGTTTCAATTCAGCGACAGTGAACGACAATGGCAACAACATCGTCGAGGATAATAGTTGTGGCTTTGCTGGTGGGGCGGATCCGCTCTTGGAGCCGCTGGCGGACAATGGCGGGCCGACATTGACGCACGCTCTGTTGGCGGGCAGTCCGGCCCTTGATGCTGGGAATAATGCAGCTTGTGCGGCGGCCCCGGTTAATGGTGTTGACCAGCGGGGGATTTTACGGCCGTTGGACGGCGACCATGACAGCACCGCCACCTGTGACATCGGCGCTTATGAGTATAACGTCTTCATCTGGGATGGCGGCGGTGGCGATGACGATTGGTCAACCCCGGCCAACTGGGTTGGTGACCTGACGATTCCAGGCGCCCAGAACGAGGCCGTTTTTAACGGAACCAGCAGCACCAATGCTCTAGTTGACGGTGCATTCCCCGGTGATGTCTATAAGGTGACAGTGACCAGTGATTATAGTGCCACCATTTCTCTAACCCGCGCCCTTGATGTTGGTGGTGATATTTCTCTGGATGATAATGGTACATTGTTCCTGGATACCCATTCGCTGCGGGTTGGAGAAGATGTAACGTTGGCCGATGGCGCTCTTCTAAATGTTGGTACTGGTTCTCTGAGTGTAGAGGGCAGTGTCAATAATAATGGTGAACTGCGACAGACGGTTCCAGCGACTGTGGTTAGTACGCCTGTGGATTACCTGCATATCTTTAATGATGCGGGTACTGTTCAGAAATATTATGGTCTTACGCTTACACCGACCGGAGGTAGTCTGGGTGATGTTGAGGTCAGGATTCATGGTAATCAACCGGAATGTACGACACATCCAATCGATCCGTTAATGGATCGCTGCTTTGACATCAGTCCTACGACAGTTAATTCTGCTACGATTCGCTTTTACTTCACTGAGGCGGAGCGAAATGGACAGGATGCGAATAACCTTGTTGTCTGGCATCATGTGGGTGCAGGTGGATGGGTATTGATTGGCGATAACTTCCAACATTCGGAAATGGGAACGTCTTGTTTGACCGCAGGTGGGATGGGTTGTTGGCTTCAAGCTGACAATATTGATGATTTCTCGCCGTTTGGTCTGGCAGGTGCAACGAGCGGTACGCCGACAGCAATTAGTCTGCGGGCTATATCTATTAATACAGATGGCGCTGCCGCAACCATATTGCTGTTCGTCTTGTTAAGCGTGCTTGTTGTTATGACGATATTCGTTGGGCGGCGAAGACGAACGTGGTCTGATTAGATAGCTCATCTTCTTGGCTGGCTGAAAGAGATGACTCCATCATGGACAAAATGTAAAATGTAGATAAATATAAAGGGCAGTCACTTTGAAAGGTATGAAGTGGTTGCCCTTTTTATTCAGTCGTTATTAATCACTAGACTACGAATTGAAATCTGTTGCTGTAACCGCTTCCGCCAGTAGACTCACTAATTCATCTATCTGGCCCTCATTGATCATTAATGGCGGACCAACCATAATGATGTCCCCGTTTCGGCCGTCTACACAACCCTGTGAATAATAAACAATCAGCCCCAAATCAAACGCCTTCTGCCAGATATCCCAGGCTAAATGACGCTCGGCAGGGTAAGGTTTTCTTGTCGCTTTGTCTTGGACAAATTCGATGCCATAGAATAGACCTCTGCCTCGAATATCTCCTACGTTAGGATGGGCGCTGAGAGCGCTCCGAAGTTTGGCCCCTAGCAACATGCCCATCCTGGCCGAATTTTCAACCAGCTTTTCCGCTTGTATGATTTTTAAGGTGGCTAATCCAGCTGCTGCGCCAACGGCATGATGGCTAAATGTGCCGCCGTGATTGAAGTCACCTAAAGTCTGACGAATCTGTTCGACATCATCCCCTTTAGCAGCGATGAATCCGAGCGGTAGATAGCCTCCGGCAGCCCCTTTTGAAGTAACGAGAATGTCAGGTTGAACATACCAATGGTCAATGCCCCACCATTTGCCTGTTCGGCCGAATCCCACCAAGACCTCATCGGCAATGAGCAAGACACCGTATTGATCACAGATATTCCGAATCCGAGTCCAATAATCGTCCGGCGGGATAGCGGCCCCCAGACTGGCCCCACTGATTGGTTCAGCAATGAAGGCAGCGATATTTCCGGGACCATAGGTTAGGATGGCTTCTTCTAACTGACCCGCCAATACTTCGCCGCTTAGGTTGTGACGATATGGGTAAGGGGGGCTGATATGGGGCATATCGTGCATCATGGACTTGTAGGGAGCGCGGAGACCTGGACGGCCGCTTACGCTCAATGCCCCTAATGTCATCCCATGATAGCTTTGAGTACGGCCGATAACGATAGAGCGGTCATTTTCACCCCGTGCCATCTGAATTTGACGGGCTAACTTTATGGCCCCTTCGACCACTTCGGAGCCGCTGCTGAGAAAGAAAAAGCGCGGATCGGTCATTGGCATAATTGGGGCTAATTCGGCCGCATACTGTTCAACAGCATCGTTGGTAAACATGATGGCGTGGACATAGGCGGCTTTTTCAGCTTGGGTGGTTATAGCTTGGATGACCTCTGAACGGCCGTGTCCAACGTTGACCACCAGCGGCCCGCCGGAACCATCAAGGTATTGCTTGCCACTTTCGTCGTAGAGGTAAATGCCTTGACCATATGAAATTTTCGGCCGAGGATGAGCCATCTTGCGATAGAAAACATGACCGTTGGGGTGGGCGTATGTATTCAAAATTGTTTCCTTATATTAATGGAACGCTGGCTTCCAGCCGACCTTTTGCCAGCAGAGATGCTGGCGTTCCTGCTTACTTGTTGACCGCTAAGGTGATTTTCGGGCTTGGAGGATGACTTGGATGGCGGGGAACATGCTAACTAATAGAAATAATCGGGCAACGATGATGCCAATTTCTGGCTCAAGTCCGGCCAGGGTCGTCACATAATAACCCAGAAAAGTATCTAAGACATAGAGGCCGATGGCAAGAAAGAGAGCAATGAGCGACCCTTTTCGGACCAACAAGGCTAGGCTGAACAGCACCATGCCGATAGCAACCGTTGTCCAGCCAAAACCAAGCGTCGTCAGGGCGGGATTGTTTGACTGGGCAGCAATTAAGCCCAATATGAAGTCGAAGGCGGCAATGAAATAGAGGGCGTTGGCGGCTCGGCGAATCTTAACATCCGGGTCAGATGGACTGTTTGGAATCGGCTCGTCATCAACAAAGACATGCAAATCTTTGAAGAAGAAATTGCCTTTAAGTTGGAGCTTAAGCTTTGCTCCGCCTGGTAGACGAAATTCTCGGCCATCCCTCAATTCCCTGGCCCCATCCCCAATTGTGGCGATATTCTTACGATCCAGGGCGACCTCGAAGTTTTTCCAGGTCATCGCATCCCAGGTCAGATAAAGTTCGCGTTGGCCGCCACTTTCAATCATGTAATGTCTTGGGGGAATCATAATAGGTAAAGTTTAGCGGTAAAGTCCTTTCGGGTCTAGTTCTTCACGGATGACATTGAGTTCGGCCGTCGTTGGCGGTGTGATTTTTTTGAGGTTTGGAGAGATTTTTAAGGCCCAGCCAATTTCAGCCTGGATCGATTCGGCCGTTTCTCCTGGAGCCACTTCAACAAGCGTCATCTCTTTTGTTTCGTTGTCGAAATCCAAGAGGGCGCGGTCGGTGATCACCCGTTCTGGCCCACCGCCTGGAATGCCGAGATCGGCCCGGTTGGTTCGGCCGTTCAGATGGCCGGGGCTGGTCATAAAATCTAGTTTTTCAACGAAAGCTCGCTTTTTAAGCCGCATTATCATCAACGTTCGTTGGGCATTAATGGCGATTTCACAAGCGCCGCCAGAACCGGGCAGTCGAACTTTGGGATTAGCATAATCGCCGATGATGGTTGTATTGAGGTTGCCGTATTTGTCAATTTGCGCCCCGCCCAACAGGGCGGTATCGACTAGACCGCCTTGCAAATAAAGCATAAAGAGGTCGGCCATAGAAACGGCCGAAGTTGCATCACTGACCAGGGTTGGATCGCCAATTGACAACGGCAGGCGGGCTGGGTGCGCCCCAAAAATACCACTCTCGTAGACCAGCTTCATCTTCGGTGAATGGGTGCGTTGGGCAAGGTTGCAAGCGATGTTGGGTAAACCTACGCCAACAAAGGCTACTCGGCTGCCCTCTAAGGCGCGAGAGGCGTTAATAATCATCAGTTCAGAAGGGGAATAGTCCATAGTTGATCTAGTTTGTCAATTGGCCGATTTCTGAGGGTAGGATGCCATCAGTCAGCAGGCGCATAAATATTGGTTTCTTGTCACCGTTGGCCGCGTCAGTAATAAGGTCATAACCGGAGGTGTAGGTGAAAGTGTAGGCTCGAAACAAAGGGTGGGTGATGAAGCTGAAGCTTTTCTCGGCCCGATCCTTATCGGTCATCGCATAGGTTTGATAATAATCTATGGTTTGTTCTTTGTTGAGCTTGCCACTGTGGTAGAGAATGGCAGCATTGCCACTGATGTAGCGGAGTAACCGCCCCGCTTCGCTTAATCTTGCCAGTTGCTCGACTGATTCACCCTCAATTCCGGCGGCGGGCAAAATGACTTCATTAACCCACTCGAATTGGCTGTCTCCAGGGAAGATTATCTCTGCGGCCGTTGTGGCGATGCCTTCAGCGATGACGGCTTCAGGCGCGTTCAGTAGGCGGGCGGCATGTTCACCCCATCCTTTTTCGAGATAGAGTAGGTTTTCTTTGAGAAGCGCTTCTGTATGGTGTCCGGGGTAGCCTTCGTGAGCGAATGTGTTGAGAATAGCCAGGGCGTTGGAGGGGATGTCGGTGTTGAATTCGATAAGGGAACGGCCGTTGCCAAGATACCAGTTGTAGGCTGTCCAGGGTTGGTTGCTGGTTAGTTCGATGGCAAAGCCTTCGTTGTCGGGCAGGGAGACGAGTTCGGCCGTTCGTTTGCGGGTTTCGGTGCGGGCCAACTCTAGTAAGGGGAGAAGCTGATCGGGTTTTAGTTCATATTTTTTGCGCCGATCTTTCATCCGATCGGCTAACGATCCTTCTCCTGGTAGTAGAGTGTCGAGTTCGCGCTGGGCGGCGAGGAACTTTTCTTCGTCTAATAACTGGGGTTGAATGTCGAAGAAACGGTTGACCTCATCAAGGTACTCGAATGTTTCACCGTTTAACATGCGGATGGTGCAGTCCATTGCTCGCAGAACGCCGTTTAAGTAGCGGTGGCGGTGGGGTAGGTCGGTGGGAAGGTTGTCTTGGAGCCAGGCCAAGTCGTCGAGAAGGGCGGCTGGCTCTTTTTTGGGGCTGGCCTGGACGGCCGTTTTCAATTCTTCTGGCCCAATGTACGCATCAACGTAGCCGTCTACATGTTTGTCGATTTCGAGGGTAAGCTGCAAGTAGTTGTGGCTAAATTCGTCAAGTTGGGTCATAGATCACTTCTTTACATTTTGAGTTGAACAAATTGTCCAACGTTCAGGTCTGTTTAATTGTATCGGCCGTAATTAATCGGTTCAGCCCACATTTCGCCAGGAGCCAACTCATCCAGGCGTTCTTGGCCTAACTTCTCAAGATAAGCGGCGCGGTCTGGTAGATCATAGACCCATTCTTTTAGCCAAGCTTCAGTTTGGGCCTGATCTCGTGATATTTTATCCCAGTTTAGATAGAAGGCATTGTCGCGATCGTAATATCCCTGGGCATAGCTGGGGTGTGCGCCGTAGGGTTCGTGGACGACGGCATCTACAATGAGGCCGGGAATGAGGGTGCGGTTGGGGTCGTGGCGGATAGTATCTTCATCAACGATCTCTTCAACGATGACAACGAGCTGCTTGGCGGCGAAGGCGACCTCTTTTTGAATGCCTAATAGTCCCCAAAGCTGGGTATTGCCCTGGCTGTCGGCACGTTGGGCATGGATGAAGGCGACATCAGGGTTGAGAGGCGGGACGACGGCAATGGGTTTGCCATCATAGGGGCTGTTTACGAATTTGATATTGGGATTGGCTTCTGGTAAGTGGCTGCCGACGTAGCTGCGGAGGGGGAAGAAGGGGAGTTTGCTGGCTCCGGCCGTATAACGGCCGACCATGCCAAAGTGTGAATATTCCTCTACTTCAAGTGGTCTGGGAATGCCTTTCTCGACCGCCCGCCGGATGCAGTGCAGGCTGCCAACGCCGGGGTTGCCGAGATAGCTGAAGATGAGCTTTTCGACGCAGCCAGCGGCTATCATCTGGTCGTAAACGAGGTCGGGGGTCAGACGGCAGAGGGTTAGGTTTTGCTTGCGTTGACGGATAATTTCGTGGGCGGCGGCGAAGCAGATGAAGGCGGTGAAGCCTTCGATGGCGACGGTTGTGCCGTCAGCGACATAGCGGCTGACAGCTTCTTTCATAGATAGTAGTTTAGTCATTGTAGGGGATTTTGTACAAGGTAATTGGTAATTAGTAACTGGGTATTTGGCAGTAAATGACACCAATTACTAATTACCAGTTACCAAGTACTAATCAACAACCGTATGACTTTGTTCGCGCATGTATTGTTGCAGATAGTAGTAGCTGCCAGCGGCTTTGCCAGTTCCGGTGCTGCCTTTCCAGCCGCCGAAGGATTGGTAGCCAGGCCAAGCGCCAGTGGTTGCGCCGGTATCCCGGTTGACATACAGAACGCCAGCTTCAATGTTGTTGAGGAACCAGTCGATTTCTTCCTGGTCTTCACTATAGAATCCGGCCGTCAGACCCAGGTCAACATCATTGGCCTTTTCCATCGCCTCTTTTTCATCATCGAAACCGGCGACGACAACAATCGGGGCGAACATCTCATGCTTCCATAGGTAATGGTCGTCCGGTAGATCTTCGACGATGGTGGGGGCGACGTAATAGCCATCTTTATCTGCTTCGACGGTTTCGGCGCCTAGCCGGACTTTGCCAGCTTCGCGTAGATCATGGGCGTATTGCTTGTAGGCATTGTAGGCATCTTTGTTAATAATTGGCCCCATGTAATTCTCTTTCTTGGTTGGATCGCCGACTTTAATCTTTTCTTGGGTCAGGTCAACCAATTTGTTGACGAAATCATCTTTGATGCTGTTGTGAACGTAGACGCGGGAGCAGGCGGAGCATTTTTGCCCGGTCAGGCCAAAGGCGGAGCGCATGACGCCCAGGGTAGCTTTGTCGAGGTCGGCTTTTTCGGAGATGATGGTCGGGTTTTTGCCGCCCATTTCGGCGACGACGGGACGGACATAGCCAGCGGAGGTGGCGAAGTTGCTGAGGATGCTCATGCCGACGGGGTAGCTGCCGGTGAAGGTGATGCCGGAGACATCTTTGTTGGCGGTCAGGGCTTTGCCCGGTTCGTCGCCGCCGAGAACCATGTTGAAGACGCCTTTGGGAATGCCGCCATCGTGGAAGCATTCGGCGATCATGTAGCTGGTCAGGGGAGCGTCGTCGGCCGGTTTGAGGACGACGGTGTTGCCGGTGACGAGGGCGCCGCCGCAGGGGCCGCCGGAGAGGGCGGCGGGGAAGTTGAAGGGGGCGATAACGCCCCAAACGCCGTATGGTTTGAGGATGCTGCGGTTGTGGTGACGGTCGCTTTCGGAGAGCAGTTCGCGGTCGAAGCCGTTGTTTTCCTCCATCGCGTCGCAGCAATAGCGGATGAGGTCGGCCGTTTCTTCCACATCGCCGAGTGCTTCAAGACGGTTTTTGCCCACTTCCATGCTTAGGACAGCGCCCATCTCGAAGAGGCGGTCGCTAATGGTGTCGGCTACTTTTCGTAGGATGGCGACCCGCTCTTGCCAGGGGGTGTCGCGCCAGCCGGGGAAGGCGGCTTTGGCAGCAGCAACGGCTTCATTGATATGAGCGGCAGTGCCACTGGCGAAATGGCCGACAGTTAAACTGGTGTCAATGGGTGCAATTTTGGTGAAGGTGTCGTTAGACGCAACCCATTCACCATTGATATACATGGGGTATGTGCCACCCATCTTACCCTTTTGATTTTCGACTTCTTCCTCAAAATACTGGTCAACCAGGGGGTTGGGGGTTGATAGGGTTGAATAGGTGATTTTTATTTTTTCTCTAGCCATTGATGTATCTCCTTGTGAATAGTAGGCAGTTGATAGTGAACGGTGGACAGTGGGTAGTGGATGGTTTTTTATCCTTGAGGTTCATGCGTTCTAGTAAACTGCCTGAATTATTTTCGGGCGTCAAGTTGTTTTTGGAAAGACGCAAGATATATTAATTATGGTTTTTAAGTTGGGTTGTGACAGGTAGGTATTATACCTGAGATACGGCCGTTTGCACGAATGGTAAGCGGCAATTTAATCAACTGGATCAAGTCGATCAACTTGATCAACTCGATCAGTAAAAATGTGAGTTTTATTTTGAACGAGTTGACATAAAGAAGTGGTTGTTTGTATGGTTTTCATGGAAAATGTAGTTGTCAGATACGTTTATTAGATAGAATGGCTCTATGAGCAGAGAGAAAAATGAGGAGATGCTTTTATGTCAACTCAAAGGCCAACAGACAACAGCTCCAACAACTTTGATTTAATCTATTGGGGAAGGTGCGGATACACTTTGGTTTGTCGGTTGAACGTGGGGGTTGGATTTTAAGCATGATCAGGATTGGGTATTTGGCGGATCATGTTGATTCAATTCCGACGTTGATAGGGTGGTTTCGTGGGCAGTGGCCGGGTTATTTTAGGGAGTGGTCGGATGAGGAGATGACGGCCGATTTTTTGGCGGATGCGGCGCGGGAGCGGATGCCGATTCGGTTGGTGGCGTTTCGTTCCGGGGCGTTGGCGGGGACGATTGTTTTGCGGCAGCGTGGATCGGGGACGTTGGCGGGGTATGAGCCGGAGTTGGGTGGGTTGTATGTGCCGCCATTGCAGCGGAGGCATGGGATTGGTACGGCGTTGGTGAAGGCGGGGATGGGGGTGGCGCGGGAGTTGGGATTTGATGCGGTCTTTGCGACGACGGTTAATGCGGCCGGGATTTTGGAGGGGCTGGGGTGGGTGTATCTCAAAATGGTTTCATATGAAAATGGGGATCATGCATTGTATCGTTGTAGACTTTAAAGAATATGGCGTGGCTATGGTCAGGAGGCTCACGCAAAGGCGCAAAGACGCAAAGGAAGGGATTGGCAGGTATGTTATTTTATTGGGGATGGGTTTCTGGTTTGTTGCTCAAGAAGGTGTTTAAGATGGAAGGCGGGAAATGATATTGCCGAAGGAGCGAGACCCTCGTTTTGTGACGATTCGGCGGGGTGGGACGTTGACGGATGGGGAGCATCATCTGCTGGCGTTGTGGGCGGCTTTGTGTGCGGAACATGTTTTACCTCTTTTTGAGGCGGAACGGCCGAACGATCCCCGTCCTCGTCAGGCCATCGAAGAGATTCGGGCCTGGGTGCGAGGGGAGGTGACGATGACGCAGTCTAGGGCGGCAGGGGGACATGCGATGGCAGCGGCCAGGGCATTGAGCGGGGCGGCACGCCATGCAGCCTTTGCGGCCGGGCAAGCGGTCGTGGTCGCCCATGTTGCAGCCCATGAGCTGGGGGCGGCGGCATATGCGATTAAGGCAGTGCGGGCTGCTGTGCCGGAGGGGGTGGATGAACGTGCCGGGCGGCGCGAGTGCCAATGGCAGCGGGAGCAACTGTCGGAGGCGATTCGGGAGTTGGTGCTGGACGACCAGCGGTTGCGGAATGATATTTGCTGGTCGGTTTTTGATTGTTGAGGAGGTAACCCGGCAGCCGCAGATAGATGCTCGAATTTATCGTGTGTTTGTAGTATTATTCTTCAAAGAGGAGGAGTATCCAGTGGGAATGCTCGATAAACTTCCATTTCCATTATATCCTGAATATTCTCGATGTTGTTGAGGTTGCGGCCGATGAAGACGTTAATCTTGTGAAAGCTACGGGATAAGATGAATTTAAGGGTTTTATCTCCCAAGCGTGTAGGTAATAATATTTACGCAGTTATCATTAGGAATGTATGTGACGGTAGAAAAGAGTCAAGTTATAGATTTTGAAGGCAAAATTGATAACTATTTTGATAACGTGCCATTGCCTACCGATGAACAATCACTATCAATATGGCATTTGTGTACTGTTACCGAAGACAGTTTGAGGTTAGTTATTGATAGCCTGCGAAATATTTCAAATGAACCAGAAATTCTTATTAAATCGATTCTTCAGTCTCAATCTTTTGTAGACAGACAGGGATATACTCTAAAGTACGCACTAAACGCCATTTTTCGTAGACAAAAGCCTGAGCGGCTGCCTGCAAGTTGGAAACCCAAGGTAGATGAAGATACCTTTATGAGATCTGTCGAATTTATGAAATTGGCTAATGATTACTCCTTGGCAGTCACCGCCTTTAGCAATTATCATAGCGGTAGTCATACAAATTGCACTTTCGACTCCCAAAAAAAGTTACTAAAATTTCAATTTGAGGACATTAAGAGAGCGTACAGCGCATTACACATTTTCCTTTCATCTCGAAGTGTGGATGAAAACACGACACCTCTTGGTCAATTATTAATCTGGTTTCTAGATCAGAGTCAATGGCCCGAAGGTATCAGGCAAGCTGTTTATAATACCCGCAAGAAAGGCATTGCAGTAAAATACAAGTTTGCTTCCTCAGTTATGCAGAACTTAATAAATGATTTTTCTTCACCTCCACAGATGGTTCCAGATAATTGGTCATTCCCTTGGGCCACAGTAAAGGAGGCTAGACAATTCTTTAAAGCATTGCAGGTATGGTGTATGTGTCATTTGTTAGCAGTACATTTCGGCTCACTGCGCCTATCAGTTCAAGGAATAGGTTTAATAAGTCTTTGTCCGATCCTTAGTCAAAGGCGATTTATTCGGGAAATTGCTACATTTTCTGACTTAGATACAAGGAAGATAAATGATATTATAAAATATTTTAAATTAGGTGCTTTTGTAGATACCCCTGACCCTGTTCTGCAACCCTTTATACCTATGGGAGAAAATATATTCACTATCCCTCCGATTACCACTATTTCTAGTAATTATGAACGAAACTTTTTGAGCCTCCATGCTAGGATAGACAATCAGTCCTTCGACTCGCAGAGTAGTGTATTTGAAGAAATAATGATCCAATCAACCGAGACAGTTGTAAGAGAAAAATATTCTTTTTACAAAACTAGAGTTTTTATTCCTCAACAAAGGCGAGATGGTGAGATAGATTTAATCATAGCCGACCCTTTGTCAGGGATCGGGTTAGAGTATGCCAGTTAACTGGGGCCAAAGTGTCCCACCCAAGATCGGCCATAGTGCCCCACCTGGGATGAAGCTATGAATCAGGCCAAGGGAAGCAGGCATTTCAGTCCATGACCGTCGTCGCCGTGCCTGTGGACCCTGTGGGTAACGCGGAGTATGCGGAGCGTTATCCACAAGTCCATCAGGCACATAGAGCGCAGAATACCCCATCAAATATCTAAAATTGCTATCCTTCTCCATCAGAGTTCACCCAGATGGAGGAGAAGATGGCAGGGAAACAGAAATCACTGATGGACATTATTGGCTTACTACAACATTTTCGGGCTGGGGACAGTGACCGGGAAATAAGTCGGGTATTAAACATCCACCGTCGGACAATACGAAAATACCGGCAGTGGGCAAAGCAGTACCACCTTTTGGAAATGGAAAAATTACCGCCCGTGGAGACGATTCAAGAATGGCTGAATGTGGCTTTCGGACAGAGTCGCCCCAGTCATATGGTTTCAACGGTCGAACCTTACCGGTCATTGGTAACCCAGTGGCGAGAGGAACATTTAAGTGTCAAAGCTATCTGGATTCGGCTGGAACGAAGAGGGTACCCTGGCAGTTATGGGTCTGTACTACGCTTTGTGCAACGGCTAGAAAAAGACAAGAAGCAACCAAAAACAACTGTTCGAGTAGAACGCCCACCAGGCGATGAAGCCCAGGTAGATTTTGGGTACGCTGGCCGCTTTCTGGATGAAACGAGCCAACAAGAACGGCGGACCTGGCTCTTCGTGATGACATTATCCTGGAGCCGCCATCAATATGTCGAGTTTGTATTTGACCAAAAATTAGAGACCTGGCTGCGCTGCCATCGTCGGGCTTTCCAGTTCTTTGGAGGTGTGCCCAAACGGGTGGTTGTCGACAACTTGAAAGCAGCGATTATCAAAGCTTGTTTTGAAGAGCCACAAGCTCAATTAGCTTATCGGGAGTGTGCAGAACATTATGGTTTTCTCATTGCGCCGTGTCGGCCCTACACGCCAGAACATAAAGGCAAAGTTGAACGGTCTGTGGGGTATGTGAAGCAGAATTTTCTGGCCGCCTTTGAAGGAAAAAGCATCCAACAGGCGAATCGGGCGGTACGCCACTGGTGTCTGGAAACGGCCGGATTGCGTATCCACGGGACGACAAAAAAGCAGCCCTTAGCCCGTTTTCAGCAGACAGAACAGGCTCGTTTGAAACCCCTGCCACCGGAGCCATATGACCTGGCAATCTGGAAACGAGCCAAGTGTCATCGAGATGGCTATGTTGTTTTTGAGAATGCCTATTACTCAGCGCCCTTTCGGTTGGTGGGGCAGATGATGATGGTGCGCGGCGGCATTGACACCGTCCGCCTGTACACTAAGGATTACCAGTTGGTGGCCATGCACCCACGAGCTGCAGAAGCGGGACAACGCCAAACCAATACCGCTCATTTGCCATCCACTCATCTGAATGGTTTGCTAATGACACGAGAAGCGTGTCAGAAAATGGCGGCTGAGGTGGGTGAAGCCACCCAAACAACGGTAACGGCTATTTTGTCAGATGCAGCTGTTGACCGTTTACCAGCAGCCCGACGACTGTTGCGTTTGCGAGAGACCTTTGGCCGGGTTCGACTGGAAGCAGCGTGTGCTCGTGCCAACTCGTTTGGTGATGCCTCTTACAAGACGGTGAAACGGATTTTAGTCAATGGCCTGGACAAAAAGGCCCTCCCCTCCCAGCAATCCATAAAATTGCCAAGCGGTCAATTCGTACGCCCGGCTGAGGACATTCTGGGCGAGTGGGCGGAGGTGGCCCAATGGAGTTAATAGCTCAATTACACCAGATGCTGCCCAACCTCCGACTCAAGGGAATGCAGGCCGCCCTGGAACACCGCAACCGGCAAGCGATTGAGGCTCAGTGGAGTTATTTGGAGTTTCTGGCGGCTTTGTTGGAAGATGAGGCCGCTTGTCGTGACCAAAAACAGTTAACCACCCGCTTGCGACAAGCCAAGATTAATACCAGTAAGACCTTGGAAGCCTTTGACTTTCACTTCAACCCAGCCTTGAACCGGCAGGAGGTCCTTCACTTAGCCACCTGTGAGTTTGTTCGCCAAAAACGTAATGTGCTCTTGTGTGGCCCTACTGGTGTTGGTAAATCCCATTTAGCCCAGGCTCTAGCTCATGAAGCCTGTCGTTTGGGCTTTCGCGCTTTGTATGTTTCTACCCACGAGATGCTGCGGCACATTCATGGCGGCCGGGCCGACGATTCCTATGCCCGCCGGCTGAAGCAGTATCTGCGTCCCGACCTGCTTGTTTTGGATGATTTTGGGTTGAAGCCCCTCCATCCCCCATTACCTGAAGACCTTTATGACATCATCAATGCTCGTTACGAAAAGGCCAGCATTCTTCTGACCAGCAACCGTTCTCCAACGGAATGGCCCGACCTTTTTGGCGACCCGTTGCTGGCTTCGGCCGGATTAGACCGTTTAGCCCATAATGCGGAAATTATTGTGATTAAAGGGCAGAGTTATCGGGCCAAGAACCGACAACGTTTAACTGAGGAGGTGGTTTTGGATATGAATTGATATGACGTAGCCTGCGGGGCATTTTGGACGATCTTTCTGGTACCGTATCGGCCGTTTTTTCTGGGGTAGGATGGCCGATCCCTGGTGGCACACTATGACCCGATCCTTGACACCCTTCGAGTCATACTATTTTAATCGGCGAACTAAGATGGATTTTACCACCTGGCGACCCAAGGGAATACATTATTAAGAAGAAGGATTGTTTGGAAAAAGTTCGTCAATTAGAACCAAAAGTGTCGGCAGCTCGGAGAAATATCTCAAAAACCCTTGACCTCTTAGGTATAAACATCAAAAGAGCCTATGAGTCAGACTGGAAAGTTGTAGGTATTGTTGTAATTGATGGTTATTCGGGTGTTGTGTCTCCAACGGCTGATTTACCTATAATACCCCATTATGTATTTACTACAGGAATTCGAAAATGTGAGAATTTACATATTTTTTTTGAATGGTTGCAATCCTTAGTGTGGTTACCTCAATTAGATATCCATTTTGAGAGCATTCCTGTCAAAGCAAGTTTTGGTGAATTTCATGTTCATTGGGAAGCCATGGATATAAAAGGGTTTGCAGAAGATTATCTTCGTATATACCTCCCACAGAGTGTGGTTAATATAAATTAAAGAGATAATGCACTTTTTTTCGCCGTCGTTACCCCAAACCTGTCTGCGATTCTACAGTCGTCAATAAAACCTCGCTGTAGCCGGTTTTTCACCTCGTGCCACATCCGGTTCTCGTTGGCTGGCTATTGGCTACTGAACCCCAAGAGAGAGACAGAGATGGTGTTGGTGTTGGTAGGGATGGCATGGTAAACAGGGGGTGGGGGCCTGGAAGACCTGCCACAGCGAGGGGTGTTCATATTGCACAAATTGAAGTCAAATATGGCACAGATGTAGATGAATCACCCGTTTCGATTTTTCCTACAAATTCATCAGATGGTGTAAAGTAAATTGCCACCTAATAAGGCTTACAGCCGACAAGAAGCACAGCCAAAGTAGGCGTTAGGCGGTTCATAAATATGCAACATGATAAGGAGTGTAAGTTGCCTTTATTAGATACTTATAGAAGAAATGTTATTCGTAAGCGAGAAGAAATCGCAAAACTTCAGGACGATAAAGCTAAAGAGCAAAAAAAGACAGCGACGTTAACAGCAAAAATCAATTCAGCATCCCAAGCGATTTCAAAAACAAAAAATGCTAATACAATTAAAACTAAGCTTAACGAAATCCAAAGATACCAAAAAGGTCAAGCAATTATTGAAAAGAAAATTGCTGAAATTGATAAAAAGATTGCACGGAAGCAAAGAGATTTAAGTGACGTCCAGAAAAAGGTATCAAAAGAAGAACAAAAAGAGACGAAAAAACGCAACACTGCATCCAAAAAACAGGCTCGTGAGCAATCATTGAGAATGAAGAAAATGAATGAGGTTATTGTAAAACACGACTCTATGCACAAAAATACACAGAAAGCTTTGGAAAGATTGCAAAACTTACCTGAACGAATAGTTGTTTTATTTTTAGCTGCAAATCCAGTAGATCAGGTTCAACTCCGTTTAGATGAAGAGGCTCGTTCAATTAACGATATGATTCGAAAAGCTGAACATAGAGAATCTGTACAGTTCGAAACCCGGTGGGCAGTACAACCAATGGATGTTTTACAAGCTATTAATGAATTAAATCCAACAGTAGTTCATTTTAGTGGGCATGGTTCCGATGAAGATGAAATTGTCTTCCAAAATCCAAACGGAACGACGAAGTTAGTTAGTATGGAAGCAATTGTTCAAACTATGATGGCATCCTCTGATAGTATACGGCTTGTATTTTTTAATACTTGTCATTCCTATAATCAAGCTAGAGCTGTTGTTCAGTATGTTGAAGCTGCAATTGGTGTGAAAACTAGCATTGGTGATGACGCAGCGAAAGTTTTCGCATCTCAATTTTACTCTGCAATAAGTTTCGGAGTTTCTCTACAAAAAGCATTTGATCAGGCTAAAGCATTGTTTATGATGGAGGGTATACCAGAAGAGACGATGCCGGAACTTTTTATTCAAGATGGATACTCTTCGGACGAAATTGTTATAGTTCGCCCACAGCTAGATGATTGAAGGGTCTATCAAATCAGAATGAGGATAGGAGCGATGTCGGGGTTGTGGTCGGCGGTGAAGCGGGTGATGATGATTTTTTGGTTGGGGTGGTGGGCGATGGTTTAGGCAACGGCCGTCCCACCCCTCCAATCCCTCCTCGGCCGTTTCCAACCCAAAGACAGCTTCAACGCCCTCTACTTGCAACTATTTTCCAAGATTTCAGGATCGATGGCTGGTGGCAAAACCGTTATTCGTAGGAATCCATTTTTAACAAGAACCTCGCCATCAGTAAAAAGAAGACGGCCGTGACAATGACATTGATCAAACTTGCGCCTAAACTCACAAAAGCGGGAAGTGCAAAGAATTTATTGTATGGGAGAATCATCATAATTGGGATAAGCCATTTGGTATACCTCAACCCTATTTCGGAATAAGAAATTGCGAATAGACCCAAAAAGATGCCATTAAAGGTCACCGTATTTACAAATGTGTCCAAGTATTCTTGAACGGTATAGATTCCAAAAGCCGAAGCCTCCAATGAAACCATTCTGATCTGATCACCTTGTGACAGGGCAATTGCATAATCATGCGCCAGCGATGTTAGCGCTAAACCCATGAGTTGAGCCACATTGATAATGGCAACGGATATCAAAGTGAATGAAACTAGTCACTTTTTGTATGTTTGTGCTGAGTTCGTTTTTGAAATATTTTTCCATAATGACTACAAAACGCCAACTTTTCTCTAAAAACGACAGGTCATCCAATACAACAATCCTCTGCCGCTCTGCTTCAGTACATTGACATAAAGTCTTTAGGAACCCGCAAATGTCCCATTTACTAAATAAAACCGGACATTATGGGACATTTTGCAGGATACGGCCGAACCACAAAGATGGCCGCCAGTTTAATCCCCACGATTTCATTCGATACGCATTGACCTGCCCCATGTTTACACGGTATCCTTAGAATTGAGAATGGCGCTTGCAGCGCTTATCTATTGTGAAGTGCATTAGGAGTAATAATGAATAAAGAAATCGTATTTACTGACAAAGCCCCCGGTGTTGTTGGGCCTTATTCTCAAGGGGTGAAGGCCGGGAATTTCATCTTTACGGCCGGACAGATTGCGCTGGAGCCAGGTACGGGCAAGATGCTGAATAGGGATGTGCAAATGGAGACGGAGCGGGTGCTGGAAAATCTGAAGGCTGTGTTGGAAGCAGCCGGGTCGAGCATGGATCAGGTGGTGAAAGCGACGGTGCTGCTGGCCGACATGGCTGACTTTGGGGCGATGAATGAGGTGTACGGCCGTTACCTGCCTAACCATCCACCTGCCCGGACCACCTATCAAGCTGGCAAGCTGCCCTTGGATGCGAAGGTAGAGATTGAGTTAATCGCCCTTGTTCCTTAGATTTATGAAATGGATAAAGCGATATTTCCTGAATTGGATGAGATTAGAGAACACTTTGATTTAGCCACGAATTTCACGAATTATCGCGAATTTTTATCAATTTGTGTTCATTGGTGGCTGTTTTTGCTTTGAAGACTTTTGCTAACTGGTTATGGAATAGGAGGTTGTAGGGGAATTTTGAAGCTGGGGTGGGTTAGTACCGTATAGTCTGGCATTTTTAGGTTTTGCCAGAAGGGGATGGGGGCTGTGTCGGGGTTGTGGGCGGCGATGAAGAGGGTGATGACGGTGCCATGGGTGGCGATGATGATGTTTTTGTCTCGGTGTTGGGCGATTGTTTTGTTTATGGCCGTTTCAAATCGCATCAAGGCTTGTTCGGCCGTTTCTAAGCCAAAAACGAGTTGGGACGGCTGTTCAAAGAAGTCTCGTATCTTTTGCTCAAATATCTCCTGGGTGAAAAACTCGCCTGTACGCTGGTGTTCGTGGAGGTTTTCGGCCGTTTGGCAGGCCAGTCCTAGCGTGTCGGCGATGATTTGGCCTGTTTCGGCGGCTTTTGGTTCTTGGCTGGTGGTGACGATGTGGGGTTGGTAGGGGGTGAGTTGATGAGCTAGTTGTTGGCTGCGGGTACGGCCGTCTTGGCTTAATTGCCATAGAGGGGCTGGTTTGTCGGGTTCGATGACGGGTTTAGCGTGTCTGACGAGGATAAGGTAGGGCATGGGAGAAATAATGAATAGCGAATGGATGACAAGGTATGGGTTACGCTGCCGGGAGACCAGGTGTTTTATAAATCAACGGTCGCACCCGGCAGTCCAATCCCCACTCACCTAACGCCATTTGAGGAGGAAGTATTTGTTTTTGCCCCGGCGGAGGATGGTGAATTTTCCAGCGAGAGTGTCGGCGGGAGTTAGGATACGGCCGATGTCGGTGCTTTTTTCATCGTTGATGTAAATGGCCCCGTTTTGAACATCTTCTCTGGCGCGGCGTTTGGAGGGAGAGATATTGGCATCGACCAGCAGTTGAACGATGTTGATTTCTTGTGCATCGTCCAGGGAATAGGAAGGAACATCATTCAAGCCTTGTTCGATTTCGGAGGCTGATAGCTCGGCCACCTTGCCGGAGAAGAGGGCTTGAGAGATATTTTCGGCGCTTTCCATGGCTACTTGTCCATGAACAAGCGTAGTCACTTCACGGGCCAGCGTTCGTTGGGCCTTTCGCTCCCAGGGCTTTTCGGCCACCGCTTGTTCTAAGGCTAGAATCTCTTCATGGGAGAGGAAGGTGAAGAATTTTAGATAGCCGACCACGTCACTGTCATTGGCGTTAATCCAGAACTGGTAGAATTGGTAAGGGGTTGTCTTTTCAGCGTCGAGCCAGATTGCGCCGCCTTCTGTTTTGCCAAATTTGGAGCCGTCCGACTTGGTGACGAGGGGGATGGTTAGACCATAGGCGCTTTCGCCTTTGATACGGCGGATAAGGTCGATTCCGGCGGTGATATTGCCCCACTGGTCGCTGCCTCCGGCTTGCATTTCGCAGTTGTAATGTTCTTTTAGCTGCAAGAAGTCGTAGGCTTGCAGGATCATATAGGCGAATTCGGTGAAGGAGATGCCTGCTTCCAATCGGGAGCGGACGGATTCTTTGGCTAACATGGAGCCAACGGTGAAATGTTTGCCGATGTCGCGCAGGAAGTCGATCATCTCTAGTTGGCTGAGCCATTCGTAATTGCTCACGATTTTGGCAGGGTTGGTGGGGCTGTCGAAGTCGAGGAAAGGTTCAATTTGGCGACGGATGCTGTCAGTCCAGTCTTGAACGATGTCCTTGGTGTTCAGGGTGCGTTCGTTGGCCTTGCCGCTGGGGTCGCCGATTAGTCCGGTGCCGCCACCGACCACGCCGATGGGGTTGTGTCCGGCAAGTTGGAAACGGCGGAGAAGCAGGATTGGCAGCAAGCTGCCGACATGGAGGCTGTCAGCGGTGGGGTCGAAGCCGATGTAGAGGGTGATCGGCCGTTCTGCCAGCCGCTTTCCCAGCTCCTCCTGGTCAGTTGATTGAAATAAGAGTCCACGAAATTCTAAGTCAGGTAGTAAATTCATGGGGGGATTGTATTGGAACAGAGATGATGGGGCAAAAGCGGTGGGATTTTAGAGGGGCAGGTTTCAAACCTGCCCCTACTAACTAGCTTATGGAATCAAGGGCGATTTGGGCGGGGTAGAAGTTTTCGTTTAGCTGTAAGGCGCGTTCGTAGGCGGCTGCGGCACCTGGGCCGTCGCCTAAGAAGAGTAGGGCGTGACCTCGATAGAGGTAGGTTTCTTCGACGTTTTGACCGCCTTGTTCGGCGAGAATAGTGTCGGCGATGTCGAGCATGTCTTGATAACGGCCGATTTTCATATACGCAAAGTATATCTGGAACTCATACCATAACATTCGGGGCGGTAAGCCAATAGTTCGGGCTTCATCGAAGGCCGCTGCGCCGCTTTCATAAAATTCGCCATTACCAGTGATTCGTCCCATATAAGTCAAGGCTGTGCCGAGATTGAACCAGGCGAAGGCGTTTTCAGGGTCGTCTTCAATATCTTCCTGGGCGCGAACGGCCGCAGCTTCCCACATCGTTAGCGGTTCGAGCATTGTCTCGCCCAAAATACGGTTGACAAGCTCTTCTTGAGCGGGTTCATAGATTACATAGAATTGATAGTTAAAGTGCTGCCAGTAATATTCGATATCTTCATATGAATTGACCTGACCTTCTTCTGGATTAGGGAAGGTTAGGTAGGTGTCCATCCCATAAAACTCTTCTAAATCGTCGTCATAGCCAAAGACGGTCAGATAGTGACCGAACCAACCGAATGCGCCTTGAGTATTTGGTTCGTAGCCCTTTTCGATGACAACGGGGAGGTCATTGGCGATGAACTGCTTGAGCATTTCAAGGTTGCCGTTGCTGTGGACGGTCGATTTAAGTTGGGTGAAGTCATTGACATAGTCACTCAACTGCCAGGGGCTGACATTCCGATCTTCAGGGTTTGGTTTTAGATAGGCGGCGGCTGTGTCTTGGGTTGTGGTATCGCCGTGCCAGTTGAGGACTTGGGTTAGATTGGCTGGCCCACAGTTGTTAAAGCCTTGCTGAATTCGTTGGATGCCCTCTAGTTTTACCGCTCTTGGGCGGGGTTCCAGGGTTGGGGTTGCGGTTGGGGCCGGGGTGTTGGTTGGTTCTGGGGTGCTGGTTGGAATGACTTCGGCCGTTTCTGCCGGTTCTTCTTCTGGCATCTCTGTGGGTGTCTCAGTCGGCCGTTCGGTTGGAGTTGGCTCTGCGGTTGGTTGCTCTGATACATTCGAGATGGCTGGAATGGTTATCTGGGGCGGGTTGTCTGAGTTAACGCTTGGCGCAGGCAGGACTTCGGCTGCTGGGGCCACTTGATGGATAACTTCTTCAGCTATGTCGCTTAAGAAGGGACTGCGCTCTTCTAGGGCAACCCGATAACGACCCGGTATTGCTAAGACAACGCGGGGCAAGGCTAATAGGCCGATGACTAATAGGATTTGCCCGACGGCAATTGTCAGGATTATCCGTTTTGTTCTTGGGTTCATACTTCCACCATTTTCTTCTTTTTATAAGAGTTAGCAACGAATTAACACGAATTAAACGAATCTATTTGATGATAATTCATGGTTCTTTGTTCAAACTTTCTACTACTATTTACTCTGGTAATTGGGCTAGGGCTTGAGCGGCGGGGGCGAAGTTGGGATTGAAGCGAACGGCTCTTTCAAAGCTGTCGCGGGCTTCATTGGTTTGGCCTAGCGCCGCTTGGGCCAGCCCTCGGTAATAATAAGATTCTTCAAAATACGGCCGATCGGTCAATGTCGTTTCTGCCAACAGGAGAACGTCGTCATAACGGCCGACTTCATAATAGGCTTGATAAGGGCCGAATTGATACCATAACATTCGCCAGGGTAAGCCGATGTTTCGGGCTTGATCAAAGGCTGCGGCCGCTTTCTCGAAATCACCTAATGCATTGTAGGTTGTGCCTAAGTCGAACCAGAGGAAGGCATCTTCCGGTCTTTCATTTAATAGCGCCTGGACCCGGATAAGAGACTGCTGCCACATATAGTTGTCGTCCATGTTAGGGCCGATGATGTCGTGAACGGCCGTTTCATCCTCTGGCTGATAGAGAACGACATAGTTATTGTTAAACTGCTGCCAGTAAGTTTCTAGCTCATCATAGCTTATAATTCGCCCTTCTGCATCGGCATTTTCGCCAGGAACTTCGCTGGTTCCAAACCAGGAGTCATAGACCCAAAACTGTTCTTGAGCTTCATCGTAGGCGACGACTAATAAGTAATGACCGTACCATTCTAGCCAGGCATATTCGCCCGGTGGGTCGATGCCTAGTTCCACAATGACTGGATTGCCAGCGGCTAAAAACTGTTTCAAAGTGTGCAGGGTTCCGTTAGTTCGGTCGATGGCTGAAAATTCGGTATGCTCATTGACGTAATTGGTTAACTCGTGGGGGCTGACATTTCTATCTTCGGGATTTGGCTTTAGGATAGCGGCCGTATCACTTTGAGTTGGATAGAATTGGAAATAGCTAAGGGCCATTGCCAATGTCGCTGGGCCGCAGTTGTTCCAATCCTGAAAAATATGACCGATATAATTTAGTCTTGCTGATTCTGGCACAGGGGCTGGGGTTGGTGTTGGCGGCGGTGGGGTGGGAGAAGGTATTGAGGTCGCGGTTGGTATGGGGGTCGATTCTTCATTTAACTCAGCTTCTTCCTCGACAATTGGCTCTGGCAGGGCTGTTTGTGTTGCTTCCAATTCTGGTAGCGTGGCGGTATCTCCAGCGTTGCCAAGCAAGCTAGCTGCATCAATCTCAACTTCGGCCGTTGGCAGGACATCGACATGCTCCCGCACCGCTAGGGCCTGAATGGGTTCTGGCAGGTAGGCGGCAACATAGCGGCTGGGGATAGCCTTTAGGATGTTTGGCGTTTGCCAGACAAATACCCCGAGCAAAAGAACGGGGATAAATAAAAATAGCCTTCTTTTCTGCATAAGCCAGCATTATAACTTAAAGGAAATCAAGCCAAAGTAGGATTGTGTACGAATTATCAAACGCTTAGATTAGTCTTTACCCGGAAACAAGAAATCTCACGCACAGGCGCAAAGGAGATGGGTCTAACAAATTTATCTTATTTGGATGACCGAACTGATTTTCAGGCTTAGAGGCTGAGGAAAAAATGAACCTCTTCATCATCCCGATCATATTCTATGAAGCCGCAGCGTTCATAAAGGCGAATAGCATCGTACCAATCTATATTGGTTTCAACAACGATGTGTTTGTAAGCCTTTTGCTCGGCTGTATCAATGAGGTGTTGGACTAATTTACGGCCGATTCCGGCCCGTCGTTGGTTCGGTTTGACGGTGACGCGGACAATACGGCCGATCTCTGGCGCTTCGGTGATTAAGGCGGCCGTTCCAACAATTTCCTCATTCCTTTCGACTACGATGAAGTCGTGACCGGCTTGGATATAGGTTTGGTTGATGTCGTTTAGGTCGGGGTTGAGGGTGGGGTCAATACGGCCGAAATGCTCGCCTAGTCCTTGCAAAACTAGGGATTGAACCATTTCTTGGTCACGGGGTAGAAAGGAACGAATGTTTAACGTCATAGGCAATCTAATCATTTATTTTAACAAATTTATCAAACTTGACATCGAACACCTGTTCGTGATATACTCCAGATGGAACCGAACAAATGAGCGGTTTGCCTTTTTGTATTTACCCAGCAGTAACGCGGTTTACCTCAGGAGTATTGTGATGAGTGAAGTAGAGAAATTATCTAAGCGCCAACAAGGAATGCTTAATTACATTTGGGAATCCATTAAAGGAGATGGTCGGCCGCCTACAATTCGTGAGATTGGCGAGGCGGTTGATATAAGTTCTACCTCAGTCGTTAACTATAACCTGACTAAACTGGTTGAGAAAGGATTTGTAAGCCGCGACAAAGAGGTATCTCGTGGATTACGTCTGACGGATAAAGCATCCGAGATGTTCGGTATGGTGTCGGATGCCGTTCAAGGGCTAGTCCGTATACCGATGGCAGGAACCATTGTTGCTAGTGAACCTGTCGAGGTGGGTCATGACAACTTTGCTACCTACGATGAGGAAGATGCGGTTGAATTAAGCTCCTCTATGTTGAGTGTTAATAAAACCGATGACCTCTTTGCGCTTAAGGTAAGTGGGGATTCAATGATAGATGCGATGGTTAATGATGGCGACATTGTTATTATGCGGCAGCAAACGACCGCCCGCGATGGTGATATGGTAGCTGTTTGGTTAACGCCCAGTGACACGACGACCCTTAAATATTTCTATAACGAAGGCGAACGCGTTCGGTTGCAGCCCGCAAATCCTGTGATGGAACCGATATATGTACGGCCGTCCGATGTGCAAGTTCAGGGGAAGGTGATGATGGTTTTGCGTAATACCGCTTAATCACACTCATTCCGACTTCAACAAAGTTATTAAAAGGGTCAGTCTTTTAGACTGACTCTTTTTTATTTTGCTAAAGAAAACTAATGTTCTGAAACCCTTGACTTATTAGCTCATTTGTTCTACACTTTTGATGGGTTATTTTTTCTAATAGCGTGGATAAGAGATGATATGACAAATTCAAATGAGCGGTTGAGGCATCAATTAGAGGTTCAATCTATCCAAATAGAACAGTTTTTGACAAGGCATGATGTTCCGGCGGAGGTTGCTGGGGGGACGGTGCGCTCCAGGTGGGTCAATTTTGATTTGAACACCCAGATTTCGGCCGGATTGGATAAATTGCGCCATCTTGGAACTGAGTTGGCTTCTACTTTAGGCGCCTCTGACGTCAGCATTACCCAACAAGATGACCGTTTGCGAATTGCTGTCAAACAGCCGAAGACACATCCGGTTGATTTATTAGACTTAATGGAAGCATTGCCAGAGAATGAGCCAATGACGGCGACATTGGGGTTGGATGTGGCTGATAGACCGGTTTTACTCAACTTATTGGCCGATGATATTGTTAATATTTTGGTCGCTGGGGAGCGTGAGGCGGGTAAAACCGCTTTGCTGCGGACCTTTGCCCTTTCGTTGGCTCTACAGAATAAGCAATCTCAAGTTCAAATGGCCATTTTGGATGTTGGTTCTCATCGTGAGGCTAGCAAAAATAAACCGACGCTTTATCCACTCAATTATTTGCCGCATGTCATGTTCAATATTGTTGAAAACTTTCGGGAGGCAGCCGAGGCATTGACCTTTTTAGTATCTGAGGCTAATTATCGAATTGAACAGGATGTTGAGTGGCCTTTATTAGTGCTTATCATCGATAATGTTGATTATCTTGTGGAAATGGGCGGCCAACCAATTATTGAATCGCTGACTTATTTGTTGGAAGAGGGGGAAAATGCTGGGATGAGAATTGTGCTGGGGGCGTCAAATCCAGAGTCGGTTGTGCTACGGCCGTTATTGAAGAATAGTATGCCCGTTCGTCTCGTTGGAAAGGTCGCAAATTCAACCAGCGCTAGAGCGATTGCTGGGGTTCAAGACTCTCAGGCAGAATATCTCATGGGAAAGGGGGATTTTATTGCCGTCAGTAATAGCATGGTTTTACCTTTTCAAGCTGCTTATATCAGTGATTATGATCTGCATCTTATCCTGGACAAATTACACCGTCAAAGCCAGCCTGTTATATTGGCCCAACCGATGATGATACGGCCGACAACGGTTTCTTCCGTCGAAGAAACGGAAGAAGCCCATGTTTTTGATTTTAACAGCCATGATGGACGGGCCAATGTTCGTCCGGCCGGTAAATCTGGGCTGAATTTAGGCAAGCCAACGTTGATAGAATCGTCGGCTTCATTGACCGAAGTAACCAGATTGGATTACGGCCGAAATGAGATTGAAGAGGCAGATTGGGAGGAGATTGAAGAAGATGAGGATGATTGGCAAGATGATAATGGAGCGGTTGAGGTTGTTGATGTTTGGGCTGAAATGAAACAGAAACCTGGTCGCTCTGTTAAGTCTAATGACATTAAATCAAGAAAAGACGAAGATGCACCGATTGAGGTGTGGTCTAAGGCGAATAATGAGCAACAGGAAAATAGATTAAGTTCATCCTTTGATGAAGAAATTGAGTTTGAATGGGAATAGTGAACGATAGGAGGTTCTACAATGAATGTTGGTATGTTATGGCTGGATGATGATAAAGGTTCGACGCTGGAAGAAAAGATTTTACGAGCAGCCGATTACTATCACAATAAATATGGTCAATCACCTAATATGTGCTTGGTGAATCAAACTCAGCTTGAGGAAGAAAAGCAATTTGGCCGAATTCAAGTTCGACCTGTTCAAACTGTTTTGCGTAATCATTTTTGGGTTGGTGTTCAGGCGGCCTAAACAATTTGGCACTTAAATTGGGGAGAGATTAATTGGGGGGCGACGAGCTATTGGGATTTGGTTGGTTTCAAGGTGCCGTTATTGTTCGGGAGTGCCGTTTTCATGGTTTTCAAACTTTATGGGGAGAACGACGGTGAACGTTGATCCTTTTCCGGGGACACTGGCGACCCAAACACGGCCGTTATGCCGTTCCACCACAGATTTGACGATTGATAAGCCTAAACCAGAACCTGGATAATCTTCTCTGATTTCATCAGAACGGAAGAACTTATCGAAAATATATGGCTGATCACTAAGAATAATGCCGACGCCTGTATCTTCGATTTGGATAATTATTTGACCATCTTGTTGAGCAATACCAAGACTGAGTTCCCCGCCGTCATTGGTGTACTTAATGGCATTGTTGATTAAGTTTGTGAATGCTTGATGCAGCCGTTTACGATCCCCTATGACCATATGATCTGTTTCGGGCAAGTTTAGATTAAGTTGGAGCTGTTTTTTTTGCAGCTCAATTTGTGACTCTTCTACAACCTGCATCAATATTTCGTTTAAGGAGCAGGAGGCCAAATTAAAATCGAGGCCTGTTTCTAGCCGTCCTAAATCGAGTAGATCGCCGATGAGAGATGTTATGTTATTGACACTCGAATGAACACGCCGCACAAACTCTTTTTGAGCTTCGTTCAATTCGCCTGCTCTTTCTAAGAGTTGAACATAGCCCAGAATTGAGGTGAGTGGGGAGCGCAAATCGTGGGATACAACAGAAACAAACTCTGATTTAAGTTTGTCTAGCTCCTTTAAGTGGGTGATGTCTTGCATGACGATTGAACGGCCGACTCCCTCGATGTAATTCATGCTAGCGTTAAAGACTCGGCCGTCTTCTAATGTCAGTTCTTCCCTTTGATGAAAGTCTTTATCTACTGGCTGGTTAAAAAACTCAAGCGCTTCCTCATTGGTAATTTCATGCTTAATTTGCTGACCAATGAGGTCTGTATCTGATAATCCAAAGGCAAGCCGGGTAGCATCATTGGCTAGGATGATACTACCATCGGGGTCAACGGCGATGATTGGATCGCTAGCCTGGTGGAGAATCGTCTCAAGTTTTTGACGTTCGGTGTCAGTAGCTTCGTATAGATTTGCGTTTCGGATTGAGATGGTGGCGTAGGCAGCTAAGGTGTTTAAGACGTTGACATCTCGGTTTGAGAAGGTGGATTCCTTGACCCGATTTACAATGCTAAGCACGCCAATAGGATCATCCCGTGTTGTTAGGGGAACATAAACTAAAGACCGTGCAAGATAAGCGGTTTTTATTTTTTGCCATTTATCCTCGTCTCCAATCAGGATGGGACGGTTTGTCAATAAAACCTGACCTGCTAGTGAGTCTTGAACTCGCAATCGCATTGATTGGGCAGCCGAATCTAGGTTTTTTGATGCTCGAACATAGAGTTCGTTATGCTCACTATCAAGCAGCATTAGAAAGCCTTCATCAGCATTGGTAATATAAACGGCCGCTTCGACAACCCGATGAAGCACTTGTTCCAGATCAAGTGAGGCAGCAACTGATTTGCCAATGCCGTAAAGGGTGTTTAGTTCCTGAACGCGCCGTTCAAGTTTGGCATTACTATCTAATACTTGGTTTAAGAGGGTATCACGCTCTTGTTTGAGGCGACTTTCTCGTAAGGCTCGTTCAATCGAGGACTTTATCACGTTCGCATCAAAGGGCTTGATGACGTAATCTTTTACGCCTAACCGGAAGGCTTCGACGGCCGTTTCTTCAGAGCCATAAGCGGTGGTTAAAATGGCCGGAATGTCGATTTTCTGGTCTCGCAATCTGCGGAGCATTTCAATGCCTGACATCCTCGGCATTTGATTGTCTACAATCATTAAATCGGGATTTTCTCGTATCGCTTTTTCAAACCCCTCCTGACCATCGTGGGCCATAATAATGGTATAACCCTTAGGCCCAAGAATGTAGTCCGCGAGGAAATCCCGGATATGTTGTCCATCATCTACAACTAGAATTTTTTCTACCATTTGTGCTTATATTCTCAATTACTTCGGGAACGAGGTAAGTTTTTCGCTAAAAGATAGGATCATCTTGGTAATCGTACCATATACATACTACCCCTACAATAACTTGTCACCTGGAAGTGCATGAGTTAGCATGGCGGCCCCATGAATATGATGATAATGCTAAAAAACTTTTTTGAATTTTTATTTGACCTTGCAACTGGACACGCACCGTTGACTTTATTTGGGTGGGCGAAACGGTTGTTGATAGCTCGAGGAGCGCGAGCATCCTGCCCGTCAGGGATCACCAGGATGGTTCGGTTTCATAAACAAAAACTTCGACCACCCACTTTATTTTTATTATTTGCGCTGATGCTTTATGGTTGTCAGGAGGCGGAAGAGCCGCTGCCCACATCCACGCCCGAACCAGCTCCGGAGGGTCAAGAAGTCATTGTTACCCGCCTTGTGCTTCAGACTGAAACTATTCAAGTTCAGGTGACGCCAGTTGTCGTGATGGATGAAGATGATCCAATGGTAGAGCTGGATGTTAGCCAATTAGGGGACCTCAGCACGCTGGACCCCCAAATTGCTTTTCGGAACAATGATATTGATGTTATCGAAAATATATTTGTCAGTTTGACTCGATATAATCAGCTAGCAAATACCTTTGAGCCAGAGTTGGCTGAGTCGTGGGAAGTTAGTGGGGACGGCCGTACCTGGACGTTCAACCTGCGTGATGACATTTATTGGATTGAGTTGGATGAAGGCCAGTCAACGCTCTTAGGCAGCACCCCTTCTCGACACAATCCCGTGCGACCCGTCGTAGCTGATGATGTGGTGTATGCGCTTCAACGAGCTTGTGATCCCCGAATTCCAACGGCCGACATCTTGGTTCTATTTATCATTGAAGGTTGTGAAGCGCTTGCCCGTGCAACAGAAGTTACTTCTGAAGCTTTAGACCAGTTAGCGGTTCGGGCCATTAATGACCAAACGTTGGAAATTGTCTTAACTGAACCTGCTAGTTATTTCCTTGCCATTACCAGTTTAAGCTTGATGGATCCAGTTCCAATTGAGTACGTTCTCGAAATGGGCGAAGAATGGTCAGATATTAGTAACATTTATACGAATGGCCCGTTTGTTCTTGGTTCTCAGACTTTGGCTGGGACTCGAACCGTTCTCGAACGAAACCCTTTCTGGCCGATTCCATTTACAGGGAATGTGGATGTGGTTAATATTCTTCATTTTGATGATGATTCTAATCCTTTCTTGTTGTGGGAAGATAGAAACTTGGACATTAGCCCGGTTCCTCTGGCGGATCGGACCAGTATTTTGAATAGGTATGATCAGAAGGTGCTTGTTGTTCCTGAACAAGCTGTTTTTTATTTAGCTTATAATTTTGAAAGCCCAGTCTTTAGTAATCCGGCCGTTCGGAAAGCCTTTAGTTGGGCGATTGATCGGGAGCGGCTCATACGGGAGGTACATGGTGGTCAAGGGTTGCCGATGCGCCACTTATCTCCGCCGGGCGTTTTTGGGGCGCCACTGGTCGGGGAGGTTGGTATCGGTTACAGTCCAGACCGAGCCAGGGAACAGATGGCAAACAGTGGCTTTAGCGACTGTCGCCTGATGCCACCTGTGACTTATATGGTTAGCGCCTCTGATTTGGCTTTGCAACAGGCGGAGCTTTTGCGGGAGATGTGGCAGGAGGAGTTAAACTGCCCGGAAGACCAAATCATTATTGAGCAGGTTCAGTTTGGTACCTTGTTGGCTAATACACGGCCGGACGCTGGGGCGGCCCGGCCAGATGTATGGGATTTGGGCTGGGCCTCTTATTATCCTGATGCCAATAATTGGATGCAGGACGTTTTGCATTGTGATGACAGTGAGAACCGCCAGAACCGCAGTTGTGGGGAGGTAGATGCACTCATTACGGATGCGGCCGTTCTGGACAATGATGAATTTCGGATCGATCTATATCGTGAAATTGAACGGTTGTTTTTTGCGGGCGATGGCATTGAGGCTATCTCGCCCTTATACGTCCGGGCCGACTACTTATTGAGGCAATCTTGGATTCAATTTACGCCAGTCTCGTTTGGGGGCGAGCAGTACGATACTTATGTTATCGATCTGATCATTAAGGAACTGGAACAAAGTCGCTGATGCCAATGATGTCGCGTTTTAGAGCCGGGGCTGCGGATCTTGGTCTGGAATTGAGCGCCGATCAGGTGGCTCAATTTGATCGTTATCAAACGCTGCTGTTGGATTGGAACCAGAAGATAAACTTGACAGCGATTACTGATCCGGCCGTTATTCCCATTCGTCACTTCCTTGATTCGCTTTCTTGCGCGACGGTGACAGGCGATTTAACGGATAAATCCTTAATTGATGTCGGCACGGGGGCTGGTTTTCCTGGCCTACCGCTGAAAATCCTTTATCCTGAGCTTAATCTAACTTTAGTTGAAAGTGTCCGAAAGAAAACCGATTTTTTGAGGGCGGTTACGGCCGAGTTAGCCCTAGAAAACGTAACGATAGTACCTGAGCGGGCCGAGATTGTTGGGCAACACAGCCTCTATCGAGAGCGGTTTGATTGGGTCGTGGCTCGTGCTTTGGCCGCTATGCCGATTTTGGTTGAGTATTTGCTGCCGCTGTGCAAGGTTGGAGGGCATATGCTGGCTCAAAAGGGGAGCAGTGCGGGGCAAGAAACGGCCGATGCTGCTAAAGCGACTGAGACGTTAGGTGGAGGGGAGGCTGCGTTAACTGAAATCAGTCTGCCTGGGGTTGAAAACAAGCACTATTTGGTGGTTGTGGAGAAGGAACGGCCGACACCTGAGAAGTATCCGAGGCGGGTGGGGGTTCCGGGGAAACGGCCGCTCGAATAATAAATAATGAATTGTGAAGTGCTGGCCTCTAGCTATTAATAGACGCTTTCTCTAGGACGAGAAAATGGGAAATGCCCAGGAAGGAGAAGGGGGTTTTCTCTAGGGCATAGAGGGTTTTTTTGAGTAAACGGCCGAAGCGGGGCCAGCGTCGTTCGATATTGTCATAGCCGCCGAAAATACGGCCGTGGTAGATGCGATGAACGGGGAGGTCTTGGTATAGCTGGTGTAGGGTTTTGGCTGAATAGGTTCGGACGTGGGGCGCTAGTTTATCCCGGAGAGGGTTGGGCAGGTAGTTGACCAGGGGAATGTTGCCGAATTTGTAACGGCCGCGCCAGAAGATGCCGTGCTGCTCGACCGGATACCAGCGGTTGGGGCAGAAGATGATAATACGGCCGCCCGGTTTTACGACTCGAACCATTTCGCTTAAAGCGGCTTGGTCATCCTCAACATGCTCGATGACTTCATTACTGAGCAGTAAGTCAAAGCTGTTGTCTGCAAAGGGGACGGCTTCCCCCACTGACTGAACGATGCCCTCGGCCAGGGGTAAGGCTTTGGCGGCTCGATCTAACTCAACCTCCAGACCAAAACGGTGGGAACTAAAAGGAGCAAGGGCATCCAGGTAAGTGCCTAGGCCGCAGCCATCATCCAGAATGTGCCCTGAAAGGTCGGCCCAGGCTTGAATCATCTGTAGGCGACGTTCCTGGCCGGAGCGCCAGACGTAACCGGGTTCGCCTCGTTTGGCAGCTAGCTGAGAATGGCGTTCGGCCACAGATTAGCCCAGTAATTCGTCGTATTTGCGCCGAACTTCTTGGATGTCTTTCCAGGTTAGGTCTTTGGGCTGGCCTGGTTTTCGGGACTGGTTGCGGAGCAGATAGGCTGGATGGAAGATGGGCATGACCCAACGGCCGTCATAAGGATACCATTTGCCGCGTAATTTGGTGATGCCGACTTGACCCAGGATGGATTCTGAGGAGACATTGCCTGTCAGGAGCATGATAACGGGATCGATTAGGCGAATGATCTCTAGTAGATACGGTTTATAGAAGGCGATTTCGTCTGACGTTGGCTTACGGAGGGGTTTGCCGTCTTTGCCGGGGGGCAGGCGGAAGACAGCGTTGGTGATGAAGACGTCTTCTTCGGGGTCGAAATCGACGGCCCGCAAGATTTGATCGAGCAGTTGACCAGAACGGCCGACAAAGGGCTTCCCTTTGCGGTCTTCTTCTGTCCCTGGCGCTTCACCCACAATGAGGAGCTTTGCTTCAGGATTGCCCCGGTAGATGACCATATTGGTCCCTTCTGGGAACAAGGGGTCATCTTCCATTTTCATCATCGTCTCGACCAGCTCGTCGAGCGATTCAAATTGGGGAGGTCTTTCATCAAATAAACCAAATTGCATGTTAAATCAAATCCTTAATACGTATTATTCCCAAGAAATCTCAATAGATGATTAGACAAAGGTATCCATGAGGTCGGCCAGGGCTTGGCGGGACGGCCGTAATCTTTCCTCTGGCAGTTGGGCCAGTGGTGTTTGGCCGATATTGCTGACTTCAGCCAGTGAGGGGCGGGAATCGTCGAAATAAACTAGGCCAGTGATGAATTCGTTCTGCTGTCTGGCCCATTCAAGGCGATTAAGTGCGCCCATCCGATCTGTTGGATCGTAATCTGCTTCTAGCTTGTGTAATTGAATGATTGAGCCGTCGTGCATTTCGACTTGACGAATATCACCCGGTTCGTAATCCTCGATGATGATTTCGTCCATCTTGGGGACGAAGTTGATGTCATGGAGTGGCTCTTCGTTTTCTTTGCCCCAACTGTAGCTCTTGGTTGAGTCATCATTGTTGTTGAAGGTGACGCAAGGGCTGATGATGTCGAGCATGGCAGTGCCGTTGTGGTTTAAGGCCGCTTTCAACAGCTCTCGAACCTGTTTCGGGTCGCCAGAGAAGGAGCGGGCGACGAAGCCGCAGCCTGCGACAATGGCTTCGATGCAGAGGTCTTCGGCGGGGAAGTCGTTCTTGCCTGCATATTTTAGCTGTTGGCCGTAATCGGCCGTTGCAGAGAACTGTCCTTTGGTCAGGCCATAGACGCCATTGTTTTCGACGATGTAGATCATGCGGACATTGCGGCGCATCAGGTGCTTAAATTGGCCCATGCCGATGCTGGCTGTGTCGCCATCGCCGCTAACGCCAATGGCATTGAGAAGATGGTTTGCCATTAATGCGCCAGTGCCGACGGAGGGCATACGGCCGTGTAGGGCGTTGAAGCCATGAGAACGGCCGAGGAAATAGGCGGGCGACTTACTTGAACAGCCTATGCCGCTCAGTTTAATAATTTCGTGCGGTTGAATGCTTAGTTCATAGGCCACTGAAATAATTTGGCTTGAGATAGAGTCATGGCCGCAGCCTTTGCATAATGTTGACGGGCGGCCTTTGTAATCTGCAAACTCTAATCCGATTGAATTGGTACGGCTAGCGTTTCGGGTTGTCATACTGAATGCTCCTTATTTTCGATGGCTTCCACCGTCCAACGGGCTGTTAGTGGCATCCCGTCTAGGAAAGCGATTGAGGTTAATTTCGTTGCCAGGTCGGGCATTTCTGTTTGCAATATGGCGTGCAGTTGTCCGTCTCGGTTCATTTCGATGACATAAACCCGGTCATGATTTTCAACAAAATCACGCACTTCGCCGTTAATGGGCAAGGCACGCAAGCGCATGAAACTGGTTGCCACATCTTTTTCAGCTAGGCGGGTTCTTGCTTCCTCGATTGGGAAGAGCGTGGTTCCAAGGGAGATGATGCCAATGCTGGCCTTCTCATTTTGGTCTGTAATTGGCGCGGGAACTAATTCGCGGGCGGTCTCAAATTTACGGTTGAGGCGGGCCATATTTTCTACCCAATCTTCCGCTTTTTCGCTGTAAACGGCCTGGGCATTGTGGCCCGTTCCCCGCGCGAACCAGGCTCCTTTGGGATGTTCGTTGCCGGGTAAGGTTCGGTAGCCGATGCCGTCCCCGTCGATATCTGCATAGCGAGCGAAGCCTTTTTCTTCGACTTCTTCGGCCGTTAAGACTTTGCCCCGCTTGAGTGGTTCTTCAGGGTAATCAAATGGCTTGGTCATCCAGGTATTCATGCCCAGGTCCAAATCGCTCAGTACCAAAACTGGTGTCTGCAGTTCTTCGGCTAGGTTAAAGGAGGTGGTTCCAAATTCAAAACATTCGGCGACGGTGGCGGGGAACAAGAGGACGTTTTTTGAGTCGCCGTGTCCCAGGTAGTAGGCAAAGGTGATGTCTCCTTGTCCGGTGCGAGTTGGGAGGCCGGTGCTGGGGCCAACTCGCTGGATATCCCAGATAACGGATGGGATTTCTGCGAAGTAGCCCAGGCCAGCGAATTCGGCCATGAGAGAGACACCGGGGCCGGAGGTGGCGGTCATGGCCCTGGCGCCGGCCCAGCCAGCGCCCATGATCATCCCGGCGGCGGCCAGTTCATCTTCAGCTTGAATGACGGCACAGGTTTCGATGCCCGTTTCTGGGTCTCGTCTCAATTTGGGTAGATGCTTGACGAGATCGTCGATTAAGCTGGTTGAGGGGGTGATGGGATACCAGGCAGCAACGGTCACGCCGCCAAAGATGGCCCCTATGCCAGCGGCTTCATTGCCAGTAATAAGAATCTGATTTTCGGTGAGTCCTTCAAGTGGCTCAACAGAGTAGGGGTCTGATTTTTGTATGTTTTCGGCCGTCCAGTCGTAAGCCATTCGGACAAGGCCCATATTTTGGTCAACTAATTTTTGGCGACGGCCGAAATGGAAGGAGAGGGCTTCTTCTACTTTATCCAGGTCAATGCCGATGAGTTGGGCCAGTGCGCCAACGTAGACCATGTTGGCGACATAGTCTCGGATTTTCCCCCGAACGCCAGCATCCTTGAGAAACTGTTTGACCGGGATGCCATAGTTGGTTACATCATCTCGGAGCGGTACGTTGCGCCAGTCGTCGGAGTAGATGCAAACGCCGCCAGGGGGTAGTGTTTCAATATCTTCTTCTACCGTTGCTTCATTGAAGGCGACCAATACCTCAGAGGTATGGCGGCGGGCGACAAACCCTTCATGGCTGACCCGAATGTGATACCAGGTGGGCAGCCCTTGGATGTTTGATGGGAAGATGTTTTTCCCGTTTACGGGAATGCCCATCTTAAACAGCGCTCGAAGCAGGGTTAAGTTGGAGGTTTGACTTCCTGTGCCGTTGGCAGTGGCAACGACGATTGAAAAATCATTTACTATCGGTTCCCATCCATCTCCCAAGCTGTCTTGGGTGGACGGAGCGGCTTGAAGCAAATCGGCTTCAATGTCACTCATATATCGTTTCTCCTGTGGTAGGTTTGGGGTTTTAGGAAATTGTTAAGTTGAGGACAAGACAGTAATACGTAACGAGCCTTCATTACGTTTTACGCATTAGATCATCCAGATTCCTAAAGCACCATTTTCATTAAGCTAATCGTTCCTTTAAGTGGTGAACGACATCTCGGAAGGAAATTACACCCTCCGGTTTGAAGTCATCATCTACCAATGGCAGATGACGGAATTCGTGAATGGACATTAAGTGTAGGGCATGTTTAATGGGCATGTCCTTTGTTAAGGCGAACGGCTCTGGAGTCATATAGTCGATAACATGGGCTTGGGTCAAATCTTCGACCTGACAAGCGACCCGATTGAGGACATCTCTTTCAGTGAAGACACCTGTGAGACGGCCGTCTTCGTCTGTTACGAGCAAGCTGCCAATATTATGGCTGGTCATCAAACGAATGCTATTGGCTAACGATGTTTGTTGTTCAACCGTGATTGGCACGTTTGGATTCAAGACCGAGATTAGGGCGTTGTCCAGATGATCCTGCATTTTCGTTGGTTCTTCCCGTTCCTGGTCCATTTCATCAACATACTGTTCATCTAGCTCCATTGGGACGGTTCCAGCTACATTTGATTCAATCACCTCAGTTCGACCCACTTCCCACAGATCGGCCGCTCGATACAATTTATCGAGATCGCCTGTCCCTTTCTTTGCTTGGGCCAATTCAACTTGTTCGATTAAGCCTTCTGTATAGGTTGGGCGTTGAACATCGCGGTATACACCCATAATGGCGGGGTGTTCGACGCGGCTTAATAGATAAGCCAGATGGGAGGATTCGGTGTGAGCATCATGGACGAGAAGGTCTTCTTCTTTTGTGCCATTGCCTAGCTCAACGACATCGGGAATATAGCCATTTCTAAGGGTAATTCCTTTGTCTTTGTTTTTACCAAAAACCAGCGGTTGGTCATGTTCGAGGAAGAGCAAGTTGTCATCCCGAATTTTACGGTCGCTAATGTCATCCCATTCGTTGCCATTGAAGATGACACAGTTTTGATAGACTTCGACAAAAGAGGTGCCTTTGTGGGCGGCTGCTCTGCCGAGGATGTCGGCCAGATGACGGACGTTAGAATCGACGGTGCGGGCTACAAAGGTCGCCTCGGCACTAAGGGCAACTGCCAGAGGGTTCAAGGGCTGTTCAAGTGACCCCATTGGTGAGGACTTTGATTTGTGTCCTTTGCGGGAGGTTGGCGAATATTGGCCTTTGGTCAAGCCGTAGATGCGGTTATTGAACAGAATGATGTTCAAGTTGACGTTGCGGCGCAGGGCATGGAGCAGGTGGTTGCCACCGATTGAAAGGCCGTCGCCGTCGCCGGTGATGACCCAGATGCTCAGGTCGGGGTTGGCAACGGCCAGACCGGAGGCGATGGTTGGCGCACGGCCGTGAATGCTGTGAATGCCATAAGTGTCCATATAATATGGGAACCTACTCGAACAGCCGATGCCAGAAATAAAGACGATATCCTCTTTAGGAATGCCTAGATCGGGCATGATTTTTTGAATTTGGGCCAAGATGGCATAATCGCCACAGCCAGGACACCAACGGACTTCCTGGTCGGAAACAAAATCTTTGCGGGTTAAAGTAATAGGAATAGTATCAGTTGCTGTGGTCATATTAACTCCTTAGAAAGGGAACGCCGGCCTCCAGTTGGTCTGCTGCCAGAAGGGATGCTGGCGCTCCTTTATCTCCTCTTAGCCTAAAATCTCGTTAATTTTGCTGCTAATTTCGGCAATGGTAAATGGGCGAGCATGAATCTTTGGAAAGGCTTGAACGTTTAGGGCGTAACGGCCGCGCAGCAAAAAGGTTAGCTGCCCAGTGTTTAATTCTGGGACAAAAATGTGATTGTAGCGGCTTAAAATGTCTCTCAGATTGCTGGGGAAGGGATTCAGATACCGTAAATGGGCATGGGCCACAGATTTTCCTTCGGCCTGAGCCTTGCGGGTGGCGGAGCGGACAGCCCCATAGGTGCCGCCCCAGCTAAGCAGTAACAGATCGCCGGCTTTTGGCCCAAAGACCTCTTGGGCTGGGATAACGTCGGCTAATCGAGCCACCTTATCGGCCCGGTCTGTCACCATCTGCTCGTGATCGCCAGGGGCATAGGAAACATTGCCCGTTAAAGGCGCTTTACTCAAGCCGCCCAGCCGATGTTCTAATCCGGCTGTTCCTGGAATCGCCCAGGGGCGGGCCAGGGTGTCATCGTTTCGTTGGTAGGGCAGGAATGGCTCTGATTCACCGTTAGCGCTGCGCGGTTCTGGATGCTGGACGATGATTTCAGGAATGTCGGCCGAATTTGGCACCATCCAGGGTTCTGAGCTGTTTGCCAGGAATCCTTCGGAGAGAATCATGACGGGAGTCATGGCTCGCAGCGAAAGCCGAACGGCTTCATAAGCGATGTCAAAGTTATCGGCCGGGCTTTGGGGGGCCAGGATGGGGATTGGGCTTTCGCCATTACGGCCGAACATAGCTTGCAATAGGTCTGATTGCTCTGTTTTGGTTGGTAGGCCGGTACTTGGTCCACCACGTTGGACATTGATAACGACCATCGGCAGTTCTAATACCAGAGCCAGGTTCATGGCTTCGCTCTTGAGGGCGATACCAGGGCCGCTTGTACCGGTTACGGCTAGGGCGCCGCCAAAGGCAGCCCCGATTACCGACCCCATTGCTGCGATTTCATCCTCGGCTTGGAAGGTACGGACATCAAAGTGGCGAAGTCCGGCTAAATAATGGAGGATGTCGCTGGCGGGGGTGATGGGATAACTGCCATAGAAGAGCGGTTTGCCAGATTTTCGGGCTGCTGTGACTAAACCTAAGGCGGCTGCTTCGTTTCCTGTAACAGAGCGGTAGGTTCCAGGGGGCAGGGCGGCGGGTTTTACCCGATAACGTTGACGGAAAATCTCGGTGTTTTCTCCAAAGTAATAGCCCATACGCAGGGCTTTGGAGTTGGCCTCAATGACTAGAGGGCGGCTGGCGAATTTTTTGCTAATCCAGGAGGTTGATGTCTCTAACGGCCGATCAAATATCCAGAAGGTAATGCCCAGCGCAAAGAAGTTTTGGCTGCGATCCTTGTCTTTATTTGACATGCCTTCAATATCCTTCAACGCTTCTCTGTTGAGGGAGGTTAAGGGAACGGGATGGACACGGTATCCTTTTAAGGAGTCGTTTTCGAGCGGGTTTTCTTCATAGCCAGCTTTGCGCAGATTTTGCTGGGTGAAGGCATCGGTGTTGACGATGATGGTTCCATTTGGGACTAGCTCTGGTAGACTTTTCTTTAAGGCTGCCGGGTTCATGGCGATCAACACTTGGGGAGCATCGCCTGGGGTCAGGATGTCTTCGCTGGAAAATTTGACCTGGAAGCCGCTGACTCCGGGTAGGGTTCCGGCCGGGGCGCGAATTTCGGCTGGAAAGTCGGGTAAGGTGCTGATGTCATTGCCGAATACGGCCGAGGTATTGGTAAATTGGGTACCTGTTAACTGCATCCCATCACCGGAATCGCCAGCGAAACGGATGACAATTGAATCAAGCTCTTCTATAGGGGGATTTTGTTCCATCACTGTGTCTGACATAAATAGTCTCCATATTGAGGAAGTGGCATTTAATAAATGGGTGCTGGCTTTGGCCGTATCCAATGCCAACCGATTGTTGCCATTCTTTCTTTTTAGCCGCCTTCGACCTGATCAGGGAATTGATTTGGGTTGGGGGGCAAGTTTAAGATTTCGGTTGGGTAGCGGGCGGCTAGATAGTTGATAATTGATTGATGGGTCATGTTACCAACGACTTTGCCGGATTTATCGACGGCGGGTAAGTTACGAATCCGCTTCTCATCCATCAGCCAGAGGGCATCGGCTGCTGAAGCACTTTGGTCTATAGTAATGGGGTTGGGGGTCATAACTGAATTGACTGACTTATCCCAAACCTCACTATGGACGGCCACTTTGCGGAGTACATCTCGGTCGGTCACTATGCCAACTAACTCATCTTGCGCCCTGACCAGACAAACATTGACATTTTCCTGGCGCATGTTTTTGACAGCTTGACGGACCGTTGAGCCAGACTCGACAAAGCAAAAGCCGCTCAAATCCATATGATTGACTTGTTCGGTTACTAAATCCTCTTTTAGATCCATAATAACTCCAATGGCTAATTTGACGGCCCGTTGACAGCGGGGTGGCTGACCGTCGGCAATAATTCAAAATGTTCTACTAATATTTTTCGGCCGTTGTCAAAATCTTCATCACAGATCGCTTCAACAATCTGTTCGTGATAATTCCAGACATCAAGCCAATACTGGTAATCTGCAAAGCGGGTTAATTCGGTTGCATCGTAGGCATCCCAATATGCCTTAAGTATACCTTGGACAAATGGGTTTTCTAAACGACTGAATATCTTTAGATGAAGGGCACGATGTTCACCGTTTGGTATATGAACCGGTTGGCCTCGTAGTTTGTCCCAGGCCTGGTTCATGATCTCTTTTAAGGCGTTTTTGTCTTGGTTTTGAAGACGTTGAACTGCCTCGGCCCACATACTGGTTTCGATTGTCTTTCTTAGTTGGCTGAACTGTTCAAAGGTTGCTTCTCCCGTCGTTAGGCCGAAGAACATGCTGGTTGAAACGGCCGGATGAAAATCATACTTTTCTCGCCGAATACCTAAGCGGGGCCGAACCGAGACTAATCCCAAATGGCGAGCTAACTCCAACTGCTCCCGGAGTTTGCTGACACTGACCTCTAACTCGTCACTTAATTCGGTCAAGGCTGGCAGCCTGTCGCCTTCTATAAGTCTTTCGTTGATGAGATATTGGAACAGCTCAGAAGTGTGGTTATTTGGGCGCAACGAATCTCCTTGAAAGTTGAATCATCTGATGAATCCCATTAATCATACCGTTTAATTTTAACAGAACCTGACATGGGCGGCAAGAGGGTTGCGGGTTTTCTCTTTGGTTTCGGCGGCATAGCCCATTGTGATTAATCCTTGTGGCTCCCAATCGTCAGGTAAACTGAGGGTTGCCTGGACGACATCCGGGCAAAATAAGGGGGCGCACATCCAGCAGGCGGCCAGGCCGGATTGGTGGGCGGCCAGGAGCAGGTTTTGGCCGGCCATAGCTGTCGATTGGACGGCCATGAGCCATTCGTTTCTGGCCCGTTTCTGGTCGGGGTAGCTGTCCATGTCAACCATGGTTAGGCAGATGAGGATGAGAGCGGGGGCGGCCGTTATCCGTTGGTAGGATCGGGCGACATCTTTTTCGATAACTGCTTGGGGGACATGATCGGCCGTTAAATCTGCCCGGAGTCGAGTGCCCATGGCCGAGGCCAGCCGCTCTTTGGTCTTTTGCTGGGTTATGACGACAAAGCGCCAGGGTTGGCGGTTATGGGCGGAGGGCGCCCAAGTTGCGGCCGTTAATATCTGTTCAATTTTTTCTTGGGGGACGGAAACTGGTTGGTAGCGACGGATTGAACGCCGGGTTAGCAGCCAAGTTAGATTTTCCATTTAGTTTGGCTCTTTCTGGCAGACGAAAACACCGGATAGCTTGTTGACCCGAAATTCTCCATTTTTGGCAATGACATCGTTGACTTTATCATGAATCACCGCTTCTATATCTGCCCATTCATTTAAGTCTGGAATTAGGTTTTCGATGTAGCTGCGACTGCTATTGATATAATCGACAACGGGCTGCGAATTTTGAAACACCAGGGCGGCGGGTTGATCGATGCGGGTAACAGAGGTGAAGTGGCGGTTTAGCAGTGGACGGCCGTCCTCAAGGGTAAAGGTCAAGCCTGGTTGTATCGGATTAGAATCTGCTTTCAAGCCAAATCGCTGGCCGATGGCGACCCGCAGCTCGGTCAATTCTGCCATATTTGTTTCACTATTTGTGGCAGCTAGTAAGGTGCCACCTGGTTTTAGTACCCGATTGATTTCGCGGACGGCCGTGTCTTTGTCTGGTACATGATAAAGCATATGATTGGCGAGAATAACATCAGCGCTTTCGTGGGCAAAGGGTAACTGTTGGGCATCGAGGTTGACACGGGGCAGGTTGGGCGGGGCTAACCCCTGGAGCATACCGAATGATAGGTCACAAGGGAAGTAGTTCCTGGCGCGGGCCATTGCCCCATCGACATAAGCGCCTGCACCACAGCCGACGTCAATGACCGTTTCCTGCCCTGTCCATTTGACCTGGTCTAAGATAAAGCCAATAAAATCGCTTTTGGGTTGGGTGTATTTTTGATGGGTCTCTATTCGGACTTGTAGATTATCTTTGGTTTTATATTGTTTTCGTATCTGTTCGGGATTGTCGCTTTGTAGGCGGCTGATGTCACTCATTTATGTTCCTCGAGTCGTTATATCTTTTGAAAGTACGATGGCTTTTTTTGAGTTGGGTAATATCAATTGGCGTTCATGGCTAAAGCCGAGCCGTTTGTATAAGCGTAGGGCGCTTTCGTTTTCAATCGCTGCGCCAATTTCGAGCAGGCTCAGATGCCGTTCTTTGGCAAGTTGGGTAAGTATCTGAATGATAGCCGTTCCAATTCCCCGGCATTGATAGTCTTCCCGCACAGCCAACTCAGCGATTTCAGCCTTGTTCGATTGACGAATTAATTGACCGCTGCCGACAATGTCAGCGTTATTTGTTGTTACCGCTACTAAAATGTAACAACGGTCGCTGGCTTGCCATTTGAGCAAATATTCAAAATGATCTTCAAATTGTGACCAGATCGCGTCCGGGTAACAGCTCTTCCAGAGCATTTCCAGGTCTTGATGTTGGGCTAACCGAAAAATAATGCCCGCTATCGGGGTTGGGGGGTGGTAATTTACTTGAAGGGGTGGCGTGGATTGACCGATCATGTGGGCCTTTCTAGGGTAAGCCTTAATATATCTGAGAATTGAGTCTCAACTGTACAAGCACAATTGTCAAATTGCAATCAACATAGCCGCTATAGAATGCAAAAAGCCCTGCGGGGAAGCAAGGCTTTTTGAGGGAAGAGGAGAAAAAGGAGGAATTATATTGTTAGCTTATAGCTTGGCTAAAATTCACCTTAATTTGTGCGGAATTAAGAGATTATTTAGCTAAGATAAGTATAAGGAAATTTGTACAACTTCCTCAATAGGTAAATAATACCAATCTCTGATTATTGCAACAGGTAAATTTGATACAATGAGGGTGTAAAGCACTTTACACTTACTCTAATGACGAACGGAAAGTTAATGATTGCAAGATGCGAAAATTGCGGACAGGCCGCACTTGATAATGATAAGGTTTGTTGGCACTGTGGACGACCGTTGGCCGGGGTTGATATAGAGGCCCCTGAAAAAGTTGCCGTCAATCAAGGTTGGCAGCAAACACAGTCACTAGGCGCTATTGGCGGTTATGTGGCTGTCGCTGTTTTCGTGATATTAGCAGCCGCTGTTATCACGCGCTTGTTGGGCAATCAACCGATTGTCACGGCTAATGTGGGGGACCGTGCCCCTGATGGATGGGAGACAATCATTGACTTTCGATCTACCTTCACTTTTGATCTGCCCCAGGAATGGACGTGGTTTGAACGAGAGCGGCGGGAAAGGCGATCTGATCCCCCGATCCAATCGTTGGTAGATGCCGGCGATATTTTCATGCTGGGGGCTAGCCCCTTTGGGGCCGAAACGGATGATATGGAAATTGCTTTTCTGGCTGTGCCAATCTCTGACACGGCCGATTTTGAGGATCAAATGGCCGTCACCCAGGCTTTCATAACGGCCGATGCGTTTATGTTGGTTGCTAACAGCCGTCTGCTCAATGATTTAACTTATGAGGAAACCGTCTTGTTTTTGCTGAGCAGCGAATACCAGATACTCGGCGCTGAACAAGTTGAAGGGATTGACAGCAGTCATATTGCCGTTCATGTTGAGACGCCGATTGGTGAAGAAAGTGATTTTGATTATCTGCGGTGCAGTCAGCAGTTTTTCCTGGGCGAAGAGGACAGTATGCTTGTTACGCTCTGTGCGAAGAACACGGTCTATACCACTTACCAGCGGACATTTAGCAGCATTTTGACTAGCTTTCGCCGTCTTTCCTAATCTCAATAAACAGTAACCAGTTAGCAGTCAATCGTAGGCCAGTTGCTGCTCCATGTTTACTGTAAACTGTTAACTATTATTGTCCTTGACGGGCTAAAGTCCCCTCTGTACAATCCAATCACTATGTCCAATACTACAAAAAAATCAGAAATTAATTATGGGGGACAGGCTGTTATTGAAGGGGTGATGATGCGTGGTTCTAAAGCCCTGGCTGTGGCTGTCCGCGACCCCAAAGGCGAGATCGTATTACATACTGAGCCATTAGATTCTCGTATTTATGGCGGCGGGTTGGCAAAGATACCGTTTTTGCGAGGATTGACCTTACTTTGGGATGCTTTAGGGCTTGGCATTAAGAGTCTCATGTTTTCGGCTGAAGTCGCTCTTGAAGAAGAGGAAGAAGAAGGCGATGAAGTGGATGGCGTTAAAGAACTGCCCGGCAATGTTTTTGAAGGGCCGATGCAATGGGGGACGGTTATTTTTTCACTTAGCTTATCCATCGGTTTATTCTTTGTCTTGCCAGCCTTTATCGCCGGACAGGCCGAAAATTGGTTTGGCATTGAATCCCATCTGTTTAGTAATGCCATTGAGGGCTTGATCCGGCTTACCTTTTTAGTTAGTTATGTTTGGCTGATCGGCCGTTTACCAGATATTCGCCGACTCTATGGTTATCATGGGGCCGAACATAAAACCATTAACGCTTATGAAGCAGGGGCCGAGTTAACGCCTAAATCGGTGGCTCGTTTTCCATTAGAGCATCCTCGTTGTGGCACAGCCTTTCTCTTGACCGTTGTCGTCATTTCTATTCTTATCTTCACCCTGCTGCCGTCGTTATCTATTCCAGTAAGGATTTTGTCTCGCGTATTGCTGCTGCCTATTGTGGCAGGTATTGCTTATGAGTACATTCGTTTTACAGCGAAGTTTCAGGACAATGCCCTTATTCGGCTTATGACTAAACCTAATCTGGCTTTGCAACGTTTGACGACCAGAGAGCCGGATGAAGGGATGTTAGCTGTTGCTATTGCAGCATTTGAACAGGTGATGGCATTTGAACAGGGGCAGGAATTAGCGGCAGTTGATGCGACTGTAACGGCCGTTGATGCCGCACCAGCCGTTGAAGTTAGCTGATTGATACATTTGTCTGGAAGGAAGTAATGACGACTCCGAAAAAACCCTCCCCAAAGCAACTTCGTCTGGCAGAAGAACAGAACGAAATAGGTCTGAAGCATTATGCAGAATGGCAGATAGATTCGGCCGTTGCTGCGTTTAAGAAGGCCACTACGGCCGATCCGCAAAACCCAGAATATCACCTTAATATTGCCAGGGCTTATGCACGGGGTGGGAACTATCCCGAGGCGATGCGCTCTTTGGGTGACTATCTCCATAATGAAACGGACGATAATGTTGCCAGCCGTTATGAACGGTTGTTTTCTTCGGCCTTAGATGAGGTCGAGACGTTGTTGATTGAAGGGATGCCAAAATTGGATTTGCCGATCCAACAAACGGGCAAAGCTATTCAAATGTGGTTGGAATATCGGATTACGGTTGGCCGACGGCCGCTTCGGATTCCGAAACCGGCGCTTTGGGCTGCGGCCGTAACCTACGCTATTTGCAAGGTTAATTCGGCTAAGAAGAGCCGCGAAGAGGTGGCTGCTGCTTATGGGATTAGTGAAAAGTCCCTCCAAGAAAAATACCGGGATTTATTACAAACGCTAGATTTGATGCCGGCTGATTATCGTTATTTTTCTGGGGATGAGAATCCTCTGGATAAATTGGTGGAAGCGGCTCAACTCTTAGATGAAATATATGAAGATTTTCAGAAAGACGAATAGTCTCTCGTTAATGGGTACAACATAAAGTTCAACTTTTAGTTCGTCTTATTGGAGAGATGACATGATCGAAAAAGTTGAACTTTTTAATTTACTGTCATAGATAATTCAAAGGAAGAAACGATGCAAAACAAGATTGCTTTTTATGGGGCGGGAAACGTTGGGGCAACGGCCGCTCATTGGATTGCCCAGATGGAAATTGGGGACTGTGTCCTCTTTGATATCTTTGGTCAGGTTGCGGCTGGAAAGGCGCTAGACCTCTATGAAGCCGCTCCCGCCATTGGTTTTGACAGCCGGGTAACGGGCAGCAGCGATCCGAGTATCATTGAAGGGGCTGATGTGGTTGTTGTGACGGCTGGTGTCCCTCGCCGGAAGAACCCAGAAACGGGGCAGTTCCCAAGCCGGGATGAATTGGTCAAGATTAACCAAAAGGTGACGGAAGAAGTTTCGGAGAACATCAAAAAATTTGCGCCTAACAGTATTGTGGTGGTTGTTAGTAACCCGCTGGATGCGATGTGCCATGTCATTAAGCATGTCACTGGCTTCCCACGCGAGCGAGTTATTGGTCAAGCGGGGGCATTGGACACGGCCCGGTACAAGACCTTTATCTCAATGGAATTAGGGGTCAGTGTGGAAGACATTCATGGTATCGTCCTCGGCGGACATGGTGATACGATGGTGCCGCTGCCCCGCCACACCTCGGTGGCTGGTATTCCGATCACGGAGCTTATCGCCGAAGATAAGTTGGATAAGATCATTCAGCGCACAGCCAAGGGTGGGGGAGAGATCGTCCGGTTGTTGGGGTATAGTGGTTATTATGCTCCTGCGGCCGGGGTTGCTATCATGGTTGAGGCGATTTTGAAAGATAAGAAGCGAGTCATTCCGAGTGCGGTTTATACACAGGGCGAATATGGTTATCAGGATTTGTTCTTGGGCGTTCCGGCCGTTCTCGGCCGTAATGGTGTCGAGAAGGTGATCGAAATGGATCTAAATGATAAGGAAAAGGCCATGTTAGATCATTCGGCTGAAGCGGTTCGGTCTGTGGTTGAGGTATTAGGCTACTAGAAGCATATTGCAATTGAAAAAGGCGCTACTTTTTCAAAAAGTGGCGCCTTTTTTGCTTTAGGACACTGATGGGGCGTTTTTTAACCCTTGAATGATAGGGAGCTAAAGAAGTTTTTGGGGCGGAACGGCCGTCCTATCAATAACCGGGTCACAAGGCCGACTAATTCAAATGCCTGAATTATAATCACTAAAATTATAATCCCCTTTGCAAATGTTGTGAAGAGTGGCGTTATGGCGATCACATCGCTAACTAAGATTCGATAAAGAACAAATATCCCAAAGCTTTCAACCGCTAATTGGACCGACCGTGTTCCTCTATTCCAACGGCCTTGGGCCAAGACAGCCAGCTTCAGCAAAGCATCCAACGCGAATGATACGGTTAACCAGGGAACGTGTCGTTGAAATTCTGGCGCTAGTAAAGTAAAAGTTTCTCTGGTATCTCCCGATACAACGATGTAGCCAATCCTGTCATAGAAGAAATTTAGGGCAATGATAATTAGGGTGGAGAAGATGATGCCAACGATGATCTCAAAGCGATTGATCCGGTTGGGGTCTTCGACTGGGGGTAGTTGATAAGGATCAAAATCAGGGCCTTCATTTGGGTCAAACTGAAACGCATCGCCTTGTAATCGCTCTATAGCGCCCATAATGAGGGTGACGATTCCGATGACAACAAAGGCTGTTTGGGTGTATGAAGATAAAAGGTTGAGCAATGTTTGAACGATATTGATCGATTCGTTTTGAATAAACGGCGATATGAATCCTAACAGGTGAAAAGCGGCCATCACGGTTAGAACAATCGTTAGGACGAGTTTGTAGAGGGGGAACAGTTTAGCTCCAATTAATACGCGTTCTGGATGATATTTGGCAGCGATTTCTTCTGGGCTGCCGAATTCGCGTAGATATTCAGCCACCATCTTGGTGGTTGGTTCCAATCCGGTTTCGGCCGTTTGTTCTTCAATCGTATCGAACAGCAGCGACTTTAGTTCGAGCTTAATATCTTCTCGATTACTGCTGGGTAGATGTCGTCCGACTTCTTGTACATAGCGTTCAATTAGCTCATTTGCTTCCATTTGTTGCCTCCTGATGCTGGGAACAGGATATTGTCCATCACATTGCCCAGTTCTTGCCATTCACGGGTTAAATTTGAATAAATCATCTCCCCTTCTTTGCTAATCTTGTAATAGCGGCGTGGGCGGGCATCATCGATGACCTCCCAGTCACTCTCAAGCAGCCCTTGCGATTCTAATCGCCGTAGTAATGGATAGAGAGTGCCTTCATTAATTTCTAGCCCTTGTGCGTCTAAGGACTGTTTCAGGGCATAGCCATACTGTTTTTTATGGAGCTGACTTAAGACAGCCAGAACCAAAATACCTCGCCGCAGCTCTAAGAGGAGCTTTTCATATAGGTCGTCTTTTTTCTGGTTTTTTACCATGCGCTATACTATACTGTATATCACACAGTAGTGTCAAGTCCCAGTATATGATTCTCTAGATCTGCGAACAGGTTGATAGACTAAGCAACGAGCCTCACGCGAAGTCGCAAAGCCGCTAAGGAAAGTTTCTTTCTTTGGGTTTTAGCCAGGGTTTTTCCAAAGTCGGAAAAAAACAGGAACAAAAAGCCTCAAACTGATAATATGGAGTTGAAACGACACCAAAATCAGAAGGAGGCTTAAATGGATCATATCACATTGCAACAAATCGAATCAGATGGAATTCTATTGGACCTGACAGCATTGCTAGAATTTTTAGCAAAAGTAGAGGATAAAAGGGCCAAAAGAGGCAAACAGTTTCCATTGGCGTATCTATTGACCTGGATAATCATGGCCAAATTAGCCGGGCAGAACAAACCATCATCGATAGCCCAATGGCTACGTTTGAGGTGTAAGATACTGGTGAGATTATTCCAGTTCGAACGGGGGAAAGTGCCATCACTCAATACAATCCGACGAACGTTGCAAGATAGCTGTAACCTAACAGATTTACAAAGTGTCCTATTGAGATTTCTACATCAGAGTTATGGTGGTCAGCAGAGTATGTTGATAGCCATTGATGGAAAGACACTCCGAGGAACTATTCCAAAAGGACGAACCCAAGGGGTGCATCTGTTAGCCGCTTACTTGCCTGATGAGGGAATCGTATTATGCCAGGTCACCGTCGGAAGCAAGGAGAATGAAATAGTTGCTGCGCCGACTGTGTTAGAAGCAATTGACCTGAGAGGCCGAGTTGTCTGTGGCGATGCGATGTTCACTCAGCGTTCTATCTCGGTTGCTATTCTATCTGGAGGTGGCGACTATATTTGGTTTGCGAAAGGTAACCAATCGACTTTACAAGATGATATTGAACGGTTTTTTGAGCCGTTACCTCAACGACCTGGCTGGCATCAACCAAAGATGGAACAGGAGATAGAACATACCTCCCGAAAAGCCCATCAACGATTGGAAAAACGAACATTGACAGTCATAGATGATAAAACGGGTTATCTCGACTGGCCTGGGGTCGAACGTGTCTTCAAAATTGAGCGTCAAGCTACCTGTCTAACAACTGGTAAGCTTCGCTCAGAGTCGGTTGTTGGCATCACGAGCTTGACATCTAAACAAGTTTCCACCAAACAATTGATGAGCTTAATCCAAAACTACTGGGGCATTGAAAACGGCCTCCACTATCGGCGGGATGTTACTTTAGATGAAGATGCGACTCGTATCTCTAGTCCTTTGATGGCTGAAGGGATGGCCACGCTGAATAATTTCATCATTGGTCTAGCTAGTAAATTGGGTCTGAAGAATCTGGCTTTTGCTCAACGTCTTTTCGATGCCAGTATCTCGGAAGCTCTCGCTCCTTTTTACTGACTTTGGAAAAACCCTGGGGTTTTAGCGGCTTTGCAGGGCAATGTTTTGGGGTATCTTTTTCCCTCAGGCTTTGACCAAAGTAGGGAATTGTCATTCCAGCGAAGGCGGGAATCCACTTGCTTGCCCAAGATAGACCCCTGCCTTCGCAGGGGTGACAGTTAAAAGACATGTACTTTAGTAAAAGCCTGCTTTTTCCTTAACATGCCTTGAAATTTAGCCGTTGTTATACTCTTGAGTAGGTCGATTAGCGTTTTGAAAAACGGCCGATATGCCAATAGAAGGATAGATAGCGATGGACAAATTGCACTATGATTTTTTGAAGTTGGATGAGCTTTTAACGGCCGAACAACATCATTTGCGCCAGCAGGTGCGCGATTATGTGGCTGAGGCGGTGTTGCCTACGATTAATGATTATTGGGAAACGGCCGAATTTCCAATGGAGATGGCGATGAAACTCAAGAGCTTGCCTATCATGGGCGGCATGTTGACGAGTTATGGCTGTGCTGGCTTGTCCCCTTTGACCTATGGCCTGGTTCGTTATGAATTAGCGCGTGGCGATGGGTCGATCAGTACCTTTTATGGCGTTCATAATGGGTTAGCGATGAACACAATCGGTAAACTTGGCTCGGAGGCGCAACGGGCGCGTTGGCTGCCTGCCATGGCTCAATTGGAGAAGATTGGGGCTTTTGCTTTGACGGAACCGGAGCGGGGATCAGATGCCGCCCATATATTGACCACCTTTCGGCGAGAGGGGGAGGGTTATGTGTTAAACGGCCGAAAACGGTGGATTGGCAATGCTGCGATTGCGGATTTATTAATCATTTGGGCGAGAGACGAAAATGGGGAGTTTGGCGGCTTCGTCATTGAAGAACCGCAACGTACGGCTGGGGTTACGATTCAAAACATTGAGGGAAAAATTAGTAAGCGGGCGATATTAAACGCTGATATTTCTCTTTCAGATGTCGTTGTTCCTGCTGCCAATCGCCTGGAAATACGCTCCTTCCGCCAACTGAGCGAGGTCTTGGCCCAGAATCGGTATGCGATTGGCTGGGAAGCGGCTGGCTTAGGCGCGGCCTGCTTTGAACGCGCTAGACAGTATGCCAGCCAACGCGAGCAGTTTGGTAAGCCTATCGCTTCATTTCAACTGATTCAGCAAAAATTGGTCGAAATGCTTAGTATGGTGACAGATATGCAACTGCTCTGTTTGCAATTGGCCCGACTTATGGAGAATGGTGAGCTGACCAGCCCGATGTTGTCTCTAGCGAAGTATGCCAATGCTCGCAAAGCGCGGCAGGTGGCTCAATTAGCGCGGGAGGTTTTAGGCGGGAATGGCATTCTCATCGAAAACCACATTGCTCGACTGATGCTAGATGCTGAGGCCGTTTACACGTATGAAGGGACGAATGAGATAAATATGTTGATTGTCGGCCGGGAGTTGACGGGGATTTCCGCGTTCTTATAAAAGTTGATTGAAGTGGGTAAACGGCAAAAAGTTTTTCAAGAAATTGGATTGAACTGTCGCCTGTCCCAAAATTTTCAGGATAATTGACACTCATTTAACATTTTATATATGGAAAGGTGGCAGGTAGCCTACCTGCGCTCCCTTAAATTTGGAGGAACAGTTGAACATGCCAGACCTTATTTTGTACCAGGCTAGGATATATACAGTTGATGAAAAGCTGCCGTGGGCTGAGGCGGTGGCCGTTACAGGTGGTCGAATTACGGCCGTTGGTTCTAATGCAGATATCTTGGCCCTGGCCGGAGAGAAAACAGAGCGGATTGACCTTGACGGCCGTCTTGTCCTGCCCGGCCTATGTGATGCTCATATCCATCTCTATTATTGGAGTTTGGCTCGAAAGCTGGTCGACTTCGCAAACTGCCGTAGCAAGGCAGAGATGTTAGAGCGCATTGGTCGCTGGCTGGCATCTGCACCGCCAGAAATGTGGGCTAGCGGTTGGGGGTGGAATGAAGTTGGCTGGCCTGACAAGAGCCTGCCTACTCGTGATGATTTGGATGCCGTGACGGGGTTCGATAGGCCAGCTATCTTTTGGCGGAGTGACATGCACGCTGCGGTGGCTAACTCAGCCGCTTTAGACGCTGCTGGCATTACCTCTGAAATGGTCGACCCGCCCGGCGGCATCATTGTTCGGGATGAAAACGGCCGACCTAATGGTCTCTTGCTAGAGCTGGCTATCAATCTTGTCTTAGAGAAGATGCCGCCATTATCTCCTGAGTTTCTGGATAAGGCCCTGTCTGAAAGTATGGCGGAATTGAATCGATTGGGGATTACGGCCGTTCATGACCAACGGATGAAAGACCAGGAAGATGGCCCGCTTGCCCTGGCTGCCTACCAACGTTTGAATCACAGGAAAGGCTTGACTTTACGAATAAACTGCAACATCGCTGCCCATCATGTTCATCATTTGGCGAGCTTAGGGGTGTTAAGTGGTTTGGGGGATGAATTTCTGCGGTTGGGTCATGTTAAGTTATTTACCGATGGCTCGATGGGCAGTCGAACGGCCTGGATGTTGGCTCCTTATGAAAAGGAACGGCCAGAGGAGCCTGATAATTTTGGGGTGAATGTGACCCCGCCAGAAGAGATCGCCGACACCTTCCGGCGGGCGGTGGCTGCCGGATTCCCTATCAGTATTCATGCGATTGGTGACCGCTCTAACCGGACCGTATTAGATATATTTGAGGAGTTGATCGCTTCTGGTCCCCAGCCAGCCATTCCCCATCGCATTGAGCATGTCCAGATTATTGACCCGACCGATCTGCCGCGCCTGGCTGACCTCAATATTACGGCCAGTGTTCAGCCCTTACACATTCTGGATGATATGGAAACGGCCGAGCGTGTGCTAGGCTCTCGTGCCGAGCGGGTCTATCGTTTCCAAAGCTTGTTGAGAAGCGGGGCTTTGTTGGCTCTAGGCAGCGACGCGCCTGTGGCTGATCCGAATCCATTTTTAGGGATTCATGCGGCCGTTTCTCGTCAGAAAACGGCCGCTATGGAGAATGATGCTTGGTATGAAGACGAACGGCTGACGATGGCCCAGACGATTGAGGGTTATACGTTGTCGGCCGCTAAAGCAGCGGGTTGGGAAGCGTTCAGCGGCAGCCTTTCACCTGGCAAAGTGGCTGATCTGATTGTGTTGGATCGTGATTTGTTTGCTTTAGAGGCAGAGGGTATTACTGGGGCTGAGATCGCTGAGACTGAGGTGTTGATGACGATCGTTGACGGCCGAATTGTGTATCAGAAATAAACGGTTGCTCCCAGCTTTTTGATATTAGCCTCATATGCTGCATCTATCTGGAGCTTGTTCCAGCGAAAATCTACCTTGCGAAGATTTGGTAGTTCTTTAAGCCAATTGGGAACTGTCCTTAAACGATTTCCCCGTAAATCTAGGAACTGGAGATCGGTAAGCTGCCTCAAGCTATCAGGCAAGGTGGTTAAACGGTTGTTTCGTAGATCGAGGTGGATCAGCTTTGATAAACGGCCGATTGACTCTGGTAAAGCCGCCAATCGATTGTTCATCAGATGAAGCTCGACCAGGTTGGTTAGATTGCCTAATGAATCGGGGAGGCGACTAAGCTGGTTGTTGTATAGACGTAGCTCTCGGAGGCTGGTTAAACGGCCGATAAAGGCGGGTAGCTCGGTAAATTGATTGTCCGTTAAATTGAGATACTTGAGCTTTGTGAAAGCGCTGAAGGTTTTGGGTAGGGAAGTCAATCGATTGTTGCTTAGATATAGAAAATCGGTCAGATTCGTTAGATTACCCAGCGAATCAGGCAGGGTCGATATGGCATTGTGGCCTAGGTCTAATGTTGTTAGGCGGGTCAGGTTGCCGAGGGTGGCTGGAACGGCCGTTAGCCCCATGCCATGTATGTAGAGTTCGGTTAGCTTTCTGAATGTCCCAATCCGCTCAGGTAAGGTATGAATGGGATTGTCACCCAGTATTAGCTTTTCCAAATTTGATAGATTCCAAAATGAGGTGGGGAGGTGGGTTAATCTGTTATTATGTAAACTTAGTGTTTTCAGGGCGGTTAAACGGCCGATAAATTCGGGTAATGTGAGCAACTGGTTATTATCTAAGTGTAATTCCTGAAGTTGGGTACAGACTTCAATCTCGTTGGGTAACGATGTCAGCAAGTTGCCCTCTAGGAAAATTCTTTCAACAGACTGCCACTTATCTGGGGCTTCAGGAAAAGAAGAAAGCCCTTGCCAGGCGAGATCAAGGGTTGTTGAACCGCTCATACTCCCCTATTTTGAGGAGTCAAAACAGCATCTATCTGTTCAACTAGAAGGGGGAAATTTAAATCGGAGAATATGTCACGAGCCAACTGCCACTGGTTGAGGGCTAGCGTTATATCTCCCTCTGATGAAGCATAATTGCCCCAATCCCAATGAGTAAAAGCCTGATCTCGTCTCATTTCGGCTTCCAAAAATACTGAGATACTTTTTTTGAAGCATTCTGAGGCGGAAAAAGCAGTGCCTGTTTTTTGCTTATCATCAGACACAAAACGGCCGAGATGGATGGATACCTTACCAAGTACGCGCCAGGCATGACCGATGAATTCCGGGTTATCTTGAAGACGGCCGAGCTTTAGTGAGAGTTGGATGGCTTCTAAAGCCTCTAAACCATTATCTAGTCCTAGATAAGCTTCGGCTAAAAAGCGGTAGGTTTCTGGCAGCGCCAACCAACGGCTTCCTACCCTGGCAATAACCTCTTCTAATGGGATTAAAGACGCGGCATAATCTTCAGTAGCGACCATGATTCCACCCAAATTGCTGAGTACAATCATGGCATAACTAATATCCCCGATTTCTTCTAACGTTAGATAAGCGCGATGATAATATTTGGCGGCCGAAGTAATATCGCCTTGAAGACGAGCCAATTCACCCAGGCTGTTAATGCTTCGTGCGGCCGCAGCCAAATCTCCAATCCTTTCCTCGATAGCCAACCCCTCTTTAACATAGTGTTCTGCCTCTGCATGGTTTCCTAATGCCTTATACGATAGATAAATCGTACCTAAAATTAAGGCGATTAGATTTTGGTCCTCTATTTGGCGAGCAATTTTGAGTGATTCCTGACCTGCCTCCAAGGAAGAGGAGATTTGTCCAAGATAGAGTAAGGCTGAACATTTGCGACATAACGCTCTTGATAGGTCGGCGGGCTGAACGGGATCCAAAATACGAATTAACTGTTCGGCCCGTTTGGTTGCAGACAAAGCTTTATGATGGTTGCCGATATTAAAATAGACAAAAGATAGTCTGAGCCAGGCGGTGGCTTGAGAATTTAAATCTCCCGAAACCTCGGCTTCTGCCAGCATAATTTGGTAGGTTCTAAGGGCATCATCATAGCGGGTTTGGGTCACTAACATTAGCCCTAATCCATCATATAAAGGGATACGCTCAGGTGTGGCAATCTCTGGTGGCAGCAGCTTTAAGGCCCGATCATAGTTTTCAAGCGCTTCCTGATAAACGTAGGCATTTCGAGCGAATTTGGCCGCTTGCCCATACCATTTTACAGCTTGGTCAATATCCCCGGCCTGATCAAAATGTTGGGCGATCATGGCAGCGTAGGCTTCAATTCGCCCATTTTCTTCCTGTTCCACAAACCAATCGGCAATTTGACGATGGTAAAGACGGCGTTGGGCTTTGAGAATGCTATTGTAGGTTACCTCTTGGAGTAACGGGTGTTGGAAGGTATATTCGCGCAAACTAGGTATTGGTTTATCAGCATGATTTAGCTGATGTCCATTGCCATTTTTATAAAGGGGCCGAATGAGTTTGCGCTGACTGAGCCGGGCCAGAATAGATTTACTTCGCTCTAATAGGTTTTCTCTGTCAACTAATAAATATTCAATCGCTGATCCCCAAAAATTACGGCCGATTGCCGCTGCCCGTTGAAGGACCTGTCGCTCCTCCTCACTCAACCGATCCAATCGGGCTTGGAGAATGCCCGTTAAGGTTGGAGGAACTCGCAGCTCCTCTAATCTTGCCTCATCCACCCACCATTGCTGTCCATCCTCATAAATAATATTGTCTTCGATCAACATCCAAACTAGCTCTTCGACATAATAGGGGTTGCCACCGGCATTTTCGACGATCTTCTGGAGGAGCAACATGGGCATATCAGTTACCCGCCGTAGAATGACTTGGGAAAGCTGTTTGCTTTCGTAAGGGGTTAAAGGCTGGAGTTCAATTAGCTCATAGGGATTTAGAGACGTTAACCATGCTTGCTCTTGGTCTAAAAATTGAGGTCGAGCGGAACATATTAATAGGATGGGTAAATGGCGACATCGTTTTGCTATTTGAGCAATCATGTTGAGAGAACCGTTGTCAGCCCATTGAATATCCTCGAAAATGATCAAGCATGGTTTATCTCGACATATTTGGGCTAAAAACTGATTCAGATAGTGCATGGCTCGGCCGTAAATCTGTTCCGCATCACTCCGAATCCCACTTATGAAGGCTTCTCTTGAGAAATCTAAACCGATGAGTTGTCCAATAAAATGAGCTTTTTCTTCTCCATCCGGGCCAAATAAGGCGACTAAGCCATCTACCAGTTTCTGGCGGTTGTTCGGCCGATCATCTTCCTTAAAGTTGAAATGAGTGGCTAGCAGATTATAAAGCAGCCGATATGGGATGAAGCGGGACTGCCAATCTGTTTGAACGTGAATATGGTTGATGGGTTGTTCAACATCACTCTTTAGCAGTGGTCGGTTAAACTCCTCCAATAATCGGGTTTTCCCCAGCCCGCCATCACCGATGATAAAGGCTAACAAAAATTGTTTTGCTTCATTGATCTGGGTTAAAAAGCCCTGAAGTCGCATTAATTCTTGTTCTCGACCAATCATCGGAATTTGTCCGGCAGCGGTTTTGTAGTTGGTGTCGAGTAGATTTTGGTCCTTCATGCCCTTTACAAGGTAACTTTGTAAAGGCTCTGATTTGCCCTTTACTATCAGCGGTGGTCTTTGTTCTAATTGAAAAATGTGTCGAATATGACTGTAAGTATTGTGATCTATGAGGATGCCATCAGGTGGGGAGGACTCCTCTAGCCGTTTTGCGGTGTTTACAACATCGCCGACAACGTTGAAATCTCCTTCCCCCCGATAATTGACAAAAACTTCGCCCGTATTGATGCCAATTCGCACTCTTAATGGTGTTTGTAAGTCTAAAGAGTTATTTAATTTAGCAATCGCTTCCTGAATCTCTAGGGCAGCTCGGACTGCATTTTCTGGATCATGTTCTTGGAGACTGGGAATGCCAAATACGGCCATGACAGCATCCCCGATAAATTTTTCTATTTGGCCGCCAAATTGCCCAATATGCCGTTGGTAGCATTTGAAATAGGCTTCTTGAATGGCGCTGACTTCTTCTGGGTCAAGGTCGGCGGCTAATTCCACGAAATCGACTAGATCGGCAAAAAATATGGTGACTTGTTTGCGCTGTTGGGCTTCTTCTCCTGTATCAAGTTTGGCAATCCGCTCCCTCAATGTTGCAATGGCTATGTCGATGACCTCATCATCGACAACGCCGCGAAGGTTTTCTTGTAGAGCGATAGCTTGCAACAGATTTTGTTTTTCGTTCATTACTTTTTGCCCAATTAGGGCTAGTGCTTCATCCTTCTAAAAAGTTTATTTGTAATATAGAAGTTCAACTTTTGGTTCGTCTTACTTGAAGGATGGCATTAAAGCAAAAAGTTGAATTTCTTACGAAACAATGGTTGAAATAATTTGGATAGGCCCATTGAGATAGCATAGCAGTTGACGGGGTTGTTCGCCAAGTAGCTTTGTCACGGCCGTTCCATATCGCCGAACTTGGGCTGTATATGCTTGTTTGACCTCAGACTCATCTCGAATATCATCCGTTTTGAAATCAATAATTGTCCAACGGCCGTCATGTTGATAAAGGAGGTCAATATAGCCTGTCTCCACTGTATCACCTAAATCATAGTTGTATGGTAACTCATGAAAACGAACTTTAGCATTCTCAATCTCTGGGAACAAATCCCAGTTTTGGAATCGTTGTAATAAACGGCCGACCTCGGAAACGGCATCTGCTAATTGCAGCTTGTCTGTTAATCCATAGGTTTTGGACCGCGCTCTTACCCATCTCTCAAAACCGTTGCCTGGAAACCGCCATAAGGCGATGGCTTCATGTACCAGGGTTCCAATTAGCCAGGCTGGCGCTTGCGGCCGTTTTGCTGTTGAAACAACTTGCCAAACTCGGTTCGGGGTATCTTTTTCTCCAACGAAATCTGGTTGCAGCTTAATAATCGCCGTATTTAGATATTGATGAGCCTGAGTCAAAATTTCCTGGTTAACTACCTTCCTCTTTCCGGCTATCTTAATATAGTTCGCTCGGAAATTTGGTTCATAAAGGGTTGCATTTACGGCCGTATCTTCAACGGTCAAATTAAAGGTTATAGCCTGTTCTCCAGCCTCATTATAATCAGTTAAAGCGCAGTCGCTCAACCCTGTAATCTTTCCTAATTGTCCTAACCAGCCCTTTAGAGAGAGCGTTTCGGCTTTTGTTGCGCTGCCATGACCGCTTATCATGAGAATTTGTTCGGCTCTGGTTAAGGCAACGTAGAGCAGGCGATCTAATTCGGCCGCTTCCTGGCCCCCATTGCGTTGTTTGCCTAGCTCATATACGGTCGATTTTTGTCCATCTTCTCCCTCATTTCCTAACAGCACCCCAAGAACAGGGTCAATTAATACATTCTGGCCCCGGTTAGAACCGGTGGCAGCGGCATCGCCTAGAACAACCACTGGAAACTCTAACCCTTTGGCGGCGTGAATGGACATGATCTGGACTACCCCTCCAGCCGTCGAGCGCGCTTCACCTTCTCGGCTGCCGCTATCTTTCAATGAGCCAGCATAGACTAGAAAATCGATCACATTGACAGTGCTGCTGCTATGAATGTCGGTCAACAGTTTGTCAACATTTCGCAAGGCCCTCGGCAGACCTGCTAGCCGAAGCGCAGCCAAATAATTTGTTTCCTCTAGGAATATCTTTAATAGGTCGGCGACGCTGGTTCGCCCGGACAATTCATGGAGCATATTAAGCAGCTTAGCCGCCCACACTAACCGCGTTTGCTCTTCCAAGTCTTGAAATTGAAAGCCTTGTTGAACTGTTTCCCAGAGAGAACGGCCGCTTTGGCGGGCTTGGGCCAGGTAGAAGAGTGATTCATCAGATAGGCCGCACCCTGGCGAACGCAGGTATCCGGCCAGGGCCAGGTCGTCATGGGGATCGGCCGTTGCTTGTAAAACATTCAGCAAATCTCGAATCTCTGGCCGATCATAAAACCCTTTGCCAGCTACTGTCAGATAGGGAATTCCGGCAGCATCCAGGGCATTCTCGTAATATTGGAAGGCGCTTGAAGCTCGACATAGAATTGCCATATCACCAAAGGTAAGGGGGCTGTTTTGTTCCAATTCTACTAAGCGGGTTGCTAACCCGGCTGCTGCAAGGGGTAATGCCTCGCCTTTGTTGCCCAGGGCCAAGTGAAATTCCACAAATGGGATGGTCAAACCAGTTGGAAGGGATTGGTCGGCTGCTTCTAATCTGTCAAACGGGGCGACGTAATTGGGTCTTTGGGGGGAATCTTCTCCCAATATTGGTTTCAACAGGCGATTCATACCTTCTAATAAGGTACTATGCGCCCGGTAGGAGGTGTCAAGATTGACAGCCTTGCCGCCAGTTGATTTTATTCCCTCCCGTTCCGTTTGAAAGACGGTGACATCTGCCCCCCGAAAACGGTAGATGGACTGTTTGGCATCGCCAACAATGAACAATTTTCCTGGCTCAGGGCAGAGTAGGCGAATGAACTGCCGCTGCCGTTCGTTTGTGTCTTGAAACTCATCGACGAGCAAAGCTCCAACCTGTCTTTGCCAATAGTATCGAACGGCTGTATTCTCAACTAATAGCGCAACGGCCCGTCCTTCTAAATCATCGAAATCGAGGGCCTCTCGTCCGTTCTTGGCAATCTGATAGGTTCGATTGGCATAGTTAAATAAGTTGTAGACGGCTGGCATGATGGTTGAGAGAGTTTCATCCTGTTGGTTCAAGGATAATGAAAGCGCTGCCGCATCTCGCCACAGTTTCCGCAGTCCCCCTAAAGCGGCCTTGACGGCGTTGGCCTCTTCTCTGCCGCCTTGCCAGGCTTTGATGCTGCCACCCCTTAAATTGATGCTGCCTAATGCGGCTAGCAACTGGCATTGGACAGCGCTCTCTTGGCCGTCTGCTTCCTGAACGGCCGTTAAGACCATTTCCCGCTGCGCTGCTCTGGTATCTTGAGTATCAAGTGGAACAGCCTGCCGCAGCGTGGCGATACTTTCTTGCCAGAACGGATCGGCCGTTAGTTGTTCTAAGGCCGCTTCCTGGCTGGCTTCAAGCTGACTTTGCCAACGGCTATAAAGTTCCTCAGGGGGGAGAGCTTTTGTTAAAGTTGCCATCGTCGGCCGTTCATAGAGCATTGCAGCGATCAAGTCCTGCAACTGTCTTTCAGATAGGAGCCTGAACAGTTGGGTTATACTAACTTCAAGATCGTTTACAGGTGAAGGGGTAGGGGGTTGGACGGCCCAGGCCAATGTCGCTTCAACCGCTTCTTTTAACAGCAGCGCACTTTGTACCTCATCTAGGACTTCAAAGTGGGGATCGACCCCAGCCTCGGCGGGGTGGTTGTGTAGTATTTCGCTGCATAAATTATGGATCGTGCCGATGCGGGCGGCATCTAACTCGTTGTGGTAGTGTTGCCAACGGCCGTATTCGTCTGCTTCTAAATCGGGTTGGGCTAGAAAACGGCCGATGTCTCGACGAACCCGGTTCCGCATTTCGCGGGCGGCTTTGCGGGTAAAAGTAATGGCGACGATTTGGCGCAGCGGAATACCATCATCTAATAGAGAAAGAAAGCGGGCGACCAACGTCCTGGTTTTACCCGTTCCTGCCCCGGCTGAAACAACCACGTCTCGAACCCGGGCTTCAACGGCTTCTGCTTGGGGCGGACTAAGGCCAAACTGTTTTAGGATAGACGTCATCGTTTACCAGGCTTGGGGTGAATAGTGCCAACAAAAAGCGGCCGCTGGACAATAGGTTGGGCAGCCACCATTGGGCGGTTTTGGTTGAAAGTGACCAGAGCGAATTTTTTCTACTGCTTGGGCGGCAAATTCAATGGCTGTTTCAAAGGCCCCAACCACGCCGCCATTTGCTTTCTTCAAGGTAAATGGGCTACCTTTACCATGATTGAAATGCCAGTAAAAGCCCTCCTCAACCTGGCCTAGCCCTAAGGTTTCTTGGGCTGCCAGCGCATAAAGGGGTAATTGCAGCTTTTTGCCTTCGCTAAATGCTCGCTTGCTAAATTGGTTCGGGCCTCCGAGCTTGTAGTCGATGATCCGCAATTGGCCTGTTTTGTTTTGGTCAATACGGTCTATGAAGCCGCGTAATTGAAGTAGGCCAACGGCCGTTTCAATTATCAACTTGTCCCATTCGTCAAAGCCAAATACAGCTTCGGACTTGAAGAAACGATAATCGCCATCTTCCAATGCCAGAATAGAGGCCGTCACGTTTTCGATCATCTCCTCTTTCGTTTGCGACCACCAGGGCGTTTCTCGAAATCCTTCTTTTTGAGGGGCATCCTCCAATATGGGAGTTGCTGTAACCCTAACAAATTCCCGAACCGTTTCTTCATCAAGCAACTCTGGCAACGCTGCGTTATAGACTGCCTCAAACATATGATGATAAACTGTGCCTAACTGGGTGGCATCCAGCCCCTCGGTTGGTTCTGGTCGGGCCTCCAGCTGGAGGACATTTTGGATGAAGAAGAAATAGCCGCATTTTTGATAGGTTTCCAGGCGGCTGGCGCTCCAGGTATGGTCTGGCCCAAAGTCGCTGGTCAATTGTTGGCTCAGTTGGGGTAGGTAGCCATCGAAATCGGTGGTGGCTGCTTGCTGGCGGGCTGCTAATATCTCGGCCGTTCGCTCAATTCGCTGCCAGTTATTGGCTTCGGAAAGCTGTTCGGTCGGCCAATCGATCTGGGTTACACTTTGCCAATATTCGGGCCAAGAGGCGGCTGATTCAATTGGGGTTAAACTATCGCTGGAAACAACTTCGGGCAATTTTGGGGAGCCGATTTGTTGATAAACCGCTTCCCAAAAAGGGGAAGGGGGCCAATTTGCGCCGTTGTCTGCCAGGGTCGGCCGTGTTAGGAGCAGTTTGTGGGACGGCCGTGTGATGGCCTCGTAGAAAAATTCTCGTTCGGCGCTTTGGGTCGATGGTTCCAATGGGAAGTTAAACTGTTGCTGCAATGCCAGACGATCAGCGTCCCGTAAAAATGGATCTTCGGAAATAACGGCCGGAAATTCGCCTTCGCTTAAGCCCATCACCGCTACAGCCTTGAAGGTTAAGCCGCGCACCTGGGCTGCATCTGCTATTAAAATTTCAGCCTGGCCCCTTTGGGTCGGCAGTTGAAAGTAGGCTGAGTTGATTGCGCCAATTAATTCGTTCAAGAAATAACCATAGTCGATTGGACGACTTTGACCTAAGGCATCTTCGGCCCACGTAAAGCCCCGCAATATATCTTTAAGCGTTTGCAGAGCGGCTATGTCAGCTCTTTCAGTTTCCTTGTTTTGTCGGGCCTGGCGGGTCATCTGTAAGGAATTTTCGGTTGGCGCATACCGCCGTCTACCGGGTTCTGGGTCAGGGCCGATTAAATTTTCCAGCCAGGCGACATATTCCCGCATCGTTGAAGCTGATATAGGCGGTTGGATGTGGGAAAGAAACTGATTGAATTTTTCTTGTAATTTATGGGCCATTAGGCCGATTGGTAATTTGGGTGTTGGCGCTTCTTCATCAGAGGCTCGTTCTTCTTTCGTTTTGTCTTCGACCAGGCTGATTTGAGCGTTGAAGGCTGACTGCCATTGGGACAAGCCTCGAATCACCCGCTGCTGACGGCCGATATTATCAAGCGCGTCTGCGTCGCTGCTTTCTAAAAACGGCCATAGGAAATAGGGTGAGCGCCAGGCGGTGACGACCATCCTGCGGGACAGCTCTGGTTCGTTTGATGGCCCGGTTGGTAAGTTGAGGCGGAGGAGATTGAGTAATGAAACAATCAGAGGGTTGTCTGCTAAGGACAGTCCGTCAATCAGACGAATCGGCAGGCCAAACTCGGCCGCGATCTGGCGCACAAACGGCTGATATGGTTCTGATTTATTGGCCAATAATGCCACCTCATCTGGCTTATAGCCATCTCGAATAACGCGCTCTTTTAGCCACCGTAGGGCTGCTCGAACTTCGGCCGTTCGGTCTGAGGCTTCAATAAGATCAATGGCCGATTGGTCTTTTGGGATACTGGTTGTGTTTTGGGTGAAGAGATTGGTGGCTAAATGGGCTAATTCGGGTAAACGGCCGATTTTATTATGACTGTCTGGCAGGGGAAGGCAGCGAACGCCCATCGCCGCTTCAATTTCCTGACGAGTCCGGTTATATCGGGGATAATCAACGGTATCTGATTGGGTCAAGGTGATGACCATTTCACTTACCCGGCCAGATAGCAGCTTTAACATTGTGAGTTGAATGGGGGTGAAATCATCGAAGCCATCGACGATAAGTAAAGGCCAATTACGGCCGACTTGGGGGGCGCGTTCGGCTATTGATTCGGTCGCCAACCAATACATACCGACCCGATCTGCCCACCCTTGCTCCTGTAGCTGGGCTTGATAATGATGATAGATGGTCGCTAACTCGGTCAAACGTGGCTCATTGCCAAGTTTATAAGTCGTTTCCTGAAAAGCGGCCGGTTCTATTTGGGCAAATTTCAGCTCCGTGATCATCTGTTGTAACAATTGGATAAACCCAGGCTTGTTTTTCAATGGGGCAAAATGGGTTAAAGGTAAGCGGTCAATGATAGCTCGCAGCAGACGGTATTGGACTGGTTCGCTTAGTTGCGTATAAGTCTCACCAGCCAAATCTAGGCAAGTCGCGACCAATTCATCGAATGTTAGAACACGCACACCGATGGCGCCACCCGCCTTCGCCAGCCGTTTTCGCCAGGCATGGGCCTGTAAACTGGTTGGGACGCAAATGCGAACTTCGGCCGTTAATGATGCGGCCGTCTTTCTGGCAAGATCAACGGCATAAGAAGTTTTCCCTTTGGCTGCTGGCGCATAATAGAGGTGGGTTGGCATGGCTATATTTTACCACCCGAAATTAAGGCATGGTAGATGAATTGATTTGGCTGCTTGCTCCTGAACTCATGCTCCAATGGGTCAGTTAGACAATGTTGCGCTAATTTATGTATTTAAGATTGGAGATTGATAAATCAATGGCTAAACTCAGCTGGAAATAATATCAATCACATTTTGGAAAGGTGTTTGTGGAAACGATTTTCTCTCTCAGCTTTTTACTAACTGCGCCGTTTTGGGGGATGATGATCTTTGCGCCCCGTTGGCGTTGGACGCAGCGGATCATCGATTCGCCCTATATCATATTACCAGCAGCGTTGGCATATGTTGTTTTAATCATACCGTCCTTAGGTGATGGGTTAGCTTTATTGGCATCGCCTTCGTTGGAAAGTATTGCTGGTTTTTTGGGGAGCGATGCAGGGGCAACAGTTGGATGGATTCATTTTTTGGCATTTGATCTGTTTGTCGGCCGTTGGGCTTTTCTTGATGCTCAAAAACGAAACATCTGCCATTTGGTTTTAGTTCCCGTTCTGTTCTTCATCCTAATGCTTGGCCCGCTTGGTTTCACCCTTTATCTACTAGTAAGAGCGTACAACGAGCGAAAGATACAAAAAGCCTGACTTTTTGGAAATGTCAGGCTTTTAAATTACCAATTACTGATTACCTCTCCTAATATCCTGGTGGCGGATCGGCTGGGATAGTAAAGTGGATCATGCTAAATATGGCGCCTTGGGGGTCTTGAACGATGGCAAAACGGCCGATTTCTCCGGCAGGGGTGACAGGCATCAGTAGATTGCCGCCAAGCTCTTGGGCTTTGGCGGCCGAAGCGTCTATATCAGCTACATTAAAATAGACCGACCAGTTTGGGGGTGCATCTCCCCAACTTTCGTCCATTGCGATCATACCGCCGTGCCGACGGCCGTCCGCAAAGATGGTGATATAGCCAACATCATCTACCTCACCCGTCCAGCCAAAGACCGCGCCATAAAATTCTAGCGCCCGAGCGGTGTCACGGGTTTGCAATTCATTCCAGACTAACGTTCCTGGCAAATTCACCAATTGCGCCCCAATATGTTCTTTTGGCTGCCAAACGCCAAACATCGCGCCAGTTGGGTCTTGGGCCATGATCATACGGCCAGATTCCATAACATCCATTGGGGGGAACATGACCGTGCCACCTGCCTCTGTAATTCGACCTGCAATGGCATCAACATCCTCATGATTGATATAGGAACTCCAGAAGGGGGGAATGCCTTGAGCCTGCATATCAGGGTCTAACTGACCACCACCAGCGACATTCTTGCCATCTTTTTGAAACATCGTGTAGGGGCTGCTCATTGGTGTTGGAATTTCGAGGGCATCCCAACTAAAAAGGCCACCATAGAACGCTTTTGCCCCTTCGGGATCGGTTGTGGCTAAATCAACCCAGCTGAAAACGCCATTGGGATACTGTTTAACTTCTTGCATTTGCTATTCTCCTTGTTAAAAATAGGGTGGATAAAATCGGTCACAATACGCTCAAATTATACCAGAAAATCATCGAAAACGGAACATATGTTCTATTGTTGATTTGTCTATGGAAAAGACATTGAGGAAGGCAAAATGTTTGAGCAACACTTTGTTGAAAAGATGAAAATACAGGTTCCTCGCTGGCTGGATGAGGTGTCAGTGCCGGGGGTCGCAATAAGCTTGGTTAACAACGGCCGTCCAATCGAGACCTATTACTATGGAACGGCAAACGTTGCCACAAACGAACTAATAACGGCCGATACGATCTTCGAAGCCGCCTCCCTCAGCAAGCCCGTAGTCGCTTATGCTGCCTTGCAGTTAGTTGATCGGGGATTGTTAGAGCTTGATCGGCCGCTCGTTTCATATATGCTAGACGGCCGAATGCCGATTATTTTAGAAGGTGTCGGATTAGATACGCTTGCCCCTAAAAATATACCTTTACTGGAGAAAATAACCTGTCGTCATGTATTGAATCATGCTACTGGACTACCCAATTGGCCCCCAAAAGAAGGTGAATTAGCCATTCACTTTTCGCCCGGCAGCCGCTTTTCCTACTCAGGGGTCGCTTATGGAATGGTTCAAACGATCATTGAGACAATCAGTGATCAATCCTGTCAATCTTATATTCAAACCAATATCTTCGATCCCTTTGGTATGTCTCTCAGTACCTTTACCTGGGATGGAAAGAAAAACTGGCCGTTGGCTGTCGGCCATGATAAAGATGGGCAGCCTGTCAAAAAACTGTTGTGGCAGAAGATGATTGCTGGGGGCAGCTTGCACTGTTCATCGGTCGATTATGCTCGCTTTCTAACGGCCGTTCTGCAACCGAAAACTGATTCCCCCTTTTACTTATCGGCTGAGTTAACTAAAGAGATGATACGTCCCTATATTCAGGTCAACAACTCTGCTCCCTGGCACGACGACTGGCCCAAACCAGATTATACTTTGAATCCAGATGTCGGCTGGGGCCTGGGCTGGGGAACTCAAATTACGGCCGATGGGTCAGCCATCTGGCATTGGGGGGACAATGGGGTTTATAAATGTTTCGTTGTGGGATTTCCAGACAATGGAGTTGGACTGGTCATCATGACCAACAGCAAAAACGGGGACAAGCTGTATGAACGGATTTTGAGCGAACTGAGCCTCGGCGATTACCCTGCCTTAGAGTGGCTAAACGCTCTTTAATCTCGATAAAAATAGCCAAGCATTACACGAGCCGACGAGAAAACGTAGGGAAATAATCAGCAGCCCGTTAAGGTCATCAGCGATATGTTCCTTACAATGAACCCGCCCATAGTAACCGTTTGCAAAAAAGTTAGCAGTAATGTGCGAACGGTTTTGAAGGAAGCGGCCACTTGATTATATATTTTATTGTTGGTCGCTTACTTAGCCGGGTGGAGGAAACTTGTGAGTGATATGAAGCGTTTGTTTTGGTTGGCGGTGGGATGTTTGTGTTTACCGTTCCTGGTAGGCTGCGGTCTTTTTGGCAGAAATAATGATGTTGATCAGGGGGTAGCTTTTCCGCCGATGGCTGAAAGCCCGCCTACCAGTGAAAGCAGCTTGCCAAAGCCAATGGTTCTCTCGGTGACGGAAACGGCCGAACAGGATAGTCCCACGCCGACGGCAGCCCCACCAACCCCCTTGCCGCCAACGGCCGTTCCTCAAGCCAACCAGCCCTTACCAACGGCGACAACAACCCAACCCCAGGTACTTTCCTTCACTGCTGAAACGATCGACAATAATCCTGGTAGGACGATTACCTTCTCCTGGCAATCGAGCGGCGGTAAATTTGCCCGAATTTACAATGGGGCGAATGGCTCTATGCGATTTCCTGCCTATTGGGATGTGCCGCTCAACGGAACCTTTATCGTAGACATTCCCGATACTCGCCGGAGCAACCCCCGCTTTGAGCTATTTATTTATGCAGATGAGGGTGAAACAGCCTACGCGACGGCGTTTGTTGAAATCCTTTGGCCCTGCTCCTTGCCGTACTTTTTTGATCACAATCCGATTATTTGCGCTCAGACAGAAGCGACCTATACAACGGCCGTTGAACAACATTTTCAAGGTGGCCGAATGGTCTGGCTCCAAGAGTTGGATTGGATTTATGTTTTATACGACGAGGTGGTTCCCGATGGCGGGCAGGGAGGCGACTTACAGTGGGAGCGATATAATAATGGCTGGACCGAGGAGCTTGCTGAGTTTGACCTTTCAACCGTGCCACCAGCCGGATACTATGCCCCGGTTCGGGGCTTTGGCTTGGTTTGGCGAGAGAATCAGAGTGTACAGGATAGATTAGGCTGGGCGTTGGCCCCCGAAATTAGCTATGACGGCGCCTGGCAGCTTCAACCCCCAGACACCGATGATCCTGGTGGCGGGACTATCTTTTTCCAGTTGGAGGACAGTCAGATAGCTCGGCTTTCTGGTTTTGATGTTTGGGGTTGGCTTTGGATGCTCTTCGAGCCGTTTAGTTAGACGGCCGAAACATACTCCAAGTATGGAGCGGCCCTACATCTGCTTCACCAATGATTTGATAACCAAGATGTTGGTACAGGGGGACATTTTGGGCGCTTTCAGTATTCAGGCAGATGCCAGTTGACTTTGGGTCATTATCAGCAGCTTGGTGGATGTAGTCAATGAGCAAACGGCCATAGCCTTGGCCCTGGTGATCGGGCAAAACGCCAATCATGCCGAGATAGTGGTGGGGGGCTTCTGGTTCCATCCGTTCACAGGTCTTCTCATAGGCCAGCATATTGTCCATAACGGCCGAACCAACTGCTACCTTTAGCTCCTCTAATGCCTGCCTTAACTCTGAGGTGAATACAGTTGCGACGGGCGGGTTGACTAATGCAGCGGCGACTGGCCTTTCATCAACCCGAACTACTAACGGTGACCAATCCATCGAGAGGCGGGCTTCGCAGAAGAAATCGACGAGTAGTCGCAATTTACGGCCGTAATCAGCTTGCTCCTCTGACATGAAAAAACGCATAGCTGGATAATCATAAAAAGCGGCGCTTAAGACATCGACAACCTGCGATTTCTGTGCTGGCTGAATATGTTCAAGAACTGGGGAAGCATTCATTTCTAAATCGTTTCTAGGTTGTCAGGATAAAACTTGCAACGAATTACACGAATTTTGTGATAGTCGGACACATATTAAACAACACGAAACACATTGACCTCAAAAAATTCTCTATATTTCTCTCTGTGTTCTCCGTGCTCTCTGTGGTAAATGTCCTTGACTACTACAGAATAACACGAATTTTATGAATCATTGGCTGAAAATTAGCCTATATGAGATTTTTACATTCGGAAGGTTCCATAACGGCCGTCTGGCAGAGGGGCGTTCATGGTTATTGAAAAGGCCAGGGCCAAGGCTTGTCGCGTTTTTGCCGGGTCTAGGATGCCATCGTCCCACAAGCGGGCCGTAGCGTAATAGGGGCTGCTTTCATGAGCATATTGGTCTAAGATTGGTTTCTTGAATGCTGCTTCCGCCGCTGCGATGTCGGCCTCAGATGGATTGTCCAACTTAGCCAGGGCGCTTCGTTGACCCACCGTCCACAGTGTTCCAGCGGCCGAATCGCCGCTCATCACGCTAATCCGGCTGTTGGGCCAGGAAAATAGAAAACGGGGGTCATAGGCTCGACCTGACATGCCGTAGTTGCCCGCTCCGTGACTGACCCCATGCAGCAGGGTGATTCGGGGGACATTGACATTGCTAACGGCCATGACCATCTTGGCCCCATCTTTGGCGATGCCGCCATTTTCATATAGTTGGCCCACCATAAAGCCAGTGATGTTTTGCAGGAAAAGGAGGGGCGTTCCCCGCTGACCGCACAATTGAATGAAGTGGGTGGCTTTTTGGGCTGATTCGCTAAAGAGCAAGCCGTTGTTAGCCACAATGCCGACCGGAATACCCATGATATGGGCAAAGCCACAGACGATGGTTGGGCCGTAGCGGGCTTTGAATTCACTTAGTCGAGAGCCATCGACCAACCGGGCAATGACTTCTCGGACATCATAGCTGACTCGATGGTCGGACGGGATAACGCCGTAGAGTTCCTTGGGGTCGTACACGGGTTCTTCGGCCGTTTGCATCACCAATCCCATTGTCTTCCGCCGATTCAAATGACTAACAATATCTCGAACGCTTGCCAACGCTTCTTGTTCATTGTCAGCAAAATGATCTGCGACGCCGCTTAAGCGAGTATGGACATCGGCCCCGCCTAAATCTTCGGCCGTAACCTCTTCCCCTGTGGCGGCCTTCACCAGCGGCGGCCCGGCCAGGAATATGGTGCCGTTGCCTTTAACGATAATGGTTTCGTCGGCCATTGCGGGAATATAAGCCCCGCCGGCGGTACAGGAGCCAAGAACGGCCGCAATTTGGGTGATGCCTTTGCCAGACATGCGGGCGATGTTGTAGAAAATACGGCCGAAATGCTCCCGATCTGGGAAGACATCAGCCTGTAAATGCAAAAATGCCCCACCCGAATCGACCAGGTAAATGCAGGGTAGATGATTTTCTTCGGCGATATATTGGGCGCGGACGTGCTTCTTGACCGTCTCCGGGAAGTAGGTGCCGCCCTTGACCGTCGGGTCATTGGCGATGATCATACACTCCTGACCTTCAATACGGCCGACCCCCGTGACGATTCCAGCCCCCGGCGCATCGCCATCATACATATCCCAGGCTGCCAGAGGTGAAAGCTCCAGGAAGGGGCTGCCAGAATCAAGAATGGCTTCGATCCGCTCATGAACCAGCAGCTTGTTTCGCTTGCGCTGCCTTTCAACAGACCGCTCAGACCGCTCAAAGGCTGCCTGTTGCTGTCGTTCGGCTAACGCTTTTGCCAGCCCTTCGTTGTGCTCAAAATTGCTTTTATATTCTTCACTGTTGGGGTTGATGTGACTGTTTAGTTGACTCATAGTACCTGTGATTATGCCTGAGTTTGTTGTTTTGACCTAACTATAACTAGCCTTAAAATTGTCAGCAAGCTAATGCAGAGAGTAGTACCAAAGTCCTATTGATGGGGGGGGGGGTAAAATCATCTACAATGTTATTAATAAATTAGGGAGTGCAGAGGGATTGTGAGCTTCTGCTAAATCTGCTGCCCATTTTTTGAGTGTCGCTAAAGTCAACTTTATTGTAGGCCATTCAAATAGATTTACGGCGGGAGTTGCCCAAAAATATTAATAACATCTAAACCAGGAGGGAGGAATGAAAAGGTTCTTAATCTTTTTCTTAGTTGTTTGTTCACTATCGGGCGCAACATTTGCCTTAGCCAGTCACAATGGGTTGCCAAGTGTTGGCTGGACTTCTGGGCAACAAATTCAAAATATTGGGAGCGCGAACGCTACGATCTTCTTGAAAGGTATTAATTCGCTTGGGTATGCGTACACCTGTAAAGAGCACATTTTAGCTTTTGGCGAATCACACAATTATCTAACAGATGATGATAAGGAAGAGTGTTATAGTGATGATTTCACTGATCCGAACGATCTTTTGCTAATGCCCGCAGGCTTTAATGGTTCTGGGGTGGTTTATAGCGACCAACCTGTAGCTGGTATCATAAACATTAACAATAAGGGATTTGGTAGAGCAGCCGGACTTTATAATGCCACTTCGGAGGCGGTAGATACCAATATCTCATTTCCATTAGCAAAAAACGACCATGGCAGCCCAGGACGGACAACCACTTTCTACATTCAAAATGCCAGTGACTCTACGAACACAATCACGGCGACCTTTAAGATGAATGGGTCGTCTACATCTTTCACGACCTCTTTTCCGAATGTTGCACCGTACGCTAGAGTAATTCTCCAACCTGGGGATATTGTTACCCCAGCTTCCCTGACGATTGGTGCGCTAATCATTACTGGTACCCAAAATCTGGCTGGCATCGCCATAGAACATCCAACTCATGAGCCTATGGTGAATAGTATGCAAGTCTCCAGGGCGTTTGTTGAAGATGATCATGGAACCACTCTCCATTGCCCTTTGCTGCGTCGTGGTTGGGGCAGTGCAGAAACAACAACAGGTTTACAAGTTCAAAATGTTGGTGACCAAGAGACTAGCATTACCGTTACTTATACTGAAGTTCAGGGCGATGTTACAACAGAAGTAGTAACTGAAAACAACATCTCAATAGGGGAATCGGTTAACTTTCTTCAGGCAAATCATTTCGATCCTCAAACCCTGGCTTCGGCCGTCATTTCCAGCTCGCCAGCTGTTGATCTGGTTGCCATAGTCAATGATAGGGCAAATGGGACAAATCCAAAACGATATTTTCATTACGCTTGCTTTAGCGACGACAATGCTTCAACTACAATTAGTTTGCCATTAGTCAAAGAACATTTCTTTGGTAATACGAGTGGCATTCAGATTCAAAATACCGGTACGATTTCAACTCATCTTGTCTTAACTTATACAACAGGACAGGTTAAAGATTCAAATATTGGAAACATAACTTACGTCATCACAACAACTGTACCTGTTGGCCCTGGTGCCAGCAAAACTTTTTGGAACTTGACTGGCAGCGGCACCAACGACATCGTTATTTTTCCCACTGATACCAGTTCATTGGCACGTTCTAATAGTGGCGTGATCGTGAGAAGCCTGCCCTGGGACCAGAATGCAGCCCAACCAATCGTTGCAATTGTTGTTGAGTCTACAGAGAGCAGTTCTAATCCCCAGGATAGCAAAGGTTACGAAGGGATTAATTTAGATTAAGGATTGGGTTGAATGCCCGCTCATTCGTATCCACTTGAAAAAGTTAGTGGCCGTCCGCAAATAAGTTAGCGGAATTGTGCGGACGGCTTGAGAGTAAGCGGCCATCTGATTAGATAAGTTATTGTTGGCCGCTTACTTAGTGGATTGAGTAGATTGTTTACCCTTATTTTTTGAGGAGGAGTTTCATGGGAAAACGGCTTGTACTTCCGGTTATTACAATTATTCTTGGGATCATCATTTTTGTCTTTTATTATGTCTCTGATGAGGCATCTACTTTACAGGCTTCATACCCATCCAAGGCATATCTCGACCCAGCTATAGGGCCAACCGGCACAGCGGCTGTTGGTACACCTGGAACCACGCCAAGCCCGATGTTGTTTGTACCTGGAATACACAAGTCGGCCGTAAGCGTGCCGATGAAAGGAATGAAATGGGACCTTGAGACCGGCCCTGCCGTTTTTGATGCTGTTCCATTTAACCCTAGCTGGTATCACACGCAAAGTGTTTTTCCACCAAACTTGAATCCACTAAATCCCTGGCCAGCAACAGTAGGGGGAGAATTTATTCCATTTGACGACTGTCTCGTAGATCCAAACAATTATCCAAGCCATTTGTCGGAAGATTATACAGGTTATATGATATTCTTGAATGAACCTGATAATAATGATGACTGTGGTGGGAATTTCGGGAATAACATAATCGAATCTACTGAAGAGTATGCCGATCTCGTTACAAAATATCCAAATGCAAAGCTTATCGGCCCAAACCCTACCTGGGGTATGCTGTATGATGGCATTGAAATTACAAGCTTCCTAGATGCTTGGATGACCCGGGTGATAACGATGGGTTTGCCCCTTCCTCACGGGTACGGCCTTCACCTTTATCCTAAACCAAATTCTCCTTGGAGTGCAGAAGAATGGACCCAAGCCTATTGTGAATTGCTCGAAGATTACGATGAACTGGACAAAGAATTCTGGGTAACAGAGTTTGGTTGGTCAAATGATTGGGTTTCTCCAAATGACCCGGTACCAACTCAGCAGGCAACCATTAGTGAAAATATCGACGATCAATTTAGTTTTTTTGAAACTGGCCTGATAACAGACGAGGATCAAGAGTGTAAAATAACTCGTTATGCTTGGTACACAAACCGAATTAGGATAGGGCTAACACCAACACCTAATGTGACACCTGAAGGACCCGTTGGTTATACAGACTTATACTGGTACTGGTCTCTGACCCGTTCGTATACTGGAAACGCTTATGTTGACTTCGGCACTTTGTTACCCCCAACCCCAACACCCTGATATAATTACTGGAAGGTATATAATAGTTTTGATAATATAGAGATGTGGACCTTGGTTAACAAAAAACAATTAAGAGCATTAGTTCATTTGCTGTTTTTTGTGATCCTTATTCTCTCTTTTTTTCATACTGTCAATGCAAGAACTGAAGCTCTGCAAGAATTCTGGTCAGTCTTTTTGATTGAGGAAGATGATGTTAGTGGGGCAGTTGCTATCTATGGCAACAAGGTTGCCCGGCAAGGTGCCGCGTCCCCTGGCTCACATTTAGTTATCATTGATTTACTAGATGGTAGCGAACGTCATTATGGCGTAGATGAATATGAAGCTGGAATTGATTGGTTTGATATGGATGGAGATTGGGTCGTAACCAGTCATGACTTTCTTCCTGAGAATCCTATCAACGCCATCAATTTAGTCACTGATGAGCATGTCGAGGTTTACCCTTATCCTGGTTTTTATGTTGAAAACTACTATCCAGCTATTGAGGGTAACAGTATCGTCTGGATGAATTATCGGCCGTGTTGCGGAACAGATTTACTCCATTTTGACCTGGAAAGCCGTACGACGATTAGCATTACAAATGATGGAACTATAAATACCGAATATTGGCCAGATGTGTCGGGGGATTGGGTTGTCTGGAATAACGGCTCGTCCCAGAATGGGGATATTCACGCTTACAATATGGCGACGACGGAGCATGTGACCGTTACCCAAGATGCCTTCGCCCAATGGTATCCCAAAATTGACGGCAATCTCCTAACCTGGACCGACAGCCGGGCCGGACCTAATTCTCGTGACATCTATGGCTTTGATATGGAAACCCGCCAGGAGTTTCCGTTGGTCGTTGGCTCTCAACCAGCATATGCTCAAGATGTTGATGGCAATATCTTGACCTGGTATGAAAGTATCAATGGGCCAGCATCGCAGATTTTCGGCCGTAATCTCGACACAGGCGAAACCACCCTCATTTATGAAACAATTCCCCCCTCCATACCCTTCGGCCCAACCTTCCTTTCTGGCAACACAGTCCTATGGGTCTTTGCCGAGGAAGGTAATTTTACCGAGCCACGCCTTTATGGAGCCAGGCGGTTGACCTATCAGAGCTATTTGCCCGTTGCGGTCAATTAAACGTACACGCTGATGACGAAAAATGAAATTTCCCATCTTAGAGTATAACAACACCAGTGAAGAATCCTCCTTGTAAAGCAGCACAAATGAGCTACACTACCATCTATGCTGACCACCGCTCTGCTCTATCACATTGACATAAAGACAGAGAGAACTCAAAAATGTCCCATTTACTAAAAAAAACCGGACAAAACGGGACATTTCGTCGGGACACAGCATAATTGCGAAGATGGCCTCCAGATAAATCCCCACGATTTCTTGCTATTCTGGCAAGCTGTATTCCTGACTGTATAATCAAAGGCCTTATGACGAAAGATGCTGCTGATTTAGCCCAATATATTGCCGAACAAGCCATCACGGCCGAACTCATCCACCTCTCTGAAGAAACGCCAACGGTGGAGGCGGCTGCTAGGGCCGTCAATGCTGAGCCAGATCAAATCGGTAAATCAATCCTCTTCTTGGCCGATGGCAACCCTCATTTGGTCATTGCCAACGGCTTAAATCGGGTTGACTACAAACGATTAGCCGATTATTTGGGTGTTAGCCGTCGCCGATTGAAGCTGGCCAAGGCCCAACAAGTACTCGAAATTACTGGCTACCCTGTCGGCACCGTGCCACCCTTCGGCCATACGCAACCGATCTCAACCATCCTTGAAGCAAACGTCTTGACCCAAGATGATTTCTATGCTGGGGGCGGGGAGATAAATGCCTTGATACGTTTGACAACGGCCGAACTCCAACGCATCCTCCAAGCCCCCATTGTTTCCCTAACCCGGCAACCTACTGACTAATCATTAATGAGTCTTTTAATTTCAGCATAGGATAGAGGGCCTTGTTTCAACCGGGTAGCCAATGAGCCAGTATTCATATAACAGATGACAACATAAGTGATATTGTCCTCCTTCCCATAATCGTAAATTGGCAGGATAGCCGGATGCTCCAATTGGGCAATGGTGTAAGCCTTGTGCTGGAAACGGGCAATGGAACTTGGATCGGCTGCCTGAATAACCGTTCCAAAATTTGGCTACGGTTTGGGAACGAAGGGCGGATATTGTGGAATTTGAGTTGACTGAAACATGGTTTTGTTAGGTTAGCGCATATCTCGATTGAATATGCCTAAATAATAGGAGTTAGAATGAAAAACCGAAAATTTAATTACATACTCTTTATTCCGATCACCCTAGCCTTTATACTGATTGCATTTGGCGGGGGACAACCAAATACGATTACGGCTGAAGTAAATGTCGCCTGTTATTCTGTTTATCTACCAATGATTATTGGGTCCGGCAATGGTGGAGGAGGCGCTCCTGGCGCTCCGGCAAATTGTCCCGGTAGCGAACAATTTGCCGATTTTAATGGCGATGGGTTTAGTGACCTCGCTGTTGGCAGCCCAAGCGAATGGATCCTTTTTAACGGTGCTTATGAAGAAAATGCCGGCGCAATTAATGTCATATACGGTTCGCCAAGCGGCCTTTCAAGCGATAATAATCAGCTTTGGACACGTAAGACACCCGGCATTCCTGGCGACCCAGAAGAATGGGAAAGGTTCGGCGCTGAACTTGAATTTGGTGACTTTAATACTGATGGTTATGATGACCTCGCCATTGGCATTGGATCGGCTACAGTAAGCGGTGAAGATAGGGCTGGCGAAGTGTTAATACTCTTTGGTTCAAGTAGTGGCCTAACTGCCAATGGTTATCTTGTCTTGTCTCAAGCAACAACCGGAATTTCTGACATACCAGAAAGCGATGAAGGGTTTGGCGGTAGGCTTGAAACCGGGGATTATAATGGTGATGGGTATATTGACCTGGCTATCAGTGCGCCTGGTGAATCTGCTGCGGGAGCATACGGAGCAGGTGCAGTACATATCTTGTATGGCCAATATGGGGGGTTCCAAACCAATGATGAGTTCATTCACCAAGGAGTGAACGGTTCAAGCAGTATGCCTTTTGAAATTGAATCGTTTGGTTCTGCCCTAAGCAGTGGTGATTTTAATAATGATGGGTTTGATGACCTAGCAGTTGGGACACCCTCTGAAGATGTTGTTACTCAGACTGGAACATACTTCAATGCTGGCGCTGTTCAGATTTTTTATGGTGCAAACTATGGGTTAGTTGAACCAAGTACAAATTCTGTAAATGAGGCGCTCTGGCATACGGAATCCAATAGCTACGTACCTGATGTCTTAGAAGATCATGACAGGTTCGGCTATCGTGTCGAAGCGGGTGATTTTAATGGAGATGGCTATAGTGATCTGGCCGCTAGCACGCCAAATGAGACACATGAAACAGGTGGTGGTGATATTGCGAACGCTGGGGTCATACATATCTTTTATGGTTCTAGTGTCGGATTGGATGCAACGGCCGAAATGCCCGCATATATGTATTCGCAAGATACCCCTGGCATGCAGGACAATCCAGAGGCTGATGAAAAATTTGGTTACTCACTACAAGCGGCGGATTTTAATAACGATGGTTATTCTGACCTGGCAATTGGTGTCCCTTGGGAAACAAACTTTTCTGGTGAAATCAGCGGCGCAGTTGCCGTCATGCTTGGCAATGCCATCGGTTTAGTGACGGCTGATAGTAACCTGATACAGGAAAATGGTGCTAATTCAGAACCAGACGAGGAATTTGGGTTTTCGTTAACAGTCGGTGATTATAATGCTGATGGCAACACTGACCTTGTCGTTGGCATTCCAAATGATAACCCAATTGACTCCGTGTCCAGTAACATTGGCAGTGTTTGGGTTGGCTATGGCAATGGTGGTAGCTACCCGGGTAGCGTCTGGAGGGAAGTTTGGCACAGAGACACGCCAGGAATTCTAGGCACCCCATTTTTTAGCGGCCGTTTTGGCAGTAGCGTTCGCTAAGATTGATTTCAAAATAAGAAGGCCGCCCGGTTTTTGTCAAAAACCGGGCTTTTCCTTGCTCGTTTACTATTTGCTGACACCATCCCAATCCTAAAGTATTCTCTAACCAACACTTGATACCCAGTGGCCGTTTTGCCAACAGTTTCAATAATACAGATTTGGCAAACGGCCGTATGATAGTTTAAACTTGAAGAAATCGTCTACCCGAAAATGGAGGAATAAATGGACAAAAAATACCGCATCAGCCTTGAATATTGTGTGCCTTGAAATTACCTATCGAGAGCCATCCGTGTGGTGGACGATCTATTAGGTGATTATCAGCATGTGATTGAGGACATACGCCTTATCACGGGCAAAGGGGGCGCGTTTGAAGTTAGGGTTAATGATGAGTTGATCTATTCCAAGAAAACGATGCAGCGACGTCATGCTGAACCGGGGGAAATATTGGAAATGTTTCGTGAAATCGTTGGCCCCGATGTTCCAGTTTATGAGTAAAAGGTCGACAGTATTCAGTAAACAGTAGGCAGTAAGCAGTCTGTTGTCTATTGTTTACCGATCACTGCTGACTGACCCCTGAATTACGTAATCCAGTCCCGATTAGCGACATCCCAATTACGATGGGCATAGCTGTTTTTGCAGCCCTTGCAGACCAGGGTTGAGTCGATTTCGCCACTGGCCCGCCAGCGCCATCGCACCATCGTTAGATGATAGCGGCAGGTTGGATGATAACAGATGGGGCAATCTTTGCCGTCTGCCAACCCTTGACGGCCGTACAGCCGTCGCGCCTCTGGATCGGCCGCGCACATAAAACAGCGTTTAACGGCCATCATTCAGCCTAATCGGTGTACACATAAAAACCCTCGCCGGTTTTTCGGCCGAGTTTACCCGCTAAGACCATCCGTCGGAGCAGGGGGGTCGGTCGATAACGATCCTCGCCCCATTCATTATACAAGCCTGTCATAACGCCCAATATGGTATCAAGTCCAATCATGTCGCCCCATTCCAGGGGACCATGAGGATAATTGGTTCCCAATTTCATAGCCTGATCGATATCGGCCGCTTCTGCTACCCCTTCCATTAAGGCGCTGACCGCTTCATTAATCAAGCAACAGACAATTCGTCCCCGCACTAAGCCAGGGCCATCCGCTACCTGAACGGCTTCATAGTTTAGCCCTTGCCAGAATTCGGCCGCTTGTTTCATAGAGTCAGGCCCCGTTTGCAAAGCAGAAGCCAACTCGACTAACCCTTGGGCTTCAATCGGAGGTATCAGGCCAAAGCCAACGACTCTTTCCGGGTTTGTTACCCAGGCCGCCGCCTGGGTTGTGCTGGCCGCCAGGGCTGAGGTTAATATTAAGGCGTTGTCAGGGACGGCATTACCGAGGGCGAGCAGTAATTCACGTTTGGCCGCAGCCGATTTATTGTGGAGTTCAATGACTACTTCGACATCGCTAACATTATCGAGTAGATAGCCACTCTCAACCGCGCCGAGGAAGTCCTCGACCCAAAAAGCATGGGTATCATGTCCGGCGGTGACACATAAGGCGGTTACATCTTCAACGAACGGCAGCTCCCCAGCAACAATAACTTTCATTTATAAAATCCTTTGTTTTTTGCAACCAAGATGGTTGCGTTCCTTAATGAGCTGTTGCAACCAAGCTGGTTGCGCTCCTTATTGATTGGTTGACCGATATTTGTCCCGCAAATGCTTTCGGATAACAAAGCGTGTCCCGTAATCCTGTTCAGAGAATGAGGCGATTTTATTATCTACCAGATCTGTTTCCAGTCCGGCGGCTTGCATCATTTCCCAACTAAAATCAATGTTTCGTTTTTTGGCGAACTTCTTTTTGGGAATCATGGCCCAGATAGCGCCATCTGGCACGATTTCTAGCTGCAACTCAGCAAATCGTTCCGCCAATTGATGCAGCGTCTGCGGCCAGAAGAGAACTATATCAACCTGTGCTTCGGCCGTTCCGACCATAATCTGGACATCTTCAGGCAGGGTTGGGGTCAACACCGCTATTGCATCATCGGGCGGGTTTAGCAAACAAACCCGCTGACCTGCTTGAATACCAAATTTCTTTGATAATTTGGTTGCGCTTTTTGTACTCATAGAACGAAGATGCTATCCTTATGCTAGGCGAAAATAGATATGGAACTTCAAGCAGTCACCGGCCAATTGTACATCATAAACGGCGCAGTCCAAGACCCGACAGCGGTTCCTGGTCTGTTGGCTCAATCCGTTCCCACCAAAGCGGCCAGGGGCCGACAAGACGATTTCCTTTTCGTACACCTGACCCTGAGCGGCCAGGTTGAAGAGACACAGAATTTGGCTCAAGATTTGCTTGATTCTGTTAGCAAAATCTTTTACCAAACGCCAGGCAGTGTTACGGCTGCATTGCGCAAAGCCATCATTGAGACGAACAAAGAGCTGCTTGGCTATAACTTGAGGGGCGAGACGAAGACCCATGAAGGGGCTATCACTTGCGCGGTTTTGAGAGGGCAAGAGTTATATATGGCCCAAACGGGAGAATCTTTCGCCTTTATCGGCCATAATTTCGGCATTGAACGCCTACCCGCTGCTCAACCGCAACGAGTCACGACAATGGGCCGGACGGCTGGTCTTGACATTCGCTATTATCACAATTGGCTCCAAGCGGGCGACATCTTGATGTTAACAGACCCTCGATTGGGCTATCTATCAACCGATGCCCTCCGTCCAGTACTAATAGATACGGATGTTACCGGGAGTTTGGAAGCATTAACGGCCGCAATTGACAAAAACTCTGGCCGAATATTGGTGGTTGAATTCACCGACGAAGCCCCAGGCTACTTACCCGACATGACTCGCCCTCGGCCAGCGGCTGCCCCGGCAGAACGGCCGATGCCGCCACCCATTAACCGACCTCTCCGCGAAGGGACAGCCCAATCGACAGCGACGCCCGTTTTCCGCTCTCCCATTGCGCCAGGGGTGAATGTTGATGTCGAAACGGCCGAGATCACGGCTCGTAAAGCCACTTCACAAGCGGCATCCGGTCTGTCCCGTATCACTGGTTGGCTGGCCCGATTCCTAGAGAGACTCAAACCGCCACAACCCAGCCCAGATGAACATACTGGCTGGGCTTTGCCGACCTTTTTAGCGATTGCTATTCCTATATTGGTTACTATTATTGTTACCAGTGTCTTCTTGCAACGGGGTCGCGTGGAGCGTTTTTCTGAGATCAAACAGAGTATGAGTGAAAATTTGAACAATGCCCGTTTAGCTGGGTCTGATATAGAGACTGCAATGACTCATTATAATGAGGTGTTGGTTTTGGGCGTTGAAGCTGACTCCCTCCGTCCTAATGATCCTGAGGTTGATCGTTTACGCAATGAAGCCCTGGCCGAACTGGACTTGTTGGGCGGTATTTCTCGCTTGAATTCGAGGCTTATCTATCAATTCACCGATGAAACAGCTTTGTCTGCCATTGCCCTGGGAGATGAGTTAAATGGTGATATTTTCTTGTTGGATTCGGCAAATGGCATTGTATATCGACAAGAGACAGATGCCTCTTTTGAAAATATGCTTTCCGAAGAGCCTCAAGTAATCCTCTTTAGCGAGCAGGCTGTAGGCAATCATATTGTCGGTCAGGCATTGGACCTGATGTGGCGACCACGCGGTCAATCTGTCACCCGCGATGGATTAGCCATTCTCGATAGTGCGGGGGCGTTAATCACCTTCTTCCCGAACTTTGCTGAAAACCGGGCCATACCGCTTGGTTTAGCCAGCGAGTGGATTCAGCCAATACAGATTACCAGCTTTGACGAACGCCTGTATGTCTTAGACCCAGGCTCGCAGGAAATATGGCGTTATTTCCCCGATGGCGACAACTTTACCCTCAATGATGAGCAACGAGCGATCACCTTTATTGAAGATGTGGATTTGGATCAGGTCGTCGACATGGCGATTTACAGTGTGGATGGCAGTGTTATTTTGCTGTATCAAGACGGCCGAATTCGCAGCTTCTCAGACGGCCGTCTCGAATGGGATGAATCTGAACTGCTTAGCAGCGGTATGGAAACGCCCTTCATTGCGCCGACTGCCATTAAGATTATCGGTCGTGGAGTAACGGCTTCTATTTTCGTCTCCGATCCTGGCAGCGGCCGAATTGTGCAGCTTAGTCGACTTGGTAACTTCTTGGCTCAGTATAAGGCGCTTGATGAATCCGGCGGGGAGTTGTTTGCTCAGGCCACTGATTTTGCTGTATTAGACACCCCTCTCCGTGTCTTCGTGGCTGCTGGGAACACACTTTACATTGCCAGCCAAGAATAAGCCCCTAATTGGTTAATACACTTTGTTCTAAGAAGTTCAACTTTTTGCCTAATGCCATTTCTCATGTAAGGTGAATGAAAAGTTGAACCTCTGCGTTGCAATATATCAGGAACAGATGAGTAATTTTCAACGTTTGCAATCAAACATTTTAGCTGCCTGTCAGGAGCTTAGCGCCATTCAAGCGGTTTTGCTGATTGGCTCAAGAGCGAGAACCGCGCCGCCAGCAGATGCGTTGGCGGATTTAGACTTGCTGCTTTTTACGCCGGATACGGCCGATTTCATCCCCATGCCCGACTTCATCTCCTCTGTTAGCAATATCTGGCTCTCTGATTTCAGCTATACTGGCCGAGGCGATCCAGAATGGATGATTGTTTATGAGGGTGGACTTAAAGTCGATTATATTTTTACAACCATTCAACCAGGTCAAACGCTTCAAGAAAACCTGGAGACGACTCCATATCAAATCATCTTGCCGCGTGGCTTTCGGGTATTGATGGATAAAACGCCCTCAAGGTCACAAATCACACTAGATTTAGAGGGCATCAATGAGCCAGCGCACCCCACTGCGACCGAATTTCAGGCTGCTAATGATACCTTCCTGTTAGAAGCATCGAGGGCGGCGAAGTTTATTCAGCGACAGGATATGTGGCGGGCTAAGGATGGATGTGATTCCGGTTTGAAGAAGCGACTATTAACGATGATTGAATGGCATACCAAAGCCAAATGCGGCTTGGAGCATGATACCTGGTATCACGGCCGTTACCTAAATCAATGGGCTGCTCCAGACGTTGTAGCGGCCCTGCCTGATACCTTTGGGGCGTATGAACTGGCCGACCTCGACCGGGCGCTTCAAGCTACGCTGAACCTTTATGACCAACTGGCCGGGGAAACGGCCGAAATACTTGGATTCCATTATCCAACAGCCGGACAGCAAGCGGCTTTGAATTGGTTGAAAAACAACTGATGAGTCAAACTACGCACATAGATGAGGGCCAGATCGACAAATCTATTTTCCGTGTTGAAAAATCGGCCGAAAAGTGGCATCAGGCGCTACTAACCCTGACTAATCCGCACCCTTTGCAGAGTTGGCAATGGGGGCAGTTCAAATCGCGTTGGGGTTGGTCGGCGCTGCCTCGATTATTAGACATAGACATCAATCAACAACCCCCGTTGGCGGCTGCCATGATCTTGAAGCGAAAGGTTCCCCGACTGCCTTTCTCCATTTTATATGTGCCTAAAGGGCCGATTTTAGATTACACTCAGCCAGCCTTGCGCCGGGTGGTATTGGCTCAATTGGAGCAGATGGCCCGACGAGAGCGGGCGATATTTGTTAAGATCGACCCTGATGTCGCTCAGGGGTGGGGGTTGGAGGAAGAAGAACAAAATTCGCCGATCGGCCGTAAATTTATTGAGGAGCTTCAAGGGCGTGGTTGGCGATATTCAGATGACCAGATTCAGTTCCGCAATACGGTTGAATTGGATTTGGATCGTCCGACTGAAGATATTTTGGCCGCTATGAAGTCGAAAACACGCTACAATATTCGGCTTGCTGGTCGGAAAGATGTGCTGGTTCGGGCGGGAACGGCGGCCGATTTCCCAACGATTGCGGCGATGTATATGGAAACGGCTGACCGAGACAATTTCACGGTGCGGCCGACTGATTATTATTTAGATGCTTGGCAATCGTTTTACGATGCTGGTTTGGCCCAGCCCTTTATCGCTGAGTTTGAAGGAACACCACTAGGGGCCATTATCATTGTTCGCTATGGTCAACGAGCGATCTATATGTATGGGGCTTCAACTGATGTCGAGCGAAAACGAATGCCAAACTATCTTCTCCAGTGGGAGGCCATTCGTTGGGCGCAAGCGCAGGGCTGCAAGGTCTATGATTTTTGGGGTGCACCAGACGAGTTTGTTGAAGATGATCCGCTGTGGGGGGTTTGGCGCTTTAAGGCTGGCTTTCAAGGGCAGGTTGTTCGCCATATCGGAGCTTGGGATTTTCCGGCGCGGCCGTTTTGGTATTGGATTTATACGGCCGTGATGCCGAAATATATCGAGTTTCTTCGGCGGGGTGGGTCAGAGGAGTGAAAAGTCTGACTTTTAATCTGCCTGCCTTGCATCCCATCCCGAAAACCGATAAAACTTGGGGACTATCACAGAAAACTCCGGAGGGAATAAATGGATAATACAATTGTTGTTTTGGAGGGGGATCAGACAGGGCAGGAATTATTGGTTGAGGCGCTGCGGGTTTTGGATCCGGCCGTTACCAAGCTGGACTTAAACTTTCAACATTTTGATTTGAGCCTAGAAAATCGGCGAGCGACCAATAATCAGGTTGTCTATGATGCCGCTAAAGCGATGCGCGAACATGGTCTGGGACTCAAAGCGGCAACCATTACCCCTGATAGTAAGGATGATGTTGGCAGCCCTAACCGTATACTGCGGGAGGAGATTCACGCCGAGGTCATTTTACGAACGGGCCGTCGTATTCCTGGGGTACGGCCGATTGCGGGTGTTTATGCGCCTATCAGCGTTGTTCGCATGGCGATTGAAGATGCCTATGGGGCGAAAGAGTGGCGAGAAGGGGAAGCGGGGGCATTAGAAGAGGTTGCCTATCGAACTGAAAAGATTACCCGGCGTGTCTGTCGGGCCGTTGCGAATTATGCCTTTCAACATGCTCGCAAGACGGGCGCAAAGGTCTTTGGCGGCCCGAAATTTACGGTTAGCCCCGTTTACGAAGGCATGTTCAAAGAAGAGATGGATAGCGCTGCCAGCCGCTATCCCGATGTGCGTTATGAACCCCAGTTAATTGATGCTACCTTTGCCTTGCTCCTGGCAACAACGGGCGATGCTTTGGTTATTCCCAGCCTAAACCGGGATGGCGATCTGCTGTCTGATATGGTTTTGCAGATGTTTGGCTCGATTGCGGGGTCGGAATCTATGGTTATCTCGGTCGATGATGATGGTCAAGTTGACTGTGTGATGGCGGAAGCGCCGCACGGAACCGCGCCCACTTTAGAGGGTCGCAATGTGGCTAATCCAATGGCGATGATTTTGGCCGCTGCCGGAGTCTTGGCCCATTTGGGAACGAAAAAAGCGGATCAGGTCAGTCGGGCGATTTATGAAGCGACGTTGGAAGCGGTTTATGATGGAATTAGAACGGCCGATCTCAGTGGCTCTGCCCAAACGGATGAATTTACTAACGAAGTCATTCGCCGAATGCGAACGAAATTGGAAGTCTGGGCTGCCCTTTCCTAAAGTTTGGTCAAGAATTAAATCTGTGCTGGTTTCCCTCGGTTAGGAATAGTGATGTCTGCTACTTATAACTATCGGTTGTTTGAACCAACCCAGGCTGAATACAAGGCCATTGTCCATGTATACAATGTCGTCAATCCTGAAGACCCAGGTTCGGTTGAAAGCTGGCAACATTGGGACCAACACCGCGATCCAATTAAACACTTTACCCGCTACGTGGTCGAGCGCCAGGGCCAGATTGGTGGCTATGGTTTTTCGGTGAGGACAGACCCCGCAGCCAACAAATATCGTTTCGCTGGTTATCTGTTGCCTGAATGGGAAACGGCCGATTTGCTCTACCAATTCTACAATTTCATTATGGGTCACTGTCTTGACCATTCACCAACTGCCATTATTTGTGGGATACGTGAAGATGAGTTGCTAAAACAAGCCTGGTTGGAAGAACAAGGTTTCCAGCCTGTCATGCGCTATCCCAGCTCTATCCTTGATGTTAACGATTTTGACTCGACTGTTTATTCGGCGCTAAGGGCAAAGATAGGTTTCCGGGGCTTTGAAATCGTATCCCTAGAAGAGTTGGCGATGAGGGAGTCGGATTGGCAGCGAAAGATATATGAATTAGAGATGCTCCTGAACCAGGATGTGCCCCGGCCCTCTACCTACAAACCACCCCCATTTGAACAATACGCCCAGAGAGAATTTGAAGATCCAAACTTCTTACCGGAAGGCTGGTTGGTTGCATTAGATGGAGATAAGTACATAGGTATTGCCAGTCTTGTTAAACCTGGTGGCAGTACAGAAATAATGGTAAATGGTCTTACCGGCATTCACCGCGACTATCGCCGCCTAGGTTTGGCAACGGTTCTTAAATGCCAGCTTATCGAGGTTGCCCGGCAGTTAGGCGCCCGCCGTCTTCAAACGTATAACGAAGAAAACAACCCAATGTACCAGATTAACCTACGACTTGGGTATATCCCTCAACCAGCAGATGTGGATTGGGAGAAATCCTTGGTTGGATGACCCAGATATACAAAAATAAAGCCTAACATCCGGCCGGATGTTAGGCTTTTGTTTTATTCAACAAATTGAAAGGTTTAAGCTTGGTACAGAGTTGTGATAGTTGGGAGGGCATGGAGCATCATCACACCAAGTGGTAAGCCGATGATTGTGGCACATAAAGCCCAAGCCATTGCCGCCCACAATAGACTGAACCACCAGCCAATCAGGACGAAATAGACGGCCCGAACCAAGATGGCGGGCTGTTTCTTAGGAAGATATTGGGAGACGCCCTGTTTCTGATTTACCAACCAAGCGCCGGAACGGGATTTGAGTGTTAATATTTGGGGAACCCGGTCAATCATCCACAAGCCTAAGGGCAAGCCAATAATGGTTGCGTTTAAGGCCCAGGCGATCAATATCCAGACCCCTGTCAATTCCCACCCGACAATGAAGAACCAGAGAACCCGAATGATAAATGGGACTTCACCAGTTTGTTTAATTTTTGTAGGCATAATATTTTCAGCCATCGTTATTTACCTCGTTAACTTATAAAAAGCAGTCCAGTCATTCAAGTGGAATTAGGTGGCTGCTGGAAAATTTTTATTCTACCCTTCATTACGGAAAATAACGGCCGAAGTTGCAGACAACGACTGTAAAGTGATTAATATGAATGGCTGATTTATTTGCTTGCCAGCCCCATATAATTTCGTTATAAACCATCATGTTTGCCGTTCGCCTCTGTTAAAAGGAAACCAAAATGACGACTAAGATGATCTTGAAAATGTTAGAAGTTGGCCCCTGGCCGATGAATACTTATGCGCTAATTTGCCCCGAAACGAAAGAAAGTGTCTTATTCGACCCTGGGGCTGATCCTGATACATTGGAAGGAGCCTTAGAGGGCAGCACGCCGATTGCAATCTTGTTGACTCATACCCATTACGACCATGTCAATGAACTTGATGAAATGCGCCGCCGGCTCAAGGTGCCTGTCATGGCCCACTCTGGCCCTCATGTTGATAGTATGCCCCTCGACAAAGACCGGGTATTAACAACTGGCGACACGGTTCAGGTCGGCAACCATACGCTTCGCGTCTATTATGCACCGGGTCACGTTGAGGATCAGATTTGTTTCGCCATTGAAAATGATAATCGTATTATTGTTGGTGATACGATTTTTGAGGGTGGCCCTGGTCGCACCTGGTCGGCCGAAGGGTTCAAGACGACGCTCAATACGCTGCGAAATGTTGTTTTGCGCTGGCCAGACAGCTCTGTTTGTTATCCCGGACATGGCCCTTTTTTCCGCCTGGGTGACAAGCGAGCGGCTATTGAAGCCTTTGTCAGCAAGGATCATGGGGATTTTCACGGTGATGCCACTTGGGAGATGTAAGTGGTGGTAGGATCGGCCGTTAAACCAGCTAAGGATAGCTCCTACAATGACGCGCTATAACCTGACTCCCCAACAAGAATCACTCCTGTCAACGTTGGTTCAATTCACCAATGAGGGAAAACTTAAGGAGACTATTGTGCCAATTCCTGTTAAGAAGGGGAAATCGGGCGGTCTGGAGTATGTCCTTCACCTGCATGGGGCAGATAGCTTTCACTTTCGGCAAATTAGCGATTTAGATCGCTTTTGTGAATTGGGTTTAATGACTTTTCGATGGAATAGGCAGGGTATTGGTAAGATTTTTAGTCTGACGAGGGCGGCAGCAACGGCCGTTGACAATCATTTTGAAGAGCCTTTCACGCCGCCTGGCCCCAAGCACCTTCCCCAACTTATTGTTCAAGCGATGAGCGGCAATCTTGATCCAGAGAGTGCAAGCTACTTTAAGCCCGATATTCATACCATTTCGGCCGATCCCATCCTGCTCCACACAACTGTCGAGGAGCTAGCCACGAGCCTGCTGGAAACGATTCATCGGGAGCTAACTGGCCCGGTCTTATTAACTTATGCCCGGACTGTCCGGGCGTTTAAGGAGGCTATCTACGACGGCCGACTTGCCCCCAAGGAGCTGCAAACTTATGCCCAACAGTTAGCTGGCATGGACGACCAATACCCTCTTCTACTCAATGCCTGGCCCTACCTGTACCCTTTGCTCCTCATTGCCGAAAAAAGAATGAGCCAAAAGCAGTTAGGCTAACAGCACCTTAGCTCTAACTCGAGTCACCGATCCCTGATTCCTCTTAGATCAGCTGACTTTCATAAGCAAACAAGGCTGGCGTTCCACCTGTATGCCAGAACAAAACCGTATGTCGGCGAGTAAATGCTCCCCAGCGAATCAAATCAATTAATCCCCCCATCGCTCGTCCAGTGTAAACGGGGTCGAGCAATATCCCTTCCATCTGGGCCACTAATCGAATGGCTTCCCTATCACTGTCATTCATGATGCCGTAACCTTCCCCGATATAGTCATCGTTCACTTCAACTGCATTATGAACAGAGAAGGTATTAAGATCGAGATGGGTGGCGGTGGCTGTTGCCAGGGCGGATACTTGAACTTTTAGATCGTCTGCTGGTCGATCGATGCTGATGCCTAAAATACGGCCGCGATAGCCATACGCACCCGCTCCCAAGACCATGCCTGCCTGGGTACCGCCGCTGCTGCTGCCCACAACAATGAAATCGACATTAAGGTGTTGTTCCGCTAACTGGGTGGTCAACTCTTGCATTGCCAAAACGTAGCCCGTCGCGCCCATGACGTTAGAACCACCTAATGGGATGACGTATGGTGTGCGGCCCATCGCCTGAACCTCATTTGTCACCTCGGCCATGACTTCATTAGTCGGCCGTTCGCCCGTCCAATAAAGGTGAGCGCCGACAAGCCGATTGAGCAGGAGATTGCCGGTCATATGACCGGGTCGATTGCCCCGTAAGACGAGACTACAGCCCAACCCCAAACGAGCCGCTGCCGCCGCTGTTTGACGGCAGTGATTACTTTGCGGGCCGCCCGTTGTTATCAAATGATCACACCCTTGGGCTAGCGCATCGGCCACTAAGAACTCTAATTTCCGGGTTTTGTTACCGCCCAAGGCCAATCCGGTCTGGTCATCACGCTTGATCAAAAGCTCCGGTCCGCCTAGATGTTTACTCAATCGGTCTAGTTTTTCAACGGGAGTGGGAAGGTGGGCGAATGTTACGCGGCTGGGATACCTGGGTGTCATAAGTGGGCTTATTTTAGAGGGTTAGCGGCAAAAGCTCAAGTATTTGCTGGAAAGGCTCGCCGCCAGAGATTAGTTTGCAGTAACTGTTCTGGATCATATTTTTCTTTAAGCTGGAGGAAGCGTTGGACGCTCTCTTGACCTAGATAGGCTGCAACCACCTCTGGGCGTAGGGTGCTGTCTTTGGCGAAATAAAAACGGCCGCCTGCTTCCAAAACGATCTGATCTAGGTCTCTGGTTAATTTTACGATTTTCGGCCGTCTGGATTTCGTAATCCGAAAGTCCATTGCCAATGAAAAGCCATCTAGTCCATGTGTAATTAGAAAATCATCTGGTCGGTGACGTTTCAAGACTGTTAAATAATTTTGCAAACCCCGGCGACGACATAGTTCCAACATTTCGCTATAGGCATCTAAGGCCGTTTCAACGGGGATGAAGCTCTGATACTGGATTAGCCCGCTAGAGCCGTAGGCCTTTTTCCAGTTAGGTACATAATCTAACAAGAAGTGGAAGGCCACATGCGACTCCTGAAATTTGCTGCCATCTTTGAAATCTGAGAAGTAATATTTGCCCATATTGGTTAATCTCGCGCCGAGATTGTTCATAAACGGCCGCATCAGCCGCCACATAATCGAGCGTGGTAAAATGCCAAAGAGAGAGTCTCCAAGATGTTGGTTGCTGACCCGCAGCGTTTGTTCGGGGTATGGGTCTTCTCCGGGAGCGAGATAGTTGGCTTTATGAATCTGGCCCCGGCCCAACGATTTTCCACCAGCAAAGGCATCGATCCAGCCTACGAGATAATCCGACTTAGGCAGCAGTTCATGGAACTGGTCAAACATCTCTTTTAGATTCGCCGAGGCAATGGCTTCGACGTTGATTAAGCCAGAGTAGACGCGCTTCAAATTTAATGTCAGGGAGGTAAAGGTGCCGAGCATTCCGAAGCCGCCGATTGCGCTATAAAACAAGTCGCTGTTATGCTCTCGGTTACAGGTCACAATCTGGCCCGATGGCAGCATCAGATCAAATTCATAGATATGATCCCCAATCGTGCCGACCTTCCAGGCATTTTTGCCGTGGACGTTCATGCCAGCGCAACCACCAATTGTTGGTCGACTTGTTCCAGGCACAACGGTCGGCCACCAGCCATCCTCGATGGTGTATTCCCACAGCCGCTGGATAGAGACTCCTGGCTCGACTTGAATACGGCCGCTTTCCGGATTCCAATCCAATATGCGATTCATCCGAGACATATCCAGGGTGATGTTGTTGCTGTTTAGGGTAGCATCGCCATAGCTGTTGCCTGTTCCTCGGAGGCCAATGGAACGGCCGCTTTGCCGGGCCTGTTGATAGGTTGCTTGCAACTGCTCAAGGGAAACTGGCCGATAAACATAGCCTAAGCCGTTGCTTGCCCCGCCCCAGGCTGGAACCTCTTCCAACCGCTCAACCGGTAATGGTTCTTGATAACTGTCAATACCTAATGTTCTTATAGTTTCAGTTTCTGTTTTGTTCATCTTACCAACTACCGTCTACATGTTCATGCGGCGGAAAATAATTGAAGGAATATTCTTGATAATCAAACTGACAAGTCGCCAGCGAGCGGGAACATAAACAAGTTGTTTTTTTCCTTTAATGGCGTTGTAAATAATCTGGGCCGCTTTTGCAGGGGAAATGACCCAAAATGTCTTTGGCGCAAGTTCTAACAATACGGTGTCTATAAAGCCTGGCTTGATAGTTGTAACTGTAACGCCGTGTTGTGATAGACGGTTTCGCAGCCCTTCTAAATAGGTGTCTAAACCTGCTTTGCTGGCATTGTAGCCGGGATTCATTCGGCGGCCACGATCGGCCGCAATTGAAGAGATGCCGACGATGTGTCCTGATTTCGCTCGTTCAAAATAAACGGCCGCTTGCCCCAGCCAAGCCATTGCTCCCATGAGATTTGTCTTAATCATGGCCTGGTCTTTTTCAAAGGTATATTCATTCGGCGCCATCGCTGGCTGAACGGCCGCAACATAAATTATCAAATCGACTCGTCCCAATTCTCCGGCAATCCGCTGGAAAAGGGCTGGAATTTCACTGTAATGGGTGACATTGTGAGGATAGGGCAGCGCCTTTGCCCCATTGGAAGCGGCTGCATTAATCGCCTCGCATAGGTCATTTAATTTGGCTTCGCGGCGGGCCAAGGCAGCGACATGGTAGCCTTGCTGAATTAGTTCCCGCACCAGGGCAGCCCCCAATCCAGATGAAGCGCCCACAACAATAGCTGCGGGCTGCGGCTCTAACGGCCGAGATGGGGGTAGGGGTCGTTTGTCTTCTGCCATGTAATCTTGAATCCTGTTAATTTATTAAAATATTTCACAAGCGCGTATTTTATCACAACCCAGAGAAAAGTATTCTGCTATCTCCCTCGTTATGTTATACCCTTTGCCAATACGGCCGACATTTTCTCATGTGCTTCTGCTGCTAATTGTTCAGGGTCACTGTCTTTGCTGGGACGAATGACTTCTAGGGGAACCAGTTTCGCTGTTAGCGGCCCTGGCCGACTGGCAAGCTGCCAAATAACTTTCAGGAATTTCCGGCCCCGCCAATAAGCATACTCTGGCTTGTCAAACATAATGACACAAGGTAAATAAGGAATCTCATTTTCGACTGCAATCTCGAATGCCCCTCGCCTAAATGGTTGGAGGGAACCTCCAGGGCCAGTTTTCCCTTCGGGAAATAAGACAATGGGCGGAAATCGGCTTGCCTCTGCCAGGGCTATTCTGGCTTGGGCGCGGGAGGCTTTATTGTTTCGGTTCACAAAAACACAGCCAATTGCTATGCCTAATGGTCCAACGACCGGGTATCGCTTGATTTCCTGCTTGGCAACAAAACGCATGGGTATAAGATGGGCTACCATGACGGGATCTAAAAATGAGGCGTGGTTGGGGAAAACGAAGCCTTCTAGGGTCCGAAATTTTTCTGGTTCTGAACAAAAATAGCGGATGTTTAGTACAAATAAAATGAGGCGGGCCATCATTGTCACGCCCCAGGCCGATGGTTTGATGCCGTTTACTCTGAAGGGCAGCCAGATTGTCGGTAATATTAATAGTGTTCCTACCGAGATAATGATGACGAGGATAGTGAGGCGGAAGTAACCACGAAGGAATCTCATAAGGGTTAAAAAATCATACGAGATAGATGGGGTTACTGAAAATCCAACCTCGTTCTTGTCCCTTAAACATGATATGGCATTCGACACGATAAGCGCCAGGGTCAATGGGGATATGGGTTAGATTCGTCTCGTTGTGGATTTCGGCAACCGTTTCCCCACAGTGGATGAGGCGGATGCGGCATTTGGCCGGAGTACGGACTTGGAAGGTGGCTCCAGCGTCCAGTTTGATCTCATCGCCTAAGGTGCCTTTTGTCAAGCTTTGTCCGGTGAAGCGAAAACCTTTGGTGGGGTGGGCCATATCGTAGCCGACCCAACTATTCCCTTTACCAATGGCATCCAGAATGAGCTTTTTGTCATGAGCTAACTCACCACTTGGCTCTTCGCGTAGTAATAAGTGAGTGTTGACGGCCCGAAACAGAAACTCATACGGAAAGATTTCGCGTGAAAGTGGTCCTAAGTGAAAGGTTGTGCCGTGGGCATCGCTGTTGCCAACGGCCGTCACCTTCTTACCTTGACCTAATAACTCATCCCACTTAGCCAATGTCCTTGGGTCTGGCCCAGTGATGTAGTTTTCGGGATTATAAGCTGCCCGAACCATCTGTAGTTTATTGTCGCCCAGAACGCCTTTGAAGTTGGACATATAATTCCAGATTTCTAAGCCTGTATAGCCTTCGATGTCCCAATTTTGCCAGCTTAATGGTAGCCCATTCTCGCCTAAAATTGCGGCTTCTGGATCGTTTGGATGAGCCAAAAAGCCAATGCCGCCAGCCGCCTCCGTTTCGTCAATCAATCGCTGCGGATCGGTCGCAAAGGGGGCCAGTTCGCAGTTCGCGCCATAAGCTAAAAAGTGGTTGGCTTGGGGTTGGCGGCGCATGTCGTGTACTTCTTCACCAACCAGAAGGAGAACACGGCCGTTTTCATTCTCATAATATCCTTCAACCCCATCTACCCAGATGTTGTGATCGGTGACAATGATAAAATCCAACCCGGCCTTAATGGCATCGTCCGCAATCTCAGCGTGGTATTTTTCCCCATCAGAGTAGGGGGTGTGCATGTGCATGTTGCCTGTGATTTCAAACATTTTTTTGGACACTCACTTTTGGAGTTGATGTTACTAAGCAATAGTATCATTTTCATCGAGGTTATCCAAAAAACAGACCTGCTGGGAGATTGAATAGATGACAATTGAAGCAGCTAGTTGTAGACTTATGTCTAGCTCATGAAATCATAAATTATTAAGAAAATGAGGCGTTGGAGGCTGAAATTGGAAACAGGATTTAAGCGGTTTGGAGTCTGGATATTTGTATGTTTGCTTAGTTGGTTGGTAGCCTGTGATGGAGAACTGAACAGTACAGCCGTTCCTCCAGCACAAACAACATCGGCCGAACCAACAGAAACGGCCGAACCGCTGCCCCTTTCTCAAATTGGAACTGTGCCAACCGATATATTCATCTCTCAATTTCCAGTCTCCCTTATTGGCACAGCCAGCGCCCAACGCCCCGCATTTATCTCTATTGAGATGGCGGGCTTTAATGTTTCAGAGTTATCCTGGCAAATCGGCCGTTATGAAGGCAGTTGCAATCGCTTAGTAGCGATGGGGTTAATCGCACCAAATGATAGTAGCGAGGGGGCTACTCAATGGTTAGATGGCGCTCATCAGGCGGATTTTAGCTGGCCTGCTGTGGATCATTTTCTGAGCGATGGGGAAAGTGGCGGATTTGTTCAGGTGCAGGCAACAAGCACGATAGGCTTAATTAGCGGCCGTTATCGGTCGGCTCTCAGCGGTGAAGTGGTTGCTGCTAATTTATTGATGGACCTGGATAGCGCCGATATAGTTGGTTTGCAGACCCCCTCTGGCGAAAGTTTAACGGCCGCTGCAGGTGATGGCTTTCAGTTATTCCAACGTTGTTTAGAGTCAGACGGCACCATTCGCTCTGTTCCAGGCATTGAGATACGGTTTTTTGAAGGCGGTCAACTTAATTTGACACAGGAGCCATTACCATCTGGCGATTTTTTCTTACATCTTACGGCCAGCGGTCCAGAAAACAGCGTCTCCTCAACGACAGATTTCCCTGTCGATAATGATACCCTGGTTCCAGACCGAGAAGTCTATTTAGACACTGATTATGGATTCCAATTCTTATATCCGGCTGGCTGGTCTGCTCCCCAGGCGGTAGATACCCGTGTAATTACAGGTGATGATTCAACGAGCTTGACGGTAACCACCCATCCTGACTTAGCTGGGAAAACACCTAGCGACTTGAAGAATCAGGCGCTAGCCCAATTTGGTAATGTCCCCATTCTCTTTGAGGATCAGATATCAATTGGGGATGCGGGCGCACTGTGGACGGCCTATGGTTATACAGGAAATGATGGCTCCCATACAGGCATATTGTTGACCTTCATCAAGGATGATATAGGTTACACGATTGATTTAGACGGTTTAGAAACGGCCGAAGCGCAGACGATTAGTCAGATGAATGCCCTGGCTGAAAGCTGGTTATTTCGGCCGGATATTACTGCTCTCAGAGCGCTGGAATGGACGACTGTTGCGTTTGATGGCCTATTGATGCCGGTCAAGGCCAACTATTATCAGGAGGAATTAGATAATGGTTGGCGGCGATTTACCGTTGGCGATGGGATGAGCTTCATGGCTGTGAGAACGGAGGCTTTGGCAGCGACTGATATGGCGGGCCAAATTGATCGTTGGATTGAGGTAGCCAGCCGGGAAGTCGCTGATTTTGCTGTGAGTGACCATTACCCTTTCTCATTAAACGGACGGGAATGGACAAGAGCGGATTTTGCTTATGAAGGAGAAGGAGAATTGAGGATTCAAGGCGCTTTTTTGGTGGCAGAGGTGAACGGCGGTACGGTAATATATTGGATCGAAATACCCGAAACTCGTTATGAAGAACAGACGGCCGAATTCCTGCTGTCTTTAGCTGGACTTCGCTAAGCGCTGGCGACCGCGCCGCCTCTTCGATTGTCGCCAGCAGCCACTAAACGACCGTCATCTGACCAGGAGACACTATGGGCGCCTCCAAAATAGATGCTCCTTTTATTCCAACGGTTTACCTCATATCCTGAGGCTTCAAGCCTATCAACAGCCACTGGATCGTAGCCTGCCTCACACTGAAATATCCCTTCTTCTAAATGAACCCGATGACGTTCAACTGCTTCATCAAGGGACATATGATAATCCAGTAAATTGGTTAATACTTGCAGAATAGCGCTTCGTATGCGAATGCTGCCGCCACTGCCGACGACGAGTCGAATTCGGCCGTTAAGGAGTACGACGGTCGGCGTCATCATCGTCGCAATCCGTTTTCCAGGCGGGCTGCTGTGAAAGCCATTGGGGTGCAGGTCTGCTTCGCCTAGAATATTATTCGGAATATAGCCTGTGCCAGGGACAACATACCCGGCTGACTCTCCAGCCGTTGTTGTCAGGCTAACGGCTAAGCCATCCCCATCGATGACACTTAAATGGCTGGTGTCCGGTTGAAGGGAAGGCTCTGTAAAGACTGGAAGATGGCCCTCTCCGTGAATAGAAGTCTGAATTTCTTGTACATAATGGGCGATAAAATCTTCGCTGAGGAAGTATTGGATAGCCTCTTCAACCGACTGCTCCTCAATTGCTTTATCCCAAACAGGTCGCGCCCTGGTTGTTGCCGCCATCGCTTCATATAACAGTTGCAGATAGCGAAATGAGCCATGAGGGATATTGCCTAAATCAAAGTGACTCAACAGTTTAAGGGTGAAAGCCGTCAAGGGACCACCACTGGAGCAGGGGGGTGGCAGAAGAATGTCAAAGTTCCGATAGCGCAGGGAAATCGAGGTTAATTGTTTCACCTCATAATTTTGTAGATCCGTCTTGGTTATCAGCCCGCCGTTTGATGCCTGATCATCTATGATTGCTTGAGCCAAACGGCCGCTTCTTGCAAAATCACTCCCTTCTTGAGCTAATTGCTCTAATGTTTCAGCCAGATTAGGAATGAAAAGATGCTCATACGGTTGGATCAATTTTCCGTTTTTTAAGAAAATATCGCGCATACTCTTTGTATGGGTATAAAGCGGCCGTAGTAAGTCACAGGTATCAGCCTGGAAAGGAGAGATTGACAACCCTTCTCTGGCCAGTCGAATCGCAGGTTGCAAGGTGGTGGACAGGGGTAAGCGGCCGTGATCGGCTGCCATCTGGCACAGCCCAAAGATATTTCCAGGGACGGCTACCGACCCTCGACCCAGGTGAAAATCTTGGGTTGTTGGCCCAAAATCAATGGTGACCTTTTCAAAGTCAAGGTCTTCCTTAGCTCTATCGCTGCCTAATCCAGGCATGTCGCTAAAGAAATCATACGTGATGGCCTTGCCACTTGTCGGGTCGAAAATTTGAGCAATGCCACTGCCACCCAGATGGACAACCCCTATTTCGGCGATGAAAGAGGCAAACGCTGCCCCTACAGCCGCATCCACTGCATTTCCCCCAAGTTTTAATATTTCTGCACCAGCAGCGGCCGTTTCGTGGTCACCGGCAGCGATGACACCACTATGTTTTGTCATAAACCTTTCCTTATAGTCCTAGATTTTTTAATTGAATAGGTGATAAGCACTTCAGAAGCAGGTTTCAGGCCAAAATACCTCTGAATAACCTAACTGTTTGTTATTGGACTATTTGCGAATTACGCTTTACGCATCCATCCCTGACCCATAGTTTACCGCACAAACAGCCGAAAAGCAGACAAAATGGTTGACAAGCATTCTTGTTTATTGTATCATTATCATTATTAATAATGATAATGATACAATTTTTAATAACGAGGTGATGTTTTTGAGTATAAGCAAAATAGAATTAGTCATCCATCCGATTCGGATCAGGATTGTTCGGGCTTTGCTTTTTGGCCCTCAAACCACCCAAGAGTTGGCGGAACAGTTGACAGATGTGCCTAAATCTTCTTTATATCGCCACCTACGGCTGTTGTTAGAAGGGGAATTAATCGGCATTGCTGAAACTCGTTTAGTGCAGGGAATCCAAGAGAAGGTCTATGAGTTAATCCAAATGCCGCGTCTCAGCCGGGATGATCTAGCGGCCGTTTCTGCCGAAGATCATCTACGCTATTTTACGACCTTCATGGCGATCTTGCTGCAAGGCTTTGACGATTACCTGGCGGCCGAACCTGATTTTCAAAAAGACATTGTTGGCTACACTGAAGCCCCAATTTGGGCTACGCCCGAAGAATTCGCCAAATTCACAGAGAAGTTGAATGCGGCATTGCTGCCCTTGATCCGCCAGGGAGAGGGTGAAGGTCGACAACAATATAAATTAGCAACGGTCGTTTACCCTATTCCCAGTAAAGCCGACAAAGAATAAATAATCAGGCCCCCGCTGGTTCATTCCGAAAGGAGCGATCGACACAATAATGATTGTTGAAATTAGAAAAGCGGATTGAGGAATTTTTCGCCCCACTTTAATCAAGGAGTTTATTTAGCGATGAGTGAAAACGATCTCCAATTACTTAAGGATTTACTACCCTTATTAATTCCTGTCTTAATAATACAATATGCCCTAGTTATTGCAGCCATCATAGATCTATCCAGGCAAGAGACGACGCGTGGCCCCAAAATGGTTTGGGTATTTGTCATCCTACTTGTCAATTTTATTGGCCCGATACTCTACTTTGTAATCGGCCGTGATGAAGGATAAACGATGTTAGCTATTCGATGTGACGGGTTAAGCCGACGCTATGGATCGGTGGAAGCCCTCAAACCCTTAAATTTAGACGTTCCTTCCGGCACCGTTTTTGGCTTCCTTGGCCGTAATGGGGCTGGAAAGACAACCACTATCCGACTATTAACCGGGCTAGCAAGACCAACTTCCGGCAGCGCCTGGGTTGCGGGTGTTGAAATGACCAATGGTCAGGACGCGGCCCGCCGCCAATTCGGTTATCTCCCCGAAGAACCAGCCTTTTACACCTGGATGACTCCTCTGGAATTTCTGGACTACGTTGGAAATCTATTTGAAATTGAGGCCAACGAACGCCGGAAACGGATTGAGGAGTTATTAGAATTAACAGGGCTGGCTGAGGTTAAAAAGCGGCGCATTCAAGGCTTTTCTCGCGGGATGCGACAGCGTCTGGGTCTGGCCCAAGCACTCATTCACCGCCCTCCGGTCTTATTCTTAGATGAACCGACCAGCGCCCTCGATCCAGCTGGACGGCGCGAAGTGTTGAATTTAGTCGAACAGCTTCGCGGTGAAACGACCATCTTCCTCTCCAGTCACATTCTTGATGATGTTGAGCGGGTTTGTGACACCCTTGGTGTTATCCGCCAGGGCGAGCTATTGCTTGTTACCGGGCGGGATGAACTTTTAGGTCGGTATGCGCCAGATACAGCTTTGGTCAAGTTTGAGACTGACGAAGACCAACTGCCAGCCCCGCTGATTTCTAAGCTCCAAACCAACTCCTGGGTTGACGATATTCAAACAGAAGATGCTGCCCTTCGAGTAACGGTTAATGATCTCCAAATTGGAAAACAGCAACTGTTTCCCTTTATCGCCCAACAGGGTCTGGTCGTTAATCATTTTGAGTGGTTACGGCCGACCTTAGAAGATGTTTTTCTTGCTTTAAGCGAATAGCTGGCCGCAAGATAAGAAGTTCAACTTTTAGGCCATTTAACTACTGGCAAAGTATTGCTTTAAAAGTTGAACTTCTACTGCTCCCTAAATAGGTTTAAAAATGATTTACTTTTTATTTACGCTCTCAGTATTCGTTATGATCGGAATGCCCATTGGGGCGGCCGTTTTTTGGCGTCGTCGTTTTCGTGTTCCCTGGCTCTACTTTGTCATCGGCATTCTGACCTTTCTTGGCGCTCAAGTTGTGCATATCCCCCTGAACGAGCTTTTAAGTCGCGTCAACTTGCTGCCGGAAGGGGCTTTAGAAGGCGGTCGTTTAATTCAGGCGGCGATTGTTTTAGGATTAACAGCCGGATTAACCGAAGAGTTGGCCCGAACAGTTGGTTACTGGATAGTTAAAAAGGCCCGTCGTCTACCAGATGGCATTATGTTTGGTCTTGGACATGGGGGCATTGAGGCAATGGTTATTGGTGGGGTGTTCTTGGCCGCCAGCGCCGGCGCACTTTGGTTTGTTCAGCAAAATGGCGGCTCTATTCCTGGGGCAACGGCCGAACAGTTAACGGCCGTAAATGAACAACTTGATCTCATTACCCAATCGCCTCTCCTCATTTTGGCATCGGTGTTAGAGCGGATCATTGCGATGACGCTGCACGTTATTTTATCTATTATGGTGCTACAAGCATTTACTCGCCGCCAATGGCTCTATATTGTGGCGGCCATTCTTTACCATGCAACCGTTAACGCTGTTGCTGTCTATAGTGGCACTCAGCTTGATAATGTGTGGCTTATAGAAGGCTTGATTGCATTGATGCTCGTTCCTGGCCTCATTTGGCTTTGGCAATTGATGAAGCGGGCTGATATGAAGCCATCCATTAGCCCGGCTTCTACTGGACAGCAATGGTCATTGTTTATGTCGGCCGTTCGCAAAGAGTTGCAACAGCAATGGCGTACCCGTCGCTTCATTGTAGTTGGGGCCGTCTTCATCGTCTTCGGCATGATTTCGCCCTTGTTGGCTCGGTTCTTGCCTGAAATATTAGGAAGCGTTGAAGGAGCAGAACAGTTCGCCGATCTAATACCTGAACCAACGATAGCGGATGCTATGGGCCAATATATCAAAAATCTGACTCAGTTCGGTTTCATCTTGGCAATCGTTTTAGGTATGGGCGCGGTTGCTGGCGAAAAAGAGAAGGGAACGGCGGCCATGATTCTAAGTAAACCGATGCCACGTTGGGCCTTTATCATTAGCAAATTCGTTGCCCAGAGCATCGTTTACCTGATCTCATTTGTCATCGCGGCAATTAGCGCTTATTACTACACCTACTTTCTCTTTGGCCCACCAGAGGCAGGTCCCTTCTTATTAATGAATGGGCTGTTGATGGTCTGGCTTCTCGTCTTTGTTGCCATTACGCTGCTAGGTAGTACACTGGGCAAAAGTATTGGCGGCGCAGCAGGTATTGCGGCCATCGGCGCGGTACTTACCCTTATTTTGGGCAGTATTCCCACAATTGGTGAACTGATGCCGGGCGCCCTGGTTGGTTGGGCGACACAACTGGCCTTCCCAGAACTAGTTGTTCCAAACAGTGGCGCTCTAGCGATGGGGATTGTATTAATCATTGTCTTACTCGTATCGGCCGTTGCCATTTTTGAACAGCAAGAACTATGACCCAACTTCAGCAAAAAGAGATAGGGCAGCTAAGAAGCTACTTGCAGGGCCAACAGTCTCAGATGGTGGATCTGTTGGGCCGGCTGGTAAAAGCGGAGTCTCCCTCCCTGGTTCCAGAATCGCAAGAAGCGGTTATCGGCATTCTAACTGAATCGCTTGAGAAGTTAGATTTCATAGTCGAACGGCTTCCTGGTAATGAGTCAGCTGGTCAGCTAATGGCCTGGCCAAAAGCAGAGCAGGCTTTAAGCATAGGTGAACTTCTCAATTCGGCCGAAAACGACAAAGCTATTCAATTACTGGTCGGCCACTGTGACACAGTCTGGGCATTAGGGATATTACAAACAATGCCTTTCCAGGTGACTGACAACAAGATAAAGGGGCCGGGTGTCTATGACATGAAGGGTGGTTTGGTCCAAATGCTCTTCGCTCTACAGGCCATCAAAGAACATGGCTGGCCGATGTCGGTCATGCCTTTGATCTTCATCAACACAGATGAAGAGTTGGGTAGTCCTGATTCAACTTCTAAAATTCACGAATTGGCTCAAGCAGCCAGTCGGGCCTTCATCTTAGAACCTGCTCTGGGGATCGAAGGCAGGTTGAAAACAAGGCGGAAGGGGGTCGGCCGTTTTCAAATTGACATTGAGGGCCGGGCCGCCCACGCTGGGCTTGATCCAGATAAGGGTGTTAGCGCTGTTTTAGAGTTGTCCTATGTCATCCAACAGTTACATGGTATGAACGACCTTGCCAATGGGATTAGTGTTAATGTAGGCGTTATTGAAGGCGGGGTGCGCTCAAATGTCATTGCACCAACCAGCAGCGCCCTAATAGATGTTCGGGTCCCAACCATAGAGGCGGCTAATCAGGTTGAGCAAGCAATTCGCCATATTTCGCCAACGGTGAAGGGGACGAAGATCACAGTGACCGGCGGCTTTAGCCGCTTACCTTTAGAGAAAACCGAGGCCAATGAACGACTATGGAATTTTGCCCAAGAGCAAGCAAAAAGTTTGGGTTTGACGTTACAAGAGGGGATGGCGGGCGGGGGGTCAGATGGCAACACAACGAGCTTACATACGGCAACGTTAGATGGGTTGGGGGCTGTTGGGGATGGCGCTCACGCGGACCATGAGTTCTTATTTGCTGATAAGATGGTTGAACGCAGTACCTTGTTAGCGCTTCTTTTGCTCGCTCCACCACTTAACTAAAAGGCAAAAATAACGTAACTATACACGTCATTCCTGCGAAGGCAGGAATCCAAGGGCTTGGATACCCGCCTTCGCGGGTATGACAGTCGAGAGAGACCTGTCTAGTTACAAAATAACTACCAATCCCACCGCCTCTTCCTCCGACAATTGAAGAGGGTTTGAATGCCTGGCTGATCAAACCCCCTTCTTTGGAAGAATTAGCGCAAGTTTTAGTGGATTTATTGAAGTTGCAAGATTAAGCCATCATTTTGCTCGCTGCCGGCCTGGTTGGAACCGCCAAGTATCCATAAGCTGCCATCAAAGCTAATCAATGGGAAGCCATGGAGGCCGGATGGTAGCGAGGTTCCTGTTGACCAGCTTTCGCTTACCGGGTCAAAGACCTCAACAACAGCTTCTGTTCGCCGGGAACTGCTGAGAATTTCGCCGCCTATGACAAAGATTCGGCCGTTATGAACCTCTGCTGCCAATCCACCTCTAGCGACCGACATAGCCGGTCCCTCGCGCCAGCTATCAGAAGCAGGGTTATAGATTTCCATTGAGGTTAATTCACCCGATCCCCGCCACCAGCCACCAAAGACATAAATTTGTCCCTCCCAAACGACTGCGGCCGTATGTTCCCGGAACTGGTTCATAGCCGCAATCTGGCTCCAGCTATCGGTCACTGGATCATAACGTAGGTTGGGTTGGGCGCCGCTGGGCGTTTCGCCGCCGACGATATAAATCATCTCATCTAGCGTGACGGCCGCGCCACCCATCCGCGCCTCTGGCAGAGAGGCTATTTCTGACCAACTATCAGTGGCTGGATCGTAAACCCAACTATTATTGCTAGCCCGGTAAGCATTGGCCGGGGAACCGCCAAATAAGTATAGCTTGCCATTGTGGACCGTTGTCATGAAATGATGACGGCCGTCTGGCAAATCTGCCAAAGTCGTCCATTCACCCGATCCCGGATCATAGGCTTCTAGGACACTCTCACCGCCCCAACCGCCTGGAACATAGATCAAGCCATCTATCAATGCGCCTCGATTTTCTGATCGGCTGGTGGGCATCGTTCCCACTTCCTGCCAGCTTTCACCCAGCAAACTCGCTGATTCTCCGTTGTTAGTAACGTCGGCCGTTATCTCAGTCTCGTTCTGGCAAGTCTCACAGCGAACACTACTGACCGATTCATTATTTGCCAAGTCCGTTACCCAATCCACCAAGGGAACGCCCTCAATCTCAGTTGAGTAAAATTGGGAGCGAGGCATGATACAGTGTAGATCGCCGCTGGCAGTATAGGAGCGAAAGTTAGGGCTGTTTTGGTGGATGGTGCTTAAGCTGGTTGCCAAATCACCAGGGAAGTTTTCTGGATTGCCGCCAATGGCATCATAAAACCGAATTTGGACGTTGTCGGCCTCGGTGTTGTATTGGCCGAAGGTGTAATCTGGATAGTAATTGGCAACCGCCGAATAGACGTCTGACATAACCAATGCTCCGTTCGGGATGGCTTGCAAAGCGGGGATCCACTCGGCAAAGCTGTCGTGAGCGTTGTAGTCGGTTTGGACGTTGACTGGCCGGTGATAAACAAAGGCCAGCGAATCACCAAGTTGGGTAACGGGTGTCTCAGGATATTGTTCGATAATGTAAGGGGCATGGGTTATAGAGCCGACACTGCCAGCGCTGCAACCCGTGACAAAAATGGAATCTGGATTGGTCACATTAGCATAAGCCCAATCTAAAGCGGCTGAGGCGTTAAAGTATCCATGATGGTAGATCGTTAGTTCACTACCATCTGATTTCGGGTAGCTCTGTATTTTTTGGCCCCAATGGACATCACCAGTGCAGGAGGGAATAAAGACCATGTTATAATCTCTAAACGGATTTTGGGGATGGTCTAAATCAAGGATGCCGTTGGTTCGGCCGTTCGGGTCGTCATTCGGTGATATATCATCATCATAAAAGGTGCTGCCTGCCGCACAAGAATCCGCGCTCCAACAGCCGCCGCCTCCTTCAAAATAGACCAAGAGTCGGTTTGTTGTGCCTGGTCGAACCCAATAGGTGTAGGCTGTGTCGTGGGCGCAGCGGGTATCTCCTCCCGGATCAATCGGCGTCCACCCTGGCCCTAACTCTGCCAGAGAAGGGCCGGGAACGTCACTTGTTTCAGTCTCAGGTTCGGTTTCAGCTTCAGGGGCGATTGATTCGGTCTGTTCAAGGTCCCCTTCTGCCTCGGTTGAAACAGATTCAGACGCTTCAACCTGCTGTTGCGTAGCTGCAATCTCAGGGGTCGGGGTCTCCTCGGCCGTTTCATCCGAACCACATCCTACCAATACAAATAGAACGCATATCAAACATATGATCAATTGTTTCATCGTTTTTTCCTTTTACTTTCTGTATCTACTCAATAATCCAACCCCCAAGAACAGCCCCACATTCCCAGACCCACCTCCTTAAACGACGACTGAAACATCCCGAACCCCTGATCCCCGATCCCTAATCCCCGATCCCCTCAGCCACCAAACAATGCGGCCACGCATCTTCCCCCGCTAATAGCGCCTGTAATGCTGAACTATCCTTGTAATACCCCCAATATCGCTCTGGCAACATGGCTGCGATATGAACCATTATCAGATGGGTATAGGCGGCTAACTCTGAACTTCGTGGCCGACGGCCGATATCTGGCATCATAATTGGCTTACCCACATGAACCTCTAAGGCCGTCCGCTTAAAGCGGGACATATTGTGTCCAACAATATCGGTGTTCACAACGGCCATTGGCAGCACAGGAATGTTTGTACGTGTTGCCAAATAGGCTGCGCCATCTCTCGCCCTGATCAACTTCCCTGTTCGACTTCGCGTTCCCTCTGGCGCCAACCCAAACACCGATCCTGCCTTTATTGCGTCCGTTGCTGTTTTCAAAGCCTTGCGATCTACTTCCCCGCGATTAATGTAGATTGCGCCAGCCATACGCATTAAAGGCCCAAACAGAAAATGTGATTCCCATTTTTCTCCTGCAAAAAATCGAAATCTCATGGGTGGTATGGTGATATAGAGTAAGGGTGGGTCGGCTTTGCTCATGTGATTGACAACGATGATATACGGCCCTTGCTCTGGGATATGTGATTGCCCCGTTATCTTTAGTGTGCCAGCAAAAAAAACGACAAAGCGAATGACGGTACGTAATAGATGAATGATAAGCATAGTGTGATTAGTTTGTTAGTCCCTGCACAAGAAAATTGAAATCGACAACCTGCCCTCCCGGTGGCGCAGCGACAAAGTTAAACGGCCGTCGTTCACCAGGATTGAGCGAGAATTCTAAAGGCATCTCATGAAAGCCAGCAACATTACCGAGAGCATCATAAAAGGTCGTTACAAGTAAAATATTAACGGCCGTTTCAGAACCTGTGTTTTCAATTTGCCCTTGAACTGCGACCTGACTTTCCTCAATGGTAGCCGTTGGATCGATGACCGCCAAATCTAAATAGCGATTACCAACATCAACCACTGTTTGGCCGCCAATTATAGCCGCTGACGGCGGGGCCAGATCGGTGTTCGCATCTAGGGTCAACTCTGGAACCAGGACACCAAAAGGGGCTTTGCTTTCAGATAAAACAATGCTGGGCGTAACCCAGGTCATTACTACCGTGATGCCTTGCCCATTACTCTCAGCCAGCCCTATCTGAAGCTGAATGTTTTCGGCCGTAAAGGGGCTATGATTGACCACTTCTCCCACCAACCACAGACTGCCTGCTGGGGTTCGGTAGGTGTTCAAATTAATGACTTCTATTTGCAATGGAACCTGAGTTGCCGACGATCCTGAAAAAGAGGGGGTGGCTGGCGGCGGCAAAATTACCTGTTGGCCGATCTGTAATAGATTGGGCTGAATGCCCGGGTTCAGGGCTTCAATTTCGGCCGTTGTTGTATTATTAGCAATGGCAATTGCTAAGAGCGTGTCTCCTTCTGCAATGAGATAAACAATGGGTGTCGCCGTCGGAGTTGGTGATGCGGTTGGAGAAGGAGTTGGCGTAATCTGCACGACCGCTTGAGTGGCTGGGGCTAAGGTTGCCAACGTGACGCCAATCTCTGGCGTTGGTGTGGCTGGTCTGGCTTGGGTTGGCGTTACGGTCCCCTCGTCAGGAGAACGGCAGCCAGCCAACAGCGCCAAAATTAGAAAAATATAAATTAGGCGCAGACATCTAAAAGTGCAGGCTGTCAGCCTGCCGCCATTAACTTTTTCTTTAATCATAAGCAAAGGTCGCCAAGTATAACCTCAACCTCTGGGCAGTGCATAAGCCCTTAATACCTGCTAAACTTAAGCGATGCACCCCCAAGAATTACCATCCCGAAAGCTCTTAGAAGACCTGTTCGCGGAATCGGCCGCCCGCCATGATCATCTTTGCCCTCGGCAAGTGTTAGGGGTGCGATTGGGGTTGTTTGGCTTAAAAAAGTTGGGCTTGATGAATGGTGCTTATCAGACTCGTTACCAAAATCTTGATAAACGATTACTAACGATAGTTGAGACAGATGGCTGTGGGGCGGATGGTATTGCGGTTGCTACCGACTGCTCTGTTGGTCATCGTACCTTGCGGGTCATGGATTTTGGTAAGGTTGCAGCTACGTTGGTTGATACCCATTCTGGGCGGGCTGTTCGGTTGGCTCCGCACCCTGATGCCAGAACGACGGCCGTTTGCCAAACGCCAGATGCACCCAGCCGTTGGCACGCTTACCTGACTGGCTATCAAGAAATGAGTGACGAACGCCTTTTCCAGGTAAAGACCGTACAGTTAATAAAGCCGATTTCGGCCATTCTTAGCACGCCCGATAAACGCGCCATCTGTGATGAATGTGGCGAGGAGATATTTAACGAGCGAGAAATCCAACAAAACGGCCGTACGCTCTGCCGTCCTTGTGCTAACCTGAACCCCTATTGGCATTAAATACAAAGCCGACTGACGACATCATCATAGTGGAAAATATCTTTTGGCCCTTTTCCGGCTGCTCGTCGATTTAAGAATAGGGTTGCCAACCTCAATTTAGTTCGGTCCTTCTTCTCAGCGATCTCCCACTGCCCCTCAACGCCTAAACAGGCGGCATAGTATAGGTCGGTCAGCCGATCCATTAACGGCCGGAAATATATCGCTGCTGTCAACTCATCCATGCCCAATACCTCGTCCAATTCGGCCGTCATTCCCTCTAGCAGGGTCAATCCTTCCTGACGGAAAGTCGCCTCCCGCACGACCTCGAACATCACTTGCACGGCAGCTAAGAATGGCCGATGGACTTCATAACGACGCATATCCCGCTGAACTTGGGCCAGCAAAACATTGTGCGTTCCCTCCCAATTTTCATAGACAACATTATCTCTCAGCAGCCGGGGTAGCGCCGAAAAATCTTCAATCACCCCATTGCCGCCTAGCAGTTCAATCCCTTTGACGATGACATTGTGGGCCAGGACGGCCGACCGATATTTATTCAAGTTAATCGCCATTCTCAAAAAACCATCCGCTTGTGGGGTCGATTTTTCAAGCTCAATATCATCCAACAGCTTGATGATGTGCAGCGTTCCGGCCAACATCGCCGTCGAATCTGCCCGCATATTTGCCAACATCGCTTGTACCAACGGGAAGCGGATAATCTCTTGCCCAAAGGCCCGACGATATTGAGCATAGGAGGCGGCAGTCAAATAGGCTCGTCGGGCATTGCCACAAACGGCTACGGCATTATAGACCCGCGAGGTATTAATAACATGACGCATGACATGCTTGAAGCCGCTTTCGGTTTCCCCAACTTGATAAGCTACCGCTTCTCGAAATGTGATTTCTCCGGTTGCCATTGACCGGGTTCCGAGCTTTTCTTTGAGCCGATTGATAAACAGGTTGTTGAGTCGGCCGTCTGCCAGGCGGCGGGGAACGAGAAACAGCCCCAACCCCTTTGTGCCATCACCTTGCTCGGCCACCCGCGCAGTGACTAAGGCTAAGTCGGCCGTCACATTGGAGCAAAACCACTTGTCGCCGTTCAAGAGCCAACTTCCTTCAGCTGGAGCAAGGCGTGTTGCCGTCACAGCATTGGCCCCAACATCTGAGCCGCCTTGAATCTCTGTCAAAAATTGGGCGCCACTAAAGTTCGTGTCGTAATCGGAGTCTAACAGGCTGGCTAAGTAAGTGGCTTGCAATGTTGGTGAACCAGCCTGTTGAAGCACTTTGATCAATCCGGCTGTACAGGCCAATGGGCAATTATGCCCCGCTTCTCCATTTTGAGCGGAGAGATAGAACAAGGCTAGCGACAGTAAATTGTTGCCTGGGTTTTCGTAGACGGACATCATTCCTGAACCATATATGGCTCGTCCTGCCTCGTGGTGGCTGGGATGAAAGGTCACAGCTTCAATGCGATTACCTAAGCTGTCGTACCGCTTCAAAACTGGTAGATTGGCTTCTAAGTTGGCGGTGCGAACGGCCGAATCAACCACCATCGCCGCCGCTTCCCCAAAATCAATCAACTGCCGCGCATGGCCTCGATACCGCTCTTTGCCCCAGTGAAACTCCAGCGATCGCTGAAAATTCAAATCTGCTAGAAAGTAGTTTGTCGGCTGTGCTGCTTGCCAATCCTCCAACAAATGCTTTCCAACTTGATGTTGGTTGGTTTCTAACGTTTCTTTTGCTTGTCTGCTTTGTTGATCGTTCATGTAATTGGTAATTTGTAATTAGGTCGTTTAGGTATTTGGTAATGATTCGAGGAAATCAATATCGTCAGCGCTGAATAGAATTAGATCATTATCCAGTAAATTGCCAGTGATACTTGTATCCTCTTTGGTGTGATAGCTTGGGCCTTTTTCAGCGACTCTTTTTTCGGACTTTTTTGACTTCTTTTGATTTTTTGTTGACGTTGTTAGGGAATTAAGTTGTTTCGCAAGGGTTGATAATCGGTTCGAGAGTTGTTGAAATTGTTGGGGGTTAAGGAGGCCACGAGATTGTCCGCGATTGAGCCAGTATTTTGTCTCAAATAGGCTGCCGCGTGCATAGTAAAAGAACTGTAATATTTCTCCATAATGGAAACGGCCGTACGCTTCCGCGATATTGGCTCCAATCGAATCGGCTGCTCGAACCATTTGTTTACCAACAGAATCTTTGGCAAATGATCCCCAAGTGATGACAATCTTCCACAGATCATCTGCCACCAATTCAGCCAATTCCAAAACCCACAAATCCTCAAATCTTAATGCCATCACAACCACCCAATTACCAGTTACCAATTACCAGTTACCAACCCCAAAATCGCCAACGTATTCAAAACCGCCTTCGGCACAAAAGAGGTTGCCAAGACATACTCCTGCTCCTTGCTGCCGTCTTCGCTTCGTTCTGAACAGTGGGCATTATCACCGCTTGGGCCTAAACCATCCAGAGTTGGGAAACGATCCCAAAGGAAGTTGCCATCGCTTAAGCCACCGCGCTCTTCGGGCACTGTCTGCCAGCCGAGCGAAACGGCCGTTTTATGCCAGTGTTCATAAAGACCATCCGTTCCCTCATTCCGATTCCAGGGGGTGGATTCATTTGTGATTATTATTTCGATGGTACAGGGATAGCCATCATCGGCGCTCTTAACCGTCACTTCATCTTGTAGGGCCAGCAAACTGGCTACCCCTTCTTTGAACACATCAATATCATACGTCCGCATTTCGCCAACGGCCCATGCCTGATGGGGAACCCGATTCATGACGGTGCCGCCTTCAACCACGCCGACATTAAAAGTGATTTGGCGTTCATAATCAGTTAAAGAAGCGACCCGATCAATTATTCGAGCTATTTGAACGACGGCATTTGCGCCCCGCCAATGAGTAGAGCCAGCATGAGCGCCACGTCCTTCGACATGAATCTCGTAGGTCGCTCGACCCTTTCTGGCTCTCACCAAATTAAAGCAGTTCTCAGACCAAGAGCCGCCCTCAAATACCAAACAGGCCAGCAAATCTTCTGGTAGGGTGTCATAACATAGTTGGCTGAAGTCAGGCGTTAGCTCCTCTTCGGCCGCATTCAATAAGATCGTCCAATTTGTGTTGTCATACGCGTCTGGTGCAAAGCGTTGCAAGGCCGCCATAACCATATAGACCAGTACCGTCCCGCCTTTTATGTCAACTGTTCCGGGGCCATAAATTCGATCCCCTTCAACCTGCCAGGAAAAATTATTGCGTGCTTCTTCCTCGGCTGGAAAAACGGTGTCCAGATGAGAGACGAAGCCAACGGTTGGGGCGTTTTCAGCCTCGGCCCTTCGTCGCAAGAGTAAATGGCTGCCATAGTTAGGGTTGGTTGATGGTACAAGTTCGGCCGAAAAACCGAGCGGAATAAACACCCCCGCTGTCAACCGGGCTAAGTCAACGACCCCATCAGCATTCGTCGTAAAACTATTAATTGCCACCATCTGAGCCAACAAATCAAGATAGGATGGCAGATTCTCTTCAAAAAATGGCTCTAACTGCGCTCTAGAAACTTTTTCGCTCATAATAGATAACTTCTTCTCTCTCTTTTTCTCAAATAATCAATTAGCGTCAAGTTGATCAAAGAAAAAACCACTCTTTTGATCAACATGATCAACTGCTACTGTTGGCGAATAGACCGTCCCCTTCCCAACCTCAAAACAACCGACGCTTTCGCCCGCCAACCGCCATTCAAGATGGCCAACCGATAGTTGCTTGACCATCTTCTTATGTCAATTTTAGCCATTTTTGCACCATATATAGCATCATAAATGATGCCAAATGCCAAAAATAACCTTGCGCTAGCCAGCATTTAACACCGTTTAACACCATTAAAGGTACAAATCAACATGGTCACTATTTTTTTGACCATCTTGACCATCTTGCCCGCTAAGCCATCGAAGAATTCTTTGATAGTCCAGTAATACGATTCGCCAACACTATCATCACTCGGCAATACATGACTTTCAAAACTGCATAGAATCTCAGTTATAACATTCTCTATACCGATTGCACAGCTTAATCTTGTCTGAAAGTCCTGAAGTCGTTATTATGCAAAAAACAAAACCATAGCTAATTTGTCAATTACTGAATACTGGCAACTGATTTATGATTCAATTCACAAAAGCGGCTCCATATATTCCTGACCCAGTCCGTTCACGGCCGTTAATCACCGACCAAGACAAAGCGCTTGCCGCCGCAGATCCACCCTATCCTGTCCGTCTTCACTGCAAACCCTGGATGGATGGTCAATCTGTTGGTTGGACGCTTTTTTATGGCTATTTGACCTCCATCACCGTTGTTGGTCTAGCAGAGGGGGATTTCCATGTCGAAAACCTGGAGCAGTTAAAGGCTGAAAGTCAGGTCGATAATATCATTATGCCTCTGGTCGGTGGCTACTTTGGCATTCCCGCCACTGGTTATACTTTCCTAACGCAAGCAGGTTATATCAGCTTGATGCTGCCCGCGACCAACCCACCCCCCGGCCTAGAGTTAGAACCTGGCATCATCGAAACCGATTGGTACCCTCTCGAAATGCCAGCCGTATTCAAAGTTCCCCCAGAAGGCGAGTCTGTTACGTTTGATTACAAGATGGAAATCGCCCGTCTGGTTCCAATCCCGCGTCCAGAAGCAATGACCCTCATCCCAATGGTCGAAGACGACCTAACAGCGTTGATGGAACGTCGCCAACAATATATTGATGAACGGGGCCAATATCACGGCAAAACAGTCCAAATGGGCGGGGTCATCAAACAAAGCTACAAAAAATGGTCGGCCGAATATCGTCGAAAATTTTCCGCCGACGATTAGTAACCGGTAAAGAGGTTCTTTAGGATTTCGTAGTTTCAGTAAAAAACCTGCCACGAATAGTATGAAAATTCGTGTAATTCGTGGCAAAAAATTAACCACTTTGTGAAAAACCCCATGAAATCCCACAGGCCCACCAAAGATTAGGAGACTGGAGATAGCTTAAATTATCTCCAGTCTCAACTGGGGGAGGAAATAAATGAAGGAAGCGGGTTAAAGTTGAGCGTTAAGCCATTCCCGTAAGATGTCAAAATAGCCTGGAACGGTCCCCTGAATATGCGGCCAATCAGAGAGAAAACCCGTTTCTGATTCCCATAAGGCGTGGTCGCCATTTGGAAAAACCGTGTAGCTAAAGTTTGTTTTGCCTTCGGTATCAATAATCTCTTGTAGATAATCTACGCTTTGAGGAATTGGAACACTTCTATCTAAGGCTCCGAACAGCCACAAACCTGGAATATCTAATTGGGAAATGTAGGGAATAGGGTCAAAGCCTCGGCCAGCGGCTGCCAGGACCTCCTCAGCCAGTTCCTCGTCGCTTATCGTTAAGTTAGAGGATCCATCTCCTGTAAAAGCGCTATAAACACCCTCTTGTCCGACCGTCACTACTGGGCCGGAGAGATTGACCATGAAGGCCACTTGACCGGATTGAACGGCCGCTGCTGGGATAATCCAGCCCGCCTGACTACCCCCAAGGAGGCCGATCTTCTCCGCATTAACATCCGGCCGTTCTGCCATAAGCTCTACACCCGCTGCCGCGTCGGAAGCTAGCAGCAGTAGTCGTGACTCACTGGCGTTCCCGGTGTAACTGCCACCTGATTCGCCCACCCCTCGTTTATCGGCTGCTAATACAGCAAAGCCTTCATTCGCTAAGAAGCGGGTGAACCGTTCGAGTAGATCGCGGGTGGATCTGCCTGAGCCATGCACCAGCACAACGGCCGGATATGGCCCTTCGCCATCAACGGGTAGGGTCACTGTGCCAGCCAAATCAACCCCTTCGCTGGTATAGATAACGTCTTCTGTTGGGAAATCTTGTCGTAATGCTGTCTCTACTGTTTGATCCCCGGTTAGGTTTTGTATGGTTAAACTGTCTACTTGACCGTTGGCATCAGTATGAAAGGTGATAATGTCAGATGCTGGTAAGGCGATGCCGAGTGACGGCCCAGCATGGAAGGTGTCGTCAGAAACGGCTGATAAAGCGCGATAGGCGCCCGTTGAATGATTTACTAACCACAGTCCCGGCAGAAACAGTCCTGGCGAGCCACCCATAAAGCCGATTGGGGAGCGGGAGATGTCAATGGTACGGCCGTCTTCAAAGCGATAGAGGCCGGTGAATGGAATTAAGTCATCATGTTCAACGTAAGGGATAAGGTGAAAACTGCCTTCCTTTTCATCTGTAACAACGGTCCCTTCAAGGCCAGTCTCTTGCATGTGACCTGTAAATTGATATGTCCCTTCTCCGCCGATATCAGAGTCAAAGAAAAAGTTGTTTTCAGACGCTAATATAGTCACGGTTGATTCGGAGCCATTAACAGAGCTAGAGGGGGCTAAAAAGCGGGGGCGGGCCGATGCCGTTCCATTATCAAGATTGATATTCACGATGAGGGTCAGAGGTTTCTCATCCAGATATATAGCACCTAACCAGCTTCCCTCTAAGTCATCTAATGTGATGGGCAGCGCTGGCATCGGCGTATTGGTTGGTAGGGGCGGGGTGGTTTCAGTTGGTATTGGTGTTACTTCGGGTGCGGCCGTTGCCACTTGTTCTGCTGCCGCAGATTGAGGCGTTGGCGTCTCTTCAACTGCTTCTGGTGAACAGGCAGCCAGGAATATCAGCAGGCAGCCGAAAACGACATATTTCAAAAAACGAGGCATGGTTTGTTCTCCGTTATTCTTCAGGTTTATCCCAAGCAGTTAACCTGTTTTGGGAATCGAGGGTAAGGTACAGAAAGCTATTTCTGGTTAGACCAAGAGCAGTTTGGACGGCCGACTCACTTTTAAAGGTCTTGAGACGTTCACCGGTATTAACGTCCCAAAACTCAAGGAAGCCGTTCATGTAGCTGACCATCAAAAACTGATTTTGCGAGGCGAAACGAACGGCCTGGATAGGGCCAAAATCAGCGCTATTCTGGGAAGATAGTTGATGTTGAATTCTGTTTTCTTGCCACAATTGCAAGGTGTTTTCTTGATAAGTTGCAAATTGTCGGCCGTCATTGGTAAAGGCAAGGCCTGATACCGTTTCCGGGGCTTCAGGCGGCGCGTCCATCTCTTCAGAATATTCATTCCAGAGGATAAAGGAGCCATCTTCCATAATTGCGGCAAATGCTTGTCCATCAGCTGAAACGGCGAGATTGGCAATTGGTTTGCCCGATAAGGTGATCGTCACATTTGGTTCGCTGCCGACCAGGGGCCAAATTTCCAGATTGTTCTCGGCGGTTACAATGACGAGCGTTGTGTTGCCGACGACGAATGGGGTTCCAATTGGCGATTGGGGGCCTTCAAACGGCCGTTGATAGGAGCCATTGAAAGCTAGCCAACGATGGAATTGCCCGGTATTGTCCCGACCAAGTAAGTTAGCGCCGTTTGGCGTAAAGGCCATAGACTCAATGGTCAAGGTTTCGTCCGATTCCCCTTTCTCTGGTATCGAATTTAACCATTTAGCTGTAGAGGCATCCCAAAGATTAATAGCCTCACTGTCGGCCGTTGCCAGATAGCTGCCTTCTGGACTGAAAGCAAACAGTGAGACTGTTTGGGTTAAGGTGTAAAGGTGCTGCAACGCTGTTCCAGTATCCGGCGAGATAGGTAGGGCAGTTGGAGCGGTGGTTGGGCTAGCTGTGGGCTGGATTGTCAGGATTGGGGCCTCAATTGGTGTTTGATTTGGCATACTTCGGATCACAAGCCAGGCGCTGAATACCACAATGAGCAGGACACTGAGGCCAACGAATTGGTTGGTCAGACGCGATGCTTTTAGGAACCAGGAGTGACCGTCTTTCTCAATGGCGTTATAAAAGTTCTTTGCCAATTGCGGATCGGGCTGTTTCCTGATAGTTTGTTTGAGAATCTTATCTATTTGCCGATTTTCTGTTGCATAGGCTGTGCAGCGATTACAAGTAGCGAGATGTTCTGAAACGGCCGCTTTTTCCTGACTGGATAAGTCTCGGTAGGCTGACAGGAGCCGTTCGGTTTGTTGGTGAGTTAACGGCCGTTGCTTAGCCATCGATCACGTCTCCATATTTAACTCGGAACATCTTCCGGGCGCGATGCAGTCGAACTTTGACATTGCTTTGGCTAATGTCTAATGCTTCCGCTATTTCGCGGACACTCAACCCATACTGTCCATATAGGACCAGGGGCGCGCGGTATTTGGGTTCAAGCGCATTTAATGTTTGTTGGACTTGTTCTTCTTGATCAAGATCAGTCGTCGGATCGGCCGACTTCAGTTGAGGATCAACCCACTCTTTCCAGGGCAGCCAGCGGAAACGGTTGCGTCGCTTAATGGCATTAAAGGTGATATTAGAGGCGATCCGATAGACCCAGGCCCGTCGATTTTGAATTCCTGGTAGTTGATGACGTTTGCGAAAAAGTTGCAAGAACGCTTCCTGAGTCAGATCGTTGGCCCAGTCATTATCTTCAGTTAGTCGATAGACATAGTTAAATACAGCAACATGATGTTGCTCGAAAAGCTCGGCTACTAAGCGAGTTAGGTCGGCCTCAACGGTTGTTGAATTAGTGGGGTTAATAAGAACCCCTTTTTCTTGTTTTGGCAGTGTTGCCAATTTTTTGCTCCATTAGTATGTTCTACCTAGTATGACAATTAGATGCTAATTAAGGTTACAAACTGGGGTATAATCTGCTGCTATGAAGCGAAAACCATATAATCAATTAACGCATCGGGGACAAGTTGGGCGATTAAAAGAGTTGGCTCTGGAAGCGCTCAATCAATATCCAATTGTTCCTACAAAGGTATCCCCTCTTGTTCATCTATTTAATTCAACTTTTCGGATTGATACGGCCGAGGGTCGTTATGCGCTGCGAATCAATCGGCCGCATGATCGATCTCAGGCAGAGATTCGTTCTGAGATGCAATGGCTGGCTGCTATTCGACAACAGACCCCATTGATTGTACCTGACCCGCTTGCCAATAGGGCTGGGGAATTGGTAACACGAGTCGAGTTGCCGGGTGTGCCAGAGGCGCGAGATTGCGTTGTTTTTCGTTGGGTTGACGGCCGATTTTATCGCAGAAAGTTAAGCCCCTCGGCGCTGGGCAAGGTTGGGGTGTTTATGGCCCACCTCCATAATCATGTCCAGGACTTTGAATTTCCCCAGGATTTTACTCGACCGACGCTTGAGTTAGATGGTGAAGTCGGCCGTCTTATGGCACATACACTGGAAAACGGCCGAGAACTCCTGTCTGATGATATTTGCGATGATATGCAGCGGGTGGTGGATGTGATACGGCCGAAAATTGAAGGTCTGGGCAAAGATCCATCTGTCTATAACTTGATTCATGCTGATTTACATCAGGGAAATTATTTGTTTAAGGGCGGTTCGCTGCGAGCGATTGATTTTGACGATTGTGGTTGGGGGCATTTCGCCTATGATGTGGCTATTACCTTTTGGTATTTAGGTGGACACCCGGCCTTGCCAGCCATGCAAACAGCATTTCTTGACGGGTATCGTTCGGTTCGTGAGTTTTTACCTGAACAAGCGCAGCTTATCGATTCATTTATGGCCCTCCGCTCCCTTTTGTTAATATCCTTTATGGCTAGCGAGCCAAATCCACGAATTCGACAAATTGCTCCCCAGTATATTGCCTCTATTCATCAGCGATTGCAGGGCTTCTTGGAATAGCTGTATAATTGGGTATAGAATTTCGGGTCTGCAAATTAATTGTCAGATTAATAAAACTCACGCAAAGTCGCAAAGAAAAAGATTTAATCTTTGCACCCAAGTGACTGGCGCACTATTGTGCTTTTTGCATAGTAATTGCTGACAAATAATAGAGGCACCCTAAAATTACAATTAAATTGAACAAGTGAGGAATTACTTTGCCCAAAGCATTAATTACTGGAATTACGGGCCAGGATGGTTCATACCTGGCTGAGTTTTTGTTAGAACAAGGCTATGACGTCGTCGGAATGGTACGTCGTAGCAGCACCATCAATTTTCATCGCATTGCCCATATTCAAGATAGGATCACATTGGCCTCTGGTGATTTAGCGGATCAAATGTCTTTGGTTCATATTTTGGAGGAACATAAACCAGATGAAGTTTATAATTTAGCAGCCCAATCCTTTGTCCAAACGTCCTGGTCACAACCTGTTTTTACAGGTGAGGTTACTGGGTTGGGGGTGACTCGCATGTTAGATGCAATTCGCATTTATGATCCCATGATTCGCTTTTATCAGGCCAGTTCCAGCGAAATGTTTGGAAAAGTTGTTGAAGTTCCCCAACGGGAAACCACCCCTTTTTACCCCCGCAGCCCTTATGGGGTGGCGAAGGTTTATGGGCATTGGATAACCATCAATTACCGGGAGAGTTATGATCTCCATGCTGTTTCTGGGATTTTGTTTAACCACGAAAGCCCTCGACGGGGTTTGGAGTTCGTCACCCGGAAAATCACCCATGCTGTGGCCCAGATTAAATTAGGCGAGCTAGATATCTTACCTTTAGGGAATCTGGATGCGCGGCGAGATTGGGGTTTTGCTGGGGATTATGTTCGGGCTATGTGGTTGATGCTCCAGCATGATGCGGCAGCAGACTTTGTTATTGCAACGGGCGAGACACATTCTGTCGAGGAATTTCTAAACGTCGCTTTTAGCTATGTTGATTTGGATTGGCATGATTATGTGGTTCAGGATCAACGATTTATGCGGCCAGCGGAAGTTGATTTATTGGTTGGTGATCCGTCTAAAGCGGGTCGAGAGTTGGGCTGGGAACCGCAGGTGACGTTCAAAGAATTGGTTCATATGATGGTCGATGCGGATTTAACGATGATTCGAGATGGGGTAACGCCAGTCTAATAAAAACTATCTTTTTAGGAGGGATATTGATGGCAATAATAAAATTTGGAACGGATGGCTGGCGCGGCCGTATTGCGGAAGATTATACTTTTGATAATGTTCGGCGCTGTTCTCAAGGCTTTGCTGACTATCTTAAAAAAGTTGGGGCGGCCGAAAAAGGGGTTGTTGTCGGCCATGATAAACGGTTCCAGGCTGAAGATTTCGCAGCTGCAACGGCCGAAGTGTTGGCCGGAAATGGCATTCGAGTCTGGCTGACTGATGGGCCAACCCCAACGCCAACTATCTCTTATGCTGTTGTTGATAAGCAAGCGGGTGGGGCGGTGAATATTACGGCCAGCCATAATCCGCCTTATGATTGTGGCTTCAAGGTTCGAGACAGCGGTGGTGGAGCCATTGCCCCAAATGATCTTAAACAGATTGAAGGTCTTATTCCGCCGGGGATGTCGGCCGTTTCACGAATGAAGTTGGACGATGCCATGAGTGATGGCTTAGTCACTATGTTCGATGCCCAACCTGCCTATATTGCCCAGATGAATCGCCTAATCGATATGGAGCCAATTAAAGCGGCTGGATTTAATGTCTTAGTAGATTGTATGTGGGGTAATGGGGCTGGTTGGTTCCCCACATTGTTGGCAGGTGGCTCAACCAAAGTGAACGAGGTTCACAACGAACGCAATCCCATATTTCCTTTCATGACCCGACCAGAGCCAATTCCCCCTAATGTGGATCACGGCTTGAGCTTTGTTAAGAAAATGGGGGCTGATGTTGCTATTATCAATGATGGTGATGCGGATAGAGTTGGTTTTGGCGACGAAAATGGGGATTTTATTGACCAGCTTCGGGTTTATGGTCTGCTTGGGTATTATTTCTTGGAGGTTCGTGGTGACCGAGGGCCAATTGTCAAGACGATTTCGACGACAAAAATGCTGAATAAGTTGGCGGCCTCATACAATGTTCCGGTCTATGAAACGGGTGTGGGGTTTAAGTATATTGCGCCTAAGATGGTTGAAGTTGATGCTTTGATCGGGGGCGAGGAGAGCGGCGGTTATGCTTTCAAGGGCCATGTACCAGAGCGGGATGGCATCTTAGCCGGGTTATATTTGTTGGATATGATGGTTCAGACAGGTAAACGGCCGTCTCAACTACTGGACACTCTCTTTGAAAAGGTTGGCCCCCATTATTATGAGCGAATTGACAGCTATTTTGACCAAGAACGAAAGGCCGAAATCTTGAATAACGTTTCACAAGCACGGCCGACTTCTCTGGGCGGCTTAAAAGTGACTGATATTGTTACCATCGACGGCCACCAATTCATCATGGAAGATGGTGGTTGGATGTTGATACGATTTAGCGGGACTGAGCCAATTATTCGCGTTTACTGTGAAACAACCCATGAGGATAAGGTGCAAGGCATCTTGCAAGATGGGATGCGTCTGGCTGGGTTAACGTAGAAATGGCGGAGAAAGCGTTTCAAGATTACTATGATGATGCGACAAGTCATTGTTATGGTTGCGGCCGTTTGAACGAACATGGCCTCCAAATAAAGAGCCATTGGGATGGGGATGAGGCGGTTTGCAGCTATACGCCGCGACCCCATCACACGGCTATTCCTGGCTATGTCTACGGTGGGTTAATTGCTTCTCTAATTGATTGTCATAGTACCGGAACAGCGGCTGCTGCTGCGTACCGGGAAGCTGGCAGAGCGATGGGAACGCAACCGGCTTTCCGATACGTCACTGCTTCCTTGAAGGTTGATTATTTACGGCCGACACCCATAGATGGCCCGCTAACTATTCGGGCCAGGGTTAAAGTGTTTAAGGGTCGTAAAGCCGTCATTGAAAGTACGCTTTCCGCTGATGGAGAAGCGTGCGCTAGAGGGGAGGTTGTAGTTGTCCAAATGCCGGAGGGTTGGGTGTAAAAACATCCGCTAAGTTCTAATCTCCGGCCCCTTCTTTTGAGACTTGAACGGCCGATTCCACCAGGGTTTCAGTTTTAGGTTCCGATTCTGGCTTTGGTGGCATGATGGCTGATTCGGGAGACCAAGGGTCGAGGTTTAACATTCTAGCCCGAATATAACGGCCGATGATACCTACGCTGGCTAGAATTGGCAGGACAATTAAAGCGCCTAATACACCTTCTAGAATAACGGCAGCGATGATTGCTAGGAATACCAGCCCGGTGTTCATGTGCATGAAGCGGCCCATTACAATTGGCCGGAGCCAGATCGATTTGATTTGCATGACGACTATGTAAATGCTGCCAACGATGACGGCAAACCAGAAGTTGGGAATGGGTAAAAAGTTGGAGCCTTGAAAGAGGGCAACCAATACGGCCAATATGCCTGATGCAAAGGGGCCAACTTCAGGAACCATACTCAGCAGACCTGTTACAAGCCCAATCGCTACCGCTCCTGGTAGACCAACGGCTAGTCCTAGAATAATAAATACGATCCCCATAATGATCATCAAGGCTAGCGTACCCCGAATATAAGCTCGCCAAATGTGATCAATTTCTATAATCAGACGGCGAATATCTGGGCGGGTGTTTTCTGTTGCCAGGTTAATTATCCAGGTCTTTAAACCTTCTGAATCAATTAGCAGATAATAAGTTGTGACGAAGATTATGAGAATTCGCAGCAAGCTGAGCGAGGTTAATTCAATGACATTCAGGGCGCTTTCCGGGTCGGCGATGAAAGATTCACCCGTAAAGGCAAAGATGTCTGCGATCACTTCATTGAGCAGTATTTCTCGATCAAAAAGAACAATTGGCTCAACCAGGAATTCTTGGATATTGGTCTGAATAAGTATTAGTTCGCTTGAAATAGTTTCTGCTTGGCTGACCAGGATAGGAATTAATGTTCCTGGAGTGGCGATGAGGAGGATAAGCAAGAAAAAATAAACGATATTAACGGCCGCTTTTCGACTCAAACGTGTTTTGGCGGCTAATGGAATGACTATCAAATTTAATGTATAGGCCAACAACCCGGCAACGACTAATGGCTTGATCATTGGTTGAAAGGCATATAAGAAGACAGCCAGCAAAATAATGGCGACTATCACAATGACGATTCTCGTTGTTGTACTTAATTCCCTTAGCATATTAAATTACCTCCCCGAATTATTATGAGTTACATAGATTCGTGAATAAGTTTAACTGGTTTAAACATACTACGATCTAAAGTTTCGATTCGTTGCGGCCCACCTTCTACTAGCATCTGGTGAACGTGTTGGGCGTCGTGCTTTAGACGGCCGATATCGATACCTCGACAGACATCTGGGAGTGGCTCTAACCATTGCCGGGCGCGGAGAAACATCTTTACTGCGCCAGCATAATTGCCGCGTTCGATTTGGAGATAGGCAACAGCGACCTGGAGCACTGCCTTGTACAAATCGCGGGCAGGGCCGGAGTCTTCATTCCAGGCATCTTCTAGGTATTCGTGTGATTCATAATAATCACCTTGATTGTAGGCTTCGATCCCTTTTTGGCCTAGCGTTGATAGTGGTTTTTGGCAGGCATCCGAAATGGCCTCGTGGTTCCAGGTACGGGCCAGTTTGGTTATCAAGTCGGGCATAGCTGACATGAAACGAGAACGGCCGACTACCTCATCTGCCCCGACATCTTTAGCTGTGGTAATCATTTCTACATTGACATGGGGGCCGAAACATAAGATGGGAATTCGGCGGGTGGCGGGTGATGATTTCAGGACTGGAATCCATTTGCGCCAGGGGATAGCCTCGTTACCCAAATCAAAGATCAGCAGTACGGGTTGCCAGTTGGTTATTTTGTTTAATAGGATTGCCTGACGGCCGAAAACGGGTTCGGCTGCTTGGTTCTCTGGCACATCTTTGTCAACAGGGGCTACTTCAACCGCTTCACCTATCGTTTCTATCTGGTAGGATAAATAGTTTGCCACATTCTCTATTTTGTTTGCGGTCATGAAGTCGTTTACAAAGGTGGTTATGATTGGCCGGGTTATTTCTTTCTTCATATTCCTTATTGTAACAAATCCAATATTTCAAGGGAAATAGTTTCATTTTCCTTTCTCAAGTATAAACTCTTTGCTAATATTTTGAGGTATGAACGGTATGCTCCCTCGATTCAAGGTCATCAATTTGAAAAATAATCAACACTTGACACTAAGTATAGGAGAGTATGAGATCGCGTTGAAATAGGTTGATTTTGTGGTTCAATGTCTTTCTGCCTATCATAGAAATAGGTTGAGTTGCTGAAATTTAGTTGAGTTGACCAAATCCTACCCCTGACCTATAATTTTTATTATCTGTTTTTAGAAAATTCTCAGGATATATTTCCTGATTGCATGGGAACGACCTTATACTAAATAAGGTAGGTACCAAATCATCGAGTTTTTAATTGAATGTGTTTTTGTAAATTGAACAGCAAGTCTGCTTTTATTGGTCGGTATTGGGAGCCGCTGCGGTGACTGAGCAAAGCCCGGACCCCCCTGACCCTAGTCAGCAATCTAGTTTTCTCATCAATAAAATATTCGCTTCGGCCGTTCGCCTATTTTGAGTGGAGTTTGGCTATTTTGAGTTTCCCCTTAACTAATTATTTAAACGAATGAATACGATTGTCTTCACATTATTTGCTATATTAATTCTGATATTCCTTAATGGGCTGTTTGTTGCGGCCGAGTTCGCAACTGTTTCGGCTCGGCGGACTCGCATCAGCCAAATGGCTGGCTCCGGTAATCGTTTGGCTAAAGTCATCTTGCCGATCATGGAAGATAGTCAGGCGCTAGATCGGTATGTCGCTGCTTGCCAATTAGGTATCACTGCTTCTTCCCTCATTTTAGGGGCTTTGGGTCAAAATTACATTGCCGTTGGCCTGATTGAACCGGTATCTAATTTGTTGGTGACATTGGAGCCGATCTTAGGGGATATTGGTATATCTTCAACAGAATTAGCTGCTTCGGCAGCAACGACGATTTCGGTAACAGGGGTGTTAATTTTCCTGACGATATTTCAAGTTATCTTTGGGGAGTTGTTTCCTAAGTCGGTGGCTATCCAATATCCAGAACAAGTCGCTCTCTGGACTGCGGCTCCTGTAACTTGGTCGGTCCAGCTTTTACGACCACTGATTTGGTTCTTTAATGGTAGCGGTATTTTGATCTTGCGGCTGTTTGGCTTTGATACGAAAGGTGGGCATTCTAAAGCGCATTCTCCGGCCGAGATTGAGATTTTGGTGACTGAGAGCCATGAGGGCGGTTTGTTAGATGATGAGAAGCGGCAAATGCTTCGCAACGCTTTCCGACTGCGAGACCTGACAGCAAGGCAGGTAATGGTTCACCGCACCCGAATTGTCGCTGCCCCTGTTGAGAGCAGTATCATTGAGTTGATGGAGATAGCGCTGGAAGCGGGACATACTCGAATTCCGCTCTATCAGGATTCAATTGATAATTTCATTGGCTTTGTCCATATCAAAGATGTCTTTCGATTGCACGTCTTGGAGAAAGCGAATCTGGCTGAAATATTACGGGATGTGGTCTATGTACCGGAGACTATGCCGGTTGTGGATGTTTGGGAGACTTTGAGCGACCGTCGACAATATATGGCGGTGGTGTTTGATGAGTTTGGGGGAACGGCGGGATTAATCACCTTTGAAGATCTCATTGAAGAGATATTTGGTGAACTGCAAGATGAATTTGATGATGAATCAGCCCTTATTTCGCTGGATGCTGACGGCCGTATTTATTTGAGAGGCGACTTGCTGGTTGCTGATGTAAATGAGTATTTGAATCTGGAACTGGCTGACGTGGCTGATACATTAGGTGGCTTAATTTTAAGCGAGTTGGGCCGACCGCCGGAAGTGGGAGATGAGATAACCTCTGGTAATATCGAAATTCGGGTCGAAGCAATGGATGATTTGAGTGTGATGGAGGTTTCTTTGCTTCCTGATCCATCTAATGAGATTGGTTCAGTGAGCGAATGGCAGGTGGCTGACTATGAGTAGAGTAGGTTTGTTGTTAATGGCGACACCGGGCGTTGTCTTCCTGTTGAATGCAGCCGCTGCTCAGGAGGAATTACCTGGCATAGGTTCGTTGATTTTCCCTCTCATTGTCATTATCGTTTTAGTTATTCTAAATGGCTTCTTTGTCGCTTCAGAATTTGCCATAATCGGGGTACGGCCGAGTCAATTGGAGCATATGGCAATAGAAGGTAACAAACGGGCTGGGAACATCTTAAAGACGATTGAATCGCCTGAAAAACAGGATCGCTACATTGCCACTGCTCAATTAGGTATTACTATCGCTTCTTTGGGATTAGGTATGTATGGTGAACCAGCAGTAGCCCATTTTATTGAACCATACTTGGCTCGCTTACTTGGGTATGAGCCGGAGGCGGCACTTATCCATACGATTGGCTCGATTGTCGGACTGAGTATCTTGACTTATCTTCATGTCGTTATTGGTGAAATGGTGCCAAAGTCTATCGCTTTATCGATGGCCGAACGAGCCGTCTTAGCGATTGCTCCGTTTATGCGGGTGGCTGAAGCGGTTTTACTTATTCCGGTTCGGATATTGAACTCGATTGGTGGTTACTTATTGCAATTGTTTAAGGTTCCTCCGGCAGAGGGTCATGCTCGTTTACATTCAGCCGAAGAGTTAGAGTTGATTGTATCAGAGAGCGCTGAAGATGGGTTGTTGGGCGAAGAAGAGGAGTTGATGATTCGTAATATCTTCGACTTTAGTACCCGGCAGGTTGGGCAGGTCATGTCTCCGCGTACCAAAGTGCAGGCCATTCCTCATGATATGCCTTTGGATGAGCTGCTCCGCTTTGTGACAGTTAGCCGTCACAGCCGTTTTCCCGTTTATGAGAATGATCTCGATCATGTCATTGGTTTGCTGCATTTGAAAGACCTGATTCGTCAGCAGTTAAATCCTAAGGGCAATTTTGATATTCGGTTGTTCCTCCGCCCAGCGCCTGCTGTACCTGAAGATCAGTCAGTTGAGTTGTTGCTGGCAGCCTTCAAACGACAGCGGCTGCATTTAGCGATTGTATTGGATGAATTTGGTGGGGTTGCTGGCATTGTTACGCTTGAAGATCTGGTTGAGGAGATTGTTGGGGAGGTTCGTGATGAGTTTGACCTGGAAAAAGAGCCAATCGTTGAGCTAAGTCCAGGGGTCTTGGAAGTGGCTGGAAATTATCTGGTTGACGATTTAAGCGATGAGGTTTATCTGGGAGAGGGAGATGATCTGCCAGATGTTGAGACTGTTGGGGGATTGATTCATACCTGGCTGGGACGGCCGCCTCAGATTGGGGATCATGTTACTTCACTCTTCAATGACAAGGTGAACTTTACAGTCCTAGATGTGGATGGCTTGGCTGTTGCCAGAGTTAAAGTGGAGTTCCCGGTTGAGATACCAGAAGTAGACGAAAAAGAGGAGTCAAACCCCGAAACAACTGATTAAATAATATCAGCGATGAAATTTCGCTATGCTTTTTATTTTAAGTCGTACAAAGCGCTGAATTTCTTCCAGATATAACGGGTGAAGGCTTCGTGGCTTAATGGTTGGCCGGTGGCTCGTTGGACTAATTCGTTGGGGGTATATTTTCGGCCGTGTTGGTGGACGTTTTCTTTCAACCAGTCAATTAATCCAGTTGTCTCGCCTTGATCGAAGGCTTCCCCAATGGCTGGACTTTGAGCCAGAGCCGCTTCTAGGAATTGGGCGGCATAGAGGTTGCCCAGGGCATAGGTGGGGAAGTAGCCGAAGCTGGCTCCTGTCCAATGAATGTCTTGCAAACAGCCATCGGTGTCATCTGGAGGTGTGATGCCGATGAGGGATTGCATCTTCTCATTCCAGGCAGCGGGTAAATCGGCTGCTTTCAAATCACCCTTTAGCATCGCCTGTTCCAATTCAAAGCGGAGGATGATATGGAGGTTGTAGGTCACTTCGTCTGCTTCTACACGAATTAGGTTTGGCTGAACTTTGTTGATGGCTTGATAGAAGTTTTCGGCCGTTTCGTTTCCTAATGGTTCTGGAAAGATTTCCTGAAGTTTGGGGAAATGACGCTGCCAAAAACCAAAACTACGGCCGATCACGTTTTCAATTAGCCGAGACTGGGATTCATGTATACCCATTGATGTGCCTCGTGCCAGCGGCGTTCGGGCCAGATCAGGGTGGGTGCCTTGTTCATACATGGCATGGCCTGATTCATGGAGCGTGCCGAACAAAGAGGGAGCGAGAAAGTTTTCATACCAGCGGACGGTGATGCGGGCATCGTCGCGGGAAAAGCTGGTGGCAAAGGGATGGACGGCTGTTCCTATATGGCCTCGTGAGAAATCATATCCCACTGCCTGGGCAATGTAGCGGGCAAATTCTTTCTGCTTATCAATGTCGTAATGGCGATGCAACAAGGTATCGTCCACGGCGTTGGCTCGTTCGCTAATCGCTTCTCGTAGTGGTATCAATGCTGCTTTGGCTGCGTCGAAGATGGCTCGTACATCGGCCGTTTTTGCCCCGCGCTCGTAACTGTCGAGCAAGGCATCATATTTCTCGTCTTCGTAACCGTAATAGTCGGCTAGTTCTTGGCACAGTCCAATGATTTTTTCTAGCCAGGGCTGGAAGGCTGGGAAATCATTGTCCTTTCTGGCCTGTTCCCAGACTTGTTGGGCCTGGTTACTGATCTTGGTGCGCCTATCAATAAAGTCTGCTGGCAGCTTGCGGTTTTTTTCGTAGGCGTGTTGCAGGTAGCGGATAAGGCTGGCTTCATTGCTGTCATAATCGGCCTCTTTTAGCACCTCGGCTGCTGCCGCGATCATCTCGCCCATTTTGTCGGAGGTGAATGTATTGTGGCGAATACGGCCGATTGTCATTAGTTGTCGGGTTCGCATCTGGTTGCCCATTGGCGGCATATTCACCTGACGATCCCAGCGCATTAAGGCATCGACCTTCTCCAAATCGTGAATCTCATAAACTTGTTCTAATAAAAGGTCAAAGCTGCTTTTCTGGGTCATAAGTTGTATATCTCGTTGTATTTTTTTGTTGCATAGCGGACAAATGGTTCATGGCTAAGCTGTTGTTGGGTGGCCCTGTTGACGACTTCGGCGGGGGTTAATTTACGGCCATGCTGCTGGATATTTTCTTGGAGCCAAGTTAATAGGCTGGAAATATCGCCTGATTCAAGCGCGTTCGCAATGGTTGGGTTTTGCTGTAGGGCGGTCTCGTAAAATTGAGCGGCGTAGAAGTTGCCTAACGTGTAAGTTGGGAAGTAGCCGAAGCCTACCATAGCCCAATGAATGTCTTGGAGACAGCCATTGCGATTGGTTCGGGGGACGATGCCGAGGAAATCTTTCATCTTTTGATTCCAGACTGTTGGGACATCGCTGACTGGTAAACGGCCGCTCAATAAATCTTGCTCCATCTCAAAGCGCAAGATGACGTGCATGTTGTAGGTTAGTTCGTCTGCTTCGACTCGGATGAAACCGGGCTGAACCTTGTTGACGGCCCGATAAAATTGCTCTAGGGAGATGTTTTCCAATTGAGTCGGGAAATATTCCTTTAGTTTGGGCAAATGAACGCGCCAGAAACCTTTGCTACGGCCGATCATATTCTCTATCAACCGTGATTGGGACTCGTCCAAACCGGCTGATGTTTCTTTGGCTAATGGGGTGCGGGTCAGGGCTGGATGGACGTTTTGGACGTACATGGCGTGGCCGGCTTCATGCAGGGTGGCGAAGATGGAAGGGCTGAGAAAGTTTTCGTAGTAGCGGATGGTGATGCGAACGTCGTTTCGGGAGAGGGAGGTGGAGAAGGGATGAACGGCCGTTGCCAAATGCCCACGATTGAAATCATAGCCAATTGCGCCAGCAATATAGTGGGCAAAGGCTTTTTGTTGGGTTAAATCATATGGTTGGTGTAGGAAGTTATCGTTTACGGCTAATCGTTTTCGGCCAATAGCTTGATAGAGAGGGCGTAGATCGTCTTTGGCAGCTGTGAAGATGCGGCGGACATCGGCCGTTTTTGCTCCTGGCTCATACTGATTCAACAAAGCATCGTAAGGTTCATCCCGGTAGCCATATAGTTCGGCCATGTCTTGCGAAATGGCAACGATCTGCTCTAACCAGGGTTGGAAGTGGGCGAAATCATCATCTTCTCGGGCCTTTTTCCAGGCCGCTTCTGCTTGACTATTTATCGTCGAGTGGCGGCTAACGAATTCCGCCGGTAGGCGACGGGATTGAGAGTAGTCCTGACGTAAAAATCGAATCAGGCTGGCTTCGGTGCTTTCATACTGTACCCCATTTAACTCAACGGCTGCCTCTTCAATTAGTTCGCCCATCTCATCAGAGGTGAACATCATGTGGCTTAGTCGATGCAGGGTCGTAATTTGTTGGATTCGGTCCATATCGCCGCCTTTCGGCATGACAGTTGCTCGATCCCAGGTTAAGACTCGCGCCGCTTTGCGTATATCATAGATTTCGTGAACTTTTTTTAGTAGTGATTGATATTTCATATTAATTTCAAAATAGAAGGTGACTACTTTGTTAACTAAATTTTCGTAACAGAGAAGTTCAACTTTTAGTCCTTTTAATGGAGACAAGTTACTGTTGCAAAAAGTTGAACTTTTTCCTTAACAGTGTGGTGACTGTCACCTATTCATATAACAGCCCAAAAGTTTACAGCAAAACAGCCGGGTTGCAAAAGCAATCCAGTTGAAAATAAGAATGGCGAAATGGATAATTTAGTAAATTTTCAGGAGAATAGGCACCATATCAAAGATCCGATAAGGAATTGCTCCGGTTAATGGCGCTCGGTAGGGGTAGTTGAAGACTTCGAGCATCAAATAGTCGACGATGGCCCAGAGGCCAAAGCAGCCGATGGCGAAGATAATGATAGCGATGGCAATAGCTATTAGTAGGCAGCTTTGGGCGCAATGGAAGCTCCTGGTAGGAAGGGTTTGGTCGTCAGGATCGGCCGTTCCCCGCCGCTCTATTCGTTCAATCTCTGCCTCTGTTAATACATCTCCCCGCCCCATACAACCAAAGGCGGTACATTTATTGCCGTAGGCGCGCCAACAGTGGACGTGGTGGCGGGTGGCATCATCGGGACAGATCGCCAGTTCGTCCCCTGGTGCGAATGGTTGTTTACAAAGGGCGCAGTCTTCTCCGATGAAGGGCGATTCTTTGTTTACTGGAACTGGTCTCAGTTTCGCCATCCAACTGCTCGTCGAATCCTGTCAAAGAGGTTGCTCCAGAACCCAGATTCCCGCTGACGTTGTTTTTCTTGCTCTTTAAGTCGTTTGGTACGGCCGTTAATGGATGGGGCGTATGGCCTATGTTTTGATATGTCAGCGTTAGTAATGGTCAGTCGCGGCCCAATATCGGTGCCATACGGCCGTGCTTCTTTATGCTCACAACCTAAAACAGCACATTTGCCCCCGTGTTGTTCCCAACAGGCTTTGTGATAGAGGGTTCCGCATTGTAAGCAGACAACTGGCGCCAATGATGCTTCCGGTACATTTTTCTCAACTGCCCCGGCGCAAATAGGACAGCTTAAACTAAGCCGATTGGCTTCGGCGATGTCCGTTTCAGTTATTTGAATCGGTTGTCCTACTTCTTCTTCTGCCATAGCTGCTAGTGTCATAGAATGTGTTTGTGATGTCAAGTGATCGGGAAAAAGGTAATTGAGTAATTAGTAATTAGGGTGTGATTATTATTTAATTACCCAGTTACCGGTTACTAATTACCCTTTTACCATGATCCTGCCGCCCAATTGGGCCAAGGGAAATCGTAATGGTCTACTTTAGTTTGCTCTCGATCCCAACAAAAGAATCCGCTGCGATGGGCAATTGGGTCAAGCACGAGGGCTACATGCCAACTTTGAATAAAGAAATTGCGGTGAATGAATTGATCCATGCCGGACAGGAAAATGCCAAAGCCAGGATGAGTATGATACCAGCCAACGATGACGGCCGTTTCATCTGGATACATCTCGGCTAACTTGTCAGTGACATACCGCCAACTCTCTGGGGTATAGGTGACGCTGGCTCCTTGCATCCTGGTATGTTTGGCGATGATCACGTCGGAAATATGGACTATGTAACGGCCGTCTGGCTGCTTTTCTGGCTGAGGGCCGATCAAAAAGCCTGCCACTTCCCGGTTGAGGCTGGAAAGAGAATGAGCTTGGGAGTCGCGGAAAGCGGGTTCGTTCATCAGAATGTCAACGGCCGTCCAGGTGGGGTGGTTAAGCGGCCGTCTTTTACCGAGAATGCGAACCTTAGATGTGAGGGTAGGTGGTAAATCTGAATCTGGTGAGGCTTCTCGCTCTTCATGTACCTGCTCTGTTTCGGAGACGGTGACATCTGGTTCGGGTTCATCATCGACCGTTTCACCTTCCTCTTCTGGTTCTTCGACTGTTTCTTCTATAGACTCTTCTTCGGCTTCTATTTCTGATATTGGCGCGTCGGGTTCTGGGTTTTCTAATTCGTCTGTTGAAATTTCGGCCGTGTCTTCGTCTTCGGTGGTAGGCTCGGCCGTTGTTTCTTTTTTTGGTAAGGAAACGCTGAATTCCATCCAGTTTTTTTCTTCGTCTGAATCGTCATCATTTTCATTAAGAAGCTGAACTTCCAGCCGGGTATCACCATTCTCAAGTAACTCTGCCAGGGAAGCTTGATCATGTCTAGCCCAAATATCGGCTTCCATCTTTTCTGCAAACTGTTGAAGTTCGGCTAGCGTACAGTCGCGGAGTGGTTTTACCTGTCCGCCATCTAGTTTCACAGGGGAGGTTGGGGACAGGGTGACGGTTAATTCAATTGGCTTTTCTTCGCCAGGCAGTGTCATTGTTATGACGGCAGCGTAGCTCATATCGTCTCGTTTATCCATTTTGTCTTAGTAGTCGGTAGTCAGTAAATAATTGACACTAACTGTCTACTATTTACTGTTCACTATTATCAGTTACCTGCTGAATTAATGATGCGTTCTAGCAGGAGAAGCAGGCTTATGATGAGGCTTGCCGTGCCCAGGAGAACGCCCCACCAGGGGCTGATTTGGGGTAAGGCGGGCCAATCGTTGTCTGGCATATAAAGATCGTTTGGAACGGGTTTGTCTGTTTCTTCGAGATAGTAACTATCTTGCCAGATGGAGGAGCGAATAAGCTCCCAAGTGGCTTCGGTAGTCGGCCGTTCGTCTAGCTGCTCATAATAACCATTAATCGGGGTCAAGATGGGCTTGCTCATGTCGTTTGGCACCGATCGCCAACCAAAAAGACAGCCTTCGAGCCGAATTGGGTCAATAACTAAGCCGACTTGCCAGGGCATGACAAAGGCGGCTGAATGAACAACAACATCATCGGCTGAATAGAATACGCCGAGGTCGGGATGGGTGTGGAACCAGCCCACGATTTGCAGATCAGGACATTGATCTGAGCGGTCTTCGTGGATTCTGGCCCAAGCATCGGCCGTAAAGGTAAAATGAACGGGGCCATGATCGTCTGAAACGGCCGGAATAGCTGCAATGACATCGATGGTCAGTTGCGAATCACCTTCGCGGAGATGACCCATTAACACGCCACCAACCTCACGATCTAGATCGCTGTGGGCATGTTCGTCGATCTGTTGTAAGGCGGATTGAGTGATAAAAACCCGAACTTGGTCTCCTGCTGGTGCATGACCATGTAGGTGGATGGTTGAATTCAAGGCAGAATTTCCGTTAAACGTGGAACGTTGAGCCAATTGAGTGGATGACTCTGTTTGAAGCTCTAGTTGGGAGGGGCCAGTTGTGATGGCAACTGCCTGGTCATGGTGTTGGGGTGAATCATTGGTTTGATTCTGTTCAGAGAATGTTGATGCCGATGTCATCGGATTCCTCTTCCATCCCAATGATGATCAGGTCTGCAAGCGATTGTCCTTTTAAGGGACGGCCGTCAATAGGGAAAAGTCCTTTGTTCCGCAAAGCCCAGGCTGCTGCTTTAGAGTTCATCGGATCTTTCGGTCCCAAGTTTTTATATTGAACCATCTCGCCCAGAGTCAGTAGAAGCTCATCCAGGGTTTTTGCCGGCCACCAAGCTCCGATGCAAACTGCGCCAGTGGTGTGAATGTTTGGATGAAAAATGGGGGTTAGCCATTTCAACTGGGGCTGCTTCATTGGATATTCGGCGTGCAGATAGATGCTGACTTCATGAACATTCCGTTTTACAGGTTGTCCTCCATGAGCCAACTTTTCAACGCCGTGACAAGTAAAACGAATGTGATACTTTTCCGGGGGATCGCCTTCTGTATTTAATATGTGGATAAGCTCGCTGCGATTAACCAGTTCGCGGATAAGGTGATGATCATTCCGTAACCGGGTTTCGCGGATATCGAACGACATGGATTTCCTCACGTAAAACGCCATGCGTCAGTGACAATGATGTCGTCTGACGCACAGCGAATAATTGCTTTTTTAGAAGCGTAATTGGTAATTGAGTATTTGTGTTTCGTTCTATTAAATTACCGAATTACTAACTGCCCAATTGCAAAACAGTTGCGGCTGCTAACCAGCTGTGACTTCTGGGAAGATGCTTAAAATATCGTCTTCAGATACGCCTGCATCGGAGAGAGAATCATCGTCGGCCAGCCGCTTGCCAGAGGCACGGTGGTCGAGTCGGTAGGTGATTGGGTTGGCGCCCTGGCTGGTGGGCAAGCCCATCTTGCTGACCAGAGCGGGGATTAAGCGACGCATTGGAACGTCGTTTGGTAGTTCAACCGGGGTTTTCTTTGAGCCGGTTGGATCGTATAAAATTACTTTAATGCTTGCCATTATCTAAATGCCTCCGTAGATTGGTTTGACTAAAATGTGCCAGGATTTTTGGGGCTTATTTTTTCTTTGCCATTTGTCCTGTCTTTGATTTTGTTAAGAATCATAAATTATTACGTATAAATATGATTTTGGTTGCACTGGATAGAGAAGTCTTAAAGAAGTCAGGTTTTTTCCGGGAAAAAACCTGACTTTTGTTGATATTACTCAAATTGTAAGAATGTCTCTTTATCGCCTGTCAACTCAAAATAAACGCGCTCTTTGCCGTTGCGAGAGCGGATGATACCTAGCGGGGGGATATCGACTTCGGCGAGGGTTCGGTCGAGAAAATCTTCATCACCTGAAATGCGGTGAGTGAGTTCCATTTCACGTCGTTCGCCACAGTTGGGGCAGCCAAATTCGTTCTCGTATAGACGGGCCATGCGTTTGAAGACGGCCGTCTTTTCTTCGCAGCCTGGACAGTGCATGGCAACAACTAACTCGCTGTTGAATTCTAGGACACTTCCTTCGCCTAGGCGTTTATGGGCTAGACAAAGTAGTTCATGTAAGGTCGTCTTTTCGGCCGTTGCTTCGGTTAATTCTTCGATTGGTTCTAAGATGGTATGGCTCATGCAGCCGTCTTTTACCGGGTATTCGGTTGTATAAATGTCATTCGTAAGGCCGTTAATCATCATTGCCTTGCCTGGTTGGACTTCCATACCGTGAATGAGCTTCAGGGCTTCTTGGGTTTGAAAGGCGGCTACAATCGAGGCGCTGGTCGGCGTCGTTGGCACTTTGCCCTGCAAGATGTTTTCACGAGCCAGGAGGGGGCAAGAGTAACGGAGGTTGATGATCTGGTAATCCAGGTCAGTTAGGGTGCATTCGTAGCACGCTCCTTGACCAGGCCAGAAGACCCGTACAATGCCCATAAGCTCTTGAATAGCGCCATCTACCCAGGGTCGGTTAATGGCCCAGCTAAAGCGGTTGATGGAAAGGCGGGCTTCTCGGTTATCGAGACAGCCTATGATGACATCGACATTGCGAAAGACACCTAGCCCTAACTCATAGTTAATATCACCATGCCAGGCTTTGACATTGACATCGGGATTTAAGGCTTTAACGGCTTCGGCAGCTACTTCAGATTTTTTACGGCCGCGATCCGATTCTCGAAAGAGAACGGAGCGGCTCAGGTTACTGTCCTCAATTGTGTCGAAATCAGCAATTAGAATATTGCCAATGCCCATTAAGGCAAGGTTTTTTAGCACTTCATTGCCCAATGCGCCGGCACCAACGACCAGAACGGTCGCGTTTCGCACGATTTCTTGCTGCCACCAGCTGATGTAGCCGAAAGTATGGTAGCGGTCACTATCGGGATCTGTGATTACGATGGTTTCCATGTAGGTTCCTAATTTAGTAGTCAGAAAACAGTAAACAGTTGGTAGTTATTTGAATCCAGAGTGTTCACTGCAAACTGTTTATTGTAAAAACATGCCAACGAGAAAGGGCAAAACGGCCGCAGCAAGCATTTGCAAGAAAAAGCCGAAGCTTTCTATATATTTGAAAACTTCAACCAAAATTGTTTGTGTGTAATCTAATTGCAAATCTATACGTGGGAGATCCATTTGGGGTTGCAGGCTTTATCGACCACGCAACCTGTCTAGGGGAGCGGAAATAAAATTTTGGGTAGCGACCAACGACCCATCTTGATTGTAGGCGACGCCAATACCAACATGAGTCCAAACGGGGTTGAGAATATTCCCCCGGTGGTTGGTGATGCTGCGAGGTTGGTTCATAAAGGCATTGTGTATATCGTGGACGGCTTGAGTAGTATGGGCTGATTCGCCGTAGACGATGCCAATATTTTCGCCGCAAGCGACGTAACGGATGCGGTAGTTTTCGATTCGGCGGGCGGCTGTTACTCCCTCAGGGGTGACATGGGCCACATATTGACGGCGCATCATATCGGCCGAATGGGTTCTGGCCACGGCTGCCAAGCCACTATTCCAGGTTAATTTAGCTGTGCCAACAAAGTTGGGTAGGTGGGATTGGCGGGCATTATTCACCAACTGATACATGAGTTGTTCTAATGCCTCTAAATCTGCCGTTGTTGTTGCCTGGGGCTGGGTTGGGGTCAAGTCATCGTAGGTGATAGATAGAACGGCCGTTGGGGAAGATTGGGTTACGGCCGTCTCCTGGGAAATATCATTTTGGGTGACTGTGATAATTTCCGGGGTGGATGATTGTTGCCGAACCAACCTCTCAGCCCTAGCAATGTCTTCTTCTGTAAGTTGTAGCCAATCGTCCATAATCGTAATTCGTAATTCGTGATGCGTAAAAATAAATTCTTGCGAATTACGCGCTACAAATTACTGTATTAAGTTCCGCGAGTCAGGGCTGGCAGTCCCCTAATCAAGTTGTATTTTTCAATCCAACAAGTAAGGACTGTCAGCCCTAAAATCGGGTAACCTCGGTTGTTATAAATAGGGTTTTCAAATAAAGGGAGAAAACGCTTTACGCATTACGTTTTACCCCGCTTCAAGCTGCCGATAAAAGGGCAGGCTAAATTCTGTGCGGTCGGCGTTCAAAGTGATTGATTTACGTTCGCCGTCGCCGCCTTTGTCCCGGGGCCAGGTGATTTCAACATCATAAGTTAGACCAGAATGGAGCCGGACGGGGAGTTCGCAAACGAATTTCCCTTCTCTGTCTGTGGTTCCAGCGACGTAGCTCTTGATGCCTGCACAGCTAACCCGGACTTGGAGGCCATATAGACCAGGGCCATCTGGATAATCTTGGACTAACACCCGTAATTTCGTGGTGGTCATCTCTTCTTGGCCTAACATTTGGCGGATAGCCATTGTTAAACTCGGCCGTGATTCGAGGGAGGAGTTGGGCATGATAACGGCCGCTTGAGGCATTGGCCGGGGCGGTCGTCGGCGTTCGGGTGTCTCTGGCGCGATCTGATCCCTGCTAATACTGATAGGTGGCATTCTTGTCACTGGTTGGTCTGGTGCAGGATGAGTTTGCGGGGTCGGTGGCGGCGCAGAAGACGGCACCGGGTTGACCGGTGGAGCTAAATCTGCTTCTGTAATGACCAACGGGTCGCCCCGCGTCACCGTTGGGGGGTCTGGCAGTGGTTCGTTGTTGTCTATTCTCACTGTTTCTCTAGCAACTTCTGGATAGCGTACCGGAACGGGCGGTCGATAATATGGTGGTAGGGGGGCAACCGTTTCTTGAGGGGCCATCGTTTCTAGATTGGCGGCCCCAGATGGCGGTTGATTGAGTTTACGGCCGAGTTTGTCTCTTTCGGTGGCGCTGCGTTGTACCTGACGGCGCATAAAATGAGCCGTTCGCTTGAGCACTTGTCCTGCTGGGCTGTATGGGCCGGGTGGGGAAGCGGGATCAAGCTGGTTCAGCAGGTAGCCACTTTTCCAGGCGTTGGCGGCGATGATAAGAACGGGCCAGGATATATTGGTTTCTGGGTCTGCATTTGGCCCAATGGCCGCCATCGCTTGCACTTCAGGATCATTTTCCAACTCAGTTTCTTGCAATAAATCATATAGCGCGATTCGGACAAGGTTGGGTGATTGCATAAGACGGCCGAAATCTTGCAACGTTGGCTCATCAACTACCTCTGTTGCTCGCAGCAATGCTTTGGCCCGCGATTCAGTAAAGTCAGGAGAGGGCATGTCGCTGTCACTATTGTTTAAGTCATTTATTAACCAGCGGCTAAGGCGATTGGCGAAGATTGGGAGTTGGTTGTCTTCTTGGATAATACGGATTGTATTTAAGGCAGCTTCAGTCATAATATTTTTCTTATCTGTTAGAAGATGGCATCTTGTTGGTGTTGGACAAGATGCCATCTTGACTTACTTTTGCGTCTATAAGGCCAGGGTCGTTTCCAATTTGTGCAGCCCTTGCCAAACCCGCATTAACTCTTCTACATCAGAGACGCTTTCCAGGTCGATTTCCATCTCCTGGCGCAGTTCCTCTTTGTGCAGATTACGGTCATGTTGTTTAAGCATTGGCTTTACAAGATGGTTGTTAAAGTCACGCTCTGCTTTTGTTGCTTCTAACCAGAAGAGGCGGCGCAAACGAGGGAGCAGTTCATCATCGCTGAATAGATCGTCGATGATTTCACCGAAAATCTTATTTGTCTTTAATGCGATGTTGTCTAGCTTCTCAGCATAACTCAACTCTAAATCACCATACCCAGAGCCAGTTGAAGCGGTTGAGCCAGTTTCTTCACCAGCAATCGTGATGTTGAAATCTTCCTCTGCTGGGGGTGGGGCATCGAGGATGTTGATAACGAATTCATCTTCGGCAGGGGCAGCAACGTGGTTGTTGCCAACTGTCGAGCCAACTGCGTCACGAACCCGTTGTCCAGCGGGGCTGTTAGCCAATGCTTGGGCCTGAGTTGATACTTCGCGGCGAAGAATGTCAACACCGTGTAGGACGACGTCTAGCAGACGATCATCTTCGGGCAGAGACAGCTCTTGCTCGCCCTGACGGACGCGATAATGAACGGAGCGTTCTGGCCGTACTAATTCATACATGGTTGATTGGCGGCAGATGTGGCGGAAATTTTCACCAACCCTGGAGACGACCTGGCTATAGGCATCTTCTAAGGTCAATGTCTCACCAGGTTTGTCTGGTAAGGTGTAGTTGTAGGCTTGCCCATAGGTGGCCCGCTCTAAGCGGCTTAAAATCTCATGGGCTTCGAGGGTGCGCTCCAATTCGGCCGCAATGCCCTTGGCAACCTGGGGCATAAAGTTGGAGACTGCTTCTTGCATGACAAGTTCAACTTGGTAGAGGATGCGCTTGATCGGTACTTCGATGCCGCTTGTTCCCCAAACTAGATTGTCATAGGTTACATCACGCTCATCCCAATGTTCCGTTCCATAGCTGTCAAGTAAGGTTTCTACCTCGCGGCGAACGGTGTCTTGAACCATGCCCCGAACACCATTTAGGGTTGGTTGGAGCAGGTTACGGAAGCGGTCATCGCTGTTGGTGCGTTGGCTCAGTTCTAACAAGGCATTGTGGAAGGCGCGGGGCAGTTCTTTTTGCTGACGGGTTAGAATGTTTTCGTAACGCCGTTCTTGGAGTGTTTCCCAACTATTGGCGAATGGTGGGTGAACGCCTCGTCCGGCTAGTTGATTCTCATAGTAGAAGCGCAGTGATTGCAACCCGTTGCGAACACGAGAGCTGGCCTCACGAAGCTGTCCACGAACGCGTTCGGTTTGGATGAAGGTGATGAGCCGATCACGGAGCAGAGGTACTTCGCTTAATTTGAGTAGGGCTTCGGCCGTTTCAGGATTTAATGGATCACTTTTGTCCACCGGGCCAAGCTGGTCGGAGAAGGCTTTGATAATCCGTTCTGTTTCGCTGGCAAATTCTTCTGGTGCATTTTCCGGGTCTTGAACGTATAGGGCTGGTGGGGTCATCACCAGGAAGTAGGGGCGATTACTACCCCGATTGCTGTATCGTTCCCAGTAGTTAGGGGCGATATAACGGGTGACTTCTTTTACTTCCCGCTCTGCTTCTGGCAAGCCAGAATTGAGGCGGTCGAAAGCCTGGCGAATGTTGCCGCCATTAACAGCCAAGAAGATTTTTGCGGCGGCATCATCGAGGTCGCTGCCGGAGAGGCCAAAGAGGCGATTTTCTTTTATCCAATTAACGGCCGATAATGATTTCATCTCATCAACACGCTGGCGACCAGCGTCGGTTACTAAGACGATCATGGCGTCTTCGCGTTTCATCTCTTCCAGAGTGATGGCTTCATGCAATTTCATACCTGCGCCTAGACCGGGGACATCCACGATGCGGAGGTAGCCATTCATTAACAAATTTGCTTGACCAGCGCGGGGCTGAACTTTGAAGGTAGCTGATTTAACCAGCCGAATCTGCCGTTTTTTGCTACCTTTGAAGCCGTCTTCTCGCAAATGGGTCAGCGCGTCTTCATTGTCCAAATCGAAGGACTGTGGCGCTGGTGGTCCATTTTGGAAGAGATTCTTATTGGCTTCGTAGGTGTCGATGCAATCAATTAAGATTTCCAGGTACTCGTCCTGTTCGGTTTTTGCTTCATCACGGGTTGATTCGTTTGTTGCTTCAATCAATTCCCGACCCTGCTCCCGTTCGGCATCATTGGTGATGTCGAAGCTTTCGATTTCTGCTAATTGGCACAGACGACGAACGCGACTGGCAAATTCATCACGATCCCAATAGGTTAGGGTTAAGGATTCCTTTTTGCCTCCCTCTGCCTGTTCAATATAGACGATAGTTCCAGTGACGGCCGTTACTGCGCCCGTCGGCAATAAATTACGGCCGAGCAGTGAGTTGATCAGGGTACTCTTGCCAACGCCCGTTCCCCCAAAGAAAACCAGGGTGTAGGTGCGTTGAGCCAGAATTTTTTGGGCCTCATCAATACTATGTTGCGATTCAGGAACCGCTCGAATGAGATAGTCACGACTGGAATCAATCGTGCGTTGTAGTTCAATCCATTGATTTACCTGTTCAGGACTGATATGGGGTAGTGTTTCTAGTGATGTGCGTAACTCCCCGTACCTGTCAGCTTGTTTTTTAGAACTCATAACTTGATTACCTTCCTTGAGATGGTTTGCTGGAAAGAGATAAAGGCCACTTAAATTAAGGTGTATTTGGTCACTTTTCTGTTTTTGAAATGACTGTTACCAAATAAAGACGATTACTCTATAACCAGATAATTGACGTACTTGCACTACCCATTACGAGATTGATGGTTGAAAGTTGCAAAGGGATTTTATAGAAGAGAAGGGGTTTGGCGGCTAAGTAAGAAGTTCAACTTTTTGAAAGTGTTATACTTCCAGTTAAAGCAGAAAAAGTTGAACTTCTGATAGCAAAGTAGGAGGCATCCCCGCCTAATATTGGGTGGGCTATTCTTCTTGTTGTTCGCGCATGGTCTTTACTTGTTCCTGTAAGGAACGGAAGTAATCGCTCTCTTTAATTTCCTCAACGTCTTCTTTTCGTTTCGCTTCGTTGATCTCGATTTTTAATTGAGCGATTTCTCGTTGGAGTTCTTTTTCTCGCTCTTGAACCATTGCCGCCATCTTGGCAAATTCGGCCGCTAATGTTGCCAAAGTCTGGTCCTGGTATTTATTGGGTTTAGGCGATTCTTCATATTCCCCTTCCGATACCTGCTGTACCCAACCTCTGACCTCATCTAGGAATTGATCTGAAGAATAGTCGCCCTGGGTAACACGGCCGACCCAACTTCGAACCTCATTCAAAAACTCTGTTGTATAACGAATACGGTCACTCAGGCCATACATGACCGCATAGGCCAGATTGGGGTCTTCTTCTACAAAATAGCGGAAATTGCTGCCACCCAATACGAGTACTCGTGAAGGCTCCAGCGCTTTGGCGCTTAACGAACGAGGCTGTCGGTCAATAAGGGCCATCTCGCCCAAAATACCGCCTGCTCGAAAGATACGGATAGGTTTTTCTTGACCAGGATTTTCTTCGTTAGGGGCATAGATGGCAACTTGTCCAGCTTCAACGATGAAAAGCTCATCGCCCACATCCCCCATATTGAATAAAACTTCGCCTGCTGATAATCGACGAGATTCAAGGCCGCCATGGATCTCTGCAAGTCGTTCTTCAGATAATCGGCTGAACATATAACTATTTTTGAGCAAACTTGTCGTGATCATTGGGTTCTCCATATATTATCTAATTATATGTTAGTTTCGGAGAACTGGGTATTCAACTCACCGTTGAATAAGAGTGAAATCCGAAAAATATCATCATAAAAACGCCAATGCCAATGGGGCCAAACGGCCGAATCGGCTTCTTCGATGAGTTTCATTGCCTCTAAAATTACCTTTCGCTCGGCTTCAGATGTAGTAGGTAGTTTTTCAAAACCGGTACTTAACCTATTCAGAGCCTTCTGACGATTTCCTAGTCGCCAGTCAGCTTCTGCTTGCCGATACAATGTTAGGCATAGGCCTAATATCGCCAATTCACCCGAAACATCTAATGTCTCTACAGCTTGCTGATAATGTGTTTGGGCCTTTTCAAAATCGCCTGCGCCCAAGAAGCGGTCGCCTAAGCGACAGTTCATTAAAATCATACCAGCCGATTGTTCTAAAGTGTGATAGGCTTCTAACGCTTCTTCCCAATTACCGCTCCATTCGGTCAATAGGGCCAAAATGCCAGCCGCCCAGCCGTCATTTGGCAGTTCTCCAAGCAACGTTTTAGTCTGGTCTAACCAGGCAGCAGCCTCGTCTTTCTCCGCCCGCCATAGCAGCCAGGTTAAGGTAGCGGTTACGGCCGTTTCATGCTTCTTAGATAACGGCTGTTCTAATAATGCCCGCAACAGTATCTCAGACTCAGCTTCCCCTCCAATAACAGGCAAGGTTTGGGCTAATTTGATTTGTATTTCTGTTGGAATGGATTGCTGGTTGGCTGATAGCGAATTAGCGGCTGAAAGATAGGCGTATACGGCCGTTGGCATTTGACCCGTCAATAGGGCCATGTCACCTTGCCCTTCGTGACAATGGGCGATTAAAAATGTTGTTTTTTTCGTTCGTTTGGCAGTTGGTAATTTGATTAAGGTTTCTAAAGCCCGGCCATAGGTGATTGCAGCGAGCGGATAGGCAAATCGCTGTCGGGCTTGATTGGCTGCTATAAATAGGTAGTGACCGGCCTTAAGCCAATCTTCTGCTTGGTCAAAGTGATAGGCTAATAATTCCACCTGCTGCTGACTATTAGTCTGGTATTGCTTTTCTATATAGATTGCTAGAGCGTGGTGGGATTCACGACGTTTGGCAAATGATTGGCTGTTGTAAATGATTTCTCGAACAAGGGGCTGTTGGAAAGCATATTGTATTTCTTTGGCCGTTACATTCTCTGGAGTTCTTTCAGTGATTAGCTGGTTCGCAATAAGTTGTTCCAAAACGACAGACAAATCATAATCACTCTTCTGCTTTAGCAAGAGCGCTTGAAGGGTCTGATTTTCAAACTCGTTGCCGATAATAGCGGCCGTTTTCAAGATTTCTCTAGCTTCCAAGGGCAAACTATCTACTCGACTCAATATTAATTCCTGGATGTTCAATGAGGCCATCAAACTATTAACTAAACCTTTGCCTTGATCTTCTTGTTGATTTCGCTGCAACCAGTAGACCATTTCCTGAATGAAGAGGGGGTTGCCATTGCTTTGGGTATGAATGGCTTGGATGAGGTTTGCTTCCAATGGTTCTTCTCGTTGATGGTTGATTAATTCGGCCGTTGCTTCTAATGATAATGGCCCTAAGTTCAGTTGAGAGGCTGCCATCTCATCTGAAGATTTTGGCGAGTCTCGATGGATAGAGAATACTAATAATGGGATTTTTTCAAGCTTTGGCGCTATAAAGCTTAATAGTTCTTGGGAAGCTGGGTCTAGCCATTGAGCATTTTCAAATAGAAGCAGTAGGGGCTGTTGGGCGGCTAATTGAGTTAATAGGTGAAATATAGCCTCGAACAATCTAGCCTGCTCCCTAGAAGCAATTTGAACCCGAAGTTGCTGCCAAAGTTGGGCTGATTTACCAGAAGATTGCTTATTTGTAACTTTTGATAAGTCAAGCGTGGAACGAGAGCGACCCTCTTGAGTAGATACTTTTTGTCCTAACTGGGAGAAGAGAGACGACCCCCCAGAAGATTTTGCCGGGGTCGGTGAGGTTGTTGTGACTGGTTTGGATTCTTTTAAGCTAGCCTGAAAGCGAAGACCGAGTAGATTGGCTAACGGCCGACTATAGTCTTCGTCGGCCATCCGATATTGGTTTAAAAGGGCTGTTAACTTCCGACTTGCTGAATTTGGACTGTCACTTTCATTAATGACGGCCAACTTTCGGATAAGTGAAATCCAGAGGGCATAAGGTGATTGAGCGGAAAAGGAATGACAGTAACTTAATAGAATTTTTACGGACTCTTTTTTTGCTTGAGCATAGAGGGCATCAACTAAATGACTTTTGCCAATTCCGGCTGATCCTTGGACCTGTAGGAGTTGGCCTCGACCTTGGCCGACATGTTCAATAGCTGTTTGTCCAATAGCAAGCTCTTGGAGACGGCCGAAAATCGGGTTCTGTGATCTTTTTGGATGATTGGCTAAGGCTTCTCTCTTTGCTTTTAATTCAAAGATTTGGATTGGCTCACTTTTACCCTTAACTCGGATTGGATCTAGTCTGGCGGTCTTAAAGTGTGGTTCTATTTTCTTGTAAACTGGTGTATTCAATAAAATCTGGCCCGGTTTGGCCGCACTCATTAATCGAGCCGAAAGATTAACGTCATCGCCCATCACAGTATATTCTCGTCGGGTGGCAGCTCCAACTTGGCCAGCGAAGGTTCGGCCGTGGGTGATTCCGATTTTTAATTGTACTTGATAGCCAGATTCAATTGCCTTTTCTTTGTCAGGCAATTGGCGACTGTGCTTGCGAAGCCATTCCTGGTTTAGATCTGCCATACTGGACTGCATGGTGAGGGCGGCATTGGCCGCTCGCTGTGGATCATCTTCATGGGCAACTGGCGCTCCAAACAGAATAAGCATTTTTGAGCCATCACTATAGGGATCAATGCGGGTGATCACCCCGCCATACCTGGCTATGATCTGGTGAACGGATTGAAAAAATTGACTGAGCATCTTTGCAATTCGACGGGGGCCGTGATTGCCCCAAAGATCAAGAAATGATTCAAAGCCAGTGAAATTACAGAAGATAATAGTCGTGGGCCGAAATTCGCTTCCGATTTGGCGTTTTCTAGCATTGGTAACAATATTATGAACTAATTCTTGGGCTAAATAAGGAGTTAGGGCATTTATTTGTCGAACTGCAACCTCCATCTGGGCGGCGATAGCGTGGGGATTGGCGTTCCAAGGCATACTGCCTCTCGCTCGCCGAGATTCTGCTTTGACTTCAAATTCGCCTAAATCTCCCTCGTTTTCTTGTTGAATTACCAAAAATTCGGCTTTATAGGGAGCATAAGTGGCTGGGTTAAGTTGTGCAGCAGTCGCCTGGTCAACAATAATCATCCCGGCATCGGCCAGTCCTTCGGCCGTCATTGTTTGGTTGACGGTTTGGCCGATAATGACATATTCCATCCGCTTAGGTGAACCGATATGAGTTTCCAGAAAATGACCGGTACTAATGCCGATTTTCATCTTCAAACTGACTAGCCCTAAAGGGGTATCAATGTCTTCAAATTGGCTCATGGCTGCCATCATTCGTTGGCCTGTGCGAACGGCCCATTGAGCTTGTTGATCATTCGGTTGTTCTGCAAAATAGATCAGTGTGGCATCTCCTGCAAATTTCAAAAGGATTCCGCCGGACCGGGCTAATATCTCTAGCATATTTTCAAAATAGCCATTCATTATCTGAGTAAGTCGTTCGGCTCCTTCATTTCCCAAATCGGCCAATTTTTCTGACAGGGCGGTGAAGCCGCTGACATCTGAAAAAAGCAGCGTGCCATGTACCTGCTGACCCTGGAATTGACCACAGACAGGGCGGCGCATTTTATGCTGAACGATATGTTGGGGTAAATAGGTTGAAATGAGATAAAGAACTGAGCGTACCCGATCTAGCGCGTTTAATAGAATGCCGCGCCTGGGTGTCTCTGATTCGGTTAGTTTTTGCAATATGTTGGCAGGTAAATATGGTTTGGCTCCTTCTGGGAGTACGAATGACCTCTCGGTTGCTGGCAAGGGGGTTGGGGAGGTGTTGTCATTATCTAAATCATTGATTAGTTCGGAGAAAATATCGCGCATTTACGAGCCTCGACTATTTTGGCGATTTTGGATCAAGACAGGTACACTTGCAAAACGGATTTTGAAGAATGACATTAATTGATTTTACTGGTGCCAGAGATTACATCATTGAGAAATTGTCAGAGTCATTACCGTCTGACCTTTACTATCATGGTATCCATCACACGGTAATGGATGTTATTTCGGCCGTTCGGAAACATGCTACTTCAGCTAACATTAATGGGGATGAGCTGCTGCTCCTTGAAACGGCCGCTTATTATCATGATTGTGGTTATCTAAAACAGTATTATTTTAATGAGCCAATTGCCGTTGATATTGCGGCTGAAGTGTTACCAGGTTTTGGTTATTCCGCCAATCAGATAGATGTTATAGGTCAAATCATTATGGCGACCCAACTGCCCCAAAAACCAACCAGCTTTTTAGATGAGATTATGTGTGATGCCGATCTTGATTCTTTGGGGCGGGATGATTTTTTCATTACCAGCCACTGCTTACGGTTGGAGTTGGCGGCTTATGGGCAACCGACTAATATTCATGAATGGTATGAGAAGCAGCTCGTATTTCTTGAATCCCATACCTATTTTACCGACGTTGCTCGGGGGGCGCGTGATGCTGGCAAAAAAAGGAATATTGAAGAGATCAGGAAGCTGCTTGGGGTTCAGTAACCTCTGTCTGAACGGCCCAATCACTTTGGATGATTTCGGCCGTTATCGCTTGATTAACTAGAACGTTCTCCAAGAACATCTTCCGTTTTGTTGGGTCATTAATCGCCTCTGCTTGAGTGATCATGGCATCACTGGCTAGTTGGAGATACCTATCCGCAGATGGGTCTTCTAATGCTGACAGAACGCGATAATGATTTAGATATATCTGCTGTATCTCTTCAACGTTTTTATGCGCTGCTAGTAACTCTATCGCCTCTCCCGAAAGTTGAGCCGCTTCGGTTAGCTTACCCATTTTGAGATAAGTTTGTCCTAAATAAGATAGGTCAGCAACGAGTTCACCCTTTAAATTCAGTTTGGTATGTAAATCTTTTGCCCGTTCAAAATGCTCAATGGCCCGCTCTAATTTATTTTGGCCTAGTGCAACAAGACCTAACCCTTGAGTTGTGTAACTGATGCCTCGTTCGTCTTCGATGGCCTGTCGAATGGCGAGTGATTCTTGTAGGGCTGATTTGGCTTCGTCATACTTTTCCATTTGGATGTAAATTAACCCAAGGCCGAAGAGGGTGAAACCCTGACCCGTGCGATCGCCAACTCTTTCTCGCATTTCAAGTGATTTTCTAAATTGGACGAGTGCCTCTTGATATTGACCCAAGCGATGGGATATTCGGGCGCCGTTGTTGAGATGAATCCCCATTTGTAACCAATCATGACGCGATTCGGCCGTTTGCAAGGCCCGCTCATTGTGGAGAATAGCTTCGCCATAATTGCCAATGACAAAGTTAATCATACACAAATAAAGCTCAGTCCAAGATTCTCCGTCAGGGTCATTGGTAAAACGACGCAAGGAAGCAGCTTGCTCTAAGGCGGGCTGGGCTTCCTCGTAATTACCTTGATAGTATTTTACCACCCCGATTTGGTGTAAGGCCTCAGCTTGCCCTGCTTTTTGACCTATTTTTTCATTGATGGCAAGGGCATCGTTGGCTTGTGCAATGGTTTCGTCATACCGACCCGTCCACTGATATAAGTCTGCCAACGCATTCAGACCTTCAGCTAGCCTCGACTCATCTTGGTTGGTTTTTGCAAGGGCGATCATCGTTTTAATATCCGCTTCACGGCCGTCTTGCTCGCCTATTAGTGCATAAATTTGTTGGCGGGCTTTTAGGACACTATATTGTTTTTGCCAGTTTGGTTGTTCATTTTCTAGGTGTTCTAATAGGTTTGAATAATGTTCCAGGGCGGTTTCATTGGCAAAGCCTGCTTGGGCTGTCTTGCCTGCTTTTTCAAGGTAATGAATGGCTTTTTCCAGGTTGTCACTTCGGCCGAAATGATAAGCGAGCATTTCGCATTCTTCATCTAACCGGGCGGCGAATAACTGTTCCAGCGCTTCGCCAACCTGACGGTGAAACTGCTTTCGACGTTTCACTAACATGCTATCATAGGCTACTTCTTGGACGAGGGCATCGGGGAAGGTGTATGTTTGCTCTTCGCTTTCGCCTTCGGCCGTTTCTGGTGAATCGCCTATCAATATGTCGAGCAAATCGGCAACTTTGGCCCCGTTCTTACTAGCCGTTTGCTCTGATTCTGAAAGCTTGATTAGACCAACCCGCTCCAGCTCTGATAACCAACGATCAACCTCGCTGTCTGTCTCACTTAATCCGCGAAGGAGGTTGGCCTGGAATTGACGGCCGATAACAGCCGCCATCTGTAACCCTTGCCGAACATCCTCTTCTAAGCGATCAAGACGGGAAACGATAGCGCCTTGTAGGGTGTCTGGTACGGCAATTTGTTCGATCATCTCTGTCACTTGCCATTGCTTAGGTTGTTCTGGTTGGGGGACGACGGCTTCATTCTCGATTAATGATCGAACGACTTCTTCTAAATAGTAAGGATTTCCAGCCGATTTGTTCAGGATATTATCTATTGTTTCTTGGGAGAATTTTGCTCCTGGTAACAAGCGACCAAGTAAGCGTCGTGCGTTTGCTTTACTTAGGGGTGTTAGCCGGACTTCAACATAGCGATGGGGGAAGGCGCCGGCAGCATTGTTGCGAAGCTGCCAACAGCCTTTGTCTCGAATCTCACGGAAGATCAGACAGAACATTAGGGGGACTTGATCGGAGATGGCAAGTAGGTCGTTGATGATTGCTAGGGAGGCTTCATCGGCCCAGTGTAAATCTTCCAGGGCAATAACAGTTGGTTTCTTGCGGGCTATGGCTATGAAAAATTGGCGTATAGCCCAAAATGTTTGTTTTTGGCGCACTCGTGGCTCTAATTCCTCGACCCATTGGGCCCATTCACCTTCTAATTGAAGTCTTAATAGATGGGCTATAAAAGGAACTGCTTCACGGGCAGTTTCTTTGCCTAATAACGCTTCACTTTGCTGCCAAAGTGTAAATAGGATGTCGTCTTTTGTTGCTTCACTACTTAGCCCTAATGAACTTTGGACAAGTTGAATGATCAGCCAATTGCTGACTCGTTCGCTAAAGGAAAGTGATTGCCCTTCAAACCAATTCAGCTTTTTTCGACCTGTCTGTCCGAAAATCCAACTGTTTAACTCCCGTTTCATGCGGGATTTGCCCAGCCCACTATTCCCAATGATACTGAGAATTTGACCTCGGCCGTTTAGGAATGAATAGCCTACTTCTTTGAGGGCTGTTAGCTCTTTTCGGCGGCCGATTAATGGCGAATCGCTGCCCAAACCACGTGTTGGCCCTGTTTCTTGTCGTCGCCGCAGCACTTGGAAGGTTGGGATTAATATCTCTTTGCCCTTCACTTTCAGGCTGCCTTTGTTTTCTAACTCGATGTGGGATGCGACGCGTTCCTGGGTTTTTTTGCTAACAAAGATCGTTTCCCACTCGGCCTTTGACATCAGGCGGGCGGCCATATTAATATCGTCGCCCATTAGGGTATATTCTTGGCGTAGGTTTGAAGCGCCTACATTTCCGGCAAAAAGATGACCAGTATTAATCCCAATGCGTTGATCGAATCGATAGATGCCCTTGCCTGTTTGGAGGGCTGAGAAATGTTCGCGGCTGGCGGCTTGCATTTCAAGAGCTGTGTATACTGCTCGGACTGGATCATCTTCATGGGCACGGGGAGCGCCAAAAAAGATAACGAGTCGATCACCAATAGCATATTGATCCATCCGGGCCAATGTTCCTTCATATTTTTCGACAATATCTGCCATGTGGCAGAAGTAACGATTAAGCTGCTGGGTGATTATTTCTGGCCGTGTTTTACCCATATCCTCAATTAGGTTGCTGATGCCTCGATAATTTACAAACATGACTGTCACTGGACGATGGTCGGGAGCAATTTGCACGTTATCGGGGTTGTTGACCATTCGTGGGAGTAAATCGGCTGCTAAATAAGGGGTTAGTCGGTCGAGGCGGTCAACCAGGTAGGTTACTTGGGTTTGCAGGTCACCCAGTGGGGTCACATCGGACGCAATGGGTGTATTTGTGTCGAATGTGTATTCTTGGTCAATCTCTTTAACGGCCGTTAATAAGTAGGTCTCATTTCTGGTTTCGCCTTCAACCTTATCGACTATTAAGGAATAAGCAGAAGGCGCTAAAATAATTTCGCCCGGTTCGGCATTGCCCTCAGCCTGTTCGGCGCTGTTTACAGTGTGGCCGGTGGTTACATAGGCCATGTTACTTTCAGTGCCGATGTGGGCGGCAAAATAGGAGCCAGTTGATATGCCGCATTTGATGCGCAGGGCCATTTGATCGCCCCCAGCTTCGATGGCAGCGAACTTTTCCATAACCGCTTGCATTTCTATGGCAGTTTGGGCAGCATGGAGGGCAGTTTGAGGTAGTATGGCTTCTTCGGAGGCGGGAAAAAGACCTAGTAGGGCATCGCCGCCAAATTTTAGGAGAGAGCCACCGTGATTGAATAGGATGCTGACCATATCGAAAAAGAGATCGTTGATGATGTTGGTGACTTGCTCGGCGCCAGAACGGCCGAATTGACTCAACCGCTCTGATAGGGGGGTGAAACCGGAGACATCAACAAAAAGGAATGTTCCCTGTTGAATGCCTCCGGCCGGTTCTCCCGCCTTCTGTGGGGCGAGGACAACGGGGCGGGGTAAATAAGTTGTAGCAGTTTTTACTAAGCTAATGAGGTGATCGCGGGCAATCGTTATTTGACGTTCGTTTGGGCGGCGCTCTAAAGGTTCGTATAGAGTTTCCGGCAGGTATTTTTTGAGGGAGGGCAGCATGGCTGGTAACGGCCGTGCTGTGATAGAAGTGGTTTCAACTATGCCTTGTTCCGAGGTAGGAGATTCGGTTTCAGCCAACTCAATAATGGCTTGTGAGGATAGCTGCTCTCGCTCTGAGGAGGAGATGTGGCGGCTTGACTTATCTGATGCTGAGATTGTAATTTGAATGAGTTGATTGCCGCATTGACCGCAATGAATCTGCCCGGCTACTGTATTAGCACCACACCTTTCACATTTTTGCTGAGAGGTGACGACAATGGTTCCGCAGTGAAAACAGTAATTGGCATTGGGTGGTAATAAGGTGTGGCAGGCATTACAAACATATCCGACCGTCATAGTCTGACCACAATGTAAACAATATCTTGCTTGAGCTGGGTTTGGGGTTGTACATGCTGAACAGATCATCTTTTAAACTCCATAAAGTTATGCTTTGTTCAAGCAATCAATTTGACAAACACAACTTCTTTTAGATCCTGCTTTCTATCTATTGTATCAAATCTTCCTTTTACAGAAACTATGACCATAGTTACAATTCAACATTACCCGTTTGGGTGCGACATATTGAGAAGAGTTTACGTACAGACCTCTAAATGAACATTAAACTACCATTGAGGAGACATTAATGCGGATTATATTATATTTAGGCAAAGGTGGGGTTGGAAAAACAACCGTAGCGGCGGCAACGGCTCTGAGAAGCGCTCAGTTAGGGTATAAGACATTGGTTGCCAGCACGGATATTGCCCACAGCCTGGCTGATTCATTGGATGTGCCTTTGGGGGATCGACCAGTTCAAGTGGCGGAGAATCTTTGGGCGCAGGAAATTAGCGCTGTTGCTGATATTCACAACTATTGGGATACATTGCAATCCTTTGCTTCAAACATTATTAGCTCAGGGGGGATGGAGCGGGTAGTGGCTGATGAGCTTTCTGCCATTCCTGGCATGGATGAGATCGTCAGTTTGCTGCATATCAATAAACAAGCTAAAGAGAAAAACTTTGATAGGGTCATAATTGATGCTGCTCCAACTGGGGAAACAATTCGGTTATTGACTATACCCGATACCTTCCGTTGGTATGCTGGACATGTTTCCCGCTTAGAGCGGGGGGTTGTTAAGGCGCTTGCCCCGTTTGCAGGGCGTTTTCTTAAAGCGCCAGCTGAGGTGTTGGAGGCGTTAAGTAAGTTAGATGAACAAACGGCCGAACTCCGCGAAACCTTGAGCAATCCTGATATAGCCAGCTACCGGGTGGTTGTTATTCCAGAGAAGATGGTTATGCGTGAAGCAGAACGTGCCGTTAGCTATCTGGGCTTATTCAACTACCCTGTAGACAGCGTGGTTATTAATCGGGTTTTGCCGGAGATGGCAGATGAAGGCGAGTTTATTCAGAAAAGACGGGAGATTCAGACTAAATACTTGGAGATGATCGAGAATAATTTTAGTCCTTTGCCTTTATGGTATGCTCCGTATTATGCTGAAGAAGTTGTTGGATTGGAAGCCCTTTCTAAATTAGCCCAAGATTGTTTTGGTGATGCTGATCCGGGCCGGATATTTTATCGGGGTATTTTGCAAGAGATTAATGAGCAGGAAAACGGCCGTTATCTCATGCGACTGCCTATGCCATTCGTCAAGAGTAGTGATGTTAAATTACGGAAGCGGGGTGATGAAATGTTTATTACCATTGGCAACTTTAAGCGGGAGATGATTTTGCCAACTGTCTTGGCTAAGATGCGGGCAGGTGGCGGCCGTTTGGTTGAGGGTATGTTAGAGATCGAATTTTTGCCAATTGAAAAAGAAGCGGCCGTTTCTCAGGTATAACTCACTCTTTGCAACAATTTGCAACTTTTATTCAACTCCTCCGTAATGAGGCGTATAAATCTTATTATGGAGGTGATTTGTGTCTGAAGAATCAGTTTTTAAAGCTCAGACAGGCAGACAATTTGAAAGGCCATCTTGGTTAGCGCTTGGTCTGGTTGTTGTTGGTCTGGGTCTGCTGGCTGTCAATATCTTCAATATTGAATTGATGAATTATTTGTGGCCAGCTTTTATTGTTGGTCCGGGATTGGTTATGCTTCTCCCGGCATATAAGGCAACATCAAAGCGGAGTAGCGTCCTGAACTTTCTGGCGATTCCAGGGGCAATGGCTGTTGCATTAGGCAGCTTGATGTTCTTAATGAACCTGGTGGATCACTTTGAAAGTATGGCTTATATCTGGCCGCTTGTGATTTCAGCCGGTGTGGTGGGCTTGATGTATATGGAACGTTTCGATACTGAAAGCACCGTCCATGAGAATGGCCATCGTTTTATCCGAGTGATGGTTTTTGCCTTTTTAGGAGCAGCCTTCTTTTTTGAGGTGCTAATATTCGAGAGTCTGGGTTCCTGGTGGCCGTTGCTGCTGGTTGGCCTAGGCGTATATGTTTATTTAAAGAGTAATAACCCTAGTAAGTAAGAACGAGGCAGGCGGAAGTGGCTTTCTGAATAGATTAGGAAAGCGTGTCAATCTGCCTCGCTCTTATAAGTTAATAATAAATGGAGAAAAATTATCATGACTGACGAAGAAACAATTCGTATTGAAGAAGAAGATATCGCCGCTGAAGAAGCTAGTAATAAATCTGCTGAGTGGGTCGAAGAGTTCAAGGTTGCTGGAAAAGAAGTCATCTCGACGATTGAAGGATTGATTGACGATACGACTATCCGCCGCATTATTGTGAAGCGGGGTGACAAAGCGCTTGTTGAAATCCCACTGGTCTTTGGTTTGGCTGGCATTGGAGCTGGTATTGTGTTGGCTCCTTTCTATGCTGCCTTAGGCATCGTGGCTGCCCTGGCTTTAGATTGTTCGATTCTCGTTGTTCGCTCTGAGAAACAACCAAAACCGGAAACGGCCGAACCCGCAGTTGCAGCTGAATAGCTAATAAAATGCGTTAAAACAAAAAGGCGTTTCCTTTCAAGGAAACGCCTTTTTGTTTTAATTTGGTACTTCAGATTATTCTTGAATCATCCTTCGACGAAGAACAAATCCAAAGCCTAAGATAATCGCAAATAGACTCACGAGCCATATTGGCGAGAAGGCACCCTGATCGGATGCGAAGGAACTTACGGAGACACTTGTGGGTGTACCTTGGGTTACTGTTGCAGTATCCGAAGCAGAAACACCATTACCACCGGTTGCATCCGTTGTGCTCCAGGTCGCGGAGTTGACGGTTGTTGCAGCAACGTTGGTTGTAACTGTGAAATAGGCACCGGCTCCAGGACCGACTGCTGCCGGGAAGTCTGGGCCGAGTACTGTGCCTAATTGGTCGTCGACTACTGTGTGCAAATCAGCGGTAATGTTACCTGTATTGCGCATAGCGTAGCAATAGGTGACATCTGTGCCACCGCCACCAGCTGGTATGGTAATACTATCAGTGGTTGCACAAACGTTTGGATCAGTACCGACTGTTTTGGTGAAGACTATGCCTGGAGCTGGGGGTGCGCTACAAGCTACGCTAACAGTAATAGCGCCGATGTCGCCCAAATCCTGAGCAGCATTGTCGGATACGCAGAAATCCCATTGACCGTTGGCGGTTTCACCAGCAAATCCGGCAAAATTGGGAAGACCACCATGTCCGTCTGGATTTGGGGAATAGTCACAAAGACCATCATCTTGACAGATAACGTCTGTGGAATTGGGCAATGTAGCGCCCATCTGTTCAGCGTCTGTTGCGCCAGCATCAGAGAAAGAAAGTGGACTTGAAGCTAACAGGTCTGATGAGTCACCAGCACCAGCGCCGCCAGGTCCAGCAACGCCAGGTCGTGCTAGCATGTTGAGTGAGCTAGCGTCTGGGCTGTTAAGGGTGAAGATCAAATCACCGGCCCAAGTATGGTTGACTGCGACATCGACTACAACGTCATTGACAACGGCGCCAGCAGGTCCGGAAACATTGACTGGGAAACAGACTCCGGCAGGATTGTTGTCGGGAATGGAAGTTCCCTGTCCTGTTCCGACACAACCACCATTAACGGCACTATTACCTTCAAGTATGTGAACAACTGGTGACGAATCGGCTAACAAAACGGTTGTGAAAACCATTGTTGCTATCAGCAACAATGTTATAAATAAAATTCGCTTTTTCATTATCCCTCCTATTTAGTAGAAAATTATTTACTGAAACTGTTGATTCTTTTTGGTAGTTAACTATGAATAGAACCACCTCCTTTTAATGAATTTGAGTTTTTGTGCATATTTGAAGTCGCACAACTAGTATTAGGTAAATCGCGAAAAGTTTTGTAAGAAAGTTTGATTTGTTTAGCGCGGTTTACTTGAGTAAATCACTCAAATCGCCGAAAGTTTATTGATAATAGTTTCGGTGATTTACTTAATCCAGAAATCTTAGAGGAAGATGAGTATACCCTATATTAAAATGGGTGTCGAATAGTCGATACCTGTAAATCTCCCACTTTTTTTCATATATCTGGCATTATTATTGTTGCAAAACGGCCGTTTGATCGGCGTTAACATTTTGGGTCGAAGTTGTCCCATTTGGCCATAGAACTGTAATCGTAGCTGATTGATTTGTGCCTAGTCCAAATACTAAGGTTGAGCTGTCTTGAGATAGATAACCGCTGCCAGCATGTACCTCGCGCATCGTTGTTGTGCCATCGGCCAGGGTCACTAATACCCTGGCACCGATACCAGTTGGATTAGTAGGTAAGCCTGACAAACTGACTCGTATAAAATTGTTGCTACTGTTGCCATTATTTTGGAAAAGTAGAGGTTGACTATTATTAATAGCAACAGCAATATCAATCCAACCATTTCCATCAAAATCAGCCACACTAACACCTCTGGCTTCATCGGTTACTGATAAGCCACTTTCCAGGGTTGGGACGATCGTAAAGGTGCCATTGCCATGACCTCTTAGCCAATAACTTGTGCCGCCATCATAGGCCATCGTTTCATGATCTGCTCCCCAAAAGTTGCCGGCCAAATAAAGATCATCATGCCCATCGTTGTCGAGGTCTGCTACGACTAGACCATAGGCTGGGGCAACTTGGGATAGTTGGGGTAGGGGAGTTGCTGTAAATTGACCTAAACCATTGTTGGTGAAAAGGGTGTGAGCCAGGGTATTTGCTTCAAAGCGGGGGACAGAATCTAAGCGGGAACCATATATTTCAGATAATGTTGCTTCTGCATAGGCTTGGTATGATTCAAATTGCTCCATAATGAAAGGCATTTCCATGCCAGTCATGCCTCGGTAGACTTTTGGATACAGCGTATTGTCGACGTAATAGGCTTCGACAATATCAACGTCGCCATCATCGTCTACATTCCCGGCGTATAGGACAACTGGATGCTCGGCTGAAGCGGTATATTTGGTATTTAGGCCCAGGTTGGCTGCAACGATGTCCAAATCGCCATCTTCATCAAAATCGCCTGTAACGATGCCTGTCCAAAGGCCAGTCCATTGGCTTAGTCCAGCTTCGTTTGTTGCTTGTACTAAACGGCCGTCGTCATTGCGGAATAGATTGACTGGCCCATATTCAGTTGCCACAATGAGGTCACTATCATTGTCATTGTCAATATCGGCCCAAAGTGCGCCTGTTGCTAGGCCGAGGTTCGTAAGCTCTGGGGCAAGATTATCAGTGACATTGATTAATTGGCCGTTTTCATTTTGATAAAGGCGGCTGGATGCAGGTAGTGGCCATTGGCCTGGAATAACTCTTCCTCCAACAAATAGATCCAAATCGCCGTCCTTATCAAAATCGGCCGCAGCCATTGCGCCACTGGAGGAAGGCGAACTATCTTGCCAATCGTCTTGCCGGAAATTAAAGGGAACTGCTTGATCTGAGGAGAATTGACCGCCAACTGGCGAGTTGTCTGATTCGACACCACTATAACTCAATAATAAGGAAGGTTGCGTGTTCAGCCCATTGTGCCACCAGAGCGGCATCATCTCTTCATTTTCAGGTTGCCAGACTAATGATTGGGCGGTGACATCGCTGAAGGTATTGTCGCCATTGTTTCGGAATAATGATCCGGTTTGCCCAGCAGCGCCTGCGACATAAAGGTCGGGACGGCCGTCTTGGTCAACATCGCCCCAAGCGAGTCCAGGGCCAAGCGTTGAAACACGACGGGGGAGTAACATTTGGACGGCAAAATCATCAAAGTCACTTTCGATATGGGGCGTTGTTAGACCAGCCTGAACGGAAATCTCTGTGAACTGGGTTGTTGCAGGGGTTAGCAATCCGGCGGGTGGGAGTGTGCCTGATTCGGGCGGTTCGGTAATGGTATAGGCACGGTCAAAGACTAACTGCTCTGGGTGTGAATCATTGGGGAAGGCTTGAACTTGGCCGGAGGGCCACTCAACACGCAGTTGTCTAATTTCTGTTGATTGGCTGAGTCCAAAAACAACGACTGGTTGGTGGGCCGAAAGATAGCCGCCTGATGATGTCATTTGGCGCGTTTGAATGCCTGTATCGGTTACTAATGTGATGCTGGCTCCTAAGCCGAAAGAGTTGGAGGCTTGCCCTTGTAGTTTGACGGTGATACGTGGGTTGTCGCTGTCGTTGCGATAAATGCCTGCTTGTTGATTCAGATTGTTTATAACAATGTCCAGGTCGCCATCATTATCCAGGTCGGACATGGTGGCTCCATGTCCAACAGATGGTTCGGTTAAACCCCAGGTGGCAGAAACGTCCTCAAAGGAAAGGTCGCCCTTATTCCGAAAAATAAGGTCTGCGGTATTTAATAAGGGGTATTCATTAATAACGGCTATCGATTCAGCGATGGTTTCGTGTTCGATGCCAATGACTCTATCGGCCGTATCTGCATCCATCAAATCTCGAACCATGCCGTTAGTAATGAATAAATCGACAAATCCATCTAAGTCGAGATCGGCAAATTTGACCGTCCAAGTCCATTCACTAGCTGCCACATCTGCTAACCAGGCAATATCGCTAAAGCTACCATCACCATTATTTAAGTAGAGGCTGTTTCTCATTACTTGTGGAGCGGTTCCGGCGGGGGGCGGAGACATTTCCATTTCGCCATGTTGGGTCATTCGCTTTTCATGATCCCGGCTTATCATATCGCCAACGAAATAATCGGTTAGGCCATCGTTATTGATGTCGGCAAAGTCCACCCCCATTGATGCCCAAGGGGTGTGCTGAACCATATCGGGTTCAACCAGTGAGAATGAGCCATCGCCATTGTTATGATAAAAGGTGTCGGGTGACCAAAAATCGTTAGTAACATAAAGGTCGGGCCAGCCATCATTATCAACATCGCTAAAGACGGCCGATAAACCCCAATAACCGCCTTCAATACCGGATTCTTGGGCCACCTCTTCGAAAGTACCATCACCATTGTTCCGATAAAGAAGATCGCGTTCCCCTAGTTCGCGGAGAAAGTTTTCGCCTGTTTCCAGTTGCAGAATCAACAATCGTTCTTGTAATTCTGGCGGTACAGTAATCTGACCGTTGACGCTTTGAAGTTGTATTTCCTCGGTTTCAAATTCAATGGCATTAGGACGGTAGGTGGCAACAAAGAAATCTAGGTCGCCATCCCGATCATAGTCGGAGAAGGTGGCTGTTGTGGCTCCACCACTATAGCTGACACCGGCTTGTTCGGTTATATCGGTAAAGGTGCCATCGCCGTTGTTTTCAAAGAGACGGTTTGACACTTTCCAATTGGTCAAATAGAGATCTAAATCACCGTCATTATCTGTGTCGCCAAAGTATGCGCCAACGCTGAAACCACCTTCGGCCGTATTATCAGCCAATCCTGCTTGTTCGGTGGTATCTTCAAAGCGCATATTACCCAAGTTACGATAGAGTTTGCTTGGCCCTTCTTCATTAACCATGAAAAGATCAGTTAAGCCATCACCGTCGTAATCTCCGGCGGCGACGCCTGCGCCGTTATAGGTGTACTTAAAGAAGTTTTCGGGATTTAACTGGTTCATGAACTGGATGCCGGTTTCTTCTGGTGTTAGGCTGGCGAGCATTGTATTCGATTGAACGGCCGTGTAGGTTAAGGGTTGTGAGGTTATTCCAGCTGCTAAGTTAGTCCTATTAGCGCTAGAGCCACGAAAAATGAAAAAGCCACCAATTATCAAAGCGGTAATTAAGAGCGCTCCTAACCCAACTAAAACTCTTTTTGAAAGCATTAGTAAAATCCTCCTGACAGTAATTTCAGTTGCGGATTGTGCCTTAATAATGTAGCTGATGCAACTGTTTTAGACGTTGAATTGGTATTTCTTTTGGCTGGCTCAAGGCATATAAGGCACCGTAACCCTCGAGAACTATGGAGGCGGAAACGAGGCCCATTTCGGCCGCTTTTATTGTGTCATTGGTCATAGCATATCCTGCTGAAAAGCCACCACAAAAAGCATCTCCCGCTCCAGTGGTATCAACGATTTGGCTGTCCTCGCCAACATGATAGGCAGGTAGGTGTATTTTTCGGCGGTTAATACCTTCGTAAATTAAAACGCCATTCGCTCCATTTTTGATGATAACGATTGGCACACCCCAATCAGCCAGCGTCTTAGCCGCTTCCCAAAGGTTGATTTTTTGACCAAACAAGGAGCGAATTTCCTGGGCGCTAGGTAAAAAGACATCAATTTTGGGTAAGAAACGACGTATAGATGGAATAAGCTCTGGCACCATATACCGCTCTCCAGGGTCAACTGTGATTGTCTGCACCCCTTGTTGACGCAAGGCGGAAGGGACTTCTAAATGAGTACGAATGGAGAGGGGAGCTAGATGAACGGCTGTTGCTTGAGCATATTGATTGGGCCAATCTGTTGGTCGTAATGCTAATGGCTCATAGATTTCTGGATTATCCTGACCGGGGGTTGAATGGACGTAATCTTTTAATGCTTCTGGTAAGGGGTGATTGAAGCGTGCAAAATGTTTGGCTGGATTGGTGTCTACCCGTCTGCCGTCTGAGGTGTAGGCATAAAAGGTGCGATGATCTTGATCGCCTGGGATGCGAATTAATCCGGCCGTAACTAGCGACAATCTTTCTAATTTTTCGAGCCAATCCTGGGAATAGTTTTGGCCGATTCTGGCCCATAAGCCGACTCGACCGTTTATTTGCTTTCTCCAAAGGGCGGCGCCAACGGCCGAATACAGGGCATTACCACCTACTAACCCAAGATAAGCTTGACCTTCCTTGGTGATGAGATAATCAATGCGCATACCCCCAGCGGTGATTATTTTAGTCATTTTGCTGAATTGTTGGCGTTTGGTTAGGAAATCACCAAATTACCTACGTCTTATTATCCATCCATTGATTACTACTTTGAATTCGAGAAATACCGCCGCCTCCTTCCTGGCTGCGACCGCCTTCAAAGTTCCGAAAGTAAGGTTCGCCTATTATTTGGGCGCGGTAGGCGGCGAAAAGGAGGGTGGGGAGACTGGTGATTAGTGGGGAAAAGCATTCTCGACCAGGGGGCGTGATGGGAAAATTGATAACGTCTCCGTTTGTGTCGAGGCGGCGGTTGGGGGCGATGATGGCTAGACGGCGGCCAATTGTTTGGGCAGCGGTGGCGATTTCAGCGGTTCGGTCAGCGGCTCGTTCTCCGGCACTGATGAGAAAGGTTGGTGTGTTTGCTTCGCGGCTGAAATATTGTAGATGGGCCCATTCTTCCATATCTTGCCCAATGGCATTGTCGCCGCTGGCCTCTAATATTTTGGCGGCGCTGAATAAGGCTGTTCCGTAGTTGGGGCCAGCGCCACAAAAGACATACTGGGTGGCATCCCGCCAAGATTCGGCCGTTTGACCAGCAACTGGGTCGCAAGTGGCGATGGTCGCGGCCATCATTTCGCTTGAGGCAGCTAACTCGCCGCGCAGTTTGTTGGCGGCTGAAGGTGTTAAGTGTCCACGAATTTGCCCAATTTGAATGGCAGCTAAAAATAAGGCTAGTTGGGAGAGGGCGTAACTGCGAGCGCCGGGAATGACGGCGACAGGGGGGTCTGTTGTAAAAGCGGATGAAATGGCTGGCAGGAGTAGGTCGGTGGTTTGGGCTAATGGGCTGCGTTTGTTACCAGTTAGGGCTACGGCCGTTGACCCTGCTTGGTGTGCCAAGCGTAGACCTTCGATGGTTCGACTGACTTGACCACTGACTGAAATTGCGATTGCCAGGTTGCTTTTAGGTTTGTGATTTGGAAGGTAGGCGGTTGTATAACGGGAAAATTGCATGGCCGTTAGCGGTTGGCAGGGAAGTCCGGCCAATTGTTGGAATGCGAGTGTAGCGATTAGGGCGGCGTGATGGCTGTCGCCACAGCCGAAAAGATAAACGCGCTCTAATGGATTGCAAAGGGCTGGGGTAAATAAGGAGCGACTGGCTTTAATGAGGGGATCAATTGTTTCTTGAATCAGATCGGGGAGGGAATCGATTTGCTGGTGGAGGGGGGAACGAAGCAAAAGATTGACCTTTAACTGGTTGGTGGTGAGTCTGTTTTACTATATACGAGATCAACACCTTTAATTCGACTTAATATCCATTCGATAAAATTAATGACGAACATGAAAAAGATATTGACCCCGATGGTGAGTGAAAAGGCTAAGCCTAGATAACCAAAGACGGTTGCAACTGGCCCGGCTAAACCGATTAGGAGCAGCTCTTGTAGGCCGATGATGTAGAGGATGACGGCCGTGATGATCAAGATCAAAATGAAGGCGGGCCAGGCTCGTCGGTCGGAGGCGCTGGGCATCATGGCGTTGCTGACGGCAAATAAGAGATAGAGCCAGATGAGAAAATCGGCCGTTCCGAGGAGCGTACTTAGGGCTTCACTTAGGATGGTGACATCACCTGTTTGGAGGGCTTCGCCGAGGGTGGTGACGTTGAATACGCGGAGGGCGATTAGGAGGACAACGGCCGTGCCGCTGATCAGGGGTGCGCTGCCAACCAGACTTTCTCGAATCGGCCCGAGCCGTTGAGATTTATAATATTCGACGTAACCTAGCTGGATTGAGCCGTCTTGTTTCAGTTTGGGCAGAACGGAAAAACCACCTGTTTTGACACCCAATATGCCAGCCATTAACCAATGGCTAACTTCATGGAGCAGGACACCGGGGAAGAGGATGATAGCGTAGAGGATGATGGCCCAATTTTTCTTGCCAGTGGCTAGAAAGGCAATGCCTTGCAGATGGCGATGAATCCAGCGTTGGGTGATCATGAGCAGGGGCAGTGTTAATGCGACCCAGATGAAGGGCATCAAATTCTCACTCATAAGTGATTTATCCGGTTAGAGAAGCGGTAATCCGAACCATATCGACAAAATCGAGTTTGAGGCTGGCTCCGCCGACAAGGGCACCGTCGATGTCGGCGTGGGCCATATAATCGGCGATGTTGCTGGGCTTGGCGCTGCCACCGTATTGAATTCGTATTTGTTGGGCTGTTGCTTCGTCATAGAGATTGGCAATGGCACCGCGAACGGTGACACCGATGATACGACCTGCGTCGGCGGCACTGGCTGATTTGCCGGTTCCGATAGCCCAGATGGGTTCGTAGGCGATGATGCAGTTGGCGGCTTGTTCGGCCGTTATGCTTTCAAAAGCGCCTATGACTTGACTGCTGACAAAGCTGTGCGTTTCACCCGCTTCATTTTGTTCTAGGCTTTCACCAACGCAGATGATGGGGGTTAGGTCGTGGGCTAGGGCAGCTTTGACCTTTTTGTTGACGCCTTCGTCGGTTTCGCCAAAATAGGCCCGGCGTTCGGAGTGGCCGAGGATAACGTATTGGCAGAAGGGGGTGATCATGCTGGGGGCGACTTCGCCGGTGTATGCGCCTTTTTCTTGGAAGTAGATGTTTTGAGCGCCGATGCCGATTTTGGTGGCTTGGAGGGCTTCGGAGACGGCTTGGAGGGCGATGAAGGGGGGGCAGACAACGCTGTCTACTTGTTGAACGTATTGATTGAGGCCGTGTCGAATTTCGCGGACAAAGGCGACTGCTTCGGCCGTGTTTTTGTTCATCTTCCAATTTCCGGCAATGATCGGTTTACGCATAAATATCCTCCACATCTTGAATGGTTGTTACAGTTGGCTCATATTTTACCCTAAGCTACGTTTCAGACTAGCAAGCCAATTTGATGCTACGGTTGGCAAATCGTATTACTGGAAATATCAAAGCGTTTTTTCGATGGCTTATCGGGCAAGATGGTCAAGATGGTCAAAAAAAGAGTGACCATCTTGATTTGTGTCTTTAATGGTGTAAAACGGTGTTAAATGCTGGCTAGCGTAAGGTTATTTTTGGCATTTGGCATCATTTATGATGCTATATATGGTGCAAAACTAGCTAAAGTTGACATAAGAAGATGGTCAAGCAACTGTCGGTTGGCCATCTTGAATGGCGGTTGGCGGGCCAAAGAGACGGTTGTTTTGAGGTTGGGAAGGGGAGGGTCTATTCGCTGACAGTATCAGTTGATCAAGTTGATCAAAAAAAGCGAGTTTTATTTCTTGATCAACATGGATGTGATTCGTTATTCGGATTGGAGAGAATTCGTGTTTTTAATGATTATGTAACATATTGATTTGGCTCATGTTCAGAACTAGTGAAGACGGACAAGAGCAGCGACAAAATTCGGAGTAACTTGTTTATGATTAACCGCAAATTCATGGATAGCCACATAACCAGAGAGATATTTCTTATGAACCCCACGAAAAGGTCGTAGAAAATTGCGTAACCCTGTCCAGCCGCCTTCGTTGGAATTAACATGAACCTCTCGGATACCGTCCCCATCAGCATCTCGCGCCCACTCGTTGTCGCTATGGCAAACGGTCAGGCGAACACGCTTGAGGCGATTGTAACTGTCGTATTCATCGGTGTATAAAGTGGCATCTGGTTTGGTAAACTGCTCAACAAATGAACACAAGGTAACTCCTTTGGTGTTTTTCATCACTCGGATACGTACCTGGCGTGATTCTCGACCTATCACAGCACAGATTGGCGGGCGGTCATTGGCAAAGGTGCCTCGTCCGCGCCGTTTGTTCGCTCGTCGTCGAGGTGGGTCATCCGGGTCGCCATGCCAATCGCTTTTTTTCCCCCGCATTCTGGAACATCTCATCCGTTTCTACTTCCAGGTCATCCAACGGATTTGTCTCTTGCTCTCGTTCAGCATTGGCTTGCAACAATCGCCGAACTTCAGTTGCCGTTGTCCGGCTGATGCCCAACTCTCGCGCCAACTTAGCCGTTGGTTTTCCCTGACACACTCCTCGGATAAACAAGACTGTCTGCTCCGGGGTAAAGTAGCGACCTTCAAATATCGTGCCGCTGTACAAATTGTAGATGCCTTTGCAATTCCGACAGCGGTAAACATCCAGGTCGCTCAGCTCAGTTCGTCGAAACCACAACCCCTGCTCAAAGGGCGCGTCGCAATGCGGACATTTTAAGCCACCAGGGTGAAAGTATCTTTCTATCCATTTCTCGCAGGCTACCCTATCCATTAGGTCTACTATTGGAAAGTCCATGCTTTTTATTCTATATCAGATCACTTGTACTGAACATGAGCCATTGATTTTTCGTTGGCATCTGACTTATATCTTCACATTGAACATTGATATATCAAGGAGATTGTTATTTGGCGTAGCCAACGGCGCGGGTTTCGCGGACGACGGTGACTTGGATTTGGCCGGGGTATTGCATACTGTCTTCGATTGTTTTGGCGATGTCTTTGGAGAGCCGCATGGCTCCGAGGTCGTCGATGGAGCCGGGTTTGACCAAAATGCGGATTTCTCGACCTGCTTGGAGGGCATAGGCGCTGTCTACGCCGTCAAAGGAGTGGGCGATCTCTTCCAGGGTGCGGACTCTTTTGACGTAGTTTTCGAGGCTTTCGCGGCGAGCGCCTGGGCGAGCGCCGGAGATGGCATCGGCTGCTTCTACGATAATGGCTTCGACGCTCTCTTGATCGACCTCGTGGTGATGGGAGGCGATGGCGTTATAAACGATATGCGGCACTTTGAAGCGTTTGGCGAATTCGGCCCCAAGCATGGCGTGGGTTCCTTCTTGTTCGTGATCCATGGCTTTGCCGAGGTCGTGTAGGAGACCGCCCATCTTGGAGAGATTTACGTTTGCGCCGAGTTCGGAGGCCAGGACAGAGGCGATTTTGGAGGCTTCGACGGCGTGGTGAAGTTGGTTTTGACCGTAGGAGGTTCGGTATTTCAAACGGCCGAGCATTTTGATGATTTCTGGATGGAGACCGTGAACGTTGGCTTCGTAGGCGGCTGCTTCACCAGCTTCTTTAATATCTTTTTCGACCTCTTTTTGAGCGTCTTTAATGACTTTTTCAATGCGGGCGGGATGAATTCGGCCGTCTACAATTAGTTTGGCCATTGCGCGGCGGGCGATCTCGCGCCGAACCGAGTCAAAGCTGGAGACGGTGACTGCTTCTGGGGTGTCATCGACAACGACATCGACTCCGGCGGCCATCTCGAAGGCTCGGATGTTACGGCCGCTGCGGCCAATTATTCGACCTTTCATCTCTTCGTTGGGCAAGGGAACGACGGAGACGGTGATTTCGGAGACATGCTCGCTGGCGACTCGTTGGATTGCCATTGCCACTAATTCTCTGGCTTTGTCTTCGGCCGTTTCTTTGGCCTTGTCCTCGATTTCCCGCATGGTGCGGGCCATGTCTTGGCGGGCTTCTGTTTCAACGGCTGCAACAAGTTGTTGTCGAGCCTCGTCTGTGGTCATATTGGCGACTCGTTGTAACTCTTCTAACCGCTCTGACTCCATTTGCTTCATTTCATTTCGAAGTTTGTCGAGCTGGCTTTGGCGGCGGTTTAGCTTTTGTTCGCGGACTTCTTGCCGTTGGGACAGTTTATCTTGACTAGATTGGCGTTTGTCTAATCGTTCTTCGGCCCTGGCAATATCTTGATACCGTTTTTCTGTGACTCGTTCGACCTCAACACGTGTTTGTTTTGCCTCTTCCTGTGCGGCTGCAATTATGGTCTGGGTTTCGCGTTCGGCCGTTTCTCGAAGTCCAGCAATCTCCTTTCTTACTCGTTCATATTCTGCTTCATGCTTGGGTTTTTGGGTGTAATAGGTGATTGCGGCACCGATGGCCCCGCCTATTAACAGTCCCAAAATACCAATAATTGCCTCTATCATTTCAAATTCTCCTTAGTCGCTGTTTTCATGTTTGGTGTGCTATCTTTCTTCCTCAACTGCTTGCCATAACTCTTCTGTGACAGTCTTGGTGATAGCATAATTGAAGCCACGTCGCTGTAAGAAGCCGTTCATCTTTGAGAAAAAGGTCTCTCTTGGAAGCTGTGTCCAGCGATAGGCTTTTTTTTCGGCCGCTTTTCGCGCTGCGGCTAATTCATCGACACCTGCTACAGCCTCGTCGATAATGTCTCGACTTAGCCCTTTTTGGTATAGCTCTTGGCGCAAAGCCCGTTGACCACGTGGCTTAAATGTTTCTCTTTGTTCAATCCAATATCGAGCAAATTCCCGATCATTCACTAAATTTAATTCCGTTAAGCGGGTCATCACCTGTTCGATAACGGTTTCTGGGTATTCTTTTTTTATGAGATTTTTTCGTACTTCGGCCGTGCTGCGGGGCCGATAACTCAGGAAACGATAGGCACTTTGTTTGGCCTTTTCTAATGAGTCTTCGGCCTGTAGGCGTTCAATGTCGGCTTGTGTCAGTTCCTGGCCGGTTTTGAGCCATGCGGCTGTTATCTCTGCCAAACTAAAGGCATACTCGCCGTCAATAAAGATATTGAGCCGTTCTTTATTGCGTTTTTGCCGTGTAATGGCCGATATTTTTCCCATAATTTGTTAACTTTCATATAAAAATAGCCGTGGCATTGCTACCACGGCTACTTAAAGCATTCCTTATTTTGCAAGATGTGGGTTCAAACAGGTTGAAATTTTAATTTTCAACCTGCTTGAATTTACACCTTTAATTAGATGCAATCAATCATTATAGCCGTTGGTTCTTGTATCTCTTCGAGATTATGCAGCAGCTTCGAGATCTTCAAACTCGGCTAGTGTTGGTAAACCTGCTTCTTGTCGAATCAGATTTTCAAGCTCAAATGTAAGTTCAGGATTCTGTGCCAAATATGATTTGGCATTCTCCCGTCCCTGGCCCAATAGCGTTTCACCGTAGCGAAAATAGGCCCCTCGCTTATCAAGTAGATTATAAGTAACACCTAAGTCAAGGACATCGCCGACTTTGGAGATGCCTTCATTGTACATGATGTCAAACTCAGCCTCAGTGAAGGGCGGGGCAACCTTGTTCTTCTTAATCTTAACCCTGGTTCGATTGCCAACCACATCCCCGCCAACTTTCAGGCTCTGGATGCGACGAATGTCAAGCCGGACAGAAGCATAGAACTTCAAGGCGTTACCGCCAGTGGTCGTCTCTGGACTGCCAAACATGACGCCAATCTTCATCCGTAACTGGTTGGTGAAGATGACGACGGTGTTGGTCTGTTTGATAACGCCGGACAACTTGCGCAGGGCTTGGGACATCAGCCGGGCTTGGAGACCCATGTGGGAGTCGCCCATCTCGCCTTCAATCTCAGCGCGGGGGACGAGGGCGGCCACGGAGTCGACAACGACAATGTCCATTGTGCCGGAGCGAATGAGGGCTTCGGCGATTTCAAGGGCTTGTTCGCCAGTGTCGGGCTGGGAGACGTAGAGGTTTTCGACATCAACGCCACAGTTGGCGGCGTAGCGAGGGTCGAGGGCGTGTTCCATATCGACGAAGGCACAGACGCCGCCTCGTTTTTGGGCTTCGGCGATGATGTGTTGGCAGAGGGTGGTCTTGCCTGAGGATTCTGGGCCGTAGATTTCGATGACTCGGCCTTTTGGAACGCCGCCTACACCGAGGGCAATATCCAATGAAAGTGAACCAGTTGGGATAGACTCAACCTGAAGATGCTGGGCATCCCCAAGGCGCATAACGGCCCCTTCGCCAAACCGTTTTTGAATTGTTGCCAGTGCAGACTCTAGTGCACGGTTTCGACCTTGCTTATCCATTTGTGTCTCATGCTGCAAAAGTAAATCTCGAAAAGATAACAATGTAGTGTACAATAGCGTTATGGAAATAGCAAACCTTGAGATGCCTACAATTCGCCTGGCTACCAGCAAGGATGACCAGCAAATTTGGCGTTTATTTCATGAAGCAATGTACACTCATACTCATGCTGATTGGCACTTGCCGGGAGATTGGTTAGGGACGGCCGGGTTTGTTGTGTCGGAGGGGAGAAGCGAAGCTAGTCCCAGGTCAATATTCGGCCGCAGGACGGATGAAATGATGGCTTGTTTGGCAGTTGGGGCTGATCCATTGCCTGCCTCTTGGGTTCGAGCAGTTGCTATTCGGCGAACGGCTCATACCAGAGAGATATTGGGAGCAATGATTGAGGAGGTTCTTCCTTTTTTGCGAGATAGTGGGGTAACTGAGTTGGGTTGGTTGGCAGTCGAATCTTGGCCCGATGAGATGTTACCTTCTATTGGATTTAGGCGAGTTAATTGGATTACCACCTTTGTTAAAGAAGGAACGGCTGTTCCTGCGGAAGCATTATCGGACCATAATGAGGCTGTCACTATCCGGCCGGTTCGATTGGAAGAGATGGATAGGTTAGAGGCGATTGAAACGGCCGCTTTTGCGCCCCTGTGGCGGCATAGCGCGGCAGGGTTAAAATTGGCCCATCGACAGGCCCTTTGTTTTGATGTGGCATTGGTTGAAGGACATATTGTTGGCTTTCAATATAGCGCTTTGAATCAGCAAGGCGGCGGCGCTCACCTAGTTCGGATTACGGTTGATCCATCGGCTCAAAGGTTGGGCGTTGGCAGCTCCCTGGTTCGAGCGGCTTTTGAGCATTATCGTCGGCGTGGGTTGAAACGGGTCTCATTAAATACCCAACTAGATAATGTGGCTTCGCATAGATTATATGAAAGATTTGGATTTTACCGGACCGGTGATCAGATGCCGGTTTGGGTGTTAGATATTTATTAGGGATCAGGGATAGATGGCAGAGAAAATCAAAGTCATAATTGTTGATGATTTGGCTACAACGAGGGAAAGTGTCAGTAAGCTGCTTCAATTTGAGTCTAATGTCACCTTGGTGGGTGAAGGGGAGACTGGACTTGAGGCTATTGCGATGGTTAAAGAGCATCGGCCTGACATTGTTTTGATGGATATCAATATGCCTGATATGGATGGCATTACTGCGAGCCAACGCATTACGGGGCAGTTTCCAGGTACCCAGATTATTATGATGTCGGTTCAAAGTGAGACGGATTATATTCGCCGGGCGATGGTTGCGGGAGCGAGAGATTTCTTGACGAAGCCTTTTTCATTGGATGAACTTTTGACGGCGATTCATAATGCTTATGAACGTAAATTGGAGATGCCAGAAACGGCCGTTGTTCCTCGACGCCCTGCAATTGATACGCCGACGACTCCTCGTGTTCCGCTGCCGCAGCTTTCGGAAGGTCATGTTGTTACTATTTACAGTCCAAAAGGTGGTGTTGGTTGTACGACGTTGGCGGTGAATTTGGCGGTTTCATTGGCTCGCAAAGGGAATTCAACGGTTTTGGTTGATGGGCGGCTACAATTTGGGGATATTAATGTTGCTTTGAATCTGAAATCTAAGACGACGATTTTAGATTTGGTTGAGCGGAGTGAAGAGATTGATGCTGATTTGATTACGAGTGTAGTGACGACGCATAAAAGCGGCTTGAAGGTGCTAACTGCGCCGCCCCGTCCTGAGATGGCTGAGGCGATTAAGGTGGGACATATTGAGGCACTTATCAGCCAGTTACGCCAACTTTATTCGTATGTTATTATTGATACGGATGCTCGTATAGATGATATTACATTGGCGATGTTGGATAAGGCTGATAAGGTGCTGTTGGTGGTTCAACCGGAATTGCCTGGAATTACCCACGCGAGCCGATTTTTAGATTTGGCGGAGCAATTAGATTTTCCACGTGATAAGGTCTCGTTGGTTGTAAATGGGGTGTTGAACAAGCCGACTATTTCGCCGGCTGATGTGTCTAAGGCGTTGAAACGGCCGTCTCCATTTATTATTCCGGCTGATAGTCAGGCGACCCAGGAGTCGATTAATCAGGGAAAACCTATCGTTTTGGGGAAAGCGGCGGGGCGGTCGATTGGAAAGGCTTATGAACAATTTGCTGACCAGCTTGTCGAAGCGTTTGATACCCCGCCCGACGATGAGTTGACAGAGAAACCGAAGAAAAGGTCGTTCTTTAGTCGTTTGTTTGGTCGTGATTGATAGGAGAAAGTGATGGCTCGAAGAAAAGTTACAGATGAGGAAGTTTCGGCTGCCCTGGAAAATTTACCGGGATGGCAAGTGAGGGATGGTAAACTCCATAAAAGTTATAAGTTTGGCTCGTTTGCTGAGGCGATGGGTTGGATGGTTAGTGTATCTATTTATGCTGATAAATTGAACCATCATCCTGATTGGTGTAATGGCTATAGCAAAGTTGAGGTAGCGTTACTGACCCATGATTTGGGTGCATTAAGTACCTATGATTTGGATTTGGCGACGAAAATGGAGGAGTTGGCGGGATAAATGCTGAAGAGGAAGAAGTGACTTTTGGTAGTTAGAATCAAAAAACGCCCCGATTGGGGCGTTTATAGTATAGCGGGGGGACGATTCGAACGTCCGACCTCCGGGTTATGAGCCCGACGAGCTGCCACTGCTCTACCCCGCAATGACGAAAGTGGATTATATCAGGATGTTGAATTTTGTCAAACAAAGTTGACATAAGGAATGATTGGATGAGTTGTCAGGAAATCTCACGCAAAGATGTAAAGTCGCAAAGAAAGTGGTTTACTCTTGGTAGATTTGAGTGAAGCATCTATTGGCAATATCTAAGATAAATATGGAGTAATGGAATGCCTAGGTTAACAAAACTATATACGCGGAAAGGGGATGATGGGACGACGGCTTTGGGCAGCACGACGCGGGTGGCAAAAGATTCGCTTCGGGTTGAGGCTTATGGCACTGTTGATGAGTTGAATTCGGTTATTGGGGTGGCGTTGGCTCAAGGATTGGCGGCCCGGCTGGATGAGGTTTTGCCTGAGATTCAAAATGAATTGTTTCACTTAGGCTCTGATTTGTGTTTTACGGAAGAAGATAAGCAGACTTACCAGATCCCTCAAATGGAGGACCGGCATGTGACCCGGTTGGAGGCTTTAACGGATGAGATGATGACGGCCGTTGGACCTTTGGAAAACTTTATCTTGCCAGGCGGCGCAGTTGGGGCAGCGCATTTGCAGGTGGCGCGGACTGTTTGCCGCCGGGCAGAACGACAGGTGGTTTCGCTTCGGCGGGAGGAAGGGGTTGGGCCTTTTGTTCTCAGCTATCTTAATCGGCTCTCGGATCTGTTGTTTGCAATGGCGCGGTATGAAAATAAGGAAAAAGGTATTGCTGAACCTTTGTGGGACACTCGCTTATAGTTCTCTGGGTATTTTACCTTGTCGGATGAGTTTCAGGTAAACTTAAGGAAAGGATTTAGGTGAAATTATGTTTGATAATCTATTGGTTGTGGCTCTTATCATCATTGTGTTGTGGCTAGGGGCAATGGCTTACTATTTTTATGTTTCTAGACAACAAAATGAGTTAGGGGATGAAATTGATAAGCTTCGGGAGCAACTTGATGCACTTGAAGGAGAGGGGTGAACGATTAGTTTGGCGGCTGGAATAGGTGAAAAATGAAGAAGATATTATTGAGCATATTGATGTTGATCTTTCTCTCTGCATGTCTGCCGGAGGATGTTTCGGGGCCAGACCCTTGTAATGAGGGGGGGACGTTGTTGAATGATGACTTTGAAGGGACAAAAAATTGTGGTTGGACGCTTTATGATAGATCGGGGGCGGCGGCGCAAATTGGGGATGGGGTATTGCGCTTGAGTACCAGCCAACCAGGACAGATTTGGTGGACGAATGCGACACGGAATATGGATGATACGATTATTACGGTTCAGGCTCGGCAAGTTGGTGGCCCTAATGATAATGCTTATGGGGTGATTTGCCGTTACCAAGGCCCGGAGAACTTCTATGTATTTCTCGTTAGCGGCGATGGCTATTATGCTATTGGTAAATATCAATCTGGGAATGAGCAAATTTCATATTTGACCGGTGAAGGGCAATATGTTTTTTCGGAGGTGATTAATCAGGGGGCGGCCGCGAACGAGATTCGGGCTAGTTGTATTGGCAGTGAGTTGAGTTTGACGATTAATGGTATTCCGGTTGAGACGGTGACTGATCCGACTTTTGTGGTGGGGGATATTGGTTTGGCGGCGAGTACATTTCAGCCGGGGACGGCCGTTATTCAATTTGATAATATTCAGGTGATTGCGCCTTAGCTGGTGATTTTAGAAAAGCAGCCACGAATTTCACGAATCAAACGAATTTTTCTTTTTGATTTGTGGGGCTAAAAGGTATTCGAGGCTAATTATTCCTTATGAATAGTTTTTTGGAACAAGTCAAAAGTTCGCTATGGTAAAGTATCTTCAACAATGGGGATGGAGCGTTTTGCTCCTTCTAGTTTTTGGGTTGGTTGCTTGTGAAGAGGAGCCAACAGCTACGGCCGTTCCGCTCCAGCCACAGGATACGGGGGTTCTGTTTGTTGATAATTTTGCGGTGGGGCGAACGGGTAATTGGCGCACGGAGGCGGATGAGATTGGGTTGACGGCTGTGCTGAGCGAACGAATGTTAATTGAAATTAGCGCTGCTAAAACGATTCAGTATACGACTTTGCAGGAGCAAACATTTGGAGACTTTATTTTGGAGGTTGAAGCGACCCAACTGGCGGGGAGCTTGGAAAGCAGCTTTGGCGTTTTGTTTAGGATGCAGTCGCCTCAGGAGTTTTACCGTTTTGATATTACGGGTAACGGCCGATTCACGATTGAACGGCATAATGCTGATGGGACGTGGAGCCGCTTTGTTGAAGATTGGCCGATTTCGGAGGCTATTAAGCAGGGCTTTAATGTGACTAATCTGCTGCGGGTCTTTGCAGAGGGGCCGGTCATCGGCGTTTATGCGAATGGGGAGCTGCTCCACCAATTTAGTGACCCTGCTTATACTGAGGGGAATATCGCCTTGGACGGTGGTACGTTTGGGCAGCCTGGGCTAAGCGTTTCTTTTGATAATTTGGTGATACAACGGCCGTAGGGGAACTAATGCCGCCAGTTTTTCGTCATATTGTATATAGCTAGCTATTTTCCAACTGAAAGTCACGTTTTTTTGATAGTTTCATGCAAGGAGTGAAACCCATGAGAAGAAAAGTATTACTTACAATGGTTTTGTTGGGGGTGATGTTCTTGGCCGGACTCTCCGCGTCTTCGGCTCAGGCTTGTGGGGGGTTGTTTTGTCAAAATTCGCCAGTTGAACAAAATGCAGAGCGAATTATCTTCACCCAGAATGCTGATGGAACGGTTTCGGCCATTATCCAGATTCAGTATACGGGCTTCGCTGAAGATTTTTCTTGGATTTTACCGATCTCGACTCCGATTACGGCTGAAGACCTTGAGGTGCCGGAAACGGGTATGACGGCTTTTGTTGAGCTTGAGCAGATGACGAATGTTCGCATCCTGGCGCCACCTGTTCCTGAGGATTGTCTTGTTATTCTTGAAGAAGCGATGGAGGAAGAGGTTGAATTCGAGAGTGCAGCAGGAGGGGATGTTGAGGTTTTTGCTAGCGGCGAGGTGGGCCCTTTCGGTTTTGATGTGATTGGTTCTGAGGACCCTAATGCGCTCATTATCTGGCTTCGGGATAATAACTATCGGGTTGAGGAGCAGATGGAGCCGCTTATTAATGTCTATGTTGAGGAGAACTTTGTCTTTCTGGCGATGCGACTGCTGCCAGACCAAGGCACTCAGGATATTCAGCCGATTAAGATAACATATAATTCGCCGGAGCCGATGATTCCTTTGCGGTTGACGGCCGTTGCAGCTAACCCAGATATGGCGGTTTTGACCTGGTTTTTCGCTGAGGAGCAGGCGGTTCCGGTTAATTATGCCCATATGGATATTCCAGATGATGATCTGCGTTTCTTCTTTCCCGGCGGTGGGAATAATTATCGTCAGCTTGTTAGAACGAAGGCAGATGCGTTTTCGGGACGGGCGTTTGTTACGGAATATGCTGGACCAAGCGCTAACTTTGCCTTTACGGATCCACTCTTGATTGAGTTGAGTCAAAAGCATAATTACCTTACCCGGCTTAACACCTTTATTTCACCGGAGGAGATGACGGTTGATCCGGTGTTTGGTTATGATGACAGTCGACCTGATATTTCTAATGTTCGGGATTTGTCGAATTATGATAAGGATCTTTATGAATGTGAACGGGATCCAAACTTTCAGCAGACGAATGCCGAGTCAGAAGGAGAGGAAGGTGGCATTATAAATCTTCCTTTCGTTGGTAATAATGGCGGGAATGATAATGAGTCTGCGGCTAATAGTGAAGGTAGTTCCAGTTCGGCCGATTCTGGCGCACTTGAGACAGGTGTCCTTGTTGCTATTATCATTGCTGTGATGGCTGGTGCATTTGTTGCCATTGGCGCGGGTATTTGGTTGATACGGCGTTCAGGTGGTTAGCTTTTGAGACGTTTTTAGAAGTAAAAGGGGCGGCATATCTAAATGCCGCCCCTAAAAAAATAACCACGAATTGAACGAATTATTTTTCATTCGAGGCGGACATTGATTGATTGGGAGTGGCGTGAACTTACCTGGAGAGATTGAGAGAATTATTGGGGAGGCGGTGTTGGGTTTGGAGCCGTTGAGTGGGGGTTGCGTTGGTCAAGTCTATAAGGTTGTGTTGGCGGATGGGCGAAGGTTGGTAGCGAAGGTGGATGATGGGCTACAACCTACATTGTCAGTTGAGGGCTTGATGTTGGCCTATCTGGCAACAAACAGCAAACTGCCTGTTCCAGAGCCGATTTATTATGACGAATCGTTTTTGTTGATGTCCTTTTTGCCTGGGCGAAATTATTTTTCGGCGGCTGCACAGAGAGATGCGGCGGTTCAGTTGGCTGCTTTACATAATATTACTTCCGGGCAATTTGGCTTTGAATTTGACACGGTTATTGGCGGTTTACATCAACCTAATCCGTTGATGGATTCTTGGATTGATTTTTTTCGTGAGCATCGTTTGTTTTATATGGGGCGGGAGGCGATGAAGGTCGGTCGCTTGTCTAAGAGCCTTTTTAGACGTATAGAATCTTTGGGCGGCCGTTTAGATAGGTGGTTGGTGGAGCCAGAACGGCCGTCTCTTATTCATGGGGATGCGTGGGCGGGTAATATTTTGGCGGGGGATAATCGAGTAACGGGTTTCGTCGATCCGGCTATTTATTATGCTGATGCTGAGATTGAGTTGGCATTTACAACGCTATTTGGTACGTTTGGGGAACCATTTTTTGACCAGTATGCCTCGATCCGTTCCATTGCCCCTGGTTTCTTTGAAGAGCGAAGACATCTTTATAACCTTTATCCGTTGTTAGTTCATGTGCGTTTGTTTGGTGGCAGTTATGTGGCTTCTGTGGAACAGACGCTTCAACGATTTGGGGAGTAACCATGATGAAAGATCGATTAGTTGAGACGTTTGGGTTGCAGGAACAGGTTGAAATCTATCTAAAAACTACTCAAGGCGCAGCTTGGTATCCTGGGCGGGTGATTCAACTTGACCATCCTGGGATTTGGGTTGAAATTATTGAGGGTAGCCAATGGTTTGTTACGAATCGGGGTCGAATTCGGAAGGTTGTGCCAGATGGATGAGGTTGTTGCTGCGCGGCTCTCGATCTTAAACCAGGATTTCTATCGTCAATTTGCTCAACCGTTTGTGGAGACCCGGGCGACACCCCAAGCAGGTTTTTTCAAACTGATAGAACATTTACCTCAATCAGCGGGTCATCTGTTGGATGTGGGTTGTGGGGATGGTCGTTTTGGCCGTTTTTCACTGGAACATGGGTTGATCGGCCGTTATACAGGCGTTGATTTTAGCGCTGATATGCTGGAAGCGGCCCGTCGATTGACTGAAAAGGGTCGATTTCTGCAACGGGATATGAGCCAGCCGGATTTTTTGGCGGGGTTGGGAAGTTATGAGTTGGTTAGTTGTTTGGCGGCGATGCAGCATATTCCGGGACGTGCAAACCGTATTCGAGTATTGAAAGAGATGGCCGGGCATTTGGCTCCAAACGGCCGAATTGTTCTTTCTAATTGGCAGTTTTTAGAAAGTGAACGCCAACGACGGAAGATAATTGATTGGCAGCATATTGGTTTAACAGATGACGAGCTTGAGAAAAATGATTATTTATTGACCTGGCAGCGTGGGGGGAAAGGCTATCGTTACGTTACTTTTATTGATGCTGATGAAACGAGTGAATTGGCTGAAACGGCCGGACTTCGCTGTCTGACTCAGTTCCGTAGTGATGGCCGCGAAGGTAATTTGAACCTGTATACAATCCTGGCTGTTTGACACACATTTGGGGGCGATGCTAAAATCTAAGGGGAATATTTGAGGTAAATTAGGCATGGAATTAAAAGAACAACTAATCGCTGATGTGAAACAGGCAAGACTGGATGGGGATCATAATAAGCGTGATACGCTTCAATTGGTGCTAGCCGCAATCAAGCAAATCGAGGTGGATGAACGCAAAACTTTAAATGAAGAAGAAGTTCAAGCGGTTGTTGTGAAGCAGGCCAAGCAGCGGCGAGAGAGCATTGCTGATGCGGAGAAGGCGGGCCGAATGGATCTGGCTGAGCAGGAAAAAACCGAACTAGCTGTGCTTGAAACTTACTTGCCTGAGATGATGTCTGAAGATGATGTCCGCCAAATTGCTGCTGCGGTAATTGACGAGGTTGGAGCTACTAGCATGAAGGAGATGGGGAGCGTGATGGGACAGTTGATGCCTCGGTTGCAGGGGAAAGCGGACGGCCGAGTTGTTAGCTCTGTCGTTCGCGAACTATTACAGGGATGATGAATCCTAAACGAGTCGATGACCACCGAATCTGAAAGTCAAGTGGATTCACGCTGGCGGAAGTTTGCTAAACAATCGCAGTTATGGTTGTTTGTGGTAATCGTTACGCTGGGTCTGGCCACGATTCTTTCTTTTAACTTGGTTCGTGGGCCGCAGGTGTCTGTTACGCTTGGTGAACCAGCGCCTCAAAATATTGTCGCCCCGCAAACGGAAACTTATATCAGTGAAGTATTGACGGAACGAGCCAGAAAATCGGCTGTTGCCAATATTCCGGATCGATATACTCAGATCGATTTAGAAATTGGCCGCCAGCAGAACAATTATGCGCTTAGTATTTTTAGCTTTGTTGATGTTGTGCGGGCTGATTCAATGACAACGGCCGATGTTAAGCAACGGTACTTGCAAAGTATTGGGGAGCTTTCGATTGATGCCCAAATTGCGGCTGACCTGTTGGCTTTGACTCCGAATGAATTTGGCGCGGTTCGGGATAATGTGTCTCAGATTATTCAAGATACGATGCGAGAAGGGGTGGTTGAAGACCAGTTGAGTGAGGCTCGGCGAAAAGCGTCCTTGGGGGCGAGTTTTAACCTGACTCCGGCTCAAGAGCGAATTGTTAGGACATTGGCTCCGCAATTTATTGTGCCAAATATCTTTTTTGATGCGGCGGCAACGGCGGTTGCCCAAGCTGAAGCTAGAGAATCGGTGGAGCCAATCTCTCTGAGCGTTACTAAGGACCAGGATATTATTCGGGTTGGTGACATTATTGGGGAAGAAGATATTGAACAGCTTCAACAGTTGGGTTTGCTGCAGCAGACGACCAATTGGCAAATATTTGTCAGCTCCTTACTAATCGCCTTTTTGTCAGTTGGGATTATAACCCTCTATTGGCGTAATTTTACGACCCATCATTATCGGACAGTTCGACATCTTGGCATTATTGCTGTTTTGCTGTTGTTGTTTGTTTTAAGCGCCAAGTTGTTGGTCCCTGGCCGGACGATCTATGCTTATTTATTTCCAGCAGCGGCGTTGTCTTTGATTACGGCCGCAATCTTTGAGATTCGGTTTTCTATTCTGATAACGTTAGTTTTGGCATTTTTGGTTGGCTATATCGCTCAGGATTCGTTGGAAATGACTTTTTATTCGGCCGTTGGTGGCATTTTGGCGGTTCTGTCGTTGAAGGACACTCAACGGCTTAATTCGTTGTTTCGAGCTGGCCTGTTGGTTGGGGTGGTTAATATTGCTACGATTTTAGTGTTTCGACTGCCAGAAGAAGCACAACTTTCGGAAATGATGACGTTGTTCCTTTTTGGTGGGTTGAATGGGGCTATCCTAACGGCCGGGTTTAGCCTTGCTGGCATATTTGTTGTTGGCAGTGTTTTCCAGGTTATTACGCTGCTTCAATTGCAGGAACTTTCCCGCCTGGATCATCCGCTTTTGCAAGAGCTTTTGCGTCGGGCACCGGGTACCTATCATCATAGTATTATGGTGGCTAATTTGGCGGAACAAGCGGCGGAGAAGGTGAGAGCGAACAGTACCCTTGTTCGGGTGGGGGCTTTTTACCATGACATAGGCAAGATGAATCGACCGCCCTTTTTTGGGGAGAATCAGAATGGGGGCAACCCTCATGATCACCTTGATCCTTATGTAAGCTCTCGGATCATTATTAGTCATGTCAGTGATGGTTTAGAGCTGGCTCATCGTTATCGACTGCCTACCCGCATTCGTGATTTTATCGCTGAACATCATGGCAATCGGGTGGTTAAGGTTTTTTATAAGCGGGCGCAGGAAATGGCGAATGAGGGGGAGATAGTTGATATATCGCGCTTTAAGCATAAGGGGCCACGTCCACGTTCACGTGAAACGGGTATTGTTCAGTTGGCTGACTCTATTGAGGCGACTTCGACTGCTTTGCGACCGAGTACTGAGGAGGAGATTGAAAAATTAGTTTCTCGGATTGTTGATGAGCATCTTAAAGAGGCTCAGTTAGATAATTCTGGTTTGAGTTTAGGAGATATTAAGATTATCAAGGAGTCATTTATTAAGACGTTGAAGGGGCGATTCCATGTTCGGGTTCAATATCCGGGTAATGAAGAGTTTATGATCCAGTCTCCAGAGTCGCGCAAAGCGCTGCCACCATCGACACAGCCGCCGTTGATTGCTGATGGACAGAGCTTACGACCTACTGCTTCTGTGCAGGAAGCGACTGGAGAAGTTGCCAATGACCCAAGTGGCGCTTGATATTCAGGCAGCGATGCCGCTGGAGGCAGGGATTGGGCCGATTTTGAATGAGACTGTTTCGGCCGTTTTGGATCATAGTCGAGTTACGGGCGATATTTCCTTGACGATTTTGCTGACTGACAATGAACAAATGCAGCAGTTGAATCGGGATTTTGCGGGATTAGATGAGCCGACTGATGTGCTTAGTTTTCCGGTGGGTGATCCTGATTTGCTGCTGCCGGAGGAGCTGATGGGTTATTTGGGTGATATTGCTATCTCGATGATGAAGGCTGAAAGGCAGGCGGAGAAGGGGGGACACAGCTTAACGGCCGAATTACAACTTCTAACCGTTCACGGCGTGCTGCATCTATTAGGGCATGATCATTATGAAGCGGAGGATAAGGAGATTATGTGGGCGGCCCAAAAAGCGATATTAGATAGTCTTGCAGTTCAGGTAACGATTCCAGGGTGAGTGGTTGGGCTATTGTTGTCTTGGGATCAGGTTAGATTGCATTTAAGCGAGGCTAAACAACAATAGTCTTATAAAGTATGGAACCCCAACAGCAAAAATCAGAAATTTATGACCGGGCCAAAAGTTTTCAGTATGCCTTTGAGGGTTGGTGGTATGTTTTACGGACTCAGCACAATGCCTGGATTCACGCTGTTGTTAGTATTGTTGTTTTTGGGCTAGCGTTTTGGCTGAAGCTATCCAATTTGGAATGGGCGGTATTGGTTTTGACGATTATGGCGGTTTGGATGGCTGAATTCATGAATACGGCTATTGAGGCGGTTGTTGATATGACTATGCCGACGTTTCATCCATTGGCAAAAGTGGCGAAGGATGTGGCGGCTGCGGCCGTTTTGGTCGGTGCTATTGGGGCGGTTATTATTGGCCTGATTATTCTCGGCCCGCCGTTGTGGGAGCGATTATTTGGGGGCTAGGGGCTGAGGGTGCAATAAAACTCGGAATTGGTTCGTCAGCTTGAGGGAGCGGTTAATTTCTGCTCTTAAGGCAGGTTCTTTTTAGGTATGTCTTTTAGAAGGGGATTGTTTTGGTCGCGGGAGGAGAGGATGGGATCAGTGACACCCCAATCAACCTGTAGATCTGGATCGTTCCAGGCTATGCCGAATTCATCATCGCCGTCATAGTAATTGTCTACGACATAAATGAGGGTTGTTGGTTCTAGGGCCACAAAGCCGTGTGCGACGCCGATTGGGATAAACAAGCCTAGATTGTTTTCGGCTGTCAATTCGACCGTTTCTGTTGCCAAATATGTGGCTGAGTTGGGGCGTAGGTCGGCTAATCCGGCCCTTAGTTTGCCGCTGACTACATACCAATAATCGACCTGCTTCTGATGGTAATGAAGTCCTCGAAGTACCATTGCCTGGGAGTCGGAGCGATTTGTTTGCAATATTTGCCAACTGCGCTGTGGAAACCACTCTTTGCGAAAAGTTTCTCGAAAGCATCCCCGTTCATCACTAAAGGGTTTCAATTGAGCTATCATGACATCGGCGATGGTATTGGATTCTTGAATTATGGGCATTTAATTTCCTTGTGATTTAGCCTCGGAAGAAGTTGCTGATGAAGAACCACAAATTGGCGGGTCGTTCGGCTAGGCGGCGGACAAAGTAGGGATACCAGGCAGTGCCGTAGGGGACGTAAATTCGTAATTGGTAGCCTTGTTGAACTAACGCTTCTTGTAACTCTCTCCGAATACCATAGAGCATCTGAAATTCAAAAGCTTCTCTTGGAATTTGGTTGTCTTGAACATATTGTATGGTGGCATTGATCATCTTTTCATCATGAGTGGCGATTCCGACATAGACTCCTTTTTGACGGGCTTCTTTGCTTAACATCATTTGCATGAGCTTTATATAGTTGGCATCGGTGTCGGCTTTAACGGGAAATGCAATCTCTGGTGGTTCGGCGTAGGCGCCTTTGCAGAGGCGCATCCAAGCGCCTTCTTCGATGAGGCGTTGTACATCTTTTTCGGTGCGGTAGAGATAGGCTTGAAGGACAACACCGGTGTTGTTGAAGCCATCTTTGTCTCGCAGGGTGCGATAAATGTCGAAGGTGGCATTCACGGTTTTGCTTTCTTCCATATCAATGCGGACTTTATTTTGATATTTAGCGGCTTCTGCCAATATTTGGCGCATATTATCTAGGGCCAGTCCTTGATCTATTTTCAACCCTAGTTGACTCAATTTTAGGGATACATTGGCTTGGCCGCCGGTGTCATTTATCTTGCGAAAGAGGCTGAGGATTTCGTCTTTGGAGGCGATTGCTTCGGTTGAATCTGATACGCTTTCGCCGAGGTAATCTAAGGTGACGAGCAAGCCTTGTTCATTGAGGGCCTGGGTGGTGGCCATTGCTTCTTCGGCCGTTTCACCCGCCACGAATCGGCGAGCAACGCGCTGGGCTATCGGCAAACCACTTACTAAGTCCCTGGCCCAAGTAGCATTGGATAGATAAATTAGCAGCTTACGCAACCATTTATCACCATATTGATAAAGAAGAACAGAAAGGAGTACGACTGCTACCAAAAGGGGCAGAGCAGCACTAATTCGTCTTGGTTTTTCAGGAGACATATCACAACCTCGTCAATATTTTGGCACGGTATGATTGTAGCTGGCCCTGTTTAACAGGCAACCTTGTTTATGGTATGATTTTACTGTGAGGGATCAAGCTGGCGTTCGGAGGAAGATGAAATACTTACCTGATTTGAGAGGTCGTTTGCAAGCTGAGTTTTTGGCGGAAGTGGCGAACATTATCGCTGCTAGTTTTGACCGGGATGCTGTTTTGCGCCGTTGTATGGAGGAGCTACAGAAGATAGTTGAGTTTGATACTGTGACGGTTGCCCTATTTTCAGATGGAATTGAATGGGAGTTTGCTGTTGGGGTTGGGTATGAAGATGAGAGTTATACAAAAGGTCTGAGTGCAAAAAACTTAAAAGATAGTCCGGTTTTAAAGCGGATGGCAAAAGATTTGAAGCCTGTTATTCGCCCAGATGTGCGTCATTTTTCAGATTGGCAGTGGATTGCTGGCGCTGAACATGTTCGATCATTTATGGCCGTGCCAATGATAACGCTGGGCCAAATGATTGGCGTTATGATGTTAGATAGTTCGAAGGTTGATTTTTTTAGCCAAGATGACCTTACTTTGGTGACCACGCTTTCTCGAACTTTGGCAGTCGCAGTGGAAAAGATTCGGCTATATGAGGCGATGGAGCAGAGAATATCTCAACAAGATGCCTTGTTGGCAGCTAGTAAGGCGGTTTCTTCAAGTCTTGAATTGGAAGTTGTTTTATCTAAACTTGTCGAGCAAATGGCTAAGGCGATCGATGTGACAAGCGCCTATATTTCTGATTATGACCCGGAATATGGCACGACAACCTCCCTGGCCGAATATATTGGCCCTGAAGCATCTGAGCGGGAACGGGTATCGGATATTGGGCTTGTATATGATATAGCAGAGGATTTGGGCGAAGATCAAGCTTCGTTATCGTTTGGGGAAACGTTAATTGAACATGTCGATGATCCAAATCTGACGGCCCCGTCTAAGGAGCATTATATTGAGTATGGGGTTAAGTCTGTTATGATTTTGCCGCTTATTGTTAGAGAGCAGATTGTTGGATTTGCTGATTTGTGGGAGAGTCGCCGCCATCGAGAATTTACAACGGCCGAAATCGCATTAACGCAGGCCATTGCCCAACATGCGGCATTTGCTATTGAAAATGCCCAACTGTTTGCTGAGAAAAAAGAACAACTTCGACTGGCTGAAACATTGCAGGAAGTGGGCGCATTGCTTACGACGCGTCTAAGTTTATCTGAGGTATTTGAACAAATATTTGCCCTGTTAGCTCAAGTTGTGGCCTATGATAGCGCTTCGGTTCAATTGTTAGATACGGCTGGGAATGTGTATGTGGCCGCTGGGACGGGGGTTGCGAATTTAGAGCCTTATCGTGCTTTTGCTGGTCTTCATGGTAATAGAATAATTGAACGTTTTTCTCAGCAAGAAAATGTCAAGGTTATACCTGATACTGATTTGACTGAGGATTGGATTCATGTTCCTGGGTTGTCTTTTGTCCGTTCTTGGATTGGCGCTGCTTTGATGGTGAAGGATCACCTTATCGGGGTCTTAAATGTGGATAGTTCCAAAGCTAACACGTATAACCAGAGGATCGGGGAAACTGTGTTGACCTTTGCGAATCAAGCGGCTGTTGCAATTGAGAATGCTCGCCTATATGACGAGACTAGGCATCGAGCGAACGAGATGATGGTGCTTCACCGGGTTGCTTTGGCTACAACTGTTCTGCCTGATGTTGATAGTTTGCTGGAACAAACGACCAAGTTAGTAGCGGCGAATTTATATGAGGAACATTTTGGCTTTTTATTGGCGGGCGAGGAGGCTGAGCATCTCATTCCACATTCTTCTTTTCATGGCGCACCTGTTGAACTGTTGAATGAACCAATACCGATTGATTCGAGTATTTGCGGCTTTGTTTATAAAACAGGTCAACCAATCATTGTTGGTAATGTTTTTGATGAAGAGAAGTATCATCAGGTTAGCGCTAGGACAGTTTCTGAAATTTCAGTACCATTAATCGTTCGGAATAAGGGCGTGGGGGTGATCAATGTTGAAAGCTCGCGGCTGAATGCTTTCTCGAACAATGATCTTAGATTTTTGACGACGTTAGCTGGTCAGGTGGCGACATTCATTGAGCGGACGGATCTTTATCAGGCCCAGCGACGTTATACCGCTCACCTTGCCTTGGAGGTCGGTCAACGAACGGCCGCTTTACGCGCCGAGCGGGATCGGATGCAAGCAATTTTAGATAATGCGGGCGAGGGTATCTTTTTTACAGATGCGGAGGGAGTGATTTTATATGTTAATTCGATGATGACGAAGGTAACTGGCTTTTCAGTCAATGAGCTACTTCATCGTTCCCCAAACCAATGGCCTGGTATAAGCGAAGCGCCAGATTTGAAGGAAAGCCTGGAAAGGGCCATACGAGAAGCAAAAGAGTGGCGAAGCGAGTTAGTTGGCAAGCGAAAGGATAGCCGCACGTATGATATTTATTTAACCGTCGCTCCTATTTTTAGTAATGAGGGGACGCTTAGCGGGCTTGTGGGCGTTCATTCTGATATTAGTTATTTGAAAGAGGTGGAACGGCTGAAAGGTAGATTTATCGCAAATGTTTCCCATGAATTGCGGACGCCGCTTACAGTGATTGAAACTTATACAACCTTGCTGAAACAAGGCGATTCCAATCGTCGTGATTATTATCTTTCGATTTTGAGCCAGGAGACGAAACGATTGGCTCAGTTGATTCAGGATGTGCTTGACTTATCTCGGTTGGAGATGGACTCTACACCAGTTTTGATGGGGTCGGTTCAAATTGGCCCGATTCTTCAACAAGTGGTAAGTACCTTTCTTCCACATGCAGAAAACAAAAGGATTTCTTTACAGCTTGAATTGAGTCAAACGCTGCCGTCTATCTGGGCAAACTTGATGCAAGTGGAACAGGTGATTACTAATTTGGTGAATAATGCGCTTATTTATACACTTGAGATGGGAAATGTTCTGGTTAAAGCAGGGAAAGAAACGAAGCATAATGAGGTTATGCTTTGTATATCGGTTGAAGATGATGGGCCTGGTATACCAGAAGACGATCTACCTTTGGTATTCGATCGGTTTTTCCGCAGCCAACGAGTTGAGGAGGAGGCTATTAGAGGGACTGGACTTGGGCTTGCGATATGTAAGGAGATTGTGGAGCGTCATAATGGATATATTGAAGCGAAAAGCGAAGTTGGGCAAGGAACAGTATTTATGGTGTGGTTGCCAGTTGAGGAGACGACAGAGGATGGATAATTTTCTTAGGGCTACGGGATTTGATGGGTTGTTCAAGTAAGGAGTCATTTTTGCCTCGAATTACATAAATTCACTGAATTTTTTATAAATCAGGGCAGGTTTTTCGCCGCCTTGGTGAAATCGTAGGGAGCCATTTTCTTTTTAAGTTGTTCTGCCGTAAAATTATTTCACATAGCTGAATGGATTGAGGTGCATTTTGGAAAACCTTTCAATAGTTGATATATCACTCTTGACTCCCCTTGTTGAAAAATATCAGGGCCGGAAACGAGAGGCATTATTGCCAATGCTGCATGAGGCTCAGGCTATTTATGGCTGGCTGCCAAATGAGGTGCAACAGACCATTGGGGAAACCCTGCGCGTTCCGCTGGCTGACATTCATGGGGTGATTGAGTTTTATACGATGTTTTATAATGAGCCAACGGCTAAGAAGGTTATTCGGGTTTGCGAAGATCCGGCTTGTTATTTGGCTGATGGGGAAGCGGTGATGGCGGCAGTGGAAGCTAAGTTGGGTTTGAAATCGGGGCAGACTAGCGTTGATGGCGAAGTTACCTATGAGCATGTGCCTTGTTTGGGGATGTGTGAATTGGCGCCGGTTGCTTTGAATGGCGTTCGGCCGGCAGGGGAGTTGACAACGGCCGATGTTGATGATTTTCTGGCTGGAACCTATGCTGAACCCAATGCAAAAGTCTATGGTCAGCCTCTCCATCTATTAAAAAGGTTAGGTAAGGTCAATCCAGAAAGTCTTGAGGATTATGAAGCACATGGCGGCTATCATGGTCTTCGCAATGCCCTTGTTATGAAGCCGGAAGCGGTTATCGAATTGGTTGAAAAAAGTGATGTGGTTGGTCGTGGGGGGGCGATGTTCCCGACTGGCCGTAAATGGCGATTTACACGTGGCGCACCTGGGCGTGGAGCTGATAAGCACATTGTTGTCAATGCTGATGAGAGCGAACCAGGTACTTTCAAGGATCGCTGTCTGATGGAAGAGGACCCTTTTGCTGTGGTTGAAGCAGCGACATTGGCTGCATATGCAGTTGGGGCTGAGAATGGTTGGATATTTGTCCGGGGTGAATATCCTCGCAGCTTCCAACGACTCCAAAACGCGGTTGAGCAAGCGCGGGCAGCGGGTTATTTGGGTCAGAATATTTTGGGTATAAAGGGCTTTGATTTTGATATTGAGATTCGTTTGGGAGCTGGGGCTTATATTTGTGGAGAGGAGACGGCATTGTTTGAGGCTATTGAAGGCAAGCGGGGGTTTCCTCGGATAAAGCCGCCATTCCCGACAACGAATGGCTTATTTGACCAGCCTTCGGCCGTTAATAATGTTGAAACATTGATCGCTGCTTTGGTGGCGGTTGATATTGGTCTGGAAGCTTGGCTGGCTTTGGGCACGGACAAATCGCCGGGGACGAAGCTGTTTTGTTTGAGCGGCCATGTTAATAAGCCTGGAATTTATGAGGTTCCCTTTGGGTTAACGATTCGAGAGTTGATTGAGATGGCGGGCGGTGTTCCTGATGGCAAAAATATTCAGGCTGTATTGATGGGTGGGGCGGCTGGCGTTTTCATTGGGCCAGATAAGCTGGATGTGCCGTTGACTTATGAGGATTCCCGTGAGAGTGGGATTCCGCTTGGGTCGGGAGTGGTGATGGTATTTGATGAAACGGCCGATCTGCGCAAAGCGATGTATCAGTTGAGCCGTTTCTTTGCCCATGAAAGCTGTGGTAAGTGTTTCCCCTGTCAATTAGGCTCTCAGCGGCAGATGGAGATTTTGGATCGAATTGCTAATAATGGCGGTGCGAAGGCGGCTGATATGGAGACGCTGCTTGATGTGGGTTTTGCTATGACGGAAACGTCTTTGTGTGGTCTTGGACAGACGGCGGCTTCGGCTGTCGTTAGCGCCATAAATTTGTGGCCTGAATTGGTAAGTGAGTAGACGGCCGTGATTGGTGAAATTGTCGCGCTAGGAGAGAGAGAAACGGCCGAGAAAAGTCCGGCTGGCGTTCGACCTGTGACTTACATCGCCCTTGGGGAGGGATTTGCCCAAGATGTTGAGGGCGAGGTGGTTGATGAATCTCAAACTTGTATTTCTGTTAACGGTCAGGAGTTGGCGACCTTTATGTGTTCGCCCAAAGCGTTGGATCGTATGGCTGTTGGCTTTCTCTATAATGAGGGGCTGATTGATGGCATGGATGAGATACGGTCGCTGCATGTCTCTGCTAAAGATAGCTGTGTTGATGTCTGGCTGCATGATTTGGACAAGGAGATGCCAAAACGGTTTTTGGTAACGGCTGGATGTGGTGGGGGTGTGACTTTTGATGATTTGTCGGAGCAGCATGAGCCTTTGCTGGTCGAGTTGACCGTTCGGCCGAATCAGTTGGCGCAATTGATGCGGGAACTTCATTTGGGGGCAAGTTTGTATCAGAGAGCGAGAGGGATTCATACGGCCGTGCTGGCAGACAGCAGTGACATCTTGATTCAGGTTGAGGATATCGGCCGTCATAACTGCCTGGATAAGTTAGCGGGGGCGGCATTGTTAGATGGGGTGGAGACGAACGGCCGAATCTTATTGAGCAGCGGCCGTATTAGCAGTGAGATGATCAATAAAGCACGGCGACTGGGAACGCCTGTTGTTTGCTCTAGGACTTCTCCGACCAGCTTATCAGTTGCCCTGGCAGAAGCCTGGAACATGACGATAGTTGCTTATTTGAGACAAGATAGAATGCGTGTTTATACCCATCCTGAACGATTAGGGTTGGGACAAAAAGAGGATGGCATAATTTTATGAGTAACACCGTAACTCTGACCATCGACGGTAATGAAGTAACTGTTCCGAAGGGGACGACGATTTTGGATGCGGCGGCCCAGATTGGGATTGATATTCCTGTTATCTGTTACCATCCTCATTTGACGGCTAATGGTTTATGCCGTATCTGTTCGGTTGATGCTGGCTTCCGGGTTCAGTTGGCGGCTTGTGTGACGGAATGTTCTGATGGGATGGAGATAAAGACTCGTAATGAGGCGGTGGAACGGGGTCGTCGGACGATTTTGGAGTTGTTGAATTCGACGATTGGGTTGGAGGAAGCGCCTGAGATTTTAGGGATGATGGAGGATTACGGGGCGGATAACGGCCGATTTAACGAAGGCAAACGCCGTGAATCACCCATTTATGACGACAATCCCTTTTATCTCCGCGATTATAATCAGTGTATTAATTGTTGGCGCTGTGTTCAGGTCTGCGCTGAAGATGCTCAATACACCTTTGCCCTGAGCTTTGACGGACGGGGCTTTGAGACAACCATTGGTACTTTTGCGGGTAATGGCATGATGGACACAACCTGTGTCTTCTGTGGTCAATGTGTTGGGGCTTGCCCAACCGGGGCATTGAAGCCTAAGCGCCAGGCATTGCTGGAAGAGGGTATTGACCCGGACGATATTTTTAGGCAAACGAGAGGTGGCCGCAAAAAGCGTCATTCGTAATGGGTAATTAGATTATAGTGAATTGTTTTAGGTGGTTACCCAATTGCTAATTGCAAATTTCTAGAAGAATGGAGAACGATAAATGATTTCTTCCGATAAAGTAGTTAGAACGACTTGCCCATATTGTGGGGTAGGTTGTCAGATGAATTTGAATGTTAAGGATGGTTATATTTATAAGGTGGAGGCACCCTTTGATGCGGCCCCGAATTATGGGATGTTGTGTGTTAAGGGACGGTTTGGGACGGATTATGTCAAGCACCCGCGCCGGGTGAAGCAGCCCCTTATTCGAGTGAATATGGAGGAGGGACGGAGCGCTGCTCCTGTCTGGCGAGAAGCAAGTTGGGACGAAGCATTGGATTATGTGGCTGACGAATTGGCCCGAATTACCAAGACGTATGGGGGCGATGCAATCGCTAGCTATGCTAGCGCTAAGGCCACTAATGAAGACAACTATGTTTTTCAGAAATTAATGCGGGCATTGATCACGACTAATAATGTCGATCACTGCGCTCGTTTGTGTCATGCTGGCTCAGTCACGGGGTTGCAGTTGTCGATTGGCTCTAGCGCCATGTCTAACTCGATTGCTGAAATGGAGAATTTGGAAGCGTTTATCGTTACTGGCTCTAATACCACTGAGACTCACCCTGTTATCTCTAATTTCCTGAAACGGGCTGTTCGCAAGAATGGGGCTAAGTTGATTGTTGTTGATCCGCGCCGGATTGAAATGACTAACTTCTCTGATTTGTGGTTGCAACAAAATCCAGGAACCGATGTGGCTGTGTTCCAGGCGATGGCCCATGTCATCGTTCAAGAAGGGCTTTTTGATGAGGAGTTTATCGGCAACCGCACGGAAGGGTTCCAGGATTATATAGAGTCTTTAGAGGACTGTACTCCGGAATGGGCGGAAGAGATTAGCGGCGTTCCTGCTGAGTCGATTCGGGAAGCGGCTCGGATATATGCGGGGGCGGAACGGGCTTCGATTTATTGGGGCATGGGTATCAGCCAAAGTACACATGGAACTGATAACACGCTTTCATTGGTCAATTTGGCTTTGATGTGCGGTCATGTGGGCAAGGCTGGCACGGGCTTGAATCCTTTGCGCGGCCAGAACAATGTCCAGGGCTGTTCTGACAGCGGCGGTTTGCCTAACGTTTTCACCGCTTACCAATCGGTTAGTGCGCCAGAGGTGAAGGCCAAATTTGAAGATTTTTGGGGTAATACGTTGAATCCGAATCCGGGGCTTACTGCCACAGAAATGGTAGATGCGTCGTTGAGTGGCGCGGTGCGGGGGATGTTTGTACTTGGCGAAAACCCAATGATGAGTGAACCGAATCAGAACCATGCCCGCCATGCCCTGGAAAATCTTGAGTTTATGGTTTGCCAGGATATTTTCATTAATGAGACTGGGGAGATGGCTGACGTTATCTTGCCGGCGACGAGTTTTGCTGAGAAGGATGGTACGTTTACGAACACGGATCGACGGATTCAACGGTGTCGAGCGGCCGTTCCTCCGGTGGGTGATTCGCGGGCTGATTGGGATATTCTTTCTGATTTGGGGCGGCGGGTTGAGCAGCGGTTGGGACTGCAGTTAAAGGCTGGATTCAACTACAACAACCCGGAAGAGATTTGGGAGGAGATGCGCCAGGTGACGCCTGATTTTTGGGGCATTGACTATGCTCGTATCGAAAGGGAAGGTGGCGTCCATTGGCCTTGCCCAGATTTTGACCATCCTGGCACGCCATTCCTGTTTTCTGATGGATTCCCGCGTGGCAAGGGTAAATTCTGGGAGGTGTCGATAACGACTGAGTCTGAACAGCCTGATGAGGAATATCCTTACAATCTGAGTACAGGCCGGGTGCTTTATCATTGGAGTGGTAGTACGTTGACGGGGAATTCTCGGTTGGAAGAGATCTATCCTGAGGCGACTTGTGAAATGCACCCTGATGATGCGGCCGAATTGGGTCTTATCACGGGTGATTGGGTTGACGTTAGCTCGCGACGAGGAACGATTACCTTGCGGGTGCTTGTTACGGGGCGTTCGCCGAGGCGGACTATTTTCATCCCCTTTCACTTTGCAGAAGCGGCCGTTAATCTCTTGACGCTGGATAAGGTTGATAATCGGGCCAAGATACCGGATTATAAGAATACGGCCGTGAGGATTGAGAAGAGTTCGGCTCCCGAAGGTTGGGATGCAGGTTATCAAGAGCCACTTTTTGAACGAGGGGCTATTAAAGACCCTGTGCAAGTTCACTAAACTTAAAAAGCGGAGGTTTTAAGGAGCCTCCGCTTTTTTATGCTTGATTTTCGTTGCCCAATTCTTCATCTTCTGATTTGATGCGGGGAATGAGCCAGACTAAAAAGACCAGAAACAAGAAGGTTGAGCCTAGCATGACTGCTTCTAGTCCTTGTTCCATCTGCTTAATGGCTTCGGTGGCATAATAGCCAATGATGACCAGGATGCCGGTCCAGATGGCTTCGCCTGTAAACACGATTGGAAACCATTTTTTCCAGGGAACGCGGGTAATGCCAGCTACTAATAAGGTGGGTACAGCCAGGCCGATTGATATTTTTGCCATGAGTAATATCTTGACGACGTGTTCCTCCATTCCCTGGCTTAGTTTGTCGAGATGCTTTTGACGGACGCCAAAGCGACGGCCGTGTTTGAGAATCCAGGCTGTTTTGCCTCTTGCACCAACGTTATACCAGAAGACATCGGCAATAAGATTGCCACCAATGCCGGCCAGAAAGACGAATTGTGGCCGTAACAGTCCCGCATTTGCCGCTGCCCCACCTAATAAGGTCGCTGCTGGGCCATTGAGTACGATCAGGAAGGAGAGGACGAAGTAGTTCCAGTAGCCTAGTTCTGGTAGTTGACCGTTTTGGAGGTTGGTCCAAAAGGTCTGAAAAAATTCAAAAATGGATTCCATGATTGCGGTTGAAAATCCTACGGTTGAAAATCGGATTTAGTGAATAATCAGCTTATGAGTGTACAGAAATAATAGCTTTGATACAACGGCACGATTAAAACGGCCGATCCTACCTTTTCAATACGTTCAATGGTCTGAATGGGTCGCAAATGTAATGGAAGGCTGACTAGAACGGGTGATAAATCTGACCCTTCTGGTTATAACAGGCTATAATGGTTTTCCATGGCTTCTAAAGTACAAGAGATTATTAACGGCCGATTAGGCATTGCCTTTGCCTTGGGATTGGCTCGGACTTTGCCGCCATCTTTAGGCTACCCGGTGGCCCAATTTTTAGCCGAGCGGATTGCCAGTCGGCGAAACTTTGGGATGGTGCAGGCTGTTCGCACGAACCAATGGGTGCTGCATAATAAGGAACCGACTGCGGCCGAATTGGATATCCTCGTTAAAAAAGCTTTTCGTCACACTGCTCGCTGCCTTTATGACCTTTATCATAACCTACATGATCTGCCGAAAATGGCGCAATTAATTGATTTTGGGCCTGACTTTGGGCCGTTAGTTGAACGAGTCAACAGTTGGGAACAGGGCATGGTTATTGTGGGGCCGCATTTAAGCGGCTTTGATTTTGTGGCCCAGGCTTCGGCGATGAGTGGTATGAAGGCGATGGTTATTACCTTTGCTCGGCCTAGTGAAGGTTATAAGTGGCAGAATGATATTCGCGAGTATGCTGGGCTGGAGATCGCGCCTGCTTCGATGGCGGTGATGAAAGCGGCCGTTAAACGATTGAAGGAGGGTGGGACGGTTGTAACGGGGGTCGACCGCCCGGTTCCCGATCCACGTTACAAACCGTTGTTTTTTGGCGAACCATCTTCATTGCCTGTCCATCATATTACGCTGGCATTGCGGGCTAAGGTTCCTGTTCTGGTGGCTGGTGTTGTCATGCGGCCGGATCATATTTATGAGGTTGTGATTTCTGAGCCAATTGAGATGGAACGATATGGGGATCGGGATAAGGATATTATAGGTAATGCGGAACGGGTCTTGGAGGTTACGGCCGATTTAATTCGCCGTGTCCCTGATCAATGGACGATGACTTACCCGGTCTGGCCGGAAGTTAACCCGCCAGTTTGAATAGCCGAAAAACAAGAACTTTTACCACAAAGAATACAGAGCATTTTAGGAGGAGAGGAATAGATGTCTAAGTCGCAGAAGCATGAGCGGGTGAATGATATATTGTTGGGACCATTGGAGAGACCGGCTTTGCAATGGTTGGCCGCCCACGCGCCTGCCTGGATGACGCCGGATGTATTAACTGGCATTGGTATCCTGGGGGCATTGTTGATTTTCGCCTCTTATGTTCTCAGTGGGAGTGATAAGAACTTTTTGTGGCTGGTTAATTTGGGTTTTTTCATCAATTGGTTCGGGGATAGTTTGGATGGGACGGTGGCTCGTTATCGGAAGATAGAACGGCCGAAATTTGGTTTTTTCATCGACCATACTACTGACGCATTCAGCCAATTGTTTGTTGTATTAGGGTTAGGGCTGTCCCCCTACGTGCGCTTCGAGTTTGCGGCTTTGGCTTTAATCGGTTACTTGCTCATGTCTGTGTATGTCTATGTCGATACCTTTGTCTCCGGAGTCTTCAAAATTTCTTACGGAAAATTGGGGCCGACTGAGGTGCGGGCTATCATTGTATTGGTGAATATTTTGGTCTACTTTTTCGGTAATCCCACCTTCACCCTTTCGTTTGGTGAGTTTTCAGCGTTTGATTTATTTGTCTTAGCTTTAACGGTGTTACTTTTTGGGATGTTTACGACTTCAACGTTTACCAGAGCGCGGGAGTTGGCTCGGTTAGGGAAATGAATGGATAAAGAAAGAAAACTCACGCAAAGTCGCTAAGACGCAAAGAAAGAAGTTTTAAGTTGGCGATTTTGGGTAAGATTATGTGACAATTTGTAAACAGATTCAGGTCAATCTTTGCATTTTGGCTGGCCTCAAGTAAGAATAGGGATAGAGTAATTTTAATTGTTGGTTTTGAGGGATTAATTTAGCAAATTGACCTACAAAACCAGTTGATTCTAAGAAAAGGAGTTACATAGAAATATGGCTGTACGTAAAGCTGATGCTGTTTGGGAAGGAACTTTGAAAGAAGGTTCTGGTAGAATGAAATTTGCGGATTATGAAGGGCCATTTACCTTCAAGTCTCGTTTTGAAGAGGGGGATGGAACAAATCCAGAGGAGTTGATCGGGGCTGCTCATGCTGGTTGTTATTCGATGTTTTTATCGGCTCAATTAACGGCCGCTGAATTCCCGCCGAATAGTGTTCAGACAACGGCAACTGTTCATCTGGGACGAGATGATAGCGGGCCAAAGATTACCCTTATTGAGTTGGATGTTACGGCCGATGTTCCTGGTATTGGAGCCGATCAATTTGATGAAATCGCTGAAAAATCCAAAATCGGTTGTCCGGTTTCTCGCGCGTTGGCTGGAACGGAGATTTCGCTGAAGACTAGCTTGAATTCCTAAATCAGTAAGCAGTTGGCAGTGTGCGGTAAACGGTTGAATTACTGCTAACTGTCCACTGTTCACTGAAAACTGTCTACTAAAATCCTAAATGCAATTAGGTCAGGATTTCTACGGCCGTCCCGCACGGCGGGTAGCGGTTGATTTGCTTGGAAAACGGCTGGTAAGGCTAAAAGACGGCCATCGTTTGGCGGGTCTCATCGTCGAGACTGAGGCTTATTGTGATGGGGATGAGCCGGATATGGCCTGTCATGCTGAACGGGCGAATAACGGCCATCCCACTCCCAGAACTCAGGTGATTTTTGGCCCACCTGGCTTTGCCTATGTTTACTTTACCTATGGTATCCATTGGATGTTCAATGTGGTCACTGGCGAGGCAGGACGGCCGAATGGGGTTTTGATTCGGGCATTGGAGCCAGTTGAGGGGGAGAATATGATGGCTTTGAACAGGGGGAAAAAACGGCCGCGTAGAGAGTTGACTAATGGCCCGGCCAAGCTGGCTCAAGCCCTGTCAATTGACAAAAAGCTAAAAGGGGCAAACCTTTTTGAGCCGGGTGGGGTTATATGGATTGAAGATGGGCCAGTTATTCCAGAAGAAGCGGTTGGTGTTGGCCCTCGAATTGGTTTAGGAAAGACACCAGAACCCTCATACTCTTTGCCCTGGCGTTATTGGATTGAGGGGAATGAGTTTGTGTCTAGGGGATAGGCAACTACCAGAAGTGAGGCTTTTTAGTTTATAGAGATTGGTATGTCTTAGAGCGTAAAAGCCTGACTTCCTCAGATGTTAGGATAAGGAGAATTAATGAAACTACTCGAAGGAAAGAAAGCGCTTATTTTTGGGGTTGCTAACAAAAACTCGATTGCCTGGGGCATTGCCCAAAGTTTGCATGAACAAGGGGCTGAACTTGGCTTCAGTTACGGTATTCCTCAATTAGAAAAAAGGGTCATGCCATTAGCGGCCGATTTGGGGGTTGAGTTTGTTGAGATGTGTAATGTGGCTGAGGATGATGAGATTATCGAAACATTTGAGAAAGCGGCCGATCATTTTGGCGAGATAGATATTCTGGTTCATTCGATTGGGTTTGCACCTCGTGAAGAGCTGACTGGCCGATTTATCGATACCAGCCGTGAAGGGTTCAAGACGGCCCTTGATATTAGCGCCTATAGTCTGGTTCCATTGGCAAGAGAGGGGGCCAAGTTGATGCCAAATGGGGGCAGCATCATGGCGATGACATATCATGGTTCGGTGAAGGTATTCCCTCACTATAATGTGATGGGTGTTGCTAAGGCAGCGTTAGAGGCCAATGTTCGTTATTTGGCGGCTGATTTAGGGCCAGCGGGCATTCGGGTTAATGCTATTTCGGCCGGGCCAATCAAAACGTTGGCCGCATCTGGGGTAGCTGGTTTTCGCAAAATGCTCCGCTATGTTGAAGAACGTGCGCCTTTGCGGCGGAATGTGGATCAAGATGAGGTCGGCCGTACTGCCTTGTGGTTGGGCAGTGATTTAGGCAGCGGCGTTACTGGTGAGGTGATCTATGTCGATGCTGGCTATCATATTCTTGGTATGCCTGAACCGCCGGAGAATTGGACTTAAGTTCTGCTTGACACCCAACCCTATTGGGGTATACTTCGCCGACATTTTATTTTAGTTCATATTTTCAGCGTTGATTGTCGGCGTTGAATTTTACAATTAGCCCTTATCTTGAGCAGTGGAGGGACCGGCCCTTTGAAACTGCAGCAACCCCCCAGAAGTGGGAAGGTGCTAACTCCGGCAGCACAAGCTGGAAGATAAGAGGTGATAGCATCAAGTATGCAAGCCTCTTGTTCAGTTCGCAAGAGGCTTTTTGTTTTATACGCAATATTTAAGAGGTTCCTCCTGGCCGGAAAGGTGGAAGCTCTTATTTTTATTATTTTTGGAGGACAGACGATGAGTACAACATTTATGACATCGCCGAGTTTATTATTTACTTCGGAATCGGTGACGGAAGGTCACCCGGATAAGATGTGCGACCAGATTAGTGACGCGGTTTTGGATGCCATTCTTGAGCAAGACCCAATGGGGCGCGTTGCTTGTGAGACGGCCGTTAAAACTGGTTATGTGATGGTATTAGGTGAGGTTTCGACCACCGCTTTTGTCAACATTGATGAGCTAGTTCGCAAGGTTGTTAATGAAATTGGCTATAACAGTAGTGGAAGCGGCTTTGACGGGACAACCTGTGGTGTCATGTCGGCCATTGCCAGCCAAAGCCCTGATATTGCACAAGGGGTTGATGTGGCCCTTGAGTATCGTAAGAATGGTGATAGTGAGGCTGAAATCGCTGCTATCGGCGCTGGCGATCAGGGCATGATGTTCGGTTTTGCTTGCAACGAGACGGACAATTTGATGCCGCTGCCCATTGACCTGGCACATAAGTTGACGCGCCAATTGGCGAAAGTTCGGCGGGATGAGACGCTGCCCTGGGTTCGCCCGGATGGTAAATCTCAGGTAACGGTTGAATATGCTTATGGTAGGCCGAAACGGATTCATACTGTTTTAATCAGTACCCAACATGCGCCAGATGTTGATAGCCAAACGATTCGAGAAGGGGTTATTGAGCATGTGATTCGGCCGATTTTGCCTGAAGAGTTAGTGGATGATGCTTTGAAGGTCTTCGTCAACCCAACTGGTCGATTTGTCATTGGTGGCCCAATGGGTGATGCTGGTCTGACTGGTCGGAAGATCATTGTTGATACGTATGGCGGCATGGGTCGTCATGGCGGCGGCGCTTTCAGCGGTAAGGATTGCACGAAGGTGGATCGGAGCGCGGCTTATGCCGCTCGTTGGGTGGCTAAGAACCTGGTTGCTGCGGGATTGGCTGAACGCTGTGAGGTTCAGTTGGCTTATGCAATTGGCGTTGCGCAGCCATTGAGTGTTAATGTCGAGACTTTTGGCACCAGCAACTATTCGGATGAGCTTTTGGCTGATTTAATTGATGAGCATTTTGACCTGCGACCAGGGGCTATCATTCGTGACCTGGATTTGCGCCGTCCTATTTATCGGGCAACGGCCGCTTATGGTCATTTCGGCCGTGATGACATTGATGCCCCCTGGGAAAGTACCAGCAGGGCCGACCAACTTCGGCAAGCGGCAGAGGAGAAGGCATTAGCCACTGTCTAATAGATTCTTCTAGGCGTGCAGCTAGTTTGTTTGTGAGTTGCAATTAGGCTAGTTGCGCTCTAATGGAAAATTTTAGTTTGCTTGACGTTCCAATCAGGCTGCGTTAGAATCCAGCGTTTGCAGCATATACAGATTGTGACGAATTGCATTAGCAAATCGTTTAGAGACCCGCCAGATTTGTATGTTTAATCTGACGGGTCTATTTGTGGTAAAAGTGTTTGAATCACTAGGTAGTAGACTTCAGGATACATTTGATAACCTTAGACGGCGCGGGAAATTAACCGAAGCGGATGTTGACGTTGCTATGCGCGAAGTGCGTCTGGCTTTGTTAGAGGCGGACGTTAACTTTAAGGTCGTTAAGGCGTTTGTAAGTCGCGTTCGTGAACGGGCTGTGGGCCAAGAGGTCATGGGTAGTTTGTCTCCCGGCCAACAGGTTGTCAAAATCGTCAATGAAGAGTTAATCACTACGCTGGGTGAACCTGGACGTTTAAATTTAGGGATGCAGTCTCCGGCTGTCATTATGTTGGTTGGTCTGCAAGGGGCTGGTAAGACGACGATGTCGGCTAAATTGGCGCTCCATCTACGGAAGGATGGTAAACGGCCGCTGTTAGTCGCGGCTGATGTCTACCGTCCGGCAGCCATTGACCAATTGCAAACACTCGGCCGTCAATTGGATATTCCCGTTTATAGTGAAGGGACAGATGCTAACCCGGTTAAAATTGCGGTAAACGGTGTTAAACATGCCGTTCAGAATGGTTTAACGGTTGTTCTTATTGATACTGCCGGTCGTCTTAACATCGATGAGATGAAGATGGACGAGCTGCGGGGCATCAAGGAAAAGGTTAAACCGATTGAAACTTTGTTGGTGGCCGATGCCATGACTGGTCAGGAATCGGTTCGAGTTGCCACTGACTTTAACGAGGCTGTCACTTTGACTGGCCTGGTGATGACCAAAATTGATGGTGATGCTCGTGGCGGGGCTGCCATATCGATGCGAGAAGTGACCAGCGTTCCCCTGAAATTCTTGGGGACGGGCGAAAAAATTTCTGATCTGGAGATATTCCATCCTGATCGGGTGGCAGGTCGTATTCTTGGTATGGGTGATGTTTTAACCCTCATTGAGAAAGCGCAATCGGAGATGGATCAGGAAGAAGCTCAAAAAGCTGGCGAAAAGCTGCTGGCAGGCCAATTTGACCTGGAAGATTTCCTGAAGCAGATGCAGCAAATCAAGAAGATGGGGCCAATCGGTCAGTTGATGGATATGATTCCTGGCATTAAAGGAATGGTTCCGAAAGGGGCTGATCTGAGCGGCGCGGAACAAGATCTAAAACGGATTGAGGCCATCATTTATTCGATGACCAGAGGCGAACGTCGTAATCCGAAAATTATTAAGGCTAGTCGTAAACGACGCATTGCGACTGGTTCTGGAACGACCGTTCAAGAGGTAAATCAGCTTCTTAAACAGTTCCGTGATATGCAGAAGATGATGAAACAAATTAAGAAAGGCGGCGGTCGCCGAAATTTGGCTAAGATGATGGGTGGCCGTTTTTAATATAATTGTGATAGTAATGGCATGTAGGTTGCGAGCCTGCTTGCTTAATCATTTTGTAAGTAAATTTGGAGAGAAAGAATGCTTCGTATTCGTTTAAGCCGAACAGGCAAGAAAAAACAGGCTAGTTATCGGGTGGTTGTGGCGGACTCACAATCCAAACGAGACGGCCGTATTGTTGAAAGAATTGGTCATTACAACCCCCGACTTGATCCCGTTGAGTATCTGATCGACGAAGGTCGGGCTTTGTATTGGCTGAGTGTTGGCGCCCAGCCCAGCGATGCTGTTAATCGGCTCTTGGTTAAGCAAGGCACCATCGACCGACTCGGCCGTCACCGGAAAGGTGAGTCTTTGGAATCATTGGTCGCTGAGTATTCTGGCGTTGAGGTCGAAGAAACGGTCGAAGCTGTTGAAACGGCCGAAGAGGGGAAATCTGAATCGTTGTTATCGGCTCTTGTCCCCGACGTTATTGAAGAAGCTGTCGAGGATGTTGTTGAGGCCGTTAAAGACATTATCACTGACGAAGAGGAGTAAAATCCTGTGGAATCAACCGCTTCATTTAGTGAGTTAGTTGAATACATTGTGACTTCTTTGGTTGACAACCCGGATCAGGTGTCTGTCAGTGAATCTGATCAACGGAATACGATTGTCTTGGAAATCAGCGTAGCCAGCTCTGATATGGGTCGGGTTATTGGCAAAGGTGGTCGCGTTGTTAATAGTATACGGACGTTGGTTCAGGTTTTGGCTGCCAAACAGGGGAAACGCGTTTCCCTGGAAGTTCTTTAACTCCGGTATCTCTTGAATAACGAAATAGCTTCTAAACAAAAAAACAGTGAACGAGGCTCGGATTCCTCAATGACCGAGCCTCGTTTTTTGGTCATTGGTAAGGTTATCAAGCCGCATGGGGTTCGGGGTGAAGTTCGGGTTCAGATTATCACTGAGATGCCCCAACGTTTTGAATGGCTGGAAACCGTTTATGTAGGGGAGCGTGATCCACAGCTTACGGTTGTCGAATCTGTCCGTTTCCACAAGACTTTTGTGTTGGTTAAGTTGGCGGGCTATGATAGTCGTGAAGCGGCCGTTGCGCTTCGATCCCAACTGTTACAAGTGCCTGAAGATGAAGGTATCCCACTTGAAGAGGGCGAGTATTATCTCTATCAATTGGTTGGCCTTGCCGTTTACACAGACGAGGGAGAGCATCTTGGCGAGTTAAAGGAAGTGCTGGAAACGAAGGCCAATAATGTCTTTATTGTGCAGGGCAACCGAGGTGAGGTGCTGCTGCCGGATACTGAGGAAGTTATCTTAGATATTGATTTTGAAAACGGCCGAATGGAAGTCCACTTGCTGCCGGGTCTTGTTTAGCTACTTGACACATTATCGTCGACCCCTTATTCTCATTAACCATGTCTAACAACCAGCAGCCTGATCTGAAATATTGGTTGGGTTTCAATTTAGTCAAAGGAATTGGCCCTGCAAAGATTCAGGCGCTGTTAGATTATTTTGGGAATCTCAAAGATGCCTGGCAGGCGAACCCAACACAGTTAAAGCAAATCGGCATTGATAGTCGGACTATTAAATCTTTCCTAGATATTCGAGAGCGGCTTAATTTAGATGTTGAACTTGGCCGATTGGAAGCCAATGGCGTATGGTTGATGGCTTGGGATTCGCCCAATTACCCGCGTTATTTGCGGGAAGTGCCAAATCCACCACCTTTACTTTATGGAAGAGGAGAATTGCTTGAGGCCGATCAATGGGCTGTGGCTGTTGTTGGTACTCGTCGGCTGACTTCTTACGGCAAGCAAGTTGCCCGTGAATTGGTTCGTGGTCTGGTTCGCAACAATGTTACTATCGTTAGTGGGCTGGCAAAAGGCATTGACTCGATTGCCCATCAAGTGGCGGTGGATATGGGTGGCCGAACGATTGCTGTCCTTGGGTCAGGTTTGGATCATATTTATCCGGCTCAAAATCGGCCGCTGGCTGATAAGATCATTGCTGGTCAGGGGGCGGTTATCTCTGAATATGCGCTGGGCGTTAAGCCAGATGCTAAGAATTTTCCGCCACGCAATCGGATTATCAGTGGCCTATCGTTGGGTGTGGTTATCGTTGAAGCTGGTAATCGCAGCGGGGCATTGATAACGGCAAATTTTGCGCTTGAACAGAATCGAGAGGTTTTTGCTGTTCCGGGCAATATTAACAGCCCTGCTAGTAAAGGCACCAATCGCCTTGTCCAACAAGGGGCGAAATCAGTCCTGGATGTTGAGGATATATTGGAAGAGTTGAATCTGACGATGGTGTTGGAGCGGGTCGCCGTGCAGAAGGCGGTTCCTGATACGGCCGAAGAAGCTTTGCTCTTGGAGCATCTATCACAGCAGCCAGTCCATGTTGATGAGTTAAGTCGGGACTGTGGCTTGCCTAGTTCAATGGTTAGCAGCACCTTGACTCTAATGGAGTTGAAGGGCATGGTGCAGCAGGTTGGGGGCATGAATTATGTGCTCATGCGCGAACCAGGTGCAGTTTACCAAACTGAACAGGCAGACGAATAATAATTAACAATCTAGAAACCGGGTTTTCTCCCTGATTGGGGTAATTGCCAAATAAAAACCCGGTTTCTTCAAGTTAGCAATGAAGAAACCTATATGAAAATCGTTATATTTGCAGGTGGCTCTGGTCGACGACTTTGGCCCCTTAGCCGCCAACAATCACCTAAACAATTTGAACCCATTCTAGGAGAAAAGTCTACTGTTCAACTGGCGGTCGGCCGGGTTTTGGAAACTTATGGGGCGGAAAATATTTTCATCTCCACTAATATTAAGTATCTGGACATTGTTCGGCGACAATTGCCTGAATTGCCGGAAGAAAACTTCATCGGTGAACCGGCTCGGCGCGATTTGGCGGCGGCGGTTGGATTAGCGGTTACGCATCTACACGCCAAGTTTTCACCATCTGAACCGATTGCTATTTTGTGGGGCGACAATTACATGACGGGGACGGATACCTTTCGAGAATTGTTAGCAACGGCCGAGACACTTACTGTTGAGGGTAAGGCTAAGATCGTGTTCATGGGTGAGACTGCTCGCTTTGCCAACGATAATCTGGGCTGGATTGGGCTGGGTGATGAGATGGGGAGGTTAAACGGCCGTCGTTTTTATAGCTTCGAGTCTTGGGTTTATCGGCCAGAAAAAGAGCGGTGTGAGACGATGTTTGCCGAGGGGGATTATGTTTGGAATACTGGTTATTTTGTCACGACAATAGATTTTGTTAGCCAAGCTTATGCCACCCACCAGCCAGAGATGTGGCAGCAGCTTCAAACGATCGGCCGAGCAATTGGTACTGATGCTTACGATGAAATCTTGTATAATATTTATCCCGAACTGTTGGTAGATAGCTTCGATGATGCTATTGTAAAAAAGACAGGTTTGGATGAGGCCCTTGTTTTGCATGGTAATATGGGCTGGAGCGACCCCGGCACTTTGTATGCTTTGAAAGAAGCTATAAACCCAAATCCGAACGAAAATGTGACGAAGGGTTTGGTAGTGGCACACCAATCGGCTGACTCATTGTTGTATAACTATGAGCCAAATAAGCTGATGTCTGTTGTCGGTATGAATGGGGTCGTGGTTGTTAATATGGAAGATGCTATTCTAGTTGTCCACAAGGATCAGATTCCATTGGTTAAAGAGATGGTCAATAGATTGGCTGGCTCCGAATTAGAAAAATATAGTTGATATTGGAGATTAGTAAAACGTAATGCGTAATGGGTAAAAAAGATTGGCTATCGAAGGATAGTTAGCAGTTACCAATTACAAATCACCAAATATGCTCAAGCGGAAAAGTTAAACTCCTTTATCCTGAAAATATACTGAGAAATTATGACAGAAGAATTGAAATTAGAAGGTTATTGCTTTAAGTGCCGTGAAAAGCGGACGATGAAAGCGCCTAAAGCGGAATGGGCCTCAAATGGCGCCCCTGGGACACGGGGTACTTGCCCGGTTTGTGGGGGGACGATTTATAAGACGGGCCATACGGCTGACCATGAAGGACTGCCGAAGCCGGAGATCAAAGCTAGCGTTAAGAAAAAGAAGAAGGCAAAGAGTAAGCGTAAGGGTAAAAAGAAATCGGCTCCCCGCCGTTCGGGAAAGCTGGTTGTTGTTGAGTCGCCTGCAAAGGCGCGCACGATCGGCCGTTATCTTGGACGAGGCTATAAGGTCATGTCTAGCGTGGGTCATGTGCGTGATCTGTTAAAATCACGCCTTAGTGTTGATGTTGAGAATGAGTTTGAGCCTGAGTACCGAGTTCCAAATGATAAGCGCAAGACTGTGAAGGAGCTGGCAGCGGCTGCCCAACGAGCAACTGAGATTTTCTTGGCAACTGACCCGGATCGGGAAGGGGAGGCGATTGCGTGGCATGTTATGGAATCGGCCGAAATGGAGCCGGAACGAACCAAGCGGGTGGTGTTTCAGGAGATTACCAAACCGGCCATTATCGCTGCTTTTGAGCAGCCCCGTGAAATAGATATGGATCGGGTACAGGCCCAGCAGACTCGGCGAATTTTGGATCGGTTGGTTGGCTACAAACTAAGCCCACTTTTGTGGCGTAAGGTGCGCGGCCGTCTTTCTGCTGGTCGGGTGCAGTCTGTGGCCGTCCGTCTGGTCATGGTAAGAGAACGGGAAATTGATGATTTTGAGAAAGAGGAATATTGGACGATTGGGGCCGAAGTTAGCCAGCAGAAATATCGTCAAGACAAACCTCGTTTCTATTTCCAGGCGAAGCTGCATAGGATTGATGGTAAGGAGCCTGTTTTGCCTAACGAAGCGGAGGTTCGGCCGCATGTTGAGAAGCTGGAAAAGGCGGAATGGACGGTTCATGCTGTTCGTTTGGGTAAGCGTACCCGCCGTCCGGCAGCGCCTTTTACGACCAGCACGATGCAGCAGGAGGCATCCCGCAAGATAAATTTTGGCACGAATAAAACGATGCGGATTGCCCAACAGCTGTATGAGGGTATTGATGTTGGCGAGGAAAACTCGGTTGGTCTTATTACCTATATGCGGACTGACAGCGTGACTGTTTCTAAAGATGCCCAGCAAGAGGCTAGGAACTATATCGTTGACACTTATGATGCGGAGCATGTGCCGGACAAACCACCCACTTATAAAACCCGTTCTAAGAGCGCCCAGGAAGCGCATGAGGCTGTCCGGCCGACTTCTGTTCTAAGGACCCCTGCCAAAATAAAGAAATATCTAAAACGAGACCAATTCAGATTGTATGAGCTTATTTGGCGGCGTTTTGTGGCCAGCCAGATGTCGGCGGCGATCTATGATACGGTTTCGGTTGATATTATGGCTGGTGAGAAAGAGGTGGCGACTGGTAAACGGCCGTATCTCTTCCGCGCTGCTGGCTCAACCCTCCGTTTTGCCGGGTTCCTGGCCTTGTATGAGGAGACAGAACCGACTGACAAGCCGGAGGGCGATGATAATCAGGTGCCATCGGACCTGACGAAAGACGAAATTTTGGATTTGATGAAGCTGTTGCCAGAACAGCATTTCACTCAGCCGCCGCCCCGCTTTAGCGAAGCGACATTGGTGAAAGAGTTGGAAGAGAATGGGATCGGCCGTCCTAGCACCTATGCCAGCATCATCTCGACCATACAATCACGAGGGTATGTGGCTAAGGATGAGAAGCGACTGGTTCCAACTGATATTGGCGAATTGGTGACGGATATGTTGGTGGAATATTTTCCGAATGTGATGTCGGTGGATTTCACGGCCCGGATGGAAGATGATTTGGATAAGGTGGCTGAGGGCAAAGATTGGCTGCCTGTTATGAATGAGTTTTACGGCCGTTTTACCAAGAATTTGGAGCGGGCTGATGAAGCGATTGAAAAGGTTGATATAAATCGAGAGCCGGAGTTGGTTGGGCGTGATTGCCCGACTTGTGGCAATCCTTTGGTCTATCGGGAAAGTCGATACGGTCGTTTTATCGGTTGCAGCACCTTTCCTACCTGCCGCTTTACGGAACAGATTATCGTTAAGATTGGGGTTGATTGCCCTAAGGATGGCGGCGACCTGGTTGAAAAACGAACCCGGAAGGGCAGCCGACTATTCTTTGGCTGTGCCAATTACCCTGAATGTGATTGGATGAGTTGGAAACGGCCGTTGCCGGAGCCGTGTACGATTTGTGGCGGCTTGCTCATTCAGGCTAATCGGAAGATGTCGGAATGTACCCAATGTGGCGAACGCCAACCGCTTCCAGAAGAAAAAGAGGAAGCTGAGAAAGTGGCTGTATAGCGATATTATTTGGGTAGATGAGAGATTCCTGCTTGGTGTTGATTTGCAAGGATTAATGGGTGGACACCAGGATGGTGGCGCTCCGGGGTCGGTAGGTTGACGGTTAGGTGTGGGTCTTTTGTGTTTTATGGGGTAGTGGTTTGATAGAGGAGGCGGGGGGTTTCCCAGCCTGCCCAATCGCCGGTGCCATTTCCGGCGGGGCCATTTTCGGTGGTTAACATTAAGGTGATGGTTTGGCCGGCATATTCTGCCAGAGATAGGGTGATGTCGTGCCAGGTTTGGTTGGGTGGGGTGTTTTCGATGTGTTGGCGGAGCAGCTCAGTTTGATAGCCAGCGGCCGTTTTCAAACGGAGGACAAAGGTGACGCCATCGCCGCCCCAGGCCCAGCTTTCGGGGGCGAGGGCAATGCGAGAAGAGAAGGTGACTGGTGTCTCAGGGAGCGTGATTTCAAATGCGGCTGTTGCGGGGGGATGGATGAATAGGACGTCGCCGTTGTCGCCGGAGTTGGGCATAATGAACGGCCGAATGGAGACTGGTTCGGGTGCTTGATTCTGGTCGATTTCGGCCAGCCCTTGTTGGAATTGTTGTTGGAGATTGACGGCGGTTAATGTTTCTAAAGCTGCTGGATGTTTGGGGTCAAAGGTGAGGAGTAGGGCTGCCAGGGTGCGAGCGTCTTCAACATTACCTGTCAGAGTGGCTGTTTCCAATTCGCTAAGTAGACCATCGAACAATGCTGTTTTGGTATCGCCTCGAACGCCGCTCGTTACTTGTATTGGAATATTGGCGCAGGCTGTTCGGGCCGCTTGGAGCCAGTCGTTTGCGACTAGATAGCGTCCTGCGGCCGTTTCTAGGGCGGCAAGATCGCTGTATAACAAACAGAAGGCTAAGGGCTGTTGGGTGATTGTAAGGGTTTGTTCATATAGGTAAATAAGTGTGTCTAGCAGCGGTCGGTTTTGGGCTTTATCTTCGACGATATAGAGGAAGTATGAGAAGTCGTTGACTGTCAGAGATGGGTCTTCAAACTGGGTTGGGGTATCCCAATTTGACAGGACTAAATAGATATTATTGCCTGTTTCTGGTAAAGATTGGAGTTTGTTGACCTCAAAGTCTTCATATAGCAGTTGTCGAACAGGGTTGCCGTGGCGTTCTAGATAATAGGGCAGGGCGAAATGGGCGGGGTTGAAGCCGTTGGCATGGCTCAGGGTTAGGCCGACGACTATATCATCGGGTTGGCCGTTGTCGGCCAAATATTGAACGATGCCATTCCAATCTGATTGGACGAATTCATATTCGTTTTCGAGGGGTTCAAGGCTGCTGATGCCGAAAAGGGCGGCTAAGAATAATGTTGCGGCCATGAAGTTGGAGGAGAGTTGCTGCCTAGTGAGCCATTTTAGTACAGTGACTGGGACGATGGCGGCGAGGAGTAGGTAAAAGGGCAGGAGGTAAATAATGTATCGGGCAAATGCGCCACGAGTGACGTTGACGAGTTGGATGAGGAGCAGGGGGAGGAACATGCCTAGCAGGACAAAGACGACGTTTTTCGGCCGTCCTATCTTTATCCAGAGTAAGATACCTAGGATGACTAAAGTGATAAACAACCAGGGTCGCCAGCCGTAATTCATGCCAAAGGCGCTGAAAATCTCTCGGCCCCAATTTAGTAATGAGGTTGCGGTTCCGGTTCCGGTTAGGGTTTCTTCGCTGGTGTTGTAGCTGAGGGCGGCCAGAAAACGGGTTAGCCAGGGAAGGTAGAGGAGGGGGATGAGTGAAAGGGCGGGGATGATTTTTGTATAACGGCCGATATTCTGTTTGTTTAGCCCTTGTTTGTTTAGCCCTTGTTGGATTATCCAGATGAGGGCTATGAGCAGCTGGGTGGCTAAGACGACAAAGCCACTGTAATGGGTGTATAGCATTAAGGTTACTAGAAGGCTGTATGCGACCCAGGTGGCGGGGCGCGGTTTGCGGACGGCTCGGTAGAGGATGGCATAGCTGCTTAGCGAGAATAAGAGTAGTAGGGTGTAGTGACGAACCTCTTGGGAGTATTTTAGGTGGAAGGGGGAGAAGACGAGAAAGAGGGCGGCCCAGATTCCGATCCAGGGGCGGCGCAGGATTTTGCCGAGGGCGAGTAGGATTGGAATGGTTAGGACTCCGGCGAAGAAGGCTGGTAGTCGGGCGGCAAATTCGTTTTCGTTCCAGATGTTGATGGAGACGGCCGTTAATAAGTAAGTTAGGGGTGGATGGTCGCGGGTGGCTTGCAAAGCCGTTTCCAGTCCCTCGCGGGCAATTATGGTGGTTGCTATCTCATCCCACCACATGCTGTCGCCGCCTAAGTTGTGGAGGCGGATGGCAAAGCCGAGCCAGATGAGGAGGATGCTGGCAAAGATAAAGTATTTTTCAGCCAGTCGATTATTCATTTGGAGATAATAGCAAGGGATAGGGAAAAATGAAAAGGAGTGAGTTGTTTTTACGGGTTTATCATGGGATTGGGGTGGTAATATCAAATTTGGGTTGGATAGGCGGGAGATAAGGTTTTGGCCTAAATCAGAGGTTATACCCGCCTATCCAACTCCTACCTGATTACTGTTTTATTGGGAAAAACCGGGTTTTTGGATAATTCACTTGGAATGTAGCAGTGTAATTCATCGGTAAAAACCCGGTTTTTCGGCCTTTTTTCAAAGGTGCATTTTTATAATCGTTACAGCTATTTTAAGCTTGGAAAGTGTTGGGGGCCAGGACGGGGACGGGGCAGTTGACGACAAAGCCGTTGGGGTGGCTGTCGGGCGTGCCGTTGAATAGTTCGACTTCTCCCGCTTCTAATGCCGCTCTGGCTTCGGCGGAAGAGGTTAGGACGCGGGCGTTAGCTTCGTCTGTCCAGCGCAAGGTGAAGTGATCCCAGAAGGGACTCCAGGCTGCCTCTCCGGCCCGGTTGTCGAAGATGGCGGGCTGGTAGCCCATGACGCCGCTGCCTTCGATGCCGTTGGCGAAGACCCAGATTTCATCTGTGGCGCCACTGTCAACCAGGGCCTGGGTGGGTGGGGAGGCGGAGATGCTCATCATGGGGGCCATTGGGCTGGCGGAGGTGTCGGTGATGATGTAGCGGCTGCCGGGGTAGCATTCGTGGAGTTTGAAGGTGACGGTCATATCGGCCGTGTTGACTGGCTCTATAAGCTGACCGGTTCCGAGATAGCCGGTCTTTTCGATATCGACGGTCAATTCGTCATCTTCCCATTTAACGACTGGGTAGTTGACGTAGACGGACTTTTCTTCGACGGTTGCTGTGCCATCGGCAACGGCCGCTTCTACGGCTTCGGCTGAATCTAATGTCAAGCTGTCGTCGTTTAGGGTTACTTCTTTAATATGGAATAGGGAGGTGAAATTTTCCTGGCTGGGCGAAGTGCTTAGGACGGGTAGATTGTCACCGTTGGTGAATAGATAGAGTGAAGCAGCGGCGGCTTGACCTCCGTTTAGCAACGGGACATATACGAGGCCGTTTTCTTCGGAAAAGGTTGGGTCGGAGCCATCGGTCCGAATGAAGTAGACTGATTCGCCATTGAATTTGCCTTCGTGGAGTTTGAAGGTGACTGAGCCAAAAGCGCCTTCCCACTCATCGCTGCTCAACTGATAATCGACGACATCGCCTACAACGACTTCGGCCTCTGCTGCTGCCGCGACGGCTTCGGTCGGTTGTTCGACAACTTCAGGGGTATTGGTGCTGGAGACGGCCGTGTTCTCATTTGAATCATTAGCGTTTGATAAACTGTTTCCGCCACAAGCCGCTAATACCAAAGCGCCTCCGCTTAATGTGGTGAGCTTTAGGAAACGTCTGCGGGACATCCCCTTTTGAAAACGGACTGTATTTTGGGTCATATGATACTTCCTCCTTGGAGAATAAAGGGTGAATAAAGAAGATATACACAGCCTTTTTGTCCGGTGTCGGAAGTCTCTTGTTAGATTCCTGTACTTGTGCCAAAATACACACAAGCAGACCAGCTTCCAAGGCTGTGTATTGCCCAAATCAGTGTCCATGTTTCTCTTGCCGGAGGTCGTGGACACTGACCTTTTGTTGAGCCGATTGAACCAAAAGCTATCATCTACCCAGGTTTTGTGTGTATGTTGCAGGTTGCTTCAACCTTAAATATTTTTGGCCCAATCATGGATGATTATAAACGGGGTTTATAATTCGAGTGTAAGCTATCCTACCTGATTAGAATCCATTTATCTGTTGCCCCTTTCTAAAAGTTACTTCATAATGCCGCTATGCCAGACATTTCAGATGAAAAGTTGATAGATACGTTGACGGCCTATGTGCCTGGATTGGTTGTCCGAGGTCTGGTGGTCAATCCGACTCAAATTGCTAAACCGACGGCCGATCGCTTTGCTGCGGCCGTTCTTTTTGCCGACGTTAGTGGATTTACCGCTTTAGGTGAACGGTTGGCTCAGCATGGGTTGATTGGGGCGGAGGAGTTGGCCCAACTGCTTAATGACTGTTTTGACCAGATGATTGATTTAATTCATCATTATGGAGGGGAAGTGACGAAATTTGCGGGCGATGCTGTCTTGGCTTTGTGGCCTGTCTCTGAGGATGTTGTTCGACTTAGTCATGCCGCTCAAGATGAATTGGCTAAGATGGCTTATCGGGCGGCCCAATGCGCTTTGGCAATGCAAAGGGCGTTGCAAAAAAATGAGGCGGCTAAAAAGGAAAATTTGAGCTTGCAGGTGGGGATTGGGGCCGGGGATGTGTACAGTATTCATCTGGGTGGTGTTTTTAATCGTTGGGAGTTTTTATTGTCTGGTACGCCGTTGGTTCAGATTAGCCAGGCCAAAGACCAGGCGACGCCGGGAAAGATCGTCCTTTCGCCGGAGGTTTGGGATTTGGTTAAGAGAGGTTGTTCTGGCCGTTTCTTGAAGCAGGGTTTTGTTGAGTTAAAGAAGGTTAAGAGGTCGGTTGCTACTAAAGCGGCTTATCTGCCATCGCTGACTGCGGCGGCAAAAAAGGGGTTATTAGCCTATATTCCTGCCGCTGTTACGAATCGGTTAACCTCCGGCCATGAGGCCTGGCTTACTGAGATGCGTCAGGTGACGGTCATGTTTATCAAACTGCCTAGTTACGGTACTTCAATCACTCACCCTTATGCACGAACGCTGCCGAAGGCTCAGGCGGTGATGCAAGCGCTCCAAACGAAGCTTTACTATTACGCTGGCAGTATCAATAAGCTTAATGTTGATGATAAGGGTATTACGCTGGTGGCGGGTTTGGGGTTGCCGCCTTTGGCCCACAAGGATGATGCGGCTCGGGCGGTTCATGCTGCTTTGGAAATGCAAAGCGCTTTGGAGGAACTCGGCCGTCCCAGCGCGATTGGCATTACGACTGGTTATGTCTTTTGTGGGCCGATTGGCAATGAGCGGCGGCGAGAATATACGATGGTGGGCAATGTGGTTAATATGTCGGCTCGTTTGATGCAGGCGGCGGAAGTGAATTTGCTGGCTCAGAAAGGGCGGGCGAATAGGATTAAGGCTGATATCCTCATCGATGAAAGCACCTATGACGTTATCCGACAGCAGATTGTTAGAGGACAGGAGTTAGCGAGTCAACTTTCCTTTGAGCGGCTGCCTGCTATCTATGTTAAGGGTAAAACTGAGGCTGTTACTGTTTATCGACCCAGCTATCGAAAAGTCAGTCGGGGACGGCAGCATCTTGCTAGAAACGTTGTTTGTTTTGGACATGAAAGGGAGCAAACGGCCTTGCATAATATGCTCCACGATTGGAAAAAGTTGGCGGCGGATAAGCGGAAATCGCTTTATTTTATTGAGGGGGAAGCGGGGGTTGGAAAGTCGTTGATCGTGGAAGGGCTACGAAAACGGGCTAATGCCCGACATATACCTTTGCTAATTGGGTCGGGTCGGGCATTAGATAGAACGGCCGCCTTTCACGCCTGGAAGCCTGTTTTTCATCAAATCTTTAAGCTGAATGATGTGTTTCATGATCCGGCTTCGCTTAGAACTCATGTTTTGGGCCAACTGCCAACTTTGAAGCGTGAACGTGGCTTTCCTGGATTAGCCCTACGTCTGTCGGCTTTACTGAATCCGGTGTTACCGTTCGATTTCCCAGAAAGTGAATTGACGAAGCCGATGGACAGGGCTGAACGTCGTCGAATGACCCAGTTATTGCTGCTGCGGTTGATTGAAAATGAGGTGAAGGGTCGAGCCAAGAGTCCTTATCTTCTGGTGATGGAGAGTGGGCAGTGGTTGGATCAAGATTCTTGGGAACTGCTGCGGTTGGTTAATAAGCGGATAAGGAATTTGATTATTGTTGTGGCAACACGGCCGTTACAGGAGGAAGGGTTGGCGATGTCTCTCCCGGATGCTTGCCAGACGCTCTTGAATTCTGATAAGACTCATCGGATGTCAGTTTCTTTGTTGTCGGCTGACGAGATTGTGGCTTTGCTCTGCAGGAAGGAGCGGATTGCGGCTTTGCCGGAGGTGATGACGGCCGTTTTGGCCAGCCGCACGGGGGGGCATCCGTTGTATAGCGAAGAGTTGATCGATCATTGGCGTAACCATGGCTTGATCGATAAGAGCGGTAATGGTTTTGAAGTTGTCTCTGACCCCCAGGCGTTATTGTCGATTCCAATTCCGATACGAATTCAAAAGGCGATTACGGGTCGTTTGGATAATCTGCCGCCTATGGAGCTGCTAATTCTGAAAACGGCTAGCACAATTGGGGTGAACTTTACTTTTGGAGAATTGATGGCACGGTATCCGATTACGGCAGAACGGGGGCAGTTGGCGCATGGGTTGGTTCATTTGGAGGAGTTACAGTTGATTCGTCGGGTTAGCCCTGGTGATTTTCCGGCTTATGCTTTTGTTTATGGGTTGGTGAGGGAGGTGGCGAATAGTTTGTTGTCGGATAGGTTGCGGGAGCGGATATTGGGGATTGGGGATCGGGGATCGGAGATTGGTGGTAATTTGTAATTTGCAATTCGTAATTGGCGGTAAAGGTTATCGTTGGTAATTGGGATGGTTGTTTAGTTGACAGTGGGTGGCTTTACGGCGGTGTTAGAGTGAGTGGTTTAATAGATGATTTCTCCGCTGAGGAAGGCGGTTGTTTTGGGTTGGGTTGGGTTGGTGAAGAAGGGTTCGGTGGGGGCGATTTCGATGATTCGGCCGTCTATCAATAAGGCGGTGCGGTGGGCGAGGCGGCGGGCCTGGAAGATGTTATGGGTGACGAGGACGGTTGTGGTTTGGTTGGCGGTGTTTTCTTCGCGGATGATGGATTCGATGAGGCCCACGTTGTAGGGGTCGAGGTTGGCGGTGGGTTCGTCGAGGAGGAGGACGTCGGGGCGGATGAGGAGGGCGCGGGCGAGGGCGACGCGCTGTGCTTCTCCGGCGGAGAGTTTGCGGGCGGGCTGGTTGGCGAGGGGTGTTAAGCCTAGCCGTTCTAGCCAGTGGTCGGCCGTTTGTTGGGCCAGCTTTTCGCCACGTAAGGATAGGCCGTAGTTGAGATTTGCCAGGACGCTTCGTTTTAGTAGAAGGGGTTGTTGGAAGACGGTTGTGACGCGGCGGCGCTGGGGGAGGGGTAAGTCGGCCATTGCGGGTTGGTTGTCGAAGGTTATCTGGCCTTGGGTGGGTTGTTCGAGGAAGTTGAGGAGGCGGAGGAGGGTGCTTTTGCCTGCGCCGCTGGGGCCGACGATAGCGAGGATTTCGCCCTGGTGGATGGCTAGTTTGGGAATGTTGAGGATGGGACGGCCGTTGTATTGATGAATGATATCTTCAAGTTGATAGATTTTTGAAATCATAAGTTTTTCGTTGATTGGGTGTTGCCACCAGGGATGGTGGCGCTCCTTTTGATAGATTTTTGAAAGCATGGGTTTTCGTTGGTTGGGTGTTGCCACCGGGGGTGGTGGCGCTCCTATTAATGGTTGGGTCTTTGCTGTTTTGGGACTTTGGATTATTCATTGTTCCCTTGCACTTGGAGCCAGTATAGGAGGAAGTTTGCGAGGAATGCCAGGCTGAGGAGGATGATACCGAGGGCGAGGGCGAGGTCAAAGTTGCCTTTGCGGGTTTCGAGGACGATGGCGGTGGTCATGACGCGGGTTTCGCGGGCGATGTTGCCGCCGACGAGCATGACGGCTCCGACTTCGGAGATGATGCTGCCGAAGGCGGCGACGATGGCGGCGACCATGCCTAGTCGGGCTTCGGTCAAAATCGTCCAGGCTAGTTGGGGCCGCGTGGCTCCTAAGGAGCGGAGTTGGAGGTAGAGCATGGGGTCGGTTGATTGAACGGCCGTTAGGGTCAGGCCGATGACCAAGGGCAGGGCGATGATAGTCTGGGCCAGAATCATGGCTGGGGGGGTGAAGAGCCATTGGAGGCTACCTAATAGCCCTTGATTTGAGAGGAGGAGGTAGACGAAGAGGCCAACGACGACTGGCGGCAAACCCATGCCAGTGTAGATGAGAGGTACGAGACAGCCAGCGGCGGGGATGCGGCGGCTTAATCCTAATAAGGCACCGATGGGGATGCCGATGAGGATGGCTAGTAACAATGCTGCGCCTGTGACCTGGAGGGTTAGGGTTAGTATTTCGAGTAGGGCTGGGTCGAGGGAAGATAGCAGACGGATGGCGTCATGGAGGGCTTCGATTAGGATTTCCATATGTAGGGAGTTTACAGGGTTGGTGGTGGGTTATCAATGCTTGCGGGGGTGATGGACGTTGAAACATTAAATCGGTAATGGACCGGACGCGCCGGGGATGCAATCCCCGGGCTAGATAATTGCGCCCCGTGAACGGGGCTTGGTAGTCGGATTAACGATTTACTTAATGAAATCCATCTACAGATTGACATAATTACAAAAATTCTTTTATATTGTATCTTTTGTGCAAGTCTTGCAGGTGTGCCTGGGTTCGGAGTGGATGTTGGAAGATACTTCGCTGCGCTCAGTATGACAAGTGATAGTTAGCGATTGCGCCAGGGTTCGGAGTTGGGGTAGAAGAGGGGTTGGCCGAAGGTGGCTGTGCCGAATTGGGCGATGGCTTGTTGGGTTTCGAGGCTGGTTAGCCAGGTGATGAAATCGGCCGTTAATTGTTGGTTGATGTCCCCTTTGTCGGGGTTGACTGGGATAATGCCGTAGGGGTTGAGGAGGCTTGGATCGGCGTTTTCGTCGATGGTTGGGCCGCCAACTAGAATTTCTAGGTTTGGTAGGTTTTTCTGGAGGGCAAGGTAGGTTCCCCGGTCGGTCAGAGTGTAAGCTCCAGTTTCGTTGGCGAATTGAAGGGTGTCACCCATGCCCTGGCCGAGTGATTTGTACCAGTCGGATTGGGGATCGGTGGGGAGATTGGCGGCTGCCCAGAGGGTGCGTTCTTTGGTGTGGGTTCCGCTGTCGTCGCCGCGAGAGGCAAATGGCGCTTCGGCGGTGGCGATGGCGGCCAGGGCGTCGGCGGCGAGGGGAGTGCCGCGAATGTGGGCGGGATCGGCCGTCGGGCCGACAATGATGAAGTCGTTGTACATGACTTCATACCGCGCTAATCCATGTCCGGCCTGGATGAAGGCATCTTCTTGGCTGCGGGCGTGGACGAGAATGACATCGGCATCGCCCGCTTCGCCGAGGGCGATGGCTTGCCCGGTTCCGACGGCGATAACGTTGACCTGGGCGTTGTAGGCTTGCTCGAAGGCGGGTAGGATGGCTTCGAGCAGGCCGGTGTTGTCGGTGCTGGTGGTGGTGGCGAGGCGGAGAACCTGGGGGTCATTGGCGGTGCAGGCAGTTAAGAGGAGGATTATTAGATAAAGAGATAAGAGAATGTTACGCATATAGATGATTTGGCTTTTTAATGGAACTCGCGCAGAGGCGCGAGACACAGAGTTTTTAGTTTGTAGTCAACAGTAAACGGTGAACGGTTGGTAGTTTAGCAAATGTTTTGGTTGACGACATCGTATTGGAGGGGGATGGTGGATTAGTTGAAAAAGAGGCTGAGTAAATTCTGGCCTAGAATGAGTTGGAGGGCGGTTCCGCCGCCGAACCCGACTTTGGAGATGCCGACGAGGGTGATTGTGAGGACGGCCGTTAGCCAGAATGTGGTGGGGTAGTCGGGGAAGAGCATCCTTTAATTTTCGCGCAAAGGTGCGAAGAGACAAAGAATTTTCATGGATTGTGTGAATTGTTGGAACGAGAAGGGGTTGGTTTGGGTAAGGTGGGAAGTGGGGTTGGGGTTTTGGTCAGGGTCGCTGTTGGTGACTGGAATAGGGCGACCACAAGGATCGCCCCTACGTGGTGTCGGTTGGTTTTTTCCATATGGTGTTGAATTTGTTTGGTGGGGCAGTGGGGTGTAGTTTGTCTGCATCCCAATTTGCAGGGTTATTCATAATATATGTTCGTATCGCATTCAATTCGCGTTCGTTGCGAATGATGCGCTCGTAAAAATTCCTCTGCCATAATTTTTTGTAAAATGGTTGCCAATCATGTGTTTCAACCTTTTCAATGTATTTATGGGTACTAATAGATTTGAAAGCGCCCACAATATTACCCAGTGTTACTGGATTGTTATTTACATTTAGATTTGTATCTAGAATGACAATAATGCCGTGAATATGATTTGGCATCAGGGTGAACATATCCAGGTCAATGTTGGGAAATCTTTTTGGTAGGGCATCCCAACATTCGGCAACCATCTGGCCCGCTTGTGATGGAAACATTTCACTGTCTTGTATTTTGCCCAGGAGGGTTTGGCCATGATTGATGCAAATTGTTACGAAATAGACGCCTGCCTGACTGTAATCATATTCCTTCAGGCGAATTGAGCGCCGATGATGTTTGAATGGGTCGTATGTCATAACGATTTACTTGTTGTAGGGGCGGGTCTTGTACCCGCCCTCTTGCATATACCAAATATTATCGCAACCGAATCAGGGCGACCACAAGGGTACGCCCCTACATACCGGTTGTTTTGATGACCAACCGAGGGCGACCACAGGGGTGCGTCCCGGCGATGCGACGGTGTTGGTGATTGGGACAGGGCGACCACAAGGGTAGCCCCTACAGGTTGTTCAGGGCGCGGTGGACACGTTGGGGCGTGAAGGGGATTTGGCGGATGCGGGTGTGTGTGGCGTCGTGGATGGCGTTGGCGATGGCGGGGGCGACGCCGTCTTTGGGGATTTCGGCGATGGCTTTGGCGCCGAAGGGGCCGCTGGGTTCGTTGGTTTGGACGAGTATCGCTTTCATCCAGGGCATTTCGTCGGCGCGGTAGATGTGGTAGGGGCCGAAGCTGTCGTTGATGAGGTTGCCGGTGGCGTCGTAGGCCATCTCTTCGCAGTGGCCGTAGCCGAGGGCCTGGACCATGCCGCCTTCAACCTGGCCGCTGGCGGTGATGGGGTTGATGGGGACGCCAGCATCGACGGCCATGACCAGTTTGGTGACAGTGACCTGGCCGGTTTCAATGTCTACTTCGACTTCGGCGAACTGTCCGGCGAAGGGGGGCGGGGAGTCCATGCTGACATAGGAGGCGGTTGACATAATCTGGCGTTGTTGGTCTTGGTGGAGGGAGTGGAGGGCCAGGGCTTGCATGGTGACGGTTCGGCCGTCCTGCGCCACCGCCATTTTGTTCTCCAACCGTATATCATGCCAGCTATCCAATTCCAACATCAACGCCGCCCGTTCCCGTATCTGGTCGGCGACTTGTTCGGCCGCTTTCTTAACCGCCATCCCCGAAATATAGGTCGTGCTGCTGGCATACGCGCCGGTGTCGAAGGGGGTCATGTCAGTGTCGCTGGAGTAGATGATGATGTCGCTCAGAGGAACGCCCAGCACTTCGGCGGCCATCTGGGAGAGGACGGTGTCGGAACCAGTTCCGAGGTCGGTTGCGCCGACGAGGACGTTGAAGGAGCCGTCGTCGTTGATTTTGATGCTGGCCCCGCCCATATCGAGGCCGGGGATGGCGGTGCCGTGCATACACATGGCTGCACCGAGGCCGCGCCGGAGGTGGGGTTTGCCGGGGATGTCGTGGAAGCCGGGTTGGTGCTTACGTTCCCATTCAATCGCTTTCATGCCCTGCTCGAAGCATTCGTTGAGGCCGCAAGATTGGATGACCGGCTCGAACTCTACTGTTTCTTTTTCGCCTTCGCCGAGGAGAGGGGCGATGGGCATGGTGTCACCTGCCTGAACCCAATTTTTGCGGCGGAATTCGATGGGGTCGAGGTTGAGGGCATGGGCGATTTCGTCCATGTGGCATTCGAGGGCGAAGAGGGCCTGGGGGCCGCCGTAGCCCCGGTATGCGCCGGGGACGGGTAAATTCGTATAGACAACGAGGCAGTCGAACTTGCGATATTTGCAGTTGTAGCTGCTGAGGCCGCGTAGACCGGTGACGGTTTGGACGGTCAGGCCGTGAGTGCCGTATGCGCCGGTGTTGCCCAGGACGTGCATGGACATGCTGTGCAGGGTTCCGTCGGCCATGACGCCGGTCTTGTAGGTGACGGTCTGGGGGTGGCGGGTGCGGCTGCTGCGGAACTCTTCAGAGCGGGTCAGTTCGAGGCGGACAGGACGGCCGGTGGCGATGGTCAGATGGCCGACAATATCTTCGATGAGCATTTCTTGTTTGACGCCGAAGCCGCCGCCGATGCGGGGTTTGATGATGCGAATACGGCCGACTGGCAATCCCAGCAACGGCGCAACCATCCGCCGAACATGAAAGGGAACCTGGGTCGAGGTGCGGATAACAAGGCGTTCGTCAGAGTCCCACCAGCTAATGGCGATGTGGGGTTCGATGGGCGCTTGCTGGACCTGGTGGACGTAGTAGGTGTGTTCAAATACGTGGTCGGCTTCCTCAAAGCCCCGTTCGACGGAGCCGACTTCGGCTTCTATGTGGTGGACGATGTTGTGTTGGGCGTCGTGTATCTCTTCGGTGTCCTCTTCGTCGTGGATGATGGGTGCGCCCGGTTTGATGGCTTCACGTTCGTCGAAAACGGCCGGAAGCAGTTCGTACTCGACTTTTATCAGCTTGATGGCCGCTTCAGCAATTTCGAGGGATTCGGCGGCAACGGCCGCAACGCGGTCGCCGACGTAGCGGACTTTGTTGTCGAAGCTGACCTGGTCGTGGGGTGGGGGGTTGGGATAGGATTGGCCGCCGGAGGCGTATTTGACGCGGCGGACGTTTTTGTAGTGGATGACGGCGTGGACGCCGGGCAGGGCCAAAGCTCTCGCATCGTCGATGTCGAGGAGGCGGGCATGGGCGTGGGGGCTGACCAGCAGCTTGGCGTAGAGCATGCCGCGCATCTCGATGTCATCGACGAAGGCGGGGTTGCCTTTGGCAAGTTTTACGGCGTCTACTTTGGTTTCTGGTTTGCCGACAACGGCCGTTTCGGGAATGTTGCTGGTCAGGACGATGTCGGTTTGGGGTTTGGTCTGGGTGGCGGTGGGGCCGCTGCCGAGCAGGGGTTCAGGGCCAGTGATGTCGCCATCATCGGGCGGCATTTCGAGGAAGTAGCTGGCGTCTACGATGTCGGGGCCTTCGTAGGGGTCGAGATCTTCGCCGCGCAGGTAAGCGGCGGCGCGTTGGATGGCTTCGATGGGCTTGACGTAGCCTGTTTCGCGGCAGAGAACGCCGGAGAGCGCTTCACGGATGTCGGCTTCGGTGGGGTTGGGGTTGTTGTCGAGCAGGGCTTTGGCGGCCAGTATCATGGCCGGGGTGGAGTAGCCGGATTGGATGGCACCGGTTTCGATGAAGGCTTTTTGGATGGGGTGCAGCTCGCCGACGCGCTCGGTCAGGGATTCGATGGTTTCGATGTGGTGACCGACGGCCTGGGCGGCGAGCATGGTTTCGGTGTTGACCAGTCGGCCGTCTAGCAAAACGGCCGATGCGCCGGTTTCGCCGCTGCGGCTGCCGAAGCGGACGCTAAAAAATCCAGCACTGCGGAGAGCCTGTAATAAGGTGTCGGTTGAGGCAACAGTGATTTGGTAGTTACGGCCGTTGATGTGAAGGGTTAGGGACATAAATATGAACTCCTAAAAATTTTGACATTGCGTTATGGCAAGGTAATTTCTTGGTAAGCATCATTTTACCAGGAAAAACGGCAGCGTGGGAAGATCAGTTTTGTGTCATTATGTGGATGTTTGAGGAATAGGGGCTTTTCTTGTTTGGATAATGAGGAAGGCGTGGCGGTTCGGTTTGGTTACTTAAACGCTTGGTGTGAATTATCTCACACCTGAATCAAATCGGTAAAGGCTAATGGTGGTCTATCAAACCGAAGATTTAGCCAAATACAAAAATTATGAAGGGCTATCTTGGCAGCTAGACGCATCTGAAAGCCGGTTAAATCGTGTGGTCTTTCATCAGCTAAACGAAAAGTATTATGCAGTTTGTCGAACACAGTCTCCACAATTTGGCGTAGACTGGCTAACCAATGGCGCAGTTTCTTAGGCCAACAATGATGTTTGTCATTCCGTTTGGGCGCACTAATGACATTGGCAGAAAATGCCTTTTGCCAGAGTTGTTTCTTGGCTGGTAAGGAGAAACCTTTGTCAGCTAAGTAATCACCCAAAGCAGGTCGACCGACACTGGTGAGTCGGGGCTCTGGATGAGCACGGGCGGCCAGGAACGTATCGGCCAAAGTCGAATCTTTGGTGCTGGCCGAACCGAAGCCAAAGCCAGTAATCACACCGATGGGATTAGTACTAATCAGCAGGTGAAAGCCCTCATAGAAACCAAGTCGGTTGCTTTTTCCATAATCGGCCAGGCCGGGTAACCAGCCATTGCCCCGACGATTGATGTCTCGTGTCGGAACGGCCGAAGCGTCCAGTGCTTCGTAAAGCACCTTGGTTGCCTTCATTTGCTGAACCATAAACTGAGAAAAGTCGATAATGATTTCTTGGACTGACCTCATCAGCCGATTCAGTTGAGACCGATGAGGTAATCTGGGAAAAGCATCTCGAAAATGTCTGGAAAGATAACGATAAAATCCTCGTTCACTACCAAACCAACTCCACTGGCCTGCAATGGCTAGGGTGACGACTTCGCTACAACTTAAAGACCCTTTAGGTCCAGGTCGACTTTTTTCTTTAATATTCACCTTGCAATAATCATCTACTATCACGTAAAGTTCTGTTAGAAAGGTCTCGTAATCAATCATCGGTTAACTCCTTTGTCAGAATTAACTCTAATTGATTCGGGCCTTTCCTTTCAAGTTTATTTCACACCAAGCGTTTAAGTTGGTGTAGGGATGGATAGGTTTGGCTCCGTCTTGTGTTGGGCATAGGCATTGGTAATTTGTCTACAATGCCATGTTCTAATTTTTTCTAGCTCCCCCCAATTTAGTGAATCTTACCTGATTAAGAGAAATGGTTTAATGTAGTTGTTCTTCTTGACAGCTAATTTGGGTTGACATGGCGCAAGCAGCGTAAAGGAATAAAGCGGACCCGAAAAAATAGGCGATGAATAGTATTGTTGCAACTAATAATAAATTCATTGTTTATACTCCTTCTTAATTTTCAAAATAGATATTATTTTGTAGGTAAATAATATCACTTTCTTTCAATGTAGGAATTCCTACATTTGTCCTGGTACTTTGCTCCTAAATGTTTATTGGTCTTTATATGGCGGCTCTACGGCCGTAAATTCAGTGGTATAGGTTTGACCATCAATAGTGATGGTCAGTTTGTAGACGTTGCCAACTACGAGGGGGTGAAAGGGCATGATGACGACGGCATCACGAACGTCAAGAATATTTTGGGCGCTTTGTTGGGCGCCATAGTTATCACTGGTGTAGTTGCCTTCGTGGAACATGCAGGCGAATAAATGGTTGTCACCATTTTCGGTGAGCGTAAAGTCGGTTACGATTGGTGAGCCGTCGCCGAGGCCGGTCTGAATTATGATTGGTGGGCCAGTCGGCCGTTCATAACCGAGGCAGCTATCGAGAGGGCTGGGATATTCAAAAAGACCATGTCGGAGTATCCAGGTTTCGCCACTGTCTGGGGGGAAGATGATGGGAAATTCGACATTGGGAGGGGTGGTGTGATCTAATCCTCGGAGAACGTCCAATGTGGCGGCAAAGTTTACGCCTTCATCTAACTCGACGAATGGCGCTGTGTGTAAACCGAAGCCGACAGCGCCTAGCTCAGGATCGAGAATGGGCAAGGCATGGAAGGGAGCAGACATCCAGTAGTTAATGGCCCAGATGTAGGCGGCTTCGTTCCAGATTGTGGCGGCGATGTTGCCATTTTCGCCTGCTAACTGGCCTCTTGCGGTAAACCATTCATTGTTGTTATCGGGATGATGGGTGATGTCGTTGGCGTTGACCATATAGAGGCTGTGTAAGCGACTATCTTCTGACCAGTCTACATTTTCATTGAGCGCTGGTAATCCGACCATTTCGCGGAAGCTGTTTAGGTAAGTTAACCATTCGGGTTGGGGGATTGGTGTTGGTGATGGCGTTAATGTTGGAGAGGGTATAGGCATTGGGGTGGAGGTCGCTGTTGGTTCTGGCGTTGAGGTTGGTTCAGGGGTGGGTGTTGCTGTTGGGGGCGGTGTATCTGTTGGGAGCGGAGTATTGGTTGGTGGTTGTTCCTCTGCTGAAGCGATAGAAGCGGCTGATTCGGGTTGCTGTATGGCTGCTCCACCTAACGGCGTCGAATCTGAAGTGAAGGAGATGGTAAAGATGGCTGCAAAGACAAGGTTGATTGCTAATGACACAAAGAGAATCGGCCGTTCTTTGTTTTTCATTGTTATCCTCTCTGGGGTTCGGTTTACGGCTTCCATTTTTCAGCATTGAATATTCAACCATGCTCTACAACTTTGGTTGGAGGTTGATTTTAGGTAATTGGTAATGGAAGATATTTTTTGTTGTGAACCCTCAGTGGACATAATAACATTTTTCCCCTGAGAATTGACCCCCCACATTTGTCCTAGCCCCTTTTTCCTATAGTGAGAAAGTGCAGGATTTTTTTGTTGAGCGTTTGGTTAGGAATGGAGCATGATGGCGGATTAGTATGGGGGTTCAACGGCCGTGAATTGGGCTGAATGGGGAACGCTGTCAATCGTTACTGTCACTTCGTAGACGCTGCCTACTACTAACGGGTTAAGGGGAATAATAACGATTGCATCTCTGGCATTTAGAATACCCCGACCACTTTGTTGGGCAGCTGGATTGCTATTTGTGTAGGTGGCTTCTGTGAACATGCAGGCGGTTGCAGCCACTCCATTGGCGGTTAATCGGTAACTGTTGACTGTTGGTAGTCCGCCGCCTGCGCCCGTCTGAATCATAATGGGTGGGCCAGAGGGTCGTGAATAACCCGGACAGCTTGAGAGCGGGTTGGGGTATTCAAATAAGCTGTGTTTAAGTATCCATGTTTCGCCGCCATCGGCTGGGAAGAAGATAGGATAGTTGATAATTTCTAGGGAGGGTCTGACAAGTCCTCGTAGGACATCGAGGGTGGCTGCGACGTTTACTCCGCCGACATTACTGCTGGTTGAGGCGTTTTTTGAATGAAAGCCGAACCCAATGGTGTTTAGCTCTGGGTCAAGCATGGGTAGGCCGTGAAACGGGGCTGCCATCCAATAGTTGATGGCCCATATGAAGGTGGCTTCCTCCCATTCGGTGGCGGCGATATTACCGTTTTGGGCGGCTAATTGGCCTGCATCTGTAAAATATTGACTGTTTGTGCTTGGGTTGTGGGTAATATCATCTGTTTCTACCATGTAACGGCTGTGCAAGCGGCTGCCTTCTGACCAATCAGGATTGTCTGTGACCTCTTTTACGCCGGCCATTGTGCGAAAGGTATTGATGTAGGATAACCAGGCAGGTGGCGGTGGCTCTGTTGGGGATGGGGTTGGGGAGGGTAAGGGCGTTGCTGCGGGCGTGAATGTGGGGGTTGGTGATGGTGGGATGGTGGGCGTTGGGGTGTTAGTTGGAGCTGAGGTGGCAGTTGGCGGTGTCGTTGCTGTTGGTGCGGCGGATGTTTCTGAGGGGGCGGGCGTTGGGGTGTAGGTATTTGTGGGGCTATTTTCGGCTGGTGTGGTGTTGGAATTTGTGGTGGGTTGGGCTGCAATTTCTGTGGGGGTTGGATCGCCCGTATTTGAGATGATTAATAAGACGACCAGGACTAAATTAAGGGCTAAAGAGATATAGAGAATCGGCCGTTCTTTTTCTTTCATGGCTGAATCTAATCGGTTTCCCAATCCTGTGTCCACCAATCGGCATACGGCATTCTGGATTGATGGGCGACTTTGATTAAGGGGCGGATATCATATCGAATATGATTAAGGGTGATATTTAGTTTGTCTTTTTCTACTGTAATAATAGCATATTCTGCCCATGGTGGCGTTCGGACATCGGTACTATCGGTTTTGTATTCATATGGTAGGCCAATACTGCCGGGATTGATGATGTAGGATTGCTGATGGCGGCGTATTAGTTGGGTGTGGGTGTGTCCGCCTGCCATGATCGTGGCTGTTTCTCCGTTGAGGGCTTCGGTCAGTTTATCTTCGGCTGTTGTGGCATGGATTAATTCGGTGTTTGAACGGGGGGAGCCATGGAAACAGAGGAGGCTAATTCGTTCATTGAGTTGTTGTCGTATAGTTGGTTGGAAGGTTTGGATGAAGGATTTATCGGCCGTTGTTAATTGGTTGGCTACCCACATGTCGACGGCCGTTATCTTGGGGGAATCATCGTCTCTGATTGGATGGGGCTTTGGATTAAGCAGCCACTCGTCGGTGTTGCCCATGATGATTGGGCAATTTATTTCTTGGAGACGAGCGATAACTTGACGAGGTTGAGGGCCGAAGGCGGCTATGTCGCCGAGGCAGATGATTTGGTCGATGTTTTGGTTCTGGATGGCGTTTAGGGCGGCGTTGAGGGCGAAGAGGTTGCCGTGAATGTCGGAGATTAGGGCGAGTTTCATGGGGGGATTATAGAATAATGAATTGTGAATAACGAATATTGAATTGTGACGTGTTGGGTAAGATAGCATCTTGCTCTACGGGGGGGCGGTTGTTATAATTTGGGTGTTGTAGGCCACCCTAGCTCAATTGGCAGAGCAATCGCTTCGTAAGCGATAGGTTATCGGTTCAAGTCCGATGGGTGGCTTTCCAGAAAGCCGGGTAATAGAAACCCCGGCTTTTTTTGTGCCGCTTTATGTTACAATGAATTTATGAATGGTTGGAGGAAGGTGATATGGGAAATAAGCCAATAGTTTTTGGGGTGGCTGGTGGTACGGCATCGGGAAAGACGACGGTGGCGACGACGATATTGGAAGCGGTTGGGGCATCTCAAGTCGCTTATCTGCCTCATGATGCTTATTATCGGGATATGAGTTATTTACCATTGTCAGAACGAGCCAGTTTGAATTATGATCATCCAGATTCGCTGGAAACTGAATTGTTAAATGATCATGTTAAACAGTTGTTGGCTGGAAGGGCTGTTCCTGTGCCGGTTTATGATTTTACGGAGCATAGAAGAACGGCCGAGACGGATTTGGTTGAACCGAGTCCGATTATCTTAATTGATGGCATTTTGATATTTACAAATCGTCAACTTCGAAAGCTGATGGATATTAAGATTTATGTGGATACGGACGCGGATGTTCGCTTTATACGGCGGTTGCAACGGGATATGAATGAACGCGGCCGTTCTTTGGATTCGGTGATTGATCAGTATATGAATACGGTTAGATTGATGCACTTGGAGTTTGTAGAGCCGAGTAAGCGATATGCTGATGTGATTATTCCTTTTGGGGGACTGAATAAGGTGGCGATGGAGATGGTTGTGGCGCAGTTAATGGCGTTGTTGGGGGGATAATCTGTTGGAATATTCGAAATCCCTTCTTGGACTTTAGAAGAGCTTAGGGGGTTCTCCAGAACTTGGTATTGATTTTTTATTCTGCTTCTGCAACATAAATCATTTGGTAACAAATTGCTTTTGGTGATGGCAAAGTAAAAAACCGATTTCCCCCTAGTGGTATAATGATTCCCCCGGAGATTGTCTTTACCGATCTAAATCCATTGTTTTCAAGAATGCGAACCATAAATCTTGGAGCAATTTCAAATACGTGTTGGGGAGAGTAATAAAATTTACGAATCATGAGCCAATTTAACAAAATTACGGGTGGGTAGTATGGGTTTGGGGTGCTAATTATAAGTTTGCCCCCAGAGTTAAGTAATTGATGACATTGTTTTATAAATTCGACTGGTGATTCAAGGTGTTCGATAATTTCCCCGGCAACTATTGTATCAAAGATAGAATCTTTAAAACATGAATTTGATATGTCATTTATGATTATCATTCCATAGTTGTCAGGTTTTGGGGCTGTTTGGAGGTCTAGTCCGATGATTTTTCCCTGAAGATAAGGATTGGGAATATCAGCGAACCCTATATCTAATATCATTCCTTTTGCGAATTCAGCCATCTTTTTTAATCGTAATCGGGAGTCTGAAAATAGAAGACCAAGTGTTTGTTGGAGCATAGAATTAAATCGACTTTGAAGTTTTTGAGATAGAGATACTTTTTCTAAAAAATAGGAGGTACCATGAGGCTGGTGCAATTGATATTGTAACGAGCAAGATTACAACACGTACTATTGCATTTGCGGCTACACCTTGGGCAAATGTTAGCCCAGCCATTTGTGACATCAATCCTACAAAGAATTCTTGAATTCCCACATTTCCTGGCGTAATAATGATCAAATTTGATATCGAAAGCGTTACTGCAATCCCTAAACTGATAACTGGAGGAAGCTCTAAACCAATACTTTTATATGCTAAGAGAATTATAAAGCCGTAACTGATATGGGATAATAACTGAAAGAAAGTGGCTGATACAAGATGTTGTCCCCCATGCTTTACACTAAGCCACCCTTCCTTAAACAACCGTATATATGAACTTAGGGGGCCAAACCGATTTAGGATTCTTTCTGGTGGTGTGATCCAAAAAAGAAAGGGAGCCAGAAAAGCGCTTAGAATTGCTAGTATCCATAGATCTGTTGGGATATTGTTTCCTTGTCTTTGCAGTAGTAAACCAACTAGGAATAGTAAAATGCCCCCGACTGATAATGAGAAGAGAACACTTGCGCCTAGGATTACGGGAAATTTGGAGAATGGAAGAGAGTACTGACTTTTAAGATAGGTGGCTCGGGCGATTCCACCTACTTGACCAGGGAGAAATGTATTGAAGACGCTTGCAACTGATGATAATCCTAAGCTTTCCATATTCCCAACTCTAGCGCCGACAATATTATAAAGTGAAGAAAAATGTCCAGATCGAAATAGCAGGTTTAGGAACGCTCCAATGAAGAGGAGAGCGAGTATGTCAGGTTGAATTGACTGGATCATTGTTACCTCATCCCAATGATCTCTCATGTATATCAGTATTATGCTTAGAAAAAATATCGTTAGGGCTATTCGTAGTATTCGAATAGTGGTGTTGGTCATATTTTTGGAATTTGGCATGAGCAATGTGGTGGTAGGTTTATTTTAGTTGGTGTTGCTTTGCTGGGTTCATTGGGTAGGTTTTCATTAGAGTATTTCATTAAGCATCTGCCATTGCCAATCGACTAGGTTTACAGATTCATTAAGCATATTCTGTCGGTTGTGTTGTAGTTCATTTTTTACTGAGGGGAGGTCGTTTAACCATTTACGAACTAGATCGAGCATTGGTTCGGTGTTGGTTGGCAAAAACCCCTTCGTTAAACCAAAGCGATGTTCAATTTCTTCAAGGCAAGTGATACGGCCGACAAAGCTGTTACAGCGTATACCGGGGATTCCAAGCATAGCTGCTTCGATTGCAAGTGTTTGACTGTCTCCAATATACATTGATGCGTTGGCAAGTACATCATGCAATTTATCTGGTTTTAAGGGGAATCGATATTTTTCAAAAATTTGTGGTAAGGGTTTTTCTGAGCTAATAAGAACTTTTCCACGCTCTGAAAGAATCTCTATAAGCTGTTTGAAGGTGTCTTGAGGAATCCCTTGTATGCCAATATCATGATGGGCGGATAATGAAACAAATCGTAGTAAAAAGTACGGTTCGTCAAGGTTTATGCCAATTGATCTTGATACTTCAGGGTCTGGATTGAATAAATCGGGATGTAGATAGGCTAGTTCGTGATAGCCTTGGTAGGTCAGATGTTTTTTACCGTAATCCTCATGCTGTAAGCAAGCAGGGGTCACGATATAGTTGCTAGTAGGATAAGCGATCTTTGTAAATAGGGGTACGTAAACGGCATCATCTTCATTAAAGACAAAAGAAGGAGATTTAACGAGACGACCAACGGTGCCAATACTGACCGAGGTGCCTAGAAGGGCATCTGGTTTGAATTTTCGGGCTAATTGCCACAATTTAAGTGTTCTTTGCAAGAACTCGAAACTATTTCCTACTGTTCCCTCAGTTCTTTTACTTAGAATGGTGTATGGGATTGAAAAAGCTTCGCATAATTCTATAGTGACATCTTTTTCTCTCGCGGCAACTAAGACTTCGCCGCCCTCATTTCTCACACGATGAATAAGATGGCGAAAAAGATGTACATGAGCCGGATGACCAATGTCAAAAATCAATCTCATTTGTTAGTAATTAAGGTCATGTGGTTTGTAATAATCATCATGCTCAATATATTTTCAATTCCTTGTTGTAATCCATATCAAACCACATCGCGAAGAATATGGATTGCAGACCGGATACAAATAGAAAGGTCGCGAATAGAGCGCTGTTAACGGCAACAGGACCAATAGTCAGTCGGTAAAATAGTAGATAAAGGCCGAACAAGAATCCTGACGGGAATAGAAGAAATCCTAAGAAGTAGAAAAAAAGCAGGGGATGAAAATCACGAATGATATATTTCTGGATCATCCTATAAAAAAATAGCTTTAATAACAACCAGGAAAGTTTAGGGATCATTCGCATTGGCTTAATACCGCTGACTTCGCCGATATCGTAAACTGGGCGCACTGGCACATCGCAAACACGCAGGTTAAATATGTTCAAACGAACTAATAAGTCATTGGGTTGCCCATATCTCTTGTACATTTGATCCCAGTCTATAACTTCCAATGCTTTGCGATTTATGGCTGTATATCCGGCTTGAGAGTCAGCGACGTGCCAGTATCCTGAGGCGATTTTTGTTAGTAATGAAAGCATTGAATTCCCAAGGTAACGTACTCTGGGGATCTGGTTCCAAGCATCGCCGGTAAAAAGACGGTTTCCTTTAGCATAATCAGCCCTCCCCTTAATAACTGGTTCCAGAAGATTTGGTAAATCATCGGGATCCATTTGATTATCTCCGGCCATCACTACTGCGATATCGACTTCATTATCTCGACACCATTTGTAACCACTTGCAATGGCACCACCTACACCCTGGTTCACCTCGTGCTGGATGAGAAAGACACGCTCTGGTTCTTGATTGCAAATTTCTCGAACACAATCGGCCGTTTTGTCTTGGCTACAATCATCTATGACAATGATTTTCTTCACGTAGTCTGGTATTGTAGAAATTGTATTCCCAATTAATAGCTCTTCGTTATAGGCTGGCACTACGACGGCTATTAGGGTATCGGAGTTGATTTTCTCTGTTATTAATTGGGCAAGGGCTTTTTCATCAGGCACACTATTTTCTCCGCAGCCTCGCCATCACCAAATACAGGAGGTGGTTGTTTCTGAGGCCAATTTTTTTTATGAACGGCGTTTAGAATTATTTCGTCATCTATGTTTGCCAAAATATTCCATTTGGCTGTAACTGTTTCTACCCATTCGGTTTCAGGACGTAGGGTAATACAGGGAACTTCAAAAAAATATGCTTCTTTTTGTATTCCGCCGCTATCAGTGATTATGAGTCGTGCATGTTGTTCGAGGGATAGCATATCGAGATAACCAACTGGCTCAATGAGATGAACCGTTTTAGATATTGCATCTAGTAAGTTATTCAGGCCGAATTCTGCGATTCGTTTCCGAGTTCTCGGATGAATTGGAAAAATAATTGTTTCTTGGATGTTACCAAATGCGTTCAATATTTGCTTTAAGCGTTCGGGATCATCTGTATTGTAGGCTCGGTGAATTGTTGCGAGCAAGTACTTTTTGGGATTAAGTTTGAGCTGGTTGAGGATTTTTGCTTGTTTTTTGGCTAGTGAACCAAACTTCTTTACTGCATCATACATGACATCACCAACGAGATGTACACCTTCTGTAATTCCTTCTTTGGCGAGGTTGTCTACAGCAGTTTGGGTAGGACAGAGTAGTAAGTTGGAACAGTGATCGGTTAATACTCGATTATGTTCTTCTGGCATTTCGCGGTTGAAAGAGCGAAGCCCTGCTTCAACATGGGCGACTGGGATATGAAGTTTGATGGCTGCGAGCGCCCCTGCCAATGTGGAATTTGTATCGCCGTACACTAATACCCAATTGGGTTGTTCGGCTATCAGCGTTTCTTCGATCCGAGCCATCATTGTTCCTGTTTGTTGTCCATGCAAGCCAGATCTCACATTTAAATTATAGTTGGGTTTTGGAATTTTTAGTTCGTTGAAGAAGACCTCTGACATATCATGATCGTAATGCTGTCCAGTATGAACCAGGATTTCGGTGTGTTCTCTGCGAAGTGCATCGCTGACAGGGGATGCTTTAATGAATTGGGGTCTGGCTCCAACGATAGTGACTACTTTCATGTTTGGTTGTTCCCCAAACCTACATTTCGGAAGATGAAGCCGGTTTCTTTTACGTCTTGCGGATTGAAAATGCGACGCCCATCTACCAAGACTGGTGTTCTAACGATACTTGATAATGTTTGTAGATTTATATCTAGATACTGATCGTGAGCTACCATAAATACTAACGCGTCACAGTTTTTGGCAAGCGTTACTAAATCTTGATTAAATTCTGGCACCCAGGGATCATGGATTGATATTTCAGAAACTAATGGTCTTAGTTGTTCGATAAATGAAATGGTGGGGCTGTTTCGAGTATCGTCGCTGTTTTCCAAATATGAATAGCCAAGCACTAATATATGGGCGGTCGTTGCCTTAAGGTTTGCTTCTTGTAAGGCTTCTAAGGTTAATTTGACCATGTGTGCGGGCATGCTTTCGTTAACGGCGCGGGCGGAAGGTATGAGCTTAACGGGTGCTTGTCCACGTGCTCCGTGTATCAGTAGCCAAGGATCTTTTGGGATGCAATGGCCTCCAACTCCTGCACCGGGATATAACATATTTCGTCCGGGGCTTTTATTTACGAGTTCGCGTACTCGCCAGACATCGGCGCCTACGACTTCACAGATCAGGGCGACTTCATTGGCGAAGGCTATCTGGACATCGCGGTAGGCGTTTTCTGATGTTTTTACGAGTTCGGCCGTTACTGGATTGGCAGTATCGAGGTCGGCGTCAACAATGTGTCGGTAGAGTGTTACCATAACTTCGGCCGTTTCTGGGGTGCTGCCACCACAAACCCGACTCATACTGCGAAGATTGGAGAGTAATTTGCCGGGCATAACCCGTTCTGGGCAAGCTCCTAGAAAAAAATCCTGATTTACCTGGCTGTCTGATGTTTTTTCCAGAAGCGGCTGGACAATGTTGTCAATTGTTCCTGGGGCAATGGTGGATTCTACGATTACAAGTGCACCGGATTTCAAAATTGGCCCGAGTGTTTGGCAAACAGAACGCAGGGCAAGGTATCGAGGTTTGTGATCTTCCTCTACAGGTGTTTCTACGTCAATAAGGATGATGTCGGCTTGGGCAAGGTCGTTGTAATTTGTGCTGCCGGACAGCTTCTTGTTGGCAACCACGTCGGCGAGCAGCTCTGACAAACCAGGCTCGTTCCCTGCTATTGGATTGGTACCTTCGTTTATTTTGTTGATCCGGTCGGTTTTTATATCAATACCGATTACATTGAAACCGGTGGAGGCAAAGCTGCAAGCGACTGGAAGCCCGACATACCCAAGACCGATAACACCTATAACGGCCGTTTTGGCTTCAATCTTGTCCTTTAATTGCTCTAAGAATTGGTTAGCTGTTGAGTTTGTTTGTATCTTTGTCCTAGTTGAGTCCATTTTGTTTTATTCCTCGTTTGAATTGAGGTAAACAGATTGATGATCCCGGCCTGATTTGACTAAGGCGTGGGCGAGTTTAAGTGACTGAAGGCCATCATGGCCGTTAATTGGGACTGGCGTATCATTAAGAACGGCCGATAGAAATGCTTCTTGCTCTAATAGGAGAGGCTCTCTTTTTGTCACTACATGGCGGATCATTCGTCCTTCACTCACGCCACGCAGCATACGCATGGCGTCCCATGTGAGGCTGTTTGCTGTTGCGTTCTCATAAAAAAACAGATCTTGGGTTAGATAATCGACGCGAAACATGCCTCGCTCTCCGGTCACGAACAACTCTCGAATTTTTGTCGGAGTTAGCCAATTAATTGTTAGGGTGCCTACAGTTCCGTCTCCTAATCTTACTAGACCTGTTAACAGGTCTTCTTGGCTACTGTGAATCCGCCTTTCTGTTTCCGCATAGGTGCGGACAACCTCTGAACCAGTGACATAGCGCATAACATCTAAATCATGGACTGCGAGGTCAATGACGACACCAACGTCCTTGACTCTGGCGGGGAATGGTCCTTGACGGCGAGCGTCAATTTGAAAGACGCGGCCTAATTCACCATTGGCTAAATGTTCCTTTAAAGCTAATACAGCAGGATTGAATCGTTCAATATGACCAATCATTAATTTCACGCCTGCTTGTTTGGCGGCTGCTATGATGGTCTCACCTTCTGCCATGCTATATGCGATTGGTTTCTCAATAAGTAGATGTATCCCACGGTCGATTATTTCAATTGCGGTGTTTAGATGATCTACTGTCGGTACTGCTAGAGTGACGACATCAGGCTTAAGTTCATCTAACATGAGGCGATAATCTTCGTAGGATTTGCAGTTGTATTTTCGGCCAATTTGTGAAGCTATTTCAAGGTTTTTGTCGGCAACGCCAACTAGGGTTGATTCAGGCATGTCAGCATAGACGCGGGCATGGTTTCGGCCCATGGCGCCTACACCAATTACGGCCGTTCTTAGGGTCATAGTTTGTTTTCCTTGTCCATAATAAATGTTTCAAATCATGAGGCGTAATTTAAGAATTTAGGTGATGAAGAGATTGCTTTAAGTCAACTTTTCTGCTATCAGCATTTGACTATAACTCACAATCTGTCTCATGTAATCATGCTGATGAGTTGGTTCTGGGTATAAGATAGCTGGCATCAATTTAATATTACCTCTACATTCTTGTTACTCAAATAGGACAATTTGATGATAAAGGTAGGTAATTAGACCTATCTTTAGAGAGGTAGTTGTATTCTTTTTATATTTAGATAACCTAATGTTTAGGGACGGCAATTTTTTAGGATTCGTACCAAACTTTGAATGAGTTTTCCCCTATGTTAAATGAATCGTTTTACATGATTGCATTGTTCGGTTCATTTATCACAGGTAGAAAGACAAAAATGATTTTACGCTGTATTGATGACTTAACCGGAATCTTTAGGACATTTCATGAGAGATAAGTTGGTGACTAAATCACAAAGTTATCTTTGGGTTGCTTTAACCATTGCTATGCTATTTGTCCTTTGGGTGCAATTGCCTCGAATTTTGGATCCGTATGCTATCGAAGAAGATCTTCGTAATTTGAATTATTTACAGCGTCAGACAAATCCAGAATTGTATCCAACCTTTGATTTTGCTGAATTTAGGGTAATTGATGTTTCGTTAGGCTCGAAAATTCTAATTATTGAAACTAGCAGTCCTGGATTTAGTTTGCTTTACCAACTCGGGAGTATCTTTTTCTCGCCAATATTATTTAGCAAATTGTTGGCATTTCCATTAATGTTTGCCGCAATATTCTTCATTCATCGTATTGGAGAGCGATTGGGGGGGGAAGGAATGGCATTGGCATTAAGCCTAACATTCACGATTTTGATAATAACTTCGACTTCAGAAATTTCAATCTTGAGCGGTTTACATCGCGCTTTCGCTCTCCCTATCTTGTTGGGTCTGATTTATTTTCTTTTAGAAAAAAAGTATAGATGGGCGATGATGATGTTATTTTTAAATGGTATTTTTTATCTCCCGACTTTCCCTGTTGCATTAATGACATTTGCGTTTTGTTTAGTCAATCTCAGGGAGAATGAACGTTATCGAGTAAGAATTCATTGGCGGCCGTTATTTGAATTTTTGGTTGTTGTTCTGCTCGTAATTATTGCGGTATCGCCGACTATTCTTTTTCAACTTGATGGCGCTCAGGAAGCGACTAGCCCTAATGTTACTAACGAAGAGCAACATTTGTTGGATGATCCTCAATATCAGAAAGGAGGGCGAAGACCTCTTTTCATCATAACACCGATTATCGGCCGGGGAGGATTGACGACTTCGGCTCAAGACGGATTTCATTTGATGCTCTTGTTATTTTTTGCGATTATGATTCTTTTGATTCGGCGATCCAAAATAACAAGACCACCGTCAGTGTTAATGAAAATGCTCTATGCGAGTTTTCTTGGTTTTTTTCTAGCCTGGATAAGTATATTTCTGACTAATTCTTTTTTGCTTTATTTACCAAGCCGTCACACGCGAATTGGCCTGTTTTTATTCTTGCTCATTTTTGTTGTCATCAATATTCAAGAAACGTTACGGATAGCTGTTGGGTGGGTGATGGATAGGCGGCAACAGTTGATCTGGTATTTATTGCCCTTGCTGTTAGTGGTATTGGGTCTGGTTTTTTTATTACCTGATTCAGAGGAAAGTGAACGGCTTGATTTTCGGGGCCCAGTTGTGAGCGCTTTATTAATTGGGTTAACTGTTCTGTTATTTGGATTAGTGTTGATAGTGCACAAGCGACGACAACAGGAGCCGGTCGTCGTTATGAAAGAGAAGAATGTTGCTCTCCCAAGCCGATTAAACTGGTTGATATTAGGATTTGTCTTATTAGTTGGCTCCTTATTCTATGTTGGCTTTATGCTGAATGATTTGCATTCGCCGGAAGAGGAAGCTGTTCAATTGTTTGAGTATGTTGAAACGTTGCCTATTGATGTATTAATCGCGGGCAGCCCTTGTGCTTTAGATGGCGTTCCTTTTTATGGGAAACGGATGGTACTGTTTAGTTGTGAAAGGTATTTGCCGGACCAACAAATGATACTTGATGAATTGGAAGCCTATTATGCTGATAAAGGTGAACAGATTTATGCTTTTTGTCGTGAATATGGGGTCACTCATTTAGTTGTTGATGAGGAGACATTGCTGCCGGAATATGTCTCCGAAGGCGATTATTTTTTTGAGCCATTTAATTCTATTCTTGCACCTGAACTGAGGCATCGTACGAAATTTGTTTTGAATCATGTGCCGGAGGAGCAAAAGTTGTTTCAGGTTGGCTCAATATTTATTGTTTCTTGTGATTCATCTTTGATTGAACTTTCTGTAGATGGTTGAGTTAAATTATAGGGTCGATTGGGTTGTTTTCTCTGATTGTTGAGTATTTTGATAAAGCGGGCCGATGACTCTTGCTCGTCGTAGTCTTTCTTCGGTGACCTGGAACAGTATTTCAAACTTGTTGCAGGTTGTTATCTCCCTGGTTCGTTCTATTCTTTTGGCTCGTTGGCTGGCTCTTGAGGTTTTTGATGTTTATCCGCTGGCGAATTCTATCATTGCGGTTACTCTGGTCTTCCCCAATTTTGGATTGGATAGTGCCTTAATTCACCGGGCACCTGAATCGGAAGATGAACAAGAGGCGGCGGCCATTCATTTCACTTTGAGGTTATTATTTGGGTTTATTTGGGGAGCGATCATGATTGGGGGGGCATTATTGTTTGTCGATAATGATCTATTGCGGCTTTCAGTAATCGTTTTAACTGGGACGAGTCTGGCAAAACGTACGATTAGAACGCCGCGTTTGGTCTTGGCCCGGAGAATCTTGCATAAAAGAATCGCTGTTATTGAATTAATTAATACAATCTTAACTACGGCCGTTGCTTTAAGTTTAGCTTGGAATGGGGCTGGGTTGTGGGCCTTGCTTTCGACGGATATTATTACGGCCGTTTTGTTTGTCATTGCTTTTTATTTCATCAAGCCTGTCTGGAAACCCCGGTTGGCCTGGTCGGCTGACCGGATTCGATATTTTCTGCGTTTTGGCGGGCGAAAAGTCTGGGATGATGCTTCTAACCAAGCCTTAGATCGCCTTGATGATCTATGGACTGGTTTTACGTTGGGTGAATCTGCTATGGCTTATTATTCTCGGGCTTATCGGTTTGCCGTTTACCCACGTATGATCTTAGCAACCCCCATTAATTTGGTTGCTGGGGGAACCTATGCCGAACTGAAGGAGGATGGCCTGCGTCTGTCTAAGGCGTTTTTCAGGACGAATGCTTTTCTTGTAAGAGCTGGCTTTTTACTGGCGGGGATTTTTGCTTTGGTATCTCGCGAATTTATTGTTCTGACTATAGGTGACAGATGGTTACCAATGTTAGATGCTTTTCGGCTTATGCTCATTTTTACGATGTTTGACCCGATGAAGATGACTATAGCTGATTTGTTTGTTGCGGTGGGACGGCCGGAAAAGATCGTTCGGGTGCGACTGATTCAGCTTGGTGTCATGGTTAGTGGATTAGTTGTTTTAGCGCCTACATTTGGGATAACGGGGGTGGCTCTGGCTGTTGATATTATGTTGGTTGTGGGCATTGGGTTGCTACTTTGGCAGGCGCAAGAATTTGTTCAGTTTTCAACTAAAAAGCTATTCTTTGTTCCTGTTTTGGCCCTAGCATTGGGTTTAAGTATGGGTTTTTTTATTGTTCGCGCTCCTTTTGTGCCAGATTCACATTGGGCAACGGCATTTATTAAGCTGATTGTATTCGTACCTGTCTATGGGGGCCTGTTGTTACTTTTAGAGTGGCAGCAAACAACAAGAATGATAAACTTGTTTCTGAAGGTGATGCCTCTGGGTAAGCAAAGTCAGGAAAAATAAATTTGAAATAACACATGATGCCAAAAACCCATTGGTGTTAACTAGCTGATTCTATGAATAGAAAACCCAACTTTTTTATTATTGGTGCACCAAAATGTGGTACTACAGCATTAAGCGAATATCTTAGAACGCACCCAAATATTTTTATTACTCGACCGAAAGAACCAAGATATTTTGCTAAGGATATATACCGACCAGTTACAAACTTTGAAGATTATCTTGCTCTTTATGATAGCGTATTGAGCAAACATATAGCAATTGGGGAAGGCTCGGCAACATACTTGATTTCAAAAGTGGCTGCAAAAAACATTAAGGAGTTTTCTCCCAATGCTAAATTGATCGCCATGGTGCGAAATCCCATTCAAATGATCCCATCCTTACATTCTCAAATGCTTATATCGTTTGAAGAGAATGTTAAAGATTTTGAACAAGCTTGGCACTTGCAGGGTATTAGGAAACAAGGCGAACTTATTCCAAAAACATGCCGTTCACCTATATTCCTCCAATATGCTTATGCAGGGTGCTTAGGTACCCAACTAGAACGGTTATTTAAGGTTTTTGATAAGCGCCGTGTCAAAGTAATAGTCTTCGATGATTTTGCAGCCTCAACAAAGCAAGTATATGAAGATGTCTTGTCGTTTTTAGAAGTTCCCTCCGATGGCAGATCGCAGTTTCCGCCAATTAAAACCAATAAGATATATCGTTTCCAAAGTGTATCTCGTTTCCTTCGAAGACCCCCAAAATTATTGATGAATACGTATTTCCAAATGAAAAAAATATTTAATATAGACTCCCCTGGGTTTTTCTCAAAAATAAACAAGCTTAATTCAAAGAAAAAAGAAAGAACATCAATAAGCCGAAAAATGAAACAAGAATTGATTGAGACCTTTCAGGCGGATATATTTTTGTTGTCAAATATTTTGGAGCGTGATCTTTCTCATTGGCTTGAAATATAGAGAATTAATAGGATGTCATTTTCAGATACTAAGCAATTTTATGATGAGTTTTCACAAAATGTGATGCTCAAATATTTTCGCCAGGTAAATGCTCGGATCGAGGGAATAAAAGGACTTTGCGATAAATTTGTCTTCGATGGAGCAAAAGTGTTAGAGGTGGGTTGTGGAGTCGGTATCCTGACGAAGCACTTGCAGAGACGAGCTGGCCAAATTATATCCATCGACATTAGCGAAACAGGCCTCCAAATCGCTCGTGCTTACGCAAACCAGCCTAATATAGAGTTTCTTCTGGTGAATTTATTAGAAAATTCAAAGCCTATTGAAACCTATGGCTCTTTCGATGTCATTATTATGGCTGATGTTATTGAACACATTCGAAAGGCGGATCATAAGAGACTGTTTGAGTTCTTTGAGCGTATATTATCGCCATCAGGCATTGTGATTTTGACGTTTCCGAACAGCCAACATCAGCTCTACTTGTCGGAGAAGGAGCCGGAGAAGTTGCAAATAATTGATGAGTCGGTTTCTATTCGGGAGATTCTTGAGGCTACAAGATTATGTCCTTATCAGTTAAATTATTTTGATGCTGATGGCAAAAATAAATACATTCACCTCGTGTTGTCTGCGGATGTTGAATTCTCTGCTAATGCGTTAACAAATGGTCAGAAGGTTATCCGACGAATTCGAAACTTCTTTTGGGCTGCGCGAAATCGGCGTTTCCTGAAAAAGATACAAAATAGATTGGTAAATTAAAGGTCATATTAATGAAAGTTTCAATGATTGGGCCTGTACCTGTGCATTGGGGTGGGGGCACAAAATGGCGGGGTGGCGGCGTTTCTACGCATATCCAGGGAATGTTAGGGGCCTTGTCTGCTAACTCTGTTCAAATTCAATTATTAGCTGACAATGTCATAAAGAATGAATTGCCTTCAATCAACTTACCAGCCCATATCCAGATTCAGCCTGCAGTCCGTTCCCTATGGCAACTGATTTATTTGAATCCAAGCTTGTTGATGCGGTTGATTAAACGGTTTTTTAATAAGGATGTGCGGAGTTCAATCCCCTGGTCGCAAATAATTCGTTTTATCGGCTTGTCTCTAAGTTACGAGAAATTCTTGACAACTGTTTCCGCCGATATAGTACATGTACAGCATATTCTGCATCGGCCGTATATTTGCAAACGAGTTCTCCAATTAGCCTTGCCATTTATTGTCACGGTTCAAAGTGTTAACTATTTGATGGAAACTGTCACGCCTTGGCATTTAGAAATGGCTTTAGCGAATTACAGAACGGCCGATCGACTTATTGCCGTCAGTAACTATGTTAAAGAAATGATGATCAATCATGGTGCAGATGCAGCCCGTATTCAGGTCATTCCAAATGGCGTGGACATTTCTATGTTTAAGCCGGCCTCAATTGAAGATGCCCGAAATAAACTTGGCCTGCCCCTCGATACATTCATTGTTTTGTTTACGGGCAACTTGGTGCCCCGTAAGGGCGTAGATGTGCTGTTGAAAGCATTTCAGGCTTGCCTTGCGAAACACTCTGATTCGCTGCTTGTTATTTTAGGTGATGGCTCTGAGCGAGAGGTGTTATTGGCGTTGGCTGGTGAATTGGGAATCGCCGAACAAGTACAGTTTGCTGGTTTTCGAATGTTGCCGGAGATGCCGTTCTGGTATCAGGCCTGTGATCTGTTTGTAATGCCTTCTTGGGCTGAAGGACTATCCTTATCAATCTTAGAGGCGATGGCCGCTGCAAAGCCGGTGATTACAAGTTATCCAACGATTGGAAAGCATGATGCGATAAAGACAGGGGAGACTGGCTGGTTGACGAGCTACGGTGAGGTTGCTGAATTGGCTAAGGTGCTTATTGGGAGCATGGAACGGCCGATTTTGACCAAAGAGATGGGTGAAAAAGCTCGTCAAATGGCTGAAGACCAATTTAGTTGGGAGGTTATTGGAAAACGAACGCTCAAAGTTTATCAAGCCGTTTTAGCTAGAAGTTCATATGACAACCGTTTGTATTCTCTCTAGCGTCCATATTGCCTTGGATAACCGGGTTTTTTACCGGGAAGCTCAGAGTTTGGCTTGCAATGGCTATGATGTCACCTTGATCGCCGTTCATGATAAGACTGAAATTAAAGATGGCGTTCGTATTTTGGGATTGCCAAGGGTACCACGTTGGCAACGGCCGCGTTTGTGGCTAGAAATTTACAAGCGAGCGAAGGCGACCCAAGCTGACATTTACCATTTTCATGATCCTGAACTTTTGCTTGTTACGCCTTTCCTCCGTTGGCGAACGGGCAAACCAACTGTCTATGATGTTCATGAGGTTTATCCTGACTTTATCAAGGTTAAGGATTATATGCCGGCCTGGCTGCGTTTTCCTATTGCCTGGGCCTTTCGATGGCTAGAACCGCTGTTGGCCTGGATGCAGAGCGGGCTGATTTTTTCGGATGATGAGATTGGTAAGGCATTTGACGGCATAAAGAAGCCGAAGGTAACGCTCTTTAACTATCCAGCTGTTGACTTTGTTGAAAAAGCGGCAAGTGGTTTGGGAGAAGAGGCACGTAAACCGACAGTTTTGTATCTGGGCGGGATGGAACGTAATCGGGGAACGGCTTTGATGATAGATGCCTTTTCTCAGCTTTTAGAAAAGCGCCCTGATGCGAGATTGCTGTTGGTTGGTCACTTCATGCCCCCGGAATTGGAGGAGGAAGTGCGGCAGGATGCGGTACAGCGGGGAATTGAATCGGCCGTAACCATAACGGGTCGTGTCCCGTTTGAGCGGATTGGTGAATATTTGCGGGAGGTATCCGTAGGCTGGGTTTCCTGGCAGCCGGTTCCCAAGAATGAAAAGAATATCCCGACTAAGTTATTTGAGTATATGGCTTATGGTCTGCCCATCGTTAGTAGTGATTTGGCTTCTACTCGCCCGTTTGTTCGTAACCGGGAAAATGGTTTTTTGGTAACGGCCGATGATCCTGCTGCCCATGCGAAGGCATTGAACAATTTGTTGAGTGATCCTGACGGGGCCAGGATGATGGGGCTTCGAGGTCAGCGGCTTGTTATGACTCAGTTTAATTGGGGGGAGATGGAAGCGCGGCTATTGAATTTATATGACACTCTGTTGTCGGCTTATAAGATGAAGGCTCAGGCAAAGACGCAAAGCCGCTAAGGAAAAGCTTCTTTCTTTGCCTCTTTCTTTTTGGATGGGATGGGATGATCATTGGTTTAAGTAGGCTTTTTTAGTAGTCGTAGCCTAATTGCTCCATTATTGGTTGGATAATTGGTAGGATCCGCTCAATGGCGGCACCGTTTTGGTTGCGCCATTTTTGTTGGTCTGGTTTTGAGACAACATTGATCTTCGGAAGACTCTTTGCATAGCGACTTAACTCCTTATCAAAGTCAATTCGGATGAAGTTGGCTATTTTGGTAAGTGTTTGTTCTGGCTTTGCAATCAGACTTTCATAGGCGATAGTGAGGTAGGGAACTTGTCCGGCCGTTTTCTCTTGATGGGCTAGAACGGCTTCATTGCAGCGAACCCATTGCCAGGCACAGACTTCTTCTAGAGGACTTGTCGTAAGGGTTTGCCATCCGGGAATGAGGGTGAAGGCCCATCGACCACGTTTGTCTCCGGGGATTTCAATTGGGATTGGCACTTGATAACCGGGGAATAGGTGGGGTTGTCGCCAACCTTCCATGAGGGAGTTAATGTTGCTACGGCCGTCTCTGGTCAGATAGATAATTCGGGCGTCGGGAAAGAGGGCCAGCAAGAAAGGGAGTCGAAGACAATTTTCTGGCGTTTTTTCCAGAAGGCGAATGGTTTGGGTTGAATTACTTGGGGTGATTCGGCGGTAAATCTGTACTAATTTGCGGATTGTGTTTAACCCTTGTTGGGGAACGGCACTGCTAACGGCGGAACCGGTTTGGGTGGAACGGCCGTGTCGCTTGATGGCTTGCCAGCCCTTAAAAGAGCGGAGCGTTTTCCGCAGCCCATTTACTCGTCGCCAGAAAGAGCCTGGCGCGGCATTTTTTTCAAAGGCATTCAGCATGTAGGCTTGCGAAATGGGGGTCAGATCGGAAGCTGACAGCTCTCCAGACGACCAGCCTTTTGTTTTCGGATGATGATGAGCCTCAATGATTTTTTTGCTTTCATAGCCAATTGACCAAAGTTCAGAGACTTCGGAAAGGATGCTATAGAGCAAGGTTGTCCCGGCGCGAGGACAACCAATGATTAGGACTGGCGACTGAATCATAATTTTTACGTTTCAACTTTTTAGAAATACAATGGAAGCTGATCGTAATTCGGAACTAATTAATCGTCAATCATGTCAACAACTCCTTTTTTCATCGTCGGCGTTCATCGCTCTGGCACAACGCTCCTTCGTTACATGTTGAGCAGCAGTCCTAGAATTTATATTCCGCCAGAGTCGGACTTTATTCCTCGTTTTTTCCTGAAAGAGCCTTTGGCGGTACTTGACGAAGATGAGGTTGAAAAAACTTTAGGGTCTATATTCGGCCGTTATCGTTTTGTTAAAGAATGGCAGGGGGAACGACCGGCGGCAAAAACCTTTTTTGGTGAGATGGATTCCAAAACTCCGGCTGGTTTTTTAAATCACCTTTACCGAAGCTATGCTGAGCAAAAGGGGGCTGTTCGTTGGGCTGATAAGACACCAATCTATAGTAGTTATATTGACTTGATCCATATGATATTTCCTGAGGCCAAATTCATCCATATTATTCGAGACGGCCGTGATGTGGCTCTTTCTATGTTGGATAAGTGGGGGGATAAAGAGATTCATGTCGATATGTATTTTGCCGCTCGAAACTGGGTGCGGCGAATTCAGGAAGCGCAGGCTTCTGGTAGGCGTTTAGGTGGTGATTATTATTATGAGTTGAAGTATGAGGCTTTGGTCGGTTCGCCAGAGCGGGAGCTGCAAGCTATTTGTGACTTTTTGGAGGAGCCTTTTTTGGAAGAGATGGTTAGCCATCATCGTCAGGCTAAGCGTCAGATTGAGGCGGGTAGTTTTCATGAAGCCGTGCGAAAGCCTGCTAATAAGAGCCGGATCGGTCGTTGGGAACAAGAGATGAGTTCGGCCGATTTGCGTCTTTTTGAACGGGTCGCTGGCGTGTTGTTAGAGGAATTGGGTTATGGAACGGCCGCTGTCGGTTCGATGTCTCGCAATGAGCAAGCCCGATTCGGAGCGTTGCATTTGAAGTATGAGATTTTGCAATTTGGGCGAAAAGTGGCCCAGTGGGTGGGGTTGGTTCCGCCAATATGAACAAGCAACCCTAAACCCTAAAGATCGGCTGATTGTCGGTAATATCCGTTCTGATACAATTCGCCTGATTTATACTGTGTCGAATTTTTATAGGGTACAAGGTTATGCTTAAACCTTCAATGCTTCGGCCACTACGTAGAGTGGTCCGTCGAAATGAGTTCTTACGAGATAAACTTCGTCGCTTTTATCGCTTTAGCGCCTATCACCTGGCGAATGGGTTGATGAAACTGCGTAAGGATGATGAGGGGTTACGGTTCGTGGAGCCTCATGAAATTACTCATACTGTATCTCGCTATGATGACACCTGGCAGGGTAATGCTGTCTGGCACTTTGGCACTGTCAGCGGTGGTGATTGGGATCGGGATGGTTATCTGGTTCATGAGCGTTCTCAAATTTATCCAATTCTAAAACAACGAATTTTGGATGGACTCGATTACGAGGATATTCCTCAATTTCAAGAACATGTACAGATAATTGATGCTGGCGGTTTTATTGATGGCTGTACAACAGCCGAACAGTATCTTCAAAGATGGCGAGATATTGAAGGGTTGTATCAGGCAATTAAGAATGAGGGTTACAAAACGCAGGCTGAATTAGGGTCGGACAATGTTTTTGATGAGGTGCGGGTGCAAATCGGCCGAAAAGGTGAATTTCTTTTGGAAGAAGGGCGTCATCGTTTAGCAATTGCACAGATGTTAGCATTGGAAGAGATTCCGGTAATTGTTACCCGGCGACACCAAGAGTGGGAGGCACTGCGCCAGGACATTATCAAGATTTGTCTACAGCGGGGATTTATTCACCAGCCGTTTAACCATCCTGACCTGGACATTTTGCCGCAGATTTATGGTGGCGAGCTGAAGGAAAGAGCTAGGTATGGCAATGAACGGTGGGAGTATATTGTTGATAGCTTGCCTGTCCATGAGGGGACGGTGTTGGATATAGGTTCCTATTTTGGTTATTTTGCTTTCCGTTTTGAAGATTTAGGCTTTGATTGTTATGCTGTTGAGCCAGACCCGGAAAATCTAGCTGTGCTGAAACGATACCGTCGAATGCATGGCAAACGTTTTACTATTTGGGAACGTTCCTTGTTTGACATTGAGCGTTCTGATTTTGATATTGTCCTGGCGTTGAATATCTTTCACCATCTAGTGAAGGCGAGGCAGGACTATGAACGCCTCGTTAAATTCCTGGGCAAGTTGCGTTGTCAGGCGATGTATTTTGAACCACAAGAGACGTCGGGTGATGCTTACAAGCATTTTACCGAAGAGGAATTCATCGCTTTTGTTCTTGAACACACCAACTTGAATCAGGTGCGTTTACTGGGGAGGGCGCGGGAGCGGCGCAATGTCTACTTGTTGACTACTTAAGTGCAAACAAACATGTCCTAATGGATGAAACTATCAAGCATGAGTTTTTGTTTGCCAGATTGTACTATTGCCTTCGTTGCTTATCCAGCACAACTCATTTGACTATACTTAGTTCCGTACTTTGAGGGCTGTGAAGAAATAGTGGTATAATCCACTTATTGACATTCTCTGTTTCTACATTGTTTATAAGGAGCTGTAAAAATGTTTAGAGTAAATAATTTTTTCAAGGGGGCGCTAGGGGTGGGTGTTTTGACCACTTTAGTATTTATTGTTATCCAAATTCGTGCCGCGGAAATACCGTTTCCACCTCGAAATACAGTTACAAGCACATTTAGTGGCGCTTATTCGGTTCATGTAGATGATGTAGATAGTGATGGCGATCTTGATATTTTGGGCGCAGCCAGATGGGATAATCAGATTTTGTGGTGGGAGAATACAGCGGGAGATGGTTCGGTTTGGACGGAACATACGATTGCGGATCCATTGGATGAGGCTCGTTCGGTATTTACGGCCGATATTGATCGAGATGGTGATCTCGATGTTGTTGGGGCTGCTGCTGGTAGTCCAGATCAAGTTGCTTGGTGGGAGAACACTATAGGTGATGGTTCTGTCTGGGTAAAACATAATATCGATAGTACCTTTGATGGGGCTGTTTCAGTTTATGTTAGCGATGTTGATCGAGATGGCGATTTAGATGTAGTTGGGGCGGCGGCTGATGATAATGAGGTGACCTGGTTTGAAAATGACAATGGTGATGGTTCGAGTTGGACACCTCATACAGTTGATAATACCTTTGTAGAACCATACTTTGTTCATGCGGGTGATATTGATAGGGATGGCGATCTGGATATTCTCGGTGCTGGTCAGGGAGACAAAATTAGTTGGTTTGAAGATATAAATGGTGACAGCTTGACCTGGACTGAGCATGTTATTAGTGACACATTAGCAGCCTCGACTTCGGTTCAAGCGATAGATATTGATAGGGATGGTGATCTTGATATTCTTGGGACGGCAAGAGATGATAATAAGATTGCTTGGTGGGAAAATGTGAATGGTGATGGCTCTCTCTGGAATGAGAGCATTATTGACGATACCTTCACTGGCGTTTGGATGGCCCATGCGACTGATCTGGATCGGGATGGAGATATTGACATCTTGGGGGCTGCATTTACGGGAGATAAAGTTGCCTGGTGGGAGAATACAAATGGTGATGCTTCGACCTGGCTAATACATGAAGTAGACTTGGCTTTTGATGGAGCCAAATATTTATTCGCTGCCGATTTAGATGACGATGGTGATAATGAGATAGTGAGCGTGGCCTTTGATGACAGTGAAGTGGCTTTGTGGCAAAATGAAACGATTCATCGAAACGCCCATTTCACCAGTGAAAATGTTATAGGTAATCTGGCCGACGGAGCATTTTATTCTCATTCGGCCGATATAGATCACGATGGAGATATGGATGTCATTGCAACAGGGTCTGATACAGATAATATTCTTTGGTGGAGAAATGTTAATGGAGACGGTTCCGTTTGGCAACCAGGTGTGATTTCATCCAACTTTAATGATGCCCGTTCAGTTGATACCGTTGACATTGATCAAGATGGCGATTTAGATATTTTCGGCTCCGCTTGGGACGGTGATAAAGTTAACTGGTGGGAAAATACTAATGGTGACGCGTCGACTTGGCTTACACATACGATTAGTAATTTCACTCACGCATTTACTGTGATTGGTGTTGACGTAGATATGGATGGTGATTGGGATGTTGTTGCGACTTCAAGTCTAGAGGATGACATCAGATGGTGGGAAAATGTTAATGGTGATGGGTCGACCTGGATTCAACACATCGTTGAAACCTCTTTTGCGGGGGCACTCCACGCAAGGTCGGTTGATATGGATCAGGATGGCGACCCTGACATAGTAGGTACAGCTCGTTTTGGTGATGAAATAGCCTGGTGGGAGAATCTCAATGGCGATGGTTTAAGTTGGAGTAAACATATAGTCGGGACTAATTTTGATTGGGCAAGAACCATTCAACTTGCTGATATTGATGAAGATGGTGATTGGGATGTGCTAGGGGCAGCTTTGCTTGGCGGTGAGATTTCTTGGTGGGAAAATATTAATGGGACTGGAACAAGTTGGATAAAACATCTTGTAGATAACAATTTTGTAATGGCTCGAGAGGCACAATGGGTTGATTTGGATAATGATGGTGACTTTGATATTTACGGAGTTTCTCATGCAGGTGGCGATGAAATAGCTTGGTGGGAGAACACTGTTGGTGATGGATCAGTTTGGCAGAAACATTCCGTTCAAATTAATTACTTTGATGGATACTCTGGCTTTTTCTCTGATATTGACAACGATGGTGATAGTGATTTGGTAGCTTCTTCAGAATCGATGGGTTCGATCTCATGGTGGGAGAATTGTGGGGGGCAGTTTAGTTTGTTGTTGACTAATACGGCTCCAAATGCAATGGGCCCCTCAGATATTGACGATCTGCTTCGTGTTAAGGCCGTTCACAACGGCCGTGTCGGGGATCATGACATCGAATTGACCAGTTTCGACATTCTCTTGGAAGAAAGCGATGGCGATCCATTAACAACCGCTGAAGCAAATGCCTTAATTGAAAATCTGAGCATTTACCTGGATGATGGATCGGGTATCTTTGAGAGTGGCTCTGATACGTTAGTTACAACTATTGGTAGTTTGAATTTGACCAGTGGCGTTCAAACGTTTCTGTTTGCAGATGGGGATACCAATGTACAAATTTCGTTTACCGATGGCAGTAGAGAGTATTTTATTGTGGTTGAAATTGCGGCTGATCCAGCTAGTGATCCTGATTGGAACAATGTTGAAACGCTTCAAGCTACCTTGCTGCATGAAACTAGTACGGCCGAAGATAGGGATTACGATATTCCTTTAACGCAAGATTGTCGGATAGATGTTACGGCCGATGTAGATGTCAATGTTATTGTTCCAAAGCCAACCTCAACTGCGACGCCGACTGCGACGGCTACGGCCACTCCGACATCTACCGCGACGCCGACAGCTACACCACCAACACCTGGCCCAACAGTTTATAAATTATATATGCCGATAGTGGTGAATGGTAACTAGCCGTTGTTGACACCATCGCCATAGTTGTTACAGAATTCATGCGCCTTCTTTGTCTCACTTCTCGTTTGCCGTACCCGCCGAATCGTGGCGATCGATTAAGGGCTTTTCATTTCATTGAACATCTCAGTCAGTATCATGAGTTGACGTTGGTTTCATTCATTGCTGATGAGGCAGAACGGGCTAATATTCGGCCGTTAGCGCAGTATTGTTCGGCCGTTCATGTTATAAAGAAGTCGGGAGTTCGTTCAACAATCACGACTGGATTAAATATCTGGCGTAATAAACGGCCACTCCAAAGTCTTTATTACCGCGATCGGAATATGCAGACGCTTATAGACCGTTTGGTCGCCAGCTCGGATTTTGATGCGGCCTACATTCATCTTTTCCGAATGGCCCCTTATCTAGAAAATAGCCCTAACCTATATCGAATTGTTGATTTGACTGATGTTGTCTCTCAAGAGGTTGTTAAATCGTTGCCTTATCGTCCTTTTTATTGGCGGCTCATTTATGGGTTAGAACGGCCGAGAATTGTGTCTTATGAGGATACTGTTGCCCGAACATTTGAGGAGACTTGGCTCATTTCGGAACAAGACCGTCGGGTGCTTCAGGTCAATAATCCTGGTGCAAATATCCAAGTTGTCCCAAATGGGGTTGATTTAGAGATGTTTCGGCCGTTAGATATTCCATCGGTGCCTAACACCCTTATCTTTGTGGGTCATATGGGGGTGTTTCATAATATTGATGCGGCCGTTTTTCTGGCCCAAGAGATATTGCCTCTTATCCAAGAAGAGATACCAGATTGCAAATTTACTATTGTTGGGGCCGAACCGGCCGTACAAATTCAGCAGTTGGCACAAAACCCGGCGATTACTGTGACTGGCTTTGTTGAGGACCTTAATGCTTATTTGAATCAGGCTGCTGTATTTGTGGCTCCCCTGCGCTTTGCGGCGGGAGTTCAAAATAAGGTCTTGGAAGCAATGGCCGCTGGGCGGCCCGTGGTTACGACCAATTTAATAAATGATGGGCTTGGCGCAGAGCCGGGGCGAGATTTGTTAACGGCCGATCAGGGTAGTGAGTTAGCGCATCAGATTGTTAGGTTGTTACAGCAGCCTCAGCTGCGATATGAGATGGGGAGAGCGGCTCGGAAATTTGTAGAGCAACATTTTAGTTGGCGGTATGCCATTCAGCGGGTAGGGGAGATTGAGAATGCTTTGATGGAGCACAAGCCTTAAGGTGTTTGCTTGCACTTTTTCAATGCGGTAAGATTCTTTCTTGGATTGACAAACATTACTTAAAGACTTGAATAGTCTGATTTCTTTGAGAAGGAAGAGACAAACGAATGGAATCTAGAATTTCGCGTTGGTGCGAAGGATTGATTGAAGCAGGTTGGTTGGCGGCTATCGTTTTGACACCGCTGTTCTTTAACATTCACTCTTCAAGGGTGTTTGAACCCGATAAACTTACTTTGCTACGGTCTATTGCCGTGCTTATGTCGGCTGCTTGGCTTGTCCTGTTTGTAGATCGGAAGGGCTGGCAATCTATGAGTTGGCTGTCTTGGCGCAGTGAGGACTCAATTTGGCGAAAACCATTTGTTTTACCGGTTTTCTTACTCGTTATCGTTTACCTTGTCTCAACTGTTTTTTCGGTGACACGAAATGTGAGTTGGGCTGGTTCTTATCAGCGGCTTCAGGGGACTTATACGACCTTATCCTACATTATTGTTTTTGCCTTGATGCTGGCGACTATTCGGAGGCGGGAGCAGGTGACGCGGGTTGTAACGGCCGTCATCATCACTAGTATTCCGGTCTCGCTATATGCTATGTTGCAGCATTTTAGCCTAGACCCGCTGCCTTGGGGTGGAAATGTTGAGCGGCGAGTCGCGGGGCATATGGGTAACTCTATTTTTATTGCGGCCTATCTTATCATGGCCGTTCCCTTAACTTTGGCTCGAATATTGGATGCCTTCACTAATATTCTCAATGATGAGGATCTGTCTCAGGCTGATGTCATTCGCTCCTCAATCTATATTTTCACATTAGCTATTCAATTCATTGCTATATTTTGGACGCGGAGTCGGGGGCCATTCTTGGGGTTATTGGTTGGCATTTATGCTTTTATCTTGATCTTGCTGGTTTCGCTGAGAAATGCACGGGCGAACGAGCGGTCATTTGGCGCTTCCGACGCAGGAAAGGCACTGTTGCTTGTTTTATTTGGGGGTCTGTTTCCGCTATTAATTGCCAGCAATGTCATTGAATCGGCTAATATTTCTTTTTATACGTTTGTGGGGGGTAATGTTGTTTTGGTGATTGCTGTCTTTGTGATGGCGGTGGCTAAGGTGGGGTGGCGTTGGTTGTGGCTGAGTTGGATTTTAACGGCTGTTATCGCTGCTGGGGTCTTGTTTTCTTTCAATATCCCTGACGAAACGACAGAACCATTCAAAGAGACGCCCGTCATAGGGAACACTTTGACCACCTTTGCGGAATGGAAAGCGCTGCCGGAGATCGGCCGTTTTGGTCAGTTGCTGGAAGCGGGTGAGGGTAGTGGTCGGGTGCGTGTTCTTATCTGGGAAGGGGTACTTGATTTAATCGCTCCCCACGAACCGATTACGTTCCCTGATGGTTCCCAAGATTCTTTTAACTTTTTACGGCCGATCATTGGTTATGGGCCTGAATCCATGTATGTGGCTTATAACGGTTTTTATCCGCCAGAGTTGGCGACTATTGAGGCCAGAAACGCTTCGCCGGACCGGGCGCATAATGAAACCTTTGATTCAATTGTCATTACTGGTCTAGCTGGTTTCTTGGTCTGGCAATTCCTTTACTTGAGCGTTTTTTATTTTGGTTTTCGCTGGTTAGGGGTTGTTCGTACCAAGCGGGATCGAAATGTGTTGATCGGCTTGTGGATCGGTGGGGCTATTCTTGGCGGCATAGTCATTGTCTCCATTTTGGGTATGCCGTTCCTAGGCGTTGCGCTCCCCTCTGGCAGTATCGCTGGCCTGGTCCTTTACTTAGTCTACTATGCTATTGTGGCACAGGGGGATGATGAATCTGAGGCCGTTGATCCTTTTGGTGTGGATCGATTATTAATGATCGCCTTGGTTTCGGGTGTGTTGGCTCACTATGTCGAAATTCACTTTGGTATTGCCATTGCCGCGACCCGAACCCACTTTTTTGTCTTTGTGGCTTTGATGTTTATGGTGGGCCATTTTCTGCCAGCGTTAAGGACTGAGTCGGTTGCAGTCGACGAAAATGAAGAAGAAGTAGTGACTACGAACCGTAAGCGGCGACGAAGCCGAAGCGCACCACAACCAGCTACTTCTCCCGGTTGGACGGCTCCTGTCCTTACAATGGCTCTCATATTAGGCTTGGTTGTTGGCACGCTGGGTTATAATTTTATGACCTACTCTTTACCTGATGGGGAGCAGATTCAAAGCATTTCTGATGTACCGTCTACGGGTGAAATTCTTCATCAATCGTTACTCGTTAATGCTGGGGATGGGTTTGTTCCTTCGCCATTCGTTTTCCTGGTTCTCATCTTGACCTGGTTTTTGGGCAGCTTGCTGCTGTTGAGTGAGTTTTCTAAACACAATTTGATTCGGTTGAAGGGCGGGGGAAGAGTGAAGCCGGATCGCCTCCGAATTGCTGGGGCTGTACTCTTGGGGCTGGCGGTTGTGGGTATTATGGCCCGTTTCCTTTTGCCTGTCCCTGAAGTTGGGCCTGGATTAAATAGATTATTAGGGAACACCTTAATCCTATTTTGGTCGGGTGCCTGCTTGCTGGTCGCTATTGGTTTGTTCGTCAATCATCAATATGGTCATCTGGCGGCCGGTATCGTTGGCTTGCTTGGGTTAGCTTTCTCTATCCCGGTTGTTGTGACAGGCGTTGCCTGGTTTGGTTTTGTTATGGCGTTCGCATGTGGAACGATCTTGTATCTGATTTGGGATTCTGGCTGGAACGATTTTCTGCTACCTGCGGCTGTTATGCTGATCTTGTCATTGGTAGTTGGACTTGTTTTTGCTTATTTCCAGGCATTTCAGGTCAGGACAGGCATCTTGCCCCCACCAGGTGTCACGGAAGCGACACCGGATGTAGAGCGTCGGGTGTTAGAGGCTAATCTTTCGGCCGGATTGCTTACTACATTTTATATCTTCACCTTTGCTTTGCTGTTTGTAAGTGGCTTAGCCATCTTCCAGGGTGCTAAGGGACGAATCAAACAATGGGCCACAACCCCAACGATGATTGCGGCCTTGATAATTTTTCCACTCGCTTTTTACTTGATTGCAACGACCAACATGCGGATCATTCAGGCTGATATAGTTTATAAACGAGCCGATCCGTGGGATAAAGCGGCTGGCCGAACAGGTAATCCCCAAAATTGGGATAATGCTATTGCGATTTATGAACATGCTATTGATTTGGCACCTAGAGAAGATTTTTATTATCTTTGGCTGGGGCGCGCTTTTCTGGAACGTTCCGGCGTGACGGAAGATACAAATGAACGGATTGAATTGTTGGAAACGGCCAGTGGACAACTTACACTAGCGCAAGATATTAACCCGCTGAACACGGATCATACGGCTAATCTGGCTCGCTTAAATACCCGCTGGGCTGATTTCTCACAAGGGGAACAGCGGCAGGAGCGTTCTCAGCAAGCTGGAGAGTATTATGAGGGGGCATTAGGGCTGAGCCCTCATAATTCGGTCATTGCTAATGAATATGCCCGGATGGCTTTTGTCCTCCAAGGAAGCTGCGAAAAATCTATTCGACTTTATAATTATTCTGTGGAAGTTGATCCCTTCTTCTCTAACAGTTACTTTGATAGGGCCGACATTCTGGTTGCCTGTGCGGATCAGGAGCCGGACAAATCTCAGGAATATCTGAGGCTGGCGGCGACGAGCCTTGAGCAAGGGCTTGAATATCGAGAAGCGAATGCAAATCGATTAGGGCGGCTGGCTGAAGTGTATGCCATGATCGGTGAGACGGAGAAAGCTTTGAGCGCCTACCAACAGGCACTGGAAAGTGGTGGTCAGGTTCCTCAGTGGCAGCTTGATTTTACGCTGGCCCGAGGCTTTTTTGAATTCGGTGATATGGTTCGGGCGCGTGAGTTTGCCCAAAGCGCGTTGGCGCAATCGCCTGACGAAGTAAGGGCTCAGATTGAAACCTTTTTGCTGCAAATTGATGGGGAACCGGCTGAAGGTGAATAAACGGCCGTCCTACAATCCGGTCCAATAGGCTAACTAGTTGCGTATCGTTATTTTTGTTTTTCTAACGGCGTTGACACTGACTGCCTTTAGTACCCCACTGGTTCGTCGCTTTTCGATTTGGATTGGCTTTGTAGATGTGCCAGAAAGCCGAAAACTGCATAAAGAGCCAATGCCCTTGATGGGTGGTGTGGCAATATTTGGTGGGGCAATTCTTACCCTGCTGGCGCTCTTTTCCATTCTCCCAAACTCCCTTAATATCAGCTCTCCCCAAATCGTTGGCATGATCCTGGCTTCCGGGGTTGTGGCTCTCGTCGGTTTGGTTGATGACCGCCGCAATTTGCCCGCAACGGTTAAGCTAGCTGGTCAGATGATTGGCTTCTTGATATTGGTCTTCTTTGGCATTCAAGTCCGATTACAAATCCCCTTTTGGATGAACCTGTCTGTAACCTTTTTATGGCTGGCTGGAATCAGTAATGCTATCAATTTTTTAGATAATATGGATGGCTTGAGCGCTGGTGTCAGCGGGGTGGCTGCCTCTTTTATTTTGCTCTTGGCTATCTTTAATGAGCAATATTTGGTGGCCTCGGTAGCGGCGGCAATATTAGGGGCTTGTCTGGGTTTCTTACGCTATAATTTTCACCCAGCTAAGATATTTATGGGAGATGCTGGGGCATTGTTTTTAGGCTTCTTACTGGCAGTTTTAGGGTTGCAATTGCGTTTCCCAGATAATGTTAATGCCGTCACCTGGATGGTTCCCGTATTCATATTAGGTATTCCGATACTTGATACGACTTTGGTGGTTGTGTCTCGTTTGCGGCGGCGGGTGAATCCGTTTACAACGGCCGGAAAAGATCATTTTAGCCACCGCCTGGTGGAATTAGGCTTTAGTCAGCGGGAGGCGGTATTAATTTTATATCTGTTGACTGGTGTATTTGGGATGATTGGATTGTTTGTCGCTAATGCAAATATCGTGGAAGCTTATATTATTGGCGCTACCGTTGCTTTAATTGGTTCGGCCGTTATTTGGCGGCTTGAATGGCGACGAGGTAGATAATAGAGGAGAAGCATGGCTAATAGAAAAGTAAATAAACAAAGTGTTCGAGTTACTCAAAGCCGAAAACGACGGGAAGAAGAACGGAAGCAGAAGGAATCCTTTCGGAATCGAATGATCGCAGGTGGTGGGGCTATTTTATTGATAATTGTGGTTGCATTATTTGTGCTTCAACTTGGTGGTGCAGCTGATGGTGAGGGGGACGGGACTGACACTGAAGGTTCAACGGCTGCGTTGACGGGGGAGGGGAGTTTGATAGAGGGTGAACGGCCGTTGGCTGAAATGGTACCGGCTGACCGGGAAAATTTTTATGACAGCTATCCTGAGATGATTATTGATACAGCTAAATCGTATCAGGCTGTGATTCGGACTGAAAAGGGGGATTTGCTCGTCAACTTGTTTGATGACGATTCACCTCTGACAGTTAACAGCTTTGTATTCCTGGCAACGCAGGGCTTTTATGACGGCACTATTTTTCATCGGGTTATTCCTGACTTTATGGCTCAGGCTGGCGACCCGACTGGCTCTGGCAGCGGCGGCCCTGGTTATATCTTTAATGATGAAGTTGAAAACGGTCTCGTTTTTGATCGGCCTGGTTTATTGGCTATGGCGAAACCGCCGGGGCCAGATACGAATGGTAGTCAATTTTTTATCACCTATGTGCCAACGCCTCACCTTGATGGCATTCATACGGTCTTTGGTGAATTGCTGGAAGGGGAAGATGTCTTGAACTCGATCACTTTCGTCCAACCGGGTAACTTGGCTAACCAGGAGCCTGTTGGTGATGAGATTTTTAGGATAGATATTTACGAAAATTAGACGGTGTAATTGGTAATTGGGAAATTGAGCCCTAGAAGTTCAGCTTCTTTAAGAGGTTGCACTTTTACCAGTGTCCAACATATTACCGACGAAAAGGAATACTATATGAGCGAAATGCCAAAAGCCTACGACTTTAGCAACGTCGAGGAACGAATCTATCAATGGTGGGAGGAAAATGGGTGGTTTAAGCCGGAGGCACGGCCGTCTGATGCGAAACCATTCGTTATCTCCATTCCCCCACCGAATGTGACTGGCGAATTGCATCAGGGTCATGCCCTTTTCGTCGCTGTCGAAGACTTGATGATTCGTCGGGCGCGGATGCAGGGATTGGCTGCGCTTTGGGTTCCGGGTACCGATCACGCTGGTATTGCTACCCAACTTCAAATAGAAAAACAGCTTCGTAAAGAAGGGCTGACTAAACATGATCTGGGCCGGGAAGCCTTTTTAGAACGAACGTGGAAATGGAAGGAAAAGTACGGCGGTTATATTACCCGGCAGCTTCGTCGTCTTGGCGCTTCCTGCGATTGGGATCGGGAACGGTTTACATTGGATGAGGGTCTTTCAAAGGCTGTTCGGGAGGCTTTTGTTCGCCTATATCGAATGGGATTGATTTATCAGGGTGAATATTTGGTCAACTGGTCGCCGGGATTGCAAACGGCCGTTTCTGACCTGGAAGTTGAATATGGCGAAGAACCGGGCTTTCTTTATTACTTCAAATACCCTATTCAAGGTGGGGGGCACATTCCCGTAGCTACGACTCGGCCTGAGACGATATTGGCTGATACGGCCGTGGCCGTTCATCCTGATGACGAACGATATGCTGATTTGGTTGGCAAGACAGCCCTTGTTCCCATGCTTAATCGTGAAATTCCAGTTATCGCGGATGATTACGTTGACATGAATTTTGGAACTGGCGCTTTGAAGGTCACGCCTGGTCATGATCCCAATGATTTTGAGATTGGGCAACGCCATAACCTGGCAATCATCAATATTATGAATAAAGATGCGACAATGGCGGAGATTGCTGGCCCCTATGTTGGATTAGATAGGGCTGAGTGTCGCCAGCGATTGTGGGCTAATATGGAATCGGCTGGGTTAACGATCAAGAAACAAGATCATACGCTGAATGTGCCTCGGAGTCAGCGAGGAGGCGAGATCATTGAGCCAATGGTTAGCAAGCAGTGGTTTGTTGAAGCTGAGCCGATGGCTAAGATGGGTTTAGCGGCCGTTCACAGTGGTCGGGTCAAAATTGTGCCGGAGCGATTCGTCAAAGTGTGGGAGAATTGGCTTGATAATATTCAGCCGTGGTGTATTAGTCGACAGTTGTGGTGGGGCCATCGTATCCCGGTCTGGTATTGTCAGGAGTGCAACCATATGACGGTTAGTCGCACGGACCCGACGGTTTGTGACGCTTGTCAAAGCGCTAATCTGGAGCAGGACCCTGATGTGTTGGATACCTGGTTCAGCAGCGCTCTTTGGCCTTTCTCGACGCTAGGGTGGCCGGAACAGACGGCCGATTTGGCGCGATATTATCCGACTGACGTGCTGGAAACGGGTTATGACATCCTCTTCTTTTGGGTGGCCCGGATGGTTATGGCTGGAACGATGTTCACTAATGACGTTCCTTTTCACACCATCTATTTACATGGCCTGGTTCGGGATGATCAGGGTCGTAAGATGAGCAAAACGATTGGTAATGTCGTTGACCCGCTCAAAGTGATGGCGAAGTTTGGCACGGATGCTTTGCGCTTCACGCTCCTGACGGGAGGAACACCAGGCAACGACCTTAATTTGTCATTGGCAAAGGTCGAAAGCAACCGTAACTTTGCGAATAAAATCTGGAATGTGGCCCGGTTTATTCTGCATAATTTGGATAAAGTGTCGGTCGAAGATGGCCCCAAAAACGGAAGTCCCGATTACTCTGCTGCTGACAAATGGATTTTGACGGGGTTGAGTAAGTTAATTGAAACGGCCGATCGACTCTATGATAGTTATCAATATGGGGAAGCAGGCCGTCAAATTCATGACTTCTTTTGGGGTGATTTTGCTGACTGGTATTTGGAGTTAGCCAAGGTTCAATTTGATCGGGACGGACAAACTGCCTGGACGACGATGTCTGTGCTGTGGTATGTATTGGATGCCAGTTTACGATTGCTTCACCCGTTTATCCCATTTGTTACTGAAGAGACCTGGCAGCAGGTTAAGGCAGCTTTTGTTACGGCCGATGTTGGTATTGGCCCGGCAGAAGGTTGGCCGGAAGCGCTAATTGTTGCGGACTGGCCGGAAAGTGGTCAACAGTATCCAGAGGCGGCGGCAGACTTTGAGCGGTTGCAAACGCTAGTTCGGTCTATCCGGGCGACCCGTTCTTCCTACAAGGTGGAACCTGCTCGATTTATTGCGGCTTCGATTGTGGCGGGTGACAAGGCTGATTTCTTGAATTCACAACGGCCGATTCTAGCTTTCTTGGCTCGTTTGGATGAGACTAAACTTAATATCGAATCTTCAGGCGAGGCCCCCGATGATGCGGCCACGATTCCAATGGGTGATATTACCGCTTACTTACCAATGGCGGGTATGGTTGATCTTGAAAAGGAACGGGCTAGATTAACGGCTGAATTAAAAGACCTGGATAAGCAAATCGGCCGTGTTTCTGGCTTGTTAGCCAGTGAATTCGTCCAAAAGGCCCCGGCTCATGTTGTTGAAAAGGAGCGGGAAAAGTTGGCGCGGTTTGAGGCTGGTCGGGAAGAGGTGATGGAACGTTTGGGGGCTTTTGAATAATGAAGAACGAAATTCGTTGTTTATTATTCATTATTTTCTTTGTCTCATCATTTAAAATATGACCCGACCAACCAACATAACGGCCGATCGTGAAAAGCGGCAACTATTTATCACCTGGGATGATGGGCATGAAAGCGCTTATTCCTTTAATGGGCTGCGGGCGGTTTGTCCTTGTGTTGGTTGTAAAGGCGGCCATGCCCATATGGGTGGGCCACCTGACCCTCGTGTTGTACGGGATGCGCCTGTAACGGCGTTGAATCTGGATGAGATTTCGGCCGTTGGTAGTTATGCGATTCAATTCTTTTGGACGGACGGCCATAATACTGGCATCTACACCTGGGATATGCTGCGTCAAGCCTGTCCTTGCACTGTCTGCTTGTCTGAATGAATGGTAGAAGCTAGTATCGGTCAACAGTAGTCAGTAAATAGTAGGCAGTAAACAGTATGCACTGATTGACCCGTCCTGAATATAGTTGAGAGATATAATGTCAAATAGGACCGAGGTAAAGATGAGGAAAAGCCTGACTTTTAGGTAAACGAATGCTTACGCTGAGAAGAAGCTTAACCCCTGTCATCATTGCTCTGGCGGCTATTTTGCTTATTGGCACAATCGGCTACCGGATCATTGAAGGGTGGGACTTCTTGGATGCTTTGTATATGACCGTTATTACCCTTTCAACGGTTGGTTTTGGGGAGACGCGGGAGTTAACGGCAAACGGCCGAATTTTCACCATCATATTAATTCTATTAGGGGTCAGCACGGCTGCTTATACATTTAGTGCGGTTGGTGAATACATATTGAATGTCCGGGTGGGGCCAAGGGTAAGAGAGAGACGAATTATGAGGGCCATTAGGAAATTAGAAAACCATTTTATCATTTGTGGTTACGGCCGAGTTGGTCGCAGCGCTTATGAGGCGTTAACCGAGGCCAAGGGACAGGTCGTGGTTATCGAAAAGCAGGCAGAACACGCTCAGGAAATCACTGATATGGGCTTGACAGTGGTGTTAGGTGATGCCACCAGGGATGAAACTTTGCGTCAGGCTGGGATTGAAAGGGCCAGAGGGTTAATGGTATGCAGCGGTAATGATTCTGATAATCTTTTCATTGTTCTATCGGCCAGGACGTTAAACCCTAACCTCTTTATCGTTTCCCGAAGTGTGGACCCTGAGAATGAGGCGAAAATGCGCCGGGCTGGGGCCGACAAGGTCGTATCTCCTTATCAGATTGGCGGCCGTCATATGGCTAACTTGCTCTCGCGGCCTCATGTTACCGATTTCCTTGATGTCGTCACGCTTGACAGCGGTTTGGAATTGTGGCTGGAGGAATTACAAATTGGCGAAAGTTCGGTTTTGGTTGGGAAGACAGTTATTGAAGCCGATTTGAGGCGACGGACTGGAACCATTCTCATTGCCTTGCAGCGGGGACCAGAACGGAAAACCTTTATTCCTGATGAGACAACCCAATTGACTGTTGGGGATGAGTTGATTGTGCTTGGCACAAGAGAACAGTTGTTGAAATTAGAAGAGTTAGCGGATGGTTTGATGGGGCATGGAAAGAAATAGTAATCGAGGTTTGCAGACGAAGGCCATTCACGCTGGGGATGTTGAAAACCCCTCTTCGGGGGTATCTTCGCCTATTTATCAGGCCGCTACCTATCACTTTGATGATCCGGCTGATATTGCTAAGGCGATGACCTCGGTGGGGCATCCTCAGTTTTACGGCCGATATGCTTCGCCAAACACGCGCCAAGTGCAAGAGACGGTTGCGGCTTTGGAGGATGGGGAGGCGGCGTTGGCTTTGTCTTCGGGGATGGCGGCCGTTTCTCTGACGTTATTGGGCAATCTGAAGGCCGGGGATCATATCGTTGCTCAGAAAACGCTTTATCCGACCACCTATAAGCTAATCCATCATAAGCTGCCGACATTAGGTATTGAAAGCACCCTGGTAGACCAAACGGATGTGAATGCTTTTGCTGAGGCGATTCAGCCGAATACGCGATTGATCTATATGGAAAGTCCGGCTAATCCGGTGATGTCATTGACTGACATAGCGGCCGTTTCTGATTTGGCAAAGGTCAAAGGTATTACCACTGTCGTTGATAACACCTTTGCCTCGGCTTTTAATCAACGGCCGTTATCCCTCGGCGCAGATTTGGTCTTACATAGTGGTACGAAATATCTTGGAGGTCATTCTGATCTGGTTGCCGGGGTGCTTGTGGGTAGTAAAAAACGGATCGATCACCTATGGCATGAGCATGTGATGTTTGGCGGCGTTTTGCATCCCTTTGATGCTTGGTTGCTGGAGCGGGGTCTTAAGACTTATGGTCTGCGTATGGCGCGACACAATGAAAATGGGCTGGCTGTGGCCCGTTTCCTGGCCGCTCATTCGGCCGTTTCGCAGGTGCATTATCCAGGTTTACCTGAACACCCTCAATATGAGTTGGCCCGGCGGCAGATGCTGGGCGGCTTTGGGGGTATGGTTTGCTTTGATCTACATGGTGGTCGAGAGGCCGGCTATCAACTGTTAAAACGGTTGAAGTTAATTAGTCTGGCGGTTAGTTTGGGTGGGGTTCATTCGTTGATTACCCATCCGGCGAGTACGATTTCGGCGGTTCAGAGTAATGAGGAGATCGCGGCCAGTGGTGTTCGGCCAGGGTTGGTACGTTTTTCGGTTGGGTTGGAGGATACGGCCGATTTGATTGCCGATTTGGCGCAGGCGTTGGGATAATGACTAACCAGCAGTTAGTTTGTTGATTGTTGAGAGCCGACTTTTGGTTTCTGGCGTTCTTTCTATTGGATACCAATCTCTCTCAAGTGAGAAAATAAAAATCTCGACATCAAATTGCCATTCAGAATCCCGCAGGGATGAGGAATCTTTCATCGTTGAGTGTCGAGCGATTCCTCAATTCTTTCAAGTTTTGGCGGGTAAAATTATGGTGAAGGTTGTGCCTTGATTTACTTGACTGGTTACCGTTATCGAGCCATTCTGTCTTTCAATAATTTTTTTGACAATTGATAAACCAAGTCCCGTACCTTCTGCGATGTTCTCATGTACTGATACACGATAAAAGGGTTCAAAAATTCTGGATAATTCCTGTTCAGGAATCCCTATGCCAGTGTCATTTATTTCAATCGTAAACTCATTTCCACTGCTTAAATACGTTTTTATCTGGACCTGGCCATTATTGAAGGTGTATTTAATAGCATTGCTGATTATATTGGTCAAAACCCGCTCAAGTGCATTGACATCAATTTCGCATCTGATGATTGATGGGCAATCTATTTCAAGCTTGATAGTTTTTTCTTGGCTCATGTTCAGTACAAGTGATCTGATATAGAATAAAAAGCATGGACTTTCCAATAGTAGACCTAATGGATAGGGTAGCCTGCGAGAAATGGATAGAAAGATACTTTCACCCTGGTGGCTTAAAATGTCCGCATTGCGACGCGCCCTTTGAGCAGGGGTTGTGGTTTCGACGAACTGAGCTGAGCGACCTGGATGTTTACCGCTGTCGGAATTGCAAAGGCATCTACAATTTGTACAGCGGCACGATATTTGAAGGTCGCTACTTTACCCCGGAGCAGACAGTCTTGTTTATCCGAGGAGTGTGTCAGGGAAAACCAACGGCTAAGTTGGCGCGAGAGTTGGGCATCAGCCGGACAACGGCAACTGAAGTTCGGCGATTGTTGCAAGCCAATGCTGAACGAGAGCAAGAGACAAATCCGTTGGATGACCTGGAAGTAGAAACGGATGAGATGTTCCAGAATGCGGGGGAAAAAAAGCGATTGGCATGGCGACCCGGATGACCCACCTCGACGACGAGCGAACAAACGGCGCGGACGAGGCACCTTTGCCAATGACCGCCCGCCAATCTGTGCTGTGATAGGTCGAGAATCACGCCAGGTACGTATCCGAGTGATGAAAAACACCAAAGGAGTTACCTTGTGTTCATTTGTTGAGCAGTTTACCAAACCAGATGCCACTTTATACACCGATGAATACGACAGTTACAATCGCCTCAAGCGTGTTCGCCTGACCGTTTGCCATAGCGACAACGAGTGGGCGCGAGATGCTGATGGGGACGGTATCCGAGAGGTTCATGTTAATTCCAACGAAGGCGGCTGGACAGGGTTACGCAATTTTCTACGACCTTTTCGTGGGGTTCATAAGAAATATCTCTCTGGTTATGTGGCTATCCATGAATTTGCGGTTAATCATAAACAAGTTACTCCGAATTTTGTCGCTGCTCTTGTCCGTCTTCACTAGTTCTGAACATGAGCCTTTTTCTTTTGCCTGGGTCTGATGTTGTATAACAATCTGTGTGATAAATTCGCACAGATCAACTGTTGTTTTATTAGGTGTATAGGCAATATCGTATCTTGCCAAATCGAGCACATCAGATATCAGGTGTGTCATTTGGTGAGTTTGCCTTTCGATAGTATCCAGATATCGAGATTGGTTTTCAATCATCATTTGGTTACGTGGTAACGTTCTGCGAAGTAAATATAGATTCCCGAGAATAATGCCAAGGGGATTTTTTAGGTCATGGGACACATGACTTAGCAAATCATCTTTTAATTTAGATAACCTGGCAAATTCTTGCTGTTGAAGAATATTTCTTTCTCTCATTCTTTCCATTTCATGAGATATTTCCAAGGTTCTTAGACGATTAAATGTATGCTCATCAATCAGTTTTTTTTCAATTTGATTTAATTTTTCATGAAAATGGAGTGCTTTTTCCCAGTCTTTTTGTTGTTTGTACAGTCTATAGATTCGCTTATAGCATTCTGCAATGAGAAAAAGATTGTTTATGGACTCTGCAATTTGTAAAGCAGTCGTTAAGTTTTGAATTGCATTGGGTGGATCATTGATAGATATGTAGTAGTCAACAAGATCAATTATTGTTTCGGCTAGTTGATGCTTATTCCCTGCTTTTTGGCGAAGATCAATTGCATTATTGAGATGGTAGACAGCTAAATTTTTATTGCCAGTTAAGGTATAAGCTACTCCAAGATTTGTGTGTCCACTTGCTTTAGTACTATCAGTTTCAGCAACCTCTAAGGCTATTTTTGCGAATTTCTCTGCTTCTTGACCCTGACCTTTTTTATTATATGAATCAGATATATTGAGGTTAGCAATATAACGTAGATGCCAGTCAATCAATTCATTATCAAGTTCTAATGCCTTATTTGAATATTCAATCGACTTATCAAAATCACCAATTAAATCATAAATAGTTCCAAATACGATTTCTGCATACCTGATCTGAGCAATGTCCCCTAATCTTTTTGCACTATCTAATGCGCGGGAATATTGTTCAATAGCAAATTCATAATTGTTAAGCCACTGTGAAACAGAACCATAAGTCAAATAAAAGCGGACATGCCAGATACCAAGTTCTACCTGGTCAAGTTGGTCACGCAGGGGGGTTAGTTGTTCAAACGCAGTAAGCTCTTGCCCCATTCGATAAAAGGCATATCCTCTAATCATCCGTGCAATGATTGCACCAAATTCATAGTTTATGTTGATAGATGCTGAAATCAGATTCTCAGCCAGTGGAAGATACTTTTGGGGGTCGCCTCTACGCTGATTCCATAGATCTTCCAATTGCTGATTGATTTGATCAAAATCGGTTGACATATATTGGAAATATCTTTAGGTTATTTAGAAGATCTCAAGGAAATGGTCAACGACAAAAAAATCTAATCTTGTGGCTCTTTCCTCCAAGTAATTTACCTTGGTATTTGGGCTAGTTTTTACAATCCTGCTAAATTATTAGTAGATGGGGTTACCAAAGCAAATAAGGGATATCCTAAACAATACATTAACACAATTATCGTTATTTGCCTATCCAAACTGCCACGCTCTTACATTCAATCCAGCATTAAAATAATGGCTATAATTTCCACCCTCTGTTATGACCAAATAGGCTAGCCGCTTCATTTTAAAGGAAACACCAATTACTAATTTCACCTTGCAAAGCGTTATAAGAGGAAGTAGTATTACCATACTAAACTATAAATCCGGTGGTGTTATTGTGTACGATCCAGAACCAGAATTAATTACAATTGTAGAAGGGCCAACGCCAGAGTTTCGGCCGTCTCCCCATTTATGGCTTCGGTCTATTTATGAAGGGCCAGAGGATGCGGAGATCGCCATGTGTGAATTGCGAACCCTGAATGGGGAAAGCATTATGGAACGCTGCCGTAATGCCTGGAAGGAAGGACGGCAAGTTAAACTTGATTTTCCCGACTACATGCGAATGCGACAACAGTTAGATGTGGTTGGGATGCGGCTGCAAGAGTTGGAAGAAGGCCCGATGCTGATGCTCTGGGTTCGCCAGCTTCTTGATCAAGAGGCTTATGAAGAAGAGGGCTTTGATGAAGATGATGATGAATTTATCTTTTAGAGCGGCTTCCTGATTTTAAGTAAATGAGTAAAAGTAGTTAAAAATAATAGCCACGAATTACACGAATTTCCACTAATTTTGACTATAATTCGTTTGGATTTGTGTTAATTCGTGACTGATCTTCATTCAAAGTTTTTCACCGCCTACCTAAATATTATCCTTTCAAACACGAATGACACGAATGTTTACTTCTATTCGTTGTGATTCGTGTTTTTGTTGTTTTCAAAAGTGTTCCGCCACTATTTTCTAATTGGTATAAGTAGGTGGAAGATATAAGTTGGAAAAGGGATTTACCGCGAATTAACACGAATTGAACGAATTATAGTTTATATGGTTCGGGCTTTTGGGGTGATTTGTGAGTATTTTTTGAAGAACTTTTTTCGGTTTACTTGAATATAAGGAGAACCAGATGAGTTACGAAACAATTTTGTATGAGAAGCAGAACGGTGTTGCAACGATTACCCTCAATCGACCAGATTCGCTCAATGCTTTTAATGACCAGATGATCGCTGAGTGCCGCGATGCTTTTAAGCAGGCAGGTCGGGACAAAGAGGTGCGTTGTATTGTTATTATTGGTAACGGCCGTGCTTTCTCTTCTGGTCAAGATTTGAAAGATGTTCAAGCCAGAGAAGGGGAATTCTCCATTGGGGAACATCTCCGACATGGTTATAACAAATTGGTTTCCCAAATGATTGCTCTCGAAAAGCCGATTGTGGCTGGGGTTAATGGCATTGCTGCTGGCGCGGGCTGCGGGGTAGCTTTAGCGGCGGATCTGCGCATTGCTTCTGACAAAGCTAGCTTTATGCTGGCCTTTAGTCGGGTAGGGTTGATTCCTGACAGTGGCAGTACCTGGACGCTGCCTCGCTTGATTGGCTACTCAAGAGCCTATGAAATGGCGATAACGGCCGATCGGATTCCGGCCGAAAAAGCGCTTAGTTGGGGTATGGTTAATGAAGTTGTTCCAGGCGACCAACTGCCAGAAGTCGTGGCGGCCTGGGCGGGAACCTTAGCTACCGGGCCAACGTTGGCTTATGGCTTGACTAAACGAGCGATGCGCCGGGCAGACAGTCAGAGTCTTGATGAAGCATTGGCGTATGAGTCTCATTTGCAAGAGATTGCTGGACGCAGCCATGATAGCAAAGAAGGGGTTGCGGCCTTTGTGGAAAAACGAGAAGCAGAGTTTAGAGGTCATTGATGATTAAAACAGTAAGCGTTATCGGTTCTGGTACGATGGGGCGGGGTATTGCTCAATCAGCCGCTTTAGCTGGCTATCATGTCATTTTGTATGATGTTAATGGCGATATTGTAGAATCGGCATTGTCGAAAATTACGGCTTCGATTGATAAGGGTGTTTCGTTGGGGAAAACGGCCGAAGAGACGGCCAATAGTGCCAAGAATGCTTTTCGCTTGACGACGAGCCTGGCTGAAACGGCCGAAGCTGATCTGGTCATTGAAGCTGCTCCAGAGAAGATGGCGCTCAAACGATCTATTTTTGCCGAATTGGATGAGGCTGCGGCTGACCATACTATTTTGTCTAGCAATACCTCTAGTCTCAGTATCAGCGCATTGGCGGGAGCGACGAAACGGCCGGATCGTTTCATTGGTCTTCATTTCTTCAACCCGGCTCATATTATGAAGCTGGTCGAGATCATTCGAGGGGATGATACAAGTCAGGAGACGGTTGAGGCGGCGAGTGAATTTGTTGCTAAGTTGGGTAAGACGGCCGTTCATTGCAAAGATACGCCCGCCTTCATTGTCAACCGTGTCGCTCGCCCCTTCTATGGCGAAGCGTATCGGCTTTTGGGCGAAAATGGGGCTGATATGGCTACTATTGATCGCTTGGTGAAGTCGGTTGGCTTTCGGATGGGGCCGTTTGAACTCATTGATTTAATTGGCTGTGACATTAATTTTGCTGTTAATCAATCAGTCTACGATGCCTATTTCCAAGACCCCAAATATCGACCTCATCCCATTCAACGGCGAATGGTGGAAAGCGGCCGTTTGGGCCGGAAAACGGACCGAGGATTTTATAACTACTAATGGATGATTATCTCGTTCGCGTCGTTGCGAAAGAAGCGGGGGTTCGGGGCTTTGTTTGTGTTGCTACCAATTTAGTTGCGGAGGGCGCTCGCCGACACGAAACACCGCCCGCTGCCACAGTCGCCCTAGGTGAAGGGTTAATTGGGGCTGCCCTATTTGGTACTCTTCTCAGGGTGGGCCAACGAACGGCGATAAAAATTGTGGGCAATCAATCTGGTCGAAAAATTATTGCTGAAGCTAATAATAACGGTAAAGTGCGCGGCTATGTTTTTATTCCAGAAGATGACCTGCTCTTGACAAAGTTTGGCGGCATGGATGATCTATTTATTGAGCCTGATGGACACTTGACGGTCGTTAAAGATTTACGGCTCAAAAATCTTTATGAAAGTGTTGTTGCCCTAACCGGAGAGGGGATGGTGGCCGATTTTGATGCCTATCTAAACCTTTCTGAGCAGCTTCCCTCTGTTGTCGAGGCTGGGGTGATTTTGTCTGAAGCAGAAGCTGGCGTTGGCAAGGTTATGGCGGCTGGTGGACTATTACTTCAAGCCATACCGCCTTATGAAGAAGGGCCTATTCTCAAGCTAAGAAATCAGGTTCAAGAGATGCCACCTATTGAGGTGATGTTGAATAGTGGCGAAACCCCGGAGAGTATCCTGGCAGCGTTGTTTGACGATACACCTTACGAAATCTTAGAGGTGCTCCCGCTGATGTTCAAATGCGCATGCAGTTGGGAACGCTCTCAACAAGCGATGCTGTCTTTGGGCCGGGATGAGCTTGTTGATCTGCTAGAAACAGAAGGTCAGGCTATTGTTGACTGTCATTTTTGTCATGAACAGTACCTCTTTGACGCAGATGATTTGACTGAATTGATTAGCATGTTTGATCAAGCGTCCTCTTGATGGCTAAATTTATCCAAAAACCAATTCGTGCAATTCGTTGCTGTCCTAAAGGAGATAATTGATGAGCGAATCGATCGTTGATGTTGCTATTGTTGGTGGTGGTGTGTCCGGGGTTTATAGTGGTTGGCGGATGTTATCGGCCGATTTGCGACGGAGTGATGTATTGGGCGGTCTGGCTGAACAACAAGCAGATAACAAGCTCAATGTCCATCTTTATGAACTGAGCCACCGTATTGGGGGCCGTTTAATGTCTGTCACGCCGCCAGAGATGCCTGGGTTTACGGCCGAGTTTGGTGGGATGCGCTATTTGAATACGCAGCGGGTTGTTAGAAACCTGGTTGATAAGTTGGATTTGCCAATTCGGCCGTTTCCCGTTGGTGGGCCAGATAATATTTACTATTTGCGTGGCCGTCATTTGCGCCAACGTGAGTTTAACAACCCGGACAAGGTTCCCTACCATTTGAGTTGGATAGAGCGGGGCAAAGGGCCGGGGGAGTTGGTTGCTAATGCTATTGATACAATTATCCCTGGCGCGGCGCGTCTTAGTCCGGTCGAATGGCAAGAGGTAAAGCGGGATTTCAAATTCAACGGCGATTATCTCTATAACCAGGGCTTTTGGAATGTGCTTCATCAGGTGATGAGCGGCGAAGCTTATAAGCTCTTGCTTGATTCGGGTGGCTATATGACGACGCTCAGTAATTGGAATGCGGCGGAAGCGATGGAATGGTATCTCATTGATTTTGGGCCGGAGGCGGAGTATGTTCAGATTATTGATGGTTATGAACGGCTGCCAGAGCGGTTAGCGGCTGAATTTGAAGCGGCGGGCGGAGAGATTCATTATCATCATCGCCTGACCCATTTTGAACGGCTTAGTGGGGATGAGAATGGGCCGCTGCTGAAGCTTCATTTTGTGGAGCAACCTTCTGTGCTGACCCGTCATGCTATCTTGGCTATGCCCCGCCGTTCTATTGATATGTTGGACGATACTCACACGGAGTTTTTGAGCGATTCGGCCGTTCGAGCGGCCGTTTCTTCTGTTACGCCGCAGCCGATGTTCAAAATGTTTATGTGCTACCGTTATCCCTGGTGGCGAGATGCGGGGGTTAAAACCGGCCGTTCCATCACCGATTTGCCTCTGCGCCAAACTTACTACTTTGATTCGGAACCTGATCCTGGCGTTTATGAGCCAGAGGTAATGGACTCGCTCCTCATGGCTTCCTATGATGACGGCCAGTTTGTTGGTTTTTGGACGGGAATGGTTAACTATATGTCTGGTATTCCTGGCTATGAGATTGGACAGCGGCTGAAAGCGGGCAGTGGTATGCCCTGGTCGAACTTAGAAGCACCTGACATCATGACCATGCACGCTCAACGACAACTTAAATTAGTGCATGACCTGGAATTTATCCCTGAACCATATGCGGCGGCCTATATTAATTGGGGCAGTGATCCTTTTGGTGGGGCTTGGAATGCTTGGAATATTCGAGTCAAGCCCTGGGAAGTGCAAGAGACGATGCTGCAACCGTTGGAAGCGTGGCCGGTTTATATCTGTGGTGAGGCATATTCTGGCGCGCAGGGTTGGGTTGAGGGGGCCTTGCAAACGGCCGAACGGATGTTGACTGATAAATTTGACCTTCGAAGCCCTGAATGGCTGCCGATGCGGTAGTTAGATAATTGTTACTAGAAGTTCAACTTCTCTAAGAAGTTGAACTTCTTGACCGAGAAATGGTTTAATTTAGAAAGGTGATCGTATTAATCCCCCAGATATAGATTTTGAATTATTAGGAGGCTGGCTGGCAACGTCGGGCCTTCAAATCCTACTTATTATCATCCTCTCATTTGTAGCCTCCCGTTTTTTGGACATCGCTACCAACTTTCTGATCAAGCGTATTCAACAGTTGGATGAGGTGGATGGGAGTGAGCTGGATAAACGCACCGAGACGATCTTTAGCGTTGTCCATAATTCCGGGGTTGGCATTATCCTGATCACAGCCACCTTAATGATCCTGGATGAGTTGACCATCGATATCACACCCGTTTTAGCCAGCGTTGGCGTGGTTGGTTTGGCTTTGGGTTTGGGCGCGCAAACGCTTGTGAAGGATATTATTGGCGGCATCTTTATTCTAGTTGAGGGTCATTATCGGGTTGGGGATGTGGTTGAGCTAAATGGCAAAACTGGCACGGTTGAGGAATTGACGCTTCGGGTGACGTGCGTGCGTGATTTCCGGGGCGATCTGCATATCATCCCGAATGGTGATATTCGTCTTGTTACTAATAAAGGGCGGGATTGGTCGCGGGCGGTGGTGGATGTAAGTATTACCTATGAGGAGGATATTGATCGGGCTGTGACTGCATTGGGAGAGATCGGCCGTCGGGCGGCGGAAGATGCGGATGTCGGCCGTGTTTTGCTTGAAGCGCCGGAAGTCACCGGGGTTGAGGGGCTTGAAGATGGGGAGACCCGCTTACGGCTTATTGTCAAGACTATCGCTAACGAACAATGGGAGGTTCAGCGATTCTTGCGCCGCCGCATTCAGGAGGAGTTTGGTGAATTAGGTATCAAACTGGCGACCCCTCGTCGGGAGATATTGGTGATAGATTCAGAATAGCAATACGGATGACGCGGATTAACCAGATCTTTTCATAATTTGTGTTTATGCGTAGCGAAAATTTCCTTAGTTGGGAGGGTGCTCGACTCTATACTCTGACTCGTTCTGAATGATAGCCTGTTGCGCCGTCTGGTCGGGTTCCTTGTTCGATTTCGGTTTGCAAAGTGCCTGTCCCGTCTGTTGCCCGAACTTTGATTAAGTGACTGCCGCCCTGGGCGGCCCAATCATAGCGCCATTGCACCCAAGTTAAAGGACTTAGGGTTGGGGTGCGGAGCATGGCTTCAACCCACTCGCCATCATCAATTTGCAGTTCGACTTTCTGAATGCCTCGATCACCGGCCCAGGCAATGCCGCCAATGGGGATGAGGCCATCGGCCGTTGGCTCATCAACGTTTACGGTGTCGATGACTGAATTAATTTGTGGTCGGGCCTCTTTGCTCCAGCCACGCGCAACCCAATAGCCCTGGACATCTTCGGCCATAGCGGTGATTTTGGTTATCCATTTGGGCTGTTTCATGCCATAGCGGTTGGGAATGTAAATTCGGAGCGGGAAGCCGTGTTCAACTGGCAATGTCTCGCCGTTCATGCCATAGACAAGGATGGTGCGGGGGTCTAAGATGTCCATCATGCTTACTGTTTCATAAAAGCTGTCGATGGCTTCTACCTGTAGGAATCTAGCGCCATCTTGGATACCTAGATCGGCCATGACATCGCGGAGGCGGGGGCCAGTCCAGTTGCTGGTTCCGATTAGATCGCCGCCGACCCGATTGGAGATACAGGCCATTGTCACTGGTTGGGTAACGGATGGATAGGCCATTAAATCTTCTAAACTCAGGGGCTTGGGGTTGTCGAATAAGCCCTCTATCTCTAAGGCCCAATTCTCCTCTTTGATGATTGGGGGGCGAGTATTAATGTCGATTCGATAAAATTCCTCGTTGGTGGTTAACTCATCTCGTGTTCCTGGAACGGCTGAGATACGATCTCGCAGTGTTGCGGCCGTTTCTGGATCAACTGGATCAGCGTCAGCCAGGACATTGCCTGGTTGATTGATCCCGCTTTGCTCTGTTCCGGAGTCTCTATCTAATAATTTGCCGATGCCGAAAGCACCAATTGCCAGCCCTGCTGAGCTGCCAACTAATTTGAGGAGCAATTGTCGGCGAGCGGCCCGGTCAACTTGGTCTAATTCGGCCGTTTCTCCACGTCGAAGCATGAAATGAAGCATTCCGCCCCAACCAACAAAGATTAGCGCTAACCAGACGACATCAAGAATCCAGATCGTTCTAACTTGAGAGATGATTAGGGTAATAGTCACAAATAAAACGACTCCGGCAATCATACCCCGGTTGCGATTGAAGTTGTCGCGCCCAATCAACCAGGCAATTGTCCCGCCGAGAACAACCCCAATAATGATAAATAAGCCGAGGGCCATTAACTGCTCAATTGTTTTGGCGCTTTCGCTGGTGGAGCCTAATCCCAAAAGGGAGATTAAATCGACAATGCCGTTAATGCCAAAAACAATGATGTCGCCAGGGAGTACTCGTGCCAACCAATCAAATAGATCAAATGGTACAAAGGGTAGACTTGCTATTTGCTCGGCTAGATAGAGTAGGGCCATTATCGGTAGGCTGGTTAGCCCGCCGAGGAATAGGCCAATTTTGAGAGATGGAAATTTCATAGATACTCCATTTGTAGATGGCGGTCACTTTTTAGAGGCACAACATAGAAGTTCAACTTTTGGTTCGCTTTACTCAAGGAATGTTACTATAGTAAAAGGCTGAACTTCTTAGGAAGCATGATTGTGACCATTGGCAGATTTTTACCTTATTCTCGACCATTTGATAATAGACAGGACATATTAAATCACGATTGTTTATTTCTTACGAAACACTTACCAATGAATATGGGTGCTTTTATTTAAGGCTGTTGTAAGAAATTCTTGTACAATGAGAGTTAGAAACAAAAAACTGATTGGCTGCACCAACGACTTCTTTTGTGCTAAGGTACAAGCCTATATTTACAGGAGTAATAGTATAACAATTGTATGGATGATATTTTAGTTGTAGACGATGAGGCTTCGGTTGTTGAGGTCGTGGCCCTTTATTTAAAGCGAGAGGGTTTTCATGTTCGGACAGCGAAGGACGGCCGTGAAGCCTTGAATGCTATTGAACAAACCCCACCAGCATTGGTTGTGCTTGACTTGATGCTGCCTAAGGTGGCTGGCATGGAGATCATGCGGCGGCTGCGTGATGATCCAACGACCAACACGCCTGTCATTATGTTAACTGCTCGGAGCCAGGAGACAGATCGGATCTATGGGCTGGAAATGGGGGCTGATGATTATATGGTCAAGCCTTTCTCTCCGGCGGAATTAGTGGCCCGCGTTAAGGCTATTTTACGCCGCTCAAAGGGCGGAGCTGTTTCGCAGCAGGAAGGACGGCCGATTAACTATGAGGGCTTAAGCATCGACCCGCTTAGTCGGTCTGTATTGGTCAATGAGAAAGAGGTTGAGCTTACGGCTACTGAATTTAACCTTTTGTGGTTTATGGCTAGCCATCCCCGCCAAGTCTTTAGTCGGGACAGGCTCCTTGAAAATGTCTGGGGTTTTTCTGAGTATGTTGATCCCAGTACTGTCACTGTTCATATTCGTCGCCTGCGCGAGAAAATTGAGAAGGACCCAGGCGAACCGCTGCGGCTGCTGACAGTATGGGGCGTTGGCTATAAGTTTGAACCAGGATCGAAGACATGAATGTTAATATTCCTCGCGGCAAATATGTTTCATGGCTAGGGAGCTCTCCCTGGATGGTGTTGCTTATTGGGGTAACGGCTGCTTTGATCATCGTTACATTGGCAATGACCTGGCTAATGGAACCGCCGTTCGAGGAGTTGGCTTCTTTAATTGGGACGTTGGCTGCGACCTCTGTCTTGACATTGGCAATAGGCTATTTCCTATATCGACGTGGTTGGGCCAGATCGCCTTCTTTAGGTTTGACCTTGATTCTGGCTTATATTTGGGCGGCCGTTGTTACTATGTTTAATGTTTGGGTGATGGCGCGGCTGATGTTTGTCAATACCCATGATTTGTCATTGGCTGGGGTATTGTTATTATTCGCTGCTCTCATTGCCACTACCTTTGGTATCTTTATTGCTGCTAGTGTTACGGATGGGCTTCGGCAGCTTGCTAAGGCGGCCAATCGTCTGGCTGAAGGTGATTTGAAGGCTAGAACAACGGTTACTGGTATTGATGAAGTGGCTCAGGTTTCTATTGCCTTTAATGAGATGGCTGCTCAGTTGGAACAAGCGGCCGTTGAACGGGAAGAGTTGGAGACGCTGCGTCGAGACCTCATTGCCTGGACCTCTCACGATCTCCGAACCCCCTTGACAAGCATTCGAGTGATGATTGAGGCTTTGCATGATGGGGTTATTACAGATGATGAGACTCGCCAGCGATATTATAAGACGATTCGGGCTGATATTGTGGCGTTGAATGGCCTTATCAACGATCTCTTTGAGCTAGCTCAATTGGAGGCTGGGGGGCCGCCGCTTGCGTTAGAAAATCATTCCCTTCGAGATTTAATCTCGGATATGCTGGAGACTTTTCGGCCGTTGGCTGAATCGCGCCAGGTTACTATTGAAGGGCAGGTGGGTGATGACTTAGATCCAGTTTTGATGAACGCTTCGAAGATCGGCCGTGTTCTCTCGAATCTCATTAGCAATGCCCTTCAGTATACACCGGAAGGGGGAAAGGTGTATGTGCAAGCCGCTCGAAATGGAAATGGCATTGAAGTATTTGTGAAAGATAGTGGGCCAGGATTTGAAGAGAAGGATATCGGCCGTGTTTTTGAGAAATTCTATCGGGGCGAACAGGCGCGCACACGGGCAACGGGGGGCGCTGGATTGGGCCTTGCCATCGCCAGAGGTATCATAGAGGCGCACGGTGGTCAGATGTGGGCCGACAATGGCACTGATAGTGGGGCAATCGTAGGGTTTATGCTGCCTGATCTAGCTTGATAAGGTAAGACCAGTTACATCGTTCCTGATTGCAAACAAGGATATTTATGTTACAAAAGGCCAGTGACCTGGCTGTTGGATGACGGATGCTTATTTGGAAAAGGGAAACATGCAGGAGAATAAATTAAACTATCTTTCTAATATCGAGGTTTTTCAAGATTTATCGTTTTCTGAATTGGCAGAAATGGATCGCCAGATTACGATGTCTTCCTGTGATCCGGGCAAAATCTTTTATATGCCTGAAGATAGCGGGGAGGTTCTTTTTTTGCTCAAGAAAGGGCGGGTGCAGCTCTATCGCATATCACCAAATGGTAAAAAACTGATTGTGGCAACGCTTGGGCCGGGGGCAATGTTTGGCGAGATGTCATTAGTCGGTCAGGGGATGCACAATACCTTTGCTGAGTCGATTGATGAATGTTTGTTATGTGTGATGAGTCGGGCGGATGTTGAGCGATTGATGCGGGAAAAACCCCAGGTGGCTTTTCGGTTTGTGGAATCGTTGGGGGATCGGGTCACTCAACTAGAATCGAGTTTAGAAGAGATCGCGTTCAAAAGTATTCCGGCTCGGTTGGCGAGCTTGCTGCTTCGCCTTGATGCACAACAGGGGGGCAACCACAGTGTGAAGGGATACACTCATCAGGATTTGGGCGAAATGTTGGGCACTTACCGGGAAACGATCACTCAGACATTGAACGATTTTAAGTCTGACGGTCTGATCGAAATCGGCCGTAAACTGATCACTTTAGTAGACCCCGATAGTTTGGAGGATTTGGCGGAGTCTTAAGATAATGTGTAATTCGTAATTGGAAGGTCTTACGAATTACACATCACGATTTTTTACATCTCTTCCCGGTAGGTTAATCCGTAACGCTTTCTTGCGTCAAGAATGGCCCGGCGAAGTAGTTCGTGGACTTCTTGGGGGTTGCTGACATTATTTAGGACAGCTTTGGGATGGCTTGTATCATGGCCTCGAACGGTGATGTCGCCCAGGTTTAGGAGCCGTTCGCGGAGGGTTTGGCTTTGATCAATATCTTGAATCCGAATGAGTTCAATATCTTCGCGGTCTTTGCCTAACAGCCCTTGAATGATTCGTACTCGTTGGGATGTGATGATGTAGTGAGTGCTGACAGAGAGAAACGGCCGTCCTTCCCATATTATTTCCTCATCATGCTCATCGACCTCTTTTGACATCAACGTTTTACGGTTAACAGAAAGTTCTTCGCCAATCTCTTTATCAACTTCCATGAGAGCGGCATTGGTGACAATTTCGACCAAGGCTTCTTGTTCTGTTTTTGGCAAGTTTGATAGATCAACATCAGCTTGGGCCAATGCCTTCCAAACACTGGCTTTAACACGGCTCTGAGCTTCATTCGGGGTCATATTGTTCCTCACTTACTTTTATAAAATATTAGTGGATTTCTTATAGTTTATTTACGAAAGTTCGATAATATTGTTGTGTTACCGTCAGTTTTTGCAATTGAGAAGTTCAACTTTTACTCCTTTTAACTAGGGTAAATTACTCTTTCAAAAAGTTGAACTTTTTAATAAACATCGCAATTATCATTTCATCTATTTAATAAGGTTGCTAAATTGAACTGCGCTCGTTAGAATGGGATGCGTTTTCAAGTAAAGAAGTAGGCTTTTAACTTCTTATTGTTTAGCTTTGTCATAAACAAGGGCCTGACTTCTAAAATATTTTCAAGGTTGGTACTATGCCTTTATATGTCTATAAATGCAAAAATTGTGAACATCAGTTTGAGGTGCGGCAGCGCTTTTCTGATGATCCACTTACAGAATGCCCCCAATGTGAAGGCGAAATTCGGAAAGTAATAAACTCTGTTGGTGTTGTTTTTAAGGGTTCTGGTTTCTACGTAACAGATAGCCGAAATGGTAAAAAGAGCAGCCTCGTCAATGGTAGTTCTCAGTCTAGTTCTGATGATAAGACAGAAAAGAGCGAGAAAAAAACTGATGAAAGTTCAACGCCCACTGCTGCAACTGCTAAAACAGAGACGAAAGCTGAGACAAAGCGTTCTGAAGCCCCCGCCTAATTCCTACGAAAGTCAATTAAGAAAGTCTAAAAATTTTATAGTTGAAAGCCACCGGTTGCAGGCATAACTTTTTGGTTATAGTTGCTGACTAATCTTTCTAACCGCTCTTTTAACTCGGCCCATTCATCACTCCGCAAAACATATTTCATGTGATCTTCTGTCTCGGTGATTCCGCTGACTAGAATTTGTTCTGACTCGCCATAAGCTGTGTACCAGACACCAGGTTGGCTGATGCCTAATTTCTTGATCCCGGGAATAAATTCACTGACCATAAATTCAAAATATTCTGATTCTGCGCCAGATTGAATATCCCAGCGAAGGACTAATTTCATAGGCACCATGTTACACTATCCTAAATCTTGGGTTCTAGTAGGACGATCTGGGTTTCTTCTGGAACACTGGAGGGGGTGATCTTTAGACTGCTCTCTGCTTCGGGTTCGGTAGCGCCCATCTCTTTCAAAAATCGATCAACATCCTCTAGCTCTAACTTAAGATTTGGGATTTTATAGTGCATGGGGATGACGATGTTGGGTTCTAACATTGATACTAATTCGGCGGCTTGAGCGGCATTGAGGCTGTTGCCCCCGCCGACGGGAACGAGCAAAACATTGACCTCTTCTAAGGCTTCAATCTGGGTCTGGGTTGGCACTTTGGCCATATCGCCGAGGTGGGCGATGGTTAACCCGCCGTAGTTGAATAGATAGAGGATATTTTCTGGGGTATTGGCGCTACGGTTGGTGGCGATGCCGGTGATGAATACGCCGCCGATTTCATATTCGCCTGGCCCTATTAGGGCGTGCTGCCGATTGGTGACGGCCGTTTCATCATTGTGTCCCGCTGCATCGTGACTGATGGTAACAACGTCGCCCTTAAGCTTTAAGGGGAGCAACCCTAATTTACCGTTATAAGGGTCTGTGACGATTGTTGTTTGGCCCCGATCTGTTAGTCGAAAGCAGCTGAGTCCATACCAGGTAATTTCCATAAAAAGTTAATCTCCCTTCGGGAGGTAATTCGTATTTGGTAATTAGTAACTGATTTTCTTCAAATACCAGTTACTAATTACCAATTACAAGTTACCCAATTACATCAAAATTCATTTAGCATCATGCAACAGTGTTGCAATTTTACCAAGCCTAATTATACCCAATAAGTGCCAAATCGGATAATATCACCTATGCGCCCTTTCCGAAGATTAGAAATCAATGGCGGGTATGTTGAAGGCAGCAGGGTCGAAGATTATCGTCTGGTATTACCGCCTGTTGCTAAAGGGTATGCTGATGCTCAGATAGACGATTATGGGGGGTTAAAGCGGGGAGACTACCATTGGTTGCCGGGAACGCGAATGATTTTGGAGGCTAAATTTTCTCATTCTGAAAGCGAACTGATCGGAACGGCCGGATTTGGCTTCTGGAATGCGCCCTATGGCGACCCAACTGTTCCCTGGCCGACATTGCCTCAGGCGGCCTGGTTCTTTTTGGCTCCCCGCCAACTGATTTGCCCTTAGCCGTTGAACGGGCAGGGCGAGGCTGGTTTGCCTCAACGGTTAATGCTAGAAGTCGTTCGGCGTTGGCCTTAATTCCTGCTGCTCCTGCTGTTGTATTGCTAAACCAGTTCAGACGAATAAGGGAACGAATTTGGCCGCCTGTTCGACGACGATTGGGGATTTCGTTTCGGCCGTTGGAGTTGGATATGACAGAATGGCATACGTATCGGCTCGATTGGCAGTCAGAAGGGTGTACCTTTATTGTTGATGGAGAATCTATATTACGGACTTCAGCCAGCCCTGGTGGGCCAATGGGCTTTGTTTGTTGGTTGGATAATCAGTATTTGGTGGTGACGGTGCGCGGCCGTTTTCGGTGGGGGACGATGCCAACGGCAGAAGAACAGAGTTTGTTCATAAGAAACCTGTGGTTAAATATTATTTGACTATGCTTGGCCAACGAATTTTTTGCCCAAATCTAGCCTTAGTAGAGTGAAACGTTTTTTGATAGCTTGAGGTGCGTGGTTATCCTGCCGGTCAGCGGCTACCAGGATGGTGGCGCCTCATCATCAAAAAGTTTGACCACCCTTGGTTTTGAATCCACTTTGACATGGTAAAATTGGGGTGCTATACTACACGGCCGTTCAATCCTGCCTTGCAAAGGTATGGAGGGATGGCCGAGTGGACGATGGCGATGGTCTTGAAAACCATTGTGGGTTTGCGCTCACCGAGGGTTCGAATCCCTCTCCCTCCGCTCAAAAATGGTAATTGGTAATTAGTAATTAATTGGATGATTTACCAATTACGAGTTACCAATTACTAACATTCATTAACATCCTAATACTGACCTCTTGATGAAGCTTGGGGAGGTGCCAGAGTGGACGATTGGGGCCGCCTGCTAAGCGGTTAGCGGTGTAAAAGCCGCTCAAGGGTTCGAATCCCTTCCTCCCCGCTGATAAGACCAAGCTGACGCGCTGTGGAAACGGACAACGTTTGAGGTCTTATATTATGCGCCCGTAGCTCAGTGGATCAGAGCGTCTGGCTACGAACCAGAAGGCCGGGAGTTCGAGTCTCTCCGGGCGTACAAGAAAAGCGATGCCGTTGGGTGTCGCTTTTTTGTTGATTTGACGAATAAATTGTGCCTTAAAGTCTAGAAGTTATGCGAACACCTGCTGGCAAAGAATGCCGATTTTATTATGAAGATTATTTTCGGGGCAATTCAGAACAGGAATGCCGTCTTGTTCTGAAGAATCCCCGCTCTTTGGAGTGGAGGCCGAGCGATTGTCAGAGCTGTCCTGTTCCGGAAATATTAATGGCGAACAGTGATCCTAACCTGGTTTTGGAAGGAACGATTAAGAAGGGGATGCTGGGTTTCAATCGTCGGGTGGAGGTAACGGCTTTTTGTAGTAAACATCTGATAGATGTGGCAGCGCCAGAGGTCGGCTGTCCGCAGTGTGCCAGGGAACGGCCTGGTTTTGAAGATTTATTTGGCGAGCGCTAAAAATATATGCAAGCACCCCCACCGATCCCAAATTTACTCCTCCGATTAGAAACATTCGCTATTAATGTTAAGGCAATTTTATCAGAATTAGAGACGGAAAAATGGTTGGTACAACCGTCTAATGACCAATGGTCTTTGACGGAAATAATCTGCCATATGCGTGACGTGGAGCGAGAGGTCTATCATGTCCGTTTCAATAACTTAATTGCAGAGGATAATGCTTTTCTGCCGGGGGCGTCGCCGGATGAGTGGGCGGAGGAGCGGGGGTATGCGGCGCAAGACGGCCGTGAAGGGCTTACAACTTTTCTAAAAGCCCGGCTGGAGACGCTCCAACTACTAAAGACCCTTTCTCCAGAGTTATGGCGACGACAGGGGCAACATGCTTATTTTGGCCCCACCAGTATGCATGAACTCGTTTACCTTGCTGTCCGGCACGATGACATCCATTGGGAGCAGATTAAAAGTTTAGCTAAGCGTTAATTGCAATCGCATAATTTCCTGCCGTAATGATTGGGTCAGCTCCTCGCTTTTACTTTCTTGCAACAACTCAAAATGGTGTTTCTTGTAGGCCAGTTCGCTGCAACGATGGTAGAAGCGAACGCCATTCATATAGGCAGCGGGGCCGCGATTGAAAAGCAGATCCGTGTAATGGGCAATTCGTCGTGTGCCAGAGTAGGCATTTTGATAGTAGCCCTGGGTGATTAGACCATGCTCCACTTCTTCGGCCAGATATTTTTTTATCCAACGCCGTTCTTGAATCAAGGCCCAGATTATGATTACCAAGATCAGCAGCACACCGCCCCATGCATTGAATAACGTTACCAAGCACAACACAGCGCCAACGGCCGAAACCAGTGATGCAGTTAGGTTATGCACAAAATGAATAAACATGGCCGCCATCCAGCCTATGATTGGGGCGACGATGCGGGTTAATTTGCTGCGGGAAAGGCGGGCCAGGGCAATGCCAAGCCCTATCATGCTGGTGAACAGGGCATGGTTGAGGCCAAAGATTACGGCTCTGGTGAATATATTAATCCCCCATTCCTCAACACCGCCTTGGGCATAAACATTGAGAAAATAATAGACATTTTCGACCATCGCAAAGCCCATGCCGACCATCGCTCCGTAGATTATGCCGTCTAAGGGGCTGTCTAGCTCATCCCGCCAAAGCAGCAGAATGCCGACCAAGGCCAGCCCTTTTAATGTTTCTTCAACCAGGGGGGCAATAACGGCCGCGCTTGTCGCCTCTGCTGCCCCCGGCCCCAGAGCAAGATAGAGAGGAATGCTAAAACCGGTATTTAAGATAAAGGCGGCGATGATGCTTGGAACGGCCCCCCAAAGGAAGGTGGCTGTTAATAACCAGAGCGGTTCCTTCTCATAATGATCAAACCAGTAGATGATTGTCACGAAAAAGATGGTTGGGATAACGGCCGCAATAATCGAAAGTAGAATGATGTCAATTGTGAGTGGAAAGGTTGCTTGAAGGGTCACAAACCCATTATAGCGGTAAGAAAGGATTTTGGCCTAGTATTTTTCTCCTGATAGCTTGTTTACATCTTAACGAAAATTTCAATCTGTGTTAGACTTCAAAATCGTGTCTACATCACGAATGGATCCAAGGCCAAGAGAAAAGAAGGACAATAAATTAGAGAGCAGGCTTGGATTTCGCGTGGACAGAGGAATAGCTTAAGTTTGAGAAAAGGAGAATGCGTAGCTTGGTGTAGTTTCCAGTTCGGCATTCCTTCTTACGAATTTGCAAGCGATTATAGAAGTGCGAAGGTCTATTTATATGAAAGATATTTTGTTGAATAAAATTGAAACACGCACGGCTACTGTGGGTATTGTTGGCTTGGGTTATGTTGGCTTACCATTGGCGGTGGCTTTTGCGGAAGTTGGCTTTAAGGTTATTGGTATTGATGTTGATTTGAGCAAGGTTGAATCACTTAACCAGGGCCAGAGTTATATTGAAGATGTGCCGAATAGTCAATTGGCGCCGTTGGTTGGGGAGGCGGGAGACGGCCGTTTACAGGCCAGCACGGATTATGAGGATTTAACGGCCGTTGATGCTATCTCTATTTGTGTGCCAACACCCCTGCGGAAAACGGGCGACCCTGATATTTCGTGCATCATTGATGCGGCTGATAACATCGCTAAGTTTGGCTGCCAGGGCAAACTCGTCGTTCTGGAAAGCACGACTTATCCAGGCACGACTGAGGAAATTATCCAGCCCCGGCTAATCTCTAATGGCAATGAGGTTGGACATGATGTTTTTCTTGCTTTTTCGCCAGAGCGTATCGATCCAGGTCGGAAAGACTACACTATTTTTACCACGCCTAAGGTTATCGGTGGGGTAACTGATGCCTGTGTTGAGGTTGCGGTGGCTCTTTACGGAACTATTGTTGACCAGCCGGTTCCGGTTTCTAGTCCGGCAACGGCCGAAATGGTTAAGCTATTGGAAAACACCTTTCGAGCGGTCAACATCGGCTTGGTCAATGAGCTAGCCTTGATGTGTGACAAGCTCGGTTTGGATGCCTGGGAAGTGGTTGAAGCGGCTGCTACGAAACCTTATGGTTTCATGCCCTTTTACCCTGGCCCCGGTTTGGGTGGACATTGTATCCCCATTGACCCACTTTACCTTAGTTGGAAATTACGCACTTTAAACTATACGGCCCGTTTCATTGAACTGGCGGCCGAGATTAACAGCCATATGCCTGATTATGTGGTTAACAAAGTGGCTGATGCGCTAAATGATGATCGCAAATCAGTGAATGGCAGCAAGATTCTTATATTGGGGGTTGCTTACAAACCCAATGTTAGCGATGTGCGGGAAAGTCCGGCGGTGGATATTATTCATCTTCTCCAAGAGCGGGGGGCGGAGGTTCGATTTCATGATCCTTTTGTCACGGACCTTTCTCATGAAGGTATCCCATTAACCGGTTCGGCGCTTTCTGATGATTTGTTGCAAGGGGCGGATTGTGTCATTGTGGTCACCCATCATGCTGATATTGATTGGGACATAATCGCGGCAAAGGCCTCTTTAATTGTCGATACGCGTCATGTCGTTAAATCGAAAGCGGACGGCCGAGTTGTATATCTTTAGTATCCAAAAAGCCTGGTTTATAGGGAAAAGCCAGGCTTTTGCCAGCTGATGACCTCTAAATTATTCGTCCTTCGTCCGACCCTCGGCCAGGGCGGTGCAGACCGGGTTACGTTAACGCTGCTCCAACAGTTTGATCGCGGCGTGTTTCGGCCGTCTTTAATCTTGTCCCAGGTTACTGGCGAGTACATTGATGATTTGCCGGATGATGTGGCCGTTCACTCCTTGGGCGGGCAACGGCTTTGGACATCGTGGCTGCCGCTGACAGGCATCTTGCGTCAGAAGAAGCCGGATATTCTTTTTTCAACATCCAGCGGCACGAATGTCATTGCTGTCATTGCCCATTTATTATCAGGTGGGAACGGCCGTCTTGTGCTTTCTGAGCGGAATGTGTTGACGCATGGTAAGTTGACGTTCAAGCGGCGGTTGTTGATTGGGATGAAACGGCTGCTTTATCGTCGTGCTGACCAAATTACGGCCGTTTCACAAGGTGTCAAGGAGGATCTTGTTCAGCAGCTTGGGGTCTCGGCCGAAAAGGTTAAGGTTGTCTATAATCCGATTGTCAATGATGAGATGTTGGCTTTAGCCCAAGCGCCTTTAGATCATCCTTGGTTTGGGGGTGAGGTTCCGGTTGTTTTGGGAGTCGGCCGTCTGGTCTATGAAAAGGGATTCGATGTCCTTATAAAAGCTATTGCTCAGGTGAGGGAAAAACGGCCGATTCGACTTGTTATACTTGGGCATGGCCCCTTAAAGGAAGCGTTACACTCACAAATCGATTCCTTAAATTTGGCTAATGATGTTTCTCTAGCTGGTTTTGATAAGAATCCTTTCAAATATATGGCTCTGTGTACGCTGTTTGTCCTTTCTTCTCGTAATGAAGGTTTGCCGGGGGTGTTGATTCAGTCAATGGCTTGTGGTGCGGCCGTTATTTCAACGGACTGCCCTTCTGGGCCTTCGGAAATCATCACGCCAGAATCGGATGGCGTTTTAATTCCGGTTGAAGATGTTGAGGCGATGGCAACCGAGATTGAGCGGCTGCTGGATGACCAGGAACGGAGGCGAATTTTTTCTGAGAATGGCCGAATAACGGCCGAACGGTTTCGGGTGGAGTTGGTGTTGGAGCGGTATGTGGCGGCCTTGGTCAACGTAGGGTCATAAATTATCGGACTATAAAAAGAAGGCTCACGCAAAGTCGCTAAGACGCAAAGAATGAAACTTGCTTTGGCGCCTTTGCGTGAGATTAAGTGACAATTTATTTCTGCATCTGGGCTTAGATATATTTAGACGTTGTAGTAAAACGCTTGGAGGAAATACGTATGGACGATACAACAAATCAAACAGTAACCGCAACCCAAATTCGAGCATTTCAACAGGATGGGGCTGTTTGCTTGCAAAATGTATTTGATCCGTATTGGCTGGATTTGATTGCCAGGGGGATTGAGCAGAATCTGGCGAAACCGAGTCAATTTTCTGAAAGTTTAGACGCTGGTTTCGGCCGTTTTTTTAATGATTATTGTAACTGGCAAAAGATTCCGGCGTATGAGGAATATATTCGGCAATCGCCAGCGGCCGAAATCGTGGCCCGATTGATGGGGTCTTCTAAGGCGATTTTTTACCATGAGCATCTGTTGATTAAAGAACCGGGCAACCAGAGTAAAACGCCCTGGCATCAGGATCAGCCTTACTATCCAGTGAATGGGCCTCATATGTGTTCGATTTGGATGCCGCTTGATCCGGTTCCTAAAGAAAGCTCGCTCCAATTTGTAAAAGGCTCTCATGCCCAGGGTCGCTTGTTTTGGCCCCGCAAATTTGCCACCCAAAAGAATTACCAACTGAAAAATCAGGCCGATCAGGATTCAACCCTGGCAAATTTTGATACCGTACCAGATGACATTGATTCCAGGCCGGACAAGTATGAAATTCTATCTTGGGCGCTGGAACCGGGTGATTGTGTGGTCTTTTACGGGGCGACGCTACATGGGGCGGCTGGGAATGTGTCGTTGACCACTTCAAGGCGGGCTTTCTCGACACGTTGGTTTGGCGAGGAGGCGCGGTTTGTGGAACGGCCGTGGGAATTATCACCACCTTTTACAGGTGGTTTGACGGCGGGTGACTCGATGGCTTGTGAATTGTTTCCGTTGATCTGGTCGAAGATATAGGCGAGGTTAGTCTTCAGGCCAGGAGATGAGGTTGTCGTTCAGGTCTCGTAATTTAATACCATTTTCGCGGCAGAAACGGCCGATTCCCAACTCCATCGCATCAAGCAATCCATCAAGCGTTTCGTATTCATCATCTGATTCCCAGACCACGCCGCCGGGGTCAATAACGGTTGCAAAAGATTCATAAGCGTCAATTTGTCCGTCAACGATCCAACTAGCGATGAAGGGGTATTTTCGTTCAAGATTCATGGCTTAATCTCTATTATTTAAGCGCGGGTCATGCTGAATAAAGGAATTTTAATCATCGGGCGGGTGCCACTCACGAGCAATCCACAGTGCTCTTGATTCAACCACGTATTCGTTGTTCAGTCGTAGAGCAGCAACAGTTGCTCGTCCCATGGCGGTAAGGCCGATGATGTGTGTTCCCCCATTAACCCACTGAAAATGTTTAGTCCATTCCTGTTGTCGTGGGTGAAATAATGACTCTAGCTCCCCTGTGGCTGGATCCAAATCGTGTGTCTTGGCCTGTTTGAACTCATTGCAACGATAACAGGCAGCGGCTAGATTTTCGAGCTTGTCACTCCCTCCCAATGAACGTGGCAGAATATGATCAATGACCAGCGGCATCCCCATCACTCGTCTAGAGGTACGGCAATACTCACAGCGATGATCGGCGATCGCAAATACCTGCTGCCGCATCGTTTTACTAACCATAAGTTTATTTTAGAGGAATTTCTTCTAGTCTGGGAATGTGATGGCCCCGCCAACGGAGAACTGCCCAGGCGTAGGCTTTTCGCAACATGAGTAAATCTGCCTGCCGACGTAACTCAGCCAATTCATTTTGTTCGTCGGTAGTTGGATTATCTTTCTCCAATAAAAGAAGATGTCGTTTTTGCCGCTTTTTTGCAACTTGCTGGTTAGCGATCCGTTCAAGTTCTTCAATTGGTAGCCATTGTAAAGTCAACAGGTCAGCTTGTATGTCTTCTGGCGCATTGTCCACGGACGGAGGTAAATTTCCGGCGACACTTTGAGCGACCAGTTTTTCTACTGGTTGGTGGGTCTGTTCAGCCAATCGCGCTAGAAAACGAAAAAGTGGCAACGGTAGCTCAACAGTTACATGTTGTGAGTCCATGTCAAAAATTATAGCACAGTTTTGATTAGTTGCTGGCAATGCAAATTGAGCTAGAGGATTAGCATGGCGTCGCCGAAGGAGTAGAAGCGGTAGTTTTGTTGGATGGCTTCGGCGTAGGCGGTTATTAGGTTTTCTTGGCCGATGAGGGCGGAGACGAGCATGAGGAGGGTGGATTGGGGGAGGTGGAAGTTGGTGATGAGCATGTCGACGGCGCGGTAGCGGTAGCCGGGATAGATGTAGAGGTCGCTGCGCCCTTCAAAGGCGGCGACGGGTCGCCAGGGGCAGATGTCGGTCGTTTCACCGGAGATGTCGCGAGCGCTTATCGTTTGGAGGGGGCCTGTGATGCCTGCGGAGCGGAGGGCGGCCGTTTCGAGTACTCGTACGGATGTCGTTCCAACGGCCACAATTCGGCCACCAGCTAATTTAGCTTCATTTATGCGCCTGGCTGTCTCAGGCGATAGGGTGGCCCATTCGCTGTGAATGGTGTGATTTTCGATTGTTTCGGCCGTAACTGGCTTAAAGGTGTCTAAGCCGACATGGAGGGTCACGGTTTCAAATAAAATGCCTCTTTCGCGTAGTGATAAGAGTAGGTCGGGGGTGAAATGTAGTCCAGCGGTTGGGGCGGCGGCAGAGCCAGACGGCCGTGAATAGATAGTCTGGTAGCGTTCTCCATTGGATAACGGTTGATGAATGTATGGGGGGAGGGGAACATGACCTAGGGTATCTAGCAGCGGTTCAATCGGCCGATCAAACTCAATCTTCCGCTGTGACCCTTCAAGGGCTTTTACGACCGTCGCAACAATATCCGTTTCTCCGCCTTCAGCGTCATACAGCTGTATTTGCGTCCCTTCCCGAACTCGCTTCCCACCAACCATTCCCTGCCATTTGCCATTTGCCATTTGCTCCAATAGCAAAATCTCAACTTTTCCCCCGGTTCCGACCTTTTTACCGAACAACCGAGCTGGTATCACCCGGCTGTTATTGGCGACTAATACATCTCCCGCTTTCAAATAGTCGCCAATGTCTGAGAAATGGCGATGTTTAATGGCCCCACTTACTTTGTCTAAGATCAATAACTTGCTGGCATCGCGCTTTTCCAATGGCTCCTGAGCGATTAAATGTTGGGGGAGGTCGTAATTGAATTCGGCCGTTTCCATGCTGTTTATCGCCGAAAAATCCTCAAGACAATATTCAATAAAATCGTCCCTAAAATACTAATCAAAATCATCGTTGCCAATGGAAAATAGATATTGAAATTCTCCCCTTCGATATTGAAGTCCCCCGGCAAATTACCCAACCAGGGAAAAACCCGCCCTGCAACTAAAATGACTACCCCGGCAAAGGCAATAACGAGTCCAATTATGATTAAGATACGGCCGAAATCCGCCATTTCTTCACCTTTATTATGGTTTTCTGAACCACAGAGCGCACGGAGAACAGAGATTTTTTCACTTTTCTCAGTTCTCCAATAGATTTTCTATACTGAAATGTTGTGGTTTTACAACTATCTGAATTACCATTTACTTACACAATTACAACAATCGCGGCTGTGGGTCTTCCTTCTTTACTTCCTTGACTGGAATATTTAGATGACGATAAGCATGGGGTGTGGCAGTACGGCCGCGCGATGTTCGTTCTAAGAAGCCCAACTGCAACAGATATGGCTCGACGACATCCATGATGGTGTCGGACTCTTCGCTAATCGAAGCGCCGATCGTATCTAGGCCGACTGGCCCGCCGCCGAATTTTTCGATGATAGCGCGTAATACGCGACGATCCAGGTCATCTAGGCCCAATTCGTCGATTTCTAACAGTCTAAGGGCATCCTGGGCGGCTTCACGGTCGATACGGCCGTCTGCCCGAACCTGGGCATAGTCCCGAACCCGGCGCAGAAGGCGAAGGGCAACGCGGGGTGTGCCTCTGGCCCGACGGGCAATCTCGGCGGCACCGTCTGGCTCAATCGGCACATCCAAAATTCTGGCCCCACGAGTGACAATTGACTCGACGGCCTCCGTTTCGTAAAAGTCCATTCGGTACAAAGCCCCAAATCTGGCTCGGAGTGGGGCTGTCAGCAAGGCCAGCCGGGTGGTAGCCCCGACTACGGTAAAGCGGGGCAGTTTTAGGCGTACATTTTTAGCCCCTGGCCCCTTGCCAACAATGATGTCGAGCGCAAAATCTTCCATTGCCGGATAAAGAATCTCTTCCACGACTCGTCCCAAGCGGTGAACCTCATCTATAAACAAAATATCCCCGGCACGTAAATTGGTTAGAATGGCAGCCAAATCCCCGGCGCGTTCAATAGCTGGTCCGGCAGTTGTTCGAATATTTACGCCCATCTCGTTTGCCACGACATGGGCCAATGTCGTCTTGCCTAGTCCTGGTGGGCCGTGAAACAATACGTGATCTAATGATTCTTCTCGTGCCTTGGCTGCCTCAATTAGAATTTTCAGATTGGTCTTGAGCTTTTCTTGACCTGTGAAATGTTCGAGGAATTGCGGCCGTAACAGGCTGTCGAGACTTTGGTCTTCCGTTTTTTGTTTGGGAGAGATGGTTCTATTTGCTGCTGTTTTGTCGCTCATATCGACTACGATTATACGCCATCTAAACAGTCAGGCGAAATGGGCATAGGGTTTGGTTGATTGATGTTTGGCAATCTGGCAAGGTGGAATATTATTAGGCTTGAAGTTTAGTGAACGGTTAGCAGTTGGCAATATACAGTTAGCAGTGAACAGTGAACGGCGTACTGACTACTGTTTACTGACTACTGACCTAGGAGGTAATTTCGGTAAATGGTTTATGAGTCACAACATCCCTTGGTTAAGCATAAGTTAAGTTTGTTGCGGCAGGTTTCAACAAGCCCTAAAAAGTTCCGGGAGCTTATTCGGGAACTGGCTATGTTGTTGTGCTATGAAGCGACAACGGATTTAGGAGTGAAGGAGATTGATGTTGAAACACCGATGGGAACAACTTCAGGTAATGAGTTGGTTGATAAGATTGGCCTCATTCCAATTCTGAGGGCTGGGTTGGGTATGGTAGATGGCATTTGGGAGATGATGCCGGGGGCGGAGGTCTGGCATATCGGTCTTTACCGGGATGAGGAAACGTTGAAGCCCGTGTCATATTATAATAAGCTACCTACGAATCCGACTGTTCGGGTTTGTCTTGTTTTAGACCCTATGTTGGCAACTGGTGGATCGGCCGTTGCAACGGTCAATATATTGAAAGAGTGGGGGGCAGACCGGGTTAAATTTGTTGCCCTCCTGGCCGCACCTGAAGGTATTAAGCGTTTGCAAGATGCCCACCCTGATGTCCCCATTCATGTTGCTAAAATTGATTCTCACCTGAACGATATTGGTTATATCGTTCCTGGCCTGGGTGATGCCGGTGACAGGCAATTTGGCACGGCGTAGGGCCAGTAAACAGCAAAAGATAGTGAGCAGTAGGCAGTAATAACCAACTGTTTACTGTCTGCTGACTGCCGCTTGCTGTCCACTAGTCATTGTGAACTGATGACCTCCTATCTTGCAGTTTTTCTTCTTTCCTTCGTCGTTGCTTTTGCCATTACCCCACTGGTGAGAAGGTTTGCCTTACATTTTCATATTATTTCACTGCCGGGAGGTCGTCGGCAACATCCAGAACCAGTTCCCAAGTTGGGGGGTGTTGTTCTGTTTTTGGCTTTTATGGCAGGAGTTGGTTTAATCTATCTGTTGTTTCCACCCAGTGGCGATGATGCACTCCGGCTGCGAGGGGTGGTGTTGGGGAGCGCGGTTATATTCTTGGGTGGGTTGTTGGATGATCGTTTTGACTTACCTCCGGCAGTTCAATTTTTAATCCAATTTATCGGGGCGGCCATTGCGATGAGTCACATCATTTTTATCGAGGTGTTTGCTAACCCCTTGCCTGATGCTGCATTTTGGAACTGGCCTATATGGGGCGGTTTATTCAGAATCGAAGGAAACCTTATCAGGATTTGGCGGCCAATTGCTCTTCTAGGAACGTCTTTATGGATGGTTGGCATTATCAACACGGTTAACTGGTTGGATGGTCTTGATGGGTTATCTGCGGGGGTGGGTACGATTGCGGCGCTGTTGTTTGCCTGGCATAGTTATCGGCTCGATTTGGCTGGGCAGGAGGCTGTGGTTGCATTTCCTTTGGCCTTGGCTGGGGCGTTATTGGGCTTTTTACCGTTCAATTTTTCCCCGGCCCGTATCTTTCTGGGAACGGCTGGCGCTTATTTTTTAGGCTATAACCTGGCTACGATGTCTATCTTGTCTCCGGCTAAAATCGCAACGGCCTTGCTTGTCCTGGCTATTCCCATTTTGGACAGTCTTTGGCGAGTTATTGACCGTTTGCGTCAAGGACATAGTCCCTTCCAGGGAGATCGAGGCCATCTACATTTTTTGTTAGCCGATGCGGGTTGGCCAACGCGCGTTATCGTCTTGGGCTATTATGGTGTGACGCTGTTATTTGGTCTGGTGGCGATTTTTGCGACGACGGGTTTGATGAAGCTGATTATTTTGATTGGGTTGGGAACGGCCGTTCTGGCTGTGTTTGTCTGGATTGGAAACGGCCGATCAACCACCCGTGGCGACTAATATTTCGAGCCAACATCACCCAATTCAAATTCAATGCCGCCCATAACCCCAGCCACAAGGTTATAAATTAGAGCTGAAATAGCCGCCCCAATAAAACCGATGACGCCATAGAAAAGCGGCAAACAGATACCATAGCCAATCAAACCGCCTGCACCTGTCAAGAATCCAACCCCAAGTGCATCTGGGTCTTGAACTCCTGCGGATGCAAAGAGTGAAGCGCTAAATAGAGAAAGACAGGCAATTGGAATACCGATGATCAGACCAAGAGCCAGGTGAGGATGCCACCGATTTTACCTGCTGATAGAACACCCACTTTTTTCAATTCTTTCATTTCAGACATTTTTTTACCCCTTTGAGATAGTGACGATAAACAGCCTAAATAAGGTATCATTTAGTTGCCTGTTTGCCAAACGTTTCCGCGAGTTGTCCAGGTTGGTATAATGCATCAGAATTTGGGAAGAAAGGATATGGAAATTGTTGAGTAAAAGAGCGGCCGTTTTTATCTTGCTGACGGCCGTTATGATACTGTTGTCAGTCATTTTTTACCGGGCGGTCTGGCATGATATACCGACCCTGGTAAATGCTTTGGATCATTGTGATGATCTTTTTTGCGACTTTACCCGGCAATATTACCCTACGGGTCAACAGTTATTCGACTCAGGTCAGCCAACAGGGGGCTATTTCTACACCTCCTTTTTTGCTATATTTCTTGCTGGCTTCGGCCGATTTGGTCAGTCAACGGCCGTATCCTGGTGGGCGATTTTCCAACTCGTTAGCCTGTTGTTGTTATTCCTGCCGACCATTTATTTCTATAACAAACGGCCGATTCTTGGCCTTTTATATGTTGGCCTTTTGTTGTTGAGTATGCCTGTTTTGCATAATCTCAAGTGGGGGCAGGTTAGTATCTTCATTACGGGGGCGGTTTTTGCTTCGATTTATTTGCACCGTCGGGGTCGAACAACGGTTGGGGCGATTATTTTGGCTTTGGCAACGGCCGTTAAATATTATGCTATTCTGTTTGCTTTGCATAATGTTGTATTGAGACGATCGCGGGTCATCTTGATCTTAATCATCGCCTGCCTACTGTTTATCGTGCTCATCCCTCTTGTGGCGCTAGGCTGGGATACTAATCTCCAGTTTTACCAGACTGTTAGCGAGCGGATTGCCCACACTCGCGAGACGTTGATTCCAAATGACCCTAACTCCCAATATCTGGTTCACGTTATCGGCCGTTTTGCCGCTGATACCTGGGAAGCAACGATTAATCCTCTGTTATGGCAGCTAATCGGCTTTGCCCTGGCTGGAAGCGGTATTTTAACTGCCTCTTGGATTTTGCATCGTGATTGGCAGGAGGCTGACCATTGGTACTTAACCCTCCTTTTTCTTGTTTTGCCTTTTTTCACGGAGACATCCTGGCCCCATTACTTTGTCTATTTGCCATTTGTTCAGGTCTTCTTGTTATCACAATTTTGGCGGCAAGCATGGGGTTGGCGAGTTGGGGGCGGCTTGATCATTTTGGTATCGGCCGTTTTTGCCTCCATGCCTTATTTCGGTTGGCTCAATGATCGCCAAAGTTATGCTCGAAACGGTACTTTATTTTGGGTTAACATGGCCTTGTTCTTGTTGGTAATGGCCTTCATCTTACCTCGTATCTGGCAGGCATTCCGGCAAAGAGAGGGGGTTATGGGCCAACAAGTGGAAGCCAATGTCTCTGTCTAAGATCCGCTCCAGCTTCCTTAGACCCCAATCCATCATCAAAATAGGTTTGTTGTTGGTATTTATGGTGGTGGTTGTTCGCAATGCCTGGTTGAATGATGATGCCTATATTACCTTCCGTACAATCGACAACTTTGTTTCTGGCTATGGCTTACGTTGGAACATAGCTGAGCGGGTTCAAACTTTTACCCATCCCCTTTGGCTCTTTTTGCTTACAATCCCTTATGCTCTGACGCGTGAAATCTATTTCACCAGTATTGCGCTTTCGATAGTTGTCTCTACAGTTGCAGTTGCCTTAACCATTCGCCAAAAAGAAGCAGGTTTCATGCCCTCTATCCTGGCGTTGCTCATCCTTATCTTTTCAAAGGCATTCATTGACTATAGTACGTCTGGTCTTGAAAATCCGTTGACCCATTTGTTGATTGTCCTGTTTTTGCTTCGCTTTTTCACTATTCCTAAATCACCTGACCACGTTCAATCCTCACATTTATTTTGGCTGTCTTTTTTGGCTGCGCTGGGGGCGTTGAATCGCCTGGATTCTATCTTGATTTTTGGGCCGCCTCTCTTGTGGGTTTGGTGGCAGCAGCGTTCGTGGAGATCAACCGGGTTCCTTTTAGCTGGATTCTTACCGTTCATTCTTTGGGAACTATTTTCAATCTTTTATTATGGTTTTCCCTTTCCAAATACAGCTTATGCAAAGGCGTTTAACACGGGTATTGCTGAATCTGAATTGTGGCAGGCAGGCTGGCATTATCTGTTGAACTCCCTCAAATGGGATCCGTTGACTTTAGTAGTAATCATCATTGGCATTGGCGCGGCATTCTTCGAGCGTCAGTTAAAATACCTTTCGGCCATTTTGGGCATTCTCCTTTACCTGCTTTATGTGGTGAAGATTGGTGGGGATTTTATGAGCGGTCGTTTTCTGACGGCTCCTTTGCTGACGGCCGTCCTTTTGCTCATCTTCCTTTATCCCAAATCGCTCAAAACGCCTGCTTTTGGCACTGTCTTTGGCATTGGGATCATTTTGCTTGGATTCCAGGCTCAATTTCCACCGATACTCAACGGTGGCGATTTTGGAAGCCGACCTGAACAGAGCGAATGGGAGATTTGGCATGATGGCGACATTGCCGATGAGCGGGTTTATTATTATCCATATACGGGTCTTATTAATCGGAATCGTCAGATTCACCCCTGGCAAGAACAGGGCCAAGCTGTGCGTCAAGAGCAGCCCCCGATCGCTTTGCATGGCAACATTGGCTTTTTTGGTTTCTATGCTGGCCCCGAGGTACATGTCCTAGATCGAAATGCCCTTGGTGATCCGCTTTTAGCCCGACTGCCTATTGCCAACCCGGATGATTGGCGTATTGGTCATCTCAAACGGGATATACCTGAAGGTTATATAGATACTTTGACCAGCGGCCAAAACCAGCTTCAAGAGCCTTCTCTTGCGGCTTATTATGATAGATTAAATCGACTGACTCGGAGCTATTTGACAGACCCCCAACGGCTAAGAGAGCTATGGTTCCTTAATACCCAACAGCCATGAGGCTAATCAACAAGCTATCGGGCCACAGAAAAGCTCACGCAAAGGAAGTTTTTCCGCTACGGGAATTTTCAACAAGCGGGGTAGGCAGCCTCATCGAATGACCAGGGTTCAGTGTACCAGCGCAGATAGTCAATGCCGTGCAAGGCCCAATAAGAATCTTCGTGGGAGCCTTCGTTTAAGACCCAGAGATGGGGCCGTCCTGCAGTGACCATATCTTCGTGCAGCCGCCGAATATTGGGTATGAGATAATCATCTTCCCCAATATCAAGGTAAATCCGCAGATCACCCAAGTCATTTGTCAGGCCAGTAAATTGTGGATTTAGCTCTGGCCCTGCGGCCGTATCATATAGAGCGGCACTATGGCCGCCGACACTGATGAAATGCTCTGGAAAGCGAAAGGCTATCTCTAAGGCCCAATAGCCACCCCGCGAAAGGCCGCCGATGGCCCGTCCGGCTGGTTGAGGCCAGGCACAGTAGGTTTCTTCGACGTAGGGGATGAACTCGTTCAGCATGACTCCCTCAAACGAGTTGGGGCCGCCTGAGGAGTTGTTTGCTAAGTAACCGCCATCCGGCATGGCGATGATGAGGGGTGGAATCTCGCCTGCTAAAATGGCGGCATCGGCCGCTTCATCTAAGCCTAAATCATCCCAGGCGGTATCGGTGTGGGTGTTGCCATGAAACATATAGACAGCGGGATACACGCGCTCTTCTTGTCCAAAACAGGGTGGCAGATAAACGCGATAATTTCGGGTCGGTCCGGCAATCTGACTGGGATAGGTTCCGGTGATTACCTGTCCGGGAGTCGTACATCTTTCTGGTGTTGGGGTTAGTGTGAGGGATGGGGTCAGTGTTGGCGCAGAGGTTGGGGTCGGCTCAACAGTCCAGGTTGGTTCGATGGTTTGAACGGCCGTTGCTTCAGCTGAAGCGACGATTGTTGCTGGATCGGTCGGAAGTTCAGCGATGACGGCCGTCGTTGGAATCGCTGTTTGTTCGGCGGCTTCAGGTTCAGGCGAGAGCGAACAGGCTGCCAGGAATCCTAACAGCAGCAGTCCAGCAGCCTTTACCAGGGCATCTCTTCTGGCGATTTTGATAGTAATTTTTGGTAGTTTCCTTGCCATGTTGATTTTGGCCGGGTCATTGTTTTGATTTGGACTTCGGAAACAAAGGGTAATAGATCGGCTAAGACGCGTGGCAATAGATCCCAGGCTTCATTACGAATGACATCTTCAAGGTTGGCGGCAACATCGGCCGTCCATTCCCATTGGCGTAGATAGCGGTCTGCTTTCATCCAGTAACCTTTCTTTTCCCAGGCCGATATAGAGGTTTGAACGCCTGCAAATATTTCTCGAAGTAAATAGACGATGGTTGAAACCATGTCCTTGGATTCATCATCAATGGTTGATTTGGCTCCGATTCGACGTAGAATTTCTGCAATTGTACGCTGATTTTGGTTGCGTACTTTGGAAGGGTTGTTAATATTAATTATCCGACTCATTATTTCTCCTATTGGCGATAATAATAGCACAAGTGTTCCGTCGAACCAATGAAGTGAGGGCGTAAAAATATGGACATGACCAAAGTATTAGGCTTGATTTTGGGCGGGGGCGCTGGAACCCGACTTTACCCATTGACCAAAGAAAGGGCGAAACCGGCGGTTCCCTTAGGGGGCAAATATCGGCTTATTGATATTCCGATGAGCAACTGTTTCCATGCTGGGATAGACAAAATCGCCATATTGACTCAATTTAACTCGGTTTCGCTTCATAGACATATCTACAGCACTTATGTTAGAGATGTCTTTGCTACCGGTTGGGTTCAAATATTAGCGGCTGAACAGACGCCAAACAGCTACGATTGGTATCAAGGAACGGCCGATGCTGTCCGTAAGCAGTCTGTAGAGATTAAAGAGTCTGGCGCTGACTATGTACTCATCCTATCCGGCGACCATCTATACCGGATGGATTACCATCGTTTTGCCCAATACCACCTCGATAGTGGGGCCGACATTACGATTGCTGTTCAACCTGTTTCTCGTTCCGAAGCGCCGAGCTTGGGCATCCTCAAACTGACATCTGATAATCAGATTTCCAAATTTGTGGAAAAGCCTCAAGAAGATGAGATTTTGGACGAGATGGTTAGTCGTGACGATCCAGAAAGACCCTATATGGCTTCAATGGGTATCTATATTTTCCGTTATGATGCGATGGTAGAAATGCTCAATGATAATCCTGGCAATGATTTTGGGAAGCATATTATTCCTGATGCCATTAAAAATCGCCGAGTTGTCGGTTATGTCTTTGATGATTTTTGGGAGGATATTGGAACGATTCGTCGTTTTTATGAAGTCAATCTTAAAATGGCTTCCTCAGAACCACCATTTGATTTCTATCGACCCGATCGGCCGATTTATACTCATCCTCGCTTCTTGCCCGGTTCAGAAGTTCATGGCTCTCAGCTAAATAATGTCCTCATGGGTGATGGTTGTCGCTTTTATGATGCGGATATTAGCAATTCCGTTGTCGGGCTGCGGAGCATTATCTGGTCTGGGGCTAAGATTAGTCGCTCGGTTCTTATGGGTGCAGATTACTTTGAAACGGAAAAAGAGAAAAAAGAAAATGAACGAAGCGGTCGTCCTGGGATCGGTATTGGGAGCGGCTCTGTCATAGAGGGGGCTATTATTGACAAGAATGCCCGTATCGGCCGTAATGTCACCATTCGCCACCTACGCGATCGACCTGATATGGAGACAGATAACTGGGTCGCCAGGGAAGGACTGGTCATCGTTCCAAAGAATGCAGTTATTCCAGACGGAACGGTTATTTAAGATTTATGCCAGATGCCAGAAAGTTTAATTAAAAATCATAGTTAGCCACAAAATGAAATCTTGGATTTGTAGCGGGTAGGTGGAGTTGGCCTTCGTTGTGCTCAGCCTTCAGTTGATTAGAATTGTTTCATAAAGGAGCTTATTGGATGAATGACAATCGGAATAAAACGAATAGCAGTGGAAGGGAAATTGGTAATGGATGCGTGAGTAAGTTTTGGGGCTTCATGAGTATCATCGGAATTGCTGCTACATTTTGTGCACTTGGGTTTGCTGTCTTATCTTTTATTGCCCCGCAACAAATTGCAGATGGTGTTCGAGAAATTTATGCTCCTGATAGGCCAACCATAGAAATGGACGTTCTTGTTCCAACAGATGTTGTTACTCCTAGACCAATTACGACTTTAAGCTCCTCGCCTACACCTAATACTTCCCCGCCTGTTCAACCATCCGGATACATATTCAGTGACGATTTTGATCCACGTCCTGATGAGGCATGGATGGTACTATGGGGTGAGTTAGGAGTCGTTAATGGTGCGTATTCGGTATTAACCCCTTTCTCCCGAACTACGGCCAATCATGTTTCAATTTTGTCAGATCAATATTGGGGAAATTTTGAAGTAACCGTTAACTTGCTTTCCTTATGGCATGGTGTTGGAGGGTGTGATGTTTATAAAAAAGATCCATGTCCGACATGGGGACTTGGCGGTATTATCGTTCGTCAAGAGTTAGATGGAAGTGGTATTGGGGTAATGCTCTTTCCGGGAGAGACAGGCGTGGCTTTTGTGAAGTATGATGCTACTGGTTCTTCAGAATTGGTTCCTGGTACATTTGCCAGTGGGGGAGAAATAGGTTTTGATTTAGCTTCTGAATCGAATGTAATTAAAATTGAGGCTGATGGTGATGTCTATACAACTTATGTGAATGGAAAAAGAGCAACTTCTGCAAATATTCTAGGTTCTACGGTAGGTCTTGTGGGGCTATGGTTTCAAACTAGTAGCCAATTATCTGGTACTGGAGGATATACAGCTAGATTTGATGATATATTAATCGAAAGTATACCGTAAGAATTGTTTTTCAGAAGACATAGATCAACTATTTTTGAGCGTTTCGGCTACCCAGTCAGCGGCATCGTTGGGGGACTCGAACTTTTCATCCAGATGTCCATGAACATGGACGACCTTTTCCTTGAGGCGAATGACGGCCGGAAACCAACCCTGATCAGGCGATGGCGGGCAAACTGCCCCAGACAACCCCTTATCTACCTGGCGGGGAAATTGCCAGATAACCCAGGTCGTTAATTCACTGAATGCCAATTCTGTCGGTCGGTCGAGCGAAATATCTACTGAGCCAACCTGTTTCGTTAAAGTTGCCATTTAAGGTATCAACGCTTCAAGTGCGCTTTCTTTGTTTAGAAAATTCTCTAGCAGAAAATCTGGCTGATATTGAGCCAATGAATTACTTGAATAGCCGCCACTGCTGACTGCTACAACTCGTGCGCCAATCGTCCTGGCACAGGCTATATCGGCTGGTGTGTCGCCGATAATGGTCGTATTTTGACCATTGAAAGGCAAACTGGTCAACTCAATCGCTCGTTGCAGGGCGAAGGAGGGTAATTGGTTTCGATCTTTATGATCAGAGCCATAAGCCCCTAATCGGAAGATGGATGGTTCAATGCCAGCCGCCGCCAATTTTAAAGGAGCAGTGCCTATGATGTTACCGGTTAGCAGACCCAACAAGACATCTTCACGCCCTGTTAAGTCCTCAAGTAGGGCTGGGATGCCGGGACAAGGAAAGACATTTTCCTCAGAAAAAATCTTTTGAGCATAAAACATCATCCGTTCGTAAATGGCTGGTAGTTTTTCCTCGATCTCGGCCGTTTCTTTTCCAGCCGCACAGAGCAAATCACTAATGATCAAGGGAGCGGTTTTACCCGACATCCGGTAGGTATCGCACGGCCCTGCCGTCCCAAAGATGTCTTCCAGGGAATTTGCAATGGTCGCTTTGCCAGCACCATTGCTTCGCACGAGCGTACCATCAATGTCAAAGAGCAGTAACTGCATAGTAATGTTAAATGCTATGCTGCAATAGCGGCTGTGTCAAGTAATTGTTGGATTTTCATCCAACCTTGCCAGTCAGCATGGGGCATGGCTCGGGGCGGCACTGCTGGCCCAACATTAATTTCGCGCTGCATCAGGATCACTTTGATTGCGCCAATGCGGACAGCGGCTGGAATCTGATCCAGAATGCGATTGATTAATAACTGCTGTCGCCGGACTTCAGATAGATCGCCATCGGTAAATGCCTGGGTCAATGCGACGAACGGTTCTGGTACGGCCGTTGCAAAACCGCTGACCAATCCATCGACACTTAAGGCCAATAATCCAGCTGCAATGCGTTCATTACCGGCCAAAACCATCGTTTCGGCCGTTCCGGCATCAACCAAGGCTCGCACCATCTGAGCATCTGGGCGGCTGCACTTGATGCCGCCAAATGAGGGGATTTCGGCTGCCATTCGGGCCATCAGAGGCGGCGTGATACCATTGACGGCCATGTGGGGAATGTCGTAGGCTAGGAGCGGCATTTCCGGGATGGTTTGGGCAATGGTCTGATAATAGTCGAACAAAGCCTTATCATCCATGCCATAAAAGTAGGGTGTCACCGCCACAACGCCAGCTGCGCCAATCTCTTGGGCATGTTGAGCCAGAGCCAGTGTTTCGGCTGTGGTGTTGGTTCCGATATGCAGCAGGACGGGAAGACGGCCGTTAGCGGCCTTTAATACCTGTGAATGAAGGGTTTGACGCACGTCACTGCTCAACAAAATACCTTCCCCCGTTGTCCCACCCACAAACAACCCCTTGACCCCTGAATCAATCAAGAAGTTTGTCAGTCCAACAACGCCATGAGGATTAATGTCCTTGCCATTATCACCCAACGGCGTCGCCATTGCTGGCACAACTCCGCCTTTTAGCTGGCTCCTAAGTTCCCTAATCTTCGCTTTGATCATAATAATTCGTCCAATTCGTGTAATTACTGTGTCAACTAAGTTTTTGCAACAGAGAAGTTCAACTTTGCTTCTTTAACTGGCGATATGCTGCACTCTCAAAAAGTTGAATTTCTTACTTAACAGTGTTGTAATTCGCAGCTGATTTTAGAAACTAAAGATATTCTCGCTCAAGCTCGGTCAAAACCTTCTCGAAGATTTCTAATCCCTCATTAACCAGGGGCCGACTAATATTTAAGGGAGGGGTCAACCGCACAGAATTGGTGCCGCAGGGGATCATAAGCAGTCCTTCTTCAAAGGTTCGCTGGATGAGGGCGTCTCGCATTTCCTTGGCCCGCTCTTTTGTCTCCCGATTTTTGACGAATTCAACCCCTACCATCAGCCCTCGGCCCCGGACATCACCGATTGATGGATGACGGCCAGCTAATTCGGTCACGGCATCCATAATATATTCGCCTGTTTCATTGGCCTGTTCCAGCAGCCCTTCTTTTTCGATTGTTTCTAGGGTTGCCAATGCAGCGACACAGGCAATGGGATTGCCGCCAAAGGTGCTGCCATGTGCGCCTGGCCCCCAAATATCTATGACTTCATCTTTGGCGATAATGCCGCCAATAGGCATTCCGCTGGCAATGCCTTTGGCGAAGCAGACGATATCTGGCTCTACTTCTTCATGTTCAATGGCCCACCATTTCCCAGTACGGCCGATGCCACTCTGAATCTCATCGACGATTAACAGAATACCGTGTTGGTCGCACAAGGAGCGCAAGCGTGAGAAGAAATGGGGTGTTGGCACAAGATAGCCGCCTTCGCCCTGGATAGGTTCGACCATAATCGCCGCTACATCAAGGGGAGAAACCGTTGTCCGAAACAGTTCATTTTCCAGATAGTTAATGATCGTATCCCCGTATACTTCCCCAGGCTGCATGGCTAAGACGGGGCGATAGGGGTTGGGGTAGGGTAGATGGTGGACGCGAACGGCCGAATGATAATTCTCTCGCTGGACGACCTTGCTGGCTGTGAATGAGAGTGAGCCGAGGGTTCGGCCGTGGAAAGCGCCCGTGAAGCCGATAAAGCGGGAGCGTTCGGTTTTATACATCGCTAACTTAATGGCGGCTTCGACTGCTTCTGTGCCAGAGTTACCAAAATACACTTTTGACCCATTGGCCATAGGCGCAATAGCTTGCAGTTTTTCGGCCAGCTCAACCCCTTCCTCATAGTAGAAATCCATTAAGCAGATATGCGAAAACTTAGCAACTTGCTTTTGGATTGCTTCCACAACGGCCGGATGACTATGGCCGACATTCATGACAGCTACGCCAGCCATAAAGTCAATATAACGTTGTCCATCTGCATCCCAAAGCTCTGATCCCTCCCCTCGCTCCACAACCAGCGCATATTCGCGCTTATAGGTTGGGGCCAAGCTCTCCAAGTCCCGCTCAATAATTGCTCGACCCTTCGGCCCAGCGCCATTAAGATTAATACTCATTTTCCTTCCTCAATATAATAATCTATTCTTCTGGCTCAATAGTAAAAGTAAGCGGATAGCCTTCTAAACTCGCTGCGAAATGAGCCTGACCAACCCGCTTTTCTGCCTCACGCAACGGTAAAATGCGTACCAATGCAGCCCCTTCATTATGGGCTGTCCAGGTAATACGTTCTGCATCTTGTGGATTTAGTTGAAAAAACCGAATAAGAACGATGATAACGAAATCGTATGGCGTAACATGATCGTTGTGAACGATGACTTTCCACAGACTTTCCAACTCGGTCTGTTCTTCCCAGTCGATGTCTCGTTCAATTTCAGGTTGCACGAGCAGTTCAGCCATCTATCATCTCCATTGCGTCCCAATTCTACCTGGACATCTAAAGGGTTTGCAATAGACTATTTTTCCTCAGAGAATGTTTGTTGTCACATTCATTGTCTTGACAGCTTGTCTATTTTAAGCTCGCCAGAAATCGCCCGATCTGATCACCCTACGAAATCGGCTCAATCTCCGGCAATAATTCTTCCAAGGTCACTTCCCTTACCATTTTCCTCGATAGCTTGCAATATATCATTTTTATGTTCAATATCGTGTCTAACCATCTCTTCAACAAGGAATGCAAATGTGCACCGTTGCCCTCCCCAGGGATAGCGCATATCCCCGGGGAAATGCTCATTGGGTATGTCTTTAACGGCCGATATTAACTCCTTGCGGGCATTTTCCCATTCCGCAAAAAGTTTTTGAATCGTTAATGCACTTTGCTCCAGAGCTGCTTGCTGATTAATGTCGTCTTCATTTTCAACGTAATTGGGAATGACATATTCTGTGCTAGCCTGATAGGCGTGTAAAGCCTTGGTTGCCTCGCGGTCAGAGGTTGCCAGATGGCCTAAAATATCTCTGACCTGCCAGTCCATCCCTGTACCCGTGTAAATAAGCTTTTTAGGATCGATTTCTGCTACTGTTGCGCGGATAGTGGCATGGGATTCGGCGAGCAAATCGACCAAGTATTTTTTATCTTTAATAGTCATTTCTAATCACCTTATGGAATCTATTATATTATTCCGGCAAACGGTTACTTCTCTCCAACTAACACAATATTAGTTACAGGATAATCTAGCTTCTTTAGGGCTCCTTCGAACATCTGGTAAACCTTAACTTTATCCACCCAACGGTTTTTGACAATCCACGGATTCAGATACACCCTTGACCCAGCCTGGGGCCGATTTGGATTCTCGATAACCTGAAACCCGGCCGTTTTTAAGGCCGCCTTCCATTCGCCAAAATCCCAAAAGGCGAACTCCTCATTCATTTCGCTCTCCCAATTGTTGGTGTAGTCTTTCTTGGTCATGAACTCGACCGCATCTTCGAGGGTTAGAATGACATACCGCTGGCCTTCAATGACCGCTTCCCGGTATTTGACGGCCGTTTCCCCTTCTCGTTCCCCTTCCGCCCGCCTCACTGCTAAAAAATTATTGGCAAAGCGGAGGAATCGGCCGTAGGTAGATAGTTCGTTGAGATGGGTCATCAATGCTTTTCGGTCATCGAATTGAGCGAAGATGTTATCATTTCGGCCGTCTTCTTCATTCAACCACAAATAGACCTCTTGTTCTTTATTTGCTGGGCCAACTACATCACGGATGATTAAACGGCCGCCTTTTCGGGTTTGTTGGTATTTAAGGGCGAAATAATCTTGGACTGTCTGTGCTTGCTGTCCATACGACCATAGCTCGTGGACGGTTGAGTTGCAGATGGTGGTATCAATCGAATTGGCCTCAAATATCGGTTGGGTGATGTTGCGCTGGTGGAAATGGACGAAGGTGCCGCCGAATTCGCCCGCTCGCTGTCGTTCTTGTGCGCGGGCAATAAATTCGCCTGTGATTTCAATCCCGATTAAATCCGAATCGGGGAAGTCGCGGGCCATTGGAACGAGCAATGCCCCATCGCCACAGCCCTCATCGACCATCTTTCCTGGAACGATGGCTTGTTGAATGTCATTGTATTTTAGGGTGATGATGTCGCTGTTGCCCATCAGGTAGGCGTAGGAAGTGTAATCGCGGCTGTCGGTCAGGCTGCCTGTGTCGTTCAGCAGGGGGTCGCGCCAGAGGCGTAAGATGCGGCGGGGAACGTCGGGGAAATCTTGCCACAGCTCAATAGTCGCCTTGGCGAGTTTGGTTTGTAGTTCGCTGTCGGCCGTCCACCCTTCTCCAACAGCCACAAACTTTTTGAGCAGGTCGATTGGGGTATCTGGGTTCGTTTTGTCCGTTCGTTCGGCCGTTAATACTGAAAAGCCCAATTGCTTGTAAAGGGCGATCACCGATTCAGTTGAGCAGATGACGAGACAGTTGTCGGGGGTTAAGACTAAATTGCCTTCGGTCTGTTCTTCAATCTCTTGGAGGACATGATCGGCAAAGCGAGGGGTGGGGGCGTAATGGGGGATGCCGATGATGCGATAAGGGAGGGCTAAGGACTGCTTTAACGGCCGTGCCATGCGGTCAACGCCAATGGCCCGAACGTGAAAGGGGATGGGATTGTAGCGCGAATTGGCCTGGTTGCTGGAGGTGATGGCAAAGACGATCTGGTTGATGGGTATGTTGTCTTTGGCCGTTCCCTTTCGGACAAGATCGTGCAGGTATTGCTCTTGAAAGGCGGTGTTGAGCAGGTGGCGGCCGGGAAAAAGTAAAGTGGTCATCTATGGAGCATATAATATACTGACAGCCATGACGGATCAATCAATCGCCCCAGCCGGAATCGGTACCCTCCAAGAAACGTCTCTTCATGCCGCTCTCAAACAACGGTTGGCTCGCCCTGGCGACCAATTTGAGGTCAAGGTGGACGGCTATTTTATTGATATTGTGCATGGTGAGTTGCTAATTGAGATACAGACGGGTAATTTCACGGCCTTAAAAGGGAAACTCGGCCGTTTGCTCGATAATCATCCGGTTTGTGTGGTTTATCCGATTGCAAAGGAGCGCTGGGTGCGGCGGATTACGGCCGAAGGGCACCGGATTAGCCGTCGGAAGTCGCCCAAGCGGGGTCGAATTGAGGAACTGTTCCTGGAACTGATTCGCTTGCCCCATCTGGTCAGTCATCCCAACTTTGCCCTAAAAGCCCTTCTCATTCAAGAAGAAGTTATCTGGCGAGATGATGGCAAGGGCAGTTGGCGGCGCAAGGGGTGGAGCGTGGCGGATCGGCTGTTGTTGGATGTTCTTGAATATCGAGATTTTCGGGAAACGGCCGATTACCTCTCTTTACTGCCCGAAACATTGGCGTACCCCTTTACAAACAATGACCTCCGGTCAAAGCTCGGCGTTCGGGCAAAACTGGCGCAGAAGATGACTTACTGCTTGCGGAAGATGGGGCTGATTGAGGTGGTGGGGAAGGACGGCCGTTCTTTATTTTATGATAAGATTAGCTCGCCTTAGGCTGACTCTACCGATGATAAGTAACATTAGGAAATTCAAATGACAACTTACGACATCTATTTAGAACTTAATGAAGCTGGTAATTGTTTTGCCCATGTTCCAGCTATCCCTGGCTGTATGGTTCGGGCGAAGGATCAGGAAACGGCCGTTGCCAATCTTCCACAGATGATTCGGACGCATATCGAGCGATTACTCGAACGGGATCTGCTTGTCGAAGCGCCAGACGGTATTGAGCTAAATATCGTTGAAATTTTTGAGGGAAGTGGGGCTTTTGATCCAGATGACTTTACGGCTCTCTTTTCGTCGGATAAAGAGCCGCTGAGCCAGATGGATTTGACCTGGTATCTAATGCACGCGGCTGAAAATCGGGCAGAGTTGTTGAGGCTGACTAAACATTTACCAGATGAGTTGTTGGTCTGGCAAGGGCGGGAGGAGGCGATGTCTATCGGCCGTATTTTGCGTCATATTGCCAGGGCGGATCAATGGTATGTTTCTCGCCTCGTTGAACCAGGAACGCTACCTGCTGAGTGGTCGGAGCCGGAGCCGGAATCGGTTTGGGAATTTCTGGGGATGGTTCGGGGAACGGCCGTTGAGCGGCTGCACCAATTGAGCGAGGCGGAACTGTCGGCCGTTCACCAACCCACCCACGACACCTCAAATCCTGACGAACAGTGGACGGCCCGCAAAGCGCTGCGGCGGATGTTAGAGCATGAACGGGAGCATATCGACCATATTCAGGCGATATTGACCGAATGGCGACGGCATTTTATGGTTCGATTAACGGCCGAACGGTCTCATCTCATCTGGAAATTGATTAGTTTTGGGGAGGAAACGTTGACGGAGATTCCGGTTTTTGATAACTACACTGCTAAGGATCTGCTGGCCCATATTGCAGCCTGGGATAATGTTTATATGGATCGGATTCAGTTGGTTCAGGCGGGACGGGTGTCTGAAATTAGCTCGATAGAACTGGAAGAGCGCAATACGTTTTTTTATCGGGAACAGAAAGATTGGCCCCTTTCTCAGTCGATCAACGTGTTTTTGGCGGCCAGAAACTGGTTTGAACAAACAATCGCCCAGGTGCCTGAAACGACATTCCATGAGCCTGTCACCCTTCCTTGGGGGGATGTAACCTCGATTCGTTCCTGGTCGCAGTGGCGGTATCGACATGATGGGGGGCATACGGCCGATTTAGCTCAGTGGCGGGAAGCAAACAAAGCATCATTCACAACTGGTCCCAAATCATTGCTATTAGCGGCCATGGATGCCGCCCACCAGGAGATGTTGGCGACCATTGCCCTGATTCCTGAGGATGAACGGGAGACGCGATTGGTTTGCGGGGATTGGACGCTAAAAGATGTATTGGGTCATGTGGCTGATTGGGAATGGTATGGGGTTGAAAAATGGCGACCTGAGCAGAGCAACCGCTCTCTTCAAATAGCCTATCCTGGTATTCAAGAGTGGAATGACCGCCACGCCGCTGCTCGCAAGGATGATACCTGGGAGCGGGTTTGGGTCGACTTCATCAATGCTCGCTCCGCGCTGCGTCAAATTCTGGAAGATTTAGACGAGACCGAACTGGCTCGAATTGATCCTGCGCCCTGGAACCCGAACAGCACCCCGTATCGTTGGATCGGCACCTGGATCCACCATGAGATGGAACATGCGGCCGATTTGCGGTTGGTTTTGAACTTGCCTAATTTTCCTGAAAGGTTGACCCGTGCCTGATGTTGCGTATTTTCATCCCGTTTTTGAGACGTTTCCCACATTAGAGACGGCTCGTTTGCGATTAAGAGAGATGAATACGGCCGATGCGGAAGCGGTCTATCGCATTTTTGCTGATGATGAGGTGACTCGTTACTACGATTTTGATACCTTCACTGATATAGAAGAGGCGAAGGCGCTTATTGATCGTCAGCTAGATCGTTTTCAAAAAAAGGTGGGCATTCGTTGGGGAATCACGTTTAAGGGTGAGGATGTCGTTATTGGGACGGTTGGTCTGATATTTACGGCCGAAAATCGACAGGGTGGGTTGGGGTATGATTTGGGACGGCCGTATTGGCGACGAGGTATTATGTCGGAGGTGTTGGAGGCCGTCATCCAATTTTGCTTTGAAACAGCCCATGTTGAACGGATTCAGGCGCTAGTCTTACCGGGCAATGTTGCTTCTTCTAACCTGCTAATGAAACATGGTTTTGAGGAGGAGGGGATTTTGGAGGGGTTTGCCTTTTTCAAGAATAAGTTTCACGATTTGCATAATTTTATTTTGACTCAGTAGGCAGTTATTAGTATTTGGGTTTCTTCAAAACCATAGGGGAATTCGTAAAATTCGTGGCGGGTTTTTATGCTGGGACGATGAAAAGGAGCATAAAGAGAAAGTGACAGAAGCTGCCCGCAAGGACGAACAGGTGCCAGATTTCGTGGTGGCCGAGGACGTTGGGCCAGGGGTCGGGTTGTTGGCGATAATAGATTATGAATCCGGCCATATAAATTAGGCCGCCAAGCAGGATCAGGGCCAGGCCAGGAATTGGAATCAACGGCCCCTCCCGTGACGCTAAAACGGCCGGAATAACCCCGCCCCAACTTAAAAGGGGATAGATGGTTTTGTTGAAAGCGGTGTGAATCTTTGCGCTGAATATTTTGTACAACATACCACCCAGAGCGACTAGCCAATAACCAATTAAGGTCGGCCAACGCCAGTTTTCGGGGAACAGGTTGTAGATAATCGGGGTGTAGGTTCCGGCAATCATAAGAAAGATGGCGGCATGATCGAGGCGATTGAGCCACATTCGTTTCGTGGCTGATAACTTTGCTCCATGCAGCAGGGCGCTGGCAAGGTAGAGGTTTGTCATACTTAGCCCATAAATCGCCAACGACGCCATCTTGCCAGTCTCGCCCCTGGTCAGATAGACCAACAGCAGGAGTCCACTAATCGAGGCAATTGCCCCAAAAAGATGGGTTAAGGTGTTTACTGGTTCGAGTAAATGTTTTTCAAAGTTGGTTAATAATTCTTGCAATTATTAGTCTATGAAGTGTGCGTTTTTATGAAATTTACAAAAAGTTTTTCAAAATATTAGCCACGAACTTTACGAATTATCACTAATTATTGACTATGATTCTTGGATTGCCTTTTTGATGATTTTCTGTGATTTACTTAAGGAATGGGTAGATTTAAAACAGTTGGAAAATAGCCAAAAAACACCGGTGGGCTTGTTGGATAGGTAATTGAGAAATAATCGCCATCCTTGAAGTCTATGTTGTCAAATGTGACAACTTGGTTGTTGATTGTAGCTCCCGTATAAATAGCTGCATTGCTAAAATCACCATCATCATCAACAAGCAAGACAAAAGCGGCTGGATAATTGAATACGATCCCACCTCCAATGCCGCTTAAATCAAAACTAATAGATACCTTATCTACGTCACCAGTTTCAGCCCCACGCCATACCCGTGTCAATCTCTCCATGGCTGGAGAACTAGAAGGAACATTAGAAGAAGGCGCAAGTGAGCCATTATCATTGCCCCATATAAAGTAATCACCGTTACCCATATTGTTGGTATCTCCTGTAACCGTAACGATACTATCAGAATTGATACTACTTGAGGCTGGCTGCATTAGTGTGCTGCCATCATCAATCCCAATTCCGGCAATATCATTGGTGAAATTGTTATGAGATCCGGTACTTGGATAAATAACTGTGCCGTCTGAAGCCAGATAATTGACGGTATTAGTTAATGTTAAACCATACTTTACTGCTAAATAGGACTCAACCTGAATTTTGTCAGTTCCACTAATATCGGCCGTGTAGATGATTATTTCAGCAATGTTTCCTCTAAAATGCCTACCATTAGCCATTGTTATGTTGCCATTTTTGGATTGACGGCCGATCGTCAATGGGCCACTGGATGTTTGATGGGTAGGCGTGAAGTTGATGTTATTATCGTCTAAGCGGTTGAGAACCAAATTTACTGTTGAACTAATCACCTCCCCATTGATATAGGAGGTTCTCCCTGTTCCAAATTGAATCTCTTGCGTCAACAGCGCTGGAATCTCACCATTGGAAACCTTTAGAAGGGCTGTGTTAGCACCACCTCCACCAGTATTGGTTAATGAGTTGTATCCCGTATATAACCTTGTACTTGCGCCAATGCCATAACCAGATCCTGCCAATTGGCCAACATCGACAATGAAATTATTATTAGAATCATCTAATATGGGCTTGAAGACAGAAAAGATGGTCAATCCACTGCTGCCAGGGGGGGATTTGGGGTAATCATTGTTGATACTTAATTCAGAACGGCCGTTAAGGCCGAAGGATAATGCGGGATTAAAATTTATCGCATTCGATTGAAATGTGGGCTTCATATCAACACTATTATCTGCAATCCAGCTATTAGGCGATTGATCTTCCCAGGTAGTGACATCTGCGTCATGGATTGTTGAATCTGTTCCACTATCAGCTTTCAACCAAAGCTGCAAATTGTTGCTTACCCCACCAGGCGAACCTCCACCCCGTGATTCAGCGGCCAGGGCCATCAATTGGAGAACAAGAAAAGTGCCAATCAACATTTTATTCTTGTAAAAATTAAACATTTGATTTCCCTCCAATTTGGGCTCTTTAACTCCAACCTAATCGTTCTTATTATATACACAAATATTCAGCATCTTCAAGTTACTTAATATAGTTGTCTTTTCATACCCTGAAGTAGCTTTAAAATTGCTTCTGAGCAGTACCTATGTAACTTGACATAGTATATTAGCGTGTTACACTCAAACTCAATATGAGTGAACGATTTGGAGGGATAGGTCGGCGGTTGTTGACCTTGCTTCTCATTCCTTTTCGATTTCTCGTTCGAGTGGTCAAGCGGGTTGCACAGGGCATTGGACGAGTGGCGGATCGTGTTGGTTTTTGGCTGCATGATCGCTTAGCGAGCCTTGCCTGGCGCTTTTGGGGTTATATTGGACGAGTGGGGCTGGCACTTCGTAAGGGAATCGTCACTATATTCTGGCGGCCGATTCAGTGGCTTTTCCGCAAAATTATCGCACTTTTCAAACTAATTTGGCGAGTAATCGGCCGAATGGGTCTTGCTGGCCGAACTGTATTAAACGCTGTCATTTGGCGACCGCTGCTAGCCGTTACTTCCCCTCTTCGTTGGCTATATTCTAAAACGCTGTACCGTCCGCTCAATTTTGTTTGGGTTGCTTTACGGGTTACGGTTGGTTGGTTATTAGGCACCATTTTATTTGGCAGCCTTCGGAAAATCGGCCGTTTTGCCAAAGGACGACTGCAAGCCGCTTGGCAGGCAGTGGCCCGCAAAACGGCCCCTTCTCGCTTCCGTACCCGTCGCCGAATTCGTTCCCGGCGTTTGTTATGGTCTGCCAGAGCCAGGGTGTTTTTGACCCGACCATTGGCACCAAAACGAGTTGTGTTGGCTCCGCGACTGCCATCGATTCCAAGCACTGCTCAACCGAGAAGAATAAATCGGCTGGCAACAGCTTTTATTTCGGCCAGCGTTATATTGTTAGTTGGTTTTATCACGACCCAGGTTCGCCAGCCGGAAAACGCGGCTATTGCTGAACAGTTGCCTCCAGAGCCATCCCCGGCCGCTACCGTCACTGAAAGTTTGCCCGATGAAAATTTGACCTTGACCCGTGAGGTTGATGAGGCGGTCGATGCGGTGCAGTTAACGCCCTGGCCTACGCCTGACACCCTCGGCAGCGGCGGTAGTGTGGCCTTCACGATTCGGCGCAATGGCAACAGTGATATTTATCTGTTGACGATCGGCCGTTCTGAACCAGTACGTTTGACGGCCGATTCGGCCGATGATGTTGACCCTGCCTGGAGTCCAGACGGCCGTGAATTGGCTTTTTCTTCAAATAGAGATGGCAACTGGGAGATATATATTCTCAACTTACAGAGCGGCGAAACCAGACGGATTACAGATGATCCTGGTTTTGATGGCAGCCCTAACTGGTCGCCCGATGGTCAATGGTTGGTGTTTGAATCTTATAAAGACAATAACCTCGATTTATATATTATTCGAGCCGATGGCAGTAACGATCCTATACGGTTAACAGAAGACCCGGCTCAGGATTTCTCGCCTGTGTGGGCGCCTGGTGGCCGACATATCGCCTTTACCAGTTGGCGCAGCGGTAATAAGGACATCTTTATCATGTCTCTTGATGCGGCTTCGGATCAAACGGCCGAAAATGTCACTGCCTCTCCTGATCGTTATGAGGATCATGCTACCTTTGAAGGCCAAGATCGATTTTTGGCTTATGATGACAGCAGCACTGGCTATGAGTTAGTTTATGTTGCGCCGTTGGTTGGTTATCGGCCGTCAGAACGGCCCGTTACCGTTGGGCAAGGTCGCCATCCAAGCTGGTCGCCTGACGGCAGCAGCTTGCTTTATGCCTATGATAGTGGGCAGCAAAGCCATCTGATTGCTGGCAGCGTTGATGCCTGGAGTGTTGCGCCTCAAGCGTATACAACGGATGGTTATGTGGACGATATATCCTGGTCGGCCGTTACTTTGCTGCCGGATCAATTGGAAGCGCAGTTGACCGATGTCGCAACGGCCGAAGATGCTCAACTGTTTGTCGAAAATGTTAGCCCCTTGGAAGAAGGACAAGACCTTTATTTCTTGTGGGAGCTTGATGTTGATGCGCCTTTACCCTATCTGAGCGAACGGGTTGACCAATCTTTTGACGCGCTCCGGGTCAGGGTTCAGTCTGAAGCTGGTTGGGATTTGCTGGGCCAATTGGACAATATGTACCTTTCACTTGATGATAAGCCATTGCCAGGACAGCCGGCCCAAAGTTGGAGTTATGCTGGGCGAGCCTTTGACTTTAACTATCTACTCGCTTTGGCTGATAATCCCCAGGTTGAAATTGTGCGGGAAGATCAGGGGGCCGAAACGTACTGGCGGGTCTATTTGCGAACGGCCGTTCAGGATGGCACTTTGGGTCAACCGCTTCGCCAACTGCCCTGGGACTTCCGTGCTCGCTTTGGTTTTGACCCACAATATTACGATCAGGGTGGTAAGACCAAAGATGAGATTCCAGCGGGTTATTACGTCGATTTTACGGCCCTGGCGGCCGATTATGGCTGGAACCGAGTTCCGGCTGTTGAAAGCTGGCACACCTTTTTCCAGGGCATTCGTTATTGGCATTTTGAAAACCATCAGGGCTTGACCTGGGAAGCGGCCATGCTGGAGATTTATACGGCCGATGAGCTTGAAGAAACCTTTGCCAACCAGTAAGGCAACCTTATTTGTCTTGCTGGGCTTGGGCTTATTTCTAATCGGTTGTATCGGACAGAATACCGAGCCGACACCGGTATTGATTCGTCCAGCAGATACCCCTGTTCTAAATCTACCGACCCCAACTTCGTCAAATGTAACCGCATTGCAAGAGGCGCCTTTGCCAACTGCGACGTTGGTTCCTATCAACGAAATTGGGGCTACGCCAACTTATACACCACCGCCTCCAGTAATAGGGACAGGCGTTAGGCCAGGACAGGTTGAACAGTTACGGCCGAGTACCGTTGGCCCTATATTGACCCTCGATTGGCGGCCACCGCCCGTTGCCGTTCCCCATTCACTTCATCCTGACGACCATTATTGGTTGATTCGGCCGATTCCCTCTGACAGCCGCAATTTTGACCTGGAATGGTATCCCTACGGCATTGAACCAACCGCTGCCCATGCCTTGCCCTACAGAGTCCACCATGGTCTTGATTTTCCTAACGACACAGGCACACCCATCTTTGCGGCGGGAAGCGGCGAAGTAACTTGGGCTGGGCCACTTTACAGCAATATTGATGGAGGGAATTATTACGGAAATACGGTCGTTATTCATCATGATTGGCAGTGGCAGGGAAAGGATGTTTTTACCCTTTATGCCCATACGCTGGAACTGTTTGTAGAGGAGGGTGATTACGTTCAGCAGGGCCAGTTGATCGCCGGTGTTGGCGCATCGGGGGAGGTTAGCGGTCCTCATCTACACCTTGAAGTGCGAGTGGGTGGAAACTATTACACCTTTGTTCGCAACCCAATGCTATGGATTGCTCCTTTTGAAGGTTGGGGAACGTTGGCTGGTCGGTTGGAGGATAGACGCGGCCGCAAAATTAGTGCGGCCTGGGTCACAGTTCGGCCAGAAAATGTTGCTACGGATACCCGTGTTGTCCGCACCTATTTTAATGATCTCCGAACGCCTTCTGATGAGGTTTGGGACGAAAATTTTGTGGTGGGCGATTTGCCCGCTGGTCGTTACACCATTACTATTGAAACGGGTGGACGTACCTTCCGTCGCACAGTTGAAGTGTTGCCTGGAATAACGAATTTCGTCGTTTTTCAGGCTGATTTCACCTTTATCCCAACTCAAATCCCACCGCCGACGGCGACGGCGCTGCCGACTGTAACGGGTACCCCTGAAACAGCTACTCCTATCCCCGAAAGCTAATTGGCTAGACTGTGACCTGAGAAGTTCAACTTCAGCCCGATTTACGGTAGATGAATAATTATCAAAAAAGTTGAACTTCTAATTTAGAATTATGAAATTGTTCTCCAAAATAACCTACTATGCTGCCTCAGTTGTGACTTTGCTGACCCGTTTTGAACGGCCGTTTCATATTCTCGGAATCTTCCTGGGTCAAAAGGGGCGCCTACCGACCGACATTCAAATTAAATCATCGGGCCTCCGCTTTTCTGTTCGGGAGGCGATGGATGTATGGGTTATCAAGGAGACTTGTGTCGATGCTGATTATCTATCGCCAGGTGATTTTCAGGCAGATTGGCAAATTGTTGATATTGGAGCCGGGTTGGGGGACTTCACCATTTTTGCGGCTGTTCATTGTCCGGATGGTAAGGTATTTGCTTATGAGCCGTTAACGGAATCGTATCAGTTGTTGAATCATAATTTGACCTTGAATCAGGTCACGAATGTTGAGACTTTCCAACAGGCAACGGCCGCTATTGGGGGAATGATGTCGGCCGTTTCAGCACAGACTGAAGCTGTCTCTACGCGATTTGCGAGCAGTTCGGCGGCAGCGAATGAAACAACAACCACGATTCCCGTTATTACATTGGCAGAGATATTAGATAGATTGCCGGACGGCCGTTGCGACCTGATGAAGATAGATTGTGAAGGCTGTGAATTTGATCTGCTGCTGAACAGCCCCCCGGAACTGTTGTCCCGCATTGAACGATTGACGATTGAAACGCATGATGGCTATACTGATTTTTCAACCAATCATCTGGCAGTTTATTTGCGACAACATGGTTTCACTGTTCAACAAAATACCAATCCCGTTCATGATTATCTGGGATTCATCTACGCTGAGAGGGTATAAGTCGATTTGCCTAATCGACCGATGATTTGGAAAATCGTCCTATCATGAACGAACAGCGACAGCTACAACCAGTCCCTAAAAGCAGCCACTTACCGCATGATTTGCAGAAGCAATTACGAGAGGCCCAACAAGCGCTTGTTGAGGCGGAATCTGATTTGGCGCAGGAGCAAGCGGCGGTTAATGCCTTTCGAATGCACTGTCGCCTCAAGTTGGATCGGTTGGTTGATAGGCTGCACGATGTTCAAGTTGAGAAGCAGAGCACCCTGACCCGCTGGCGTTTGTTGGTTCAAGCGCAAGAAGCACTAGCTCACGAAGAAGATGATCCCTTTTGGGAAGCGGCCGAACTTGACGAGGATATTCTGGCTGACAAGGAAGTGGATATTCTTCTGCCGACTGAAACCCCACGCGACAAAGCGGCCGAAAAACGCCTTTATCGGGAGTTGGCCCGCCGCTTTCATCCTGATTTGGCTGAAACGGCCGTTGAGCAAGCCTATCGCACCTCTGTGATGGCGGCGGTCAACAATGCCTACGCAGACAACGACGTTCAAGCCCTTTACGATCTGGCTGGCGAATTAGACCCTGGTGAACTGGCCGAATTAGCCTCTATAGAGTCTGTTCAGACTCGAAAGATGCGAGAGCGCATCTTGAAGATTCGCCGCCGCCGCCGAAAAACCTTTCAGCGATTGCAGACGCTTCGGGAGGAGAATTCGGCAAAACTTTGGCGGAAAGCGCAACGTTTAGAAGGGGAAGATGAAAATTGGTGGGATAGTGTTCGCTTAGAATTAGAACGGGCTATCGCTCGCAGGGAGTCGGAAATAGCTGAAATTCAGGCAAAGATTGAGTTGTTGGAGCCAGCCGAATCGGTTAATTGAAAGTCGGCCGTTATCTTCATTTTCATCTGGCAGATCCAAAACGATATTGGCTCTATGAAAATCCATTCTGGTTTAATTTAATGGAGCCAATCCTCTTGTTTTCCCTTAACAGGCTTATTAAAATGAAAGAAGATATTCAATCGTCTTTTTCGGTAATCAAAAACCTTGGGCAAATAACTTTAAGCAGTTTGCGGCTGTCGAACCTTACCGATTACTGACGAGAGAGTACCGTTTTCAGATACTAAACTATATCGGAGGATAATCATGGAAAAGAATGGACATCGGGAAGTTGCCAGTGTAAAGGTCAAGCGTGGGCTGGCTCAAATGTTAAAGGGCGGCGTTATTATGGACGTTGTGACCCCTGAACAAGCTGTCATTGCAGAGGAGGCTGGGGCTGTCGCTGTTATGGCCTTGGAGCGGGTTCCGGCCGATATTCGGGCCGACGGTGGGGTGGCTCGTATGTCAGACCCGGGCATGATCCGCGAGATCATTCAATCGGTCAGCATTCCGGTTATGGCTAAGTGTCGCATTGGTCATTTCGTTGAAGCTCAGATTCTTGAATCGCTGGGCGTAGATTATGTGGACGAAAGTGAAGTGTTGACCCCGGCGGATGAAGAGCATCATGTGAATAAGCATGACTTCAAAATTCCCTTCGTATGCGGCTGCCGTAATTTGGGTGAAGCGCTGCGCCGAATTGGGGAAGGGGCGGCGATGATTCGCACCAAGGGCGAGGCTGGTACGGGTGATGTGGTTGAGGCCGTGCGTCATGCCCGTTCCGTTTTGGGCGCGATTCGCCGCTTGCAGCATATGCCTAACGAGGAGTTGATGAGCTATGCTAAAGAGATTCGGGCGCCTTATGAGTTAGTTGTCGAGACGAAGGAACTGGGCCGTCTTCCAGTGGTCAATTTTGCTGCGGGTGGCTTGGCGACTCCGGCTGATGCAGCCTTGATGATGCAGTTGGGTGTTGACGGTGTTTTTGTTGGTTCTGGCATATTCAAGAGCGCAGACCCAGGACCCCGCGCCAAAGCGATTGTTGAGGCTACTACCCACTATCGAAACGCTGAAATCCTAGCTAAGGTCAGTGAAAACTTGGGCGAACCGATGGTTGGTATCTCGGCTAGTATGCTGCCTCCGGAAGAGCAGTTGGCCGTTCGAGGTTGGTAAATTATTTGTGACACTGGAAGCCGGGTTTCTGACAAAACCCGGCTTCTTTGGTCCAACTTGGAGATAGTATGAAGATTGGTGTTTTGGCGTTGCAGGGGGCTTTCATCGAACATATTAAGATATTGCGGGGATTGGGAGTCGAAACGGCCGAAGTGCGCCTGCCAGCTGACCTGGAAGATTTAGACGGCTTGATCATCCCCGGTGGCGAAAGTACCACCATCGGTAAATTGGCGACGATGTACAATTTGATGGAACCGCTGCGTGATTTTGCGGCCAAGAAACCGGTTTGGGGAACCTGTGCCGGGATGATTTTCATTGCAAAGGAGATTGGCCTGGATCAACCGCTGCTAGGTTTAATGGATATTGTGGTGGAACGGAACGCATTCGGCCGTCAGGTAGATAGCTTTGAGATAGGGTTGGACGTACCTCGGTTGAATAATGGTCATGTAGAGCCATTTCCAGCTGTTTTCATTCGCGCTCCCCGTCTTATCTCTGGCGATGAAGATGCGGGGGTTGAGATATTGGCCCGATTGGAAGATGGCACGGCCGTTGCTGCTCAACAAGGTCACTGGCTGGCAACTTCCTTCCACCCTGAATTAACTGAAGACACCCGCTTCCATCGCTACTTTATCGAGATGGGCGTTAATTGATGTAGGGGTTGGCGATGGTCCTCCACAGGCCCCGCCATTACAAGGCAATGGTGTGGGCGTGGGCGATCCGCAGGCAGGCGAGTTGCAAGGCGTAGGCGTTGGAGCACCAGGGGTGTTAGTTGGCAGAGGCGTTGGCGATGGCCCGCCGCAACCACCACCCGTACAGGGCGTGGGCGTTGGGGTCGGTGTCCAACAGGCTGGCGAATTACATGGCGTTGCGGTTGGTTCTCCAGGCGTTTTAGTGGGGGTGGGTGTTGTGGTTGGCCCACCACAGCCGACGGTACAGGGAGTGGGTGTTGGGGTTGGGGGACCGCAGGTGGGTGAGTTGCAGGGGGTTGGGGTCGGGTCGCCTGGGGTATTGGTTGGAATGGGTGTTGGGGATGGTTCCCCACAAGCGCCACCATTACATGGCGTTGCGGTCGGTGGGGCGCAGCTTGGTGTATTACAAGGAGTAGCCGTTGGGTTGTCGGGCGTGATGGTCAAAACAGGGGTAGGTGATGGGTTACATGCACCTGCTGTACAGGGTGTTGGTGTTAAGGTTGCTGGGCCACAGGCTGGGGCATTACAAGGGGTTGGTGTTGGCTCATCTGGGGTGTTGGTTAGAATCGGTGTTGGGGATGGTTCTCCACAAGCGCCAGCGTTGCAGGGTGTTGGGGTTGAAGTCGGTGGCGAACAGGTGGGGGTATTACAAGGGGTGGCAGTGGCAGTTGGGATAATGTTTAGGCGAGAATCGAGCGAACTGGCTGAAACGACTAAGGCTATCAGTTGACCTTCGGTCGTTATCTCTAGCTCCACCAATACAGCCGCTCCCGGTATAGGTTCTAGCAGCCAGAGGGTAGCCATATTGGTTTGGATTTCAAAGCCATCAACTGTTAGTAGACCTTCTTCGATTTGCTCTACATGGCCCTCATAAATAAACTGCGTTTGGCGGCCGAGTTGAATCAAGGCTGTTAATTCCTGTTGTCGGTTTTGCTGAATTTGGTTTTCTAACTGTTGGCGAGCTTCTGCATTAAAAGTGAGCCCAAGCCGAGTCGATTCCCAACCACGCTTCACCGGATAAAAAGGTTCTCCAGGTAGGCTGTTGGTCGAAATAGTCAGGGCAAAAAAGCCTGATACGAATAATAATAGAATTGTTGTAACAATTGAACGTAACGCTAATCTCATTTGAGAAGCCTCCTCTTGCTTCAGAACGGATCGGATTCGCTCTGCATAACGTTGAAGGGTTCCAAAAGATACGGCCGTATCTTGTTCTTGATTACTTAAGGCGGCCAGCATCTTGGCTTGTCCCTGCTTAACTGCCTGGGGTCGTGCTTGTGGTATATGTGTGGTCTGAACGGCCGAAGCCGCTAATAATAACGGCCGTAACTCAACGTTCATATCGGGGTAGTCGGCTAGACACTGTTCAATGGTGTCACCCGTTAAAAGGCGGGCTAAGCATTTGTCAAGAATCTGTTGAAAGTTAGTTGTGTTCATACTGTTCATCCTTCTCCAGCGTCCGTCGTAGAGTGGCCAGGGCGCGATGCTGCAAGGCTTTTACCGCTCCCTCCGTTTTGCCCAAGATTGCGGCCGTCTCTAAATTGCTGCGCCGCTCGACAAACTTTAATAAAACGACCTGTCGCTGGTCTTCCGTTAACTGTCCCATCGCTGCAAAGAGTCGGTGGTGGGCCTGCTTTTTTTGGATGGTTTGGGCTGGCGAATGGCCGTTTGAATGGGCCTCGGTCTTGGATGGCAAGGCACTTAAGGGCAGCCAGGTGGCACGGCCGTTTCGGCGATGATGATCAGTGACTAAGTTTCCAGCGATGGTATAGAGCCAGGCCAGAATCGGTTTCTTGCCCGGTTTAAAGGTGTGGATTTTGTCGACCAGGCGCACGAAAACTTCGGCCGTTAAATCTTCGGCCGTCATCTGCTCACCAACACGGTAATAGATGTAGGTGTAAACAGAAGGGTAGTTTTGCTGATACAACGCCACAAACGCTGATTTTTCACCGGCCTGTGCCTGTTTAACTAGCTGGGCCTCATCATCCACAAGAAACTGCCAATTATTGAGCCTATTGTTGGAAAGAGCCGGAAACGCTCATCTCCAATCGCAAATATCCAATCTCCACCTTGTTTAACGGAGGAAGTGCTAAAAAGATATGGCTTAATTATTGAATTGGCAAAAGAATGGTGAAGAGGGCGCCCCCGTCGGGGTGATTTTGAGCGGAGATTCGGCCGTGATGCTGCTCAACGATGCCTTTGACAATAGAAAGACCTAAGCCTGTTCCTTCGCCAATAGGCTTGGTGGTGAAGAATGGGGTGAAAATCTTTTCTTGAAGGCCAACTGGAATGCCGGGGCCGTTATCATGCACTGAAAAGGCGACGGCTGGTTCTTCAAGCACTATCCAGGATTTGATTTCAATTAAACCTGATTCAACGCCATACGGCCGAACGGCATCTCTAGCATTGATGAGTAGATTAATTAGGACTTGTGTAATTTGATTGGGGTCGCAATGAACGGTCGGTAATCCTGGGGCGAGTTTGGTAATAATTTCGATGTTAAACTGACGATAGAATTGATTAGCTACCAATGCCAGGGCTTCTTCAACAATCTCATTAAAGTCGCAAGTGACCAAATCTTCTTTGTCGACGACATGACTATAGTTCCCCAATGCGCCTATCAGTCGGGCGCAGCGCCAAGCGCTGTGGTCGATCATTTCGAGGTAATGGAGTAGTTCGTCGGTGGAGAGATTGTCATCGGCTACCCGACTTAGCAGGTTGTTACAAGCGGTGGTGATGATGCTAATAGGGTTGGTTAGTTCATGCGCAACGCTGGCGGTAAGTGTTCCGATCCCCGCCAGCCGTTGGGTTTGGCTGAGAGCAACCTGAAGCTGCTCAACATCCACGTTTAACTTATTTAACGCTTTTGTTTGCACGTTTAATGACACAGCTCCGCTACCTCTCACCGTTCCAATTCATCACCACTTTAGCATACGTCAGCCGCCTATTTCCGTCCGTGCTTAGACCGTAAATTCAACGTGAAGGGAGCGTGAATGGATTAGTAGGCAGTTTGTGGTTAGTAGTCGCCAGTAAGCGATGAGTGGTTTTCTTCAGGCGACTGCGTACTGTTCACTTTGACTTAGAAGTTCAACTTTTCTAAAAAGTTGAACTTCTATTCTCGCTCGATTAAACAGATACGTACTGTCTGGCTCTCCGTGCTGTTTCCGGCAGCATCGTAGGCGACGACGCGGAAGGTGTGGCAGCCGGGGCCGGGGATAGTCCATTTTTCAGTGAAGGGGGGAACGGTGCTGATGGCGAATGGTACGCCAGCCCCATCGACAAAGAATTCGACCCGGTCGATGGAAATGTCATCGGTGACCTGGGCCTGGATGATGACCCATTCTTCATCAGTGAAGATGGATTGGTTGGGCAACGGGAAGAGAATGTCGGCTTCTGGGGCGGTATTGTCAACCGTGACAGGGACACTTACCTCGTCAAAGCTGCCGTCTTCTTTGACAACGGTTAATAGTAAGGTGTAGAGTCCGTTTAAGTTGCTGACGTCCCAGGTGCCGAGAACGGCGTTTCGTTTTTGTTCGGAATCTTGCTCGACGATGGTTTGTAAATCGGCTGGATTTAGCCCGGCATAGTAGGCCAATCGGTAGTAGGAGAAGCTATCGCCTGCTGCACTACCCTGAATCTCGACCGTACCATTGACAAATTGAAAGGGTAGAGGGTCTAAAATAGCGGCGTCACCATCTTCGCCTGTTGGGGTTTGAATGGTGTCGTATTCGGTTGGGGGTTGAGGTAGCTCATTTTCCCGAACCCAATCGGCCGCTTTTTCAGGATAGATGATGAAGACTTGGGACTCGACCAGCTCGGGTGGCGTGTCGAGGGTGGCTAAGCGGCCGTTTTCCCGATTAATCTTAAATTCCTGGTACATATTATCAAAGACGGTCGGTTCGGTGCCTTCAATAAAATATTCCAGAACGGTGGGGCAATTGGCCGTTGGTAGTTGGCCGGAGAGGTTACAGACGGCCCGCTGAACCAGACCGGGTGGCCTGGCCCAACTTTCGATTGGGGCATCTTCTAAAGCCCAACTCATGAAGGCGTTCCAGATGGGGGCGGCACCCTTAGAGCCGGGGACATCTTCCATTGGGGTGTTGTCGGTGTTGCCGACCCAAACGGCCGTTACCAATTGGGGCGTATACCCGACCGTCCAGCCGTCTCGAAAGTCATTGGTAGTGCCGGTTTTGGCGGCGGCGGGACGATTGTTGGGCAGTTCCAGGGCGTTGGGACAGCCGAATCCGGCACAGCGGGCGCTGCGGTCGGAAAGCATATCGTTCATTAGAAAGGCCAGTTGAGGCGTTAATATCTCCCTCTTTTGGGGCTGGTCGTATTCGTAGATGATTCGGCCGTCCTTATCCTCAACTCGAATGACTGATACCGGATCGAGGGTGCGGAAGCCCAAGCGCTGCTGGGATTCTGGGACGGGCTGGCCGATCATCACACCGCCGTTCGCCATGACGGAGAAGGCGTAGGCCATGTCAATTGGCTTGACTTCGCCGCCGCCCAGCGTTAGGGAGAGGCCATAGCTGTCAGCCCCCTGATCGAGGCTGGTGATGCCCATGCTGTGGGTGGTGCGAATGACGCGATCTACCCCGACCCAACTCATCACTTCCACCGCCGGGACGTTATAGCTGTTGGCCAGGGCAGGGCGGAGACGCATGGGGCCATGAAAGCGGCGGTCGTAATTTTGGGGGACGTAGGCGATGCCGTTGTAGGCGGTGCCGAAATCGGCTTCGACATCGAGGACCATTGTTGCGGCTGTAAAACCTTGACTTAAGGCGGTTAGATAAGTGAACGGTTTGAAGGAGGAGCCAGGTTGGCGGAGGCCGTCAGCAGCTACATTGAAGGAGCCGTCAATGGCTTCATTCCAGTAGTCAAGGCTGCCAACCATAGCTTTGATCTCACCTGTCTTGGGATCGATGGCGACGACAGAGGCATTATTAACGTTGTGATTAAGGCCCTGATCTTGGGAGGGTAATGGGGTCAGGTAGTCGAGAGCGGGGCAGTTGGCTAATTCGTCTAGGGGGAGGTTGGCCCCAATTTCGCCGGAAAGTCGGGAGACGTGGGCGCGAGCGACGCATTCAGCTTGCCGTTGCATGGTTAAGTCGAGGGAGGTGTAGACGCGGAGACCGCCGCGCAGCACCATCGCCGGACCGAACTGCTCTTCTAGCTGTTTACGGACGTAGAGGGCGAAGTGGGGGGCGATGATGTCGAAGCGGTCTTCGATGCCAGGGGCAACCTCAAGGGAAGCAAAGCGGGCTTCAATGAGGGCATCACGGCTGATATAGCCTTCGCGGAACATGGCATCAAGGACGAGTTCTTGGCGGGCTTTGGCCTCTTCGGGGTTGTCGATGGGGTTGAGGGCTGGCGATTGGGGAATTGCGGCCAGCATGGCTGATTCGGCAAGGGTTAGTTGCGCGGCCGTTTTATCGAAGTAGACGCGGGCGGCGGCTTCGATGCCATAGGCCAAATTGCCGTAGAAGTTGCTGTTTAGATACCATTCTAAGATTTGCTCTTTGGTATAGTCTTGAGACACACGCTGGGCCAGGAACAGCTCTTCGACTTTGCGGCGGTAATCATCGATATCGACATCGGCCCCAACGATGCGGCGCTCTTCTTCGATGAGGTTGTTTTTGACAAGCTGCTGGGTGATGGAGGAGCCGCCTTGGATGTCGCCGCCTTCAAGGACGTATTCGTAGAAGGCACGGCCAATACCTTCAACATCAAAGCCTTGATTACTCCAAAAGGTCTTGTCTTCAATGGCAATGGTAGCGTCGATGAGGGTTTGGGGGATTTGCTCTAGTTGGAGCCACTCACGGTCGCCGCCCAGAGGGTCGATGACTTCGTAAATGAGGACGAGGTCGCGGGTTCCATCGCCGTCAGGGTCGTCGCCCCAGGCGTAGATTTTGGTGGTCTCAAAGGTGGTGTCGGTGTCAGTGCCAAGCCGTTCGATTTCGGTGAAATCGGGCAGGTCGCGGTTGAAGGAGTCGTAAATGGCAGCCGCGCTGCTGATGCCGACGGCCAGGAGCATGGTGGTGATCATGGTTCCGGCGATGATGAGAATTCCGGCCGTTTTGAGTATCATTCGGCCGCCTCTGCCTTTGCGTTTCTGACGACGGTAGCGCCAGTTGATAATTCTAGTTGGTTTTGGCATATGTCCTTTCCTTTATTGGCTTTGATTGTGCCAGGAATGGAGAGGGTTGACAATAGTTTGGGGCCGCTGTTAAGCCAACGTTATGATGACGGCGGTGTACAGGTTCGACGTCGAAAAGCCAGGGTTCTTCCAATCCTTCTCGAACTCGAACCGATCTAATAAGACCCCTGGCTTTTATGTTACCCTAGAATATTGTCTATCAATTCCTCTAAACTAGAATCTTCTGGCAGCTCAATATCAGTCATCGCATTGACTAAAGCGGCTCTAATCGTTTCGACATCACCGCCATTTGCCTTAATGATTTCTGACAAGGTGCTGCCTTCTACCGTTTCTGCTTGAATTTCTTCAGTAGTCAAACCCGTTTCCTCCGCAATGATTTCAATCGCCTGGGCAAACAAACCACCTCTGGCAAACCCGTTCTCATCGGGTTCTGGCGCTTCTCGTTCCCCTGCCCGAACTTCTAACAAGATAACTAAGGGATTAATCAAAGCGTTGCCAAGTTGACCTTCGATACCTTCTTCGCCAAGCACAGCCTGTCGGGTTGCTTGTGCGCCAGGATCGGCGTTGGCTCTGCCACCAATACCATCACCTGGTGGGCCACCGAAACCGCCGCCTGCTTGCCCGCCAAACCCTCCCCGTGGAATGGCAGCAGCATTCGCTCCGCCATCCTCATTACCAGGCCCGCCTCCCCGAAGACGGAGACCATTATTTTGAACGGCCGTTTGGATATCATCGGCCGTTAATTGCATCGCTGCTATCGCTTCAATCTGCTCCGGGTTCATATTATCTTGAATCTGATTAACAACGGCCGTTAGTTCAGCATCGGCCGTCGCCGCACTGTTCGTCAAGCTCTGTAACGCCCGCCACAGCGGCAGCAAAGTTTGAGCCTGAGCTTCATCAACTGCCATCTCTGTCTCTTCCAGATTAAACGTACCAATGATTAACTGCTCCTGCACTGAAAGCGCATCGTCATAATTTTCCGTTAATCTGCTCGAACTATCCGTCTGAGCAGCCGCCTCTTCTATCACGCCCCCATTACACGCGGCCAATAGAAAAGTTCCGAACAAGCTAATTAGTAAGATATATTTTTTCATTATATTCCTCTTTCTTTATGATTTTTTAGGTGGTCGTTTGAGTAATTCATAAAATGTTTTCTAAATATAAAGTCACGAATGGTACACAATCTCCAGAGAATAATTCGTTCAATTCGTATTAATTCGTGGCAGATTCTTTTTAGAAGATTTCTTTATTCATGTCGCAATGCCTCAATCGGGTCCAATTGAGCCGCCTTGTTTGCTGGAAAAAAGCCGAAAAAGATGCCAATTGCTGCGGCCGAACCGAACGCGAGCAAAATTGAACTCGGTACAATAACCGTCCGCATTTCACCCGTCCCAAATAGGAGGGAGCCACCAACGCCGATGACGACGCCTAACAGACCACCAACCAGACTTAACATCAATGCTTCGGTCAGAAACTGTAGCCGAATATCATTGGGCGTTGCACCAACAGATTGGCGAATACCGATTTCCTTGGTTCTTTCGGTCACGCTAACCAGCATAATGTTCATAATGCCTATGCCGCCCACTAAGAGCGATACGCCGGCCACCCAGGCCAGGAGACTGCGAAAGGCTTCTGTTGTTGCCCCTTGGGTGTCGATAATGTCTTGTTGGGTTTGAATGGTAAAGGGCAACTCCTCAACGGTGACTTCTTTGGTGGAAGCCAATTTGGCCTGAATTTGCAGGATCACATTGTCTATATCAGCATCTGGCTCAACTTCAGCATAGATGACCCGCACAGAGTTGCCAACGATCCGGGCAAATTGGGAAGGCAAGAATTTGTCAAAGACGATCTGGATCGGTAGGTAAAGTTGGCTGTCAAAGTCCGTGCTGCCAACGATGCCTTTTGCGGCCGCAACCCCAATGACGGTGAATCGATTGGTATCTATGGTGATCGATTGGCCGATTGGCACTTCCTCACCAAAGAGGTCTTCGGCCAGAGAGGCACCCAATACGACGACTTTTGAGTTACGTTCCATCTCGGTTTCATTGAAGAAACGGCCGTTTGCAATCTCAACATCGCGGACGGATGGGAAGTCGGGTGTTGTGCCGACTAAGACGACGTCATTCAAAGTGACGTCATCGGTTTTAACAGTCTGAATCGTTTGTTGGTCTACAACTGTGCCAACCACGCTAGCTACATTTTCAATAGTTTCTGCATCATCGAAGACAAGCTGTGGCGAATTTGATTGGTTTCCACCCGGCCCCCCGCGAGTGTTGCCGCCCTGAATAAAGATAAGGTTGGCTCCCAAACTGTTGATCTGGTCAGAAATGGTTGCTTCAGTTCCGGCGCTGATGGCAATCATCACAATAACGGCCGCAACACCGATAATGACCCCCAGCATCGTTAGCAGTGAACGAACCTTATTTCGAGCCACCCCTTCCCAGGCAATTCGAGTTATTTCAAGTGGGTTGATTAGACCACTGTTCAACTCAGAGATTGCTGTGTCTTCAAACGTTGTGATTGATTCGAGTTGAGGTTGGGTGTGTTCGACAGTTGTCATGCCACACCTCCAACAGCATTAAGCGATTTGTCATTTTGGTTGACATCAGAGGCTATTTTCCCGTCACGTAGGATGATGATACGGTCGGTTTGTTCGGCAATCTCTGGCTCATGGGTCACGATCACAATCGTTCGCCCACGTTCATGAAGGTCATGCATGAGGGCCATAATCTCTTCACCCGTTCGGGTGTCCAGATTCCCGGTTGGTTCATCAGCCATCAGCAAGGCCGGATCGTTGACAAGGGCGCGGGCTATAGCCACCCGCTGCCTTTGACCGCCAGACATTTCCATCGGTTCATGATTGGCTCTGTCTGCTAGTCCAACTGCCTCTAACGCAGCCATTGCTTTTTCTGTCCGTTGGGCAGGGCTAAGCGAGTCGCTCCGACGGTAAACCAGGGGCAGCATCACATTTCGCAAGGCGTTGGTTCGGGCCAATAGATTGAACGATTGAAATACAAATCCGATTTCGTTATTCCGAATAGCCGCTAACTGAACCTTGTCCAGACTGCTGACATCTCGTTTATTAAGGATATATTGCCCTTCTGTCGGCCGATCTAAGCAGCCTAGAATATTCATCAAGGTGCTTTTACCAGAGCCAGATGGCCCCATGACCGACACCATTTCACCGGATTGGATATGGAAGTCTACTGAATCTAAGGCAGTCACTTCCATCGACCCCATTTGGTATATTTTGGACAGGTTTTGAGTTTGAATAATTGAAGTCATCATTACTGTGTCTCCAAAATGCCTGTCGTCACGACATCGCCGTTCTGAAGCCCGCTGGTTATTTCAGCAAAGGTGAAATCCATCAGACCCACTTCGACCATGGTTAATTGAGGCTCGTCGTTTTCCAGTACGAAGACGGCAAACTGACCAGGAGAAAGTTCCCGCAAGCTTTCAACTGGAACGAGTAGGGCATTTTCTGTTTGGCCCCCGATGACATCGACCGTGGCATTTAACCCCACTGGCAAGGTTTGAGGTTTGGCAAAGGAGTCACCGTCTAATAGAACCACAGCGCGAATGGCTGAGACCTCACTAACTGTTTGTAACTGAGGATCGACCTGAATGACTTGGCCTGTGAAGGTATCATCTGGTAAGGCATCGAATATGACATCAACCTCGAATCCTACCCCGACTTTGTCCAGATCAGACTCGTCCATAAAGATTTCAACCACTGGTTGTTCCAGATTTGCGAGGGTGATGATTGGGCCGCTTACATTTTCTCCGGTATTGGCTGAGATAGACATGATTGTGCCGTCCATCGGGGCAATCAATGTTGTTTTTTCGAGGGTATCCTGGGCCGATTGGAGATTTAGTTGAGCCTGGGCCAGGTTCAACTGATCCGCCTCTTGATTTAATTGAGCTTGCTGCAAGGCTAATTCTGCTTGACGAACGGCCGTCTCAGCCGCTTCAATTTCACTGGCTGTTGGGCCACTTTGAGCGGATTCCAAAGCTTGTTCTGCAGTTAAAATACTGCTTTGGGCATTTGTAGAACCGCTGTTGTTGGTGCTTGAAACGGCTGCGTTGTATTGGGCTTGGGCAATAGCCAGATTGTCCTCCGCCCGGCTCAAATTTCGTTCGGCCGCATCTCGCTCCGCGATCAATCTGTCTGCTCGGGAGGGGTCGTTTAGTTCCCAATCACGCGCTGGATCAAATGCTTCATTGTATGCGCCTTGTGCATCTGCTAAATCTTGTTCGGCCTGAGCTAAATTGATCGCTTGAATCTGAATTTGGGTACTCGATGAGGCTTCATTTCCTCTGGCAGCATTGTAAGTTGCTTGAGCAGAGGCCAGATTGGCTTCCGCAACGGCTATAGCGTCCGGATCCGGTTCCCAGTTAATGAGATCATCTAAAGATTCTTGAGCTTGTTCGAGAGAGATTTGAGCTTGTTGAATGCTTATCGCGTTATAACTTGTCCCCGTTTCTGTTGCGCTGGCATCGGTCTGCATTATTGCTTGGGCCAATTGAAGTTCGGCGTTGGCAAGCGCCTCTTCGGCTGCAGTGCTATCCAGACGGGCTAGCACATCGCCAGCCTGAACGTTGTCTCCAATCTCGACCAATAGGTCAGCTAAGATACCACTGCTGCTAAAGCCAATGGCGACCTCTTCAACTGGAATAACTGACCCCGCTCCCGTAGCCGAGATAACCAGGCTTCCCTGACGGACTACGGCCGTTTGCAAAGGCGCTTCTTCCTCATCACTTTGAGTTGGTAGCATGATCTGGTCATAGGCATAGACGCCACCAACGCCCAGTAAGAGGACCACAACGAAAACGATCCATAATAATTTTTTCTTAAACACATTTTCCTCCAATTTAGTAGGTAACTAACGGTCTATGGTTGGTAAATAAGATTCAGTTTTTTAATTCCAGCCACTGGTTTTCCCCCTTCGGTAAGACTATATAAACTTTAGATTTAGGAACGTTGAGGAAAATGTAATGAATGTGTAAATTGTGAGCATGCGTTCCGGAACAATTGGGGTTTCTTTAATGGAAGAGTGACAAAAGCTAGACGCTGGAATGAACGTTGATGAAAAGGTGGACGGCCGTAGGTTGCGACTGGGATGTGGGCCAATTAAAATTTAACTATGTCTGATTTTAATTGGCAGATGGAAGATGAAACAGCGTGGGCAGATGAAGCCGACCAAAAAAAGATAAAGCGAAAACGGCCGCCCTTCCTATTCCCCATTCTGATTTTGCTGGCGGTTGGTCTTGCTGGTGGCGGGATTTATTCGCTCGTAAATAGGCAGTTAGAGGGTGTGGGGGAAGAGATCAAGGCCGATGTCCGCCGAACCCATCAGTTGGTAATTAATGCTGCCGATGCTGGCGATGTTGAACTGTTTACTACCTTCCTGTCTGGCAGAGATGCCCGCTGGCTGGAGCAGCAGCGAGAGTCAGTCAAGCGAGAACGTTTCGACGAAGCCCCCTTGTTAGGTATTGAATTGGCTGAACGGCCGCTCCAAATAGATGAAGTTACCCTTGCCTCAACCTTAGATGAAGCCACTGTCACCTATACCCGCTGGTACAGCAATCCCGAAGAGAGTGGCGCTGTCTTTGGCTTGCAACAGATTGCCAATTATCGTCGGGGCGAAGATCGTTGGTTGCTGGCTCCACCAACGGACGAGTTTTGGGGTGACGAAGCCACTGTTCATCAGGGACAGATGACCGTTTTGTATCCAGAACGGGATGAAATTCAAGCTATTCAGTTGTCGGAAGATTTAGCGGCTGCATTGCCTCAGATTTGTGAACAGTTGCCGGCTAATGAGTGTCCTAATGGTTGGCAGTTGACATTGAAGCTGAGCGCCGATCCGAAGACAACTTTATTTCAGAATCAAATTGCTGGTTCTGTTGATGGGCTAACGTTGGTGGTTCCAGCGCCTACCTTGCTTGGTATGCCTATAGACGAGGCGGGCTATGAGGCTGTGTTCCAAAGCTATAATCAGCTTCTACAGCGGCGATTAACGGCCGTCTTCACCATCTATCTCTCTGACAACCCCAATTTAGTTCCACCAATTTTACAAGTACGTTCGTCTACAGGTGATTTTCTAGAAGCGCTACCGTCAGAGCGCTTGCCAGATGCTGCCTTAACCTTTTCGTGCAGTAATGGGTTAGATGGCGGGCAGAATTGGCACGTTTTCAATTATTCATTAAGAACTGGAGAATGGAGTCAGGTTTTTCAAAGAGAATATCATGGGGCTGATAGCGGCTTTGTTATCCCTTTATATGGTGGCGGGGGGTATGTTATTCAAGAGTATTTGCGAGATGATTTACTGACGGCTCGTCTACTCTTGTGGGAAGCGGGGCAGACGATTGTTATTGGCGAACAAAAGGTAAATTTTGACAGCGCTTTAGCCGCTCCCTACTTTCTGAGAGAGATGGATCCAAGCGGCCGTTATCTTTTAATTGGCGAATCAATAGAATCCAATGATTCCTGGTTCCTGCTAGACAGGCAGACGTGTAGTGAAACTGGCGATTGTACCTTGCAGTCTGTCCTCAATGCGCCCATCTGGTCGCCGGACGGCCGTCAGATGTTGATGCAAGATCCGCAAGGTGGTTCGGCCCGCCACTATCGAACATTGTATCTAGCTGATGAGATGGGCCGGAATCTGGTCGAAATTGGGCAAGGAGCAGCCCCATTTTGGCTTGATGAGAACACTTACGGCTACAGCCGCTTGAATGAGGAGGGGCGGGCTGAATTGGTTTTGGCGAATAGCGAAAATTCTTGGGTTGTCCTAGAAACGGCCGAGTTTCTGCCATTGTTAACCGATGTTTCCACCGCTAATCAAATGACTATCTGGAATGGCTGGGCCAATCCACAAGCGCCGATGTTGGTTTTAATGGCAACAACCCATAGTAATCAAAACAATGGCCCCTATCATTACTTTCTGCTTCAGGTTGATCCAGAGGTCGAGAATGAGCCAAAAGTAGATTGGTTGTTCACCAGCGAAATTCCTGGTTTAAGCGCCTATACCAGGGCCTTTAGCCCTTTCACGGCAGACGGCCGTTTTCTGATGTTCAGGCAACGGGGAGAGCCTATCTATTTCCATGATTTGGAAACTGGGATGAATATGCCGTTTGATAGGTCATTGGGCTGGATAGTGGGTTGGTCGCCAGACGGCCGTTTTTATACTCAATGGTCGCATGATGGTTTGACGCTGACTGAACCCGCCACTGGCTTTCAGGCCAAACTTGCCTACGACTTATCCAACTGTATCGGTTTGGAATGGGTCATAGATTGAAAGGTTATCGACTGTCGCCGTATTTCATCTTTTTTTACCCCGGCTCCGGAATTCATTCTATGATCCTATTGTTTCCCGTTCTCGTCGCTTCAACATCTTAAAAATTAGTTTTTCACTCACTCCCGGTTTGCTATAAGGACAAACCGCCAGACATATTCCACAGCCCATATTCTCATTAAAATATGGCACACATTTATCAAAGTCTACGTACCATTTCAACTCGCCCCGCACCCATTGTTTCTCATCAAATATGGCCCCAGGTGGGCAAGCGGTCGTACAAAGCTGGCAAAGTTCGCAGAAATCATCAACAGCAATGTCTTCTGGCTCATCGACAATAAGTGGCAGATCGGTCAGGACATAAGCCAGGCGAAACATCGGCCCAAACTCCTTATGGATCAGCGATCCATGTTTGCCCAACTGACCCAACCCCGCCCGTTCTGAGGCATGAACCAAATTTAAGGCAGTTCCCATCGGCGTTCCAATGCCCCGTGCTTCAATGCCCTGGCCTCGGAGCCAATTCGCCAGCTTCTTAGCCTTGACATTGCCCTGTAAATAGACCTGCATTGCCTCCAGAACGCTCGGCCGGAAATTCCGATCTGGACTTCCCTTAAACTTCTCGCTCTGCATCTGGCTCGCCAAAATGATCGCGTACTTTTCAGGAATTGAATCCCGATCGAAAGTCACCTCCTCTGTCACACGCAATATTCTTACATCACTAACCCCCAATTCTACTGCCTTTTGGCGAACCCAATCAGTCCATTCCGCTGCGGTTCCATCTACTTGTTTATCTGCGACTGGCGCTGGTTTACGGGCATCTAGAATATTACTCTTGATAAAACACATGAAGGCAGGCATATACAACGTTGTTCGGGCATAAAAAGCATCCTGTACCCATCGCCAGGGATGCCATGAATCTTGCCGATGATAAACTGGTGTCGGCCGTCGCCTCTCTCGCTCCCCAAGCCCATTAATCTCATTGCCAGTAATGGCGGGTTTCATGCGTCGGTGCCACCAGGACGGCAGATAGTCACCCTCTCTTTCCTTACCCCAAAACAACCCCATAATCCTTGCCCTCCTTCGGTGCGATGCACTGCCCACCAATTCCACCGCCATCCAAATCACCAACTGTAGTGCATAGCACCACTATAGCTAGATGTCTGACAATTGCAACACATTTCCCACCCGATAGAAAATCAAGATGGTCAAAATAAAACTCTCTCCAGATGACCATCTTGACCATCTTGACAAACCTTTATCTTGCGTCCGCACTTTTTTTGTTCACTCAGATAATGACCGTTTAATGTTTGCTCGCCTATCACCCCCGTCATATAACCCCGAATGTGACCATCAGGCCTTCAGCATATGACCTTAAATTGTTTACCATACTGTTAAGAATTAAGACAAACTGTATCAATGACAACTATGGAGGACCACGAGATGTCAACCCTTACTAACGCAATCAATATACCTGACATTCGCCAACGACTTTGGGGCAACGGCCGTCTACTAACTATTAGCGCCCTTATCTACTTCGCCCTTTTCATCGGCACTATCATCGCTTCTTTGCTAGATGCTCGCATCCTGACCGGCGCGCCGATCTGGATAAAGCCCATGAAATTCGCTATTTCATCCCTGCTTTACACTGCTACTTTGGCCTGGATGCTTAGCTATATTAACGGCCGTACTCGCCTCATCAAATTCCTGGCAGGCGGCATCACCCTGGCATTAGGGATTGAAGTCGCTTTAATCGTCGTGCAAGCCTTTCGGGGCGTTCGCAGCCATTTTAACTTTGCCACCCTCCTGGATGAACGCATCTTCAACGCTATGGGAATGCTCATTATGATAGTCTGGCTCCTAAGTTTGGTAGCCGCTATTTTTCTGCTGCGTCAACGACTTGGCAACCCGGCTTTTTCTTGGGGTCTTCGATTGGGTTTGCTTGTCGCCTTACTCGGCGCCCTCCTCGGCTTTTCAATGACTATCCCAACTGAAACCCAACTGGCTACCTTTGACACGGATACCCCTTCGAGCATCATCGGGGCGCACAGCGTCGGCGTTCCAGATGGCGGCGAAGGTTTGCCACTCACAGGTTGGAGTACGGAAGGTGGTGATTTACGAATTGCCCATTTCGTCGGCCTCCATGCCCTCCAAATCTTGCCCTTGGCCGCCATCTTCATCAATCGTCGCTTTCGCCATCTCAATGAGTTTCGGCGGGTGAGCCTGGTTTGGATTGCCGCCCTTGGCTATTTAGGTTTCATCGCTCTCGTTTTCTGGCAGGCCCTTCGCGGTCAACCCCTTATTGCTCCTGATACGACCACCCTCGCTACCTTGGCTGCCCTGGTAACAGCCGTCATTGGCTCTGCCGGAATCGTCATCCTCAGCCACCGACAGCCGACTGCCAACTTAACTCAGACCACCTAACCCAACCTTACCCAAGAAGTCAGGTTTTTCAGCAAAGCCTGACTTCTTCACTCCTGCTATAATCTCCCCATGAACCGCACTCGTCTCTCCGAATACATCGTCCTTAGCCTCTCCGCCTATATCACCATCATCGGTGTTTACGTTGTCCTGCTCCCCAACGTACAGACGACCTCAGACCAAGTAATCCTAACGCTCCTGTTCCTCTTCTTCAGTGTGCTGGCTGGCCTCTATTTTCGGTTCGAGAATAACGGGCAAATCGTCAACCTTTTATTGGGTTTGAATACGGCCTTCCTCCTGATCATTTTCTTCTTTTCCGGTCGTGATTTAGATGTTGGCACCCTCTTTTTTGTCCTCAGCGCCTATGCTATGTTATTTCTCCCCGTCCGACTTGGCATCCTTTGGATACTGGCCTTTACGGCAATAGTTGGCATTCTGGGCTACATGATATACGGTTTGTCCAATATGACCGTCTTGATTTCAATGGGGGGTGGCTTTGCTTTTTTTGGCTTTGTTGGCTCATCGCTCAGACGCTCCGATCAGGCCCGCCGCGAAAGCGATCGTCTTTTAGGTGAATTACAAGAAGCACACCACCAACTCCAAGAATATGCCGCCCAGGCCGAGCAGCTAGCCGTTGCCGAAGAGCGCAACCGACTATCCCGCGAAATGCACGATGCGCTAGGCCATCGCCTGACGGTGGCCGTCGTCCAACTAGAAGGCGCCCAACGACTGATTCCAACCGACCCAGAAAAAGCGGCCAACATGGTTGGGACCATGCGAGAACAGCTAAAAACTGCCCTGAACGAGTTGCGCCAAACGGTCTCCGCTCTCCGCACGCCAGCCGAAGAGGATCTGCCCCTTCCCGCCGCCATCGAGCGCCTCGTCAATAATTTCCAAACCGCAACTGGCCTCCCTATTCATCTAAGCCTTCCTGATGAGATGCCGATACTGCCTTCCACTCATCGGCTCACCCTCTTCCGGGCCATCCAAGAAAGCCTAACCAACGTCCAACGTCACGCTGACGCTCAACAAGTCTGGCTTGACTTGCTCTGTCAAAATGGATCAGTGACTTTGACGATTACGGATGATGGCAGAGGATTTCCGGCCGTTTTCGAGGACGGCCGTTTTGGCCTTGAAGGTTTACGAGAGCGAACAGAGGAGTTAGGTGGCACGCTTCGACTTGATATCCGTCCCCAAGGTGGGGCAATTGTTCACCTGCATATACCCACCGACAGCGCCTTGGACACAACGCCATGACCAAAAACCTCCAAGTCCTCATCGTTGACGATCAACGCCTGATGCGAGATGGTCTGCGAACCTTGCTCGAACTGGAAGCAGATATTGTTGTCGTAGGAGAGGCTGAAAATGGGGCGGAAGCTGTCGCTCAATATGAACGGCTAATGCCAGATGTGGTCTTAATGGATATTCGGATGCCCCATATGAACGGCGTTGAGGCCACCCGCCGCCTATGCAGCCAATATTCAGAGGCAAAAATCCTAATCCTGACCACCTTTGATGAAGATACTTACGTCATTGAAGGGTTGCAAGCCGGGGCGCTTGGCTACTTGCTCAAGGATGTTTCGGGTGATGAGTTGGCAACGGCCGTTCGTACCATTGCCTCTGGAAAAGCCCTTATCGGCTCCGAAGTAGCCCGCCGCGTCCTGAGGGGGATAACTGTCAGCCAAAATCCGAAAAAGCAAAATAGCGATGATTTAATTGACCCCCTTAGTGATAGAGAGCTAGAAATATTAACGCTCATTGCCCAAGGATTCAGCAATCCTGACATTGCCAAGCGACTGTTCCTGGCTGAAGGCACAGTCAAGAATTACGTTACCAATATTTTGCAAAAGACAGGAACAAAAGATCGAACAGAAGCGGCCGTTAGAGCCAAGACCTTTGGCTGGATATAAAAAAGTAATTGGGTAATTGGTCATTGAATCCTTTCGGATCAGGATCAGTTACCAATTACCCAATTACAAATTGCTCCAAAACCATCCACTTAATACCGTGTTTGGACGCTACGAGCTTAAAACTTAACCAAAAAGGCGGTCAGGTACATAATTAGAATGCCAGCCGTCAAGCCTGCAAAGTTTAACCATGAAAGGGCAGGCTGCTCCAATCGCTGTGCTTCTCGCATTAATAAACGGCCGACTTCCCAGACCACCTGCAAAATCGCCCCTGCTCCCAGGCTGAGGAACAATGTGGCCCAGAAGGGTGAAAAAGCCAAGCCACCGATCCAGGTGCCTAAAATGGCTGGCGCACCGGCCAGTATAGCCAAAATAAAGAAGGTCTTGAATGCAGGCGTTTCATTTCGCACCAGCGGGGCCACAATGCCGATCCCTTCCGTGATATTGTGGAGGGTGAAGCCAATTACGAGGAATGAACCTAAAGCGGCCGCACCTGTCGCAAATGCTGCCCCAATCGCCAACCCTTCGCCTAAGTTATGCAGACCAATACCCAGCGCAATCATCATTGCTAAGGTCACTGGCGAACCGTCTCCGCCTTGTCTACGGCTTACGGCGAGTAAAACGCCCAAACTGAGTAGGGTTCCAAATACAACAACGGGAATACCCTGGAATACGCCGGGTAATTCTTCCGCAATTTCTAAGGCCTCTAACCAGGTATCAATCAGTAAGAAAATCAGCAAGCCTACTGTCAAGGCCAAAATAACATTCATCCATTTTCGGTCAATTCGCCGCAAGAATGGATACCAAAGCATCCCTAATGTCACTGGAATAACCCCGACGTAAATGCCTAACAGTCCATAATTGAGCAAACTTCCAACTCCGGCAGCGGGGGATTCTGTGGCTACATCCACTTCGGCATCAAAGGTAATACCAGTCCCTGTAATCAAGACTATGTGCAGGGGTTCATCCTGGACCCAGGGATAGGCCAAACGAAGGGTCGTTTGTTCCAACCTATCAAGTGTCCCATCACCATCCATTGTAAACTGCCAATAAGCATCATCTACGATAACTTGAGCAATGCTCACCGGGTCAGGGCCGCCATTAATAACCGATAATTCAATCTCTCCTTCGGCCGGAAAACGGACCTGTTGAACAGACAATTCCTCTAAGGGCGGAAAGTTGCCAGCAAAAGCGCCTAAGGGGTCTAAGACTAAGAAGAGAATGACAAGCCCTAGTAATAATATTAATGGCCCTATTGCTAGCAGCCACTTATTTTTCGCATTTGAAGTTTCAGGGGGTGTTTTTATATTTTGCATCGTTCTTTACTCCTCAACAACTTCAAAGAAACCCATCCAACCAAGCTCTGCAAATTCGCTTTGGTGAGCGTGGAACATATATTTGCCTGCTTCAAAATCGGCAAACGAGAATTCGAGAATCCCACGTTGAGCCTGACATTGCATAATAGTGTCAACGGTTTTCAACGTTGGTTCTAACGTCGTGCCATGATCATAATAATCAAAGAAGTTGGCATGTAAATGGAAGGAATTAATGGGGTCAAACTCAGTAATATTGATCAGATAGACCCGTTGAAGCTGGTCTCGACGAATGGGAATCGGCCGATTCATATAAGCAAAGCCGATCGAATTGGCTGCATACACTTCATTGTCGCCATCAAAGTTTGTATCAAAGCCATTCATCACCATTACCATCTCGTTAACCCCTTCGTTCTCGGCATAATTGGGGTTACGGCTCTTTGCCACGTCCTGATGTTCGCCTGGATGAAGATTGGGATCAGGGTCTATGATAAAAGCGCCATATAGTCCCTTGTGAATGTGCCGTTTTAAGGGGATCGCATGGCAATGGTAGAGGTGACAGCCAAAGGGGAAGGCATCAAATTCATAGGTTGTCCGTTCACCGGGCATGAGCATACCAGCCCCGGCCCCCGGAACGCCGTCCATGCTAGCAGAGTGGATACCATGAAAATGGATGGTGTGGGGGTGTGAACCGGCATTGGTGAAGTGAACGCGCAATTTTTCTCCTTCGATACAGCGAAGGCTTGGTCCTGGCACACGGCCGACTACACGACCAGCCCGTTTTGATTCGGCCGTTGTGGCGCTGCCATAAGTCCAGGCTGGAAAGAAGATGCCGGGTGCAATCTCAATCTCTTTGTCGATGGCGACAATATCCCATTCCCGAACAGTTCGGCCGTTTTCCTCTGTCACAGTTCCATAATCAAAATCTGATAACATCTCCATCGGATCAAATCCATTTGCTTCGTTGTCGACTTCGCCGACTGGCCCCATCGCGCCATGATTGTGATCCGATTCTTGTTGGGGTGGGGCGGCTGCCACTGGCACCTTGCCCAAAGAATTCAGCCCAGCTAATCCAGCCAAGCCGATTGTCCCTGCTCCTGTGACCTTTAAAAAGTCACGTCTTGATAAACCATTTTTATTCATGAGTCATTACCTGTGGGGTGTAGCAGCCAGCCTTCTGTCAATGAGTTGACATAAAAGACTGACCTTTGATAAGTTTATAAATTTTCAACCAGAACCGCTTCGGCTACCTTTTGGCCGATAACGACTGATTCACCATCAATCTCTAAAGTCATTGGCCCTTCAAACGGGGCTACTTGAACTATCTTGATGACGGTTCCTGGTACTAAGCCTAAGTTGCCCAGATAGCGGAGTAATTCGCTGTTGGCGTCATCGGGGATGCGTGAGACAACGGCCGTTTCACCGACTATTAGCTTCGACAATGGCCGATTGTCTACCACCGTCATCACCCCTTCCTTACTTGGAATTGGGTCGCCATGCGGGTCAAACTTCGGATAGTTCAGAGCCGCCGCCATCCGTTCTTCCAGCTTTTCGCTGATAACATGCTCCAATACGTCTGCCTGTTCGTGAACTTCGTCCCAGGAAAAGCCCAATGCTTCCATTAGATAAAGCTCTACTAACCGATGGTGGCGTAAAACCTCAAGCGCAATTTCTCGCCCGGCCTCTGTTAAAGTAACACCATAATGTTTTTTATAATCGACTAAGTTAAATTTACTTAGTCGCTGAATCATACTCGTTGCCGATGCAGCTTTTACCTCTCTGGCTGCGGCTATACGTGAGGTGCTAACGGGACTCTCTTCCTGTTCAAGCATATAGATGGTCTTTAGGTAATCTTCAAGTGCCTGGTGGTTTAGACCATCCCGCTGGAGAGATGTGCCAGTTGGCAATGTTTTTATATCTGGGGACATAGATTTGTTCCTTAACTTGCCTAATTAGTCTTAAGCTAAATTTCATTCAGTCAATTAAAAAGAGATAATTTCAAAACAACAAAAAGAAATTTAGGCATGTCTAAATTTTACTCGAAATTTTATTGATGTCAAGCCCTATGTGCCACACTTTCTCTAAGCAGGTAAAATCAGCGCACCATTGAGATTTAGTGAGAAGGGATTGTGAAACAGATTTGGATAAGTAAGAAAGGGCTTCCCGGCGTCTTGCAAATGCGAGAGACGGCCGATCCAATTCCCAGAACTGGCGAAGTCCGGATTCGGGTGGGGGCTTGCGGAGTCAATTTCGCCGATGTCATGGGTCGCGTTGGTCTATATCCTGATGCACCATCGATGCCTTACGTTCCTGGTTTTGAGGTTGCCGGGGTGGTTGATGTTGTGGGCCAAGGGGTTCCAGATTTGAACGAAGGTGATAATGTTTTTGCTCTGACTCGCTTTGGCGGTTACAGTGACGTGGTCTGTGTCCCTTATAAGCAAGTTTTCAAACGGTTGGAATGGATGGATGTGAATCAAGGGGCGGCGTTGCCGGTTAATTATTTAATGGCTTATGTTGCTCTGATTGGGATGGGGTCGTTGCGGAAAGGAGATAAGGTCTTAATCCATAATGTTGGGGGCGGCGTTGGTTTAGCTGCCTTAGACATTTGTCGGGTGGTGGGCGCAGAAACTTATGGCACCGCCTCGCCCGGTAAGCATGATTATCTGCTTGAACGGGGATTAAACTATCCAATTGATTATCGTAACTTTGATTATGAGCGGGTGGTTATGGACATGACTGGCGGGCGGGGAGTTCAGGTCATCTTAGATCCGCTTGGTGGTATTCATTGGAAGAAAAATTACAGGCTCCTCATGCCAACGGGTCGCTTAATCTATTTTGGGGTCAGCAGCGCCGTGTCAGGCAAACGACGTTCCTTGTTAGCTCTCCTCCGATTTTTGGTAAACTTCCCATTTTATACCCCTTATCGCCTTTTGAGTGACAACAAAGGAGTCTTGGGTATAAACCTCAATCATTTATGGGGACAGATGGATTTGCTGCGGCCTTGGATGAAACAGATTATCACCTGGTATGATGAGGCTTTGTTTCGGCCGAAAGTGGATCAAACCTTTCCGTTCACTGGCGCAGGGGAAGCCCACCATTATTTGCAGGACAGAAAGAACCTCGGCAAAGTCTTACTTATTCCATAGAGGGGGATCGGGGAGCAGGGATCGGAGACTCAACAACCGATCCCTGATCCCCAACATCCTATTTCTTCCGACGGCGATTAATCTCAATGCCAGCTCCCGCTAAAATGAGGCCGAGACCTGAAAGGCCAGCAATGACCAAGGATGGGGCAACGGCCGCACCCGCAGTTGGTAAAATGACGGTGCCTGATCCAGATTCACCTGTGCCCGATTCACTTTCGCCTGACGTGCCACTTGCCGATCCCTCTGCCACGCAAAAGTCTACGCCCAGCGCCAGATTGCTCTCTTCACTAATGAATGCTTGAACTGGATTCTTTGAGGTCACAATCATGCCAGCCCCTGGTTCGGCCGTTACCGTCCAGGTGCCAAAACCAGCAGCAACAAGGCCATAGGTGCCATTGCCGCCAGATTGCAGATAGACAGAGGTAGTACCATTATCGCTGACAAATTTGATTGGAATGCCCGCTAAAGCGGATTCGCCGGCACAGGAGCCATCTGCATTCTCATCTTTATAGACAGTTCCTCGAATCGATCCCCTAGCCCCTTCTTCGCCGTTCTCTGATGGTGGATTACCACTCCCTTCTGGGGGAACATTGGTGGGCGTTGGTCTTGGGGTTCCTTGTTGCGCCTGGACTGTGCCAGCAAAAAAGGCTAACACGATAACGATAATTATGCTTAATCGAACCTTTCTCGACATTATTCACCTCCTGAATAAAGCGCTGATCTTCAAATATTTTAAATGACCAGCAAATTTAGAAGCGCTTTCTGTTTGATACTTATTCAACACTTCTCAATATTACAAAAATATTCTTGAAATTATCCGCCCGCAACAGGTCGGGCAATAATGATGACCCGGTAGGCGTTTGTGGTGTAGGGCCAGCATGAAACGAGGGTAAGACGTTCATCATTTGTTGCTTCAATCCAACGAGCGTTTTCAATTCTTACTGAAATTGGCTGACCAGTTTCGGCTAATAGCTCTTGTTGTTGAACTTCATAAGTGAAGATTTGGCCTGAGTCATTGTAGAGGGTAATTTGATCCCCTAACTCTAGGTTAACGAGGTCTCTAAAAACTTCACCGTAGATATTGTTGTGACCGTTTAAGACGGTGTTGCCTGGTTGTCCAGGTGGGGCGCTGGTCTCGTGCCATCCGGCTGCAAAACCACTTGGAACCGCCCACTGAAAATATCGGATACCTTCCTCAAAGAACGCTTGAAGGCCAATCCGGTGAACGGCCGTGTCCATATTCAATTTTGGAATGGTCATTCGCACTGGCTGGCCGGGGATGGCATTGTTATATGAGGTTGGGGCATCATTTACGGCCGCAAACGAAGGCAATCCCCCAGATTCTAAAGGCGTTTCTGGCAGCAGAAACGGCACTGCCGCCGTTGGCTGAGCGGATGATTGTTCTGGGATGAGGGGGTCAGGGACAGAAATTGGGGTTAATGTTGGAACGGCCGCTAACTCAATTCGTTCTGGCAAGGCAAGGGGTGGTAAGGCAATAAGCCCAACAACAATAAACAGAACTATGATCCCTAATGCCATGAGTATGAGGCCAATGGATATTTTGGCTCGGCCGTTTTCGGCAGGCTTTCTATATGACACTTTAAAAACCTATGTCCTATCTGCAATCGCCATCACGCAATTTGGGGACCCTTTTGAAATATTTCGTTACCTGTTGTAATACCTCAACAAAATGTCCCTCAATCTATAGTATAGTCGAGAATGTGAATTATGGAAAGTATTTCAGAAAAGTACTTATGTAATGTTATCTTTGTGGCGGATTTGACGGGGAAATACTTGTTTAACCAATGCAGGCAGTATGGTTGCGGCCGAACCATGAAGGGCATAGGTTACATATTTGGTTAAGGGGGTTGGCTCTAGATTAATTTCGATGAGGGTGGCCCCATGACGACGTGCTTCATGGGCCAAAGAGGCTGCGGGTTGAACGAGGGCAGAGGTGCCAATGGAGAAGTAAAGATCACAATTTTGGGAGGCAGTAATGGCCTGAGACAAAGCAGCTTCGGGCAGCGACTCGTTGAACCAGACGACATCTGGCCGCAGCATTGCGCCACAATGGGGACAGCGAGGCGGTAAGTCGGCTGTTTCCGCCCAGGTGTCAATGATACGGCCGTCCTCAAAACATTTCGTTCGTCCAATATTGCCGTGAAGCTCTATCACATTGGCGCTGCCAGCCAATTGATGATGTCCATCTACATTTTGAGTAACCAGCATCATGTTGGGCAGCAATTGTTCAAGCTCTACCAACGCGAAATGACCAGCGTTCGGTTTGGTTTCGGCGATTAACTCCCGTCGCCAAGCATACCAGTCCCAGACTAGCTTTGGATTTTGTCGAAAGGCTTGGGGCGTGGCAAGCTCCATGGGATCGTATTTGGCCCATAAGCCCGTTTGAGCATCTCGAAAGGTTGGCACCCCACTTTCGGCCGAAATGCCTGCCCCAGTCATCATCGTTATCCGTTCGGCCGAGCGTAATGCGTCTAACAGCTCGGCCGGGATAATAAAATCAGTTTGTGACATGACAAAGCGAGCGATTAACTGGCTTGCGTATGCTCTTTGACTAACTCTCTCTTAAGCACTTTACCAACGGTCGTTTTTGGCAGTTCGTCTCGGAATTCAATTAGGCGAGGGTATTTATATTTTGCCAGTTCGCCCTTGCTCCACTCAACGAACTCGTCTTCGGTTGTGCCATCGCCTGGTTTTTTGACGATCCAGGCTTTAACGGTTTCACCGCGTCGAGGATCAGGTACCCCAGCCACTGTCACTTCCAATACCCCAGGATGACGAGCCAACACCTCTTCTACCTCACGAGGATAGACATTATAGCCCCCAGCAATGATCATATCTTTCTTGCGATCTTCAATATAGAAGTAACCATCTTCATCCATTCGGGCAATATCACCCGTATAAAGCCAGCCATCACGAAGCGTGTTTTCAGTCTCGGTTGGCATGTTCCAATAGCCCTTCATAATACTAGGGCCTTTTATGATGAGTTCCCCAATCTCATTGACGCCAAGCTCCTTGTTGCCATCGTCTGCATCAACGATTTTACAATCAATTCCTGGCAATGGAAGCCCAATTGATCCAGGTGGATTTTTCCCATCGATCGGGTTGGCATGGGTGGCAACGTGGGCTTCAGTCAATCCGTAAGCCTCAACCAATTTTCCCCCTGTCAAGGCTTCAAACTGTTGTTTTGTCTCTTGCAACAGGGGCGCTGAACCAGAGAGACAGACTCGAACGCTGCGGATGTCATATTTTCCAGCGGCCACATCGGGATTGTTATTAATGGCAACGTACATAGCTGGAACGCCGGGGAAAATAGTGGGCTGATATTTGTTAATACTGCTTAGGACATCCTTTTGGTCACGTGGGTTGACAATGATAATCATCGTCCCACTCATTGAAATTGCGAAGTTCATAGCGGCAACCATACCATAGGAGTGGAAGAGGGGAATGGCTGTCAAGATTATTTCCCCAGCCTCTTTTATGCCAGGCAACCAATGGAAGGCAGCTTGCGTATTTGCAACTAAGCCATGATGAGTACCAATCGCTCCTTTGGACAAGCCAGTTGTGCCTCCGGTATATTGGAGCAAGGCTGTGTCTTCTCCAGATACATCAACCTTCGGAGTTGGCAGTTGTTTTCCAGCTCCTAGGAAATCTTGGAAAGCGATATCACCTGGCTGCAATTCAACCCGATGACCGTCTTTAGCTTCCTTAGCTAGCGTGAATAGGATACGTAAGTGAAGGGGGAAATATTCTTTGACATTGGTGACAATGATTCGTTTGACATTGGTGTGACCGCCTTGTTGAACCTTCTTTAGTTGGTTGTAATAAAGGCTCATGACAAAAACAGTTTCAGCCCCACAGTCGGCTAACTGATGCTCAAGCTCTCGTTCTGTGTAAAGGGGGTTGGTGGCGATCACAATCCCGCCAGCTTTTAGGATGCCGTAATAAGCGATGACAAATTGGGGCGTATTCGGCATATAAATTACGGCCCGATCCCCTTTTTTGAAGCCGTTGGCGGCCAACGATGCCGCCACAGCATCCGTTAACTTATTGAGTTCTGCATAAGTTATCTTGGTCCCCTTAAAGATAATGGCAGTATGGTCAGGATGCTTCTTTGCTGATTTTTCTAGCAGTTTGTGGACGGCCGATTCCGGCACGTCAAATGTGCTAGGAACACCTGAATCATACCGATCATGCCAGGGTCGATGACTGTTTTCCATTCCTACCTCTCCTAATGTGACTCAAACGACTTGTTAATTAGATTGATAATTGTGTAACTGTGTTTCCTCTTCTTTGGATTTGACTACAGTAACTCAAGTATATCTTTGATCGGTATAGGGTGTCAACAACATTTTTACGCAGTGCGTTATGGATTGGTTGGAAATAAGAAGTTCAACTTTTTGGAAAAGTTGAACTTCTAACCAAAGGTTGTTGCGGAAGGATACTAATGCTCGATTTCGGTCGGAATTTCATCTCTCATGCCAGTGTGCAGCCCGTAAACGTTCTTAACGGCCGCACTAATTGCGGCCTCAATCCAACGCCGATGCCGCCTGTCACAAGCATCATTGGCGAACCAGATTCGATGAACAGGTCGAACAATATTGTCATAGACAATTGTGTCCATCTCGTGGGGGCGGAACAACGGGCCAATGCCGCCAGCGTATTGATCCAAAGCCCAATCATGGGAAATGCCAAACTCAAAGGTATACCTTGCCTCTGGATGAATCTTGACAACATCTTGTAAGGCCTGCTTGATGCGCTGATTTTCTGATAACATACTGTATGCCATGCTGTCTTGCCCCCAGGCATACGAGGCGATGACAACGCCCTTTTTAATATTTTCATCCTGACCAGCCGGGGTATAGACCAAACTGCGGATGGCTAGATCAGTTGAGGTTACGCCATGGGTGATTTGATATTTGGTTTGCCACCAGCGTTCGCTAAACTGCATAAATATTTTGTGGGCACGGCCGTAATAAACATTCCGAATGCCATACCATTTCCGGTTGTCCAATCCCTCAATCTCCATGTGGCGCAAGAGGGTATAAGGAACCGTTAGCACACATTCATCGGCCACAATGCTTTGAGAGGTGCCAACGGCGTCGTGGTAATGAACGACTACTTTGCCAGGTGTTTGTTCAATGGCGTGAACTTCGGCCCCCAACCGAATATTATTCATCAAATGGGGGCCGAATGCGTTGGGCAGCGAATCGGCCCCATCGGTAATATAAACGAGGTCGCCGAAAACATCATCATAGTAGTGAGAGAACCATTCCAAGAGTGAAAAATGGAAGCGGCCTTCGAGATTGAGGAGCGGTCCAATCATCGATAAGGCGCCGTCACTCACCCCCTGACCAACTAGATAATTAATTAGGGAATAACCATCATACTCAGCCAACAACTGCTCCCAACCGCCGCCGCTTTCCATGATATCAATCATGGGTTGCATCGCTCCCTTCAGAATATCGTTTGGCAGTTTGCCTTTTTCAGCGGGATGCAAATCGTAATGGAACTTTTCAGGATGGTAATCACTGCGGCGCGAAACACGGCCATCCATATAAATAAAGGTGTCTGCATCATACATCGGGAACGGCCGTGTGTCTAACTTGAACCGCTCCTGAATCAAATGCTGGGCCAAGCGGTGGGCCTTTGGAAAACGCATTGCCCCAAATTCACCATACATCTTTCCTGGGAAATCGTGATAGGTATAAACTCGGCCGCCCAGTCGGTTTTGGGCCTCTAGAATGGTCACATCATGACCAGCCTCCTTAAGCAGTAAACCTGCCGTTAAGCCCGCCATTCCCGCCCCAACAATAACGATACTCCGAGGGGGTATATCAACCTCCGGTAACCCATTTTTTAGAATATCTAAACAATCAATTGTTGACATGAATTCCTCCGACTGTGATGGAGAGGTCCGGCTTCTTAGTTAATTAGGGATCAAACTCTTTCACATAAAAAGCGGGACTTCTAATTAGATTATTGCTAACTGCTACGGGGTAGAAAAATATCACATATTCTCTCATTAACAAGGCAACGGCCGATTTCCTGACCTTCCCACATCACCCGAAAAGAGCTGATATTATTCAAGCTGCTCCAAAAAACTTGTTCATCTGAGAGGATTGGCGTTATGGTGGCATTGTATCCCGGACACTGCCCAGGCCGTAAATATATTGGGGCCAATGTTGTTTCAATCCGATTACAGCGGCCACTTTCCAAAATGTCATAAAATGAGGCCCAGTTTAGGCCGGAAAATTGATAACCAGCTGATTGCCCAATCTCATTAAGCCCTTCAAAGGATATAGAACTAATTTCCAGGAAGCGGTCATCCAAGTTTAGGATATAGAAGCTGTAATCATCGTAGAATAGCTCTATTGGACGGCCGTTTGGATATAAGACTGTGGCAGTTGGCTCTGGCCGGGTAGCGGTTGGCAATACGGTCGTTGCTGTAGGGGTTGGGGTTCGGGACGGCGGTACAGGGGTTGCCGTTGCTAAAACTGTGACTAATTCAACCACCGGTAAAGGGGTCTGAGATGGTTCGGGTGGCGTCGGAGAATTATTTTCTTGGCTAGCAAGAACGGCCACACTGATATTTTCGGTAGCGGTTGAAGTGGGATTGTTTTCGGCCGTTTCATTTCTTCGTGAGGAAACATTCATTAGGGCGAGGGTTATGAAAACCAACAAGATGGTTAAACTTGCCCCAGCAGCCGCAAAAGTTACCCAGGAGTATTTGTTGTTTTCCCGAAGTGAAGAAGCACGCGCGGCCTCAGGGTCCCAGGTAGATGAGAGTGGGTTTGAGACGAAATGCTCTTTGACCTTTTCTTGTACAGTAATATCTGATTGGACTGGAGAACGGTCTTTTTCTGTTGTGTTTGATTTTGAAACGGCCGATGCTTCCTCAAAACCTGGTTCGGCTAAGGCTTCACGCAAGGCTGCAATTAAGGATGCGCCATCAGGGAAACGGTTTTGGGCTTCCTTAGATAACGCTTTTAATAATACATTTTCAGTTGCCTGATTCAAATGGGGATTCAATGTGCGGGGAGCTGGGGGAGGCATCGTCACATGCTGCAAGGCTAAACTAGCGGGGGAAGGGTCATCAAATGGGACAACGCCCGTTAACATCTCATAGAGAATGACAGCTAATGAATAGAGGTCAGACTGAGGAACTGCATCGGATGAGCGACGAGCTTGTTCTGGGGCAATGTAGTATGCGCTGCCAAATACATTGCCAATTGAGCCTTGATTGACATCCAGAGCTAGACCGAAATCGGTTAGAGCGACACGGCCGTTTTGATCAACCATGACATTGGATGGCTTGATGTCCCGATGAATGACCCCATTTTGATGGGCATAATCCAGCGCTTTGCCAACAGCCTCCCCAATCATCAGTACATCAGCATGAGGGATGAGGGTTCCCTCTTCCTTATAACTAGCCAACAAGACGCTTAGATCGAGTCCTTCAATGTATTCCATGGCAAAATAGAAAAGATCATTTTCTTCATTTGCAAAATGAATCTGAACGATATTTTCATGTCGCCATTGGGCAACTGTTCGGGCTTCCTGAATAAACCTTCGAGCATAGGTTGCATTGCTACGCAGCCGTGCATCAATGATCTTAATAGCAACCGGCCGATGAAGCATGGTGTCATGACCATAATAAACTTCCGCCATGCCACCTCGGCCTATAAGCCGTTCCACGTGGAAGTTGGCGAGCTGCTGCCCAACAAGTGGGTTTTTCATTTCAAACCACCTAAGAGATTTACTACTATAAAGAATTCTGCAGAAGCTATCTAAAAAATGGGCCTATAATAAAATAATGTGATTTAATTGAATTTATTACTGATGCCATTGGTAAGGGTAGACCCTTTTGGTCGTCCAGGGTGGGTCTTGTACCCACCCCTACCTAGACCAATGTTAATTTGAAAATATCGAATCAATCACCACGAATTAGCTTTTGCTGATTCCTTTCTGTAATTATTCAATGTCAGAGTATAATCGTCAAGAAATGAATGGTGAAGATGAGTACATTAATGCTTCAAAGAGAACGGCCTTCAATCTTCGGACAATCGCTCATTCTATCTTAGTTAGAGATGCCTCTCGCTTATCCCTGCCTGAAATTGACTCGGTCGTTGAATTAATTTCTAAAGTTGTTCCTGCTGGAAATGTCCCGGCGCTCATTCTAAACGGATTGGCCCGCCTTCCAGATCGGCGACCCCCACCTAGCGCTGTCAAACGAGATATTAACCTCTTATTCAAAGGGGTAGAGGCGGCATTGGATCGGGCCATATATGGCACATTTTTTGCTGGCCCGGCGGCCGTTATTTGGGCTTACCAAAACCTGTTGAAATTGGCCGGGAAAGAGCTAGAAGATGCCTTTCCCGAAGGTGTTTGGCAATTTTATGTGGATTACGCTTTACGGGAGGATACGGCTCGGCACGCCAATGAGACAGATGGGTTTGATGCCTTATTGAAGTTTCATGATATTGATCTCAATCAACGGGATCGCCTTTGTGCGTGGACAATGGCTGCTATTCAATGTCTTCACCAGTATCCGCAATGGCTGGCGAACGAGTGGCGGGAACGCGTTTACACCTATACCTTGCAAGATGTTACAAAAGAACGGTCGGACAGTCACTCTTTTGCCAACTTGTATTGGCATTGGCAAAAGGAGAAACCTTATAGTAAAGGGCGAGATTCGCTGCCAGATCAAAATTATGCTGACTATCGACGGCTTAAGTTCGATCGGTTTTTAGCTGAGGCGATGAAAGAGGTTGATGGTTCAATTCGGCAACAGTGGATTGGCGACATTCAATCTAAAGGGAGCAAATTAATAGATTATCAACGGCAAATGACAATATTAGCTCACCTAGAACCAAGACCATATGGTGAAAGCCGGGTTCCTTTACCTATTTCAGAAGCCCATGTTGGTATTATTTATAAGGGACATTATTTTCTTATTCCCGCCTGCCAGCCGGGTAGTTCGAAGCCAGCTGAACTCCAAACAGTTCGTAACCAGATCGCCAGTTTACTCTCTCAAAGACCCACTGAATCGGCCGTTAATTTAGATATCCTTGCTGGAACGAAGCGAACCAGTCTATGCAAACTTAACCAGGAGTGGAGCAAAGGTTTGAAATCAGCAGTGGCTCATCTCCACAAAGCGCCAATTCTGATCAATGCAGAAAAACGGCCGAGTCATCTACCTTTGTCTCAGATTCGTCTGGCAGAAAGAGGGCTGGGCGATCATGCGCTTACAATCTTTGATACAGGTAAAACCTTTGTCTTTGACCAATCCCATATTTTCTTCGATGGTTCTTGGGGGGCTGGCCTTGCAGAAATTCTTACTAGAGAAGCGATTGCATTGGCCCTCGAACTTCGTGCCACGCCAGCATCGAAGGGTGAATTTACCGTCATCAAGCCAACTCATTTTCCAATTAGTTCAAAAGAGATGGCTCTCATTAAAGATGCGCCAAAGATTCTGCATGGGGTCAGCGCCGAATCTGATGCGGTGAATTTGAAACCCATCCTTTCGCTCCGAAAATTATTTAAGCAGCGGAGCGATCTACTAAATTTAACAGTAAATGATCTGTTGATTCTCTATCGCGTCATTCATGCCTTCACTTACCGAATCGATCCTGATCTAGAAGCACGGCTGCATAAATTGGCCGGGAATAGAAAAGGGGCCTCGGTGGTTAGAGAAATATTGTCAGCATTAGAATTAAACCAGAATGTCTCTCCAGCCATCTTAATCCCGATTGATGCGACGCTCCGTTCTCCCCAAGAGCGTGTTTACCCGATGGTCTTCCAGGTTCCTGTACATGAGCTAGATTTGTTAGGGCTGCATCAAGAGACAATAGCGGCCTTAGAAGTATTTGAGGCGCAGAGTGGAGGGAGAACGGCCGCTTATTCGCGCTTCGATCGGCTTCAACGAGAATACTTAGCTACCTTAGCTAGCTTGGCCGAGGTCTTAACCAGAGCCAAAGAGGTTGGGATTCATGGCGAGAGCGCTAGTGTTGAAACGATCAAGCTTTTGGCCCACATACCTAAACCCGTTCAGCGGCTTTTAGATCGTATTCCTAATCGCTTCGATGTGTTGAATGATTTGATTAAAGGTCGGGAAATATTTTCAAATATCGGCGCGGTTGTTCCGGGTAGCTCTATAACCCGTTTTGCGACTGCCAAAGATGATAATGAAAAGAAAGATTTAGTTTGGGGTGTGGTTACAGATGCTGATGGGGTTATGCAGATCACGCTCCGTGACTTTCGCGCCCATGTCTACCAATTAAAGGGGTTGGATCAAAAAGAGTTGGCGATTTGTTTGGCTCAAGATTATCTTGACAAATATGCGACTGGGTTAAACCGTTATGTCAGTCAAGTACACCATATCACTCGAACCAGCCGAGAGACAAACCTTAACGCGCGCGCTCTATTTTAAGAATCTCCCGCAGCTTATCCCGCCGAGCTGCACCGCTCAATGTCTCTAGCGTCCGAACCCCTAATGGATCTATCTCTTCGCGTAGTAATTTAAGCTCGTTGGTTGTTGGTGGCACTGTTTCTGGAACAGTTTCAGGCAGAGCTAGCTCAAAGCCGGTTTTTGCCTTCACTCGCCGTAGTGATATACCAGGATGGCGGCTTGTCAGACGCATACGGCCGTTTTCCCCTTCAAAATCAAATTGACCCAAATCCGAGATAAGGTAACGTGGCCCTTTCCCATATCGTCGCTTGTCCGAATGGCCTAGTCCACTCCGAAAATCTAGCTCCTTCACAAAGGTATGACGGCCGTGTCGGGGCACATAAAGACAAACATGTTCCTCAAAAACCGTCACGTCTGGGATGCCGCCCGAACCAGGCAAGCGGAGTCGCGGATTCTCATAACTGCCCCCCATATAGATGTTGTTAAAATTACCATAAGCGTCTACTTGGCCTGGTCGAAAAAACTCTTTTGGCGCTAAACGGACCATAAAATCACAGGCGGCCGAGGTAAAGCTGCCAGAAAACAATCCTTGCTTGACCCACAGGTTTTCGATGGTGGTTATCCCAATGGGCGCCCAGTCATAACAAATAGCCTGCCCGATGGCTGATACGAAACTTAAATTAGGCGCATGGGTCAACTTTGCAAGCAAATAGCCCGCTGCCACCAGCGGCGTGGCAATGCCCTGGGCCAGCAGTTCACCATCCTTAATCTGGCGGCTGATGCAAACCGAGATTAGCTCATCAATGGTGTAGGTAGTCATCAAATCGTCCGTCATTGCAAGCCTGGATATATCGTAAAATTTCTTCGCCATCAATTGGGTAACAGGGGTAGCAAGAGGTGGGCCAAGCTCCGTTTGGTTGGTGAACGACGGCCGTTACCAAATTACCTGGAATATCAGCCGGTGTTGGGCCATCCACTTCTGGTGACAGCTGATCGACGACCTCTTCGGCCGTAATAATCACCGTCTTTGCCACCAGGGCCAACTCCAAATCGATCGTCGGATTGCCGCCTAAGATGCTATTCCCAAAGCGATCTGCCTTGAGTACATGAATAACCGCCACATTACAATCTATTGCCGGAAAAGCGGTTAGCGTCTCCCCCGAATAAGGATCAACCACCATCTGGACATCTGGTCTGGCTTTATACATCTCGGTTCCCACCCAGGCTTGACTGGGCATGAAGCCCACATGGGCCATCTGCGCTCGCAATCCAAAGGCCAAACTGGCTTCGCTCTCCTCTATAATGTTTAACTGCCCCTCGGTGGCTGCGGCCGTAAACATAGGCGCTAGACCAAAGCTCTCCAACCCAAAGTAACAGGTGCGAGTATGTTTCACTACGCCCGCCCCGACCAACATATCAGCCGCCATGCTAGATGTGAAAGAGAGCAGGGTTAAATCTTGGGGAAGCGGCCGTTGTTGCAGCAGACAGCGTACAAAGGCCACTGGCCGTCGATAGAGGGTCATCCCACCCAAGCCCAATGTCTGCCCATCCTGTACTAATTGGACGACGCTGGCAAGATCGGTTGTTTTGTCAATCGTTGGTTTCATAGAGGAGCTGGTATATTTGTTGAATGATGCCCTAAATTGTTCCACGTTTACCTGTTATGTGCAATTCAAGTTGCCAAACCCATTCTCATTTAGAGAAGAAAGAATCGGGGTTTTATCATCGCTTGGACAGATACAGATTCAATTTGCGAGAATGGGGGATTGCTTTGGACGGCCTTAGGAGATACGGTCGAAGAAGCTGAGGGTTGATTTATAATAGTTGGTAGGTAAAGTGTGTAATTTGAGACGTTTACCACGAGCGAATCTTGACCCAAGCCGCCATCATCATCAACAATCGTTAATGTGACGGTATAGATGCCAGGGTTCAGGAAGCTGTGGGTGGCTGTCAGACTGCCAGTCAGAATCGTGCCGTCTCCAAAATCCCAACTTATTGTGTGGCTGTCTAGTATGCCAAGGTCAGTAAAGATACCGCTGACTTGAACGGCCGTATTCACAAGCGTCTCTTGATCAGGGCCAGCATCAACCGATGGGGGTGAATTCGTTACTAGGATGGGCAACTCGGCCGAATCGCTGCCACCGTCTTTATCGCTCACATCTAAGGTGACGGTGTAACTTTCTGATGGCCCAGGCGGGTCGTCCAGATATTGATGATTGACGGTAAAGGTGGTTGTGTTGGCAGGATAGAAAAGATTGTCCTGTGTACCATCAGCCCAATCAACCGTCACGGTAAAGGTGTCTTGAGTACCGGGATCAAGGATTGTTCCTGTTACTGTAACCGACTCTGATTCAGTAATGACGGGCGTGATGGAAAGGTTTTTCAAAGAGGGGGAAACGTTGTTGACGGTGATGGTTGTCACGGCCGTATCGGTCAAATTGTAGCTGTTGCTGACCAGAAGGCCGATAGGGTAGGTGGCACCATCGGCCGTATTCCCAAATGTCACCGTAATTCCGCTAGCATCATCATATAGTCCATCGTCGTCAAAATCCCAATCATAATTACTGAGATTGAGGCCACTAGAGCCAGAAGCATCGAGTAGAATGTTGCTGCCTTCATCTACCATATACGGCCCACCTGCATCGGCCGTTGGGTAGGGGGGAATGAGGGTGAAAATGGCTTTGGCTGTATTATTTGATAAATCAACCTAATGTGCGACTTTTTCAGTGATTGACATCGGATAACTCCAAGTAGAATAGAGGTACCAACCAACCTATTCAAAAAGGAGAAAATCCGATGTCTAGAGAGTATTTTATCATCATGGTCTACCTTTTGGTGTGCGAAAATTATCAAGCAGTTGTTGCCGGACAACGGCTTCGTCGGCGTGGATTTCAACCAGCCCTGACCGACGAAGAAGTAATCACCATCGAAATCTGCGGTGAATACTTTGGTTTGAGCAAAGATGAAGCTATCTTCGACTATTTTCAGGCCCATTATCAGTCATTTTTCCCAAAACTGAGGGAAAGAACAGGATTTGTACGCCAAGCGGCTAACTTGTGGAGTGTCAAAGCCCAGATTCAGCAAAGATTGACTCAAATTAGTGGCCAGGCTACTGATACAGTCCAAGTCATAGACACGTTACCTTTGCCTGTTTGCACTTACACGCGCAGTGGTCGGGACCGCTGTTTCAAACCTGAAGCTGATTATGGGTTTTGTGCGGCTAAAGATATGAAATACTATGGGTTCAAGCTAGGCTTGCGAATCTCTCGGGCCGGAATGATTATTGATTACCCTCTTTTACCTGCTCGACCACATGATAGCCAACTATTAGATGACCTGGTTGCCGGATTTGAAGGCGTCGTTCCGGCTGACAAAGGATTTGTTGATGGCTTCCGTCAGCTAAATCTGGCCCGCAAGCGCTATGTTGAACTGGTGATTCCGGCTCGTAAAAACATGACCGAAAAACCACCGTTGGCTGTTCTCAAAACATGTAGTCGCTGGCGCAAATTGGTGGAAACGGTCGGTTCTCATTTGACCGAACGCTTCCATATCGCCAAAACACGTGCTCATGACCTCTGGCATTATCAGCATCGTTTAATTCGTAAGGTACTTTCACACACAGTTTGTGTGTTTATTAACTTGCAACTTGGTCGGCCACCTCTCCATTTAGATGGTTTGGTATCCGCCTAATAGTTGCACATTAGGTAAATCAGCATCTGCTGGCTTATATTGTTGGTTGGCAATAAAAAGATTGCTAGATCCAGTTACATCAATGGTTCCAGCGATTAGAGAACCATTTAGCGTCGAATTATCACTGGCAGCACGGTTTATATTGCCGTTAGGTGCATAAAATAGGCCACTGGTATTTACGCTTGAACCAACGAAATTAACAGCAGAACTACTGGCACAAGGATTCCCCAAACCCTCCGTGAATAGTAGCAAGCCGTCCCAATAAGGCTGCATTAGGCTGTCATTGCTGGAGATGTCAATTTCGCCAAGGGTTACAATAGTTACTGCTGGCGCTACTAATCCACTACTACCCGCGCCAGAGTAATCGAAACCAACCGGCGCTACATATACCCCTTCATCCAAAACTGAATTTGTGAGCCAGCCTTCTGCCTGTAAGACGGCAATAGTGATCTCATCATTATAAAAATGGTAATGGTTCGGGTCGGTTGCCTGGATAAGATCGTAAATCCATCCACCAGGAACAAAATCAACGTACCTATATGAAATTGGATATTCACGAGGAGGAACTGAGAAAACATTATTTGGCAAGGGTGGGAATAAAGTCGTGTTAAGGGCAATATTATTCCCGCTACTGTGCCCTCCGAATGTTAAAATCCCTGTTATCACATTTCCTTGACCACCACCCGTCATCTGGAGTTCTCCATTGCTGTGAAGATTACCGACTGCCCTGATATTGGAACCCCCAATGCGAAGTTCGCGGCCAGAGCATTGAGCACCAGCCATAAGAACTGAGGCTCATGTTCAGAACTAGTGAAGACGGACAAGAGCAGCGACAAAATTCGGAGTAACTTGTTTATGATTAACCGCAAATTCATGGATAGCCACATAACCAGAGAGATATTTCTTATGAACCCCACGAAAAGGTCGTAGAAAATTGCGTAACCCTGTCCAGCCGCCTTCGTTGGAATTAACATGAACCTCTCGGATACCGTCCCCATCAGCATCTCGCGCCCACTCGTTGTCGCTATGGCAAACGGTCAGGCGAACACGCTTGAGGCGATTGTAACTGTCGTATTCATCGGTGTATAAAGTGGCATCTGGTTTGGTAAACTGCTCAACAAATGAACACAAGGTAACTCCTTTGGTGTTTTTCATCACTCGGATACGTACCTGGCGTGATTCTCGACCTATCACAGCACAGATTGGCGGGCGGTCATTGGCAAAGGTGCCTCGTCCGCGCCGTTTGTTCGCTCGTCGTCGAGGTGGGTCATCCGGGTCGCCATGCCAATCGCTTTTTTTCCCCCGCATTCTGGAACATCTCATCCGTTTCTACTTCCAGGTCATCCAACGGATTTGTCTCTTGCTCTCGTTCAGCATTGGCTTGCAACAATCGCCGAACTTCAGTTGCCGTTGTCCGGCTGATGCCCAACTCTCGCGCCAACTTAGCCGTTGGTTTTCCCTGACACACTCCTCGGATAAACAAGACTGTCTGCTCCGGGGTAAAGTAGCGACCTTCAAATATCGTGCCGCTGTACAAATTGTAGATGCCTTTGCAATTCCGACAGCGGTAAACATCCAGGTCGCTCAGCTCAGTTCGTCGAAACCACAACCCCTGCTCAAAGGGCGCGTCGCAATGCGGACATTTTAAGCCACCAGGGTGAAAGTATCTTTCTATCCATTTCTCGCAGGCTACCCTATCCATTAGGTCTACTATTGGAAAGTCCATGCTTTTTATTCTATATCAGATCACTTGTACTGAACATGAGCCAAGAACTGATAAGGGACGATGGCTGATAAAGGCTGTATTCATTAACGTTGTCTCATTAATTACTGATGGCGAAATAATCCCCGCTATAGTCAGACTATCTTGTTCTCCTGGATCCAAAGATAGATAAGACCAACTCAATGTTGGTGTAATGGTCTCCGTAAAAAAGCTGCCTCCAGTATCAATATGGGTCATAATCAACTCAGAGGGCAGGGTGTCAGTAATCAGAAAGTCCGTTGCCTCCTGAGGGCCATTGTTACTGATAACAATGGTGTACGTCACGGCCGTACCTGGTGGCCCATAAGTCGGCGTAACAGCCTTGGTTATTTGTAAATCAAATGTGGGTGACGAGCCCCCGCCTTCTACAACTTCTTGTGTCGCTTCCTGAGCCGAAGTAACTTGGCTCATCAGCCAGAAAAGGCTGCCAAAAATGAGAATAAAAAGTGACCCCGATAAGAGAAAATAGTTAAACCGTTTTCTAAAATTGACCATGATAGTTCCCCCTTTTTGTTTATATAGGGTCGATCAGATAATCCAAGTATACAGTATCTCAACGATTTTTGGTTCAACATTTATGAGCAAGTAATAAATGCCAAACGATCCCTTTTATGTCCGACATCCCACCCAGCCCGATTTATCGAGTGTGTCTTTGTGGCCCCGGCATTTATGCTGGGGCGTTTTATTGTTCTCGGTCAACAACCAGATCAACCAGCGCCCCTAACTCATCGCGGGCTGGAGAAGGTGGAACACGCTCAAGTGCTTGTCGCGCTCGACGGGCCATCTCATGGGCTTGCATCCGAGCCACTTCGACCGCCCCCGATTCTCGCAGTCGGGCCATCATCGCTTGCATGGGGTCTTCGGCAATTGGTTCCGCTACGGCCGTATGAGCCATTTTCTTGCCATTTTGGGCCACAATCGCGCCCGCGCCTTGAATTAGATCGTTTCCAGCAGGTTTGCCCATTGTTTCTGGGTCACCCATGATGTCCAAAACATCATCCACAATCTGGAATGTCAGCCCTAGATTATTGGCATAGCTGCCCAATGCCTCAACTGTGTCTTCATCGCCCCCGGCCAACAGAGCGCCCATTCTGGCTGCTGCTTCAAAGAGGCTAGCTGTTTTTAAGCTGATAATTCGTTTGTATGTTTCTTGGTCAATTGTTCCTGCTTTGGCCGCCGCTGCTTGAAGCGTTTCACCTTCGACTAATTCAACACAGGCATTTGCCATCAGGACATTGTATTGAGCGCCGTAGGGAGCCATTAACTCATAGACTTTACTAAATAGATAGTCTCCGGTGAGTAGGGCGAAGGTTCGTCCCCAACGAGCATGGACGGTTATTTTTCCGCGTCGGGTTTGGCTGTGGTCGTTGATGTCATCATGAACGAGGGTCGCTGTATGTACCAACTCGACGGCTGCAGCTAACGGTAATACGGTCGATATATCAGTCCCGCCCGCTGCCAAATAAGCCAACATGGTTAAACGCGGCCGTATTCGTTTGCCGCCAGAAGCAATGATGTGCTGGCTGGCATCTTGCAATAAGCTAACCTCGCTACAAACGATCTCATTTAGCTGTTCTTCTACGGCTATCAGCTCCCGTTCTATTTGATTCGCCACCATAGTGTTGATCCTTCATGTTTGTGCAATCAGTTTACAGGGCTTGATCATCTAGTGAGCGAACAAGCCAACTGACTTTCACAACTTTCAAATAATTTTGAATGTATTATAAAATGACAGATAGTCCACGTCAAGTGATTTGTGAAAGAAATCTCAAACACATCGCTGAATTGTTCTCTATTCGCCGAGAGTGTTATAATTTCTTGACTGGCTAATCTGAAAAAACCGTGCTGTTTCTACCACGAATGGGGCTGTTTTGCGAATTTTTCCCCACTAAGAATCGGCATCCCTAAGGCGATTCCAAAAGTTTATCAAGATAGTGAAGGTGCAATAGATGGAAGCATTACGAAAGAAGATTTTGGCGGAGGGAAAGAACCTGGGCCGGGGTATCCTAAAGATAGATAGTTTCTTGAACCATCAATTAGATTCCCATTTGATGGAAGCGGTGGGAAAGGAGATAGCAAGACGATTTGAAGGGACGGCACCAGACCGAATTTTAACGGCCGAAGTTAGTGGCATTGTCCCGGCAGTCATGGCTGCCAAAGCCCTGGGCAATATTCCCATTGTCTATGCCCGCAAACACAGACCCATCACTATGCAAGAACCCGTTTTCCTAGAAACTGCCCCCAGTCACACTAAAGGTGGCGAAGTGATGCTCATGGTATCGCCAGAGTTCATAACGGCTGGTGAACGTGTCCTCATCGTAGACGATTTTCTCGCTTCTGGCCGTACGATTGAAGCGTTAGCCCGAATTGTTCACCATGCTGGAGCAACCTTAGTTGGCATTGCGGCCGTTGTCGAAAAGAGTTTCGAGGGCGGCAGAGAAGCCCTGGCCCATTGGCAAGTTCCAATTGAAGCAACGGCCGTTATAACAGACATGAGCGACGGCAAAATCGTTCTGGCTACCAAATAATGGCTGAAAAAACCTACTACGCTTTCTTTTTCCATCCTTTGCGTCTTAGCGGCTTTGCGTGAGCTATTTTTAAGGTGATTATGACCCACGACACCATCATCATTCTTGATTACGGCTCTCAATATGCCCAACTCATTGCTCGCCGGGTGCGGGAAGCCCATGTGTTTTGCCAAGTTTTTTCCTGGCAAGCTGCTCCTGACGAAATCATGGCTCTTGATTCAAAAGGCTTTATATTAAGTGGGGGCCCAAACAGCGTTTATGATCACAGTGCGCCAACTTTGCCTGACTTTATATTGGAAAGCGGCCGTCCCATCCTGGGCATTTGTTATGGGATGCAGTTACTGGCGCACCGTCTCGGCGGTCGGGTTGCTGGTAGCAGCCATCGGGAATATGGGCCAGCCACCTTACAAGTGACCCAGAGGGAAGGACTATTTGAAAGTTGGCAGAATGGGGTCGCGTTTAATGATTTGCAAAAGGTTTGGATGAGTCATGCCGATAAGGTCGCACAACTGCCTCCTGGTTTTCGGCCGTTAGCCCATTCGAACAACTCCCCCTTTGCTGCTGCCGCCGATGTTGAACGGGGTTATTATGCTGTCCAATTCCACCCCGAAGTCGTTCATTCCATTCAAGGGCGGCTGATCATTGAAAACTTTGTCCATAACATCTGCGATTGCGCCCCAGATTGGACGGCCGACAATTTCATTGAAGAAGAAACCAGCCGCTTACGACAGCAAATTGGGGATGGTCGGGTTATCTTAGGCTTAAGCGGCGGGGTCGATTCGGCCGTTGCCGCTGCTCTTATTCACCGGGCCGTCGGCGAGCAGTTGACCTGTGTTTTTGTTGATCATGGGCTGCTCCGTCAAAATGAAGCACAACAAGTCATTCAAACCTTTGATAAAGAACAGGGTATGAAACTGGTTGCGGTTAATGTCATTGAGGATTACTTGGACGGGCTGGCAGGTGTAACGAATCCTGAACAAAAACGAAAAATTATCGGTGAAAAATTTGTCCGGCTCTTTGAGCGTGAGGCAAAACGATTGGCTGAAACGGAAGGGCAAATTGACTTCTTAGCTCAAGGAACGATCTATCCCGATGTTATTGAAAGCGCTGGAAATGACCGTTCCGAAGCCCATACCATCAAAACCCACCACAATGTTGGCGGCTTACCGGAAGATATGACCTTTGAATTGGTTGAGCCGCTGCGAATGTTGTTCAAAGATGAGGTGCGCCAAATCGGAAGCGCGTTGGGTTTGCCAGACAGCATTGTTTGGCGGCAGCCATTCCCTGGCCCTGGTCTAGCCATTCGATGCCTGGGTGAAGTGACCTGGGAGCGGTTAGAGCGGTTGAGAACGGCTGATGCTATCTTCATTGATGAATTAGCTAAAGCCGACCTGCTCCGAAGTGGCACCCAACAAGCATTTGCCGCTCTTTTGCCTGTCAAAAGTGTGGGCGTGATGGGTGACGGCCGTACCTACGAAGAGGTCATCGCCCTCCGGGCCGTCACCACCGAAGATTTTATGACGGCCGATTGGGCTAGGCTGCCTTACGATTTGCTGGCCCACGTCAGCCGCCGCATCGTCAACGAGGTGCCAGGCGTCAATCGGGTCGTCCTCGATATCACCTCCAAACCTCCTGGAACCATCGAATGGGAATAACCGTATAGAATCGTATGGACTATACAACTGTCTTCAAGAATTCAGGCCGCTTGATTTGGCGACACAAGCTGTTGTTGGTTTTCGGATTATTGTTAATAAGCGGCAGCATTCCAACCATCATGAGCAGCCATTTTTTTTCCCAGTTCTCGCTTTCTTCTATGTTTGGTTTTTCATCTGACGGCAATCCAACCAGCTTCGTTGAGCCTATTGCGGAATTTTTTATCAATCCCAACTTGCCTCTTGTTTTAGGCGGTACTATAGGGGTTTTCTTTTTGTTTATCGGTATTTGGTTGCTTACTACGATTGGTGAGGTGTCTCTTATTCGGGGCGTGGCTGATTTTGATGATGATCAGCCGCGTTCATTGGGCGATCTGTTCTCGGTGGGAATCAAATTGTTAGCTCGAATTATCGCTATTGATACGGTCATCTTCTTGCCTTTGTTTCTGATTTTGCTCGTCCAACTGCTGACAATTGGTGGTGGTATGATTGCGGCCATTCAGTTTATAGCTCGACCGGGTAATGCGCCTGATGATTTGCTGCCGATTGGTGTTATTGTTGGGCTTGTTCTCCTTTTCCTAACCTTGTTGTCTATCCCGGTAACAATATTAACGTTTATGCTTCGCTTGATTGCCTTCCGAAGCGCAGTCTTAGAGGATTTACCTACCCGGCCGAGTATTCGCCGAGGTTGGACATTGATTCGTGCAAAGCTGGGGGAAATAATCATCGTAGCCTTACTTCTCTATGCAGTTAGCTATGCGGTTGGAATGATAACCAGCCTTTTGGTGCTGCCATTCTCTTTGGGTGGGGTGTTTACGATGTTCCAGTCATTTACATTCACTCCAGGACAATTGCCGCAGGTTCCCAACTTTGATGGCTTCATCACATTGATAACGATAGCCTCAATTATTGGCATATTTCCAAACCTAATCTACCGCGTGTTCTCTTCGGCCGTTTGGACCTTGTCCTATCGAGAATGGCAGAAAGAATCTTGAAAGATAGCGATAGTCGTCTAGGCGTTGATACAGGAGGGACCTTCACTGATTTTGTCTGGCTCGATGAAGCTGGACAACCTCAAATTCACAAACAACTCAGCACCCCTCATGATCCCTCAGAGGCGATTTTAGACGGCATTGAAAAACAGGGATTTGGCGAAGATACGGCCGTCATTCATGGCAGCACCGTTGCTACGAACGCCCTTTTGGAGCGGCGAGGGGCCAGAACTGCCCTCATCACAACGGCCGGATTTGCTGACGTGCTGGCAATTGGCCGTCAAAATCGACCCGACCTCTACGCTCTGGTTCCCCAAAAGCCCGAACCGCTCATTCCTGCCCAATGGCGGTTTGAAGTCCGAGAGCGAATAACGGCCGAGGGCGTCATTCTCATCCCCTTAAACCTCGACGACCTCAACCCCATCATGGCCCAATTACAGGCTGACGATATCCAATCAGTCGCCATCTGCTTGTTGTTTTCATTTCTAAGGCCAGAACACGAGCAGCAGATTCGTGATTATCTGCGAACGGCCGAAAATCTCAATGGGTCAAAGATTCCCATCTCCCTATCATCTGAAATTTTGCCCGAATATCGTGAATATGAACGCACGGCTACTACCGTCATTAACGCCTATGTCGCCCCGCTGATGAGCCGCTATCTACGGCGGTTGGCCCAGGGCTTGGGAAAACGGCCGTTAACGGTTATGCAAAGCAACGGCGGCATTATTCAGGCTGTAACTGCCGGAGAACAGGCCGCTCGAACTGTTTTGTCTGGCCCAGCGGGTGGGGTGGTTGGGGCGCGGTTTGTGGCTGAGTTAGCTGGATTTCCCCAAATCATCACCTTTGACATGGGTGGAACTAGCTCCGATGTGGCTTTGTGTCCCGGCCGGCTGCCTGTTTCGGCCGAAAACGAGATCGCTGGTTTGCCCCTGCGTTTGCCCATGATTGACATTCACACCGTCGGCGCGGGGGGTGGCAGTCTGGCCTATTTGGATGCGGGCGGCGCCCTTCATGTTGGCCCCCAAAGCGCGGGAGCCAGCCCCGGGCCGGCCTGTTATGGTCGAGAAAACAACCTCCCGGAGGTTTCAAACCTCCGGGAGGTTAATGTCACCACAACCGATGCCAACCTCGTACTCGGCCGTCTTGATGGGGATCATTTCCTGGGTGGCGACATGGGTTTGGATGAGCAGTTAGCCCGAACAGCTTTGACTAAATTGGCTCAAGAGATGGGGCTTGAGACGGCCGAATCGGCCGCTTGGGGTGTTATTCAAGTCGCCAATGCTAATATGGAGCGGGCCATTCGTCGCATATCTGTCGAGCGGGGTTATGATCCTCGGCCGTTCACTCTCGTTGCTTTTGGAGGGGCTGGCCCCCTCCATGCTTGCGAGATGGCCGCCAATCTCCAAATCGGGCAGGTGTTGATTCCGGCCGTTCCTGGTGTTTTGTCTGCCCTCGGTATGTTAGTCGCCGCGCCAACCAGGGATTATTCCCAAACCGTCATGCGTCTGGTCAAGGGATGGCAGGCCCAGCTTGATCAATGGTTAGACGCTCGCTTAATCGTGTTACAGGAACGGGCTATTGCTGACATGACGGCCGATGGCTACCGAACCGAAACCCTAACCATTCAGCCCGCTTTAGATATGCGCTATGCAGGGCAATCTCACGAATTAACCGTTTCCTTGCCAGAGGGCGAACCGTATCAATCATTGTTAACCTTATTCCACGCTGCTCATGAAAAGCGATATGGCTACCAACAGCCTGAAGAAGCGATTGAAATCGTCACTATTCGGCTAACCATTATCGCGAACAACCAGCCACTCCAATTTGAGCCAGAACCATTGACACTATCCAACCCAGAACAGGCTGTCATCGGCCGAAAACAAGTTTGGTTTGAGCAACGGCCGTTCAACACTATCCAATACAATCGCACCAAACTCACCCCTGGCGACACCTTTACAGGGCCAGCCGTCATATACCAGTACGATACCACCACCGTTATCCCCCCTAATTGGCAAGCACAGGTAGATGCTTATCGAAACCTACTCATCAAAGCAGAATAAAATGTTAATCCATTTGCCAAATCGACTGATATTATGGCCTATAGTGGTGATCTTAGTCCTTGTTTTGACCGCTTGTCGAAGCGAGCCAGAAACACCAGTCTTGAATGAAGGCGAGACACAGAATGATCCGGTGCCAACTTTAAAAACATCATCAAACGGAGGAAGTGCAATCGTGAACGAGCCTGGAAAAAGCTATCAACAGATGATCTTTCTCGATGAGACGATTCTTGAGTATGCGCTTGTTCTCCCCGATAATTTTTCGGCCGATCAAACCTATCCTATCCTCCTGGCCCTCCCACCAGGCGACCAAACTGAAGCAATGGTCGAAGCAGGTTTGAACTATTGGGAAGCCGAGGCGATAAGGCGGGGTTGGATCGTGGTCAGCCCCATCGCCCCAAACTTCACCCTCTTCTTTCGAGGATCAGAAAGCTACATCCCGGAATTTTTGAATCGAATTGCAGCGCAGTTCCCGCCAGAAGGGGGCAAATTTCATGTTGCCGGCGTCAGTAATGGCGGTGTAAGTTCCTTTCGTATAGCAATTAATAGCCCCGACCTTGTTCAGTCAGTCGTTGTATTGCCCGGCTACCCCTTAGATGGCTTTGACCAGGATAATCTAGCAAATTTGAAAGAGATTCCCATTGCTATGTTTGTGGGCGAGAATGATGGCGCTTGGGTCACGCGAATGCAAACGGCCGAGCAAAATCTACAAGAAATAGGCGCTACAGTCACCCTAGACATTCGACCAGGGGAGGGCCATGTCATTCGCTCAATCAACGGCGAACAACTCTACGACTTATTAGATTCTTTTCGCTAAGTATGCTGAAACATCAGAAGTTCAACTTTTAGCCCGTTTTACATTAGATGTATTGTTATCAAAAAAGTTGTACTCAATGAGAAGGAAAAATATACTGTTCTGTGGTAACATATTTACCAGGAGATACATGACACTAATTGTAGAATCACATCCTATCCCACTTAAAAAGGATTCAGACGGTACTTGGCGTGTCGGCGAAAGTCGCGTCCTATTAGATTTGATTATTCACGCCTTTAATAGTGGGCGCACCCCGGAGGAGATCGTTCAGAGCTACGATACTCTTCATTTAGAAGAAGTATACAGCGTCATTGCCTATTACCTGGCTCATCGTCCAGAAGTAGATGTCTATCTTCAAAAACAAGAATTAGAAGCCGATTTATTGTGGCAAAGTATAGAGAAATGTTCCGACTATCAAGAATTTCGAAATAGGCTGTTAGCACGCAAAAGAGATTTGCAGGATTAAAGCAGGCTAGCCAAATCTCGTATGAAATTCTTTGCAGACGAAAACTTCGAGGGAGCAATCATTTTATTCATTTTCTACATACTAACTTGAATTTTCATTTCAATACTTTTTTCGACCCAACTAACACCTTTGTTTGTCAAATATATATCTTCTTCCTTTATATAAACTAATCCCTCTGCTTGCTTTCCTTCTAGGATTTTCAAAAACCTCGATGAATTTTTATACTGAATAGCATGTAAAAGTAAATTAAAGTTCACGGGTTCGGGGTGTTCACGATAAAGTACAACAAGTGCCCTGTCGATAGCACGTAAATGTGTGCCAACAACAATTAGATCTCCACCAATCTCTTCTACTAATGGGATGTGCTTTTTTGAGAGCTTGTCAATAATCGATTGAACTTGATTTGGAGGAAATCCAGATTCTAGCCGAATGATCTCAGCTAACATCCAAGAAGCAATTCGAAAAACTAAAAGTGAATCCATCTCACGGACATCTATATTATTTCCGAGGTGCGCTACATCTCTTCTATTACGAACATCAAGAAGTAATTCTACACATGTTGAAATGTGGAATCGCAAGCTTTCAGGTAACCTTGTATTATTTCTCGTTCGGCCGAGTATAGATGAGCGATTAACGGAAATCCCAAGTGGAGTAAATGAACTTGACCCCTTCCATTCACAATATCTAAGAATGGCTTCAGCAAATCGGCCTCCATTGAGTTCCGATGGAGCCCAATCTCCTCTAGCATATCGTAATTGCACTTCGATGTATTCTTCAATAATAGCATTAGCGAGTTCTTGAGGAATATCTGATATTGCTGATTGGATTGAAATGGGAAATGTCATTTTTCAATCTTTTCAAATTTTTCTAATGCTTGTCTAGTAGGAGAATAGCGATATTTTTTCCCTTTGGGATCCTGTGTTCTATCAATATATTTGGGAGTGAGTTTTCTCAAAGTTCGGCCTGTGTTAGTATCATTTTGGGGAGTAACACCCAATTTGGTTCTAATTAGCTCCCGAATAGAACTTGCATATGCTGGTTCGCCCCGTTTGAGCAGTTCAATAACTGCCCATAATGCCTGCATTTGTCGATCATTACTGTTCGCGATTTTATGTGCAGAGGGAACTTGTTCAATTATTACTTGTTGCCAATTCTCCAGATCAGAAGATTTTTTGCTTATGCTCTCTGAGCTTTCTTCCTCGCCGGAGCGTAATGATGGATTACGGGGCAACCCTAACTTATAAGCAAGTAACACACGAAAAGCTTCTGCTTTATATTCATCTGGTAACTCATCGGCATTTTTACGTGCCCATTGTAAAATTTCACTAACATCATTCATTTCCCTAGCTCCTTATTTATTTTATTAACAGCGTTTGATAGTTGATAAGAGGGAACGTAATATCCACCATCTTCGGATTGAGATGCAATCCTACTATTTTTCAGTTCTCTAAGCTTTGGATGAACTGTTCCCGACGGTATTCCGGTTGCGTCTGGAATTTCTTTTGGAAATACTTCTTCAGTTTCTGATTTATCTAGGAGGTAAGAGACTTTCCTGCCTAATAAAAAGGCGAGGATCTTGTTGAGTGAATTTAGTTTGTTAAAACCGGATAATAGAATAACGTTTCCGGTTTTGCTATCAACCCCTAAAATCCCCTTTAATGAATTTGCTAACAATGCACGATCTATCTCCACACTGTCGAGAAGAAGATCGACCAATGGATCATTTGTCACAATTAACTCTCCTGCGCTTATAAGATTATAAGATTATAAGCGAGACTCGTCTTTCTGACAAGTTATGACAAAAGTCAGGCTAATTTTTAACCTGCCCCCCGCCTTTGGTTGATATAAAAAAGCTAAGTTGATCAAACAGTGGGATTGAAAACCCTGATCAACTTAGCTTCAACTCCCTGGGCAAAATGCAAAATGATAGGTTTATGATAGCCGTTTTGCCGAACTAACAACACTGGCAGTTTACGGCGTGAAAAATCTTTATTGAGTTTTAATTTTCTTCTTCTTTCTCTTTCTGGCGGGTTTCAACGATTTTCTGTTGCAAGTTGGAAGGAACACGGCCGTATCGCAAAAACTCCATGCTAAATACGCCTCGTCCCTGGGTCATAGAGCGTAAATCGGCCGTGTAGGTTTGTACCTCTGCCAGCGGAACCTCCGCTTTCACCATCGATTTCGTTCCTTCTTGTTCCATGCCCAACACCCGCGCCCGACGACTGTTCAAATCGCCCATAATGTCACCCATATAGTCGCCTGGAACCGTGACTGACATCTCATAAATGGGTTCCAACAGCACTGGCCCGGCACCTAAGGCCGCCTTCTTAAAGCCTTCTCGGCCAGCCGTTTGGAATGCAATTTCTTTCGAGTCAACGGGATGTTCTTTACCGTCATAAACAATGGCCTTCACACCCGTCATTGGATAACGGGCTAATGCGCCAGCATCGAGGGCCTGGCGACAACCTTTTTCAACGGCCGAAACAAAGGGAGCGGAGATAGAGCCGCCAAAGATTTCTGAGGCAAATTCAAATTCCTCATCGTCCGACAGCGATTCAACTCGAATAAAGACCCGCGCATATTGCCCTGCGCCACCACTTTGCTTCTTGTGGGTGTATTCGGCCGAATTCGATTTTGTGACCGTCTCCCGATAAGGAACCTCAGGAATAGAGGTCGTCATATTAACCCCAAATTTTGATTGGGCTTTCTTAACGGCAATATCCAGATGGGTTGTTCCCATCCCAGACAAAATTGTCTGTCTTGTGGATGGCTCCGTATACCAGCGCAGCGTTAAGTCTTCAGTAACGAGACGATTTAGTGAGCTGGTCAGCTTGGCAACATCAGACTGCGAAACTGGTTGAATAGCAACGGAGGCAATGGGGTTTGGTTGGTTGATGGGGGGCAAGGTCAACTTGTGGCCCTGGTCGCAAAGCGTGTCATTGGTTTGGGCATCGCCTAACTTGACCACCGCCCCAATGTCACCGCTGTGAAGGCGTTTAACGGAGATTTGCTCTTTGCCGCGCAGCACATTCAAGGTGCCAATGCGAACTTCACTGTCTAAATGAACGGCCCAGACTCGACTATCCGATTCTAACATGCCGCCATAGACCCGAATATAGCTGAGTTTGCCATATGGATCTTCGCGGGTCTTGAAGATAAAAGCGGCCAATGGGGAAGTGTCGTTAACTTCGTAGGTATCATCCTCACCAACCGGGTTCTTGGCCGTAAATGGCCCAACTTCATTTGGCGCTGGCAAAAGCGCCTTCACAACTCGCAGCAGGGGTTCCATGCCAATACCGGGCTGTCCGGCGCAGAAGAGGATGGGCGTTACTTGTTGGTTGGCAACGGCTTTTTTCAAACCTTGCTTAATTTCATCTGTGGTCAGGTCGAATTCCTCAAAATATTTTTCAAGCAGGTCGTCATCGCCTTCGGCCGCAGCCTCTACCAATTCAAGGCGGGCTTCCTCAGCTTCTTCCATCATATCGGCTGGAATGTCGCCAACTTCATTATTCTCCCCTAAATAAGCCTTCATCGTTAAAAGATCAACGATGCCGGCAAAAGATGTTCCCTCCCCAATTGGTAGTTGCAGCCGAACAAAATTGCCAGACAAATTTTGGTTGATACTATCCATGACTCGTCTAACCCGAACGGTGTCACGATCCATTTTATTCACAACTAATAGTCGTGGCTTTCCCAATTCGTTAGCAGATTGCCAGACGACTTCTGTTCCTACTTCAACGCCTGATACCCCTTCGACAAAGACTAACGCCCCTTCTGTGACAGATAGTGAACTGTTTACTTCACCAATAAAATCAACGTATCCGGGCGTGTCTATCAAATTGAGTTTGACATCATCAAATTCAACAGGGGCTAATGCGGCTGCTAATGAGCCTTGCCGGGCAATTTCTTCCTCTTCAAAATCCATTGCGGCCGTTCCTTGGTCTACGCTGCCCATGCGAGTCAGCGCCCCAGTGTTGAACAACAGCCGCTCAACGAAGGTAGATTTGCCCGCTCCGTTGTGGGAGACGAGGGCAATGTTGCGAATTTGTCCGGTTTTATATTCTTTCATTGTAATAGAGACCTCATGTTAAGATTAATTTATACAGCGCTTGGCACTACAGATACTTTTATCCAGGCAAGTCCGAATTTTGACTAGAGGCGTTCCAATCACAAATTAACGGTAAAAGACCTGGGGGAATTCTTACGTTCGAGCCAGATTTTAGGACAAAGGAATGGCTCTGTCAAAGATGATTTGAGGCCAATTTTTTCATGTGGGCCAGGATGGCGCTTAGACCATTCAGGCGTTGGCCCGTGATGACCGATTGCAAGCCCATATCGAGGTAAAATTCGTTGGGGATTTTTAAAACATCCTCGGCAGAAATGGCTTGTACGCCTTCGTGCATGATGGCTGCATAGCCCCGAACTGTGGGCGACTCCTCCGGCACATCAAAGTAGTAGGTAAGTGTGCGATTGCCCTCTTCAAAGTGGTCGTAGATAAAGACCGGGGTCAGACATTCATGGACTTCATCCATTTCCCCTTTCTTTTCAGCAACCCAATCGGGCAACGGTGGCATTCCTTCAGCAAATTGGAGCAGATACTCTAGCTTTTCCCGCCCCACACAATAGCTAAAATCCTCAATTATCTCGGCTAATCTTTCAGGTAGTTCATTACTCATACAGTAATCGTAACATATGAAACCGAATGTTTCTAACTTTTAGCCAAAATTAGAATGCTAACAACTGCTCTATTTGTTCCTGAATGGCTTCTATTGTAGGGACGACGACGTGCATTAAGCCTACATTAAATGGCACAGGCACAGCTGGCGTCGCCAACCGCTCAACTGGTCCATCTAAATCCATGAATGCCTCCTGAGCAATAGTCGCTGCGATTTCAGCCCCAAAGCCCAGTGGCCCAATATCTTCATGAACGATCAGTACCTTGCTCGTTTTACGAACTGAGTCCAGCACAGCTTCTTTATCCCAGGGTATAATCGTTCGTAGGTCTAATAGATCAACGTCCGCCTCGATTTGTTGAACGGCCGCTTCACATCGCTCTACCATCGCTCCCCAGGTTATCAGGGTTAAATCATCCCCTTCTGACAGCCGCCGTGCTTTGCCTAGCGGCAGCATATATTCATTGCCTGGATACGGCCGTCTGGCCCAGGTCGCATCCAACAAAGCCCGATGTTCAAAGAAAATGACGGGGTCATTGCCTCGCATTGCGGTGCGTAGTAACCCTACTGCGTCTTCCACATTAGAAGGCATCACCACTTGCCAACCAACCGAATGAGCAAACATGGCCTCATCACTGACGCTGTGCCAAGGATCGCCGATCTTACGGCCAAATCCCACCGGAATCCGCACCACCATTGGCGCAGCAAAGCGGTTGGCCGTTCGCCAACGAATGGTTCCTGTATTGTGTAACTGCTCCATCGCCGGGTCAGCATATTTGCGGAACTGAATCTCTGGCACGGGAACCAGCCCAGCCAAGGCCAGCCCAATAGAACGGCCGATAATTCCTTCCTCTGACAAACTTGTATCAAAGACCCGGCCCTCGCCATATTTGGTCATTAAGCCCATCGTCACCGTATGAACCCCACCCTTTTGACCTACATCTTCGCCAAATACTAACAGCCGCTCATTGACTCCAAGCTCAACATCCAATGTCTGCCGAATGGCGTCTACCATATTAATGCGGCGTGGCTCTGGTGGCTGCGGTTCGGAAATACCTGCTGGCAATTCAATTCCTTCTGCCGCTAAGCCGCCCACTTGCTGGGGACTATCGACTTCTGCAAATGCAAAGCGTTCGGCTTCGACCGTATCTGGCTGCTCTTGCGCCCGCGCCCGTTCCGTCGCTGCCCGAACGTCTGTTTTGGTCGTTTCTTGTAAGTTGTCCCATTCTTCGGCCGTTATCAGGGCTGGAACCAGATAGTCGCGCAGTCTGGGTAGGGGATCATTATTCCGTTCTGACTGTAGCAGGTCATCAGGCTTGTAGGCCTGGTTATCATGACCCGAATGGCCTGATAAGCGCGGTACAGTTAGGCGCAGCAAACCAGGGCCGTTGCTACCCCGCACGTAATTGACGGCCGTTTCTACCAGCTCGGCCGTCTCTGCCGGATTTGTTCCGCTCCCCTGCCATATTTTCAGATTTTGGAATGCGGCTAAATTGTCAGCAATGTTGCCTCCTGGTGTTTGTAATTCCTTCACCACTGAGATAGCATATCCATTGTCTTCGATCACAAAAAGTAAGGGCAGTTTCAATGTGGTTGCCATTGTTAAACAAGACCAGAAGCCATTTGTTGCCACCGAGCCATCGCCTCCAAAGACCACTGAAATGCTGTCGGCTGCGTCCGTTTCTCCAAGCTGCTCAACCCGGTAGCGAATGCCCTGCGCCCAACCCGCGGCTGGAGTATATTGAGAACCAACGTCGCCGGCCATTGGCAATATGGTGGCCCGCTTTCGGCGGGGCAAATTGAAGACCACGCCCACGTCCCGCCCTGCGCTGACTCCACCGGGACGAGCCATGTCTGATGCCATCGCCTCTTCGGCCGTTAAACCCGAACTGAGCAAAAATGGCCGGGATCGATAATAAGCGCTGCCAGCATCAAACGGCCGATCTAATAGCTGACCAACCAGTATCTGGCCCAACTCATGGCCTCTAGCCGAAAACTGGTAAGTGACTTCTCCGGCTGGGGCCAGCTCATTTTCTTGAATCAGGTCAATGGTGCGGGAAGTCAACGCCAATTGGGCAACTTCGTGCCAATCAAATGCAGGGTGCAACAATCGTCTCTCTCCTAATTAATTGGTTTCTCATCCATAACTCTAATTTCCACCAAGTTTTTTGCGACTTTTGGCCTATAGGTGGGAATTTGACTTGCTGGGAGTAATGGGTCGTTTCATGAACGGTATATTATTGTTACTATTGAACAACAGTTAAATAGAGATGACAAATTATACCGAATGTACAGATGAAGCTTTAATTACTGCCTGCCGGGAAGGTTCGGAGACAGCGTGGAAGGTATTGGTCGGCCGTTATGAGCGGTTGGTCTATACCGTTCCTTTGCGCTATGGATTCGGAATGGCCGAAGCTGATGATGTGTTTCAAGCTGTGTGGTTGGTCTTACTTAAACACCTCGACAACCTTGAACAGCCAGAGCGACTATCTGCCTGGTTAGTTACCACTGCCAAGCGGGAATGTTGGCAGCGGCGGCGGGGGGCTGATTATGATCGGACAATGACCATTGCTCCAGAGGCTATGCCAGAAATAGATTGGGCATCGGAAAATGCCACTGAAGAGATCGCCGGCCGTTTTGAGCAACGCCAAAAGATAGACCAACTTCTTCAACAGTTAGACGACCGCTGCCGCAAACTATTCCATTACCTCTATTTTGACCCCCTGAATCCTTCTTATGAAGAAATCGGCCGTTACTTAGATATGCCTGTTGGCGCCATTGGCCCAACTCGAACCCGCTGCCTGAAAAAGCTGCGAAGGTTGATGGAGAAAGAGAGATGATCGGCATCCTTGTTATTAATCATGTATCAAATCAGCCGCTTTTTACTCTGTATAAAGAAAGACAATGAACGACTTTAGTGATCACATTAGCTTTGAACAGTTAGCGGACTTTGTAGACGGCCGTTTATCCACTGCCGAAGTTGCCCAAGTTGAAGCCCATTTAGGGGCCGATTGTGCGACCTGTCAGCAGGAAGTTGCTTGGCTGCAAGAAACAACGGCCGTCATGGCCGAAGCGTGGCAAGCACCCCCTAGAGTAGTACGGGCTAACGTCCTACGTGCCTTCCGTCATTATGTGCCTGCAAATGGTAGGCTGGAGACGGTTGAAGCTGATCAGCCTCCGACCCCCTGGCTCCGCCGCCTATTCAAACCAAGGCTTAGTTGGGTTACGGCCGTCATAGCTGTCATCGTCCTATTTTTAGCTAGCGGGTCATTCTATCGTAGCTGGGCTGAAGAGGTTGTTCTCCATTCAGCCACCGTTGTTGAAATGAGCGGAACGGCCGAGATGCAGCGGGTTGGAAGTGATAGTTGGCAGCCTGTGACCATTAACAGTCGGCTTAGCCCTGGAGATAAGATTCGCACAGGTGAAGATGGGGAAGCGGGGTTGAGGTTCTTTGAAAATAATATCACCTATCTCACTTCAAACACTCAAATAGAAATTATTGCTTTTAGTGATCGACGTGATGGCGGAGAGCGAATTATTACTCTTAAGCAGCTGAGTGGACAGATTTTTAGCAGTGGTTGGCCGCCGGGTTCTGAATTAACCTATCTCGTTATTACTAGCCCTCAATCTGTAATGACCGTTCAGGCGTTGGGATATGATCTAATGGTCGATGCGGGTGGAAACACAGAAGTTTCTGTTATCAACGGTTGTGCCGAAATCGTTAGTTATGATGTGGCGGCAAATGCTGGTTTCCGCCAACAAACTGGCTCTATCTGTGATAGACAGCCACCCATGCAGGAAAAACCACAGCCGATTGTGCCAATTCAGGAACTTTAATGGCGCCTTTTTATTTGTAAATGAGGCCTTTGGTATCAATAATTTGCCTCACCAAGGCTGTCATATCTTACTTCTCGCGATAGGAAAAAAGAACTAATATGGACTCAATTTGTATTATTCGTTCGGATGTCTACTCTGTTTAAAGGATTAAGTGGTTGGCAGTTCAATACTAGGCAAACCGCAAAAAGTTTTTCAAGAAAGATATAGTTAATTTCCCGGTTTACTTGAGTAAATCACCAAGATCTTCAAGTTTTAATTTCAAGGAATTTCTGTGATTCACTTAATTGTTGTTATTAATGTCCTCTCAGACCAGTGTAGGAAATGAGAACTAATTTTACTGATGCTTCCAAATTGAATGGTAAAATAAACTGTGACTAAGAGGGTCGACTCACTATTTAAATCAACAAAAGGTTCCAAATATTCTATAGATGCCAGTATAAAGATGGATAAAAAGATGCTTCGAAAAATAAAAATGTCGGAAAAAGGCCAATCATTCATTGAATTTGCTCTGATGCTTCCTATTCTATTACTTGTTGTGTTAGGTATTATTGAGTTTGGGCGAATTTTTCTGCTTTATACTGAAGCCAGCAATGCTTCACGAGAGGCAGCTCGATATGGCGTCGCTGCTGGTCGTAGCCCGAATGATATTCCCCGCTATTTGGACTGTAGTGAAATTCGACAGGCAGCTTTGGATAGAGTGGTTCTAAGCGACTTTGATCCAATAACGAATACAATAGAAATCTCCTACGATAGACCATATTCTCCAACGAATTCTACTGAGATATTTGGCGATTGTGAAGATGGACTAAGTGAAGATGATATTCAGCAAGGATATCGAATTGTCGTGACAGTTACAGCAACATTTGAACCACTTATACCTATCATTCCCATCCCAGAATTCAGCTTTTCCCCTGCAAGCCGTCGCACTATTTTGAAGGATATTCTTATTCAAGAGGATGCTGAACTGCCAGCCCCAATTCCAGGTTGCGTTGCACTTTATTTGGATCCTAGCCCAAATTCAGGTGGGGACATCATCGCCGATCCTCCACCTGACTGTGGTTTGTTCTATGTAGAAAGGACCCCTCCAACCCAAGTAACTTTGCTGGCTCAACCAAATTCAGGATACAATTTCTTAAATTGGGGTGGGACAGTAGGTGGCGGTATCAACACGACAAAAATAGTCACAATGGATATGAATCATACCGCTATCGCCAATTTTGAAACAATTACTTGCTACGAACTTCAGGTGAATTTGCAAACGACGGGCCCTGATGTACCTGGGACAGTTGATCGAACCTCTAATTTCGAGTGTGCCGAGGCAAATCACTATGTGGCTGGCAAATCAGTTATTCTTCAAGCCAATGAAAATGTTGGCTATACTTTCGACCAATGGCTTGGTGCCCCATACGATGGTAATTCCCAGAACCCACTTGAAGTGGTTATGAATTCAGATTTGACGCTAACGGCTGATTATCTTTATACACCTGATTGTTGGAGTATTATTGAGCAGATTTTTCCGGCTGATGAAGGGACAATACAGATTAATCCGCCTCAAGGCGCTTGTCCAGGTGGCTGGGTGACTGGAGCGGTAACGCTTACGGCCGTTCCTGATGTTCCTGCTGCCTATACCTTCCAGAATTGGGGTGGTGATGCTGCTTCATGTGGTACCTCATCTACCTGTGCCAATCTACCAATTAGTAGTGATTTGACAGTCAGCGCCAATTTCACCCGTACAGCACAGGTGGCCGATGTATTTGTTGTAAAGGGAGACTCTGAAGACCCGGCTACACAGGGTCAGCCATTTGATTACACCTTGACAGTTGGAAATAGTGGGCCAGACGCTGCTACTGACGTACAAGTATTGGACAACTTACCTGCCTCTGTCACGCCTGTCACTGCTGTTCCTAGCCAAGGAAGTTGTAATATAGGCGGTAATATCGTTGATTGTACTATTGGCTTTTTAGCTGCTAATACCAGCGCGTCAGTTGTTATTACGGTAATTCCGAACAGTGTTGGCACGATTCAAAATCAGGCCTTTGTCACAAATGATGATCCAAATGAGATAGATACCAACCCATCTAATAATAGTGATACTGAGACGACTCAGATTGCTCCTTCAGCTGACCTTTCGGTGAGTAAGAGTGGCCCAGCAAATTCCAATGTTGGCGCTACAATGACCTACAATATCGTTGTTAGTAATACGGGACCAGCAAATGCGACGAATGTCGTTTTGGTGGACGCATTACCATTAACAGTGAGTTATCTAAATTCGACCTCTTCTTCCGGCTTTTGTAGTCAATCTGGTACTCAGTTGACTTGTGTATTAGGCGATATTCAGGCAAATGGTCCACCGGTTAATATTACTGTCAATGTTATCGCAACGACTGCCAGCACGGCCGTAAACCAAGCGACTGTTTCTTCAGATGTTTCAGACCCTGATATATCTAATAACAGCGATACTGCCTCAACCGTTATTGGCGCAGGGAACGCAGCTTTTATTACACTGAACCCTACCTGTTCTCCGGCAGGTGGCTCTGTAACTGTTAAAGGGTATAACTGGCCTGATACAGGAAATACTGATACGACTATTTTTTGGGAAACAGTAAATGGCACAGTTTTAACTACTGTCACGGCTGGCGAGGTTTTTAACGGACTCTGGACAAAAAATGTCAATATTCCAGCTACTGCCACAGATGGTCTTCATACAATTGTTGCCTATCATTCGCAGGGTAACTCGACGACTCAAGCTAGCGCGACCCTAACTGTTCCTTGCCCAGCGCCAGATCTAATTATAAGTTCGCCAACTCTAATCAGTTCGACTCCTGTTCATCAGGGCGATACGGTTGTTTTCCAGGTGACAGTAACCAATACGAACTCAACTGATGCGGTTAGCCTATTCCCTGTCTCGTTATACTTTAATCCCAATCCAGAACCGGTTAGTGGGAGTACTTATATTTCTGAAACGTTTAAGACGGCAACTTCTAGTGTCAGTGGGCTGGATGCTGGAGATAGTGAGGTGGTGACCTTGACCGCTTGGTTTGGGTTCCCGATCACTGGAACTAATTCAGTTTTTGCTGTTGTTGATTCTGATGCGCCTTTCGATGGAACGATTGATGAGACGATTGAAACGAACAACATCAGCCAAAAGCTTGATATTAACGTTTTGCCTTGTAACACAAATTGTGGTGGTGGCGGTCAGACGGGAAATGGTATCTTGGCCGGACAGGCTTTCGTCCCATCGGTCAGCGGTGAGTTGCTCCCTCAACCCTGGGTATCAGTCATTTTGGTTGGACCAACAATTACCCAGACGACAGGAACATTTACAGATCAAAATGGCACCTACGTTATTTCTGGACTTGCAACTGGCAATTATACAGTCAGTGGCTGTATTTTAATCAGCGGTACCTCTTATTTCTTTGCAGCCCCGGTAACGGTTGTTAGCGGTTTAGTGACCCAACAAGATTTGTTGCTTACCCAAGGACCATGTTCTTAGATTGTGATAATTCAGCCTTAGAGTTGGCAGCGCCTAAATTGTGACGAAATTGTGAGATTTATGAAAAAACAAAAACGTAATAATAAAAGTGTATTTTGGCTCATGCTATTGATGTTATTAATAACAGCAGGCGTATTATCATGGCAAGGTAACTCAGCTGCGGCCGAAATTAATAACACGCTAAATGGGATAACTAATTGGAGTGATGAAATTCACATCTCTACCAACTCTGCTAACGGGGCTTTTGTTCCAGTTATAGCGTATGCTCCTGATGGCACAGTTATGGTCGTTTATCGGCACCGGACTGTTGGTGGCTTTAATATTCCCTACTTTACCCAGTCCTTGGGTGGTTCGAGTTGGAGCAATCCAGCGGCTGTGCGAAATAGCCCTATTGACATCCCTCAGGTAAGTGTTGATTTTGATACGAATAGTTTGGCCCATGCCGTTTGGCGAACTGACACTGATATCTTTCATGCAGATGAAAATAGTTGGCCTGGGGCTGGAACTCCCATAGTTTCTACTCTTGAGTCAGTTTTAGATCCTGATATTGAGGTTGCCGATGACAACACCATCCATGTAGTTTGGGCGCAGGGTGATACCTTGTCTAATATATATCATGCCTATTCGCAAAGCGGTGGTGCTGGTTGGACACTTTCTCCTGCTTTAGCTACAGATACGCGGAAATCTATAGCGCCCACCGTTTCAATGGATAATAATGGTGATGTGCATGTGGTTTGGGAAGAGCGAATCTTTAATGTTGGACAAAACGAATTTATCACTGAAATCCGATATAAAAAGGGAACTTGGGTTGGAAATAATCTGACCTTCGATGCAAATCCTACAATTATTTCTAATTCTAATATCAATAGTAATAGGCCAGAAATCATCGCTGTTGGCAGTGATCAAGTTCATGTTTCCTATATGGAACAGGTATCTGAGGATGAACAATATGCCATGTATGGCTTTTACAATGGCACAGTCTGGCTGTCTCCGGTTCCAATAAATAATACTGCGGTTGGTGTCAACCAAAGTGATCCCTTTTTCCTAATTACATCGCTAGATGTATGTGGCAATAGTGCTTATGTCTTTTTCCATGGATCATTAAGCCCTACATCTAAAGAACAAATTCAGACTGGTAACAGCGCTGATGGTTGGAATTTCATTGAACAAGTGACTAGCTCTTCTAATAGAAGCCTTAATCCCTCTTTCGTTTGTAATGGTAGCCAACAGCTGTTTCTGGCTTTTACTCGAATTGAGGAATCAGGACCAAATGCTGGAACAAACCAGATTTATTTTTTGAGTCAGACCGGGGGGGGTAGTTTCCTCCCGGCTATCTTTAGTAAATAGAACCGGAACGCTATACAAAGTTTTTCGAATGCGACGAAGTGAATGGATTTTAGGTGGCTTATTAGGGATTATTGTTGTCACCATACTTTTAGCTCTAATCTTTTTTTGGCTTAACAGCCAGCCTGAAGAAGAATTTGACATTAACAATATTGAAAATGTAACGGCCGTTGAAGCCTATAACTTGGCTCAACCGATTGCTCAGAATTGGAGCAGTGATGCTGCTCTTTTATCTGCAAGAGCAAGTTGGCAGCCAGAGATAAATTTTTCAGATGGTCGTGCTAGTTGGGTCATTATTTTTTATTCATCAACTAAGTCTGAGACTGCGATGATCTCAGTTGCAGACACAAAGGCTCAAATGGTGCGAACAACACCACAATCCGATCAAATACAACTTGGCAATGTTGCTAATTGGCAATTGGACAGTCCGGCAGCAATTGAACAACTGTTAAATTTGGGCGCAGACGAATTTATGACCTTTCATGCAAAAGTTAATCTGATTTTAGTATTAGATGCGCAAGAAACGTTAACCTGGCGCAGCACTTTTTTGGATACAGATACAAAAGAAAGCTACATTTTGAATATTACGGCCGATACTGGCGAATTCACACCATAAGAAGGCGACAATGGAATTGTTAAGAACGATTATAAAAATTAAACAACGTAAAATAGTTAATATAGACCACAGCGACCAAAATGAACTGGATAAGCAAAGCGGTCAAAGCTTGGTAGAAATGGCTGTGATGATGATTGTAATCTTGCTTATTTTGGGTGGTGTTCTAGATTTCGGAAGGATGTACTTCACTTACTTAGCCTTGCAGAACGCGGCGGGCGAAGGGGCTGCCTATGGGGCGATTCATCCAGATTGGATTGATAGTAGTGATAATGATGATCCTAATAACGTTGTTTATCGGACTCAAAATGAAAGTACCGGAACATTAATTGATTGGTCAACAACTGTTGTCAATGTTGAAGTGCCTAACCTTGCTGGCGGAGAGCCTGTAACAGTGACGGTCAGTTATGATTACGATGTTATTACGCCGATGGTTGAGGTAATTACTGGTGATATGGTGACTTTAACTGCGGTAGATTCCCAACTTATATTTTTAGATGATTAGTAAGTCTTAAGTTGTATTGGCAGGCTAATCCGAAGTGCGATGGTATTGCCTAAATATATGGAATAAGATCTTGTAAATTAGGAGATTAGAATGAAACAAAAAAATAGAAACGAAAGTGGCCAATCCATCGTTATCCTGGCTTTTGCACTGGTGGTTTTGATGGGTATTATGGCAGTCGCCATTGATGGTGGCCGAATTTATACGATGCGTCGCGATGCTCAAAATGCAGCCGATGCGGCTGCCCTTCAAGGGGCTAGAGCGCTTTGCCGCGATGAAGACTTTGAGGCCAAAGCATTGGAAGTTGCTGGAACCAATGGATTTGCTGGCGCTGGCGTAGTGGAAGTGAATAATCCACCAGTCCGCAGCGATTCCCCAAGTATTAACGGCGATCAGGTTGAAGTAGTCATCACAGGTTCGATTGGAGGCGGTTTTATCGCGCCTGTCATATATGGTGATGATATTACTACGCAGGTATTGGCCGTTGGTGATTGTTTGCGGGGCGAGTTGAGCGGCAGTGGCTCAGCTATCTTTGCTGGCGCTCAATGCTCAGGCCGTGAAGCTCGGGTTAATGGATCCAACGTTACTATCATTGGTGGTGTCCATTCCAATGGCGAGGTGCAAATTTCTGGTGGTGGAGGGGGGAACGTGGTGACAGGAACTGTCACTCATGGTGGCGATGCATCAGGTAATAATGTTAATAATAATACGACTCTTTTCCCGCCAGACGATAATCCCCGACAAATTAACACGTTAGATTATCCCGTTTCCCTTAGTTATAGTGATTTCCGGCCTGGGCCGGCACCAGGCTTTGAGGATGATGGTTGGGCTTATGTAGCGATGACGAACACAGTCCCTACAGACTATCATTATTTTAATGTCCAGGTGACTAAATCTTTACTTGAAGGGGCTGGGCTGATGACAGGCAATATTCTTCAACCTGGTGTTTATGTTTCCTCGGTAGGTTTTTCCTTTAGTGGTGCTGGTGGTTCTGGCATTTATGGTGATGGTGTTACGTTTGTCACTTTAGGTGAGATTGACATCAGTGGTAATGGATCTTATATGCGACCTTATTTTGAGGGCTTATTGCTGTTGACTGATGGACTTGGAAATCCCTGTGCTAGCGCCGCCGCTATTAATTTAACCGGCAGCGCAGTTAATTGGGGTGGAATTGTTTTTGCTCCAAATGGCAACGTGACTTTTGCTTTTTCTGATAATTCTACCTTCTACGGTAGTATCATCGCTGGTACAGTCGATGTTACCGGTTCAGCGGTTCAGATCATTTATGATCCCAGCTACTTGCCGCCGGACCCGGATACAATTGAATTGGGTCAATGATAATAAAATACCTGTACCCAAATAATAGGTACGGTGAACTATAATTAATGATGAAGTTGGAGTGGGATAGTGTCAATAAACACTATCCCACTCCTTCCTTTTACTCAAATTTTATTTAGACCTTGACAATGCCCACAACAGCCAGAAAAACATCCCCGCGCCGCCCAGTAAAATGAATAATGGCCGTCTCGGCCCCCACCACTCTTTCCAAGCTCCGTCTGCCTCCCTCTTGTTTGCCGATTCCCCAGTTGCATAAGCGGCCAAGGCATCAAAGGCGGGCATTTTGGTGAAATCCGGTTCCAACAGCCGGAAATAATATTCTGGTTTATCCCTATCCACATCAGAGGCATGTTTAAAGAACCAGTAATTGACCACGCCAACAAAAGGCCAATCTTCCTGGGTTCGTTGGTAAACCTCGGCTGCATATTTGGCTTGTTCGTCTAATGAAACCTGACCATAGGGTGCTGCAAAACCGTTTGGTACCGTATTCCAACCCGCCTCGCTAACCCAAATCGCCTTATCACCATCCCCATAAGCGACCATCACATCCCGCAGCAAAACGATATGGGGATAATTGATGACAGTCGGCCGTACCCGCTGGTCTGTTGGCCCTGAAAACAGCCCATAGCCTTGGGCTGAAAAAATGTCAAAGCAATCCCCTGCCCCTGCGAGATACATCCGCTGCAAGAAAACAAGGTCGTTTAAGTGACGGTCGGTGACGGCAATCGTTGGCGAAAGCGCCCCCGCCAGGATGATGGCCTCAGGATTGGCTTGTTTGGCCCGGTTGTAGCCAATGCAAAGCAGTTCGGTGAACTGCTCCGGGTCAGGCGGCCGTTCTCCCCACTCAGGATAGATGTTAGGCTCATTCCATAGTTGGAAATATTGAATTTGGCCTCGATAACGGCCGACGACCGCCGCCACGTAATCTCCATAATCATTGAAGTCGTCTGGTGGGGCCAATGTGCCAATCGTATCTGTCATGGCCCGGCTCCAGGCTGGTGGGTTATCCAGCCGGGCGATTATTTCAATATTGTTTTCCTCTGCCAGTGTCACGATATTGTCATACTTGGCCCAGGCATCAACCCCATTCGGATCATTGCGTCGGTCGATAAAGTCGTCTTTGCCATGTATTTCAATATCTTCCCAGGGGAATTGCTGGCGGATGTATTGGATGCCGGCCTCATTTAGCATTTGCAAACTTTGTTGGCGTACTTCGGGCAGCACTTCATTTTGGAGGAAGGTGTTCATGCCGAAGGGGGAAACATCGGCGTATTGGTTGGCTTCTGCTGGGGCAAGATTGGGTTGGGGTCGAACGGCCGAATAAAACCAATGTACCAGCCCCCGTACCTGCCCCGCTAATGCTTCCTCCCCCGTCAAATCATATAATGATCTTGCATCTGGCCAAAGACCAACAAGCAGGAGGAGCAAAGCAATGATTGGTAGAATTTTACGCAAATGTTTGGGCATAGGGCGGTGATTATAGCAAAACAGCGTCTCTTATTCACCTACATGAAGGCGTTAAAAGTCTTTACGGAGATTTTTCCCTAACAAATTCAGTTCAAACACAACCTCTGGGAAGTTGTGTTAAAACATGGAGGGGGCAGAAAATAATGGCCTGGCTAGTTAATTGGTCTTGATTAGTTGATGAATCAAGGGTGTCTGGATAGAATCCTTTATTGCCAATTGCGGCAGGTGTTCGCATGAATCGTGTTTTGTTATACTCAATGCTGCCGCTGGATGAAAATTTTGGGGCGATGGTTCAACTTCGTTCATCACAAGTTTGGCATGTCGCGTCTCGAACGACCTGTTCGATATACTGAGGAGGTCTCCATGATGGGTTTCCCTCACCACCCTATACGCATATCAAGGTGACGAGGTAGACTGGATTTATTTTTGCAGGAGAAATATGTTACAAGATTTAATTATGGACGTCCCATCATTAACGCCTGATACGCTCTGGGACATTGAATATTTTAAGGAACAAGGGCTTTATTTCTATTTGGAAGAAACGGAAGAGATATTGCCGAACGGCCGTGTTTACGTGAAGGGACACGGGGAGATGATTATGCTGGGGGGCTACTCCTATCTTGGCTTGATTGGACATCCTAAGATTAATGCGGCCTCTTTGGAAGCGGTAAAAAAATATGGGACAGGCACTTATGGCGTTCGGCTGCTAGCCGGGACGTTGGATTTACATTCTGAATTAGAACGAAAGATAGCTGATTTTAAGGGCACGGATGATGCGGTGACCTTTTCGAGTGGTTATGTGACCAATTTGGCGACGATTTCGGCGTTGCTTCGGAAGGGTGATGTGGTCATTTGCGACAAGTTGAACCACGCTAGTATTGTGGATGGTTGTTTGTTGTCACAGGCTAAGTTTGTGCGCTTCCGTCATAATGATATGGATCATTTGGCGTATCGGTTGGCTTCGGCCGATCCGGGAGCTAGAAAGTTGGTTATTGTGGATGCGGTCTTTAGTATGGATGGGGATGTGATCGATTTACCGTCGGTTAGCCGCCTTTGCCGTCAATATGGGGCTTATCTGATGGTGGATGAGGCCCATTCTATTGGGGTGTTGGGCGAAACCGGACATGGGATCGAAGAGCATTTTGATTTGCCTAATGATGTAGTTGATATAAAGATGGGGACGTTGAGTAAGACGATTCCGGCGGCTGGGGGCTATGTGGCGGGCAGCAAGGAGCTGTGCCATTTCTTGAAGCATGAGGCGCGGGGCTTTATCTTTTCGGCTGCTCTGCCACCAGCTTCGGCTGCGGCTGCGTTGGCGGCTTTTGAGGTGATTGAAGAGGAGCCGGAGCGAAGTCAACGGTTGCAGCGCAATTATTATCATTTTAGTGACCAGCTTCGTTCAGCCGGATTTGATTTACTGTATACGGAAACGGCGATTATTCCGGTGATGTGTGGGGAGTTGGAAACGGCCGTTCGCCTGGCCCGCTATTGTCAGGACAGAGGTATCTTTGTTCAGGCTATCGTTGCCCCGGTTGTGCCAGAGGGACAGGCGCGGCTGCGTTCGACGGTTTGTGCGACCCATACGTTGGCTGATTTGGATTATTGCGCGAAAACGTTGATTGAGGGGGCGAAGGAGATTGGGGGGATTTTGTAGGGTTACTGCACATTCATAAGATGGCGGTGCTGGAGCTAGATGTTTATTAAGCAAAATAATGAATAACGAATAATGAGTAATGAATTGTGAAGCGGTGATGGTTGACGGAGTAACTTCACAATTCATTATTCCTTTTGATGAAAACAACTTACAGTTTTAAGGAGAATACACTATGACGAATACCTGGCAGCCTTTAGCTGACGAGATGCAGAAATCTTTGGGGTTGAAACATGCGCCGATTGCTATTTCATTTTGCGGATGAAGTTCCGGCAGATGTTCCCCGCTTTGGGGGTGAGATGCCGGAGCCGAGCGGAGACGGCCGAACGGGGAAGGTGGCGGCGGGCTGTGTCTTTTGGGTTGAATCGACTGATAAGACTTTCATGACCTTGCCGGAAGACCATTATAATTGCAGCGTGGGTAGTGTGACGCACGGGCTGAAAACGCTGCCAGAGGTGATGGGCAACGAGGATGTGCAGGGGCTGCTGGAATGTGAGTGGGTGTCGCCGGAGGAGGCGATGGCCTTGCCTGTGATTCAGAATAAGCCAGCGGCCATTACTTATGGGCCGGTGACGGATTCGGCCGTTTCGCCGGATGTGGTTTTGCTGCGGATTAATGCCCAGCAAGCGATGGTGCTGCAAGATGCCTTTGGACAACTGCCAGTGGTGGGCAAGCCGCAGTGTCATATCATTCCGATGGCGAAAGAGCAGGGGGAGATGGTGATGAGTACGGGGTGTAGTTTGAGTCGTTTGCGAACGGGCATGTCCCCGATGGAGATGACGGCCGTTATTCCAGGGGATCGGTTGGCGGAGACGGTTGATAAGTTGGCGGCAAGGAAGGAAGCGAATGCGGCCGTTGCCCGGTATGCGAATGAGGATATGAAGCGGTTTAAGGCGTAAAAGAGTTGCCACGAATGACACGAATGGGACGAATTTTATGATTGTAAAATTATCCTTTTTGTTCAGGGGAGCAAGTTGTTTTGGGTGAGAGGTAGTCGAATTGTCTATTAGATCAGGATTGCATTTAGCAGTCTGCCATGTGGAGTGCTAAATTTTAAGGTAAATATACCTCAAAATGCTTGGCACACTGGATACTTTATGTTAGAATGCTCGCGGGATGTGATACAGGGGAATGCACTATATCTAGGGTTTTAAGGTGTACTTTCCCCCCATATCTGGCATAGGACATATGTGCTGCCCTTGTGATTATTATTATAAAAAAGCCGTCGGGGGTGAACCGACGGCAAGGGCGACGAAAACACGTTTACGGCGGGATTTCATCTCTGCATATTATACCGGTATCTTTAGACCCGGCAAGTAGCAGTGGGATCCCCCTCGAAGGCCACAATTTTATATTTTTGCTAACAGTTAAGCGCTGAGCAGGCGGCTGTCATTAGTCACAAAAAAGGAAAATAAAAATGACAACAATTGGTAGTACCTATAGAACTGGACAGAAAGCCCCGGTGTCGGGGGTCTATGCATTCGTGCGGCACACCCAAACCACTAATTGTAAAGGCCCGACAGCGGCGGAAAGAACCATCCCTCTCTCACAAGGTGAAACCTTTCCGCCGCATCGAAGCTGCAATACTGGCGTAATCTGGCGACTCAGCCAATACGCTTAACTCACATAATATAGTTTAATGGATTCTGGCAGCCGCCTGTTCAGCGCTTAACTATAGTAATCTTGGCCGACAGTAATAATCCACCAAATAAAGTGAATATCTATATAACGACGTTGTAAATCAAAATGAAAACCGAATGAAAACCAAGGACCCCTAATAGTGTCTACTTTAATTTGGGGCATTTTGTTGGATTCTCCTGAGTAATTGTCAATCGTTGACAACTATATATTATCAAAAATAAATGGTCGGGCAAATCCTCTAAAAAGGCTACTTAAAACTGTTACAGCCTCCAACAGCCAGGGTGATAACTAATCTATTTACCCACTTTAATCACAAACTTTGCATTTTCTAGACACTGCAACCTCCTTACTCTGATAAATTATCTTAAAGCTATTTTAACTGTGGAAGAAATTAAAAAAAGGGCAATAAGACAACAATCTATTCTAGTGAGGTCAACTATTCACGGTACTAGGTAATCCATATTTATCTCATTTGCACATTATTGCTGCCCTCTCAGAAACAACTTACTATTTGAATCACCCATCTTATATCATTAATCACCAAATATGAGAAGTTTGGGGAGCCTTTTTCGTCTTAATTGTAATATTGGTTATCAAAAGGAGAATTAAGATGAATAAAAATCCGTGGATTGCGGCCGTATTGAATTTTTTCTTTATGGGGTTGGGGACCTTGTATATCGGCCGTCGTAAGGTGGTTGGAGCTGGGCTGACGGTTGCGGCAGTTGTTTTGACCTATGTTGAGTTGCAATTGCAAACGGCCGCACCGGATGTGTTTCCGATTATGTTTGCGGCCGTCTTTGTGGCCAATACGGTTTTGGCGATTGATGGGTATATGGAAGCAAAGGGGTAGCAACTTTCGCTTTAGGCTGGGATTGTTGGGGGCAACCCAAATCGGTGAATCAGATTTGGGGATAGAAAGGCGACAATTTCTCTTATCTTGCCCGCTTCAGCATTGAAGATGGGCAAGATAAGACCGAATGGCTGATAGGGTTGGTCTGTCTGGGCTTGTTGATAGATGGCGAAGGCGGAACGGCCGTTGGCTGAGGTCGGCAGCAATTTCCACCTGACATCTGCTCTAAAGACGAAATTGGCAAGGGCGGTTTCGATTGCCGCTTTGCCTGAATACCAAACACCCAAGGGGGGCATGGCGAAGGTGGCTTTTTCTTGCAGCAGGTCGATGAGGGCAGATACGTCGCCCATTTCCCAGGCTTTGAGGAAGTGATCCAGGTTTTGTTTTGGGGTTGGGCCTTCTTCATATTGGGCGACGGCGAGATTTTTACGCGCTCGATATAGCAGGTTGTTGACGGAGGCGACGGTGAGGTCGAGGACTTCCGCTACTTCGATGGCGCTCCAGTTGAAGACGGAGCGTAGGATAAGGACAATTCGTTGGCGGGCATTTAGCTCTTGAAGGGCGACCATGAAGGCATAGGAGATAGACTCGCGCAGTTCGGTGGAGAATTCGGCCGATGGGTCGCTGCCCGTGAGCCAGGATGTGGGTAGGGGGTCGAGCCAGTTGGCCGGGGTTGTGGGCGGCCGTAGTGGTGAATTTGGGTCGGTGGGTGACCCATTGAGGGGGAGTAGGACTTGTTTCTTTCGCTTGCGGACCTCATCGATCCATTGGCGAGTGGCTATTGTGTAGAGCCAGTTCCGAAATGATCCTTGCCCTTGAAATGAATCTAATTTTTTCCAAGCCCGTAGAAATGTTTCTTGAACAATATCTTCGGCATCATCTAGGGAGCCGCTCATTCGATAGCAGTGGACGAGTAGCTGTTGGCGGTATGGCTCGACAAGGGCGTTGAAAGCGGCCGTGTTTCCGGCGAGGGCGGTGGCAATTTGCTCGGTTTCGCTGATTTCGGTGAAGGTCATGGCTGGTTTGTATTGTGTTAACTATTTTTGCATTTAAGAGGTTCAACTTTTGCTCTTTTTAATCGGAGGTACATGCTCTCTAGAAGGTTGAACTTCTTAGTTGACAGTGTATTTAGGTTTGATTCGGCCGAAAGGAAGTGGATGAAAAATACCCCCGCCGTGACTCGAACACGGGCCTTTGGCTTCGGAGGCCAACGCTCTATCCTCTGAGCTACGGGGGCTTGTTCGGGATTCTGCCATAGTGACAGGGGATTGTCAAATGGCTGAATGGCCTGGGTGGGCGAAACGGTTGTTGATAACTGGTGTGAGGAAATGGATGCTCTGCAAAGGGCCGACAGGGATGTCGGCGCTCCATAATGCTGGCGTTCCATCAACAAAAACTTCGCTATCCGATGGGCTACACAGCCTCTGTCATTTTGGGGAAGATGACTTCTTCTGGCGTGTTGCAGACGGTGACTTGGAAACTCGGCCGTTCAACGACCAACTGCTTGTAGCGATCATACAGATGAGGTTTTTGTAAGACATCAATGACCTTGCTGTAATATTTGTAGCGGTCGAAAAAGTCGCCAGCGAGAAGGAAGTGGCCTGTTGCCATCGCATCTTCATGTTGTTGATACACGATGTCGGAGGCTGCTTCCATTTGAGCGAAGTTGATGACATTGGTTGAGTAAAAGAATTGAATGAGCTTGTAGACCATCTTGTAAGCGCCGTTGATATGGGTGTAGACTTCGTCAAGGGGGTCGGCTGATCCATTGACAGCATTGAGCCGTTTGTCAACCCCTTCGGCGACGAGGCGGGCGCTGTTCATGGCCAGGTAAACGCCACTGGAAAAGATAGGGTCGATGAAGGAGGCGGCGTCGCCGACCAGGGCGTAATTTTCGCCATATTTGGTGTCGGTGTAATAGGAGTAATCTCCTTCGATGGTCAATGGTCGGGACATTGTGGCATTGGTTAGTAGTTGGTTGACGAAATCGGAGTAACCTAGCTCTTGCTCATACAGGGCGATTTTCCAATCTTCTATGCCTTCGGCGGCGAGTTTTGCTCGTTGGGAGCGAATATAACTGTTATTCAACACGACCCCAATGGTGACGTGTTCTGAATCCAGCGGGAAAACCCACATCCAGCCCTTTTTCTCGCCGCCAATGTAAATAATGAGGGATAGGCCATCTTCAAGGCCGCCAGCCAGTTCAACATTGTGATAATGAGTCCAGAGGGCTGTGCGATCCAGGTCGTCATATTTTTTTCGAGTGCCTTTGATGCCGGAGACAAAGGCGGAACGGCCGCTGCAATCTAATAAGAATCGGGCGGTATGGGTTTGCTGTTGGCCGTCTGGGCCGATGGCTTTGACTTCGACACCTCCATTTACTGGTTCCAGGTTTAGGCCGTTGACTCTGGTTTCTTCTGCGGCCGTCACGCCTAGGCGCCGGGCATTTTCAAGCAAAATTTGGTCAAATTCTCTGCGAATGACCTGAAAGGATAGGTAGCTGGGATCGTCAATGACATGATCGAAGCACCAGGTGGTTGAGGCGATGCCATCCTTGTCGATGAATCGGACGCCTGGTTTGCGAACGAAGCTGCCTTTCATTTGTTCTAGGACCCCTAACTCATTGAACAGGTCGAAGCAGAAGGGCAATAAGGATTCGCCGACATGATCGCGGGGGAATTTTTCTTTTTCTAGCAATAAAACCTGATGGCCTTTCATAGCTAAATAGGATGCGGCGGTAGCCCCTGCTGGCCCACCACCAATGACAATGACATCGTTCACAATGTTTTCTCCGGTGAATGTTGTAGTTTATTCTTCTTCATCTGTTAGAGGAACTCGGCCGTATAACTCTGTTAATTCAGCCAGTCGTTGGGCGATGAAGCTGGTTAGTTGATGGGGTAGGTAGCGCCAGCGCCAGTAGCCGCCGGTTTTGCCAGGGAAGTTCATGCGGGCTTCGTTGCCGAGGCTCATGAGGTCTTGCATGGGGATGACGGCCGTATCGGCCACTGACCCGAAGGCGAGGCGAATCATGTCCCAGGCGATGTCGCTGCCGTCGCGGGCGACGTAGCGGCGGATGTGGTCTTGTTCGGTGGGGTCGGCGTTGCGATACCAGCCGACGGTTGTTTCGTTGTCGTGGGTTCCAGTGTAGACGACGTAGTTTCGGCCGTAATGATGGGGCAGAAAATCACTGTTGCGTTCGCCACCAAAGGCGAATTGCAAAATCTTCATGCCAGGGAATTGGAACTCATCCCGCAAGGCTTCTACTTCGGGGGTGATGACACCTAAATCTTCGGCGATGATGGGTAGGTTGCCCAATTTATCGACCACAGCCCGGAAGAAGTCGGCCTCCGGCCCCTTGACCCATTGACCGACAACGGCCGTTGGCTCATCGGCCGGAATCTCCCAGTAGGCTTCGAAGCCCCGGAAATGGTCGATTCGGACGACATCGACCTGGGTAAAAATCATCTCCAGGCGGCTCGTCCACCAGGCGTAGTTGTTTTTTGCCATGACATCCCAGCGGTAAAGGGGATTGCCCCAGCGTTGGCCTGTTTCGCTGAAATAGTCGGGCGGAACCCCGGCGATGACGGTTGGGCTGCCTGTTTCGTCGAGGTAAAAGAGGCTGGGATTGGCCCAGACATCGGCGCTGTCGAAGGCGACGAAGATGGGGGCATCGCCCACAATCCGTATATCGCGGGCGTTGGCGTAGGCTTTGAGGGCCAGCCACTGCTCGAAGAAGAGGAATTGGAGGAATTTGTGTTTGGCGATTTCGTCGGCCAGATAGATAGCCCACTGTTCCATCGCTCTCGGTTTGCGGTGGGCGATGTCGCGGGGCCAGGTGTTCCAGACGCCGCCTTCATGGTCTTTGTGGAAGTTTTTCAAGGCCATAAAAAAGGCGAAATCTTCTAGCCAGGCGGCTTGTTCGGTGCAGAACTGTTGGAAGGCGGTTTGTTGTTCGGCCGTTCCTGCTGTCTTGAAATGGTCGTAAGATTGTTGGAGGAGGGCTTGTTTGTATTCGATGACGGGGCCGAAATCGACTTCGTGGGCTGGGAAGTTGGGAATGGTGGCAACGGCCGAAGCGGGCAAATAACCTAGCTTGACCAATCCATCGGGGCTGATGAGCAGCGGGTTTCCGGCGAAGGCGGAGAAGGATTGATAGGGCGAATCGCCATAACCCGTCGGGCCGAGGGGCAAGATTTGCCAGATAGTTTGCTTGCTTTGAACGAGGAAGTCGATAAATTGATAGGCTTTTGGCCCCAGGTCGCCGATTCCGTATGGGCTGGGGAAGGAGGTGGGATGGACCAGGATGCCAGCGGAGCGGGGGAAACGCATAAATTAGTAACCTCGCATTCGGGCAATGGCCCATTCATAGAGTTGTTGGTAGCCGCCAGCCGACCGCTCCCAGGAGAAATCGGCCGACATGCCATTTTCCTGGATTTGCTTCCAATCGGCTTGATTGGTGTTGTAGGTGAACATGGCCCGTTCGACGGCGTACCAAAAGGCCCCGGCGCTGTAGTCGTGGAATTGGAAGCCGGTGTAGCCGTCGCGGACGGTGTCGGCTAGGCCGCCAGTGGCGCGGACAACGGGGACGCTACCGTAGCGCATGGAGATGAGTTGACCCAGGCCGCACGGTTCAAAGCGGGAGGGCATGAGGAACATGTCGCTGCCCGCATAAATGAGGGGAGCTAGGGCTGCGTCATATTCGAGGAAGGCGGTCATTTTGTTGGCATGATAATTGGCTAATCGGGCGAACATATTCTCGTATTCGGCTGCGCCGGTGCCGAGAACGATGAACTGAGCTTCGCCAGCTTGCCCATTGAGCAGCCGATGGACGACGTCGCCAGTGATGTCCAGCCCTTTTTGGAAGTCGAGGCGGGAGATGATGGCTAGGATGGGTACGTCGTCTCGGATGGGCAGACCAGCCCGTTTTTGGAGGGCGCGTTTGTTGGTTAAACGGCCGTCCATATCCTCTAAATCAAAATGTCCGGCCAGCCGTTTGTCGGTGGCGGGGTTCCATTCGTCGTAGTCGATGCCGTTTAGGATGCCATGTACGTCGAAGGCGCGATGGTGGAGCAGGCCGTCCAGACGGGCGCCACCGTCGGGGGTCATGATTTCGCGGGCGTAGGTGGGGCTGACGGTGTTGACCATGGTAGCATGATAGATGCCTCTGGCCATGAAGTTGACCTGGCCGTAACTTTCTTCGGATAGGGAATGGGTTTGGAGGCCAAGATATTCGAAGATTTTCCAGGGGGAGAGGCCCTGGTGGGCGAGGTTGTGGATGGTGAAGACGGTGGGCATGGCGCGAAAATGGGGGTGATGATTGCCAGCCGTCGCCAGCCAGGTTAGGGCGGGGGCGGTGTGCCAGTCGTGGGCGTGGACGAGGTCGGGCTTCCAGTTGAGGGCCAGGGTTAGATCGAGGGCGGCGCGGCTGAAGAAGGAGAAGCGGTAGGAATCGTCGCTGTAGCCGTAGACGTTGGGGCGTTTGAAGAGGTTTTGCTCGGCGATGAAGTAGATGGGTACGTCGCTGTCTGGCAGACGACCTTCGAAGACGCCAGCAGGCAGGGGGCCGATGCCCAATGGGATGGTGAGGTGGCCGGGCAGGGGGGTGAGGTTGAAACGGCCGTTTTGCAGGCTTTCTTCGATGGCTTGATAGGCGGGCATGACGACCCGGACATCGTGGCCCATTTTATGGAGGGCTTTGGGGAGGGAGCCGCCGACATCGCCGAGACCGCCGGTCTTGGCGAAGGGGGCGACTTCGGCACTTAGGAAGAGGATTTTTAGTGATTTAGACATGGGGGGATTGTCTCTGATTGTTGGGGAATGATCAAATAATGCGTAGTGCGTAAAACGTAACCATAGACCCTCCTGGAGGTTCCTTATTGATTAAGAAAATAATTTAGGTAATCAAACTGAAAGGTTCTTCGCTGGATTTGATTTGAGTTTGGCATTTTAGGACGACCGGCTGCTAAGAAACTTGATTTAGTATTGAGGATGTGTTCGCGGTTGTAACTCGAAAGATTCCTCGCTGGATTTGATTTGAGTTTGGGATTTTAGGGACGACCCGCTCGGAATGACAAGATAGCGGTTTTAGGTTAAATTATTAAACTACAATGAACCTCCGGGGGAATACTGTCCAAATGTCTGGTTTTGTCTAGTAAATGAGGCATTTTTGGGTTTGATTTGAGTTTGGTAAACTGCAAAAAGATTTTGAAGAAAGATGCGGCTAATTTCGGCGGTTTATTTGAGTAAATCACTAAAATCTTCAAGTTTTAATTTCGAGGAAATTCTGTGATTTACTTAGAAGGTGCGGGGAGAAGGGGGGGCGAAGTGGTTGTTGATTGCTGGTGTGAGGAAATGGATGGTCTGCAAAGGCCGACAGGGATGTCGGCGCTCTGTCAACAAAAACTGCGGCCACTCCGGAGACAAGGTTATAGGTGAATGATTCAGCCAGCTGAATTCCAAGGACACACTGCGCTTTGTAACCTTTATGGGATTGCCACATTGAATTCTGAAAGTTCTTGAAATATTTGGAGCAGGTCGGGAGAGGGATCGCAGTAGAAGGCGGCGTCTTTAAGGGCTTCTTGGCGGTATTGGCGGCGTTGACGGGATGGGAGTGCGCGATATTGGTGGTAGATGGCGTGTTCTTGTTCGGAAGTGGGCTGGGTGAGGTGGTAGGTGAAGGGATCGGTTGATTTTTGCCAGACGATGCGGGCGAGGAGGTCGAGGGCGTCGTGGTAGCCTTGGGCCTGGTAGAGGGGGTCCTGGCTGGCGAGGGCCCAGCGGAGGCGGGGCCAGCGGGCGTCGAGGGCGTTGCGGATTGGGGTCCAGTCGTTGTGGTAGAGGAGGTCGTTGAATAGGTCAATGTGGCCTTGGTGGATGCGGTCTGGCGTGCGGCCACAGTAGGGAGGCGGGGGCCACCAGGGATGGTGGCGCTCCGCGATAGCGGCTTGGTCTGGAGATAGGTCATAGCAGTTGGTGGGTGTGGTCTGGAGGGTGTGGAGGGCGGTGGAGAAGGGCGGGGTGGGGTGTTTGCGGCTGAGGGTTGGGTGTTGAGAGATGAGGTGGTCTATGAAGGGGAAGAGTTCGTTGGGGAGTGGGGGCAGGCTTTTTTCGAGGCGGTGGACGGCGCGTTCAAGGGTTTTGAGGGACATTTATTCTGGCCTCCAGGGCGGCAATTCGTTCGGTAAGTTGTTTTTGCTGGATGAGATCGAGACCGCGATGGATGATAAGGTCGGCGGCGCGGAGACGGTCGGGGTCGCGGGCGTCTTTGTCAGCCATGATTTCGGCGAGGGTGGCGACGGCGTCGTCGAGGGTGACGGTGAGGCGGTGGGCGGCGTTGGCAAGGGCATGGTCGGTGGCGTTGGTGAGGGCAGCATGAAAGGTGGGATTGGCGAGCCAGCGGGAGAGGGTGCGAGGGGTGACGCCAACGGCGGCAGCGGTCTGGGATTTGGTACGGCCGTTGAGGAGGTTTTGGATGGCTTTTTTTTGTTTGGGGGAGAGTTGTTTGGTAGTCATATTTTGTTTCCTGGTAGTCGGTAGACAGTAAAAGGTAAAAAATAGACATAAAAGGGTAAAAAGTGGGCAGGAAAGGGTAAAAAGTGGTCAGTGGACGACGATCCACCTATGGATGGGCGTGGGATTTGATTGGTGGTTGAGTGGTTGGAAAGGTTGATAGGGACTTTTGGAAAATGATTGTTGTACATGATGTAGGGTAGTGTAGCTCGTTTGTTCTGTATTACAAGAGGTGTTCTTTAGGGGTGGATTTTTGCGAAAGGAGAAAGGACGGGTGAGTGGGTAATGTGTAACGCGTAAAACGTAAGGGTGGTTTAGGGGTGTGATTTGAAAGAGAGCATGGTCGTTGAGTGGTCGATTCTAGATGCGAGTGAGGAACGGGTTAGATATTCTCGCAACAATAACTTCGGTGAGTTGAATATTTATGCTAGAATCTTCTCATGTCTTTGAAATCTCCAACTGGAAACACCTACAATCTTTGTCTTCTTGACACAAATGTTATTAGTGAAATTATCAAGCGACCCAGAGTTGAAGGTAGAGGGTATTTTGAGAGGTTTTACAAAAATTTCATTACCTGTTTTACGGTTTATAGTTTAATAGAGTTAAGACGCAATACAGCCTTATTTAAAGATTTTGTTAATTGGTTCGCTATGCCATGTTGTATCTTAAAGCCTGTCCAAATCTTGTTAGAAGATGAAAAGGAATCTCAAGGAAACTTAGAAAAAATCGTTCCGGTAATGGATTTATTCTTACCGGTTGGATCTAAAACCCTTGAAGCATTTATTGATGGCTTTTTTTCTCTAAAGGCAATTAAGAAGATTGAAAGCAATTGGAAGAAAGACGAAAATGAAACATTGAAAGTTTGGTTATCAAGGAAGAAGAATTTTATTCCAACCAAGCCTTCACAAAATGCTCGTGATGCAGAAAGATATGTCAAAGAAGCTGGACTTCAAACTCTTATTCAATTATTTCCTAAATGGGCTCAAGAACTGACTGAAAATGGAAGAAGTCCCAACATTGATTATTTCCCCTCGCTAAAGGTGTCCCTTTACTCACAATATTATAGACTTTATGACCCAAACTGGAAACCAGAACCCCAAGAAGTTACCGATGTCCAAATAATTTCAGCATCCCCCTATATGGAGGCTGTTATAACAGAGGCATTTCAGGCTGAAATTCTTAAGAAGGTAAAAAATAAAGTCAATGGGCTTGAAGAGATTGAAATTTTGACACTTAGGGATATTCGATACAAAAGCAGCCCCTAATTTTTGAGATTCTTTAAGTTGTTTCAAATTTAGTGGTTTGGCAGTACCAAATGTTAGGGAGGGTTAGGAGTTTCAGATTATTAAGGAGCCTTAGGCCAAGTACAGTGGTTTTAGGAAAAAGGCCGTTTCTCCCCACAAACCCCGCCAACATCACCCGGCGAATCATCAGTCAAAAAGATTCGGCCGTTTATCCTGAACATACTCCGCTAACATTCCGGCCACACCCAGCTATTTTCAATCAAAGTACAGAATAAGCTCCTGAATCTTGCCGCTTTTCGTTTCGCCTGCCAGTTCCGCAAAGTCAACCGATAGTTGGAAGCAGAGGGTGCGGCGTTGTTCGCCGCTGAAATGGTGGGTGATGAGTTGGAGGAGGGGGGTGCGTTGGGGGTCGCGGGGTGGTTTGAATCCTTTTTATGTTGCGAACTTGATATTTTGCTTTTAATGTCAAGAATCAATATAATACCCTTGCTCCCAATTTGGGAACAAGGGTGATAGCGGTAGATGCGAGTTATTGCGAAAAGGACGTTGAGGGAATTTTGGGTGAGGTATCCTGATGCTCAGGGGGCGTTGCTTTCCTGGTATCGGGATGCGAATAGGGCTAAATGGCGTTCATGTACTGAGATTGCTCAAGGCATTGCGAATGTGGACTGTCTTCCGAATAACCGGGTGTGTTTCAATATCAAAGGAAACAGATATCGGCTGATAGTTAAGATTGAATATCAAAAGGGGATCGTTTTTATCCGTTTTGTGGGTACCCATGCAGAGTATGATCGAATAGATGTGTTGACGGTTTAAGGAATTAGGTGATTGTGATGGATGTTAGACCAATTCGAACTGAAGAAGATTATGAGTGGGCTTTGGCTGAGATTGAGGGGTTGTTTGATTCGGAGGCTGGTACACCTGAATCGGACCGGTTGGAGGTGCTTGCGGTTTTGGTTGAGGCTTATGAGGATGAAAAGGAGCCACTGCCGCTGCCAGACCCGATTGAGGCGATTGAGTATTGGATGGAATCGCGTGGTTTGAGTCGGGTGGATTTGGAGCCTTATATTGGTTCTCGGGGACGAGTTGCTGAGATTTTGAACAGGAAACGGCCGCTTACCCTCAGAATGATTCGTAATCTGGAGGGGAATTTGGGCATTCCGGCTGAAATTTTGGTGCAGGAGTATGCTCTGGCGGAGCAACTTGGGGATGAATCTTCTGAAAATTTGACGAAGCGTCGTCTTTCTCAGGGTAGAGTTGTTCCGTTCCCTTAAAAGGGGGGTCTGGGGCTGTGTTGGGAGACGTGATGGCTGTCTGTGGTTGAGGAACCTGGGTTAGACAGCCGGGAGACAAGTTGATGGGGTAATTCGGTGGTGTTTCCCGGCTGTCCAACCCCTACCAATAATTTTGGGTGAATTTAGTGGGTGAGAATGCGGGTCTTGAAAGATTCTTCGCTGGGATTGATTTGGTGTTGGATGTAATGGGGAGTACCCGCTGCTAGGAAACTGGCCTTTGCAACCTGAAAGATTCTTCACTGGTCTTGAAGGGCGATGGGTGACGGCGGGAAAACCCGTTCAGAATGACAAGGCGCAGTTTCTTTGGGTTTTGAGTGGCGCTTTGGGCAATGGGTGTACTCAGAATGGTAATTGAGGGTTTATTTTGGTGGCGAAATCTTTGGGGAGGTGGGGTTAAAATTGGTTTTGACAATGGGGGAGGGTGGGGCTATAATCATTCGCTGTTGTATTGGTGATCCGACACCACCAATATTAAATATTTAAACCTTGAAATCGGCATATACATTCTATGCCGATTCTTTTTGGGAGGTACTAGTGTACGCAATTGTAGAATGTGGCGGCCGGCAATACCGCGCCGAAGAAGGCCACAGCTTTTCTGTTGAGAAGCTGCCTTATGAAGTCGGTGAGCAAATTGAACTAGATCGAGTTTTACTGCTTGCTGATGGAGATGATATTTCTGTTGGAGCGCCTACCGTCGAGAGTACGTCGGTTAAGGCGACTGTTGTTGAGCAGTATCGGGCGAAGAAGATTTTCGTCTGGAAATATAAATCTAAGACTCGTTATCGTCGGCGTCAGGGGCATCGTCAGCATTATACCCGGCTGCATATTGATGAGATTGTAACTGCTTGATGATCAGTAGGCGGTAGTCGGTAGTCTGTAGTCAGTAAGTTGCTGATGAGGATTGCGGGGTACTGTGTTTTGTAAATAGGAGCGACAAAAATGGCTCATAAAAAAGGGGCCGGTTCGACACGAAACGGCCGAGACAGTAACTCAAAACGATTAGGCGTCAAGAAGTATGGCGGTGAGTATGTCCAACCTGGCAATATTATTATTCGCCAGAATGGGACTAAATATCGCATTGGTACGGATGTCAGATTGGGTAGAGATTATACTATCTATTCGGTTATCGAAGGCCATGTCAAGTTTGAGACGAAAGGCGGCCGTAAGTACGTTAGTGTCTTACCGGTTGACCAGGCATAAGGTTTGTTCAAGCACAAAGTTTGCCTGAGCATAAAGTAAGGAAGAAAGAACAATGAAAGAAGGTATTCATCCGGAATGGTATCCTGACGCCAAAGTTATCTGCAACGGTGAAGTTGTGATGACGGTTGGGGCCACCAAGCCGGAACTCCATGTGGAAATTTACTCTGGTAATCATCCGTTTTATACGGGACAACAACGTCTGGTTGACACTGAAGGTCAAGTAGAACGGTTCATGCGTCGTTTGCAGCGTCGGGAAGAGATTATCACTGAAGAGGAAGCTCAGGAAGATGCTGATTCAGCAACTTCTTTGCCCGTCAGTGAGGTGAACCTCGGAACCCGGGCTGAAAAAGCGTTAGCGGCTGAAGGCGTTGAGACGGTTGGCGACCTGTTGGCCCGGCTTGAAGATGGTGATGATGGGTTGCTAGCTATCACTGGCGTTGGGCAAAAAGCGTTGATTGATGTTAAGAAATATCTTCGGGCGCAAGCGTTGATTGATTAGGTTCGATAGGCGGTATTCGGTAGTCTGTAGTCGATAGACTGTTTGTTAAGATCAGTTTTTCGATTTAATAATAAATTGAATAAAGGCAGATACGATGTCGTATCTGCCTTTATTGTTTTCTAATATTACTGTAGATGGTTAACTGTTTACTGCTAACTGGCTACTAATTTCAAGGAGGCAAAATGGGATTACACAGACGCGGCCGTATTGAGTTGATATGCGGCAGTATGTTTAGCGGCAAAACGGAGGAGCTGATTCGCCGTTTGCGGCGGGCGGTTATTGCCCGCCAACAGGTGGAGGTCTTTAAGCCGCTTATTGATACTCGTTATCATAATGCTAAAGTCACGTCCCACAATGGGGCTGATTTTGAGGCTCGCCCGGTGGGAGCGCCTGGGGAAATTCCGTCTCTCCTTCATCCTGATACGACGGTTATCGCCATTGACGAGGTTCAGTTTTTTGAGCCTGGGGTTATTGATTTGTGTGAGGCGTTGGCTGAAGCGGGTAAACGGGTGATTTGTGCGGGGTTGGACACTGATTTTCGGGGTGTGCCTTTTGGCCCGATGCCAGATTTGATGGCGCGGGCGGAAGAGGTGGATAAGTTGCACGCGATTTGTGTGATTTGTGGGGAGGAGGCTAGCCGTACCCAACGATTGATTAACGGCCGTCCGGCTGCTTTTGATGATCCGGTGGTGTTGGTTGGCGCGGCGGAGGTGTATGAAGCGCGCTGCCGCCAATGTCACGAAGTTCGGCCGAAACAGAATGGCGCTAATGGAGGAGGCTAATGACCCAACATAACTTATTGGATGATGTTACGAGTGTCTTGATTGATGAGGAAGCGCTGCAAGCGCGTGTCAATGAATTAGCTCGGGAAATTGAGGCTGATTATGAAGAGGCGGATGATCTGTTGCTCATTTGCGTTCTGAAAGGGAGCTTTATCTTTCTAGCTGATTTGAGTCGGGCTATTAAACGGCCGCATCAGTTAGATTTTATGGGTGTTTCTAGCTACGGCCGAGGGACAGAATCGAGTGGGGCCGTCCGCATCGTCCTTGATTTGAAGGAAGATATAAGCGGCCGTCATATTCTCATCGTTGAAGACATTATCGATAGTGGTCATACTCTGGACTATATGCGCCGCAATTTATTGGCCCGTTCTCCGGCTTCGATCCGTATTTGCTCGCTGCTGACCAAGCCCAGCCGCCGGGAAATTGATGTGCCGGTTGATTACATTGGCTTTAGCATTCCTGATGAATTTGTGGTTGGCTATGGGTTGGATTTTGCTGAGATTTATCGGAATTTGCCTTTTATTGCGGTGTTGAAGCCGGAAGTTTTTGCTCATCTTGGTGGGTAGTAGGCGGTAAACAGTAAACAGTAGTCGGTAATCAGTAAACAGTAGTTTGGCTGATTCTTAATATAAGTGACAGTCACTTAACTTATGGTATTTAGGTAATTATTACGTTTGGGTGTCTTGGTTTTATGGGGTTGATCACCGAATAGTCAATTTTTGCCACGAATTAGACGAATTTTCACTAATTTTTTTCACCATTCGTGGCAGGATTTTTTTTCTGCCCTACAAAGTCCTAAAGAGCCTTGCGTTTCTTCTAAATTTTTATGTCTTTAACTTTTTCGCCCTTGTTGGAACGAATACGGCCGATTTTGGTTCGGCAGTCTCAGCCTGTTTATCTGGTTGGTGGTGCGGTGCGGGATGCGTTGTTGGGGCGGACCAGCCATGATTTGGATTTTGCGGTGGTGGAGGGGGCGGTTAAGTTAGCTTTTACTGTTGCTAACAGTTTGAGGGTTCCGGCTTATGTGATGGATCGGGAGCGGGATGTCGGCCGTGTTGTTTTGGCCGATGAGAAGACGACCTTTGATTTCACTCGTTTTCGGGGGGAGAATCTGGAAGCTGATCTGCGAGACCGGGACTTTACTATTAACGCTATTGCTGTGGCGGTTAATGAGCAGGGGGCGGATGAGTTGGTTGATCCAACGGGGGGCAAGGCGGATTTGGTTGCTGGGTTGGTGCGGCAGGTCCATGAGCGGGCATTGATTGATGATCCGGTGCGGGCGTTAAGGGCGATTCGGTTGGCGGTGTCTTTGGGGTTTGGGATTACGCCGGAGACGGAAACGGCCGCTGCTGTTGCTGCTAATCATTTTGGCAAGGTCTCGAATGAACGGATACGGGATGAGCTGCTTAAGCTGATCATGCTGCCTGCCCCAGATACTGCTTTGGAGCATATGGCCCGGCTCTCCATTTTGACTTCTATATTGCCTGAGATTGACCAACTGCGGGGCGTGGAACAGTCTGCGCCTCATTATGAAGATGTGTATGCGCATACTGGCTCGGTTCTAAGATGGTTGGCCCGATTGGAGGGGACGCTGTTGGACGGCCGTCCAGCCACCCATCCAGCGGTGGCTGAGATTGAAGTGGGGTTAGCGCCGTTTATGTTGGAACTCAGAAAACATTGGCAGCGGCCTGTGACGGGGGAGTTGAACGGCCGAACGCTGCTCCGGCTGGGGGCGTTGTTCCATGATTGTGGCAAGAAGGACACTCAAACGGTTGAGGCGAGCGGCAAGATTCGGTTTATCGGCCATGATAAGGTGGGGGCCAAACTTGCGACTGCCCGCCTGCGCCACTTTCGGCTGAGTAATGAGGCTATCAGTAATGTTGGTTTGATGGTGAGGCATCATATGCGGCCGTTATTCTTGGAAAAAGAGCGGGCCAAATTGCCGGCCAATAAGCCACTAAGCCGCCGAGCTATTTTTCGGTTTTTTAGAGCGGCTGAAACGGCCGGGTTGGACATTGGTTTGTTGGCTTTGGCCGATAATTTGGCGACGTATGATGGCCGGGATGAAGACGGCCGTCGCAGCCGGATGTTGGCGGTGGTGACTGAATTGTACAGCCACTATTTCAAACAATATGAGACGACGGTCAAGCCGCCGCTGTTGTTGGATGGCAATCAGTTGATGAAGGAGTTGGGGTTGTCGCCGGGGCGGGAGATCGGCCGTTTGTTGACATTAATCCAAGAGGCGCAAGCGGCCGGGGAAATCAGCACTCGCTCCCAAGCTGTAGAGTTGGCTCGCCAACATTTAAGGTAAGTATATGAGAGTGAGAAGACTTATTGTCACTATGTTAATCATATCACTAGGTTTATTAACCGTTTCGATTGCCTTAAATTTCTATCTATTTGATTATGCCAGATTATATTATTTTCAATTAAATGGTCTTCGGCTTGATCCTTTAGGATTAGATAGCTTTTCAGACACGTCTCAAATTGAATTACAACCCAGTGAAGCCCTCGTGGTTTTCTATGGCGATTCTAGGGCTGCTAATTGGAATATGCGTGGCATTGAGGGCTTTAAGTTCCTAAATAGAGGGATCAGTTCCCAAACATCTGTTCAGATTATAGAACGGTATGATGAACATATCAGACCGCTTTCATTGGACATTCTTGTTGTTCAAGTATGTATCAACGATCTAAAGACGATTGCTCTTTTTCCCGATCTAAAAGAACATATCATCGCCAACTGTCAGGAGAACATTCAGCAGATAGTAGCACTAGCAACAGAACAAGGGGCGACCGTTATTTTGAGTACCGTTTTTCCTGTAGGGCAAGTGCCGTTAGAGCGACAACCATTTTGGTCTGACGAAATTCCAGCCGCAATCGTTGAGGTCAATTCTTTTATCAACTCATTGGCTAGTGAACGGGTTATTATTTTTGATGCTTATTCACTCCTTGTTGATGAGAATGGTGAGTTGCAAGAGGTATTTAGCTTTGATGAATTGCATCTAAATTCGGTTGGATATGAAACGCTTAATAGCGATTTGGTACAATTGCTACAGTCCTTGGACGATAGTTGATGGAATTGCTGATAGTAAATCGGCCGTTTCTCGGTGCCAGCGATAATTAGCAACAAGGGTTTTCAGAGAGGTATTGACGTTAAATCATTGTTGAGCGGCTGCCTTCTAGGTGGCGAAGGAACTCGTTGCGGGTCTTTTCATTCTCTTTGAAGGAGCCAAGCATGGTGCTGGTGACCATACGGGCGTGTTCTTTCTTAACGCCACGCATCATCGAACACATATGGGAGCCTTCAATGACGACTCCAACACCGTAGGGGTGGAGAATTTCTTCAACCAGTTCGGCAACTTGCCGGGTCATCCGTTCCTGGACTTGGAGACGACGGGCGAACATCTCGACGATGCGGGGGATTTTTGAGAGGCCGATGACCTTTTTGCAGGGTGTGTAGGCGACGTGCGCACGGCCGAAGAAGGGCAGCATATGATGTTCGCACATGCTGAAGAACTCAATGTCCTTGACGACGACCATTTCGTCGTATTCGACATCGAAAAGGGCGTTGTTGACCAGCTTGACCGGATCAACTGAGTAGCCTTCGAGAACCTCATCATACATACGGGCTATTCTTTCGGGGGTTCCTTGCAGCCCTTGTCGGTCTGGGTCTTCGCCGACGTTTTCTAGGATTTTTCTCACTGCCTCGGCGATAGCCTCTTTACGGGCGGCGTCACCGTTGGGCGTCATAAGTTCTTCGGTAAAATTTTCTTTTAGATTGTGCATCTCTGCCTCCATTGTTGAAGGTGATAGGTGTGTTGAGAACGGCAACTTATCATTACTTCAAGTTATCTATTTTCTGCGCTGCGGCTCCCATTATTACCCCGGCTGCATTTTGACCGGGGCATCCTCAGGGTCTTATGCTACCTTACTATAAGCCATTATATGTGAGGATGCTTACCCTCTTATATATTATTTATACTTCAAGGCTTCTTAACGAAGTAAGAAGTCTTTGCATTGTAGAAGTTCAACTTTTGGTCATTTGGACTGTTGGCATTTGGGTGTTGAAAAGTTGAACTTCTTCTTTGATAGTTTGATTAATCCTCAAAAACGAGGCCGCAGGTGGGGCATGAATCGGCCGTGCTGCTAATTGAGTTGTCACAACCGGGGCAAAAGAGGTCGAATTCAACGCCGCAGGTGGGGCAGGCGGTATCCTCTTCTGAAACGGCCGCTGAACAGGCGGGGCAGAGCATTTGATGGCAGTGGCTGCATTCATCGTTTCCGGCTTGGATGGGCTGGGCGCAGTTGGGGCAGGAGAGGGGTTGTTGGGTTGTTTCGGCCGTGCCACACCGGGGACAAACGACCTCATCTTCCATCAAGAGGATTTGGCATTCGGGGCAAAGTTTTGTGCCGCAATCAGGGCATTGGCCTTTGGCCGCATCGAAATTGTCGCCGCAGGTTGGGCAAGCGGCAATTCGTACCAGGCGGTCGCCAGCTAGTAGGGTTTGGACCACGCGGGCGCTTTGTCGTTGCAAAATTGGCACTTCCCGGTTGCAGCCCTGGCAAATTTCTTGGCCGGGTTGGAGGGCTGTTCGGCAATAAGGGCAGTGTTTGGGGAAGAGGGCATTGCAGTTGGGACAGATTGTTGATCCGGCCGTTAATTCAAAGTCGCAGAGGGGGCATTGAAAATAAAGCTGTAGGCCACAGTCGGGGCAGTTATCGTCCTCATCGCCTACCACGTGACCGCAGCTTGAACAGAGGGAGGTGCCGCATTCTCGGCAAAAGCCATCTTCGAGGTAGAGGGGGCTTTCACATTCGGGACAAACGCCGGTGTAGGTTTCTTCGATTGTATCGCTCTCTTCACTCGTTTCTGCCGTCTCTTTAGTTATGGGGACATTGATGTATTCGGGGAGGGTTACGGGGTTGTCTTCTTCAAAGACCTGACCGCAGTGGCGACAAAAAACGGCCGCTGGATCAATTTCTTGTTTGCAGCTTGGGCAGTAGACTTCAAAGGTGGCGCCACAGGCGGAACAATGGTCGGCATCAAAGTCGATGGCTGAATAGCAGTCGGGGCAAAATTCTTGACCGCAATTTGAACAGCTTAATTCATCAAGCACTAACGGTTCTTGACACTTTGGGCATTTAGTCGTTGTATCCATTGACTGATTATAACAACATTTACTGAGGGTGGGCGAAACGATTGTTGATAGCTAAGGGTGGGAATGGATAACCTGCAAGTTGCCACCAGGGATAGTGGCGCTCCGTCAACAAAAACTTCGGCCACCCATTTGCTCAAAACTACTTTCACACATCTCCAACAAGCGGTATACTAATTAAGAGATTCATTTCTGAGGGTGTTTTAATTGGAGGTACCATTGCCATCGGTTGAAACCGACGGCGAGTAGGTAAAACCTGTTGATGGACGTTGAAATATTAAATGGGTAATAGACCCGCCGGGGGATGAAATCCCTCTGGCTACATAGGTGCGCCCGGTAAACGGGGCTGGATTCCTGCCTTCGCAGGAATGACAGGATTGAAATTATTTACATAATACTATATTAATGCCCAAACAAATTTAGAGGAGAGAAAGATGAGCAAGGATACCCTGACCGTTACTGACAACCGAACCGGCCGTACTTATGAATTGCCAATTACCAATGACACCATTCGGGCGATGGACTTGCGCCAAATTAAGGTTGAAGACGATGACTTTGGTATGATGAGCTATGATCCGGCTTTTAAGAATACGGCTTCTACCAAAAGCAACATCACCTATATTGATGGCGATAAGGGTATTCTGCGGTATCGGGGTTATCCGATTCAGGAGTTGGCTGGAAATTGCACCTATTTGGAGGTTGCTTATCTGATTCTGAATGGGGAACTGCCTGATGAGGCTGAATTAGACGCATGGACGAATGAGATTACTTTCCATACGTTGGTCCATGAGAATATCAAGCAGTTAATTGATGGTTTTCGTTATGATGCCCATCCGATGGGGATGCTTATTAGCACGGTTGCTGCGCTCTCTACTTTTTATCCTGAAGCGAAGAATGTGGATGATCCGGAGATTCGCAATTTGCAAATTACCCGGCTGATTGCCAAGATGCCGACGTTGGCTGCCTTTGCCTACCGTTTTAGCATGGGTTTGCCATACTCTTACCCGGATAATGATTTGAGCTATACGGGTAATTTCCTCAATATGATGTTTAAGATGGTTGAGCCGAAGTTTAAGCCCAATGATACGTTGCAACGGGCGTTGGATGTCTTGTTTATCCTCCATGCTGATCATGAGCAGAATTGTGGCACGAATGCTATGCGCTCGGTTGGCTCTTCAAAGGTTGATCCGTATAGCGCTACGGCTGCTGCGGCGGCTGCCCTTTATGGGCCATTGCATGGTGGGGCCAATGAACAGGTGCTGCGGATGCTGAATGCTATTGGCAGTGTTAAGAATATCCCCTCTTATGTGGAGCGAGTGAAGGCGGGTGAGTTCCGGCTGATGGGATTTGGGCATCGGGTCTATAAAAATTATGATCCTCGGGCCAGACTTATTAAGCAGATCGCGGATGAGGTCTTTGATTATACGGGCCGTAATCCGATGTTGGACATTGCGTTGGAATTGGAAAAAATCGCGCTGGAAGATGACTATTTTGTCAGCCGCAAGCTGTATCCGAATGTTGATTTTTATTCGGGCATCATTTATCAGGCGATGGGCTTGCCGGTTTCGATGTTCCCGGTTCTTTTTGCGATTCCGAGAACGGCCGGATGGCTGGCGCAATGGGTGGAGCTGTTGACGGATAAGGAGCAGGCTATTGCTCGGCCCCGACAGGTCTATCTTGGGGAAGATGAACGGGGCTTTGTGCCTTTATCAGAGCGTTAGGGATTGACTTTGATTCACCACAGAGGACACAGAGAGCGCTGAGGGGAGGCATGAAAATCTCTATGTTCTTTGTGGTGAGCGTTAGATGATGGCTGCTCAACTGCCTGGCCCCCGTGCTGTTCCGTTATTAGGTTGGCGGGGGAATGCGTTGGTTTTCGGCCGTGATCCGGTTGCGTTTCTGCGCCGATTGCGACATGAGTATGGGGAGGTGGCGGCTATCGCCAGGGGTGTTGAAGAATTTATTTTCTTTTTTAATCCTGACCATACGCGCCAGATTTTCAGTGACCCAACTTGTTTTTATAACACGGATTTAGATACGAGTACCACTTTTCGCTTTCCAGAAGGGACGGCTTATACGCGTATCTTTTCGGGGGGATTGAACCAGATGAATGGGCTGCGCCATAAGCAGCAGCGGCGATTGATGATGCCTTCTTTTCATAAACAGCGGATTGAGGATTATCGGGCGGGGATGATTGGGCTGACGGAGCAGAAGTTGGCAACATGGGGTGGAGGGCGGCGGCTCTCCGCTGGGCCGTTCGACTTGCTGCAAGAGATGCGGGAGCTAACTTCTGCTATTGCGGTCAAATCCTTTTTCGGCCTTGATCCGGCCCAGGAGGGGGCCAAGATTCGGGTGATGTTGGAGGCGTGGCAGGGTTTGTTCTTTTCGCCCTGGTCGACGCTGGTTCCTTATAACTTGCCGGGAACCACTTTCCGGCGACTGTTGCGATTGTCGGAGGCTATTGAGGCTGAGATTAAGGGGATGATTGAACGGAAGCGGGCGGCGGGGGCTGGGGGCGGGGATGTGCTCTCGACGCTGCTTGAGGCGTATGATGAGGAGGATGGTAGTCGGCTGACGGATAATGAGTTGGTGGGCCAGATTGTGACGTTGTTTATTGCGGGGCATGAGACGACGGCTAGTTCGTTGACCTGGGCGTTGTTGCTGTTGGCACTGCATCCGAAGATTTCGGCTGACTTTCTCTCGGAACTTTCTCCGCTGAATGGGGACGCGCCTGTGACAGATGAGTTGAAGGGGCTGCCGGTACTGGATGGCATTGTGAAGGAGACGCTGCGGATGTTTCCGCCGTTGTTGTGGCAGTTGCGCTATACGACGGAGACGGCCGTTTTGGGCGACTATAAGATTTCGGCCGGAAAAGGGGTTTGTGTCAGCGCTTTTATGGCTCATCGTAATTCGGCCGTTTTTGAGGAGTCGGATCGGTTTCGGCCGTCTCGCTGGGAGACAATCAACCCTGCTCCATACGAATATTTTCCCTTTTCGGGTGGCCCGCGTTTGTGTCTGGGGGCGGCTTTTGCGACGATGGAGATGAAGATGGTGCTGCCTCTTATTATGCAGCGGTATCGGCTGAGTTTGGCGCCGGGGGCTAAGATAGATCGTCAGGGGATGATCCTCTCTGCGCCGAGCAAAGGCATTCCGTTGAATGTCCAGCCTCAGGATGGGGATTTTGGTTTTCCGGAACAGATTAGGGGGAATATTCATGGCTTGGTAAAAACTCAAGATTCTTTTTATTGAGCTTTTCCTAGATAATAGTGGTATTGTTTTTAGGGCGACCACAAGGGTAGCCCTTACCTATAGCAGTGTTAATTTGTTAATCCTCAAATAATTGAAAATAATGAATTGTGAGGTTGGGATGGGACGGTATACATTAGAGTTGTTCCTGTATAAAAATTTGACGGTGTAATTCCTACGTAAGGGAGAATCCACTCGTTTGAGAATATAGATACCTGCCTTCGCAGGTATGACAATCACAGGTGTTTTGTTAATTAGGAACAACTCTCTTATTATCATATTAGGGTGAATTACGTTTATGAGGGACTCAAATATGAGAGACTCAAACATGAGAGATTCAAACAGTGAGGCTGGCGCGGCCGTTTATAGTAAGAATGTGCTTTCGATTTATGACCCGTTTGTGTTGGGCTTTTCGAGTCGTTTTGCCTGGGGTAGTCCGGCGCGGCAGACGGTGGATTTTTATAATGCGCATGTGAGTGGGCGGCATTTGGATGTGGGGGTGGGGACGGGCTATTTTCTGGATAATTGTACGTTTCCAGTGGCGGAGCCGACGATTGCGCTGCTGGATTTGAATGGGAATAGTTTGAGGGCGACGGCGGAACGGCTGAAACGGTATGGACCGAAGACTTATACGGCCGATGTCCTTCAGCCAATCAGCCTGGATGAAGCGCCGTTTAGCTCGATTGGGATGAGCTTTCTGTTTCATTGTTTGCCGGGCAGCTTTCCGGGGAAGGGGACGGCCGTTTTTAGCAACCTGAAGCCTTATCTGGCGCCGAGTGGGGCGCTGTTTGGGACGACGATTTTGGGGAGTGGGGTGAAGGCGAATCCGTTGGCGAAGTTGTTGATGGGAATTTATAATAGGAAGGGGATTTTTGGGAATACGGCCGATACGCTGGCGGGGTTGGAGGCGGCGTTGAAGGGGGGTTTTTCGGATTATTCGTTGGTGCAGCGGGGGTTGGTGGCGTTTTTTGTGGGGCGGGGGTGATTGTTTGGGGATGGAAAGCCAGGGTTAGAAAGGCGGGAGACGACGTTATAGGGTAAGACAAAGATTTTACCCGCCTTTCCAACCCCTACCTGATTACCATTTTGGTTTGTCAACGTTTAACATTTTGTGGTTAGACCGGATTTCGATATTGGGTACAATATGATCATGCCAGAACCAAGGGATGCTCAGGATAAAAAGCCAGACGCAAAATCGGTCGGCGATTCGGCCGGAAAAGATCTATATAAAGAAATTGATATAAATCGTGTCAAAGGGGGTGCGATTAGTGTTGGTGGGAATGCTTATGATCAACGCACCTATATTCAAGGAAGTTATACCCAACCACTGCCAGAAGGTCGGGGTCGATTTACCGTTCCATTTGAGGATAATGAGCAGTTTGTCGGCCGTAAACGAGAATTAAACCACCTTCACAAAATACTCCAGGAAAAGAACAAGGTTGGCATTCGTCCGGCGGGGCTGACAGGGATGGGTGGGATTGGCAAGACCCAATTGGCAGTTAAGTATGCCCATATGCGCCGTGATGATTATCCTGGCGGTGTCTTTTGGATTAATGCGGCAAAGCAGATACGGCCGCAGTTGGTCGAGTTGGCTGATCGGCTGCGACTGACCCCGGCCGACATCAACAGCCCAGATAGGATGGGGCAGATGATTTTTGCTCTAGCAGCCTACTTGCACGGTGAGGCGGATACATTATTGATATATGATAATGTGGAGAATCCGGCCGTTTTTGCCCGGCATAATTTGGGGGCCAGCTATACCCCCTTTACATTAGGCGGCCGAATTCTGATAACAACCCGGCGAACGATCTTGCCGAAAGAGGTAACGCCGCTCAATCTGAATATCTTACTAGACAATGCCGCGCATAAGATGCTATTTGATGTTCGGCCTGATGCTGATCCTGGAGAAGTTCAGACGCTTTGTCGGATGTTAGGTAATTTGCCATTGGCCCTTAAACTAGCGGCTGCTTCTTTGAAAAATAAACCAGGCATGGCGCTGGCAACCTATCGAGAGAAACTCCTGGCGGAGGGGGCCGAGGTCGTTCATGACAAAGCAAAGGTAACGCCCGAAGATTTGGAAACCTATTATGAGATCAGCCTCACCCCAGCATTGAAGGCCCAATGGGGGATGGTTGATGATGAATATGCTAGGAAGCTGTTTAAGTTGGCGGGGCAGTTTGGGGAAGCGGCCGTCCTACCCTTGATTCGGTTAGGTTTGTTGACCAATATGCATGATGATGACGATGGCTACGAGACGCCTCTGACCGATGCCAGGGATGAACTGCTGGCGGTGTCATTGATTGAGTCACTTGAAGATGATCATATCCGGCTGCATCCGTTGGTGCGGGAGTTTGCGGCCGGGCAGACGGCTGACGGGGAGCGGGCGGCCTTTCTTTCGCAGTGTGCGGCCAATTTGGCGGATGCCTTTGAGGATATGGCCGCGCTTGAAAGCCAATGGCGAGCGCGGGGGATCGATGCCCTCCAAGAAGATCTGCTGACAACGCTTGAACTGATCAGCCCCGCGCCGGAAACGACTTCTGAGCCGTTGTCTATCCCGCCCTGGCGTATTGATCGGCAGACTGGCGAACGTTTGTCGATCGCTGACCAACAAGCCTTAAAGCGGGTTCAGATGCTGCTGCGTTTATTGCAGCGGGAAGTGCATACCTTGCGGGGCGACCGGGCTGGATTCCCTCGAAACCATTTGGCCCAACAGCTTGCCTACCGGGTTTGGGATTTGAATCTGAAACCGCTCCTAGATCGCATTTCCAATCATCTGTCGCTCAAAGGACAACCAACGTTCGACCCGGCCTGGGCGGCCAAGATCGAATCTGAAGCCCTCGACAGCACCTTCTTAGGCCATTCAGCTGCTGTGAATGGGGTGGCGATCACGCCGGATGGCAAACGGGCGGTGTCGGCCTCGGATGACCGGACGCTGAAAATCTGGAACCTGGAGAGCGGCCAGGAGGAGGGGACGCTTGGGGGGCATTCATCTTTGGTGCGGGCGGTGGCGATCACGCCGGATGGCAAACGGGCGGTGTCGGCCTCGGATGACCGGACGCTGAAAATCTGGAACCTGGAGAGCGGCCAGGAGGAGGGGACGCTTGAGGGGCATTCATCTTTGGTGCGGGCGGTGGCGATCACGCCGGATGGCAAACGGGCGGTGTCGGCCTCGGATGACCGGACGCTGAAAATCTGGAACCTGGAGAGCGGCCAGGAGGAGGGGACGCTTGGGGGGCATTCATCTTTGGTGCGGGCGGTGGCGATCACGCCGGATGGCAAACGGGCGGTGTCGGCCTCGGATGACCGGACGCTGAAAATCTGGAACCTGGAGAGCGGCCAGGAGGAGGGGACGCTTGAGGGGCATTCATCTTTGGTGCGGGCGGTGGCGATCACGCCGGATGGCAAACGGGCGGTGTCGGCCTCGGATGACCGGACGCTGAAAATCTGGAACCTGGAGAGCGGCCAGGAGGAGGGGACGCTTGAGGGGCATTCATCTTTGGTGCGGGCGGTGGCGATCACGCCGGATGGCAAACGGGCGGTGTCGGCCTCGTCTGACCGGACGCTGAAAATCTGGAACCTGGAGAGCGGCCAGGAGGAGGGGACGCTTGAGGGGCATTCATCTTTGGTGCGGGCGGTGGCGATCACGCCGGATGGCAAACGGGCGGTGTCGGCCTCGTCTGACCGGACGCTGAAAATCTGGAACCTGGAGAGCGGCCAGGAGGAGGGGACGCTTGAGGGGCATTCATCTTTGGTGCGGGCGGTGGCGATCACGCCGGATGGCAAACGGGCGGTGTTGGCCTCGGATGACCGGACGCTGAAAATCTGGAACCTGGAGAGCGGCCAGGAGGAGGGGACGCTTGAGGGGCATTCATCTTTGGTGCGGGCGGTGGCGATCACGCCGGATGGCAAACGGGCGGTGTCGGCCTCGGATGACCGGACGCTGAAAATCTGGAACCTGGAGAGCGGCCAGGAGGAGGGGACGCTTGAGGGGCATTCATCTTTGGTGCTGTCGGTGGCGATCACGCCGGATGGCAAACGGGCGGTGTCGGCCTCGGATGACCGGACGCTGAAAATCTGGAACCTGGAGAGCGGCCAGGAGGAGGGGACGCTTGAGGGGCATTCATCTTTGGTGCTGTCGGTGGCGATCACGCCGGATGGCAAACGGGCGGTGTCGGCCTCGTCTGACCGGACGCTGAAAATCTGGAACCTGGAGAGCGGCCAGGAGGAGGGGACGCTTGAGGGGCATTCATCTTTGGTGCTGTCGGTGGCGATCACGCCGGATGGCAAACGGGCGGTGTCGGCCTCGTCTGACCGGACGCTGAAAATCTGGAACCTGGAGAGCGGCCAGGAGGAGGGGACGCTTGAGGGGCATTCATCTTTGGTGCGGGCGGTGGCGATCACGCCGGATGGCAAACGGGCGGTGTCGGCCTCGTCTGACCGGACGCTGAAAATCTGGAACCTGGAAACAGGGAAACAGATAGCTTCGATCACGTTGGATGGGCCTTTGTTGTGTGTGGCGCTTTCGCCGGATGATCATACAATCATTACTGGGGATCAGGGGGGGAATGTTTATTGTTTGCGGTATGTTGAGCCGGGGCCACCCAATGATGAACGTTGACATATTAAATTGGTAATAAACAAAACCTGGGTTAGACGACCGGGAGACCAGGTTACAGGTAAATTCAGAGGTAACACCCGGTCGTCCAACCCCTACCTGATTATCGATTTATTTTGTGAAGTGGTGGCGCGGTTTGGGGACGGGCTACAGTAGGGCGATTTTCAAAATCGCCCCTACCGGAGGGTGGATTTGCCTTTGTCGGTTAGCCAGAAGGTGGCGACGGGGAATTTTTTGTTGGAGTCGATGTAGCCGTTGTCACGGAGGTATTGGACGAGGTGAGGGGCGATTGGTTGGGGGGGGCCGTGGAGGGGGTGGAGTTGGTAGGATTTACGGCCGTTGATGTCGCGGTGGGATTTGAGGAAATGGTCGGCGGACATGGCGGTTAGGATTTGGTGGTGGGCTTTGGAGAGGGACATTTTGGGAAAAGAAATGGTTAATTGTTGAAATTCGGTTCAAGACACTGTTAACGAAGTGTTTTACAATTGCAGGGGTTGGATTCCTGCCTTCGCAGGAATGGCAGGTAATGGTTTTATCGTGATGAGAGTTTGAGCGGAAGATTCCTCATTTCGCTTGGTTCTGTTGGGAGGTTATAGATGATAAAGGTCGCTTCATTCGGAATGACAAGGTGGGTGTGTTTAGCCAAGTTGGTCGGTGTATTTTTGGAGGTCGCGTTGGCGGATTTTGGTGTATTGGTCGGGGTGGATGAGGGCCATTTCTTCGGGGGGGAGGCGGAAGGAGAGGATTTCTAGGGCATCGGCGGGGGATTGGCCGTAGGCGAGTTTTTTCTTGCCGTTGCTCATCTGGAAGAGGTACATGTAGTGGGGGTTGGAGAAGGAACTCATGGTGTTATAGGTCCTTAAAAACTAGCCACGAATTAACACGAATTGAACGAATTATGTGGTGGCTAATAGGATTGGGCTGGGATACGGAGATAATTGAATGCGGCATGGAGAAGATTCCTCGCTGATGTTGTAGGGGGTGATTGTTATGGGGTGGGTCGCTCGGAATGACATGGTTGGTGATTGTACTGGTTACTGACTACTGTTTATTGGCTACTTATTCTAGGCTTTGATGAGGGCTTCGGCGTAGTTGGTGTCTTGGCGACGGCCGAATTCGTCTAGCCCTTTGTTGATTTCGTGATCGTATTTTCCGGCCAATAGGTCGCGGTAAAATTGATAATCGACACCGACTACTTTTTCGTCGTCGGGGAAGCGGTGGTAATTTTCTTTGGTCATGCGGCTGCGGCCTTCGGCGATCAGCTGATTGCCGAGGGCGGAGCCGGGGTAGGGGGCGTAGAAGGAGATGGAGGGCATGACGCGGGTCATGGATTTGACCATCCGCATGGTTTTGAAGGCGTCTTCGTGGGTTTCGCCGGGGATGCCAAGCATGATGTTGGACCAGAAGACGGGTGGGATTTTGCCTTCGGCTTCCATCTCGTCGCCGATGCGGTGAAGCAGGTCGATGGCGAAGTAGTTGTCTTCTTCGGTGCATTCTTTGTTGAGGATGCGGAGAACGCGGTCGCTGCCGGACTCGAAGCCGATGGAGACGGTGCGCCAGTTAGTTTCGCGGAGGAGGGCTTCAAAGAGGTCGGGCCATTGGCGAACGGTGTCGGCCCGGCCTGCAGCCCAATAGGGCCAGACTTTGTTGGCCCGTTTGGGGTATTTGTCGATCCATTCTCGCAGCCAGCTTGGGTTCTGGAAGAACATGGAGTCGTGGATGACGACGGAGCCGACAGGGCCGTGTGTTTCATCGAGGTAGTTGAGTTCGTCGATGACCATATCGACGGGACGGCGGCCCATGTTGGGGATGTAGGAGTTTTCGTTGCAGAAGACGCACTGCCAGGGGCAGACACGGCTGGTGATGATGGTGGCGACGCCGGGCGGCCCCCAGCCACATTCTGGCTCAAGGGGCCAGTTGAAATTTTTGCGGAGCTTGCGGCTGGCGGGTTGAGGCCAGAGGGTGCGGTCGATCATGGGCCATTCGGCCATTGATTTGGAGCCGACGCCGAGAATGACGCGGGGGAAGTCGTCGGGGTTGGAGACGAGATCGACGATGACGTTTTCGCCGGGGCCTTGACAGATTTTGTCGAAGGCCTCGATTTCGACCATCTCATCGAGGGCGACGGTGGCGTGCATGCCGCCAGTTAATACCAGGCCATCGGGGTTGATCTCTTTGTAGATTTGGGCGGAACGGTAGGCGACGGGGAAGGTGTAGCTGCGGACGTTCATGATCATCATCTTGTAGCCGACGAGCTGCTCTCGAAGCTGTTCCCAGGAGGAGACGGCGCGGGTGGAGAGGAGGTCGGTTTGGATGTCGTTTTGATGGAGGATAGTGCGCAGCAGGCCCAGGCCGTGATCTTGCCACTGTTCGTGGGGGCCGTTGGGATTGACGAGATCGCCGAGGTCGCCGAGGTCGAGCCAGACGATGTCTGAGGTGCGAGTGTGTTTTTTGTTGGTGAAGTTTAGGAGTTTTTTTAGCACGGTTTAGACGGGTTCACGGCCGTTAAAGCCGGTGTGTAGTTCATGATAAAATTCAATCGTTGGTTCATTATACCGCCAACAGAGATAAACTTCACGGCCGTTTCGTTCTGAGAGAAAATCGACCAGACCGCCGTTCAAATCTTTGATGATGCAGCCGTAGGCGCGGATTTTCTTGGCAAGCCGTTCGATGGCGATGAAGTCTTGGACGATGTCTGAGGCTGCGCCGCCGCCGACGTTTTGGCCGGGTTTTCCTAAGAAGGGGGCCATTTCGTGACGGGCTTCGACGACCTTGCCGCGCCGCTGGAGTAGATCGGACATTAACGGCCGAATCTCTGGCAGTAGGGCGTTGGCTTCTTCAACAGTGAAGTAGTGAGCAGACATTGGTTTCACACATAGAAAACGGGACATCTAATGAATCAGATGTCCCGCAGTATTCAAATAAAGATTGAGCGGAGGATTAGCCGCAGCCGCAGCCACCACCGCCAGCATGGCTGGTCGCGCCAGCGCCGTGGGCTTCGGTCTTAAAGGAGTGACCGCAGCCACAGCTTGATACGGCGTTGGGGTTGTCGATGCGGAAGCCGCCGCCCATTAAGTTGTCTTCGTAGTCGACAACGGCGCCTTCAAGATACATCATGCTGGTTGGGTCGATGAAGACTTTGACGCCATCGCGTTCGACGACATGGTCGTAAGGGCGGGGTTCGGCTTCGAGGGCCATGCCGTATTGCATGCCGGAGCAGCCGCCGCCGGAGACGAAAACACGCAGGCCGTGGTCGGGTACGTTTTTCTGAACGAGCAGATTGCGTACGGTTGAGACGGCCGTTTCGGTGAGTTGGACTGTTTTGGTTTGATCTAAAACGTTGAGTTCCATAACCTTTTCCTCATAAACTTTGCCACAAATTAAGACGAGTCGGACGAATTATTGTTGTAAATTGACATCCAATTGGTCTTGTGGACTCAGATAAACAGATTGAAATTAAATATTCATTAAGTTCGATATGATTTTATCAGCGATTGGCGTGGGTGTCAATTATTATCAATTTTTTCATGTAAATTCAGACGGTTGTCGTTGGGTGGGGGGCAAGATACAATCAGGCCCCTTTATAAAGAAGAATTTTAAGGCTAATGCGTAATGCGTAAAACGTAATGCTCTCTTGTGTTACGCTTTACGTTTTACGCATTACGTCTTTTACATGTAAACCGATAACAAACTAATATTATTTAGGAAGGAACTAAATGCTGAAGACAATTAATTGTGGCGTTTTGCGCGCGGAGGATGAAGGAAAGACGGTCACGCTGGCTGGTTGGGTCAATCGGCGGCGGGATATGGGTGGTGTGATATTTATCGACCTCCGTGACCGAACTGGTAAATGTCAGGTGGTGGTCAATGTCGGCCGTTCTAAGGAGGCGTTTGAACTGGCGGAGCAGATACGGCCGGAATATGTCATCCAGGTGACGGGCCAGGTTTCATTACGGCCGGAGGGGCTGCAAAACCCTGATATGCCTACTGGTGACATTGAGGTGTTGACGGACAGCCTCGTTGTCCTCAACGCGGCCAAGACACCGCCTATTCCCCTGGATCGGGATGATGCTATTGATGAAGGGCTGCGGCTCAAATACCGTTATCTAGACTTGCGTCGGGAGCGGTTGCAGCGAAATATGGTGATTCGCCATAAAGCGGTCAAATTTATCCGCGATTTTCTAGATGAGCGCGATTTTCTTGAAATCGAAACGCCGATCCTATTTAAGAGTACGCCGGAGGGGGCGCGAGACTATCTTGTTCCGAGCCGGGTGCATCCAGGCAAATTTTATGCCTTGCCCCAAAGCCCGCAGCAGTTGAAGCAGTTATTGATGGTAGCTGGCTATGAGCGTTATTTCCAGATTGCGCGTTGTTTCCGCGACGAAGACCAACGGGCCGACCGCCAGCCAGAGTTCACCCAACTCGATATGGAGATCAGCTTTGTCGAGCGGGATGATATTCTCAATCTGATTGAGGCGTTGATGGTTGGCATGGTCAAGGCGGCTAGCGCGGTGCCATTGGCCTCAGAGGAATTTCCTCGCCTGAGTTATAAAGAGGCGATGGAACGGTATGGGTCGGATCGGCCGGATTTGCGCTATGACTTGGAGTTGGTTGATGTCTCTGAAATCGTTGGCAAGAGCGCTTTCCGGGTTTTTGCCCAGAATGTGGCGGACGGCAAGCCAGCTAAGGCGCTGCGGGTTCCGGGTTGTGCCAGCTATAGTCGGAAGCAGATCGATGAATTGGAAGCCATTGCTAAGGAGGCTGGGGCTAAGGGGTTGGCCTGGATGGCAATTAATGAAGAGACGGAAGAGATTAAGGGGTTTATCACTAAGTTCTTTACAACGGAGCAGTTGGCGGAGTTGATAGACAAATTATCGGCCGAACCGGGTGACTTGCTCCTCTTTTCCAGCGATGAACCGTTTATCGTCCACTCTGTCCTGGGGACGCTGCGGGAGGAGATGGCGGAGCGATTGGGTTATAAAGAGGATAAAGCGCTGGCCTTTGCCTGGGTGGTTGATTTCCCCTTATTTGAGGAACAGCAGTCGGAGGAGGGCCACTATGCGCCCAGCCATCATATGTTTACGGCTCCGAAGCGGGAGCATATCCCGATGTTGGATACAGACCCCCACGCGGTGTTAAGTGAACAGTATGACCTTATCTGTAATGGCTATGAGGTGGGCGGGGGTAGTATCCGAATCCATGAGCGGGAATTGCAGCAAAAGATTATGAATATGATTGGCTTTTCGATGGAGGAGGCCCGGGAGCAGTTTGGACATATGCTTGATGCGTTTGAATATGGCACGCCGCCGCACGGGGGCATTGCGCCGGGTATTGATCGGCTGGTGATGTTGATGGCGGGCGAGCCGAATATTCGGGAGGTGATCGCTTTTCCGAAGAGCCAGAATGCGGCTGATCTGATGGCGGATGCGCCTTCGGCCGTTGTGCAGCGTCAGTTGGATGATTTGCAGATTGGGTTGGCGTTGAAGAAACAGTAAACGGTAGTCAGTAGTCTGTAGCGGGTAGTCAGTGGATTTAGAAGTTGGGCTTTTGTTTTGGTAGATGTTGGGTTTTAGAGAGTAAAAGCCTGACTTCTCTATTGAAGGAGATTTTGATGAAGAAACGAACGAATTGGATTTTGGTGATGATCGTTGTGTTGGCGTTGGCGGGGTTGGCTTGTAATGCGATTACGGGCGGGGGCGATGAGCCAACGGCCGTTGTTAATACGGGTGAGGGTGATCCGGCTGCGACGGAAGCAGCTAGCACAGGCGGTGGTGAAGGTGGAAGTGAGGCTGGCAGTGGTGGCAGTGGAACTGCTAATGGTGGTGAGGCGGCTGCACCGACGCTTGATCTGAGTCCAGAAAACAATTTTGGTGTTCCTAATGATGTGAACAGCTTTCGGATCGCTTTAGATATGCAGTATGAGGAGACGAAGGTTGATGGGACGGTGGAGAGCGGCCGTATTACGGCTACTGGGGCCCAGGTTGTTGAGCCTTATGCGGCGACTTTCGACTTTACCTTTGAGGGATCCGATGACACGCTTGATTTTGGCGGTGGCGGTATGTCTTTAACTCAGATAGGTGATGTTACTTATGTCAACTTGGCGGGTTCTAGCTGTTTTAGAACTAGCGGCAATGAATTTGAAAACCCATTTGATGAGTTTATTAGTTCGGAAACTTTCCTGGGTGGGTTGCAGGGCGCGACCTTGGTAGAGGAAAATGTTACGATTAACGGTATTCAGACCAACCATTACCAGTTTGATGAAACCTCTATTCCAGAAGAACAGCAGTCACTTGGCACGCTTGAAAATGTTGAGGGGCATGTTTATGTTTCTAAGGAAGAGGGGTATTTGGTGCGGGTGACGATGGAGGCGGACGGCCGTGAACTTAATTTGGGGACGGGCGAGGTTGAAACGGCCGAAGGTCATATCTTCTATCAACTGGATTATTCTGATTTCAATCAGCCGATTGAAATTATGGAGCCGGAAGGCTGTGGCGGGGATGACTCGGAATATCCGATGTTGGCTGATGCTACTGACGTGAATTCCTTTGGAGATATCCTTAGTTACAACACAGCTACCCCTTTTGCAGAGGTGGTTGAGTTCTATAAAACGGAGATGGTTGCGGCTGGTTATACATTGGAAAGTGAATTTGCCTCTGAGCCAACGGCTTTGTTGACTTTTAATAATGCTGATGGTGATGTGACGGTTAGCGTGGTTGACAACCCATCTGGCGAAGGTCTGACGGTGGTTATTACCAAAGGATAGGTAAAGCATTCCAGAACATAAGTAATGCGCTAGATGTAAGGCGCTGAACGATTGTAATTTGATTTGTAACACTTCCCCTTTAGGATGAAATAAGGGGAAGTGTTTTTCATTTCTCTATAGCTTATCTGGCATTAATTTTTCCTTCGCCTGAGCTGATTAATTCCCCCAATTTTGAACCAAAATTTCTCTTCAAGCGACTATGTTAGTAGGACTTGAGTCATGGTACTGTGGTACTAATTTCAAGATTCTTTTATTTATTCTTAATAGTATTTATTCATAGTTGTGTGCGTGAAAAGGAGAATGAAATGGATTATCCAAATTCGCAGATTGCAGATATTCGATTAAGATCGGGCAAACGACGGAGACGGTCGCAGTTACGGGGCTGGCTGCGGTCTACGGCCGTTCTGGTCTTCTTATTTATTATGCTGAGTTTTATAGCTCACAATTTGAGCGGTGATGTTGAAGCGGCTGCTCCGCCGGTTGTCAACGGTTTGTTTTATGGGGACGGAGACAACAATGATTACAGCCTTTATGGCTCCTCTGAATATGGCAGTGGTTTGTATATTTATTTTGACAGCCCCAACATCTATGTGGCTTTGGTCGTTGACCGAACGGTGAACGATAATGTTTGTTCACCCCAATCTAATGCCGCTTATACCCAAAACGCTGGCTGGTCAAACCATCGAAATTGCAAGCGGAATACAGATTCTGAATTTGCCTCCTTTACGTTGGAATGTACAACTTCACCCAATTCCTGGAGTTGGCAGCAAGGTTATACCGCCAATGTGGGTGGCACCTGGGTTTCTGATAATACATCTGGCGCTGGTCTAGGGGTTGCTCCTCCAGGTTATACGTCTGGCAGTTCGATGGCCTGGAACTTTAACAATTATATCGCTAATTATCCGACGAATCCTTGGGATCTCTATCAGGGTGGCGGCCCAACAGCCAACATTCAGGATTGGAAATCTCCCTATGCTGCTGGCAGCCCCGATGTCGTTGTTGGTTTAGATGGCTACCCTGCTACTGGTCCAATTTCTTATAGCAGTACCTATGAATGGGAATGGGCGATGGTCTATGAATGGTCGGCCGATTTGACTATCTGTGGGTCTGAACCGATCTTTGTTTTGGCGGGCGAGTCCCATCATTCGCCGATTAAAAATGGCGACTTGGATGAAAATGATGATTTCCCACCTGATCCCGATCCCGATCCCTTGACAGACTATGGTGATTTGCCTGACACTTATAGTACATTGGAAAGCAGTAATGGCGCTCGTCATATCCTGACGATCAACAGCGCTTATTTGGGCAGCAGCCCTGATCCAGAAGTGGACGGTCAACCGAGTGTTGATGCCACTGGCGATGTTGCGAGCGCTAATGATGAGGATGGCGTCTCCCGCAGCGGATCTACCAATTGGGTTCCTGGCAACACGGTGACAATTAATCTTGATGTTCAAGGTTCGACGCCAACGGCCGATGTTGGTATCTGGATTGACTGGAATGGGGATGGTGACTTTGATGAAGCCAACGAGTTCTATCCGTTCCTAAATCTACCTACTGGTGGGGTATCGACTGTTAATATCTTGATCCCAGGAAATTACAATACCGGGGATTCAGTCTATATACGAGCTAGAATCTTCAATGATGAGGCGGACGCACCTGGCGGTAGTTTGACATCGGATGATTATGCTGGTGTTGGTACGACGGGTGAGGTTGAAGATTATCAATGGTTCTTCGGCCCAACGGCCATTACTCTGATTAATGCTACGACAGGCAGCCAGGAAACAGGTCTTTTGCTTGTGTTAGCCCTTACTATCGCTGGGTTAATTGTGACGATGCTCTTATTGCGTCGTCGACAGGCGATCCTGCCTTCGCAGGGATGACAACCACAGGTGTTTTGTTAATTAGGAACAACTCGAACATATAAAATTTCGATCAAGATTGATATTAAAGAGGCTGATTGATTTTGTAATCGGCCTCTTTTTGTTGTCTCTTGCAGTACCATTGTCCCAATATTGAACCTTAATGACGGGTTTAGCGACTATATAAGTATAGATTTTCATTGATTTACATCAATTGGATATTGGAAAGATGATTAGCTAATTTGCTTGAGAGTTTATTATCTATTCCCATCACTTTTATTTTAATCCACAACGCTTTTTTTATTGTCGTTAAGTTCAAGGAAAGGAGAAGTACATGCAAGCAAATTTAGATAGTCCTAGTTTAAGTCCGAGGAAAATGACAGCAATTGTTATATTGCTCCTGTTCTTAGGGGTCTTTATGATTTTTGCCCACGCTCAGTACGTTGAGGCGGCTACATCTACGCAGTTGTCGCAGTGTGCGAATGATGATAATAATGAAAACCCAACGTGTACGATTTCAACAGGGGGTGTTGGTTGGATTACGGGTAATGCAGGGTTGAATAAGTCCCAATATTATCTTGGTGATTATTTGCCCTATCGCCATATTCATGATGGTTTATTTATAGGGAATACTTATTGTTTTGGGATGAAGTGGGACGTTACCCAAGGTTCTGCCCCGGCTATTGATTATTTAAGCACTTACAATAAGACTTTGCCAAATGTTGATCCAACGGTTGACACCGTTCATTCTGGTAATCCAGCTGATGGTTCTTTTTTGTTCCCACCTGATCCAGCGCTGAGTAAGTTAATGAATGGCAACGCTTTTACTGGCTCTCAACCGGCTGATAGCGCCTTGACGATTTGGGGCGGTACGATTACGAGTGTTGGAAACTATTATCATACCACTGGTGATGCTGCCTGTGATGCCGATGGTAATGATCTGGGCCAAGCTAACTGTGAAGCGAATTCGGTTGAATATTGTTTCTTGGCAGCTAATGAAGAGGTTTTATTATCTTGGTCGGGTCACATTGCGCTTCCATCAGAATGGAATGAGCCATCCCCTCCTGGCGGCTCCCCATATCATATGGCTAACGGAACCTGGGTTATTTTTACCGCCCCTCGAACTGGGCAGACTGATTTCGCTGGAACAGGCCCTGGTGGCCCAACCAATGACAATCGTGGTCGGGCTGAAATTCAGTTGGCGGCAGAGCCACCACCACCAACTGCAATCACCTTGAATAATGCTGGGCTGAATACTGGTGGGTCCGGGTTCGTTCTGCTTTGGATTGGTCTATTGTTGATTTCGGGAATTACGTTAATGGTGTTTAAGCGTATTCAACGGACACATTAACAGAATAGGCTGGATTTTGATATAAATTAATGAAAGGGTGGCTAGGAAACTAGCCGCCCTTTTTTTCTTATTTATCAGCATCTTTAAGGGTAGCGTCGGGGGTGGGGGAGCCGAAGAGGCGGGCGCCGAGGCGACGGCCGAGTTTGACGGCTGATGCTCTGGTGCGGGCGCCAATATATCTGGCCCGATTCCATTCTCGACCGACGCGGGATGTTTCGGGTGGGGTGACATTCCATTTGACAACGGATGAGGCCCAGGTTAGGCCGCCGCCAAAGCCGACGAAGACAATATTATCATCCGGCTTTAGACGGCCATCATCTACCGCATCACACAAAGCCATTGGAATAGAAGCGGCTGAGGTGTTGCCGGTGCGGTTAATGTTGAGGAAGAAGCGGTCGGGCGATATTTTTAGCCGTTTAGCGGAGGCTTCAATGATTCGTTTATTGGCCTGGTGGGGGACGATGAGGGAGACGTCATCCATTGTTAACTCGGCTTTCTCTAAGGTGTTTAGGATAGAGGTGCTGAGGACGTTGGTGGCGAAGCGGAAGACCTGACGGCCGTCCATACGAATGGTATTTTGATTTCGGCCGTTATGGCTGAATTCTGGCCCTAGACTGGGCAGTTGGGGGTTGTGATAGACGGCTGGCAGGCTGAGTAGATCGCCGCCAGTACCGTCTGAGCGTAGAGTGGAGGCCAGGACACCGCCGGGAATGCTAGAGCCTTTTAGGACAACGGCCCCGGCCCCATCGCCAAAGAGAATGCAGGTTCCCCGATCGTTCCAATCAAGCACCTTTGACATCGTTTCAGAGCCAATGACCAGGGCATTTTTGACGGAGCCGGTGGCAACGGCGTTTGCACCCATGCTCAAACCATAGACGAAACCGGAGCAAGCGGCGCTTAGATCGAAAGCGCCAGCCCGGTTGGCCCCTAAATATTCCTGGACCTTGCAAGCGGTGGATGGGAATACGTAGTCAGGGGTTGAAGTGGCGACGATTATTAACTCTACCTGAGAGGGGTGTATGTCGGCTACATCGAGGGCGCGGGCGGCGGCTTCAAAGGCCAGGGTGGCGGTTGTCTCTTTGGCGCTAGCGATTCGTCGCTCTTTTATTCCGGTGCGGGTGTAGATCCATTCGTCGCTGGTGTCAACGGTGCGGGCTAATTCTTCATTTGTAACAATTCGTTCGGGCCAATAACTGCCCCAACCAACAATATGGGCATATTTCATAAATTCCTCACTTTCCCTACCACCTAATAACCCAAATACGGCTGAACAGTTGCGACATCTTAACCTGTCCGTATAATCCTCAGATTATGCGATCTCGTCAACCTTTTTTAGGGGCGCACTTTTGTAGTCGCCCTGGGCTGGTCTTAAATCAGCCCCTACCGATTTTATTTTCGTTATTGATTATCCTAATTTTAAGCGGATGTGACATCTTTTCTTCAGAATCTGAGGAAATTGTGCCGCCGATTATATTGGAAGCGCCGCCAGAAGCTGCCTTTGAAACGGCCGTTGCTTTCCAAAATGCAACGATTCCGGCTCGTGATTTGGCCGAATTGACGAGCCGATATAAGGGGATTGGCCCGGTTCCGACGGTGGCGGCAACGGAGGCGACAGCTTATTCGGAGGGAGACAGCACCTCTTTTTGGTATAAAAATCATGAGACGGATGAGAATGTTGAGATTACGGCCGTTTTAGCTTATCGTTCGGAGGAGTTGAACCTTTGGTTTGAGTCGGGGGTTGATTATGATGGGGCAGAGGTGGCTGGGGCTGCGGCCGTTTTGGAGAATGAGATATTACCGACCGTTCGCACTTTTTTTGGGGAAGAGGCTCGGCCTGGGGTGGATGGTGATCCACGTATTCAGATTCTGCATATTGAACGAATTGGGGGAACGGTGGCGGGCTATTTTTCTCAGGCTGATGGTTTTGTGACGGCCGTTAATCCATTCTCCAATGAAAAGGAGATGCTCTATATCAGTTTAGAGTATGCTGAAGTGGGGAGTGAAGCCTATTTTGGAGTCATTGCCCATGAATACCAACATATGGTTCATCGGGCGACCGACGCGAATGAGGCTTCTTGGCTAAATGAGGGTCTGTCTGAATTGGCCGCCCATTTGAATGGTTATACCTCGATTGGATTTTTAGAGGGTTATGCTGAACGAACGGATATCCAGCTGAATGATTTTATGAATCAGGGTGAAACGACCCGGGCCCATTATGGGGCGGCCTTTCTCTTTACGACTTATTTTTTGGAGCGCTTTGGGGAAGATGCCAGCCGGGCTTTGGTTCGCAGCCCGGAAAATGGCCCTGGCAGCGTTGAAATGACATTGGTTGAAGCGGGTAGGGAGATGACGTTTGATGATCTATTTGCTGATTGGTTAGCCGCTAATTATTTGGATGGTTTTGAGAATACGGTCGACATTTATCAATATAACCAGGTTGAGATACCAGATTTATCATTGGCGGCTGAGATTAATCGCTTTCCGACAGGGGGCGAAGCGGCCGTTCGACAGTATGGGGCTGATTATTTGGAAATTGAGAGCGATGAACCAGTAACGTTGGTTTTTACGGGTACGCGTCAAACGAGCTTGATTGATGCCAGCGCTCACAGTGGTCGTATGTTTTGGAGCAGTTACCCAGCTGATAATTCTGATGTAACTTTAACTGGCCGATTTGATTTAAGCGGCTTGGAGAGGGCGACCTTATCCTTTTGGACATGGTATGAATTGGAAACGGGCTGGGACTATGGTTATCTGGCGGTTTCGGCCGATGAGGGTCAAAATTGGACATTATTGGAAACGTCGCTGACCACCCTCGATAATCCGCAGGGCAACAGCTTTGGCCCGGCCTTTACGGGCAATAGTGGCGGTGGTGAGACGGCCGTTTGGGTACAGGATACGGCCGATTTAAGCGCTTATGCTGGTCAAACAGTCCTTATTCGATTTGAGGTGGTGACGGATGAAGCGATCCATTTACAGGGCTTTGCTTTAGATGATATTGCTATCCCAGAACTGGCTTTCTTAGATGATGCTGAGAATGATGGCGTTGGTTGGGAAGCGGCCGGATTCGTGCGTCATGCTAATGTATTGCCTCAAACGTACATCCTGCAACTGCTTTTGTTGGGTGATGATGGGGTTGAGGTGCAGCGGTTGAGGTTGGATGAGGGTTGGCACGGCCGTTGGACTATTCCATTTAGCTCAGGCATGAACCGGGCAGTCCTTGTCGTATCTGCCAACGCCCCGGTCACTAGCCAACCGGTTGGTTATGCTTACAACTTTATTAAAGAGCAGCCGTAATTGGTTGTAGATAAAGAAAGGAAAGAAATAATTAATTGCTGAATTGTTTAACTGGTGAATTGTTAACGAAGAGGGGGTTGTCCAGTTGACACAATAGTAAGTTCATTAACAGCTTCGCAATTTAGCAAATCAACAAGTGACCATTACTATGTACTATTCGCCGCCGCAACAACAGCCCCCCCGACCTTCTAGAAGCCGCTATTTACCTTGGGTATTTGGTGGCTGTTTGGCGCTGATGATTTGTTTTACCTGTTTGGGGGTGATTGCTTTGTCGGGGGCGGTGTTTGTGGGGCAGGATATTTTGGCTGGGGTTTCGGCGACGGAAACGGCCCTGGCTTTTGTTCCGCCAACGATTACTCCAACCTCGCCAGCTACCCTTATTCCGCCAACACCGACTTCGCCTATATTGGGAGAGCCATCGGTAACGGTTGAGGCAGGGGGTATTGATCCGGCAACGGTTGAGATTGCTACGGCCGTGCCAACGCCAACGGAGACACCGAACCCGGAAACGGTGTTGAATCTAACTCCTCCTAATTCGATTGAGCAACGGCCGTATCAGGCAAATTCGTTTACCTATATGAATTCGTTGTTGGCGGCTGAATATCCGGTGCGAGATTATTATGAGACGGCTTCCCGGTTGACGACTTTTGACTTGGGTGAACGGTCGGTGATAGCGGGGCCATATTCGTTGGGGGCTATTCAGACGTTTACGACGGAGGACGGCCGACTAGAGGCTGAGTTAATGGCGGTTACGGAGCATACTTACTTTTGGGTTGAAACGAGCCTGAATTTAAGTCAGTCGGCGGTGGCTGCGACGGCCAACCGCTTTGAAGAAGAATATTATCAGGTAATTAGCGCCTTTTTTGGCGAAGAGTGGCGGCCTGGCGTTGATAATGATCCCCATTTCAGTGTGTTGCACCTGGATGGCTTTGCCGAGGGTGGGGAATTAGGCTTTTTTGACAGTGATGATGAGTATCCTCGCACGATTCGGAGCAATTCCAATGAGCAGGAGATAGTTTACCTGAATATGGATAATCTACGGCTTGGGGAAGAGCTATATTTTGGGACGCTGGTTCATGAGATGCAACATTTGACCCAATGGAATAATGATGCCAATGAATCGGTCTGGTTGAACGAGGGTTTGTCTCAGTTGACGGAGCTTTATGTGGGGTTGGATACGGTTGATACGGTTATTGATTATTTGGCGAATCCTGATATTCAGTTGAATAGTTGGGAATATGACGATGATGACCTGGTCTTTGCCCATTATGGGGGCGCTTATCTGTTTAATGTTTATCTGTGGGAACAGTTGGGCGATGCGGCCGTGATGGAGATAGCTCGTTCCCATGGTAATGGGATGGGGGCTGTTTACTCAGTGTTACAGACTGTGGAGTCATCATTTTCTTTTGATGCTTTTTTTGCCAATTGGGCGGTAGCGAATTATTTGGATAATTCCACAAGTGACCCACTCTATAGTTATAGTAATTTACGGCTAAGTCGGCCGTCTCACGCTATTGAGTTGAAGGCAAAACCCTTTGATACGGTGAGCGAGATTAAGCAGTTTGCTGTTGATTATGTGGAGATGGATGTGACGGGCGAGACGACTATTTCGTTTGCTGGAAATACCAGATTGCCTTTGATAAACACACCACCCCATAGTGGTGAGCAGATGTGGTTTGTGCCGGCTGTAGATGATACGAATGCAAGGTTGACGGGGGTGTTTGATCTGGCGGGGCTGAACCAGGCCACTCTATCATTTTGGGCCTGGTATGATTTGGAAGAGGATTTTGATTTTGCGTATCTGAGCGTGTCTACAGATGCGGGACAAAATTGGCGGCTGTTGGTTCCGGATCATGCTACTCCAGGCGAATATGGACCTTCGTATAACGGCCGTAGCCAGGATGAGGGCGATAATGTAGGCGGTTGGGTTGAGGAGACGATCTCACTGAATAGCTATGTTGGGCAAGAAGTCTGGCTGCGCTTTGAGGTGATGACGGATCCAGCTATTACCGGGCAGGGATTTGCCATTGATGATATAAGCATCCCTGAATTAGGTTATACAACAGATGTGGAAGCGGGGGCAGATGGTTGGCTGGCAGAAGGTTTTGTTCAGAGTGGGTGGCTCCTGCCTCAACTGTGGCATTTGCGCCTGATGAAAACCAGCCCTATTGGCGCTATTGAGGTTGTTCCTCTAATGTTGACAGAACAGAACCAGGGGCAATGGACGGTTGATTTGGGGCAAGATGGCGGGGTATTGATGATTACCCCAACGACTCCCTTTACGGAGCAATCAACGGCTTATTGGTTGATGGTGGAGTAAAAGAAGTCAGGCTTTTGCATTTCGGTTGGCATGAATTTCGTTGGAAAAAGCCTGACTTCTAAAGATTATTGGGTTCCCTCTTTCATCTGCTCGAATTGAGCCTGGAGTTCCTGGCGGGTTTCTTCCATCGCCAAACGGGCTTCTGTTAGGGCATCTTCCCAACGAGACATTGCCTCATCACGCAGTTGTTGGCCGGAAGAGGGGGTCATTAGCAATGCGGCCGTTGCACCGACAATGGCACCGCAAAGCGCGCCTGCTAAGAAGTTAAATAGTTTGTTCATAAAAGAACCTCCAAAGGTCGATTAACACAGAAGTTCAACTTTTCATCTAATAAATTTGAAAGATATTACTGCTTAAAAAGTTGAACTTCTAACTTAAGGTGTGCTTATTCTTTTTGGGCTAAGAGATCGCGTATTTCTGTTAGTAACTTTTCTTCGGTTGAAGGGCCTGGTGGTGGGGCTGCTTCCTCCTCTTTTTGCATTTTGTTCACTTGTCGGATGACTAGGAACAATGCAAAGGCCACGATGACAAAGTTGATGACCGCGTTAATAAATAAGCCGTAGTTAAGGGTTGCTGCTCCGGCATCCATTGCATCGGCTAATGTTGTATAGTCTCCGCCATCCAGGGCAACAAATAGATTCGTGAAATCTAGGCCACCCGTAAAGAGGCCTAATATTGGCATTAATAAATCATCCACGAAAGATTTAATGATGGCGCCAAAAGCAGCTCCAATTACGATACCAACAGCTAAATCAAAGACACTTCCTCTGGCGATGAACTCTTTGAATTCTTTTAACATTACTTTTCCTCCTTGATATTGTTTTGCGAACTACTCTTCAAAATAGTGAACATCTTCGGTACAATAATACACGATGTCTGAATATATTGAAATAGAAAGTGAAATGACGGATGATCCGGTCGTTATGCGGATTCAAACAAATTTGCCTTTGGCGCTTGATGGGGTGGAACTGTATGGATCATTGAATGAGATGGAGGAAGGATCGGCCGTTGCTCAGGCGTTATCTTTTATTGAAGGTATTCAAACGCTTGAAATTGATGATCAAACGCTTATTATTACCCGCAGTTTTGAGGTTGATTGGCATATTATTGTGGCTGAGGTGACGGCCGTTCTAAAGGACTTCTTCTTGTAATTCCCAATGCGCCGACCTTCTCCCCGCCTAATCCTGGCTGTCATCGCCTTTGGTGTTTTCATCGCTGCCGATGACCTGACCGTTGTCTCGACCATGCTGCGCCAGATTATCTTTGATCTGGAAATCCCTTTGCCGGATGGTTTGGACGATGCGGCTTGGATTGTTAATGCTTATCTGATTGCCTATGTGGTGGTGATGCCTTTCATCGGCCGTGTCAGTGACATTATCGGCCGTCGACCAGTCTTTATCGGCTCTCTGGTGCTTTTTCTGATTGGTTCAATCTGGCTGCCTAATGCGCCCGATTTGCCGACTTTTATTGCCGGAAGAGTTTTGACCGCTCTTGGTGGTGGGGCGATGGTTCCGGTGGGTATGGCTATTATTGGGGATATTTATCCGGCGGAAAAACGGCCGTCTGCTCTGGGCATTTTGGGCGCGGTTGATACGGCGGGGTGGGTCTGGGGGCCGCTTTATGGGGCGCTGCTGGTCCGTTTTCTCGATTGGCGATGGCAGTTTTATCTTAACATTCCCTTGAGTCTGGTTGGTATTGCGGCGGCTTGGTGGGCGCTGCGTGATTTGCCCCGACCGAAGAAGCGAGCAGGATTGGATTGGATAGGGACGGCCGTCCTGACGGTTAGCTTGATCGCGTTGAATATCGCTTTGCTGAACAGCGCTGATATTCAAAGTGTCAGTGGGCTGAACCAACTGTTAGATAATGAACAAGCTCCGACTTGGCCGCTCTATCTATTAGCTGGAATAGGGTTTGTCTTCTTTTTCTTTATCGAACGACGATTGACACAGAAGCGGACGGTTGAGGGCGCAAATACACCACCGCCTTTAATTGATTTGGGGCTGTTCAAACGGCCGAATTTTAGCCCGGCGATTATCATCAATTTCCTGGTTGGGGCGGTGTTGATTATTGCCATGATTAATGTGCCGCTGTTGGTTAATGTACTGGAATTTGATTTGGAAACGGCCGCGTTGACCAGCGGTTGGTTGTTGAGCGCGATGACGGCGGCGATGGCTGTGACGGCGTATCTAGGTGGCCGCCTGACAGAACGTTGGCAGTATCGGCGGGTGACATGGTTGGGGTTAGCTGGCTGTATCGTAGGTTTTGGCCTGATGGGCTTGTCTTGGGAGTCGGCAACGCCTTATGGGCAGATGGCCTGGCAGTTAGCTATTTTGGGGGCAGGTTTTGGGTTGGTGACGGCCCCGATTGGAGCGGCAGTCATTAATGCTGCGCCAGAAGATCAGCGGGGGGTGGCATCAAGTTTGGTTATTGTGCTGCGATTAATGGGTATGAGTGTTGGGTTGTCGGGGTTGACGGCGTGGGGATTGTATCGTTTTAATGTTTTACGGGAGTTGACTGTTTTGCCTGGGCTTGATAATCCAAATTATCAGACGGCCGTTATCGAAGCTTTAACCGATACAACGGTATCTGTATTGGTAGAGACGTTTTTGATTTCGGCCGGGTTTGTGCTGTTAGCGCTGCTAGTCGTTTTTCGGCTCCGCGATGATAGTTGATTAATAAACGGGGGACTTATTTATATCGCTGCGGTGGTCATTGGTCGCCATTGCTGAACCATGACCCAAACAAAATAGCAACATAAGACCAATACTAACAACAATGCTAATTGGCCGGGTAGGGCATCAATCGCTTGACCCGTTATCGTCTGGCTGGCTGCGGGTTGGCCGCTGGCGTTTAAGCCTTCGACCCGATAGACGTAGCTTTGGCCGGGCAAGAGGCGGACGTCTGTGAAGGTATATTCGCTGACTTGACTTGCGGGAATCTTGTCTAAGAGTTGAAATTGACTTTCTGAATCAACTTCGGCGCGGTAGACGAGGAAGGATTCTGGGGCCTGGCCTTCAACTGACCATTGCAAGACGATTCCGGGGGGTAATGCTTGCCACATGACGGCGGCGGCTAAGAGCAAAGTTACAAAGCTTAGGAGGAGGATTGGGAAGCCAATAGCTTGTCTTTGGAGGGGGGGCTTTTGGCGATTGGCGGCGGCTTGTTGGCTATGAATTTGGGCTTGAATCTTGCTTAAGATGGCCGGTGATGGCGTTGGGCGTGGTTGATGGCGGATGGCTGTTTGTAGCGTTTTCAGATTTTCGGCGGTTGCCTGGGCTTGCTCATCTCGTTCGAGCCAAAATCCAACTATTTTTTGTTGGACAGGACTTAATGTCCCGTTAATGTATGCGGGAAGTTGGGTGTTGAGGTGTTGGTTTATTTTTTTTCTAATCATCAGGTTTCAAGGCCATAATTGATAAGAATATGATTCAGATTTTGCAAGGCATGTGACATTCTGCTTTTTACAGTACCAACTGGACATCCGACCACTTTGGAAATTTCATGGTAGGACAAGCCCATAAAGTAAAAGAGTTCAACGACTGACCGATGGTTTGTAGAAAGTTCGCCCAGCGCTTCTTGCACTTTTTCGGCCCGCCAATTTAACATTGATTGAGTGTCTGGTGACGGCCGTTCACTTTCAACTAGCAGCTCATCTTGGGCGACTTCTTGTACTCGATAATGGATTCGGAGCCAGGACATTGCTTTGTTATGGGCGATCCGAAAAAGCCAAGTTTTTAAGGTGGAGTCACCTTTAAATTTGTCTATTCCTTGCCAAAAGCCAACGAATACCTCCTGGAGCAGATCTTCGGCGGCAGAAGTGTTGGAGATCAGTCGAAGTAGATAGGCGTAAATGTCACTGTTATAACGATGATAAAGTTCGGCAAAGGCACCATCATGTCTCTTTTTGATCAGCTTCACAATCCTAGCATCATCAAGCGAGGACAACGGTTGCCCTTTATACTTATAGTCGCTTAAACTAGCGTCAGGGTTCAATATTGGTGCCATGAAGAATAAATTTCTAATGATTTACGGTAAGCGGCAAAAAAATTAAATTGAGGTATAGGGTTATTCAAACGAAAACCCCCCCATAGAGGTAGAATCTAACCTGCTGGGAGGGTTGGGTGACATTTATTGTTGGGGGATGATGCTTAAAAGATTTGGAAAACTTCTCGAAAAAACGTTGGCATCATTGTTAATTAGATGATAGATCATCACCAAAGGGATTTCCAGGATCGGAAAATCCGATTGGCGATCCTGCCCGAATGCTAATAGTCCCTTCGTAAACGATATCGGGCGTTTGGTATGGCTCACGGTTGCTAGTTGTTGGTTGTTTTTCAACCAATATATCTTCTTTTTGTGGTAAAGAGGGCATTAATTCCTCCTGCTCCTTTGAAATTAATAATATAAAATAGCTGTCATTTAATAAAAATCAAGTTATATCAGTATAAGCCTAAACTGAAAAAGTTACAAACAAAATTACAGTTAAATAGTCCTAGTAATTATGACTAAGGTCATTTAATAGTGTGAACTCACACTAGGATCAGGTTTTTCTTTTGTATTGAAATCACTTATAATCACTCCTGTCTGCGTTTGGTATTTGGTCGAATCACCCTGTTTTCATATGAAGTCTGCTATTATTAATTCAGGTAAAGCGTAAGATTGTGGATTGAGTCCAATAATTTAAGAAACGTTGAGTTAATGTAAGTCTGACTTCTATTGGAAAATGACTGCTAATATTTTAATTGTAGATGATGAACAGAATATCCGTTTTTTCCTGTCTCGATTGTTACAGCGAGATGGTTATTCAGTTACGGAAGTTTCTAGTGGCGAAAGCGCTCTGGCTGAGATTAACAAACAAGAGTTTGATTTAGTCATGTTGGATGTGATGATGCCTGGAATCAGCGGTATGGAGGTGATGACCAGACTTCATCAAAAATGGCCTGATACGATAGTTATTCTTTTGACGGCACATGCAGCTTTGGAAACGGCCGTTGAAGCCCTTCGTCATGGCGCTCATGATTATCTCTTTAAGCCATGTGAGGCAGAAACTTTGCGTAAGAGTGTTCGGGAGGGGTTGCTCAAGCGGCAACAAACAATGCAACAACAGTTTCTTTTAAAGAATTTGGAAGACAATTTGGCCAGCAGTCTTACTCAAATTCGAGCAGCTGTCTCAGGGAGTGATATTGAACCTGTTTCCTTAAAGCCCTCGGAAGAGCCGAAGAAGCCTGAACAACGATTTTTGAAACAAGGGTCACTTATTATTGATATCGCCCGACATGTGATTACGGTTGAGGGTCATTTAATCGAATTAAGCCCGATTGAATTTGATTTAATATATCATTTGGCTAGCCGCTCCCCTCATATTGTGTCTCCACAAGAATTGGTTAGTGAAATCCAGGGTTATGAAAGTGATGCCTGGGAAGCGAGCGAAATTACACGAGCTCATATTTATCGTATTCGGCAAAAAATAAGGAAGATTGCAGGAGATACGGTTGATGTCATTCAAACCGTTCGTGGGATTGGCTATACTATTGAGGAATAGTACAGTCTAATAATTTTCTTTTAGGAATTACCTAAGTGGCAGTATAAAAAAGAAGATACTCCCCTTCCCTAATTGACTCTCTACCCCAACTTCACCGCCAAGCCTGGAAATAATACGTTGAACAATTGAAAGGCCAAGGCCGTATCCTTCCTTTCGGGCAGCATTAGGTTGATTGAATTCAATGAAAAGCCCTTTTTGTTCTGCATCAGAGATACCTGGCCCATTGTCCTGAACCCAAAATTTGAAACGATCTTCTCCGAGTGGGGTCATACCACAGCATATTTCGGCATTCGGTCCACAATATTTATAGGCATTGCTAAGATAATTGACCCAGACTTCCTCTAACCAGGGTTCGTATCCTATTACCATAGGCCATGTTTCTGTTTGAATGATTTCTGGTTGATTATTGGGGAAGGCTTGGTTTAATCGGCTAATTGCTCGATTTACGACTGAAGGCATATCAACAGGCGTAAACGGGGGATCCTTTTTGTGGATGCTTGCTAGCAGCAACAACTCCCGAACAATTTTAATACCTATTTCACCAGCCGATTGAATATTCCCTAAATAGTCATATATTTCATGAGAACTTAGTTCATCGTAATCTTGCACTAATAAATCAGCAAATCCTTGAATCAAGGATAAAGGTGTTAATAGGTCATGGGCTACAGTGTGGGCAAAAGCGTCTAATTCATTTATTTGAAGTTCTAACCGTTGTTGGAGCCGACGAATTGTTAAGTGTGTGTCGACACGCGCTAAAACTTCCTTCATTTGAAATGGCTTTGTTATATAATCGACGCCGCCCACTCTAAAGGCAGCGAGTTTATCTGGCAACCCATCGAATACGGTCAAAAATATAACTGGGATATTAGATGTTGCGTGATCGGCCTTTAGTTTTCGGCAAACCTCAAAACCGTCCATATCGGGCATCATCACATCTAGTAAAATTAAATCTGGCAATGTTTCTTCTGCCATAACTAGTGCTGTTGGCCCGCTTGAGGCTACCAAAACATCATATTCTTGGGACAGTAAGCTAACCAACAAGCGTAAATTGTGGGGTGTGTCGTCCACAACAAGAATTTTCTCTTTTAAATTTCTCATTTATGCAGCATTGATAACCGGATTGATTAAGTGGGGTTAGTTTCTTGTAGCGCTTGCGAAACTGCTTGTCGAATCTTAGCAATTTCTATTGGTTTATTTAATATGCGTTGGACTGATACCTGTGAAGCATGTTGATGTAATTGCTCATCATTATGGGCTGTTAGCATCAAAATCACAGTTTGGGGATAGAGTTGACGAATTTGCGCTGCCAAAGCAATGCCATCAATTCCTGGCATCATGTAGTCGGTGATTATTAGATCAAAGGGCGCTTCTTGACAATGGGCGAGGGCTTCCTCGGCGCTTACGGCTCGTTGAATTTGGCTGTTGGGTAATTTTTTCAATCCTTTTTGGACGATTAAACCAACATTTTCTTCATCATCGACAACTAGGATTCGATATTTGCGGCGTAAGGTTTGGGGTTCTGGGAGGATTATACCAGGAATATCTGTTGGAAGCTTAATAATAAACTGACTTCCCACTCCAGGTAGACCGTGAATTTCCAATGTGCCATTATGTTCTTTTAATACTGATTTGACCAGGGTCAACCCTAGCCCAAGGCCGCCATAATGGCGCGTCATTGAACCGTCTACTTGGTAGAATTGGTTTGAAGAGATTTGTTCAATTTCTTCAGAGGATAAGCCATTTCCTGAATCTTTGAATGAAACGCAAAGGCGGTCTTTTTCAGTGTAAAGTTGGATATTAATTCGGCCGTTTGGTTTGTTGAATTTAATTGCATTATCTAATAAGCAATCGATCATATGGCTTAGCTGATATTGATCGCCATATATCTGTGGCAAATTATCTGCATAGTCAACAATTAGAGACATGCTTTGACTATCGATTAAGGCCTTTTTCTTGATAATCTCATCTCTTACGATCTCATCTAATGATACTGGCTTTTGTAAATTTTCTTGTCCCTCAACGCCGATTAGTAAGCAAATTCGCTCGACAATGCTGCGTAAGGCTTCTGTGCGGTCGAGAATTATTGTTGTAGCTTCTTCTTGCTCTGGGGCCAATACACCAAACTCACCTTCCCGAAGCATCTGAGTAAAGCCGAGCATGACTGCTAATGGTGTCTTCAATTCGTGTGAGACGTTTTGGATGAATAACTCGTGTAACTTTTCGGATTGGATTTCTGCTGGCATACTTCACCTATACTTATTAAGAATATTATTGATTGCAGAATGGGTCGTATTTTTTAAATTTAGAACGGGTTGTTGAACATTGCAGAAACTTTACCAGCTTAGCTGATTTAGGATTCTGACTATAAATTTATTACTTGATTGGCTAATCGGGGTTTGGTAAATATCGGGCAACTACTTCTCGCAAAACTTTAATGTCGATTGGCTTTGGTAAATAATCGGTGCAACCTGAATTTATAGCTTTCTTATCATCACCTACTAGCGCATTTGCGGTTACTGCGATGATTGGTACATTAGCAATTTTTTCATTATTGCTTTTCCGAAGACGTTTAGCAATTTCATACCCATCTACACCAGGCAAATTAATATCGAGCAAAATCAATTCTGGCGTTTCATTTTCGGCCATGACAAGGCCCGTTTCGCCATCTTCTGCACCTAACATTTCGTAACCTTTTGCTCTCAAAACTTTCTCAACCAGATGCATATTGTTGGGATTGTCTTCAATATATAAAATCTTCTTCATACTTACTTACCTTTTGTTCCTCATACATTTTCCCGAAATTTTATACCAACTATAAACTTTATTCCCAAAAGATTATAATAAAATTGCTTCTTGCGCCATAACGGAACGTCTAACTTCAATAGGTAATTGGATATGGAAGGTTGATCCTTCCCCGGCAATGCCAGAACTTTCAACCCATAGTCGGCCACCGTGTAACTCTACCAAGCGGCGGCTAATTGGAAGCCCAAGACCAGTTCCCCCAATTTTGCGGGTAACGGAGTTGTCTGCCTGTCTAAAAGCCTCGAAAATCTTTTCAGCCTGATTTGGTTCGATTCCAGCTCCAGTATCTTTAACCTGAACATGGACTAGTTCCATATTTCGGGCAACCTGAACTGTTACGCTACCTTTTTGGGTAAATTTAATGGCATTACCGACAAGATTTACCACAACTTGTTTGAGTTTACGGGCGTCTGCCTCAATTTCTAGTTCTGCTTCCTCAGATGAGCTGATCAATTCTAAATCCAACATTTTTTCTTTTGCTAGAGGAGCGGTCATCACGACTACTTCTTCAAGAATCTCATGAACATTGACTCTTTCAATTGCAAGTTCCATACGTCCAGCTTCAATCTTGGCCATATCCAATACATCATTTATTAAGTGTAATAGATGCTGTCCGTTGGTTTGGATAATTTTCAAATCCGTTTCCATCATATCTGTTATGGGACCATCTAAACCTTCAAGCATAACGTCGGTAAAACCAATAACTGAGTTGAGAGGGGTTCGTAATTCGTGACTCATGTTTGCTAAGAAAGAGGATTTCATTTCATCTAATTCTTGCAACCGTTTGACTGTTGCTGTCTGTTCGGCGAAAAGACTCTGATTTTCAATAGCGGCTGATAGTAATGAGGCCATTTGGAATGTAAGGGTCTCATCTTTTTCATCATATTGGTTGAATTGCTTACTACCAATATTAATTGTCCCCATCACTCTAGTGCCGCTAATCAATGGAACAACCATGGCGGAGTTTATACTTCTATTAGGGCCGGAGGCAGGATCATGAATGACCATTGCTCGACGTGCCTGGATTACTTTTTCGGTTAATGTGCCTGCAATGGGTTGAGGAACACCAACTGGCACAGAGCCTTGATCGCCACCGAAGGCAATTACCTGAGCCCTTTTACCAGTTTCATCTAGCAGGCTCAGGGTGACTCGATCAGATGGGAATAATTGGGTTGCTTCGTTGGCTGCAATTTCGTAAATTTCGTCTAATGAATCGGCGACTGTGATTTTTTCGCTGATTTGACTGAGGAGGGCCATCCTTTCAGCTTGTCGTTGTGTTTCTTCTAGGGCGGCTTGGGCACGTTCATATTGTCGGGCATTTTGTACGGCGACAGCAACCTGGGAGGCCAGGGTGGATTGAATTTGGATTGCTTCTTCATTGAAGGCAAACGGCCGTTCTGATTGTACATCTAGTATGCCGATTAGCTCATTACCGACAATCATTGGAACGGCCATCTCAGATTGAGTTTCGATTAGAAGCGGGTTTGGATAGTAATCTGGGTCATCATAAACATTGTTTACGATAACACCTTCGCCACTTCGTGCGGCGCGGGCAACCAATGATTGGGGCTGGCTAATAGGAATTCGCCAGCCTTCACTTGTCATTTTTTCGCCAACTTCTCCGGCGCCTGCTGCTAATACAAGTTCGTCTTCTTCTTTCAAATAGATATGAGCATGATAGAAGCCGAATCGCTCTTTGGTCAGATCTGTTACTGCTTGTAACAGACGATCTGTTTCGAGTGTTGTGGCTGTGGTTGTACTAACCTCGGCTACCGTAATTAGGGCGGCCGCGCGACGTTCGGCTTCTTCAGTCAATCGGAGGGTTTCTAGATGGGCGCTTAGTCGGTTGGCTACTGCACCAATAACGGCCGATAAGCTTTCAGAACGGACGCCGGGTTCTTCTAAGAAAAGATGACCAAGCGTTTGGCCTTGAATAGTTAGTGGTTGGCCCATCATAGCGTCGGTTTTATCCAACTTTGTTGGCACTGTTTTGTGAAGGTCATAACTGAAGCTCATATCTGCATTTGAACTGCTCAGATAACCTTCCCAGCCTTGTCGTGTTAATTGGCGGGTGACTACATTTAGCTCCTCAAGGGCTTGTTGTGCCTGATTAAATGACCGAGTGTTTTGTAAAACGGCTCCGATCTGAGTTGCAAGGGTGGAATGAATCTGGATATCTTCATCGCTAAATTGATTGACGATATTTGCCTGGACGTTCCAAATCCCTAACAACCTGTCGCCAACGATCATGGGGATGGAGAGAGATGAACGACTTTCAGGTAATAAGGGGTTGGGTAAATAGTCAGGAGCGGCTTGAAGGTCATTTTCGATTACGCCTTGTCGGCTCCTGGCTGCTTGGGCGACCAATGATTGTTCGTTGGAGAATGCAATTTGATGCCCTTGGGCGACCAATTGACGACCAGTTTCACCAGCGCCATAGGTCAATAATAAAGCGCTGTTAACGTCATTCATTTCATAAATTTGGGCGTGATATAGATTGAAACTTTCAACAGTTAAGTTAAGGGCTTCTTGCATCAATTGATCGGCTTGACCTGTTCCGGCGATAATTTCACTAATTTTTGTGACAATTTCTAACTCAGCCGCTTGTCGTGCCAAACCGGTTTCGGCTGCTTTCAGGTCAGTAATATCTGTCAAAACACCATTCCAGAGAATGTAATCGTTGGGTAGCTTCTCTGGCTTAGATTGACCTTGAGCATAAATGACTTCGCCATCTTTTTTTACAAAGCGGCCTTCCCAACGCCAGGGCTGCATTGTGGCTGCCGATTGTCCAACGGTGGCTTCAAATGAGGGCATGTCGTCGGGATGAATGAGTGCGATGATGGGGTTTGCACTCTCTTTCAATTCACCGGCCGTTAATCCAAAGGTATCGCTGACCCAGGCGCTGACGAAGGGGAAGAAGGCGGAACCGTCGGGCCGCATGACAAATTGATATATCATGCCGGGTACGTTTTCAGTCATCTTTAGCTGGAGGTCTCTACTTTCAGCCAATGAATCCTGAATCTCTTTTTGTTCAGTCACATCACGGGCAGAAGCGTATAAAGTTCCGTCATGGGATGGGTGGGCTGTCCAGGCTAACCATTTGTAATCGTCTGTATTGGTTCGGAAGCGATGCTCGAAGTAAATTGTTTTTTGACCTGTTGCCAATTTTTTAATCTCAGCTTCTGTCTGAGCCTGATCGTTAGGATGAATGAAATCCCAAAAAGGTCGATCCAACAGTTCGGATTCTTTCCAGCCTAAATTTTGGGTAAATGCTGGATTCAGTCGTTTGAAATACCCGTCTGTATTGGCTATGCACAACATATCTAGGGAAAGTTCAAAGAAATGAATAAGTTCTGCTTCGGTTTCTGTTTTTGTTCCATTCATCATGTTATTTGCCTGTTTTATCTTCATAATCTTAGATACTTCAATTAATGATGGTGGCTAATTAATGGCCGTTGACGCTTGTTTGTTTATCCTCGAAGAGTTCCATGTGAACGGCCGTTTGCTTGGCTTGGAATGCTTGGCCTAACTCTTGAATCGCAACTTGCAAGGCACCTTTCACTGAACGGGTCTGCTGAATCTTTTGAGTGATACTGTTGATAATCTGTTCCTGATCAGCCAATGTCTGGGCTTCGGAGAACAATCGTCGATTTTCAATAGTGGTTGCCAGTAGTGAAGCTATCTGTATTAGCAGGTTTTCTTCACGGGAATCGAATGCTTCTGACGTTAAACTCGCAACATTGATCGTTCCAAAAACTTCGCCAGATGCAATGAGGGGAGCATTCATAATTGATTGTACCCCTTGTTTGCTTAAGGATTGCGCATCTAATGCTGTGCTTTTATGTGGTTCTACGGTGTTGACAAGGCGTTGTTCCGTGGCCGCTAATCCTAATAATGTATTAGTTGCTGGCAGCTTTGCCCCGGTAGGCAAAATACCTTTAATACCATCTAGAGCAAATACCTCAAATTCATTTTTACTATCGTTTAACAGGGCTATGCTGGCTCTATCGCTAGTAATGATTTCGGCTGTTTTCAGAGCAACGGTTTTGAAAGCATCTTCGGCCGTTGCCACTAGGCTTAATTCTTTGCCCAATTCGTTCAAAACGACTAGGCGACGCGCTTGTTCTGCTAATTCTGCTTCGTGTAACTCTCGTTCAGTAACATCTCTAAAGCTCCAAACTCGGCCTATAATATCTTTTCCTAGTCTTTGTGGTTGGGAGTAGCGTTCAAAAACACGGCCGTCCTTGAAATGCAGGATGTCGGAACTTGTTGCCTCTAAATCGTTGTATAGTTCTTGTACTTTACTGACGAATTGGTCGGGGTCGACTAATTGACTGAGAACATGGCCGATTGCCTGATTGTCGTCTCTTGAGGCAATAATCTCTTCTGGCACTTGCCACATCTCAACAAATTTCTGATTGAATCGGACGATTCCGCCTTTACCATCTGCCACTAGGATACCATCGGCCGTTGATTCTAGTGTGGTTTCAAGGAGTGAGAATGAGGTTGCTAACTGTTGCTCGGCTTCTTTCCGTTCGGAAATATCACGCATCGTAATGCTGAAGCTGACAGGATTTTTACTGGCATCGTAGTTGATACCGACGGTTTCTTCGACTGGTATTAATGAGCCATCGGTTTTTACCAATTGAACCTCACTATTCCATACGCCTGTTTCCATGGCTGTTGGAATGCCTTCTTCGGCTAATAATTGGGCATCTTCTGGTAGATAGAAGTGAGTGGCATCCATAACCGTCACGTCATGGTCTGCTGGTAGGTCCATCATTCGTAAGCCAGCTGGATTGACATAGATGGCTTGTCCTTCTAGAGAGCCAATACCAATGAAATCTGGATGATTTTCTACGATGGAGGCCAGCAGGGTCGCTCTTTCGCCTAATCGTCTGCTTTCTAATGTCGTTGCTAAGAGTGAGGCTATCTGGACTAACAAGTTTTCTTCTTGATTGTCATACACGCCTTGTTTTTGGCTAGCAACATTGATGGTTCCAATAACCTCGCCGGATGCAATTAATGGTGCGTTCATGATTGATTGCATCCCTTGCTCGCTTAGCGCTTGAGCATCTGCGCCGGAGCTTTTATACGGTTCTCGAGTATTAATGAGGCGCTGTTCTTTAATTGCCTGGCCGACTAAGGTATTGTTTATGGGCAATCTGGCTCCGGTTGGCAAAATGCCTTCAATTCCATCTAAAGCAAAAACCTCGAATTCGTTTTTGTTATCGTTTATTAGGGCGATGCTAGCTCGATCGCTTGGAACGATGTTGCCTGTTTTAGCGGCTACGTACTTGAAGGCATCATCGGCCGTAACTGCTTGACTAAGTTCCTTGCCTAATTCATTCAAAATAGCCAATCGACGGGCTTGCTCTTCTGTTTCCACCAGCGACCGCTCTATTTGATGGGATAAACGGATTGCTTCTAACCGATTTGCTATCTTATCTGAGACGGAATGGATAAGGCCCTTAGACTCTGTATCTAGCTCGGAAATGCCGTAAAGGTCGATATTACCAACGGATTCGCCTCGAACACCAAATGAGTGGCTTATCGGGGTTTCTTCAATTTCTTCATGAAGCGGTTGTACGGCTTGGTGCTCGTAGATAAAGCTAGAGGCGGATAATTCGGCCGTTTCTTGATAGGATTGCCAGCCCTCACGGGTTAGTCGACGCACAACATTCTCGGCTTCTAAGCGGTATTTTTCAGCTTCGGATAGCAGGCGGAGGTTGTCAATGTGGTTGGCTACTTTGTCAGCAACGGCCGTTAACATCTCTGTTTCTTCACTGCTCCAACCCCGATTTTCATAATCGGTTAAACGAATCGCGCCGACGGAAGCGCCTGCAACGGTAATCGGTAGAGAAAATTCTATCTCTTCTGGTTTTGGTTCTGGTAGGGTATGAAGCGGCGCTTCATGGGATAAGTCATAGGCGGCAGCTAAATATTGACTGCGGTCAATGCCGTTCAAATATCCTTCCCAATTTTGTCGAGATAAGCGTTCGGTATAGGCTTCAACCTCCGCGCGAGCTTGTTGTGTTTCGCTGAAAAGGGCAGCGTTTTGAATTGCAACTGCTAACTGGGCTGAAAGGGCGGTAAAGCCGGGAACATTTTCCTCGCTTAATCCGCCTACCTCGTCACTCTGTAAATCGAGTACGCCGACTAGCTTTCCGTCGGCAATTAGTGGGATAGCCATCTCAGAACGCGTGTCAGGCAGTAGCGGATTGGTACGATGGCCTTGGCTTTCTTCAGTGTTTGTTACAACAACAGCTTCTTGACTGGACGCAGCGGCCCCATTGATTGACCCTGGGCCAACGAGCAAACGGTGGCCTCGCTGAATTAATTTACGGCCGACTTCGCCCGTTCCGGCCCGCAAAATCAGGCTCCTTCTAGTTGGGTCAGTCAGGTATATTTGAGCATAGTATAGGTTGAAACGATTCCGAATTGTCTCGACAGCATCATTGAGGGTGCTTTCAAGATCACGGACGCGGGATAAATCACGGCCGACTTCAACCGCCAAGTCAAGGTCTTGGGTACGTGCTTGTAAGCTGCCTAGCGTATTCTTCAATCGCTCAACCATTCGGCTAAAATTTGAAATCAACTGGCCGACTTCATCCTCGCTGCCGTGAGGTAGAGCGACATTCAAGTTGCTTGCCCCCACAGCTTGGGTCGCTAGATTCAACCGTTGAATTGGCGCAGCGATGTAGCGTGCAAACAAAGCAGCTAGGACAGCGGCAAGGCCAATTGCTACGATACTGGCTAATTGAATGGTGCGGCTGATATTGTCTACCGCAGCAAAAGCTTCTTCTCCTTCTTGTCGAACGACGGCGGCCCAACCCAAATCTAGAATCGCTGCCCCAATTTGGGTTTGCAAATCATCCCGGGTCGTGTCGATATCTTCCGGGACATGAAGCAAGGCATGACCGAATATCGCATCCTCCCCATTTTCATTTGCAGCAACATCGAAGTGAGACGCTTGCGTTACAAAATCTTGGCGTAATTCGGCAGGTAAGTCAGCTGAGCCGCTTCCATCAACGGCACGAGGATCATAGATAACCTCACCGTCTGCGCTAAGTAAGATAGCGTGTCCGGTTTCTCCAATCCTTAAAACATCAACTACTTCAGTATACAGGGCGTCAACAATCAATGTAGAGCGAACAATACCCAAGACTTCGGTTGATTCTTCTTCAGAATAGATAGGTACAGCAATAAGCAAAGCGTTCACACCGGCACTTTCATCAAATTCAGGATCAGAGATGTAAACAGCGCCTTGACCATCGTTCCAGGCTGCTTGCCACCATGCTTCATCAGCTTGATAATAGTCAGACAATCGACCAGTAGCGGCTATGGTAGCTCCGTAGCGGTCTGTGATGAAAATCTCGCTATGAAAGGGAAAGGCTTCTAAATAATCTTTTAATTGAAAACCCGCTGGGTTACTTTCTTCATCTGGCGTGATAATTTCTAATATGAAGGGATCGTCATCGGCTGCAGCGATCCATTGCTCATCTAGGCTTTGAATTTCAGCAAGTATCTGCTCGTTAGTGCCTGTATAACTGTTGTTTCGACTTTCTGTTTGTTCTTTGATACCGTCTACCAGAGCAAGCGCTTGCATTTGACTGACCTTTTCGTGGAAGAAAAGATTTACCTCGCTGCGTAAACTTTGTGCTTGTACTTGGAAGTTTTCGCCCACTTCTTGGGTAAGGGCTTCTGTTACAGTACGGGTTGTTATAAAGCTGATTCCAACGACAAGAAGAATACTGATACCCACAAAAGCGGTGACTAATTTAGCTCGTAGGGAGAAGTTTTGGAACTGGCGTGCGACGAAGAAACCATAAATTATAAAGACAGGTATTGCAGCAACGGCCGTGCTGCTTGCAGTTGTCGTGACTTCTCGATTAGCTGGCCCGAATAAGTCAACTAGGATCATAGCAACAGCGACGATCATGCTGACAATCATGGCCCAATTGAGATTCTGGCGGCGCAAGGTCAGGGTAGCCAGACCCGTCGTCATAACCAACATCATGCCGACAATAATTATGCTACTGCCCTCAGTCGTAAATACTGCTCGTAGATTAATGAGGTAGAGTGTGCCGAGTAGGAGCCAGATGCCTAGAACATGACGGTTACGGTGGGCTAAGAAGACGCTCAACCAAGCTGCCAATGCTACGATGCCTGTTTGCACTGTCGCTGATAGGGAGACTGTAATGTCAGGTTCATCGACAAAGAGTTGAAATACAACGGCCAGGATGGTTAAGAAAACGGCCGTTATAAGAGAAACACGGAAGGCGTTTTGTCTAAGTTTCTCTGTTTCCAGTGGTGATATTAGTAAGGTCTCACTCATTGCATATCCTCTTCTTTTTGTACTTTGGGGATACATTCCTATTTTTTGCCATTATTTCTTTTGGCTGTTAATTCGACGACGGTACGTTGAGCGCCAAATGCCTGCCGTAATTCACGGGCGGTGACATCCAAGACGGTCTCTATCGTGGTTGCTGTTTCAATTTTTTGATTGATCTTGTTTAAAATGGCTTCTTGTTCGGCACGTTGTTGTACTTGAGCATATGTACGGGCATTTTGCAAGGCGATGGCGACCTGGTTGGCAACAGCTTGCAACATTTCTGCGTCTAGTTCGCGGAGGCCGTTTTTAATATTATGCTGTACATCTAATACACCCATCACTTGATCGCCGATAGTGATTGGAACGGCCGTTTCTGACCTTGTTTCAGGAAGTAAGGGGTTTGGCAACCAATCAGCCTCTTGGGTAACATCTGAAGCAAGCACTAATTGGTTGGTGGCGGCTGCTCGCCCGACCAACCCTTGACCAAGGGCAATCGTGTGGCCAGCGGCTATCATCTCAGCTCCCGCAAAGCCAGTCCCGCCAGCCATTTCAAGTGTTTGACCCGTGCTGTCAAGGAAGTAAATGTGGGCATGATAATAGTTGAAGGTTTTTTGTACCTGGTCGACGACGGCTGATGCTAACTGCTTCGGTTCAAGAATGGTGGAGAGGGAACGGCCGACAGCGGCACTGGTTTCAATAACCCGGTTACGTCGCTCTAAACGGCCGACTGATTTCTGTAACTGCTCGGTCATATCGTTGAAAGCAAGACCAAGAACGCCTGTTTCATCTTGGGTTTGTACTGGAACACGGGTTGAAAAATCACCAGCGCGAACCTGGCTTACCGCGCTAACCAGGGTCAAAACCGGTTGGGTCAGGTATTGGGCGAAGATGAAAGCGGCAGCAATGGAGAGAAGTGCAACAACGATAACTAGCAAGATCGTCGTGCGCTGTTGGTCATTGACGGCTGCTAAACCAACGGCTTCAGGTTCTAATGAGACTAAAACCCAACCTAAATCGCTGATTGCGGAACGATTTTCACCATCTTGCACAAGCACTGCGCTGGCAATTGATGAGACATCGTTATGAGCTATTTGCAGGAAAATGTCAGAAGAAGTAGCCAGATCTAGCCATTGTTCGTACCCTTCATCTTCACTCAACTCTACTTCGCCATCTTCTAGCTCAAGTTCGCCGCCATTGGGCAAATAGACTTCAAGCCTAAGATCAGCGCTTTGCAATGGAGCAGATAATAATTCTGAAAACGCATCTGCCTGATAGGTAGTACGTAAAATCCCTACGATTGCGCCGTTTGTAGAGAACATTGGCACGGCCATCTGCAAGCCGAGGGCATTACTACTCTCATCAAATTCAGGTTGGCTGATAAAAGTTCCCCCTTGTCCATCTGCAAAGGCTACCTGCCACCAGGTTTCGTCTGCCTGATAGTAATCGGAAGTACGATTAGTGGTTGCTAACAAAGCGCCTTGTTCGTCTGTAATGAAGAGTTCAACGTGTTGTGGGAAATTTTGTTGAAAGGTGTTTAATTCGCTAGCCAAGGGGTTGTTGAGGCTGTTTTGAATGAGGGGATCATTATCATCGGCGTTACGCCATTGTTGGTCGATGGCTTCCAATTCGGAGAGGCTTGCCTCAACGTTGATAGCTTCTAACTCGGTTATTAGGGTGGAGTTGAGTGATAGGGTCGTGAGTAAATCAGTCTGTTTTGTTAATAAATCTCCCATGGCAACAGCCCGGGTTTCGGCCGTGCTCTTCAAATTTTCACCAATGTCTTGTACTAGACTGGTGCGGATGGTGTTTGTGGTTAACAAAATGACAACGCCACCAGAGATAAGGCTGATGGTTAGAAAAGCAAAAATGAGTTTGGTTCGTAAGCTGTAGCTAGCATATCCTCGTATGATGAAGATGGCATAAGTTAATAGAACTAGAGCGGTGATGATTGTGACAATTGATTGAAGTTGGGGAAGGGTCAACCGATAATCGCCGCCAAATATATCTAGTAAGTAGGTGATTAACCCAATAGCAACGCTCATAATAACTAGGCGTGCGTGTTGTGAGGAGGGTAATGTTTGCAGAATGATTGTGATTGAAATAGCAATTAAGGAGAGACTCAACACGCTACCCAGATCGGCAACTAATAAGACTGAGACTGGGAAAATAACGAACATGCCCCCTATCGTAATCGTAATGCCTCTTTCGACTCGGCCGTCTTTAACTAAGCGCCTGGTAAAAATGGTCAGGAAACCAAATGCTAACAGGACTGTTGCTAGTACAAACATATGCCAGGATTGAGTTTGCCAGGCGATAAAATAGTAGGGAAGGATGATAAGGACTGCGCCACCCAGCAAAACATTAAGGACTAACAGGGCCTTCTGTGTTTGGTCTTCTGTCGCGGTCATCTCATCGTTTTGTAGGATGTCGCTCATAATTTTGTCTCCGAAGGTATAGTATGCTTTATTAGGGAAATGTGCCGTTAAGATTGAGTGATAGTTTCGTGACGGCCGTTTTTATCTAACAGTCGAATTGCCGTTTTCTCAGCCCCTAATAACTGGCCTAATTCCCTGACGGCAATCTGCATCACTTCTTCTGTGGTATCGGCGGCATCGATCTTTTGGTTAATCGTATTGATAAGGGTTTCTTTCTCGGCTATCTGCTGTGCTTTTGCAAAGGTACGGGAATTGCGTAAGGCAACGGCAATCTGATTGGTTAGGGATTGTAATAAATCGACATCATCCTGATTCAGGCCATTGACAACGTCGTGCTGGACATCCAAAACGCCCAAGACCTGATCACCAATTGCAATGGGCACGGCCATTTCTGCCTTTGTATCTGGTAATAGTGGGTTGGCTAACCAATTGTCATCACGGGAGACATCGGGAACGAGAACGGCCGTGTTTGTATCTGCCGCTTGTCCCACCAATCCTTGACCCATAGCTATTTGATGTCCTTGGGCCAACATTGCCTTTCCTGCTTCTCCGGTGCCGCTTCTCATGATAAGGGAATTATCTTGCTCATTTAGGAGATAAATATGGGCATGATAATAATCAAAGGCACGTTGTACTTGTTCAACAACCGTGATTGCTAACTCTTGTTCATCCAAAATCGTTGACAGGCGGCGGCTAACTTCAGCGCTGGTTTGGATAACCTGAGATTGCTGTTCTAATTTCAAGGCTCTTTGTTCCAATTCGGTTGTTGTCCGTCTCAAGCGGCTGGCCATATTATTGAAAGCAACTGCCAGTTTGCCAATCTCATCGCCTGACTTGACCTGAGCTTGGACTGCCAGATTGCCAGCTTCCATTTGCTCGGTCGCTTCTGCTAACTGGGTTACTGGTTGGACGATACCATTTGCGATGAAGAAACCTACTAATATTGAAACTATCAATACGATAGCTGAACCAACAAGGGTATTTATGGTCAGTGACTCAAAGCCTTCATTTACATCTCTATCGACAAGTTGTTGAACTGCAGCCAAGTTAGCTTCTAACGCTTTTTCTTGTTCCTCTAATTCTTCCAACAAAGCTAAGGTGTTCAGGTGTGAATTGATGGCAGCCCGACCAGCCTCTTCGACGGCCACTTTAACCGCTTCTATCTGCTGTAAAACTTCAGCTTCACCCGGTTCATCTGCTTCCAAAATTGGGGCCAGACTTGCTTGAGCCGCTTCAAGGGTGACTTCAGCCGCGTCAAACTCCTCGATTGCCCCTTCTTCACCAACAGTTACAAATTCCAACGCCTCTCTTTGCAACAGTTGTGTCCCTGCTATAAATTGATTCAATAGTTGAGTGGAGGGAATGGCATCTTCTGCCAACTCATCTAAATTTCCGCTTTCTATATTTCTGGCAATTTCGGCCTTAATAACTTCGTCAACGGCAGTAAATACAGTTTCTGCTTGACCTTCAGCCTCTTCAAGCTCCTCTAGCGCTTCCAGTGTTTGGCTGTGTGAATTGATAATGTCTTCAGTTAGAGTGACTAATGATTGGGAGGATCTGGCCAATTCTTCAAAGGGAGCTGTTTCGTCGGGATCATCACTCAAATTTTCCATTCTTTGAACAACAGCCAGCAGTTCAGCTGTACTTTCTATCAATTCCTCAATAGTCTCTTCTTCACCAGAGGCTACAAATTCTAACGTTTCTGCTTGGACTGTCCTGGCTAATCGGCTCAACTCGCCTGCTGTCTCAAGCGTTGGAATACTGTCTTCCTCTAGCCTCTGAATGGAGAGTTGATTAAAGATGAGGGTGATGAAAACACCTAAAATGGTGATTGTTATAAAACTGGCGATCAGTTTGGGCCTGAGTTTTAGATTGCTGAAGATGTTCATTTAAGATGCTCCATAATGGGACATTGCTGCTTCGATTTGAACTTGTTAGCTATAATTTTGAAAAGTATCGTGATGATCGTCTATTAGTTTTTGTGTATAAACAGGCAAATAGGGCAGGTACAACTTTAGTGCCATTTGTAGTGTAGCGGAAAACGGCCGATTCACCGTTATGGTTCCGTGACAGCTTTGTGATAAGAAAAGAATAAAAAAATTAATTAGATGATGGGGGACTGCAAAATACTAGCTTTGGAAGAATTAATAGCTAATAGATCAACTTAGATTCAACAACATTTGCCAGTATTTGTTGATTGTAGAGAACGTAACGGTTTTTCCCGCTTTTCTTAGCCTCATACATTGCCTTGTCAGCATTGTGTAATAAATCTTCGGGTCGTTTATTTTTACTATTGTAAAGGGTGACGCCTATGCTGGCACTAGTAATTAAGTCATCAAGGCCTATGCTAAATGGCATGTGAAGGCTTGTTTGAATGCGCTCAGCTACATCACATGCCATCTTTACACTCTCAACTTTGTCAAGGAGAATGACAAATTCATCACCTCCTAAACGGGCGGCGATATCGTTGGTACGAATACAGGCTTGTAAGCGGTAAGCGGTTATGATCAATAATTCGTCTCCAATTTGATGTCCATAGGAGTCATTTATTTGCTTGAAATTGTCCAAATCTAGAAACAAGACGGCGAATAGATAGCTGGATTGCTGAGCAGCTCGTTTCAATGCCTCATCTACATGCCTCAGAAAGTATGACCTGGTTGGCAACCCTGTCAGGGGGTCATGAAGCGCATCGTGTCGAAGTTGCTCTTCGGCAATTTTCAGTTGGGTGATGTCAGTTTGAGACCCCGCCATTCTATAGGGGGCGTTGTTCTCGTCTCTTATAGCCACCCCTTTTGCAAGCATCCAGTGATAGGTGTTTCCCTTACCCAAAATTCGATACTCACACTCAAAATGGTCTATAGCTCCGGCTAAATGTTTGTCAATGGTTTGTCTGAAATGGATATAATCTTCTGGGTGGATTCGACCGAACCATTCTTTTATGTCGGTACCAACTTCTCCCTGACGATAGCCCAACATCTCTTTCCAACGAGGTGATAAATAGATTTGATAGCTTTGAAGATCCCAATCCCAGAAGCCATCTTTTGACCCTAAGGTGGCTAATGAGTACCGTTCTGCTAATGCTCGGATTTTTTCTTGATTACGGTTGCGTTCAATTGCATATAGTAAAGCGCGGCAAAGATGCCGTATGTCAAATTGCCCTATAACTAAATAATCTTGGGCGCCTAACTGAACTGACTTGAGAGCGCTTTGTTCGTCATCTTTATCGCTTAGAATAACTATTGGCAGGTGGGGGACTTTTTCGTTGATTTTGATAAAAGTATCGAGACCTTCGCTGTCTGGAAGCAGAAGGGTTAGGAGGATTACGTCTATTTTTACCTCAAGCAGAAGTTTAGTGGCTTCGTTTAAGCTGTTGGCTTTTTTTATGAGGAATGGGATGTCCTCCCCTTGTTGGTCTGATTCTTGAAAAGATTCTAATAAGGAAAGACTGCCTTCTACTAATAGAAGGGTTGGAACGTTGGTCATAACAAGTTATAGCCTAACGGTTATTTGTGTGAATCTTGATGGTTAAGATTTCACATGCAAGATAGTTTTGATCTAAAAAATTACAGGGCCATTTCTGGGGCGGGGGATTCGATGATGATTAGTTGGGGGAGGGTTATGGTGAAAATGGTTCCTTTGCCAACTGTGCTTGTTACGGTGATTCGGCCGTTATGCTGGTTAATGATGGATTTAACAATAGCTAGACCGAGGCCAGTTCCCTCAATTGTTTCGGCTTCTGGCATTTTGGCACGATAAAAGGCTTCAAATATATATTGAAGATCTTCTTCTGGGATGCCAATACCACTGTCTTGGATTTGAACTTCTATCTGATTGTCTTGAAGCTCGGCTAAGATGGAAATTCGGCCGTTGTTTGGCGTATATTTGACTGCATTACCGATGATATTGCGGAATACTTGTTGGAGCCGCAGTTTTTCCCCTTGAACATGGAGCAACGAATTATTGGATAAGAACTTTAACTCCAAAGATTGATCCTTTTCTATTGCTTGTGTCAAATATTCGTCGTGGATTTCCTCTAGCAGTAAAGAAATATCGACTGGTTCATGCACCTGGTTGCCATGGAAGTTAGCACTCGATAGATCCAGAATATCTGTGACTAATTGGTGCATTTGCATTGCCGCCCGGTCAATGTGGTTTAATATCTTTTCTTGGTGAAGATTGAGGGGTCCTGTTCTTTTTACTAGATTACTACTTAACAACATTGAGGCAATTGGGTTTTTGAGGTCATGGGAAGCGGCTGCAATAAATTCGTTTTTAACTCTTTCTAGCTCTTTGAAATGAGTGATGTCGTGCAAGACGATCACGCTTCCCTCTTCGATGATCGGTGTTGCTTGGGCCTGAAAGGTTCTATTGCCTGGGAAGCGTATTTCAGATTGTATCGTTGCATTTTCTTCTTTGGCTTGTTGGGTTAATGCGATTAATTGGCGACTTGCCTGGTGGTCTGGTAAGGGTTTGTTTAGACGTATCTTTCCTTGTCCAAATAGACTTTCTACTGCTGGGTTTCCTCGTTGAAAATTATTTTGATTGTCGGTTACCATGATGGCGTCGCCGACAACATTCAGAACTGCTTCCAATCTTTTATGTTCTTGCTCTGCTGCGGTATACAATTGGGCATTTTCAACGGCAATTGCGACTTGGCTGCCAATAGCCTGCAATAATACTTTGTGATCGGGATTAAAATGTTCTGTATTAATATGGGTTAGGGTAAGAACGCCGATTACGGCCGAACGCCCAAGTAGGGGCACTGCAACGGCCGAACGGGTGTGAATATTATCTGATTTCAGCCAACGATCATCATTTTCTGTATCTCTAACGATTACACCTTGTCTAGAAGCCATAACATGAGAAATTAATCCACCTTCAACCATACGTTTTTGGGCTGCTTCACTCAATGTTACGAACGATCCATCTGCATAAAGCATATGGAAGATGCTGCCATCTGGCTGGAAAATGACAAGATTGCTATTGGTTGCATTCAAGGCTAGGGCAGTACGCTGCAACACGATGTTTGTTAACTCGCCTAAATCTAGGCGGGCGCTTAAGTCTTGGGCAATTTCGGGTAATAGGGCTAACTCTTGATTGCGGTGCCTGAGTGTGTCTTCAGCCCGTTTCACACGTAGTTTTGAGCGAATTCGGGCGTTAAGTTCATGCCAATCAATTGGCTTCACAATGTAGTCGTCGGCTCCCAAGTTAAGCCCAACCCTAATATGATATGGTTGGGTCCGAACGGCTGAGATCATCAATACTTGAATATCTTTTGTGCGGGAGTTGGTTCGTATCTCTTGCAAAACCTCAAAACCGGTTTTGCGGGGCATATCAACATCTAACAATAAAAGATCAGGGAGATATTCCCAGGCTTTGTCTAATGCTTCCTGACCATCTTTAGCTGTGATATAGGTATAACCTTCTGACCTTATCCGGGTAGTTAATAATCTTAAATTATCTGGATTATCATCTGCGATAAGAATTTTATATTGCGAGTTGTCTGGTTCTGGGGGTTCGGGCAGAGGGGTTTCTTGGATGCCATGTATAGTTTCTTTGACCATACTACGAACTTTTTCGGGATCTACTGGTTTGGTTAAATATTTATCAATTCGCAGATGTTTGGCTGATTCGGCAAGACCAACCGTATCATAGGCTGTTATGAGAATGGTTTGGTCGGGTGGCGGGCAATCGCGGCCCTGTAATTTTTTGATTAATTCTAACCCGCTGAATCCGGGCATTAAAAAGTCGGTAATAACAACTTGAATTGGGTCGTTCCCTACCAACTCGAGCGCTTCTTTGCCACTTTGAGCAGTGATGACCTCAATTTCTGGGCCTATGCTTAGTAATACCTTTGAGAGAATAAACGCAGCATTTGGGTGATCGTCTACGATTAGAATGCGGGCTTTTTTCATTTGATATGTCTCTGCTTATTAAAATGGGTATTTTTTGTAAGGGGGCATGATTGTTCTATTCCATGTACTTTGACCCATAAGAAGCATATGTCGAAATGGATAAAAGTACCGTTACTATTGTGTGATAATTAAGTGACAAAGATGTAATTCGGGTAGGCTCCGTTCATGGAATAGATGGCATCTGGCAAAAACTATGGCGCTTATAGATGATATCCAATTCCACGAACTGTGTGGATGGGGGCAGCGTTGCTGTCGACGCTTTCAAATTTTTGCCGGAGACGGTAAATGTGGGGCCGAAGAATATTGCTCGCTTCATCTGATAATACTTCATATCCTAATGAAACATGAACTAATTCCTTATGTGACACGACTCTTGGCGCTTCTTGAACAAGATAATTTATGAGCTTATATTGAATTGGCGTTAAACGGAGTAAATACCCAGAATAGGTCACACTATGGCGAATCTTGTCTACGATGATTCGGCCGTGTCGTAGAAATCGCTCTTCTGCCTCGACTGTCTGTTCTAGGTTTTCAGGAAAACTTGATGAAATATGGGCCTGACCACGAATGTCATTTAAGGTTTGGCTTAGATTTTGTTCTAGATCTGATAATAGTTTTAACCGTTTTTGCTCTCTTTGGCGTTGGATTAGTCCTCTGCGAACACTTTGGCGTAATTCATCAGCCTGACAAGGCTTGAAAAGGTAATCTTGGGCGCCAAGTCGCAGAGCTTGAACGGCCGATTCTAGGGAGCCGAACGCAGTTAAGATAATCACGCATGTATCAGTATTCTCTTGCCGAAGAGACTTAAGGATATCGATGCCATCTATTCCTTGTTTTAATTTTAAATCTAGCAATACTAGATCATAAGTAAACTGCGATAACTGGAAAAGCGCAGTGTCACCATCTTCGGCGACGGTAACATGATATCCATCTTCAGTTAGTAGATCGTGAAGAAAGAGCCGGATGTTTTTTTCATCTTCAACAACCAAAATTTCTGCCACATAATCCTCCATTAACTTTGCACGGGCAACATAACTGTGAAAATCGTTCCCTCTTCAGGTTCGCTGGTAACTGTAATTTGCCCACCATGTGCCTCTATAATGCCATAACTTATGGAAAGTCCCAATCCAGAGCCGTCCTCTTTGGTGGAGAAAAATGGTTCAAATATATTTGACAGGACATCTGATGGTATTGGAATCCCAGTATTTTGAAATCTTACCTTAACGGCTGGTTCAGGTTGGCGGGTATCTTGATTTTGTATTGTTGTTAATGTTGTTTGGATTTTTAGGACACCGCCGCCTGGCATCGCATCAACTGCATTGAAAATTAGGTTTAGGAAAACTTGTTTTAGATGGTTTGCATGTGCTAATAACGTTGGAAGTTTGTCATTTTTTTCTCTCTGTACATTTATTGATTGATATTGTAATTGTTTCTTCACCAATCGCAGTACATCGTCTATTACAGTTTCGAGGTCTGTCGGTGACATTCTTTCAGTTGGCAATCGGTAAAAATCTCGTAGGTTTTTGATAATGCCAGCTACACGATTTATTTCTGTCTGGACGATATTTAGATAAAATTCTGCTTTCTTGAAATCTCCTTTTTCAATATTTTCAAGCCCCAACAATAGGCAGCCTTGCATCGCTTGAATCGGGTTGTTAATTTCATGAGCCAGGGAAGCAATTAGGCGACCGAGGGCAGTCATTTTTTCGCTTTGAATTAGCAGTTTTTGGGTTTGCTTTACAGTCTGAATCTGGGCTTCCAAGTCTTCAAAAAGTTGCGCATTTTGAATAGCAACGGCCGCTTGGGCGGCTAAGGCTTCAGCCAACTTAAGATGATCTGTCGAAAAGGCATAAGGTTTTCTACTTGTCAAAGAATACAAGCCGATACTTTTGCTTCCTGCGCTCAGAGGAATGCCTAACCAGCTTCTGACATGGGCGCTGCTATCTCGGTGAACCCACTTTGGATGCTGTTCAATATCTTCTACAACAATACTTGTTTGATTTTCTAATAGCTCTTGTAAGAGGGGGGCGATTTCGATTCGACTTTTTTTCGGACTTAATGGTAATGGATACAGATCGCGGACTTTTCGAATCTGCAATTGTGATTTTTCATCAACTAGCATCACGACGGCATTTTCATAGGGAATAAAACCAGCAAGGTAGTCTAATAAGGTGGCTAGAACGCTGTCTAAATCAAGGGTTTTTGTCAAAGAAAGATTAGCGCCTTGTACTATTTCGGCGACTTGCCTAGCTTTTTTTTCAGCGGCTAATAGTTGTAGATTTGTTTCAGCAAAACGTTCTCTTTCCCTTTCAACTCTTGCCCGCTCTGTAATATCAACAATTTGCCCAATTAGATGTTGTTGATTGCCCTGGTTATCGTGGAGGAGGGTTACATGAAGCATAACATGAACGGCCTGACCATTTTTGTGAAGGTATCGTTTTTCCATCTGGAAACCAGTAATTTCCCCGGACAATAACTGGCGATTTAATCTCATATTGGGTTCTATATCGTTTGGATGGGTAATTTCGGCAAAATGTTGGCCAATCAATTCTTTGGCCGAATACCCAACTGCATCACAATAGGCCTGGTTTACGCGTTGGAATCGGCCGTCAATGGAGGCAATCACCATGCCAATAGGGGCCATTTCAAACATAACTCGAAAGTATGCCTCGCTCTCTTTAAGCTGACGGTCCATCTCATGCTTGTATAAAGACATTTGAATGGCTGTTTGCAATTCATAGTCATTTATTGGCTTGATTAGGTAGCCAAATGGTTCTGTTATCTTAGCTCGTTGTAATATCTCTTCATTGGAATAAGCAGTTAAATAAATGATGGGTATGTCGGCTTGTTCTCGAATTAGACCTGCGGCGGTGATGCCATCCATCTTGCCGGCAAGTTTGATGTCCATAAGAATGAGATCGGGTTTGTTGTTTGCAACCTCAAGCACTGCCTTTTCACCAGAAATCAATATTGCTTGAACAAAGTAGTCCAAATCTTCCAACATATTTTTCAGCGAAAGTGCAATTAAACTTTGATCTTCAACAATTAAAATTTTAGGTTGGCTCATATCTTATTTTCACTCTGAACTAAATTGCCACGAAACTGTAACGCACTTATTATGGAATCTTATTTGATAGTCACTATAGTAGGGAGCGGCTTAAAGTCCAAATTGATGTTCACAAAATTGAATTTCGTAGGAAAAATGACACTACTTCAGAAGGTATTAATTGCAAGCGAGCAAAAACAGTTAGTTAAGTTTTTAGGGAGTACACTGAGTCAGTTAGGTGATCATTTTATCATTATCGTTGTTGCATCAGGACTTGAGGCGCTTAAGTTACTGCGGAGTCAATCTATTGACCTGCTGCTGACAGATTATATTTTAGCTGATATGACTGGGCTTCAACTTCTTCAGGCTGTTCATACGGGCGCATCACGACCTGGTTTCACAATCTTTGTTTCCCCTGATGATTTGTACGGTCGAACCCTCTTTCTAAACAACCATTCAATAATTGGCATGTATTTGACCTTCCCTGATGATGAGAATAAGGCTGTGCCTTTGTTGCGTCAGGCAGTTACCAATTCGCTTAAACAAGCGACTAATCATTCGTTACCTAAACCTAACTTGATTTAGCGTGCGATTTGTCTGGAGTTTGCGATGACAAATTTAACCCAAAATATGTTAGATGTACTTGATAAAAAACAAAGTTTTCTTGCCTTGTTAAGTGATGAAGTTATGGATCATCCTCAAATATTAATTATCGACGATAATGCCACCTTAGTTGAGGGTATCGAAGATCTTTTGGCCTTATATGATTATTCTTGTATAACAGCAACACGAGGTAATAAAGGTGTAGCTCTTTTTCAACAACATTCAAACGAGATCGATGTTGTTATTCTTGATTATTTCATGCCTGATCTTGATGGAGAGCAAACTTTTTATGCCTTACGAGACATTAATCCTAACGTAAAGGTCATTTTTTCCTCTGGATATATTGATCCTAAAGCATACCAGCGCCTGAAAATTGAGCCTCTGGTTTATTTTTTACCAAAACCATTTAGATTTTCTGCTCTGTTACGTGTGATCAAAAAAATAATCGAGTAGAGCCATCTTTTCCTGCTTTTTTGTCAAATAAAACAAAAATAACACAGAGTTGTTATGAAACCGTAACGATAGGGTCTGTGTTTTCTGCGATAATTACCTGAAATTCTGAGTAGGATTGCTTGAAGTCTATCTTTCTCAATCTAAAAGGTGATTTATTACATGAAACATTTAGGGTGGTTAGCGGCCGTTTTCTGCTTTGCATTACTACAAATTGGTTGCACAAATCAATCTGACCCCGATCAAGTCACAATTCAATTAAAATGGTCTCACTCTGCCCAATTTGCTGGCATTTACCTGGCCTATGACCAAGGCTTTTATGCCGAAGAAGGTATCGAATTGTCAGTTCTTCCTGGCGGTATTGGCGAAAATGGGTTAATAGATGGTATCGATCAAGTGATGTCGGATCAGGCCCAATTTGGAATTTGGTCAGGCGATTCTCTTATATCAGCAAACAATCAGGGGAAATCTGTAATTGGTCTGTCGGCTATCTTCCAAATCAATCCTACGGCCTACTTTTCATTAGCCGAAAGCGGCATCGAAACGCCAATTGATTTGGCTGGCAAAAGCGTCGCTGTTGGGAATGGTAATCTTTATCTCCCGTCTGTATTGGGCAACGTTGGTTTAACGCTTGAGGATATTGAGGTTCAGCCACTTGGATTTGATCTAACGCCCCTTTTGACTGGAGAGGTAGATGTTTGGTCCGGTTATTTAACCGACCAAGTTGCCCGGTTGGAGTCCGAGGGGTATGAATTGAATGTGATTCTGGCTTATGATTATGGAGCTTTTGTTTATTCTGATATTCTGTTTACAACTAATGAACTTGTGCAGGAGAATCCTGATTTAGTGCAACGCTTTGTGCGGGCTACGATGCGAGGATGGGAATATGCACTCTCTTATCCTGATGAGGCAGTAGCGGCGACGTTGAAATTTGATCCGACGTTAGATGTGGCTAGCTTGGAACGGGAAATGAGGGCTTCGATCCCGCTTATTGATGCAGGTCGACAGGTTCTTGGCGAGATGGATGATACAATTTGGCAAACAACACAATCTATTTTACTTGAAAATGACGTGATTAATGGGCCGATAGATTTAACAGAGGTTTATACAAATGAGTTTCTGTTATCGCATTAAATATTGTTTTAACTAAGTTTTTGCAATGGAAAAGTTCAACTTTTTCTCCTTTTAATTGGCGGTAAGTTGCTCTCTTAAAAAGTTAAACTTCTTGGTTAACAGTGTATTAAATCTTTAAGAATGATGAAAACATTAGTAGGCTGCTTTTGGCAACAAACCATCTAGTAGATTTCAATTGTCTAGGCGTCTGGGTACGATCAAAGAGAAAAGATGGAAATGAATACAACCGAATCATTTTTAGATGGAAGGCGGCTTTGGGGCCGCTTTTTCCGTATCCGAACAATTAAAAATCGTTTGTTAGTGGCCTTTGTATTGTTGGTGGTTTTACCCATTTTTATTATTACGACTCGAACTATTTTAACGGGTTGGCGCAATGGACAGACTCAAACGATTCGCCAGTTGGAAGCTATTGTTACATTGAAAGAAGCAGAGATTAATCGCTGGTTGGATAGTTTGGAGTTGAACTTAAAAGCTATTTTGACTAACCCTGAAAGTGTCGACCTTGTTCCGATTTTGAATGGTGAGGATGTTAATGTCGATGCTGTGGAATCAAGTTGGACTAAACTTATAGAATACACGGATTTATTTGAAGAGCTTTTCCTTATAAATCAGCAGGGGCGAGTGGTGTTGACAAATGGCTCGACGGCTGTTGGTACGATTCATAGCAATCAAACATATTTTCAAGAGGGATTGCAAGGCGCCTTTATTCATCCACCTTTTTATAGCCCGACTTTATCAAGTATGTCTATCGTAATTGCTCATCCGGTGATGGACACCCAAGGGCAGGTGAGAGGTGTTTTAGTAGGTCGGGCTAGCATTAGCACGTTGAATGAGATTATGGAGGAGCAAATGGGCATGGGGGAAACGGGGGAGACATATTTAGTGGGGATGAATCATGCTTTATTGACGAATGTCTTATCAGTCGAGAGTGATGTGCAAGATGCTGATTTGGTTATCTTTGTTCGCAGTGAGGGGGCTAATAATGCTTTGGACAGTAGGCTGAACGGCTCAGGTTTATATGAAAACTATGATCAGGAACCTATCATTGGCGTTTATCATTGGTTGCCACGACTTCAGGTTGCTCTGTTGGCGGAACAGGCTCAGACTGAGGTCTTTGCTCCTCTCGTAAATTCGCTGCTCCAGGAATTAGGTTTGGGTATTTTGGCGCTTATCAGTGCCTTGATTGTTGCTTATTATATTAATCGCAGCTTAACTCGGCCCTTATACAATTTAACGGAAACTGCCCAGCAAATTGTGGGGGGAGATTATAGATTAATGGCTGAAGTTGAACGAGAAGATGAGATTGGCGCATTGGCGTTGGCATTTAATCAAATGACCACTCATCTAAACCAGCTTATCACTGATCTAGAAGATAATATAAATGAGTTGGAAATGGCTCAACTATCTCTTCAGGAAAGCGAAGATCGATATCGGACTTTATATTATAACGCGCCTATCATGATGCATTCAATTGATGAAAAAGGCGTGCTGGTAAGTGTTAATAAACATTGGTTAACAACTCTGGAATATACATATGAGGAGGTGGTTGGCTTACCGGTTGTCACATTTCTAACTGAAGCTTCTCGCCGATATGCTCGGGACGAGGTTATTCCTAAGTTTGTTGAAACCGGTTATGCTGAAAATGTTTCTTATCAATTTGTGACTAAAAGCGGCCGTATCTTAGATGTTTTATTGACAGCCACTGCTCATATTGGTTCTCAAGCCCAATATCAGTATTCGCTAGCTGTTATCCAAGACGTAACGGAGCGCAAACAAGTTGAACGAGCGCTGAGAGAAAACATGGCTCGCTATCAAGCGCTGTTTGAATATGCCCATGACGCTATTTGGGTCTATAGTTTAGATGATGAAAAAGTTGTAACGGCGAATTCGCAAGCTAGTAAGCTAAGTGGTTACACTTTGGATGAGATGATTGGGAAGCGTGCTGAATTTTTCATTCTACCGGAAGAGGTACCTGACGCTGATGATAGATTGCAGCAGGTAATTGAAACAGGAAGAACACCGGTTTATGAACGTATACTTGTTTGCAAGAATGGGGAGCGAAAAGTCTTTGAATTAAAAGCGACGTTGATAAAGGATGGTGATGGGAAGCCCATCTTATTTCAAGGGGCGGGTAGAGATATTACTGAGCGTAAGAGGGCGGAAGAGGAGCTGCGGCTAAGCGAAGAACGACATCGGGCTTTGTTAGAAGCTATGCCAGATATGATGTTCCGTCTGAATACGGCGGGAATCATCCTTGATTTTAAGGCTGAAAATGAAGACCAATTAGCTCTACCAGCATCTGAAATTATTGGAACTGAATTGTCAGCTACTCCCATACCATCTGATATTGTAAAAGAAATGATGAGGCTTGTACGACAAACTGCGGAAACGGCTCAAATGTCTACCTACGAATATAGCTTAGAGGTGCCTTTGGGACTTCAAACTTTTGAGACTCGGATGATTAAGAGTGGCAAGGATGAGGTGATAACTTTTGTTCGCAATGTCACTGAGCGCAGGAAAATTATGGAGGCATTGCGATCTAGCGAAAGACATTTGAATACAATCATATCTAATGCACCTATCAGTATGACAGTTACTAATCTTGAGGGTAAATATCAACAAGTTAATGAAGCGATGTGCAAGATGATAGGCTACAGTGAATCTGAGCTGTTACAGCTAACTTTTGATGATATTACCCTTGAGGCCGATCTATCTATTGGTCAAGAGGCTGTTGCCCAAGCGTTGGCAGGTGAGGCGGGTAGATTTCAATATGAAAAACGATATATACATAAAGACGGTCATTTGATTTGGGCTATCACATCGATTCAGTTAGTTCGAGATGAAGAGGGGAGGCCGAGCTACTTTATTGGACAGATTCAAAATATTACCGATCGTAAACAGACTGAACTTCGGTTGTCAACTTTGCTCCAAGAAAAAGAGGTGTTATTAAAGGAGATTCACCATCGAGTTAAGAATAATCTGCAGATCATTACTAGCTTACTTGATTTGCAATCGGATTACTTGGAAAGTGATAGTGTAAAGGTCATGTTTCAAGAAAGCCGCAGCCGAGTACGTTCAATGGCGCTGGTCCATGAACATTTGTATCAGTCGGCCGATCTGAGTCGAATCAATTTTGGTGACTATATTAATGGTTTGGCTGGTTACTTGATGCGAGTGTATGGTCATTTAGAGCAGGATGTTCGATTAGACGTTGACGTAGATTCCGCTTTAATGAGTGTAGAAATGGCTGTGCCTCTCGGACTAATAATCAATGAACTTGTTTCAAATGCGCTTAAACATGCTTTTCCAATGGAGCAACCGGGGCTGATAATCGTTCAACTTAAAAAGGTGTCGTCTACGGAATTTAGGCTCATAATTCAAGATAATGGCGTTGGGTTGCCGACAAATATGGATATTCGCCAATCCCCCTCCTTGGGATTAACCATTGTGATGACTTTGATCAATCAGTTGCAGGCAACGCTAAATCAATTTTCCCAAAAGCAAGGTACATGTTTTGAAATTGCGTTTAGCGTCGAAGATAAGGAGGTGTGACAAATTGAATTGGTCGCTATTGTTTCCAACTGATTATGAAGGAGAAGAAAAAAGACAGATGGTCTTGCTTGGCCGAATCTTAAAATCTTCACTAATTTTTCTCTTTTTAGAAGCCATTTTGGGTTATATTGCCTTTTCTACGGTCAACATCTATCTGTTTCTAGGGGGTATCTTTGTACTTGCCATCCTTATTGGAATTTCCTGGTTGTTATCAAAAAACGGACGTTCAATGCAGGCTTCTTTTTTATACCTTGTTGCCCTTTGGATTCATTTCGTTGTGCTAACTTTTTTCAATGGTGGTGTTAGCTCTCCTGCGCCCACAACATTTATCTTTGGTGTCATAGTGGCTGGTTTATTATTGGGAGAACGAGGCTCAATCAGCTTCGCTGGTATTAGTGTTGTGACGGTGGTAGTTCTTTATTTTATTGAGACGATTTGGGGTTTGCCCCCAACCCCTTTTCCACTTTCTCCATTAGCAGGCTTAGGTGGCTTTATTGTTTTGTTGTTGTCAACAACGGCCGTTTACCGGGTGACTGTCGGTGAATTAAAACAAACTATTGGAGCTTTGTCTATTTCAAGTTCAGAAATGGAGACAATTTTTCGTGCAATGAATGATGCAGTCTTTGTTATGGATGCAGATGGTCGTCATACGAAAATCGCCCCAACTGGCAGTGAAAATATATTAATCCCTCATGATGAGATGCTTAACAAAACTGTTTATGAGGTTTTGCCTGAGGAACAAGCTAAAGAATTACACAATTACGCTCTAAAAGTTATCGATAGCCAACAGACTCTACAGGTTGAATACTGCTTAGAGGTTGGCGTCTCAAATTGGTGGGAGACAACAATTTCGCCGCTTGGTAAGAATGAAACAGTCTGGATTGCTCGTAATACGACAAAGCATAAACAACTGGAACAAGCATTGCGACATAGCAACGAAGCGTTAAGGGAAAGTGAGGCGAATTTGAGAGCAGCTCAACGTATTGCGAAGTTGGGCATATTCGAATTTAATCTTGAGACACAAGATCTTCGATGGTCCGATGAAGCATATCGAATTTTTGGTTTGGAACAAGGAACCGAAATAAATCTTGAACGGTATCAAAGCTTGTTGACACCTGAAGACTTCGACGATGTGATGACGGCCGTTAATGAATCTATTGCATCAAAACAGCCCTATACCATTGACCATGATATTGTTTTGTCTGATGGACAACGAAGGAACCTTCATGGTATTGGTCGGCCAATTGTGGATGAAATTGGCAAAGTCAAGCGAATTTTCGGAACAGTCCAAGATGCCACAGAGTTGAAACAGGTAGAGAAATCGTTGCGAGAAAGTGTGGCCCAATACCGTGCGCTGTTTGAAAATGCCAATGATGCCATCTTTTTATATGGATTGGATGGTCGGGTTGTTACGGCGAATTCAAAAGCTTTTGAATTAACTGGTTATTCATTAGATGAGGTGATCGGTAAAACAGGCGAGTTTTTTACAGTACCTGAAGAGGCTGATGAGGCGCGTCAAATTCATGAAAAGGTGATTGTTCGCGGGGAGCGGACACCAATTTATGAGCGCACCATATTGCACAAAGATGGTACAAAACGCCTGTGTGAAATTACAGCCAGGCTCATTGAGGATAAGACAGGGAATCCACTGTTTTTTCAAGGGGTAGTTAGGGATATTACGGAGCAGCGGCGAGCGGAAGCTCAAATTCAAGCTTCTTTGCAGGAAAAGGAAGTTCTATTGAAGGAGATTCATCATCGGGTTAAGAATAACTTGCAGGTAATTTCAAGCCTCTTGGAATTACAGGCTGGCTATATTGATGATGCAAGTGTTAAGCAGATGATTGAGGAGAGTCGCAACCGGGTACGCTCTATGGCCTTTGTTCATGAACAACTTTATTACTCGACTGATTTGGCCCAGGTCGATTTTGCTACCTATATTTATGATTTGACAAGATCGTTAGAGCGTAATTATAGGCAAGTTACCACAAATGTGTTGCTCAATTTGGATGTTGATCAAATATATTTGTCTGTAGAAACGGCCGTTCCACTGGGCCTTATCATTAATGAATTGGTTTCTAATGCCTTAAAGCATGCTTTTGTAGACGGCCGTTCTGGTGAAGTAACCCTTCGGCTTAAGTCTTTAGAAAATAACAGTATCCGGCTAACAGTAGCTGATAATGGAATTGGTTTTCCAGAAGAGTTGGATTTTTATCAATCTCCTTCCCTGGGTCTGACAATTATTATGACGTTGGTCGGTCAAATTGAAGGGGAGATTGAACTTTCCTCTCAAAATGGATCTCGTATTGATCTTGTTTTTCCAGAGAAGATTAATTCAGAGAATGAACAAGACGATTCTTCAGAAAATGTTGTGAAAGGATAGGGTAATGATTTTATTTGGTAGCAACGATAGTAAGAGAAACAAGAATAATCCTCTGATTGAAAAGTCTTTTGATGAACAGGAAGCAGAGCAGCAATCCCGCTTGCTTAATCTTTTACTTCTCGCGACATTCACCGCCTCAGTTATGGCTCTTCTGTTTATTTCTATTCGTCCTGTTCCCAACCCTGTTGAAAACCAAGCGGTGATGACTAACAGTATCGTTATGATGGGTATCATTTTGATCATATATGGTATTAATCGGATTGGACGAACCCAGCTAGCCAGTTGGCTGTTTTTAGGGTCGATTATTTCTATTCTTGCACTGGGAGATAGACCAGATGAGATAATTAGAGGGCGAACTCTTTTCCTATTTTCTATACCTATCTTGGCTGCCAGTATTCTTTTGCCCGCTTATTCGATGTTTATCATGGCTGGTCTAGTTGGATTGGTTATCAATATCGTCTCATTTCAAACCCAACAAGATTTCCATTTCATTCAGGTCATTGGTTTTTTTGTAATCGCTTTCATTGCCTATCTCTCGAACCGAAGATTGGAAGTTGCCTTAGATAATATGAAGGGAATGAATAAGCAGCTTCAGGAGACACAAGAGGCATTGCAAGCAGCAGAGGTAATCTCGGCTGATTACATGAATGCCCTGGAGAAAGCGGTTTTAGATCGAACGGCCGAATTGGAGAGGGTCAATGATAAGTTGCGGCACGAGCTGGCTGAGCGCGAAAGTATGGAAAAAGAGTTGCGGCTCTCTGATAAAATCCTACAGCAAATGCCAGATGCAATTCTTGTCATGGATCTTGAAGGAAGGATTCAACGTTGGTTAGGTAATGCTCAACAGTTGTTTGGCTATAAGGCTCATGAGGCAGTCGGTCAGCCTGTTCAAATTCTGACTCCCCCTGATGCTCTACCAGATAGAACGGAAAATATCACTCGCATTGTTAATGAGACTGGTCGCTTTGTTGGGGAAATGAACTGTATTCGAAAGGATGGCAGCCAAATACCGATTGAGATAATCGCGCAAGATATTAAATTGCCCTCTGGTCAAACATTGGCCAAAATCAGCATAAATCGAGATATAACGGAGCGCAAAACGGCCGATATTGCCTTAAAACAGGCCTACGAAGTCCTAGAAGCCCGTGTAATCGAGCGAACGGCGAAATTGACAGAGGCCAACCAGGCCTTATTCAATGAGATTTCTCAACGGGCGAGAATTGAAGAAGCGTTGCGAAAAAATGAGCAACGTTATCGAGCCTTATTCGAACGATCGAATGATGCTGTTTTTATATTGGACCTGGATGGCGTCTACCTTGACTCTAATCAGCGGGCGGTCGATCTGTTTGGTTATAGTAAAAACGATCTGATTGGCCAGGGTTATTCAATATTAGTTGTACCAGAGCAGGTTGAAGAGGCAGCTGAGGTGCATGCAATCCTTTTAGCTGGAGAAAGTTTACCGATTTACGAAAGACAATTTCGTAAGAAAGATGGAACGATAATAGATGTCGAAGTTAATGTTGCTTTGGTCTTGGATGAGAATGGACAGCCGCTCCACATTCAGAGTATTGTCCGTGATATTTCTCAACGCAAGTCGGTTGAACAACAGATGCTAACTTCTTTGAGAGAAAAAGAGATATTGCTTAAAGAGATTCATCATAGGGTTAAAAATAATTTGCAGGTAATCTCTAGTTTATTGGATTTGCAGGTTGGTTATGTCCAAGATGATGCTGTGCAACGGATGTTTCAAGATAGTCGAAGTCGAATTCGATCGATGGCCTTGGTGCATGAACAGCTGTACCGAACGGCCGATTTAGCTAGGATAGATTTTAAGGACTACATTGAGCGATTAACTGGTTTTCTTATGAGTTCTTATGGATCACAGATAGTTATGATTGATCTGATTTTGGAACTTACTCCAGTTCAATTAAGCGTAGAAAAGGTTGTTCCGTTAGGACTCATCATTAACGAGTTGGTGTCTAATGCTATCAAACACGCCTTTCCAAATGTCGCTGAAGGTGAAATTACTGTTCAGATGAAACCCCAGCCTAACAATAAAATTTGTGTGGTGATTAAAGATAATGGCATTGGCCTTCCGGCTGACTTTGATATTCATTCTTCTCCTTCACTTGGCTTAACGATTGTTATTACCTTAGTTGATCAACTCTCTGGAACCATTGACAGACTGTTGCCGGAGAGGGGAACTAACTTTGAAGTAATTATTCCCCACCACCATAACCTAAGCCCATCGGAACTACTGTGAGAATTAGAGCAACATCGGATGATATAAATGACAAAAATTATGATTGTTGAGGATGAAGGAATAATCGCTCTATCTATTCGGAAAAAATTGGAGCACCTGGGTTATGAGGTTCCAATTATGGTGAACACGGGTGAAGATGCTTTAGAGCAGGCGGCTAAGAATCGTCCTGATTTGGCTTTGTTGGATATCAGGTTGGGAGATGGAATGGATGGTATTGAAACTGCTACGAAGTTACGTGAGCGGTTAGGTATTCCAATTATTTATCTAACGGCTAATGTAGATGATGAAACTATTCAGAGAGCGAAAATAACTGAGCCTTATGGTTATCTTATCAAGCCCTTTGAGGAAATAGAGTTACCAACTGCGATTGAAATGGCCCTATATAAGCATAAATTGGAACAGGAAATCAATCGTCAGCGAAATCAGTTAGAACAGCTTGTCGAAGAAAGAACGGCCGAATTAACTCAAGCGAACCAACAGTTACAAGCGGAGATTGAAAGCCGTAAGGAAGCACAACAACAGCTTTTACTGTCTCATGGACAATTAGAGAAGGCTTATGAACAGACCTTGATGGGTTGGGCAAAAGCATTAGAGATGCGAGATACTGAGACGGCCGGCCACTCTATGCGAGTGACTGAGTTAACATTGCGTCTTGCCAGATTGTTTGGATTATCAGAGACTGAATTAGGGTATATTCGACTTGGCTGTTTGCTTCATGATATTGGAAAGATGGGTATCCCAGACGGGATATTGCTGAAACCAGGTCGTTTAACGGAAGAGGAACGGATTATCATGGAGCAGCACCCTATTTATGCCTATGAAATGCTTTCGTCCATTGACTATTTGCAACCAGCCTTGGACATTCCTTATTGTCATCATGAACGGTGGAATGGTACAGGGTATCCACGCAGGTTAAAAGGTGAGCAGATTCCGTTTGCAGCACGGCTATTTGCAGTAGTGGATGTTTGGGATGCCGTTCTAACAGATCGCCCATATCATCGAGCCTGGTCACATGAAGAAGCAATCCAGTTGATCAAAGATGGATCTGGCGAGTTTTTTGATCCTAAGATCGTTGAGGTTTTTTTGGATATGATTCATCATGAAGAATAAATTGTCTGGCAGATTAGTTGGCCTTACTGTGGGTTTTAAGAAGCGTCTAGTTTGGAGGAGTTGTTAATGACACCCGCACAAATATTCATTGTTGAAGATGAACAAATCGTCGCATTATCCTTGCGGCGAAAATTAGAAAGCTTAGGTTATGTTGTTTCCGAATCTGTCTCAAGTGGTGAAGCTGCCATTGAAAGGGTAGGGCAGGTGAAGCCTGATTTAATTTTGATGGACATAATTTTAGCTGGGAAGATTGATGGTATTACAACAGCCTCCATCATTCGAGAACGTTTTGACATCCCTATTATCTATTTAACTGCCCTGTCAGACGATGCCACGATACAAAGAGCCAAAATCACAGAGCCATATGGTTATTTGTTGAAACCTTTTGAGGGTAAAGAATTGCAAACAACTGTGGAAATGGCGCTCTATAAACATGAGATGGAACGTAGGTTGCGGGAGAAGGAGAGATGGCTCTCAACTGTGTTAAACAGCATAGGGGACGCTGTGATTGCAACAGATGAGCGTGGCTCTGTCGTCTTTATGAACCCAGTTGCAGAATACCTCACTGGTTGGTCAGAAGAGGACGCTGTTGGTGAACAGTTGGAAAAAGTTTTTAATGCGGTTGAGGAACAAAATCAGAATCCTGTTGCAAATTTGGTGACTCGCGTCATGGATGAAGGCCAAATTGTAACTTTGGACAAGCATACATTGTTGATACGGCGAGATGGGGCAGAATGGCCGATTAATGATAGCGCTGCACCAATTATGGGGGAGCAACATGAAATATTAGGTGTTGTATTGGCGTTTCATGATATTAGTGAACAAAGGCAGGCTGAGCAGACCATTAGATTGAACGAAGAAAAGTATCGTATGCTGTTTGAAAATTCGCCTGATGCGATTACCCTGTTGGGACTAGATGGCACTATTATCGATTGTAATCAAGCAACTGTTCGTTTACGAAATCGGCCGAAAGAGAATATTGTCGGACAACCTTTTTTAGACGTTGAATCGTTGAGAGAAGAGGATTTGGCTGAATACGCAGCCATCTTTTCGCGGTTGATAGCGGGTGAAAATGTTGGGCCAATGACTGTTGAGTTAAAAGGCCCAAATGATGAACCGCGTTGGTTGGAAGCGTATCCATCTTTGTTGCATCGGGGCGGCAAACTTGATGCTATTCAGGTAATTGCTCGCGATGTTACGCAGCGCAGATTGGCTGAACAAAAAGTGGCTCGCTATCAAGAACATTTGGAAGAGTTGGTTGCAGAGCGAACGGCCGAATTGGAGCAAAGTAACCTTCAGTTGGCTCGCTCTAATGCAGAGTTAGAACAGTTTGCATACGTTGCTTCCCATGATTTACGCGAACCTTTACGAAAGATCAAAAGCTATACGGAACTTTTGGCCCAACGATATGGAGGTCGTTTGGATGAACGGGCTGATAAGTATATTCATTATATCGTCGATGGTTCTGCTCGAATGCAGGAGTTGATTACTGAGTTGTTATTGTATTCACGGTTGGGGCGGATTGGACAAAACCTTAAGCTGACTGAATTGTCGTCGATAATGAAAGATGTGATCTCTGATTTAGAGTTAAGTATCGAGGAAAATAGCGCCACGATAACGGTTGGCCCTTTACCAGTATTAAAGGTAGATGCCCAGCAAATCGGCCGTTTATTTCAAAATTTATTGAGCAATGCGCTTAAGTTTCAAAGTGATCACCAACCAAAAATTCATGTTGCTGCAGAACAAGTTGAAGATGAATGGCACTTTTCCGTGGCCGATAATGGTATTGGGATAGAGTCTAGATATATTGATCGCATTTTCCTGATTTTCCAACGGCTGCATACTCGAGGTGAATATGGCGGCACTGGTATGGGGTTGGCGATTTGTAAAAAGATTGTTGAGAATCATAACGGCCGAATTTGGGCTGAATCTCAACCAAGCATTGGTACAACCTTTTTCTTCTCACTACCAGTAGCTTACTGAAAATTGGAAGATCTAAAATGAATCTTGAAACGTTCCAAAATTTACCAACATCTGAAGTAGCTAAAATTGTCAGGACAATTGGACCAAAGGCATGTGCTTTTCCAACCGATGGAACACGGCGTTGGTTTATGTTAGAACACCCTGCTGAGGCTCAAAAGAACAAATCAAGTAGTTATCTCGATATTATGGTTCCGATCCATTTGAAAAAATTCAGGTTATTCTTTGAGTACGGTATAGAGATACTGCTGGAACCAATGCTTGGTACTGGTTTACTTGACCGAGGACAAGCTTATGTAGAAACAATCCCTGGAGGATTCTCCCGCCTAATCCATCATCCTGAATTCAAGAAATTGTGCGATGATTATGAAGTGCAGGTGCGCTTTTACGGTGATTATCATCGAGTTTTAGCTAACTCTCCATATGCTGAACAAGCTGAAATGTTTGATGAATATGCTCAAGCGCTAGAGGAACAGACTGGCAAATACGAAAAGCATCGACTTTTAATTGGTATTTATCCTGACGAATCCACTGAATCGGTGGCTAATTTCGCAGTTCGATATTATCAGGCTCATGGTATCGTCCCCCCCAAAAAGGAGATAATAACGGCCTATTATGGAGAATATTTAACGCAAGTAGATATGTTCATCGGTTCCATTAAACCCTCAATATTTGGCTTACCATTATTAGCAACTGATAGTATTGCTTATTATTTTACTATTAACCCTTCACTTTATTTTACAGAGAAGCAACTTCGTGCCTTAATGTTCGACTATATTTACGTTCGCAAAGGTCAAAAAGAAAACTATGAACAAATGCAGTCAGAGGACTGGGCGTTCATGAGAACCTTTTATGAATTGAATAAAGATGGAATTATTGGGGTTGGTCGGAAGTTGCAATCAGGGAATATCTGGTACCCATTGCCACAGGTTGTTTGGCCTCTAGAAAAGAACCCAAACCTACCCAAAGGGGTTGACTATGACGGGAGTTAAGATAGAGAAAAAATCTAAACGGATTGCCATCATAGGTGGGGGTTGGTCAGGACTGTATGCTCTTAAAGCATCGCTAAGCGATGGGCACCAGGCAAAAATTTTTGAAAAAGATGATGATATTGGTGGTATATGGCGTTATCGAGAAAATGAACCTGGTGGGGTTTGGCAAAGCGTTCATGCTGTTAGTTCAAAAACCTTTTTGCATGCATCGGATTTCCCTATGCCAGATGGTTACCCTTCATTCCCTCACCATACTCAGATTCAAACATACTTAAAAAGTTATGCTAATCATTTCAATTTATGGCCCCATATACATTTAAATCACACGGTCTCAAATGTGGTTAAACAAGATGGTCAATGGTTGGTTTCAGTTGGAACCAATCTAAATGAAAACCAAACTCTCACATTTGATGCAGTGATCATCTGTTTAGGACAAACACAGAAACCAGTCTTTCCTGACGAAAAATATTACAATCGATTTTCAGGCATGACAATGCACAGTTATGAGTATAAACAACCCACTGAAGCGATGCGGAATAAGACAATTTTGATAATTGGAGGTGGTGACAGTGCTAGTGAAATTGCATCTGAGGTAAGCGGTGTTGCGAACCTCGTTTATATGAGTGTGCGTGGTGGTCAGTGGTTTGCCGAACGACATGCGGGAGCGAACTTGCCACAAGATTTACGATATTCTAGGAAAGTCTCTCTTTTTATAAGTAACTATGGTAATAGCTTAACCGCAAAACTGTTTGAAAATATTGCAGCATTGAGCTTTGGATATGGTGGACATGGGCTTGAAGAATGGAGGCCAACTGTACCTATCTTGAATGGGCCCCTCACAAAAGGCCGAGAGGTTTTACGGTTCATTCTTTATGGGAAGGTAATTCCGCGCAAGGGTGTCGTTGACATTGAAGGTAATCAAGTGTGGTTTCACCAATGTGAAGAACCAGCCAATATAGATTTCATCATTTTTGCCACTGGCTATCGTCGACACATACCATTTTTACCCGATTCTATGTTAACAGCGGCATATAAACATGTTTTTAATCCGCAAGATCCGACGCTGGCGTATGTTGGCACTGTTTTGCCTGTTTTTGGCTCTGTTCCGGCCTTGGCTGAACTTCAGGCAAGATGGGTGTCTTCCGTATTTGCTGGTATATGCAAGCTACCATCACAAGATGAAATGCTTTTGCAAAGAGATAAAGATTTTGCGAGAAGCAAGAAATTGTTTCCAGCTACTTATGAGCGTTTACCTCAGTTAGTAAGTCACTTTGAATATGCAGATTTTATTATGGAACAACTAGGAATGAGACCAAATATGCTCCATCTCTTTTTTAGCGATAACAAAAAATGGAGATACTTAATGAATGCACCTTGGACACCTTTTGAAATGTTGCTAAAAGACCCTGAAAAAGGGCTGGAGGCATATGAAAATATTAAAAAAGTCTATGCGCTGAAAAAATCCTCTCCGTATCCATCATTATTTATTTTTATGGTCATCATTATAGTTTCCATGGTTATGGCGGGATTTAGCCTGATTTATTTTATTGTCCAACTCTTAATTAACTTTTTTGCTTAAATCATCGTCAATTTAGAATTTTTACCTTTGGCAACTTAAAACCAGGATGAAAACAAAGTCCACCATTATGAATACAATCAACCAACTTTTTGATACTTCTTCTGTAGATATTGATGAATCCCGTCGACGCACCTTATTTAATATCCTTTCTATAGGTGTCGTCATAGCAACTATAGTGGGTTTGTTACTGGCTGTTTTTGCTAATATTGCCAATCTCGATCCAAATTTACCATATTTGCTCCTTTATTTAACAGGTATATCTTTAATTATTAGCATCGTAATTCTTTGGGTAATTAATCGTTACTGGTCGAGCAGGATAGCTGGTTCTGTCTTTGTCCTGCTATTAATTCTTTCCCTTACATTGAGCAGTGCGCCTCAAGAGGTAACGAGTGGTCGGGCGTTGTTCATGTTCACTATACCTATTCTCATTGCCGGCAGTATAGTACATCCATCAGCTGGTTTCTTGGCGGCCGCCATTGTCAGCATTATCATTAACTATCTTATTATTATTGATCCAAATCTATCTTCACCTAATTTCCTTTCTCCATTAGGCTTCTTTCTGATTGCTCTTATTGCTTGGTTATGGTCACGAAGTTTGGAACGAACTTTGGTTGATTTACAGTTATCCAATAAACAGTTAGAACAGAAGTCGGCCGAACTTGAGACAACCAATTTGCGTTTGCGCGAGGAAAATTTGGAGCGACGGCGAGCAGAAACAGAACTGGCACAACAGGCAGAAGTTTTAAAACGGACTAATGCTGAATTACAGCAGTTTGCTTACATTTCGACGCATGATTTGAGAGAACCACTGCGAAATGTACGCGTCTATGCAGAGTTGTTGGAGAGTCGTTATCAGGGCGCATTAGATGATAAAGCGGATAAGTATATTCAATTTATTGTACGAGGGGCGACCCGAATGCAATTGCTTATCACGGATTTATTAGCTTACTTGAGTGTTGGCGATGTGAACGCGTCGTTTCGGGAAACTGACATGAACCGATTAGTTGGTCAGGCAATCGAAGATTTAGCTACTCTGATAAAGGAGAATTCGGCCGTTATTACTCATGACCTTCTGCCTACACTCCAGGTGGACCCCGGTCAAATGACTCACCTATTTCAAAATTTGCTGAGCAATGCCATTAAATTTCGCCGTGCCGAACCACCCTGCGTTCATATTGGCGCTGAACAACAAAGCGACCATTGGCTTTTTTCCGTAGCTGATAATGGTATTGGCTTAGACACGGCATATGACGATCGCGTATTTGTGATATTTCAACGCCTCCATACAAAAGAGAAATATGATGGGACAGGTATGGGGCTAGCTATTTCGAAAAAAGTGGTTGAGAATCATTCTGGGCGAATCTGGTTTACTTCCAATCCTGACGAGGGAACCACATTTTTTTTTACAATTCCTGTCCTTAATTTTGCGCAAAAACAGTAGGTTTCTAATAGGTTAGCGCAAAAACAAAGGGTTTCTATTCGGTAAAAAACAACAAAATATGCTAAATTCGAGAGAGATAGAAAACTTCCTTAGACTTAGCCCAGACAAGGAGTATCCAAATGTCTCTCGAAATCGGCATAACCAACGAACTTTGTAATACACAGAAGGCTCCATTAGGAGCACTGCTAGCACATTACCAACAGAAAAAACAACTCAAAGCACTGGAAAAAGTGACAATTCCAATGAAAAGTCGCGAATTTTCACCCGCCGACAAGCTCAAGCAGGTGTTGGTAAGCATCTTGGCCGGTTGTGAAACGATGTTCGAAGTCGAAAGTAAGCTAAGACCAGAACAACAACTAGCTCGTATCTGCCAGGTTAAACGATTCACAACCCAATCAAACTTATCCCGAACCTTGGATGGGCTAACTCTAACGAACATTGAACAACTCAGAGAGGCAGTGTCTGCGATTTGCCATCCCCTTAGTCAAATCCGCCACCATGATTGGCGCGGATTTCTGTGGTTAGACTTTGATTTGTCCGGGTTGCCATGCAGTTCCAAGGCTCAAGCTAGCCAAAAAGGGTATTTCAGTGGTGAAAAAACACAACTGGACGGCAATTGGCCCGGGTGAGCAGCGTCAGATACAAGGAAACCCTATGGTCTGACCTGTTTCCAGGCAATCGCTATACTAGTACTTGCTTGCAACCGGCCGTACTCGGCACTGAAAGTTCATTAGAGTTAACGACCAAGCAACGTCGACGCACCGTTTGGCGGACTGATGGTGGTGCGGGAACGGATAAACTGATTCGGTGGCTGCTGGCTCGCGACTATCATATCCTGGTTAAAGGACATTCTAATCGTCGAGCGCATGCTTTAGCCAAACAGGTCACACGTTGGCATCCATATCATGATGCTTTCTTGGCCGAGGTCCAGCCAACAGTTGATTTTGGTCGACCAGTTCAGTTTTTTGTCAAAAAGCACCGCAAAAAAGGCCAATGGCGTCATTGTTTTTATGTTTCCTCCTTTAAGCTGCCGTCCATCAGCCGCTTTATGGCCCTTTATGACGACCGCGGCGCAGCGGAAATTGAACAATTTCGGCAGGATAAATCCGGTCTTTACCTGGTCAAACGTCGTAAACACCGTTTCTTGGCTCAAAAGGGTCTCATTTTGTTGACTGACTTGGCACATAATCTACTGACTCATTTCCACCATCAAGCCTTAACCGGTTCCCGTTTTGAGTCACTTGGCCCAAAACGAATCGTTCGCGATTTGTTAAATATTCCAGGTTTACTCTTGTTTGATGGTGGTAAGCTACAACGAATTGAGTTGTTAAAGTCACATCCAAATTCTAGCGATCTGTGTATTTGTTTGGAAAAGTACTTTTCTGGCGATTAGAAACCGCCTCTTTTTGCGTTAACTGAATAGAATTGCGCTCTTTTTGCGCAAAATTATGGTAATGTATAATCGCATTCACATTTTTATAGGAGGAATTAAATGATGGCCGAACACGTTGAAATCCTAATGGTAGAAGATGATCCTGGTGATGCTGATCTCACTAAAGAATTACTAGAAGAAGCAAAAGTTTATGTTAATGTAAATGTAGTGGAAGATGGTGAGAAGGCATTACGTTACCTGCGACAGGAAGGGGAATATACAGATTCCGTCCGCCCTGATTTAATTTTACTAGATTTAAATTTGCCCAGGAAAGACGGCCGAGAAGTGTTGCAAGAGGTCAAAAGCGATCCTGAATTTATGCGCATTCCGATTGTCGTACTGACTACTTCTGATGCGGATGAAGACATTTTAAGAAGTTATGATCTCGGCGCAAACTCTTTTGTTACTAAACCGGTCGGTTTGACACAGTTTGCTCAAATCGTTCAATCTATTGAGAATTTTTGGTTTACAGTTGTCAAGTTTCCACCAAAAACCAAACTTAAATAACATGTAGGAAGGACATGGAAAAAGAACAGATTCGCGTTCTTTTAATTGAAGACGATCCAGGTGATGCTGATCTATTGCAAGAGATATTAGATCAGGATAAGGACAACCCTTTTGTAATTGATTGGGTTGATAGATTGCAACATGGATTACAACAGTTATCGCAACGTGAATTTGACCTTATTCTTTCGGATCTTTCGCTGCCAGATAGTCATGGTTCTGAAACCTTTATCAAATTATCAGCCGCAGCTACTCACCTGCCAATCGTTGTTCTTAGTGGATCAAGCGATGAAAAAATAGCTGTGCAGGCATTGCAGGAAGGCGCACAGGATTACCTGGTTAAGGGCGAATTTGATCATAAGTTGATTGTCAGGGCGTTGAGTTACGCTATTGAACGAAAGCAAGTTCAATTGGCTCTTCGGCAAAGTGAAGAGCGTTATAGTCTTGCCGCTCAAGGAGCAAACGACGGTTTATGGGATTGGGATCTGGAATCGGACAAGGTTTATTACTCTTCCCGCTGGAAAGAGATGTTAGGATACGCTGATAATGAGATAGGTGAGGCTATTAGCGAATGGTTTCAGCGGGTACACCCCAATGATATTGAAACCTTAAAAGAGGATTTAGCCAATCATCTTGACGGGAAGAGTAGTCATCTTGAAAATGAACATCGGTTGCGTCATAAAGATGGCAGTTACCGCTGGTTATTATGTCGGGGGATTGCGGTTCGGGGTGAAAAGAATAAGTCAAAGCGTATCGCTGGTTCCCAAACCGACATAACTCGGCGGCGATTTGCGGAGGAAAGACTTCGACATGAGGCAATGCATGATTCTCTAACTGGTTTGCCTAATCGCGCATTCTTGATTCGACAGTTAAATCAAGCGCTCATCAATACAAGGCAAGACGGCCGTCGTAATTTTGCTCTTCTCTTCTTAGACCTTGATCGGTTCAAGGTTATTAATGACAGCCTCGGCCACCTGGTTGGGGATCAATTACTTATTGAAGTTTCGCGGCGCTTAAAGCTCTGTCTGAGAACTGGTGACATCTTAGCTCGTTTTGGTGGTGATGAATTTGTTATCCTGTTGCATACTGTAAGTGGACTGCATGATGCTCAAGATGTTGCTAACCGTATCCAGAAGAAATTGGCATTGCCTTTCCATCTAGCCGACCAAAAATTGTTTACTAGCGTTAGTATTGGCATTGCCTTAAATAATCGTGAATATCGGGAGGCGGTAGATTTATTACGGGATGCTGACACAGCTATGTATCAGGCTAAATATGAGGGTAAGGCCCGCCATGCTGTCTTTGATACCGGTCAATTCGAGGTGGTTTACGATCGTTGGAATTTGGAAACTGATTTACGGCAGGCAGTTGAACAAAATGAATTCGTTGTTTACTATCAGCCACTCATTTCATTGGAAACGAAAGAAATAACTGGAGCAGAAGCCTTGCTGCGTTGGGAGCACCCTAAACATGGCTTGTTGACCCCTTCAAGATTCATCCCATTAGCAGAAGAAACAGGACTTATCTTGCCAATAAGTGAATGGATGTTATGGGTTGCCTGTCGTCAACTCCAAAGCTGGCATGATCTTGGATTTCAATCGCTTAGGATTGCTGTTAATGTTTCTGCAAGGCAGTTTCGGGATCAAAATTTAGCTCAGTTGGTAGAGAATGTTCTGCGAACGACGATGATCCCGCCTCACTCGCTTGAGCTAGAGATCACTGAGATTAAATCAATTGAAAATAATGTTCATGCAATTGGCGTACTAAACCAGTTGAAAGAAATGGGGGTCCGAATTTCTATTGACGATTTTGGCCTAGATACCTCACTCCACTCGCTTAATGATTTGCCGCTGGACTCAATAAAAATCGACCAATCATTTATTCGGGATATGACGAAAGAGGATGTCAATAAGGTGGCGATCATTCGGGCTATCATTGCGATGGGACACAGCTTGAATTTAAATGTCATTGCTGAAGGTATTGAATCGGAGGAACAGTTGTTCTTGCTCCATAGACAACGTTGTAATGAAATTCAAGGTTTCCTTTATAGTCAACCTGTACCCCCTGATATGATCACTAAATTGCTTAAAAATCAAGGATTGTATCAATTACATATAGAAAGAAATGGGCCAACAGTCGAACCGCTTATCCATGCTCAAGCGAATCGAGAAGTTGGGTATGCTTTAGTTGCAGAGGATCTAACGATTCTTACCTATAACAGTATGATTGAGAAATGGGTTGGGCAAGGGTCGACGTCGCTAATTGGCCAACATTTATCGAATGTTTTCCCAGAACTAGTTGGGGCTGAGACGCTCATTCAAGAGATGATTCATGATCAAATGGAGGATGGTTTTGATATTCCCCGAGTATATAGAAAAATTCACCGTTCTTCTGCTGAGGCTTTGAGTGGGTACTATGATTTGCGAGTTGAACCTTTTCAGGCTGCAGCATCAACATTGCTTGTTATTGTGACTGATGTTACTGAGGTCGCACAATTGGAATTCACCTTAAGGCACGAACGTAATGAACTGCGTTTGTTGTTATCCAAGTATAAGAAGATAGAAGCGGGAGGTTGAATGGATGTGAGGCAAGAGTGATGGGGAGATAATTGGTAAAAGTAAAGTTAGATAGGAGGAAAATAATGTTCAATAGAAAGTCAGCAGCAAAAAATGATACCGTTGAAGAAGTCATCGTAGAAAATACGGCCGCTCCCTTACCAGAGAACAATACAGCCGAGGTTAAACTTCCTGCACCAGCAAATGATCCTACACAAACACCATCCAATGCCAACGATTTAGAGCGGCTTCGAGATATATTGTTTGGTACTCAGACCCGCGGAACAGAGAAGCGATTGGAGGATTTGGAGATACAGTTGGCTTCGTTGCGGCGCGAGCTGACAGATCTAATCCATGAGCAAGTCAAAGAGGTTGGTAATCGGTCGTCAAGTCAGACGACGGCCGTTCACAAAGAGCTTACGGAGCGTGGTAGCCAAACCGATAAACAACACTCAAGCCAGTTACGGCAGGTAGAACAAAAATTAACCACTCAAATCGAAGGGCAAAAAGCTGACCAATCTGACCAATTAAGAAACCTTAACCGAGACCTGACCGCCCGTTTAGATAATCAGGAAAGTGACTATAACGCCAAAATTCGTTCGCTCAACCAAGAAATGAATGAACGATTGGACGAGATGACCGATACCTTCCTTAATCAGGTTCGCCAAACTTACAATGAATTAAATGAACAGATTAACCAGTTGCGGCAGGAAAAAACTGAGCAGCTTAATGCGTTGCAAGGTGAAACACGCCAATTGGACAATAAGAGGCGCCAAGAGCTTCTTAGTACAGCTGGAGGCCTCGATCACAAAAAAGTTTCTCGTCATCAGATGGCCCAACTTTTTGTAGAAATCGCCCAGCGTTTAAGTAGCGAGGAGTAGTAAAAAATCGTAGAAATGCATACTACCTCCGATCACAAGCTGCCGGAGCATGATCCTTTGATGGCAACGGTTCAGGCTATTTTGTTGGCTCAAGAACGGGAGCAAATTGAGGAACTCCGGCAGCAGCTGAATCTATTGCAGCAAGATGTTAATACTCATTTGTCGGCCTTAGATCGGCGTGAACAAGAGCTGGAAGCTGCTTTGGATGCAGTGCGAAGCGTGGCCAATGAAAATCAATTTCAATCTCATCAAATGGAGACTGAGATTGCTTTGTTGCGTCGTCGAGCCAGGGAAGATTCGGAAGGTATAATTGCTAAGTTGGCACCTGTGCTAGGCGATTTAATGGGTCGTAAAATTCGAGATAGTCGTGATGAAATGGCTGACGCTCTTGGCCCGGTAATGGGTGAAGCGATCCGCGTTCAGATTCGGGATTCGCGCCAAGATATGATAGATGCTCTTTATCCCGTTATTGGTTCAACGGTAGAACGAGCTGTCCTTGAGGCAGTGCGAGATATTCAGAAGAATGTGGACGGCCGCTTACGGACAACCTTTAGCCTTAAATCTGCTTCACAGACATTAATTGGCCGAATTCGTGGCGTATCAGCTTCCGAACTGGCGATGCGAGAAGCCTTGCCATTTAATATTCGGCAGATATTTCTCATTCAACAGGAAACGGGTTTGCTGATGGCCCATGAAGGGGATGAGGATACGGCCGATTCAGACCTCATAAGCGCGATGCTTACTGCCATCCGCGATTTCGTCCGCGATTCCTTTGGCACTGACCAGGATGATCAACTTGACCAAGTACAATATGGGAATCATCGTATTATTGTTCAAAGTGGCGAAGCAGTCTATTTAGCTATCGTATACCAAGGTGTCGAACCAACCGGATTCCATCATCAGTTGCGAGAATTTGTTTCCGAACTGCACGTAAGTTTTGCTCCAGCATTGCGTAACTATACCGGTGATGTTGCAACACTACCGAATTTAGGACCCAAATTAATCCGCCTAAAATCAGAATTATCTGGAGAAGTATCAACTCGAGGCCCATTAACAAGAAAACAAAAGATAACATTTGGTGGGTTTGGTATCATTGGGTTGTTGTTTCTGGCTTTGGCTTGTTTTTATCTACAATTCACACTTGCCTTGTTACCAATTGCTTTCCCTTCAGCCACTCCAACCAATACAGCCACAGCCACTATGACCTCAACAGCAACTGCAACAGCTACTGTTACACCTACTTCAACATATACCCCTACTCCAACGTATACATCAACCCCGACCTCTACACCAACCAATACGTCGACACCAACCTTTACGCCGACGCATACTCCAACTAATACACCAACCTCTACAAATACGCCTACCCCAACAATGACACCTACGCCACCAGCGGCTGTCACAACTGGTATGGTTTGGGTGCGCCTTGAACCGGGTCTGAACTCACCGTTAGAGGTAACTTTAGAAACAGGGACTGCTTTAACAGTATATGCTATTTATGGCCCCTGGATGGAAGTTGAGTGGTTTGGCGCTGATACACCAGTAACATCTATCGGTACCCGGCGAGGTTGGATACCTGCTGCCTGGGTTCGAATTAATGCAACATCACCCATCGCAATTGAAACACCATACCCATAGGAAAAGAGAGAGTTTAAATGCCGATTCAAAAAAAAGTAAGTATGCTTGGAGATTTTGCTGTTGGCAAAACCAGTTTAGTTCGACGCTATGTCGAAGATCGTTTTGATGATAAATATCTAAGCACGATTGGTGTTAAAGTTTCCCGCAAAGTTGTTTCGATTGGAGAGAATGATCTTCATTTGTTACTATGGGATTTGGCTGGCGGAGATGATTTTCGTCACATGGGAGCGAGCTATCTGCGTGGTTCTGCTGCCGCCCTAATTGTCTGTGATCTTACACGTCCTGAAACACTTGATGTTTGCAAGGAGTATATCGATCAGTTAGCCAGCATTAGCCCACAGGCTAGCAGTGTCTTAGTTGGCAATAAGTCAGACTTAGTAAACGAACGTACTATTGATGATCAAGCACTGATCCAAGTAGCATCTACCTATAATATTCCTTCTATTTTAACAAGTGCAAAAACAGGTGAGTCTGTTGAAGAGGCATTCAAAATATTGGCAGAACAAATTGAGGTGTAAATGAATCATTCAGACGAAAAATCGGCAGAGATCGTTTTAGCTGCCTTAGCAGTTGGTCGCCCTTTTGCTTACGTTTGGCTAAATTCAGATTTAATTGTGAATAGCTCGGGAAATTGGGAAAATTTATTTGATGAGCCTTGCCTAGAAGGAAATTCTATAATTTCTGTCTTGCCGGAGTTAGTCGGGGCAGAGGAAGATTTGAAAACCGTTCTTGGTGGCGAAATGGATGCCTTTACCTTGACTAAGGTCAACCGGGAACAGACGGATGGCTCTATTCGATACTTTAATTTTCAGTTAACGGCCGTTACTCCTGAAAATGGCTTACTATTAATAGTTGAAGATTCAACTCAGGAGGGCCAATTGCAACAAGCCTTTGAACAAGCCAAAAATGAATTGCGTCTCGCTCGTAGAAAAGTTTTTTGAGAGAAACATGCTGCACTGTTAAGTGAATAATTTGAAACTTGTCATTTTTGGGAAGGCAGGAATCCAGGCTTCCCAATTGTAAAACAATTTGTTAACAGTGCAGGCACATGCTTTGAACCTGAATATTCAATTTAGGGGGGTAGATTAAGATCTGGTTTCTAACCAGTCGATACGATAAGCCAAGAATGAAAGAAAAGACATTTATGCCCTCCACATTAAGCTTAAGGTGGCTCCGCATAGGAGCCTCGATTGCTTTCTTGATTATCTATATAGTCTTTTTTCTCACCTTTTTTCCTTCGTTTGGGCGAAGTGTTGCCATCTTTGCCTTGTTGCCAGCTATTGTCAGTGGGATGTTACTTGGCAGAAACGGCGGTTTCATCGCTGGGATTATTCTCTCTCTTCTAAATATTTTATTGAATGACGTTGTTTTTGATAGGAATATCCTCGATGGCATATTTGTGGGCTTTAGTACTTTTATTATCCTAACCGGAACGGCCGTAGGGTGGGCCAGGCAGCAGATACATCGCCTGCAAGAGCGGCTAGACCGAGCTAATGATTTTGCTGTAGCGACCAATGCCTTAAGGGAGGGTATTACGGCCGTAAACAGCAACCTCGACCTCCAAGAGGTGTTGAACAAGATATTGTTGTACTTGAGTGATGTTATCCCCCACGATGCAGCAAATATTATGCTAATTGAGGGAGATTTTGGTCGAATCTTTCATCACCGGGGTTATCCCCGATCTGAAGTAAACAACCTAGATTCCGTTCAATTAAAACTTTCTGAAGCTCCCAATTTGCTAAAGATGGTTGAAACTAAACGGCCGATCGTCATTTCTGATACGGAAACATATGTTGGCTGGGTTAGAAAGGTAGCTAATAGTTGGACGAGAGCCTATATTGGCGCACCACTTAATGTCCGCGACCGGGTTATCGGGTTCCTTAATATTAACAGCGCTACCCCGGATTTTTTTAATGAGGCGGACGCAGAGGCTCTCCAAGGGTTCTCAGATCAAGTTGCTCTGGCTATATCAAATGCCCAACTTTTTACTCAAGCCCGCCAGCAATCCGAACGACTCGCTTTGTTATTAGACACAGTTCGCGCTGCGTCATCAACGCTGAACCTTGATAACATCCTCCAATTGGTTGCCGAACAAATAATCGGAACGATTGGCGTGACGAACTGTACGATCTCTCGATGGGAACGTCAGGCAGACTTAATCGTAACCTGGATAGATTATAGTTTGGAAGGTGTAAATGTTCTGGAACCAGCAGGGACAGCCTACGATTTAGACGATTATCCAAAAACCCGACATGTGTTAGAAACTGGCGAACCGGTAACAATTTTTGCCAATGATCTAATGGCAGATTCGGCCGAGGTTGCTTATATGAAACAATTCAACTTTGGTAGTTTGTATATGTTTCCTCTAGCAACAAACAACCGGATAATTGGTCTTATTGAGCTATTTGATGTGCAGCCGGAAAGATACCTGACTGATTATGAGAGGGCTTTGTGTCAGGCATTGCTGGATCAGATTGCTATCTTTATTGTCAATGCCACCCTTTTTGATGAAACTCGCCACCAGACCACCCAGTTAGCGATTCTTAATGAACTGGCTCATGAGATGAATACGGCCGTTGATGTGCCGGAGATTTGCCAGTTGGTGGTAGGCCAGTTACATGCCATGTTTGGCTACCATAATGTTGGAATCCTTCTGGCCGACTACGAAGCTAAAGAGCTAGTTATCGCTGCCAATGCAGGCGCATTCAACCACTTAAAGCAGATGACGACCCAGTATCGGCAACATTTTGGGAAGGGGATTATGGGTCAGGTGATACTAACAGGTAGAGCGCTAATTATTAATGATACTAAAAAGCATCCCAATTTCTTTGAACTTGAGGGAATGGACATTCGCTCTGAAGCGGTATTCCCTCTCAAAGCTAATGACAACATCATCGGGGTCTTAAATGTTGATAGTGATAAACGGGATACCTTTGATGAGGGCGATGTCAGCCTTTTGAAAACAGTTGCTAATCAACTGTCAACGGCATTGGAAAAAACGCGATTGTTTGCCGAAACGCGCCAACGCGCCCAACAGTTAGAAGCATTACGCCAAGCTAGCCTAAGTGTTACAGCCCGGCTGGACCTCTCCCGTGTATTGGAGGCGATTTTAGGGGCCACATTGGGGCTGGTTGAGATGGAAGGGGTTCATATCTTTTTATATGATGGGGAACAGTTGAAGTTTGGGGCAGTTCGCTGGTTAGACGGCCGTTTGGATACACCTTTCTCTACGCCTCGATCAGATGGCTTTACCTATGCGGTTGCCAAGCAAGGCCGAATTATTACCGTATCAGATATTAGGAGTCATCCCCTTTTTGAGGAGGCTCCTGTCGAATGGAAGGGCGCTTTAGTAGGTATTCCCCTCAAGATTAGCAAGCACGTTGTTGGTGTTATGACAGTATCACGTACTGAACCAAGCACCTTTGCTGACAATGATCTCCAAATTTTGCAACTTTTGGCTGATCAAGCAGCGATTGCTATAGAAAATGCCCGATTATATAAACAAACTCAAGAAGAGATAAAAGAGCGAACTAAAACTGAGGTATCTCTTCGGCAAAGAAACGTCACGCTAGAAGTATTGGCTGACTTGTCTAGGGCCATGGCTGTTCCTCTAAGTACAAATCCTATTCTTGATAATACTGCAAAGCTTACAAGTAAAGCGCTTGGCTTCACTAGCGCTTATATTTGTGATTGGAATCCAGATACCGGTTTGTCAACTGTATTGGCTGAATATGTTAGCGCTGAAGCTACACCAATGGAAAAAGAGTCGGATTTGGGAAAGGTTTATAATTTAACCGAAGACTTTAATGATTCCGCTGACTGGTTACATAATGAGCATGGTTATGAAATCATGCAGGTGGATGATCCAGATTTGGATGAAAGCGAACGGAATCATATGTTGAAGTATGGCGCTAAGACAGTCATAACAGTGCCTTTTTGGGTTGGAGACCGGGTCATTGGCTATTTGGAAGGTTGGGAAAGCCGCCACAGAAGGGAGTTTGACCAAAATGATATTGAACGGATGCAAACAATTTCCCGCCAGGTAGGAATGGGCATCCACAACACGCTGTTGTTTGAATCAGTGCGGAAAAATGAGGAGCGTTTTCGATTGATCTTCGATTTGGCGCCAACAGGGATGGTGATTGTCACTTTGGACGGCCGTTTCCAACAAGTGAACCAAGCTTTTTGTAATATCGTTGGCTATACATCCGAAGAACTCATGGAAATGACCTTTAAAGATATTACCCATCCAGATGATCTGGATGCCAACTTATCGTTAGATCAGCTGTTATTAAAAGAGAAAATCCCTCATTATTCATTGGAAAAACGATATTTCCATAAAAATGGAGAACTTATTTACATAATCTTACAAGTTGCCCTGATTAAAGATAATGTTGATGAATCGCCTCAATTAATTGGCCAGATAATGGATATCACCCAACGCAAAACGGCCGAAGATATGCTCCGTCATAACGCCTTTCATGACTCGCTAACCAACTTGCCAAATCGCGCTCTCTTCCTAGATCATGTCCAACGAGCTATCGGCCACACAGAGCGGCAACGCCATTATGCCTTTGCCGTCTTATTCCTAGATTTAGATCGCTTTAAGGTTATCAATGATAGTTTAGGTCATGTTGCTGGCGACGAACTACTCAAAGTGATTGGGCAGCGGCTCTTAGCGGGCATCCGGCCTGGTGATACGGTTGCCCGTTTTGGGGGGGATGAGTTTGCGATACTGCTTGACGACACACCGCAAGTGAGGGAAGTTCAGCGGATAGCTGACCAAATCCATCATAGTTTGAGTATGCCGATCCTCATCGCCGACCATGAAATCTCATTAACAACTAGCATAGGTATTACGCTTAGCTCTAGTCATCGTTGGCAGGCAGAGGAATATATTCGAGATGCTGATACAGCCATGTATCGAGCTAAGGAACAGGGTGGGAATCAGTACATTATTTTTGACGATACCATGTACACCGTGGCAGTGGAACGGCTTCGCCTTGAAACAGATTTGCGGCAGGCAATGAGAGATGAGACTCTTCAAGTTTATTATCAGCCAATACTGGATCTAAAAAACGGCCAAATTGCCAAGGTTGAATGTCTTTTACGATGGCCCCACACTGCCTATGGCTTCATTTCTCCCGCCCAATTTATTCCAATGGCCGAAGAAACTGGTCTTATTAATCCAATTGGAGAGTGGTTGTTATGGACAGCCTGTAGACAAGCGAGGCGATGGCAGGAGCTTGGAAAGCCTATCAAGATTGCGGTCAATATTTCTCTGCGCCAATTCCAATATCAGAATCTTCCCCAACAGATCAAAGGTATTTTGAACGAAACAAAGCTCTCAGCTACCTCATTAGAGTTAGAAATCACAGAAAGTATTGCTATGTTGAGCCAAGATTTTAGCAAGACGCCTTTACAAAAATTAGCCAAAATGGGTATACATTTTTCGATAGATGATTTTGGCACTGGTTACTCATCACTTAGTCGGCTGAAAACGTTGCCCATATCAACATTGAAGATTGATCGTACCTTTATTAGCAATCTGACGGAAGATTCCAATGATAGGGCTTTGATCCAAGCGATCATTGCGATGGCTCATAGTTTAGATTTAAGTGTGGTGGCGGAAGGTGTTGAAACGCAAGAACAGCTCGACTTTTTACAAGAACTACAGTGTAATCAAATACAAGGATATTTTATCAGCCCGCCTCTATCTTCTACTGAATTACTAACATTTGTTGATGATTCTGTTAGGAGTTCATGAGCATGAAGGATATTACTAATGGAAGAATCTATTATTGAGCCTGTCTTACAGAGATATGCAACTCGGTTAAAAATATTACATGATATAGACCGAATTATCTTAGCATCACGCTCTCCAACAGAGATTGCTGGGGCAGCTATCAAGCATCTAAAGGAGTTGATACCATACCAACGGGCGAGTATTGCCTTGTTTGATTTTGAGGCAGGAATCGCTACAACACTAGCAGTATGGCCTGAATCCAAATCTAGCTTGGGGGTAGGTAGTCGTCCATCCCTTAAAGATTTCAAAGGCTTAGAAACCTTGAAAGAAAATCGGCCGTTTGTGGAGAAAAATCTGGCAGCCTCCTCGGAGTTATCTGAGACCGATAAGTCATTGATGGATGCGGGCATCCGCGCTTACTTTCTGTTGCCTCTTCAATCTCAAGGCGATTTAATTGGTTCGTTCAACATAGGGGCAGAGCATGAAGATGATTTAACGCTAACTCATATGGAAATCGCTCAAGAGGTTGCCGACCAAGTCGCGGTTGCAGTGCAACAAGCCATTCTGTTTGAAGCCGATCAACGCAGACTACGGGAAAGCGAAGCGATTTCTAAAATCAGCCAGGCGTTAAACGAAACGCTAGATTTAGAAGAGGTCTTTCAATTGATAGCGGAATCAGCTTGGCAGATAATTCCGGCTGCTGACAGAACTGTCATACATTTATTGGACGAAAATCAGGTGTTAGAACCGTTTACCGTTACTCGCAATGGGATTGTAGCTCGGAGCGATTTGAAGATGCGGCCAGGGGAAGGGATTGCTGGGCATGTGGTTATGGAAGGCGAGTTAATCAATGTTGCTGATACACATACCGATGAACGATTTTTAGATAGCGGCCGTTCCCAGCAGCGTTCGTTGATAGTAGCACCAATTAAAAATCGAACGGCTATTATTGGAACAATTACAGTTCCTAGTGTGATGCCACATGCTTTTACAGTCGATGATGAGCGCTTGTTAAAAATACTAGGAACGCAAGCCGCCCTGGCAATCATCAATGCCAGACTCTTTGCGGCCGAACAACGCGCCCGTCTCGTTTCTGAGACGTTGCGAGAAGCTAATGCTGCGCTTACTAAGACGCTTGACCTTGAGGTTGTTTTAGAGACTTTGTTAGCTTATATTTCTCGCCTCGTGCCATATGACAGTGCCAATGTGATGTTGAGGGAAGGTAATGATCGGGTCGTAATTTCAGCCATGCGTGGCTACAGTCAGTTTGTGGAAGAGCCGACCATGTTACAAGGATTATCATTCGAGACCAATTGGCCGACACTTAAACATATCTTGGAGGATCAGCGTAGTGTAATTATCTCTGATACGGAAGATGATGAAGATTGGAATATATCAATTGGCGCAACCCATGTCCGTAGTTGGTTAAGTGTTCCCCTATTGGCGAGAGGGGAAGTAATTGGCTTATATTCGCTGGACAAAGCTGAGCCAAATTTCTTTACTGAGGAACATAGACAATTGGCTGAATCTTTTGCTGGGCAGGCGGCTATTGCTATTCATAATGCCCTCTTATATAAAGCGGAGCGAGAACAATTTCGGCGTTTGCAACGTTCCCAAACCCAATTGATTCAAGCTGAAAAGATGGGGGCGTTAGGACGACTTGTGGCCTCGATCGCTCATGAAGTTAATAATCCGATTCAGGCGATTCAAGGCTGTTTAACGCTAACGACGGAAGAGATGGAGGAACCACAGCCTGACTCCGATACGATTAATATGTATTTGGGGATTGTGAAGGGTGAATTGAATCGAGTGGCAACAATTATCCAGAATATGCGTGATTTTTATCGACCAGCGCGAGAGGGAATGGAGTTGGTAGACATTCATTCAATATTACAGAGCGTTTTACAATTGACCAGTAAACAAATGCAGCGTAGTTTTGTAACGGCCGAAATGCTTTTCATCGAAGGTCTGCCCCTCATTGAAGCGAATCCTAGTCACCTGCGTCAAGTTTTCCTAAATCTTGTCTTAAATGCCATTGATGCCATGAAAGAGGGTGGGAAACTAATCGTTGAGACGACTATTCCCCCTCTTTCTCAAGATCAGAATGATTTAATGTATGTTCAAATAATCTTTACTGATTTTGGTCAAGGTATGACTGAAGAAACACGGTCTCGCCTTTTTGAACCGTTTTTCACAACGAAGGATTTAGGGTCGGGGTTGGGTCTATCTATTAGTTATAGCATCATCGAAGCTCATAATGGAGAGATTTCGGTTAGTAGCGAATTAGGAAAAGGGACGAGTTTCACGCTCCGCTTGCCGGTTATGCAGCCTTAGGAGATCTAAACAAAGCTGCTTGCTGAATAGCTTCACGTATAACGGCCGCCCAATTAGGGCATAATCTATTTTGTCCTTACAATTTTATCGCTTTGCTAATGTGAGATAAGATCGTTTCTTCGTCTACAATGCCCTCGATATGAGTTCGGCCGTTAATGATTAAATGGGGAAGTTCATTGACTGAGTTGCGGATAAATCCTTCTGGAAAGGCATCGCCAATGACCACAAAGCTGCGAATGCGGGGGCTGGCGACGGCCATGTTAAAATTGATTGGGCTACAGTGCCCCAGCTTCATCTTCAGACATGGTAATCATCTCTAAAGTAATATCGATTTTAGCTCATGAAGTTTTATTCGGGTTAAAGGCTCAGAGGTCATTCCCCGAAACGAGACACATTGAATGGCGGCCACGAAGGATGTCATCTGATAGCCGGAAGGCAATCCAATGAGCCGCACGCCATAATCTACTGGCTCGTTTTCTTCTAAACCCATCACCCCAATGACGGGATAATAGGGATAATTCTCGCGGCGGGGGAAAAGTTTATAGGAGATTCCTTGAAAGCGTTCGCTTAGTGTTTCTACCAATCGAACAGCCTCTCTTTCAACTGGAAAGTTCTCAGGGTCGCCCCATAATGTGAATTTGAACGGGTTCTGGTAGTTGCTCGAAAAAAGTGGGCAGATTGGCCCATGTATCTTTATCGAAATGATTTTCTATAGTCATTCGTCAATCCTCCAAGCCCGATTTATAATGAGAAAGGATAGAAAAGGCAATGTCAGTTCAGGATTTTTTTGTGGGGGAGGATAAAACAAAATATTGGGTCTAAAAATTATTTATGGAGGACAGGATAAAATATGGAAGAAGTGCTTGAGCAATTAAGATTATTGGCCTTGAATTATGGGTTGCAAATTGTGGGGTCGATTGCCATCTTGATTATTGGCCGTATTGCTGCTAGATGGTTGTCTAAGATCATCGGCCGAATGATGGAACGGGCCAAAGTTGACAAAACGATTGTCACATTTTTTAGCAATGTTATTTATTACCTTCTTCTTGCAATCGTCATCGTGGCTGCCTTAAATAATTTGGGCATTCCGACGACATCCATTGTCGCTATTCTTGGGGCGGGGACATTGGCCCTCGGTTTAGCCCTTCAAGACTCATTGGGCAATTTGGCGGCAGGGGTAGTTATTGTGTTGTTACGGCCGTACAAATTAGGCGACTATGTTGAGATAAGTGGCGAAAGTGGTTTTGTGACTGATATTCAACTGTTTCATACGATGTTGACGACCCGTGACAATAAAAGCATCATGGTTCCAAATAATGATGTATTAGATAATAACATCACAAATTATTCTAAGACTCAATTGATCCGATTGGAGTTGGTTTATGGGATTGGATATAGTGATGATTTGTTGAAAGCCAAACGTATCTTGCTTGAGCTTGTCCAGGCCGATGAGCGGGTTGCTAAAGACCCAGCTCCAGAGGTGATTGTTACTGAGCTAGGTGATAGTAGTGTTAATTTCTCGGTTCGGCCGTATGTCACGGTGCGGGATGAACCTGCTGTGACTGCTGCTATGACTGAACAAGTAAAACTGCGCTTTGATGAAGAAGGCATCTCTATTCCATTCCCACAACGGGATGTACATTTGTTTCAGGCGAATTAGGGAGCGTAATTCGTATATTCGTAATGCGTAAAGGGATGTTTACGCTTTAGGCATTACGAATTAATAGGTCAGGTAATTGGTTCTGGTTAGCGATAGCGAGGGAGGCCGCGCTGGCTTGCGTGGTTAGTCGTTCTAGGAAGGTAAAATGGCGGGGGAGCGCAGCCTTATCCCAGCGATCCAGACTGAGTTCGATTAGGTGGGCGAGGGCGACTGCGGATGAGAGTGGTTGAACCTGATTCTCTGACTCATCAACGACCTTTGGGAAATAGATGCGATTAATGAGGGCTGGTTCTCCCCAGCTTAGCCCTAACTTGGATAGGGACAGGTGATAGAAATCATCTGGCAGGGGGTGCGGCACGGAGGTTGCTAACGCTGGTATATGGCGAACGCTTTTCGGCCGTATTGAGAAGCCGCCAGGGGTGGGTAGGGCATAAATGCCATCCGACTGTTCTCTTATTAACAAGGTATCATTGCTCAATACCCCCCAACCATTGAAAGCCAAATTTAGTACTGTCGTTGATTTGGCACAGCCTGGAGGGCCAACAAAGATCGAGGCGGTTTCTCCATGAACGGCCGCCGAGGCATGAACCAGATAAATATTTTGCTGTCGCAAGATAGAGGAAATGCTAGTGAATATCAGATCGTATAAGCGGCCGTATTTGAGCAAGTCGACGGTTATAGCACCGTGAATTAAGCTGTCATTAGCCGTTATTTGAACCAGGCCGCCTTTAAAGAAGTAGAGTAGGTAGCCGTTTGGTTGGGCGTAAACCGATAGAGCGCCAATGTTATCCCTTAAATATCGACCGTCTCCTTGATAAAAAGGGAGTGTGTCTGGTAGATCGGGTAACTGTTCAACCAGTTCCAGGTAAATTTGGATGTCGTCATTGGACGACAGCGATTTTTCTCCGAAAGCGATCCAATCCTCCAGAAATTGACGGCTGAATTGATCGACAAGTGAATTGTTGCTGAACAGGCCAATCTGAAGGTCGCCCAACATGAAGTGAGCGGCCGTTTTTGGAGTAAATGAAACTGCGGAATCGCTAATTGTCTTCTCCATAGCGACGTTTCCATTCATAGAGTTTGTTGATAGCTTCGAGGGGGGTGATGGCAGTGACGTCTATCTCTTTCAGCTCATCCAGAATCGGGCTAGACTCTGGAAAAAGGGCGATCTGGTGGGCTGGTTTGAGGTGGCTGGGTTCAACGGCCGTTGTTGGGGCGTGCTGCTCTAACTCATGCAAAATCTCATTAGCCCGCTGAATGACATCGCGCGGTAATCCAGCTAGTTGGGCTACGTGAATGCCATAACTGCGGTCGGCTCCGCCGCGCACAATGCGGTGTAGAAAGACAACGGAATCCCCTTCTTCGGCGACATCGACGTTGTAATTGTGAACCAGGGGCAGTAGGTCGGATAGGCCGACTAGTTCGTGATAATGGGTGGCGAAGAGGGTGCGGGGTTTGAGGCGGGGGTGATTGTGAAGATATTCGACGATGGCCCAGGCGATTGAGAGGCCGTCATAGGTGCTTGTTCCCCGGCCGATTTCATCCAAAATGAGCAGGGAATGGCCGCTGGCATGGTTGAGAATTTCGGCCGTTTCGACCATCTCGACCATGAAGGTTGAGCGGCCAGCATGGAGTTCGTCGTGCGCTCCGATGCGGGTAAATATCCGGTCTGCTAACCCGATGTGGGCTTCTTCGGCTGGCACAAAGCTGCCGATTTGGGCCATGAGGACAATCAGGGCGATTTGGCGGAGGTAGGTTGATTTACCGGACATATTTGGGCCGGTGATGATCTGAATACGTTCCTTACTATTGAAGCAGCAGTCATTGGGGACGAAGCGTTCTAAGACCAAAGAGCGTTCGACGACCGGATGACGGCCGTTGCGAATGTCGAGGCTGTTTTCGCGGCTTAAAATTGGCCGGGTGTAATCCTGGTTGGCGGCGACTTCTGCCAGGGCTGCGGCCACATCTACTTGGGCGATAATCATGGCATTGTCTAGCAAAGGCGCAGCCGCTTGGCCGACCAGACGGCCGACTTCGCTAAAGACCCGTCGCTCTATCTCCATAATACGCTCTTCGGCGTTCAATATAAGGGTTTCATACTCTTTCAGTTCGGGGGTAATGTACCGTTCAGCGTTGGTCAAAGTTTGCTTGCGAATGTAATCTTCTGGAACGTGTTGGGTGTTGGCTTTGGTGACTTCAATGTAGTAGCCAAAGACTTTGTTGAAGCTGACCTTGAGGGAGCTGATGCCAGTCCGTTCTCGTTCTCGTGGCTCTAATTCGGCCACCCACTCACGGGCATGGGCTGAGGAGTTCATCACGCCGTCTAATTCGGCCGAAAAGCCAGCTTTGATCACGCCTGGTTTGTTGAGGTTGGTTGGGGCATTTTCGGCGATGGAGCGACCTATCAGGTCAGCCGTTTCCGGACAAAGGTCGAGTTGGCTGGCTAATGCCCCTAACTTATCCAGCAACAAATCCGGTTGGTCTGTTCGGTCAGATAATTTATCTTGAATACAGGCTTGCAGGGCGGGAATGGCGGCCAGCGCCCAGCCGATATTTTCCAGGTCGCGGGGGCTGGCGCTGCCGCTAACGGCCCGGTTGGTGAGCCGTTCCAGATCAGGAAATTTTCTTAACAAGGCTCGAACTTCGGCTCGTAGTAAGCCATCTTGCTGAAAGACTGAAACCAAGTCTAGCCGCTGGTTGAGCTGATCGACATCTAATAACGGCCGTGTTACTCGTTGTCTCAACAGGCGTTTGCCCATCGCTGTCACTGCTTTATCCAATACCCCTAATAGACAGTTAGTGGAACCGCCGTCCAGCGATTCTGTCAGCTCCAGATTGCGGCGGGAGGCGACATCGAGGGCCATATAACCACTGGTGCTGTAGGTTGCCAGTCTTTGAATTTGAGCGGTGGCTCCTTTTTGTGTTTCCTGTAAATAGATGAGCAAAGCGCCAGCGGCCCGAATAGCTTGGGGCTTGCCCTCACAGCCGAAACCAGCCAGAGTCGTTACCTTGAAATGGTCTAAGAGGGTGCGACGGCCGTTTCCCTCTTCAAAGCGCCAGTTGGGTAGATGGCTAATTGCTCGAACAGTTGTAGTAATTTCGCCTAAGGTCTGTTCGTTGTCGGCCAAGAGTAGTTCGGCCGGATTGAGCCGAGCCAACTCCTCGATTAAGGCCCGGCGGTTTGGCAGTTGGGTGGTGGCAAATTCGCCCGTGGTGATGTCGGCATAGGCTAATCCGAATCGGTCTCCGTCGCGGATAACGGCCGCCAAATAGTTGTTACGCCCGGCATCTAACATGCCTGGCTCGATGACGGTTCCGGCGGTGAATACTCGTGTTACTTCGCGGGGCATGAGGCCGTTGACTGTCTCTTTGCCGATCTGTTCACAAAGAGCGACCTTGTGGCCTTTGGCGATGAGACGGCCGATATAACCTTCGGCGGCATGATGCGGCACACCCGCCATCGGAACCCGCTGATTTTTACCTACTGGACGACTGGTCAGTACCAAGTCTAATTCTTTGGCGGCAAGATGGGCATCGTCGTCAAAGGTCTCATAAAAATCACCCAGCCGGAAGAAAACAATCGCATCAGGATGTTGGCGCTTGATGTCGAGATATTGGCGGCGAGAGGGGGTGATTTTGGTCTTTGGCATAAATTGTAATTCGTAATTCGTAATTTCCGGCTCAAGTCAATTACCAATTACAAAAATTCAAGGAGTTAAAACTTGTTTAGAAACCTTTTCCGTTCGGTCGTTCAACCACGCTTCGAGATGTCTTTTGTTTCGTCCGGTTAGTTTGGTTAATTTTCGCTTGGAGAGCATGAAGGCATTGGCTTCGTCGAAGGTCATGTTGTGGTGGTGCATGAGGTAGGCGGCGAGGAGGGTGGCGGAACGGCCGCGTCCTTTGGCGCAGTGAATTAGGACGGTTCGGCCGTCTTGTACCTGTTCTTCAATCCAGGTCACGCCTTCATCTAAGATGTCAAAATCGGGCAGCATGACATCATAAACCTTCAATTGCAGGTGGTTGATACCATTTTTACTGTAATGGGTAATATCATCTTCCCTCTCTGCTCGGATGTTGACGACGGCCGTAATGCCATTATCGAGCAGAAAGTCATAATCTCGCTTGTAAGTTGGTGCGCCACCAAGCCAGAGATTGTCAGTGACAGGATCAAACCAACGATGACGGCCGATTTTCTCATACACAAACCGTATTAGGGGATACATTTTATCGAACAACCAGTGAAGTGGATTCATAACTCGTAAGGATAACGAGGTTAAATGTAAAAGGCAACCGACAGAGGTTAGTAAATGGTTTGAATTTTCACCGCAAAGAACACAGAGAGCGCAGAGAAAAAAGAGGCATTCAGGTCGCCATCGCGGTCAATGTCGCCTAGTACCACATCACTGGGCTGGTCGCCGTCGTTGTCCAAATCGCCGAGGGCGGTATCACGGCCGTCATTTTCAAGGATTTGACCGATATTGATAAATGAGACATCGTTCGCATTTGCTGTTGGAACATATCCTTGTTTAACCAGGATATAGAACACGATTAGAATGATGGCTCCTAAAATTAATCTTTTTTTCATGATGATGTCCTCAGAATAAGAAACCCAGCATTGAAACGATGCTGGGTTAGATCGATATGAGTTCCGATGTTTTGGAAGTTATAAATTGATATAGAAGCAGCATAATAGGCTGGCGTGTCCAGTGGCGTGTCCAAACAATACCCATCAAAATTCTGGATACCTTGTCGGGTAGATAGCCTGATGTAAAATACGCGCATCCGTTATTGGAGAAAGTTATGACTGTACGTCGAATGCTGCCATTCATTTTTATAAATATCATCGTCTCAGCTACGGTTGTCTTGCTGATTTTGTTTATCTGGGGCGACCGTAGCCCGGCTGAAGAAACGGCCGTTTCTGCCACTGCCACCCTGGCAACAGTTCCTGTGGTTGGCGGACAAGCCACGAGTGAGGCCGCGCCGACGCAGGCAGCCCAACAAAGCGGAGATGGCCCAACTACCCACACCGTTCAGCCCGGAGAGACATTAGGCTCTATTAGCCAACAATACGATGTGCCACTAGACGATATTTTGGCAGCCAATGGCATTAGCAACCCGAATTTCCTCCAGGTTAATCAGGTGTTGATTATTCCCATTGGCGGCTTGCCAACGGCAACCCCGGCCCCAACCGCCACCCCAACCCCGGACGTTGCGCCAACCCCAATTGCTACCGAACCACCGTCGGAAGGCGAAGCCATTGTTGAGATTACAGAGGTGATTGGCGTTGGTAGTTTGGCTGATGAGGCAGTGACGATCATTAACAGCGGCAACCGCTCTGTCGCTTTAGTTGATTGGGAATTGTCAGATTCGGACGGCATCGTGTATACCTTTGGTCAGGTGACATTATTTGGAGAAGGGGCCTCAATATTACTGCATACGGAAACGGGCCAAGATACTGCGACTGATTTATATTGGGGGCTGGAACAGCCAGTTTGGGAGTCGGGCGAAACGGTGACCTTGACGGACAGCGAGGGAACGGTGCGGGTCACGTTCATCATTCCCTAGCATGAGTGCTCGTGGTGTTTATGATCGCAAAGGCGAATTGTTCGCCTATTTAGACGGCAATCGCCTATTGACGTTGGATGGGGAGGTCACGGGTCGACTTGAAGGCGATTACATGGTTGATATGGCTGGGAATCGTATTTGGCGCGTTTTTGATAGTGGTATTTATCCGCTTGATGAGTGGGTAACGATCGGCTATTTTGGTGAAGCGGCCTCTGAGGATTATTGAAAAAAGATTTTCACGCAAAGGCGCGAAGACGCAAAGAAAAAGGATAAGCCTTATTTTGAACCAAATAAAACTGAGTCTTGTAAAGTTTGAAAAATAATTTATGAGCAACAATTACGATGCAATCATTATTGGGGGCGGACACAATGGGTTGGTAGCAGCCGCTTACCTCGCTAAAGCTGGCAAGAAGGTGGTTGTTCTTGAGCAGCGCCATCTGGTTGGCGGGGCTACTGTTACAGAAGAGATTTTCCCAGGGTTTAAGTTCAGTGTATTTTCTTATGTGGTCAGCTTGTTACGGCCGGAAGTGATTCGAGACCTGAATCTACCTGCCCATGGCCTCACGATTTTACCTTTAGAAAGCACTTTGACCCCGCTGCCGAATGGCGATTATCTTTATCGTGACGGGGATCATTATCGCACTATGCGTGACATTGCTCGCCATTCGCCCCGCGATGCTGAGGCTTATGATGAGTACGGCCGTCTCATGTTCCATATGGCGAAGGCGGTCAAATATATCCTGGGCATCACTCCGCCTGACCCAACTGCCTACAATCCGGGCGATATGATGGGGCTGCTCAAATTGGCCCGCCATTTTCAAGGGTTGGGTGAAGAGAATATGTATATCCTGGCCCGGTTGATGACAATGAGTTCGGCCGATTTTCTGGACCAGTGGTTTGAATGTGACCCGCTGAAGGCGACGATGGCGGCCAGTGGCATTATTGGCACTTATCTCGGCCCCCGTTCTCCTGGCACGGCTTATGTGTTGCTACATCATTATATGGGCGAGATTGACGGCCATTTTCGGGCCTGGGGCTTTCAGAAGGGTGGCACAGGTGGCGTGGCTGAGGCCATTGCTAGCGCGGCTCGTTCATTCGGGGTTGAGATTCGCACCAATTCACGGGTGGAGCAGGTGATTGTGAAGAATGATCAGGCAACAGGTGTTGTCTTGGAAAATGGGGATGAATTAACGGCCGATGTTATCGTCTCTAGCCTCGACCCTAAGCTCACCTTTCTCAAGATGATTGGTGAAGAAAATCTACCATCCGATTTAGTGGTTGATATTCAACGATTTAATATTCGCGGCTCATCGGCCAAGGTCAATTTGGCGCTGGATGCGGCCCCGGATTTGGCTTGTATGCCTGGCGAAGGTCGTCATTTGGCGGGGGCAATTTCGATTAGCCCTAGCCTCGATTATCTGGAACGGGGCTATGATGATGCTAAGTATGGCGATTTTTCGAGACGGCCGTACATTGACATGATTATTCCCTCCATGATTGATCCCGATATGGCCCCGCCCGGTAAGCATGTGATGTCTTGCTTTGTCCAATATGCGCCTTATAAGCTTCGAGAAGGCAGTTGGGATGAGAAGCGGGAAGCCTTTGGGGACACAGTGGTTGACACCCTCTCGGAATATATCCCTAATTTGAAAGACATTATCCTGCACCGACAGGTGGTCACGCCCCTAGATATAGAGCGGACAACGGGCTTGTCACAAGGCAACATCTTTCAGGGTGAATTGACCCTCTCACAGCTTTTCTTCCTTCGGCCAGCGCATGGTGCAGCCCAATACCGCACCCCGATTCAAAACTACTACCAATGTGGCTCCGGCACTCACCCCGGCGGCGGCATTACGGGTGCGCCGGGACGGTTGGCGGCGCTGGAGATATTGAAAGATATGAATTGACTTTTAGAAACTTTCTAGGTCGGGAGCTTGGAAATGGTTGATGGGGGTAGAGGGATCCTGCCGCTCACTGCTCAAATTGGGAATAACAGCCTGCACCTTCACTTAAAATCCACATATACTCAATAGCGGTTTCTTCTTCACCCGTTATATGAAGAAAGATGCAACCCGTTTCATTTGTATACGAATCTACAGCACCATAACAGTCGAACAGCTTCGCGGATCTTGGTTCCTCTTGTATACGCCACTGACCCTTGCTCCCTCCTTCTTCAGAAGCAGCATCTACGGGTGCTAGTAGATCAAGATAATAGTCCGATATTTCTTGAATCGGCTTATCTATGACAACTCGTCTGTAATCTTCCTCAAAGGGATCCAATGATTCAGTTGTTGGGAATGATGGGGGTAGACATTGAGCCTTTCTTATATATGAACTAATTGTACACCCTGTTATTAGTAGGAAACATATTATGGTCATGATACAGCTACTAAGTTTTGCCCTTAAGTTTTGCATAATTTGTCCTTAATCCGTGAGAATTTTAACAATCAAAGCCTTTCTAATGCTTGCTCTGGATTGTCAGTCTCGGTAGGAGAATGGCTGGTGAGTCTTGGAACAATATGCTCCTGTACTGTAATTATATACTGGCCCCTAAGAACTAGACTACAGGCGAGTATCACAACGTTTTGTGGGGATCAGGGAACCGCGAAGGCAGCCTCCAGATAACCCCTCACGATTTCTCTATATACACCCTTTTGGGTTCCCCTGGGAACCTCAGGGTCCCCCTAAAGAATCCACCTTGTAATGTAGTACATATGAGCTACACTGCCACCTATCATGTATCGCTATCATTTTCCAAAAGTCCGTATCAGCTTTTTCAAACATGCCACCACCACTAGAATCCCATGCCCATCCAAAGGTGGGTCGTTTACTGACTACAGACTATCGACTACTATTTACTTAAAAATGACCAAAAACGCCAACTTTTTTCCAAAAACGACAGGAAAAAGACATACCATTCAACACCAAAATCCCGCCCGCACTCCTTCAACACATTGACATAAAGATGGAAGGAACTCAAAAATATCTCTCCTACTAGACAAAACCAGACATTTCATACGACTACAGCGGAACCGCAGTGATTTGACATCCAAACGAAGCCTGAGCCCGTCGAAGGCTGGCCAAGTAAAGTTAAATTTTTTGACAAAGCACTAGTTTTTCGGCCGGCATATAGCTTTGCGGATTTTTAGTGTCTGGTACAATGGAATTGACCTATTCTGGGCAAAAAATATGGAAAATCACTACGACATCATCATCATCGGCGCAGGACACAATGGCCTGGTTACGGCCGCCTATCTGGCTAAAAGCGGCCGAAAAGTTCTTGTGCTTGAAAAACGGCCTGTTATTGGTGGCGCGGCGGCGACGGAGGAAATTTTCCCCGGCTTCAAGTTCAATACGGGCGCTCATGATGCTGGTCTGTTTCGACCTGAAATCGTAAAGGAGTTGAAGCTTGAAAAACACGGCTTGAGCTTTATTAAGTCTAAAGCGGCCGTCTTTGCCCCACAACTTGAGGGCATTCCCTTGACTCTTTGGCAAGACCCACAGCTCAATATCGCTGAGATTGCCAAACGCTCTCAACGGGATGCCGAGAAATATCCCGCGTTCTTGGAGAAGATTGATGAGTTAGCGGCCGTTCTTAAAGAGATTCTCCTACTCAAACCACCCGATTTAGCGAATTTATCGCCCATCGCCTTGATGCCTTGGCTGCAAGTGGCCTTGAAAGTCCGCAGAATGGGCGAACGGGAAATGATGGCGCTGCTCCGTATTTTGCCTATGACGGTTAAGGAGTTCCTCGATGAATGGTTCAAAAGCAATCTCTTGAAAGGGGTGTTGGGTACCTCTGGGATTTTAGGCGGTATGCCAGGGCCACAAGCGGCCGGGACGACCTTCTTATTCCTTTATCACCATTTAGGGCGAGATAACTCAGGCGATATGTCGAGCCAATTTGTGTCGGGTGGTATCGGCCGTTTATCAGAAGCCCTCGCTTCAGCCGCCCGAAGCTATGGGGCTGAGATAGAGACGGGGATGGGTGTGTCCAAAATCATCCTCGACGACTATCATGAATCAGTTACTGGTGTTGTGCTAGAAGACGGCCGAGAAATTTCGGCGAGGGGCATTGTCTCCAATGCTGATCCGCGACGCACCTATTTTGACCTCGTTGGTGGGGCGGTTTTTCCGCCAAAGATCATTCGCAGCGTCCAGAATATTCGCTATCAGGGGATGACGGCCAAGGTCAACCTGGCCCTTGATGGACTGCCGACCTTTATTGATGCAGATGATCCTGACCAATTAACGGGCCATATCTTGATTAGCCCCAGTCTGGATTATTTAGAACGTGCCTGGGATGATGCTAAATACGGCCGCATCTCCAAAAACCCTTACCTCGATATCGTGATTCCAACCTTGCTAGACAGTTCGTTGGCCCCAAATGGCAAGCATGTGATGTCTATTACGATGCAATATGCGCCCTATTATTTACGAGACGCAGCGTGGGAAACGGAGCGAGAACGGTTAGGCGACAAAATTGTGGCAACCCTGGCTCAATATGCGCCTGACTTACCTGATCTCATTCGTCACCGTCAAGTTTTGACGCCGCTCGACTGGGAACAAGAATATGGATTAACAGAGGGTCATATCTTCCATGGGCAAATGGGTTTGGATCAGTTGATGTTTATGCGGCCGTTTCCTGGTTACGCTCAGTACCAAACCTCAATTAAAAACCTATTTTTGTGTGGGGCTGGCACTCACCCTGGCGGTGGCTTAACTGGCGCGCCGGGCTATAATGCCGCTAAAGAGATTAAACGAGCGATTAAGTAACAGGAGGAGATGAAATGGGCATGGAGGAATTAGCTGCCTTGATTGGGGGCGGGACGATTCTTTTTACGGTGGTTATCACTGCCATTACCGTTTTATGTACGGTCGTTCCTTTTGCGGCTGTTGGTTGGTATATTTATCGACAGTGGAAACGGTCTAAGGCGGTTGAGGCTCAAAGTCAGAGTTGGCCTAGTACGGCAGGCATCATTGTGAAGTCACGGGTTGAGGTGACGGGGGGCGAATCGGCGAGCGTTAGTCCGAAAGTGGTTTATGAGTATGGGGTTGGGGGACAGACGTATCAAAATGATAATATTCGGCCAGGGGATGATTTTTTGCGGGTAAATGTGCGGGGGACGGCTTATGATATTGTGGATCAATATCCGGTGGGATCGGCCGTTATCGTCTATTACAATCCTCAAAATCCGGCCGAATCAACCCTCGAAAGATAATAAGGGCCGTTCCTACGATTCAAGTATGGCCTTGAGGTTTTTATAATCGCCACTGACTGAGCGTTTGACCATGAAGGTCATCAATGGTTCAGTTAACTTATAAACGCCGCTGGCATCTCCTTCAACAATGGCTTTGACCTGGGTTCCACCGTCTTTTGGTTCGACCATGCGGGTGAAGGTGATGGGAAAGGAGCCGGAGCGGGTGGTGGCCTTTACCATACGGCCCGGTTCAAAGGCGATGACTTCAAAGTCGGAATGAACCGGACGGCCGAGAAACTTGGCTTCCTGAACGTAGGTTGAGCCAATTTGTAACGGCCCTTCAGAGGTGAATTTGGCCGAGACCATGCCTCCTTGCCAATTAGGATTGTTTTCAAAGTTGGAGATATAGTCGAAAACTTCCTGGGACGGCCGTTTGATGAACACTTCTACTTCGATTTTTAGCATATAAACTCCTGTGATTTTGAAAATCTTGTTCGTTTTAGGCCAGGGCTTGCAATAACAACAAAGTAGCCATGCCGACTAGAATTGTCAAGAAGATATTTTTGCTAAACCAGGCGACGATAATAGCTAGGATTCCGGCGATAAGGCGGAAATTGCCAAAGGAGATGTCGAGGGTGCCGCCGGGGGTTAGTAGTTCGGGGAAGATGATGGCGGTTAGGGCGGCAGGGGGGACGAAGCGTAAGGCGCGTTGCAGGCCAGGGGGGACGGAGAGACGGCCGAACAGCAAAATAAATGACAGTCGGGTGGCGAAGGTAAAGAGGCCGACCGCGATCAAAATGGGCCAATAGGACATGGGTCTACTTTATTTCAGACGGCCGTAAAAGACCAGCATCCACCACCACATTCTCCAGGTCATATAACAAGACGTTAATTTCACCAAAGTCATACCGTTGCAGTAGTTGATAGCGTTGTTCAAAATAGCTTGCTTGTTCGATTTGCCATTCGGTGCTGTGTTCTAGAGCTACCACCAGCCAGAGCTGGGTTCCTTTTGTTCCCGTTTCTTCTAACGACCAGATTTCGCCGCCAACCGCTTCGTAAACGGGAATTGGCTTTCGCGGGTCGGGGTCGCCGATCAAGAGACCATGCGCCTCAATGTCGAGGTAGCGCAGGGCCGGGAAATAGGAGCCATCGCTGGTATGAAGGACAGCATCCCCTGGCTCCTGCTGCTCGGCCACAAATTCCATCGCTGTCCGGTAGGGGGGTTTGATTGGGTCGCCGGTCAAGTAAAGGACAGAGGAGATGAGCATGAAAACGGCCGCTATGCCAATAAGATAAGGCAGCGGTGATTTACGGCGAGTAGTTCCCCAAGCCAGAATCATGATGAGGAAGGGGAGGGCGGCGGCCAGGGTGCGTTCGGGCAGGAAAAACGGCCGAACTAGAAACAGCAGCACTGGCAGCCCAACTGTCATGCCGCCTATCAGGATAGGGAGCAATAAGCCACTTGCAGATTTTTCCTTGACCGCTTTACGGCCGTCCATCAAGAAAATGATAACCAGGGAAAGGGTCAAGAAAAGCGATATGCCCGTTATGATGGGGTATTTTGTCGATTGGCCGAAGAGCAGGAAGGCCAATGTTGTCAGTGGTTTGAGGGGATTGGCTGAAACGTCTGGTTGGGTTAACGGCCGAATACTACCTAAATTGCTCTCTGACTCTCCTAACAAGATAAAGACCCAGGGCAAAAATAGTAAGGTCAATATCCCAATGCAGACAACCGTCCACTTGAACGCCTGCTGATTCCGGTGCTTAATCAGAGTATATAGGCCGATGGCTCCCAACGGCAGCCAAGCGAAAAGGTGGGTGTAGATGGCTAGGAAAAATAGGAGCAGAAAAAGTCCCCACCACCGTTTATCATTGTCTTTTACGGCCCATAAATAAAATAGGGTTCCTGTTGTTACCAAGAAAGCCAACAACGTATACATCCGCAGTTCGTGACTGTATAAGGTGATAAAAGGAGAGAGGGCGGCCATAAGGACTGCCCAGACGGCCGTTCGCCGATTGTCGAACAGTTCCAGGGCTAGAAAATAAATGGCTGGAATGAGTAGGATGGTCCAAAAGAGGCTAAAGGAGCGGAGGGTGGCGTCGCTGCTTGAGGAGAAGGGCAGCCAGAAATGGAGAAGGAGATAATACAGTGGCGGGTGACTGGACTGAATGGTGTTGTTGAGGATTTCTGCTATCGATAAGTCTGCTGCTAGATAGCTAACGGCCTCATCGAACCAAAGGCTGTTTCGGCCGATGCCAATCAAACGGCCGATTACACTTATGCTCAAAATGATGAAGATTAATTGTGGCCGCTCCCACAGATTTGCGAGGCGAGATTTCATTCGTTGTTTTCCAAAACTGGGTTAGTAATTCGCCTGTTTTTTTCAAAAATGACCAGGAGCCAAACCACGATCATCACCAGTAGAGGCGTCAAAACTTCGGTTATACCACTGCCGCGTTGTTGGCTGACCTGAAAAAAGTACCAGGGTAGAACAATAACCAGACTCAGCCACATGATCCAGGCTAGCCAGCGCCGTTCGATTCGAGTGAAATAGAGGATCAGGGGAATGAGCATGAGTGAATGTTCATAGGCCCAAGCATAGGGTGTTGCCAAAAGGGAGCCAACAATCGCTAGAGAAATAACATGCCGCTCGTTGATATTGGGCCGAGTGTAGAGATACCAGCCCAAAGCTACCGTCAACCCGACAACGAGTATGAGACCAATCAGGGGCGCCCATTGCGCGGAAATCTCAGTCCCTGTCCCCCAAAAAGTGGGCATGATGAAGCTGCGGGGCGATGAGCCGGTTTTTTCGCGCACATTTTGCCATTCCAGCAGCCAGCCGGGCAGAATGGCCCAGGTGACGGCCAACATGATGAGAACGGCCGTTACCCCCCCGGCAATAATCTCCCATTTGCGGCGCAAAATCAACCACAAGGCCACCATTGGGGCGAAGACAATGAATGGGTTTGGTTTGAGGATGATGAATGCCAGGGCTACCCCTGCCCAAAATGGTTTGTCCCGTTTCACCAAAACCAGAAACAAAGTCAGAGCCAGCATGAGAAAAACTGTGATCTGGCCGTTGAGCATGGTGACGAGCGTGCCCCGGAAAGCGAAGACACCGATGGCAACGAGCGCAAATTCAAAGACAGACGGTTTTCGCTCCCCTAACTCTATGAGAAGCAAATAGACGATGAAGCCGAGTAAAAGTTGAGAGAGAGTCAGCCAAACGGCCGCTCCCCAGCCCAAGGGCAGCAGCGAAAGCGGCATTACTACCAACAGCGTCCACATTGGAAACGGGTTGCCAGCGTCCCCGGTGCGCCACTTGCTGCCCAACTCCATTCGTAGAGGGGCCCAAATTTCGGGATCGAAGGTGTCTACATCATGGCGGATAGCCCAGCCGCCGCCCCATAAGCTCATAAAATCACGCTGGATATAAGATGGGGTATTTAGAAAGTTGAAATTGGCCCAAGTTAAGGCTGCCCCCAAAGCAAGAACAAAAACGGCTAAAAAAAGCCAGGTTCGATTGGTATTTGTCGGTTGTTCTGAAACCATTCGTTGCCTAACAATCAGTTCGCCAAAAATGTAAAAAAGAACTGGCAACGAATTTCACAAATTTCACAAATTTTCAGATTATGATTCGTGCAATTTGTGCTAATTCGTTGGTATTATTAATTTATTCATAGTATCCCCCGATCGAACTATCCTTGGGTGCATTGGTCAGGGTGACGCCAATGATGTTGACGTTGGCCTTTTCGAGCATCTCTTTGGCTCGTTCGGCATGATCCCGGCGGGTTTTTCCGGCCTGGACAACGAGTAGAACGCCATCGACCTTGGAGCCTAGAACGGCCGCATCCGTTACTGCAATCACCGGCGGGGCATCGAAGAGAACGATGTCGGCCGTTTCCGTTAATCGTGCAATTACCTTGTCCAATTTGTTCGAGCCAAGTAGGTCGGCCGGATTGGGCGGCTTGGCACCGCTGGTCAAGACCTGTAAATTCTCAACATCAGTATTTTGTAGCGGTGCCGGACTATTTTCATCTAAGAGCATATTCGTCAGCCCCGGCTCAGGATTGAGGTTGAAGATAGTATGCAGAGACGGCCGTCTCATATCACAATCGACTAAAATCGTTTTTCGGCCACCCTGGGCCATCGTCACGGCTAGATTGGCAATGGTTGTGCTTTTCCCTTCTTCTGGCGCAGCCGAGGTGATGACCAATGTCTTTAACGGCCGATCAAGACTAGAGAAAGACAAGTTGGTGCGTAATGTTCGATAAGATTCGCTCACAGGAGAGCGGGGGTCAGTTAGGGTAATTAAATCCATATATTTATTATACCACCGTATAGGGCTTTGGCTCTTTGGGCGGAGGTGTAATTCGTAATTACCATTTACTTGTTACAATTTGCCTCTACCAATCAAAAAACCATGAAATAAGTCTTATTGCTGATCTGGAATCGTACCAATCACTGGAATATCGAGATACCTTTCCACATCGTCTGTGCGGCGCATGACACCAGACTCGATCCATTCCAGAGCAAAGATGACCATGAGGCCCAGCAGCGCCCCAAAGACACCACCTGCGGCCGTATTAATCGTCGTTTTAGGGCTGTCCAAGCCAGCTTGAGGGTCGTCAATAAACTCGGCATCGACCCAATCTTCTCGCCGATTGTCAGCATTATCATCAATACGCCACTGGATGAAGATATTGCCCCAGGTGCGAACTATATCATTCGCCAAGTCTGGGTCAGTATTTTCGACATTAATCTGCACCACAAAGCTAGAATCATCCGAAGCCACACTCACGTCCCCTAATAGCTCTTGAGGGGTCATATCAAGCTGCAAGGCATCGATGACCTGTCCAGCGCGATAAGAGCTGTTAATCCATTGTACATAGCCTCGAAGAAGCTGTTTAGCCGCCTGGGCCTGTCCAAAATCGGTTCGAGCGGGCTGTACCAACAGCCGCAAACTCGATTTATAGACCGGCGTTTGCATTTTGCTATAGCCAAAGGCCGCTGCGGCCGTTAACACCGCCAACAAGATGATCAACCATCCCCGCTGGCGTAATATTCGTAAATAGTCCCCTAAATCCATACATTACTCCTAAAAAGTAATTCGTAATCCGTAATTTGTAATGAATTGTCTTGTGAGGTATCAGTTACGCTTTACGTTTTACGCATTACGCATTATTTCTTTGGTATTTCTCCCATCACAGGCAAACCCATTTTTTCCAATTCTTTCCGTTCCCGAACGGTTGGATCAAGGTAATCGACCAGAAAGGCCAGACCCAGCCCGGCCCCAAGGGCCAGAACAAAGCGAATAGGTAATTGTAATTGGTCGAACAGGCCGGCCGATACGGGGTTGATAATCGGTTGGTCAAGTTGGACTAGGACGGCCGTTTCACCACCTAATTGTGGTAAGCCAACCTCATTTTGTTCAACGAGTACCGCTGCGGCCGCATTCATCATCTTCTCTAACGCAGCCGGATTGCCAAACGTCATCGAAAGAGTCATCATACTGCGAACGTTATCGGCTGCAATACTGCCTCGGATTGCCCCAGCATCAATTGCCGTGCCAGATTCAGCCAGGTGGGCGCTGACTAACTCCGCAAACTGACCGCCCCGAACCCAGTCTGTTAGCCCATTGACGATATATTCTGATGTTTGCCAGTTTGCCAGCCGTTGTTCGTCCGAATCAGCCGCTGCCTCAGAGGGCGACTGGCTGACAATAAAGCGCACCCCAGCATTATAAGCTGTTCCGGGAGCAGAATAGGTTGCCACCCCAACTATTAGAACAACAACCGCTGGAATGAGAACCAACAGCCAGCGCCTTTTGAGTATTTGCCAATATGCTTTGAGTTCCATTGCGTACTGGACAGTAGTCGTTAGCCAGTCGTCAGTAGTCGGTAAATTAGCTATTTGCTGACTACTGTTTACTGACTACTGGCTACTGATCACTAACTTTCTCCTCAATAAATTTCATCAATTGCTGCTTGAAATTAGATACATCGAACCGTTCGGCGTGTTGGCGGATGAAAGCCGGACTGACGCTGTTTGGATCAAACGTTTCGACGGCTTGGATGATAGCAGCAACAGATTGTTCGGCAAAGAGCTGCCCAGTGCCAGGGACAACTGTCTCTTTCGTCCCACCAGCAGCATAGGCGATCACGGGTCTGCCAGCAGCCATCGCTTGAATGGGAGCAATGCCAAAATCTTCTTCGCCAGGAAACATGAAGGCTTTACATTGGGCCATTAATTTTGGTAAATCTTCATCCGGCACATAGCCTAAAAAGGTAATATTTGGGCCGGCCATTGCTTCTAATCGTTCTTTGTCTCGACCAGTTCCGGCGATGAGCAACGGCCGTTTCAACTGATTAAAGGCTTCAATTAGCAAATCTATTCGTCGATACGGAACAAGACGGCCGACAATTAGATAATAATCATCTATTTTGTTTGCCGCAGGCTCAAAACGGCTTGTCTCAACAGGTGGATAGATGATAGCGGCATCCCGCCGATAAACCTTGCCGATTCGCCGACGAACGGCTTCCGATATGGCAATGAAATGATCCACCCGATCGGCCGCCAACCGATCCCAAATTCGCAGTTGAGTCAAGAAAAACATCAGCAGTCGGTGGACGGTTCGACTCAATCCCTCCTGATTTGCATATTGGTGATACTGCCAGACATAGCGGGTGGGGGTCAGACAGTAACAGATATGGGTCGTTTCAGGTCCGGTAATTACGCCATGACAAAAGCCGCTTTTATTGCTCAATACCAAGTCGTAGCCGTTAAATTCAAACTGTTCAAAGGCAGTTGGATAAAGGGGTAAATAAAGCTGCTGCCGTTTATGGGCGAAGGGTAGACGATCAATAAAGGAGGTATAAATCTCCCAGTTCTGCCAATGAGGGGGCATCTTCTCTGGTGAGTAGAGCGAGGTATAGAGGGGGGCTTGGGGGAAAAGCTCGACTAAGTTTTCCAGTACATCTTCTGCACCGCCGACCTGGTTCATCCAGTCGTGAACTAAAGCGACTTTCAATTTATTAGCCCCTTAAATTCCCAACCGTTCCATGCGGGCGGCCAGTTCGGCTTCAACTTCCAGGCTGTGCATGGCATCGTCTAATTGATTGTCGAGGCTGCTTGATTGTATTTCCCAAGAAGCATCCGCATGATCCAGACGGCGACGAATGTTTTCGGCCGCTCTAGAAACATCCTGATCGCCTTGGCCCATCAACGAATCCAATGATTTCATCGCTTTAGTAGACACTTCTTTCGCCTTCGCCAACTGAAGTAAAAAGGCCAGTTCTTCTCTTTCTTGCTTGGCAATAGCCAATCGTCCTTCTAGCTTGACGCGGACATCGTCCAATTTTTCGGCCGCTGAAACCTGTCGTTCCAGGGAAGCGTCATATGTCTTGACCAACTCAACCGTTGAGAGGAGCTGCTTTTGGGTGACCATTGCTTCGGTCTGCTTGCCCTTTCGCAAAAAGTCATCCACCAAATAATCAAGGCGAGCAGCTTCATTGGCTAAATTCTCTCGTCGCCGTTTGCTGGTTTTCACCTGAGCAATCATGGGTTGGATAGTGCGTTTGAATTGGGCCAACTCCCGCTCTGCTTTGCGTATGTAGTCATCATAGATAGTCAGGTCGCTCTTTTGAATAGCCTGGTCGGCGATATCATGGAGATTGGCCCGAACTAAGGTGCGTAATTTTTGAAATAAGGATGCCATAGGCAGATTATACCCATTGCCCTGACAAAGAAAAACGACGATATTATTGTATTATCAGGAAATCGTTTAGCGCCCAGCCCACCAGACCGAAGGCGCTCACTTGCTGCCAGGTTCCTTCTTCGTTGATAACTTGCTCATCTAGTAATATAACGACGGTATCAACTTCTAAGAAGGCTAACAAATCTGAGTCGCTGGAAGGGTCTTGGCGTAGATTTAAGCCAAATGGATAAGAGACAACGGCCGTTCGGGGCGTGTTGGTCGGCGTCGGGGTCAGGGTCGGTGTGTTTGTCGGTACAAATGTTGGGGTCGCAGTCGGTGTATTCGTTGGCGTTGGGCTAGGCGTGTTGGTTGCGGTCGGCATTGGTGTGAAAGTCGATGTTGGCGTGAAGGTTGGCGTATCACCGGGCGTTGCTGTGCTGGTTGCCGTTGCAGTTGGTGTTTGGGTTGGTGGGTCAAATGGGTCTAGCTCAGTTGCCGGAATAACGATCAAATTCATCGCTATCTCCCGCTCCATTTCAATAGCAACGAACTGCTGTAATTCCACAACGGCCGCATGGGGAATGGCACGAGTCGAACGAACCGTTACAGTCAAATCAAGGACTGGCAAGTTCAGGTTGCCAATGCCAATGTCAAAGACTTCAGCATTTAGAAATTCGACTGACCCATCCCGAACCAGTTCTCGAATTTGATTTTGGGTCGCCGATTCCTGGGCCAATCGAATCGTCGTGCCACCTAAAACAACTGTGACAATAATGAGCAGCACTAAGGCAACCCGAACACTACGATGACGTACCTTTAAGTTTTCTTTGCTGGTTGGTGCAGGTCGATAGCCCAGGATCAGAAAGATCAGGGCCGCAGCGGAACTAATGGCAATGAGGTTGGTGGCAAAAAGTAGTAAAGCGCCCAATCCTTCATCCCACCGTTCATTCGCCAGGGCAATACCTGCGCTGGCAATGGGCGGTACAAGAGCAGCGGCAATGGCAACACCAGGTAAAGCGGCCGCCGCTTCTAATCGGCATAGGGCATAGGCAACAGCCATACCAGAAAAGATAGCGACCCCCAAATCTAGCAAGGTTGGCTGGGTTCGGGCTAATACCTCATTCGTCATCGGGTTTTCAAGTGGTATCAAACCTGAGAGAAAGCCAACGACGAGGGCTAGGATAAACCCCCTAATCACGGCCCCAAGCGCGAGACGTAAGAAGCGAGGATCGCCTAATACAATAGCCAGCCCTAAACCGGCAATCGGTGACATCAGGGGCGCAACCAGCATTGCACCGATGACAACGGCCGCGCTGTTTGCGAGTAAACCTAAGGCGGCAATGGCCGTCGCCAGCCCAATGAGGGTGAAGAAATCAAAATCAGGTCTGGCTCCGCGCCGAATGCGGACATATGCCTCTGTCCGTTCACTTAAATTCATGCGGGGAACGATATTCTGTATTCCCCATCCTAAATATCGAACTAAGTTGCCGACTCGACTATCTGGCTGGCGGATGACCATGACTGGTTTTCGTGATTGACGTACAACGGCCGCAGGAACATCCCCAAAGAGGGCTTTGTCGAGGGAACTTTCCTGGCTGGCCCCAATTATTACCAGATCATGATCTCGTCCAGCTTCGTCTACGATCCCGTCAATTACTGAATCACAAACGATTAATTTACTCTCAACTTTTTCATCAGCATCGGCAAATTCCAATACTTGCTGTAATCGTGAATGGCCGAGCGCCTCCTCGCTGGGGCCGAGATGGGCTTGGGCGATATAGAGGGCGGTAATGGTTGCATCTCTGGTGACTGGCATTAAGAGATTTAAGGCGTGAAGGGTGTTTGGACCAGCAGAGGTTGGCAGGAGAACTTTTAAGGGTCGCTCGGTGTCGGCTATTTCGATGGCATCGCTTTCGTTTTCGGCCGAATCAAATGCTTCACCTCTGATAGCCCCAACTGTACAGGATAGATTGTCTAAGCCCGGCCAATTAGCATTGTTGGAGCGGACGATGAGGAAGTCGATGTTACCTTGCTCAACAACATTTTCGAGCGATTTTCTTTTGTTTTTGGCTTCAACGATAACGGTGTAAGTTGGCCTGGCCTCTTCAAAAAATCCTTTGGCTTGATTGAGGGTCTGGCGGGCCTGCTCTATATTTCCGTTGTTTGCATCGGGCAGCAAAACAGCGAGAAGGAGTTCACCCTTATGAGCTTCTACTAACTTTTTTGCTAAATTCCAAGATACACCGGACGTTTCCCCAACGGAAAGCAGGATTAAGATCCGCCAAGTATTTCCCTCCGGAAATCCACCCTCCAAGATTTTCATGGGCTTAGTATAGGCGACACTATTTAGTTTTCCAAGATAATGGGCGATAACTATGATGAATGAATCAAAAATTGTTACTAATCAATAATGGAATGGATAAGCGTATGCTATAATCCGCGACACAGCCAAACAGTTAGAATGAGAAGTTCAACTTTTGCTCCTTATAACGGGAGACACATTGTTCTCTCAAAAAGTTGAACTTCTTTGGATACCGTGGACTAATAATGACGAATGAGGAAGAGATTTGATGAGAAAAATTATTTTTTTCTGCTGGTTGATGTTGGTATTGGTAGCTTGTGGTGGTGATAGTGAGCCTACGGCCGAATCACCAGCTACGGCCGAACCACCGTCGGGAGCGGCCGTTTCGAGCGGCGCTACTGAAATTCAAGTGGCAGTTGCCACTAATGACTTTGCCGTTGGCGCTCCGCGCATCCCCTTTATCTTGTTTGACGGCCCCGAAGAGATCACTGATGCTCAAGGTGTTCAGATTACGGCCTTCGATTTGTCTTTGGAAACGCAGGTGGCTGGTTGGTCTGGCTCAGCAACCAATTACAGTGATTATGAAGTTCCCTACTGGGTTGTTTATCCTGAGGTAGATAAGGCAGGCAATTGGGGTTTGTTAGCCGAAGTGACCCAAGCCGATGGCTCTGTTGTGCAAGCGCCTTTTACTGTCCAAATCGGGGAACAATCTGAATCACCCGCTATCGGTAGTCCGGCCCCACCCAGCGAAAACCGCACCTTGACTACAGAGCCAGATATTGCCAAATTAACCTCCGGCACTGATCCGGAACCAGCCCTCTATCAGATGACAGTGGCCGAGGCGTTGGCGTCAGGACGGCCGACTGTCGTGACCCTGGCGACCCCTGCTTTTTGCCAGACGGAGATATGCGCCCCAGTGATTGATAGTATTGAGGCTGTTTATGATGAGTATAAAGAGCAAGCGAACTTTATCCACCTAGAGATTTATAAAGATTTTCAAGAATTAGAACCTGCCGATGAGGTAGCCGAATGGGGCATCCCCAGCGAACCCTGGACCTTTATCGTTGATGCTGAAGGCCATGTTGTAGCCCGGTTTGGCGGCCCCATCTCGCCCCGTGAATTGATCGAGTGGCTGACTCCGCTCCTTTAAGGGCGGCCACAAATGACACGAATTAGACGAATTTATTGGGTTCTACTGGTTTTTCTTCTCTTGATAGGATCGGTTGGACGATTGATGGCTCATGCGGAGCTTCTTTCGGCCGTTCCCGCCCCCGGCCAAAACCTAGATAAGCAGCCAGGAGAACTCCGGCTGACGTTCAGCGAGGAAGTTGGCCCTGGCAGCACGATAACCTTATTTGGGGAAGGCTTTCAAGAGATTGATGGCTTGGCTGCTACTGTTGACGTTGATGAGCGAGCGCAGTTGGTAACGGCCGTTCCAGCGCTTGAGCCGGGAACCTATTCAGTCAATTGGCTGGTCATCAGCACCGACGGCCACCCCGCCAGCGGCAGTTATACCTTTGGCGTTTTGCCGGAAGCGGCTACTAATTTTCCAGTAGCAATGGGGTTAGTGGTGGCTGCCACTGTTATCTTGTTAGGAGCGGGGATTTGGCGCAGTAGGAAAGGAAAAACACAACTTCATACGAACTAAGAAAATGGCTCTTTAGGAAATCATGGGGTCGAAGAAAAAATTTGCAACGAATTACACTAATTTCACGAATTATTAAAAAAATTGGTGTAATTACACTGTTAACGAAGTGTTTTACAATTGCAGGGTCTGGATTCCTGCCTTCGCAGGAATGGCAGGATTAAAATTATTTACTTAACACTGTAGTAATTCGTGATATTGGTTGCAAAGAAATTTTCTGCTTTGGAAATAACCTCATGAAATCCCAGAGGCCTTACATTATTTCATTTCTAACGCATTAATTACTGTATCTAAATCCTTATCCCCTCGACCACTGAGATTCACAACGATAATTTGATCGGGCCGCATTTTTGGGGCGCGTTTCAACATTTCGGCTACGGCATGGCTTGATTCCAATGCTGGAATGATTCCCTCTGTTTCAGATAAAACTTGGAAGGCGTTGAGGGCTTCTTCATCGGTGGCACTGGTGTAAAAGGCGCGTTCTTGGTCTCGTAGCCAGGCATGTTCGGGGCCAACGCTGGGATAATCTAATCCAGCGCTGATGCTGTGGGTTTCCATGATCTGCCCATCGGCCGTTTGCATCACAAAGCTCTTAGTGCCGTGCAGTACCCCAACACGGCCGATATTCAAATCGGCGAAACGGGCGGCATGACGGCCGCTTGCAATGTTTTCGCCGCCAGCTTCTACCCCAATCAAATCGACTTCTTCATCAGCTTGAAAGGCGTGAAAGATGCCAATAGCATTGCTGCCGCCGCCAACGCAGGCCACGATGGTATCTGGTAAACGGCCGCAAGCGGCCAACACCTGTTCCCGCGCCTCAACCCCGATGATGCTTTGAAAATCACGCACCATCATCGGATAAGGATGCGGCCCTAATACTGAGCCAAGAAGATAGTGAGTGGTCTCAACATTGGTTACCCAGTCCCGGATGGCTTCATTAATGGCATCCTTGAGCGTTTTGCTGCCGCTGGAGACGGGTTCGACCTTTGCCCCAAGCAGCTTCATTCTAAAGACATTGGGCTGTTGGCGGGCGATGTCAACCGTTCCCATATAGACGATACATTCCAGCCCTAACAAAGCGCAAGCTGTCGCTGTCCCAACCCCATGCTGGCCTGCTCCTGTTTCGGCTACGATCCTGTTTTTACCCATTCGCTTTGCCAAAAGGGTCTGACCCAGGGCATTGTTGATCTTATGCGCCCCGGTGTGGTTCAGGTCTTCTCGCTTGAGGTAGATTTGGGCGCCGCCTAACTTTTCCGATAGACGTTTGGCATGGGTTAAGGGGGAAGGACGGCCGACATAGGTCGCCAACAGATGTTCCAACTCTCCCATAAATGTCGGGTCATTGCGGGCTGATTCATAAACCTCAATTAGCTCTTCCAGAGCGGGCATCAAGGTTTCCGGCACAAACTGGCCGCCGTAGGGGCCGAATTTTCCTCGTTCATTCGGGAGGGTGGGTTGGGGTTTGGCTTGGTTCATAAGATAGTCTCATTTAATGGTGCGAAGGCGCAAGGGGAGTATATTGAAAGTGGGTAAGTTAGCAAGTGGGTAAATGGGTAAGTTGGGCGGATTGATAGGGGGGTAAGGGGATCAGGGGTGTTTTAGGGATTGAGGTGATTTTTATAGAGGTGGCGGGGATGATTTTTGGTGGGGTTTGTTTGGTGTTGATATTTTGTATCAATAAGCGCTGGGTGAATCTTTGGATAATTTAGGGATATTTCACGGACTGATGGTGAGGGTTGATTTCGGTGGTTGGACGGCCGTTTTTGCATCGATGGCGTGATTTTGTGGTTCAGAGATCGGTTTGCAACTGATGGACATTCTCATGGGTTGGTAACAGGGTCTGTGAATAAGAAGCGGCTTTGTTCAATAAAGTCCTTGATCTTATGATGATCCTTTTTACCTGGCTGCGCTTCAACGCCGCTGGCGACATCGACGGCATACGGCCGTACCATCCTGATCGCCTCGGCTACATTATCCGGGTTTAATCCACCGGCTAACATCAGCCCAGGCGTGTCTGCGGCTAATTTAGCTGCAATCGTCCAATCAAAGGTTTGGCCTGTGCCACCCCGCATCGTTGGGTGGTAGGTGTCTAACTGTAAAGAGGGCTGGCCGGGCGCGGTAAACCATTCTGCATCGGCCTGAGCTTCAACCAGCGAGGTTGGATGGAGGGCTTTGTAGCTGCGGCCGTAAATGGGTGAGTTTGGGTCGCCAATGAAGGCGGGCGGCTCATCACCGCTGAGTTGAGCTAGGTCTAGGCTGCACTGTTCCATGATTTGGGACATTGTGTCGGCCGTTTCATCTACAAAGACCCCTACTAACTTGGGGCAGTTTGCTTCTTGGCGTAAGGGGGAGGTGATGGCAGAGAGAGATTCGGCCGTTAGATAGCGCACACTGGCTGGATAAAGGATGAAGCCTAAATAGTCAGCCCCAGCCACTGCTGCCGCCCGTGCATCTTCCAAATTAGTGATACCGCAAATTTTAACCTTGGTCATCAGTGGGATTAGAAACCGGGTTTTTTACTAATGAAAGTTTGTAATCTCATTAGTAAAAAACCCGGTTTCTTTAAGTCCTAGTCCGCCAAATCGCTAGCGATTTCCAAGTCAGTCTCTTCAACTGCCTCTGTCGGGCGCGGCCGATGAATTTCTTGGATGGTGGTGACCTGATTGGCAAATTCGCGGGTTTTGGCGATGCCTAACTTATCGAACAAGAACTCAAACTCATCTTGCAAAACACGGCCGATTTCGGCCTGTTTTTCGTTCGGCAAATGCCACCATTGTGACTTGAACGGGCCAATGGCTTTCTTGCGGGTACTGTAAATAAATTGGTCTTCCGTCTGGCTCTCTTTCCATTCGCCTTTCAAATTTGAGAGGATGTAATTATAGGCCGTATCAACCACACTTTCTGGTAGGTGGTCATAGATTATGTTCTGAAAATTGGTTGCCAGATGAATCTCTACTGTTCCGACTTCTGGGAACTTGCCAAAGGCCGAGGGTGGTAAGGTCGATGCCCCATGTTGTACGGCGCCACCCAATCCGTATTCGTCACGGGCCACTCGACTTAACTCTTGCAAGGTGTCAAAATCGACTTTGACATCGGCCAACGTGCCATCGGGTAAGACAACGCCGCCGTGACTGGTTCCAGTCTGTACCGAAATCTTAGAGATGCCTGTCGCGTCACCTACCGTTTCGTTATAGCCTTGCATAAAGGCATGGAGTTCTGGAACGGTGGAGTTGTGACCGCCGACTTCGCCAATTTCGCCGCCTAAGGAGACAGTAATGCCGTCTGGCTCTAATTCCCGAACATATTCTGTGAGGCTGGCACATAAGGAATAGTTGACTTGCTGCTGTTCGGCGAGGGTCTCGTAACTGAGGTCTACCAGGGTAGAGGTATCAATATCGATATTATAAAATCCGCCCTTAATGGCTTCTTTTATTAACTCTTTGACGGCCCCAACCTCTTTGTCAGAATCGGCGATATAGTTTTTGGCCGAAACTTGGATATGGTCGCCTTGGACGAAGAGAGGCCCGCGAAAGCCCTCTTTTATGGCTGCTGCCAGGAGAGAAGAGACATATTCGGCCGGACGCTGGTCAGTGTACCCCATTTCAGAGCGGGCGATTTCAAAGATTATTGCCCCGGCATCATACTTCTGGGCGGCTCGGAAGATAGCCCTGGACGTATTGTAATTCATGGCCCGAACATTTATGGCAGGCACTGTGAAGGCGTGGGGGGCGTTTCCTTGCCCAACGGCCATATAGAGTTCGTGAATTGAGGCGGGATAAATGCCTAAGGTCTGGCCCAATTCCCACAGTAGCCAACGGGCTGTGTCGCGGACAAGCCCTTTGCTGAAGACGGCCGTATATGCAAGACGATCTACCTTCTCTCGTAATAATGATTCATTTTCAACAGTAATCGTATCGTCATCTACGGTTACTGAGCCAGTTAGTGAGTCTAATAACTCCTCTACAGTATTTGCTTTCATCTCTTTTCCTCCTACTTCCTTTAAGTGGAGAACGGAAAGTAACTTTAATTGAGTGGGTAAAAATTGGTTCCGTTCTCCTTATAAGTAAATTACGTGAATCACTCAGGTTTTTAAAAGACCTTCCGGAATTTACTTAAGTGAGGGATATGTTAATATTGTCCAGCTTATTATAAACGCTTAGACACAAAAGCCAATGGAGGGTAAATAAAGAATATTGCCCTGCGATATATGGAGATTTTATTAATGACCCTAATAGAAAAATGTATAGCTTTAGCCCTGGAAGCCCATTCTGGGCAGACTGACAGACTCGGCCAGCCCTATATCCTGCACCCACTGCATCTTATGGCTCAAGTGGATACGGCTGAAGAGCAGATGACGGCCGTTCTCCACGATGTCGTTGAGGATACTGATACTAGCTTAGCTGATTTACAAGAATTAGGCTTACCAGCGTCTGTTCTAACGGCCGTGGCTCTTTTGACTCATGACAAAGAAGCTGTGCCTTATGATGTCTATGTTGAACGGCTAAAGTCAAACCCTATCGCTCGAAAGGTAAAGATGGCTGACTTACGTCATAATATGGATATTCGTCGTTTGCCAGAAGTTAGAGAGAAGGACACGGCTCGAATGGAGAAGTATCGTCGTGCTTGGCTAACGTTGACGAAGTGACTAGAAATTGGCAAAAACTAAAAATTTGTAGCAAGCTTTTTTAACAATTCCTATAGTCTACTCAATGTTAAAAGCACATTCTGAAATTTATCCAGATTTGCAATTAACATTAAAATCAGGATAATTATTTTCGGTGAGAGGAATGACAATAACATATCGTTAGAGACATTTCGAGAAGCCTCCATAGCTCAACTGGCAGAGCAGGGCACTCTTAATGCTAAGGTTGTAGGTTCGAGTCCTACTGGAGGCATAGATTTGAACGTTTCGAGGGTAAATTTATGAGAAGGGTACTGAGGAATTTGTTGCGCGTTGGATTGGTCCTATTTGTCGGGGCAATTGCCCTCTCTCCATTTTTTGCCAACTTAGCTGAATTAAACAGTATTGGATTAACCCCACAAGGGTATATCCCCATTGTTTTCAAAGTAATGTTAACGCCCACACCTTCTTCTACCCCTGTGCCAACTAATACAAGTACCCCTGCTGGAACAAGTACGCCAACGGCAACGGCGACCAACGCCCCACCAGCTAACGTACGGATTAGCTTCATTGAATACAATCCGCCGGGCGACGACGTTCAAGGCGAATACATTGAGATAAAGAATTTTGGTGGAACGGCCCAAGACATAAAAAGCTGGAAGATAATACCGACTACTTTTACTAGCCAGGGTGAGCAAGTTCTCCACGATCCCTATGTCTTCCCAACCTATCTTCTCCAGCCGGGTGAATCTGTGAGAGTGTGGACTAAAATCGGGATCAACAGCCCCCCCACTTATTATTGGAACGCAGTCACTGAAATTTGGTTAAATGATGGTGATAATGCGCGGCTTTGGGATGATATGAATAATCAGGTTCACAATTGCAGCTACCCAGGGGGCGGGCAAAATACAACTTGTAATTGATGCTAATTATTGTTAGTGAGCGAGAAACTATCTATTAGGTTGCCCTCGGTTGTATAGAATTCAAAGGTGATGGTTTGCCAATCGGCCGTTATTAACATCGCCCCATCACTGTCCCGATAGCGAACTTCACTACCAACTACAATCTCCTCAAATAAATAACGTGGGCCACCACCTAATCCGTTAATGACATAAGGGAAGCCGTTCCGCATAATCCGTTCATATACATGATCATGGGCTGCCAGCAAGGCTGTTGCCCCCCAGGCTTGAAAGGGCCAATCCATCCAGGCAATGCCGCCATGTGTGCCAGAAGCGTAGGGGGATAGATGACCATAGACGATCTTCCAGGGTCGGTCAGAGGTTGCCAATCTTGATTGCAGCCAGATGGCTTGGATTGAGTTTGCCGAAACGCCATCCGGTTCGCGGGAATCTGTATTTAAGGCAAATAGATGAACCGCTCCCCTGGAAAAATCATAGTAACGTTCATTTCCTGGTAGTTCAAAGTAAGTTAGATAAGGGTCTATCCCTGAGTTACCCCAATCATGGTTGCCTAAGGTTGGGAAGAAACGGTTCTGCTCTGTTGCACCGGGGCCATATGCGCCTGTGTATGGAAATATATAGTCAGCATAATATTGGCCGATATTTTCATCAATTGTTTCGGCCGAACCATTTGGATAATTGTTGTCGCCGGTTGTAATAATAAAATCTGGCTGCCAACCCTTGACCAAAGCTGCCACCGCCGCAGCATTTTCTCCAGCCAGTCCATAATCACCAATCACCGCAAACCGAACGGGAGGTAGGGTAGGGGATTGTGTTGGGTGAGGGTTAGCTGTAGGGATCGGTGTTAGCGTTGCTGGCGGGGCAGGCGTGGGAACGGCCGTTAATATAACTGGTTCGGCCGCTATCGTTACAGTCGATGTCGGCACGCTGATTGATGGTTCTATAGGTAGGTTTGTTGAAACGGCCGTTAATGGCGTTGGCTCTGAAGGAGAGCACCCGGCAAGTAAGAGCGCAACTGCCAGAATAAAACCAGCGACAGCAACCCCTTTTGGATAGTCATTCAATTTTATCTTCGACTTACTAATTCTCACCCTCAAATTATACCTAACCTGTCCTATGGATCGTTGCCAATGTCCCCATTTTCTCATAAGTTAAAGGCATGAATTTTGCAACCATTTACAGAAGTCAGGCCTTTCATATGAGGAGATTGTGCCTCTAATGTTAAGGGTCTGATTTGTTCTAAGGAAGGAAAATACTCATGCAACTTTATTTAGCCACAGACAACGGCCTTACTATTGGCCGATATGAGAATGGCATTTCGTATGAAACGACCCAGACCTTAAACAGCCATCAAGTTACCAGCATAATTGCCCGTGAAGGCGTCATTCTGGCTGGGACAACAGAGGGCGTTCAACGTTCAGATGATGGCGGCCGCTCTTGGCGGGCAGTTAATGATGGACTTACCTTACGCCATATTCGCTGGCTTGCGTACCATCCTGAAATTTCAGATTTGGAATTTGCCGGAACAGAACCGGCGGGCATCTTTGTCTCTACGGACGGGGCGGAAAGCTGGCAGGAAAAGGCCGAAGTCGGCCGTTTGCGAGATCATTACAAATGGTTTTTACCCTACTCGCCAGAAGCGGGCTGTGTGCGAGGCTTTGCCTTTCGAGGGAATCGGCTTTATGGGGCTGTGGAAGTCGGTGGCTTGCTGGCCTCTGACGACCAGGGCCAAAGTTGGGATTTGGTCCCTGGCAGTGATGGCATTCCTAAGTTCGGCCGTCCTCAACCTAACCACATTCATCCCGATGTTCATTCTGTCGCCATTCATGGCCATACACCTGGCATGGTCTATGCGCCGACAGGTGGTGGTTTTTATCTATCGGAAGATGACGGCCGAAGCTGGGAAATTCGCTATGACAACAGCTATTGCCGGGCGGTCTGGGTTGATCCCGCAGATTCTAATCATCTTGTTTTAGGGCCAGCAAGTTCGGTCAGTAGAAACGGCCGGATCGAAGAGACAAAAGATGGTGGTCTAACCTGGAAGAGTATCCACAACGGCACCCAAGCGCCTTGGCCTAATCATATGGTCGAGCGATTTACTCAGATAGGTAGCCAATTATTTGCGGTTTTGTCGAATGGTCATTTATTAACGGCCGAGATCGATAATTGGCGTTGGCAGCGCATTTTTACTGCGACCGCTAACATTCGCGCTATCTGTACGATGGCCTGATATCAACCTTTTCACGAACTCTTCACCACATAAACGGATTAAATCCAGCATAATTAGGCTAGTTATGAAGACTTTTTAGCCTTGAGGTAGTTGTTGTACGCAATTGCTGGATGATTACATGGCTAGGGCTAGATAGAGATTAAAGTCGTCTAGGGGTTTTTGTAATGTTTAATGAAATCTTGTTGCCTTATAATAGTTTTGATCACATAGTTGGGACGAATGTACTGTTGCAGCAAACCGCCAAAACTATCAATATGGAGGCACGCGGAGAAGTAAAACATGGCTCGAAAACCAAGAGTATTAGTAATAGATGACGACCCCGGTTTAATTAAAATGATGGGGTTGATTCTTCACAAAGCCGGCTACAAAGTTGAAGTTGCTACAAGCGGCATTGATGGTTTAGCCAAGACAGACGAATTCAAACCCGATATCGTTATCCTTGATCGAATGATGCCATTTATGGATGGTCTTGAGGTTGTGCGTCGACTGCGTTCTCGTCCTGGGACAACTCAAATTCCTATTATCATGCTCAGTGCAATGGGACGGGTAGAGGATAAGGTTGATGGCTTTGAAGCGGGGGTAGACGATTACGTTCACAAACCAGTCGAACCAAAAGAGTTACTGGCTCGAACCAAAGCGCTGCTCATGCGGGCTAACTATTCGCGCCCAGCAGCCGCCCGAACTGTTGCTATCATGGGCGCAAAGGGCGGGGTTGGGGTAACTTCTGTTGCCGTTAATTTAGCTGTTACCCTGGCAAAGCAAGGCAATTCTGTCATCCTGGCCGAGCTTCGGGCTAGCGGTGGTACAGTACGCCATCAACTAAAAGTGTCGTCCAATCAGGATATAGGCCAATTGTTATCCATGCACCCGGAGAAGATTAAGCGGGCAGAAATTGAACGTCGCATTATTAACCATTCTTCTGGCATGCAGCTTTTACTCGCTCCCCAAAATAATGAAAATGAGACGTTGACACAAGGCCATATAGAATTAATCTTGGATGTTCTGACCACTCGTGCCAAGTTCGTGGTTTTAGATATGCCACCGGTGTTGAATGAAGCAACGCGTCGTGCATTTGAACTCGCTGATCAGGTTCTATTGGTGACTGAACCAGAAACCTTATCAATCTCATGTGCTTACATGCAGTTGTTAAAATTGAAAGATTGGGATGTGTTTAATCGGGTAAATCTCGTCGTTTCCACTCGAACCCCCTCTGGGTCTTGGCTCAATCGAGTGGAGATAGAAAACCGATTGGGTATGGGTGGGGGAGAGGCTCAAGCCGCTTCCCGATGGGAACCAAGAGCGTTGGAAGTGGATGTTCGTCTTCGTCAGGGTGTGGCGGGTGTCATCCCCTCAGCTCCAGAATTGTTCCACGAAGCTGTGAGGGCGGGCGTGCCTATTGTCCTAATCGAGCCTAGCGCACCTGCTGCCCGAACGTTGCTCGACCTTGCCGATTGGTTGGCCGATAAACAGCCCGACGATAATAGCATTGAAGAGCCAGTCCTTTACGTATCATAACGATTTGTGAAGCATCCTTTAGTTGGTTAAAATTTACCTGATGAGCAAGAGGCTACTCTTTTGGATTGTGACCATACTATTTTTGGCTGCCTGTCAGGAGCCTGAGCCGGAAACATTGCCCCCGGAGGAGATCGTTCTGCAATCGGCTGACCGTATGAATGGTTTGAAAGGTTTTGAATTCACTATTGAGCGTTCTGGGGAACCGGTCTATCTTGATCTGGACGAAACCATCGCCTTTCGTAGGGCAGAGGGCCATTATGTAGCGCCAGATAGGTCTCAGGCAATGGTGAGAGTCATTACCCCAGGGTTAGTGACTGACGTGGGGGTTGTCAGTATCGGTGAGATTCAATGGCAAACGAACCTACTTTCTTCTGGATGGTCGGAATTACCACCTAATTGGGGCTTTAACCCGGCCGTTTTATTTGATCCTGAAATCGGAATCCAGTCGATTTTATTAAGTGATTTATCAGCTCTTGTCTTAGATGGGACTGAGAAAATTGAAGATGGCCCCGATCAGGTGTTATACAGTATTCGTGGCAATTTGGCGGGGGAACGTGTTTTTGACATGAGTGATGGTATGATTGGCCCAGATGCCATGACTATTCAAATTTGGGTTGCCCCGGAAACGTTTGAATTGCATCGGGTGCTTATTTCTGATCCAAGCCAGGGTGGGGCAGAGCCAACGACCTGGCAAGTTGATTTTCGCCAGTTTGACCAAATCATTGAAATTTCACCGCCGCCATCGCCTGAAACATAAGGGAGGACAAAATGATTGAAGAAAGTTCTGAACCAGAGGTAATACCTGAAGAATCTAATCGACGGACGATGATGATTGGCGGGGTCTCGGCCATTTTGCTAGGCTGTTGCGCCCTTTTGTTTGTGGTGATTATTGGGGTTGTTGTGGATCCATTCGACCTCAATATTTTATCTCGCATAAAGGGCCGATATGATGCTGCCGCCACTGTCATGCCAACGGACAGCGTCTTTTATGTTGGGGTGAATATATTGAACCTCAATCCAGAGGAGATCGGCCGTGTCACCCAACCCTTCATTGATGCAACCGGCGAAGCTGAAGTAGAAGACCTTGATGGCGCTCAAGATGAGGTTGCTGGCGAGTTGGAGTCAGAATTTGGTGTCAATTTTGAAGATGATATTCGGCCCTGGATTGGGCAGTATTTAGGTTTTGGCATCACTGATATTGTCCTGGATGATTTTGGCGAAGTAGACAATATTAGCTGGATTGTCGCTATAGAATCCCGTGACAAAGACAAGGCCGATGAATTTCTCATTAAACTTCGAGACGGTCAGGTAGATTCAAGTGGCATCGCTGCGACTGAACAGGTCTATGAAGGGGTTACCTTTTATGAGGTACAAGGCGTTGATGATATTGAACAAATTGTCTTCGGCCGTTCCGATGACGTTGTCATACTTGGCTCAAATTTCCGGGCCGTCCAGGCGGCGGTGGATGCTCAAAATGGCACTTCGCTTGATGAGAGTGAGGGATACCAACAAATTATTGGCGAATTGCCTCGCGATAGAGGGCTGACAGTTTATACTCAAGGTGAGCGGCTTCGAGATTTGGTATCCAATTTTGAGGGTGCGGCTGGCCTTGCAGTGGAGGAAGATGGCTTGCCGCTGCTTGGCTTTGTCAGCTCTGCCACAACTTTTTCTGTCGTGGATGCAGGTTTGAAAATCGACACCGTTACCTATACAGATCTAACCCAATTGACAACAACTCAAAGAGCCATGTTTGAGGCAGCGGGTCGGAAAAGTGAAATGGATGCTTTGCTTTCGCCCAATACAGTCGCTTATATGACTGGGCAGCGGCTGGACTTGCTCTGGCTGACTATTCGAGAAGCAACAGGGGATGAGGTGAGTTTTGATGAGTCGATGGAAGGATTCGGCCGTGAATTTGGTTTCAATCCCAACACAGATTTTTTCCCTCTGTTAGATGGCGATTGGGCTATAGGGCTGGCTCCCACTCAAAGTGGCATGTTAGCTGAAGAGCTAGAGGTGCCTTTAGGCTTGCTATTTGTTGCCGAAACAGAACGGCCGGAGTCAATGGCCGGAACAGTTGAGGCATTGCGTGAAGGATTAGAAGGTCAATTCCTTGATGTTAGTGAAACAGAAATTGATGGTATTGTCAGTTACGCTGTTGGCTTAGGAGAAGGTACGTCGCCCGCTATTTACTTTGGCTTAGAACAAAGCTTTTTCTTTCTGGCCTCTAGTGGCGACGCAGTTCAAGATACCTTTGCTACTGAAGCCTCATTAGCCCAAAGTGAACGTTATCAACTACTCCAGGAAGCGTTTTCCAGAGAGATCAATCTCTCATTTTATCTGGATGTTCGCAATTTGTTGGGAACCTTGCGAGAAAGTCGTACAGGGTTCGATTTGCAAGACTTTAATGAAGCGGTTGAGGTATTGGAGCCAATTGAAGCGGTCGGTCTGGGCAATGTTTATGATGGCGATATCCGACACACTCAAATTATTGTTTTTATAGAGACAGAATAGAATAAATACTGCGTTAACTAAGTAACGTCAACTTCTCGGAGGTTAGTTTTGAGCTGAATCTATTGAGGAGAAACCTCCGGGAAGATTTTTAACTATGGAAATATCTCCCTAAAAACGATGGCCCATTCAGGCTAACGTAACAATCTCATGAAGGTTAATCCCGTTAAGATACTAAATGGCACTCCAATAAAGATGAAATCAAGAATTGTGAATCCAGAATTTGCCGAGATGAAGAAAAACCCAATGATAGAACTACCAAACATGCTGATTAGAGTTGCCAGCGACCACCAAATCCAACCATACTTTAGCCCCTGAGAGGATAAAACAAACCCTTGTAACAAGCCCACTACAAATTGGCTGATAAGTAACAACAAGGCTCATGTTCAGAACTAGTGAAGACGGACAAGAGCAGCGACAAAATTCGGAGTAACTTGTTTATGATTAACCGCAAATTCATGGATAGCCACATAACCAGAGAGATATTTCTTATGAACCCCACGAAAAGGTCGTAGAAAATTGCGTAACCCTGTCCAGCCGCCTTCGTTGGAATTAACATGAACCTCTCGGATACCGTCCCCATCAGCATCTCGCGCCCACTCGTTGTCGCTATGGCAAACGGTCAGGCGAACACGCTTGAGGCGATTGTAACTGTCGTATTCATCGGTGTATAAAGTGGCATCTGGTTTGGTAAACTGCTCAACAAATGAACACAAGGTAACTCCTTTGGTGTTTTTCATCACTCGGATACGTACCTGGCGTGATTCTCGACCTATCACAGCACAGATTGGCGGGCGGTCATTGGCAAAGGTGCCTCGTCCGCGCCGTTTGTTCGCTCGTCGTCGAGGTGGGTCATCCGGGTCGCCATGCCAATCGCTTTTTTTCCCCCGCATTCTGGAACATCTCATCCGTTTCTACTTCCAGGTCATCCAACGGATTTGTCTCTTGCTCTCGTTCAGCATTGGCTTGCAACAATCGCCGAACTTCAGTTGCCGTTGTCCGGCTGATGCCCAACTCTCGCGCCAACTTAGCCGTTGGTTTTCCCTGACACACTCCTCGGATAAACAAGACTGTCTGCTCCGGGGTAAAGTAGCGACCTTCAAATATCGTGCCGCTGTACAAATTGTAGATGCCTTTGCAATTCCGACAGCGGTAAACATCCAGGTCGCTCAGCTCAGTTCGTCGAAACCACAACCCCTGCTCAAAGGGCGCGTCGCAATGCGGACATTTTAAGCCACCAGGGTGAAAGTATCTTTCTATCCATTTCTCGCAGGCTACCCTATCCATTAGGTCTACTATTGGAAAGTCCATGCTTTTTATTCTATATCAGATCACTTGTACTGAACATGAGCCAACAACAATACGAGGCTAATAAACCACTCATCACCAGTTGGATTATGTATCCTAAGCACAAACCAAGTCACAGTTGAGCCAATTACACTTCCTATGATGCTTGATAATATCCAGAGACCTGATCGAGAAATATAATTTCGCAGGTTCAGCCATTGTCCAAACCCAATCATCACTAAACTTGGTAATGTAACATAAAGAAGAAATCCATATAGAGAGGTGATTGCAACCCTGGCAATTACTATCATACCTAATGAGGCATATGCCCACATCGCAGTTAAATCAGTGGTAATAACAGTTATTGATACCCACGAAAAGAAGAACCACCATCCAGGGGATTTCCGTTTACTTATTGGGGCATTCTCAACCATACTTAACTACCTCTAGCAAATTTGAAAAATTTTATCGGCTTTTATGGGTAAAATTTGTTCAACTCCCATATCTCACGACGCTCCTTACCTAAATACGATACATTATATCAAATTCGGTTGTCAACTATAATTTTGGTAGACAAACAAGAACAAAAACACGAGGAGGCTCAAATGGATTTTAACACAAGGCTGGTCAAGGAAAGTATGGAGCAAATTGCGATCCTGTTAAGCGATTTGATGGTAGGATATGTTCAGGAAGAGGTAGATGTCGGCATCGGTGAAATAGAACAGCGAATTACTTAACCATGTATTAAAGCGTCAATAGCATCAAAAGAAAAAGGCCATCCGCTAATCAATGTTGCGGATGGCCTTTTTAATTGTTGACTAGCTCATTGGCCAGGCTTATTTTTTAGTTACTGGAATTGGGCGTCTCCGTTGAATAACAAACAGACCGATTAATAATGCAACGGGTAAAAGCGCCAGCCATAATAATGGGGAGGCATCGCTGTTGTTCGTTCCGAAATCAGTTAAGGAAACATCAGTTGGTGTTGTTGTTAGACTACTACCCTCGATAAATACGTTAGAGTCATAACCGGAGTCACTGGCATCGGCAATAGCTAGTTTCAAGGTGTTATCAACATTCGGATTTACAACCGCTCCACAGGTTAAAACGGTGGTAAAGCCATCCATCTCTGTGTCATGGGGACAGCCACCATCATTGCAATCGTTATTGATGTACAGACCAGGGTTGGAGTTAGGCATCGTGCCAAAGGGGTTGCCGTTGTTGACAGTGTTGACTGAAATTGGGTCGCTGTTAACAACAGCGCAATTCGTACCATTTACGTAAAATGCAAACACATCATTGAAGCTAGAGTTCACAAACTCGTTATATTCTTCTGAGGAAAATACAAAATCGAAGAAAACTTGCCCGCCATTTGGAACAAAATCGATTTCTAATACGGCCGCATCAAATGTCGTAAAGCCTGACAAGGCATCCAAGTCGCTGTCGCCCGGTGTGCCATTGACTGTCGTGATACTTGCAGACGTATTAGGCCCGACCACGTCTCCAACCGAACCAGATCCCATAACGATGCCTGTATCAAAGCCGATAATTCCAGCGCCACCATTAAATTCACCAGCCGCAACATCGGCGCCAGTATAAGTGACAGTGGAGATTGTAATTCCAGGTCCAGCCAATGAATCGGCTAAATCACTGGGTGTTAGAACGCCAGTTAAATCATTCACAGTCAATCCGCCAGACGGGGCAGATGGATCTTTTGGCCCACCTGGGGTTCGATCTGCAAACACCAGTTGTGTAGAGAAGAGTAACACAATCAAAAGGGTTGTCAGGATGAGCAAGGTTTTTCGTTGCAATTTCATATGTATCCTCCTACCGTTATGTTACATAATAGAAACAACACGGCATATAAAAAAACGTCCAGAAAAGAGTAAAAAGCGCCACCTGGACAAACAATAAGCTTTCAAATGGTTTTACAACCATTGACGAAATTACAATAACGGATTTGAGACCCTATGTCAATCAACTTAGGGTATATTTTTTGGTAAATGTTGGCCTGATTGCCTTTCATATGTATAGTTATAGTTATGCCAATTCCAACACCATTTCATGAAAGAACGGCCGCACTTTGCGAGAGCCACGAGTGGCGAAACTGGTCTGGTTATCTAGCCGCTAGCGTCTATGAACCCTCCCATGAACGGGAATATTATGCGATTCGTAATGCGGCCGCTTTAATTGATGTTTCACCACTTTTCAAATATGACATAACCGGGCCAGATGCCCTGAAGTTGGTCAATAAAATCATCACCCGTGATGTAGCCAAATGTCAGGTCGGCCGTATTCTTTACACCTCCTGGTGTGATGAGGCTGGTAAGATGATTGATGATGGCACCGTTTGGCGGTTAGGGGAGAATCATTTCCGCATTACGGCCGCTGATCCCAGCTTGCGTTGGTTCCAAGATTGTGGCTTTGGTATGGATGTCGTCATCGAAGATGTATCTGCTCGCCTTGCTTCACTCGCCCTTCAAGGCCCAAATGCCCGTCATATTCTCAAGGAAATTGTATCGGCTCCTGAGTTGGATGCTTTGAAATATTATCACCTTCTCCAAACCAGCGTAAAAGGATGTCCATTGACCATCACCCGAACTGGATTTACGGGTGACCTGGGTTTTGAATTATGGATGCCGCCCGGTTTCTCAACCCAAATATGGGATCTGTTGATGGCTGCTGGTCGCGGTTATGGGTTGCTGCCTGCCGGAATGGTCGCCCTCGATATTGCTCGTGTTGAAGCTGGATTGCTACTAATTGAAGTTGACTACATTTCATCCCAAAGCGCCTTGATTGAAGCCCGAAAATCTTCGCCCTATGAGGCGGGGTTGGGCTGGACGGTGGCGTTGGACAAAGGGCCATTTATCGGCCGCCAAGCTTTGGCTGCCGAAAAGAAGCGTGGTTCCAAATGGGCTTTTGTGGGCCTGGATGTGGATTGGCCTGCAATGGAGGAATTGTTTGCCGTCCACGCTCTGCCGCCCATGATTGATTCCAGGACAGATCGGACGGCCGTGCCGCTTTTTAATTCAAACGGCCGTCAGGTGGGTCAAGTCACCAGTAGAACCTTTTCACCCATTCTCAAAAAATATATCGCTTTGGCAACTGTAGAAAGTGACTATGCTAAGCCAGGAACCAAATTACAAGTAGAAGTCACGGTCGAATTCAGCCGCCAAAAAGCATTAGCAACCGTGACCAAGACCCCATTTTTTAACCCGCCCCGCAAACGGACCTTAGAGCAAAAACCAGTTACCGACGACAGTTAGTAAAGGAGAGAAATTATGAAACTAGGCGCCCATATGAGTGCTGCAGGGGGCCTCCATAAAGCTTATCAACGCGGTCGAGAGGCTGGCTGCGAGACGATGCTCATTTTTACCAAAAGCAACCGCCAGTGGAAGGCCAAACCCTTGTCTGAAAAAGACATCGACAATTTTAAGGAAGCAACGGCCGAATATGATGATGTTCAACCCGTTGCCGTCCATGCCAGCTACCTCATTAACATCGGTTCTCCAAAAGAAGATCTGTGGGAGAAGTCTTACCAAGCCCTTAAAGTTGAAGTAGAGCGTTGTGAGGCGCTGGAAATCCCTTATTTAACCTTTCACCCTGGCGCTCACGTCGGTGAAGGCGAAGAGGTTGGGCTGGCAAATATCGCTCGTGGCTTGCAGCGACTGTTGGCCGAAACTGCGGGTTTTAAGACGGTTGTTTGCTTGGAAACGATGGCCGGAACAGGGACAACCTTAGGTTATAAATTCGAGCATCTGGCTTATTTGCTCAAGGAAGGTCAGGCCAAAGGCGAAAACGGCCGATTAGGCATTTGCTTCGATACCTGCCACGTTTTGGCCTCCGGGTACGATATTCGTACTCCTGAAGCCTATGAAGCAACCATATCTGAATTTGATAAAGTCGTTGGTCTAGAACAGATAAAGTGTTTTCACTTCAACGATAGTAAATACGATTTAGGTGAACGGAAAGACCGCCACACCCATATTGGCGAAGGTTATGTCGGCTCCCAAGGGTTTGCAAATTTCGTCAACGATCCTCGATGGGCGGACCATCCCGCCCATCTGGAAACGCCCAAAACAGAAGAAGATGACGATGGCAACGAAATCGATATGGATGTCGAAAACCTCAAGAGGCTAAGAGATTTGATAGTTTAAGCTTTTTAGCTTCTCTGTGGTAAATGCCATTAACTATTAGGCAAATTTGTAAAATACGAGGCTGTCTTATCAAGGAAGTATCTCTATGTTTATCGTTGATGCCCATCTCGATCTGGCCTATAACGCAATCCGTCATAACCGTGACCTCCTAAAATCGGTTGCGGATATCCGCGAATCAGAAGCTGGAAGACCCCATCCTAACGGAATTTCATTGGTTTCCTTTCCTGAGCTTCGTCAAGATAATGTTGGGCTGGTTTTTGGCACGATCTTTGTTTCTCCGGCTAGCGGTAATTTTTCGTTTGTAGAAGATGGGCCGCTTACCTATAAGACGGCCGAACAGGCCCATAAACTCGGCCAACGCCAACTGGACTACTATCATCGGCTGGCTGATAAGGTAGATTACATTCGACTGGTTGGAAACATTGCCGATCTTGATGAGGTCATCGCTAGCCATCAGGACGACCGAGAACGATTGGTTGGGATTGTGCCATTAATGGAAGGAGCCGACCCGATTCGAGAACCGGCCGAAGCCGAAATGTGGTACGAACGAGGGCTGCGAATCATTGGGCTGGCTTGGGATGACACTCAGTATGCCGCCGGGGCTTGGGGAGCAGGGGGTGGTCTTACAAAAGAGGGTCGTCAACTTCTAGATGTTATGGCAAATTTTGGCTTCATTCTCGACCTAACCCATATGAGCGAAGAAGCTAGCTTGTCTGCCTTAGACCAGTATGATGGCACTATTATTGCTACCCACAGCAACGCTCGCGCCCTGGTTCGTTCCGAACGGCAGCTGAGTGACACCCAAATACGTCGTATCGCTGAAAGAGATGGCGTGATTGGTATCGTATTGGCGAATAGCTTCCTAAAAGAGGGCTATAAACGGGGTGGGCCAAAACAAGCCGTCACCTTAGAGCATGTGGTGGCTCACATTGATCATATGTGTCAGGTCATCGGCGATGCCGAGCATATTGGTCTGGGTACCGATTTTGATGGCGGTTTTGGTGTTGAATCAGTTCCGGCCGAAATTAAGAACCTATCCGACTTACCACTCATCGGCCAAGCCCTGAAAGAGAAAGGGTACAGTCAGCAGGATATTGCGGATTTTATGGGCCAAAACTGGATCAATTTACTGCGCCGTACCTGGAGCTAAAAGTCAGTCTATGGTTTTAATACAACTGGCATAAACAATGCCACCTCTTCGACCTCAATTGATTGCATGGTAATTTCCATCCCAAACAGATTTGTAGCGGTTAATGTAACTGTAAAAATGCCTGAACTAGCGTATGTGTGGGTCGGATTTTCGGCCGTTGAAGTTGAGCCATCCCCAAAATCCCATATATAAGATAAAGGGGTGCTGCCAGATGAAGTGTTTGTAAAGACGGCCGTTTGTCCAACATTAACTGGCCCATTGTGGGTAAATCCAGCCACTGCCTCCAGCCCAACAAAAATCGTCTGTACGGCTGTGTCACTGCTGAAATCGTTGCTTGTGGTCAGCGTTACAGTGTAAGAGCCAATCGAAGAATACAGATGAATCGGGTTTTCCTCATGCGATATATCACTCCCATCTCCGAAATCCCATTCATAGCTGAGTGGGGGCGTGCCGGTAGAGCTGTTGCTAAAGACGGCCGTGTTGCCCAAGATCACAGGCCCATTATGATTGAAATCTGCCTCGGCGATCACACCAGTCGGGTCGCAGGGTAAGACGTAGACCGGAACAGGTAAGGCAGAGGGCAGGAGTGGGGTTCCTAGAACCACCAGACCATGCCATAATTCACCGGGTAGGACGGTTTTGTTCCAATCTAGGTCGAGAACGATCTGAGAATCGGCCGAAATTGCCCCGATTGGCAAGCCAGATAATGATAACTCAGTCCCTTGTATCGCTTCAATAGTCAGATCAAACAAAAGAGGCGGTTCCGGCACGAGCGCCCCATGCACGGCAATCATGTAATCGCCATCAGTTGGAAAATCGACCTGAATACTTTCATCAATGCCGGGCGTAAAAGATGCCGCCACAATTTCCGTTCCCCAATCAAACGTCCCACTCATATCCACGTCATGGAGTAGATAGAGGTCAAGGTCATTAATCCAGGGACTATCTTCGGCTGTTTTTAGATCAATGCTTAATCGGCCGCCATCCATCATTGTCAACGTCTGGGTATAGCTCGCGGTAGAAGCATCATTCGCCACATCTTGTAGCGCTAATTGATTCGTATAGACATTAGTTGCACCTAACCCATACCCCCCCCCAACGAGGCCATCTAAAGCGATTGCGTTGGTGAAGGTAATCGGTATCGTCCCATTTGGCCCGCAGGCTTGAATCACTACTGGCCCTGGCGAGATGTCAATTGTGCCAACTGTTTTAGTGAAGGGGAGGCTGGTATCTGGCCCAGCAAACAAGACATTATGTTGGGCAATCAAATGCAGACCATCTTCTAGCGGGGCAGAGACCCACTCCTCCGTTGTTCCAGTGGCTGTACCAAACATATAGCTACCAGCTACCAGATATAAATCCTCACTTCCACCAGAAAAATCTAATGTATAGGGGCCATAATAATCTGGATCATTGGCTGAAAAGGCGTCAAGGGTAGGGCCATAAATAAGGGTATCTATATCATTTGGAATTGGCCCCGGCCACGTGTCTTGGATGAGTAAGCTGCTTATAGTGTTTGGTTCCGTTTGGGCATCCATGAAAAAGAAGCGCCAATCACCGGACTCGTTACGATAGGCCCAGTTGATATTGCCGTAAAATTCGTCATTCGGATAGGGGGTAACCGCCGAACCTCCCTCTTCGACTGAATTGCCTCCAACGCTGAAATCGGCCGAATCAGCGGCCACATTAGCCACAACCGGAATCACACTAGTCTGGCCTGGTCCAACGACCCTAATTGAGCCGTTATAAAGTCCATAAGCTGTATCAGCGGGAATAGTCATGGTGGCGGAAAAAGCGGCCGTTTCACCCGCTGGAATCGTCAATGGGTTCGTATCAAGCGTTAGCCAATCCCAGTTGGCATGGGTATAAAAGTTAAGCTCAAAGGTCATCGTCGTCGTTGGAACCGTGCTGCTGCGGGTGACATGGCGCAAGGCCAGAAAGATGCCATCCGTCATCTGTTCTAGCGGTTTACGAATCCGCAACTGGTGAACGTTGGCAGCGTTATAGTCATAAGAAAAACGCAAATATTCATTGGCATCAATTTCCCCCCAATTGACAACCTGGTTGGCGTTATCATCCGTCCAAAGGTTGCCATCCGAATTCCAATCTGTCCAATTCAGCGCTTGCAACCGATAGCGTTGGTTGAAGCCATAATTCAACTCCGGATCAAATTGGTCAAAAGGATATACCAATCGGACTTCCATCAGGTCAGACCCCGCTGGAATCTGATTCGTGATGTCGATGATGTAATCGGGCCGAAATTGGCTGTTTGAATCCTCCGTCGACCAAAGTTGGGTAGTAAAAGAGATCGTTTTTGTTTCTGAAAGAACAAGCTGATCAGAAGCTAAGGTAACAGAGATTGGCGCAGACCCGGTGTTGGTTAGGCTAAATGCTTTCGTGTCGCTTTGGCCCGGATGGAGCAGGTTGGCAAAGCCGGGATAGTTTCCTCCCTGATAATCTCCGGCCGTCCAACTACTAGGTAAGACATAATACCCATCCAATCCCCCGGCGATATTGGTGGCGCCTAAGGCGTTCAGAAGGCCCGCTCCCTGAACAAACGGGTCATTATGTTGGTCATCAGCTCCGGCCATTAAGATCGCCTGGGCAGTATGCGTATCGGGCCAAGTGCCGTGAACTTGACGATAGGCATCATAGACTAGGGCTAAATTGCCCGCTGCTACTGGCACTGAGCGGCTGGTTCCCGTCCAACCTTGCCAGGCTACCCAGCCGTCGAGGGTGTTGTGCAACGGCCGATCCCCGCTCCCGACCGCCCCATTGGCAGTTAGATCTACACTGTTCGTTCCCCGTGCCCCTGGCCCACGATTTGAGTAGGGAATGACATCGCCCCAATTAATCTGGTCCGTAGTTGAGTAGGAATCGAAGGCCCCAAGGGAGCCAAATTGGGTTGAGGCGCCCACTAGAAGGCTGCTGGGTGGCACTGGGCTAACGACAGTGCCATAGCCTGGCCCGCCGTTTCCAGTTGAGAAAACGGCCGTTAAAGCCGGGTTGAGTCGCAGTACCTCTTCAATCAAACGGCTGGCTTCATTCCAGCCGTCATTGTGAATGGTCGAGTCGGCCCAACTGTTGTTGATGATTTGGATGTCATCGGCCGTTCCCGCCACGCCATCATAGCCCAGGGCCGCAAAAAGGAAGGCATCGTCCAGGAAAGGTGTCTGGTAAAAATTGCCATTGGAGACGATTTTGGCATTTAGACCGCCGCCCACAACAACCCCCGTTCCTGGCCCAGCATAGGGTGGTTTCACGGCTGGGGCATTGCCATTGATGACCCCTTGACCGACGATGTTAGAGACAACTCGCTGACCGTGCGAGCCACCTGATTGTTTCTGATCAATAATCGAAAAGGCCACCAATTCCCCGTTGGCTGGCGTCAACCCACCCCAAAGCCAATCGGAGGCGGGAATGGGGTTGACTCCATCAGCGATGAAATAAACCAATCCGCCAGATATATCATTGTATCCGTCTGCGCCTGGGCCGCTGCCAGCCGAGTCCCAATTGTCCATGCAGGCAACGGGCATCTGCTGATCGGCCGCTATCTCATCGGTGAAATCATAATCATTGTCCAGGTCAACATAGACATGGTCGTAGACCCCAGCAATTGTCTCGTCAACGGTCAAAACGGCTACCCGTTCTCCATAAAAGTCTTCAAACCTCGTGTCGGGATGACTACCGATGTGATAGACCCCGCTTTGGCTGGTAGTCGGTAAGGTATAGGTGTGGCTGGCGGTCGCCAAAATCGGTTGATATGTACAGCTTCCGAGAGAGCATGTAGCGCTGGTGTCGGCATAATCGGCCAATCCGCTGCTAATGTTGGTGGCGCTCAAGTTGACATCTTGGGCGTACAGATACATCGAGTAAGAATCGAACATCTGCGGCCAGCCATCATATGGTGAAGCGGTATCGGATATTACTGCCCAGGTGCCGATGATGTCGGGATGACAGAAATCAACGCCGCTGTCATTGACCATGACCTTGACCCCAGCCCCGGTGTAGCCATTGGCCCAGGCTTCGGCCGAATGATGCCCTTCGCCAATATCCCACCAGCCTCGATCCAATGCCTCTTCTTTGCCAGGGGGTATTGATCGCACATTTTGTTCTACTGATTGCATTAATTCAAGTCGCTCTTTTTGGGCATCTGGAGAAAGAGGAGAGTGGTTCATGTCAAGTGTTTCTTCCTGGGGAGGCGATATAGGATTAGTGAGTAATTGGATGCTGTAAATGGCCGGATCAGCCACTAATTTTAGTAACACCTCTGCCTTGACTGTTCCAATAATGATCTGTCTCCCTGCCGGATCAGGCATCGGCCGTATTAACGCTCCCTCCAAAAAACGGCTGATGCCGTTATCGGGATCAGCCGTGATCATAACCTCTAGTGAATCATCAAACGCTGCCCCCTCGAGGACCAACAGCAAGTTTGGATGGAGTTTGGCTCGGCCGTTATCTGAAGCGGTTGTAATAATTGGGTCTAATGATGTTTCGGCCGAATTTTGGGGGTGTGGAACGGCCGTTTGGGCTGATGCTTGCTGAATAAATATATAGATTAGCAACAAAGGGAAAATGACAGGTAGTAGGATGAGCCATCGTCGGGACATTTTCGGACCTCCAAAGGTCGTTCAAGAAGTATGATTGAACCAAATTGATAGGAAGGTATTAAAGCAGTCAAGTAAATCTAATTCAAGCATGATTACAAAAATATCATACCTGTCTAATTCCTAGAACAAAATGGGGAAATGGTATAAATACGGCCGATCCGCTTGCCGGATAAAGCCAAAATGGCAATAATTACAGCAGATTAATTTTGAGTTATGATAACTCGAACGAGATAGAATAAGACGAAACCGTTGCCTTAATTCCGATTAACGGCGAATTGAACTGGAGGTTCATCTATGGCGGTAAGAGAAGCCCGCTGGGACTGTCAATATTGCGGCACTACTGGTGTCTTGGGTCGGCATAAAGCTTGCTCGAATTGCGGTCGTTCTCGACCCGCTGGTACAAAATTTTACTTACCGAAAGAGGGGGATGAGGTGGTCGATGAGAAAGTGGCCGAGAAAGCAAAAATCGGCCCCGATTGGATTTGTGAATTTTGCGGCTCTAGCAACCCCGCCAACGTGGATGTTTGCGGTTCCTGTTTTGCCCCCCGTGAAGGAACAAGCCCCCAACAGGCTGTAAAAGAGTATGGTCTGGGTGATGCGCCCGATTCGGGTGATATGGATATGACTAGGCCGGTTGAACGGCCGACCACCACCCCGAAGCCAAAGAGCAAAAAAGGCCCAGTCATCGGGATTGCTAGCATCGTCGGTATTTTCATCCTGCTATGTCTCTGTATTGGGGGTGCCTTTCTCATATTTGGCAATCAAAATGCTGAAGCGACCGTTAGTGGCTTTTCATGGCAGCGAACGATTGCAGTTGAATCTTTCCAGACCGTTACTGAGGAAGATTGGGAAGTTCCTCAAGGCGGCCGGATTCTTTCCCAACGAGAGGAAATTCACCATTATGATCAAGTTCTAGATCACTATGAAACTCGCACGGAAGAAGTTTCCGAACAGGTTCAAGTTGGGGAGCGGACCTATGTTTGCGGCCAGCGCGATTTGGGCAACGGATTTTTTGAGGATGTTGAGTGTTCTGAACCGGTTTATGAAACTCAGTACCGCACTGAAACCTATGAAGAGCCGATATACCGTGATGAACCCGTTTACCAGACTAAATTCACTTATGAAATCGACAAATGGGTTGTTGTCAGGACAGAAACAGCTGGAAGCGCGAGCCACACGGCCTCTTGGCCGCCTACTAATTTAGCAGGTGGAGAAAGGGAAGGAGAACGGACTGAAATATACATTGTTTTCTTTACCGATGAAGATGGCAATCAGTTCGAGTGGGAGACAACTGAAAATGAGTGGCGGGGCTTTGAGATGGGCCAGGGAGTGACCTTAAAACTAGACGCTTTAGGTAACAACGTCGAAGCGGTTGAAATTTGACCTTAAAAGCCTGACTTTTTTGAAAAAGTCAGGCTTTTTTCATTATTTCAATGGTGAGATTTTCCTGCTTTTACTAAGCTTCTAGCCGTTTTGTAGGTATCGTTGCTCTTAACTAAGGTTTCCCCCACCAAAATGGCATCTACCCCGATAGCTTTCATTTGTTGCACATCTTCGGCCGTTTTCAAGCCACTCTCTCCAACGACCACAATATCTTCAGGAATCATGGTCCGTAACCGCTCTGTATTGGCAAAATCGACCTCAAAGGTCTGTAAATTGCGGTTATTCACCCCAATGACATCGGGCTTCAACGGTAGAACCCGACCCAACTCTTCCTCGGTGTGAACCTCAATTAAGGCTTGCATTCTGTTTTCATTGACCAGCTTTAATAAGGACTTTAGATCACCGTCGGACAAGACGGCCACAATCAATAATACTGCATCCGCCCCCGCCGCCCGTGATTCATATACTTGATACGGGTGAAAGATAAAATCCTTCCGTAGAATCGGTACCCCAATCTTCAAACGTGGATCGCCTCGCTCTGGAATAAGCGCTTGCAGATTGGCCGTTGTCTCTTTTACATCTCGCAAGTGGGCCAACGATCCCTGAAAATGACGGCCGTCTGTTAATACCGAAATCCCTCTGGCCCCAGCTCGAATATAGGTTCGGGCTAAGTGAACTGGATCATAATTTGGCACCATTAAGCCTTTGCTTGGTGAGGCTTTTTTGCACTCGGCAATCAAGGAGACCCCAGCTAGATTTAGGGCGGCTTTGAAGTCGGCCGTTGGTGGAGCTACACTGGCTAAGGCTCGCATATCGGCCAACGGCACTTCTCGCATAACCTTCGGCAAATTCTCCCGATGAAACTTCATAATCTCATCGAGAATCTTACCTCGCTGTTTGGCTAAATTAGATACACTCATTAGACAACTTGATTCGAATAGGATCGCAGATAACGTAAATAAAACGGATTTTTGCAGATTGTTATTGCTATTTGCCACTTGCTTGCTTTCAATTTGCTCATTTGCTCACTTGACTCTTGTTAAAGCTGTTTGTCTTTTCAATCCAGGCTTCAAGTGTCCGCAGGGCAAGTCCATTGTCAATGGATTCCTTTGCTTCCTCCATTCCTGCCGCTAAGTCATTACAACTTAAAGCTAGCGCTGCCGCTGCATTCAACAGGACAATATCTCGTCTTGGTCCCTGGTCTTTGCCGCTCAAAATATCTAGTGTAATTTGGGCATTCTCTTCTGGGGTTCCACCTATCAAATCGTCCAAACTGGCTCGCTTAAAGCCCAATGTCTGAGCGTCAAACTCATAACTTTCAACCTTGCCATCTTGCAAGCGGCTGATGAAATTAGGGCCGGTGGTTGTTAGTTCATCTAACCCATCCGCTCCATGAACGACGTAGGCTGCTTTGCTGCCCAAGGCCCCTAAGACAATTGCCAGCGGTTCGGTTAAGGCTCGGTCATAGACGCCTATCAGCTGGTGGGTGGCTCCGGCCGGATTGGTTAGTGGCCCAAGGGCATTAAAGATAGTGCGCTGACCTAATTCTCGGCGCGGCCCAATTGCATGGCGCATGGCTGGATGGTGTTTAACAGCATATAGAAAGCCAATATTGACCTCCTCTATACATTCGGCCACTTGTTCTGGCGTTAGGTCTAAATTGCCGCCGAGCGCAACCAAAACATCGGCCGATCCTGATTTGCTGCTGGCGGCCCGGTTGCCGTGTTTGGCAACCCGCAAGCCATAGCCTGCAACGACGAAAGCGGCCGTTGTCGAAATATTAAAGGTATGCTTACCATCCCCGCCCGTGCCACAGGTATCGACCAACATTCCACCGACATCTACTGGCACATTCACTTGAATGACATGATTCCGCATTGCCCTGGCGCTGCCCGCAATCTCCTCAACCGTCTCCCCTTTCATTCGCAGAGCAGTCAAATAGCTTCCAATCTGAGCTTGCGTTGCTTCCCCGCGCATAATGACATTCATAGCATCTTCAGCCTGGGCTATCGTCAAATTACGGCCGTTTATCACTTCACCAATCGCTGCTTTCAAAGGCATCGTCCTCTCCTCATTAAAGCTCACGCAAAGTTGCAAAGACGCAAAAGGGAGATTTTATTGCGACCCTGATTCATTGCCTGAGACCTGAATTACCAATTACCTGATTATTAGCGGTGTTCTCTACCGCTAATTACTTTTCTACCTACCATCTAAAAAATTCTTCAATATCCGTTTGCCATGCTCGGTCAATATACTTTCAGGATGGAACTGTACCCCAGACACAGGATATTCTTTGTGCCGCAGCCCCATTACCTCGCCCTCACTGGTAAAGGCAGTCACCTGGAGAGTATCCGGCAGTGGCTCTTCCACGATGAGGGAATGGTAGCGAGTGGCATTGAAGGGGCTGGGAACACCATTGAACAGCCCTTTGCCTTTGTGATAAACGGCCGAAGTCTTACCGTGCATCAACCTAGGCGCCCGACTGACCTTTCCGCCATAGACTTCACCAATACACTGATGGCCCAAGCACACCCCTAATACCGGAATCGTTGGCCCTAATTCTCGAATGACATCGTTAGAGATGCCGCCATCGTCCGGGTCACCAGGGCCAGGGCTAATGACGATCTTTTCTGGCGATAAGGCTCTGATTTCATCCAGCGTCACCTCATCATTGCGAAAGACCGTTAATTCGGCGCCTAATTCACCTAGATATTGGACCAGGTTATAGGTAAAAGAATCATAATTATCAATTACAATTATCATAGTATTTTCCTCAATACACACTCGCTACTGTGTTAACTAAGTTTATTCATTATTCCCTCACGAACGTGAGGGCAGGTTCCGCGAAGGCGGAAACCTATAGGTGTGACGATTGGATTCCTGCCTGCGCAGAAATGACAATTCTATTGTCACATAAAATGTTAATCTTCATCAACCAATGGTAAAGTAACAATGACAAGGTTGTAAACGGCCGTTTGGCCGTTGGCTTCCGAAACCAGTATCGAATAAGCTGTTTCAGATGTGGGCAGAACGTAGGCGGTTTCGGCTGAACCATCGCCGCCAAAATTCGCTTCTGTTATCAGTTCGCCACCTTCAAATTGAACTTGAAGGACGACATCGCTCTGGTCTGTTGGGTCAACAAATAGGATAACGGGACGGCCGTCATTGGATAGGGCTTTATAAATGTTGGTTTGTCCCGCCTCCAATGAATCATTGACCAGACGAGTATTGGCGGCCGGGGTAGTGCCATCATACATATACATCGTGAAATTTCCGGCCGTTTGGTTGCCCTGCACAGCGATGGTTAAAGGGCCATCTGTGTCAGGCGAAATGACCAGTATTTCTGGCCTGCCAGCGCCGTTAAAATCACCTTCGGAGATGGGTTGCAATTGTCCGAGGTCGGTTCCCACAGCGACAGCTCCCTGGTAGGCGCTGAGGACAATATCCAGCTCATCGTCCCCTTCGACAAAGACGATAACTGGTTCAAATCTAACGGCCTCGAAGGTGAACAGTTGCCGCCCATTGCTTTCCAGCGCCGCTGTGGTTTGCTGGCCGGGCGCAATCGTGCCAGGGGCCGCAATCGTTGGCTCGGAAGCAGGAGAGAGGGTGACAGTCGGTTCAGGCTCGGCCGTTTCGCTGGTCGGTGTCGGCCGTTCTGGTTCCGGTTCAGACTCGCTCGCCAGGGTTGCAGTCGCGGCCACAGGTGGGAGGGTGGCAGGCGGGTTTAATACGGTTGGTGGTGGATCTGTTGGCCGTTCGCTTTCAACCGTAGTTGCTATTTCCTCAGTCGGAACTTCACTCGCTGCCGGTGTTTCTGAGTCACCGGTCAAATTGCAGGCTAGGCTGATGACGGCCGTTACTAAAAGTAAAAACCACCATCGAAAAAATGTCTTTTTATTCATATATTCAAATCCATCTTTATAAACTTACGATATAGCTGGTAAAACCAACCCCATCATCTCTTTCATTTGATCAACCTTCGGCTTCGCAACAGCTTCGGCTTGCTCAGCGCCGCGAGCCAACAGTCTATCTAATTCGGCCGGGTCTTTCATCAACGCTTCATACCGTTGGCGAAGGGGGATAATGGCATCTATCACCACTTCAGCCACGCCTTTCTTCAAGTCGCCATACCCTCTGGCATTCTTGAAATCTGCCTCAACATCTGCCTTCGATTTGTCCGTTACCGTTTTATAGATGCTTAAAAGATTATTGACACCGGCCTTTTCTGGCGAATCTGAAAAATGAATCTCGTTGCCTGAATCGGTTTTTGCTCGTTTGAAAGAGCGCATAATCTCTTTTGGCTCATCGGCTAACAAAATCGCGTGGCCTCGTTTATCTGCCAAACTCTTCGACATCTTGACCATCGGATCATCCAAGCCCATAATCCGCGCCCCAACCTTCGGAATGACCGGTTCGGGAATGACGAAAAATTGTTCTTCATAGAGGTGATTAAAGCGCTGGGCAATATCCCGGGCTAATTCAACATGCTGCTTTTGATCGTCGCCGACAGGAACTTCATGGGCATCATATAGAATAATGTCACCTGCCATCAATACCGGATAATCGAGCAGGCCGGTCAAGACGCTCTCTTGTTTGGCTGCTTTGTCTTTATACTGGGTCATCCGTTGTAGCCAACCGAGCGGCGTGACGCAGTTCAACAGCCAACTTGCTTCGGCGTGGGCGGTTACATGACTTTGGATAAACAGCACGGACTGTTCTGGGTCAATTCCGGCAGCTAATAACATCGCTGCCAAAGAGCGGGTCTGATAACGTAGATTTTCCGGGTCTTGGGGAACGGTTAGACTGTGTAAATCGACAATGCAGAAAAAGTTTTCCTTTTCTGCTTGCCTCTCTACCCAACCTTTGATCGCCCCCAAATAATTTCCTAAATGGATATTCCCGGTAGGCTGAATCCCACTAAATACTCGTTTCTTCATTTTTACTCCTGTAAAACAGTTACTTTTTTCAAGTTGCAAGAGGGCAATTTTGCAATTGGCAATTGCGTTGGCCTGTTTTCTGCCGATTGTTATTCGCCCTTTGCTTACAGCAATCCTTGTTCCGCTTGTTCAATTGCCACCGCCAGCGCCCCAGCTTTGTTCAAGCACTCTTGATGTTCAAGGGCTGGGTCACTATCTGCCACAATACCCGCCCCGGCCTGAACATAGACGGTATCATCTTGGACAAGCATTGTCCGAATGGCGATGCAGGTATCCATGCTGCCATCATAGCTAAAGTAGCCGACGGCGCCGGCATAAAGCCCGCGTCGTTGGCCTTCTAATAATTCAATAATCTCCATTGCGCGTACCTTTGGCGCACCGCTGACTGTTCCGGCCGGAAAGGTGGCTCGCATTAGATCGAAAGCGTCCATGCCGGGCCGAATTTTTCCTTCTACATGGCTGACAATGTGCATGACATGACTATATCGTTCAATAACCATTAAGTCTCGCACCTGAACAGAGCCATATTCACTAACACGGCCGACATCGTTCCGACCTAAATCAACTAACATCACATGCTCGGCCCGTTCTTTTGGATCAGCTAACAACTCTTCTTGCAAGGCGGCATCTTGGACTGCTGTCTCGCCTCTCGGTCGCGTTCCGGCAATCGGCCGTACGCTGGCAATCCCATCCTCCAGCCGTACATGCAGTTCTGGCGAAGCCCCAACGACCTGAAAGTCGTGTAGCCCGTTCTCATCGCTAAAATCAAAGTAGAACATATAAGGGGAGGGATTCAGCATACGCAATGCCCGGTATATGGCGAAAGGGTGAGCGCTCGTTTTGCGGCTGAGCCGTTGGCTAAGGACGACCTGGAAAATGTCACCAGCGGCAATATGTTCTTTAGCCTGCTTGACTATTTCTTCAAACTGTTTCTGACTCATGTTAGAAGTCAGGCCATTTTGACGGCCGTTCTTCCCGCTACCTCGCCAACGCCGCCCAGGAAGCGCGGGCAACGGCCGTAATAACCGTTCGCTAACGCGCTCGATTCGCTGAATGGCATCCACATAAGCTATCTCTACATCACCGTTGACGCGGGCATTCGCCAGAATCAACAGGCGATGACGGGCATGGTCAAAGACAACAAGCGTGTCGGCCAACAGGAAAACGGCATCGGGAATGTCGAGGATAGTCTCGGCCGTTTCTGGCAGCTTCTCAAAGAAGCGAACGACATCATATCCCAGATAGCCGACCGCGCCGCCGTTCAAGCGGGGCAAATCAGGAATATCGGCCGGAACAAACTGCCCTAATTCAGTTTTCAAGACGGACAAAATATCTTCACCGTCGGCCAGCTCCCGGCTGGTTGTTCCACTGTCGCGCTCGTCGGTCACTTCCCGTCCCCTGAGCGAAATAATGCCATGAGGATTAACGCCGACGAAGGAATAACGGCCGACTTGTTCGCCGCCTTCAACAGATTCCAACAAGAAAGATGGTCCAAGGGTATCCATTAACTTCAAATAAACTGTCACCGGTGTCTCTAAATCGGCCGGAAAAGCCCGATAAACTGGGATCAAATTTGTTGGTCCATCTGCCAATTCTCGAAACTCTTCTAACCCCGGCTTATAGACCTCTTGATTACGTTTAATATCCATTGTGCGACCTCATTAACCATTCACGAATTCAACTCTGATCTAAAAACGCTCTCATCCTTGAAAGAACCATCAACGATTCTTTCAGGGACGAGAGCGTTAAGTTTCCCGCGGTGCCACCCTGGTTAGACCAGCTCTTAAACGAAAAATCGCGCCGTGATTGCGCGATAAGAAAGCCAGCCTCACTCTTTCAACCCAATATCTATCACAAAAATGTCAGTAGATAGAATTTTTACCTATTACTATCCGCCACCTACTGTGTGCTGACATTAGGTCTATGCTCTGATAACGGTAGCACTTCCGACCCAAGCTACTAATTAACAACGATTAAGTTATTATCGTTTGCTTCGGCAACTCCTCGGCCCATTCACCTTCTGCGCTGACGCTGGTCTTTCAGCTTAATGACCACCTCTCTAGGACTCGCTTTGAAGGTTACTACTCCGATTCAATGTTGTTCACGTATTTTTATTGGCGCACATAGTAACATGCTAAGTAGACTATTGTCAAGAATGAAAATCAGTTTATTATCTGGTTAAGAGTAATGGGTATTCAGTCGCTTAAACATTCAGAAGAGATAGTAGACGGCCGTTATCATCTTGGTTCCTCGTTAGGTCAAGGCGGTATGGGCAGTGTTTACGCTGCCTATGATCGCCTTACTAAACAAGAAGTGGCCTTAAAGAAAATCTCTTTGGGAGATGGGGAACGAGTCACCTCAAGCGCCGATTCTTACCTTGATCCCCGAATCGCCCTGGCCCAAGAGTTCCAGGTCTTGGCAAAGCTCAGACATCCCAACATCATCACCGTTTTAGACTATGGTTTTGACAACCAAAACCAACCCTATTTCACGATGGATCTGGTTCAAAATCCACAAACCATCTTAGAAGCGGCCCAAAATCAGCCCTTTCAGGCTCAGATTAAACTGCTCGTTCAACTATTACAAGCCTTGTCCTATCTTCATCGTCGGGGATTTGTCCACCGAGATTTGAAGCCCGGGAATATTCTAGTCGATTCTGTTACCGATAAGGGTGAATCTAAAGGAAACGGCCGTCAATCAGTGAAGGTGCTTGATCTAGGGCTGTCAATTAGGAGCGACGAATCGGCAAGTATCGTTGGCACGTTAGCTTATATGGCCCCTGAATTATTAATAGGTAAACCAGCAACTTATCAATCTGACCTGTTTTCTGTAGGTGTTGTTGCCAGCCAAATGTTTACTGGCAGTCATCCTTTTGGTGACCCTAGCACCAGCTATTTTCTTCAAAATATCCTTCATTCGGCCCCAAATATATACTTGAAGGGCCTTGACATAGAATTTACTACCCTTTTGGCAAAGCTCCTCAACCAAAACTTGTCCAAACGTTTTGCCAGTGCCACAGAGGTGCTTTCTGAACTTGGAAAATTTCTAGATCAACCCTTTATTTTGGAAACTGCTTCAACTCGTGAAAGTTTTTTGCAAGCCGCTCAATTTGTTGGACGAGAAAAGGAATTGGCGACCCTTGAAAATGCTTTAACTATGGCTCGTAACAAAAAGGGCGGAGGGTGGTTAATTGCAGGGGAGAGTGGGGTAGGAAAATCTCGCCTGGCCAATGAACTCCGCATTCGCGCTCTTGTCCGCGGCGTTCTGACGCTTCGCAGCCATGCAAGATTAGGTGTTGGCAGCCCTTATTTCATTTGGAAAGATATTGTTCGACAACTGCTTTTATCGGCCACTATCGACAAACAGGAAGCGGCCGTACTCAAGAGTGTATTCTACAATCTGGATGACATTATCGACTTTGAGGTTGAGTCAGTATCAGATCTGACACCGGATGTCATGCTCACGGAACTTCTGAAAGTCATAGAAAATATAATTAGCCAGCTAAAGGAACCGGTCTTAATCATCCTCGAAGATATTCAATGGGCTAGGAAAGAGAGCCTCGCTCTCCTAGATATGCTCAGCCGACGGACGGCCGATTTACCTTTGCTGATTATTGGGACCTTTCGCAGTGACGAAGTGAGTTTGCAATCGCTCGAACTCTCTCAAATGACCTTGTTAGAATTGAATCGCCTCTCGAAAGCGGCCGTTATTCAACTCAGCGAATCGATGATGGGGGAGGCTGGACGAGAAAGCCGAATAACAGATCTGCTTCAAAAGGAGACCGAGGGCAACCCCTATTTTGTTGTTGAAATTGTGCGAGCATTGGCAGAAGAGGCCGGCAATTTGAGCCAGGTTGCCACAATGGTTTTGCCAGAGAAAATCATCACGGGCGGATTGCATAATCTCATCCGAAGACGAGTTAACAAAGTTCAACCAGATTACCAACCATTGCTGCGAATGACGGCCGTTGCTGGTCAGCAGCTCGACCTCAAACTACTCAATGCCCTTGGGCCAAAAAATGGGGTAGATGATTTAGAAGATTGGTTGACCGTTTGTGCCAACGCCGCCATTTTAGAGCGTCAAGACAATCGTTGGCGATTCGCCCATAATAAATTGCAGGAAGGGATATTGGCAGAGCTTTCAGCGGCCGACCAACGAAACCTTCACCTGCAGATCGCCCAAACTCTAGAGAGCGTCTATCTTGATCAGGAGGAAAAAGCGGCTCAACTGACCTATCATTGGGCAGGCGCGGGGAACCGAGAAAAAGAGGTATATTATGCCAATTTGGCAGGAACCCAGGCCATAAATGTTCGAGCCAACCATGAGGCCGGTCGCTTCTTTGAGCAAGTTATCCGAGGATTGACACACCTGCCAACTACAGTTGAACGTAAACAGTTATATATGGATGTCGCCCTCAAACTCTCAAGAGTGGCCGCCTTTTACCCATCTGTTGATGTCCTTCCCTATCTCCAACAAGCCCGTGAATATAGTGAAGGGTTAAATGACGAAGTCCGACAGGCTCACATATACAGTAGTATCGGCGCTTATTACTATGTCCGCGTTCAGATGAGTATGGCCTTTGAATATTTCCAAAAATGTTTGGTGTTGGCTGAAAAATTGTCCCTGGATTCACTTCTTGTGTTGCCATACAATCTGATCGGCCGTGCCCATGCCAATCTTGGGAACTATGATCAGGGAACAAACCTGCTGGCTCGCGGTATTCCCCTGGCGGAACAATTTGATGATTTAGATTTGTTGGCCGGATCGCTCGTTTTTTATGGATTGTCCCTGGCGTATCAGGGCATGTGGCAGGAAGCTGAGTCATATGCCAAGCGTGGTCTAACATTAGCCGAAAATCTAAATTCGCCAGAACGTATCGCGGCCAACAAGATGATAGTTGGCGTCTACTACGCCTATTGTGGCTATTGGGAAGAAGCACAATCGCTGCTTGCGGATGCAGCGATTATGACTGAGGAACAAGGCGCACTCCAACTGCTTTTTGTTTGCTATGGAACGTTGGGTTATGTTTGCTTGCGTACAAACCAGGTTGAAAAGGGGTGCGACTATCTAGAGCAATGTCTCTCTCTTAACAAGGAACAACCGCAACTTTCAATCAATCTGCCTATGTTTCATGCTTATCAGGCTGAAACGTTAGTGGAAAAAGAAGGTTGGTTAATTGCGCTCGAAAAGGTTAATGAAGCCATCGAACTGGCAAAAACGATGAATCAACCAATGGCCCAGGCTCAGGCCCTTCAATCGCTCAGCCGTATTCTTCAAGCAAGTCCAAAACCGGATTGGACCAAAGCTGAGCAAGCGTTGTTGGATGCAATCGCTGTCTATGAACAAGGCAATGGTTTGACCTATATTGCTGTATGTCAATTAGAAATAGGTAAACTCTACGCCGCTTACGGCCGTTCGTCGGAAGCGCAAACCGTGTTAACCAAAGCCCAATCTTTGTTTGCCCAATACGAAATGAGTTGGTATCAAAGTGAGGCTGACATCGCTCTCTCAAATCTGAAAGCTCAATTAATGGCCTTAATTTTGCGCAAAAACAGTAGGTTTCTAATAGGTTAGCGCAAAAACAAAGGGTTTCTATTCGGTAAAAAACAACAAAATATGCTAAATTCGAGAGAGATAGAAAACTTCCTTAGACTTAGCCCAGACAAGGAGTATCCAAATGTCTCTCGAAATCGGCATAACCAACGAACTTTGTAATACACAGAAGGCTCCATTAGGAGCACTGCTAGCACATTACCAACAGAAAAAACAACTCAAAGCACTGGAAAAAGTGACAATTCCAATGAAAAGTCGCGAATTTTCACCCGCCGACAAGCTCAAGCAGGTGTTGGTAAGCATCTTGGCCGGTTGTGAAACGATGTTCGAAGTCGAAAGTAAGCTAAGACCAGAACAACAACTAGCTCGTATCTGCCAGGTTAAACGATTCACAACCCAATCAAACTTATCCCGAACCTTGGATGGGCTAACTCTAACGAACATTGAACAACTCAGAGAGGCAGTGTCTGCGATTTGCCATCCCCTTAGTCAAATCCGCCACCATGATTGGCGCGGATTTCTGTGGTTAGACTTTGATTTGTCCGGGTTGCCATGCAGTTCCAAGGCTCAAGCTAGCCAAAAAGGGTATTTCAGTGGTGAAAAAACACAACTGGACGGCAATTGGCCCGGGTGAGCAGCGTCAGATACAAGGAAACCCTATGGTCTGACCTGTTTCCAGGCAATCGCTATACTAGTACTTGCTTGCAACCGGCCGTACTCGGCACTGAAAGTTCATTAGAGTTAACGACCAAGCAACGTCGACGCACCGTTTGGCGGACTGATGGTGGTGCGGGAACGGATAAACTGATTCGGTGGCTGCTGGCTCGCGACTATCATATCCTGGTTAAAGGACATTCTAATCGTCGAGCGCATGCTTTAGCCAAACAGGTCACACGTTGGCATCCATATCATGATGCTTTCTTGGCCGAGGTCCAGCCAACAGTTGATTTTGGTCGACCAGTTCAGTTTTTTGTCAAAAAGCACCGCAAAAAAGGCCAATGGCGTCATTGTTTTTATGTTTCCTCCTTTAAGCTGCCGTCCATCAGCCGCTTTATGGCCCTTTATGACGACCGCGGCGCAGCGGAAATTGAACAATTTCGGCAGGATAAATCCGGTCTTTACCTGGTCAAACGTCGTAAACACCGTTTCTTGGCTCAAAAGGGTCTCATTTTGTTGACTGACTTGGCACATAATCTACTGACTCATTTCCACCATCAAGCCTTAACCGGTTCCCGTTTTGAGTCACTTGGCCCAAAACGAATCGTTCGCGATTTGTTAAATATTCCAGGTTTACTCTTGTTTGATGGTGGTAAGCTACAACGAATTGAGTTGTTAAAGTCACATCCAAATTCTAGCGATCTGTGTATTTGTTTGGAAAAGTACTTTTCTGGCGATTAGAAACCGCCTCTTTTTGCGTTAACTGAATAGAATTGCGCTCTTTTTGCGCAAAATTATGGTAATGGATAATCCTATCCCTTTTACTCCCTCTGCCCCTTCCACCCAATAGCCATTTATGTCCAATGCCCGCCTCGCTTTCCTATCTGGCGTTAGAGCCGAATTACCGATTTTACTAGGTGTACTGCCATTCGGGATGATCTACGGCGTTTTAGCTCTTGAAGCCGGATTGCCAGTGGTCGAAGCCCAAGCCATGTCGGCCGTTGTCTTTGCCGGATCAGCCCAATTCGTCATCGCCCAACTCGTCGCCTTGGGAAGTCCGGCCCTGGTCATCTTTGTCACTGCCACACTTGTCAACCTCCGCCACGCTCTTTATAGTGCCTCCCTGGCCCCATATTTGCGCCATTTACGGCCGCGCTGGCATTGGTTGCTATCTTACCTGCTGACTGATGAAGCTTATGCTGTCGCCGTCCTCCATTACCAGGATGAATCGGAGCCAATAAAGCATAAGCATTGGTACTTTCTTGGGGCGGGCTTGGCGCTTTGGACAACCTGGCAGGTAAGCACCGCTGCTGGCATCCTGCTCGGTGCGCAGATACCAGCCGACTGGTCGCTCGATTTTACGCTGGCCTTGACCTTCATCGCCCTGGTTGTCCCGGCTCTAAAGGAGCGAGCCGATGTTGCGGCGGCGTTGACGGGGGGATTGACGGCCGTTTTACTAACCGGATTACCCTACAAATTAGGCTTGGTCATTGGCGCTCTGTTGGGTATTGCAGTTGGCGTACTTGTAGACAAGGTTACTAACAAAGAGGCTTATCAATGACAGCAGTCGCTGACCTAATCAGAAACCACAATCCTGACATTCAAGCCATCGTCTCAGCCTTGCGGAAATTAATTCTAGAAACTGTGCCAACTTCTACTGAATCGGCCAACCCTGGCTGGCATAGCATCAGCATTCGCCACCCGGATCAGGGCTATTATTGCGGCATCTTTCCCGCCCAAGACAAGGTTACGCTTGTTTTTGAATACGGCGTTCTCCTCCCTGATCCCGATGGGATACTTGAAGGCGATGGCAAACAGACCAGAAATGTCATACTTTATACGACAAACAATATTCCAGCCGACGCCATCAAAGCGTTGTTGTTTGAAGCAATCAACCTCCCAATTAGTAAGGCTGAAAAATTAGAGCTTATCCGCTTTGGTGCTAGCCTTGTTTAGCGGGCGAATTTATGCAGCCATTCAATTTGTCATCCGGCGGGTTGGTAATTGAGATAATAGAAAATGAGTGGACGTTTAAGTTTAACCCAAGCCAGAAACTTAGAAGATTATTTGGTTGGTCATCTACATACCGAGGCGATTTATGATGAAGGTTCTGATAGTTCATTAACATGGTTATTAAAGATATTGAGCACCTAACAACTCAGTGGTTAACAAAGGTGCTTCAGAGAAATAGTATTCTTTCTGAAGGTGAAGTAACGGCCGTTCAAACTGACCTCCTTCAGGGAACCTGGTCGAAGATGTATCGTATACGGCCGACTTACAACATCTCAAACTCCAACGCTCTCCCCCAATCCTTCCTCCTTAAAATCTGTGCTGGCGATCATGGCGTTTTCGGTCCCTCCGAGGTTCACTACTATACTAACGACTACATAGACCTACCCGATGCACCAATCCCTGTCTGTTACGATGGTATCTATCAAGCCAATCCCCGAGCCTACCATCTTCTGGTTGAAGATTTATCTGATACCCACCAAGACACCTGGGAGATGCCACCCACACTCGAACGGGGAAAGGCAACAGCTGAAGCCCTGGCCCGCCTCCATGCCCACTATTGGGGGCCGACCCGCATTGAATCGATTGGCGAGAACATTCCAGGGCCGGAAGAAATTGGCCGTTATATTAATCACAACCAGAAAGGATTGGAACCGCTCTTTGAGACCTTGGGCGATAGCCTACCCTCTGATTGGCGGCAAGCGCTTTTAGATGTCTTTGAATATCATCCCGCTGCCATGTTAGCCCGCACCCAAAATCCGCTCGGTTTCACCATCATTCACGGCGATGTCAACCCCGGTAATACTTTAGCTCCCATCAAGGGGGATGGCCGAATCTATCTTATCGACCGCCAACCTTTCGACTGGTCATTGACATCCTGGCTGGGCGTGGCCGACCTGGCTTATGTGATGGTTGAATGGTGGGAGACAGATTTTCGCCGCGAGCATGAAACGGCCGTTCTTCGTCACTACCAAGCTAGCCTAACGAAGTTTGGCGTTGACTATCCCTGGGAGCTGCTCTGGAGTGATTATCGGTTGACGGCCGTTCAAAGTTTGCAGGGGGTCGTCGAATGGTGTGTCTTAGAAGAGGATCGGGAAGGGATGCGCTGGGTCTGGGAACCGAAATTGCATAAGGCGATGGCTGCTTATCATGACTTAAGATGTGGGGAAATAATGCGTAATTCGTAATAAGTGAAACAATCTCTTACGAATCACGCATTACGCGATAGGTCACAGCATTGGTCTTAAAAGAACCCTGATTCAGCTACAATTTCATCTGCCGAAACAAAAGTCGCTTCCTCAATCGTTTTGCCACTTCGTTTTAGATAAGCTTGAACGACATGATAGCCAATCGTATATCCACCATAGGTCGGCATACCACCCAATGGCTCATAACCACTCTGTTCCGCCAGGGCATCGCCAAAGATATAGCTCCGAATCACATTGAAACCTGTTTTATGTAAACCTTCGCCAATCAATTTCCGAGCCGTCTCAAATACTTCCTGTTCATACTCAACGATAAAATAGCCGATTTTATCTTCTCCAAACAAGGAGCCAGCAAACGATTCGGCCGTTCCTTCTAGCACGATATAATCTGCCACAGAGGTGTTCATCATATCCCACGGGAACGCCTTCAACCGGATCAGGTGGTGCATCTCATGGGCAAACAAGCCTTCCAAACGAGGCAGATTGTCCTCATTCGGTTCCCAAAACTGGCCGATGACGCGCGGTGATGTGAAATCTATTGCCCCAGTATAACCCCGCTCAAAGTCATTGGTATGAGTCGCATCGCCCAAAACCAACCAACTTTCAACCGTGTCGAACGGAATGCGGTCGGCGTATGGTTCAAAACGAGCAGCCGCCTCAATCAAAGCCTCATGTCCAATGTTCCAGGCATCGGCCGTTTCCATCTTCTCTAACAGTTCCGCGATTTCGGCCGTTTGCTCCGGCAAGAGCCATTTCCAGGCCCTTGCCCCGGCCAATGGATCGTCGCTTCCATTTGAGCCATAGTTGCCGACCATAGCCATCATCTGCTGCCAGGGCTGCATGAACAGGTCTAGGTAACGCTGTTGCCGAACGGTCGGATCAGCCTCCTCAAGCAGTTCCCGATAATATTCATTCGTTTGTATCCAATTAATATTCATATCTCTGTGTTCTCTGTAGTAAATCTTTTGAACTTGATAAAATTCGTATAATTCGCGGCTCTATTTTTCCCGTTCATCGCAATAAAAATCAATGGCCTGCCTAAAGAAGGCGGGCATGTCAGGATGCAGTTTTTGGTAAAAGGCGGCAAAGGCCGGGTCTTCTTCATAACTCCGACCTAATCCCCGAAAGATCGCCAGGGTGGGTTCATAAAAATGGCTGATATGGTTGTACCAACGGCCGACTACAGCCTGAACACTTTCACTATCATGTCCCTCATTCATATGAGCCAATAGGTCGAGATTGATCTGCTTGCTCTCTTCCATAACTTGACGCTGTTTTTCGGTCGAATAATTCTTCCAGCGACGGTTCGAAGCCTTTACTCGTTCTGGGTCCCAACGTTGGGCTGCTTCTTCCGCATAAGCTTCTTGGGTTTCTTCATCAAACCCATCAAATAAATCATCTGTCGTCATGTTTAGCTCTCCATTCAAGTGTAATATCGTCTGATCAAGGGTGTTGATCAGTTTTTTCAATCGACCAACCCGGTTTTGCAAGGCTGCCCGATGGGCGGTCATTGATTCCAAAATGTCATAATCCGGCCGTTTCATCATCTCCCGGATATCATTCAGACTAAAATCTAACTCACGATAGAAAAGAATTTGCTGCAAGCGAAGTATCGCCCCTTCTTCATAGAAGCGATACCCATTCTCGCCGATTTTTGAGGGCTTCAACAAATCAATCTGATCGTAGTAATGTAAGGTTCTTCGGCTGACACCTGCGATGTCGGCCACTTCTTTCACTGTATATTTCATAACCATTTCCTTATCTTCATCTATCATAAAGTATAACGTAACGTCAATGTCAAGCCCCACTCGCTATTAAATCTACCTTGATGTATCATTTTTGCGGCAGTTGTATATGATGAAATAAGGATGAAACGATGAAAGCGTTAAACCCAGACCAAACCTATTTTATTGAAGAGTTTTATGAAGATTTTCGAGAAGGGTTAATGTCTCGACGGGAGTTTGTTAAGCGGGTGGCCTATATCACTGGCAGTATGGCGGCAACGGCCGTAACAATGGGGCTAATCGGTTGTTCCCCTGAGGAGATTCCGGACCCAACAGCGCCAATGCCCACTCCGGAACCGACAACGGCCGAAACAGATCCCACCGCTGAACCTGCCCCAGCTGAGGAAGAAGCAGGCACTGAGTTGGTTCCAGTGCCAAATGCCAAAAGCCCTCTCTCTGTTCCCGAAGGCGATCCGGCCGTTTCGGCCGAAACTGTCACCTTCACCAGTCAGGGCGACGATATTATGGCTTATCTGGCTCAGCCAGTTGAGACAGGTCAATATCCGGCCGTTCTCGTCTGTCATGAAAATCGTGGCCTCAACGACCATATCCGGGACGTTGCCCGCCGCTTTGCCAAGGCTGGCTACGTCGCTCTCGCCATCGATCTACTGTCCCGCGAAGGCGGTACGGCCGCCCAAGACAACAGCCAGGTTCCTGGCTTATTAAGCAATGCCGAATCTGGCCGTCATGTGGCCGACTTTACTGCCGGATTTGACTATCTTGTTTCCTTAGATTCAGTTGATGGGCAAAGGATCGGTATGACCGGCTATTGCTTCGGCGGTGGCATCACCTGGGACTCCGCTACTGCCATACCGGAATTAAAAGCAGCCGCTCCCTATTACGGCCGTTCGCCCGACCTCTCTCAAGTGTCAAACATTCAAGCGGCCGTCTTAGCTGTCTATGCTGAAAACGACGGACGTATCAACGCCGGAATTGAATCTTTGGAGGCTGCCTTAACAGAGGCCAATCTGACTTATGTTATAAACATCTACCCAGGCGTAGACCATGCCTTTCATAACGATACTAGCTCCCGCTATGTTGAAGAACAAGCGACCCAAGCCTGGGAAGATACCCTTGCCTGGTTCGACCAACACATTTAGGGTTAGTTTTCAGTGGATAGTTAGCAGTAGACAGCTAACAGTAGCGCGATTTTGTAAATCGCCTCTTGAACATTAAATGCAAGTATTGGGGTAGACATGAAGGAGGACACTAAATTATTAGGGGGATGGTTGCGATGGGTATTGATTGCCCTCTTTTTGCTTTGGATGACTATTAGTATCGCTGGTTATTACTGGGTTCAAAATGCCTTGTTACAGTCTGTCTTTGAGCAGATCGGGGCTATTAATTGGACTTTGCCCACACTTTCACTGGCTGCCATCGGCCGAACCTTGTTTCACCTGCTTATAGCACTTTGGCTGGCTTTTATTGCGCTAGGAAGCGGCCGTTTTCTCCTCCACCGAATCCCTAAACTGGAACTCAACCCTTTAGAAGAACTCTTCCTCGGCTTGGGCTTAGGCTTTGGCGCAATTGGGCTGATTGTCTTCTGCCTCGGCCTCATCGGGTTGTTGTTTAATTGGCTGTTTTATGGTTTGGCTGTTGTCCTAACAATATTGACAGTACGGCCGTCCCTCCAATTCCTTCGCCAACTACCCCGGCCAAATCCAGGACGGCCGACAGCTATCTTCCTGGCTTTCTCATTAGGATTTGCCCTTACCCTGACCTTGCTCCCACCAACCGACTGGGACGGACTCTTTTACCATCTAACCGGCCCCAAAATTTATCTTGAAGCGGGTCGGATCATATCAGGCATCGACATTCCCCATCTCAGCTTTCCGGCCCTATTCGAGATGTTATTTATGTTGGCAATGGGCATGGCGGGCGAGGTATCGGCCGTATTGCTCCATTTCATCTTCCAACTCATGACAGCGGGCATGGTTTATCTGATCGCTCGCGACCTCTTAGGGGTAAAAAACAGTTGGCTGGCCGTCTTGTTCTTCTATGCCACACCGATGGTGTTAACCTTGTCCAGTTGGGCCTATAATGATTTGGGGCTGGCTTTTTATGAAACGGCCGCGCTCTATACTATCTTGAAGTTCATAAAAAGCCGGTTTTTAAGCGACAATGCTGGTCGCCCAAAAACGCTTTCCCAAAAAACCGGGTTTTTGAACACCCACGTGGGTTGGCTCATTCTAAGCGCTCTCTTTAGCGGTCTGGCGATGGGGCTGAAATATACCAGCTTTGTCGCTCCGTTGGCCCTGGTCTTGCTGCTGCTGTGGTGGGGACGAAGGCAGTTGGGGCAGGTAATACGGCCGTTGCTCTTCTTCAGCACCCTCGCTCTCCTTGTCGCTGCTCCCTGGTTTGCCAAAAATCTGGCCTTCACCGGCAACCCCGTTTACCCTTTCCTCCTAGGTGGCGAGTATTGGGACGAATTCCGGGCCGATGCCTACGCTGAAGCGGGGACTGGCATCGCTTATAATCCTGATACCTGTACTGCCGCCAACCAGATTTATTTAGTAGGTCAACATGCGACTGATTGTGAGGTGGATATTGGGTATTTAATGGTCAATCTCTTAACCCTGCCCTATATCCTGACGTTGGGAATTCGAGATGCTAATCTTGTTGATGGCATTACCGGCCCCTTGTTTCTTGTCTTCCTGCCCATAATGGTAGCATATGGGCTGTTTCGAGTAGGGGGAAAACACACACACATATTAAAAGCGTTGCTCTTTTTTGCTTTTGCCCACTATATTTTTTGGACAGTGGGTGTCATTTCCTCGGCCGCTTTGTGGCAGTCCCGCTTGCTGTTGCCTGCCTTCGTCGTCCTTTGTCCCGTTCTAGCCTGGATTTATGAAGATTTACGCCGCTTTGACCATCCCAAATTCTCCTTGCAGCGTCAATTACGCTTGATATTTGGCTTGGTGCTTGGTGTTGGACTACTCATTCAGTTCGCCAATTGGCTGCCCCAGCAATCCTGGCGATATCTCATTGGCGACGAGACTGAAAGTGAGCATTTGCGCCGCCGTCTGGGGGCGCATTATGGGGCGATGGAGACAATCAATACCCAATTGGATGAGGAGGATGTGGTACTTTTCCTGTGGGAGCCGCGCAGCTTTTACTGTGAAACGGCCGAATGCCACCCCGACAGCATCTTAGACCGGTTCGGCCATCTTCAATTTCAATATGGCGACGCCCCATCCATTGCTGATAGTTGGCGGATTGATGGCGTGACGCATGTCCTATTGTTCCGAAGCGGCCTTGAGTTAATCTTAGAAGCTAATTCGCCGACGGATGAACCATTGCCAGAACCGGCCGTATTTACCGAGATCATCTCCAATCATCTGGAACTCGTGGATACCATCGCCGGAGATGTCTACGAACTCTACCGCGTCTTGCCGGAAGAATGAATCTAAACTACCTTTGAGTAAAATAACTATCATCAATATCATCATAATAGTTCGTTCAAGTCGTGGACGCTTTTTGGGGAGTGAGATCGATGCCAGTTAAGCCAATTGTCGTCGTTGGGGCAGGATTGGCTGGGCTTTCGGCCGCTTTAGACCTCCATCGTGCTGGAAAACCCGTTGTCGTTCTTGAAGCCCGCTCGCGGGTTGGCGGTCGCGTCTATACAATGCGTGGCTTTAGACACGGCCGAGTTGCGGAAGCTGGTGGGGAGTTCATTGATGGCAACCATCATCGGTTGCGAACCATCGCAGGAGAGTTTGGGTTAAAACTTGAGCGAGTGAGCGGCCTGGATGATTGGTTTAGTTGGCTGGCCCTGGAGGGACGGATGGGTGCAGTCGATAATGCCTCTGTGTGGTCAATCAAGTTAGATGAGGAGATCGCCAAAATTGACCGGGCCATGAGTCAATTGAGTCAACAGGTTGACGATCCGGCCAACCCTCAGGAATCAGCAAATGCGGCCGAATTAGATTCCTTGTCTGTTTCCGACTGGTTGGAGCGTCTTGATGTCCACCCCCTGGCCAAAAAAGCCTATGTCAGTCGCCATCAGCCAGAATTTTTGGCCGAACCAGACAACCATTCGATTCTCGATCTGGCCCGTTGGTGGCATTTTGGGGGTGGGGGGAACGAAGAGGATATAGATGAAGACAACGACATTTATCATCTTCAGGGCGGTAATGACCAGTTAGCTTTGGCGATGACGGCCGTATTGCCAGACGTGCGCTTAAATGCCTGCGTTACTGCTGTTAACCAAACCAGCGATGCGGTTCGTGTTAGCTACCAAACCGAGGGTCATCTATTGGATATCGAGGCTGAACGGGTGGTTTTGGCGCTCCCCTTAGGCCCTCTAAAGGCAATTACCTTTGCTCCCCCTTTAACGCCTGAATATCAGAAAGCATTGGCTGATTTGGAATTAGGGCCAGTGACCAAGGTGCTGCTTGAATATGATCGGCCGTTTTGGGAAGAAACAGGTTGGAATGGGATGTTGCTCACTGATTTGCCAATAAACTGCATCTGGTTTGCAGCAGGCGGACAGTTGAATCAAGGGGGTATCTTAACGGTTTATACTGGCGCCGATCAAGCCGCCGCCTATTCCATGTTGAATGACGAAGAGCGAATTGCGACCGTCGTAGCTCAAGTCGAGGAACTGTTTCCTGGCTCCTCTAAATTCTTAAGCCATAGCCGCACAATGGCCTGGCTCAACGAACCCTTTACGCAAGGTGGCTATGCTTTCTTTCCACCCGGTTCCATCACCGCTCATTGGGTAACCTTAGGCCAGCAGGTTGGCCGTCTCCATTTCGCTGGTGAGCATACGGCCGTATGCCAGGGCTATATGGAAGGAGCCATTGAGAGCGGTCAACGGGCAGCAGCCGAGATATTAGCGGATTAACAATAAGCCAACGGCGGCCAGGGGAACCAGCGCCCCAGGAATGAAAACGGCCATTTCAATACTAAAGATTAATAACTTCTTCCAGATTGGGCCGCTAGAGTGCCAACTCCCACTAATAAGGTTTTCGCTAACGTTGATATTTAAGATATTGGATAACCAGCCTGCCAGTCGGGGCCGAAACCAGCTAAATAAGAAGAGGAGCCAGCCGAAATAGAGGGCAATACCGACCACAATGGGCAAAAATTGGGTTATCCCTGACGATGCCACTTGGCCCCCACTATGAGCGGTCATGAACATTCCAAAGCCAACCATACCTAACACGATGATAATTATGACAGAGATAACGACGATAATGGATTTGCCTGACATTTGCCCCGGTTTGGGTTTTGAGCTGGTTTTACGCTTGGGGACGGTTTCTTTCCAAAGAGAAGACCCAGTGAGAAAGGCTGAAAAAGCTAATACGACTTCGGCCGTTCCTACAGGTGTCAATTGATCATACTGTCTTTGGCCGCTGCTATCTTGTCCGGTCATAATGAAACCATTTTTCCGACTGCCAGCCGCCTGGATGAAGGCTTGACGGCCGTCGCTCAATGTCAATATCGACCCTTCGTCTTTCATTTTTAAGATGGTTCTTTCGATAATCTGATTGTTTGGTTGTTTAGAGATGACACGGCCGTTTAATTCAAGTTCCATTATTAATTTCTCCTTGTTCTTGGCCTGCCGTTTGAACTCTTCCAGGCCAAATGAGCCAGATTCCGATTAGTCCAATGGCAACGAGAATGATGCCCCAGATGATGACAGAGCGGGGGCCAGAAACGCATAATCCCGTTTCTAAAGCGCAAACATCAAAGCTACCTTGTGTTACCGAAGGGGTATTTGGGGCGAACAGACTAAACCAGACCAGGCTGAGTCCCGGTAAAAGGGCCAAAATGATATTAAGGGGCAGACGCATCCAAGCCCGCTGGAGACTATCACCGTTTGTGGGAGGCCAGAGACGATCCTTTAAGCCCCGCAAAAAGATGACGGCTAGCCACAACAGCCAGAGGCTTGCAACGATACGACCGTGATTGAGAGCAGGAAATAGTCCTGTTCCCGCCAACCAAAATGCCACTAACAAACAGCCACCCCCCAATAAACTGAGCCATATTTTAGTTTTCATAAATGTATCCTATACGATTAGCGTCCGAGAAACGTCCGATTGTGCCGTTAGAGCCGGAGTGTGGCATAATTCACAATCGAAGCTGTGTTGAAAATGCCTAAAACCTCCGCAATTGCGGAGGATAGGAGCAATAGATAAATAACTTCTTTCCTTTACGTCTTTGCGCCTTTGCGTGAGCTAAGTGTGTGGCGGAAAGCGGATTTATAACCAAAGTCCGCGACATCGACTGGTTTGACTGTTTGCATGAAGGATTTGATTTAAGATACAAACCGTCAAACACTTAATTTATATGGAGGATTGTTTTGAAAGGATTAATTTTAAGTGGGGGTAAGGGAACACGACTGTATCCCCTGACCTATTCTAACGCCAAACAGTTAATTCCAGTTGCCAATAAACCCGTCTTATTTCGCGTTATCGAAGCGATTAAGGCGGCCGGGATTGATGACATCGGGATTGTTGTAGGGGACACGGCTCCGATCATCAAAGAAGCGGTTGGGCGTGGTGGTCGTTGGGACGTTAATATCACCTACATTCAGCAGGATGCCCCCTTAGGGCTGGCCCATGCTGTTAAAACGGCCGCAGACTTTCTAGGTAATGACCGCTTTGTGATGTTCTTGGGCGATAATGTTATTCAGGGGGGCATTAGCCCACTAATTAAAGAATTTGCCAAAAGTGAGTGGAACAGCCAGATCGTCCTGACCCGGATTGAGAACCCTCAACAATATGGGGTAGCTGAGCTAGATGATCAAGGGCAAATTAGACAGTTGGTCGAAAAACCTGAAAACCCACCCAGCGACCTGGCTTTAGTTGGCATCTATATGTTTGACCATCATATTATGGAAGCTGTCAACAGCATCACTCCCTCCTGGCGCGGTGAACTAGAAATCACGGATGCTATTCAATGGCTGGTCGATAACGGTCATGCCGTTCACCCCTATATCCATCGGGGTTGGTGGATAGATACTGGTGCGCCAATTGATATGTTAGAGGCCAACGATCTGGTTTTGGAGGAGATAGATTATCAGATTGAGGGCTATATTGACCGCGATAGTCAAGTCGGCCGTCGCGTTACCATTGAAAAAGGGGCAGAAATTATCAATAGTGTGGTTCGTGGTCCCGCGATCATTGGGGAGGATGCGCGTATCATTAACAGCTATATCGGCCCTTTCACCAGTATCTACCACCACGTCATTGTTGAAAACAGCGAAATTGAACATTCGATGATTTTGGAACACAGTCACATTAAAGATATTGAAGGACGAATTCAACAGAGTTTGATCGGCCGTTATGTCTCCATCCACCGCTCTCCCATTAAGCCAAAGGCCCACAAATTGACTCTGGGCGACCACAGCCAGGTGGGGATTTTATAGTTTATGCGGGTCTTATTGCAGCGAGTCAGCACAGCCAGCGTTACGGTTGCTGGAGCGGTTGTCGGCCGAATTGGTCCCGGCTTTGCAGCCTTAGTCGGCGTTACCCATTCTGACACCGAAGCGGAAGCGGACTGGTTAGCGAGTAAAGTAGCTGGATTAAGGGTCTTTGAGGATGAGGCGGGGAAGATGAACCGCTCTTTGGCCGATGCCGGGGGTAGTTTATTGGTCGTTTCCCAATTCACCCTCTATAGTGATACTCGCAAAGGCAGACGGCCGTCCTTCATCAACGCCGCCCGCCCTGAAACGGCTGAACCACTCGTTACCTATTTTGCTGACCAGCTTCGCAAAAAAGGATTCCAGGTTGAAACGGGTGTTTTTGGGGCCAATATGTTGGTCGAGATACATAACGATGGCCCGGTGACTTTGATGCTTGAAAAAGAGAATGAGGGATAGACACTGAATGGCTCGAAAGATAATCGTTTTGCTGGCGGGGATTCTATTTGTTTTCGGATGTGGGCAACTTGATGGGGTTAATGAGGTGGAAACACCGATACTGCCAACTGAAACAGTTGAACAAATTGGGCAAACAAACGCTCCGCCACCCACAGAGCCGCCAACGGCCGTTATTCTGCCCACCGAAACGGCCGAACCCAGCCCAACAGCCCTGCCAACGGCCATTCAAGCCACCGCTACCTTCACTCCCGCTATCGTCCTCGATGGACAAGGTGTCGATGCCTCCCTAACCCCAGCCCCAGCCGTCAACCTGGAACAACCACCGTATGCTGAAAGCGCTTGCAGCGACAAATATCCTTGCAACGAGGATGTCGCTGCCTGGGAAAACCGAATTCAACTCCCGCCTGACTTTACCGCGATCTATTTCGCCTACTTGGAAGAGGTAAAACCGACCGTCATGACCTTCGGCCCTGATGGTTTGCTTTATGTAGCCGTTCAGGAAGGAACTATCTTTACCGTTGATCAAGAGGGGCAGACGGCCGTCTATGTTGACGGGTTCGACACCCCAACGGGTTTGGCCTTTCAGCCTGGCACAGCCAAACTTTATGTTTCTGACCGAGTGATAAATGAGAACAGCGGCGGTGAGTCTCAGGTTTCGGTCGTTCAAAATGGGGTAGTCAGCCAGATATTTGGCGGCATTCCTTGCTGCTACACCTTTCTCCATGCCGCTAATGGCATCGCCTTTGGGCCAGATGGCTTCGGCTATGTTACTGTTGGAGCCAGGGCCGATCATGGCGAAATATTACCCGGCAACCCAGATGCGGGTACTCAAGACGACCTGCACCCCTGGGAAGCGTCAGTGCTACGGTTCAGTCCTGATGGCAGTCTCATTGAACCTTACGCTAAGGGATTGCGGAACTCTTATGATCTAGCTTGGGATGCTACCGGACAACTCTTTGCCACCGACAATGCGCCCGATTTTGGCCCACCAGACGAACTACACGCGGTGATACCGGGCGGCGAACATGGCTATCCCTGGTATGATTGCGGCCAATGCTTTTCTCCACCGGATGGTGTTGAGGTCATTCCCCCACTCCATGAATTTCTGCCCCATAGCGCTGTCACCGGTATAACGGCCTATCTAAGCGATGGCTTTCCCGGCTACTATAACAACCTCTTTGTCGTACTCTGGAGTGCCTTCGCGGATGCTCAACGAATCATCCGCTTTGAGCCAGGTGGCGTCAATGCGAGCACCTTCGCCACTGGATTCGCCGCCCCCATCGATCTCACTGTCGGCCCAGATGGCGTTTTGTACACCGCAGATTGGGCCACAGGTATCATCTACAAAATTGAATATGTTGGCGGCCAATAAATTTAGTCAGAATCCGCTGCGACCCCGTTCCATCGTTCTACCTATCTGATACAATTCTGACGGCCGTTTTCAACCAATTGTTATATAATGACCACCATGAAAGCACAGATCGCTGAACAGTACCGGGCAGTGTCCGAGCGGGTAGCCCAGGCCGCTCGCCGAGCCGGACGAGAGCCAGCAGATATTACCCTAGTCGCTGTAACCAAAACATGGCCCATTGAGGTATTGATGGCAGCCTATGAGGTTGGCATCCGAGACTTTGGGGAGAATCGGGCTGAAGAGTTAGCGGATAAAGTGGTTGAGATGGAACAGCGGTTTGGCCCAACGGCCGATCTAACTTGGCACCAGATCGGCGACCTTCAAAGTCGTAAAACAAGCCAGGTTGCAGATCGTGCCGATGTCTTTCATGCCTTAGATCGATTGAAAATCGCCAACAGATTGTCGAACAGGTTGGTTGAAAACGGCCGTGCAACAGATCGACCCCTTCCTGTTTTTCTTGAAGTTAATGTCTCCGGCGAGGCTAGCAAAGCTGGTTTTGATTGTCGGGAATGGGAAGATAATGTCAACCAACGAGAAAATTTACGAAAAATAGCGACTACCATTACTGGACTGTCCGGTTTGCAACCTATTGGCCTCATGACAATGGCTCCTTGGGGAATTGAGCCAGATTTAATTCGTGAGGTTTTTCGCAGGACTAGAAAGCTTTCTGAATGGCTCCAAACGGCCGTTCCTCAAGTCAATTGGACCTCCCTCTCAATGGGCATGACCGACGATTTTGAGATTGCCATTGAAGAGGGGGCTACCCATGTGCGGGTCGGCCGTGCCATCTTCGGCAGCCGAACTTAAGACATCAGATTATTTTGACACCAATTCGTCAAAATCCCGTATAGAAGCAAATAGGCAATAAATTTACTAAATAACGCTTACCCTTAACCAAACAAGGAAATCACGCATGGCTATAGTACTCACCATCATCAATCTCTTATATTTTGCGATAGTTATATTAATCTTCGCTCGTATTATCTTATCGTTTGTACGAGTTGGTTCTTATGAGTTACGGAACATGGTCTTCAACTTAACAGAGCCACTCTTAGCGCCTATTCGCAATGTCTTGCCGCCGATGGGTGGTTTTGACTTTAGCCCTATGGTTCTCCTTATTGCAGTCGATATTTTGCGAAGAGTGCTTTTTGGCGCACTAGTCTAAGCTCGAAAGTCCGTGAGAAATTCAATTTTTGCATAGTTCGATTATAATCCTGATTGGGTCTAGTATGCCTCTGGCATCGTGGCCTCAATCGCAGTCTTTAGTTTTATTGGTTTACATACATATAGCCGCGACCGCTTGCAAAGGCAGGCAGAAGCAGCTCCTCTGGAGGTTTAATAATGGGTTGGGATGAAGAAGAAGATACTACCATTTACACTGTTGTTATTAATCATGAAGAACAATACTCCATCTGGCCCAAGGAGCGGGAATTGCCCTTAGGTTGGAACACGGTTGGCAAGAGTGGAACTAAACAGGAATGTCTAGACTATATCGAAGAAGTGTGGACAGATATGCGGCCGTTAAGCCTACGTAAGAAGATGGAGGAGATGGAGAAAGACCAAAATAACGGTTAGCGCCATTTCGTGAATTCCTTTCAGATTACGATTTCAAAATCAATAACCAAAATTGGTTTAATCGCTCTACTTTTCCTTGGCATCTTTTCAAACCAATCTTATAACGATACCCCTGCCCAAGCTACTGGCGGTTTTGACACCGTTGCCCTGCGTTTTGATTTCTATGCTTCGGGCTTTAATGTCATCTCTAGTCTAGAGTTTACTGATGACGGCCGTTTATACGTCGCCGATATCGCCGGAAGAATTCGGATAGTTGAAGTTAATGGCACTGTTAACCCAACCGTGTTTTTAGACCTGCGCAATCAGGTCGGTTCGAGCGGCAAACAAGCCCTCTCCGGCTTCGTTCTCCACCCCCAATTCGAGAGCAATGGCACCTTTTTCGTCAACTATACTAACTCCCAAAATTTAACCTTTCTTTCCAAGTTTCAGACAATGCCCAGCGATCCTGATCAGGGAGACCCGGACAGTGAGGAAATCTTACTGACAATGGTGCAGCCAACCGACATCCATAATGGGGCAGGAATGGTCTTCGGGCCAGATGGTTTTTTGTATTTTGGCATGGGAGATGGCGGCTATTATGATGACCCTGATAATAACAGCCAAAACGGCAACACTTACTTAGGCGCGATTATGCGGATCGACGTTGACGGAGCAACTCCTTATGCCATTCCTAACGACAATCCCTTTATCGGAGACCCCAATGTCTTAGATGAGATTTGGGCGATGGGTGTTCGCAACCCCTGGCGTTTCGACTTCGATCCCCTCACCGATGATTTATATATAGCTGATGTCGGCGGCACATTGTGGGAAGAGATAGATTTTGAGCCGGCGGGCAGCGGTGGCGGCTTTAATTATGGCTGGCGCTGTTATCAAGGGTTCGCCCCCCATATCCTAGAGGGCTGCGGCCCAGCAGAAGATTACGATTTCCCTGTTTATGTTAGACCCCACTCCTCAATGTGTGCCATTATTGGCGGCCATGTTTATCGGGGCAGTTTGTATCCGATGATGGATGGTCATTTTCTGTTTTCCGATTTATGCAGCGGCCGAACACGAGGCTTACTCCGCCAGCCGGATGGCTCTTTTGTGGTTGCTTCGACAGGCAAAATAGATGGTGGTATTGTCTCCACCTTTGGTGAAGACCCAAATGGTGAATTGTATATCGCGGCCAATAAGATGGTCTATAAAATTTCGGCCGAAACCGTCACCTTAACCCCTCAGAGCTATTTGCCATCCATCCATTTTGGGGAATAATTCGTATTTGTACATGTTGTTTATTTTAGGAGTTAAAGAATGACAGCTGCAATTGAACCGTTAGAAGCAGAAAAGCTCAAAGAATTTGAAGATCGCATCGCTCGCGGCGAGAAGATAGAACCGGGCGATTGGATGCCCGAACAATACCGCAAACAGTTAATTCGTATGATTTCCCAACACGCTCACAGCGAAGTCGTCGGTATGTTGCCAGAGGGGGCCTGGATTACCCGCGCCCCAAATTTGCGCCGCAAAATGGTACTGGTCTCTAAAGTCCAGGATGAAGCGGGGCATGGGCAGTATCTTTATCATGCTGCCGAAACGCTGGGTGTGACCCGTGAAGAGATGCTGGATGATTTATTGAGCGGTAAGGCCAAATATGCCAGTGTCTTCAACTATCCGACCTTGACTTGGGCCGATAACGGCGTTATTGGCTGGTTGGTTGATGGGGCGGCCATCAAAAATCAGACCATGCTGGCCCGCGCTTCCTATGGCCCTTATTCAAGGGCGATGGTTCGTATCTGTGCCGAAGAGGGCTTTCACATGAAACAGGGCAAGGAGATGTGTATCCGCTATGCTCAAGGCACGCCTAAGCAGCGGGCTATGGTTCAAGATGCTATTAACCGTTGGTGGTGGCCTTCCTTAATGATGTTTGGCCTTCACGATGAGGAATCGACCAACAGTGAGGTCTTGCTGCGCTGGGGTATCAAAACCAAAAGTAATGACACCCTTCGCCAGGAATTCGTTAACGAACTGGTTACGGAACTCCATGAAATCGGCCTGACCGTTCCCGATCCAGAACTTTATTACGACGAGGAGTCAGGAAATTGGATTTATGGCCCCATTGATTGGGATGAGTTTTGGCAGGTTATTAAAGGAAATGGGCCGATTAATGATGAACGATTGGCGACCCGTCGCAAAGCGCATGAAGACGGCCGTTGGGTGCGCGAAGCGTTATCAGCCTATGCTGCCAAGAAGAAGGCGGGAGAGGTTGCATGACCGACACTCAGTGGCCTCGCTTTGAAGTCTTTCAGAAGGAGCGGGAATCTCGTCCCCATCAAAATGTCGGCTCAGTCCATGCGGCCGATATTGAAATGGCCCTCCAAAACGCCCGCGATGTCTTTGTTAGACGGCCGAAAGCGCTCAATCTTTGGGTTGTCCCAGCTGATACCATTCTTGCTAAGACCGTCCAGGAGCTTGAAGCTGAGCCAACTTGGTTTGAACCAGTAGACGAGCCAGGCGAAACGGCCGAAACCTACTACGTCTTCAATAAAAAAGGCCAACGACGGGCAATGGTTTTCGTCGTCCATGTTGGGGAAGTCGAGGCAGAAACGGCCGAGCAAGCTATGCGTTTGGCCCTTGCTAAATACCCTCAAAAGCATGTCTACATTTGGTGGGTTTGTCCTGCTACGGCCGTCGTTGCTACCGACGAGGACGACATAGAAAGCATGTTTGCTCCCGCTCTCGACAAAGCCTATCGGATGCCCAATCAATATCGCACTATCACCCAAATGATGGAAATCAAGCGGTAAGCATCGAAATAGGATCGCAGATGAAGCAGGTTGAACAGATTCACGCGGATTTTCTTTATAATATAAAGGTTTTATGGATACCCAATTAAAACAGACCCTAAACCGGAAGCTGTTAGGAATGGCCGATGATGAGCTGATTTTAGCTCACCGCAACTCCGAATGGACCGGCCATGCCCCCATACTCGAAGAAGATATTGCCTTCTCTAATATCGCCCAAGATGAATTAGGTCACGCTGGAATCTTTTATGGTCTGGTAGAAGCCTTGAGCGGGGAAGAGCCGGATCAATTGGTCTTTTTCAGGGATTCGGCCGAATTTGGCAACATTCAAATGGTTGAACTTCCCAATGGGGATTGGGCCTTCAGTATGATGCGCCAATATCTGTTCGATGCCTTCGAGATGGTTCGGGCGACCCAACTATTGAACAGCAGCTATCAACCATTGGCTGAAGCCGTTGCCAAAATTCGTCAGGAAGAGCTATATCATTATCGTCATACCAGCCAATGGGTGCGTCGCCTTGGGCTTGGAACTGAAGAGAGCCACAATCGCACCCAAGCCGCCCTAGATGTGTTATGGCCTTACGCTTCCCAGCTTTTTGTGCCAATAGAAGGCGAGATTGAGCTAGTAACGGCCGAATTTTTCCCCGACCCTCAATCTATCTACGATGAATGGAAAGAGATCATCTCTCCCCACTTAAAAGATGCAAGTCTTACCATTCCAACAATAGAGGCCAACTCAGTCATCGCCCGCAGCCAACATACAGAACATCTTGCTTCCCTTATCACCGAACTCCAAAGCGTCGCCCGTTCAGACCCTGAAGCGGTCTGGTAATCAGCTTGAACCTATGATAGAACGACAAGAAATCTGGCAAGCCCTGGAAGATGTCAAAGACCCCGAGATACCCGTAGTCTCAGTCGTCGAAATGGGCATTGTGCGAGACATCATTGTCCAAGGGGATGATGTCGTTGTCAAGATGACGCCTACCTTTTCTGGTTGTCCAGCCCTCCATGTGATTGAGCGCGATATTGAAATGAGAGTTCGTCAACTAGGTTTCGATGAGGTAACTGTTGAAACCATCCTCTACCCGCCCTGGACAACGGATTGGATCACCGATGAAGCGCGGCAAAAACTCAAAGAGTTTGGCCTTGCTCCTCCAATGAAACATAACGGCCGTCTCGAAATCACCTTCTACGACCTCGCCGCCTGTCCCTACTGCGATTCGGCCGATACCGTCGTCAAAAACACCTTCGGCCCGACCTTATGTCGGGCCATCTACTACTGCAACAGTTGCCAACAACCCTTCGAGCAGTTCAAGGCCCTCTAACGTTCCCGGCTAGTTCAGTACAGCGCTTAAAAAGACTAAGGGATTTGTAACACGCCAACTGAAATTAGAAGTTTACGTTCGGCTACTCTTTCTGATTGATTCAATTGCAATAGCGCAGCTGTAACCCGACCAGTTGGTGTAATAGGTACTATCTTAGCTTCATTTAGGTGAAAATGCTCTATCCACTTCTCGATTCGAGGATGGAATAAGGGGGTGATAATGTTACTCTCGGGGTCAATAGATGTCAGGTCAGAGCCTTTATATTTATTACACAAACTGCAAGCCAGAGCTAAATTCTTAGATTCAGTCTCGCCCCCATGTTTGCGAGCAATAATATGATCAACTTCTAATGACACAAACGATACTTCCTGAGGAATCAAGCAATATTCGCATGTTCCATTAGCACGATCATAAACCTCCTGGCGAAGTAGCGCAGGAATATAATGGCTCATTGAGCTTTTAGTTTCAACAAAGCTTTAGCTTTTGCCATCCGAACTAAATGCTCAAGGTATTCATATTGCTGCCATTCTTGCTCTTCGGCAGATGTCAAGCCTTCTTCTTGATTTTTTTTGATGAGTGATTGAATTCGAGATTGGAGAGCTTCAGAAGGGTGTAAGGCTAATATTTCTTCTGGTGAAGGCAAGGTCGTTAGCAATTCCAAAATTTCGGCTGAACCCTGAAAACCAAGCTGTCCATCTGCTTTCCATTGACGCAAACCCAATTCCAAAATATCAGGCAATCTATCAGATAATGGTTGTAATCGCTGAGCCAAGTCGCGCGGTAATTCAACAGTTACAGTTGTCATGTCATCTCTCCAAATTTACAAGATGTGCCTATTATATCATTTATTTAGCACCTATTAACAACTCAACTCATCATTTAAGCTTTCTCCGCCATTTTTTCCCCAAAACCTAATAACGCCTTAACTCGCTCATCGTCCGGTGCTTCGGCATAAACCCGCAAAACAGGCTCTGTGCCAGACGGCCGAATCAACAACCAACTCCCATCCGCCAAATAATACTTGACCCCATCAACCGTATCCAGGCTCTCAATTTGAACGCCCTCAATAGCGGCCGGGGCCGCGTCAACCAGCATCTTGACCATATCAGCCTTAGCAACTGGCCTTGTTAGAGCCATATCCGTGCGGGCATATTGAGCCGGGCCATATTTATTGAGCAAATCGGCTACTATCTCATGTAATGGCGCTTTGGCTTCGGCCATCACTTCTAAGATAAGCAAGCCCATTAAAATGCCATCACCCTCTGGTATATGGCCCTTAATAGTGATACCGCCTGACTCTTCGCCACCCATAACTACATTATTCTTGATGATTTCATCTGCGATATGATTAAAGCCCACCGGTGTTTCAACCACTGGCAAATCAAAATTGGCCGCAATGCGATCAATCATCCGGGTTGTCGAGACAGTCCGCACCACACGGCCGTGCCACCCCCGCTTCTCCAACAGGTAACGGAGGACCAAGGCGTAGATACGGTGCGGGTCAACAAAGTTTCCCAGCGTATCAACCGCCCCAATCCGATCCGCATCTCCATCCGTTGCCAGCCCCACATCCCAATGACCTGATTGTATTGTAGACATCAACAACCCTAGGTTACGGGCGATCGGTTCCGGGTGAATGCCGCCAAAGCCTGGATTCATCTCATGCCGGATATTCTGAACCCTAGTACGGCCGCGCGCCAACACTTCTCCAAACACACCACGCCCGGAGCCAAACATCCCATCGGCCACCACGCGCAACTCACCAGAAGAGAGCATATCGAGATCTACCAGGGTGCTTAAATGTTCATAATAGGCCCAGGCTGGATCGAACTTGACGATGCTGCCTTCATTGATAGCCTGCTTTAAGGGCATTAGATTTGGCCCCCGACCCTCTGATAAGTTATTGTCCAGAAAATATTCCACTCGACGATTTTGATTTTTATTAGCACTGCCCCCAAAAGCGGCCTTCAACTTGATGCCATTGTACCTTGGCGCATTATGACTGGCCGTGATCATCACCCCGGCGGTAGCTTTCTTCTTGATAACGGCATAACTAACTGCTGGAGTGGGGGTATCTGCTCTAGCTAGCCAGGTATAAATGTTGTTGGCGGCCATGACGCGCGCTACTTCAGCCGCATAACGATCAGATAAAAACCGGGTATCAAAGCCTATGACCACACTTGGCTCTCCACCATTTTCTTCCAAGATGTAGTCAGCAATCGCTTGAGCTACTAGCCGCAAATTGCCAAACGTAAAGGTCTCACTAATAACCGCTCGCCACCCATCAGTGCCAAATTTAATAGTCAAAAATTCCTCCAAAGATAAATAAAATAGAGATGAATACTGTACTTAGCATCAAATTATTTGTTTGCTGCTTGTCCTAAAACTTCACTTAGGGTTGGATAGGGGAAAACTGTCTTTCCGATGACCGTGATAGGAAGGTCTGCTTGCATAGCCAGAATGATAGGTCCAATCAACTCTCCCCCATTGGCTGCTAGAATGTGTCCTCCAAGAATTTGGTCGTTGTCACCAATAAACAATTTTATACGGCCGTTTCTTTGCCCCGTTGCTATGGCCCGAGCCATCTTTTCCATTGGCAAGTTAATAACTCTGTATTGGATGTTGGCTTCTTGCAACTCAGCCTCTAACTGCCCAACGTGAGCTAACTCCGGCTCCGTATAGGTAACCCAGGGAATTATATCGAAGTTGAACGGCCGAGCTTCACCATCTAAAATATTCTTAGCAACGTGAGACCCTTGCCGCCAGGCAACATGAGTAAATGGATATTTACTCGTCACATCTCCCGCCGCCCAGATATGAGAAATGTTGGTGCGCAATGATTCATCAGTCTGGATAAGATCATTTTCTACTTCAACGCCAATCTCTTTTAGGTTTAAGGCAGAAATAGCGCTCTTTCTCCCCACAGCCACCAACAACGCCTCGAATTCAAGCCTTTCTTCATAGCCATTGTCATAAGAGATTGTTAATCTTTTGCCATTCTCAGTTGGTTCAACGGCCGTAACCTTTGCCTGGGTATAAATGTGAACCTGTTCCTGCGCTAAGATTTCCGCTAGTTCGGCTGCTAGCTCCGGATCATCCTCCGACAAAATCTGCTCGCTTGGTTCAAAAAGATGAACATCCGTCCCTAAGCGGGCAAAGAATTGTGAATATTCAACTCCAACTGGCCCACCTCCCATAATAGCTAGACTTTTTGGCAGAATGGGCAGATTAAAGACATCTTTATTGGTAATAAACCCACATTCAGCAATTCCTGGAATAGTTGGAACGGCCGGTTCCGTTCCGGTAGCGATGAGAATATGGTCTGCTTGTAGAAGTTGACCATTAACCTGAATCTCGTGTTCAGATACAAATGCAGCCTCTCCAATGATGAGAGCGAGGCCTCGCTCTCGCATCTGTTCCCGAGCTTCTTTTTTTGTACCACCCCGAAATGTTTCCTGAATCATCTGGATTCGTTCTTTAAGATCATCCCAGTTGACTGATGCCTCAGGAATGTCCAACCCATATCGTAAACCCTGCTTGGCATGATGTAAGACTAAGGCTGAGTGGAGGGCTGATTTAGTTGGGTCACAGCCGTAATTAAGGCAGGTGCCACCGAGTGCATCCCGCTCAATTAGGGCAACTCGTAAGCCATTCTTATTGCTCTTTTCAGCACAGGCGCTGCCCGCCGACCCAGCGCCTATCACAATTAAATCATAATTTTCCATGAAGTTATTCCTTAGGGATTGATTGCTGCAACTGCCTCTTCTGCCGCCGTCTGGGGCGACTTGGCCGATGAAATGACATCAAAGACGGCCGTATTCAGAGCCGATATAACGGCACTATTAGCTCCATTTGGAAAAGGCTCGGCCCGTTCAAGCTCATTTTGTATAAAGGCAATATAGGCTTCATTCGTCTCCCATGCCGCAAATGCCTCCCGGCGTGATGGGAGCATCGAAGCGGTCACACTCCACTCACCTAAATTTGGCCCAGATGCAAACCAGGTTAGCAGTTCAGCCGCCATCTGTTGCCGTTCCGGATCAGGGGTGCTGATCGCCCAGGCCCAGCCCTTAACTAATGATGGCATCGTTCCTTCAAAGCCAGGGAAGGCGGCATAGTCATTGTCAAGCAAAGTAGCTCCTTCATTTAAATATTGACTGTAATCCGTCTGAATAACGTTCGCATTGCCATCAACTAGAAGCTGCCAAACCTCTGGGAAAGTTCTCAGGTTACTACTTTGCAAGAGGATAAAAGAGTCAGTCCGGGCACGACTGAACTGATTCAAGGCATTTGTCAAGGCTTCAAGGTCTAAAGAAGGTTCATTCGCTTCATTCGCCAGGGTTCCACCAGCTGCCAAATAAAATTGCAAGGCCAATTCCCCTCCTCTGGAAGCGGCGGCGGGGAAAGCAAATTGGCCCTCATTTAAGGTGATAAATTGCTCCCAGGTCGTTGGCAACGTTTGTGTAATGGCACTGCTGCTGACTATATGAGTCAGGTTGTTTAGGGCAAATGGATAGCCAAAATAGGAACCATTGCTTTGGGCAAAGGAAGCGGCCGCCGGATAAAGATCATCCAGCATATCTTGGCCCAATAAGCCATTGAGGGGATAGATGAGATTTTCGGCCGAGGCTTTTGCAATCTGTTCGGTTGGTAAGATGATGAGGTCAGGCAAAATTTCTGGGGCAACCGTCCGGCCAGTTCGGAGATAGCTGAGCGTTCCTCCCTGTCCAGTAGGCAGCTTGATCTCGATATTCAAATTAATATCAGCATGACTGGCATCAAAAGAGGTGATTTGACTCGTTAGTATCGCTCCCCCAGGAACATCAAACCGAGGTGAGACATCGCTCACCAACCAGACATTTAGTGTTGTTGGTGGGGCTGGGCCAACGGGTGTTGGCGTTTCTACAATTGTTTCTGAAGTAGGGGTTAAGGGAGGGGTAGGAATGGTTGCCGTTTGGGTAGCGGCCGATTCAGACCCATCCCCTTCTAAAATTCCACAACCAGCCAAAATGAATAATGAAAACAGACCAATCCAAATTTTATATTTCATATTGTCAAGTATAACGGATTGATTTGAAATTGTCGCAAGAAGGTGTTTGGAAAGGGCTTAGAAGTTCAACTTTTTAAAAAGTTGAACTTCTACCTTCTACTTTTTGGACATTAATAACGCAACAATGCTCCAATCTGTCCAGCTTCCTCAAGTTGGGCGTTTTCACTAACGATTTCTATCTGGCCGCCCTGTTCCATTGTCCGATGAACGGCCGCTTCTATGACATCATTGACCTTTAACCAATTCCCTTCGCCATATGGCAACCCGACCCCTTCATTGGCCGTTAAATTGGGTGAACCATCATGGACAAAGCCTGGGGTGCTAAAACCATCGCTAACAATTAAGGTTTGGACGCGACCTTCGCCAATGGCTCTCAATGTACTCTCAAGTCCCGTTGTCGCGTTGATCCCTTTAGCGGCCGAAGTAATCATCTTTTGAACCAGTGTTTCTTCGCGGCGGGCGTTAGCTTCTAGCATCAATTTGATGGACTGCGCCCGAACTTCATGTTCTCCAGCTGTCATATCAATTGCAAAGGTGCCAGCTATGCGACTTTGAAGTTGTTTAGAAAGATGCTCCCGAAATTGGGCCACATTTTCGGCCGTTCCACCGATAAAGAGCCGTCGAATAGCCTTGCCAGCGAAAAATCGGCCAGCAGCATCGGCCGTTTCTCTCAAATTGCGTTGAATCGCTTCCTCTTCATAGCCACTTTGTCCACCCCGGCTGCCAGTGGCCGAGGTGCTGCCCCCGGCCCGACCAGACCCAGCGCCATCTTTGCTCTTACGAATATCTTCACCCATCGTACCATCTTTGTCCTGTAATTCGGCCAGATGGTACTCGAAAAAGCGCGCGCCAATCCGATCTACGACGATAACGCCATAGTTGGCATAATACTCTACCAGGTGGGCCAGAGGTTTGACATGAGGTTTGGCCCCAACCCGAACCCGATTGCGATAGGAAACGGCCGTTGGAAATGAGCGAAAGAAACCCTTATCGGCACAAGAAAAAAGCGCCAGCCCTGGTTTGCTCCAATCAAATGAAAGTTCAAGATATGCTTCTATTTTCTCCACATCTTCATTAATATTATCGCCCGCTTCTTTCAAGAGAGAACGGGCCTGGAGCTTAATCGTTTCACTCGATTGTTCCCCCGCATCCGTGTTCAGATAAAGGCTGACAACTTGTGAATCACCGCCATCAAAAGCTATCAATTCTTGTAATTCTTCTTGGGTAATCATAGGTGGTTTCCTCCTTGTTTTCAGTAATCAGTTTGCAGTTATCAGTAAACAGGTTCTTAACAATTTACTGCTAACTGTACACCGTTTATTTGTAACTAATCTTCTCCTCTCCCAGCAATGCTACTTTCGACTAAGGTCTCGCACCGAGCGTTAAGGGCACAATAACAGTTTCATTCCCACGCAAAACAGTCAAATTAATCGTTTGTCCAACTTCGGTGTTGAAAACAAGAAAAGCAATTAATTGTTCCGTGTCCATAATAGGTTGTCCATCAACGGCAATAATCAGATCGCCCCCTCGCCCATCTGCTTCATTGGCAGATATTAAGTCTGATTGAGCCGCTGGCCCACCAGGCGTTGTTCCGACAACATAGGCTCCCGTAACTTGTGGTAATTCAAATCTTTCCTGTAGATTTAAATTCAAAGAGCGAATTTGAACACCCATATAAGAATAAACATAGCTGCCGTTCGCAATGAGAGAAGGCACAATTCGACGAACTGCGTTAACGGGAATTGAGAAGCCCACGCCAGAATTTACGCCCGTTGTACTTCGGATGGCGCTGTTAACGCCCAATACCTCGCCTTGTAGATTCACCAGCGGCCCCCCAGAATTCCCAGGATTAATAGGCGCATCAGTCTGAATTACCTCTGGCAGGGAATAACGAAGCGTTGGGTCTTCGAGCGCCCGTTGAGATTCTAGACTGCGGCTCAATCCGCTGATAATCCCCATTGCCATTGAGCTTTGTTCGCCAAAAGGATTACCAATTGCGACAACCAACTGACCTACCTGAATCTGATCAGAATTTCCCAGTGGCAAGGACAAAGTTCCCGCTGGCAGCGAATCGACCTTAATCACTGCCAAATCACTATCAACATCACGGCCGACTACTTCAGCCCGCTGCCTACTCCCATCAGAAAAGACAACCTCGAAAACGACACCGTCTTCAACCACATGATTATTGGTGACAATGTGTCCCAAATCGTCATATACAAAGCCACTACCAGAGCCTAAAGGTAACACGTCACTTAAACTTAGATAGACAAGAATATGTACGACCGCTGGATTGGCCCGATTATAAAGATTAATCAAAGCGCTTTCCAACTCAGGTGATGGCCCTAGATTTTGGGTTGCAATTGTCTGTGCAGATTCCGTAACAACATCGGGCGGGGTTGTATCAATCATCGTGGCTGTTGCCGTAGCGACATTACCTGTCTGGCTGTTGCCCTCAATGCTGCTCAATGAGCAAGCCAGGCCAGTCATTAAGATAAGAATGAGGAAAAGGAAAGTGACTCGTCGGCTCTGTATCGTCGTCATGGTGCGTCCTTTGTTGATTAGGTCGGAGGAGGGGATACTGTGAATAGACCCCATTCCAAATTAGTTGTCAGGTTGTTTGTCTGCGGCTAACTCGGCGAGTTGTTCGTATAGCGATTGTTCTTGCTCGGTCAAGGAGTGAGGAACTTCAATATGGATTGTTGCCAAGATGTCGCCCTGTTTCTCTTTGTCTCGCAGATCGGGCATCCCCTTACCACGCAGCCGGAAGGTTTTCCCACCTTGTGTTCCAGCTGGGATAGACAGCCTTACAGACCCTTCCAAAGTGGGAACGATGACTTTGCCGCCTAAAACGGCCGTCGTCACACTCACCGGAACCGTCACTAAAAGATTATTGCCATCTCGCTTAAAGGTGGGGTGGGGTTCAACTTCAACTACCAGATAAAGATCGCCCGAAACCCCAGCCTTTCCCCGGAGACGGATTTTCGTCCCCGTTTTAGACCCCTTTGGAATCTTCGCGGTAAAAGTTTCACTGCTATTTCTCAAGGTGCGTGTTGTTCCTGCAAATGCTTCTTCGAGGGTGATATTAACTGGTTGTTCCATTTTCTGTTGGGTTGGCACAGATTGTCTTTGTGCAAAAGGAGAACCAGCCCCTTGCCTTCGGGTTCCTTGATTACCAAAGATAGTCGTAAAAAAGTCGGAAAAGCCACTGTTGCTACCCAGCAAATCTTCAAAATCAATATTAACCTGCTGCTGTTGGTAGCCGCCGGGTCTGGCGCCACTTTGGGCAAACCACTCAGAGAAATCAAAGCCATTTGGCGCGCCCCCCATCTGCTGATACCGTTGATAGTTTTGGCCTAAGCGATCGTATTTAGAGCGGTTTTCCGAATTGCCTAAAACTTCATAGGCTTCGTTAATTTCTTTGAATTTTTCTTCAGCTTTTTTGTCGTCGGGGTTTTTGTCTGGGTGGAATTTACGGGCTAATTTGCGATAAGCCTTTTTAATTTCCTTTTCAGACGCTTTCCTATCAACCCCAAGTATGTTGTAATAGTCTCTATATTCCATTAGGATGTATTTTAATTTGGGCCACTGGTAAGTGTCAAGGCTGTCGGACGGTTTTTATACAATGCTAACACTGCTTCTTTAAGCAAAACTACTGCGGTCTCGGCTGGGCCATCACCTTGGCAATCGGCCGTAATCCTAACCACCATTGGTATTTCGGCCGTCTATATTTCCGATCCATCAGTCGAGGAATCTCATCAAGATTGGTAAAGCCAAGCTTGCCATTTTGGAGGCCGATAGAGGCGCTAATTGGTTCAGATTGACCAACACTTTCTTCAAGGAAATTGATACATTTTGAGGCCAATCGCGTCGCCATAATACGGTCAAAGGGCGTGGGGTTGCCCCCTTGCTGGATATGACCCAAAATGGCCTGCCGTACGTCGAATAGATGGCCCCCTTCCTCCTCAAATAAGGAACACATAAAATCGGTTGTGTAGGTCTCATTTGCCATTTCATTGCGAATCATCATCCCTAATCGCTTACCTGTCTTAAAGCCCTGGCTCAGCATCTTCACATCAGCCTCTAAGTCACCTAATGTGACCCCCTCCTCTGGCAAATAAACCCGCTCTGCTCCTGAGGCCAAGGCGCTCATCAGGGCCAGATAGCCGCAATATTGACCCATCACCTCCACCACGAACACCCGCCTGGAAGCAACGGCCGATTGTTTGATCTTATCAACGGCCGAAATAATATTATTCAAAGCCGTATCAGCCCCAACACTTAACTCAGAGGCAGGTAGATCATTGTCAATGGAAGCGGGCAGACACACAATGGGAATATTAAAAGCCGGGAAAATATGCTGCCTTGTATGGAGTTCAACAACCGCCTCATAGCCCGACCAGCCTCCAATGACGAGCAATCCTTGAATCTGATGTTTTTCCAGGTTGCGCGCAATTGCATAAAAATCACTATCAACCGGTATCTTACGATTGGTGCCAAGCTCTGCACCCCCACGCGGCGCGAACCCATTGACCGTCATCCAGGACATTTCAACGATTTCATTATCAATCAAACCCTGAAAAGCATTGCGAACTCCAAAAATGGTGTGACCCTTATCAATGCCGAGCCGAACGGCTGCTCGAACGGCCGTATTCATGCCCGGCGCAGGCGCACCAGCATTCATCACCGCCAGCCGCAGTTGTTTTTGCCCCGGTTTAGGATCATGGGGTTGCGCCCGAACCAACGTTCGCACCGTTCTAAAAGCCTCAGCAAAGTTATTGCCCCGAAGCCGTAACGCCTTATCATAATCCTTTTCTGCAATAGCCTGAGCTACCGCCTGGGTTTTGGTCAGACAGGTAGATAGTGGCGTTCGCGTAATCTTGTTACCTTGCATACCGATAACAGAAATTTCGTCGCCTCCTTCCATCTCAAGAATAGCTTCTACCGCAGCGGTGCCAGATAAGGTGCTTAAGTTACGATCAAAGGCGCTGGGAGACCCGCCCCGTTGAACGTGACCCAATATCGTGACTCGTGTATCTTCCCCTAGTCTTTCTTCAAGGACAGTTTTGATGTAAGCGCTGGTAATTGGATTGCCATGTCGGTCTTGCGCCCCTTCCGCTACAACAACAATACTATCCCGCCGACCGATGTCGCGCCCTTTCCGAAGCACCTCACACATCTTCTCCTCCCACTCATCCAGGTTGGGTGGGCTTTCAGGAATCAAAACCCAATCTGCTCCGCTAGCCAACGCCCCCATCAAAGCCAGGTAGCCACAATGACGGCCCATCACCTCAACTACAAAACTACGCTGGTGGCTGGCGGCCGTACTGGTAATGGCATCAACGGCATCGGTAATCCGGTGTAGGGCCGTGTCTGCCCCAATTGTTATATCAGTGCCATACATATCATTGTCAATGGAGCCGATAATACCAACTACCGCTAGATATTGAACATTGTTGGCTGCTTCCTGCTCAATTTCACCTGTTGCTACCAACTCTTCCAACAGCCCTGTCCACTCCTGGCGAAAAACGTGGGCCCCGGTCAGGCTGCCATCGCCACCGATGACGACCAAGCCTTCTATTTGGTTGTGAACTAGATTGGCGGCCGCTTTTAGCCGTCCTGCTCGATTCCTAAATTCATTGCAGCGGGCAGAGCCGATGACCGTACCGCCCTGCTGTAAAATGCCGCTGACATCATTCCAGCCAATCGGCCGTATTCGACCCCCACCATCAACCAACCCTTGATAACCTTCGTAAATGGCGTATGTTTCCAACCCCCGACTTAATGCTGTCCGAACCACCGCTCGAACAGCCGCGTTCATCCCTGGCGCATCGCCGCCACTCGTCAATACCCCAATCCGCTTTACCATCTCGCCTAATCCTCTTCCTTCGTTTCAATTTCTGGCGCTTGAGTAAATAACTCATGGCCATGTTTTTGCCACCAATCTAACATATGTGATTGGTTGCTCGTGCTGTGACTAACCCAATCGCCGCTGCTTATTTTCGGCCGTCCCACAGTATAAGACGGCCGTCCTAGATAAACCCAAGCCAAAACTGATTGGTCATTTTCCAAAAACACCGTTCGTAAGACCCGATAATATGGGCTGTTGTCTACATCTTCCGGATCATAATTTTCCAGCCTGTCCAGCCTTTGGACAAGTAACTGGTACTTGTCTTCGCTCAACCCCTTAACAGGAACCATCAGCTGGCCTTGAATCTGCCCGCCATCGCCTTCCAACAACATCGGAAAAGAACCCATATCAAAGAGACGGCCGTTCGGAAAATAGGCTGGTTCGGCCGTTCCGATACAATCCTCCCAATAAAAATCATTCGGCTGCCCCGAAATCAAGGTGCCATATACAAAAAACGGATACATCTGAATCATCAATTACCAATTTACCCAATTACAAATTACCAACGGCGCTTTTACTTCGAGAGTGCAAACAAGTTCTTACTTAATTTCACGAAAAGCTGCTAAAAAAGCCTCCCCATTTGCCTCCTTTGCGCGCGTCTCTTTTTATAGTCAGAAAATCCGTTTAAGGAGCCTATATGGCTGCACCTTTACGCCGATTACCAAACTATGCTACAATTCTACCAACAAAATACCTTTGCTAGAAACCAACACGCCCTCGTGGCTCAAAGGATAGAGCGAAGCACTCCTAATGCTTAGGTTGGCGGTTCGAGTCCGTCCGGGGGTATTTATTGAAATAAAAAGGAGGTGTGTAAATGACAACGCAAACAAATATATCCCGCTTACAGGGCATTGCTGTATGCTGTCATTTCCTCGCATCTCGATTGAGAAAACAGACAAGGGTATAACCCTTTTCTACCAGTAGAAAGCGTTAGGTCACAGCCGTCGTTGCCCTGTGACCTTTTTTTGTGCCAATCTGAACTGAGTTCAAACGGTCACGGGATAACAACAGTTTGCCCGTGACTTTTCTTTTTGTATCTAAAACGGCCGCGGGATAATTCCAGCGGCCGTTTTTTGTTTTTGACTATTTATTAAGGATGAATTTTGTGAATCAACGACAGAAGAAATTTTTATCATATTACAGACCCTATATCGGACTGTTAACGGCCGACTTGGTTTGTGCTTTTATTGTATCGGCCGTAACCCTCCTAATCCCGCTCTGCATCAGATACATCACCAAAAATATATTACAAGGCAACGGCTTTGATAGTATCTTCGCCAATACTTCCACCCAAATCTATATTATAGGCCTAATCATGGTTGGGTTGGTATTAACTTATGTGGCCTGTAATATGTTTGTCGACTATCGAGGCCATATGATGGGGGCGCTGATGGAAAGTGACATGCGACAGGAACTATTCGAGCATTATCAAAAACTTTCCTTTAGCTTTTATGATGAACAAAAGGTGGGCCAATTAATGACCCGTCTAACCAACGATTCCTTTGCGATGTCTGAGTTATACCATCATGGTCCAGAGGATATCGTTATTTCAACTTTGAATTTTGTAGGCGCTTTTTTCATTTTAATGAACATTAATGTGGAGCTAACCCTGATAATCTTTCTCTTTTTGCCCGTCATGGCCCTGTATGCGGTCCATTTTAACAGGAAGATGAAACGAGCCATGAGAATGAGCAAGGATAGAATTGGGGATATTAACGCCCAGGTGGAAGATACGCTGGCTGGCATTCGAGCCGTCAAATCTTTTACTAATGAAGGGGTTGAACAAGAAAAGTTTGTTTATGAAAACGGCCGATTCATCAACAGTCGGCGAAACGAATATCGAAGCGATGGCTACTTCTACAATGGCTTAATCGGCTTCACTCAACTGATGACCGTTGGGGTGGTCATCTTCGGCGGCATCGCCATCATCAACGATACGCTGGATTTGCCCGATTTAATAACCTTCCTACTGTACGTTGGCATCTTCATCGAACCTATCCAGCGTTTTGGTAATTTCACCCGGCTATATCAGGAAGGCATTACTGGCTTCGACCGCTTCATGGAAGTTTTAGAGGTCGAGCCAGAAATTCAGGATGCAGTAGATACTGTTGAGCTAACTGAAATTGAGGGCAATATAACCTTCAAGGATGTTAGTTTTAGATACAAAGATGGGCTAGGTCATGTCCTTGAAAATCTTTCACTAGAGATAAAAGCTGGGGAATATATCGCTTTGGTCGGCTCTTCTGGCGTTGGCAAAACGACGTTATGCTCTTTGATTCCGCGTTTCTATGAGGCGACTGCTGGGACAATCTTGCTAGACGGTCAGGACATTAGAAAGGTGCGCCTATCTTCTCTCCGAAGAAATATCGGCCTTGTTCAGCAAGATGTCTATCTGTTTAATGGGACAGTTTTGGAAAATATTTGTTACGGGAAGATGGATGCTAGTCGAGAAGAGATTATAACGGCCGCAAAAAAAGCCAATGCCCATCAATTCATCATGGCTCTGCCGAATGGGTACGACACCGACATCGGTCAACGGGGTGTCAAGCTATCCGGCGGCCAAAAGCAGCGTTTAAGCATTGCTCGTGTCTTCCTAAAAGACCCGCCCATCCTCATCTTTGATGAAGCCACGAGCGCCCTGGACAACGAAAGCGAAAAAGCCATCCGAGATGCCGTCGAAGCCCTAACCAACAATCGCACCACCCTTGTCATCGCCCATCGCCTCTCAACCATCCGCAACGCCCAACGAATCATCGTCCTAACCGAAAATGGCATTGAAGAGCAAGGAAATCACGACGAATTAATCAAATTAAACAGAACCTATGCCAGCCTATACAATATGCAATTAGTGGTATAAGAAGGAACCTTGCTATACTCTTAAGGAATTGTGAATTAGTTGATAATTTCACAATTCATTATTTTTACAAGGTACTAACTGGATCAATATCAATCACCCAATTCGGTGGAATCTGGAAATCTTCTAACAGTCGGTTGGGATCAGGGGAGCGGATGATGATCTGCCAGCGATAACGGCCGTCTATCCGACCAAAAAAGGGCGGCACTGGCCCCAGCAGCTCCGTCGCCCCCAACGCCTTCTCCCGAATATGAATCCGTAACCCCTTTGCCAACTGCCTTGCCTGGTTCTCCGCCCGCTCATTAACTGGATCGGCAATCACCAGCTTTGCCATCCGTCGGAAGGGGGGCAAGCTGTGTTGGGTACGGAAGCGAATCTCCTCAATATAGAAACCGGTAAAATCATGTTCGGCCGCCGCTTGAATGGCATAATGTTCCGGTTGATACGTTTGAATGATCACCCGGCCGCCCCGCAAACCGCGCCCTGCCCGCCCCGCAACCTGGGCCAATACCTGAAACGCTCGCTCCCCCGTCCGAAAGTCCGGCAGCCCCAGCGAGACATCGGCCGAAATCACTCCCACCAACGTCACCAGCGGCAAATCCAGCCCCTTCGCAATCATCTGCGTCCCTACCAATATATCTGCTTCCTGGTTGATGAAGCTCGATAGGAGGCTCTCATGGGTGTTCCGTCCGGCCGTTGTATCTCTATCCCAACGCACCGTCCGGGCATTGGGCCACTGTTGCTGTACCCGTCGTTCAACTTCCTCAGTCCCCAGCCCAAAAAATTTAATCCGCTTGGAACCACAGTTAGGGCATTCCTTATGGGGTGGCTCTTTACGGCCGCAATAATGACAAGACAACATCATCCCCGGTCGATGATAGGTCAATGGCATATCACAGCGGGGACATTTCAGCACATGGCCGCAATCCCGACACATCACAAACGAAGCTGTCCCCCGTCGATTTAAGAACAAGATCGCCTGCTCTCCCCGCGCCAACGTCTCATCCATCGCCTCCTGCATGGCTCGGCTGAAAATGCTCCGGTTGCCAGCCCGCAACTCCTGTCGCAAATCCACAATTTGAATGGGCGGCAAGGGAATGGTCAAGGCCTCTTCCGGCTCATCTTCGATCGGCTGATATAACGCTTCCCGACCCAACCGCTGCGATTGGCTGCTAACTCGCTTGCGATGGCCCATAATCCGCCGGGGCAATTCTAACAATTGGAGCCGTCCCGCCTGGGCTTGATGATAGGTAACTAAGTCGGGAGTTGCGCTGCCCAGAATGACCATCGCTCCCGTCAAACGGCCGAGTGCCAGGGCCGTTTCTCTCGTGTGATAGTAAGGAGCCGGGACAGGCGGTGTCTGCTTATAGCTGGGATCATGCTCCTCATCCAGTACAATCACCCCCAAATTTTCCAGCGGTGTAAAAAGGGCGCTGCGAGGGCCGATCATAATATCAAATTCACCCTGCCGCGCCCGCCGCCAGGTATCATACCGCTCCCCATCCGTCAGCCGACTGTGCCAGATAGCAACCTGTCCTGGAAAACGGGCTGCAAAGCGCCGCACCGTCTGTGGGGTTAACGCGATTTCAGGAACTAACATAATAGCTCGCTGACCTGCTTGCAAGGCAAAATCAATCGCCCGCATATAAATTTCAGTCTTACCACTCCCGGTCACCCCGTGCAACAAGACTGGTTTAGGACTTAAACCCCCCGGAGGTACTGAGCCACCGGGAAGTTGATCGTCATCATCAGCCACAATCATCGCCATCTTCAACCGTCCCCACACCCGGACCTGATCTCGCGTCAATCGTGGGGCATCAACTGGCACAAAGTCCCGATCCGCCAACGGATCCCGCCAGACCTCTTCATCCCCAAAACGAATCAGGTTCAGACTCACCAATTTTCGTAGTTGACTCAAGCTGGTATTGGTGGCGGCATAGAGGTCGGTTAGCGAAACGGCCGTCGCCATCTGCGCCAAATAATTCAACACCGCCTCATACTTCTTCCCCTTCCGCAGCCGAAAAACGTGACTAATCGCCACCTTAGGCAACACCGCCAACCCCACCGTCGCTTCTTGTACGACAAGCTGAACGATCCTTTGCGATTCAAGTTCAGCAATTTGGGCCTGTTCCGTTTCGCTCAAATTTGTTAATGGGGCGGGCAGGCGGCGCAGCAACGGCCGAATCTCCTCGGCCGCTTTCAAAGCAGGCCTGGCCGGAACCACAATCGTCTCCCCTGCTGTCCGTTGAATAAGTCCTGCCTTTAACAGTGCTTCTAGATGCTTTTCCTGCGCCCCTGTCGAAGCCAATACATCAGACTCCGCTGGTAAAGGGTCTTTGCCTGTTGCCAGATAATGCAAGATGTCGGCCTGTTTATTGGCCCGGCCAAGCCGCCCCGCAGCGGCCCAAATTCGGCCCGGCCCAGCGCTGAGGATGGCCGTTCGGATCACTTTCGGCCGTACTCGTGGCGGGTCAAGCACTGAAGCCTTGCGCAAAATATCTCGTCGCACCAGTTGATCGGCCGCACTCTTCCATTTTTTGCGATCTTTTTTATCCAACGCCCGGTTAATTTGTCGCCCTCGTAAATCTCCTTGTTCTCGCAGCAGGGTTAGCAACGTTTCTTGCATTTCGGTGAGACGGCCGTTCCCATCCCAATAGGGATTGATGTCCAAGGTAATATCAGCCCACCTCGTCAACCCCGGCGGCAACATCAGCCGCAAACAAGCATTCAACGGCGCTAAATATTGCTCACTCATCCACCGCGCCAACTTAATCTGCCAGGGACGAACAACAGGCTCCTCATCAATCAAAGCGATAACGGGCTTAGTCTCTTCAACAAGGGCTATATCTGAAAAACCAATGACCACCCCCTGCGCCAAACGACGGCCGAACTCCACCTCAACTAAATGCCCAATTTCCAGCGTCGAACGCATATCACGGCCGACATGATAATGGAACGTCCCCGACAAAGCCGCTTCAATATTTATTATTAATTCAGCAAACATACCTTTCCAAAAAAACCACAAATTTTTAGAATATGATTCGTCAAATTCGCGTCTATACCTTACCTCAAGACAAATACAATCCCAGCATACACGATCCCCATGATCACAAATGACACATTTTATAAAGGAAAAATTCGTCAAATTCGTGTTAATTCGTGGCTAGATCATTTCGACTTACTTTATAGCTTAAACAAATTGTAACAGAAACAGAAATTACTTGTCAGAATGGCCTGGGATGACTACTATTTATTGTATGAGTTACTCAGCAACAGTTTTACATGCCGATCAGGAACACACCGGAATTCGCTTCGCCGTTCCAACCATCTGGATCGTTACCTTCATCCTCTTTTATATTTTTATAAAAGGTATTCTAGACAATCAGCCGCCTGGCGGCATTGCCGACTACGCCGTTGCCCTTTCTTGTTTTGGCGCCTTACCAATCTCCTTAGGCATTGGCGCCATCAGCGAAAAGTTCCTAAAACAACGATGGCATAGCGGCCGTCAGGTCGAGGTTAGCGACCAGGGTTTGAACATTGTTCTAAATGAGGAAGAGGACTTTTCCATTGATTGGTCACGTCGGGCCAATCAGATATTGTGGAATTTTCCCTTAAAAGGTTATCCTCGTGGCGGCCGGGAACGACGAGTTCCTGGAAATTGGCTCTGTCTGGCAACCCAAGTTCAGCAAGATGAGCAGCGATTCATCGTCTATACGCTGATGTCTCCCAAGCAGGCCCAACCAGTATTAGAAAAGTACCGCTTTCATACCATCAATTTGGCAGATTTCTATGATACCAACACCGTCAAAAATTGGCTCACTGCCCCATCACGGCCGTCCTTACCCTCCAATATGCTAACTGGCAAAGAAGGCCCCTACTGGCTTGCCGAACGTCGTCGCTGGCATGAAGGGTTAGAGCTAACCTCCCAGGACTTTGAATTCTTCCTCCAAAAAGTAAGCGATCACTTCAGCGAATTGAACTTGTCCACCTAGAATTGAATAATATAGATGAAGTTATATCATAGACTTATCCCCATTGTCGTCGCACTTTTTTTGGTGGTTGGATGCTCAAACGATTCGGCTCAAACCAATGGAGACAATTCAAATCCGGTCATAGAAAATGATATTGTCGGTAATTGGACCCAAGTAGGCAGCAACACAGGAGAAATTTGGCAATTTTTTGAAGACGGCACCTTTATTGATACAGCGAATGTTGCTTATGAATATAGAATTCAAAAAATTGATGGTATAGATTATCTGGCCTTTGACAGAGAAGGGTTGAATATTGAGCTGACAGAAGAAGATCAAGAAGAAATGGAAAGAGCAATTGGCGGTTCGGAATTCATTCCGATTTACGAAGCCCGAATGTCCTCCAAAGATTCCTTAATTCTAGACCCGGCGACCATTTTATACGGCTCTGATTCTTACTTTAACTTCACCTTTGTAACACTCGTCTTACGAAGACAGTAACCAAATAACTGAAAACGGTTGAAGAGCCGGGTTTTCCATTAAACCAGTCGGTAAATTCCAAGCAGATAATCTAAAACCCCGGTTTTTTCAATGAACCCACAAATGGAGAAATAAATGTTTGACTTTATCACCGAAGAACACGAAATGATTCGTGACGCTGCCCGCGACTTTGCCCAAAACGCTATCGCTCCTATCGCGGCCGAATTTGATGAAAGCGGTGACTTTCCCATCGACACCGTTCGTCAAATGGGTGGCCTCGGTTTCATGGGTATCGAAGTGCCCGAAGAATATGGCGGCGTTGGCATGGACACCGTAGCCTATGTCCTGGCCCTCGAAGAAATCTGCAAAGTCGATGCCAGTCACGGCACCATTATGTCAGTCAACAACTCTCTCGTCTGTCATGGCCTGATTAAATTCGGTACGGAAGAGCAAAAGCAGAACTATCTTGTTCCAATCGCCAGCGGCGAAAAAATCGGCTCTTATAGCCTGACCGAACCGATGAGCGGCAGCGATGCGGGAACCATGCGTAGCCGGGCTGTACTCAATGAAGAGGGCACACACTATATTATTAACGGCCGTAAATCCTGGGTTACCTCCGCTCCCTATGCAGATATCGTCATCCTTTTCACCATGACTGACCCTGACAGACAGCACCGAGGCATCACCGCCTTTATCATCGACACCGACCAACCCGGCTTTGAGCGGGGCAAAAAAGAGCCAAAATTAGGCATCCGGGCCAGCGCCACCAGCGAAATTACGTTTGATAACTACGCCTGCCCAGTCGAAAATCGGCTCGGTGAGGAGGGTGAAGGCTTCAAGATCGCCATGACCGTCCTTGATGCTGGTCGAATTGGTATCGCTTCCCAAGCCCTTGGCATTGCCGAAGCGGCATTAGATGCTAGCGTAAACTATGCTAAAGAGCGAGAGGCGTTTGGCCAAAAAATCGGCCAATTCCAGATGATTCAACAGAAACTAGCTGACATGAAAACCCGCGTTGAGGCCAGCCGTTTGCTTATCTATCAGGCTGCTCTGGCGAAGATAAAATCGGCCGAAACGGGCCAACGGTACTCCCTCGAAGCTAGCATGGCCAAACTTTACGCCAGCGAAACGGCCATGTGGGTCGCTACTCAGGCTGTCCAAATTCATGGTGGCATGGGTTACAGTAAAGAGATGCCAGTCGAACGCTATTTCCGTGATGCCAAAATTACCGAAATCTACGAAGGAACCAGCGAAATCCAGCGCCTCGTCATCGCCCGCAGCTTAACTGGTCTTCGCTAAGACATTCCACCTTATTCATGGCTATTTTTAGGAGGGTAAGATGAATAAACGAATCCTTATAGGGTCGATTCTCGTTTTTGTATTCATGATATTAGGAGTGGCCCAACCAGGAACGGCCGAAGCCTGCGGTGGTCTTTTCTGCCAAAACTCCCCTGTCGACCAAAACGCCGAACGCATCATCTTCACCCAAAACCGGGACGGCACCGTCTCGGCCATCATCCAAATTCAATACACAGGTTTTGCCGAAGATTTCTCTTGGATTCTGCCGCTACCGACCCCCATAACGGCCGAAGACATTGAGGTTCCCGAAACGGCCGTCACCGCCTTCCTAGAAATCGAACAATCCACCAATCCAGTCTTTATTAATCCAACCCGTCCAGATTGCGCCCGTTTAGACCAGGACTTCGGCTTTGATGCTGTTTTATCGGAACCGTCAGCCGAGGAGAGTGGGGTTGAGATATTTGCCAGCGGCGAAGTTGGCCCCTTCGGTTTCGATGTCATTGGCTCCGAAGACCCCTCCGCCCTCATTGTCTGGCTTCGTGACAACGCCTACACCGTCACAGAGCAGATGGAACCATTGATAAACCTATACGTTGAAGAGCAGTTTGTCTTCCTGGCAATGCGATTGCTACCAGAGCAGGGTGTTCAAGACATTCAGCCAATCAAAGTTACTTACGCCAGCGAACGGCCAATGATCCCCTTGCGTTTAACGGCTGTTGCTGCCAATCCCGATATGGCCGTCCTTCTCTGGTTCTATGCTGAAAAACAAGCCATTCCAGTGAACTATGCCCATATGGAAATCCACGACGAGGATTTGATCATCAACACCTTTGGCGGCAATAATTACCGCTCCTTGATGGGCCAACGGGCTGATGAATTTGGCGGGCAAGCGTTCGTTACTGAATATGCCGCTCCGACCCATGAATTGGCCGTCTCCGATCCCTTGTTGCAGGAACTCGGCCAAAAGTACGCCTATCTCACTCGCCTAAATACCGTTATCTCCCCCGAAGAGATGACGGTCGACCCTGTCTTCGACTACGATCCTCAACGCCGCGATGTTTCCAACATCCACGACCTAACTGGCATGACTGGCCTCTGGGACTGTGAGCGTTCTGGCGCAAATAATACCAGTACCATTAACCTCCCCGCCGTTGGCGAAGTCACTTTCAGCGATGCCCAAAGCTCAGACCCGGTCAACGGTAACACCTTTCTAAGTGGCTTCTTCCTCGGCGGCATCCTTGTCTTTCTCGGCATCGTCGTCGTGGGCTTCTCCGCCTTTCTCATCGTCCGCTCCCGAAGATAAAGGAAGAAGATAATCTCAACTAGTATTTATCGTCGTTGCCTTCAACAATTACGTGTTTGTCTTTAGCTCAGCTCGGGAGCGACGGTTATGGCTTTGGCTAGCTCTTGTCTTAATTGGGATATATTCAACACTTGGACGGGCACCCGCAGTTGCTACGATGTTTCGTGATCGCAACGCGTTCAGAGACAACCTTTTTTTCCTTCTTTATTGTCATAATGACGTTTGTCGCCATTCTATTCAGCAATCAACTATTTTCTTACCCTTCTCTGCCAAACGCCTCAACTAAATAAGCGGTGTGCCTGATCCCTTGAATAAAATCGTCCATCCGAATATGTTCATTCGGAGCGTGGATGGCATTGCCAGGGTAGCCGATGCCGGTGGCGACGACGGGCAGTTTCAAGGTGTGGACAAAAGGATAGCTGGGGCCACTGCCTCCCGACATGGGGGAAACAACCATTTTTCGGCCGTAAACCGTTTCGGCCGTTCTGTTCGTCAATTGTACAAACGGATCTTCCGGGTCAGTCTTTGCTGGCCTTGTCCCCCCATGAAAGATGATTTCAATATCCTCAAAGCCCTGAGCATCCAAATGCGCTCGCAGCTTGGCAAGAATATCTTCCGGCTTTTGATCCGGCACCAGCCGGAAATCAATTTTAGCTCGCGCTTCTGCTGGTAAGACCGTCTTAGACCCTGGCCCCTGATAGCCTGAATCCAAGCCACAAACGGTGCAGGTTGGCTCAAAGATAGCCTTCCGCTTAAAATCAATGCCACCCTCTACTCCCTTGAGATATGATTGCAAACCATACATCTCTTTAATCTTCTCTGAATCATCTGGCAGTTCAGCTAGCAAGGCCAAGTCAACCTCGCTCGGCCCCCGAACGTCATCATAGAAGCCAGGGATAAGAATCTGTTCATCGGCGTCCTTAAGCGTATTCAAGGCCCAAATTAACCGCCAGGCAGCATTGGGAAAGATGGAACCACCGAGCCCCGAATGAGCATCCTGGTTGGCCGTCCGCAGCGATAGCTCAACATAGCAAATGCCTCGCAACCCCAACGTTTGGGTTGGTGCACCATCATGGTTGACGCCGCCGAACTCCCAGACACAGCCATCGGCCGATAATTTCTCTTGATGGGCTTCAATAAAGGCAGGCATATTGGGACTGCCTAACTCCTCTTCGCCTTCGATGATAAATTTGACATTGCATGGCAAATCCCCAAGCGCAAATTTGACGGCCGCTAATCCCGCCAATCGGGCGATAATATGTCCCTTATCGTCGGCCGCTCCCCGTGCATACAATTTGTCGCCTTTGCGGGTCAATTCAAAGGGTGGTGTGTCCCAAAGTTCCAGCGGTTCAGCGGGTTGAACGTCATAATGGAGATAGAATAAGAGTGTTTTGTCGCTTCGGCCGTTCCCCTCCCCATAAACAACCGGATTCCCAGCCGAAGGCATAATTTCTGCGCTGTAACCATGCTCCTTCAACATGTCGGCAACGACTTGGGCGCATTCCTGTATGCCGATGTTATGGGCTGATACACTCGGCTGGGCGCAAAGACGGCCCAAAGCGGTTACAAACTCATCAGTATGGTCAGCAATAAAGCGGTCTATTTTTGAAAGGGTTTCATTTTGGTTGGGCATATTTGGTTTAATTTCCTCAAGTAAGTTTTTATATATCGGAGTATAAAGCATTGGATAATCAACGCCAACTATCTTGATAGGCGGTTTAACCTTGAAAATTGACTGCTTTGCACAGCCCCTTTGCCCATCGCATCGACCTAATACGTAATTCGTAATCCGTAAAGGTCTATGCTAGATATTACGTTTTACATGTTACGAATTATTTTTTGCTAAATGACTGCCATCATTGAACAGCGTCACCACTGGCCCATGCTCATCAACCTCAACAATACTTAAACCCGTGTTTTGGCGCATTGTAAAGCGCGGCCGTTGTGCCAACGTGAAGCCCAATGCCTTCGCCAATAGCATCCCCAACGAAGCGCCATGACTGACTAATACGACCATTTGCCCTTTATGGTTTGTCGCAACCTTCTCAAAGACCTGCCACATTCTCTCCTGCACGGCCGTATTGCCCTCAACGCCATCCAACTCTTCCCCTGCTAAAAGCGCCCGCCATTCGGCCGTGTAATCATTCTGAATTTGCTCTGAGTTCAAGCCCTCAAAGAAGCCGCCATATCGCTCCCGCAAAGCATATTCCTGGATTGGTACTAATTTATGCGACTGGCCGATAATCTCGGCCGTTTCCGCCGCCCGTAATAAATCGCTGCTGTACAGGGCTTGAATGGGCCAGTCAGCCAATCGTCGAGCCAGGGCTTGGGCCTGTTGACGACCTGTCGCATTGAGGGGAATATCCGTATGCCCCTGCCATTTCCCCGCCTCGTTCCAATCGGTTCGGCCGTGTCGAACTGGCAATACGGTCGTTATATCTGCTTTGTGGTTGTTATTCGTCACTGTGGTTCCTTTGCTAATGAGTGGGCAATCTCGACCAGCGTTGGGCCGTCAATAAGGGTAATCGGCTTGCCCTGCGCCCACCGTTTGGCTGAAGAAGAAATATCGGCCGTTGTCACTAAAAATCCCCGCATGGATCGTTCATGGATCATTGTTCCGAAAAGCTCGCGCACAATCTCCTCGCCAACTGTATGTTGGTACCGCTTGCATTGGACAATGGCTCGACGGCCGTCTCGACCTACCAACTCCAGGTCAACGCCATGATCTCCTGACCCGCCCCGCAAAGACACCTGATACCCCTTGCGCTTAAACAGCGTTCCAACATACTTCTCGAAATCTTTTGGCGTTAGCGCATATAATCCTTCTAGGCTAACGACTTTTACTTGCGATTTAGGTTGTCTATCCTGAGTTCGATGCCGCCACCAGAGACCGATCCATAAGAAAGTTAAGGTAAAGGCGGCGGCTGCTTCTCCTAAATCAATTAGTTCTCGCAGCAAGGGGAAGAGATCGGGCCAAGTGGGTTGCATGATTAGCCGATATGCAACCCAGGCTAAAAAAACGGCCGTAAAAAATGTCAGGATGACCCAGCCCCGAAGATAGCGACGACTGCGGCCGTTTTTCACATCATCAAGGGTAGATGTTACTGGCAAGGGGGACTTTCTAAACAACTGAAAGCGAGACAACATAAATTTAATGGAATACCTGTTCTATATTAGTCCTAGAATTGTAAGCTAATACTGATAAAATCCCAAACGAATTGGCCGAACTATTTTGATCGGTTAAAATGCAAAATATCACTAACCTAACAATTGAGGAACCTATATGAAAAACATTATGATAACAGGGGGCGCTGGATTTATTGGGGCAAATTTTGTCCTTCATATGTTAGATAAATACCCTGATTACAATATTCTTGTATTCGACAAATTGACCTATGCTGGCAACATGGACAATTTACTTGATGTTTCCGATGACCCTCGATTCAACATGGTTAAGGCTGACATCTGCGATGGAGTAGCCGTTGAGCAAGCTATTCAAGATTACAGTATTGACACCCTCGTTAATTTTGCGGCCGAAACCCACGTAGATCGCTCTATTCTCGACCCCAATGCTTTCCTCCGAACTAATATTAATGGCACCCATACCCTATTGGAGACAGCCCGAAAATTTAATCTTGAACGGTATCATCAAATTTCAACTGACGAAGTTTATGGTCATATTGTTCACGGTCAGGCGAGCGTTGAGACCGACCGCGTTGCTCCTCGCAGCCCCTATGCTGCCAGCAAAACCAGCGGCGACCTGATGGCAATGGCCTTCTTTACTACTTATGATCTGCCTGTGACCATTACCAGAGGAGCTAATAATATCGGCCCTTATCAACATCTCGAAAAGGCCGTTCCACTTTTCACAACTAACGCCATTGACAACCAACCGCTGCCCGTTTACGGAGACGGCCGTCAAATGCGTGATTATCAATATGTGGGCGATCATTGCGAAGCGATTGATCTCGTTCTACATAGGGGCGAATTGGGCGAAATCTATAACATTGGCACTGGGGATGAGATGGAAAATCTGACGATGATTGAAATCGTCTTAGAGACGCTGGGACGGCCGAAGAGTCTTATCCGCCACGTCAAAGACCGCCCAGGACATGACCGTCGCTACAGCTTAAATGTTGATAAGATTAAAGCTTTAGGTTGGCAACCTCGCTATAGTTTGCCGGAAGCGGTTCGTAAAACAGCCGAATGGTATCTAAATAACGAATGGTGGTGGCGCAAGGTCAAATCTGGCGAATACCAGGAATATTACCAAATGCAATATGGTGACCGCCTCCGCGAAGCAGCGGGGTAATTAGTAATTTGTAATTGAATGCACTGATTGCCAGTTACCAATTGCAATCATCCTTATAATTAAAAATACAAAAAAGGAGAAGGAAGAAAACATGACAACAGGAAAAGGGCTGGCCGGAGTCATTGCGGCCGATACATCATTAAGCCGGGTGGATGGTCAGAAAGGGGAGCTGATCTATCGCGGCTATAGTATTGCCGACCTCGGCGAAAACGCATCCTTTGAGGAGGTCGTTTATCTATTATGGAATGGTAATTTACCCAATCAACAGCAGCTAAATACCTTCAATGCCGCCCTTTGCTCTAAGCGAGCTTTGCCAGCGGCGGTCCTACAAACCATGCAAACTATTCCAAATGAAGCGCATCCAATGGCGGTTTTACGAACCGTCACCAGTGGGCTGGGCTTAATTGACCCGACTGCCGATGACATTAGCGTGGAAGGGGCGCGTAAAAAAGCTTTGTCATTAACGGCCGTCTTTCCCACCATCGTTGCTGCCTGGGAACGGATCCGAAACAATAAAGAGCCAGTTGCGCCCCGCAACGACCTCGGTCATGCAGCCAACTTTCTCTATATGCTAACGGGCGAAGAAGGAAACGCCGATGCCGTTCGAGCTTTGGACGCTTACCTGGTCATGCTGGCCGATCATGGCTTTAATGCCTCTACCTTCGCAACCCGTGTGACGACTGGCACCCTGGCTGATGTCTATTCGGCCGTTACCAGTGGCATTGGCACCCTCAAAGGGGCTTCGCATGGCGGCGCCAATCAGAAAGCGATGGAACAGTTCATTGATGCTGCCCAGCGAGGCGATGTTGAAGCCTGGTATAAAGAAGCCCGTGAAAGCGGCCGTCGTATCATGGGGATCGGCCATCGGGTTTATAAAGTTGAAGACCCAAGAGCCAAGATTTTGCGGCCGATGGCTGAAAAATTAGCTCGTAGCAGTGGTCAAAGCCAGTGGTATGATGTTGCTTCTACCATCGAAAATTTAACCCGCCAGGACGATTATTTTGTTGAACGAAATCTCTACGCTAATGTCGATTACTATTCGGCCGTTGTCCTATACATGATTCAACTACCTGTTGATACCTTCACTTGTCTCTTCGCTCTAAGCCGTATTGCTGGTTGGACCGCTCACATATTGGAGCAGCTTGCTGATAACCGCTTGATTCGCCCCAAAGCCAATTACATAGGGCCAGAAAATCAGGTTTTTCAACCATTAGAAGCGCGATAGACAATGTTGGGTGAATTGCCAATTAATCCAACAATTATTGGAAAGTAAATATGCTGAAAAAAAAACAGGGAGGCACGAGAAGCCTTCAAAATAAACGCCTGCCTCTGCACACCATTATCGTTATTCTGTTGCTCCTTTTACTGGCCGCTTGTAGCACGGCCGAAAACGCTAATGAGAATGTTTCTCCAACGAGTGCGCCCGTTGAGCCAACGGAAGTTATCGTGGAAGCGCCGACCCAAGAAACGGCCGAACCGACCCAAATTTTGCCGACTGTTGCCCCCACTGAGTCAACTGTCCCTCCGACCGTTCCCCCAGAACTTGTACCGACAGAGCCAGTCGCACTTGAACCCCAACCCGTAATGGCTATTCAACTTGCCCCTATTGTCGGTGGATTTGAACGGCCAACCTTCTTAACTCATGCTGGTGACGAGCGTTTGTTTGTCTCTGAGCAGGTCGGCCGTATTTCGATTATCGAGAACGGTCAGGTTTTACCAACCCTGTTCCTCGATATTCAAGATAGAGTTGGCTCTGAGGCATTAGAGCAAGGCTTGTTGAGCTTTGTTTTTGATCCGGATTATACTCTAAATGGCAGTTTTTATGTCAACTATACTGATTTGAGCGGCAATACCATCATTAGCCGCTTTCAAGTCAATCCTAATGATCCAAATACGGCCGATGCGCTCAGCGAACAGAGAATTATGTTCCTGTCCCAACCCTTTGGTAATCATAATGGCGGTCAAATCCACTTTGGACCAGATGGTTATCTTTATATTGGCATGGGCGACGGCGGTAGTGGCGGCGACCCCCAAAATCAAGGTCAAAATCCAGCCACATTGTTGGGCGCACTCCTCCGAATTGATGTGAACGGCACTGAGTCTTATACGGTTCCAAGCGATAATCCTTTTGTAAATGATCCAACTCAGGCAGATGAAATCTGGGCCTATGGCTTACGAAATCCTTGGCGATTCAGCTTTGATCACCAAACGGGCGATTTATATCTCAGCGATGTAGGCCAGCGTATTTGGGAGGAGATTAATTTCCAACCAGCTAACAGTAGAGGGGGCGAAAATTATGGCTGGAACATCTTGGAAGGCAACCATTGCTACGATTCAGAAACATGCGATCCAACTGGAACGGTTTTGCCAGTAGCCGAATACAGCCACGATTCCGGCTGTTCAATTACTGGTGGCTATGTCTATCGGGGTAATCAATTTCCAGCGCTAACCGCTAACTATTTCTTCGCCGATTATTGTACGGGTATTGTGTGGAGCTTGTTCCGCCAAACTGATGGCAGTTGGCTCCAAAATGTTGTTTTGGAAAGCGGCCACACAGTTTCCAGTTTCGGTGAAGATTCGTCTGGTGAACTGTACCTGCTAGATCATGCCAGCGGCGATGTAGTTCAAATACAACCAGCAAATTAACCATCGTAATTAGAAACTAGGTTTTTATTAAAACCAGGTTTTTTGACATAAAGAAGGAACTATGAATTTTACCAAACGGTTACAGTATCTAATCATTCCCACGCTAGGATTTGTTTTAGCCATTATCCTCATCACATTTTTACAAGCCGGAGAAAGTCGTGCCGCTGCCGGAGGCGACATCCCGGATATTACGCTCTCTACCTTCGCATCTGTCGATTTTAGCCCGACCGATATAGCCAACAGCGGTGTCTCAGGTGACGATCGACTCTTTGTGACTTTGCAAGACGGCCGAATCAGTATTATCGAAGCAGATGGTAGCGTTCAAGCCACTCCTTTCCTCTCCATCACCGATCGAGTCTTTGGCGGCGGTCAAATGGGCCTCCTTAGCGTGGCTTTTGATCCTGATTATGACACGAACGGATATTTTTATGTAAACTATAATTATGAAGATGTCAGCAATGATAAATATACTAGAATCTCTCGCTTTTCTGTCACAGGGAATCCCGATGTAGCCGATCCTAGCAGTGAATTTATCATCTTTACTATTCAACAACCTGGGCTGGATAATAACGGTGGCGACCTAAATTTTGGCTCGGACGGTTATTTGTACTTTGGGTTAGGTGATGGGGAAGATGATGGCGATGATGACAACCGCGCCCAAGACCCCCAAGAATTGCTGGGAAAAATCCTTCGCATAGATATTAGCGGGACTACCTCAACTACAAACTACCTCATTCCCAACGACAATCCCTTCGTTGGTGATGGCAGCACACTGGACGAAATTTGGGCACTTGGGGTACGTAACCCCTGGCGTTTCAGCTTTGACAGCGCCAACGACAACCTTTATTTGGCTGATGTCGGCCGTGAGAATGTCGAAGAGATCAATCTTCAACTGGCATCTAGCTTAGGTGGCGAAAACTATGGCTGGCGTTGTTACGAAGGCGATGCGCCTTTTGACACCACTGGCTGTGGCCCGATGGGGAGCTATGACGCTCCTGTGTACACTTACAGTCACGGTTTGCCCGCTTGCGCTATTACGGGTGGCTTTGTCTATCGAGGCAGCGAGAATCCAGGCATGGTCGGACATTATTTCTTTGCCGATTATTGTTTCGGGTATATCTGGAGTCTGGACGTGGATAATGGCCATCAGTTAGCCATTGATGAAAGCTTCAGCAAGGTTCTGTTCACCTCCTTTGGCCTAGACATCAATGGTGAACTATATTTGGCTGATAGCTTAAACAATACCATCTACAAAGTAGTCGAAGCATCTGAAGCCAGTTATCTGCCCTTTGTTCGGGCTGATTAAAGCCTTTGCTTGAAAAATCTGATCTGCAATACGAAAAAATTGTCGCCTCTGTATGGGATACATATGGAATCCCAATAGAGCAGGTGGCATTGTTGCCGATTGGGGCAGATGTAAACGCGGCCGTTTACCGTCTAGCCACGTCTGATAAAACCAACTACTTCTTCAAAATAAAGGCAGGTCCATTTGACGAGACATGTGTCACTTTGCCCAAATTTTTTTGCGACACAGGTGTCAGCCAAATTATCCCGCCTCAACCGACCAGAAATGGGCAACTTTGGGGTCAGTTGGATAGCTACAAGACAATACTCTACCCATTTATTGAAGGTAAGAATGGGTATGAGGTTGTTCTATCAGATAAGCATTGGGCCGAGTTTGGAAAAGCGCTTAAAAGGATTCATACGCTTACCATTCCCCAGGAGATTGTCGGCCGTATTCACCGGGAGCGGTATTCAGATGAAGGTCGAAAGGTGGTGATGCACTCACTAGAATGGATGGAAACTGAGATATTTGTCGATTCAGTTGCTAATGAAATGGCCCAATTTATGAAGGCCAAACGCCTTGAAATTACCGACTTGGTAGAGCGGGCTGAAAAGTTAGCTCGAATTCTAAAAGCCAATCCTCCGAATATGATTGTCTGTCACTCGGACCTTCATGCTGGTAATATATTTATTGGTGATGATGATGCTTTTTATATCGTTGATTGGGATGAGCCGATCTTGGCTCCCAAAGAGCGAGACTTAATGGGTGTTGGCGGTGGCCTGATGGCTTCAAAACGGTCTCCACAGGAAGAGGAAGAATTGTTCTACCAATCCTATGGTCAGATTACTATCAATGAAACGGCAATAGCTTATTACCGTTATGAGCGAATAATTCAGGATATTTATGAATATTGTAAACAGCTTATAAAGTCTGTTGAGGGTGGAGAGATTCGGCAACAGTCGCTCTATTTTCTAAAATCCGACTTTTTCCCTGGCCATACTATCGATATAGCTTATCGGTCAGACAGGAATACCTATGCTTGATAAACCAATATTAAAGGGTGAGACTGTTTTTTTACGGCCGATCCAGGCCAGCGATGCCGAGCCGATGTATCATGCCCTATCTGACCAAGAAACCAACCGGCTGACTGGCACGCATGAAACCTTTACCTTAGCGCAGGTGCAAGCCTTTTGCGCTCGAATCGCTGAAGCGGATGATCGGGCTGATTATGCCATCGTCCTAAAGGAAAACCCGGCCGTCATTTTGGGAGAGGTGGTACTTAATGATATAAGCTGGCCTAATCGTTCTTCAAGTTTCCGCATCGCCCTCTACAGTCAAGATTATTTTGGAAATGGGTATGGGACGCAGGCCACTCGCTTAATAGTTAAATATGGCTTTGAGCGGCTAAAATTACACCGAATTGATCTTGAAGTTTATGATTTTAATCCCCGTGCCGCCTACGTGTATGAAAAAGTAGGTTTCAAACGAGAAGGGGTGAAACGGGACGCGCTTCTGTGGGACGGCCGTTATCAAGATGCGATTGTGATGAGTATCTTGGAAGGTGAGTATAGAAATCAGTAAGGAATAGGATCATGACAGCACTTTCTTCGACTTTACAAACCCTCAGTGACAAATATTTGGCGCCAGCCTGGTATTTAACCGCTCCTTTGTCTGTCACGCATGGTGAGGGCGCATACTTGTTTACGGAAGACGGCCGTCGTTATCTTGATTTTGCTTGCGGCTACGCCGTCACCAGCACCGGACATTGCCACCCCCAGGTTGTCAAAGCTGCCCAGGAACAGACTGCCCGCCTAATCCATATCTCAACGACCGTTGCCAATGCTGTTATGCTCCGGCTGGCTGAAAAGTTAGCCACAACGACCCCGTCTGGATTGGACATGATGTTTTTCCACAGTGGTGGGGCAGAGGTAATTGAAGCGGCCGTAAAACTTAGTCGCTATGTCACCGGACGAACAGAGATAATCGCCTTCCGAGGTGGCTTTCACGGCCGAACAACGGGCGCAACGGCCCTGACCAGCTCTAAAGCCATGTATCGCAGCAAACATGGCCCCTTTATGCCGGGGGTTCACATCGCCCCTTATGCCACCCCTTTCCGTTGTCCCTCTGGCGGAACGGCCGAAACCTGTGTCGAAGCCTGTCTTGCCCAACTAGATGCGATGTTTTTTCACGAAGTAGACCCTTCCCAGGTAGCGGCTATGTTCGTCGAGCCAATTTTGGGGGAAGGGGGCTATATTGACCCGCCTCCAGCTTTCTTACAGGGCTTGCGCCAGCGATGTGATGAATATGGTATTTTGTTGGTGGCTGATGAAATTCAAAGTGGGGTTGGGCGGAGTGGCAAGTGGTGGGCTTTTGAACATGCTGGCATTGTGCCGGATATGATAACGGTTGCAAAGGGAATTGCATCGGGCTTCCCATTAAGCGTCCTGATCAGCAAACGGGAAATTATGAGCCAATGGCCTCCGGGCGCTCACGGCACGACCTTTGGCGGCAATCCCGTTTCCTGTGCCGCCTCGTTAGCAACCCTTCAAGTCATTGAAGAAGAAGGTTTGTTAGAGAATGCGGCCGTTCGCGGAAATCAGCTTCAGACTGGATTGCGAACCCTTCAAGGTCAATATCCGGTCATTGGTGATGTGCGTGGTAAAGGTTTGATGACAGGGGTTGAATTTGTGTTGCCAGACGGCCGTCCAAATGCCCAGGCGGTTGAGATAGTAAAGGATTATTGCCTGGAAGCGGGTATCTTAATTTCACGCTGTGGCCCCTATCAGCAAACTTTACGCCTGGCCCCACCGCTCATCATCACGGCCGAACAGATTGACCGCTTCCTCGAAATCTTTGCTGCCGCCTTAGAGACAACAAGAAAGTGAAAATTTGATCATCTTATTGGTGGCAGTTCTCAAAGGAGATTACGATGTCAATAAAGCCTGTTAAAAACGGTTCCATCCTCGCAAATAGTTGGCTTGAAAGCAATGCCGAAGATATGTTCGACTGTTTGAGCGAATGGGTAAGTTGCAACTCAACCTTTCCCAATGAACTGGCTCTCCAACGAGACCTGTCCGAGCCTTTTATGCGGGATGAGCTTGGTTTGGATGAGGTAGCTAGGGTCAATGTTTGTGAGAAGGGGGATCGGCCGTTCGTCGTTGGCGTTTGGCGCGGCACGGGGGAGGGCCGAAATTTGCTGCTTAACGGCCATATTGACACCATTGGCGCACCGGGAACCATGCGGGATCGATGGGGCACAGACCCCTGGCAGCCCGTCGTCAAAGACGGCCGATTATACGCTCGTGGCTCCAGCGATATGAAGGCCGGGGTGATTGCGATGCTGTGGGCAATAAGGGCTTTGAAAGCAACCGGCTTCCAACCTCGCGGCCATGTCTTGCTCGAGACTGTACCAGGGGAAGAAACGATGCGTCCAGACATCGGCACAATAGCCGCCACTCGGTGGTTGCTAGACAAAGGTTACGAAATTCCTTTTGCCATCGTCACCGAACCCTCCCACTTAGAGATATTTGTGCGTGGTATTGGTCAGATGGACTTTTCTATTGAGGTCACGGGCAAAGAGATACACACCTCTATGCGGAATCTGACCCGTTCCCCCCAAAGATACGGTATCCCTCAAGGAAGCGAAGTTGGGGTGGATGCCATTCAAAAGGCAACTCGTATTTTACTACTGCTAGAAGATTTAGAACGACAGTGGACTATGCGTTGGCGACATCCTCTGCACGGTGGGGGTGGCTTTCCAGCGCATGAGGACAATCAAGGCGTTGGGGCTTTTTCCATTGTCAGTACCTTTGTTGAAGGGGGAACTTATGAAGGCTCGGTTCCTGGTTGGGCCAAGATAAGGGGATTGATCAATTATCCTAGTTGGATTGATCCGACCGATATAAGGGCGGAATTTGAGCAGGCACTATATCATCACAGCCAACTTGATGATTGGCTGCGACAGCATCCGCCGCTGGTCAAGGTGGGGACGGTCTATGATTGGCCCTCATTTGCTGGGCCACACGATGCGCCTGGGCCAACCGTTTTGGGCCAAGCTTATTCACAGGTGATGGGAAAATCGGCCGTTTATACCGGGTCTAAATTTGTGGGCGATGCGACCTTTTTGCAGCGGGACTGTGGCGTTCCTGTTGTTTATTTCGGCCCAGGCGACTGCTCAATGGGCGTTCATGGCCCCAATGAATTCGTACCGTTACAACAAGTCTTAGATTGCGCCAAAGTTTTGGCGGCTATGGTGGTGAATTGGTGTGGTTAAGGGGTTCAAGAGGGTCAAGGGGTTCAAGGGGCTCAATAAAAGTGTGAGTTTTATTTTGAACCCCTTGGCATATATCAAGAGGTTAAGTGGAAAATGGAAAGTAACTTTAGAACAAAGTGACGAGATAGGCTTCCGTTCTCTTTATAAGTAAATGCCTTGATGCCTATCTTTGATTTAAACATCTTTCCGGCATTTACTTAAGAAGTCGATTCAGACGTAATTATTTAAAACAAAAAAGGCTTGAGTATTTAGCTCAAGCCTTTTTTTTACTTGAATGTTTTGTTAAACGCTTATGGTTGATTTACCACAAACGGTTGATAAATAAAGTAGTTGATTGGCCCATCTGATACCAAAATCGGCAGACTATACGTATCAGAACCAAAGGCATTATCGGTCGTTAATGACACTGTATAGGTCCCGCTTGCAGTATAGTCATAGGTTGGGTTTTCGTCAGTTGAAGTACCAACGCCGTCGCCAAAGTCCCAATCATAGGTTAGCGGTGGTGCGCCAGTTGAGCCGTTCGTGAAGATAGCCGATTGACCTAACGGCACTGGACCATTATGGGTGAAGCTGGCCGCAGCTGGTTTACCTGCATTTACTGGCACAAACATGGGGCCAGTGAAGCATGGGTAGGTCACTGGGTTTGGCTCGCCCTGAAGGGTCCAGCAATAGTATCCATCGCCGCCGTCTGTGGCATCCGTATCCATTTGAGGTACATACCATAAAACGATATTGGTGTTGTCAATTGACTCGCCATTTACGTATTGATGAGGCCCTTGTTGGTGGTCATCATTACAGCAAGAACCGATTGTAGCCGAAAGGTCTGAATCGCCTTCGGCTGGTTTATGCAGCACAGCGTAAATGAAATTGTCATCGCCTCGGCTGCCATCACCAAAGGTGTCAACCTGACTCGGTTCCATATAGAAGCCATTGCCACCCTGATCCATTATCCGCCAGGCATACCCATTGCTATCCATTTCATGGGGGCCGTTACTACTGTTGTATGGTGTTCTATACAGTTCTGTTGTTTGGTCAACCCACTGACCGCTTTCCCAAAGGGCGAAGGTGTCATTAGCATCGCCGTCAACGGCAATGTCGATGCGGACTAAGGGTCGATATAAGGCATTGGTTCCGCAGCCCTTACCATAAGCGCCGCTGACGGTTCGGAAACGGCCGTCTGCGAAGAATTGAATCCGTTGTTCATAGCGGTAATTACAGGAGTTGCCCCAACTGCTCATCCGGAAATCCTGGACAATTTCAAATCCTGGCGCCTGGAAACCATCGGTAATTTGCAATACCTGGGTATTGCCATAGGGGTAGATGGGGAAGCCACCGCCGCCACCACAGCCAGTTGAATCACGGTAGCCTGTGTTGCCGTAATCAGCGTGCCATTCAGCCAATTTAATGCTGGTGGCTACGTCATTGCCATTGTATTTGATGTTAAACACCCGAAGACCGTCTGAACCAGTTACATCATGTTCCATTGTCCAGCCATCTTGGTTTACACTGCCGCTTGGCGGGCAGCCTTCATTAAAAACACTGGTGTTATTGTAGAGTTCATTTTCACCTGGATTAACTGAAGTCCAGCGTAAGCCAGCCACTTTTTCATCCGTCAAATCGATCCAGGCCCATAACATTCGGTCATTTTGGTCAAAGGTGTAAGCTACGCAAAGATGAATTCCTTCACATGACGTACCTGGCGCATCTCCCTCCATTGGGGCAAAGGCCAAGTCGTCTACGGTTGGTTGGAAACCTAGCACCTCGGCAACACCAGGGTCGTTTAAGACTAATTGTTGGGAGAGGTCGACGAGGCGTTTGTTAATGCCAGGATGTGACGCTGGTAGATGAAGAACATCCAAAACTGACCTGCTGTCGACATTGACAATAGCGGTAATTGTGACATTTTCATCCCAGTTATATATCGTTACCTGGCGGCAATCGGCCGTTGCACATTCGCTTGCGGCCGGTGTGTAATGAAGCCCTACCAGTCCGACACCCATTACTTCTGACCGACGGCCGACTGTGTAGGCCTGTACTTGCGTGTCAGAAAGAGCCAAATCCTGGGCCAACTGCTGCTCTGGCGAAATACCTTCGCTCAATGGTGCGGCCGGCGCCTTACCGGTTACAGATTGGGTGGTACTAAGTTGTCCACTTACGACAAATACCATTGCAAATAGCAAGGCAGTTGCTAACAACACAACGCTTGAAACCAACTTTCCTTTCATAATATTTATTCCTCATACCTTATAAATAGAGATTATCCTGGCTATGAAACGCAGAAAAAAACAGATTGATTGGTGTATTCTAACCATTCAACCTGCATTCACTGTTTGTTGATTTTAAGTCCAAGATAACCTGAGTGGGGATCGTCATGACTAGTAGTCATTTTACACGAAAGGAGGCAAATCCGGCAACTAGGAAATTAGGTTTATAACTTGATCAACAAATCACCATTCTCTTCTTTTGTTGGGTATTTCTTGAGGCGGCAAACTTCATCTTCAGGCCAGACCGGGAACCCTGTTCGAATATCGAAGCGGTAATCATGGTCAGGGCAGTCAATCCGTCCCCGATACAGCTCTCCTTGCGTTAAATCCCCCGAAGCATGGGGACAGCGGGCGCTGAAAGCATAGATGGCTCCCCCGATTCTAGTGAAGATGATGGAGAAATCGTTGATCGTAACGGCCGTCATCACACCCTCTTCAATATCGGCCGTTGCTGCCGCTATGTAATACCCTTCTTCGTCCATCCCTCGATTCAATTCACTAACCACCATTTACTGACTACTGACAACTGGATCCGGCTCTGCCATCAAAGATAATATCAATGCTTCTGTCTCTGCATAAGCGCCTTCGCCGATATGTTTGTAACGAATATTGCCATTCTTATCGACCAGGTAACGGGTCGGCCAAAACCGCTGCTGGTAAGCTCGCCAGGTTACGCCATTATTGTCGATAGCAACTGGATATTCGACTCCTAACCGAACTGTTGCCTCTCGAACATTGTCAATATCCTCTTCATACGTAAATTCGGGATAATGAACCCCGATAACGGTAAAGTCATCACCATTATATTTCTGATACCATTCCCTGACCCAGGGAATCACACGTTGGCAGTTAATTCAACCAAAGGTCCAAAATTCGACCAGCACCACCTTTCCTTTGAGCGAGGCCAACGGTAACGCGGTCTCAGTATTCAACCAAACTTCATTATTTATCTCTGGGGCTACACCAAAATCAGGGATGACGGTGGCGGGGATAAGCGTTGGCGTTGGGTTTGGGGTGAAAATGCCAGATGAGAATACCTGAACGCCGCTGCTGTCACTGGTTGGGCTTGCGGCGGGATCGGCCGTATCGCCTCCGGCCGAACAGGCCGCCACCCCAAGACCAAGTAGACATAATATTGTCGCTTTCAATCGTCTTAAAAATACCATAGGTTTCAATGCCTCCAATTGCTAATTTTATGACCCCACCATCATTTTAGATGCCATCGCTTACAAACCACTTGCCTAATTCTTACGAATTTCTGGCATTTACTTAAAAGCTCATTTTCTTTAAGTAGTCAGCAAAAAGTTATTTAAGGAAAATCTGCCACGAATTAACACAAATTTACACGAATTACAGGTTCAAAATTAGTGATAATTCGTGTAAATTCGTGGCTAATATTTTTAATGACTTTTTACCATTTACTTAACTGTGTATTGGCAATGATATAGATGAAGGATGATCCGAATCTAGGTAAATGGTCTTTTCAGAGCCTTTCATCTGGGTAGCTGTAGGAAGTGGCTCGTCTGTTCCCAGATTTCGGGCAAAGCGGGGGTGGGAACCACTCGAAACTTGGAGCCGTAGTCGATGGCCTTTCAAAAAACGATGGGCGACGGCCGTCATCTCTAGCTCAACCTCAGTCGGTTGATCGGGTTGGAAAGTACAATCTTCAGGCCCAAGCCGAATCAACCCGTCGCAGATATTCATTGAACGGCCGTCTGGATGGACATCGCATAAACGGCCGAAAAAATCACTGTGGGGCAGCGTGCTGCTGACAAAAAGGGTCATTTTGACTGTGCCAATCACATTTAGATGCTCTTCCAAGGGGGCGGTAGTGTAAGTAAGTACATCATCTCGCGCTTCAAGCTCGGCGTTGTCGTAAGACCCAGCTGCATTAGATAGCAGCGGCCCGCCTAAATTGGGGGTCGGATCCGCTGGGTCATAGTAATAGGTGTCGGTCAAACAGTCGTCTGCCGAAATTTGATTCGGCCGTTCAATAGATAATTCACCTGGTCCGCCTTGTTTGCGAGATAGATAAAACTTCTGGCATTGAGTTGGTGGCGGCCAACTTTCAAGGTCTAACCACCGGTCAGCGCCAGATAGATAAACACGAACAGGTTTCGGCCGTAGCAATGCCTTCTTGCCCTTCAAATGAACATCAAACCAGGTCAATGCTTCTCGCACACTTAAAAAACGATCAAAGTCGAGATGATACCAGGGGCCAATGGTCAGATATGGATTACGGCCAGCCGCCTTTAAGTTGGCATAATCTTTCAATAGGCGGGGTAGGAATATATCGAACCAACCTGAGACAAGATGAACGGGCGCAGTTGTTTCAACAACGGCATCTGAAAAATCGACTGCTCGCCAATACGGGTCGTCTGATTCGGGATGATCCTGCCAGACTTTGAAGAAGGGAATATCTTTATTCAACACTGTCTGGTCTAATTCTGAAAGAGGGAGGTGGTTGTAGCCAGGCGACAAAATCGCTTGCTGTCGTTCCAGATTTCCGGTTCGGAGCGCCATCTCTATTAGATTTACATTCTCATCTAGCAGGCTGTCCAGAATGAGCATCCAGTTTAATATGAGATCAAGGGGGAAGATGCGGCCGTCTTCTGGCCCAAGGTAAGAGCCAGTAATGGCTGGCGCTAATGCCTTAAGCATGGGTGGCTTGGTTGATGCGGCGGCCCAGATAGTGTAGCCGGGATAACTCATGCCCCACATGCCTACTGAGCCGTCAAACCAGGGCTGTTCCGCAATCCAGTCCAGGGTTGCCCGGCCATCAACTGCTTCATGCACAAAGGGTTCAAAATTTCCTTCAGACTCAAAGCTCCCCCTGGTATCCTGAGAAATAACGTGATAACCCCGTTCAGCAAAACGATGACAGACGAAGGTCTGGACAATCCCTTCTATTTTACCTTTAGAGTAGGGAGTCCGAATGAGAACGGTTGGGAAATCTGCTTCCTGACCGCCATTGGTAGACGGCTGATAATGATCTGTTGCCAGGGCTATGCCATCCGGCATAACAACTCGAATATTCCGCTCGACCTTTACTTTATATTCTGGCTTTGGGTAATTGAGCCAACGGGCGATCAACTGTCGTCGCAAGGCATAAACACCGGCCCCAGCTGCTCCCGCCGCCACTGCCGCCAACCCGAGCGCCGTTCGCTTATTTATTCCAGTCGTCATGAGCGGTTAACTCCAATTTCTGAAAAAGAAATGATTTCAGCTCCGGCTGCTGCCTTGCAGACGAAGATAGGCGGTCGTCTGCCAAATTCATTTTCAAATGTCTCTTCCATACTTTGGATAATTTCAGGAACGGCCGATTCTTGGGCCAGGGCTGCCACGCAACCCCCAAAGCCACCTCCAACCAGCCGAGCGCCATAACAACCCGGAACCTGCCAAGCTGCGGCTGCTAAAATATCCAGCTCCAAAATACTAATCTCATAAAGATCGCGGGAGCTGGTATGTGACTCCCGAATCATCTTACCCAAAACGCCGACTTGATCTTGCCGTAACGCTTCGACACCATTTAGGACTCTGGCACATTCCTCAACGACATGACGCGCCCGGCGGCGCAATGTTGGGGATAGCCGATGAGCATATAGTTCAAATTCTTCTGTATCAACATCGCGCAGGGTCTGAATGGCGGGTAAATATTGCTGCAAAATAGCCAATGCTTGTTGACATTCATCCTGGCGGCTGTTGTAATCGGAAAAGGCCAGTTCTCGTCGCACCCCGGAATCTGCTACAAGGATAACGCTTTCAGGGGGGAGGGGGATCAATTCATGATCCAGCGTTCGACAATCCAACATCACCAAATGACCATCGGCCCCGTGTAGGCTGGCAAACTGGTCCATAATCCCAGAGGCCAAGCCAAGATAGCCATTTTCAACGCGTTGCCCTAATTTGGCTCTCTGACGGCCGTTCAACGTCAAGCCCGATAACGCTTCCCAGGCTAATATAAAGGCTACCTCAACCGCCGCCGAAGAGCTGGCCCCAGCCCCTTTTGGAATGTCGCCAGTGAAAATCGCTTCCATCCCTACCAATTTATGCCCGGCATCTTGCATAGTCCAGGCCACACCGGCCGGATAATTAAGCCAACCCAACTCTTTGTTTTGACTTGATGGTAAGGTTGTGTTTTGGGCCAGTTCTGTCAGCGTTGTTTCCCCCTCATGACCATAATCAAGCGAAGCAATCCGTACAACGCCGTTTTCGAGGGGGGCAGCCGCTAACCAAATGGACTGTTCAATAGCTGCTGGCAGCACCCAGCCTTCATTATAATCGACATGGGCGCCTAGCAAATTGACTCGGCCAGGGGCGCGAACTACAACGGCCGGATCGCGTCGATAAAGCTCTCGAAAAGATTGGATTACCCTATCCTTCATCCACAAACTCCACAGTTTCTAGCAGTAAACCCAGTTGAGCCGCTGCTTGTTGCAATTTCGGCCAATCACCCGGCCGCACGATGACGACGAGGTCGCCTAAAAACTCACTGAGATAAGGCGCAGTTCTAGCATTGGCCCGCAACTTGTCTAAGATGTCAGCCTCGTTGACGCGTAGGATAACGACTTGTTCCAGCTTGGCTTCTGACCCATTTTCGGCCCATCTTTCAATAGCCCGTTTTGTACTAACTGGCAACGTTTTGCCACTGGCTTCGGTTAAAAATTGGAGCAATCTATCAGCCGCGATCCCCTGGTCGGCCGCTAATTGCAGCGATTGAGGAGTAAATTGATAATAATATGGCTGACCAGCTTCTAGTGGCAGCGGTTCAGAGATCCGAGTAGCCTGAAAACGATGGTAACGATTTGCTGTGATTGGGATAACCAGGGAAGCATCGTCTTGAACAACAATTGGCGCAGTTCTCTCTTTTACTGTTGGCGGGGCTGCATTTTGCAGCCAAGCTAATGCACGTGGGGTCAGACGATAGGCGATCTCTTCCCCATTCTCGGCATATTCGGTCATACCCAGCCAGTAAAGGGGGCCTGTTATTAGGAAGGAGAGCAGCCGGCCTTCAACCCGTTCCCAATCATCGAAACCAGATAAGTAGCTGCCGGAGAGCTGATCTCGAATGTACCAGGTTGTATAGTTGCCGTCTGGTCGCTGGAAATCAGGATCGGTTGCTTGGACATAGGCGATGAGATCGGCCGTTGTAAACCAGTCACTGTTTTGGTGCAGTACATCAAGTAGGGCTGTTCGGGCCAAAATAGGGTCGTTTTTCCAACCACTACCTTCACAAGCCAACTCCGGCACGTGGCATAAATCATTCCAGGCGCTGCTGCTCCAGCTTTCTACCAAATCTCGCAGTTGGCCCTCCCGATCCTTTTTGAGCCAGGGGACGGCTGGTCTAGCCGGTCGATAGCCATCCTCCGTCTCTCGTAACAGTCCTTGCTCAAAGGCTAGCGTCACTAATAAATCACGACGACTTTCATCCGGCATAATTAGATAGGCGCTCAACCAATCAATGGCATCCTTTTGGAGGGGGAAATTCTGGGAAAGGGCCAAGATGGTGGTCATGTCGTCGATGGTATCGGTTACGGCCGAGGCAAACACCTTCGGGGCCTTAACTGCTTGCAGCGTTGGTTCTGGCTCTTCTTCAACGGGCTGACGTTTTGGTTTTTTAATCGGCTGCGGTTTTGGCGCGGCGCGAACAACCTTTTCTTTTGGGGCTGCTTTTGCCTTTGCTGGAACGGTTGCTTTGCCCCCCTTTTTCTTCTTAGCCTTATCCAAAAATGCTTCTAAGTCATCTGGTAAATCTGGCGCTTCTTCGGCCGTTTTCGTCAAGGTTGGCTCAGGTTCCCGAACAGCCTGAGGCTTGGCTGGTTTGGAGGAGGGCGGAGGGAATTGCTCCACAAACTCAGTCGGTAAATAATAAAACTCAGCAAAATCAGCCCCGTCCGACTCATCAAATCCGCGATAGATAAAGCCTCGATACCAAAGTGATTCGGCTGCGCTACTTGGGTCTAGCCAGGGTTCTTCTCGTTCCAACCGTCCCGGTCCCATCAGGCGCACCTTGCCATGCGTCCGTTCAAAGGTTGCGACCGGAACCTTTCCCCTGGCTTGAATCAGCTCTTCGAGCGCCGCTGCTTCTTCCGGCCCTAGATAATCCATCTCGGCGTTCATGTCTAACCGCGAAAGGGCTTTGGTCAACTCTTTAATGGAGGCAGGTTTGTCGGCTCCAGTCAATTCTAGTTCCCACCATTCACCAATAACCCGCAAGACAATAAGTTCATGATCATCTAATGCTTTTTCCAATGAATACATAAGCAGATTATACCCGATAGTTATTGTCTGGCATCTGAAAAAAAATTAGTTACTCATCCTATTCCGAACCCTGACATATGGGCTATTCCACAGCTTTACACCTATATGTAAACGTGCTATACTCGGCTTTTATTAACGTTACGTCAACATAAATTGCCCTGGTATGCACTGAAATGATGACCAAATCTCAAAATGAAAACCAGGCATTTGTCAACCAATTGGCCGATTTTATTTGTCGATTGGGTCTTCAGGGTCCTGTCCTGGTTGGTTTAGAAGCGGGTCGGCCGTTTTCGTTTCTAGGTGGACAATTACTCTGGGTGGCGAAGCCAGCCCTGGCCCTTTTCTTTTCTGGTAATGTAATCAACCATTTGGCAGAATTATTAGAGGAATCGGCTGCTGTTGAGTCGTTAATTTCCACTTTAGAGGCCCGTGAATCCTTATGAATTTTCTAGCCTTATTAATCGTGATATTAGTTGGGGCGGGGCTGTTCCTTCTGACACGTCGGATACAGACTGGTCACAGGGTAGGGTTGCGTCCTTTGCGTGGATTTCAAACCTTAAACAGTCAGGTGGGGAGAGCGGTTGAAAGCGGCCGTCGTGTTCATTTTGGATTAGGTCGGGCCAGCCTAAACGGGGCTACATCCCCTACCAGTCTCGCTGCCCTTGCAGCCCTTGAACATCTTGCTCAAGATGGTTGTGCTAGCGATGTTCCGCCCCTTGTCACAGTTGGTGACGGAACGCTTTTACCTGCTGCCCAAGATCAACTTAGAGGGGCCTATAGCGAAGCTAATCGCAGTAGCGATTATGCCAATACAATGGTTGAATTTGTTGCTGCCGAGACGAGTCCAATGACCTATGCCGCTGGTGTTAGCGATACCGTTCAACACAGCAACGCTGGTAGTAATTTGCTGATGGGTCATTTTGGCCCTGAAATCAGCCTGATTTTGGAAGCGGCCGGACGAGAAGATATGGACCAGATTGTTGGTAGTGATGATCCAGTTGCCTTAGCTGTTGGCTCCGCAATGAGTGACGATTTGATTATTGGCGAAGAGTTATTCGCCGCTGGAGCATATCTAAAAGGCAGCCCTTCCCAACTAGCTAGCCTTCAAGTGCAGGATATTTTACGCTTGATAGTCGGGGTGGCAATTCTGCTTTTTGCCGTCATTAATTTGTTGCTGGGATTATAATGGACATCATTCGCCAATCTGTCCCCCGTATCTTAGCCGTTTTATTTGGCATCGTTTCCCTACTCATTCTAACCGTTGCACCTGACCAGAGTGGATTATTGACAGGCTGGGCCAGCTTTCTTGCGGCCGTTGCCCTAATCCTAGGAATTCTCAACTTGCTAAGCGTTCATATTCGTCGAACCTTTAAGGGGAATGTTTATAGTCTGGTGCTGATTCTCGGTTTGTTAGCGACACTGGTTTTAGGCTTCACAGATTTATTTGGCGGTGCAGCCACTATGTTTACCTATGTCCAAGCGCCAATTGAAGCTGCCCTTGGCGCTTTGCTAGCTTTTTTCCTATTCTTTGCAGCCCTTCGCCTCCTAAACCGGAGACGAAGTTTGTGGTCTGTTTTATTTGTTGGAACCGTTATTTTAATTTTATTGGGCATTACCCCGCTGCCGCCTGCATTGAGTGATATTTTTGCTACGATCAATAGCTTCATATCGCTCATCTTTGTAAGCGCTGGTGTGCGTGGCATTTTAATTGGCGTAGCCTTAGGAACGATTACCGTAACGTTGCGTCTATTACTCGGTTCGGAACAACCATACAATAAATGAGTACCGTTACCTGTACCAATTGCAACGCTCAAAACACAGAGGGTAGTAAATTCTGTAATAATTGCGGAGTTGCTCTACCGCTTAGCTCCCATATTACTTGCCCAAACTGTGCTGTTCGTAATCCCCGAAATCTAATGTACTGCGATAATTGTGGCACCAGGTTGCTGCCTACTGGGGAGTTATCGTCTGAGAGAGAAGAGGACAAAGAATCTAAGGGTGAAAGTAGGGAAGCACCTCGTGCATTCTCCCTGCCTGCGCGTGATCCTGGTGATGAATTAGACCAGAATCAACTGTTAGACTGGTTACGAACGGGTGAAGACCAACAAGAGGAAGGGGCAACTGAGCAAGCTGGGGATTCGCAAGAGACTGTATTAGGTGATTGGTTAAGTGAGCTGTCTGATGAGGTAGATTTGGGGGAATCTGAGGTCAGCGAGCAAACAGAATCGGTCGAGAGTGGTGAGTTTCCAAGCCAGGATGATTCGGCCGTTGCCGATCTAACTGATTGGCTCTCTGATGTCGAGAATAGTGGTTCTGATGATGCAGGAATAGATGATTGGCTGGCTGAATTAGAGGAGTCGCCGGAAGAAGAAACGGCCGATATAGTCAATTCCTTGCCTGACTGGTTGGATGAACTTGAAGATGACATCCCTGCGGAGACTCAACAAACTGAGGTAAAAGAGGAAACAGTTGGCGATTGGTTTACAGATTTTGAAGCAAGTGATGGGGAACACACGGCCGATTTAGAGAGTGATTTAGCCGATACAGACGAACTGACCCCTTTCGACCCCACGCCTGATGATTTCCTAGAGACCTTAAAAGCACCATCTCCCTTCTCAGAATCGAATGAGAGCTTTGCAGATTGGCTAGAAGATTCTGAAAACAAGGAAGAGTCAGAACCAACTGAAGTCGACGAAGAACTAGCCGACTGGTTGAGCGGTATCGACACAGACGACGAAATGCCGACCCTAATCGACTCTTCCCCAGAAAGAGAGGAAGAAGAACTACCAGATTGGCTCAGCGATATTGAGTCTGATGAAGAAACAACCACACCAACTGACGAGGATGAGGCGTTGCCGGACTGGTTAAGTGGGATTGATTCCGAAGAAGAAACGCCATCCCTAGTGGAACCAACCTCTGAAGAAGACGGGGAACTTCCAGAGTGGCTTAGTGGCATCGACACGGATGAAGCGTTGACGCCGCCAACGGATGAGGCTGAGGAATTGCCGGACTGGTTAAGTGGGATTGATTCCGAAGAAGAAACGCCGACCCCAGTTGAACCAATCCCTGAAGAAGATGCAGATGAACTTTCAGACTGGTTAAGTGACTTGGATTCTGACGAAGAAACGACCATCGTTGGCTCAACTATTGAAGAAGACGGGGACGAGCTGCCAGATTGGTTAAGTGATATTGATTCTGATGAGGAAATTCCCTCGCGTCTCGAAACAACTGAGTCAATGGGGGAAGAGGAAACATTAACAGATTGGTTGGGAGAGCTTGATATTGAAGACAACGATCAACCCACTGAGGCTGCATCACTTGATTCGGCTGAAGAGGCCATTATTCCAGATTGGTTAAGCGATTTTGCCGACGATGACGAAGAATCAGATTTACCCTTGGATTTGTTAGATGAAACAGAAGAAGCTGAGGCGCTCCCAGACTGGTTAGATGATTTTGAAACCTTTGATTCGCAATTAGACGATCAAGAAACGGCCGTTCAAACGGAAAATGCAGACGGTGAAACCGACTATGGGGAGTTCGATGATCTCCTCATCGCAGGGCTAGACTTAACTATCGCACCTGCTGAGCAGGGCACTTCAGAAGATGACATCACAACTGATTGGCTCTCGGAAATGCCAGACGAAGAAACCAGATTTAGCCCTCTCGCCGATGAGCAACAAGACGAAACGGCCGATATATTTCCTGGCTTCGGAACGGTCGACTTTGCAACTGTAGATGAACCTGATTGGTTGTCCGAAATATCTCCTACCTCTTCTGATTTGGAGGAAGAAGCAGAAGGGGAAGTTGAAGAATCCCTTCAAGATGTTGTGGAGACAGATGAGGATGATGATCTGCCGGATTGGCTCTCAGATTTTTCCGCCGAGGGTGAGGAGGTTGATCTCGACGAGGATACAGACTGGTTTGCTGCTTTAAGCCAGGAAGAGCCTTGGCCAGAAGTTGCGGAGGATGAAGCGATAGCCGCTCAGCTAGAGGAGTCTGAGGAGACTGCGACTGAAACCACCTCCCCTTCTCAAGAGCTAAAGGGTGTGCCAAAAGAGCTAGCTAGCTCTGGTTTACCCGATTGGCTTCAGGAAGATATGCCTAACAACGCGCCAGAGGTATCATTTTTTGAAGATGAAGGTGTGCCGTTAGCCGAGGGTGATTTACCAGATTGGCTCCAAGAGATGAAGCCAGCCGACTTAACTGCGTCGGAGCAGGGTGAAACCCAGGACGATTGGCAAACTATCTTTGAGAACATGCCTCCATCCCAACACGAAATGGGAGAAAGCGCTGTTGGATTAAGTTCAGCCGAGATTCCAGCCTGGTTACAAGCGCTCAAACCACGTGCTGGTGGGGAAGTTGAAGAAATAGTTGAGAGTGATGAGCCACCAGAGACCGAAGGCCCCTTGGCTGGGTTGAGAGGGGTTTTGCCGGTTGCGCCAACAATTGCAGAGCCAACTGCTGCTGCAACGGCCGCTCAGTACACCATCTCCAAGGACCAACAGCAGCAGATTTCGCTCCTCCACCAGCTTACTCATGAAGAACCAGCCAAAACGAAACAAATTGCTCGGAAAAAGGCCACAACATTCTCTGGGCTTTGGCGAGCTATATTAGGCATTCTTCTCTTGGCTGCCATCTTAGCCGGGATCATCATTCCAAGAACAGACATCGGGCTGCCAGAAACAGCTTTGCCCGTTTCACAAAGTGCCTTAGACACATTTGAAACGGTTGATCCGATTATCGGCCGTTCTGTCTTAGTCGCATTTGATTATACACCTTCAATGGCCGCTGAATTAGATCCAATCGCCCTCATGTTATTGCGCCAATTGGCAGCAAACGGCAACCAGGTAATGACTATTAGCCAATCGGCTGCCGGAACAGCCATTGCCGATCAGCTTGTTAGCGAAGTTTCTGATCTCGAAAGTCAATCATTAGGTTTGCTGACCGGGGAGGCAGTGGGTTTGAGAAGTTTGGGTAGTTGTCTAAATACAGTCGATAGCTGTGAGCCATTATTTGACCAGTTGACAGATACGGCCGTCCAAAGTGATTTGGCTGATTTAGGGTTGGTAATCATTCTAACCAGTGATCGGAATAGTCTTATTAACTGGGTTGAGCAGGTGGAATCACAAACAGAAGTTCCGGTTATCTCGGCCGTTGCCCAACCACTTGGCCCCCTAACGATTCCATATCTATCCAGCGGCCAATTAGAAGGCAGTCTTAACGGTATTCCCGCCGCTTCGGCCTATGAAAAACGGCTGTTAGGTCAAGATGGCAGCGCTTTTCAACAGTTTGCTGCTCAAACAATCGTTATGTGGGTGGTTATTGTAACGCTCATAGTGGCTGCTCTATTTTACGGGTTAACTGGATTATCAAGTCGTGATGAAAAGCAAGGTAACGGGTAGATGGAAGCATCAGAGATTATCGGTCTAGTCATCGGCTTTATCCTAAGCCTCTTCATTTTTAGCTTTGTATTAGGTGATAACCCCCTATATCGCTTTGCCGTTCATTTGTTAGTAGGTGTTAGTGCGGGTTATGCGGCCGTTCTCATTCTCCAAGATGTTCTTCTGCCTGTCATCCAAGATGTGATTGAGAACCCTTCAGATCCAGACAATATTCTGCTATTCTTTCCTCTCTTACTAGCCATATTGTTACTCCTCAAATTGTTTCCACGTCTAGCCTGGCTAGGCAATAGTTCAATGGCTATCCTAATGGCAATTGGGGCCGCTGTGGGTCTAGTTGGGGCCATCACCGGGACTTTGCTTCCGCTTATAGCAGCTTCATATAGCGGTGAATTAGAAGGCTTTGGTGGCGGCATTGTCGGTTTATTGGTGGCAATCTTGACCATTTGTACCCTCCTGTATTTTCATTTTACCGGCCGTTTAACGCCCGACGGTGAAGTCGTGATGCCAGTCTGGCAAAGATATGCTGGTTTGGCCGGACAAGTTGTCATCACGATCACTTTAGCGGCCTTATTTGCCGCTACTCTCAGCACTAGTCTGATCTTATTATCTAACCGGGTTAGCTTCTTTATAGATGAATTCGGAAATCTATTTTCCACACTCCTATCATGACTTTATTTGAAGAAGAAAAAGTTTCCCAAGATACAAAACCATCGCAGTCTGACGAGGCTTATGCTTATTTGATTGCTGATATAGGCCGAACCACAACCACTGTTGCCCTATTCGATGTAGTCGAAGGGCGATATCGATTTGTGGCTCGGGGCCAAGCTCTGACTACCGTCTCCGCTCCCTGGTTTGATGTTGTTAGGGGCATTCAACAAGCCATTAGTCAAATTTCTGAATCTACTGGCCGCTTGCTGCTTAATGAGCAAGGTATTCTGATACGGCCGACTAGAGCCGATGGCTCCGGCATAGATTACTTCGGGGCCGTTGTCAGCGCCGCCGAACCGCTCGAAGCTCTCATTGTCGGCCTCCTTGATGATGTCAGCGTTGCCAGCGCTCGCCACGCCCTTGAAACCATATACGCCAAAGAAGTAGATCATTTCAGCTTGGCAGACAGCCGTAATCAGCAAACCCAGATAGACGCTCTCCTAGAAACCAAGCCAGATATCATCCTGATGACCGGGGGAACCGATGGGGGCGCTGACCAACGGCTGATGAATTTAGTTGAAACTATCGCAATGGGCATCGGTATGTTAGATCCAAGCCAGCGTCCGGTCGTTGTTTATGCTGGTAACAGCCGCTTGCGGCCCAAAGCCAAAGAGGAGTTAAGTGACCTGACCAGCTTTCATGTCGCCGACAACGTTCGACCTAGTTTAGAGGTCGAACAAATCAACCATGTCATTGGGCTGATAGGCGAGATGTATGAAACTCGCAAGATAGGCGTTATTTCTGGCATTGATGAGATTATGGGTTGGAGTACTTTCCCAATCATGCCCACTGCCCATGCTTTTGCTGGTATCTTAGAATACTTTGCCACCCTTTACAAAGGTTGGGTGATGGGTCTGGATTTAGGCAGTGATAGCCTCACTTTTGTGGCTGCTGGGCCAGACGAACTTCATCTAGCTGTCCGCAGTGATTTTGGCATGGGGCTGCCAATGGAAAATGTCTTGAATACTGTAGAGCCTGCCGCTATTTTAGAGTGGACCTTATCAGACATGACCCCTTCTGACCTCCAAGACTTTATCTTTAATAAAACACTCAATCCCCATACGTCACCCTTATCGGAAAACGAACTGCATCTAGAGCAGGCTATTGCCCGCCAAATGATACGCCGGGTAATCGACGATGCCCTTGATAGTTGGGGTTGGACAGGCCGGATGCCAGGTATGAATTTATTGATTTTGCGAGGTGGCGTTTTTACCAATACACCGCGTCCCGGTCAGGCTGTTTTAATGATTCTGGATGCCATCCAGCCAGCCGGGATTTTCCCGGTTGTTATTGACAGATATTCGCTTCTGCCTGCCACAGGTCTATTAGCCGCTCACAACCCACAGTTGGTTGTCCAGGTTTTGAACAGTGGGGTCTTGGAGGATTTAGGTTGGATCGTTGTGCCAACCGGGCGAGCGCAGGCAGGCGAGACGATCTTGAATGTTAAGCTGGAATCGAAGACATCTGGCACAATCCAGATTGAGGTCGCTTACGGCACCCTTGAAGTGTTGCCCTTAGCGGCAGGACAATCGGCCGTTTTAACGCTTGAGCCACAGCGTCGCTTCGACATTGGCGCTGGCCCAGGTCGCAATAGAAAAGTAACCGTTCATGGTGGTAGTGTGGGATTGATCATTGACGCTCGTGGACGGCCCGTTAAATTACCAGAAGAAGATTCCGAACGTCGAGCCCAAATTCGCCAATGGCTATGGGACGTGGGCGGCTAACCTTATGAACTATTTACCCTCAATTACGAAAGTGAAAGCTTTGACCACCGTTCGTCGGGAGCGAATTTTGCCCCAACCAGGCGAGGTCGTTGTTCGCCCTGCCCAAGAGGTAAGTCCGGTGCAGGTGGTTGCTCGTGCTTCCCGTGAGACTGGTTTTCAGATATTGCGAGGTAGCAAGATGCTGGGGGTTCCGCCTGAAGATCTGCCGAACTACCTCTTGATTGAAGAGGGAACGGCCGTTCATCGGGGAATGCCGATCATGGTGGGTAAGAAAAATTTGTTCGGCCGTGCCAAACGCTATGCCTCTCCCATAGATGGTATTCTCCATCAAGTCCGCAATGGTTACTTAATCCTCCAACATACTCCCGAACTTATTGAACTGCGAGCTATGATGCACAGCCGCGTTGCCAATCTTGTCTCAAATAGGGGGGTGATTCTGGAAACAAACGGCTCGCTAATCCAGGCAATGTGGGATTCTGGGCGTGAAGCTTACGGTAAATTGAAGGTAGTTGCCCAATCTCCTGACGAAATTTTAAAATCCGACAAGATAGATTCGGACTTTCATGGTACAATTGTTGTAGTAGGCCGCATCGAAGATCGTGAGCTGCTACAACAGGTTGAAGATAAAGGTGCTAGAGGCATCATTGCAGGCAGTATGCCATCGGATCTGTGTCGCGCAGCCCGCTCACTTTCTTACCCGGTTTTTTTAACAGATGGAATTGGTTATCAGTCAATGGCTGATCCCATATTCCAACTATTACGCCAATCGGAGGATCGGGAATTGTCCCTATTCATGAGAATACCAGGCCGGCGAGGTAGCAGACCAGAAATTGTCATTCCTCTGCCGACAGCTACAGTTCCAGAACAACCCGCTGCACCTGGAGCCACAGTAGAAATTGGACAGCGTGTCCGAGTTCTCCGATATAGGGCTGGTTCCCCAATGGGAACCGTTGCTGCGCTACATTCACATCCACGCCTAACTGAGGTTGGAACCCGAATGCCAGGGGCGGATGTGGAATTACAGAATGGAGAGGTTGTGTTCGTACCATACACCAATCTCGATTTAATCATTTAGGAGGCGAATATGTCGGAAGATTTTTCAGACGATTTTATCATTGAAGAGGAAGAACAAGGGGCGAATCGGACATTTCTGCTCATTGCGGGTTCGCTTGTCGGTCTATTAATCTTAATTCTTCTCTGTGTGGGGCTTTTTGCGGTTCTCAATCGTTCAAATAATGCCGATCAGATTGCGGCAATTGAAACAGAGAATGCTGAAACGGCCGCTCAGAACGCCAGAGTCACCGAGACAATTGTGGCTTTAGAGTTGACCGGTGTAGCGGCAGAGCTAACTGCCCAAGCCCCAACACCGACCTTTACACCCAGCCCGACCACCGAGCCAACGGATACACCAGAACCAACGGAGACTTCCGTTGTTCAAACTCCTGAGACCGGGGAGGGCGAAGGTGAGGCTGAAGCGACCGGTATCTCCCTTGATGGCGGTACCACTACCGTTACACCCGATCCAAATGAGACACCTAATGTAGCCGGAACCCAAATTTTTGGCGGCGATGGCGGTACTTTTGGTACTGCGACACCGATTACAGGAACCGGGGCAGGTGGCTCTGGGACCGGTAGTGGATCAGGTTCAGGTAGCGGTACTGGTTCTGAAACACTGCCCCAAACCGGTGTTACAACCGTCGGCTTAGTCGCAATTGGCTTGCTTTTAATAGTTGGCGTTATTGTTTCTCGTCGTCTCCGAACTGGTTAGCGTTACGCCTAATTTAATAAGTCTAGTTAGATTTAAATCGAATAGACTGTTTCTTAAGTGTTTGACGGTTTGTGTCTTAAATTAAATCCTTCACGTAAATCGCCAAACGAGCTGGTAATTCTGTCAATTTTAATTTTGAAAAATGGCCGCTGTTCTAGCGGCCTTTTCTCGTACTTAGACAATACCCTAGTCCTTACCTATGATATAATGTGAGTCGTATGGTGGAAAAGCCCCAAAAATTTACCCCAGAGTGCATTGAAAGCGACCTGATAGGCCTTTTTATAAAACTCTGGGGTTTAAATATAAAACGCTCAATTCGATAAGTAACATAAGAATGTCTGCTGCAACAATACTGCTCGTAGAAGATGATCAATCGCTATTAGATGGCATATCCGACTTGCTTGAGGTGGTTGATCTAGGCTATGAACTTACTGTCTTGACCGCCTCAAATGGACAAGATGGTCTAACAATTCTGGCTGACACGACCCCAGATCTAGTTATTTCAGACATCATGATGCCAACAATGGGAGGGTATGAATTTTTACATCATCTTCGGAGTAATTCTGCTTGGGTGCACATTCCTGTTATATTTTTATCTGCTAGAGGGACAAAAGAAGATATTCGAGCTGGTCGAATCAGCGGGGCGGAGATGTATATTACTAAGCCCTTTGATAATGATGAATTGCTAGAGTTGGTGAAAAGTCAATTGGACCGGACCTTTGAACTCCAGTCAGATCGAGCGCGGCGACTAGACAAACTCCAACATAGCATCATTCAACTACTAAACCACGAATTTCGTACCCCATTAACCTATGTCACAGCCTATTATGAGATGCTGGCAGATGGTTTGACAACTCAAAATATTGACTATGTTCGGGAATATTTACTCGGAATTCAAGCTGGAGCTGTCCGAATGACCCGATTAATTGACAATTTTGTACAGGTCATCGAAATTCGGACAGGGGAGACAAAAGAAACTTATAATCAACAGGCAGGGCCAATCAAGAATCTGTCGGAAATATTAGCGATGGTATGTCAGGAGTGGCAGGCGACAAATGATGGAAAAGTGGCGATTCAATGTGCAATTCCTACAGAACTTCCTCCGGTTTTTGGGATGGTACCTTACCTAAGAGAGGTTGTTGATCGGTTAATTGATAATGCTGTTAAGTTTACGCTTAGCAAGCGCCATACTGAGCCGGAAGTTATTGTCTCGGCCGGACCGCACTACGGCCGTAACCTTCACCGACAGAGGAACGAAATTTATGTAACCATTCAAGACAATGGCATAGGTTTTCCGCAGCATGTTCAGAACCAACTGTTCGATCTGTTTTTTCAATACAATCGAGAGCAAATGGAACAACAAGGCTCTGGCTCTGGCCTAACAGTCGCTAAAGGTCTGATTGAATTACATGGCGGCCGCATCGAGGTTGAAAGCAAGTTGGGAGAAGGTAGTACTTTTACCATATTTCTGCCGATTTATGACGAAGCTAAAAATGGTAATTTATTAGCATCAGTCAAAGACCTAACCCAAATTCCTAGCAAACCAGCGACCATATTATTGGTTGAGGACGAATGGTATTTGCTGGATGGGTTACGCGAATTATTAGAGATTTTTGATAGTGACTATAATTTGCGAGTCTTAACCGCCTCAAATGGCGTAGAGGCGCTTGAGGTGTTAGAACAAACCCAACCAGACCTTATCATCACCGATATTATGATGCCAAAGATGGATGGCTATGAACTTCTAGCTAAAATTCGAGAAAATCCCGGTTTGTTACAAATTCCCGTGATTTTGTTGACTGCTAGAGGTGAAAGGCGGGATATCATTCAGGGCCGAAGCAAAGGGGCAGAAGAATATATTGTTAAGCCTTATGATAGTGACGAATTACTAGAAGTGGTCATCAAACAATTAGATCGCCATTTTCAAATGCAAGGTGTTATCCGCCAGGGTTTCGACGAGCTTAAACGAGGTATCTTAGATTTGCTCCAACCAGATTTTCGTAACCCATTAGCAACAGTCTCAGATTATTCTCAAAGGTTGGAAACATCATTAGAAGTGGCTCAAACCGAAGAGGAGATGCGAGATTCGTTGAAAGGGATTCAACTTGCTAGTCGAAGAATCACTAAATTGGTGGAAGATTTTATTTTTCTTGCTGAGATTCGTACCGGTGAGGCAGTTGGCTCTTTTGAATTGTTGTCACGGCCGACAAATGCCAGCATTATATTGATGGAAGCCTGTGATTTTGTTCAATCTAGGGCAATAAATCAAGGCGTTACAATTCGGCGTCAAGTCGATATGAACTTGCCTCAGGTTCAACTCGATTACGATAAGTTAAAATCTGGTATTCAGCGATTATTATATTTACTGATAGACTATTGCGGTGAACAAGAACAAGGCTCTGTGTTAGTCTCTTCTGTGAATAAAGAAGATACGGTGGATCTAATTCTCGGTATGGAAGGTATTAGTTTTTCAGATAGGAAAGTTGAGCAAATCAACCACCTATTTGCTCAAGAAGATGTACACGAGTTGGAATTATCTGAGCATGATCCTGATCTCGTAATCACTAAAGGAATTATCGTTTTACATAGCGGTCAAATTCGGATAGAAAATCAACCCGGCCTCAAAGCCCAATTTGTCATCTCTCTACCTATTTATCAGACCGAAATTGACCATCATTAATTTATTAGCCCAACTCCGCAATCTTTGCATCCTTTGCGTCTTTGCGCGAGTTACTTTCAAAGGAGATTAAACAAATGGCTTCACTTTTAGAAAAAGCACAAACCCTCATATCTGCCAATTTGCATGATATGGTTGATAAGGCCTTGGAGGCAAACTCTGTTGCCGTGATGCGGCAATATATTCGGGATGCAGAGTCCAACCTCGATGCCCTTGAAGATGCCGCAGCCACTGTTGGCGGTGAAGTGAAAACCTTAGAACGAAAATATAAAGAGTATAAGCAAAAAGGGGATAAATTGGATCGGAATGTCGATGCTTTAATAATGCAAGGCAAAACCGATCTAGCCCGGGCCGCCCAAACTGAATTGAATACCACTCGCAGGCTGCAAGAACAGTACCATGCTCAATGGGTGCGCCAAGAAAGAGAATATCAATCACTTTTAGGCGCTCGGTTAAAACTACAGTCGAAACTCAAGACTATTCGACAGGAACAAAAAGAGTTGGAAGCCTTGCTAGAGCTTGCAAAATCCAAAGAGGCAACTGTCAAGGCGATCAAGAGTCTGGATGATTTGGTTGGGGTTGGCGATGGTGATATTGCTCGTATGGGTGAATCGATTCGTAGTCGTCTTGACAAGGCTAGCGCTTATAGTGAGATGTATGCTGATCGTCTAGACAATCAGATGGATGATGCTCTCGGCAAAGCTGAGATTGATATTCAATTGGAAGAACGCAAACGTCGCTTGGGACTGGGTGAAACAGAATCGGTCGCCGATGAAAGTGCCAGCGAAGACGAATTAACTAGTAGCAGCTCTATCTAGTTTAGACGCGTTATGCCACCCTCCGATCTGGCAAACAGAACAGCCCGGCTCTTAAGAGATGGTGTTCAGGCTGCCAGAAAGGGGCAAAAAGAACATGCTAGAAACCTGTTGTTCCAGGTTGTTGAATATGATGAAAGAAATGAGAAAGCCTGGCTTTGGTTAAGTGGGGTTGTCGAAACGGATGAAGAGCGCGTCGTTTGTCTTGAGAATGTTTTAGCCATTAACCCTGATAATGGGCCAGCTCAGAAGGGGTTGTACAAACTTCAGCGGCTTGGGAAAACGGCCGATCCGCCAACCGAACCAGAATCAACCCGCCAAATTGAAACGGGATCGGTCGAGAATGTCTATCGCGTTGAACGGCCGCCTATCTCCGCTGCTGCGGCCGTTCTCTATCCCGAACGCCAAATCATGGAGATACCCTGGCAGGATACAGCCGATTTACAAACCATTCCAGACATACAGTATGAGACTAAATCTGTTTATAATGATGTTTGGGAAAAAGAGGTAGACATTTGTGCTTTTTGTGCTTGTGAAATAGATTACGACGAAACACACTGTTCTAGCTGTAAGCGAAAATTGACTATCTCCCGTTTTCGCTATCCTAATTCCAGCGCTGATCTCATCGTTTATTTCGTATTATTGATCGGCACTGCCCAACTTTACTTTATCCAGGCTTTGGTCGATCTGATTATTCAAGAACCTTTGATAGTTGTTGTTTGGCATATCTTCTTGTTTTTAGTTTTATTTGGCCTTTCGATTGCTATCGCCTTACGTCAGTTTTGGGCATATACAACGACAGTTGTTATTTTGATATTGATTTTTCTTTCAATGATCTTCGATGTCACAACCGGATTAGCAGCAGTTGATCTAATTGAAACCCAAATCGGTCTCGCCTACTTTGAAGCGATGACTGATAATGCCCTGATAACCTTTATAAGTCCTGTTCTAGAGTTGCTTGTGCCATTTCAAATGTTGGCGATCTTTTTGGCACTGCTTTATGGAATATTTAAAGCTGGGCCGGATTTTGAGCGGGTAGCGTTGCGGCGAATCGCTCGTGTTGATAGAGGGCTGCGCGATGCCTCTGCCTTTTACACCGCTGGAAAAAGATTTGCTGAAGAAGAAATGTGGGCTTCGGCCGTATTACATTTCCAAAGAGCGGCCGCCAATGAACCTAACCGAGCTTACTATCATTTGGCAACCGGAAAGGCCTATGCTCAACTTGGTTTCAATGAACGCGCCAAAGATGCACTCTCATCTGCTTTACGGCTAACAACCGATGCCAATGTCAAAATCGAGATAGAGACATCAATAGCGGCTATTGAATGAATTACCACTCAAGTAACAATCAGATTAATATAAATCGAACCCTATGGCCAGCGAAGCACGCGAGACATTAGAAAAAAGAGCACAAAAAGCTATCATAAATAATGCTCTTTTCCGATGGGAAAGCGCTGGTACGATTGCCCTGACGCTGGTATTAGCAAGTCTCTCCGCTATTTTCGGTGAATTCCCGCTTGAACCCTGGATGTGGCTATTAGGCGGCAGCGTCTTGGAAGGCTTGTTAGTCTACAGCAGCTTGTCTGATACAAAACAAAATCAACAAGTTATCGCCGATATGCTCAAGGACGAGTTTCATCCAGAACGGTTGTCTGATGAAAAATTGCAACAGCAAGTTCAAGAAGCGCTTGACTACCGCAGCCGAATTACCACCGCTATTCGAGAGCGGCGAGAAAGTGTTCTAAAAGATAACCTTAGCGCCACTGCTAGCCAGATCGATGAATGGCTCGAAAGTATTTATAATCTGGCTCGCCGACTGGATCGCTTCCAACAAGAGAAAGAAATTTTGGAACGTGATAAGAAACGAGCCAGTGTCCGAATAAATGAATTGACTCATAAACTCAAAAGAGAAAACGACACGGCCGTTCGCAGCCAAATCGAGACCACCACCGAAAATCTAAAACGACAACATGAAACGATCCTCCAATTAGAAAACACCATGCAGCGGGCCGAGCTTCAATTGGAAACAACCTTATCGTCATTGGGAACGATTTACTCCCAAACCATGCTCGTTGGGGCCAAAGACATTGACAGCGGCCGTGCCAAACGCCTCCGCCAAGAGATTTCAGAGGAAGTTCAAGAATTGGATAATATATTAGTGGCGATGGACGAGGTTTATGCAAGTGGTGGATGAGAAATCGGCCGTAATCGGCCTATAAAGTTTGTCAATTTGCCCCGCCTTTGATACTATTATCGGCTGCAATATACCCAAAAGAATTGATTTACAGGAGAGATAGGAATCAGCTATGAAAGTGCTGTTAAAAGAAGATGTATCAAACCTCGGCTATGCTGGGGAAGTAATGGAAGTGGCCAATGGCTACGGCCGTAACTATTTAATCCCGCAAGGAATGGCAATTAAAGCTACCCCAGGCGCATTGACCTCTGCCAAAGCCTGGCGTGAACGGGCCAAAGTTCGTTTGGCTGAGCTACGCAAAGAACACGAAGCGCTGTCCGAACGAATCAGCGAAGTTAGATTAGTTTTTCATGCCAAAGCTGGTGAATCGGGCAAACTGTATGGCTCCGTAACGACCAACGATGTAGTAGACGCACTCAACGCCGAATTGGGAACCGCTGTTGACCGTCGCAGTATTGTCGGTGAACCATTGCGGCAGCTGGGCGATCATCAGGTCACCGTTCGCTTAAGCCGCGATTATCAACCCCAGGTGATGGTCACTATCCATCGCGAAGGTGAAGTCGAAGAAACGGCCGAAATGGAGGAAGTCGGTATCGGTGAGGTCCCAACACTTGAAGCCTCTGCTTTACCTTCTGCGGATACTGAAGTCGAAAACGACATGGCTGTTGATGCCGAAGCCGATGTTGAAGAAACGGCCGAAGCAGAAGAATCAGAAGCTTCAGATATTGAAACATCCGAAGCCGAAGGCGAAGAAGCATAAGGCTGCCGTTCCAGTAATTTGCTGGAAACAGGCGTTTTATGTTTATCAGCGTCAAGATATTTGTAACACAACTTGACGCTAAAAAGTGAAAAACTGTGGATGAACTTGGTAACATCCTCCGAGAGGCCCGCGAGGCCAAAGGACTGACGCTTTCCGAAGTTCAGGAACAGACGCGCATCAGCGCCAAGTTTTTGACTGCAATGGAAAATGGGCAGTATGATTTGTTGCCTACTCCCGTCCATGTGAAGGGATACTTACGGAATTATGCTCGCTTTCTAAGCCTTGATCCGGCCCCCATTTTGGATCGTTACGAGGTTGGCAGCGACCGTAAATCAAAGAAAAAGCCTAAACCTACCCCCGCAACTTATAACGGCGATTTGCCAGATGGCCCCCCACTCCCGATTCGAGACGATCAGCCCTTTTTCGATCCCGTCAATGTCGAGCTTTCAGGAAAAAAGGTGTCAAATTCAGGGACTATTCAGCGATTAGTCCTGATCCTGGCGCTCCTGATTGCCCTGGCTCTCATTGCCAATCGCTTTATCCCTCTTTTGACAGGTAATGGCGATGGTTCGGAAGCAGTGACGAATAGTATTTCCGAAACTGTGAACAATATCATTAATAATGATAATGCTGGTTCAGATTTTGCTACGGCCACTCCTGACCTCACTTTAATTCCTGGGGCAGGGGAGGTCATCACTTCAACCGGGCGAAATGATATAGAGTTACCAACTGTAACACCAACTCGGCCGTCTTTGCCAGCTACCTTTGATGTCATCCGCTTGCGACTTGACATAACTGAAAGAACTTGGATGCGAGTGACCATCGACGGTGAAGTTGTCTTTGAAGGACTAGCCCGACGGGGCGATGATCCCTACCAATGGGAAGCCCAGCAAAGCGCAACCCTCCTAACAGGGGACGCTAATGGCATATTTGTAACCATTAATGATATTGAACTTGGCAAGCTTGGGGGACGGGGGGAAGTGGTTGATGAAACCTGGACGACAACTGGAAATTAATGAGTAAGCGAAAAACCCAAAAACAATATTATCTTCTCAGCCTCGGTTGCAGTAAGAATACGGTCGATTCTGAGAGTATGGCTTCCTTACTCGGCCGTGCAGGCTTCCAAGGAACCACCTCTCCCGATGATGCTGGGGTGATGATCGTCAATACATGTGGCTTTATTAATGCCGCTAAACAAGAATCCGTTGAAGCGTTGCAAGCGTTAGCTGATAATAAACGCCCAGACCAACTCCTAATCGCCGCTGGCTGTCTTTCTCAGCGCTATGGCCCAACCCTGGTGAGAGAGATAAACGGCCTGGATGGGGTGATTGGAACGCGCCGTTGGATGGATATTGTCACCTTCATTCGCCAACTGCGCCGCCGCAAGCACCCTGAACCGCTCTATCATTTGCCCGATGAAGCTAAGACCGTTGGTACGGATGAGCGGAATGTTTTGCGGGCGGCCGTTCAAGGGGCCAGCGCCTATCTCAAAATATCTGATGGCTGTCGTCGCCCCTGCTCCTTTTGTGCCATCCCAGAGATAAAAGGTACCCTTGTCAGTCGCCCGGTAGAAACAATCCTGGCTGAAGTTCGACGACTTCAAGAGGCAGGCATCCAAGAGCTTATCATCATCTCTCAGGATTCTACTGATTATGGTCACGATTTAGGTCTAAAAAACGGCCTTAGCCACTTGCTCAACAAAATTGTAAAAGCTGCCCCCGATATCCCCTGGATTCGGATTATGTATGCCTATCCTGGCTATGTCACCGATGAACTGATTGAGACAATGGCAACTCATCCCCAAATCTTGCCTTATCTGGACATACCGCTCCAGCACGGCCACCGGGAAACGCTCAAGCGGATGCGGCGTCCGGCCAATATCGAGTGGGTTTATCGGACTCTCGAAAAGCTGCGTACTGCCATGCCAGAGATTGCCATTCGCACCACTTTCATTGTTGGCTATCCGGGCGAAACGGACGAAGAATTTGAAGGATTAAAAACCTTTGTCCGCGATTTGCGCTTTGATAGGGTGGGCGCGTTTACGTACTCATATGAAGCCTCAACCCCGTCGGCCACCGTCTCATGGCAGGTTGACCACGATGTGAAAGTTGCTCGGCAAGAAGAGATAATGACCATCCAGCAGCAAATTTCACTGGAGCGAAATCAGGAGCAAGTCGGCCGTACTTTATCCATCCTTATAGAAGGCTATGGTGATGATCTAAGTATCGGCCGTTCCTACCGAGATGCCCCTGAAATCGACGGCCTCGTTATCGTTCCTGGCCAGTTGCCATTGGGCGAAATCGTCCCCGTTCGCATAGACGGCGCCATGACCTACGATCTAACCGCCACCCCGGACTTAGCCGACCCTCAAGTTATCACCTTGAATCAAATGAACCAACCACTCATCACAATCTAAACCCTATAATTACAAGTTACCAATTACGACCTGCCAAAAAAAAGGAACATCACCATGACCATGAAATCCGAAATGCTTAACCCCTTCAACGCTCAAATTCAAAGCGAATTTTCCGCTTCCCAACAATATATCGCCATTGCCGTCTATTTTGACGAGATGGGACTGCTAGAGTTGGCCCAATTCTTCTATCGTCAATCAGAAGAAGAACGCATGCACGCCATGAAATTTGTTCACTTCATGCTGGAAACAGAAGCACGGCCGATAATTCCCCCGGTTGCTGAGCTGAAGAATGAGTTCGATAGTCCTGCTGCGGCCGTTCAATTCGCCCTAGAGCAAGAGCGTAAAGTTACTGATCAAATCGACAACTTAGTCTCCCTCGCCATTGCCAATGGCGACCACGCCAGCAACAATTTTCTCCAGTGGTTCGTCACCGAGCAGGTCGAAGAAGTCGATACCATGAGTACCCTCCTCCAAACCATAAAGCTAGCTGGAGACAATCTGCTTTTGGTAGAGGATTTCGTTCGTCGAATGCCCGTTCATGAAGATGAAGGCCAGGCTTAAAATTTGTAAAAGGCCATTCAATTTATACAGTTGAATCGGCCTTTTTTTATAGTCCCTTACGGTTTGATAACAAATGGAATAAAGACGATCGGTATTTCCGGTTCAGGCAAGACAGATGAGATGTCGTAACTAAATAGGCCCATACCTATCCGACTATCTGAGCCATCCATTAAATAGGCTATAAAATATACCTTCCCTGTATCATCTAAAAAAGCTTTGTCATCTCGAATAAATTCAAAATAGGCATCATCATCATAAATGCCATCGTTATCCAGGTCGATAGGGTCACCATACCTGACGATAAGTTCTTCACTATTGACAACCATGACCCCGTTTTTAGTTAGATCAGGATTGTCCGTTTTCCCATTGATAACGTAGTTGCCAAAGGAATCGCCAACATGAACGGAAAACGGAACACTTAGTGCAACATCACTGAACACTTCCGAAGTGCCAGGATGAATTGGGGTGCCGTTTTCTGCAATGACAGCCCCGTTTCTATAGACCCAATCATGACCATCTTCATTAGACCCTCTAACAAACCAATTTCCCCCAGAATCCATATAACTTCCGTGAAAGGCATCAATTTTCTCGGTGTAAGATGAATTGGGAAGTACCGTTCCCCTTTGAGCTACAACAAAATTATCAACAACCATAACTCGATCAACAGCATCGGGTCCTTTTAGCGCTCCTCGAACTGACCAATGGTTCCCATCAGCCGAAACAAAGAAGGAACCAAAACTATCCCAGGTATTATTATTAACTTGCCCTGGTGGTATCGTGGCACCCGTTTGACCTAGTAAATCTCCATCGAAAACAAAGGCTAAATCTTGCCCTCGAAGAAGACCAGTTAGAGATCCTGTCCATCCAAATTCCCCTAAGTTGGACATAACAGGAGAAATAGAACCCCAGCTAGCACCGGGTATTTGGGGAACTGGATCAGTTTCTTGAACGATAACGGAATAAACATCGGAAGGCGATACCTCTATCGCAAAATAATCAATGTCTGATGGCCCAAAAGTTCCCGCTGAAAAAGCCCACCGCCCGGCATCATTAATATTTAATCTTGAGCCAAATGACGAAATAGTTTCCGTATTTCCTGTCCAGGGAGGAATTTGGTCTTGAATTAACTTAATTTCTCCATTAACCAATAATGCCGTTGGCCCATCAGGCGAATTGGCGAGATTAACATGGGCTATCCATTTACCATTTGGACTTCCATAAATTGAATTGAACCTAGAAAAAAAAGTACCGGGTAGGCTTGGTACACTCGAAGAAGGGTGGCCAGAGACAGTTGTAAATAATGTTGTATGAGGGAACGTACCACTCTGCGAGATATTTTCAAGTTGAGGTGTATTTGCATCTGCAATTGAGATCACGAGTAATAGCAAACAGATAAGAAAAACTGGAAATATCGTTATCTTTTTTCTTTCTATCTTGATTAGCTTCATCCTATGCTCCTCGGCTCAATGCCATCAAATGTAAAACAAATCATCCAATTATAATTGTCTCTTATTAGAGAAGAGGTTGGCTCAACCTTTTGAGTCAAGCCAACCTCAAATAAAACAACTACAATTAAAGGTTACCGTGTTAATGTAAAGCGACGACTGATGTAGACAAGCGCCACTATAAACAAGGTTAACATTGGCAGTACCCAGAGCATGGTTCCTTGACTTTCTGGGTTATTGCCAAATGAGCTGAGTGATACGTCGGTTGGCGGCGGATTAGTGACAGTCACAGTGATTGCGGCCGTTCCAACACCGAGGTCGTCATCTTCTACGCTTAGCAAGACCAAGTAATCCCCTGTAGCCGTGTAGGTATGGGATGGGGTTAATGTGCCACTAGCAACGTTGCCGTCACCAAAGCCCCAGTTAAAGGTATGGGTATCTAAGGTACCGACATCTGTGAACGTTCCAGTGAAGTCAACCGGGTTATTAACCTCAACCGTAGTTGGGTTTGCCATTACACTGGCGACTGGCGAAACGTTGTTGACGGTTACGCTGATTGCAGCAGTTGCAGGTTGACCACTACCATCATCAAGTGCCATCGTAACCCCATACATATCTGTCGGTGTTGCCGTCGGATCATCATCCAGGTATTGATGCGTTTCAGTAAATGCCATCGTTCCCGCCGGATAGCTGTAAGTTATTACGCTCCCATCACCCCAATTGACGACCAACTCCATCGGATCGTTATCAGCATCATTAATGTCGCCTGTTAAGGTCGTTGAATCATTTTCATCAATAGGCGAGGTAGCCACAATATTCATGATGGTTGGCGGTGTGTTCGGGTTCAGAATTGATGATAGATCAATAACAAATACACCCTGCCCATACTGATTGAAAACTGAATCCATTATCGTTGCGACAAAGTATAGGTTTCCTGCATCATCCAGAAAAGCATCATCGTTTCCGAAAGTGTCGAAGAAAGCATCATCATCGAAAACGCCATTGTTGTCCAGGTCAATTGGATCGCCCTGCCTGACGACAACGGTCTGATTATTTACAACCAGGACACCATCAGCCTCCGGATCAGGATTATCGGTAACGCCGCCAATGACATAGTTGCCAAAAGAGTCGCCAACATGGAGGAAGAAAAGGTCACCAAAGTTCGTGTCCGAATAAACCTCGGTTGCGCCTGCAAAAATTGGAGCGCCCCTTTCAGCAATTACAGACCCATTGCTATATACCCAGTCTTGTTCAGTAATATCATTATTACCACGAACGAACCAGTCTCCATTTGGTGCCATCCAAACGCCAACAATGCCACTTGTATCTACCGGATCAGCATAACCCGAACCAGGTAGGATAACGCCTTCTTGAACGACTACTGTTCCATCTACAACGGCGACATCATCCGTGGTGGTTGAGCCGGTCAAGTCTCCTTGAGCTATCCAGTGAGTTCCATCGGCCGAAACGAAATAATCTGATATATCGAAATTATCCCAAAACTCAGCCCCTAGTTGGCCACCCGGCATCGTAACTCCCTCTTGGCCTAATAAGGATGCTCCAAACACGAGGACATCATCTTCGGTCGTTGCTGGCACGCCGTCGATACCATCACCAGACCAACCAACGGTGCCGTCACTGGCAATGACGGGCGAATCTAAAATGTCGTCCCAGGTTACGCCAGCGCCAACCTGCGGGGCTGGATCACCTTCTCTGGCCGTGTAGGTGTAAACATCAGCCGGAGAGACTAAAACGATATAATCATCGTTCGTTGCCCCATCCGTATTCGTTGCAAAAACCCAATCACCATTATCATTAATGCCAACCTTGGTATCAAGGGTGCCTGTATTTTCTGTTCCTCCCGTCCACGGGCCAGGGTCTCCTTCAAAGATTTTGGCGACATCATTGACCATAATAACTTCATCGGTTCCGCTTGGCTTGTCAGTATCGGCCGTAAAAATCCAATTACCATTTGGGCTGCCATAAATACGGTCAAATGATTCAAAGTGAACGCCAGGATTTCCTGGCACATCGGCCGTTGTTTCCCCAGCAACATCTGAATACAAGGTAATATGTGAAAGTGGCCCACTGTCAGCTGGATTCGCACCAACCAATCCAAAGGAGCTAGTCAGCATCAGAATAACGATGAGCGCTGAAACAAATCTGAATTTTATTGAATGATTTTGAGACATAACAACATTTTTCTCCTTAAATAAAGAACGCTAGTTCCTGGCCTCAAATTTGGGTGAAACTAGCGTTCCGTCTTCGATATATGGTAGGATGCAACGCGCTAACGCGCTTATTCTAGCGGTTCAATAAGATTGAACAATGGGCATCTTTTAGAATAAACCGACCACCTTGCCATCTTCATCAAGATCGACGTTCAAATAAGCGGGGGTGCTGCCTAAACCGGGCATTGTTCGCATTGTGCCCAACAATGGGTAGATAAATCCTGCGCCAACAGAAGCCCGTGCTTCCCGAACAGAGAGGGTATAACCGCTGGGCGCGTTCTTCAATTTGGGGTCATGGCTAATGCTCAGATGGGTTTTTGCCATACAAATTGGCAAATTACCGAAACCATTTTCCTCATATGATTTTATCTGTCGTTCGGCCAATGGCTCATAAATAACCTCCTCCGCACTATACATCTTCTTGGCAATCGTTTCGATCTTTTCCTTAATGGATAGATCAAGCGGGTAGAGGAATTCAAAATTGGAGGGTTGTTCGCAAGCTGCCACAACGGCCTCAGCCAACTCTCTGGCCCCATCGCCGCCGTTGGCCCAATGGTCGCTCATAGCGGCCGTTTCTGCCCCTGCTTCCATTGCCGCCTTCTTAACCATTTCAACCTCGGCATCCGTATCATAGGTGAATTTGTTCACCGCCACAACCACAGGGATACCATACATTTTCGCATTGCGGATATGAGCAACCATATTGGCTAATCCCGCTTCAAGCAGCCCCAGGTTTTCCTCAGTGTATGCTGGATCAAGCGGCCGTCCTGGGATTACGCGTGGGCCGCCGCCGTGCATCTTCAAGGCCCGAATCGTTGCCACCAGCACCACGCAGTCTGGTGTCTGACCCGAATAGCGGCATTTGATATTGAAGAATTTCTCCATACCAATATCAGCCCCAAAGCCTGATTCCGTAACCACATAATCACCTAATCGTAGCGCAACCTGATCCGCCAAAATGGAAGAGTTGCCGTGAGCGATATTAGCAAATGGCCCTGCATGAACAAAAGCCGCTTGCCCTTCAAGCGTTTGCATTAAGTTGGGATGCAGTGTGTCCTTCATCAAAACGGCCACCGCCCCGGCTGCGCCAAGCTGGTCGGCCGTTATCGGTTTCTTGTCCTTACTTTGCCCAATGACCATCTTGCCACAGCGTTCCCGCAAATCTTTGAGGGCAGATTTATAATCTTCACCATTCACCAAGGCCAAAATCGCCATGATCTCACTGGCAACGGTAATGTCATAACCTGCTTCGCGTGGACGGCCGTCTACATGGCTGCCAAGACCGAGTATGATGTTCCGCAATGCCCGATCATTAACATCCACGACCCGGTTCCAGGTGATGTTATAAGGGTCGATATTGAGCCGTTCCAATCCAATGCTGGCTAATTTCTCATCATTCATTCGGTCTTCATGATAAAGACGGGCATCAATGGCAGCCGCTACGAGATTGTGAGCGGCCGTAATCGCATGAATATCCCCTGTCAGATGTAAATTAAAATCTTCCATCGGAATAATCTGACTATATCCACCGCCAGCTGCGCCACCCTTAATGCCGAAGGTCGGCCCCTGGCTTGGCTGCCGAATACACGCAATTGACTTATGCCCCAATGCTCCCAAACCTTGCACCAACCCCACCGTTGTCGTTGTTTTACCTTCACCCAATGGGGTGGGGGTAATGGCCGTCACATCAATATACTTACCTTTTGGTCGCCCGGACAACTTTTTCAACGTGTCGAGGTGAACTTTAGCTTTTTGACTGCCGTACAAAATCAGATCTTCTTCCTCAAGACCCAGCTCTTTCGCAATTTCAACAATCGGCCGAACAGTTGCAGCCTGGGCAATATCAAGGTCAGATGGAACAGGGGTAAGACGTTTAATACTCATGGAATCTCCTTAATCTTTAGGGGGCTGGTAATGTAAGAAATATAGGCTTTTTTGGACGATTTGTCGTCCAAAAGCATGATTGCTATGGGATAAAATAATTGGCTCGATATCATCTGCCTGGCTACCATTGATTGGGGTAAATAATGCCTCACTGAATGTCAAATCTTTCTCAAAAAACGGGCTAATTTGGAACAGGCTGACTATAACATACCCCCCCATTCTGGACAACCAAATCTGATGCCCCTTGCCCCCCTCTATCCCCTGCGCTACACTCTGCTCATGCGTAATCCACGAGCCATTTTTCTGTTTCTGCTAATAGCCCTCATCACCATTTCAGCCTTCTTCGTATTGCGGGCCAGAGGCGAGAATGTTGAAACAGGCCCACCGATCGCCCTTTGTCCAGGGCCAGATCAGTATGGCTATCAATGCCAATCTGGAGCCGAATTTGTTTACATCGATGCGACAAATGACACTGGCCTGTATGAAGATGATGGCACCATTCTCGTTGACTTGCCTTTTGCTTTCACCTTCTACGGCCGTTCCTATCAACAAATCGCCCTAAGTAGCAACGGCACCCTCCAGTTTACGACCGAAAACCCAGCCTTTGCCAACGAATGCCTCAACAATGGTCCCGTTCAAGGCATGGGCGAAATGATCGCCCCTTATTGGGATGACTTAGACTTGACCTTCAGCGGATTTCTTGAAACGGCCGTCACAGGCGACAGCGGCTCCCAAATTTTCACTATTGAATGGGACGACATTCCTCCCTTTGGCAGTTCCGGTGATACTGTTACTTTTGAAGTTCAACTCCACGAAGGGAGTAACGATCTTGTCTTTTTATACCAAGATGTTACCCGAACCCAGGGCAATTTAGGCGGCAGCGCCACGGTTGGCCTCCAGAGTGAAACGTTAGGCAACACTCTCCAACACGGCTGTGATCAACTCGTTTTAACCAACGGGCAAAAAATCTATTTCCCTCATCCAGCGGTTGATATTGGAGAGCTTAGTCCCTCCTTTATTCGCCAGTCAAGCCAACCGTTTCTTGGTTCGTATTCAACTTTTCCAATACCAAAAGGGGACATGAATCTAATTCTTGAACGGCTAAATCTGGAAGGGTTGAATGGTATAGATCGAATGGACGGTTATTGGATGGGGCAGGGTCGTCCAAAGATAGTCAAAACACAGTCGTTTGACCTAACTGGTAACGGTCAGAATGAGCTAGTTGTCCTGCTTCGCGCCCCAATTGCCTTTGCCTCTGAAACCCAAATCGCTGTTTTTAGCATGGTGACTGGCGAAGCAGGGGAAAGCTGGCGGCTGCTTTATCATGACTTTCCCCTTGCTCGCCAAGAGGGTGATTCTAAACTGGTCGGCCGTTTTTATTCATCTGACCCAACAACCAATCTTCTTGATCTGCTCCCAGCCTTTGAAAATGAATAGCCCAATTAGTCAAATAAAAGACTTGTCAAGACAGGCTGAAAACGGTACTATGCACGCCGAAATTAATAACTGATACAAGGTTGTGAAAAGTAGTGTTTTGGAAGACGTTATACATGGATTTTTCAAACCTTGTGGATAATAGATCAAGTTAACCAAGAACGTGGTTCAACAAACAAATAAATAAATGCTTCTCGGCGTTCTCTATGACGAATTATCTTGTTTGTTAGATCTTTGATGGAGGAAAATAAGGCCTATGTTTGAGGTAGGCGGAAATTACGAAAATCGGATTGGAAAATATACCGTCCTTGAAATAAATGATCCCAAAATGACCATACGCTACGAAAACGGCGATACGGCCGTATTAAATATGAACATACAAGGACGTATCTGGGAAAATATTGTGGCCGAGGAAGAGGCCAAAGCCTCCAGTCGCTCTGCCAGGGCTGAGCGAAGGGCCGCTGGTTCAACAAACAGTTTTTACATTAAAACAGTCAGTTTGCTTGCCGCCGAAGAGATGGCCGCTCCCGATTGGCGCGACCGAATGATCGCTTATCATGAGTCGGCCAGTGACATGAAAATGGGTGATCGTATCATCTATTTCGCTATAGAAAGCCAGGTCTTTTTTGCCGTCTCAACTTTAACTGGCGATGTCTATGAACTGTCTAAAAAGGATCGCTTTTATGATGATAAAGTCAATAGCCAGAACTTATACTTTCCAATCGATCTGGATGCCCAGACACTGAATCTGGATAAAGCCGTTGACCTTGATTCTGTCGAACTTGAAAGTGTCCCAGATGCTAAAAAAGCGTTAAGCAAGATAGGAACCTACGTCCAAATTACCGAAGACGACTTTGAATTGGTAGCCGAACTCTTAACCGAGATAACGGAAGAAGACGATGACGACGATGATATTGATGACGAAGATGAAGAGTTCGACGATTAATGAGTGACAAAAAAGCAGAATATATCCTAGTTGCCGTCGCCTGGCCCTATGCCAGCGCTGAAATTCATCAGGGCAACGTAACAGGTTCCTACCTGCCAGCCGACATATACGCCCGCTATCATCGACTGAAAGGAAACCACGTTCTCATGGTTTCTGGCTCCGATAGTCATGGAACCCCCGTCACGGTCAAGGCCGACGAAGAGGGCAAGACCCCCAGCGAGATATTTGATCATTATCACGGCCGTTTTCTTTCCCTCTTTCAAAAGTTTGGTTTGACCTATGATCTATTCACCCACACCGACACCGAAAACCATCATAAAGTCTCCCAGGATATGTTCCTGGCCCTCTTGGAAAATGGTTATCTGTTCCGCAAAGTAACTGGGCAAATGTATTCGCCTGAATCTAATAAATTCCTCCCCGATCGCTATGTGGAAGGAACCTGCCCCAACTGTGGCTTTATCAGAGCCAGAGGGGACCAATGTGACAACTGTAACACCCTTTTCGAGAGTGCGGCCGAACTGATCAACCCTTACAGCAAGATGGACGAAACTAAGTTAGAGCTGCGCGATACCGAACATTTCTTCTTAGACCTTCACAAAATTTCAGAGGATGGACTGGCTGACTGGATACAAGAAGGCAAAGAACATTGGCGACCCCAGGTCATCAACTTTGTTCGCAATCTTGTTCTGGAAGAAGGGCTGCACGGCCGTGCCATCACCCGTGACCTTGATTGGGGGATCAAAGTTCCCGTCGAGGGTTGGGAAGGTAAAGTCTTGTATGTCTGGTTTGAAGCCGTCATCGGCTACCTTTCCGCTGCCATTGAATGGGCCAATAACCAGGGCCAACCGGATGCCTGGAAAAATTGGTGGTACAATGATCAGGCTCGTACTGTCTACTTTATTGGTAAAGACAACATCCCTTTCCATTCAATCTATTGGCCCGCCGAATTAATGGGGGTTGGCACCCTTTACGAATCAGACAAAAGCAAACGGCTCAACCTCCCTTATGATGTCCCCGCCAACGAATTTATGAATATGGAAGGGCGCAAGATTAGTGGTAGCCAAAAATGGGGTGTTTGGATGCTTGACGCCCTCGAACGCCACGACCCTGATCCCTTTCGCTACTACCTGACCACAAATATGCCAGAAACCCGGGACAGCGATTGGGCTTGGGAAGGTTATGTAGAGCGCAACAACTCCGAACTGCTCTCCAATTGGGGCAACCTTGTTAACCGGGTGCTTAATATGATGCAACGCTACTTTGATGGCATCGTTCCCGAGCCTGGCCCGCTAACGGAAGCAGACAAGACCTTGTTAACGGCCGTAGACAATGCCTTCGATACAGTCGGCGCACTCTACGATGCCTGCAAATTCCGGGCTGCTCTCCAAGAAACAATGGCCCTCTCTACTAAGGTTAATCAATATCTTGAAGAGACCCAACCCTGGAAAACGGCCAAGACTGACATGCAAGCTACCGCCCGCTCTCTCAACATCGCCATGCAAGTCATCAATGGCCTACGAATCCTTTTTGCGCCCGTATTACCATTTACCAGTCAAGCCATTCACGAGATGTTGGCCGAAGAGGGACAGTTGTTTGGCGAACAAAAGGTAGAAACCTACCAGGAAAATAGTCAGAGCCACATCGCCCTTACTTACGATCCATCCAACGCTATTGGAGTCTGGCAGCGAAACGAAATTCCAAACGGCCGTCAACTCCCCAAACCCCGCCCCCTCTTCAAAAAGCTCGACCAAAGCGTTGTTGAAGATGAATTGGCCCGTCTTGGAAAATAAATGGAGTTCTCATGCCTGAAAAATTCATGTCCGACCAACTAAAAGTCTATCTGGATAACCTTGTTCCGGAACGGCCGAATGAAATGAAAAAGATGGAAGCCTACGCTGCCGAACATGGGTTCCCCATCATCGGCCCTGCCGCTGGCTATTTCTGCTATCAGATAGCCCGGATGGTCGGCGCACGCGCCATCTACGAACTCGGCTCCGGTTATGGTTACTCAACCGCCTGGTTTGCTAAAGCAGTCCAAGAAAATGGCGGTGGCCTCGTGGAGCATGTCGTTTGGGACGAAGACCTATCCCAAAAGGCTAGCCGGCACCTGACTGCCCTCGGTTATGCTGACAATGTCCGCTACACCGTTGGTGAAGCCGTTCAAGCATTGCGAGAGGCTTCCGGCCCATTCGATCTCATCTTCAACGACATCGACAAAGCCGCCTACCCCGAATCGCTCAAAGTGATCAACGAGAAGCTGCGGCCGGGTGGCGTACTCATCATCGACAATATGATTTGGAGCGGCCGGGTTTTCGATGACAGCGACCAATCAGAGGCAACAAAGGGCATCCGCGAAGTTACCCGGTTGTTGACGACCGACCCTGCCTGGGTTTCAACCTTAGTTCCAATTCGAGATGGTCTCATCGTCGCCTATAAAAAATAACGTTTTGCTCCGGCGATACTTACCTATCAGCCTAATCCTCGTCGCCTATCTCCTGGCGGGGACCCTTTACGCCATCTATACCCCAGATTGGCAAGCCCCTGACGAACCCGCACACTACAATTATATTCGTCAACTGGCCGACGGCCGTTTTCCCATCATCCAACCCGGCGACTATAACCAAAGCTATCAGGAAGAGGTTATCGGCTCCGAATTTGACGAGCAATATTCTGTTGCCACCTTCGAGTACGAAGATTACCAGCCGCCCCTATATTATCTTCTCCAAACGCCTATCTACTGGCTCTTTGATGGGGCAATACGGCCGTTACGCCTCCTTTCAGTTCTGCTCGGCGCTGGCGTAGTCCTCTTAGCCTACCTCATTGCCCGCCACCTCTTTCCATCCAAAGCGTGGCTATGGCTTACAACGGCCGCTTTCGTTGCCTTCCTGCCCCAGCATGTGGCCATGCTTGCCGCGATCAACAACGACAGTCTGGCTGAACTCCTGATTGCTGCCATTCTCTATGCCCTGGTGCGTCATTCAGACCCCAACCGCCAACGGCTGGTATTAGGCGTTCTTTTAGGGCTAGGTTTTCTCACCAAAGCTACCGTTTACCTGATGGTTCCCATTATTGGCCTTTATCTACTCTGGGCTAATTGGCGACAATGGCGGCCGTTTTTCCAACAGGCTATCCAGCTATTTGGTTTGGCCGGAATAATCGGTTTACCCTGGTGGCTGCGAAATGCCACCGTCTATGGCAATTTGGACATCATGGGCATCGGTGCACACAATGACGTTGTCATTGGTCAACCCCGAACGGCCGAATGGATCGCCGACATGGGTTTGCTCGAAACGCTTCAACGATTGTTCCAAACCACCTTCCAAAGCTTTTGGGGCCAGTTCGGTTGGATGGGCGTTCTCATGCGTCCTTGGGTCTATCAATTGCTGCTATTATTCTCTGTTTTGACTATTATTGGATTGGTATTTTACTTTTTCGGCCGTTCCAATACCTACCCAGATGAAATCCAAAAGCCAGCTAAGACCAATCGGCCTGTCTCATTCAATTGGGCTATCCCAATTAATTGGGTCATTCTCGCCGCCACATTTGCTCTCAGTTTGCTTCTATTCTTGACCTACAACCTCACCTTTGTTCAACATCAGGGCCGCTACCTTTTTCCTGGCTTAATTCCAATTGCCCTGGCCGTCAGCCTGGCCTGGGCAACACTCTTCCAACCAATCAGCCGCCGCTGGAAAACGGCCGTCTACTTGCTCCCCCTCGGTCTATCTCTGGCCCTCTTTGGCTTAGATATGCTGGCCCTCTTCCGCTTTATCATCCCCGCCTTCAATGGATAATCTACATTATGGTATAGAAACTGGGTTTTTATTAAAAACCCAGTTTCTAAATAGGAGTTACCTTTTATGAAACAAATAGGCGTCGACTGCCGCTTTGCCGTTGATGGCACAATAGATGTCCAACGCATTTACCTTGACAACAAATGGCTGTCTGTTGGTCAGGGTCGACAATGGGTAGATCGGAACGGCCGTCACGTCCTCATCATGCTGCCCAATAACCAACCCCGCCAAATCCGCCTCCGTCCTGATACCATGACCTGGGAATTACACTCCCTGACTAGCCAAAACATCCAGACCGTCTAAAAAGCGATTTCATTCCGATTAGCCAACTCCAGGTAATACCAACCGGGTCAAATTATCAATTACTGACTTCCGACTGTCGCGTACTGACTACTGAATCAACCTCCGAAAACTGTCAGCTAAATAGGGGGTAAGTCCTCTTTACATCTACTCATCCCTCTTATAAACTGTGGAAAGCTTTTCGACATACATCATTTATATTGATCCATTCTTCATCTATCATTTTTCTTAGCACCGACGAGAAATCAGACTTTCCTGAAAAGAATTGTCACCGACAAGCAAAAGCCTGACTTCTCCATCAGGAGTAACATCTACATGATCGAATGCGAAAAGCTGACCAAGAGGTTTGATGATTTCACGGCCGTTCAAGCGCTCTCCCTGCAAGTTAAACAGGGTGAGTTATTAGCCTTGTTAGGGCCGAACGGAGCTGGCAAAACCACCACCGTCCGCATGTTGAGCGCCATTTTGCAGCCCACAGCAGGTTGGGCCAAGATAAATGGCTATGATGTCATCAAAGAGGCCGACCAAGTTCGCCGTGCCATCGGCATGTTGACCGAACAGCCCGGTCTTTATAGTCGTTCTAGTGGCTTAGAGTATCTTACCTTTTACGGCCGACTTTACGGGATGACCGACGAAGAAACGAAGAAGCGCGGGTTAGACCTCTTCGACCGCTTTGCCATGCCCAACACCGCCCACCGCCGCCTCGGAGAATACTCTAAAGGGATGCGCCAAAAAGTGGGTATTATCCGAGCCATGCTCCACAACCCCGCCGTGTTACTTTTGGACGAGCCAACCTCAGCGATGGATCCTCACAGCGCTAAATTAGTCCGCGATGCCATCACCGAGTTAAAGAGTGACAAACGAGCCATCATCGTCTGCACCCATAATCTTGCCGAAGCTGAACTGCTCGCAGAACGAATCGCCATCATCAACCAGGGTCAAATTGTCGCCGAAGGCAATCCCGTCGAACTCAAGCGCCAATTACTCGGCCGTCCGCGACTTGAAGTCCAAGTAGATCGACCGTTCAATGGTCATATGGAGGAGCTAGAAGATTTAGTTACTATCGAATGGGTGGCAGGTGACATTATCCGCTATCGGACCGATAACCCTGTAACCACCAACCCCCAACTGGTTAACCGACTTACTGGACTAGGTTTAGGCATCATCTCATTGCAAGAGATCAGTCAGAGTCTCGAAGATGTTTATCTGCATGTTGTTTCAGGAGAAAATTCATGACCACCCTCACCAACCCCCTTAACCTAAAGCGACATGATTTTCAGATGGCTTTGATTGTAACCAGGCGTGAGGTGCGGGACTCTTTCCGCGATTGGCGCATCATCATCCCGATCCTCATTCTAACCCTCGTTTTCCCCGCTCTAGCCAACTTTGTCGCTTCTCGGTTACTGGTATTCACAGAGCAGTTTGGCGCTGAATTGATTAGTGAGCGATTGGTTCCATTCTTGCTCCTGGTCGTCGGTTTTTTTCCGATGTCCTTTTCCCTGGTCATCGCCCTTGAAACCTTTGTTGGTGAAAAAGAACGCAAGAGCCTTGAACCGCTTCTCGCTACCCCGCTAACGAATACCCAGTTATATATGGGCAAAATGTTAGCCGCTATTATTCCTCCAATGTCGACCAGTTATTTGGGCATTATCGTCTACGTTATCGGACTAACCTTAACGATTGGCTGGGTGATTCCGACTGACCTATTCATTCAGATTATCTTACTTTCGACCATCCAAGGGGTAATTATGGTAGCCGGGGCGGTCATCGTTTCCAGCCAGACTACCAGCGTTCGGGCAGCAAATTTGCTCGCCAGCTTCATTATTGTGCCAATAGCGATGCTGCTCCAATTTGAGGCTGTCGTGATGTTTTGGGGCAATTACAAAGGGCTATGGTATCTACTGCTGGCACTGCTTGTAACGGCCGTCATCCTGGTGCGAATGGGCCTCAAAATATTCAATCGGGAAGAGCTACTCGGCCGAGATATCGATCAGCTTCGCATTCGCTGGATATTCGGTCTTGTCTGGCAGCGATTTAGCGGCCGTTCCTCTGAAGGCGGCTATCCCAATCTTATCCAATGGTATCGGCAAACCTTCGCTCTGCTAAAAACACTTCGTCAACCTGTCGTTTTGCTGCTAATCGCTTTCGTTGGAGCAATCATCTTTGGCGTTTACCTAACCAGAATCTATGTCCTGCCGCCAGTGATTCAGGAAAACCTGACAGACGAGATGATGGCCTCTAATATTTCCAATATGAGTATCCTGCTGCCCAGTTTGCCTCCCCTGATATTTTTTCAGAATGTGAGGGTTATTGCTTTGGAGGCCGTCTTAGGGGTCTTTACCCTTGGTATCTCGGACGTGCTTATCTTTATGCTGCCCTGGGCTTTGATCGGCTTTTTGGGCGGGCAGTTGAGTTTAATTGGCGGCAATCCGTTCCTTTTCTTCGCCGCCGCCATCTTACCCCATGCTATTCTTGAATTACCAGCCTTACTTCTATCTTCGGCTGCCATTCTTCGCTGGCATACAACCATTATGGCCCCCCCGCCCAACAAAACCGTGAGCGAAAGCTGGCTCCTCGCAGCGGCTGATTTCGGCCGTATTTTCTTAGGCTTCGTCATTCCCTTGCTAATTGTCTCAGCCTTCGTCGAAGCAAACATCACTCCCTGGGTTTTGCTCCAGGTTTACGGTGGTGGATAAGATGTTTACGGTAAATGATGAATGGTGAACAATAACTATCTCTCTCATGCCAACCGTTCACTGTAAACTGCCTACTGTTTACTAACGACTCGCCACCGTTCACGTCTAACTGTTTACGCCTAACCCGGCCTTTGGTAAACTTGAGGCCATGAATCAAAAACAACTTTCATTGTTCCCTGTGGCTGCCATTGCAGCAATTGTGGTCTTAATTGCTTTAGCCGTTGGATGGGTCGTATTTGGGGGAAACCAGAGCCTCCTAAAAGAAGTAACCTTTTCCAAAACCGAAATTACCCCCAACGCCGATGGCCTTGATGATGCCGCCACCATAAAATATGAAATAACCCGCAATGCCATTGTCTCCATCTACTTTGAAAACGAAGCAGGTGATCGCTATTATTTCCGACAAGACGAACTGCGCGGGGTGGGCGAGTACGAGGTTAATTTTAGTGGTGTCGTTCATGGCTATCGTCTGCCCAATGAGGAAATTGAAGGGGAAATATTGGCCCGCCTCCTCCAAGATGGGCAATATTCCTGGACAATTACAGCCACGCCAGATAACGGTGATACTGAAACTATCGCTGGCTCTATTAACATTTCCCAGGCTGATACCGAACTGCCAGAAATTCGGAATTTTAGTCTCGATAAAGCGGTTTTTTCTCCCAACCGTGACGGTATTGATGACCGGGTAAAAATTCAATTTTTCCTACCAAAAGAAGTCGTCCAAACGCGCGTTTTTCTAATTGGGCCAGAAGGGATAGAGCTGCCCATTGCAGAACAAGCGCTCTTGACCCCAGCTAACCAGCCGGGAAATCATGTCTTCGATTACGAAGGCGGGGTTGATAATAATGCTACCCCACCTCCAGATGGAACCTATCCCGTTATTGCTATCGTTGAAGATGCAGAAGGTCAGCGAATTCGGGTCGAAGACACCTTGACATTGGCGTTTGGCGGCATCCCTCGGGCCGAGATTATTTCCCCCCCCACTGGCGATACCGTCTCGTTCAGTGCAACGGCCGTCACGATGTGTGACACCTTCACCGTGACAATGACCATAGAAAATTACGGCCAAGCCCCAATCCGCACCACTGGCCCTGCACCAGGGACCGTTTACGACTCTGATTGGAATTACAACACCCTCGGCTGGCATACAGAATCGGGCGCATGGCGAGCGGCGATTGGCTATGAAAATGAGATTTCCAACTATCCTTTCCGCTGGGCAGTCGGCAATTTAGATGAATTGGAGAAGATCGGCGACCATTACTATCTTATGCCAGGGCAGCGGACGGTTGTCACCGGCACGATTCGAGTTGTTGGTCCCTTTGGCGAAAGAAACCCTCAACCAGTTTGGGCTGGGTTAATTCATGAAGATGTTGAGATTTCGGCCGTAAATAATCGCGTCGACCCCCATGCCATTTTGGTAGATTTGCCAGATGAAGAGAATGTTGTGCCTTGCCAAGAAAGGGATGTGCCTGTCAATTCACCTGATTAATCAAAATTCTATTGTCAGCATCCGCAATTTACAGTATTATGCGTAGGCTTAATTTACCGTTGTAAGAAATTTCAAAACTATTGTTAAAGGAGAAGAAAGTGATGGTTAAAAGAAATTCAAAATGGTTTTTGGTTGTCTTGTTGATTCTAGGCATTGCCCTGGTCGCCTGCCAGCCCCAAACCGAGCAAGTTGAGGTAACTCGTGTCATAACGGAGACGAATGAAGTCGAAGTTGAAGTTCCCGTTGAAGTGACCCGCGTCGTAACTGAAACTGAAACCGAGACTGTTGTAGAAACCGTTGAGGTTATGATGGAAGAGGCAGAATTAGGCTCAGAAGATCGGCCGATTAAAGTCCTCTTCGTTCCCTCCGTTGAGGTTGATGCAATTGTGACAGGTGGTGAAGTCTTGGCCGATGCCTTAGAAGCGGCAACTGGCCTCCATTACGAAGTCAGTGTCCCCACCAGCTATGCTGCCACTATCGAAGAGATGTGCGCCTCCCCCGATGACACCATCGGCTTCATCCCCGCTCAAGGGTATGTCCTGGCAAATAATCGTTGTGGCGTCACAGTTGGCGCTGCGGCCGTTCGCTTTGGCCTCTCCTGGTATGCGGCTCAACTCGTTGTCCATGTAGACAGCGGTATTGAGACTCTGGAAGACCTCGAAGGTAAGACCTGGGGTATCCCCGACTTTGGCTCTACCTCCGGTTACCTCTATCCAAGCGCTTTGTTAACTGACTTGGGCATTGAAACTGGCGAGATTGTTGAAACTGGCGGCCATTCAAACTCTATGTTAGCCGTTTACAATCAAGAAGTAGACTTTGCAACCGCCTTCTTCAGCCCACCATTACTTCCCGATGGCACCTGGACCTATGGCGTTCACGACCCAGAAATTTGGCGTGAAGCTGGTGTTTCTCCAGTCCGCAACGAGGAAGGCCGTACATTTGTGGCCGGTGGCCCCTCCGAAGGTGGTTATCGTGTCTTAGATGCACGAGCCAGTGTCGCTGATACAGCCCCCGACATCTTCGACGTAACCCGTATCCTGTCTCTGACAGACCAAATTCCAAATGATACCGTTTCCTTTGGCCCAGACTTCCCCTTGGGCTTAGCAAATGACATCGTAGCAGCTTTGATTGAATTCACGGCCACTGACGATTGTGAAGTATCTATCTGTGCCGAAGAATTTTATGGCTGGACAGGCTTGGAACAAGTAAGCGACCGCTTCTATGATCCAGTTCGTGGAGCTATGGAATCACTCGGTATTAGCGAAGAGGACATCCTCGGCGGCTAATCTGATCTGACCCTCAAAAGCCTGGCTTCTTACCACATAGAAGCCAGGCTTATTCAATTACCACCACCACAGGAGGGCTTGTGCTGCGTGTTAAGAATCTGACCAAAGTATATGATGATGGCACGGTGGCCTTAAAGGATGTTAGCTTTGAGGTGCCGGACGGTCAGTTTGTGGCCGTTATCGGTTTAAGCGGCTCTGGTAAAAGCACATTGCTACGCTGTATTAACCGCCTCATTGAGCCAACATCGGGGGAAATTTGGTGGAATGATACCCAAATCTCGCATGTAACCGGGGAAGAGCTTCGTCGAGCTAGACGCAAAATGGGCATGATATTCCAACATTTCAATTTGGTTGATCGCTCCTCTGTTCTGACCAATGTTTTAAGCGGCCGTCTTGGTTATCTAAACCCATTGGCAAGTATTCTCGGCCGTTTTCCCGAAGAAGAGATAGCCCGCGCTCGTACCAACCTCAAGCGGGTAGGCATCCAAGACAAAGCCAACAATCGAGCCGACGAGTTGAGCGGTGGTCAGCGCCAACGGGTCGGCATTGCCCGCGCCTTAATGCAAGACCCAGAATTAATGTTAGCGGATGAACCAGTCGCCAGCCTCGACCCCGCCCTGGCCCACAGCATCATGCGCTACCTCCAATTGATTAACCGAGAAGACAATATTACTGTCCTATGCAGCCTCCACTTTTTAGACCTGGTACAGCAATATGGAACGCGTGCCATTGCCCTGAATCAGGGCCAATTGGTTTTCGATGGCACACCGGCAGAGATTGATGATGCTAAGTTTATTGATATTTATGGGCAAGAGGCCGAGCGGATTGGATGATTTGTTTGATAACTAGTTGCCAGTTACCGATTACCACCATCGAAGTTGATGCAAGATAAAAACCGTAAGCCAAACACAACAGTCAGGACGATCCTGTTCATTGTAGCAGCCATTTTGCTATATGCTTACGCTTTTCAAGTCACCGATGTGAATTTAGAGGAGCCATTAAGTCCCCAAAGACAAACGAATTTAATTAGTCTATTGCGGGAGATGGCTCGTCCCGATTTCCTCGATTTCGATGAGGAACTTCGCAGCACCAATGTCTCGATTCGGATGCCTTGCCCAGAGGTCGTTCGTGCCTCTCAAGTGACCTCTGAAGGCCGCTTTGTGACGTTCAGCCCTAACTGTGCCTCAACTACCCAAGATGTTCTGACTTTGACTGGTGAAGGGTTTGCGCCAAATGTACAAGGGGTGATTCGATGGTATCCGCTGGGGGCCACGACAACGCGCTCATTGACCTCTTTTCGGGCGGATGAACAAGGAAATTTCAGCGTCACTTTTACCATGCCCGATATCAGGGAATCTGAAGAAACGCAGCGGATTGAAGTTGTTGAGGTAGTCGGCCGTACTGTCGAAGGCTTTAGCGAGACCAGCAAGATTACCTTCGAGCGAATAATCGAAACGATCTTGATGGCTCTCATGGCCTCAACCGTCGGCACCATCTTAGCCGTTCCCATCTCCTTCCTGGCCGCTCGTAATTTGATGGAGCATGTCAATCTGCCTCTGGCCTCCATTTCAGCCGCCTTGCTATTACTCCCGGTCGGCGGTTGGCTCGGCTGGCAGTTCGGCATTATTCTAGTTGATATTTCCAACCAACTAACAGAAAACGCCCTTATCGGCACTGTGGTATTTGTGGTTGTTGCGGCCGTTATTCCCTTTGTATTGCGTCTTGGGCCATCATTAACAGTAGAAAAAAATAATCAAAATTCTGGCAATGTACTCGTCGTCAGGATAATCGTCATCATAATCACTCTACTCCTAGTCATTTTTGGCATGGGCATCCTAGCTCATCTCGGTGTGCAGGCGGGTTTGTGGCTCGATCCCCGGCTTGGCTTTTTCGGCTTCTTGGGCAATTTTATATTCGTTACTTCTGATTTGACCCGAGTCATGCTGCCCCTAATGTTAGGATTTTTCGGTTCATTGGCAGTCGCTTCACTAGCTAGCAGCTATGCCGAAGAAGCAGTCCTTAGAATAGGGGAGAGCGGTGGGCGTATTCTAACTTTTGTCGTTACCACCTTGGGCTTAGGAACAACGATCTTTTTGTTCGCCTATGCCTCAAATTGGATTTGTCTCTTAGGTAGTTGCCATCAACTCCCCCAAGAGACAGGTCAATTAGTACAAACGTTGCTTATTCCCGCAGTAATTATTGGCCTGCTTGCTGGACTCTTATCATTGCTCCGATCCCCAAAAAACCCCTATCGAATTGGATTTTTCATTTACACGGTGTCTCGTAGTTCGCTCAATTTGCTGCGAGCTATTGAGCCACTGATTATGGGCGCTGTTTTTGTAGTCTGGGTTGGCATTGGTCCTTTTGCTGGCGTTCTAGCTTTAATCTTAAATTCAGTTGCCGATCTAGGTAAATTATTTTCTGAACAGGTCGAAAACATCGAGGATGGCCCCTTAGAAGCTATCACAGCGACTGGAGCCAACCGCGTTCAGATGATCGTCTTCGCGGTTATCCCTCAAATCACCCTCCATTACATTGCCTTCGCCTTTTATCGTTGGGATATTAACGTCCGCCTTTCAACCATTATTGGCTTTATCGGCGGCGGCGGCATCGGTCTTGTTTTGCAACGGAGCGCCAATCTAACTCAATACAGCGAAGCCAGTGTCATGATTATCGCTATTGCCCTGGTTGTAACAGTCTTGGACTATATCAGCTCCCAACTACGGAGTAGGATCATATAATGCCCGCTTCCCGAACGATTAAGATTTTTCTATTAGTTATTGGGCTGGTTGTATTATATGCCTTTGCAGTACAGTCAACCGAAATTAATCTTGAAAAACCGTTAGAGCCATCTCGTCAGGAAACGGTCTTGCGTGTCTTGCGCCTCTTGGCCGATCCAGACTTTTTCCGTGTCGATGAGGAGACTGGGGATATCTCCTTGAGTGAGGCCTCCGAAACAACTTTAGAACGCATTGTTGAAACGATATTAATGGCCCTTTTAGCCTCTACCTTTGGTACTGTGTTAGCGGTTCCTGTCTCCTTCCTGGCTGCGAAAAATCTGATGGAGAATGTGACTGCCCCCCTTGCGGGCATCATGGCCGCCATAATAGCACTACCAATAGGGGTCTTTGTTGGCACGGCCGTAACCCGCTTTATCCTTGATCTAAGCAGTTCTCTCACCGCTCAGCCACTCGTAGGCTTGGCTTTGTTGGTCGCAACGGTCGCCTTGCTCTGGATTGGGATGCGCATAGGAATACCAGATGATGTATCGACCGCTTCTAATTCGTTAGTCTTAGTCCGCTTCTTTGTCATCGTCCTCGTTTTCATATTCGGGCTGGGACTACTAGGTAATCTAGGCGCACCAGCCGGGGGTTGGTTGGAAGATAATCTAGGCTTTTTAAGTTTCTTAGGTAACTTTATCGTCGTTGGCGCTGATTTTATTTTGATATTGCTACCATTAACGGTGGGCCTTATAACGGGTTTGCTCACGGCATCTCTTGGCAGCCGCTATGGGCAGGAAGCGATTCTAAGTTTGAGCGTCACGCCGGCTCGAATATTGACAACTGTTCTGTCAGCAGTTGGCACGGCCGTTCTCCTTTACGGTTTGGGGTCAGCCTTGAATTGGCTTTATCAATACGATAACCCCGAAAATGTGACCACCATTCCGGCAGCCGTTGGAGCAATCATAATGGCCGGGGTCGGCTTCCTCATCGCCCCCAAACGGCCGTTCCCCATTGGCCTAGTCATCTACACGGTTTCTCGCAGTATCCTGAATGCGCTGCGGGCCATCGAGCCGCTCATTTTGGGCATCGTCTTTGTTGTTTGGGTCAGCCTCGGCCCCTTCGCAGGTGTCATGGCCCTAACATTGCATTCAATAGCCGCCCTTGGGAAGTTGTTTTCAGAGCAGGTCGAAGGTATCTCCGACGGCCCCATCGAAGCCATCATCGCCACTGGAGCCAACCGGGTTCAGATGATCGTCTTTGCTGTCATTCCGCAAATCATCCCCCCTTTCTTGGCTTTCACTTTCTATCGCTGGGACATTAATGTCCGTATGTCCACCATCATTGGCTTCATCGGCGGCGGCGGTATCGGCTTTGTCCTGGCCCAAAACATTCGCCAACTTCGCTACAGTCAGGCCAGCGTCATGATGTTAGCTATCGCCATCGTCGTTGCAACCCTCGATTATGCCAGTTCAAAAATTCGTGCCAGAATTATTTAAGCAACTAGAAGTGACACCACGGCTAACAAAATACAATTGCTAAGACAATTCTAAATGACTACTTAGCAAAGGATAAGAATAGCAAGCCTAGGAAAAAATGGGGCTATAATTATGTGTGGGTCGATAATTTCTTAGTTAGAAATCTGTAAACTCGATAAGTGCTTTGCACTATTAGACCCTAAAAAATTATCAATTACCCTTTACTGATTACTGCCTACTGATTCACGGACACAATTTTCATGCTTGATGTTGCTATAATTATTGTTAGCTGGAATGTTAGGGACTATCTAGCTGATTGCCTACGTTCTGTCTATACTGACTTGCAGCGTTCAGAGTTGCGCGGAGCGGTTTGGGTAGTTGATAATGGCTCGACCGACGGCACACAAGAATTGCTGGAAAGTCTTTTTCCCACTACCCATGTCATAAAAAATAGCCACAATCTCGGTTTTGGCGCGGCCAATAACCAGGCCATGCAAACAATCTCCCAGCATTATGAACAAGCCCCACGCTACTTCTTTCTCCTCAACCCAGACACCTTAGTTCGACCTGGCGCGATGGGTCACCTCATTCATACGCTGGAAAAACGGCCGCAAGCTGGCGTAACTGGGGCGCGTCTAATTTATGGCGACGGCCGTTTCCAACACAGCGCCTTCAACTTTCCTGGTTTAGCCCAACTAGCTTTTGATCTGCTGCCCTTTCCCGCTCGCCTATATGAGAGTCGATTGAACGGCCGTTATCCCCGCAGCGCCTACCGCCCCAACAGCGACCCCTTTGAAGTGGATCATACCTTAGGCGCGGCAATGATGGTTCGCCGCGACGTGGCCGAAGCAACCGGCGGCTTCGATGAAGGTTTCCATATGTACTGTGAGGAAATCGATTGGTGCTGGCGAATTCGGGAGGCGGGTTGGACCATTTACACAGTCCCCAAAGCGGAAATCGTCCATTATGGCGGAGGCAGCACCCGCCAAGTTCCCGCTCAATCGATCATCAATCTCTGGCACAGTCGGATGCAGCTCTACCGCCGTCATCACAAACCGACCAAGGTGTCACTGGCCGCAAAAATGGTCGAGGTTGGTATGCGCCACAAAGCTAAATCAACTAAAAACCCAGAGATTCAACGAGCCTATCAAAAAGCGGCCGATCTCTGGCAGAAAGGACGCAGTGTCCAGTTGGACAACGGGCCAGAACCAGTCTAAGAAATCGATCGAAGCCACTCTTGTCTGTCCAACTTACGGCCGTAATCCTCACCCTAAACGAAGAAAAACATATCAAAGCTTGCATAGACAGTTTGGGGTGGGCGGATGAGGTGGTTGTCTTTGATTCGTATAGTCAAGATAATACCGTTCAGCTAGCTGAAAAATCTGGCGCAACAGTTTACCAATCTCCCTTCGAGAATTACGCTCAGCAACGAAACGCTGCCCTGGCCCAAATCAAGACTGATTGGGTCTTTTTTGTTGATGCCGACGAGCGCGGAACAACGGAGCTAGCCCAAGAAATTAGAATGGTTATAGCCGACCGCCCCGAGGCGGGTTGGTATGTTCCCCGCCATAATTATATCTTCGGCCGTTTAACAAAAGGGGCAGGGTGGTTCCCTGACTATCAACTGCGGCTGTTCAAGCATGGATTAGTCTACTACGAACGGCCCGTTCACGAAATCGCCGTTGTTGAGGGCGAGATTGGCAACCTTGTCTCACCTCTTATCCATCATAATTACGAAAATACGATCCATTTTCGGGCCAAACAGCGAGCTTATACCGATTATGATGCTGGTATATTGAAAGAACGCGGAATACGGCCGAAACCCTATACCTATCTAACCCAGCCCCTCCGCCACTTTTATTGGCGCTTCATCACCCTTAAAGGTTATCAAGACGGTTTCCATGGCCTCCGCTTAAGCAGTTACATGGCCTATTACGAATGGGTAAAATACAGAAAATTGGGTGGTCTTTATTAAGAACCGGCTCATCCCGCCAACTAATTCCAGTAAACCAACACAGTTCACTGAAAACTGCCCCCTGTTTATTGTCTTCTACGCCAATCAAGGGGGGAACACGCCCGTCGTCTCCCCTACAACGGCCGTCTGTACCATGACACAATCAAACTCAATAACCCGCAAGGCATTATCACGCGCAATTGGAAACAGCCCAGTCACCTCAAAACCTGCTCTTTCCAATAGGGCAATACTGTCCAAATAGTAGGGCATCTGCTCATAAACGGGCTTTACCGAAAGCTCTATTTGCAGCGCAGCCACTTTGTCCAGCGCCATTTCGCCGCCAGCCAACACGACATGATCATAACCCTGTGTATCTAATTTGAGATAAAGCTGTGGTCGTTCCAACTTTGCAAGTAAGGGTTCAAGGACGACATCTAACGGCCGAATCTGTACCGTTTCCATATGATTCACGCTCAAACCCTGGCCTTTGATAAAATCATTAGGTGTCAGGAATGAGTTAAAGAGAGAGTCAGAAGTAACATGAATATCGGCCGTTCCCTCCCTTTCACCTAATGCAAGTTGATAGGTTTGCCATTTAACATCGTTCTTTGCCGCAATTTCCAGCATAGAAAAATCGGCCGTCACTGGTTCAAAGGAAATTATGTCGCCCTGGTATCCCCATTCTCGCAGAAAACGGCCGTACTGTCCCTGATTGGCTCCCACATCCAAGACACAATTAATATCCAGCTTTTTAAACAGCCGCTCTAAATGTATCGCCAGCCGCTCACTCTTTGCTGGCAATGGCGTCAATTCAAAGCCAGCCCGCAATGCCCAGCGACGTAAAAGCTTCTCCCATAAGTTTATCGAATACATAACCGAAAATAACCGCCCAATTTAGTGCAAGTAAGCCCCAAATTTGTGTTAATTCGTGTAATTCGCTGCGAATAACCTGCCGACCGAAATCTTCTAAAATTTCGCTCCGATATAATACCGAATCATGTCTCGCCAGGTAGGCCAATCGTGGGGCATATCGTATCCCCATACATCCAACTCATGGGGAATACCCTTGGCCCCTAAAATAGCTGACAAGCGCCGAGAAGCGTCTGGATTTTCATAATTCCCCTGACCTGTGACAACATGAATATGAGATTTCTTTTGCAGCATTGGTAGAAAATGCTGGTCGCTCATCTGAGGTAAATAATCAACAGGATTATTGAAGTAGATATTTTCGTCATAATATTCCCCCTGAAAATATCCACGAATATCAAAACTGCCGCTCATAGCGATCATACCATCGAATAAGTCCGGCCGTCTAAATAATTGATTTGCCGAATGGAATGCCCCTAGACTAGCTCCGGCTGTAATGATGCCGAGCCTGCTTTGACAGCTATTCCAGATATATGGCACTACTTCATTGCAAACATAGTCATTGAACTGATTTTGCCGGATCGCCATATACTTAGGGTGCATTTGACGGTTCAGCCAGCTTTCTCGATTAATGCTGTTAATGGAAAAGACCTTAACTTTGCCTGCCTCAATAAACTCTTTCATAACGTCGATCATCTGGAATCGCTCATATTCCAGATAATCAGCCGCTGCCGTTGGAAAAAGCAGCAGCGGAAAACCATAATGACCATAGGTCACAATTTCCATATGCTTGTTCAGACTAGGGCTATGCCAGCCATCAATATAACGTTCCATTCCTTCCTCCTAAGAAGTAAGACGATTTTCCAATTCGTCCCAGCTTTTGACCAATATTCTCTGTAATCATACCGATGTGCAATAATTGCACTGTCCCACTACTGTCTATTTTGTATTAAAAACATGTCTTCGCAACAACAAAAAGCCCATTGGCAGAACGATAATAATTGAAACAAACGTTGCTACCGGCATCGAAACGAAGCCAAGATCAATCATCCGACTGTCCAAACGCACCAGCTCCAACAAGATACGGCCGACCCCGTACATGACTAAATATACCGCCACCAAATCCCCTGTTTGCAATTTTTCATAATGACGACGGGCCAGGTAGAGTAAAATGAGAAAACTCAATAAATTCCAAAGCGACTCATATAAGAATGCTGGGTGAAAGGTTTCAAATCCCTCAAGGCCAGGAGGACGGTAAATTGGGTCAATATGAACTGCCCAGGGCAAATCTGTCGGCTGGCCGAATAATTCCTGATTGAAAAAATTTCCCCAACGGCCGATGAACTGTCCTAATGCCACTCCAATAACACCTAAATCTGCCAAACCAATCGTCGGTATCCGATTTCGGCGCGTAAACCACAATAATCCAATAGCCCCTCCAACGATGCCGCCATATATGCCCAAGCCGCCATTTCGTAAATTAATTAGCTCTAACGGCTGCCGAAAATAATCTTGGAATGAATGGATGCCTACGGCCGCCATACTAGGAGAAGGAGTAAAGACATGATAGAGTCGCGCCCCAATTATTGCCACAATTAGGCAGACAACTACCCCGTTCCAAACATAATCTGGATTCCAGATTCGCCAGGGTGCATCCAAAATCCATTCTTGCTTGACACCAGAGACAGTCTCCAACTTTTTTTGAACTTCTCTCACCTTGCCGCGATTAAGGCCAATACGCTCTGGGTGCAACCCCCACTGAAACAATAACTGACCCAACCGTTCAATCTTGTGTTTGTCCAAAATCTTTTGAATTTCCTTCGGCAAACTCAACTTCTTAATTGATTGATTCTGTAGTTTTTTTGGCACTTCTCCTTCAAATACCCGAACAGCCTTCTCAAGCGCCAGTTGGGAGACTACATAGGTTCCTAAGCCAACCCCAAAAATAATAACGATTCCATACCAAAAGACATCCAGATTGAACGCACTGATGGTAACGGCCGAACGCGACGGCGTATCCCCACTAATCAGATGATTGATATAAAGTCCACCCAAGAGGAGTGTGACGAGGATGATGATATACCAGTAAGGTTCCAGCCCTATACGTTGTTGAACGGTCGTCAATCGACCACTAAATGATTGTTTAGCGCGTTTGTTTCCAGACATGATACATCCGTTGAGCCGTAGTGAAAGTAGTGCCAACGGCCAAAATGATTAACCCATATTCCGGGACATTTAATATTAGTGAACCGATGATAACGATATATCGCTCCACCCTAGACAAAAGCCCAACCTTACAAGAAAGACCTAATGCCTCCGCCCTAGAGCGCGTATAACTAACCATCAAAGAGCCAGTCAGAGCCACATAGGCCGTCGCCACCATCCAAGAATTTTCGTTATTTGCAAAATATATGATGTAGCCCGCATAAAGAATGATTTCGGCAATTCGGTCCAAAGTCGAATCAAAAAAGGCGCCAAATTTACTCTGCGTCTTATTCAATTTGCGGGCTAACGATCCATCTAAGGCGTCCAATGGCGCTAAAATAGCTACTGCAACGCCCGCCCAACGCATCTGTCCTTCAATGATCAACCAGGCAAACAGCCCATGAGCCAACATCCCTAAAATAGTCAACAAATCTGGCGACACTTTTAGCCGAGCTAACAGCGTCACAATTGGATCAATAAACCCGGCCGTCAAAACCCGGAGCCTATCGGTTAAAGTTAATTTCTCTCTCTTCGGTGTCGATGTCATTAGAAATCTCAAAAGGCCAGAATGAAAATCGGACGTACAACCTAATCCATTCCTCAACTGTATTCTGTCCCTAATCTCATTACCAATTATGAATTACTGGCCTACGGATGCTATCTAAACTGCTGACCTGTGTCAAACTTCATCCAACTTCAGACCGAGCCAGGGAATCTCCATCTCATCAGCCGACAAACCACCATGTCGTCCCCTTAAAATATCCAGCTTATGAACCTCATCTGGGTCAACCAAGAGATGATCCTCACGCATAATGACCACGACATCCCCCATGCGCTCCCGGCTCTTCGGGGCATGGGGAGCCGGGCCAAGCAAACCGCTTGCCAAAACCTCATCTGCATCAAAGGCAACGGCCGCTTTTGGCAATGTCTCATTAATGCAATCAATGAGTGCCTGTTTCTTGCCCTGACGAGCATACAAATAAAGCACCCTCGGCTCGCCTGCTGGACGCATGAGTATGTTTTCTTTGATGCCAGGATAGTGGGCTAAATTGAAGCTGTGTTCCTTCGGTGTCGAAATCTGGCCATGATCCCCTGTAACAAACAGCACCGTTCCTTCTCGTGCTTTTGCTGATAGATTGTCCAGCAGCTCCGATTTTAACTGTCCCAAGACCGCATGAAGCTCGGCAGCAACAGGCACACCCGCTGGCCCATAAACATGGCTCAGGGTGTCAACCATCGGCCAATAAGCGTTTACATACAATGTTTGCCCGGCCGTTTTTTCCAGTAAATCCCTGAGCTGCACAAACAATTCGGCCGTTGTTAGATACCCGTGCTGCTCATGAATGCCTCGGTCGTGCATCTTACTTAAAGGAGAATGGATAATATTGTTTCCTTTAAAAGAATGCGCTGGAATTCCAGCCGCCTTTAACTGCTCTGCAAAGCCTGGAACGGCTAAAAAGTCCTCCAAATTCGTCCCCGCCTCTACTAAGGTATCTGGTAAATTATGAAACTGTGGCGAAAACTTAATCAACTGTCCCAACGTTGCATAGTCAGGAAAAAATAGTTTCAGACCAACTAACCCATGTTGGGCAGGGGCATATCCCGTCCAAAGGGAGCTGAGAGCTGCCACCGTCGTCGAAGGGAATATTGAAGTCAGCATACCATGAACGGCCGTCCTATCAATCAGCCATTGTAACCGCTGCCGCTCCCTCTGAAACAAACTCCAACCAAAGGCATCCAGCAGCAGCACAACCACTCGCTTAGTGGTTCCTTGAAAAGGTCGCCAATGCTGTTCATATAAGGGCGGCAGTCCCTCAAATGGTGCACCTAATAAAGCTGCCACCGTCCCTGGAATATTCGCCAATGTACTGCCCTGATAATCGGGTACAACAAATTCTTCGCTTAATTTATCAAAATCAATCATATTTTTTAACAAATTAGTAGAGGTTGGATAAACGATTGACCCTTCATCTAGCCTTAACTCAAGATAGTCCATAAAAAAAGCCAGGACATTATGCCCTGGCTTTCTCGAACTTACGAAAGTCCTTTCTTCTCCACGCTTAATGAGAGTCCGTCATTAAAGCTAGTTAGATGTAATGAGAATTTGTAACTGGCAAATTCTACTTTAATTGCCAATTACTAATTACGAATTATCTCAATGATTCTTGCAAGCCGCTCATCTGGCTGGCAATGCTATCATCTACAACCTGGTCACCGACGCGGACAACCAGACCACCCAAAATGCTGGGGTTCACTTTATACTCAACATTGGACACGTTGAGGGTTCTTTGTACATTTGCTTTCTCTGCATCGGTCAAGGGCAGGGCGCTGGTGACAACAGCGCTTTCACCTTGCATGCCAGCGACATTGGCCGGAACTTTTGCAAAGAAGTCAGCGATAATTTGACGTTGGCGATTGTCGTCCAATTTCTCAGCAACCAATTTGTTAGCCGCTGCAATTGAAATCGCTGCCACTTGGCTGCGAAGGTCAGAAAGGATTCGATTCCGTTCTTCCTCAGCTTCTTCAGCCGCACGAGCGATGATGCTTTTGGCCTCATTATTCGCTTCGGCCGTAATCCCTTTGGCGGTCTCTTCGGCCGTTGCAATGCGCGTCTGAACTTCTTTATCTGCCCGAACGCGAGCCTCTTCCATTATATTTTTAGCTTCGGCATCAGCATTGTCGCGGGCGATAGCTGCCTGACGGGCATCTTCAAGCCCCTTCGCGATTCGTTTCTTACGTTCTTCAAGAACGTTCAAAATTGGGGTATACAGCCAGCCTTTGAGCAAAGCCACCAAAATGACGAGCGCAAAAAACTGAACCAACAAATAGCCAATATTAATTCCTAATGCTTCCATATGCTTTTCCTCTTAACTATATCTATTCTAAAGGCTTATTATGAAGCAAACAGAATAATCAGGGCGACAACCAACGCATAAATAGCAACAGCTTCTGCGAAGGCGATACCCAAAATCATGTTAGCTTGAATATTACCGCTGGCATCTGGGTTCCGGGCAATACCCTGAACTGCGCCACCGACAACGATGCCAATTCCGGCGCCAGCGCCAATTGCCCCGGTCATTGCTAAACCAGCGCCTACTAATTTAAGTCCTTCAGCTAATGCTGTGGCTGCTTCTACATCCATAATGAAATTCCTCCAACGTTTAAGGTTTAGATACGTTTTTAATTACTAAATACCAATTACAATTTACTGACTACTTACTGATTTAATGATGTTCCTCATCATGATCATGAGAAACTGTTGCCCCAGCCATAAAGGTTAGCGTTAGTAAACCAAAGACAACTGCCTGAATAGCCCCAACGAAGAATTCGAGGCCATAAACGGCGAACAAGGCTACCGGGAACAGGAAACCAATGACAAACAATAGTACCTGCCCGGCGAAGATATTACCGAATAGACGGAAGGCAAACGAGAGCGTCTTAGCGATTTCAGAGACAAGCTCCAGAATACCGACTACGAAGTCCAAAGCTGATAACGGATTCTTAGCGATGTTATCAGCGCTGAAATTAAAGAATTTCTTCAAATACCCGGCCCCTAACGCCTTAAATCCATAATATTGCGTCATAATGACAGAAAAGAGCGCCAGAGCAAAGGTAAAGTTCAAATCTGTTGCAGGAACACGGACAAACGGCACAATTGTTTTGCCTGCCTCTCCTTCTGGTGCCTTTTGCAACAGTTCAATGGGGCCAACAGTGTTGAAGGTTCCGCCCTCAAAGAGCGCATCATCTTCAATCTTGTGGATCTCATCTTCGGTCAAATGCTCGCCTTCTTTTTCGGCTGCTTCCTCTGCTAATTCCACTTTGTGATGGCCGATATCTTCGGTCACACCGATACTATCAACGCCTGGAATTAATTCCAGCCAGTTAGCCGTGATTATGACCAATACAAAAGTCATGAAGAAGGGGAAGAAATTTTTGGCCCATTTCCCCGCCGCATTTTCTACATAGCCATAAGCCCCTTCAATGATCATCTCAAAGAAGTTATAGAATCCGGTGGGAACCTCATCGGCCGTTCTCTGCTGTCCCCGAACTACGCCAACAAGAATAAAAAGCAGAATGTAGGTGATGACAGTCGCGATAAACGTATTTGTCACCCCTTTCCCAAACGGCCCTTCCAAAACGTCTAGACCAATATCGTGCCATTTCACGACGATTTCACCTGGGAGCTGGACCACTGGTAATACTGGCCCAGATAAGATCATGACAAGTATCATGCCTATGATCGATAATAAAATGACATATCTTTTTTTCATATTGAGGTTTCTTCCTCCGCTGCTTGTTTAGATTTTTTAGCCGCTTCCATTTTCTGTGCACGTGCGGCGGCCATCAAGCTAACTCGCACCGTAACAAATAATGTTATTGGTACGCTTCCAACAATGAATAATATTGTAAAGATTGGACGTGTGTCCAAGACGCGATCCAATATAATACCTCCCCCTAGGGCTAGGGCGATTATGATGACTGTTATGCAGCCAATTTGCCCAACAATGCTTGCAAGCAAGGCTGTCTGATTTATTTGGTCATCTTGGATCACAATTTTTTAACCTGGACGTGAGTTTGCGAATTATATCACAATTAAAAAAAGTGTCACATAATTGAGCAATTATTTTTCAGGAAAATATAGTTTTTGCTTAAGCAATCATCCAGAATATTTCTGACTACCGATTACCGACTACCATTCTTATCCCACAAAGAACATGGCCGCCGCATCTCGCGTCCACTCAAATACTGGCCCAGCTAAGAATGCTAAATAGAAGATGCCAAACATCGCGACTGCCAGGCCAACCTTTGCTGCCCGTGAAACCGGGACAACAACTGCTTCTTCATCAGAACGATAAAGATACATCGCTTTAATAACGTTCAGATAATAGTAGAGAGCGACGAAAGCATTCAAAATGCCGATAAGGGCTAACCACCAAAGACCTGAATCAACGGCCGCTTTGAAGATAAAGAACTTACCAAAGAATCCAGCCGTTGGGGGGATTCCACCCAGGGAGAGTAGGGCGAACATCATCGCCAACGCCAACCAGGGCGAGCGCCGATTTAGCCCGTTCAAGTCGCTAATCTCATCTGACTTATCAATGTTACTTAGTAGGATGATCACGCCAAAGGCGGCGATATTGGTAAACACATAATACAGTAGATAAAACATCGCTGCCCCGGTGCCTTCCACCGAGAGCGTCACTAACCCGATCAGCGTATAGCCCGCCTGGGCAATACTAGAATAAGCCAACATTCGCTTGAGATTGGTTTGCCAGATAGCCAAAATGTTGCCCAGCGTCATGGTCACAATCGCCATTGCAACCAGCATCGCCCACCATTCCTGGCTTGCTTCAACCGTTCCAAATACGCCAGCCATTAAGACCCGCAAGAACACTGCAAAACCGGCCGCTTTTGATGCCGTCGAAACTAAACCAGTAACGGCCGAAGGCGCACCCTCGTAAACATCTGGCGTCCAGAAATGGAACGGAACGGCCGAAATCTTAAAGCCGAAGCCGACTATTACCATGATGGAAGCCAAGAGTACTGGCCCTTCCGGTTGGGCCACGATCGAGCGGGCCACCAAGATCAAATTCGTCTCATTGGTCAAGCCATACAGGAAGCTCAACCCATAAAGCATAATCGCCGAAGCAAACGCGCCATAGACAAAGTATTTCATCCCCGCTTCTGCCGACCGCGTCGTTTTCTTACCAAAGCCAGCCAACAGATATAGTGGAATGCTGGCCGTTTCCAACGCCAAATACAGCATAATCATGTCGCCTGAGGCTGCCATGAGGATAAAACCAATGGTACTCATCAACAATAAAGCATAAAACTCGCCATGTTGCAGCTCTTCTGTATCAACGGCTATGAGACTTGTGATCAGGGCTGCGATCAGGAACATGACTGTGAAGACCAGGGTAATTAGATCATGTCGGATCATGCCACCCCATAAGATAGCAGGTTCGGTTCCTGGTTCACCCAAGAGCCATAGGCCAAATGTAACCAGCAGGACAACCAGAACACCCCAGCCTGTAAACACGCCTAATCGACGCCGTTCTGTCGGTTTCAAGGCCCGATCATAAAAAATGACCGCAACTGCCAGAATCAGTAGCAATAGCTCTGGAACAAGGGCCAACACCATAGTCGGTGTAATTTGAGAACTCATTTATGCGCCTCCCAACCAGTGGATGAGATTGGTCGCTGCCATGTGGACGGTGTCGATGACGGTATTATCGGCCGTAAAGATCTGCTGTGCTTCATGCACTCGATTAACAACGGGCAGCATACCGGATTCCACGATGGGAGCAATGACTGAGGGGAAAACCCCGATAACAATTAGAATAGCGACAAAACCGACCAGGGTGACTTTGTCAATCGCCAACAGCGGTTTCATATCATGCCAGGCATGTTCGTCATATTCGCCAAAGAATACGGCTCCAACGGCTCGTAAGATGTAAGCGGCCGTTATAATAATCGCCAAGGCTGACAAAATCGCCAGAATGGGGAAATAGGATTCGGGGTTTAAGCCAAAGATGGCCCGTCCGCCAAAATCAAGCGCTCCACCTTTCCAGACACCCAAGAAGATCGGGAACTCTGCGATAAAGCCTGACAATCCTGGCATACCCATTGAGACAAGGCCCCCAATGACAAAGGCCACCATCGCAAAGGGTAGGGCTTTCATCATACCACTTAGCTCATCCATACTTCGGGTATGCGCTCGGTCATAAATCATACCGACCACAGAGAAGAAGAGCGCGGTCATCACCCCATGACTGACCATCTGAATGCCAGCCCCGATAAAGCCTTCAATATTCATGGCCGCAAAACCCATCGAAACCAACCCCATATGGCTAACACTCGAATAGCCAATGAGATACTTCAAGTCCCGCTGTCGCATCGCGATCCAAGAGCCATACAAGACATTAACGAGGGTTAGCAGGATAACAAAGGGCATCCAATAGACCGTCCCCTCTGGCAAAATCTGGATTCCCATTCGCATTGAGGCATAAGCGCCGAGCTTCATCAGGACCCCGGCATGGATCATTGAAACGGCCGTTGGCGCAGCCACATGCCCATCCGGCGACCAGTTGTGCAGCGGCCAGATACCTGCCAGCACCGCGAAACCCAGGAACAGCGGCATAAACCAGATGCGCTGTAAATCTAACGGGAATTGGGCCTCTGACCAGACTCGTAAATCAAAAGTTGGGGCGGTAGCTGTCGAATACTCTGGCAGTTGGAAATAGAGAACCAGGAAAGCGATAAAGGAGATGAAGCTGCCGATAAGCAGATACAACGTCAACTTCATCGAGGCATATTCTCGCCTTTCCTTCCAGCCCCAAATCACAATCATGACATACATCGGTAGCACAGCTAGCTCGTAGAAGAAGAAGAGCAAGAAGCCATCTACCGAGACAAAGACACCATGGACACCCGCTACCAGGAGCATAAAGAAGGCATAAAATTCACGCGGCCGATCCTCAATACTCCAAGAAATTAATACCCCGCCCATACCAACGATAGCTGTCAACAGCACAAGCGTCGCACTCAAGCCATCAACGCCCAAAATGTAGCCAATACCCGCGCTGGGAATCCATTGGGCTTCCTCAACGAAAGCCAGGGTATCCGCCCAACGAGCATCTGGGCTGGGTAAGTTACCGTTGTAAGAGATATAGACATAGGCCGATAAAATCAAGCCAACGAACATCGCCGCCAGGGCCAACATCCGCGCATTTTCGCCCCGCTCTTTAGGCAACAACAATATGAGAATAGCGGCCGCAATGGGCGACAACGCAATTACTGATAAAAATGGAAAGTCCATAGGCACGATTCCGAAAAATTGATAATTAGTAACTAGTAGTTGGCATGATAAATCACGAAATACCAATTACGCATTACGAATTACTAAAACATCCTAGTTACAGTATCATTAATAATAGCCAACAACCATTGGGGCCAGATGCCCAGGCTGAGCATCAAAATCATCAACGGCCAAATAACCAGATGTTCCCGCAGGGTCATATCTTTCAAATTTTTCCAACGAGGATTCAACTCGCCGTGTAAGGTGTATCGAATACCTTTGAGAATATATGCGCCCGTCATTAACAGCCCCAACATTGACAGCGCTAATTGAACAGTGAAAACATTCCAAGCGCTGCGAACAATCATGAATTCGCCAACAAAGCCGTTCAAGCCCGGTAAACCGAGCGATGCCATACTGGTGAAAATCATCGCCGCCCCGAAGAAAGGCAGCACCGTCCACAATCCGCCATAATCTTTCAACTGCCTCGTATGCGCTCGATCATAGATAACGCCGACAAGGAAGAACATCCCCGCCGCCGACAGGCCATGATTGAACATCTGTAAGACAGCGCCATTGGTCGCCATGATAGCATCCAAGCGCATCCCTTCTGAGATATTGGCTTGTCCACTGACCCAAGCCATGACAGCAATGCCCAAAACGACGAAGCCCATATGATTAATCGAGGAGTAAGCCACCAGTCGCTTAAAGTCCCACTGCCCATAAGCTGCAAAGCCACCCAAGACAATGCTCAACATACCCAAAATCGCCAATATGCCGGCTGCGACAGATGCTTGTTCTGGGAAGAAGGGAATCACGAGGCGGATAAAGCCGTAAGCGCCTAATTTCAATAGCACGCCAGCCAAAATCATCGATCCGGCCGTCGGCGCTTCCGTATGGGCATCCGGCAGCCAGGTGTGGAAAGGCCAGACTGGGACTTTAATGGCAAAGGCTAGCACAAACAGCCAGAATGACACCTGCTTCACAATATCAACAGGCAAATTGGTGCCTGCTAAACGGCCGCCTTCCAACGCCACCCAATCAGTCAAAAGCTGGGGAATATCAAATGTCCCTGTCGCCAGCCCCATCACCTGAATCGAAAGCAGCAAACCCAGGCTGCCCGCCATCGTATAAACGAAGAACTTAAACGAAGCGTACTGCCGATCCTTACCGCCCCAAATCCGTATCAAGAAATACATCGGAACCAGACCCACTTCCCAGAAGATGAAGAAGATCATTAAATCCTGTGCGGCAAAAAGACCAAGTAAACCCGTTTCCAAAGCCAGGAAAAGAGCCATGTACATCTTGACCTTCTCTTCAATGCTGAAGGAAGCCAAAATAGCCAATGGCGTTAAAATTCCGGTTAAAAGGATCATCGACATACTGATGCCGTCAACGCCCATATGGTAACTTGCCCCAATCGCAGGGAACCATTCCGCAATAACCTCATATTGAAGCGCTGGATTGTTGCGATCAAAGCTCAGCCAGGCAAATAAAATCAGTCCCAATGTCACCAGGCTAAAAACAAGCGCCAGCCGCCGAATCAGATTCTTTTCATCATCTGGCATCATTACCAAAATGACGGCCGAAACCACAGGCAAAAAGACAATCAATGTCAGCAGCAAATCGTTGTCAATCAAAAAGTCCATAGTCTTTGTCCAAAGTCTTCGTCGTTAAAAGTCAGGCTTTTTATTTCCAATAGGTCAGGCTTAAATAGCCAAAAGCCTGACTTTTCATCTTAGAATAAATTATTAAGCGCCCCAGAGTTAATTAGCATGACGACAACGGCAAGCGCGGCCGTTATCAACAGCGAAACCAGCACATATTCCTGAATCTTACCGGTCTGAATTGCCCGCGCTTCTCTGGCAGCATCCAGCACCTGATCCTTAACCCAATCTACACCGTCGCTAATAACAATTTCTTCAAAGCGTTTCATATAATGGCCGATGGTATACATCGTTCGAGCAATTAAATGCAAAGTCCCGTCAATGAGACCCCGGTCAACCCAGGCGTATACAAACGTTTCAGAGAACCAGACGGCAAAACGCAGGATAGTGGCTGCATACAACTCATCCCAACGCCATTTGTCGCGTAGGAAGGCATACAATGGCCCCAAGGGTTTTTCCAACGGATCTGGTTGGTTGGCCCGCAGTGGGTTACGGCCGTAAACCATATACCCACCAAACAACCCAGCCAACGCCACGAACAAAGAAACCGATAATGGAACAAAATCAAATTCTAGCTTGCCGAGATTGACAAGAGCGTGGGCCAAATGATGTTCCTCTTCCAACACATGAAGGGTCTCTTCGACCGTAGCCCCGACAAAATGGTGGAAATAATTGTTATTCAGGATTTCACCTAAAACCGGGAAATTCTCTGGGATACCAGCCCAACCAGCTGTAACAGCAAAAAATGCTAGCCCAATGAGTGGTATTGTCATGAAAGCATTGCTTTCATGAGCATGTTCTGCCAATGGCGTTCTTGGTTTTCCGAAGAACGTTAAGGAAATCTGACGCATGGTATAGAAGGCAGTCAGGAGGGCGGCAATTGCCAGCATGACGAAAACAACCATCGCCAGCGTATCCCCATCAATAGCATGGTGCCAAGCATCAGCGAAAATCTCATCTTTCGACCAAAAACCAGCCGTGATGAATGGGAAGCCAGATAAAGCAAAGCCACCTATCAAAAAGGTCCAGAAGGTTATCGGCATCTTCTTTCGCAGCCCACCCATATTCATCATATCTTGGGGGTCGGTGTGATGGTCATGAACGTGTTCGGCCCCATGCTCCATCCCATGAATGATAGAGCCAGAACCCAGGAACAGGAGCGCTTTGAAGAAAGCATGGGTAATTAAATGGAAAGCCGCTGCGACATAAGCCCCTATCCCAATTGCCGCAACCATGAAGCCTAACTGCGAAATTGTTGAGTAGGCCAGAACCCGCTTGACATCATTTTGGGCCAACGCAATTGTCGCCGCCATCAGAGCCGTAAAAGCGCCAATGCCGCCGATTATCGGCCCAACGGCCGGATTACCATCTAACCCCACCGCAATTAGGGGGAAGATACGGATAATCATGTAAACACCAGCCGAGACCATCGCTGCCGCATGAATGACCGCGCTAACAGGGGTCGGGCCTTCCATCGCGTCTGGCAGCCAGACATGGAGCGGCCATTGGGCCGACTTACCCACTGTCCCGGCAAAGAGCAACAAGGCCATAATACCTAGACCAGCCGCGCCAGCATCTAAATGTTCAACCGCGTGCGCCAAACTCTCCGGCGTAAAGGCATCACTAAAGCTGAGCGTGCCGAAGACTCGGTAGAAGAAGACAATGCCTAACAGCATGAAGACATCGCCGATACGGGTCGTCATGAACGCTTTAATGGCTGCCTTGCGGGGTGGGGTAGCTTTGGGATCGTCGTAATTTCGGCCGTACCAGAAACCAATGAGCAGATAAGAACACAACCCCATTACTTCCCAGCCGACAAATAATAGTAGTAGATTGTCGGCCACCACTAGGACTAACATCGACCCGGCGAAGAGACTCATAAATGCAAAAAATCGAGAGAAAAGCGGCTCAATCCCATCGTGGTTTGGCTTACCCCGTTCAGGATGCTTGCCTGGGACAATCGGCCAACTCCAGCGATGGTAGCCAACGCTGTAGACAAAGATAGCGGTGACGGCGAAAGGAACCATGAAGAGCATAACGGCCGTCAACGGGTCAACTGCTACCCCCATCTCCAACCAGTTTGCAAACTCCCCAAACGGCAGCCAGGCCACAACGCTGTGTACCACTGTCGGATGTTCCGCCAGATGGTGAACGTCCTCAACAAAAAGGTTGATGGCGATGATCCAACCTAGCACTAAAGAGCTGATGATCCCCGCCCAGGCCAAAACCCAACTCAATGTCTTGTTCCGATTGGTAAACAAGACTATGAGGAAAAAGGCTAACAAAGGCCCGGCAGGCACAAGCCAGGTCAAAACAGATAAAGTTTCCTCAGACATGTATTCCTCTTACCCAAAAATAGTAATTGGTAATTTCGTAACTTGTTGAGTACCAATTACCAGCAGTCTCTCTTCCTTAAACCTTACTGACTACTGTTTACAGACTACTGACTACTAATACTTCAACGTGTCCAATTCTTCAGCAATCACACTATCACGATTGCGATAGACAGAGATAATTAGAGCCAGACCAACGGCCGCTTCCGCAGCAGCCACTGTCAGCACAAAAAGTGTCCAGGCGATACCAACCTGTTGTTCTGGCCCTTGGTAACGCCAAAAGGCTACCAGGTTAATATTTACCGCATTCAGCATCAACTCAACCGACATCAGGATAGCCACCGCGTTTCGCCGAGACATCACCCCGTATAGCCCAATGCAGAACAGGGCAGCAGCGACCATTAAGTACCACGATAGGGGGATTGACATCATGAATCTTTCCTCTCCGGCATAGCTATAAAGATGGAGCCAACCAGCGCCGCCAGCAGCAGCACAGACGCCACCTCAAATGGCACGACGTACGCAGCCGGGCTAACTAAGGCCACCCCTAAATCAGCAACGCCACCTTGCAATACTTCCGCGCTAACCTGGGCTGATGCTGGGACAGTCGAGTCTGGCCAAGCCGTAATAATCACAAAAGCTAGACCGATAAAAGTGAAAAGTGCAGCAACAATGCCCCATTGCCATTGAGCATTAAAGGGTGATTCACTGGACTGCATTAGTCGTCGGGTCAGCATAATGGCAAAAATAATCAAAATAGAAATGGCCCCAATGTAAACCAATAGTTGAGCCGCCGCCAAAAAGCCAGACTCCAATAGAACGTACATACCAGCTACCCCAAAGAAAGAGGCCATCATTGCCAGCGCTGCATGAAAAAGATTTCTTTCAGTAACAACAATCATCGCCGAAAAGAGCGTTAAAAAGGAGATGATTAAAAAAATAATTTGTTGTCCAGTCATTTGTATTACCTACAAAAATGGTAAGTTAGCAATTAGAAAACTGGTAATTGACCGGAACCAGTTTCCAATTACTAATTACGAATTGCCAGTTACTTTAGAGCCACTCCAGCGCCCCTTTGCGCCAGGCATAACCCAATCCAACCGCCAAAATGACCACAAACAGCACTACCTCAAAAACAGCAAACAATGCTAATTGGTCAAATGCGGCCGCAATTGGGAATAAAAATACCGCCTCAACATCGAAAATAACGAAAACTAAGGCGAAGATGTAATATTGAACTTTGAATTGGATCCAGGTATCCCCAACCGTTTCAATCCCACACTCATAGGTTGCTTGTTTAATCGGATTTGGTTTTCTTGGCCCAATGAACCGGGCCGCAATGAGAGGCATACCAGGGAAAACGGCGGCAAGAGCCACGAAAATACCAATGAATTGCCAGTCACTTAGCATATAGATTTTCCTCGAAAAATTTTGATTGTGAAATCTATTACATTTATAGCACAAGCCTAGAACAGCGGCAATGAAACTTGTTCAGGATTCTAACAGAAATGACTGTCAGGGCAATCTTTTGAGGCCAGTTAAATGACGAACAATTTTGCCGCTAAAACTATCGAGGAAATCATCAACGGCCGTATCAGCCATCATCCGCATCAAATCCATCCCATAAGTTGGGTAAACATGGATGCTGCTAGCCAAATCTCGAACCCCCAAGCCCTGTTCCAAAGCCAACCCGAACTCATTGATAACCTCGCCCGCCCGCTCTGAAACAACCGTCGCCCCCAACAATTGCCCCCCTGTTTTGTAGATGATCTTTATAAAACCGAGTTGGTCATTTTCAACCACCGCCCGGTCACTTTCGCCCAACGGCCGTTTCAAAACTCGAACCTTCGTCCCAAATGTTTGCCGAGCTTCATGCTCCGTCATCCCTGCTTGTCCAATTTCCGGATCAGTAAAAACCGTCCAGGGAACGTTAAGCTTAAGACCCGATCCACTCCCAGGCAGCAGCGCATTCCGCGCCGCCTGAAAAGCCTGCCATCCAGCAAAATGAGTCAACTGCATCCCACCCAGACAATCTCCGGCCGCATAAATATGGGCCGATGTTGTTTGCAGCTTATCGTTCACCTCAATCCCCATCTCCGAATAAGCCACCCCCGCCTTTTCCAATGCCAGCCCAGCTACATTCGGCCGTCTCCCGGTTGCCACCAACAACCCGTCACAACGAGTTGCCTTTATTTGAGGATCAGGGAGCGAGGATTGGGGAGCGATCATGACGATGTACTCATCCCCTTCCTGCCGAATCTCTTTTGCTAGGCCAGAGATAAATTGCAACCCTTCATTCTCAAAAACGTTTCCCAAGACTTCGGCCGCTTCCCAATCAATTCCTGGCAATATTCGCTCATCAACCAACGTCACCGCCGACCCCAGCCGCCGATAGGCTTGTCCAACCTCAACCCCCACCGGCCCAGCCCCTAATACAATCAAATGTCTTGGCAGCCGTTCATTTTCAAAAACAGACTCATGTGTCCAATATGAAACCTCTGACAAACCGGGGATAATGGGAATAAAAGGCTTTGCCCCTGTCGCCACAATAAATTTTTTCCCTTCAATCTTAACCCCATTTACTCCTATAGTATGACTGTCCAAAAACTGGGCCGCGCCCATCACCACCCGAATCCCCTCTGCCTCCAATGTCTCCGGCGTTTCATATTGATATATTTGGGAAATGGTTTGGTCAATGTAGTCCCGAACGGCCGACATATCCACCTGAGGCACACTACCCATAATGCCATACGCTTCCGCCCTCAGCATCGAATGAGCCACCTTGGCCACTTTCAGCAAAGCCTTACTTGGCACGCAGCCCGTCCAGGTACAATCACCTCCAACCCGATGTTTCTCCACCAACACCACCCGCGCTCCCAACTGAGCGGCAAACCTCGCCGCCGTTAGTCCACCCGATCCTGCCCCAATCACCACCAAATCTTCCATATACCACCAATTCCACGTTCGATCAAAATGTCACTTACCAATGACTTTAGTCGATACTATTGTATTCACTCCCCAAACATATACCTGTAACAAACCAAACATACCAGCCCAAATGAAAACCCTCTTACTGTTCACTGCAAACTACTGACTGTATACTTACCACAAATACTAATCGATCGTTGATATAGGAGTCCCTAATGCTGCTAGCCGGTGACATCGGCGGAACTAAAACAATACTCGCCCTTTTCTCAAAAGAAAAAGGCCCTCATCATCCCCTCGTCATGTCTCGATTTGAAAGCGATCAATACCCTTCGCTTGAAGCCATCATCAAAAAATTCTTAGCTGACAATAACGCTATCCTAAGTTCAGTCACCATCGGCACGGCCGTTTTCGGCATCGCTGGCCCAGTTCGACAAGGGCGGGTCAGATTGACCAACCTTCCCTGGGTAGTCGATACAACTGTCCTCAAGGAAACTATTGGGGCCAGCGTTCATCTGCTAAACGATTTAGAAGCAATTGCCAATGCAATCCCTTACTTGGAAGCCGAAGATGTTGTTCAATTACGTCCTGGTCAGCCCGAAGAAAAAGCGCCAATTGCCGTCATTGCTCCTGGAACTGGTCTTGGTGAAGCCTTCCTAATATGGAACGGCCGTCACTACCAGGCCCTGCCCACTGAAGGCGGCCATACCGATTTTGCCCCGGCAACCCCCCTTGAACTCGATCTGCTAGCCTACCTCCAACCCCGCTACGGCCATGTTAGTTACGAGCGTGTCTGCTCCGGCATGGCTATCCCAATATTATATAATTTCCTCAAAGAAAGCGGCCGTTACCCCGAACCTTCCTGGCTTGCAGAAACTTTAGCCAACACTGATGACAAAACACCCATCATCGTTGAGGCCGCTCAGAACAAAAAAGAGCCAATTTGTCAGGCCACCCTTGACCTTTTCATCAGCATCCTGGGCAGCGAAGCGGGCAATCTAGTTTTACAGTTACTAACAACAGGCGGTGTTTACCTCGCAGGCGGCATTCCACCCCGAATACAAACCGAACTACAATCAGATACCTTTGAAAAAGCCTTCATTGGCAAAGGAAGATTCAGCGAACTACTCCAATCCGTCCCAATCTACATCGTCACTGATTCCCTGGCCGCCCTCTATGGTTCAGCCGGATACGGCCTACACATTTTGAAGTAGCACAATTTGCCAAATTGTTCATAGAAGTTGATTAAAACAGATTATGAAAGTAGAAATATTCTCAACCGCAAAAGCCATCGCCCGATACGCCTTACACGAAATCATAGTAATGGCCGATATGGCCCTCAAGCAACGTGGCACTTTCTCTCTGGTCCTCTCAGGCGGCAGCACCCCTGAACCCCTTTTTCGCCTCTTTGCAAGCGAGCCATTCAAAGAGATAATCCCCTGGCAGCAAACCCATCTCTTTTGGGGTGATGAACGTTGCGTTCCCCCCGATCAACCCGGCAGCAGTTATGGTCAAGCCCGGGATCTATTTATAGGAAAGGTTCCCATTCCCCCTGCAAACGTTCACCGCGCCAAAGGCGAATTGCCCCCGCAAGAAGCGGCCCAAGATTACCGCAATCAACTCGCCAAATTCAGCGGTTTTCTGGCTCAGTCCAACCTCACCCCCCGTTTCGATTTAGTGCTCCTTGGCCTTGGTGGTGATGGTCATACCGCTTCCCTGTTTCCTAACAAAGTCCCACCCCAAGCCAAGACCGAAACCGTTGTCGCTGTCACGGCCGATTATGACGGCCGTCCCGCCAACCGCATCACGATGACCCCACCTGTCTTCAACAATGCTCGAAACATCCTCTTTCTCGTAACAGGAAAAAACAAGGCCCAGGCCGTTTCGGCCGTGTTAACCGCTCCTCACCAACCGACCAAATATCCTGCCCAACTAATCCAACCAACCAGCGGCCAAACCACCTGGCTCCTGGACCAATCTGCGGCCTCACTTTTATAAAAGGGTTGTCAAGAAAACCGGGAATGCAAACAAAAGCCACCTCATTATTGCCCCAAATCGTGAAATTCGTTGCAAATATTTTAAGGAGAAACAATGAAAGTAACCGCCAATAGCGAACAATATCTACAAGTTGACCTTATCGCTGGAGGTCATGCCCTTCACGCCGATGAGCCAGAATCCGCCGGAGGCCAAGACACTGGCCCCAACCCTTATGGCCTCCTGCTCAGCGCCTTAGCCTCCTGCAAGATCATGACCGCCCAAATGTATGCCGATCGTAAAGGTTGGGTTGTTGAGCGCATTACGGCCGAACTCAATAACTACAAAGTAGCCGGAAAAGATTGTGATGATTGTGAGACAGAAACCGCCGCTAAAGTAGACATCATCGAAGTTAGCCTTAAATTTGAAGGGGATTTAACGGCCGATCAGATCAAACGCCTTGCCCAAATCGCAGATCGTTGTCCCGTTCACCGCACCCTAACCAGCGAAACCGTCATCCGAACGAGCGTGGAGGATTGAATGATTTACAAATTACAATATGAGAGCAAAAAGGTCATCCCACCCCTTGACATTCACGGATTATCTAAAAGTAGGAGAATTTGGTCTCAATTACCCTTTATATACAGATCAGGATGGAAGTCTGATAGTTGACAAGGTTATAAAATATGAAGGTCTGTTAGATGAGCTTCATCAAGTTTTTGGTAGGTTAAAAATTCCGTTTGCTGGCTCACTAAACGTCAGGGCAAAATCAGGGTATTGTATTGATAAACGGCCGTATCAAGAAATCTACACAAGCCGTCAAAAGGACACGATTGCTACGGCGTTTGCCAAAGAAATCAAGATGCACGGCTACTCATTCTAAATCGAAATGATTACCCAGTTCAATACCAGAACCAGAGAAGGGCGAGTTCAACAACAACGGTTGTGGTTCTGCCATCAAATGTGCTACTATGGTTTTGATAGGTTTATTCTATTGCTCAATGTAAAAGAACTAAAATGGTGAACCCAAAGGGGGAAAATTCAATGCCATTAACAGACCTTAAAACTAACAAAACTTTGTCTCATGATAACGAAAATTCTATACAATATCTGATTATAGCCTCCAGCATTGGCATAGGCGCTGCCATAATTCTCTTATTGTTTTTAGTACCCAATACATACAGTGCTGGATCAGTTCGTTACGTCAGTCCTAGTGGGATAAATTCTGGCGATTGCACCAATAGTGGTAATCCATGTGCGACAGTCCAGTATGCAGTTGATCAGGCAGGGGATGGTGAAGAAATTAGAGTAGCAGGCGGTACCTACAGCGGTGTAAGTACTCGTGCCGGGGTCATCCAATCGGTCTACATTAGTAAGCCAATAACAATTCTTGGTGGCTATCCTGCCGATTTTTCCAGCCCACCTAATCCTGATGCAAACCCAACCATCCTCGATGCCCAAAACCAGGGTCGTGTTTTCTTCATTACCGAAAATAGCACCGCCACCATCGATGGATTTCAAATTACTAACGGCAATGGCTTTGGAGCGGGTGGCCCACAAAATTTTGAGGATAATGGCGGTGGTATTTATATCATGACCGCAACTGTCACCTTGAGTAATAGCCAATTGGTAAGCAACATTGCAAAAGTCGGCGGTGGCCTTTTTACCTATGGATCCGCTAACAGTATCACCATTTCTAATAATGTAATTACCTCTAATCATGCCGACCTTTGGGGAGGCGGTCTCTACCTAGCTTGGAGTGCTATAGTAGACAACAATCTTATTATCTCTAATACTGTTGGAGATAGAGGAGCTGGTATTTATTATGCTATTGGCAATGGCATGATTATCAATAATATTATTTTGTCGAACACGGCCGATTCTGCAGCCGGAGGTATCTTTTTGGGTGCTGGCCCTATTTTTATGGCAAACAATACGATCTCATATAACCGAGCTGATTGCAACGGCTCAATTACCGGAGGTGGCGGGCTATTTCTAAGACAAAGTTTTGCCACACTCGTTAATAACCTGATATCCTATAACACTTCTTTGTGTTGGGCTGGTGGCTTACTTGCTCAAACTAGTGGTGCACTCATTCAATCGAATCAAGTGCTTTCAAATACTGCTGGATTTAATGGCGGTGGGATGGCCCTTTCTCTCCATAACAATTTCGGTGTATCCGCAAGCCCAACAGTTGATGGCAACATGGTCATGGGAAATAGTAGTGCAAACCAGGGTGGTGGTATTGCCATAGTTAATAGCAAACCTATATTGATGAATAATCTGGTAGCTGAAAATCATGCTAATGATGACGGAAGTGGTATTAACATTTTTCTTTCCACACCAACAATTAGCCACACGACAATTGCTCGCAATACAGGTGGAAATGGCCATGGAATATCAGTCAGTTATGCGATTGTTACCTTCACCAATAATATTGTCGTCAGTCATTCAGTCGGTATTTCGCTTGGAACCAAAGCAACGGTAACAATGGAAGCGACCCTTTGGGGCAGTGCTGAATGGGCAAATGGCATTGACTCTATAGGAACTGGCCTGACGACCATCCTTGATATTTATGGTCATCCCATGTTTGTGAACCCAGACGGCCGTGACTACCATATCGATGGTACCAGCGCCGCCCGAAATGCCGGAGTAGATGCTGGTGTTTATAGTGATATTGATGGAAACATACGGCCGTTAGAAGGCGCACCAGATATTGGTGCAGATGAATATACTGGTGATTTCAATATTTATCTGCCAGCTATTATTCACGATGGTTTGATTCAGCAGCCATCAGCAGAGACACGGGCAAGACTCTTGGTTTTGCCACCTATGTTAATCTTAGAAAACAGTAAAACTTGGTATCAATCTACATTATGTAAAGAGAAATTTATACTCTAAATATAAGCAGCGATCTTATTCGCTGTAACAATTCTCTCGGTCAAGATGGTCAAAACAAAAACTCTCTCCAGATGACCATCTTGACCATTTTCCCTCCTTCATCCATCAATATTTAACCGCAAATATTTATAAATTTACCACCCATCTGTATAATAAGCGGTGTTACCACCATCCAATTACTAATTGCTCCGAAATGGAATGCCATGACAGAATTCCTCACTGCCATCTTCAATCAACTTAAAACCTTCTTCGATCCCCAAGCTCTCGGCACTCGCGTCGCCGAATGGTTGGCCGACTTCCTTGTTGGCCTCATCATCTTCCTGGCTTTCTACCTCTTCTGGCTCCTCTTCCAACCCATCCTGAAACGCCTCCTGGCCCGCACCAAAATGGACCAAACCAGCACTGTATTCCTCACCACTATCCTAAAGTATACCGTCTATACCATCGGCCTGGTTAACGCTCTTGCTGCCACTGGCATCGACACCGCCTCTGTCCTGGCTTCTCTAGGCATCGCTGGCCTAACTATTGGCTTTGCTGCCCGCGATGCCTTCTCCAATCTTATCTCTGGTCTGCTCATCTACCTTGATCGCCCCTTCGTCATCGGCGATCTAGTCGAAATAGAAGACCACTACGGCCGTGTCGATCAAATCACCCTCCGCTCCACTCGCATCATCACCAGCGATGGAAAAATGCTTGCCGTCCCTAACGCTGACATCATCAACAAAACCGTCGCCTCCTACACTAACTTTCCCCATCTCCGCCTTGATATCCCCGTTACAATCGGCGTTGCTGAAGATATCGGCCATGTTCGCCAAATCATGCTCGCTCAAGTCAACGACAACCCAGCTTATATGCCCGAACCTGCCCCTAGAGTCGTTCTAACCCAGATAAACGACTACAATATCGCCGTTGAACTCCAAGCCTGGCTCCGCAACGAGCGTCAGCATGTCGAAGAGCGAACCGCTCTCCGGGAAAACGTATTCAATGCCCTCAACGCCGCCAACATCGACATGCCCTACGAAACCATCCAAATACGGCCGCTCCAACCCCTCCAAAACTAACTTGCGGAGAGATATTTCGACTGCCAATCACACAAATTACTGACCACCAATCACCTTCACCAAACAATACCCTTTCCGCCCCTTGCGCAGCACTAAGAAACGGCCGTCCACACAGTCCCCAACTGTCACTTGTCTAGCATGTTCAGTCACCCGCCGATTATTCAAATAAATTCCACCTCCGGTAATGGCCCGCCGCGCCGCCCCCTTAGACTTTTCCAGCCCAGCCTCAATCAACAACGCTACTAACGCCAGTCCATCCCCACTAAGTCTTTCTATGCCAACTTGCGCAGTGGGCACATCAGCAAAAATCTCCGCTATTTCGGCCGCCGTCAACTCAGTAACTTCTCCGCCACCAAACAGCACCTCCGATGCCTTCTCCGCCCGCGAAACGGCCGTCTCCCCATGAATCATCCCCGTGATAGATCGGGCCAATATTCGATGTGCTTCCCGCTCATGTGGCCGTTCAAACAAAGCGTCTTCCAACGACCCAATCGCCTGTTTATCAAGCCAGGTAAATAATTTCAAGTAATTAATCACATCTGCATCATTCGTGTTCAACCAAAACTGGTATAGACGGTAAGGCGATGTTCGATCTGCTGCTAGCCAGGCATCCGTGCCAGCTGAAGTCTTGCCAAACTTCGTCCCATCTGCCTGGGTAATAAGTGGAAAAACCATGGCATGAGCCTTCCACCCTCGCGCCTTGCGGATCAACTCCACTCCTGCCGTAATATTGCCCCATTGATCACTGCCACCCATCTGCACGTTACAGTTATGGTTTTCCATCAAGTGCATAAAATCGTACGATTGCAGCAGCATATAGCTGAACTCCGTATAAGAGATGCCATCTTCCCGTACCAGCCGTGACTTCACTGAATCCTTCGCCATCATGTAATTTACCGTAAAATGCTTGCCCACGTCTCGTAAAAACGGCAGCAGCTTAATCTCTTTCAGCCAAGGACCATTATCCATAATCCTGGCCGGATTGCTCTTAACTTCAAAATCTAATATCCCCGACAATTGCTCTTGAATCCGCACTAAATTCGCCTGAAGCTCATCGAACGACAGCAAATTACGTTCTGTGGAACGGCCGCTCGGATCACCAATCATCCCCGTCCCACCCCCAGCCAATGCAATCGGAGTATGTCCAAAGCGCTGCAATCGAGCCAACGCCATCATCGGCACCAAATGCCCAATATGCAAACTGTCTCCTGTTGGATCAAAACCGTTGTAAAGGGTAATCTTCTCCTTAGCCAATAGCTCTGGAATCTCTGCTGTATGGTCATAAATAAATCCCCGCCATTTCAACTCTTCAAATGCATTATTCATGGTTCACTTCCTTTGTTTTATTGGTGACTGTTAACTTTATCGAGGCAAAAAAAAGACGCGGCTTTTCGGGCCGCGTCTTTGAGAACTTAGGTCTAAAACTACATCTTTAATACCAAGCAGTATCAGCCCCAATGCGACAGCGGCGCTTGTGGTTACGATATGCCAAGTAATAATAAGTGAAGCTCTGCTCAGTAGAAAGCATGGCAACACTTTAGCATAAAATAAACGCTTTGTCACCAAAAAAATTTTAGTAGCCCTTTTTACCCCTTGCCAAAGATCATCGACAACAGGTATTATCTCTGGGCAATGGCAACTATCTTATACATTGAGGACAATCCTTCGAATCGACTTTTAATCGAACGCACGATGGCAGGTCGGGGACATGATATTGTATATGCGTTTGATGGAGAATCAGGTCTTGAAGCAGCAATTGAACACGTTCCAGACCTAATTTTGGTTGATATGGGGCTGCCGGATATAGATGGTCAAACGGTAGTGACGTTATTAAAACAGATGCCTTCTGTTAAAGATAAACCAATGGTAGCCATAACCGCTTGGCCTGCGGCACAAGCATATCAAATTACCGAACGCTATGGATTAGCAGGCTGTATATTAAAACCGATTGACGTCAAGTCATTTCCCCAGCGAATTGCCGACTTCTTGATCGAAGCCGATGGCGATTAGATTCCGGTAAGCCTAAGTAGTAAACAGATAGGTATAGAACCGTTTACTTAAAAATGGCTACTGACTACTATCCACCGATAACTGACAACCAACATACTATTTCTATGGAACTAATACCGGCTGAGCAGTTCAGCATGGAAGAATTAACTGCGGCTTATAATGAAACTAGAGTCGATTACATCGTGCCGATGCCAATGAATGTGGCCCGGCTGATGGAATATATCGAATTCTACGATGTGGATTTGAGCGCTTCTTGGGTTGTTGTTGATGGAAAGCAAAAGTTAGGTCTGGCGATGTTGGGTGTTCGAGATGGAAGGGCTTGGATAACCCGAATGGGTGTTTTGCCAGCCGGTCGTCGTCGGGGGACGGGAGGGGTGTTGATGGAACATCTAATTCAATCAGCTAACGAACGGGGGATAGATAATATCTGGTTAGAGGTTATAAAAAACAATACGCCTGCTCATAAAATGTTCCTCAAATTTGGCTTCACTGAAACCCGGGAACTCGTTGTTGCCCGAAGACCCCCAACACCGACGATTGACCCTCCAGATATATTGGATGGGTTAACAGTCGAACAAGTAACTACCTTAGACCGGGACGATACACTCCGTTACATGGCTTGTCGGAAAACACGGCCGAATTGGCTCATTCAATCGGAATCAATGCAACACGTTCCTAATCTCAGCGCCTTCTTGGTGGACCTATCGGATGGCGGAAAAGGTTGGGTGAGCTACAATGCCTCAATGTTTCAGTTGACTCGAATCTGTGTTGGCGTGTTAGAAGGAGATGTGCCCAAGGTTACGGCCGCCGCCCTCTTAACTCTCCATCGTTATAATCCGGTCCAGGATGCCATCATGGAAAATTTGCCATTGACCGATCCAAAATGGTTGGGTTTTCAAGCTCTTGGCTATTTTGAGTCCTTTCGCCGAATTGAGATGCTTCGTAATTAGTCCTCTTGATAATGTGTCACCACAATGACCCTAATTTGACACCGTGAATAAATCTCCATAAACTTATAAATAGATCAACTGAAGTCGTCTCCGGCGGCTCTTTTATTAGCGGAATCTATTGGAGCAAGCAATGGGTCAGGCAATTTCAATTCAACAAGGCAGCGAGCAGCTAAAAACTTTAGAAGTGAGTGGCTTTCGAGTGACTAGCGTGACCTTTCCATCAAGATTATATTTACCCTTTCACCACCATGAGGTAGCTTGTTTCGCTATAGTTTTAAAAGGAGCGGTTGATAAAATATTCTCTCGGCGAAATTATGAATTGCCCACAGCCAGCGTTGTCACAATGCCTGCTCAAGAGCGTCATTGTGACCAATTTGCTGTTGGTGGAGCAATGATGTTAGTTGTCGAACCTGTTGCCGTTGCAGAGGATATATTGCGGCCGTGCGCCAACTTATTTGATCTGATATACCAAGCACGGGATAAAACGATTGCAGCTGTTGCCTATCGAATCCGGCAGGAATTACAACAGCTAGATACGATTTCCCCATTAGTAATCAATGGCTTAGTTTTCGAACTGCTAACTATAGCTGTTCGTCGGCGCAAGCCAACTTTTAATGATAAAAACACGCCGCCGCACTGGCTCAAAATCGTCCATGACTACCTACATACTTACTATCAAGAGTCGATTCAACTAGCTGATGTGGCCCAGGAAATAGGGGTTCATCCAGTCCATCTTTCCCGCGTTTTCCGAGATTATCATGGTCTATCGATTGGCGAATATGTGCGAAGATTACGGCTAGATTGGGTCACCTATCAACTAACACTTTCCACTGATTCACTAGCTTTCTTAGCTCAAAAGGCTGGATTTGCCGATCAGAGTCATCTAACAAGAGCCTTCAAGCAATATAAAGGGATAACCCCAGGCCAATATCGTCGGACAATGGCCCGTTAATCGAGGTTTGAACATGGATAAAAATAGATTTTCGCAGATAATTCAAAGAAATATCCGCGAAAATCTGCCTAATCTGTCTTATACCTATATTGCTATATTTACTTGCATCCCTATCATCCGTCTAAATCTTGAACCAAGACATTACCTTGATCAATATCAAAGATGAAGTTAGGTTCAGGACCATCACAATAGTCGAAAGTTTCTTGTAGGGAGCCAAAGCCCAAGAATGTCGTTTGGTCAATGCCGCCAGTACTATTATTATCAGCTACCTGCCACCACGAATAAAGACCAACAATAGTTGGGTCAGTGCTTTCGTCTACCGTTGCGCCAACCCAGGCTCGATTACCATCTGTCTTGAAGCAGATAACTTGACCGCTCACATCATCAACCACATCAAACACCTCGATGGAATAGTCATATTCGCCTGATACAGTTCCATCGGCCGTTTTCTTCATATGATAATTGAGTTGTCGCATAACGGCATCCCCTTCCAAACTCGGATCGAAAACTGACAACGGCACAGTCATCCTGGTATGTCCGTTCACAGCTTCTACCGCGCCATTCCCGTCTGCTTGGGCGGGCAATATAGCAATTAGTAAAAACAATAACAGAAAACTACCTAACAAAAACAGAGGGCCTTTTTTCATCATCATTACATATCTCCTTAATCAAAGTTCCTTATAAAGTCCTCGAGGTTTGATAAGGTTATAATAAGCAGGTGAAACGGCCGTTGTATTGAACGCAGCGATACATTTCTTGAATGGGGACAACATCTAGTCAAAATCTTGACGCAATCATCAAAGGCGGCTATGCTAGCCGAACAAATGAATAACCTCGTCATTTGAGGTGTGCCTGTCGCCCGGATGCGCGGCACATAAAGGGGAAAGACCGGTGACCTGTTTCACATTAACAGGGAGTCCGGCACTGTCCCGCAGCGGTAAGTGTGTTAATTTGTCCAAAAAGCGGACAAATTAACCTCGAAGTCCGAATTCCTGCCTCAGATGCCTTGCGTGTTTACTTTCGTGGACAAAAGGTAGCGCATCTAAAAATCGTTCTTTTGCCCACCTTCAAATGGTGGGTTTTTTGTTGAAATGATTTGTTATCGCAGCCTCTCCCTTCGGAAGAGGCTGTTTTATTTTAGGTAATCCGCCACGAATTTTTTATTGGCAATATCCGAAGATATGTCGTATTTGGAGAAGATAATAACATGAAAATGAAAACCTTATATAGCCTCTTGTTAATCGTAATGATAGCCTTGCTTCTTGTCGCTTGTGGCGCAGAAACGGCCGAGCCGACCCCTGAACCAGTGGCAGACCCAACAGCCGAACCTGTGGTTGAGGACCCTACCGAGGTCCCAACCGAAGAACCGATGGCTGAAGCCCCAACCACTAATTTGGTCGATGGTTGTGTCGAGAACTATGATGAAACAGTCGATTATTTCCCAGAGAAATCAACCTTTGACCTGGCAGAAAATGTCTCTGTCGAATACTTTAACAATTATAAGACCGTCACTGTCCGCAACCCCTGGCAAGCCGAAGATGACTTTAGCTTTGAGTACATTCTTGTACAATGTGGAACCCCTGCTCCCGAAGAAATGGATGATGCTGCCCTGGTCATAGAAATTCCGATTGAGCGGTTTGTTTCCATGTCTACTACCCAACTGCCACAACTAGAAATGATCAACGAGTTAGATAGTTTGGTTGCAATCGAGAGCGCTTTCTTGGTTAGTTCACCAACCGTTCTTGAGCAAGTTGAATCTGGCAAAGTGGCTGAGGTTGGCACGGGAGCTGATGTCAATCTGGAGGTAACACTCGACCTCGAGCCTGATCTGGTGATGGCTTTTGGCTATGGCACGCCAGAGTATGATGTTGAACCGTTCTTGACCGATGCCGGAATCCCAACCGTCTTGAGCGCTGACTACCGTGAAGCAACACCCTTAGGTCGCTCTGAATGGTTAAAATTTATGGCTCTCTTCTATAATAAGGAGGCCCAAGCCAATAACGTTTTCGCTGAACAAGTCATGGCTTATGAATCTCTACTCGCATTAACGGCCGACATAACTGAACGGCCGACCGTTTTCGTCAACACCCCCTTTGGCGGCACCTGGTTCATTCCTCAAGGTGATAGCTACGTTGCTCAATTCCTAGCCGACGCTGGAGCCGATTACATTTGGGCGGACGAACCTGGAACAGGCAGTCTCTTTCTCGACTTTGAAGCGGTATTTGAACAAGCGGTTACGGCCGAATTTTGGGTCAATCCTAGCGCTACCTGGAATTCGCTGGCAGATGCTCTGGCGGAAGATGAACGTTATGCTGACTTTGAAGCTTTCGAGAGTAACGTTTACAATAACAATGCTCTGGTTACTGAATCGGGCGGCAATGATTATTGGGAAAGGGGTGTAACCCAACCTGAATTGGTGCTGGCTGATCTGATTAAGATTTTCCATCCTGAGCTACTCCCCGATCATGAATTCGTCTTTTACCAACACTTACAGTAAGAATTGAATTAATAGGATCGCAGATGACGCAGATTTGGCGAATTGGCGCAGATGAGACTGAATAGGTTAGTTTATAAAACAGCGTGTCATGAAAAATCTACAAAAATTTGTTTAATTTGCTTCATCCGCGATCCGACCTAACAGTCTATGAATATCCAACCATCAGTCACCAATGAAATAGCTTGGCCTCGTTTAGGAATGCGACCCTTGCTCCTCCTTTCTTTGTTATTGGTATTGTTGGTTGTGGTTGGGCTTAGTTTGGCCTTAGGCTCTGTACAAATCCCATTAAGTGAAATACTGACTATTTTACTCGGCGGGGAACCGGCTCGGGCCACTTGGCAAACGATAGTTTTAAACTTTCGTCTGCCAAAGACCTTGACGGCCGTTCTGGCTGGTGCTGCCCTTGCTATTAGTGGCTTGCAAATGCAAACCCTCTTTCGCAATCCCTTGGCGGGGCCGTTCGTATTAGGGATCAACTCTGGGGCCAGTTTAGGTGTTGCCTTGGTGGTACTCTCAGTTGGGACAACTGCCAATGGTTTACTGGCCGCCTTGGGATTGTTCGGCAATTTCGGCATTATCGTCGCCGCTAGTTTGGGCAGCGCTCTGGTACTTTTTTCCGTAATGGCTGTTGCCCATCGAGTCAATAACATGACTTTGCTTATCTTGGGTCTGCTTTTTGGTTATGCAACCAGCGCCCTCGTAAGCGTTTTGCTCTTCTTCACAATTGCCGAACGGATTCAGGTCTATATCGCTTGGACATTCGGCAGCTTTAGCGGTGTTACCTGGAACCAGTTACAAGTACTCGCTCCAGCCGTTTTGACCGCCCTGACAGTCGCCTGGTTTTCTGCCAAACCACTCAATGCCCTATTATTGGGTGAAGCCTATGCCCGGTCTTTGGGTTTAACAGTCAAACGCTCCCGTTTCCTGATCCTAACCAGCGCTTCCGTGTTAGCTGGGGCCATCACCGCCTTTTGCGGCCCCATTGCCTTTATCGGGGTAGCGGTACCGCATTTATGTCGCAGTTTGTTCAATACCTCTGATCATCGTGTATTAGTGCCTGGGTCAATTATGATGGGTGCGATTGTTGCCTTAACGGCCGATCTTATCGCCCAACTTCCCGGTAGCCAGACCGTTCTCCCTCTCAACGCCGTTACCGCCCTCATCGGCGCACCTGTCGTTGCCTGGGTCATCCTCCGCCGCCGCAATTTAGAAACAGTATGACCTTTTGAATCTGCCCTTTTGACATTTGCTTTATCCAATAAATGATTAGGAAAAATTTTTTACGAACCAAAAATCTAAAAATTGGTTATCAACGACGGCGACGGCCAGATCGTGTTATCGCCAATGACCTGACTTTAGCTTTGGAAGCAGGAAAACTGGTTTGTCTTTTAGGCCCAAATGGTGTTGGCAAATCAACTTTAATGCGGACGCTTGCTGGAATGCAGCCTATGTTAGACGGCCGAATTTTGCTCGACGATATAGAATTGAATACTCTACGGCCCCAAACGCTGGCCCGTAAATTGAGTGTGGTCTTAACCGAACCAGTTAATGCAGGGTTGCTAACCAGCTATGCACTTGTTGCTCTCGGCCGTTATCCTTACACTGATTGGCGTGGAAATCTGACCGAAGCTGACGAGGATATTGTCCGTCGTTCAATTGAAGCTGTCGGAGCCGTGCCTTTAGCAAAACGGCCAGTAAGCGAATTAAGTGATGGCGAACGCCAAAAAGTAATGATAGCTAGAGCGTTGGCCCAAGAGCCAAAGGTCATGCTGCTCGACGAGCCAACCGCCTTTCTTGACTTGCCCCGTCGGGTTGAGATGATGCAAATATTGCGCCGTTTGGCTCACGACGATGGCCGGGCCATTTTGCTTTCAACCCACGACCTCGATCTGGCTCTCCGAAACGCAGATGTTATTTGGCTGATGGTAGACGGCCGTATCGAAGTAGGCGCTCCTGAAGATTTGGTGCTAAGCGGTAGTTTTGCCTCAGCCTTTGCTGCCGAAGGCGTCCAATTCGATCCCGAAACAGGCTCCTTCCAAATTAGCCGCCCCGAAAAAGGCACCATTGATGTTGTTGGTGAAGGCGTTCATTTCCTATGGACGGTTCGCGCATTGGAGCGTCATGGCTATCAAGTTAATCATGGTCTAAATGGAGCGGCCGTTCAAATTATATGCGAGGGTGAAAGATGGCAGTTGACAATGAAGGGCAGGCAAACGACCTATACTTCCCTGGAAACCCTGACGGATTCACTTCATTCCCTGCATGTACCAACCAATAGTTGATTTGAGAGAATGCGAAGTGGAACTAGCGCAAATTATTGACCGAATTCGGCCGTTAAATCAAGCAGCTATGTCTGCTGCTCAGACGCGGCAAAATTCGTTGACCAAGCCAGCAGGCAGTCTCGGCCGAATGGTGCGGTAATTCAACATTAATGAATGGTCTTTTTCTTACGCTCTCTTTCCTAACAACACTACCTATTGTCCCATCCCGTTATCAATATGAGGTTCGACATTGGCGAACGGCCGTCTTTTGGTTCCCAATAATTGGCGGCTTGATTGGTGGTTTGGTCTGGTTAGTAGGCTGGGCTAGTGGTTTGATTTTCGGGGCATGGTTGTCGGCCGTTCTTGCTGTATCCGCTTGGGCAGTTGCAACAGGTGGCCTTCATCTCGACGGTCTAGCGGACTGCTTTGACGGGTTGCTCGTTATGGCCGAACGAGAACGAAGGCTGGAGATTATGCGTGATCCGCGCCTGGGCGCTTTTGGCGCTATTGGACTAATCTTATTTTTATTGGTGAAGATAAGTGCGGTTCAGGCAGTTTTAGCTAACGAGCGGGGATTAGCCTTGGTAGCAGCCGCAGTAACGGGACGAGCGATGATTAGCTGGGTTGCCCGCCAGCCAGCAGCGAGATCAGATGGGCTGGGTTTGGTTTTTTCAGTTCAAATTCGGCCGTTTTTCCTAATCATCGCTACGCTACCGCCTATTGGTTTATTAATCCTGATGGGCTGGCGTGGCGGATTAGCGTTAGCCCTCACATTGATAGTTGTTGCTGGAATTATAGCTTTCGCCCGCCGACGCATCGGTGGCGTAACTGGCGATGTCTTTGGCCTAACTGTTGAGTTAGTCGAATTGGCAGTCCTAATAGCTTTTTCGACTGTATCCTTATAGATTATTGTGACCCAAGTTAGACAACGTGCTTAGAAATAATCTGCGATTAACCGTTCGATCAGCGTTATCCGCGATCCTGTTCCAACTGAGACAATAAACGATGGGAAAATTAACCTTCATTCTTGGTGGGGCGCGAAGTGGCAAAAGTGCCTATGGTGAAAGGTTGGTCCAATCAATCGGTGGTCAAGTTTTCTTCATTGCTACAGCCCAGCCATTCGATGAAGAAATGGCAGAGCGTATCCAACGGCATCAAGCTAGCAGACCCCTTAACTGGCAAACAGTCGAAGCTCCTAAATATGTAATAACGGCAATTGGGAATGAAAGCGAAGGAGTCGTGTTATTAGATTGTGTAACTCTTTTGGTAACAAACCTTATCTTGGAATTGGGTGATGGGTTGGATGAAACAGCGGCTCAAACGGCCGTTGATGCTGAATTGGACGCAATCTTAGCTAAGATGACAACTTGGAACGGAACCTGGATAGTGATTTCAAACGAAGTTGGTCTTGGCATTGTCCCAGATAATGCCCTTTCCCGCATCTATCGAGATGTATTAGGGCGGGCCAACCAACGGCTGGCGAAAGCGGCCAATAAGGTGTGTTAATGGTTGCTGGATTACCTTTGATTGTGAAAGATAACAACTAGAGATGTTTGGGGGGTGGAGGGTTTATTAGCCGATGAATTTGAAGAGAAAGAACAATTGCCCTGATAGGGTGGCCGCAATATTTTGAGCCAACTTGGCTGTGTCAGGGTGGGGCTTATCCCCTATGGTTGCCAATAACCGATCACGAAAGCATTCATATTGACGTAAGGCGACTTTGGTGTGTCCATTTTTCGCCAGAAAATGGATGAGCCATTGTTGGGCCGTTTCATCTAATGGGTCGATTTTACTCCATTGCATTGCAAGGATGATACCCTTAGCCCAATGTTCATTAACCTGGCAGGTGTAGCAAAGGGTTTGATATGTGGTCACAACTCGAAACCACAAACGTTCTCGACTTAGCGCCAACCATTCATTGAACCTTGTCGCGTCGGGTAAAATGAAACCGTGCAGTAGGCCACCCCGATAAAAAGATAAAGCTTGAGCAGTCTCAGCAAAGTGTGCCCCCTTTAGGCTTTTTTGAAGAATTAAGAAATCTACCTCTGTTTCTGCTGAGGGTTTGTAGGTAACGTGGTCGGTCGTTATCTCCAATTCTGGTAATGATCGCTGAATTTGTACCAACAAAGATTCTAAGTTTTCATGGGATTCGGTCGTTAAATTAGCATCCCAGAGTAGTTCGATCAGCCTCTTTTTAGGATAGGGACTATCATTGACGATTAGAAAGGCAAGGAGAGCAACTGTCTCAGGTTGTTGCAGAAGCGGCGAAGATTGCCCATTCTCAATAATCTCTGGTTTGCCTAAAAGTTTGATTGCTCGATTCATCCCTTATTTAGTCGTAAATTAGAAAAAAATAGGGTCGATTGGATGTTAAGAAATTTTGAAAAATGTGACTTTTATGTTACTATTTAGTCACATATGGATTATATTGGCAATCAACAACAACCAGTATGGCGGGCTTTATTTCATCCGACACGACGACAAATCGTTCGGCTCTTACAAGAAAAATCGCGGACAACAGGGGAGCTTTCCAACTTTTTTGATGTAACTCGATACGCTGTCATGAAGCATCTGCGCGTGTTAGAGCAGGCTGATCTGATACGTATTCGACGGGAAGGACGATTGCGTTGGAACGTTCTTAACAAGGAGCGCCTTAAAGAGATCCCGGCCGATTACCTCAAAAACTTACATTCAGGCCAACTTGGTAAAGACGACGAACAAGAATTGGCAGAATTGGAAGCAGGTGTTACTTCACTTGACTATACGGTTAGCCTACCAGTTTCAGCCAAAAGCGTTTATGAGGCTTTTCTTCACCACATCAATAGCTGGTGGCCTGGTAGAAATCGGCCTGGCACCAAGATGATTTTAGAGCCTTTTGTAGGCGGCCGTTTTTATAAGGCCCTGGACGATGAAGGGGCAGGGATGCTCCTGGGCTTTATAACCTCTTTACGGCCGAACGAAGAAATACGAATTCTTGGCCCTATGGATACAACAGATCGGGCTGCTACCAGTACAGTCCATATCCGCCTTAAAGAACAGGACAAACATACCCATATTCATCTTTCCCACCGAACAGTTGGTGAAGTTGATGAATCCCTAATCCCAGATTACACCAACCACTGGCAACAACGGCTTGATCAACATCTACGAGCCTTTGTGACAGAAGGGAATGATGAAAAATGACGGAGAATGATAAAATGGAAGCACAAGACCACGTATTAGGCGATTGGCTTGTACATCAATACTATGGTGTCGGGCAGCTCAAAGGAAAAGAGACGAAAAACATCGGTGGCGTAGAAGGAACCTATTTCCGATTGGAAATGGACAAAAGCACCATCTATGTTCCAGAAGATAAGCTGAACAGTGATTGGTTCCGGCCAGTTTCTTCTGAGAAAAAGCTAGATGAGGTTACTGAAATCTTGTCTCGTCCAGCCAAAAAGATGGACGGCCGATTTACGACCCGCCAAAGCATGATCAGAAAAGTCATGTCTGAGAATTCAATTGTTAATATCGCCCGTGTCATCCGCGACCTATCTGGTCGCCGCAAACGGCGCAAGACGCTCTCGAAAACCGAGGATAGCGCTTTGCGAGAATTAACAGATCGTTTGCTTTCCGAATGGTCAATTGCATTGGGCCTTGATGAAGCTGAAGCACGCGAAAAATTAAAAACCCTACTAGGAGAAGACGAAGCCACTTAAGGTCAACGCTTCTTAGCTTTAAGAAGTTCAACTTTTTGCAATAATGCTAATTTATTAGAGTAGCATCAAAAGTTGAATTTCAATGCTGAGTCTATTTACTTAACCAAAGTACTTTTTAACCGTTAGCTGTACCTGAAATGGGCGGCACTATTTGTAATGACAGGAAATATATGAACTTAGAGACACCAACAAAGACAAATGGAAACGGCGATACGGCCGTTTCCTTCGCCAGCATGTTAGATGATTATGAACAACTTCTTCCCCAACAGGGTCAATTCTTGCAAGGCGAAGTCTTACGAATCGAGAACGATGCTTTTTTCATCGATGTCGGCGCGAAACGAGATGCAATTGTCTCGTTCCGAGACCTGGATCGTGCAGGCGACCAGACAATAATCGAGAATATTTCTCGCGGCGATACTCTTCCCGTTTATGTTCTCAAGACCCCGGTTGGGGATGAAGCGCTTCAAGTCTCTCTTAGAAAAGGGCTAGAACACCATGACTGGATTCGAGCTGAGAAAGAACAAGAATCAGAAAATCTACTGGAGTTAAAAATTATCGGCCATAACAAGGGCGGTATCATGGTTGCCTTCGGCCATCTAGAAGGATTTGTACCCAACTCCCATATCCCCAACCTCCGCAATTTTAGATATAACAACGAGGAGCTTACCCGCCAGAAGGCCAAGCTGATTGGTGAAATGATTGCGGTAAAAATCTTAGAAGTTAATCTTGATCAGAAAAGGCTGGTGATGTCGGCTAAAGCGGCCGAAAAAGAACAGCGAATCGACAAGCTCAAATCTATTGAGGAGGGACAAGTCGTAAGCGGTCGGGTCGAAAATATCGTTCCATATGGTGCTTTTATCGATATCGGCCATGTCACAGGGTTACTTCATATCTCTCAAATAGCCTGGCAGCAAATCGGTCATCCTTCTGAGGTTTTAGAACGAGGCCAGGAGCTTGAAGTTCGCATCGAACGAATCGATCTGGATAAAGAACGCATCGGGCTAAGCCGCAAAGTGCTTTTGCCAAGCCCCTGGGAGGCCTTCGCCGAGAAGCACGAAATTGGCGATCTCATCGAAGGGGAGTTAACGGGATTGGTTGACTTTGGCGCTTTTGTAACACTCCCATCAAAAATTGAGGGTTTAGTTCATGTTAGCGAAATCAACTTACCCGTTGACGCTTCGCCAGCCGAGGTTTTACAAGTTGGCGAACGCGTTCTGGTTCGGATAATCAACATTGAACCAGAGACGAAACGTATTGGTCTAAGCCTAAGACGTGTGTCGGCCGAGGAAGAGATTGCTTGGTTGGTTGACAAAACAGAAGAGCCTGATGAAGCAGTTGACCAAACAGACGAGCTATTGTCTGAGAAAGAGCAACTGCCTACTGATGATCAAGAAACTGATGAAGATGAAGAAAATTTTGACGGGGTTATCTTTCAAGAAGAGGAAACAATTTCTGAAGAAAAAGAAGCCTAGACTGATATGATTGATGAGGTAGGGGGAGCCAATTTTTGTTAAAGGGGGTTGGAGCAGCCAAATTTCCATCTTGTTAATTTCAAGTTAATTCGAGATAAATTTTTCTTGTTCTCTTTATAGAACATTTGTTCTGTGTGCTGATTTAGGCTACAATCGGCTGGCAAGTGGCAAAACCAAACTTATCTGAGAAGTATTGACGAATGTTTTGATTAATGGAATGACAGCCTGGAAAGAAGAATTACGTTTTCGTCTTGAGTTGCAATCGAGGCAAATTGAGGAGGTGTTAGCTAGACACCAGATATCGGCCGTTGTTATTGGTGGCAAAATTTATAGACGTACATATAACTTTATCGTTGAAACTATTACTCGACGAATAAGTGATAAGCTGATTGGACTCCAACGTGATCTAGCCCAGGAAATGGGGGTTTCAGAGGTCAAGATTGTCTGTCAGGAGGATAGAATGATCATTCGTGTAGCTCATTGGCATAGCCATCCTCTCAATCTATTAGAATTGATAGAATCTGTGGGTCAGGTTCGGCCGTTAACAACTATCTTAGGCGCTGACAAAGACGGTCGTCCCCTCATGCTTCATTTGCCATCGACCGATATCAGCAACATCCTCATTGTGGGCCAAAAGGGCGCCGGGAAGACTAGCCTATTACGAGCCATGTTATATTCCCTGGCTCTTAAGAACAAACAACATCAGTTCCAGGCGCTTGTTATTGATTATGATCGATCTCACACCAAAAAATCTCCCTATGCTGGCCCTCTAGCTGCCTTTAGTCATTTGCCCCATCTCATAGAACCAGTCGCTGCAACCTTTAATCGGGCAATCGAAGTTCTTGATTTCCTGATTAATGAGATGAATTATCGTCTTAGCCAAGAGATAGGCTATCCGAGAATCCTTATGGTCATTGATAATCTTGATGCTCTCTTAGCTGCCGGCCAAGAGATGCTTTTGAAGCGATTGTTGTCCTTGCTCCAATTTGGTTCGGATGTTGGAATTCATCTCGTACTCTCCCTGGAAAACCCCACTGGCCCATTTACCAACCAGCTCCTCAAAGGCGAATTGCCTGTTAGGTTTATCGGCCGTGTTGTTAATGAAAAGATCGCCCGCGCCGGTGCCGGTATATTTGAAACTGGTGCAGAATATCTTTATGGAAAAGGCGATTTCATTGGAATCAACGGTAATCATCGAATTAGATTTCAATCAGCCTATATCAGTGATTACGATTTATACTTGGCTGTTGAGCGATTTGGCCAACAAAAACGGAAAAAGCTAGTTGCGAGTTCGGCCGTTTTTCGACCAAGCCTTGCACAAATTAGCCCTCAATAAGACGATAGCAAATGCTTATTTGCTGACTTGTATCGCTTCCCTCAATTTGACCATTTAGACTTATCTTTATGACGGCCGTTATTTTAAGGGGCCTCTCAAAACATGCTTTTTCATCAAAACTTCTCCATTGAAATGCGTTTTAGCGCGTTGTTCTAATCCTGTATTAATCTAAAAAGCTGACGGAAAAGTTAGTTTCTTCCCTCGTTTTTCATCTGTTCTCTCTATAATTTGCTCGTATCAGGACTTTCTTCTCAGTACCTTTTACTTATGTTTGATTATGTCTTAACGATGTAGCCTCCGTCAACTTCTACAAGAGAAGCCACATTGATGACAAGTATCCGATACTACAATTTGAAACGGCTGTTGTATAAGTCAAAGAGGTGAGATCGATGAGTTTTTCTAACAAAATTATCAATTTCAATCTAATGAAATCCACCAAATAATATATCCTCCCGTAGGTCACAAGTCTATATCCGGTACATAGTCAACCAAATCCCAGAACGGTAATATGTATCAATTCTGTCATGAGGTCGCATGTCCTCAAGTCCTTGTGATTAAAAGAAACCCAAACCACAACAGTTAAAACAAAGAAAGTAAAACAAGGAGAAATCCAATGAATTTAAATATGCTATTTGATATTTATGTCTGCAAGTTGAAAGCTAAATATTTTGAGATTACAAACCAACTTATCGAGACTCACTTTCAAGAGCAGCTCAACAATGGCGATCAAAGGATTCCATCTAATAATACCCAATCCTTTACGCTAATGAGTGCCTTAAAAATGTTTACAATCGGACTAACGGTTCTATTCGCTCTTATCTATTTCTCTGTTCCAAAAGCTCCAGTAAGCGCTCAACCAACAGCGCTTGATATACCGGCCCAAAGTGACTGGATTGATCATGGTATCATTTTCAACAGTGGACCGGAAGGTGCGTGGGACAATATACTTTGGGGAGGTTTTGCTGGTTGCGTTACTAAAAAAGATGGTCTTTTTTACCTTTATTATCAAGGTTCTGACGATTATGATGATGCGGCCGGAACCGTTACAAACCGTGCAATTGGTGTAGCCACCAGTACCGATGGAATTAATTTTCAGAAATATGGTAGCAACCCAGTCGTTTCCTACTCCCCAAATAATAACATCGAAGAAGGAGCTGTTTCCTGTGGCATCTCAATGGACGGTACGGAGATGATTATGTACTATGGCGCTAACCTAGCGGCAAATTCTACCGCCACTTCTGTTCGTGCCAACGGGATTGTTGCTACATCTGCCGATGGTTATGCTTTCTCAGATGTTGGTATTGCTCTAAAAAATAATGATCGGAACCTATGGGGCAGTGGTGATGAAGTCTTCCCTGTCATGTCACTTAAAGCACCTGAAACAAACCAATGGATTGTTTACTACATTCCAAATGGGGTTCCTCAATCGGGTATCCTTGGTGTGGCTTGGGGAGATAATAAGTTGGAGCTAAACAGCTCACAAGGTGTCACTGAGCCGTCCGGTGATAATGTTGCTACTTGGGGGATGGGGGGTGGAATTGTTGGCCTTCAGGACGGCACCTACGTTGTCTTCGAGAACGATGTTGCTACCGATACAATGGAGGGTCGTATTATGGACCCCAATTCGCCAGGCAGCCTTTCTGATCCAGTACAAACGTATAACTTTGCCGACTTCAAAAGTGGTGTTGTCTACTACGATGCTCCAGCGAACACCTGGTATCTTTACTATCGAAACGGAAATGGGACTGGCTATGGGGTTAAAACGGCCGTCCTCAATCCTTCCCCCACCAACCAATCCCCCACCGTATCTGCTGGTCAAGATATAACGGTTGAAATAGAAAATGGCACTGCCACAACCACCTTAACAGGCATTTCGAGTGATGATGGTCTGCCTGATCCTCCGGCAACGACCACCGCGAACTGGAGTCTTGTATCTGGTCCGGCCTCGGTCAGTTTTGCAGACCCCAACAGCCTTTCAACCGATGTCACCATGACAACGGATGGGACATACATTCTCGAACTGGCTGTTAGCGACAGCGAACTCAATACAACTGACCAAATTGTTATTACAGTGAATCCTACTATCACGCCGACACCAAATCCTACCGTCACTGAAACGCCAATTCCAACCACTACTTCAACTCCAATGCCAACTGTCAGTCCCACACCAAGCCCAACCGCTAGTCCTGGTCCTTCATGCCAACTTAATTCTACTGAATGGCAACGCAGCAGCATAAAAGATGGTCGTAATGTTCGTCTAACAGCCTTTACTAGCCAATGTGACAGTAGTGAGACCATTTCATTCGAAATCTATGAAGTCTTGGCAGGCTCCCAATCTCCAATTCTTGTTTGGTCAGATACCACGACCGCAGCAGGCAATAATCAGGCCAAGGTTACCTGGCGGGCTGTCAATAACTGCGATCAACCGAATATTAATTGTCCCGTACCAGGTGATGTTGCTCAATATTATTTTGTAGCCTACTCTACAGTCAACCCCTCCCAAACCGTAGTTTCCTCGATTCTTTCAGTTACCCCCTAAATAAGCATCGTTAAGAAAAGAGATAGTGTCAAGCTGTGGCATCCCAAAGACAGTCGTTTTGGGATGCTACAGCAACTGTTTGATTAATCCCTATCACTTATCTTTTCTCAATAGGCCCATTAAAACCAGATCATCATAACGGCCGTTACTCCAGACATGCTCCCGCAATCTCCCCTCCTCAACAAAACCACACGCCTTATATGCCTTAATTGCACGTTCATTTCGGCTATGTACCTGGAGGATCACACGCCGTAGGTTGTGATAGCGAAAGCCATAATCCAACAATAAGTTTACTGCTTCTCGGCCGTATCCTCGCCCCCAATAATCCTTATCACCAATGGCAATGCCTAATTCACATACCATTGAGGTCGTTTGAAAGTCGAACAGAGCGCATTGTCCAATACATTTTCCATCTGCTTCAATAGCAAAATGTACCCCGCCACTTTCTGGGCTGCTTCGACCACCTTTGTTTGCCTGTGTCTCATATTCAGCCTGCAATTGGGCCAATGACTGTGGCATAGGTGGGTCGCCGCCCCCAGCCAATTCAACAGCCAAATCATTATTGTAGGCAACCAATAAGGGCAGATCTTCCCGCTCAATTGCCCTTAAAATAACATGCTTTCCTTTCAACATCAGCATCTCCAACATTATTTATCATTCCAGTGGTTTTCTGAAATGCAATATCGTCTAAAATTTATTATAACATTATTCATCAAATCCATTTTTAATCAGGATAGTAATAGTGCTTTTAGAATCGGTTAAAATTAGTTGGATTGGTCTAATAGATGGAGATGATATGGCAGATATTGACAACCTAAAGACAGGTAATTGGCCGCCGCGCCACGTAATTTGTGCTGGGATGGTGGTTGTTCAGAAAGGGCGAGTCTTGTTGATTCGGCAAGCACCTGGCACTTCGTTGGCAGGACAGTGGAGCATTCCTTGGGGATTGGTGGATGAGGGAGAAACGGCCGATAAAGCTGCGGTTCGGGAAACATTAGAGGAGGGTGGTATTACGGCCAATATTCAAGGTTTATTAGGCATCCATTATGTTAGTTGGCGTTTCGCTACTGCCATCATCTTCCTTGGTCACCATATATCAGGGATACCAACTGCCGATCATATTGAAACTGATGCGGCCGTTTACTTTTCTCAGGATGATTTGGCTGCGTTGGATGAACCAATCGAACCCTGGACTGAATGGTTGGTTAAACGAGTTTTGGCAGGAGACTATTCAATAGTGAAACAAAATCGAAGCGGCCCGTTTCCAGAACCAGCCTTTATTTGAATTGCTAAAGATAAATGGGACTAATAATGATTGAACAACAACGAATTATTGAAAAGATCAAGGGGTTAGCTAGGGACGATAAGCGGTTGGAAGGGGCTATGTTATATGGTTCCTTCGCCTTGGGAGAGGGCGATCAATATTCGGATGTCGATTGTATTCTCTTTTTTAAGGACGCAGCGCTGGCAAGCGTAGATAAATTAGCCTGGGTTGAACAAATTGCCCCTGTACTTTTGTTTTACCAAAATGAGTTTGGCAATTATGAAACTATATTTGATAGTCTTGTCCGGGCTGAGTTCCATTTTGATGCAGTTAAGGATTTGAGTCAGTTGGAAGAGTGGGGAGGAGATGTCAATTTCCCTTCGGCCGAATCAACTATCTTGGTCGATAAGACAGGTCAATTAACTGAGAAAATCCAACCCTTATTAAGACCGCCGCTTACCCATAGTACACTGGAAGACGCTCAATTTATGATCGATAGTTTTTTGAACTGGACGTTGTATGGCATTAATTTGTTAGGGCGGGGCGAGTGGGCGAGGAGTGCGGAGGTATTGGTATTGATTCAAGATTATCTGTTACGGATGGCACGAGTTTTGGAGGGTAGCGGTGGGCGTTGGCTTGTGCCGACGAAAGCGGCCGAAATAGAATTATCGGCCGAATCATACAGGCGATTTGTATCTTGTACGGCTGGAATTGATCCCGAATCAATAACGGCCGCTTATTGGTCAGCCTGGGTCTGGGGCCAAGAAATGACGACCTCATTGGGCGCAAGGTATGACATTGTGGTTGCAGTTGGATTGATTGAAAAGATGGAAAATTATTTTCAAACGGTCATAAAATCGTAGTTGAAATGTGAGGGTTTAGGTAATTGGATAGCCAACTTGAAAATCATTCAAACCTTACAAATCGACAGTATAACCAACGCCCCGAACCGTCCTAACAACATTTTGTCCTGGGGCAACCGCATCGATTTTTTGCCGCAGACGGTAAATGTGGGTTCGGGTAACGGCACTAGCTTCTTCTTGAGCAACTGCATACCCTTGAATTTGCCGGACAAGCTCCTGTGGCCCAATTATTCGAGGAGCTTCTGCAATTAGATAGACCAATAAAGCGTATTCGGTTCGGCTTAGATCAAGCTCACGGCCGTTAATTTTAATTCGATGTCTGGGCAAATTAACTTCAATATTTCCCTGAACTAAATATTGTCCTTCCCTTTCCTCCGATTCAATAGCTTTTGTCTCAGTAGTCGTCCCCCGGAGCCTATTCAAGCTCTCCTCCAAATTTTGCTCCAACTGTAATAAAATTGCCTCTCGCTTCCGCTGTTCCTTCCTTTTTCGTCGTTTCTCCAAGCCGCGTCGAACACTGGCATGAATCTCTTTTGCTTTGGCGGGTTTCAATAGGTAATCGTGCGCCCCTTGCCGTAGCGCTTCAACAGCCGTTTCTAGCGTCCCATTTCCCGTCAGCAACAGGATACTCGTATCCGGTGCATGTTCCCGAAAATGGGCAAGTACTTCCATCCCTCCAATTCCATGACCCAGATTGACATCAAGAATAGCAACATCAAATCCTCCCGGGTCTGACAATGCTAATGCATCCTCGCCATTGGAAACAGATGTAATATCATACCCTTCAAGCGATAACAACCGCTCGAGGATAATTAGATTATGTTTCTCATCTTCAACAATTAATATTTTTCCAGCAGTCATAAATTTAATTTATCAGCCTACACATACGACATTTCCTACCTTAATGAGTCATTTCACTACAAAACCTGCCAGCTTAGATTTCTCAATAAATTGAGACCTAAATGTAAGGAATTATTATTTTGGGCTGCGTTGTAACTGGGATTATTTAGGTGTGAAAGGTGTAAATTGTTTTGCCATCAGATTCCGAATATGAATAAGATTATTCACAACTTATTGCACCTATAATACTGTGAAGGGCGGATAAACTCAAACTATTTGTTAAAAATTGGTCGCTATGCCCGGGTTTTATTCAGTTAATATTGATAACTCTTCATCTGTTAAGACCCGATTATATATTCGGATATCATCTAGAATCCCTTTTAGATATATAATCGGATCATTATATTGGTCTGCCCCAATGAACAGTTGGAAGCCGCTCCTTGAAATGGTATCCCGGCTGAAAGTATGTTCACCGGCAGGTTGGCCGTTAATGATCAACCGTGTTGTCTGCCCATCGTGGGTTCCGACAATATGATGCCAGTTTTCGGCCGTTAATGGAAATTCGCTGTCTAGGCAGTTGTGAAATGAGTTATTGGTTGGCTGAAAACAGATCTCAACCAGGTCATTAATCAGCCACATTCCATAGCGCGAATGTCCACCCCGTTCTGGATCACCCTTTTCGATTAAGCTATAAAAGCCCCCGCTGGCCTGGGTTTGATGATAGAGCCAAAAGCTGAACGTAGCCCGGAACGAAAGGCTAACACTTTCACTGTGTGGAATTTCAATATAGTCATCAATGCCATCAAATTGATAGGCGCTGTCTGGCTTACCGTCCCGGTCTTCGACCAATGTAGCCCCAAAGACGGTACCATGATTACCATTGCCGCTAACATCGTTTGAATCGCCATCGAAAGGATAGTGGGCGACAAGCCCAGCGCTCAGGTTAGGGCCGCTCGGAGTTGGGGTTGCTGTTGGTTTTGGTTCTTCAGTTGGTGTGTTAGTTGGGGGCGGTGAGTTAGTAGGTGGCACGGCCGTTGCCGTTGGCTCTGCCGTGTTACAGGCCGAGAGGATGAGAGCAAAGAAGAGAATGACGAGAGATTGTCTGTACATAACGGCCGTCCTTAATAAGCTGGGTATTTAATATATTATACAAAGCTCCGGTTAGACTCAGACATTTAGGTCACTTACCTATCTGATCCCATTTTGACCGGAATGATATTTCCCAACATCGCTATTGTAAAATCATCAACAAAGAGAGAGGCTGTATTGCTGTAGGATTAGTTTAACGATCCTCTGCAATCGTGAAAGTTTTATTGTTCAGATTGATTATTAAGTAAACGTCCACACCCGCTTACTTAATGCCAATGTAACTATATAGGCTTAAGTGAGGTAACTTTGCCATGATTCGCAGAAATCCTTTTGTTCCCCTTGTTTTGATTATTGTCTTGTTCCTGGCAGCTTGTGCGCCAACCGAAGGAACATCTCAAGAAAATTCTTCTGAACCATCAATCCCAACTATTACACCTAATCCAATCGTGTCTGAGCCAACGCCTGAGACAACCATAATTGAACCAGTTCCAGAAGCGGCCGTCGATAATTCGATCCAAGGTTCGGTCGAGTTAGCGCGTGGGGCATGCTGTGCCGGAGGACCGGCTGGGGATACTATTCAGGTTCCAGCATCATTTACGGCCGAAAGCCCTCATGGTGAGATCGAATCCATGCGAGTTAAGACTCACCGGGCAAGTTGTGTTGTAGCAGGGGATATGGCTGATAGTGAATGGGAACCCTTTACTGAAGTAAGCGGCTATGAGGCGGTGGCTTCTTCGGGTTGGTCTAGTCTTTTTGTGAGCGTTCAATTTCAGGATGCAGCGGGCAATATTTCGGCCGTATTTTGTGATGACGTAGCAGTAGAAGGTATGGCTCCTCTGCCTCAACAATAAACCGGTTCAGAAACGTAGTTACATATCTTCCGGCTGGCGATAGTAGGGGAGTTTGATACCGATGCCTTTCTCAATCGCTTTTTGATAAGCTAGATGGCCGAGCATGATGTCGCTGATAGCAAAGCCCTTATGCCAGAAAAGTATGCGTTCGCTTTCAGATTGCCGTCCAGGTTTTAATCCGGCTACGATCTCCCCTATTTCGCCATAAATATGTTCAGTGCGTAGTTCGCCTGCTTGGACGAGTCCCGCGAATTGCCCATATTGAGATTTCTGGCACTGGTTCCAATCATCGACAACCATTTTGTCGACCGTGAAAGGCAGGCTGCGTTCGACTGATAGAACTGCTCCATAGGGTTGAATAAGCGCTCCCGGTTTGACTAAATTGTCGGGGACGAGTATCTGGTGTTCGAGTAGACGGGAGGCGTCGATAATGATGTCGGCATCGCGAACGGTCTCTTCGGTGGTCTCTTTGACGATAACTGGTTTGCCTAGCTGCTTGGACATTTCGGTCGCAAATCTTTGGCGGGAATGTGGCCGTTTACTGGTGACGCGAATCTCCTCAAAATCAAACAGTTGATCCAACATTGGGACATTGTACCAGGCAGTGCCACGCGCCCCGATATGACCCAGGATACGGGGTTTTTCGTTGGCAAGGTATTTGGCGCCAACGGCCGTAACCGCCCCCGTCCGCATCCAGGTAATAAGCGTCCCATCAATAATGGCAAAAGGGGCGCCAGTTTCCGGCCGATATAGGGTGATAAGGGCCAACTCAGAGGGCAGGTCGTGTTGATAGTTTTGATGGAAATCGCCAATCACCTTAACACCGGCGACATTTTCTGGCTCAACGTAGCCTTTGAGGATGTTGAATAGCTTTTCGGGATAGTCAAGCGCTAAATGGTCTTTGGAAGGCATTATCACCTTTCGTTCTCCATGTGCTTTTAGCCCCTTCTCAATAGCATCCATGATGTCGGTCAGGCTGAGTTCTAGGCTTTCAACGTCTTCTTTCGAGAGGAATAAGATTTCTATGCCAGGCATGTTGTCTCCTTTTTGCCATGAGTTTAGCAAAATTAAAAGGTATTTGAGGATTTTATAGTGGTTTGGGGAAGGGGCAAAGAAGCAAATGGCAGTTTGCAGAAGGCGAGGGGTATACAGGTATAATGGAGGAGAGGTGTCGTATGGACGTTATCGAGTTTGTGCATCATTGTAGGTGGGGAGATTTGCCGGAGGCGGTGCGAGGGCAGGCACGGCGGTGTTTGTTAGATGTGTTGGGAACGGCCGTTGGTGGACGGATGACAGCTGTTTCCGAGATTATCCACGATTTTACGGCCGTTACTTATGGTGGTACAGGGGCTTTTCTGTGGTTTGATGGTCGAGAAGTGTCACCACCAGGGGCGGTATTGGCAAATGGGATGACCGTCGATTCATTGGATATTCATGATGGGCATAATTTGACGAAGGGCCATGCGGGGGCTGCGGTGGTTCCAGCCGTTTTTGCAACGCTGTCATTGGATAAGAATGGGCCGATTTCGGGGAAGGAAATGCTAACCTCTTTGGTAGTTGGTTATGAGGTTGCGCTGCGGGTTGGGCTTGCCCAGCATCGAATCTGTTGTGATTACCATACGTCGGGAGCATGGAATGCGTTGGGCTGTGCGGCGATTGGGGCGCGGCGAATGGGGTTGGATAGGGAGAGGACGAAACATGCCTTAGGAACGGCCGAATATTATGGCCCTCGCTCGCAAATGATGCGCTGTATTGATTACCCGACGATGGTCAAGGATGGATCGGGTTGGGGGGCAATGACAGGGGTGAGTGCGGCGATGATGGCGGCGGCGGGTTTTACGGGTGCGCCAGCTTTGACGGTAGAATCGGATGAGGTGGCAGATATTTGGGCGGATTTGGGGCAGCGTTGGCGAATTTTGGAGCAGTATTTTAAGCCGCAGGCAGTATGTCGCTGGGCGCAGCCAGCAGTTGAGGGGGCGTTGAAGCTGTATCAAACAGGAGAGTTTGATTTGGAGGAGATTGAACGGATTGAGGTGCATACCTTTCACGAGGCGGTGCGGTTGGCAATGAGACATCCGCAGACCACCGAAGAAGCACAGTACAGTTTGCCATTTCCTGTGGCAGCGGCGTTGGTCAATGGGCGGTTGGGGCCAAAGGAGGTTAGTGGCGAGGGGTTAGGGGATACGGCCGTTTTAGATTTAGCGGAGCGGATTGAGTTGATTGAGGATGATGAGTTTAATGAGGTTTTTCCAGAGCAGCGGTTTGCACGGGTGGTTGTGATGTTGACTGATGGGCAGCGGTTGGAGTCTGGCATCATGGGGCCGATGTGGGATGGAACGGCTCCACCGGGGGATGACGAATTGTTAGAGAAATTTCGGTGGTTGGCGGGGACAAGGTTAGGCCAGGAACGGGTTGATAGGTTGGTGCAATTGATTTGGAACAGTAATGGTATTGAGGAAGCCGTAGAATTGGAGAGGGCTATAGTTGCAAATTAGGCATAAAATAATGTTCATGCCCGGTGATATTAAAGCTTGGAACAAGGAATGAAATCCTAGTCTAAGGTATGAAACTTGCTAAAGTAGAATGAGCTACTTTGGGATAGTTGCCGTTTAAATACATTCGAGGTGTAGGTTGAGATTTATTCATCGTATTTTATTTGAAATTGGCTCATGTTCAGAACTAGTGAAGACGGACAAGAGCAGCGACAAAATTCGGAGTAACTTGTTTATGATTAACCGCAAATTCATGGATAGCCACATAACCAGAGAGATATTTCTTATGAACCCCACGAAAAGGTCGTAGAAAATTGCGTAACCCTGTCCAGCCGCCTTCGTTGGAATTAACATGAACCTCTCGGATACCGTCCCCATCAGCATCTCGCGCCCACTCGTTGTCGCTATGGCAAACGGTCAGGCGAACACGCTTGAGGCGATTGTAACTGTCGTATTCATCGGTGTATAAAGTGGCATCTGGTTTGGTAAACTGCTCAACAAATGAACACAAGGTAACTCCTTTGGTGTTTTTCATCACTCGGATACGTACCTGGCGTGATTCTCGACCTATCACAGCACAGATTGGCGGGCGGTCATTGGCAAAGGTGCCTCGTCCGCGCCGTTTGTTCGCTCGTCGTCGAGGTGGGTCATCCGGGTCGCCATGCCAATCGCTTTTTTTCCCCCGCATTCTGGAACATCTCATCCGTTTCTACTTCCAGGTCATCCAACGGATTTGTCTCTTGCTCTCGTTCAGCATTGGCTTGCAACAATCGCCGAACTTCAGTTGCCGTTGTCCGGCTGATGCCCAACTCTCGCGCCAACTTAGCCGTTGGTTTTCCCTGACACACTCCTCGGATAAACAAGACTGTCTGCTCCGGGGTAAAGTAGCGACCTTCAAATATCGTGCCGCTGTACAAATTGTAGATGCCTTTGCAATTCCGACAGCGGTAAACATCCAGGTCGCTCAGCTCAGTTCGTCGAAACCACAACCCCTGCTCAAAGGGCGCGTCGCAATGCGGACATTTTAAGCCACCAGGGTGAAAGTATCTTTCTATCCATTTCTCGCAGGCTACCCTATCCATTAGGTCTACTATTGGAAAGTCCATGCTTTTTATTCTATATCAGATCACTTGTACTGAACATGAGCCTTGAAATTATTATCTTAATGTTGGCCGTTATATTAGCGGGATGTAGTGGGCAAGAAGTTGGTTCGACAGTAGTTCCCGCACCACAAATTAGTACGGTTGATAATAATATCGTTACGCCTACGGTTCCTGAGGCTGGAATTGAGCCGACGCCGACGTTGGTAACGGCTGAATTGGAGGCCACATTGGTTTCGGTTGAGCCGCCTATCCAATCCAACCTTGCTCTAGAAGTTGATAACTTGCTTAATTCGTATGTTGGTAATGGTACTTTTAGCGGATCGGTCCTGGTTGCCCGGAATGGGCAGGTTTTGTTGAGCCGGGGATATGGTTTTGCTGACCGAAGGGCAAGTGTAGCTAATATGCCTCAGACGAGGTTTCGCATTGGCTCGATTACAAAGCAGTTTACGGCTGCGGCCGTTTTGTTGCTCCAAGAGCAGGGTAGATTGAATGTACAGGATGCTATCTGTGATTATCTGACCGACTGTCCCTTCGCATGGCAAGGGATAACGATTCATCACCTGCTGAGTCATACCTCTGGTATTCCAGATCTTACAAATTTTCCTGATTATCGGTCTTTACGTGCGACGCCCTCTCCTCCTATGGAAACGTTGAACTACTTTAATGAAAGGCCGCTAGATTTTCCCAGTGGTTCGGCGTGGCGATATAGTAATTCAGGTTATATTGTTTTGGGTTTGGTATTGGAGCAGGCGGCGGGACAATCTTATGAGGTGTTTTTGCAAGAAAATATCTTTACCCCTCTAAATATGGTGAATACGGGATATGACCATCACACGAATGGGCTGGCGGTTGGCTACCTGGGAGATAGTGAAGCTGACTTTATTGATATGTCGATACCTTTTGCGGCGGGGGGATTGTACTCTACGGTTGAAGACCTTCATTTGTGGGGTCGGGCATTATTTAATGGGAGCCTTTTAAGTCAGGATGCTTTGGCGGTGATGGTTTCGGAGCAGGCTGCTATTCCAGGACCGGCGGGATCGGCTTATGGTTATGGGTGGGTAATTGGAGAGGAGGACGGCCGTCGGGTGTTTGAACATCGGGGTGCAATCGAAGGGTTTGTTTCGGTTATTGGCCATTATCCTGATGAGAATGTATTTATTGTTCTTTTGAGTAATCTTCAAAATTCTCCATTGAATGACCTTTACGCTTCTTTGAATAATTTAGTTTTCGGTTATGGTTGAGGTTGCCAAATTTAGATGTGATCGGTTGCACTGGATTTTATAAGTGATGCTCGAACCTTGCCCTCGGGATATGTTCGTTTGTACGAGGGGTACAAGGGGGGTGAGGGATTTTTGTGCGTTTGGCATCTTGTTGGTGGTCTGCTGGGACAGATAATAAATGACAAAATTAACAACCAGAATAACAGCATTTTTAGATGAGCAAGGCGTGGCTTATCGGGTGCTGCCCCATTCGGAACCCGTGTTTACGGTGGCAGCGGCGGTGACGCAGCGCGGCGTGAGCCAAGAGGAGATGGTCAAGTCTATCTTGCTGCGGGACAAAAGGCGACGCTTTGTGATGGCCTGTGTCAGAGGCACTGACCAGCTTGATCCAAAGGCGGTGCGAAACGTTTTGCCAGAAGAGTGGAGGCGGTTGAGTTTTGCTTCAAGCGATGAAATCCGAGAAGTGACCGGGTATGTCCAGGGAGCGGTCGCACCGTTGTGCTTGCCGGAAGATATACCGATTGTATTTGATGACGAAATCGGCCGTCTTGAGTGGATAAATATTAGCAGTGGTGATCCAATGGCAGGGCTAGAATTACAGTCGCAGGATTTGATCCGTTTGGCGAAGGCGATTCTGGCTCCGATTGCTAGAGAAACGAGCTAGTGCATCGCCAATCTTCTTTTGACGGACTGAAATTGGTGATGCTATTATGTTCCTTCAATTTTGTTTATTCGACAATATATGTTTGGCGGAACATTAGTTAGCGGAAATGCCATCCCAACTTGATTGGCGCAAAGGCAAGGATGCCTGGGAAGAGATAGAGGTTGTTCGTGCGCAGCCGCCTGCCGCGCCACCTAGACGACCCTGGTCGCTTATTTTTACTGTTGTTCTCATTATTGGCCTGATAGGTGCATCAGTGATTGTGTTCGTTAATCATCGAACAAGTGAAAATTTGGATGCGATTGAAAGTAGCATCTTGGGAACGAATGCGTTAGTTTTTCAGGCGATTATGGCGGGGGATGTGGAGCTTTTGCGGAGTAATATGTCAGGGCGCGATCCTGATTGGGTTGCAAGTCAAGAGAACGCATTGGCGGCTGAATTGATGTATGATCGGCCGTTATGGGGGTTGGATTCTAAACTAAACATGGTCGACGAATCTGAGATAGAGATCGGGTTGAATCCAGAATGGAATACGGCCGAGTTGGTTATTCCCTTAGATTATTCATATGAACCCTTTGATGGATTAACAAAAACAGTTCAACTCGAACAAACATTGGTTTATCGTCGCAACAGCGAGCGTTGGTTGTTAGCGCCAGCAGATATTAATTTTTGGGGAGAGCGATTCATCTTTGAGGGACAATATCTGACACTCAATTACCCAGAAAGAGACCAAGAGATCGTGGTTCGGTTGGCGGCTGAGTTAGATGATTTGATCAGAGATCTTTGTACAGAGATTGAAGGAATGGCGTGTGCGGCCGATTTTCAGTTAACAATTCGATTAGATGACCGCTCTTCTCAAATTGGCTCGATTACCTCGCCATTAAAACAATTACCATGTGTTGATGGTGGCTTTAATATGCCGACACCGACCTTAGTTGGTTTGCCAGTTGATGAAGCAGGGTACGAGATACTATTACAGGGTTATAGAACAACGGTTGCAGCCTCGGCTTTAACTCGCATGATTTACTCAGATTTTTGCCCAAATAGTCCTTTGACAATCGCCATGCTTGATTACAGATTGACTCAATTGGGATTTCAATCGTGGCCGTTAAAACCTGTAGATTATTTAGATTTGGTAGAGGATCAGGTTCATCTCAGACAGGCCAATTTTTATATAAATAATAGATTAATTAATACAAGTATCGAAGCGTTTATTAAAGATAATTCCTCAGTATATGCCATTGTTGAATTCTTGATCGAGGGCCATGAAACAACTTTAGAAGAAATTGAAAAAAACATCGTTGAAAATCCACGTGAAATTTATTTTTTTCAACCACCATTATCCAATTGGACAAACAGTAACTATGCTTCAAATCGGGAATTGGAATTTGCCTGGGAGCAGTTTTTAAGAGCTAAAGCTGGTAATGAAGGCGAATTTCCTCAGCATATAGAGCCACCATTTCCGGGCCAGGATTTGCTGCTTGTTTGCCTGACAGGGCTTTCTGATACAACTTCGGCTTTGCCAGATAGGATGTTGTATGCATTAGATTTACAAGAGGAAGAATGGATAACTGTAGATGATCTACGCCTATCAACTGGTTTTTTGCTGTCTTCACCAGGAGATGAGGGGGTTATCATTGTGGAGCAGCGATTCGGATTTTTAGGGGTCAGGACATTGGATGAAAACGAGCCGATTATTATTGTCGAGAATTCTAAGAATTGGCTGCCAGTTACGTTTGTTGAAAAGCCTTCGGGTGATCTGGATTTAATGGTTTATAATGTCCGGAGTCACTTGTACGAGTTGGTTCAATTCACGAAATGTTTGTCACGATTGTTTTGTCTAAGTTCGGCCGTTCTTGGTTATCCAATATGGTCGCCATCAGGGGAGCGGATATTGTTGACTTCACCTGGCAACTTTGGCTATGAGCGACAATACGCACGACCGTTTATTCTTGGTAGGTTTAAATTTTCTGGGATAGAAATTGGGGAGGGAAGCTCTCAGTTTTGGTTAAGCGATGAGCAATTTGGCTATGTTGCTACAGACGGCCGAACAGTGATGGTGTCGAGAATTGGGGAGGATGAGCTTTTAGAGGAAGCAGAAGTCTTGTTTACTTTAGAAGAGGTTGATCCAATACTAGCTATTGATCCAGCCACAACAATTGAATCAGTTTTATCGAATCCAGAAGAGCCGGAGGATTTAATCGTAACGGTTCGGCATAGAGATGGGGGGGCTTCAGTTTATCAGGTCAATTTGTTGCGGCGTTGGATTCAGAAGTTAGTAAACAAAGAATTTGAACTAAATGAGGAAACTGTTTACAGTTTTGATTTTTCGCCTGAGACTCGCTGGTTGGTGATTAGCGGCCATGATTCAACAACCTCAACGACCTATCTCCATTTTTATGATTTGGACGAGAATGAGGTTCGATCTTATCAATACAAGATGGTCTTTGAACGGCCGATTCACTGGGCAATGGATTGGTCAGCAGGAGATGAGTGGTTGGCCGTGCCGGATAATGGGTATGTCCGTCTTATTAATCCAGCGGCTGATTATCAGACTGTTATTGTGCCGGATGGAGTCACTTGTTCGGATGTTGTTTGGGTGAACGATAATGAATTGTGAAGTTTATTAAGGAGATTGAACATGGGTTTGCCGAAGAAGGTTGAGTATTTGATTATCGGGGCAGGGGTGCATGGGTTATCGACGGCGTATCATTTGTCGAAATATTTGAAGCGTAAAGGGCTAGGAGACGGCCGTGATGTCCTTGTCGTCGAGAAGAGTAGCATAGCCGCCGGAGCGTCAGGGGTCGCTTGTGGCAATGTGCGTTGTAATTATTTCCAGGAACCAATGACCCGCTTGATGATGCACTGTATGGATATTTGGGAATCTGATCCTGACTATTTTGCCTACAATTCGGTCGGCTACTTAACAGCCTCTTTTGCACCAATGGTAGATGGTTTGGCAGCCATTCATGAACGCCATAAACGGCTGGGTTATCCCTCGGACTTGATTTGTGGTGAGAAAGAAGTTAAGAAGTACATGCAAGGCATATTCCACGATTGGCAGGCGGAAAAGCTCGAAGCTGTATTGCATGAACATCGAGGCGGCCATGCCTGGAGCAAGCAAGCCATTCATGGACTGGCTATTAAGGCAGAATCAGAAGATGCTTCGTTAGTGGTTGGCCCAACCGTAACTGGCTTTCAGTATGACAATAGTGGGGCAGTGACCGTTGTCGAGACGGATATGGGCAATATTGAAGTCGGGCATGTGGTTGTTGGCGTTGGCCCTTGGATTAAAAATATGTGGCGGATGTTGGATTTGCCTGAACAAGTGCCTGATCCTAAAAATCCCGAACAGATGACAGATTTGTGGCGGTTCCTGGCTTTGCAAGAGGGGGAGATTGAAATTAACCCCTATATCCATATTACAAACCAGGGAAAACGACCGCCTTTGATTCATGTCGATAGCGATGAACCGCTTTATAGTGAAGACGGCCGTTTGGTCTGGGATCAGCCTTGGGGCATTTACTTTAAGCGAGATAAACATTCAGTGCAGGGTGGAGCTGTTCCATTGGACGTTGGCCCAGAATGCGAGATTGATCCATACGGTACACGCAGCCCCTATTACACAGTAAAAGATGATTTTTATGACATTTGGGTGGCATCGCTCGCCCATTGTATGAAACGGTATGAAGGCACTCGGCGATTTGCATCCCATAAGCCATCGGGCGGGGTTGGCGCGTTTTCGGCCGATAATTTCCCAGTCTTCGATTTCATGCGGCCGAACGTCTACATGATTGCAGACTCCAATCATGGCTTTAAGATGATAGGCGTTGGCGAACAAGTCGCTCGAATCCTAACTGGTGACGAAAGTGAACTGTTAGCGCCATTCGCATTTAGCAGATTTGAAGAACAAAAATCGCTGCCAAAGTCGAACGCACCATTTCCCTGGATGTAGCAAATAGCAACTTACTATGTGCTAAAAACTTCGTGGAGTTTTTCATGATTAATCATACATCAGATGTTATCATCATAGGTGGGGGAGTTATCGGCTGCAGTATAGCGTATAACCTTGCAATATTAGGGGCGGGTAAAGTAGTGGTGTTGGAGCGGGGAGAGATATGCGCGGGGGGAACGGCGAAGTCTTGCGCGATTGTGCGGACGCATTATTCGATTGAGACGAATCTGGTTCATGCTGTGGAAAGTCTGAAGATTTTCTCGAATTTTGATGAAATTATCGGGGGAGAGGTTGGCTTCCGCAAGACAGGGTATTTGATTGTGGGGCCGGAGGAACATCGAGAGCCTATGCAGGCGGTTTTTCGGAAGCAAAATGAGAAAGGGATCGATACGGCCGTCTTAACGCCCACAGAAGCTCTCGAATTTCACCCCTTGCTTCAGTTGGAGGACGTGGGGGTAATTGGTTACGATTCGATGGCTGGTTATGCCGATCCCTATTTGACTACAACGGCCTATGCTGCGAAGGCTAAGGAATTGGGGGTTGAATTTTGTTTAGATACGGTCGTGACCAACATTAGTCTCGATGGAAACATGAAGACGGTCGAGACAACGAACGGTACCTTTGAAAGTCCTATAGTAGTTATGGCTGTCGGGCCGTGGACTCACAATTTGGGGCGAATGATAGGGGTCAACTTCCCATTTGAGGTCAGCCGCCATAAAGTAATTACCTTGAAGGCTGAGCAGCCTTATAGCCTAGACTGGCCGATTGTGAAGGATTTGACAACGGCCGATAAGATATATTTTCGGCCAGAGACAGGAGGCGTTGTCCTATTAGGGACAGGCGATCACGGCGACCCCATTGAAGACCCCGATACCATTGGGGATCATGTGGACAGTGAGCATGTTGGCCGAATGCAGCCTTTGATTGCCAACAGGATGCCCGCTTTTGCCAACGCTCAATATATGGCGGGCTGGACAGGACCATATGACATTACGCCAGACTGGAATCCAATCGTTGGGCCAGTTCCGGGGTATGAAGGATTATTTGTAGCTGTTGGCTTTAGTGGTCATGGCTTTAAGTTGGCCCCGACGATTGGAGAGGGATTAGCCCAAACCGTTATGGGCCAAGATGTTCGCGTTCCAATTGTAGATTATGGTATGGAGCGGTTTGAAGAAGGGCGGGTACTGCATGGCGCTTATGGGATTGGGTCAATATCCTAAAAAATGATAAATGGGTAGGTGTTGGAATTTAGACTCACACTTACCCATTTACTGATTTCAGGACATTAGCAAGGACTTGGGGCGGGTTGGATTGGGCGAGGGGTGAATTTGGGCCTAATACCTGGAATGGTCAGGCCGTTTACAACTGCTGCGCCGAGTAAGACGAGGCCACTACCGATGAATGTAAATGTGCTGAACGATTCGCCCAGGATGAGTATCCCTAAAACGGCCGCAATGACGGGATTGAGATAGGTGGTCAATGACAAATCTGTGGCGCTGACCACTTTCATCACACGAAAATAGTGGATGAAAGCAACGACCGTACTTAATACCGTTATAAGAAGCAGCGCCCCTATAGCGGTCAGAGATGGTATTGGCATGTCATAAGGTTTATCGATGATAAGGGAAAGTGGCATTAGTAAAGGAAGTGTTGCAAAAATCTGTCCGGTTGAGGCAACAAGGGGAGGCATTCCAAGCAGGTGTTTCTGGGTATAGACTATGGCAAAGCCAATAATTGCGGCTGAACCGATGATGGCGACCATGCCCCACAATGTTAATTGGAATCCGCCTGAAAGACCAGGTAGAAAAAGAGCCAAAACGCCGCCAAATCCAATCGATGCACCGATTATTTTGCCATTTCCGAGGGTTTCGCCTGAATGAAGTAATCTGACCATCAACATGGTAAAGAGTGGCGTGGTTGCAAATAGGATGGCTGCCAAAACACTATCAATATATTGCATTCCCCAACTTGCCACGACAAAAGGTAATGCGCTTTGGGTTAGACCAGAGATGATAAAGTGTTTCCAGGTGGCTTTGTCTTTCGGTAGAGAAAGTCCTTGAAATTTAAGGATAATGAATAATATCAACGCAGCCAGTCCAAAACGGGCTGCGCCTAGAGTAAGGGGCGGTATTTCTTTTACTGCCAGGTTGATGTAAAGAAACATTGGCCCCCATAATAGGGATAGACTAGCTACTTTTAAGAATGTACTTACGTTCATGTAGATGATACCTCACTATTTATGGCTTAATTTCCCTTAATCGGTTCATTACTTTTGTCTAATAGGATCTGTCTCGCTTCATTAGTTGCCAGCGTAACGTTTGAACGTGCCGTAAACGTCCCATATAACGCCCCGCTTGGTGTAAATTTATTTACAATCCCTAACGAATGGTGGTAATTTAATCAGCTCGTGCATTGCTAATCTTCTTTTGACGGATTGAAATTGGCGATGCCATCGTGTTCTACCAGTTTTGCTTATTCGACAACATCAGTTTGGTAGAACACTAGATGGGTAAGTGGGAGGTTTAGTTTGTGAGGTGATGATCATTTATAGGTGATTGCCATTTTCCATTGGGAGAAACCATCTATAATAACATCCATTGTTTTCGTTTATATTAGGTCTATCTATCGTTTTGGGAATGATGATGTTTGTTTATATCGATTTGGAACATGATAATTTGAAGCGTGATCCCGTTGCATGGGAAAAATCTTTAGCGCGGCGACTGCGGCATAAATATTATATGGAGGCGATTTCAGGGGATAGTTGTCTGATTGTGCGCTACCATCGGGCTAATCCAACATTGCTTCGCCAAGTGGGGGCGCGGGCGGTGGTGATTAGTGGCTGTTTTACAGAGTTTGAACATTATAGTGATGATAGTTTGGCAGGATTAAGCGCCATTTTTCACGAGGCAAGGCTGCCAACCATTGGCTTTTGTGGTGGACATCAACTGATGGCTCAAGCATATGGCGCAACAATTGGGCCAATTGGAAAACTACCACAGGGAGAAAAGGAGTCAATTCCAGCCTTAGATTTACCAGAATTCAGCGCTGATTTTAGACAAGAGCGAGGATTTAAGGCTGTTGAGATTTGTGGAACACATCCATTGTTCGACGGGTTCAATGGGCAAGGGGAGTTTTTCCAGGCCCATTATTGGGAGATTAAAGGCGTGCCGGAGGGTTTTGAAATTCTGGCCCAAAATGAGGTGTCCGGCATTCAAGCGATGGGACATCGAGAACGGCCGCTTTTTGGGGTTCAATTTCATCCAACCATTCACAATGCAGAATTCCCAGACGGCCGTCGGCTCCTAGAGAATTTTTTTCGCCATTATGTGAGTGCCAATGGCGCGTAAACAAGGAAAGCGACGACGCAAAAAGGCCAGCCCAACAAAAGCCAAGACGAATCCATTTCCGCCAGGATTAGAGGGCGGACGTTATCGGCCGTTATCCAATGAAGACGTTCAGCGAATCCATGAAGCGGCGCTTAGGGTATTAGAGCAGACTGGAGTTGAGGTACTAGAGTCAGAATGCCGACAGATATTTATGGCAGCCGGGGCGCGGGTTGATAAAGCCCAAGATAGGGTTTATTTACCGAGAGAGTTAGTTGAGGGAGCATTGAAACAGGCCAATCGAGATGTTGTTTTGTATAGTCAGGACGGCCGAACCGATTTGCATTTGCGAGGCAAGCGTGTCCATTTAGGCACAGGTGGTGCAGCAGTCCATGTACTTGATCCGGAGACAGGCCAAGCGCGTGATTCAAGGTTGCGAGATTTATATGACATCGGCCGTTTAGTTGAAGGACTAGAAAATATCCACTTTTATTTGCGACCAGTAGTCGCCCGCGATATTAGCAACGATGACATTGACATCAATACCTTTTATGCTTGTTTGGCCGCGACTAACAAACATGTAATGGGAGGCTGCTATTTCCCTGAGAAGGTAGCCGAGATAGTGAAATTGGGCAGTATCATTGCAGGTGGGAAGGACAACTTTTTGAAGCGACCGTTCCTCTCCCTCAACTTAGGCTATATGGTCAGCCCCTTGAAATTTGCGGCCGAGACGGTTGAGACATTAACAGCGGCCGTTCGCGCGCGATTACCAGTATCACTGGTAGCAGCCCCATTAGCAGGCGCAACAGCTCCCGCCTCACTGGTCGGGACATTGGTACAGGTCATTGCAGAAGAGTTGGCCGGCCTGACCTATGTCCAGTTGTTGCGACCCGGACATCCGGCATTGATGGGCGGTATGCCCCTGCTGGCCGATTTAAGAACGGGTAATATGATTGGTGGCTCGGCCGAATTGGCCTTGATGAATGCCGCTTCAGCCCAGATGACCCAGTTTTACGGACTGCCGGTCTATAACTCATGTGGCATAACAGAGAGTAAGGTACCAGATGTCCAAGCGGGGTTTGAGAAGGGCTTGACGACGGCCGTTACTGCACTAGCTGGGGCGCAATATAATCATCATTCAGCCGGGATGTTGGAGTCGCTGCTGACGGTAGCCTACGAACAGTACATCATTGACGATGATATTAACGGCCAGGTCATGCGGCTGGTGCGGGGGCTGGAGGTCACAGAAGAAACTTTGTCTGTTGATGTGATTGACGAGGTTTGCCGGGGTGATGGACATTATTTGGGGAATGCTCAGACAATTGATTTGATGACGAGCGAGTATTATTATCCCCATACGGCCGATCGGCTGACCCGTTCTGATTGGGAAACGGCCGGCTCGGCTGATATGAGAATAGTGGCCCTACAGAAAGCTCAAGAATTATTGAGGGGCCATTTTCCAAAAATAATATCGAGTGAGATTGATAAACAAATCCGATCGAATTTTAACATTTTATTACCTGCCGAGGTGATGGTTTCTGGTGGTTACCCATGATTGAAAGAGGATTAGGGCAGATATTACGAACAAAGATGTGAAGGAGCGGATTTCTTGGATGTATAGCTGGTTGGTTCGGTCTGACCAGGCGGCGATAGTTGATTAGGCTGCCACTTCTCCTAATTCTTGATTGAAGAGGGTTAGGAGTTCGGCCGTGATTGGGGTCAATTCAGTGATGTGTTTTTGTCTTTTGGTTTCGTCCTGATATGTCATTTGTCTTGTCCATGTTTGGGCCAGCGTTATTGAGTCTGCTTTACCATTCAAAAGTCGGTTAGCGCTTTGCTTTAACAAATAACCATCAAGTAGTGAATCAGCCCAACGTGGATGCCGTTGACTGAACTGGGTCATCGTTCGTTGGATAGCTTTGTTGAGTTTCTGTTGACGATGGTATTGGGCCATCAGACTCGAAATTTTTTGCTCGATAGTCGACAAGAATTTTGTTATGTCACCCCTTTTGTTTGAACTTGACTTTCTGATTCCAATAACATGTCCATCAGACTGAAAACTATTTTTCCGGGTTTGATCCTGAGCTTGATTTGCAATCATTTTGTTTGCCTCCTAGAGAATGTCATTTCCGTTATCTAGTGACATCATATAGGGTATTCTGCCTATAGTCCCCCCCCTTAGAGGTAGTCTTTGCAAATTTCGCTGAAGATTAAACCATTTTTATAGCGGGGTGATCATCGTTTTTTCCCCAGTGACCACATCATACTGGATCATACCTCTGGGAGGCGCATCGTCTGGAATATCCTCCTGCGCCAGACAGCAGGAGTCGATGCGTTCATAGATGAACGACTGTCCATCTGCGGACCACTCATAATTTAGACCGTTGAGATAATCCCAAGGACCAGTGACTTCCCTCTTGCCACTACCGTCAGCCTGAAAGATAAATATCAGATTGTCCCCTTCGATGCAGAAAGGTATCACCAAAAAGTGGTCGCTGGTCGGGGAGTAGGATAGCTCCGCCGGAATATCATGGTAACAAAACGTAGCTTCTGTTTGAATGTCAAATATTACCTCCCCAGCCAGGTAAACTTTGCCATCATCTCCAGCCCAAGCCTTACCAACTTCTATAGGCGTTGCTGTTGAGGTTGGAGTTATGGCTACGGCCGTTTCAGTAACTTCAGTAAGTTCGACATTCACTTCCAGAGTGGGTGTAATCGTTGGCAGATTAGTTGGAATGGGTGAGCTTTCCGGTTCAATGGCCGCCGAGTTGGTTACAGTTGGTTCAGTTGTGGTTGTGGCGAGAGGTGCAGTTGTCGCTTCTATTTGTACCCCTGGTTCTGGGTTAGGGGAGCATCCCGCGACCACGATTGCGGTTGAAAGAAACGCCAGTAGCAGGAAAAAGGATCTTATTGATGATGCTTGCTCAAAACTAATTGCTCTAGGTTGAATTCGTTTATTATTCATTGTCATTTGTCCTCAATTAAGTTATATGATTCTCATGACAATGAGTATATGGAGTTTGCGTGCCCAAATCGTTACCAACTCGTTCTTTTAGTTGTCAAATACACTTATTCCTCCTTATATATGGTTGATTATTACAGTAGGATGTTAATGCCTAATCCTAAAATGAGGGCGGCTGTCGTAACCTCTAGGAGTTTGCCGAATTGATTACGATTGCCAAACCAACCTTGAGCGCGCGTGGCGACGAGGGCGATTCCTGAGTGCCAGCCGAAGATTAAGACCACTTTTAGAGACCCCAGGGCCAGGATGGTCGGGACGATTGCTTGTGATTCGGCCGTTTGTGGGACAATAAGATTGTAGAATATCAGTGCTTGGGGAATGTAAGTTGCCATTGTCATCATGCCCTGGGCGAAGCCGATCTTTGTACAGTGTTCAATATCGACCGAACTGGATTCTTTTTTTCCAGCTAGCAGACTCTTGTATCCGGCATATAAGCCCATAAAAATGATGCCAAGGGCGCCAATGCGTTCAATTATCATCATGTCTGGCGATTCAAGGATAGTTGAGACTCCAAGTAAATGTAGAAGGAGCGCTGCAATAACCATGATGATAGAGGTAATAGTTGCACCACCAGAAACAGCAACACCAGCCATCAAACCATTCTTCCGTGATTCATGAATAGTCATAACGGCGACGGGGCCGGGGGAAAGCGCCCAAACGATGATAAAAGTTATGAGTAACCACATTGTATGCCTCCTAGAGCAATCCAATTACTTAATCTGGTTACAGCATATTGAATACACTATCTAAAGTCCCCCCCTCTAGAGGGGGGAGCGGATAAATTCGCTGTATGGAGAAAGGGATTTTATAATTGAGCAAGGTAGCAATTAAGCAAGTGAGCGTGTAAGTAAGGCGTGGCAGAGAAATTAACAGAACCATTGGAGAAATTTAAGCCGAGAGAGGTTGAGATTATCAACCTGATGGCCGATGGGTTGAGCAATAAGGAGATTGCAGAGTCGCTCTTCATCGGTACGGCAACCGTTCGCTGGTACAACAAGCAGATTTACAGCAAGCTGGGGACGAGCAGACGGACGGAAGCCATCGCACTGGCGCGGGAGATGGGCATTATCGGGGAGGGGGCGAAAGCCGAAGACTCAAAGGTAAAGCATACCCTGCCGGTGACGACGGGGCCATTTATCGGCCGTGATGAGGAGATGGCCGAGCTAACCACCCTCTTATCCAACCCGGACATCCGCCTCATCTCCATCATTGCCACTGGCGGCATGGGTAAGTCCCGGCTGGCGTTGGAGTTGGGCCATCTGGTTAAAGATAACTATGAACACGGGGCGGCGTTTATTGATTTAACGGCCGTTTACAACCCTAACGACATCGCGAAACAAACCGCAGCCATTCTCGGTATAGCCATCAGCGGCAGACAAGACCCTACCGACGTTTTAGTCAATTACTGCCGAGAAAAGGAATTGCTGCTGATATTTGATAACTTTGAGCATGTGCTTGAAGGGGCCAATCTGCTTTCAGAATTATTAGAAGCTGCGCCTGATGTAACGATCATAGCCACAACACGGGAACGACTACAGCTGCGGGTGGAAACAAGTTATCCTTTGTATCCAGTTTCCCAAAGCGGTGGATATTTGTTTGTTGAGATGGCTCGGATGATGCGGCCGAAAATAGAAATCAGCCAGGTAGAAAAAGCAGAAGTCGAGCGCATCGTCGAGCTGGTTGGTGGGCTGCCGTTGGGGTTGGTTTTAGCGGCAACCTGGGTCGATACCTTATCCATTTCAGAGATTGCCGAAGAGATAGAGGCCAATCTCGATTTTCTAAGCGCCGAAATGGGCGATGTGCCGGAAAGACAGCGCAGCATTCATGCCGTCATTGACCCCACTTGGAACAGGCTGAGTGAGAAAGAGCAAGCGGCATTTATGTGGGCTTCTGTTTTTCGGGGTGGGTTTACGAGGAAGACCTTTCAGCAAGTAACAGGGGCATCCGTCCGAACGATTCAAACGCTTCTCGGCCGTTCTTTAATATCACACAGTCATGAACGCCGCTATGCCATGCACCCCCTGCTGCGCCAATACGCCAGAGAGAAGTTGGAAGCAAATGGGAACCTGTTTGAAGCTAAAAAAGCACATCTGGACACCTTCCTGGCTTATGCTGAAACCCATCATATTCGGTTATTTGATGGATACTACCTTGAATCTTTAGACATGTTTGAAAAGGAACAGGACAACTTTCGAGGGGCGCTGGATTGGTCCCTGGCCGGTAATTATCCTGAAGTTGGCGTGTCTTTAGTCCTAGAGCTGTGTCGATTTTGGGCCATTCGGTCACAGTCAATTGAGGCCACCCGTTACCTTGAGAAAAGTTTTGCCTATTCCAATCAGGCTGCTCAATATTATTGGCTCGGTTTATATCAGTTAAGATTAGGCCAATTAGACGAGGCTACCAACAATTTTCATCAGGCCATCTCATTGGCGGAAAAGACGGCCGAATATGACATGCTGGCTATGGGATACGGACAGCTAAGTGTTCTTAATGACCCTGAACCTGAAGAAGCGTTATCAATGGCCCACCGGGCTTATGAAACCAGTCAAATCAAGAAAACACCCCTTGTCGTTTCTTCTTGCTTAATCTTCCTTGGATTAACTTACGATTATTTTAAGCGTGATGCGGCTAAAAGCCTTGATTATTGTCAACAAGCCCTGAAGATTGACGAAAAATTAGGTAATCTAAGGGGTGTTTCGATGACGACATACAATATATCTCTTTTGTTTGCAAAACATTTTGGGGACATTGAACGCGCAAAAGAATATTGTGAATATAGTCTGACGCTTAAACGGAAAATTGGAGACAAGGCTGGCGCGGCCAGACGTTTATCAGTGCTGGCTAATTATGAAGTTATGGAAGAAGGGTTTGAAAAGGCGACCGCTTACCTGGCAGAAAGCCGGTCCATCTTAGAAGAAATCGGAGAACCATCACGGTTAGCTTTTGCCTTAAAATCTGAAGGATTCCTGCTGCTTATTACCAACCGTTACGACCAGGCCAGGACAGTTTTAGAGAAAGCTTTACCAATAGCGCTGTCATCTAAAAGTTATACCAGTTTCGTCCCGATAAATTGCTATTTGGGACTGCTGCATTTACTTCAAGGGCAAACTCAGCAAGCCAGACCGTATATCTTAAAGGCCATCGAGACAACCACCAAATCATATACGCCTGCCTGGGAATCAATTATCGCTTATGCTAATTTTCTCTTGCATGAGGGCAAGATTGATAGATGTGTTGAGATTTCGGCCGTTCTTCATCTCAATCAGGATGATTTCGAAATGCACCGGAATGATAACCAATATTTTCTGAAGCCATTAGTTTATCGTTTAAGGCGGCGCATTGGGGAAGCGGCCTGGGAAGAGGCGTTGGCGGCGGCAGAGGGGGTTACGGTGGATGGGCTGTTCGTGGAGATTGTGGCCGATATTCAGAAATATTTATAGTAAAGGAACAAGTGTCCCTTTACGAACGGCCGATTGGTTCCAACGGGTCCTTCATGTTAGGGGCATCACCAATGCCAGTCACGGCCGTATTTCCTCGAAAACGTGCCCAACGTATCCCATTAACAAGCACCTTCAGCACCTCTTGGTGATAGTAGATTGGGTATGTCTCATGACCTGGCCGAAAATAGAATATCCGACCCTGTCCTCGATGCCAGGTGGCACCGCTGCGAAACACCTCACCCCCTTCAAACCAACTGATGAATATTAGCTCATCGGGGTCGGGAATATCAAAATACTCGCCATACATTTCGGCCTGGGGGATTTCGATAAAGCGGTCCAACCCTTGCGTAATCGGATGGTTCGGACTAACTACCCAGAGCCGCTCCTTTTCATCTGCTTCACGCCAGATTAGACTACAGGTTGTTCCCATCAGCCGTTTAAAGATTTTGGAATGATGCCCGGAGTGGAGGACGAGCAGACCCATACCCTTTAATACCCGCTGGTGAACGCGGTCGACGATGTTATCTTGAACCTGATCATGGGCTAGGTGTCCCCACCAGAGCAGGACATCGGTTTGGGCTAAGATTGCTTCTGTTAGCCCGTGTTCTGGTTGTTCGAGGGTGGCTGTCTGGACAGTCATATCGCTTTGTTCGCGCAGATGAGTGGCAATAGCTTCGTGAATGCCGTTGGGATAGATTTGTCCCACCCGTTCATTTTGACGTTCGTGAATGTTTTCGTTGTAAATGGTGACGTTGATGGTCATCTATTTATCCTCCAATAATTCTGCCACTTCATCGGTTAATACAGCCACCGTTTCGCCGGATTCTATCGCTCTTACGGCCGAAAAGACCATTGATATACTCCGCAGATTGTCAGCAATGCTCGTTTCAGGTCTACGGCCGTTTTCAATACAGGCGAAGAAATCGAGGAGTAGACGCGATTGCTCGGCCATCCCCAACGGTTGCAGGACAATTTCTTTTTCGGCCAAAACTTCGTATTCTTTCCCCATCGTTCTTAAAGTAATCACACCCTGGCTGTAATAAATAGATCCTTTGTCACCTTCAATCAACCAATTACCATTCCAATCACTAAAATCACCTTGTGCAGCCCAACTCGCATTATAGGCAAACCGTGCGCCGTTGTTCATTGTCATCGTTAGGGCAACACTGGTATCGCCCTCGTTTGTTGACCAGGGAGGGTTCCAGGCTTCCCCCACAATTGTTTCTGCTTCTAATCCAGTGATAGAACGCAGCAGATCAAAGTGATGGATGGACATATCCACCAAAATAGGATAGGGCATGGTGCGCCGGAAATTGCTCAATCCGAAATAAATGCCCTTATAAAAATCGAGCCGTATCTGACCGATACGGCCGATTGCCCCCTCTTTAATTAATTCCCCTATAGCCCGCATCGTAGACCGATAGCGATACTGCTGGCTAATGGCTACTAATCTGTCTGTGGCTTGCGCTACCCGCATTATTTGGGCGCAGTCCTCAAGAGTTGTCGCCATCGGTTTTTCACATAGCACATGAAGGCCGGCAGCGGTTGCTGTTCTTATATGTTCAAGATGGAAACGAGGCGGCGATATACAGAGCAGAAAATCTGCCTCAACGGCCGACAAGGCCGCCTCTAATGAGGTGTAACAGATGGTTTTGTCATAGTCAAATTCGACACAGACAGTCTCGAACGCCTCTTGACTGACATCAACCAGACCAACCACCTCAACCCCTGGTGTTTCTTGTAAGATTTTTGACCAATGGTAGCCGAATCCTCCCACACCTAACTGGATAATTCTCATGATCCTTCACTCCTTCTTGATATTGTTATTGGCCGATAATGATACCTGTCATCATTTACCTAGCAAGAGGATGGTCGAAAACTCGCTGGATTCTGAAAGGTTTTTATAATTGCGGGCAAGTGGCGGCTGGCTTTGAGGTTGAGGCTGCTTTTGAACAGATTGTTAAGGAAGTGAAAACGAATAAGTAAAGAGCAATTTGTAAATTGACATTTGCTCTTTGAAATTTAAAAATTTTGGAGGTTTATTCAATGGGTATGAGACGAAGTTTGCCACCAACTGGAACACCGGGGATCTATGTCCACGAGGTGTCAGGTGGATCACGGCCGATTCAAGCCGTTGGAACGAGTACGGCCGGATTTGTCGGCCTTGCGCCGAAAAGTTCAGAAACGACCATAACGGCCGATGATATGACTGCTGAGGTTATTGATAATTGGAGCCAGTTCGGGCAAACTTTCTTTAACCAACCACCTAGTCCATTGACGGAGAATTGGAAGGAGGACAAGTGGACGAATCTGGCTTATGCGGTCTATGGTTTTTTCTTGAATGGTGGTCGTCGATGCTGGGTAGTGGACCTTGGCAAGGATGGCTCTGTTTCTGATGGATTGAAGAAGCTAGCTGATGTTGATGAGATTGCAATGGTGGCTGCGCCTGGGATGACGGAGGAGGCAGATTATACGGCCGTTCGGGAACATTGCGAAGCGTTGAAAGACCGAGTTGGTATATTGGATGCACCCCGAAATCTAAATAATGCGACTGATATTGCAACCTGGCTCCAAAACAAGGTAGATAATTACAAGTCACAGCAAGGTTTTGTGACAATGTATCTACCGTGGATAAATATTAGCGATCCACAGCCAAAGAGAGACCCGGCGACTGGTCTAAGAATTCTTGATCAAACAGTGACTGTGCCGCCTTCAGGCCATGTGGCCGGGATTTGGGCCCGAAATGATGCGGAACGGGGTGTTCATAAAGCGCCTGCGAATGAGGTGGTCAATGGCGCACTTGGGCTAGATTTCAGGATGACAAACCAGGATCAAGGGACTTTAAATAATGCTGGGGTTAATGGAATTCGCTTTTTCAGAGATGCTGGTTATGTGGTTTGGGGGGCGCGGACATTGACCAAAGATCCAGAATGGCGGTATCTGAATATCCGCCGATTGTTCAATATGATTGAGGAGTCTATCGCCGAAAGTACCCGCTGGATTGTATTTGAGCCGAATGATGACCTTTTGTGGGCTTCGATTCGCCGGGACGTTGGCGCATTTCTAACCGATCAGTGGCGGCAGGGGGCATTAATGGGCAGCACGCCGGAAGAGGCGTTTTTTGTAAAATGTGATGCGGAGAACAATCCACCCGACAGTGTCCAATTGGGACGAGTTATTTTTGATATTGGCATTGCCCCACTGTTTCCGGCCGAATTCGTCATATTCCGAATTAGTCAGTATGAAGCTGGAGCAGATGTTGAGATTGCTTAAGACAAATGGAAAGTGTTGCAAGCGGCAAGTTGCAAATGGCAAGTAAGCAAGTGAGCAAGAAGCAAGAAAATGGCTGAAGCTGCTCTCGTGGAACAATATAAGAACTCGTCGAATTTGGAAGCGAGGATATTGTTGCATGAGCGGTTTAGCATTAGTAAGCAACGCTGGCCGATTTGGGTCTTTGATCAGCTCGATGTGGATTCGCATAGTCAAATCCTTGATTTGGGTTGCGGGGTCGGTAAGTTGTGGGAATCGAATCGGGAATGGATTGGGCCGTTCTGCTCGGCCGTTCTGGGCGATTTTTCTCAGGGAATGGTTGAAAAAGCGCGTGCGAATTTGGCCGAGATCGATGGCAATTTTCGTTTCACTATGATGAAGGCGGGGGACATTCCATTTGAAGACGGCCGTTTCGATATCGTCATCGCCAACCATATGCTCTACCATGTACAGGATGTAACCCAAACATTAGAGGAGATTTGGCGAGTGTTAAAGCCAGGAGGTAGATTGTATGCTTCGACCAATGGGATAGAGCATATGCAAGAATTGGACGACCTGATGCCCGTCGGCTTACCTTTCAAGCCAGTAGGGGAGGTAATTGGAAAATTTACCTTAGAGAATGGCTTGGGGATACTTAGGAAATATTTCAGCGAAATTGAACTGCGACGACATCAAGATGGCTTGATAGTGACAGAAGTTCGGCCGTTAGTAAACTATGCGTTGTCCAGGGTGTCGATTTTTGCCGATGCGGCTGAAATTAGGCAGGATGTTCGGCACAAATTTATTGAAATGGTAGAAAAGAAGATGGATGAAAATGGGGGTGTGATACGAATTACAAAGGATTCAGGGTTATTCATTGCCAGGAAGGAAAAGAGAGATTGAGATGTCAAGATTCAACGCTGTTACCGACGCAGTATTGGCGCAGTTAACGGCCGTCCTCTCCTCCAATAATCTATCCACAGCGGAAGCTGAACGCCAACTGCGTTCCGAGGATATGTCCCACCATTCAGCCCAGTTGAGTGAGGTTGTTGTTTGGCCGGAAACGGCCGAACAAGTGGCGGCAGTGCTGCGAATTGCCAATGAAAGCCGAATTCCGGTGACGCCTTGGGGGGTGGGTTCCTCATTAGAGGGCAACTCGATTCCTCTTTGCGGTGGCATCTTATTGTCTTTGGAGCGTATGAATCACATAACGGCCGTTCATGCTGACGACTTCCAGGTCATCGTTCAACCAGGTATTGGTTATAAAGATCTGAATGGGGCGCTGGCTCGTTATGGTCTCTTTTTTGGGCCGGATCCAGGGGCAAATGCTTCTATTGGAGGCATGATAGCCAATAATGCAGCGGGCAGTCGAACCGTGAAGTATGGAGCGACTAAGGAAAACGTCTTAGCGATGGAAGTAGCATTAGCGGACGGCCGTCTCATTCGCACTGGCTCCCGTTCTATAAAACAGTCCGCAGGGTATAACCTGACCCAACTCTTTGTGGGTAGTGAGGGGACATTGGGTGTAATCACAGAGGCAACCTTAAAATTGTTTCCCGTTCCAACGATCATGAGCAGCATCGTGGCGAATTTCGAAGATGTCGAATCGGCCATTGAAGCGGTTGTCGCCATTCGTGGGAGTGGCTTAGATGTCGCAGCGTTAGAGTTTTTGGATGAAGATTCGGCTGGGCTGGCGACACGGGAAGAGGGCGTAGCTTGGGGCGAGAAGCCAACTTTGTTGATGGAGATTCATGCCGCTCATGAGGCGACGGCCGACCTTGATATCACGCTTGTAGAGGAGATTTGCAAGGAGGTGGGAGCTATTTGCCTTCATGCGACGACGGATACGGCCGAACGAAAGAAGATGTGGCATACCCGTCATCACCTATTTGAAACGATGATGCGAGCCTATCCAGGACATCATTGGCAGATTATGGATGTGGCTGTTCCAATTAGCGCTTATCCAACACTGATTGCTTATACTAGCGAGGTCTTGGCGGTTAAACAACTGACCGGATTCATGCACGGTCACGCCGGGGATGGCAATTTGCACGTCTCTATGCCATATGCTGACGAGGTGACGAAGGCGCGGGCGGTGGCGGCGAATGCGGCCGTTGTTGAGAAAGCGATTGCGCTGGGTGGGACATCTACTGGGGAGCATGGGGTAGGGATTGGTAAGGTGGAGTTTATGGTGCAGGAGCATGGAACGGCCGTTGATGTGATGCGACAAATGAAACAGACACTTGACCCGAACGGCATTTTGAATCCCGGTAAGATATTCTCACTTTAAGGCGTTTACAAAAGGTTTCTAGGGATAATAAGGGGCGATTTAACAGATTAGACATATTGTTGGCTTATAAACTGATGAAATTAAGCAGATATAAGCAGTTCGTAGTGTGATTTATCGTACTTTTCATAAGAGGTGTGGATTTCAACCCACACGAAAGCAAAGAGGAATAATTATGATTGGTGGCGTTCATGGAAAAATACTGCATGTAGATTTGAGTACTGGGGATGTCCAGGTAGAACGGCCGTCCCAGGAATTCTACCGTCTGCTCGTTGGTGGTCGGGCTGTTGTCGCGTATTTTCTGTTGCGCGATTTACCATCGGACACAGATCCCCTCAGCCCTGAAAACTTGCTGATTTTTGCGCCAGGAATTATGCAGGGAACGAATTTTCCGGGAGCAGGGCGGCATGGGGTTGGGGGGAAGTCACCCTTGACAGGTGCGATTGCCAGTTCGGAGGCGGGCGGCTGGTGGGGGCATGAATTTAAGCGGGCTGGTTATGATGCGCTGATTGTGAAGGGGCGAGCGGATTCGCCAGTTTATTTATGGATTAAAAACGGCGAGGTTGAGATTCGGGATGCGGGACATTTGTGGGGCTTGAAGACAGCACCGGTGCAGCAGGCTATCCATGAGGAGTTGGACGACCACCGGGTTCGGGTGGCCCAGATTGGGCCGGCCGGGGAGAATGGGGTGTTGTATTCGGCCGTTATGCACGACATCAATCGGGCTGCTGGCCGCAATGGATTGGGGGCTTTAATGGGGTCAAAAAACCTGAAGGCGGTAGCCGTTCGGGGGACGATGAAGGTTCCGGTCGCTGAACGGAAACCAGTGACGGGCGTTGCGAAGTGGCTGGGAAAAAATTATAAGGTCCAAGTTGCTTGGGCAGCGGAAGGGATCGGACGAGGAACACAAGATTCGTTAATGAACTGGGCTTATTTTGGGGCGTTGCCAACCCAGAACTTCGGCCAGCCTCTTTTCGAGAATCCCGAATTGTTGAGCGGCGAGCGCAACTACGAGATGTTCCTCAAAGAGCGGGATACCTGCCAATCTTGCCCGATCAACTGCAAACAAGTCTTTGAATATGAAGACGAGAACCCCTACCGCAAACTCGACCCAACCTATGGCGGCCCAGAGTATGAAGCGATGGCAGCGCTAGGCTCGAACTGCCTCGTCGAGGATAATTTGGCAGTAGCAAAGGCCAATGAACTAGCGAATGCAAATGGGATGGATGCGATTTCGACCGGGGCCTCAATTGCGTTTGTGATGGAATGTTATGAAAATGGGTTCATTACGGCCGAAGATACGGACGGCCTAGAATTTAATTGGGGAGATGCTGAACTGCTTGTAAAAGCAGTAGAAATGATTGCCAACCGGGAAGGGTTTGGTGATGTGATGGCTGAGGGCGTGGACCGGATGAGCAAACGGTTTGGGCCAGAAACCGAGCCGTTTAATCTGACGGTGAAGGGACAAGAGTTGCCCATGCACGAACCGCGCCTGAAGCACGCTCTTGGGGTAGGGTATGCGGTGGCTCCTGTTGGGGCCGATCACATGATGAATATGCACGATACTGCCTTTGCCAGTGAAGGCGAAAATTTGAAGCGGGTAAATATGGCTTTGGAACGGCCGATCGGTGCCTTACCAGCTACCTCTCTAACCGAAGAAAAGCTCCAAATTTTCTACAATGAACTAAACTGGATGCACTTTCAGGACTGTGCCGTTAACTGCCATTTTTACCCCTATGATTATGCTCAATTCGCCCAGGCTTTGTCTGGCGTGACAGGAGTTGAGTACGGTATTGAGGATATTCTTGCTGTTGGGGCGCGAGCGCAAACCTTATCCAGGCTTTTTAATTTACGGGAGGGATTTACAGCCGAAGATGATCGCCTGCCAAAACGAGTGCGAAAAGCCTTTAAGAGCGGCCCGCTTCAAGATATCGAGATAACAGATGAGGATTTTGAATGGGCTAAGCAGCGGTATTATGAGTTGATGGGCTGGGATGGTGAGACGGCCGTGCCGACAGAAGTATGTTTGCAGGAGTTAGGCTTAGATCGGTTGTTGGCTGTAGTCGAATAGAATCACAGATGACGCGGTATTATGCTTACTTGCCACTTGCCATTTGCTCGAAGGATGGAAGATGAAGATTGAATTGGTTCCGATGACGGTCGAAGATTTAGAGGTCTATTTAACGGCCGTTATTCCTGAATACGCCCAAGAGCATGTAGATGCTGGCAATTGGTCGTCTGAGGGGGCAGTGGAGCGAGCGCGAAAAGAGATTGAAAGTGATTTGCCAAATGGCTTGGCGACTGAAGGGCAGTATCTTTATACGATTGTTGGTCCGCAAACTAGGGAGAAGGTTGGTATCTTGTGGTATGGCATTCGGGAAAGGGAAAATGGAAAGCAAGCGTTTGTCTATGACGTTATTATTGATGAGCCTTTTCGACGGCGGGGGTATGCGGTGCAGGCATTTCAAAAGATGGAAGAGTTAGTAAAAGCCGAAGGGGTGGATGCTATTTCTTTACATGTATTTGGCTATAATCAAGGAGCTAAAGCGATGTATGAGAAGTTGGGCTTTGAGATAACTGGCATTATGATGAAGAAGTGGCTTTAGGAGGCTTGGGATGAATAAGGAACAGGTTGCTACGATGGCAAATGAGGCGGGGTTGCGGTTGGTGCGATTTTTGTATTGTGATAATGGTTGCACGATTCGGGGAAAGTTGGCCCCTGTTACGGATTTGAGATCCAAGATGGAATCAGGGATTGGGCTAACCGTCGCAATGATGGCAATGAATATGTTGGATCAGCTCCAACCTGTACCTGGAATGGGGCCAGTTGGGGAGGTTCGACTTGTTCCAGACCCGGACAGCTTTGTTCGATTACCTTACGCACCAAACAGCGGTGCCATGATAGCAGACATGATGACGCTCGACAAAAAGCCTTGGGCAGCCTGCCCGCGTAGCTTTTTGAAGCGGATGATCGGCCGTGCTAAAGAACAAGGCTTTACAATCCAGGCTGCCTTTGAGAATGAGTTCAGTTTGCTAGAGCCAGACGAAGAAGATGGATTTCAGCCAATCGATACTGGCCTGTGTTTTAGTACAATTTCTATGACAGCCGCTGCCGAGGTGATGGATGATATTATTACCGCCCTGGAGCATCAAAACATCCCCATTGATTCCTATTATCCAGAATTGGGGCATGGGCAGCATGAGCTACCTATTCGACATGCGTCGGCCTTGAGAGCGGCTGACAATCAGATTTGGTTCCGTGAAACCGTTCGGAATGTGGCCCACCAACATGGCCTACTTGCTTCCTTTGCCCCAAAGCCAGTCTTAGATCAGGCTGGCAATGGCTGCCATATTCATTGGAGCCTCTGGGACGAAGCAGGGGAACAGAATTTGTTTTATGATTCTGATGATCCTCATCAATTGAGTCAATTAGGCTATCACTTTATCGCTGGGGTATTGGCTCATGTGCCAGGACTGTTGGCCTTAACCGCGCCAAGTTACAACTCATATCATCGGTTACGGCCACATTTTTGGTCGAGCGCGTATACAGCCTGGGGGCCGGATAACCGAGAAGCGGCCGTTCGCATTGCCTCGGGAATGTGGGGGAATGAAGCAGCATCGGTGAACTTAGAATTAAAGGCCAGCGATCCGAGTAATAATCCTTATTTGGCATTAGGTGGAGTAATCGCGGCTGGTTTAGATGGGGTTACTAAAAAACTGGAGCCAGGTGATCCAACCTTAATTGATCCAGGAAACTATAGCGATGCTGAAAGGGCCGAACGGGGGATAGATCGGTTCCCAGAGACTCAAGCAGAGGCGTTGGATGTCTTAGAGGCCGATGAGGTATTGATGGGCGCTTTGGGGCCGACGTTAAGTGAAAGTTACTTAGCAGTCAAGCGTTCTGAATACAAAGCCTTCGCCGCCGAAGATTTAGATTTCGAGATTGCAAACCATATCTACAAGTTTTAGGGGGTAGGTCCTTTGATAGATTTAGGTCACATCTCCATATTGGATCATCATGCCCATCCCCTATTGAAGCGGGAGGCAACGGCCGATTTAGCTGGTTTTCGGCAATGGTTTACAGAATCGACAGATGGTGAGATTCACGCAAACCATGTTGAGCATACGATTTTTTTTCAAACAGCAATTCGTTGGCTGGCCGAGCTATTAGATTGCCAACCGATAGTTTCGGCCGTTTTAGAAGCAAGGAAAGCCCTGGATTATGAGGCTTGGGTAGAGCGACTGTTTACCGAAGCCAATATATCAATGTTGCTTTGTGACTACGGCTATGGGGGGGAGCAGTCGTTAAATCATCAGGAGATGGCAACCCTCTTACCGTGTGATGTTCGGCCGATTTTACGATTAGAGACATTGGCCGAACAGTTGATTATTCAATATGAAACCTTTGAGCCAATGCTCGAAGCCTATCAGTCGATTGTGGGCAAAGCGCGTTCCAGAGGCTATGTGGCCTTCAAAAGCATTGCCGCTTATCGAACAGGGTTATCCATTACGAAATCCTCTTTCCGCAAAGCCAAAGCCACTTTTGCTCCCTGGAAACAGATGGCAGAGCGAGACGGCCGTATTCGATTAGTCAGCCAGCCATTAGGCGATTATCTCTTGTGGATTGCGCTTGAAGCAGCGGCAACTCAATCACTTCCAGTCCAATTTCATACTGGCTTTGGCGATAACGATGCTGATTTAAGAGAAGCAAATCCTTTATTACTACAGCCCTTGATTGAACAAACGGACGCTCAAATAGTTTTGCTCCATGCTGGCTGGCCCTTTTATCGCGAAGCCGCCCACCTAGCTTCGCTTTACCCTCATGCATGGCTCGATTTATCATTGGCGATTCCCTTTGCAACAACAGGTATTCCCACCATGTTACGAGAGGTGCTGGGTATGGCTCCGCAAAGTAAAATAATGTTTGCAACTGATGCCTTTACCATGCCAGAGATCTATTGGCTGGCCGCTAAATGGGGACGCTGGGGATTGAGCAAAGTACTGGAAGAGTTTCTGAAAGAAGGTTTTCTTGATGAGACTGGAATTTTTGAAACGGCCGAGATGATTTTGAACGGCAATGCAAGCGAATTGTATGGATTATAAACTTAGGATCGCGGATGATTTAGGTAGAGGGGAATTTGCGTGAGTTATTCCTTTATGGAGGCTAGATGAGACGAGATAGGAAGGTTTTGGGTCAAACCAATACATTATTAGAGAAGGGGATTGACTTCGCCCGTTTACGACAAGAGCGGTTGTCGAAGATTCAAAAGGAGATGGTTGCCCGCGACATTGGGGCGCTGCTGCTAACAGATATTATGAATATCCGTTATGCGACTGGGGTGAGTATCATGCCCTTATGGACGGCCGTTAATCTAGCCCACTATGTGTTGGTTCCAGCCGAAGGTAATCCCGTCATATTTGAGTATGCTCAGGCCCAGTTCCGGGTTGAGCAGTATTGGTCAGAGGTCCGCCCAGCTCATTATTGGCAGTCCCGCTTTGCCGATCAGTTTGCCGATGAGTTGTCGGATGCTTGGGCGGCCGAAATTAAAGATGTCCTCCATAGTTGGGGTGTGGCCGATGCCAAATTAGGCATTGATACCCTCGATTACAATGGATTTTCGGCGTTGTTAAAGCATGGTATTAACTTAACCGATGCCGACGAAACCATGGAAGCGGCCCGAATTATCAAGACAATGGATGAGATTGAGCTGCTGCGCCAAAGTGTGACGATTGCTGAGGCAGCCTTGTACGATTTGGAGCAGGCGATTCGGCCAGGGATTACCGAGAACGAATTGCTGGCGACTTTTTGGTATAAGATGTTGGCCTTAGGTGGGGAATGGTGCTTTACCCGACTGCTGGCCTCTGGCTATAAGACCAATCCCTGGTTTCATGAGGCGGGCAGCAAGATAGTACGCCCCGGCGATTTGGTTGGCATTGATACTGATATGATTGGAATAGAAGGCTATGCCTGTGATATTTCACGGACCTTTTTGTGCGGGGATAAGGGAACGGCCGTCCAAAAAGAAGCCTACAAGGTCGCCTACGATTTTGTGCAGCAGACAATTGAACTTTGCACAGCGGGACGCTCGTATGCTGATTTTGCCAACAACATTCCCCATATTCCAGAACCCTATATGGCCCAACGATACCCCGTTATATTACATGGCATTGGCACTGACGATGAACCACCCTTCATCCCCTTCGCCGACCACACCCAATACAAGATGCCAGTGGGCGAGTTCCGAGAGAATATGGTCGTCAGCGTCGAGTTTTATGCAGGTAAGGTAGGCGAACAGGACGGGGTCAAATTGGAGGATATGGTCTGGATAACGGCCGAGGGGCCTGTGTTGTTGTCATTGTATCCGTTTGAGGGCAAGTTGATGTAAGGCAAGTAGAGGGGGGTGGACAATGATGGCAAAATGGTTGAAAGCAATTTGGAGGCTGACAAAGAATGAAGAGACCACATTCTAATGCTGACTATAGAGAAAGGGCTGGTTTACTGGTTGAGGCTGGAGCAGCGTGGGAAGTGATTGCGGCCGAGTTGGTGAAAATGGGAGCCAGTCAGGCGGAGGCAAAGCGGTTGAGCGCCAGGGCCAGACGCAGATACCAGTTGAAGAAGGTAGCTCCTTACTTTATCGTCGCTGTGTTGGTAAAGGTCGCGACATACGTAGTGTTCGATTGGCAGTATGCCCTTGTCGTTGGCTTATTTTCGTTATTCGGCCTACAGCAGATCTATTCTGAGGATAAACGAACCGATAAAAGGCGTTGAGCAATTCCTAACAATTAACCCTTGTTTAGTGCGGAGGGGGAGAAGTTGTGGGTTTCGGATTGGGATTACGAAAATGTGATGGGGTCTACGGAGCTACATGAGGATTACATCTTTTTGACGGAGGCGCATGATTATGCTTCAGCGATAGGGTTGGTTGAGTTTTGGACGGCCGTTTCCTAAAACACAATCACATTCCGCAAGGCCTCCCCCCGCTTAACGGCCGTTACCGCCTCATTTATCTCCTCCAACGAATACCGTTTTGTAACCAGCTCATCTAATTTAAGTCGGCCGTTCTGATACAGTTCGACCAATTTTGGCACATCTATTTGAAGGCGAGTTGACCCCATTTTGCTGCCCAATATAAATTGATTATCCGCCACAAAGTTAGCCGCCTCCACAGTCAACTTGACCCCGCTGGCTGGCATTCCAACTAAGACAACCGTGCCAGCCCGCCGAATTAAGGACAATCCCTGTTGCATGGCTTTGTCACTGCCAACGGTGACGAAGACATAATCTGAGCCTCGGCCGTTCGTCAAAGCTTGAACCTGCTCAGTCACATCACTGTCTCGGCCGTTAATGGCGTGGGTGGCTCCAAAGGATTTGGCCGCTTCCAATTTATTGTCCAGCAGATCAATGGCAACGATTGGGGCGGCTTCTGCGATGGCCGCCCCTTGGATGCTGTTAAGCCCAACCCCGCCAGCCCCGATAACAACCACACTGCTGTTCGGGGGAATATCGGCCGTATTTACAACCGCCCCATAACCCGTGATAACGCCACAAGCCAGCAGGGAAGCGCTGTCCAGCGGTATATCGTTTGGCACGGGGACAACTTGAGATTCATGAACCACCACTTCTTCGGCGAACGCGCCCGTTCGCATCGCTTGATGGATGGGACGGCCGTCCTTTGTGTGTAAGGGGCCATCGGTGTCCAACCGAAAGGTCGTTTCGCAGAGATGGGGCTGCTCCTTATCACAGAAAAAGCAGTTACCGCAAGAGCGAATCAGGGTCACGACAACGGCATCGCCCGGTTTAGTAATGGTGACATTAGGCCCAACTTCAGCCACAACGCCCGCCGCCTCATGTCCATAAACGGCTGGAAGCGGCCCGCCCCAACCGCCATCCATATAGATAATGTCGCTGTGGCAGATGGCACAGGCAGCGAGCTTGACACGCACTTCATTGGCTTGGGGTGGGTCGAGCATAATCTCTTCAATGATTAATGGCTTCCTAAACTCATAACAAACGGCCGCTTTCATATAAAAATTTCCTTTTCTAAATTAGTACTGTGTTTATAATAAGAAACGGTTGATGGCGTTAGGGGGGTGTTGCCTAAATGAGATCGGCCGCTTTTTCAGCAATCATCATGACCGGAGCATAAATATTGCCATTGGTTATATAAGGCATGACGGAGGCATCCACAATTTTTAACCCTTCCAAACCATGAACGCTCATATTGCTTGGATCAACAACGGCCGTCCCATCAACGCCCATTTTGCAGGTACAGCTTGGATGCAAGGCCGTTTCGCCATCCTTGGCAACCCAATCCAAAATCTCAGCATCGCTTTGAACGGCCGAACCGGGTGACAATTCGCCGCCATTGAATTCATCGAAGGCGGGTTGATTCATTATCTTACGGGTAGCATGAATGGCCTCAACCCACTCTCGCCGATCTTGTTCAGTTGAAAGATAGTTGAAGCGGAGACGGGGGTAGACGCTGGGATCGGCCGATTTAATCTTCACTGACCCCCTTGCATCCGAGTACATTGGGCCAACATGCACTTGATAGCCATGTCCACCTTCTGGGGCCGAACCATCATAACGGATGGCCAATGGCAGAAAATGGAACATCAGATTGGGATAGATTACCTCGTCATTGCTGCGAATGAAGCCGCCGGCTTCAAAATGATTGGTCGCTGCCGCCCCCTTCCGAAAAAAGAGCCACTGGAAGCCAATCCAGGGCTGGTTCCACCATTTCAAGGCGGGCTGCATAGAGACCGGTTGGGTGCAGTTATATTGGACATACACTTCCAAATGATCCTGCATATTTTCGCCAACACCGGGCAGATGGTGGATAACCTCAATATCAAGCTTACTGAGTTCATCCGCATTGCCAATTCCAGAAAGCTGGAGTAGTTGAGGGGTGTTGATGGCTCCGCCACAGCAAATGATCCGACCCCCGTAAACTTTATCGGCACGTTTTCCTTTGGTATAGGCAACGCCTATAGCCCGTTTCCCGTCAAACAGGATGTTTGTTGCCAATGCCCCGGTGATGACCGTTAGATTGGAGCGGTTTTTTATAGGATGGAGGTAGGCTCTGGCAGCGCTTAGACGACGGCCGTTATGCACATTCCGGTCGAATCTGGCAAACCCTTCTTGCTGATAGCCATTGACATCATCAGTTAATGGGTAGCCCGCCTGTTGAACCGCTTCAAAGAACGCCTTAAACAACGGCGACTCCCCTGGCCCTCGCTCCAAGACAAGGGGACCAGTCGACCCGCGAAATTCATCATTCCCTGCCAAACAATTTTCCATGCGCTTAAAGTAGGGTAAGCAGTGGGCATAATCCCAGTTAGCCATCCCCTCATCAGCTGCCCAACGTTCATAATCAAGCGGGTTGCCCCGTTGGAATATCATGCCATTAATGCTGCTTGACCCGCCCAATACCTTACCACGGGCATGGTAGATACGTCGATTGTGCATAAAGGGTTCTGGCTCCGATTCATAGCCCCAATCATAATATTTGTTGCCAATGGGGTGAGAAAGTCCGGCGGGCATATGGATAAAAACGTCCCAAATATAGTCAGGGCGACCAGCTTCCAATACCAACACTTTGTTGTCCGGATTTTCACTAAGCCGATTAGCTAAAGCACAACCAGCCGATCCGCCGCCTACGATGATGAAATCGTATTGGTTATGTGTCATAGAGATGCCTATTTGTCGCTCACAGGCTATTTCGCCCGCATTAATTTTTTTGCCTTCCCCAGTTACTTGGAGATTATACACCTGCTTTGCGTCTTTGGGTGAGATTTCCTATTTCTAATATTGTCTATTATTTATGAATAAACTTCTAGTGCCTGTCTATTATCTATCGCTGAACATGGTTGCAAATGGTAAAATCAGGGTCAATGAAACTAATCATCCAAATCCCTTGCCTGGACGAAGCCGAAACGTTACCGACCGTTCTTGGCAGCTTGCCAAAAGCCATCCCTGGCATTGATTGCATTGAAACACTCATCATTGATGATGGTAGCAGGGATGAAACCGTTGCTGTCGCTCAAGTTCATCATGTCAATCACATTATTCATCACCCCCAAAACCTCGGCTTGGCCCGCTCTTTTTCAGATGGCATTGAATATAGTCTTAAACTCGGTGCGGACATCATTGTTAACACGGATGGCGATAACCAATATCCATCCGAAACGATCCCCAAGCTGATCCAACCCGTTCTTGACGGCCGTGCAGAAATCGTCATTGGCGACCGCCAGGTACATACCATCCCCCACTTTTCACGGGCCAAAAAACTACTTCAATGGTTCGGCAGTTGGACCGTTCGCACAGTTAGTGGAACCAGAGTGCCTGATACGACGAGCGGCTTTCGAGCCTACTCTCGCGAAGCTGCTCTTCGGCTCAATGTCCTCAGTCGCTATAGCTATACCCTTGAAACGATTATTCAGGCGGGAAAAATGGGTCTTGCTATCGAAAGTGTGCCAATTAAGACCAATCCACCGACACGGCCGTCTCGCCTCCAACGCAACGCCTGGCACTTTATCAAAGCTCAAGCCAGCACCATTTTGCGGTTCTATGCTTTCTATGAGCCGCTTCGCACCTTTTCTTATATCGCTATGCCTTTCTTTTTAATTGGCTCTTTTCTTTTGGCTCGCTTTGGCTACTTTTTCTTGATTGGCGAACGGGGTATCGGCCGTTTTGCCCAATCGGTCACGATAGGCATTGGCTTTCTTTTGATTAGTCTCATCATATCTATCTTTGGAATTCAAGCTGACATTGCCAGCAAACATCGCCAATTGACCCAAGAGACCCTATACCGCCTAAAAAAGTTAGATTTGGCCGGGAAAACGGCCGAAAAAAGTGAGCCATCTGACAATTAAGACGTTGGCATCCTCCTCTCAATTGACGTATCATTAAACTGAAACAACCTAATGAACCTTTCACCCTATTCATTCGAGGAGTAATCTCCATGCTATATGGATTCACCGGAAAAATTTTGCATGTTAACTTGACCACTCATCAGATAGAAGTGGAAACGCCCGACGAGGACTTTTATCGTCAATACCTGGGCGGTAGCCTTCTTGGCCTCTACTATCTGTGGAAGAACACGCCAGCTGACGCCGACCCATTCGCCCCGGAGAATACATTGACATTTGGCCTTAGCGCTACGACCGGCTTACCGGTAAGTGGGCAAAGTCGCTGTACCGTCACGTGCAAGTCGCCTAGCAGCGGTGGCGTTGCCGATAGTCAGGCAGGTGGATTCTGGCCGGCTGAACTGAAATATGCTGGATTTGATGCTATTGTGGTTTATGGCGCTTCCGATACACCTGTCTATTTATGGATCAACGATGGTGAAGCCGAACTGCGAGATGCCTCTCACTTATGGGGCAAATTGACCTATGATGTTGATACTATCCTCAAAGAAGAGTTAAACGATAACCGCATTGAGATCGCTCAAATTGGGCCATCAGGCGAAAAGCTGTCTATCTTTGCGGCCATTATGAACATGAGCAATCGGGCCTGGGGTCGGACAGGTGTTGGGGCCGTTATGGGTAGTAAAAAACTGAAAGCCATTGTTGTCCGGGGAACAAACAAAGTTGTTCCAGCCGATAAAAAGGGCGTTATGGCCGTGTCAAGAAAAGGAGCGAAAGAGTTTCCCGATAGTGATATGGAAGAGTTCGGCCGTTACGGAACGGCCGACACCGTTATGGGCAATTTTGGGGCTGGCGGTTTGCCAACCAATAATTGGGACTCCGGCGTGATGAGCCAGGAAGGGGCCGAAGCTATCAGCGGTGAGCGACTTTACGACGAACTGCTCCGAGGCGCGGAGGAAGGCAAACAAGACAAACAGGGCCGCGATACCTGCTATGCCTGTATCGTTCGCTGTAAGCGAGTGGTCGAATCAGAATGGAAGAATAACAAACTTGTTCCCGAATATGGCGGCCCAGAATACGAAACGATTGCCACTTTCGGATCATACTGTGGGGTTGACGATCTCCATGCCGTTACCTATGCTAATCAGCTTTGTAACCAGTATGGTGTTGATACCATTTCCTGTGGTGCGACCCTTTCATGGGCAATGGATTGCTTCGAGAATGGCGTATTAACGGCCGAAGAAACAGACGGCATCGAACTCCGCTTTGGCGATGCGGAAGCCATGGTCGCTATGCTGGAGAAGACCCTCAAACGAGAGGGGTTTGGTGATGTTTTGGCAGAAGGCTCAGAAAAAGCGGCCGATCGAATAGGTAAAGGTCATGAACATCTCCTGACTATCAAAGGTCAAGAGCTACCAGCGCATATGCCTCATGTTAAACGCAGTCTTAGCTTAATCTACGCTGTCAACCCCTTTGGTGCTGATCATCAATCCTCCGAACACGACCCGATGTATCATCCCAAGCTGTACGCTAATACCTATCATCGTTTCTTGAGTCAAATTGGTCTTGATAAACCGCAGCATCCTAAAGTTCTAAATGAAGAAAAGGTCGAGTTTGCTCTCAAAACCCAATACAACTACAGTGCAGCCGATACGTTGGGCCTTTGCCAATTTGTTTACGGCCCTAGCTGGCAGTTGATGGGGCCGCAAGATATGGCCGATTTGCTTAAGGCGGCCACTGGTTGGGATATTTCGGTAGATGATATTCAAGAAATCGGCCGTCGGCGCCTCAACCTCATGCGCGCCTTAAATGCACGCTATGGTCTGGCCCGCGACAAAGATACCTTGCCCAAGAAGCTGTTCAAAAAAGCGCTCAAAGGCGGCCGTAGTGATGGCATTATCTTAGAAGAAGCCGAATTCGCAGCCGGACTAGATATGTACTATGACCAAGCTGGTTGGGATGTCGCCAGTGGTATTCCCACCCGCGCTACCCTAGAAGATGCTGGTTTGGCTTGGGCAGCCGAAGAGATGAACCTCCCATAGTAATATTGGTTCAGAGGTTATAATTTATGACGATTATCCTGGCAGTTTTATGTGGAGCCATGTTGGGCTATATCATTGAACGGGGTGATTTCTGTTTCCATAGCACCTTGCGCGGGCTAGTGAGGATGCCGAAAGAGTTAGACCTTTTCCGGGCTTACCTTTTAGCCTTAATAATAGCCATTCCCCTGGTTCAAGGATTGCGATTGTTGGGCTTAATTGATCCTTGGATTCCGCCTTTTGCTTGGCAAGCAAATCTGTTTGGTGGGTTGATGTTTGGGGTTGGCATGGTGGTGGCGGCAACTTGTATAACGGGTTTGTTTTATAAATTAGGGCATGGCATGTTAGGTACATTGGCAGGGTTGGCAGCCTGGGCTTTTGGCGATTGGTTTGTTTATCAGGGGCCATTGACGGGGCTGCGGGAAGCATGGACGGCCGATCCGCTAATGGTTAATGGGGGAGAGACGGCGACGGTTTTGAATGGCTTGGGGCCAGTTGGCGGCATTGTATTGTTGCTGTTGGGAGCGGCCGTTCTCTACTATCTATGGCAGTCTCCCCGAAACGGCCGAGGTAAATATTGGGGCTGGCTGCTGTTGGGAACGGCAACGGGCATCATGGTTTCGGCCGCCTGGCTCTTGGCCGATATTGGTGGCAGCGATTATCCTTATGGTACCTCCGGTGTGCCAACCAAGGCCATTGCTGCTATCTCAAATGGTGGACAAGGTGGCGGCTCAATATGGATACCTGTGGCCCTGGTGAGCATTGTGCTTGGCTCTTTTATCGCCGCTCGTCGGGCGGGGACTTTGTGGATACGAGGAGAGTCAATGACCCGTTACACGCAACTGGCAGTTGGGGGATTATTGATGGGCATTGGTTCTGGCATTGCAGGAGGGTGCAATTTAGGTCATTCGCTAGTCGGTGTTCCTTTATTGTCTCTAGGTAGTATTACTACCTCAGCTGCGATGTTTTTGGGTGTCGCCTTATCACATGGGTTTTTACAACTAGCCGGAACGCGGCTGTGGACGCAAAATCGTTCAAGTACGGCCGTATAAATTCTGCTTAAATAAACCGCGCTAAACAAATCAAGTTTTCTTAAAAAATTTATCGCCGTTTACCAATATATGAGAATGATTTAATATAAATCCCGTTTCTACTTTCGATTTCCTGGGGGAAGGTCAACAATATATAGGAATTATATCCTAGACATATACTCAAAGCCTCTGGTTGCTGGTAAAAGTGTTATTAGTGGCAGGTGTAAGGTTCGCAATCCTTCAACCTCTGCCAATTACCCATCCTTAGAAGAGGAATGAGGAAACCCAATGAGTTTTTACCAATTTCGTCACGCTTTGCAATCTCGTTCGTCTGTATAAGTGTGAAAGGACAGAGTTGTGCATGTCTATGACCAATCATGAATCAGTAGACCTAAACCACTTTATTACCCAGGCGCTTGCTGGTGATACAGTATCTTTCGGCAAGCTATATGAATATTATCTAGATGAAATTCACCAATTTATTTTTTATCGGGTTAAAGGGACTCAGGAAGCAGAAGATTTGACTGAAGTTGTATTCTTAAAAGCTTGGCAGGCCTTGGATCACAATCCGCCTCGCGAAGTTCCTTTCCGCATTTGGCTTTTTCGCATCGCCCGCAACACAGTTATTGATCATTATCGCACGTATAAGGAGCAAGTTGGTCTTGAAGAGGCCGTCCACAGGCCAAGCAAAATGGATGGTCTTGAAATGATGGCAATGCAGCAAGAACGAAATGAAGAATTAAAAAATAAGCTGCAACAACTGTCTGAAGACCACCAAGAGGTACTGACTTGTCGTTTTGTAATGGGACTCAGTCACGCAGAGACAGCCGATGTGATGTCTCGTAGCGAGCAAGCGATTCGGGCATTACAGTATCGGGCCATCATTGCCCTTCGAAAATTGCTAATAGAACCACTAACAACCACTAAAATTAAAAATCCGTCGGTAAGACCACACCCTAATGGAAATGGATATACAGTCAACAAATCAGCCAATTTGCCTACGACTGATACATTGACGAATGAGGAAGGAAATTATGTCTGATGAATTAAGTGCCATTTTTGCAGAATGTTTGGATGCGATTGAAGCAGAGCGTCTCACACTTGCAGATTGTATGGCTAAATACCCCCAGTATAGTGGGGAGTTGAAAGACTTATTACAAGTTGCTATTGAAATGCAGGCGGTGCCGCCAGTACAGCCATCTCAAGCAATGCGACAGGAAGCCACAGCCCAGCTTTTGGCAAAACTACCAACTCGATTAGAGAAACCAGTCAAACCAGTCCGTACAGCGGTCGAACAGGAAACTTTTAGTGTTTTTGGTTTGTCCGCTTTCTTTATTCCTTTACTAGCTTGGCTATGGCGAGTTCCTCAAAAGCTGGCAAACAGATTGCCCAGTATCGCCCAACCAGTATTGGGTGTCGGTGTTAGCATGGTTGGGGCTATTGCCCTTCTGTTGAGTGTGGGAGTGATGACGGCCGTTGGTGTCTCCGTGCTAAGTGGTATTCAAGAACGGGCTGGAGCGGCCAGAACGGTATCTGTCGAGACAACCCAGGGAATTGTTGAGGTATTGGGTGAAGATGGTAAATGGCGGCCTTTAGGTAAGGAAGCTAGCATAATGGCCAATTACCGTGTTCGCACGGACGGCAATTCGTCTGCAAAAATTATTTTCTCAGATGGACGTGTTGCCGCTTTAGGCCCGAACAGCGAACTTGTTCTTGAGCAGTTGCGGGGTGAAGCCGCTCAAGGAGGTACCATTACAGTCACGGTGACGATGACTCCAACCGAGACGGTAACAGTCACCCCTACTTCAACAGCTACTGCCACAACAACCATTACCCCAACCCCGACTATGACAACGACAGCAACCCCAGGTGGCATGGTTACTATCTGTCACAAGCCGGGAACCCCAGCTGAACAAACAAAGACGTTGCCAATAGCAGCACTGGGTGGTCATTTAGGTCATGGTGATACAATGGGTGCTTGCACGGGGCCAACCCCAACGATGACAGCAACCATAACAGTGACGCCGACCATCACGCCTACTGTAACCATTACACCAACGCTAACTGTAACCCCGACAGAGACCGTTACCGCAACCGATACACCGGAAACTTTCGTCACAATTTGTCATAAGCCCGGAACCCCGGCTGAACAAACAAAGACAATTCCAGCGTCAGCTCTCAATGGACATTTAGGCCATGGTGATACGATGGGAGCGTGCCCAGAGGATACGCCGGCGCCGCCACCATCGCCACAATCAACACCGATGCCGCCCGCGACGCCTAATAGTGACACAGTGACAATTTGTCATAAGCCTGGAACACCAGCCCAACAGACAATGATTATTCCCGTATCTGCGCTCAATGGACATTTGGGCCATGGTGACACGATAGGGGCTTGTAGCTAAACCCTCAAGAATAGATTCAAAATTAAATACCAAAAAGAGGCTCTACTAAAATAGAAAGGTAGAGCCTCTTTTTTTAAGAATTCCATTTTTGTTCACTTCTTCACCAACAGGTATAATTTACTTTACTAAAATGGGGGATTTTAGACTGTTTCAATTGAAGTCGCAGCAGGGAAGTAGAGAAAATGGAAAAAATTCGGACTCCTTTTTTCATCATCGCTTTGATATTATTGGGATTGGCGGTATTGGTTGAAATGGGGTCAACTGGGCTATTATCGCGTTTCGGTTTGAATGGAGCCAGTACGGCCGTTGCTGCGGCCGATTTAGTTGGTGACAGTCTCCAATATTTCCCCGAAGATATTCGGGGTGAAATTGAAAATGTGTTAGGCGATGAGGATGCGGCAGATGAGATAAGTAACGCCGATGTCGGGGATGTGCCTGGCTTCGGCGTTCGTTATTTGATGCTGATTGACGGCATTCTCTTCTTCACCGTTGCACTTATCGGCATCGCGCTGGTCTTGCCCGATTATGCTCAGGGGAAACTTCAGGGAGTGGCAACCCTCATTTTTTCGATCCTAATAATTATCGCTGCTATTGCCATGATATTTGCTGCACTTGCGGCGGTTGTTGTCATGGTTGTATTATTATTAGCCATACCATTCGGAACGATTGTTTATCTGATCAAATATGGCTCGTTCGATAGGGGAGGGGCCAGCGCTATCTTAAGTTTGTTGATGTTTCTCAAATTTGGCTTTACAGCCACATTGATTTTGGCCCATCAGCGCTTTCTACAAGGTAAGGGACTAATCGCGATCATTATTACCTCATTTATTGCCACGATCGTCGTTACATTCTTACACGGTTTGGTTCCAAGGATTTTGGTCAGCATTACAGATGCTATTGCGGGAATCGTTGTGGCGATTATTGCCGTTATTTGGGCAATAATCTTATTAATTGGCTCTATTCCGGCCGTTATTAAGGCTGTGAAAAGGGATTAGGGTCAGTTGGCAGCGGCATTTCCTAGCGTAAGGTTCACCGTACAGTTAACGGCCGAGTCTTCGTCACCTTCTGGACAGTTCTCAATCTTCAGCCTTCCGGCAGCTTCGTAAACTTCCAAATCAATCTTTTCCCCAAACCCTAAATCCTTATTAACCGTCAGAGCCTTATCCGAATTTGGTTGTTCGAGCCTGACCTTCATAGTAGACCCAGGTGGCCCTCCTGCAAAATGGAGGGTCATAGTCCTTACAGAATCGCTGTCCTCTTCTGCTGCCGCCTGAATGTCAAGCTGACAGGGGAGATTCGCCCCAGCCGGAATAGTCATCTGCTTCTCTTGAAGTAAGCAACCATTAGGCGATGCGCCATTATTTAGGTTAATTTCGTCAACACGGACTCTAGTGGAAAAGCGAGTACGAATGTCTCCAGCCAGCGAAGATTCAAAAAAATTAATCTGACTATCGCCATTATCCTGCCCAGAGCCGATGATGACACCACCGACGAAGATGATTGCCAGGATGACCAGAATGATTATAAAAACCTTTGGATTCATGTTTCCTTACTATGGAAATGATGGTAATTCGATATCAAAATCGATGTCTGGGAATATTGGTGTTGGGAAAATCGGAATGATTTCAAGATTGGGAATGACGATTTGGATAGAGATGAGCGAGCCATCATTTCCATTGCCTGTTGCATCATAAATGCTGTTTCCAACAACAACGTCAAACCGCCAATAGCCCACCAACCCTGCTTCATTGCCCCGCAGCGGTTGATTCATTTTCGAGTTTATCTCTTCGGGACTTCGGGCAACATTCCAAATCCGTAATTCATCGACAGACCCAGCAAAATAGTTGGAGAATGGTTGAGCCTGGCCGCGACGGCCGATATATAGTCCTGAGTTGTTGGACGTTGTGCCTGTTGTCGTATCTGTAACTGAACGTTCTAAAACACCGTCAATATAAAGATGGAGCATATCGCCATCTTTTACAGCAGCGACATGGTGATACTCTCCATCGTTAATTCGAGTCGAGGAGAGGGCAGCTGGATTATTGGTGCCATCATAGCGACCAAATCGAATTCGGCCGTTGTTTGAACCTTCTTGGTTAACATAACGTATTACGAATGGATAGCCACCACTGCCGGTCCATTTTTCTACTATGTCATTATCATTTTGATCGGTTTCGAGTTGGAGGGTGTCTGGTTTTACCCAGAATTCAACAGTGAAATTTTGATCACGAGCAAAATCGTAAATATCAGCATCCGGTAAAAAGACAAAATCATCTACGCCATCTAAGTCTAAAGCAGACCCGAAGTCCATTGGTGGACTTGCGTCGACCCAGACAGGGCCACCTAGCAGGGTTCCGTCATGCCCATTACCCGTTTGATCAGTGGCTGTGGTTCCAATCTGCTCTGTCAAAGGTAAGTAAGCGATGAGACCATCTTCATCACCCACAAGTCGGTCGTCCATCAAGGCGTTGATTTGCTCAGCCGTTCGTGCATGATCCCAGAATCTGACCTCTGCGATAGCCCCGTCATAGAAATCGGTTAGAGAGGTTTCATCATCCCAATCTTGACCTAAAACCCAGGGCTTGCCACTGATGTCTGATCCCAATACGGCCGCTAACTCTTGATCCCAAAAGACCTGACCATTTTGATAGACAGTAACAAATGATTGTGACAATGTGCGCTTTTCGACGACTAAAGCCAGGTGGAATAGTTCAGTTGTTTTTGTTCCAGCCACATAGGCCTGATCGCGCAAGGTGAGACTTAGGCCATCATTGTAATAGCCAAGAACGATAACATTTTCGCCACCTTCTAGATGCTTGCTAATAAATGCTTGTTGGTTCCGAGTTGCTTCTGGATTGACCCACATTTCAATTGTGAATGTTTCTGGGACATTGAAATCATCTAGTTCAACCCAATCAGTCTTACCATCTAGACGCACGCCGACAGCACTAAAGGCCTTTGCCACCTGCGTTTCCATGACCACTTGTTTGTCAGGCAGGTTATTACTGCTAATGTCGAAATTATTCGTTGTTGCGCCTTCGGCCGTTGCCACCAGAACGATATTCACAATTCGAACGTCATCTGGGTCAGCTGGAAAATCACCAAAGTCACAGATAAGCGTAATCGTGCCTGCAAAAATTTGCTGGGGACATTCTGGATCGGTGTTGATGAACTGCCAGTCCTCAGGTATTGCATAGCGCATTTCAACATTGTTAGCGGCCACTGGGCTGCTGTTCCAGATACGCACCGTATAAACAAATGGCTCGCCTATTAATGCTTGGCTGCCGGAGGTGTTGATTGCTATTGCCAAACCAGTTGCAGGCTCTACTTGGGTAATTAGTGCTTCACTAGAGATATTAGACCCATCACCATCTGTAACGGTCACTATACCTGTTAATGCTCCAACGACTTCGGGGCCGGGTAATACGGTGATGGTTACTGGCAAAGTTGCGCCTGCTTCTATTTGCCCCAACTCACATTGGACACTATCTTCGGTTCCACCACAGTTACCATTCTGGCTGACACCCGTTGCACCTAGGATGCCTCCAGGTCGGGGGTAGGTGAGAACGACATCTGTGGCGTGAGAGGGGCCATCATTACTAACTGTGACTAGGTAGACGATTTCCTCATCCGCTGCTGCCGATGTTGGTCCGGTCTTTTGGACCGTAAGCGCGACTTGGCCGACCGCCATTGATTCAATGGTCGCTTCAGTCGAAGGGGTTGCTTCTGCCTCTGTATTAGATTCCGATTCGGCTTCGACTGTTGGTTCTGGTTCAGTTGCTTCTGCTTCTGGCGTGGCTTCGGGATCGGCCGAATCTAGCATGACTTTATTCGTCATGACACCCCTGACGCCGCCATCAACGGATACGTTCAGGGTGATTTCGGCCGTCTCATTACTCCCCACTCCCTCGGCTAAGGTACAAGAGACAATTTCGCCAGCCTCACCAAGCGCACAGCTTTCCTCGCTGGCTGAAACAAAAGAGACACCAATCGGCAATATATCTTTAATTATCACATCTTTGGCTGCCTTATTGCCACTGTTGTTAACTTGAATGGTATAGGACATCTCTCGACCCGCAATGACGGGATCGGCTGATACCTCAACGGTCACGCCTAACAGTGGTTCGCCTCGTGTTAATAAGAAAGCGGCGGCCCCGGCAATGATGATGACGGCCAATACAACCAGCAATATCCACCAGGGAAAAGATTTCTTTTCAACGACTGGTTCTGGTACAGCGAATGAGACGGATGGCCCTTCGGAGAAATCTTCATCGGGGTTTTCTACGCCGACCATGTTTAATCGGAAAAAGTAGTCTCCTGCTGCCGCGTCTGCTGGAACGGCAATTTCAACTGTGTACTGCTGGGTCCCAGCTACGGCAAAATTTTGCTCTGCTTCGCCTGTCAGCGTAAACCACTCGGCAGCCGCTTCGCCTTCTGCCAGAAGGTGTGCCCGGCCTCGTATCGGCCGTTCTTCGGCATTGGAGACAGTAAAAGCAACCTCTGCTTGCCGCTCATTGTCTAATGTGACACTATTTGTCGCTGCGGTAATTGCAAATAACTCAGTCATATCGCCTCGTATATTGTTTACTACTGGCCAGCGCCAGAGATAATCCAATTACCTCCAATAATCGCGCCATCATTACCATCGCCGGACACATCATAGACAGTGGTGCCTGCGTTTTCATCAAAGCGCCAATAGCCTACCAAACCAGTTTCGTTTCCTTGTAACACCTGGTTCATTGTGGCCTGCATTTCTGCTAAAGTCAAAGCTCGATTGTAAATACGTACTTCGTCGATGTTCCCTAGAAAAGGTGAAAAGGCAGGTGGCAGGAGGGGAAATCTTCGTTCATTGCCAAAGATCAATGGCTCAGCATTTTGGCAAGCCCCGCCAGTTACGGCTGCGGTTCTATCCAATACGCCATTTATATACAAATTGACAGAAGCGCCATCATATGTTCCCATGACAAAATTCCACTCATTTATTATTAAGGAGGAGTTTGAAGTTGAAATACCGCGCCATTGGGAGCAAGTGCTGTCCATAAATGTGAAATTGACAGTCATTGCATTAGGCGAAATAAATAAGCCGTAATTTCGGGTCGTACCAACAATGTCATGTTTGGTGACGATTTGCTGCCAATTAGGTTGTAATTGAGTAGGTCTAACCCAAACGCCAATGGAGAAGGTGTTCAAGCGAAGCGAGGCACTATCAGGAACTAATACGTTATCGTTAACCCCTGTCAATGCCAGGGCCGACCCGAAGTTTTCTGGAACGGCCGCATCCACCCATAAAGCGCCAGCCATCAATGTGCCATCATGACCATTTCCGGTCAGATCTGTTGCTGTTGTGCCACTTTGCTCTGTAAGTGGCAAATAGGTTATTAAGCCATCTTCATCACCATTAAGGCGATCATCCATCAACGAGTTGATCTGTTCTTGGGTGCGCGCATGGTCCCAGAAACGCACCTCGGCGATAGCGCCATCATAGAAATCGCTCGCCGTATCAGTATCCCATTCTTGGCCCAGAACCCAGGGCCTACCGCTTATGTCCGTTCCTAACACAGAGACAAGTTCTTCATCCCACTTAACTTCACCATCTTGGTAAACGGTGACAAAAGATTGGGATAGCGTACGCTTTTCAACAACAACGGCCAGATGATAAAGATTCGTTGGTTTTGTTCCTGCTTGAAAAACCTGACCGCGCAGATTTACTTCTAAACCACCGTTGTAATATCCCATCACAAATATGTTGTCCCCGTCAACTGTGTGTTTGGCTACAAAGCTTTGCTTATCACGTGATGCTTCTGGATTAACCCACATCTCGATTGTGAAGGTCTCTGGGACATTAAATTCATCCAACTCTACCCAGTCATTCTTGCCATCAAAATGGACACCAACTGCACTAAAAGCCTTTGCAACCCGTGTGTCGACGGCGACTTGTTCTAGTGGCAGGCTGCTGCTGACATTGAAATTATTTGTTATTGTGCCTTCATCCGAAGCTTGTAAGGTAATAGCCACCGAACGGATATCTTCAGGATCAGGCGGGAGATTACCAAAATCGCAAATTAGCGTTGTCGTACCGGCAGAAATCAGCTGTGGACATTCAGGTTCAGTGCTAATGAACTCCCAGCCGTCAGGTATCAAATAGCGCATTTCGACGTTATTGGCTGCCACTGGACTACTGTTCCAGATCTGTACTGTATATATAAAGGGGACGCCGATGAGGGCTTGACTACCTGAGGCATTGACAGCTACTGCCAAACCAGTAGCTGGCGTTATCTGGGTTGCAACTGCCTGACTGGAGACGCTTGAGCCATCCCCATCTACGATCGTAACTAAACTTTCAAGTGTGCCAACTACTTCTGGGCCAGGCAAGATCGTAATCGTGATAGGTAAGGAAGCGCCTGCCTCAATTAGGCCAAGTTCACATTGGACACTGTCCTCTGTCTCGCCACAGTTCCCTTTCTGGCTAACACCAGTTGCTCCAAGAATTCCTTCAGGACGAGGATAAGTTAAAATCACCTCAGTTGCATGAGAGGGACCATTATTGCCTACCATGATCTGATAAATAACTTCTTCATCTGCCGATGCCGAGGTTGGCCCTGTATTATCGACGGTGAGGGCAACCTGGCCCACGACCATAGAGGCAATTGCTGCCTCGCCTGATGGCGTTGGATTGTCTGTCGCTGGCCCACCTTCTGGTGTTGGTTCTGGTTCGGTGGTTGCTTCTACTTCTGGCGTTATTGCTGGGTCGGCCGTTTCAAGCATCACCGTATTGGTCATCATGCCACGAACAGCGCCATCGACAGAGACATTTAAGGTGATTTCGCTCGTTCCATTTCGTGCCACCCCTTCAGCTAAAGTACACGTGATGGCCTCGTTATCTTCGCCTAAAGCACAACTTTCCTCGCTAGCTGAAAGGAAAGTTACGCCAGCGGGTAGGGTGTTATTGACAATCACATTTTCGGCTGCTTTGTTACCCGTATTATTTACTTGAATAGTGTAACTCATGTCCCGCCCCGCAATGACTGGATCGGCCGATACTTCAACCGACACCGCTAACTCCGGCTCACCTCGCGTCAGCAAGAAGGCCGCCGCGCCACCAATAATGATTACTGCCAGAATAATGAGCAGAATCCACCAGGGGAATGGTTTCTTCTTTTCTTCCGGTTCTGGCACAGCAAAAGAGACTGACGGCCCTTCGGCGAAATCTTCATCAGGATTTTCAACGCCAACCATATTAAGACGGAAGAAGTAATCTCCTGACGGGGCATCTGGGGGAACCTCAATTTGGACAGTATATTGCTGGGTTCCAGCAATGGCAAAAGTTTGTTCTGGTTCGCCGTCTAATGTAAACCAACTGCTGTCGGCTTCGCCTTCTGGCAGAATATGCGCCCGGCCGCGCATCGGCCGTTCTTCTGCATTTGATATAGTAAATGCCACCTCTGCCTGGCGTTTTGAATTTAGCTTAACACGGTTGGTTGCTGCGGTGATGGCAAAGATGTTTGCCATATGAAACTCTCCTGATTATTTATTCACTCGTTAATTTTCCAAGGATACCCATATTATATGAAACGCTTCTTCTTGGTTGTGCCAAGTTTAGTGCGTTTCAAACCCCATTGCTATAAATCTGGCATGATTTTGATACCTTACCACAAACTTTTTTGCTGGGCGATAATTGTTTCTCCAACTCGGAATGCGCCCTTTATTTTTTAGCAAATTCCAATTCATAGGTTACGTAAGCTGGTTTTTCGAGGTCAATGATTCGTTCGATGAGAGGCTGATATACAGCCGCTGCCTTTGGGCCAATGACCCGGATGTGAAACGGCCGAATTTGATTGCTTTCATCCATGACCTGCTCCTCGACAACGAAGCCCGTTATCCCTGTAGCGGTTTCAAGAAACCGTATCAGCCCTTTTGATGTACCCCGCCATTTGGAGAGAAAAGCGGCCGATGCAACCAGTTCTCGCAGTCGTCCCAGGCCGCTTGGAAACAACGTTTGGGCAGTGGCTGCATCAAGCTTTGTTGGTTTCAAACTTAAAAAGCGTTCCAAATCGAGCCAACCAGCAATGAATGGTACGAAGGCATCTGGCGCCCGATAAGGATTAAAATAACCATCCAGGTTCGTTAAAGCCGCTTCCGAAGGGTCGTGCATAGCTTCCATCGTCGCCAATAGCGCGTATAGTGGCTGGCCGGGTAAATTAGTGCGTTGTATAACGCCTGGCAGTAGTCGTTCAATCTCGGTTTGCTTCATCTTCACTCACCACTGTCACATCATGCTCGCCAGAGACAAAGAGCCAGGTTTCGGGCAGCGTCACTTTCTCGGTAAATTCTTTGCTTGAGGCATTGTTATAGTTTTTTCCCTTATCTCGACTACGGAAAATGCCTTCGGCTCCACCTGCCATAACCAACCTGCCATCTGGGTCTACTGCTACCGCCAATACCGGATTAAATCGGCTTGGGTCTCGTAGGGGTAGGCCACAGCGGACATCGGGCGCCTGCCATGATCCTTTACGAATCGGGTCAAGCAGCGCCACGCCAGAACGGTGAGTGGCGGCTAATACCATTGCTCCTTGGAAGGCGATTCCCAGGCAACTACCTCCCTTCCAATTTTTGGTAAATTCGCGCCAGCCTTCCGGCGGGTCTTCTGCGCCGCGCAGCTCCCATCGATAACAGCCCTTGCCAGGATCGTCGCCACCAGCGGCAGCCACCCCAGCCCATAGAAAGGCACGTGGCCCATCATATTGGACTGCCAGTTGACGAACATCTTCTTTGTCGAGTCCGATGGAGCGGAATGATTCGGAACGGCCGCCTTCGCTTGAGAGGAAAACGCCGCCTAAATTTTGGGCAGCAACGGCCACACTAACCGCGCCCCTTGTGTCGGTTGCAGTGGCGACATTGTAGAAGCCGAGATCTTGATTTTTGGGATCGACTACTAATTGGACTGGGCTGCTTCCTTGTCGTATAGGTAATTCGTATAGCCCTTTGTCTGTTGCCAGGAGCAGCACAGAGTGATCGCCGCGTACCATCCAGGCTAAGTCAACGACATTGAAGGCGGGCTGTGAAATAGCTTGCCAACTTTCGCCAATGTCATGGGATACGTGGATGCGCGAACCTTCGCCCTCCTCTAAACGGGTGGCAATAGCGACTAGTCCAGCTACTTGAGGATGGGGTTCAACGACGATCACTGATTCTTCTGGGAATTGGGCAGATGGTTCCCAGCCAACGCCATCGTCTAGCGAGCGAAAGACGGTCGTATCGCTACCAACATACCAGGTTTGGGATTGAAAGTAGTCGGCGGCAACGCTGGTCACTTGCTTTTCTGGCACCTCTTCAACTCGTAAGCGTACTTGATCAACCCAGCGAACACCTGGTTCAGCCAGAGCGATGTTATAAACGTCAGAGGCGCGGAGGGCTAGACCAAAAGGCCAGCCAGTTTGGTTGAAGCGGGTTGGCAGCGGACAGATCGTCTGATGCAGTCGATCTAGAACACGCTGTTTAACGGCCGATTGATCCTCCTCCCGACCGACAACAATGCGGGCGGTAACTTGAACGGCTTTGTAATTGGCCCAATTGACTACGCAGGTTGTACCTAACGGCCGTCTTTCGTTGAGGACATTTTCGATTTGTTCGTGGACAATATCGGTTTCATGTTCACGTAGGGCGGTGGTGGTGATACGGCCGTCTACCTCTTCTGCATCGGCGAGATAAGGGACTAGCAGCACTTCAACTGTGCCGGGTGAGGCATGTCGCCATAATGCTGCTCGAGTAATGGCTTTGGCTCGGGCCACCGCCCGCGAGCTGTTCTCGGCCACTACTTCAAAATCTCGTGCGGTGACAGCCCGCTCCAGCGAATGCAGCTCTTGGGGGCCACGAATAAGGGCGTTGTCTAAAGACTCGGCCGCTTGGCCGCCCGTTGCTGGGCTGGGGTTAGTTACAGAGAGGCCAGGGATTGGATTTTTAAGGGACGTAAGGGTGTTAGCTGCCACATTGCCAGAGGGACCACCACCCCGTCGATACCAGACTCGAATTTCGCGTTCGGCTCCCGGAACCGCCGCTAATGCTTGACCCATTTCATCCAGCTTATTGTTTTCATCAACTAGGCGTGCAGCTGGAGCAAAGGTGATTGTACCAGCCGCACGATCAGTGACATAGACGAACTGATCTGCACCGAGGTTGCTGAAATTCTTGACCTCACGCCAAATGCGGAAAGGAGTTCCATTATATTGAACGGCAGCGGCACGCTCATCTAGCTCCTTTGCGGTTGCAGCTACCCCAACGACAAGGTCTAGATCGCTGCCTGTTGGGGCGACAATTGGCGGCCGCTGGACAGCAAGTGAGAGGCCAGGAAGTCCATTGCCCAACCCTAGTAATTCGGCTTCAATCAGGTCGCAGTGATGGGCCAGCACCTCGACCTCGGTTTTACCAGGGGGGATGGTGACAGTTTGGGAGGTGGTGAATACAGGTGGTTCACCGCTGCCACCAGAACGGCCGACCGTAACCCGCGTTCCCCTTGGAATTTCGATGGGTTGTTCGCTCGTCCGAGCGGCCGTAAAGCGCAAAGTGACGCTGGCAGCTGCTGGCGGGTAAACCGATACGCCTAACAGGTTTAGAAAGGCCAGATACGCTTTTTGGGGCAGCCGATTTAAACGGTAAATCATCGTTTCGGTCAGATAGGAAAAAAGCTCCAGCAGAACGATGCCGGGATCGCCTGGTGAGAGATCGGTCCAGTCAGGTGCGTTGCGGGTAATTTGCAGCCGTGCTTCGGCCATTAGCTGCTCAAAAGTGCGGTCATCCAAATTGGGTAGTGGTAATGGCATAAGGTTCTTCTCCGTCGGCCGTTTTCACTAAGCGGTAATCAGTAAATGGTAAAAAGTTAGTAGTTTGCTTCTTACGGTAAACTGTTAACTGCTAACTAAACCACTGGCATATTTTCAATCAGCCAGATCAAGGGCAAAAGTTAAGGTTTCGGTTCGTTGCGTGGCCCGAACGCGGTATTCTAGTAAGAGGTTCAAGCGTTCGGGCGCTTTTGGGTCGCGGTTGGCGTCTACATTTAGGATATCAACACGTGGTTCCCAGCGGGATATAGCGCGTTTGACATAGTGGATGGCAAGACCGGCAGTGGTATCGTCGTTGGGCGAGAAGATAAGGCGATGGATGTGGCAGCCATATTTCGGCCGCATCACGCGCTCGCCAGGTGAGGTGGAGAGCAGGAGTAGGAGTGATTGTCGCACTGCGCTTTCGCCTTCTGCCATTGCGATATTGCCACGCGGCGACAATCCCAAGCCAACAAATGGTTGGCCTTCACCCCCAGCCGTGTCGAGGTCGGGGTGAATAAAGCGCCACGCGCGATAACGGGTATCTTTCATAGTTGTTCCTTAATCTCAGTAGTCAGTAGCCGGTAATCAGTAGTCAGTTTGTTATTAAATTACCATTTACTATTATGAGGGGCCTGAAACTAGGCTTTGGCCTGGGTTACGGACTTCATAGACGACAGTTCCTGGTGGGGTTCCATCGGTTAAGCCAGTAACGGTGTCTAAACAGACCCGTTTGCCATCGGCTCGAATGAAGTTGGAATAGCCCTTCGTTACTTTTAGGGTTGTTGTGCAAGGTTTAATTGTTGCGCCGACATTTGGACAGCCAGCAATCGGCCGTCCTTCAGGGTCATTATCGACGAGGACTTTTCGGCCGTTAATGGTCAAGAGCTTCTGGGTTCCAATAATACCCACCACACCATTCTCATGTTTACAAACAACCCGCGCATCCTCAGTCATAAATTTCATATCAATTAAGAATCTCCGATTTAATCACCTACCAGGATTTCTCTGGTAGTCAATTTCTTTTGAAGCTGTTCTTTTTTGCTTGGTTGCTTATAGGCTTTCAATACCTGGGCTTCATTCAGTTAATATGCTTTTCACGGGTAACTTATGCTTGAATTAAGGAAAACCAATGAAGCTAAATATTGGTTTGTTAAGATAACTTATAAACAACAAAATCTTTTATTGTATCTCGGTCATAAAAATCATCTATATTGTCTAATATCTCTTCTGCAATAGTGTCACTGGCGGTCTCTTTTGGCCAAGAGAACTGCCCCTGGTTCGGATCAAAGAAGCGTGGTTTATTATTATTATCGCTTCCCCAACCGACTGTCGTAGCATGGCCCCAGTTTTCGTTGTCATCAATGCCAAACATACCCAAGATAAAAGTTTTTCCAGCGCCAATTAGTCCGGGTAACTGAGCATCAATCTGATCAGGCTTTATCATTTGTTTGCTCATTCCGACATCTTCATGTTTAGCCTGATCCACCATAAACTTGTAGGAAGGTGGCTCGGCGGCTGCAAAGAACTGCGTGTATTGAGCGCCGTCGGTCAGTTTCTTTATTTTTTCCTCAAAGGTTAAATTGTAAGCGCGTTGGCGGGAGACCATCGGAAAGAAAACGGCATCAAAATCAAACGCTCTCTTTTTTACTGTACACAGGGACCATTCAGTAGATAGAGCGAAACAAATCCCCTGACGCATCTGAATGTCTTCGATCTTGTCTAGTTTGTCGCCCTGACTCAATTTGTAATCTTCGTTCATGAGAACCTCCATTTTTGGTTTGGTAATGTTAGGTCTTGTCGGATTTAATTGTTGTCTTTGAAAATAATTTTTGTGCTTAATCTAAGTCAATTGTGATCTCCTTTAACCTGGGTCAATTTACGCCTTATGCCAAGTTTATCCAGTCTGGAAATCAATTGATTTACCTCGAATAACAATGGACTGGCCGGGGGCTTCGATTTCCAAATCTGTTTCGGCATGAAGGTGAACTTTGCCGGGAGCCATTTCGATATAGCTGCCGTCGGCGTTTTCCAACCGGATGAGGGTGCCACTGTCGTCGAGTTGGATGCGCTGGCCGCCACGTGTTAGGAGGGTGTAACGGCGTACTTCGCCACCTTCAACACCGCTGTCAGGTGGGCCATCCATGCCAAAAAGCCCGCCCATAACGACACCCTGACTAGGATCGCCATGCGTTAACAAGACCAACACAGAGTCGCCTATATCTGGTATCGCAATAAGACCCTTATCTGGCCCTGCTGCGGCCGTTAAGACCTCCAACCAATCACTCTCTATATCATTGTAGGTTGGCAATGTCACCTTTACGCGTCCCAAATCGCCCGGATCACCCACTTGGCTGACAATGCCTAGTGTGGAGACGGCATAACGGTTCCGTTTGCGCGGAGGAGGCGCTTGGGTTGAAATCTCGCTAATAAAACCCGACTGACCATTAATGATATGGGTAACCTCAGTAATAGTGTATCGGCCGTTTAGGTCACTCTCGACATTTTCAACATCAATGGGCGTTCCCGGCTGCAGGTCGGGGCTGCCCTCAGCCACGCCCCATAGTGTTACTTCATTGGCCACCCGTCGATCTAATTCGGCCTGGGCCAAGCTGGTGGCATGATCATCATCGGCCGTTCCTTCATCGACAAACTGCCATTGTCCATCACCGCCGACATCATCGGCCCTTACACTGGTACTGATGCGACGATTGCTGCGGGGGTTGGTTGCTCGGCCGTCGTGGGTCTCAACTCGGAGCGGATCCCAGCCAAGAGCCTCAATTTCATCACTAGCCTGATCCGCATTAATCTCGATTCGGGCTTCCAACAGCGTCTCACCTAACTTTAACAGTTCGCTTGACCCAATCCCTTCCAGGGTGATTAAATGTAAGGTATCTTCTCGCACGGTTAAATAAAGACCACATTTTTCGGTGATTTCCACTAAAAGGGCTAGGTCAGATTGGTCATATTGATACAGGTTGGGCCAGGTAGGGCCAGATTCGGCCGCTTTTACATCTAGTCCCAAATCAGAAGCAAATTCGCGGGCCATATCTTCGGCCGTTACCTGCGTATGTACCCGTACCTCTTGGCGTTTGCGGAGACGGTGTAGCAAATCGTAAGCGCGGACATGCAATTCACGGCCGTGATCGGGTGTATAAATGTATTCAACGGCCGTTATTTCACCATCAAATAAGGGGGTAAGTTTCCCTTCAACCTTTACAGTTAATGAAACGCCAGGGGTGAGTGTCTCAGCTGCTGAACGCGGACCTGGTGGGTCATCAAATACGATTTCACATTGGGTTGGCATGGACAGGCGTTGTTGAACAAGCACTTGCCCTAGCGATGAGGTGGCTGCTTCGGTCAAGGTATGGCCGTTCGCTTCAATAATTACTTGGGGTAAGAGGCTAATAGTTTGCATAAAAAGTTGCTTAAAATTTTCCTAATAAGGGCAATGGTGGAATTTGCAAAGCCGTGCCACTATCGATTTCAGTTGGGTCGTCTACATCGTTGGCTTTAGCAATGAGACGCCAGAGGGACGGATCGCCGTAAAATTCGTCGGATAACTGGTCAAGTCGTTCACCAGAGCCACCATCGCCACTGCCTAAGGTCTCATATACTTCCCATTCCTCATCTGAATCTGTTAGGTCGTCAGGCAACTCACCCAAAGACATAGAGGCTGCACCTGGTGATAGTTCTGCATCGGCAGCGGCAGCACCGTCATCGACTCGCAGCAATCGCATACGCAACCAGGAGCGGCGGGGCGCTCCCTCGGCCGTAAATTGTTCTAACCGCTCAGCCACCGCCACGATCACGCCTGGTACATCCCAATATTTGCCCCACAAAAAACGGACGCGTCGCAGTTCACCGAAGCCCTGATTGCTGGCCGCATTTTCGGCCAGATTCCACAGAGGCAGGGTCAATTCCCGGACATCCTCGGTGGTGACGGTTGAGCCAGCCAGGGTAACATCGAAGAGGAGGTCTAGCTCCATCTCCGTACGCCCCCCGCCAGTGTATAGCATTGGCTCGTCGCTCAGACCAGTTCCGGTTAACTGTCCGCCAATTGAGCGGCGGGGTCGAATGCCAGCGGTGCGGCGCACGACCAATGTTTCTGGATTGAGCAAACAGCGCAGGCGTTCGTTTGTATCCTCAATTAGAAAGACTACTCGTTCCATTCGGGGCCTCGTTGTTCAAAATTTAGTCGAATACGGCGCCGTTCTTCGACTTCTATGGTTGATTCGGTTTCGGCCGTTTCATCAAAATTGGTTCTGGGCAAGGGAGGCCAGAAGTCGGCCGTGATCGTCTGGCCAGCATCCATAGCCTTTGAATAAGGTTTTGAAGATGGTCGGCCTGTGGGAAAGTCGATTTGGGCAGGCGTTTTAGTGATAGACTTTGTGGATTTTTGAACGGCCGTCTCTGCTAATGTCGGCCACAGGTTTTCCGGTATCGGCGAAGTGACATTTAGTGTTGTATATAAGGTAGGGGATGATTTCAATATGTTGACCGAGGGTTGATGATGTGCGTTTTTATTGATAGACGCGCTTATGCTCTTGCCCCTTTGTACCGCCGAATTGGCTTTACCTTGTTGTTCCTTCTCTGCGAAGTTGATCTCCAGTCGTCGCTCAGGGTTGGACAAGATGCCATCTTGTCCAACGTGGGGCCAACGTTTTGGCAAGCGCATTAACCATGTGAAAGGATAGGTTATAAGTCGAGCTATTGTTAATGTCGTATAGGACGCAAAATTGGTAGATTGTTGTGATTGGTCTTCTGGATTTGTCAACAGCCGTTCATCTGCATTTTGAGCATTTTGTGAGGTATGAAGATGAGACAATATTCGATTTGCGGTTTTAGGGGCAGGGTCTGCATTGGAACTAACGGTTTCTATCTGGAGTCTACTTTTCCCTGACTCTAACGCTTGTAGTGACTCTGATGTTGGTTCGGCCGTTCTCCCATCGCCACCTTCTTCGGGGTAAAGGGAATCTAAGCTGATCGAATCATCTGCCCTGTCGCTGAATGTTGCAATATTATCTGCTGTCGGGTTGTGAGCTGTTGTTTCAAGCGGAGGCCAATTCGTTGGATCGGCTTCGATGGATTGATTCTTGTCTTGGTTGTTAATAATTTCGGAGGATGACCCATCGTCAGATGACCCATCTCTCGATAAGGGAGGGCCGTCGTCAGTTGCCTCGGCTGGTTCGGCCGTTGACCCAGACGAACTAGAAAAGGTGGTTTCAGCTAAAGGAGAGGCAGTCGGAACAACTTTTGACTGGTTGGGTAAGGAGCGAGTTGGCTGAAATCGTATCTGTTTGAATGGTTGAGATTGGGGCCGGGCGCGATCTGTTGCCGAGCGGGGGCGATGCGAACTAGCCCCTTTAAACGTTTGGCGGCGAGGGGGCGGCGGCCCAGGCGGTCGGGATGGTCGCAACTGCGGATCAAGCAACTGCGGCGCACCCTGACTCACCTTGTCCAGCCAGTCGGCCGGAGGATTGGGACGGACATGGGCCAACCAATCCTCCAGTGCTGCCGATTCAGCCGACATTTGAGGATTTGTTTCGGCCGTTTCAACGGGTTCGTTGGTTTCGGTCGAATGTTTTAGTCTGTTTGCCAAATGGTGAAGTTGGATTGATAGCCAACGAAACCACTGACTCAAGACAATAATAAGACGGATAAAAAATCGCCTCAGGCGCATTTTATTAAGCCCGTTCGAGCGTATCAAAGACCAGGGTTAAGCTCTCAATAGCGATTTCTTTGCTCATGGCATCTAATGGCGCACCACGCCATTCTGAAGGCCAGGCATCATTCAGGTTCCAGCGGGTTGTTTCGTTGCTGCCACTGCTGTCGAGCATGATGATGGAAACGTTCTTGCGTTCAACATTGCCTTCAACGGCCAACATGAGCCAGTCCCACAATTCACGAGAGTTGGTTAGACCAAAGCGGAGAGTAACGGCCGCATAATCAACTGGGCCTGGGATATGACGAACAACTTGGTTGTTACCACCTTCCCGGTATTCAATGGGGGTAACGCGCACACCTAACCCACTACATTCTGTGAAGTGGCCTTCGGTGACACCGGCTATATCTAGTTTGAAATTATATGAGCGATAAGGATCAGTACCGTTTGCCATGATTAACCTCCTTGAACCTCTACTTCAGTGCCGCTGGCATATTGACTGATGCGGAAGACGATAAATTCAGCCGGTTTAACCGGCGCAATACCAATAAGGGTGACGACCATACCTGCATCGACGCTTTCAGCAGTGTTGGTTTCGGCATCGCACTTAACGAAAAATGCTTCCTCCGGCGAACTGCCCATCAATGCGCCATCACGCCAAAGTAGTGTCAGAAAGGCGCTTACATCGCGGCGAATAGCTTTCCAAAGCGGTTGGTCGTTTGGCTCGAAGACGATCCAGCGGGTACTGTTTGCAATCGATTCCTCGATCATGTTGAATAAGCGACGAACGTTCAGATAGCGCCATTCACTACTACCACTGGCAATCGTGCGAGCGCCCCAAACGCGAATGCCTTCACTGGCAAAGAAACGAATACAGTTGACCCCGTTCTGATTCAATTCTCCTTGTTCGGCGCGGGTCAAGTTGTAGGTCAGGTTGAGCGCACCCCGAATGGGTTCGTTGGCTGGGGCTTTGTGGACACCGCGTGAAGCGTCTGACCGCGCCCATATGCCAGCTAAATGTCCTGAAGGGGGGACGTTGACTAAATCATCACCGAGCGGGTCTCGGACAACAATCCAAGGATAATAGAAGGCGGCGTAGCCACCATCTGACTGGCGGGGTCGGAGTCCATCAGCCGCTGGGGCATCGCCTTCTCCTGCCTTGGCTTTTGTGGCCTTGGCTGCTCCGACTTTGGTCAAAGCCGCGACATCAGGCACATCCAGAGGGGCATCAAGAATACCAACCCGGTCACTCATGTTTTCACAATGAGCGATTACAGCATCATAGGATACGGGATCAGCATAGCCCGGCGCGGCAACGATAGCGATCTCATCAACCGATTCTAAGATGTCTAATCCCGCTCGTTTCTTGCCTGTACCCGTAATGGCGCCTGTGCCTACGTTTACAACGTAGCATCGACTGCCGCCATTTTGGAAAAAGCCGTAGACTGCATGGGATAAGTTTGTGCTGGCGCTGCCTTCGGGCGCAAATTCACGGACGAATTGGGACCAGTTATTGATCGCAACTGCTTCGTTGAGGCGAGCTTTGGCATCTGGGGCCTCGCCCACGAAGCCAGCCGTGCTGGTTCCGACCGCTTGAATCGGCCGTGCGCCCCCAGCTACCTCTTCGATATAAACGTCTGGGGCCAAATATGTTGGCATGTTTACCTCCTATTACTAGAATCACTAAAGATTAAAGGTACGAAATTCCCTTGTGAAAATCGCAAGTTAAAGAAAACGAATATCACCGCCACCGAAGGTGTGGTCGGATTGGTTCCATAGCCAATACGCTGTCCCCTTTTTAGCGTCATAGTCTGGAATATAATCATATTTACCACCACTCAAGCCACTATAAAGGGGCCAGGCCATGAGGTGGTTCATAGCGGGATCATGATCATCTTCGTAAAAGAGGCGCAGATTGTTTACGGCCGCATTCTGTATAAGTGCAGCGGTCGTTGCTACGCCCGGTGAGTTTTGCAATGCTTGACGATTGCCGTTAACAAAGGCCGTTCCCAAATGCTCGTCCCACAGTCGCATTCGAAAATCGCGAATTTGTTCCAAACAGTCACCAGCACCATCATGATCTGCGGTCGGCCACATACCAACACAAATCTCGGTGTCCCGATCCCCGGCCATACTGCGCTCATTCAAATTTGCACTGCCGATTATGATCCAATTGTCATCTACAATCATCATCTTTGAGTGAACGTAAATCATGTAACGATTGGCAAGCGCAACCCGTTCTTTTCGTTTTTTAACTTCACCCGGCTCATAATTAACATCACCGCTTCTTTGACCGAGGAAGTAAAACGATAAGAATTCTTGCCAGCCTTTACCCTTACTTTTAGCCGCTTCCTGAACCTGATCAACCATCCATTGAATGGTTTGCTGTCCCCAGTACCGTACTGGTTGGGTTTGCATACTAACTGGATCGCCTTCTGGGAACATTGGCATCAGGATATAAACATGAAAAGGTTCTTCAGCCGCAATCTTCTCCCTGATACGGGAGACAAGGGCAACAGGGATGACATTCTTATCTTTGTTTTTAATCAGCTTGCCATGCGTGACCGGGCTACCAATAAGGTATTGGGTTTCGATGTAGATATAATTTTGAGCTTTACCAATCGCATCAATGTAGGCTTCTTGGATGCTGCGTTCGTACGTCGTTTTTTCCTTAGACCTCGTTGTGACTTGCCATTTAAATGCGGCTGCCAAGTCTGATTCTAGACCATAATCATCTGGTGGGGTCCAGGCCTCATTCTCAATTGAGCGATAAACTTGGCACGTCCAGGGGCCATTGGCGGGTGTTTGAGCTTGATTGTAAATATCTTTGTGGTTATTGATCGAAACAAATTTTTTCCAGACAAGATGAGCTTTATCTTTGTCTCCTTTGACATCCCACAATTTACCGCTGCCGCCCCTGCCAGAGTTCCAACGGCCGACAAATTCATAGACAAAGTCCCAGGCGGCAGGGCCAGTTAGACCAGCATGGATGTCGTGCCAGGGTTCGCGGGGTAGGTTTTCATCATGGCTGAATTCGCCATTGTACCAATCATCATATTCACTACGTTTGAAATATTCGTTTGCTTCGGTTCCAGCAATTGGATGGCCGGGATAATCGTAACGGCCGCGCGTTAGGTCTAAACCGCCGAAGAAAACCTTAATTTCTCGTTTGTCACTCCCATCGTCGGCTGGCGCATCCAGTACAACGAATTTTTGGTGATGGCTCCAGAGAAAACCAGAACGATGGGTGGCTCTCCACATGAGATTTGGCGGTCGAGCTTCGTTTCCATCTTTTGTCGCCAGATAGTTCCCGGCTGCATCACTTGTACCATCATCACCAGCATGTTTCCAGGCATGAATGGCTATAATCATCTCTGGATTGTATTCAGCTTTTTGAAGAAGATGCTCAGCGAGATTGAAAACCCAGTTATCATCGGGGTCAACGTTGCGAGTTAGTACGACCTGGGGATGGAAAGACCAGTCGCAAATAAAAATGAAATGTTTGGCCTCAGATATGGCTGATTCAATATCATGGAAGGCTCCTGATTCCCCTTTCACATCAACACAAGCATCATTATAAAACCAGGTGTTGTTGCCAGTTCGGGCTGGGTAAGTTGCCCAGGTTTGACGTCCAATATAATCTTCCAATTCAACTTCTTCTTGCATTTTCTAGTTACTCCTATATGAAAATATACAGTCAAAGCGTATGAAAAGTAAAGTGTAAATTGTTAGCGTCTTAAAAACTGATTGGCATGAATGTTTTATTTTGAAAGAACATCCCAATTAATAACGGCCGGATCATCGGCTGAGCTGGCCGGTTTTACTTCAATATCAAGTACCTTGCCTTTACCTTTGAGACGAAGTTGAATGGAATCGGAGCTACCGGGGATGCCGGCGAATTTGAAAAAACCTTTGTTATCAGTTCGGGTTGATAGCTGCAAGGGGGGGAACTCGACGGCGATATTGGCTAATGGAATATCCTCCGGTCCCAAAACACGGCCGAAAAAACTGACAACAGGTGCGCCCTGAACGACTGGGGGAACCCGAACGAGGGGTAGGTCTGGTTCCGGCCGTTCAAAGAGGACGGGAGCAGTCAGGATAAAGGCGGGGCGAGGCGGAATGCCAAACGCAGACCAAAGGGTAACCGGAACTGGCTCTAAATCGATTTGATAATCGGGATGTTCCATTGCCGCAAAGATCAATTTTCCTATGGAATTGTGGGCTTCGGCCGTATCTTTAGACCAGGCAGTTACCAAATAACGGGCAGAAAACCGCAAGGGCGGCCGTTTGGGACCACCTCTAAGTGCAGGGGATTGAGCGAATTCAAGTAAATAGAGACTAATGCTATGACCTTTTTGGGGATCATTTGGTGGTGATAGGGAAACGGTTATCCCATTTAAGACATCTTGTACCCAGGCGACTAGATGTTTATCCACTTGCTCAATCATAATTCACAATTAAATGTAATTTTAACGACTACGATTTTAATTGATCCTTGACGGGCAAAAAAGTGAAAATCTCCTAAAGGTCAAGGATGATGGCAATTCATTTTAGAACTCCCCAAAAGATGAGATGATGCATTGGTATTTGTATGTCCCAATCTATTTGGAGTTTAACACAATAAAAATCTCTTGCAAAACGCGTAGCCGCTAAGATTTAAATATTTCTTAGCGGCTATGAAATCTAATAAGTTGTTGATTGGAGTGCTTTTACGCTCGAAAAGCCTGGAAGATGCGGCGTAGATTGACACTTTGGGCCGAGAGCAGGTTTTGGCTGCGGAAGAAACGGGTAGCTATATAGAGCATTCCAATAGAGGTTAGTAGACCTAGTGCTAAACTAAGACCTAACTGCCAGATAGGAACTGTCGTAATCGCCAACCGCATTGGCATCGCAATGGGCGATGTTAGTGGGAAGAGACTCATAACGACAGCCGGGGGTTGGTTGGGAGCAGTCAACAAGATACTGTTGAACCAAACAGGCAAGAAAGTTGGCAGCATTAAGAAGAACGTTAGCTGGGAGCTTTCTTTTTGACCCGGTGAAATGGCCCCTAATCCAGCGAACAAGCTGCCATAGACCAAATAGCCAACCAAGAAGAAGCTGATTGACAGGAACCAAGTAGCCGGTTCAAGTTGCGGTAATTCGATGTTCGCTAGGAAGCTGTTGCCTTGTCCCAAGAATATGTTGACGATCAATGACCAAATGATGAGTTGTATGACACCGACAGCGCCTAAGCCAATCATTTTGCCAATGAGCAGTTCAACAGGGCGGGTAGAGGAAAGCAGTATCTCGATGACCCGATTTTGCTTTTCTTTGCCCAAACTTTGGAGTAAATAGCCAGCAGACCCGATGACGGTTAGATAGAACAACATAGCCAGCCCTATCCCAAGGAAGAGACCCTGTAATTCGTCGTTTTCGTCACTGGCTTGTTCTTCTTGAGAGCGGCTTAAATCTATCTCCTCTATATTGGAGGTGTTAATTGCTCGTTGGGCCAGTTCAGGATTGTCAAACAAATTTTGGGCAAGAATATTAACTAGCATTTGTTCTTGTGGATGAAAAAGCGGCTCTGAATCGGCAAAATAGTCTACAGTACCGACTTCGAGATAATCGGCGGGGACAATAAAGTAGCCCTGAATATCCCCAGCTTCAAAGGCAGCTTCGGCTGCGGCTTGGTCTGGCAGTGGAAGAATGTATTCGCCCAAGTCGTCAGGATAATTTGCGATTATGCCAGATTGGTCAATTACGCCATCCGGTACAGGTGTTTCATCTGGCCCTTGGGTAAACCCCTCTAGGAAACTGGAGCCGGAATTGTCTGATTGATCACTACCACCATCTCCGGCTGCAAGCTGATTTAAGACGGTCATAACGATGACGGCCAGTAAGGGCAACCCAAACAGTACAAATAGAACAGAGCGGCGTTTTAAGGTGTTTAAAAATTCAAATTTTAGGACGAGAATTATTTTTTGGATATTCATTTAGTTAACTTCTCAATTGGCGGGCAAATTCCCGCATGGTGACACGCTTACCGTAGCGTAACATGCCAATTCGGAGCAGACGGCTGACAGCAAGAACGCCAAGAACGGCCGAAACAATCAGAATGGCCCAACTTAATCCTAATTGCCAGAAGGGAATTTCGCCGGCGGCACGTCGGATGAGCATTGACAAAGGCGAGGTGAAAGGAATCATGCTGAAAATGATCGCTAAGGGGCTGTTGGGACTTTCGAGGAAAAGAGCCAACAGCCATAAAGGAGACATGGTTAAGATGCTGATGATACTCAATGCTTGCTGACCTTCACTCACTTCTGTGACCATTAACCCAATGGCCGCCCACAAGGCAGCGGTGAGTAGATAGAAAGGGACGAACCAAAGTAAAGCCATAACAACCGTTTCCATAGGAAAAGACAAGGCATCCAACTCAGGAACGCGACTCTTTAGAAATAGGACAAGTCCAACCAGGCCAGCCACCCAGATGGTCATCTGCACTAATCCGAGGGCAACAAGTCCAACAATCTTGCCAATCATCATATGTTCGGGTTTGAGAGAGGTTGCCATTATCTCCATCGTCCGATTTTCTTTCTCATCCACAACAGCTTGGAGTAGATAGCCCCCAGTTGTGAAGATGCCTAAAACAAACATGAATCCGAAGATAATGGGCAAAATAAACTCAATGGCGCTGCCGCCACCTTCCTCCCCAGATAGGGAGGTGAAATTAACATCAAGAGGGTCTTCAGTGAAGCGGGCAGCAACGGCCGAGTCTGCACTTTGAAGTATGCTAGTGCGGGCATAGCGGTTGAAGGTTCCATAGATATCATCATTTGGATTGCCTTCATGGTAGACGTTGACGCTACCAGTTTCTAAATAATCAGTCCCAACGATGAAATAGGCTTGAATTTCTTCATCTGCCAATGCTTGTCGTGCAACCGCCTCATCACTGTAGGTAATAATGTTCAAATCATCCTCGTCAACTGATGTGTACGTGTTTGGATCTACCATTAAACCGGAGCCGTCAATGACCCCGACTGGGCTTTCACTTCCGGTGGAAAAGAAGAGAATGAAGCCCCCCATCACAAGACCCATAATTGCGGGTATGCCAATCACAGCCCAAATAAAGCCCCGCCGTTTGATGTGGCGGACAAACTCAAAGCGGGCGACATATAAAAGTTTTGTCATGACTCTTTTGCTCCTACAAGTTGGATAAAGATATCATGGAGGCTGGGAAGGGCAATTGAGAAGTGATCGACTGTCACTGCTTCGTCTCTTGCCAGGGTTCGCAAAAATTCCTGAGGCGATAGACCCTCAGTCAGAGATAGGTGATAACCGCCGTTGTCCATTTTGGCGTGGAAAACACCAGGCAATTTGTCGATTGGGCCAGACCCGCTGACCTCAACGGTGTTGCCCCCAAAGCGGCGGCGAACTTCGTTTACCTCACCTTCTAAGACAACATTGCCCTGATTAATGAGAGCAATGCGATCACACATAGCTTCTACCTGGTGCATCTGGTGAGTAGACATGATGATTGTTTTTCCTTCATCCCGCATTTGGAGAAGGATGTCTCGAATGAGTTCTGTGTTAACAGGATCAAGACCAGAGAAGGGTTCATCCACAATGAGCAGCCTGGGGTCATGTATGGCGGTAACGATGAATTGGGCTTTTTGGTGCATGCCTCGGCTTAGTTCACTCAACTTTTTATCTTTATGCTCCCATAGATCGAGCCGTTCAAGATAACTTTGGGCTTTCTCTTCAATGTCACCCTTTTCCATTCCTTTCAACGACGCAAAATAATAGATAACATCCAATAGCTTTACATCCGCATAAAGGCCTCGTTCTTCAGGTAAATAGCCGATGTCATTTTTCTTTTCTTCGGTCATTGGGCCATCTAGGACAGAAACGGTGCCGCTGTCTGGTCGAATAATATCGAGCATCATCCGAATAGTGGTGGTTTTTCCAGCCCCGTTCGGTCCTAACAGCCCGAAAATTTCACCGGGCATGACCTCAAGACTGACATCATTAACAGCCAGCGTCTCGCCAAACTGTTTTCTCAAATTTTTTAGAACGACTGTACTCATAGATTTGTACTCCTGGGATTCAGATGATAAATTGAAAGACTAAATTCTTGGTATCAAAACCCAACTGCCTCCATATTGGTAGACAGTAGATAATTGGATCAGTATTTGATGAATGGGGGTAATGGGCGGAAGAAAAGGCTTTAGGTGAATGCGGTATAAGCATTCACCTATCCAGCTCCTACTGATTTAATTTGTAAACTTTTTTAGAAGGATGAAATCTCGAACCTGAAATCGAAGTTTAGGAACATTTCAAATAGTGATCGTTTGTTAGCTAAATATTATAGACATTGACATTTGGTAACTGGTTACAACTATATTCTACGTTAAATTCCTCAAAAAAGTTACAATGAGTTGACTAATTCCTGTTGCATTACGCTTTCTTTCTCCTATAATGGCTTCACATCAAAGCGTTAAATAAATGGCTCTGATTTATAAACGCTAATATGAAAAGAATAGTTTTATCGAACCGTCTTGGGGACAATAAATGAATCTCGTGCAAATCATTTTCATTCGGCCCAAACAGCTATCATTGTTGAATGAATTCCCAGATTGTTTTCTTAGAGGGAATAAATGAGGGAGGCTATTGTATTATTAGTTGAAGGCAAACGGGCTGGCAATAAGTCACTATCGAATGCACTCAGGAAAGAGGAGCTGTTGGTTACTGTTCGATATACAGGCGGTACGGCCGTTTCTTGGGCGAGCGAGAATGACCCCGAAATTGTCATCTTTGATGCCTCAATGATGCGCTCCAACGGGGTGCGGAGCTGTCGGCGGCTGCGGGGCGTGTTACCAGATGTACCAATCATTCATTGTCGCCGAGAGGGAGATTTGGAAGATCGTACGGCCGAGGCAGATATCTATTTGGCTCAACCTTTCACGGCTCGAAAAGTGCTTAACCGTATTAAAGCCTTGCTGCCTACAGATGATTGGAAACAGGAAATCGTTCGGGCAGGAAATATCACTTTTTATCCAACTAAAAAATCAGTTGAGGTGGATGGGCAGGGAGAGCAGCGTCTGACCCCAAAATTAACAACGTTATTGACTGTCTTTTTAAGGAACCCGAACCAAATTTTGGCTCGCGAGACTTTAATGCAAGAGGTCTGGGATACCGATTTTATGGGCGATACCCGGACATTGGACGTTCATATTCGTTGGATGCGAGAAGCGGTTGAAAAAGACCCGGCAAAACCGAAATTATTAAAAACGGTTAGGGGAAAGGGCTATATTTTTAGTATTCCTGAAACTGAGGATTAGGGAGCGGGGATCAGAAAGCGGGCAACAGTATCCATTACTATTGCCCGCTTTCTGTTTCTTATCGTTAGAAAGGTTTAAGCGCTGCGAGCGTTGGCCAATGCTTTCATAAGCCGACCTTTGCGGCGGGAAGCATTGTTGGCATGAATAATGCCTTTACGGGCAGCTTTATCAAGGGTGCTGACCGCGATTTTGGCCATTGCTTCGGCTTCTTCAATGTTGCCCTGATCGATCAGTTGGCGGGTTTTCTTAATGTGAGTCCGAGCGGCCGAACGATAGCGGCGATTCCGTTCCCATTTGCGGGCCGAGCTGCGAATTCTCTTTTTGGCAGATAATGTATTAGCCATAGGTGTTGTTTCTCCGTAATACGTTTAATCCATAAGGCAATAAAAAATCATGGCCGATGTTGCAAACCATGATTGGCCTCAAATTTATATTTTAACCATTCTCAATTTGGGTGAGAGCGACGTAAATGATAACATAAAGGGTGAAATCCGTCTACTATTTTTCCTTACGGCCGTTTGAATCACTGCCAGCGGCAAAGACTCTTGCATCTTAAACTCCTGAAAGGTCACGACATCAGCGTTAAACATTATTATAAGCATATCCCTGAAAAATAAAACCAGCCGTGGGTTGCCTCGCTTCAAGTTGTCAGGCACAATACTCGGCTTGTTATGAAACGTGGATCAAGTTTTTATGTTGCTGGATTAATCCTGATATTGGTTGTACCTTTGAGCTGGTTAGCCTGGCAGGGTCAACCTACCGCTGCTAATAGTGAGTTTGAACCAACGGCCGAACCTTTAATTAGTCCTACCGTCGCTGTTCAATTAACGTCCACAGCAATCCTCTTACCATCGAATACACCTTTGCCGTTGCCAACAGCGACTCAACCAGCGCCAGCCACACCAACGGCCGTTCCGACCAGCACCAAAACCCCTCGCCCAACATCAACATCAACTCTTACGCCTTCCCAAACGCCTACACCTGTCATTATTGCCGACAATGTAGATCGCACCTGCCCTGACCCCGCGCCTCTTAAACCGGCCTACAATCGTTATCATGTTCCCGGCCAAAGCTGGCCCCAGCCTAATGTTGGTGGCCCAGAACATCTTTGGTTGTCAAAGCCGCTACCCGGCGGCGGCCGTTTACTTTTCACGGAGTGGTTTCCTTATGGGTATGATGCAGACGGCCGTTATCTTCTCCACAACGGTCTCGATGTCTCTGAACCGTTTGGCACACCTATCTTAGCAATGGCCTCAGGCACGGTCGTTGTGGCTGGAGATGATTACAGCCGTTTGTATGGCTGGCGCTGCGATTGGTACGGTCATCTGGTTGTTATCGAGTTGGATGACCGTTGGTTAGATCAACCCGTTTACCTCTTATACGGGCATGTTCTAGAGATTTCAGTCAATGTGGGCGACCGGGTTAGTCGGGGGGAACAGATTGCTGAAGTTGGCGTTGGCGGCGCGGCCACCCTGCCGCATCTTCATTTTGAAGTTCGAGTTGGCAGCAACGAGTTTGGTTCGACTCGCAATCCTTTGCTTTGGCTGCAACCGCCTGCAACGCGGGGGGTTGTCGTGGGTCGTTTAATTGATCCGCAAGGACGGCCGTGGCAGGGTGTGGTCATTCATGCTTTCGGCCTATCGGAGGGAACAGAAAACCACACCACTTGGAGCTATCTTGGCGACCCCCATCGACTTGCCAACCCCGATGAAACCTTCGCCGAAAACTTCGTTATCGGTGATATGCGCCCTGGTTGGTATGAACTGATTATCTCACTACAAGGAGTCGAATATCGGGCAGAAGTAGAAGTTACCGGGGGGGCATTGTCTACTGTGGAAATTGTGACTGAGCCATTAAAAACGGCCACACCTGAACCAGAGCCATCGGCTACCCCTGAAAACATACCGGCGCCAACCGTTCATAGCGAAAATTAATCCAAACTTTAGAACCGTTTTCCAAAAGCCCTAGCCCTACAAGATTTATCTAACAGTGTACCACCTGTAGGAACCTACTGTTTACTGACTTCTGTTTACTGAGTTACTATTCTCTACTTAAAAGACAAACGATAATAGAATGGCTGAGCCTAAGGTGAGAATAAAGCCGGGCAGAATGGCGCGGCGCAATGCGGCCGATCCCGTACTAAGAACGATTGCGCCTTTGACACTTGTATTTGAGACAACGGCTAGGACAATGGCCCTGGTTGCTGTTGCTGCATCGATGCTGCCATTGCGGCTTAACTCGGCCGTTGTCAGCGTAATCGCATCTACATCGGCCAGCCCTGAAATGACACTGGACAGATAAAGGCCGGTGCTGCCCAAAAACTGTTCGGCTGCATTTGTTACTAACAGAATAAAGCCATAAAGCAGCCCGAAGGTAATGGCTGGCCCTAATTCAAACGGATTAGATACTGTCACATCCTCTTCATCATCGGCCCGGGGCGAAAAGTAGAGGTAAACACTATAGCCTAATCCTAATAGGCCAGCGACAGTAATTGGCAGCCATAAAGTACTTAGTAGAGGGGCATGGACGACGGCGACCTCGATCATGACTCGTGCAAACATCACGCTCCAGGCCAGCATAATGGCTAGCGCAAAAGGCTTGCCCAAATCGGCGTTATTACGGCTGCGTTGGGCGAAGCTCAAAGTAACGGCCGTGCTTGAAGCCAAGCCACCTAGCAACCCGGTTAATCCAATGCCTCGTCGTGAGCCGACAATTTTTATGAGTACATAGCCCAAAAAGCTAATGCCAGAGATGAGTACCACCATTAGCCAGATCTTATAGGGAACAAGGACATCAAAAGGGGGCTGATCCCACAGCGGAAAATTGGGCAAAACGGGTAAAATAATGGCTGTAATAATGGCAAATTTAAGGGTTGCTAACACATCCTGACGGGTCAACCTTTCTGCAAACCCATGAAGCTCTAACTTGAATGACAGTAAGGCGGTGATGATAACGCCTAAGGCAACTGCTAGCGCAACCTGTTCCCAGTAGGCCAAGGCCCCGACCAGCGCTGTTAGTAGGGCTGCTACTTCGGTTGTCATCCCGATGCTTCCCTTTTTTCCAATTAGGTAGTAAGCAATGGCGATCATGACGACAATTGACAGAAAAGTGCCGATAAATATGAGAGGAGACCCTGCCAGATCACTCAGGAATGCGGCCGTACACCCTGTTATGGCGATGAGGGAAAAGGTCCGAACCCCAGCAAACTGTTTTTCATCGGGCTTATCCGAAATATCGTGGTCAAATTCTCGTTGTAAGCCGATGAGAAATCCGATTAAAAGGGCAACGCCGAAGCGGTAGAAAAGTTCTGCTTGAGGAGACATAGTTTACCTGCGCAATTCTCTAATATTTTCCCACATAATATAACCCCCTGCTATTAAAATGACGATGACGACAATGGGCCAGAAAAATTCTAAAACTAACACCAATCCGGCAACGGCTGCTAAACCAATCGTAATGCTAGAAATAAATCGGGTTATCTGACCCCGAAAACTGGCTTCGACAAAAACAATGACTGATATAACGGCCGCAAGACCATATATCAGGAAATCACTTGCAAACACAGCCAATATTAAGAAGCTGAACATCATGAGGGCGATACTGATTGCCGCCCAAACTTCTGCCAATTTGTTCAGCCGTATGCTTTCGCTTGAGGTTGGTAAATGCGCTCGGCGGATGTGCGCACGAACTGGGGTGCGTTCACCAGATCTAATCCGATTAGCATAAAGATTTAATGTTTCTAAGGAGTTTTCATCCATCGTTAGCTGCTGTAAGAGTAGATCTAACTCTTCAGAAAGAGTGTTAATTTTCTCTTGTTGCAAATCACGGGCATCACGTAGGTGAGGGAATCCGCGCATACTGGCTAGTTCAACCCCTAGCTTTTGTAACTCTCGGCTTTTCTTTTCAATCTTGCGTTCAATGTTTGTGATGTCTGACTTGATTTCTGTTCGTCGAGCTTGAAGGAGGGTCAACTTTTCTTGGGGTGGCGGGACTTTGTCTAGTCCGGCCCAACCAATTGGATCGTACCAGGCCTGCCGAACGCTGCCATCACGATTGTACATAGGCCCGGCAGGCGCATTTTCGCCAGCAAAGGGGTCTTGGGCATATAAACCCCATAAGCCCCGATATTGGGAGACCCAAAGGGGTGCGTTGGAAATGACTTCAGGCTCGCTCCATTCCTTTTCTTGCCCTGGCCCGATGCTAACGCCTTCGCCGCGAGCATAATCAACAAATGGAACTCGGAATATGCTCAGAACCAGGCTCGTTTCCCCATCAGCCGATTTTCGATGATCATAGGGCCAGATGTTTTTCTCCCAGAAGGCAATAATTCTGCTGAGAATGCGCATGACTGGGGTTAGGAATGGCAGTTCGATTTCAGCTAAATATTCCCCATCTTGATAATAGCTGGCATGTGACCCGGCTCCGGCATAGACGACAGGATGATCGCCAACCTTTTCTAGCTCTGGGTCATCCCAGCGACGGCGCAGGTCATCCCCGGAAAAATCGTGAGAGGCATAAGCCACCCATTCAGGATTGATTTGCCCTTCCTGATCCTGGTAAAGATAGATGCAGACCATCTCCCAATCGCCTTCATGGTCATTGGCGCCTTCGTATCCTGAACGCCAATTATTGTAAGCGTAGAAATACCAATATTGGAGGACGATCCAATCACTTTGCTCGACGACACGGCCGTAATAACAATATTTTTCCTCTCTCTCCAATAATTGATGATAGGCAATGCTGGCAGCTAGGGCCGTATCCCCAGGAACGCGCCCCCGTGCTAGAAGGCTGAGTGAGAACAGAGCATCGACAAATCGGGAGCCATAGCCAACACGGGCCAATCGCCCTGGCCCGGCTCGAAAGCCCTGGTCGGAGCGCCAGGCCAGCCCCTCTCGAATGCGATGGCGGGCGATTTCTGTGATGTTTAACGGTTCGATGAATTTAAGATAGTAGATGGCATCAAAGCCATGATTGCGCGGCTCAGCCAATCGCTCGACAGTTAATTCGCCTTCCGGCCATAAGCGGAGTGGGTATCGATTCGGCCGTTGTACCCACAAGCTGCAAACATTTATGTATTGTTCAATATCGGTTGGAAAAAACTGCTCCCCTTTTGTGTAGCGGATGATCGGCTCGTATTGTTGCAGCAGCGAGCGCTCTTGTTCAGGAGTCATACAGCCTCATCTAGATTCGTTTCTTGAGTTTGCTTTGTTTGGAACGCTTGTTGTACATCTGGGTGGTGCAGGTAGATGACCATGCCAATACAGTAGCCCATTATCCCAAAGGTATAGACAGGGCCGCCCCGCAAATAAAGGCCAATGGCGGCTAGCAAGGCTAACCCTTGAACGAGCATCCCTGTTAACCAAGCCGTTCGCCCTAGCCATAGAAACCCAAATCCAGCCACGATGGCTAATAATCCGATGCCGCCAAAGGCCAACGTTCGAGTTAGCTCAGTGAGAGATGCCATTACAAGTTGGAAGAAATCGCTCTCCTGTTGGAGGATTGCCTGATCAAAACTAAAGACACTTAGCCCAATAAGCGCTAATGCCTGGATAAATAACAAGAGGGTTATTACCCGGACAGGCCAGGGGCGAGCATCCCCAGCGTCAAGCATTTCAACAGGTTTTTGGGGATCAATGGCGTTTGTCATGGTTCGCTGATTATAAAAGATAGCGATTAAAAAGAAAATCCCTACTTGACAAATCGTTTCTGGGGTAGTACGATTGTATCGTAAAAATACGATTAATATAGAGGATACGATATTATGATGCCCCAACCACAACTATTAGAAGCATGTTGTACATTGGATATATCAGGCGCTGAACAGGATCGACTGGTCAAAATGTTCAAAGCGCTCGGCAATCCAATTCGTTTTGAAATTATGAAGTTTCTCGTCACCCATCCAGGCTGTATTACTGGCGACATCGTGCAATTTTTGCCTTTGGCTCAACCAACGGTCTCGCAACATCTGAAAGTGTTGCGTAAAGCGGGTTGGATTGAGGGCGAAGTAGAAGGGACTGCCATTTATTATTGTTTGGCTGAAGACAATATTGGCTGGTTCAGGGAACGAGTTGGAGAGATTTTTTAATGTGTTCTATAGATTTTTGTGATTTGTCCTTTCCGTGATGTGCATAACCCTTTTTGCATATAACGAAATGTACTAAAAACTCAGATAGATATAAGAATAAATTTTTTTACACCAATAAATCGTAAAAATACGATAAAGGATAATCACTATGGACGAAATATTATATATTGGAGAATTTGTTACAACGGCCGTCTTACACACTTGGCCCGCTTTTGCTATCAGCATTGTCTTAAGCGTACTGGTGCGAGCCTTAAAACTGGATGGCGCTATCAAACGGGCTTTTCAAGCTAATGTTGGACTGGCGATAATTTTAGCGACCTTTGTTGGCGCGTTTAGCCCCTTTTGCTCCTGCACCGTCATTCCCATCATCGCGGGACTTTTAGTCAGTGGCGTTCCTCTGGCACCTGTCATGGCCTTTTGGATCGCCTCCCCGACAATGGATCCAGAGATTTTCGCTTTAAGCGTCGGGATTTTGGGCTGGCCGTTAGCATTAGCCCGCTTAGCAGCTACTCTGGCCTTGAGTTTGGGCGCGGGCTATATCACCCTGGCCTTGACCCATCACTTTACCTTGACAGACATACTCGGTAACCAAAAGGAAGAATCGGCCGTCCCGCCTGAAGATAGTGAACAACCAGCCGTTCCGGTCGTTGCTGCCTCGGCCGTTCCGCTGACCATGGTTTCTACCGCGTCAACGACCGTTATGACTGCCACGCCAACCGCTGCCATCCCCCTTGAAAATGTCGCCGCCGATAGGTGCAGCAGCGGTAGTTGTGGTGTTCGGCCGGCCACGAAGTCGGTTTCATGGCAGTTCCAAATCGCTCAAAGTTTCCGCCAAATAATCTGGAAGGAATTCGGCCGTGATGTCCTTCAGATTAGTTGGTCTTTAGGCCGTTGGCTCCTATTGGCCTTCGTTTTGGAAGCGCTCATCACTCGCTACATCCCTCAAGCTGCCATCGCCAATATCGTTGGCGAAGACAATTGGTTCGCTGTCCCATTAGCTGCCATCATTGGCATTCCCCTTTACCTGAACAATCTGGCAGCTTTGCCCATTGTCTCTGGGTTGCTGGGGCAGGGGATGCAAGCTGGGGCGGCCATTGCCTTCCTGATTGCCGGGCCGGTGACGACCATTCCAGCGATGACGGCCGTTTGGGGCGTTGTCTCCCGCCGTATCTTCGCCCTTTACTTTGCCCTCGGTCTAGGTGGGGCCATCCTCATGGGAATTTTGGTGAATTTAATCGGCCTCTAACGCTACTCACGGGCTAAAAATTCCAGTACAATAAAAAGAAAATAGGTAATTAGTAATTCGTAATTGGGTCAAAACAGTCCAACTACGAATTACTGATTACAAATTACCCTTTAGGAGTTTTTATGGCCCAGGATCGACCTACCACCATCCTCTGCCTTGCCAGCTATTTCAAAGGCACAACCGTCCTCGAAGCCTGTCGGGATGAGGGCTGCCATGTCATTTTAGTTACCCGTGAGAAGATTGCAGATAAGGGTTGGCCTATGTCGGCCGTTGACGAACGCTTTCTCATGCCCGATCTTTCTGCCCAACCTGATATTCAACACGCCATCAGCTATTTAGCCCGCTCCCGCCACATCGATCGCATCATCGCTCTGGATGACTATGACGTTTTAACGGCCGCTGCCGTTCGGGAACACACCCGCATCCCCGGCATGGGTGTCACCACTGCCCGCCGCTTCCGCGATAAACTCGCCATGCGCTATCAAGCCCAAAGCAAAGGGCTGCTCGTTCCCGAATTTGTTCCCGTCTTAAATTACGACGATTTACGAGAGTTCATGGGCCGCATCCCCGCACCCTGGGTCTTGAAACCGCGCACTGAAGCTGGGGCAATGGGCATCAAACTCATCAATAATGAAGAAGAGCTGTGGCGCTGGCTTGACAAACTCGGCGACGAACAATCCTATTTTCTCTTGGAACAATATATCTCCGGCGATGTTTATCATGTCGACTCCATTGTTTGGGATGGCAAAGTCCTGTTTGCCGAACCCAATAAATATTGGCAGCCACCGATTAATGTCGCCCATGAGGGTGGGGTATTTGTTACCCGAACCATGAAGCGTAAGTCGAAAGAGGCCAAATCTTTGCTCAGTATGAACAAGAAATTGACCAAAGCGCTGGGTATGGTGCGGGGCGTAACCCATACTGAGTTTATTCGAGGGCATGAAGACGGCCGTCTATATTTCCTAGAAACGGCCGCTCGTGTCGGCGGGGCCAGCATTGCCGAGTTCGTTGAAGCTGCTACAGGTATCAATCTCTGGCGTGAATGGGCCAGACTAGAAGTCGCCTCCGCCCGGAACGAAACCTACCAACTGCCAGAAATTCGCCAGGACTATGCTGGCATTCTCATCTGTCTTGCCAAACAAGAATATCCCGATATATCGGCTTACAATGACGCCGAAGTGGTCTGGCGTTTGGAAGGCAAAGCCAACCACGCTGGCCTCATTGTTGCGGCCGATAACACAGACCGCATTGAAGAACTGTTGCAGGAATATAGCGGTCGTTTTGCCGCCGACTATCTCGCCGTCGCCCCACCACTAGACAAACCGCCACAATAAAAGGAGGTAATTGGTAATTCGTAATTCGTAATCAATTAGTCCCCCTCCTTCAGCAGATTCAATTACCAGTTACCAATTACAGATTACAAATATTTCAGGAGGAAATATGTCGCCACAACCAAAAACCTTCGTCTGTATCTCCAGCGAATTCAAGGGCAGCGATTTTCTAATAGCGCTCAAGAATCAGGGCTGTCGGGTCTTTCTCATCACCGAAGAAAAATTCAAAGATTCAGACTGGCCTCGTGATTATCTTGATGAGGTCTATTTAATGCCTGACTTATCTCGCCATGAAGATGTCCTCTATGGCATTAGCTATCTGGCCCGAAACAACAACCTGGATCGCATCATCGCCTTAGACGATTATGATGTGCGGTTGGCTGCTAACTTGCGGGAGCATATGCGAATCCCTGGTATGGGTGACACGACTGGTCGATATTTCCGCGATAAGTTGGCGATGCGGAAACGGGCAGAGGAAGCTGGCATTCCGGTGCCGCCTTTCATTCACATTCTCAATTATGATCGGTTGAATGCGTTCATGTCCACCGTTGAACCACCCTGGGTGTTCAAGCCCCGTTTTGAGGCTGGGGCTGTTGGCATCAAGAAGGCCCATTCGCCTGATGAGGTCTGGGCTTGGATCAATGAGTTGGGCGACCGCCAAACCTTTTATCTCTTAGAACAGTTTGTGCCTGGCGATGTGTATCATGTGGATGCTGTAGTTTCTGAAAAGGAGATGGTCTTCGCAGCGGCCCACAAGTACGGCCGTCCACCCCTCAGCGTCTCTCACGAAGGTGGTGTCTTCATCACCCGCACCTTGCCTCACGATGGGGAGGAAGCGACCAGGTTAAAGGAGGTCAATGCCCACTTGCTCAGCGAATTGGGCTTTGTGCGAGGTGTGACGCATACCGAGTATATTCGGAGCCATGCCGACGGCCGTTATTACTTCCTGGAAACGGCCGCCCGCGTTGGTGGGGCCAACATTGCCGAAACCGTCCAAGCGGCCACCGGGGTCAATCTTTGGGCCGAATGGGCCAAAATCGAAGTCGCCCATGCTACCGGGTCAACCTATCAAAAGCCCGATGTTCGCTATGATTATGCCGGAATCCTTGTTTGCCTCGCCCGTCAAGAATGGCCCGATATGTCGGCTTACCAAGACCCCGAAATCGTCTGGCGTATAAACAAAAAACAGCATGCTGGTGTCATCATCGCCTCCCCCAACCCAGACCGTATTGAAACATTGTTAGAGGAATACGGCCGTCGCTTCGCCCAAGACTTCCTCGCCATCGGCCAAATCAAAGAAGCCAAACGGACAGCGTAGCTGGTAAAAGGATGATGTTTAGCCAAAAAAATAATTAGGTTAGTCCCTTGTCATTCCGGCCGCCACCCTTCAATATCTTTATAAGGAAAAAGCAAGGGAGGAATCTTATGTGTTACAACGGCCATTAAATTATGTTGACACCGTAAAGATTCCTCGTTATGAACGAATAGGATGATTGTCATGTTTATGTGGGCTAAACGAATTGCATTCAATGCCAAGCTCCCGTAAAATCCCCCAAACAAAATCGCCAAAATTATAACATTCGGCCGAACAAAATAATTCGTCCAATTCGTGTAATTCGTGGCTAAAAAGGAACCACAAGACTTTTATGAAACCAATCACCAGTTCCGACATTCGGAAAGCGTTTTTAGAATATTATGAGGAGTTAAACCATCAGATCGTCAGCAGTTCACCCCTGCCAGCCTATGACAACCCAACCTTGCTCTTCACTAACGCTGGTATGAACCAGTTCGTCGATGTTTTCCTCGGCAAAGAGAAACGACCGTACAAACGCGCCACCACCTCCCAAAAATGTATGCGGGTACAGGGCAAACATAATGACCTGGAAAATGTTGGCCCCTCGCCTCGCCACCACACCTTCTTCGAGATGTTGGGTAACTTCTCCTTTGGAGACTATTTCAAAGAAGGAGCCATCCGCTTTGGCTATGCCTTCATGACAAGCGTGTGCGAGATTCCCGACGACAAACTGTATTACACCGTCCACATTGATGACGATGATGCTTATAATATTTGGGTGGACAAAGTCGGGGTTGACCCCGAACGTGTCCTTCGTATGGGCGACAAAACCAACTTTTGGATGATGGGCGACGTTGGCCCCTGCGGCCCGACCAGCGAAATCCATTATGATTGGGGACCGGAAGCCTGTACTTGCAAAGAAGCGGATTGCTCTGTTCTCCTCGACAACGACTGCGATCGTTGGCTAGAGGTCTGGAATCTGGTCTTTATGCAGTACGATCAGGCCGAAGATGGAACCCGCACCCCACTACCCAATCCTGGTGTCGATACCGGTATGGGCCTGGAACGGATTGCCGCTATCCAGCAGCAAACTCCCATCACCTACCACACCGACCTCTTTACCCCGGCTATGAAAAAGGTTCAAGAACTGCTGGGCGACAGCGATGAAGAGGCGGCCGAGCATGAAACCGCCTATCGGGTCATTGCCGATCACGGCCGTGCAGCCACCTTCATGATCGGCGACGGCGTTCTCCCTGGCAATGAAGGCCGGGCCTATGTCCTGCGTATGGTCATCCGGCGGGCGGCTCGTTTCGGCCGTAAAATTGGCTTCACCGACCCCTTCTTGGCCGACATCGCTCGCGTATTCATCGACAAAATGGCCGACGTTTACCCCGAACTTGAACGCAACCAGGATTTGATCTTCCGTACCGTTACGGCCGAAGAAAAACGTTTCATCAAAGTCCTCGATGGCTCCCTGGCCCAACTTGACACTATCTTGGACGAACTGAAGCAAGACAACAAAACCGAAATCCCTGGCGAAACGGTTTTCAACCTCTACGCCACTCATGGCTTGCCTCTGGAAATCACCCGTGATGTTGCTGATGAGAATGGTTTTACGGTGGATGAGGCAGGCTATAAAGCGGCTAAAGCCGCTCATTCCCAGGCTAGTGGGGCAGGGACAATTGGCGAATATGAGCAGTCCCAGAATGTATACGGCCGTCTCTTAGCCGCACTCATCGAACAAGGCCACTTACCCCAATCCGGTGTCGATTATGATCCCTATAGTGGGTTCAGTCTCGATTCTGAAATTCTCGCCATCATTCAGGATGGACAAAGCGCTGGCGTCGCTGAGACAGGTGAATCGGTCGAAATCGTCACTGCCGCCACCCCCTTCTATGTCGAAGCAGGTGGGGAGGTCAGCGACACAGGCTGGATTCGCATTAGTGCCACCGACAGCGTGATTCGTATAGACGACACTGCCATGCCGGAGAATGGCCTCATCACCCATATCGGCCAAGTCGAACGGGGTACTGTGTCTGTGGGACAGCTTGTCACCTTAGCGGTAGACAACGAACGTCGTTGGGATATTCGCCGCAACCACACCGCCACCCACATTCTCCACCAAGAGCTGCGAGATGAATTGGGCAAACACGTCACCCAGCAGGGGTCGTTGGTGGCCCCGGATCGGCTGCGTTTCGATTTTTCCCACGACCAATCCCTTGATGATAAGACCCTAACTAAACTAGAAAAGGCCATCAACACCGCTATCATCGCCAACAACCCCGTCAGCATCAGTCATATGCCTCAGAAAAAGGCTATTGAATCTGGGGCGATGGCCCTCTTTGGCGAAAAATACGGTGACATCGTTCGCACTGTTCAAATTGGTGATACGGATGCCCCTTACAGCTTTGAACTGTGTGGCGGCCTCCATGTTAACGGCACCGGTGACATCGGCCCCTTCTACTTCACCAGTGAAGAGGCGGTTGGGGCTGGTCTGCGGCGGGTTGAGGCCGTTACAGGGCGGGGCGCTCAAGATTACGCTAGAGAACGGTTGGCAAAGCTGGATAGTCTCAGTCGTCAATTGAATACCCCTATCACTGAATTAGAAGGGCGAGTATCCGGGTTGCTTGACGAAAACAAAGCCTTGCAGAAGGAACTCGCCGCCCTGCGTCGTGATCAGGCCCGCAGCCAATTTGAGAGCTTGATGACTGGAATGGAAACAGTCCATGACTTTTCCTTGCTGCGCTCGGTCGTTGAAGGGGTTGATATGGATGGTCTACGAGAGATGGCCGATTGGTTCCGTAACCGGGTGGATTCTGGTGTGGCAGTCTTAGCGGCCGTATCCAACAATAAACCCCTCGTCATCGTTGCCGTAACCGAAGACCTCAACAAACGGGGCCTCAAAGCGGGTGACATCGTTCGCGAAGTCGCTAAGATGGTTGGTGGCGGCGGTGGCGGACGGCCGACTTTAGCCCAGGCTGGTGGTAAAGACCCTGATAAACTGCCGGAAGCTATAGAGGCCGTTCCTGATTTGGTAGAGAGATTCTTGACCCAATGACCATTGATGAGCAGCTCTTAGCCCATCAAACAATCTTCCTCACCGAAGAGGATGATATTGTCTCTGTCCAGGATCGGCTGGATTGGGTCGAAGGAAATCGCGCTATACTCGTCTTGCCCGAACAGGGCGACGTACTGGCCGAACATCTTGATCTGGCCCTCTTGCGCCGTCATGCTGATAAACTTCGTCTGGAGGTGGGTCTCGTAACGGCCGACAGCCGCGTTCGGGGTCATGCCAAAGCCTTAGGTTTCCCCATTTTCTCCTCGATTGCCGATGCCGAAAGCGGCCGTCGAGCTTGGTGGCGCGGCCGTCGCCGCTGGGAACATGCTGGTAAATCTATCCATTTAGAAAAAACCGACCTAGACAGTGATGACCGCAAAGAAGTCCAGCGTCGTCTTGCGCCCCGACCCGAATGGCAGCAATGGCTGCTCCGATATGCCGCCATCGCCATCTTCTTCCTGACCTTAGCCATCCTCTTTGTCGCCTCTGCTTATGCCATCCCTGGTGCGACCATTATATTGAAGCCCGAAGTTCAGCCCATTCAAGCAACTAAACAGATTGTGGCCGACCCCCAACTAGCTTCTGTTAATTTCAGTGGCGCTTCCGTTCCCGGCCGAACGCTGGTGGTGGTTGAAGAATGGCAGGCCAATGTTGAGACGACAGGCACGATCGAAGTGCCAGATGCGCCCGGTCGGGGCACGGTTGTTTTTGTTAATGAGATCGCCCAAGCGGTCACCGTTCCTGCTGGAACCCGTGTCAGCACCTCCAATGATGCTCGTGTTGTGTTCCAAACCTTGTCATCGGTTGAGGTTCCTGGCGTGGTTGGCGGCACGGCCGAAGTCAATGTCGTAGCCATCGAACCGGGCGCGGAGGGCAATGTCGAGGCCAATCTTGTCAACCGAATTGAAGGTGCGCTTGCAATTCAACTACAGGTTCGCAACCTGGAACCGATAACGGGTGGGGGCGTTCGGTTGGCCCAATCCGTCACTGAAGCAGATAGTAGCCGCCTTCGCTCTCAGGTACTCCAACAGTTGCAAGCGTTGGCTCTGGCTGACCTGGAAGAGATTCTCATCGGCGATGAGTTTTTGGCCCGTGATTCCCTGCGCGTTTCCCAAATCTTCCATGAAACCTACTCCCATTTCCCCGGCGAACAGACCAACACCCTGACTCTTGAAATTCGGGCCGAACTAGTGGCAACGGCCGTTGATGAAAACCAAGCTATTGGCTTAATCTACGAAGAACTGGCCGCCGCAGTCACTTCTGGCTTCGAGTTAGTTCCCGAAAGTTTGCAATTCCGCAGCGGGGAGGTATTGGGCGTCGACAACGAAGGTCGGGTGACTTTTGAAATGGTAGGAAATGGACAGGTTGCGGCTAGCTTTGGGCTAGAAGAGCCTGTTCAGAAGGTTGCCGGGCAGGAGACTGACGTTGCAATGGCGTACCTACACGATACATTGCCTTTGAGGGATTATCCCACCGCCCGAATTTGGCCTGATTGGTTCGGCCGTTTACCCTACTTACCTGTCCGAATTCAGACCCAAATAGAGATTGCAGAATAACTTCTTAGGCGCATTCATCTGCCCATTGAAATGAATATTAACTAGGACGTTTTGGGCAGTGCATTGTACCACTGATTGCTATATAGTTGTGTCGGAGATTAATAATTTATGGCCCAACAACGCAAGCAGGTAACAGTGCTGTTTATCAACGTTGACAGCCTGTCTGCGATTGCCCAACAAATCGGGTCAAGCAGTGTAAGCAATGATTGTTGGCATCGTTTAGACCAAGTCATTCGGCAGAATGGGGGACAGGCCAATCGGCCGATTAGCGATAATACTATCGCTGTTTTCGGTGCGCCTACTGCGCATGAGGACGATCCGGAGCGAGCGGTTCAAGCGGCATTGGAAATGCACCAGGCATTGGCCGATTTCAATGACGGCCATCAACTTGACGATGCCATCGAAATGCGGATTGGAATAAGTACGGGCCTGGTTTTGTATGACACTATTGGCTTAGATGGTGGTTTTATGGCAATTGGGGAGACCATAAACGTCGCCGGGGGGCTAATTCGATTTATGCCAGATGAACCCATCGTCGTTGACCGCAGTACCTATCGTCATATACGAGGGGTATTTGATGCGATTACTTTACCGAAGGTGGAGATTCCGGGGCGGGAACGGCCGATTGAAGCTTATCGCATTACCCAGGAAAAGCCCCGTGTATTCTTTATCAACAGTTGGGAGATCGAAGGGGTTGAGCCACGCTTGGTCGGCCGTGAGAAAGAGATAGAGCAGTTGCAAAAAACCATGCAGCTGACCCTGGCAACGAGACAGGCAAGGGCTATCACGCTTAGTGGTGAAGCAGGTGTTGGCAAATCACGATTATTGGATGAATTTGATACCTGGATCGAATTGATTCCGCAAGAGATTTATTATTTTAAGGGCCATGCCCGACCAGACATGCAAAGCGTCCCTTATGGTCTAATCCGAGATGTCCTCGCCTTTCGATTTCAAATCCAAGATAGTGATAGCCCTAGTCAAGTCCGTCTAAAATTAAAACAAGGGATGACTGAATTTCTGGGGGAGACCGGAGTTGAGGCGGCTCATTTTATCGGACAGCTCCTTGGTTATGACTTTTCACACAGTCCCTATTTGCAAGGTGTTTTGGAAGACTCGCGTCAATTTCGGAGTAGGGCCTTTTACAACATGCTCCAATTTTTCCTGCAAGCGGCCGTTTCGGACGAAGGCGCCTTGTTATTGTTAGAAGATTTACAGTGGGCCGATGACGATTCCCTAGACCTCATCGAATATTTGATAACCACCCTGCGCCACGCCCCATTCTTAACGCTGGCAACGACTCGGCCGACCTTGTTTGCAACGCGGCCGTTATGGGGGAAGAACATACCCGCTCATGCCTTGCTAGAACTACCTTTGCTTTCTCATGAGGCCGCACAAGAATTGGTTGCCGACATCCTTCAAAAGGTGTCAGACCTGCCGCCGGAATTACCTCGCCTTATTGCTGAACGCTCAGAGGGGAACCCGTTCTATATTGAAGAGTTGGTTAAGATGTTGATTGACGATGAAGTTATTATCGTTAGCGATCGGGGTTGGCAGGTTGCCACAGAGCGGTTGGCAGATGTTCGTATTCCAGAGACGCTTACGGCCGTCCTGCAAGCCAGCCTCGACAGCTTGACGGATGAGGAACGGGAGACTATGCAACGAGCGGCGGCATTAGGCCAGGTATTTTGGGACGAAGCCCTCCTCTTCATGGCTGACGAACGACGTTTGACTGATCCTGAGGGGATGCGGCAAGTAACGGCCGACACGCTCCAAAGACTTCGGAGTAAAGGCTTAATCGTTCGCCACAAAGAGACATCTTTTGCTAATACTGAAGAGTACAGCTTTAAACATACCATGCTCCATCGGGCAACGGCCGAATCAACGCTGCTAAGAATGCGTCGTATTTATCATAGTCGAGCGGCCGAATGGCTCATAGCTCAGCGAGGTGAACGGGCGGCTGAGTATGCTGCTACCATTGCCGAGCATTATCAAATGGCCGAGAATAAAGGTAAAACGGCCGATTGGTTCAACCGCGCTGGTCATCAAGCCCGCGATGCCCACGCTTTTCGACAAGCCCTCAATTATTTTCAATCAGCGCTCCAAGAGTTGTCTGATTTACCTGAAACCAACCCCGAACAATGGATTTCGCTCTACGGTGGCCTAGCAGATATGCTTCGCCGTCAGACTCATTATCAAGAAGCATTAATCTATTTTCAACAGATGGTTTCTGAAGCGGAACAGGTGGGCGACACACGCGCCCAGGCCAAAGGCTGGGACGGCATCGCTCGTGTATATGATGAACTTGCCCGGTATCAGGAAGCCTCAGATGCGGCCGAACGCTATTATGAATTGGTCAGTGCGAGCGAGGAGTTGACGGAGGCTGACCAAGTGGCCCAGGCCGACGCACTAAGTCGTAGAGCCTGGGTGCAAGTGCGGATGGGCCATATTGATGAAGCCCTCTCGCTGGCTGAAAGAAGCCTGACAATTAGCAACAAACTAAACGCCCGCTCACAACGCGCCTTTAGTCTCAATACGATGGGAACGGCCTATCAGGTATTAGGCCTTTTTGACCAGGCCGATAAATGTCGCCAAGATGCTCTAGTAGATTATCGTGCGCTCGGAAATCGCAGCCGAGAAGCGGCTATGCTTAGTAATATTGGCGAGGTTGCCCGTCTCCAGGGTGATTACCAAAAAGCTGTCTCTCAATACCATCGCGCATTGAACATTACCGAGGAGGTTGGGGATCGTAATAACCAGATGAGCTATCTCAGCAACCGGGGTGGGGCTAGAGTGGGGCTGGGCGAATTTGAATTGGCTTTAGCCGATCTCCAAGAAGTTATCCACTCAGTTGGCGATGATTGGTTTGCCCTCTCTGAAGCCCACCGCTTTATGGCCGAAGCTTATTTAGGATTAGGGCAGGTATCTAAAGCCTTGACAACGATTGAAAAAGCCATGAACCTTGGTCATGAAGCTGGCGATTCTGAGGATATGGGTGGCGCATGGTATGTGATGGGTCTTATTGCTGAAACAACTGGAGAGCCAATATCAGTTACCATTGCAGGACAGCCTGGCGAGTTTGAGCCAGAGGTCTGTTTTGCCGAAAGTTTACGAACGTTCACCGAAGTCGGCATGGAGCGAGAGCGGGCCTGGACATTGCGGGAATGGGCCAGATATGAGAGAAATCGAGGCAATGAGGATCGCAGCCAGGAGATGTGGCAAGAAGCCCGCGACATCTTCTATCGTCGAGGCATTGCCCTCCAGGTCGAGCAGATGGATGCTGAAAGACCGAATTCCTAGTCTTGTTAGCTGATTTTGGCTGGGGGCAGTCTTCTAAAGATTAAGACCAGTCGGCCGTTTAAAGACACAAAGATAGTGGCGCGCCCATGTCATTTCACCAGCTCCGGGGAGCACCACATCATGATTTCGGCCAGGTTTGACCGGGGTCATCGAAATCAATTCCCAACCCTTTTCGCCCAGTGCATTCAATTCCGGTATCAAGGCATAGGGCGAGTATTTCGGATGGTTGTCGGCTGGAATTGTTGGTTCATTTTGGGCATCAACCTCTTCCATTAGTGTTTCAATCAAGGTTGAGAAATATTCCCATTGTTGCATTTTATTCTCCTATTAGTTATCAAGAGTGGTTTTGTTTTCATCATTGGCTCTCAATCATTATTACGGAGAAGATCCAAACAAGGTTGCAGAACCATTTCCAAAGTGAGGGGAAACCGTATGAAACATTTCCATAAAGTGTGTTAAATTTATAGGCATGACCCGACTATTGGCTTTGGATTTGGGTGAAAAGCGAATTGGGCTGGCCGTCAGCGACGAGATTGGTTTGCTGGCCCGTTCCCATTCAGTTATCAAACGCACTTCCCGGTCAGCGGATTTTGAGAAGATCGGCCGTATCATAAACCAAGAGAAGATTAGCCTGATCGTCGTCGGCCTACCCGTTTCCCTCTCTGGGGTTGAAGGGAGCAAGGCAGCCTGGGCGCGGGATTATGGCGCTGATCTCGCCAACCGCCTGGGTATTGAAGTGACTTTTTGGGACGAAAGTCTGTCCACAGTTGCGGCCGAAAACAGCCTTCGAGAAAGAGGCATTCACCGTAAAAAACGCCGCAGTCAGGTAGACGCTGTTGCGGCCGCTTTTATTCTGCAATCCTATCTTGATGCTAAGCGAGAATGATTTACTAATTTATCAATATTTTTGTAATTCGTAACTGGTAATTGGCTTGATCCTGCCTCATTTCAATATCCAATTGCATATTACTGATTACCAATTACTTCATAATGCGACAAAGACAAGACCCTTACGAAGACAAACCCGGCAAGACCAGCACAACGATTTGGATAGCCAGATTAATTGTCCTTTTTATCGTTGTAACGTTGGTCGTTACGGCCGTTATCATCCTTATCGACACCTATCGGGGTATTTCCGGCCTCAGTGGCGAAACCTTCGATGGCGGTAGTCCTAATCTCAATCCTATTGAGCGTTTGTTTCTTGAAAACTACTTCTCCTCCCGAACGGAGGCGTTAGCACAACCAATTGGACAAGGGACTGAGACGGCCGTTTTTACCATCGAATCCGGCCAACGAGCCGATCAGGTAGCCGACAATTTGGCCGCCGCTGGGCTGCTTTTTGACACCGAACTTTTCGTTAACTACGTTCGCTATCAGGGTTTGGATGCCAAACTAGCCGCTGGCTCATTCCGCCTAAACCCTCAAATCACCATCCCAGAACTTGCCGTGACCTTGACCCAGACCCAAATCCTAGAAGTCGAGGTCAACTTTCTAACTGGTTGGCGGCTGGAAGAGATGGCCCATTACCTAGACACCATCAAACCAGCCGAAATCGAGAGCCAAGAATTTATATCCCTCGCCCAACGCCGCCAGCCCTTGCCATTAAGCCAGTATACATTCTTGGCAGATTTACCGGCCGAAGCCAGTCTGGAGGGGTTTCTTTTCCCCGGAACCTATCGCATTTCTACAGATGATGACGCCGCCGCTCTGATTAGCCAAATGCTAGACCGCTTTGATAAACAAGTGACCGAAGCTATGCGTCAACAGTTCAGCCTCCAACAGTTAACGGTATATGAGGCGGTGACATTGGCCTCTGTTGTGGAGCGGGAGGCAGTTGATGAGGCTGAACAGCCCTTAATCGCTGGCGTTTTTCTAAACCGCTTGCAGCTTGGTATGCAGCTACAGGCGGATGCGACTGTGCAATATGCTGTTGGCAACCAAACGGACGGCTGGTGGAAGTCTCCCTTATCGGCCGATGATCTAACGGCCGATTCCCCTTATAATACCTATCTTGCTCTGGCTTTACCTCCTGGTCCAATTGCCAACCCCGGTCTATCCGCCTTGCGTGCGGTTGCTCAACCTCAAGAAAGTGACTTTATCTTCTTTGTAGCGGATTGCGCTCCTGGCTCCACAGGTCAGCATCTTTTTAGCGTTACCTATGAAGAACACCTTGTCAATGTCGGCCGTTGCAGCCAATAATGGGGTGTGTTTTCCTGTGAAAAAAAGCATCTGCTGGTCACTACTTTTTTTGTGCCTACAATTTAGCCTAATCGCTTGCCGGCCAGCCCCTCCAGTCGTTAAAATTGGGTTGGTTGGCCCTTTTGAAGGGCAGCATCGGGCCATTGGCTATGATGCCATCTACAGTGCAAGATTGGCGGTCCGCCAAATTAATGAAATGGGTGGTATTGGCGATTATCGACTTGCTTTAGTGGCGCTGGATGATAGCGGAGACCCCGAGCTAGCTGCTCAAACGGCCGCATCATTGGCCGCCGATCCCAATGTGATCGCTGTTGTCGGTCATTGGTTGCCCGAAACAACGGCTGCGGGTAGATCAATTTATCAAACGGCCGATCTAGCCTTCATTGCTGCAGGCGACTTTCCTTTCGTTGCGGCAAATGCACAGGATTTGTCAACCGATTTTTTGGCTGATTATGCGGCCGTAACGCCTTTTGAGGAGGTTGCTGGGCCATATGCCGCTCCAACCTATGATGCTTTTTACCTTTTAATCGAGGCGATGGAGGCTATAGTCGAGGACGGCCGACCAATAAATCGTGAAACTATAACAGCCGCTCTTCAAAATTTGCGCTACGAAGGACTAACAGGCGAGGTCTACCAACCATGAGCGAATAGCCTGAATCCATAATTTGAACTGAGGCGATTTCCTTTCAAAATATTAGGATCTAAATTACAGGTTACAAATTACCAATCATATCAGGAGGAAAAGATGTTTAAGCGAGTATTGGGCATTTTAATGTTGATAATAGGCATCATTGGCATCATACTTAGCGTTGCCGGAACTTGGGTCGGTTGGAGTATGGTTGATGGGTTGGGTGATAGCATTGAAACGACATTAGATTTAACCTCAGACAGCCTTGATACAGTGGCAAACTCATTGTTATTGACAAAGGTGACAGTAGAAGATGTTACCAATAGTGTTGAAACAGTTGAGACAACGACTAGCAATCTTGCGACAACCATTAGCGATACCCGTCCCCTTTTGAATCAAGTGTCGTTAGTGGCGACCGAGGATATACCAAATAGTCTTGAGGCTGTTCAAGAAACATTACCTAATGTTTCCGCAGTGGCAGGCACAATTGATGATACCCTTGAAACACTCAGCGCTTTTCAGGTGAATCAAACTGTTCTCGGCATTGACTTAGGCTTTGATTTAGGGATTGATTATGAGCCGGAAGCCCCGTTTGATGAATCTATCGACCAAATTGGCAGCAGTTTAGATGGGGTGCCAGAGCGTCTGCGAGATTTGGAGCCATTTTTGGCGGTGACAAACGACAATCTGACGACAATCAGCGCCAACATAGATACCTTGGCCTCTGATTTAGGCAACATCAATGAAAATATTGAAGAAGTTCAACCATTGTTGGATGAATATTTAGACCTGGTCTATCAAACCAATGATTTGATTGGTCAAACCAAGCGGGGGCTACGCGACCAGTTGCAGCCAATTAAGACCGTCATTATGGTCTTATTCATTTGGGTAGGATTGACTCAGGTGGCTCCTTTATATTTAGGTTGGGAATTAGTATCAGGTAGCCGCGCTGACTTTGAGGAAGAAGAAGTCGAAGAGATTGTTCAGAGCATAATAGCGGAAAACGAGGAAGCTGAGAAAGCGATGGAAGATAAGGAGAATCAGGACGAAGAAGAACAAGAGACTCAATGAATGGTGGGCCGAAATTGAGCAATGGCCCACGCACCGCTGGTTAATCCTAGCTTTAATTTTCATGTCGTTGCTCTATGGTTATTCGATTTGGCATAACCAATCAATGACTTTGCCAGACGGCCGTCGTGCCTTTTGGCTGCACGATGACATGATGATATCTATGCAGTACGGCCGTAATCTTGCTAACGGTCAAGGATTGCTTTGGAATCCCGGTCAGCCGCCAGTCGAAGGATTTAGCAACTTCGGTTGGGTTTTAGTGATGACGGCCGTTCATTGGCTGCCTATCCCAGACACCTTAACAAGCCTTGTCATTCTAATAATTAATGTCGTTCTTGCTGGTTTTGTTTTAGTCTTAATTACTCGACTGGCAAATCGTCTAGTTCATAAGCCTGGTATTTGGTTGCTCGCTGCCCTAATCACCTTAGTCGTTGTGGTTGATCTAGCTCGTTGGACGACCATTGGCTTGGAGGTACCGCTCCAAACGGCCGTTTTCCTCTGGTTGCTTGTTAGAGTCTTAGATGAAGGGGTCGTCAACCGCCCTCGACCAACCACCTTTTTCATGGCTGGACTACTGGGTCTCATTCGAGTTGATGGCCCCTTGCTCGCTCTCACCCTTTGTCTAATCGCCTTTGGTTTACAGGCAGATAAAAAGCGCGTAGCAGCCTATGCGCCGCTCATCTTTTTGCTCCCCCTCGCTAATGTCTTATTCCGTCTGGCCTATTACGGCCATCCTTTACCCAATACCTATTATCTAAAATTAGTAGCTTGGGATGCCCGTTTATTGCCTGGCGTGCGTTACTTACTTCGGGTCGTTCAACTATATTGGCCTCTTTTGTTGGCGGCGGTAACGGCCGTCTATTTCGCCAAAGATAAACGCTTCCAACTGCTCATGTTAGCTGGTCTGCCGTTAATGGCTTATGCGATTTACACAGGTGGGGATGACTTTGGCGGCGCTAGATTTTTCGCCCCCTGGCTGCCCGTTTTAACATTGTTAGCTTTTCTAGCTCCCCATTGGCTCAGTTGGCAATCTAAGCCCTTGCGAACGGCCGTCTTTTTGATTGTTTTAACCTTCTTAACCGGAATAACGGCCGGATATCGTTTCTACCAAGGGCCGGGCCAAGAAGCGGCGCTAACTGAGGCAGGTCTAACATTAGCAGAAGAAACTTGGCCGACAAGCAGCATTGGCGTTTTCTGGGCCGGAACAATGCCCTATTTTGCTCACCGCCCGGCTGTCGATATGTTAGGCAAGAATGATGACACCATTGCCCGCTTACCCGCCAACGAAGGCAGCTTCAAGCCTGGCCATAACAAATTTGATTTTGACTATTCATTGACTCAGTATCAACCAGACTTATTAGTAAGCACTTTGAGTCTGAGTGTTGTCTCCGACCCAAACCAGTTCCCAAATTTTACCGAAGGGGATGATGCCTATGCCGGGCAGCTATTTTTGGAGGCAGCATTCCTGCAAAATTATGCGCCAACGTTATTGTATATTGAGGATGTCCCATTATTTATTCGTACCGATTCGGCCGAACGCGAACGGCTGTTGACCCAGAGCGACTGTGAGGCTGTGACAAATGAGGAACTCCTCAAATTTGGTCTTGAAATGGTCTGTTGGTTAAACGGCCGTTAATAAAATCCTACAGAGCGAATTTCCAGGTAAGATACAAGCTGTATGAAGAAAATCTTTCTAACCATCCTAATCCTTCTTCTTCTCGTCGCCTGTAACAACGACAAAGAACCTGACGATCCTTTAGCCGGAGCCGTTGTTGAAGAGACCGAAACGATGGTTCCAACCCCCACTTTGGCCCCCGGTTTACCAACCGAAACGCCTCAGTCGGCCGTCTCCGAACCTGAAGATGCCGTTCCAACATCAACTCCAACCCCTTCCGTTACTCCGACGGCCACCCCCGAACCGGTTGAACGTTTTCCTCGCGGCCTACAGTTCTTTTTCCATGAGAATTATGAAGCGGCCGTTCCAGAGTTCCAACTAAGTTTGGCGGCCGGTATCTTGGATGGTATTCAAACGCAAGAAGCGCTCCTCAAACTTGGTCAATCTTTTTATCATTTGGGCCAATATCAAGCGGCGGCTGAAACCTTTAGCGAACTGCTGGCTCAAACGTCGATAGATTCTGAACAACCAGCTATCATCGGCCAACCGGGACGGCCTCAACCTGTCGATGGTTATTTTTGGTTGGCTCAATCCTATCAAAGTCTCGGTGATTGCCCGGCTGCCATTGGCGCTTACGAGACGTATCTTTCGATTTACCCTGATATGGCTGCCTACGTCCAGCCTGCTATCGCCCGTTGCCATCTGACCTTAGACGACAGAACGGCCGCTATCGAAGCCTATGAAGCAGCTACGTTAGGCGAAGGGCCAAATCTGGTTCGGCTCAATCTCCACCTTCAATTAGCTGACTTTTACCTGGAAGATGAAAATTATCAGGCTGCAATTGCAGAATACGAAGCCATACTTTCATTTGCCGTTACCGATGGAACCAGAGGACAGACCCACTACCTCATTGGGACAACGGCCCTGGCCGCAGGAGACGATGGCACTGCTAATGAAAACTTCCTCATCGCTGTAACGGAATATCCTCAGGTATATGACAGTTACCTCTCCCTGGTTGCTTTAATTGAAGCTGGCTTTGAAGTTGATCAATTTCAGAGGGGATTGATAGATTACCATGCTGAAGTATATGAACCCGGCATCGCTGCCCTGAATGCCTATATTGATAATAATCCCACCCACCGCGAAGATGTCCATCTCTATTTAGCCTGGTCTTATGAAGGATTAGGAAATATAACCGCCGCACTCGCTGAAATAGATGCCTATATCGAGGCCAGCGAGCCAATTTTTGGGCTTGATGAGGAGACAGGCGAACAAATCCAAACCTCCGGTGATTTAACGGCCGTTGCCACTGGCCTCCTCGAAAAAGGTAAATTACAGGCTCGTGCTGGCCTATATCCTGAAGCTATTAGCAGCTATCAAAGCTACCTAGAGCGCTTTCCAGAGGGGCCAGAAGCCCCCTTTGCTGCTTGGTGGGTCGCTGCCCTAACGGAACAGCTAGGAGATATTCCTGGGGCAATTACGTTTTATCAGGAGATGGCTGCCAACTATTCTGACCATCAAGATGCTGACGAAGCGTTGTTCTATGCAGGACAGTTGCAGCAAAGCCAGGGCAATCAGGAGGAAGCGACGCTTTTATGGCAGGAAACGGCCGAAACGTATCCAGACCAAATTTACGGCGGAGCCGCCCTTCTCTGGTTGCTAAAAACCTTGCCATCAGAAGAAGCTGAGCCATACCGTGAAATCGCAGCAGAGCTATTAGGTATCAATTATTTCACGCAACGAGCAGTTCATGAGGCTCAAGGGGTGGCGCCATTTTCAAGTATCGAGAATTTAAATCTTGAGATGAACTCTGAGGATCAGACGGCCACCGAAAACTGGCTGCGAGAGTGGCTCCAGTTAGAGACAGGGACGGTTATTAGTGGGCTTTCGCCAACCCTTGCTGCTGACGGTGGCCTCATTCGAGGCGAAAAGCTCTGGCGACTTGGCTTGCGAGAAGCGGCCCGTTCAGAGTTAGAGATTGTACGACAGGCGAACCGGAATGATGCCCTTCACAGCTATCAATTGGCCCTCTTTTTCCGAGATTTGGGGCTGTATCGTTCCTCCATTTTGGCGGCAGAAGCAGTTATGAATCAAGCCCGGATAAATGCCTTAACTGCCCCTGTTTTTCTGGCTCGGCTGGCCTATCCAATTTATTACGCTGATCTGATTACGGCCGAAGCTGAAAGATATGGCTATGATCCGCTCTTGCAATTTGCCCTTATCCGCCAGGAAAGTCTCTATGAAAGTTTTGCCATCTCTTCGGCCGTTGCCCAGGGATTGAGCCAGGTCATTCCAGATACAGGTGAATATATTGCTGTGCAGTTAGATTGGCCGGACTATGAAAATCAAGACCTTTATCGGCCGTACGTTGGTATTGCTTTTGGCGCTTTCTATCTCGATCAACAGCTTGATGCCTTTGATGGTTTCGTTCCTGCCGCTCTATCTGCCTACAATGCTGGCCCCGGCAACGCCGCCCGCTGGTACAATCAGGAATCGGATGATCTTGATTGCTATCATGCCCTGGTCAACTTTGCCGAAACCCGCCTTTATATCGAACGCATCTACGTCGGTCAAGCCATCTACCGCCATCTTTATGGTGTGCCAGAATAATAAATCCATCTGCGTGTTCATTTGGCTGCCGCTTACAGAATACAGACTACTGATGACAAGGAGTTAAGGAATCAATGTCTTCCAACTTTGACTGGCGAGCAGAAGACGATATTTCTTGGGATAAGTATGCAGCGCCTGAAGCTGATGAAGGACAGCCTGGGCCTAAAAGGAAACGGCCGATTTGGCTGATTGCCCTGGTTGTTCTAGTCGTTCTCCTATCCGCTGGCTATCTCGCCTATCGTCAGGTGCGGCGATATGTAGATAATACCGCCGCTTCTGTTGAAGAAGATGTTCTCTCCAGCCACGCCCTCGTCAAGATGGCCGCCCAAGAAGGGGATTTGGAGCTATTTGCCCCGCTTCTCTCTGGCCGTGACCCCAATTGGACCCAAGATCAACTGGCTATCTTGGACATGAATTTACTCTTTCAACGCCAACCGTTCGGTCTGTCCTGGCGACCACAAGAGACTAGCGACGATATATCGGTCAGCCTCTCCAGCGACTTGCAATCGGCCGAAATCGAATATCAAGAAAGCTATGGGTATGGCCTAAATGGGGAAGAGGGGATCGTTCAGTTGACACAGACGGCCGTTTATCGTCTCAGCGAAACCCGTTGGCTCCTTTCCCCCCCGGACGACGACTTTTGGGGAAGTTATATCACTGCCAAAGGCAACTACATAGAATTAACCTTCCCCGACCGAGATGATGAAACAGGCAGCCAACTCGCCTCCGACTTAGAAGCAGTTTTGTCTGGCGCTTGTCAACGGTTGGAATTGGATTGTGATGAGAGCCAGCCCTTAGACGTTCTATTAGCAACCGATTTGGATGCCATGATGGATACCAGTGATCCCGAACTCTTCGCCCAAGCGGGCGACCAATTAGTGCTGCCCACGCCAACTCTGGTCGGCAAACCAGCCAACAATGCCAGCTACCGAGCGCTCTATCGAGGGTATGCAACCATCATTGTATCCCACCTCATTGCTCGCCAAGCAGAATGGGAATGCTGCGACCAAAGCCCCTTTTTCAAAGCCTTACTCGATGCCCAGCTACACCAGCTTGGCCTTCAGACCTGGCCCTTGACGCTGGCTGATTATCGTCTTGCTCTGCGCCGACCACTTAAAGTTGATACGCTGCGAGAAATAAGAGCTGAAGAGCTTTCTTTGGCAGAATTTCAGGAACGGCCAGATTGGCCGTTAACCTACCTCTTTGTTGAATTCCTCATTAACCAGGAAGATGCGCCACCAATCATCGAATTGCAGCGCACAATGGCCCGAACAGCCTCATTTGGGGCCTGGACAGCCCAGGCTGGGGTTACGGGTGATGATGCTGTACAAGAGCCAGCTTGGCAAGCGGCTGTCCAACAGCGAATCCTAGACCAACAAGGCCCACCCCCAGTTAATTGGCCCGAAGAAGACATTGCCCTCATCTGCAACGACGGGCAGACTGGTATCTCCAATGTTTACCGCTATGACCTGTCCCAAAGCAGTTGGAAAGTTGAGCTAGCAAACCGAGACTTTGTTGTTATGAACGGGCTACCGAACAATGAGGGCTTGATTTTGACTGAACAATTTTTAGATGTTGATCAACTCCGCACAACCTTATGGCGCGATGGGCAGGAAACGGTTGTCATATTCGGTGATGCTTTCTATTTTTCAACAGAACGTTCCAACCCAGATGGAACGCAACTTGTTTTGAACAGCTTTGAACAAGAAACATTCACTTCCGAATATAATTTACTGGACATTGAGAATTGTGATGACGAAAGCTGTCCCTTGAGCCGAATAGAGGGATTGCCAGTTTGGTCGCCCGATGGTAGCCGGACTTTATGGGTGATGAGTGAAAGAGCCGCCCCAATCGTTGGGGAATGGCCCCTTTTTCTGGGAGACGGCCGTTTACAATCGCCCAAACCAATCGGAGATGGTAATTCTCCCTTTTGGCTGGACAATGAAAACTACGCCTTCCTTCAAGGTGGGCCACAAGATGTTGCTTTGGTAATGGCCTCTGTAAATGACAACGCGCCTCAAATCTTGCTTACTCAAGCTGACCTTGCTGCCCTTGTTCCTGATCTTGAGGAAACGGAAATTCGTTTGAATGATGCTACAACCGATCCAACAGCCCCGAATTTAATATATATAACGGCCGTAAATCGACTTGAGAATATCGACTATCTCTTTACCTTAGAATGGCAAAGAGGCGAGATAGAACTTGTACTAGAGACGGAAAACTCACCGGGCGGCCTCTTGGTTCCCCGTTTTTCGCCCGACAACCACTGGTTGGTATTAAGGACGAATTTTTCAGTTGCTTCCAGCTCTAGTCAGCGCCAGCAGAACATCTATTTATACAATACAGAATCCCAGACAACTCTCCTGTATACGATGTCTGGGGCTGCCTTTTTACCAGGACGAAGTTGGTCGAACAATGGTGATTGGCTAGCCTCCTTGAGTGATGGCTTTATCATGTTAAGCGCTCCCGATGCGAATTATGATCACCTCGTGCGTCATGAGTTCCAGGATTGTACAGATATGGCTTGGATAAAAGGGCGTTGATAATTAGCCAATGACAGTCGTTCAACTTAAAAGATGAATTTATTTGATTGGCAGACAGAAGAAAATGACGAACGGCCGTTTGTTACCGCCGATCCCACCCCAAAACCCGTTAAAAAACGCGGTCGAAAACTGTTCTTCTTCCTCGGTTTAATAGCCCTTATCACGGTCATCATTTATTGGCAGCTAGACCGGCGGGCTGATGCTCAAACGGCCGAATTTGAAGCCGACGTGCTGGCCGCCTTTACCCTTTGGCAGCAAGCTGTTGCTAACTCAGACGAAGAGATATTTAATGCCCTTTTGGTCGGGGCCGAACCCGCCTGGGCTACGGGTCAACGAAATCTATTTTCCGGGGGCGAACTGCTAGGCCGTTCCCAAATTGGCCTTCTCCCCGCTGGCAATGAAAACGGTTTGCAAACGGCCGAAATAGATATCCAACTTGCCCCCGACTGGCGCAGTGCGGAGATTTCCTTTCAACAAGTGTATAACATAGTGGATCATCCTGATGAGGTCATAGACTCGCCCCAGCAAATCCGGCTCGCCCAAAGTCTAACTTTTCGCCGGAGTGCCGACCGTTGGTTCTTAGCAGCCCCTCCAAACGACTATTGGGGTGATTGGAGGCGTGAAGAAAAATCATTAGTGACGATAACCTACCCTGAGAGAGACGAGACCCTTGCCTTACGTCTAGCCCAAGATTTGGAATCGGACTTATCGGCCGTTTGTCAAAGTCTTGCGACTGGGGTCTGTGATGAACGGGCAGAAATCGAATTGCGAATGGAAACGAATAATAGTAATCCAACGCTTTGGCGTGGTTGGGAGACGACGTTAGTAGACGGCCGTATCTTCCTGCTGCCCGCTCCCTCCCTCGTAGGTCATCCTGTCGATGAAGTCAGTTATAATTTGCTCTATGAACGCTACACAGCCCCAATCTTAGCGGTCTTTACCGCTTGGGCCGATACCCCAATCCCCTTGCCAGACCAAGAGTTGCAACTGCTCTGTTACCCACCTGAAACGCCAGTCCCCAAACTCATCCGCTTTGTTTCTAGTGACGAGTGGGTGGTTGATTTGCCCGACCAATCCTTCCGCTACTTAAGCCCGATGGCGACGGATGAAGGGGTCGTTTTACAGCAATATCTACCCGGCCAAGACTCCTCTCGCTTGCGTCTAACGCTTTGGCGAGGCGGCCAAGACACCCTCGTTTATGATGATCTATTTAGCCATCTGATGTTGTATCCAGTCGGCTGGTCAAGCCCAGCGGCGGGGCCAAACCTAATGCTTCATGGCTATGGGGATACCCCGGTCTCTACCCGCTACAGTCAAATTGATTTGGATGATTGTGATGAGGATGGCTGCCGGGTCACTGAACTCAGGACTTTTCCTGTTTGGTCGCCGGACGGCCGTCAAACAATTTTACAGCGTCGGAACGGTCTGCTCCTGGGCAATGAGGTAGCTGAATCAGAGCAAGCGTTGGGCGAAGGGCTAGCGCCATTTTGGTTGGATAGCGGCCGTTACGGCTACATCCGTTATTTAGATAATGTCAATGGTTCTGAGGGCAGTATGGAGTTAGTAAACGCATCAGTTGATGATGCTCGTCCGCAAAGGTTATTAACAACGAATGATTTATTACCCTTACTCAATCAGCCTGAGCCCGTCTCGGCCTTTATCAGTTATGTGACTGTCAACCCTGCCGATTCGTCTGAGCTTTTTATTAGTTTGCTTTATTTTGCCGTGCAGCAGCGACAAACCGAAATCTTTTCAGTACGGTTAGTAGAAACAGACGAGGGATTAACGGTGGGCAATATCACCTTAGAGATGAGTCTTGAGGGAACGAATGCGGGTTATCCATCCCTTGTGTCGCCAAATGGTTATGTTCCTTTCACCGTTTCGGCAAACGGCCGTTGGCTTACTGCCAGCCAACTCTCTGCCGAAGAAACCGCTGCCTGGACCATTTACACTCGTGATACAGAATTGAGGGAAACCCACCAATACGCAGTAAGCTACCCTTCATCGCAGTTCGTTCATCCCTATTATGATTGGTCGAAGGATGGCAACTGGCTTGTTACGATTGAGCAAAATTACCTCAGACTGATTGCCCCGGCTCACCATTACGAGCGGTTGATTCCTCACAACCTCCAAACTTGCTCTCATGTAGCTTGGGTCGATCCAATACCATCCTGAAAAAGGAAAAATCATTAAATGCCCTCAGATTTTCAATGGCAAACTGAAGATGACGGTTGGGAGGAAAAGCCAGCCCAACAAGCAAAAGTAGAACGGCCGAAAAAACGTCCCTGGTTCAGAATTTCTTTGGCTTTGTTAATCGTAGTAATCATTGGGGCCGTTATCTATAGGCAGGTGCAGCAGCAGCTAGAAGCGGCCGTTACTCAAGCCGAAATCGAAGTCCGCCGCACCCATGAACTCGTCCTCCAAGCGGCTGATGGAGCAGATAGAGATTTACTAAACAATCTCGTTTCCGGCAGGGATAATGATTGGCTCCATCAAACCTTAGAGGTTGCAGGGGAGGGCAGCTTGTTCAATCCTCAATCATTTGGACTTGTTTCTAAGGTAGATAATTCAGCCCAATACGAATTTGACTTGTCGCCCGATTTAAATCAAGCTGAGGTCATCACCACCCGAAACTTCACCAATATATCTCCCGGCGGAACGGCCGAAACAGTACAGCTTAAACAATATGCCATTTATCGTCGTGGGAACAATCGCTGGCTGTTTGCTCCGCCAGAGGATCCAGAGTCTTATTGGGGGGAAACAGTGACCAAAGAGGGGCAATATCTCAACGTCATCTACCCAGAAATAGACGCTGAACAGGTCAATGATTTATTCCAATACATAGAGGACAAATTAGATCAACTATGTACAGAGGCGCCTGACCTGTCTTGCCCGGCCGATTTCAATCTAACACTTACCTTAGAAACGGATCCTGCCAGTCAACTTGGGTTAAAAGCGTTCCAGGCAGAGTTAGAAAATCGACCCGAAATCGTACTGCCGACCCTTTCCCTCGTGGGCTACCCAGTTGATCAGGCCTCTGCTAACGCCCTTTATAGGGGGTATGCAGCCCATGTCGTCCAGGCTGGGATGATTAACGCTCTTGAATTGGAATGTTGCGAACATGCTTTGTTAATTCACGCCTTGCTCGATTATCAGCTAACTGAACTCGATCTTCGTCCTTACCCACTCAACCCGGCAGATTATGAGCAGCTTTTCGGCCGTTTCCAACAAATTCACACCCTGGATGACGTTTGGCGCTCTCGGGAATTCGATTTAGAAGAAAATTCATATTCGGCCTGGGCCTATGCCCTAACAGATTTTATCCTTTCCACATCCATATCCAATGCAACGGCCGAAACGATGCGCCAAAGTCTCATCGAATCAAATAGCTATCCAGATTGGTTAAACGAGCTCCTTGTCGATGACTTCCTTGATGTCAAGGTTCAGCAAGCCTGGCTCAATTATATCTATGGCAGTAGCTCTTCTGGTCAGGTCGTCCAGGCTCAAACAGTCCCAGAACAAGACATTCTCCTAAGCTGTGAACAAATTTCTTCTCCAAGAACCGTTTTATACGGCTACGATTGGTCGAGTGAGGATTGGCTGACCTTGGATGAGTACGACCAACCGACCCAGTTTATAGACACTTTGCCAGACGATTCGGCAGTTATCATTCAACGAGGAAACTTTGATGGCCCTAAAAGCACTTTCTTGTGGCAAAATGGGCTGGAAAACATACTTTATAATGACCTCGAACAAGACCCTAGCAAAATTCTTCGTATAAACAGTATAGGACCAAACGGCCGAAACCTTTTCATGCTTAACTTTGCGCAAGATAACCAAACCTTCGCCATTCTCGATTTAGAAGATTGCGACGAAACAGGCTGCCAATTGAAAAGTATCAGTGGTTTTCCTGAATGGTCTCCAGATAGTTCCCAAATGATCCTTCAATTATTTGGTCAAACTGAAGAAAGAACGAGTTCACTTGCCGGCATAACTCGGATAGACAGGGCTGGTAATTTTCACCCACTTTCAGCTCAAGGGTTCTCACCTTTCTGGTTTAGTAAAGAGGAATATGGCTATGTCGAAATTGGCCGGAACCCAGGCATCTACACCGCTCAGGTTGCCAATGACGAACCACAACTGCTAATAAATGATGAAGACTTACGGCAAGCTATACCAGAAGATGAACGCCCAGAAACTTTAGTAATTCGGGATGCCCAACTGAACCCAACCAATAATAATTTGATTGCTATTACTGCCTTTAATACCGGTGTAATTGATAACAATATTTATTTCTTTCGTTGGAATCGATTGTCTGGTGAAACTGTCCTTTTGGCATTTCTTGAGCGAGTTGTCGTTGGCTTCTCAGAATGGTTGCCAAGTGGTGAGTGGTTGCTTGTGCCTACATTTCAAAATCAGCGTCCAGGAGGAGATTCAACCCTTCCTTGGTCCTACTACCTATTCAATATAGACCCCACTATTGCACCATTTGTAGTGAGCAGAAGCGAGTTCAGTGGGTTTGACGGCCTCGATTATTCTTTCGATGGGAAATGGCTGATTTCACCAAATGTTGGATTTTTAGAATTGGTGAATTTGAGTGTAACAACCAATGATAATTTACCTTATCGTCAAATGTTACCTTATCAATTTAATGACTGTCGTGAGGCCCTCTTTATCTGGTAAAATAACGAATCATGGCAGACTTTAATTGGCAAACAGAGGAAGAGGTGCGTTGGGGTGAGACCCAAACGTTGGAAAAGGAGCAAAAAGCGCGGGTCGGCCGTTCCTGGTTAGCCATCCTGCTAGTCATCGGTGGCATACTATTGGTGAGCTTGTTTCTTTTTTGGCAGGTTCGCAGCCGGGTGGGTGGGGCAGAAGAAGCGCGTAATGACGATCTCGAAGCGGCCAATAACTTGCTAGTTTACGCCGCCGATCAACAAGACCCCTCCGTTCTTCTTAACATCTTACCCTTAGAAAATGCTCCCTGGACTGGCTTTCAACGAGCCATTGCCGATCAAGACCTCTTGCTGAATCGCTGGCCCTTTGGATTGCATCGAACTGAGCAGGAACCGATAATCAAAGACATTGTCCTATCACCCGATCTCCAAACGGCCGATGTCATCCTCGAAATCCCTTACTATTCAAATAGCCAGGGCCAATCCGAAACCATTTACCTCCAACAAACCCATCACTATCAATTCCGAAATGAATGGCGTTGGACCGAGCCAACTATTGATTTTTGGGGTGGGTTGGGCAATGAGGTCTATGAAAGGGATTCCTTCACCGCGCTCTACCCAGTGCGGGATGAGGCGATTGTTCAACGATTAGTTGATGACTTACCAATTTTCTTTAATGAAGTATGTAATGAAGAAGATCGGCCGTCTTGCCGTTTTGCCCTTGACCTGCTTATCCATTTTGAAAAAGAGCCTGCTATCTGGTTGGATTTAGTTGATAGAGTTGAAAAAAATGGCTCCTATGTCTCTGATATATCAATATCTTCCATCCGATCAGGTGTTATTTTTCTACCGACGCCCTCTCTAGTCGGCTTGCCTGTTGATGAGGCAGGCTATCAGGTATTGTTGCGAGGTTATGGGAGTCATATCTTTTCGGCCGTTTTTGGCAAGATCTATGAAGACGAATGCTGCCCAGATGATTTACCATTCCCCATTTTTCTGGAGAGCGAAATGGCTCAACGGGGCTTAGGCTTCTGGCCCCCACCGACTGTCATTAACGAAATTGCCGATACAGGTACATCTGAACTACCTGATAGAGATATTGCCCTCCTTTGCACAACCGATAGCCGTGATCGATTACAACTTCACCGCTTCAATCTTACCTCTGGAAAGCTATGGACTGAATTAGCAGGTCGCAACATCGTCCACATTCAGGCTGCCCCTAACGGCCAAGGGATTTTGGCCCAAGAAGCAGATTTTATTTCGGAAAATGAAGTGCTGACTCGGATTATCTATTGGCACAATCGCACTGCCCGCATCCTATATGAAGAAACATTACCCGAAACCGTCTATGCGGCATTGAGATGGCGCGTTCACGAAGACGAACAGCGGCTTCTAATTGTTCTGCCCGACCTAGATAGTCGTGCCAACACCTTTATCCTGGTTGATTTGGCTGATTGTGCCGACGGCAATTGTCCGAAAGAGGCTCGTGAAATGATCGGCGCTCCGACCTGGTCTCCAAAGGGCGATCAATTTTTGGTAAAGTCGGGGAACATTCTCTGGTGGCGACAGTTTGTGGGTGAAAGAATTTCCCAAAATCCGCTGGGGTTAGGAACGGTTCCTTTTTGGCTGGATGAGGATACGTTTGGCTATGTCCGAACGCTTGAAGATCGGTTTCAAGAGGTGGTCTATGGAACGGCCGAAGACGAGGAAGTGTCTGTAGCGCTAACCTCCGAGCGGCTCCGAATGTTGATTTCATCAGATAATCGTCCAGAACAGCTCATGATTGGCTATATTGGCCTTAATCCGCTTGCACCATCTACTGACCCTGGCAAATGGACAATTTTGGGCTTTGAATGGCTGCCGACGGGCAACTTGGGAGAGGCTTATATTTTTTCTTATGATAGAGCGGAGGATGCCCTGTCCGTTTTGCTCCAATCAGAGCAGCTTCACAGCTTTAACCTCGCGCCAGACGGCCGTTTCCTCGCCGCCAGCCTCTACGACACGACCCTCAACGCCTGGCGAATAAAAATCGAGCCAATAGGCGAAGGGGAAGATGTGACCCTACTCCCCTGGCAAGCCAAAGATGAAGAAAACCCACCCAGCTATGATTGGACGGCCGATAGCCAATGGCTCCTCATCTTGCACCAGGGTATTATTAGCCTGTATTCGCCAGGGGAACCAGCTGCCCAACTCGCCCCGCCAACTATCCCGGGCTGCGTCCAGGCCGAGTGGATGAACTAGGTTGATGTCCAACGATTTTAATTGGCAGACTGACGATAAGGACGGTTGGGATGAGCCTTCAGTTGAGGTAGTTGCCAAACCAACGACCGATTTTCCAGGATGGTTCAAACGCTGGGGGCCGTGGTTGGGTGGGGGTGTTATCCTTTTGGTTATTGTAGGTTTCGTTATCTATAGCCTCCTCAATCGCCAAGTAGAGCAGGTAGAAGATACAACAACGGCCGATATTCTAGCCGCCCACAGTTTGGTGCGCCAAGCCGCTCTAGAGCGCGACATTGATTTATTAGCAACCATGTTGTCAGACCGTAACCGGAGTTGGAGCGAACTGCAATTAGAGCTTTTGAATACAGGTCTATTTTTAGATCGGCAACAACTTAACCTCAGATTAATTGCCGAAACTACCTTGAATCAAGAAAATGACCCAATAGTAACCCTTTCGCCTGACCTACAAACGGCCGAAGTCGTCGAAACGCTGCCCTATGAGATAACGAGTGGTGAACGACTTTCAGAAACAGTTTGGCTTGAACAAACTTATCATTACGAGCGTCAGGCAGAGAGCTGGTTTTTAACGGAATTACCAGATGATAATACATATTGGGGAAATTGGAGCAACACAGAGTATGGTGAATATTTTACGTTAGTCTATTCTGAAAAAGATGAAGCAATTGCAGATTATTTGGGTTTGAGATTTGAGGAATTACTCGACCGAATTTGTCAGGATGATGCTATCGAGTGTCCCTCCCGTTTTCATGTGGAATTTCGTCTCGAACGTAGAGCTGATAGTTTGAAGGGATTGAACGAGAATTACTTCAATATCAGCCTGATCGCCAATCAGGGTGTTTCCCATTATTCAATGCCATCACCAACTTTGATCGGCCGTCCTGTAGATGAATCCGACTACAACGCAATCTTTCAAGGCTATGCCAATTGGCTCGGCGCTGTAGTAGCAATTCGTTATTCGGCTGAAAGGGCTACCGTTGGAGCCTTTTCTCCTAGAGTTTTTCCTGTCGATGAAACTTTAGCTACTTGGGGACTAGCGCCACCTCCCCGGCCAGTCTTAGCAATGCCCGTCCCCCGACAAATTCCCTCACCCCCAATCCCATTTCCAGAACAGGATGTGCTTATTGCTTGTAATAATGTTTCTGAATTAACCTTATTACGTTATAACCCTCGGGCGAACCAGTGGACGAACGATTTAGCTGGTCAAGAAATCGACTACCTTGCTAAACCCCTGCAACAATTCTCGATTTCTCTCATGACGCCGTTTCCAGATGACAGTGGTATTTTGTTAAGTTTAAATAACTTTGAACCTAATGTAAATAATTTCAAATTCGTTGCATGGCAAGCTGGTCAAGAACAGTTGTGGTTAGAGCTTGATGCTTCGCCTCGGTTGATCCAAGCTCCATTTCAACAACAGTTCGATCCTAGCGGCCAGAACATAATAGTTTTTAACTTTGAACCTGAGGAAACAAATCCCAATGACTTTAAGATAGTTCCCCAGGCGATTAATATCGAATCCTGTCAATCTGGAGACTGCGCCCTTCAAAATTACGATGGCTTTCCATTCTGGTCACCGGATTTATCTTGGTTGCTTATCCTCGATCCGGATAGCCAAAATGAGTTGACATTGCGAAATAACGAGACAGGCGAAACGACCTATTTGGGGAGTGGATTTTCTCCTAATTGGTTAGATGAAAACAGCTTTGTTTTTGTGCGGTCAGATGGTGATAATGCCTCTGGCCCAGAGCCATCGCTTGATGTCGGGATTCTGGCTGCAACTGTTGATGACGTGATGAAACCAACGTTATTATTGGATGCAGCCGATATTACCGAAGCAATTGGGGGGAGCAATTCTACCTTGCCTGTGATCGTACAATCAGTTGTCGCCCACCCCGATAACCCAGACTGGCTCTTCATCGTCGCCTCTGCCCATCCTGACGCTGATCCTCAAAACGCTTATCTTCTTACTTTTCGCAGAGATACTTCTGAAACGACAATGCTAATTGATATTACGGATCATTCCTTAACAAGCCCCCTTCAATTTTCATCAGATGGTCAGAAATTATCCTTTAGCTCATTTGGAACCCTTCCCGATAGTGGTATCGATTCACAAATGATTAGGGTGATCCCACTTGATCCGACTGAAATGACTGTTGGTACATCGATCGAAACAATTATTCTTAGGTCGGGCTTTAACTACGATTGGAGTCAAGACGGCCGTTGGTTGCTCATCCCTGAACAAAATGCTCTACGCTTCATCGCTCTTGGTCGAGATTATGATCAGAGCGTTCCTTATAATATTGATTTTTGTTACGAAGCCGCCTGGGTCAATCCTATATCTGAGCAACCTTAAAGAATCAATCTTCGTATCCAGGCGGCTGGTTGTTCGGCCGTTGCTGCAAACAACCTGTCCAATTACCAATTACCTAGCCAGTTCCGATCTTTATTCTACCGTCACCGACTTCGCCAGATTACGTGGCTGGTCAACATCACAGCCGCGCCGGACGGCAATGTGGTAGCTCAACAGTTGCAGCGGAATCACATTGACCACAGGGGCGAGTAGGGGGGAGGTTTCAGGAACATAAATAACATGATCCACCTTGTCTCGAATAAACTCATCCCCTTCCGTTGCCAAAGCAATGACCACGCCACCTCTGGCCTTTGCTTGTTCCAGCTGGCTGACCATCTTTTCGTATAAGTGATCCTTTGTCACAATCGCCAAGACGGGCATCGTTTCGTCAATGAGGGCAATTGGCCCATGTTTCATTTCGCCTGCCGGATATCCTTCAGCATGAATGTAGCTGATTTCCTTCAATTTTAAGGCCCCTTCCATCGCTATTGGATAATTGATGCCTCGGCCAATAAAGAGAAAGTCTTTGGCATTTTGGAAATGGCTGGACAACGCCTGGTAACTTTCGTCCTGGTCTAATACCTGTCCAGCCAAATCTGGTAAATGAGCTAAATCGGCTACCAACGCCTTTAACTGTTTGGTTGTGACCGTCCCCCGAAGCTGGCCCAAATAGCAAGCCATCAAAAACTGGTCGACGATGGAGACGGTAAAGGCCTTTGTGCTTGCCACCCCAATCTCTGGGCCAGCCTGCATCGCCACATAGCCATCGGCCGTTCTCATAGATTGACTACCAATAGCATTAACAATTGACCAAATCGTGGCCCCTTTTTGGCGAGCTTGCTCACTGGCTGCCAGAGTGTCGGCCGTTTCACCAGATTGGGTTATGGAGAGGAAGGCTGTATTTTCATCCACAAGCGGGTCATAATAACGAAACTCAGACCCATACTCTACCTCCGTCGGCAGCTTAGCAATCGACTCGAATAGATATTTGCCGATTAGCCCCGAATAATAGCTGGTTCCACAAGCCACAATGAACAGTTTATTAATTCGTTGTGCTAACTCGGCCGTTAAATTCAATTCGGGGATTGTCACATCACCATTCTCAAAATCAACCCGGCCGCGCAATGTGTCGATCAGTGATCTAGGTTGCTCGAAAATCTCCTTTTGCATGAAATGCTTATACTCACCCTTAACAGCGCTAACCGGGTCCCAGGAAATATGGTGGATTTCCCCTTCAACCAAGCCACCCTCTAAATCCATCACCTGATATCGGTCTGGTTCGATAACCGCCATCTGCCGATTTTCTAGGAATACCATATCGCGGGTATATTCCAATATGGCCGGAATGTCGGAGGCGATAAACATTTCATCTTGACCAACCCCAAGGGTAATGCCACCGGCGTTGCCCATTCGAGCGCAAACTAATTGCTCCGGGTTATCGACCGTCATTGTTACAACCGCGCTTGATCCTTTCAAACGTTTCAGGGTCTTGCGAACGGCCGAAACAAAATCAATTCCCGTTTCTAAAAATCGCTCAATCAGTTGGACGATTACTTCGGTGTCTGTATCCGATTTAAATGGGACTCCTTCAGCTAATAACTCTTCTTTAAGTTCAAGATAATTCTCGACAATGCCGTTGTGAACCAAGACAACACGGCCGTTCATACTAAGATGGGGATGAGCATTGCGTTCGCTTGGTACCCCATGGGTGGCCCAACGTGTATGCCCAATACCGATATGTCCTTGTAGTGGAGAGCGGCCCACCAACCCCTCTAAATTAGACAGCTTGCCCACATCCCGACGGACATGAACCAGTCCATTTTGCTCTAAAACAGCCAATCCAGCCGAATCATAGCCCCGGTACTCCAGCCTTTTCAGGCCACTCAAAATAATATTTGGCGCTTGCTTTGGTCCAACGTAACCAACGATTCCACACATGATGATATACCTCCATACGGTTGCTAGAGATGCGGTATGCCCACCCAAATTGTGTGAAAAGCTGGGGATACCCCTCCTGAAAATAATTGAATGATTTTGAAATCGCTCAACTGCCACTACGAACCTTTTTGTTGACCGCTTACACGGCCGTTTTGTAAGTCCGTTTGTCTGGAGGGGGAAGAAACACAGGATGTGGCAATCCTGGGAGGCACCCGCTGATTTCTCGACTTTCCTAATGTTGTTCTAACCAACATTAGTTAGCACTCACCTAAAGTGAGGAACCTCCACCTCGTCAATCTATATTTTTAAGATGTCATTTATCTTAAAACATAGACCCTTGCGCTTTGTTTTCCCGCATATTCAATTGATAAGATGCTGGGGAATTTAGCGTGTTCGGGTGATATTGTCAAACATTACCTATCAAAAATTAGTAGGCAATTTGACCTACTAGCTTTATGACCAATGTACTTTGTGAAATTCTTGACAAACGAATTTCCGTCCCTATAATACTTAGCCTGCCTAACTATTAGGATGCCTAACAAGCATAAAAAAGATGAAAAATGAACGAATCACAACTTATTGCCCACCAACTATTATCAATCATTATGCCCTTAACCCGCTCAGTGGCGGCCGAGCTGCGCCAGGGGGAAAAAAACCTAAACCCTGCCCATTTAGGCGCTTTAGCCATGCTAACGGAACGTCCTTGTAATTTGAGCGAATTAGCCGATTATCAGGGTGTCAGTTTGCCAACGATGTCCGGTTCGATTAGCCGTTTGGAGACAAGAGGCTGGGTGCAGCGAGAAAAAAGCACCGTTGATCGCCGGGTAGTCTTAATAAAATTGACTCCCAAAGGGCAACGACGATTTGCAGAAATGGGCCAACAGGCGGAAACATATCTGGCAAGTAAGGTTGATTCTTTGACTCCAGAAGAACGAAAAACAGTATCTTCTGGATTAACAGTTTTACAAAAACTTTTTCAGTAGTTTCATAAGGAATTCACTATGATAACATCATTCTTCGACAAGGTTACACGAGCTTCTATTCGTTATAAATGGGTAGTCATTGTTCTCACCCTACTAACGATGGTAGGCGGCGTGGTCTCAGCGGCTCAACTTAACCTGGCATTGCTGCCCAGTATTGAGTTCCCTCAATCTGTGATTATCGTCCAATGGCCTGATGCTGAATCGGCCGAACAGTTTCTGGAAGAGGTCACGATCCCCTTAGAAGAAAGCATATCAAATGTAGATAGTGTCATAAACACGGAGTCTACGACCAGCAGCGGCTTTGCTTTTATTGCCACCCGCAATGGGTTTGGCCTTAGACAAGAAGATGTAATTGAAGATATTCAGGCAGCTATTGACTCAGTTGAGCTGCCAGAGGGAGCGGAGCCAGAAATCTTAAACTTTAGTTTGGATGACCTGCCTGTTGTATCGGCGAGTGTTTCCTCCGATAACTTATCGCTAGCAGAGCTAAAAGAGCTTGTTTCCAGCGATCTAGTTCCCCGTTTAGAAAGTCTTGAGCAAGTTAGCCAGGCATCTGTTAGCGGTGGTCAGGAGCTGCCAGAAGAAACGGCCATCGAAGAGCCAGAAGAGGAAGAAGTTGTCGAAGAACCAGAAGAGCCAGGACGCTTACCACTCTTGGTGCGGGAAGGGGCTGAAACCCTCGGCTTAGAGGTCGAATTCGTCCAAGATATAACGCCTGAAATGCTCCTTGACCTTGAAGGAACCAACGAACAGGTCTTAACCGCGTTGGCCTTAATACCGCCAGAACTACTCTTGTTAGCTCAACCCGATTCATTGGCTATTTTACCCAGTGAATACATCGACACTCTGGAATCCGACCTGCGAGCCGAGTTAGATGAAATCGCCTCCGAATTTGGCGGCGTTGGCAACTACACCTTAGATGAAGTCCGCGAACTGGAAGTGGACCAGATTGGCGTTTTTCCGACCCCGACTCCAGAACCAACTGTTGAACCGACCCCAGAACCAACGCCAATTCCAGAGGAAACCGAAGAAACGACCGAGTTACCAACCGTTGAGCCAGTCGCCTTACCAGAGTCCTGGATAGCTGCCGCTGCCGCCGGTGGGCAAGAAATCGGAACAACGGCCGATATAACCGCCGACATAATGGATCTGCTGGTTGGCTTCCAGCCAGACTTGCTAAACGATCTGACCCCTGAAATGTGGCGGGCTTTCGATCCGGCCGTCATTGAAGTCGGCTTGACGAGTGGTGTAGAAATAGCTCCTTCATTAATGGCTCAACTTGTGGCTATCGTTGGGGCGGCTAATAGTGAAACACCAGAACCAGTCGCTGTGCCAGAATCTTGGGCGGCCGCTGCCTCTCAGGCGGGCCAAACATTAGAATCGACGGCCGATATTACGGCCGAAACCTTAGAGTTATTGGCTGGCTTTGCCCCCGAACTCTTAGATGACTTAACTGAGGAACATATCCTGGCCTTCCCGCCCGATGTTCAAGCTGCTTTGCCAGAAGATTATGTCGCTGGCTTAGATGAGGGCTTACAACAAACCTTAGTTAATATCCAAATCTGGTCTATGCAGGCCCAAGCTGAAACAGGTGAAGGGGAAGCAGAAGTCGCCGATGTTGAGCCAGTGGCTTTGCCGGAATCATGGGTAGCTGCCGCTTCTCAGGCTGGACAGACGCTGGAGACAACGGCCGATGTGACCTCAGAGATTATGGAGTTACTCGTTGGATTTGCTCCCGAATTGCTCAATGACCTGAGCCCAGAAATGTGGCGAGCCTTTGATCCGGCCGTCATCGAAGCCGGACTGCCAGCCGCCGCTGATATGGCCCCAGCCCAGATGGCTCAACTAGCAGCCATTGTCTTGGCCGCCAATGGTGAAGCGCCAGAAGCCGTTGCCGTGCCTGAATCTTGGACGGCCGCTGCTTCGCAGGCAGGTCAGACATTAGAATCGACGGCCGATATTACGGCCGAAACCTTAGAGTTACTGGCTGGCTTTGCTCCTGAACTGTTAGATGATTTAACAGAAGAACACATCTTGGCATTCCCGCCTGATGTTCAGGCTGCTCTACCGGAAGAATATGTTGCTGGATTGGACGAAGAACTCCAGGCGACCTTGGCCATTATCGTTATCCGGGACGCTCAGTTCCAAGCCGCTCAAATGGAGACCGAAGGGGGCGAAACCGAAGAAACGGCCGAGGTTGAACCGACCCCAACGCCAGATCCGGCTCGACTGCCTGACTTCCTCATCACAGCCGCAGAAAGCTTTGGCGTGGAGTTAGAGTTGGCCTCCGACATCACCCCTGAATTTATGCGCCAGATTAGTTCGTTTGGCCCCCAAGCTTTGCAATTACTAGAACTGCTAACCCCCGATAACTTGCGGGCTTTGCAGCCGGAAGTCATTGCTCTGCTGCCAGCCGAATATCTGGACACTTTGGATGCTGATTTACGGGCTGAGTTAGATGACTTAGCGGCCGACTTTGGCGGCGCTGGTCAATTGGCGCTGGAAGAAGCGGCCGAACAAGAAGAAGCCTCAGCCGATTCACCCCCATTGAGTGGTATTTGGACTGAACCTGGCCCAGACGGAGAAGATCCGCTTTTCCAAACAGCGGCTGATATTCTCAATAATCAATTCCCCATTCCAGGATCAGATGTTGCCCCAGCAGCAGCCTTCATCAACTTCTTGCCAGAGTCACCCCAGGCCGAAAACCCAGCCCAGTTCGTGACTGACCTTACCCCAGACGTAATCGCTTATCTGGCAGAAAATGAAGAGCCGTTCGTAGAAACACTGTCACCAACTGTCTTGCGCCTGATGTCGCCAGAATCCTTAACCTATCTCTTGGACAACTATCCGGATGCCTTCGACGCTAATTTGGCTGAAGAGCTGCGCGGCATTGCTGCAGGGGATATTGAGGTTTTCATTCCCGACGCAACAATAACCCGCACCGACGGCAATCCGAGCGTTCTAATTGATCTATTTAAAGATGGCGATGCCAATACCGTCGTGGTTGCTCACCGCATCTTCGATGCCCTAGATGCATTTGAGGCAGAAAATCCTGGTATTAGTCATGCGCTGGTTTTTGAGCAGGCAACTTTCATTGAGGATGCCATTTCCGGTGTTTCCCGTGAAGGTATTTTAGGCGCGTTATTCGCCGTTATCATTATCTTAATCTTCTTAAGTGGGCGAGTAGGTGGCAAATACAAATTAAGCTGGCGATCGACTATTGTCGTTGGTATTTCAATCCCGCTTTCGGTCTTTACTGCTTTCTTATTGATGCGATGGATTCCAACCTTGTTTGGCGGCTGGGTCAATGATTTGGCGAATGATAGTGGCAATGGGGTACTACGATTTATCGCTCAACTGTTCCCGACCGACATTACCTTGAACATTATGACCTTGAGTGGCTTGACGGTGGCGATCGGCCGTGTTGTTGATGATTCCATTGTCGTTTTGGAAAATACCTACCGCTTCATTCAACGAGGCGACGACCCCGTTCATGCTGCAATCGAAGGAACGAAAGAGGTGGCGGTTGCTATCTTCACCTCCACTGTTACTACAATGGCGGTATTCTTGCCTCTTGGTTTACTAGGTGGTGTCATCGGCTCCTTCTTCTTGCCATTCGGTTTGACAGTTACCTTTGCTTTGGCGGCCAGCTTTGTTGTTTCCATCACCGTTGTTCCCGCGTTATCGGTTTTGATGATTCGTAAGGAGCATATCCCGGAAGAAGTTGAAACAACCATGCAAAAGGTTTACACACCGGCTTTGAAATGGGCCTTGTCCCATCGCCTAGCGACAATGATATTGGCCTTATTGCTATTTATTGGCAGCCTGGTTTTATTGGTTCAGTTACCCCAGAGCTTTATCCCCAGTCTCGGGGAACCGACATTAAATGTGAGTGTTGAACTGCCAAATGAAACAACCATGCAGGAAACTGATGTACTTGTTCGAGAAATGGAAGCCATTGTGAATCAATTCGACGCGATTGAAACTGTTCAAGTTTCAATTGGTGGCGGTGGCGGTGGATTCGCGGCTTTATTTGGCGGCGGAAGTGTTAGCCAGAATGTTGCCTTTATCACAATCACGGTTGAAGATCAGGATGAGCTAGCAGGCTTAACGAATGAAGTCCGTAATGAGGCAGAAGCAATTTTTGGTGAAGAAAATGTGATTGTTTCGGCCGCTGCCCAGACAGGATTTAGTGGGTTTGGTCTCATCATTACCGGTGATTCTATGGCTCAGTTGGAGCCAGTCGTTGATGAAGTCAAAGCAGCGCTTGGATCAGTCGATATCGATCAGGACGGCATTCCCGATATCGCTAATGTGTCAAGCAACGTAGACGACGCACAAGCTGGAGACACCTCCATTATTCGAATCGACGGCCGTTCAGCGATCAGCTTTAGTGGTGAATTAGAGACGGAAAACACCCTCGGTGTCACAGGCGCAGCCAAGCAAGCGGTAGCCGAACTGGACTCCCTCCCGGCGGGTGTCGAGGTAACGGAAGGGTTCGATACTCAACAACAGACCGAAGGGTTCCAGGATATGATTACCGCTATCGGTTACTCAATCATCCTCGTCTACCTGATTATGGCGCTTTCATTCCGCAGCCTCATTCACCCTTTTACCATCCTATTCAGTTTGCCCTTCGCGCTGGTTGGGGCGGCCTTAGCCCTGTTCATCACGAGCAGTGTCTTGGGCATCTCCTCCATGATTGGTCTGATGATGTTGGTCGGGGTTGTGGTTACGAATGCTATTGTGCTGCTTGAACTGGTTCAGCAGTTACGGAATCGGGGCGAAAATGCTTATGATGCCCTGGTTGAAGGCGGCCGTACACGTTTACGGCCGATCTGGATGACGGCTCTAACTGCTATCCTGGCCCTAATCCCCTTGGCTTTAAGTCAGGAGGCGGGTGCCATTATCGCTGGCGAGCTGGCTCGGGCTGTCATTGGCGGTCTGTTGGTCAGCACCCTTCTAACCCTGATTGTTGTCCCCGTTGTCTACAGTCTCTTAGACCCGGTGAATGCTTTCTTTAGTAAAATATTCCGACGAGGATCGGCCGACGCAAGTTAAACGGTAGATTTGCCAAGTAAGTATCAGGAGGCATCATCTTTATGAAGATGATGCCTCTTTTTTTGGGGATGTTTTGGAGTCCAACAAGGTTGGTTAACCAGTAATCAGTGTCCAGGGGACGGCCATAATATTTTCCCCCAATCGCCGAATTTCGTTTCCCCCATGTAATAATATGCCACCTAACGCTTCTGGATGATGTTCCAAGAAACTTTGCAACCCTTTGGTATCACGATAACCTGGATTCTGCGTTTGTTTTACTTCGACAGCTAGAATTTGTCGGCCGTATTCCAAAACGAAATCGACCTCTATCCCTTTCCTTGTGCGCCAAAAGTAGAGACGAGCCGGTGGTGTCATCAAGTCAGCCAATACTTTCAGATGATGATAGATGAATGCCTCAAAAAAGCTGCCTAATTCTCTAGCTCCGCTTAATTCTTCCTTGTCAAAGTAGCCAGAAAGATGAATAGCTAAACCTGGGTCTGTCCACATCGCTTTCGGAGATTTAAGAAGCCGGGTAGTCTTACTACGGGTGAAAGCAGGCAATCTTGTGAAAAGGTGAGTGGTTTCTAATAAGTTGATATAGCGGTGAACGGTCGGCTGAGATATACCAGAATCACGACTAACTTCTGCTTGATTCAATAATTGACCAGTTCTTAAAGCCAATAATTCCATGACCCGGCGGAAATCGAGCAGAGAATCAATCTGTGATATTTGTCGTAGGTCTCGTTCTAAGTAAGTACGAATATAGCCATCCCACCAACGCACCCAGGATTCAGGTGTAGACAATTGAAGCAAGGCTGGCATAAGTCCTCGTAGAAGCAAATGTGGTAGGTCATTACTCGCAGATATAGTCCCTTTGAGAGGAAAATTCCCTACTAACGCATTTGCCAAGAAGTTAGGGGGGGCATTTTGGTTTATTTCGCCGAGTGTCATTGGTGAGAGAATAAAGTAGACCGCTCGCCCAGCCAAGCTTTCATTTACCTGTCGCATTAAGAGTAAATTTGCTGATCCAGAGAGGACGAAACGAAATCGGCCAGGTTGATTGTCAACAGCTTGTTTAATCGCTGGGAGAATTTCAGGCGCTTTTTGAACTTCGTCAAGAATAATCCTATCCGTGCCAGCCCATAATGCTTCGGGTTGATTTTGAGCCTGACCTAACGTGTCAAAGTCATCCATTGTTTGGAACCGCCATTCTCGAAAAGGCGGGGCCTGTCGGAGCAAGGTGCTTTTCCCCACTTGCCTCGCTCCTGTTAGGATAACAATGGGGTGGTCCTGAACGGCCGACTGAAGCGAAGCCGTGATCCAGCGTGGGTAATATCTTTCAGGGCCTGAATAAGAGTTATTCATACCTTGAATAATAATGATAAGCGAACTGGTTTGTCAAGGCTAGCCAGCCAATTGAGGTTTCACGACTTCTTTGAAATACGTTCCCCAATCTGGCTGACGGCCGTCCATGTCCTTAAACCCATACTCTTTTGCCAATGTCCAAGATGCCCAAACCTGCCCCGCCTTTTCATGAACATTGGGATCGGCAGCTAAAGCGGCAATAGCCCTGCCGACAAAGTAAGGCGTTTCCGAGGCAATAAAGTGTGGGTCTTTTTTGGCCCCTTCCTGCCAATTTTCTTCCGTCACCCCATATCCATCTAACATTTCCTCCGAACGGAGATAGCCAGGAGTTACTGCTAGCGCGGTAATGGCGTAATCCTTTAAGTCTTGGGCCATATTGTTAGCTAATCGAATGGCCCCTATTTTAGCTAAATCATAGAACATCGTTCCACGATAGCCCATATGATCCCCATCTGTGACCTCAACGATTAAGCCTTGATTCCGTTCAATCATCATTGGAACTCCATGTCGGCTGGTTATCATATGAGTTAGGATTGCTCGTTCCAACATCGTTCGACCCTTCTGAATATCCTGTTCCCAAAAAGGGAGCATCCATTCTGATAAGCTGTCACCACCCCAAATGTCGTTTACTAGAATGTCAAGTCGGCCGTATTCCTTCTTCACCCGCTCAAAGAGGGCGACGACTTGGTCCTCGTCAGTGTGGTCGGCTTGGTGGTAAATGCCCCGGCCACCATAAGCACTCACCATTTCGGCCGTTTCTTCTATCGTCTCCGGTCGATTGCCCGTTGCTGGTTTTCCCCGAACACTCCGACCCGTACAGTAAACGGTTGCGCCTAATTCACCTAACATACAGGCGATACCCCGGCCAGCCCCCCGCGTCGCCCCAGCTACCACAGCAACTTTGTCTTTTAGAGGTTTCATGATTGCTCCTTACAAGTGTAGTTTCCAATAGCAGCCTCACATTATACAAGAAAAATTAAAGGGAGGCCGAAGTTTTTGTTGATGGCGCGCAACCATCTTGCTGGCCGCTGGCGGGTAGGATGCCCGCGCTCCTCTAGTTATCAACAACCGTTTCGCTCATCCAAAATTGAAAAGAGTCTTGACACGGGCAGGGGCTTTACGATAATATATTAGATACATCTAAATTATAATTTAGATGTATGGTATGACTAGAACTCTCGTGCAGACCTGCCCATTCGTCCAGTTGACAAAGTAGTTCGATGTCGTATAATTCTTTGTCATATCATACAGGTGTCGAACTAAAAATTATGAAAGATAAAAAAAGACAAAAGAAATTGATGGTCGTCATTCAAAAGATGAACCCGGATATTGAGCCAGAGGCGTTGGCTTTGATGGATCAAATGCGCCAGGTTTCCCATTCCTTACGTCAGATTGGAGAGAATAGCCTCACTGCCACCGGGATGTCATATGCCCGTTATCGGCTTTTAATGGGTCTTTTCTTTTCGGCCGAAGTTGATGGCCGGGAAGGGCTGCATCCCTCCGAGATTAGCGAGCGTCAAGGAACAAGTCGCAACACAATAAGCTCCCTTATCCGTGATTTAGAAGACGAAGGCATGATTGTCAGGCGTCTTCATAAAGAGGATCGTCGGAAATTCATCATTACATTGACTGAATCGGGTCGAGCGCTTGTTCAGGAACATGCCAGTAAACATATGAGAATGATAGCGCAATGCTTTAGCAGCCTATCGGACGAGGAAAGGCGGCAGTTACGAAATATTCTGGATAAAGTATCAACAACTTTAGATTCGGTCCGATCTGAATAAGGATTTAATACTATGCGTCGTGAAAGAAAGCAACGAAAAGGCCGCGAACGGCCGAACAGCAAAGCCTTAGGGCGGGGGATACGGTATATCGGCCGTTATCCAAGAGTCATGGGTATTGCCGTCCTATCCCTCTTTATCGCAACGGCGGCCCAACTAGCCGTTCCCCAATTAGTGCAGAATATCATTGATACCATCATCACCAACGCCACCAACAAAGCGATTTTAGATTTACCGACTGAATTTCAAACTGTTGCCGCCGAGCGGTTAGGCTTAGACCTCTCAGCCATGTCCGTTGATCTGGAGAATGCGCCCCAAGCCATTGTTTATGCCGGGTTAATCGTGGTGGCCTTTGCCATCGCGCGCGGGCTTTTTACCTTCGCCCAAACCTTCCTGACCCAAACATTATCCCAAAATATCGCCTTTGAACTGCGGAACGACCTCTTTGAGAAGATTCAACGCTTGAGCTTCAGCTACCATGATCGGAACCGCACCGGGCAGTTGATGATTCGAGCCACCGACGATGTGGAACGGTTGCGGCTCTTTTTGGGCCAAGGCTTGTTGATGGCGATTCAGGCCGTCATCTTGTTAGCTGGCACAATTGTTATCTTGTTTGCCACCAACTTTAATTTGACCCTCGTTGTCCTGCCGATTTTACCCTTATCAATGATTATCTTCGCCATATTTGGCGCCAGAATTCAGCCATTGTTTGGCGAGGTGCAAAAACGATTATCGGCCGTTAACAACATCCTCCAAGAAAATCTGGCTGGCTTAAAAGTGGTCAAAGCCTTTGCCAAAGAATCGGCCGAAAAAGAGCGTTTTGTCGATTCCGTTGACTATCTACTTGAACAGCGCATTCGCATTACTCGTACTTTCACCTTTCTCTTCCCCCTGTTCTTTCTCATCGCTAATATGGGGCAGGCCGCCATTCTATACTTCGGCGGTCGTCAAATCATTGATGGTACTTTGACTATTGGCGAGTGGCAGAAGTTTAGCCTTTATCTCATTTATATCTTCTTGCCGATGGGTCAGCTTGGATTCATCATTTCCCTAATGGCCCAAGCCTCAGCCAGCGCCGAGCGCATATTTGAGATTTTGGATGCGAAGAATGATGTCGAGAATAAGCCTGGCGCAATGACCCTCGATACGGCCGATGGTATCGTTGAATTTCAGGATGTCACCTTCCGCTACTTTAGCAGTGGTGAACCGGTGTTGAAGAACATCAATTTAACGGCCGAGCCAGGACAAACCATCGCCTTGCTTGGCTCAACTGGCAGCGGCAAAACAACCATCATCAACCTGATTCCCCGCTTCTATGATGTCAGCGAAGGCAAGATTCTCATCGCTGGACATGATGTTCGGGATGTGACGATTGAAAGTTTACGGAGCCAGATTGGAATTGTGCTGCAAGAGACAACCCTCTTTAGCGGCACGATTCGAGAAAATATCGCCTTCGGTCGTCCTGATGCCGCCGATGATGATATTGTCGCCGCCGCCAAAGCCGCCGCCGCCCATGACTTCATCATCTCCTTTCCCGACGGCTACGACACCCCCGTTGGCGAGCGCGGCTCGACCTTGAGCGGCGGCCAAAAGCAGCGCATCGCCATCGCCCGCGCTCTATTACTCGATCCAACCATTCTGATTCTGGACGATTCGACCAGCAGTGTCGATCTAAATACTGAATATGAGATTCAAAAAGCGTTGGATGATTTGATGGAGGGACGAACGAGCTTTGTCATTGCTCAACGGATCAGCACCGTTCTAAATGCTGATGAGATTCTTGTCTTGGATCAGGGTGAAATCGTCGCTCGTGGTGTCCATGAAGAATTGATGGAAAACAGCCCCATCTATGCTGATATTTACCATTCCCAACTTGCTGAAGATGTCGCCCCAGAAGTGGCGTAATGCAATACAAAAAAAGTTCAACTTCTTTAAGAAGTTAAACTTTTCAAGCCTTAAACAAATTGAGAGACATTAACTATGTTTGACCGGCAAGCACAACTATTAGGTACAGAGTCGAGAAAGGCTCGCAGTATTTCCAAAACATTACGACGATTAGGCTATTACTTCAGGAATTATGTCCTGGCCCTCGTCCTAGTTGCCCTTTTCGTTATCGGCGGAACCTACATGCAGGTTTTGGTTCCAGATTTAACCGGACAAGCGGTGGACTGTTATCTCGGCCCCTTTGCAGCCCAAACAGCCGCAAGTGAGGTAGTGGATGGCGGCGGACTGCCTTTTGGCGACCTGGCTGATCAGACGCAAGGTGGCGACGAAGGTGCGTTTGGCAACTGTTGGTATACCACCCCCGAAGTTGGGGCAACGGCCGAACAGACGCTTGTTGGCTTTGGGCAGTTAATTTTGCTAATTGTTGTTCTTTATCTCGGCAGCTCTGCTTTAACTGGCCTCCAGTTTTATCTGATGAGTTGGGCCGGATTCCATGTGCTGCGAGACTTGCAGAAAGACATTTTCTACCATATTCATCGGCTAAGTTTGGGCTTTTTTAGTAAACAAGAGACTGGCGATGTAATGAGCCGAGTGACAAACGATATCGATACCTTGCAGCAGGTCATTGGCTTTGGGCTGGTAAACGTCATCCAAGGTTTCCTGCTAATCGGTTGGATTGTCTTCACCATGATTAGTAAAAACGCACCCCTATCTGCAATAACCCTCCTCACCCTGCCACTGATGATTATTGCTACCCGTTGGTTCTCAAGCCAGGCTCGTAAGGCTTTTCGGCGGGCAAGGCAAGAGATTGGCTCAGTGAATGCCGATTTGCAGGAGAATATTTCGGCCGTTCGTGAAGTCCAAGCCTTTAGCCGCGAGGAGGAGAACATCGAACAGTTCCGAGCCAGTAATGCCGCCAACCGGGACGCTAATATTCAGGCCCAAGCCTATACCAGCGCCTTAGCCCCTGTACTAGAAGCTTTGAGCTATGTCAGTATGGCGATTGTGGCCGGGGTTGGCGGTTTGGTGATTCTAAATGGTCAAGGGCTGTTTGGGACAACGGTATCTATTGGCTTAATCGTCACCTTCATCGCCTATACTCAACAGTTTAACCGACCTGTCCAACAAATTGCGCTTTTATGGACAAACATTCAAAGCGCGGTCGCTGGTGCAGAGCGGATTTTTGATTTGCTCGATGAAGAGCCGGAACTGAGCGATAAGGCAGATGCGATAGCGATACCGGAGATTCAAGGGCAAGTCCAACTAGAAAATGTTTGGGCCGAATATAATCCAGGCGAACCCGTATTGAAGGGAGTCAGCATCGAAGCAGCCCAAGGCGAAACCATCGCCATCGTTGGCCCGACGGGAGCGGGTAAGACAACGATCATCAATTTGTTGCCTAGATTCTGGGATGTTACGGACGGCCGTGTTTTGGTCGATGGCTACGATGTTCGAGATGTGACTCGAACCAGCTTGCGAAACCAGATGGGGATTGTATTGCAGGACACTTTTTTGTTTAGCGATACGGTCATGAACAATATTCGCTACGGCCGTCTTGATGCGACAGACGAGGAAGTGATCGAGGCCGCAAAACTGGCCCGCGCCCATGAATTCATTAACAATTTGGAGAATGGTTACGAGACTGTGCTTGGTGAACGAGGTGCAGGCTTGAGCCAGGGGCAGCGACAGTTGTTAGCCATTGCCCGTGTCGCCCTAACTGACCCCCGCATCTTGATTTTAGATGAGGCCACTAGCAGCGTCGATACCCGCACCGAGCGAGAAATTCAGAAAGCCTTAGATACCATGTTAAGCGGCCGTACCAGCTTTGTCATTGCCCACCGCCTTAGCACAATTCGTAACGCGGATCAGGTCTTAGTCTTAAATGCTGGCGAAGTGATTGAGAGAGGAACCCATGACAGCCTGCTAGCCGATGGCGGCTTCTACTACGACCTCTACATGAGCCAGTTCCGGCGGCAGGTTGATGCTGATGAGGGTGAGGAGACGGCCGAGCCTGAGGAGTTTTTCGTACCGGGTGACTAAAAGTAGAGGCACTAAAAGTAGAGGTGATAATAAGGAACTCAGATGAGCAGTAGGAGGTGCCATCTTGCAATGAAGATGGCACCTCAGCCTTAGGGAGCTATTTCAAACTTCCTCAAAATTGGTAAACCAATATGCCCTGAGTTGAATAGCTCAGAGTCAATTATTGTCTAAGATTTGGCTGAGGGCTGGGATGTCGAAGTGGTAATTGTTATTCCAATAATTGTCGAAAACGAGCTTTTATCTTTGGAAATCGAGAATTAAATCTTGAATCTGGCTCGCCCGATTTGCTAGGTGATGTGTTACAACTCTTAAATTCGCCTTCAAATTGGCTCCACTCGTTCATTGATACCACTTTTTTAACGATCATCTTTGCGGTCTAACACCATTTAGCTCCTTTAATTGGTGATTATTGACAACCGCACTTCTCTGATGGTTTACACTCTTTACAAGGCCAGACATTGAGCATAAACATAATTCTTTCTTGTGTGTCAACACAAAAAGATACGCAGTGACGACAACAAGCTGCTTCGCGCAGACGGTCTTTGAAATCTTTGATATTACTTGGCGAAACGACTGAGCCATTGATGACGATAAAGTCTAAGTCATCATCTCCAGACCCATAGTAAAATCGTTCAATACAACCTTGATACCAGCCTATTCTGCCTGGAGTCAAAATTGCAATTAACTGATTGGCAGTAAAATTTGCGCCAACATTGGCTGTGAAAATATTAGCCATTGTATCTGTAATACGAACGTCGGGTAAAGAAACTTGTTGGGTTTTTTCCTCGGTAGCCATGATTAACTCCTTTGCTGGAAAATATCCAGCGATAGTTGATGTTTCCAAATTCTTCACGACTATCAATGAATGCTGAAATCTATCTCATAGGACACCACCTCCAACTATACTTGGCTGACCAACACTGAGGACTTTTCATTATAAAATATAATGAAAAATAAATGTGAATTTTCCTAATTTCCTCTAATAATGGTAATTCTTTTTGATTATGTTCTAGCTGAGTAGCGGCAGTTAGCGGGCCGGATCAGGTAGATTCGGATTTTGATATACTTGAATTTCTCCGGCTGTGAAGATGAGAGGCCAAGTTGATACCTCATCGATCATTTGGCTAAGACCTGATACGTTGTATTCGCCCCAGGTGTACCACCAATTATCGATGACGACCATTTGTGCTTGATGGTAGTCGGGGTTGTAGGCAAAGCGGTTAGGGGGTAAATCGGCTGGTAAATGGGGGGTGGCAATGCCTGTGCTGGCAATTGACATTTGGAAATCTGCCCGATTTGTTTTGAGCATCCAACTAACAGTGGCGTTGGCGATAACAAGGTCATTTTCGTGTAGTGACTGATTGATAAAGGCCGCAACGGCCATTGCATCCGCCGCATCTGCTAAAAAAGGGTCGATGACGGTTTGGTAACGGCCGTTTACCTGATCATTCAAAAGCCAGATTGTCGTCACGAGAGGGAGGCTAATTATTAGGATTGCAATAAGCAGGTTGCCAGCCTGCTGTCCGATAGGGATGGCTTTTGCAAGAATCGGGAGACCACGATAGAGAAGGGCGGCAAGGCCCAGAGCGATAAAGGGCAGAAAGGGGATGAAGTAGTGGAAGCCTAGACCGTGTAGGGCGGTGGAACGGCCGAGTATCAGCAGAGGTAGCAGAATAAATATCAGCAAAAAGCGACGTTGGTTCAGGCGAGGCATTGCTAGCAAACCGACGAAACCCAGCCCAATCCAACCATCTTGACTAAGTAATACGGTGATGTTGGTAGCCAGCGATTGGATTTGGTCAATCAAGGACAATGAGAGACGGCTGCGGACGAAGTTAAGATCGAATAAGAATGCTTCTGGGGCGGTTAGGAGAGAGTGGGCGACATGAAGGGTAAATGGCAGCAGGGCAAGGGGCAAACTCCAACCAACCGTTCCCCAACCGTTGCGCGATTTGATAAATTGCATCTCGAATTGCAATTGCCCATTCGAGGTGAATAGAACCATAAAGACTAACACTGGTAAATAGCTTATCATCCATAAATCAGATATTGTGCCTAGACCTATGGATAAAGCAGCCATGAACAGCCATCTTTTCGAGCCGCTCTGCATATATTCCCAAAGGCCCAAACAAGCCAATAACAGCAAGGGTGACAGCAAATTGTAGCTAAAACCAAAGCGGCTGTAGACGATGGCGGCTGGGAAGATAGATAGGATGAATGCGGCCGTTAACGCCAACCATCTCTCCCGCGTCATGCGCCAAACGAGCATGGCCAATAGGCCAACAGACAACGTGCCTAATGACCCTGTTAGCAGCCGAAGAACGATCATATTCAGCCCAAAAAGACGGCCGACCGCCGCCAATAAATGTCCGAACAGTGGCACCCTTGAGAAGAGCAAGACAGAATCTTGGACGGCAAGGTATTGGGTTTGGCCGTCTAAGATGCTCCGAGCCACTTCCAAATGCGTCCCTTCATCCGTAAACCAGCCCGGATTATCGTGGATGTTTGTCAGCCGAAAATAAGCTGCCAGCGATATGATTAATAAGAGAGCTGCACCAATGATGAGATTATTCTTTTTTACAACAGTCATTTGAAGATTGTAACTTAATGAGGATTGGTTGGTTGAACGGCCGTTATACGATTACCCAACAAGGAAATAATAAATTGAGAACAAATTACCAATTACTATTGACGCATTACGTTTTACGCATCGTTCTTGATATACTTACCAGGTTTGATTGAAACTAAAAGGAATTGTAAATGAAATTAGGAATTATTGGCTTGCCAAGCGCTGGCAAGACCACGGTATTTAATGCCTTGACTCAGGGAGATGCCCCAACGGGACAGAGCATGGGCGGCCGTTTTGATGTGTTAACGGCCGTTGTCAGCGTACCAGATGAACGGGTGGACGTTTTGAGTGAAATGTTCAAGCCAAAGAAAACAACCTACGCCAAAGTAACTTACACTGATATAGCTGGCTTACAGAAAGGGGTTGGCGAAAGCGGCGGCATTAGCGGCCCTTTGCTAAATCATCTGGTTGCACTGGATGGCTTTGTTCATGTCGTGCGGGCCTTCGAGGATGATAATGTCGCCCACCTTGAGAGTACAATCGATGCCGCCAGAGATTTAGCCACTTTGGATATGGAGTTTCTCTTTAATGACTTAGTTGCAGTTGAGGGAAAATTAGAACGATTGCGGGACGGTCTATCAAAAGGCGCTTTTAAAAATAAAGGCGAGGCCGAAACGGAATTGGCGCTTTTTGAGCGGTTGCATGGGATGTTGGAAAAAGAACGGCCGTTACGAGAACTCGACCTGACCGACGAAGAATTCAAATCCTTACGTGGCTACAGTTTATTGACGCTGAAACCAGTCCTGGTCGTTGTAAATATCGGTGATACCCAGGACGAAGTGACCCTGGAATATCCCTATAAGGATAGCCTGGTAACAAATCTACGGGGCAAGCTAGAGATGGAATTAGCCCAACTTGAGGGCGAAGACCTTGACATGTTTATGGAGGAGTATACTGTCACTGAACTTGGTTTAGACCGCGCCATTGGCCTGAGCTACGAGTTGATGGGTTTGCAATCTTTCTTTACCGTTGGTGAGGATGAAGTTCGGGCTTGGACGCTCAAAAAAGGAGCGGTTGCCTTAAATGCAGCGGCAGCTATTCATACGGATCTAGCAAAGGGGTTTATTCGAGCCGAAGTGGTTGGCTATGATGACCTTGCCGAATTAGGCGGTTTGCCAGCGGCAAGAACGGCCGGAAAACTACGTCAAGAAGGTAAGACATATGTGGTGCAAGATGGCGACATTGTGCATGTTAAGTTTAATCTTTAGTAATGCGTAACCTAGAGGCGAGTGTTGTACGTCTTTACGAATTACCTATTACGGATTGATCATTGCTTTTTGGAGGCAGGATGACGTTGATAAAACAAAATCGTTGGTGGTTATTTATCATAGGGTTAGTTGCGCTTGGCTTGGCTTGTAATTTGACAACGGTCGAACCAACTCCACTGCCACTCCCCCCAGTTGATACACCGCTCCCACCTTCTCTTGCCGAGGAACCCACGTTATCGCCTACTGAGGCTGCTGTTGGTGAAGCAGATGGTGGCACGCCAACGCTGGCTCCGACAGTGACAGTCGGGGTGGGCGCGACGGCCGTTCCAACTGTGGATATTGATACGGAGTTAGAATATCGGGTCATACACATTGACGAAAACGACATCTTAAATGTCCGTAATGGGGCGGGGGTAAGTAATGACATTGTCGCATCCCTAACGCCCGGCCAAAGCGGGGTACGTGTAGTCGGTTTTGGTCAGGATGTCAATGGCGCATTGTGGGTTCCCATCAATGTGAATAATGTTAGCGGCTGGGTTAACAGTCGCTTTTTGACAGAGGATATTCCCAGCGATGTCTTTTGCGCCGATTCAGAAGCCCGGGCGTTGCTCGATGAAATAACTGCTGTCATTGAAAATCGGAATGGTAATGGGCTGGCAGACATCAGCAGCCTAACCAGGGGCTTACGATTCCGTCGTTATTGGCATCAAGATGGCGTCCGTTTTGAAGATGAGGAAATAGCCAATGTATTCTCTAGCTCTCAGAGCTATTTTTGGGGAATAGCCGACGGCACTGGAGATGATATTAATGGCTCATTCAGTGAAATCATACTCCCCCGTTTAGACCGCAACCTCCTGCAAGCAACTGAGATTGGCTGCAACGAGATTTTGAATGGCGGCTCTGCTGGATTTATCCAATTGCCCTTCCGATATGAAGGAGCCAATTATTTCTCAATGTATCGACCCGCTCCAGCCGATCAGGAATTAGATTGGGGAACCTGGGTTGTTGGCATAGAACGCTGGCAAGAGCAATATTTTGTTAGCTTTTTGGTCCATTATGAGTGGGAGATTTAGAGGATTGGGGATCAGGGTACAGGGATCGGCAACGTGGTGGTTCGGCTTGTTTAATTGCCAAAAATTGTCTGGCGTCGTTTAGGCCCAACAGAGGTTATAGAGATGGGGAGTTTGACATTTTGGGAGATGAAGTCGATGTAACTGCGGGCATTTTGGGGGAGATCGTCTAGGGAACGAGCGCCCATGATGTCTTCCTGCCAACCCGGTAATGTTTCATAAATCGGTTGGCAGCGGGCTAAATCATCGAGGGAGGTCGGAAATTGGGAGGTGATTTTGCCGTCTAATCCATAGGCTATACAGACGGGAATTTCTTCCAACCCACTCAAAATGTCCAGCTTTGTTAAAGCTATTTCAGTTAGGCCATTAATGCGAGCGGCATAGCGCAAAATTACCATATCAAGCCAACCGACCCGGCGCGGCCGTCCAGTGGTAGTGCCATATTCATCCCAGGGGTTTTCGCCCGTCCCCCGCAGGCGAGTGGCTTTGGGGCCGTCTAATTCACAAGGAAAGGGACCACTGCCAACCCGACTGGTAAAGGCTTTTGCCACCCCAATGACTCGGCCGACCGTCTTTGGCCCAACGCCTAGGCCGATTAAAGCGCCGCCGGAAGTAGGCCAAGAGCTGGTAACAAAGGGATAAGTACCGTGATCCAGGTCAAGTAAGGTGCCTTGGGCCCCTTCAGCTAGGATGGTACGGCCGTTTTCTAAGGCATCATGAAGGATTAGAGAGGTATCAGCCAGAAAGGGACTAATTCGACGGGCATAATTAGCATAGTCAGCCGCAATTTCGGTGGCGTTTAATGGAGCAGCCCCGTATCTGTTTTTCAAGGTTCTGTTTTTGGCTTCGATATGCGCATGGATAGCATCGGCCAACCCCTCTGGATCGGCCAGCAGTCCAGCCCTCAATCCTTGCCGGGTTGTTTTATCAGCGTAGGCAGGGCCAATACCACGTTGGGTTGTGCCAATGGCCCCGTCCCCTCTGGCGGTTTCACTGGCTTTGTCCAGGGCGATATGGGCGGGTGTGATGAGGTGGGCGGCCGTACTTATCTTAAGTCGGTCTGGCGTGACAGAAATTCCCCGCTCCTCCAAACCAGCAAGTTCGCGCAGAAAAACGGCCGGATTGATGACAACGCCATTGCCAATCAGACAGATTGCAGATTCTTGAACAATGCCAGAAGGCATGAGATGGAGCTTGAAAACTTCTTGACCAATTGTGACTGTATGACCAGCATTGTCCCCCCCGCTAAAACGAGCGACATAATCAACATCTTCGGCCAATAAATCGGTAATTCGGCCTTTTCCCTCGTCCCCCCATTGTGCGCCTACAATAATATTTAAGGGCATCAGGCTATTCGTGAACGTTTACGACTGTTCCGTAATCCGCAAAGTTAAAGAGGAATTCAGAATCTTCGTTGGTTAGATTGACACAGCCATGACTCATTGGATTACCAAAATTATTATGCCAATAAGTGCCATGCAGAGCGTAATCCTCATAAAAATATTGCACGAATTTTACATTTTCAAGGTAATAGTCATAACCTAGTCTGGAGCCGTCCATCGTTTGGGACTCATAGCGCAGCCAAACTCGGAACTGCCCAAGGACGGTTGGATATTGGGCCAGGCCGGACGAAATTAATGTCTCGAATACCGGTAAATCGCCTTCGTAGGCAATTAAAGTTTGCTCTGAAATGTCAACATCTATCCATCGCTCATTGGGTAACAAGCCAAGCGGTTTAAGAATGCCAGCTTCCGAAATGGGGCTGACAAAGGTTGGTACCCAAGTTGGTGAGGGCGTTGGGGTGAGCGTTGGCTGGGGCGTTGGTGTCCAACGAGGCCGAGATTCGTTTGCTTCTTGGATAATATTCTTAGGCAGAATGGGGTTTGGAGTGGCTGTTGCATTTTCAACGGCCGTATTCTCAGCTTCTTCCTCAGATAAGGCGTCAGACTCTTCAGCCTCTGAAATCAAAGCAGCGCCAGCCAGGGTCGAATTTTGGGCCGATTCAACAGCTGCCAACTCAGTTTGCCCGCTATCACCCTGCCAGCTTGTCCAGGCAAACCAGGTTAGAATACCCATTGCGATGAGTAAACCCATTATCGCTGCTCCACCAACTGCCCGACGAAGCAGCAAGCCACGATTGGAACTAGACTGCTCAACTGGGATAGACATGGCGATGGGCGTTTCCTTTTTCTTAGGAACAGATGTCTCACGCATCGGTACAACGGCTGGAGGCGCTTTTTTAGATTGCTTGGCTGCTTTTGCCGCTTGTCCTTCGGCCCATTTGCGAGCTTGTCGAACGGCCGAATTATTTGGCTTGAGTGCAGCGGCTTTGTCAATCATCGCCAGGCTGGCTTGCGGTGTTTTTGAAACGGCCGCTAATCCCAACCAAATGCGATAATCGTCTGGGTTTTGTTGGGCAGCTTGTTCTAATAAGCGGCGAGCTTCTATCTTCTCACCACGCTTAATTGCCAAGTGACCTTCTTTAATGAGTTGATTGGTACTTCTATTCATGGGACTTTATCCAGGTGACAAAAAATGCCTTTCGTTAATCCTTCAATAATCACATCATCCGTAGAGGTTAGTATCTCTTGATCAAGATTGAGAAATCCGACTTCAATAATAATCGCAGGCGTGCCAATACCCAATCTACTAAACGCATGGTAATTGGTCATATGGGTCGTGATGCTGTTGGGATGGTAGGGTAAGTCAGTAGCTAGGCCATAAGATTGTTCGATGCAGTTCGAGAGCTTTGAGGAGTCAGTATATGGAGAACCAGATATCTTGTAACCCGTTGCCAGGTCGTTGATATAATCGCAGGAGTCAGCGTGAATTGAAACCAGGGCTGAAGCATCATAACCATCCAAGCGTGGGTCAAATTCTTCAAGCAAATCGGTTGTAATACCAAATGATTGCAATCTAGCTGCTAGGCGTTGAGCCAAACTGGTTGTTACTTGAACTTCTGTTAAACCATCTTCACAAACGGCCCCGCTATCATTGCCGCTATGCCCCGCGATAATACCAATGCGGAGAGGGGCTTTACTTTGGGTGAGACGCTGTGAAACGGGAATTTTTTCTTGACGCTTAAATATGGGCGCTGTTAAGGCCCCAGGTTCTACTTCAATCGCTTCTACGCCGATACCGGTTAAGGCGGCCGCTTCAACTGTTCCCCAATCCGGGCTGAAGTACCAATAAACGGCCATCATTCCCGCAATTGATAGGATAAGAAAAGTGATAATTGCAAGATTGTGGCGGATGATTTGCCTCAATGCTGATGGCGGTTTAGACCGTTCCTGAAACAATGGTTGTTGCATTATGTCTATATTTTACACTATCTTGTCAATTGTGAAAATGTTTGTCTGCCCCCTGTAATCATCGTACAATGAGAATAAGATAAATATAGATGAAGGTTTAATGAAAATCCAATAACTTTCTGATGTTTCCCTACGATAATTGAGTGATTGCAAAACAATTTTAAGTAAAAGATATTTATTCTGGTTCTTCCTAGAACTAGATTAAGGAGTTAAGCGTTAACATGGAAGAAAAACCCGAAAGCCCCCGCTCTCCAATTCCGATATGGGTCTGGATAATAGCTGTCCTGGCGATTTTGCTAGGGGTAAATTTTTGGTTATCTGGGGGGTTAAATAGCCCAGATTCTATTCCGCTTTCTGAAGTGGCAAGTGGCCTTCAAGCAGAAACGATTGAAAAAGTCGAGGTAAACGGCAACAAAGTTTCGATTGAATATAAAGACGGCCGTATGCGTGCTTCGGTTAAAGACGAAGGAAACATTTTTGAGCAGTTTAGAAACATGGGCGTTCCCGAAGAGGTTTTGAGCGAAGCCCCAATTTTTATCAACGATTCCTCTGGCATGAACACGATTATAAATGCCTTGTTTGCCATTGGTCCCGTTATCTTACTCATCTGGATATTCTCCCGATTTTTCCGACAGATGCAGGGCGGCGGCGGTGGCAACAGCATCTTTGGATTCGGCCGTAGTAAAGCGCGGACGATTTCCGATGGTGATAAGCCGACCGTTACCTTTGAAGATGTCGCTGGCGTGGATGAGGCCAAAGAAGAGGTTCAAGAGATCGTCCAATTTTTGAAAGAGCCTGAACGCTTCATTCAGGTTGGGGCCAGGATTCCGAAAGGGGTTCTGATGATTGGCCCACCAGGAACGGGTAAGACCTTATTGGCCCGAGCCATTGCCGGTGAAGCAGGCGTGCCATTTTTCCACATTTCCGGCTCTGAATTCGTCGAGATGTTTGTCGGTGTTGGGGCTAGCCGAGTCCGTGATTTGTTCACGAAGGCCAAACAACATGCACCGGCTATCGTCTTTGTAGATGAGATTGATGCAGTCGGCCGTCAGCGGGGGGCTGGCCTTGGCGGTGGACATGATGAGCGGGAACAAACATTGAACCAGATTTTGGTTGAAATGGATGGCTTCTCGAACGAGACCAACATCATTGTCATTGCCGCAACCAACCGTGCCGATGTCCTTGATCCGGCCTTGTTGCGCCCAGGCCGTTTCGACCGCAAGGTGATTGTTGATTTACCGGATGTGAAGGGTCGTGAAATGATCCTCAAGATTCATATGCGAGGCAAACCCGTTTCCAGCAAGGTCGATCTGTCCGATATAGCCCGCTTAACGGCCGGTTTTTCTGGCGCCGACCTGGAAAACCTGATGAATGAGTCAGCCATCTTCGCTGCCCGGCGAGACAGAATGGAAGTCCAGCCGATTGATTTCCAGGATGCCTTTGACCGCATTGTGATGGGGCCAGAACGAAAGAGTCGGGTGATTAGTGAGGAAGATAAGGAAGTGACTGCCTATCATGAAGCAGGACATGCCGTTGTCAGCTTCAATCTGACCTACACTGATCCAGTTCAAAAGATTACGATTATTCCACGTGGTCGGGCTGGCGGATATATGTTGTCGTTGCCAGAAGACCGAATGACGATGAGCCGAGAACATTTTGAAGACAGAATTACCGTTGCGTTTGGTGGCCGAGCAGCGGAAGATATTTTCTTCGGCCGAATCACCACTGGCGCTTCAGGAGATATTCAAACCGCCACGAACATTGCCAGGGCGATGGTGATGGAATATGGCATGAGTGACTCCATTGGCTTGCGAGCCTTTGGCAACGGTTCGGGCAATATCTTCTTGGGTCGGGATATGACCTACGGCCGTGATTACAGTGAAGACGCCGCTCAAGCAATTGATAAGGAAGTTGCCCGAATTCTTGACGAAAATTATCAACGAGCCAAGCAAATTGTTGAAGACAACAAGGACAAGCTGACAGCATTGGCGGAAAACTTGATGAAAGTTGAAACGATGGATCGGGAAGATTTTGAAGCATTGATGAATGAAACTGCCCCAGAGTTGGAGGCTACAGATTCGCCTCCACTAAGTTGGGAAAGTCCTATTCAAAGCCAGCCGTCTAGTTCATAAATATATCCGTAGTTCGTAACAAATAATACGTAACCATGCTTTTAGCCAATTGCGTTTTACGCGTTACGAATTACGCTTTGCACCCCCATGATTGAAATCCAGCACAATGGCCTTGTCGCAACTGTAACCCTCAACAGGCCGGAGAGCCACAACGCCTTTAATCCAAAGATGATTCAAGCGATAACGGCCGCTTTCCAACAACTTGGAGAGCGTGAGGATGTACGGGTTATTGTCTTGACGGGCAGCGGCCGTTCTTTTTGTGCTGGGGCAGATGTCAGTTATATGCGGGATACGGCCGATTTCACCTTTGAGGAAAACCTGGCTGACGGACGGGCCATCTTTGAGTTGATGTTGGCAGTCGATAGCTGTCCAAAGGCGGTTGTCGGCCGAATCAATGGAGCCGCTATTGGCGGTGGCGCAGGGTTAGTTGCCTGTTGTGATATTGCTGTGGCAGTAGACCGAGCTAAATTTGCCTTTAGCGAAGTGCGGTTGGGCATCGTTCCGGCCGTAATCTCCCCATTCGTTGTTGCCAAAATCGGCGTTGCCAACAGCCGCGAACTTTTTTTGACCGGGGAGCGTTTCTTAGCTCCACAAGCGGCCCAGATCGGGCTGGTTCAGCATGTGGTGGCCGAGGAAACTTTAGATGAGAAGGTCAATGAACGAGTTGAGCAGCTTCTTATGGCTGCCCCAGGCGCACAGGCCGACGCAAAACAGTTGATTCGCACCGTCGCCTATCAAGCAAAAGCCGAGATGCGGGATTATACGGCCGAACTCATCGCCAATCGTCGGTCCGGAGATGAAGGCCGAGAGGGGATGAGCGCCTTTTTGGAGAAAAGACGGCCGAAGTGGCAAAGTTGATAAAAATCAGAAGTCAGGCTTTTTGGATAAGGATAGCTGGCCTAATAAACGTAAAAGCCTGACTTCCCCTGAATTTTCGGAGAAACTATTGTTTAATAAGGTGCTAGTCGCTAATAGGGGGGAGATTGCCCGGAGGATTTTTCGGGCCTGTCGAGAGCTGGGGGTACGGTCGGTTGCTATCTATTCCGAAGTGGATCGAGGGGCGGCCTGGGTCAGAACGGCCGATGAGAGCTATCAGCTTGACGGCAAAGCTGCTCGTGACACCTATCTCAATCAGGCGCTAATTTTTGAGATTGCCCGGATAAGCGGCGCCGATGCCATCCACCCTGGCTATGGTTTTTTAAGCGAAAACGCCGATTTTGCCGAAGCCTGCGCCGATAATGACATTCATTTCATCGGTCCTACCCCGGAAGCGATGCGCGCGTTGGGCAGCAAAGCGGCAGCTAGAGAGCTGGCGAAAAAGGCTGATGTGCCAGTAGTCCCTGGTATTGATGGAGCGGATTATACAGACGAGGAGATTAGAAAAGCGGCCGAATCAATTGGATTTCCGGTGCTTATCAAGGCCAGTGCTGGTGGTGGCGGTAAGGGAATGAGAGTTGTCTGGACGGCCGAAACCTTCATGGATGATCTTAAAGCGGCCCGAAACGAATCCCTTTCCTCCTTTGGCAGCGACCATATCCTGGTCGAAAAATATTTCACTGAAATTCGACACGTGGAGATACAGGTTTTGGGCGATTTGCATGGTAACATCGTCCATCTTTTTGAGAGAGAATGTTCCATCCAACGGCGTCATCAAAAGATAATCGAAGAAAGCCCCTCTCCCGTACTAACGCCTTCACTCCGCCAGGAAATGGCTTCCGCTGCCCTGGCTTTGGCGAAAGCGGTTGGTTATATCAGCGCTGGAACGTTGGAATTTGTGGTGACGCCAGACGGAAAGTTCTATTTCTTAGAAATGAACACCCGTTTGCAGGTCGAACATCCGGTAACTGAGTTGGTGACAGGCATTGATTTGGCCTCTTGGCAGATTCGACTGGCAGCCGGAGAGCCGTTAGCTTTCAAACAGGGAGATTTAGAGCAAAAAGGCCATGCCCTGGAGTGTCGGATTTATGCTGAAGACCCGGCCCAAAATTTCTTGCCATCGATCGGCCGTATCGAATTTTATCGCGCTCCCTCCGGCCCTGGCCTTCGAGTTGACGATGGCCTTGAATCGGGGTCAGAAGTTAGCCCTTACTACGATCCAATGCTGGCGAAAGTTATCACCTGGGGCGATGATCGGACAGAAGCCATTCGGAAGATGATTCGAGCCTTACAAGATACCGTTGTGCTTGGAGTGACGACTAATATCCCCTATTTACTCGATATTCTAGCCCACCCGGATTTCGCTGCCGGAAAGTTCAGCACCAATTTTTTGGAGGAGCAGATGCCAGCCTGGGAGCCGACCGCTGATTCGAGCCACAGCACCTGGCTAGCCATGGCCGCCTATGAGATTTTGAAAGGGGAAGGGAGTGGCAGTCGTTTGGCAAGCCAATCGAATGGTGATGGCGAAGCCCAAACTGATCCTTGGGAAATGCTCAGTAGTTGGCGGAATGTGTAACGAACATGATTTGGTAGGAGCGGGTCTTTTACCCGCCCTGGGCAACGACAAGGTAATACCAGTGTGGCAATAGATTTGTCATTCCTGCGAAGGCAGGAATCCACAGGCGTGACGATTGGATTCCCGCCTTCGCGGGAATGACGTTATTGCCTTGTTATTTTCTTAACTCCATCATTCTGTGACGGTGGCGATGGTGGATTATTTAGCGACCTTAAACTGTTGAAATACGGCCGACCACTCCGCCAAACTCAGCGTTTCTGCCCGTCGAGTCCCCTCAACCCCCGCTAGCTGTAGCAATTCTCGCACTTTGGCCTTATCTCGCTCGATAGCGCGGAGATTCTTCTGAAGCTGCTTTCGCTTCTGACTAAAGCCCACCTTGACCAGGCTAAAAAATGCCTTTTCATCCGCCGGCAGCACAGATCTATTGGCAAAAAGGTTGATTTTAATAACGGCCGAATCAACATCCGGCCTGGGCCAGAACGCTCCCGCCTTTATCTTCTCAACGATTTCAACTTCCCCATAAAACTGGACGCTAACGGCCAGCAGGCTCATTTTTCCTGGTTCGGCCGTTAATCGTTCCGCAACCTCTTGTTGAACCGTCATAACCATCGTTGTTGGTCTACAGGCATTGGAAAGCAGGTGGCGAAGAATTGCTCCGGTAATGTAGTAGGGAACGTTGGCAACAACTTTGTAATCTTGTTGGAAATAATCGGCCGGATCAATATCGAGAATGTCACCCTCAACCAACTCGATATTCGCATAGTCGATTAGCTGAGCCTGTAAGATGCGGGTAAGACGGCCGTCTAATTCCACCGCAACCACCCGCCTAGCAGCCTGCGCCAGATGACGGGTCAACGCTCCCAGGCCCGGCCCGATTTCTAAGACATCATCATCAGGCGTTAAATCGGCCGACTCCGCAATCTTAGCCAGCACAAAATCATCAAAGATAAAGTTTTGGCCCAGACTTTTTTTAGGCGAGAAGCCATGTTTTTGAAGAAGGTGCTTTGGATGTTGCATCAGTAGTCAGTTTGGGGTGAACGGTTAACAGCAATCAGTTGATAGTTTACAGTAAAATGTAACGAATACGGCGAGGGACTGTTTACTGCCTACTCGTTTCTACGGTAGCCAGGTGGGAATCAGATAGTTGATCTTATCGGGCACGGGGGCAGGGGCTAGATAGTAGACATCTACATAGCCGCTCCAGGCGATAAGTTCATCTTCGTCATAGCCGAGATCAATCCAGCGTCCTTTAACGCCGCCGCCAGTATCTCCAGCAAGGCCGATCCCATAACCTGGAACGTAAACGTTGCTGAGCCAGGGAATGACTGATGGGTCTACGGCGACAATACCGGTTCCGGCCGGGTTGCCGCTGGCGGTGATGCCGTAGGCGGGGTGGTCGGGTGGCTTACCAGAGCTTGCGGCCGTATAGGCCGTTACCCGCATCCGAACCACGCGCCAATATTCAACAGGGCCAGAAGGGGTATCTAAAACGCGGATGACAATTTTCGTGCCAAAACCAACAACGCGGTTGATTGGTTCGCGGGCAACCCATTCCCCGTCTGGTGTTTGGCTAACTTCTACCCCGTTTTCATACCGTACTCGAATGCGGCGTCGCATAATGCCCGTAACGCCCTCACTCAGGACCGCTCGTTGATCAATCTCAAGCTGATCTGTTCCTTGGAAAAGGGACTCGAAGGGAATCTCTTCGTCTTCAATGCGAAAATCTTCCGTAACCCGAACGACTTCGATGGTACTGCCCGGTTCCAAAGCGACATCTGGCCCCGGCCGGGTAAAATCTTGTCCAATTAAACCAACACCAGCTTCAGCTAACACAGATAAAACATTGGTGTGGTGGCTGCGAGTTTGGATAACCTGCCCATCAGCCTGAATGGTTAGCGGCATAGAGCGGCGGACGATGATATTCATATCGGGGGATAGCCAACTGCCTAACGGCGGTTCAACACCATCGGCCGCAAAGATATTTAGGCCAGCCTCTTCTAGCGCTTCGCCAACCGTTTGAGCGGCCGTTCTCATATTGATTCGGTTGTTGTTTTCGACAATGGTGATGTTGACAAATTGCCCCACTTCAACCAACGGGGTTAATGGCGTGTCTGCTATTTCTGAAAATAAGACCCGTTCACCATCGGCAAAGACCTGATCCGTACGGCCGACTTCTACCCCTGCTTCGGTCAAAAAAGCGCCGAGATTTGATTGGAGCGTCCAATGGGTCTGAACGCCGCTGTCGGTTCGGAGTGTGACTGGAATGGCCCGTTGTATTTGAATGGTGTCGCCCGGTTCGATTACGGCCGATAAATCGGGCGAAACGATGTCCTCTGCCCGAACTTCCACACCCGCTGCCTGCAACACCTCCGCTACCCGTTCATAATCGCCGTTGACCAGATGCACCTCATCATCAGCATAAACGACATATTGGGTTTGCGTAAAAGCATAAATGCCTAAGGCTACCGCCCCGATCAAAATCAGGCCAGAAAGGAGGACGAGGATTTTTTTAGATTTACCCAGGCTACTGTTCATTGGCTGTTGAATTTAGTAACAGATTACCAATTACACAAATATGCCCATGAATCCGGTGGCAACCAGGTTGTCCTGGGCACCCGAAGGAGACGCCTTAGCGCTGCTTCCTTCCGGACCTGACGCGGTTCAACGGCCTTCGCCGCCAGGGACCCAGTCACAACCGGATTCATGAGCATATTAAGTTGTGATCCTAACAAAGTTAACCAGGGTAAGCAACTAATTATGAGCGGTCACTAATTCCACATGCCAAAGGCTTCTGGCCCGCGATCAATTTCCCAAGGATAGATGATATAAGCATCTGAAACGGCCGCATAATATGTTGGTGTATGCCCAGGATAAAGGGATTGCGCTGGCTTGTAGTGTAAGACACAAGTTTCTGGCGTACCACCTGCTGCATCAATCCGGCTGGCAACCGTGACGATATTTCGACCCCTCGTCCAAACATCATCGACAACCAGAACTCGCCGGCCTTCAAGTAGTTCATCATCTGGGAATTGAATGAACTCAGGAACGGCAAATCGCGCTGCATCAGTGCCTTTTACCCCAGGAAAATCGGCCGGAAATCGAACTGAGGCAGTTAGTATGTAAGTAATATTGAGTGATTCGGCCAGCATACCACCAGGGATTAGACCGCCTCTGGTGACGATTATCATCGAATCATACCGGCCGTGAATTTGTGGAACGAGGTAGTCGATTAGTTTGTCTACATCGGACCAAGTTAATACTTCACGTCGCACTTTATTGCTCCTATTAAGGAAATTTCACAAAGTATATTTTCTCGCATTCACGAGAGTAGCTACTTGGTAAGCTGTATATCCTATCAGGTAGAGACACCATTGGCAATGTGTCCATTAAACAGCCATGAATTGTTATGATGTCGTTCGCTATTTTCGCTTTGGAAAACGGCTTAAAACGGTTGCACTGTCTGGCACAGGTAAGCGAGCGCCTGGCTTGACCTCAGAGGGAACGCGCAAGCCACGTTTTCCACCGCCTAACTGATAAATTGAAAGGGCTGTCCCTTCATCTGCCATCGAAAGAGGAACCAGGGCTTGGCCTAAAAGGTAGCCTTCCTGATCAATGGCGCAGCTTGTGACTGTGCCAACGACCTTGCCCCGTTTGTCCAAAATCGGATCGCCAAGCTCTGGTCGTCTGACTCCTTTTTCATTCATCCTAAATCGAACCAAAATGTCATCTTGTTGAGAATAGGCATTGATGAAAGCCTCACGGCCGATAAAGAAGGGTTGCCACAGTTTCGCATAGCTGCCAAATCCGGCCTGACCAGGATTTAAATTGAGCGGCCCCGCCAGTTCATGGCCGTATAAGGGCAGACCGGCCTCTGTTCGAGTGCTGTCGCGGGCGGCCAACCCACATGGTTTTAGTCCAAATGGTTCGCCAGCTTCGATTAACGCTTGCCAAAAGGCAGGCGTTTGGTCTGGGTGGACAAATAATTCAAATGCCACCCGTTCCCCGGTATAGCCAGTACGAGAGATGACAACGTCAATTCCAGCCAGTTTTCCTTCTATCAGTCTGGCCCAGCCTAGCTTCTTAATTCGGGCGGCCAAGCCGGGGTCATCACACATAGCTAAGAGGATGTCGGTTGAGTTCTGGCCTTGAAGGGCCAGATCAACTAGGCAATCCTGGCCCCATTGAGGATCGCGCAAGTCGCGGAGATTGGTTGGATGCAATACCCGAGCTTCTGGTCGCATGGGGTCAATCTGGACACGACCTTCGTTTACGGCCGTCAACCAGGCCCAATCCTTATCATTATTCGAGGCATTGACCACCAGCATATAGTTGTCGTGGCTGCGGCGATAAATGAGCAGATCGTCGACTACCTGACCATCTGGAAAGAGCAAATAAGTGTAATGGGATTGGCCGATGTCGAGACTGTCGATGTCGTTGGTCGTGACGATGTTAAGGAATTCAGCCGCATGAGGGCCGCTGGCTTCCAAGACACCCATGTGGCTAACATCGAAAAGTCCGGCCGTTTCCCGCACAGCATTATGCTCTTCACTGACCGAGGAATACCATACAGGCATATCCCAGCCACCAAAAGGCACCATCTTTGCCCCCATGTCGATGTGGGTTTGGTGTAAATTTGTTTTGAACAAAGGCGGGTCTGCTGGCTCTTCCCAATTAAATTCAGGCAGTGGGTTTTCTTTGTCGGTGTGATATTGACGGCCGATAAAGTAAGGTTTCTTTGCGGCAACAGATTCGCTGTTTTTGCCAGGAACATCTAGCTCGTCGCCAGAAGCGGCCGTTACCACGACTGGCCCTGGCAGTTTGGCATAGAGGTCATCGAACTGAACAAAACCATCGGATAACGCCTTGAACCAATTAGAGACGGCCAGGGCTGTTGCGGCATCGGGCAGCCGCAGCGCAAAGCGGTTCTCTTCCCGCCGGGACAACGTGGCCGGGCTGTCAAGGTTATAACTGTAAATGTGGGATGGTTGGGCATCACCAACCGCAAGGGCGAGAACATCGCTCGTCAAAGCCAAATTCAAGAAGTTGGCTGAGTCGCTGCCTCGAATTTCAATGGTGTCACTGGTTGCTTGTCGTGGGGGGACGTTTCTTAGTTCGCGGACGATTTGACGGCCGTCTTGCAGCGCTTTGAAATCAACTTTGGCACGCAGCAGCTTTTTGCCGCCCAAACCAGTATAAGTAAATGGCGTGCTGCCCTTTAAGACGGTGGCAATCGCTTCTGCCAGCCGATCCGTTTCTTGGTCGCCAAATCCGAGTTGGCTAATCCAGACCGTACCCATCCGAACGCCTCTGGAGCTAAAGGCGCTCTTATCGCCAGGAATGGTGTTTCGATTAGCAACGATACCGGCTAAATCCATGATACGAGCGGCCATGTCGCCTGAGAGGGATAGTCCCTCATGTTCAACACTTTTCGTATCTATCATCAAAAGATGATTTTCTGTTTTGCCGCCAACAATACGCAAACCATGTTCATTAAGTTTTTCAGCTAAGCGGGCGGCATTCCGAACGACCCGTTGTTGGAGCTGTACAAACTGGTCACTTTTTGCCAGCTTCAAGGCCAGTGCCAGAGCTGCGATATTATTCAAATGGGGGCCACCCTGTTCGCCTGGAAAGACAGAACGGTCGATCTTGCGGGCTAAATCCCGGCGGTGGGTCATAATCATCGCCCCACGTGGTCCACAGAGGCTTTTGTGGGTGGTCGTGGTCACCACATCAGCGATACCGATGGGGCTGGGATGAACGCCAGCGGCCACTAGGCCAGAGATATGGGCGATGTCTGACATCAGATAAGCGCCACATTTGTCGGCAATTTGGCGAAAACGCTGCCAGTCAACTACCAATGGATAGGCTGTAAAACCTGAGACGATGAGTTTAGGTTTCACCTCCATTGCCAACGCTTCGATAGCGTCATAGTCAAGGGCTTCTGTGATTGGATCAACGCTGTAGCTGACAGCGTTATAAGATTTGCCGGAGCGACTGATACGGCTGCCGTGAGTTAGGTGTCCACCATGATTGAGATTCAGGCCCATAATCGTGTCGACCTGTTCCAGCAAAGCCCCATAAACGGCGATATTAGCAGGGGAGCCACTCAATGGCTGAACATTGACGTAGAGGTTATCGGCCGTTACCCCATTAGCCGCAAACAATTCAGCCGCCCGACGGCGGGCCAATGCTTCAAGGATGTCAGCATACTCAACACCTTTATAATATCGGGGGTCGCTGTAGCGGCGATAGTGAGCTAATTCATAGTCAATGTCTAGGATTTCAGATTCTGTCTGTTTACGGCTCTCTTCGCGGGGATACCCTTCGGCGTAGACATTGCCGAAACTAGAACCCATTAGCTCCTGAACGGCCGCAGGAGAGGCGCTTTCAGAGGCAACTAAAATGATGGTCTCATCCTGTCGTTGGTCTTCCGCTTCTACGATCTGAACGAGTTCAGGGTCAAGTTCCCCCGCCGACCCTCGGAAAATAAAATCATCAGGCATTCAATTTGCTCCTTTTTCTTTGTTGGAAAGGCTGTGGTTGCTGAATTTCTTAGCATTGGCAAGTCACTTGCCAAAAATAAGATGGCTTAATTTTAGCAGGTTTTATATAGAATGGCAGGCTAAATTGTTTGGTTGTCCCAACCCTTGGCGATGTTATAATGTTTTGGTTGTTTTGACTGATGTAATGTGAAATTTAATAAACTTAGAAGTTCAACTTCTGAGAGAAGTTGAACTTCTAAACCATAGGAATAGGAGGTAGTATGAATTGGCGTAAAGGAACATCTTTAATAGGCTTGTTGGCGATTCTGACAGTCTTGGTATTCGTGTTGGCGATAGGCCCAACAGTGGGGCCAGCAGCGGCCGAACAAGGCAACTATTTTGTTCGAGTTCCAGTTAACTCTGTGGGAGCGTTTGAGGGGTTGAATTTAAGCCCAGAGACTGTGACCGACTACGATTCCTACCAATGGTTAGAGTTAATGGAAGCTGATTATCAGAAGTTAGCTGCCAGTGACGTTCCTTATACGTTAAAACCTGATGGGGGAAAAGTTCAGATTACAGTTTTTGAATTTGACCCGATTTCAAATGGCGAACCTCAAATTCCAGCCTCGATGATGAATTTTAACCGCGCTGCGGGGTTACGGCTGGTGCAATTCGATGGGCCAATTAAGGCCGAATGGTTAACTGGATTAGAGGGCGTAGGGTTACGGCCGCTTCAATATTACCCTCATAATGCTTACCTCGTTTGGGGAACGGCCGATCAAGTAAATGCGGCCGAATCACTCGACTATGTTCGTTGGCAAGGCGATGTCCATCCAGCTTATAAAATCAACAGCGATTTATTTGGTCGCAGCGGACTCGTCGAAAATGTAGACGTGATGTTTTATAACGATGGTAACATCGAACAAACAATAAACACCCTGGTTTCAATGGGAGCGATGGTTGAACTTTCCTACCCCTCTCAGCCCGATAAGGCATTTTATAATGCCATCGTCAAGGTTGATGCGACCTTGTTAGATGATATAGCTAGACTAGATACGGTGTTATGGCTGGGCTTTATCGGAGCTGATCCGATATTAGACGATGAAATGTCATCCCAGATTGTTGCTGGAAACCACCCTGGCGGTGTTCCAGAGGTTGGATACTTCGCCCATTTAGCAAATCTCGGCTATGACGGAACTGGCGTGATTTGGTCTGTAACGGATACTGGCGTCGATTATGATCATCCTGATCTAACCATTGTCGGCGGCCATAACTATCCTGGTTGTAACCAGGCAAACCCTGGTAATGACCCGGCCAGTGGCGGTCATGGAACCCATGTGGCCGGTATTATTGGCGGCGATGGAACGGGCGGCTTTACCGATGTAGATGGCTTTTTATATGGCTTAGGCGTTGCCCCTGGCTACTCAGTCTTTGCCCAAAATCCGATTTGTGGCACCCAATCTTCCTGGCCTCCGGCTGGTGGTTGGCAAGAGTTGAGCAAGCAAGGTGTTTTGGGTAACGCAATTGGGGCCAACAATAGTTGGACCAGTGGTGAGGGGACGAATCATGGCTATCAAGCAACAGAACGAACCCATGACTTTATGGTTCGGGATGGTAACTTTGATACCCCAGGAGCCGCCGAACCCTATATCATCGTTTTCTCGGCCGGTAACTCTGGGCCGGGTTCAAACACCTTGACCTCCCCTAAGGAAGCCAAGAATGTGATTGTGACGGCTGGTACCCAAAATTATCGGGTCAGTGGCAACATTGATGCCATGTATAACAGCAGCAGCCGGGGACCATCGGTAGACGGCCGTTACGTGCCTACCATTGCCACCCCAGGCCAACAAATTGCCTCCACTCGCAATGACCTCGGCGGTTCTTGTGGCACTGCCATTCCAGGTACTGGCGGTCTATATTCCTTCTGTACCGGAACAAGTATGGCTGCCCCTCATACAGCCGGAACGATTGTTTTGGCGACCGAATGGTGGCGCACTTGGAACGGCGGAGCTGATCCTAGCCCAGCGATGGCGAAGGCATTAGTGGTAAATTCGGCCGTTGATATCAGCGGTGCCGGTCCCATCCCCAACTTTGATGAAGGCTGGGGTCGAATTAATTCGACCGAAGTTGTCAGCCCCAGCGCCAGCGTCGTTTACCGAGATCAGTCAGATGTATTGGATAACAGCGGCGAAGTATGGACCTTAAATGTTGGTGTCGTTGATCCAACAAAGCCTCTTAAAGTGACTGTTGCCTGGGCCGATGCGCCTGGGGCCGTTGGGGCCAACCCATCTTTGGTCAACGACCTAAACTTGACTGTTGAGGTTGGTGGCGACACTTATCTGGGGAATGTCTTCTCTGGTGGTTGGTCGGTAACTGGCGGTAGTGCAGATATATTAAACAACTTGGAAAATGTCTACGTCCAAAATCCTTCAGGCGGTGTTGAAATCACCATTGATGCCTTCAATATCGCTGGCGATGGTATCCCATTGAGCGGCGATTCGACTGACCAGGATTTTGCTATTATTTGTTACAACTGCGCCTTATTCCCAGACTTTACACTGGACGCTGATCCCGATATGTTGGAAGTTTGCACCCCAGCCAACGCTGTCTACGATATTACTATTGGTTCAATTCTAGGCTACACTGATAATGTTACCCTAACTGCGCTGAATAATCCGGCAGGAACAACGGCCGCATTCAGTACCAACCCGGTCACCCCCCCAGGCAGCAGTCAGTTGACCATTGGTAATACAGGGTCGGCCGTTTTTGGCAGTTACGATCTGGACATTGTTGGCACGGCGCCAACCAGTACCCACACGACGACAGTTCAACTTGATCTATATACCAGCACGCCGGGTAATATAACCCTTCAAACCCCGGCCGATACGGCGACAGATGTCGCCTTTAATCCGCTTTTCGAGTGGACGGCCGCGACTCAAGGCGTTAGCTATACCCTCGAAATTGCAACTGATATGAGCTTCAGCAATATCGTTTATAGCACGACAGTTTTGACAACCGAACACCAACTACCAATCGCCCTGTCAGCCATCACCGTCTATTATTGGCGCGTAACGGCCGAAAACATCTGCGGCCCTGGCACAACTTCAAGCACCTTCAGCTTTACAACGCAGGAGTCATCCCTGCAATGTAATGGGCCGACCGTTGATTTCAACGTAGACATTCCAGCCGATTGGATCGTTATCAGTGAGAATAATACCAATGTCTTTTGGACCGGCTTGGCAAGTTGTGGCGAGGGAAGCAACTGGACAGGGGGTAGTGGCGATGCAGCTTGTGCCTCCAGTGATAATCAAGGAGGCGGCAATTACAACACGCAACTACGGACACCGCCGATCGATCTGGCAGGTTTGGGTTTGCCGACCTTGACCTATAAAGCAAATTATCAAAATAATACGCTTGATTTCTTAGATGTTGATGTCAGCATCAATGGTGGCGCTGATTGGACCACCGTCCAGAGCTGGAATGAAGATCATGGTAGTTTCCGTACTTTACCCGGTGAAGATGTTACCCTGGACTTGTGGCAGTTTGCCGGAGAAGAGATTATCGTTCGCTGGCGTTATTATGACCCAAGTGGTAGTACGGCAGATGATCTTTACGTTCAAATTGACGATGTCGCAATCAGTTGCCCCTCCGGGCCAGCCATTCGCTTAGACAAGACAGTTGGAACGGATGCCAATATGTGTGCTGTATCTGACGATATCCTTGTATTAGGCGATACTGACGTTACTTATTGTTACGAGGTAACGAATACAGGCACAGTGACCGTGACCAACCACGATCTGGATGATAGCGAATTAGGCAATATCTTCACGGGCGTGTTTAATGAGTTAAGCCCAGCAGAATCGACATTCATAACCCAATCTATATTGCTGACTCAAACAACCGTGAATACCGCGACCTGGACGGCGTACAATGTTGGGCCTACCGATGTTGCTACCAGTACGGACAGTGCCAGAGTCAAGGTTATTCAACCCGCTCAATTACCTGTAAATGAAGGTTTTGAGGGCGGCGATTTGCCGGATTATATGTATAGTGAGGTCACAACGAATGGAAGCTCAGTCGGCCGTGTTCAAGTAACAAGCGGCAATCCCCATAGTGGCAGCTTCGCCCTAGAGATTGATACGGAGTGTTTTGCTGCCTGTGGGCCAGATACCATTCAGGCCGCCCTCTTAACAGTCGATCTGGGCAGTGTCAGCCAGGTCATCCTGGACTTCTGGATGGATGAGCATAGTGATGAGAACAACCCTGAGGATGGGGTCTTTATCAGTGATGACGGTGGAGCAACCTGGGAATTGATTCACAGCTTCCAAAATTCACCCCAAGCCTATACCAATGTCGTCATCGATCTGGATTCGGCCGCAGCCAATGTCGGTGTTAATCTCGTTGATGGCTTCCTAATCAAGTTCCAGTCGCTTGATGATTTTAGCATCACCACCGACGGCTATTCTTTCGATGACATCCAAATAACTGGACAGGCTCCTATAATAAACCTTTCAACAGGCAACCTGGATCAGACCCTAGTCGTGGACGAGGTGATGACGCAAACGCTGACAATATCCAACACGGGTGATACCGACCTCAATTGGAGCATTGCAGAAGGAAATGGGACCACAGAGGGTGCGTGCGGCGCACCGAGCGATTTACCTTGGGCATCAGTAACCCCGACAAGTGGTACAATTGCCAGCGGAAACAGCGATGATGTTGCCGTTGTCTTTGATGCCACTGGCATTGCACCGGGAGATTACAGTGGCGAGTTGTGTGTTAGCAGCGATGCGCCGGATAGCCCTCAGGTTGTGGTTACATTGAATCTTACAGTGGAACAAGGCACCTTTGAACTCTATATGCCAACAGTCTACAAGGAGGACACCGCGAATGCGACGACGCCAATTGGTCTGCTTCCAATAGGTGGTCTTGTTCTCTTGCCAGCAGTTGTCTTAGGCTGGCGACGAACGCGAGAGATTTAATGCTATTGTCACCTTAGACTGAGTAAAAAAGCCCCGACCATCTGGCCGGGGCTTTTTTGTCTAAGAAAGTTTAATAAGTGCGCCTTCGATAAAGCCAGAAAAATAAATTGCCGGTCAAAAGACCCAAGAAGTTGGTAATGCCATCGGAAAGGGTAGCAAGTCGACCGGGTACAAAGCTTTGGCCCCACTCCAGTAGAAAAGCAATGATGAAGGTGAGCAGAACGGCCGTCATTCGGCCATTCCGACTTTTGAAGCTGACTAACGCCAAGACCGCCATCAGCATATAGGCTAGAAAATGACCGATTTTATCAATGTGTTGGACTGGCAAGGAGCGAGATTCGCTGGGAGCCAGTGATAGGATAGCAATAAAGGCGATGTAAATTAGAAACAAAAGCTGCCACTGTCTTTTACTTTGCGGAAGGGGGATTTTTTGGAGCATAGCTATTGATCCTATCCATTTTCCATTCATTTTCCCAATTTACTAACGCCTTTTCAACGGTATTCGCCATTCGAGTGTGCTAAAATGGCACATATGATGAAAGAATTAATTGTAGTTGGTGGGGGATTAGCCGGATCAGAGGCTGCTTGGCAAGCGGCCGAATTAGGGTTGCGGGTCCGGTTGTATGAAATGCGGCCGAAAATGAATACCCCAGCCCACGTCACCGAGCATTTGGCGGAACTGGTTTGCAGTAACTCCTTGGGATCAGTTTTGTCCACCAAAGCGCCCGGCTTGTTGAAAGCTGAATTGCAGGGCTTGGGGTCGATGATCCTGGCTTGCGCTCAAGAATCGGCCGTTCCTGCTGGCTCTTCCCTTGCCGTTGATCGAGAATGCTTCGCTGAATTGGTCACCGAACGCATTGAAGGCCATCCTAATATTGAACTGGTTCGAGAAGAGATGAAGGCCATACCAGATGCCCCCTGCATCATCGCCAGCGGCCCCCTTACCTCTGATTCACTGGCTGACTCGTTGGGCGACTTATCCGGTCGGGAATATCTCTATTTCTACGATGCCATCTCGCCCATTGTCAACCACGAAACCGTTAACCTGGACATCGCCTATCGAGCCTCCCGCCATAATAATGGGGAACAAGAAGAAGGCGATTATATCAACTGTCCCATGAATAAAGCCCAATACGAGGCTTTTTGTGAGGCATTGGTTACGGCCGAACAGATAACCTTGCGCGAATTTGAGCGAGAAGATGCCCATTTCTTTGAGGGCTGCTTGCCCGTTGAGGTCATGGCTCGTCGCAATATGGATTCGCTCCGCTATGGCCCGATGCGACCAGTTGGCTTAAATGATCCCCGAACGGGTAAATGGCCCTACGCCGTTGTCCAACTACGCCAAGATAATACGGCCGGAACGCTCTATAACCTGGTTGGGTTCCAGACCAATCTCCGTTTTGGCGAACAGCGGCGGGTGCTGCGAATGATACCGGGCCTAGAAACAGCCGAGTTCATGCGTTATGGCATGATGCACCGCAATACCTATATCAACTCCCCGGAAATGCTTCAGCCGACGATGCAGTTTCGAGGGCGGTCAGATCTGTTTTTCGCAGGGCAAATTGTCGGTGTTGAAGGCTATATGGGTAATGCTGCTACTGGCTTGGTGGCTGGTATCAATGCTGCCCGTTTGTTGAAAGGCGATTTCCCCGTTATTTTCCCAACCCAGACAATGCTTGGGGCATTGTGCCACTATGTCACTCACGCCGCCGCAAAAACGTTCCAACCAATGAAGGCGAACTTTGGCCTCTTCAGCTTGCCAGAGCAGCGCATGGGTAAGAAAGAACGCTACGAATACTATCGAAATCGCGCTTTGACCTTGATGCGTCGCTTCACCCGTGAACGGCGGCTGAATTACGATAGAGAGACGGCCGAAACGGCCGGATTGGTGGCAGCTACGTGAAGCGACATTCATTCCTTACCAAGTTACTGCTGATAAGCCTTCTGCTAGTGGCTTGTCAAACAGAAGACGAGGTGCCACCCGCCCAGGCAATCCTACCAATACCAACAGCAACCGATATGCCAGCAACGGCCGTCCCTGCTGAACCAACCTTGGCGGCAACTGAAACGGCCGAACTGGAACCAACGCCAACGGCCGAACCATTAAACTTTGATGGGCAATCATCCTACGACTATCTCCTGGCCCAAATGGAATTTGGCCCCCGTTGGCCGGGCAGCCCAGGTCACGCCGCTGTTGGAGACTATATCATCGAACAGTTAATAGCTTTGAATTGGCAAGTAGAAGAACAGACCTTTCCTTACCAGGATATTATCGGACGCAACCTGATTGGAAAGGCCAATATTGGCATTGGCCCAATTATCATTCTTGGCGCTCATTATGACTCCCGCAAAATTGCCGACCAGACTCCAGGTACAACGGAACCAGTGCCGGGAGCCGTTGATGGGGCCAGCGGGGTAGCAGTCTTGCTAGAGCTAGCCCGTACATTAGACCTGGCTGAAATAGATCATGAAATCTGGCTAACCTTTTTTGACATTGAGGACAACGGCAGTGATGGCATTCCTGGCTATGATTGGATAGTTGGCTCAACCTATATGGCAGAAAATCTGACCGTTGAGCCGCAAGCAATGGTCTTGGTGGATATGATTGGTGATGCTGATCAGCAGCTTTATTATGAAGGCAACTCTGATGAAACCCTTCAAGCTGAACTATGGGCGATTGCGGCCGATTTAGGTTATGGGGCCAACTTTATCCCTGAATTGAAGTATACGATGATCGACGACCATCTGCCCTTTGCTGAACGAGGCATTACGGCCGTTGACATTATTGATTTTGATTATCCTTACTGGCACACGGTCGAAGATACGGCCGATAAAGCCAGTCCCGACAGTTTGTTGCGTGTCGGCCGAACCCTTGAAGTTTGGTTGGAGGTTCATCTTGGTAAGTAGACAAGCCTTGCAATACGAATATGCGTTGGCAGATGAACAAAATGAATATGACGAATTACAGGAGTGGCTCCACAATCATGCAGCCTTAATTCGGAACGAGACATTGGATCGCGCTTTGAATTTATTGCCGGACGATCTGGCTCTAGATCAATTTTTACTGGTTCTAGTGGAAGCAGTTGGTCAAGGAGTAGGAGGGCGATTGCGTCAGGCGCAGGCTTGGGCCGATAATCATGTTGGGCCTGATGCGGTTTTTGCAAATGACTGGTTGGCCGTGCTACGAACGGTGAAAGATGTCATTGCTGATTTTTTGTCAGAAGAGTTTGAAACGGCCGAAGCCCTAAGCTATTTCCGAGAATACGATCATATATTGACCTACATGATTATCGAGGTTACTAAGTTAGTTAGCGATACAGACCGGGCTGATTTACTCGAACATATGGTAGATTTGCGTCAGCGAATGGCTCGTTTAGAGCAAAATAAAGCCAGCTTTATCAAAGTCGCTGCTCATGAACTGCGAACTCCTCTAACCCTTCTCGAAGGGTACGCCCGAATGATGCACGCTATGGATTTGCCAGACAGGGAACAATTAAAGGTATTACTCAGTGGCTTCGACAGCGGCACGGCCCGTTTGCGAGACATCATTGGAGATATGATTGATGTCACTTTGATTGATGCCGAAACCATACATATTCATTACCAGCCCATTCACATAGACAAGCTGCTAAAATTGGTTTTAGGTAAAGTTAAACGTGGGTCTCCGAATAGACAGGTACATTTTGAGATAACGCCTTCCCCGATGGAGGATGTTCTTTACGGTGATCCAGAGCGGTTGGCTCAGGCTTTTCAAAAAATCATAGTCAATAGTCTAAAATATACCCCTGATGGTGGCACCGTATCTATTCGCAGCCATTATTCTCGACCTGGGGAACAGAATGATGGTGTTGAGGGTTTTTTGACGATTGAAGTCCAAGATACAGGTATTGGAATTGAGCCAGTGAATTTAGAGCGCATATTTGAGGTCTTTTCGGGCATTCATGATTTTACGCTTCATTCATCAGGTAAATCAAAATTCAAAGGCGGCGGGCCGGGGTTGGGGTTGCCAATTGCTAGAGGTATTATTGAAGCGCATGGCGGTCGTCTTTGGGCAGATAGCCCCGGCTGTGATGAAGAGACCTGTCCTGGTAGCACTTTCTTTGTTGACTTACCCATTCGTTCGGTACCACCAGAAGAGAGCTAATGAACAGTGAGTGGTAAGTAGTTAGAAATTCATGTTACAGAAGTTCAACTTTTGGCCAATTAAATCGCAGGTAATTTTTAGCATAAAAAGTTGAACTTCTTTCTTTGCAGTGTATTCCCAATTATTGATTTTAATTTGAAGTATACTTATATTAACGACTTACTACTGACGACTGTTTACAGACGACTGTCATCCAAAAGGAGTAACGATGGAAATATCACTTGAGACGACGATTAAATCCGTCACAGTTTATCCTGACCGGGCCAGGGTAACGGCCGTTGGGGAAACAACGCTTTCCCCAGGCGAACATACCCTGATTGTAGATGAACTGCCCTTAGTATTGGATGCAAATTCTGTTCGAGCTGCTGGGCGAGGCACGGCCGTAGTCCGATTGCAAGGGGTTGATGTCGGCCGTGTTTTTCACGAACAAACCCCAGCCGTGAAAGTCCGGGAACTCCAGGAAGAGATAATTGCCCTTGAAGATGAATTGCGAGTATTAACGGACCGCAAGGCTGGGCTAGCTGCTCATGCCAAATACCTTGATGGCTTGCGGACAGCGACCGAGCAATATGCCTGGGGACTTTCACGCGGCCGGACGAAGGTAGACGATCAGGTGCAGCTAGCCCAATTCTTGCAAGAGCAGGATGCAGAAATGCGACAATCGGTGCGAGAGTTAGATATCGACCAGCGAACGTTGAACCAGCGGCTGAACAAGCTGCGTCGGGAACTTAAACAGCTTCAATCAGCCCGACCGACTCAACGTTTTCAGGCTAAAGTGGATGTATTAGTCCAGTCAGAAGGGGATTTTTCCCTTGAAGTGACCTATGTTGTAGCCAATGCTGGCTGGCAGCCATTGTATGATTTGAGGTTGATGGAAAATGAAGACGGGCGCACGCTAGAATTAAGCTATATCGCTCAGGTGACTCAAAATACAGGACAGGATTGGGACGGGGTAGCCTTAGTTGTATCAACTGCTCGTCCAGCCTTAAATCAACGATTGCCAGAACTGCGGCCCTGGTACTTAAATGTTTTCACACCACCGCCGGCCCCGATGCCAAGAAAACAGATGGTTCGGGCAGCAGCAAGTATGGCCGCTCCACAGGCGGAAGCGTTTGATGCAGCAGTAGAAGAGGCGGTACCAGCCCAAGTGATGGCGGCCGAGCAGGTGGTGGCAGCGGTGCAAGATAGTGGAACGGCCGTTAGCTTCCTTGTTCCCGGCCAGACAAATATCCCCAGCGATGGGTCGCCCCATAAAACAACCATTAACCTGTTCAATCTTGACCCTGAACTAGATTATTTGGCCGTGCCAAAGCACACCGGAGCCGTCTTCCGTCGGGTGAAGGTTAAGAACGATAGCCCCAGCCCACTTTTAGCTGGACAAGCCAATCTTTTTTTTGATGACGAGTTTATTGGTAATACTAACTTAGAATACGCTCCGGTTGGTGAAGAGATGGAACTCCTGTTAGGCGTGGAAGAGCGTATTAAAGTTGAACGGGAGTTGGCTCGGCGAGATGTGGATAAGGCCCTGCTCCGTGACAAGCGCCAACTCCGCTATGGCTATAAGATAAAATTACAAAATTTGACCGATTCGGATGCAGCCGTTGAAGTCCATGACCATATCCCGGTAGCTCGACATGAGGATATTAAGGTAAAATTGGAGCGCATCAGCCCAGAAACGGCCGAACATACCGACCTAAATCTAATGGAATGGCACCTGACCTTAAGTCCTGACGCAGAACAGACGATACAATATGATTTCCTGGTTGAGCATCCCAGGTCATTGCAAGTGGCCGGATTGATTGAGTAGCAGTAAACAGTTTGCAGTCTACGACCCGTTCTAGATACTAACCCACTGCTAGCTGCCGACTATTTACTGAAAGAGGTAATACTATTTCTAGAGATATATTTGAAACCCAAGCCCCAACAGAGAAAGCTTTTCTCGTTGGGGTTGAATTGACACGAGAACGGCCGTTGCTGCCCGTTGAAGAAAGTGTGGCAGAATTGGCTCGGCTGGCAGATACGGCTGGTCTAATTGTGGTAGGCGAAGCCATTCAACGGCTGAAACATCCAGACAGCGCTACCTACATCGGCTCCGGCAAAGTTGAAGAGATAAAGATTCTTGTCAATGATATGGATGCCGACGTCGTTGTCTTTGATGATGAGTTGAAACCCCGCCACCAACGCGAGTTGGAAAAAGCCTTCGGCGAAAACGTCCGCGTCTTAGATCGGACAGCCTTGATCCTGGATATCTTCGCCCTCCATGCCAGCACCCGTGAGGGTAAGCTTCAGGTAGAGCTGGCCCAACTCGAATACCGTTTGCCGCGCCTAACCCGAATGTGGACCCATCTTGCTCGGCAAGCAGGTGGGCGAGCAGGGGGGCAGGGCGGCGGTGTTGGTTTGCGCGGCCCTGGTGAGACGCAGCTTGAAGTTGATCGGCGTGAAATCGGCCGTCGCATATCTGTCTTAAAAGCAGATTTAGAGTCTGTGAGGGCGCATCGCAGCCGCTACCGAGCCAAACGCCGTCAAACAGAGTTGCAAGTGGTTGCCATCGTGGGCTATACCAACTCTGGTAAGTCAACCTTGTTGAACAAGCTGAGCGATTCAGAGGTGCTTTCGGCCGATATGCTCTTTGCCACCCTCGACCCAACCACCCGCCGAGTGACAATGCCCGGCGGGCGCGAGTTGCTATTTACCGATACAGTGGGCTTCATTCAAAAGCTGCCAACCAATATCGTGGCCGCTTTCAGGGCCACACTTGAGGAAATTATCGAAGCTGACTTATTGCTCCATGTCGTCGATGCCACTCATCCCCAGGCAGCGGCTCAAATTGAGTCGGTCGAAGATATTCTGGCTGAGTTGGAAGTTGATCACCTGCCAACTATTATGGCTTTGAATAAGGTTGATCGCCTATCACCTGGGACTGACCCGGCCCAAGGACTCTTGATTGAAAATGTCGCAGTGCCGACTTCAGCTTTGAAAGGCACAGGCATTGATGAGTTGTTGGTGGCGATAGAAGCGGTTATTGAAACCCAGTTCCCACCGATTGCGGTAAAATTGCCCTACAGTCGAGGGGATTTAGTTTCCATGTTCCACGAACGAGGCCAGGTAAGCTCTGAAAGCCATGAGGGTGATGGGGTATTAATTTACGGCCGTCTCCCTGAACGTCTCCAACCCTACTTTAAGGAATATGTAGCAGATGCTCAAGCAGAATAATCAATTCAAGCAAGACCTTACTACAAATGATACTTAGGAAGTATATTGTCAAAAATTAAACTTAGACCCGCCCGGATAGAAGATTGTCCAGCTTTGGGACGGGTTTTGGTCAGCGCGACAGAAAGTGCCTTTAAGGGACTGGTTCCAGAACGATGTTTGGAATGGACCCCAGAACAAAGTGCAGTAAATTGGCGGAGAAACTTTAAAGAAGATGGAACCCTTGCTGACGACTCCTCTATTATCGTGGCCGAATCTAATGTTGAAGGCGTTGTTGGTTTTGCCATGTTCGGCCAATCACGGCCGAATGATGCCATAACACCAGCGATAGATAGTGCCTATGCTGATGAACTTTGGGTACTTCATGTAGATCCTGATTGGCAAAAGCGAGGAATCGGCCGTCTTTTAGTTTCTCATGTTGCGGCTGATCTATGGGAAAATGGCATTACCCATCTACTTGTTCGAGTCTTGACAATAAATCCTAATTTGGCCTTTTACGAACGACTGGGTGCGGTTAAACTAGGTGTAGAACCGCATGATTGGGATGGTTACGAAACGGAAATGTCTGTTTATGGTTGGGATGATACCGGTAAAATGATGTTGAAGGATGGAAGGGATGGATAAATTTATACTAAACATATTGGACAAGTCGGCCGATTTCATGGCCGAACGGCCGGGTTTTCTCCCATTAGTTGCTATAGGCTTTATCCTTATCAACCTGCTCCTCCAAATTGTCCCTGGTAGTGGCTGGATAGTCGAAAGCAATTTATTTCTTCATCTTGGGTTGGTCATCGGATTTATTGGCCTGCTGATTATTCGAGCGTTGGGATAAATTGCTAATAAAAACCTTGAAGCCAGGGTTTAGTCGTAGATTGTTATGAATGATATTGTCCGGATAGCAAGAATAAACCAAGTCAAAGAAGCTATGCTGGCCTACGAAAACAATTTGACCGATGCTATAGACTTAGCGATTCGTATCCAACAAATTCCTGCCCCAACTTTTCATGAAGAAAGACGGGCTGACTTTATAGAGAGTCGGTTCTTGGAGCTAGGGTTAGTAGATGTGCAACAAGATGAGATTCATAATGTCTTCGGCCGTTTTCCCGGCACTGACCCTGACTTAGCCCCTGTAATTCTGACCGCCCATATCGATACCGTTTTCGCGGAAGAGACTGACTTAACAGTTAGTCGCTCAAATGGACAGGCAAGTGAAATTTTGTCTGGCCCTGGACTGGCCGATAATTCAATGGGTGTTGCTGGTTTACTGCTATTGGCTGAGACATTAAACCGCTTTGATATTCGACCCCAAGCAGACATTTGGTTTGTGGCGAATGTGGCCGAAGAGGGGTTAGGTGATCTGAAAGGAATGCGACGGGTTGTCGAGCAATTTGGTCAGGCTGGAGCCTATATCATCATCGAAGGCGGTTCCTTCGGCCATATATTTCATGGTGCTATTGGGGTGCGACGATTTCGGGTGACTGTTAAGACCGATGGCGGCCACTCCTGGGGCAACTTTGGTAGCCCAAACGCGATTCATATTCTCGGCCGTTTTATTACCGCTGTTGACGACCTTGTTGTGCCGAACAAACCAAAGACAACTTACAATGTTGGCCTGGTCGAAGGCGGTACAACTATTAACTCAATCGCTTCCAAAGCCAGTTTGTTATTGGATTTGCGGTCAGCTGGGCCAAAAGAGCTATCGAAATTAGTGGCTCAAGTTGAGGAATTAACGGCCGAAATCGGTCAACAATCGGGTGTCACTGTCGAGCTGGAGCAAATTGGTAATCGTCCAGCCGGACAAATTTCGGCTGATTCGCCACTGGTCGTTTGGGCCACCCAGGCCCTACGTCAAGTTGGCTGCGATTCCTATTCCCTTTTGTCGGGCAGCACTGACGCCAATATTCCAATTAGTCACGGTTATTCGGCCGTTTGTATTGGTCTGGCGAATGCCGGAAACACCCACCGCACCGACGAATACCTCGATGCCACTCATTTACCGAGCGGACTAAGTCAATTGCTGTTGCTAACTCTGGCAGCAGCGGGATGTGAGTAAACAGTTGACAGTGAATGGTAAACAGTAAACGGTAAATAGTTGCCGTTCTCTAGTTATGATTAATATTCACTTCTATCACTGTTTGCTCCTTACTGTTTACTGATTACTGAGAACGAAGGAGATAAATCTTGAATTTCGAGTTGAATGACGAACAAAAACTATTCCGTGACCTCGTTCACGATTTTGTTGCTAATGAAGTAAAGCCATTGGCCCGCAAGACGGATGAAGAGGCTGAATTTAATTGGACGGCCGTTAAAAAGATGGGGCCGCTGGGTTTGTTGGGATTGGAGGTACCAGAAGAGTATGGTGGGGCAGAGGTAGATGCCCTAAGTGCGGCCGTTGCCGTTGAAGAGCTTGGTTGGGGCTGTGGCTCAACTGCGCTAGCTATTTCCGCCCATAACGGTCTGGCTTTAGGCCCAATTGTCCGCTATGGTAGCGAAGAACAGAAAGCCCAATGGTTGCCGCCCTTAGCTTCGGGGCAAGGTAAGTTAGGCTGTTTGGCCTTGACCGAACCGGGCGCTGGCTCAGATTTGCAGGGCGGGGTGAGAACGGCCGCCGTCAAAGAAGGTGATTCCTGGATTCTCGATGGAGCCAAGATGTGGATGACCAATGCCTCCATCTCCGATGTCATGGTCGTCCTTTGCCGCACTGGCCAGGCTGGAGGCAGTCACAGTCTAAGTCAAATTATCGTGCCAAGCGACACCCCCGGTATCACAATTGGGCCAGCCGAAAAGAAAATGGGCCTGAAAGGATCGCCAACCCATGCCGTCACCTTTGAAGAGGTTCAGGTGCCATTGGGGAACTTATTAGGCACAGAGGGGAAAGGGCTGCATCAGACCCTATCGACCTTGGATAGCGGCCGTGTTGGCATTGGGGCATTATCTGTTGGGCTAGCCCAAGCTGCCTATGATGAAGCCCTTAAATACGCTCACGAGCGGGAAACATTCGGCAAACCCATCGCCCATCATCAAGCCATTCAATGGATGCTGGCTGATGCCGCTACCGAAATCCAGGCTGCCCGTTTCATGGTCTACTATGCCGCTACTCTCAAAGGGGCTGGCAAACCCTACACTAAAGAAGCGGCCATGGCTAAACTGTTTGCCACCGAAGTCAGCGAGCGCGTCTGTCGTAATGCCATCCAAATACACGGCGGCTACGGTTACAGCAGCGAATTCGCCGTCGAGCGTATCTACCGCGACACTCGCCTCATGACCATCGGCGAAGGAACCAGCGAAATCCAACGCCTCGTCATTGCCCGCCACATTTTGGGATTGAATTAGCGTATTATGCTCGGCAGGTTTCGGCTGCTTGGGCAAATCACGTTATGGGTGACGGCCGTATTGCGTTTTACAGTCACTTGCATGATAACATTGCCTCAGAAGCCCTTGCGCGGAGTCTTGGTGTTGTTCAGTATGCAATTTCGGCAGGATATAGTTGATATTTGATTTAGTTTTGTGATACTCGTTTGTAATTCAATTGATTGCTGGCGTTATCGATTTAATAAACCAAAAAGCCACCTGTCCAAGAGCAGGTGGCTTTTTTTATGGTGTATCTACCAGGTGACAGTCGTTCTATTTCTCTATGACTGCTTGGTATTTAGTAAGTATGTTTTTCTGCCGTTATTCCGTTCCAGCAACCAGATAAGCATGACCACCATCAACCCCGGCAAAGGCCAGTCCATAAGCGGTTAGCATATAATCAACCTTGCCATCGCCATTGACATCGCCCATTGGAAAAGCTTCTGCGCCTAGCCAATCATTGGCAATCGTGCCAGTGTAAGCTCGAATTATCTGCCCATTCTTGCCTGAAATGATGTAAACCTTTCCTGCATTAGTTGCAACATCGCTGTTAGTGTAACCAGCTACAACCAGGTCGAGATATCCGTCACCGTTTACATCTTCTTTTATGCTTCGACCAGGGCCAAGACCATCGCCCTGATTTTCAGCATTAAGTAGTTGGATACGAGAGCCATCAGCGCCAGAGAAAACATAAGCGCGACCTGTATCGAAACCGGCTGGGTCAGTTGGTGAGTCACCTCGTCTGTCGGCAAAGTCGGCCACATAAATATCTGGGATGCCATCATTATCAACATCACCTGCACCGGAGGCAAAGAAGAGGCCAAAGATTCCGGCCGTTCCTGCAGGCTTGAGCGTGTGTACTACAGAGCCATCAACACCATTCAAGACATAAGCTCGACCACCGCCGTTGCTATTTCCATCTCCAGCGCCGGATCCGCCTGCTGCACCTACCACGACTTCAGGAACGCCATCGCCAGTCACATCACCGACTTTGCCTGCGGCCGTTCCCAGCCCAAGTCCGCCACCAAAGCCAAAGCCATCAACCGACCACAACAGAGAACCATCCTGTCCAGAATAGGCGTAAACTTTACCGATAAAGCCTGTGCGGGGTGCGCCAACAATAAAGTCGCCATAATTGTCACCGTTCAGATCACCTGCACCAGCCACACTGGCCCCATATCGGTCGCCTATTGGCCCGATAATGTCATGTAAAATGGAATGATCAGCGCCAGAAAAGACCACAACCCGACCTCGGAATAAGTCCGGTCCGCCAAAAGCGCCTGTGCCACCAGCAATATAGTCTGGAACGCCATCGTTGTTAACATCACCAGCAGTAGAAACACTATAGCCGAGCTGTTCAAAATCATCTCCAGCGAACGCATTCAATAGAGCGCCGTCATTGCCGGAGTAGACGTAAATCTTACCCGAAGAGGTTGTGCCAGGGGCGCTGTGGAAGGGAGCGCTCAAGATGGCATCATTGACACCATCGCCATTGATGTCACCCAAATTTTCGCCTACCCAGCCAAAGGCATCGCCAGGTTGTTCACCGTCAAAGCTAAACAAGATGTTGGCATCAGCTTCCTGAATGGGGCCAGCCCCAAAAACGGCCGCAACGGCCGTTAATCCAATCATAAGAACAGCCAAAAAGGTTGCTCGTAACACATTTTTCTTTTTCAATTGCATCAGTATCCTCCAAGGATTAAATTAGATAACAGGCTGTTGAAAACCGTTCAGATGTACGCAATAGACGCAAAGAATTTTACGAATTACGAATATCGAATTTAGGTTCCAACGAACCATTCCATTTTTATTTAGGATACTAGTGACAGGTGGCTCAAGCTGTCAAAATCTTGCTCATTTCCCGAATGCTGTCTGTAGAGGGTTTAGCCCGGAGCGTTGATGGGGGCGCTCCAAACGCTTTTCGGAAAGACTTAGTGAAATGGCTGTGGCTGGCATAACCTAAGGCTAGCCCAATATCTGTGAGGGAGATATTAGGCTCAGCCACATACTCCAAAGACGCTTTTAACCGTACTTGGTTCAAGTAATGGTGGAGGGTATTGCCTGTGTAGTTGCGAAATACCCGGCATAAATGGAAGGCTGAACTGTGGGTGGCTTGGGCTATATCACCTACCGAAATTGGTTCATCAAAATGGGTGGCGATGAAAGCTTTAGCGCTGTAAACGAGATCGGCGTGGGCTTGTCGGGTGTTCGGCCGTGTTGATGGCAGATGATTATATAATTTGTAGGTGTTTCTTAAGACCCGCTCCAATACCGACAACATCGTCTCTTCAACAAACAACCGATCCGGCCGTTCAGATTCGCGGATGTGTTCGATGGCTAATCTTTGAAGGAGATAAGTTTCCGGGTCGCTTGGCCCATGAGTAAAGCGGAACGGCGCATCCCAGCGATCATCAACGGCCGGATCGAACGGCCGCATTGCTTGAACAATAGTCTTCGGATCAAAACGAAACCAATCGCAATAATCCCCCCGTTCCGACAACTTGTCGCGAGAATATACCTGCCCCCGATTATAGAGCATAACTACATTAGGGTCAGCCACAACTGGCCGTCTTCCTTCGTGACGGATTCTGACACTAGTCCGGGGAAAGACAAGTAAATACCCATCGGCTGGGCCACTGTTGTGAAAGGTAGGCGACCACGTGGGACAGCGAAATAGACCCATATGGAGCAGTGGGCTTGAATAGATGATTATTCCAGAATTTGGCGTTTCTTGGAAGGGTTCAAATTGAGGTTTATGAATATTTATTAAAAGTCCCATCTCAAGTCATTATAACAAAGGTGTAATAATGGTGTCAATATAGGGTCGAAACCGGGCTGGCCGCAGTTTTTGTTGACGGAACGCCGACATCCCTGTCGGCTCTTTACAGGGCATCTATTTCCTCACAAATGAATCGCTAACGTGAAATTCGATTGTTGCCAACAAATTGATAGCTGAGGATTGTCTCCCAAATTAATGATTATTGTCATGCTAATAATGTCTCCTATTCTCTTAAAATATGAATGTTTTAATGGAACACCAATAAGGAAGGGAGGAAAGTCAGATTGATTAAAAAAACATTGCTCATATTAGCCCTTTTCTCGCTGGTTCTGACAGCTTGTGCCGCGCCATCAGGTAATCAGGTTGGCAAAGGAGAAGAGGTTTTGATCGAAGTATATCGGGCACCAACCTGAGGTTGCTGTGGTGATTGGATTGGTTATCTGGAGGACAATGGCTTTTCGGTAAAGGTGCATGACGTTCAAGACCTGACGGCCGTTAAAAGTCAATATAACGTCCCAGCCACCCTCCAATCTTGCCACACCGCCATCGTCGATGGCTATGTAATCGAAGGACATGTTCCTGTTGAAGAAATCGAACGTTTATTAGCAGAACGGCCGAATATCACAGGATTAGCCGTCCCTGGAATGCCGCTTGGTTCTCCCGGCATGGAAATGGAAGGTGTTGAAGCTCAACCCTATGATGTCATTACCTTTGACAACCAGGGCAATACTGAAACATTTGCCAGTTATAATCAATAACGAAAATAGGGCTAATACAGTTATTTTCCGTACTAGCCCTATTTTGCTCTAAGCTAATTAGCGAGAATCTTAATTCATTTTCCTACTTACGCCTATCCCCCGAAAAACGCAACCAGATTGCCGGAACCACCATCGCCGCTAGAGACAACAGCATCAACCAAACCGGGAGCCAGACGGCCGTTGTTGTGCCTTCTAAGCCAGAAAGTGCAACACCAGTCGGATTGTCTTGTGTAACAGTCGCAGTGTCACTACCAGAGACATCCACTCGGCTGGTCAGCACATCGCCATCGGGAGCGCAATCGGTTGGGGCTAATGTCGTTCCAACAACGGCCGCAACATCCACAATACCCTCTTCAGGCCCTAATACCTCCATCAATGAATGAGGGATATCAATGGTGAAACCATCAGGAACAAAGGCAGCATTTACAGAGCCAACTAAGATCGCAATCTGATTAAACTCATCGATGAATACAAGATCCATCGTGCCTGGGCCTGGGTTATAGGAGCTAATATCAATGAAATAATCGATTCCCATCATCGGCGGCATTGGGCAGAATGTAGACGTGAATCCAGGTATGCCTGTGAGTGAGGAGCCATCCCGGTCAATATCGATAAAACCAGCGACATCATCCGGGTTGCCAGATCCCGGTGGGCTAATTGTGCCGCTAAAGACCATTTGCAAGGTTAGCGTTCCGGCATCAGATGTAGCTTGGAACTCTGTGATATCCAATTGAACGGAACCAACACCAAACGTGTCTCCGGCAGGATCATTATGAATGCCTGAGGAATTTGCGGCCGTCCAGGTGCCTGTATTGACAGTCGTTTGAGTGATAAGTGTAGAAACGGTATAAAAATCAGTTGCACCAGGAGCAATATCAAATAGATCATCTGGCCCGAGTAATACACCTAATTGATCATCAACCAGATTGTGGATGGACAATGTAATATTGCCACTGTTCTGTACTGTGTAACAGTAAGTGACATTAGTCCCACCATTGCCGGATGGAATATTGACCGTGTCTGTTGCTGAACAACTGTTTGGATCAAGCCCAACTGTCTTGGTCAAGATCAATGATGGGGCTGGGGGCACCTCAAGAATGACTGGAACGGGTATGGTTGAAGAGATGCTGTTATTCGTCACACACAGATTTGCCCGCAGAACGCCGAGGTCGATACTAGTTGAGTCGAAGGAAACAGTGACATCATCGGCCGTTCCAGCAGAGGTCGTTCCTGCATTTGGATTAGAGCTTATCCAGGGAATATCCCCTTGGGTAGCCGTGTTACAGAAGCCATCTATTAGGAATTCAACTTCTCCCCAACCCGTCTCAATCAAGATAGATTGTCCTGCTTTGAGTGAATCATCCGCAGGCGTGGGAATCTCATCGATGCTCCAGGTCAAATCGGCATCACCTGTATTGCTGATAGTCAAAGTTTGGTCAACTTGGGTGTCGGTTGGTTGGATGCTAACCAACCCTTCAGGATCAACCTCTATCATTGGGCCACCAGTGCTTGGCGCACAACCTGTTTCTAGTCCAATGATGGCTTCTAAGTCGCCCTGTCCATAGTCAAGATCAACTTCTAAATAGATCATGCCATCTTCAGCCAGATCAAGCCCTGGGCCTGAAATAGTAGAGGCGTTGAAATCGGTAATAGTAGCATCGGCCGTTCCGTTACCATCCACATCAACCATATCATTTACAGATAACAGCGCTGTGGTGCTGTTGGCCACATCAGTCATATCACAGCTGACAAACAACACCTCTGTACCAGCGATATTCCAGGTATAAGCGCCATTTCCCAGGTGGTTGATGCTAAGGGCGTTCACGTTTGCGCTAGAAGTTAGCTGCACACCGCCGATGGTATCACCTTCACGGATGACAGTTGCACCATTATAGGCGATGAATTCATCTGAGGTTGAGGCCCCATCGGTATCGCCACTATAGACATAGTTACCGCTGTTATTGATACTGACGACATCAAAGTTGTCCCAGTTATCTCCATCGCCGCTGGGGTCTGTTTCCCTGGCGACCAATGCGCCATTGACATAGACAAACCCATCATCGGTCGTACTGCCAGTATCCATCAATAAAACGGAGATGAGATTATTATTGTCATCAGACGCTCTATAATCGAAATCAACGCCACTAGGACGGTCAACAACAAAGCCACTAATAACATCATCGGAGCGAATAACAACTGAGATTGTGTCGCTCATGGCATTGGCGCTGGTGTAAAGTATTCGACCTTGAGAACTGGTGCCGCCCGTCTCATTAAAACCGGAAACCCAATAAGCCGCGCCATTACCTGTCATCGTTGGCCGACTGTTAAAGGTGTTAGTGGTAGTCGGTGGGAAGCCGGGGGCAGGTGTGTTCTCAATTTGCAGAACACCATTATGAGTCCAAACCGAATCATCACCATCCGTTGAGGGACTATAATGAAAACCGCCGCTGTCACTAACACCCATCGTCCCTTCCGCACCGGTTAGCACGGTCGGTAAACCATCGCTGTTGCGCCAGGTGATTCCGGTATCGAACCAGACAAAGTTCTCGGTGCCTGCTGGCGCAGCAAGGCCGCCCGTAAAGCCGACATCGCCATTGCCATTGGTGAATGGGGCATTAAGCGAAGAAACTGGATCACCATTGCTGCCTGGAGGCGTATCGCCGTCCTGAACGATCAGAGTGACAGAGATTGCCGGGCCAGAAAGCATGGAAATCTGGTAACTAATATCAGCGCTTTGCCCAGCGGCTAGAGAGCCAAGAGCGACATGAACCACCTGTTGTCCACTGCTGTTGCCACTGAGAATTTGGCCTTGCCCGGCCGAAACGGAGCCATTAACCAGACCATAAGTACGGCCGAAAACACCCTCTACGATAGATAGTGGGGCAGAGGCGTTGCTGCTGCCGTTATCAATTGTAATGTTGTGTTGGACGATATCGTTGGGGTCGACAGCGCCGTTATTGTTTTGATCAACGACCAAGACCACTTCCCGTTCGGCCGTTAAAGATGATCCCATCTCCAGGCTGCCAAGCGATAATCCGGCCGTATTCCCCTCAATTTGTAAGACAATAGAGCCAACATCTCTGAAGTCAACGCCGCTTCCCAGAACTGCATCAAAATCAGACAAAGGAAGAACGACCTGGCCTACTGTGTTCAAGGCAATGTTATATTCGGAGGCATTGTTTTCGCTGCTATAGACCGTCAGCGTGGCTTGAACGGGTTGATTAATGCCGTTGACGGTCAAGGCAATGCTGTCCATAAAGCCCTTGCCAGTCAAATCATAGCCACCCAGCCCACTGACATCGAGGGAAGTAGGATCGCCTTCGTCGCCATCCCATTCAATCCGCAAGCCATTGTCGAGGAAGAGCATATCTCTTTCAACGCCAAGGATGGCTTCATTTCGGACCGTTGAATAGCCGGAGGAAGCGGCCGATTCCAACACCGCCCCATCAATCATCAACCAACTGTCGCCGATCAGACTTTGAAGCGTGACTCCTTGCTGTGGGGCTGCTAACCCGACACTAAAGGAAAGGAACAGTAGTAGTAGCGTGGCAAATACGGCCGATAAACCAATGCCTTGCCAACTGGTATGCTGCCGCCAAAAATAACTTTTTTGAGTCACTATTTACCTCCTGAATTGAGGCCCATTTAGGCCGTTTATATTGTCACCACTGAGCTAGTTTAATAGAGACTGATTTTAATCGGGCTGTGTTGTTAGGTCAAAAAAAACCGAAAGTGAAGCCTGTTAGATTATCTAGTTTGAAAAATTGATGCTATAATCAAGCACCTTATCGTACACTGATCAAATCTTGGAAATTGAAGTTTAACATAGTTTGTTTGCGAGTAAGAGGTGAGAAAATGAATAGTTTGGCTTCAGATAAAATTTCTATAGTAGAAAATCACTCGCACATTCGACCTGAGAATAAAAAACTAATTGAGTTATTAGTGAAATGGGTTCAAGAACCAGATGAGATGGGTGAAGTCTGGTGGGATTCTTTTGAACGTGATTTAACTTTAAGTAGAGTGTCGTTGGGAGAGAGAATAGAGGGTGACATCATTTAATTACGTTGTTGACTCTAATGTTTTCACTGATATTTTAAGAAAAAGGGAGTCAGTAGTTGAGCGGTTTATAAAAGCTTCGGCCGAAAACCACCATTTTTTGCTTTGTCCGGTCGTCTTTTATGAGGTCTATCGAGGTCTCAGGTATCGGGATGCCAAAAAGCAGCTATCATTATTTTTAGCGATTACGTCTCAATTTATTTACGGTCAATTGGACGATGGGGATTGGAGGATGGCGGGAGATTTATGGGCTGAACTTAGAACAAAGGGTCTCCAGGTCAGTGATGCAGATTTGTTGATAGGGATATTTGCTCAACGAAGAAATGCAATTGTAGTTACAGATAATATAAGACACTTTGCCCCCCTAAATATTAGCGTTGAGAATTGGCGGTCTAAATAAGTTTAGTGGATGGATTAGACAAAGAAGTATTGATTATCTACCTTATTCAAGATACCTGATCACGTTGACAAATTTGCTATTTATCCCACTTATTCTGGCTTCTTGCCACACTGCTCGCGGTAGTGCTTCTTTCAATTGGCTTAAGGTTCGTTTGGCTCGTGCCCTAGCTTGGGGTTTCGTCATTGAATCATGTTCCACGTGTGACAGAATCACAACGGCCGTTTCTCGATTGCCCAACACGGCCGAAATTTGCCCCAATGCTGCCAGGCTGTCCAAACTGTCCGGCAGGCTTTGGATAGCAGTCGAAATCTCCAACGCTTCCCTCAAATGAGTTTCGGCCGTTTCCACCTGCCCCATATCAAGCAGCGTCTCGCCCAACCCATTGAGATTCACCGCAATCCAGCGTCGTTCGCCCATCTCCTGGAAAATCGCCAAACTTTCCTCGTAATACCGCAGACCATCCTCATGCTTGCCCAACGTATTGGCAATGCTACCCAAGTTGCTAAGAACAATAGCAGTTACCATCGCATCGTTAATTCTTCGGGCAGCCTCTAAAGCAGATTCATATTGCGGAATAGCAGGGCTATAATTGCCGCTGCGGACATTGGCCGTCCCCAAATTGCTCAAGGCGCGGGCAATGCCGCGTTGGTAAGCCGTTTTCTCGTAAACGGTCAAACACTCACTTAAAATTGATTGAGCCTTCTCAAACCGCCCCTCACTAATAGCAACAATCCCTAATCCATTGAGCGCCTCCGCACTAGCGACCCAGGCATCCATTTGACGGAGCAGGGACAGACTTTCTTCTAAATAGCGGTTTGCTTTGGCAAATTTGCCAAGTCGATTATAAGTCATGCCCAGCCGAACGAGGGTGGCGGCCGTTTCTTTTTTGCTGCCTTGTTTCCGAAAGGTTGCCAGACTTTCTTCTAACAGCTTTTCGACTTCGCTAAACTGGCCCAAGTGGAAACGTAAATCAGCTTGGGCTGCTAACGTTTGGGCCAACATAAAGGCGTGAGCTTCTCCGTTATTGATCCCTTCTTCAACGGCCAAGAGCGCTTTTTGGGCCATTTGGAATAGCCGAACGCCTTCGTGAAAACGGTTGCGCTGCTCATAGAAGTAGGCCAACATCGTGATGTATTGGCTGCCCAGAGAAAGACATTCTCCTCTTTTGATGGGGTCGGCCAAATGAGAAATAACCCACTGCCATCCGGCCAGGATATTCTTCAATTCAAGGCCAATTTGTGTCAAAACGGCTGGCTCCTCGGCCGTCCAACGCTGCTGTTCCCGTTCCATCAAGAATTGGGCATAATATCCAGCATGTCGCTGGTAACATTCGCGGCCAGCATCCTTCGTCAGCTTCTCAGCCCCAAATTGGCGCAGCAGCTCATTCATTTGGAAACGGCCGTTCACAACAAACAACATCGAATTATCAACCAAATTTGCGAGGGCAGTTCGAGACGCTCCAGCCACAAAATCGGCCGCCTCCTGCTCAAAACCTCCCCGAAAAACCGTTAAACCGCTCAAGATTTGCTGCGAGTCGGCCGAAAGCAAGCGCCATGAATGGTCAAACGCCACTTGTAAACTGCGATGTCGCTCCGGTACATTTTGAATCGTTGTCGATAAGAAATCTAAATCCCGCTCAATTTCAGCCGCTATCTGTTCAAGCGTGTGGCTCCGCACCCAGCCCGCCGCCAATTCAATCCCCAATGACAATCCGGCTAGTAGTTGACAGATTTGCCCAATAAGCGCCAATTCTTTCTCCGTTGAAACCTGCAAACCAAACTGCTTGGCCCGCTCAATAAATAATTGAATGGCGCTGTAATCCTCAATGCTGCTTGTCTCCGACGTGTTGGGAACGGCCAACCCCTTAAGCTCAAAAGGCCATTCTTCATACAGGTTTAATCGGATTCGGGAGGTGGTTAGGATAGTTAAGCCAGGAACGGCCGTTAATAATTCTGCCAACAACCCCGCCTCCCCAACTAAATGCTCCAGATTATCTAATACTAGAAGCATCTCTTTTGACTTCAAATAGTTAAGCAGTTGGCTTCGCGGCTCTTTGGAGCCAGAGAAGGAAAAGCCGACCGCCTCAGCAATAGCTGGCACCAGATAATCCATCCTGGAAACGGCCGCTAACGACACTAAAAATACCCCATCCTGAAAAATAGCCGAGCTACTTTGAGCTAAAGTTGAAGCAACTTGTAAGGACAGTCGAGTTTTGCCAATACCGCCCGGCCCCAACAATGTCAATAGGCGGCAATTTGGCTCCGACAAGCGACTGATGACCTCGGCCAACTCCTGCTGACGGCCGATAAAAGATGTCGTTGCGGCAGGCAGGTTATGACGGCGACGAATACGAGCAGCTTCCTTATCGCTCTTTATGGACTGGCTCTCCACCCCCATAAAAGGTTCCCTTTGTGATCTTTGCGCCTTTGCCTGAGTTAATTTTCGAAGGGTGGTTTGTAACCCAATGGCTGATTTTCCTCTCTCCCCGCTGCGAATCTGTTCATAAAGGGTATCCGTTTCGGTCGAAGGCTCGACGCCTAACTCATCCAACAACAGTTGGCGGCAGATGTTATATTGTTGGAGGGCATCAGATCGACGGCCGTTTTCCACCAAAGCCATCATTAATTGTCGGTGGGCGCTTTCGCGCAGATCATCAATCTCTAACTGCCGTCGGGCGTAGCTTTCAGCCCACTCAAATTGATTTTGTTCTGAAAAAGCATTCGTCAATGCATCAAGCGCCGTTAACGCTTTCATGCGTAAATCATGTCGCCACTTGGCCGCCCAATTTTCAAAATTGCTGCTGTCCGGCAGATAAAAGTCAGACAAAAAGTCGCCTCGATAGAGAACGGCCGCTTTTTCCAAGTTAGCCAACTCTGATCCAGTCGCTAGCAGTCTTTGGAATTCGGCTACATCAAGCTCAAAAGCGGCGGCTGGATTCATCTGGATAGTCAGCCGATCCGAGAAGATGAATGTTTTTGGAATAGCTTTCCGCAGTTGGTAGAGCGTCTGACGTAAGTTGTCCTGGGCTGATTTAAGGGGCATATCAGGCCATAAAAGCGTCATCAATGATTCGCGCCGAAAGCCAACGCCGGGTTGATTAATAGCTTCAACGGCCAGGTAGCAGAGGAGCGCTTGGACTTTATTGGTGCGGAAGGAGAGAGGACGGCCGTCCAGAGTTATTTGTGTTGAGCCGAGTATTAAAAGCGAGAGTTCAGACAAATTGTTCACGCTGAGTTCATGATGGGTTCATGGGGCAGGTTCATAATAGGGACGAGGTTGAACCCTTATCGGCAAAGATTTCTGCTCATACGAGCATCTATAGCCATTATATCAAAATGTGGAGACATCTTTGTTAACGAGGTTTCAGAGGAAATTAGCTGGGGAGGTTACTGCCGTTTTTTCATAACAGTTCTAGTTCATTGTTGGACGAATTTGTAAATCGTCCCCGGCAAAAGCCGGTATAACCAACTGGAGGTTTTTTCATGTTAAAACGGATTCAATTTTTTATTTTGACGGCCATCATCCTTTTAGGGGCTGGCTTGCTTCTTTACCAAACGGCCTATGCCGCCACAACGCTAACTGTAACCGGCTATGGTGACTTCTCCGATTTAGTTCCAGGAGATGGTGTTTGCGATACTTCCCCAATACCGGGCGACCAGTGCAGCTTACGGGCCGCAATTGAGGAGCTAAATGCCCAGGGGCCAGATGCAACCCCCCATCGAATCGAATTCGATATCGCTGTCGGCAGTGGGCCGTTTACGATTTCAGTCGGCTCAGAACTTCCCTATATCGATGTGCCGATTGAAATAGATGCTGCAACTCAGCCGGGCGCTTCATGTCCAACCGCCAGTGCCCCGGCCAATTTACTAATCGTCCTGGATGGCAGCAATGCCGGGATTAATGCAAGAGGACTGACGCTCGATAGTGGCAGCGACGGCAGCATGATTCGGGGGCTGGTCATTGGCAATTTCGATGCAAATGCAATCCTCATCTGGAGCGATAACAATAGGGTTCGTTGTAATCATATTGGTCTAGGAGCGGATGGCGTCACCAGTATGCCCAATGGAAGCTATGCGATTTCTATGACCAGTGATAATAATGTCATCGGTGGTTCGGCCGCTCATGGGCGGCGCAATGTCATTTCAGGCAATAGTAATGCACTTAATATTTCTGGCTTAAATAATAAAGTCAGCAATAACTTTATCGGCACAACGGCCGATGGATTGGCCGCTTTAGGCAACATTTCCGGCATCTTCCTGGCTGGATCTGCCTCCAACAATACGATTGGTGGCACAAATCCAATCGCTCGGAACGTTATTGTAGACCACTTTGGCTCTGGTATCATCTTAGTAGGTGATGATAACGTTATCCGGGGTAATCTCATAGGCGTTGGCCGCGATGGAACAACGCCCTTGCCCAATGGTATTGGCATTAGCGTCGAATCGAGCGGCAACACTATTGGTGGCATTGGGGCTGGCGAATCAAACCTGATAGCTCATAGCACCTATTATGGCATTAGAGTAGCTGGAAGTGGGCCGCCTGTTGATAACGAAATGCGTGGGAATAGTATCTATGACAACGGCGACCTCGGCATTGATTTAGACGGCGATGGTGTTGATACGAATGATAATGGCGATTTTGATTCTGGTCCGAACGGTTTCCAGAACTACCCAAACCTTCACGGCATCTCCGATAGCGGTATCCTGTCCGCTACGCTAAACAGTACAGCCAACACCGTCTATTACCTCGATATTTACCGCAACGACACCTGCGACTCTACTGGACATGGCGAAGGACGAGAACTTGTTTATTGGAACAGTTATGCCACAGGGATGAACGGCCGAGTCAATGTTACTATTGATACCAGCTTTTGGAACATCTCACCTGGAGACTATCTAACAGCCCTAGTCACCGATCCCAATGGCAACACCTCCGAGTTCTCAGCTTGCCTTCTCGTTCCAGCCCCACCAATCACCCCAACCCCAACACCAACTGCGACCAACACCCCAACCTCAACCCCAACCGCGACCAACACCCCAAGCCCAACCCCCACAGCAACATCAACGCCCCCTGCTGCGCCACCAGACGAACACTTCATCCCGGCCGTTTTCAAATAATTAAATCGATTTTTCATTGCCCCGCAATACCTTGCACCCCGCAAGGTATTGCGCCCTTAGCGTTAGCAATTTTCTAAGGAGATTAAAAATGACAATCCTCTTCATCCTTTTTCTAGTAACTTTATTTCTGATTTTGATTCTAACCGCAGCCCGTCGAGTAAATCGGTCAGAAACGGCCGATATGATTAATCAAGCGATTTGTATTTCAGCCGGCGACACAAGAAAGGATTAGCCCCATGAATACAAAAAGCCCTCCCCAACCCATACGCTCACAAATTCCAGAGTTATCTTCAGATGTCAGCCTGATTGTTGCTATTTTTTAACATGATCTTAATTCGCCAACAGTATCTCTCGTTCAACTCGCTCAAAGAAAATGAGTTATATTTTTTGAACGAGTCGGATTTCAAAATATCGTTATAGTTGATTTATAGTAGATTGATAGCTAGTTAAAGACAATTTCTGGTACTATTGGGGCAAGTAGGTGGCGGAACCAATGGCGGAGCCGCTCCATCTGACAAGCAGTGAAAATTTTATATTAGCAATAGTAGCCTGTCATAGGGAGATTCTTAAATGAAACAGTTTTCTGAACATTTTCGTGGCGTACATCTCATTTATTTGCTGGTTTTGGCAGTGCTGTTTCAGGTCGTTTTTGTTACCGCGCCTGTCTTAGCTGATGATGGTTGGCCGTCTGGGGAAGGCCCCTGGCAGCCCAGTCACCCCAATATCCCGGAGATGGATTGGCCCGCCCCACGTAATGCTGATGAGATTGATGATTTCATTCCTCCTGGTCTGCTGCGAGAAGATTATCCCCGCCCGACAAATGATGTTCCAGTAAGTTCTTTGCCCGTTGATGCGAATGTTGGTCGGGTGATGGTATTTGACAATCGACTTGGCACGGTCGTTGAAGATAATACCTTTGATAGATTGGTGACCATTGAGTTAGGGCGGATGGATGTTGTTGATGTGCCGATTTCTGTGACGAATACCATTAGTAACCCGATCCAAAGCCAGGCTTTGCTGCGTTTTGATATTGAGGCGGAGGATGTGTTGACTGGTAGGCCGATCGACCAGTTCCCGAAGCCGGTGCGAATTGTGCTGGATTTGCGGGACTTGACGGGCGAACTCAACCCTAATTACAGAGATTTCTATTTGTCATATCAGGATGAGGAAGATCCGCTCGTTTGGCATGGGGTCGATATAACCGTTCATGACGATTCCGGTTTAATTAGCGCCGAGGTGCTTCATTTCTCAGGCTGGGAGGCGGGCGTTCGGCCAGACCGATGGAATCCATCCTTTAATCAACCGGGCGTTTCCGAATTTAGTGGCGCAGCTACCTATTCCTATCCGATTGAGGTGCCACCCGGCCGGAATGGGCTGCAACCAGGCGTAAGCCTCTCCTATAACAGCCGGAGTCTTGATGGCTTGATTCAAGACCCGAAGCAGAGTTCCGTTGCAGATGGCTGGAACATTGCTGAAACAAGTATCTCTCGCGTTGGGGTGAAAATAGAGTGGGAATGGGGCATACCTTCGACCAACCATCCAGATAAATTCAGGATGGTTTTTAATGGAACAGGGCATGTATTGCACCCGGATGTTAATGCAAACACAGAGGAGGATTCTGTCGTCCGTTACTATGCTAAAGATGCGCCTGGGCTGCTGGTTAAACGATACTATGACGCTAGTACGCCCAATAAGGATGGTATCTATTGGGTAATTACCAGTGCAGATGGTACCCAATACCGACTGGGTCATTTCGAAGAATCTGAACAATATCAAAAAACAAATGGCGTTGTTGACCACCTTCAAATTGAAGGACATGAAGGGCATGATAACAATTATTCTGGCATTGTTTGGAATTTGGATACCGTTACCGATACCTCTGGTAATCAGATGACCTACCATTACTTTGAGCGAGAAGTGGTGGAAACGATTGATTGGTATGATAATACTTATTGGCAAGTGATGACGTTAACCACATATGATAAACGACTGAATGAGATCAAATATAACTACCAAACTCGAGTAACGGATTCAGTCCCATTCACAACAACCATCGCCCAATTAACCACAACGCCAGCCAGCAAGGTTGTTTTTCGGGATGATGATGATGATACAACTGCCAATACATATGAAGACCCAATCACGTCCATTTATATTTATCACAACAGCGGCAGTGTCCCGACCAATGAATACCGGATTGACAGCGAGGAGCTTTATGCTGAAAGTCCTGGTTGTAAGATCGAAGATGCGCCTGGTGACCCACCCCGCAAAAGCTATACTCGGGTAATTAATTCAATTCAACGCTTTGTGAACGTAGATGGCGATCCCTCTACAACAGATAGTGGCACGGCTTATACCTTACCAGCCACTACATTTGATTATGAATACAACCCTCATTTTTTCAAGAATTCCCAAGCTTGTTTCCAGTTTTACTATCTGACAGATGTAGAAAATGGGTATGGGGGTGAATTTACTTTTGATTATGGAACGGATGAACGGAGTGTAGGTAGTTATATCCATAATGGGTCGGCAAATTATGAATGGCCCAAGATTGGCTACAACTACTTTGTTACCAAAACGATTTCCTTTGATGGTTTCAATACGTCCACAGTTGAGTATGATTATTACAAACCCTGTTACAACCAGACCAACTCAGTAGACGTTGGTTCGATGCCAGATGCTTTTGCTTGCAGTCAGACCGACGCCTCGCCCCATGGAAATATCACTGGTTTCTGGCGGACGACTGTTACGACGAAGGACTTTGCTGGTTCAACGCTGAATGTGAAGAAGAGCTATTTTCACAACGCTAACACCACCACAAACGACAAAATTGGTAGACTCTATCAGACGGACTTGTTTGCGCCGAATGGTACGACGATGCTAAGTCAGCAGAAAACGACTTATGCAATTGAGGGTATGGCTGGGAGTGGGGCGAAGTTTACTTATGCGGACTCGGTTATTACAACCCAATATCAAAATGGGGCTACCTCTGACGATATTTCAAGTAAGGTGACCTATGATTACGAGATAACCTACCAAGGAGGAGTTCAATACGGGAATCGAACGCATGTGTATGAATATCGGGATGCCGAGACAACCACGACCCCATATCGAACAACGCGCACCTGGTATTTTCCCAATACGACTAATTGGATTGTCAATAAACCGGGTCAAATAGGCGTGTATGAGGATACTGACTGGACTGAACTGGGGTTAACCTGGAACATTTATGATACGGGTGATGAACCTTCGGATCCGCCTACCAAGGGTCGGTTAGCTAAAACGGACCAGCGGGTATCTATTCTTTGCAGTGAGATGCCGACGGCAACTTGTGGAACCAATGGGGTTACAGCTCGTAAGACGATTGAGTCAACGATTACTTATGATGTTTATGGCAATCCGTTGACGACAACATCCTTCGCTGATTATGGCTATTACAGTTATGATTCCGGTGGCGAGGAAGAGCTCAGTTTTCCGCCGACTGATGATCGTAAAACGACCATTACCTACGATGCCAGTTTCAATCTTTATCCGACTTCGGTTAAGAATGATTTGAACCAGACGACTAGTTTCGTTATCTATGGCTTTGGGGGTGGGGTGAATGGGTTCCAAGAACAAACGGGGTTGTTAAAGAAGGTGACGGACCCGAATGGTAATGAAACGAAGTATGAGTATGACCCGTTCGGCCGTTTACATGCTGTCTATGATGAATTCAACAATCACGGCGGGTTCGGCAACTCTGACCCTTGGGATGGCAAACCGCTTAATCGTTACCGTTATTGGGATAATTTTTGGAATAATGGCAGCTATGTTCGACTTGATCCGGCCAATGATGATCCCTTCATCATTGCCAGTCATGTTCGGCCCAATGAGTGGACGGTCGCTTCAGATGGCTATATGTTCAATAGCCAAACGTTTTTTGATGGCTTCGGCCGTCCCATCCAGCAGCATGAGCTATATGCTGAAGTGTTTGGTCCGAGTAATCGGCGCGATATAATCGTTACGACAGACTATAATGCCCGTGGCAGTGAAAGCTGTGTCACCACACCATATGATGTGGAAACCTATGCAGATCGGGAAACCTGGCCTGCCAGCGCCTATGTCACCACTGCTTGTACTAGTATCGATGTAGACCAAACCACAATGACTTATGATGACAGGGGACGGATCACGACTGTTACAACACCTGATGGTGAGGTGACAACTACCAGTTACACTTATAAAGAATCGATTACGGTTGGCGAAGATAGCCATCTCTTGCGAACGATGGTTACCGACGCAAATGGTCATGCTACATATAGTTTCACAAATGTACTTGGTCAACTTGTACTGGTTCGGGAGTTGGCAGGAGTAGCTACAGGCACATTGACCACATATGCCGATACCCGTTATTTTTATGATGAGGTTGGCAACCTGGAAGCCGTTGGCACCAGCAACCCAACGGACACCGACCCGACTACCTGGCTGCGGTATAGCACCATGACCTATAATAACTTCGGCCAGAAGACGGCCATGGACGATGCCGATATGGGCCAATGGACGTATGACTATAACGCCTCCGGCACCCTCCGTTGGCAGAAAGATGCGAATGGGGATGCTATCTGTTTTACGTATGATGAGTTGGACCGATTGGAAGTGAAATTCATTGATGACAACCCAGCGAATGATAGTTGTCAAACGCCGCCTACTAGTGGTTCTAATCATTTGGCTACCTATATTTATGATACGGCCACCAATGGTGTGGGGATGGTACATGAAGTGAAATGGGGGTCGAATCCTGGCAGCAACCGCGACAAATTTTATTACGATAGTCGCAGTAGGATGTATAAGCAGGATCGCGTATTGGCTGGTTTGGGTGGGAAGATAATGGAAACGACCAGCTTTGATGCCCTCAATCGGCCGTTAACGGTTAAATACCCTGATAACGAAATTGTTACCTACACGTATGACCATGAAGGGGAGGAAACGCTTAAAGCTGGCAGTGATATGCTGGTAACAGAGTTGAAATATAACGGCCGAGGTCAAATGGCTCGAATGGATAGAGGCAATGATGTCCTTACTGACTATGTCTACTTCGGGGCTGACGAAAATTTCCGATTGAAGATGGTTGATACCTGGCGGCCAGGCTCCGTTCCAGCCTCCCGCTTAGATCTCAATTACACCTATGATGATGTTGGCAATATCTTGACTATCGTGGACGATGTCAGCGGCGACAACCAGACTTTTACCTATGACCATCGGAATCGGCTGTTAACGGCCGAAGCCACTGGCGGTTACGCTAACTATGATGAGACTTATACATACGACAAGTTGGGCAACTTATTGAGTATCACAACCCCAAGCCAGGTAAACAACTATGCGTATCCTATCGGTAGTGGCGACCAGCCTGATGCGGTTGAAAAAGTAGTTAAGGCTGCAATCCCTTCCCCTATACCCCTTTATGATTTTGAGTATGATGATAATGGCAATATGAATGAGCGGGTGGATCATACAGCAACACTAACCTACACTCAAGATTTTGATATTGAAAACCGACTGATAACTGTCACCAACAATTTGACAACGACGGAGACCATCTTTACTTATGATGACAGAGGTCAACGGATCTCAACGGTGGTTGAAGATGCTGGCAATACCCGCATCGTTACCTATTTCCCCTATCCAGTCTATGAGGTGGAACTACATCAGGAATGGGCTTGCGTGGAAGTTGGTAGAGAAGGAGGGGGAGGGTGTGTTTGGATGTGGGAAACGCAGGATACAATTACGCGCAAGACCTACAGTGCCGGGGGGCAGGTTATTGCTACGCGTATTTCGGGCGACCCGGTGACGAATAACAATGGCCTGTTTTACTTCCACAGCGACCACCTCGGCAGCGCAACCTTCCTAACGCACGGCAACGGCCATGCCAGTGAGGGGAACAAGGTGGCGAATTCGACCAAATTCTACACCCCCTTCGGCGAATACCGCATCCAGCCACCCAGCCCGACGGATGAGATTACCGACCGGGGCTTTACGGGGCATAAGCACAACGATTACATTAAGTTGATTTATATGAATGCGCGGTTTTATTTGCCGGAGATTGGGCGGTTTTTAACGGCCGATACGATTGTACCAAACCCAGCTAACCCACAAGATTTCAACCGATTTTCATACGGATATAACAATCCTGTCAAGTATTCTGACCCAACTGGTCATTATGTGGTCGAAGCTGATGGAAGTGGAGCTTATGAGTGTCAATATCAAGAAGGATGCGAGAACATGGCTCAAAATCCACAATTGTTTGGTGGATCATGTGGCATTGGCTGTTCTTACCACTATTCCTCATCTAATGGTTTTCGTGCCACAGAAACATATCATCCGAAACCTAGAGGCTCCCAAGAACGTACGCCAATTCCAAATAACCAAACCAGTCTTGGATGTACAAAACCACTCTATGAATGTTTCCAAGAAGGGTCGTTAGCCGAGTTCGAGAATTTTCAACAAATCAATCCAGGGGAGTTTGCTAAACTGCTTTCTTTGATAGCTGAAGAGCTATATTACGGTTGGACACCTGGTTTTATAGAAGAAGCCTATTTTTGGAAAGCTCCTGGATTTTGGCCAGATCCCCGAACTCCCGTTCAAGCAGGCAGGAATGCCTATGACACTCCATTTTATAATAATAATGATCCTTCTCTAAATCAGCAGGTATGTTTCGGTTCGACATGCTGGGAAAGGTCAGAAGTAAACTACGTTGCTCAAGGCATGTGGGCAGCGGCCTCGGGTGCTAGTCTCGAAAATACGTTTTTTATAATAGATGCTTGGAATATTACACAATATGGACACCCTGCTACTTCAGGAGAAAAGTATTGGGCATGGTATGGATATAATTGGTATTTATTATGGCTTGGTCAAGGAGGTTAATAAACATGCAGGTTTTAAAAACTAAATGGCCCATGCTAATAAAATACTTTTGGCTTGTTGCTGTATTAGTTTTAGGAATTGGCCCAATTGTCCATCCTTATCTAAGTGGAATAAGTGATGTATGCTGTCCTGATATTTATCGTCGTTTTTTATTTGACCTACTATTGTTTTGGGCCATATTAGGAGCAATAGCTGTTCTAGTACAAGGAGTGCTGGTTGTCATTTTTGTTAAACGCAATGGCTTTAATTCGTTTGCCAAATATGCATTATTAGTCTTGACTGTCCTTGTTATATCAACCGGGTTAAGTTACCGACAAGGTATCTATTCTTATGGAGACAAGCGTGTAAGTGCATTTCCCTGGGGAGCCCGAGTACGTCTTTATCGAGCAGGCGGTTCAGATCAGCTGAGAAAAGAGGTAGTTGATATATTGAACTCACCAATGATTGATATTCCACCTGAAAAATGGCCCCATGCAATTCAAGATCTTGGTGCAACACACGTTGATATTAACAGGGAGCAGGAGACTGTAAACATAGTTGTAAAACTAGCACGGGTATTCTTTCCTACTGACGATTTCGGGTTTTTATTTCAAAAGGTGGAAACATCTCACTTAGACGAAGAATACTTTTTTAGCAATTCAAATGGCTATAGAATATGGATGCTTGAGGATGGGGTGTTTTTTTATCAAAAGTGGTAGGGTGAATACCATTACATTTCTTGGAAATTACGATTTGTCCAAGCACTTTATAGATAATATGAAATTCTACTCTCTTAAGAGACAGAGGTAGCTGTAAAGTATTATTTTGTAATCCTTCAATCTGTCACCTAGTTAAAAAATCTAGGATGGGGGGGAGCCTGGCCTTTTTCTTTGGTACTTTCTATTCGGGCCAGTCCAAAAAGAAAGTACAGGGCGGCAAAACACAACCTCCCCCCTCCGCCACAGCGGCCAGTTTTTTAAGAATCAATTGTTACAAGCTCCTTAACAATCAGTCACCAACAGCCAGCGTACTCGGCGGCAGTTTAAAACTCTTGCTGCCCCAGGGAATGTGGGTCAACGCCTGCCCAATGCCCAGCCGGTCCAGATGATGGCGGGTGAACTGCAAGGCGCTCATGCCATCCGGCAGATTCTTCACTTGCAGTTTGTAAGCCAGCCCAAAGAAGGAGCAAGCCACCTGCTGCTCGGTGGCAAAGCGGTCAACGACCTCTTTCGTCAGCGTATGCCAGACCGTCACCAGCAGCTTGCGCGCCACAGCCACCTTCGCCTTCTTCTTGGCCGTCTGGCGGCAGAGCCGTTTGTACGCCGCCTGCCAATGGTCGTGGCAGCGAACGGCCGATTGGGCCGCCTCCACCATCACCCGCCGCAGGTCGCGCCGCCCCATCTTGGTAATCTTGCCCCGCCACTGCGTCTGGCCGCTGTCATGGGCCTTCGTGCCCAACCCGGCATAGCCTACTAAATGGTCGGCCGTCGGAAAACGGCCGATGTCGCCCACCGCCGCCAGAATCATCACCGCATTGATAAAGCCAATCCCCGGAATCTGAGCCAGCAATGGCACCCGCTCATCACGGGCTGCCCATTGGGCCAGGCAGCTTTCCAGCCGCTTCTTCTGCAGTTGGGCAAAGGCCACCGTATCCAAATCCGATTGCAGCCGGAACTGTTCCAACGGTTCCAGGGGTAAGGCTTCCCACCAACCCCGCATTTGGGGCGTGTAAGGGTCGCGCTTGGGCGGCGGCTCAAGATGCTGTCGGTGCAAGAGCGACTGCAAACGACACTTGGCCTTGCTGCCCAACTGCACCATCTTCCAGCGTTGGGCGACCAGCGCCCGCAGGTGGCGCACCTCAAGCGGCGGAATCCAGACGCAGGGTTTTTCCAAAGTCAGTAAAAAGGAGCGAGAGCTTCCGAGATACTGGCATCGAAAAGACGTTGAGCAAAAGCCAGATTCTTCAGACCCAATTTACTAGCTAGACCAATGATGAAATTATTCAGCGTGGCCATCCCTTCAGCCATCAAAGGACTAGAGATACGAGTCGCATCTTCATCTAAAGTAACATCCCGCCGATAGTGGAGGCCGTTTTCAATGCCCCAGTAGTTTTGGATTAAGCTCATCAATTGTTTGGTGGAAACTTGTTTAGATGTCAAGCTCGTGATGCCAACAACCGACTCTGAGCGAAGCTTACCAGTTGTTAGACAGGTAGCTTGACGCTCAATTTTGAAGACACGTTCGACCCCAGGCCAGTCGAGATAACCCGTTTTATCATCTATGACTGTCAATGTTCGTTTTTCCAATCGTTGATGGGCTTTTCGGGAGGTATGTTCTATCTCCTGTTCCATCTTTGGTTGATGCCAGCCAGGTCGTTGAGGTAACGGCTCAAAAAACCGTTCAATATCATCTTGTAAAGTCGATTGGTTACCTTTCGCAAACCAAATATAGTCGCCACCTCCAGATAGAATAGCAACCGAGATAGAACGCTGAGTGAACATCGCATCGCCACAGACAACTCGGCCTCTCAGGTCAATTGCTTCTAACACAGTCGGCGCAGCAACTATTTCATTCTCCTTGCTTCCGACGGTGACCTGGCATAATACGATTCCCTCATCAGGCAAGTAAGCGGCTAACAGATGCACCCCTTGGGTTCGTCCTTTTGGAATAGTTCCTCGGAGTGTCTTTCCATCAATGGCTATCAACATACTCTGCTGACCACCATAACTCTGATGTAGAAATCTCAATAGGACACTTTGTAAATCTGTTAGGTTACAGCTATCTTGCAACGTTCGTCGGATTGTATTGAGTGATGGCACTTTCCCCCGTTCGAACTGGAATAATCTCACCAGTATCTTACACCTCAAACGTAGCCATTGGGCTATCGATGATGGTTTGTTCTGCCCGGCTAATTTGGCCATGATTATCCAGGTCAATAGATACGCCAATGGAAACTGTTTGCCTCTTTTGGCCCTTTTATCCTCTACTTTTGCTAAAAATTCTAGCAATGCTGTCAGGTCCAATAGAATTCCATCTGATTCGATTTGTTGCAATGTGATATGATCCATTTAAGCCTCCTTCTGATTTTGGTGTCGTTTCAACTCCATATTATCAGTTTGAGGCTTTTTGTTCCTGTTTTTTTCCGACTTTGGAAAAACCCTGAATCCAGACGGCCGGTAATAGCCCGGCGGCATGGAGTTGTGCTAAAATGAGAGCGGCTTTTTTGTCCGTCATCACCTGGGCACGGGTGATGAGATGCACGTGTGGTGGATGCACAACGGTGACCGAATGAGCAAACGGCCGTAGTGTGTCCACCACCTTCCAGGTATTAGTCGTCATTTCCAGCACAACGGCATCCCCCTTCGTTAGCTCCCGCTGTCAGGGATCGGGTTAGAGTATGCCAGTTAACTGGGGCCAAAGTGTCCCACCCAAGATCGGCCATAGTGCCCCACCTGGGATGAAGCTATGAATCAGGCCAAGGGAAGCAGGCATTTCAGTCCATGACCGTCGTCGCCGTGCCTGTGGACCCTGTGGGTAACGCGGAGTATGCGGAGCGTTATCCACAAGTCCATCAGGCACATAGAGCGCAGAATACCCCATCAAATATCTAAAATTGCTATCCTTCTCCATCAGAGTTCACCCAGATGGAGGAGAAGATGGCAGGGAAACAGAAATCACTGATGGACATTATTGGCTTACTACAACATTTTCGGGCTGGGGACAGTGACCGGGAAATAAGTCGGGTATTAAACATCCACCGTCGGACAATACGAAAATACCGGCAGTGGGCAAAGCAGTACCACCTTTTGGAAATGGAAAAATTACCGCCCGTGGAGACGATTTGTCAACTACCCATTTTTAATACCAACCTAAAATGGAATCTTACTCGGGTATGGGAGCCTCGCCTTTTTCTTTGGTTCTTTCTTTTCTGGGCGAGTCTAAAAAGAAAGAACAATCCTGATTGGCAATGACCAGTCCTTGCTCGCGAAAGATAAACGGGGGCAATCCACCAAGAGCATCATGCGGCCGGAGTGAATTGTAATCAGTCAACCATTCTTCAGTCAGCACTCTGACCTCAGCCAGGGAATCAAACAAATATATATCCAGAATCTCTTCACGATAGGTCCGGTTAAAACGCTCAATATAAGCATTCTGGGCCGGTTTGCCAGGCTCAATATAAGCCATAACAACGCCATTTTGCTCAGCCCAGACTTGCAGCAGATGAGCAATCAGTTCAGGGCCATTATCACAGCGGACTTGGTCCGGATAGCCACCTCGTTCAGATGCCAACTGCTCCAGAACACGCCTAACACGGGCTGCTGGCAATGAGGTGTCAATTTCAATCCACAACCCTTCGCGGTTGTAATCATCAAGAACGTTGAACGTACGAAAGGTGCGGCCGTCAGTCAAACTGTCACTCATGAAATCTATCGACCAACTTTGATTGGGTTCAGCTGGTGAACAAAGCCGCTTTGGTTCTCGAGATGGCAGCCGTTTCTTAGGCTTTTGTCTCAAGTTTAGCCCCAACTGCCGATATACTCGCCAGACCCGCTTGTGATTCCAGCGATGACCATCTAATCGAAGGCGTCGATACATTTTCCAGAAACCCCAACGAACATGCCTTTCGGCTGTCTCCAACAACGCTACCTCAATCTCTTGGTCATTTGCCCGCCTTGGCTGGTAACGCCAAGCTGTTCGACTCAATCGGAATAATCGGCAGGCATGTCGTTGGCTTAATCCATGAACCGATTGGGCCCAGCCGACTAACTGCCGCTTGATAGCTGTCGTTACAGTTTTTTTTCGAGTGCTTCTTTGATAACTCGATGTTCCAGGCTAAGCTCGGCATACATCTCTTTCAACCGTCTATTTTCTGCCTCAAGTGTTCGAAGCCGGGCCAGTTGGCTGGCTTCCATGCCGCCGTACTTGGCTTTCCATTTGTAAAATGTGCTTTTGCTAATGCCGTGTTCGCGACACAAATCGGTGACAGCAACACCGGCTACAGCCTGATTCAAGATGCCTATTATTTGATGTTCGCTGAATCGTGATTTCTTCATATGGAACCTTCCTTATAGTATTGTGCCGGAAAATTCCATTTTTGTCTGGCTTTATTTTAGGGGTAGCTTACCGATTCAAGAATGGCTGAATGTGGCTTTCGGACAGAGTCGCCCCAGTCATATGGTTTCAACGGTCGAACCTTACCGGTCATTGGTAACCCAGTGGCGAGAGGAACATTTAAGTGTCAAAGCTATCTGGATTCGGCTGGAACGAAGAGGGTACCCTGGCAGTTATGGGTCTGTACTACGCTTTGTGCAACGGCTAGAAAAAGACAAGAAGCAACCAAAAACAACTGTTCGAGTAGAACGCCCACCAGGCGATGAAGCCCAGGTAGATTTTGGGTACGCTGGCCGCTTTCTGGATGAAACGAGCCAACAAGAACGGCGGACCTGGCTCTTCGTGATGACATTATCCTGGAGCCGCCATCAATATGTCGAGTTTGTATTTGACCAAAAATTAGAGACCTGGCTGCGCTGCCATCGTCGGGCTTTCCAGTTCTTTGGAGGTGTGCCCAAACGGGTGGTTGTCGACAACTTGAAAGCAGCGATTATCAAAGCTTGTTTTGAAGAGCCACAAGCTCAATTAGCTTATCGGGAGTGTGCAGAACATTATGGTTTTCTCATTGCGCCGTGTCGGCCCTACACGCCAGAACATAAAGGCAAAGTTGAACGGTCTGTGGGGTATGTGAAGCAGAATTTTCTGGCCGCCTTTGAAGGAAAAAGCATCCAACAGGCGAATCGGGCGGTACGCCACTGGTGTCTGGAAACGGCCGGATTGCGTATCCACGGGACGACAAAAAAGCAGCCCTTAGCCCGTTTTCAGCAGACAGAACAGGCTCGTTTGAAACCCCTGCCACCGGAGCCATATGACCTGGCAATCTGGAAACGAGCCAAGTGTCATCGAGATGGCTATGTTGTTTTTGAGAATGCCTATTACTCAGCGCCCTTTCGGTTGGTGGGGCAGATGATGATGGTGCGCGGCGGCATTGACACCGTCCGCCTGTACACTAAGGATTACCAGTTGGTGGCCATGCACCCACGAGCTGCAGAAGCGGGACAACGCCAAACCAATACCGCTCATTTGCCATCCACTCATCTGAATGGTTTGCTAATGACACGAGAAGCGTGTCAGAAAATGGCGGCTGAGGTGGGTGAAGCCACCCAAACAACGGTAACGGCTATTTTGTCAGATGCAGCTGTTGACCGTTTACCAGCAGCCCGACGACTGTTGCGTTTGCGAGAGACCTTTGGCCGGGTTCGACTGGAAGCAGCGTGTGCTCGTGCCAACTCGTTTGGTGATGCCTCTTACAAGACGGTGAAACGGATTTTAGTCAATGGCCTGGACAAAAAGGCCCTCCCCTCCCAGCAATCCATAAAATTGCCAAGCGGTCAATTCGTACGCCCGGCTGAGGACATTCTGGGCGAGTGGGCGGAGGTGGCCCAATGGAGTTAATAGCTCAATTACACCAGATGCTGCCCAACCTCCGACTCAAGGGAATGCAGGCCGCCCTGGAACACCGCAACCGGCAAGCGATTGAGGCTCAGTGGAGTTATTTGGAGTTTCTGGCGGCTTTGTTGGAAGATGAGGCCGCTTGTCGTGACCAAAAACAGTTAACCACCCGCTTGCGACAAGCCAAGATTAATACCAGTAAGACCTTGGAAGCCTTTGACTTTCACTTCAACCCAGCCTTGAACCGGCAGGAGGTCCTTCACTTAGCCACCTGTGAGTTTGTTCGCCAAAAACGTAATGTGCTCTTGTGTGGCCCTACTGGTGTTGGTAAATCCCATTTAGCCCAGGCTCTAGCTCATGAAGCCTGTCGTTTGGGCTTTCGCGCTTTGTATGTTTCTACCCACGAGATGCTGCGGCACATTCATGGCGGCCGGGCCGACGATTCCTATGCCCGCCGGCTGAAGCAGTATCTGCGTCCCGACCTGCTTGTTTTGGATGATTTTGGGTTGAAGCCCCTCCATCCCCCATTACCTGAAGACCTTTATGACATCATCAATGCTCGTTACGAAAAGGCCAGCATTCTTCTGACCAGCAACCGTTCTCCAACGGAATGGCCCGACCTTTTTGGCGACCCGTTGCTGGCTTCGGCCGGATTAGACCGTTTAGCCCATAATGCGGAAATTATTGTGATTAAAGGGCAGAGTTATCGGGCCAAGAACCGACAACGTTTAACTGAGGAGGTGGTTTTGGATATGAATTGATATGACGTAGCCTGCGGGGCATTTTGGACGATCTTTCTGGTACCGTATCGGCCGTTTTTTCTGGGGTAGGATGGCCGATCCCTGGTGGCACACTATGACCCGATCCTTGACACCCGCTCCGCCCACCGTTCTAACTGACTATTCCCCACCCGTTGGGGGCCAAAGACCTGCTCCTTGTCCCGGTTGACCCCGGTAGCTACGAAGTACGCTTTGTGAATGTCCAGGCCGATAAATCGTTGAACAGCTTCGTCTATCGTACACATATCAACAACCTCCCTTGAGGAAACTACAGGTTGACACGCCTTGTCAACAAAGGCCAGGCACACCCTTTTGAGGGACGCGGCTTCACACACGGATTCGAGCTTGACCCCTTATCGGAACAAGTCCCCTCGTTTCGACAAGAGCCTTCTCATGTAAGCGGATGCGAGCGGGCGGTCACACATGTCAACGGGTTTGCCAATAGATGTTAAACATCGTCGCTGTCCCATAAGAAAACTCGACCAGCCCTCACGCCACGTACCTGGAGCAGCGTTCCCGCTCTCTTACGAGAGTCAGTATACACCATTCCCAGACGTACCCGGCCTGGCCCGCGCACCGTCATGCGCGTTGTTTATATGTATACATGTGCGTAATAATCCAGTGCGACACATTGACCCAACTGGACATTATATAGTTGACACTAATGATGGTGAAATCAATCCCCCAATACCAGTCCCAGAGGAAGATGATGGCGTTGATATTGAGGAAGGTGATTTCATTGATATTACTGAATGGGTTATTTGGCAAATGAAATGGAACTCGCAAGGCGAGGATGCAGAAGTATTAAGTGAAATGAATTCTGGTATGGGAATGAGAGCGTCTGCCTGGTTTAAATGGAGGGATCTAGTTAAAAATGGGAGTACATGGGACTTTAAACCGCGATTCAATCGGGCAAGAATAGAATACGTAATGATCGATGGTAAACTGTTTAGGATAGATATAGTTGCAAACATTCACTTCGGATTTGTGGGAAATCAAGTTGGTTTTACTGCTCTTGAGTTGCATGCAGGTGCCGGGATTGCCCAACAAACTAGTGGTGATGCGGCCAAAGGTAGCCTCTTCTATTTCGGGGATGAACCAGTGGATGCTCATGCAATTCAATTCGGAATTCAACTCAGCAATACGTATGGGACTGATTTTACTTATGATGAATTTATTCATTTGTTCAACCTATATGTCGACGCAGGTTTGTTCGAGGCTTACAGACCTGTTTTCGCATGAGGTCAATTAAAAAGAGTTAGCCATGTTAAATCGATTACAAATAATTAGTGTTTTCTCACTGATATTTGTCATTTTTCTAATGGGTTGCAATTCAACACCTTCTAGAAGTATATCTCTTCGAGAGATGTTGATTGATGAAAGTGAATTGCCTGATGGTTGGGAAATAATTAAACTGGGTCCAGACCCTATAGTGCATTTTGGTCAGGACAATGCAATAGAGATGATTTTCTATTACATGGCTGATCCACGACGACTAATCAGAGGGGGTATCACCATTTATCAGTTTGATAGAGAAAATAAAGCTATTCAATCATATGAGAGGCTAGAGAAAACTTTTTTTAATCAAGACGATGTATCGGTTATTACTCCCTTTTTTGTGCCTGAAGGTTTTAGCTTTACCTCTAGTATCGCAAATCAATGGCGCTTTTCCTGTCACGGTGACTCCTTTCAAGGTTTGATAGAAAAATCTACCATTTGTCAATCTTTGACTCGTTATGAAGAGTTTGTTGTATTTAGTAATATAAACACTGAGTATCAAAGGGAAGCGGTGATCTCAACCGAAGAGATGCAATCTCTTTTTGAAGCAATTGACCAACAGATTGTAACTATTTTAGAAGAACAACCATCAAATTAATAGCATATTTAGAACGAGGAGATAGTCGTTTGAGTTCTGTTTTGACGACCACTTGTTTGTTAAGTGCCTGCAAAAAAAGGAGTGATTGGGGTTTGGGTAATTATCTGGCGGGGAAAATGATGTTTGCTTTTTCGCCCCGATCTGAATCTTGGGGAGGACGGCCGTTAATCTCTGCTTTGGTTCGGTGATAATAACAGCCCCCACTAGGTGGGACCATCACATCCACCCAACAAATTCAAGCGAGCCAAAACAAAACTATCATTTTTGTTGGCTCACTTGCCATACGGCTGTATTAGTTGAAGTTGGGTCTTGCAAGAAACGATAACGCGCAAGACCTACAGTGCCGGGGGGCAGGCCATTGCCACCCGCGTTTCGGGCGACCCGAACGCCGACAACAACGGCCTGTTTTACTTCCACAGCGACCATCTCGGCAGCGCCACCTTCCTAACGCATGGCAACGGCCACGCCAATGAGGGGAACAAGGTAGCGAACTCGACCAAATTCTACACCCCCTTCGGCGAATACCGCATCCAACCAACCAGCCCGACGGATGATATAACCGACCGGGGCTTTACAGGGCATAAGCACAACGATTACATTAAGTTGATCTATATGAACGCAAGGTGGTATTTGCCCGGTTTGGGACGTTTTGTCTCGGCCGACACCATTATCCCCAATCCTGCCAATCCGCAAAGTTTCAACAGATACACTTATGTTCTCAATTCTCCACTTAACCTGATTGATCCAACTGGACATGGTGAAGAATGTCCAGACCCTGAAGCTTGTGAATCTTCACCCGACCCTACGACTCAACCATCAGCAACAGAGCCTGTATTGCCCTCTGAAACTACTCCAATAGTAGACTTCGATGGCTTTGATGCCAACGACCCCTATCAAGCAGCTGTAATGGCAGCAATTCTAGATGCCGCCAATCTAGTAGGCGAAGCTTTCGCTCAAGCCTTGAATAGTCAATTTGGATGGGATCTAACCGCTGAACAAGCCTTTCTTCTTGTCTATGATGGTACAGTTACCTTTACATGGATGGGAGTAGCAGGCCCTGTAGATAACGAGGCAGCATTTACTAAAGACTCTAACAATATCTTGATATATACTAGGGAAGTAACGAATAAGACGGAATGGATCATTCATGAATTGGGGCATGCCTTTAGCCAAAGATTAGGTGGCAAGCCGGTGACGGCTACCGACGCTTTTCTAAGAGTCCGTCCCAACGTTGGTCGACCACGAGACGGGGCTGTGTTGCCAAATGTATTGTATGGTTTTGCTGGAAGTATTAGCAGTCCACGGAAATGGCAACATAGTCTATACGTCACACCTTCGGAACAATTTGCTGATATGTTCGTAGGCTGGGTCTATGGAGAGTGGGAACCAGGGGGTAGCCCCGGAGGCTGGTCGACCTCTGGTTATGCTATGTCAACTTTCATGAATACCCAAATGCCTGAATGGATATCATCGGCAGTCTACAAATAATAGAGGTTAGAAGATGAAGGATTTACGATTTAAACTATCCTGGATAATAGGTTGGTGTTTATGGGTTCTTATTGCCTGCCAACCGACAAATATTAGTCAATCCAATTCAACTACCGAATCAATCACCCTGCCCCAGGAAGTTAGTTCACCTACCTCAAAGGTTGTAGAGACACCTATGTTAACACCAACTGTTACGACAGAGGTGATAATTCCAAGCACCTCAATGCCGATATCCACTCAAACATCTTTGCCAATGGCGACAGCCACGATTTCTCCTTTACCTCCACTTTCACCAGAGGAGGTGTTGGCAACTGTGACTATGCTTTACGAAACAAACTTGGATTGCATGCTTCCCTGCTGGTGGGGATTTACGCCTGGACAAACGGATTGGCTAACCGCAAAAAAATTCTTGTCTCCTATTGCGGACGCTATCTTCGAGCCGTCTGAACCTGCAGAGAATCCTAATTGGAATGTCGTCGAAATTCATTTACCAAATACGTTTTACAAGACTAGAGTCATGATCCATAATTACCTTATTGAAGAAGATATTATTCAAGCCTTCGAGGTAATGGTATCCGAACCGTCCCCTCTCTTTACTCCAGTTTCGATCCTTAACATATACGGGATACCGGAAGAAATATATTTGCGTTCTGGACAAGGCGAGACATATTATCTTCTGACCTTTTTTTATCCCCAATTTGGTTTTTGGATAACATATTATGTAGACGGAGGAACAAATGAAAACGGTTTTATCAACGCCTGTTTCCAGGAGGGATTTCCTCAGCTGACAATATGGTCGCCGGAAAGAGAGTTATCGTATACTGAAACCTATGCATTGTTTCGGCGCGAGGGAAACGGAGAATACCAGTTACCCTTGGAAGTTGCAACAGGGATGGATGTCTCAACATTTTACGAAACGTTCAGCAACCCTGATGTTCCAATTTGCTTGGAAACGCCAACCGATATTTGGCCTGGGTTTTAGAACATAGTGGTGATTCAGGTTTCATTTTATTGCTCCCCTTTCTATCCCACAGAAAAGAGAGACGGCCGTAAAAAACCCGAACCGCCCCTCTCCTTTTTGGCTAAGAACGAGTTTAACCAAGATAGTCAGCAGGCGCAAAATCCGTTTCATTCTCTTGCTGCTCCGCCAACGCCAGAATACCGCTTCGCAGCCCATGAACCAATTGCCGCTGGTTGTCATTCAACATTCCACTGCTCAAGGCATCCACCAGGGCCACCAACTGCCCCGGTTCGGTTTGGGGCTGCTCCGGCGTCGGAACCAGTTCCAGCCGCCGCTCGACATCATTCATGCCCCGGTAATAGTCAGCCGCCACCGTGCCATCATACAGCCGGGCATAGCTCAAAGTCGTGTCAATGTGCTTGTGTCCCAGGAGCGTCTGCACCGTCAGGATGGGCACCCCGGCATTCAGCAGCATCGTGGCGCAGCTGTGCCGCAGTTGATGGGGCGTGACCGTTATGCCGCACCGTTTGCCATACGTCCGCAGCCGCTGCAAGCAGTAAGTGGGCGAGAGCGGCTTGTGCCGAAAGACAAAGAGATGGTCAATTTCTACCGGCCCCCGCAGTGGCCGGTACGCTTCCAGAGCGGTGATGACTGTCTCGCTCAGGTAAACGACCCGGTCTTTCAGCCCCTTCGACTGCTCAATCCTGGCCCGACGGCCGTCCCAATCCAGGTCGGACAACCGCAAACGGCGCACTTCGCCCGTTCGCAGACCGCTGTGGAGCATGAGCAGGAACCAGGCCCGGTCCATGACCCCCAGCCGCCGAATCCCGGCGTGGTCGCTCCCGGCGTCGGCCTCAATCGCTTCATAGACCTGCCGCAGATGCTCCAGGGGCACGTCGCGGGGCATACTCTGCGACTCCTTGAGCCGCTTCATTTGCAGCAGACGGTTGCAAAACGGCAGGTTAAGCTCTTTAAGAAAGTAGAGAAAACCCTGAACGGTACTCAACTCGCCATTAAGGGTCTTGGGCGAAATTCCGGCTGCCAGCCGTTCATCCAGGTAGCCGAACCACAATTCCGGTGTCAGGTCGGCCGCATTTACCAGAGATGAATAGTCGGCCGCCCACTGCATGAAGCGGGTCAGACGGCCGAGGGTTGTTCCCGCCAGCCGGGTCTGCTCCTCCGGCAGCCAGCCCCGCCGCCGGTGGCCAATGTAGTCCCGCAGCTGCTCGGCCAGGCACTCCGGCAGTCCGGTCAGGTAGCGGGACCAGTTGACGGGCTTCGATGGCGCTAGCTGGCTGTTGGTCCAGCGCAGATACTCGGCCAATTTAGCCAGCCCTTTGAAGTAGCCTTGTTGAGTGGCCTTACTCTCAAAGCGTTGGGTGATGAGCGTTCTCATGGCCGATAAATCATCCTCGTCAACCTGCCAGTACGGCTTGTCCAGTTGGCTCAAGGCCAACCGCACGGCGCAGCCATAGAGATGCAGGGCCGAATCGCTGTAGCCCGCTGCCCGCAGCCAGCGCCGGAAACGAGTATAAAAGCCCTGGTTGGCCGAAGGCCAGTGGCGGACCGGTTGGTACAAATCCGGGTTGGTCGGTGAAGCCATTACTCACCTCCAATTCCCAAAGCTAACCGGCCGGATAAAGCCGCCATCGCTGCTTGATAGTCGGCCTGCACCTGGCTGTCAGAGATGGACAGGTAGGTCTCGGTCGTCCGCATCCGGGCATGGCCCAACAGCCGCTGGACGGAAGTGACTGGCACCCCGGCCTCGACTAAATGGCGGGCGAAGGTGTGGCGCAGCTGGTGGCAGGTCAGCCAGATACCGGCTTTGTGGCAGTAGGCGGCCAGGCACAGTTGGATGCCCGTTACCGAAAACTGGCCGTTGAAGCGGTTGAGGAAAACGGCCGAACAAGGGACAGACGGCCGTTCCACCAACCAATTTTGCAATCCGGCCAAAGCTTGGCTAGAAAGGTAGGCCACCCGCTGGCAGCCGCCCTTGCCCCGGACCCACAAACGGGGCAGTTGGCCCGGAGATGGGTGCAGGTAGCAGTCGCCCATTTCCAGGGCGCGGACCTCGCCCACCCGCAGCCCGCACCTTAACATGAGTAGAAACATGGCCCGGTCACGCGGCGATGAAATGACGGCGAACAGTTGGGCCACATCGTCGTCCTCCACATCGCGGGGCAGCCGCCTGCCCTGGCGGATGTAATGGCGTTTCAGCCGCACCGGGTTGTCCGGGGCGTTCTCGTTCATCACCGACAGGTAGTCGTAGAACGCTTTCAAGGCCGCCAGCCGCCGGTTGACGGTGGCAATGGCGTGGCCTTGTTCCTGGCTGTGGCTGATGTAAGCGTCTACATCGCCCGGTCTGACCTGGCCGATGGGCTTCTCCAGCCAGCCGAAGAAGAGGGTCACATCGCTGCTGTAGTGGACGGCCGTGGAACTATGGGGGCTGCGTCGCCGCAGCCACTGTTGAAACTGGGAAATTTCGGGTAACATCCAGCACCTCCTGGTGGTATACAAATGGGCCGAATCGTGGGTCGATTCCAGGCTCATCCTACCACCAGGAGCGCTCCCCTCCTAGCTCATCTTAATGTAACAACGACGACCTCGGCCTCATCTACATGAACGCTCGGTTTTATGTAAAGTCAATCGGCCGTTTCGCCAGTGCCGATACCATTATTCCATCTCCCAACGATCCGCAAAGCCATAATCGTTACAGCTATGTTTTGAACAATCCATTAAAATTTATAGATCCAACCGGACATTGCGCAGAATATGGGGATGATGCATGTTGGTCTACATACGATCAAATTGTCAACATTTGTCCAGAGTGTATTAATTACTATGTGGATGGAGTAGACGGAGTAGGTGATTTCAAAATATTTTTAGATGAAATGAATTATGATCAGCTCAGAGTTATTCTTGGATGGGTACAGGATGGTTGGAGGCCTACCTTATCTGGATTTGACTACAGTTATGATATTCTTGCTGGATTGGTATCGGAAGTAGAACTTTCTGGTGACGTATATAATCAAGTATTAGCTATTCTAGATAGAGCCGATGAAGAAATTCCAGGAAAGTATACTGTTGGATTAGTAATCCTCCAAGCAGGATTGGAAAATAAGGATGAAGGTTTGGCTCGAATTGGGTACGAAATTTTAGTTGCCATAGGTATCGATCTTATAGTCGATGCGATTGCAGGGTATGCTGCAGTCAACATGGGAGCTTCATATTTATTAATAGGTGGGCCTTCTGCAGCTGGGGTAGGGGTTATAGCTGGTGGCGCAACGTTTGTATTAGTTCAAGGTATTTATGAAAAGGGTCTTAGCTCACATGTTGATGCATTTTTTGATAGTCTCTTTGTAGCTGGCTCACAATTCTATGGAACTGGATTATCGACAACTCCGGTTCCGGCCGCCCGAAGAACGCCTTTTTATGTCCCACCAGCCCCAATCCCTTCACCCCCATCACCGCCAGGAACCCCAACGCCGCCCTGGTGGTAAAATACCTATATTCAAAAATTGGTAGTGGTTAGAAGGAGAGTGATGAATCAACCGAATAGGAGATATTAGATGAATAATTTTGGCTTTGGACCACCATTACTTAAAAAATTCTGGCAGCGAGTTGCCTTTAATCTAGGAACCGCTCTCATAATAAATTTGATGCTTGCTTGGTTACTAACACAATACAATCTCCAAGATTTAAACCAGCAAGAATTTTTGAACGGACGGCTTGAGTTAATGAGAAATATGCTAAACTTGATGTCGCCAGCTCAATGGTTATAGTGACCCCCAAAAACTAGACCACAGGCTTAAGTGGATTCAGATATAATCTAAAAAGCTTGTGGAGGAATTTGAGTGTCCAAAAAACGAAAAAGTTATAGTATGTATGATCTTCCCCCATATTAATGGACACTCAGTTAAGGATGATTGAGGCATTAGAATAATAAGCCTCTTCAAAAGCGGCCGGACTGACATAACCCAAAGTTGAGTGGCGTCGCTGGCGATTATAGAAGGCCTCGATGTAAAAGAAAATATCAGCTCGGGCCTGGGCGCGAGTCTCATAGTAGGCATGATGCACCCACTCCATTTTCAAGCTGCCGATAAAAGATTCGGTTGGGGCATTATCATAGCAGTTACCAACGCCGCTCATGCTAACCTGGAAAAGATAGCCCTTTAACATTTGTTGATAATCAACGCCGGTGTATTGGCTACCACGGTCAGAATGATGTAGCAAGCCAGGCCCCGGCCGCCGCTGCTGGATGGCCATGTTCAGAGCTTCCAGGACCAGGTGGCTGGTCATGCGGGCTGACATCGCCCAACCGACAACCCGGCGCGAGAACAAATCGAGAATCACCGCCAGATACAACCAGCCTTCCAGAGTAGGTATGTAGGTGATATCGGCCGTCCATTTTTCGTTTGGGGCTGCGGCCGAAAAGTCTCTAGCCAGCAGGTTGGGCGCGACCGGATGCTTTTCGTTCGCTTTGGTTGTCTTTTTGTAACAGCGCTTTTGCCTGGCCCGAATACCGTGCTTTCTCATCAAGCGAGCGACTCTATTCCGACTGCAAGAGACCCGTTCCTTGAGTTCGTGATAGATTCGTGGGCTGCCATAGGTCCCTCGGCTACCTTCATGAACGGCTTTTATTTCCTTCAGCAGAGACCGATTAGCCATCTCCCGCGTGCTGACGGGCCGTGTGCGCCAGGCATAATACCCGCTGGTTGAGACAGCCAACACCCGACACATGAGTGTCACCATGAATTCCTGGCGATGTTCTTCGATGAACTGGTATCTCATGACTTTGGGTTGCTGAAGATGGCGACTGCTTTTTTTAATATGTCTCGTTCTTGCTCGGCGATTCGTAGTTTTCGCTCTAGCTGCCGAATTTTTTCTTGCTCGGGTGTCAGATGGCCTCGACCTGGAAAAGCTGCTTCGCCTTGGATTTTCATCTGCGCTTTCCATTTGGTTAGCAGACCATGGGTAATTCCCAACTCGTTCTCTACTGCGAACGCGCTCTTGTCACTCGTTTGCCACAAGTTAACGGCGTCCCGTTTGAATTCGTCGGTGTAGGTTCTTTTTTTTCTTGTCATGTTTTCCTCCAAAAAAGTGTATTATACCTTGGCTCATGTTCAGAACTAGTGAAGACGGACAAGAGCAGCGACAAAATTCGGAGTAACTTGTTTATGATTAACCGCAAATTCATGGATAGCCACATAACCAGAGAGATATTTCTTATGAACCCCACGAAAAGGTCGTAGAAAATTGCGTAACCCTGTCCAGCCGCCTTCGTTGGAATTAACATGAACCTCTCGGATACCGTCCCCATCAGCATCTCGCGCCCACTCGTTGTCGCTATGGCAAACGGTCAGGCGAACACGCTTGAGGCGATTGTAACTGTCGTATTCATCGGTGTATAAAGTGGCATCTGGTTTGGTAAACTGCTCAACAAATGAACACAAGGTAACTCCTTTGGTGTTTTTCATCACTCGGATACGTACCTGGCGTGATTCTCGACCTATCACAGCACAGATTGGCGGGCGGTCATTGGCAAAGGTGCCTCGTCCGCGCCGTTTGTTCGCTCGTCGTCGAGGTGGGTCATCCGGGTCGCCATGCCAATCGCTTTTTTTCCCCCGCATTCTGGAACATCTCATCCGTTTCTACTTCCAGGTCATCCAACGGATTTGTCTCTTGCTCTCGTTCAGCATTGGCTTGCAACAATCGCCGAACTTCAGTTGCCGTTGTCCGGCTGATGCCCAACTCTCGCGCCAACTTAGCCGTTGGTTTTCCCTGACACACTCCTCGGATAAACAAGACTGTCTGCTCCGGGGTAAAGTAGCGACCTTCAAATATCGTGCCGCTGTACAAATTGTGGATGCCTTTGCAATTCCGACAGCGGTAAACATCCAGGTCGCTCAGCTCAGTTCGTCGAAACCACAACCCCTGCTCAAAGGGCGCGTCGCAATGCGGACATTTTAAGCCACCAGGGTGAAAGTATCTTTCTATCCATTTCTCGCAGGCTACCCTATCCATTAGGTCTACTATTGGAAAGTCCATGCTTTTTATTCTATATCAGATCACTTGTACTGAACATGAGCCTTATACCTTTTCTTTTTGTCCACTTTTTTGGGGGAAGATCATGATAGCATTCCACCAAAAAACGATATACATTTCCAATTTGGAAAGAAGGAGGCCAGATTGCCAGTGTTAAGAATGTTTTGGCAGCGTGCGATTTTCTATCTAGTTATCACTTTTTTTTTCAGTTACCTGATTGCATGGTTGCTTGCTCAGTATGACCTTCGAGAAATAAACCCTAATAGCATTTTCACAAGGCGTGGATGGTGGATGAAACTCATGCTGGACTTGATGTCGCCCGAAAGTTGGTTTTGGTCGTTATTTGTAATTACTTCGGCGATGGGTTTTTATGGAGATTGGTTGACACATCGATTTAAGAATATACCAAAAAAATAATTCGGACGAGCAGCAAAACAGCAGAGATGATTAACTCAGAGTATCTCTCTTTAGACTCGAATTAGACTCGAAATAACCTAGCTCGTATTGTTGTACCTATTAGACATCAGCAGGGGGGAGATGGCTGTACTTGGTTTGGCTTAGCATGAATCTTGGGGAGGACGGCCGTTAATCTCTGCTTTGGTTCGGTTATAGCAACGATCACATCCCACCAACAAACCCCAAGAGGCTCAAAACAAAACTCACATTTTTATTGAGCCCCTTGACCCCCTTGAGCCTCTTGACCTCCTTGACACGACTGCTCATTGACGCATTCTCCATTACCAGTTCCAATCCCCGACCCCCGACCCCCGACCCCCGACCCCCGACCTAACTATTCGCATACTCATCCGGCCGTACCGAAATAACCTGACTCGTACTATCCGCCCCCATGCTAATGCCATAAATCGTCTCCGCCACCTGCACCGTCCCCCGGTTATGGGTGATAACGATGAACTGAGTTTGAGCGCTCATCTCAAGCAACAAGTCTCGAAAGCGGTTAATGTTCGCTTCATCCAGCATCGCATCCACCTCGTCCAAAACGCAGAACGGCGTGGGCGAAACCTTTAGCAAAGAAAAGATAAGAGCGCTGGCCGTCAAAGAGCGTTCTCCACCAGAAAGCAGGGCCAGCCCTTGCTCTCGACGGCTCGGCAGCCGAGCAATGATGTCAACCCCGCTGATGGTCAGGTCGTCCGGGTCAGTCAGCACCAATTGGGCCGAACCACCCCCAAAGAGTCGTTTGAAGGTGTCTCCAAAAATAGCATCCACCTTCTGAACCGTATCGGCAAAGGCCCGCGATGTTAAATCATCTAAATCGGCGATGACCTGGCGTAAATGATTTTCAGTCTGATCCAAATCTTCCAACTGCTTGGTCAAAAAATCATAACGGCTGCTAGTCTCTTCAAATTCAGCCGGAGCATCAGGATTGATGGCCCCCATCCGATGAAGTTGGCCCCGATACCGTTGAATCGTCTCTTCAATGTCTTCGGGCAATTTGTCAATATCCGGCAATGTTTCGACAAATTCAGCGATGGGCAGGGGCGATTGGCCGACCTGATCTTCATCGTAATCCAGGGCCACCAGGCCGAGGTCGGTCCGAATCCGTTCCCGCAGCCCCTCAATCTGATTCTCCCGTTGGGTCAGCTTGATTTGGGCCTGCGTGTAACGGTTCTCCAGCTCATGTCCCTGTCGTTGGCTGCTGGCGATTTTATCTTCCAACGCTTCAAGTTCGGTTTGGACGGCCGTTGCCTTTGCCCGCAGTGGGGTCAGCGCCGTTTCAATATGACCCATTTCCTCAGTCAAAGCCTTGAGTTGGGCCTGAGATTGGGCTGGATCATCTTGCTGTTGTTGGGCTTGCAACGCCTCGCGTCGCACCTTTTGCCGCTTTATCCGCTCATCAACCTGATTGAGGGTCGAGCGGCGACTGTCTACCACCGCCTGCCGTCCCGCCACAATCGTTTGGGCCGTGTCAATCTGCTGCTGGAGGTTCTTCTGCTCCGTTTCCGCCTCCAAAACGGGTAGGGTATCAAGTTGGGCCTGGGCCGTTAGGAGATCGGCCGTTATCCGTTCCCCATCCTCTTCTAAGCCCCTAATTTTTTGCTCCAGGCTCTGAATTTGACTGGTCAACCGTTGAGCTTCGGCCGTATCCGCTTCCTGACGGCGGCGAATGAATTCCTGCTGTTGATGAAGCCTATCCAGATTGCGCTGCTCTTGGGAAAGCGCCTGATTCGCTTCCCGCTCCAGCCGACCTTGTTCCTGAATCTTCTCAGCCACAAGATCGATCTCGTCCTGGTGACGTTGGATGTCTCGCTCGTTTTGGAGGTAGGTTTGCTCCAGGTTAGATAACTCGGCTTGTTTGCCTTCCAATTCCGCCGCCGCCTTTTGCCAGGCTTCTTCGCGGGCCAAGATGCTATTTTGGGGATCGTGAACGGGAATCTCGACCAGACCGCCGGCATGGAAGAGGTGGCCTTCAGGGGTAGCGACGATGGAACCGAAAGGCAGCTTAGCAGCCAGTTCATAGGCCGCTTCTTTGGTAGCGACTAACAGCACCCGGCCGAGCAGCAGTTGCAGAATCGGCTTAACCTTTTTATCAGCTTTAACCAGATCGGCTGCCCAACCGATAACGGCCGAATCATCCGGTACTGTTAATTGATCCGGGGGCTGGACATTTTCGGCCGTAATCGCCATCAAGCTCTGGCTGCGGCTGTTGTTGACCAACTGCCACAAATCCTGCTCCTGCTCAACCACCAGCGTTCCCAGCCGCTGAGCTAAAACCGTTTCAACGGTCTGGCGATAATCGGAAGGAATCGTTAACAAGCCAGCAAGACGGCCGAGTAAGGGTAAATTCTCTGGAACCTGAACCTCTTTCTGGCGCATCTGATTCAGCATGTCGCGCCGCGTTTGAAGGCGGGCGATGGCTTTGTTGGCTTCATTGATCGCTTTTTCTGTTTCGGCCGCTTTTTGGCGCAGCGGTTTAATCTGGTCGATTAAAGCCCGCTGTTCCTGGTGATGTTCCGTTAATAATTGACGGATTTGCTCTTGATTCTTTTTGGCTTTTTCTAATGCCTGTTCAGCTTTTTGAATGGATTGGGTCAGGTCATCAGTTTCGGAGACGGCCGTTTGCTCTTTTTCCTTTTCCAGCAACCGCTCGCGCAATTGGGTTAACTGTCCCTCAGCCTGGGCGCGTTGGTTTTGAGCGTCCCGGCCTTGCTGTTCTAATTTCCTGATTTCCTGACGGCATCGGTTAATTTCTTGCTGCTGTTGCTTGAATGCGGTCTGAAATTCACTTTGGCGACTTTTTTGTTCATTGAGGGTTGCGCTGGCCTTTTCCAACTCGCCAACAGCCTGGTCTAGCTCTTGACGGGCAAGAAGCTGCTGTTTAACAAGGCGGGCGGCATCTTCCTCGATTTCGGCCAACTGTCTTTCAACGAGGGTTTGGCGTTCGGTGAGGATAGCAACCTGACGGCGAGCCTGTTCAAGCTCGACTCGAAGATTTTCTCGTTGGTCAACCTTGCTTTGCAGTTGACGTTGAAACTGGTTGATGAGACGGCGCTTTTCATCAAGCTGACTTTGGAGGCCGAGTTGAGATTTACGGCCGTCTTCCCAGTCCTGTTCAGCGTCTTTGGCGGTTTGGAGGGCCAGCCGCAAGTTTTGGCGATTTTGTCGCCATTGGAAACCATACCAAAGTCGTAGATGATGGCGTAAATCGGCCGCAACCTGTTCATAATTTTGGGCGCGGTTAGCCTGTCGTTTGAGACTGTTCAGGCGAGGTTTAATCTCGGCCAAAATGTCATGTACTCGTTCCAAGTTATGATGAGTCTCATTCAGCCTTCGCAGGGTTTCGGCTCGTTTGCTTTTGTAATGGCTGACCCCGGCCGCTTCTTCAAAGAGAGAGCGACGTTCATCGGCTCGAAGGGAGAGAGCCTGGTCAATTAAGCCCTGACCAATGATGGTGTAAGTGCGTTCGGCCAGCCCGCTAGAAGCTAATAATTCAGTCACATCCCGCAAGCGAACTTTCTGACCATTGAGGAGGTATTCATTCTCGCCAGAGCGGTGGGCGCGACGGCCGATTTCGATTTCGCTATATTCGATGGGCAGCCAACCTTCGCTGTTGTCTAAGGTCAGAATAGCTTGAGCCATGCCAGACCTGGCTCGACTGTTGCTGCCCGCAAAGATCATGTCGGTCGTGCGCTTGCCACGTAAGGTACTATAGCTCTGTTCCCCTAAAACCCAGCGGATGGCATCGGCGACGTTGCTCTTGCCGCTGCCATTGGGGCCGACGACGGCCGTAATCCCATTGTCAAACTCAAATTCTGTCCTAACGGCAAAGGTTTTATACCCCTGTAATGATAAATGTTTTAGTCTCATAGGCGGCGAGTAGTGTAGTGGGAATAGGGGGATTTGGCAAGGAATCGAAAGGCGGTATGGGTATCTGGTAATTTATAGTTCGGTTTAAGGCTTCTTATGAAATACCAATTACCAAACACGGCCGATAAACCCTTTCAAATAAGCTGATTCAGGGAAGGTTAGTAGCACTGGATGATCGGCCGATTGTGTTAAGGTTTGGATGAGTTGAACGTCCCGCTCGGCATCGACGGCCGCACCGAATAACACCTTTTGGAATAGATCAGCGCTGATAAGGCCGGAGCAGGAGAAGGTTGCTAGCAAGCCGCCAGGGTTGAGGAGCCGCATCGCTAGCCAGTTCAGGTCTTTATAGCCCCTGGTAGCCGCCTTGATGTCCCGTTGGCTGTGAACAAATTTGGGGGGGTCGAGTATGATGACGTCAAATCGTTGGTCGTTATCGCGGTAGTGGCGCAGCAATTCAAAAGCATCAGCTACGACATATTCGTCCTGCGGCCGTTCATGGCCATTCAGGATGATGTTTTTCTCAGCCTGAATGAGAACATCAGCCGAACTATCGACGCTCGTGATTTTACTTGCTCCGGCAGCGGCGGCGTAGAGCGCGAAACCACCAGTATAAGCAAACAGATTGAGTACATCTTTCCCTGCGACGTGTTGGGGGCAGCAAACGGCTGTCCTATTCTCGCGCTGGTCGAGATAGAGTCCGGTTTTATGGCCTTCAAGGAGATTGACAGCAAATTGGTGGTTGTTTTCGAGGACGATGTATTGGTCGGGTGGGGCGTTGCCGCGCTGAACGGCCGTAAATTCTTCTAATCCTTCTTTTCTGCGAACTGAGACATCAGAGCGTTCGATGATTCCCGTTGGTTGAATCATTTCTTGCAGCAAGTCGATAATCATTTCTTTGCGGCAGTCAATACCGAGGGTCAGACATTGGATGACGAGCCAGTCGCCGTACCTGTCTACGATTAATCCAGGCAGCCCGTCAGATTCGGCGTTAATGAACCGATAGGCGATGGTGGCGGGTTCGAGTTGGAGGGCGGAACGGCCGTTGATGGCTTGCTGAATCTTGGTCCGCCAAAAATTTTCATCAATGGCCTGATTTTCGTCCCAGGATAGAATTCTGGCCCGAATCTGGGAATGAGGATTGTAGTAAGAACGGCCGAGCCAATCCCCCTTTGAACTAACAATATCAACTATATCGCCAGGTTCGGGCTTGCCTTGTATCTGTTTAATGGCCCCAGAAAATATCCAAGGATGCCGATTATTGACAGGCTTTTCACGACCTTTTTTTAGTTGGAGGGTGGCATTTATATTGTTCATGATTTTTATTAGGAATGGGGTCGCAGATGACGCGGATGAAACGGATTTATGCGGATGTTTGTAAAGAGTACACCAAGCCCTATATTTTTATCTGCGAAAATCTGCCCGATCTGCGTAATCTGCGATCCGATTACACCGATCGATGATCACGTTCAGAGTCAGGCGCATCCGTCAGGAGGTCGAGGGCGTGGGGCAGAATGGGAAGCAGAATATCAAGATTTTCTTTGACCGCCTTGGGGCTACCGGGCAGATTTATAATGAGCGTTCGGCCCCGAATGCCAGCGACGGCGCGGGAGAGCATTGCATGGCCGGTAATCTTAAGACTTTCGGCTCGCATGGCTTCCGTGATTCCTGGCGTTTCACGTTCTATAACTTGCCGAGTGGCTTCGGGGGTAACATCTCTTGGAGCGAAGCCTGTGCCACCTGTCGTTAGAATTAGGTTGTATCCCGCTTTGCACCAGTCAAGTAAGATACGGACAATGACTGGTTGTTCGTCGGGGACAATAGTTGGTTTTTCGGCCGTCCAGGAAGTTTTTTGGTCGAGTATTTGAGCAATAAGCGGCCCGCTCACATCTTCGGTTTCGCCCGCTGCGCCTCGGTCGCTGATAGTAAGGATTCCAATTTTCATTTTGTGGATCGTTTGGCAAAAACCGGGTTTTTCAATTTAGACAGGTTTGAATTTAAACGAGGCTAAAAACCCGGTTTTTAAGGATTTTAGTTGTTGTATTTCTCGACGAGATTCATCCATTCATCATTTAGACCGCTATCGGTCACGCCAAAATAATAGTGAATGCCGTCATTATCGCGCATAGCGAGGTCGTACCAAACGTAATTGTTGTTACGTCGATCATTTAGCACGGCCATGTTGCCCTGCCAGTTAATTTTGTCGGCTCCAGGCATACCCGCTTCAGCTTTTGTAATGGCATAATGCCAAAGCTTTCGGGCCGAGGATTTAGTCACATTTTGAATAAGATTGCCGTTTCGGAGGTCGCGGACAGTGTGGTAGATAGTGCCATTCCGGTTTTCGCTGGCAACGATTTCAACCCCTGTGCGAGGATGGGCCGTCTTTTCGGTGGTTGTTGGCGGTGTCAATACTGGTTCTACCGAGGCGGGTGTTTGCTGGGGTATTGGGACGGCCGTTGGCATGGATGAGATCGATTCTTCCTGAACGGCCGTTCCACCTAATAACCGACGTTCAACCAATCTAACAATTTCATCTCGGACCGCCATTGTAGAATCAGCTTCATCCCGGACATAAAAGCGGTTTGTATCGATGGCATAAGGTACGTCTTTACCAGGAGGCAGTGTTACCCGAACTATCGTTTGATTTTGAGAAACCAGGCTGTCAATATTAACTTCTGGAACGGGGCTTAAGCGTTTGGCGATGGTGTCTTTCAGATAGTTGATTGACTTTTTCGGTTCACGAACCCCAACGATTGCTTCTTGAGGGTTGGGGGGAACGCCAATATAGATCGTGCCGCCATTTGTGTTTGCCATCGCGCAAACATCTTCTAGAACCCGGTTGAGATGGCCGCCACGCTGAGCCATGCTTTTGTGGAAGGCTTGTACCAGCGAGGGACCTTCTTCGCGGGCAACCAATACAAAATCGAGAGGGGTTGCTGGGCCACGATACGGCCGAGTTAGTGAGAAATCATTACCTTTTATAACGGCCGCTAATGCTTCAAAACTGACCTCATTTAATAATATTTCTGTGATTCGTTCTCCAACGCCCAAATTTTTTGAGGTTGGCCTTTCTTTCACCAGCCGATGAGCATCCGATCCCTGTATACATCGCATAGCACGAGGATATTCTGGTTTAGAGCCATCAAAGAAGCGACGGGTGGTATAGCGGCCTCTTTTTTCCAAGTCGGTTACTTCAAGGCAGTGCAGATTAGGGTCTTGGGTGTAGGCAATCTTGGTTTGGCCTCCAAAATCTAGACCTCGCATAACAACCCCATTGCCAGAATTTGCATGAGCAGCGATGACCAAACCACCATTCTCATTAATAATGCGATAGGCTGTAAGAACATCGCTAGTAGCCCCAACCGTTGAGCTGCCTTCATGAAGCAAATTAACCGGGATGTGGAGGCTCAATAAGAGATGTTCCAAGTAACTAATGGATGTATCTGGGGGGAAAATACCGAGAATATGGAAGCCAAAAGTAGCGGTGAATTCAAAACCAGGTAATACCAGGATTTTGTTTAAGAGTCGCCGATATTCATCCAAGCGATGTTTTTCATTAAATTCAAGGCGGTTGAGCTGTTCCAATAATTCAAGCTGCTTTATTTCTTCTTGCATGGCAGCATACCCCGCCACCGTGTTATGATCAGTGAACGCGATAATCTCCAGCCCGCGAACCTCTGCCTGCCTTAAGATATCAAGATAAGAAATGGATGGTTGTTGATAATCGCTGGATCCCGGGGTGTGAAGATGCAAGTCGATGCGACGCCATTGGCGAGATTGTGATTTTTTTGATGATCTATTGTTACGTTTGCCAGGTCTGGCCAAGATGTGTCTCCATAGTAATCAGCCCCCAATCAAATTTGTTAATTCTTCAGAAAGTTTGCTGGGGGAGTAGGGTTTAAGCAGAAATTTGGTGGCTCCAGATTCTTCTGCTTCAGTTTCCCGGCGGTCATCGCCGGAAGTCATTATTACAGGGGTATCCTCAGGAACGGCCGTCTTACCAGCCCGTATCTCTCTGAGCATATCAATGCCATTATCGCCCAGTGCCAGATTGCAATCGATGATGAAAGCATCTGTGTCAAGTGTTATTAGGTGACGAGCCTTATCCAGGTCGGGACATACACTCACAGAAAAGCCATCCATCTCCAGTAAGATTTTTATCAGGTTGGCATTTGTGCGGTCGTCGTCGATTAAGAGGATGTTTGACATTGATAATTAGTTGCCGATGAACAGTAAGCAGGAATTAGCGCTGAGTTGACTATTACTTGTTTACTGAAAATTATTTGCGATCCCCAAGGGCAACGATGCCTCGGACAACGCCAAAAATACCTAAGGAGGCTTTAATGGCATCGCCGGTGGTTATTTTAGGAGGTTGTCCACCGTTTTCCTCGGCCGTTCGGGTCAATAAATAGCCAGTTCCGAGACCAACGAAGGCGCCAATGATGGCGCTGATAATTAATGTTTTAGTTTTCCAGTTGTTATTTTCTTCAAGCATTTCTAGCTCCGCTTTAGCAGGTTAATTAGTTTGTTTAATAAAGTTCGGACATAAGCAACGGCCGTATGGCCTTTAATGACTACATTGGCAACCTTCGGTGTCGTTTCATTGACTTTCGTTTGGAGTCTCATCACCAGGTTGTCAAGCCGCCAAAAAATAGATTGTATTCGTTTGATAGGCGCTTGCCCTTTTTGCCTACTTTGCATTGTGATACCGATTACTAACAAAGAAGGCACAGCGCATAATAAGGTCATTGGTATCGAAACAAGAATGACTACAGCGCTGGCAATGCCGCTCACCGTCTCCCGGCTGCTTTCGCCTGGTTCAATAAGCGTCACCCAAAATAGTAAACCAATAACTGCCAGTGCAATTAAGACAGCAAGTAAAACAGGCAAATAAACAAACAAGCGGTTGAAACGGCGTAAGGCAGCGTCACGTTCCAATTGCCTAGAAGTTGGTTGGTATTCAGGTCGGGTTTCGATAGTATTTGTATATTCCATTGCCAATAAATCCACCCATGATTGTACCACAGGAATGTATGGAGTGATAATTATAGGCAATGGGTCAAACAGTTAGAAGCAAACAGAGAGCAGTTTGAAGTTCTAAATTACAAACTGACAATCGCTTACTGCTAACAACTGACTATTGAATTTCAAAACTGTGAGTTAACTTGGTCACACCCCGAATTGTTGCGGCAACAGAACAATATTTATCTTCTGATAGTTGGATGGCTCGTTCGACTTTCTTAGGATCGAGGTTTTCTCCTTCTAATGTGTAATTTAAATGTATATCCGTGAAGGCGTATGGTGGATCAGGTTGTTGAGTAGATTCGACATCGATATAGAGGTCGGTCAGCTTTTGACGCTGACGGCCAAGAATCATAACGACATCATAAGCAGAACATGATGCTAGACTTAATAATAATAGATCGGATGGCTTCAGCCCTTTCCACTCTTGCCACGATTCATCTTCTTTCGGCCAGGAACCCGCAACAGCGATATGTCCAAAACTATCACGGCCGATAAACATCTGTGAATCTTTGCCTGTCCAACGTACTGCAATACTCATTAATTTCTCCTCTGTTATCACCACAATTGGAACAACCTGATTGAATTTCGTCGATAATGGAACATACTTTCCCTGATTTTAACGAGCTAAGTGGTAATCGTAGACAGGGGTTTTGTTCCTTGTTGCTAAAGGATAGCCATGTCCGGTGTGATTTTCTGGAAGCTATAATCCATTTAGGGTAAGGAACAGGAATTTGTTGCTAATGACTCTCCGGTTTGAAGGTTAGAACATTGACAGTAATCGGCATTCTGACTCCCACCGTCACCCTCCCAAAGAAAATACCTTAGAGACGTTTGGGAACAGGCTAGGGTAGATTGTTCTTCTGTAGACGAGTCGTTAAAGGGCCGGGTCCATTGAAAACCCAGCCCCTGATTATCTATATCCTGTAGTAAAAATAGCCGAATATTGCCGCCGTCATTGCCTAATTCGATTTGACCTTGTGTCGCTAACACAAAGGCGACCACCGGAAAGCTCATTAAAACGAGCCAGAGTAGAATGACAAGTAAGTAACCAGCCCGTTTTCCCCACTGTCTCATGTATCCTGGGCAGTCCTTAGGTAAAGTTTGGTGTATTCTTTTAACATACGACGGGTACTGTAGACAGGGGCATTGGAGCGGATTGATTCTCGCATCATGTTAACCCAGCCCCGAGGGATATTGTCCCGATCTCGGCCGTAATACAGTGGAACTACCTCTTCTTCAAGCAATTGGTAGAGCGACATCGCATCTTCATAATCCTGATGATCAGGGTTATCAAAATGCCCATCCTGACCGATAGCCCAGCCGTTAGCCCCATTGTAGCCCTCAACCCACCAACCATCTAGGATACTCAGATTCGGGATACCATTCAAAGCTGCTTTTTGACCGCTAGTGCCACTTGCTTCGCGGGGGCGGCGGGGGGTATTAAGCCAAACATCAACGCCTTGAACCAGGTAACGAGCCATGTGCATGTCGTAATCTTCAATAAAGGCAATACGACCGCCCAACTGATTGTGTTTTGCCAGATTAAAGATGTTTTGAATCAAAAGCTTGCCAGGATCATCGGCTGGATGGGCCTTTCCGGCAAAGATGATTTGGACTGGCCGATGGGTATTAGAAATGATATTTTTAAGCCGTTCCAAATCTGAAAAAATTAGCATGGCTCGTTTATAGGTAGCGAAGCGACGGGCAAAACCGATAGTCAGCGCTTCTGGATCGAGCATTGTACCAGAGGTGACGATATGGGTTGGATCATTTCGCCCTTCAACCCAGCTTCGGCGAACTCGCTCTCGGAAAAAGCCAACCATTTTTCGTTTAAGCTCTTGATGGACACCCCATAGCTCTTCATCAGGAATGTTGTCTAGTCGTTGCCAAATGGCTGGATCATCGTGGGATTCCATCCATTTATGGCCAAGGTATTTACGATACAATTGGATAGATTCTGTCGGGAGCCAGGTAGGCACATGAATGCCATTGGTAACATGGGTAATTGGTGTGTCTTCAAGCGCCTTTTCAGGCCAAACATCTTGCCACATATCACGAGAGATTTGTCCATGTAACTTACTAACCCCATTAGCCTGCCCTGCCATTCTGAGGGCCAGGACGGTCATATTAAAGGCTTCTCCCCATTCTTCTTGATGTTTTCCAAGCTCGAAGAATTCCTCTCGACTTATCCCGAGTTTGTCCCAATATCCAATAAAATAACGCTCCATCATGTGGAAAGGGAATGTATCATGTCCAGCGGGAACGGGTGTGTGGGTGGTGAAAAGGGAGGTGTCTTTCACTTCTTGGGCTGCTTCTTGGAAGCTCATCCCCTCAGCGACCTTCTCCCGAATACATTCTAAAACGAGAAAGGCGGAATGACCTTCGTTCATATGCCACATATCTGGCGCAATGCCGAGCTTGCGGAGAACCCGAACGCCGCCAATGCCAAGCATGATTTCTTGCCGAAGACGTAAATCGCTGTCACCAGAATATAAGCGGGCGGAAAGTTCCCGGTTTGGAGCATAGTTCTCGTCTACATCGGTGTCCATCAGATAAAGTCTGGTTCGGCCGACTTTGACTTTCCAAATTCGGGCAAAAACTTCCTGATCCCCAACTTGAACACTGATTTTCAGCTCATTGCCATCTTCGTCTGTCACTAACAGAATTGGGGCTTGGCTAAGATCTATCTGTTCATAGACAGCTTCTTGCCAGCCATGAGTGGGGATGCGTTGCCGAAAATAGCCTTGGGGATACATAAAGCCGACACCGATAAGCGGAATGCCGAGATCGCCAGACTCCTTAGCATGATCGCCTGAAAGGATTCCTAAACCACCAGAGTAAATGGGTAGCGAATTGTGGAGTCCAAATTCGGCCGAAAAATAGGCGATAACCATATCTTTCTGGTCAGGGTAGGTCTGATGGAACCAAGAGTGGTCGGCTTTCATTTCTCTATCATAGATTAGTAATGCCTTTTTATATTGACTATAAAAAACTGAGTCCTTGACCGCTTCCTCCAAACTTTCAACGCTAATCTCTTTGAGCATTTGCACGGGATTGTGGTTCGTACTGCGCCATAAAATTAGGTCAAGTAGTTTGAACACGGCTCGCCCATCTGGGTTCCAACTCCACCAAAGGTTGTAAGCTAACTCGGGTAGTCGAGAGAGTTTTTCAGGCATTTTGCTATTTAATGGTGTCATAAGCTGTATTATTTAATCTCCTGCTCTTATTCGCGGCGGTTTGTTCCTTATCCTTAATAACTAACAATCTATTTAGCAAACCGCCAAACCAGGCGGTGTCGCGGATTGTCGTCTTTAAAACTTTGTCCGCGATACACTTATTTGGTGTTTTCAGTAAAACAAAAAAATATAGTTGACATGACAACTATATTGTACGACCAAATTATACCATTCTCTGAATATTGGCACTACCCAATTTTTGTACTAGCCGTATTTTTCCAGCGCATTGTGCCAATCTTGATGCTTAAACTGAGCGGTTGGCATCTTCGCCTTCTGGATGGCAAAGTCGGCCGTTTCTTTGACCGTCCAATTAAAGTGACCGGGTGTCAACAAATTAATGTCTAGGTCTGGCACGGGATTGGTGGGGTTGATGAGGTACGGTTCCCCTTTGTGAATGACATACTCAACCATGTTCATGTCATAACCATAAGCTTGGGTAATGAGCTTAGCGCTCTTGGTCGTTCGTTCTTTAATAACCGGGTCGAGTCGTTCAGCATCTGGTAAATACTTATTCTCTTCCAGGGAGTAATGGGTTGCTAACACCTTTTCCTGGCCGATAACAAAGCAATGAATATGCGTGTCAGTTTCGATAATTTGTTGGAGGACAACCGAAAGTGTATCGCTTTCGTCATAGCAGCGGATTAATTCATCCACATTGTGGACACGTTGAGCAAGGCGACGGCCACCTGTATTAATGTCCTTTAGGATGGCGGGAACGCCAACATAGTCGATGATGCCTTGCCAATCCATTGGATATTCTAAATTTCGGAAACTTTCTGGAACGTTTTCAGTTTCTACTCGTTTATTTGGCAAGGCCACCGTTCGTGGAGTTTGGCCGCTCATTTTACTAACGAGACTGATGCCAAAGAACTTGTCGTCGGCTGAAGCCATGAACGGATTATTGATGAGGTAGCAGTTGTTGATTGCAGCAAATTTTAAAAAGGTGCGATAGTAAGGGATTTCGTGGGACATGCGATCAATGACGACATTATAAGGACAGTCACCGTTCATGAAGGTGCCCCCAATTTTAACAAATTCTGCCACCACGCCATCATCGCGGCGATTTATCTCATTAATTAAAGCATTGGGCCAACTCCATTCACGGCCGATTAACAGCCCGATTTTCTTTGGCTCAGTGTCAGACATAAATTTCTCCTATTAGAAGTACATGATCCTCAGTGGATGGTAGTGGATTGTCAGTATGCAGGCTGCTGTTTGCCGACGACTATCTACTGTCGGCTGGATTATACCAGTTGTTCAAGAAATTGGTCATAGGCTGGGGCAATCGTATGCCAATCGTATTGTTTGAAATGAGAAGCGAGTGCGACGGCCGTTTTTGTCGTCTTAGTCGGGTTTTGAAGGGCATAGCGTAGCTTATGCACAAGTTCATCTTGGTCATTGTAAATACAATCGGCGTGGAACGATTGAGGCAGCAGCTCTGGATAGCTAAGACGGTTTGGCAGTAGCGGAAAAGTTTGGCAGTAAATGGCTTCGATGATGCTGATGCCAAAAAATTCATGATGCGCAGTTGAGATCGTTACGGCCGCTTCATGAAGCAAGTTCCGATAACTGTCGATATTCGCATAGCCATCATGGATGGTGTGCGATTTGAGCCGAATTCGGGCCTCTTCAAATTCGGCCGGAACCCGACGAAAGTTCTCGCCACACAGGGCTAGGCGAAAAGGAATGCCTTCCTCCATAATGGCATAGAGGGCGTTAAAGAAGTCAGTCGGGTTCTTATCATATTCCCAACGCTGGTTCCAAATGATGAGGGGAGGAGAGGATGGCGCTCGTATTTCAGGAACATCTAAACGTTGTAAATCAATACCGATAGGCAGGGTGTTGCTTTTGCTTTCTAGTTGGGGAATGGTGTCTAGTTCAGTATATTCTGGAAAATGCTTGAGGAAGTTGGGTAGAGCGGCGAAAAAAGTTTGCTTGTGATAGGCAGAGTTGAAAAGAATGCGGTCGGCCACCAACATAGAGGCAAAGTTAATGAAGACATAGTGTAGGTCGCGCTCGCCCTGTTGGCGGCGCATTGGGCCTTGGCTGCCATTTTCCGGCAGCGGATAGGTTAGCTGGTTTTCGTGCATATATAGGACGATAGGGATGCCCTGGATTTTATGACGGGTTAAGGAGACAAAGGTCGTCAAATCGGTCATATCTGTCGCCAGGATGAGGTCGGGATTTAGGGATTGTTCAAGGAAATGGCGGGCCAGGGTAACAGCGCCACCGTGCATACGCCATTTCCAGAAACGAGCAGGGAGGGTTAGGAGGGTAGTGGAATGACGGCCGAACTGCTGATAACCTTCAGCCCAAGCCTGGTGGCTGCCGCCGTGATATGGAGAGATGATGAGTATTTGCATTTATTAGAATTTTACTTGTATTTTCTGGTATCTGAAAGGTCGCTTTTAATGACTACAACGATAGGTTACTTGCAATAGTAGATTGGTTACATATTCGTTTGTGAAATCCGTCATTAGTTATTCGACCTACATAATACAATGATGTATTATAGATAGCGGTATAATATCATGAGAGAAGGATAATTTTAGTGGATGGTTGAGAGTAAACGATTGTTAGCAAATGGTAATTCAAGGTTTACCACTTACTACAAACTGATTACTGTAAACCGTTTACCGAGACTCACTCGTGGCACTCTATTGGGAATCGCCCTATGCAATAGCGATGGCGCTGATTGACCAGCATCCAAAACTTGACCCGGAAGAGGTTGGTCTAGAGCAGATGGTAGAATTAATAGAGCGTTTACCCGGTTTCAAAGATGACCCGGCCCTGGCAACAGAGCGGATTCTATTAGATATACAAATCACCTGGTTTGAAGAATACATAGAACAACAATAAATCAATTTACTGACTACTGAATAAAGAGGAGATGACTACCTGATGACTGCTGCGAGTGAAGCGCTAACCTCAGATATTCCAGTCCCCCACGAACTGGCCGATAATATTTTTATTACCAGTTTGGACAAAATTTACAACTGGTCTCGCAAGAACTCAGTATGGCCAATGATTTTTGGTCTGGCTTGCTGTGCCATTGAGATGATTTGTACCGCTGCCAGTCGTTATGATCTAGCTCGTTTTGGGATGGAAGTGTTTCGAGCTACCCCAAGACAATCTGATTTAATGATTGTATCTGGCACAGTAACTAAAAAGATGATTCCAACCATCGTTCGGCTCTATAATCAGATGCCCGAACCACGCTACGTGATGGCGATGGGTGCCTGTGCCAGCGGCGGCGGGCCATTCAAGGAGGGCTATAACGTCCTTGACGGCGTAGATAAGCTGATTCCGGTTGATGTCTATGTACCAGGCTGCCCTCCAACTCCTCAGGCGCTAATTCATGGCTTAATCACCCTCCAAGAAAAAATTGAACAGCAATCTATTCTGACTGCGCCCTGGTATCAAAAAGATACCCCAGGCGAGTTTATACCAGTTCCGGTTTTAGGCCCTGATCTGGTTGACTTGCGCCAGTTAGACAAGATTCGGAAATATGCTGGGACAGTCGATGAGGAACCGCTTGATATGAACGGGGATTCAGAAACGGCCGAAGTAGAGACGACCCAGGAGGCGGCATAAGGGATGACGGATACAACCACAGTAGAGGTATTAGAACCTGAAACTGAAACCATTGACCCCGTTGAAAAAGCAGTTGGTCGCTTAAAAGAAAAATTTGGCGAAGCGATACAAGACGATACCCGTGACCGATTCACGGGACATATCGTTCCAGCCGAAAATTTAGTGGAAATTGCCGAATATCTGAGAGACGACTTAGGCTTTAATTATCTCTCCAGCGTTACTGGAGTTGATCTGATTGAAGACGGCAAGATGGAAGTCGTCTATCATACTTACAGCATTAGGGAAGGGGGCGGCTCTGTCACTCTGAAAGTGCATGTTGACCGCGATAATCCGGTTGTGCCAACGCTCGTTCCGGTTTGGCCTGGGGCCGATTTCCAAGAACGTGAAATCTGGGACTTGTATGGCATTTGGTTTGAAGGACACCCAGATCCACGCCGCATTTTGATGTGGGATGGTTTTGAAGGCCACCCTATGCGCAAAGATTGGCAAGAAGCCTTTTATGAGGAAGAGGCCAAGCCATTTGGCAGCCGTTGGCCTGGTGGAAACGTCTCCCGCGCCGAAGAACACAACCCTTACGGTAAGAATGTGAAATATCCTGACGGTTGGGTTCCAGAAGGCGTAGATTTTGAAACGGACACTGAACTATATTCGGGAATGACGATTTCCCGTGACGAGACCCCCGGTCTAAAGACCGATAAAGTGACCGTCAACCTTGGCCCACAACATCCTTCCACACATGGAGTATTTCGGATGGTGGTCACCTTGGATGGTGAAACTGTTGTTGATCTTAAGCCGGTAATGGGTTATTTGCACCGCAACCATGAGAAGATTGGCGAACGCAACACCTTTATCATGAATATCCCCTATACGGATCGGCTTGATTACATTGCCTCGATGTCAAACAATCATGGCTATGTATTAGCGGTTGAAAAGTTGATGGATGCTGAGGTGCCAGAACGCGCGGAATGGATTCGGATATTGATGGTCGAATTGACCCGCATTGTGAACCATTCCTGGGCTTTAGGGTTCCTATTGAATGACCTGGGGGCACTGCAAACACCGATGCTCTATCTTTATTTGGAGCGGGAATTAATTTTAGACTTCTTTGAGGAAACGGCCGGATCGCGAATGATGTGCAACTATATGCGCTTCGGTGGACTGGCTTATGATTTGCCAGACAGGGTTAGAAACCAGCCAACGATGGATTTCTTAAATGATTTTGTGCATAATCGATTCCCCCGCGTATTGGATCAGTTTGAGCGACTCGTAACAGGCAATGAGATCGTCCGCTCTCGTTGTATCGGCATTGGTTATTTATCGCCCGAAGATGCCATTGCTTATAGTACGGCCGGGCCGTTATTACGAGCCAGCGGCATCCCTTATGATATTCGGCGGGCTGAACCATATTCTTATTATGATAAGATCGATTTTGATGTAGCCGTTCGCTATAATGGCGACATTTATGATCGCTATATGATTCGGATTGATGAGATGCGGCAGAGTTTGCGGATTTTGGAGCAGGTTTTACCCCATCTGGCCGCGACAAAAGGCAGCCCAATTATTGGTGGCAAGGTACAGTATGCCATTCGAGTAAAGGGCGGTGACGCTTACGGCCGTGTCGAAAACCCGAAAGGTGAGTTAGGCTTTTATCTAACAGCTAAAACCCGGGCCTCGAACCCAGATCGATATCACGTTCGGGCACCATCTTTTATTAATCTGACCGGGTTTGGCAAAATGACTAAAGGGGCTAAGATCGCCGATATTGTGGCGATTTTAGGCAGTGTTGATATTGTTCTGGGCGAAGTTGACCGATAATCAGTAACCAGTAGTCAGCAGACTGCTGATTAAACTGTTCACTAATCACTGAAGAACGGAGAAAAGATGTTTGGATCTGGTATTCTAAAAGGCATGGCTGTGACCATGAAGCATTTTGTGGATTCCTATGTGGACGACCTCTTCTGGATGGCGAAAGGCGGCCGTTATTACAACGATGATGCCCTAAAAGTTCGCCAAAGTTTGGAAGGCCGAGGCGTCAAGACGGTCTTTTACCCGGAAGAAAAGCTGGACACACCAGAACGCTTCCGCTTTATCCCCTTTTTGGTAACGGATGACCCCAAACCAGGTGAGCAGTGGCCCCATGACTGGTGTACCTCTTGTGGCATCTGTGCCAAGGTTTGTCCGCCTCAGTGCATCTGGATTGTTCGTGGCAAATTGCCCAACGGACGGCCGAAGCCAGAGCCAATCGACTTCTATATCGATATCGATATTTGCATGAACTGTGGCTATTGTGCTGAGTTTTGCCCCTTTGATGCAATTAAGATGGATCATGATTACGAGCTGTCTAGTTATGACCGCACCACCGCCCATATCCATGATAAAGAGCGTCTGAGCAAGCCCATCAGCTACTGGCACGCTATTGCCACTAAGAAAGCGGCCGCTGAAGAAGCAGCCCGTGACCTGGCCGAAGCCAGTAAGGGCAAACGTCGCCAACCAGGCGAAGAAGCGCCAACGTTGCCAGAAGATATGCAGCAGCAATTGCTATATCGTGGCGAAGGTTAATAGTTTAGTAAGTCAAAATTGGTAATTGGATAGTTTCAGCTTACAATTACTCAATTACGAATTACTAATCATGAATATTGAATGTTAGGATGGGCAAGTTCGTACTTGCCCTCTGTTTTTATAAGTGACTATAAAATATGTTTGGAAAGAAGAATCAAAATGGCTTGACAGAAACGGCCGTTAAAGAAGCTATGTCAACCGTTATCGAGCCGGAATTACACCGCGACTTGATATCGTTGAATATGGTCAGGGATATTCAAATTGAAGGCAACGATGTTGCTTTCACCATTATGCTGACTACGCCCGCTTGCCCTCTAAAAGGCAAGATGGAAGGCGATTCCAGAGCGGCCTTGGCGAAGATTGAAAATATCGGCAAAGTGACCATTAATTGGGATGCTCAGGTGCCGAATGACCGTCGCATCAACCAAAATGGGGGCATGAATTTCAGAAACACAATTGCCGTTTCCAGCGGTAAAGGCGGCGTTGGCAAGACGACTGTATCGGTCAATCTCGCTATAAGTCTTGCTCAATCTGGTGCGCGGGTTGGCCTATTGGATGCTGATATCCTGGGGCCAAATGTACCCATTATGATGGGGGTGGAGAAGATGCCACCGCCTAAAAATCGAAAAATGATTCCAGCCGAAAATTACGGCGTGAAATTTATTTCTACCGCCTTTTTGACGAAGCCGGATCAACCACTTGTTTGGCGGGGGCCAATGTTACACAGCGCCATCAGACAGCTTTTAACTGATGTTGCCTGGGGCGAATTAGATTACTTAGTTATTGACTTACCACCAGGGACGGGCGATGCTCAATTGTCTCTGGCTCAAGCTGTTCCCTTGTCGGGGGCGGTCATTGTTACCCAGCCTATGCAGGTTGCGGCAGCAGATGCGCTGCGCGGCCTAAAGATGTTTGAAAAGTTGGATGTACCAATTATCGGAATTGTTGAAAATATGAGCGGTGATTTCTTTGGCAGCGGCGGCGGAAAAACCCTGGCAGAGAAATATGAGGTTGAATTCTTGGGAACCATTCCCTTGGATGCGAAGGTACGGGTTGGCGGCGATAGTGGTCAACCGATTCTTGCTTCTGACCCCCAATCACCAGCAGCTACAGCCATTAATGATATTGCTTCAACAGTTGCAGCACGGGTAAGTCTCCTAACATTAGCCAGTCAATCAAACTTGATTCCTATTCAGATGATTGGCTAGCTTCAATGTAGCGTCTGCACGGCCGTTTACCCTTCGATCTACTTGATCAAAGCGGGCAGTGTGTCGCACTTGAATCATAGGAGATACAAAAATGTCAGATATTGTTGGAATTCGTTTCCAGAAATTAGGCAAACTATATCATTTCAAATTGAACGGGCAGGGAGGAGAGGTTGAAGCGGGCGATCATGTGATTGTATCGACGAAACGTGGCCGTCAATTAGGCCAGGTTATCGCCTTTGTCGAGCCAAATAAGGTTGATAGGCGACGGGGGATCAAGTCGATTGAACGAAAGGCCAATCCTAGAGACTTGGTGATGAAACAGGTTTGGGAACAGCGGGAGTTGGATGCTCTGATTACCTGCCGTGAGAAGGCCCATGAGTTAAATATCAAGGGGGCTAAATTTGTCAAAGCTGAGTACAGTTTTGAGGGCAATTGGCTAACCTTCTTGTATGCGACTGAGAATAAGAAGCTGGATGTTCGGCCGTTAAAGAAAGCGTTAAATCGGGCTTTCAGCAAAGCGCGAGTTGAACTACTACTTGTTGGCCCTCGTGACGTGGCAAAGATTATGGGTGGACATGGGGCTTGTGGCGCACCACGCTGCTGCTCAACCTTCCTGACAGAATTTAGCCCGGTTTCGATCAAGATGGCTAAAGCCCAAGGTATTTCGCTGAGTCCCCAGGAAATTACGGGCATGTGCGGCCGTTTACGCTGCTGTTTGGTCTTTGAATATGAACAATATGTCGAGGCTAAAAAACACCTACCCCGCTATGGTAAACGAATTGGTACGCCCTATGGTGAAGGCCGAGTCGTTGATGTTCGGGTGCTAAAAGAATCAGTCGTCGTTGATGTAGATGGCGAACGGCATGAGGTATTCCGTCATGAATTTGAACCTCTGGATGAGCTAGAAGCATTGGAAGCCAAAGCGAAAGCTGGCTGCTCGAAGCATGAAGGTGGCGGCTGCGATTGTGGTGCCAAGAAGAATAATTAATTGCTGAATTTGTGAATGGTTAATGAGGTAGTGTGAATGGATGTTAACACATACCTTGAGCGGATTAATTATAATGGCTCGACTGCCCCAACTGCTCAAACTTTACAAGCGTTGCAGTATGCCCATCTTTTAGCGGTTCCGTTTGAGAATTTGAGTATTCATATTAAGGAGCCGGTTGTCTTGGATGATGGGGCGCTGTTTGACAAGGTGGTTAAACGGCGGCGTGGGGGCTTTTGTTATGAGCTAAATGGTCTGTTTTCATGGCTGTTGCGGGAGCTAGGGTTTGATGTCGTTAAGATTTCAGCCAGTGTCGCCAGAGATTCCGGGGAGTATACGCCGGATTTTGCCCACATGACTCTGATGGTAACGCTTGATGAGCGTTGGCTGGTTGATGTCGGTTTTGGGGATACTTTTAGACGGCCGTTACGGATCGATCAACTCGCCGAACAACCACAAGAGGGAGCAACCTATCAGATTAGACCTAACGATAAATACCTCACTCTCTATGAGCGAAAAACGGGAGGCGATTGGAAGCCCCATTATCGCTTCACTCTAGATACCTACAACTATCCAGACTATGCTTATATGTGTCACCATTACCAGGTTTCGCCTGATTCTCATTTCAGGCAGGGGCGCGTCTGCACCCGCATAACACCTGATGGTCGGGTGACATTAAGTGAGATGAATTTGATTAGAACGTGGCTGGACGGCCATCGGGAGGAGCAAGCTTTAGCGAGTGAAGAACAGTTCCATCAGGTCTTGATGGAACAATTTGATATTCAGCTTCAAAGGTAACGGAGAATGTCAGTGGGAAATCAATTGATTGATGAATTTATGCCTGTTTATGATGTTTCTAAACGACATCAGATACTGGTTCACGCTTCAATTGATGATGTGTTTACGGCCGTTCAAGAACTTGATATTAGCGATGCCAGACTGAGCAAGCTGCTATTTCGTTTAAGGGGTCTGCCATCTGGGGCAAGAATAACGATGTCAGATATTCTTAGGATGGGGTTTGTTCATTTGGGAGAACGGCCGAATCAAGAGCTTTTATTGGGGTTGGTGGGTCAATTTTGGAAGCTCTCAGGTAACTTACAACGGCTAGAGCCAGAAGCGTTTAAGACATTTAATGAGGTTGGTTATGCTAAAACTGTCTGGGATTTCACTCTGACCGAGACATCCGAGGGGACGGTATTGTTAGAGACTGAAACACGAGTTGCATGTACGGACGCAGCCAGTCGGAGACGCTTTCGCTTCTATTGGTTCTTTATTGGGCCATTTAGCGGTGTAATTCGGAAGGATGCCTTAAAGGCCATAAAAAAGAAGGTTGAGAAACATGCCTGGTGATGGGTATATCATTCTGGAGCTGTATAACCTGCAAACTCCAGAAAACGGCCGTCACTGTCTATCAACAAATAAGGCAGCCAGGCCACCCCAAATAGTTCAATCGAAATATCCTTTTTATATGGCGTAACAGGCAAGGTGGTTGTTTCCGCCGCAATTGCTTCCCACTTCTCCTTCACCTCTTGTAACGCTTCCTCCGCTTCCTGTTCCATCGCCTCGATCTCCTCGGTCAGCTCCTCAATTTCTTCTTCCGACTCTTCAATATCAGCTTTGGCTTTGGCAGTCATACGCCTTTTAGTCATTGAACTGGACAAACTTTTCCGTCGCTTGCTGAAGAGGCTGAACAGCGTTTCGGCGTGAGAGACCGCCTCTTGTTGTTTGCGCTGACTGTGTTCGGCTTTATCCTCTTCTAATTCGCGCTCTTCCCGTTTCAGCTTATCCTCAAGGCGATCAATCTTGGTATCATAGCTTTTGGCGACCTTTTTGATCTCCGCTTCCATCTTGGCTTCGGCGGCTTCCATACAGGCATCGGCAAAGTCATCTTCGCTTATATCTGGGCCACCATAAACCTTGAGTGCCTCATTGGCTTTGACTTCAACTTCGGTATTACGATAGACCCAATCGACGAAATCGGACTCGAAGCTGCGCATCGACTTGCTTTCGGAAAGGGGCGGGTCAATGGAGACAAATCGGCCGTTCCCCACAGGCCCCCGATCTAATTCCCGATTATCGATTGCGCCAATTTCATAATCCTCCCAGCGAACTATGCCCCGCTCATCCGGTTCTTGAATTATCGCCGTTCGTTTGCCCTCATGGTCAAGGTTGTACTTCCGATTGAGAATCCGTAGTTGGGCCTGGGCCAGCAGCACGGGACGGTAAAGGATGCCGTGTTCTTCGACATTTGAGGGAACGGAACGGCCGTCCTGCCGCGCTGCCTCAGAGAGGGTCAAAGTATTGGGCAAGAAGTATTCGCCAACCCCTCTTGGTACGCTTGGTTTTGTCTCTGATCCTGGCAAATCTGGCCCCTTTGGTTCGGCCGTTTTTGGAATCCCGCCCGTTGGAGGCGTGGCAACCATGCCTGTCGTATAAGCTGGCGCGGATGGTGGGGTTGGGACGGCCGTTGCTGCTGGAACGCCAACCCCAGCCAGGGTATTGAGGGCGGCAATTTGATTGCGAGTAACTGGGCCGGCCAAATAGTTCATCGCCCAGCGGGTATTAAAGATTTGAGGCTGTTTTTCATGGACGTTTCGGAGCAAAAAGACTCGTTTGCCGAGGGCTGAAATGAGATGATCATATTGCCGTCGATCCAGGCCACCCGCAGCAGCCGTTGACAGTCCGTCTAATAACCGCTCTTTGTCCTGCTCCGTTCCCAACTTACCGATGAACCAGGTGCCAGCATTGGAAAGCGCTTTGTAATCAATATCCACCGGGTTTTGTGAGGCCAGCACCATGCTAACCCCGAAGGCCCGGGCTTGCTTGAGTAGTCGCAGCATCGGTTCTTTAGAGGGTGGGTTGGCCGTTGGGGGCAAGTAGCCAAAGATTTCATCGAAATAGACAATGGCTCGCAGAGAGGTGGTGCCGCTCTTGGTCCTCATCCAGGCTTCAACGGCCGAATAGAACAATGTCACAAAGAACATCCGCTCGTCATCGTTTAGGTGAGCGATGTAGAAGATCGTATGGCGAGGACGGCCGTCGGGCATGTAAAGCAGCTGCTGAATGTCTAGTGGTTCTCCCTCGATCCAACTTTGGAAAGAGGGCGAGGCCAGAATGTTATTTAACTGCATCGCCAGCCCAAAGCGGTCTTTTTCTGGAAAGAAGGTGTTGACATCGAAAACGCCTAGCTTTTCAAAGGGTGGTGCTTGGGTCTGCATGATGAGTTCAGCCAGGTCGAGGTCTTTGCCCTGACTCCAATTATGCTCGAAGATATTGGCGAGTAAGATATGTTCGCGGGAACGAACCGGATCAATATCTTTAAGACCGATGAGACCCAAGACGGCCGTTACCGTACTGCCAATCTGTTCCCGCAAATGCTCTTCATTTCCCTGCCAGGGTAAGTCTGGCGCTTTTAGGGAGGCCAATATACTGAGGGGGAGACCTGCATCCGAGCCAGGGGTGTAGATGCTAAATTGAGCGCTGTCTTTGAGCGTTTGCAGTCTTTCAGGGCCGATGCCCCAACTAGCCAGGCCGTTGCGCCAGAGGTCGGCCGTCTTAGCAGCAACGTCCGCCACTGACTTCCCTTCCCGCTGGGCGGCAGCAGCATTGACCCAAGGTTCAAAATCGGCCGGGGCCAAATCTGGAAAGTGAAGCAGGGCATTGGTGATGTCGCCCTTGGGGTCAATCATCAAAGCAGGGACATTGTTTAAGGCGGCTTCTTCTAATAAATCCAGACAAAGACCCGTCTTACCAGAGCCAGTCATGCCCACCACAACAGCATGGGTCATCAAGTCATCGGGATCATACAATAAAGGTTGGTCGGTAACGTCTTGGGTTGCTGGATCAACGTGGCGGCCGAGATAAAAATTGCCGTTGGCCTCAATCATGCCTATCTCCTTTGAGCCTATTTGTATATTACTTGTAAGTTTACAAAATAAATACGTAATCGGGTAGGGGTTGGCTTGCCGAGTAAGACCTTGGAATTAACTATAACCTTGCCCCCAGCGCTAAAACCCAAGCTTATCTAACCTTGACGACCAGTTATATAGGCTTCAGTTAGCTCTTCAGAAGGATCAGTGAATAGTATTTCCGTATTATTGAACTCAATTAAACGGCCTAACCAGAAAAAGCCAGTATAGCTTGAGGTCCGGGCTGCTTGTTGCATATTGTGGGTAACAATGACAATGGTATACTGTTGCACCAGCTGCTGCATCAAATCCTCGACATGTTGCGTCGCCACTGGATCTAAAGCCGAACACGGCTCATCCATTAAGATTACCTCTGGTTTCACCGCAATGGTTCGGGCGATACAGAGTCGTTGCTGTTGGCCGGGGTTCAAATCCAGGGCTGGATCGTTTAAGCGATGTTTCACCTCATCCCATAAAGCCGCTCCCACCAGGCTCTCCTCCACAATCTCATCTAAGTCACTTTGACCCTCTGCCATGCCCAACACTCTTGGCCCATAGGCGACGTTATTGTATATAGATTGGGGAAAGGGATTCGGCCGTTGAAATACCATGCCAACTCGTTGCCGCAATTCAACGACATCAACATCGGCATCGTAGATATTTTTACCATCTAACAAGACCTCACCCTCAGCCCTCGTGTGAGCAATCGTGTCATTCATGCGGTTGAGAGCGCGTAAAAAAGTAGACTTGCCACAACCCGAAGGGCCGATGAGGGCTGTGATTTGTCGTCTTCGTATTGACAAATTTAGGTCGATTAAGGCTTGAAAATCCCCATAAAAGAAGTTGAATTGTTGGACTTCGATTTTGTTCATGTTTGAACCGCAGTATTAGCCGAAACGGCCGGTAATATAATCTTCTGTCCGCTGATCTTGCGGGTTTACAAATATATTGCTTTGGCTGCCCATTTCAACGATTTCCCCGTCTAAAAGAAAGGCCGCTCTATCAGCGACACGCCCGGCCTGTTGAACGCTGTGCGGCACCATAATAATGGTGTAATGTCGTTTCAGTTCGTGGAGTGATTGCTCGACGGTGGCGGTAGAAATGGGGTCTAAGCCCGAGGTTGGATTGTCTAATAAGATGACTTCAGGCTGCATGGCGAGGCTCCGGGCCAGGCATAGACGCTGTTTCTGACCACCCGATAAGGCGAAAGCTGACTGATCTAACCGATCTTTGACTTCATCCCATAAGGCTGCTTGCCGAAGACCCCGCTCAACCCGTTCGTCAATGGTTGACTTGTTCTTGACACCAGCCATCTTTAGACCATAGGCCAGATTGTCGTAGATTGAGCCGGGCAGGGGCGTGGGTATGGCAAAAACCATACTGATTCGGCGGCGTAGTTCGATGATATTGGTACCACGTCTGAATATGTCCTGACCATTAAAAAGAATGGTACCTTGCCGAGTCGTATCTTCAATTAAGTCGGAAAGTCGGTTAAATAATCTTAATAGCGTTGTTTTGCCACCCCTAGCAGGGCCAAACAATACAAATAGCTCATTCGGCATTATATCAAGGTTGACATTGTGCAATGCTTCTGTGCCATCCGCATAGGTAAAAAACAAGTTTTGGATTGATATTTTAGGTCTTGTCATATCGATATCCCATTACCATTGACGACGGCGGCGGACTGAACTGCGAATAATTGTGGCAACAAGTGTTAACGACAGCACAATCAAAAGCAATACCAGGGCAGTGCCATATTGAATGGATAAGGGCATTCCGGGAACTTGGGTCGAGATCACAAAAAGATGATAGGGCAAGGCCATCGCCTGGTCGAAAATGGACTTAGGGAGATCGGGTAAATAGAAGGCAGCAACTGTAAAAAGGATCGGGGCTGTTTCACCAGCCGCTCGACCCAATCCTAGGATAACGCCAGTGATAATCCCTGGCACGGCATGGGGTAAGACCTGATGGCGAATCGTTTGCCAGCGTGTTGCCCCCAAGCTCAGGCTGACCACCCGAAACTCGCGGGGAACGGCCGCAATCGCTTCTTCGGCCGTTGTAATCACGACGGGCAAAGTCATCAAGCCCAATGTGAGAGAGCCAGCAAGGAGCGAGGTGCCATAGTTCAAAAAGAGAACAAATGCCCCCAGTCCAAATAGGCCGTAAACGATGGACGGGATACCGGCTAAATTCACGATTGCCAAACGAATGAGGCGGGTCAGCCGATTTTCACTGGCATATTCGGCCAGGTAAATGGCGGCCCCGATTCCTAGCGGGATAGCTGCAACGGCCGTTCCCAACGTGAGGTAAACGGTGCCTAATAGAGCCGGGGCAATGCCACCCTCCGTCATACCATTTTCGGGCTGTTGGGTAATAAACTCTAAACTAATGGCGGGTAGCCCTTTTACCACCATGAAAACAATGACGAGGAAGATTGGAATGATAACAATGGCGGCAACGGCCGAAACAGATAAAACCGCCAATTTCTGCGTTTGTTGGCGTCTCATAATTGACCTCTTGAACGACGACGCCCACTACCACCAACGAGCCGACTGGCCAATAAATTAATACCAAGCGTAATCACAAATAGAACGATGCCAATACCAAACAAGGTGCTATAGTGCAAGCTACCACTGGCAACTTCTCCCATTTCGGCCGCGATGGTGGCCGTCATGGTACGCACCGGCTGGAAAAATGCGCCAGCCCCCAACTCTGGCACATTGGCCGCATTACCTGTCACCATCAAAACCGCCATCGTTTCGCCGATTGCACGGCCAATCCCCAACATGACCGCCACAACGATGCCTGACCGAGCGGCTGGCAGCACAACCCGCCAAATGGTTTGCCATTGGGTAGCCCCTAATGCCAGAGAGCCATCCCGGTATTCCTTTGGTACAGCATATAACGCATCTTCGGTAATGCTAATAATTGTAGGCAGCGCCATATAGGCTAATATTAGCGAACCAGTAAAAGCCGTTAACCCAGAAGGCGCTCCTAAACTTTGTACTATCGGAGCTAAGGCCACCCATCCCAAAAAGCCAAGAACGATCGATGGAATCCCGGCCAATATCTCAATTAATGGTTTCAATACTTCACGTTGCCAGGGTGGCGCGATTTCACCTAAGTAAATGGCCGTCAATAACCCTAACGGCACAGCGATAACGACGGCCCCGATGGTGACTAAAAAAGAGCCAACCATTAAGGGCCAAAGCCCATATAAACTCTCTATTGGATACCAGCGACCGCCAAATAGCTGTCGTAGAGGAATGTCTAAAAACGCGGCCGATCCTTCCCTTAGCAAGAAGAAAAAAATGAGCGCTATGATCAAAATGGCTGAAAAACCTGATATACGTATCAAATTTTCGATGAGGAGTTCTTGCCAGGAATATTGTCGGATTTTGTCCCTCGCTTCTCTGATGAAGGTAATCGGCCGTTCCTGAAAAGATTCTTTAGTCGTTGTCATGTTCTTATACCTAGCTGTCTGACAATATAGGCACGAAGCCTAATTGAATGACGATTTCTTGTCCCACTGGGCTTAATATCCAATTCAAATATTCAGCAATCGCGCCTGTTGGTTCCCCAGCCGTATACATAAACAGGTTACGGGCTAATGGATACGTTCCTGCTAAAGCAGTTTCAATACTGGGATAAATGAAGGAACCATCATTATCATTGGCGACAGCGATAATTTTTTCGTGTTCGGGATCGACATAGCCCAGGCCGTCATAGCCAATTGAGTTGGGGTTTCGGCGTAACTCGCTTGTAATACCGACCGAGGATGGCATCAATATTGTTTGAGGCGCGAAGATAGATTCATCCTCTTTTTCTCCACGCCGAACCACTTCCTCTAAAAAATAAACGTGAGTGCCGGAATTTGTCTCGCGTGATAGCAGAACGATTGCGGCATCATTGCCACCAACTTCCTTCCAGTTTGTGATTTTCCCCGTATAGATGTCTGAAAGTTGGGGGATAGTTAGTTGGCTGACTGGATTATCAGGATGAACGATAATCGCCAGGGCATCAATGGCGACTACTAACTCGACAGGTTCAATGCCATTCGCCCGCGCATCCTCAAATTCGGATTCCTTCATCGCCCGCGAAGCGTTCGCAATGTCAACTGTGCCATTGATTAAGGACGCAATGCCTGTACCAGACCCCCCGCCAGTGACGGCAATAGATATATCAGGTTTTACTACCCGGTAATTTTCCGCCCAGGCCAACGCGACATTAACGAGTGTATCAGAGCCTTTGTTTTGAATGGCTCTTTCAGTTCCAGAATTAGCATCGGAAGCTTGGCTGTTCTGAGAACGGCAAGATGTTGCGAGCAGTACAATCGTAATGAGTATTAGAAAAAGAACAGTGGCGCGATATGAAGATGTCTGTTTTATTATCATTAATTTAAGCTTTATGTCCCTTGCATCAGGCTGATTAAAATCGGCACGAATCAGGGTAAGATTCACATTTGTTAACTTTTCGCCTGAAAATTAACAAGCAAAACAAGTGATTTTGACGCTAACTGCCAGTGCAATCGCGTTTAATTGTTATTACACTGTTGGGCTGATTTGGAAATCTGCAACTCTTTATAAAATAGTTGGCAAACAGCAAGTGTAAGTTTAACAATTTGTAGCTAATGACACTACTATTAGGAGTTAACTTTTGGTTAATAACATATTAACAACTTGTTAACAGAGCGAGGAACGGCCGAATCAATAGCTGAAATTTGCCGACACTTTGCCCAAAGTCATTACGCTTAAATGTGTTATAATTCTTGGCCTCTTGGACCGCACAGGAATAATGCTCAAGAAAAATATGTTGGATAGGAAAAAATATGAAAAATCGGGATGAAGCATGGGAGCTGGTTTGTGAATTTGTGAAAGATGAAGGATTGCGCCGCCATATGTTGGCAGTTAGCGCAGCAATGGGCTGGTATGCGGTCGAATTAAACCAAGATGTCGGTCAATGGGAGATCATTGGGCTGCTCCATGATTTCGATTGGGAGATTCATCCTGACCTGGATCGACATCCAATTAAAGGGGCCGATATTTTGCGAGAACGAGGATGGGATGAGGAAACAATTCGGATTATCTTGTCCCACGCTACCGAAGGAACTGGCATTGAGCGGGAAAAGGCGATTGATTTTGCGTTGCTGGCCTGCGATGAGATTACAGGGCTGCTAATTGCAACCACCTTAGTTCGGCCGTCGCGCGATATTCGTGAAGTGAAGATAAAATCAGTCCGCAAAAAATGGAAAAACCTTAAGTTCGCCGCTGGGGTTGATCGGAACCATGTTGAAGAAGTAACGGCCGATTTCTCCCGCGAATGTTTCGGTGCCACCCTTGATTTGTGGACTCATATTGGAAATGTCCTCACCGCAATGCAGGGGAGGGCGGAAGAATTGCAATTAGCTGGTCAGTTAGTACGGTAATTAGTAATTGGTAATTTCAATGTTCAATTACTAATTGCCCAATTACCAGTTTGGTTTGGGTATGGCAGAACAAGAATATCTAACAGTTGAAGAAGCATTATCGGCCGTATTAGCTGGCGTGTCCGTGCTAGGCGAAGAAATTGTACCCTTGCCAGAGGCATTAGGACGGGTGCTAACCAGTGCCGTATCAGCCCAGGACAGCTTGCCTCCTTTTGCTAACTCATCAATGGACGGTTATGCGCTAAGAGCGGCTGATATTGTCGATGCAACTATGGATGAGCCGACATCATTACGAGTCGTAGCCGATATTGCCGCTGGTTCGCCACCCACAGAAGCAGTTACAGTGGGAACGGCCGCCCGTATTATGACTGGCGCACCGCTGCCAGAAGGAGCCGATGCTGTTATTCCAGTTGAAGATACTGACGAGCCCTGGCGGGATGCAGAACGACCGCTCCCCGATCGAATAGCCATTCGACGCTCGGTCAAAGCCGGCGACTATGTTCGTTTGCCCGGCGAGGATATTGTGGCCGGGCATGAAGTGCTGCCAGTCGGCCATCTAGTACGGCCGCAAGAGATTGGCGTGCTGGCTTCGCTCGGCGTGGCTGAGGTAGCCGTCGTAAAACGGCCGAAAGTGGGCATTCTGGCTACTGGAGACGAGCTTATTCCGGTTGAACAACCACTCCAACCGGGCAAGATTCGCAACAGCAACAGCTACACCCAGGCCGCTCAAGTCCGGGCGATGGGCGCGATTCCAGTCGATTTGGGCGTTGCGGCCGATACAGAGGCCGATGTTTGGGAGAAGTTAGCTGCCGGATTGATGGCTGGCGTTGACTTATTCATCAGTTCGGCCGGGGTTTCAGTTGGCGCTTATGATGTCGTTAAGGCGGTTTTAGAAGCTGAAGGCAATGTTGGTTTCTGGCGGGTGCGAATGCGGCCCGGAAAACCGCTCGCTTATGGCACCTTCAAAGGCATCCCCTATCTTGGACTACCAGGAAATCCAGTTTCGGCTATGGTCTCCTTTGAAACCTTCGCCCGACCAGCGATATTGAAGATGAGCGGCCGAAGAGATTTAGAACGGCCGACAGTCCAGGTAGTGATGCGGGAAGAGATACATTCTGATGGGCGGCAAAGTTATATTCGGGCCATTGTGAAAAGGGAAGGGGAGCGATATACGGCCGTCACCACTGGCGGACAAGGCTCTCACATGATGACCTCATTGGTGAAAGCCAATGCCCTGGTGATCGTGCCAGAAGGGGTGCAGTATGTTGGGGTCGGGCAATCACTTCCGGCATTGATGATTGATTGGCCGGAGCAAGTTTTCTGATTTTGCAAAAAAAGACCCGCCATAGCGGGTCTTTTTAGTATTACTCGTTGGCAGCTTCTTGGCTAACTCGAAGCGTTCGGCTCAACAGGTCGTCTTGAACGGCCCGGAGCTTTTCTCGTTTGCGTGCTTTCTTGCTCGATTTATCAGAACGGCCGTCTGATGATTTGACTCTTGCTTGCTGCATGGCAATTTCCATCGCAGTCAGCATTTCTTCTTCATCCTCGTCCGGCTCAATTTCCTGTAACTCAGCAATCGTAATTTCAGGTTCTGGCGCTTCGAGCAATGCTTTGCGGCTCAAGTCAATCCGACGTTTACGCTTGCTATAGCCAAGCACCTTTACCTCGACTTCTTCGTCTACTCGCAAAACCTCAGAGGGATGTTTGACAAACTCATGATTTAATTCGCTGACATGAATGAGCCCCTCTTTTTCAGCCCCGATATTGACGAAAGCGCCAAATTTTTCTAGGCGAACAACGGTGCCAGTGTAAACTTGACCTTCCGCAAGGTCCGTCCACTCGACAGCCAGGGGTTCCAACATGGTAACGGTGACTTGATTGCTCTCAGGGTTTACAGATTCCACCCAAACAGATACTTCATCCCCAACTTTGAGGGCGTCCGATATCCGATTGACCTTTTCGCCAATCTTTGAAATATGCAAGATCGCATTCGCGCCAACGCCCAAGTCAATGAAGGCTCCATAAAGCTCTAGACGAGTTACTTGGCCCGTCACTTTCATCTTTGGTTTTAGTTCATTGATCGATGTAGGGGCGGCGGTTGCCGTGGCGGTTTCCCCGGCTGATTCTTCTACGTTTTCGGCTATTTCCTCTGCCATAACTTCATTCTCCTTCATTCAAGGCTATATGTTTTATCAACCTGACCGCTTATTTTGGTTTTCTATAGACCAGACAATATCTGAGCATTCTCTAAAGAAATGCTGCAACCATATAAACTGTTTATAGATCAATCTTAAATTCCAGGGGGATAGAACACAGGATTTTCAGAATGTTAATTATAACAGGGGGTTTTTGGCTGTCAAAAGGAAATTTGAGGGGTCTGAAACAATGTATTCCAGACCCCTCGGAGAAGGTATTTTGTGGGATTTAGGCGGGAACCATTTCGGATTCAAACTCTTCGTAATCGATGGCTGTTAATCCGGCCGTTTGGCGAATCAGATTCTCGATTTCAAAGGTCATATCCGGATTTTCCATTAAGAAGGTCTTGGCATTTTCACGACCTTGCCCCAAAAGAGTATCACCATAACGGAAGTAGGCGCCTCGTTTGTCAATAAGGTCATATTCGACGCCCAAGTCAAGGACATCACCGACTTTGGAGATGCCTTCATTGTACATGATGTCAAACTCAGCCTCAGTGAAGGGCGGGGCAACCTTGTTCTTCTTAATCTTAACCCTGGTTCGATTACCAACCACATCCCCGCCAACTTTCAGGCTCTGGATGCGACGAATGTCAAGCCGGACAGAAGCATAGAACTTCAAGGCGTTACCGCCAGTGGTCGTCTCTGGACTGCCAAACATGACGCCAATCTTCATCCGTAACTGGTTGGTGAAGATGACGACGGTGTTGGTCTGTTTGATGACGCCGGACAACTTGCGTAGGGCTTGGGACATCAGCCGGGCTTGGAGACCCATGTGGGAGTCGCCCATCTCGCCTTCAATCTCAGCGCGGGGGACGAGGGCGGCCACGGAGTCGACAACGACAATGTCCATTGTGCCGGAGCGAATGAGGGCTTCGGCGATTTCAAGGGCTTGTTCGCCAGTGTCGGGCTGGGAGACGTAGAGGTTTTCGACATCAACGCCACAGTTGGCGGCGTAGCGAGGGTCGAGGGCGTGTTCCATATCGACGAAGGCACAGACGCCGCCCCGTTTTTGGGCTTCGGCGATGATGTGTTGGCAGAGGGTGGTCTTGCCTGAGGATTCTGGGCCGTAGATTTCGATGACTCGGCCGCACGGAACCCCACCAACACCGAGGGCAATATCGAGCGAAAGGGAGCCAGTGGGTATCGACTCTACTTCCAAATGTTGGGCATCGCCCAGCCGCATGATGATGCCTTCACCAAACCGTTTTGTTAGAGTATCAAGCGTTCTTTCAAGGCTCGCTTCTCGGCCATTGCTGGCTCCATTACTTTTACTTTTTGCCATTTTCCTTCTCCTATGAGTGTGGCTAAATTTGATGTTACTCAACTGGTTAATTTGAATCACATCTATCTATGTATGTGAATATCATTAAGGAGAGAATAGCACAGACGTTCTAGTTTGTCAAGATTGACTTTGTAAGAATGAACTCTTGTTCAAAGTATAAATTATGAATCTGCTGAGATTAGAATTAACTTGTTGTAGATGGCGATTGTGGTTCGGCCGAATTTAGTAGCTTAGACGCTGCTATGCTTACAAAATACTGTGTTTCCCAGAGACCAGAGTAGACTATTGGCATGAAGTAGTTTGCTTCAATCGGTGAAAATCCCATTTCGTACATCCAAGCGCTAGCCATTAACGCTTGTTCGGCTTTTTCTAAAATGTTGATAATGAATCTGCCCGGAAATTGCTTCATTTAACTTATCTCCTTGTTAATAAAATTGATTGATGTTTAAGAAGATAACAAACGGCCGTTAGCAGTTCGTCAGCGCTAGAACCGTAACGAAGGATCTATGAAGAATTGCTGATTCATATTAGAATTTTCAATATTGCTATAATTTAGGTTGTTAGCGTGAGTTGAGGCGTTAGCTCCGATTCCAAATCTACGAACTTCTACTCCGGACAAGACCGATTAGTTCGGGGATTTCTCGGCCACCAAGCAGATAGGCGGTTAGGAAGTAGGCGGCGCCGCCAGTCGCTGCACCGACGGCCATGTAGAGGAGTTGGTTGGTGATGAGCTGGTTGAGGCCCAGGATGACGAGGGCCATTGCGCCAGCGGCGAGGAGGGAGCGGACGGCCGTCAGGCCTAATTCCCGTTCACCTAGTCCATTCAATTCACGGCGGTTGAGGAGGTAGAGAACGGCCGATTGCACGGTGAAAGCTATGGTGCTTGCCAGGGCCAGGCCGCCGATGTCCATTGTTCGGCTGAACCAGAAGGCGAGGGCGATGTTGAGGCCGAGCCAGCCGATGGCGACGAACATGGGGGTACGGGTGTTGTGGCGGGCGTAGAAGAGGCGGGCTACGATTTCGAGGGTGGCTTCGCTGACGACCCGGACGCTGAGGAAGAGGAGGGCGGTGTAGACGAGGGTGGTGGAGTCGGCGGTAAAGGCATCGCCTTCGAGGAAGAAGGCGATGGCGGTTCGGCCGAAGAGGGCGAGGCCGACGGCGGCGGGGATGGTGAGGGTCCAGATGATGCGGAGGGCGGAGACGGCGGTGCGCTTCAAGCCCTCAATATCGCCGCTGTTGAATAGCTCGGCCATGGTGGGGAAGACGACGATGGCGATGGCGGTTCCGAGGAGGGTTTCGGGCAGTTGTTGGAGTTGGTAGGCCTGGAAGTAGCCGGCCGTACTGCCGGAGGCAAGTTCGGAGGAGCGGTTGGCGATGAAGATGTCCATGAGTTGGACGGCGCCCAGCGTAACCATGCGTGGCCCCATGAGGTAGATGATTTCTCGAACGCCGGAGAGTTTCAAATCGAGGATGGGGCGGTAGCGGTAGTTGTATTTGAGGAGGGCGGGAACCTGGATGAGGATGTGGAGGAGGCCGCCGACGACTGTTCCCCAGGCGAGGCCGTGAATGCCCATTGTTGGGACGAAAGCGTAGATGCCGATGGCGTAGCCGATGTCGAGGCCGACGGGGGCGAGGGCGGGGAGGGCGAAATGTTGGTGGGCGTTGAGGATGCTGCTGAGGACGCCGCTGACGCCGAAGATGGTGGTTTGGACGAGGATGATGCGCATGAGTTCGGCCGTTAGTTGTTGATTTTCGGCCGAAAAGCCGGGTACCATGAGGGGGGTGAAGAGGGGGGCGAGAATGCCGCCGATTAGGGAAATGCCGCTTAATATGAGCAGCACGAGGGTCAATATCGTATTTGCCAGCCTTAGATGTTTTTGCTTATCTTCATCCTTGAGGTATTTGGCGTAGACGGGGATGAAGGCAGCGGCGAGGGCGGCGCTGGAGATGAAGGTGACGAAGACTTCGGGGAGTTGGTTGGCGGCTTGAAAGGCATCGGCTTCTGGGCCGGTGCCGAAGGCCTGGGCGGCGAGGCGGAAGCGGAGAAGGCCGGTGACTTTGCCGAGGGCGAGTAGGGTGATGACGATGATGGATGATTGGAGTAAGTGTCTGGCTCTGTTCATGGCGGAGAATTGTAGCTGGATAGGGCGAATTGGTAAAGAGAGGGAAAGAAATAATTAATTGCTTAATTGCTCCACTTACCGGAAAGTAGAGAATTGTGAATAATGAATAATGAATGGCGGTGAAGGACACCGCTTTTGAATAATGAATAACGAATAATGAATTGTGAAGTTGGTGGGGGGTAGCGGTTGGGAGTTTAGGTTTACTTGAGGAGGGCGGGACAGGTTAGGGCAAAGGTGTTGGAGGAATTCGAGATAGTTTCCCGTCTGTCCTGCCCTTAGGTTACGATTGTTGGGTTGGGGTGTTCGTTGGGTGGGGAGTGGGATAGAATAGGGGGTATGCGAGAGACTATTGAAATGGGGATTTTGGCTGACCATCAGGTTTTGTTTGATGAAAATCCAGACCGGGTGAAGATTACGATTCCATTGAAGGTGAATTGGGTTGTTTTTGGCGCTCATGCGTTGGCTTTGGCTGTCTGGTTGGTGATGGTGGGGTTGGTGGTTGTTTATCTCTTTCGGGGGTTGAGCAACAGCCTGGTGCTGACGGCGTTGATTTTGTTGTGGATGTTGATCTGGTTGTGGTTCGGCCGTTTCTTGTTTAATCGCTGGCAATATTATGCCGCTAACCGGGAGATTTTGTTTATTGATGAGGAGCAGTTGATTGTTAGACGGCCGTTGTCGATTTTGGGTATCACCAATGTCTATGACATTAACTATGTCAGCGCTTTTTACTACAGCGAGAAACATAATTGTGTGGCTTTTGATTATGCTTATGCGCATGTCTTTTTTGGGCATAGTTTGGATGAAACGGCGGCACGTGCTTTCATTACTGAGATTAACGGGCGATATTTTCCTGATGAGGATGATGAAGAGCAGTAGGTAGTGGGCAGTGGTTGGTAGTTGGGAGAATGGTTGACTGCTCACTGTACACTGCTGATTGGTACAGATGGAACAAGTGGAACACAATATTAAGCGGCTGGCAGCGTATATTCCGAGGCGATTGGAAGAACAGATCTTAACGGAGGGCTTACCTATTCCGGGGCAGGCTCGACGATTTGTGGCTGCCGCTCTTTTTTGTGATATTTCTGGTTTTACGAGCATGGCGGAGGAGCTTGCTTCGGATGGGCCGCGCGGGGCAGAGGAGCTGAACCGGGTCTTGCTGCTAACCTTTACCTCGATGATTAGCCTTATTCATGATGCTGGTGGCTCGGTGGGGCATTTTTATGGGGATGCGATGACGGTTATTTTCCCGGAGGACGGTTCGGATAATACGGCCGATGCCGCTGAACGGGCCCGCTCTTGTGGCTTGATTATGCAGCGGGTGATGGTGGCCAGTTTGAGCCGGGTTGTTACTAATCGGCCTGGAGGACGAAACCCCGTTTTCCTCTTGTCTATTCGGGTCGGTCTGGGATATGGAGAATGTGTTGATCTGGTTGTTGGAAATCCGGCCGAAAGTCTGGAATATGTTGTTGGTGGCCCAGCCATTGATGAGGCGGTTCAGGCTGAACAGGCGGCTAAATTGGGACAGGTCGTTGCGGGAGCGACCTTTTTGCGTCAAATCGGCATTGAACCGATGGCCGATTTCCAAAAACTGTATCATGCTGATTGGGGGAGTGGTGGGCTAAGGGAATATGGGGTGGCAGAAAGGGAAGGTATCAATGTGGGCAGCCTGGATAGTGGTATGCTTTCTCGCTTTATGCACCCGGCTCTGGCCGACCGTCTGGCGGTTACGGGGGCAGATTTCCTGGCAGAGCATCGGCCGGTGACGAGTATGTTTGTTCAGTTTGAGGGGATTGATTTTACGACCGAAGATGTTGGCAACCGTCTCCAACTGTATTACGAATGGGCTAGGGAGACGGTGGCCCGGTATGGCGGCTCTAACAGCCATCTCAACCGGGTCTTGACGGGAGATAAGGGCAACCAGCTACACATTATCTTTGGTGCGCCCGTTGCGCCAGATTCCCCAAGTCAGGCTATTCGCTGTGCGCTGGCATTGCTGCGGGAAAAACCGGCCTTTATCTCTGAGCAGCGGATTGGGTTGGCGGTTGGAAAGGTGTTTGCCTGTCCGGTGGGGTCGGAAACGCGACGTGAATATACGGTAGTTGGGGATGTGGTTAATTTATCGGCCCGGTTGACGCAGGTTTGCCCGGAAAACAGCTTGTTGATTGATGAGACAGCCCTGGCCCGGAGCCATAGTTGGTTGGATTATGAGACGCTGCCAGCGGTTTCGTTGAAGGGGAAGCAGGCTCCGGTGACGTTGTATCGGGCGATTGGTGAGCGGTTGATGACGAACCGCCTCCAGGCTCATTTCGGCCGTTGGCAACGGCCGTTGTTTGGTCGCCAGGATGAGTTGGATATTTTGCTGGGGGGAATGGAGGCGGCGATTCGAGGGGTTGGTGGCGCGGCTTCAATCTCAGGGTCGTTAGGTATTGGGAAATCACGCCTGTTGGCGGAGGGTAGTCGTTTTTGGCTGGATCAAGGGGGACAGGTTTTGATTGGGGACAGTCAACCTCATACTGGTGAAACCCCTTTTGGACCCTGGCTGGAGATTTGGCGCGAATTTTTTGAGCTGCGGCCGGATATGGCTGAAGCAGTACAGGCTGAGACGATTGTGGCGAGGGTCAATGCCCTCCATCCTTTTGCGGGAGCGGATGTAGCTCTTTGGGGGGAGGTTTTGGGGATTGAGATTGATACGGCCGATTCATTTGAGCAGCTTCCGGCTGATGTGCGTCAGGCTCGGTTTTTCAAACTGGTTCGTCATTGTTTCCAAAATGCCGCCCGTACGAAGCCGCTGCTCATTGCCGTGGAGGATATTCATTGGGCGGATCAGGCCAGCCTTGATTTGATAGATTTTCTGGCTGATTTCTTGCAAGAGCTGCCGATTTTTATTATGGTGACTTTCCGTCCCTCTGATGAGCTACCGCTTGATTTACTCGGCCGTCCGATCTGTACTCCTCTTGTGCTGAGTGATTTGCAGCCGGAGAAGGCGCAGGAAATGGCCCAAAAGTTGTTGGGGGTGGCGGAGCTGCCGCCCAATGTGGAACGGCAGCTTGGACTGCGTGACCGAGATGGATTGAGTAGTCCGGTGAACCCGCTGTTTTTAGAGGAAGCGTTGCGGGTGATGATTGAGAGTAAGGTGATTATTGTTAGTGGGGCGGAGGAGGGGCAGCAGGTTGGCCGCGTTCTGGTCGATGAGAAGCGGTTGGAACAGATGCAGGTTCCTGACACGATTCATGGGTTGTTGTTGGCTCGTTTGGATGGGCTGCCAGCGGCCAGCCGGGATGTGCTTCAAATTGCGTCGGTAATCGGCCGTCAATTTGCTCTGGATATTTTGAGCCGCATCACCCCGCGCCAAGCTGAGGGGAATTTGATTGAACTATTGGATGGGTTATCGGTGGTTGAGATGGTGCAGTTGATTCATGCTGACCCTGAGTTGACTTACTTGTTTCAACATGCGATGACGCAGGAGGTGGCGTATGAAAGTTTGCCTTATGCGCGGCGGCAGAAGCTTCATGCCTCGATAGCTGATTGGTTGGTTGAGCGGTATGCGGATAATTTACGGCCGTTTTATGCGATGCTGGCGTATCATTACAGTCAAACGGATAAGCATGATAAGGGGCTGGAATTTGCCTTGGCGGCGGCTGATGATGCTCGTGACATTTTTGCAAATCGGGAGGCGGTGGAGCTTTTCCGGCTGGCAGAGAGGCACATGCTGGCGTTAGGGACTGAAGAAGGGTTGTGGGAGACGGCGGTTGATTTGTACCTGGGTCGGGGAGAGGTGAATAAGCTCTTGGGTGATTTTGCGGCAGCATCGGAGGATATTGAGAATGCTTTGCTGTATCTTGAGAGGCAGGATTGGCCGAATGAACTTGCAACGGCCGTTAATTTGATGGCGGAAATTCGATATCGGCAGGGAAATTTCTCTGAGACGATAACTTTAGCGGACAGGGTGATTTCTGAAACGGCCGGATCGATTGAATCGGCTGAGTTGGCCCGGGCTTATATCTGGTCTGGGATGGCGGCGGCGGCATTATTGGATTATGACACGGCCGTTGAGCAGTTGAATAAGGCGGAAAAGATTAGCCTGGCGATTGATAATGCCCAACGGTTATCGGGGGCTTTAGAGGCGTTGGCTTTTATTCATTATTCGCAGCAGGAGTTGGAGCTGGCCTTAAAGGTTATGCAGCGGGGGGTGGTTATTAAACGGGATGTGGCGACTCCGGCGAATTATGCCATCGCGCTAAATAATGTGGCTTTGATTCAATCTAGTATGGGGTTGGCGGAGGCGGCTTTGGAAACCTGGGATCGGGCGGCGATGATTGCGGAGGATACCAGCCGGAATGTCTTCGCTATTGTTTTGAGTAATCGGGCAGAGATATTGTCGTATCTCGGCCGTTTTGAGGAGGCGGAACGTGATTTTAAGCAAGCGGTGAATCTGTTTGTTTTGATGGACGACCAGTATTCTTTGGGAATGGCTCATTTGTTATGGGGCTATGAACATTGTCTGGTTCGAGAACATTGGGAGGCGGCTCAGCTTCATTTTGACCAGGCTTGTGAGATTTTTGATTTCCAATCCGACAATTACCCGGAAGAAAAGGCCCGATTATTTTTGGGTTTGGGCTGTTTGGCGTGTGAAGTTGGGACGGATGATAATGCGGCTGAGCGTTTTAATGTGGCTTTGGAAATCATTGAAGAGAAACAGTTGAAATGGTGGTTGCCAGCGGGTCACTATTATATGGGGAAGTCTTTTCTTCAACGAGGTGATGTTGAGAACGCCCAACGGCATTTTTTAACGGCGGTTGAAAAGACGGAGGAACGGGGATGTCCTGATTATTTGCCATTGGCTTATTTAGGGTTGGGGATGACGGAGACGGATGGGGAACTGAAGGCTGATTATTTGAATAAGTGCATTGAAACGGCCGAGAATCGCTCTCGCTATGGGGATAGAGTCTATTGTCTGAAGGTGGCTGGGGAGATGTTAGATGATTTGGCAAACGGTTAACAGCGAATGGCTATGACTTGCCATTCGCTGCTAACAATTCGTGGTTTATCGTTTGCTGTTTAGCCGCCGGGAATCCACTGTCCTTTGACGGTTTCAAAGTTTCCCTCGTTGAGGTTGCTCAGCACTTCTGTTTCACTGGCTGTTAATTCATAGCCTTGGAGAGCCTCATCGGGATTGTTGAAGAGCAGTTGTCGAAAAGCTAAATCATTGGTTGCTCGTTCGAATACAGCTACTACTTGGGATGTTGACATGAATCCTCCTTGAATTATTCTTGATTGAAAAGTTCAACTTCTTTGAGAAGTTGAACTTTTGGGAGCTGATGATTATTGGACTCGGAAATTAGCCGCCGGGAATCCACTGGCCTTTGGTGGTTCGGCCAGTTAGGGGGCCAGCGAAGTCGTCGAAGGTCTCTTCGGTGAGTTCGGTTAATCGTTTGTACTCATCGGCCGTTAATTCGTAACCCTTCAATGCTTCTTCAGGGTTATTGATTAGTAGATTGCGATAAGTTTCATCATCGAGCGCTTTATCGATAATGGCGATTACTTGCGTTTTAGACATAAATTCCTCCTGGTGCTAGAGTACGGAACGCTAGGCGGCTTTGCCTTCTTCGCCGAAAGCGGCCGCTAATTTTCGTAACTCTTCAACGTCGATATCGTTGAGGGCTTCTATAATTTCATCTGTTGGTTCTATTCCGTTTGCCTTTAATACTTCTTCAGGATTTGCTAACAATAATTCTGCAAAACGGTCATCTGAAAGTGCTTTACCTACTAAAGTTTGTATATCTGACATCATTTTCCTTTGTTACAACTAAAGGGGCTGGAAAAAAAATCACTTATGAGGTGGTGGTAATTGGTATTGTGGAATTACCTGATCTTCACCGTGCCTATCTGATTATTTTGAGTAGCTTGGCTAAACTTTTTAACCCTTGTCGAGCGTCCGATTCTTGCTGCTGAAATAACCTTGCTCGTAGATTGAGATAGGCAATTAAGGGTGGTGATTGTAATAGTTGTGCCATTTTTTGCAAGTCTGATAGCCAAAGGGCTAATTGTTGACAGCCCCACTCGAAGCCTTGACTTATGACCCAGTTCGCAATTTCGGTGTCACCAGCTTGTCGTTTGCCTTCGGAAAGGAAGTAGGTGGGGTTGCCGAGTTGTAAATCTTTATGCCAGTCGAACAGGTCGTCGGTCATTTGATGCCAACGGCCGAATAAATCGACAAAGTTGGACCAGGGCGTTATGAGATGATCCTGGTTGTAATGGTTGGCGATGGCGGCGAGTGGGATTTTTGCGCCACAAACTTTTTGGGCGCTGACTTCGGTGAAGGTTTCGAGATCGATGTCGGCTGAGGCAGCATCGCGCATGGCAGTTTCTCCGGCTGTTACGAGCGTGGTCAGGAAGAATTGCCAGAAGGGGTGATCGGCCGAAAAGTAGGGATAGTAGGCGAGTTGGGATTGGCAGAGAAAGAAATGGGCGGATGGGAGGAGGGCTAGCTCTTCCTCACTGTCGCCATCCATGAGATTGTCTACTAAGCGAGTGTAGTAGTAGCCGTTGATGCTGGAATAGGCAACGGCCGTTTGAAATGGCACTAACGGGGTGGGCTGGAATGTTTCTTCCATCCACCAGGGTAAGAGCAGCATTGGGAATGCTTTCGGATGAAGATAGTAATCTTCTGGGTTTGGCGTTTGAGCAAGATGTTTCGTCCATTTATTGATTTTCTCAGCCATAAATGGAGCTAAGTCGGTCATGTCATTGTGCAATGAAATTATGGCTTTTTTGACGAGGGATTTTAGGGGATCGGGGATTGGAGATTGGGAATCAGCGGAGGAAGTGTTTTGAGGGTTCATTGATTGTGATTTAGCGACATTGTGGGATTGATTTTGTGTTATCAATCTGTTTTTATCAGGTGGTACTATGTTTGTACGAGGGTTGTGGTGTCATGTAGTTTTTGAGCTAAGGCGCTGCCCATCTCAATGGAAATTATTGGATATTTGTACATAAGGTAACGCAAATCACTTGCCTTCAAAATATAACAGGTTGAAGGGGCGGCAGCAATTATTGAGGCAGAGCGAGGTTGCCCTGTGAAGAAGGCCATCTCCCCGAAGATGACTCCTTTGCCGATGGTGTGGAGATGTTGTTGTTCACTTGTGGAATTGATGACGAATACGTCAAGTGTGCCTTCAAGTAGGACATAGACATTCCGATCATTCTCGCCTTGACGGATGAGGCTCTCGCCCGTATCTAACTTGATTTGATAAAAGTTTTGAGCAAGTGTTAATAGGATTTCTGCTGGTAAACTTTTGAATATGCTAATTTGTTCTAATAATTCTAGGCGGAGTAAGGTTTCTGAGGCGGCGTAGTCGATATTGTTTTCCATGATCCGACGCCAGATTCTTCCATCTGTTTCAGTTGGCAGTTGGAGGATTGGATCGTTTGCGCCATTGGAACTGCTGTCAATATTGTTTGGAAGCAAGGAGCGGATTTCGACCTCTACAAATTGACCTAAATAATTGAGAATGTCGGCTCCATTGTCTTCCCAGCCTTCAAAGAAATCAATGGTTTCCGCATCGAATTGTGTTGATGAATCGCTGCTTTTGCGACGGATTTTATCGAGTAGTAATGCCCGATAGCGTTTGTAATAGTAGCGATAGCCAATTTCGGAGATGGGCTTAATTAGCAAGGCTGCATGATGAGAGGCTTTGATAGCCTCAGTGGTTGGTTCGTTCTCAATGCTGACTGTGGGCAGGAGCCTGGCTTGGAGGCCAAGATGGAGCCGGACGAATTCATCGATGTAAATATCCTGGCGACTGGTCAAGTTATAGTAGAGCCAGCCTAATAGATAATACATATTCTTGGTGATGTCGTCGGCTGAATTATCGTTGTAGGCGGCGACAATCTCTTCGCGTTCCGTGAGGCGTGAGGTCAGAAGATTGGCTGTACCCTGGTTGAAAAGAAGAATGTCTTCTGCCTGGGCCGCAAAAATCTTTTCCATAACCTGGAGATTGTCCAAAACCTGATCGGTAATCGCGCCTTCGGTGTGGAGGGCGTAAAGGAGGCTGTGGTGGGAGCTTCCAGGCCCGGTCTGTTCTTCCAGTTTGGCCCCCAAATTTTGAAGGGCGCGGAAGATGAGTCTGCGGCACTCTGTCTTTTGTTCCAGGGTCAGGTGGCGTTGGATGACGGCTGCTGCTAGCTGGTTGGCGATTTGTTCTTCTTTCCAGGCCTCGGCTGGGTCGAAGAGGCCGCGTTGATGGCGAAGGCCGTGTCCTAATTCATGGGCAATCATAAAGGGAATGAAGACTTGGAAGAGGGTCAATAACTCGTAATCGTCTTCGCAAAGCAGCAGGGAGCGCATATAAATTTTTTGGAGCTTACCTGTCCCAGTGGATTTCACAGGAATAGCGACGTATATAAGGCCATCTTCAAAATTGTAATAGGGGAAAAGTCCTGGAGCTAATTTGAGATCCATTTGGCTGGGGACTTTGATGTCGTATCTTTCGAGGTGGAGACAAAGGCTATCGAAGAAATCTAATGCCTGGGGGAAGAGCGCCTCAAAATCTGCGGGCTGGATTGTATTTGGGGTGATTTCTGGTGCGTTGTTGGTCATGGTTGTTGCTGCTGCCATTTTTGATAACGATTAAGGGCATTATAGCAGAAAACGGTGGTCATGGTGCGGCTGCTATACCAGTTGCCGGGGAATCCGTCGCGGTCACAGGTGATGAAGAAGGGTTCGTTGTCCCAACTGCCATCGTATCGTTGGGTTTTGTGTAGGAGCGTTAGCCAATCTGGATTGATGTGGGATTCGTTTTGGCTGTCTAAGCAGGCCATGATTAGGAAGGCGGCTTGTTGGGGTGTTTTTGCGCTTCGGTCGGCTTCTAAAGCTAGCCGGGTTGTTAATTTTTCATTTGCTTGGGTTAATCGTTCTTTTAATGTTGGATCGGCCGTTCGGTTTGATAGTTGTTGGACTAAGGCTAGAGCTTGCCAAAGGGTGTAGAGTAGGTCGTAATAGGCGACGGTTCCGAAGTCGCTGTTGAGATAACGGCCGAAAACTCCGGCTGCTGATTTTTCGATAAGGGATTGGAATCGGGGCCAATCGTAGGCGATTAGACCGAGGAGGGTGTTGATTTCGGCCGTTAGGCAGTAATTTTCCCAGACGACCATTCGATCTAGCATCTCAATGTCTACCTTGTCCCAGAATGCTGGTATTGTGCCGTCGGGTTGGACATTGTTGATGAGCCATTGGAGCGGCCGTTCTAACTGCTGTCGGTGCTGCTCCTGGTTTTGGGAATGTTTGAATAGACGAAGCAGAATGGCAGTTTCGTCTGTGTCGGGAGCAACGGCCATATTCTCGTAGTATCGGTAGCCAAGCTGCTCCATCTTTTGAAAGATATAGTCAACTTTATCAGTCAGGTTGTGGCCGTTTTCGAGGAGGAGATAGGTGATAAAGCTTAGTGGGAAAACAATACCTTTTGCCTCTGTCAAACTCTCCAGGCCACCGCGATTTATTTCAATGCTTTCTGTGAAATTTGGGTCAGCCAGGAGATAGCCAAGGGCCATTTCGGCGCTTTGATTGACCATGTCTCGATAGGGGAGGAAGGTGTGTTTTTGGGCTTTATTTGGGCTAGCTTTGAGAGAGAAGAGCGATTGGAGGCTGGTAATGGATTGTTGAAGCGTGTCACAATAGGCTGCCCAGCCAGGTATAGTGTGTTTGTTTGCTAGTTGATGGGATATTTGGAGATGGTGGGTGGCCTCGTTGCAGACCTTTTTGATGGCGCCGGTTAGAAGGGCGGCACCTAATATCTGTTCAATGTTGAATGGCCGATTAGCGGGTAATCCAGCTAAGTCTAAGATTCGGATGATAGGATAGGTGAGGTGGCCGCGTAATAGGTCTTGGCGGATTGCGAGGATGTCTTGTTGGATGCGGTAAGCTTGGTTGGTAGCATCTATCATGCGCCAGAGGTCGGGCAAATCTTTGGTATTCCCTATTTGGTGAATGGCTGCTGTGATACCTAATTTGAGGGGAGCTAGTCTGTTGGCATATCGCTGCCAGTCGGCCGTCTCGAATGAGATTTCTGTTCCGTTTTGCCATTCAATTTGCCAGGAGACAGTCGATTGATAGGCTTGTTTGATGATTCTATCATCTTGCCAGAAGGGGTGGCTGGGTGGGAATAGGTGTTGGAAATGGTGGTTGGCTTCGTTTTGAAGCATTTCGACTAATTGATAGTAGCCTTGGTGGAAAACGGTATCGGGGGCGTGAATGCTTTCATTGAGCCAAGTTGTTAGATAGGTGAAGAACATCCCTAGATGAAGCTGGGTTTTCAGTGTGAGTTCGTCTACATCATCTGGAAGTTGGCGACTGCCTAGCAGCCAATGATGAGCGCGGAGCCAGGGCTGGGCATTTTCGGCCGTTAATACGTCTTCCCATGAGCCGGATTGGGTTTGGTCTAGGCTGGTGATGGTATTTTTGAGATTTAGAGCTTGTCTAAAGAGAGGCGGGGGAAGTTGTCCGAAAAAACGGCCGATTATTTGGTGGTAAGATGGTTGTTGGCTGATATGAACGGTATGAACCTTCACTGAGAGGCTTATCACTCCATGTTTTCAAGGGTTATTGGCTCCTGTTGTGGTTTGCAGACACCACAGTAAATTGTTCCGGATACAACGATGGCTTTATAGTCACCGGCGGCTGTTTGGTAGGTGTGAATGATATAGGGCATTTCTTGGACATGCTGTTTACAAACAGCCCGACCGCAAAATTGACATACAGCATGGGCGGGTCTTTCACAGTGCCAACATTCCATTGGATTGTCCTTACTCTGTCAGGTATAAGTCTTTCGTTGCAAGAAAATCGGCCGCTAATAAAAATAGGATAGTTGCATAAAGTAGGATAATGGCTGGGGCTAATGATTGGGTTTGGGAAAAGCCGCCGCCAATGGTTGCGTCTGCAATGGCATTGAAGGGCCAAAAAACGATACCGAGGATATTTCGGAGAAGTTCTGCGGCTGTTTGGTTGAGCCAGCCACTAAATTGAAATAGGTTTGATCCGAGGTCGGTCCAACCGCGTGAGAGTAAGTTGTTTCCCAGGTTTGAGAAGAGGTCGGCGAACCAGTTGACGACGGTGCCGGAACTGCCACGTCCGTAGAGTAGGAAGGCCAATACACCGAAAACATAGACTCGGGACCAACCGGATGTGACGAGGTCGGAGGCATGGAGGGCGAGGACGCTGAATAGTAGGTTGGCGGCAATCCAGAGGGGGGGAATCTCAACCATTTGGCGCAAGCCGATATTAGGTCCGTTGAAGATGAGGGCTACAACAGCTACGACAAATTGGATGGCTATGGCGAAGGTGAAGGCGGTTAGCATAACGGCCGTCATGTATTCGACTCGGCTTTGAAGGCGGACGATTAGGGGATAGTGGAGGGATTGGTTGGCTCTGGCCGCGATGGTGAGTGTTACTAGAAAGGTTAACCCGATTCCAAATAAACCGATGATGAGGATGTAATAGTCAGCATCTGGCGTGCGTTGACGGGGGTCTAGGAATATGATGTAAAAGGCGAGGGTCAGCATGAAATATAGCAGACCGCTGATTGAGAAGAGCAAGGAACGAAATAGATAGAGGGTGAGGGTAAGAATTCGTTGGATCATCGAGTGGCCTCGGCGTAGATTTCAGCTAGTGTTACTCGATTTTGTTCGACTTTAGTTATATCGAAGCCCGCGCTGATGAGGATGCTTAATATTTGGCGGCGGAGGGTCATTGATTCTCTGTTTAATATAATCTCTTTGCCACTAATCTCAATGTCGGGGTGAAGGGCTAGTAAGATAGGGGCTAAATCTTCTATCTCTTTGTCAACTCGAATTGTGGCAAACGGCCGTTCTGCCAATGCGCCTTGCATCTGGTTTTGATAGTGGATTTTGCCTTCGTTTAGGATGATGATACTGGTGCAGACTTGAGTGACTTCTTGTAATTGGTGTGAGGAGAGCAATATCGTTTTGCCTTGACTGTGTAGGTTCTCAATTTGACGGCAAATCTCGGCCTGTCCTTCTGGGTCAAGGCCATTGGATGGCTCATCAAGCAAAAGGAGGGAAGGGCTGCCTATGAGTGTTTGGGCTAACCCTAGTCGTTGGCGCATTCCTTTGGAGCAGTCGTTGATCTTTTTTTCGGCCGCTTCTCTTAAGTTAACCCGTTCTAAACTTTCTTCGACTATATTTTTGGCTTTTTGACGGCTTAAATTACTTAATGAGGCGACGAGTTGAAGGTATTCTCGAACCCGAAGATGGTTTGGATAAAGGAGGCGTTCCGGTTTATAGCCGATTGTGGGCCATTGAGAGGTTGACGGCCGAATTCGACCTGAATCTGGGGTTAGGAATCCGGCGATCAACTTGAATAGGGTTGTTTTTCCAGCCCCATTTGGCCCTAGTACGCCGACGACTTCGCCTTGGGGAATGGCTAAGGTGAGGTTGTTGACGGCCGTTAGGTTATCAAATTTTTTGGTGACATTTGTGAGTTCGATCACGATGTTGGCAAACCTTCGTATGTTGATTGGTCAGTAGTTTACCATTCACGTCAATAGTTTCAAGTTGAAGCGGCGTGCGGCTGATTCCTTAATCGGGAGCTTAACTTAGACAAAATGGATTTTAACGATGTTGCATTACTCATAGCTGTATCGTTACAATGTCTTTAATATGGAAGATTCTAACCATTCTCATTCCCATCAAGAGATGAAAGGAGATGAGGCTCATCATGATCATGCCGGACACGTCGACCATTCTGGACATGAACTTATGTTCCGCGACAGGTTTTGGGTCTGTTTTGGATTAACTATTCCCGTTCTTGTTTTTAGCCAACCTATTCAGGCGTGGCTAGGATACACAGCGCCGGAATTTCCTGGCAGCAATTGGATTACACCGATATTGGCGGTTGTTATATTTGCCTATGGTGGCCTTCCCTTCCTGCGAATGGCATCTTCGGAATTGCGGCGACAGCAGCCGGGAATGATGATGCTTATTTCGCTGGCTATCAGCGTGGCATTTGTTTACAGTTTGGCGACTCTGGTTTTCGATCTAGGCGAAAGTTTTTTCTGGGAGTTAGTGACACTGATTGATGTGATGTTGTTGGGACACTGGATGGAAATGCGAAGCGTGAGGCAAGCATCTGGTGCTTTGGATGAGCTGGCAAAGTTGATGCCTAATACGGCCGAATTGCTTCAAGAAGACGGTTCGACTCGTGAAATTTCCCTGAAAGATTTACATGCCGAGGATAAGGTGTTGGTACGTCCTGGAGCTAGTATTCCGTCCGATGGCGAAGTGTTCGACGGCCGTTCAGATATCAATGAAGCGATGATTACGGGTGAATCGAAGCTGGTCAAAAAAGAGGCGGGAGCGGCCGTTATTGGCGGCACAGTAAACGAAGGCAGTGGCAGTTTGCGAATTAGGATTACGGCTGTTGGCGATGATACAACCCTCTCAGGGATTATGCGCCTTGTTAAGGAAGCTCAGGAAAGTAAATCCAAAACCCAACTCTTGGCTGATAGAGCAGCGGCTTTTCTCTTTTATGTGGCATTGGGGTCGGCCGTCTTAACGGCCGTTATATGGATTATTGCAACTGGCTTTGATGTTGACGTGCTAAAGCGAGTTGTTACTGTTTTGGTAATTGCCTGCCCACATGCTCTTGGATTGGCTGTCCCTTTGGTCGTTGCCATTACGACCTCTCTTTCGGCCCGAAATGGTATTTTGGTTCGTGACCGAATGGCCTTGGAATCAGCCCGCCAAGTAGATACGATTATTTTTGACAAAACTGGGACATTGACCAAGGGTGAACAAGGCGTTGTTGGTCTGATAACTGCGGATAATATTGGGGAAAATGAAGTGTTGGCGCTGGCAGCGGCTGTTGAAGGGGATTCGGAACATGCGATTGCTAGAGCGATTGTGAATATGGCCGTAGAAAGAAAACTCAGTTTGCCTGAGATTGACCAATTCGAGGCATTAAAAGGGCGGGGTGTCCGAGCGGAATATAATGGTCAAGATGTTTATCTGGGTGGGCCGCGTTTATTAGAATACCTGGAACAGGATTTGCCGGAAAATATTATTCGGTTTAGTCAGGAGGCGGGTCAGAAAGGACAAGCAGTTATTTATCTGATAGAAAAAGATGAGGTAACGGCCGCTTTTGCCTTGGCCGATGTTATTCGGCCGGAAAGCGACCAGGCAATTGAACGGCTGCACAGGTTGGGCATTGAAGTGGCGATGTTGACCGGGGACAGCGAAGATGTGGCTCGTGCTGTATCGGAAGAATTGGGCATTGATCGTTATTTTGCTGAAGTATTGCCGGAAGATAAAGACAAGAAGGTTAGCGAACTGCAGAAACAGGGTAAGAAGGTGGCAATGGTCGGGGATGGCGTGAATGATGCACCAGCTTTGACACGGGCTGATGTTGGCATTGCAATTGGCAGTGGAACAGATGTGGCGGTTGAATCGGCGGGGTTGATCTTGGTGCAAAGCAATCCGCTCGATGTGGTTAAGATTATCGAGTTAAGCGTGGCAAGCCAGCGAAAGATGGTTCAAAATATTTGGTGGGCAGCGGGCTATAATATTGTGGCAATTCCAATAGCAGCGGGTGTTTTAGCTCCCTGGGGAATTGATATGCCGCCTGCAATTGGGGCCTTGATTATGTCAATAAGCACTATTATCGTTGCTTTGAACGCTCAAACTTTGCGAAGATTATCCTTCCACTAGATCTGAATGCTAAGTTAGCGTTCTTTGAGTTCTGGTAGCAAAAGATTCGACGGGCCAGAAGGGAATTGATATAATGCTGGTTTGGCAGTAATCAGTAAAGCAGTTATTAGTGGGTATCTATAACATCTTGCTGAAGTTATAGGCTACTTAACTAGATATTAAGAGGATTTAGGATGGATTTATCAGCTTTTGCACCTTATTTCAGCGTTGCTGAAATTGTTATGGCGATTGTATTGACTGTGTTGGTTTTGTTGCAGACGAAAGGCTCTGATTTGGGTGGCTTCATGGGTGGGGATACTAGCACTGGCTATCGTACAAAACGAGGGATGGATGCTACCATGCACCGAGTTACTATTGGCTTTGCGGTGGCTTTCTTTATTTGTACAGTCTTGACCTTTATTTCGTTGGGACAGACCAGTTAGAGACTGATAATTCAACCTTAATTGGTTGCGTTTTCAGTTGTAAATAAGTGCGAGGAACGAACAGGTTTGTTCGTTCTGTTTTAATATTATGAAGCCTAATATTCGCTGGCAGTTTTTATTGGCTGCGGTGTGCCTGGGTCTGGTGCTGGCGTTCTTATCTTATGAAGATGAGGAGATCGTCATTAGCGCTGAGGAAGGGGTGGGGCAACCCATTGTCCAGGCGGATGGGGTGTGTACGACGCTTGTTCCGGCAGGGGGCTGGACATTGGTGGAGGGGGTAGTCGGCCGTCCTCAATATGTTAATCCACTCTTGGCCCAAGCCAACCCGGTTGACCAACAGTTGTCAGACCTGATCTTTGATGGGTTAACGCGGTATGATGAGAATGGTCAACTTGTTCCGGCCTTAGCTGAGTCGTGGACGTTTTCAGATGATGGTCGAACGGTCTCTTTCTCGCTCCGATCTGATGTGACATGGCATGATGGTGAGCCTTTTACGGCCGAAGATGTCGCGTTTAGTTATGGGCTTTTCCAGGAGGCGGATTTTCCGGGGGCTGAAAGCGTTAAAATGTTGTGGTCGTCTGTTGTCATTTCGGTCACCGATCCGTTGTCGATCACATTTCAACTTCCTCAACCCTATAGTCCCTTTTTAGACGCGACGACCCAAGGGGTTTTGCCTGCCCATCTGCTTGCTGGTATTAGCCCGCAGTCAATTGTTACTGATCCCTTTAATAGAATGCCTGTTGGCACTGGGCCATTCTTCATTGAGCCGGGCAGCGATTGGCAAGAGAGTGGGGTCTTACGACTGATTTCTAATATGGATTATTGGCAGCAGAATCTTTACTTAGATCGGCTGGAATTTCATTTTTATCGGGACGGGGAGTCGTTGGCTGCCGCATTTGAAGCGGGTGAAATTCAGGCCATTAGCTCTATTACGGCTGATGATTTGCCGGAATTGATTTCGATGCCAGGGTTGGGCATTTATAGTTCTGGCGGCAATCTTTACAGTCAACTTCTTTTCAATCAGATGAGCAGTGAGACAGGCGCTTTGAGCAGTAGTCGAGTGCGAAAGGCATTGGCCTATGCACTAGATCGACCTGCTATAATCGATCAGGTGTTGGCCGGGCAGGGGCTGCCATTAGAGGGGCCATATTTGCCATCGTCTTGGGCCTATAACGAGAATCTTCTAACGCGATATAGTTATCAGCCTGGGACAGCGATTTCGTTGTTGGTAGAAGCGGGGTGGAGTTTGCCGGAGGGATCGGCCGTTCGGCAAAATGATGGGACAGATTTAGAATTGACGTTGGTAACGACAGATGACGAGATACACCGATCGTTGGCGGATTTAATTGCCGTTCAGTGGGCCAATGTAGGTGTTGAGACTGAGATTGAGGCGGTGACGGCGGTTTCGTTGACGGCCGTCTTGGCGGAGCGGGCCTTTGATGTGGCTTTGATTGATGTATTGCCATCGGGTGACCCGGATTTGTATGATTTTTGGAGCCAGGAAGCGATAGTTCAGGGCCAAAATTATGGAGGCTGGAACCATCGTCGGGCTAGCGAAGCGTTGGAGGGGGCCAGACAGCTAACGACCCAGGATGAGCGACAACCTTATTATGAAGCTTTCTTGCGTTTTTATGATGCTGATTTGCCTGCATTGACACTTTATCAGCCGGTTGTGACCTATGGTTTGGCTGAGGCGATTGAGGGGGCGGATGTCGGCCGTTTTACTTCTCCTCGTGACCGGTATGATACGTTGGCAAATTGGTTTATCTCTTATGATGAAGTGGTGGTGGCTTGCCCGGAATAGTAGCTGGTTAGCAATTGGAATCTGAAGCTGTTAAAAGATTGTGACTATACAGCTATCATTGGTGCAATGCACTACTGTCCATGTTAAGGCGCTGCTTTTTCTCAATGGGCAGTGCAACGCACCCGTATTGTTGCGAAAGATTATTGTAATTTGGCGAATGGGTTGATCTTAACTCTGTAAAAGGCAGCTCGGCAGATTCCAATTAGCATGATGGAAAATAAGGCGAATATCCCTATATTGGTTAGTTGGGGTACAAGAGCTATTTTGTCCACGAAAAATATTGATCGTACGGTTAGAACTAATCCTAGAATAATGTAGCAAAACTGGGGCCATAATAAGTTGCCATAGAATCCATCGGTTCGGGTTTTCAGTGTTACCTTATATTTTGGCTTTTCCTTTCTTGACGTAAGTGCAATCCACAAAGCCTTAGTATATGTTGGCCAGTGCCCTACCCAATATTGCCACATACGTATGAAATGAGTTGGGCGGCTACCGGAGAGAACGGCGTAATATAAGAAAGTGATTCCTGCCCAGGAAAAGAGGGCTGACCCTTCAATTGATAGGAAATGGCCGGTTGCAAGGGAGATAAGGGGTACGAGCATAATCATGGGCACGAAAAGGACGGCCGTTAAATAAAACATACCTAATTCGAAATAATGAAGCCGTTGTCGTAGGGTAAGTCCTGGCATACGTAGTGGATTTTTGAAGAAGAACAACCGTAATGTATCGGCTGCCCATGTTCCCCGTTGTTTTAGTAAATTAGGGATATCGTCTGGTGCTAAACCAATCGTCAGAATTTCATTATGATATTGGGAACGCCAACCGGCGCTATGTAGTAGGTATGATGTGGTAAGATCCTCTACAAGATTCCAAGTATCAAAGCCGCCAATAGAATTTATTGCAGCGATACGCCAAATGACACCACTGCCGCACGAAAAGGCTGCACCATGTCCATTACGACCGGGTTGAATACGATCATAAAAAATGCGATCCCGTGTGCCAAATAGATCCCCGTTTGGCGTAATAGCCTCTTTAGGTGTTTGAACAAAAGCGATTTGTGGATCATTAAAATAACTTATCGTCTTTTTTAGAAACTGGGAATGAATTGCTTCGTCCGCATCTTGGGTTAGTATAAGCGAAGACTGAGGGCAGTGTTCTTCCAAATAATCTAGAGCCGAATTTAAATTACCAGCTTTGGCATCGCATTGGGCACCAAAATTGTAATGGACACCATAGCGCTGGGCTAATTTCCGTACCGATTCTCGATGGCTGTCATCAGATATAAGAATAAATAAATGCTCTTTTGGATAATCGATTTCTAGTATTGACTTTAATGTTTGCTCTAGAATATTTAGCGGCTCGTAATAGGTTGGGATCACCGCTGCCACGATAGGCAATTCCTCCGGTAACGGTGGTGGGTCCTGGTTATCCTTGGGACTAAACTGGTTAAAGAAGTTTAGGAATACAGCGATCGCGCTCCCAAAGACCCCGACTAAGTGTAGAAGAGCTAGCCCAGAAAAATCAGTGAGAGTTTGTTGTAAACTGTGTAACAGATAAGACTGGCCAATGAATATCATCAGGAATCCCGTTAGGCGGAAGATCCAGATCCGACGGTGGGCATTATAGCTAAGCCATATGAAAACCCCCAAAGCCCCAATGACGAAGAAAAGTCCTGGACGGGGCCAAAGGTAAGGCCATTGGGTGGTATTGAAGTAATGGAGCAACCATAGGTCGAGCAGAAGCACGAGCAAAAATTGTCCCAGCTTTTTAAACCACCATATGGAACGGGTTGAAATGTGAAGTGTTGGTTTATTAGGCCGTTCTGCCCAGTCTGGTAGGAATAAAGAGGCAATAATTAGGGTGGAGACGGTACCGAATAGGAATAATTTGGACTGCTCAACTGAAGTCAGTTGGATAGTGTTTAATGTCATTGATAAAAATCTGGAGAACATTAATGAGATTGGTAGGCTCCAAATCATCTGGTTCTCCCTGGTTCAAACACTTGCAATAAGATGATGCTGTTATCGGGCAATACTTGCTGTTCACTAAATGTAACTTGATATCCTGCTTCAGCTAGCATTGGGCTTATCATTTGGCTGTTGTCAGGGGCATAATATCCATCCAAGATCACGAAATCATAGTATTGCTCTCTGATACTTAATTCGATAATCTCTATTTCTTTCAAATTTTCTGATTCTTCGGCAATATCAACTTGTTCCTGAAAGGAGGTATACCAAAGGCTGGACCAAACAAGACGATCATCTGTCCCGAAGTCGAAATAATATTCATAAATATCCATTGCTTCTGCAAGTACGCGACTATCTCTATCTAGTCCGGCTTCCTCCAGATAGGTCATGACGTTTTGTACATTAGGCCAACCTAGTTGGTGGGATTCATGTAGGTCAAGGGAGTGATCGACAAAAAGCACTGAAAGTGCTAATAATACGATAAGACCGACTACGCGAGCCGCAGGTTCGTGAATCTTTTCGCCTTGGCGTATTACCCATGCGAGAAAGAAACCACCTAATGGGGCAAGAAAAATGAGACTGTAAAGTACGTTCTTCCAAAGTGAGCGAATGTTACCACCTAAGATATGGTAGATTGGTCCGGCTAGATAAAGAAACACTAGGCCAAAAAGAACCATAATTATTCCAAAATGAAATACTGTCTTTCCTTGGTGGGACAGAGATTGGTGATGAGATGCTAAAATGGGGGGAATATCATTACTAAAGCGGAGGAGGTATATTAGTTGGATTACAATACCAGCTACAGCCAAGATCACAATAAGACTGATCTCTTGAAAAATAACAACCATTATATCTGTTAGCGTGGCTGGTGTGAAAATCTGTTGAGCAATTACATTTACCAAATCATTGAAATGGTAGATGCCATAACTCCCAAGCACGATCCCAAGGGGAAGTAACCAATAAATAGTAACAGTCCTAATTGTGATTTTTAAAGTCTGACCTTTGATCAGGAAAAAGATAAAACCCGTTGCTAGGGCTGCCGGAATATAAATAAGGCTGATATATTTTGCTAATACTGCTCCCATCATTGCTGCGCTGCTGCCTAATAGATAGTACAACGGCCGTTCAGTCTCCCATGCTGCCCGAATAAAAAGATACATTGACAGGGCCAGGAACGGTATGGCTAGCGTGTCATAAACAGCCAGTTGGCCTAAGCTGATACTTGGTCCACTGAGACCAAATAGAATCATAGCAAAAAGAGCTGCTCGTTCCTTGAATACCAGACGGGTACCGAGGTAAATAAATATAGCGGCTGCCGTTGTGGTTAGTGCAGCACCGATTCGAAGCGCCGAAATACCTCCTAATGAAGCTAAGGTGCTTGATAGAGCAGGATAGAGATACGAGCCGAAATGGAAGCTCATAGCACCTCGCTCGAAAACCCGAGCCAAATAGTCTTGCCCTATGACGGCATTTATTGCTTCATCAAGAAACAAAGTGTTGTAATCCAGATTGGAAAGGCGGACAAGCAGGATTGTAGAGACTGCAACTACAAAAAGCATGTGTTCAAAAGTGATTTGAACAACAGCTTCATCTTGGCGATCTTGCTGATCCTTTTGTTGGGCAAAAATAGTACTAGAATTTTCGGTCAATTAATTATTCTTTCAACCTCTGTAAATATTTCAGTATTGATTCACGTTTAACCAAAGTAAGTGCTTATCAAGAATTTACTCTAGAATGAGCGATGTTTATTTATATGAGCTTTTAGTTTGAAATAGTCTTTCTGCTGAACGTTAACATATGTTTCTGCATAGTTTCTGTTAGAAATCTGAAAAATTACTGAAAAACTCAGATTCAAAATCAGTAAGTATAACTATTGGAAAAAGAAACAGAGAAGTTTATACAGCTTCCCCCCCGCTGACGTTAAGATTGAGGCCGAAAACGGTAGCCTACTCCGTGTTCGCTCAGTAAATAACGAGGCTCTTTTGGCTTTGGTTCTAACTTTCGCCGAAGTCGAGACATATAACTATGTACATAATCAACATTGTTAGCATAGCCTGTCCCCCAAACATTCATTAAGATCTGGTCAAAGGTTAAAACCTGTCCAGGATGGCTAACCAGGAACGCCAGAAGCTCATACTCGGTTTTAGTTAGGCGTTCCCGTTCGCCATTAACACCCACCCACCGTCTTTTAAGGTCAATTGCTAGATAGTTATCGTCGTAACTGGTTGATGCTTTTGGCTGCTCGTCTGGTGGAGTTGCCTGACGCATTGCAGCTTTTGCGCGAGCTAGCAATACCCTTGTGCTAAACGGTTTGGGTACAAAATCAACTGCACCATAATCCAATGATTTTACAATGGCATCTTCTGTGTTGAGAGAGGTTAACATGATGATTGGCGTTGTTGTCAATTCACGAATTTGCATACAAACTTCCCAGCCTGACTTTTCTGGCATCATAATATCCAGAATGATGAGGTCGGGCCGATGGGTGAACAACATACGTAATCCATCAGCCCCATTTGAGGCTGAGATTGACTTCGCACCTGATGTGGAGAAAATAGCTTCCAGCAGGCGACGTACCAATGGGTCATCATCAATGATTAGAATTGTTTTATCGTTCATATTCGTGGATAGTGTTACGCTAATGGTAGGTGAACAATGAATGTTGTTCCCAATCCTGTCTCACTCCTCACGTCGATTTTCCCCTTATGTGCTTCAACTAACATTTTTACGATGAATAATCCTAAACCTGTTCCAGATCGATTGCTGTGTTTGGCCAATTCTGTACGATAATACAACTTAAAAAGCTTAACTAACTGTTCTTCGGTTAAATTGGCACCACTATTTTGAACCTCTAGCACGGCATTCGGTTCCTTCAGGTAGGCTAAGATAGTGATTTTTCCTCCGCTAGGAGTGTACTTGATTGCGTTTTGCAATAGATTATACAGGATTTGCATCATTTTGTTTGGGTCAACCCAAAGATTTATGGATGGTTTGGGTAATTTTAGATCCAAAGTTAGCTCATCATTGAGCAGGAATGGTTCCAAGCTACGGATTGCTTCTTCGACGCCCTCATTGAGTGCAAAGGTTTTAGGAATAATGCTCACGTGTCTTCGTTCGATCTGATCTAGGCTTAATAGATCGTCTATTAGGCGATGCATTCGCTCTGCTTCTCTTCGGATGGTTATTAATCCTTGTTTTTGCAGCTCCTTAGATATATTCGACATTTCTAAAAGCAGATCTGCATAACCGAACACTGAAGTTAGGGGCGCCCTCAAGTCATGCGCAGCCATAGAGAGGAATAATGATTTCATCTCGTTCAGTTGTATTAGCTCTTTGTTGGCTTTATCTAACTTCTGACGTACCAGACGTAACTCATTTCGTTCTTGGACAAGTTGTTGCTGCAAATGAGCAGCTAAGGAAACATCCTCAGTCATCAATAACAGACCATCGGATGGCTTTTCAGCTGCTAACGGTTGTACGGTGAAGTTAAAATATCGGCGCTCCCCGTTATTGACAAAGCGACATACATTTTCAATTCGATACAGGTTTATTTGGCCCGCTAATATCTCTTTGAGCTTTTCTTCGGAGGCAACAAATTCATATAAAAGATCCGTTAGCAGGCAACCTTTTACTATATCCTCTTCTATGGCAAATAGCTTAACAAACGTATTGGAAGCATCAACTAGTCGTAAATCGCTAGAGACAATTGCACAGGATATAGGCTGTGAATTTATTATGTTCGATACAACACGACTCATGAATGTAGGTGGATTTATATCACCAGACAAACTATTCTCTCCAGTCGATCAGTATACTGTAACAAAGAGATTCAACTTTTTATTAATAATACATCTGGCATAAAGTATGTAAAAAGTTGAAAATCTAAAGTGCGCCAACTTAGGTTACAAAGGAGTTAGTACAATGTCAAATATTCGTTTATATTTGTTCACAAAAAAAGCCTACTATTATAGTAGGCTTTTTTTGAGGATTAATAGTACCCTAAGTGAACTAATCAGCGGAATTGTCGTTGATAAATTGATCGACTTCGTTTTCAGCTTCTTCGCGGCTCCAGCCGTATTTTTCTTGAACTTTCCCGACTAGCTCTTCTCGTTTGCCCCCGATGACATCTAGCTCGTCGCTTGTCAATTTACCCCATTTTTGTTGGGCTTTGCCTTTTAATTGTTTCCATTTGCCTTCTAATATATCTGAGTTCATTTTTTCTCCATTTTTAATGTGATTTTCTCGAATGTGAATTTATTTGGTTATTGCTTTTATAGGCGGGAACGGCCGAAAATGAAGGAAAGCACAATGACGGCCAACAAGATGTAGAATAGGATTTTGGCAATGCCTGCTGCTGTTCCTGCAATGCCGCCAAAACCGAGAACGGCCGCGATGATGGCAACAACTATAAGGATAACGATCCATCGTAACATAAAAATACTCCTCTTTTGTAATGGTGGTTTAGTCTAAAAACTTGATCAGCGCACATACCACCGAATGAATGTTTGACGCTGAGAATTATAGTGACCCCCAAAAACTAGACCACAGGCTTAAGTGGATTCAGATATAATCTAAAAAGCTTGTGGAGGAATTTGAGTGTCCAAAAAACGAAAAAGTTATAGTAATCAGTTTAAGTTCAAAGTCGCACTGGAAGCGACTCAGGGACTGAAAACACTCAATGAAATTGCCAGTCAGTACAACCTGCACCCCAACCTGGTCCGTAACTGGAAAAAGAAGTTGCTGAGTGAAGGGTCGACTGTATTTAGCAAGGATACGGCTCAGGAACTCCGGGCCGTGGAAGAACGGGAAACAGAACTGTACGAGCAGATTGGGCGACTCAAGATGGAACTGGAGTGGCTGAAAAAAAAAGCTGCCCTGTTCGACTGAGGCCAAACGGACGATGATAGAACCAGATCATCCCATGTTGAGCATTCGTCGCCAATGCAAGCTGGTCAGCCTCAACCGGTCTAGCTACTATTGGCAGCCGGTTGGTGAATCGCCTCTGAACCTGCAACTGATGCGGCTCATTGACCAGGAGTACACCAGAGCGCCATTCTACGGTTATCGCAAGATAACGGCCCGACTGAACAATGTTCATGGTTTCCAGGTCAATCACAAGCGTATTGCCCGCCTGATGACCAAAATGGGCTTGCAAGCTGTGTATCCAAGGCGGCGGACAACGGTTTCTACTAAGGCCCACAAGAAGTATCCCTATCTGCTACGTGGCCTGGAGATTAATCGGCCGAATCAAGTTTGGTGCGCCGATATTACCTACGTGCCGATGCCCAGAGGATTCATGTATCTGGTGGCGGTCATGGACTGGTTCAGCCGTTTCGTTCTTTCCTGGCAGCTCTCGAATACCCTGGACAGTTCCTTTTGTCTGGTCGCCCTGCAACAGGCTCTGCTTCATGCTCAACCGGAAATCTTCAACACCGACCAGGGTGTTCAATTTACATCCAGCGACTTTACCGGTGAGTTGGAAGTGGCTCGTATCCAGATCAGTATGGACGGCCGTGGCCGAGTCTTTGATAATATCTTTATTGAACGGCTATGGCGGTCGGTCAAATATGAAGATATTTACCTCAAAGATTACGAGTCAGTCCAGGAATTGGCTGCCGGTCTGGATGACTACTTCCATCTTTACAATTTCGAACGGCCGCACCAAAATCTTGGCTACCTGGTGCCTGCTGATATTCATTTTGCTGTTAATGTACCGATTTTGTGACCTGTTGATCCACCTTAACTTTGCCGATTTGTGGTCTTGACAATGGGGGTCACTTTAAATTTCCTCTTAGAGAGTAATTCGTTTTTTAATTTTCTACTTCAACAATAACGGTGTTTATTAAAACCCGATATATATCTTCGTTATAGTCCTTGGTATAATTAGGGTATAATCAAGTCCTGGTCATTTTTGAATTTGAGTTTGGAAAGGTGAGGCAATCTAATGATAAAAGTCTTGATTGTTAATGAAACCCGATTGATGTGCAGTGTGCTTGGAGCAGTTCTACGAGAAGAGGAAGATATTTATGTCATGGGGTATGCGACCAATGTTGATGAGGCGCTTGCCCGAGTGAAAAAGGCAGATGTCGTATTGGTTGACGATGCCCTGGCAAATGAGGGGGCAATTCAAATAACTGATGCTATCAATAAAAAATATCCCTCGACCAATATCCTGATTACTGGCGTTGAAAAGCAGCCGGAAAAAATTGTCAGATATATTGAAGCGGGCGCTTCTGGTTATGTTTTGGAGGAGGTAGAGTTAGAGGATTTGTTAGAGAACATCAGGGCTGTTGATGACGGCGAAGGGTTGGTGGAGCCTGAGATCGTTGGGAAATTGATTGCCCGATTAAATGAGTTGTCTCAGCTTTGCGCTGACACGGAGGGGATTTTGCAGAAAGCTGAAATTCTAACGCCAAGGGAGTGTGAGGTGCTTGAATGTGTTAGTGAAGGATTGACTAATAAGGAGATTGGGGAGCGGCTAACCATAGAAGTAGGCACAGTTAAGAATCACATTCACAATATCTTAGATAAACTTGATGTCGGCAATCGTCATAAAGCGGCGGAAATTTTTCAGCAGCACCAACAGCTAGTACCAGCAAATGGTAATGGCAAGAAGTAAGTTTGATGGTTAGCTTTTTCGCTTTAGATAAATGACTGATAGTGGGGGTAGGGTGAACTCGATTGAGTGAGGTTGGTTGTGCCAGGGGATTGGAGAGGATTGAAGGGGGTCGGCGTTGGTGATATTGCTGCCGCCGAAATCGGCCGAGTCGCTATTCAGAACCTCTTGGTAGCTTCCGTCTTTGGGAACCCCAAGTTGGTAGTTTTCTCGGATAATGGGGGTAAAGTTACAAATAACTATAATGCTTTCTTTTTCCTCAGAATCATCTTTTGGTTTGCTGTGTCGGATGAAGGCTAGAATGCTGCGTTGGGCATCGTTAATATCTAGCCAAGCAAAGCCGTCCCAAGAGTTGTCGTCTTCGTAAAAGGCTGGCTCTTTCAGGTAAAATTGATTTAGGGTCCGCACAAATTTATGCAGCCCTTGATGTTCTGGGTGTTCTTCGACTAGATGCCAATCTAGGCTTCGCTTTTCACTCCATTCTCGCCACTGCCCAAATTCAGCTCCCATAAAGGTTAGTTTTTTACCAGGATGGGCGGTTTGATAGGCATAGGTTATGCGAAGGTTGGCAAATTTTTGCCAGAGATCGCCTGGCATTTTATCAAGCATACTTTTCTTTAGATGGACGACCTCATCATGGGAGAAGGGGAGCATAAACTTTTCGCTGAAGGCATAGAGTAAAGAAAAGGTCATCGTGCCGTGATGAAAGGCTCGATATATGGGGTCGTTCTGCATATATTTAAGGGTGTCGTGCATCCAACCCATATTCCATTTGAGGTCAAATCCCAGGCCGCCGTCCTCAGGCGGGCGAGTGACATAGGGCCATGAGGTGGACTCTTCGGCGATTGTTAAGATATTGGGATGGGCGGCATGGAGGCGGCGATTAAATTCGCGGATGAAGGTGATTGCTTCTAGGTTTTCGCGGCCACCATAGCGGTTGGGTATCCATTGGCCTTGTTCTTTGGAGAAATCAAGATATAGCATGGAGGCAACTGCGTCTACCCGGAGTCCGTCGAGGTGGTATTTTTCGATCCAGAAAAGGGCGCTGCTGATGAGGAATTGGCTGACTTCAGGTCGGCCGTAATTGAATATCAGCGTTCCCCAATCGGGGTGGCTTCCTTGACGGGGATCGGCATGTTCATATAGGTGTGTGCCGTCAAAATAGGATAGGCCGTGTTCGTCACGGGGAAAATGGGCTGGAACCCAATCTAGGATTACGCCAATACCCGCTTGATGACAAGCATCGACAAAGGCCATGAAGTCGTCGGGTGTGCCAAAGCGACTGGTGGGGGCAAAGTAGCCTGTGACTTGATAGCCCCAGGAGCCATCGTAGGGATGTTCGGTGATGGGGAGTAATTCGATATGGGTATAGCCCATCTCTTTTACATAGGGGATTAGGTCGTTGGCTAAATCTTGATAGGAGAGCCAGTTGTCTTCTTTTTCGCTGAGGTCTGTCCGTTTCCAGGAGCCAAGATGAACTTCGTAGACGTTGATGGGGCCATTGAGATTATTGTAACTGTTCCGGTTGTCTAGCCAGGCTTGGTCTTGCCACTCATATTGATTGATGTCCCAGACGATGGAGGCGGTGTTGGGCCGAACTTCGCTGTAATAGCCTACCGGGTCGGCTTTGGTAACGGTGTAATTGTTTTGGCGGCTTTTTATTTCGTACTTGTAGATTGTTCCTTGGGCCAGCCCTGGGATAAAGATGTTCCAAATGCCGCTATTATGGCGGAAGCGCATGGGATGACGACGGCCGTCCCAGCCGTTGAAGTCACCGACTAGGCTGACGCGTGCTGCATTGGGTGCCCAGACGGCGAAATGGACACCGGAAACACCATTGAGGGTCATTACATGAGCGCCTAACCGTTCATACATTTTCTCATGAGTTCCTTCTGCCAGAAGATGTTCATCGAAGTCGGTGAATATGTCTGTGAAGGCATAGGGATCGACATATTGGGATTCATTGTCACCCCAATCTAGTACCTTAATTTGGTAATTGGATTTGAATTGTTTTGCTGTTACTACCCGTTCGTAAAATTGTTCGGGATGTACTTTTTCCATTGGGTAGGACTTTTTGCCGATGATGATTTCGGCCGTTTTTGCGTAGGGGATGTAGGCCCGGATAACCACACCATTTTGTTGGGCATGAGGGCCAAGCACGGCAAAGGGATCGCCATGATAGCCTCGTGTGATCGCTTCAATTACCTCAACAGGAACCGTTGGATAGGTGATTGGATTTTTCTTTGGCATAGTGGCTATTGTACCTGACTTCTATATTCTTAAAAGCGTTGAAGGAATTACAATGGGATGGTCAAAGTTGTGCCATCTACCTATCTGCTATCTGTACCTAGATATATTTAGTTTTAGGCAAAGTTGGGTTATTGTGGCTATAGAATCAGTTAGCTTAAGTTTAGGCAATCTTCCTCTCCCCTTAACTGGCATGAGAAACGCGACTGGATAACTACTAACTGGAAATAGGACATTTGCATTCCCCCCGCCTAGACTTAGCAATGTCTGAAAAGCGCATGAACTGCGTTGAAAAGCTCCAAAGGGTTCGCCTTTTGGAGCTTTTTATTTTTCAAAATATCAGGTTATCTATGTTTCTCTCGGTAAAAGGCAAAAAGTTTTTCAGGAAAGATGGCGCTAATTTCGAGGAATTTCTGTGATTTACTTCAACCCCAGGCTCGAACTAATCTTAGTTTAATTACTGTAAAGTCGTAGTAACTGATCCCTAAAATTAAGGGGTGGTGGTTTGTGTTGAAAAAAATCTCGCTTAGTTTAAGTAATGGTTGACCGTTTTTAAGTTGCAATTGAGTCTTAAAGTTTCCTTTGGCCTGGGTGGCTTCGATATTGGAAATAACGTAGGTGATTTGCTCGTTGCAGCAGCTCTGCAAGAATTCATGTATGGGCATGTTGCCGTCGATTTGGTCGAGGCTTGTCTTTATGATTTCTTTTGGAAAGATATTGGTGGTGTAAATGGTGGGGCGATTATCGGCGCTGAAGAGGCGAACCATGGAGACGACATCGGCCGTTGGTTCGATTTCTAGCTTTTTGGCTTCTTCGGTAGTAGCGTCTCTAATTTCGAGCGAGAGGGTTTTGATGTACGGCCGAAACCCATTGGATTCAATTAGGCGTGAGAAATCCCATAAGCCGCCGTAATGGGTGTCAACGTCATCGAGCCGTTCATTGATATAGGTTCCGTCTCCTTGTTTGCGAAGAATTAAGCCTTCGACGGCAAATTTGGCCAGGACGGTGCGGACGGTGGTGCGGCTGACTCCTAGCTCTTGGGCGAGTTCGCTTTCGGAGGGTAAACGGCCGCCGGGGGGGTAGGTGCGGTCATGGATGCGTTTTCGGAGTTCGGCCGTGACCTGATCGACGATTGGAATGGTACGTTGAATAGCCATAATTTGGTTATGTCCTTCAAAGGTTGGACGTTTGCCCATTTTGCCACAATTTGGCAAAAAAGTAAATAGGTTATGGGTTGGACATGCTGCCATTGCACCTCAAACAGTTTGGATTTCGCATAATAAAACCCATTTATCGCTTAACAAATTTCTCCGAAAATTGAATGGGAAAAGTATTGCATTTTAATGTTTTTGGTATAAGATTGTGGGAATGGTAGGACGATTGCCGTTTATCGCAAAAGGGAAATAGCATGGAAGAGATTATTAAGCAATTGAACCAAAAGGTGACTGAGGCAGAGACAGATATCCTCCAATTTTTTAGGGAGATTGTAGCGATTCCGAGTATGAGGAATCAGATTGGGGAAGTGGGACAAAGAATTGGGGAGGAGATGCGAAAGTTAGGGTACGATGAGGTATATGTTGATAAATATGGCTCAATCGTTGGCAAGATTGGGAGTGGAGACAAAATCTTACTTTATGACAGTCATATCGATACTGTTGACATCGGCGACCCTGACCAGTGGGAGTGGGACCCTTTTGAAGGAAAGGTTGAAGATGGGATGCTTTATGCCAGGGGCGCTTTGGATGAGAAGAACAGTACGCCTGGTATGGTTTATGGTTTGGCCTTTGCTCGTGATTTAGGCTTGCTTGAGGGCTTTACGTGTTATTACTTAGGCAATATTGAGGAGTGGTGCGATGGCGTTGGCTGTGCCGCTTTCCATGATTGGGAGGGCGTTCGTCCCGATTTCGTAGTGATTGGAGAGCCGACCAATATGAAGGTCTATCGTGGTCATAAAGGCCGGATTGAGATGGAAATTAGCTGCAAAGGAAAGAGCGCCCATGCTGCCAGTAATTATATGGGTGACAATGCTATCTATAAGATGCTGCCTGTCATTGAGGCCATTTCCAAGATGGAAAAAGATTTTGTACCACACGAATTTTTAGGGCAGGGGCGGGTGACGGTGACTAAAATTTCGAGTGTCAGTCCTAGTACCAATGCTGTACCGGATGAATGTACTATTTTTATTGATCGTCGGGTTACGTTTGGGGAGACGAAGGCGTATTGGCGAAAGGCATTAGAGGATGTTATTCCGGCGGAACACAAAGATGACTTTGAAATAAGAAAGTTGATTTATACTGATCCAAGTCATACGGGTGCGGTTTATGAGTATGAACAATATTTCCCAGCTTGGGCTTACGAGGCTGATCATCCCTTCGTCCAGGCGGGCGTCGCAACATTAAATGCCCTTTGGGATACTGAGGACCCGTTTGGGCAGGGTATGTGGGATTTCTCGACAAACGGTAATTATTGGGCGGGCAAATTGGGTATTCCTGCGATTGGCTTTGGGCCAGGTAATGAGATTTATGCTCATGCCGTTAATGAGCATGTTCCGCTGAAGGATGTGGTTGAGGCGACGAAGTTTTATGGTTTGTTACCGTTAATGTTGGGGAACGGGGATCAGGGATCGGGGATCGGTAGAGATTAGAGTATTTAGGGATTGGTTAGCATGGCAAAGATTAGGAGTTATCGGGATTTGGAGGATTGGAAGCGGGCGATGACTGATCCCCAACCTTAGGAGGAAAAATGCAAACTTTTTTACGTGGACGAGACATGATTACCACTCAAGAGTGGACGAAAGATGAGATTGATACGATTATGGATGTCGCTTTGGATTTGAAGCGCAAGCGGGCAATGGGGATGCCTCATGCTGTGCTGCGTGACAAGGTGTTGTCGATGCTTTTCTTCTTCACCAGCACCCGCACCCGCAACAGCTTTGAGGCGGGAATGGCCCAACTGGGTGGTCATGCTCAGTTTATTGATGAGAAGACAACCCAGATTAGTCATGGTGATACGGGTAAGGAAATTGGCGAAATTTTGGGGCGCTATAATGATGGTATCGCTATTCGTCAATGTGATTGGGGGGTGGGTAATGGGTATATTCGGAGCGTGGCAGATGCTAGCCGGGTGCCGGTGTTGAATATGCAGTGCGACGAGTTCCATCCGTTCCAAATCTTGGCTGATTTGTTGACAATTCAGGAGAAGAAAGGGGATCCGAAGGGGTTGACCATTAATGTCAGTTACGCTTACGCTCAAAGTTACCAAAAACCGATGAGCGTGCCGATTAGCCTGATTTTGTTGATGTCTCGTTATGGGATGAACGTTCGGCTGACTCGGCCGCCGGAATTCAAGCTTATCCCTGAGTATGTTGAACAGGCTAAGGAAAATGCCCGTAAGTCGGGTGGCTCTTTCGAGATTTTTGATGATTTTGATGAAGGTTTTAAGGGGGCAGATGTTGTGTATCCAAAAGCCTGGGGTTGTATGTTGACGACCGAAGATTTGGATGAATCGGCGGAAATCAGTAAGCAATATTCAGACTGGATTTGCGACGAACAACGCATGTCTTTGGCGAAAGAGGATGCTATTTATATGCACTGTCTACCGGCAGACCGTAATATTGAAGTGGCTGATGCTGTGATTGATGGTCCCCAAAGCGTTGTTTATGATGAAGCTGAAAATCGGTTGCATGTCCAAAAGGCTGTGATGGCTTTGACGATGTCTTAAAAGGATTTGCCACGAATTAACACGAATGACACGAATTATTTAGGGTAGATGACAATCGTTTGCATTCGCAAAATGCCTTATAGGGACTGTCACTTATTGAATGGATAATTATGATTGATTTAACGACAAGAAATGAAGAGGCGCTTGAGCGGGCTGTGCAGCGGGCGCGAGAACGACGGATTGTTATCCCGACATTTGCCCAGATGCGGAATCCAAGTTTGATTCCAGAAGATGTGAAAAACGATTTGGCTGAGATCGGGTTGTGGGATTTGAATCCGCGTAACTTGTTCCGCATTAGTTGGCACAATGAGCCAATGGCGACTGGCGGTGGGTTTGATCGGGCGAATTATATTGAGCTGCCGAGCGTCTTGACTGGGGTATCAGCCCGAATTGTTGTGATGGTTGGAAAATGGTTTCCAACGGGGGCGCATAAGGTTGGGGCGGCTTTTGGTTGTCTTGTTCCTCGATTGGTGACGGGCCAATTTGATCCTACCAGCCAAAAAGCGGTTTGGCCTTCAACGGGTAATTATTGTCGAGGTGGGGCGTATGATAGCAATTTGCTGGCTTGTGAATCTATTGCGATTTTGCCTGAGGGCATGAGCCAGGAGCGGTTTGATTGGTTGGCGGATGTGGCCGGTGAGACGATTAAAACGCCCGGCTCGGAAAGCAATGTCAAAGAGATATTTGATAAATGTAATGAACTCCGCAACTCTGGTCAGGATTTAATCATCTTTAATCAGTTTGATGAGTTGGGTAATTATCTGTGGCATCATGAGGTGACTGGCCCGGCAATGGCTGAGGCGTTGGAACAGGTGATGGGGCCGGATGATCGTTATCGCGGGGTGGCATTGACCACCGGGTCGGCGGGAACGATTGCGGCTGGGGATTATCTGAAGAAACTTTATCCACAGAGCAAGATAGCGGCTAGTGAAGCGTTACAATGTCCTACGTTACTCCATAATGGCTTTGGCTCTCATCGCATTGAGGGGATTGGCGATAAGCACATTCCCTGGGTTCATAATGTGAAGAACACTGATATGGTGATGGGCATTGATGATGCCGCGACGATGGGTCTAATTCGTCTCTTTAATGAGCCGGCTGGGCAAGAATATCTGGCTGAGCAGGGGGTTGCGCCTGAATTGATCGCCCAATTAGATTTGCTTGGCATTTCGGGCTGTGCGAATATGCTTTCGGCCGTAAAAATGGCGAAATATTATGAGCTTGGCGAAAACGATGTGCTGTTAACGGTGGCAACGGACTCGATGGAGATGTATCAGAGTCGGTTGCGGGAGTTAAATGAAAGTGAGGGCGAATTTACGAATGTAGATGCGGCGGTGACATTCCATCGTTACTTGCTTGGTGAAGGAATTGATAATGTGGAGGAGTTGAGTTATTACGGCCGTAAACGGATTCACAATCTTAAATATTACACCTGGGTTGAGCAGCAAGGTAAAACATATGAAGAGATTCAGGCCCAATGGTACGATGACGACTATTGGGAAAGTATTCCGCCGAAAGCGGCCGAGATTGATAAGTTGATTGAGGAATTTAATGCACGGGTGGGTTTTGATGGTGGTTAGTAGGCAGTGAGCAGTGGGTTGTTTGTTGGATGTCAGATTCCCAATTTCCGATCCCTGTTCCCTAACTAAAAACGGAGTGAAAGGTGAAAATAGCAATTGTAGGCGGTACGGGGCCGGAAGGAACTGGATTAGGCTTTCGTTGGGCCAACAGTGGGCATGAAGTCATCATTGGTTCGCGGAAGGCAGAGAAGGGGGAGCGGGTTGCTGCTGAATTATTAGATATTAGACCAGATTTGGCGATTTCTGGGACTGATAATGTAACGGCCGTTTCCCGATGCGATGTCGCTGTCTTAGCTGTGCCTTATTCTGCACAAGCAGTAACACTCGAATCTTTAAGAGAAGCATTAGTTGGCAAGCTGCTCATCACTGTTGTGGCTCCAACTGGCGAAAAAAAGGCCCGTGTTATGCGGCTAGAGAGTGGTCTTTCGGCCGCAGAAGAGGCTCAACAGCAGCTTGGCGAGTCGGTTCGGGTTGTCGCCGCTTTCCAAAATATCGGGGCGCATCATCTGATGCAACTGGATTATGAGATGGATTGTGATGTGTTAATTTGTGGGCAAAAGGCGGTCGATAAGAATGTTGCCATTCAGTTGGCCCACGATGCTGGGCTGCGGGGGGTTAATGCGGGCGGGCTGGTTAACGCCAGCGTGGTAGAAGGATTAACGTCGCTCCTGATTTTTGTCAATATCAAGAATAAGGTGAAAGATGCAGGGATACGGATAACGGGGATTGATTGACCGCTGGCAAATTGTATGGGACAGTTTAGGGCGTTCTCATAGCTGACAACACAGGAGAGGAAGAATGGGAATTGGAAGATTAGATCGGCAGTTCATGGAGCGCGTCATAGCCGCATTGATGCCCTTTCTAGCGGTGTTGGTCGCCTTCCTCATTGGGGCTGTCATTCTTTTGTTGCAGGGGGTTAATCCGCTTGAAGCTTACCAATCAATGATCGTAGGCGCATTTGGCAGCAAAAATGGTCTGGCGGATACGCTGGTTAAGGCTATTCCGCTTATGTTAGTTGGCTTGGGCATTGCTATCGCATTTCGGGGCGGGGTCATTAATATTGGGGCTGAGGGACAATTGATTGTGGGGGCGTTGATGGCGACCTTCATCGGCATCCAATTAGGCGAAAATTTCCCTGGTGTATTGGGAATCATTTTAGGTATATTGGGTGGGGCATTCATGGGTGGTATATGGGGTGCAATTCCTGGTTTTTTGAAGGCTCGTTTGGGAGTCAATGAGATTCTCAGCACGATTATGATGAACCAGATTGCGATTCAGATCGCCTTCTTCTTGCTGCGTGGCCCGATGATTGATCCGGCCGAAGTTGAGGCGGGGACAAATATTCCGCAGTCGGCGCGATTGCCTAGAACGATGGATTTGCCCCGCTTTACGGATCTGGCTGAATCGGTCGGGTTGAATAAAACGGCCGAAGAAGCTGGGCTGAGCGGTTATTTGGCCGAACTCTATGCGGTATTGGTTGAACCTTCTCGTCTCCATACCGGTTTAATATTTGCGATCGTGATGGCGATCTTGGTTTATATATTGCTCTGGCGGACGACAATTGGTTATCGAATTCGGGCGGTGGGGTTGAATACGGCCGCTTCAAAATATGCTGGGATGCAAGTTCAACGAACGGTTGTTTTGTCAATGACCCTAAGTGGCATGTTTGCCGGATTAGCTGGCTCGATTGAGATATTAGGCTTGCACCATCGCATGTTTGAACCGCTGGCTGTTTCGGCCGGATATGGTTTCTCTGGCATTGTTGCGGCCTTGTTTGGCAAATTGCATCCTTTGGGCATCATTCCGGCCTCTATTTTATTTGGCGGTTTACTTGTTGGGGGTGATAAGATGCAGCGGGCGACCCAGATTCCCCAGGTTCTCATTCTGGCTATTTTGGGATTGGTCGTACTCTTGGTTGTCACAACTGATTATTTCATTAAACGGCGAGCCAACCGCCGGGTGGCGGTCGATTCGGAGACGCCAAATGAACCGACAGATGGAGCCAATGTTGCGACGGAGGTAAGCGCATGAACGAAGATCTAACAACCGCCGCCATTATCATCGGTATCATTCACTCTGGCTTTCGTCTGGCAACGCCCTATATTTATGCTTCTATTGGCGAGATGTTTTCCCAGCGTTCTGGCGTACTAAATCTAGGCGTTGATGGCATTATGCTGATGGGCGCATTCTTTGGCTTTTATGGTGTGTTTGAGACGGGTAGTCCTTGGTTAGGTTTGTTGGCAGCAGGGGCAGTTGGGGCCTTTATGGGTCTCATTCTCTGTATTGTCAGCATTACTTTTCAGGCTGAGCAGGGGATTAGTGGCATTGGTCTTTATATGTTTGGGTTAGGAACTTCTAGTCTCTTGTTTAAGACCTTAATAGGTTCCGTTGAAGGGGTGCAGGGATTTTCGGCGCTTCGCTTTTGTATCGGCGACGCTTGTCTAGCGGATATTCCGGTGATTGGCGAAATCTTTTTTAATTATAGCCTATTGACCTATGGTGCGTATGCCTTGATTCCCTTGGCCTGGTATGTATTGAATAAGACGACCTGGGGGTTGCAGATTCGAGCAGTGGGTCAAAATCCAGAAGCGGCCGATTCGTTAGGCATTAATGTGAATCGGGTTCGTTATGCGGCCGTTACACTTGGGGGTATCTTGGCTGGTATCGCAGGCGCGTCTCTTTCCATCTCACTCTTAAATATTTTCCAAGAAAATTTAACGAACGGCCTGGGCTTTATCGCTGTTGCGTTGGTTTATTTTGGCAGTTGGAAGCCGGTTGGGGTTTTAATTGGGGCGTTGCTGTTTAGCTTGGTAAACGCCCTTCAGTTATGGGTTCAGGTTCTTGGCTTGAATATTCCATCTGATGTGGCTGTTATGCTGCCTTATTTGTTGACAATTATCGCTTTGGCGCTGCCGTTCCGGCGGGCTTTGCAGCCGAAGGCATTAACGAAGCCGTTTGCGCGAGGGGAGAATTAGGAAATTGGAAAATTTGATAAAAGACTTAGCCACGAATTAACACGAATTAGACAAATTATGGTTTTTGAATACTAACTTCCTGAGCATAACAAAGTTAGTCACTACAACCCTCAAAAGAAAAGTTGAGTCGAATGTATGAGAATAAGTGTTTGTTGAATGTTTATTAAGGAGAAGAAAATGAACAGAAGAAAATGGTTAATGGTAGTTTTGTTTTTAATTTTAAGTTTGATATTGGTTAGCTGTGGTGGTGATGATGGGGCTAATGAAAATACGGCCGATCCCGAACCGACTGAAGCAGCGGCAGTGGAGGAACCAACTGAAGAATCGGCGCAGGAAGAAGTTTCGGCCGAGGTGGATGTTACTAATGTTGAAGGTTTTCGGATTGCAATCGTGATGCCCAGCACCATCACTGACTTGGCCTGGAGTCAGGCACTTTATGATGCGCTGGTTCGTATTCAAGAAGAGGCTGGTGGCGAGAGCGCTATCGAAATCGCCTTCTCTGAAAATATGTTTAATGTGACTGATGCGGCTTCTGCTATCCGTGATTATGCGGAGGAAGACTTTAACCTGGTTATCGCTCATGGAACTCAGTATGGCACGTCTCTCTTTGAGATTGCGCCAGATTTTCCTGACACGAGCTTTGCCTGGGGAACGGCCGTTGATACTGGTCAAGACCAGGGCTTAAATAATATCTTCGCTTATGAAGCGCGGGCCGAAGAAGGTGGTTATGTGGCTGGCGTCTTGGCTGCTCATATGTCTGAATCAGGCGTTATCGGCGTTGTTGGGCCTGTTGAAGCGGGCGACGCCAAGCTTTATATTGACGGTTTCGTGGCTGGCGCACATGCTGTTAATCCTGATGCTCAGGTCAATGTTTCTTACACGGGTTCATTTGGCGATACGGCTTTGGCGGCCGAAGCAGCCAATACTCACATTTCGGCCGGGGCTGATGTCTTAACTGGCTCTGCTCAGCAGGTTGTTGGGGCAATTGGTGTGGCAAATGAACAGGGCATCCCCTGGATTGGTACGCAGTCTGACCAAAGTTCTTTGGCCCCTGACATCGTAGTAGCTTCTCAACTGTATGTCTGGGATGGTATCTTCAGCGACATCATCAACAAGCATTTAGCTGGCGAACTTGGTGGCACTTCTTATGCTTTGACCCTGAATAATGGCGGTCTGGTGATGGATTTCGCCGACAGCCTTGATGCAGATTCTGTCGCTGCCGCTGAAGAAGCGGCCGAACAGATTGCGGCTGGCAGCTTAGACGCGATGGGCGGTGGTAGCGAAGAAGCAATGGAAGAGGAAGAGATGATGGAGATGGAATATCCTGAAATCGAAGCCGTCCGCATTGCTCTGGTTATGCCCAGCACCACGACCGACCTGGCCTGGAGCCAATCAATTTATGATTCGTTGGTCGAGATTCAGGATCATTATGGCGAGGATATGGTTGAAATCGCCTTTACTGAGAATATGTTCAATGTAACTGATGCCGCCTCTGCGATTCGGGATTATGCTGATAGTGGTTATGATCTAGTAATCGCGCATGGCGCTCAGTATGGCACTTCCTTGTTTGAGATTGCCCCTGATTATCCAGAAACCAGCTTTGCCTGGGGAACGACGACCAACTATGGTGAAGCTGAAGGCGTGACGAACGTTTTTGCTTATGAACCACGCGCCGAACAGGGTGGTTATGTTAGTGGTGTTTTAGCTGCTCAATTGACGGAAAGTGGCATTATCGGGTTAGTTGGCCCAGTAGATGCTGGCGATGCCAAGCTTCACGTCGATGGCTTCTTGGCGGGCGTGGCTGATACGGATTCTGATGTTCAGGTAAACGTTTCTTTCACTGGCTCCTTCGGGGATACGGCTCTGGCGGCGGAAGCAGCTAACACTCATATCTCAGCCGGGGCCGATGTGCTAACTGGTTCGGCTCAGCAGGTCGTCGGGGCGATTGGTGTGGCTGAAGAGGCTGGCATTCCCTGGTTAGGCATTCAAGCTGATCAAAGTCCGGCTGGCCCAAGTGTCGTCGTTGCAACCGTTATCTATGATTGGAAAATGGTTTTGCTTGAGATGATTACCTCGAATCAAGCGGGTGATTATGGCGGTTGGGTTTTGCAGCTAACCCTTGAAAATGGCGGTCAGACGATGGTTTATTCTGATGATCTGCCAGCAGATGCGGTGGAAGCGGCAAAAGCGGCCGAACAAGACATTATTGATGGTAATGTCGAGATTGTGGCTGAACCGCGTTAGAACGGTAGTCGGCAATCTGTATCCAGTAGACAGTAAACGGCAAACGGTTAACGGTAAGGTTCTATCTGAGGTTTTTGCTTGATATGGCGGAAGTAGATTGATGAGCAGTGGTTGGTTGGTTTGGTCATTGCTCATCAATCTTAGCGGTAATTTAATTGATGGATATCGTGTTAGAGGCGGGGGGTGTTATGTGAATGTGGTTTGTGGACAAGATGATGTCCAGAATATTTTTTATCCATCTGGCACAATCAGACAACATTGTGGATGTGATTTATGAGTAACGACAATAATCTCTTACCCTCTGGCTTACCCCGGATTGAGTCTTTGGAAATGCGGCATATCGTTAAACGGTTTCCTGGCGTGTTAGCCAACGACCAGGTGAATTTCGACGTAAAGGCAGGGGAGGTTCATGCCCTTCTTGGTGAAAACGGGGCAGGCAAAAGCACCTTAATGAAAGTGCTGTACGGTATGTATCAGCCGGAAGAAGGACAGATTCTTCTGGATGGTAAGCAGATTGAAATTCATTCGCCAACAGATTCTATCAATCACGGGATTGGCATGATTCACCAGCATTTTATGTTGGTCGATAACTTGACGGTGGCTGAGAATGTGGCTTTGGGGCTGCCTTCTTCGCGGGGGCCGCGCCTGGATTTGGATGTTGTTTCGGCTCGAATTGAGGAGTTGGCTGATAAGTATGGTTTGCAGGTTGATCCTCAAGCTGTTATCTCTAAGTTGGCGGTTGGGCAGCAGCAGCGGGTTGAGATTATTAAGGCGCTGTATCGTGGGGCGGCGTTGCTGGTGTTGGATGAGCCGACGGCCGTTTTAACGCCGCAGGAGGTGGATGACATTTTTGTTATCTTCCGGCAAATGGCGGCTGATGGTCATGCTCTTATCTTTATCTCTCATAAGTTGAACGAGATTTTTGCTTTGACGGATCGGGTTTCGGTGCTGCGAGACGGGCGTATGGTGGGGACGGTTCAGACGGCCGATGTGACCAAAGCTGAGTTGGCAAATATGATGGTTGGTCGGGAGGTACTTCTGGAGCGTGTTCGGCCAGAAAGCGAGCTTGGTTCCGTGAGGCTCAGGTTTGATAATGTAAATGTTGTTAATGACGATGGTAAAAAGATATTAAAGGATGTTAGTTTTGAAGTTCGGAGTGGCGAAATCGTTGGGGTGGCGGGTATCTCTGGGAATGGACAACGGCCGTTGGCTCGTACCATTATTGGCTTGCAGGGGGTTGAAAGCGGTCAAATTCACCTTGAGGATACCGATGTTACCCATTTGCCTCCGGCCGATATGTATGAGATTGGTCTTTCCTATATTCCAGAAGAGCGAATGCATGATGGGGTTGTAAAAGATTTCAGTGTCGAAGAAAACCTGATTCTGCAAGATTACATCAGACATCCTTTTAGCAATAATATTTTTCTGGCTTTCAAGCATATTGCAAAACATGCTCGAAAACAGATAGATTCCTTTGCGGTCAAGACTCCTGGCCGGGATACACTCGTAAAAAACCTGTCTGGTGGAAATATTCAAAAGGTGATTTTGGCCCGCGAGTTGGCCCGTAAACCGAGGGTTCTTATTGCTGCACAGCCAACACGGGGGGTTGATATTGGTGCAACTGAGTATATCCACAATCAGCTACTACTTCAGCGGGCTGAAGGATTGGCAACGCTGCTCATTTCTGAGGATCTGGATGAGGTTAAAGCCCTCTCTGACCGTATCGTTGTTCTTTTTGACGGCGAGATTATGGGTATTGTTAACAGTGATGAAGTGACGACAGAGGAACTTGGACTCATGATGGCTGGCGAAAGTCGAAGGAAGGAGAAGGTATGAAGATAAACACCAGTCACCCTCAGCGAGATTGAGGTTGTTAGCAGTTCGACTGGAGATGATTGAAAACAACGATTAGAGTAGCAAAGTCACGCCAGAGTTTTGGACTTGTTGAGGTTGGCGAACTGGCGAAGGTGAAGTGTATGTCCCCTATGCTTCCTTATTTGCCAGCCATCGAGTGGGGAATTCATAAAGCAGAGTAGGTTGATAATGATACGGCCGTGCCTGCTTTAGGGTGAGGATAAAGTTATGAAATTTCTACTCAATGGACAGTTAAAAGAATATGTGGGCGATCCAGATTTGGATTTGATGACCTATTTGCGAGAACAAGAAGGGATAATTTCGCCCAAGAACGGCTGTGCGCCCCAAGCGGCTTGTGGTTGTTGTGTGGTGCAGCTTGGTGATAAGGCTGTTTTGTCGTGTGTGACCAAGATGAGCCGGGTTGATGGGGGAGAAGTTGTGACGACTGAGGGGTTAGGCGACTATCGTCAAAGTGTTTTTGCTAATGCTTTTGTTAGTTGTGGTGGGGTGCAGTGTGGCTTTTGCATTCCGGGTATTGTTATGCAGTCTAACGTCCTTATCGGCAAGAATCCAGACCCAAGCCGGGCTGATGTTGAAAAGGCGCTCACGCCCAATCTTTGCCGCTGCACGGGTTACAAGAAGATTGTCGATTCAGTTGTCAAGGCGGCTGAAGCGATTCGGAATGAAGAAGAGATTGAGGTGCCGCAGGGAGACGGCCGAATTGGCAGCCGTCAACCGAAATATCAAGCGGCTGATTTGGTGTTGGGGCAGCATCGGTATGTGGATGATATTCGTATCGAGGGCATGAAGGAGGGCGCTTTAAAGTTCAGCGATCATCCGAGAGCAAAGGTGATCAAGATTGATACCAGTACGGCCCTGGCTCATCCTGGGGTGGTTGGGATTTTTACGGCCGAAGATTTTCCAGGTGATCGTCAAATTGGTCTTATTAAGCAGGATTGGCCGCAGATGATTGCCGAGGGTGAAACAACTCGCTACGTCGGCGATGTTTTAGCTTTAGTGGTTGCTGATTCAGATGCTATTGCCAGGGAGGCGGTGGCAAAGATTGCGGTTGAATATGATGTTTTGGAACCGATTATTGACATGCACCAGGCCAGAATGGAAGACAGTCCTCATGTGCACCCAGATAGAGATAACGTCTTGTCTAGTACCGTTACCAGCCGGGGTGACCTTGAGGCTGCGAAGCATGGATCGGCGTATACTGCGCAAGGTGTTTTTCAGACACAGATGATTGAGCATGGGTTTATGGAGCCGGAGTGTGCGATTGCTTATCCTTCTGGTGATGGGGTTGAGGTGTTGTCGCAAGGGCAAGGGGTGTTTGACGACCGAAACCAGGTTGCCAAACTGCTTGGTTTGCCGATAGAGAAGGTGCGGGTGAAGATGGTGCCGAACGGGGGCGGGTTTGGCGGAAAAGAGGATTTGAGCGCTCAAGGACATGCCGCTTTGGCAGCTTATTTATTGCAGCAGCCGGTGAAGGTGCGGTTTACACGTGATGAGTCAATTGCTTTCCATCCCAAACGACACCCCATATGGATGGATTATACCATCGGTTGTGATGAGAGCGGCCAATTGACCTTTTGTGATGTTGAATTTGTTGGCGATACGGGAGCCTATGCCTCAGTGGGTATGAAAGTGCTTGAGCGATCTGCTGGACATGCAACGGGCGCTTATAATTTCCCGGTGACGGATGTGGTTAGTACGGCCGTCTATACCAACAACCTGCCATGTGGCGCTATGCGGGGCTTTGGCGTTAATCAGGCTGCCTTTGGCCTTGAAAGCCTGATCGATGAGTTGTGTGAAAAAGGGGGCTTCGACCGCTGGCAGTTCCGCTATGATAACGCTTTGAAAGACGGTGACATGACCGCGACTGGACAAGTTATTGAAGCTGGGGCGGGTGCTCAGGCAACCTTGCTGGCTGTAAAGGATGAGTTCCAAAATGCACCTTACGCTGGCATCGCCTGTGGCATCAAAAATACAGGGATTGGCAACGGGATGCCGGATGCTTCGACGGCCCGAATCACGGTTTTTTCCTCTGATAAGGTCGTCATTGATCATGGGTGGACGGAGATGGGGCAGGGGGTGAATACCATTGCTTTGCAGGTGGTTTGCAATGAAACTGGCTTATCTCCTGACTTATTTGAGGTCCATATTGATACCGCTTCGGAACAGGAGGCGGGCATGACGACGGCTTCTCGTGCGACCTCATTGGTGGGGAATGCGCTGATTGATGCTTGTAAAGGGTTGAAAGCAGATTTAGCGGACAATGATTTAGGTGATTTGATCGGCCGTCAATATGAAGGCGAGTTCGTGGTTGACTGGACGACAAAGCCAGGGGCCATGGTTGACAAAGTATATACTCACTACTCATACAGCTATGCTACTCAGTTGGTGATTTTGGATGAAGAGAAAGGGTTTGTGAAAAGGATTGTTGCGGCTCATGATGCTGGAAAAATCTTTAATCCGACCCTTTTTGAAGGGCAGTTAGAGGGGTCTATTCATATGGGTTTGGGGTATGCGATTAGTGAGGATTTGGTGATGGAAAACGGCCGACCCAAGAGTACGATGCTACGTAAGGTTGGTATTCTGCGGGCTAAGGAGATGCCGGAGATGGAGATTATCGGTGTCGAAGTGCCTGATCCTTATGGCCCTTATGGGGCAAAAGGGGTGGGCGAGATTGGTCTTGTGCCGACGGCTGGGGCTGTGGCAAATGCGTTGTATCAGTTTGATGGCGTGCGCCGTTATGAACTGCCGATGCGGATTCCAAGGCGAGGTTTGGTGAAGAAAGTCAACGGCAGAAATGGCAGTTCATGAGAGTGGTTTGAAAAAAATTGCGAGTTATGCTATCATAATTATGTTTGTATAATTTGGAGGTGTCATTATGAAACGCACAACAATCATGGCTGAGGAAGAGCTTCTTTATAAAATTGATGTTATTGCCAACCGTGAAGGAAAATCGAAAGCGGCCGTTATTCGAGAAGCCTTAGTCATGTATATAACGGAAGCTGAATCAGAAAATCCACCAGAGAATCCACTGCTTGGTTTGATAGGGCTGGCCGGAGATGATGGTGTAGAAATGGATTTGTCTGACGGTAAAGATGAGGAATTTTTGGCTGAGGAGTGGTCCAAGCGGTATGAAGAGCGTCATAGTTGATACAAGTTTTTTGGTTTCACTTACGACTGTTAAAGAACGGCATCATACAGCTTGTGTACAGGTGGCTCAGAGACTGACAAGTCGGCTAATCGTTCCCATCACTGTGTTGCCTGAGACAACCCACCTCATTGCCAAACGTTTAAGTCATGGAGCGATGCGGGCTTTTGTTGGCAAGATGAAAAGTCCGCAATGGCACCTTGAAAATATAACGGCGGATGATGTCAAACGTGCTAAGGAGGTGTTGGATATTTACCATGATGCGGAACTGGATTTTGCCGATAGTACGATTGTGGCTATCGCAGAGCGGATGAATATCGACACAATATTGACATTAGATCGGCGGGATTTTTATATGATTCGGCCGTTGCACACCGACTACTTTACTATATTGCCATAGATTGCTATTGATCAGAGGGATTGGTTAGGAGATGGCATAATATGATTGTGCCGAACTACAAATTAGGAGAGAAATCATGTCAAAAGATAGAGTTGCACTGTATTTACAAGATGCCCATTCATTGCAGGAAGGAATTGAGTTAGCCAAATATGCGGAGGAGCGCGGGTTTGAGGCAGTTTGGCAAGCAGAAAGCCGTTTGGTGCGGGACTGCATTGTGCCAATGGCGGCGTTTGCTGCCCATACGACGAAGCTGAAGGTTGCTAGTGGGGTGACGAATAACTGGACGCGGAATATTGGCTTGTTGGCGGCGACTTTTTTGACATTAGATGATTTGGCTGAGGATCGGGTGATTTGTGGTATTGGGGCCTGGTGGGATCCGTTGGCAAGTAAGGTTGGCATTAATCGCCGAAAGCCATTGTTGGCGATGCGGGAAACGGTTGAGGTTTTGCGGCGGCTGCTGGCGGGTGAGAATGTGACCTTTCAGGGGGAATTTCACAATGTGACTGATATTCAGTTGGATGTTGTACACGGCCGAAAAGGCGCTCGTAATGTTCCCATCTATATTGGGGCGACGGGTATGAAGATGATGGAGCTGACAGGTGAAGTGGCTGATGGGGCGTGTCTGAACTATCTTGTTCATCCGAGCTACAATTTGCGGGCGATGGATGCGTTGGAGAAGGGGGCAAAGAAGGCGGGGCGTTCCATCGATGATGTTGATCGGCCGCAGTTGATGATTTGCTCTGTTGACAATGATCGTAAAAAAGCGCTTGATGGTGCTCGCAAGATGATGACCCAATATCTCGGTCAACAACCACATCTGATGAAGGCCAGCGGTGTTAGCCAAGAGTTATTGGATGATATTCACGAGGTGTTGACCTGGCCGGCGACGGATGAACAGATTGAAAACGCGATGCACCTTGTTCCAGATGACGTCGTTCAGATGTGTACGGCTTCTGGTTCTCCTGAGGAAGTAAAAGCGAAGGTACGAGAATACATTGATAATGGGGCAACGTGTCCTATTCTTTACCCACTTGGGGATGCTAAGTTAATGATCGACATTTTTGCGGATGGATATAGCGTCTAAGATAATAAATGTGATATTTGAGAGCTTATTGGGCACAATTGTTTAGGTGCTTTGTGCTGCACTTGAACAATTGTGCTTTTTTTGTTTGAACGTTGGTAACTTCTTGACAATCAAATGATTTCTTGTCTATACTCTTCGTGAGCGTTCACGGAGTAACCATTATGAAAAAACGGATTACAATTGAAGATGTTGCCGAGGCTGCTGGCGTATCCCGTCAAACTGTTTCCAGGGCTATTAATGACAAAGATGAAATTAGCCCTGCAACTAAAAAGCGGGTTATGGAGGCGGTTGAAAAGTTAGGCTATAGACCGAACCGTTTGGCACAAGGGATGGTTACCCAGCGAACCTACACCATCGGTTTAATCCTCAGCAATATTGATAACCCGTTTTTCCCTGAGGTAACTCGTGGGGTTCAAGATGCCGCTCAAGCGAAGGGTTATAATGTTTTATTATGTAATACGGATGATAATGCAGAGATTGAGGTGCAAGAACTTCACTCCCTTGGCGCTCAACGGGTTGATGGCATTATTCTCTTTTCACACCAGGCAAGTGATGAAGATTTAAGGGGTTTTGCCGATAGTTTTTATCCCATTGTCGTTATTAACCGAATTTTTGATCATCCAAATGTGAGTGTCATGATGGTTGACAATTATAATGGCGCACAGTTAGTTGCGGACTATTTCATCGATCAGGGTCATTCTCAAATGGGCATGTTAACAAACAGCAGTCCCTCTAATAGTGAAGTTCGACGGCTTCGGGGTTTCAAAGAGCGCATTATTGAAAAAGGGTTGGACCTTCCTGACGAGCGTATTGTTACCGCGCCAGCTACTCTGGAGGGGGGGCGACAAGCTGCGCATCAACTGTTCGATAGCTATCCTGATACCACAGCCATATTTACTTATAATGATCTCATGGCATTGGGAGGGATTCGCGCTAGTCTGGAACGAGGATTGAAAATACCTGATGAGATAGCCATTATTGGGTTTGATAATATCAGCTTCGCGGCTATTGCAACCCCGTCTCTGAGCAGCGTTCATGTTGATAAATATGGTATCGGTAAACAAGCAATGGATCGGTTGCTCGCAATGATCGATTCACCAGGAGCAGAATTTCCTCCAATTAAGTTAGGTGTTGAACTCGTGAGCCGTGAGTCTGCTTAGGAAGAGCAGAAAAACTCCCTACAAAGACAATAATCCTCAAGGGTGGGCGAAGCGGTTGTTGATAGTTAGTGGAGTGGGGACATCCTGTTTGTCAGCGGCCACTAGGATGGTTGCGTTCTGTCAACAAGAACTTCGGCCACCAGGATGGTTGCGCTCCATTGACAAGAACTTTGGCGACCAGGATGGTTCCACTCCATCTACAAAAACTCCGGCCACCAGGATGGTGGCGCTCCGTATAAAAAACTTCGGCCATCTAATTCTCAATAAGTAGTTGACAAAAAATAGTGATTAATTTATACTCTTTGTGAGCGTTCACGGGAACGTTCACAAAGGAAAGAGGAGGACAACATTATGACGGCAAATCGGCCGAATTGGTTAAAGCGCTGGCTAGCTCCGGAAACGGGGGTGGCCTGGCTTTTTTTGTTGCCTAGTTTGATTGGTTTTATCGCGTTTTTTGCTGTTCCTGCTGTTCGGGGCCTTCTAATCAGTTTTACAGATTGGGATTTGCTGACTGAAGCTGAGTTCGTGGGTTTGGAAAACTATCGAACTTTGTTTTCTGATGGGGAGTTTTCCAACGCGCTCAAAGTAACCCTACAATATGTTCTCATAAATATTCCGATTCAAACTGGCTTAGCCATTGTGATTGCAGTATTGATGGATAGGCTAACAAAATCTACATTTGTGCGGGGGGTTTTGCTATTACCCTGGTTGATGCCAAATGTAATTGTTGCCATGCTTTTCCTCTGGCTGCTTGATCCTGGCATTGGCATCGTCAATGTCTTTGTTGAAGCATTGGGGTTTGAGGGGTTTGGTTTTCTTGGCAATATCAATCAGGCGATTCCCTCAATAGCGGGCATCAATATTTGGCGGCATGTTGGTTATACGGCTCTACTTGTTTTTGCTGGTTTACAGACAATTCCCAAGTCGCTTTATGAGGCTGCCTCGATTGATGGCGCTTCAGAGTTACGGGCGTTCTGGCATATTACGATTCCCCTTTTGCGGCCCGTCCTCGCTTTCGTTTTAGTCACGACTGTGATTGGCTCCTTCCAAATATTTGACACGATTGCTGTAACAACCCAAGGTGGTCCGATCAATGCGACAGAGGTCGTTAACTGGCTTATTTTTGAACGAGCATTTGAACGTTTTGATATGGGTTATGCAACGACAGTTTCGATCGCCCTATTTGTTATTTTAGTGGCTGTTAGCCTGATTCAAATGCGAATTTTGCGGGCTGACGAGTCTGATCTGTAGGATTAAAGGATAGTTATAATGGCTGCTTTATCAGGTTCTTCGGAAAAGAAATCACAAATAAATATCGGCCGTATATTGATGTGGGCGGTTTTGGCCCTCATCATATTCCTTACCTTATTCCCATTTTGGTGGGCGATTCGCACCGCTTTGACTACCCAAACCCAAATTTTTCAAGATACTAGCTCTCTTTTACCTGTTGGGCTGACACTCGATAACTTTGCTCGAGCAATGGGTTTGATTGATACGCAGACGGCGCTGCAGGCTGGCGGTTCTGGTCAGTCGCTCGATTTTTTCCTCTTTCTACGAAATTCAATATTTTTTGCGACTGCTATCACTATAGGCCAGGTTACTTTCAGCGCGGCAGCGGCTTACGCCTTTGCGCGTTTAGATTTTCCATTCCGCAATGGCTTGTTCAATCTCTATATTTCAGCCTTGATGGTTCCGGCTATTGTTACCCTTATTCCGAATTTCGTTCTCATTCGTAATCTAGGTTTGCAAAATAAATTTATTGGGTTGATAGCGCCCTATTTCCTGATGACACCATTCGCCGTTTTCTTTTTGCGTCAATTCTTTTTAGGCATTAATCGCGAAGTTGAAGAAGCAGCTAAGATCGATGGCGCTGGTTATTTTACCGTTTTTTGGAGAATTGTATTGCCATTGGCCCGTGCGCCAATTACGACTTTAGGCATTATTACTTTTATTCAAGCATGGAATGAGTACCTTTGGCCCCTCGTGGTCGGTCGTGAAGAAAGTCTTCGAGTTCTGACAGTTGCTCTTGGCATCTTCCGTAGTCAACAGCCATCTGGTGCGCCGGATTGGACTGGATTGATGGCTGGTACTGTGTTAGCCATTGTCCCCGTTTTCATCTTATTCCTCGTTGCAGGTCGACGGGTTTTGGATTCGATTCAATTTACCGGATTCAAGTAGAAAGTATTGTGTGTTTTCGATGGATACACCATTGTTGAAAAATTTGTATTAGTTATATCAAGGAGAAAAGAAATGAGAAAGTTACATCGATTACCTTTATTCGTTATTCTGTTACTGTTGGGCCTTTTTATCGTGGCCTGTGGTGGTGGTTCTGACAGCAATGAAAATGAAGGTGAACCGGCAGCCACAGAAGCTAGTAGTAGTGAAGGTGGCGAAGAAGAGGGCGGTGAGGAGGAAGGTGGCGAGGAGATGGCCGAATCTGGCGATGCGGTCACTATCCGTTACGTCAATTGGGACATTAACCAATTCCCTGCTTACGAAGAATGTGCCGCCAACTTTAATGCAGCCAATCCTAACATCACAGTTGAAGTGTCCAATGTTGGTTGGGGTGATTATTGGACAGGTATTCAAACAGATATGGTTGCTGGAAGTGCGCCTGATGTCTTTACCAATCACCTAGCCAAATATCCTGAATTTGCCGATAAACAGCAGATTTTGGACATTCAGCCCTATATTGAGGCCGATGGGGTTGATACTAGTATCTACATTGGCGAATTGACCCAACTTTGGGGGCGTGATGGCGCTCAATTTGGTTTGCCGAAGGATTGGGATACGGTTGCTGTGGTTTACAATCAAGCTCTCTTAGATGATGCTGGTGTAACCCTGGAAGAGTTGAATTCGGCTACTTGGAATCCTGAAGATGGTGGTTCCTTTGCTGAAATCGTGAAACGACTAACCATTGATGAGAACGGTAATAATGGTCTAAGCCCGGATTTTGATTCTAGCAATGTTGTTCAGTATGGTTACACGGCCGATTATCCTGGCACTGGCGCTTATGGTCAGACCGTATTTAGTATGTTTGCTGCCAGCACTGGCTGGAACTTTGTTGATGGCCTTTATGCAACTGAATACCATTATGATGATGAACGTTTCATTGCTACGATGCAATGGTTCCAGGACATGATTGCTGATGGTTACTTCGCTTCTTATGAAGATGTTTCCAGCTTAGGCGCTAGCTCGATGTTTGCTTCGGGAACGGCTGCTTTAACGACTGATGGCTCCTGGCAAATTGGTTTCTACTCCACCATCGAAGGTGTTGATGCTGGTTTTGCCCGATTGCCGGAAGGTCCAGAGGGACGTAAGAGCATGTTCAACGGTTTAGCCGACTCGATCTGGACTGGCACTGAACATCCAGACGAAGCTTGGGAATGGGTCAAGTATGCTTCCTCTGCTGAGTGTGAAGCTTTGGTTGGCACCTACGGCGTTGTCTTCCCAGCTACTGAAGAAGGTGTTGAGAATGCCTTGGCCGTTTATAGTGAACGCGGCCTTGATGTTTCTGCTTTCACTGAACAGGCTTTAGAAGAGGGTGGCACCTTCCTCTTCCCAGTAACCGATAATGCTTCCGAGATCGCTGATATCATCGTTGAAGTCTTAGATGCTATCTATCTTGGTCAAGCTCCGGCTGCTGATGTGTTACCCGAAGCTAATGAACGTGTCAACGCAACGTTCGAATAGTAAACGGATGTATTAATTAAGGTATTAATAGGGGCGCAGTATTATACGCTGCGCCCTTATTATTTAATTGACCATTGACTATGAACGGCCGCAAATTAATTACTCTTGTGGTTGGAATTTTCTGGGGAGTGTTGTTTGCTTCTTGTCGGGCTGAAGCTGACCCAAGACCGGGTAGTTCTCCTATTTCAGTTGCTCCTGTTCAAATTCAGCAAACTGCTCTAACGGTTCGATCTTCCTGTACGAATCAATTCCAACAGCATGAATTAAATCACATTACTCAAAATGCCTACGAACCTGTTGATATGTATGATAGCAATGGGGCGGGGTTGGCTGTCAATGATTTGGATAATGATGGCGATCTTGACCTTGTATTGGCTAATTTGAATGGCAATAATCATATCTTTTGGAATGATGGGGGGTTCAATTTTCGGCGGGAAGCGCTTTCGCATGGAAGTTCACGGGCGGTTGCTACTTTAGATGTTGATAATGATGGCTGGCTCGATATTGTCTTTACGACGCGGGTGGGCAGTCTAAGTTATTGGCGCAATTTGGGGGATACGGCCGTAAACGATTCGCATTTTGAGTCAGTGAGTTTGCCGGGGGTTGATGAACAAGCCTATGCGATGGCTTGGGGTGATCTTGATCGAGATGGGGACCTTGATCTAGTAACAGGATCGTACGATACAGCTTTGGAAAAGGAGCTGCGAGACAGCTTTATGTTTGGCCCTGGGGCGGGTGTTTTTTATTATGAAAATATTGGTGGTGAATTTGTCTCTCAGCGCTTGGCTGAAACGGCTCAGGCTTTAGCCATTCAGCTGTTTGATGTCAATGGAGACGGCCGTGATGATATTATCATCGGCAACGACTTCGACAGCGTTCGAGATCGAGTTTGGTTGGCAACAGATGAAGGCTGGACGGAAGCGGAGCCCTTTGCCAACACCACCCAAAATACGATGAGTTTTGATGCAGGGGATATTGATAATGACGGCCGTTGGGAGCTTTTTGCAGCTGATATGCACCCCTATGCAACCGACGAAGCAACAACGGCCGCTTGGGAACCCCTGACTGAGATGATGATGCACGAGCCTGTTCCTGGCGATCCACAGATGATGGAAAATATACTCCAGGTGCGGAATGAAAATGGGGGATTTGTGAATGCTGCCGCTGCCTGGAATATTAACTATTCAGGCTGGAGTTGGTCTTCAAAATTTGGTGATCTTGATCAGGATGGCTTTGTTGATCTCTATATTGTGAATGGCATGATAACGGCCGATACCTTTAATCATTTACCAAATTTTGAGTTAGTCGAAGAAAATCAGGTTTTTCGTAATGACGGGGTCGGCTCATTCGTTTCTATGCCCGACTGGAGCCTGAATGATACGTCCAGTGGTCGTGGAATGAGTATGGCTGATCTGGATAATGATGGCGATCTGGACATCATTATCAATAACCTGCTTTCTCCTGCCATTATCTTAGAAAATCAACTCTGTCTGGGTAATAGCCTCCTCGTAGATTTGCGTTGGCCTGGTTCAGCGAATCCACGTGCCATTGGTGCGTCAGCTATCTTGCACACTTCGTCAGGTTTTCACATGCGGGATATACGTGTTAACAGTGGTTATCTATCAGGTGATCCCAGCCAGCTACATTTTGGCTTTCCCACTGACAGCGTTCCTTTTACGTTGATGATTACCTGGCCTGATGGAAACGTTTCCCGGATTGATGATGTTCAACCTAATCAAAAAATTATCTTGACCAGGGAAGATACAGCAGATTAGGCTTTTAGAAAATTAACTTCGTGGCCTTGGTGCCTTTTTCCAAAACATTATATAGGAGATTACTATGCCCAAGATAACCTTTATCGGCGCGGGCAGCACCATCTTTGCAAAAAATATTATGGGAGACATTCTTAGTTTTCCCGAACTCGCCGATTCTCATTTTGCCTTGCATGACATCGATGAAGAACGGCTCAAAACTTCAGAAATTGTAGCGCATAAATTGGCTCAGTCTTTGGGGGCTTCACCAACGATTACCAGTACATTAGACCGACGGGTTGCGCTTGATGGGGCGGATTATGCCATTGCGATGATTCAGGTTGGTGGGTATAAGCCGAGTACGGTGATCGATTTCGAAATCCCTAATAAATATGGCTTGCGCCAAACGATTGCTGATACGTTGGGCATTGGTGGCATTATGCGGGGTTTGCGAACCATCCCGGTTCTGCTCGACATGTGCAATGATATGGAGGCGCTTTGCCCGGATGTCACTTTTTTACAATACGTCAATCCAATGGCGATGAACTGCTGGGCGATTAATCGGGATACTAATATTAAGACGGTTGGCTTGTGTCACAGTGTTCAGGGAACGGCCGAACAGCTTGCCAGCGACATCAACGTTCCCATAGATGAGATTAATTACACTGCCGCAGGCATTAATCATATGAACTTTTATTTGAAGTTTGAACGGAATGGGCAGGATTTGTACCCAAAGATACGGCAGTTTATGGCTGATCGCGAAAAGGACGGCAATTGGCCTGTACGCGACCCTCATGGTAAGGTGGATCATGTTCGGTATGAGATATTGAAACGATTTGGTTATTCTGTTACTGAATCGAGTGAACATTTCAGTGAATATGTTCCCTGGTTTATCAAAGGGGATCGACCTGATTTGATTGAGGAGTTTAGTATCCCTTTAGATGAATATATCAACCGCTGTAAAGACCAAATTGTCGGATGGGAAAGTTTGCGCGACTATTTAGAGGATGGAAATATAGCGGTGGAGCATGAGCGCAGCCATGAATATGGTTCCTTAATCATACATAGTATGGAAACGGGGAATCCTCGTATTGTCTATGGCAATGTGACAAACAACGGATTAATTGACAATTTGCCAGATGAATGTTGTGTTGAGGTGCCTTGTTTGGTAGACAAAAATGGGGTTCAGCCGACTAAAATTGGGGCTATACCGCCCCAGTTGGCGGCATTGATGCAAACAAATATCAATGTTCAGTCGCTGACGGTTGAAGCCGCTTTAACCCGCAAACGAGAACATATCTATCATGCGGCTATGTTGGATCCTCATACGGCTGCTGAACTATCACTGGATCAGATTCATGAGTTGGTAGATGAGCTTATTGAGGCGCATGGTGATTGGCTGCCAGCGTATGATTAGATGGTGGTAATGCGTAGAGTAGTCAGTGATCTATGAAAATAAATTCTTCTGAATATCCTCATCGTCGTTTTAATCCGTTGACCGGGGAGTGGATATTGGTTTCGCCGCAGCGGACGAAACGGCCGTGGCAGGGGCAGGTTGAAAAAGCACAGCGGGCTGAACGGCCGATTTATGACCCGAACTGTTATCTTTGTCCTGGCAATAAGCGGGCGGGTATGGTTCAGAACCCGGATTATGAATCGACCTTTGTCTTTACGAATGATTTTGCGGCCCTGTTACCAGATACTCCAACTTCTCAGGCTGTTGAACGAACATTATTAGTCAGCGAGCCAGTTCGGGGAACTTGTCGGGTAATCTGTTTTTCGCCGTGCCATGACTTGACGCTGCCTGAGATGGCTGTGGCCGATGTGCGGCGAGTGGTTGATGTCTGGGCGGAGCAGACGGCCGAATTGGGTCAAACCTATCGATGGGTGCAGGTTTTCGAGAATAAGGGGGCGGCAATGGGTAGCTCTAACCCCCATCCGCATGGGCAGATTTGGGCGCAGGATGTGCTGCCAAATGAGGCTAGAAAAGAGGATGAACGGCAGCGGAGATATATGGTCGAACACGACCGTCCGTTGCTGATCGATTATACGGCCGTTGAAATAGAGAGCCGAGATAGGGTCGTGGTAGAAAATGAGCATTGGTTGGCCGTCGTCCCCTATTGGGCGGTTTGGCCGTTTGAAACGCTGCTGCTGCCTCGCCGCCATGTGTTGCGGCTGCCGGATTTAGATGATGAGGAGCGAGAATCGTTGGCAGATATATTGAAGCGGTTGTTGACTCGCTATGACAACCTCTTTGAGGTAAGTTTTCCCTATTCAATGGGCTGGCATGGGGCGCCATTCGGTGTAGACAACGCTCATTGGCAGTTACATGCCCATTTTTATCCACCTCTGCTGCGTTCGGCGACGGTTAAGAAGTTTATGGTGGGCTATGAGATGTTGGGAGAGGCACAGCGGGATATAACGGCCGAAGAGGCGGCTGCCCGATTGCGGGAAGTAAAGACCAGTCATTACACTGGCAAATGAGATTGAGAGGGAATTGTAATTGCTTTATAATTTGGCAAGCAACTGCAATTACTCAGCCGTAAAAGATATAATCGAAATTACCCAAAATATATTCATGAATTTTGAACAAATACGAACAATTTATTTGAGGGAAGGTGAATTTTGTTATGTCTGATGATGATCTAAGTTTTGTAGAAGGCTTAGAATTACTATGTATTCAGGAGGATGCCTTATTTTTTGCAGAAATGATGATCTTTTTGAAAGACCATAGTATGAATGGAATTATTATTCCTTCAATGATTCCCTACTACTCCCTCTTCACTATTGAAAGCTATCAATATTTTCAAAAGCAATTTCATGAAAATACTCTGAAGCTTTCAAGTTTTGAGCCAATCATTCGAAGATCTCGAATGTGCATTAAGTTGCTCGAAGATAGTAAAAAACAAATTAATAACATATTTGATTCATTAAATTTGATAGTCAAGTTTTACAGAAATTATCATATTGAAAGTCATACGGGAAAGTTTGCAGCCTTGAAGAAATTATTACAGATGGATTTAGGGTTATTTATTTATGATAGTCGAATTATTGGGTCAAATTATACGGGGTTATTTAACCTTGGGTTCAGTCAAAGTGATTTAGCAGAAAATGCAATAAAAAATGCTGATCCCTTCAAAAACTTGTCATTTAATTTAGGATACGAATTAGGACATTATATCGGTGAAGTTTTATTGATTTTTGGTAAAGATATTACAAATATAGCACCAAGATTTTTTGATTACAGACTTGAAGATGAGTTGTTTGGATATATAGATAAAAAAGGTGAAACTTTTCTAAAAATGATTTTTGATGGATCTGGAAATATCTCACTTAATTTTGCACTACTTGTTTTTTTGACCCAGATGAATTTTATGTTGCAGATATTATCCAATTTATCTAGCGTCCACTCGTATACACTATTCAAAATTAAATACTTGATTGCTTATCATTCGTATGTAAGCTTTAAAAAATTACAAAATTACTGTTACCGTCGTAACTTGTTGACGAAAGATTCTAAATTCTATTTACAAGAGATCATTGCAGAGCAGGATTTCAAGAGAATAATAAATAAAAATCTTCGTAATGCTTTGGTTCATTATTCCCTGGAGGGATTTTCTAAGGACAGTGTAATGTCAGATGTACCTCTTTTTGGGATTGTTGAATATTTCACCAATGGAAAAAGTTACTTTGAAATAGTTGAGCAGGTTGATGAACAGATAGGGCGAGTCCGTTCACTATTAGAAAAATGGTTTGATTGGGAAGCTCAACCGCATCAAATTAAAAGTTGGTAACATATTTTATTAAACTACTTTCTTCCGACTATTACCTCATAACATTCTACATAACAGTCAATATTTGGGATGGTGAGATTCTCATTTTCTTGCTTCATTGAGTTTAAGAAGTTGCGTGTTGGATAAGATAACAAATGTCTGGATTGTCCAATGTATTACTGTTGAAAATGTGAGATTGGGCTAAGCTAGCTATAATAGTTTTGTAACCTTTTTATGATAACAATGGGGCAGCGTGGAGGTGAACGTGGCAAATGTTTTATTGGTTAACCCACTCTTTTTAAGCCAGAGTGTTGAAGAGCAAGCAGCTAGCAGTCCCTATTTTCCGTTGGGTCTGCTCTATTTGGCTGCCTATATCAGAGAACGAGGCCATCAGGTTTCTATCTTCGATGGCACCTTTGCTGAGGGTGAAGGAGATTTTATTGCGGCATTGAAAGAGATACGGCCGGATATCGTTGGTATCACTGCTCTCATGCCGACCAAAGATGCCGCTTTGCGACTGGCTCAGATTGGGAAAGAGGCTGGTGTGACTGTGGTGATCGGTGGCCCTGATCCGACTTATAGTCCAGAAGATTACCTTGACTATCCTCAGGTGGATATTGTCATTCACCATGAGGGTGAAATCACCCTGGTTGCGTTGTTAGACTTGTTAGATAAGGGGCAGTTAACGGCCGATTCCCTTGCTCAAGAGTTAGGGATTGCTTTTCGAGACGGGAACGGCCGAACAATCGTCAATCGACCCCGTCCTTATATTCAAGATTTAGACAGCCTGCCATTTCCCGCCCGCGATTTAATTGACATGAATAAATACTTGACTACCTGGCGAGAACAGAGTGGTTATACATCATTAACGCTAGCCACCTCCCGTGGTTGTCCCTATGGCTGTGACTGGTGTCAAGATGCCGTGCATGGCCCAGCTTATCGCCAGCGGTCACCTGAAAACGTCGCAGCAGAGTTGAAGCAGTTGAAAGCCACTTATGAGATCGACCGATTGCGAGTAGTTGATGATGTCGATGGTATTGACCGCAATTGGCTGGAGGAATGGGCCAGAACGGCCGAAGCCCAAGAAGCCGTTATCCCATTTGAAGCCTTAAACGACCTGGCCCGCCAAGATATTCCCTTGCTAGATGTGCGGGATAGCCTCTGAAAGAAGCGCAACGTATATTTTCCCACCGTGAGTGAGGATTTACATGCCCCGCCAATGAGTTAAATCTTGTTGACCAAAATGGATAAATCGCAACTATCATTGAACTTCTTTGATGAAAATTCTCCTTTTTTGAATCATCCTTTGTTGACCCCGGCGCGAACGGCCGTTGAGGTTGATTTTGTTGTTGAAGCCTTACATTTGTCACCTGGTATGCGGGTGTTGGATGTTGGCTGTGGGTACGGCCGTCATAGCCTGGAATTAGCCCGACGTGGTTATCGGGTTCTGGGTATTGATTCATCTTCGACGATGATTGAGTCGGCACGGAAACGAGCAAACGATTTGTTTCCAGTTTCCCGCCTGGCCTATCAGGTTGAGCGGGGGGAGACATTTACGGCTGAACAGCCGTTTGATGCTGCTATTGCGCTCTTCACAACGGTTGGACAGGTATCAGCCTCAGGAGAAAACGGGGGTTTACTGGCAAAGGTTTTTGATGTCTTGATTTCAGGCGGTCGATTTTTGGTGGAGGTGCCTCAACGAGCGGTCGCGGTTGCAAATTTGAAAACGGCCGAACGATTTGACTTTGACGACGGCTATACAGAAATTACCAGACAATATGATTCGCATAGTCAGTGTGTTGAGGAGCAGTTCCACAACGTTAATGAGCAGGGCGCTAAAGATTTTCTACTTCGTTATCGGCTTTATAGTTGGCCGGAGCTTGAGGGATTGTTGAGTAGGGCGGGCTTTCAGCGTATCAGCAGCTATGGTGGCTATGATGGCGGTACTCTTACAGCGGAAAGTCCTATCATGTTGGCGAGTGCGATTAAGTGAGTTGGCTGGCAGCAGATGTGGCGGGTCTCCTGTGGCAGGGGATTGTATTAACGTTGGTTTTAACGGCCGTGACCAGTATTGCTGCCTTGACCATCGGCGTTGCAGCGGGCATTGCTAGACTTTCTGGAAAGCGAATTCTACGACGAGCTGCCATTGTTCATGTCGAGCTTCATCGTAATGTGCCGGCCCTGGTGCTGATCATATTTTGGGCTTTTGCTCTGCCTAATATATTCCCTGCCAGCGTTCGACAAACTATTTTCTTTAACAACTTTTTAGTCAATGGATTAAGTGATTTAACTGGTTTAGCTGTGCCTTATTATGCGCTGGCAGCGGCGCTTGGCCTGACTTTGAACGCCAGCGCCTATATAGCGGAGTTGTTTCGGGCCGGGGTGGGGACGATTCCAAGAGAGCATTTTGATGCCGCCCGTTCGCTAGGCGCGACACCAGTGACGGTGCTGCGTAATATTCTCATTCCTCAAGGAATACGGGCTTCATTTCCAGCCATGTCTACTCGTCTAATTCATAATATGAAGAATACGGCGTTGGCGGCTTTTGTTTCTGTGCCTGAATTTTTTCTAGGTATCCAAACAGCTATTACTCGCTCTTTCCGGGCGGTTGAGTTTTTGCTCTTGGCGGCTGTCATTTACATGCTGTTGTCTTATGGCTTCTCGATATTGTTAACGGCCGTAGAACGTCAATTAACTCGACGGCGGATGTCGGCCGCTTTTGGTGGCGACGAAGGGTGGCAATTACGTCGTGTCTGATCAGCTAACGTTTTTGATTAGTAATTTGCCTAATCTGCTTTTCGGGTTTCCAGGCCAACGGCCGGGTGGCCTTATTTTGAGCTTACTACTGGCGGTGATAGCGATTGCTCTGGGCTTCTTGTTGGCAATGGTGGTTGCAGCCGGGAGGGAATCGCGCTGGCGGCTAATTCGGTGGTTGTCAAGGGGCTATGTTGAGATTTTCCGAGGCATTCCCCTAATATTACTATTGGTTCTTCTTTATCAAGTGGTGGGCGGACAGCGATTTGGGTTGAATATGAGTCCGAGAATTGCAGCTGTTATAACCCTGGCTCTATATAGTGGCGCTTACCAAACGGAGATTTTACGAGCTGGATTAAAGACCATTCCCAACCAACTAGTTGACTCGGCTCGCTTGATGGGTAGCACGTCCTGGCAGCTATATTATATAGTTCGGCTGCGTTATGCTTTTCGAATCATGCTACCGGCTTTCACTGGACAGGCCATTAGCTTGTTTAAGGATACGTCGGTCGTTATCATTATCGGGGTTGGGGAACTGATGACAGTTGCTCGCTCTGTATTGGGCAGTGATATACGGAATACCCCTTATTGGGTTAGTTTGTATGTATTAGTTGGTGGACTTTATTTTACTCTAGCCTTTAGCCTATCTATTGTTGCCAGACACTGGGAAAGTAAACGACAATCCCGCGACCTGGTTCATTCTTTGGCAAATTATTAGGAAAGGTTTGGCAACGAATGATACGAATTATAGTTTGACAAATTCGAGTCATTCGTTGCAAATTCTTTTTTTAATATTTTTGTTAACTAAGATAAGGAGATAGTGTGAAAAGGTTATCCGCTTTGCTTTTAATATTTACAGTACTGGTTATGGTTCTGAGCGCTTGTGGGGCATCGGATTCGGAATCGACCTATGATAAGGTTATGGAGTCGGGGACTGTCCGGGTTGGAACTCGTAACGATAACCCACCCCTGAGCTTTATTGATGATAGCGGCGCCTGGGTTGGCTTTGATGTTGACCTGGCAAATGCCCTGGTTGATGAGATGGGGTTAGAGATTGAACTGGTTCCGGTAGACGGTACGACTAGAATCAGCTTTCTACAAGAAGATCGGGTTGATATGTCGGTTGCCAGCATGAACCATACTCGCCAACGAGAGGATGCGGTTGATTTCAGCATCACTTATTTTTGGGATAATCAATCCTTCTTAGTACGGGCTGGCACATATAATTCAATTGATGAGTTGATGGGCCAGCAGGTGGCGGCGAATGCCGGAAGCTCTGCCATTCCTTCCTGGGAAGCATATTCGGCCGAAAACGGTGGTGCGGCACCGGAATTCGTCGAATTTACGGATAAGGTTGCGGCCGTTCAAGCCTTACGGGATGGGGCAGTGGAAGGGTATACCGAAGACAACATCACCCTGCTTGTTTTGGCGTCTGGCGATCCTGACCTAGTTCTTTTGCCGGGCGGTCACAATCCGGTTCAATTTGGCATTGGGGTTCCTGTCGATGATTCTGCCTGGCGGGATCAGGTCAACTATGCTCTCCAGGCGCTCTGGCTAAATGGCACCTATATGGAGATTTACGAAAAGTGGTTTGGCCCCGGGGCAGAGATAGAGATTCCCTTGAATGGCGCGATGGAGATTTGGCCGGAATAGGAGCAGTTAAGAGTGGGTTAGTTGTCAGTGGACGGTAAAAATTGCTGACAGTCCACTGCTCACTGTTAACCGTTCACTGCTAGCTGAAAATTATGACTACCGTTACGCTAAAAAACCTCAGCAAACACTATGGTAATGCTGCGGCCGTTCAAGATTTAACGATGGACATTGCTGATGGTGAAATGGTGGTGTTGTTGGGACCGTCTGGTAGTGGTAAGACGACTACCTTGCGGCTGGTTGCTGGCTTGTTGAATCCGTCGGCGGGTGAGTTGTTGTTCGACGGCCGTTCTGTTCTAAGTACCCCGCCTGAAAAACGGGAAGCGGTTATGGTCTTTCAAGAGCATATGCTCTTTCCGTTCATGTCCGTTGGCGATAATGTGGCTTTTGGGCTGAAAATTAAGAAACAGCCTAAGAAGGTAATTCGTGAGGCAGTGGCATTGGCTTTGGATGCCGTTCAACTAGAGGGCTTTGAACAACGCTGGCCCGATGAACTCTCTGGCGGTCAGCGACAGCGGGTGGCTTTGGCCCGGGCTTTAGCCGTAAAGCCACGTTTGCTGTTGTTGGATGAGCCGCTGAGTAACCTGGAACCGGGCTTGCGTGAAGAGCTGCGTGAGATGATCCGCCTTTTGCAGAGGCAAGCTGGGATTACGACCTTGTTTGTGACCCATGATCAGATGGAGGCGGTGGCGGTGGCGGATCGGATTGCGCTGCTGTTTGACGGCCGTTTGCATCAGATCGGCCGTCCTCGTGACTTTTATGAACGGCCAGCGAACGAAAAGGTGGCCCGATTTTTTGGCGGGGTCAATTTCTTGCCCGGCATTAAGCAGGGCAAGGTAGTAGAAACTGCCGTTGGTAAGCTGGAAGTGGCCCCAAATGGTATGCCAGATGGTAAGGTGCTGGTCACGATTCGGCCCGAAGCGATTGAAATTGGGGCGAATGGTCACAACAACTTGCCAGCCCAAGTTCGTTCCTACAATTATCGTGGGCTTGTTGCATATTGTAAAACTGGGGTCGAAGGTTTGGAACTTCAGGTTGTTGCGCCACCATTTCGGCCGTATACGGAAGGTGAACGGGTGACGCTCCACTTGCCCCGGGAACGGATTTGTCTATTGCGAGCGGGCTAAATGAAGAGCAGCTTGTTTGGTGGGTAAAAAATTAAATCTTAAGTAACTATACACGTCATTCCTGCGAAGGCAGGAATCCAAGGACATAGATACCCGCCTTCGCGGGTATGACAGTCGAGAGAGACCTGTCTAGTTACAATCTTAATACGCAAATCAGGGTTAGATAGGCGGTAGACAAGGTGTTAGGTAAATGCAAGGGTTTTACCCACCTATCCAACCCCTACTGATTGATTGACTGGACTAGATAATGGATTTAACGGCCGTACGGCGACACAAAACTGAATTATGGCCGCTTGCGCTGGCGCGGATGGCGATGGGTGTCTTGTGGCTCTTTTCCCTGCGCTGGAAGCTGCCGCCTGATTTTGTGCCTGAAAACGGCCGAGGGCTGCTCGATTGGCTCAATTTAGAGGTTGAATTCGCCGCTTTTGGTTTTTATGGGCAGTTTGTTGAATCTGTGGTCTTGCCCAACTTCACCTTGTTCGCCTGGATCATCTTCTTGGCGGAATTGATCGTGGGCTTGATGTTATTGAGCGGCACATTGACCCGGTTGGCGGCATTGTTGGGTCTTTTGATGTCGATAAATCTAGGTGTTGGCTTGCTTGAAGTGCCAGGGGAATGGCCCTGGTCTTATGTCATGATGGTGATGTGGCATGGTTTTATCATGGTGGCTGGCGCTGGTCGGCTGTGGGGTGTTGATGGTTGGTTGAGGGAACGTGTATCGACACAATCCCCATTGCGTTGGTTAATTTAGGCCGAATATATTAACAAGGAGGGCTTATGAATAAGTCTAATGAAGGAAAACGACTGAGACGATATATTGCCATTTTGCGGATAACACTGGGGGTGATTATTGTTGTTACCTGGTTAGAAAATCTCCAAAAAGGCATCTATACCGCCCAGGGGATTACCGACCTTTTTACCCATCCCGATTGGGGGGCATTTTCTAACGGCGGGGGGGCATTGCCTGGATTTAGGCCGATAATTGAAAATACCGTTCTGCAAGCGCCGGGGCTATTTGCTGCCTTTCAAATGGTGGCTGAGTTGCTGATGGGTTTGGGTCTTTTGGTTGGCGGCTTAACGCCCATTGCAGGAGCAGGCGCAACTTTCTTCTTTTTCAATCTATTTTTGACTTATTTTGGCAATACTGAGGAGTGGATTTGGACTTACGTTTTGTTGACTGTTGCTGCTTTGGTTGTGACATTGGCCCGTTCTGGCCGAGTTTTGGGTCTTGATGCGATATTGTATCGAAGATACGGCCGTCCCAACCCTCGTTATTTATGGTAAATTCGACTATTATCATTCTGATTTTCTAATTACTTTTACAACGCTGCCCTCATGCTCCTACTTGAAATTGTTTATCTCATTAGCGCCACTCTCTTAGCTGTTTATGGCTTGAACAGCCTCTTGCATACCTGGCTGTTTGTCAAGAAGGGCCGTAATCGGCCGTCTCGCGCCCTGTTCGATGCTGACGATCTGGCAAGTAGGGAGCTGCCTACTGTGACGGTTCAACTGCCGATTTATAATGAACGGTATGTAGTAAATCGGTTGATTTCGGCCGTTTTAGAATTATCGTGGCCCCGGGATCGCTTGCAGGTTCAGATATTAGATGATTCGACGGATGAAACCAGTCAGATAGTTGCCAACACATTGGGTCGGTTGAATCAACCGGGCTTTCAGATTGAACATATCCAGCGGCGGGAGCGGAAAGATTTTAAGGCGGGGGCTTTGCAAGTTGGGCTAGAAACGGCCGTTGGTGAATTCATCGTTATATTTGATGCAGATTTTGTGCCACCATCCGATTTTTTACTGAAAACGATACCATTGTTTGATAGTGAAGAAGGAGAAGGGCCGATCGGTTGTGTACAGGCTCGCTGGGGTCATACCAATGCTAATATGTCTTTGTTAACTAAAGCCCAATCCTTAGGCATTGATGGTCATTTCGTGGTTGAACAAGCGGCCCGAGATAGTGTTGGGGCGTTTATGAACTTCAATGGCACGGCTGGAATCTGGCGGCGACGTTGTATGGATGCTGTCGGTGGGTGGCAAGGGGATACCTTAACTGAAGACCTCGATTTAAGTTATCGGGCGCAGTTAGCGGGCTGGCGGGTGGTTTACCAGCCAGAGGTGGTTGTTCCGGCTGAGTTACCCGTTCAGTTAGCTGGATTTAAGCGACAGCAGTTTCGTTGGGCTAAGGGCAGCATTCAAACCGCCATGAAGCTGCTTGGAAGGGTTTGGCGTTCCGAAACAGCGCTTTGGCGTAAGCTGCTTGGAACGCTTCATCTCACCAACTATGCCATTCACCCCTTAATGGTAATAAATCTTCTGTTGACCTTGCCCATGTCAATCTCAGATAGCCCTTTTTTACATCTAGCACCCATTTTCATGTTAAGCGCTGTTGGACCACCGATGATGTATTGGGTGGCGATGAATGAGTGTTCAAAAAATGACCCTTTAACGAGCCGCCTGATTCGATTGCTGATGTTGGTCATTTTAGGTATGGGTCTATCGGTTAATAATACCAGGGCTGTTGCTGAGGCATTGAGCGGCCGAAGAAGCGATTTCAAAAGAACGCCAAAATTTGCGGTTACTAATAAGGAAACCGCCTGGTATGGCAGTTCTTACACGTTGCCAAAAGATTCAGCAATTTGGGGGGAAGGGGTGTTGTTGATATTTGCCTTGTTTCTGACGGTTTGGAGTATTTATCATGGGATGTTGTTCCTCATCGGCTGGCTTCTATTATATGCGGCTGGCTATGCCATGATGATAGGCTTGGCTTTGATCCAAGCTCGCCATAGTGCAGGCCAAACGGTCGGTGTCTGGACACCACCTGAAGCAGTTGAAAGCGGCGATTGATGGGCCAACTAAAGCAAGCGTTGGTTATCATGGCGAAGGAGCCGATAGCTGGTAGGACGAAAACCCGATTGTCGCCGCCCTTAACGGCCGAACAAGCCGCTGACCTCTATCGTTGTTTCTTACAGGATATTATCTGTACCGTTGAGCAGGCTACTACAAACCAGCCGCAATTGACTCCTCATATCGCGTTTTCGCCACCACAAGCGGCCCAATATTTTCAACAGTTAGCACCTGACTTTGAGCTGATTTCTCAAGTTGGGGAGCGGTTGAACGAACGGTTGCATAGCGTTTTTACGGCCGCTTTCGATCATGGCTACCAACAGGTCGCGGCCATTAATAGTGACAGCCCGACCCTGCCGGGCGCTTATCTAGTTAAGGCTTATGAGCTTTTGGAAACGGCCGATGTGGTTTTGGGGCCGTGTGAGGACGGGGGTTATTATCTGATTGGGCTGAAACGGCCGACGCCCGAAATTATTCTCCCTGTTCAAATGTCTACCAATACCGTTCTAACTGATACATTAGATTTGATAAAAGCAAATGGATTAACGGTGGACTTGTTGCCGACTTGGTATGATGTCGATACGGTGGCTGAATTGGCTCGTTTGGAACAAGAAGTTGCTGGATTAGACAGCTTTACGGGCTGTTGGTTTTATCATGGGTGAGGGGTTAAATGAGACGGCCGTCATCATTCCTGCTTTGAACGAGGTTGGCAACATCCCAGGATTGGTCAGGGAGTCTTTGGCTCAGTTGGTGGCGGAGGTCATTGTGGTTGATAACGGCTCAACGGATGGGACAGCCAAAGCAGCGTTGGCGGCAGGTGCAACTGTTATAGATGCGCCACGACAAGGGTATGGTTATGCTTGCGCGGCGGGGGCGGCAGCGGCACAAGCTCCTTATCTCGTTTTTCTCGATGGCGATTATAGTTCGCTGCCTTCTGAGATGGGGCGGTTGGTTGCGCCTTTGACGGCGGGAACGGCCGATCTTGTCTTGGGTTCACGGTTTTTAGGGGATATTGCGCCAGGGGCGATGCCGCCGCATCAACGATTTGGTAATTGGTTGGCTTCAAGCCTTATGCGCCTTCTGTACCGTATTCCAGTAACCGATTTAGGGCCGTATCGGGCTATTCGAACAGAGTTACTTCGTGACTTAAATATGCAAGAGATGACCTTCGGTTGGCCGACTGAGATGATGGTCAAAGCCGCTCGTCGAGGTGAAAGAATTGTTGAAGTGCCTGTTAGCCATCATGCTCGAAGAAGCGGCCGTTCTAAGGTTAGCGGTACCGTTCGGGGATCAATTTTGGCTGCCTATTTTATCTTGGGCGTATCATTGAAACATGCTGTAATTCGGAATGTGTAATTCGTGAAGAGGATAGTCATTATTCAGAGCATATCAGAGGTATGGTGTCGGCACGCTTACTGTTTACTTTCGACTGCATACTGTAAACTATCTGCCGATACAACCATTTTGTCCAATCAAAGAGGAGTAATAGATGCTGAATTTTGAGGCTGTTAGAAATAATGAAATAACTCGCCAGGAATTGGTGACAGGGTTAACAAAAGATGACTTGCGCGACCTAACCAATGAAATGATAGATTTAATGTTGGCGATGATAGTTGATTGTGTTGATGAGGATGTAATCTTTGAACCTGATGACCCAGAAGCAAAAGACCTTGCTGCAGCTGATGAGGAAGATGTTGACTTAGCCTGGACATTAGGTCATGTCATTGTCCATACGACGGCTTCTTCTGAAGAGTCAGCTGCATTGGCGGCCGAATTTGCTCGTGGCGTTCCTGATCGGGGCGGCCGTTCTCGGAGCGAAATTCCCTGGGAGACAGTGACAACCTTTGCTCAATGCCGCCATCGCTTGGAGGAAAGCCGCCGAATGCGATTATCTAGCCTTGATATGTGGCCTGATGACCCCGATCTAGAAAATAGCGCCGAAATGTGGCCTGGAAGTGGGCCAGTGAATGCGGTCTCTCGATTCATCGGTGGCCTTTCACACGACGATTCGCATTTGGAACAGATTGCTAATATTGTTAAACAAGCGCACGCTGCTAGAAAGGTTGTATCGTGACCTTTCGCAAACAAGTTGGTGGAATTATGTGATCATATAGACCAAGGTCGGCCGTATGCTTAACCCTTAGCCCGGTTGGATTGTGCTAGATGGTGTTACGGGTATGGGCGTGGGAATGCCCAACGCCTGAGATTTCTTATTGACGATCTTCTCTGGTTACTAACTCTCTAACCAATGACGGCCGTATTGGCAAATGAAGCGGCCGTTTTCCAATGGCGTCGGCAATGGCATTAGCCACTGCTCCGGCTGTCGGCACGACAGGGGGTTCACCTACGCCTCTTGCCCCTAGCGGCCCATGTTCAGACGGTATTTCAATCATGATCGTCTCAATGTTGGGCGCCGATTGGTCAAAATGGGGGACAGCATATTCAGTCCAAGTTCCAGTCAATAATTGGCCGCTGTCATCATGTACCATCCGTTCATATAAGGCCCAGCCAAGCCCTTGTACGGCCCCGCCCATCATCTGGCCTTTGATACCTTCGGGATTGATAACTTGGCCTACATCCTGCACGATTACCAGGTTGACGACTTTGACCTCACCCGTTTCTTCATCGACTTCTACTTCAGCTAATTGAGCACAGAATCCGGCGGCGCTGTTGTTGTTGGCATAACGGCCGCGTCCCATGATTGGGGCATATTTGCCCGCAAATTGCATCGTTTTGCTCGAAATTTCAGCCAGTGATAACCCCTTGTCTGGCACACCTTTGACCTGTATTCGGCCGTTGATGATCTCCAAATCGGCCGGATCAACCTCAAACTCCTCAGAAGCAATTTCTAAAACCTGCTGTCTCGCATCTTGAACGGCCTCCATGATGGCTGGGCCAACGGTATAGGTGATCTTGCTACCGCCTGCTGCCCCAGCGTAGGGGGCGTTGGCTGTGTCTCCTGCGACGACTCGTACCTGTTCTGGATCAATGCCGAAGGTGTCGGCTGCGAGAAGCGCAAAACCAGTTGAGGTCCCGGTCAGGTCAATGGAGCCAATATGAATATGTAATTGCCCGTCTCGATTGAGCATACAGGCGGCTGCGGCTGGTTCTGTGCCGCCGGGCCAGCCACCAACTGCAAAGCCGATGCCTCGACCAGCTGCTCTGGCTGCTTCCCGATTTTGCCAGGCTGGGTGGGCCTGGAGGGTTTCTAGGACTTGACTCATGCCGATGTCAGACCAGGGACGGCCGTGGGCCATCTTATCTCCCGCTTTGGCCGCGTTCTTAAGACGTAGTTCAAAGGGATCAATCGCTAATTGCCGGGCCATCTCATCGACCACACTTTCCATTGCGAAGGTGGCTTGGGGTGCGCCGGGGGCGCGATAAGCGCCGACGGAGGGCTTGAAGTTCATTGTTTCAACGAACTTGATATCGAGATTTGGTACGGGATAAAAGCTGCCTAGCAGGAGAGCGGCAATGCCGTGAAAGCCAGGGTAGCAGCCTGCTTCAAAGGCCAAATCAGCCACTAATGCTATAAATGTGCCATCTTGTTTCGCGCCTAGCTTTACTTGTAATCTAGCTGCGGGTGCGGGATTGGCGGCTAACATCTCTTCCATGCGAGTTAGTACCAATCGTATTGGGCGGTTGGTGTGTCGGGCAGCCAGGGCTAACAAGGGTTCGTATAAGACGAATTTCCCGCCGAAGCCCCCACCAACAGGAGTCCCGACCACGCGTACATCTGATTCGGGAATATTGAGGATGCCTGCGACCTCTTCTCTGGCCCAAAAAGGAGCCTGGGTGCTGGTCCAGACGACCATGCCGCCTGTCAGTGGGTCTGGCTGAACGACGGTGGCGTGGGGTTCAAGGTAGCTGTGGTGAATCATGGAGGTGGTGAAGGTTCGTTCGACAATCACATCTGCTTCTGCAAACCCGGCTTCGATGTCGCCTCGCTTAAAGTTGCGACGGCCGGATATATTGCTGATCACATTTTTAGAATCATCCTCACCTAAATCAGCGCCATGCGCCCCAGCTTCATTGTCATCTGACGGCACACCCCCAGGCCAAACGAGAGGGGCATCGTCGGCCATTGCTTGATCGAGCGTTACGGCTGCCATGAGCGGTTCATAATCGACAAAGACCAATTCAGCCCCGTCTAAAGCCGCCGCCTCGTTTTCGGCTAAGACCAATGCGACTGGCTGACCAGTAAAGATGACACGGTCGCGGGCTAAAAGCAGACGGCGACGGTTGGTTGCGGTTAAGGTGGGTAAGTCGTCGGCCGTCATAACCGCTATTACGCCGTCAACGTTGAGCGCATCGGACGTGTCGATTGTCAGGATGCGGGCATGAGCGTAGGGGCTTGTCACCAGGCGAGCGTGAAGCATCCCTGGTAAAGTAATGTCGGTGGCGTAGCGGACTGAGCCTGTAATTTTGGCTTGCCCATCTCGAATTGGAATAGAACGGCCGATGGCGTTAGTGTCGGTCATAAAGGTCTCCTCTGAATATAACTCACGCAAAGACGCGAAGACGCAAAGTCGATGTTTCTTTTAAGTTACTGGCGACTGGCAATGTAAAGCATAAAGGCCGCCATCCCAATGAGGCTGATTGCCATGATAAGGATGCCGATTGAGCCGCCACCAGAAGTTGCGGTGGCCGCAGCGGAATCGGCCGTCATGGCTTGGGCTGCGGAGTCCATTGCTTCGACAATGGGTTCGCTTGTTGGGGTCGGGGTTGGGCTACGAACGGCTTCAATGACTAAGGGCGCGGGGGTAAAATCTGTGGGGACTGTATTACTGATTGATTGGGTATTAACGGCCGATTCTCCTACCACTATCGCTTCCGGCGTTGAAAGAGGTTGGCCTGTTGGTGTTGGGCTGGGTTCAACTTGCCGAATTGTCAATTCATCACCCGGCACAATGAAGGCGCTCTCAGTCAAATTATTCCAGTCTAACAGCTGATCGACGGTTAGATTGTGTTTGGCCGCAATTGACCAGAATGAATCACCATCTTGCACAATGTAGGTAACAGGCGGTGTCGATGTTGGTGGTGGCGTTTCTCCCTCGGCCAAGAAAACACGCACCTCTGAACCTGGCTGCAAAACCGTTTCTTCGGTGATGCCATTTAAGTTCAAGAAAAAGTCCAGTTCAATGCTATGTCGGGCCGCAATGAGCCAAGCCGAATCACCATCTTGAACTAGATAGGTTAAGCGTGGTGTTGGCGTTGGTGGCGGTGGTTGACCATCAGCCAGTTGAACGAATATTTCGTCCCCTGGTTGAACAAAATCATCTTCTGTCAGTCCGTTAATTTGATAAAGATAATCCAAGTCAGCATCATAATAGGCTGCAACCATCCACAAAGATTGACCAGCCTCGATAACGTGAACGATAGAGCCATCTTCTGCTGGTTCGGCCAGTTGAATTGGGGCTATGATAAGGGGTGCGGCCGATTCATCTGGGGTTGAATTGTTACTTGGCGGGGCGTTTGAGGGCAATCCAACAACAAGGACATACATTTTTTGACCATTGGCCGACACAGCAAAGCCCGTTGCGGCCTGAGTATATCTTGTCGAAACCAGGGTATTGTAATGGACAGGGCTATTTTGCCACCAGATTAAGCCACCCCTGGCAGACATATTGGACCCACCCACAATATTCTCTGAAACCCAGCCGTTATACCCAGCCTCAGTCGCTCGCGATAAGGGTGTTGATCCACCATCCCCTGTATGGCTGTATATCTCAGTCGCAGCCATCCAATTGGCATGACGCTGGGCAGCAAAGGCCAATGCGCTGTTGTACTGGAATGCTGGTAGTCCATTTTGTAGACGGAACTGATTAACTAAATCCATCATTTCGGCCGCATTTAATCGGGGTGCAGCCTCGGCCGTTTCCTGTCGTCGCAGCTCATTTCCTAGCACGACCATAACGATCAGAAAACCGAATAACAAAAATTTCTGTTTCATAAGAACCAATGATAACAAGGTCTCCCATGATTACCAAAGCGGTTGAGATGGGGTTAAAATATACTCATGTCTTTCATCCATCTGGAAGTACACTCCCATTACACTCTCTTGGGGGCAACGCCATCTGTTAAAGCTTTAATTGATCGGGCAACGGCCGAAAAGATGACTCACCTTGCCTTGACGGACACGAACGCTCTCTATGGGGCAGTGGCTTTTGATAGGGCTTGCCGAACGGCCGATATTCAGCCCATTCTGGGTCTGACATTAACCGTTGCCCCGCCGCCCGGAGAGGGACTTACCTATCGAGGCCACCCCGGTCATCTCGTTCTCCTGGCAAGAAATACGGCCGGGTATCGCTCCCTTTGTCATCTATCATCCCATATTCAGGGTCAACCCCAGCGGCTAGAATTGGCTCGAAAGGGAATTGATTGGGATATCGTTAAACAGCATACTGAGGGTCTCATTTGTCTTAGTGGTGGGCGGAAAGGCTGGCTGCATCGCTTCTTGTTGAGTGGCAATCCAGCCGCCGCTAGTCGATATGTCGGCCGTCTTGGGGGACTGTTCGGTGAAAATGCCTGCTTGACATTAGAATTACAAATCCCAGAAGATGAAGAAGTTGCGGCCGAAATTAATAGCCTGGGTCAACGGTTCGGCTTGCCCGTTGTCGCCGTTCAGCCCATTTATTGTTTGGAGGCGAGGGAAACGCCCCGGCTGCGCTTATTGGCAGCCATTGACCAAAACGGCCGTCTTGAAGAGATCCCAGAACAGCATGATGAAGTCCACTGGCTTTCGGCCAAAGAAATCGAAGAACGCTTTGCTGATTACCCAGAAGCTGTGGCCCAGACGGCCGACATCGCCGCTCGCTGCCAAACAGCATTGCCCCCTTCTCGTCCAATTTGGCCTATCCTTGACTTGCCGGAGACCCAGACACCGGAACAAGCATTAGCCGAGCAGGGACGGATTGGCCTAGAAGCGCTTTTTGGCCCTGATGTACCAGCGGATGTTTGTCAGCGTTTTGAGAAGGAGGTGTTGGCAATCGGCCGTTCTGGTTTTGCTCCGCTATTTTTAATTGTGGCGGATCTCGTTCGCTTTGCCCGCCAAGAGGAGATTCCCGTAAGCACCAGAGGCAGCGTTGCCAACTCGCTGGTCGCTTACTGCACCAGGATTACCACTGTTGACCCCATCGCGAACGATCTGCTCTTTGAACGCTTTCTGAATCCCGCTCGGGCCCAGCCGCCTGACATCGACCTTGACTTTTGCAGCCGCCGTCGGGATGAGGTCTTGGCTTATGTGCGTCATAAATATAGCGAAGAGCGGGTTTCATTAGTTGCGACTATTAGCACGATGCAGCCTAAATCGGCCGTTCGTGAAAGTGCAAAGGCGTATGGGGTTGGCGATGAAGCGATTCGGGAGATGGTTCGGAAACTGCCTCGCGACTGGCATCCTGATCCCCGGCGGCGTGACAGACGGACGGTGGCTGATATTCAGGACGAGTTTGACGACCCGGTTTTGAAGATGGTTTTAGAAGCGGCCGATGCGTTAGTTGGTCAGCCCCATCATCTCAGCGTTCACCCTGGCGGTATGGTCATCACTCCTGGTCCGCTGCCCGATTATGTGCCTGTTCAATTTGCCCCTAAGGGGTTCCTAATCACCCAATTTGACTTTCGTGATATCGAAACGGTTGGACTGCCTAAGCTAGATTTGCTTGGTATCCGGGCTTTGACTGTGTTGGCTGATACGGCCGACTTCATTCGCCACGACCATGACCCCGATTTCCGCTTGACCGACATTCCCCCGGAAGATGAGCGAACGGCCGCTATTCTGTCTATCGGGGACACCATCGGTGTCTTCCAGTGCGAGTCGGCTGGCGCGCAGCGCACCTTACGCCAATTACAAGCTAAGAATCTGACCGATTTAGCTGTTGCCAACGCCTTTTTCAAGCCTGGCCCAGCAACAGGCGGCATGGCCCAAGCCTTTATTCGTCGTTATCGAGGCCAGGAAACGGTCAAATATCTCCACCCCAGCCTGGAAGCCATTCTGGCTTCGACGCATGGCGTGCTGCTTTTTCAGGAACAGATATTGCGAATTGCAACCGAAATCGCTGGATTGGATTGGGAGCAGGCTGACCATTTGCGGCGGGGCATGAGCAAGTTCAAAGCGGCTGAAATGGCCGCTATGCAGGGTCAATTTATTGAGGGTTGTACTCAGCCGGAGCCAGATGGCCCCGGTTTAACTACTAAAGAGGCTCAAACACTTTGGGAGCAAATTTTGCCTTTTGCCGGATATGGTTTTAACAAGGGTCATGCCACTGCCTATGCCGATGTTAGCTATCGCTCGGCCTATCTGAAAGCCCATTATCCGGCCGAATTTCTCTGCGCTCGATTAGCCAACTATGGTGGCTTTCACCATCCGGCCGTTTATATGGCTGAAGCTACTCGCCTGGGTATTGCTGTTCGACCCCCTCACATAAACGCTAGTAATCGCGCTTTTACATTGACCTATGAGCCGAAAAAGAGGAATAAAACTATTCCTACACTCTGGATGGGTTTGGGCCAGGTAAGACAGTTACGAAGGCGGTCGGTTCGAGCCATTATTAAAGCGAGGGAGGAACGGCCGTTCACCTCTCTTCAAGACTTGCTAGGACGAATTCAGTTCCAGAAAAAAGAGCTGCGTCATCTCATTCAATGTGGCGGCTTAGATGGGTTAGGGGCTAGTCGTTCTGCGCTACTGGCTGAAGCCAATCTAGTTGAACAGGCAGGAGCGGTTGGTCAGATGCAGTTTAAGTTTGCTCAACCCACTGTTGAGATAGAAACGGCCGAAGAGCAGCTAGCCTGGGAGGAGCATATCTTGGGCCAGACCGTCAGCGTCCACCCATTAGATTTAGTACAAGACCAATTAGGCAGGGTAGTTCCTCTCCATCGTCTGCCGAAGTCAGGTGGCCGTTCTGTCACTGTTGCTGGGGTTCGGATTCCTGGCTGGACAGGTGGGCGAGGTTTCTTTTTAGGTGATGGCGGTACTTATATCGTCGTCAAAGGTGACAAATCGCTCGAAGCGCCAAAGCCGTGGGAAGTGGTGCTGGTGAACGGCCGTTGGCACGAAGATAGATGGGGAACTACCTGGCTTGAAGCCGAAACATTACGCCATATTTAATGATTCTGGTTGGTACACGTGCTAGGCTGATTGAAAGTATACGTTAAAATAAGCGCTTATGAACGATTCCAAAGAAGTTGCTCTTTGTGTTACCTGTTTAGTAGATCAAATTATGCCGGAAGTGGGGGTAGCGACCGTTAAATTGTTAAGAATGGCAGGCTACAAAGTTGCTTTTCCTCAGGAACAGACTTGTTGTGGACAGCCGTTTTTTAACAGTGGTTTTCGGCCGCAATCCATCAAATTAGCCAAACGTGCCATTGAAATCTTTGAACCATTTTCGGCCGTTGTCTTGCCTAGTGGTTCTTGTACGACGATGATTCGGGTTGAGTATCCTCACTTGCTGGAACCCTGGCCTGACTGGCATGAGCGAGCCAAGCAGTTGGCAGCCAAAACGTATGAGTTGAGTGAGTTCCTAGTTAAGAAGGCTGGCTGGCAGCCTGAGGTTGTTAGTGAACAGACGGTCGTTACCTACCACGACTCCTGCCATATGTGCCGGATGCTCCACATCGGGCCTGAGCCTAGAAAGTTACTGGTTGACAGCGGACACGCTCTCGAAGAGATGGAAGAATCGAGCCGCTGCTGTGGCTTTGGAGGATTGTTTTCGGTGCGGATGGCCGAGGTGTCTGATGAGATGACGGCCGAAAAATTGCGCCTAGCCCGTGAATCGGGCGCACCGATGTTGGTAACGGCCGATCCGGGCTGCCTGATGCACATGCGGAGCGTGGCTGGCGACAGCGACCTCCAAATCAAGCACCTGGCAACTGTTTTGGCGGAGGCGGTGCAATGAAGGGGGATAAAATTTCCGCTCAACAACCATACACTGTTCCCCGCTTTCGACAGAGCGCGACGATTGCTATCGAAAACATCCACCTTCAAGGGGCGTTAGAGGGAGCAACGGCTCGTTTCCGTTCTCATCGTGAGGAGGCTTTGGCCGATTACCCAGAGGCTGATGCTCTGCGAGACCATTTCAAAAAGATTCGTTCTTCAACATTGGCTCGATTGGGTGATCATTTAGAGACCTTTGAGCGTAATGCAACGGCAGCGGGGGCAACGGTTCATTGGGCAGAAACGGCCGAGGAAGCGGCCGACCTTATTACGGAGCTGGCCCAAGCGCGAGGGGTGGCGCTTGTCACCAAAAGCAAGTCGATGACGACTGAAGAAATCCATCTTAATGAACGTCTTGAAACGGCCGGAATTAGACCGATTGAGACTGATTTAGGTGAGTGGATTATTCAACTGGCTGAAGAACCCCCTTTCCACATCATCGGGCCAGCCATTCATAAGACCCGCGCTCAAGTTGCCGACTTGTTAAGCCAGGAATCGGGCCAGACGCTTTCGGCCGATGATATTCCGGGCATGACGGCCGAAGCCCGACGCTTCTTGCGGGAGAAATTTTTGGCCTCTGGCATGGGTATTAGTGGCGGGAATATCGGTATTGCTGAATCGGGAACCATTGTACTTGTTACCAATGAAGGGAACGCCGAAATGGTCACTAATCTGCCGCCCATTCACGTTGCTATCATCGGCATAGAAAAAATCGCTCCAACTTGGGACGATGCCGCTACGTGGCTATCTCTGCTGGCTCGCAGCGCAACAGGTCAGCCGCTGTCTATTTACACATCCTTCATTACCGGCACTGCCAGACCAGATGATCCCGATGGCCCAGAGGAGATGCACATTGTTCTGCTCGACAATCGGCGCAGTACTCTCGTTGGTACAGTTTATGAAGAGGCATTGCAATGTATTCGCTGTGGGGCTTGCCTCAACGTCTGCCCCGTTTACCGCGAAGCGGGCGGCCATGCCTACAGTAGCCCCTACAGCGGCCCTATTGGCGCAGTCATCTCGCCACTACTTTTTGGTCTTGAAGAATATGAAGCTTTGCCCCAAGCCAGCTCATTGTGTGGGGCTTGCCTGGATGTCTGTCCGGCTCGCATTGATTTGCCTCGTATGCTGCTTGATTTGCGAGCTGATCAGGTTGAGGAAAAGGTTATGTCCCGGCAGGAGCGATTCGTTGAGGGATCGGCCGCTTTTGTCCTGGCCCATGAGCGGTTGATGCGCTTTTCGGCCATTCTTCTACGCCTGGGCCAACGGTTGTTCATGCGAAACGGCCGTCTCAATTTGCCTAAATCACTCAACCCGCTTCCCCAACGTCAACTGCCCCATCTGGCGAAGAAATCTTTCCGGGAAATGTGGGGGGAGGAGGTTTAAGGATAAAATAAAGAAACGGGGTTTTTGTCAAAAACCCCGTTTCTAGCCGCTACAAATTATGAATTCACGACAAAAAATTCTAAACCGACTTAACAACCACAAACGGGAAGTAACCCGGCCTCAATCCTGGAAATCTCAACGCGACTATGAAGATTTGGCCGAACAGTTTACGGTCGCATTACGCAAAGCTAAGGGAGAGGTTCATCGGGTAGATAGTTTGGACGGTGCGATGATTGCTTTGTCAGGCGTTCTGGAAGAGATTGAAGCGAAAACGGCCGTCTACAATGACCAATCACCCTTAAATACCCTGGACTTGCCCAGCCGTTGGCCCACTATTGAATGGAAAATGGCTGGACAAGCGGAGGAAGCGTTTCGGCCTTTTTGTGCCTCAGCTGATGTCGGGTTGACGGGGGTTGAGGCGGCATTGGCTGAAACGGGAACGGCCGTCGTCAGCAGTGGGCCTGGTTGCAGCCGCTTAACGCCTTTGCTCCCACCCGTTCACGTTGCGCTTGTTGGAACATCGCAATTAACGGCCGATTTGTTTACTTGGGCGGCTAGCCGTAGCGCTCCGCCACCTGCTGCCATGACCTTGATTAGTGGGCCTAGTAAGACGGCCGATATTGAGCAGACAATGGCGATCGGCGTACATGGCCCAAAGCGATTTATCGTTATTCTTTATGATGATCAGCCAACCTCATCCATAGTTTAATGGGTGGGCGAAACGGTTGTTGATAACTGGGGAGAGGAATAGATAATCTGCAAGTCGCCACCAGGGATGGTGGCGCTCCATCAACAAAAACTTCGGCCACCCTAGTTTAATAGTTTATTGACGAAGAAATCCAAAATCACTATAATATGACTACAGTTATGACTAGGGTCATATTGCGAGATATTAATTAGGATTTTAGTTTATGGACACAATATCTAAAAGCAAACTCAAAGCCAATATGCTCAAAATATTTCGAGAACTTGAGGCAAATGGGAAAGAGCTAATTGTTACTGACCATAATCGTCCTGTTTTGAAGATAGTTCCGCTTGGAGAAAAACACTCTGTTGAAGAGCTTTTCTTAGAATATCAAGGTCAAGTGCAATATTTTGAAGATATAGATACGCCAACTATTGACGAATGGAGTGAAGCTTAGTTGATTGTCTTAGATACGTCAGCGCTTATTTTTTGGAGTCTAGACCCTAAAAAACTCTCAGAAAAAGCCAGAAAAGCAATAGATAAAGCCGACCAAATTATTCTTAGCTCTATATCTATTTGGGAAATAGGACTGAAAGTAAAAGCAGGTCGGCTTGCTTTGCCTTTGTCTATAACAGACTACATTCATAAGTTGCAGATGTTAGAACGCCTAGAAATAAAGGCAGTTGATATAGAAACCTGGATTGAAAATGTATCATTAAATTGGGCACATCGTGACCCAGCTGATCGTACTATTGTTGCTACAGCTTCATTACAAAACTGCCCTTTAGTAACTTCTGATAGAATAATTAGAGCTTACTATAAGCACAGCATTTGGTAATTGATGCTTTATTTCTCAATTTGGAGCCTTCTAATGCTCAAGTAATCAATTCAGGGGGTAAGAAATCGACCCGGTTCCAGTAGACAACGACAAAGCGCTTTGGGTGGAAGTCGATTCGGGAAATGGAGACATTGTTGAGCCGAAACCACATTTCGTCGGGGGCGTTGGTTAAAAGGTCAGGGGGAATGGTCGAGGCATCAAAATGTTCATCAGCCACCTGGTAAATGGGGTAGCTGCCAACCAATATTTTGAAGAGCGAATCGGTGAAGCCGCCATGCGTCACAATGCCAACCCTATCATCCCCTGTATGACGTTCTAGAAGGTCGTTCAGGAACCGGGCGGCTCGTCTTAGGGTGTCGACTGGATGCTCATACGGCCGACAATTCCACCAGCCCTGTTCTCGCAGCGATTCTTCAACAATAAAGTTCGGGAAATTTTCTTCAAAAAATCGTCGATTTGTGCCGGGTAATGGGATTCGATTCTCCGGGTCTGTCCCAGCATCGAAAATGCCACCCCATTCATGAATGTCTTCCCAGGCGACGAGGGGCAAACCGATGGCTTCGGAGATGTAGGTGCCTGTTTTCACTGCTCGAAGCATATAGCTGCTGTATAGATGGGTCAGGTTAAAGCCTGCTAGATTATGACTGTCCCACCGGTTAGCCGCTTGTTCTGGGTTTGATTGGGCTAGAAACTGGGCCACAGAGTTGGCTTGTTGGTGACCGATATCAGTGATGTCGGGGTCGCTAAAGCGGCCGATACTGGATCCGGTTCTGGCCCACAGGGCGTTATTTTCAGATTGTGCGTGTCGGATAATGTAAAGCTGCATGAATTATTTCAAATCTCCTTAAAAGACAGTACAATCACTGCCATGAACTATCTCGAAAAAGTTAAAAATGCCCAAGAAAAGAACAAATCCTGGCTGTGTATCGGTCTGGACCCATCGCCAAGCCAATTACCATTGCCAGCTTTGCGCTGGGATGAGCCGGTTTTGCCATTTAACAAGGCTATCATTGATGCAACGGCCGATCTGGTCTGTGCTTATAAGCCGAATCTGGGCTTTTATCTGCAATGGGGCGCGGCTGGGGTCATTGCCCTGGAGCGCACTATCGCTTATATCCCTGATGATATTCCCATCATCGTGGATTGCAAAACAGGCGATATTGGTCACACTCAGGCGGCTTGGGCGGCCGGGTTGTTCGATGAGTGGGGGGTTGATGCCATCACCGTTAATCCTTATGTCGGCGAAGATGCTGTCCGGCCTATGATTGGCGAACGGCCGGATAAAGCTGTTTATCTGCTGGCCCGAACGTCTAATCCAGGGGCGGCCGTTTTTCAGGGTGACTTGCGAACGGGTAGCGGCTTGTCGGCCGATGTGGTGGGTCAAAGTCAACAGTGGCCGTTGGCAGGGCATTTGGGATATGTCGTTGGCGCGACCTATCCTGAAGAGGTTGCTATTGTGCGTCAAATGGCTCCCCAGGCTAATTTCCTTATTCCGGGCATTGGGGCGCAGGGAGGCAGTTTGGATGCGGCCGTTCTATCTGGCCCTGACGATGTCGCCGGGCCTGTTATCAGCGCCAGCCGCAGCATCATCTATGCTTCAGCTGGGGAGGATTTCGCTGCCGCTGGTCGCCAAGCTGCGGAAGAATTGCGAACCCAAATCAATGGTCAAAGAGGAAGTTAACTCCTGTGTCAACTAGGTTTTTGCAACAGAGAAGTTCAACTTTTGTTACTTTTACTGACGATATAATGCTCTTTCAAAAAGTTGAACTTCTTACGTAATAGTGTATTGAGGAAAAAGCCACGAAACAATCACGTATTAGGCATTACGCATTACGAATCACTTACTTCATCCGCCTCGGCCGTCCTCTCTTCCTGGTCGGCGGCTTTTTGTTTCACGGGTTGGGCATCGCCATCGCTTTATATCAGGGGCATGGTTTGAATTTGGGGGCCTGGTTGTGGGGGCAAGTGGGGATAACGGCCGTTCAGATAATGACTCACTATAGCAATGATTACTTTGATTTAACGGCCGATAAGGCCAACCAGACCCCAACGCGCTGGTCGGGTGGCAGTCGCATTTTGGTTGACGAATTAGTTTCACCAAAAGCGGCTTTGGTTACCGCGATATTTGGGGCTTTGGTGACGGTTATGGCTGCCGTCATTTTAACGATTGCACTCGGAACCGGGCCATTGACCATCCCGCTATTCTTGCTAGCGTTAGCCTTGGCCTGGAGCTACAGTTCGCCACCGCTGCAATTGAATATGCAGGGCAAGGGGGAGATAACGGGGGCGATCTTGATTCCAGGTTTAACGACATTGGTTGGTTACTATTTACAGACTGGCTCTGTAACAGTCTTGCCTTTTTTGGCAATTTTCCCTTTGAGCTGCCTTCAGATGGCGATGTTGATGGTGATTAATTTTCCAGATGCAGCGAGTGATGCGGCCGTTGGTAAGCGGACGTTGGTGCATTTGTTGGGGGAGAAGTCGGCCGTTCGTCTTTATCTCATTCTTCTGGCAACTGCCTATTTATCTTTACCCTTCTTGATATTGGCAGGGCTGCCCTCAGTTGTCGCTCTGGCAATATTGGCACTTGCCCCAATTGCGGCCTGGCAAGGCTGGCGGATGGCTGGGGGAAGGTGGGCTAATCCGGCTAAATGGAACAGTCTTGGTCTGTGGAGCATCGGGCTGTTGATTATGACGGCTACTTTTGAACTGTTGGCTTTTCTTTACTTGCTTTGAAGGAACAGATTCCTTTAGTGTTTAAGAAAATAGTCCAGTATCGAGCGTGAAAGATTCTTCGCTGGCGTTGATTGGGGATGGGTGTGTGGATGACCCGCTCAGAATGACAATTAGCCTACCGCATCTTTGCAAGCCCTCAGCAAAGATGTGTTCTCGCAGGATAATCTGGCGACGTTGGTGGATGATACGGCCGTTGATGCCTGGGACCAGAAGGTTTTGCAAACTTTTATGGACGATCAACAGCAGATAACGGCTGTCCCGGCCAATACAAAAAGCTCATGGTGCTGGTGCGTTGGATGTTAGCGCGATTTGAAACTGGACGAGAATATACTGATCACTGTTCACTTATTTTGGTGGAAGTAACGTGCTAGTGACATGACCAAAGCCGACCCGATAGCCATCCCCCTGACACCAGCCAGTTAAAGTTACTTTATCGCCATCGGCCAGGAATTTGCGACTTTCGCCGCTGGGGAGTTCTATGGGCTTTGAGCCGCGCCAAGTTAGTTCCAGCATTGAGCCGTATGAATCGGGGGTGGGGCCGCTGATTGTGCCGGAAGCGAGTAAATCGCCCGCCCGCATATTACAGCCTGTGATGGTATGGTGGGCCAACTGTTGGCATATGTTCCAATATAGATAGCGGAAATTGGAGCGGGATATGGTGGTTGGAACGTCCATCTGTTCGCTTTTAAGCTGCACTTCTAGTTGAATGTCATAGGCCCAATTGCCCTGGCTTTGGAGGTAGGGTAGTGGTTGGGGGTCTTGATCGGGGCCAGGTTGGCGGAAGGGTTCAAGGGCATCGAGGGTGACGACCCAAGGGGAAATTGAGGTCGCTAAGTTTTTCGCCAGAAAGGGGCCGAGGGGTTGGTATTCCCACTTTTGAATGTCGCGGGCGCTCCAGTCGTTGACCAGAACCATGCCGAAGATGTGATCGGCCGCTTTTTCCACTGGAATTGGTTGACCAAGGGGGTTGCCGGGGCCGACAAAAAAGCCCATTTCTAGCTCGAAATCCATCAAGCGGCTGGGGCCGAAGCTGGGGGTTGTTTCCGCGCCACGCGTGGTCTGGCCCATCGGCCGAACAATATCTGCCCCGCTGATGACGACTGAGCTAGCACGGCCGTGATAGGCGACTGGCAAATGAAGCCAGTTGGGCATCAGCGCATTTTCTGGCCCCCGGAACATGGTGCCGACATTTGTGGCGTGTTCACGAGAGGAGTAGAAATCGGTATAGTCGCCAATTTCGGCCGGCAGGTGCATTAGTACATCCGACATGGGAATGATGGCTTGACGACGCAGCGCTTCATCGTCTCGCAGGGTGGGGTTATCGGCCAGGAGTAACTGCTGGACAATTTCTCGAACTGCTTTCCAGGCGGGACGGCCGAGTTCCATGAAGGCGTTTAGGGAAGGGGTTGAGAATATTTTACGGCCGTTTAGGGGCGTATCAACAAAGAAGCCGCTGTTTTCTAAGACAGATAAATCTAATACATTGTCACCGATGGCAATGCCCGCTCGAAGTGGGCCGCCTGGTGGGTTAAAGATGCCGTAGGGTAGGTTGTGAATTGAAAAGTGGGAGTCGGGGAAGACGTTAATAAATGATTCCATTGTTGTTCCTTAGAATATAATATTAGTTAGTAGTGGTAATCTAGAAGTTCAACTTTTGATCATTAAAACTTAGGTAAGTGACTGTCGAAAAAGTTGAACTTCTTAATAAGCAGGGCTACATAGTGAAATCGGTTTCGGCCAGCCAGTCGAGGGTTTGTAGGTCTTCTAGCGGTTCGTCGAAGCTGCAACTGCCGAAGGAGATGATATTTTCTTGACGGGCGGCTTCTATCTTGCTGGGCGAGATGATCCGATCTAGCCAGCTAAACATTCTGTCGTTGAAAACAAAATGTTTGGGATTTTCGTCGGCGATAACGGCCGCAATTTCATGCTCTGGCAGATTATAAACCTGGGCGATGATGCCAGCCGCAAAGACATTGACGAAGCCGTGCATTTTTGCTTGAACGCTGGCATCGTAGCGGCGAATGGGATGGTGTAATCCGGCCGTGCATTTGAGGGGAACGGCCGCATCCCGGCAGACGGCGATGACGTGAGCGACCTGATATTGAGAGGGAAAAGCGGCTGCATCTAACCCGCCTGTACGAAGTTTGAAGCCGGCTGATTGATTGGTGGCGTTATTGTAGGAAGCAATGGCTTGAACGGTATCATTAATGGCCCTGCGCCAGGATGGGCCTAGCGTCGCTTCATAGAAGGGCCGGAGTCCATTGTCGGCTAATAGATTGCCCGCAGCAGCCAACAGGCCGTTCATCTCCATGACATCGCCAGCTTCGACGGTCGATTCTGGTAGACGCACTTCGTACATATCGACCAGGACACCATCGCCATGTTCAGCGCGAAAGGCGTTTATGGCGGCGATATCGCTTTGGATGGCTTCTAAGAATACGGCCGAATCAGCCCCGCCGCCCCCAAGAGCTGAGAATCTGTAAGGATCATCGGCCTGAAAACGATTTCCAGCAATGGCGGTGAGGTCATCTAGCTTCGAAACGGGGATGATGAAGCGGGAGAGCATCCAGGCTTCGGGACTGGTGCGGTATCGGCCGTAATTGGCAATCGCTTCTTCAAGCGGCAAGCCAGCGGGCGGAAAAAGGCCAGCGTAATCTATTAGTTGCCCTAAAAAGGCTTTCGTACTGGCACTAATCAAACTAGTATCGGTAAAAAAGGACATAAAATATTGTTCCTCAATATGGTCAGATTTTATCTGGCATGTAAGTGGGCGACTCCATTCAACATTCACCCATTCAGCTATTCGACAATTAATTATTCTCCTGCTTTTGTATCGTTTGTTGGGTTTATTGGCAAGTTTGTCTTTAGACATCTGGTGTTATAATTCCCGGCATGGAACCGACGACAAAGCATGATACGGCCGATGAAAAACTTGATTTCAAACAGATTTTACCTATCTTTGTCATTGTCCTGGTTGACCTACTCGGCCTGACAATTATCATTCCGCTTCTGCCTCTATATGCAGCCTCTTTTGGAGCGAATCCATTGACCATTGGGCTGTTGGGGGCGGCCTATCCGTTGATGCAGTTTTTTGGGGCGCCATTTCTCGGCCGTTTGTCGGATCGATACGGCCGAAGACCGATTCTCGTCATCAGCCAATTTGGGACGTTGTTTGGATTCCTTTTGCTTGGGTTTGCAAACACCTTGATATTATTGTTTGTATCAAGAATTATTGATGGTATTTCAGGGGCCAATATTGCGACTGCTCAAGCAGCAATTAGTGACAGCACGACGGAGAAGACACGAACCCAGGGGCTGGGGTTGATCGGAGCGGCCTTTGGATTGGGCTTTATTATCGGGCCGATATTGGCTTTTGTTTCGCTGGCAGTTAGCGATAATAATTACCATGTTCCGGCTTTTGTAGCGGCGTTCTTTTCGGCCTGTTCCATCTTGCTGACATCGTTTTGGTTTAAGGAAACACTGCCGCCGGAAAAAAGAGAGCGGGAGATTAAGGGCGTTACCCGGTCGTTTGGGGCGATGGTTGAGGCGATTGGTCATCCGGCGGTTGGGGTGCTGCTGGTGTTGATGTTTGCCCAGCAGTTGGCCTTTGGCGGCTTTGAGCAGCTTTTGGCTTTGTTTACCTTGAATCGACTGGGCTTGAATGCGTCGGGGAATGCGATTTTGTTTGTTTTTGTGGGGATTATCATTGTGGCTGTGCAGGGGGGGCTGATCGGCCGTTGGAGCCGTAAGTACGGTGATAGGCGGTTGATCTATGCTGGATTGGGGATGTTGGCGGTGGGCTTAACGTTTGTTGGCTTGACTCCTAAGGAGCCGGTTCCCTGGTATTCGCGGGCGGAGTTGGAGGCGGAATTAACGGCCGAAGATGGGGCTGCGGGCGAACAGTTGGCGGGGCAGGAGATTTCAGTTGAGATACCGGATGATGGTAGTACGGGCTGGATGGGGTTGGGCTGGATTTTGGTTGTCATGGTTCCGGTGGCAATCGGGGGCGGCATTTTGCATCCGGCCATTAACAGCCTCATAACCAAGCGGACGGAGCCGAAGGAGGTGGGGGGTATGTTGGGCATTTCAGCGGCATTTTTCAGCGGGGCGAATGCGTTGGCGCCGTTGATTGGGGGGGCGGTGTTTCAGGCTTTTGGCAGTACCTCGCCGTTTGTTTTGTGGGGGTTGACGATGGGGGTTTTGTTTTTTGTGGCCGTGCGGTTTGTTCGGCCGGAAAAAGAGATAGAAGTCGTGTCGTCCAGGCCGTAATAAATTTATAAGTTTGGCTTGTGATTCGGGTTAATGAGGGCGAGGCGGCGCGGAGAAATCGTTGCGGTTCATTTCTGATGCCACACCGCGCCGTCTAGCCCCTACCACATTCTTTATTTGGGATAACCGAGATGGGTTAGGGTTTCGGTGATTTCTTGCAGGATTCGGGGGTCGTCGATGGTGGCAGGCATTCGGTAATCGGCGCCGTCGGCGATTTTCTTGATGGTTCCGCGTAAGATTTTGCCGGAGCGGGTTTTGGGGAGGCGGTTGACAATGGCGGCAACTTTGAATGAGGCGACTGGCCCGATCTCCTGTCGGACTCGCTGAATGATTTCCTGGATGATTTCGGCCGAATCTCTTTTTACGCCGGATTTTAAGACGACCAGGCCAAGGGGAACCTCCCCCTTCAACGCGTCGGCCACGCCCAAAACCGCGCATTCAGCTACATCAGGATGGGCGGCGAGGACCTCTTCCATGCCACCAGTTGAGAGGCGGTGTCCGGCGACATTGATGATGTCATCGGTACGGCTCATGATGTAAAGGTAGCCGTCTTCGTCCATATAACCTGCATCGGCCGAACTGTAGTAGCCGGGATAGGCTTGCAGGTAAGAGTCCACGTATCGTTTGTCATTGTTCCAGAGGGTTGGCAGGCAGCCTGGGGGCATGGGCAGCTTGACGACAACACTGCCAATCTGGCCTGTTTTGGCTGGGTTTCCAATGGGATCAAGCACTTTTATCTCATAGCCGGGGACGGGCAGGGCGCAGGAGCCAGCTTTGACGGGCATTAGTTCTAGCCCGGTGCAGTTGGCGCCCATGGGCCAGCCTGTTTCGGTTTGCCACCAATGGTCGATGACCCGGACTCCTAGTTGGTTTTCGGCCCAATGTAGGGTGTCGGGGTCGCACCGTTCTCCGGCTAAAAAGAGGGCGCGGTATTTGTCCATGTTGTATTGGCTGATGTAACGGCCGTCTGGGTCTTCCCGCTTAATGGCTCGGAGGGCGGTGGGGGCGGTGAAGAGGACTTTGACGTTGTGCTGGCTGATGACGCGCCAAAATGCGCCGGGGTCGGGGGTTCCGACTGGTTTGCCTTCATATAAGATGGTGGTGCAGCCATGAAAGAGGGGGGCGTATAAGATGTAGGAATGGCCGACGACCCAGCCCAGGTCGGAGGCGGCCCAATAGACATCGCCGGGATCGGCATCGTAGACGTTTTTCATGCTCCATTTTAGGGCCACGAGATGACCGCCATTGTCACGCACCACGCCTTTGGGAACGCCGGTTGTGCCGGAGGTGTAGAGGATGTAGAGGGGGTCGGTGGCGGCAACGGGGACGCAGTCGGCGGGTTGGGCGGCTGCCATTTGGTCGGCCCAATTGAGGTCGCGGTCGTCTATCAGTTCGGCCGTTTCTTGGGGGCGTTGAAAGATGAAGCATTGGTCGGGCTTGTGGTGGGCTAATTCGATGGCCTTGTCGAGCAGGGGTTTGTAGGGGATAACGCGGTTGACTTCAATGCCACAGGAGGCGGAGAGGATGACTTTGGGTTGGGCATCGTCTATGCGGGTGGCTAGTTCGTTGGCGGCGAAACCGCCGAAGACGACGGAGTGGATGGCTCCGATGCGGGCGCAGGCGAGCATGGCGACGGCCGTTTCGGGGATCATGGGCATGTAGATGATGACTCGATCGCCTTTCTCGACCCCTTGAGCGGCCAGCGCCCCGGCGAACAGAGCGACCTTGTCTAGCAGTTGGCGGTAGGTGTAGATTTTGATGGTGTTGGTTACGGGGCTGTCGTAGATGAGGGCGGCTTGGTCGGCACGGCCGTTTTCGACGTGAATGTCGAGGGCGTTGTAGCAGGTGTTTGTTTGGCCGCCGACGAACCAGCGGTAGAAGGGGGCGTTGGTGTCGTCGAGGACTTTGTCCCATTTTTTGTACCAGTGGACAGATTCGGCCGCTTCGGCCCAAAAGCCTTCGCGATTTTCAATGGATTTCTGATACGCCGCTGCATACATGCTGGCCTCCTTGCTTGCAAAAACCTTTTCTTTCTGAATAGTGAGAAGGCTTCTCATTATTCAGAAGGCTTCTCAAAAGTGAGAAGTTTTATCACACTTTTATTTTTCTCCAATTTTCTTGTATGAGCTAATGATCATCAAATAGCATGATAGAACGGATGAGAGACTATTTCAAGTTGGATTTTGGATTGGGGTGGGCGAAACGGTTGTTGATAACTGGGGGGAGGAATAGATAATCTGCAAGTCGCCACCAGGGATGGTGGCGCTCCATCAACAAAATCTTCGGCCACCCTCGTGGTTCTGGTGTCGCCTCACAAAATGTCCGGTTTTGTATAGTAAATGAGACATTTTTGCGTTCCTTAGTCAGTGGTCAATAGTTAGTAAAGGTCAAAGATTCCTCAATCCGCATTCGCTACTATCGGAATGACGGTTGAAATTTAGCTTATTGAGACCCGTCGGAGAATGATTGGACTTTTCCTAAATAATACTGGCATTGTTTTTCGGGCGACCACAAGTGTCAACTACCCATTTTTAATACCAACCTAAAATGGAATCTTACTCGGGTATGGGAGCCTCGCCTTTTTCTTTGGTTCTTTCTTTTCTGGGCGAGTCTAAAAAGAAAGAACAATCCTGATTGGCAATGACCAGTCCTTGCTCGCGAAAGATAAACGGGGGCAATCCACCAAGAGCATCATGCGGCCGGAGTGAATTGTAATCAGTCAACCATTCTTCAGTCAGCACTCTGACCTCAGCCAGGGAATCAAACAAATATATATCCAGAATCTCTTCACGATAGGTCCGGTTAAAACGCTCAATATAAGCATTCTGGGCCGGTTTGCCAGGCTCAATATAAGCCATAACAACGCCATTTTGCTCAGCCCAGACTTGCAGCAGATGAGCAATCAGTTCAGGGCCATTATCACAGCGGACTTGGTCCGGATAGCCACCTCGTTCAGATGCCAACTGCTCCAGAACACGCCTAACACGGGCTGCTGGCAATGAGGTGTCAATTTCAATCCACAACCCTTCGCGGTTGTAATCATCAAGAACGTTGAACGTACGAAAGGTGCGGCCGTCAGTCAAACTGTCACTCATGAAATCTATCGACCAACTTTGATTGGGTTCAGCTGGTGAACAAAGCCGCTTTGGTTCTCGAGATGGCAGCCGTTTCTTAGGCTTTTGTCTCAAGTTTAGCCCCAACTGCCGATATACTCGCCAGACCCGCTTGTGATTCCAGCGATGACCATCTAATCGAAGGCGTCGATACATTTTCCAGAAACCCCAACGAACATGCCTTTCGGCTGTCTCCAACAACGCTACCTCAATCTCTTGGTCATTTGCCCGCCTTGGCTGGTAACGCCAAGCTGTTCGACTCAATCGGAATAATCGGCAGGCATGTCGTTGGCTTAATCCATGAACCGATTGGGCCCAGCCGACTAACTGCCGCTTGATAGCTGTCGTTACAGTTTTTTTTCGAGTGCTTCTTTGATAACTCGATGTTCCAGGCTAAGCTCGGCATACATCTCTTTCAACCGTCTATTTTCTGCCTCAAGTGTTCGAAGCCGGGCCAGTTGGCTGGCTTCCATGCCGCCGTACTTGGCTTTCCATTTGTAAAATGTGCTTTTGCTAATGCCGTGTTCGCGACACAAATCGGTGACAGCAACACCGGCTACAGCCTGATTCAAGATGCCTATTATTTGATGTTCGCTGAATCGTGATTTCTTCATATGGAACCTTCCTTATAGTATTGTGCCGGAAAATTCCATTTTTGTCTGGCTTTATTTTAGGGGTAGCTTACCCAAGGGTACGCCCACCTATGTCAGTGTTAATTTGTTAATCCTCAAAAATCCCCCCGGCTACATTGGATTACCGATTTATCTTGTGAAATTTCATATGTGGGTAACTAAGGTACGGCCGAATTTAACATTGCTGGTAGAAAATTTGAAGAGATATTAAATTGATATCGAACCCGAACACCGCACAGCTGGAGGGCGAAGTTCTGATTGTTAGGAAAAACGGCTTCTATCATCAGGGACTCAGTAAAGTTATCAACAACGTGAGAAAAAACACCGCTCCCTGTTGTGCCAAAGCCTCCAGAACTGGTCGAGTATATTGTATCGATAATTTCCTCACCCCCAATTCCATTGTGAGCAGAAATCGTCACAAACATATCGTTGGTGCTGCTGGTATCATAAAAGTACAGCCACAAATAGTCCACCAAAGCGCCATGTGGCAGTTCTAAACTATACCCAAACGTATTGTTGCCTAAATTGCCTGACCGGTGAAGACAGCCTAGATGGCCTTGATTATAAGCTGTTCCTGAAGAATAGGGATGGAAGCTTGTACCAGAGACACGCTTATAAAAAGTTTGTCCGCCCGCCTCGGGTGGCAGAACCCCATCACCCAGCCCACTCTCAGCTTGTGCAGACTGCCCCGCCAACATCCAGCCGCCTACAATACCAAGCAACAATCCCAACAACAACACCGAAAACCCAAATCTGGAAAAACCATTTACGCTAGACATTTATATCTCCTTGGGTTGAAATAAATTCACATTGTTAATACTTGCATTGTACAAGTTGTACCGTCCGAAAACCGTCCATTTCTTTTGGTTGCAGGGGTCACCAGGGATGGTGGCGGACCGGGGGCGGCTCTGTTTAACAAAACGGCCGAATCCGATGACCAAACATCTTGACCTGTTTTGTATATCATAGTAATATACAAAAATGATTGATTTGTCCAAGATTGATGGATTTGATTGGGATGAAGGGAACCAATTCAAGAATTGGATAAAACATCAAGTTTCAACATTAGAGTGTGAACAAGCCTTTTTCAACCTGCCATTGTTGTTATCAGCCGATTCAAAACATTCTAATACTGAAAAAAGGTTCTATATCCTTGGTCAAACAAACAATGGCCGACAGTTATTTATCGCTTTTACAATTCATGATACAAAAATTCGGGTCATTTCTGCCCGCGATATGAGTCGAAAGGAACGAGAGATTTATGCCAAAAGCAATTCCTGAATTTCAAAATGAAGATGAAGAACGCGCATTTTGGGCGGAGCATGACTCGGCCGATTATCTCGATTGGAACAAAGCTGAGCGGGTCATCTTTCCCAAGTTAAAACCTTCAACAAAAAAAATATCACTCCGAATGCCGGAATCCATGCTAAATGAACTGCGCTTGCTGGCCAATAAGCGGGACATTCCTTATCAGTCCTTGATAAAGGTATTTCTCCAGGAGCGCATTGACCAGGAATTATACGACCAAACCTCCTGATTAAGGTATCATTTCTTCTATGAGCAACCCAATCCAAAAAACGGCCGAATACCAACGCCTAAAAGATTCCAGAGAGCGCAAAGCGGACTGGAAAAAGTGGGGGCCGTATGTTAGTGACCGGGCCTGGGGGACGGTGCGGGAGGATTATAGTCGGCATGGGACGGCCTGGGAATTTTTTCCGCATGACCATGCCCACAGCCGGGTCTATCGTTGGAATGAGGATGGTCTGGCCGGGGTGTGTAACCGCTTCCAGAATATCTGTTTGGCAGTTGCCTTCTGGAATGGGCAGGACCCGATTCTCAAGGAGCGGTTGTTTGGGCTGACGGGCAACCAGGGCAATCATGGGGAGGATGTGAAGGAGTATTATTTTTACCTGGACAGCACGCCAACCCATTCTTATATGAAGATGTTGTATAAGTATCCGCAGGTTGAATTTCCTTATGGGTGGCTGGTGAACGAGAACGGCCGTCGCGGCCGCAATGAGGATGAGTTTGAACTGGTTGATGCTTTGAGAGATGCCTGGGAGGCGGGGCGATATTTTGATATTTTCATTGAGTATGCTAAGGCGGGGCAGGAGGATATATTGTGTCGGATTACGGCCGTTAATCGTGGCGCTGATCCTGCACCTTTGCATATTCTGCCTCATCTCTGGTATCGAAACACCTGGTCGTGGGGCTACGGCCGTCCACGCCCCCGCCTCCGGGCCATTGACTCTACGACTGTCTATACTGACCACCGCCATATTGGGGAGCGTTGGTGGTCGGTGAATGATACGGGTGAGGATGATGGTTTGCTGCTGTTCACGGAAAATGAGAGTAATCATGAGCGATTATGGGGGGGGCGAAATGGATCGCCGTATGTGAAGGATAGCATTAATGATTATGTTGTGAGTGGCCGTCGGTCGGGCCTTAATCCGAATAGGGAGGGGACGAAGGTGGCGGCTCATTTTCAGGCGATTATTGAGCCAGGAGATAGTTACAGCGTTGAACTGCGTTTCAGCGATGTGGATCATGATGAGCCGTTTGCTGACTTTGATGAGGTGATGGCGCGGCGGATTGATGAGGCGGATGAATTTTATGCGGCCGTTCATCAACCAACTGTTCATCAAATGGCTATGTCGGATGAGGCGAAGATGGTGCAGCGTCAAGCCTTTGCGGGGTTGATGTGGACAAAGCAGTTTTACCATTATGGCCTTGAACTGTGGCTTGAGGGGGATCCGGGCCAGCCGAAGCCGCCGGAGTCGCGGAAGAACGGCCGAAATTCAGATTGGACGCATCTTTATAATCTTGATGTGATTTCGATGCCGGATAAATGGGAGTATCCCTGGTATGCTGCCTGGGATTTGGCTTTTCACACGCTGCCCATTGCTATGATCGACCCGGAATGGGCCAAACGGCAGTTGATTTTGATGCTGCGGGAATGGTATATGCACCCCAACGGTCAGATTCCGGCTTATGAATGGGCTTTTGGGGATGTTAATCCGCCGGTTCATGCCTGGGCGGTTTGGCGAGTTTATAAGATAACGCGGAATATCACGGGAACGGCCGATACTGATTTCCTGGCCCGGGCTTTCCACAAGCTGCTGCTCAATTTTACCTGGTGGGTGAATCGTAAAGATACGGACGGTAACAACGTCTTTCAGGGGGGCTTCCTGGGATTGGATAATATTGGTGTTTTTGACCGCAGCGCTCCTCTGCCAACGGGGGGGCATATTGAGCAGGCGGATGGTACGGCCTGGATGGGGATGTACTGTCTAAATATGCTGGCTATTGCACTGGAATTAGCCCGCCACGATGTGGCTTATGAGGATGTGGCGACGAAGTTCTTTGAGCATTACATCTATATTGCTAATGCTATCAATAACTTGAGCGGCGATGGCATTAGTTTGTGGGATGAGGAGGATGGCTTTTATTATGACCAGCTTCATTTGCCGGACGGCCGTTTGCTGCCTCTCCGAATCCGCTCTTTGGTTGGTCTAATTCCGCTGTTTGCCGTTGAAACATTGGAGCCGGACTTGTTGGAGCTGCTGCCTCGCTTTAAGAAACGGATGGATTGGTTTATCAAGTATCGGCCGCATCTGGTTAAGAATATCGCTTCGTTGACGGAGCCGGGCGATGGTGGGCGGCGGCTTTTATCGGTGGTTAATCAAGCGCAATTGATGCGGGTGCTGCCCCGAATGTTGGATGAAAGGCAGTTTTACTCGCCTTATGGCATCCGCTCACTCTCTCGGCAACATTTGGATAAGCCTTACTCTCTTCGGGTTGGGGATAGTATCCACACTGTTCAGTATGAACCGGCTGAATCGCGGAGCGGCCTGTTTGGGGGTAACTCTAATTGGCGGGGGCCGATCTGGTTTCCGCTGAACTATCTGATGATTGAGTCTTTGCAGAAATATAATCATTATTACGGCGACTCGTTAAAGGTCGAAACGCCCCGGCATTCCGGCCGTTTTCTACCGTTAGATAAGGTGGCGGCCGATTTGGGGCAACGATTAAGTTCTATATTCTTGAAGGATGGGAACGGTCGTCGTCCGGTGTTTGGCGAGGAGTCTCTGTTCCAGGATGATCCCCATTGGCAAGGGTACATTCCCTTCTATGAATATTTTCACGGTGATAATGGGGCTGGACTTGGGGCTAGTCACCAGACTGGATGGACGGCGTTGGTCGCGCGTTTGTTGGGGCTTTAGGTTAAAAAGGAAAACAAATAATTAATTGTTGAATTCGTGAACTGTTAATGGTTAATTACTTTTTTTCAAAATTGCAAAAATATAAGGGGTTTTACTGTGACAACGATACTTCGTACTCCTGATGAACAGTTTGAAAATTTGCCGGATTTCCCGTTTGAGCCGAACTATCTTGAGATGAATGATGTTCGGGTTCATTATTTGGATGAGGGGCCGAGGGAAGGTGGGGAGACTTTTTTGTGTTTGCATGGCGAGCCGAGTTGGTCATTTTTGTATCGTAAGATGATTCCTATTTTGGCGACGAAGGGGCGGGTGTTGGCGCCGGATTTTGTAGGATTCGGCCGTTCGGACAAATATGCTGAGATTGAGGCGTACAGCTTTGGTCTTCATTACGATACGATTGTTCATTTTATTGAGCGGTTAGATTTGCAAGCTATCACGCTAGTTTGCCAGGATTGGGGTGGGTTGATTGGGTTGACGGTGGCGGCTAATCAGCCTGACCGGTTTGCCCGGTTGGTGATTTTGAACACCTTTTTGCCGTCTGGCAATGAGCAGTATCCGGAGGCGTTTATGAATTGGCGGACATTTGCTGAGCGGACGGGGTTGAGATTGCCAGTCGGCCGTATTATTCGGGGCGCTTGCGCTAATCCAGGGGCTATTCCAAATGAGGTCATCGCTGCCTATGAAGCGCCTTATCCAGAGCGGGCTTATAAGGCTGGGGCGGCTGCCTTTCCGCTGTTGGTGCCGATGTCGCCGGACGATCCTGGTGCAGCCGAAATGCGCGAGGCTCGAAAATTGTTAGCTAAGTGGGAGAAGCCGGTGCAGGTGATGTTCTCGGCCAAGGACCCGATTATGCAGGGCGGGGATCGCTTTTTCCGACGGCTGATTCCTAGTGCGGCCGAGTCGCCGGAAATCATTATTGAAGATGCCGGTCATTTTCTGCAAGAGGAGAAGGGGGAGGTTATTGCAAATGAGATTCTTGCCTTCTTACGGCGAACACCGTAAAGACAGCCACGAATTACACGAATAGAACGAAGGATAATTATTGTATTTGGTTGATTTGATGTGGAAGGACTGTGGTAATGAAGTTGAAAAAGGATTTCCTGGCTCCGGTTGATAATGCCTGGCTGCGGATGGAGGAGCCGACTAATTTAATGATGATTACGGGGGTATTTCTGTTTGAGGAACGGTTGGAGATGGCTCGGCTGAAGGAGACGATTGAGAGGCGGCTGCTTACCTTTCGGCGGTTTCGACAGCGGGTGATTCAGCCTAATTTACAGCCAGCTTATTGGGAAGATGATCCTCACTTTGACCTCAATTCCCACGTTCATCGGGTGGCTTTGCCTGCGCCGGGGGATCAGGAGACGCTCCAAGCGTTGATTAATGATTTGATGAGTATGCCGCTCGATTACTCGAAACCGCTCTGGCAGGCGCATCTGGTTGAGAATTACGGCGATGGGGGCTGCGCTTTGCTGATGCGGCTGCATCATTGTATCGCGGATGGCATTGCTTTGATGAAGGTGCTGTTGATGTTGACGGATGAGACGGCGGATGAAGTGGAAGCTGATACGGACACAGCACCTGTGGGAGAAGAAAAATGGAGGAAACCACGTCCAGGGCCATTGAAATCGGCCGTTAACACCACTCGGAAGTTGGCGGAAACGTTGGTACATGAAGGGATGGAAACCTTAACGAATCCCTCGCGAACGGTTGATGCGGCTAAGTTGGGGGCTAGCAGCGCGACGACACTCGGCCGTCTTTTGCTGCTGCCGCCAGACCCTGAAACGCCGTTTAAGGGAGCGTTAGGCGTTCGGAAGGTGTGTGCGTGGTCGAAGCCGATTGGGCTGGCTGATGTGAAGGCGATTGGTAAGGTGACGGGCGGAACGGTGAATGATGTGTTGTTAACGGCCGTTAGCGGGGCGCTCGGCCGTTATCTGCATACGAGGGGCGAACCAGTGGGTGGGTTGGATTTTCGGGCGGTGGTTCCGGTGAATTTACGGCCGATTGATGAGAAGCCGAAGCTGGGTAATGCTTTTGGGCTGGTCTTTTTGTCTTTGCCCGTTGGCATTGCGGATCCGTTGGATCGGTTGTTTGAGCTGAAATCTCGAATGGATGCCATTAAGGGGACGCCGGAGGCGATTGTGGCTTTTGGGGTGTTGGGGATGATGGGGGTTTCGACGAGTCAGGTGCAGGATATTGTATTGAATATCTTCGGCTCGAAGGCAACGGCCGTGATGACTAATGTTCCTGGCCCGCGTGAGGTGCGCTACTTCGCTGGAAAGGCGATAGATGGCATCATGTTTTGGGTGCCTCAATCTGGCAAACTTGGTTTAGGGGTTAGCATCATGAGCTACAACAATGAAGTTCTGCTTGGCATTGCGACGGACGCTGGATTGGTTCCTGATCCTGAAACGATTATCGCTGGTTTTCATGAGGAGTTTGGGGCCATGATGGGATTGGTTGAGGCGGCGCGGGAGATGGATTCTCAGGTTAGCTAATTTATGTGATATGGAACGTTGCGCCATACATCTCCATGTTTAACTTTTCAGCTACTTTTTGAGATGCTATGTTTTGCCAGGAGGTGCTGTATAGGGGGATGCGGCCGAGTTCATGGACGGCCGTTGCCCAGCCGGAGGCGACGATGGGGGCATAGCCTTGGCCACGATAATCGGAGTGGGTTTCGATGCCTGCTTCATGGGCTTGTTGGCCGATGCGGACGCTGCGGCAAATGGAAATAGCACGGCCGTCTATCACAATTGCTAAACAGGGCTGCTCTAAGTCGATTTCTTCGCATAGCCAATTGAAGGTGTCTTGGCATAGGTAGACGTTTTGGGGGGTGATGGCGATGGCCTGGGGTTGGGGTGGTTGCGGGATTGGGATGCGATAGGCGGGGCCGGAGTGGATTTTTTGGATGGGGTCGTGGGATTGGAGCAGTTCCTGGTATTGTTTGGCGTATTTGGGTTTGGGGGCGAGTGGCTTGCTGATTGGTTCGGATTGGGCGAGGTTAGTTAGCTGGTCGATGAGGGGTTGGGGGAGGTCGTGGCGGAAGTGGTAGATGGTGGCATTGGTGGAACGGCCGAGGAGGAAGCGGGGGGCGGGTTGGGGGTTGGGTTCGTTGGTGGAGAGGAGACGGCCGTTTGCGGTGAGTTTGTAGAGCGTTTGGATATGTAACTTCAACAGGTCTGGCGCTTGATACATGATTAACTCACCCTTTTAAACGGATCATAGGGTGGTCCTAGAGTAACGGCTGTTCGGAAATGGTGGTCGGAATTTTGTATCTCAATGTAGTTCTAGGGTATGCCCCAAAGACGAACAATTCCATCAAATGCCCCAGTTAGAATTAACTGACCGCTTGGTGTGAATATTACAGTTGTCATTGCTTCTGTTTGGGTAGGGGCAGCGTGTAGTAATCTCATAGGTGACACTTGCCATAATTTTAATGCACCATCTAGGGAATAATGTTGTTGATAAAGGTATTCTTCACCGGCAAGTAGACTTGAATCTGGAGAGAAAGAAATTGGTCCGCCTTCGGACTCAATTAAGGTAAGAGCATCATTCCACGGTTCAGGTGGCCAAAAAGCGGAAACGGCCACGGTCGTTCCGTTGGGCGCTGCTGCCAGTACACTTCCGGAAAAATCATCATAATCTGGTTCGCGCAATAGCGTTCCGTCTGGAAGAGACCAAACAGCAAAATCACCCAGATAAAATCGTCCTATGACCGACTTGTTATCAGGCAAGACAATAAAATCTCTGACTCTAATCGGCACAAGTTCCTCGGTAAAAATGCCTAGGACCAGGACGTTTTCTAAAAGGTTGAGAGGAGTCAGGCTGGGAACCTGCCAGCGTCTGATATTACAGTCGAAACCGGCCGATATTAGCTCGCCTGATGGGAGATAGTTGAGAGCAGAGACGCTGTTCTGATGGCCGAAGGTTGAATTAATAAGGCTGCCATCTGAAAGATTTCTTATTTCTATTCGGCCGTCTTCATAACCTAAAGCAAATTGTTCTTGATTGGGTGAGAAAGATACTTTTGTTGCCGGATAACGGTACAAAGTTTCTCCACCAGGAAGCTGGTGTATCTTGGTTTCATCGACATAGATAACACCAGCATATTGATTGTCAGGTGATACAGATATGTCTAATACGGGGGAGTCATAGCCATCGAGGCTTTCCAGAATTGTTCCATCGTTTATTTGCCGGATTTGAATTTGACCGTCCTGCAACCCGGCAAACCATGTATTGTCATCTGGTGATATTTCAAAATCAACAATGCCTTCTTCGGCAGAATATAGATGTTGTCCGTTGTTAGTTGTGTAGAATTGGAGACTGCTATATTCGGCATAATCCCCACCAAATGGAATGTCTTTGTAAAATAATGCAATAATTTGGTCATCGGTCGATGATTCCATATGTAAAGGAACGGCCGGTTCTGGTGGATCAGGAAACACGATTGGTTCGTTGCACACATATTTTATTGGCCCTGACAAACGTACTCTGTCGTCTTTAGAGAAAAGAAAATTTTCGTCTTTAGTTTCTTGGATTTCGATTCTGCCTGTAACAAAAGTTTTTTGAAAAAATTCAATTGCCAATAAACGCAAATCGTCGTCAGGAAGGAACTTTATATCTCCGATTGTCAAAGAATGATATTCTACTTCATCGTCGCGATGAAGAATTGGTGTTGCCTCATATGCCTGTTGATCTTCCTTCCAATAGTATACTGAGACTAGATTATTCCATTGAGACCAAACCGCCGCAAGGTTGCCCTGGGGCGAAAACCTGATTCTTGGATCGAAACCAACATTGTATGATTTGATTCGTGATCCCTCGTCCAAATTCCATAACTCGATTGATTGAGATTTGGTGATGGCTAGGATGCGGCCGTCTGGTGAAAACTGGGCACTGGTGGCTTCATCAATACTCATTAATTTTTCTGGCGGGTTTAGCTGCCAGACCTGGAGGATTCGCTCCCATTTTACAAAGGCGACTTTATCGCCTGATGGGGAGATGGAAACGGCCGAAACATTGCCATCTGCTTCAATTGCGAGAGGCTCAGCGGCCAAATCATTTGTCGAATGAATATAAATCCCAGAACCGGCGGCGACTGCCAGCCACTGTCCATCTTCAGATAAGTCGATATCTTTAATCACACCCCGACCCCATCGGGCTAACTCGGTAACTTGACTCGCGTTTTCGGCATTTATGATGGTGTCATTGCCGGGTATGGCTGTACCAGACTGTACCCAAATTGCCGGAGTAGGTGTTGGTGTGGGCGTAATCGTGGGTGTTGGCGTTCGGGTTGGTCTTGGTGTAGTAGTTGGTGTTGGTGTTGGCGAGGGTGTTGCTGTCTCTATTGGGGTTAAGGTTGGAAGTGGGGTAGTGATAGCGGTGGCTGTTGCTGGCACGGTTGATAGGTCAGATGATGCGATGCGGGTTGATTCAGAGGTCGCTTCATCTTTAGAACAGGCAGCTATTAAAAACACGACGGCGAAGAGAAAAAAATTTGTCTCATGATATTTGAATTATAGTCCAAAATTCAGCGTCATTTCAGACGTTGCTCTTACGTTTACTCTGTTTATATCCGATTTGATAATAAAATCTTTCTTCCCATTCCTAATTAGATGCCGCCAAACGCCCTCGCCATAAAGTGTCCTTGTAATGCGGCACAAAAGGGCTACCATCTCACCTATCAGGTCCTACCAAACTGAATACGGACCGCGCCCCGCGCATTTTGCTTGGCGGGCTTTGAACCCGATAACTCAGGCTGAAACGAGCAACAATCCAGTCGTTTTGTAACATGATTTATCATGTTTTGTATCTCAGCCACAGAATTCATTCTGTGGTAGTCATGGTAACAACTTGCATTAAAATATGACCACCAATTACCAACAACTTAACATAAAAGTAGAGAGAAATCAAAGATGTCTTTTTTACTAGACAAAACCGGACATTTTGTGAGGCTACAGGAGGAAAACAAGGCTGGCCTCAGGCTAAATCCCCACGATTTTTTCCTAAATCCGTCTACAAATTACATCTTTTGGTACCAAAAATATCTAAAAATGACATTTTTTTGCTAGTTTATAAGTCGTATCATTTTTGGGTCGTAAAGGGGTTCGGTAGTGACAGTGGCACGGTAGCGATGTTTGAAGTAATGGATGTGGACGGCCGTACCCGGTTCCGAGTACGCAATCGGCAGATAGCCATAAACGATAAATTTGCCGACGGTGTAGCCGTAGTCAGCGCTGGTAACGTAGCCAATTGGGATGTTGTCGGCGAGAATGGGTTCTTTGCCGAGGACGGCCGTTCCTGGATTGTCTAGCGTCAGGCAACACAGTTTTCTTCGGATGCCTTCAGCTTTGATTTTTTGGAGGGCAGAACGGCCGAGGAAATCCCCTTTGTTGAGCCGAACCGCCCAGCCCAGCCCGGCTTCGTAAGGATTGTATTCAGTGTGAATATCGCTGCCCCAACCCCGATACCCTTTTTCCAGGCGCAGAGAATTGAACGCGCCCGCGCCAAGAGCGATGATTTCCTCGCTGCGTCCCGCTTCCCAAAGGATGTCCCACAATCGGAGGCCGTATTCAGTGCGGCAGTAGATTTCCCAGCCGAGTTCTCCGGCATAGGAGAGGCGAAGGGCGTAGGCGGGGATGGTGTCGATGGTGATCGATTGGGCGGTGAAGTAGGGGAAGGCGGCGTTGGAGACATCCTGGTCGGTTACTTGTTGGAGGACAGCCCGGGCATTTGGTCCCCAGAGGCCGAGGCCGGTGTAGGTTGAGGTGGCATCGGTAACGGTGACTGAGCCGTCGGTGGGGGCGTGGCTATGGAGCCAGTGGAGATCGGCGGGGCCGGTTCCGGCTCCGGTTAGCACGAGGAATGTGTCGGGGGCGGTGCGGGTAATGGTTAAATCAGCCCGAATGCCGCCAGCCTCATCGCAGAGGGCGGTGTAGACGATTTTGCCGATGGGCTGATCGATTTTGTTGGCGGCGGTGTATTCGAGAAAATCGAGTGCGCCACTGCCTTTGACTTCAATTTTGGTGAAGGTGCTGATATTGAACAGGCCGCCCTTTTCGCGGAGAGCGAGGTGTTCGGCCCCTTGAATGCGGGACCAGTTCATGGCTTCCCAACCGCTGCGATGGGGGATCTGGTCGTCGTATTTTTCGAGGAGGCGAGCATTCTCCTCGTACCATTGGGCCGCTTCCCAGCCGGAGACGTTGAAGAAGTTTGCTTTTTGTTCGACCAGGCGTTGATGGTAGGGGGCGAGGCGGACGTTGCGAGGGTCTTCCATTTGTTGGAGGGGGTGGATGATGTCGTAGACTTCACGGTAGTTTTGGGCGGAGCGGGTATGGATGTAGCGTTTGGTTAGCTGGTAGTCGTGGAAGCGGTTGACATTGGCTTCGCGCATGTCCCATTCGGTTGTGCCGTAGGTCATCCATTCGGCGATGGATTTTCCGGCCCCGCCACTGTGAGTGACCCAGATACCGATGGCCGTCCAGAAGCCGGGGATATGGGTTGGCCCCATCATGGGAAAGCCATCGACGGAGAAGACGAACATGCCGTTGACTTTGGTGACGTATTCACGTCCTTTGAGGCTGGGGTAGATGTGGTTGGTGTCGTGGACAGCCGTTTGCCAATCATCTTCACGCCAATGCCAATAGGCATCTTGGCCGACATCGTAGGGATCGACGAGGCGGGGTTCGTGGCGGTAGGAGCCGGTGCAGTAGCCTTGCTCCCATTGGCGGAAATACATGGAGCGATCTTGGTGGCGGACGCAGGGTTGGGAAATCCATTCGGTTTCGTGGACTAGCTCTGGCAGGGGTTCGGTGATGGCGTAGTGGTGGGCGCAGGCCATCATGGGTAGGGTTAGGCCGACTTTGTCGGCCAGGACGGTTCCCCAGATATTGGTGCAGAGTAGGATTTGGTCGCATTCGATACGGCCGTCGTCGGTGATGACGGCTTTGGGTCGGCCGTTTTGAAGTTCGATGTCGGTGGCGGTGGTTCGGCCATAAAATTCTGCGCCGCCGCTGGCGATAGCTTTTTGGGCTAATGCGCCAGCACATTGCCAGGCACGGCCGTCGCCGTCAGAGGGGATATAAAGGCCGCCTTTTAGAACGGCCGGATCAATCATGGGGACTTGTTGCTGAACCTCATCGGGGCTTATGATATGGGATTCAAGACCGTAGGACATATTGTAGCCATGCCTTCGCCATAGTTCCTGCATACGAGCGTCGGTGATGGCGACTTCGATGGCGCCGACTGGATACCAGCATTGCTGTCCTTCAAATTCTAAATCGTGGAGCAGGCCAACGGTGTATTGGGCCATTTTGCTCATTAGGCGAGAGCCGTTGGTTTGGAAGATGATGCCGGGGGCATGGGAGGTGGATCCGCCTGTATCGTAAAGTGGCCCCTGGTCAATGACGACGATGTCTTTCCAGCCCATTTGGGTCAGGTGGTAGGCGGCACTGCATCCGACGATGCCTGCGCCAATGATGACGAGGTTGGCTTTGTTTTTCATAGTCTCCTCCTATGGAATGCGACCAGAATGGTCGCCATTTGCTGCAGGCAGGGATGCCTGCGCTCCTTTTATCTTTTCCATTCTGTGCGGGGTTTGTTGGCCTGGATTTCGGCGCGACGGACTTTGACGAAGTCGTTTAGTTCTTCGGCGATGGCGGGGTCTAAGGGGGGTGGTTGGTAATCCTTTAACATCTGTTTCCAAAGTTTGTTGGCTTTTTGGTAGGTGTCTTGACGACCGTCCAACTCCCACTGTTCATAGTTGTCCATGCTGAAGACGCGATGTTGGTAGAAGGCGGTTTCATAGTGGCGCATGGTGTGTTGGGTTCCGAGAAAGTGTTGGCCGGGTTCGTTTTCGGCGTAGGCATCCCAGGCGAAATCTTCGTCTGTCAGGCTGATACCGTCGGCATAGCGGGCGAGGATGGCTAGCTCTTCGGCATCGAGGATGAGCTTTTCGAGGCCAGTTATGAGACCACCTTCGAGCCAGCCTGCGGCCTGGAGAACGAAGTTGGTTCCGGCCTGGATGGTGGGGAGCATGGTGTTGGCTGATTCGTATCCGGCCTGGGCATCGGGGATGCGGGAGGCGGTGAAGTTGCCGCCAGAACGGTAGGGGATGTTGTAGCGGCGGGCCATTTGTCCGGCGGCGAAGAGGGCGAGGGTGTTTTCGGCCGTGCCAAAGCAGGGCGCACCGCTGCGCATGTCGATGTTCGCCAGGAAGGAGCCGTAGACGACGGGCGCGCCGGGGTTAATCATTTGGGCGTAGCAGATGCCGAACAAGGTTTCGGCGTTGGATTGGGCGATGGTGGCGGCCAGGGTGCTGGGGGACATAGCTCCAGCAATGATGAAGGGCGTTATCATGGCGACCTGTCGATTTGCGGCGTGGACTTCAATTGCGCCCATCATACGGTCGTCGAAGCGAAGGGGACTGGAGGCGTTGATGGTTGAGATGAGGGCTGGGTTTTCGCGGATGGCTTCTTTGCCTAATAGGATTTCGGCCATGGTCACGCTGTCTCTGGCGCTGTCTTTGAAGACGACGCTGCCCATGAAGCTTTTGTCATGATGGTGGATGTGGCTGAGGAGCATGTCGAGGTGGCGTTCGCGTACATCGATGTCGTTTGGTTCGACGAGGACGCCGCCGCCATGATGGAGGATAGGTATCATGTTGACAAGTTTGGTTAGTTGGTGGAAGTCGTCGATTGTGCCTTCGCGACGGCCTTTGTCGAGGTCGGCAATGAAGGGGGGGCCGTAGACGGGAGAGAAGACGATATGATTACGGCCGATAAAGAGGTTGTTGGCTGGGTTGCGAGCCAGGAGGGTAAATTCGGCGGGGGCCATCTTGACAAAGTGCATGAGGGTTTCTTCGTCGATGCGAACCAGTTCCCCTTCGACTTTGGCGCCATGCTGGCGGAACAGATCGAGGGCTGATGGATAATCGACGATGAGCATTCCGGTATCTTTGAGGAGACGCATGGCAGCCTGGTGCATCAGATCGACTCCTTCTTCGGAGAGGATTTCGATTGGGGATAGTTTGTTGATGAGGGGACTTATAGCGAGGTCAGCGGATAGGCCGCTTTTACGGCGGCTTACTTTTCGGCGGGATGGTCTTGTGCGGCGGGGCATAGTTTTCTCCTATCATCATAAACCGTTCTGAGATAGGAATTGTAATACTGAATGGTCGATTTTCATATTCAAAGTGGAAATTTAATTGCGATGACGTGGAAATTGGATCGCAGATGACGCGGATGCCTCAAATTGAGGTTGCAGATTTAGGCAGATAAAAAGTATCCGATTTTTACCATAGGTTTGTAGATTTCTGCGGTTTCAAGGGCTTGTTCACCAAGTAGTCAATTTTTTGCCACGAATTACACGAATTTTCACTAATTTTTTCAGCATTGGTGGAAAGTTTCTTACTGTCTCCACGAAATCCTGATGAGCCAGTTTTGTTTGTTACTTATAATGATTAGAAAGCTTTCTGGGATATAGTATAATCCTTCCACTAAGTGGAGAGTCAAGAGGGAATTTTGATGAGATATTTTGGTCTGATTTTTCTGTTAATTCTAGTTGTTGGTTGTGAAAGTGAATCGGCCGTTACGCCGACGGCCGTACCTAAAGAGACGGGCCAACCGACTATTGAGTCAAGTCCAACTGACTTGGTAATTGAACCGGACGTATCTACCATAGAGGTAGTAACGCCACAAGGGGAGCCGGATTTGCTGAGCGGAAGCTGGATGGAGGGGGCTAAGATGCCGACTAACCGCTCTGAGATGGCGGCGGTTATGTTGAACGGCCGAATCTATGTTCCTGGCGGATTTGGGGGGCAAAAGATGTTGGAGGTTTATGATCCAGAGGCTGATAGTTGGTCGCCATTGGCGGAGATGCCGGAGGGACGGCACCATTTGATGGCAGCGGGGTATAACGGCCGTCTCTATGTCTTTGGCGGTGCGAGCAGCGGTGGTTGGGTGGCGACTGATACAACCTGGTTGTATGATCCTATCACGGAGATTTGGTCGGAGTTAGCGCCTATGCCGGAGAAGCGGTTGGCGGGCGCGGCCGTTACGCTGGGTGATTATATTTATGTGATGGGTGGAACTGGCGGCTCTCAGGCTTTGCTTCGATACGATCCGGCTGAGAATAGTTGGAGTCGATTGGCTCCGCATTTGGAGCCACGAGAGCACACGGCTGCTGTCGCTTTGGCAGGTAAGATTTATCTCTTGGGCGGTCGTTGGCGGTCGCCGGGGGAGTTGAACAGCATCGAAATATATGACCCGGAGCGTGATAGTTGGGAATTGGGGCCGCCGATGGCTGAGGCGCGGGCTGGATTTGGAGCGGCCGTTTTTGGTGGGCAGATATTTGTGTTGGGTGGGGAGATTATCATTAACGGCCGAGAGACGTTGGATAACCTAATGTGCGACTTTTTCAGTGATTGACATCGGATAACTCCAAGTAGAATAGAGGTACCAACCAACCTATTCAAAAAGGAGAAAATCCGATGTCTAGAGAGTATTTTATCATCATGGTCTACCTTTTGGTGTGCGAAAATTATCAAGCAGTTGTTGCCGGACAACGGCTTCGTCGGCGTGGATTTCAACCAGCCCTGACCGACGAAGAAGTAATCACCATCGAAATCTGCGGTGAATACTTTGGTTTGAGCAAAGATGAAGCTATCTTCGACTATTTTCAGGCCCATTATCAGTCATTTTTCCCAAAACTGAGGGAAAGAACAGGATTTGTACGCCAAGCGGCTAACTTGTGGAGTGTCAAAGCCCAGATTCAGCAAAGATTGACTCAAATTAGTGGCCAGGCTACTGATACAGTCCAAGTCATAGACACGTTACCTTTGCCTGTTTGCACTTACACGCGCAGTGGTCGGGACCGCTGTTTCAAACCTGAAGCTGATTATGGGTTTTGTGCGGCTAAAGATATGAAATACTATGGGTTCAAGCTAGGCTTGCGAATCTCTCGGGCCGGAATGATTATTGATTACCCTCTTTTACCTGCTCGACCACATGATAGCCAACTATTAGATGACCTGGTTGCCGGATTTGAAGGCGTCGTTCCGGCTGACAAAGGATTTGTTGATGGCTTCCGTCAGCTAAATCTGGCCCGCAAGCGCTATGTTGAACTGGTGATTCCGGCTCGTAAAAACATGACCGAAAAACCACCGTTGGCTGTTCTCAAAACATGTAGTCGCTGGCGCAAATTGGTGGAAACGGTCGGTTCTCATTTGACCGAACGCTTCCATATCGCCAAAACACGTGCTCATGACCTCTGGCATTATCAGCATCGTTTAATTCGTAAGGTACTTTCACACACAGTTTGTGTGTTTATTAACTTGCAACTTGGTCGGCCACCTCTCCATTTAGATGGTTTGGTATCCGCCTAATAGTTGCACATTAGGTGTTGGATAGTGTTGAGGTCTTTGATCCTGTTGCCGAACGCTGGCAGCCAGCTACAGCGATGTCTTTCCCGCTGCACGGTGTGCCAGCGGCCGTTTTTAATGACGCGCTCTATGTTTTGGGTGGGGCCGATGAGGCGGGAACGGCTAATAATTCTGGGCGGACGTTGATTTATAGAATTGATTGATCAAATGGCAAGTGAGCAAGTTGCAAGGGTGCAAGTGAGCAAGTGAGCAAGAGGCAAGGGTGCAATTAGACTGGTAACTGCATACGGTTTACTTTTTACTCTAATGTTTTTAAGGAGAGGCATAAGTGACACAGTTGTTTGGTGGTATTGAGGCGGGGGGGACGAAGTTTGTATGTGCGGTGGGGACAGGGCCGGACGATATTGTGGCTGAGACACGGTTTCCGACGACGAAGCCGGGGGAGACGATTGGGCAGGCGATTGCGTTTTTTGAGCGGTTTAAGGGGGATTTAACGGCCGTTGGCATCGGCACTTTTGGGCCAGTTGACCTTGATAAAAATTCATCCACTTACGGTTATATTACCTCAACGCCTAAACCACATTGGGCCGATACTGACCTGGCAGGGCAGATCGGGCGGGTGCTGGGTGTGCCGATTGGCTTTGATACGGATGTAAATGCGGCCGCTTTGGGTGAATATAAGTGGGGGGCGGCTCAAGGATTGGAAAATATTCTCTATTTGACGATTGGAACAGGCGTTGGGGGTGGGGGTATGGTTGGAGGTAAGTTGCTGCACGGATTAGTACATCCTGAAATGGGACATATCTCACTGCCCCACGATTTTGAGGATGATCCGTTTCCTGGTCGATGTCCTTATCATAAAGATTGTCTGGAAGGCATGGCTTCTGGCCCGGCTATTGAAGAGCGTTGGGGGCAACCAGGACATGAATTACCTGATGATCATCCAGCTTGGGAGCTGGAGGCCCATTATCTGGCTCATGCCATCAAGACGTTTGTAACTGTTTTGTCGCCTCAACGAATTATTCTTGGGGGTGGGGTGATGGCTCAAAAACAGTTGTTTCCTCTCATTCGCAGCAAAGTGCAACTTTACCTTAATAGCTATGTTCAATCCCCATCAATCATCGAGAGAGTGGATAGCTATATCGTTCCGCCTGGGTTGGGGGATAGGGCGGGTGTGTTGGGAAGTTTGGCTTTGGGGAAGTTGGAGATTGGTAATTTGGATTAAAGTGTGGCGTAGTTCATGGGAACTCATCAGAAAAGTTAAGCCACGAGTTAACACAAATTTTCACGAATTATGGATTGAAAATTAGTGCGATTCATGGCTCTTATGATGGCTTATATTTATTGAACAATCAAAGTCGCTCTATAGTCCATATTCATGATGTCTTCTGGCTGTTCGGGGTATGGATCTACGGCAATCAATATGATATCGTAGCCCTGAAAGGTGATAAAGTTGGGTGGGTTGCCTTGTATCTCGGCAAGTTCGGGGCTGGGGTTCATCTCAAAGGTTGTGGTTGTGCCGTCCTCCGTTTTGACTGATATTTGGATTATCACAGGGCCATCTTGGAAGCAATCAACGGCCGTTGGGCAACGGATATCTGTGATGACCATTTCAAACGTGATGATGAAATCGGCCGTTCTAATCGCAGCTCTTTCCATTACTTCTAAGGGAAATGGGCTGCCAACATCTGTTTCAATATCATAATTCACTTCAGAGGTTGCCTGTCTTACGATGAAATTGGCCGTGTAGTCCATATTCATCAGGTCTTCGGGCTGTTCGGGGTAGGGTTCAACGGCGATTAATTCAATCTCAAATCCTTCGTAGGTGAAAAATTTGGGTGGGATGCCAGGGAGTTGGGCCAGTTCTGGGTTGGGGTTCATGGTGAAGGTGGTTGGTTGTTGGTTTCCAATAACGGCCGATATGATAATGATCACTGGGCCATTTTCGACGCAAAGGACGGCCGAAGGGCAACGGCCGTCACTCTCTACCATTTCAAAGGTGAGGGTTAGATCTGTTCCTTCAACTGGTTTGCTTTGTCCGGCGTTTAGGATAAACGGGACATTTAATGAGATCACGGCTGAATCTAATTCGTGAACGATTATCGTTGCAGTATAGGGGAAATTATCGGTGTCCTCCGGCTGGATTGGGTCGGGGTGTACGGCCGTTAATTCAATTACGAATCCTTGGAAATTGACCCTGGTGGGCGGGAAACCTTCTACGGCGGCAATTCCAGGCTCAGGGTTCATCTCGAAGGTTGCGCTTGTGCCGTCCCCTGTCTCGGCTGAAATTTGAACAATGACAGGGCCATCCTCTTCGCATTCAACTGCCTTTGGACAACGAAAATCCGAAATGACTTTTTCAAAGGTAACGGTTATATCGGCCGATGCAATTACAGCATCTTGCTCGAGCCTTAATGTAAAGATGTCTCGGAGTTCGGCATCAATTACTTTTTGTTCTTCAAGAGATGGTTCTGTGACGATGAAATCGGCCGTATAGTCCATATTCATGATGTCTTCTGGCTCTTCAGGATAAGGGTTTATGGCGACTAATTCAATGTCATACTCTTTGAGATGAAAGATGTTTGATGAAGTACCGTCTTGGGCAGCTAAGAATGGATCGGGGTTCATGGTAAAAGTGGTTGAGGGTTTTCCGACTTGATCGGCCGTGACTATGATGATAACTGGGCCAGCCGTTTCGCATTCAATATTAGTTGGACAGCGATTGTCTTCTTCGACCATTTCAAAGGTTAGCGTTACTTCTGTTGCATCAAGGGTCACGCTTTGGCCTTCGTTGAGCGTAAATATAGTATTTAAAGCGATCCCGCTTTGTTCTTGTGGTGATGATTGTGAAGGTTCTGAGGTGTTTGCTTGAGGGACGGGGGTGTTGTCCTGAGGAGTAACAGAGTTACAGGCTGCTAGGATGAGGCATAGAATGGAGAGGGTAAAAGTCTGACTTTTTGGAAAAGTCAGACTTTTCTTTCTATTATTCAACGTTGATTTCATATACAAATACGGTTGTCCTATTGGTGACTATGAGTTGACCCTGGTCATTAATTTTTATATTAAAGGCTGCGCCTTCAACTTCAAAGAAGTCGAGGAAAACGCCACTGTTGTCGAAGATGTGGATACCGAAGATGTCACCTACATAAACTCGGCCTTGTCCATCAACGGCAACTGTGTTTGGCGCTCGGAATGTGCCTGGCTCGCTGCCAGATTGACCGAAGCGGGTTACATATTGACCTTCGGCGTTGAATTTGAACACGATATCTTGGCGGTTGCCGAGGGCGTCTTCACCAGTTCCCAGGGCATAGATGTTACCGCTGCCATCGACGGCTGCTATTTCAACGCCGCTGGCATCTGGGACGGTCTCGATTTCGATGACTAAGTTGGAGTTGCCGTCTGGATCGAAGCGGATTATTTGACCACGAACTCTATTTACGGCAACTAGTTGGTTGTCTGAGGTGGTGGCTATGCTGCTGAAGATGACGGCCGTTCCAGGGAAGGTAACCTGGTTTAGCTGTTCGCCTGTTGCTATATCGTAGCGGAAGATGTCGCTGGTTTCTATTGTGTATAGATGTCCGTTGCGATCAACGGCGAGTTGGGCAATGAATTTTTCTTCGTCCATGTCCCATTGAGCCTGAACCTGGCCTTCGGGGTTGAAGATTTGTAGACGGCCGCTATTTCGGTCAGCGACATAGATATTGCCATCTGGGGCAACGGCTAATGAGCGGGCGTCATTCAACTGGCCGGGGGCGATACCTTCGGTGCCAAATTGCAAGAGTAAGTTGGCTGCGCCGGGTGTCGGGGTAGCAGTGCTGAAGGTTGAAACGCTGCCGCCAGATTCAATGGTTGCGCTGCTTGCTTCGGCCGTTGATAGTAAGTTGTCTATTTCGCCTAAGGGGTCCTCGCCTGAAAAAACTGTGGAGAGGGCAGCGCCACCAGCGATGAGGGGAATGATGGTGGTGACTGCGACAATGCCGACTGTAAAGAGGACAATTGCCAAAATGAGACAGCCAATATTGCGGCCCGTGTTATCAGATGAGCGATATGTTTGAATATTGGGATCGTTGCTTATTCGGCCGTAGCTTTGTCCGTGGATCTGGTTCATTGCGAGACTTAGACCTGAGGCGAGCCTGTTTACGGCCGAATGGGCATCTTCGTGACTTACGTTGAAGGTGCGGGCGTATAAATCTACTGCCTCGGTATGATCGCCAGCATTAATCAAATCGACGATTTCTTTCAACTGATTTGATCGGGTGAAGAGAGTAGAGACGTTCTTGGCTTTGCTTCGCATTGACTCAGGCACAATGACTGTATTGCTACAGTAGTCACATCGAACAGTAGCATGATCGCCGCCGTCATAATCGAGTGATGCGCTGCAAGAGGGACAGTTAAAGATTTGGGACATTGTTTCTCCATTTAGAAGAATAGAAGATTGGCAAGGCAAGAACTTGAACAAAAAGTTCTCGCATTTTCTATTTTACACCAGGTAATTGGGGTAAACGATATTTTAGGAAAAAAGTATGGGTGGATTGGCGATTGCTGATGCTAGAAAGCAAGGGCAACCTGGGAGGGATTTTCAGGATCGTAGCGAACGGGGACAACGCGGCCGGGCTGGATTTGAGCGATCATGATGCGTGAAATGATGGATTTCATTTCTACCCGGAATGGCTCACGGTCTTGGGCTTGAACTTCTAGTAACATGCCTACCTGTGGATTGTCATTGAGCGTGACACCAGTATCCCAGATTTTGAGAATGGTTGCATTGGCTGGCACACCTTCTTGTAACACTTTTTGGTTGGGGCCGAAGGCATTTTTAGCCCACTTGCGGATAATGACAATCAAAAATAGGGTGAAGGCCATTGATACGACGATACCACCGATGATTAGGATAACAAAAAGAATGCTGCCACCTGCTGCTAAACCGATAAGGGATTCCATTGGGTATTGCCTCCATAATTGACTAGATTGATATTACTTTTAATATTACAAGATATTATATTGGTTAACCGTCCACTCAGCGTCCGAAAAGTCATAAATGAGTTTACAGTTTTATTATTTTGAGAGATATTGTGATTAATTCCTTCATCCGATTTACCCGACCTCATACTATTATTGCGACAAGTTTACAAGTTGTGGGTTTGTTTATTATTGTGGGCGGGTTAGAAGCAGGAGCGGCCGAAAGATGGCCTATCCTTCTGCTAGCTTTGATTAGCTGTTTGGCAGTCAATGTTTATATTGTGGGCTTGAATCAACTGGCTGATATTGAGATTGACCGGATAAATAAGCCTGACTTGCCGCTGGCATCGGGTGAGTTTTCAGTTAATCAAGGCCGATGGATAGTGGCTTTGTCTGGGTTGATGGCTTTGGTTTTGGCAGCTTTTGAGGGGCCGTATCTTTTATTGACTGTTTTTATTTCGTTTCTTATCGGGACGATTTATTCTTTGCCACCGCTGCATTTGAAACGGCTGCCAATTTGGGCTGCGCTTTCGATTGCTTTTGTGCGGGGGTTTGTTTCGAATATCGGTTTATTTCTCCATTTTCATTTGGAAATGTTTCCCGAAACGGCCGTTCCGTGGCCTTTTGTCCTGGCGCTTGCTTCGTTCTTTTTTGGCTTTGGGCTGGTTATTGCTCTTTATAAGGATATTCCTGATTTGGCTGGGGATAGTCAATTTGGGATTCGGACTTTTACGGTTCGTCTTGGGCCGGAAAGGGTGTTCGTAATCGGTCGTTGGGTGTTGACCTTTTTTTATTTGCTGCCGATTATCTTGGTTATGACGGAAATCGGCCGTCCTGAAAATGTCGCTCTTATCGTTGCCCATTTACTTGCTTTGACGTTCTTCTGGCGGAGAAGTCAACCTGTTCGGCCAGCCGACGGCCGTTCCATGACTCGCTTTTACCTTGTTCTATGGGCTTTATTTTATGCGGAATATATCTTCCTCAGCCTCCGCGAAATCGTGTCTTGAGTTGTGAGTTGTCGTGATTGATTTACCAGAGAAAATGGCCTGCTGGGCGGACCAGCAGGCCGTCTATCGGGTTGAGAGATTTTTAATTAAAACAGGAGATTGTTATGCCCGAAATTGCCAACCGCTTAGATAATTTTACTGAATCGGTTATCAGGGAGATGACCAGAGTTGCCAACTTGCATGGCGCTATTAACCTCTCGCAAGGATTTCCTGATTTTCCACCGCCGACTACGTTGGTTGCAGCGGCACAAAAGGCATTGGATGGGGATTATCATCAATATGCTATTACTTGGGGCGCACCTGCTTTTCGGCAGGCGTTGGCTGAGAAGCAGCAGCGGTTTATGGAGATTGAGATAGACCCTGAGGCTAATATCGTTGTGACCTGTGGCAGCACTGAGGCGATGATGGTGGCGATGATGACGGCTTGTAATCCGGGGGATAAGGTTATTGTTTTTTCTCCGTTCTATGAAAATTATACGGCCGATACCATTCTATCTGGGGCTGAGCCAATCTATGTTCATTTACGGCCGCCAGATTTTACCTTTGACCCGGATGAGCTGCGGCGAGCTTTTGAACAACGGCCGAAAGCGTTGGTGTTGTGTAATCCTGCTAACCCGACTGGGCGGGTCTTTACGAGGGGAGAGCTGCAACAAATCGCGGATTTGGCGCAAGAGTTTGATACGTATGTCCTGACTGACGAGGTTTATGAACACATCGTTTATCCACCGCATGAACATGTTTATATTGCTAGTCTGCCTGGGATGTTTGAGCGGACGATCTCGTGCAGTTCGTTATCTAAAACGTATGCGGTGACGGGCTGGCGGTTGGGGTATGTGATTGCTCCGCCGGAAATTATTGCGGGAGCGCGGAAGGTTCATGATTTTTTAACTGTTGGGGCTGCTCACCCCTTACAGGTTGCGGCCGTTACCGCGCTAAATTTTCCAGATGTTTACTATCAGCGGTTAGCAGCCGAATATGCTAAACGTCGAGATGTGTTTCTTGGTTTTTTGGATGAGGCCGGGTTGGCTTATTCACGACCGGAGGGGGCTTATTATGTGATGGTCGATATAGGTCGGTTTGGTTATGGGAACGACACGGAATTTTGTCATTGGTTGGCTAAGGAGATAGGGGTTGCGGCCGTGCCAGGGTCTAGCTTTTTCCGGGACCCTACTAATCACCTAATTCGATTCCATTTTGCGAAACGTGAGGAGACGTTGCGGGCAGCTGGGGAAAGGTTGTTGAAGTTGGGAGAGGTTCCACCTTCCTGAGAAGATGGAACCTCATTCTGAATTATGGTTATTGTTTCAAGACAGTTGGCATGTAGATCTCAAATGTGCCAACCACACTTGTTAGAACGACACTGTCGCTAACATTATTGTCGAGATCGGAGATGAAGGCGACGGTTACGCTGTCAGAGCCACTGGCTCCAACCGTCACGTAAACTTCGATACTGGTACTTTGGCCCGCTCCTAATGGCCCAACGGAGGCGGTTGAGGCGCTGGTCGGCCAAAGGTTTCCGCTTAAGTCGACTGTGAATGTGTCGGTGTAGTCTCCGGTGTTTGTGACACTAACCGTATAGGTCAGAACCTCGCCTGAATTACCGGTCTGGTTGTCATTGTCTGTTGAGGCATTGACAGCCGGGTTGACGACGGCGTTTGTGGTTCCCATTGCGCTTGATGAGACAGTTGGGGAGTTGACTGATGTTGCGGTGATGGTGAAGGAGTCGCTGGTGTTCGGTGCATGAGGAATGTCAACCTGTACTTGAATGGTTGCTGTCATACCAGCTTGGAGGGCGATTGGACTAGCAGTTAACAGCGTGGTCGTCCAACTTTCACCGCTGATTAAGAGGTTATAGCTGTCGTCGTTGAGGCCGGTGTTGCCAAGCAAGAAGTCATGGACAACGGTTTCGCCGGGGGTATCGTCGATATTGGTGTTGGGGGCGATTACGGCCGCATAATCGGCATTAATTGGGCCATTGGCCAGGGGCCAGACATAAGCGCCACGCGAGCGAGTCCAGAGGGCCAGGGTGGTGGCATTGCCGCTGCCGTCGAAATCAACGGACATATCCCAGATCATGACTGAGGGCAATCCGGCCGTAAATTTGTACCAGATTGGCACAGCTGCATCGATGTCATCGGTGTAGTAGAGGCCCCAATCGGTTCCAGCGAAGACCTGCTGTGGGAAGTTTGGATTGGCGATGATGGAGTCAACGGGAATGTTGGGCAAATTGCCGCTCTTGTCTAGCCAAGTGAAGGTGGCGCAAGCGGCGGTGCAAGTTACCTGGTAAACATGGCCGGGTGTGCCGGGCGTGTTTTGGGTGAAGCCACCAACGGCGGCATAACCACGAAGTGGATTGCCAGGATCGGATGCTACATCCAATATCGGCCGATTTGGCAGCACGACGTTACCGCCAGTGACATCAACCCAAGTGGCTGTGTTGGCAACGCCCGATCCTAAACCAAAGCCAAATTGAACATTACCATCATTTGTGCCAACGATGGCGCTTGTTTCATCAGTTACGACAAAATCGAGCTGATTGATGTGGGAGCGGTCAGCCAGGGTTCCCTTGGTCAGATCGGGGCTGTTGGCATACCAATTTGTGAGGGGAGGAATACCTCCGACAATGGTTTCCCAAACCCGGTGGCTGCCTGCGATTAAATGTTCACAGCCGGTTGGCGGACAACTATAACGGTAGATTTCATAGGGGAATAAAAAGCTGAGACGATCTCCAGAGCTTGTCCAACCGCCAGTTATCGTAATCAGGGGGCCAAAGGGGCCGCTTTGTGACATACGCATATTGCCGTTTTGAGTTTCCATGTACCAGCGTTGTTCCAAAACTGGCTCAATGCGGGAATAGACACCATCACCACCAAGTTGTCGTGTCCAGGCGGCTGGGCCAGGGTTGGTTCCATTCCAGACGAAGACAGAGGTGCCATTGTCTTGAGCGCCACCTACAGCGCCGGGATTGGTGGCGTTGGCAAAGTTTCCGGTGATGGCGCCAGAGTAGAATTCGATTGTGCTGATTGAATCGTTGAGGTCAATAAATGTTGGGGTTGTTGCGGTGGCATTGGTGGTTAGGAACATACCGCCGTCGCTACCGATCAAGAGGACATCGGATGATCCGCCAACGTAGGCGCGGGCATGATGGTCAACGTGGACTTGATTGCCTGTACAGGTCATTTGTTGGAAGGTGTCGCCGCCATCTGTTGAGCGGCCGAGGTTTAGCTGGCTTAAATAGAGCGTGTCTGGATTGTTGGGATCGACAGTGACGCCAGCGTTATACCAGGATTGTCCACCTATGCAGGCTGGCAGGTCGCCTGGAACGGCTACTTGAGTCCAGGAAGCGCCGCCATCTGAGGTGCGCCATACACCGCGAGAGCCGCTTGAATTGGAATTGTCTGCAACCTGCGCATAGAGGATGTCGGGGTTGCTGGGCGCAACGGTCATGTCGATACGGCCGATTAAATCATTGGCGGGGTTGCCATCGCCTGTTCCGGCGGGCCAGCCATTGTTGAGCAGATTCCAACTTGCGGGGCAGCCGGAGGCGGGAACGGTGCTGCTATAGACACCGTTGGCTCCGGTGAGACCGAGGTTGGGCTGAACGGCCGTTGGGAAGCCTCGTGTGCCGACAGCGGCGAAGATAGTTGTATCGGCACCTTCATCGACTAAGTTTAGGCCGGTCATATCTTGGCGTTGGGTGAGGTGGCTGTTGGTGTAACATGGCCCATCCCAATTTGTGCCGCCATCGTAGGAGAAGTAGAGGCCGGTTTTGGTTCCGACGATGACTTTGCTGCTATCGTTGGGGTCTACGGCTACTTTGCCAATGGCTTGATATTGGGGGAATACGCCATCGGGCGGATAGGGGCCGCCAAATATGCTAGCTCCTAGCGTGGTCCAGGTTTCCCCTGCATCGGTGCTTTTAAGTAAGCCGGCAGCCCCGAAGCTGAAAGAGCCGTAGCGTAAGTCGCCGGTCCCGGCATAGACGGTGTTGTGGTCATTGGGGTCGAGGGCCATATGACCGATAGCGATTGAGTTTATCATCGGGTCATCGGTCATTGGTTCCCAGGTTGTAGCGGCGCTACAACAGTTGACGGTTTTCCAGACGCCGCCACCGTCTGAGCCGAAGTAGGCGATGGTCGGCGAAACGGGGTCGGAGACGATGAAGTTGATTCGGCCGCTTGAATTATAGCCGCTGTTATAGATTTCTGGTTCGGGGCCTAAGGAGGTGAATTTGGTGGGGTCGAGGGTGAGAGGAGAACGGCCGTTAATCTGGTCGGCGCTCAAACTGCCAGCGGGAACGCCCTTGGCGATTTGGCGGTCTTGTTCGGCCGCATCAAGCAGCCACTGTTGCTGAAACTCGCCAGTAGGGTAGGTGTAGCGGTGGGCGAAAAAATCACCGGCTGCAAGCAAAGCTTGCTCTTCGGCATCTGGATTTTCAAGGGCTTCATTTAAGAAGTTCTCGCGGTCAATTCCCTCTAAACCAAGCTGGTCGGCCAGGGCTTCTCTTGCTTGTTGGCCTTCGGGCGCTAGCGTTGGTGACTGTTGAAGCAGCCAGACCCCGGCAACTAGAAAGACGAAGATCGGTAATAGTCTGATGATGTTTTTGAAATTTTGAGATTTCATTTTAGATTCGTTCCCTCTTTGATAAAATTCGCATCGATGATGGCTAGAATTTGCGGCACAAAAGGATATCTTTTCTCAAAGCGATAGTTGAGCGTGAAATAAGACCTCAAAATTATATCGAATTGTTGTTGTCTGTCACCTTATTGTTTAGTGAATATACTTGACCTTAATGCTTTTGGACTTTTGGCGGTCGGTGCACTTTCCTAGCAAACATGTTTTACTCCTCGAAGATCTTCTCGCCGCGATGTAGACGGGAGGCGATGCTGTAGGTTTGGCCTTGGGCGCGGACGGTGGGGGCGTGGGCGGCTAGATAGCGGACGGCGGCAATGAGGACGTGGGTTCCGGCTTCTGTGCCTTGCAGCCGTTGGTATTGTTTGAAGGCGGCTTCGATTGTTTGGATGGTGTGGAAGTCGCGGTCTTCTCGGAGGAGGAGATGACCCAGGCGGGCCAATAGGGCTTTTTGCTCTCCGCCATTTTCGAGATAGTGAGCGACTAATCCCCCAGATTGATTTACTTGTTGTTGTCGATCTAATAAGGCCGTTAACTCATTTAACTGTTCGGCGGGGGTCGTCACTCGGCCGTTCTGTTGAGGTAGGCGGGCGGCGGGAATGTTTAAGAATCGATCGAGGTAGACACTCATGGCAGCATCGAAAACGCCCCGGAGCAGCTCGGCTGATGGCGCTCGGCGCAGCCCTTGTTCGATGGCGTTGGCAAATGTGAAGGTGTGGAGGGCGGTGTCCCAGTCGGGAAATTCGTTGCTGGTGTGGAATCGGGCGATGCGTAATGCGGCGGCATAGGAAACGGCGGCCGCCAAATCGACCATTGAACAGCCATTTTCAAGCGCAGATAGTAGGACATTGGCTATGGCCTGGGGATCGTCGCCGTGGAGAATGGGGATTAATGCATCATGGCCGTTCCATCTAGTATCAACCTCTTTCCCTGCTGCCAAAACCTTGGGAAGCTGATCGAAGGTTTTTTCCAGAATTTCAATCAGATCGATTGGATTGCGCCAGGCATTAGATTCTTCCATCCGTTCGGCGTTGGCATATCCGGCAACGAGACTGGTTAAGACTTGTTCGGCCTGCTCCCAGCCAACGATGTCGAGGGCTTCAAAGGCTTTGTTGGTGAAGTCGGCTGGATGCCCGATGTCGATGTAGCGATGGTCGGTGACGGCCGAAAAGAGCATGTCGGCCATTTGTTGGTGGTCGGCTCCGGCTCGAACGGCTGAGATGATGCAGCGTTCAGCTCCTTCTGCGTCTCGCACTTCAATGAATTGGCGGAACCATTGTTTGAGGGTGGGTAGATCGGTTGCGGTGTTTGGTAACGGCCGAACTTGGAAGCGAGGGGCCATGCCGAAGCTTTCGGCGGCAACGGCCGAAAGGCCATGATAAAGTGCTTTGGGCCGATCTATCTCGTCCAGATAGGGTAATAGGTTCATCATGCAGACGTGAATGGTTAGTCCCATGCGCCAGCCACCGCGCCGATATTTGGTGCCGAAATCTAGCCCGGCCCAAAATGGTTCAACCCCATCAGCGCCTTCTTCAACCAAAACCATGACTGCTTTACCCATGACCAGTGATAGATTTCGTTCTAGACCTACTTGGAGTCGTTCTTGTTGATGTTGGCGGGGGTCGGCATGGCGGGCTATATCTACCCAAACTTCGTCGCCGCGCACTTCAACGGGAAAGCTGCGAACGTCGTCGGCCCACTGATCGAATGTGCCGCCGCTTTCTAGATCGAAGCGGGCGTGATGCCAATGACAGGTCAAAATGCCGTTTTTCACAGAGCCTTTGTCTAACGGAAAGCCCATGTGGGGGCAGCGATTGTCGACGGCGTAAACTTTATTGTTGTGGGCGAATAAAGCGACGACATGGCCATCGAGCTGAACGGCCGTGCAGCCAGCGCTTTTGACTTCCTCTAGGGATGTGGCTCGGACGAAATGTTGGTTATTGGTTGACATGAAGACCTCCTCAAGAAACTATGATAGTTAGCTGATTATCCACCTCTAGTATGATTAAAAAATTTGAAATGGCATGAGGCAATCGGCCAGACAGCACCTGTACAAAAGGACAATGGCTCATGTTCAGAACTAGTGAAGACGGACAAGAGCAGCGACAAAATTCGGAGTAACTTGTTTATGATTAACCGCAAATTCATGGATAGCCACATAACCAGAGAGATATTTCTTATGAACCCCACGAAAAGGTCGTAGAAAATTGCGTAACCCTGTCCAGCCGCCTTCGTTGGAATTAACATGAACCTCTCGGATACCGTCCCCATCAGCATCTCGCGCCCACTCGTTGTCGCTATGGCAAACGGTCAGGCGAACACGCTTGAGGCGATTGTAACTGTCGTATTCATCGGTGTATAAAGTGGCATCTGGTTTGGTAAACTGCTCAACAAATGAACACAAGGTAACTCCTTTGGTGTTTTTCATCACTCGGATACGTACCTGGCGTGATTCTCGACCTATCACAGCACAGATTGGCGGGCGGTCATTGGCAAAGGTGCCTCGTCCGCGCCGTTTGTTCGCTCGTCGTCGAGGTGGGTCATCCGGGTCGCCATGCCAATCGCTTTTTTTCCCCCGCATTCTGGAACATCTCATCCGTTTCTACTTCCAGGTCATCCAACGGATTTGTCTCTTGCTCTCGTTCAGCATTGGCTTGCAACAATCGCCGAACTTCAGTTGCCGTTGTCCGGCTGATGCCCAACTCTCGCGCCAACTTAGCCGTTGGTTTTCCCTGACACACTCCTCGGATAAACAAGACTGTCTGCTCCGGGGTAAAGTAGCGACCTTCAAATATCGTGCCGCTGTACAAATTGTGGATGCCTTTGCAATTCCGACAGCGGTAAACATCCAGGTCGCTCAGCTCAGTTCGTCGAAACCACAACCCCTGCTCAAAGGGCGCGTCGCAATGCGGACATTTTAAGCCACCAGGGTGAAAGTATCTTTCTATCCATTTCTCGCAGGCTACCCTATCCATTAGGTCTACTATTGGAAAGTCCATGCTTTTTATTCTATATCAGATCACTTGTACTGAACATGAGCCAAGGACAATATAGAAATGGAATTGGACGAATTGTTACCCTGCTGCAATTTTGGCGAGTAGCTCTTCAGGTACTTTGATGCCCTTTGCCGCCGTTGCACGGGCTTCATGTCGCCGTGCGCCGGGTAAACGAACGCCATCAATTGCAAGTAAGTGGCTAATCATGCCTTCGAGACGGGTTAAATAGGTCGTGCCACCCATTTTGTTTGGCGCCAGGGCGATGAAGATTTGGCCCACATTGGGTGGGCCGCCAATATTGTCGCCAAAGGCAGGGGTTTCATGGGCCCAGTTGCCGCCGGTCATTCCTGCTGCCAAAAGTTCAACCATCAGACCTAGACCGAAGCCCTTTGCTCCACCCAGAGGGGCCAGTCCTCCTTTTAGGCCTAATTTTGGATCTGAAGTTGGATTGCCAGCGGGATCGATTGCCCAGCCGAGCGGAATTTCGCGCCCTTCAGCCGCTGCTTTTTTGATATTCACTTTGGCGGTGGCGCTGGTTGCCATATCAACAATGATCGGATCGCCATCAGCACGTGGGGCGCCAAAGCTAATAGGATTTGTGCCAAAAAACGGTGTTTTGCCGCCATAGGGCGCAACGGAGGTTGGGGCGTTGGCAAAGGCAAGACTGACAAGGCCTTTTCGGGCTAAAATATCATTGAACCAACCAACAACGCCAGCAGAGTAGGAGCGTTGCAGGCTCATCACGGCAATCCCCATCTTATTGGTCAATTCGACAAATTGGTATAGGGCATAGATAAAGGCGGGATGGCAAAAACCGTGTGCGACATCGACCTGTAAGACCGCTCCCTCCTGGCTTTTAATGGATGGTTGTGCATCCCCGATTACCTTGCCACTTCGTAAATGACCTAAGTAGATGGGCAAATACCCTAGACCGACGTTTCGGATTCCTTCTGCTTCTGCATCTTTGACAGATTGGGCCGTTGGCCCGGCCTGAAAATCATTAGCGCCACATCGGCGTAGAGCCTCAAATGAAAGCTCGTAAATTTGTTCGAGTGTTAATTTTGCCATCGGATCATCCTCCTGAGGAAACGGCCGAATTTAGTCCAAGGATATTCGCTTCAACAACGAATTATTATTATGCCACCTAGCCTGAAAAATATCGAATGACTGCTTGTTCTATGGTACAATTGTTCATCCACAATCACTTATGAATTGAGGAGGAAAATCAAGAACATGAGCAAAAAAGCGTTAATCAACTGGGGTGGTTGGGCGGGACATGAGCCGGAGGAATGTTCAGAGCTGTTCGCTGGTCTTTTGCGGGAAGCTGGGTTTGAGGTTGATGTTGTCTCTGACCTGGATATTTATTGTGATGAATCGTATATGAAATCACTCAATCTGATCGTCCCGGTCTGGACGATGAGCACGATAACGAAGGAGCAAGAAAAAGGGTTGTTGGATACAGTTTACAGTGGGGTTGGGTTAGGTGGCTGGCATGGCCCAATGGCTGATTCTTTTCGTTCAAATCCAAAATATCAATGGATGGTGGGCGGCCAATGGGTTGCCCATCCGGGCAATATTATCCCTTATGAGGTAAATATCGTTAAGAAAGATGATCCGATTGTGGCCGGTTTGTCAGATTTTCAAATGGTGTCGGAGAAGTATTATATGCATGTTGATCCGGGCAATGAAGTCTTGGCAACGTTGACCTTTTCTGGTGAAGAAGGAGACACGCCGTGGATCGCTGGAACGGTTATGCCGGCCGTTTGGAAGCGGATGTATGGAAACGGCCGTGTTTTCTATTCTTCCCTCGGCCATGTATTGAGCGATTTCGATGTCCCCGAAAGTCGTGAGATCACAAGAAGGGGATTGCTCTGGGCAGCGAAATGAGATTTGGCAGCATAGAAGGAGTCGATAAACCAGTTTCTCGGGTCGTGCAAGGCACTATGATGTGTACTACCAAAGACCAGGGCTGGACGAATGCGTTCTTAGATGTTGTATTCGAAAATGGCATCAACACCTTTGACACGGCCCACGCCTATGGAACCGGAGAGTGCGAGCGCAGTGTCGGCCATTGGTTTAATAAGCGAGGCAACCGGGAGGACATTGTCATCATTGGCAAAGGCTGCCATCACAACATCGATAGGCAGCGGGTAAATCCGTTTGATATTTCGGCCGATCTTCATGATTCCCTGGCTCGCTTTCAAACCGAGTATATAGACCTCTATTTACTCCACCGGGACGACCAAAGCGTTCCGGTTGGCCCCATCGTCGAACGGTTGCATCAACACAAAGAAGCGGGGCATATTTTGGCTTATGGTGGTTCCAATTGGACTCATGAGCGCATTGCAGAGGCGAACGCTTATGCAGCAGAAAACGGCCTGACTCCATTCGTTGCCAGCAGTCCGAGCTTTAGCCTGGCGTATCAACTTAAAGAACCCTGGACAAATTGCGTTTCGATTAGCGGCCCTGCTGGAAAAGCCGCCCGTGCCTGGTATGCCAGTCAAGGGATGCCGCTGTTTACCTGGTCAAGTCTCGCTGGTGGGTTCTTCTCCGGCCGTTTTCGCCCAGACAACCTTGACACCTTTGATAACTATTTTGACAAGCTCTGTGTTGAGGTCTACTGCTTTGAGGACAATTGGGGGCGGCTGGCGCGAACGGAGCAATTAGCGGCCGAGAAAGGTGTCAGCCTGGCCCGAATTGCCCTTGCTTATGTCCTAAATCAACCCTTTGAGGTCTTCGCCCTCACGGGCGGCTCGAATGAAGATGAAATCGTTGACAATGTGCAGACGGCCGAATTCACTTTAACGGCCGAAGAGTTAGCCTGGTTGGAGGGAATGGCGCATGAACCTACAAGTAACTGAGAGACAGCTATCGGAGTATGATGAACAAGGCTTCACGATTATTCCCAATGTATTTCCAATAGAGGAACTAGCTGCCATTGACCGAGAAATTGACCACGTTGTCGCTGAAAAAAAGGCCAAACACAAGCATAATTTAGACGAGTATGAATCGCGGGGCTGGTTGTTTCGGTTAGGTTTGGCTTCATCCATTACTCGAAACGTTTGCCAGGATGAACGAATCTTGGATTTAATCCAAGATATTGTCAAGCCAGGAATCGCTATCTATTCGGCTAAATTGGTTTGTAAAGACCCTTATGATATGACCCCCTGCCTATGGCATCAGGATGATGCCTACTATACTCAACATTCAGAAGCTGCTACTCGTCTGTCAATTTGGATGCCCCTATCTGATGTCTCAATCGAGCAAGGTTGCCTACAAGTTGTACCGAGGTCACATAAACGAGGGTTGCAACCGGCTAGTGAGAAGAAAAACGGCCTGTGCAACCTTAGCATGGATGTGGAAGTTGATTTATCAGAGCGAATTTATGTCCCAGTCAAAGCAGGTTCGATCATTGTGTTTAGCGCTTTGCTGTGGCATGCCTCAGATGGCAATCAAACCGACAGGCAACGACGAGCCTTTATCGTTTCCTATCAGGAAGCAACTGCCCAAGGCGGAAATGGGCCGCAGTGGAAAATTCTGCGTCCTGCCTGATCTATTGAATTCGTTATGGGGCCATTTTGGCAAACAGTCGGCGTTGGAACCTTACCCAGCCGACCCCACCATCATCTCGCATAATATCGATGACCGCCCCCTTCGCAGGGCCATCTGGAACGACAAATCGATCTAGTTCGGTCGCCACAAACGTCAAAGGGGGTGGGTTGGGATACGGGGGATCGTCTTTTGTTGGAAATCCGCCCAAATAGTTCATTTCGGCCGTTAAACGGCCGTCCAATTCCCCGATTTCAATCTCTGCAAACGGCCGTAAATAGCGCCCAACCAATTCGCTGAAGTCCGGGGTCAGGGTCTGTTGTATTTCCTCATCCTTCTCAACCTCCGTGAACTCGCGCAAAGCCCATTGGCTAATCAGGTTGATTAATGCACCGCCTCTACTCGAATTGGTACAAACACCAATCGCAAACTGCTTATCAGGCACAAGAAACAGGCCCGACACTTGGCCGTTCGTTGACCCACCATGCGAAATAAGATGGGTTCCGTTTACATTCTCAATGAACCAGGAAAAGCCAACCGCCTCTTTCTTTTTCCAAATCCAATGTTGGGGCGACACCATCGATTTCAGCGTCTCAGTGTTCACCACCTGTCGTCCTGAGTCTGATTGCCCTTCATTTAGATAATAGGCGCTGTAACGCATCAAGTCTCGAATGGTTGTGGCGACACCGCCCACCGGATGGCCGCATCTGGCCAAGGCCCAGGGTCTGGCAACCTCAACGCCGCTATTCCCCGGATGATGACCGACTGCGAAGTGCCTGGAGATGACATCTTCTGCGAAGAAGAAGGTCTTGGACAGGCCAAGTGGAGCAAAAACAGCCTCTTTTACCGCCACTTCGTAGGTTTTTCCACTGGCGATTTCGATTAAATATCCGGCTAGATTGAATCCGGCATTGTTATAGGAGAGGAAACGGCCGACTTCGGCAATCTGGGGCAATTCAGCCATCTGGGCCACGTACTGAGCCAACGCGCCATCACCCCGGCCAGTATTCACAAAGTAATCGCCCTGCCAACCAGCGACATGGGTCAAAAGATGACGAATCGTTACCTGGCTTGAGGCCCGTTCATCAACAACCCGGAATTGGGGGAGGTATTCTCGAATGGGTTTGTCTAGGGCGAGTCGGCCGTTTTCAACATAACTCAGCAGAGCCAGACAGGTGTAGGTCTTGGAAATCGAGCCGATTTGAAACAGCGTATCGGCCGTTACTGGACGAGGCGCTTCGACGCTTGTCTCGCCAAAGCTCAGATAGCGCTGCTGGCCGTCAATTGATAAGCCAACGACAAGCCCTGGAACCATGTGGCGGTCCCAACTCGTTTCAATAAATTGCTGGAATTCCTCGAATCGTTTATCCAAAGTCTGGATTGACCTGGCGAGCAAATACCCGTGCTGGATGGTCTTCTGGCAAATCGTGTAAGCTGGCCGGATGATCGGGGGTGAACCGTTCGACGAATGATATTTGGTCCATGGTTGGCTTTTCTCCCCTGAAAACCACCATAAAGGCAGATTCATCAAAAGGTACCTCATACCCTGTCGGAACATCGGTGGCAAAGGACATCAGGCTGCCCGGTTCCAAGAGATACCGTTTGCCCCGACAAGAAACAACAAAGCTGCCCTTCACGGAGTAGATTACTGCCTCGAAAGGATGAGGATGCTCATCGAGGTATGCGCCGGCGGGGATATCGAGGAAATACGTTTGGGTACCTTCTCCCCAGAGTAGGGGGCCAAGTTCGCCTTCACCAGTTTGTACGCCGGGCGTGTTGGTTACATCTTCAATGACTTGAATACCCTCTTCGGGCCTCGCAATGTTGGCAAAATCTTTCATGATATTCCTTCCTTTTCTATATTTCCAGTAATTTTCCAAATCCAGCGACAGATTCATTCACTCCGGCCATTCGCATAGCTGACCAAAAAGAAGCTTGATTGGACGAAATGACAGGCTTGCCCAAATCGGCCTCTAACTCCTCTAAAATCTCGATTGTTCGCAAGCTGGTGCAACTAATTAACAGGCCATCGGCCTCTGGCTGCCAGGCGGATCGTGCCAGACGATAAATTGCTTCTGGTGAGAGACTTGTCATCTCAAGGTCGGTTGTAATATCCAGTCCGCGCATCCCCAATATCGAAAAACCTGCTGCCTCAAAGTATGTTTTGGCCCGTTCATTGATGTCGTTGGTATATGGACTAATGATAATCAGTTTATGAAGGTCTAATTTCCCTAACCCTTTCACCATCGCAGCAGAGGTTGTGGTGACTGGAATTCCATTGGAAACGGTGGAAAGTTCAGCAATGAGATCGGTGTCGTAATCTAGCCCTTGGAGAAAGCTGCCGCTGGTGCAGCCAAAGATGATTGAATGGAGGGGGGCTGTGGCTAGCAGCCGGGTGGCATCAACCGCTCGTTGGCCCGTTTTAATCAGCTCTTCGGCCGTTACCTTTCCAAGAAAAACTCGTGTTGTGTGGGAGGAAACTCCTCGCGGGGCCATCGCATAGAACTCATGCTCCATGATAGTGCTAGAGGATGTATAGATTATTCCTAATCTGGCTCGCCAACCATACCAGTCAGATAGCGCTTTTTTCATGTTCCTACCCTCCAGATGTATAGACAAGTATACTTCTTTTGGGTATACTCGTCAAATCAAGAATATATTGTGAGAGGTTCAAATGAACGATTTTCAAGAGGCATTTCATCTAATTGATCAGCTTGTTCGGGAGAAGGTCGCTGCCCATGAGACACCAGGGCTGGCTATTGCCATTACAGATCGAGAAAAATTACTGTGGCAAGCAAATTATGGTTATGCTAATCTGGACCTAAAAGCGCCTATCACAAATTCGAGCCGTTTTGAGATTGGGTCTATTGGCAAGTCCTTTACCTGCCTTGCCATATTAAAATTGCACGAGCAGGGGAAGATTGACCTTCACGCCCCGGTCACTGACTATCTACCCTGGCTTGAGCTGAATTCGGCGTTTGAGCCGATCACGGCCCATCATTTGATGACCCACTCAGCGGGATTAAACACCGGGATTGATTATACGCCTTGCGCTCGATTTGAGGTTTGGTCTTTGAAGGATGAGCCTATTCCTTACGCGCCTGGGGATCATTTTGTTTATTCAAATGTGAGTTATAAGCTGTTGGGATTCCTGGCGGAAGAGGTCGCGGGACGGCCGTATGGGGAGTTGTTACAGGCGTGGATTCTTGATCCGCTGGGATTGCGAGATACAGACGCTTTAACTACCCATGATTCTCGTAAGCGATTGGCTGTTGGCTATGAGCGCTTTTATGATGACCGTCCCTGGCATCGTAGCCATCCGTTGGTTGCATCGCCCTGGTTGGAGTATGGTGGGGGTGATGGCAGCCCGGTCAGCACGGCGGCAGACCTGGCTACCTACCTTCGACTCTTCTTAAACAGAGGTAAAGTTGATGACAAAGCCATTTTTTCTGAAGAAACGATGGCTTTAATGACCAGCCCCTTTGTGGAAGCCCGAGGCCATCATTACGGCTATGGTCTACATATCGATGAAATTAACGGCCGTACCTACATTGGACACAATGGCAGCACCATCGGCTATCTGGCTACCATGTTGGCTGAGGTTGATTCGGGATTTGGGGTGATCATCTTCGTCAATGGCCCCGCTGAATGCGACAAGGATGCCATCGCTGAATATGCTTTGGAACTGATGTATGCTGTTAGCTCAGATGAACCTCGCCCCCATCCACCGCCCACTATCGACCCCAGACAAATCGAAAATGCGGCCGATTACGCTGGCGTATATAAAAGTGAGAACAAAATCATCCATCTCAAAGCAGATGGCAAGCAGCTACTTCTGGCTGATGCTGACGAAGATATTGTTCTTGAAAAGCGTGACGAGGAACAATTTATGGCTAATCGCTCTGACCTAGCTTTATTTCTTCTTTCATTTAGACGAGAAGGTGGTCAAGTCGTTGGTTTTGGTCATGGGCCAGATATATATGTCAAGGAGGGAGCCATTTGGGAGTTTGTAACAACAGACTGTCCTGATAGATGGAAGGCTTATCCCGGCCATTATCGGGCGCACAATCCCTGGTTCACCAATTTTCGTGTGTTTTTGCGCGACGGCCAGCTTTTTGCTTCGAATATTAAGAAACAACACTATAGTGAAGTGGTATTGGTACCGCTAGCAGAGGGAGAGTTTCAAGTAGGAGAGGAGAAAACGCCGAATCGCCTGCGCTTTGATACCATCGTCAACGGACAGGCTTTGCGGGCGAATTTCTATGGTGGTGATTATTATCGGTATTTCACGGCTTAGGCATAAGGAAAAGTTTTGCCACGAATTAACACAAATTTCCACGAATTATGGCCCCAAATTCGTGCCAATTCGTGAAATTCGTGGCTCCAGTTTTTTATTTCATATCCAAGGATCGGCCGTCATTGGCACAAAATCGGCCGTTTCCAGGTAAAAATCTAACAGTTTTTCTCTCAAATTTGCCAATACCTCAATCATTGTTGGGTCGGCAATCCGATTGTCCAATTCAGCCGGATCGGCTTGCAAATCATAAAGTTCATCCAGTTCATACAATCTGTGAACGTATTTGTATCTATCCATCCGAATCATCGTGGCTTTGGTATGTTCTGGCCCGTCATCCTGAGACTGCAAGGACATTCGGGGCCAGTAGAGAAAATCTTTCCCTTGAGGACTTTCTAACTCCATTGCCTGCCTTTCCCCTCGATTACGGCCGCCTTCACTAAAAACGGCTTCCCGATGTTGATCTGCCTTCCCTGCAATCACAGGCAGAAGTGATTTACTGAAATGGGTGTACTCTCTTGGCAGACCAGCCAACTCTTCGACTGTCGCTACCAGGTCAAGCAGCTCTACCAGGCTGTGGCGCACACCGGGTTGGGCAGGTCTATCAGCAGGGAGTTTAACGACAAATGGCACTCGAACCAACGCATCTTGGAAGGTGTTCTGGGTCTTTTCAACGAGGTCGTAGTCACCGGTGAAATCTCCATGGTCACCGAAGAAGAAAACGGCCGTGTCCTGATAGAGTCCCCGTTCTATTAAGGCCTCCAACACCATCCCAAACTGCTTATCAACCCGGGCGCACATGCCATAATAGGTGGCGCGCAGTTCATTCCATTTCTCCTCCGGCCAACCACCAAGTCGATGCCGCTCATGTAATCCTTTGAGGATACTCGGCAGCCCTGTCCAATCGTCTGGCGACTGAATGCGAGGTGGCAACTTGTCCCGCTTTATCATACTAAACCAGGGTTCTTCAACCGCATAGGGGGGATGGGGATAAAAGAGGGGCAGGAAGATGCAAAGTGGTTGGTTATCTGGCGCGTTGTGAATAAATTCGATGGCCCCTTCCACCATCGCCCAATCAGGGTCATAAACACCCGGTTCCCAGGGTTGCATCTCGTAGTGTGGCTCAACTTTACCATAGAAAAACGAATAATAATCATCATTGTCTGGCTCACCTCGCCAGCTATTGTAGGCGTGTAAATTGGGGAGAAACGGCCGTTCCGACGAATCAACCGCCTTATACTTCACATGACAATGGTCATCGTAACCATATTGGGCCGCAATTAGATGATTCTTACCGCCCCACCAAACATAATAGCCAGCCCTTTTGAGCCGCTTGAGCAGATTTGGCTCGTGAGGTTGAAGCATGTGATACATTGTTCTATGGCCGAGGGTATAGGGATACCAACCTGTCATGAATGAGCAGCGGCTGGGGACACAAACTGGATTCTGGCAAAAGGCGTTTTGAAAGGAAACGCCGTCTGTCTCAACCAAACGATCTAGATTGGGGGTCATCGCCGCTGGATTTCCAAGATGCCCCATGACATCGCCCCGCCATTGGTCAGGATTAAAAAGTAGAAGATGCGGCTTTTTTGCGGTCATTTAAAAAAAGCAAGGATGGTTTTGGGGAGCGGGAAAACCATCCTTGCTACTAAACAACGATTGAATTAATCGTTATTCAGCGAACTGAATCTCATCCCAACGGACATGTCCCTCTACGGGATGAGCGGAGAATGAAGCGATATTGTCAGTGGTGGCCCAGGTCTGGAAAAGACCAACCAGCCCAATTGAGGTACGTGCCTGGTCAAAGATGGTGTGTAAGGCTTGAGAGGCCCACATTGATGCCTCTTCCTGGGAAGTGGAGGCGCGGCAGTTCTCGATTTGCTCATTTACCTCTGGGAACCCGACAAAGGCTGGGGACATAATGGCCTGCCAGAGATTTGGACTTTCACCACCGCCATAGAATCCGAAATTAGGAATCTGGCAGGGGTCTGGATTGGTGCTGGTCCAAATTTCTAGGAAGATGTCGGCCGTTTTTGGCGTTAAATAACTATTGAGCGTTGGGAAATCTGGCACCGGGATAATCTCTAGTTCAATGCCAACCTCACCTAGCTGGGATTGCAAAACCTCAGGGGTTGAGCCATTTTCTACCGCATTCGGCCAGCCGTTCACCATAACCAATGACAGGGTTCGGCCGTCTTTTTCCCGAACGCCATCGTCATCTGTATCGACCCAGCCAGCCTCTTCTAAGAGCGATACGGCCCGCTCTAGATCGTAGGTATATCCCTGAACGTTAGCTGCACTATTCCCCAGGAGCGCCTGAGCGACCAGGGTTTGGCTCTGAACGGCAAAGCCACCCCAGGCAGCATCGATGATTTCCTGGCGGTTAATGGCATAACCGACTGCTTCTCGAACCAATGGGTCTTGAAGAATCGTATAGGGATCATCGCCAGTCAGGTTCAAATCTAGCTGTTGATGGGAGGTGGGTATGGTTGGGTAAAGGACGATTTCGTCACGCCCTTGAATGGCGGATAATGCCTCTCGGGCCGGACTGTAAATGGCATCTACATCCCCAGCTTGTAAGGCTAGCATACGGGTCAGTGGATCGGGCATAAAGGTGATTTCTAGGCCATCGAATGACGGTACTTCGCCCCAATAATCATGATTGGTTTCGGCCGTTAGATGCGAACTGGGTTCATATTCAACAAATGCGAATGGGCCGGTTCCAATATGTTCGCCCGCCAGACCATCGCCCCGGCGAATCATGCCCTGGCTGAAGTGGGTGGCGCTTAGGGGTAATTGAACATTGGCCGTTTCAATTTCTATGGTGTACTCACCAACGGCCGTAACTGCGCCTTCTGAGAAACCGAGCGCATCTGCGTTATGGGAGTCAGACACTCTGAAATTCAGGGCTTCGGCTACATTTTCGGCCGTCATTGGCACACCGTCATGGAAGACGACATCATCTCGTAATTCAAATGTCCAGACGCTCCTATCCGCATCCCATTCCCAGGCTGTGGCTAAGGCGGGAGCCACCTGCATATTCTCATCCATGCGGGTTAGCCCTTCAAAGATTCGGATGTTGTTCCAGCCCATTCCAACGGTTACATTCGCTGGGCGGTCGGGGTCTAAGACCCAATCGTCTAAACGGCCGCCAATCCGTAATATTCGTGGCTCTTCTGCTTCTTCTGGCGCTTCTGTCGGCTCGGCAGTAACTTCGACTGGCACTTCTACGACCCGCGTAACCTCGACTGACTCACCCTCTAACTCCACCGTCTCAGTTACAACGCGAGTGACAATAACCTCAACAGTTTCTGGATCGGACTGACAGGCGGTTAATAAGGCCATGAAAAATATGGCTAATCCTAAAGACAGCAATAAGCGTTTTGTAAGTCTCATAACAATTTTCTCCTCGTTTTAGGTAAGACGATCCATTACAAAAACAACCCATTGGTGGCTATCTTGTATAGGCAACAATGTTAGTCAACGAGTTGAATACTTTCCCAGCGGACGTAACCTTGGATTGGGTGGGGGGTGAAGCCAACTACTTCATCCGTCGTCGCCCAAGTTTGATACAAACCAACAAGCCCAATTGCCGTTCGTGCTTCATCAAAAATGGTGTGCAAAGCTTCTGAGGCCCATTGGCTTGCTTCCTGCTGGCTGATAGATGTTGAACAGTTGTCAAGTTCTTCATTTATGTCCTCAAACCCAACGAAGGCAGGGGACATGATTGCTTGCCAAATGTTTGGCTCTTCACCGCCGCCATAAAAGCCAAAGCGGGGCATGAGGCAGGGCGAGGGGCTGGTATTGGTCCAAATTTCCAGGAAAATATCAGCCTCTTTTGGAATCAAATAATTGGCCAGGGTTGGAAAGTCAGCGACTGGAATGATCTCTAATTCGATGCCAACTTCACCCAACTGCGATTGTAAGACTTCTGGCGTCGAGCCGTTTTCTTCGGCGTTGGGCCAGCCATTGACCATTCTCAAAGTCAGACGACGGCCGTCTTTTTCACGGATACCGTCGTCATCCTCATCGACCCAACCAGCCTCTTCCAATAAGGAGTTCGCCCGTTCAGGGTCAAATGTGTAGCCCACCACATTAGAGGCCGAATCGCCTAGAAGCGTCTGAGCCACTAATGTTTGGCTTTCCACAGCAAAACCACCCCAGCCAACTTCGATGATTTCCTGACGATTGATAGCGTATCCCAATGCCTCACGCACGAGGGGGTCCTGCAAGATATTGAAGGCATCGCCCGTTACATTGAGGTCTAGCTGCTGATGGGAGGCGGGAACGGTCGGATATAGAATTATCTCGTCTCTGCCCTCTAAGGCTGGTAGACCTTCACGGGAGGGACTGTAAATGATATGTACTTCACCAGCTTGCAGGGCCAACATGCGGGTTAAAGGATCGGGCATAAAGAACAATTCGATGCCGTCGAGGTCGCTAGGCCCGCCCCAGTAATCGGGATTCTTCTCCACTGTTATATGGTCGCCCGGTTCATATTCGACAAACATAAATGGGCCAGTACCGATAAACTCGCCTGCGAAGGCATCACCTCGCCGAATCCCCATCGTCATATGGGAGGCGCTCATTGGTAGCTGAACATTGGCGGAAGCAATCTCAACGGTGAAATCGCTAACGGCCGTAGCCGCATTCGCCCCAATCTCTAACAACGAAGCCATCGTACTACCCTCGCCCAGGAGATTGAAGTGGTCGGCGACTACCTCAGCTGTTAGCTGTTCGCCATCATGGAAGAATACATCATCGCGCAGTTCAAATGTCCAAACAGATCGGTCGGCATCATATTCCCAGGAGGTCGCGAGCCAGGGTTGAATCTGAAAGTTTTCGTCCATATGGGTTAGATTCTCAAAGATGGGTAAGCGGTTTGAACCCATGCCAACTGTCACATTTGCAGGCTCTTCTTCGTCAAGGACATAGCCATCAAGAATGCCAGCGATGCGTAAAATCTTGGGCGCAGCAGGCTCTTCAGGCGCTTGGGTTGGCTCTACAGTCACTTCAACTGGCACTTCTACAACACGAGTAACCTCTACTGACTCCCCTTCTAATTCTACGGTCTCAGTTACCACCCGCGTGACGACTACTTCGACAGTTTCAGGTTCGGTCTGGCAAGAGACCAACGCGAACATTGAAATTGCAGCCAGAATACAGATATGCCAAAAACGTTTCGGAAATCTCATGACATTCTCCTTCTAATAGAGCTATAAATTGTTGTTTAGGGAAACCTCTTTGTTCCAGTATATCATTTGAACGTATATTTGTCTATACAACTATACCTATTTTCTATTAAATTGATAGATTTTCCCCCGTTTTATGACCATATCAACAGCGCTTGTTCCCAAACGATAGATAATGTCATCTAAACTTGGCGATGTCCATAATTGTAAATCGGCTAGTTTGCCCGGTTCGAGAGTCCCTCGATCTGTTAGGGCTAAGGCATGGGCGCCGCCAACGGTGGCTGCATAAAGGGCTTCTTCGGGCGTAAAGCGATAGAGACGGCAAGCCAGGGCCATGACAAACTGCATTGATTCGACCCAACAGGCTGGGCAAAAATCAGTTGCCAGGGCTACCATAAGTCCCTCATCTAGCATGGCACGGCCGTTAAAGGGGCGGGCATGTTGAACACAAAAATCAAGGGCAGGCATGACAACGGCCGTTACTCCAGCAGCAGCCAATTGGCCCATCGCAGAGCGATCGCAGTAGTTGAGATGATCGGCCGAAACAACGCCTAATTCAGCCGCCATTGCTGCCCCGCCAATGTTTGAATAGGCATCGGTATGAATTTTAGGCGCCAGCCCTGCCGCCAGACCAGCTTCTAAAATCTGCCTCGATTCTTGAACAGTGTAATAGCCATCATCACAATAAACATCACAAAAAGCGGCCAGCTTTGCCTCTGCCACTACTGGAATCATCTCGTTTACAATGAGGTCTAGATATTGCCGACGGTCTAACTCTGGCGGAAACTCATGCGCCCCTAGGAATGTGCTGACCACATCGACCGGATGGCTAGCTTGTAACCGCTTGTTTACGATTAACATTTTCATCTCGTGGGCCAGACTCAATCCATACCCACTCTTGCTTTCTACGGTTGTTGTCCCATGAGCCATCATCCGTTGAAGTCGCCGAAGACCGCTCTCGGTTAGCTCCTCAGTTGAGGCGCTGCGGGTCATGGTCATGGTAGCTAATATACCTGTTTGCAACCCCATTGCTTCAATTTCCTGGCGACTGTGGGTCATGCTCAAGCCATATTCTTTGGCGCGGGAACCACCAAAAACCAGGTGAGTGTGGCTGTCAATGAAGCCTGGAGCGACGATTTTGCCTGTTGCATCAATGACCTGAGCTTGGGATAGGTCTACATTTCTTTCAATATCGGCTTTTGAGCCAATGGCCACAATATGTTGACCAGCGATGGCAATTGTGCCGCCTTGTAGTCTACCAACAAGGCTTTGCTCGTCCGGCAAGCAGGTCAGGATTTCCGCTGCCCCCTGGATGACTAAATCGGCCTTTACCCAATCTCTGGACGGTTCGGAAAATCGCTTATTCTCTGGTGAAAATCTCCCGGAGGATTTGTTATTAGACACTGCTATGCGGTTTTAACCGATCAACCTCGCCTTCATCTGGGCCAAAGGTTGCTTTGGGACTCCACCATAATGGCACTTTGATGGATTCATCGGTTAGTGGGCCTTGCCCATTGGCTGCCTGGCGAGCTTCTTCATAGCCAGCCTGGGCATGGCGGACGACGCCAATACCAGAATCGGTGGTCATGCAAGCATCAAGGCGAAGGTCAGCCTCCTCACTGCCGTCGGCTATCATGGTGACGCCGGTATGGACGGCTTCACCCATCGAGTAGTTGGCCTGGATAGCAACGAGGTCGGCCATTGCGGCCGTGTTGAGCAAAGCATTCAGGTAAGGCCAGTCGGAAATTAAATCACCACCATCCTTCATGTTTTCAGACTCGAAGGTGGGATTAACGATGGAGCCAGAATCGAGATTGTCGCGGGAGAAACCAACGGGGCCAGCTAATTCTCCATCTCGAATCATTTGATTAACCCGCAAAGCCAGCGCCTTTCGCTCACCAAATCCGAGATAACAAACCCGGGCTGGCAGCGCTTCAATTGGTAGATGTTCTCGCGCTAACTTAATCCATTTTACTGTTGTCTTGTCATGGGGGAACATCTCTAAGACGGTATCGTCAATCTTGGCTAAGTCAGCCGCCTCGCCAGAGAGACAGGTCCAGCGGAAGGGGCCACGGCCGAGATAGAAGAGGGGCCGAATATACTCGGCCACAAAGCCAGGAATCTTCATCGCTTCGTTTTCACTCATACCAGCGTCCCGGCATTCCTTGCGAATGCTAGTCCCATATTCAAATACCTTGACTCCTTTTTCATGATACTTATTCATGGCTGATAACTGCCGTTTCATCGATTCGCGGGCTTCGCGTAAATAGCCGTCTCGATCGCTGTTGCGAAGTTCAGTGGCATCATCGGGGTTGTTTTCTGAGGGGATGTAAGAGAGGGGATCGTGGCAGGGACACATCTCTGAAACGATGTCTGGCATCCAACCCAGTTCGTAGGCACGGGGGAATAAATCGGCCGCATTTCCATGTACGCCTATGCCGAGCGGCCGTTTTTCCGCTTTGGCCTGTTCTGCCATTTCGATGGCCTCTTCCAACGAGTCGGCTTTAGTATCTAAAAATTGGCGGTCTATTGCCCTATCAATGATGTCAGCGTTGGCATCGACAATGACGCAGACACCACCGTGCATGGTCATGGCGCGAGGTTGGTTTCTACCCATCCCCCCTAACCCGGCGCTGAAGTAAATACGGCCGACCAATGAGCCGCCAAAATGTTTGTCGGCAACGGCGCCTAATGTTTCAAACGTTCCCTGGATGACCCCTTGTGTGCCAATATACTCCCAGGGTGCGGCCGTATATTGGGCAAACATGGTCAGATTTTTGTCTTGTAAATCATAGAAGATTTCCCAGGTCGCCTTCATGATGTTGGTGTTTGCCATAAGCACGCGCGGAGCCAGTCGGTGGGTCTTGAAGATGGCAACGGGCATCCCAGACTGAATGACCAGGGTTTCGTTGTTTTCCAGGGTCTTGAGAGAGTGGACAATGGCATGATAACTTTCCCAGTTGCGGGCACATTTACCAATACCGCCGTAAATGACCAGACGTTCTGGCGCTTCTGCATTTTCCATATTGTTCTCTAACATGCGGAGAAGGGATTCTTGTTTCCACCCTTTACACCGTAATGTCGATCCTCGTTGAGCCTTTACCGAATATAAAATCTCTGGTTTCATACACTACCTCCTTCTAATTACCAGCCTGTTCTGTGCAAGATAAATAAGTTACTTACTCGGAATTTAGAAGTTCAACTTTTAGGCCGATTTACGCCATATTAATTGTCGTCAAAAAAGCTGAACTTCCTTTGCTACATAATTCTTTCATGTTTGACGTGAACGCCGCCACTTGCAACCTGAAAACGCGCGCAAGATTCACCGGAATCTTTAGCGTGAACGGTTGCATGGGCATATTGAATGATGAATGCTTTGCGAACGGCCGTGCTCAAATTTGGGCCGCTGCGATGGAACAAAAGCGAAGAGAAAAAGGCCATCCCCCCTTTTTTCAATTCAACTGGTCTTCCGGGTTCATCCCCAAAATAACATTGTTTTCCAATTGGCGTGTCCCGATGTTCTACCAAGCCATTCTGATGGGTTCCAGGCATGACCCAGATGCTTCCGTTTTCAATGTAAGCATCTTCTAATGCTAACCAGCAAGTTAGATAATTTTCCGGCAATACTTGCTTATATCCATTATCCTGGTGCCAGGGAAAATCTCGTTTGGTTCCAGGCCGTTTATAGACTGCCTGATCCCAATAGAGTGAAACGTCCGGTCCCAGTATCGTCGTCGCAATATCAACCAATTTTGGCTGCCTAATAAATGCTTGAATACCAGCATCTTTTTCGGCTAAATTCACCGTGAAGGTAATTTCTTCATTCCGACTGATGCTTTCGCTGCCAACCTGTTTAAGATGTGTCTCATGAGCCTGCACAAATGGTTCGATATGTTCGACCAAGACATCTATTTCTTGGGCTGTGAACATCTCATCAGCAAGAAAATATCCATCATCGCGGAATGCTTTCAATTGAGCGTCAATTATCATTTTAGTCGTCTCCATCCCAATCTAAAATTATAGAAGTTAAGAAAACAACAAGGTAATTATGTCATTCCCGCAAACGCGGGAATCCATAGGTGTGACGATTGGATTCCTGCCTTCGCAGGAATGACCACTCTATTACCTCATTAATAATTTAGCCTTCATCATTTCATAGACCTTAGTCAATCAATGCTGTTTCAATAATTTGTTCCAGGTCGAAGTCGTGGGCTTGCAGATAATGTTTGACGACCTCCTCCAGGGCGTGGAGGGGAACGGGGCCGATGAGTTCTGTGCCAGCTATGGTGACACCGTGCCTGGCGGCTTCGAAACGGATTGTTTCTAAAACACGCGGGATGGGCGTGCGTTCATAATTCACCAGATTCATCGATACCTGAACCATTCCCTTATCTTCTAGCGTTAGACCGATGGCCCGAACAAAGCGAAACCCGCCGTTAATAAAACGAACAGCCCGGGCAATACGGTTGGCAATACTCAAGTCTGTTGTGTTCAAATTCACATTAAATGCGACCAGATGTATCCTCACGCCAGTTATTGTGCCGCCGGATTTTGGGTTGAATGCTGTCGGTCCTTCATCTGGATGCCACTCAGGGTCTTTTAGCTTTTCGGCCAGGGCTTCATACTGTCCTTTACGTATTTTGGGCACTGTACTTCGTTCGGGACGGGTAGCAGCCTTTTCATAGTAATAGACGGGAACGCCGAGCGACCCGAAGTAACGGCCAAACGCTCTTGCAATCTCAACAGCCTCCTCGACCTCGATGCTACGAACAGGGATGAATGGGACGACATCGACTGCACCCATTCGGGGGTGTGACCCTTGATGTCGCGTCATGTCGATTAGCTCTAAGGCACGGGCGGCCATTCTTTTGGTGGCTTCCAGGACAGGTTCTGGCTCCCCCAGATAGGTTAGGACAGAACGATTGTGGTCAGCATCTGAGGAGTAGTCAATGATACGAACGGCCGAAACTGCCCGCACTTCATCAACAACCTTTTCTACCAGATCTAAATCACGACCTTCACTAATATTTGGTTCCGAAAGAATTATCTTTTTCATAGCTGTTCCCTTACTAATTCCGCTTTTTCCTGCAATTGGATCACAACCGTTTCATCTTTAATCATGGGTAAATTGATGTCAACATTTTCCAGGCAGCCTTTCAAACCAGCTTGGGCAAGATAGATGGCGCTGGCTAAATCGGAGGCCGCATTTTCATTGGAACGGCCGTTAAGCTCTCCGGCTAAATTCAACACCCGCCTACATCGTTCGGCATTTAACAACGGAATTTCTGCTGCGTTGACCCAGGCTGATTGAATGGCCTGTTTGCGAACGGCCTTCTCCTCATCGGTGTTCTTGGGAAGGCGAAAAGATTGGCGCACCAGCGCAAAAGCCTCGGAATCTTGATGTCCTCCATCGAACAGGTCATTTGACAATTGGGTCAGTTTATCAGCGCGCCGGGCATAAAATTCCTCTGGTTCCATTCCCGCTTTTCCTACTGACAAGCGGGCGACCATTGCTGCCAGAGCAGCCGCCATTGCTCCTGCAACGGCCGAAGCCGTTCCCCCGCCGGTCGAGTTATCTGTCGGATCTAACACCTTCAGGAATGCCTGAACATTTTCTTCCATGAATTCTCCTCTGTTATGTGATTAGTAAGGCGAACCGTTGTGGTCGCCCTGGTTATGGCTAAACCGGGTAGGCATATGTCGAATGGGTACAAGAAGAGCGGGTACAAGATCCGCCCCTACAAATGGGCGACTAGGAAACGGCATCAATTAGGGTGCCAGAGTCTATTAGGTCTGCCAGGATGTCAATATCCGGTGAAAGCGGCCGATCTTCCTTAATCATTTCTACTTGGTCACGTATCATCTCGTAAGCGATGCGGGTTCCATCGCCCAATTTATCTGGCCCATTTGGGCGTAAGTCGATTGCCTGGGTAGCAGTTAATAGTTCGATGGCGATGATGTGGCGAAGGTTTTCTAAGATTTGGCGGGCATGGCGGGCGGCATTGGCCCCCATGCTGACATGATCTTCTTGATTGCCACTAGAGGTGATTGAATCAACGCTGTCAGGGTGAGCGAGGGTCTTGTTATCAGATACCAGCGCGGCAGCCGTGTATTGCCCCATCATTAGGCCGCTGTCCAAGCCGCTGTTCGTTACTAGCATCGAGGGCAGTCCCTCACTAAGTTCGGGTGTGAGTAACCGGAAAATTCGGCGTTCGGCGATGCTGCCTACCTCGGCCATAGCAATGGCTAGAAAATCAAGCCACATCGCTGGCCCTTGCCCGTGAAAATTGCCGCCAGAGATGACACGGCCGTCCCCCACCTCATCAACAAAGATAAGAGGATTATCGGCCGCTGCCCGTATAGCACTGTTCATTCGAGTCGTGACGAATTCTAGGGCATCTTGGGCCGGGCCTAACACTTGAGGAATGCAACGCAGGCTGTAGGCATCTTGTACTTTGTCTTCCTGAGAATCAATAAGTCGGCTGTTTTGAATCAATCCCCGAATTGTGGCCGCACTACGCATCTGCCCCGGCTGTTGGTTGGCTTCATGAAGCGGGGCGGCGAAGGCGGCCGAGATACCCTGCAATGCTTCCAGGCTGAGGGCGGCGGCGATGTGAGCCTGGCGCAAAAGATTGAGGGCATCATAAGCCCCTAAGGCCCCGATCGCTACCATCATATTGGTACCGTTCGTCAGAGATAGCCCTTCTTTCGATTCCAATACAACGCGTTCGATGCCAGCTAGAGACATCGCCTCGGCCCCGTCCATGAGCTGACCCTGATAAAACGCTTTCCCACTATAATCACCATCGCCATTAACAGGTGGTGGGTCTTGAGTAAGCACGACGGCGATAGAGGCCAATGGCGCTAAATCACCGCTTGCCCCAAGCGAGCCTTTTTCAGGAACATAGGGAACAACATCGGCATTAAGCATCTTTATTAATGTGTCAACTACGATCGGCCGTATCCCCGAATATCCCAATATGAAGGTGTTGGCCCGAATGATCATCATCGCTCTGACCACTTCAATTGGTAAGGGATTGCCCACTCCGCTGACACAGGCCAATATGACTTTTCGGGACAAAAGGCGCATTTCGTCCAGGTTGATTTTTGTGGTTGCTAATGGGCCAAATCCGGTGTTGATACCATAAATAACAGTCCCCTCCTGTTGGAGTTTAGCCTCTAACCAATGTCGGCTCGCCAACAATCGCTTCCGGTCTTCATCTGTTAATGGTCTTACCTTAGCCTTGTAGCGGGCAACGGAAACCACCTCATCGAGCGTGAAGGATACCCCTGATAGCTTGACCCGGTTTCTTTCAGATGCCATTACGGTTTCCTGATTAAAGCTAAATCTTAGCGGACATGCTTGGGGTCAAGCACATCACGTAATCCATCACCCAACAAGCTAAACCCCAAAACTGTCAATGTAATCATTATTCCAGGGTAGATCATCAGTTGGGGCGCAACCTGGAAGAAGTTACGGCCGTCATTTAACATCGCGCCCCATTCAGGCTCTGGTGGTTGCATTCCAAGACCAAGAAAGCTCAACCCGGAAATGGTAAGCAGCAGAAAACCCATCTGTAGGGAGGCCAAAACAATGACCGGGGAAATGATGTTGGGCAGGATATGTTTAACGATAATATGGCGTTGGGTTCCGCCTAAGGCGACTGCGGCCGTAACAAACTCATGCTCCCGAACTTCAAGAACAATTCCCCGAACCAAGCGGGCGTAACTTGACCAGACAACGATGATTACGGCCAGCAGGACATTAGAAAGACCTGGCCCAAATATACCAACGATAGATAGCGCTAGAATGAGAACGGGAAATGCTTGCAGGATGTCAACAATCCGCATGGCAATGTCATCAATGATGCCGCCAATATAGCCGGAAATGATGCCGATCGTCACGCCAACGAATAGAATGATTGAGGTTGCCAGGGCTGCTGACCCGATCGAGGGGCGTGTTCCATAAACCAGACGACTAAATATATCTCGGCCAAGATTGTCGGTGCCAAGCGGGTTTTCTAAGGATGGGGAGGCTAAACGATTAGTAGAGGTTTCAATTGGATCACTTGGGGCGATTATGGGCGCAAATAGGGAAAGGATTATCATTGCCAGAACGATGCTTAGACCAACGACAGCGCCTTTATTTCTTAATAACGGCCGAAAAAACCGCTGCCAAAGCGTGAAGGTTTCGGCCGTTGGTTCATGAGTTTGGCCTCGTTGAAAGGTAGAATCTCCAGGTTGGAGGGTGGCGATTTCTTTCTTAAAAGAATCGCTTCTGGTGTCACTCACCATGCCCTCCTTTGCCCCCTAACCTAACTCGCGGATCGATCATTACATAGGACATATCAACGAATAGGTTGACCATGACAAAGACGGTTCCGGCAAAAATGACAAATCCTTGAATGATTGGATAATCTCGAAAGCTGATCGCGTCGACGATTAAACGGCCGAGTCCCGGAAGGGCAAAAATCGTTTCGACGATAACAGCCCCGGCCACTAACCCTGCAAAAATAGACCCCGTTATCGTAACCACAGGTATCAGAGCGTTTTTCAAGGCATGAATAAGTATGACTTGGTGTTGTCTCAATCCTTTGGCATGGGCGGTTGTAATATAGTTGCTCCCTAACGTTTCTAACAGCGATGCTCGGAGTAATCGGCTGATGACGGCTACGCTAAATAAAGAGATAGAGACGACGGGCAGTATAAAATGTTTCCAGGTGCCAGAGCCAGCAACTGGCAAGAGATGGAGTTTTACACTAAAGATGAGGATTAAAACGTATGCTAACCAAAATCCGGGGATAGAGGCTCCTAAGAAGCTGACAATTCGGATGAATAGATCTAAAAAGGTGTTGCTATAGAGGGCTGCCAGACAGCCAAGGGGAATGGCGATGATGGATGAAAAGATGACGCCGAGGATTGCCAGTCTGAAGGTATTCGTTGAATGTTGTCGCAGTTCTGATAAGACCGGAATGCCAGTTCGATATGAATTTCCCAAATCTCCCTGGAGCAATTCGCCAACCCAACGGCCGTATCGAACAAGTAGTGGGTCATTTAGACCAAGCTCTCGGCGAATGTCATCTACAACGGCCTCGCTTTGAGGAATCTCTCCCGTTCTAACGATGTAAATCTGGTAGGCGGGATCACCGGGCGCCAGATTGCCTAGCAAAAATGCCATAAAGGTGATCCCAACAAGTACAGGTGCTAATGACAAAAGCCGTCTTACGAAATAAGTGAGCATGGACAATTTCCTTATGATCAACTTGTTCATTGACGATTGTACCAGAAAGAAATATACTCGTCTATACAACTTCCGAATTTGGGTGGGCGAAACGATTGTTGACAGCTAGAGAAGCGCTGCATTTTGCTCGTCAGCGGCCACCAAGATGGTTGCGCTCCATCAGCAAAAACTTCGGCCGTTTGCCTAATCTTGATTGGAATTTGAAGGAAGGAAATATGGATTACGCTCAAATAGAACGGCCAGCCGATGGTTTACAAATAATAAATGATGTGACAATTCAGCCTGGGGTCGATACGATTGAAGGGAAGCTGGGGCCGCTGCTTTGGGGCGATGGTTTTCAAACCTATTTCATGGAAATACCCGGTGGCACTTACTTGGATGAACATCCTCACCCTTTTGAAGCCCTCATTTATGTTGTACGTGGTCGATTTGGCATTTGTTGTCGAGGTAAGCGCCAAATTGTAGAGGCGGGTGGCCTTGTCTCCTTCGCGGCTCATGTGCCAATGGGCTGCGAGATACCGTTTAGCGAAGCGGCTCTTATTGTGGTATTTAGAGGGCAAAAACCGGATATGGATCAGGTATCTTTCGTCGAACGTTTTGAACCAGAAACGCCGCCCAGCCTGTTTGACTTGCCGGAGGATCATCCGGCCCGCGAATTTGCCCGGACAGTAAATCCAGGTTTTGTATAGGATGAACTTAACAATTCGCCCTATCCAGTCTGTTGAGGACGGCCGTTTCATCGAAGAAATCTCAAGAGCAGCCTGGGGAACGGGTGATACCGATGTTATCCCAGGGCATTTAAGCACGGCCGTTGCCAATGAAAACGGCGGTATCATCTTGCTGGCATTTGATGGAACGAAACCGGTTGGTTTCTGTTGGGGCTTCTGGGCCTTTGAAGAAGATAAACAACAATGGAAGTATGCCTCTCATGAAACCGGGGTTATTCCAGAATATCGGGGGAAACGGGTAGGCGAACAATTAAAGTGGGCGCAGCGAACGGCCGTTTTAGAAAAAGGGTACGACCTCATCACTTGGACCTATGACCCCTTAGAAACCTTAAACGGCTCTCTAAACATCCGTAAACTCGGCGCTGTCTGCAACCGATATAAACAAAATTACTACGGCGATATGGAAGACCCGCTAAATCGAGGCATTCCGACGGATCGCTTTTTGGTCAATTGGTGGATAAAGTCTGAAAGAGTACATCGCCATGCTCAGGGGCCGATACCCTCCCAAACTATTGATTCGATTTTATTGAAGGGTGGTGTCTTGCTCAATAGCTTCGATCAAAGAGATAATACCCTTAGCCCGGTGGATATCGATTATCAATCCGCTTTAGATAAATCGCCCTGGATGGTGGCCCTGGCCGTCCCTCGACACTATCAGGCTATTAAAAACAGCAACAAGCCACTCGCATTAGAGTGGCGCTTGCACACCCGCGCCTTGTTTGAGATGGTATTTGAATGTGGGTATACGGCCGTTAATTTGCTCCCCGGCGACCCGATTTGCTATTACCTATTTGAAAATGAGCAACCTTAGAAAAACTAATTAAAGAGGGTCATCATGTTAAATGAAGCGAAAAAATTACAGGATGAGATGGTTCGGCTGCGGCGAGATATTCACGCCCACCCAGAGCTTGGATTTCAGGAGTATAGAACGTCGGCCTTAGTTGCAGATACCTTGCAAGAGTTGGGCGTTGAAGTCAAGACAGGTGTCGGCCGTACTGGGGTCGTTGGTGAAATGGGTGCTGGCGATGGGCCGACGATTGCGATTCGGGCTGATATGGATGCCTTGCCGATATTGGAGAACTCGGCTGTTGATTTCAAGTCCCAAAACGATGGCATCATGCACGCTTGCGGCCATGATGCCCATACAGCCATGCTACTAGGCACAGCCAATCTGCTGCGCCAAAGCATGGCCGATGAACAGTGGCAGGGCAAAGTACGTTTTCTTTTCCAACCCTGCGAAGAATCATTTGATGAAAATGGCATCAGCGGCGCTACCGCCATGATTGAGGACGGCGCTTTGGAAGATGTCGATGCTATCATCGCCCTCCATGTCCTTTCCCACGTTCCCGCTGGAAAAATCGGCTTTCAAGATGGCTACTGTCTGGCTAATGTCGATTCTTTTGAAGCGACCATTTACGGGGATGGCGGTCATGGAGGCTACCCCCACAAGGGCAGTGACCCCCTATTCATATTAAGCACGGTACTAAATGCCATTTATGGAATTCCTTCGAGACGTATTAATGCTTTACGGCCGTCCATCATCAGCCTCGGCGAAATCCGAGGAGGCAGCGCCCCAAATGTAATTCCAAACCAGGTTTATATTCAGGGAACAATCCGCTCCTTCCACGATGATGTCCGCCAAAGTTTGCAGGAAGAACTAGAAAGAGCATTTGCCATCAGTACCCAGATGGGCGGCAGTTATGAGCTAAACATCATCGAAGGCTATCCCGCCCTCTACAACGACCCCTCGGTGAATGACTGGATGCGCGATGCCGCCCAATCCATGATTGATGAATCACATATTGTGCCACAGGATGAATTCGGCATGGGGGCAGAAGATTTTGCCTATATGACCCAAAAAGCTAAAGGAGCGATGTTCATGCTGGGGGCGGCCATTGATGATGGTACATTGCGAAACCACCATACAGACATCTTTGATATAGACGAATCCGTCATGCCCACCGGAGCGGCCATCCTAGCAGAAACAGCCAGACGCTTCGTAACTGGAAGGATAAAATAGTTTTTAAACCTCCTCAATATTCGCTCCGGTTTACTTCTCCGAATTCACCCGCCTGGCTCATCGGTTCTGGCCGTTTACAGCTGCTTGTCAGCCTAATCTGTTTTTGCTCAACGGCCGAATCATGAAAGGCCCACATTATATCCAAAATATGGTAGGCCAGTTGACCGTTCGCCCGATGATTACGGCCGTTTCGCCACCCTACTGCCATATCCGCTAAACCAATCCCCCGTACATTTTGGGCATAATCATGGCTGTAGGGAACCGCTTCCCAGTCCTGTCTCGGCTGCCTGATACGAACAACGCCATCAAACCTGTTTGGATCCGGGACGCTGATCGTGGCCTCTGTGCCATAAATCTCCAAATAGGGATGGTCATGTCCTGGCACATCAAAGCTAGTTACAATCGTGCCAATAGCGCCATTCGCAAAGGTCATCAAGCCAGCGATATGAGTTGGCACATCGACGTCAATGACCGTGCCTGCAAGCGGTTGGCTGGTGATAGTTCGTTGATCTCTACCTTTGCTGACCATGCCAGAAACGGCCATTACAGGGCCTAGTAAGTTGACCAACGCAGTCAGATAATACGGCCCCATGTCAAACATCGGCCCACCACCCGCCTTATACAAAAATTCAGGGTTTGGGTGCCAATGCTCATGTCCATATCCCATCATAAATGCAGTCGCTGCAACTGGCCGTCCGATAGCGCCATCATCAATAAGCTTGCGGCAGGTTTGAATAGCCGCCCCCATAAAGGTGTCTGGGGCACAGCCTACCCGCAGCCCCTTTTCTTTCGCAAGTACCAACATTTCATGCCCTTCATCACGAGTCAATGCCAGCGGTTTCTCGTTATAAACACACTTTCCAGCTTGGAGCGCTTGCAGGCCAATTTCTCCATGAGCGGCTGGTATGGTCAGGTTCAACACCGCCTCAATTTCTGGATCAGCCAACAACTCAGTCACCGAACACGCCTTAGGAATGTTAAACTTTTCTGCCTGGCTGGCAGCCGCTTCAGGCCGGATGTCGGCAACGGCTACTACGTCAATCGGAGTGAGCCAGACAGCATTTTCGAGGTATTTGCTGCTGATAAAACCAGCCCCGATTAATCCAACTTTGACTGCTTCTATGTTATTCATCGTTACTGTCCATCTTTGGCGATAGTTAAGTAAATGTGGACGTAATCCATCCCATGACCTGCCGGGTTTTCCCGCACCATCGCCTCATAGGTACCGTAATAGTGGTCGATAATTTCTTGTCGCTCCTCTTCCGGTCGTTCTGAGGAAAGTCCCGACTTAAAGGTACTTTCAGTCCAAGAGCGCAGGGTAGGAATGTATTCACGAGCGAAGCGCTCGGCATCACCATGCTGCCGAAACTCAACGGCGAAGGGACAAGGGACGACCCGCGTTTCCCAATGTTCCAAGCGCAGTCCCGCTTGATAGACCGGGCTGGAGGCGTCGGTCAGTGGTCGGGTAAACTCTTCTACAGATTTGTAATATTGGGGTAGGGTCATCCCTACAAATTCGTTGTTCCGAATGATCCCTTCTGCCGCAAGCTGCTGCCAAAGGTCTCTAAAGGTGTTGAACATGTGAACGCCGCCGGTATTGCCTAAGTAACGGCCGTTTTCGTCCTTGCCAAAATTGACCAAGACCAGACGGCCGTCCGGTCGTAGTTCGTTTGCTCGTTGGAGCAGGATATTCTCCCAATCCTGCCGCCCTTGTTCGGCAAACGCCGCCAATTCTTCCCCTTCTGCCCCAATCGCCTGCACATGATTGCTGATGTTGCCCGGCTTGCGGCTCAGCCAGTGCATGGCGGTGGCTGAGAATCCTAGGTCGAGGGTCGATTCCGGTAAAATCTGTTGATAAAAAGAGGTGGCTGAGGCCAAAACATGCACCCCTTTTGTCTTTTTAAGATAGGTTTGAATGTCAGTCAGACCATAAACGATTTGAAACAGGGTGTTGTAATCATTCTTTGGTTGGTCGGTGTAGATGACTTGAATACCCCGCTCTGGCCAGCGATTTCGCACCGCTTTGACTACCTGTCCGATCATGTCGATAGATGTCCCGCCATCGGCACAGCCCATGTCTGTCATTGTGAAAGGGGTTAATGGGCTGGCATCCGGCATTCGGTGGACAGCATCTATTAAAAGCGGTGCCGCCCCATCAATCACATCCTTCGCTCCCTTTGTGGCCGTTGAATAATAGCCGCCGCTCCGCATCGCGCCTGTAGAAAATGGTTTTTTCTTATCGGCCATAGGACTCTCTCCTTCTACAACGTGTGGTTGTATATACAACTTGCCTGTTTGGGATTCTAAGGTTACAACAGGATTCTAAAAAAGCAACCCTAAATATGAACATGAGTGATAAAAATCATCGCGTTCAACGAGTAGCTTATGCACCCCTTACATGAGAAGATAACGGTTATTGATGGCCTTCAATATTCTTATTGGAGCCGCGATGTGTTTGAAATGATGATTCGGGGTGGGTTATCGGCCGTGCATGTCACCATCGCCTATTGGGAAAATACGCTGGAAGCCTTAGCCAATATCGGGGAGTGGACCCAACGATTTCAGACTTACCGCGACTTAATCATGCCAGTCAATTCAGGGAGCGATATTTACACCGCTAGAGAACAAGGCAAAGTTGGGATTATCTTCGGCTTCCAAAACTGCTCCCCCATTGCCAATGATTATCGGCTAGTGGAACAGTTTCACACCCTTGGGGTCCGCTTTATGCAGCTAAGTTATAACAATCAAAGTTTGCTCGCTTCTGGCTGTTATGAAGAAAACGACAGCGGCATTAGCCGCTTTGGAAAGGTTGTTATTCAAGAGATGAATCGGGTGGGGATGATTATTGATATGTCTCATAGTGGGGAGCGAAGTACCTTGGAGGCGATTGAGATTTCGGCCAAACCGATTACAGTCAGCCATGCCAATCCTACCTCGTTTCAACCAGTTGTCCGAAACAAATCAGAGGCTGTTCTAAAAGCCATTGCAGAAACTAACGGGATGCTTGGCTTTAGTCTTTATCCCCTCCATCTAAAAAACGGATCAGCTTGTACCCTGACCGACTTCTGTGAGATGGTTGCCCGAACGGCCGAATTGATGGGCATCGACCATATCGGCATTGGCTCTGATTTATGCGTCAATCAACCTGATTCTGTCTTGGGATGGATGCGAAACGGCCGATGGAATAAGGTAGACCGAGAGGGTGAGACTGTTCCCACTTGGCCTTCCCAACCAAGTTGGTTTCAAAATTCGGCCGACTTCGGCAATGTAACCCAAGGGCTACTAGATATTGGCTTTGATGAATCCGATGTCTCAAAAATCATGGGCGGCAACTGGCTCCGCTTTTTTGAGGAAAGTTGGTAACGAATATGACCAACAATCTTCCTCTCAGACCGCCCGACTTTGTCATGAAGCTTGAACGGCTTGGCGCATTTCATCAAACACGAATCAGCTTCGTTCGTTCCCTGATGAGACAAATAGCTAGAGAGCGGTGGGAATTTGAACGGCCGATTTTTGAGCTGGATGATAATGGGTTTGGGACGGCCGTCTACAAAATCAAAGCCGCCAACGAGGAGATTTACAGCATGGTCTTCTTCTCTCAATATATCAGCGACGAAGAGCGAACAGATCGGGTGATTGCTGAGAAGTGGGACATGACTTGCGTTCTTTGTGAAGGTCTGCCTGATGAAGCGAAATTGGCCGAACTGCGTGAAAATGTGCCTAAACAAGAAGCTGGGCGAAACAAAACCGATGTTTTGGTGCTTTGCAGAGCGAACAAAAGCGGCCGAAACTTTAATGCCGTGATTGCGGCTCTGGCGACCGGAAAACAACCTGACCCCAAAACATTGGTAAAGGTCGGCTATCTGGTGCGAACAACGGCCGTTTATGGCAATGGTAAGTTTGGCCTGGCGGATTATGGTAAATTGCAGCGGCGACAAACATTTGGGCGCTCTTTCAGCGCCCAAATGTTTGCCGTGTATATGGTTCGTCACTTTTCGTTGGAACTGGTTGAGCATATAGCCCGGAAAAAAGCGCCGGAGACGGCCGTTCCGCTCCACCCTGAGATAAAGCGTTATCTCGGCGTTGGTAATGCCACTGGCCTGGGCATGGCCCCCTTCTTAATTAAACACCCCCGTCTTATTCATCATTGGGTGGCGGCGCGAGAAACAGCTTTGGCCCGTATTCTTCACACGACACCTGTTCGGCCAAAGCATGTTGACCATCTCAATCGGCTGTTTGAAAAAGCCCGTCAACATTTTCGTGAAACCTATACGGAGGATCATCGGCAGCAGCAACATTACGGTCAGATAGATGACGATATCCTTTGCCTACAAGCTTTTTTAGCAAAGCAGCAACTTAGCCCAATGTTTCGTTGGCAGAGCTTGATGTCGTGGGCAGAAACCAATTTGATAGCGGAAACGCAAGAGCTGTTGGTCTCTCTTTTGATGGAGTTGTACCCGGACCTGGTTGATGATTTAGAGGATAATATGATTGCAGATGAGTCACATCGCCTTGAGCCAGGAATGACCCTGGCCGAACTTAAATTGTTGATTGAAACCAATTATAAATGGGCCATCCAAATCGATTTTAACGACCCTAAAGCCCAGCATTTTTTCTGGTACCGTTCGGCCGAAAAAGAGGAGCCTCGTTTAGGGGAACGGTTTCTGGAGCTGGGAGCAGAAAAAGAGCAACAACTGGCCGTTGGTCGGGCGGTGAGCGAGTTATATTTCCACCTCAACCAGTTGATACAGAGTGACCGGGCGCAGACGGTCTTGTTGCAAACGGCCGTCCATTTTCTTCTCAAATACCCCCGCTATAAAGGGATTATTCGACGAATTCAATCATTAGCCGATTACCCCTACAGCGAAATTCGTGACAACTTAATTGGTGCCGACTGTTTGCCAATCAATATTCTACGCTGCAAACTCGCTTTTTTTGGAGCCAGCAAATTTGACCCCAAATCGAAGCTATGGACTCGGATCACCCTCTTCCAAGGAGCGCCGCTGGTCGAGGATTTGGACATGTTAAGCTCTAAGCGGCCATTTTCTGATGATTGGTATTTCCCGGTTGCGCCTACTTTAGCCGCAGATTAAGCATGATCGTCGCCTATACTGAGTTGAAAGATATACTCAAAAAGGTTTTTGAAGGTATGGGGTTTCCCTGGGGCGACTATGAAGATTGTGCCGACGATGTGGCCTGGATGGAATTGCATGGCTGGTCAGTTCTAGATGCTGCGTTGAACGGTCAATCCCTTACCCAGAGCAATGCTGCTCGCTTTTTATATGAAGATGAGGCACAGGCTGTGATTGACGCGCAAAACAATGGTGGTCTTATTTATGGCAGTCTGGCGCTGGATTTGGCAATAGTCAAAGCCAGAACTCAACCAATCACAGTTGTTAAGTTACTCAATGTCAGCTGCCCACAGCTTATTATGCCCAGCTTGCCGCACTGCGCCGAACAAGGGGTGAATGCCCTGGTAAGTTGGCAAGACAAGTATGAGAACTATGTTGTTTTTATGGACAGGCAAGAAAAATTCCCGACTGTTTCTATCTTTTCTAACGCGACTGATACTATCGATTCAAATTTGGTGATTGTGTGCGGAACGGCCGTTACCTTCTGCCCCTCAACCCAATCAGAACCAACCCGCGTTGTTACCCCAACCGATTTTCAAGAAAATCTTGACCATCGAATTGAGAATGGTATCTTGGTAGATGATGGCCTCTGGCAGCAGTTGGTATTGCGCTCAAAAAAAATCCTGGTTGAGGCGACCGAGGAATCTCGCAAAAAAGGCGCTGGCGAAAACGCTTGAATTGACCAATAGGAATAGTTCAATATCATATTTTTGTGCTTAGCCGCAGGATTCATTCCGTGGAAAGTGGAGGGCAAATTGAGTTTGAAAGGAGGATTTCAAAATGGCAAAAGATAATTCTAATCGTATAGGATTGAGTGTTGAGGGTGTTGTAAGACGGCCGATTTCATTTAAGAGCGGAGATGAAACGCTTGCCGGAGACCTTGTTCTTCCCGCCTCGCCCGGCCCTCACCCAGCGATTCTTGCTGTGGCTGGTACTGGTCCTCAAAATCGGTATGGGGATATGGTATCACCAGATGGAACGGTGAATGCGCACGGCCGTTACATCTGGATATCGAACCGTCTGGCCCAAGCCGGTATCGCTTCCCTCTATTGGGACAAACGGGGTGTCGGTCAAAGCACCGGAGGGGATAGAAACCCAGAAGAGCCGCCCCAGGATAGAAATGCCTACACCTCCGTGATGACTGATGTAGAAGACGCTGAAAGCGCCCTGAACTTCCTGGCCGATCAACCGGAAATTCTGCCAGATCGTATCGCAGTCATGGGACGCAGCGCAGGTGTGTACTTCACTTGTTTACTCGCTGCCCGCACTGATTTACCAGCTGCCTATATATTAACCGGTGGCCTATACATGGGCATCGACGATTTTATGGAACTGATTTATGAAAAGGTGTTAGACTATGTGGCCAAAGGTCCACAAGTAGAAGCTTGGGTTAAGGAGAATCTGAACACTTTTTATGGGCTTGCTCGTCACTGGCGAGAGATACTTGCGGCCGCTCATCGGGGAGATGATGTTTATGAAAAACAAGATGGGGATATCGTCGTCCGTAAATACCTAACCCGCCTAAAACAGGAGCTTGAATATCCTCTTTATGACCAATTTAAGTACCTAAATAAACCGGTTCTCATATGTCATGGCACCAAGGATGTGAACGTGCCAGTTCAAGAAGCGTATAAAATCGCCCAGAAACTTGAAGAGGTGGGCCACCCTGATTTTACGCTGACCATTATCCCTGGAGCCGACCACAGTTTTCGGGTTGCACCTCTCCATTTAGATGAGGAAACTCGTTACCGTGAAATGTTTGACTATAATCAGAACCATCCTTTCTCAGAGTTTTTTATTCATTCCTGTATTGGTTGGACATTAGATCGGTTTAACTATTTACAGGTATAGTTGTATAGACAATTGAGTATTCGGTGGTATAATTGAGGCATTAGATTGGTGCAAATCTACCTACCTCGCAGCCCTCATCCCAAATTGTATCCAGCTATTCTCTGATTTTTGTTGGGACTAGATATGGTAAACCGGCGAGATAATTTCCAACCTCAAAAACCCCTCCTGGAAGTGAAGGACTTGGTTACGCAGTTTGAAACCCAAGAAGGGACTGTTCATGCAGTAAATGGGGTAAGTTTAAATGTGAATGAAGGGGAGATTTTGGCCCTGGTTGGTGAATCCGGTTCTGGTAAGAGTGTCACCATGCTCTCGGTGATGGGTCTCATTCCTCAACCGCCAGGAAAGATTGTATCGGGGGAGATATTTTTCAACGGCTCAAATTTATCTAAACTTAGTAATAAAGCGATGCGGCGGATTCGGGGCAACGAGATTGCGATGGTCTTTCAAGACCCCAACTCTTCCTTGAATCCAGTGATGACTGTCGGTCGTCAAATTACTGAATCGCTAAAATTGCACACAGAATTAAGTAATGCTGAGGCCGACAAGCGGGCGATTGAACTGCTCAATTTAGTCGGTATTCCAGAGGCAAAAGGGCGCGTTAGCGATTATCCTCACCAATTCTCTGGTGGAATGCGGCAGCGGGTGATGATTGCAATGGCTCTATCTTGCAATCCAAAGCTGCTCATCGCTGATGAGCCAACAACGGCCTTAGATGTCACTATACAGGCCCAGATAGTTGAACTTGTGAAGGATTTACAAAGCAGGTTGGGCATGGCTGTCATATGGATTACTCATGACCTGAGATTGGTAGCAAAATTAGCTAGCCGGGTGGCTGTTATGTATGCGGGACGAATCGTCGAGGAAGGAACCGTTGAAGACATTTATGCCCGAATGCGACATCCTTATACCTTCGGACTATTGGCGTCTATTCCCCAACTTGAGAATGAAGTGCCAGACCAGTTGCAAGAGATCAAAGGTACACCACCAGACTTAATGCATGGCATCAAGGGCTGTGCCTTTGCCGCCCGCTGTTTTCATGTTGATGAAGCGTGCCTGAGTGCTGCTCCATCTTTGCAAATGACAGATGTTGCTGGCTTGCTCTCAGCTTGTTGGCATTGGGAAGCCCTGATAAATCCAGAGGATATTGCGCTTGTCCCAGAAATAAATGGCAAGGAGGCGGCTCTTATTCGGCCTAAAGGTTATGAAAAGCCTGATGAGGAAACTGCTCTTGTTAAAATAGATGGGCTGAAAACCTATTTCTCGATTCGTAAAGGGCTGTTGCAACGTAAGGTGGGTGATGTGCGGGCTGTTGATGGGGTAGACTTATTGATCCGGCGCGGCGAGACGGTGGGGCTGGTTGGGGAGAGCGGTTGTGGCAAGACCACACTCGGCCGTACCCTCCTCAGATTATATGAACCCCAGGCTGGTACAATCACCTTCGATGGACGAGACCTGCTTTCGATTAAGCAGGATGAGATGCGCTCGATGCGACAGCGGATGCAGATGATTTTTCAAGACCCCTATTCGTCTATGAATCCTGGTATGCGGGTCTGGGAAATCATTGGCGAACCATTAAAAGTTCAGGGTCGAGGGACAAATGAAGAGATTAAGGTGAGGGCCAAAGAATTGCTTGAGCTTGTGGGTTTGAATGCGAACCATATTGATAGGTATCCACATGAATTTAGCGGAGGCCAGCGGCAGCGAATTGTGATTGCTCGCGCCTTAGCCCTTAATCCAGATTTCATTATTTGTGATGAACCAGTTTCGTCCTTGGATGTCTCGGTTCAGGCTCAGATTATCAATTTGTTGAGAGAGTTGCAGAAAGAATTTGGTCTCACATTTCTTTTTATCGCACACGATCTGGCGGTCGTTCGCCATATATCTGACAAAGTTGCCGTCATGTATCTCGGCAAAATCGTCGAATATGCAGACCGGGACGGTCTCTATAAACAACCTTTTCACCCTTATACCCAGGCATTATTGAGCGCAGTGCCGGACCCAGACCCGGCGAAAGCGGCGTTGCAGACCAAGGTAATCCTAGAAGGAGATTTGCCAAGTCCAGCAGCGCCACCAAGTGGCTGCCGATTCCATACTAGATGTCCAATCGTCGAAATTGGTCTTTGTGATGTGGAGGAACCTGAATTTCGGGAAATCTTACCGGGTCGTTGGGCTGCCTGTCACTTGGCAGAAAGGCTTAACAAGGAGAGTGCCAATGAAATGATGTTCGAGCAAGCGTTGAACTCTAATGTTCCAAAATCAAGTATGAGTACCTAAAAATGGAGAAGAGGCATGAAGAAATTTTATCGGTTAATCGCGGTTATGATTGGCTTGCTTGTATTGGCGGCTTGTCAGCCACAAGAAGTTGAAGTAACGCGTGTTGTTACAGAGACGATTACGGAAGAAATTCAAGTAACAAGGATTGTTGAAGGGGAGGTCGTTACTGAGAGTGTTGAGGTAACACGAGTCGTTGAAGTTCCGGCGGAGGTTCCAGAAGAAGAAATGGAACCGCTGAGCGTTCGTATGGCTATTGCCGGAACAGAAAATTCGTTAAACCCATATACCTATCGAACAGGTTACCCAGGGTGGAATATGCTGCTGCTTCAATATGATACGCTGTTGCAATTAGATACTGGCGGCGTTCCCCAACCCTGGCTGGCATCAAGCATGGATGTAAGCGACGATGGACTAACGATCACCTATGAATTGCGCGATGATGTGACCTGGCATGATGGCGAACCGTTCACGGCCGAAGATGTCCAATTCACGGTCGAGTATTATCAGGAATTTGAACACGGCCGTTGGACTCGAAATACACGGGCGATTGAATCAGTTGTTACGGACGGTGATTACAGTGTCACATTTAACATGGCTTCGGCAACACCTGGATTTGAGCTTCAAATTGCAGAGACTCCCATCATTCCTCAACACGTTTGGGACTGGGTAGATGACCCGGACAATCATGTTTTTGATGGTAACGTCGGCACCGGGCCTTATAAAATGGTTGAGATGGTCCTCGACCAGTTCTATGTTCTCGAAGTAAACGAAGATTACTTTGCTGGCAGGCCAGCCGTTGACGAACTGGTTTTCGTTCAGTTTGCCGATGACGCTGGTAGTTTGGCCGCTTTACGAACCAATGCCGTCGATATGATCGTTAGCGTTATTGGGCCAGAACAAATCTCTGTCCTAAATTCGGTTGATGGCATTACCGTTGCTCAGGGGCCGGAATTTGCCACTGACATGATTAATTATGATATGGAACGGCCGCCTTTCAACAACAAGGTTGTGCGCCAGGCAATGAATCTGGCGATTGACCGTCAGGATTTGGCTGACACCGTTTATTTAGGCGCGGCCTCTACCGGCAGCGCTGGTTGGATACATCCAGCATCGCCGATGTTTAACGATGCAGTTGAAACCGTCTACGATCCGGAAGCGGCCATCGCTTTGCTTGAAGAGGCTGGTATCACTGACTCTGATGGGGATGGCGTCCGCGAACTCGACGGCACACCGATGTCGTTTGAGTTCCTGGCAGTCGGCACCGACGCGCTCCGCTTGCGAACGGCCGAATTAGTCAGTCAAATGTTGGCTGAAATCGGCATCGAGGCAGAGGTTACGGCCGTTGAAACCTCCACCTGGGAAGATGCTGTCTGGCCTGGCTTCGATGTAAGTGAAGGGCGTAACTATGATATGTCGATGTGGGGCTGGTCAGCGCCAGTTCAGGCCAATCCGCTTCGTATGTGGCAGTTGCTTCATTCAAGCCCAGATTTTGGCTTCCTCAATCTAACTGGGTTCAGTAATGAACGGGCCGATGAGCTTTCTGAATTGTTGACCTCATCAATTGACATTGACGTACAAACTGAGACTTTGGCAGAGCTTCAGGAGATAACGGCTGATGAGCTGCCCTTTATCTTACTGCTGTACCCTGATGGTACTTACGCTTATTGGGAGACTGTTTATGATGGTTGGGCTTTCATGACCGGCCAGGGCATCTTCCATAAGCTGTCCTTCATGCCGGAGGAAATACGGCCGTAAATTAATAAACAGTAGCCAGTAATCAGTAGTCGGTAGTCGGTAACTTTTTTACTGACTACTGGCTACTGACTACAGTTTACTTATCAAAAAACTATGTTAAGTGAATCCAGAGGTACCCGCGCATTTCAATATATCTTCGTGATTATTGTGGCGATTTCTCTTAATTTTTTCCTACCCAGGTTGATGCCTGGTAATCCGTTGGCGTTGTTGGCTGGCGTTGATGTGGGGTTGATGACTCCTGAAGAACGGGCAGAAGTGATGGCAGAGGCCGGTCTCGATCGGCCGTTACACGAGCAATACATTCGGTATTGGGGCGACTTGTTGCAGGGAGATTTTGGCTATTCCTATCGTCAGAAAGAGCCAATCACCGACCTCATTCTCGCTCGTTTACCCTGGACTTTGTTCCTGGCAGGCGCTTCTTTGGTCGTTGCAGCAATCGTTGGTGTTGCGGTGGGCGCCTATTCAGCCTGGAGACGGGCCAGCATGATCGATGTCGGCTTATTATGGTCGATGATTACCGTCAACTCACTGCCGTCTTTCTGGCTGGGGATGTTACTGATTGCCATTGTCTCGGTTCGGTTTGGCTGGCTGCCCTCTTTTGGGGCGGTGACGCCTGCTTCTGGTTTGGAGGGGACTGACCACATCATTGATATTGCTAAACATGCCATTTTGCCGGTATTAACGTTGACGGTTTTGACCATTCCGGCCGTTTATTTGACCATGCGCTATACGATGCTCAGTGTCTTAGGCTCTGACTTTATTCGCACAGCTCGGGCAAAAGGGGCGGGCGAATCGAGGGTGTTGTTTGCCCATGCCATGCGAAACTCCCTGGCGCCAGTTGTAACTATCCTGGCGTTGCGGTTGGGATTTGCCTTTGGCGGGACGGTGATTGTTGAGACTGTGTACTCTTACCCTGGCATCGGCCGTTTAATGTTTGAGGCGGTTGGTGGGCGTGACTTTCCGGTGATGCAAGCGGGCTTTTTACTGATTACAATCGCCGTTCTCTTGTCAAATTTGTTGGCCGATTTCCTTTATCCATTCTTAGACCCAAGGACGAAGGGACAATGACAACTACTGACATTGACTTAATCAAAGATGGTGATGTCGTTTCGGTCCCAGCAGCAACATCTAAGCGGAAGTTTCAGGTAACTTCTTCGCTCATTGCGGCCGTTGTTGGGGTTGGGTTGATAACGATGTTGGTGATAACGGCCGTTTTCGCAGAGCAGCTAAGTCCATATGATCCATCTGAACGAGTTGGACTCCCGTTCCAACCGCCCAGCGCGGAGCATCGACTTGGGACGAACGATATTGGGCAGGATATTCTGAGTGAGTTGATATTCGGAACCAGAGTTTCTTTGACTGTCGGTTTCGCAACGGCCGTCTTTGCCATCTTCATTGGAACCAGCGTTGGACTCTTGGCTGGCTATTATAAACGTCTGGACGGCATCCTTATGCGGGTGGTCGATATTATCCTCGTCATTCCCTTCCTACCCTTATTAATCATGCTTGCTGCCTATTTAGGCCGCAGTATGCTCAACACCGTCATTATCATCGGTCTCCTAATCTGGGCTGGCACAGCCAGAGTCATCCGCTCCCAGGTCTTATCCTTGGCCAAGAAAGAGTATGTTACAGCGGGGCGAGCCTTTGGGGCAACAGACCGTCACATCATCTTTCGTCACATCTTTCCTCAAGTCTTATTATTAGCTATCGGTCAGTTCGTCCTAGTCGTCAGCACTGCCATACTGCTTGAGGCCGCTTTAAGCTTTTTGGGGTTGGGAGACCCGATTCAAAAAAGTTGGGGAACGATATTGTATTGGGCGCAAGTCAGGGGCGCATTCCTTACCCCAGCCTGGCTCTGGTGGGTGATGCCGCCCGGATTACTCATTGTCTGTGCTGCTTTAGGCTTTGCCCTCATTGGTTTTTCCCTCGAACAGCGGGTAGACCCGCGACTTAAACAAAAAAGATAGGAGAAGGTATGACTCGAATCTTAATGTTAGCCAGCTTTGGACTGGAGATTGTCGAATGTGGGGGGACTTTAGCACGTCATGTACAGGCCGGGGATGACGTGATGGCGGCCGTATTGCTTTCCAGGCCGGAATCACGACCAGAAGTAACAGCAGCAGCCAAAATCCTCGGCATCGAATCGGTGGAATATCTCGATTTTCCTTATGGCGGCTGGACGGTAGACGTTCCCTGGAAAAAGAAAATTGTCTCCATGCTTCGCCGAACAAGACCAGAAATTATCATTCATCAAGACCCTCACCACGCTCAACACGATCTAGACCCAGACCGTCGCCTAATTGCCTTGCTATATGCCGAATCCCTGGCTTTAGCCAGTCGGGATTGGCATGTTGAAGAATGTGATGGACACGATCCCCTACCCGTGCCAACCATCTACTATATGACCCCCGAACACCCCAACTGTATCGTCGAAATTAGCGAAACATTTGAGGTCAAACAACAGGCGTTGGCGTTGCTAGGGTATCAGATGGCCTTTAGCGCCCAATCAATCGAGCAAAGGGCATCGACTGATATCCTTCACCACGTTTTACCTGACTACGAAACATTACGTGAGGATAAGGTCGCCCTCGGTCTGGCCCTCCATCGGGAGTTTGATAAATCGCTGGCCTTAGTGCATGGTCTAGCCGGCCATTCTGGAGCCGTCATGGGTGAGGCTTATCGGCGCGAAGGAACATTTGTGTTGGATCATCTCCTGAAGTAAATGTAACTACAGACATTCAACTTTTTTGATAACAATTAAGTTGGCGCATAGCGGCCTAAAAATTGAGCTTATAAAAAATCAACAACGAAAGGATATAAAAAAAATGACAGAGCTATCGAAAGAGATCGTAGAATTAGCCAAAGAGGTACATATTATTGATGATGTCTTGAATCATTTCGGCATCGATACGCTAGAGGGTCGGGTTGGCCCTTTGATATTTGGGAATAGAATCCGAGCGCATTACATTGATATGCCTGCCCATTCCTATGTTGATGAACACCCCCATGATGTCGAATCGCTGACCTATACCGTTCGGGGTAAATGGGTTATGTGTGCCAATGGCAATCGCCGCTTGATGGGTCCTGGCAGTTTATACTGGTTTGGCCCAGATATTCCGACAGGCTACGAAGTGCCTTTTGATGAACCGGCCTATCTTCTGGTATTTCGAGCGCGTACGGACGAGGGAACACCAGGGGAGATGATCGACTTTGTGCGTGATCGGTTAAAACCAAAATTTGTTGAGATGCACGAAGAAGGCGAACCGTTTCTTTTAAGTGATTTACCAGCCGATCACCCGGCCTTGGCCTTTGCCCACACCGTCAATCCAGATTCATACTAGCGATGTGGTTTCGCAGGTGTCAGGCACTTTAGGATGTCCAACCTAATGATGGTGGTGGCTGTGGTCGGCTTCACCACCTAAAAATTTCTGAGGGTCTTTGTCGAAGGACGACTTACAGCCAGGCGCACAAAAATAGTACATTTGCCCTTCAAATTCAGACGTCCACTGAGCGGTCGCTTCATCAACTTCCATCTTGCAAACTGGATCAATTGCCATGATTTACCTCGCTTAAATTTAATCTTTACTGTCGCGCCAGTCGTTCACCTGCTGACGCAGTAGGTGCGGTTTGAAATTATAGATTGGTCTTTCCCGCACAGTTCCGACCCGATAAGGTAGCCCCTCTAGGGCCAATGTAAAATCTACTTCGCCTCGCTCGTCTAAGACGGCCGAGTCAGCATGAATGGCGACAACATTAGCCACAAATAAGGTATGGGAGGGGAGCTGCAGTTTATGCGCTACAACGCATTCGATATTGACCGGACATTCATCTAATAAAGGGGGCTGGACTTGGCTAGCTGGCCGTCTTGTCACCCCAGTTTCAGCCCACTTATCCGTTTCTCCCATCGTCGTCGTCCCCACGAAATCACTGACGATCTCCATTGATGGCCAGGGGATATTGACTACAAATTCAGCATACCGGTCAATAATGTCATGGCTGGCCCGAGACGGCCGAACTGAAACACTAAGCATTGGCGGCTCAGCATTGCAGCTTGCAATTCTATTGAGACTGAAAATATTAAAATCCCCGTCCAAGCCACAGGTAATCAGCACGACTGGAACCGGATAAAGGGTGGTATTTGGCTTAATTTGAACCTTGTTATTCATTTGGTAACAATGACCATTGCCCCTTACTTGGTGATGATATGTTCCCTTGGGTTTTCGTTTACGATAAGTTGGAATACATCAGGTCGGTTGTAATGGCCGACGACATCAAAGTCGAATCTGGACCTGGGAATCTCACGAAGGTCGAGATCGGCCGTTAATATCCCCTCCTCGCCATAAAGTGGGCCGGCAATTACTTTTCCCAATGGAGAGACAATGGCGCTACCCCCTCGACACATTTCCTCGGGTTCTTTTTCTAATTCGGCCAAGCCGATGAAATCTCTTCCATACGCCCCTTTCCTGAAATATTGGTTGCAGCTTAAGACGAAACATCTTCCTTCAAGGGCGATGTGCTGCATACTAGCATGCCAGGAATCGCGGGCATCGGCCGTTGGGGCTATGTAGATATCGACTCCCTTGCCATACATCGCCATCCGAGCCAGGGGCATGTAATTCTCCCAACAGATGAGACCGCCAATCTTGCCATACTCGGTATCAAGGACGGTTAAGGTGCTACCATCCCCTTCGCCCCAAATTAATCGTTCAGCAGCGGTTGGTTTTAGCTTACGATGTTTGCCTAGATAACGGCCGTCTGGCCCAAAATAAGCAATTGTACAATAAAGGGTCGCTTGACTGCCTGTATTGTCTTTTTCAATGATCCCCATTGCCAAATAGACCCCAGCCTCTCTGGCTAACTCACTGAGAAAATCCATCGACGGGCCTGGAATTGAGATTGCGTTATCCCAATACATCTCCCACAAACAACGGCCGAGGTCGCTGCGACTACCGACAACGGTTCCGAATGAGAGTCCGCGAGGATATCCAGGAATGAAAGCCTCTGGGAAAAGCACAAATTTGGCCCCACTGGAAGCTGCTTCATGAACGAGTTCAGCAGCCTTTTTGAGACAGCCTTGAAGATCAAATATTATAGATTCGGCCTGAACAACCGCAACTTTCAAAATAGAAGCATGTTCCATAACATGAATCCCTGACTCCCCCGTAGGTGTAGGTATTATGAATTTTTCCAGTATTCACCCGCCATTTGATTCATTACGGCCGCAGAAAAGGTGCTTCTTCCTCGTGCTTCAACAAACGCCCGCATCTCGTCCTCGTTTTCAGCTCCCTTTGGCGATGGTGCGAAACTTAGAAGCAGCGTGACAGGTTTATCGGTATTGTTCTCAAAGCCGACTGGAACCCCTTTTGGGCAATGAAGCGCATTGTTAGGGGCCATGTCAAAGGATTCGTCTGCATAGGTGACGGTGGCTGTCCCATTTAATATAAAGAGGGACATTTCAAACATGTCTGCTTCATCTTGATCACCGGGGACCCCGCCGCCAGGAGGGATGTGGGCGACGTAGGTAAATAAGTCCTTACCATAGACGAGCGGCCGGTAAAAGTATTCATCACAATGTTCACCATGACAATGTTGGACCCCTTCCCGTTCACTGATATGGACGTAACGTTTTTCGGACATTCTTTTTTCTCTCTCCTATAAGCTATTTAAGTTTCATCAACCAGAATTGTTGGTTCCGAGCTTATTATTAAAGTTGTTTTCATCTAAGATGACTTGAAATGTGTAGGAGGTCAGATAATAGGCTTGGTACCAGACAGCAGGGCGATTGGGGGCGGTAAAAGTCATTCTCGATACCACGACTGCTTGCTCGCCGGGGGCGACATTTAAGAGGGATGCTTCTCGCTCATCAAGAAGATGGGCCTCTATTTCAATTTGAGCTTTTAACAAGGGTAGGGGGGTGCCAGCAATAAGCATGTCATGAATGACGCCGGTTGTAAGATCGGCCGTCATCAGTTCTGGCGCGAGTGATGTTGGCAAATAGCGCTCACTGTAGGCGATAGGCTGATCGTCTTTCATTTTTAATCGGGCTATATGAAAAATTGGCGAGTTGGGCGAAACCCGTAATCGTTCGGAGATGTCAGCAGGCGCTTCAATAATTTCCTGGGCCAGCACAATATAGTGATATTTCTCATTGTTCGTCTCAGGAAAATCAGACTCAAAGGCAAAATGAAAAGGAATTGAATTAGGATGTGCCCCACACACAAAGGAGCCGACGCCATGTTCTATATGGATCAGGTTTTCAGCCTCCAATTGCCCCAAAGCCCGGCGAACCGTTCCCCGGCTTAATCTATATTTCTCACTTAATTCTTCCTCGGTTGGTAGTTGTTCGCCTGGATTTAGGCTGCCAGATACGATTTGTTTCCTTAAAATATGAAGCAATTGCCGATATTTCGGCATTGCCCCAGAAGCAATTGGGGTATGGTGCATGCTATTATCCTTATTTGTTATATTTAATTTATTGTTGTAGATGTGTAAACAACTTGGCTAGTATAATGTTACCATAAGTGATAACCAACTGCCAGCAACCCTCTTTCTTAGGCAGGGTTTTTCCAAAGTCGGAAAAAAACAGGAACAAAAAGCCTCAAACTGATAATATGGAGTTGAAACGACACCAAAATCAGAAGGAGGCTTAAATGGATCATATCACATTGCAACAAATCGAATCAGATGGAATTCTATTGGACCTGACAGCATTGCTAGAATTTTTAGCAAAAGTAGAGGATAAAAGGGCCAAAAGAGGCAAACAGTTTCCATTGGCGTATCTATTGACCTGGATAATCATGGCCAAATTAGCCGGGCAGAACAAACCATCATCGATAGCCCAATGGCTACGTTTGAGGTGTAAGATACTGGTGAGATTATTCCAGTTCGAACGGGGGAAAGTGCCATCACTCAATACAATCCGACGAACGTTGCAAGATAGCTGTAACCTAACAGATTTACAAAGTGTCCTATTGAGATTTCTACATCAGAGTTATGGTGGTCAGCAGAGTATGTTGATAGCCATTGATGGAAAGACACTCCGAGGAACTATTCCAAAAGGACGAACCCAAGGGGTGCATCTGTTAGCCGCTTACTTGCCTGATGAGGGAATCGTATTATGCCAGGTCACCGTCGGAAGCAAGGAGAATGAAATAGTTGCTGCGCCGACTGTGTTAGAAGCAATTGACCTGAGAGGCCGAGTTGTCTGTGGCGATGCGATGTTCACTCAGCGTTCTATCTCGGTTGCTATTCTATCTGGAGGTGGCGACTATATTTGGTTTGCGAAAGGTAACCAATCGACTTTACAAGATGATATTGAACGGTTTTTTGAGCCGTTACCTCAACGACCTGGCTGGCATCAACCAAAGATGGAACAGGAGATAGAACATACCTCCCGAAAAGCCCATCAACGATTGGAAAAACGAACATTGACAGTCATAGATGATAAAACGGGTTATCTCGACTGGCCTGGGGTCGAACGTGTCTTCAAAATTGAGCGTCAAGCTACCTGTCTAACAACTGGTAAGCTTCGCTCAGAGTCGGTTGTTGGCATCACGAGCTTGACATCTAAACAAGTTTCCACCAAACAATTGATGAGCTTAATCCAAAACTACTGGGGCATTGAAAACGGCCTCCACTATCGGCGGGATGTTACTTTAGATGAAGATGCGACTCGTATCTCTAGTCCTTTGATGGCTGAAGGGATGGCCACGCTGAATAATTTCATCATTGGTCTAGCTAGTAAATTGGGTCTGAAGAATCTGGCTTTTGCTCAACGTCTTTTCGATGCCAGTATCTCGGAAGCTCTCGCTCCTTTTTACTGACTTTGGAAAAACCCTGCTTTCTTAGGGTGGGCGAAGCGGTTGTTGATAACTGAGGGAGGAATAGATAATCTGCAAGTCGCCACCAGGGATGGTGGCGCTCCATCAACAAAAACTTCGGCCACCCTCTTTCTAAAAGTAATCGGTCATGTCCTCTAATTGATAAATTTTCTTCGTTGTCTTGCCTGATTCCAATATCTTGAAGTATAGTATATGGTAAGCTTGTAGTATAGTTGACTACTTGTATATACAAATGTATTATCTCTGTTGAATGCGGTAATGACAACTGATTCATACGAAAAGAAAGAGGAAGGTGATAATCATGTCTGAAGAGAAGCAGCCCCAAAAAAGTGTTGAGGAGCATCAGCATAAGCACGATGATACTGATGTTCACGAACATCATGAGCACGACCATGATCATCCCCACCCGCATGAACATGAGGGCCATGATCACGAGCATCATGAGCACGATCATCCTCACCCGCATGATCATGAGCATCATGATCACGATCATCATCACGTTCAAGGAGAAGGGGTGATGGCCGTCGCAGGAAACATACACCCAAGTCCCCATAGAAAAGACCATGATCACGGCAATGGACATGACCACGAGCATGGGCATGATCACGGACACGACCATGGACATGATCATGGACACGGGCACGGGCATGGACACGACCACGATCATGATCACAGTTGGTGGGAACGGATTGCTTCTGCGCTCCATGTCCCTGGATATAGTCATGAGCATGCTAGTGTCGTATCTGAAGAAGCTTTCTTTACTCACAATCTGGGAATCCGAACCGTTTGGATAGCGTTAGTGATTTTGTTAGTTACATCCCTGCTTCAGATTGGGGTAGTTGCGCTTAGTGGTAGTGTTGCGCTGCTTGGCGATACCGTCCATAACATTGGCGATGGCTTGAACTCTGTGCCGCTGCTTATTGCGTTCTATTTGGCTCGTCGAATAGCCACCCGCCGTTATAACTACGGTTACTCGCGGGCTGAAGATATAGCTGGTATCTTTATCGTAATATCAATTGCTTTCAGCGCCTTTTTTATCTTCAAAGAGTCCATTGAACGGTTCATAAATCCACAACCATTGAGTAATTTAGGTTGGCTGGCTGCCGCCGCCATCATCGGCTTTTTAGGAAACGAACTTGTGGCGCTGATGCAAATTCGGGTTGGCAAAAGAATTGGCTCGGCGGCGATGATTGCGGATGGTTTGCACGCCCGTACGGATGGGCTAACCTCTTTAGCTGTATTAGTCGCTGCTGGAGGCACTGCCCTTGGCTTCCCGATCCTTGACCCGATTATTGGAATGCTCATCGGATTCACCATTGTCTTCATTACCTGGGATGCGACGAAAAAGATGTGGTATCGATTGATGGATGCTATTGATCCAGAATATATTGACTCGGCCGAATCAACCATGCAAAAACACAATCTAGTTAAAGAAGTATACCGGGTCAGGATGCGTTGGGTTGGACACAAGCTTCATGCAGAGGCGAATGTTGGTGTTGATGCTGAGTTAACGACCGCGCAAAGCCATCAAATCGCTGAGGAACTACGTCATGATCTGTTTCATGTCTTTCCCAACTTGACTGAAGCAATCATTCATATGGAACCCTGGCAATCCATAGATCAATCCCATCAGTTGACCTTGCATCACGAACCTGCTCCACGCTCCTTGGCGTAAGCGCTTCTTGTTACTCTAGGTGGTAGCTATAAGGTTCAAATAACAACTGATGGTACTTGTTGGCGACCTGTTCCTAGATATTCTTTTTCCTAGATATTCTTTTAGAAACAGTTTCACAGTCTGAATAGGCACGGCTAGACCTACATCTGGGCCAGCAATCATGGTGTTGATGCCGATGAGACGGCCGTTCCCATCTAGCATTGGTCCGCCAGAATGACCGGGGCGTAGATGCAGCCCAACTTGAATCAAGCCGCCGTGCAATTGTGGCCCTTCCACCGGTTCGCCAACGGCAATGACCATTCCGGCCGATACCGCTCCCTTCACCCCCCAAGGATGGCCTAAGGCGACGACCCATTGGCCCGCCCTGAGCGTTTGCTCATTACCTATCTCGATTGTCGGTAGGCCAGTTTTGTCCACCGAAACGGCCGCTAAATCATATTGCTCATCATAGGCCATCAGTCGGCCTTGTAATTCTTGGCCATCCCATAAGGTGATTTTGGGCGACCGCCGTCGGACGACATGGGCATTGGTCACAATTAGGCCATCTTCATGCAAGATCGTGCCAGCTCCAGAGCCTCGACGGCCGTTATGCACCTGAACTAAACTTGGTTTAGCCTGGCTGACAATGGTTTCGAGTTCGGTATTTAACTGTTTAAGCAGCTTCATTAGATGGGGATGGTTGGTAATTAGTAATCGGTAAATGGGTGGAATCGGCTTACCAATTACTAATTACCCAATTATGCTCTATTTCCAATCTTTACATTGAGACTTTGCACTTCGCCGCCCCGGACAATGCTGATTGGCACTTTTTTATCTACTCGATCGCCTGTTAGAAGGGCTAGGAGGTCGTCGTGGTGGCGAACGGCCGTGCCGTCCAAACCTACAATCGTATCGCCGAGGACGAGGCCGCCTTTATCGGCGGGACTGTCTGGCTCAACATTGACGATGAGTAATCCTGTTTCCTGATTGACCTCTTCTTTAAGTGCGATGGGGAGGCGGGCGGATTGGGTACTGACCCCTAGATAGCCGCGACGCATACGGCCGTGAGTGAGGAGTGTTTCGGCCGTGCTTTCCAACGTTTCAACTGGAACCGCGAGGCTAACACCCCGTGCTAGGCCGGAGCTATTTAGGCCTAAGACCACGCCGCCAGAACTGACGAGTGGCCCGCCAGAAAAGCCGGGGTACATGACGACGTCTGTCTGTAGATAGCGGTCAATCTGGCCGCCCATCGGGGTTCGCCAACTGTCCCCGAGGGCGCTTACGATGCCTAAGGTGGCCTGAACGGTTCGGCCTGGACGGCCAAGGGCCAATACTAGATGGCCGACGGCTAATTCTTCGGCGCGTTTTGCGGGTTGCAAATCGGTTGCTTCGGCCTTGACAACGGCTAAGTCGGTGCTGGGGTCTCGCCCGACGACGGTGCCTTTAGTGGAACGGCCGTCTGGCAAGCCAACGGTGACTTCATCTGCCTTGACAACGTGATTGGCGGTGATGATTACGCCATCGGCGGCCCAAACGACACCTGTCGCTGGCAGTCGTCGCCGTCCTTCGATGCGGACAATGGCTGATCCGGCCGTTTCGACTGCCTGAGCTAGACTATCTGATAATTCTTGTAATGCTGACATGATTCCTCCGTGAAGGGTAATTAGTAATTTGTAGCTGGTAATTATTGTAGATGGTTGATGAGGCGTTTGTATCGGTTTTTCGGTGAGGAGGGGACTGGAAGAATGGGTAGGTTGAGTAAGCGGTGGGTTAAGGGTTGTGGTTGATGCTTTAGAGAAGGATTAGGCCGAGGCGAGTGGCGCGAACGACGGCGGCGGTGCGGCTGGGGGCGTTGAGTTTGCCCATGATGGTATTGATGTGGAATTTTACGGTGTGTTCGCTGATGGATAGGCTCTGGGCGATGGCTTTGTTGGTTAATCCCTCGGCGACGAGTTGAATTACTTCAAGTTCGCGGCTTGTAAGGGCTTCTGAGGGGTCGATTGTAGGAGCGGGCGGGGCGGATAGAAGTTGGTGGGAGAGATCGGCCGTTAAAACGGTTAGTCCTTGGCCTACGGCCGTAATCGCCGCTATAAGCTGGTCGGTGGCTGTTTCTCTCAATAATATAGCTCGAACGCCAGTTGACCAGACTCCGGCAACCTGATCTTCATCTGGTAGAAGGGCAATAACGGCCGGGCCAGCTTCATCCTCATCTCCAATAACATCTGCCAGTAATCCCAAATGTTCTTCTGGTTCCCAGCCCATATCCCAGATGATGATGTCGGGTCGATAGGTGTCTAGCTCTTCTGGTAGTGTCTCGGAGCTGTCTGTTTGGCCGATAACGATGGTGCCTGTCTGTTCGGCTAGCAGGGTTGAAAGGCCGGTTCGGGCCAGTGGGTCTGGGGCTACGATTAGCAGTCTGAGATCAATCATTGGCGGGAACGGCCGAACCGGAGTCGATATAAATGCGGGGGACGCGGGTATTGATATTGGTTAAGATTTCATAGGGGATTGTTCCAGCAAGTTCGGCTAATTGGTCACAGGTTATGGATTCATTGTCAGATTCGCCAATTAGAATTACTTCATCGCCATTGTAGGCGCTCTCCCATTCGATGTTGACCATCATTTGATCCATGCAGATACGGCCGACAACGGGATAGGCCTTGTCGCGAATAATGACCTGAGTTTTGTTAGACAATGCCCGAAAATAGCCATCACCATAGCCGACTGGAACCGTTACAACCCGGACCATATGGTCGCTTTGCCAGGTGGAGCCATAGCTGACCGGGTGGCCGGGCTTGACTACTTTGAAATAGACGACCCGTGATTTCCAGCTTAATGCTGGGCGGACGATGACGGAGCGAGGGACATCACTTGAAGGATAAACGCCGTAGAGCAATATCCCGGCTCTAACCATATCGTAGTGACTGTGAGGCATTTGGAGGATGGCCCCGGAATTTGCCATATGGCGCATGGGAGGGGGGAGATTACGCTCTTTGTAAAAGTTTAGCACATTTTGAAAGCGGGCTAGTTGAATTTCGGCCGAACTTAGATCGTCCGTATCGCTGTTGGCGAAATGGGAAAATATTCCTTCCACATGACAATGTTCACAGGCCAGAGCTGCTTCTAGCAGGCTATCGGCGTTGTAATAATGAACGCCTAATCGCTCCATGCCGGTATCGATCTTCAAATGTACTTTGGCCGTTACCCCTTTTGATTTGGCCGCTTTGTCGATTTGGGTCAGTTTTTCAACTGAAGAGGCAGTCAAGGTTAGGTCATATTGTAAAAAGAGAGGAACCTGGTTGTCTAGAATGCCGCCCAAAACAAGAATAGGTGTTTTGAGGCCCGCTTCGCGGAGGAGGATGCCTTCTTCCAAGAATGCAACGCCCAGGTAAGGAGCATTTAACGTTTCTAGATGACGGCCGATTTCTACTAATCCATGTCCATAGCCATTGGCTTTGAGAATGGGCATAACGGTTGCTGGGGCAACTTGGGCTTGGATGGCTTGATAGTTTTCGGTGATGCGGGATAAATCGACTTCGACATAGGTCGGCCGAACAACACCCTTGCTGCTAATGGTTGGCTGATTAATTGGCATATTTCAATTCTAACTGGACTTTGCGAATCAGCACGTATGAACAATGTTAGAGGAATTTATATGATGTGTTCCAATGACTAATCTATTATCGATCCAGTATAATTAGGGCATGGGTAGCGAACATTTGTTGATAACCAAGCTGCAACCGCCGCCACCGTCCGATAAGCTGTTGACACGGATGCATTTGCTAAAAAAGCTAGATGATGGCGTGGTGAAGCGGCTCATTCTGGCAGCGGCTCCGGCTGGATATGGCAAAACATCGTTGGTGACGACGTGGCTCTCGCTGCAAAGACGGCCGTCTGCCTGGTTCTCGCTTGACGAGGCAGATAATGATCCGTCTCGTTTCTTGTCCCATCTTATTGGCGCTTTGCAAAGGTTGAACTTTCCGGGGGCGGAGCAGATCGGCCGTCAGACTCAATCTGTTCTCCAAACACCTCAACAAGTGACGGCTGCGACCCTTATCACGCCGTTGATAAATGATATTGCCCGCGTCAGCACGCCGTTCATACTCATTTTAGATGATTATCATTTGCTGCAAGCAGCTTCAATCCATGAGTATGTCAGTCTCATGTTGGAACATGCCTTGCCGACAATGTGCCTTGTGATTGTCACGCGGGAAGAGCCGCCTTTGCCCCTGGCGCGGCTGCGGGCGCATGGGGAGCTATGCGAGATTGGAACGGCCGATTTACGATTCTCTTTTGCAGAAAGCGACGCTTATTTGCGGGAGAGGTTGGGAATAGCTCTGGACGAGATGGACGTTGTTGGTCTTCATGAGCGAACAGAAGGCTGGATAGTTGCGCTGCGGTTGGCTGCCTATGCCCTACAAGGGGCTTCAAATACGGCCGATATCCTTGCTGCCTTTAGCGGCCAACATCGCCCTCTATTTGACTATCTTGCTGTTGAAGCAATGGAGCAGGTTTCGCCGGAACAAGAGACATTTCTTTTGACCTGCTCTATTTTGGACAAATTGTCGAGTTCGTTGTGTGCGGCCGTTTTGGGCGACCCGTTCAATCAGCCTCGCAGCCAGGATATGCTTGAAGGGTTTTGCCATTCCTTGTTCTTGCTAACGGCATTGGATGACCAGGCGGAATGGTTTCGTTTTCATCCTCTTTTTCAAGATTTCTTTCAGGCGCAGTTAAGGCGGCAAGTTGATTCGGCTGAAATAGTCGAGCTGCATGAGCGAGCGGCCGGTTGGTATGAAGCACAGGGCCTTATGGCGGCTGCGATTCGACATACATTGGCGGCGGGGTTGTTTGAAAAAGCGGCCGAGTTGATTGAACGAGTCAGTTTACAAGCCTGGTTGGCGGGAGATTTTCCGAGGCTCCGGTATTGGTTTGGGGAACTGCCGGACGACTTTATTGCAGGACGAACAAAATTGTGTCTTTATCATGCCTGGGTCTTGGCATTTGATGGTGATTTTGAAGAAAGCGGGATTTGGCTCAAACAGGCTATGAAAGCTATTGAGTTTGCTCCTGAAAATCGCCAAAGTGAAGATCATGCCCTTTACAATCTATTTAGCATGATGTTGGCTTTCCGTCACAATTCTGACGCAGAGCGGACTGTGGTGCGAGTTGAACAGGCACTTTACCAATTTCCTGCTCGTCGTCATCATTGGCGGGCGTTGGCTTTTGTCGCTTTGAGCTATAGTTTACGAGAAGTTGGTAATCCGGCTGCGGCAGAGCAGATGCTCTATCGGGCTGAAACAGAAAACCAGTTATTGAAGGCTGACTATCTGACGCTGCTGATTGTGCATAACCAGATCCAGTTTCAATTGGAGCAGGGTCATTTGGGACGGGCAAAACTGTATTGCGACCGGGTTTTGGCTCAGGTTGAAGACAGCCGTTTGGCTCTCTTTTTGTTGGCCGTCTTTCATAATTATTTGGGGGGAATTTACCTGGAATGGAACAAATTGCAAACGGCCGAACATCATTTCAATTTGGCTTATCAATTCAGTGAGCAACTTGGCCGCCAGGTATCTAAAATTAATGCACTAGTCGGCCTTCTCTGGTTGAATAAGTTGTTGGGAAAAAAGGAGCAGATGCGCCTGATTTTTGATGAACTTGACCTGATTCGCCAGCATGGACCAAATGTTAGGTATCATCCGGGTCGAGATGCTTATCGAGCATTAGCGGCTTTGGAGAGGGGCGAGGAAACGGCCGTCGATTATTGGTTGGCCTCGGTTCAGTTGCCAAGAAACAAAGGGCCACAAGCCTTTGCCTATCTCCAGCGTTCAGAGTATATCATTTGGGCATATATTCAGTTGACACGAGGAGAAACGGCCGCGAGAGAAGCTGCACCCGTGTTGAGGCAGTTAGCCGACCGCTTCCAGGCTAAATCCAAAACACGCTTAGTTATTGAATTGCTGGCGTTGTTAGCTGTGGCCCAATATGTGAGCGGCGACCTGGATGCGGCTTTGGATACCTTGCAGGAGGCTCTGGCATTAGGGGAGTCGGAACGCTTTCAGGCATCTTTTTTGTTAGTTGGTGAACCAATGCGTTTGTTGTTGCTGGAAGCGAAAAAACGGGGTTTGTTTGCTGCCTATATTGGGATGCTGTTGTGGGGGTTTGAAAAAAATGAGTCGCTTTCAGATGTGGCTGTGATTGTTGAGCCATATCTGAGCGATCGGGAGCGGGAGCTGTTAGCCTTGGTGGCTGCTGGTTTATATAACCGCCAAATAGCCCAGCAGTTGCATATATCGATTAACACTGTTAAAGCTCATTTGAAGAAGATTAATACGAAACTAGATGTTGGGAATCGAACTGCGGCCGTTACCAAAGCTCAGGAGTTAGGTCTTTTATAGCTGGCATTCCAGTTGTTTTTGCTTGTGGGGTGCTGTCTCTCACTGTTTAATGTGACAATCTAGTGACATGATGGGGGCAAACTACCCGGCATAATCACCCGTTTGGGTAGCCTACGCTCACTCAGTTCTTTGATATAGTCACCTTCAGAGATTGAAGGGAAATGGTAGCTTCCGGTTGGTGCAAGATTGGCTGGAAGCTGTCATTTGATTAGGAGAATGACTATGAAGGATTATCCCCGGCGTACTGTTTTATTGGTGTGGTTGTTTATTGGAATTTTTGTTGGTTGCCAGCAGGATTCGGCCGTTTCTATCGAACCTACATCACCCCCGCCAATCGATACACCAATTCCAGAGCCATCGGTAACAGATGTGCCGCTTAGTGAAACACCAACCCCTGTGCCAAGTGATACACCGGAACCACCGCCAACCGAAACGGTTGAACCAACTCGTACCCGAGTGCCTTTGCCTACGCCCTTTCCCGCTTATCAGGCTGTTGAAGGGTTTAATTTCAGTCGCGAAGGGGTGGGTTTGGATGTTGGGCGAGGTAGTTCTTGGGATAGTTTTCAGACGATCATGCCTGATGTATTTTATCATGACGGCCTGTTCCATATGTTTTATATCGGTACAAACAACCCTAATCTCCCCTTTTCGGTCGGCTATGCTACGTCGGCTGATGGTTTAAGTTTTTCCAGGCACCCAGATAATCCGATCTTGGAAGGATCGGCGGCATATCCGAGCTTGGTTGCCCCGGAAGTGTATTATGATGGCAGTCAATGGGTGATGTATGTCAATGGCGGTGAGGCTGGCGGCGCCATCGGTTCGGCTATTATCAGGGCCACTGCTCCCGAGCTGCATGGCCCCTGGCGTTTGTCTGACGAGGAGTTAATTCCAGCACTCGGTTTGCGGCCCTGGGATAGAAAGAGCCAGCCATCGACTATCTTTGAAACAGAGGATGGATTGGGGATGTATTATATGGGCATTGGTGGATTGGGTATTCAAATGGGGCTGGCCTTCTCGCCCGATGGCTTAAATTGGACTCGTTATAATGATCCAGCTACCGATGATCGCTTTGAATTGTCGGACCCGATTTTGCCTGTTGGCCCTGTAGATAGTTGGGATATTGCCTCTGCTGGGTCATTGGAAGTTATCCAGAATCCGGTAAACGGCCGTTGGGAGATGTTCTACAGTGGTTCGACCAGTGACCCCTTTGCCATCACCCGCGAATCAATCCTGACCAAGAAGCCGACGACTATTGGGTTTGCCAGTAGTGAGGATGGCATTAGCTGGAGCAAGCATCCTGAAAACCCAGTAATTACGATCCTTGAAAATTGCTGGCCGCTGATTGGAACGATTTTCTTTGAAGAAGAATATTACGTTTATTATGACCGCAACTGTGGTTTTGAGGGCATCACTGTTCTTCGAGGGACCATTGTTGAATAGGTGAGGCGATTATGGATCAGGTGGTTTCCCAGCATCGGGTGGAATAGGTGAGCCATTTGGAATTTGCTCTAGCCTTGTGCAAGAGATAATCTGCACATCTTCCCAAGCGTAGCCCTGGGCTTCAAAGGTGGGGATATCTTTGATCCAACGTTTGACTCCATTTTCTATGGCGTAAACATGGGGACTTTCTCGACATTTGTATAGAATACTTAGGGCAGGGCCGGATGGGAACTGATCCAAGAAGTCGTCATCTACGTGGTTTACTTGCTGCCAACGGTAGCCATAGTAATTAAAGGCATCTAACGAGCTAATCCAACGCTTCTGGTTATTTTCCAGGACATATATTTCCTCTCCTGAGCCTTGTAAAACAAGGCCATCTCTAATTACCAGGGCTTGTTCATCGGGCATGGCCCGGGCGAGGTTTGTGCCGAACCGATTCAGGGGGATATTAATGAGGACGATTAGGGCTAACAAGAATAGAGTTAATCTGCCTAGCATACGGTCGAGGTGGATGGTTGGTAGTTTTTCTGGGATGTAGGGTGGGGGCGGTTCTTCTGGTTCGGTAATGGCTACATGGTCTGAATTTTCCTCTGAGGAAGGAAGGGGTTCGATGTGCTGCGGTTCATCCGGGGGTATTCCTGGCAGGCGGGTCTGAGGCAGCTCTGATGGCGCTGCGTCTTCAATTATGTTTGTTTGAACATCGACCCTTTGTATATGAGTGGGTTGTTCCGGTTCAGCCTTAATCTCCCTGGCCGCTTGCCGCTCTTGGAGGGCATCAAGGAGCAGATCGAGTAGTTGCTCAATCTTGGAGGAATCATTTTGTTTCATTTCGCATCTCCGTTATTGGACAATGAAGAAGCCAAGTATTTCGCCGATGCTGACGACGATATTGGTGTAGAAGTTACCCCCTAATTGGCGGAATGGTTCGAAGGGAATACTTGGAGCACCAATAAACGGCCGAATCGTCCACGCCAATTGGCTGCCGACGAAGGCGTATAGAAACATCCACATGTATAAGACAGTGCGGCGGCTTTTTTCTCCTTCTGTGCCAACATCAGCAACAATACGCATCCCTTGGCTCAAAAAGAGGATGCCCATGCTGCCAGCGACGGCAAAGATGCCGACGTTGAGCAGTTTGAAGAACTGATATTGGCTTGTCGTTAGTAGAAAAAAGAGGGTGATTGGGGCGAAAGAGAGGAGAATGACGGCTGTTACTGTTATGGCGGTCAAAATTAAAGCTACATTTTGCATGAGACTTTGATTTGAACCAAACAGGACGTTGAAAAAATAGAGGGTTGGGGCGCAGATGAATAGGGTTGCTAAGAAGAGAATTGGTAATTTGAGACCAGAGCTGAGCGCCTGCCAAAGACTATGGGTTGACCCCATGACTGCTCCATATAGGGCGAAGAAAATCAGACTAGAAATTAGCATGGCCCGCAGCTTTCGCTGAAGCTCGATGCCGTCTCGGATTTCGTGAAAGAAATGTAGTCGATTTCGCAAAATCGTCTCAATAACGCCAAGTTCGCGTATCATATCATTCTCCTATTTAGGGTGATTGGTTGTTGGGGCCAAAGGCGATGAAGATGAGGCTCAAGGCCCAAAAAAACCCCCAGATTGTCAGTGCATATTGCCAGCGATGGTAGTAAAGGATAGATATCAGGAGGACTATGACTGCCACTATCCAGAGGGTGGGTTGGCGTAAAAGATGGCTCCAATTGGCCGCTGAACCAGCAGGGGCAAAGGTTAGCCAACGCAATACCAAGGCCCCGGCAACTGGCAAGATGCAAGCCACGATTGCATCGGCCGATTCCCAAGGGCTGTGTTCATCTTGTAATGCTTCTCCGACTACCTCAACACCAAAGCGCTTGCCAACCTGATTCAGCGCCTCGCCCGGGTTTAGCCCTTGCTGATTCGCATCAATTAAGGCATCTTCAAGATGTCCTCGAATCTCCTCTAGTAATTCTTGTTCGGTTTGGCTAGAAAGTTGTAATTCGGCCGAAATTTGCCCCAGCAGTTGATCGATGCCTCTGTTATTATTCATGAGGCAATGACACCTGCCAGCACGCTTTGTAGCTTATTCATAAACGTTTCCCATTCTTGGGTTTGCTCTTGTAAGGCATTCCGTCCAGTTGATGTAATTGTGTAGTATTTTCGCCGTCTACCGCCACTAGCTGTTTGCCACTTACTGTCGATCAATCCTTCTCGTTTTAGACGGTGCAGGAGGGGGTATAGTAAGCCTTCCTTCATCTCGAAATAGCCACCACTCCGGCTAGCTAGTTCCTGGCTGATTTGATAGCCGTACATCGTTTCCTCGGATAGAAGCGCGAGGATTAGGAGGGTGGTGCTTCCTTTGCGGATTTGATCACGAATGGACATAATTTAACCTCTTATACCTAATATTGTTAGGTATTGGAGAAATTATAATTATTATTCGTGAGTTGTCAAGGCAACAGGAAATTTTGGCTTAAGGTGCCGGAGTAAACGGCCTGGACTGTACCTGTTAAAGTTGTTGTCCAGTCGTCATTGATTGAGACAGTGGCTGAACCGCCAGCCATCTGAACTTTGACTGGGGATTGGCAACGGCCGTTATATATTGCCGCGCCTGCCGACGCACAAGCGGATGTGCCTGAGGCCAGGGTATAGCCTGCACCGCGCTCCCATATTTCAATGTGGATGGTATGCTTGTCGATTACTTTCAGAAGTTGAATATTGGTACGGTTGGGGAAGGGATCGGCCGTTTCCAGTAATGGGCCAATTTGCCGGATAAGTTCGGCCGAAATTTTATCTGTGATGAGGACAAAATGAGGATTGCCGATGTTTACGGCCGTCATAGGAGGATTGGTGTTTGTAATAAGGGCAAAGGGGCTTAGAATTTCGCGTAGCGAGTTATAATCGAAGGGATTAGGGAAAGAAATACGGCCGAGTGTGGTTGTAATTTGGCTTGCATACTCATCTTCAATGGCTACTGCAATTGGTTCGTTATGAATCCACATCTCGAATTGTTGGCTATCCACGTATCCTTTGTCCCATAAATAGCGGGCAAATACTCGGAGGCCGTTGCCACTCTTTTCCGCTTCGCTGCCATCTGGGTTGAAAAATCGCATAGTAAGCGGTTTTATGGCCTTAAGGAGAGGGCCATAGCAGATACCATCAGCCCCGACACCAAAATTGCGATGGCAGAGACGGCGAATGAGGTTTGGGGTTAACGTATCGGGGAAGGTGGCTGGATCGATGACCAGCATATCGTTTCCTAGAGCGTGGTATTTGTAGAAATTGGGCATCATTAAATCCTAATTTCAGGCTTGGCTATGTTATGGAAGTAGCCAATTTAATAATCGCCCATCGTCGGGTATGAAGAGGTTGATATGATGCCAGGAGCCGACCTCGACTAACCAAGTTTTTGCCCCCGCACTGTCATTGTTTTCAAACTCACGATAGGTTAGCCAACGGCCGTCTGGACTCCATAATGGGTGATGGCCTCGGCCCAGGAAAGCCTCTTCAAATGTTATTGTGTTAACTACCCAGATACCAAATTTTTCCGGATCGATATCCTCGGCTAAAAAGGCCAGCCATTCTCCATCCGGGTGCCAGACGGGGCCAGGGAACCAGCCACCTCGTCCAATATTGCTGTAGGTGTGGTAAAGGTCGACGTTCATCGTTTGCAAGTTAAATACTGCGATAGCAATTTGCCAGTCAGGGTTGGCAATTGCGATTGTCCAGGCGAGACGACTGCCATCAGGAGACCAGGATGGTCCGGCAATTCGTTGGACATTTTCAAGTCCATAATCTATTGGGTCTAATTGGGAAGAGGTATTGGTGCCGTAGTCATAAATCCAGGCTGAGCCAGCCTGATCATAGGCTATCTGCTGCCCGTCAGGAGAAAATGCTGGCAAGGCGTTTGATTCATTCTCTGATAAAACTGTATACTCGCTGCCATTTGGGTTCATAACTGTCAAATGACCTGAACTTGGCCCACTATCAATGTCTGCCCAGGAGCCAAAGAGTAATTGATTAGAGCGGACGGCTGCCCATTGGAGGCAGCAATGGATTCGACCCAGCCCTTCGGTTAAGTTGCGTGATTCATTATTAGCCAGGTCTAAGAGCCAGATGTCACCGGCATCAAGGTAAATGGCTTGGGCGTTATCAGGTGAAATAACGGCATTTGTATTGTCAGTCAACATTTCTGGTTGCCAATTGCCATTAACTTGCCAGATGCCATCGGCCGTTACAAATTGAAAGCCTGGGAATGGTGGCACAGGTGTCCGAGTTGGTATTTGTAAGTCGGGTGCAGTGCTAGGTGGGGTTAAAGTTAGGGAGGATGCTGGCGTTGGCAGGGGTGTTTCCTGGTTAATAGGCGTTGGTGAATTTTCGGCCGTTGCAGTCGCTATGGCTTCTCGGGTTATTGGAATTCCATCGCTTCCTGGTTCTAAGTTACCAGACGTGCAAGCAGCGATGAATAGGGTAATTACAATAAGGAAAATTCGTATAGTCATTATAACTAAATCCTCAAATCAGACCTCAAAAAGTAAATTCTCTCTTATCTTACCTAAGCCCGCGATTACTGTTTGACGTTTTCCATTCGCTTTCATTACGATAGGCGGTTGATCTCAGCTAATAAATTGTTCCGGGCCTTAATCTCTAGGCGTTGATAGAGCGGCTCGGTGTTATAAATACGCGGCCGTTGTAAAAATTTTTGCAAGATGCTCATGCGAGCGGGGGCGTAGACTGTTTCATCAACCGATATATATTCTTGGCGAATTGCCTCACAGTAGCGCCTAAAATTCTTTTCATCGCTACCCAAAATTGCTAAATCGGCATCAAGCAAGATATTGATGTCCATTTCATTTGTGGGATTCTGATGATTGGCCGTCGATAGAATCATTTGGGTTACTTTCTTAACCTGATCACTTGGAAGATTAAGCTCTTTCATCAATGATTCAGCGTAAATAACACTCTGGGCTTCATTATCGGATTGATGCGGATCATAGACGATATCGTGTAACCAGCCAGCCAGTTGAATTGCAGGATAGTCGGTGGCTAGATGTTGAAGTTTGGCGGCCGTCCTCAACACGTGGGCGATGTGTTCTAAGGTGTGATAATAGCGGCCGACTTCTCCATAAGAAATCATAATTTTCTCAAAAGTTGTTGCAGCAAGCTCTTCATTAACTGAGAAATGTATGAGTAGTTGCCGCCATTGGTCATAATAATCGCTGGTCATCGATTTTCTATTTGTCCTACTGCAAGATATAAGCCATACTCTCTGATTGTTGTTACCCAATTTTATAATGCTTTTGGAGGAAATTTAAGCATGGAAAAACCCTTTCTACTATCTAACAAACTTTCTTTGACAGAAAGATCGCGTTCAGTCCTACTATGGGCTGGGTTAGCGGTCTTTTTATTTGCCATGACGATTGTTCTGGCTTCAGATGCCTTTGCTCGTCCAACGATAGATTCTGATGGCATCTTGATTATGGCAGATGAAACTGAAGCCACAAATCGCCTAGATCGGACAGAGATTAATGTCGTGACCGGGCTACCGATCGCATTATATCAGGTGAATTACCCTGTTCGGCCGTCTAGCCCTGAGGCTATGGCTGAACAATATCTGCGGGAAAATGCGGCCGTTCTTGGTTTGCAAGGGCCGAATTTAGCGGATTTAGTTCATAAGACCACCCGTGAAAGCCTGTCTGGTGCAACGGTTCGATACCGTCAATTTGTTGGTGATATTCCAGTTTATAAGGGAGAAGTCGTTGTACATATTAACAATGATAATCAAGTCTCCTTTGTTACAGCTAACTATCGACCTTCGTTGGCTCTCAATACAGTTCCAACAATAACGGCCGAGGAAGCACGCCAACTGGCCCATGATCATTTGAATGTTACTGGCGCTCTTTATTATGATGTGACAACTTTGACTGTTTATGACTACAACGGAACATCCCGTTTGGCCTATCAAGTTCGGGTTGAGACGAGTGAACCAGCCGGAAATTGGGAAGTCTTAGTCGATGCCCACTCTGGAGAGCTATTCAAAGTTGCAGATGAAGCTTATTACAATCTCGTTTTTGAAGTAAACAAAGAACCGAGCAGTGGTAGTGGCACCCAGGTAGATGGGGCTGGCTACGTTTTTGACCCTGATCCACTCACATCTGGAACCGCTACTTACGGTGATACTGGCTATGTTGATGGTAATGATGCGACAACTACCCAGTTGGATGGGGAAAGGGTGCTAGTCACCTTGCAAGATATTGAACTGGATACAGGCACTTATACGTTGCTCGGTCCCTGGGCTGAAATCACAGACTGGGCTGGGCCATTTAAGGGGTTGTTCCAGCAAAATAATGATCAATTCCTGTTCAACCGTTTTGAGGATGGCTTTGAAGCGGTCAATACCTACTATCATATCGACTTTTACATGCGCTATTTGAATATCACATTGGGTTTGACGATTGAACCGCATCAATATCCGGGTGGCGTTCAATATGATCCACATGGCTTTAATGGGGCTGATAACTCCTCCTATAGTACAGGTACGGGTCGTCTTCAATTTGGTGAAGGTGGAGTTGATGATGCTGAAGATTCGGACGTTGTCCATCACGAATTGGGTCATGGCCTCCACGACTGGGTAACGGGCGGCAGCCTTTCTCAGGTCAATGGACTTAGTGAGGGAACAGGCGACTATACAGCCCAATCTTATAATCGTGCCAATGAATCTTGGACACCAGCTGACCCGGCTTATCATTGGGTTTTCCGATGGGACGGCCATAATCCTTTCTGGGGTGGTCGCGTTACCAATTATGGGCCAACCTATCCTGGTGGCCTAACGGGTCAAATTCATACGGACGGCCAGATTTGGGCCACTTGTATGATGAAGGTTTGGGATGCCATCGGTAAGACTAAGACGGATACTGCTTTTTGGGAAGGGTTGAGCATGACTAACTCCACTACTAACCAGGATCAGGCGGCAAACGCCGTTTATCAGGCCGCGATTGATTTGGGTTATTCCAACGCTGACCTAAACACAATGAATGCCGAGATGTCAACCTGTGGTTATACCTTGCCTGCTAATCCAGTGCCGGACTTTGATGTCGTAGAGGTGACTGGCGATTTAGAGGTCTGTAAGCCTGATCCGGCCGTTTATACTATTAATGTGACCTCGGCCTTTGGTTTCAATGAGGTTGTAACGCTTAGTGTAAGTGGTGAACCTGCTGGAACAACGACTGATTTCAGCCCGAACGGAACGGCTGCTCCTTATACCAGCACCTTAACTATTAGCAACACGGCTTCGGCTGCAACTGGTGATTACAACCTTTCTATCAGTGGCACTTCTGTCTCTGGTACACATACAACCACTGTTGGTCTAACAGTCAGTGATGTTCCTGGTGCGATTTCGTTGACTAACCCGGCTGATGGGGCAACGGATCAGTCCACTACGCCTAGCTTCCAATGGCAAAGTGATCCAGCTGCTGACACGTACAATCTTGAAGTGGCAACGGATGCTGGCTTTACGAATATCGTTATCAGCCAGAGTGGTATTGCTACTAACTCTTACGATGTTACGACTCCTCTGGATGCCGATACGACGTACTATTGGCGAGTGTCGGGAACTGGAAATTGTGGAACTGGCGCTTATTCGGCCGTTTACAATTTCACAACATTGGATGAATTATTAATCTATATGCCAGCTGTGCTAAAGGCAGACTGAGGCTAATTAAACGAATGGGTTCTGGAAATTGGTTCAGTCTTTTGAGATTGAACCAATTTCCTATTTGATTCAATTGTCTCTAGGTCGGTGTCCTGTTAAAATCTAATTATGTTTGCTAGCTTTGGTATCATATGAGATTTGCCAGGGCTACCAGTCACATCAAAGTTGTTTCCATCCTCAAAGTGACAAACAAAGTTATTGTTAATCTCCAAATATCTTGCCTCAGGAGGATATACAATTATGAACACCAAACTTCAAGTATCGAATAGACTGCATGATGGAAAAAGGCGTACCTGGTTCTTATGGGCCGGGATGGCGCTCTTTTTGTTTATCATAACAATTTTCCTGGCATCAGACGCCTTTGCGGATTCTGATGCTCTCTTGATAGAAGTGGATGAGGATGAACCGCTTAGTTATCAGGATTTAGTTGAAATTAACACGGTGACAGGTTTACCCGTCGCTATGTACCAGGTTAATTATCGGGTGCAGGCGGCTAATCCTGAAGCGATGGCTGAACAGTATCTCAGTGAAAATGCGACCGTTCTTGGATTAGATTATGCTGATCTGTCAGATTTAGTTCACAAGACGACTCGTGAGAGCCTTTCTGGTACAACGGTTCGTTACCGTCAATTTGTTGGCAATGTTCCCGTTTACAAAGGTGAAGTTGTTGTTCATATTAACAACAGTAACCTGGTTTCAATAGTGACGGCTAATTATCGGCCGTCTTTGTCAGTAGACGTTGTTCCGTCGATTACGGCCGAACAAGCTCGCCAATTAGCCCATGCTCACCTAAATGTCACTGGTGCGGTCTATTATGACAAAACCATGCTGACCATCTACGACTATCACAATTCAAGCCGTCTGGCTTACCAGGTTAGGGTCGAAACCAGTGAACCTGCTGGTAGCTGGGAAGTTTTGGTTGATGCCCAAACTGGTGAACTGTTCAAAGCGGTAGATGAAGCCTATTATAATGTCGATTTCCAGGTCAATAGTTTGCCTTCGGCTCAAGGTGGTACGATGGTGGATGGGACAGGTTTGGTATTTGATCCCGACCCGCTCACCTCTGCCACAGCTACCTATGGTGATGCTGGATTCACAGACGGTGGCGACGCAACAACAGCTCAATTAGATGCTGAACGGGTTCAAGTCACATTACAAGATATTGACCTGAATGCTGGCACTTACTCTCTAATTGGACCTTGGGCCGAAGTTACTGACTGGGCGGCACCTTTCAAGGGACTTTTCACTCAGGCAAGCGATCAATTCTTGTTTGACCGATTTGAAGATGGTTTTGAGGCTGTCAATACCTATTATCACATTGACTTCTACATGCGATATCTCAATACCACGCTTGGATTAACAATTGAACCCCACCAATATCCGGGCGGCGTTCAATATGATCCAAGTGGCTTTAATGGTGCGGATAACTCTTCTTATAGCACAGGAACTGGTCAGCTACAGTTTGGCGAAGGTGGGGTGGATGATGCTGAAGATTCTGACGTGATTCACCATGAACTTGGTCATGGTCTTCATGACTGGGTAACGGGTGGCAGTCTTTCCCAGGTTAATGGTTTGAGTGAAGGGACTGGCGATTATGCCGCTCAATCTTATAACCGGGATAACGAATCCTGGACACCTGCCGACCCAGCTTACCATTGGGTCTTCCGGTGGGACGGTCACAACCCCTTCTGGCCTGGCCGCGTTACCAATTATGGCGCTACCTGGCCGGGTGGTTTAACGGGCCAAATCCATACGGACGGGCAGATATGGTCTACCTGTAATATGTTGGTTTATGATGCCATTGGCAAAGCTCAAACGGACACCGCTTTTTGGGATGGGTTGGGAAATACCAATTCCAGCACAAATCAAAGTCAGGCTGCTAATGCGGTTTATCAAGCTGCTATCGACCTGGGCTATTCCAATGCCGATCTGAACCAAATGAACAGCATCTATGCTTCATGTGGCTATATCATGCCTCCTCCGCCAGGACAAGGCGGTGGCCTAGAAGTTAGTAAGTCGCCAGACCTTCAGAATGTTACGACAGGTGGTAATGCTGATTTCACGATTACGATCACAAATTCAGGCGCTGTTACCTTTACAACTGTAACGGCAGTCGATGCGCTGGTTCCAGCGTGTGATAATGCCTGGACGGATGTTGGCCCAAGTGATGTATTATCCTATAGCTGTACTGATATTGGGGTGACGGGTGATTATACTAATACGGTTGTTGTTACTGGTACGCCTGGGACTGCACCGCCAATCGTTGTTAGTGACACGGCCGTTGTGACTGTTACAGACCCGACTGGGGTTTCCCTTTCCGGTCTAAGCGGTGACGGTAGTGGATTGCCATTAGGTTGGCTCATCGGCACTATTAGCATTGTCGCTATTGCCGCTGGCGCATTTATTCTGTCGAGACGACAACAACAAACTTAATGTGTAAATTGGTTGGATTAACTTAGCCAACCAGTGACTTTTATCTAAAAAGGTGGCTGCTATCGTGAAAGCAGCCACCTTTTTATTTTCGAGCGGCAGTGCCTTTCTTCTGGTCGTTTACTCGACTCCAATGCACCAGATAAATGCCAGTCAAGACCACAGTTCCGCCCAAAATATGCCATAACGTAAACTGTTCTTCTAGTAGGATTAGGGCTAAAACAGCCGTCATTACTGGCTGGCCTAACAAAGTTGGGGCAACAATTGAGGCGGGCAGATAGCCTTGAACGTAATTGATTGCCAACCAGCCTGCGACTTGGGCAATAATTCCTAGGGCCAGGAAGTTGAGGTAAGTTGGGGTGTCGTAGCCTACGAACGGCCGACCTAAGCCTACATTTAATACGAAAAGGAGGACGGCCGAACTGAAACTTGAAAGCCAGAAGAAAGATAAGGTATCGAGGTGATTTCGACCACGTTGGGTCAAAAGATAGTAACCACCATAGAAAAATGCGGCTCCAAGCCCTAAAAATGTTCCTAAACCAGTATCTCCGTCTAGAGATAAATCCTGGCCTAATACTAAGGCAGCCCCTATCATCGCTACAACCAATCCAACCCAAAAAAGCCTGCTTTGCTGTTCTCTAAAGAGCAGCACCGACCCTAAACCGACCCAAATTGGGGCTGTGTTGGCCATGAGGGTTGGCATTGAAGCACCACTAAGGGTGATGCCAGTGGCCCATAAAGATAGATCGCCACCAAAAAACAGACCAGCTAGCACTGCAAAAATGATGCCGGGCCGAGCAAGTTGAAACTGCTTTTTCCGAATATGGTTGAAGAAGGGCAGGGCGACAACGGCCGAGCCAATGCCCATTCGATAGAAAGCGGAAACAGTACCGGGTGCATTGGCGGAACGAACAAAGATGGCAGAGAAAGCTATGGCGGTTAGGCCGAAAAGTAAGAGGAGATAGGCTTTTAGGGTTGAGGTTTGGGGTGCTGTTTGAATCATAAATGCAATTCACTATGGCGGACGCGGAGGTCATAGAATCGGTGGCTGGAACCTTATCGCTAACGCTCTTAAAAAACAACTTTTCCGGTATAATTGCTTATGCCAAATTCCAAACGACGATTTGAACAAAAAGCGGCTGAACTTGCTTCTTTGGCCGACAAACCCCTGACCGACAACGATCTTGTAAAGCTTCAAGATGCTTTGTTGGGTAGCAACAATTATCTGGCGGCTCAGGCTGCGGCCGTCATTGCTAAGCAGCAAATTGAAGAGCTTATGCTCGAATTACCAGTTGCTTATGATTATTTTATGGACAATGGCACAAAAAGGGATAAGGGTTGTTTAGCCAAAACAGCGATCATCAAGGCTCTGGTGTCCTTGAATGGTTATGAAGAGCGGATGTTTTTGGATGGTGTTCGCTATCGGCAGATGGAACCCGTATATGGGGGACAGGCGGACACGGCGGCTGATTTACGCAGCCAATGTCTCATCGCTTTGCTTCAGATTGGCTATGGTGATGTTTTATTTGAAGTTGTGAATTTGCTTCATGATGAGGAGTTGCAGTGCCGGATGACGGCCGTTTCCGCCTTGGTCGCCATTGGTAATGATAATGCTGAGTTGATGCTGCGGTTCAAATGTTTGGCTGGTGATGATGATCCGAAAGTGTTGGATAACTGCTTTGCCGGACTGCTAGAGATCAATCTTGATCGGTCTTTGAGTTTTGTGGCCCAATTTATTGAAGGGGAGGATGATGTCCTATCTGAAAGCGCGGCCCTGGCTCTTGGCGAGACGAGTGATTCCCAGGCCTATACGATCCTTTCTGATATTTGGCAGTCAACGGTTAGTGAGAAAAAACGAACCGCCCTGATGCTGCCTATTGCATTGACGCGACAGGAGGCGGCTTTTGAGTTTTTGTTTGAGACGATTCGGAAGGGGCCGGAAGTGTATGCGAAAGCGGCCGTTGATGCCTGCCGGATTTTTGATTATGATGAGGATTTTCAAAGGCGGGTACGGGAAACGGTTGAAGGGCGAGAGGTAAAATAGACCATCTACCAAGTTGCAACTCTTAACCCTATTTATCCGTAATGGGTTTGCAATGGTTGTTCACAGACAATCATTATCAAGTAAAATTTTTCCAGACAGTTTCAAATTCAATTCAGTTTTTTATCGGTACAGTGGTGAATTGCCTGTTGCGCCAATTTACTATTGACCTATGAGGAGATTTCTTATGGATGAGGCACTTTCATCCCCTAATAACAATATGATTCAGGCTAGTGGCGTTCACAAAATTTATGACACAGGCAAGATTAAAGTCCATGCCTTACGGGGGCTTGATTTAGAGATTAAGGAAGGTGAAATGGTGGCCATAATGGGGCCGTCGGGCTGTGGTAAGACGACGCTGCTTAATACGCTGTCTGGCCTGGATGACATTGATGAAGGGGAGATTTGGATTGGGGGTGAGTTGATTCAAAAGTTGTCTGATCGTAAGCGGACACGGTACCGGGCCGACAAGATGGGCTTTGTTTTCCAGGCTTATAATTTGCTACCGGTTTTATCGGCCGTTGAGAATGTCGAACTTCCACTGTTAGTCTCTGGAACTGGCTCAAAAGAGGCTCGCCAACGAGCGGAAGAAGCCTTAACGTTAGTTGGTTTGGCCGATCAAATGAAACAGCGTCCGGCCGAATTGTCTGGTGGGCAGCAGCAGCGAGTAACTATTGCTCGTGCTTTGGTTAACAAACCAGCCATTGTCTGGGGGGATGAGCTGACTGGCGCTTTGGACAGTGAAACCTCGGACGAAATTATGGATTTGGTTTGCAGGCTAAACGAAGAGACGAACCAAACCTTCGTTATTGTCACCCATGCCCGCAGCGTTGCTCGCCGCACCCAGCGCATTATTCGGATGCGTGATGGTGTGGTTGAGGACCCGGATTGGCAATTGGCGGGCATAAACGGAGGCTGAGATGGAAGAACTATTTGGAATACCAATGGACCAACTTTTAATTGGTTTGCTTGTCCTTTTTGGGGTGGGAACGGCCGTCATGGCGGTGATTGCGCTGCGGAATCCGGTGTTGTTTAAGACGGCCGTTCGTAATATACCGCGCCGCCGAACACAGACGGCCCTGATTGTGCTGGGCCTTATGCTGGCTACGCTGCTCTTTTCGGCTGCTCTGGCTACTGGCGATACGATAAGTCATTCTATTCGTCTGGGTGCGGTAAACGAGCTAGGGTTGGTGGATGTTACAGTTAGCGGGGAAGAGGACGAAACGACCGGACAACCAGCATACTTTGACGTAGAACAGGTTGAATCGGTGCGTGATGCGCTAGCCGATGATGAACTGGTGGTGGGTGTTACGCCTATTATTCGTGAAACTGCGGCCGTATCGGCCCCCAAAACTAATCTCAGCGAACCGCGAGTTGGCATTCTTGGGGTTGAACAGGCATCTTTGTCGAACTTTAACCAGATTGAAACGGCTGATGGCAGCACACTATCTGTTGATGATTTGGCTGAAAATGAGGTGTTTATCAGTCAAGGGCTGGCCGATGAATTAGATATTGGTACCAACGATACAGTTCAAATTTTCTTAGGCCAGACACCTTTTGAACTTGATGTGACTGATATTTATGAAGAAGGACCTAAGCCTAGTGGCAACCTGTCCATCGCCTTCAGTTTGAGCCATTTGCAGACGCTTATTGGGCGAGCGGGCGAAATTAACCTCATTGCTGTGACTAATGAAGGGGATGAAATCAGCGGTGGGGAGCATGGCGAGATTGTTGTTGAAACATTGGAGCCGATCGTTAGCGAAGCGGGTTTGCTTGTGGAAGCGGATAAGGCGGTGGCTTTGGAAACGGCCGACTTGATCGGCAATCTTTTCTCCAGCATCTTTCTGCTTTTCGGTCAATTTTCTATTGCGGCCGGAATTCTGCTCATATTCCTTATCTTTGTTATGTTGGCGGCCGAGCGAAAGCAGGAGTTGGGTATCGCCAGGGCTATTGGTATGCAACGCAGCCATGTTATCCGTATGTTTACATTTGAAGGAGCGATGTATTCGATTATGGCGGCGGCTGTGGGCAGCTTCCTGGGGGTTTTTGTGGGCTGGTTCATTGCCAGGGTGATGGCGGTTGCCTTTGGCAATCTCGCCAGCGACTTTTTCAACATCACTTTTTTCTTTAACCCCCGCAGCCCCATCATCGCTTACACATTGGGCATGGTTTTCACCTTTGTGGTCGTACTTATCTCCTCTTGGCGGGTCAGTCGGCTAAACGTTGTCCGGGCTATCCGTGACATCCCTGAGCCGCGCATTAGCCGCAAGAGTATCAAGGGTTGGATTTTCACAATTCTGTTCTTGCTTTTGAGTGTGTTTGTGACTTTGATTGGCATTCAGGTGGAGGTTTTATCGGTATTCTTACTTGGTGCGTCCCTGGCCATCATTGCCGTGCCACTGCTCATCTGGCGCTTCGGCGCACCTGACCGATTGGTCTTTAGTCTGGCAGGAATTGGGCTGCTTGTCTGGTGGCTGGCTCCGGTCAATCCAATTGCCGAAGCAATCTTTCCGAATGATGAAGGAGATATTTCTTTGTTCTTCATCTCCGGTATCATGGTTGTTTTGGGTGCGGTCTGGACGGTTATCTACAATTCTGACCTTTTAACGAGCGCTATTTTGGTGGTATTAGGTCGTTTCAAGGGGTTTCCGTCGATTGCGAAGACGGCCGTTGCTTATTCCATGAGCAGCCGTTTTCGTACCGGCATGACGTTGGCTTTGTTCTCCCTCATCGTTTTTACGTTGGTTGTGATGTCGTTCATCATCCTGGCGACCAGTGAAGCATTTGGCAATGTAGACCGTATTGCTGACGGTTATGAGATTCAAGCCCAGGCTGGCTATGCTAATCCGATAGACGACATTGAAACAGCGATTGAAGATGCGCCGGACTTGAACGGGGATGATTTTGAGGTTGTCACGACCTTTACGACGATGCCGGTACAGTTGGTCGAACAAGATGTCACTGATGATGATGGCAATCTGGTTGAGCAAGAGCCGTCTGACTTTGTTGTCGCTTCGGCCAATCAAGCCTTCTTTGAAAACAGTGGGTACGACTTTCTAATGATGGCCAAGGGGTATGAAACGGCCGATGATGTTTGGCAAGCGCTCAGCAATGGTGAAGATGTGGCTGTCGTTAACCCCTTTATGGTTCCAGCCAGTGGCGGTATCTTCATCACTGATGGTGATACGTTTTCTTTCCAGACCTTCACCCAGGAAGACGAAACCATCCCTGAAGTTTACCTGACGATAATCAGCCCCTTTACCGGCCAGTCACGCGAGGTCCGAATTATCGGTGTCTTTGCTGATTTCGGCGTTTATACAGGTGGCCCAGTATTGGTTGCGCCTAACTTGTTAGCCGACCTGACACCTGTCGCTTTGCCAGCCAGCAGCTACATCTTTAGGGTGAATGAGGGGGTCGATGTTTCGGCCGTTAGCCAATCGCTTGAATCGAGCTTTGTCGAAAATGGTCTACAGGCCAGTGTTATTGCGGAAGATATTGCTGAACAATCGAGCGTCAATCTAGCGATCAATAATTTGATTCAGGGCTTTATGAGCCTGGGTCTAGTTGTTGGCATTGCAGCACTAGGCGTTATTGCTGCCCGGTCAGTGGTGGAGCGTTATCATCAGATTGGCGTTTTGCGGGCTATTGGCTTCCAAAGCAGGATGGTTCAGATGATTTTTATTTTGGAATCCTCCTTTGTTACCCTCTTGGGCATTGCGCTGGGAATCGGGCTGGGCATGGCTATCTCTTGGAATGTTATTCAAAGCTTTGCGGAAGATACACCTAGTATTACTTACATTATTCCCTGGGCGAATATCATCCTCATTGTCGTTGTTACTTATGGTGCGGCATTGTTGATGACGCTGCTAACTTCGCGGCAGGCGGCGAAGGTGCAACCGGCTGAGGCGTTGCGGTTTGAGTAGTCTTTCATCACGATAAACCGGGTTTTGCCAAAAAATCCGGTTTATTTTGTAGTAGTCAAGGACATTTACCACAGAGAGCACGGAGAACACAGAGAGAAATATAGAGAATTTTTTTGATGCCAATATGTTTCGTGCTGTTTAATGTGTGTCTGACTATCACAAAACTCGGTTTATTTTGGCTTTTTATTTGTCAATTTGAAAGATTCTTCACTGGTCTTGAATGGCGATGGGTGACTGCGGGAAAACCCGTTCAGAATGACAAGGCGCAGTTTCTTTGGATTTTGAGTGGCGCTTTGGGCAATGGATGTACTCAGAATGACGTGATAGAGGTCTAGGATTCGGCCGTTAAATACTCTCTTAGCCAACCAGCAATGCCATCGTATTCAATCTTGTATTGTTGGGGCAGGCGGGCGAAAGTGCGATGGTAAGAGAACGCGCGATTAACTCTGGCCAGATGGTAGGCGATGTCGAACGCTTTGAGCAGTTCGGCGTGGGGGGCGATGTCGGTCCAATTATCGAGATAAAGGTCTCGTAATTGCGCCAATTTTGTCTTGTCCGGTGCTGGTTTTATCCAATAGGCCATACTGCCGAGTGTGGTTAGCATGGAGAAAAAGGGGTGCGAGACACCGTTATCCCAATCGGTAAAGTAATAACCACCATCACCCTTGATGACATTGACTTCGGTGACTTCTTCATGGGTCAAGGTCTCTGGAATGTTGAAATTGGCTAACTCCTGGCATTGGGCGGCGAAGGTCGGCCGTAATTGCAAAAGACGTTGGTGTTCTTCGGCCGTTAAGCCCTTTTCCAGACCGACGCGCAGATTCTCTGTATCTTCCAGTAATTGGTCGAACTTTTCTGGCAAGACGGCCAGCCGCCGGTCGGAGACGCCCATTGCCAGCAGGTCTGGGAAGCGATTTTCTAGTTGGCGTTGCAGTCCTGCATAGAGGGGGATGATGTGCTGCCAATGGGCCAGTTGCTCTAGGGTTCGGCTCAATTCGCGTATTGTTACGCCAGAATCGGCCGTTAGCAACCAACCTTCGTCCAGGTTGACAGCCAGAACGGGGACAGTGCAATCGGGCCGCCAGCGGCTGAGGGCTTCGGTCAGTGGGATTTCGGATACTGATGATGGGGCTGGGGCTTTGAAGTAGACGATGCCGAGGTTGGTGAGGACACGGGCAAAGGCTGACCAGGGGCGTTGGTGGAGTAGTTCGATGTCGCCGGTGGGGATGCGACCGTTTTCTTTCAGTTTCTCATCTATCCAGGTGGAAACGCGCTCAAACCAACCTGCTTCTTGCCAGGGAAGAAAGGCTGTTGTTGGATTCTCCTCTGGTTTGTCTTCTTCAATACTTGGACTAGCCATCTTTTGAAACTAAATCGCCCTCAATGTAGCGGTGAATGATGCCGGATATTTACAAAGTAGATTTGCTGGTAACGAAAAAGAATGTCCGGTTTTGTCTATTAAAAGAGACATTTTTGAGTTCCTTGGTCGGTAGTCGGGAGTCGATAAACAGTGGGCAGTGGTTGGTGAACAGTAATGAGTGGGCAGTGGGATTTTAGTGGTGGTGGAATGGTTGAGAAGGCTGTTATGGACTTTTGGATAATGATTATCGTACATGATGGGTGGTAGTGTAGCTCGTTTGTGCTATATTACAAGGAGGGTCTTTTGGGGGTGGGGGTCAGATTTTTGCAGGATTGATTTACTGGACATTTCTAGACAGAAAGGTGACAAAACGAGTCGAAAAAGGGACAAAACCGGGCGAAATTCTGCCATTTTGGCTGTAGTGTCTTGTTGGGCGGTTTAGGATCACAAATCACTGACCACTTTTGAATATCCTCGCTTGAAACCGCTCTGGGTATGCAGATTGATAGCCCCACACATCGAGTTCGGGTAGTTTTATGCCTTTGGCATTAAGTGCCGTAGTGATGTCAGTTCGATGGGCGATGCTGTGATAGACCACTGACATAAAGATCAGGCGTGCTTGATAATCGAATGTCCAGCCATCGCCTTCTTCATGCACATTCTGAGTTACTGGAACGCGCTGAAGGGTATCCAACAGTGATTCGTTCAATACTGTTTCGTATACCATCATTTGAGACATACTTGGATTTTCTTCCCACTTGAAGTCTGGTTCTGGATATACCCCATGGATTCGCTTCAAAAAGCTGATTTCTGCCTTCAGAATATGGGTAAAAGTATCGCGAATTGATCCATGCGAGCCTGGAATGCTAGCTGTAATAGTTTCATCGTTTAAGTTTATACAGATACGCATAAGTTCTTGATTGGCCCAGTGATTGTATTGGAAGAATTCTATCATTGTTGGTTCGTGTTGATACGACATATAACCACCACGTACTTAACTACCAAAAGTTTGCGTTTTTACAAGCTCGCCCGCCTCATCGTAAGTCTTCCAAGTGCCCTTCTTCTTGCCATGTTCGAAGCGACCTTCGTCCCAGAGTTGGCCGTTGGTATGGTATCGCTTCCATTCACCGTGCTTCTTCTCTTCATCGTCGAAGCCGCCCGTACCCCTAGGTTCGCCATTTTTGTAGAACCATTCCCACTGACCAACAATCTTCCCGTCCTTGTAGTTGCCGGATGATTGCAACTGGCCATTATTGAGAAAATACTTCCACGTTCCTGATTTCTTGCCGTTGTCGAATTCACCCTGACAAGAGACAAGGCCGTTCTTGAAATACAGCTCAAAGGGGCCATTCTTAGGATTACCGTTTTCATCGATTCCAGGGATGTCTTTCATTGGGTCGCGCTCCTATTTGGATTATCTGTTGAGGTGGAGAGGCGTTCTGCCGAGAGCAGCCACATTTCCAGTGCGGGTGACGACGAATAGTTGAGTAGATTGTACCCGACCTACGAATCATTGTACAGTCACATCGCTGCGAAAAATCCAAATTGCTCATACAGCTTTCCGCGCTCGTTTCCTTTGGCGCGTCAACTTGAAGCCTTTGTTAGGGTGGCGTTTTGGTTTGCAGAACGACCTTGATTTACCAAGGTTTTCATATTCAGCACAACGCAATGATGCGACTCATTAAGGGCGCCTCGCCAGATAGGTATAGTAATTGCAGGAAGCAAAAGCGGTATTGGATGAAACAGTCTGGCGATAAGCGTTGAGCCATTCGTTCGCCTTGATCTCGGGAGCAGTTTGTGATCTGATGACTACAGGGATGTATGTTTCGGCCACACTGGAAAAGAAAGCGCCAGTACCAGCCTCTGCTAACACGCTTGGTATGAACTGTTCAATATCAAGCCCTGCGCTGCTCAGAAAACTTGGCAACTCCCTCATCACAAATGGATTTGCCACAATCGCCTCCAGAATGGCCTTGACTATTTCAGCGTCTAGGCTGTGGTCACCTGTCGCATAGGTTATCGACGCATAGTCGCCATCAAAGATGGCAACCGTACCACCTCGACGAGTAACTCTAGCTGCCTCGGATAGGACCTTTGGGGGGTCAGGGACATGACTAACTAGGGTGTGAAGTAGGACGGCATCAAAGCTTTCATCTTCATCTTTAAGAGCGGATGCATCACCGACTCTAAATTCAATTCGGTCTTCTAGTCCTTCTTCTGCGGCCAGGTAATTTGCGGCCGCAATCAACTCGCTACTAAAGTCGACACCTACGATCCTTCCTGTAAAGTGGTTTTGAGCTGCGATGGCACGCGTCACAACGCCAGTGCCACAACCCAGATCCAAGATGGCTGCATTTTGTGCTAAGTTCATCTGACTTAGGTACTCCTCGCGCATCGCAACAAATGCTTTGTCCTTTCCACGAAACTCGAGTCGGTCGATAATGCGTTGCACTCCTTCCGCATCTAATGAGCTTATGTGCTGAAAAATGTCTCTTGCCATCTTGTCACCTCATATGAAATTGGAAATCTGTGATTATAGGAATACCATTCCAGGAAACCCTTGGTTGCTTCATTAAAAAAGGGAGCTTGACGTTTTTTTTCATGAAAAAATCAACTTATTAGGGTTGGATTATAGATTGTTTTCACAAAGTTGTCCCCTGCTGTGGCTAGCCTTGCAGACTGTGCTTTATGAGGACAAACTAACACCATTTTTGGCAGACTTTACTGCCAAATACGTAAGGAGGGCAGAGTTTCACAGAGAGATTAATGCGTTCTACTTTGTGTTCTTTGTACGCCTTGTGGGTCAAGCTGCTCTTGAGTAATACAAAATCGGCCGAAAAATGTCTTGGGGATTGCTATTTCATTGGGGAGAAACGGGTTAGAATTTTTCGCGTTTCATTCATGGGGAAGGCGTGTTGGAACTCGCTGGGAACGGCCGAACAGGGATTGGAGGGGGGTGGGACGGCCGTTTTCCCAAACCATGTCGTCAAACTAACGCCTGCTTCACCTGCGGCGAGCAGAATCCAGTTCATTAGAGGCGCGGGAATCATTTGCTCACTGCGGACTCAAATCGGGAGTGAATCTCGTGCTCGCTGTCAGAGTGAAAGCATTGTTAGGCATTACGTTTTCTCCTCGTTTCCCCACTCTAGCTACAGTTCTCTGTCATGCTTCTAGAGCGCACACTTCCCAAAACCTTTTTGAGGGTTGGTAAAAGCTGTTCGTTCTCATCTGTGTTTTGATATGCCACAAATCTGACCATGTAATTTTCAACGGTAGTAATTGCCCAATATTTCATCGCAAAAAGACCACGCTCTTTTTCAAACTGAGACCTAGTTCCAGGAAAAATGGCAATAGCTACTTCATTTTCCCCAATTGTACTTATTATCAATTCAGTCGGTTCCTCATCTCTCTCTTTCAACTCTTGGTTGAGAAGATCGACGAGTGCAACATTGGTTTCATTGAACTCTTCAAATCCAACATTGAAGAAGAAATGATCGTTACCAAGCGCCAAGCCAACAACGTTATTCGAACGCATGCTATCTGGATACTCAAAAACCATTGGCAAACTTGTGTCACAAAATATTGATGTCCTAGATTCTGAAGCGCATGCGCCAAGGCTCAAATATGAAAACAATATTATGAACCTTAGACTCCAACTGAAGTTCCTCATCTTGGTGTACCATCAATTTTAGCTTAGTGCGTAATCTTAATGCCCAGCTTTTTTTTATCCATAAAAAATCAACATAATAGGCTCAGATTATAAATTTTTTTCGCAAAGTTGTCTCCCGCTGTGGCTGGCCTTGCAGATTTTGCTAATGAAGACAAACTAACACCATTTCTTGATACAGACCTCTAATAGCCGAGATTGGGGGCGAGCCAGCGTTCGGCCGTTTCTATATCCATTCCTTTTCTGGCGGCGTAGTCTTCGACCTGGTCGCGGGCGATACGGCCGATGCCGAAGTAGTGGCTTTCGGGGTGGGCGAAGTAGTAGCCGGAGACGGCCGCTGCTGGCAACATGGCGAAGCTCTCTGTCAACTCAATCCCCGCATTGACTTCGGCGTTCAACAGCGAAAAGAGCGTTCCTTTTTCTGTGTGATCAGGACTGGCTGGATAGCCGGGGGCGGGGCGAATGCCCTTATATTTTTCTGCAATCAGATCATCATTTTCAAACGATTCATCAGACGCATAACCCCAAAACTCTTGTCGCACTCGTTGGTGCATCCGCTCTGCGAAGGCCTCGGCCAATCTATCTGCCAAGGCCTTGGCTAAAATACTGTTGTAATCATCGTGATCGGCTTCAAAACGGCCGACTATCTTATCCAATCCAATCCCGGCTGTCACTGCAAAGGCTCCAATATAATCTTGCAAACCCGTCTCTTTGGGGGCTATGAAGTCGGATAGGGCCAGGTTCGGCCGTCCTGGTGGCTTTTGCATTTGTTGTCGCAGAGTGTGGATAATGGTTGAGGCTTGATCTGAGCCATCCCCATAGATTTCAATATCATCCCCAACGCTATTTGCTGGAAAGAGGCCAATGACGGCGCGGGCTTCGAGCCATTTTTCTTCAATAATACATTGGAGCATGGCTTGGGCATCTTGATAGAGGTTGCGGGCGGCTTCTCCAACGACGGGGTCGTCGAGGATGGCCGGGAATTTCCCTGCCAATTCCCAGGTTTTGAAGAAGGGTGTCCAATCAATATATTGGCTAATTTCAGCCAGATCGTAATTATCAAAACAGTTTAAGCCGATGAACGTTGGCTTAGGTGGCTGGTAGTTGTCCCAATCTAGGATTAATCGTTGTTGGCGGGCATCTTCAATTGTTCGCAGCCGTTTTTGGGAACGACGACCAGCGTGTTTCTCTCGCAGGCCTCGGTATTCGGCGGCTATCTCGGCCGTAAACTCATCGACGGCCGTATCGCTTAACAACTTGGAGACAACGCCAACCGCTCGTGAGGCATCTAGCACGTGAATGACGGGGGCTTTGTTATAGTTGGGGTCGATTTTTACGGCCGTGTGAATCTTAGAGGTGGTTGCTCCGCCGATGAGCAGGGGCAAATGAAAATCTTGTCGCTCCATTTCGGCGGCGACATGACGCATTTCTTCTAGGGAGGGGGTAATTAGACCGCTCAGACCGATGATATTGACTTTTTCCTGGCGAGCAGTCTCTAACAATTTAGCGGTAGGAACCATCACCCCCAAATCAACGACATCGTAGTTGTTACATTGCAGAACAACGCCGACGATATTTTTACCAATATCATGGACATCGCCCTTAACTGTTGCCATTAAAACTTTGCCCTTAACCTGACTGGCTTCCTTTTCTTGTTCAAGGTAGGGAATCAGATAAGCTACCGCTTGCTTCATGACGCGGGCGCTTTTGACAACCTGGGGCAAGAACATTTTACCAGCGCCGAAGAGGTCGCCGACGATATTCATGCCATCCATTAGCGGCCCTTCGATGACATCAAGCGGTCGGGTTGTTTGTTGGCGGGCTTCTTCTGTATCTTCAATAATGTAGTCGGTGATGCCATGTACCAGGGCATGGGCCAGTCGTTCGTTGACAGGCGCTTCTCGCCAGCGCAAATCTTTTACTTTTTTACGGCCGTCTCCCTTGACCGACTCAGCTAACTCAACGAGCCGTTCGGTCGCATCAGAGCGGCGATTGAAGAGGACGTCCTCTACATGGGTTAATAGTTCTGGCGGCAACTCTTCATAAACGGCTAATTGTCCGGCATTAACGATGCCCATATCCATGCCAGCTTGAATGGCATGGTAGAGGAAGGCTGAATGGATTGCTTCTCGTACGGTATTGTTGCCCCTGAAGGAGAAGGAGATGTTGCTAACGCCGCCGCTGACGAGGGCGTGGGGGAGGGTGGCTTTTATCTGGCGGGTGGCTTCAATAAAGGCTAAACCGTATTCGTTATGTTCCTCGATTCCGGTGGCAATGGCGAAGATATTGGGGTCGAAGATGATGTCTTCAGGTGGAAAACCTACTTCATCAGTCAAGATTTGGTAGGCTCGGCGGCAAATTTCTACTTTGCGCTCGATAGTGTCTGCCTGTCCTTGTTTGTCAAAGGCCATGACGATAACGGCCGCGCCATAGTATCGGGCCAAACGAGCCTGCCGAATAAACTCGGCTTCGCCCTCCTTTAGGCTGATAGAGTTGACGACGCTTTTACCCTGGACACATTTCAAGCCTGCTTCAATGATCGACCATTTAGAGGAGTCGATGACAACGGGGACGCGGGCAATATCTGGTTCGGTGGCGATGAGGTTTAGGAATTTGACCATCGCTGCTTCTGCATCCAACATGCCTTCGTCCATATTGACATCAATCATCTGGGCCCCGTTCTCAACCTGCTGGCGAGCAACGCTGACGGCCGTTTCATAATCGTCATTCAGAATCAGCTTTGCAAAACGAGCCGAGCCTGTGACGTTTGTCCGTTCCCCAATGTTGACGAAATTTAGTTCCGGGGTAATAGTCAGGGGTTCAAGGCCGCTTAATCGGGCGTAACGGGGAATTTCTGGAATCTGGCGGGGGGGAATGCCTTTTACTGTTTCGACGAACATCTGAATGTGGGACGGCCGTGTTCCACAGCAGCCGCCGACAATGTTGACGAAGCCTTGTTGGGCATAATCTTTGAGGACGGCCGACATAGATTCTGGGGTGTCGTCAAATTCGCCAAACTCGTTGGGCAGCCCGGCGTTGGGGTAAATGCTGACGTAGGTATCGGCGATTTTGTACATCGTGCTGATGTATTCTCGGAACATTTCTGCACCGAGGGAGCAGTTGAGGCCGACAATGAGGGGATCGGCGTGGCGAATTGAGTTGTAGATGGCTTCGACGGTCTGGCCGGAGAGATTACGGCCGCTCATGTCTACAATTGTGCCGGAGATGAGGAGGGGAACCTTGCTGCCCCGCTCTTCAAAGAGGGTTTGGACGGCGAAGATGGCGGCTTTGGCGTTGAGGGTGTCGAAGATAGTTTCGATGATGAGTATATCTGCGCCGCCGTCTAGCAAACCTCGTGCTGCGTCGTAGTATGCGGCTGATAGTTCATCGAAGGTGACATTGCGCTGGCTGGCATCGTTGACATCGGGTGAGAGGGAGGCGGTGCGGTTAGTGGGGCCGAGTGCGCCGCCGATGAAGCGGGGGGAGGGTGGGTTGTGTTTCTCGATGAAGGTGTTTCTGGCTTCGACGGCGAGGCGGGCGGCTTCGTAGTTCATCTGGTAACTTAAATGCTCCAGCCCATAATCGGCCTGGGAGATGGCGGTGGCGTTGAAGGTGTTGGTTTCGATGATGTCGGCCCCAGCATCAAGATAGGCGGTGTAGATGGCGCGGATGATGTCGGGTTGGGTGAGGTTGAGAAGGTCGTTGTTGCCGATGACGTCACGGCCGTAATCGGCGAATCGTTCTCCGCGAAAGCCAGCTTCGTCCAGGCGGTATTCTTGCAAAAGGCTGCCCATTGCGCCGTCCATAACGAGGATTCGCTCGTCTAGCAGCCGCCTCAATTCTCGTTCAGTGTCCATAATTATCTCCGTTTAGTTGCAGAAAAGAAATAATTAATTCGTGAATTCGTGAATTTGTGAATTGTTAATTAGGGTTCGTGGACAACCTGTTCATTTATAATTCACGAATTCACTAGCGGTGTCTTTTACGCTATTCACCAATTAATTATTAATTCCTTACATAAAAAAACCTCTCTATTCCAGAGAGGTTTGAGTATGACAATTTATGCCATCCCTCATCTTCCAGTTGGTAAAACATTTGGTTTTACACACTGACGGAATTGGCACCTGCTGTAAAATCACAGTGGTTGCCGAGGCTTCAACGGGCCGGTCCCTCCACCTCTCTGGATGAGCCGTGGACAAAAGGTAAAATCTATTGCCCAACGGTAATATTCAATTATGATTGTAGTTTATATTGACGGCCGTTCCTTGTCAACTTTGGCAAGACAAAATTATTCTCTGTTAAGAACTTGTTTTTCTCACTACTTGGATTAGGATGAAATTGAGAAAATAATGGACATGGCAAAAATTCGTTACCTCTGGATGGAGCCAGAAGAAGTCACAAAAATTGTCGAGATTGACCGCTCTGAACGGATTCGAATGGGCTACAAGCTTGTTGAAGGTAAGCTTCAAAAGATGGCCGTCAATTGGGATTCACCTCCTTGGACAAGTGACGGTGAGGGAGAATATTCGGTCGCGGGCCAAATCAAGTTTTGTCGAGAGCATCTTGAAAGAAACGGCCGATTATTTGGGGCCTTCCTGGAAAACAAACTGGTCGGCATTGGTCTGCTCCAACCAGAAGTTGAAGAAGGCATTGCTCAGTTGGCCTTCTTACATGTCAGTAACCAACATCGAAGAATGGGAATTGGTAGCCGAATAACCAAAGAACTTGTGCTCGAGGCGAAGAGAGGCGGGGCGAGCAAGATGTATGTTTCCGCAACGCCTTCGGGTTCGGCCGTTAGTTTTTATCTTCGACAAGGATTTAAGCCAACAAATAACCCTATTCCAGTTCTGCTAGAACTCGAACCAGACGACATACACATGATAAAGAATCTTTTGGCGCAGGAATAACCAGCATAATTCTAGAGAAGAGAATAATATGGCACAAAAAATCTGCATGATTACGGGAGCTAATTCTGGCATCGGGAAGGCTTCGGCTAATCAAATTGCTCGGCAAGGGTACCATATAATTTTGGCTTGCCGGAGCTGAACGAGGTAAGAAGCATCAGATCACTGCTAAACCAAAGCAAAAACGATATGAAAATATGTATGGCCCAATCTAAACCTATCAAAGGCGACATTACAAGTAACGTTGAAACCCACAAAAACCTTGTTACTCTCGCCTTATCCTGCGGGGCAGGGATCATTATATTTCCTGAACTTTCGTTAACTGGATACGAGCCGACGATGGCAATGGAGTTAGCTACGACTTCAGAAGTCGGCCGTTTCAACCCATTCCAATCTATCTCTGACTCTGGCAAAATAACTATCGGGGTTGGCATTCCCCTTGTAAACTATCCTCACCCAACTATAAATATGCTTATCTTCCAGTCACATGAGCCGAGGCAGGTCTATTCAAAACAGCACCTTCATGCTGATGAAGAACCGTACTTTGTGAACGGCCGAAATTCCTCCAACATATTAGGCAATTACACCAACATCGCCTTAGCTATCTGTTACGAAATATCCGTCCCTCAACATGCCCAAATGGCCTTTGAAAATGGGGCTGAAATTTATCTTGCCAGTGTTGCGAAGACGGAAAGGGGAATTGAGCAAGCTCATCGTAGGCTTTCGGAGATTGCTCGAACCTATTCAATGACTGTCATGCTGTCAAATTGTGTGGGGAGTGCTGATGGGGAGCGATGTGGTGGTAGATCGGCCGTTTGGAACAATCAAGGTCACTTACTCGGCCAATTAGATGATGTTAGTGAGGGCCTGCTGATTTTCGACACCGTTACTAGAGAAGTCATAAGAGGATAAATATGAAATACCAGTTCTATACCTGCGATGTTTTCACAGAAACACGCTTTGGCGGTAATCCTTTGGCAGTGCTGCCTGAGGCGGGGGGGCTTTCTGAGGGGCAGATGCAGCAGATTGCGCGGGAGTTTAATTATTCGGAGAGTACGTTTGTTTTGCCAGCAGAGATGGGTCATACGAGGCGGGTTCGTATTTTTACCCCTTCGTATGAGATGCCGTTTGCGGGGCATCCGAATGTGGGAACGGCTTTTGTGTTGGCAAGTAGGGGGGAATTCGGCCGTATTCAATCCCAAACGACAGTTACATTTGAAGAAAAGGCTGGATTGGTTCCTATTACCATTCGAGGGGGTGGGGGTGAAATAACTTCCTGTGAATTGGCTGCGCCGCAGTCCCTTTCTATTGGGGGAAGCCTGCCTGTTGAACTTGTTGCCAGCGCCTTATCACTTGAGGCAACAGATATTGTTACGGAGACTCATCCGCCTCAAGTTGCTTCGGTTGGCGCTCCGTTTGCTATGGTGGAGCTGAGGAACCGTTCGGCACTGGAACGAGCGAGAGGAAATCCGGCTGGGTTTGATGCGCTTATTAAGGCGGGGTATCGGCCGTCTCTCTATTTCTATACTAAATCGAATGATGACTTTGAGCTGCGGGCGCGGATGTTTGCTATGCTTAGTGGCCTGGTTGAAGACCCGGCGACGGGCAGCGCGAGTTGTGTGGTGGCTGGCTTGTTGGCCCATTATGATGAACGGGAGAACGGCCGTTTTAATTGGCGCATTGCTCAAGGGGTTGAGATGGGACGGCCGAGTATCATTCAGGCTCGTGCTGAAAAGAAGGACGGTGTTGTTTTATCCACAGGGGTTGGAGGTGCCTGTGTGATGGTTAGTGAGGGCTTTATTGAGGTTGATTAGGATTTTCCAAATGCTGAAAAGAAAAATCATCCTGATTTTTTGTGTAATTCTACTTGGAATATTGATTTACCCATTAAATCCTGAAATTGCATATGGGTGCTCCTATTTTAGCCCAGAAAATTGGTGGTATGAACAAGCGTATGAATTTGACCCCAATCTATTTCCAGATGGTGTTGAACTGGAAATAGATTATTCTCGAACGCTTATCGGTCAATTCACGATTATAAATTGGCGCGATGATAATTTATATTTAATAACTCAGAACTTAACAGCTTTTCAGAACATGTCATCTGGCGACGAAATTGACGATAAGATTGTAGAGTTTTATGGTAAAAAACTCACTGCATATGATGTTCAGAATTTTGATGACAGTAGAAATCCACTGCTCTTTGAGTGGCTATTTCCTTATGCTGAGTGGATAAATGAAAACGCAGCTGGGGGTATTAAAGGGGATGTCCCGCTGCCCCAGAAAACAGATATTAGGCTGGTCAGTGGAGGGGTTCTTTATTCAATCCCAGTAACAATTACCTACAAGCTGAATCCTGCTTATGTACCTGATAGGGTTGTAGCTCCTTCTACGATTGCGGACCGGACGATTGCATCAATAGCTGTTGTTGAGGGGATGGCAAAAGCCGAAAACAACGAGATCACCGATGACCATGCTTTGGGATCTTTGGTTCTAGATACGGCAACCTTTACGATTGATCGATGGCTGAAGGGGTCGGGGCCAACCGAAATCAAGGTTGAAAGTTTTGGATACGGTCCTGATTGCAACCCAAGGTTACCCCCAGATACACCAGCCATATTATTTCTTGGGGAGGAAATTGGTGATGGTCATTTCACCTTGTTGGAGACCTATTACCCTGAACAAATAGTCAATGTTACGGCTGCGCCCGAGATTGAACATACACTCGCACAATCTCTAGAAGAATTCAATCCTGAAGAATCCTCAAGCAAAGCTTATTCTGAAACCCAAGTTGAATTTTCAGACTCTGCTCAAAATCTTGAGAACGATTCTAGAGAGCCTGTGCCATCGCCAATTGAAAAAAAAGTGGATACTGTTACTTGGCTTCAAGTAGCAGTATTTCTGTGTATATTAATTGGCGGTATGAGTATAATGAGAGTAAGAAGAAGTGGGGGTAATTCAATAAATTCCCGCCTTTGATGAAATTAAAATAACCCTTTAACGTTCAATTAACGGTCGTGAAATACGCTCCTGTTATGAAAATTTCTTATCCAACTCAAAAACAGGAGAAATAAAAATGTTGAACGAACTGAAAGTTGAATTGACCGAAGCCCAAGCCGAACAACGGGACGCTTTTGTAGAGCGACTACTTAATTCTGTTGCTGGCACCTTTGATATTTTTTCCATTTATATTGGCAATAAGCTTGGCTTTTATCAGGCGCTTGCTGCCAATGGGCCACTAACCTCGACTAAGCTAGCCACCAAAACTGGCACCCAAGAACGATATGTCCGGGAATGGCTGGAACAGCAAACTGTTACGGGGATTCTGGAGGTTGAAAATCCAATGGACGATGCCTTATCGCGCTGCTTTCGCCTCTCCCCGGCCCACGCTGAAGTCCTGACGGATGTAGATAGCCCCAATTTTGTTGCCCCACTAGCGCCGATGATCGCTGGGGCTGTTCGGCCGTTGCCTGCGCTATTGGATGCCTTCCGCTATGGCGGTGGTGTTGACTATAGCGAATTTGGGGCTGATTTCCGCGAAGGGCAGGGGGCCATCAACCGGGTTACCTTCTTGCAAGACCTGCCTGAAGTTTGGCTGCCAGCCATGCCAGAGGTCCATGAACGGTTGCAGGACAACTCTAAACCGGCTCGTGTTGCTGATATTGGTGTTGGGGCTGGTTGGTCAAGCATTGGTATCAGCCAGGCTTACCCCCATGTTCGAGTAGATGGTTTTGATTTAGATGGCCCATCAATTGATTTGGCCCGCCAAAATGCGGCTGGTGTTGGCTTAAACGGCCGTCTCAATTTCCATGTGCGCGATGCGGCCGATCCCACCATTGAGGGCAACTACGACCTCGTTACCGCTTTTGAAACCATACACGATATGTCAGACCCTGTTGGGGCGTTGAAAACCATGCGTCGTTTGGCTAGTGATGACGCTACGGTCATCGTCGTCGATGAGCGTGTTGGGGAGACCTTTACCCCCGAAGGTAATGATGTCGAATGGATGATGTATGGCTGGAGTGTCCTCCACTGTCTGCCTGTTGGCATGGCTGACCATCCCTCGGTTGGCACAGGAACGGTCATGCGTGTTGACACTCTCCGTCAATATGCTCGCCAAGCTGGCTTCAGTGACGTAGAAGTCTTGCCTATCGAAAACTTCTTCTTCAACGTTTACCGCCTCGTTCAATAAGATAAGATTGTCAATGGGTGGCTGACTGGGTCATATCTAGTCAGCCACCCATCCCTCAGATAGTCATATCTTTTCTCCCTTCACGAAAAAACAAATATTGAATCTTAGCTATTTCAAACCCTGGCTCGTTAGGAGCGGGGGAACCAGAAATTGGTTAAGCAACCCCTTCATCTTTACCTGGAGACAATATCATGAACCGCATCTTTATGAACAAACCTTTCGTTTTCATCCTATTTGTTTTACTTATCTCCATATCATTGCTGGCGGGGTTGGGAGGTCAGTCGGCGGCCCCCAGCCTCGCAGCTCCCCTAATGGTTGATACTTCCTGTTTTCCACAATCGCCGTTGGCATCCCAGCGGGTCGGTAACAGCTTGCTTTCGGATAACTTTTATGGCGATCATGTGCTTGATTTCGATGGTGACGGCCGTACCGACGTTTTCACTGTGGACGACCAGGGCAACTATAAATTTTCTCCAGCCGCTAAAGACCCATGGCAATTTCTTCGTAACGACATCTATCCGGTTGAAGATTTACGCTTTGGCGATTTTGACGCTGATGGGAAAACCGACCTCTTCAAAAAGACTGGCAGCCAATGGGCCTTTTCATCAGGCGGCGTAGAGGATTGGATAAATCTAGGTTCATCGAATGTCGCTTTAGAAAATCTCCGGTTCGGTCAGTTTGATGATGATCCTCGTACTGATGTTTTCTATCGTTCAGCTAGTGGGGATTGGCTTTACTCTTCTGGTGGCAACACAGTTTGGGCTTCGACTGGTCAAAATTCTGGTTTTCCCATTGATGCCTTCCGTTTTGTAGACCTGGACGGTAATGGAAAAACTGACATTTTTAGAGTTGACGATGCCGGACAATTTTATGTTTCATATGATGCTGCAAACAGCTGGGACGATATTTACGCTTATCTAGGAAGAACAATCTCTGATATTCGCTTTGGCTACTTTGATGACCAGGCCGGGGCAGATGTGTTTTTAGAATCCGTCCTCCAAAATTGGGTTTATTCATCAAGTGGGGATTCTCCTTTTAAGACAATTGGTTCTGCAACAATACCACTCGATGAGCTTCGTTTTGGCGATTTTGACAATAACGGGCGAACTGATTTGTTCACGATAGGGGCCGCTGAAAGATGGCAGGTGGCTTTCTATTTCGACGCTGTAACGCCTGCTTTCAAATATCAATCACCGACTGTAGAAACAGACCAGGGCTTGTTAACTTGCTTAAGTGGCAATGATAGCACCTCTGTCAATAGTTCAAATCCCAATCTTAGCGATGACGGCCGATTTGTGACCTTCAACAGCCGCGGGAATTTACAAGGACAAGGCCCTGTTTATAACCACGAAATTTGGTTGTATGACCAGGAAACAGACGATCTCAGACGAATGACCTATGGGCTAAATGGCTCAGATTCCAGCCGATTTCCCAAATTAAGTGGTGACAGTAAGAAGATCGTCTTCCAAAGTTCAGAAGATTTCAATTCTCAGGGCGATACAGGCATCTTAGAAATTTGGATGGCAGATGTCGTATCCGGCAACCTGGAGCGGATCACTACCGCTTCAGACCCGACTAAGAGCAGCAACACTCCACGAACCGATTACACTGGCAATCGTATTGTTTTTCTAAGTAACAGTGACTTTCTCGGTCAGGGTATTCCGTTAAATGGGTCTGAAGCCTGGATGTATGATCGGCAGGCCCAAGTGTACACCCGTCTGACAACCAAATCGGCTCCAGATCGATCAGTGCAGGTTCCGGTTATTTCCCCCGATGGTAGTAAGATTGTCTTTATCAGCGATTCGGACTTCTTGAACGAAGGCTTGCCTGTTGGTCAGAGAGAGCTATGGCTTTACGAGGTGGCAAGTGGCGACTTATCCCGCCTTACCTTTGGAAATCCCGGGCGGCGAGCCGGTTCTGCTCGATTCACAATGGATGGGACTCAAATCGTATTTAGTAGTGATGCGGATTATCAAGCAGATGGGGATATAAATGCCAGTCAGAATGAAGTTTGGCATCTCAATCTGGTGAACGGCGCCCTAACGCGTATCACAATCAGTATGCCATCTAGAAGCAGTAATTCACCCCGGATTACGGCCGATGGAGAGGCGATTATCTTTAACAGCGATAATGATTTTCTGAATGAAGGCTTGCCTGATGAAAAATTTGAAATATGGCGCTATGAGGTATCTTCGGGCCAATTTACCAGATTGACCTACACGCCCGGTTCCTCCTCTAGTTATAGTCCAAGAATGAGTGGTGACGGCCGTTTCATAGCCTTTAATAGCTCAGGTGACTGGGTCGGGAATGGCGGCCCAAGCTCAATAGAAATTTGGCTCCTAGATACCAATTACGTACCACCCGCCTTAGGCAATAACTTTATTTTCCTTCCTTTTGTAACAAAATAGTAACCGCAGTTCCCAATGAACCTGGGGTTGCCTCACAGGGCAAATCATTTAACGTTCATTTAACGGGGGGGAGCTATCCTCAGAATAGTTGAATAAGGCTTATGCAGAAGTCTCGTTTTCCTTGAGAATGAAGCTGTTGAAATCGCTTCGACAGCGCCAGGTAAGTGACGCTTCGCCTGGAAAAATCCTATCACATAAAAAGTCCACTTTAATTGAGGAATAGATCATGATACGAATAAGTTTGAAAAAACAAGGTTTAATTTTTGCTTTGATGGCTTTTATGGCCCTTTTATTTCTGATTGGTTTGAGCGGTCAAAGCACCTTAACCAGTCAAGCAGCCCCATTGGGGGCCTCGGTGGCTTGCTTTCCGACGGCCGTTTTTTACCAGCAGCGTATCGGTAACAGTCCGCTAGGTGATAATCTATATGGGGATCACCTAGTTGATTTCGATGGTGATGGAAAAACGGATGTCTTTACGGTTGACTTCGAGGGCAAATACAAATTTTCGTCGGGGGCAAGAGACCCCTGGCAGGTACTTCGTCAGGATAGTTACCCGATTGAGGCGCTTCGCTTTGGGGATTTTGATGCTGATGGTGTTACAGACCTTTTTAAATCGACAAATGGGCAATGGGCCTATTCGTCTGGTGGCGTTGCTGATTGGCAGAATTTAGGTCAATCGGATGTGGGGATAGATAGCCTGCGCTTTGGTCAGTTTGATGACGATCCTCGTACGGACGTTTTTTATCGAGGCGCCAACGGTGACTGGCTCTATTCCTCCGGCGGGACATCGGTTTGGACTTCAACCGGACAAAATTCTGGCTTCCCAATTGAGACTTTTCGCTTCGTTGATTTAAATGGAAATGGAAAAACTGATGTCTTTAGAATTGATTCATTAGGCCAGTTTATTGTTTCGTATGATGCGAGGGAATCTTGGAATGACTTGTTTTTTGTCCAAGATTTAACTATCGAAGACGTCCGTTTTGGCTACTTTGATGGTGTCGCTGGAGCTGATGTTTTCATGGAATTAAGCGGTGGCTGGTATTTGTCGTCAGGTGGCGCTACCTCCTTACAATTTGTGGCAGACGTGTTAGATGATTGGGATAATATTCGACCTGGTGACTTTGATGGGGACGGCCGAACAGACATCTTTAGCAATGGTTTAAACAGCCGTTTCCAGGTTGCGTTTGCGCCCATTTACGATTTCACTTTCCTTATGCCTACAATTCAAACTCAGACTGGGCCATTATCCTGTATTGCCAGTGATGGTTCGAACGGTGAAATCAGTTCTGCACCAGCTATTAGTGGTGATGGGAATCGGATTACATTTAACAGCGCTGTCGATTTATTGGGAGAGGGTGATGTCCTTGGATTTGAGGTTTGGATGTATGAGGTTTCGACTGACAAGATGACCCGGATAACAACTGGCGCGGTTGGCAGCAGTTCCTTAAGCCGAAGTCCAGATATAACGGCTGATGGTAATATGATCGTTTTTGACAGCAACGTTGACTTATTGGGCCAGGGAGCGGGCAGTAAAACTGATATCTGGCTTTATGATGTGCCTTCGGGCGATCTTGAACGAATTACAACAGAAGGGACTGCTGGTAGAGAGAGCCAGAAATCTGATGTAGATGGCATTGGCCGTCGGATTGTTTTTGAGAGTGATGGTGATTTTCTTAACCAGGGTATTTCTGCGGGCGAGAGTGAATTATGGATGTATGACCGCCTGACTCAAATATATACCCGAATCACGGTGCGTTCAGCGCCAGACAGGCAAAGCTTTGGACCCCATATTAGCCAGGATGGGCAAAAGGTGGTGTTTTCCAGTGACTCTGATTTCTTAAATGAAGGGTTGCCTTTCCAACAATATGAAATCTGGTTGTATGATGTGGTCACGGGGGAGCTGACCCGTTTGACTGATTCTGGCCCCAATAGACAGAGTTGGTATCCTCGAATTGATGGAAACGGCCGTCAGGTCGTGTTCTCAAGTGATGGTGATTTTAATAATGAAGGTCTTGTTGAAGACCAGAATGAAATCTGGCACCTTGACTTGGTTTCGGGAGCATTAACCCGTGTCACCAATGGCGCTCCAGATAGGGATAGTGATTTTCCTGATATTTCGGCTGATGGCACCACCATTGTCTTTAGAGGGGATGCTGACTTATTGGGGCAAGGCCTATCGAGGTTTCATGAAGAGGTCTGGCGATACGATATTGGTAGTGGCTCAATTTCTCGTTTGACTTACTACAATGATTTTAATTATTTAGAAGTCCCTTTCGTGACAATAGACGGCCGTACCGTTGTCTTTGCTACGGATGCTGATTATTCTGGTCATGGGCCGGGGAATGTTAGTAAGAGTCTTTGGTCTTTAGAGGTGACGCTTGAGCCAGGAGGTGGATTCAACAACTATCTGCCATTTGTATTCAAATAGTGGTTTTCACGGTGCTTCAAATTCCTTTTAACGATCATTTAACGAAGAAGTGCTAACCTGAATTGTAATTGATTTTGATTGTTTATAACCCAGGGCAACTGGCGGTTTGAACCACTGCCTTAGCCCTTTAGAAAGCTCGACTTTTGGGTGTGGAAAAGTCGGGCTTATTTTTTGTGTCAGCCTTTAACGATTGTTTAACGCTCGTTATGTAGGCTGATTATGTATTTTAACCCCTTACTTACTTTTATCCCTATACATCTTTACCCGGAGAGTACACGAACAATGTTTATTACTAATTTCAAAAAACCGATTTTCACCTTGTTTATTATGATTCTTGCAGGTGTGTCTATCTTGACTGGCCTGGGAGGATTAACCTTATCGAATGGGCAGGCTGCGCCATTGGTTCAGACGCCTGCTTGTTTCCCAACAGCAGATTATCCTGACTTGCGTCACGGTAATAGCCCGCTGGGTGACAATTTTTACGGCGATCACAAGATAGATTTTGATGGAGACGGCCGTACCGATGTTTTTACCGTAGATAATGGCGTATTTAAATTCTCTTCTGGAGCTGCACAACCCTGGCAAATCTTGCGCTCGGGTAATTATCCAATTGAGGATTTACGCTTTGGCGACTTTGACGACGATGGTATTACTGATATTTTCCGTCTGTCTGGCAGCCGTTTTGTCTATTCATCAGGTGGGGTTGGGGATTGGGTAATCCTGCAAAATCCCAATATACTTCTTGAGGATTTACGTGTTGGTAACTTTGATGATGATCCTCGTTCCGACATTTATTATCGGTCTTCAGGGGGTGTCTGGATGTACTCTTCTGCTGGTTCTGGCCCATTCACAGCGACGGGTCAAACCTCATTGCAGCCTATAGAGAATTTCCGATTCGCCGACTTTGATGGCAATGGCAAAACGGATGTGTTCACAATTGACAACACGCTGGGCACATTTTATATTTCCTACGACGCTGCTACAGCCTTTATCCCTGTGTTCAGCGAAACGTCTACGAGCCTTGATGAAGCTCGGTTTGGTCAGTTTGATGACCAGCCAGGGGCGGATGTATTCTTGGAAATCAATGGCAATTGGATGATGTCCTCCAGCAGCACGACGCCGCTGGTAACGATTGCGAATGCTGGTATGCCGTTGGACCAGCTGCGCATTGGTGATTTTGATGGAAACGGCCGCAGTGACCTATTCACCATCGCCTCAAACTACCGTTGGCAAGTGGCCTCTGCCCCAAATTATATTTTTGAAACCTTCCCTCCCCCAAATATTCAAACATCTACCGGTCTTTTGACCTGCATTGCTGACGATGCAGAAACGTTTCAATACAGTTATAGTCCCTCTATTAGTGGGAACGGTACCAGGATTGCTTTTGGCAGCAATGCGGATTTCTTAGGTACAGGCGATGTTAATGGTTTTGAAGTCTGGTATTATGACGAGCTTACTCAGAAATTGGCCCGTGTCACAACCGGAACAAATGCTACCTCGGTGGAAAGTTTAAGCCCGGTCATCAGCGCTGATGGCAATACAATCGTTTTTCATAGTGATGCTGATTTGCTGAATCAAGGAAATATGAAGGGACAGGACATTTGGCTATATGATGTTCAGGACAGTGAGTTAAATCGAATAACCAAGATTGATGAGACTGGACGAAAAGCTTACCATGTAGATGTTGATGGGAACGGCCGTCGGATTGTATTCGTAAGTAATGCCGATTTACTCGACCAGGGAATACCTTCTACCCAGTATGAACTTTGGATGTACGATACTCAGACCCAGAACTTAAACCGTCTGACAACTGCTTCCGGGGTAGATCGAGGTAGTTTTAACCCAACAATTAGCAAAGATGGATCTAAAATCGTATTTACTAGCGACTCTGATTTTCTTGGCCAGGGAGGAATACCCGACAATAAGTATGAACTTTGGTCTTACGACATAGTAACCGGTAACCTATCCCGTCTTACAAATATCTATCCAGATCGTGAAATTTCCCCCCCGAGCATTAATGGGGATGGTACTGGGGTTGTCTTTTCAAGCGATGCAGATTTCCTTGGAGAGGGTATTCCATATGGACATTATGAAATCTGGCACTTGAGCTTGGTGACGGGAAACATGACACGTATTACAGAAGGAGCGCTTAATAGAAATAGCTACTATCCTTATATTAGTGCTGACGGGCAAAGGATTGTATTTGAAAGTTTTGCTGATTTACTTAACGAAGGCAGACCCTATGGCAGGAGAGAAATCTGGCATTACGATTTAACAAGCAGCATGTTTTCACGCCTTACGTCAAGTCAAATTGGAGAGGATAATTATGAACCTGTCATAAGTGACGATGGCCGTAAAGTCGCCTTTGCGAGCGACGCTGATTTTTCAGGACATGGGCCAAACGCTAATGATTATAGTATCTGGTTGTTAGATTTGGCAGAGATGTCGGGGGATTTTAATTCCTACTTACCATTCGTATTTAAATAAATTATCTCACTAAGGATGTTCAGGGACCACAGTGTAATTAATACGCTGTGGTCCCTGCGGTTTTAATGATCATTTAACGCTGGAAGTGAATTGCTCTCTCGAAAAGTTGAACTTCTTACCTTGTAGCGTAGTTAACAAAAAGAGTTGACAGCTTCTTCTTTTAACGTTCATTTAACGGCGAACGCTTAATATCATAAACAAGATGAATGATTAACAATAAAGTTTGGCTCATGTTCAGTACAAGTGATCTGATATAGAATAAAAAGCATGGACTTTCCAATAGTAGACCTAATGGATAGGGTAGCCTGCGAGAAATGGATAGAAAGATACTTTCACCCTGGTGGCTTAAAATGTCCGCATTGCGACGCGCCCTTTGAGCAGGGGTTGTGGTTTCGACGAACTGAGCTGAGCGACCTGGATGTTTACCGCTGTCGGAATTGCAAAGGCATCTACAATTTGTACAGCGGCACGATATTTGAAGGTCGCTACTTTACCCCGGAGCAGACAGTCTTGTTTATCCGAGGAGTGTGTCAGGGAAAACCAACGGCTAAGTTGGCGCGAGAGTTGGGCATCAGCCGGACAACGGCAACTGAAGTTCGGCGATTGTTGCAAGCCAATGCTGAACGAGAGCAAGAGACAAATCCGTTGGATGACCTGGAAGTAGAAACGGATGAGATGTTCCAGAATGCGGGGGAAAAAAAGCGATTGGCATGGCGACCCGGATGACCCACCTCGACGACGAGCGAACAAACGGCGCGGACGAGGCACCTTTGCCAATGACCGCCCGCCAATCTGTGCTGTGATAGGTCGAGAATCACGCCAGGTACGTATCCGAGTGATGAAAAACACCAAAGGAGTTACCTTGTGTTCATTTGTTGAGCAGTTTACCAAACCAGATGCCACTTTATACACCGATGAATACGACAGTTACAATCGCCTCAAGCGTGTTCGCCTGACCGTTTGCCATAGCGACAACGAGTGGGCGCGAGATGCTGATGGGGACGGTATCCGAGAGGTTCATGTTAATTCCAACGAAGGCGGCTGGACAGGGTTACGCAATTTTCTACGACCTTTTCGTGGGGTTCATAAGAAATATCTCTCTGGTTATGTGGCTATCCATGAATTTGCGGTTAATCATAAACAAGTTACTCCGAATTTTGTCGCTGCTCTTGTCCGTCTTCACTAGTTCTGAACATGAGCCTAAAGTTTACTTGTAAGGTATCCTCTAATGTCTGGTTTTGGGGTTGGAAGTGGGGAGTGCGTGTGGACAAATCAGGCTTTTTCATCGGGCAATCTGCGGTGGAACTCACCGTCTGAACCCTAAATAAGCTTGGCTTTCTGGTGTGGGAAAGTCAGGCTTTTTCTTTTAATTTTTCAAGTCGCTCTGCATAGATGGCTTTGGGGGTCTTGGCTGAAATTTCCTGATAGATTTTTTGGGCTTTTCGGCCGTATGCTGAATCCTCTGTCATCTCCCACAGGGTATAATAAACCATCGCTTGCTCTTCGGACCGGAAACCTCCTTCTAATAGTCGTTCAAGTTGTTGTCTGGCTTCTGCCTGCTCACCTTGAGCGTGAGTAATTTTTGCGGTAAGGAATTTTTGCATAAATATAACCGGATTACGCCCCGCATTTTCTATCCAAGATTCCATCTCTTCTGCTGCTAGGGCGGCTTCCGAAACATCTCCATGTTCTAACTGAAACATTACTTTTGGAATATGGACAAATTCGGCTAATCCAAGGGGTCGCCTGACCTGATCATAAGAAACGGCCGCTTCCTCAAAATAGATTCCTGCTTGTTTTGTGTCTCCTTGTCGCCAATGAACCTGCGCTAGTAGACCTGTGGCAAAGGCAAAGGTCTCAACATCAATATCAATAGATACCATTGCCCGGCATCTTTCCAATGATATTTCAGCGAGGTCATACTCACCTATTTCTAGGAATACTTTGCCTAATCGCCACAGATTTTCTCCCGCTAACAAAACTGCTTTTTCTTCATCAAAAAACCGGACCGCCTCTTCGAAGCAATGACGCGCTTGCCGATATTGGCCCAAGTTCATGTGTAGTTCCCCTTTATTGCCCAGCGTATTATATATGTCGAGTAAGGCTCCTGTTTGCCGTTGCAACTCTAGGGCGTGTTCCATGTAGGGCAGTCCTGACTCGTACTCCCCAAGTTCTATGCTGATGAGACCGATATTATTTGCCGTGCGAGAGATGTAGAGAGGGTAGCCCATCGCAGTATATTCATCAAGCACCTCAAGTTGATAGGCGAGTGATTCCATCAGTCGCCCGGCAACAACCAGGACGACGGCCGTTTGCCCTTTGTTAAAGACCAGCCCTCGCTGATTATTGACTTTTGCATGTAATTTGGCCGCCCGCTTAAGATGGAGGAGGGCTTCATCCAATTTCCCTGAATCAGAAACTAATAACCCCAGCCAGTCCAACGTGGTCGCTAAAGGCCATTCTGCGTTTAGCTCCTCATAGATGGTCGTTGCCTTGCGTAACTTTTGTTCAGCTAATTTTATTTTTCCTGCCCAGCGGCTCGCAATTCCCAATTCCCGATGGACATCTGCCTGGAAGCGGACCATCTCTTTTCCTGACGCTTTCTCAAGAATTCGATCCCCGACCTGATTGGCTAAATCGTAATCGCCGCGAAGTTGTAAAAATTCCAACTGCTTGACGAGAAGGCGGCAAATGGTTGTTATAAATGGGTTATTTTCGGCCGTTTCAGGTTGGTCCAATCTATCTGCAGTATTTTTGAAGAGATCAATGGCTTCCTCAAATAGGCCTGTCACTTCGTAGTAGGCTGCCAGGGCATTCATGCTTCTTTCTAACCAATCAATCTGGGTGGCGGCTAATGCCCAATGCCAGGCTTGCCGAATATTATCGAAATCAGGTCGGAGGGTATTTACATCTGATTGGCGCATTGCTCCAATAACGGCCGGATCATTCTGGGCCATCAAACCCAGATAGTATTGGCTGTGCCGTTCGGCCACGATAGCTCTGTCTCCAGCTTCGTCTAGCATCTCAGCCGCAAATTGGCGCGTCAATTCATGGAAAGCGTATCGATCATTCTGGACTGCTAGTTGGAGCAGACCTCGGTCAACTAAACCGGCCAGCAGCCAGGGCTTTGCTCCCGAAACGGCCGTTACTGCTTCTGAGTCAAAGCCACCTCGAAATACAGATAATGCGGGAAGAACCTTTCGCTCTGCCTCACTCAGCAAGCTCCAAGCCTGGGTAAAGATAACCCGTATACTTCGCTGTCGCTCTGGTACATCTCGCATTGACGTTTCTAAGATGTCTAATCCCCGCTCAACTTCATTGACAATGTCATTAAATGACATCGCTCGAAGCCAAGTGGCAGATAGGCGCAATGCAAGGGGTATGCCATCTACTAAACTGCAAAGCTGTTGGATGAGTGTTGTGTTTTCCTCGGTAAGTTGGAAGTTCGGCCGAACTTGACGAGCTGCTTGAATAAATAGCTGAACGGCTTCGTACTCGGCAACGGTCTTAGGATCAAGTTCAGTTTCGGCTTTTGCGGGATAGGAAAGGCCTTCTAAAGTTAGGCGCCATTCAGCCGCTAGTTGAAGCGGTTCCCGACTGGTGACAAGCAGTTTGACCGCAGGACAGCGCTCTAAAATCCGGTTCAAAACCCGGACTCCATCTAATAATTGTTCAAAGTTATCAAAGACCAATAACATCTCCCGCCCGGAAAGATAATTGAGCACATCGGAAAATGGGTCGCTCTGACCAGATAGAAAAAGTTCGAGGGCATCGGCCAGGGCAAATGGTACCAGGCTGCCTGCTGTTAGACTGGCTAAAGGGACAAAGACAACGCCGTTCAGGTAGTCAACCGCCCCTTCACGGTTGGCCTGACGAGCGGCAGCCAGCGCTAGACGGGTTTTTCCTGCCCCGCCGAGACCTGTAATGGTTACCAGGCGGCAGTCGGGCTTGGCTAGTAATTGATGGAGTTGGTCTAACTCTTTCTGACGGCCGACTAGTGGGGTGTCGTCGGCAGGGAGGGTAAACGGCCGTGATTGTCGGGCGAGTTGGATACGTTCATATAAGGCAGTCGTTTCCTGCATCGGAACCACTCCCAACTCAGTTTCAAGCACTTCGCGACATTGCTCATATTGGGCCAGGGCGGCATTGAAATTTCCCAGGCGACTTTGAGCCAGCATCATCTTGCGGTGGGCGGCTTCGTCCCAGGGTTCTATCGTCAACCATTGACCTAAAATATCAAGCGCTTTGGAAAAATTCCGATGACTCATTAAGTAATTGGCGAATTTTACCAATCCTTGCAAGGCAAGTTGTTGATAAAAAGCTCGTTGGCTCAACTGCCACTCTTCAAAGGCAGGGGTTCCCTCAACGAAGAAATCTTGTAGAAAATTTCCTCGGTATAAATTGGCAACCGCTTCAAGATGGGCTAATGGAATGTCAGTTTGATTGTTCTCATTTTCGGCCAATATCTGGTGGGCTTGCTCCAAATCATTAACATCAAGTTGATAGGGAGTGGTGGGGTCAAAAGCAACGGTTGAGTGGGTGACGACAAGATGATCTGGGCATTTCTTACGCAAGCCAGAGAGGGCTACCCGCAGACTGGTTTTGGCCTTTTGTTCAGTCGAATCTCCCCAAAATAATCCTGCCAACGCATGGCGGGTGTGAGTCTCGCCAGTCACGGCCAGATAATAAAGCATGGCCTGTTCTTTAACTGCCAACTTTTCTGTAATTGGCCGATCAGCAAGATAAACGGCGGGTTTACCAAGTACAAAAAGGTCTAATTTCTCACCCATGGCTACATTATGGCTTTTGTTGGACAAATTGCCAATTTGCCCAACAAAAGCCCCATATTATACTTAGCAGATGTATCAACGAATCGTTGTCAAATTTGGAACGAGTGTCTTGACTAGTGGCACACCGCAATTGGATCGACCTCATATGGTTGAGTTGGCACGTCAATGCGCCCGCCTCCATGAACAGGGGCGAGATGTCATTGTTTGTACTTCTGGCGCAATCATGGCCGGCCGGGAGGTGCTTTCCTTTCCCGACTTGCCTGATACGGTTGCTAATAAGCAGATGTTTGCCGCTGTTGGACAGGGACGGTTGATGCAGGAATGGGGTCGTTTCTTTGAGATTTATGGCTTGCAGGTCGGCCAAATGTTGTTGACTAGAGCGGATGTGGAAGACCGTCGTCGCTTTCTAAATGCTCGGGACATGCTTCAAGCCTTATTAGAGCAGCGAATTGTTCCGATTATTAACGAGAATGATGCTGTTGCAACGGCCGAAATTAAAGTCGGCGACAATGACAACCTTTCCGCGCTGGTTGTTTTATTAGCCGAAGCGGACTTGCTTTTATTGCTTACTGACCAACCAGGACTATTTACGGCCGATCCTCATACCAACCCTGATGCCCAGCTCATCCCTGAAGTTCGAGCCATTGACGACACATTGCGTAACCTTGCTGGAGGCAGCCTGAGTGGTTTGGGGGTAGGGGGGATGTCAACGAAATTGCAGGCGGCCGACATCGCTCGCCGGGCCGGGGCCGATGTCGTTATCGCCTCTGGCAGCGCTCCAAATGTCATCACCCGCATCGTGAATAATGAGCCAATTGGAACCCGCTTTCCGGCTCTTGAAACCCCTCTCGAAAATCGCAAACGCTGGATTTTTGCCGCCCCAAACCCAGCCGGGTCATTAACAATCGATGCCGGCGCGGTGAGAGCTTTGGTTCAAAATAAGCGTAGTTTGTTACCCGCAGGGATTACGGCGGTAGATGGCAAGTTTGAGCGAGGAGATACTATTTCCATTCTACGACCAAACGGTCGGGAGCTTGGTCGAGGTATCACCCGCTACAGCAGCTTCGAGATGGCCCAAATTATGGGTAGTCACTCTGATAAGATAAACAGCCTGCTCGGTTATGCCTATAGTCCTGTCGCCGTCCATCGCAATGATTTGATTTTAGTTTGAAACGGCCTTAGAGAGCGAACCACCAATCACGAATTGCCTCTGCAACCTTTTCTGGCACTTCCTCTTGAAAGAAATGACCAACGCCTTCAAGGATGACGGTTTGATGGTTTGGGAATGCGTCCTGGAAGCGATGGCCGAAATATTCCAACGTCAGTACCGGATCAGCATCGCCCCAGGTTAGTAGGAGGGGTAAATGGGCCAGCCGTTTGAGGTTTGCGGCCACTTCCTTGAAATACGGCCGACTTTTACGTAACTCTCTAGGAAACACATAAGTTGGGTAGCGGGAGTCGCGGGTAGGGAAAGGGCCACGATAGGCAGCCATGACTGCCTCGCTCACCTTTTTTCCTTCTCCAGCCGACCGAGCCATCCCCAAGTTGACAAAGGCATTAAAGTAACGAATGAGAAAATAGCCGATTGGCCCACCAGCAAATTGGGAAAACCGTTTCATAGAGGTCAAATCTGTTGGCGGCCAAGCAAACGTATTGCCGATCACAAAGCCTGCAAACCTTTCCGGGTTGCGTCCCGCCGCGCCCAATCCAATCGGCCCCCCGTAATCTTGACCTAATAGGATAATCTTCTTCAAATCTAGCTGTTCAATGAATTTTTCAATTACATGACTGTGTTCCGATGGCGTAAATCCGTATCCTTCGGTTGCCTTTGACAGTCCAAATCCTGGATAATCCGGCGCAATACAACGAAAATCACCCCGCAGTTCTTTAATGATGTCCCGGTAAAGAAAAGACCAGGTGGGGTTGCCGTGAAGACAAAGCAGAATCGGGCCGCTGCCTTCATCCACATAATGCACCTGATGACCGTCAATTTGAATGTAATTACTTTGAAAGGGGTATAAGTTATTGTCTAACCAATTCGGCCGAGTTTGCTTCATTATTCCTCCTGTTGATACTTTACTGGCTGTAAATGAGGAGCAAATTCCTCTCAATTTAGAAGATTATCTGTATTAGTATAGCTTTAACCCGTAACTGTTCATACAATTGATGGATGTAAAGAGATAGGGTCAAGCAGTTATGTTATACTGATTAGATGATATTTGGCTGTTATAAATGAAATTTAGAGGAAAACGATGACTGATCTAATTGCAATGGGGGAAAGCGGCAAAAACGGCCGCTCGACAAATAGCAACACTTTCAACAATACAGAAAAATGAGGCTTTATTGGCAATCGCGGCTGAAATTGAGGCGCAGAGAGCGACCATTCTGAGCCAGAATGCGCTTGATATTGAAGACGGCCGAAACAAAGGGTTAAGCGATGCCCTGATTGATCGGCTGTTACTGACTGAAGAGCGGGTAGCCCGACTGGCGGCGGACACTCGCAAGATAGTCGATTTGCCTGACCCGGTTGGGGTTGAAATGGCAGGCAAAGTGCTGCCAAACGGGTTGCGACTTAGTAAACGTCGGGTTCCAATTGGGGTATTGGGCGTTATCTATGAAGCCCGGCCGAATGTGACTATCGATGTTGCGACCTTGTGCCTGAAAACGGGCAATGCTGCTATTTTGCGGGGCGGGAGTGAAACACTGCGTAGTAATTTGGCCTTGATTAATGCTATCCAAGCTGCTCTGGAAAAGGTTGGGCTGCCGCAGACGGCCGTTCAATATATCGACAATCCCGACCGGGCATTGGTTCGGGAGCTGCTTCGGCTTGATAAATATGTCGATATGATTATTCCACGCGGCGGCAACAGGCTCCATCAATTATGCAAAGAGGAAAGCAATATCCCTGTCATCACGGGCGGTATCGGAATTTGTCACATTTTTGTGGATGAGAGCGCCGACCTGAATAAAGCGGTCGATATTGTTGAGAATGCTAAGGTGCAACGGCCGAGTGTCTGCAATGCGCTTGATACGGTTTTGGTCCATCCTAAAGTCGCTAACAAATTCTTGCCGATGATGGCAGAGCGGCTGGCGAAATCGAAAGTTGAAATACGGCCGACGGGCCAAGCTCTAGACATCTTGCAGCCAAATGGACACGGAGCGAGCATCATTCCGGCTGGGCCGGAGGATTTCGACCAGGAGTGGTTGGCTTTGATTGTGGGGGTAAAGGTAGTTGATGGGCTGGATGCTGCCATTGAACATATACATTCGCACAGCACTGAGCATTCGGACAGTATTCTGACCAATAATTGGGGTAATGCTACTCGTTTTGTAGATGCGGTGAATTCGGCCGCTGTCTATGTGAACGCCAGCACCCGGTTTACCGATGGCAGTGAATTCGGGCTGGGGGCAGAGGTGGCTGTCAGCACCCAGAAGCTTCATGCTAGAGGGCCGTTAGGATTGGAAGAATTGACAACTTATAAGTGGATTGGGATTGGGGATTGGCATGTTCGAGAATGAAGTTAATCGTGTTGCTATTAGCCTAACGGAGACAAAATAATGAGCTGTTTAATCATGCCAGGCCAACCAGTTGCTCGCTGACTTGCCAGAGGCGTTGGGCGGATTCGGCGTCTTTAGCAGCAGCAGAGGTGCGGGCGGACTTTGACTTAACGAAATATTGGCCGCTAATTGTGACAATTTCGGGGGAGGTGGCGAGATAGAGGCTGGTTTGAGCACCTTTTTCAGGGCTGATAGCGGTCAAATTAATGAAGAATTTGGCGATTCGGCCGAGCAGCGGAATCGGAATCGCGTCAGCCCCAATGTTGGTGGCAACCCAGCCGGGGTGGAGGGCATTGGCGATTACATTTGTGCCTTCAAGACGACGAGCCAGTTCGGTGGTGAAGAGAATGTTAGCGAGTTTTGAATTGCTATAGGCTTTGCCCCAGGAGTAATCTCTTTGAAGTTGGAGGTTATCGAAGTCGATACGGCCACCCCAGTGGGCGGAGGAGGAGACATTAACGATGCGGGCGGGGTCTTCGGCCGTGCCTGTAGCTTTGAGCCGTTCGAGCAGGAGATTGGTTAGTAGGAAATAGCCGAGGTGATTGACGGCGAAGGTCTGTTCAAGGCTGTCTTCGGTCTCTTGGCGGCGGATGTTGACGGTGCCGTGATTGTTGATTAGAACGTGCAGCTGATTATAGCGTTCAAGAAATTGAGCGGCCATGCTGCGGATGGCCGTTTGAGAGCTGAAATCGACAAGTATGTAATGAACGTCTTCATTGTTACTCTTCTGGCGGATTTGGGTTACGGTCTTTTTGGCTTTGCCTTCACTGCGAACAGCGATAATGATGGTTGCGCCTTGCTTGGCGAGTTCAAGGGCAGTGACGGTGCCGATACCGGAGGTAGCTCCGGTGATTATGATGGTTTTGTTTTTCATAGAGATGATTATAGGGAGCAAACAAGCAATTGGGCAAGGAGATAAGGGTATTTTCAGTAATCCAGTTGAATTCCCTCATTCACCACTTTGGCTCGCTCCACATATCGGCTAGGTGTCTGCATATTTGTCCAACCGCCAGCGTCCCGTAACACAAAGGGATTGCTATCCTTTGCCGCTCTAGTTGCCCAAGTGTGGCGCAAATCGTGGGGACTTAACTCCCAAATTCCCAATATATCTCTCGCCAATATTTTTATCCTTGCGCTAATGGCTCTTACGGACATAACCTGGTCGGTAAGTTTACCGTTCTTGCGGCTGCCTCGTAATAATGTTCCAGCATTTCGCATAAACCTTTGGTAATCGGACAAAGCGGCCATTATATCAGCCGAAATTACCATTCTATCTGTTGTGTCTGTTTTCGGCCGATATACTCTTATATAGCCAGATTCTGCCAAATCTTCGATTGTCAGGCCAGCTACCTCGCTGGCTCGTAGCCCTAAATCTAAAAACAAGCAAATAAGCAGCCTGTCCCGAATGCCTTGTGGAGTAGGGGGATGCTCGCTTTTTAATAGGCGAGCTTGCTGGGCGGTTAGGACAATGGCTTCCTCTTTTTTGTGACCGAGTCGAGTTTTCGGCCGTTTATCATCGACCCGTTTCCCTTCGGTACTGCCATAGCTTCTTACTTCTCGGATGAGAGCGTGTTCGGTGGGGGGAATCGTCCCAGCTTTGGCCGCTAGTTGCGTATAGACTCTAATGGCCGATAGGCGATTATTGACACTGGCTATTGTATATCCCTGGTTGAGCAACCACTTTACAAAGCCTTCTACTAAACCCCATGTGACCCCTTGCCAAGCGGCGGGGACATTTTGGCAATAATAGGCACCAAAGACAATTGAAATATCAGATTGTTGGGTTTGAGCGTATTGCAGCAACTCGGCCAGGCCGTTGTCATCATAATAGTCTAATGCCCAGACCTCAGCTTCAGCCAGGAGTTGGCTGGCTGCGCCGACTTGAGCCAGGTATCTAATCCATAGCACCAAAGCGGCCCTTTGGGTACGTAAGGTTTTTTCCGCACGACGCATCTGGTAATCGTGAAAGAGGTAGCCTGCTGCCGCTTCGTTTGCAACACGGCCGATGCTGACAAGGTTTGGCTGGGGCAATTGCTTGTCATTTGTCGTTAGTGATTTACGGCCGTTTTCAAGAGAATCCATCATTATCCCCTAAATAGTCAAAACAATATTAATAAATACCAATAGGATTAAATTATCGGTATCTATACATTAGCAAAAAAAGTACGTTATGTCAATAGCAAGATGGGCCAAACAGTTTGTTGATAGCTAGAAGAGCGCGGGGATGCTGCCCGGCAACGGACACCAGGATGTCCGACAGGAGCCACCAGGATGGTTGCGCTCCATCCATCCAAGAAGTATCAGGGCATTGTATAAACTTCTTGGATGGTAAGCTCAATAAAATTTTATCTTAGTTGATGGCCTTAGGTCCAGCGTTAATGATGGCTTCGCTGCTGCCGTCTTTGTACTTCTCGAAGTTAGCCTGGAACAAATTTGCCAGCTTGTTTGCTTGCCTGTCGTAAGCGGCCGCGTCAGACCAAGTATTTTTGGGAACCAGTAACCTATCTGGCACATTGGGACAGGATACAGGAACTTCTAGACCAAAGATGGGATCGGTCATCGTTTCAACTTCATTCAAAGCGCCGCTATGGATAGCATCAATGATAGCTCGGGTGTACTTGAGCTTCATGCGGGAACCGGTTCCGGGGCCACCACCTGTCCAGCCAGTACTGACCAGCCAGGCACGGGAGCCATGCTCCTCCATCTTTTGGGCCAGAAGTTCGGCATATTTGCTTGGGTGCCAGACCATGAAGGCTGCTCCGAAACAGGCTGAAAATGTGACTTGGGGTTCAGTGACCCCAACCTCGGTTCCAGCAACTTTGGCGGTATAGCCACTGATAAAATGATACATGGTTTGAGCGGGCGTTAGTTTGCTGACCGGGGGCAAGACACCATAAGCGTCGCAGGTGAGTAAGATGATGTTTTTGGGATGGCCGCCAATGCAGGGGATTTTGGAATTGGGAATGTGCTCAATGGGATAGGCAGCGCGGGTGTTTTGGGTGATTGAAACGTCTGTGTAATCGACTTTGTGAGAGCGTTCGTCGTAGACGACATTCTCCAAGACGGTGCCGAATTTTATGGCGGCGTAGATTTCGGGTTCACTTTCGGCCGTGAGGTCGATGGCCTTAGCATAACAGCCCCCTTCAATGTTGAAAACGCCGTCATCGGTCCAGCAATGTTCATCGTCGCCAATTAACTTACGGTTGTCGTCGGCTGAGAGCGTTGTTTTACCTGTACCTGATAAGCCAAAGAATAGGGAAACATCACCCCCCTTCCCTTCATTAGCGGAGCAGTGCATGGAAAGGACATCTTTCTTAGGCATGATGTAGTTCATAACGGTAAAGATGCCTTTTTTCATCTCACCGGCATATTCGGTACCGAGGATGACGATTTCTTTTTCTTCAAAGTAAAGGTCAACGCTGGTTTTGGAGGTCATTCCGGTTGTATGGGTGTTGGCTGGAAACTGTCCGGCATTGAAAATGACATAGTCTGGTTCGCCGAAATTGGCGAGTTCTTCATCAGACGGCCGAATAAGCATATTCCACATAAAGAGGGCGTGGTAGGGTCGAGAGCAGATGATTCGGACTTTGATTTGTTCTTTAGGGTCCCAGCCTGCAAAACCGTCTACGACATAGAGGCGCTTATGGGTGTTAAGATAGTCTATTGCACGTTCTCGGTTGATGGCGAAGGTGGTTTTGGAAACCTCAACGTTAATCGGCCCCCACCAGATGTCATTTTCAGAATCGGGATGGCGAACAATCCGTTTGTCGCCGGGGCTGCGGCCAGTTTTTTCACCAGAGCGTACCATAATCGCGCCAGTATTTGCGATGGCGGCTTCTTCTTCGTATTCAAGGGCTTCGTGATATAAAACGGCCGGAACGGCATTTCTAACAATTTCTTTGACGGTAATATTATGCTGCCTTAATGAAAAGTCAGTCGGCATCTAGTTCTCCTTCCTGTTGTTTGTTTTTATTAACTGGATATTAGTGCTGGCAATTTGGCAAATCGCTCTTGGTTCATTGAAAGAGTGTATTGTATATGGAAATTGTGGGCTTTCAAACGAATTTTGTCAATTTTGCTATTTCAGACGTATTTATGAATTATTTAAGGCATTCTTCTGAAATATCCCAAACAGCATCAGAAAACGACTATTTATTGTAAGGTAAATCGTAACAATTATGCGGTAGAATGGTACGGAGGTCATTGTATCTTTTGGCTTCGGCCGTTTTTTCACTTTTCAAGAAAAGTTTTACAACGAATTGCACGTTTTTACGTGGTCTTGATTTGGTTCCTACCTTCAGAGGAATAACCTTGCCCTACTATTAAAAAAATTTTTGTGATTCGTTACGTTTTATTGATATTCCTTACGTGTTGGTCTATTAATTTTCAGTTGAATTTGGAGGATATTGAATGTTATTACCGAGGAAGTTTATATTTTTTCTAGCGAGCATTGTTGCGCTGGTCGTTCTGTTGGGAGCAGGATCGCCAGTTGCAGCAGCCGCGCCGGGTGACGTGGTTATCAATGAGATAATCCAGAACCCAAATGCGGTTTTTGACAATGCAGGGGAATGGTTTGAACTTTACAACGCAACTGGTTCAGCTATTGACATTGATGGTTGGACAATTGCTGACAATGATATTGACAGCCATGTGATTGATAATGGTGGCCCTCTGTTGATTCCAGCAGGGGGTTTTGTTGTTTTAGGCAACAATATGGATTCGGGAACGAATGGGGGCGTGACCGTTAATTATAGTTATGGTAGCAGTTGGTTCCTGTCCAATGGAGCCGATGAAGTTGTCTTACTTGATAATACCTTGACTGAAATTGATCGGGTTGAATATGATGGCGGGCCTATATTCCCTGACCCAACTGGCGCTTCGATGGCGTTGGCTGCCCCCAATCTCGATAACAATGATGGCGCGAATTGGTGCGAGGCTTCGACTCCTTATGGGGCTGGTGACTTGGGAACACCGGGTACAGCGAATGATTGTGCTGAGCCAGTTATTGATGTCGTTATCAATGAAATCATCCAGAATCCAAATGCAGTCTTTGATTCGGCTGGTGAGTGGCTTGAACTTTATAATCCCACTGCTGCGGCCATTGATATTGAGGGTTGGACTATTGCTGATAATGATTCTGATAGTCACGTGATTGCGAACGGTGGCCCCCTACTCATCCCGGCTGGTGGCTATTTGGTATTGGGCAACAACGCCGATATGGGAACCAATGGCGGCGCACCTGTCGCATATAGCTATGGCAGCAGTTGGTTCTTGTCCAACAGCGCTGATGAAGTTGTTTTATTTGATACCGGGTTGAACGAAATCGACCGGGTTGAATATGATAACGGCGCCACTTTCCCTGACCCAACCGGGGCTTCGATGGCCTTGATTGATCCGGCTTTGGACAATAATGTCGGCGCAAATTGGTGTGAGGCTTCAACACCATATGGTGACGGTGATTTTGGTACGCCTGGCGCAGCAAATGATTGTGTAACGGCCGTTGTCGAGGTTGTCATCAACGAAATAATTCAAAACCCGAGCGCAGTCTTTGACAGTGCTGGGGAATGGTTTGAGCTTTACAACCCCACCGCTGCGGCCATTGATATTGATGGCTGGACGATTGCAGACAACGACAGTGATAGTCACGTCATTAATAATGGTGGCCCACTGCTCATTCCAGCTGGCGGATACCTGGTGCTGGGCAACAACGCCGATATGGGAACCAATGGCGGCGCACCTGTCGCTTATAGCTATGGCAGCAGTTGGTTCTTGTCTAACAGCGCTGATGAAGTTGTCCTGTTCGATGGTAGCTTAAATGAAATCGACCGGGTTGAGTATGACAACGGCGCCACCTTCCCTGACCCAAACGGGGCTTCAATGGCCTTGATTGATACAACATTCGATAACAATGTTGGCGCAAATTGGTGTGAGGCTTCAACACCCTTTGGTGACGGTGATTTTGGTACACCTGGGGCGGCCAATGATTGCATAGCAACTGTTGAAGTAGTCATTAATGAGATTATTCAGAATCCAAATGCAGTCTTTGATTCGGCTGGTGAGTGGTTTGAGCTATATAACCCGACTGCCGCTGCCATTGACATCAACGGTTGGACTATCGCTGATAATGATTCGGACAGTCATGTTATTGCCAACGGCGGACCGCTGCTCATCCCGGCTGGTGGCTATTTGGTATTGGGCAACAACGCCGATATGGGAACCAATGGCGGCGCACCTGTCGCATATAGCTATGGCAGCAGTTGGTTCTTGTCCAACAGCGCTGATGAAGTTGTTTTATTTGATACCGGGTTGAACGAAATCGACCGGGTTGAATATGATAACGGCGCCACTTTCCCTGACCCAACCGGGGCTTCAATGTCACTAACTGATCCCGTACTGGACAATAATGTTGGGGCAAACTGGTGTGAGAGTGTGACCCCATTCGGCGCTGGCGACATGGGAACCCCTGGAGCGGAAAATGTTTGTGAAATCGTTGTGCCGCCCGTAAGCTGTGATGACGATTCGGTTATTACCCCTATCCACGACATTCAGGGTGCAGGGATGACGAGCTTAATTGTTGGAACAACCGTGGTCATTGACGGGGTTGTTGTTGGTGATTTCCAAAATAATGCCTCACCTGATAGTGGTGACTTAGATAGTTTCTATGTACAGGAGGAGGATTTGGAAGCAGATGGCAATCCTTTAACCTCTGAGGGCATCTCTGTCTTCGCTCCTGGGGCTGTCGATGTTAGCCCTGGGGACCATGTCCGTGTACGGGGTGATGTCATCGAATTCTCTACCTCTGGCGGGGCTTCTGTAATGACACAGCTTACCAATGTGTCGCTTGATATTTGTACAACACCGGCTGTTATGCCAACTGCAACGGCCGTTACCTTCCCAGTTTCGGATGTAACGGATTTTGAACGGTATGAGGGTATGTTGGTCACCTTCCCACAAGCCTTATCCATCTCCGAATTCTTTAACTTCGACCGCTTCAATGAGGTTGTCCTGACACTTGACCGTCAATATCAAGGCACAGCAATTGCTGAACCGGGTGCACCAGCCAATGCGGTAGCGGCTCAAAATGCCTTAGAACGAATTACATTGGATGACGGTCGAACAGGATCGAATCCTGACCCGGCCATTCACCCGAACGGTAATACCTTTGACCTGACCAATCTCTTCCGAGGTGGCGACACGGTCGAGGGTGCAACTGGCGTTATTGATGACAGATTCGGCCTATATCGCATTCAACCAACCCAAGCACCGACAGCTTATACGGTTGAAAATCCTCGCGAATTGACGCCACCTTCTGTTGGTGGCAGTTTAACTGTGGCCAGCTTCAACGTCCTCAACTACTTCACGACAATTGATACCGGCGCACCTATCTGTGGTCCATTGGGTAATCTGGGCTGTCGCGGTGCGGATGATGCCAACGAGCTATCTCGCCAGCGGGCAAAAATTTTGGCCGCTCTAGCAGATATTGATGCTGATATTGTCGGTTTGATTGAGCTGGAGAACCATCCCAATGACGATGCTTTAATTGACCTTGTCGTTGGTTTGAATGACTTAGTTGGCGCAGGAACTTACGCCTACGTTTCAACGGGATCCATCGGCACGGATGCTATCAAGGTTGCTTTCATCTATAAGACAGCAACCGTAACACCTCTGGGAAGCCACCAGATTCTAGACTCTTCCGTTGACCCACGCTTTATTGATACCCTCAATCGACCCGTTTTGGCGCAAACCTTTATTCAAAACTCAAATGGGGCTGTTGTGACAGTGGCAGTGAATCATCTTAAATCGAAGGGTTCAAGTTGTGCCAGTGTTGGCGACCCGGATATCGGGGATGGTTCCGGTAACTGTAACCTGACTCGGTTGGCAGCAGCCGAAGCAATGGTCGATTGGTTGGCTAGTGACCCGACAGGCAGTGGTGATGCCGATTTCCTCATCATTGGTGATCTGAATTCGTATGATAAGGAAGACCCGATTGACGCGATTCTAGCTGGTTCCGATGATTTGGCTGGCACAAGCGATGATTACACGGACTTGAATGCGCTGTTTAACGGTGAGTTTGCCTATGGGTATGTGTTTAGTGGTGCGCTTGGCTATCTTGATTATGCGTTGAGCAGCAACAGCTTGACTTCACAGGTGACGGGTATGGCTGATTGGCACATCAATGCAGATGAGCCTGATATCCTGGATTATGACACGACTTTTAAGCAGCCAGCACAACAGGCGATCTATGAACCGAATGCTTTCCGCTCCTCAGACCATGACCCGGTAATTGTTGGGTTGGACCTGAACGCGCCGCCAGTTTGTGGAACGGCCGTTGCAAGCCAGACTAGTCTGTGGCCACCGAACCATCAGTTTGTGGACATCTCCATTCTTGGTGTTACTGACCCAGATGGTGACCCCTTCACCATTACCATAACGGCAATCATGCAGGACGAAGCGGTTAATGCACCAAACAGTGGCAGCACGGACCCAGATGGTATGGGTGTTGGCACATCAACCGCACAAGTGAGAGCAGAGCGTGTTGGAGATGGAAACGGCCGTGTTTATCATATCTTCTTCACAGCAACGGACAGCTTTGGAAACAGTTGTAATGGCATTGTTCAAGTCAGTGTTCCGATAAGTAAGAATGGCGCTGCGGCTGTTGATGATGGCGCGTTGTTTGATTCGACGGTTGATCTACCGTAATGGATAATAAGCCAAGCCGCCTAAAAAGCGGCTAGGTTTATCACAAAATGAAAGAGGCCATGTCTTGTTAGATATGGCCTCTTTTTTTCTTTGTTTATCAGCTCCTGTGTTAGGATTGTCTATATGCACCTATTGACATGCCCATAATAGATTTAAAATCCCTGGCTAAGTGAGCCTGGTCTGTAAAGCCTGAATCAACTGCCAACCTTGCTAATGGACGAGATGGATTTGTATCAAGGCTTTTAAGAACGGATTGGATTCGAAGGATTTTGCAGAATGATTTAGGTGACAGCCCAACGTGCGTTGTAAACAGTCTTTCGAGATGTCGTCTGCTTATCCCAATAACAGAGGCTATTTCCGTCACGGTCATATTGCCGTTATGTTGGTTGGCAAGATGGATGGCGTGTAGCACATGAGGGTTTGAACTCAGAACGTCATGAAAGCGTCTTTTGTTGACTGTTTTATTCATCAAGGCCATTTGGGCGGATTGACTATCTAAATCATTGAGTTGATGAGCGAATGTGGTTAGGTCAATGTCGAGGAGCTGTTTAATGTTTTCTGAGCTGTCTTTCAATTCACTTAGCAGGAAATTGGTGAAAAGGGAGCCAACATGAGGGGTAAAACGGATGCCGAAGTATTGAGCGTTTTGAATGTAGGGATATTGTTTTTGGCGGGTCATGGGGCCAGAGATGATGGTTTCGGCCGTGTTTTGATAGAGTTTGATGACCAGTTCGGGATTAACAGTTGGAGCAACGATGTGACCTTGATCGGGGTCAACCTCTGAGTCTGACCACCATAAAGCGCTGATTACATGGCTTAAATGTTTGGGAGTGAATTCAAAATACATCAAGTAATGTTAGGCTGCTTGAAGCAATTGGACAACCCCCTCAACGTATGAGTCCCACCCGGCATCATGTCTGGCTAGGCTCTCCTGACGGATAAAACCTGAGTGAATGATATTGACTTCGGTGCCACTGTCTATTTCATTGAATGTGACTTCTATTTGGGTAATCTCACCATCGTTATCCCACTCCCAACTGTAGACTAAATGGCTAGGGTAAGAAAAGGTCTGGAATTTTCCTGTCATAACTGATTCGCCTTCGGGCATGTCAACGATTAATCGCATCACCCCACCCTCTCTAGGCTCAACCTCGATCCTATCGACCGGGGAAATGACAGTGTCTGGTGAAACCCAGGCTTCAAATAGCTTTTCTTTTGGGAGATTAATTTGATATTGTTTATGAATTGTTAAGTCAGGCATGTATTTGTTCCATTAGTGTGCTTGATAATCTTATTAAAGTTACCCGAAATTATTGAACTTGTCTTGTAAAAATGCGACCTAGTACACAATATGAGGGCTTCATTTGACAAAGTTTGGGCAGGCGTTCATTATTAGCCAGGTGTTTTAGGCTGTTTAGATTACTGCTACGAATGATGTCTTTAGGGAAGGATTAATGGCTGTTAATTTAGTTATGCGAAATGGTATTGTGGTTACGCCAACGAATACTTTTTCAGGTGGGGTAGCCATTGACGATGGGATAATTGTGGCTGTTGGCAGGGATGGCCTATTGCCGGATGCGGAGAAGGTGCTTGATGCTAGAGGAAAATACATTTTTCCCGGGTTATTAGATCCGCATGTACATTTCCGCGACCCTGGTGTGACCTATAAGGAAGATTTTAGAAGTGGGTCTACTGCGGCCGTTTACGGTGGGATTACAAGTGTTTTAGATATGCCGAATGTTGATCCGATTACGGCCGATCCGGAACAGATTCTCTATCGAGAAAAGCTGATTCAGGAAAAAGCTTATTGTGATTTTATGCTGGTGGGGTTAGTGGTTCAGAACAACCCCCACCAGATTATTCCGATGGCAAAGGCGGGGGCTATTGGCTTCAAAATCTTTTTAGGGTCTACGATTGGCAATATCCCTGCTCCCGATGATGGCGTTTTGCTTGATGCGCTAGGGCATGTGGCTGAAACTGGTTTGAGAATTGGATTTCATGCTGAAAATGACCAAATCTTGCAGCATCGAACACAGCAACTTATTGCGTCGGGACGGACAGATGCAAGGGCGTTTGTGGCCTCTCGGCCGGCCATTTGTGAGGCTGAGTCAATTCAGCGGATGGGCTTGTTTGCGAAATATATGGGGACGAAAATTCATATCTATCATCTTAGCTCTAAAGATGGATTGGATATGATTGAAGACCATCGTAAGAAAGGGGTTGATATTACTACGGAAACCGGGCCGCACTATTTGTTTCTTTCAGATGAAGATATGGATGAGTTTGGGGTTGTGATGCGGGTGAATCCCCCAGTGCGCTCTAAGGATCATGGGTTGGCTTTGTGGGAGGGGGTGATGGACGGCCGTATAAATTTCATTGCCGATGATCATGCGCCGCATACTGAGGAAGAAAAGATGCAGGGTATTTGGGAGGCGTTTTCTGGCTTCGTTGGGGTCGAGACCTTGATGCAGGTGATGTGGTCGGAAGCGGTAGTTAAACGGGGAATGCCTGTAAATTATTTTGTTAAGATGTGTTCGGAGAATGGGGCGCGGGTTTGGGATTGTTATCCACAAAAGGGGTCGTTGCAGGTTGGATCAGATGGCGACCTGACAATCTTTGACCCAACTATTAAATGGCAGATTGACCGACACAAGCTGCACAGCAAAAGCAAGGTAACACCCTGGCATTTGTGGGAAGGTGAAGGGATGCCAACGGGTACGATTGTTCGGGGGCAAGTGATGATGTGGGACCGACAGTTCATGGCAAAAAAACCAATTGGGCGATTAATTCGGCCGAATATAAAGCAATAGATAGTCTAACAATAAACTGGTGCAATTTTGGAAATTGGAAAAACCTATGCTTTTGATTATGTGGTTTAATTGACATTGACAATTTGGGGCATAATCTTGATCAACTTATAATTGATTTAATAACTGTGGAATGTAACCTTTATGGCTGTTAAGCGACTAACAATTGGGTTTTCTGGCGCCAGCGGCGTCATCTATGGGATTCGCCTCTTAGAAATATTACGGTCTGTGCCTGATGTGGAGACACATCTGGTGATGAGTAATGCAGCAAAACAGACGATCGTGTTAGAAACTGATTATCAGGTGAAAGCGGTTGAGGCGTTGGCGGATGAGACTTATCGCTTTAACGATATTGCGGCCTCGATTTCTTCTGGCTCCTTCAAAACAGTCGGCATGGTGGTCGTTCCCTGTACGATGAAAACGTTGTCGGGGATTGCGATGTCTTTTAGTGATAATTTACTACTGCGGGCGGCTGATGTCACATTGAAGGATAGACGGCCGTTAATTCTGGTTGTGCGGGAAACGCCGCTGCATTTGGGACATTTGCGTTTGATGACGCAAGTGACAGAAATTGGAGGCGTTATTGTGCCGCCTATGCCCGCCTTTTACCATCGCCCACAAACCATAGATGATATTGTAAATCAAACCGTCAATCGAACGCTTGACTTGTTAGATATCGAGTTGCCTGAGGATTTGTTTAGCCGCTGGGTCGGCCCTAGTCAACGAAAGTAGTTGGATTTAGCTGGCAAAGTTACTGTTATTTGCGATGACATTGGACAATGACAAATCAAATGTTTGGATGATAGCTTCGTAATTTGTAGTGGTTGGCGTGAAGGCAAAAACTGGTTTGTAACCTGCATCGTGGGTTGACATTATCCAAAGCGCGAAGGCATCGGCCGTTGCTTCTTCAAGGTCGGTTTCAGAAGCGATATTGAGCCAAAAGTCGGGGGCGGTCTGTTGAGCTAGCATATCACTCCCAGCGAAATTGTGAAACGTGGCGGTTAGTTGACGACCTGTTCGGTGGTCTAAGGCATGTCCTAACTCATGAATGATGTAGAAACCGTGGAGACGTTTGAAAGCAGCATCAGTGAGTGTAATTTCTTGGGTAGTGTGATTGACGACAGCGAGGCGGCCTTCATGGTCGGTTATATATTCGCCATGTTGTCGCTTGAAGCGATAACCTTTCAGTATCGTTTGGCTGTCAAATCCTTGTTCATCTAATGAGCTGGTGACGGCCGTTATTATCTCGCTCAGCAGAATTAGCTCTTCTGGCTCCCAGGGATGTTCTGGGGTGAGGATGATCCATTGCTGCCAATCGCTGAAATTGTCTTCTAAGGTTTTGACGATTTGGGGGTCAGCCTGGATTTGGACTGTTGGCTGGCTGCTTTCTAAATTTGAGGTCACTTTAGCGCTATCATCAAATTGTTCGTTATTTGAAGGTGTTTTCGCCTGAGTTTCATTGAAAACATTGAAGGGAAACATGATGAAGGCTATGAAGGAAATGGTGAAAGTAATAATTTTTAGCATGACCGAAAACTCCGTTCTGAATTGATGTTTTCAGCTTAGCTTTCGGCCGTTTGCAGTTTGTTAACGCTGCGTTACCAGGTTATCACCAGTTCGTTACCACTTTTGTAACAGGGTATAATTCTTATTATGGCTCGGCTATCCCTCACCTTTTTTGGCACATTCCAAGTTACGTTTGATAAAGCAGCGCTCATCCATTTTCGTTCGCCTAAAACTCAAGGTTTGTTGGTTTATCTAGCGCTGCAACGGGAACGGCCGACAGCCCGAGAACTGTTGGTGAATCGTTTTTGGCCGGAGGCATCGGATAAGGTCGGCCGTAATAATCTGCGCCAATCGCTGTACCGACTTAGAAAACTGTTAGGGGATTTAGACGAACCAAAGCTCCCATATCTTTTGATAACCCGCCAAACAGTCCAGTTTAATCCTGAAAGTGATTTTTCTTTGGATGTGGCCCAATTTTTGGAAGCAGTTGATGGGAATGATTTGGATCGGGCTGTGCAACAGTATCAAGGGGAGCTGCTGCCAGGGTTTGTTTGCGACAGCCTTGAGTTTGAAGATTGGCTGCGACAGGAGCGGGAATATTTACATCGCTTAGCATTGGAGGCGATGTTTGAAGTGACAGCGGGTCATTTGGAAAACGGCCGATATAACGAAGCTCAAATGATTGCGCGTCGCCAACTTGGTTTGGAACCCTGGCGTGAGGTGGCTCATCGTCAATTGATGCAGGCCTTTGCACTCGCTGGAGAACGGGGAAATGCGTTGGCTCAATTTGACAATTGTCGGGCATTGCTGCAGGATGAGTTAGGTCTTGAGCCAGCGAGGGAAACGGTGGTCTTGTTTGAGGCGATTAAGAACGGCCGTTATGGGCCGATTAAGACGAATGAGCCTATTCGACCGCCGATTAGGATTCGACACAACTTGCCAGCAGATACGACCCCTTTTATCGGCCGTGAGTTTGAGCGGGATTATGTCTGTAACTTGTTAATTCAGGAAAAGAAACGACAGGTAACGATTGTTGGGCCTGGGGGAATGGGCAAGACACGGCTGGCATTAGCTGTCGGGGCCTGTCTTTTTGAAGCGTTTTCTGATGGCGTTTATATTGTAGACCTAACCCCACTCTCTAACATTGAAGAGATAAGATCAGCTATTGGTACAACACTTGATTACCAAGCCCCCGATACGACGCAGGATTTTTGGCCCCAACTGTTATCATGGGTGGGTTCAAGGAACCTATTATTAATCCTGGATAATTTTGAGCATTTGCTGGCTGGGGCAACGTTGGTCAATGATTTACTCCAGGTTTGCCCCTCTCTCTCAATTTTGGTGACCTCAAGGCAGCGGCTTAATCTCGTTAGCGAGAACCGATTTGAGTTGGGGGGACTGGATTTTCCAGAAACCCTTACCCTCGGCAATGCGATGACTTAACCCGCCAGCGAAGTATTGGGGCTGTCTTTGACCGTTCATGGAAGATGATGGGGCGAGATGAACAAGCAGCGCTGGCTAAGTTGAGCGTGTTTCGAGGCGGTTTTAGCCGGGAGGCGGCTCAGCAAGTGGCAGGAGCGAATCTGCGGGTATTGCTTTCACTGGTTAATAAATCGCTTGTGAGACGACAAGCTGAGAGTGGGCGGTTCTCGCTACACGAACTATTGCGGCAATTTGCATTTATGAAATTGCAACAGACTGGGGAGGAAACGGCCGTTTCATTAGCCCATTGTCATTATTTTGCGAGCTTAATAGCTTGGGAAACAGAGCAAGCGATTAATCTATATCCTATGCACATCTATAGATATCTATTGGCTGATCGAGACAATGTTCGGATTGCTTGGGAGAGTGCATATAAGTATGGTTTAGCACAAGTGTTGAGAGATATGTGCCTGGGTATCGTTGTTTTTAGCTTTGCTCAAGGCATTTTGCCTAAAAAATTACTCAATCCTGCAATCGCCGCATTAAAAGAACAAGGATTTCCTGATTCAGATGCTTCGTTACTTTTCCTGAGTTTGATTCAGATAAATTCTCAGGTTGAACAAGAAGCACATCATATTATTCGGCCTCAGATGCTGGCGATGCTTTCTAGAATTGAAGCGCATAGTGACCTATTGTTACGTTATTGGTCTTATGATTGTTTTGCATTTCTCGATATCGATAATGATATGACCAATGCCTTCATTTCACAGGAGAAAGCGTATCATATTGCACGAAAATTAAACGCCGCCCCATTAATTAAACGAATTCAAGTCTTAACGATTTGGTTTGGGCTTGAATCAGAGGGGCTAGAACACGTCTCTTTGGCTCAACTTCGTGATTTGCCAGATGTTTCTCGTCTAGAGCAACTAGAGAGTCTGTTGGCTTATTTTGAAAAAGATTATCCAATAAGTTTCCCACTATTTGCCGTTTTAATGTCTTTATGTGTTCATTGCTTGGAGAATGGGTTAATAGATAAAGCAATTCAGTATGGTCAACGGGGATTAAATCTTACTAAAGAGTGGTTTGATCTATATTGGATTAGCTTTGCTTCTGATAGATTGGCGGACATTTATCTGAAGGTTGGATCTATTTCTCAGGCTCAGGCCCAACTGTTAGATTGTTTGGAGTGGCATATCGCTATTGGGCAAACCTGGAAAACATTAGGGTTTTTATGGTCAAAGACTGTTAGGTTTCCACAAATATTTGCAAGAGAGGATTTAGTAATACCAATTAACTCAATGGTTTTTCATCACCCAGAAGCCACGCCGTATTATAGACAAGAGATTGAGCGAGAGACTGAAATGATGAAATTAGAAATTGGAGAGACTTTATTTTCTAGGGCTTGGGAGGAAGGGAAACGGTTCGATTATGAGACGGCCGTTGGTATGGTTCGCGGGGCTTTGAGTGTAGCGGACAGCTAGATGGTCTTTCGGACGGTGTAACACACCCGTTCCTTAACCCTTCCCTTGTCGGAGCATGTCAGCATACTCATTGGGCATTTCGGCCGTTTCAATAGCCTGGGCGACTGCCTCGATATCGTATTCAACCCGGATAAAATCGACGGTCAGGTTTCGGCCTTTGGCAGCTAAGGTAATGTAGCAAGCGCGGGGGTCGCCGTCTTTGGGTTTGCCGACGCTGCCTGCATTGATGACATGACGGCCGTCTGACATGATGCGGTGATAGGGCTTATGGGTGTGGCCACAAACCAAAACATCGACTTGGGCTAGATCGAGAAGGCGAAAGAGACTTTTTTCGGGTCGGTCTTGGAAGAGGTATTCGTTTACTTTGCGGGGGCTGCCATGAACGAGCATAACTCTCAAATCGCCTAACTTGAGGGAAATATCATCGACGAGGGAGCGTAAATAAGCTTTGTTTTCGGCCGTTGTGTGGGCGTTTGACCAGGCGATGGAGCGTTGGCCGAGGGCTTCTGATTTAGCGTTAGTGTAGGCGCAACCACAGTCGTCGCTATCATGTCCTACCCCTAAGTCGTAGTTGCCCATTATGGTGGGGATGTTGTCGACGCGAACGGCCGAGATGACTTCGTTGGGAAAGGTGCCGTAGCCTACCAAGTCACCGAGGCAGTAAAGGTTGTCTAACTTTCGGGCGGCTATATCGGCAAAGACGGCCGTTAAAGCGGGTAAATTAGCGTGAATGTCGCCAAAGACAGTAATTTGATCCATATCTTATTCTTCTTGATGATCCTCATCGGCACACATTTTACTTCTTAAACCCATTTCTACAATTGTTTATTTTTGCCCTTGATATACAGGCAGTATTTACCCAAATTTTACCCCTACTAACAATCCAAAATACAACCAGCCGGACTTCATCCGGCTAGTTGTACGAACTGACTATTTTGTAATCAACAATGAAGCTAGGCTAGATCAGCATCGGTGTGGGGCATCCCCTCCCCCTTTTCGAGCAGAAACTTGATGCTGGTTACGTACCAACCCCAATTATAGTTGACCCCAGCAAAGTTTCCGCCAGTTGAGGCGAAGCCTCTATGGGCCAAGTGGAGCATTGTCTGCCCTTCATTCACAGAAATTGTCCAGGTGATCGTTGTATCGGCCCAATCTGGTGGGCCGCCTTCAACGGCCCAAACTACCTTTCTATTCGGGTCTAATTCTGCTACCCGAAGGTTGAAAGTGACCATATTGTTGTAGAAGCTGACATTGAGATTGTCGCCATCAACATGGCTATGCTGGGACCACCAACTTCTAAGCCCCTTTTCTTCGGTTAAAACCATATATAAATCTTCTGGGGTCGCATTGACCCCTACCATATGTAGTACGTCGGCCATTTTCGTCTCCTTTGGAAAAGTGTATAAAAATATTTAACTAATTGGTTAAATATTATCAGAACAAGTGTTCGTTGTCAACCCTTGAGAATGTTGCCGGGTGATATAAACTTGGTTATCTTTAGATAATATGGAAAGTGAGGAAAGACAGTTGAGTCGTGAAGGTCTTGGGCAAAATTTTTGGCTGCGAAGTCTTTGTTTTTTGGCCTGCATTCCATCTGGCGGGGCGTTGTTGGCGAAGGTGTTTGGGGTTGCTACGCTTCAATCGGTGACGGTCTTTGTCTTCTTACCTGGGGCGCTATTTTTGATTGTTGTTTGGGCTTTGGGCAGACAGAACGGCCGTCATATTCTTTATCAAGCGCTCATCATTGGTTTTTGGGGCGGGTTGCTGGGGACTTTGGCTTATGATGCTATCCGGGTGCCTTTTTTAGTCTTACTAGGACAACGAGTTTTTGGGCCGATTAGCGTTTATGGGGTTTGGTTGGCGGAGGCAGACATCTCTTCACGCTTGACAGAGGTACTTGGTTGGGGCTACCATTTTTCCAATGGCATAACATTTGGCATCATGTATGCTTTGTTTATGAGAGGTCGACATTGGTTTTGGGCAATATTGTGGGCCTTTATTTTAGAAACGATTGCAATAGCTTCGCCATTTGCGGAGATATTTAATTTGTCTGGTAATTACGGTGCAATTGGCATTGCTTATCTAGGCCATGTTGCCTATGGATTGCCATTGGGATGGTTGGTTTACAAGTGGGATGAAGTCCTGGCCTGGAAAAAGGATGAAAGCGTTTTACTTCGATGGTTAATTCCTGTAGCCTCTATTCTGATTATGGCCTTTATTGTTTTGTCGCCATTGGTACGGCCGTCTTGGGTCGAGCGCGAAAGCAGAGCGATGGCAAATACGCTATTGGTTGAGAGTGAGCGGTTGAATCCTGATTGGGTTCGGATTGAGCGGGGAGACGATGTGAGAATACAAAACGATGGAGATGAGATGGTGACAGTTTTGAATAAAACGGCCGATACCAGCCTCCTCTTATCAGCCAGAGGAGAGGAAACTATTACCTTTTTGGAGCCGGGTATATATCAACTTCATATTGTAACGGATGGTCAAAGCCGAAGTAGTTTTGTTATTGTCGAACCAGTTGAAGCGGTGGTTCAGTAGTCTATAGTCTGTAAAAAGTAGATAATTTCAGTCGTCTAATTTAGGTATAAGGGTGAAAGATATGACTGCACAAACGGCCGATGTGAAACTAAGTTCGCCAGAAACCTTGGTTCAGTTCCTCAAACTATTATTAAAGGGCATGATAAAACGGCTGCCACTTAAGCTGTTATTGGCTGGGGGAATCGCTTTGCTGGCCTGGATCATCCACACTTATCTGCTTGTTGTTTCCAACGAAGGATTTAATCCCGGAAATAGTATCTGGTCGAATGGCATTCTAGCCCTTCAGGGCAATACGCTTGGGGGAACGCTCCTCTGGACATTGGCGGCTGGGCTGGTGACATCGACCATTGCGCGCATATTGGCTTATGGCTTTGGCAATACCATTCGGGGCGTGGCTGAGACACCTAAACACATTTTGCAGTGGGCGGGCGAACTGGGCATCTTAGCCATACCGTTCTTGTTTGTAGGATACTTCTCGGCTATTTTTGTCGGCTTCTTCGTTAATAACAACTTGCTGATTATCCAATTTTTCTTGATTGTCCTCGGCATCATCATCGCTCGTCACACCAGTGTTTTATTAACCATTTTGCGATTAGGTTGGAGCGATGCCCAAAAGGCAACTAAACGAGACAAACTAGTCCCGTTTAATATTGCCTGGCCGGGAATGTATTTCATCGGGGTACTCGTCGGGTTATTAGCCATTTTGCCTGACGGCGGCCTCCTGGCCTATGTTTGCGGTTGTCTTGGTTTTCTTCTAATCGTCCTCATTAGCGTTGGGATTTTCGTTCGGAGTCAGGGGGGAACCGAGCGTATAATTGGCAAAAAGGTGCTTCTCTGGGTGTTGGTTCCAGCGTTATTGACGCTGTTTCTGTCGATCACTTCGGTCGCCTTCGCTGATGACGGTGGCTGGGCTGAGTCTGGTGGTACATTTGGGGGCTGGGTCCGCAGTCCGGGTGCCGTTAGAGCGGTGTTGATGGGCTTTTTGCCTGCTGCTGGGGCCGGGTTAGGGGTTCTTTTCGGAACAGCATTAGGGGGCATGGTTAGTATTATCGGAGCAGCAGGCTTAACGACCGATCCCTTCTCAATTCAACCAGCAGACGGGCCGACATCAGCGGCTGGCAGCAGCCCGCCGGAGGCAAGCAGAACGGCCGCGTCGCAAGCTGAATCTTATCAATACCAACAAGGTGGCCCTGAGCCGCCTGGAGAATCTTCGGGGCCATTGGAAAGCAGAACGGCTGACCATCAGGCAGAGCAATTTCAGCAAACCCAAATTGAATCTAAGCCAGCGGGAACGGAAGCAGGACAGCTTGATAAATCTGCCGAAATGCCAATGGAAAGCAAAACGGCCGACCACCAAACCAACCAACACCAACAATCAAGCGAAGCCGATCCAAGCACTATGCCTGCTCGTCATCAAGGAGAGAATGTGGCCCAAACTGAAGATTTTGGGGCTGAAGGTGAGAGCCAAATGCGAAGTGACCGGGCCAGTCAAGAAATAGAAGTTGAACAAAGCCGAACAGCTGATGAGGCTGTTGAAACTGGCACAGAACAAAGAGATGTTCGGGGGGTGGATCCGCAATCCTCATCTGCTACTAGCTCTGAATCAGGCACGGCCGTTGAAAGCGCGGATCGGGTCACGGATCTTGAACAGGATACGCCGGCGGCGCAAATGTCTGATCGTTACCGTTCGGATAGTCCAGATACGGCCGATGGGCCATTAGCTAACCGCAATCAGCCAGGGGGATTGACAGACCAGACAGGAGAATCGGGTCAGTTGACAAGTCAACAACAGCCTGATAGCGTCGATGGCCCATTAGGTGACCGTAATCAGCCGGGCGGCATGACGGAGGCTGGCACTCAGGCAGCCGATGCAAAACCAGCAGGGATTGAACAAGGTCAATTAGGGGCTGAGCGACATAGTCCCACAGAAGCGTCAGATGGACCACTGGCCTCGCGGCATGATCCTGAAGGTGTCCCAACTGAAGGGGCTGGCGGCATGCGAGCCAGGCGGTTTACGGAGGAAGATGCTGGCCCAACGGCCGAAAGATTTACTAGCAGCGAAGAATCCATCGCTGATCCAGGGCCGCTCCAAAGCCGCCAACCAGTAGATGATCCCACAGGAGTCCCTTTGCCACCTGTTCCAATTCCCCCAGTCACATTGGGGTGGGATTTAGTGGTGGTCCGAACGCCAGCCGGTTCCGGGCTAGAGCCAGATCAGCGGCTTGCTTTGGGTAAACATACCCGAATCGGCCGTCATGGTGAGATTGATATTAAGATTTCAGACCTGAAAGTATCTCGTCAACATGCAGATGTTGATATTCAGGCAGATAATTGTACGATTACGGATTTGAACAGCAGTAATGGGACGTTTATCAATGGCAAACGAATGAGCGAGCCTCAAACCTTGAAACCAGGGGATGCCATTAAGATTGGGGATACTTATTTTGTGGTTGAGCAAAGAGGAGAGTAAAAGGGTAATTTATAATTGGGCAATCGTAATTCTTCTTGTACCAAGATTTGGTTTAACGCCAGGGTGCATTTTTTTGCATGATTTCTTGTAATTCTTCGAGGGGGAGGGCACTCGCAGTGCGATTGAGGTGGCCGGTCATCGTTTCGGCTGCGGTGAGGACGTTCAAGATGGCTTCTTCCACGGCTTCGGCCGTTGCGGCGAAGAGGGGATTCATATGACTGCCGGGCATGGTTTTGACATCAATTAGACCTGCGATGTCGGCTGGGTAATGGTTGCCAGTGGCAAAGGCTAGAAAGAGGTCGCCGCTGCCATTATGGCCAATACCACCAACCCGGGCCATACCAATAGAAGCCCGCTTTGCTAAACGGCGACATTGATCGGGTAGTAAGGGGGCATCGGTACCGATTATAACAATGATCGAGGAACCGCCAGGATCGGGTTCGGTATCAAGAAAGTCAAATGGGGTTGGGGTTTTGTGGCGGTCGATAAGACGGCCGACTGGCACGCCATCAACCCTAAAATCGTCACGACTGCCATGATTAGCTTGGACTAATACGCCGACGGTGTAGGTTCCACTCTTAGTTTCAACAACGCGAGAGGCGGTTCCAGTACCACCTTTGAAGCCATGACAGATCATGCCAGTGCCGCCACCTGTGTTACCCTCCTCGACAGGGCCAGGTGCGGCTGAATCGAGGGTTTCAAAAACATGTTCTTGGGCAATGTGGAAACCGTCAGCATCATTTAGAAAGCCGTCCCAGGTTTCGCCGACGACTGAGAGAGCAGAGATTTGAGCTAAACCTCGTTGACGGCCGTAGGCAACAATGGCTTCATCAACGGTTCCAACCTGATGAGAGTTAGTAATAGCAATGGGGTAATGGAGTAAACCTGATTCGGTTAACCAGTGCATACCTGTCATCTCGCCGCAACCATTGAAGGAGTGGAAGCCAGCGAAGGCGTGGTCGCGCCAAATGTTGCCTTCGCGGGGGGAGATGATGGTGACACCAGTTCGGGCAATGCGGGGTTTGTCGTAAATGAGGGTTTTCTGACCGACCCAGACGCCAGGGACATCGGTGATGGCGTTTAATGGCCCGGGAGAGATGATTCCTATGTTGATGCCTAAATCTCGAAGCCTTGCTCGGCTCATAATTTTTAACCTAAATGTTGGATATGGTCGACATCGGCCAAATCCTGAGGACGGCCTATAGCCAGCTTGTTTTGTATGAAATGTGCTTTCGACAAAAACGGAATTACTAAACCCTCTAAATCTGCCTCTTGGCGAGCGGCATAACAAGTCTCGAATTCAATGCCAGTTGGCTGCCCAACAAAGTCAATGGCCCAAGGAGGCTTCCCCAGCCAGAAATGATGACCCGCTAAAAATCTCGCTTTGCCCGCTTCATCTAACTCGACTCCAAATTCAGTTAGGGCTTTGTGAAATTGGGTTAGGTTGTTGTTGCTGCGTTCGACCCAAATATCAAAATCTTTTGTATAGCGTGGATGGCCGTGTAAGCCGAGAGCATAACCGCCTACGACCAAAAACCGAACCCCATGTTGGTTGAGTAAGGTTAGCATTTCCCGAATGTCATCGATCAATTCCATATGCTGCTCCTTACCAGCGCTAACGATGGCAAATACTTCGACCAATCGCTCATGGTAAGGTCTGGTTGACCAGTAAGCGATAGGGGAGGACGGCCGTTCCCCTTTCGGAAGAAACTTTATAGTGCGCTCCAACTTTTGGTCTAAGTTCATAACCCCTATTATACCACGTTGATCGTTCCCTTCTTTAATTCAGCCCCAAACCTCTCATAACTCTTAGCATATTAAATTGGCTCCACCTTCTTTGGAAAGGTGGAGCCTAAACAAATAGAATAATTCTAACCCTGGAGGATAAACATCCAGGCTTCGAGGTCGTCTTTGGTATAGTAGTGTTCGGTATAGCAGATCTTGAAGTTGAAACGTTCAATGAGAGACATCATGTCGATGAGTGAACGGCGAGCTACGCGGGCGGGGTGATGTTCTAAGCCACGAATCGCTTCCTTGACAGCATCTTGGACCGGACTATCTCCGACAGCTTCAATGGAAATAGAAACCTTGCCATCTGCGCCTTTACGGGGTTTGCTTTGTAGTAGTATTGTGTGCATAGTATGCCTCCTAAAGCATTTATTCAATAAACTCGGTAAACTTAATATATATCAAGGATTTGGTCAAGGATTTAAGTAATGTTTCAATTGAAATCGGAAGAGAGCAGCAGCGAGGCAGTAAAAAGAGTCATTGGGGAAAAGATTTCTGAGACTATAACACTATTAACTGACTCGACTATTGACCAAGATACGGCCGTCCATAAATCGCGCAAAAACATGAAGCGCATTCGAGCATTATTGCGGTTGGTGCGGAAAGATATTGGGGAAATGGTTTTCGGCCGTGAAAATGCCTGGTATAGAGATGCCGCTCGTCAGTTGGCCCCCATGCGGGACGGCGCTGTGATGATAGAAACGTTTGATCTAATTCAAGCTGAATATGCAAATATACTGAGGGCCTATTCATCTGATAAAATTCGTCAACATTTGGTCACACAGCAAGTAGAGAGGCGTCGTCAATTTCTCGCACAATCTGAGATAATTCATGGGGTGCTTAAAACGCTGACTGATGCTAAAAAACGGGTGACTAGTTTGCCTATAAGTTATCAGGACTTTAGCGCCTATGAAAAAAGCTTGCAACAAGTTTATTGGCGTGGTCGCAAACGAATGAACCTGGCCTATCAAGATGGAACCGACCCTGAGAAGTTTCACGATTGGCGCAAACGCGTCAAATACCTCTGGCATCAAATCGAATTTCTGCAATCGCTTTGGCCAAAAATATTCGAGCCACTGGCCGACGAATTGCACCAGCTTTCCGATTATCTTGGGGAAGCCCATGATCTGGCTGTTTTAGAAGATTATCTGAAAGAAAATTCAGCCCTTTTCAGCAATAGCCAAACACAATCGTTGTTTCTATCAACCCTATCGACCAAACGTCAGACATTAGAATATACCGCCCAGCCGCTTGGGAAACGGCTTTATGCAGAAAAATCGGCCGTTTTTGTCAACCGAATAGCCACTTATTGGCACATTTGGAAACAAAATAAGCCTACCCTACTCTAATCCAAGCGCTTATCCTTGACCAACGACAATGTATGCTTCAAAATAGACTAAATGATCGGCGCTAGGTAAATCACAAAAATTTCTCATAATTAATAACGGTAAGTTTTTGTGAAGGAGAAGACCTTATGGGTGAAACATCAAATGGGGAGTTGACTTGGTTTCGGGTAGGCGATGCGGATTTGTTGGAAAACGGCCGTGTGACGACAGTCCAGGCTGGTCATTCGGTTGTGTGTCTTAGCCGAACAGAGCAAGGCTATGGCGCTATCAGTAATCGCTGCCCCCATCAAGGTGGGCCATTAGGCGATGGTTTCTTGCAAAATGGCTATGTCGTCTGTCCCTGGCACGCCTATGAGTATGACCCGCAGACCGGAGCCTCCCCACCCGAATATGATGATGAACCTGCCAAGCCATTTGAGGTTGAGATTCGGGAAGATGGGCTATATGTTGGGGTTGTAGAGCCTGAACATGAGCCAACGTTGATGGATCAGATGGTTGAAACGATGGTTGATTGGGGGGTTGATACCGTCTTTGGCATGGTCGGTCACTCGAATTTGGGATTAGGGGATGCTTTTTATAATGCTGCGAAAAACGGCCGTCTCCGCTACTTTGGCATTCGTCATGAGGGCGCTGCTGGTTTCGCTGCTAGTGGCTATGCGAAATTGACAGGTCGTCCAGCAGCTTGCTTTAGTATCGCTGGCCCTGGCGCGACCAACCTACTCACGGGTTTATGGGATGCCAAAGTTGACAGGGTTCCGATCTTGGCTTTGACTGGACAGGTGAATACCCAGGTCTTAGGGCCGGGGGCATTTCAAGAAGTCCCATTAGCAGAAGCCTTTCAGGCGGTGGCTACCTGGAGCCAGACTGTTTTGCGCCCAGAGAATGCCAGTGAATTGATGGCCTTGGCCCTGAAACATGCCATTATTCAACGGGATGTGGGCCATCTAATATTCCCAGATGAGGTACAAAAGCTGCCTGCCCATGAAGAGGCAGCGCCGAGACAGATGGACGGCCGTGTCGCTAATCCTCGAATTATCCCCCCAACTGAAGATTTAGATAAAGCGGTTGAAATGTTAAAGAATGCAAAACGGCCGGGCATCATTGTGGGCAATGGTGGGCGTGCTTTTGCCGATGAGATTATTGCTTTGGCGGAAAAGATTGATGCGCCGATAATAACGACCTTTAAGGCCAAGGGAACGATTCCTGACGATCATCCATTAGCCTGCGGTGTCTTGGGGCGGAGCGGCACGCCTGTTGCCAGTGCGACGATGACTCGATCTGATGTACTACTTGTTCTGGGGGCTAGTTTTAGTAATCATACCAGTATTACGAAGAAACGGCCGATCATCCAGGTTGACTTTGACCGGATGATGTTGGGCAAATTCCATGAAGTCCACCTCCCCTTATGGGGCGAGATCGGGGTGACGGTTGACCTGTTAAGTGAGCGGCTTCCAGAGGCTTCTCATCCAGAGCGGCGAGATTATGTGTCCCGATTATGGGAAAATTGGCGAGAGGAAAAGGCGAAGCGGGCCGCGACGATTAGCGAAAGCGGCCGCATGTCAAATGCTTATATTTTCCAAGAATTGAACAAGGTGATGCCGGAGGATGCTGTCATTGCGGTCGATGTGGGCAACAATGCCTATGCTTTTGGGATGTACTTTGAAGCCAAACGGCAGCATGTCTTGATGTCGGGTTATCTTGGCTCGATTGGTTTTGCCTTTCCGGCAGCAATGGGAGCTTGGGCGGCAGCGCCAAACCGAAAAATTGTGGCAGTTGCTGGAGATGGTGGCTTTGGACAATATATGGCGGAATTTACGACGGCCGTAAAATACGATATGCCCATTACGCTAATTCTGCTTAACAATTCAGAGTTGGCTAAGATTAGCCGGGAACAACGAGGCGGCAATTATCATGTGTGGCAGACCAGTCTCCACAATCCCAATTTTGCCGACTATGCTGAGAATTGTGGCGGGTTGGGCATTCGGGTTGAAAATATGGATGACCTTTTGCCAGCATTTGAAAAGGCATTGGCTTATAATGGGCCTAGCATTGTTGAGATAATTAGTTCGGCCGATCAACTGTAAAGCAATTTGTCTAATACTATGTTAACTAAGTTTTTGCAATGGAGAAGTTCAACTTTTTCTCCTTTAAACTGGCGGTAAGTTGCTCTCTCAAAAAGTTGAACTTTTTAGTTAACCATGTACTAACCATAAGGAGAACAAAATGATTCCTAAAATGTTTCCCCCTCTCCCATTGACAGAATGGCAGGCAACGCGGGATACCATTCAGGGATATACCCAAGTTGTCGGCAAGATTCGTCGGGCGATGACCCCTCATCAGCGGCATTGGATGCACGTCAATTTACGAACGGCCGGATTGGGATTGACCACGACGCCGATCCCTTCTGGAAATATTTCCTTTGAGCTGCTGCTTGATTTTTCGGGACATCAATTAGTCATTACGACCAGTCAAGGTGGTTGGGCAGAGGTCGATTTTGATGGTCAATCTGCCAGGGAATTTTGTGATGAGACGCTTGCTGCATTAGAAGAATTAAGAATCGAGGTCAGCCTTGAGCGGGAGCAATTTAGTCATCAAGATGGCGCTTACGATCCTGATATGGTTGAAGATTACTGGCAAGCATTGTCACAAATCGACCTTGTTTTCAAGGAGTTTGTTGGTCAGCTTCGGGGTCGAAAAGGGCCAGTCTCGCTTTGGCCTCATCATCTTGATTTAGCTGTTTTGTGGTTTACCGGCCGTCTTATTCCTGGCAAGAATCCAGACGATGAAGAAGAATCGGATGAGCAGATGAATTTTGGCTTTTCGACTGGTGATGGCGGTATTCCAGATGCCTATTTCTATATTACTGCCTATCCGTGGCCAGAGGGTTTGGAAACAACAGCGTTACCCTCAGATGCCCGCTGGCAAATGGAGGGCTGGAATGGGGCTGTGATGATGTATGCAGATTTGATTACGGCCGACAATCCGCGCCAAATGTTAATGAACTTCCTCCAAACCGTACATAAGGCCGGGGCTGCCCGAATGCAGTAGATGGATGGCATCGTCCATGTGAGTTTTAAGCGAAGGCTGCCATTTGTTTGGCTAATATTGCTCGTTCTGGTCGCCATTTTATTGCCCCATCGGGTTTGGAACACATTGCTAATTGGGTTTGGGGGACTAATTGCCATCGCTTATTTTTGGGCCAGAACGCTTTCAAAGGGGCTACATGGGAGCCGGAAATTACGCTTTGGGTGGATGTCCGTCGGGGACAGGCTGAGTGAACGGTTTGAAATCACCAACAGCAGTGTATTGCCAGCCCTGTGGGTTGAGGTGATTGATGACTCTAACGTGCCTGGCTATCAAGCGGCCGTTGTGCGAAGTGTCGGCAACCAAAATAAAGTTCGCTGGAAGCAATCGGCCGTTTGTACCCAAAGGGGCCAATTTAAGCTTGGCCCCTGGGCCTTGAAGAGTGGTGATCCCTTTGGTTTATTCAAAGTAACGATCAATTACTCGTTCGCGGATGAGATTATCATTCACCCGCCCATCTACACCCAGGTTCCGATTCCGCTACCTGCCGGACAAGGCGAGGGCCAAATTAGGGCACGGCAGCGGCGGTGGCGGGCAACGACAAATGCGGCAGGCATCCGTGATTACCAGCCAGGAGACCCTTACAAATGGATTCATTGGCCCAAGAGCGCAAGGTATGACAATTTATTGGTTCGGCAGTTTGACCATGATGCGGCGGGGGATATTTGGCTTTTATTGGATATGGAGGCAAAAGCTCAGGTTGGGCGTGGGCCAGAGGGCACGGAGGAACAGGTTATTTTATTGGCAACGGCTCTGGCGGTACGATCGTTGAATAATAATCGGGGGATTGGGCTGGCTGTATACGGCCGAAAACCAGCGCTTATCCCCCCTGCTCTTGGCCAGGGACAGCAGTGGCGGCTCCTGCGGACTTTGGCCTTGATTGAAGCGGACGGTCAAAGCGACTTGGCTCAGGCTTTGCAAGATTTAAGCCATATTGCTCAACGGGGCAGTGCAGCGGTGATCATTACGCCTAATAACCATGCCGATTGGCTGCCTAAATTGCTCCAATTGGGACAACGGGGCATCAGTTGCTCGGTCGTCCTTCTTGACCGGGCCAGCTTTGAAATTGAACCAGTAGATGCGGATGAAGCCAATGTCGAAACCTTGCGACAGATTATTCGCCGCCTCGGATTTGACTGTTCAGTTATCCGACAAGGGGAAATAGGCCAATTAGCTCAAGATCAGGAGCGACAAGGATTTTGGGAGTTTAAGGTGACGGGTAGTGGTAAGGTTGTGACTATACGCAATCCACTAGAGGCAGCAAATGGATAGGGTCATTTACCGCACCTATAAAGAGTGGCAGCCGAAAGAGGGTTGGCTGCCTGTCGTCTTGATTTTTGCCATTGGGTCAGCGGTGATTACGGCCGTCATAGAGTCTGATTGGGTGCCAGAAGTCGGTGTTATTGGGTGGACGGTGACTGTTAGTTTATTGCTCAGTATTATTTTGGCTAAACGGCCGATTTCATGGATGTCAGCCGCCCTTCTATCATTGGGATATGGTTCAGCTATTACGGTAATTTCCCTGGCTCGACTTGTCCCCCCATTGACTGTCCTAGCAGCCGGATTTAATAGCAGTTTGACCTACATTCGCCAAAGCCTCTTCCTTTTCGGCGACCGAATTGGGGGTTGGCTAGAAGCAGTCGCCAATGGTGAAAGCAGTGAAGAGACGATCGTTTTCGCCTTAGGGTTAGGTTTGATTTCCTGGTTTTTGTTTGCTTATGCGGGCTGGACAACCTTCAGACAACAAAACCCATTGAACGGATTAATCCTAATTGGAACAGCATTGGCATTAAACACCTTCTATGGCAAGGCTACTGAATGGTCGTTAATTATTTATATTAGTCTAGCTGTTTTGTTAACGGCCTCTATCCACATGGCTGATATGCAGCAATTTTGGGATCGGCGGCAAATCGACTACCCGACTGACATTAAGATCGAGTTGCTTTTAACGGCTGTCGGTGTGTCTGTCGCGTTGATGGCCCTATCGCTTGTAATTCCAACTATTAGCATTCGAGCAATAATAGAGACGTTCAATGAACAACAGGCTGTCCAACAAGCAGAAGAATCGTTGGAGCGGGCATTTGCCGGGGTGAATGTGGGTGAAGGAAATTTAGCGGGGCAAGATTTGGAGCGAGGTGGCGGTGACAGCGCTTTACCTCGTTCTTTTCTGCTTGGTAATCCGCCTGAGTTGGCGGAAACGTTGGTCATGACGGCCACTGTGCAGGCAAATGAAACGGCCGAAGGCGTTAATTGGCCTGTTCATTGGCGGGCATTTAGTTATGATGTTTATAACGGCCGAGGTTGGTCTGTCTCCAATGAGCGCGAAGCGACCGTTGCTGCTGGAGAAAGGATTCCGCTACCGCCGATCGAAATACCTCGTATCCTGACGCAATCAATCTTCTGGCAGTTAAACAACACCAATACCCGCTATACGATGGGGCTGCCCCTGCGATTCGATCATGATGTGACAGTGCATTGGCGCGGACTTTCTGATTTGAGTCAAGTCAGGGGAACGGCCAGGAACTATACGGCCGAATCGCAGATAATAGGTGCAAATCCAGCCGATTTACGGCAGGCTGAATTGTCAGATGTGCCTGACATCATCTTAGCTCGCTATACGGCCTTACCGGATGACATCCCAGATCGGGTTATTGAATTAGCACAAGAGGCGGCTTTTGCTGGCTTGGGCGGCCAAGCAACCGTTTATGACCAAACAAAAGCCATTGAACAGTTTTTGCGCCAATATCCTTATACGCTTAATTTGCCCCTGCCGCCGAGAGACCAGGATTTGGTCGATTATTTCCTCTTTAATTTACAAAGTGGCTACTGCGATTATTACGCTACCTCGATGGTCGTGATGGCTCGCAGTCTAGGCATTCCAGCCCGCTTTGCGACCGGGTTTCTGGCTCAACCACCAGACGAAAATGGCGTGCAGCAGATTTATCAATTGAATGCTCATTCTTGGGCTGAGGTCTATTTTGCAGGGTATGGCTGGGTTGAATTTGAACCAACGGCCGCATTTCCCAGCCAAGCCGATCAAGATTCATCGCCAGCATTTGAACCGTCTGAACCGCCAGCGTTTTCAGAAACGGAGCCATTAGCGTTGCCATCAGTAGAATCTGTCTCAAGGGCAAATCTGACAAATGTTTATTTTCTTGTTATCGTCGTGCTTTTTGTAGCCGCAGTTGGGACAATGGTTTGGCTCATGCGTGGTAAAAGGACGGACCAAGATATAGTGTCGCTCGTTTACGGCCGTCTTCAAAAAAATGCCAATCGACTAGGACAGCCAACGCCTGCAAGCCAAACACCAATTGAGTTTGAAACGCGCTTCAAAGGCCGATTAAAACGTCTAACGACAGGGTCACAATTAGCCAGCGGCTTAATTGAGGAACGATCAGGAGCGGCTGGAAAACATCAAAGTTTGCCAGATGAGACGGCCGAATTGGCTGCTTTATACATGGCTCATCAATATCAGCAGCAGGATGAAAGGCAGAAAGGCAGGGATAGTTATCGAGCCGAGCGAATATGGCAGCGAATTCGGCTTCGACTTTGGCTGCTGGCTATTATAAACAAGTTAAGGAAATTCTAAATGCTATTGTTTGTTGAGAAATATAAGGAGCGCTTCCTATCTGACCGCTGGCTCCTTGGTGGAGCAGCGTTGTTTCTCCTCTTAATTTATGTAACCCATATGCAGGTGTCTATCAATGGGCTAAATAACCCCTATACCATTGATGTTGGGGAAATTCAAAATGCCCTACCCCGTTGGGGAACCTTACATTTCACTGGCTATCCTCAATATACGTTCATTGGCTCCCTGTTCGTTACGATTGTCGGTTGGCTCGGTTTGGGGCCAGCGGCGGGGGCGTCGCTCTATTCGGCCGTTTGGGGAGTGGTTAGCATTGTTATATTAGTCTGGGTGATTAATGCGTTAAATGTGCCAACGCCATACGCAATTGTGCCGGCTTTGTTATTTGGTCTTTCAGGTTCGATGTGGATTGACGCGACGATTGCTGAGATCCATACGATGACGATGGCGTTGACGTTTGCAACGTTGTTAACGGCCGTTCGCTTCGGTGAGAATGGTTCAACCAAAGACCTCTATTGGTTGGCTTTCCTTTCTGGACAAGGGTTAGCACACCAACGGGCGTTTGCCTTCGTTGGGCTGGGGCTGTTCATTTTAGTTATTAATCAATGGCGGGTATTACTCAACTGGAAACGGTTGCTGATGGTGATTTTTCTGATGTTATTGGGGCCGCTCACCTACCTTTATCTGCCGATCCGGGCCTGGATGGGGGCCGAGTGGACATTTAGCTCTCCTGGCACATGGGAAGGGTTCAAGACGATTATTCTCGATACCAAAGCAGAGCGGATTATTAATATTCCGACCTCTATTGGTGATTGGTGGGGTCGTTTCAAGGTTGTTCTGCAAATATTGAATGCGGATTGGCCCTGGCCTGCCTGGGTCTTAGGGCTGTTGGGCTTATTGTTACCTGGTCGCGCCTGGCGAATTCGGTTGGGGCTAACCTTTGCCTGGATACCGTTTTTCCTAGTCAGCCTGATAATTTGGATTGGTGATCCCTCGGACGCTGTTTTGGCAGCCAAGATGCCAGTAATCGGATTAAGTGCGGTTGGTCTCGCTTTTTTATTGCAATTTGTCTGGCAACATTCGCGTCCTTTAGGCTATGGTACGTTCATCGGTCTTTTGATATTGGGCGGATATCTGTTCGTCACTAGACGGGAACCAGTTCTGGCGATCACACGTGATGAGAGTGCCTTTGAGATAATTGAATTAGTAGAAGCGATTCCGCCTGCGGAGGATGGCCGTCCTCAAACATTCATGGCATTATGGGGCAATGACTACTGGTCATTAGCGTATGCCCAAACCTATCTCGGTTATTTTCCTGAGTTGAATATCATTGAACATGACCGGAATTTTGCGGCTGTTGTTGAGCGTGGCGAGCATCTACTTACCTTAAGCCGAACTTTTTATGAACGGCCGATTTCTTGGTGGGAGAATTTACTTGGCCCGGTCTATTTAACGGCGGCTGCCCCTGATATTGTCGAAATTCAAGTTTCGCCAGACATTTCGGCCGTGTCGGCTGAAAATATCCGACTTGATTTAGCAAACGGTATTGCCATTAAGGAAACTAACCTTGAATGGATCGATGAAGACACGCTTCATTTAACGGTAGATTGGCTGGCACAGCAGGACGGCTTAAACGATTATAGTATTGCCGTGCATCTTGTGGCCCATGACCCGCCGACTAGCCCGGAAGATATTTTAGCTCAAGCGGATCGAAACCACCCTGTTGCTGGCTGGTATCCTACTTCGCTTTGGCAGACGGGAGAGGTAGTCACGACCCAGTTCTTACTAGATGTCCCTGATGGGACGACGATGCCAGCGGCCGTTCGGGTAGGCATGTTTCAGGTATTGGCAGATGGCTCGTTTGAGAATAGCGAGTGGTTATCGTTACCGATACCTTAATAAGCCGTAAAGTACGGGAGCTAAGTTTCTGAGTGGTTGGTTCATTCTGGACTGCTAATATCGTCAATCTTCAATGGGATGGTGATCTTGAAGGTTGTTCCCTGCCCTTCTTGGCTTTCGGCCGTTATCGTGCCTTTATGTGCTTCGACGATGGAGCGGGCAATTGCCAGACCGAGGCCAGAGGAACCGGTGCGGGTACGGACTTTATCGCCCCGGAAGAAACGTTCAAAGATATGAGGTAGGTCTTCGGCTGGAATACCTGTACCTGTATCCTGCACAACTAAAGCAAGGTGGCTTTCGTCGATCTTTTTAGCCGCCAGGGAAATAGTTCCATTGGATGATGTATGGCGCAAAGCATTGCTCACGAGATTCCCTAAAACTTGGGTCATTCGTTCCGGGTCGATATCTACTAGAGGTAAATCTGGCTCTTCAATAATGTGTAAAGAAACTGCTTTTGCCTCTGCCTGGGCCATGTGTGCCAGAGCAACCCGTTCTAACAGGGCTTTGGGGGGAACGGGCCGTTGGACAAGGGGTAGTTCACCCGCATCGGCCAGGGAAAGTATGCGTAAATCTTCAATGAGGTGACTGAGGTGGCGGGCTTCTTGATGAATGATCTCGAACGTCTCTTGGGAACCCTCGAGACGGCCGTCTTTGAGCGATTCTGTATACCCTAAAATAACGCTCATTGGGGTTCGGAGGTCGTGGGCAATATCGGCCGTCATTTGGCGGCGGGATTGGTTGGCCTCTTCCAGATCGGCGCTCATCTGGTTAAATGAAGCTGCTAACTCCCCTAACTCATCGTCTGTACGAACTGGTACTTTGTGGCCCAATTCGCCCCGCGCAATAACTCTGGTAGCGGCCGTTAATTCTCCAACCGGACGGGAAATTGATCGAGCTAAAACAGCGCCAAGTAGTAAGGCGACGGCAAAAGCGCCCAATGCCCCCAGGATAGTAGCGCGATTCACATTTGCTAAGAAGTCAGTTGCTGGTGAATTGGCAGGAGGTTGTTCAATACGGCCGAAAGATTCGATAATGACCCAACCTATCGTTTCATTATTTAACTCGATTGGCACGCCTTTGTTGGTTTCTCTGCGAGACATCTTGTCTCCGGCCATATATTGATGACCGTTATTAACCACAATGCGATCTTCGTTCACAAGCGTTACGGGAAGCCATTCATTTCCTCGACGGCCACCGCCAGGGCCATTTGATGAGTTGAACTGCTCTCGAATTAGGATAGTACCGGTGCTGATACCGTCCCAACTGCCAAACTCCTGATAATAGGCTGATAGCTGACCGGACAGGTTTAGGAGGTCGTCATGGTAGAGTTCGTAGATGTACTGGTTGAACTGGTTTTCAGTTTGCCAGCCGACAAAGACGGCAACTAACCCGGCGCCAATGACACCAACGAAAAGAAAGGCTAGGGTTAGTTTTAGAGCTAAGGAGCGCATTTACTTTCCAAAAGGGTAATTCGTAACTGGTAACTCCTTTAATCAATAACCAGCTACGAATTACTCAGGTATTTTATTTACGGCCGTGCGCCGAGTGTTAGAGGGACTACAACCGTTGCGCCATCGCGAAGGACGGTAATTTCAATTGTTTGCCCAACGGTGGTGTGAAAGACCAGGTAGCTATTCAGGTCTGCAAAGCTGTTGATGGGACGGCCGTCAATTTCAATGATCAAATCACCACCTTGACCGTTTACACTGGAGGCAGCCACAAGACCAGCTTCATCACCTGGCCCACCGCTGGTGATATTGATAACATAGGCACCCTGCGTTTGAGAAAGTCCATAAAAAGATTGTTCACCCAATGATACTTCGTTGTCAAAACCGACACCCATATAAGGGTAGACGTAGGCGCCGTTTTCAATCAGGCTAGGTACAATCTGTCGGACTGCCTGAACGGGAATGGAGAATCCGACCCCTGAATTAACTCCGGTGGCAGAGGCGATTGCTGAATTGACACCAACCACCCTGCCTTCGAGGTCAAGAAGCGGGCCACCAGAATTTCCAGGGTTAATGGGCGCATCGGTTTGAATGACTTGAGGCAATGAGTAACTGCTACCTGTGCCGAGGTCACGCTGAGAGGTAAGACTTCGACCTAAAGCGCTAACAATGCCTAAGGACATCGAGCCTTGCTCGCCGAATGGATTGCCGATTGCCACGACAAATTCACCAACTTGGAGGGTTTCGCCATCGCCTAATTGTAATGGTTCGACCCCTGCTGGCAAACTGTCGACTTTCAAAACAGCCAGGTCACTGTCTACATCTGTGCCAACGAGGGTGGCTGCTTTACGGTCACCGTTGGAGAAAACTATCTCGAAGTTCGTTCCACCTGCAACTACATGATTATTGGTGACGATGTAACCATCTTCACTATAGACAAATCCACTACCTGTGCCAAGAGGTGGTACGATGATGTATACGACAGCCGGGTTTGCTTGTTGATAGACATTGATGAGGGAGTCTTGAAGGGAATTGGTGGCCGTTTGGGCCAACTCGTTACTCTCCTCTAGAGTAATTTCATCGTTGGCCGTTGTTTGTTGTCCGTCTGTCCTAACTAGCAGGGTTGATGATTCTTCGGTTGGATTTTCGGCCGTTTCGGGAAGCGCTTCCGGGAAAATTGCGGTTACTGTATCGGGCAATCCCCTACAGGCAGTAAAGCTAAAAATTATGAGGAATAAAAAGATAAATTGCTTCGTTGTCCTAGTTCTCATTAGGTATCTCCTTTAGAAAAACAAAAAACTATTAGAAGCTGGCTTGTCAACCAGCTTCTAATAGTTTAGGAAAAGTTGTTTGTGATTCTTTAAGGAAATTGTTTAGGAATTGTTAAGAAGCGTTCGGTTTCTCCTAAATTTCAACTTATGCTTTCTATATATCGGTGGATTCGACTAACTCAATATTAACCTGAACGGGGTTCCGCAGCATGTCTAAGATCGGCGAGGTGCGTTGAACATGCTCGGAAAGGGCTTTGAGGGATTCGAGATAGTTTTCTGTTTTACCAGCGCAACTAATAATTGCCCGAACATCTATCTCTTTAAAACCAGGCCGAACTGTCTCAGACAACCCTAAAAATCCGTGTAAATCTAGCTTACCTTCCAATTCAATCTGCAAAGAATTACAGATAATGCCCCACGAAGAGGCGGTGTAAGTTATCCCAACTGTTAAGCTTGAAGCCAGGGCATGTAATATATAGGCAACGGCGTTTGGGGCCGAATATTTACCTATAACGTCTGGTGGCTCGTTGCCATCAAGGATGAAGGCTTCAGATTGAACGATTCCTTCTCGGCCAATTGGAGAAAAGTCTTTGATCTCAGTAAAGGATCGTGTGCCACCAACCCAAGTATTAATTGCGCGGAACGTATAGAGCGCCATATCTGGATTGTCTTTAATTGCTTTGAATGTTCCGGCCAATTGTTCGATATCGACACCATTTATTTGGGACATTGTTGTTTCCATAGATAAAATCTCCTTACATTATTCAGGGTATCTGGCATCTATCATACAGAACGGCCGTCCCTCAAACGTCCCTGCTCTCGTCCCAATATTAATTTGTTGAGCGTCAAGAAATGACATTGAACAATTTTATCTTTTTTGATATGGTGCATAGCTTAATCGTCCATGTGTTGACGACGTGTGCTTTATAGTCCTGAGTAAGTTGGAATAGGTAGCTAGTTATGGCAAAGACAATCATGGTTGTGGATGATGATGCAGGCATTCGGCGAATGCTGCGGGTTAATCTTGAGCAAGAGGGGTTTCGGATTGTAACGGCAAGTAACGGGCGTGAAGCTTTATTCGTCTTGCGAGAGGAAAAGCCAGACCTGATTATCCTAGACCTGATGATGCCGGAGATGGGCGGCTATGAGTTTATGCGAGCATACTCCCAAGAAGCGGATACGCCAGTCATTATGCTAACAGCTAAGATTGAGGAAACTGATAAGGTATTGGGGCTAGAGTTTGGGGCAGATGATTATCTGACGAAGCCGTTTAGCATGAGAGAGTTGATCGCAAGGATTCGGGCTTTGCTGCGTCGGATTGATAAACTGACAGGCAAAACGGCCGATAGGCCCCCTATTCGTATTGGCTCGATCCAACTAGACCTCAACGCCCGATTGGTGTCCGTTGACGGGGAGCGGGTAAATTTGACTCCCTCTGAGTTTGATATTCTAGCTTTGTTGATGAACGCGCCTAATCGAGTTTTTTCGCGGTTAGACTTAATGGAGCAGCTCCAGGGGGCGATTTTAGAGGGGTATGAACGGTCGATTGACGTTCATATTCGCAATCTAAGGGTCAAAATTGAGCCAGATGCCAGCCAACCGAGGTATATTGAAACGGTCTATGGGATGGGATATCGATTTACGGCCGAATAGCCTGCCAAGGAATGGCATCCACCCGGCTACGTAGATGAAGCCAGTTCACCGGGCTGGTTCGGAGACAAATTTATTTCAAAGCTAGACTCCGATTCTAGGAAATTAAATCGAACAGTTTCCTCCCTGCCTACTGCTAGCTCTTTCACTAACTCTTGCACCTCTCGCATATGTTTTGAGCGACTCTCAGTTCCGGCTTTCGCTTCGCTGTTGTTGAACCAGAGAGTGAAGGGGCTGCCGACATTTGGATTTTCACTGTCATCTGCATCATCTCCGACTCTGGAGTTGACAATGAGTTCAACGACTGCTAATTCAGGGTTGTGATGACCACCATTGCCGCAGAAGATGTAATGATCGGCCGTTATAGTTTGACAAAACGCTAGATCGATATTGGCTTCAGCCCCGTGATGTTGAATCTTGAGAGCATTGAGGTGTAAGACACCACCTTCGGTAGGCAAGAATTTGTGTAAGCGCAAACCCTTTATCAGATCGTCAGAATGGGCATCGCCAGTCATTAGTACGAGCTGATCATCTTCTTCCGCCAGAAAGGTGATTGAAGCCAGGTTGGGGGTTGAGACTTCGGTGCGATCACCTAGCTCATTTGCCAACATCTGCATTCTTAGGCTCAGCGCCCCTTCTTGGCTAAGTCCTAGCCGCCGAGCATTCTCATCGGCCGTATCTTGGAGCTTTTGTAATTTTCGCTGATTGGCCTTTAGCCAAACTTTCCATTCACGATGGAGTTGATCGACGTCCTCTTGGAATGGCCCAAGTAAATGGAGCGTCATATTACCAATCTGATGAGTGGTAGGCGTAGCTTCGTTGACGATCAGCGGGTCGCCGTTTGAAGGGGAATTCAGAGGGATATTTAATAGTCCAGGGTCAATCATATGGGCCAATTCGATGGCCTGTTTTTCACCGTTGATCAGATTTTGACCAGCTTGAGCGAGAAGATCGTTGCCGCCGAGAATAGAAGCCTGGATTTGCATTTCGACGGTTGACTCAAATCCTTCTGTTATCTCTCCAACCTGAGTCTCGAACCCATTGTGCCACATCTCTAAAATTTTTGGTGGGCGAGGGAACTTAGGTTTTTTGAATTTTTTATTGCCTTGTGCTTGCTGAAAATCATAAACACGCCAGTCAAGAACATCATCCATTAATTGGAGGATACCTGAGATATGATCGGAGTCGATGTGGGAGACACACACCAAATCCAGCGCTTCGCCACATTCGGCAATTTCAGCCAATACAGGTAGGGTGTTTTTCTGAAAGGTTGATTTAAAGCCGCCATCTATCAAGATATGATTGCTCTCGCTGCTGAGAAGCAAACAATCGCCAGTATTTGATTCAAAAACTTTAAGTTTCATCCTTTTCGTCCTTGGTTAAATCTGTGCGGGTGTTGATGTTCGTTGCTTCTTTAATTGCCTCTGAGGGATTAATACGGCCGAAACCAGCATCATTTTGCCAGGCGAAATCACAGTTGGGTAAGGGTTGGGCGGTCCGTTGTAGGATCCCACCAATTTGTGCGGCCGTTAGGCTTGACTGAATATTCAACATGAGACCCACAACCCCAGCAACATAAGGACTAGCCATACTTGTTCCGGTTTTTTTGACCCAAGGATTATGAACATCAAAACCGTTAGCGGCGATGATGTCCGTACCATTGGCCGCAATTTCTGGTTTCATCCGGTTATCGCGGGTTGGTCCCTGGCTACTGGTAATGTTGATGCGCTCTTTAGTTCCATCTAGGTTAGCGACGGCAATAACCCGATGGCCGCACGCCAGACTGCTGACGGAGGAATTATCGACATTAGAGCCTTCGGAGAAAAATGAGGGGAAGCTCCAGCCGTCTACATCACCCGTTCTTTTTAATCGGCGCGGGTCATCTCTCTCAATCCAGCCATGAAAAGAGCCATCCCGTACCTGTCGGCCGATCAATCGTACAATCCAGGTTCCGGCTTTGATGCCAACCACCCCATGCTCAGAAAAAAATGGGCTGAGGTAAAGGCCAATGAGATTGGCGCCGTTGGCAGGCCAGTAACGTTCATTATAGATCGAGACAAAAGTGCCATCATCTAACATGCGGTTTTCGATAAATTGATCGGCCTCTACCGGGCCAATCCATTCGGCGCTGCCAGGAGGGCGAATTTGGACGGCGAAATGATCCTGCGGACTGTACCAGATTTCTAATTCGTTTTCTGATACATCGGCGATGCCGTCTCCAAAGACAACCCATTCTAAATCTCTCACGAGGCCAGCCGCAGGAATACGGCCGCTGGTATGAATTCGGCCGCTGGCAAAGCCGGTGTCTTCGGGACTGGTAGCCGCTTCCTGGCCTGCGTTTCCAGCAGCGACACAAACGCTTCTGCCAGGTGCAACCAGAGCAAAATCGAGCCAGCGGCTAACGGCGCTGCTGGCATCATGGGCGTGTCCGTTGGTTCCCAGGCTAATATTAACTGACACTGGCAGCCCCATCTCGTCACCTAAATCAAATAGGTAGTCGATGGCATCTGAAATTCTGGTTGAGTCATAGAAGTTAGCCCTTGAGTCTGAATCTTCTTCTGGCAAACTGATAAGAACGGCCGCAATCTGGGCTTTGGAACATATACCTCGATTTCCGGCAGCGATACTGGCGACGTGGGTTCCGTGTGATCCGCGAACCATTTGAGATTGGGGTTCAAGGTGAAAAGCGGCCGCTCCCGCACCTCCGGCAGCCCCTTCGATTGCGGCGTTCATATGCTTCTGGGCGATCTCGGCTCCGTAATTAAAACCTTTCGGGCCATCTCGATGGCTAGCCCCCTGATCCCAGATTTTGACGAAGCGCGTCTTGCCTTCCTCGTCTAGAAAATCGGGGTGGGAAAAATCGAAGCCCTGGACATCAATGATGCCGATTAAAATATCCTCACCATTTTTGTGAGTATCGGCCGATTCCTCTTTCCAAGCCAGGGGGGGGGGGCCATCTCGTTGAGGGGAAGCAGTTGCAGGTTCATCAAATACAATCCGTTCGCCAATCTCCACATAAGAAACAGAGGAATCTTCACGGAGGTTTTTGATTTCATCTAAGGGAACAGAAACGGATAAGAGATTATGCTTGCGGCGCGGTTTGCGATAGCGTACTGATTCGGGGAGATTATTTGCTTCACCAGTTAAACCGACAAACACGCTCACCAAAATCTGGTCAGGAATATCCTCCTCAGTCATGCTACCACGTTCAGCTTTATCCTGAATATCTTCAAGAGAAACTCCCTTTTTCATTGGGGCGCGCTGAACCTCAACTTTATTGAGGAGCGATTCATTTTTTACACAAACTGAGGCACTTTGCTCAGCTCGAATCGCATTGACGACAGCATTGGCGTTGGCAACCATGCGCAACTTGGGCGAGACTTTGTTTTGGGATTTATCTTCTATATTTTTCATATAATTCGCTTTCCCCAGGAATGGCTTTAAGAAAATTTGGCTCTGTTAAATTGCTGGCAATTCTAATGACAGGATACTTGAAATTAGTCTGAAATTCAACCTCGATCAGTGAATAATTGCCGATTTCGGTATGAAAACAAATAGAGCGCTGCAAACAACAGACTTACAGCGCCCTAAAGATAGTTTTTATCATATTGGTTTGGTTATTTTGTCCAACTTAACTTTAATTCTGAAGCTCGGTCGACATACCTTTGGATTTGATATTGGCCGACTTTCAACATATCATCCGATCCAGTCTGAAAGACTTTGAACCAGTCGACAATCTCAGATAAGGCTTCTTCCCAGCTGTAAACGGGGCGCCAACCAAGCCGAGCAGCTGATTTTTCCCAGCTTAATCTGAGCAAATGTGTTTCGGCTTTGGCGCGTTCGGGATTGGTTGAGAACCAGGAGCCACTGCCCCATAAGGAAACTAGCTTTTCGGCCAATTCTCCAGTTGTGATACCAATCTGCTCCAAAGGACCAAAGTTCCAGGCTTCAGCATAATCTTGACCGTGGTCAACTAATTTAGCAGCCAGCCATAGGTAACCGCTTAAAGACTCTAAGACATACTGCCAGGGACGTACACTGAGGGGGTTGCGAACAGCGATTGGCTTGCCGCTCATCAAGGCCCGCATACAGTCTGGAACAAGGCGGTAATCGGCGAAATCGCCGCCACCAATAACATTCCCAGCCCTGACGGTGCCTATTGCAGGGTCATTTTCGGCCGAAAAATAAGACTGGCGATAAGCGGCAACAGCCAGTTCGGCCATTGATTTGCTGGCACTGTAGGGATCACGACCGCCCAATCTATCTGACTCACGATAACCCCAGAACCATTCTTTATTTTCGTAAACTTTGTCGGTGGTTACGTTCACGGCCGCTTTTATGGTATCGGTGGTGCGAATGATCTCTAACAAGTTAACCGTTCCCATGACGTTGGTCATAAATGTTAGCTTAGGATGGTCATAGGCTGGCAAGACTAATGGTTGAGCCGCCAGATGAAATACCAATTGTGGTTTATGAGTTTCAACTGTCTGACGCAATATCTCTAAGTTGTTGATATCGCCTCTTACATCAATGATATGGCGACTAAGCGTTGTTATCTCAAAATTACTGGGACTAGTTGGCAATTCTGGCAAACTGTAGCCAATCACGTCTGCCCCCAAAGTTACCAACCACATCGTCAACCAGGAACCTTTGAATCCAGTATGGCCAGTAACCAGCACCCGTTTCCCTTCAAATACGTTTCCAAAAAGATTTTTCATTCAGAACCAACCATTACAAACGGAGATCTACCTATGCGCTTTCAAGCGCCAAACCACCAAATACACATTCATGGACCAAATACGGATGTTGGTGGTTAGCAAAAATAGATAACAACATTGACCAAAAATTATACCACTAACCAACGGGGGAAAGAAAATCGGCGAAAGGAACCATGTATTATTCACCGTTCAGCGGAGCTTCTATCTCTGAATCCAACTCCTGATAAATGCCTGTCACATTATAGATCGTCCATTCGCAAATGTTGGTAACACGGTCGGCTGCTCGTTCTAAGTTATGGGCCACCCATTCAAGCTGACTGGTTCGCTCGATCATATCCGGCTCACTGGCTGCATAAAGGATCAGGTTTCGGTAAATCTTGATAAATAGGGCATCAACCTCATTATCCATCGGCGGAATTTTATAGGCGAGGTTGGCATCCCGTCGGCTGGCTGCATCTAAAGATCGATGAAGCATAAACCGCGTTTTCTCGGCCATAATCGGTAATTCTGACAATATGTTAGGAATGGAGGCTGGCCCAAGTGTCAGCCCCACTTTGGCTATCCCCTTTGAATAATCATTGATTCGCTCCAATTCACCGGCAATTTCAATGATGCTCGCAATGAGGCGCAGATCACCAGCCATTGGCTGTTGGGTGGCGATCAATTGCAAGGCACTCGTTACAATTACAATTCGTTCCTGGTTTATCTCTTCATCTGCTCTAATAAGGCGTTGGGAGCCAATTACGTCTCTTTTCAGGAGCATATCAACTGATTCGACAATGTTGTCTTCGACTTGACTGCCTAAGGCAAGGACTCTATCTTGCAGGTGTTGTAAATCCCGCTCAAAACTTCCGCGTATCATGTTACCTAGCCTAACCAAAACGACCCGTTATATATTGTTCGGTCAATTCATTTTCAGGGTTGGTGAACAGTTCATTTGTTAGATTATATTCAACTAGATAGCCAGCTCGATCTTCACCCATATTGAAAAAGGCAGTGTAGTCAGAAGCACGAGCAGCTTGCTGCATGTTATGGGTAACGATGATGATAGTATATTTTTCCTTCAGTTTTTGAATTAGTTCTTCGATTCGTAAGGTTGCAATTGGGTCTAAAGCAGAAGCCGGTTCATCCATTAGGATAATTTCTGGCTTCACAGCAATAGTTCGAGCAATACACAGGCGCTGCTGTTGACCACCAGACAGTGAAAGGCCACTCTGATCCAGCTTGTCCTTTACCTCATCCCATAAAGCCGCTTGACGGAGCGATTGTTCAACCAAATTATCCATATTACCCTTATACCCATTAATCTTCGCCCCCCAGGCGACATTATCATAAATGCTTTTAGGGAAAGGGTTCGGCTTCTGAAAAACTATTCCAATTCGGCGGCGTACTTCTACCGGATCAACATCATCATCGTAAATGTTTTTACCTCGGAAATAAACTTGGCCTTCAAGACGTGAGGTCGGGATTAGGTCGTTCATTCGATTAAATGATCGCAAGACTGTACTTTTGCCACAGCCAGATGGACCAATTAAGGCTGTAATCTTGCGAGCATGAAACTTAATGCTTACATCTTTTACTGCTCGAAAACTTCCATAATAAACATGGATGCTGTCGGCTTCTGCGGCATAATTTCCATTTGCCGCTGGGGTTGATTTTTGGATCATAGTAATTTCACACTTTCTTCATTAATAATGATTAAATATGCTGCTTGCTGAACCGATTACGAAGGATGATGGCGGTGGCATTTAAGGAGAGCAATAGGCCAAGCAGGACAATTATTGCCGCAGCGGCTATGTTTCGGAACTCTGCCTGGGGACGAGAGGTCCATTGGAATATTTGAATGGGCAAGACGGTAAACTTTGAAAATGGGCCGGAGGGATCGACTGTGATGAAAGTAGATGCACCAACGACCACCAGGGGCGCTGTTTCGCCAATGGCGCGAGACATCGCCAGAATCGTGGCTGTTAGGATGCTTGGAATTGCATTGGGCAAGACATGATTCCAAATCGTTTGCCATTTCGTGGCCCCTAAACCCAAGCTGGCTTGTCGCAGTGAACTTGGAACAGCGCGAATGGCCTCCTGGGAACCGATGATAATGATGGGCAAGATGAGTAAGGCCAAGGTCATCCCCGCCGAAATGATAGTTCGGCCGTTTGCAGTCGAACTATCAACAACCGACCCAATCATTGAACCACTTGTAAAGACCTCTAAAGCTCGAACAAAGATAGCCAACCCTAACATGCCATAGATTATCGAAGGGACTCCAGCCAGATTGTTGATATTTGTCTGGATGATCCGATTGATCCGCTTGGTGTGATCGGCATATTCTTCGAGGTAGATAGCTGCGCCTACGCCTAGTGGGAAGGCGACTGCAATCGTAACAATTATAACCCAAACACTGCCAAAAATAGCGGTTCGGACACCAGCCAGTTCAGGTTCACTTGATTGAGGATCGGTAATGAAATCGGCCGTTATCCAAGAGCGAAACTCCACTTCTGCATTTGGATGGTTGATGGCGGCTTCGGCCAGAATGTCTGAGCGGTTCAAAAGCGAATCAAACAGGGTCCAGGTTTGTTGAACATCAGGCACCACAATCCGCTCGACCACCAGATCATAAACACTCGCTGCATCACGAGCCGGCAATGTACATCCTGTCGCCGGTTCTTCACTGGCACAAACCTCATTCCACAATTCCTGGCTTTCAAAAACTAGGCGATCTTCAAAAAAACGCTGATCCCTTTCCAGGCGACGACCAGCCCCAACGGATATATGCGCCCCGAGAATTTCTACTAACTCGTTTTTATCTAGGTCTTCAAGTTCCTGATCAAAAATCGTTTCTGTAAAGAAATCAAGCGTGCCGCTGTCGGCCCCAGGGGTGAAGCGATTAATCGGCTCCTCAGGCCAGGACACATTGACTTGAGACCAATTTTCGGCCGTTGTGAAGGCTGTCCCCAACTCATCTTGGCTCAAATTGTCGATAAATTCATTTTCCTGACTTGTTACAACAGCTAAAGCATCTGTGCCAACTCGAATTTCCACAGGTTCTCGGCCGTTAGAACGGCAAGCCTCAAACTCTGCCTGATTAATCGGACGGCTAGCGTTGGCTATATCAGTTGTGCCATCCACACAGAAGCGGCGTAAACCGGCCGAACTACCAATACTCTCATTGATAATGCCCCCACTGTAACCACTGGCGGCAAAACCCTCAATTAAACGCTCTGTTAATGGAAAGACGGTCGAACTGCCTGCGACGACGATCTCACCATCCGAAAAGGCAGCGACAGTTGGAAGAGAGGATAAGCCAGCTTCTTGAGCCAGAATTCCTTGCGCCTTGTCAAGCTCTGCTTGTTCAACGGGGAAATAGCCAACGTCGTCAATTTCCTCATTCACATTAGACAAGTAATAGCTTACAAATGCCGCAACCTCTGGTTTTTCGGCCATGATGTCAGCCGTTGTATAGATAAATAATGGCCGAGCAAGCGGATACTCACCGTTATTGACTGTTTCGGCCGTCGGTTCAATACCATCAATTGGAATAGCTCTCAACGTATCGGTATTTTCCTGGTAATAAGCATAACCAAAAAATCCAATCGCACCGCGATTCCCGGCAACTCCGGCTGCCAATTCATTATCGTCCTCACTGGCAACAAGATTAGGTGAGGCCAACAATTTTTCCTCATGCAAAGCAAGAACCAAGCTGCTGGGAGTATTCTCATTTTGAACGGCAACTAGCCCAAAGGCAGAATTAATAATGTTATAAAGCAGAGCCGTGAGCGCCACAATTGCAATGACTGTTGAAAGTAAAAAGAAGCCGTGCCAAAACGTGCCACTCCTGTGCCGAGAAGATATTTGACTTTGAAGGTCCGCTTCGCGGGGATATGCGTCGTGCTTTTCCATTATTCATAAACCTCACGGAACCGGGCCACAATTCGTTGGCTGATAATATTCAACCCCAATGTCATGAGGAACAACAAAAGGCCAATGGCAAAGATGCTGTTGTAATCAATTGAATCATAGCTTAAATCACCTCCGCTGATTCGGACAATGTGGCCAGTCATTGTTTCGGCCGATTCAAAGGGGTTGGCCGTGAAAGCTGGGCCAGCCCCAGCCGCAATAGCGACAATCATCGTCTCCCCAATGGCGCGGGATATGGCGACGACAAAGGCGGCTGCAACACCAGAAAGCGCAGCGGGTAAGACCACTTTAACGGCCGTTTCTAACTTTGTTGCCCCCAATCCATAAGCTGCTTCCCGTAAAGAGCGAGGCACCGCATGAAGCGCATCCTCACTAAAAGAGCTAACCAAGGGGATGATCAATATCCCCACAACGATGCCAGCCGAAGCCGTATTAAATATTTGAACCTCATTACCGAAAATGGAACGTAAAAGCGGGGTCATAAAGGTTAGGGCAAAATAGCCATAGACAACAGTAGGGATGCCAGCCAAAACCTCAAGAATGGGTTTCAAGGTCGTTCTGGCCCGATGGGAAGCATACTCACTTAGATAAATCGCCGTTGCCAACCCTAATGGCAGCGCCACCAACATTGCAATAGCGCTGGTCATTATTGTGGCAGTAACTAAGGGCCAAATGCCAAATTCACCAATGGGTGGCACCCATTTCGTCGTTCCGAAAAACTTCCCAAATGTGACGGCCGCATCGCCAAAAAAGAGCAAGGCTTCTTTTCCCAGAACATAAACAATACCTAATGTTGTTAAGATAGATATTGCGCCCGCCAAAAACAGCGAGCTTTCGATTAGCATTTCACCAACTCGGGGGGTTTTAGCTAATTCTGCGGCCGTCTTTCTCGTCAAATCAACATCTGGAACCCTTGCTCTTGAATCCAAGGTGACATTACTTTCCATCCCTTTTCTCCTCAATCCAAACCTTTACCTACTGAGCATCAAGCCAGCCTTGATTGGCAGCCATTAAGGCTTCTGCACTGGCAGGGAAGTAACCGACATCAACAACCTCTTCATTAACATATGTCAGGAAGAAGTTGATGAATCCAGCCACCTGAGGCTTTTCTTGCATAATACTGGCGGTGCTGTAAATGTACAGAGGGCGCGCCAAAGGATAGGAGTTGTTATCAACGTTTTCGGCCGTTGGTTCAACATCATCAATATTTAGAACTTTCAACGTGGCCGCATTTTCAGCATAATAAGCATAACCAAAATATGCGATGGCATAAGGGCTGCCCAAAACGCCTTGAACCAACACATTATCATCCTCGCTCAACTGTAAGTTGTCAGCGTTCAGAATTGGCTCAGTATCTTCATCAAAGACTTCTTCAGTAAAGTAATCAAAGGTACCGCTATCTGTGCCAGGACTGAAACGCAAGATAACTTCATCAGGCCAGCTTGGGTCCACGTCAGCCCATGTTTCGGCCGTTGAGAAGACCATTGCCAACTGCTCCATTGAGAGATTATCAACAAAATCGTTCTCAGTACTGACCACAACTGCCAACGCATCAGTGCCTACCCGAAATTCTATCGGGGTGCGGCCAATAGCTTCACAGGATTCAATTTCACTGTCCCTAATCGGTCGGCTAGCATTAGAAATATCAGATTCGCCTTCGACACAAAAACGCTCAAAGCCAGCGCCACTGCCGATGCTGTCAATGGTGATGTTGCCATCATAGCCTTCGTCTTGGAAACGTTCGGCCATTCTTTCGGCCAGGGGGAAAACGGTAGAGCTGCCAGCCATTGCGATACCCCCGCTAATTGCCAGCGGGTCAACCAAAGGCAGTTCGCCGTCCACCATCTCCTCTTCATGCTCCACAGATTCTTCTGTTGGCCCAGCAGCCGATTCAGGATCAGGCGTTGTAGTAGGATCATCCCCACCACCTGAACAAGCTGCAAAAAACAAAACCAATATTAAAAAAAGTGATAATAACTTAAAACGCATTCTCTCCTCCAATTTGAGTAGAATATTGTAAAATATTTCACATTCAAATATATCATCGGCTAATTAACGGCCGTTCAACCCAGTGTTAATAGTTGGATATGGTTTTGTTAACATTTCGTTAAATGATAGAATTCGGCGATTAGTACACTTGGAGGGTATCATGAAATTATCAATCTTTGGTGGGACAGGGCACACGGGACGGCATGTAATTAAACAAGCATTGGCTGCCGGACATGAGGTGACTGCCCTGGCCCGAACACCGTCAAAATTTGGAACTCAGCTTGAATCTCTTCAAATAGTAGAGGGAGATATTGAAAACGCTGCGAAGGTGGCTGAAGCAATTCAAGATGCGGAAGCCGTTATCAGCGTCCTCGGCCCAACAAGCAACACCCCCGATCATCAAGTAAGCAAGGGGACAAGCCACATTTTAGAAGCAATGGAGAAATATGGGGTTCAACGACTTGTCATTTCGGCTGGAGTCGGCGTCAAAGACCCTAATGATGTCCCCACCCCGATAAGCAAGATTATTGGTATCCTGCTCAAGTTGTTCTCTCGCCATGTCTATGAAGATATGGTCGAAACGGTTGACCTTGTTCGTAAATCCAAATTAGATTGGACCATTGTAAGAGTGCCAATGTTAACCGATGAAGCGGCTACCGGTGACATAAAAATTGGCTTTGTTGGTAAAGGAACAGGCCGCAAGATCAGCCGAGCAGACATGGCTGCTTTTATCCTGAAACAAGTATCAGATGAGACCTACTTGTGCCAAGCCCCGGTAATTAGCAATTGACACTGCTTACCGAGACATTATTGAAGGGTACAACTAACTTCCGCAAACTCATCTTCACTAAAAGCAGGGGCCGTATAAAAAGAATAACGGCCGCCCGGCTCATTCTCATCCCGCAAGAAGGGACAGACAAAGCCTAAACTAACCGGCTCTTCAGTGACAACCCAATTAACCATTGAATCCGAGAAAGCACAAGCTACCCCAACGCCCAGCATCTGGCTAAACTCACAAATTCGCAGCACCTGTGGCGGAGCCGAGGGAGCAACCTGGCAGCTTAAGAAAACTGACTCACCGGGGGTGCAAGAGAACAACTGCGGATTAATTGGTTCAGCTGCGGCCGTTGCCAAAGGCGTTCCTTCGGCCGGGCTGACTGGTGTACTTTGAGCAGGCTCAGCCTCAATGAGTTGAGGAACCTCCGTAAAGCCACAGTTGCGTAACGGCCCTAGGAAAGAACTATTACATGGCGCAGTGACAAAGCCGCCAGTTGGAGAGATAAAAATTTCGGCTGAACTGTTGTTATTAACCTCATAATCGTCAACAAATTCGCATTGCGGCTTTTGAATCGGCCGTCCATCCGCCGATGTCAACCCACTCGGCTCAAAAACAGGATTGCCATTCTCATCCCTCACCACCGTCCCCTCACAGATAAATTGATCCGGATTAAAACCAAAGCCCAAGTCAATGGTCGTCTCCTCTTCAGAAATATCAAAATCAGTGATGTCTATCCACTGGCAATCCAAACCGGCAATATACTCATCCACCCAGCCCGCCTGAACGCCCTGGTTAATACAGGTAAAGGGATGAGTCAGCGGCGAAAACTCATTATTGCTAAAACGATTGGTACTTTCAACACAAAAAGCCTGTTTGCTAGAAATCTCCTCATCCGCATCAGCTACCGAAAAACTACCATAGCCATTAAAATGAAAATGATCATGGCATGAATTGTATTGAAAGAAATTAGCAAGCGGGTTATCGGCCGCAGCTGGGCCAACGCTCAACGCCTCGGCGCCCTGATTGTGAACCGTTGCCTTAAATTGGAGCAAACGCCGCCAACCGCTGCCATTGACGCAGCCTTCCACCAATCCACAAGACTCCGGCGGAAAGTAGCGATAAATAACCCGATAATCTTGTAAATCCTCACTGATGGCGGCTAAATCCGGTCCCTCTAACTGGGTGATTTCACCAACTCGAACCTCATCGGCTAGATCATCATCCCATGCCAACCGTTCAAAAACCATCTGCGTTTCAAGGATACCAGTCGCTCGCTGCATCGCTTCAATACAATCTTCTTCAGGTAATTGCAAACGATGACATCCAGCCGGGCCGCCGCTAAGAGCGATGCAAGTATGGTCAAAAAAGACCCAGGCATTCTCCGAATCATAGCTATTTGGCGGAAAACCACCCTCATTAATACAAGCATTATCAATTCGCTGAAAAACGTAATCCGGAGCCAATGGCAACACGAAACCTTCTTCCCAAATTCCCCCTTCCTCGCCCAAGGCTGGTTCAGCCTGAAACGGTGATGCCTCATCGGTCAATAGGGTACTGCTAAAGGTATAGTCCACAAGGACAAATTGGAGTTCGTCGATCTCTTCAACGACTGGTCCACCATTGTCAAGCTCAATACCCCACAAAGGTCGGGGAGGCAATGGCAATTGACCCTTACCAGGATAAATAAAGTTGCGAAAGTTAAGTCGATGACCCGTATATTGCACCTGACGTTTAGCTAACTCTACCCAATGGCTTTCAGGAGCTGCAACCAACGCGTCCGCCACTCGCTCCCGAATTGGTTCCGGGTAACTATTCAATATGATGCCGACTGTGCCAGTCATTTCTACCGCTATTAAAGCCCCATCTTTGTCCGGTAAAACCAGGGCCGTTGCAGTTGGTTGGGGTGTTTCACCAACGGCCGTTTCGCCTGGACTGGGCGTTTCTGACTCTACTTCTGATTCAGGGGTTTCTTCTTCTGGATCGGCCGTTTCTGTCGCCGCTTCTATAGCATCCGTCTCGGCGGTTGGTTGGCTAATCTCTCTTGTTGGTTCTTCTGGCTCCTCATTTGAACAGCCGCTAACAAACATGATAACGGCCGTTATCGTTAACAACCCTATAACCAATACTCTAAATAATCGAATTTTGCTGCTCCGCCCTACTGATTCTCCATGTACGCTCATTGTCACTCACACAACCTTTCTTGGATAAAGGCCGTATTTTATGCAAAAAGTGGTTTAGTGCATAGGGAACAAGGCAAACATTAAAAATGTCTCTAAATTTCATTCACAAATGTGTAAGGCATAATTGCAGTATCTGCCTAAAGCTCTCCTTGCACCTCATTGCTAGAAACTGTCGGCAGAGAAAAATAGAACGTACTCCCCTTGCCTTCCTTGCTCTTGACCTCAAGCTGTCCGCCATGTGCCATGACAAGATGACGAGAAATAGCTAGCCCCAACCCTGTACCACCACCACTTCGCGCTCGATCTGCTTTATAGAATCGTTCAAAGATTCGGGGCAGATCGGCCGTTGGAATACCAACGCCTGTGTCTTTTACTGAAATAACGACAGTCGATTCACGCTTTCCCAACCTGGCCCGAACATCAATCATGCCTCCTTCCGGCGTAAACTTAATCGCATTATGAACAAGATTTCTTATCACCTGTTGAATGCGACCAGCATCGGCCAAAACCAATGGTAGATCAGGAGCTATGTCTATATTTAGCGCCAGTTCGTTCCGCTCTGCTTGAGACTCAAGTCGTTCAACAGGCGAGATGATCACCTCCTCAACGGCCGTAGCCGATAGTCTTAAGGGTACTTTGCCCGACTCGATACGGGCTAACTCTAACAATTCCGCCACCAACTGGGTCAAGGCATCAACCTCTTCCTCCGCTCGGTCTAAAAACCGTTGGGAAGCAGGTGGATCGTCCAAAACTGCCACCCGCAAGGTTTCGACCAAGGCTTTTAGAGAGGCAATCGGCGTCCGCAGTTCGTGGGAAATGTTGCTGATAAAATCACGTCGGACTGTCTCCAGGCGATGGATGCGGGTTAAATCTTGGAGAATGACCATACAACTTCGACTATCGGCCGTTTCAATGGGAGTAACGATCATTTGGACAAAGATATTCTGGCGGCTCACTTCGACGGCCGTAATCTGCTCCAATTCCTGGCTGCATCCTTGCTGCCAAAGCGCAATCAGTTGATGGTGACGAGCGACCTCTGCGAAGGAACGGCCGATACTATCTACTTCATCAACGTCTAAGATACGGGCGGCGGCAGGATTGATGAGCCGAACTAACCCACCGTCATCGGTAATTAAGACCCCATCAGCCATGTTCTCTAGGACGACTGCCAAACGGCTGCGTTCATCACCCAAATCGTAGACGCGTTCTCGCAATTCGTCTGCCATATTGTTGAAGGCATGGGTCAGTTGGCCGACTTCATCCTGGGAAGTTTGATAGAGACGGGCATCCAAATCACCAGAAGCCATCTGGCGGGCGACATTTGTCAAACGGCGCACTTGCAAGGCGGTTCGTTCTGCAATGATAATGGCCATGATGATTGAAAGAAAGGTCATGACAATTGTCGCTGTCAGAATAGTCTGTTGGAGTTGGTTGATATCAGCGTCAATCTGTTCCATTGACACAGCCACTCTCGCGTAGCCGATAATCGCATCTTCTTGGCGAACAGGAACGGCCGCATAAGCCAACTCATCTCCCAGAGTTGTGCTAAATCTAACGCTGGTTCCCTCCCCATTTTGCCTGGCTTGTTGAATTTCTGGCCGATCCAGATGATTATTCATCTGTTCGGCATTTAGTTCTGATTCCCCTAACACGGTTCCATCCGCTCCCACAATTGTTATCCGAGCTTCGGTTAATGTTGACAAACGATTGGTTACTAAATTAATTGCGTCCCTTGACTCTGTACCTTCCAAAAGAAGAGGGGAGACATTATCGGCCGTGATCCGGGCTTGAACCAACAAATGATTCTCAAGGTCAGCCAACAATCTTTCTCTGACCACTGTGGTTAGATAAGACATGAGAGTTCCCATCGCAATGATGATGAGAATTGAGAAGGGAATGGCGATGCGCCAGCGAATTGTTCGGAACATTCATCAACACCTACCCCTCAAACCGATAGCCGATACCACGAATGGTGATGATTCGAGCAGCCTTAGCTGGCTCTGGCTCAATTTTTTCTCGAAGCCAGCGGACGTGAACATCGACGGTGCGGCTGCCGCCATCATATTCCCAGCCCCAAACTCGCTCCAGAATCAAATCCCTTGAAAGGGCGATCCCGCGATTGCGAGCCAGGAAGACCAGCAGCTCATATTCTTTCGGCTTGAGTCGAAGGACAACATCTTTTAATGTGACCTCCCGGCGAACAAGGTCGATGGTTAAGTCGCCAAAAGCAAGTTTCTTCTGGGCCGATTCGGCCGTTAAAGTATTATCTGATTCGGCCGCTATCTCTTCGCGAATGAGTCGTTCACGCCGCAAAAGGGCTTTTACGCGAGCTAACAGTTCGCGCATTCCAAACGGTTTTGTTAGATAATCATCGGCTCCCATTTCTAATCCAACTACTTTATCAACTTCGTCGTCACGAGCCGTTAGCATCAAAATTGGCTGGTTCATCTCCTGTCGCAAAATGCGACATACTTCAAAGCCATCAATACCGGGCAGCATCACATCTAAAAGCAGCAAATCTGGCTTTTCCTCGCGAGCGAGTTTAAGCGCTTGATAACCGTCGCCAGCCTCCAAGACTTCATACCCCTGTCTATTTAAAGTATAAGCTAGCGATTCTAATAAGGATGTTTCATCTTCAACTACGAGAATTTTTTGTTCCATCGCACTGACTTTAATACATTCACCGACGTTATTCAAATTTCCAGCCTGAGCATATGCTGACCTTATTGCTCCAATGTTCGAATATATGCCACAATATCGTATAAATCCTGTTCCGATAAAGATGGGTTGCCGCCATAGGGCGGCATGTCAACCCCAGTTGTATTTTCGGGATCATTGATGTCACGGCCGTTCTTAACAAATTCCACATATGCACTATCACTCAACGCGCTTGTAAATTTGCTTGTCGTCAAATCTTTACCCTGCCCCGGCAACCCGGTTGCATCCGTCCCATGACAGGCAAAGCATGTTGTTTGGAATGCCGCTTCTCCAGCTACCGGATCGCCTGTTGGAACGGCCGATTCTCCTTCCTCTGATCCATTCCCTTCATTGCACCCAGCCAAAACAAGAGCAACCATCAAAAAAACAAAAATAACTCGACTCACAACCAATCTCCATAGTATGCCAACACTTTCATGCGCTCATCTATCATCATACACCAGCAAAATCAAATGCTACCATACAGCCCACCATGCCGCGACCTATCTCTTTCAAATCTCTATCAAGGAGATTATCACCCGTTAAGTTTGCGGCAAAGCCCAAGACTCTTTGGTATACTTCGCTCCGATATGCCCCTAATTCACGAACGAACTTTCCGAATACGCCATTACGAATGTGACGCTTATGGCCATGTAAACCACGCCCATTACCTGCGCTATATGCAGGAGACGGCAATGGATGCCTCGGCCGCCGCCGGTTTTGATATGGATTGGTACGCTGCCAATAATCGGCTCTGGTTGATTCGCCAGACAGATATTACTTATTTACGGCCGTTAGTCTACGGCGATTCTGTTGTTGTGCGAAGCTGGGTAGCAGATTTTCGACGAATTCGCTCCAGAAGGATGTATGAACTCCGCCTGGCAGGAACGGGTGAAAAGGTAGCTGAAGCCGTTACCGATTGGGTTTATCTAAACAGTCAAACTAACCGGCCAGCCACCATTCCTCACCATGTCATTGATGGGTTTTTTCCAGAGGGACCTCCTGAGAAAGCGCCTCGGCGAGAACCATTTCCAGAAGCGCCACCGCCACCACCGGGCGTGTATACGATTCAACACCCAGTTGAGTGGCGGGACGTTGACCCGGCAGGCCATCTTAATAATGCTAACTACATGGCCTATATCGAAAACTGCACTGTCGAAGCAGCAGCTCATCTTGGCTGGTCGATGAAGCGGATGATGGAAGAGGAAGGGTTTGGCATTATTGCTCGACGGTATCGGTTGGAATATATTGAACCTGCCGTCATGGGTGATGTACTTGCTGTCTCAACCTGGGTATCCGACGTGAAGCGGATAACGGCCGTGCGCCATAACACCGTTCATCGGGTTAGGGACAACAAGCTTTTGGCCCGTGCCCATGTTCTTTGGGTCTGGGTTGAACTAGCAACGGGACGACCCGTTCGTATTCCTGATCATTTCATCAAAGATTTTGCCCCCAACGTTGCCAAAAACTGATAACAAGAAGTCAGGCTTACAAACTCAGAAATCTAGCCGCTTATCAGAAAAAGCCTGACTTCTTCGAGACCAATTATGAAAACATCAACTATTGATCGCCGCCTCTTTACAATTCTCCTGATAGTCTTTGTACAGATGTTGGGCGCTTCAATGATTTTCCCCATTTTGCCCCTCTATGCCCAACGAGAATTTGGCATGACCCCGGAAACGATCACGCTGTTGGTGTCGGTCTTTTTCGCAGCTCAATTTCTTGCGGGGCCGACGATTGGCCGCTTATCCGATAAAAACGGCCGAATCCCTATTTTGATTATCAGCCAAATTGGAACGGTCATCAGCTTCATCATGCTGGCCCTTGCTCCTGGCTCATTCCTATTGTTTGCTGCCCGTGTATTGGATGGGATAACTGGCGGAAATATCATCGTTGCCCAGGCTTATGTGACCGATATTACACCCAAAGAGAAACGAACCCAGGCTTTGGGCTACATCTTTGCCGCCTTTGGGGTTGGCTTCGTATTTGGGCCAGCCTTAGGTGGGGTGCTTTCGGCCGCTTTTGGGCCAAGAGTGCCATTCATGGTTGCGGCCGTTGCAGCTACTGTAACTGTCATCCTCACCTGGCTAACGTTAGACGAAACCCTAACGCCTGAACAACGTCTAGCCAATAAACAAGTGAAACGGGGCGGCTTGGAACCAGGCCAGGTTTTACAAAATATCCCTCTGCTATTGATTTTCATCGCCGCTTTCATTGGGCAATTTGCCTTTGGATTGTTGCAATCGACATTCTCCCTTTATGCTGAACTAATCCTGTTTGCAGATTCGAGTGAGGAGACAGCAACGCTAGGCATCGGATTATTATTAGCAGTTGTTGGCGTTTCCCAATTCGTCACCCAAACCGTTATCTTACCTAAAGCCGTTAACCGTTTCGGCGAATCTATGTTGGTCATTATTGGAACTTTATCCAGAACATTAGGGTTGCTCATCTTTGCCGTCGTTACAAGTCCCTGGCTGGCCGCTTTTGGCTCCCTCTTTTTCGCATCGGGCTTGGGATTGATGATGCCTGCCCTACAATCATTAACAACTCGAACAGTTTCCGATGAAGTACGGGGTGGGGCATTGGGTCTCTATCAATCCATCATCAGCCTTTCAACGATTGCTAGCACTGCTATTGCTGGGCTTATCTTTGTGGTTAGCCCAACCGTACCGTATTGGATCGGTGTCATCCTGAGTTTGATTTCTCTAATCCCAGCGGCCGTTATTTGGCAACGCGCTCAACAAAGCAAACTAGCGCCCGAACAGGCTCCGGCAGGTTGACAAAATCCAGCCACCAATAAACAATCCCCAATCTATGGAAGCAAAAAATAAACGACATCAAACTTTAATCAGGCAAATCGAACGATTACAGCCACGTCTGGTGGCCCTGAAACAACGGAGTGAACGCTATTCATATTTGAGGCTAATCACCTTTGTTGGTGGCTTCATCTTAAACGGGCTTACCTTTCTTACCATCGGCCCAGAATGGTTGTGGTTAACCTTTATAGGCTCGGCCGTTCTTTTTCTGAGCGTTGTTTACATTCACAATCAAATTGAAGGCAATATCGCGCGACACACTATCTGGTTGAAGGCAACCCAAGCCCAGGTAGCCCGGATGACACTAGATTGGGCGCAGATTCCCCCTTCCCAATTTTGGCCAGACAACGCCCTGGCCCTCGATTTAGACCTGGTTGGCTCGCGCTCTCTCCATCGCTTGTTAAATACAGCCGTTTCCTCTCAAGGCGGCCTCCGTCTAAAGGAGTGGTTGACGAACAACACCCCAATTCCAGAAAAGACAAAGGTGCGCCAGCGGCGAGTGATGGAGTTGGTAAATCGGCCGTTGTTCCGCAAACGACTAATCCTCAATGGCGTTTATGCCTCAGGCGAAAGAGAATCTGCCACGCCAGAACGATTACTCCAATGGCTTCAAGCCCAGCCGATTGACCCAACCTTGAGACAATGGGTTTGGGGGTTAGGGTTGTTGGCCCTGCTGAATTTGGTACTCTTGGCGGGTGATTTACTAGCTAATTTGCCAGCCTTATGGCAAGGAACGCTGGCTCTTTATGTGATCCTAGCCCTCTACAAATCTCTAAAAATTGACGAGCCATTCAAAGCGGCCAGCCATGTCCGGGACATATTGGAACAACTGGTGGCAGTGTTTCGACAGTTAGAAGATTTCTCTTATAGCCGAACGCCGCATTTGGGGTTGCTTTGTCGGCCGTTTCACTCATCAGAACAAAAGCCATCAGCCTTTTTAAGGCGACTCAATCTCATCGTCAACGCCACCGGCATACGCGGTAATCCGATTTTGGCTTTGCTGCTTAACATTCTATTTCCCTATGATCTGTTTTTCGCCTATCAACTAGAGCGGGCTAAACAAGCCTTGGCGGGTCGAATGCCTGAGTGGTTAGATATTTGGTTTGAAATAGAGGCCCTCGCTTCACTGGCAAATTTGGCTTATTTAAACCCCCATTACACTTTTCCCGAATTGAACAGTAGGCAAAGCAAAGAAAAAGCCTTATTTATGACCCAAAAAATGAGCCATCCGTTGCTGCCGGATGAACAGAAGATTTGCAACGATTTTATTATCAATCAAGGTGGCTTCATTGGGGTGCTGACTGGTTCCAATATGTCCGGTAAAAGCACCTTCCTGCGAACGATGGGCATGAATCTAGCCCTTGCTTATAGCGGCGGCCCCGTTGATGCAGCTTCTTTAGATACCATCTATTTTCGGCTGCATACCTGCATCCGTATTAGTGATTCAATTACAAGTGGCATCTCCCATTTTTATGCAGAAGTGCGCTGCCTAAAAGCTTTGATGAATGCGCTAGAAAGAGAACACCCCCTACCCTTATTCTACTTGATAGATGAAATTTTCCAGGGGACGAATAATCGGGAGCGATTAACGGGCAGCCGCTCGTATATCCGAGCTTTGGCAGCGCAGTCGGGGGTTGGCCTCATCTCCACTCATGATTTGGAGTTGGCTCAATTAGCCGTTGAGATCACCTCATTGAGAAATTTTCATTTCCGGGATTCGGTTGAGGACGGCCGTCTTCTGTTCGACTACACCATTCAACCCGGCCCCAGCCCAACCACCAATGCCCTCAAAATTATGGCAATTGAAGGGCTACCCCTAGACGACTAACCTCTTACCCCAACTATATATTCGCTTTGTCAAATTAGATCAAATTGCTTATAATCAGGTTTCGTTATTGCAAATATTTGCAACAGAGGATATTCGCGATGAGTCATGATATAACAACTATTGCCAACCAACTTCGTCAAGCCGGTTATCGAGTAACGCCCCAGCGACAATTGATAATAGATGCAGTCTGTGAATTAGGCGGCCATGTAACCCCTGAAGAGGTAGTCAGCCACGTCCAAAAGATTGCTCCGGCCGTCAATCAAGCCACCGTATACCGAACGCTCCATTTTCTAAGTGAGCAGCGGATTGTGACGGTGACGCAGTTGGGGGACGGCCATAATAGCTACGAACTGGCTGGGGAAAAGCCCCATCACCATCTCGTCTGCCGCCAATGTAAAGCAACCGTCGAAATGCCTCACAGCACACTCCACCAACTATTTAATCGAGCCGATGAAGCATATGGCTTTGCCATTGATATGAACCATATCTCTTTTTTGGGCCTTTGCGCCTCCTGTCGAACTGAGCCAAATTGACTTTGCCCCTAACACCAAATCCAAAGGAGTTAATAATTTGAAATCATTATATCGAGCCTCGACATTAAGCCTGCTAATCTTGATACTTGTCTTAGCTGCTTGCAACAACAGGACATCGGGAAATGACGGCCGTCTCGAGATCGTCTCAACCGTCTCCCCTATTACCAATATCATCCACAATATCGGCGGCGAACATATTGTCCTCAGTGGCATTGTGCCAGAGGGAGTCAACTCTCACACCTTCGAGCCTGCCCCCTCCGATGCCGTCAAATTAAGCAAGGCTGATCTGATTTTCATCAATGGCCTCAACCTGGAAATTCCGAGTTTGGAGATGGCTGAAGCAAACTTAAAAGAGGGAAGCGAAATTATCTCTTTAGGCGAACTTACTATCAGTCCTGATGAGTACGTGTACGACTTCTCCTTTCCAAAAGAGGCAGGCAACCCCAACCCCCATCTCTGGACCAACCCTTTCTATGCCTTGAAATACGCCGAAATCGTCCGGGACAAGTTAGTGGAGCGTGACCCAGTCAATGCTGAGACGTATCAGGCAAATTACGAGGCTTTTGCAGTGAAGATCACCAGTTTGGATGAAGCAATTAAAGCCACAACCGCCTCCATTCCTGTCGAAAATCGCAAGCTCTTAACCTATCACGATTCCTTCGCCTATTTTGCACCGCTGTACGGCTTCACCGTCATTGGGGCCATTCAGCCAGCCGACTTTTCAGAGCCGTCCGCCCAAGAGATTGCCGGTCTCATTGTCCAGTTGCGTGAAGAGGAGGTTCCAGCCATTTTTGGCTCGGAGGTCTTCGCATCGCCTATCTTAGATCAGATCGGCCGTGAGGCTGGCGTTTCCTATGTCGATACCTTGCGAGATGATGACTTGCCTGGCGAACCAGGCGATTCAGAACATTCCTACATCGGTTTGATGGTATATGACCTACAAATCATGGCCTCGGCTTTAGGTGGCGACCCAACCTTGATGGACAGCGTAGACAGCGCCAATGTGTCAGGGGCTGATTCGGCCGTTAATCAAGCCCAATAAACGCTAACCCACCAGGAAAAAATCAATCATGAAACCATTAATTGAGTTACGCGATGTAACCTTTGGTTATGGAACTATTCCGGTACTGGAAAACGTCAATCTCCACTTACATCCCGGCCAATTCGCCGCTCTCGTGGGGCCAAGTGGGGCTGGCAAGACTACCTTGCTGCGACTAATCTTAAATTTGGTTCGGCCGTCCAGCGGTCAAATCTTTCGCCAATCCACCCCAGCTCTGCGAATCGCCTATGTTCCCCAACTTGAAACTGTAGATTGGAACTTTCCAGTAACGGCCGAAGAGGTCGTTCTAATGGGCAAAACCCAAAATTCCGGCCGTTGGCCCTGGCCCAGAAAGGCCGACCGGCAGCAAGCCCTCGCGATGCTAGATCAGTTAGAAATTGCTGATCTAGCCCAAAACCACATCCGCGACCTTTCTGGCGGACAACAGCAGCGCGTCTTTTTGGCCCGCGCCCTCATCGCCGAACCAGAGCTATTGGTCTTGGATGAGCCAACAACAGGGGTAGATATGCGAAGCTCTGAAAATGTATTCCACCTACTCGCCCACCTTAATCAAGACGGCATGACAATCGTCCTAACAACCCATGATTTGAATATGACGGCCGCTCACGCCCCCTGGATTGTCTGTCTTAATCAGCGCATCATTGCCCAGGGAAGACCAGAAGAAGTATTTACCGAGGAAATTCTCAGCGAGGCATATGAGGGCGAAATGTTAGTGATTCGACAAAATGGCATGCTCTTCGTCCAGCAAAAGCCCCACCATCATACCTATCGAGAGTTAATTCCAGAACCAGTGGCGGGTGGTTTGCCTGGACATGATTCATAGAATAGTTAGCAGTCAACAGTTTTCAGTAAGCGGTGGATCCGATCACTGCCTGCTGTTCACCGTTCACCGTTTACTGTCCACTGTTCGATTTGCCAATAATCCAGACCAAAAGGTTTTCACATGGATGCTCTATTGACACCATTTCAATTTGAATTTTTCCGTAATGGACTGATTGCGGCCGTTCTGGTGGGCAGCTTATGTGGATTGATTGGCGTTTATATCGTCTTACGGGGTATGAGCTATATCGGGCATGGCTTATCCCATGCCGTCTTTGGCGGGGCCGTAGTCGCCTTCGTTATTCAATTCAATTTTTATATTGGGGCAGGCTTATGGGGCTTTGTCGCCGCCTTGTTGATTAACCAAACAGTCAATCGGACAAAAATTAACGCTGATGCCGCTATCGGGGTCATCACTACCGCCAGTTTTGCTATTGGGGTGGCTCTAATCTCCCGCTATCGTCGCTTCACCCAATCCTTTGATGCGGCTTTGTTTGGCAATATCTTGGGCGTTACGGCCGAAGATGTAATCGTTATTGCCGTTGTCACCCTCCTGGTCATCGCCGTCATCTTGTTTCTTTACAAACAACTTCTCTTTACTACTTTTGACAGTGAGGTGGCCCAGGTCTATGGTGTCAAAACCAGTTGGGTCGAAACCTGGTTTGCCCTGATATTGGCAGCCGCCATCATTGTCTCAATGCAAATATTGGGGGTGACCATGATTGCAGCCGCGCTTGTCATTCCAGCCATCACCGCCCGCTTATTGACAGACAGTTTTCATCGAATGATTGCTATTTCAACCGCAATGGGCGCTTTGACAGGCTTAATGGGCCTCTATCTGAGCTTTTATGTGGATGTCTCTAGCGGAGCAACAATTGTTTTACTCCAAGCATTTTTGTTTGGTCTGGCTCTCATCATCATGGCCCGCCGCAAAGCCAACCGACTGCTTCATACTCACGTTTAACTCAACCTTTAGATACCAGGTTTTTGGCAAAACCCAGTATCTATCCCTGTACCTAATTGGGGTTGAGTTGAACCACCATCGCCCCCCAGGTTAAGCCTGCACCAAAAGAGACAAAGATGCCGGTATCGCCCGGCTGAATACGGCCGCTTTCCATATTCTCAGCCAGTGCTAGAGGAATAGAGGCCGCCGAAGTATTGCCATAGCGGTCGATATTAACGATGAATCGGCTCATCGGTAAGCCCATGTCTCTAGCGGCTGATTGGATAATTCGCAAGTTGGCCTGATGGGGGATAATCCAGTCAATATCATCGTAGGTTAGGCCAGCTTTCTCTAAAGCTTCATCACAAGCTTTGCCAACGACACGGGAGGCAAAGCGAAAGACTTTACGGCCGTCCATATGGAGCAAATGGCGACTGTTTGCCAGCGTATCTTTATTATAGGGTTCGGCCGAGCCACCCGCCCGCATAATAATATGCTCGGCCTGACTACCATCAGAACCAAGCACAAAGCCCTGTAACCCACATGATTTATCGGTAGCTTGAACCACCACCGCCCCTGCCGCATCACCAAAGAGAACACAAGTCGAACGATCTTCCCAATTGGTAAATCGGCTTAATAACTCCACCCCAACCACGAGGATTGTCTCATAGGCTCCAGCCTTAATAAACTGGTAGGCGGTGCTTAAAGCATAAACGAAGCCAGTACAACCTGTCTCCACAACAAAGGCGGGGACATTGGTCGCGCCCAGAGCATGTTGCACTTGGCTTGACACAGGCGGCGTGAAGTAATCAGGCGATGAGTTTGCCACGATGATCAAATCTAAATCGGTTGGTGAAATCCCTGCCTGTTGTAAAGCCTTTTCGGCCGCGTTAGTAGACATCATCGAAGTTGTTTCATCCGGGGCAGCAATGTGTCTTTCACGGATACCGCTTCGTTGAACGATCCAATCATCAGTCGTATCGACAATTTTTTCTAAATCAAAGTTTGTCAGCACCTTCTCAGGCACGTAAGATCCCCAGCCCGTAATTTGACCATAAATATTTGTCATCCTCTCTCCTCATTTGTGTGGTTTCTAAGCATTATAAACCCAAAAGACGAAAAGGGTTACTGAATTGTAATCAACTTGAACCCTGGATTAAACCATTTGTTACCCCTCTATTTGGCGGTTACAATTCAAAAAATATTAAAAAACTGTTCCCAAGGAATTATTTACAATGAACTTTAGACTTCAACCAAAACCAATCTTGTTAGCCTTGATTCTACTGCTTCTTATAGCAGCCTGTAATCAGGAAACGCCTGAACCAACTCAAGAAAGTATTGAAGCTGAACCAACTGAAGAATCAGTGGAGCCAGCAGCAACTGAAGAAATCGATTTATCTTCGGTTCAATTTGTTCCGTTCGTCGACAATGAAAATGGCCTTACTTTGCAACATCCGGCGAATTGGGTCACTCATTCTGCAAGTGGCGGGGCGACTGTAGCCTCTAGCGAATCCATCATTCAGGCTGAATCATTGGCCGAAATCGGTGATGAAGCCTTTGTTGTCATCATTCCAGGCGAAATTGATGTTTTCAATTTTCAAACATCGCAAAGTTTTTCCAAGGATGATGTTGTTCGGGTACTTGAAACGTATAAAGCTTTGTTGGAAAGAGAAGGGCAATCTTATGATCTTGTTGAGCCAGCCCAAGCTTTCACCGGAGCTGAGCAAAATTTGGCCCGCATGATACTCCGTTCAAATGAGGGCGGTCAGCCTATTATTACAGTGATGGCTGTTATTATGGGGGATAGCTATATGGCCCTTGTTTCGGCCGCTTCAAATCAAGATTCGGCCGAATCATTACAACCTATCTTTTATAATATCATCGACTCAATCGAAGTCCGAGCGCCTGAGGGTATCAATCCGGGCTAGGCTCACCATTCATTAGTCCAGCCGAATAATATCCTGCTCCGCAAAAAGTGGTTCAATCGCAAGGTCCAATCCTTCCCCAGCATATAGCTCTGGCGGCACGCTGATGTCTGCAAGGTATAATTCCCCAACGTGTTTGGCTACACCTTCTGCGCGTAACCCTTCCTTAGGTAAAGCTAATGTCAATGTAGCAGTGGCCCTAATTGCCGGAGCAAAAACCTTGCCAGTTGTTGTATCAACCCCAGAAGGGGCATCAAGGGCCAATGTCGGGGCAGATTGACCATTTGCCCATTGAATCAGAGCTGCGGCCGTTCCGCGTGGCGCACCTTTAAGACTGTAACCGATTAGGCCATCAATGATTAAATTAGGCGTTTCTAGGTCGGCTATAATTTCTTCGGCCGTTTCCCCCGATTCAATCGGAACCTTCATTTGCCGCAAAATATCTAATTGATGCCTGGGTACAGGGGTAAAATCTTTGTCCTTCTTAGTGACAAAAACCTTGACATTTGCCCCATAATTATGCAGCCTCCGCGCACTGACTAAAGCCCCGCCGCCATTACCGCCAGTTCCCGCCAGGACGACGACCCGTTTTCCACGTGGATCGCCCTTCAACAACCGTTTCCGAGCCAGGTGGGCTAAATTTCGTCCGGCATTTTCCATCATTTGAATCAGTTCAATATGATAATCCTCAATCATGGCCCGATCCACCTCAATCATTTGTGTTGTGGTCAGATACGGTATATTGAGGGATTCGGCCGTTTTTGGCGCTTCAGTCAACTTCCAGGCTCGTAATACCTCGGCCACACTCCAGGCTTGGGCAATACAGCCGTGTGGGCTAAAGGGAGAATCGCCATCAAATACCTCGCCGATGCTGCCCACACCGTAGCTATTTATATGATGCAGTAATGGAACTAAGAAAGCCCTGGCCTGACTTGGATTATTGTAAACACGCAAATGGGCTGCAGTAAAGGGGCCAATAAGCCAGGCCCACACCGTTCCCTGATGATAAGCGCTATCCCGTTGCTGAATGTTGCCGCCATAGCTGCCGATATATCCTCGCTCGGTGTCGGCCAAGCTCCGCATACCATGTGAGGTCAATAAATGTCTAGCACAAACATCGACAACTGCTTTCTGTTTCTCAGGTAATAAGGGACTGTGAGGCAGCGAGACGGCAAAAAGCTGATTCGGCCGTAATCGAGTATCATTCCCCTCTGGGGAATCAATAACATCATAACAATATTGGGTCGTTTCATTCCAAAATCTATCAAAGCTCTCCGCAACCTGATCGGCCATCACCTGATATTGTGTCCCATTTTCCTCAGCAATCAGAGCAAAGGCTTCCATAATACGTAAGGCGTTATACCAAAGGGCATTGATTTCTACTGGCTTGCCAATTCGAGGCGTCACCACCCAATCCCCAATTTTGACATCCATCCAGGTTAGCTGCCGTCCTGGTTCACCAGCATAGAGCAAGCCATCATCTGGATCCACTTTAATGTTATAGCGCGTTCCCTGAATATGTTGGGCGATTATGTCGGCCATCACGGAAAATAATTGCCTGATAAACTCATCATCACCAGTGGCTGCATGATAGGCTTGCATAGCCTCGAAATACCAGAGGGCGGCATCAACTGTATTATATTCGGGTTGGGCATCTAAATCTGGAAATCGATTAGGCAACATACCACCGCTGACATAAAAGGCGAATGTACGAAGGATGCCAGCCGCGATGTCTGATCGATCTGTGATGAGGGTTAAACCAGGTAAGGCAATCATCGTATCACGGCCCCAATCACCAAACCAATGGTACCCAGCGATAATTGAACGACCGCCTGGATTTTTTCGCAACGGCCGTTTCACCACAAATTGGTTAGCCGATAAGACAAGCTGTTGAATAGCCGGGTTATCATCCAGATTCGTCATCGCTTTCTTGAGCAGAGTTTGTTCTTCTGCAAAATGCTTTTCATACGCTGCCGTGCCATCCAGGTTTGGGGTGGCATCAATTGATGCAACAAAGGTCACTGATTGCTCTGGTTGAATCGTGACCTCATAACGGCCGCCCAAAAGATTGTCCTCCATTGATTTAAGGCCCCGATTCGCTTCTCTAATCAAGAAGTATCGATAGTACCATTCATGTTCGGCCGTTGCTGCCGCCCGATCACTTAAGAGGTAGTAAGGGATAGCGCCATCATAGGCGATCACCTTCAAGCCATTTTCAACTGGCTCAATAAGCATGTCCCAATCCCCGCCTTCAGTTTCATTGTGATAGTGACGGTAATTAAAAAATGCTTTGGCTCTCAAGGTTACAGGCCCATGCGCCCGAAGCAATCTGTACTGAATATAGGTCGTGTTAGCTCCCGTTTCCATCCAAATTCTTTTTTCTAATAGAGCGCCTGCCAGAGCAAATTGCCAAACAGGGGTCGTACCTTCCAAATAAAACTGCTCAATATTCAAGTGACCGTTGGCATCCCCCGGTTGACCGACCCAATTGTTGGTAAACAGCTTGAATTCCTCGTCATTATATTCAACTGTTTCGTCTAATTTTGTTACCAGCAAACTCCTATCTGTGGGCGGCCGAAGGGCGGCCAGCAGCAATCCATGATAGCGTCTGGTTAGTGTGCCAGCCAGGGTGCCAGAAGCGAAGCCCCCTATTCCATTTGTTACCAACCATTCCCGTTGTTCAGCGCTCGCCAAATCATTACAAATATCACGGCCGAATGCAATCATACGTTCACCTCCAGAATCATGCAATCGTGGCTATTATATATTGATTGGGGAAATTAACCGCATTCACCTCTAATAAAAACTCAACCTTAAAAAGTGTTGCACGCCAAAAGAACTGTGCTATACTTGTAAGTGGCTCCCCCCCAGAGGTGTTCCCTTAACCGCCCGGTTAAGGGGCACCTCACTTTTTTTGCCTATTTCCCCCAGCTTTTCCCCTATTCTGCACCATAAACCAACTATTTGTCTGTATTTTTCGGCAGCTTTGACACCACTCCCTGAGTGCACTCCCTGAGTGACGATTATTCTCTGTAAGACAATCCCTCTCTAAGCATTAGATCTGTCCTATCTATTTAAATCTAAAGAGACGAAACCATATAAAGCAAGCGCCAAAACTTAAGCCACTGTAGATAAAATAGAGCCAATGCCAGGGGAGCGTTTGGAGCATAAAGGCAAAACCTCGTTTATTTTGAAGGAAGCGATAAAAGGCTCTGTTTATGATGAGTAGTAAGACGGCCGTCAGCCCAACAAGATACAATGCCTCAGGAAAAATTGGGCTGAGAAGCAAAGTAATAGCTCCGAGAAGGGCAACGGCCGAACTCAATCGTTGACTCATTGACAGGTTCAGATCATTGAGGATAGCCCCTTCAGTCAGAATGAGTTTTGCCCAAGGAATCGCTCGCTCCCGAATATCAGTCAGCAGCAAATTAACGGCCGTCCAGCGTTTCATATGACTAACTTGTATATGTTTTGCCATTGAAATTCGATAACCCTGAGCCTTAAGACGATAGCCAAATTCAATATCCTCTATGCTGGGTCGCGGGAAGTTGGTGCTGAACCCCTCCATCTCCTCAAAAACCTGCCGTCTAATTGCTCCGCACCCGGTCCAAAAGGTGGTCGCCTCCTCATTAGCAGTTTGATGGGTGAAATGGTGAAGTAGATTTCGATATTGAGACAGAAAATTGCCCTCTGTTGGATAATCGTCATAAGAGCCGATACAGGCAGCGGGCACATCAGCCTTTCCCAATACATCAGCCACTTTAGATAACGTTTCTGTTTTGACTAAAACATCAGCATCTATGAAAAACAGGATGTCCCCCTGGGCCGATTTTGCTCCTAAATTTCTTGCGATGGCTGGGCCGCTTTTCGGCCTTTTGCTGCAAACCACCCTCGCCCCGAACTGTTGGGCAATTTCTACTGAATTGTCTGTCGAGCCGTCGTCAACGACAATACATTCCCAATCGCTATAGTCACTTTTCCAAAGAGCTGCAAGACAACGGCCGAATGTAGAACCGCCATTGAAGACGGGAATGATGACAGATATTTGCATAGCGCTTATCGATCAACCTGCTCTAGATCGAAGAATCCATAAGATCAGGGTGATGGTAAACAACATGAGTCCTACAACAGCCCCAATTGATAGACTAAAGGTAACTGGATCAAGTTGCGAATTCTTCTGGATCATCGTCTCTCTATGACTATGCGAAGTAGCGCTGGCTAAGCTATCATCAAATTGAACTTCCTCATGATAATCTTCTTCAGCATTGACAATCCACAAGTTATTTTTCTCACCATAAAGCATATTGCGAACAGCTAACATGCCCGTCAACATGGCATGATCTTGATTGTTATAGCGGTGAAGGCCATTACGGCCGACTGTCTGCAAATTGTCAAATCGTTCTAAATAATTCCGAATAACCCCCAGGTTTTCAGCATAATCACTATCATAAATTGGGTAACTCTTCTCAACCCGATATACAACCCCATCAAGTATGTCTTCGGAAGAGGCCAGCCCAATCGTTGCAACTTCCTTTTTAGCCAACTCAATCAAATCCGAATCTGGCATCAACCATAAATCTTCCCCTTCATCGCAAAAATATTCTAAACCTAAACTGCTCTTAGATGGGTCTGGGACCATATGGGAACTCCAATTCTTAAAATTCTGAATTCGGCCGACTTTTACGGCCGGATCATGGATATAAATCCAATTGTCTGGGAACAGCTTCGCCTGATCGACGATAAGACAAACCGTTATGAAATCCCGATATTTCAACTCTGCTGCTGCTGCCAGAACCTCTTTCGGTGGCGGCGGATTTAGAGAATTAAGCAATATAGCAACTGGCATACTAGAAACAAAATCTGTTCCGTTGATAGCCTCGTGAACGCCATTGTGACAAATTTCAACACTGGTGATTTGATTCCCTTCTCGATTGATACCAACCACGTGGCTATTCAACGCGATCGCCCCGCCACCTTCTTCAATCTGCTCCTTAACCCGATTCCATAACATCCCGGGTCCTCGGCTTGGATACTGAAATTCATCTATCAATGTTTTGATGTGGTTAGGCTTTAGAAACATGCTGGCAACGGCCGTTTTCAAGGACAACCCTTTAATACGTTGTGCGGCCCAATCTGCCTTTAACTCTGAACAAGGAACGCCCCAAACCTTTTCTGTATAGGACTTGAAAAAGGTCTCAAATAACCGTTTGCCAAAACGATTCGTCACCCATTCCTCAAAAGTTGCTTCAGATGGATACGGCCGAATTTGCCAACGAAGATAACTGCCAACGATCAAAGCGCTTTGAATAACACCTAAACCAAATAAGACATTCAATGGCTTCAACGGGTAGTGGAAAAATCTTCCATTGTAGAATATGCGAGATAAGCGAGGCCTACGCAAGAAGTCATCGCCTAATATTTGATGCCAAAGATCATTAGCGTATTTCGATTTGCTGAAAAAACGATGGCCGCCCATATCAAAGTAATAGCCTTTGTAGTTCTCCGTCCGCGATATACCCCCAACCCTATCCAGCTTTTCATAAACCACGACGGGGATTTGCTCGTTGGTTAATTCTAAAGCGGCCGTTAGACCCGCCGGGCCTGCTCCAACAATGACCACTTTTTTGTCTGTTTGGTCGCTAATCATGTAAGTCCCTGAAAATATGATATACGTCTTATCCGCATCTATCCAATGTCCGAAACATTGGAATGATAACAAACTTTTTCGACATCATTTTGAATTGTACCTATACTTTCATCAATCGGAGGAAAATCAGAAGATATTATCGATGGGGTTGAAGCGGCTCCAAATCCCATTAGATGGTGAAAAACTCGCCTACTAAGATGTCTATCTATTGAGCATCTGGCTTATCCTGAAGAAGTGTCATCTATTACCTTAATACCATGAACGCTCATTGATACATTGGATGAATAAAGGAATGTATCTAATAGGCTGCCACTATCTAGATCAATACAAAGGATGAGGGCGGGAGCAGCGCCAATATATGCTTTTCGACCAACAATATCCATCCCTCTCAAGAACAACGGCCGAGCTGGTGTGCCTCGACTAAAAGGCGTTCTTTGTAGCAGCCGATTGACCCGATATACTCGATCTGGCCGACGCATTAGATCTTTCACCCATTTATATTGCATTAAATCAATCACCTGCATAAGCTGCCCGGTTTTGATATCGTAGCAGCGAATGGTGCGACTGAATGTGCCAAGGACAACGGCCGTGCCATCATCTAAGATGTGCAAATTATGTCCGGGTTTCAATTCAGGATCATGCACAACCACTTCTTGGCGATCCAAATTGGCAATTACCCCCCGAACGCCAAAAAGAGCATAAACTTCTCCTTGCCAACGTGTTACGTCACTTAGGTGAAGGTGACTAGGATGTCTGAGATGTTTCGGATCGAGATAGCGAAGTCGATTATCGGCCGACTTATCAATGCCCATCGGCTCGACATGAAGCGCATCTTGCAGGCCAGGAAGCTCCCTGGCCCAATATTGTTGACTTGCCTCGCCTGTTTTCACATTTATTTCTAATGCCAGGTCAATTATCGTTGACGCAACCCATATATGATCTGGTCGACTTGCTTTAATTTCATGCAAACCAACAAAATGAGGGTGTGTTAAATCATATAAATGTTGCAAATCACAATTGTAAACGTGAATTGTATGGAAAGAGGCTGCCATTAGGTGGCCGTCCAAGGCTAGAATGCCTCGCCCGCCTCGCCCGCCACCGCGTGGATTCGGGTCCTCAAACCCTGGATTTGAGGGATAAATAGGAACAATAGCAGTGACCGCTTTGGCAGACCAGTCAAGTCGGACCAGCTGGCCTGCCTCCTTTAATGGTGCGCCCCGAAAAACTGTCGTGAAATATAGTTGCATATCGAAACGTAACAATGCTTGTCAATAAAATCTTGTCCCTAATTGTGCCTTGAAAAGTAAATTTACGCCCATAACTCATCTAACTCCAGTTAATTGGATTCAATAGCTACTAAATAATGTTTATGATTTCTTTTGTCGACGGTTGGCTTCCTGAGCTACCTCTAAACGGCCGACTCGCTGCGAAATACTTTTCAACAACTGCAGAATCTGACCAACGGCTTGCTCGGTCGACAAATCATCCCGTTCCCACTTCTTCAATACAACCTCTAAATCATAAGCACTCATCATCTCCTCCTTGTTTATTAATTCTAAACTTAGTACAATAATCAGACATTTTATACGATAGCGTAATATCATTTTATACGCTAAAGTATATTTTGTCAACCTCTTGCCAAAAAAATCTATTTAACCATATTCAAAGTCAGCTTTTTCAGCAATCAAGGTTAATAATTTGGAGGAAGAGCGTCTAGGATTGTATGCACCTGTCTCCCATTCACTTACTGTCGGCTGGCGAACCCCTAATTCTTCAGCAAATTGAGCTTGGTTCATGCCCATATGATGCCGCAATGCTTTAACTAAGTCAGCATCCCATAAAACAATCTCCCCTTCCCGTCGAACATTATATACCAGGCCAGGTTTGCGAAAGGTAACTTGCTCTTTTGCCAAATCTAGCTCTTCAGCATGATAACCCGCACCCATCCAAGCTGTTGCCTGAACAGCTCCCTGGCTGCGATTACTCCACCATGCTCTATGCGTCCTGGCCGATTTTGGTAGCACATCGTTTAGCAACGCCTCAACGGCCGAAAAAGTAAGCGTCAATTCATCCTGCCCACTCTGACGCAGGTAAGCAAATAACGGATGATATTTTGAACCTTTCTTCATAATAGACTATTTAGTCGAGATCAAAAATACAAAAATCCAACGGGTAAACAATTAACTGACTTGAACTACCATTATCGAAATTGTACTTTGATAACGTTATGTTTACAACCAGAGCGATTTATTCAACCGTGATTGCCACAACTTAATCCTAAAAAACACATCGTTCTGTGATATTTCAAGACTGTAACCTGCCTGAAACCTCACTGAAATCTAATTCCGGCAAACTCCTATTGTATTAAAAACTCCTCCTAAATGGATAGGCAAGGACTGTTGATCAATTGGTTCAGTCCCTGCCTAGCTGTTTCTCTATATAAATATATTCAAAGGAAAGTAAATGCTACAACTTCAAAAACCTATCATCTTATTATTTTGTCTCTTGATTGTTGGTTGTGCGGGTCAGGGAAACCAAAAAAACCCAACTCCCACAACAGATGTTTCGCCAACTTTGACCCAAGTGCCGGAAAATCAAGAGGCAAGGCAATCTACACCGGAAATCCCAGAAGAAGATAGCAACAAGGCCGATGAGTCAAACACGGCCGATTTAACAAACTTTGTAGATCGTGCTGCCGCCTTCGGTTATTCCGGCTTGACCCTAATCGCACAAAATGGCGACATTCTCCATAGCAGCAGCTATGGGCTAGCTAATAGAACGACCGAAATACCCCCAACGGACCAAACATTATTCGATATTGGGTCACTAACCAAACTATTTACGGCCGTTGCCATTTTACAACTTGAATCACAAGGTTTGGTAAGCCTTGAAGAACCAATCAATGCTTACCTGGATAACGTTCCGGCGGACAAGGCTAATATCACTATCCACCAGTTACTTACCCATTCATCAGGTCTGGATGCCCATCATTCATTTAGTGACTTTGATCCAATGACCAAAGAGGAAGCCTGGGAAGAAATTCAGGCCCAAGAGCTGCTTTTTCCTCCGGGCGAATTCAGCGAGTATTCAAACTCTGGTTATACTATTCTGGCGCTGATCATTGAAAATGTGTCTGGGCAACCTTATCAAACCTATCTGCGAGAAAATCTATTTGAACCAGCTAGTATGGTACGGAGTGGCTTTTATGGCGATTCCCGTTGGACAGAGACTGATGTTGCCCAAGCCTATATTGGTGAAGAGGCATTTGGTTCACCCTTAACATGGGACGGCCCATATTGGGGTCTCATTGGTAATGGCGGTATTGTATCAACCCTTTCTGATCTCTATCAATGGCATCTCGCTTTGCAAAATAACACAATTTTAGACGATAACGCCAAAACTAAGCTATGGGAACCTTGGATTCCGCTTGATGAAGAGGGTGTGGTTAATGAAGGGTATGGCTGGATCATCGTCAATTTACCCGACCAGGGTCGTGTCGGTCTCCTTTCAGGTGGGGACGGATATGATGCGATGAACGCCCATTACCGTCATTATCGAGACAACGATTTGACCGTCATTACCCTTTCAAATGACGGCCGATTTCCAGGCGAAATACTCGCTCGATCTCTTGCTAATTTCACGCTAGGCCAAATTGAAGATTTACCCCCAACAATCAGTTCAATCTCCCCCAACCTGTTATCACTCTATGAAGGCACCTACCAACTTCCTTCCGGCGATCAATTTATTATCGAAAACAATGGAAACAACCTATTAATTGGCGCTCGCGGCCAAGATGCTATTAATCTCTTGTCATCCAATGTTCCAGAGAGTGACGAAAGGCTGATCACTCGTTCTTTAGATATCCTCAATGGCTTTTCAGAGGGCGATTTCAATCCCGTCTTCCAAGCCTATCAAGAAGATATCCCACTGGCGGACTTAGAGGATTTCTTTGGCACAATGTGGTCAGAGACCGAAGCTGAAAATGGCAGCTTTCAACAGTTTCAACCACTCGGTACCGAATTTAATGAACTTGGAGACCTAACAACATTGATTGAGGCTCAATTTAGTCGAGGAGCTGTCATTTTCAGATTATATTGGTTTGACGAGGCGCTAGAGGGCTTAGAAAATGATGCTTCACTTCCAGGAATGACTCAATTTTGGTCCCAGTCGGATACCGTTTTTGTTGCATATGATTTCTTCAGCAGCCAAAGCATTTCGGTTCATTTCAATATAGAAAACGGCCGAATCATCAGTTTAACGCTCACCACCCCGAATAATGAAGAAATAACTGCTTCCAAAATTGAAGAATGATTATCTCGACCATTTTAAGCAAAAATTAGCTGCTAGCTAAACAACCATATGAAAATCGGCTTCAAAATCGAAGCCGATTTTTATTATTTAGCTTGGAAAAATGATAGAAAATAAGCTTAAGTCATAGTTGTAAGAAATTGGTAAGCTGGTAGACTTAGCTTGTAAAAATCCAGTTTGGAATCCTCCGTACTATCATCCTCACCCCTAATTCCAACGCTATTTTGAGGGATTATATAAAATCAAGATAGTGGTTAAATGTTGCGATTGCCTGTAATCAGGAGGGATATCTATGGCAGATCAATCGGCAAAAACTTTTTGGAATTCTGCGCGGCTGCTAATTGTCAGCATGGTCGCATTAATTATCATTTTAGGGTTGGCCCTGGTGGTTTTGGCTATCGGCCGTTCTGGATCTGCAACGACTGAAGAACGAGTCAATGTCCTCGCCAACAGCGACAATGAATGTGTTGAATGCCATACTCGTACCACCCCAGGTATCGTCGATCAATACGGCCACAGCACCATGGCCGCCGCTGAAGTCTCTTGTCAAGATTGTCATGAGGTTGATGCTGATTATCCTGGCGCGGTCGCTCATGAAGGCACCCATGTTCTCAACCAACCTACAACAGCCATGTGTGAAGGCTGTCACCAGGCTGAAGTAGCTCAATTCAACCAATCCCGTCACGGCCTTCCCGCCTACGTTGCCTATGCGGGAACTGGAGATTTAACAGAAGATCAACTGGCTCAATATGAAGCCATTCCCGAAGGTGGCTTTGCACCAGATAAAATGCGAAACGCGCTATTTGAGATAGAAGGGCCAGAGATAACCAAATTTGCCTGTGAAGATTGCCACGATGTCGGCCGTCCTGCCGCTGATGGTTCAGTTGGTGAATGTTCAAAATGTCACCAGCGCCACGAGTTTAGTCTCGAACAAGCTCGCAAACCAGAAACCTGTAACCACTGCCATATCGGCCCTGACCATCCACAATGGGAGATTTATCAGGAATCACCACATGGTATTGCTTATGCCACTAGCGGTGATAATTGGCACTGGGAAGCCGAACCAGGCACGCTCGACACGACTGATTTTCCCGCTCCAACATGCGCTACTTGTCATATGAGCGGTTTCGGAGCGACAGGCACCACCCACGACATCGGAGACCGGCTAACCTGGTATCTGTTCGCTCCCATTAGTGAGCGACGACCAGCCTGGCAAGATAATGCCGTTCGAATGCAGGCAGTTTGCACCGAATGTCATAATCAAAACTTCATCGAAACATTCTACGCTGAAGCTGATGCCGCTACTGAGCATGTCAACGAATGGGTCGTACAAAGCAACGAGTTGATTCAACCTCTGATAGATGAAGGGCTGTTGACGGACGAACCCTTCGATGAAACAATTGACTTCGTACATTTTGAGTTGTGGCATCATTGGGGGCGGACAGCTAAGTTTGGGGTCTGGATGCAAGGGCCAGACTATACTCAATGGCACGGCGCTTACGAGCTTTTGAGCGATATGGTTGAATTAGAAGAGTTAGTGAATGAGAAACTGGAAGCTGAGGAGTAAGCCTGTGTTTGCAGTAGTAAATTCATTTAATTTTGGACCCTCAACACCTTAGAATAATAAGCTATGAGCAAACGACTCGCCCATATACTTCCGATTCTGGATCGTCGTCGAATCCCGTTTTCACGGGATCAGGCCATGATGACCTTAGCGGCCGTCAATCTCATGTTCTTAGGGCTAGATACTTACTTAGCCCACGTTCTTAATGGTACGATCCGGCCCAGGGAATGGATACCCATTCTTTTTGGCCCGGCTGCTGGCCTAACACTACTATTTGCTGGGGTGATTGCCATACGAAGACGACCCTTAGCCTCCCTACTAGCCACCATCACTTTTCTATTGAGCATCATCGTTGGTGTCGTTGGGGCCTATTTTCACATCATTCGCGGGTCGTTACCGGCTGCGCCAGCGGGGGAACAGTTAACCATCGGCCTCCTTATCTGGGCGCCCCCCTTATTGGCCCCTTTCGCCTTTGCCGGGGTCGGGGTACTGGGCATAAGTGCGGCCTGGTTGGAAGCGCCAGCAGGCAGCGGCAGTTTAAAACTGCCATTCGGCCGTCGTCTAAATTTGCCTTATAGCAAAACACGAGCCTATTTCTTCCTGGTTAGTTTGGGTATGTTAGTCGCACTAATAAGCAGCGTCCTCGATCATGCTCGTGAACCCTGGACGAACCCCTGGCTCTGGCTGCCCACTGCGTCTGGTGTGTTTGGTGTCATTACGGCCGCAGGCATGGGCATTATGCGCCGCCCAACACGAATAGATCTCTTCACCTATATTGGGGCCATGCTTACTCTCATATTGGTTGGAACTATCGGGGCGGCTCTCCACATTCAAGCCGACTTGACTTCCCAAAGCGTCATCATTGCTGAACGTTTTCTTCGGGGCGCCCCATTCTTAGCACCCTTGCTATATGCCAATATGGGGCTAATTGGCCTAGCCACCCTGCTTGATCCTAAAGAGGATAGGTAATCAAGAATAGCCTTAGCCTTCCCCCACTTATTTCAACTTTGTCCACTTTGCAACTCTATAGCAGGTCGTCTACTTCCAGAAAGTGGAGGCCAGCCCAGAGGAAAATGTCAAGATTAACGCGAAGTTCAGGGCTGACGACAACACCTTCTTCACGGAGCAATTCGGCCTGCCTCTGAGCGCCATATTCTCGATTGACAATACTTATGCGACCTTGACTGTTTATGACCCGTTGCCAGGGAATATCTTGATAAATGGGGTCATCTTTTTTATCCTTCAAGGCTCGGAGAGCATAACCAACCGCTCTAGCCGCTCTGGGCGCCCCAAGCATAGCGGCAATTCGGCCGTAACTAGTAACCTTACCGCGTGGAATACGGCGGACAACGGCATAAACTTGCTCATAAAAGTTACGTTCAGTCATGGAGATATAATAGTGATTAAGGAGCAAGTGAGCAAAGGACAAGGTAACGAAGAAGGCAGTCTTTTTGATTCGATTTTCGGAGCAAAACCCCTCATTTTGTATCTCACCCCCCTATCTCACCCCCCAGCGGTGACGACAATCGACCACTCTAATCCTATACTGCAATCAGTAGTCAATAATTAGTTGACAGTGAACGGTTAATAGTAAACGGCACTCATTCTAATGCCTTGCTGTTAACCGCTGACTGAAAAGAGGTAATAATGATTGAAACACTTAAGAATAGGAATTTTGCTTTATTATGGGCCGGTGGGCTAATTTCGATGATTGGAAATTGGGTCATGATCGCAGCGATGCCCTTTCATATCTACACCCTGACCGAGTCAGCCTTGGCGACAAGTGGTTTTTTGATCGCTTATCTGATTCCAGGCATTTTGTTTAGCTCAGTCGCGGGTGTCTTTGTTGATCGCTGGGATCGGAAACGGACGATGTTGATAACGAGTCTGATTCAATCGGCCGTTATACTCACACTCGTTTTGGCTCAATCGGCCGAATGGGTCTGGTTCATTTATTTGGTTGCCTTTACAGAATCGACCTTGTCCCATTTCTTTAGTCCGGCCGAAAATGCCCTGCTTCCCCGGCTCGTTGACGAGGAACGTCTCATCTCTGCCAATTCACTAAACGCCCTTAATGACAACTTAGGCCGGTTGATTGGCCCAGCGATTGGCGGGGCCTTGTTAGGCATCGTTGGCTTTTCAAGTGTCATCATTTTCGATTCAGCAACCTATCTGATCGCGGCCATATTGATATCGCTCGTTGTGGCCCCAGCAAGGGAAACGGCCGAAGCAGAAGCTGAAGAACCAACTGAAAAGAAAACAGCGCGGGGTCAACTACGACAGTTGTGGGAAGAGTGGTTGGGCGGCATGAATTTAGTGCGGAATAACCGGGTTTTATCGGCCGTCTTCATCGTCATCGGCGTTGGATTGTTCGGTGATGCTATCATCTCAGCTTTATTGGTTCCTTTCGTTCAAGATGTTGTAGGTGTTGGGGCGGTTGAGTTCGGCTGGATGATGACCGCTCGGGGCTTGGGTGGCATCATTGGGGGTCTGCTGCTGGCCCAGTTTGGCAGCAAGGTCTCACCCCAAAAGCTCCTAACTTATGGTATGTTAATCAGTGGTGTTTTAATCATATTAGCCGTGAATATACCAGTCTATTGGATCGTCTTAATTGGATTTGCCCTGGTTGGCATCCCGGCTGTCGCTTGGATGGTAAGTATTCAGACTATTTTACAAAGCGCGACAGAGGAAGCTTATCTCGGCCGTATCTTTGGCGCTTTCGGCACAACAACGACGCTGTTAATGTTATTCGGCTCTATTCTGGGCGGTGGCTTAGGCGACCTAATTGGGGCCGGCCTTCTAGTGAATGTTGCTGGCTTCTTCTATATCATCGGCGGGACTCTGGCGATATTCTTGTTAGTTCGGCCGTCCATCAAGCAAGAAGCAGCAGTAGCCACATAATAGACACTTACTTGAGGGTGCGTAATTCCTAAGAGAAACTTTTACGAATTACGTATCCTCGCTCCCCCTTCTTAAGACAAACCCACCAACTGAGCCTGTTCCACTGCTTCTTTACGGCCGTTCACTCCCAATTTTGAGTACATATTTTTGATATGAGTCCGCACGGTGTTTCGGGAAATAACGAGTCGTTCTTCAATTTCACGGTTAGACAGGCCAGCAACAATACAAGCCAATACCTCGCGTTCTCGCTCAGTTAAGGGATCTACCAAAGGGGATGGTGCTAAATGGCTTTGGTCGGGTCGGAAAGCACCCCATTCTGCTTCACAAGCCTGGAGCAAGCTTTGAATATAGACAGGCCCCCCATTTTGCAAACCTATACCTTTAAGCGCTATTTCTCGGATAAGGGGATAAACGGGTGGGCCGTTATCAAGAAAGGTTCTGACGAGACTGCCCGGTTCCGCCAGGGCAATGGCTTGAGACATAACGGCCGTTGCGCTATTAATATCATCCTGAATGTTTAACAAGATCGCCTTCAAGATAAGTAATTCAATAATACCCAAGTCAATATTTGCTTCTTGAACAACGACCATCAACCGTTCAATAAGTCCAGCTACCCCGCTAAGAAGTTCAGCCTGCTGCTTATCCCCTTCTAGCCTTTCCCCTTCCGCAAGATAGATACGAATCAGGGTATGATAATGACCATAACGGTTAAAGGTCGGATTGTCAGTCAGCTTCAAACCAGAGGCGTTTGCCCAACGGACGGCCGAAGCCAAATCACCAATATCCAGCTTGAAGGATGCCTCTATAAATTCGCTAACCGTCACCAACTCCCCCATATCTCCCTGATGGGTCACATCTCTAAACCAGGTTAACCGTTGGTTAATCCGGTTCAAATCTCCTTCCCGCCGGGCCAAATAAGCATCTAACAGGTAGGAGGAAAAGAGCAGATCGCTGATTCCGGTCCGTTCGCCCAAAGTAATCGCCTGGTTACAAAAATCGGCCGCTTTTTCCAACTCGTTCCATTCGTAATAGATTCGAGCCACTTCCGCCAAGAGGAGGCCAATCATGGGAACTGAGGTCGTAGCCCGCTCATTAACGACATCAATCGTATGTTGAAGCATGTTCATTGCCGGAAACGGTTGGGCTTTATCGCGTAGCACAATACTCAACATTTGAGCAGCGCTTAGATAGAGGTTTAGACCGGACGTTGTGCTAATATCCACAGAATCGTAAACAAAACGAGATACATCATTGGCTTTGTCGATCTGCCCTAGATTTAGACTGGCACTAGTGACCTGCAAATAAGCAAGATGCCGCATCGTCTCTTGGGATTCGGGCAGAATCTTGAGGGCTTTTGATACCCAGGCTAGGGCGCCCTCGTTTTCCCCCTTGCCACGAGCAAAAATCGCCTTGATCAAGAAAACTTCAGCTTGTAATGTCTCTTCCAATTCGGCCACTGATTCTAATGGCAATAAGTACTGTTCAGCCCGATTAATATCGGCCGTAATCAAATAGGCCCAACAAGCTAAGAGCCTTAAGCGAGGGGAGGTCTTAATTAAATCTTGAGGCAATTGATTTAGCCAGCTTTTGAATAGAGCAGCCTTTGTGCCTTCCCAAAGCGATGCTGGTCCAAAACGGCAAAGATAGTCTGCAACCCAGCTCAAATCCCCTGCCTTCAGGCCATGATAAATCGTTGATTCCATTAGACCTTGTTCGTCGAACCAATCTCGTGCTTTCCGATGGCGAGCCTCTCGAACTTCGGCCGTTTCGTCCCGTTCAAGCCGATGACGAAGCAATTGGGCAAAGAGATGATGATAGCGATACCATTGGCCCTGGTTGTCGAGTGGAATAACAAAGAGGTTATTCTGGTCGAGGATTTCCAGCATTTGCCGGCTGTCACCACGACCTGTTAGATGATCACAGACAGCGGCATTGAAACGCTCGAGAACGGCCGTTTCTAGCAAGAATCGCTGGCGGGCTTCTGGCTGGCGATGAAGCACTTCCTCAAGCAGATAACCAGCCACATGGCGGTCGCTGCCCGAAAAGTCGGCCGCTAATTGGGTCGTGTCTAATTCACCATCTATCGAGATTGGTGATTGAATAGCCAGAGCGGCTAACTGCAATCCAGCTACCCAGCCTTCCGTACGGCTCTCTAGCTGAGCCACAACCTCATCCGTTAACTTAAGTCCCATGGTGTGAAAGAGGAAATCAGCCGCTTCATGGGAAGAAAAGCGCAAATCAGCCGCCCGAATCTCCGTCAACTGCCCCCGCACCCGCCAACGAGGCAACGGTAATGCTGGATCTTCACGGCTGGTGATGACCAATTGGATCTGAGGTGGTAAGTAATCGATCAATTGAGCTAGCAAATCATGAATGGTGGGGTCGGTGATAGTATGATAATCATCCAAGATGAGGAGCATAGGTCGAGTCAAATCAGTCAATTCATTAAGTAAGGCCGGAATGACAGCAGCCTCATCGGGCGGGCGAGATGATTGTAGGCCAGCCAAAAGTTCAACTCCAAATTCACTGTTTTCATCAAGGTCGGCTTTTTGAACGGCCGCAGTCAGATAGGTCACAAAGCGCAGAGGTTCATTATCCGCCTCATCCAGGGAGAGCCAACCGCAGACAATGGGAATCCCTTTTCCAAACTGCCTTAATTGGCGAATCCAGTTGGTTATTAAGGTTGTTTTACCAAATCCTGCGGGGGCAGAAACGAGGGTTAGACGGCGAGGGAAATGATAACCATCATCAAACTGTCCATTGCCCAGATTACCATTACCCAATCCGGCATTAAGCTTCTCTATCAGGCGGGGCCGGGAGATGAGATTCGGCCGAACAGGTGGTATATAAAATTTAGTCTCAATTAGTGATCCCGGCATACTAAGATGAGTATAACACAAACTATTTACACATCTTCAAAAAACAACTATACTTTCTGCTAGAATATGGCGGGGAGTAAATTGGATTCTACAAAACATTAGCAAATTCCTCAGGAGGGAAAATGTTCCATTCAAAACGCACCCTGTTTTTCTTGATGTTCCTCAGTGTGATTTTATTGTTTTTCGCTGTTGTCTCTCTCTCAAATGGGCAAGTTTCAGCCAATTCATCGATCATCACATCGACCGTTGCCACTGGTCTGAATCATCCACGTGGCTTAGCGTTCGGGCCAAATGGTGGTCTATATATTGCGGAAGCCGGTACCGGTGGGGCAGGCCCGTGTACGACCCTAGGCTCAGGTGTCTTCGCCTGTTATGGGACAACTGGCGCAGTGGTTGAAGTCTTGGGTGGGGTACAGTCCGATTACCTATCTGGCATGCCATCCCTGGGTGACAACCCATTGACAGAAGCCGTGGGGCCACACGACGTCGCCTTTGATGAAAATGGCGATATGTTTGTCTTAATCGGCCTGGGCGCTGACCCGAATGCCTTAGAAGCAGGTGGCGACTTAGATGGCTTGCCGTTTGCTGAAATCGTCAAGGACGATGGCATGGGCGGCTGGACGACAGAAGCTCAAATTGGCCCCTACGAAATCGCCGTTAATCCTCACCCTGCTGCCGTTGATACAAATCCATTCTCCCTGTGGAGCAGTACATCGGGCCATACAGTGACTGACGCGGGTGGCAATTCTCTGTTAGCAGTTGATACATCTGGGGTTGTTTCGTATACGGCCGTTTTCTCCGATGTCCTGGTCGAATACCCACCAATGAGTGGCATGATGATTCCGATGCAAGGCGTGCCAACTGGCATGACCGTTGGGCCAGATGGCGCTCAATATATCGGCCAGCTAACTGGCTTTCCCTTCCCTGTTGGCGGCGCAAACGTGTTCCGAAAAGAAGCAGGGATGCCTCACGCTGCTCATGAAGCTGGCTTCACCAATATAATGGATGTCGCCTTCGATTCAATGGGTAATATGTATGTACTCGAAATGGCAGCGGGCGGCCTATTAAATGCCCAAACCGACCCCAGAGGGCAGCTAATCAAGGTTGCCCCAGATGGAACCCGCTCCACCATTGCAATGGATGGCCTTGTTCTGCCAACTGGAATGACAGTCGGCCCAGACGATGCGATTTATGTCTCCAATTTTGGGGTGATGCCTGGCATTGGCGAAGTTGTCCGCATTACAATGGCGCCAACAAATGTATCGCTGTCTGGCTTTAGCGGCGACTCTGTTCCCGGCATTTTCTGGCCGCTGGTATCACTCGCCTTAGTGTTCGGGTTAGGAGCAGCCGTTGTTGCTCTGCGACTAAGAAGGATTGAAGAAAAATAAGAGCTGAGTTCAAAATCATTTAAGAGGAAGAAGCCGGAAATCATCCGGCTTCTTTTCTTGAAATGATTAAATAGATCTATCAAATTCAACCGGATTGACACACAACCATCTTTTTACTTAAACACCCCAGCTATATACACAAATTCCGAAAACGCCACAGGTGGTGCTAATGGTTTACGATCAAGTTGCGGCAGCCAGCCCGGATTTTGCCCGTCTCCAGTATAAGCACCACGGAATATGCCATTATGTGTGGCAAAGTTGAAATCCTGATTCCAATGGGTAAAGGTATTAATGGAACTCGTATCAAGGGGTGAGCCAGTTAAGGTTCCAGTAAGCGGGTAGAGGTCGAGTTGACCGGGCGGGGCGAAGGGATTGGCTAGGTAATTGCTGGCATTGGCGTATGAATTAGTGATATTTTGGGATTGGCTGCCCCCTTGCAAAGGCGCGGCGGCAAAGACAGCGTTGCCAATAATGATCTGTCGATATCCACCTTCCCCACCTGTCACGCGAATACCGGTTCCGGCCGAAACAACTGTATTACTGAAGGCTCGTATCAGTTGGGGGTTTCCCCCTTCATGGGGCTGAAAAGCGGCCGAATCACCATCAGAACTAACAAATAGGTTGGCATATAGTGCAATATTACCAGTGCCTTGAAATAGGGGTTCTGGCGTCGGATTCTCATAGAAAAAATTGCCATAGATGAGATAAAGGTCGTTGCTCCCGGAGCCAGCAAGAGGCCAGTGACCAACCAGCAAGTTTGGCCGTGCATTACCGCCTGTTGAGGCATTGTTTGCCTTACTAAAGACATTATGACGGATGATGGTATGGTTGTCGCCAGTGGGGATATTTGGGATATTGGGACGGCCGTTTTGATGCTTAATCTGCATGTTGTAGCCAATGGTGTCAACGACTAGATTACCCTCTACTAATCCCCGAATAAAGGGCGCATTTCCATCCGAATTACCTAAATAGAGGCCCGTGCCAGCACTATTAATAATATTGCGCCGAATAACCCAATCCCAAGCTGGAATTTTAGTGGAGATGCCAACCGTCTGCTGATTTGGGGCATGGTCATGAATATACAAATTTTCAAGGGTAATGTGGTGAGCCCAATTAACAGTTTGATTGCCGCTTGCCTTCACGGCATCGACATTTGCTAGATTCCGGCCGTCTAGCTCTAAGTTGTAGATTTCGATATAGCTTGAATCTTGAATTTCGATAGTGTTATAGCATATACAGGGGTTGGCGTAGAAAATGGCTCTGGGGCCACTATCAGGGCCAGCGATGATGATAGGCTCAACGGCCGTGCCATTCAAACCGTAAAGGGGCAAACCATCGGTGTAAATGCCAGCAGCGAGGAGCAGCGTATCCCCAGGCAAGAGAATGTTGAGAATGTCACGATAGTTGGTTGAGTTGCCATTGTAAATAGTTCCGCCAGCGTTCGCAGGTAGGGCTATTTTGCCAGAGATGATGAAGAGCAGAAGGATTGGAAAAACACGAATTAATCTCATTGGCTTATTATAGAATTTTCTAGGCAGTCAGCTTATGGGAAATTGGTTACTTCTCGGGTTAGCAGGAATGATTCTTAGGGCTTTCTAAACAAATTACCAATGTCCAAATTGAGGCGATAGCGTTTTGACAAATAGGTTCAAGTTGGTAAAATTCGCAGGACTAAAGCCGAAGTGGCGAAATTGGCAGACGCGCTACGTTCAGGGCGTAGTGAGCTTATGCTCATGTGGGTTCGAGTCCCACCTTCGGCATCCACTAATCAAAACTATGCGCTTTAAGGATTTTTCATGAATGTCTTAATAATAACCAGTATCGTCGTCACAGTAACATTAGCAGTTGGGACCGGATTAGCGTCTATTTTTGTTCGCTTGAGTAACACCGTTGTTGCAGAACAGGAAGCGGCAGAAAAAGAAAAATCAAGCTACAACCCAGGCTTAACGAAAGGGCATCGGGTTCCCGTAGAAGCTGATTATGAAACCCAATTGAAAGAAGCCCGTGTATTGGCAGCCAAAAAAGCGGCTATCACGCCACGCGGGGCTAACATGCGGATCGGTGAGGTAGGAGAGGGTGATCAGCCGACCGCCTTCGACGGTATTGATGATGATCCTATTACGACAGTCAAAGTGGCTCATTTTCATGGTTGGAACATCCTTCGAACCGGAGCAACCGCTGGCGTTCAGGCGACTGGTACAACTCAGGCGGCAGCCACAGCAGCCGTCTCCACCAAACGACCTGCCGATTTAGTCGCTGGCGTCGATTATGAATACATAGAAATTACCGACGATATGGAACCAGCCGATAAGCGGCGAGCGCGTATTGCTAATTCAAAGGCTAAAGCGGCCGCAGTCAAAGCCCTCAAAGCGGCTGGTGGTGTAGCTGGGCCAGCCACCGTTGCTGCCCCGGTAGACGCACCTGCAGCCCAACAGCAAGCGGCTCAACCAGCCGCCGCCCCGGCTTCAGTAGGTGGTGGCGAACCTGTCGCTGGCGTTGATTACGAAGTTATTGAAATTACCGATGATATGGCCCCGGCCGACGTTCGCAAAGCTCGTATTTCCAATTCCAAAGCGAAAGCGGCTGCTTTCAAAGCCTTTAAGGAAGCTGGCGGTACCGTTGGCACGGCTCCTGCTCCTGCGGCAGCCCCAGCCCCTGCGGCTGCACCCGCTCCCGAACCAGCCGCTGCTCAAACGGCCGTTCCTTCTGACATCCCCAAACCGGATTTCATCGAAATCACCGACGACATGGACCCAGCCGACGTTCGCAAAGCTCGCATCAACAACGTCAAAGCCAAATCAGCTTATGTCAAAGCGTTAAAGGCAGCTGGGATTGACCCCTCAACCGTTGATATGTAGGTATCAGTAAGCAGTTTGCAGTCAGCAGTAACGACCTAACTTTCAACTGCTACTTGTTTACCGTTCACTGCTAAGCGTTCACTACTTACCGCTCACTGACAACAACGCCCCGATAAAACCGTTCATCTAATTTATCCAACTTCTGTCCGAGCGAGATGGCGATATTCCGCATGACGTTCATACCGATGCGCGGATAGCGGTTAATCAGGTTTTCAAAATCCTGATTTTGCAGGGCGGCAAGCTGTACCGAGGAGGAAGCGATGGCTTTGGCTCCATACGGCCGTTGGGAAACAAGCGAAATCTCACCTAAGAAATCACCAGCATAGACATGGCCGACGATTGTGTTATTGTCACGGGCAAAAATGTCAATCTCCCCTTCAAGGACAATAAAAAATTGTTCCCCTTCTTGCCCTGCCTCTAAAATGACCTCTCCCGCTTGAAAACCACATACGCTGCAAAGGCCAGCGATTTTGCTCAGTTCACCTTCTTCCAAGCCTTGAAAAATACCAATCCGGCGGTTTGTCTCATTGACAAGAAGCCCCAATCTTTTTTCCTCAAAACCCTGGCGAACTAATTCAAAAATCGGCCGACTTTCCTCCGTCAATTGAGCCTGGTCAATATTCAATGGAATATATACCTTTGCCATCTTAATTGTGTCGAGCCGCTCTACTTCGTGGAAAACAAAAGAAGGACAGTAGGCGACGGGGACAAAGCCTAAATTGCTCAGTGTGCGTTGAATATTAGGCCAGTAGGCGCTGACAGTAATCTCAATATATTCGGCTTTGTAGCGTTGTTTGGCCCAGATGTCTAGCTCTTTCAGTAGGAAGCCAGCAATATCATCCCGTAAATCAATTAGCTCTAAAACCTTAATGCTACGGCCGATTTTGTCTAATGTGAAGCCAATTGCACCAACGATTCGGCCGTTTTCACGCGCTACAAGGTAATAGGAGTTGCGCGTTTGGAGCAAGAAGATGCCATAGGTTAATTGGAGGTTGCCAAAGACATGACGACGAGAAAGACGGCCGCGTTCTATCCGCAGCAGCGAAGACAGCCCGGATTCATTTAGCTCTTCGACTTCAAAACCAGTGCCGATTGGGTAGCCGACGGCATCATCCACTGCAATTAAATCATTTTCCACCCCCAAATTATGAAGGGCATATTGACCGAGCAAGAAAGCCTCTGGAATAACCCGGGGATTGTTCCGCCGAAGTTGGCGGGCTGGCCCAAACAGCTTGGCCGTCAACATCAAACTTTCGCGGTCACTTAAGAGCACCTTTTGGGGGAGAAAGCCAATGGGTTGAAAGCCATACTTGTGGGAGATTCGTTGGGCAAATGGATGGGCGGTGCGACACTCTGCCAGACCGAAATGAAGCCGTTTCTCTGCAAATTCTAGCCGCGCTTTCATCAAAGCAGAGCCAACACCGGCACTACGGTATGCAGGGTCAACGGCTAAACGGCCGAATTCCCCACACAAATCGGTATAAGCGCCCACCTCAAAATAAACTGAAGCCGTGCCAACAACCTCGCCATCTATCTCTGCCAACAACGATAGATAACTATCCCCATAAATACTACGCTTCAACCATTCATCATTGTAAAACTCAGAATAAGGGTAATTCTCGCCATAACAACGATAAAATAAAGCCCGAATTTCTTCCAAATCCGATTCTACAATAGGTCTGACAATAACTTCTGAATTCATCCTGCTAATTTTACCATTTTTTGAGCAGTTGATTAGGAAAGCGTGGAGGTCGTGACAAATCATACAGACCCATCCCCCCACCTTTAGTTAAATAGGGGTATTTGTAGCGTAGTCTTGTACCCGCCCCAACCGGCGACCACAAGGGTGCGCTCTTACACCCCATAACCTTATTTCATAAAAATATTGGAGGCTGCTACGAATGCCAAAAAGAAATTTGATGATATACAGTGCCATTTCACTATTTTTGATGCTTGTGACGGTTGCTTGTGGCAACCTGACATCAGCGTCGAATTCTGCATCCTCACCAGGCCAATCGCTAACAGATTTAGAATCCATTGAACAACTGCAAACAGATTTTAATGAGGATGGCGGCAATCCCCGCCTGTTGATGATTCTATCACCCTTGTGACCGGAGTGTCGCGCAGGCGCCAGTTGGGTGCAAGAAAATCTGTTGGACACGAATCCTGATTCGGCCGTAAATGTCTACATCGTCTGGGAACCCATGCTTCGTGGCAATCGCAACCATGCCGCCGATGCCATCGAAGAACTGATTCCCGATGAGCGGGTCAAACATTACTGGAATGACAGTTTTATTGCCGGTGAATTTTTCAGAGAACACCGATTTGGCGAAACGGCCTGGGACATCTACTTTCTTTATGGCCCAGAAGCGGTTTGGAAAGACACACCAGAGCCATTGCTCTCTTCTGGTTTCACCATAATTCGGGAACGCAGAGCATTAGATGAGGCTTTCACGATTTTGTTGGAAGAATTTGAAAATGGCAATGAGGCAAATCAACCCAATCAACTTAAGTAATCAGCAAAAAAAAATCTGCCACGAATTAACACAAATTTACACGAATTACAAGTTCAAAATTAGTGATAATTCGTGTAAATTCGCATCTAATATTTTAATGGCTTTTTACCATTTACTTAATCAACTTAATCAACCCAATTACCAATTACCAATTACCCACCCCCTTCCATCTGAACTGCGTAAGAAAGGTGGAACCTCCCCCGCTGTATGCTACAATCAAAATAATGTTAGTCGATTATCGGATTCGCCAACGGGAATATCTCTTATCAATTAGCCGGGCTTTGACTTCTGAGTTGGAGTTGGTTGATGTCCTCCGCATCATTGTCCAGGCATCGGTTGATTTCATTTCTGGTCAGGCCGGGGTCATTCTGCTGGCCGACCCCTCGGATAGGATGTTCCGTATTGCTGCCATTTATGGCCTGCCGCGTTCCCATTTCGAGCAATTTAGCGGCCTCTTGCAAGGATTTCCTTATCAAGAGGGAGACGAAAAAGAGGTCATCCCAGAGATTACGGAGCGCATTTACGAGGTTGCCAAAGCAGTTGATATTGGGGTGGCACAAGTATTGCGGTTGCCGATGTTGAGCGGTGAAACGTTGATCGGCATGATTTATGTTTTTCAATCTGATAGCTTCCGTATCAGCCCCGATGCAGCCAAATTACTCCAAAGTTTTGCTGATCAAGCCGCTATCGCCGTTAAAAACGCACGGCTTTATCAAGAGGTGATCGCCGAGAAACAACGACTTGATGCTATTTTGGAGCAAAACGCAGACGGTATCATGATCCTGGATCACCAACTAGGGGTCATGCGCTTTAATCCTTCTTTAGGTAACATGACAGGCTGGAATACGGCCGAAGCCATTGGCAAATCACATGACGAAATCATTAAATGGCATGTCGTGCGAACTGAATCAGATTTGGCTCAAGCGCTCAAAAACGGGTGGCCTTTGCCCGGCGCGGCTCATCTCTATGTTGAAGGTGATTTAATTCGACCAGACGGCAAGAAAATCAGCCTGGGTATCACCTACTCCCCTCTGATGAATCATCGGGGAAAGATGACCAATATCATTGCCAATGTTCGTGACTTAAGCCGCTACCGAGAAGAACAAGAGCTACAAAAAACATTTATCTCTGTTGTAAGTCATGAGCTTAAAACGCCCGTCTCGATTATTAAAGGCTTTGCGGGAACCCTTAAACGGCCAGATGCGAATTGGCCCACTGAGATGACTCAGGAGTATGCGGCCGTCATAGAAGATGAATCCGATCGTCTAAACGACCTCATCGACAACCTCTTAGAGGCTTCCCGTCTTCAATCGGGTACATTTAAATTGAATCTGACTGATGAAATCTTGCTCTCAAAGGTCGCCTCTGATACAGTTCTCAGGTTACAAAACCAGACTGACCAGCATACATTTTCCATTCAATTTTCAGAAAACTTTCCAGTTGTCAATGGCGATGAGCGACGACTGACTCAGGTTTTCAACAACTTGCTCAGTAACGCCATAAAATATTCGCCCGATGGTGGGCAGATTGAAATCTCAGGCCAGGTTCATGGTGACTTCGTGACAGTTTCTGTTCGAGATGAAGGAATAGGCATTCCCAAACACCAACAACATCGAATCTTCGAGAAATTTAGCCGCCTTGATAATGCCCTTAGCCGAAATACAGAAGGCACTGGGTTAGGTCTATACTTGACCAAAGCAATTATTGAAGCGCACGGCGGCCGTATTTGGTTCAGTCGCAACAGCGACAATGATGAACAAGAAGAAATGGGAACAACCTTCACGTTCTCCCTGCCCCAAAATCGGTCTGAAAACGAAGATTTAGAGCCGTCCCTATAAACGGCCGATTACAAACAATAATAAGGAGCGCAAGCTGCTAGCCCGCCAATGGCAATATTCATTGGCAACCAGGCTGGCTGCGCTCCATTTTCTTAGGAGAAATAATGCAAACCCAAATTAGCTGCCCTAGATGTCAAACACCTTATATGGCCGAACTTCACCAGATCGTTGATGTCGGCCTCCAGCCAGAGATGAAAGAGATGCTCTTAAATGGCTATCTGAATGCGGCCCAATGTCCATCTTGTGGCGCAGTTACTCAGCTCGCCTCACCCATGCTCTACCACGACCCGGAGCATGAATTATTTATGGTCCATGTCCCAACTGAAATGAGCTTGCCTCGTGACGAACAGGAAAAGCTTATTGGTCAATTAGTTAAACGAGCAATGGATAATCTGCCTCCAGAGCAGCGGCGCGGCTATATGTTCCAGCCCCAAACGATATTGAGAATGCAGACCTTTATGGAGAAGATTCTGGAGACAGAAGGGGTGACGCCAGAAATGATGGCTCAGCAACGACGGCAGATGGAGCTGCTCCAAGAGTTGGCAACGGTCGATAAAGAAACCACCAGCCGCCTCCTAAAAGAGAAAGGGGCCGACATTGATGAGGTCTTTTTCAGCATGTTGCGCTCTAACTTAGAGGCGGCTGAAAACGCAGAACAAGACGAGTTAGCCATCCAACTAATAAACTTACAGGCAAAACTATATCGAGAGACAGAGTACGGCCGAACATTGAGCGAACGCCAAAAAGCCCTCCATGCCTTCTCGCGCGATGCTAAGCGGGATGGGCTTTCGCCAGAGCTTCTTCTGAAACACGTCATTGAAAATCGGGCTGATATGGAACTGGTTAACAGCCTGGTGATGAACGGCCAACAAGCCTTCAATTATGAATTTTTTACCAAGCTAACTGAAAAAATTGAAAAGCGGCAAAAAGCTGGGGCCAGTGTAGATCACTATATTGCACTTCGAGAACGATTATTGGAGATTCAACAAGCTATCGAAAAGCGTTCTCGTGAAATTCTGAATGGCGCTCAGGAAACCTTAGAGAAGATTTTGTCAACAAAAGATCGTGGTACGGCCGTTCGTGAAAATGTCCAAAACATTGATGATGCCTTCATGTATGTCCTATCTAGTTACATCGATCAGGCACAAAAACAAAAAAACCAAACTCAATTAACTGCTTTGCAAGAGGTGCAAGCTTACATCATGCAAGCTTATCAAGAGCAGTTGCCACCTGAAATACGCCTGATCAATCGCCTTTTAGACCAGGATGAAGCCGGACAAAGGCAATTGTTGGCCGAAAACAAGGAGCTAGTTGGGCCAGAATTTCTAGAAATGATTAAAGCGATTCGGGCAGAAAACCAATCAGGAGAAGGGCAACAGTTGGCCGAGCGGCTGGCTCCGATTGAGGCAATGGTACAAAGTCAGTTGCTATTAGCATAGGGTAGACGAAAAAAGACAGACTTTTAATTCATACGGTGTCGAAACCGTTCGAGAAAAAGTCTGGCTTTTGGTTATTAGATCGGTGTCCTAATGTGGTTCATTTTCCAGACGGAAGCCATGACCCCGCACAGTAACCACATATTCATAGTCATCCAATTCTGAAAGCCGATCCCGTAGACGACGAACGAGCGCATCAATTGCCTGCTCTGAAACCCCAATGCCGTCAGTCCCCGGCCAAACAGCTTCAATAATTCTTTCTCGATCCACCACAGAGCCTTTGGCATCGGAAAGAACCTCTAATAATCGAAATTGGGCGAGGGACAAGGGTGGGTTTAAATCCTTATTATTGATACGTACCGCTCGCTGATTTTTATCCAAGACCATATTGCCTGGCATATCGACCTCTTCAACGGTCAAAGGAATCGTTGCATCCGTCCCGATAAACAACAACTTTACACAAAGGGCAATCTGAATCTCATCTCCATCTCTCACTGGAACTGAGCCTTTCACCTGAATACCATTTAGGTGAGTTCCATTTTTGCTATCGAGATCGTGGAGGGTGTATTTGTTGTTATCGGAGGTAATTCGGGCATGATAACGGGACACCTGACGTTCGGGCAGGATAATCTGACAGTCGGATCCCCGGCCAATAACAAAATCATCCACATCGATGGTCCACCTTTCCCCTAACAATTGACCCTCGCGTGCAATCAAGACTGGTTTTTCATTCATGACAAATACTATCTCCCGAAAAGATTATGACTTTAGGCTAACATCTATAAGTTATATAGCATATAATTAATAGAATATATTATGGCTAACACACTACCAAACGGAACTATTTTACGCGGACGATACGAACTGACCAATATAGTTGGGCAAGGCGGCATGGGAAATGTCTATCGGGCTGAAGATACTAGGCTGCCCGGCCGAATTTGCGCGGTTAAAGAGATTCAGTCTTCGCCTACGGCAACGGCCGAAACCCGAGAGCAAGAACAAAGGCAATTTTTGAGAGAAGCCAGCTTGTTGGCCCAACTTGATCATCCCAATCTGCCGAAAGTATCCGATTTTTTTACCGAAAATGAGGTGGAATACCTGGTGATGGATTATGTCCCAGGCAGCAATTTGAAGGAGTTGATTGATGATAGTCGGGCACAAGGTGCGCTTTTGCCACCTGACATGGTTTTGGATTGGGGGAAGCAGTTGCTGGATGCCATTCGCTACCTTCACCAACAAGACCCTCCTATTTTGCATCGTGATATAAAACCCGCCAATATCAAATTAACTCCAGACGATCGTATCAAATTAGTAGATTTCGGCCTAGCAAAGGTTCTGGCCGGTGACGATTCCCGAACAATTACCGTCATTCAAGGACGAGGTACAGCCTATTATACACCGTTAGAGCAATATGGCGGAGAAAGCGAACACACCGATATTCGCTCTGATATTTACGCTGTTGGCGCTACATTTTATCACTTGTTGTCTGGTAAGCCACCACCGGAGGCCAGAGCCAGGTTCTTAAATCCGAATGTTTTACGGCCGTTATACGAGATAAACAAGTTGGTTAGCAATAATTTAAACGAGCTAATTAAATGGGCGCTGGAGATGCACCCTGATGATCGCCCGGAAAGTATTGCTGAGTTCCAAGAGGCAGTATTTGGAGACGGCCGTCGGCCGAATGGCATCGAGGAGCCAATCAACGGCCTAACCTTAACTCACGCCCTACGCGAGAATGCCACGATGGCTTTTTTGGTCCTTCTTTTACTGCTGATAGCCTTAGTTTTAACGATACAATGAAAAAAGAGGTTAGACTGTTCTTAAACACTTGACGCATTTTCAATCTGGATGTATATTTTTCGCGAGCGTTCACGTGAACGCTCACAAAGACAGCTGATTAGCTTTTCAATCAAATATCTAGGCTATTCTATTTAATTTGCCAGGGTTTTTCCAAAGTCGGAAAAAAACAGGAACAAAAAGCCTCAAACTGATAATATGGAGTTGAAACGACACCAAAATCAGAAGGAGGCTTAAATGGATCATATCACATTGCAACAAATCGAATCAGATGGAATTCTATTGGACCTGACAGCATTGCTAGAATTTTTAGCAAAAGTAGAGGATAAAAGGGCCAAAAGAGGCAAACAGTTTCCATTGGCGTATCTATTGACCTGGATAATCATGGCCAAATTAGCCGGGCAGAACAAACCATCATCGATAGCCCAATGGCTACGTTTGAGGTGTAAGATACTGGTGAGATTATTCCAGTTCGAACGGGGGAAAGTGCCATCACTCAATACAATCCGACGAACGTTGCAAGATAGCTGTAACCTAACAGATTTACAAAGTGTCCTATTGAGATTTCTACATCAGAGTTATGGTGGTCAGCAGAGTATGTTGATAGCCATTGATGGAAAGACACTCCGAGGAACTATTCCAAAAGGACGAACCCAAGGGGTGCATCTGTTAGCCGCTTACTTGCCTGATGAGGGAATCGTATTATGCCAGGTCACCGTCGGAAGCAAGGAGAATGAAATAGTTGCTGCGCCGACTGTGTTAGAAGCAATTGACCTGAGAGGCCGAGTTGTCTGTGGCGATGCGATGTTCACTCAGCGTTCTATCTCGGTTGCTATTCTATCTGGAGGTGGCGACTATATTTGGTTTGCGAAAGGTAACCAATCGACTTTACAAGATGATATTGAACGGTTTTTTGAGCCGTTACCTCAACGACCTGGCTGGCATCAACCAAAGATGGAACAGGAGATAGAACATACCTCCCGAAAAGCCCATCAACGATTGGAAAAACGAACATTGACAGTCATAGATGATAAAACGGGTTATCTCGACTGGCCTGGGGTCGAACGTGTCTTCAAAATTGAGCGTCAAGCTACCTGTCTAACAACTGGTAAGCTTCGCTCAGAGTCGGTTGTTGGCATCACGAGCTTGACATCTAAACAAGTTTCCACCAAACAATTGATGAGCTTAATCCAAAACTACTGGGGCATTGAAAACGGCCTCCACTATCGGCGGGATGTTACTTTAGATGAAGATGCGACTCGTATCTCTAGTCCTTTGATGGCTGAAGGGATGGCCACGCTGAATAATTTCATCATTGGTCTAGCTAGTAAATTGGGTCTGAAGAATCTGGCTTTTGCTCAACGTCTTTTCGATGCCAGTATCTCGGAAGCTCTCGCTCCTTTTTACTGACTTTGGAAAAACCCTGTTTAATTTGCAAAGTTTCTTGACACATCTCGTTATGAGTATTATAGTTGTCGGAAGCATTTCTTATGTAATTCTCATGGGTTATAAATTAGATTGGGAAGCTATTTTATAATTTATGGGTTGATGGTTCACAATTGGATATTATTTCATTTGAAAAGGAGGTGGCATTGTGGCTAGTGTAACTTATCGGAATGTTTATAAAAGGTGGGGTGATTTCACGGCCGTTTCAGATTTAAGTATTGATGTTGATGACAAAGAATTTGTTGTATTTGTCGGCCCCTCTGGTTGTGGCAAGTCCACCACCCTTCGGATGCTAGCCGGATTGGAAGAGATTAGCGACGGCGAAATCCTTATCGGCGACCGGGTTGTAAATGACGTACCACCCAAAGATCGGGACATCGCCATGGTCTTCCAATCTTACGCCCTTTATCCCCATATGTCAGTCTATGACAATATGGCCTTTGGGCTTAAACTTCGCAAGACTCCTAAGAGTGAAATTGACAAACGCGTAAAGGAAGCGGCCGACATTTTAGGTCTTGAAACGTTGTTAGAACGGAAGCCAAAAGCGCTATCTGGTGGACAGCGACAGCGTGTTGCTGTTGGTCGAGCGATTGTTCGGGAACCCGCCGTCTTTTTAATGGACGAACCCCTCTCCAATCTGGATGCCAAGCTTCGCGTTACCGCCCGAGCCGAGATTTCCAAACTCCACAAACGACTGGGAACAACCTTCATCTACGTTACCCATGACCAGGTAGAAGCCATGACTATGGGCGACCGCATTATGGTTATTAAAGACGGGGTATTGCAGCAAATTGACTCCCCACGCAACCTATACAATACGCCGCGTAATATGTTTGTGGCTGGCTTCATTGGCAGCCCCAGCATGAACTTCTTTGACGCAACATTAGTAGGTGAAGAAGGCAATGTGTTTGCTGACATTGGTGATTTTAGAATTCACATTCCCGACAATCGGAAAGCAGCCTATAACAATTACATTGGCAAGCAAGTTTCCTTAGGCATTCGTCCAGAAGATATTCATGCCACCAATTTCGCCCCACCAAACATCGATGCCGCCCCAATTGAAGGCAAAGTCGAGGTTATCGAGATGTTGGGCCATGAGCTACATCTATTCCTCAATTCCGGCAAAAACAATTTTGTCTCTATCGTTGATACTCGCTTAGCCCCGTCCGTCGGCAACGATGTTGGCTTGGTCGCAAACGTAGATAATCTTCATGTCTTTGACAAAACAACTGAGTTAGCCATTCGTTAAACCCGACTAACTTAATCTTAAGCAGATTCAAAAAGGCCGCTGTCAAATTGACAGTGGCCTTTTTTTGTTATCTAACCTTGTAAACAAATTAACAGCCCATACACCTATTTTGGGACGTTTTTGGGGACGTTCTGGGAACGATAACGCCTTATGCTGTAAACAACTTAAATATTGGTTGTGGGCAACTCACCTAGTTGTCTAAGCAAACAAGGAGTTATTCATGTCTAAGGATTTCCAAGAGATTATCAATAATATCAGCAGAGCCACTTTAGACGGCCCCGGCCAGACCAGCCCCGAATTGCGCCGCTCGGTTGCCAATTATGCCAATGCTGTTAGCCTGGACCAGGTCGGTGATGACAGCCGTATCGCTCCAGAATTTTTTCCCTACCTCGACAAAGTTTCTCTCTATGCCTACAAAGTCCTCGACCGCGAAGTTGATGCACTCAAAGTCAATGATTTCAGCGAAGATGAAATATTCGAATTAACAGTCAGCGCCGCCCTCGGTGCCGGACTGGCCCGTCTTGAACGCGGTTTAGCCCTCCTCAATAGCTAACACAATAAGTTATTCGTAAGCTCACGTTTGTTACTAAATAACGATCCCCGATCCCTACCCCCTTCCCCAAACAGGAGAATCCCATGCGATTACAAATACTAAATAACGGCCATAGCAAAGTACAAAAAGTCTTCCTAACCCTAATCCGCAAAATGATGGGCGGCTTCGTTCCTGGCCCAATCTTAATGCAATCTTACCGAGCCAGCTTTTTTGGCAAGCCATTTAATGATGCCGTTGAAGCAGCGCTACGTGGCACAAAAGGTTGGACCAAAACAGAGGTCGAACTGTTGGCTGCCTTTGTTTCAAAGAACAATCAATGTCAATTCTGCATGACGGCCCATACGGCCGTTGCCAGTCAGGGCGTTGAACAAACTGTCGTAGAAGCGGTCCTAGCAGATTGGCGCACCGCTCCTGTCAACGACCAACTCCGGGCCACGCTTGGTTTTGTCGAAAAGCTGACCAAAACCCCCGGCAAAGTAATGCCTGAAGACCTCCAACCGATGTATGATGCGGGTGTCACCCGGCAAGCGATAGAAGAAGCGATTCGGATTACTTTTATCTTTTCAACCATTAACCGCCTCGCTGACGCTTTTGATTTTGAACTAGCTCAAGACAACCAACGCGGCCGTATGGGTTTCATGCTCTTCAATATGGGCTACGGCATTGCCGCCCTGCCCGGCTAGAAAGTGCGCCGAACGAATTCCACCCCACTTCTGACTTTTGTTTCCTTACTCCAAATTTATACTACCCGTTAGATAGCGTGAGGAAACAAAAGTCTCCCCGTTATTCTTTCCCTTCAAGATAACCAATTAAAATCAAATATTTACAAAACACGCTGCTTTAATACAGCTTCAATCCGCTACATCCAGACACTTGTTAGGTGAATCACTCGTACAGATAGCGATGACCTTCCCCAATATAAACTCAGCTCCTAGAATACCCCAATTGTGTGAATCAGAGCTATTATTTCGATTATCGCCTAAGACAAAAAAAGTATCATCGTCTGTCTCCCAACTTCCAATATATGTGGCAGGTTCTTCAATATATGCTTCTATTAGTGGAACGTCATCGATCAAGACTGTGCCATCTACCATCTTTATTTGTTCATTTGGTAAGCCAATGACTCGTTTTACAAATAATATCTCTGGATCAGGTGGAAATTGAAACAAAATAATATCCCCCCGAACAGGCAAGGTCTGCTCATAGGCCTCCTCATCAATGATTAGAATAGAATCGGCCGCAACAGTCGGAAGCATTCCAAATCCATTTTGCTGAAATCGCGTTTGAAGTCGGTATGAAACCTCCGTCGCATCTGAAGAAGAGAGCGTCCAGGGCAACTTTCCACAAGAGCTACTTATGATAATAAGCAAAATAAAAGTAAGCTTTTTTGGCATGATCCAACCCAATATACGGCAATTAGGGCAAACTTCCAAAACCTGGTGTGCATTGTTGGAAAAAGAGCGATATAAATATACAAAGTCGCCGACTTAAAAGATATATCAAAATCAAAGTCTCAAATTGTTGAGTGTTTCGCTACTTTTGTATATATTTGGAGGAAGACATGGCAGATTGGGCAGTAATAAGGATGGTACATCTATTTGCCGGTTTAACAGAGTCAGAATTAGTCCAACTAGCAGAGAGCTGTTCAGAGGAGGTGGTTGCACCTGGCAGTCTGATAGTTGAACAAAACACAATCGGTACAAAGATGTATATTATCGCCCAAGGATCTGTTGAAGTCTTTATAAAAGGCTTAGATGAGGAAAGTGTGCTGGTATATCTAGGTCATGGGCAGGTCTTTGGTGAAATGGCCCTACTCGACCAGGGTTATCGCTCTGCTTCTGTTCGTGCAACGGCCGATGGATGCAAACTCTATCTGCTTGATTATCAAAAATTCAAAGAATTAGTGAAAGCAAATCAACAAATCGGCTTTATCGTCATGCGGAATTTGGCAGGCGATTTGGCCTTTAAGTTACGACACCGCAACCTAGCCCAGATGTAAAAAAGTCTGGCTTCTCCGACTTAGATGTTGAAGTTCAGCTTTATGCAGAAGCCAGTCTTTGAAAGGTAGTATGGATGAGTAAAGCAACTATTTATAAGGTCAGCTATGTTGTTCAAGGTGGCAAACATCCTGGGGCAATCATCAATACGGACCAAGAACCGAAGGTGGGGGATATTGTTAAGTTTGACGGCCGTATTTTTGAGATCGTTGAAGTAGATGAGCTAATGCCCCCGGCTGGTGACTTTGGCTTTCTACATGCCACCTGTCGTGTTCTCGGCTAACCTAGCCGCCTTCTCAAACGCTCTCAGCCGCTCTAACAGCTAACTCAGCTGCTTCGGCCAACCCCCGCTCATCTTTATAGGTATCCCCCTTCGCATTCACCCATCGAATTTGATAATCAGCCATCAACTTATCCAACATTCGCCACAAATCTTCATTGCTGATCGGCTGGCCGCCTTTCTTTTTCCAGTCCCGTTTTCGCCAGCCATGAATCCACTTCGTTGCTCCTTGAAACAGATAATCTGATAAAGTGAATATTTGTACCTCGCTGCCCGGCGGCAACAAATGTAGGGCTTCGATTGCGGCCGTTAATTCCATCCGGTTGTTCGTCGTCTGAGTTTCCCAACCGCTAGACTGCTCAGTTTCATCCTCATACTCTAATACCACTCCCCAGCCCCCAGGGCCAGGATTACCCTTGCAAGAAGCCCGAATAAAGAGGCGGGGAACATCGGCCGAAAGTGATACATCAGGCGTGATCGCTAATCGGGCTTGAGTAGCCAACTTATCAACGCGTTCATTTAATGGGTTCCCGGAATGGCCCTTGACCCAATGCCAATCAATCTTATGCGTTTGAACCAGAGGCCATAGTTTCTTCCATAGATCAACGTTGGCAACGGGTTGCTTGTCCTGGCGTTTCCAGTTATTTTCTGCCCACCCTTCGATATACTCCGTAATGCCTTTCCTCAGATATTCTGAATCGGTATGAAATTCGACTTCAACCGGCCTCTTTAGGGCCTGTAGCGCCGAAATGGCAGCCTGAAGCTCCATCCGATTATTCGTCGTTTCGGCCGCATTGCCGGTTAACACCTTTTCATGCTCGCCCATTTGGAGAATGGCAGCCCAACCGCCAATACCAGGGTTTGGGTCAGACCCACCGTCGCTGTAAATCGTTACTTTTTCGGTGATGATAGGCTCCTATTTATCTCTTGCGCTGAGCATCTCTTCAATGCTGGTAAATTTGACTCGTGGTCGGCCTTGGGCTTCCCCAGCGGCCGTTTCAAGGTCATTCAGATGCTGCCAATCAGCATATGAAAAGTAGTTGGGTTTCCGGTCTGCTAGCAGCTTTTCAACGGCGGACGCATCAGGAGATTGGGGCTGGTTAATCTTGCCCGCTTCTAAATCTGCCAACATATGTTCCACCGTTTCGGCCGAATCAGGTTTGTTTGTGCCAATAACGCCCGACGGCCCTCGTTTAATCCAACCCGCTGTATATTGCCCAACTAGGTGTTTTTGTGTATCTGGATCAATGACTCGCCCGGCCTGGTTTTGAATCACACCCCAGCTATCGTTAAATGGGATACCAGCCAACGGTATCCCCCGGTAGCCAATAGACCGAAAAACAAGATCAACCGGAACCTCCTCATACTTTTCAGTGGAACGAGGTCTCAATGTACCAGCATCAGTGGCATATAGCTCATTTTTGACCAGCTTCATGGCCGCCACTTCACCATTTTCATTGGCGATTAATTCAGTTGGCGAAACAAGAAAACGTAAATGCAGGCGGCGGGATTTGCCCGTTAACGGCCGTCCTGCAAAGCTCTGAACAATTTCAACCTTGCGAGTCGTTCCCCGATCTGCCTCAGCCATCGCAGCCTCACTGAGTGCATCTAACGCCACCTCCTCTTCCAGAACAACGACATCGGCATCTTCCATCTCCCCCAACTCTTTCACTTCTGGGGCTGTGAACGCTGCCTGAGCCACCCCGCGCCGACCAAGCATATAAACATCTTTAACCTTACTCTCTCGCAGCGCGTCGAGGGCATAATCGGCAATATCCGTCACGGCCAACTCTTGCGGTGTTCGACACAAGATACGACAAACATCAACTGCCACATTCCCAACCCCAATGACAGCCACACTTTCTTTCGACAAATCAAATTGGTAGTCACGGTAATCGGGATGACCATTGTACCAAGCTACAAACTCTGTCGCCGTTCGGCTGCCTATCAATTCTATGCCGAGGATGTTCAAATTCCGATCCGTTTCAGCCCCGGTTGTATAGACGATTTGATGATAATGATCCTTCAAATCCTCAACCGAAATATCTTTCCCTAGCTCAACATAGCCGAAAAAACGGAAGCCTGGTTTTCCGGCCGTTCTATCAAACACTTTTGTAACCGACTTGATCTTCTGATGATCCGGAGCCACCCCATTTCTGACCAATCCGAAAGGGGTCGGCAACCGATCATACATATCAACCTCAACGACAACCGCCTTCTGCTTAAAAAGCTGTTCAGCCGCATAAAATCCGGCCGGCCCTGCCCCAATGATTGCAACGCGTAATGGATTCGATTCAGTACCGGGGAAAGTCACAAATGGTCTCCTTGATTGAGTTCAATTTAGTTGTTTGACATTAAAACGGAGCGACATTTTATTGTCGGGCATACTGTTAATTGTTCTTGCAACGCAACAGATAAACCTAAAATATTTAATCTTCATCCGCCATAATCTGGGTTTCCAGGGTATCAATTTCACCTCGATAGGTATCTCGCTGCGCCTTTAGAATATCGCCGATAGAAATAATACCAATCAGTTTGTCTCCGTCAACAATGGGCAAATGGCGAAAGCGGTTTTCGGTCATGGTATGGGCGACTGAGATAACCTCATCCTGGGGAACGCCAACGATGACTTTGCGAGTCATCGCCTCTCTAACGGCCGTCTCACCAACTACACCAGACCCAGCCATCTGATGAATAATATCCCGCTCAGAAATAATCCCGACCAATTTACCTGACCCATCCACGACCGGCAATGCCCCGATATTGTGTCGAACTAATATTTCCACAACCTCTGGCAATGTTTGTTCCGGTCCAATCGTAATGATTTCATGACTTTTTGTCGCCAAAATGCTGCTGATTTTCATTCTATTTCTCCTTCGCTGGCAAGCTACCTTATCCTTCAGGGAGCTTAATGGTATCACCAACAAAAATAAGATGGCGGTTCGTAATTTGAGGGTTCAAAACCAGCAAAATATCAACGGTTGTGTTGAATGTACGAGCAATACCAGTCAAACCATCTCCTGGCCGAACAATGTATATACTACCATTTGTTGCAACCTCAGGCATGACGGCCCCCCGGCCTTCCTCGCCACCAGGAATGACAAGAACACGCCCAGCGTAAATCCAATGGGGATCAACAATTTGGGAATTGAGCGCTAGAATAGCTGCAATAATGGTGTTATATCGTTGAGCAATCCGAAAAAGCGTATCCCCTTGACGAATAACATAGGTATGAATGCCCCCTTGGCCGACATATGGATCGACAACCGGAGGCGCGTTTGATGGAATAACAAGCACATCACCCCCATAAATCAGATTCATGTCTACAATTTTAGGATTAACGGCCGCAATATCTTCTGGCATCAGATTAAAGCGTCGAGCGATACGCCAAAGTGTGTCACCAAATTGAACCGTGTATGTTGTGTCTGCATGAACGGCCGAAACAAAAAATAGGGAGGCTGCCAAAACCAGACTCCCGAAAAATATACGCCACCATTTCATCACTACCTCCAATAATGTCAGCCCTGGCTTGACCAACTATCGGTGCGCGTCTTGTTTTCACACCCGCACCCCCAATAAAACGACTTACCCTTATTATATGCAAGCTGCATCCTAGCACAATAGGCAAATGCAAGAAAAATATGAGACGCGAGATTCATTGTTATCTCGCCCACTTTACAGGTACAATACATCTAAACTTCAACTGCACGCTTATAAATTCAGACCCTATTTTTAGTTAGGCGTTCAACTTTTTACTATGGTGCAATTTTTCTAGGAAGCTGAACCAAAAGTTGAATTTCTATGTTTTTAACATGCAAAAGGAACCATGAAAATCTACAATAGTATCATTGACACAATCGGCCAGACCCCTCTGGTACGCCTTAATTCAGTAACACGTGACCTAAACTGCACTATCGCGGCCAAGGTTGAATTTTTCAACCCTGGTGGCTCTGTTAAGGATCGAATTGGGCCAACCATCATTGAGGATGCAGAAAAAAGTGGCCGTCTTAAACCCGGTGGCACTATCGTCGAAGCCACCTCCGGCAATACCGGCGTTGGACTGGCAATCGCCGCCGCCATCAAAGGCTACCGCTGCATTTTTGTTATGCCCGACAAAATGTCACAAGAAAAGATTTTGCTTCTCCGTGCCTATGGCGCCAGGGTGGTTGTGACGCCAACAGCCGTTGAGCCAGAAGACCCTCGCAGCTATTATTCTGTCGCCCGTAACCTTGTGGAAGAAACGCCCAACGCAATCTTAGCCAATCAATATCACAACCCGGTTAACCCCCAAAGCCATTATGACAGCACTGGCCCTGAATTATGGGAACAAACAGATGGGAAAATCACCCATTTTGTGACCGGCATGGGAACTGGCGGCACGATTTCTGGAACTGGCCGCTATCTCAAAGAACAAAATCCCAACATCCAAATTGTGGGCGTTGACCCCATCGGCTCTATCCTCTTCGACCTCCATCGAGGGGAAGAAGATACCAAAGCCGAAGGTTACAAGGTAGAAGGTATCGGCGAAGATTTCCTACCCTCTACAACCGATTTAAGCATCGTTGATACCATCATCCAGGTCAATGACCGAGAAAGCCTACTCATGGCACGTCGGCTTGTCCGCGAGGAAGGAATCTTTAGCGGTGGCTCGGCTGGTTCAGCCGTTGCAGGGGCGGTGAGATATGCCCAAGAAAATAATCTAGGGCCAGATAATATCGTTGTTGTTTTGATACCTGACACAGGTGCCCGTTATTTGAGCAAGGTCTTTGATGATGAGTGGATGCGGGAAAATGGCTTCTTGCACCGCTCTTGGCAAGATGTCCGGGCCATCGACATTCAAACAGCCAAAGGCGGTGAGCAATTACTCTCAGCCAAACCAACGGATCTGATGACAGAGGTTATCCAAATCTTTAAGGAGTACAATATCTCCCAGGTTCCGGTAATTGGCGAGGACGGCCGTCTCTGTGGCATTGTAACTGAGGTCGATTTGCTTAATCATATGCTCAGCTTAGATCACACCCATACGGCCGATGAGACGATTGAGTCAGTCATCATGCCCAATGTACCAGTCGTGCGGCCAAACGCTCCCCTGGAGACATTGATGGGTATCTTTAGCGACAACAGCTTTGCCCTCATCGCCACCAGCGAAGACAACGTTCAGGGCATTTTGACCAAAATCGACCTGCTCGATTTCCTCTCAACCCAGGTTCGATAAAGATGAATCCATTGCTTGCCGAAACAATCAAAATCACTCAGGCTGCTGGAACGGCCGTCATGGTCTACTTTCAGGATCGGGACTCCTTCACTGTCACCAACAAATCGCCCGACAATCCCTTGACCGACGCTGATTTAGCCTCCGACAAACTGCTCAACGAACAACTGATGGCCCTCTTGCCGGACGCAGGCTGGCTTAGCGAGGAGACGCGCGACAGCCCAGAACGGCTAGACAAAAAGCGGGTCTGGGTCGTTGACCCGATCGATGGGACCAAAGAGTTTGTAATGGGCATCCCCGAATTCACCATTTCTGTTGGATTGGTGGAAGACGGCCGTCCTCTGCTCGGCATTATCCTCAACCCGGCAACTGGAGAGCTGTATTACGGAATGCGGGGCGAAGGGGTTTATCTGAATGACCAGCCGACAGGTGTCAGCACCCGTACCGAGTTCGTTGGTTCGGCCGTTGATGCCAGTCGCTCTGAACGAAAACGAGGTGAATTTGAACCCTTTGAAGACAGCCTCCACATCAAGACGATGGGCAGTATCGCCTACAAGCTAGCGAGGGTCGCCGCTGGACAGGCCGATGCGACATGGAGTCGTGGCCCCAAAAACGAATGGGACATCTGCGCCGGGGTCTTGCTCATCGAAGAGGCTGGCGGTGTCTGCAACGATTTAGACGACAACCCCATCACCTTCAACAAATCCTTCCCCAAGGTAAACGGGATCATTGCGGATAACGGCCGAATCCACCAACAAGTCGTGGCCGCCCTCGCCCCTTACGGTGCCGCTCGCAAAGATTAAAGAGTCTTAATACGAAGAGATTGAATCACAGCAAGTTTTTTTATGATTTTAGTTTTTGAACTAATTTCCCCACAACTTAGATATCAATCCTCTTAGGCTTTTAATTTTTAGCTCAAGCTTCTAATTACAAAGCTCCATAATACTTATTCTCTTGCAGAAGTAAGATTTTATGCCAACTCGGTATAAATATCATAGACAGAGGTTTCTTATGTTCAAACCAAGAGACAATAAAACTTTTAGATATTCTATCATCCTATTTAATGGTCTGTCGTCGTTAGTCATCATTGGTTTTTTTCTTATCACATCTGCTTATTTTACCAATAACCAAACAGCTCTAGCTGCCAAATCACAGGAAAAAAATGGCACTTGGGTAGTTTATACTACCACGCATGGATTGCCTTCGAATACCGTTTGGGGCGGCGTTGCAATTGATAACTCAGGGCAGGTTTGGGCTGGTTTTGAGAACGGTAGTTTAAATTATCCATTACCATCAAACGAATTGGTTAGTCGTCTGGATGGAAACACTTGGGTAAATTACAATTTACTAGGCTGCCGAATCCAACCCTTTGTTGCAGCTGAGGAAGTGTACGCTGGTTCCTATTGCCCGGGACCACAATCAGGTGCAGCAGCAGGGTTAAGTTGGTATGTTGAAGATAGCTGGATCACCTTTACCAACACTGATGGGCTGTCAGGACATTATTTAAGGGCTATTGCGCCTGAAGGAAATACGCTTGTTTGGGTAGCCAGTGGAACTAATTTAGCCTCGTACCCTTATATCAATTTATTAAATCACAAAGGCACTGCAACCAAAGCAGATGATGAATGGACGGTTTATGATCTGAATGTTAGCAAAATTGAAGCTATCTCCATTGATCCAGATGGGAATCGTTGGTTCGGGACAAGCGGCCAGGGTATTTATGTACTATCGGCTGATAATAGCTCCTGGACAGTCTATCCACCATCTATTATTTCGGGAGCAGATGATATTGCGTTTGATGACGCAGGTAATGTTTGGGTCAGTCACGGAAGAGACGGTTCGCACTTTGACGGTACTAATTGGACCCATTACCCGACCAGGGAAGATATGATAGAGGCTAACTTCGAGGCTATTATGAACTCACTGAATAGAAGTCGGGTAAATCCTGTTGGAACAGTCGGATTATGGGCTATAGAAGAGCCAGCCGGAGTTTGGATAATGCGAAGAAACGCGCTAAACACTCCTTTAGGTGTTGGGTTTTATGATGGAACGAACTGGACAGTGTACTCTGATACAAACTCAGCACTTAAAAGCAATGATATTCATGGAATTGCAGTGGATACCGAAAAGAACGTTTGGATTGGAACTCGAGCAACATTTCCGGGTTTCGAAGGAGGATTGTATAAATTTGTCCCCGAACCCGATTTTTCTGTCGAGATCATACCAAACACGCTCTTTGTGGCATCTGGGCAGAATGCCTTTGCTCATATTCCTTTGATCCTCCATCGTGGCTGGATAACTTCAGCAACTTTGAGTGTAATCGGGCTGCCTCCTGGGGCAAATGCCACTTTCAATCCTAACCCCGCAACACCTACAACCCAGGTTACGCTTATCATTACAACGACGACTACTTCTTTTGGCGTTTATCCAATCACTATCAGCGCAACCGCAGGAGGGTTGACTCAAACAGCATCTGCCACCCTTCATATTGTACCCAAAGTATACAGATATTATTTACCAATCATACAGAATGATTAGTTGGTTTCTAACCAATATTCTGTAATTTCAGCTGATCTAGTTTCTCTGAAAGAGAACATTTCGAGGACAGCCTAAATCAATCAATATTTTAAAACTTGGAGAGGGACACCGTGAATAAAAAGATTCTTGTAGGGGCAGTAATTTTATTGGGCTTCATCTTAGTTATAAGCACTCTTGATGGGTTGGCTGACGTGCCAGGTATGCCAACTCCAACGCCTAATCCACATCCAACATCGGTTGCTCCTCGTCAGGGAGTATCATCTGGCAACTATGGAGCCACAAATTCTTACATTAGCGAGATGAGCCAGTGGGTTTATATCCATCTTGACGCTTGGAATGGCACTTACCCTACAGACCATGAGTTTGTGCCTATGTTGTTTTGGGGAATTGATTTGCCCGATGGAGATGATGTTGAAGAAATCGATAACAAAACCAACCATGACTATTGGCTAGTATTCAATGAGTGTGAAATAGTCGGCCAATGTGATACTTCTCCAGAAATAATGGCTGCAAGATATCTCAATGAAGTATTGCCTTTTATACAAATTCATGACATCGACGCCCAACTGATTATAGGTGGCAGTATGGCTCATGAGTGTGGCCTGACCTGGATTTCACGTTTCGTTGATGAATACCGTAATTTAACCGGTGGAGAAGATCCTCCAAGAGCTGGTTGGCATTTTCATATATATCCGGATATAGCTCCTGATTCCGACGAGTGGCAACCTGGACAACTTTGTCCGAATAGCTGGAATCCAGAGGGACTAAGATCGGCTGATGTTAATCAATTTATTGATGATGCTAACAGAATTAGGCGATGGCTGGCTCAATATGGATCTCCAGATGATGAAGTATGGATAACTGAAACAGGGTGTTTAGTAGGCGTGGCCTGCCCACCGAATAAGGGACATGCAAATATGGTTGATTACATGGCGGCTGTTACCAGTTATCTGAATGATGATGAAGGTCGCTGGATTGATCGGTATGCTTGGTTTACAGATGTAACCGGCGGATTTCCGATCACACATTTGTACTTACAAGTCAATCCAACTCCCCAAATACCTAGCGATATCGGTACATATTATTCGCAGGTGGAACCATCTGATCACATAGCAGAATTCCTCTATTTCTCTAATTTGCCAGTCTTGACCAATGACTCTTCCGCAAACATAGAAAATCCAACTCCTGCAGTACCTCCTTCTGGCTATCCTCCACCACCATCTTCATCAGGTTATCCACCTCCTTAATTTTAACAAAGTAAACCCTCCCGGAAGTCAATCCCTCAAAGCCTATCAGCCAAAGAGACTTCCGGGAAGTCCACCTTAATTACCAATTACCAAACAATACGCGGATGAAGTCTTTCCCCTCAACCCCCACGCTCCGACAACCCAAACATATTTCCATCCAAATCATACAGTGCCGCCAGATAAGCACCCCAGGTTTTTTTGGTCGGTTCGTAGCGGACGGTTGCCCCTAATCCGACAAATCGCTCAAAGCTCGCTACGACATCATCGACCGTAAACCACATCGTCGTCCCGCCCGTTCCCATCGACGCCTCAACCTGGTCAAAGCCCAGATAAACAGGCCCAACCGCCATACCAATATGGCCGGGGGAGCGATTAAAGTCGCCTAATTCCAACCCCTCTTGATAAAAAGCGGCTAACGTTTCCATCTGGGTCGTAAAAACAATGACGGTTTCAAGGGCTGCGCCATCTTTTTCGGTCATCTTTATCCCCCTTTAGAGATAGTCACTTAATGTTTCTGCGAGAAGTGCCAGGGAGTCGAGGTCATCAAGGTTGTTGTGCTGGAGCATGAACCGTTCTATACTAGCCTCAACGAAAGCCCCAATTTGATCTTGTACCTGCTGTGGACTGCCACCGATGAAGCCTGCTGCCTGCCAATCTTCAAGGTTGTCGGGAAGGCCCCCGAAAGTCGCCCGTTGACCGTCGATGGCCCTTTGAACGGCCGTCCCATCCAGCCCGATCACAAACGGAATCATCAACGACCGCCGCAGGGTCGCCGGGTCGCGACCAATGGCTTCACAGTTTGCATCCAGTTCGGCCGATTTCTCCCGAAAGCCGTCCAGGCCAAGGTAGGAGCAGTTCCACTCCGTCGCCCATTGGGCGACCACCTTGAGCGTCTTTTCCCCCTTGCCACCCATGATGATAGCCGGGGAGGCTTCGGCTGGAAGCGGATATGTTTCCGCGTCCTTCAACGAATAATGCTTGCCCTGCATTGACGCTGGCTGACCCGACCACAATTTGGTAATGACCTCCGCCCCTTCAGCCAACATCTCCAGCCGGACAGGATAGCGGGGAAAATCAATGCCGAACATCTCATGCTCCTCCTTATGCCAACCAGCACCGAGGCCGAGGTCGAAACGGCCGTTCGACAGCACACTCACCGCCGCCGCCATCTTGGCCACCACTGACGGATGCCGGAACGTCATCGAACAGACCATTGGCCCAAAGCGAATCCGCTCCGTTCGCAAAGCCAGAGCGGTCAAAGACGGCCACAAAGCCAGCGACTCCCGCTTTGGCTCCGTCAGCAACGCTCGCAAATGGTCAGACCGGAACAAGTGGGCAAAGCCCAACCCTTCCACTGTTTCTGCCAATCGAAAAAATCGCTCCCAATTCAACCCCTCCTGCCCTTCAATCATAATCCCTATTTCAGCCATACCCAACCACTCCTCCTAGAAATACAAACGAAACCTCCCAGAAGTTCATTCAACATCAAGCGCACTCAATAACAACTTCCGGGAGGTCGACAACAATTACAAATTACCAGTTACCAATTACAAGCGGTGTCCTTTACCGCCTTATCCCCCCGCAATCGCCCCAATCACCATAAACGGTTCCTTACCCGAAGCCACCTCATCCGGCAGCAGGGCATCGGGCGATTGGTGAGTCAAATCCTCCTGACAGGCGAAGAAGCGGAGAAACGGCCGTCTTTCCAACGTCCCATGGTCCCGAATCGTACCCCGCAGCACCGGATATTTGGCCTCCAGGGCACTCAACACCGCATGGCGCGTCACCGGCCCATCGACCTCAACCTGCACCTCCGAGCCGCTGCCCGCCAGATTTCGCAAATGGTGGGGAATCGTTACCCGAATCATGATAGCGTCTGCACCTCGACCGACAGAACGGCCGGTAAGTTTTCTACAATCGGCATCCAGTTGTCGCCACCATCGGCCGAACCATAAACCTGCCCGCCAGTTGTACCAAAATAGATTCCGCAAGGATCGAGCTTATCGACCGACATCGCATCCCGCAGGATATCGACATAGCAGTTTTCCTGGGGCAAGCCATTGGTTAACGCTTCCCACTCATTGCCGCCCGTCCGGCTGCGATAGACCCGCAGCTTCCCTTCCGGCGGATAATGCTCCGAATCACTCTTAATAGGCACCACATACACAGTATCTGGCTCATGGGCGTGAACGTCCACCACAAAGCCAAAATCAGAGGGCAAATTGCCGCTGATCTCATGCCACATATCTCCGGCATTATCGCTCCGCATCACATCCCAATGCTTTTGCATAAACAAGACATCGGGCCGGTCGGGGTGCATAGCGATATGATGGACACAATGGCCGACCTCTGCCTGCGGGTCAGGAATATACTCCGAACGCAGACCCTGGTTAATGGCTTTCCAGCTCTTGCCGCCATCGTCAGAGCGGAAAGCTCCTGCGGCCGAAATAGCGATGATAATGCGATCCGGGTTCTTGGCATCCAGGATAATGGTATGGAGGCACAAACCGCCAGCCCCAGGCTGCCATTGAGGCCCTGTCCCATGTCCTCGCAAACCAGATAACTCCTTCCAGGTCATGCCGCCATCATCAGAGCGAAACAGCGCCGCATCCTCGGCCCCGGCATAAACGACATCAGGATCGGTCAGCGATGGCTCAAAATGCCAGACTCGCTTAAATTCCCATGGATGGGGAGTGCCATCATACCATTGGTGCGTGCCCGCCTCCCCTTCATACAAAAACTCATTGCCCACCGTCTCCCAATTCTTGCCACCGTCATCGGAGCGGTGAACAACTTGTCCGAACCAACCGCTCGATTGGGAAGCATAAATCCGGTCTGGATTGATCGGGGAGCCTTTCACATGATACATCTCCCAGCCTCCAAAGAGTGGGCCATCTACCTGCCACTTCTCTCGCTTACCATCAGAGGTCAGAATAAATGCCCCTTTCTTCGTACCAACCAATATCCTTACGCCGCTCATATCTACTCCTTTCTGAATACAATCAGGTTTGAATAACTTTAGGAAAAAATACAAAGTCATTCAAATTGTAGAACATATATTCTGGCATGTCAATGAAAATTTCAATCCTACAATCTTTTAGACCACCATCATGTCTAAAATGTCATCGAGAGAAACGGAATCTAATTTTGACTCGGCTCGTTGCGTGAATACGGCCGGAAGCTCGCTTGAAAGCTCTTCCCACAAATCGGTCGCATATAAGCGTGACTCCTCGTTTGTCATGTCATTATTCATAATAAAGCCAACGGCAACCAACGCTTCCTCAAATCGGCCATTCTGGGCCTGCCAATGTGCCATTGGGAACAATCCCGCCAAAACATCTGGCTGACTGTTCAACGTCGCGGCCAATGTTAACCCATCTCGAATGTTCTCCTCCGCCTTTTGCATTTGGCCCCGTTCCAATAATATCAAGCCAAAATCCTGAGCGATCATCGCTTGCCAACGCTGATTGCCTGTTTCTTTAGCCAGTGACAATGCTTCCTCAAAATAATCCGCAACCTGCCGATTAAAGCCCATTTTATTTAGACAAATAGCCAAATTGTTCAAGGCCATCATCAACATCCCTTTCTGCTCCAACTGGCGAGCAAGGCGCACCACCTCCCGGTACCGAGGAGTGGCCTCATCAAATTGACGCTGACGGCCGTACACGGATCCGATGGCTATATTCACCGACAACAGACCGACTTGATCATATAATGCCTCAAAAATCGGTAGCGCCTCAGTCAAATAAGTTAAGGCAAGATCATATTTGCCTTGATTCGAGAATAAAGTGCCTAAAGACTGCATAGCCCAGGCTCTGGTAAGGTCAGTCGAAGCAACCTCCAAACCAGCCAACAGATTTTCCTCTGATTCTGTAAGATCTCCAAGACGGTAGTTGGCTATTCCCCAGGTTCGCAACGCAAATGAGATATATTCCTCGTCACCTTGATCGGCCGTATCTAACTGCTCCAAATCCCCCGCCCGGTTTCGCAAAATGGAAAGGGCTTGTTGACTTAAGCGAATTGCTTCCTCAAATTGACCTAATTCCAGGCAAGAACGGCCGAGATTGGCAGCGACAATCGCAGCGGTACGTCTTTGTCGCCATGTTTCAGAATTCATCCAATTTGCATCCAACATGGCTTGCCAAACAATCGTAAGCAACTGTTTCCCTTCCAGAAAATAGGTTTTGTAGCTGTAGGCAAAGCTCCAGGCAGGTAATAGCTTTTCCAAAATCTCACAAAGCAGTTCCGATATATTGTTGTCCCCGATCTGCTGGCCTAGCCAACGCCATATGCTTCGCAAGTTATCCATCTCAATGAAAACAACCGAAACGATTTTATGATTTTCTTGAGTCAGGCGAAGTTTATCCAATTGGGCCAATAGGTCAGCATAGTATTGGGCGTGTCGCTTTAGTCCTTCCGCCAAATGGTCATCTTCAATTTTTTCCAGAGCAAATTGACGCAGCAGTTGGTGCATCTGATAACGCGTTTCAGTAAAATCATTGCGAACGCCTAGCAATGATTTTTCAACAAGAGAGCGTAACTGCATAAGCATTGCATTGGCAACCTCTTGAGCGGCCGTTCGACTAAATCCACCCCGAAATATGGACAAAGCGAGTAATACCTGTTGTTCTTGCGGTGTTAGCAGCTTAAATGACGACTGGAAAACAGCACGGATACTTGTATGTCGTTCTGGGGCATCTGCCCGACCAACCTCCAATAAGCTCAACCCTCGCTGAATCTCTTCTAATATCTCCTGACTACTAAGCGTTTGAACCCAGGCCGCACACATCTCAATCGCTAAAGGCATACCTTCTACCAGCCTACAAATTGCCTGGATGAAGGGTTTTTCGTTGTCTATATCCAGGTGGGGTGCAAATTGACGGGCGCGTTCCTGGAACAGTTGGACAGCCTCACTTTCTGAATTACGATTTTTCGATAAAAGCAGCCCATCCAATATCAAAACAGTCTCCCCAGCCAAGTTGAGCTGATGACGCGAGGTTACAAACAGCGTCAGTTCAGGGCAATGCTGAAGCAGTTTGGTCAGTTGAGAAGCGCTGCTTTGCAACTGCTCGAAATTGTCCAACAACAGCAGTATCTCCTTTCCAAAAAGGAAATTTGTCAACTGTTCCAAGGGATCAGTCGCTTTTGTCAACGCGAAATTGAGGGCATCGGCAATGGCGGGAATAAGATAGTCACCGCTTTCTACCCCAGCTAAATTAACGACAAAGATACCGTCGGAGAAGTGGTCGGTCTCAATCAGTTCGCAGACAGCCTGAATGGAAAGCCGGGTTTTGCCAATGCCTCCCATGCCACGCAAGGTCAGGAGACGGCCGTCTGTCTCGGTTAGATGATGATGAATTTTCTCAATTTCCCGACGACGGCCAACGAAACCATCGGCGAAGGCAGGTAGATTATGGCGCGGGACGGCCGTTTTATCTGAAGTATGTTCATCCGCAGCCTCTATTGAATCATGGCTCTTAGGCCGCGTAATCTGTCTAGACTGAATGGCCGCTATCAATGCTTTGGTTTCTGCCTCCGGCTCCACTCCCATTTCCGTCTCCAGCGTTTTAGCACAGATATGATACTGTCGTATCGCTGCCGAATATTAGCCAGACAAGGCATAGAAACGCATCAGACTCCGATGGGCAGGTTCGTGAAGGGTATCCAACGAAAGCCAACGTCGGGCTGTCGCAACAGCCCCATCATAATCGGCCGCTTTTTCCTGAGCTGACAAATGCAGTTGCAAAGCCTGACTTAATGTCATCCTGAGGCTATCAGCTTGAAAATATTGCCACTCATCAAATTGGGGAACATCTGGCAAAGTAAAACCAGCCATGAAATCATCATTGTAAAGTTGAAGAGTATCAGCCAAGTCCTCAGGCGCTTCATTTTCCACACCAATCATAAAGTGCTTGATATCAATCCATAATTCGGCCATTGAGTCAATGCCTATAGTCTGCCGATTTGAGACAAGCAAACCTGCTCCCACGTCCGATTTTAGACGGGCTAGCTCTCGACGCAGATTAGCAAAAGCCCGTGACTGCTCATATTCGCTCCAGAATAAGGTTGCTAACCCCTCCCGACTTTGGGGCCGCTCTTGCAAAGCCAGATAAGCAAATAAAGCCATACTACGTTTTCGTCGAATGCGGAGATGTTCACCATTCTTGGTCAGAATAGGGGAACCAAAAAGATGGAGCTTGAACATTGGCCTATTTTAGACGTGAAAGGCGGATTGGGCTATAGGGTTCGTAGACTTTGCCATAACTTGGTGGGCTGATGTCTTTGCTGGTGCGCCCCAGGAATCTAACGCCGCGAGCTTTGGCACGAAGGGTATTAATTTAAGGGTCAGAAAGGCTCGCAATGAAACAGAATGGTTTGAAGCGCTTGATAAGTTGATTTGTGAAGTTTAGGGTAATTACGGCCGATCTAAGATCACTGGCCCCAAAATTATTGGCTCGCCCAATCGTTCATCGGTCGGCAAATGATAGAAGCCGCTTTGTACAATATATTCCCCTGCTGATAAATCCGCTGGTAAGTTGAGGGTGAAGGTATCTACTATCATCTCACCCGATTGCCAGTCTATGGTCGGATAACCCTCTGGCAAACGGTCTAGTTGGGTGATCAAATTGCCTTCGCCATCCAACACATGGACGAAGCCAGTATAACTACGGGCCATGTTCACATTGGCTCGCCAATAGAGGGTAACGGCCAATTGCCCGCCATCCTGGCGGGCTGACCAGCCCACCAACGAAATCGCGCCTCCCCAGGTTGCATCGCTTTCAAATTCAGGTTGGGTCCAAGGTGCAGCCGCATCAACTAAAAATGCGGTGAAATTTTGCTCCGTTTGCCGAATATTATTTTGAGGGAAAACGGCCGACAATCGCCCAAGCGCCGATTCCCCCAATGGCCGAATGAGATAAGCCGTTGCCTGCCCGGCATCCCCAACCGGGATCAGTGATTCGGGACTATAAAAGCTGCGTAACTGCTCAATTTCTCCACCCAAAGCAAAATAAATGGTCGCCATCTCTTCCTGTGTAGGTGATAGATAGGTAATAGTGTCTTCTGGCAATTCGGCCGCAAATTGTCCCAATTCCCAATCGGCGACATAAAACGCTTCCTCTAATTGGGGCTGATTGGTATATTGCTGGAAGTAATCCCGAAAGGTAATAACTCCACTAATGATAAAAAGGGGGATTAATACCCAGAATCCAATTCCAAAGCGGCTGATGCGCGTATCCTGTAAATCCTGATCAATATCATCCTGGCGAGATAAACGACCGCCAATTGTTCTGGCCAGCCAATCGGCCCCAAGCGCAACTAACATGGCCGCTGGAGGTGCGGCGCCGATCATGCGGCCAAAATGGGGTGCATCGCCACTTAATAAACTCGGCAGCAGCATGATTAAGAACCATAAGGCTAAGAAGACATGATGTCGCCGCAACCGCTGCCGAACAATATGAATAAAACCCAGAATCAGGAAAAATGCTTGCGGTGGATCTAGAAACGGCCGTTCCGGCAAATTATGCCGAATATCAATATCCCCTTGCCACACCAGCCCTAAAGATAGCCGCCAGACATTATTCAACCAGGTCAACCAGGGTTGTCCAGGAAAGGTTCCAGCCCCTCGGTTAGCAACAACGCGAGAACGGAAATCAATGAAATATGGATAACGCAGGAAAAAAAGCAATAAGGGCAAAGCAACAAGAAGGGCGGTCACAGCCATGACAGCTATATTGAGCCATTGGTAGCGCATCGCCTGTCGGTCTCGCCAAAACCATAGAATGATAAATATTACGAACAAGAATGGGAAAAAACGGGCCGCTGCATAAGCATAGATACCCAACCCTAAGAAAAACCCAGCAAGAGTAAACCAGACCGGGGTAAAGGTTCCTAATTCAACATTAAACGCCGTAAAGGGTTGGTCAATTTCGTCGCGCAGCATTTGATCAACAGTCCGAACACCACGCCAGAAGAAGTAGACAACGGCCGTACTAATTGGCACAAAAACCATAACTCTCAGCCCAAAACGGCTGAAGGTAACGGCTGGATAAAAAACGGCCATGATGAATGCAGCGAATAACGGAATCCAGGCTTGATAAAGATCGCCCTCCCCGGTCCGTTGACCTCGCCCCAGCAAGATGGCCGCAGCCATATAAGTCATATAAACGGCTAGTACCCCGGCAAAGGCCGGAACAAGTCGAATTGCCAACGGCGTTGGCCCAAACAGTTGGATTGACAAAGCCATCAAATAAATATGAAGTGGCTCCCGACCAAAATTACCTTCAAAAAAGATGGGTCTTTGTGTTTCCTGGACGGGCCGATCCAGGTGGGCATCCAGGGCATAAAGCTCCCAACCTTCGTAGAAGATTGGGAACGTTTCTCCGTTCAACAAAGAGAGGGCATCTAGGCCATTATAAGCTTCGTCATGATTGAGACTGGGTGGCAGTGACTCTATCTGCCAAAGGCGTAAAAAGGCTGCTAAAAGTAGGATACCGGCCAAGACTACGTACCGCCAACCAAAGCGAAAGCGTGGCTGACGTTTAACGACGACAGAATCGTAAAGGTCTTGACTCATTGAATGATCGATACCTCTTGACCGTATGGGAGCCAAATAGCAAAAACGGCCGTGACAATAATTTTGTTACTGTCACGGCCGAATATGTTTTTAATACTTAATCTAAGAAAGACGCTTCAAAGTACTGGAATTCAGCTTCAAGTCCATTATATTCATCGGTGGACGAAAAAGCGCCAAAGTATGGGTTGTTAATATAGTTGGTATCGAATCCTTCGAATACCTGTTGGCCGTTTAAGAGGAGTCGAATGACGCCATTAGCATAAACTTGGAAAGTCCAGGTCTGCCAGCCTTGAGCAGGCGGAATGACATTAACCGTATTAAATGGCATCAAGGTCACTCCTCGGCCAACATTATCAGGCTGTTCATGATAATCGATCCGCTTCAGTTGAATAGACAAACGATCATCCATATCCCCCGACCAAACAACATTTAGCCGATAGTAATTATTAAAACAGCTTGAATAATCATTGTTAGGACAGGGTTGACCATTCCAATCGCCGCCAAAAACAATTCCATAACTATGAAGATTATCAACCCCAACCAAACGGATTTCAGCCTCAATCTGGTATGGTGGCGCAGGCGCTGGGGCAAGCGAAGAAACAATTTGATAGTCATAACTGCTGTCCATCTCTAATACAAGATGTCCGTCTCGGTAGTATGAATCGTTAATAACGGTGTCTGTATCTTGGCGGCGCATTGTCCAGCCGCTAGTGGGGAAATTGAAATCGTCCCGATAACCGCCCCTCACTTGTTGAATGTTCGACCAAGGTGTAACACCAAAGCTACCAATAGCCCGCACGCGATAATAAAACAGGTTATTGATGGCTAAGAGATTAGACCTTAATGATGAAGTTGTACCACTTGGAATATTAACCGTCGTTGCACCATTAAAGTTAGGGTTTTTTGCTTCTTCCAACTCATATTCAGTGACATACGTTTGGTCACTAACAGACCAAGAGACAATCCAGGAATTGGTTGAATCTGGTCGACCGATTGGATTTAATGCAATAGATGGCCAAGGAACTGGATTAGATATTAAAGGGAAGAAAGAGACAGAATCGGTGAATACAGTAGTCACGGCCGAACGCTCTATGACAGAGCCGTTGTATCCGATTTCGGCCGTATTCGTAAACACTTCACCACCGCCCAGGCCACCATCAACAATGGCATTAAAAGTAACAACTACTTCAGCGCTATTATTAACCGACCCCGTCCAGGTAATAGTCCCATTATCTTCACCGAATAGACCACCACCAATAACATTCAAACTATTAGCCTCATAGGTCAAGCCCGTCGTTAATGTGTCCGTCATCATGACATCAGCTGCCGGGGTGTCGCCACTGTTACTGATAACAATGGAATATGCAAGCACACTTCCTGGCGCAGCCATACTACTATCAACACTTTTTTCGGAGCCACTCAGGTCAGGAGGCTGCGATCCCTCCCGAATGCCTTCTTGGGCCTTAATTGTTTGAAATATTGTAAAAATCATCAGCAATGCAACCAAGATACTGACAAATAACCCGGTATGCTTTCGCTGTGGTTGCTCCTTAACCACCGTTACATTCATGAAACTATTCTCCTAAATTTCTTTTTAATCCCGAACTGAGCGTCCGTCGCCGATCTTCAAAATCAGCTTTCCTTTCTTTCTACAATTCTGTTATGAAATAACTATCTGGTCGCTGTGAGGTGGAAAATTTCTCATTCTCACTTAACCAAACAAAGAATACTACCCATTTCCTGAATTTCCGTCAAAAATTTCCAACTATTTCTCGTACCATTTCAGATACCTCACCTAATGTTAATTTCTGTCAAGAAAATAGTATCTCCAAGACCATCGATCCGTTGTAAACGGTCCCTATCCAACAAGTCATACATACCAACAATTAGTTGTAGCGTACCAGGTGGTGTTTCGGCTGGAATCTCGATTACATGTGGATCAACTATTATCTGCCCTGGCTCCCAACGGGTCGTGGGATTAACCGCGCACTCTGGGGCGCTATCATCCTGGGCTTGAATGTCGCCATCGAAAAGATGGACAAACACCTGCTTATTTTGCTCAAAAGGAGCCAGTACCTCCCAATAAAGCCGAATTAACAGCCGTTCTCCAGCCAAGAGCGAAGTCGCGTCAATTTCATAGCCGGTCAGGATAACTTGGTCAGCTAAATTTACCTCAATCGGAATCTGCCCTCGAAAAACAGGCGGTCGAACCTGCTGCGGTGTAAGCCAACGGCTCTCATTATCGGCCGTTATTTTGACAGCTTCGGAAACTGGCTCTTTAGCAAATACCTCTAATGTTACTTGTTCATCAACCATTACTTGCGTCTGCAAAAAAAGGCCATCTAACCACGCCGGTTCATAAGGAATCTCATCTTGGACATTTGAAACCAAAATAAATGATTCAAAATCTAGGCAATGGGTTCGATCAGCTTGGGCCATATAATAATTAGTGATCTCCTCTTCCTCATTACTAGCATAAGGCAATCCGTCAAACGACAACAGTCCGGCTGCCGCGCGCCAACCAGCTTGATGGGGAAAACCAAATAAACCAAACAGGGGTGGCTCATCCCAGGTCGTCGGATAAAGCGCGGGCAACGGCCGATTTTCAGCCCAAGTCCGCTGCCGTTCGGGAGACACATCAACAAAAAGTAAAGTAACATAGAGAGTTGACACCAACAGCCAACTGGTAAAGAACAGGTAAGCAATTCGCCTTGGAAGATCCGACGATAACGGCCGAAATTCAGCTAAACCAATTAACCCCACCGCTGCCATAATCACCGCCCCAGGAAAAAGCGTGTAAACGTGGGTTCGAGGATCGCCAACGATAACGGTATAAAAGAGGGTCGGTGCCAAGAAATAAAACGCTGGAGCAAGGTGGCTGCGTTGCTTAATCAGTTTCCAATAACCGATAACGATTAATATAAGCAATCCCAAGATGTACCAGAGACTGTTATAAAAAGTGACCATTTGCCAGACGGCAGAACCGCTCCAACTAAAGGGTAAACCGCTTTCATCCGTTCCAACCCGACCTTGAACCAGGTAGGAAAACGTCCGCTCAAAGTTTGGGTTTAACACAAAGGGCAGATAGAAAAGGGCTAATGTGCCGCTCCCAACGACCAGTGGCACTAGCCAACCACGCCATTCAATCCTTCTTTCTTGTTGTACCCTGGCCCATAACAACCAAACCACTGCCGGAAAAACCAGTATGGCATCATAGTGGGCCAATAAACCCCCAGCCAGGAAAACGGCCGTTAATATCAGATCAAACGGCCGTCCCCGCTCTCGGTAGCGAGTTGCACTTAAGAGCGACAAGCCGCCCCATAACATGACCAGGGTTTGATATTGAATGATACGGCTAAAGGCAATACTAAACCCACTGATTGCAAACAAAAGAGCCGCTACAAGCCCTGCTTTTCGGCCGAACCAACGTTGACCCAACAAATAAACAAGACCAACCCCCAACCAACCAGCCCAGGTGAAGGGCAACCTGGCCCAGAAATCATTAATAGCCCCTGTTAAACCCCAGGTCATTAACGGCAGTAAAATTTCAATCGGCCCTTTCTGATGGAGAAAAAGTTGATTCGCATCGCCTGTTAAAACGGCGGCTGCCCGAACCATGATAACGCCTTCATCCCCTTGGAGTTCTTTGTAATCAAGATTGACCAACCGCAGCAGCAAGGCCAATGCCATAATTCCGACAAGTAACCAAGGAACAGCCGAGAATTTCTTTTTTAGGGGCAGGCCAGCAGTCTGCGCTCCTCGAGGCATCAATGAGCGCCCCATAGGAAGCAAAGCATTCAGAACAGCCGCTGCCAACAAAACCCAACGAGATGGCCAACCGGATAAATAGCTGATTAGGAGAGCGAGTAAAGCATTGAACAATAATGACAGGCCCGCCCCAATCAGGAGCCGCTCCAGCAATCTGGCTTCTCGATCTAACCCCCAAAATGCCCAACTGATCGTTGGAGCCAGCCAAAGGAGCAGAAAGGTTGGTATCTGCCGGGCTTGCCCAATTGGGAAAACAGCCACCAAAACGGCCGTCAGCAGCACCCAGCCCGCTAAACGGAGCCGACCATCCAGCTTGCCATTATTGGGCAGTTTCATCTTCTGTCACCTGGTAGATGAGAATCGAATAGCCCACCCGGTCGTCCGGTTCCCGCTCCCGAAACCAGGGATAGGTCGTCTTATTTTCTAATGGAATCTCCCACAGATTGCTGACGCTGATAGCATAGATCCCTGGTTCCGGGTTTATGCGATTAAAAGGAACGTCCCACCACAAATTATGGTGCCGAGGTAATCCAGGCAAGGGTTCATAGGCAATGCCATAGTAGAGGGGATCGGCCGTTCCAAACCAAGACAACTTAACCTCATCCACCCCATTCTCCACCATCCAATCCCTCAATCGCAACAAATCTTGGCCCCAATCAATATTGCTATCCACCAAAATTTCAGACCCTGCCTCTGGACCCCCCGCTGCCAGATTAAAGTAACTCAAGTAGTGTGGGTATATCCATAGGTTCCCACAAATGAACAAGAGAATTAGAGGTGCAACTATTGAGCGGAGAGGTAATTTGTAATTCGTAATTCGTAATCGGCTCGTTGCCAAACCACTAATGAGGATATATAGCAAAGGCAGTATCGGTAAAAGGTGGCGGTAGCCAATGTTTAAGGCAGATTGCATACTAAGCAAAAAATACAAGCTGGCGGGTAAAAACAGGAATAAGGCTCGTTTTCGACTATTTGACCGGAATAATAATATGAGGGCCAGCAAAAATAGAAATAAGATCGGTAGAGGCGTTTTGACCAGGAAGGCAACTGGAAAGTAAGCGACAAAACCTTCCGATGAAAATTCGCCTAACAAAAAAGTCGGCCGTCCGCCGCTGCTAATGGCTAATATCTGCTCAATCCCGGCCCAAAAGGTCGGCATTGGCCCAGAAATGTCATTCAGATTGGTGAAAGGGCTAGTTTGAAAATTGAACTGACCCCACTGGAAGCCAAAGATCGTCCAGATAACCGGTATAGAGAGAAGTCCGGTCGTTAATAACTGTCCCAAACGTCGCCCCGCTGCCTCAAATGTCCAGGGCTGTCGATAAAGAGGCAAAAGCGCTACTAAGCCAAAAATTGGCACAAAAACCAGACTTGAGAGCTTGCTTCCAAAGGCAAGCCCTAACCCCAAACCAGCTAACAGCACCAAGCCCCAGCTCCATTTTGGCTGCCGCCAACACCGCCAAAGCAAAAGAGCAGCCAAAGAGATGAAAAGCGTTCCCCCAATATCAGTCGTCGAATAACGGCCGTGCGCCATTACATTTGGATCAAAAAGCAGCAAGACAAATGCAGCCACACCCGCAGTTCGTCCCCACATTTGGCGAGCAAAATGGAATCCAACTAGCGCCAAACCCATCGTCAGAAAAACGATTGGCAGTCGCGCCATGAAAATCATCCGATTGACATCTTGGTTGGCTACCCATAAAAGTTGTTCTGCAAAGGCATACCAGCCCTCTGGTTGGTTCCAACTAGGGTGATCAAGCGGCAAGGTAATATCTAGCAGGCTCAATACAGGTAATGCGCTGAGGCTGTTTATGAGAGGTGGATGCTCAACGCTTAAGCGAGGATCGCCTGTCTTGAGAAAGGCTAACCCCCTTGCCAGGTGATTTTGCTCATCCATCGTTGGACTATCGTCCACCAAACTGCTGACAGCCATGAAAAAAAACAGCAAAACGGCCGTGACCATGAACCATTTAGTCTGGATTAGCTTACCAAACGGCCGAATATCAAATGGGCGTCTCATAGCCACCGATTATAAGGAACGTTTGTATACAAGGGTAATACGAGAATGCGACGATCGTCATCCAATCCATTAATAAAGCGTCAACTGCTTTTGAAGTGCCAGACAGTTACGATAAAATCTTATCAATGCGAAAACATTTATCTACTATTCTTAAAGTTACCGTCACTGTCTTAGGCTTAGGCTATGTTTTATTCAACGTGGAAATTGCGGAGATTCAAGCCGCAGTTGTTAATGTCCATTGGGGTTGGTTAACCCTGGCCTTTTTCTTCGTAACAGCTAGCCTAGTCTTACGTGCCTATCGCTGGCTGCTTCTCCTAAGAGGTTTGAAAGTAATTATTGGTTTCGGTCGTCTGGTTGAACTTTATTTTGTGGGCAATTTCTTCAATGCTTTTTTACCCAGCGGATTTGGGGGTGATGCCGTTCGCATTGTAGAGGTCGCTCGCAACGTTCCAGCCAATGTTGCAGCCGGGACAGTGATTGTAGATCGATTGACGGGACTGCTCATGTTGTTTGTTCTGGCATTATTAGCCTTGCCATTTCGGCCGTCTGATTTTCCCCAAGATTTATTTTGGTTAATAACGGCCGTCTCTATCATTGGCTTAATTAGCGGCGGCGTTTTACTGGAAGGTAGTCTCATCAAGCGCTTTGGCCGCTGGCTCCCCGCTAAACTTTCCCCTGTGGGCGATGGCCCAATCGCCAAACTCCTTCAAGCCGTTCAAGGTTGCGGCCGCAGGGCTATTTTCGGAGCCTTATTTGTCTCAACCATCTTTAACCTGCTTCTGGTAAGCTGGTGGTATCTCGTTGGCCTCTCAATCGGTTTGGAGGTCTCATTCTTTTATTATTTACTGGTTGTACCGATTATGTCTGTAACGCTACTGGTTCCCTCAGTCAGCGGCTTGGGAGTCCGAGAGTATCTAGCCCCGCTGCTCTTTGCTGGGGCTGGCGTAGAGGCTGGTTCGGCCGTTGCCCTATCGCTGCTCGTCTTTGCTATCATGCGCCTCTCCAGCCTCCTTGGCGCTCCCATCTACATTTTCTCCACCCTCCAGACAAAACAAAAGATCACTCCAAAAGAACCCAACATACAATAACTAGCAATTAACCCAACTGCCAAAATGACGCTGGATAGAACTCTAACTAAAACTGAACTGCTCGCCCTTCTACTAATTGTGGCCCTGGCACTTTGGTTGCGTTTGGGTTGGCCTGGCGTAAATTCCTTCAGCTTTGACGAGGCGCGGGTCAGCGACATGGCCTTGCAAATGGTGCGGGAAGGCAACTTCGCTCGGTTGGGAATGCAGTCATCTACCGGCATTCCCAACTTCCCAGCGGCCGTCTGGCTCTTTGGCATTCCCTATCTTTTCTCAACAAATCCCCTGCTAGCAACATGGTTCGTAGGGCTGATGAATGTTTTGGCAGTTTTTGGTATCTGGTGGCTGGCCCGATCTGCCTGGGGAAAGTGGTCCGGTCTAACAACCGCCCTTCTATTTACCAGCGCACCCTATCTGATCCTTTATTCACGTAATATCTGGAGCCAAAATCTTTTAGTACCATTGGCTATTTTATGGGCTGTTGCTGCCGTGCAAGCCACTCAAAAAGAGAGTAGCCTCTGGTTAGGGCTGCATATATTCCTGGCCGGATTTGTCGGTCAGGTACACATTGCCGGTTTTGTCCTGGCCCTCGCCTCAGGCTGGATTGTGCTGCGCTTTCGTTTGTGGCAGCAGTGGCCCGCAATTATTATAGGGGGCCTGTTGGCCGCAATAGCTGCCGCGCCTACTATCTATACAATCTGGCGCTACGGTGAGGGAGCGCAAGCAGAATTGCAGGCATTGTTCCAGGAGCCTACCCTTACCAACTGGAACGGCTTGCCCCAGTTGATCAAGTTGGGAATAGGTCAAGGTTGGGAGAAGTTTTGGCTTAACGCCGATTGGCACTGGCAAAATTTCCTCGAACTGGCCTTGTCGGTTAGCCAAATTTTTCTCGGCCTGCTCCTAATTGTGGGCATTATAAAGGCTGTTAAGGAAGGCGTGCAATTATGGCGTAGCTCACCCTCTCCTGCATCAAAACAACCACCAACCCCTCAACGCATCCTGGTTGAATTAATATTAGTGTGGGCTGTAGTAACTCCCCTCTTCTTTTTACGCGCTAAGACCGCTCCAAATATTCACTACCAACTTGTCTCCGTTCCTGCTCTCTTTTTGCTTATCGGATTGGCTGTGAAGACAGGGAAAAGAAAGTGGTGGCCCATTATTATCCTAAGTGCTGTCAGTCTTATTGCTATTGCCCAAAGCGTCGCTGTTGCCCAAACACTCTCTATTGTCCGTCAAGAGCTTGTACCCGGTGGAATGGGAACGCCTCTGTCCTATCCCCAACAAGCCGTTAACACGCTGCAAGCCGACGGCCGACCGATCATTATTGAGACATTCGGCGATATTCCTGAATTTCAGGGGGATGCGGCCGTTTTCAAGGTTTTGTTGTGGGATTATCCTCGCCAGATTGTTGATGCCCGTACCGCGCTGCTGATTCCCGACCAGGCCGCCCACATCCTATTTACCTTTGACAATCTACCGGCCTGGGATATTGTCGAGGCGATTGGTTTATCTGGAACCCGCACTGATTTGCCTCGCCGTATTGGCGAACCACCCTATGTCGCACTTACCTTAACCGATGTCTCTCTGACTGATTTTAACGCCGCGCCACCTGGTCGGCTGGCTAACGGAGCTGAATTACACGGCTGGCAGGTACAAACCCTGAGCAACGGGCGCCTGCGCCTGATCACATACTGGAAAATTGTAGCCGAACCACAGGAAGGACATTTCCAACAGTTTAATCATCTGTATGTTGATGAAAGTACAGAACCCTCACAGATGCAGGATAATTATACCTCCTCACGTGCCTGGCAACTGGGCGACCATCTTATTACCTGGGCTGAATTCGACCAACCAGATAACCCAATTGCTTACTTTCATATAGGCATGTACACTTGGCCCGATCTCCAGCGAAGCCCTATCCTGAACCGCTCTGACGACGTTGACCCAGTAGCCCCTATTCAGCTTGACTTATCTGGTAATCTATTAATTGACGGATCATAAATCACCTCTATAAAATGATGGATCAAATACTCAACAAGACGAAGTCACCCAGGCAAAAATTCTTTTCCGAAAATCAGCAGCTTCTCCAGGAATTGGCTGAAGTAGGTCAATATCCTTCGGCCCTCTTTATAGGCTGTTCCGATTCCAGAGTCGTCCCTGAGCAATTATTAGGCGCCAAACCAGGCGATTTCTTCATGCTCCGCAATATCGCTAATATCGTACCTCCTTATTGGCAAACCGAAATCGGCATCGTCTCAGTATTAGAATTTGCAGTGTTAGATTTGGAGATTCCTCACATTATTGTCTGTGGACACACAGATTGTGGTGGGATTAAAGGATTGGATGGAGGGCTAGATTTATCAAGTCGGCCGACCTTGATCCGTTGGCTAGATTTAGCTCGCCCAGCCCAACGGGAAGTTGATGGCTTCGGCGAGGCAGAGAAAACGGCCGAACGCCATCAAGCCATCGTTGAACGCAATGTCGTTCAACAACTTCGCCACCTCGAAAGCTACCCATTCATTCGAGAACGACTAGAAAATAAGAAGCTGTCCTTACACGGTTGGGTATATTATTTAGAACGGCCGGAACTTCGTTATTATCACTCAGAAAGCGATAAATTTATCTTGCCCGATTAAAAACTAGGCTGTGCTGTCTGCGACCCAAATTTCCTCCCCCTCTAAGATGGCCCGCACCTGTTCAGGGAAATCTTTTACATTTAAGGGTTTAGCAATGAATCCATCGAACCCAGCTTTTTGAGCTCGTTCCATTTCTTCAAAGCTCCCATGAGCGGTCACCAAAACAACAATCGTATCCTTGAGCTTTTCGCTGTTTCTAATCTGACGTAAGGCATCATAGCCATCTTCAATCGGCAACCGTAAGTCCATCAAGACTAAATCAACACGCTCCATCTTCTCGGCAAAGTCAACTACCCCCCAACCGCTCGTCTTCCATTCGGATGTCCTCACGCCGACATAAGCCAATAGACGGGCCATGAGCGCAAAATTGGTTGGATTGTCTTCGACAACAAGGACATTGGCTTCATTTGGATCGATTGGGGTTCTTTTTGTTTTTTCTTGGGTCAAAAGAGCCTTACCTCCACAAACTCACCTTCTTCAAAACCATTCTTATTAATTGGAACCTTTAGAATCCCGTCAGCATTAATAAGCGTGTAAATTAAGTTGCTTTTGCCAAAGACGGGAATAGCAATCAAACCCTCGGCCGTTTCTACTAGCCGAGTCGGTACATAATCTTCGCGACCAGATTCGCTGGCAATATTTTGTCCAGCTTTGGCTAATACCATACCTCGTCGTGGCAGAGAATGCAAGCCTTGTACTCGCCAGATAGCAGGGACACCAAACATGTTAAATTGTATCATAGCTGAGACTGGATTACCCGGTAACCCTAGTACCAATTTTCCATCAACAACCCCCACAATCGTCGGTTTACCTGGCCTCGTTGCTACGCCATGAAGCAATACGCCTGGCTCACCTAGATCGTCGATAACTTGAACGGTCATATCGCGGACACTGACAGAAGAGCCGGCCGACATGACCAACATATCGTTCTCGACTAAGGCGGTGGCGGCGGCCGTTCTCAATGCCGCCAACCTGTCCGGCACAATCCCTTGCAAGACTGGAATCCCACCAGCTTGCCGAACCTGACCTGCTATTGTGTAACTGTTTATATCTCGAATTTGGCCCATCTCGGCCGTTTTCGATGGTGCAACCACCTCATCGCCAGTTGCCATGATAGCCACGCGAGGTTGGCGTACCACATCTATCTCTATGATGCCCAACGCCAACAAACCGCCTAAATCTTGCGGCCGTAAGAGATGCCCTGTGGACAATATCTCCTCATTCTGGTGAACATCCTCCCCCACCTGAAGCACATTTTGTCCTTCGGCGACCGCCCTTATAATCTCGATTTCATATGGAAATTGTTCATCCACTCCCATTGCTTGGGTCCATTCTACCTGAACGACCGCATCGGCCGTTTCAGGAATCATGCCTCCTGTGTGGACGACGACCGCTTGACCAACGCTAAGAGAAATATCGGCCGCCACTCCCATACCAACCTCGCCTATAACGGTCAAAAAGGCAGGTAAAGTGGCTGAAGCGCCATAAGTATCGACCGCCCTCACCGCAAAACCGTCCATTGTACTACGTCGAAAGGTGGGCAGTGGATGGGGGGCGTAGAGGGCTGCGGCCGTTACCCGCCCTATTGCACTTTCTGTTGGAATCGTTTCAGAGGATAGGGTTTGGGTTAGGTAGCTAAATAGTAAGTCCCGCGCTTCATCTGGCGGCAAGACATTAAAAAATTCTGGCATTTTATTCCAACATCTGGCGTAATTGAGTCTCGTCCAAAACGGTCACCCCCAACTTATTGGCTTTATCCAATTTACTTCCGGCTGCTTCCCCTGCCAACAGATAATCAGTTTTACCGCTGACAGAGCCTGTCACCTTGCCGCCATAACTCTGAATCAAAGCCTTGGCCTCTTTGCGACCCATCGAAGGCAGCGTTCCCGTAATAACAAAAGTCTTTCCAGCCAAAGATTGGGGCGCGGCCGATTCAACCTTCTCTGCTTCAAAGCGAAGTCCGGCCGTGCGCAGCTTCTCTAACAATAGGTGATTATTTGGCTCTTGAAACCAAGCCACAACAGAAGCGGCCGTTTGCGGCCCAATACCCTCAATCGCCTCCAACTGCTCCGGCGTGGCGGCGGCCAAGGCATCTATGCTGCCTAACTCATCCAACAGTAACCCTGCCACAACATTGCCAACAAAGCGAATGCCCAATGCCGTCAGCATTCGTTCAGGTGGCTGCTGTTTGCTGGCCTCCAATCCAGCCAAAAGGTTATCAACCTTCTTCTCCTTAAATCCCTCTAACCCCAAAAGGTCATCTTGCTTTAGGAAATAGATGTCAGCAACATCATGGATCAACCCTTGTTCGATTAACAATGCCCCTGTTTGAGAGCCAAAATTGTCAATGTCCATCGCGCTACGACCGACAAAATATTCCACACGCCGCACCAACTGCTCAGGGCAAGCAGCATTATCACAATAAATGGCAACCTCACCTGGAATCCTAACAACCGGCTCGCCACAGAACGGACAAACTTCAGGTGGCTCAATCACCTGCTCCGTTCCATCTCGTAAATCGACCACCGGGCCAATGACGTAGGGAATAACATCTCCAGCCCGCTTAATCAGCACCCTATCGCCAATCCGAATATCTTTGCGCTGAATTTCATCATAGTTATGTAGGGTGGCGTTTTGCACCAATACCCCGCCAATTTCAACTGGTTCCAAGGAAGCGTTGGGGGCCAGGATACCAGTACGGCCGACATTAACCACTACATCCAACAGTCGGGTCGTCTTTTCCTGGGCTGGAAACTTCATCGCAATGGCCCCACGAGGGTCTTTGCCTGTAAAGCCCAAACTTTGAGCGAGTGGCTGGTCGTTTATCTTAACCACCACCCCATCTATCTCATAGTTAATGGCATTGCGTTTTTCAATCCAATTTTCATAAACGGCCGCAATCTCTTCCAATGTCTTACAATGATGTATGTCATCAGAAACCGGAAAACCCAAACCACGAAGCATCGCCAGCCGCTCCCATTGGGTGTCTGGCACATCACCCCCCTCCCAGGCAACAAAATCATAACAGTAGAGGGTCAAAGGCCGTTCGGCCGTCATCTTGGGGTCTAGTTGGCGCAGCGAGCCAGCGGCCGTATTGCGGGGGTTCATGTAAAGAGGCTGCTCCGCCTCTAATCGCCGCTGATTGAGCTCTTCAAACTTATCGAGCGGAAAAAAGACCTCGCCGCGCACCACAAGGTAAGGCGGTGGATGAACGTCACTATCTGGATCGATAGGAATTCGTTTCGGCAAGGCAAACAAGGTTCGCAAATTGACCGTTATATCTTCACCAACCTCGCCGTTGCCTCGTGTCGCCCCTTGCTCAAAACGGCCGTTTCTATAAGTCAAAACCACTGACAATCCATCAATCTTTGGCTCCGCCACATAATCAAGCACCGTATCTTCCGATAAAAGACGGCCGATACGTGTTCGCCAGGCAAATAAATCCTCAACATCAAAGGCATTGGCTAAACTGAGAATTGGCGCTGGGTGAGCTACTTTGACGAAGGCATTTAATGGCTCGGCGCCGGCTCGTTGGGTCGGTGAATCCGGCGAATGGAATTGAGGATACTCGGCTTCCAACTTAAGCAGTTCATTGTAGAGGACATCATATTCGCCATCACTGATAACGGGCGAATCGAGAACGTGGTAGCGATATAGATGAAACTCAATCTCTTGTCGCAGTTGGTTAATTCGGGCTTCCGGCATCATAGCTTACCTTTCAACAGGTACTACAAATCTTCAAATCGAGAATCATCAAGTTGTTTCCGCAGTTTTTCGGCCGAATCATCCTCGGTTTCTGGCGCAGCAACGTCAACCCCATCAAGCTCTCTTGCAAAGGCTTCGGCGGCGGCCAACTGTTCGGCAGAAGCGGCACTTGTTCCTTGCCATTTGCCACAGTGCGGACAACGATCATATCTGGTCGCCAACAGATTCAACCCCCACCAATGCCGGGAAAACGGCCGTCCGCAGTTTTTACAGACCGCCCCACCAAACATACCATACCCGTTCTTCGTTTTACCTGATCCCGGCCGGGTAAAGAGAAAGCGAGCTGCCACAACCACGACCACAAAACCAATGACCACAAAGATAAATCGGCCCGTTACCTGAGGGGAAACAAACTCACCAATAAAGGTATTGGATTCAAGGGTCTGTCCATCAGATGTGTAGCCAACGGCCGACATCTCATGCCGCCCCAACTCAAAATTGTCGGTCACAAATCGAAGGCGAAATGGCTCCTCAGTCGCTTCCCCAATCACCTCACCGTCCATTAAAAATTCCACCCGAACCAAATCATCCGGCCCGCTTACCCGATAAGAGAAGTTACCCTGCATCTGGTTGCCTAACCCAAAACCATTGTCGCGGCTCAGGCGAAGTTCAAGGGTGGGGTTGTCCTGAGCAAATACTAGCGATGGAAGAAAGAACAGGACAAGAAGGCAAATTGGAATAAATAGTCGCTTGAATTGCATCATCATAACTATCCTGTCCCATCCGGTTCAGCCGCAGGAATGATAAAGTCACCAGCCACCCACCCCTCAGAGCCATCATCTAACCTGACCTGCCACCAAAAAAATGTATTTGCCTCACGCGGCCCATCAATAATCAACAAAATCGTCCCCTCAGGAACCGTAAACAGGCGACTGTTATCAGTGCTAGGCCCACCTCGCAAACTAACACCAATGCCATCCGTATTGGCTACTTCAGCATAAAAACCAACGGTAATTTCCTCCGGGGCAACGGCCACATTCGGGGTTGGTTTAGGGGTAAAGGTAGGAATCGCGGTCGGCAGGGCTTGGGGCGGCGTGGCAGAGGGCACGGCCGAAGCTGGCGCTGTCAATCGGATAATCGTTGGCGTTGGCAAAGATGCCGCCAATGGCTCTCGTTCCAGAAATGTATTGGCTAAAGAAATCGCCACAAAAATGGCGACAATCGTCACAATGAGTCCCATTCCCAGCCAAAGCCAGGGAATCGGTTCACGGCCGTTATCTCGTTGTCGCCGCTGTCGAGGGCTGCTCAGATCGCTATCAGAATTTCGTGGGTCAGGAGGTTTTTGGTATCTTGCCATATTGTTTTAATTTTCTAAGACTTCAAAGGCGACCAATGTTAGGTCATCAAAAGCCGACATTTCACCAACCCAAGCAGTAATCTCTTTGGGTAAGATGCTTACGAACTCATCAATCGGCCGTTCTCGGTTTTCTTCCAATAATGCCACCAATCGGCTAAGGCCAAACTGCTTGTGCTCCCAATTTTCAGCATCAACAGCTCCATCACTGTATAGGAGAAGCCTATCACCGACTTTGAGTTGAATGGTATATTCATCCAGTTCTAAGGGATCCATCATGCCCAAAAATCGGCCACGTCCCGGCAATGTTTCTATATCCTGACCGGGGCGCATTAAAAACGGCCGATCTTGTCCCGCAACAATATAAGTCAACTCTCTTGTAGGACGGCAAAGGATTCCATAAAATGCTGTTACAAAAATATCTGCCCCCGAAGAAACTTCCATCAAATTTCGATGAACCGTCAACGCCACCTTAGCCGGAGAGCGCGACTGGGTTGACACAACTTGAAACAATGTCGTAATCACAGCCATATACAAAGCTGCCTGAACACTCTTATCGGCTACGTCCGCAATGAGAATCCCGATATGATCCTCATCCAAATCAATTACATTATAAAGATCGCCCCCGATCTGACGGGCGGGTTGTAAGAACGCTGAAAAACGATAATCTGGAAACTGAGGTAACTTGCCAGGAAGAATTGAACGTTGAACTTCGGCCGCAATCTCCAACTCTCGTTCCATACGCTCCTTTTCCACCAAATTAGCCTGGGCTGCTTTCAATTCCTCATAGGCTTCTTGCAACTCCCTGTTTTTAGCCATTAGGCCATTTATTGATGTCTGGTCATTTTCTCGCAGCATGTCAACCACATGGCGCATAATGGCATACGCGACAGCCGGGCTGTTCTCCAAAACCCTGTCAAAGACCTCTTCCGTAACTTCCAAGACCTTCGTTTTCGTCACTGTTATGCAAGAAGCCATGCGCGGCGTATCATCTAAAAGTGACAGCTCCCCAAAAAACTCCCGTTGACCACGGATACCCAACAGACGCTCTTGACCATCCTCTAATTTTTGGGTAACAGCCACCCGGCCTTCAACGATAACAAAAAGGGTGGTGCCGACCTCTCCCTGCCGAATTAAGGTTGTTTGGGCTGGGTAGGTGTGGATTTGAGCGACCTCACGCAATTCTTCAAGACCAGCCTCATCTAAACCCCTAAAAACATTTTTGAATATACTGGTTGCACCGGCTGGCATGAATCTATCTCCTACAAGTCTGAGAAGTTCAACTTTTACCTCTTATTACTGGCACATTTGCAATTACAAAAAGTTGAACTTCTTATTCAAGTGTCTACCTACTGATTAATATAGGCTAAAAACTTCTCCAAAGGCCAGGTATTGATAACATTTTCGGCCGTTGCCCAACCCCGTTGAGCTACAGCAATACCATAATGGCTCAAATCAAAATGGTCAACATGGTGAGCGTCCGTGTTGATAGACAGGATTACACCGGCCTCTATCGCCAATCGCACATGACTGTCCCGTAAATCCAAGCGGCGAGGGTTGGCATTAATCTCTAAAATTGTGCCTGTACGAACGGCCGCTGCAATAATCTGATCCATATCCAAGTCTGCCCCGGCTCGTTCTGGCAGCAACCGTCCAGTTGGGTGAGCAATCATATCAACATGCGGGTTCTCAATTGCGCCTAGCAACCGTTTAGTTATCTCATCTCTAGGCTGTCTCAAACTAACATGCAAGCTAGCAATGACAAAATCTAACTCGGCCAACACCTCATCAGGGTAATCCAAACCGCCATCAGCCCGAATCTCCATCTCTGTCCCGTGTAAAACCCGGAAATCAGGGCCAAGCTTTTCATTTGCTTCTCGGATATCGGCCGTTTGCGCCCGCAGCCGCTCCACCGAAAGGCCGTTGGCAATGCCCAGGCTAACCGAATGGTCGGTGATAACAAGGTATTGAAGCCCTTTAGCTTTAGCCGCCCTTCCCATCTCCAAGACAGACATCTTGCCATCAGACCAGGTAGTATGCATGTGTAAATCGGCCAGTAAATCTGATTGCTGAATGACATCCGGCAATCTTCCGGCAAGCGCAGCCTCGATTTCGCCCCGATCTTCACGCAAAGTTGGCAATATATAAGGTAGCCCTAAAGTTTGATAAATCTCTTCCTCAGAAGCGCAAAGAACCTCCTCTCCCGCCTCAACAGGGGTGAAGGCATGTTCATTTAGGCTCAACCCTTGCTTCAATGCCATTTCCCGCAGCCTGACGTTATGATTCTTGCTACCAGTAAAGTAGGAAAGGAGCGTACCCCATCGTTCAATTGGCAATACCCTTAAATCGACCTGCAAACCGTTCAATAGAATGACGCTGCTCTTGGTTGGGCCGCTGCCAGAGACCGTTTCAACGCTCTCCATATTGCAGAAATAGTCCATTATTGGGGCGGAATCTTCAGCAGCGACCAACAAATCTATATCACCCGTTGACTCTCGCATTCGGCGAAGCGAGCCAGCAACGGCCGCTTTTTCCACACCTGGCAATTGCGCCAACTTTGCCAAAATCTCTTGTGCCACAGGCCAGGCCGTCTCCAGGGGAATACGATCATCCCCATGCTGGGCCAATGCCTTGATATTCGCCACAATCTTAGCCTCTGATTTAGATCCCAACCCGGGCAACTCGCGCAATTTCCCAGCTTCGGCCGCTTTAGCTAACTCATCCAGCGTTTCAATACCCAGTTCATTGTAAACTTGAAATACCCGCTTTGGCCCCAATCCCTCCACCCGAAGCATTTCTACTAATGAAGGCGGCACATCTTCGGAGAGTTTTTCATAGAAAGCCAACCGCTCCGTCGTCAACATTTCTTCAATTTTGGCTGCCAATGTTGCGCCAATCCCAGGAATGTTGGTCAATCCACCTTCAGCCTGAATCTGGTGCATATCACGACCCAACTCTCGAATATTTTCGGCCGCTCGCCGATAAGCAAGAACGCGATGAAACTTATCCCCCCGAATTGCCAACATATCCGCCACTTTCTCAAAGGTTTCAGCAACTAAACGATTGTTCATAAACCTAATTATACCTTGTCCAACATTTTGCAACGAACGCAAACACATGCTAAGATTGGCCCTGGCGTACTAGCGTCAGCGCGTTAAGCGCGAGAATATCCCTTAATTTTTTTCTGAACAAAAGGAGAACAGAAGATGAATAAAAAGAAGTTTATGTTTCTTATCATCGCCCTTCTAACATTTGGCTTGTTATTAGCCGCATGTAGTGGCGGGGCATCAGATGAGCCAACAGCCTCCCCAACAGAGGCACCGGTGGAAGAGCCAGAAGAAGAAATGGAAGCTACCGAAGAACCCATGGAAGAAGAGGAAGAAATGGAAGCTACCGAAGAACCCATGGAAGAAGAGGAAATGATGGAGTTCGAACCAATGTCTGTTGCAGCTGACAGCTGTGACTACGGTGGCAAGATTGAATCCATCGTCGCTGTTGACCAATACACGGTCCAGTTCAACCTCTGCAAGCCCGACCCGGCCTTCCTGGCCAAAGCGGCCTTCACCCCCTTTGCAATCCAGCCTTCCGAGTACATTGAAGCCACTGGCGGCACAGGCGACATTCTGGAAGCCCCCATCGGCACAGGCCCCTACATGGTTGAAGAATGGGTACGTGGCGATTCCATTATCTACACCCGCTTTGAAGATTATTGGGGCGAACCGGCAATCGCTCAAACGGCCGTTCTCCGCTGGGCCACAGAAGGCGCATCCCGTCTGCTAGAGCTACAATCCGGTAATGTCCATTTCATCACCAACGTCGGCCCCGACGACTTTGAAACCGTCGAAGCTGATGAAAGCCTGGTCCTGCTGCCAGACCTGAACCCCAACATCATGTACCTGGCGATGACCAACACCTTCGAACCGTTCAACGATATCAACGTTCGTAAAGCGATTGCGATGGGTATTGACCGCGACCGAATCGTTAACAACTTCTACCCCGCCGGGTCCGAGAGCGCTTCCCACTTCACCCCCTGCTCCATCCCCAATGGTTGCCAGGGCGAAGAATGGTACGAATTTGATGCCGAGGCCGCTCGCGCCATGTTAGCCGAAGCTGGCTACCCCGATGGCTTTGAAACCACTATCTATTACCGTGATGTATTCCGCGTCTATCTGCCAGAACCGGGCGTTGTCGCTCAGGAATTCCAGACTCAGCTATCTGAAAATCTGGGCATTACGGCCGACATCCAGGTCATGGAATCCGGTGAATTCATTGCTGAATCCACCGCCGGTAACTTAGACGGCTTCTACATGCTCGGTTGGGGCGCAGACTACCCCCATGTCACGAACTTCCTGGACTTCCACTTTGGCGCAGCCAACCCGCAGTTCGGTGATGTCCATCCTGAAATCTACGAAGTCTTAGAAGAAGCTTCCCAGATTGCCGATGTTGATACGGCCGCTCCGCTGTACGAACAGGCCAACAACGCCATTAAGGAACTCGTTCCAATGGTTCCGATTGCACACGGCGCTGCCGCTAACGCCGCCCTGGCCAGCCTGGGCAACGCTTATGTTCCGCCATTCGGCGCGACCAACTTCGCTCTGCTCGACCCCGGTGAAGGCAACAATCTGGTCTTCATGCAAAATGCTGAACCAATCAGCCTCTACTGCGCCGACGAGACCGATGGTGAATCACTACGGCCGTGCCAGCAAGTTGTAGAACCGCTGCTGAAATATGCCCTTGATTCTGGTGATACCGTACCAGCCCTGGCAACTGAATGTACAGGCAATGAAGATGCAACAGTCTGGACTTGCACCCTCCGCGAAGGCGTCCTGTTCCATGACGGCTCCCACTTCGATGCCAATGACGTTGTCGCTTCTTGGGCCGCCGGTATCGATGCCAGCAACCCATTCCACACTGGTAACACAGGTGCTTTCGAGTATTATGCTTACCTGTGGGACAGCTTGATGAACCTCCCAGACGAAGAGTAATTTGAAATATCGATTATTCTTTAGTCGTGAGAATCATCTCGCACTATAAAGCGTAACTAAAACGCGGGATGACCTGTCAATAGGTAGTTGTCATCCCGCGTTTTTTTAATAATTGGTAAGTAGTAATTGGGTAATTGCGTTCAATCCAAAGCCAAATACCTAATTACCAATTACAACGATAGAGTAGATACAAACACTTTAACACCCACAGGAGAACCCGGCCATGATTCAATACAGCATCCGACGAATTATCGCCTCTATACCCGTCGTTTTCGGCGTTTTGATAGTCACCTTTGCCCTGGCCCGGCTCATTCCAGGCGACCCTTGTAAGTCGATTTTGGGCGAGAAGGCTTCGGCCGAAACCTGCGAACGCTTCAACGAGGAAAAGGGCTTCAACGAACCGATTCCCGTTCAGTTTGGCATTTATATGCAAGACCTGGCACGGGGCGATTTTGGCAACTCTATTCGCTTTAATCGGCCGATTACCCAAATCCTGATTGAGCGAATGCCTTTGACGATGGAGTTGAGTTTAGCGGCCGTCTTTATTGCTATATCTGTCGCCATTCCCCTGGGGGTTATCTCAGCCGTCAACCGCAATTCTCCTGTCGATGTCCTGACCATGGTTGGGGCCAATATTGGCGTCTCAATGCCTGTATTCTGGTTGGGTCTTATGCTGGCCTTTTTCTTCTCCATTGTCTTAAAAGACACGCCGTTTGCGCTGCCCCCAACCGGCCGTCTTTCGGCCGGCGTCATTCCCATTCCCTTCTTCGAGGTTTACGGCTGGACGATTCCCGAATCCGGCCTTATTTATTCGATTCTGACCTTCATTTCAAATATGTACATCATCAACTCCCTCATTACCTTCGAGTGGACTATCCTTTGGGATGCTGTGAAACACATGATATTGCCCGCAATGGCGCTGAGTACCATTCCAATGGCTATCATCGCTCGCATGACCCGTTCCAGTATGCTGGAGGTGTTGGGTCTTGAATATGTTCGCACCGCCCGCGCCAAAGGGCTACCTCGCCGCAAGGTGATTATGAAACATGCCTTCCGCAACGCCCTGCTCCCGGTCGTGACGATTATCGGCCTGCAAATGGGACTGGTGTTGAGCGGCGCGGTTCTGACGGAATCTGTCTTTGGACTGGCGGGCGTTGGGCTGGCCGTTTTCGAGGCCATCACCGCCCGCGACTTCCCCATCATTCAGGGCTTTGTGCTGGTCATTGCCATTGGCTATGTGAGCCTCAATCTGCTCGTCGATTTATCCTACGCATTCTTAGACCCCCGAATCAGGCTGGATTAACCTATGTCAACCGTAACCGAACTCCCCCTGGATGACCCCTCAGCAGGCGACATCCGCGATTACAAATCAAATAGTCTCTGGCGGCTGACATTACGGCGGCTGTTGAAACAGCGTTCGGCCATCATTGGCATGATTATGCTGTTATTTCTTATTTTAGGGGCTATCTTCGCCCCGGTCATTGCCCCTTATGACCCGCTTAATGATTTGATTGGCGAAGAGGAAGTCGGCCGGCGTGACCCACCCTGTATTCATGCCCTGGGCTGTGACGAATCGATTCCTCAACATTTTATGGGCATTGATGGCAACTTCCGAGATGTATTCAGCCGCATCATCTACGGCACACGCATCTCATTGACCGTTGGCTTTATGACCGTCACTTTCGCCATCGTGGTTGGAACGATGTTGGGAGCTATTGCCGGATATACCGGTGGTCTAACTGATAATGTCATTATGCGCGTCCTGGATGTGTTGCTGGCCTTCCCCTTTCTGCTGCTGGCAATCGCCCTGGTTGCCGCCCTCCGCCAACGGCTCATCACCGCCATGGAAACCTTTGCCGAAGGGATTAATCCGACCTTTGCTGATTTTGTCTCCGGCTTTGATTGGGGGCTGGTGGCGGCCATGTTAGCCATTGCCGTTGTAACCATTCCCCAATATGCTCGTGTCGTCCGGGCCAGCGTCCTGGCCGTGCGTGAACAGGCTTATGTCGAAGCCTCTCGCGCTTTAGGAGCCAGCCACTTCCGCATTTTGTTCAACCGCATCCTACCCAACGCTTTGCCTCCCCTGATTGTCCAGGCTACCCTGGGTATTGCCACGGCGATTTTGGAAACGGCCGCCCTCTCCTTCATTGGCCTCGGCGCCCAGCCCCCAACCCCCGAATGGGGTGCCATGTTGGCCCAAGAACGAAGCCAATTCCGCAGCGCCCCCCACCTCGTCTTCTTCCCTGGCCTCGCCATCATGATTACCGTGCTGGCCTTCAACTTGCTAGGCGACGGCCTCCGTGATGCCTTAGACCCCCGACTGGCTCAGGCAGGTGCGAAGAAGTAACTCTATTTCACAACCTCATCCAACGCTTTTAACGCGGCATCATAATCGGGGAATTGCCCCAATTCTGGCACATATTCAATGTATCGAATAATGTCGTCAGCATCTATCACAAAGACAGCCCTCTGATCCAGGCGCACCTCTTTAATATGAGTGCCATAAGCATTACCAAAGTTCATATCCATGTGGTCAGAGACAACTTCCATATTCTTAATGCCAGCCGCCCCGCACCAACGCCCCTGGTTAATCGGATGTTCAGCGCTAACCGTTAGAAAGGTGACACCTTCATAATCGGCCGCAATCTCATTGAACTGATGGGTTTGTTTGTTACAGATATACGTGTCGAGAGCCGGCACAACGGAAATTAGTCTGACGGTTCCGGCCGACCCTTTTAGGGTAACTGGTCTGAATTTCTTTCCAATCAGTTTGAAATCCGGAGCCTTATCGCCAATCTTCAATTCGCTTCCCAACAGCGTGAATGGCAAGCCATCCCAGGAAAATGCCCCCACCCGCTCTTCAATTATGGGGTCACCCAAGTTTGGGTCATCCATCGTACGGTTCAACCTCAGTTGCTTCCGGCCCCTTATTCCGCTCCTCTACGTCGTAGAGAACGCCCTGTCCTTCTGCCATCTCTTCCGGGTCACCGATTGCGCTGGTTTTATGGAAGAAGATATCCTCCCCCGCGCCACGTGAAATAAAGCCATAGCCACGCGAGGCATTGTACCATTTCAAACTGCCAATATATTTTCCAGTTTCTGGATCAATCTGGATCATTTCTGGCTCAGAAGGGGTGACTGCTTGTGGTTTTGGAGCTGGGGAGCTTTGAGGTGTAGGCACTGGTACTTGGCCCAACTCTTTGAGCGATTCAACCTCGATCGGCAAACCAGCCTTCGCTAATCTGCGTTTCATTTCAACGGTAAATACAAATTTATTACCGTCCTCATTAACTTCCCAGGTGTCTGCATAGTTCATAGTTTTGTCATCTCCTAACGTCTAGTAGTCCGATTGTTGGACAATTCAGTAAATTGCCCTATAAGGTCTTATTCCGCTTTCTCGGCCGTTAAATCTTCGGCCGTTTCTGGCCGATCTTGCAAAGAAACAACACCAGCCGGTCTATCACTCTTAGCAATCTTGGTCATATCACGGGGCTTAATGGCTCGGCTGCCCTTCGCTGATTTACCGATAATTTGCCGCTTCACGACCCCTTTCACAGTGGTAATATACAACGGTTGCTTTTCATCGCCAATTATGGCAGCCACAACTTCGGCCGCTCCTTTCGGCAGCCGGACATTAATCACGCCTTGCCCATAGCGACCCTTTACTGGATATTCGCTCATCGGTGTCGCTTTTTCCAGCCCATTATCCGTCATACTCCACAAAAAGCCATTTTCCTGGGCAACTCCCATATAAATAATCCCGTCAGCCTCATTCGCTAACTTTATACCCATGACACCCGCAGCAGGCAATCCCATCGCCCGCACCGTACTTTCCTTGAAGCGAATGGCTTGCCCGGCAGCCGATACCAAGACGAAATGTTGATCGCCGTCCGTAATTCTGGCCCAGCCGAGCGAATCATCATCCGCCACATTAATCACAGTAAAGGGATCGCTGGTAATTCCGGGTAAATCTTCCAACCGCACCCGCTTAACCACACCCGCTATCGTTGTCAGTGAGAGATAACCCTCTTTCTCCATCGGCCGAACCACAACGGCCGATGCATGCTGACGGCGGCTCAACCCCGTCAAATCAGCATAATGAGTGCCAATACCCAACTCCCTGGTCTGTGGCAGTTGATGTACCGGCATACTAACCGCTTGCCCATCGGCCGTAATCAGATAAACAATATCCTGCGTATTGGCTCCCAAAATTGCCACCGGCACCTCTTTCGGCCTGCCTGAAATCGTCACCATCTCTGGGCTAGTCGTCCGGGCAATCGTACCTTTATCGCCCACAAGCACCCAAACCTTCTCATCTGGCAGCAAATCGGCCGCTGTCACATCAACCTTATCACTGCTATCCGCCACAATCTGGGTTCGGCGGACATCATTGTATCTTTCCTTAACCAACATTAGCTCTTCTCGAACGGCCAAACGCATTAAATCCGGCCGTGAAAGCAGCTTTTGAAGATTCTTGATCAGGGACAGCATCTCCTTATGCTCATCCTGAATTTTGCGCCGCTCTAACGCAGCTAGCCGTCGAAGCTGCATATCTAAAATGGCGCTCGCTTGAATCTCCGTCAATTTGAACTTCTTAATCAAATTAACCCTGGCCGTCGTTACATTCCGAGAACGACGAATCGTGTCAATGACTGCGTCCAAGCTATCCAGGGCGATCAGCAGCCCTTCAAGGATATGCGCCCGGGCTTTGGCCTTGGCCAGCTCAAACTCACTCCGGCGTCGAATAACCTCTTGACGATGCTCCAGAAAATGGCGCAGAGCTTGTTTAAGCGTCAACACCTTTGGCTCACCGTTAACAAGCGCGACCATGATGATGCTGAAAGTAGATTGCATAGGCGTTAACCGGAATAAATCGGCCAACACATCTTGCGGCTCAACATTGCGGGTTGTTTCCAGAATGATTCGCATCCCATTGCGGTCTGATTCATCCCGTAAGTCAGTTAAGCCTTCGATCTTGCCATCTCGGTGCAGGTCGGCGATACGGCCGAGTAAGTTCGTCTTGTTCGTCTGATAAGGCAGCTCCGTAATCACAATCCGAGACTTGTTCCGCTCCATATGCTCAACATGCGCCTTCGCTCGAACAATGACCCGCCCCCGCCCCGTCCCATAGGCATTCGCCAGCGCATCAACCGAATTATCAGCCCCTTTATAACGAAATACCAACGCCCCGGTAGGAAAGTCAGGCCCTTGGATAAATTTCATCAAGTCGGCAATCGAAATATCGTCCAGCTTGCTCCAATTTTCGAGCATATAGTTCAGCGCATCAACGACCTCACCTAGATTATGAGGGGGAACGCTGGTAGACATGCCAACTGCAATACCGGAAGAGCCATTGACAAGTAGGTTGGGAATTGCCGCTGGTAAGACCGTTGGCTCTTTGAGCGAATCATCAAAATTGGTACTGAAATCAACGGTGTCAAGATCAATATCTTGAAGCAAATGGTGGCCGATAGGGGCCATCCGGGCCTCAGTATAGCGCATCGCAGCAGCCGTATCCCCATCAATTGAGCCAAAGTTCCCTTGTCCATCCACCAACGGATAACGCATCGAAAAATCTTGAGCCATCCGAACCATCGCATCATAAACCGATTGATCGCTATGGGGATGGTATTTTCCCAACACCTCCCCAACAATACGAGCCGACTTTTTGTAAGAAGAATCCGGCCGTAATCCCATATCGTACATCGCATATAAGATTCGGCGTTGAACGGGCTTTAAGCCATCTCGCGCGTCCGGCAACGCCCGTGAAACAATAACACTCATCGCGTAACTCAAATACGAGTCACGCATTTCAGAATCAATATTTACCTGTTTAACTAATCCAACTTCCTGAGCCGCCATGCACCTATCCTTGTATAAATATTCTTGGTTTTTCCCCCTTCTATATAGAACGGGTATTCTATTGCAACGGGTTAAATATAGGATATTTCAGGGGGACTGTCAAACAATAAATCATAGCAATTTAGTCACTTTCAAGAGTAGTCTGTATCGGTTAAACTCCCTACAATTCCACCCCATACGCAATCATCACATTAGAACAACACCCGTTGAATTAAGGGGCAGCTTTCAAATGCAGATTAAAAAAGATCAGCGTCCTATCCAACAAAGTCGTCCAACTTGTGCCTAAAAAGGAATGTCCCTGCCCCTCATAACTGAAATAAGCCACATCCTGATTGGCGTTTTGTAATCCTTCGGCTAGCTTTGCCGACCATTCAGGAGGAGTCTCTACGAGAGATTGCCCATCGGCCGTTCCGATATGAATTTGAACAGGTGCACTGATATTTTCTAGATGATAAAGCGGAGATACCAGTTGCAAAAATTCTGGGTCGGCGGCAGCAGAAAGATAAGCTTCAACCAGGTCCGGCGGCGTATTTAGGGGAATCACTTCGGCCGGGTTACAAAAATCACCCGCTGCCTCAGATTCTCCGGCCAAACAACCTGCTCCCCACCTGGCAATCAGGTCAGCATCATCAGCGCTGTTCGGGGCATATAAAACGGCCGCATCAATCCGCTCATCTATCGTTAAAACCTTCGTTGCCATGCCCCCACCCATACTATGGCCCCACAAACCTATCCGAGACGAATCTGCGATTGGGAGAGATGGTAACGAGCCAATGAGATTCAAGACATCTGCAACCAAACCAGTATGGAACAAGCTCAAACCGGTATCCGATTCACCCCAGCTTCTAAAGTCAGGCGCTATTGTCAGATAACCCCGTCGGGCGAAAAAATCGGCCGCTTGCCAGGTATCCGCTCCAGCAAAGTATCGGCTGCGATCAATGTAGCCATGTAAGAGAACCAGTACCGGAAAAGGACCATCTCCCGTAGGCAGGTGCATGATCCCCGTTATCGTCAAGCCGTCGCTCGGATAGTCAATATAGTAGCGGGTATAAGCCTCATTTTGCTCCAGAATAGCTCTCGTCTGAATTTCACCACCACTAAAAATTCGTTGGCGCATGCCAGAAATGGTGTAGGGAGTTAGTGGATGAGGAGTTGGGGTTGGTAATGGAACGGCCGTTTCTGTCGGCTCAAATGTAGCAGAAGGGTTAGGAGGTGATGTATTAGTAGCTATAATCGTCTGAGTTGGTAGGACGCTGGTAGCTGTCTGTACGGCCATAGCTGTGACAAAGGGTTGGCTTGTATCAATCACGGGAACGGCCGTTTGCATGGCAGAATCCCCCTCACAACCAATCAACACCAGAAGTACAAGAAGAAAAAAGCAACTGATACGCCGAATTTGTTCCATGATTTTCTTAATTCGCTGTTATGTCAATCTGTTTCAACTCCAAAATTATCAGCTTTGACTATCATTTTAGAAGAACAGTTATCGATTTATTTCACCAACTATCTTCTTTCAGCTCAAAAATCCGGCGACTCCACCATCACATCCTCCCCCTCCACCTTCACCTTAAACGTCGGCACTGGCACAACGGCTGGCATTGAATGGACACTTCCATCCCGGATATCAAACAAAGCGCCATGCCGGGGGCATTCAATACAGTAGGCATCAAGATTACCTTCCGCCAATGGCCCACCATCATGGGTACAAACATCTTCTATGCAATAAAACTCGCCAGCCACATTGAAAACAGCTACCGTAATATCTTCAAAATCATAGAACAGACGCTCCCCAGGCGGCAAGTCACTGACCTTAGCCACTTTTACGAAATCGGTCATTTTTAATCCTCGTTTAGGTTTCTTAAAGTTTCTGCTTCCGGCATCCCATAAGCCCCCGCTTTTAGCACTTTCAGAGACAGCAAGGCACACTTAACCCTGGTCATACTAAGCTGAATGCCCAGTAACTCCAGTAAATCATCCTTAGAAAAGGACTGAACATCAGCCAAACTTTTGCCTCGAATTTCTTCTGTCAACAAAGACGCTGAGGCCTGGCTTATGGCACAGCCATCACCGCTCCATTTGACATCAGACACCCGTCTGTTCTCATCCAGTTTTACATCTATGCGAATTACATCACCACAAAGCGGATTATCCTCTTCATAGCTAAAGTCAGGTGATTCGATACTTCCCTGGTTTAGGGGGTATTCATACAAGTCAATAATCTGCTCCCGATACATTCTTTCATCCATAATTTTATTTCTGTCTTTACCTTCTGAAAACCTTTTGAACTCGGTGTAAACCAGCCACTAACTTATCAACCTCTTCTGTCGTCGTATACAGATAAAAGCTGGCTCTAGCGCTGGCTGGAATAGACAATATTTCGTGTAACGGCATGGCACAATGATGACCTGCTCGAACCGCGATACCATCCTGGTCTAACAGTTGGGCGATATCGTGGGGATGAATACCCTCAAGGGTAAAGGCAGCGACCCCGCCCTTTTGCGTCGTCGGTGGCCCTAACAACCTCAATCCCTTTATCTCGCTTAAAGATTCTAAGGCATAGCCAGTAATGAACTGTTCGTGGGCGTGAATGGCATCCATACCAATCTCGCTCAAGTAATCTACGGCCGCACCCAGCCCGATCCCTTCGGCAATACTCGGCGTGCCAGCCTCAAACTTCCAAGGCAAGTCGTTCCAGGTCGAGCCTTCCAGCCGCACCCGCCGAATCATATCGCCCCCACCCATAAATGGCGGCATCTCTTCCAGTAAATCTCGTTTGCCATATAGGATACCAATGCCCGTTGGACCACACATCTTATGACTCGAAAAAGCCAGGAAATCACAGTCTAAATCTTGAACGTCAACGGCCGTATGTGGCACCGATTGAGCCGCGTCAATGACCGTAACCGCCCCAACCGCCTGCGCGGCCGCTATCAACTCCTTCATGGGATTAATCGTACCAAATACATTCGACATCCCAGCAAAAGCGACCACCTTCGTTCGTTCGTTTATCAAGCCATCAAGGTTGGTCAAATCTAGGGTACCTTCGGCCGTAAATGGAATATAACGCACATGAGCTTGTTTTTCTTGAGCCAACATCTGCCAGGGAACAATATTGGAGTGATGTTCCATCTCCGTCAGCAAAATCTCATCCCCAGCCGAAATATTTGCCCGTCCCCATGTTAATGCCACCAAATTCAGCGCTTCGGTCGTATTACGAACGTAAATAACCTGTTCCGATGAAGGGGAATTGATGAATTTAGCAATTCGTTCTCTTGCGCCCTCATAAGCGGCCGTTGCATCTTCGCTCAGTCGATGAATGCCCCGATGAACGTTGGCATTATATCCCTGATAATAGGCATTCATTGCCTCAATAACGGCCGTCGGCTTCTGCGACGTAGCCGCATTATCAAGATAAATCAAAGGCTTGTCGGGGTGAGCCTCAACATTTAGAACGGGGAAATCGGCTCTTATTTTTTCAACATTCAACATACAAATAACGACCTATAAAACGTAATGCGTAATACGTGATTTTTCTTTTTACGTATTACGCATTACGAATTAAGACAAAACTTCAGATAATCCCAAAGCACTTAAAAAACCAGTTGTTTAGAGATTAAGCGGCACTTGGATTTTCAATTGGGACGCCAACCAGATTGCCCCATTCAGTCCAGGAGCCATCATAGTTACGTACTGTCGGATAGCCCAAAAGGTAGGTCAACACAAACCAGGAATGGGAGCTGCGCTCACCAATTCGGCAGTAAGCAATGACATTCTGCTCAGGTGAAAGGCCATTTTCCTCTTCATATATCGCTCGGAGTTCTTCGGCCGACTTAAAGGTGCCATCTTCATTCGCCGCTCGGCTCCAAGAGATATTTCGCGCTCCATGAATATGGCCGCCGCGCAGAGCGCCCTCTTGAGGCGATCCAGGCATATGAAGCAGTTCACCTCGATACTCTTGGGGGCTGCGAACATCCACTAATGGCTGGTCATGGCTAACATGCTCCAAGACCTGATCCCGGTAGGCTCGAATCTTGTAATCAGCCCGTTGGCGAGTTGGATAATCGGTAGCGCCATAAGAAGGCACATCTCTCGTTGTCTCTCGGTTTTCGGCCGTCCACTTCTGACGGCCACCATCCATAATGCGGCAATCGGCATGGCCGAACAGCTTAAAAACCCACAAAGCGTAGGTGGCCCACCAATTGCTCTTATCGCCATAAAAGACAACGGTTGTGTCTGCGCCAATGCCATTCTTTGAACATAAGGCAGCAAAAGCCGCCGAATCAAGGTAGTCTCGGCGGACGGGGTCGTTCAAATCAGACACCCAGTCGATGTGGACGGCATTTGGAACATGACCGGTGCTATATAGCAAGATATCTTCATTTGATTCAACCAGACGAATATTGTCCGTATCATTCAAATTATCAGTCACCCATTGGGTGCTGACTAATACATCTGGGTTTGCATATCCTTTATCTGTCATGATTCTTCCTTCTAACTATTACTATTTTGTTTCGCATCCGGCGACCAATACATCGATTCTCGAAGCGAGGCCAACCGCCAGCCGGAAAACAAGCGACCGCCTCGCATTCAACAGATACAGTAGAAAAGTTGAAACGCCCTCACGGACTAACCCACTTTCTCAATAATTCTAGCTGCAATCCGGTCGCGGACACCTTCAATCGGAATCCGGGTCATGACTGGGGCAAAGAAACCCTCCACAACCATCTTAACGGCCGTCTCTCGCAGAATACCCCGACTCATCAGATAAAACACCTCATCCTGATCAATCTGCCCGACAGTCGAGGCATGGGTACAACGAACATCATCCGCCTCAATCTCCAGACCAGGAATCGAATCAGCCCTGGCCGTATCTTGCAGCAGCAAATTGCGATTAGCCTGGAAGCCATCAATCCGCTGTGAATCCTTCTGAGCCTTAATCAACCCTTGCCAGACCGAACGGGCTTTGTCTTTCAACGCCCCCTTATAGAGCAAGTCGCTAACCGTGTCAGGGGCATTGTGATTTTGTTGGGTATCCAGGTCAAAGTGCTGGCGTTTATCAGCAAAAAAGAGACCAGACATCCGAGCAAAAGAACCCTGTCCATCCAACTCAACCGTCTGGAAATTCTTCACCAGACGGGTTCCCATAATGCTGATGACCCAATCTAATTTAGCATCTCGACCAACACGGCCGCGTTCATGATTGAACTGCCAGACATTGCTGCCAAAATCTTGCAACGAGACATAGGTTAAATCAGCCCCGTCGCCCACAATTAACTCAATCGCGCCATTGTGGAAAGCCTGTCCCTTTGTCGTCTCCGAGCCATACTCATCGATCAAGGTCGCTTTGGCGCCCGCTTCTAGCACAACAAGGGTGTGAGCATACGTTTTTCCACTCACGGCCCATAAAGCGCTGTGCATGGGTGCTGCGGCTTCAACATTACGAGGCACATATAAGAAAGTGCCACCTCGCCACATCGCACCATGTAAGGCCGCGAACTTGCCTTCATCGACTGTAATAACTTTGGTCATGAAATACTTCTGGACAAGCTCCGGGTGTTCTCGAACTGCCGTATCCATATCACAGAAGATAACGCCTTGTTCTCTCAACTCATCGCTGATCTCATAGCTCTGAGTAACGCCATCAACCTGAACCAAAATACCGCCACTCTTATCTTCGGTAAGCTGTTCACCGAGATAGCTGGGGATATTGTCAGCTTTTCCATTTCCATTCAAAGATGGCCCAATGTCGTCCATCTTAAAGCGACGTAAATCAGTTCGCCGCCAGGGTTCATCTTTGGTTGTCGGCATGGGTGTCTGTTCATATTGCGCCCAAGCCGCCAACCGAAAATCACGCATCCATTCCGGCTCGCCCAATGCGGCCGAAAGGTCAATTACTGTTTGTTTGTTCAATTCTGTCATTTTTTCCTTATCAAGGAACAGTTAACAGTGAACAGTGGACAGTGAACAGTTAGTAATCAGGATTTGTACTGACTACCGACTACTGTTTACTGACTACCGCTTACCGACAACTACCCAATCGACCCCTCCATCTGTAACTGAATCAAGCGGTTCATCTCAATGGCGTATTCCATCGGAAGTTCCTTGACCAGCGGTTCAATAAAGCCATTCACGATCATGGTACTAGCCATCTCTTCGCTCAAACCACGACTCATCATATAGAAAAGCTGCTCTTCCCCGATCTTACTGACCGAGGCTTCATGACCGATAGTCACATCAGCCTCGTCAATTTCGATGTAGGGATAAGTATCGGAACGACTCTTTTCATCCAACAACAAAGCGTCACAGACAACGTTGGACTTAGAGTTTGACGCACCTTCGTGAACCTTTAACAGACCACGATAAGAAGAACGGCCGCCATTCTTGCTCAATGACTTCGAGATGATGCGGCTGGTGGTATCTTTAGCCACATGAACCACCTTCCCGCCAGCATCCTGGTGCTGACCATTGCCAGCAAAAGCGATGGATAAAATCTCGCCATGAGCGCCCGGTTCCATCAGATAAACGGCCGGATATTTCATGGTCACTTTCGAGCCTAAATTGCCATCGACCCATTCCATGGTTGCATTCTGATAAGCCATCGCCCGCTTGGTAACGAGGTTATAGACATTGTTCGACCAGTTCTGGATGGTGGTGTAACGGCAGCGACCGCCTTTCTTAACCACGATTTCAACAACGGCCGAATGCAGCGAGTCAGACGAGTAAATCGGAGCCGTACAACCCTCAACGTAATGGCAGTAAGCGCCTTCATCAATGATGATCAGCGTCCGCTCAAATTGGCCCACATTCTTAGCATTAATACGGAAGTAAGCCTGCAATGGCATCTCAACATGAACACCCGGCGGCACATAAATGAAGCTGCCGCCAGACCATATTGCTGTATTCAAAGCTGCAAATTTATTATCGTTATGGGGGATAATCGTCCCAAAATATTCTTTGACGATTTCAGGATGTTTGGCTAACGCATCATCCATACCCAGGAACAACACGCCCTTCTCTTCCAAATCTTTCTTAATGTTGTGATAAACGACCTCAGACTCATACTGAGCGGCCACACCGGAGAGGAATTTCTGTTCCGCTTCCGGGATACCGAGTTTGTCGAAGGTATCCTTGATATAAGGCGGCACATCTTCCCAATCATCTTCCTGACGATTTGAGGGCTTAATATAGTAATAGATGTCCTCAAAGTCGATACCGGACAGATCCGCGCCCCAATTGGGCATCGGCCGATCCATAAAATGCCGATAAGCCTTTAACCGATATTCAAGCATCCATTCCGGCTCGCCTTTAGACTGCGACATCGCCCGAATGACATCCTCTGTCAGCCCTTTCTCAGCCTTAAAAACATAGTCTTCAGCATCAGCAAAGCCATACTTTTCGGCGTATTCAAGATTAATCGAGGAAACAACTTCCTCTTCTGTCATTGTTCTATCTTCAACTGGAGTAACCATACTTACGCCTCCTCAGCGACACCGTGCTTCTCACGAAGCCAGTCATAACCTTTCTCTTCCAGCGCCAATGCCAGTTCCGGGCCACCGCTTTCAACGATGCGGCCCTTCAACATAACATGCACCTTATCAGGCTGAATGTAGTTCAAAATTCGTTGGTAATGGGTAATAACCAGCACGCCCATCCCATTGGACTTTTGCAAAGCGTTGGCCCCATCAGAAACAATTCGTAGCGCATCAATATCCAGCCCTGAATCAGTCTCGTCCATAATAGCGATCTTTGGCTCCAGGGTTGCCATCTGCAAAATTTCGGCCCGCTTCTTTTCACCGCCAGAGAAGCCTTCATTTAGATAACGGCCAGCGAATTTATAATCAATACTCAGCTCATCCATTTTTTCCTTCAAAAGGCGACGGAAAACGGGAATAGGAATACCCTTATCATCAGGGTTATCCGCTTTGCGACGGGCATTCAAAGCCTGTCGTAAAAAATTGGCAACTGTTACGCCAGGTACGGCCATTGGGTATTGGAAAGCCAGGAAAAGACCAGCCCGTGACCGTTCATCCGGCCCCAACTCTAGTAAATCAATACCATCAAATATGACCTGGCCGGCCGTTGGCTCATAAAATGGATGGCCTGCTAAAGTATAAGCCAGGGTGCTTTTACCAGAACCATTTGGCCCCATCAAAGCATGGACTTCTCCCTGCTTAACCAACAGGTTAATGCCCTTCAAAATGGGCTGATCGTCAATAGTGACGTGTAAATTTTTAATCTCAAGTGCGATAGTCATGCAGTCTAATATCTCCTGTTTACTATTATATAAATCCAGCAGCTCAAATTGAGAATATCAAAGATAAAACAAGGTTTTTTAACTATTTTCCTTAATCAAATCCCTCAACTATTTCGATGCCAAAATTCTATCATTTTAGTTAAAGTTATAGCCCGAAAAATGCAGAAAATCTGCTGTTTTTGGCTCTAAATTTGCTACTTATTTAAGGAGCGAATCTGGACGCGGAGTATAACATATCCAGCCTAAACCGTCAATTATTATAATAATTATGATAAAAATAGTAAAATTGACAATTCTGGGGGCGACTGATATAATTCGAGCTTAACGCAAAGGGAATTTTATCGTGAAATTTGTAACAGACAACCGCAAAATGAGTACCCGCGAGATAATCTTAGAAGAGATTAAGCGAACCAATGGCGCAACGGTCGAAGCGTTGGCAGATACGGCCGACATTTCGCCTGTCACCGTCCGCCACCATCTCAACTCGCTTCAAGCGGAAGGTCTGTTAGAGACCACCAGCGTTCGACGCAAGGTTGGACGGCCGTATTACGTCTACAGTCTCAGCGCCAAGGGCCAAGAACTGTTTCCCAAACGATATGTTCGCCTCAGCAGCCGCCTTCTCGATGAGCTAAAAGACCGTTATCCTGATGGAACCATTAGCGAATTATTCAACAACGTTGTCGAAAGGATCGCCGACGATCACCGTAACGATTTTGAAAACAAAAGCATTGAAAAACGGCTCGACTATCTCGTTGATTTATTAGCTGAAGAAGGCTTCCTCGCTTCCTGGGAATTAACTGACAACGGTTACAAACTAACCGAATACAGTTGCCCCTATATCTCTATCGGCCAAAAACATCATGAAGTCTGCGTCTTTGACAAACAGTTAATCAAAATTGTCATGGACACCGACATCAATCAACATAGCTGCATGATAGACGGCGATAGCTGTTGCGAATTCACCTTCCCCCTTATAGCCGAACCCGCCTAAAATTGTTATGGTTCATAGATTCCGCTTTTGAAAAACGAAGTAGCTCCGTCCAAAACCTTACTTCACCATTCGTTATTCAATATTCATTATTCTTAAGGATTTAACACATGATTGCAACCCAAGAAGAAGAACTCCTCGAAGCCCTCCGCTCCGTCATCGATCCCGAAATCGGGCTGAACATCGTTGAATTAGGATTGATTCGCAATATCGATCTAGAAGAGGATCCTTCAAAAGTCACCATGATTCTCACCACCCCTTTCTGCCCCTATGGCCCAGCCATGATTGAGCAGGTTCGCACAACGGCCGCAAATGCCGTCGGCAGCACAGTCAACGTCGAAATTGGCACCGAACTGTGGGACCCCTCTATGATGGAAGAAGGCGCAGGCGGCGATTGGGGCTTGTTTTAATACCAACTACCCTAGAAACCGGATTTTTAGAAAAACCCGGTTTCTTTTCTACGATTAACCATCCGCCAATGGACAGGGCAACCCCAAACCATCCAATCCCTGATCCCCAATCCCCGCTCCCCAATTTATACGACCTAAACCGCGACCAACTCGGCCGTTTACTTTCCGATTGGGGCTACAGCGACTACCACGCCAATCGTCTTTGGCAGCAGTTATACCGGGAGCGATTAACAGACTTCAGCCAAATGGACGACCTCCGTCCAGATTTACGGCAACGCCTTCAAGCAGAAACCACCCTAAACCACCTAGCAACCCAACTCGCTATCGACAGCAGCGATGGCCTGACCCGTAAATTTCTACTTGGTCTGGAAGACTATCAAACCATCGAAACCGTCCTCATGCGCTACTCCGGCCGGGCAACAGTCTGCATCAGCACCCAAGTCGGCTGCGCCATGGGCTGTGTCTTCTGTGCCACTGGCCAAATGGGCTTCCTCCGCAACCTAACCCCTGGCGAGATCGTGGCCCAAGTGTTATACGTTATTCGCCTTTTAGATGAAGAGAATGACTCGCTCCGCAACATCGTCCTCATGGGTATGGGTGAACCCCTTCACAATTACGATGCCACGATGACGGCCGTAGACATCCTGACCCACGACTCCGGCCTCGCCGTCGGCCCCCGCTACATCACCCTCAGCACCGTCGGCCTGCCCAAAGCTATTCGCCGCTTGGCCGACGAACAACGGCCGATCAATCTCGCCGTCAGCATCCACGCCGCCACCGACGAAGAACGCACCGCCCTGGTTCCCATCAACAGCCGTTGGCCCCTATCCCAACTGGTTGATGCCTGCCGCTATTACATTGAGAAACGAAGGCGACGCATCTTCTTTGAATGGGCCTTGATTGCTGGAGAAAACGATACGGCCGAACAAGCCCACGCAGTCGGCCGTTTACTGCAAGGATTAGACGCCCATATCAACCTCATTCCTCTCAATCCAACAACTGGCTATGAAGGCATCCCCAGTGACCCTACCGCCGCCAATCAATTCCAACAAATCCTTGCCAGCTATAATCTGCCCAGCACCATCCGCCAACGCCGTGGCATCGACATAGATGCTGGCTGCGGCCAACTCCGAGCTAGAGCAACTGCTAACCCATAACATTCAAGATCTGGCCTATTTTTCCCCTTGCCAATTATACCAATTTGTTAGATAACCATCGTCAATACAATAATTGTCTCACTAACCTAATAATTGGAGGAAAGGTTCCATGGAAAGCGTAGATAATCTTGACGAGCGGGCAGCTTTTACAACATTCTTAAATAATTACCCGGACTACGAGAAAACGGCCGACCTCGACCAACTACGCCAACAAGAATACGGCCGATTAGACAAAACCCACCAAACCTATCTCGATTACACTGGCGGCGGCTTATACGCCGACTCCCAGTTGAAAAAACATCTCACCCTCCTCCAAAACAACGTCCTCGGCAACCCCCATTCAATCAACCCCACTTCCCAAGCCATGACCGATTTGGTCGAAGCAACCAGAGACTATGTCCTCCATTATTTCAACGCCGATCCCAATGAATACATCGCTGTTTTCACCCTCAACGCCAGCGGCGCCTTAAAACTCGTCGGCGAATCCTACCCCTTTTCCCCCGGTTGTCATTACTTACTGACCTTTGATAACCATAACTCCGTCAATGGCATTCGTGAATTTGCCGCCGCCAAAGGAGCAAAAGTTACCTATGCCCCCCTCACCACACCCGATTTACGGATCGATCAGGAAAAGTTGCATAACTTATGGGATACGGCCGATCCTAACCACAACAACCTCTTCGCCTTCCCCGCTCAATCCAACTTCTCTGGCGTAAAACACCCCTTAAGCTTGATAGAGCAAGCCCACGACAAGGGCTGGGACGTGTTTTTAGATGCCGCTGCCTTTGTCCCCACCAATCCCCTCGACCTCAGCATCGTCAAACCTGACTTTGTTAGCATGTCATTCTATAAAATGTTCGGCTACCCAACCGGCGTAGGCGCCCTACTCATGCACAAAAGAATGCTCGAAAAACTGAGCCGCCCCTGGTTTGGTGGCGGTACAGTCAACTTCGTCAGCGTCCAAGCAAAGAAACATTTTCTTTCAAGCAACGAAGCAGGCTTTGAGGACGGCACCCTCAACTATTTGAATATTCCAGCCGTAAAAATTGGCCTCCAACATTTAGAAAAAGTTGGGCCAGAGACCATTGCGAAACGAGTCGAATGTCAAACTGGTTGGTTGCTCCAACAATTGTTGCAACTGAAACATAGCAATGGCAAGCCAATGGTACGAGTTTATGGGCCATCAAATACCGAAATGCGGGGTGGAACCGTAACCCTCAACTTTTATGATCCAGAAGGCAAACTGATCGATTACCGTCGTGTTGAAGAGCTGGCAACAGAGGAAGGGATTTCCCTGCGGACAGGCTGTTTTTGCAACCCAGGCGCGGGTGAAATGGCCGAGGCTTTAACGGCCGAAGACATGATCACCAGCTTGAAGCAAAAGGCCGACATGACCCTGCCTCGCTTCATGCAAATCATACAATATCGAGGGAACAAAAGTGCCGGAGCCATCCGCGTTTCAATGGGCCTGGCAACCAACTTCTCCGACCTCTACCGCTTCATGCAATTTGCTACCGCATTCAAAGATCGAACCAGCCTCAGCCTTGGCCAGGTAAAATTCGACATCGAATCGTGCCGAGTTATTCGAGATGGAAGTTAAACAAGCCGAAAAGATGTTAAGCAAATATGCTACTGAGCGAGATCAACTGCGAGAAGAAATTGTTGTCACACTTAAAAATGATGATCGAGTTTTGGCAGCCTGGATCACAGGCAGCATTGGTCGGAGCAAGGAAGACGCGATCAGTGATATCGATTTAACGGCCGTTCTAACAGATGAATCGGCCCGCATACTTTGCGATCGGCCATTCCAACGAGGCGGCCAAATCCCCCCAGAACGACTTAAATTTTTCGGCAGCTTCGGCCGTCCCGCAATCATCAACGAAACCCATAATAATGCTCCACCAGGGGGAACCTTTACCTTTATCCAATACGAAAAAACTGCGCTCATTGTAGATTGGATATTAGTCCCTCAATCGAAAGCAGAACGGCCGCAAGATGCTCTTTTACTATTCGACAAAGCAGGAATTCCCCTCCAATCAACCCCAGAGCCGTTAGACACGGCCGAACGAGCCAGAATTGCCTCCGAAAAAACCACCTTCTTCTGGATGATGGCCTCAGTACTCGTTAAATACATTTATCGGCAAGATACTCTTCTTTTTAACTCCTGGTTAGACGAATTGCACTGGCTCGTTTACGATATAGAAGGCCTTATTGCCGGAGAAGAGCCATTTTTCGACCCTAAGCAGCGACTCCCGCTGGCCTTAACGGCCGAAGAACAAAAGGAAGCCTTACAAGGTGTCTGCCGACGAATGGGGGCATTGGAGCCAGCAATTGTTGAAATGGGGGGATATATTCAAGGGAAGTCAATTTCTGCCGTTGAAAAGCGCCTTGCTCTAACCTGATGTGTCGCCAAACCGAACTTGTAAAATAGACGAACCTTGATGGGTTCATTGATTTTGCCATTCAAATTCCATCAAAAAGGCGTTACACTAGCTTAGATTCGACAAATTAAGACCAATGTCTCCCCCTATCTAAGACCCTGGTCTGATCCATACCCTCACCTCCTCCTTTATACTAAAAACCAAGTTGCAGATAAGTACAAACAAATTTCCGAATTTAAACCGGAGATTAAATTTTTAGTAGAAAAGAGAGGAAAACAAAATGAAAACCACCTTCGTAATTCTAATATCTTTGATAATGGCAGTAGGTTTATGGATTGAAATTGGCTTACTGACTCTAATTGTCTTTCCTGTTGTCATGATTTTTGCTGGTGGCACATTTCTCCCCTTCTTCATCACACCAATGGAAAATAGTCTTGAGAATGGTTTAGTGGACGGCCGTTAACTCAATCACACGCCAGCTTTTATTATCAAAGAAAACACCGTTATGTTTCGGCAACTTTTACTGATTGAACTTCACAAAATTCGTAAGCATCCAGCAGTTTGGATACAGGCAGGTGTTCTCCTTATCATATTCTCAGCCTTTTTCCTCATTCGCTATAGTCCAATCGGTGAAATTGCGAAAGAAGGGACCGCCAACAGCAACGGTCTGGAAAAAGACCTGACAAGCGTCATCGTATTTTTCAATCTGATCGAGGTTCTCTTTTACGCAACAATAGCTGCACTCATTGTTGCATATGATTACCAGGATCGCTCCATTCAAATGTGGCTAATGCGCGGCGTCCCTCGCACGAACCTTCTTTTGACTCGTCTAATAACCCTCATTCTTTTCACGCTGCTTTTTATTATCTTTTGGTTTGGTCTTGTCCTGATTCTCGGCACAACCAGCCGTTTTCTCTTTCTCGGCAACATCAACATTGAAAATATGAATTGGGGGCAATTACCATTAGCAATTTTACGCATTTTTGCCGGAGCGCTGCCCTACGTTTTTCTGACTGCCCTTCTGTCTATTATCAGCCGTTCCCCTATTTTTGCTGCTGCGGGAACCTTTATCTTTAGAAGTGTTATCGAATCATTGCTCGGAAGATTAGGCGATAACTACCCCATTATTATCAAATTTCTTCCATCCCAAATGGCCAGCGTATTACAACTCAAAACCCTTTCACTTGACCTAACTGCACCACCGATCAATATAGCATCTATCTACAATAGTGAGCTTCAGATCGTAATTGCAATCGGGTTAATAGTAGTCATTTTCACAGGCCTATCATTACTTGTTTTCTCCCGTCAAGATTTAGGCAACTAATCTAAAAGATAAACAATAATCCACATCAGTTTATAAAAGGTATTACTATGACCAAGATCGTACTTGAAACCAACAATCTAACCAAAAGCTATGGCAGCGTTAACGCCGTCAATGGTGTTAATATCACTGCCTATGAAGGCGAAGTCTTTGGTTTTCTCGGCCCAAATGGTGCAGGTAAAACCACAACACTCGGTATGGTACTTGGCCTTGTCCACCCGTCGGCTGGCACCGTAAAAATCCTGGACGAAACCGTCACTCCCAATAACATCAACGCTTTGCGCCAGGTGGGGTCACTGTTGGGCGCACCAGCCTTCGTCCCTTATTTATCTGCCTGGGATAATATCAGCTTAGTTGCCCGCCTAACACCCGGTATAAAAAAAGAGCGTATTGCTGAGGTTTTGGAACTCGTTGGATTAAGCGAAGCCGCTCGGCGCAAAGTAAGTAAATTCTCGACCGGCATGAAACAACGTGTCGGACTGGCGATGGCTCTCATTCATCGACCTCGATTCATTATCTTAGATGAACCTACGAATGGTCTTGATCCAGCTGGAATGCGTGAAATACGGCAGCTTATTCGTTCATTCGTCGATAATGGCACGTCCGTTTTACTCTCCAGTCACTTGCTAAACGAAGTCCAACAAGTATGCGACCGGATCGCTGTTTTGAACAAAGGGCGCATTGTCATACAAGGTCGAGTTACAGAACTACTGGAAGGGCAAAAACCAACCGTCGCTGTTACCATTTCAGAAACGGCCGAATCGGCGCAACTACTCAATTCCCTGCCCAACGTTGAAGAAATAAGGGTTAATAACGGCTGTCTCACTGTTACCGGGCTAGACAGCCAAACCATTATGAACTACCTCGTCCAACATAATCTCATACCGACTGAGATGGCCGTTCAAAAAAGTGACCTGGAAGCACTTTTCTTGAATGCAACGGCCGATAAAAAGCAATAAATTCACCATCATAATAACAGCCCCTCATAAGGACTCCTATGTTTATCCAACTTCTATCAATCGAATGGACGCGTCTCAACCGTCGCACAATTCTATGGCTATCACTAGTCGTCAGCGCTTTTTTCATCACCTTTGCTCAACAAAATTTCTACACGCGCAATCAGATTGAACTCCTCTCTGGCGATCTGGCAATGCCGGGATTTTCCTTTGACCTAGCTACATCAATCGATCAGATCATGCTCATCGCTCTCCCCTTTTTGGTTATTATGGCAAGCCTGGCGCTTGGCAATGATTATAAACAACACACCAACCAGCACTGGCTGATGCGAGCCTCTCGTTCTTCTAGCATCATGGCAAAGTTTATGGTGCTTACTTTTATCGTCCTAATTTTTCAACTTCTATCGCTTATCGTTGGCGGTGGTGTAGGCTGGTTTTTCAAAACCTTCACTTATGAGGTGTTTTCAGCCGAAAATGTCAATTGGATAGCGACGCTGGCCGCCCCTTTTTACATGACATTGGTTTCACTGCCATATATTGCCTTTATGCTTTTAATAACAGTCATTACCCGCTCAGCCTTTGCCAGCGTCGTAGTCGGATTGGGCTTGACTCAATTTGTTGAGATTCTATTAACGGCAGCTTTCTATGATAATAGTTTGGCCAGCTTGATGCCAAGAAACCTTTACTTTAGCGCCACTTATCTGTTAAATTCAATAGGGAATGTTGCATCAGAAGTTCGGCCTGGGCTATTAGAGCCAAATCTGGCATTTGTGGCTGCAGCCGTTTACACGATACTGTGCTTAACAACGGCCGTTTGGCTCTACCGTCGTCAGGACTTAGGTGGTTAATTTGGAGAGTGGTTTGACCAATAAACGAAAATTCACTAAACGATTTCGTGGGCTTCGGACTCGTCTAACTCTAACCTATACATTGGTGACCGTTGGCGCATTGTTAGCATTGTTAATGCTGCTGCTTATTCTGATGATGGCCCTTTTAGCAACAACCAATGTTGACGAGACATCATACCTGAGCGATGTTCAAGTCGTCCTCGGTTTTCGGGTTGGCGACTATTTAGCAGAAGGGGATTTGGACGGCCTTCAAAGTTGGATGAACCGCCGTTATGAGTCTGGTCTAGCCAGCGACGAACCATTTGATATTTTTGATAGTCCAGAAGCCCCTTTTTCAGCAGGAACCGATTTTTTCGTCCTGGATAATGATGGCATTGTGATAGCCCAGGCTCCCCATCAAAATCTAATTGGCCAAGAAATGCCTTTGCCTGCCAATGCCAACAAAACTTGGTTTGACATGCGACGTAACACGGTCATTGATCCGTTCCTCCACCATCAAGCGCTCTCAGATGGCAACTGGTTTGTTGTGTTCCCCGTTCATTCTGTTGAAAATCGGTTTGGCGGTGATCCAAACGGCTCGATCGCCCTAACAATAGAACCGCCACCACCGTTTTTCAGGAGTTATTTAGCTGTATTTGGCTTAGTCGTTGGCATTGCTGCCATTGCTCTGGTCATTGGCGTTGCCCCATTTGGCGCGATATTTGGATACCTGATGGCTCGGAACCTAACCCGCAGACTGACCCGGTTGGAAACGGCCGCTGAAGCCTGGAGCCTCGGAGATTTTCACGTCATGCCCCAAGAAAACTCGGAGGATGAAATTGGTCGTTTAGCCGCTCGCCTCCGAAAAATGGCCCAAGAAATCGCAACGCTGCTTCACAACCGTCAAGAACTAGCTGCTGTAGAAGAACGAAACAGACTGGCTCGTGAACTTCACGACACAGTCAAACAACAAAACTTTGCAACAATGATGCAGGTTCGTGCAGCAAAAAATTTAGCCCAACCACAAAAAGATACTGCCGCCGCCTTAGCCCATCTGGAATCGGCCGAATCATTACTCAAACAGTCCCAAGAGGATCTAAAAACAGTCATTGATAATCTACGTCCTATTCAACTTGAAGGACATGGTCTACCGATTGCCTTACGTCAATATGTTGAAAGTTGGACAGCCCAGAATAATATTGAAACGACAATCGAGATTGAGGGGGAACGGCAGCTTTCTTTGTCAAATGAACAAGCTCTCTATCGCATTGCTCAAGAGGCGCTGTCTAATGTCGCCCGCCACAGTACAGCAAACCTTGTAACCATTCAATTAAATTTTACTGAGCCGGTCGTATCCCTAATGATTGCTGATAACGGACAAGGCTTTGACTCGGAAGCGACTCAATCCGGTTTTGGTCTCTCAACAATGCGTCAACGATTGACCGAAGCCGGGGGTCGCCTGATAATTGATAGCAGCAAAGGACAGGGGACACGGATAACGGCCGTTATTCCATGAGGAAGGAAAGAAAATGAATGAACCAATCACCATCATGTTAGTGGATGATCACCAGATGATACGGATGGGTCTGGCTGCCTATTTCGCCACACTACCTGATATAACTGTTGTTGCCGAAGCCGATTCAGGCCAAAGTGCGCTCCAACTGCTTCAACAACATGTACCCGACGTGGTGCTAATGGATTTGAATATGCCAGAAATGGATGGTATCGAAACAACGCGCCGGGTACGCAATCTTAGTCCCCATACACAAGTTATTGTCCTCACCTCCCATCACGATGACGAACATATCTTCCCCGCTATTCGAGCCGGGGCGCTCTCCTATCTCCTTAAAGATATTGATCCAGATGACTTAGCTGATGCGATTCGTAAGGCTCATGCTGGCGAAGCTGTCCTTAATTCACGTGTCGCCTCCCGTGTGGTTCGCGAGATGCAAGGATTACGTGACGAAATCAACCCATTCACCGAACTTACTGATAGGGAGATGGAGATTTTGCGCCTGATTGCTGCGGGAAAAAATAATCGTACCATTGCTGAAGAGCTAGTTATCAGTGAAAAAACGGTAAAGAGTCATATCACCAATATCTTCGGTAAACTGCATTTAAGTGATCGAACAGAAGCGGCCGTATTTGCCTGGGAAAAAGGCGTCGTTGGACGGCGAAATAGCTAATCTTCATAGGCAATTAATGATTGTTTTGCAAAGTTATATTCGCAAAATTACTTCTTTAGGATCTACCAGATACCAGCTTCTCATTCTCCAAATGCCTCGTTGCATCCCGCCTCGTCTTCTTCTCAATATTGCGTTCAAAAGCGGCCGTTAAATCCACCCCCGTCTGATTCGCAATACAGGTCAACACAAAAAACACATCCGCCAACTCATCCCCCAAGTCCGCTCCCTCATCCGATGACTTAAAGCTCTGATCTCCATACGTTCGGGACATGAGCCGGGCCACTTCCCCCACCTCCTCCGTCAACACTGCCATATTCGTTAGCTCCGAATAATACCGCACCCCAATCGTCCGTACCCACTCATCCACTATTGTCTGACACTCGGCCAATGTCGGTGATCCCATCTTTCCTCCAAATAATGTTTTCATTAATTTCAACAATTTATAGCATGAAGGCAATATCAGGCCAATCGTCACTATAATGCCACCGAATTGGAACCATCAAGTTCCCTAAAAATGGGTCTTGAAAGAAGGCAGCATATCCTTTAGGCTGAAAACCAATCAATTATTTAGTCCATTGAGGAGAAAAAATGAAAACGTTACGATTTATCTTGCTTACCTTGCTGCTCGCCGCCTGCTCCCAAGCCAGCCTAGAAGAAAGCCCCACACCCGCAGCGACTGAGCTACCAACGGCCGAACCAACACTTGAACCAACCATCGAACCCACAACTATCCCAACAGAGATACCTGCCACAGAAATACCAACCGAGGTGCCACCCACTGATGAACCCGAAGCCACCGCAGCTCCGCTCCCCATTGAAACCTTTTCATCTGACCTTGATGTTCAAGATGCCTTAACCCTATTTTCTGAATCACCCGTTATCGAACGGGAAACGGGCAATAAATATCTTAACGGCGGGGCTATCATCTTCCATGAGGGCGAATTCCATATGTTCTCCAACTTCTTCAATTCATGGCCTGGCAGAACAGTTACCTACTATTACACTTCCACTGATGGACAGACCTGGACCCGAAGCATTGAAGAACCGTTATTTACAATGAGCGATGTACCCATTAGCGCAACCGGCGCATTAGCCTTAACCGGCCTCGTTCAGCCAGATGGAACCTGGGTCTTGTATTACCATACCTTTACCTCAGGCAGTTCACCAGGCTTTATCGGCCGTGCCACCGCCCCTGCTCCAACCGGCCCCTGGACATTCGATGAAACGGCCGTTCTCTCCCCCGGCAGCGATGGCGAATGGGACGAGCTACAGGTCATGCGGGTCAATGTCCTACCCCTCGACGATGGCTACGTCATGTACTATGCCGGAGTAAATAAAGACAGTGAATCCCGCATTGGCTTAGCTTTCTCAGCAGACGGTACTGCCTGGGAAAAATATGACAACCCTGAAACCACCGAAGCCCCTTATGCCGAAAGCGACCCCATCATGGAACCGGAGTTTGATTGGGAAGGCAGCCGCCTCGGCCGTCCAGAGGTCGTCCAAACGGCCGATGGCTGGGTCATGCTCTATGAAGGCAATCGTGGCAACCGAACTGGCCTAGCCGTCAGCGAAGATGGAATTAATTTCAAAAGATATGAGGCCAATCCCATTTTAACCCAGGAAAATATGGTCGAAGGCTACACCTTTTTCCAGGGCGCATTTTTCCACCAAAATGATACCTATTATTACCTAATCGAGGCCGGTAATGGTGCAATAGGCACGGACATCTTCCTCTTTACGCTTGAAGGCTCATTATTTGGAGGACAATTCTAAACATCCTGACATTTTTTACCACAATGACAAAGGCCGATAAGAACGATTGCATTCTTATCGGCCGACCTAATCTTGAAAAACCGGGTTTTCCTGCCGCCGCTTAATCAATAAGCCCCAACTGAACGCCCGGTTTTTGTTATTATTCTAGGTTACTCAACAAAGCTAAAGGCCGTAATGAAGGCAAAGCCGCCAGACCAGTCTGTGACAAAGATGACAGAGCCATCACTTAGACCTGTGATGCCGCCTGGCTGATAGAAACCACCTTCGCCCCAGGCCACCTCATTGTCTTCAACCTCAAAACCAAAGGTGCCTAACAAATTACCTTCGGGATCCAGCTTAATAATCGGCGTTTCAGACCAGGTAGAGACATACATATTGCCAGCATCGTCAATAAAGATGCCTTGCGGGCCAGTAAAGTCTAAAGCCTCTTCGCCTAAACTGCCCAGCAGTTCCCCATCGGGGCTGTATTTAAGAATGGCATCGCCAATGAAGCCAACTAAGTAAAGATTTCCATCAGGCCCAAAGTCCATACCCGAGAGGGAGAAGAAATCCTCCTCAATCGTGAAAGCGTTCTGGAAAGTGCCATCTTGGGAGAAGATTTGTATCCGTTCATAATCTTCACCAGCGGAATCCTCATTATCATCATGGGCGTAGATACGGCCGTCTGGCCCGACAGCAACCGCACCGGGGCTGAAAGTGCCAAATAAACCAGGCTCAGTCCCTTCCCCGCCAAATTCAGCGATGATGTCACCATCTGGAGAGAGAACGAAGATCATATTCGCCGCCCAATCTGCGACAATCAAATTACCATTTGGCCCGACCTTTACATCAGTGGTGTTATTGAAAGCATCATGGTCATAGACATCCAGTTCATTCCCAGCAATATCATATACATAAACCCCATGCGTGTTATCTGCAATGTAAACGATACCTAGACCATCAGTGTCCATACCGCCCAGCGCCGCAAACTCACCATCAAAAATGCCGCTTTCGCCACCAGCTCGCCACAGGAACCCGGCTGGGGTTTCGCCGGGAACGGCCGCTTCTTCGGTTGTTGGTGGCGTTTCGACGCCATCGGGAATGCCTAGACCGACCAACTCTACGGCATCAATCTCGTTCCAATCCCCCAGAACCGACTGATCAATCGTAATTCTGACGCCAATCACCATAACATCAATGTCGTGGGTGGTAATCGCCGTTACTGTCGGGCAGTCTCTTTCTTCCGGGGTACGACTGGCAACCTCATGATAATTCCCTTCTGTATCGATTAATTCAACCAGCGTTATCTGATCTGGATTATAGGTCTGGGCTATGATAACACTAGTCGGCACGACTGGGATGTCGTAGGTTAATTCAATCCATTCAACCGTATCAGATGCGGATGAGGCCCAGGCAGTCGAAATGTCGCCACATTCCCAGGTGTCTCGTTCCCCAGTTGCTTGCATGGCAGACCAACTGGGGTTGCTAAATTCAGAGCTGGCAACGGCCGAACTCGCCCACTGCCGAATCTCAACCAGACCGTCAGTTGGGTCAGTTGGTTCTTCCACCTCAACAACCGTCGGCTCAAAGACCTCTACCGTTCCAGCAATCGCCTCAATAATAGGCGCATACGCTGCTTCAGAAGCCTCTGGCGTAGCAGCAATAACCGTAGCCACCCGGTCGCCATTAACAATAACATACAGCGTCACTTTCAAAGGAGTTCCATCATCAGCCGGGCCAGTCACTTGAATTTTGGCCGCATCTTGACCATTGATAGTTAAAGATTCTGGCTCGCCAACCTCCGTTGCCTCCTCACCAGCCGCAAATTCTGCCGCCGATTGTGTAATAATCTCCAAAGGATCGCTGCTTTCAAAATCACTACTAGGGGCTGCAAATATAATCATGGCGGCCCCTTCGGTCATCCCTTCCGTATCTTCCAGCAGCTCCTCGCTGGAAGCAAGATTAATGAAGAAGAAATCCTCAATGGCCCAATCAGCTGGATAGCTGACCGTGACACCATTCTCATCGCTTGTATAAGATTCAAAGTTAGCTGTTGGATCGGCCGTTGCTGTCGGCGCTGGCTCCTTTGTTGGCTCAGGTGCTGACTCCTCTATTGTGGGATCTGCCGCAGGAACGGCTGTGTTCGCCGAAGCTGGCTCGGATGTCGGTTCAGGGTCTCCGGCACCAAAGTTGCAAGCTAGTGCTGCTAACAAAAGCACAACAAGAACCAATACCGGCCTGAACCCAGATTTCAATAACATATTTTTCAATCTCCTTTTTGATAAACTAATAACATTCAATCCATATATATATAAACATAGGAATAATTTCCCATTACCATTCTTTAATCCAATGAGAAACTTTCATCTAAAAAGCTTTCGTTTGAACTTTTCCTAAATAATACTGGTAACGTTTGTAAGGGTGGACCTTGTACCTTCTCAGGGCGACCACAAGGGTTCGCCCCTACCTATACCGGTATTAATTTGCTAATCTTCAATAGAAAGCCGTTCGCCCGTTCGCGTTTCCAGAAAGTGAACAAACTGGCGCAGAGAGGCAAAGTTTTGACGCTCCCCATTATGCGGATCATAAACAGACAAGCGCCATGGCCCATTATTCTCATCTCGCCAGAGACGGACTAAATATGCGGCATAGGTTGTCGGGTCTGTTGGCTCGGTTTGCAATGAAATCGCCTTTTCTGAATCTTCTGAAATCTCAAACAAGTGTCCTCACTCTAACAAATCAACCGATCTGAAAACGATCTGAAATGGAAAAAACCCTCTATCTTAGACTGCTCGGCGAGTTTTCGGCCGAAATCGAAGCTACCCCAACTCTTTCCTTCGCTGCCCGCCGCGCAGAAGCGATGTTGGCTTATTTGGCCGTTACCGGCCGCTCCCACGCCCGCGAAAAACTAGCCACCTTACTCTGGGATGACCGCTCACAAAAGCAAGCTTTAGCTAACTTACGCTCCTTACTAGCCCAACTACCAAAACCCATCAAACTCTACCTTACCATTAGTCGCCAATCCATAGCCATCACAAAAGAGATGCCAATCTGGCTCGACACGGCTGCCTTTATCTCTGAAATGGATAAGGCCAAACAAGATGAATCGCAGGTCATTGGAAAAATGGAAGCAGCCCTCACCTACTATCGGGGTGATTTCTTGGAAGGTCTTTTCATCCGCGAAAGCCGGGGACTTGAAGAGTGGATCGTCATCACGGCCGAACGATTCCACCGTCTAGCCGCCATCGCCCAACACAAGCTGGCAACCCACTACCTTCACCACCGTCGTTATCAAGAAGGCATTCATCATGCTCGGGCTTTGCTCCAAAACGACCCCCTTCAAGAAAGCAACCATCGACTGCTAATGCTGCTCCTTGCCCGGAGCGGCCAACGTAATGCGGCCCTCCGTCAATACCAAAATTGCGCTGCCCTACTTTTAGATGAGCTTGGTATTGAACCAGCAACAGAGACGATCGCCCTCTACGACCGCATTCGACAGGCCCGAACCACACCGCCCTTTGTGGTTCCAACCACCTTTACGCCCTTTATCGGCCGACATGCTGCCCTTGCTACCCTGAACCAACGTCTGGACGATCCCAATTGCCGCCTAATCACCTTAACTGGCCCTGGCGGGGTTGGCAAAACGCGCCTCTCCCTCCAAGCAGCGGCCGAACACAAAAGCGAATATCTGCACGGTATTTATTTTATCCCCCTGGCCGGTGTCGAATCGGCCGCCCAACTGCCACTCAGTATTGCTGCCGTCCTAGACTTCACCTTCCAAGATAAAATCGATCCCCAAAAGCAGCTAATGAACCATCTCCGCCAACGGGAAATACTGCTCATCTTGGACAACTTTGAACAAATCGTGGAGGAAGGAGCAGAATTTGTTCAGGCCTTGCTCAGCGAAGCCCCGCTTGTTAAGCTGCTCATCTCATCCCGCGAGAGGGTAAATCTTCAAGCCGAATATCTTCAAACGCTAAGCGGTCTTTCTCATCCGACCGAAAGCCACGAGTCATTAGAATCGGCCGATTTTGAAGCCCTCCAACTATTTCAGGAATGCGCGGCTAGACATCAACCAGGCTTAAAATTTACAGGCGACAACGCGGCTGCGGCCGTTCGCATTTGTCAAATGCTTGAGGGATTGCCCCTGGGCATTGAACTTGTGGCAGCCTCTCTGGCCGTCTATCCTATTCATCAGGTCGAAGTCGAACTCACCACGAATCTCGACTTTGTTAGCACTCACATGCGCGATTTACCTCAGCGCCACCGCAGCTTACGAGCAGTCTTTCAACATTCCTGGCAATCTTTAAGCGAGCGAGAGCGGGCAGTCTATCGTCGTTTAACCCTCTTTCAAGGTGGTTTTGATAGCAAAGCAGCCCAAATAGTGGCCCAAGCCCAATTAACCGACCTCGCCGCCCTAAGCAGTAAATCCTTAATTCGTCTGACCGACACTGATCAATACGAGCTTCACCAAATATTATGTCAATATGCCACTGAAAAACTCATGAAGGTTCCCGGCGAAATTGAAGACGGCCGTAATCGCCACACTCACTATTATATGACCATGCTAGCCCAATCCCCTTCAAATCTATCCGGGGGCGATGTTTTAGATACGGTCGACACACTCAACAACAATATCAAAAATATTCGTCATGCTTGGCAGTGGACGATTGATCATCAACTCATTGAAATCTTAGAACGAGGCATGAAAGGGCTGCACCAATTCTATGTCCTGCGCGGCCCCTTTCAAGAAGGTTATCTGTTATTTAATTCGGCCGTTAAAAGCCTAAATATCACCCTGCTTTCCGTCAATGGAGACCAACCTAAAAATTGGAAAAGCGTTTTGGCTCAACTATTAACCTACCTAGCCCGCTTCTCATATGAACTGGCAAATTATTCAGAATCCGCCGATATCGCCCAAACAGCCATCACGCTGGCCCAAGAAACAAGCCAGATTTCCATTGAGGCAGAAGCCCAACAGTTGTTAGGACGTGCCTTGTGGCGCATGGGTAGCTATGAAACCACCAAAATTCATTTTCAGAACTCGCTCCAATTGGCTCGGCAAGCGTCCGTCAAACAGTTTGAGGCAGATGCCCTACGAGGCTTGGGTGTTTTAGAAGCCCATCAAGGAGATGCCCAAAACGCTATTAAACAGTATGAAGCAGCTCTAACCATTTACAGAACTATCAAAGAGCGAAGTGGCGAAGCAACCACCCTTAACAATCTAGGCAACTTATTCGACGATATTGGCGATTATAACGCTGCCCAACACCATCTTGAACAAGCTCTAGCCCTTCATCGTGAGCTTGGTGACCGCAAAGGAGCAGGCAATGCCCTCAACAACCTCGGCGTCGTTTTCCGTCACCAATCCAATCATAGTCAGGCAGCCGGTTGCTACGCTCAAGCATTAGAAACGTTCCGCGACCTCGGCGACCGTTGGCGGGAAGGGCTAGCTCTAATTAATTTAAGCAATATTGCCATTGACCAAGGCAATTTTACTCGTGCGGCCAATCTCCTACCCCAAGCGTTGACCCTTTTCCAAGAAATCAATGACCCCAGCGGAGAGGGAAACAGCCTCGCTTTATCGGGAAAAGTACAGTTACAACTCGGCCGTTACCATCAGGCTCAAACCTACTTCCAAAACGCCCTAGCAAAATTCGAGGAAGCAAGCCATACCTATAGTCAAGGACTGTGTCTAGCCTATCTCTCTCTAACAGCATCTTATAAGGGAGCCTACGATTTGGCCCTGGACTACGGCCGAAAAGCAATCAAAACGGCCGAAACCATTAACAATCGTCCCATTCTCGGCACTGCTTACGCCAATCTCGGTCTGGCCCACCTCCTTTCCGGCAACCACTCCGAAGCTCAAAACACGTACACTCGCTCCATCGAAATCAGGCAAGCAATCGGCGAGACACTTTTAGCAATTGAAGCCACAGCGGGATTAACCCTTTCACTCCTAGCCTCCAATAAATTAGAAGATGCCTTCTACCAGGCCAAACAAATGATGATCTTCTTAGAAGCTGAAAAAACAATCAGCAAAGACAGCCACCCCCTCGATGGTACAGACAACCCCTATTTCATCTATCTGGCCTGCTACAAAGCGTTAAAGGCAAATGATGATGAGCGGGCAACGGCCGTTCTCCAAGAAAGCCACGCCCTCCTCCATGAAAGAGCCGACCGAATTTTAGATGAGACATTAAGACGGCCGTTTCTCCGCAACGTCCCCTTCAACAACGAAATCCTGACAACCTACAACAAAGATCTTAATCAAAAATAATAAACCCCAACGCCATACCCAAAAAACCACATCAACGCAATCCAGGATGGGTCAATTCCTGACTACTGTCTACTGTTTACTGACAACCCAACTAACATTTCCAACCCAATGCGTCTAATCTTATAGAATGCATTCGAATACAACTTATCAGATACATGAATAGCGAAAACGAACTTATAGCGCGTTGTCAACACGGCGATGATCAAGCCTTCGACGAGCTTATCACCCTGTATCAGAGCTACGTCTACGACCTGGCCTACACAATCTTGCGTGATGATGCTGAAGCCCAAGATATCGTTCAAGATGTTTTTCTCCGCATCTATCAACGTCTGCCCGACTTCCGAGGCACTTCTACCTTCAAAACCTGGCTCACCACAATTGCCGTTAATAAATGCCGGGATCGTCTGCGCCGCCGCAAAATTCGTGAAGCCCTTTCATTAGAGCATCTCACGAAACGTTGGCTAGAGCGAAAAGGGGCTGTGACACCCCCTCTCGAAGCCGCCATTGAACAAAAGCAGCAGTGGGATCTTCTTTGGGAAATGGTCGATCAGCTTGAAGAGAAGTATCGCTTAGTGATTATTCTCCACTATCGGTATGACCTTTCCGGAACAGAGCTGGGCGACGTGCTAAATATCGCCAAAACGACCGCCTATACCCGCTTGAGCCAGGGCCGAAAGAAGTTATGGGCCTTATTGCAAAGCCATCAGACCGAGATCCATCAGGCAAAGTCAGAGGAATTACTCCATGAGACAGAGAAAATTCAACCCCTTACAATTGCAAAGTAGAAAAGCCGAGACAGACCATCTGATGCTGGGTCAACAGTTGCGGGATCGTCGGGAACCGACCCATTCACTTTCAAACAATGATGCTGCCCAAATTCGTTATCGCATTCACCAGCGCAAAAGGAATTCAAAAGTGATATTTGAAACGAAAAGGATCATAAAAAGTGTAGCTGCTGTAGCCGTTTTACTATTGTTAACCGTTGGAGCCATAACATGGTGGCAATCAAACGGCCGTCCCCAAGAGCCAAACGCCACAACGCCGATAGCCGCTCTAGATGGAAACGCTGAACAATCAACCCCCACTTCCCAGCCAACATCCACACCACAACAACCGACAGCTATTGAGACCAAACCACCATCACCCGCAACGATCGAGCCAACCGAAGTCGCTCCACCCCAAGACAATGGAATCTACATCCGTATCCACAATGCCAGCAACCTTCATTTCGATGAGGTTCAAATAACCTTCGCCAACGGCCGTCAAGAAAACTTCACCAATTTAGAAGCTGGAAATACAACCGACTACCATCAAATTGAATCCGGCGACCAGTTCCCACAGTTTGAGGCCCAGGCAGACGGAGAAAAATACATCTGGCAGCCAGTCAACTTGGCCGGGACAATTCCCTTAACGACCGGGCAATTTACCTACATAATCAACATAGATGGCCCCGTTCGTAGCCAATTGATTGTGAATGATACCACCCCAACCGTCCACCAAATCCACAGCTTTTCGGCCGAACTAACAGAAACGGCCGTTGACAGCCGCCAAATTACCTTCGAATGGGAAACCAGCGGCGGCGTATCGGCCCAGATGAGAACCAAGTTCGACGTTGGCCCAAATGTTACCATGGACGTACCAGTCAACAACGGCACGACAATGACAGTTACAGACAACGATCATCAGATAGGAACCGTCCTCCTTACCCTATTAGATAGCCAAAACCGCCGGACTTACGCCGCCTTAAATATCCACTTACCCTGCACCTACACCTATTTCTTCCCCATCGACGAACAACTTTGTGCAGAATCGGCCGTTCAAACAACCACCATCACCGAGCAACCCTTTGAAGGCGGCATCATATTCTGGCTGGCTGCCTCCAATGAAATCTATGTCCTGTTCAACGAAATTGTAACAACCCATCTTTTTTCACCCCCACTAGCTGTGTTTGCCAATCCAGAATCGGCCGCAGAAAGCGCCCCCATCCAGCCACCAGATGGATTCGTCGAACCTGAAACCAACCTCAGCCAGATATGGCAAACTGTCCCATTGGTGAAAGATTCCTTAGGCTGGGCAACCAGTGAAGGTGTGACCTATGAAGCCACTTGGCAGATGGGCAATACTTTGCCAGATGGATCAATCGTCCTTTATATACAGTTAGCCAACGGCGAAATCGTTCGTCTGGCCCGCAACGACGATTATGATTACGACGATCCAATTATTGACGGCACTTGGGAACGAGTCGAAATTGAATAGAAAGTCATTCAGTTCTTCAATCTACAGAGAAGGACGAACCCTTTGTTTGAACAGGACAGGCTATCGTATATTGTCGCCTATTTCATCGTTCAACCGGAAGAAAAGCAAAAAAATCGCGCTGCTCAAAGGCATTGCCAATTAGCCCCCGCACCTCTGTTTGAGCGATCGCAACAACGGCCGAATCTTTTGAGCTAACGTCCTCAACTGTCATGAAGTCACTCCAAGTAGAACCCAATGAGGTTAGAGAAGGCGTTTCAGTTAAAAACTTTTCGACGAGTGGTATGGCAGCATTAGCCTCACTCGTCGAAGGATAGTGATAAACAATAGTCAAAGTGCTTGTTTCTGCTCCCTGGAAACCAATAGCCATAAAATCCCAGCCTACTGACGTGGCTTCCGAAGAAGGAAATCTTCCTTCAAGCACCTCACGCATCGCTTCATCCATCAATTCCTCCATTTGTTGCCCAACTTGGTTCGAATAGCCAATTAGGTCTGGGCTAGGAGCTAAAATCGCACCCCAGACTCCATCCAAATGGGAAAGAACCATCTGAACGGCCGGATGAGTGTCTAATCCTGGGTCGCCTATCGAAATGAAGCTAGCTATTTCCTGTACATCCCTTAATACACCAAAGATGAGTATGTCTGTTGTTAAAGCAAAGGCAAGCGAGTCTTCGGTAGATGTATATAGAGCAAACTCATGCAGCGTTCCAGCTGTATACCCCTTCTCCTGAAGCTGGCTCCGAATATCTGGTCGCCCGAAATCCCCTTTATAGATAGCAGTAGCGAGGTCGGGCAAATAAAGGATCTGATGAACATCAGCTATGTCCCAACCCCACTCCCCATATGTGCTGCTTGCCACTGGTTGAATAGCTTGTGGTAAGTAAGCAATACCCTGGATATTTAGCCCGAGTTGGATAGAAAGAGCACGTTTATCAGCGGCATCACTAGTCCCAGTAATCGGCCCAATATCCATATCTTCTCGAAGCTGCTGAATATCTACAAAGTGAATGGCCGGGCCAAACGGAACTGGTAAGTTGAAGTCAGCCCACGTAGACGGAAGATAGGCTAACATCGCCCTTAGGTGAGAGCCAGACTTCGTTTCTTCCTGAACAGTAGGAGAGATTGTCTCTATGGCAGTCAGGGTTTCAGGGGCCGCATTTGGTTCAACAACAGCTGTTGGCGCTATTGTTGGAAGCGCCTGGGAAGTTGCATTGATACCCTGGCAGGCCATTAAATATATACCTAGGAAAAACAAAGATATACTGCTTTTTTTCAACATCGGGCTATTGCTCCTTTAGGCTCATCATTTTCTCTAATTATAACATAATCGATTTAGATCTGTTGCCTTTCTCGGCCCGATTTGCCTAGTATGCCTCATATAGCTTCATTCGTTTATACTGAATTGAGGTTCAACTCAATTAACGGTTAGCTTGTACGCATTGCCCTCTTATCTCAAAACCACCTCCGTCCAATCCTGAATCCACTGCTCCCGATTGGCATCAATCTCGGCTGGAGCAACCGTTGCCGGGGCATCTGAAACGCTGGCCCATTGGGTAAAGACATCAGGCAAAGCAGCCTCAGAATTAGCCGGAAAGACAAACATATTCAGCGGAATATCTTCCTGAAACTGCTTAGAGAGCATGAAATCAATGAATTTCTCGGCCGTTTCTTGTTGTTCCGTCCCCTTCAAAATACCCACAAACTCAACCTGGCGGAAACAGGTATTATCGGCCGTAATTGCCGCTGTTGGCGGTTCCTCAATCGGCGGATCAGCAAAGACCACCTCCGCTGGCGGGCTGCTGGCATAAGAAACAACAATCGGCCGACTACCATCACTGGCCCCACTAAACTGCCCCCAATACGCATCCTCCCAGCCATCCGTCACCAAAACCTCGTTGGCCCGTAAATCGGCCCAATAATCCAAATAGGTATAATCCCCCTCAGTGCCAAAAACGCCAATCGTTGCCAGTAAAAAGGCTAGCCCTGGACTTGAGGTCGCCGGATTCTCAACCACCGTCAATCCCATATAAACCGAATCCGTCAAATCTGCCAATGTATGTGGCGGTTCCACCCCTTGTTCCGCAAACCAGCCCTTATCATAATTCAGGCATACATCGCCATAATTAACGGGAGTTAAACGATATTCCCCGTCTAATTCCAATTCATCCGGGACTTTATCCAATACGGCCGACTCATAGGACTCAAAAATCCCCGCTTCCACCGCTCGGCTCAAAAAAGTATTATCAACCCCATACAATACATCGGCCAACGGATTATCCTTCGACAAAATTGCCTGGTTCAATACCGCCCCCGCATCCCCGGCTGGCAGCAAAACAACCTCCACATTATTGTCCGCTTCAAATTCCGCCAAAACCGCCTCACTGATAGCAAAACTATCATGTGTCATCAACGTCAACTGTTCTGGCTCTCCATTCTCCCCACCACAACCTATCAGAAAAACGGCTGTAATCACTATAATCATCAAAACCTGTAATTGTCTCATTCTTCAAATCCTCATTGATAAAGTCAGGCAATTTGGCAAATTGCCCGACCAAAAATTCGTGTAATTTGTTGCAAGTTTTTCATCACGCCACCAAATGAACACAAAGCAGCATCCCTTCCTCAACCTCAACAACGGCCGTCTCCCCCAACATCACATTGCTAATCCCCCGTGCCGGCCCAAAACGAAGCCACTCATTTTCCAGTTCCCACTGAAGCCCAACCGTACGCTGGACCTTCACATCGCCGCCCAAGGGAATTAACGACACCCGATCACCTTTACGACCAACAACCTCCGTTCGCCCCTGTATCAACCAGGCCCGCTGATTCGGATCAACCAACGTCAACCGCCGCTCAACTAAAGCCGGATGAGCCAGCAGAAAAATATTCGCCAACATCTGATCCAATCGACCACCCAACGCCCCCATCACCTCAATTTCCCCCTCATACTGCTCAGCAGCATACAACAAGGCCAACTCCAAATCCGTCTCATCCTTCTCAGCCGGATGTCTCACAACCAGCGTGCCAGCTCGCTCCCACCCTGCCAAAATATCCCCATCCAACGAATCCATATCCCCAACCACCACATCCGGCCGAACGCCTAAAGCCGCCAAATATCGCCCACCACCATCCGCCGCAATAACGGCCGTTGCCCCCGCCAAATACGGCCGTATCCATTCCCCATCCTCAATTATCCCATTCGCAAAAACCAACACCCTGTCCATTATCAACCATCTCCAAAAAAATCTGCGGAAATCCATCTCATCCGTTTCATCCGCGATCCAATTCCTACTCAACCTCTCCAAAAACAAAAACGCCACCCGATTCGGTGGCGTAAAACAATTTTCTTTTACAATTCCTCCGCCAGCATTACCCGGATCAGGTATTCAGGTCGGTGGCAAAACAACCACCCTCTCAGCCGGGTTCATCCCAGCTCCCTGTTGTATCATATTCAACTTTCAACCCATTATAGCAAGAAGCCAGACTTTTGAAAAAGCGGCCGTCAGTTGTATGATTCCCTCTATGTCCGAACAACAAAAAAATGAACCAGATTTTCTCAGCGAACTCAGCCGTGAACTGAGACAACTCTGGCGCTCTTTCACCCAAACCCTCTCCAACAGCGGCCTATCGCTTCGCAACCAGCTCCGGCTCGCCCGACAGGCAAAACTAGATTACATCGTCATGCCCGTCGGCGGCCCACTGCCCGAACGTGACGCCCCACCCCGCAGCTTCATTCAACGTCAACTTCCTCTACCTCCAGAGCCAACTAGCCTGGAGACGCTTAATCGCCGTCTGCAAATGGTGGCAGATGCCGAAAACGTCAAGGGCGTTGTCTTTGTCTTTCGGGGCTTCTCGGCCGGATTAGCCACCCTTCAAAATTTCCGTTCGGCCGTTCTCCGCCTAAAAGCCGCTGGAAAAGAAGTCATCATCTACACCCCCTACCTCGACCTACCCCATTACTTCGCCGCCTCAGCCGCCGACCGCATCATTGCCCCACCCAGCGCCCAATTCGATGTTCTAGGCTTACGCTCCGAAACAGTATTCTTAAAAGACGTTCTCGCTCAAGTCGGCATCGAAACCGATGTCATTCAGATTTCGCCCTACAAAAGCGCCTTCGACACATTCGCCAAAGCAGAGATGAGCGACCAACTAAAAGAACAGGTAAACTGGCTCTTAGATTCCATATTCGACACCATAACCGACGCGGTGGCAGACGGCCGAAACAAAACCCAATCTGAAATAAAAGACCTCATCGACCGCGCCCCTCTCTTCGCCGAAGAAGCCCTCGCCGCTGGTCTACTCGACAACCTCGGCTATGAAGACACCCTGGCTTATGAGTTAGCAGCCCAGGAAACAGAAGCAGAGACGGTTGAAGTCGAGGCAGAAGCCGATGAGCCAACATCTCCAGACGATGATACCGAGTCGAAAGAAGAACGGCCGAAAGCGACACTTAAAACCTGGAATCAAGCGAGAGGGATGCTGCTAGAAAAGGCCCAACGGCCGTTACGCAAACACATAGGCGTTGTTTCCCTCGCTGGAACCATCACAATGGGGCCAAGTCGCCAACCACCAATAGATATTCCCCTACCTTTCGTTGGTGGCGCTTCTGCCGGAGAAGAAACGATCATTCAAATGCTCCGCCAAGCCGAAGAGAACGACCAGTTGGCAGCCCTGGTTTTCCATATCGATTCGGGCGGTGGCTCCGCCCTGGCCTCCGATCTAATCTACCGTCAGATCGAACGCATCGCACAAAAGAAACCAGTATTGGCCTATATGGGAAACACGGCCGCATCAGGTGGCTATTACGTCGCCGCAGCCGCCCAACACATCATGGCCCAACCCCTAACCGTCACCGGCTCAATCGGCGTCATCACCGCCCATATCAGCACGGCCGATCTCTACCAAAAAATCCAGGCCAATCGAGTCACCATCACTCGTGGTAAACGCGCCAGCCTCTATACAGACGAAGCCCCTCTGACCACAGACCAACGGGAAGTCTTATGGGCTGGCGTAGTTGAAACCTATCAGCAGTTCAAGAAAGTGGTCGCAGACGGCCGTGATCTGCCATTAACAGAGCTTGACCCAGTCTGCGAAGGGCGAGTCTGGACCGGAGATCAAGCGTTCGACCACAAATTAGTTGACAGCTTCGGCGATTTCCAAGACGCGATTCAAAAAGCGGCCGAATTAGCCAAAATCCCTATAAATTCAGAAGATTACATTGAAGTTCACAACCTCCACCACCCCGAACGCCAATATCTATTACCCCAACCCTTTGAAGCAGCTGAAGAGATAGCCACTCTCTTGTCGGCCGATCATTGGCGAGAGATGATCGGACGGCCGTTAATGATGCTTCCATATCAGATTAGCATTCGTTGAAAATGAATAATCAGCAAACGATATCCGGGTAATAACGAAACGGGAAAATTAGGATAAGCTGCCCTCTGCTTGGCTTTAACTCCTTTTCCCCTTTCCTATCACTATGATAAAATTCACAGCACTAAATAATGGATAACGAATAATGGAAGAAAATAAAACAACCACCCAAGTCACTCAAGAAACAGATTTATCCGATCTAACCCTACTAGGCCAAAAAACAACCCAACCAAGCAAAACCCTGGAAACATTCCCTAATCGACACCCGAACCGCGAGTACACCGTCTCCTTAACTACAGACGAATTCACCTGTGTCTGTCCCGCAACCGGCCAGCCCGATTTCGCTAAAATCACTATCGAATATATTCCCGACCAACGCATCGTTGAATCAAAGTCCCTCAAACTATATTTCTGGTCATACCGCAACGAAGGCGTATTCCACGAGCATGTGACCAATGTGATTTTAGATGATTTAGTAGCCGCCCTCGATCCCCGTTGGTGTCAGGTCACGGCCGAATTCAGCGTTCGAGGCGGCATCGCCATCACCGTTCAAGCGGAGCATTCTAAACCATGACAACCACCCAAGAAAAGACAAAACGGCCGAACACCAACATGCTAACCATTGACACCGAAGTCGTCACATTAGTCCTCACCCGCTTCATCCATAATGAACTAACCAAAGCCGGATTCCAAAAAGCCGTGCTGGGTCTCTCCGGCGGCATCGACTCTGCCCTCTCCTGCTATCTAGCGGCAGCAGCCCTCGGCCCCGAAAACGTCCTGGCTGTCCGCATGCCCTACAAAACTTCCTCCCCCGAAAGTTTGGCCCATGCTCAACTGGTCATCGACGATTTAGGCGTACAGAGCGAAACTATTGAGATCACCCCCATGATTGAACCCCTCTTCGCTGCCTCCCCCGATATAAACGCCGCCCGCAAAGGCAACATTATGGCCCGCCAACGAATGAACATCATCTTCGACCGTTCGGCCGCTTTCAACGCCTTAGTCATTGGAACCAGCAACAAATCGGAGATGCTGCTCGGCTACGGCACTCTCTATGGCGATTTAGCTTCGGCCGTTAATCCTCTCGGCGACCTCTACAAAACCCAGGTACGTCAATTATCCCGCACCATTGGCGTTCCCCAACCCATTCTCGACAAGCCCCCTTCAGCCGATCTCATCCCCGGCCAAACCGACGAAAGCGACCTCGGCTTTACCTACGCCGAAGTAGATCAACTACTCTACATGCTCGTTGACGAACGATATTCAACCCCAGAAGTGATCGAAGCCGGTTATCCCCGTCCCTTTGTCCAAACCGCCTTAGACATGGTTCGCAAAGCCCAATTCAAGCGCGTCATGCCCGTTATCCCCAAACTAAGCGGCCGTACCATCGGCCACGATTTCCGCTTCCTGCGGGATTGGGGAACATAAGGAAATTATGCGCAAAAACAAAGCTCTTCCAATTTTTTCCCTTTCATTATTGTTATTTGCCTTCACCCTCATCAGCGCGCTGACACGAACGGCCGATGCTGGCGAATGGAAAACGGCCGTCGATCCCTGGGTCCTTCAAACAGCCGCCGAGAATGGCGAAACAGAGTTCCTGGTCTTCCTAACAGAACAGGCTGACTTGAGCGCAGCCCAACATCTCTCTACCAAACTCGAAAAAGGCACCTATGTACATGAAACCCTAACCGCAACAGCCGCCCGCACCCAACCAGCCGTCATTGCCGCTCTCGAAGCCCAAAACGTCGAATACCGTCCATTCTGGGTTGCAAATATGATTTGGGTTCGTGGTGATACGGCCGTTGTCCAATCCATGGCCCAACGAGACGACGTAAGCCATATCTACGCCAACCCTACTGTAAAAGCCGATCTACCCACCCAAGAAGAATACATCGAACAGATGCAAGCCGTTGAACAAATGGCCATTGAATGGAACATCCTCATGGTCAACGCCGACGATGTATGGAGCGAGGGCTATACTGGGCAAGGCGCTGTCATTGGCGGTCAAGACACCGGCTATGACTGGGATCATCCAGCCTTGATAAATCAATATCGCGGGTGGAACGGCACAGTCGCCGACCACAACTACAACTGGCACGATTCAATTCACGTCCCAAATGGAACCTGCCCCGCCGACTCCCCAGAACCATGTGATGATGTCGATCATGGAACCCACACAATGGGCACAATGGTGGGCGATGACGGCGGCAGCAACCAAATTGGCATGGCTCCAGGCGCAAAGTGGATCGGCTGCCGCAATATGAACAATGGTAATGGAACCCCAGCCTCATACAGTGAATGTTACCAATGGTTCATCGCCCCCACCGATTTAAACAACAACAACGCCAATCCCGCTCTGGCCCCCCACGCTATCAACAACTCATGGAGCTGCCCACCAAGCGAAGGTTGTACCGACCCCAACGTCATGTTGACAATCGTGCAAAATTTGCGGGCCGCTGGCATTCTAACCGCCCATTCGGCTGGCAATGGCGGCTCCGGTTGCAGCAGCGTTCGTGATCCAGCCACCATTTACGCCGAATCCTTCTCCGTCGGTTCCACTACTATCGGCGATACCATCTCCAGCTTTAGCAGTCGTGGCCCTGTTACTATTGACGGCAGCAATCGCCTCAAACCAGACATCTCCGCTCCTGGTTCCAGCGTCCGCTCAACCCTACCTGGTGGTGGCTATGGTACCAAATCAGGAACCAGCATGGCTGCCCCCCATGTCACTGGATTAGTTGCTCTAATTATTTCTGTTAACCCTACTATGGCAGGGCAAGTAGATGATATTGAAGATTTTATTAAGGCAACGGCTATCGAAAAAACTACCACCCAGGTTTGTGGAGGTGTCCCAGGAGACCAAATTCCAAACAACACCTATGGGTATGGTCGAATTGATGCCTTGCCTATCCTTACCTTAAGGCCTGACTTTATTCACTATATTCCTTTAATGGAACAGGATTAATGAAACAAGCAACCAGCATCAGCTTAGGCGGCTCATCCCGCGATAAAAAAGTACAGGTCGAATTACTCGGCCAGGAAATCACCATCGAGCGACGAGGGATGAATGGGGATGTTGAAGCCGCCACCGCCCTCTTCACCGAATTAGATGGCAAGGTTGATGCTTTTGGTGTTGGCGGTATCGACCTCTGGATCGAGATGAGCGAAGGCAAGAAATACCCCCTCTATGCCGCCCATAAAATGATCAAGAACGTGCGCCAAACGCCAGTTGTAGATGGCAGCGGCCTAAAAAACACCCTCGAAAGTCAAGTCGTACCCGCCATGATCGAAGCCCTGGGGCCATCGTTCGGGTCTGGTCGTGTCTTGCTAACGGCCGCCGTCGACCGTTTCGGTATGACCCGTTCCTTCTTCGAGCATAATTATGAAGTCGTCTGCGCCGATCTTATGTTTGCTCTCGGTGTACCAATAGCCGTTCGCTCCATGAAAGGGTTAAAGCGCTTAGCCCGTATTCTGTTGCCCATTGTCGGCCGTTTACCTATCAGCGTTCTCTACCCCACCGGCGAAAAGCAAGACGAAATCATCCCAAAATTCACTAGCTATTACGAATGGGCTACTGTCATTGCAGGTGATTGCCATTATATTAAGAGGCATATGCCTGACGATCTCAGCGGCAAAGTGATCGTCACCAATACCACCACCGAAGCAGATATGGTCTTATTTAAGGACAGGGGCGTTAAGACCATCGTCACCACAACACCAATTTTGGAAGGACGCTCCTTCGGGACGAATATGATGGAAGCGGCTTTAACGGCAATATCGGGGAAGGATCGGCCGTTAACCTTTGCGGAATTAGAAATGATGTTAACCAGTTTAAATCTGAAACCTGCAATTCATTCCTTGTAAATGGATGCTCTAATCGTTGCCGGTGGCAAACCGGACCCAGATGATAACTTATATGCGTACACCCAAGGCGCTCCCAAAGCCCTAATCAAAATGGGCGACCGTACCATGTTAGAACGCGTGGTAGATGCCCTGCAAAGCTCAACTCAGGTAGAGGAGATCGTCGTCATTGGCATCGGCCACGATCATGGGATGACCTTCAAACGCCCCATCCACCACGTGCCAGATCAAGGCAGTATGGTCGCCAATGCCATCGCAGGGCTGCGTTGGTTGAATGACCACAATCCAACACCCCGCCCCATCATTGGCACCTCGGCCGACATTCCGACATTAACAGGAGAAATCGTAGACAAACTTATCGAAACCTGCCATCCCTATAACCACGACCTTTACTACACCTTAGTAACCCAAGAAATGATGGAAAAACGCTTTCCAAACTCCAAACGCACTTACGTTCAACTAAAAGACCTGTTCGTTGCCGGAGGTGATATGTTCATCTTTCAAACAACTCTGGTCACCGCAAATCCCGAATTGATGGAGACGCTAAGCAATGCCCGCAAACATGCCTGGCGACTAGCTCGAATTGTTGGCTTCCGAACTTTACTAAAATTTCTATTCCACCGACTTAGTTTATCAGAGGTGGAAAGGGCCGGGGGACGATTAATTGACGGCTCTGTGAAGACCGTTCTCTTCCCCCATCCTGAATTAGCAATGGATGCTGATAAATCTGATCAGGTTGAATTGTTGCAAGCGGAGTTCAAACCCCATCATGCCTCCTAGAACGACCTCCAACTCTGTGCTATACTTTGCAAGCAAGAGGCCAATAATTGAATGATGACCAAGTTGGAAGAAAATCTGCTCCAGGTGGATACGGGTGGCTATAACGGCCGTCTTCAAACACTTTACGAAGTTAATGATCTGCTGAAACAGGCAGAGGCTGACGGCTTGGATATGAACGTCATTCTTCCAAGAGTCCTCAAGATAGCCATTGAGGAATTGGATGCCGACAGTGGCAGTATCGTAGTCGTCAACGCCAATATGGAGTCTGAATATGCCTGGCTCATCCACGATAATGACCAACAACAAAGCTCAACAACCTTTTTGAATAAAGTTCTAGTAGATGGTCTTGCTGGCTGGGTGGCCCGGAATCAGAAACCTGCCGTTATTGATGACACCAGCCTCGATGAGCGCTGGCTTCCTCGCCATGACGATGATCGCAAAGCCACAGAGCCTTGGTCCGTCATATCCAGCCCCTTGGTTTCCCGAACCCAAACAATCGGCGTTATCACCATAACCAAATCCGGCAAAAGCTTATTTAATCATGCCGATTTAGACTTAATGATTGCCATTTCAAGCCAAGCAGCCATCACCATCGAAAACGCCCGACTATATGAAGAAAGCCGTCGACAAGCCTCTGAACTTGGAGCATTGGTTAATTCCACAGCCACTATCTCTCGCAGCTTAGACATCGATCAAGTTATCAATCTTGTCACTGAGCAGATGGCAAATTTAGTTAAGGTAGAAGCTTGTGCAATTTCCCGTTGGAATCGAGAAGATAATACCGTGACCCTCTGGACTGAATTTCATCGAAGCGACAAAGAATCTGTTGAGCAATGGTTCCAGCCACACTCACTCTCAAACTATCCCATAACAGAGCAAGTTCTAAAAGATGAAATCGCCATTCAAGTCCACACCAAAGACCCAGAAATTCCACCACAAGAATATGAGTGGCTTGAAGAATACAATTTTCCCTCGCTCCTCATGCTACCGCTCATGACTCAAAATGGTGCAATTGGGCTTGTTGAATTAATGGACAATACATATCGGGTATTCACTGATCAAGAAATTACCCTTGTTCAGTTACTGGCAAACCAGGCAGGCACAACGATTGAAAATGCTCGCTTATATCGAGAAACTCAGCACCAACTTCGAGTTTCGACCTTGCTGAATGAGGCCAGCAAAGTCATTAATTCCACCCTAGATCTCAACCAGATTATGCAGTCGCTTTTGGCTCAAATGAACGAATTGCTAAACGTCGACGCCCTTTCAATTGCCCTCGTTGACCAACAAAGCCAAGAATTAGTATATGAAGTTGCCGAAGGCAGTGGCAGCGAAAAGATAATTGGCTTACGAATGCCCTCGAATGAGGGTGTTTCCGGTTGGGTCATGGAGCATAACAAACCTGCGCTAGTTCCAGATGCAAATTCGGATGATCGATTCAGCGATCATGGTGATGAACGAACCGGCTATCATACCCAAGCCATTATTTGTGCACCGCTTCAAGTAAAAGGAGAAGTTTTAGGAACCGTTCAAGCTATCAATCCAGTAGATGGCACATTCACCGAAAATGACTTACAGCTTTTAGTAAATCTTGCAAATTTAGCTAGCAGTGCCATTGCCAACGCCCAACAATTCGCCCGGACGCAAGCCGCCGAAGCCCGCTATCTAGGTCTCTTTGAAGACAGCATCGATCCAATTATCCTGACAAACAAGCTCGGAAACATTATAGAAGTAAATAAACCAGCCTGTGTGTTCCTCAACTATGAGCGAGACGAACTATTATCGTTGACCCTGGGTGATTTGCACCCAGATGTTAAAGATATTTTGAATCAACAGTTCTTAGACACATTAGAAACGGCCGAAATCAGTATCTTCACCAGCCACGTAAGAACAAAAAACAATATCGAAATCCCTGTCGAAGTTCACGGCAAAAGAATTACCACCACAGACAATGAACTCTTACAGTGGATCCATCGCGATATTTCTAAACAAGTCGAACTAGAAGAGATGCGCGAAGACCTAATGGCCATGTTGTTCCACGACCTTCAAAACCCACTCGGCAACATTCTTGCCAGCATGGACTTGTTAAATTTCGAGCTACCGCCAGATGCCGATCCAGTTCTTTTAAGCATTGTCGATATCGCCACACGAAGCAGCAAACGATTGCAAACCCTCGTTCATTCTCTCTTGGATATTAATCGCCTCGAAGCAGGGCATCCAATAAACAACCAAGAGATGATCGATATCCGAACCCTGATTGATGAAGCTGAAGAAATGCTACGGCCGAACTTTGAACGCCGAAACATCACCCTTGCCACTAATTATCCATCAACCTTGCCAAAAATATTCATTGATGAAGATATGATTCGTCGGGTAATCATTAACCTGTTAGACAACGCACTCAAGTTCAGCCCCGACAATGAAAAAATCACCTTAAACGTTAGCGTTAACCAAGAAATCAATGAAGTATTAATTATCCTACGCGACAAAGGCACTGGCATTCCAGAACAATATTGGGAAACCGTATTTAATAAGTTCCGCCGAGTTCAGGCCAGAGGCGGGCCAAAAGGGCTAGGACTTGGGTTAGCCTTTTGCCGCCTAGCGGTTGAAGCTCATGGCGGCCGTATTTGGATAGACCACGCCGAAAATGGCGGAGCCAAATTTAACTTTACTTTGCCAACCCCCGCAACCTGACGGTATATACAACGACAAATGACAACCCGCCTTTACTACGACGATTCATATACAACTACATTTAACGCCACAATTGTCGAACGGTTTCAATATCGAGGCAATCTAGGCATCATATTAAACCACAGCTATTTTTACCCAACTTCCGGCGGCCAACCACATGATGTCGGCACCCTCAATGACCTACCAGTGACCAACGTCATGATCCGCCCCGAAGACAATGCCATTGCCCACATCGTCAAAGGCGAGCTTTGGTCAGATGAAGTGTCCGGCCAGATCGATTGGTCACGCCGCTTTGACCATATGCAGCAGCACACCGGCCAACACATTCTCTCCCAGGCTTTCCTCAAAACGGCCGAAGCCGAAACAGTCAGCTTTCATTTAGGCAATGATTATGCCACCATCGACATCAACAACAGCGGCTTAAATCCAGCCAACATCGAGAAAGCCGAACTAATTGCCAACCGGATTATCTGGGAAAACAGACCCGTAACCGCCCGAATGATCGATAAAACACAAGCTGACAAATTACCGCTCCGAAAAATACCAGACGTAGAAGAGGAACAACTCCGAATCATAGAAATCGAAGCCTTCGATATGACCGCTTGTGGCGGCACACACGTTGCCCACACCGGCGAGATCGGGCTAATTAAGATAGTCAAATTGGAACGGCGCAAGAATGCGCTGAGAATTGAATTTTTATGCGGCCACCGTGCCCTGAGAGATTATCATCAGAAGAATCGTATCATAAATCAACTTGCCAATGAGCTGACAACGGGATATGCTGAAATAGAAGCCAGTGTGGTTAAACTGCAAGATGAGACCAAACAGGCTCGTCGGCTGCTAAAGCAACAACTTGCTCACGCCCTATCTGTTGAGGCAACACATCTGCTAAAAAATGGAACAAAAAAAGGAAGCACGGTCATTGTCGCAGAACAGTTCTCAGGCCGTGATATTGCAGAGTTAAGAATGTTAGCAAAGCAAATTACCCAACACCCAAATAGTATTGCTTTGCTTGGCACGGTTGATCCAAAAACCCAACTCATCTTTTCGCGGACGGAAGATGCTCCTGGTGAAATGAATCAGTTGATCAAGACCGCTCTAAAAGTGCTAGGCTCGACAAGCGGAGGCGGTACGGCCCATTTCGCCCAGGGCGGCGGTCCACCAGCCGATAAAGAACGAATGAACCAGGCTCTGCAACGAGCTTTACGTCTAATAGTTGGACAAATAACCTAGAGAGACAACAGTACTGATATGGAAGAACTGGCAGAAAATATATTCGTTGAAACTGGCTACGAAGGCGTGAATGTCGGAGCAATTGTCACAAAAGGGGGCATTATCTGTATTGACGCTCCCTCCTACCCACGAGACGCTCGCCATTGGGTAACTCGCCTCAGTCAACTTAATTCAAAACCAATCAAATTTATTATTCTTACCAATGCTCATGGAGATAGGATCATCAATACCCGCTGGTTAGATGCGCCTATTATTGCCCACGATAACGCCGCCGAAAAGCTAAACAACTACGACAAACGCTACCCTCAAACCCTTTTAGAAAGTTTAAGCCAGCGAAATCCACTTGCTGGAAAAGATCTAGTAAATGGGCCAGTTGACCGCGCGGCCGTTTCTTTCAACAAATCCCTAACCCTCATCGCCGACGATTATCATATCGTCCTCAGCCACTCACCCGGCCCATCCTCTGGCAATATCTGGGCCTACATCCCTGAATCCGGCATTCTCTTCACTGGAGACAGTGTCAGCGTCAATGCCCCCCCAGTTATGGCCGAGATTTGCTGCACCGATTGGCTCTACAGCCTTACCAACTCAATAACACATCTTAACATCCAGTCTCTAATTTCTGGTCGCGGCAGTATTAGTACCCCAGAAGAAGCTGTCCCACCTCTAGTAAATTACCTAACGCTGCTAGAAGAAACTATTCGTGAGCAGCTGTTAATGGATAATGGTCGAGAGTCAATGGGCGATCTTGAGAAACGTCTACTCGCTTCCTTCCCACTCGGTGACTTGCCCCGTGATTGGGTTCTCAAACAGATAAGACTCGGTTTGGAGCGTGTCCATAATGAGATAAAATCAACGCTAGAAGTAGCATATGTTTAATATGCTGTCTTAAGCGTGTTGCTCTGCTAATAGATTCTTCAACAAACCTAAAAAATAAACCGTGCATTGCGCCACCTAAAATTGTATACTCACTATTTAGAAACCAATTCGATCGATACAGGAGAAATAATGGTTTCACCAACAAACTCAGCGACTGAAGCCCTTAAACAAGTACCATTTTTCAATAAGTTAAATCAAGTGGAGGCCAGCTCCCTTGCCGAACGCCTGGTTTCACGACGTTTTGGCCCAGATCAGATTATCTTTCATCTCGGCGACCCTGCTGGTTTACTTTATATCATTACAACTGGAAAGGTGAAAATCTCCTACTCCAGCCCCGATGGTCAGGAAGCCGTTCTGGCTATTTTAGGATCAGGTGACTTCTTTGGTGAACTAGCGCTCCTCGATGACTCTCCTCGGTCTGCAACGGCCGAAGCCATCGAACCGACTGACACCCTAACCCTCCATCGAGACGAATTCCTCGAATTCATCGACAACAACCCCTCCTTCTCCCACCACGTCCTAAATATCCTGGCCCGCCGCATCCGCCACCTCAACAATCAGATTAGCGACATCTTCTTCCTGGATTTGCCCGCCCGATTGGCCCGCACCCTGCTTCTTTTAGCCGACCAACACGGCCGTGAAACCAAAAAAGGCATCGTCATCGGCCTCTCTCTAACCCAAACCGACCTCGCTGAAATGACCGGCGCAACACGAGTCAGCATCAACAAAGCCCTCGGCCGTTTTCGCCGCGCCAAATGGGTCAAAGTAAACGGCCGTGAAGTGACCATTATGGACAAAAAAGAGTTAGAGAATCTAATCCAAATCTCAGGTGGCTAACAGTTAAGAAAATCTCCCTAAATCTGTCCAACCTGCGTCATCCCCGTTATTATTCCAAAGCCAATATAACTTTCCCCGTATTCCGATTCTCCAATATATATTGGTGAGCCTGTTGCGCCTCAGCCATCGGAAAAATCGTATCAACCACCGGCTGCATTGTCCCATCCACTAATTTAGACCAAAACCTGGCTTGAAACTGCCGCGTAATGCTAATTTTCTCCGCCAACGGCCGTGGTCGCAGTCGAGAACCAATCAACCGCAAGCTCTTACCCAAAACCAGGCCCAAATTCATCTTTGTCTTCGCCCCGCTCAACAAACCAATTTGCATCAAACGGCCGTTCGCCTTCAGAGCCTGCAAATTACGCTCCAAATTATCAGCCCCAACCGGATCCAAAACCAAATCAACCCCAGCCCCATCTGTCGCTTCCATTACTCGCTCCAAAAAATTCTCTGTCTTATAGTTCACAGCCAAGGCCGCCCCCAACTCCCGACAGGTTTCCAACTTACTCTCAGTTCCAGCCGTCGTAAAACTCCTCGCACCTGCTTCACGAGCCAGTTGAATAGCGGCCGTCCCAACCCCACTGCCTCCAGCATGAATCAAAACCGTCTCCCCTGCTTGTAAACCACCCTCAATGAACAAATTCACAAAGGCCGTCAACCAAACTTCAGGAACGGCCGCAGCCTGAGCATATGTCCAACTATCAGGAATCCGCATCAACATATCCTGATGTACCGCCACCTGTTCCGCATAACCACCCCCAGCTAACAAGGCACAAACCCGCTCCCCAACCCGCCAGCCGCGCACCTTTTCACCCAACTTAACAATCTCACCCGCCATTTCCAGCCCCAGAATATCAGTCACTCCTGGCGGCGGCGGATAAGCCCCCCTAGCCTGTGACAGATCAGCCCGATTTACCGCCGAAGCCTTCACCGCCACCAAAACCTCTTCTGACCCACAAGCGACATCAGCCGCCACATCCCAAACCAAATTTGGCCCTTCGCTCCCCTTTTCAACAACAATTGCTTTCATGCACTTACTCCTTAGGATACAATATCAGCATCAAACCAGATGCTTGTTAGTACTTTTCATTTTACCATAAAGAAAACAACACCAGCAGGACTGGCAATCATGACGAAATTTACATCTGCCTTATTATGCGTCTTTGCGCTTTTGCGTGAACATTTTTAGGAGAATTTATGCCAGAACGTGAAACATACACCGTCAACGTCGCCGGGCTAACCCGCCACTTTCCCCTATTCGAAGTCGCCCCTGGTGTACGAATCGCCATCTTCAACATGCTGGGCGATACCTACATCGTCAAAGCGACCGCTGCTGCTTTGGCTGAACAGTTGAAAGAAAGTAAGGCCACCGTTTTGGTTACGGCCGAAGCCAAAAGCATTCCCCTCGTTTACGAAATGAGCGCCCTAATGGGACTACCATATATCGTTCTCCGCAAAACCTATAAAAGCTACATGGGCGATGCCATCAAAGCAGAAACCGTTTCCATCACAACAGGCAAAACCCAAACCCTCTATCTAGATGAAAAAGACCGCCCCCTCATCACCGACCGAGACGTTATCCTTCTCGATGATGTTATCAGCACCGGTAGCACCCTAAAAGGCATGAAAAATGTAATCAAAGAAGCCGGAGGACGAGTCAGCGAAATCACGGCCGTCTTCACCGAAGGTGATGCCGACTGGTCCCACGTCATCGCCCTAGGAAACCTCCCCGTCTTCATCGACTAAATCATTAACAGTTTACCAATTAACCATCACGATGTCCCCCGCCACGCTTTCCATCTTTCGCCATCTCTTCGCCTCAGTCGCCGAAGAAATGGGCCTAACCCTCGGCCGCGCCGCCTACAGCCCCAACATCAAAGAGCGACTCGACTTTAGCTGCGCTCTGTTTCTCAGCGACGGTCGAATGTTAGCCCAGGCCGCCCACATCCCCGTCCACCTCGGCGCCATGCCCGCCTCCGTTGAAGCTGCCATTCGCCATTGTTCCCCCTTTGCTCCCGGCGATGTCGTCATCCTCAACGACCCTTATCTCGGCGGAAACCATCTACCAGACATCACCCTCGTCTCCCCCATTTTCATAGACGATCATCATAACACCCCCCACTTCTTCGTCGCCAGCCGCGCCCATCACGCCGACATCGGCGGCATGTCCCCCGGCTCAATGCCCCTTTCAACGGAAATCTACCAAGAGGGCATCATTATCCCCCCCGTCAAAATCATAGAGGCAGGCCAACGAAATACGGCCGTCTGGCAGCTACTCATGCGAAACGTCCGCACCCCAACCGAACGACAGGGCGATCTAACCGCCCAACTTGCCGCCCACACTACCGGCCAGACACGCCTCCTAGAGATTGTCGGCCGTTATACGCTCAAGGAAACACTTAATCAGGCCGAAGCCCTAATCGCCTATGCCGACCGAATGACTCGCGCCGCCATTCAGCAAATGCCCAACGGTCAATACACCTTCCAAGACCACCTAGACAACGACGGCCAATCAGTAGCGCCTGTTCCAATCAAGGTAACAATAATAATCGACGATGATACAGTAACGACCGATTTCACAGGAACCGCACCGGCCGTCTCTGGCAATCTCAACGCCGTCCCCGCCATTGTTGAATCGGCCGTCTCCTACTGCCTCCGCTGTCTGGCCCAAGCCCGCTTAGAAACCAGCCTACCGATGAACCAGGGAGCCTTCGAGCCATTAAGCGTCATCATCGAACCCGGTTCCCTCCTCAACCCCCACCCGCCCCACGCCGTCGCTGCCGGAAACGTCGAAACCTCCCAGCGCATTGTCGATGTCGTATTCGGCGCTTTAGCTCAAGCCTTGCCAGACTTCGTTCCAGCAGCCAGCCAGGGAACGATGAATAACTTCACCTTCGGCGGCGTTACAGAAAACGGCCGACCCGGAGAGCCAGACCAACCATTCGCCTACTACGAAACAATTGGCGGCGGCGCAGGCGCGGGAAACGTCGGTAATGGCGCTAGCGGCGTCCACGTCCACATGAGCAACACCCGCAACACTCCCGTAGAGGCGATGGAATACACCTTCCCTCTCCGCATCGTCGAATACGCTCTCCGGCACGGCTCCGGCGGCAAAGGGCAGCATCAGGGCGGCGACGGCCTCGTGCGAACTATCGAATTTTTAAACCCCGTCAGTGTCACCCTTATGAGTGAACGACGAACAATCGCCCCCTACGGTTTGAATGGGGCTGAATCAGGAAAAAACGGCCGAAACACCCTGATCCGAAACAACCAACCAAATCCGCTCCCCGGCAAAGTCACCCTCCCCCTCCAACCCGGCGACCAAATCCGCATCGAAACCCCCGGCGGCGGCGGCTGGAACCCAGCGCACCAGCTCGTCATTCCGAAAGAAGCGAGTGCGGATTGAGGAATCTTTGGTCAAAATCACTTCAAGATCAAAATCTATTCACCACCATTTGCTTAGAACCCGACACCCGCCACTTAAAGCAGTCAAACAAACCCAACCACTGTTCAAACGTCAACGCCGACGGCCGTACATTCATCGAAAAACCTAACGTCCTAGATAAACGCTTCCACTGCTTATACGTAAAAATCGGCTTGAATGTCAACTTAAGATTCTTCTTCCAACCCCAAAATCCATAACGAACAAATTTCTGATACAAGACCATATCTTCCTCTGCAATCAAGGCTGACGGCCGTTTCCTAACCCGCAGCAAAACAGATTCAACCTTAGGCACAGGAACAAAATCCGTCCGCCGCATCTTTCGGATGATTTCAAGTTCAAAACGCGGCTTTGCCAAAACCGAGAACTGTGTCTCTTTCCCGCAGCCAGAGAACTTTTCAGCCGCCTCCTTCTGCATCACCAAATAAGCCTCCAGTGGCACAGGCCACCCAAATAGAATTTTTCGCATCAAATCGGCCGTTCGATTAAACGGGATATTGCCAACCACCTTGAACGCCCCATCCGCAAGTCGATAGTCCAAGAAATCACCTGCAACAATCTCAACATTTGGAGCATCTTCAAAACGCGCCCTAAGAGAACAAACCAGTGCTGGGTCCTCCTCAATAGCAATGACCTTAGAAGCAGTTCGAGCGAGTTCGGCCGTAATAATCCCCCGTCCAGGCCCAATTTCATACACCGTATCAGACAGCCCAATACCGCTCACCTCAAGCAGCGAGCGCACAGTCCTAGAATCTCTAAGGAAGTTTTGGGCCAGAGCAAGTTGTTTTTTGTAATGTGTTTTCGCCATATTTCACCTCTTTGTGACTAGAGGTGAAACGAAAACGCGAAGCCGTGAATAGATCCCTATTCATAGCTTCGCGTTATTGGCAAACAAAAAGCCATGAACCCGCGATACCACCGCCGGTTCATGGCCAATATTCTTGATTTAGATTGAGCTGACTAAGTCTGTTATCTGATTCTTAGAATACACCACGAACGGATTGGGTATGGCGTGGGGATTTTTCCACACGTCGTTCGCGGTTCCGAATCACCATGAAGGGCAACATAATTATCAGTAAATTCCTATCTTTAAAAAATATCATCAACGAATCCACTACATTTTAGCAGTTTATTGTAGCAAATTCTATCCGTCAATGTTTCCTAGTTCTAATGCGATTCCGGTTCTTTTTCTTTTGAGCGCCTACTAATACGCTTTCGCAGGTTACCATTACCATTTCCATTACCGTTCGTACTACCATTGGTAACCATAACCTTTTCACGCTCAAGCTCAGATTCATCCAAATAGTAGGAATTTTGGTAATAATAATAGTAGTAGCCATCGCCCCTGGCAGAAAGTCGATTAAGCACCGTGCCGATTACATGAGCATTCACTTCAGTCAACATCTCATTGACTTGCCGCAACTGCGGTTTCTTCGTACGGCCAGAATCCAGCACAATTAATACCCCATCAGCCTGGGTACTCAACAACACCGCATCTGTGACAGCCAAAGCCGGAGGGCTGTCAAGAATGACCATATCAAAGTGGTTCCTCAAGGACTTCAACAATGCCCGCATCTTAGCCGAGCCTAACAATTCAGAAGGGTTTGGCGGAATAGGCCCACTGGCAAGAATATGAAGCCCACCAACCCCATTTTTGGGTATCTGAATATGTTGCTTAAACAGTGCCATAGTAGTAGCATCGTTTTCATTCGGATTATATTCCAACATCAAGTTCGTTAGCCCAATATTTTTTGAGGCCCCAAAAATCTGATGCTGCCTCGGCCGTCTCAAATCAGCATCAATGATTAAGACATTTTTACCCGATTGAGCCATCACCACCCCAAGATTGCCAACCGTCAAACTCTTGCCTTCCGACGGATTAGCGCTCGTCACCAAAATAATCGAATGATCTGGCGTATCAACGGCCGAAAACTGGATACCCGTTCTCAAAACCCGGTAAGCCTCTGATATAGGCGAACGAGGATGCGAAACCGTAATCAGACGGTCATCCTCTAGGTTAGCCTTAATTCGAGCGATGCCAGCCAGCGTCGGCAACCCCGCAACCCGGTTCACATCATCTGGGTTACGAATACTATCATCCATATATTCAATCAAAAATGTAGCAGAAGTTGAAACAACCAGACCGATAAATGCCGCCAACATGGCTAACAGATTGACATTCGGGCCAATTGGAGATGACGGAACAAAGGCCGCCTCAACTAATGTCAACGTATTAACCGCGCCACGTTTCGTATTCGCAATCAACTGCCCATAAGTTGTTTGAAGCCCCGCCAACCTGCTTTGAATTTCAACTATCTCCGCTTCAGTTTCCGCTATCTGGCGGGCGCTAAATAAATTACCAAGCTCCTCTTGTTTTTCAGCAACCTCATCTTCCGCTGCGGTAATTTGCGTTTCCAGTCTATCTAACTGCTGGCTAATAAACTCCTGCCGATCCTGCTCATCCTGTTCCAAACTCGTTGGGCTTTGCAAAATTAACTGGTTCGCCAACTCGTTCGCAACAGCCGCCGCTCTTTCCGCATTCGTATCCTCAACCACAATCTCCATAAGCTGGGTATTTGCCACAGAACGAGCCGAATAACTCGGCAACCAGTCCAAACCAAGCGCCTCCATCGTCGCCAATCTAATCGGCGCTCGTCGAGAGATATCAGCATAAGTCAAGGCCAACTGCTGACTAACCCACAAAACACTTGTCACCGGGTTAGGGTCTTCAATAATCGATTGTCCAATTTGAACGGTGGCCTTTGTCTGAAATTGTTGAGGCTGCTGCTTGGCAATAAAAAAGCCAGCCACACCAGCTAAAATGGTCGCGCCTATAATCAGCCACCACCATTTCCGAATGGGGATCAAAAATTCCCTAATTTCCATAATCTTGTTCCATTGAAATCATAATGTTTATTCAAAAAACAGTATACTCTACTACTCTACATAAAAGCAAGCACTTATGTGTCATCGAACGGCCGAACTTTGTGCTGATGAAACGCAACCATTCTGGTGGCCGCCGATGGGCATCCTGCCCGCGCTCCTCTAACTATCAACAACCGCTCCGCCTACCATACATTATCTCTTCGTAACGATCATCATAGCAAAACGGCCGATATGCAACAGCGGACCAGGCCATTCCCGCAGCCCTGGATAGTTAGCTACAATTTCCTGGCGACTCGGAAACAAATGGCTGCTCAGGTAGTGGATCTTGTTCCGTCCCTTGAGACGGCTCAGTTGAAAATAGTGCTTTCTAAGCCAACCCTGTCGTTGACCATGCGCTAGCTGGAACATCACCATATTGAACAGCTCAATTTCTGCCAAGTTCGCCGGATAATAGGCATCATCAAACACAGTATCAGGCAATGTTGTCCCAAACCAATGCTGAGATAGTTCAAGACAATGTTTCAACGCCAACCGAGCTTGCCATTTTTGGCTCAATGCCACTGTCTCAGACCACAATCCCAACCCTTCAATCTGCTGCGCCAACAAATGGATGTCATAAAGCCAGATGAGTCGCAATTCATTAACATGCTTATAAAAAAGATGAAGACAAGCAAAAACTAAAGCATCCATCCATGAAAGACCCAACATGGATTGATCCAAGCCAGTCCCCTTTTCAGCTCGGCCGAACAACTTCTCCGTCTCAATCGTATCCTTCAACTGAGCATGAGAAGTCAAAGCCCAATGTAATTCAACCACATAAAGCCGCTCCGATTCATCAACCGGAGGTAAAAACTCCTCATCACAAGACCAGCGCATTTGGAGCCTACGATCACCCCGCTTAGAGCGATAACCGTTATCCAACAGCGCCCTTCTAGCCCGTTCATAATCCGCCTCTGGCACAAGAATATCAATATCGGCCGTTGGTCGCTGAAACACATCCCCATAAATCATTTCCCCCAAAGCAGCGCCTTTCAAAACCAGCGACGTAACCCCGACATCTTCCAGCCATTTCAGCAAATTACCCAATTGGGTTCGCCGAATCATAATACGGGCCACATCGGCAAAATAAGCCTCCCGCAGTCCAGAAAAAATCTCAACAGGTGGGCGAATTCCACTATCGGCCGTCCGCAAACGGCTAAAAACTAGCGAACAGATGCCATGTTGCTTCGCCGATTTTAGCCAATTTCTCCAAACAGGAAGCGGTAAATCAGTTGGCTCCTGAGGAGAACCCGCCATCAACTGGCGAAACCAATCACGTAGAGGGACAGGCCATTTCTCGGCTACAATGGGAGACTGCATCAAATCTTTTGTAGCAGCCATCAGATTGCCAACCCCACCATCTGTCGATAAAGTGCAGAGATGCCATTAGCGCTTTTTTCACTCGAAAACATCCGAATAAGTCGTTCTTGCCCCTGCTCGGCCAAACAAGCAGCCCGCTCCGAATCATGTAGCAATTCATATAGACCATCGCTCATGGTTGTTGAGTTACCAGGGGGAATAATGATACCTGTCTGATCATGGAATATCAGCTCCGGAACCCCACCCACATCGGTTGCCAAAATAGGGACGCCCAACCCCATTGACTCCAAAACAACCATTGGGCAACCTTCCCACCGTGACGAAAGAACAAACAAATCAGCCGCCCTCAAAATTTCCGGCATATCTGTCCGAAACCCCAAAAAGCGCACCTGGTCAGCAAGACCTAGCTGCTCAGCAAGCTCTGCCATTGATTGTTGCAAAACCCCTTCGCCCGTAATCACCAATACCGGCAAAGAATTTCCAACTACCCCAGCTTGGCTGAATTTATCAACCAATTCTGCCATTGATTGCAGAAGCAGGTCAAACCCTTTTGCAAATCGAAAATTACCGGAGGCAAAAATGACTGGCGTGCTTTCATCAAGGTTTAACCGCCGTCGAATCTCAGCTTTAGGTTCGGCCGTTTGAAAGTAAGCTGAATTAATTCCATTATAAATAACGGTAATTTTTCCAGCAATCTGTGGCTGCCACTGCTCAAGGGAATCAGCTACTGCTCCACTAACAGCCACAATCTGATCAAAGCGACTGTAAATCCAACGATCAAACCACTTAAACAACGGCCGTCTTCGGCCGTTCGTCACACTATGCTCGCTTAAAACAAATTGCGGTTTGCTTACAAACAAAGAAGCCAAGGCAACAAAAAATATAATCGGCCAGCCATGTGCATGAACAATATCATGTCCCTTAAACAGCCTTATTAATTTCAATAATACTCGGGGATCATACTTATGGCTCATCTGTAGATGTTCGAGGGAAATTCCCTCATCTTCTAAAAGCTCTCCAAACCATCCCTTCTCATAAAACACAGCCCCAGACACCTCATTTCCTGCCTGCTTATTCAACGCAGGCAGCAGATGCCAGAGCGAAGAAGCGATTCCTCCGCGACCAAATGTGGCAACAAGGTGCAGCGTCCGCATAACGTTTTAGCAATTAGATAGAAGGGAGTCATTCGTTACAATCCCAAAACTGGTACATTTAGTCGCACACTACTCTAACCGCCAGCCTCCAAAGTCACCCTATCTATCCATTAATCTCCAGCTGCAGGTTGCATAGAAGCCGATTGAAAGTTTGGCAAAAAAGAATCATTAATTAAATCATAAGCCCATCTGTCTTTCGGCCGATCCATATGCAAGTGCATCAATCCTTCCTCATTCAGGAACTTAACATTACTGTATTTCGCATCCAGATAGTCCGCAACATCACCATTTTCAACGGCGTTAACGACTTGGTTCACACCTTTTTCGACAGTCCATTGCGGATTAAAATTAAGCACTCGATTTATTTTGTCAAAATTCACCCGGTAATTACGGGCATCTGTATCAGATCCCATATTGAGTAAATTTGCCGAAGGAACCATTCTATGGATTAACTTCCCAACCTGGTCAATCGTATAATTTTGACCATTAGAGCCGACATTAAAGACCTCATTCCTAACTTGGGACATCGGCGCTTCTAAGACTTTGAATACTGCCAGAGCAGCATCATCCACATGAACAAATGGCCGCCATTGGCTGCCCCCAAATACAGTGATTTCACCATCTACGAGTGCCTTAGCAGTCAACAAATTCACAACCAAGTCAAACCGGGTTCGGCCAGACAGCCCATAAATAGTGCCAAATCGCAGCATCGTCGGCGCAAATTTAGTCGTGGCCATACTAGACAAAACCTTTTCAGAAGCAATTTTGCTTTGAGCATAAAGGGAAACTGGATTGAGACTAGAACGCTCATCTAAAACCTGATTGCTGGCCCCATAGACCGAACACGTACTCGCAAAGATGAAACGGCCGACATTAAACCCTTTCGCAACCTCCGCGATCATTCGAGTTGCCATCAGATTAACCTCAATGGTCAAATCTTCATCCAACGCACACGCCGGATCGCCTACAATAGCCCCCAGATGGATAACGGCATCCACATTCTGCATCGCCTCAACCACCTTATCCACCTGTCGGAAATCACCTTCAATCACCTCCAACTTCGGATGGTCAAGAATATCTTGAATAGGTTCAGTTCCAAACAACAGCAAATCTAACAGCCGAACATTGTATCCTTTAGCCAATAGTTTCGGTAGCAAAGCCGAACCAATATAGCCCGCCCCACCAATAACCAAAACAGTTTCAACCTTACGTTCGCTATCCTGTTTCTCAAACATCCGCCGTTCGACCTTAACAACATTACTCCATATTAAAGCCCACAGGCGGGAAACCATGACCAATACCAACGTAAAAGCCCAAGCCATCACCCAGGTGCCACGCGGTAATTCGAGAATACCGCCCAAGAAATAAGTTAAGAAACCAAAAATAATATAAGCTCCTGAAACCCCTTGCAAAATAATAAGCGCCTTATATCGTCCTCGATAATAACGGCCGCGCGTATAGAATCCGCTCAAAAAGAAGACACCTAAACAAATGACCGTCAACAACCAGGATCCGTTTCGATATGTGGCAACATACTCCCAGAAAATGGAGTTACTATTATCGAACTGCCCTTGTTGAAAAGAAAACAGATAGACCAGCCGCAGAATCAAAGCGATTATGAGCGCAAAATTGATGATGAAGATGTCAGCGCCAATACGCAGCAACATCTGTGGGGTAAAACGCAATGAACCTATTTTTAGCACAATACTACCTCCTGCAATAATGCAAGATTTTATCTTATTGAAACTCAAAAGTGAATGTGTAATTGGTACTAAAGTAATCCCTGCTTACACATGCGCTGAGACTCTTCCTGAAGATTTCACTTCAACTAATCCAGCGCAAAACCAATCTCCGGGAAGTTGAAACCAAACAAAACTTTTCGACTTTTATTAACTGACTAAAGCAGCTCGAACTCCTTCGGCCGATTCATAAATCTGCCTGACTGCCTTACATATTCGAATAACGATCTCATCATCCATATGAGACCATACAGGCAAGCTAAGGCTTCGTTCCGACAACAATTCAGTGTTCGGCAAGCCATTTGCCGCCGGAAAATGATTGTAAGCCGTCTGGCGATGGACAGGCGGTTCATAATATTTGCGGGTATCGATATTCTCAGCCGCCAATGCCAACGCCAATTCGTCCCGATTCAAACCAAATTTCTCTGGGTCAATGGTAATGGAAAAGTCTTTATACGAATTGCGATTGCCAGGGCGAACCTCCTGGAAAGCAACACCCGGAATCTGACCGAGCTGCTCATGATAAATATCAATGCTGTTATTACGCCGTTGGGCGGCCGTTTCCAACATACCCAAACTATGTAGACCCATCAGCGCGTTCAGTTCCGGCATCCGCGCATTCATCCCCGCAAAAGTGCTGTCATAATTACCGCTGTTTCCATACTCCCGGCCAAGCCGAATCGATTCCGCCAAATCATCATTGTTGGTCGCCACGATACCACCTTCACCAGAAATGAGCAGCTTCGTTGGGCTAAGGCTATAGATTTGAGCATCGCCTTGCGGTCCAACAGGCATGCCCTGATAGAGCGCCCCAAAGCCATGTGCGGCATCAAAGATTAATTTTAAGTTATGCCGATCTGCAACCGCTTGCAACGCATCAATTTCGGCCGGATTACCAAAATTATGGACAGCCACAATAGCCGTCGTCTCTGGCGTAATAGCCGCTTCGGCCGACTCTGGGTTCAGATTCGTCGTTTCAACATCAACATCAGCATAAATCGGCCGTAAGCCATTCCAAACTAAGGCGCTAACAGTCGCCATAAAAGTAAAGCTCGGCACTACGACATCGCCCGTCAGACCCAGACCTTGATAAGTCAGCATCAGCCCGGTCGTACAGCTAGAAACAGCCACCGCGTGCTTCACCCTCAAATGTTCAGCCACCGCATTCTCAAAGGCCACCAAATGTTGGCCTTTCGTCACCATACCACTCTCAAGTATGCCATTAATACCATCAGATAATTGCCTCATATCCGGCAAAACGGGCTTCACAATATGAATCTTATGATCAAAAATGGGGGCATGTCCCAATATCGCAGGTTGATTACTCATTTTCTTAATTATATTTCCTTCATATTAATATTATTATTACAAATACGACACTATCAAATTGGAATCCTGTCATTTGCTAAGGCAGGAATCCAAGCCTCACAAGGGTAAAACAATTCGTTAACAGTATGCTATTTTATTATTTTGGCTGGCACACCAACGGCCGTAACTCGCTCAGGAATATCTCCAATCACAACCGAACCTGCACCAATCACAGACCAGGCGCCAATCGAAATACCCTGAATAACCTTCGCACCCATTCCAACATAACAACCCTCGCCAATCGTCACATTTCCTGCAAGATTAACAGCCGGATTGATATTGCAATACCGCTCAATTATAGCATCATGGCTAACCGTTGAAGTCACATTAAAGATACAAAAATCAGCGATCTTGGCCTCAGTATTAATGACGACATTTGGAAAAATAGTAAGACCCTTACCAAGATGAGCCGTAGGCGATATAAAAGCTTGGGGTGAGATAGCGCTCACGAATGATAATCCCATATCTTTGGCTCTAACAGTAAGTAATTTACAAATCTTAGGATTTCCAACAGCACAAATAACGCCAATCTCATTCCGATCAACACCCTTAAACCAGCGCCAATCACCTACAACTGGCAAACCGCCTACTGTTTTACCCTGTAAATCCTGATTATCATCAACAAAGCCAACAACCTCCAATTTATCACCAAGTCGAGACTGATGCTGTAAGATTTCGGCCACTTCTCGGCCGTGTCCACCAGCGCCGATAACCACCACTCTACGAGGAGAGTTAATCATAAATGCTATCCAATTTCCCGAACCAGCATAAATGCTTCAGCTGCTTCAAACGCTACCACATTACCTCGCATCTTTGCCAAATTCTCTAAAGCTTCTAACGAACGAGGATAGGGCGCTTCCTGAAGCTGGCTCTTATAGCAAGCCATCGCCGCCAATTTGTCCGCCAAATAATCGCTAATATTTACAAAGACGGTTGGCACAAAGGCATCTTCCCCAAAGGGTGGCGACCATTCCGTTTCCGAGATCGTTTCATAACACAACATCTTTTTAACTGACGGATTGTGAATTGGCCGACAAGCAACCAATGTAGCATAATAAACGATCCGGTGATCAGAGTGAATATCGCCCCGGTGGGGCAAATAGACAACCTCCGGGCCGATTCGGCGAATAGCTTTGCTAATGCCATCCGCCACCACATGACCAGGAATACTATCTAATTGCGGTGCAGGCAACTCCAGAAAAATCGTCTCCTGAACGCCTAACAGCTCGTGGGCTGCCCTAAGTTCCAGGCGAGTGCCTTCAATCACCTCTACCGGAAACAATTCCGGCACACCCCTGGTCACAACCAAAACGAAGACCTCATCCCCTTCGGCCGTATGGCGAGCCATCACCCCCCCACAACCCAACACCTCATCATCGGGATGGGGTGCAATGACCAATACCCTCATCGAATCACATCCTCAGGAGCAATGGCAGCCGGAACGGCCGGTTTTTCAATTAGGAAAGGCCCAAGCGCCAAGGCATCCAGCCCGGTCGTCCAAAACGTCCGCAAAGCATCACGTGGCGAACAAACAATTGCTTCACCCTTAATGTTAAAAGAGGTATTCAACACAATTGGAATCCCAGCCCGTTTTTCAAACGCTTTTAACAACCGGTGATAGACAGGGTTATGATCAGCGTTCACCGTCTGAACTCGCATCGTACCGTCAATATGTACCACCGCTTTAGCTTTTTCGGCCGATTCTTCCGTCGCATCAAAGGCCATAATCATATAAGGTGCTTCATCCGCTGCCTTCATGAAACGATCAATATCTTCCACTGCTAACGAAGGGCAAAACGGCCGCCAATATTCCCGAAACTTAATCGCCTGATTCACTCTGTCACGGGCTTCTACCGTTCGGGAATCGGCCAAAATCGAACGAGAACCCAAAGCGCGCGGTCCACCCTCCAATCGGCCCTGGAACCAACCGACGACCTTGCCAGCAGCCAGCAAATCGGCCGTAGATGCAGCAATATCCTCACACCGTTCATAATCCAGGCCACAACTCCGAATCTGCAACTCAATCTCGTCATCCCTATAACCTGGCCCCAGATAAACATGCTTGAGAGGTTTCACCCGATCACCCGTTGTCTCATAATGCAAAGCCGCCGCTGCCCCAACGCCTGTTGCTGAATCAGACGGAATAGGAAAAGGCATGATCTTGTCGAATATTCCACTCTTATGCAGGGCTGAATTCATCTTTACATTCAAAGCCACCCCGCCACCAATACACAGATTGCGAATACCCGTCTCATTCTGGAAATGGCTTAACAATCGCAACACCGTTACCTCTAACATTCGCTGCGTTTCATAGGCCAAATCCTCATGACGAGAATCGATTGGCTTTTCTCCCAAGCGAGGCTCCATACCAAACAAATCAACTAAATAATCAGTGTGGCGGTAAGAATAGGTATGTTTTCCATGATGAATGGCATTGGGATTAATGCAGTAAGAAAAGCCATCCTCTGCAACTGTAACTATCTTCTCTAAGGCCGCTCGATATTCAAGATTAGGACGGCCGAACGCTGCCAACCCCATCACTTTATACTCCCCATCATAAGCCTTAAAACCCAGAAACTCCGTCATCGCTGCATAAAACCAGCCTAGCGAATGGGGAATTTTAACCTCATGCAGCATCGTTAATTCATCCCCCTGCCCTTGCCAAACGCAGGTCGTTTGAGTATCCCCAGAGCCATCAATCGTCAAGACCAACGCCTCATCTAACTCCGTCATATGATAAGCAGTAATGGCATGAGAATAATGATGGGGCATCGTCTTCAAAGGCGGCACCTTCACATCGCCAAAGAAGCGAACAATTTGATGTCGAAACAGCTCCCGCTGACGATCAATATTAAATTGGCTCAAATTCCCCCACTGCCATCCCAACGTCCCAGCATCAGGTGGATATTGAGCGTTAACCTCTTCGTAAAATTGAGCAATACGGCCGTCACTATACGCCTCACAATCCCAACCATAAGCAAAATAATCAACATCGGAAATATCAATTCCCTGCGATTCACAACAATAGGCAATGGCTCGAATCGGAAATTGTCCAGCAGCATGCTTAAACCGGATTAATCGCTCCTCCTCAACATAAGCGACCAATTCCCCGTCAACAAACAATCCCGCAGCCGGATCGATCCCATGAAAAACACCAATAATATTCATTTATAAAAGTCCTTCCTCATAATAATTTATTGGCTATCTAACAAAGCAAGGTAGTTGACATAATGCGCGAACGAATTACGAATTACCACCATCTATAAAGAACCAATATTGTCAAAAGTTACTATAAATTGCTAGCTCCGCCCTTCTCCATTTTCGGATGCTTTATATACCTTTCTTCCCCCAACAAAACCACAAATATCGTCTTCAATATAATCTTAATATCAATCCAGAGCGATTGGGTCCTAATATAAATCAAATCGTACTCAATGCGTTCATCCCAAGACAGATAGCTGCTGCCATGAACCTGAGCCATACAAGTCAACCCCCCACGAACATCCAAGCGGCGTCGCTGTCTAGGACTGTATGTCTCTAAATACTTAGGCAAAGCCGGTCTTGGGCCAACAATAGACATCTCCCCCTTCAAAATATTCCAAAGTTGAGGCAGCTCATCGATCTTCAACCGTCGAATAACACGGCCGATCCCCGTCACCTCCGGATCACTCCCCCGCACCTGTCGATCCACCTGTCGCTGAGGATTAACCCTCATGCTCCGAAACTTATGAAACTTAAAAATTTTTGCATCTTTCCCAAGACGATCCTGATTATAAAAAATTGGACCACCATCCGTCAGAACAATTAGTAGGCTAACAAACAGAAAAACAGGCGACAATAAGACAATTGCTATTAAACTGAGGGCTATATCAAAAATTCGTTTAACCATTGTGATAAGTATCTTTTTTGAAAATGCCTTGAAAGTGTAATCTCCTGATTGCTAGTTTTCATTATACAATCTTAAACAAGCTCGTACCTTGATGTTTAACGCAATTTTTACCGCCAACCCTTGACATGGCGAACAGGCCGAGCCGGAACACCTGCAACCAGTGTTAAAGGTGGCACATCTTTCGTCACCACTGCCCCCGCAGCCACAACCGCATCATGCCCAATCGTCACCCCCTTCAATACCGTCACGCCCGCTCCCAACCAAACATGATCCTCTAAAACAACATGATTCGGCCGTTTCTCCGCCGCTGCATCTCCCTCCTCATCAACCATCAATTGGTGCATGTCATTATCAATAATCGTGCAGTTCCATGAAATAGCACATTCCCGGCCGATGCTAACCCGATGTCGCACACTAATGACAGTACCATACCAAATTGTCGAAAAATCACCGATGGTCAATTCGGCCATTTCCGAAGCCGATCTACCCACCACCGACATCACCACCCGCTCATGGATTTCCGACAAATGACCAATCGAAATTCGACCGTTCCATCGCCGTAATTTCACATCCTTATGAACAACCGGAAACCGCCTCCAAGCGCTGACTCGGTGCCAAAACATGGCCCGCACCATCCCAAAGCCGATCTCCCGCATTCGCCAAAATGGCATCTTATTCAATTGTACAGAACGAGACTGCACCTGTCCGCCAACCCGATCAGTTAAAAATCGCATCGCGCCCCATAAAAGCCAGGGTTCTTACAAAACACGCCATAATCACCTCGACCTAGTGAGAACCCTGGCTTTTATTCCCAAGGCCCTTAGCCGCCAACTGCCTCACATATTCCGCTTTCACTCGTTCAAAAACAAGCTGCTCATCAAACCGTTCCTCAGCCATTTGACGGCCGTTCTCTCCCATTCGCCGTGCCTTCTCCCTATCTTGAAGTAAATCCAGAAGAGCCGCTCCTAACAATTCTGCATTCCGCAGCGGAACCAGACAGCCATTTCGGCCGTCTTCAACCGCTTCACGACAGCCCCGAATATCCGTCACCACCGACGGCACGCCCATCGCCGAAGCCTCCATTGGCGAACGGGGAAACCCTTCTCGGTGGGATGGCAAAGCAAAGACATCCATCAAAGCAAATAATTCCGGCATATCCTCCCGGAAACCGGCAAAAACACAACTGTCGGCCAATCCATACTCCCCCGCCACTGCCGGTGTCAAAGCATCCGGCTTTTCATGGTCAACCAGGCCAATCAACAAAAAACGGACCGCCGGCACCTGTTTACGAATCTCAACAGCCGCTTCCATCAACTCCAAAATGCCCTTCTCGCGCACCAATCGACCTACAAAACCAACCACCGGAACACCTTGCGGAATGCCCAACTCCTGCCGCTTTTGGGCAAGCAGCTCAGCCGATAAACGATTCCGGTCAAAACGGCCGATATCAATCCCATTCCCCAACGGCTTAATCAACTCTGGTTTACAAATCCCCTCTCGAACGGCCGTTTGAATATCCTCGCGATTCTGCGACAAAATAACATCCGAGCAACGAGCCGCTACCTTCTCCATTGTAATAAAAAAACGTCGCCAAAACGGAGGCGTATGCTCATGAAAATAAAAACCATGAAGCGTATTAATCACAATCGGCACCCGCGCCATCCGAGCCGCAAGCTGACCCAATAATCCCGGCTTTGGGTTATGAGTATGGACGATCGTAAATCGCTCCTTCCGCATCACTCGATAAAGCCGCAAAAGAGACAACAAGTCCGCACCCGGTGTCATATTGCGCGTCATCGCCACAGGAATATGTGGAATACCCGCCGCAACTAACACAGGCACATCTACTCCAAGAGCCGAGATGCCACTTACCTCATACCCTGCCGCCCGAATACTCAACAATTGATTCAACAGCAAATAGCGCAGCGAATGAGCAGCTGTCGTAATATGAACAACCTTAGTCATCAATAATCTTCAATTTCCAATAAATCTTAGGGGCCAAACAAAACGAATAAAAAGGTCGATTTACTAAGGAGTTTGTAGAACAAACTATTGAAAGTCAATCACCAGAAAACGGCAGAACCGACCGCGTCCGACCTCGTCTTGGCTGGGGATAGTGACGATATTTTCGGAGATTACTCTTGAAAACAGGTTTTCGCCGCTTAACAAACTCACTATTAATCAATCTTTCAAAAGAGATAAACAGAATAATCAAAATCCAATAAGTTCTTTCGGTAACACTCCGATTATAAGCCCAACTGATAGACAAGCTCCAAATTGCGACTGCAAAAATGAGAGCGGGCATCTGATATTTTGTGTGTCGCACTCTGAAAAACAAACGGGCGCTCGCAAACCACAAATACAGGTTAAAGAGCAGATAAAAACCAAAACCAACAACGCCTAATTCTGCCAAGAACCGTTGGGGTGTACTGTGCATCTCATGTCCAGTTGGGGAATACTCTGATTCAAAAAACCCCCCCCAACCAATGCCCAATAAAGGATGGTCATTGATGGCCCGAAACATACCCTCACGTTGAAGCACAATGAAATTATCAGAATCCTCAATCTCGTCCCCCGTACCTGCGGCCAATTCTAATCTGTCATCAATTAACCCGATCCGCTCATTAAAAAAATCAAGTTGAGGCACATATTGAGAGCCAATCTGAGCCAAAAAGAATAAAATCCCACCTGCCACAGTCACTGCAATCGGCATTTGAAAACGGCCAGAGCCACGAACAAAGATGAAGCTCATAGCCAGCAACCCTAAGCCAATAAACAGAGAAAGATATACTGACCTCCGTCCAGAAACCGCAACGCCATATAAAACAACGAAAATAACCGCAATAGCCGCAATCCGTTCAAACTTCGTCACCCCAGGCCAAAAGACAAATAACAAAACAAGCCAAAATGAGGTAGCCATGTAAATTCCAACATGGGAACGGTTACGAAAGGGGCCAGCGGTTCCGACGGCGGCGTTCGTCGATATCCCTTCCAGTAAAATCCAGACACCAGTAACAAAAGCGCCCAACACCACAAAACGGAGCAAATGTCTCTGGAGAGAAGGAAACTGGAGCAGCACGTTGAATAAAACGAGGACTAATATGGCCGTATAGACCAACAACAAAAACTGCAACCCACCCCATTGAATCCTATCAGCCAGGTTTGGAAGGGACAAAACTGCTGTAATCACAATAAATACCAGCATCTTTACAGCAAAATGCGTCTGCACTTTAAGCCGATTATTCACGAAGTAGAGGAATGCAACAACGAATATACCCATTGCTATCACCTCAAAAGGTCCAATGTTATTGCCAACGGACGAAACCAACTTCGTTCCCGTAAAATAGGCGAAAAAACCTAGTCCAGCCAGCAGGATCAGGAATAAGGACGGTGCCCGTTTCCCTTCATCAATCTCTAGATTAATTTTTTCTACTCCGCTCTTTTCGAGCACACTCATTTTATTTTTCCAACAGGCGACTGATTAATTCAACGACCATATCAGTTGCCATACCAATGGTGGCTAAACTGTATTCAATGTATGCCACCACTGCTTGTTTATCACAAACATCGCCATTGAGCAATTCAGAAACTTGACCAGCCATCGGCCGTTTCCAGGACAACCCAACAGCCGCGCCCTGCTCAACGTAATCATATACAAAGCCCGTTTCGGGAATTTCCAAAACAGCCAAGGGTACATCCATCATCAACGCTTCCAACCCAACAGTCGATGCTAATACAATAGCCGCCCTTGATAAAACAAACAATGGGTTAAGAGGCCCACTACCCAAAATCCTAATCTGACCTTTAGTTGATTTACCGTTCACCATCTCCTGAAAATCCACCACACTTTCTCTTGGGTGAAGCTTAATAATTAACCGAAACTCAGGATCATTAAACAGCGGAGCAATGTCCTCAATAAAACGGCCGACTAAATCATACTTCTCTTGTGTCGTACAAAACCCCTGATCATCAATCGGGTTCGACATCAACAAAAGCGTATTGTCCCCAAGGTCAAGACTCTTTTTCAAAACCTCAGCTTCGGCCGTAAAATTCATCGACGGCAATTCATCAAAACGCGGATTACCCGTCGCTACGACCTTTTCTGCCGGAACACCTCGACTGCGAAAGTAAGCGACGCTACCCTCCCCCCAGGCCGCAATCGCCGCCGCCCCACCCAATCCATAAGCATCCCCTTCCTCCGAGCCAGGTAACGGAAAACGAATCCCCTCTTGCATCAAAACAAAAGGAATCGCCGCCTTTTTCAACAAGCTGACAATCAAATCATAAGGAAAAGCCGCATCATTTGGCAGCACGACCAATTCAGGCCGCTCTCTCCAAAGACGCTTCAATCGCCAGTGCAACAAAAGCTCCCAACTGATACGCCGGGCTAACTTTCGGCCAAACTGCTGACCCGATGCGCCAGTTTGCTGGCCTCCCGACGAAGGCGACCGAAACTGAAAAGGAACGAGCCGAACAAACGCCACCCCAGCCATATCAAACATTTCAACAGGTGAATCCAACCCCCTGAACTCACACAAAGACAAAAGCCGAGCGTTCAAACGGCCGTTCTCAACCAATCTGCTAATAACCGGTTTCATCATCCCAGCATGATGGCCGGGACTAGAAATGATGAAATCAATGAATGGGGCCGTCACTACTCACTGTCTCAACAATGCCTATCTCTGCTAACTGCCGATCAATTTCTCGACCTATCCTGTCACAGTTGCGAACCACATAATCGATCTCATCAACCGGCGTTGGCACAGGCCCTTGCCCTTGTAAATAACGGCCGAACGCCTGAATGATAAAAGAATGGGGTGAATCACCACTAATCCGCCGCTGCAAATAAGCAGCTCTATCCGGCACCGAACGCAGCGCAGTTTTTCCAGCTTCAAGCAGCGGCCGACCAACAGCCCGCTTATTCTGAGCATCGCGCGGCCGTGTCAATGTCGCAAAATCACTCAAGATATCCACCGTAATCATCCCCTCTGTGCCAATTACAGTGAAAACCCGCCGATTCTGCTCACAGTTTGCCGAAAAATGAATGGTTGCCAAACAACGGCCGTTCTTCAACGTAATCAACACCTCATCAGCCAAAGCGCCATCAGGCGCTTGTTCAGTATGAACAGCCGCCACACTTTCCAATTCCAACGGCCCTGCAAAGTAATGGGTCAAATACAGCTCATGGGGCAACGTCTCAAACCAACGACCACCCGGCAGCTTATGCGACCAATGACTGTTCCCCACCAACATCCGATCCGTCGAAGGACTCGTCAAAAACTCTCGCTGAATCCGAATCACCTTACCAATCCGCCCCTCATCCAACCATTTTTTGGCCTGTTGAATACTGTGCGAATATTTTAGATTATGGATAACCGTAATTTTCTTGCCAGATTCCTCAAGCAAAGCCGCCATCTCGTCCCAATCAGAAACGGCCGTCACCAACGGCTTCTCAATGACCAAATGCTTTCCCGCCGCCAACACCTTCTTCGCAATCCAATGATGCGTTTGAGGAGGTGTACAAACATCAACCACATCACAAGCATCAATTAAAGCATCCAAATCATCAAAAATAGTAGGAATATTAAACTCTCTAACCCGCTTCTCCGCCAAACCGCGATCCAAGTCAGACACCCCAATCACATCACAGCCCGGTGTCTTTTTCCATGATTTCAAATGGGTGACTGAGATATGCCCACAGCCAACCAATCCAACTTTATAATCCGTCATTTATCTCCTTCTGTCTCAACTCCCACAATCACATTAGCTAGCCGTCCAAATAAGTCCGGTGCCATAATTCAAAATTTAGTAATAACCACAATTGACTACCCCAATTATGCGCCCCTTCAATATGATCTTGCCACATTTTCTCAACGAACGCCGGTTGGAAATATCCACGATGAACCGTATGATCATCAAATAAAACCTCAAATGTAAAATCTTTTAACTCCCCTTGAAACCACGGTGCTTTTGGAACAGCAAAGCCTCGTTTTGGTTTGTTCAAAACATGATGCGGAACGAGATTAGAAATCGCTTTCTTAAATATCCGCTTGTTCGATTGGCCTCGGACTTTATACTTGCTCGGAATCTGAAAAGCCAGCTCAACAATTCGATGATCCAATAAAGGCAACCGTGCTTCTAAACTGCAAGCCATTGTCGCTTTATCCGTCTTTTCCATAAATGAATCAACCAACCGGGTTTTAACATCAATATACATCAACCGATTGAGGTGATCCGAAGCCGACATACCATTTAAATTTGAGAAATGTCCGTGAAATGGGACGTGGGGATCATAGCCATTTAATAAGTCATTTACATCACCCTCCAACAATTCTCCCTGCATCTCATGAGTAAACACGGACAGCCAAGAGATATATCGTCTTACGGGATCGTTAATTGACAGTTTGTTCAGTATTGGTTTGTAACGTTTCAATGGTTGGATATTCTTAACCATTGCTCCAGCAAGGTTTTTGGTCAGCAGTTCCGGAAAGCGTTGGAAACGAACCGCAAACTGCTCATTAGCATAACGACTATAACCTCCAAAAAGCTCGTCCCCACCATCACCACTCAATACAACCTTCACATATTGCCGGGCATAATTACTTAACAAGTAAAGGGGAAAACCTGCGGCATCACCAAAAGGTTCATCATAATGATAGACCAGTTTTTGCAAAGTACCGACAAGATCAATATCTTGAACAAAAATCTCATGATGCTCTACGCCTAATACATCGGCCGTTTGCCGAGCATCAGGTAATTCATTAAAAGCCTCACCATAATCAAAACCAATTGAAAAAGTCTTGACCGAATCTGTTGCATGGCGAGTCATTAATGCAACAACTGTACTTGAATCAACACCGCCACTTAAAAATGCGCCAACAGGAACATCCGCAATCATTCGTCGCCTAACTGAATCATCCAGCAGAAACTGCAACCGCTCAACTAGATTTGATTCAGTTATCAATGCCGTTTCCAATATTTGTGGCTCATATCCCACATCCCAATATTCAGCCGTATGAACCTCCCCTCCCTCAACAACCATATAATGTCCAGGAAGCAGTTTAAAGATATTCTGGTACATCGTCTCTGGAGCCATCGCATACCCAAAGGTCAGATAATTCACCATCCCTCGCGGGTTTACGGCTCGTGGAATCGATTTATCACCTAAAATCGCCTTTATTTCAGATCCGAATACAAGGCGATTAGCATCTCGGTAATAATAAAGTGGTTTTTCACCAATCCGATCCCTTGCCAAGAATAACCTTTGACGGTTTCCATCCCAAATTGCCAGAGCAAACATACCATTAAGACGCTCTAAGCAATCAATCCCCCACTCCTCATAAGCATGCAAAATAACTTCAGTATCAGCATTAGTGCTAAAAACATGGCCTTTTGTTTCCAATTCGGGCCGTAAGTCTAGAAAATTATAAAGCTCTCCATTAAAAACAATACAGCAACTTTTATCCTCATTCCAAATCGGCTGCTGTCCACCTGCCAAATCTATGATACTCAAGCGGCACATACCAACAAAAACACTTTGGTTTTCCCAAAATCCAGATTCATCTGGGCCACGATGATGCAAAATAGCCAAGTGCCGCTCATGCGAAGGGTTTAACTGACCATTATCATTCAGGCAAATCTCGCCATATATGCCACACATTAGACACACTCCTCATCTAAAAAAGAACCTATATCCCTTCTATCGCTTTCCTGGCCCTTGCAGCCCAGGTGTAATTTTCAATCAAGTCCTGTTTGGCATTCATCCCCAGGTCTTTTGCCAACTTTGGGTCCGACTGAATCCTTTCAACGGCCGTTTGCCAAGCATCCAGATCATCCGGTGAAACCAATAATGCGTTCCATCCATCTTCCAATACCTCCCGTAAAACTGGCAAATCAGAAGATATAATCGGCTTTCCCGCCAACATATATTCAAACATTTTCATCGGCGACATCCAGCGACTCAACTCCGACTGTCCACTAGATCCATAAACCTGTTGCTGGGCCGGTAAAAGCAAAACATCAAATTGTTGGTAAAGTCCACCCAAATCGCTCGGCGCAACAAATCCATAAAATTCAAGATTTTCCGGCACATCTTCGCCTCGCCAACGGGCCAGATCATGCTCCTCACCACCAACCACGTGAAATCTTGCTTGAGGCATCCGACGAGCCAAAGGCAAGATAACCTCAATTCCTTTGCCAGAATAAAGCTGCCCAACATAACCTATATTTAACTGACCCTCAGACCGTATGAGAGAAGTTGAAATCGGAGCATTATAAAAAGATGTTGGTTTCGCTCCATCATGAAGAACAAACACCTTATCCTCAGAAGGAAGCAAATCTTTCGCTGCCAAGTCATCCTTAAGTCCCTTAGAAATGACAATCAACCTACAAAATGATCGCGCTTTAATAATTTGACTATACAACCAAAGAAGCAAATTATTCGATGGGACACCATGAGCCTCATAGATAACTGGCAACCCCATCTTTGAAGCCAACCAAGACCCTGGAACATCACGGCTAAAAACAACATTAACAGTCTTCCGTTTGGCCCAAACAGAACGCCACATATTGATCATATATAGAATACCTCCGCCCTTATAAGACGGCCGAGCTATCTTTTCAATCTCAAATACTGGCTCAACCCCATAAAATTGATGCACCCCTTCCTCGGCGGCTTCTCTCAAACGTTCATTCGATTTAGCAACCAACGTCACCTCATTTCCATTCATCGCCAATGCCTCACACATTCTCATCACCTGAATGCTATCAGCCCGACGATATGGCACGTAGGAAGTAGACAAATACAAAATTTTCATGTTTTTAGGTGACTAATAGTCTCTGTAGAAAATCGTGAAGCTTTTTACCAATATGCTCCCAAGATAATTCTTGTTCTACAAACTTCCGAGCCTGACCCCCAAGTTTATCCCGGAGCGCAGCATCTTTTAACATCAGCAACGCCTCCGCCAGTGCCTTCGGCGATTCAGGGGGAACTATAAGTCCATTTTCACCATTCTTAATAACGTAAATTACTTCCCCAACTCCATGAACGACAACAGCCTTTCTCAACGACAGGTATTCAGAAAGCTTAGAAGGGTAATTGTATTGGGCTGCGCCGCTTGGCGATCTCGGCACAACAAGAACATCAGCATTACCCAATATTTCAGGAACATTCTCATACGGAACACGACCCGTTAAGGTAACTTGTTGTCCAAGTCCGCTTTGAGCCAACGCCTTAACGGCCGGAAATTTATCAATATCCCCAACAAGCGTAAAGTGGAATGGTTCCTTCCGACTAACCAGAAGAGAGGCTGCTTCAATAAGCGTTGTAACGCCCTGATACGGCCGATAATTACCAGCATAAGCCACCTGAACATCCGAAGATGGAGCAGGTTTAATTACCCGAAACACCTCCGTATTTACACCACCCCACAACACCTCAATAGGTTTACCTAAATAAGCCATCTTATCTGCCAACACCTGTCCCACCGAAGTAAAGCCATCCATCTGAGGGAAATGCCGCTTTTGATTAACCCAGGCCCGAACGGCCGCAATCCATTTTCCCATAAAAGAACGGCCGCCCTCCTCCAATCGCTCCGTCGGCAAATAACTGTGCAGATCAACAACCAACTTAGTCTGAGCAGTCATCCGCTTCAATGCAGACATATCATAAGCCGCTTTATCAGTCAGGCCATAAACAACATCAGGCTTAAACGCCTTCACTTGAGCCAAAAGAGCCTCATGTTCAGCGCCTAAGATTGCCGGAAAATGGGTTACATCTGGCAGTACGCGAGCAGCGGCCGAAGAATTTTCGCGGCTGACGAGTTGAAGATTTACTCCTTCCAAACGAGCGAGCGATTGGACAAGATGTCGGAATCGGAGCGGTGTTCCTTGATCTTGAGCAAGACCAACTCTGGAATAAGCTAATACCTTCACCGATTATCTTCCTACCCTTATTTTTCTTGCAAACTACAAAAAAAGCCGCTGGCCCATAAATTCGTACTGATGTTTAAAAATTACTTTTGGATAGCTTGAGTACCAATAAAGAAAAAGATCATGGCAACATTGAATACTAATTTGTGTGGACTCTGGTTGCTAATTCAGTCATTATATCATCTAAAGAACGACTTAATTCCCACTTGGGATAATCAATCATGAAGCGGGTCAGATCGCTGATATAACAGACATGGTCGCCCATCCGAGACTGCTCCACGTATTCGGTGTGAAGCTTTTTACCGATTTTTTCTTCGAGGCAATTGATAGCTTCCATCATAGAGACGCTGTTGGTGCGACCGCCGCCAAGGTTGTAAACAGCAGCAGTCCGAGGATTCTCATAAAAGGAGAGGAAGGCGGTACAAACATCATAGCTGTGAATGTTGTCGCGGACCTGCTTACCTTTGTAGCCATAAATGCGATAAGTACGCTCTTCGTGGACGCAGCGAGCAAGGTAAGCAAGGAATCCATGCAGCTCAGCCCCAGAATGATTAGAGCCTGTCAAACACCCCCCTCGGAAACAAACCGTAGGCATATTGAAATATCGGCCGTATTCCTGCACCATCACATCCGCCGCCACCTTAGAAGCCCCAAAAAGACTATGCATCGTCGCATCAATCCGACAGCTCTCATCCACCCCATTGAAATCCTCAATATTAGCATAATCATACCGTGTATCCAGCTCCACCATCGGAATCTCATTAGGCGCATCGCCATATACCTTATTAGTACTCATAAAGATAAAGGGCGATTCAGCACAGTAGCGACGAGTAGCCTCCAGAAGATTTAACGTACCAACTGCATTAACATCGAAATCATCAAACGGCCGATCCTTTGCCAGATCATGCGAAGGCTGCGCCGCACAATGAATAATCAAATCCGGCCGTATCTCCGCCATAAAATCCAACACCCCCTCCCGATTCCGAATATCCAAATCATGATGCTCAAAACAGCGAGTCATCTCTTGTAAACGGCGCAGATTCCAGGTTGTATCCCCATCCGGCCCAAAAAAATCGCGCCGCATATTATTATCAACCCCATAAACTGACCAGCCCCGTTCATCCAGAAAAGCCACAGCCTCCGAACCGATAAGGCCGCTACTTCCCGTAACTATTACTTTCTTCATCAAAATCCTCTATTACTTCGGTAAATAAAAATACAACGTAGTTCCCCAATAGCGACGATAATAACGGCCGACCAAACTCGTCAGCCAAGACTTAGCGCTAACCCCATACGACTTCCCCAATAAACCCTGACCCAATAACCAGGGTTGTTCAGCAAGCTCCAATCCAGCCAACTTTGCCAAATGAATCAATGTCTTGTTAGTAAAACAGTTAATATGCTCCAATGGATGAATCGCATCCGCCGCAGGCTTCCAGTTCAGCCGTTGAACCGCTTTAGCAATACCATTCCCATTCGGAACCGAAATCCGAAGAATACCCCCCCTTTTCAACTTAGAAACCAAAAATTCAATACTTTCCTTCGGCGTCGGAATATGCTCAAACGCCTGCTCACTATTAATAAAGTCAAACTGGATATCCTCAAAATCGGCCGTATCATCAGTCACCTGCAAACCAAACTGCCGCGCATAAGCCAATCTATCGACCGCAATCTCAAAGCCATAAGCTTGAAATCCATATGCCTGCGCCATCAAAACCCAATAACCCCACCCCATGCCAAAATCCAAAACCTTAATATCGGCCGGCTTTCTTTTCAGCAAATAAGCAATAGCCTCAATCTGTCTCGCATACCCAGCATACAACGAGACATCAGTTTCTCTTTTTTTAGCAAGACTGTCATCAGTCGAAATCCAATCATTGTACAGCCGTCCCATTCCCTGCTCATTTAAGATATGCTGCTGCCAGACAAAAGAACAGTTATGGCATTTAACTACTTCAAAAAACGCACCTCGCAAAGCGTCCTGAGCGACTCGCCCTTCGTAATAGACTTCCACAAAGTCCCACACAGGAGAAACCGCATATTCAATTTTTCTCAAAGGAAGAGGATCATCAGTCCCACAAATGGGACAATCCAGTCGGCTCCTAAATAATGGGTTAGATATCATTTTACTGTCAACCACATATTGCCCCTACTTCTGACCCATCACAAATTAATTCTTAATGGATTGTAAAATCGCTCTTGGAATTATTTTGAGTTAATATGAGCAGCATCAGGTCGATAGCCTTTTGTCCCCGAAGTAAACTTTCCAACCACAAATGATCGAATACGTATTACAAAAACCTTCATGAAACCATAGACAAATTTAATGTCTAAATATTTTCGAGGATTGGATAACATATATTGACGCAAGACACTAAATTTAGGCAAGTTTCCACGAACTAGATGTCTAACCAATTTAAGGCAACTAGATAAATATTTATATTGAAAATTTTCTTCATATTTTTTCATGCCCTTTTTTCGGTAATACCTGCTTATCCAATATTGAGTTCCTGATTGTCGAAATCTCTTCTTCCACTCATCCTGCATACTCCAAACCCCTCCAGGATGGACCCGATATCTGGTAGGTTTTACCTCTTTACCCATATACCAGGATTTTCCATAAAGTCCCAACAAACTAAAAATAAAGAAATCGCCATTGGAGGCTCTATAAAATTCGTCAGGCATATTCTGTAAAATCTCAACATTTTGAAAACATGCGGTAGAGGTCAAAACCAATGTGTCTTTGACAAGTTCATCCCTTGAAAAATCCTGCTTCGTGTCTTCATGGATTCTTGAATACGCAATAACATTATCATCTTCATCAATTTCCATTTCATCATGATGGCAAATCACATATTCTGGATGACTTTCTAGAAAATCAACCTGTTTCTGTAATTTGTTTGGATCTCCCCAATAATCATCTCCCTCACACAAGGCAATATATTTTCCGCTTGCTGCTTTAAAGCACTCAATATAGTTAAATTTAGCTGTTGGACTCCCATTTACATAAATAACATCTTTTCTTTCCCTTAAAAACAAACGGATTTTATCAGGGTGGAGTTCAGCATAATCAATACAGATTTCACGAGTCCCATCATTACTTTCATCCTCTCCAATAATAATCTCATAAGGAAAGTCAGTCTTCTGCATCAAAGCTCCTTCAATCGCCTGGGCTATAAAGTTTCGATGATTGTAGGTTGGTATCACAACACTGACCATTATCATGCTGGCACCCTCCTTGTATCACAAATAACTCGCACCTCGTCAGCCCGCTCAATCGCCAACCTGATAATCTCAGCTATCGCACTTATATCTTCCGTGCTAATAGAGGTACCCGTTGGCAAAGAAAGTACCCGCCCAGTTAACCTTTCAGTTTCAGGCAAAAGTAAGCCTGCATTAGGATAATATGATCGATAAGGTTCCATTTGATGACAACCAGGATGAAAATAACGTCGCGCCCGCACATTTTCAGCATGAAGAACATGAAGCAAATGGTCTCTGCCTATGCCACATACCGATTCATCAACCTCCAAAATAATATACTGGTAATTATTCCGCTCCCTCTCATCGTATCCAATTAGAGACAATCCGGGAATTCCATGCAAGTGTTCCTGATAAGCTAGATAATTTTGACGATTAACAGCAATAAATTTCGGCACACTTTCCAAAGTCGTAAGCCCCATCGCTGCCGAAGCCTCACTCATCTTGCCATTTGTCCCTATATAAATAACTTTATCCATCCCTGCAAAACCAAAATTACTCATCAATCGAATTTTTTTTGCCAACTCGTCATCGTTAGTAGTAATTGCTCCCCCCTCAAAGCTGTTAAAAAACTTAGTTGCATGGAAACTAAATATCTCAGCATCCCCAAAACTGCCAATCATTTTGCCCTCAAAGCTGCACCCAAATGCATGAGCCGCATCAAAAATCAGTTTAAGACCCCGCCGCTCAGCAATCTCCGATAACGCATTAATATTACAAGCCCTTCCCCAAACATGAACCCCAACAATGCCCGTCGTCCGCGGAGTAATAAGTTGCCCGATTTTTTCAGGATCAATATTATGAGTTCCTTGGTCAACATCGCAGAATACAGGTGTGATCTGCTGCCATTGAAGTGCGTGAGCTGTAGCCACAAAGGTAAAAGACGGCACAATAACTTCCCCGCTCAAACCAGCCGCTCGAATAGCCAATTCCAAACCAACCGTCGCGTTACAAACAACTAAACAATGTTTCACACCTAAATAATCAGCAAGCTTTTCTTCCAATTCTCTCACATACGGCCCCCGATTTGTTAACCAACGACGTTCTAGCATATCATCCATTAGTTGGAAAAACCTTTCACGATCACCTATATTTGGTCGACCAACGTGGAGTGTATCTTTAAAGTACGGTTCACCGGTAATTATTCCAAGATTCAGGAGATTAGGTTTAATTTTTGAGGTCATATTTACCACCACAAACTACGAATCAAACAGTTTTGACTGCAAAATAAACAACGGTCGATTTAGAAACTCACCAAGAGAATCTTGACGTTGAATATTGGTCGAGTTTAAATCCTCATAAACAATTCCAGTATCCGATTTCTCGGCAATACCTACATCTTTAATAATCCAGTTAGTCTTCGATTCGGACTCAACAAATTGTATAACTTCACTTTTAGTTCCGTTCTCAAATAAAGGAAAATGTATGTTCCCTTTCCAATTAAATCCTAATTGAAAAACCAGATTCTTTGTGCAAAGTGCCATTCGATTTAGTGATTTGGCAATACTTTCCTTTGCTAAATCAATAGAACGAATCTGATCCCCATAGTCATCACCAACATGATGTAACACATTAAGAAGCAAACACGTTTCCACACTTATTATCGAAAGATAACTATCAAAATTTATATAGTGCGGGTGAACTTTCACACGATCTTGCCATCCCAAAGCATCAACTGCTTCCTGCACAAACGCACAATGATCATTATTTCCTTCAATGAATAATGCTGACTTTGCCCCCCGGTAAAGAAACTCGAAGGTAAAAAACCCAGTGTTACCCCCAATATCTGCTATTGTCATTTCATTTGGGGAAATACGATCGAGAATAAAGTTTAATCTTTCCTGCTCAAAGCGCGAGTGAGTTTTTACGCTTTGTTCTGAAATAAGGCGCCTAATTGGGGTTGCTAGAATTTGATATTGACTATGTTTGCTAACCAAATTATAAAGATATTCTAATCTATAATTGCTCATAAATATCTACCATACCTGCTTCTTCAACGAATAAGTTAAATGTATCCGTTCTGAAGAAAAGATCTTGTGTTCGGAGCGTAGAAAAATCAACAACAAATTGCTCCCCAGAATAATTATGATAAGCAATAGGTTGGGCTTTGTTTGAAATTCCACCTGACCAAAAGTAATTTTTACCCCCTTCGCCAGAAGAATCCGATGGCTGAATAAGAAACCCATAATCCTTTAACATCGCCCCGAATAAATCAATGTTGTTGTCAACAGCTAATTGTAAAGGGCCCCAAAGGCGTGGGTTCGCCTCAATCATCGTGCATCGATCCTGAGCTTGGTCAAACCTGACTTCAATCATTATTAGACCGAAGAACCCTATGTCATGCAACATGTTTACATACGCTTGAGCAATTGATGTTTCATGAAAATTCGATGGTTTTGCCAGGATGATTGACTTCCCACCAGTTTGCTGCATCAAATTTTCTTGTGAAAAAAGGATATCTCTCTTATCTTGCCGACAATAAGCTAGGAGATAGATACTTCTTCCAACAACATATTCTTGATAGAAAAAATCTTCAGCATCCTCCTGCTCTAGAAATCCAGCTAAATCATGCCCGTCATTTATAAGGTATGGGATCAATTGCTTGTTATTAACATTCTGATAGGTCCGAGGTTTTGCAACAAATGGAAACTGTTCATGGATATGATTAGTTGCTTCTGGAATATCTAAACCATATGAATGACAAATATCTGCAAAACTACTTTTGTCCGATATGCTTATATACAATTTTTTCTCAACCAAAGGAACACAACATTTCTCTCGTTCAAATTCATTACGATGATGAATAAGGAAACGGTTTAAATATTCAGTGGTGGGAAGTATCAGCACCCGATGATAACCATGTATATCACATAATTTATCTACCCATTTGTTGAAATCCCCTAATTGCAGTTTCGAACTCTCCCTAATAAAAACAACCTGATTTTTATAGTCAGTCAAAAAGATTTGATCGTTTTTATTGGCGGCAATAATGTGAAAGCTGATGTCATTTAAGGTTGCCCATCTACAAAACGCTATCACACCTCTAACATTATAACCAGAGAAAATCAATACAGCTTGATTACAGTTCATTACACATCCTAGATTTCATATGAGTCATAAGATCGTTGCCGACTAATCAAGGTAAACACTCGCCCAATTCGGGCGGAATTGAAATTTTGAAGTCAGTTTTTTGACATCTTCCTTGAAAAAACGCACTAATAGCTCCCGGGTCTCATCAGAAATGGCAATTTCGTAATTCTGAGCATTAAAAACCTTCAAAAACAAATCATCTTGAAATTTCAAGCTGTCAGCGCTCAAAACTTTATCTCCACTGGTAACAAAACTTTCCCAAATTGAGTGATCATTCAATCCCAAAAATAGTGATATGTTCGCAAGTACAGTTTTCGGGTCGCTTTTAAAGTCAGTAAAATCAATAATATGCAATTGCTCTCTATTGAAATACTGGAAGTACCTTTCTAACTGCTCGAAGTATTTGGATAGCCGACAATATTTATAGTACAACCTTTCTTCAATTCCGTTAACATCATCCAAGACGGCTTCTTCAAAAGTTCGTGTTTCAATACGGTGCGGATTCTTTATGGCAAACATGGAATCTTTACTTGAATAGTAATTGAAGTGAGAATACGTCCTTTCAATTGGATCTCTCAACAAAAATATTAATCTCACATTCCGACTATAGTTGAATATCCTTTTAGCAGATCTTGGATCGTGAAGATATACAGGGGAAGCATCAAAGTACCTAGTAAATTCTGACTTTCCTCCAATATTTTCGAATTGATCATAATACCACAGAATGCCTTTTCGATAATTGTATGCAAAGTAGCAAGGTTCTTTAACCTTTGGCGGCACAAGTTCCGGATGCCTGGCAAGATATTGGAACATCGAAGTCGTTCCAGCTTTCATTGCACCGCCAATAAACACTTCAGGCTTCTTCGACCTATTCTTAAAAGTTAAATGAAGAAAAAAGTTGAAAATCGGACGAAACAAACTAGATATTTTTTCTCGGAAATACTTAAACAAAGAACGGTGTATAGTCATATTTGCTCACCTTAACCATTTTTTCCCGAATCGGTTAAACCATGCCGAAACCTTCCACAACCCAAATCAGACGTTCTTAATCAGAACCTACTTATCTAACCTTAAATAATAAATAAATGCCACGCTCATAATTAAGGCATTAAATGTATAGCTCAGAATTGTTGCCAGAACCATGCCCCATATTCCCAACGATAATAGTAAAATATATAAGACAATCCTGATCAATGGAGATGAGATATTAAAAAAATAAACATACCGAAGTTTTTGTTGGGCACTCAACACCTTCGCCAAGTAATTTACCGGCATAGACAAGGAAAATACCAGCCACAACCAGCGGGTATAGGGAATGGCATCAAGATATCGATCTGAAAAAAATAAGGGAATTAGGAGGGGTAAGCTAAAAAAACCGGCTAATCCAATGACGATAAAAAAAAGTGTGATTAAAACATACTTGAGTCTTAGATATTTCCAGGCTAGAGCAACCGTCTTCGCCTTGTAAATTGAGGGAGTAATGAACTGGTTAAAAATATCAAATATTTTATTGATTTGCTTTGGGAAGATGAGGGCCACAGAGTACACAGCAACATCCGAAATCGAAGCGAATTCATTTAGTAAGATTTTGTCAGATGCAATAAGACCTGATAGTAATAATGCACCGGTGACCTGTAAACCATATTTTATTGTTTGCCGATCTTCAACGTCATTCTCTTTACTTCTGATGATATAAATGATAATTCCGATTGTATAAATAGCCGGTAGGCCAAAAAACCACAGAATCGTCTTATTCAGCGTAATTGGTGGCAGCAAGATAACAATAATTGTGGTCAAAAGGCCGATAGCCACAAGGGCCGATTTGTTGAACGCCGATTGTCTAAGTTTGTTTCGGCCATTTAACCAACTACTCCAGATCGCCGAAAGCCTAAACGGAAAAAAGAACGACGCAATAACAACACCCCAACCCAAAACAGTTTGTCCAGTATAAATATAATAGCCCCCTACCCCAGCCAAAACCAACGCCCCGATCAAATTTGCCCCAATCTTTAATCGCAGCATAGGAAAGATATTGCCATCATATTTCTTGGCCGCTGAAATCACCATGCTTTGCCGTAATCCCCCCAGACAATAAGCGCCAATTAAGGTCATCAACGCCAAAATAACCTGATACTGCCCAAAAACCTCAATCGGTAAATACCGCGCCATCAAGCTATTGCTAACCAACCCAAATACTAGCCCCAATAGCTGGGCACCACCCAAACTCACCAAGGTTAACCAATGCCGCCGTCGCGCAACAATAGCCTCCTGGAGAGTAGTAGCATATTTAGCTAACATGTTTTATAAAATTGGTCACGAATCAGGAACAACTGATGCGAACAAAATTAACAATGGCATCAGCAATAATTCGAGAAAAGTCGCCCGTATAGTGAACCCTGTCAACATACAGCGGGTCCGTCCGACCGACCTGCAAATCCCCCAACCACAAAAAACTATCTCCATCCAGCCCAATTTCCCCCGATTCAATTTTTTCTGCCATCAATGGATATCCTTCAACAGAATTTATATGACCTCCAAAAGCACTTTCATCATCATAGAAAACATCGTTTTCAGTGTTGTAGTTGTAGGTAGGCACCGGCTGGAAAACGAAAAAAGCTTGAATACCAAATTCATCGGCCAGATTTTCTATCAATCGTTTGTTCATCAAGTATCGATCAACAACGGCTTCCAGTTTTTCTTCAGGAACGGCCGTTGGAGCAACTTCGGTCGAATCACCAAATTGGGATCGCATTTCCTTCAAAACAGCCAAGATCGGAATCGTTTTCGCCGCTCGCCAAGCAAGCTGGAGATCACCTTCCACCATAAAATAAGATAATTGCCCCGTAAACTTCGGCTCATTTTCAAGATGAAAAAACTCATTAAGGCCATCAATAAACAAAGCAACATCAGGCTTAATGCCAGAAGCCAATACTTGCTCAAATAATAGCCGTTCCTGAGTGCTATAATAATTCGCCCGACCAAAGTTATATACATTTATCGGCCGCTCACAACTACCCTTCAGTCGTAAGGCTGCTTGTAAGTGTGAAGGGATCGTATCATTATCTGGAACGCCATAGCCAAAAGTTGTTGAGCCACCAAAAACAAAAATATTGAAGGCATCATCATCAATGGGCCAAGCCGCTTGTTCAGCTATATGGCGAAACCCGGCCATATTCGTGTTGACATAATCACCCTCGATCAATCCCTCCTTGAACTGAGTAAACGGTTCATACACATACTCTCGACCCCATGTCTCCTCCAACAACTGCCGAATCTCATCATCAGAATAGCCCGGATAAACCTGACGCAACTTTTCCATACCATGACTAAGCGCCCCAGCCGTTTCCGTTCTCGACAATAGTCTAACAAATGGATAAGCAATTAGATTCAGGACAATAAAGAACAAGATAGTATTTAAGAACAAGACCGCAACAGTCCGATACCGCTGCCCCAGTTTCGCTAGGTGGGGAAATTCCGGTTCTTTTTTCATTATTTAAAAATTTGCCTCATAATTTATTTTCAACATTGCACGAGCCATAAAAACCTGGTTAACGCCCTCTGGAAGCAGCCATGAAAATGAAACGAAGTACAAAGTCACAACTGCAAGAGGTATAAGGACATGCGAAAAGAAAAAATCCGCAGTCAATACATCATTCAATTTGACCTTCAGCACCTTGACAAACTCAACAAACACTAAATTCTCCAACTCATCACAACCGATTAACTTCTTCCACAATCTTCAACAAATCAGCCCTCTCCAATAAAGGATGGACAGGCAGAGAAATCACCTCTTTGGCAACCTGCTCAACGGCCGATAAATGTAAATCCCCCACCAACTCACGCATATAACCATGCTGGTGGGCCGGAATTGGATAGAAAATCCCAGTCCCAACCCCGCCTTCATTCAATTGACGCACAGCCGCATCCCGATCCCGTCCGCCATCCAACCGGATCGTATACTGATGCCAAACATGCTCATAGCCATCACTTACCTTAGGCGTAACCACCGATTCAATTTTAGCATTCAAGAAAGCAGCGTTTGCTCGCCGCCGTTCCACAAACGCCTCCAGCCGATCCATTTGAGCCAACCCAATCGCAGCATGTAAATCCGTCATACGGAAATTATAACCCACCATTTCGTGATAATAGCGTCGCTTCATACCATGACTCCGAAGCATCCGGCACAGTTCTGCAACCTCATCACTATCAGTAGTAATCATCCCCCCCTCAGCCGACATCACATTCTTCGTAGCGTATAAACTAAAAGCCCCCGTTCCTATACTGCCTGCCTTGCGGCCCTGAAATGTTGCCCCCACCGCCTGACAAGCATCTTCAATAATGACCATATCATGGTTGGCCGCGATCCGCTCAATAGCCGCCATATCACACATATAGCCATAGAGATGAACAGGCATAATCGCCTTTGTCCTCGGTGTGATCGCCGCTTCAATCAAAGCCGGATTTATATTAAACGTCTTCGGATCAATATCTACAAAGACTGGCTTCGCGCCCACAAACAAAATCGTATTAACCGATGCAATAAAAGTAAATGGGGTCGTAATCACCTCATCGCCAGGCCCAATGTCATTTGCCAAAAGCGCCAGGTGCAAAGCTGTTGTACCAGAAGAGGTTGCTACAGCATGTTTAACTTCACATAATGCTGCAAATCGCCGCTCAAATTCAGCCACTCTTGGCCCTTGAGCCAACATACCCGAATCTAACACAGCCATCACAGCCGCTTTCTCTTCGTCACCGATAAATGGTTTTGAGATAGGTATCAATTTTCACTCCTCTCTTAATGCCAAAGACTAATAAATCTTGCCCAAATTATCCATTATGACCAGTCATTATTTCCACTTTCTGGTCACATTCAGAACAACGATACTTACCCCGTCCCATCTCAATCAGCTTAGCGCCACAGGGACAAACATATCCAGCCAATCTTGCAGGGTTGCCATATACCAAACCATAGTCCGGCACATCCTTAGTTACAACCGATCCCGCCCCAACCATCGCCCATCGTCCGACTTTCACACCAGGCAGCAAAATACTTCCCGTACCGACAGCCGCCCCCTGTCCAACCCAAACCGGCAGCACTTCCCAATCAGCATCTGTCTTCAGACTCATATCTGGGTTGACTGCCCTTGGCCGCATATCATTCGTCAAAATGACCCCTGGCCCCAGGAAAACCCCATCTTCCAGCGTAGCCGGATGATAAACAAATACCCCATTTTGTAACTTGCAATTATCACCCAAAGTCACATCAAAATCGACATACACCCCTTTACCTATAATGCAATTACGGCCGATCTTCGATCCTTCCCGCACTTGAGCATGATGCCAAATGCTCGTCCCATCACCAATTACACTTTCCGACGAGACCTCTGCCGTAGGATGAATGCGAACATGCTTAAAAATATCACTCATAGTCTGACCAACCATTTCTCAATTACGTTAAGCTAAGCTAGCTCCGCCCAACAAGTTGACAATTGAGCCAAAATAAAAATAGACCTACATAAGCTCAAATCGCTTACTTAAAAGCCCATCATCCTTGTCAATCTAAGGAATTCGGCCGTCTCACAAAAGCCGTAATCAAATCCCCAAAATTAACAGGAATCGCAGTCGAATCAACTCGTAAATTTTGAAACAAACCACCGAAAAGACGGCCAAGCCGCTCACTCAATCCACCTATACGCGTCGCCAAATAACCCAAACTCAAATATCGACCTTGCGCCCCAATCCAAACCACCTCAAATCCAACCCGCTCCAACATCTCCGCCAGCGTCCGCTTGCTAAAATAATGAATGTGCATATCCATCAGCCAGGGCCAACGCCGACCCATCACCTTCGCCGCCAAACTATCTATATCCATCGTATGTACCGCTAAAAATCCGCCCGGTTCAAGCAAATCAAACGACTTTGCCAGTTCAGCCATTGGGTCAGCCACATGCTCAATCACATCCCACATCGTCACCACATCAAACCGCTGCCCAACCAATTCGGCCGCCTCCAACGTCCCCTCGATCACAGGCAGCCCTTGCGCTTGTGCCACCTTCGCCGCCCACTGCGACGGTTCAACGCCAATCGCATTCCAGCCAGCAGCCTTAGCAGTCTCCACAAAAACGCCGATATAGGCTCCCACATCAAGGAGCCTACGGCCGTTCGCCACCCCAGTCCACTTCTCCAATTCCTGCAAATGCTTACGAAAAGTAAGCTCCCGCCCTTCTCTTTCTGCTAAATAAGTCTCATCCTCAACCGCTGCATACGCCCCAACCAGTTCAGCCGCCTCCCATCTCAGATTAGCATACACATAACCACAATGATTACACTCAACTATCTGTGGATGATGACCATAGCCAGGATTCGTGCAGCGAAATGCATCAACATTTAAATTATCGGCCGTTTCTATAGTCGCTGGAAACCGAAGTTCCCAATCATCCCGGCCACAAAGATTACATTGTACAGAAATCAATTTTGGAATTCATAAAGTAACAGGTAATTGCTTTGCAATTACCTGTTACCAATTACGACTTAATCAACCTGATCCTCATCCAAATGAGAACCAGTCGCCACATACCCCTCCGGCTTCTTCACCAAGAACGGCCCCATCACCAGCTGATCAATGTCAGAAGCAGCAAACGTATTCAACGCCTCCTGAGGCGTATTAACAATCGGTTCGCCCCGCAAATTAAAGGAGGTGTTCAGCAGCACCGGAACACCCGTCGCCTCATCAAACTTCTTAATGAGATTATAATAGCCGCTATTCCACTCCTCCCGCACCGTCTGCATCCGACCCGTTCCATTGTGGCAAACAGCCTGAATCTTATCCCACTTATCCTCAGGAATCCCAGAAACCATTAACATATAACGAGGGGGATGTTGCTTATCCAAATTGGGTGTCGTGAAATATTCACTAGCCCGCTCCTCCATCACAACAGGCGCAAACGGCCGAAACGGTTCCCTAAACTTAATCTTTGTATTGACAATCTCTTTAATTTCTTCTCTACGCGGGTCAGCAATAATCGATCGATGGCCCAATGCCCGTGGCCCCCACTCAAAACGACCACGATACCAAGCAATCACCTTCTGCTGCAACAACGTATCAACCGCCTCATCCAACAGCTTATCATCATCATCAAATTCAGCACATTCAAAACCCGAATCCGTAATCGCCTGCTTCATCTCGCCTTCTGTATAATCAGCCCCCCAATAAGCATGATCCATCACAAACTTACGAGGCTTACCAAAAACCACATGATAAGCATACAAAGCCGCCCCAACCGCACCGCCAGCATCACCAGCCGCCGGTTGGATATAAACATTTTCAAATGGTCCTTCGCGCACAATACGGCCGTTCGTCACACTATTCAACGCCACCCCACCAGCCATCACCAAATTCTTACTACCACCCGATCCGCGATGGGCCGCTCCCACCATCTTCAACACGATCTCTTCCGTCACTCGCTGAATACTGGCCGCAATATCCGCATACTTCTGATTCTGAGCCGCCACACTATCACTCCAATCAGGGTGATTCTTGTCTGGATGAGTCGTCAAGCTAAAGAACTCCGATTCTGGCTCTCGTTTCGGCCCCAATAGCTCCTCAAACTTGCTATTAAAGCTGTGTTTAGGAGAGTAGTGGAAGCTAAAATAGCTCATATCAAGCGTCAAACCACCATCAGGATCAACCTTAACCGTCTTGTATATTTCATCCATATACTTCGGTTCGCCATATGGGGCCATACCCATAACCTTATATTCACCACTGTTCACCCGGAACCCCAAGTAAGCGGTATAGGCAGAGTAAAGCAAACCAAGTGAATGGGGGAAGCGCAGCTCATTGTTAAGCTTAATATCACTGCCACCACCCTTCCAATCGGCCGTTGCCGTCCCCATCGCCGCCGTCGTCCACTCCCCAACCCCATCAATCGTCAAAACGGCCGCTTCCTCAAAAGGCGAACAGAACATAGAGCTAGCTGCATGGGACAGATGATGCTCAACAAACAATATTTGGTTCGGCTCCACGCCTACCTTCGTCTGCAATTGACTCTTAATCCACAGTTTTTCATCAAACCAGGCCACCATCGCTTCCCCAAAAACAGCCCAAGATTTAGGGAAAGTGGTCAACGTCGTCTGCAAGATACGTTCAAACTTCAGCAGCGGCTTCTCATAGAAAACCACATAATCCAGATCGGCAGCCGTTATCCCAGCCCGCTTTAGGCAAAAATTAATCGCCTGTTCCGGGTAACTATAATCGTGTTTTTTACGCGTAAATCTTTCCTCTTCAGCCGCAGCAATCAACATACCATCAACCAGAATCGCGGCCGCAGAATCATGATAATAACAAGATATTCCCAATATATTCATCGTACTAATACTGCCTCATAATCTCTTCCAGGCTCTTATCACCTGATTCTCGTTGATTCCAAGATTTTTCCCGCTCAGTCTTGATTAGCAATGGGTCGGTAAAAAGCCTCGCCCCAACGCCAAAGGGAACGAAAATCGTGAAATAAAGCAGGGTTAATATGAGTCGGGTGATCAGATTCCCCATAAAACGGCCGAACCGCTTCCACGTTTCCCAAAAACTTCTCAACGCTTCTTTCATAAATAATTCCTCACCTTTTTCCCAAAGCTCACAAAATCAGGAAAAGCTCAATTTTCCAACAATCCAAACCACACAATCTAAGTAGTCAGCAAAAAGTTATTTAAGGAAAATCTGCCACGAATTAACACAGATTTACACGAATTACAGGTTCAAAATTAGTGATAATTCGTGTAAATTCGTGGCTAATATTTTTAATGATTTTTTACCATTTACTTAAAACCAACGACTCTATGATTTGACAATTACCGCGAACTGGTCACTGTAAACTGACCTCCGACGACTGACCATCGATTTTAGAATAACGTATAAATAAACGGCGCAACACCTGAAGTTGTAGCGAAAACCAACAGCAATGCAAACAGAAGTAAAACCATTACCATTGGAATCATCCAATATAGTTTACGCGCCCACAAAAAACGCATCAATTCTCCCGCAATCCCAAAATTCGTCATCATCCCACGAAGAAAATTTTTCATCATAAACTCCTAACCAGTTATAAGGTTTTTCTATAATAGTATCGGATTAAGCAAATCACCGAAACTATTATCAATAAACTTTCGGCGATTTGAGTGATTTACTCAACTAATTCCTCTAACAAAATATTATAACAAGAAAACATTACATCTGACATTACACATAGAACAAACCCGTAAAATCTGTTAAATCTGCCATAACCAGAGGTATCTCTTGCTCTTGCCAGTAAGCAGACTGTTCGGCCGTATCACGAGCCACAAAGTGAAGGTCAGTTTGAACGGCCGCTTTATGATCCGATGCCCCATCCCCAACCATCAACGCCTCACAAGACGTTAACTCATAACGGGTCAATATATCTTGGATTATATCCGCCTTCTTTCGAGGCGATCCCCAAACTTCCTTAAAATATGGTCGCAACCCCCGCTGGTCAACTATCAAATCAAGCTCTTCCTGCGGCGTACCAGAAGCAATAAAAAGCGGCATCTCTCCCACCAAACTATCTAAAGTCTCATAGGCGCCTGGAACAAAAGGACAGGCTAAAATCTTCTGCAAGACCAAAGCTGAAAAATCACGCCCCATTTGTTCCCGAATCTCATCCGTAAACCCCTCCCCCAACAACTCCTTATATATCCAGGCAAACTTATCATATCGAGACACCCCTAAATTATCGAGGTGATGGGCCAAAATCGCAGGCTGCAAATCAGGACGATGATCAAACATCTCCACAAAAGCTACCGTCTTAATATCGGCCGATTCCAATATCACCCCATCAAAATCAAATATCACCGCTTTTACACAGCTCAATTGACCATTACCATTTATATAATTCAATCTACAACTCCTTAATTTCCGGGTAATGGGTTAGCCACCATTTAGCCATACTAATGTCTAAATGAGTGTGAATATCCCGTCCAGTCACCCAGTTTCGGACTATAGGAAAAGAACGTTTACCCATCCACCACCAGGGATTCGGCCCTTCCCGCTTCTGAACACATTCCTTGCGAAAAGTCCAAACACCCTGGTCATAATAATAAGCCTTTTGGTAGGATTGTCGTTCAGTAGACACCTGACGGTTTTCATCGCCATACGGCCGTAACAACCCATCCTTAATCTGCATCGAACGCAGCGGGTGATCATCAGCCGCTTCCCAAACAGACATACAAGAATCCAGCTCCGGCCGTTCCGCCAAAATCTCCAAGCTCTGATCAATCAACGCCCCATCAACCATCACCGTATTCCCCAGCATCAAGACGATATTTTCTAATCCCTCATATCTATCATCAACCCATTCAACCGCATGTTTAATCACATCTCCATGATTCACATGGTCGCCGCACAACGCCTCAGGCCGCCAAATAATCTCACAACCCAAATCCTGCCCAGCCTTCGCAATCGATTCACCATCCGTAGAAACAAATACCTTTTCAATGCTTTCCGCATCAAGAGCCGCCTGAATTGGATAAGCCACCAACGGCCGTCCCAACACCTCATAGACATTCTTATCCAAAATCGACTTGCTACCCGCCCTGGCCGTTATAATCGCTACATTCATAAATAATCCCTTCCGCACCAACATCAACTAAAATCGTCAATAATTATAAATTGCAAAGTATCAATTATGAACAGCAACCTTCATTCATAATTCATTATTCACAAGCGGTGTCCTTTACCGCCATTCGTTGTTATTCTTGTAAATGCCCCTCACGATAAAGCTGATCCAACATCTGCAACAACCCCTGCCCCATATCAACGTAATAATTCTCCGTTAATTTACGGCCGACTCGCGGACTAAAGGCATAGGGCGTGACCCGATAATGACTATCTTTATGTTCCTCAGACCCTGGCAGATATTCAATCTCAATATCCCTATCCAAAATCTCAGAAAACATCGTAAACAACTCCGCCAACCGCATCGAGTGATTACCAGTCAGCACCAAATTTTGATTCGCATACCTATCATCTAACGCTCGAACACTTAACCGGGCCGCATCCTCAACATGGATATACTCCCGCCGATCATCCGGCGTACCCGTATGTCGAATATGCCCCTTCGCCGCCTGCAACAAAAGCCGATAAACACCATTCGTCTCATCCGCATGAGGCCCATAAAGGCTGCCATACCTCAAAATCGTATAAGCCAGTCCATACTGCCGCTGATACTCCTCAACATAAGCTTCACAAGCCTGTTTACTAGCTCGATAAAAACCGCCCGCTCGACTATACACATAGACCGTACTTGCAAAAACAAACCGTTCAACCGCAACCTTTCGAGCCACCTCCAAACAGTTCACCGTCCCCAAGACATTCAATCGAGCCGTATCGATCGGCCGTTCTCGCGCCGCATTCAAATCCGCCAAAGCCGCCAGATGGTAAATATAGCTGCTACCCTCAAAGACCCTTGCCAGCAGTTCCAAATCCAAAATATCACCAACCACCATCTCCTGCCCTGGTTGAAGATAAGGTGATGCTTGACGGTCAAAAACCGTTACTGCAAATCCATTAGCCGTCAAAGTATTGGCGATATGGCTGCCCAAAAAACCAGAACCACCCGTCACAACTACCTTAGAAAAATCTGGCTTTTTATCCATCAAAATAAAATGCGTCCCAAACAACCATCATGCTTATAAACAAAAATTCGTCCCATTCATGTCAATTCGTTGCAAGTTCTTCCCATCCACCAAGCCAATTAAAAAACCAGAAAATCACCAACAACAACCACCTCTACAAAAAAATTCGTCCCATTCGTGTCAATTCGTGGCAAATATTTTACGAATTACCCATACATCAATTCGTGGCAATTTTCTTGAATCACCCTTAAATCGCCTCGAAATACGCCAACAAATTCTCAACCGCCTCCGTCTCCATCCGCAGCCGACACTCAGCCGCATAAGAGCCGATATGAGGCGTAAGTAAAACATTTTCAACCTCAACTAACGGCCCCTGATAAGGCTCCTTCTCGAAAGTGTCCAAATAGGCTCCGGCCAACCTCCCAGCTTGCAATTGGGCCAACAAAGCATCCTCATCCACCAACCCCCCACGAGCGCAGTTGACCAATATCGCATCCGGCTTCATCAAACCCAATAGCCGCTCGTCCAACAGATGGTAACGCTCTTTACTATACGGCAGATGAAGGCTAACCACATCCGATTGAGCCATTAAACTCTCCAAATCAAGATACGCAATGCCATACGCTTCAGCAAAAGCCAAATCTTGAAATGGATCATGGGCCAAGATAGTCACATCAAAGGGGTAGAGCAGCTTTACCAGCGCCTTACCAATACGGCCGAGTCCAACAATCCCGACAACCTTCCCATGCAGCAATCTCCCCATCGGTTTGCGCCAGGTTCCCTCCCGCATCATCCGTCCCGCCTGAGACACATGCCGGAACACATCCAAAATACCGCCCAACGTCAATTCAGCCACCGCCTCAACATGAGCATCCGGCGTATTTATCACCCGAATACCCAGCGATTCGGCCGCTTTCAAATCAATACTATCCATTCCCGTCCCCACTCTAGAAATTATCTTCAGATTGGGCAGGTTAGACAGTAGCTCCCTGTCCATCTTTTCCGTCCCAGCAATAATGCCATCAATATCAACCATTAACTCGGCCGATTCAGCCAGCGTCAATTTTCGACCGTATGGATTCAACCGATAAGTTACCCCCGCCTCCCGCAACATCGCCAACGGTTTATCACCTGTTTCTCCAAAAGAGGAAGTAGATATTAATACCTTTCGTGTTTCACTCATATTCAATCCTGACAAGGAACAAGTTCATCATTTTCAACAGCCAATTCAGCCAAATTAAGCTGGGCTTCTTCCAACACAGACGCGTCTTCGGCCGTTTCTAAAACAGCTTGATAAGCGGCAATCGCCTCCTGGCGACAACCAACTTCAACATAAGCGCCAGCTAACCCAACTAAAAACCGGCCGTTCTCCGGCTCAATCTCAACCGCCCGCTTAAAGAAAGCCAAAGCCGAAGAATAGTTATTATCCTCAAATGCCAAAACCCCAATCTGGTAATTAGCCAGCCCCCGGCGACGTTCATTACGGAGAGCCACCGCTTGCCAATAACTGATAGCCCCCGATGTATCACCCAAAACGGCCGCATTCTCCGCCAATCGAACCAACAAAGAAACATCCGACGGATCAAGCGCCAACGCCTGCTCAAACAACAACTGAGCTTCAACAGCCTCACCCGCTTGTACCAAATACTTACCTAACTCAATATAAGCCAACGGTGCGTCCGGCTCCGTTTCAATCGCCCGTCGCAAGTAGACTTCGACTAATTCCGGTTCAGTTGTAACCGCCAGACGAGCAAGCTGGATATACGGCCCTTGCTTATGAGGATCAACTTCCGCCGCAAATTGCCAGGCCGCTAAGACAGCCTCCGAATCACCACTTTGAACCGCCGCCTGAGCCAATCGCACCGCCTGTTCAAACCCCTCTGGAGTCTGCTGCCAACTTCGGGCAGCGCCCTCCAAGTCACCAGAACTATACTCGGCCTGACCCAAATAAAACCAGGCCCAAGGATCATCACCACACTGCGCCCCAACTTGCAATGGTTCCAGAGCTAGTTCATACTGACCTTGCAAAAGATATGCTCGACCAATCAGAACAGATTGCCGACAATCGCCCCAAACCGTCAACCGGGCATCCACTTCACTTGGATACGCTGCCAAACCATATTCGGCTTTCACACTTTGAACCGAGGCTAAATTTAATCCAATAGTATCGATCAGAAAGCCACCAAACAGAATCAACAGCAAGAGCAAAACTAAAAGCAAGCCTATTCTCTGACTCATTTTTCGCAATAACTCAACGACCACTAATTCTGACGATTGCGAACCAACCGAACGCTGCCCAACACCAGCAGCAACACAATAAATCCAAGCGGAATGATTGCAACCAATGGATCAATTGATCCAAGAAATGGAACCGGAACCCCGCTACCACCCTGCTCTTGTGGGAAAAAAACCGTAGGCGTTGGCTGGATAGTTGGCTCTAAAGTTGGCATAGGGGTTTCGGCCGTAGTCTCACTAACCGTCACCGTACCACTCACGCTAATCGTTGGAACTGGTGTCGGAGCCGGAAGAACAACCGACAAAGAGCGGCTGCTCGTTAAATAGCCAGCCTGAAAGCGACCAGTCTCAATATTCAATCTTAAACCGCTGTACAGAACAACTAAGTTGCCATTCGCAGCCACAACCCCAGTAATGCCACCAATATTAGTAAGACTTCCCGGCTCAACATCAAATCCCTGAGCCAAAACCCAGGCCCCATCTACCAAATTCCAATGTTGAACCATCGGTATGACAGCATCAGGCAACTGACCGTTGTCAGCAGAGCCGACTAACTGAATCAGGTGCGGAGTGCCACCACCATCTGTAACCAAATCAGCCTGGCCCAGCGGGTTATCCCGATCTGAAATTCTAACAGGCTGTTCCCAGGTAAAACCACTATCATTAGAAATTTGAGACCAATAGTTGCTCGAATTTTCAAAATCTTCTTGCCAAATTCGATGCAATGTTTGCAAACCAGAAGCAGAAATACTACTCCAAACAGGCGGCACCTCAGCAAATGGCAAATCAATGACTTCAGACCAACTATCACCCCCATCTGTTGAAGCAGCATAGGCCGAAGAAACCGGTTGATCGGCAGGTGGAATCGTCTTCTCTGTCCACAGCACATGGATAAATCCATCACCCGAAATCGCCAGCCGAGGATCGTCTACCGCATCCCAACCAGCAACAACCCCATCAAAAACCAGTCGTGGATTGCTCCAAGATTCTCCATTGTCATCAGATTTAACAACATATATACCGCGCTCCTCATTCAGTTGGAGCGCATAGGCAATATATATTCGGCCGTTCCCATCAACTGCAATATCAGGCGATCCAGCCGTAGAATGGAGCGCAGGCAGCAGCTCAGGCTCAAACCATTCAACAGCCGACCCCGCCAATGAAGATGCCACCCGGCTAAAATATATCTCGCCCAACGGCCCATTATCCCAAACAATCATCAACTGCCCATTAGGATGATAAACAGCTGATATGTCCTCCGTCAAGCTGCCACCAGGAGAAGCCAGGATGTCAATCGGTTCTGACCAACCCCCACCCTCAGAGACAATATAATTAATGGTGGAATTCAAAGCCGTTTTTTGGCTCCAAAAAGCATGTAAACGGCCGTCAGCATCAGCCACAAGTTGAGGCGATTCCAGCCGTTCCCCCTCATCCGCCGCCGCAACCAACGCCTGCTCAGTCCAGACCGATTCAGAGGGTACATTAGATTGGGTCAAATTTTCCAAACTGGTAGACACTTGCCAAATGTCATTATTATTCGAAGTATCACAACCAATAACAAAAACCTGATTATTTTGGACGATAAAATTTCGACAGCCGAAATCAACTAATCGGAAAGTAGATGGATTTGAAAACCCCGACAATATACCGTGCCGCTTCAATTCACCCCATTGGCTACCATTCCAAAATTGAGTATAAACCCCCGCCTCAAACACCGATCCCACAACCAAGCCACCAGGAACAACAATATAGGCATTTTCCTGTGAACATCCTTCAAATTCACTCAATACTCGCCGAATTGGCTGCCAGGTCATACCGCCATCGGCCGACCATTGATGATATTGGGCGCACAACAAAGCCTCATGCCCAGCCTGCCAAAATAAATGAACCCTATCACCATCATCAACAACCGAAATCTTTGATGGCCCAACCGCGTTATCCAAATCATCACTGCGGCGACGGTCAATTTCGGCTGGCTCTTCCCAGGTTCCACCACTGTTGCCAGAGCGAATGATAAAAACCCGATCTTCCGGCCGATTGTCCCAGCCAATAATCACCTCTCCTTCGCCAGTCGCTTCAATCTCAATATGGGCCGCTTGAGCAGATAGTGAGCGGAAATATGGCGAAGCATATAATAAAACAGGATTCGACCATACCGTCCCGCCATCATTAGAGCTTCGATAATAAACCCCCGCTGGAAACTCCAAACTGCTAATCGGCCGTATATAAGCCAAATGAAGCAAATCGTTCGGACCAACTACAATGTCAAACACCAACGCCGACTCCCCAAGTTGCTGTTGAGCCGTCCATGATGACAGGGACCCGAAATCCTCCGACCCCACCCGACTATTAAACAAGGAGTCATCATCATCAGTCCAAAAAGCATGAAGTTGATTATTGCTATCAGCCACCAACTTTGGTGTAAAGGCAAAGTTGGTGCTGCCTCCCGTAAAAAGGACGACCTCTCTCCCAAATGGCAAGTTCACCGAAAGTGGTTCGGTCAAGGTGTCACCCACCTGCGGCGCATAGACAAAGCCATTAAAGGCATCTTGCCAAAGGATATGAGTCCGTCCATCTGTTGAAGTGACTGCCTGCGGCTGCGACGCCGCCCCCGATTGGGATAAGTTAATAGGTGTAGACCATTCCTGTTCGGCCGTTTGAGCCTGCACCTGAATCACAACAGAGAAGGCAAAAACAAATATAATTACAGCCAGGAATCCAATTAAAACATTTGCTCTTTTCAGCATCAAAATCAACTCTATAAGTGGGATCGTTTCCCCCAACAAAAATGGCGGAGATTGGGTAAGCTCCGCCATTCCGACATCGAAATCGATATCGGTCTATTCTACTATATTCGTCACAGCATCATTACACGCACATCGAATAGCCCAATTAAAACAACGCCAATTAAAACCAAAAGGGCTGTGATTTGCACAACAAATAGCACTAAAAGTCACTATCAATATCATATTTGTAATTGCTCGACGTTTTCGCATCTCTCCAAACCTCAGACACGCAAACTGTAATGTTACCATTGTCTAATAGTCGTGCAAACCATTTAGGATATATTATCCCATATACCCTTTACCAAATGGCTAACAAATCGTTAAATTAGTACAATTAGCCTATGAATTGGATCCAAAAATTGACTCATTATCTTCGACCAACTGCAATTCCTCTCCTTTTGAGTCTATTCTTTGTAGGTTGCCAAACTGGGGCTGGCACCGTATTACAGGAACGGGTTGAACCGACTTCAAATAAAACGCTATCAGAATCGGCCGTTCAAACCGCCCCAACTCCCACGCCTCCATCCCCCACTCCCCGTCCCCCGATCCCTACTGCCACCCAATTACCCGATCCACCAACAACCACCCCTAGCCCCACACTTCAACCCACTGAGACACCGCCGCCCACCGCGACAGCAACGCCGATTGGTTTATGCAGTGACCGAATTCCAGCCGATGATGATTTATTAACCTTAGTCACCCACCAATACGGCTTGGGCCGAGATTACCAACCCGCCGATCTAGTAGCCTTGGTCGATTATCTCCCCGTTCATATCACCTTAGGCTACCCAACCGAAATCAGAGCCATCGTCATTGAGCCGCTAGTCAACATGATCAATGATATGGAAGCCGCAGGCTTACGGCCGTTCATCATTTCCGGCTACCGCTCCTATGCCGCCCAGGCCATCGCTTGGGCCAAATGGGTCGAATACAACCCCGACTACGCCGCCGGATTAAGCGCCCGCCCCGGCCACAGCGAACACCAACTCGGCACAACCGTCGATTTCGGCTCCCCGGAGTTAGAAGCCGTTACCGGCTTCGAGGACATCGAATTCCACACCTACTTCTATATGACCAGCGAAGGCGCTTGGCTCATAGACCACGCCCATGAATATGGCTTCACTCTCAGTTTCCCACCCGACACCTTAGAAACGACCGGCTTCTACTATGAACCCTGGCACTTTCGCTACATCGGTGTCGAACTCGCCACCCAACTAAAAGAACAAGACACCTACCTAATCCAATACCTCCTAGATAATTTCCCCCTTCCTTGCTATGAAGAAAAATAAAAAATCAAATACGGTAGGGGCAAGACGGGCGGGTAAAATCTGGAAATTTAACCAACATTTCGTCTCCTGCCCAAATCGCGTAATAATTCTTATTCTCATCTGCCTAATAACCATAACCACCGCCTGCAATCTCTCCCCAACCCAAAAAACGAACACCCCGCCACCAACCCCAATCATCCCCACCCTGATCCCCATTCCCCGATCCCCGATCCCTGATCCCCACTCCCCAACCCCTCAACCCCCAACCCCCACTTCCCTACCGCCGATCCCCGATCCCCAGTCCCCGATCCCCACTCTCCCACCACCAACCGCCACCCCCCAGCCCATCCACATTCACATCCCCAACACCATGCCCCAGCCCTGGCAAGAAACCGTTCTAACAATCATCGGCCGTCTTCAAACCACCGACTTAATCTGGGACTGGCAAACAACGGCCGATCCCACCACCGCCCAACTCACCTTCCAAGCCAACGATCAAGGCCTGCCCACCTTCCAACATCCCATCGCCCTAGCCGTTCCCTTCACCACCGATTGGGAGGAAACCACCATCACCCAGGCCCAAGAAATCCTACAAAACGGCCACCCCCTCGTCACCATCACCAATTGGGAAGCGATGTCCCACACCGAAAAAGCCCTCCGCATCAACGGCTTGCGCCCCGATGATCCCGCTTACTCTCTCCAACAACCCTGGTCATTGACCATCCAACCCGGCTTTGAAACCGCCGCCGCCCAACTACAGGCCGAACTCCAGACCAGCCTCCCGCCCGACACCTTCGTACACTTAACCGCCGTCGGCGACATCATGCTCGACCGCTCCCTCGGCGCCGCCATCGAAGCAGGCAATCTCGCCTACCCCTTTGAAGATGTCGCTCATCTATTAACACCAGCCGATATAACCGTCGGCAACCTCGAATCCTCTCTAGGCGACGGCGGCCAACCCGCCCCAAAAAGCTACACCTTCCTCGCCCCGCCCGCCGCCGCCCAATCGCTCGCCCTGGCCGGATTCGATGTCGTCTCCCTCGCCAACAATCACGGCCTTGACTACGGCCCTGTAACCCTCCTGCAAGGGATGGACCTCCTCCGCCAACAAAACGTCGCCCCCATTGGAGCCGGAGCCAACGCCGCCGAAGCTCACACCCCCCACATTCAAGAAATCAACGGCCTCCGCTTGGCCTTCCTCGGCTATGTCCATGTACCAGTCGAAGGGCTAACCGCCTTTGATGTTGAAAGTTGGGACGCAACCGAAAACACGCCCGGTCTGGCCTGGGCCTATCCTGAGCAAATAACGGCCGATGTCACCGCCGCCAAATCTAAAGCCGATTTAGTCATTGTCGTATTACACAGCGGCTTTGAATACGTCCAAGCCCCCAGCCAGCCCCAAATGGCCGCCTCCCACGCCGCGATAGATGCCGGAGCCACCCTTGTCATCGGCCACCACACCCACATCCTCCAGGGCATCGAGTTTTACCAGGATGGCGTCATCGTCTACGGCCTCGGCAACTTCGCCTTCCAAATAGACGGTGATCCTTCAACCGCCATCCTCAACATCTGGCTCAACCAAGACGGCGTCCATCAAATCGAGTTGCTCCCCGCCATCATCCAATTCGGCGGCCAACCCCGCCCCGCCGAACCATACGAAGCCCGCCCCATCCTCCAACAAGTATACTTCCTAACCACCCTCTTAAACCCCCAATAACCGAAGGTACGTTGCACACCACTCTTTCGCCCGCCAACCGCCATTCAAGATGGCCAACCGATAGTTGCTTGACCATCTTCTTATGTCAACTCCAGTCAATTTTGCACCATATATAGCATCATAAATGATACCAAATGCCAAAAATAACCTTGCGCTAGCCAGCATTTAACGCCGTTTAGCACCATTAAAGACACAAATCAACGTGGTCACTCTTTTTTTGACCATCTTGACCATCTTGCCCGGCAAGCCATCGGAAAAATTCTTTGATACTCCCAGTAACACGATTCGCCAACCGTATCAGGCGATCAACATGATCGAGTTGATTACCGCACAAACCAATCAATCATCACCATAGACAAACAACCCTTCAATCGACTTCCTTTGTTGGTTCCGCCGAATCGCCTCTCCAAAAATCGAAGCCACCGACAAAATCTTCAACTGCGGAATCCGGGTTTCCGGCGGAATATACACCGTGTCCGTCGTCACAATCTCATTGATTTCCGAAACGGCCGTCAACTTCTCCAACGCCCGTCCCACAAATACCCCATGCGTGCAAGCCACATCAATCTCTTCAACCCCATGCTTAATAAGTAAATGACTCATCTCCACCACCGATGAACCCGTCGCGATCTCATCATCATAAATTATCGCATGACGAAAACCCTTCACCTGCCGACCAACCAACCCGCTGATCCGCACCTCCGTATCCGAAACCCGCTCCTTGTTCCCAGCCGCCACCGGAATCCCCAACGAATGGGCAAATCGCCCCGCAGACTTCGCATTACCTACATCTGGCGCCACCACAATCGAATCACTCAACTCCCGCCCCTGAAAATGCTTCTCAAACACATGCCGCGCCGTCAACGGATCCGTCGGAACCCCAAAAAAGCCATGCACTTGCGGTGAATGCAGCATCATCGTCATCACATGCGTCGCCCCCGCCGTCTGCAACAAATCAGCAATCAACTTCGCCGTAATAGAAATACGCGGCGCATCCTTCTTATCCGACCGAGCAAACGAAAAATAAGGAATAACTGCATGAACCTCCCTCGCCGCCGCCGAACGAGCAATGTCCAACATCATAAAAAGCTCAACCAGATGATCATTCACCGGTGGAAACAGCGATTGAACAATATAAACCCGCCGCCCCCGTACGCTCTTGCCCAACTGAATATATAAATTGTCATTGCTAAAACGGCTGATGCGCGTCTCCTCCAACGGAATCCCCAAATAAGTAGCAATATCCTTTGCTAAATGAGGGTGTGAACTGCCACTAAAGAAACGCGTTTCCCTGCTGTCTAATGGGGTTTGAGTCATCCTCTCTCCTCTAAAATGGAACGCAACCATCTCTGGTTGCCTGCAATAAATCGAGAATCTATTTCAATAATCGACTTAGAAAATCAGTCTACTTTCTAACTGTCAACCATGCGCTCAACAAAATCAGCAAATGAAGTCGGCGGCCGCTTCAACAACCAACCCAACACATTTGGACTCCCATAAAATCCATATTCATCATAATACCTGAACATTTTCATCAACGTCTCAATCTGATAACGGCCGAGTCCATTCTCCACAGCCTGTCGCTCCCACGCCGCCAATGGCACCTCTTCAACCACCACCCGTCGTTCCAACTTCTCCCCAACAATTCGAGCAACCGCCACCTGGCTCAACGGCGCTGTCCCACATAGCTCATAAATCGCCCCCCTATGCCCAGAGTCCAGCAAAACAGTCGCGGCCGTTTCCGCCACATCCCCCAAATCAACCAAACTCAGCCGCGTTTCGGCCGAATACGGAACTCCATATATTCCCTGTTCAACAATCATCTGCCAATTTGCCAGAATATTCTGCATATAAGCCGTAGGTTGCAAAATAGTGAACGGCAGCCCTGAAGCAAACAAAATTTCCTCCACCCGCATCTTCAGCCAATGGTGAGGCATCGCTTCAATTTGGGGATGAAGAACAGAATGATAAACAAAATGGGGGTTTCCTGCCTCTTTAGCCGCTTCAATCGCCCACTTAGCAAATTGGACTTCGTTGGGATTAACATTAGGGCAAATGAAATAAACGGCCGAAACACCCATCATTGCCCGCTGATAAGTGGCTGCCTCCCCCATATCCCCAACAGTAACCTCGGTAGCCCTCACCGCTCTCACAGCAGTAATCTTTGACTCATCACGGATTAAGGCGCGAACGGCCGTGCCCCGCCTCGCCAAAGCCTCAATAACCGCCTGCCCTGTCTTTCCGGCCGCCCCGGTTACAAGAATCATAAAACAATGGCAAGCGCTAACGCTTAAAAAGCGTTAGCGCCCGCCACCCTTAAAGCACAGCGGTTACTCGCCGCCGGGCGTTACTTCAATAGTCTCTTTTGTATAATCGTTACCAGTCGTATCTGCCCCAGCAAGGCCAGTCTCAAGCGCCTGTTCTGCCAGGTCTGTTCGGAGAGCATCATCAGATGGCGCTTCTGGGATTACCTCAAACTCGACCGAAATATCAACCGTCTGTTGATAAAGGTCATCATTCATGACGCCAATACCATCCGGGGAAGGCCAAATGAGGGAGTTAATCTCATTCAACATCCAGCGCATATGTCCTTCGCCTAACGTCGGGCCATTGTCGAGAACAATGTCAACGCATTCATCAAAATTATCACGGCAGTAAATCCAGCCTCGGAACGATGCTCGCAAGAAGCGAACGGCAATAGCCTCGTTTCCTTCCTCCGCAAGCCAGCTACCCTGAGCAAAGACATGATCCTGGAGCATCGCCGTGCCAACATCATTATAGTCAAAGACAGTAAAATCGCCTGGCTGGTAAAGTTCACCCGTCTCAGGGTTAGTAGCCTCTAATAGCTGGGCATATTCGTTGTAGATCTCAGCCTGAGCAACATCGATCTCACGATTCAATAACAAAGACATATCAAACGGCTGCTGGACAATTTCAACCTGGGCTGGATCATCAGGCTCAATACCTGCCTGACGTAAAGCAGCATAAACTTCCCACTCATTCCCAAAGCCCCAAGTACCAACTCGTTTTCCAGCCCAATCTTCGACAGTAGTGATGCCAGAATCAGCCCAAGCAACCTGCAACGTACCGCTGCGTTGGAAGACCTGAGCGATGTTAACTAGATCAGCCCCTTCAGCCCGCGAAGCCAACATCTTGGGAACCCAAGCAATACCAAATTCTGCTTCCCCGGCCGCAACAACTTGCTGGGGTACAATATCAACTGCCCCTTCCAAAATGGTAACATCCAGCCCCTCTTCCTCATAGTATCCCAACGCTTCAGCAGCATAATAACCTGCGAACTGCGATTGAGCTACCCATTGCAACTGCAAGGTAACAGGGGTCAATTCGTCTGGATCAACTGCTGCCCCGCCCCCTGGATCGCTCGCCGGACTAGCACAAGCAGCGACAATGATGACCACAAAAAGCAACATGATCATGTAAGCACGACTTAAATGTTTCACTTTTTCCTCCTTAAAATTCGTACAATCCGTGTAATTCGTTGCTATCTCTTAATACATTTCAGATTGCTTAATTTTCCCGGAGTGAAGCATGCCAGGGAATAACTAAACGTTCGATACCAACAATTACTAAATAAAAAGTAATACCAACGATGCAAGCTACGATGATGGCCGCCCAAGAGCGGTCAAATCGAAATTGGGCCGCTTCTTGGGTGATAAAAACGCCCAGAGCAGAGCGATTGCCGCCGAAATACTCGCTCACAACCGCCCCAATCATACTTAAAGCTGCCGCAACCTTGAAAGCGTTAAACATATATGGCAACGCATTCGGCAGCCGCAGCCGAAATAATATCTGAAATTCGCTGGCAGCATAGGAGCGCATTAACTCTAAAGCAGCCGGATCAACCAATGTCAGGCCACGCACGGTATTAATCATCACCGGGAAAAAGACGATCACAGCGACAATCATCATTTTCGCCAGCGGGTTATCAATACCAAACCAATTATTAAGGATGGGTGCAAAGGCGATGATGGGAACAGAGTTGGCGGCAATGGCGAAAGGCATCAAGGTTTCGCTGGCCGTTGTCCAACGAGCGGTGGCGATTGCCACAAGGATACCAAAGCTAGTCCCAATAGCAAAGCCGCCTAATGCCTCTTTGGTCGTGAACCAACCGATAAAAACAAGTCGGTCAAACTGTTCAATGAAAGTCGATGCGATGCGAGACGGCCGTGGTAGCAAGAAGTTCTGAATATCAAATGCAACGACAACCGTCTCCCACAAAATAATCCCCAGCACAAAGATAATGAGGGCCGGCAAATAACGGCTAAGCCGTTCGTTCATATCCCCGCCTCATGCTTTCGGAGCGCTTCCCGAACTTCGGTAGCATATTCAAAAAAACGGGGGTCTTCACGCGTTTCAACTGTGCGAGGGTGAGGTAAATCAACCGCAATCTCCTCAGCTATCTGCCCAGGACGAGCCGACATGACGATAACGCGGGTTGAAAGAAACACCGCTTCCAAAATGCTGTGAGTAACAAAGAGAACGGTAATACCCGTTCGCTGCCAGATATTATGGAGTTCCATATTCATCCGTTCACGGGTCATTTCGTCCAAGGCCCCAAATGGCTCGTCCATGAGTAAAATAGCAGGCTTGAAGGCCAATGCACGGGCAATAGAAACCCGCTGCTGCATCCCGCCGGATAACTGCCAGGGATAATGACGGCCGAATTCACCCAACTCAACCAACTCCAACATCTCCTGCGCTCGGCTGGCCCGTTCATCACGGCCGTATCCCATCAACTCCAATGGCAGTTCAACATTGGCGCTAACACTCCGCCATTCATAAAGAACAGGCGCCTGAAAGACCATCCCATAATCCCGGTCTATTCGAGCCTGATGCGCGTTCTTCCCATTAACAGCAATTGTCCCGGTAGAAGGAGGCGTTAAATCTCCCACCAGACGAAGCATCGTTGACTTGCCACAGCCAGATGGGCCAATCAACGAAATGAACTCACCAGCCTGAGCCTCAAAGTTAATATCCTTGAGAGCCACCACCTCATTAGCTTCGCCTTGACCAAAAATCTTGGTGGCATTTTGAATAGTGACAACTGATTTAGAAAAATCACTCATAAGTCAATCGGCCGTTGACGGCCACCCAGAACAACCCGTTCCAGGCCCACAATGACCAGGTAAAAGGCGATACCGACCACGGCCGTAATAAATATCGAAGCCCACAATTTTTCGGGGCCAGTAATATAATATTGATTAAAATTTAGAATCGCCCCACCCAAACCGTCACGAATGCCCGACGGCAGTTCCCCAATAATCGCTCCAACAACGCTGGCCGTCGCCGATACCTTGAGAGCGGTGAAGATATAAGGCAATGCCGCCGGAAAACGCAATTTCCACAAAGTCTGCCAATTAGAAGCTGCATAAGAACGCATCAGTTCAACCGCCACCGGATCAGGCGAACGCAGACCACGTAAAGTATTGATCGTAACAGGAAAAAAGGTTAGATAAGCCGAAATAACAGCCACCGACACCCACCCCGCTTTAAGCCAGATAATAACCATCGGCGCAATTGCCAAAATAGGGACAGTCTGCGAGGCAACCACGTAAGGCATCAGACCTCTCTCTAACAGATTAGAGTGGGCAAAGACAATACCGAGTGTCAAACCTAATATAGTGCCAAATACAAAGCCCGTAACCGCTTCACGGAAGGTAAATAACCCAGCCGATATGAGGGTGTTTATCAACGGTGGGCCATTGCGACGAGAGGGTTCAGTATACGAGTCAACAATTGTCCAAATATGGGGCAAGTTCAGATCTGAGGCAATTTTCCAACGGTAAGGGGGATCATGTTCAATACCAAAAGGGTTATTCTCAACCCGCCAAGGATTGCCACCCAACCATTTAACCCCCTCCCAAACAACGACCAAAACAATAATCAACACCACAAAAGAAAGCATCATCCGTAACAGGCCTGATAAATGCGGCCGTATACCAATGCCAGATTGTTCCGGCTTATTAGATGCTTGGGTTTCAACTTGGGCTGGACTTAAAGTGTCGGTCATAATTGCGCCTGAATGCCGTTATTGTATTAAAAGCAGGGGTGATGTCAAAGCGAAAATCAATTGTTGGTCATTTGTCGCAGAGAGTAAGCAACTATACCGAAAGCAACTTCAACGTTTAGAGAGGTTTTTCGGCCGTACATCGGAATATACAAAACCCTATCACAAAGGTCTAGCAGAGCAGGATCAACGCCCGACACCTCATTACCAACGATAAGCAGGACAGGTGCATTGGGCAGGTCGGCCGTTTCATCAAACAACGATTCCGCCTTCTCCCCACCCTCAATTGCCCACAACTGATAACCTTGAGCCTGCAATCTTCGAGCAGCATCCAGTGCATTATTATAATAATACCAGGGAACAGATTGTTCCGCCCCCAGCGCGGTTTTGGCTACGCGGGGATTGTCTGGCGTAGCAGTCATGCCGCATAGGTGAAGGTGAGCGATAGCAGCGGCATCGGCCGTTCTAAAAATCGCCCCCACATTGAACGCACTGCGAATGTTGTCAAGTAAGGCTTCAATGATGGGTGTTGGTATTATCGGGAAGTCCAGCCGTTCGACAGCATGCCCCCCAAAAGGCGCCGTCACAAACACAGTTCCCGCCCCACACTGTGGACACCGCTCCCCCTTCAAACTCTCAGCCTTAACCGGAAACCGAAAACGACACCCTTCATCCAAACATTGCCGAACCTGAAATGTTGGGTCCTTATCTAAATCCATCGTTACACTTGGCAGAATAACCCCTCAAATATTCACCTCAAATAATCTGCGACAATCTGCTCGACCAGCGTCATCCTCGATCCTATTCCATCCTCAAGACCGTAAATAAGATGCACCATTCACATCAACAATCGCCCCCGTAAGAAAATCCGTCCCTTCTGAAGCCAGGAAAAGAACAGCCCGTGCCACCTCATCCGGTCTAGCGATACGATTGAGCGGACTTTGAGCGCGAATAGCTTCGCCTTCGGCCGTTGCCATCGTTTCAGCCACCATATCCGTCTCAACCCAACCAGGCGCAACGACACTGACAAAGATATTATGGGAAGCCAACGCCTTCGCCAACGACTGACTCATTGAGTTTAAGCCACCCTTACTAGCCCCATAAGCTGGCCCTTCCGGTTCACCCCGGAACGCCCCACGTGAGGAAACGTTGACGATTCGACCACCACCCTGCTCAATCATATGTTGGGCCACGCAGTAACAAAGATTGGCCGGGCCAATCAGGTTAATCGCAATAACCCGCTCCCAAGACGCTTGCCATTCCTCATAGCTAACTTCAGCCGGGGGATGTTCTTCATAAATACCCGCATTATTGACCAAAATATCAATTCGCCCCATTTTGGCAATGACGTCACCCACCAACTGCTGTACCTGAACTGGATCAGATTGGTCAGCTTGGAAGATATCATGAGGGCCATTGGAAAGTGAGGCCAACGTTTCCTCAGCTGCGACCGTATTACCATTGTAATGCACAGCCACCAGCGCCCCCGCCTCCGCAAATTGTTGGGCGATAGAACGGCTATAGTGACCCCCAAAAACTAGACCACAGGCTTAAGTGGATTCAGATATAATCTAAAAAGCTTGTGGAGGAATTTGAGTGTCCAAAAAACGAAAAAGTTATAGTAATCAGTTTAAGTTCAAAGTCGCACTGGAAGCGACTCAGGGACTGAAAACACTCAATGAAATTGCCAGTCAGTACAACCTGCACCCCAACCTGGTCCGTAACTGGAAAAAGAAGTTGCTGAGTGAAGGGTCGACTGTATTTAGCAAGGATACGGCTCAGGAACTCCGGGCCGTGGAAGAACGGGAAACAGAACTATACGAGCAGATTGGGCGACTCAAGATGGAACTGGAGTGGCTGAAAAAAAAAGCTGCCCTGTTCGACTGAGGCCAAACGGACGATGATAGAACCAGATCATCCCATGTTGAGCATTCGTCGCCAATGCAAGCTGGTCAGCCTCAACCGGTCTAGCTACTATTGGCAGCCGGTTGGTGAATCGCCTCTGAACCTGCAACTGATGCGGCTCATTGACCAGGAGTACACCAGAGCGCCATTCTACGGTTATCGCAAGATAACGGCCCGACTGAACAATGTTCATGGTTTCCAGGTCAATCACAAGCGTATTGCCCGCCTGATGACCAAAATGGGCTTGCAAGCTGTGTATCCAAGGCGGCGGACAACGGTTTCTACTAAGGCCCACAAGAAGTATCCCTATCTGCTACGTGGCCTGGAGATTAATCGGCCGAATCAAGTTTGGTGCGCCGATATTACCTACGTGCCGATGCCCAGAGGATTCATGTATCTGGTGGCGGTCATGGACTGGTTCAGCCGTTTCGTTCTTTCCTGGCAGCTCTCGAATACCCTGGACAGTTCCTTTTGTCTGGTCGCCCTGCAACAGGCTCTGCTTCATGCTCAACCGGAAATCTTCAACACCGACCAGGGTGTTCAATTTACATCCAGCGACTTTACCGGTGAGTTGGAAGTGGCTCGTATCCAGATCAGTATGGACGGCCGTGGCCGAGTCTTTGATAATATCTTTATTGAACGGCTATGGCGGTCGGTCAAATATGAAGATATTTACCTCAAAGATTACGAGTCAGTCCAGGAATTGGCTGCCGGTCTGGATGACTACTTCCATCTTTACAATTTCGAACGGCCGCACCAAAATCTTGGCTACCTGGTGCCTGCTGATATTCATTTTGCTGTTAATGTACCGATTTTGTGACCTGTTGATCCACCTTAACTTTGCCGATTTGTGGTCTTGACAATGGGGGTCACTTTAATGAGAATCCGAATACCATTAGACATAGTTAGGAATCAAGATGCAATCCTACATAATCACCGTACAATTAGAGTTCTTCGCTATTTGACTGAACCAATTCCCATAAACGGCTAGGATTCAATGGGATTTCACGAATTTCGACATTGTAATTGAGAGCATCCTCAACAGCCTGAACAAAAAGGGCAGCAGCCGGAATAGCCCCAGCCTCACCAGCCCCTTTGATACCAATGGGATTAAGCGGCGAAGGTGTCTCTTCATGCCCAATCTCTACAGAGGGAACATCCAACGAGGTTGGCAAAAGAAAATCCATAAAAGAGCCGTTTAATAACTGCCCATTTTCATTGTAAACAAGCTCTTCGTAGAAAGCATTACCCAATCCTTGAGCTACGCCGCCCTGAATTTGGCCGTCTAATATAAGGGGGTTAATGACCTTACCGCAATCATGGACAACCACATATTTCAAGACATCGACATCCATCGTGTCTGGATCGACTTCTACAATACAAGCATGTACACCGCTGGCCGTCGCCCCACGAGATGGGCCAAAGTAGTTGGTTGCTTCTAAACCTGGTTCCGTGCCGGGCTTAACCGCTCCACGCAAAGGGTTCGCTTCTTGGGCCAGTTTGCCCAACGAAATGGAACGATCAGGAACCCCTTTGACAAACACTTCACCGTATTCAATTTCGAGGTCTTCTTCGGCCGCTTCCAACATTTCGGCCGCAAAACGCAAAATCTTCTGCCGCACATCACGGGAAGCTTCATTGATGGCGTTTCCCGCCACAACTGCCCCTCGGCTGGCAAAGGTTCCCGCCCCCCAATAAAATTGGTCCGTATCGCCAGTCACAACCTCAACATCAGTGACATCAACCCCAACCTGATCGGCCGTAATCTGTGCAAAACTCGTAAAATGCCCCTGCCCCTGCGTCCCAATGCCCGTCACAACGCTAACCTTACCACTAGCCTGTACCTGCACTTTCGCCCCCTCATATGGTCCAATACCCGTGCCTTCAACATAAGTCACAACCCCAATCCCCAAATGCCGCCCTTCCGCTTTGGCCTGGGGCTGGGTCTCATTAAGGAACTCATCATAGCCAATGAGATCAAGGGCTTTGTCAAGAGCTGGTTCATAGTTACCGCTGTCATAAACCAGGGGGGCAAAATCCTGATAGATGATCTCATTGTTGTAGGGAAAAGCATCTGTCGGAATGAAATTTCGGCGTCGGATTTCATTGCGATCAATACCTAGTTCGCGGGCTGCAAAGTCAAGGAGGCGTTCCATCACAAAAACCCCGTGTTGTCTCCCCGCCCCCCGATAAGGGGTAACGATGGTTTTGTTCGTGAAAACAGATGTAAATTCACTGTAATAGTTTGGTACATCATATTGCCCCAGAAGCGTGCATTGACTGTTAATAGGGACAGTGAGACCATAAGGTGCATAAGCGCCAGCATCGTGCAGGAAAACGTCGTGAACGCCAAGAATTCGGCCGTCTTTTGTCAAAGCTATCTCTGCCTCATGCACCTGGCCCCGCTCATGCGTTGTTGCAACAAAGTTTTCGGCCCGATCTTCAATCCATTTAATCGGTCGATTCAACTGCATCGCCGCCCAGGGAACAAGCACCTCTTCCTGATAAAACATCATGATTTTGGGGCCAAAGCCACCGCCAATGAAAGGCGCGATAACCCGCACCTGATTCTCGGAGAGGCCCAACATACCCGCCAGTCCATTACGAATAGGGATTGGAGCCTGGGTCGTATCCCAAACCGTTAACCGTTGGGCGCGTTTGTCCCACTCAGCCACAATGCCTCGGTTTTCCATCGCTGCTGCCGTTCCCCGATCATAGAGAAATCGGCGTTTAATGAGCAGATCAGCGCTTTCTCGAACGGCCGCATAATCCCCCTTTGTCTGAACAACATGGGCCGAAACATTAGAGCCGATTCCTTCGTGGATGATCGTTGCTCCCTCAGCCACCGCCTCTTCCAAATCAATAACGGCCGGAAGCGGATCATAGTCAACCCAAACTTGTTCGGCCGCATCTTCAGCGATATAACGACTGTCAGCCACAATCATTACAATTGGCTCACCTAAAAAGTTGACTTTATCTTTGGCTAATGGAACCTGAGTTGCTTCGTTAAAGACAATCCCTTCAATCGGTGGTGGTGGCACAAGCAATGGGCCGGGCTGCCAATAATCGCCTAAATCTTCGGCCGTATAAATAGCAACCACCCCTTCTACCTCTTTGGCAAATTCGAGATCAATATTCAAGATTCGGGCGTGGGCATGGGGACTGCGAACAAAGGCAACATGAGCGGTATTTGGCAGATGCACGTCGTCAGTAAACAACGCTTGCCCCGTCAACAGTCGGGGGTCTTCATTTCGCTTAATTCGTTCGCCAAAAAATTGAGTCGTCATAATTATTAGCCACCAGGATTAGGTTGGGACTTTTCCCATAGATTTACAAATTCTAGAACTTCTTTAGCGTTATGAAGATAGGCAAAACGGGCTACCTGACGGCCGACTTCACGCAGTCGTTCTTCGATCTTACGGTCTTCCAAAGTGCCATCTTTATCGAATCTGCGCCAAGCGCGAGGGACACTAGCTTGGTGGGGAACAACCCAGGCATGTAAAGAACGGCCAACTACTCTCAGACTGATCAAGGCGTGAAAAGCGCCCATTTCGCCGCCCGAAACGCCAACCAGACCCACCATCTTACCGCCAAATTCATCAAAGCCCATTAAATCAAGGGCGTTTTTCAAGACACCACTATAACTGCTGTGATATTCGGGGGTTCCTAGAATGATTCCTTGAGCTTGGTTAACAGTTTTGCGGAGACGAAAAACATCGGGCGGGTACGCTATATCTCGGTCTTTGCCTGCACAAAATACGAGGTCGTAACTGTGTAAGTCAACCAGTTCTGTATCCACGCCTAACTCTTTTGCACCAGATAGAGCTATATCAAGCGCCATGCGAGTAAAGCTCTTTGGCCGTAAACTGCGATTAATGGCGATTACCTTGATCGGGAGATCATTGTTCATGTCACTGGAATTCATAATGCCAGAAATCTACCCCACATAGAGGCCGTTTCCATGCCTTTTTGGATAAAGGCGGCGATGAAATAACGGCCGCTCACCGCCCTCGCCATATCTTTCCCCAAATTCTCAGCGTGAACAATGCCCTTCGGGAATAGATTCAAGTGCATATCCTGATAATATTTATCAAGCGGATACATCTCGTTCCAATCCTTGCCAAATTGAGCAATGAGCTTCTGGTTGGCATCCTCAAAAGTCTTAGGATGCCAATCTCGTTGAATGGTATTCATCGGATGTTCCATCGCTACGCAATCAATGCCCAACCATTTAATCTCTTTTTCAATGCACCAATCACCGAAATCGGGCGAGGGGCCGGGATGTTTAATCATATAACGGAACTCATCGGAATCCGGGCTGTTCCAACCATATTGGTGCCAGCCTGTCTTGATAATGAGGATGTCGCCTTTCTTAACATCAACGACACTCTCAACCATTTCAGGTGTGTAAACACTCGAATTGCTAACAAGGCTAGAAATATCGGCAATAACCCCAGGGCCAAACCAAAAGTCAAAGGGGGTTTCGCCAATAGATTTTCCAGCTGACCAAAAATGCTTTTCACCATCCATATGGGTTGCTAAATGAAAGCTGGCTCGACAGTGAGCGTTGTTACGGCCGAGTCCAAAATATTGCCCGCCAACCCGCTTGGTATAGGTGATAGAAAGCGGTTCGTAGTTGGCCCATTGGGGCGTTTGGACAGAAAACGGCAGCGTCATGTCGAGGATGTCGGCCGTTTCCATCACTTCATAAAAATCATCAGCTGCCATCCCTTCTGGTGCTTGCAAAGCCGCTGCCCGACACCAGGCCGACTCCACTTCCATGAAAGGAATCGGCTCAATCATTATCCAAGCCCGCTGGTTCTTCAACTCGTCAATCTGCCCCCCTAGCGATTCAGTCAGCAGCAAGCCAGCCTTTGGCATCGTGATGTGAGTCAAATGATGGTATTCATCCGGCGGGAAAAGCTCATCCCAACTTTTGCCATGTGTTTCTCGAAGTTTGGCTTCAGCTTTCTCAAATTCTCGGCCGTGCATATAGCGCAAATTAGTATTCATCGGATGTTCAGCGCTGCCACAATCTACCCCAATCATCTTCAGCTTCATATCCAACGCCCATTGGAAAAATTCCGGCGACGGTCCAGGATGGCGCAAATAATAGCCAAACTCCTTATTCTCTATGCCCCCCTGCGCCTCCTCATTCGGCACATCAGGCTGATCCCAACCATGTTTATGATAACCGGTATTGATAATGAGGATATCCCCCTCTTTCACATCAACCCGCTCGGTAATCATCTCCGGCGTATAAAGACTGTAATCAGAAACCACATCAGAAATATCAACGATTACACCTTGCCCACAAAGGTCAGTTTGAGGAATATCAGCAATTGCCCTTGCCCCAGAATGAAAAGCACGCGGCCCAACAAGATGGGTTCCCGTATTGTTGCTCCATTCAATTAGCTGACCGTTCGCCCCCTGCCCCCCACCATAAGCGCCGGTTAGTCGTTTGAAAAAGTGAATCTCAAGCGCCTTTTCTCCCGGCCAGGGCGGCGTAAAAATGCTCAAGCTTTGGGTGAGATCATACCATTTGGCTTTGGTCAGCGTTTCAATAAATTCTTTGCGTTCCATGCTCTTCCTCGTAATTATTCTAGCCAGGTCGCCCCCAATTAAATAGTTTCCCGAACGTGATAGTGCGCTTTAGCGTACTTTTCATCTCAGCCTGGCGAATTCATTCCCAGGCAATGGCAACGGCATCAATAAGTTCTTCCTCGTCCCCCTAGCCGTTCAACATGAACCGGATCATAACAATCACCATATTTTGTTTTAGGCATTCCCGCCTTCTTTTCCATGAGTTCTTCATACTCCTCATCATCCACCATCGCCACAATCCGAGCGATGCTGGCTTCACCATCAACAAAACGCCAGGGGAAACAGCCGACCTGTACCCGTCGATTAACTAGCAAGTCAATGTCGCCGCCGACGCATTCAGCATGGATGATGCCTTTGTGAAACATCCAGAGGTGCATCATCTGGTACATATCAGGGGTGAAGTATTCGGTCAGGGATTTGCCATATTTTTCGCGGAAATGTTGATCGGCCGTTTCCGCCTGGGCTGGCATCCAATCCCGAACCTTAGTATTCATCGGATGATCCGCACTGCCACAATCAACCCCAATCCACTTCAACTTCTTCTCCTCACACCAATGGGCAAAACGAGCATCCGGGCCAGGGTGCATCACCATATAACGCACCTCATTCCCATAAGGCTGATCCCAGCCAAAATGATGATAACCGGTATGGATAATGAGGATATCCCCCTCCCGTACCTCCACCCGCTCCTCAATCATCTCCGGCGTATAAACATCAAAATCCCCACAGCAGTCACTTAAATCCACAATCGCCGCTTCCCCTGTCAGAAAATCGAAATCCAGCGAAGCAATGTCCTTACCTGGCGTATAAAAATGGATCTCCCCATCCAGATGCGTCCCAACATGGTTGCTATGGGTAACCACCTGCCCATTCGCCCCATTCGGAGCCAACCGCTTAAAGTATTTCACTTCCAATGGCTCATAAGTCGGCCAGGGCGGTGTACCAATGCCTAGCGGAATGGTTAAATCGATAAATTTCACGGGTATCCTCCTAGAAAACAAGGGGGTAGATGATCTCGGTGATCAAGAATAAGAGTATTATTTTTTGCTCATCTACATGAGGTAAAAGATGTTTTATAAATATTGGCGTGAACTGGGTAGGTCTACAAATTTCATGGTTCCTTTTATTTTTGAGCAATGAAGTGGTAAAAACGTGCCATAAATTTGTACGGCTCTTTATCACTCAAAACTAGTTCTAATATTTCTAGTTTTTGGTAAAAGTCGGGATCAAATTTGAGATCGTTGTCGGCAATAAAGTCACAGATGGCACGAATACCGTACTGGTGTAACAGGGTAAAATCAGTCGCTGTCAATATTTCTCTCAGTTCAGCATCCGTGTATCGGGTAATCATTGTATCAAAGGTCGCAATATAATGGGTGCGGTTATTCAGCGTAGCCAATGCTGCCTGTAAGTTGTATTCACGAAGAGCCTGAGCAAACAATTCTGCATAGGGATTCGTGATCATGAGTGAGAGAATAGCATTGGGCTTAAGTATTTGATGGATGGCTTGGAGTACGGCCGTTATCCTCTCGCCCACATATTGCAGAAGATTATGACACAGCACCACATCAAAAATTGGCTCAGCATAATAGTCAGCCAGTCTCGTCACATCTCCCTGTTGGAAAGTGACGGCCATCTGTTCGGCAGCAGCTAGCTTACGGCCGTCTGCCAACATCTCCGCCGAAAAATCCAGCACAGTTACGATATGGCCTTGCTTAGCTAAGAGTACAGCATCAAAGCCGTTGCCACCACCAAGATCAAGAATTTGCAACGGCTGTTCCCCTAGATGTCGTGTCAAATTCATTAATCCCTGCCGGTAACGCAGCCGACCCCACGGTGCCGCTTGGTAAGCTTGCCAATCCTCGAAACCTTTATCAAACGAATGAGAATTAATCATTGTCATCAAAAGATTTGCTTAGAAGTTCTAGATATTCAGCCGCAGCTAACAATTCAACCTGTACCTTTTTCCATAATTCTGGCAAACTCTCTAGCAAAGGTCGCATTTTTTGTGGGTCTAAATGGATCGTGTAGACATGACGCACCAAATGGCGGAAACGGCGAAACTCATCAAGGGCAGCGGCCGTTTCTTCACTAATCACCGCTGGTCGCGCATCAGCTAAGTCAGTAGCCATTTGCCTCAGCAAATCATGATGCCAATTCGCACCTTCAGGCAAATGACGATCGACCTGTCGGCAATCATTTCAAATAATCGCTCAATTCCCGAATAGAGACTGTGCAAGTTCAGGGCAACAGAATCGAGATAAATAGCTTGTTCATCCGATTTTTGCCGTGCTAAAAGCCAAACTTCGCTCGCACGTTGCACCACTTGGTCTAAATCAACAACTTCTCCTCTGATACGATCTATGAGAGTCTGGAAAGGGTTGATCACACCTCAACCCCATACTTGAGAATGGCTTGCCGCAACGAATCTGTTACTCGTTCCATTTCTACCAAATCTACTGGACAATCTTCAATTATTGCTTCAACGACACGCCATGCTTCAAAATAATCCTCTGACCGCAGTCCAATCACTGCCAAGTCTACATCCGAACCTGGTAAAAACTGCGAAGCATCCATGAGGGATCCAAACAAAATAACTTTCTCTACCCCGAACTGTGTTTTCAACTGCCTCACAGCTTGATGCACCCTTCCTAACCGCCGCTCTCGCAATTCCCTCTCAGACATGGATATTTCAGGTAAAGGTGGTCGTTTTCGGGCAGCATCAATATATTTTTGCCACTCTGAAGGTTTTAATTCTAGTACTGTAGGCATTTCAATCCCCATATCACCAGTTACACCAGATTATATTTTACCGCAAATGCCATCAATGCATCCTCAAAGATTGCCATCGGCGGCCGTACCAGCCCTGCCCCAACCTGTCCCACACCTGCCTCACGATGCGCAATGCCAGTGTTGACGCGGGGCGTAATGCCCAACTCAACCACCTTGCGGATGTCGATGCCGGTTGGGCTGCCGCGAAAGTCAAGCGGCGGAATGGTGAAGTTGGTGTGTTCTGCGGCCGTTATTTCATACATCTCCAACGTCGCATTTAGTGCGTCTTGCGGCTTACCACTAATAAAAGTCACAATAGCCGGAGCCGCCGCCATCGCAAACGCCCCTATTCCGGCCGTTTCCGTAATGGTGCTATCCCCAATATCAGCATTAGCATCTTCACTCGTAAAGCCAGGAAAATAAAGGCCATCCGGCACTTCGGCTGGCGCAGTAAACCATTGATCATCCAGGCCGCTGACCCGAATCCCAAAATCGGTCCCGTTGCGGGCCATTGCCGTCACAATAGTACTGCTCTCAACACCATGCCCCGCGTCAGCCATCGCTTTACAAGCCGCCATCACTGGATTTAGAACACTCAAAGCATTGTCTCCAAGCGATTTAATCACGTCTGCGGCAACAGAACTGTCAGCAGCAACTTTGGCGATCATCGGAGCCAGCCGAGAGGTGAAGATAATAGAACCAGCTTTATTGCGATTATGGCCTTCATCGCCCATATGAAGCGATTCAGAAAGCAATGCTCGAATATCAAGCCCATCCCCAGTAGCAAGCGCATCAGCCAGGATTGACCCCATGGTGTCATTCATCCAATGCAGTTTGGCAATAACCTCTTCGCTATAGGCCCCATAACGCAAAACTTTGCCATAGCCTTCGTTAAGATTGGAATAGGCCTTATTACCATGATTGATATTTTCCAGGACATAAACTTTCATGGAGGCCGAAGTAACACCCGCCATAGGGCCGACGGTTTGATGATGATGACAAGGGGCAAAATCAACCTCGCCCGCTTTTACCATCGCTACGGCCGAATCCTCATCCTCAACCAACCCCTCAAAAATCAAAGCCCCAATAACCGCCCCCCGCAGTGGCCCAGACATCCGTTCCCACCCAATTGGCGGCCCGGCATGGAGCAAGAGATTGTCCCTCATATCAGGAATAACATCGCGGGCGGTCTCCACCCCCGTCAGCATGGGTCTAGCCGACATCATGCGTTCAACGGCCGTTTGGTTGGCCTGATCAATAGTGGTCATTGTTCCTCCTCAAGAACTTCTCAGCCCACAGACTTATGTAATTACCAAATACCCTTTATGATTGCATAGGTATGACAATAGACTGACCAGCCCGAATGAAGCTGGCATTTTCAATGGTACGGCCGTTTGCCCCTAGTATGTCGTCAATTGTGACCCCATATTGGTTTGAAATACCGCTCAACGTTTCACCTACCGCAACTGTGTGACTGACAAAACTAACAAGCAAGTTATTCTCCGAGACTGATCCACGGCAAATTGGGCTGTCTAAAGTATATTCCTGACTAGGAACGGCCGTTTCGACCACAGGCAAGTTTGGTGGCAGATCCCAAACAGTTATTTCATCATAATGAGTGTGCGCGTAAGTCTCATCTAGAGTTTGAACGATGAAGCCCACATGACCGCTGGTCAAATCGTCATCTCTAACGGTGCTAACCAGCCCACCATTCAGGAAAAAAGACATTTTGGGCCCATTAGCAACCACAAACAGCCGATCACGGGTAGCCTGAGTGCCGCCTTGGATGGAAGCGCCACTACCAGAATCCATCAACTCAATGCCTACTGCCGTCCCCTTCAACACCTGCCAAGTCTGATCACGAGGCGAAATAGTAAAGGCATAGAACTCGCTGCCATTATCTCGAATCAGAAGGCCATAGCGGAAACGGCCGACCTCCGTATTCGTGGCCGCGATAAAAATATCAATTTCGGCCATGAAATTATCAAAATTATCTTCTTCAAAAACTGTCAGACAATCTTCGGCCTCACTAACCTGGACATGGTAAAAATCCGTCGGATGATAGCCATAAAAATAAGGGCCAACAGGTGAGCGGGCCTGGAACCAACCACTGTCCAAATCAGAAAAATCATCCCGCATCAGAACCAGAGCATCAGGGACCAGGTCTACTTGGCTAGCAGCACAACGTATACCAGCATTAGCAAACATATTGTTGCTTTCCGGATCGCCAATCGCTCTAAAAAGTAGATCGTTTTGGAAATTATTGGCCCCGCCACGAATAACCCGCTCTCCAGTAGGCACAGCTTCATAAGGCTGGTCGACCCATTCCCAAACATTGCCAGCCATATCGAAGACCCCAAAGAAACTTCGATTTTCGGCGATACTGCCAACAGGGTAAGTTCCGCTGGTTGGCAGCTCTACGGCCGTCTGAACATTACCCCATGGATATTGCCAACCCTCCGGCCCTCTGGCAGCCGCTTCCCATTCAGCTTCCGTGGGCAACCGTTTGTCCAGCCAGTTGCAATAGTCAGCTGCCTCCTGCCATGTAATAGCCTCAACAGGATGATTGCCATTCTCACTTGGAATATTAGCCGCCTCCCAATAGGCTGGCGGTTCAAGACCCAATTCCTGAACATACTCAGCATATTGAGCATTCGTCACTTCAAAGCGGTCAATCCAATATTCCCCTAATTCAGCAGTACCCTCAGAACCATTGGGAAAAGAGCCAGCCGGAATCATCACCATCCCTTCTGAGGAAGGCAGAGGGCCAACGGGGGTCGCAGTCGCCTCAGGAACAGGCGTCGCAGGAACGGCCGTCGGCTCGACAGACTCCCCAGGGGTTGGAATAATGGCAATGGCTGTTGGTGCAGCAGCCATATCCATCTCAGCCTGCGTCACCAGAAGCGAATCGTAATGGATATGGGCCCGTTCTTCATCAATCGTTTCAACAATAAAACCAATTTCACCCACGCCATAATCGCTATCTTCCAGATGGGCAATGATTCGGCCGTTAATCTGAAATAGAAAGTCGGCCCCAGCAGCATCAACCCTTAGAATATCCGGCTCATTTTCGGCCGTTAGGGAGTCTATCTCACCTTCAGCCAGGATTTGCTGCCCGGCAGCGCTATTTTTCACCACTTTCCAGTGACCGGCGCGAGGCGAAACCATGAATGCATAAAAGTTGTCAGCCTGATGTCGAACTGACAGACCATAATAAAAGTCGCCTGTCTCTGTGTCAGTGCTGTCAACAAAAACATTAGTTTCCATTGAGAAGTCCATCAACTCCTGGTCAAAATAGGCTGCCGAGACGTGGTTTGGCTCACTTGATTGAACATGATAGTAATCGGGTGGATGATAGCCAGAGAGGACACTGCCTTCGGCCACTTCAGGCCAACCACTGGCCGGATCACCAAAATCATCTTGTAGAATAACATTTTCGGCCGTTGCAACTGGCAGTTGTCTCACCGACAGCGAATCATAATGGATATGTGCCCGTTCCTCATCAAACGTTTCAACGTAAAAGCCAATATCTCCGACCCGATAATCGGAATCTGAAATTTGGGAAACAACCTGCCCATTGATTGAGAATGAGAGTGACTCGCCACTAGCATCAACCCGCAACGAATCGGTTGAAGTCAACCCTTTCAACGAGTCGATTTCACCCTCCACTAGAGTAATTGGTCCTTCGGCCGTTCCCTTAATCACCGTCCAACGCTCACTACGAGGATCAACGGTAAAGGCATAAAATTGATCACTGATGCGCCGCACAATCAGACCATACCGAAAAATACCATTCTCAGTATCAGTGCTATCGACGAAAACATCAGAAGTGACGCTAACATTCTCAAAGCTGCCCCCAAAATAAGCAACGCTCAGATGGTTCGGTTCGCCAGATTGGACATGATAAAAATCAGGTGGATGATAGCCCGACAAAACGTTGCCTTCGTCCACCTCCGGCCAGCCGCTTTCTGGGTCTGAAAAATCCTCATTCACCAATAGGCTTTCGTCTTCAACCAAATCAACCTCATCAGCTACACAACGAAAGCCAGCCGTTGCAAACATCGTTGGCACATCTGGATCACCAATAAGTCGGTAGGCTGAATCTTTTAGAAAGTCATGCGCCCCGCCCCGAAGCACTTCTTGATCATCATCAACATCCTCATAGGGACTACTAACCCATTCCCATACATTGCCTGCCATATCAAAGACGCCAAAAGTGCTTTGATTAGCCGGGACAGAGCCAACTGGATAGCTTTGACCTTGAGGCAAAGCGACGGCCGTCTCTACATCCCCCCAGGGGAATAAAAGCGCATCAATCCCCCTGGCTGACACTTCCCATTCCGCCTCAGATGGCAATCGTTTCCCTGCCCAATCGCAATAATCATTGGCCATTTCCCAGGTGACACCTTGAACTGGATGCTCCCCCTGTCCCGTTGGAAAAGAGCCACCAGCCCAGGTAGTTGGCGGCGAATTACCACTATCTTCTAGGTAAGTCTCAAATTCCGAGCCAGTCACCTCATAACGATCAATCCAAAAAGTATCAAGCGTCACCTCTTGGACAGGTGCATAGTTAGGGCCTCCTTCTGCCAAACCAATCGTATACGATCCAGCCGAAATCTCCACCATGCCTTCAGAGGAAGGGGGCGATGCCAGAAGCCCAGGTAAAAATACAACAGCCGCCACAATGACGGCTACCAATACTAAGAGAACGGCCGCACCACCCGCCATCCACAAAAAACGGCCGTTAGAACGCTTCGGCTCCGCTTTCGGTTCAACAGGCGCAACGCCCTGTTTCATCGGCTCTTTTTTGACCCGTGCCACTGTCGGAGTCGGGCCTGTGTCCACCAAAGATGTGCCACCAACAGGCATCGTATCTAAATATTCGTCTTCGCCACCAGCGCCACCAGGTACAGAGACAGGTTGTGAACCCGTTAAGTGGGATTGTGGTGCCGTTTGGCTGGTGATTTGCTGGCCTAAGGCTCGCAACGCATTGCCCATTTCAACGGCCGATTGGAAACGGTCAGCTGGCTCTTTAGCCAAAGCGCGGTGAAGTATGCTAACCAAAACATCGGGGATGTTCGTGTTGCTCAACCGAATATCAGGAACCGGCTCATTAACATGAGCCAACATAACCGTCAAGGGCGATGTTCCCTCAAAAGGCGGCTTTCCAGCAGCCATCTCATAAAGGATAACGCCCAACGAATACAGGTCAGCCCGGTGGTCAACCGCTTCGCCCTTAACCGATTCTGGGGCCATATAAGCGGCCGTTCCAATCGTCGCCCCCGTTTCAGTTTGAACCTGTCCCCCAACCAGTTTTGCAACCCCAAAGTCCATCAAAATGGCTTGACCTAATAAATTGACAATAACATTCGAGGGCTTTAAATCCCGATGGTAGATGCCTTGATCATGTGCATAAGCAACCGCATCACACAAGGGAATCATCAAATGTAAGACTTCGGCCAATGGCAGTCTCAAACTGGCTGTTTTTAGTGAATCCAGTCGCTCATCTAATGTTTGACCTGGAATATATTCCAAGACCATGTAATAAGTATCTTGGTCATGGTTATAGTCGTGAACTTGAAGGATGTTAGGGTGACGTAGGCGGGCGACAGCAGCAGCCTCTTGTTCAAAACGTTGAACAAACTGCGGCCGTTCTGACAAATGCGGGTGAATCATCTTAATAGCAACGGTGCGCTGGAGGCGGTTATCTAGCCCTTTATAAACGCTAGACATGCCGCCACGACCAAGCAGTGATTCAATTCGGTATCGGCCACTTAACATCGTGCCGACCCAAGTAGGTTTTGATTCAGCCATTATTTCCTTCCATTAAAACATGGTTAGCTAACAGCATGGTATTCTAGGGCCGTTGCCATTGAGGCAATGACCTCAGACCAAATTGGTTTGGGGAGAGAATGCCCCACACCTTCTAATACTATCATTTTAGCCCCTGGAACAGATACGGCAATATCTCGGCCACATTCTATCGGAAACAAAGGGTCTTCATCACCATGAATGACAAGTGTAGGCACCCGAATAGTTCGCAGCATTGGTTTCAAACTCGATAATGCGGCCGTTGCAGCCAACTGCCGAGCAGAACCCTCTGGATAATAAGCCCGATCATAAAAACAAGCGGCTCTAGAACGTGCCTCTTCTTCATCAAGTTGATAACCAGATCCATACATAAGCCGCCAACCCATCAGAGCATTGTCTATATATTCAGTTCTATTCCTTGCAGGTGGTCGCATAAACACAGCCATCGCCTCTGGCTTTGGCAAAGGCAACTCTCGACAACCGCTGCTTGTCATCATAGCCGTTAATGTCAACACCCGTTCAGGATGTTTAATAGTAAGTAGTTGAGCAATAGCGCCACCCATTGATGCCCCAACAACATGGGCTTTTTCTATATCCAACTCGTCCATCAGGGCAATGGTATCAGCAACCATGTCATGTAATGAATAGGGGAGCGAAAAGTCATCGGTCGTCCCTTCTAGACGAGCTTGGAGAAGACGGCCGATATCTGGCGGGGCCATCCCAGCAAATTTTGTCGCTAACCCAACATCCCGGTTATCAAAGCGGATGACCCGGTAGCCATAGCCAGCCAGTTGAGCGCAAAATTGTTCGTCCCAACTGATCATCTGAGCGCCCAATCCTGCAATCATGAAGATTGGCGGATCGGATGCACGGCCGAAGACATCATAGACCGTTTCAATAACCGTCCCATTGCTATTGCGAAAGCAAACCTTGGTAGGAGCCTGATAGGGAGTAGAGCGTATCATCAGATTGGCTTACTTCATCCTGGCCAACAAAGCCATCAATTTCTCATTTCCACCAGCCGGGGGCCGCCATTCTACTTGGACCACATGGCGCTCCTGGGTAGTTAAGCTGTCATAAAACGATTCCAGCCCAACATTAATGGCAGAAAAGGATGATTGAAAGGCAACGGGATTAACGGAGGGATAATCAGTGGAATCACTATCAGGTGGAACGGCCGCTGCAATATAACTTAATGCCTCCGACACCTTACGAAATACAACCGCTCCACTGGCCTCTAACTGCTCAATCTGAGCGGCTACATCCTGTGGATCATCTTCTGTGCCGACCACCACTACCACCACAGGCAAGTTTCGTTCTTTGATCACCTCGCTAATAGCTGGCCCTAATTCAGCCGCTGGGTCAGGATGCGCCCCTTCGCCTAAAACAATATCCATTAGAATTAAACCCGTATCAGGATCGGCCGTTTCCTGTCGCAATCGGCGCAAACGCAGATCATTATCCATCATCGGATGAAGCCGCCCTTGGGTAAATATATCTTCGCCCAAGTCAAGGATCGTATGACCCTCGCTTTCCAATGGATCAGCCATCTTTTGGTCATCGTTCACAGGCACGTTGGAATATATGGGCGTTAATATAGCTTGTAGACCCAACAAAGCTTCATAAGCCAACGTTCCGCCCGAAAACAACCCCCGAACAAAGCCTTGGATCGGTTTCGGCCTAGCTACATCTTGGGTCGATTTATTTTGTGTCAAATGAACGGCCAATTCAGCCGCTTCTGTCAAACCTGCCGCAAAATAAAGGTTGCCAATTTGATTCCCCGGTGGCGGATAGCCAATGAAATTGACAACGACAGGCTTTTCCGTTTGTTGGGCTGCCCGTAATAATCGAGCGGCAACGTCGGCCGCTGGTGGCTTAGAAACCAAAACAATAACTTCTGTCTCAGGGTCATTCATCAAGTAATCTAGCCCTTGATAAGCGGTAATTGCCCCAATCTTGGCCTTAAGGTCACGGCCACCCGTACCAATAGCCTGAGAAACACCCGCGCCGAGGTTATGAATTTCGCTCGTAATCGCTTGCAGTCCCGTCCCAGACGCGCCAACCAAACCGATCTTGCCTCGCCGAACCCGGTTGGCAAAGCCTAATCCAATGCCATTGATGATAGCGGTGCCACAGTCCGGCCCCATCACCAACAACCCCTTCTCCCTGGCATTTTGTTTCAGGGCGATTTCATCTTCCACAGAAACATTATCGCTGTAGAGAAAAACGTTCTTGCCCAGATCAAGGCTGTTGCGGGCCACTTCGGCCGCATAGCGGCCAGGAACAGAAATAAGCACCCATTGGGCCTCCGGCGCTTGCTGAGCGGCAGAGGCCAGGCTGCGGGGGCGAAACGCTTGACCAACGGCCGTACTACGCCTTGCCGCCATCAAAGCATCTATCTGCCCTAGCGCATCTTCGGCGGCAGCCTCATTTTCTGCTTTCACCACAATAAGGAGGTCATCAGAGCCAGCCGTATTTTCCACCAACAAATCACTAGCAGCCAGCAGATCAAGGTTAGCCGGAGTCGCCATGACAACACCAGCATCAATAATGTCTGGCAGCTCTGACAACGCTTTTTGAAGCTGCATCAAAACGACGGAATCGTAATAGGTTCCCTTTCTAATTTCGGTTTGGGTGATCATCTTATGCTCTTATGCTAAATAACAACAGGTTAGTCGTCTATAACCTTGTTAACTGTTGGGGAGAATAATTTCTAAATCGGCCGTCCAATCCAGCAACTTTTCATCCTCATACCATCGGCCCACAATTTGTAAACCAAACGGCAAGCCAGCCGAATTAGTACCAGTAGGCAAATTAACTGAAGGCAAGCCGCTCTGAGTCCAGGGCAGATTCATAATCGGATCGCCAGTGCTGTCTATACCTTCTGGCGCTGGGCCAGGTGCAGAGGGCGCAATCCATAAATCCAACCCATGTTGCTCCATTAGATCGGTGAAAGTGCGGCGCAAATGACGGCAACCAGCCAAAGCCTCAGTCAGTTGACCAATGGCGACATCATGGCCCTGTTCAATCAATCCCGCCGTTCGATGATGATAACGGTCACTATACCGATCATACCATTCAGCATGAACCTGCGCCGCTTCAGCCGCTAGTACAAGCTGGTGACGGGCTTTAATCTGGTCAAAATTTTCCATCACCGACACTGATTTGATGGTATAGCCTGTCTCAACGAGCTTTTGGCAAGTTGCCTCAAAATGGGCCAGCCCCTCAGCTGAAACACAGTCCAAATAAGGGCCTTCAGGAATACCCAAGACAGGCTTCTCACTCGTAACGATGAACTGCCAATCAGGGCATAATAAGCTGGCAACCAAATCAGCCCCAGGCACATCGGCCGTAAATACCCCAATATGATCCAATGACGGGGACAAAGGTATCACCCCCGCCCGCGAAATCCGATCATAGCTGGGCTTATAACCAACAACGCCACAATAAGAGGCTGGACGAATGACAGAACCAATCGTCTGCGTCCCTAAAGCCACCGGACAAAGTCCCGCTGCAACAGAAGCAGCCGAACCACTACTAGAACCACCCGGCGTATGAGCTAAATTATTTGGATTTCGGGTCGGCCCAGGCGCAAAATAAGCAAACTCCGTCGTAACCGTCTTGCCAATGATCAACGCCCCCGCCTCCCGCAAAATCGTCACGGCTTGCGACTGTCGTCCTTGGAGAACATCTTGTGGCAGTTGACTACCAGCCTGAGTTATGAAGCCATCAACATGGAAAATATCCTTAATGCCAACCGGAACGCCAAACAAGGGGGGTCGATTAATTAGTTGAGGGTACTTTTCGAGCAAGACCGCTGCCTCTTGGCGCAGCCGCTCAAAGCGGTTTTCTTCGGGAATGAAGGCCATAACGGCCGATTCAGTCTCTTGGAAACATCGCTCAAGATGGTCAAGATAGTCGGTTAAGGGAAGCTCCCCAGAGCGCAAAGCGTTGACCAAAGTCAAGAACGGTTTAGGAATAACGGCCGACATCAGCATCTCACTCATGCGACATTTTCGGCCATATTTTTAGCAGCCAGTAATGCAGCCTCAACAATGTGTTGATAGCCAGTACAGCGACACAGATTGCCAGAGAGTACATCCCGTACTTCTTCCTCAGAGGGATCAGGATGCTCTTTCAGATATGGAACCAGGGTCAAGATAAAGCCAGGCGTGCAAAAACCGCATTGGAGGCCGTGTGTCTCCCAAAAGGCTTGCTGAATGGGATGAAGATTTTCGCCATTAACGGCCGATTCCGGGGCCAGTCCTTCTATCGTTGTCAGTTCATGCTCATGGGCCTGAACAGCTAGCATGATACAGGCCCGCACCGGTTCACCATCAAATAAAATCGTGCAAGCCCCACAAACCCCATGTTCGCAGCCGACGTGCGTCCCAGTCAAGTCTAATTCATGGCGCAAAAAGTCAGACAACAGCAGACGTGGCTCAACCTCTTTGGTGTATATACGGCCGTTTACCGTCACTGTCACAGCATGTTTCTTCATGAATGAACCCTTGCTAAAGCATTATTTAAGGCCTGTTTCGTTAAGACCCGCCCCAGATGGCGCAGGTACGGCTCCGAGGCGTGGATATCGCCGCTAGGGTTAATCTCACTGCTGGCCGCCTTATCCGCAGCAGCTTCAAAAAGCTCAGGTGTGGGTCGTTCGCCAATTAACATAGACTCAGCTTGAACGGCCGAAATAGGTATCTCGCCCGCATTCAAATAAACCAACTTGGCATGAGTGCAAACACCACCCTCGTCCAGCGTCAAAACGGCCGCGACACCCAAAAGCGCAAAATCCCCCTTTCGGCGGGCAAACTCCACAAAACAACAACCAGTCCGTGGGGCCATGAAAGGAACTTCAACTTCAATCAACATTTCGGTTGGAGACAGATCCGTTGTAAACAGCCCTTCAAAACAATCTGTGGCCGTTAGCCAACGGTCGCCCTTTGTACTGTGGATTAGAAAACGCGCGCCGAGGGCGACCATGATAACGGGCAGTTCGGCCGCAGGATCAGCATGGATCAAACTCCCACCTATCGTTCCCCGATTGCGAATTTGCCAATGGGCGATATGAGGCATCGTTTCATAAAGAAGGGGGGAATGTTCTTGAACCAACGAATGCTTCTCAACCGTTCTTTGCCTGGTTAAGGCGCCAATTTTCAAGCTGCTCCCTTCTTGGCGAATGTAATCGAGGTCAGTTAGCCGATTTATATCTACCAACAAAGTCGGCTGAACCAGTCGAAAATTCATCGCTGGAACCAAACTTTGTCCGCCCGCAATTATCTTCGCATCATCCCCATTCTCGGCCAGGATTGACGCAGCTTCTGCGAGCGAATCCGGGGCAACATACTCAAATGGGGCTGGTTTCATGCGTCATTCCTTTGAAGGCTTAAGAAGGATTATGTCATGCCTTGCACGTCAAAGATTATCTTGGAATCACGATAAGTTGTCAACCTAATAGAGGCAGAGGAAACGCGAGAATTTTATGGCTGCCCACTGTGTTAAGTATTTTGAATCTTGTCATTCCTGCCTTCGCAGGAATCCAGGTCTGACAATTGCAAGATACTTCGTTAAAAATGTTCTGACCAGCAAAGGAAAAGTAACATGGACTTATTCGGCCGTTTTTCTCGCCAAGAATAGGGTCAATAGCAACAGAATCATACTGATGAAACTAATCACAAGGCCAATTTGATATGTTAACGGCCGAAATACAAAAACCACCTCATGCTCCCCAGCAGGTACAACCACCCCCCGAAACAAGCCATTCGTCTGTTCAATCTTGGCCCGCACCCCATCTACCTCAACCTGCCAACCCGGATAATTGGCGTCAGTCAAAACCAATAATCCAGAATCGCTGCTGCTAACCGATAGCTCGATCCGCTCTGGTTCATAAGACAGAATCTCAACCTGCCCGACCCCCTCACCTAGCAATCGTTCTGGCCCATCAGCAACAATTACCGCTTGCTGTCTAGGGTCAAATTCAGCCCCTTGCTCAGAGGCCTCCATCGCTGACACCCCACCGGAAACAGACGGCCGATAAAGCCACTCATACACCATAAAAGCCCTCGGCATCACATCCAGATTCTCATAAATCTTCACATCGCCCGAATGAATAAGGCGGTAATTGCCCAGCGCTAACGATTGGAAAGTAGCCCCATCACTATTGACAAGCGTAACAGCGTTAATTTGCCAGGGGGCAGATGCCGCTCTCATAACAATACGTTCGAGAACGGCCGCACCATCGGGCAAAACGGCCGTCCACAAATCATCATGAATCTTTTGAGGAACAACACTTCCACTTTGACCTGACACTGTCGTTATGTCAACTATTCCTGAACTTCCCGACCCAATGATAAATAGGCCATTGGCTTCAAAATTGGGAATATGCGCGATGGCCGATTGCTCCCCAGGCTCTAAGTTTTGAGGATGCTGCAAATCAAAATAGGCGGTCTGTTCAGGAGCTACTTCACGCCAAGTGTCACCCACCTTATCCGTAATGATAAACCGCGCCCCAAACAAATCCAGCCATTTTGCCTCAGGAACCTGCGCCAAATGCTCCCGTAGACGGCCGTCCGTCGTCTCAACTCCATCAGGCAGCAGTAAACGAGTAACCTCCGTGTAATTTTGAAGCGGCAAAATACCACCATCGAAGCCATCCACGGAAGCCAACCCATAAGCCATCGGTAAGTTCGGGGCCACAATCTCCTTTTGTTTAATAGCAATGGTGTAATCATACATCGCTTCGGTCGGCAGAATGTCTTGATAAATAGTTTCAATTTCGGGTAGGTCGCCAGGGTCAAAGAAAATGTCCGACAAACTCAATAAGCGCGGTTTGGGGCCATCAGTTAGAGCAGCTGTTTGTATGCGGGTTAGCGACGGCCGTAAATCAAAATACGCTTCAGGCGTGGTCAAGTTGTTATAGGGCAATTGACGGGAACCTAAAAACAAGACTGTCAAAGCGATCACAAAGAGCGGTATCGCCCGATTAAAAGGCCACTTTCTGAAATGGATAAGCAAAAAAACGGCCGTCAACTCCACCAACCAGCCAATAACAGTCATCATTGAAGGCCATTCAACTGTCGCTTCTAGGCCAATCGGAATCCGACCGGACAACAACACCGACACCCCCGCCCAAGCCATAAGACCCCCAAGTAATAATATCACTATACGAAGCGGCTTTCTGATTCGTTTAACCCATTCACCAGGAGACAAAGGCCAATCAGCTTGAATGGTCTGCCACCCATAGCCAGCCAACAGCGCCATACTAAAACCATAAAGCGCCAACCAGCGGGCCGGAACCCGGAAAAGATTAAATCCGGGCAGTCGAGCCAGAATATGATAAAGTGGATTGAATTGGCCTAATGCCAAAAATAAGCCCATGACGGCCAAAAGAATAAACGGCCGAATCTTAACCGACCGCCGCCACTGCCAAGCCGCAATAAAAGCTAAAACGAGGGCCGTCAAAGGCAAAAAGGCCACATACTCACTAAACAAGGACTGCCCATAACTAGGCAGCAAAGAACGGCTGACCAACAATGGATGAAGTGAAAAGGAAAGCGCCTCATTAAACGGCAGTCCCCCTTGCCGACTAGATTGCTGGCTCAACTCCAACGTCGGTAGCACCTGAACGGCCGTCAAAAATACCGCTACCACCCCACCAATCAACATTGGCAATATCCTTTCCCTAACCCTTGACCGCCAACCCCTGATCCCCGATCCCCAAACCCCAAACCCCAAACCCCAAACCATCAACCCAACGGCCGTAATAAAAACAGTCTGCGTATGTCCCGCCAACAGTTGAAGCGAAAAAAGAACAGCAATAGGGAGAACTGATTTGACATAATATCGCCAGCCTTGCCCCGATTGAGTGGGCCAAACAACCAAAAACCAGGGCAACCAGACCAATCCTTGAAGCTGATTCACATGCTCAACTTGGGCTGTCAGATAACCCCCAAGGGCAAAAAGGACAGCAGCCAGGAAAGCGGCCGTTCGGCCGAGCGTCAATTGCCGACGACCAGCCAAATAAGTGCCAATCCCGGCAATCATTAAGTGAAGCAAAATCGATCCACTGACTGCATATGGCGTCGGCAACAGCAACCAAAAAGGCCAATTCAGCGGATAAAAGAAACCAACCTGACTATTAGCAACAAAAGGCACGCCCATAAAAAGGTCGGGATTCCAGAGCGGAACCCGTCCTGCATGGAGGGCATCAGCCGCTGCCTGCCAATAGGGATAAAAATAAAGCAGCGTATCCCCCCTAGCCAAGATAAGGTTTGTTAAGGCCATTTTGTTAAAGAACACGACAACGGCCGTTACCAACAACAAAATTGGCAGTAACAATCTGCGCCTCTGTCGAAGCTGGCTAATCATCAGCGTCCACGATTTCATAGAGTTGAACGGCCGTCAATCCCGGTGGCTGTTCGGCCGTTTGAAGCAGCACCAATTCTAACCCAACCTCCCTCACCGCGCGTTTAACTGGTTCAGCAGCAGCGTCATTGGGCAAAGCCAGCAAATGACGATTACCATCACGGCCGAACACCGCCAACTCCTCCACCAATCCCGCTGGATGGGGAAACCAACTCACATAAACCCCCTTATCAAAAAGCTGGTAACGCCAATGCCAACTATACCAATGATCGTACAGAACGGTTCCATATGGCATATCAAACAAACTTTCGGCGATTTCAGCCGCTCCCTGATCGGCCGTTGGTTGACCGCCAATCGGCAGTTCACCAGCACGAGCTTGCAACACGGTCGAACTTTGAAATGCAACCAAGACAATTGGCAACACCAACGTCACTTTTGCAGGCGACAACCACGGTTCCACCTGCGCCGGCAAATCCGACCTCACAAAAGCCAACATCCGGCTTAGAAAGCGGCTTAAGATCAAAGCCGTCAGCGGCACAACAGGCAAGATATAACGATCCCACACAGGAATCGCCAACAGCCAATGGAGAACAAAGTAGCCGCTGACAAACAAGACTAAAAGCTGGTCAATAGCAGTTGGCCGATCCTGATCATGGATGAGCAAAGCTAAAAAGAGCGGAAATGCCAGCAAAATCCCAAAAGCCAGAATAGGCGACCCAATGAGATAGCCCCATAATTCACCCCAAGCACTAATTCGAGGCCATAGCTCCCAGGAATGGATAATTCGCAGCCCGCCAAACGCCTCCAGTTGGGAACTCCAAAGAGCAAAACGGCCGTTCCGAGCCACCTCCCAACCAACCAACACAATCAACATCGGCAGAAACCCAGCCAACCAGCGAGGCCAATTCGGCCGTTGGCGAGGCTTGAAATAAGTCAACCCTATAATTAGCGGCAAAAAAAGCAAGGCTTGATGCTTAGTCAGAACGGCCAGCCCGTAAAACAACCCCGCCCAAAAATAGTGTCTGCCAGCTCTATTATTGGCAGTCGCAGCGACAAACGCGGCCGTTAAAAGCGTTATCAGCAACGGGTCGGTAAAAGCGGTCGAGCTATATTGAATAGCAAGAGGCGAAAAGGTCACGAAAGCGGCCGTTAAAACCGCCACCATCTCCTCCCCATACAACTGCCAGGCCAACCGCCCCGCCAGCGGAATAAGCAGCAGCGAAGCAACAAAATTAGGCATCCGGGCCGCAAACTCAACTGGCCCAAAAAAAGGGTAAAAGCCAGCCTGCAAATAAAAAAGCAGCGGCGGCTTATCCACCAGTTGAGAAGTAAGCAACGGATCGCGCCAAACCGCAATCAATCTTGCCCAGCTAGCAAAAAGCGCCTCGTCTGCCTGGAACGTATTGGCAAAAAGCCCTGGCAAGCGAAGGAATATCCCAACGAGGATCAAGATTAAAAGCCAATACTTGCTTCTATTTGACATACAAGGGGTATTTTACGATTTTGGGTTCGGTAGGAAAAGAGCGAATTGGACACCCTAAACCGTCGAATTACCTACCCGATCCACCTAAATTATCCGCCAGAAATGCCAACGTCTGCTGCCAAGCATCCATCGCTGGGCCGGGTTCATCGTAATTTTCCTCGGTCAAAAAGGCGTGACCAACCCCTTCATAGATGGTTATTTCATTCGGGATAGACAGCGTATTCAGGGCCGCTTCAAATTCCAAAACCCCCGCCACCGGTATAGATTGATCATCTTCACCAAAGATGCCCAAGACAGGTTGGTTGTCCGTTAACGGCCGTAACAAATCCGGCTCCGTCACCACCGCCCCATAATACATAATCGTCAACGCCAAATTCTCCGACTGCCGCATCCCCAATTGCAGCGAGTGGCCGCCCCCAAAACAAAAGCCCATCGACGCCACCCGCTCTGGATCAACATTTTCAAGGCCCATCACATACGCTAAAGCTGCATCAATATCGTTAAAGACCTGCTCCTCCGGCGTTGTCAGCCGCAGCCAAAGCGCACGGGGAAACTGCGCCGTCACCTGCCCTCGATAAGCGTCTGGGGCCAAGACCACATACCCCTCCTCCGCCAAAGCATCAGCCAAAATAGTGATCCCCTCATTCAACCCCCACCATTCATGAATAAGCAAAACGGCCGGATACGTCCCTGGCACATCCGGCTGCGCTAGATAGCCAATAAGCTCGTTGCCATCTTCGTCCTGATAAGTAACATTGGTGAATTCGGCCGTATCTGCTCCAAACATCCCATCAAAAACAATGATGCCTGCAAAAATCACCAGGATAAGTCCAATCACCCCCAAAAAACCTAAAAGTATTCGTCTCACCCATTTCATCAAATGAAACCCTCCACTATGTCAATCTATGCCGTTTGTTAAAACACTATCATACGATATATCAGCCTGGTTGGCATAATGGAGGTAAAAAAGGACGAGCCAGTTGCCAGGAATTCTCATCCAAAACCGCCTAGATTTTAGCCTTCTCTTTGCGCCTTTGCGTGAGCCTTCTTCTTGTCGTCTGCTGACTTGAAGGAGACCCTATTTGACCATCTAATAGGCGATAATTTGATACCCCCCAACAACTAACTCTCTCATACTATAATGTCCACCTTCCTCCCCCAAAAATGAAAACCCAGCCTCCACCAAACTATCCCCCACCCCGAATCGCCCTTTAGCGCAAAAATCACAAGCACCGGCAATATTATCCCGAACTGCATCAAACACAGAGCCGTAATGTTGGGTAAAGGGATGCTCTCGTTTGGCAAAGGCATCTAACCATTTAACCCCAATACCTTCAAAGACGAGCTTGACCTCGTCATTTGCCTCTTGAAGCGCTTTTGCCAGGTGAAGGGCATGAGCCATTCGACCCCTGCCCTCAGGCACATCAGAATCCGCTAAAACAATAATCGCTACTTTTCGCATTTTGTATTCTCCTAAAATCTAACTTTCAATTATTGGTAACTTCAATATTACAGTAACATACAAGTTACCATTCGTCAAGCTAAGAATTTATAACAGAGAATCATCAGATTGATTGACGTTCTGACATTTCAGACATACGATTGGTACTTTTATAAACGAAAAGAAACGTAAAGGAATTATTGGCATTCTTCTATGCAAGTGAAATACATGATTATCGATATGGATGGCGTTTTATGGGAAGGAAATACACCCATGCCAGGGTTAGTCTCATTTTTTGAAACGCTAGCAAAACACGACATCCAATACATCCTAGCAACCAACAATGCAACCCGAACACCAGTCGCCTATACCGAGAAGTTGGCGCGATTTGGGGTGAAGACGGCCGTCAACCAAGTCCTAAATTCGGCCGAAACAACCGCCATCTACCTCCAACAAACCTATCCTACCAGCAGTGCCATCTTTGTCGTTGGCGAAGCAGGTTTGTGCCAGGCATTAGAAAATCGGGGTTTTGTTGTGGCGACCAATGATGCGGCCGTTGAAAACCTCCTCCACCCACCTAAAATCGTCGTCGTCGGGATGGATCAACATATCTGCTATGACCGCCTGGCAACTGCCTCCCTCCTCATTGCCAACGGGGCCGACTTCATCGGCACCAACCCCGACCCCTCATTTCCCAGCGAACGGGGACAAGTACCAGGAGCAGGGGCCATTCAAGCCTTAATAACGGCCGCAACAAACGTTCACCCCAAAATCATCGGCAAGCCAGAGCGGGCCATGTTCGATGAAGCCCGACGACGAATGGGCGCAACAGTTGAAAACACGGTCATGGTCGGCGACCGATTAACCACCGACATTGTTGGCGGCCACGCGGCCGATTTGAAGACAATCATGCTTCTATCCGGCATCTCTCAGCGAGAAGATTTAGTTGATTCGGCCGTTCAGCCTGACTTTATTTTCGACGATATACGGGCCTTAAGTGAGGCATTACCGATATTATGAGTGACAAAGTTAAGTTATACGAACTAGAACTAGACGAAATGACAACCTGGTTGGCTGAAATGGGTCAACCAGCGTTTCGAGCCAAACAGCTATGGCAGTGGCTGTACGGTCACTTTGCGGCCGACTTCTCAGAGATGACCAATCTATCCCTTGACCTACGAGAACGGCTGTCTGAAGTCGCAACCCTAGACATTTGGCAGCCCGTCCTAGAACAACATTCCAGCGACGGACAAACCGTAAAAGTCTTATTCAAACTGCCCGACGGCAACTTTATCGAAACAGTTCTAATGCGCTATGACAAGCGTCGAACCTTATGTATAAGCACCCAAGCAGGCTGCGCGATGGGCTGCGTCTTTTGCGCCACCGGACAAATGGGCTTTTTCCGCAATCTGACCGTCGGCGAAATTGTGAATCAAGTCATCTATTTTTCCCGAATCCTAGCCGCCGAAAATGATCGGGTGACAAACATCGTCATGATGGGCATGGGTGAACCACTCCACAACTATAAACCAACCATATCGGCCGTTGATCGACTAACAGATGAAGCTGGGCTAAATCTAGGGGCTAGAAAGATTACCATCTCAACCGTTGGACTAGTCTCAGCCATCCGACGGTATGCCGACGAGCAGCGACAAACGCCCCTGGCAGTCTCCCTCCACGCCGCAACCGATGAAGAACGGGACAAACTCATCCCCCTCATAAACAAACGTTGGCCCATTGCCGAATTAATGGATGCCTGCCGATATTATATTGAGAAAACAGGGCGACGCTTAACCTTTGAATGGGCCTTAATTGAGGGAGAAAATGACATACCCGAACAGGCCCATCTATTAGGCAAACTCTTAGAGGGCATGTTGTGCCATGTGAATCTCATCCCCCTAAATCCAACAAATGGCTATGACGGCCGTCCCTCCCCAAAGAGCCGAGTTGATACCTTCCAGGCCATTCTCGCCGAATACGGCGTCAGCAGCACCGTCCGCGTTCGTCGCGGCATCGACATCCAAGCCGGCTGCGGCCAGTTGCGCGACAGAGCTTTAACGCAACTATCCTAAGCGTCGTTTTAAGCCTTTCGAAATTAATTTAAATCATTCAGAGACGCAAATGTATTTGGAAACTTTTCCTTTGCGACTTTGCGTGATTTTTTCCTTATTGCAAATAGCCTGAAAGGGGACTGAGCAAGGTATTAAAATAGCGAATCTCGAAATGGAGATGGGGACCAGAAGAGCGGCCGGTATTACCCGCCCCACCAATGTAATTACCCTGGTAAACAATCTGTCCAGGAACAACGGCAATCGAGCTTAAATGAGCATAGTAAGTCTCATAGCCATTGCCATGATTGACGACAATCAAATTGCCATAGCCATAAACATTCCAACCCGCCCAGGTAACAGTCCCCGTATCCGAAGCCACAATGGGAGAACCCTCAACCGCACTAACATCAATCGCCTGATGCCCATACCAGTAACCCTGCGTAATTCGTCGAGAAGTAATAGGCCAGATAAACGTACCTGTTCCTTGAATAAGGGGAGAGATGCCAGAGCCAGTTGAGTCAGAGGTTGCTGGTAAGGAGGGCGCTGTCCAAACAAAAACTTCTCGTACCGCCCCCGGTACAACTAATTGCGTTCCAGGATAAAGACGATAGGGAAACTCAAGGTTATTAGGCGAATAAGCAATGATCTCTTCTTCCGCAATGCCATAAAGGAAAGAGATACTCTCCAATGATTCGCCTTCACTAACATCATGCAAAACACCATCAATAGGTAGAATGATCAATTCAACCCCAGGCTGCAAAGCATTGGCCTCTTCACTGAGGCGAGGATTAGCGCCGAGAATCGTTTCCGATTCAATACCAAACTGATCGGCAATGCCAATAGGCGTATCGCTAGGCTGAACAGTATAGGTGATATATTCCGGTTCCGGCCGTTTTCCTTCAAAAGTATACGGGTTCAATCGAGGCGACAGGCTGTTATTAGCCAATATCGGCACATTTGATAGGTCAATAACCGTTTCCGAGGGTTGGCTCTCTTCCTGAACAGTCTCAACGGCCGAAATCTCCGGCGATTCAACCACAGTCAATTCTGTCTCGGCCGTTTCTTCTAAGGTTGGCTCAACTGTTTGACGGCCGTTTTCAATGAGTATTCGCCCCCCAACAGAAAGCAAAATAACAATTGCTAACAAGACCAGGTAGCCACCATACCGCTGAAAGAAATTTTGATTATCACGCATAACAGGAGAGGATGCTATCACAAACCTCAAGAACAACAAAAGCCAGCCCACTAACAGCAGACTGGCTATTAAGCTCTTGCTTATAATTCACGGAATTTTGTCATTTTTGCAAAAACGACAAAATTAGGACATATCCCGCGTCAACGTTTCCAAGAATTCGTAATTAGTCTTCGTTTCCCGCATCCGTTGCAAAACCGCTCCAGTCGCGCTAGTGATATCATATCCTGGCGTATCCATTAAATGAGCCAACATACGGCGCATCATATAAACCCTTTGCAATTCATCACCAGATAGCAATAGCTCCTCACGGCGGGTACTAGAACGTTCGATGTCATAGGCTGGGAAGATACGACGTTCTTGCATCCGGCGGCTGAGCATCAGCTCCATATTACCCGTTCCTTTGAACTCCTCATAGATAACATCATCCATCCGGCTTCCCGTATCTACCAAACAGGTAGCGATGATGGTCAGGCTGCCACCTTCTTCAATATTTCGAGCAGCCCCAAAGAATCGTTTCGGAGGATAAAGAGCTGAAGGATCCAAACCACCCGATAAAGTGCGACCACTAGGCGAGACTGTCAGATTGTATGCTCTTGACAAACGAGTAATGGAATCTAGCAAGATAACAACATCCACCCCCGATTCAACCAGCCGTTTGGCCCGTTCCAGAGCCATTTCAGCCACACGGCAATGCTGCTTAACCGGTTCATCAAAAGTTGAGCTGATTACTTCGCCATTCACAGAGCGTTTCATATCCGTGACCTCTTCCGGCCGTTCACCAATCAGGGCAACCATCAAATGAATATCAGAGAAATTCTCTGAAATCCCATTAGCTATATCTTTCAGGACAGTAGTTTTACCAGCCTTTGGTGGGGATACAATTAGACCACGCTGGCCCCGGCCAATGGGGGTAATCAAATCAACCATCCTGGTAGATAAAATATTAGGTTTTGTCTCAAGTTTTAATTTAACAAGGGGAAAAATAGGGGTTAGTGTCTCAAATCTCGGCCGTTTACGGGCAACATCTGCATCCATGCCATTTACAGCTTCCACCCGGAGCAGGCTGTGGTATTTTTCATTTTCTTTCGGGGCACGAATCTGGCCAACAACCATGTCCCCCGTTCTCAAACCAAGCCGCCGAATCTGGGAATTAGACACATAAATATCATTAGGGCCAGGCAGGTAATTATGGGTTCTCAAGAAACCCATCATCTGTTTGTCGTCTTCAACAATTTCGAGGACACCCCCACGAAAATCGTTCCCTTTTTCTTGCGCTTTAGTTCGCATAATTTCAAGAATCAACTCTTGTTTCTTCATTCCGCTGAAACCAGGAACTCCTATCTCGCGAGCAAGTTCGCGTAATTCATTAACCTTTTGGGTTTCAAGTTTTGTTATATCCATTCAAAGTCTCCAAATATTTCAACTATCTTGTCTCGCCCGTTGATAGCGCAGATCTAAAATAGCTGCCCATGAATCGGCAGAACCATACACTGACAATCCTATGGAATGGTAAAAAAATTTTGTTTATTGAGGGTAATATTTGATTCGATTGTTTTTCGCAGCGATATGGAAAGGTTTGTCTCAATATAGGCCACTTAGCTCACAGGCTATATGGCGGTATTAGAGGTTTTCTAACAATTTCTCAAGTTATTCACGTAAAAGGGGAATTTTAATCAAACTTACTCTTTGGGCCAGAAGAATTATAACATGGCCCTATATGAACGTCAATAAATTTTATATTAGCAAATTAGTCCTTATCGTTTCAAATAATTAAGGGCCATCGTGTTTAGCAATAAGCGTTTCCGCCATATCAACTAAGGACTGATTTCCGATAAATAAAGGAACACGCTGGTGCAGGCTAGTAGGTTGAATTTCTAAAATTGGCCGACGGCCGTCTGACGCATAACCACCAGCCTGTTTAGCCAAAAAGCCAAGTGGGGCAGCCTCGTATAATAGTCTCATCTTACCAGCAGGTTTCCTAACTTCAGCCGGATACATAAAAACGCCCCCTCGTTGTAAATTTCGGTGAAAATCACCTACTAATGAGCCGATATAACGTTCAGATAAAGCGATCTCTGAATTGTTCCGTCCTTGCAGCCAGCGAACATACTCTTGCACACCAGTTGACCAACGGCCGAAATAAGAATGATTGACACTATAATACTTTGGCGGTTCCGGTATTCTAATATTTTCATGGGAAAGGAGAAATTCGCCAATATCTGGATCAAGTGTAAAACCATGAACCCCATTGCCTGTACTGTAAACCATCATCGTACTCGAACCATAAAGAATATAGCCCGCCGCTACCAGATCTTTACCAGGTTGAAGGCAATCCTCAAGGCGGCCACGTGTTTTCCAATCCAAACAGCGGTAAATACCAAAAATAGTCCCAACACTAACATTCACATCGATGTTCGACGATCCATCTAGTGGATCGAAAACTAATACATATCGGCCCTTTTGGAACTCTTTAGGGATTTCAATCATTTCCTCATGTTCTTCAGAAGCCATTACGCATAAACGACCCGTATGGTCGCACAACCTATAGATAATCTGATCCGCATAGACGTCTAGTTTTTGTTGTTCTTCTCCCTGCACATTCGTTACCCCTGCCTGACCGAGGATATCGACCAAACCAGCCCGTGTTGTTTTATGGGCGATAAGTTTGGCTGCAAGTGCAAGGTCATATAGCAAATTGGTGAAATCACCAACAGCATGATCAGGCTGATTCTCGAGGATAAAGCGCTCAATAGTGACAATTTTTTCCATAAATATGAATCTCCTTCAGCCTACGTCAGAAGCGGAATTAGATAAAAAGCAATTGTAACTGACCAAATTATCGTATCAATTCGATCCAGTGCGCCGCCATGACCGGGCAAAAATTGACCCGAATCCTTGACATCTGCCTCCCGTTTCAGCAAAGAGATAGCCAAATCACCAGCTGGGGTAATGGCGCTAATAATAACACTTAAAATAATGACAGCGATAGTGTCCATCCCTAAAACAGTAGCGGTTATTGCCGTAATTAATGTACCAAAAACGATACCGCCAACATAACCTTCAACCGTCTTTTTGGGGCTAAGACGGGGAGAAAGCTTATGACGGCCGATACTCTTACCCACTAAAAATGCAGCCCCATCCGCCGACCAACTTGCCATTAAAGCTATGGCCGTCCACTGAACCGCCATGCTTTCAAGCGCTCGTAAGCGGAAAAAATGTCCCCCCAACCAACCCAACAGCATGATTCCCGCAAAAATCGCAAACCAAGAGGCAAGGGCATTTTCGGTCGGCCGCTTTTCATACAACCACAGTGCATAAACCATACTGCAAAAGAGGCCAATGATAAGGAGGTGAGGAAAGTAATCGACCGAATTTATATCTAAATCGATCAATCTAGGAATAGTTAACAGCCAAAATGCCACCACAATTGGCAACAATAGCCAAACTGGCGCTCGCCATTTCAATCTTTCGGTTAATTTACTATATTCAAGAACGGCCAACACCAATATGCCTGCAATAGACAAAAAGTAGAGCCAGCCACCGAGGTAAACGATGAAAAGACCAAGCGGCCCAAGAACTATTGTGACGAGGAACCGTTGCCGAAACATCAAAAAAGGCTTGACTTTAGATGATACACGTGCAACGAAAAAACGGCCGACAATCAATTTCCATCATCAAACCCTTTGCAGAAACCTTCACCCGGACTCCTTAAGCAACCCATACCGCCTATCCCGCTTACCATAAGCAACCAGGGCTTGGTAAAGCTCCTCTCGGCCAAATGCGGGCCAATATTCCGAAGGTGAATGAAACTCTGCATAGGCAGCCTGCCAAATGAGGAAATTACTCACCCGCAACTCACCACTGGTACGAATGACCAAATCGGGGTCTGGCAATCCTTTGGTAAATAAATAAGAGCTAAATAGATCTTCGGTTAAATCATCAGGGGAAATACCATCAGCCAACATCTGCTTGACGGCATGTAAAATCTCAGCCCGCCCCCCATAATTAAATGCGACATTTAGGGTCAAACGTTGATTATTTTTAGTCATCTCAATGGCCCGTAGGACTTTATTCTGCAAATCCTGACCAATGCCTTCTAAATCACCTAAATGGTGCAAACAAACCCCTTGATTATGGAGTTCGTCTAACTCTTGGTCTAAAACGCGGTGGAATATTCGCATCAAGCCCCGGACTTCTGTTTCTGGACGGCCCCAATTTTCTGTAGAAAAAGCATATATTGTTAGAATTTTTATATCAAATTCAACGCAAGCATCAATAACCCGTCGCAGATTTTCAACCCCGGCCCGATGACCAGCTTGCCTCGGCAGCCCCCGCTTCTTCGCCCAACGGCCGTTACCATCCATAATAATAGCAACATGGTTTGGGACGTTTAGCCCTGATGTATCAAGAGGCTTTTTCTTTTTGGCCATAAACGCCTACACTTCCATGATTTCTTTTTCTTTGTTTTTAGCCAACTCATTAATTTGTCCAATGTAATGATTAGTCAGCTCCTGAAGTTTATCCTGGCTCATCTTGGATTCGTCCTCTGAAATATCGCCATCCTTTTCAAGATCACGAATATCCTCCAAGATGTCTCGGCGTACATTTCGTACAGCCACCCTTGCCTCTTCCACTCGCCTGTTAACCAACTTATTCAAGTCACGACGACGCTCCTCTGTTAGTCGAGGAATATTAAGGCGAATGATTTTACCGTCATTATTAGGCATCAAACCCAAGTCAGATTTCATGATGGCACGTTCAATGGCAGACAATGAAGCAGGATCAAACGGCCGAACAGCCAATTGTTGTGGTTCCGGCACGGATACAGAGGCAATCTGTATAAGGGGAACTTCTGCCCCATAGACCTCTACGACAAGCCGATCCAGCAGATTAGGCGAGGCTCTTCCCGTCCGAAAACTTTGCAGATCACCTTCAAGCGCCTTTATGGCCCCTTTCATCCGCTCCTCTGCGTCTTGGAGAGACATAGTTATTAACTCATTGGTCATCTGAGCCTCCTCTTAATGAATCAATGTACCGATGTTTTCACCCATCACCAACCGCTTGACGCTGTCTTTTTGCCACAGGCTTAACACAACGATGGGTAATTCATTTTCCATACACAACGAAATAGCTGTGCTGTCCATCACCCGCAAACGCATATTCAAGGCCTCGATATAGGAAAGCGATTCAAAACGTTTAGCGTTCGGGTTTTCATTCGGATCATCATCGTAAACGGCATCTACTTTGGTTGCCTTAATAAGCAGTTCTGCCCCCACTTCCATTGCCCTTAATGCGCCAGCAGTATCAGTGGTAAAGTAGGGATTGCCAGTGCCGCCACCAATGATAATCACCCGCTCTTTTTCTAAGTGGCGGATGGCCCGCAGCCGGATATAAGGTTCAGCGACCGTTCTCATTTCGATAGCAGTTTGAACTCTAGTGACGATGCCTAATCGTTCGAGCGCATCTTGGAGAGCCAGGGCATTCATAACAGTGGCTATCATTCCCATATGATCGGCCGTTCCCTGTTCCATGCCCAGTTCAACACCAGCCGAACCTCGCCACAAGTTTCCAGCGCCAATCACAATAGCGATTTGAACCCCTAAATCGTAGACGCTCTTTATCATTTCTGCAACTTCGCTAGCTCTAATAGGATCAATACCAGTACCGCTTGGCCCGGCAAGGGCTTCGCCCCCCATTTTTAGCAAAACCCGCTTATACCCAATATCTGACATTCCTACACTCCACTTGATACGCTTGAAAAAACCGAAGGTTGGGACAATTTGAAAATTACCCCAACCCTGGCTTTATAAGGTTGTTATTGTGAGAAAATGTCTAGCTACTTTCTTCTCCAAGCTCATAACGAGCAAACTGATTAACGACGATGTTCTCACCGGTAAAGCTGATAACACTTGTGATAAGGTCCTTAATTTTAACCTTATCATCTTTGACGAACATTTGCTCCATCAGGCAAACTTCCTCGTAATACTTACGAACACGGCCGTCTACAATCTTTTCGACGATCTCCGCAGGTTTACCTTCAGCCAACGCTTCTGCCCGCCATGCTTCTTTTTCTTGCTCAAGAGCTGCCTGGTCAACATCTTCAGGCGACACATACTTAGGACTCATTGCAGCAACATGCAAAACAAGGTCATGGGCCAATGTTTGGAACTTCTCATTTCGGGCCACAAAATCTGTTTCACAATTCAATTCCAAGATAACGCCAACTCGGCCACCGGGGTGGGAATACACTTCAACAACGCCTTCGGCAGCAACGCGGTCAGAACGCTCATCAGCCCGTTTTGCTCCTTTGGCCCGCAAAGCCTCGGTCGCTTTTTCCATATCACCCTCGGCAGCAACCAGGGCATTTTTGGCCGCCAGCACACCTGCGCCAGTCTCCTCTCGTAATTCTTTAATCATTGCGGTGGTAATCTTCATCTATCTTATTCCTCTTCGTCTTTTTCTTCTGAGCTGCTGCCATAGCCACTTTCCCGCAGCTTGGCTAAAGTAGCTTCACCAAGCAGTCGGTCGTCTTCGGCATCATCCAGGTCTTCAAATTCATTGGCATAACTGTCAATGTCCTGAATTTCTTCTTCAATCATCTCTTGACGCAGGGTTAATCCTTCAAGAGCAGCATCGGCAAATTTACTTGTAATGAGCTTAATTGCTCGGATCGCATCATCATTAGAGGGGATAACGTGATCGATTGGGTCAGGATCACAATTGGTGTCCACCATTGCGATGATAGGGATTTTTAGGATATTGGCTTCACGAACGGCCGTCTCTTCATGGTTAATATCAACCACAAAGAGCATCGTCGGCAGCTGCTTCATTTTACGAATCCCGCCAAGTCGAAGGTTCAGCTTTTCAATCTCACGCTCCAGCGTCAAACGCTCTTTCTTTTTGAGCAGTTCAAACTCGCCAGCATCCCGTCGTTTTTCCAATTTTTCCAAATAGTCAATCCGTTGACGAATAGTTTGCCAGTTCGTCAAGGTGCCGCCTAACCAGCGTTGATTGACATAAGGTTGGGAACCACGTGCTGCTTCACGGGCGATTGTGTCCTGGGCTTGTCGCTTTGTACCGACAAACAAAACAGAACCACCATCAGCAACCGTATCACGCACTTGAGCGTATATCTTTTCAATTGTAATTAATGTTTGCTGCAAATCGAGAATATGAATACCGTTTCGTTCCGTGAAGATGAACGGCTTCATTTTCGGATTCCAGCGTCGAGTCCGATGACCAAAATGGACACCCGTCTCGAGTAATGCCTTCATTGAGACAACAGCCATGGGGTAATTCTCCTTTATAAATGTTTTAGGCTTCCACGTCCTTCACCCTGCACGGAACTCGTACCCAACCCTAATCAGAAAATCTGATTGCACCTTACCTCATTTTTAAGTATGAAAAAGGGGATCGTCTTTAGAGAAAAATGTACAAGCACACCCGCGTCAGTCTGAACGTGTGTAAGATATCAAACCGCTGTTTTCCAACCCTAACAAGCCATCAATTTCTTAGATAGTGTGTTAGGCACCATCTATAGTAAAAGTTTGGATTCTTAAAGACTTCAAACAGCCCATGAATTATAGCGAAAGTGATAATTTTCGCAAACAGATACAGCCAATTAGATACACAAACAAATTATCAATTAATCTCCCGCAAAGCCTATAAGGAAAACCTTCTTTCTTTGCGCCTAAGCGTCTTTGCGTGAGCTTTATCTTGTCTTCTCGCACACCTGGCAGATCTCATTTCCAGCGGGTGAGTATATTTTCTCGTTCAAAAGTTTTTACAGCAAGGTAAATCAAACCGACATCAATCACCGCAATAACGACCGCAGCCACCACCACCATCGTTCGATTTAAGAGAAAAAAGCCGATAGATTGTCCTGTCAGCAACAAAATAAGAGGCAGAACAATCACCCCAGCCAACTGCTCTGCAACACGGGGATCAGTAACCCTAGAGGAAACGATAATAGCAATACAAACAGCCAAAACCGTTAATAGTGGGCCTACAACGACAATGGCAATCAGCCAGATAGGATCAAGCATCCTGGCAAAGACAGCATCACTTTCCAATAATATTCTCATTCCGATAACATAAACGAGATAGCCAAGCCAAGTTGCAGAAACAGCCGGAAAAATAGCCGACAGCGACTTCCCCAATATCAGTTCAACCGTCGTAATCGGCGTCGCTAATAACGGTTCAAGGCTTCGCGAAGTCTTTTCACCCACGATACTGTAAGCGGCAATCGTCACTGGAATCATCACCGGCAAAATCATGAACAGCAGCGTGAATAGATCAAGCATATAAAGCTGTACGCATTCCCCTTCAGTTAAAACCATCTCGACGCAGGTTTCGCCATAACCAGGCAAGGAATTGCCACTATCTAAGGTCGCCAAAACATCTCCCTCACCTAAATCGCCCGTAGCCCCGATTGTGATAAACGGCAAGGCAATAAATATTAAGGGCAAAAAAGCGACCGAAAACAGTACCAGTCGATTTTTGAAGACCTCAGCCCACTCTTTGAGAATTATCGTTTTAACTTTATTCATCACTCACCAACTTTAAGTAAATGTCTTCCAGAGAATGACGTAGCTCGCCAACAAATTGCAAAGCAGCCCCGGCCGAAACAAGCGTAGCAATAATTTCGGGGTTATGTTGTTCAGGGTCATCTAAAGCTATGACCAACTTATTGTCCACCGTATCAACCTTCTTAATGTAATCGAAGGGGGTCAAAACATCGGCCCATTTGGACTCAGCTGGGTGGGCCAAATGAACGATAACTTGACGGCCGTACAACTGTTTCCTCAAACCCGAAGGCGCATCAACCACCCGAAGCTGACTATTGAAAACAGCCACCCGATCACATAACCGATCCGCTTCATCCAGGTTATGAGTACAAATAAATATCGTCCGCCCAGCCCCACTCAACTCCTCAATAAAATCTCTAACCAGCTTGGCCGCTTTCGGGTCCAACCCCGAAGTTGGTTCATCAAAAAAGAGGATACTAGGTTCGTGCAGCAAAGTCCGGGCAATCGCCAATTTTTGACGCATTCCCTTGCTAAAGGTTCCCGCCCCATCATGCCGCCTTTCCCAAAGACCTAAAAGCTGTAGATATTTCTCGACCTGCTTTTCCGGCGCATCAACCTCATATAGCTCAGCATATATCATCAGGTTCCGCCAGGCGCTCAATCGATCATACATACCAGGCGTTTCAGTCAAAATCCCCACATTGCGCCGAATCTCCTGATCATCTTCACCAACTTTGAAATTAGCAACGGTTGCAGTGCCAGAAGTTGGCCCAATCAAGCTGGTTAACATCCTTACGGTGGTTGTTTTGCCAGCCCCATTTGGACCCAAGAAGCCAAAAACCTCGCCTTCGTCTATTTCTAAGGTTAGCCGATCAACGGCCACATGATCATCAAATTTTTTGGTTAGATTATTAGTTTGGATCATCATTATCTCTCTGGAGAACTTTTTCCATCTATACGTAACGACTTTGCTCCAAGTTGTCATCACTGGCTATCACTTCGGACAGTTCAATTGGTTTCAAAGGGGGCAGTGGTTCCAGTTCTGGTTCAACTGGTTCCGGCTGTTTGAAGTGGCGAATAACGAACAAACCAATGAGAGCGACAAAGGCCAGAAATAGTTCAACTATATACTGACCATTATTTTCATCGAGTAGGCCAATAATAGTAACTGCCCCCACATTGGCAAAGGCATGCCAGCCAATTGCCAATAGCAGCCATCGCCGTTGGTTTCGGATAATCGTTTGCATGACCATCTGCGAAAGAGAAAGGTGGAGGGTAATAGAAAAAAGACGCTCAAGGCCACCCAAAACTGTTCCATACCAGGGTAAGGTAAAGAGCGTATCAACTTGCTGTTGAACGGCCGCTTGCGCCGCTGGCAAATCTTCTACCGGAACATTCGCCAAAAGATTCGGCAGAAATCCAGCATCATAAACCGATAGAATAAAGAAGTTGAGAGAGAAGATTATGCCAACGATAATCGCCTCAATGCCGCCATGCCCTGCCCCCAGCATCATGCCCCCGCCCCAGGTACGGACATCCTTACGCCAAAAACGGTAAGTTAAATAACGAGCAACCTCTTCGAATACACCTGCTGAAATACCGAGAAAAATCGCTAATCCGACTAATCCGGCCGTATCCGACCACTGCTCAAATTGTTCGTTTAATATTGGCAAGACAATATTATTGAATGGAATATGACCAACCTGAGACAAGATAAAGGTGACGGCTCCAGCAAAGAAAACGCCCCAACCAATGTTCCGTTTTCGGGCAATGTAAATGCCCAACACAATGGGCGGAACTAACATGAGCAGGGCGTTTATTGTGTAGAGAATATAATACATAATGAAGTGAGATTAGGAAGCGGAGGTCAAAGGTTGACAGTCGGGACAACGGCCGAAAAACTCAAGCAAATGCCCCTGAATCTCAAAATTATAGACCTGGCTGATATGACTTTCTATCTCTTGTAAAACACAATCATCAAATTCAAATACCTTATCACAGGAAGAGCAAACTAGATGATGATGGTGACCATCCTCAAGCAAAATATAATGGGCCGCCCCAGTCCCTTGATACACAGGCCGAATGAGTCCCAACTCAGAAAGCAATTCAAGGGTTCGATAAACCGACATACGGCCAATTCCAGGCTGTTCTTGTCGAATAAGCTCCACCAGATTATCAGCCGTGATATGCCCCTTACTAGCAACCAAGGCAGTTAAAATATAACGGCGAGATTGGGTCAAGCGATAGCCTCCTTCTTGGAGGGCATTGCTAAAATAAGAAAGTTGGTCACTCATGTCCTACCTACCGTCCGAATCAGACCACGTTGGGGTGAAAAGATAAAAACCAATAAGAATATCAAGGTAGCGACAAGGACAACGGCTGGCCCTGAGGCAACATTAAGATGGAACGAAGCATAAACACCCACTAGACCAGACAATGCCCCAATAACGGCCGAAATAGCCATCATTGTTGGTAAGCGGCGCGTTAAGAGGGAGGCAGCAGCAGCGGGTGTCACCAACATCGCCAGCATCAAGGCAATACCCACAACCTGAAGCGCAACCACGATAGTGACGGCTATCAATATCAACATCAAATAGCGCAAGAAGGTCGTCGGCAGTCGCAAGGTCGTTGCCAGAATTGGGTCGAATGAGACAACCATGAATTCTTTATAAAACAGAAAAATGACCAACAACACAACGGCGCCTAGCCCAATAATGACCTGTAAATCGGCCGTTGTCACCCCCAATAAATTGCCAAATAAGAAGTGAGCCAAATCAACCGTATAGTTGCCACTCAAAGACAGCAAGGCGATGCCCAAAGCAAAAAAGCCAGCAAAGATGACCCCAATAGCCGTATCCTCTTTCAAATGCCCCCGATTGCTCAAAGCCCCGATCCCTAAAGCAGTTAATACCCCCATAATAAGCGCCCCGACAGCCAAAGGCCAACCAATGAGAAAAGCAACAACCACCCCCGGCAAAATCGTATGGGCCAGCGCATCACCTAAAAAAGCCATGCCCCGCAATACGACATAGGTTCCTAAAACAGAGCAAACAATGCCAACCAAAACGGCCGCAATTAATGCCCGTTGAATAAATGTGTAAGTTAGCGGTGTCGTTAGCCAATCTAGCATTTTTCGTTTTTAGTAGGCAGTTAGCTGTAAACAGTCAGTCAACAAAAAACCACATACTAGTTCACTGTTAACCGATAACTGTTCACTTCACTCCGGATCACAACAGTCATCCACCAAAACCACCCCTTCCCCACTCTCACTAAGAACGTGCAAATGGCCGCCATAGGCTTTCAGAAGATTGGCAGATGTTAAAACAGCAGGCGGACGACCGAACGCGACCATCTTCTGATTAAGTAACATCACCTGATCAAACGTATCAGCCGCTAAATTCAAATCATGAGTAGCAACCATGATCGTCACCCCATTCTCTTGGAGTAAATCCCAAATCTGGAAAATCTTTTCTTGGCTTGGTAAATCGAGGCCATTAAGTGGCTCATCCATTAACAGAAGATCAGCCCGTTGAGCCAATGCGCGGGCGATAAAGATTCGCTGCCGTTGACCCCCAGATAAATCGCCGATTCGCTCCTTAGCAAGATGGGCTGCGCTGACCTTCTCCAGGCTGCTGCGAACGATTTCCCAATCTCGGCGAGCGGCCCAGCGAAAGAGGCCAATTTGCCCAACCCGGCCCATCATCACCACATCTTCGGCCGTCACCGGAAACGACCAATCAATTTGATTATGTTGGGGAACATAAGCGATACAAATATGGTGTCCAGGATTTTGACCGTAAACCTGAATATCTCCCTTAACAGGACGTAAAGTACCAACAATTAATCTGAAAAGGGTGCTTTTTCCAGCCCCATTCGGCCCAACAACAGCCACCCTTCGACCTGACTCAATGCGAAAGGACAGATCTTCCAAAGCATAGCGACGGCCGTTTGAATGGTGGTCACTGCTGTCATTCGCTCGGCCGTTCCCATTGCCGCCAGGAGTATAGGTCACAAAAACCCGCTCCGCCTCCACCGTTGGTGCAGTCGGCACATGGGAAACCCCCCGTTCTTTCTGCTTCTTAGAAAACAATCTCATACTGATACTTTATACCACAAATATACGCTTGGATCACTTATTAGTTAATATGGCGTGAGGGATCTGGCAGCAAGGTTCGTTAAACATATAATTAGGGCGAACGAGCATATACATCTATGACATCAATAAGAGAAGCACCCCCTCCTATAGTTAGTTCAGCGCCAGCGGCAAGAAAGATAAAAACACGCCGTCTGTTCATTGCTTTAGCTCTTATCGCTTTAATTGCTCTGATAGTGCCACGTTTATCTGGACTGGCGATCAGCGGCCAGTTCCAGACTTTGGTCACCATTTTCTTGGGTATTTTCATCGAAGCTGCCCCATTTTTGTTGGCGGGATCGGCCGTATCAGGTTTCATAGAAGTATTTGTCGATAAGACCACCTTGACAAGATTGATCCCAAAACGGCCGTTGCCAGCCGCCCTGGTTGGCTCCGTTCTCGGTTTTGCGTTCCCGGTTTGCGAATGTGGTGTTGTGCCAGTCACCCGCCGCTTATATCAAAAAGGATTACCACTGCCTGTCGGTGTGGCCTTTTTATTGGCTGCTCCAGTCGTCAATCCAGTTGTCATTCTCAGCACCTACGCCGCTTTTGGATGGGGGCCAATCTTAATCGGCCGTCTCATCTTCAGCGTTCTAATTGCCTTTGCGGTTGGGCTGTTATTCAGCTTTGCTCAGCCAGAAGATGTCCTGTTGCCAGAGACGTTGGAACAGATTCATCAAGAACAGAACCAAATAGTGGTTTCGGAACATCCACAACGGCCAATTGGCGCTCGACTATGGGAAGCGCTGGCAATTGGGGCCGACGATTTCTTGGATATGGGGCGATATCTAATCGTCGGATCGCTCTTAGCCGCTGGTATGCAAACGTTAGTACCCCAATCAACCTTACTCGCGCTTGGAACAGGCCCAATCATCTCAGTCGTAGTAATGATGATCCTGGCCTTTGTACTGTCAATTTGCTCAACAGTCGATGCCTTCGTCGCCCTCTCATTCACCAGCACCTTCACCACCGGCTCAATTCTTAGCTTCCTCGTTTTCGGCCCAATGGTCGATATCAAAAGCTCCCTCATGTTTATGGGCGTCTTCAAACGTCGGGTCGTAGCTTACCTAATTATCTTACCCTTGTTATTCACTTTAGTTATCGCAATCTTCATCAACTTAAACTTAGGATGGTAGTAGGTCAATGGAAAAACGACTAAAAACAATCGCCCTCATCGGCCTCGGCCTCTTTTTGTTCAGCCGCTTAGTGAATGGCTCGGTATATTTTTACATCAATCAACGCTTCATCATTCTAACCTTGCTAGCAGCCGGGGGCTTCATCCTAATTGGGGCCAGCCTTTTGAGGCAACCCCAGCACAACCACGATGATAATAGTCATGGAGAACAATCTCATGAAGGCCATAATCACAATCATCTAACCTGGTTCGGTCTTCTGATAATTTTTCTACCTTTATTGTTAGGCTGGTTGGTGCCACCCAAACCACTGGGGGCCAGTGCGTTCGCAAATCGAGACATTAATGTGGGTAGTTTGCAATCCGTTGCCCCACCTGGAAATAACGAACGAATGGGATTGATTAGCGGCGAAAAGAACATTATCGACTGGTTAATCGATATTGATAACAGCCTCTCGCCAGAAGATTTAGATGGTCAGGAAGCCCATGTCATTGGTTTTGTATATCGAGACGGCCGTTTTACCCAATCACAATTCCTTGTCGGCCGTTTCATCGTAAGCTGCTGCGTTGCCGACGCTGCCCCCGTTGGCCTCGTTGTTCAAGGTGAAGAAACGGCCGAATTTGAAGATGATCAATGGATCGAGATTTGGGGCCATTTTGAAACAAAAACTTTCGATGGTGAATTAGCCCCGGTGCTGATTATTGACAAAATCGAAGCCATAGAACAACCTGCCCAACCCTATCTTTATGGTTAAACAATTATCAAATCCTTTCGACCTAATTAGTAACCGTTTCGACCTCGCAGTGTTAGGCACGGCGGTTGGCTTGCTGCTGATGACCAGCCTTTTAGTCTGGCGCGGCGATAGGGTCGGCGTCGTCACAACCGTTTCAGTTCTCGGTGACAACCGGAACGCAGTGCCAGCCAACACACCCATCTGGATCACCTTTGGCCAACCAATGAAAACGGCCGAAACGCCAGAAATCACCCTCGATCCGCCCGTCAGTGGCAACACAAGTTGGCAAGGGACATCTCGCCTTGTCTTCCAACCCGATCAACCACTAACAGCTGAAACAGACTACTCTGTTCATCTATCAGATGGATTGGAAAGTCGGGAAGGGCGGCCTGTCTTGGAAGCGGTCGAATGGGAATTTAGAACACGGCCATTACAAGTCTTATACCTGGCCTGGACAGATGATAGTTATAATCAACTTTTGTCTGTGTCACCTGCAGGCGGAACACCTATACCCTTAACCTTTCCTCCAGATGATGTCCTTGATTTCTCCATCTCACCCGACGGCACCGCCATCGCCTATAGCGCCTTCCGCCAAGACGGAGGCAGCGATCTATACTTAATAGATAGTCAAGGCCAAAACCGTCAGCAGTTGCTCGACTGTGCTGACGGCGCTTGTAGTAACCCCTCATGGGAACCAAACGGCCGTCGCCTAATCTATGAACGACGCAATTTCAGTATTGAAGGCGGTGCCCCTGGTCCACCCCGCTTATGGTGGCTGGATCTAAACACCAACCAGACAGTAGCGGTATTTGAAGACTCCCAATGGCTAGGGTCATTCGCCCGCTTTTCTCCAGATGGTCAATGGATAAGCTATATTTCTCCAGACAACCAAGAAATTCTAGTGTACCATCTGGCCAGCGGCCGTTCCATCCGTATTCCTAGTAGCTCCGGTGAGCCGGCCTCTTGGAGCAATGATAGCAGCAGCGTTTTGATTACGGAGATTGATTTCTCAGGGGAACAGTATTCAATTTACATCTATCATATTGACGTTGAAACGGCCGAAGTCATACAGATGAGCGGAACGGATATAGTGACAGACGGCTGGCCCACCTGGTCACCCAACGGAGAATGGCTGGCCTTTAACCGCAAACCGCCTCGCGCCCCAACCGGCAAACAACTATGGATGATGCGTGCCGATGGCGGTGATCTAACCGCCCTTACCAATGAGCTGGATTTACATCATGGCCCACCAGCCTGGTCGCCAGACGGCCGTTTCCTGGTCTACCAACAATTTGCTCAGGCAGAACCAAATGCTGAACCCGAAATTTGGCTGGTGAATGTTGATACCCTAGAAAAACAGAAATTGGCCTCCCCCGGCATACAACCAAGCTGGCTCCCTTAATACGTTACTTTGAACTAGACTATAATCAAAGAGACAAATAGAGCTAAATTACTGCTCAGCAACCTGAATATCAATAGTCATTCCGAAAGTAGCGAATGCGGATTGAGGAATCTTTGGGGTTCAAACTCGATAACCCGTCCAAACCCTGATTCCCATCACGGCAAAACAGATTCCGTCTGTGTAAACAGAAAATGATCGTGATAATAATGAATCCAGAGAAACGACAAGACACCAATGTAATATGATGTTTCAAACGCAAAACTAGCCTCTGCCCATTTTCCGCCCACCACAAAATGCAAAATAATAAAAACAGTACCAATAACAATGCCTGCTCCGGCAGTAAGCATTAGATTAAAGCCATAGAAAAGGCGAGCTTGACCATCTTCAGATATCCGCTTGAGTATCGGCTTACGCGACAAATCACCTCTATCAGCCCGCAAACGATTGATATACCAGGTCAACGCCAGATATTGAAAAGAGTGCCAGACATTCATACCTTGAAAGGCAGTATCCAAGTTACCCAGCGAGGGGACAATGAAAGAGGCAGTAGCGGTTAGAGAAATAAAGATGATTTTGGGAACATGAGCTGTGCCTTTGCGCCATTCAATGACACTCTTGATGATGAAAGCAGTGACGGCCGTTCCAAACGCCGCAAAAGCCGCATAAACAATCCAGGGCTGCTCAAAGAAAGCCGGAATCGTATCATTCAAATTGGTCGGCCCAATGGAAAAGTCTTGCGAAATCGCAATACGATAAGCAGCCAACGGATAAAGACTAGTCAATACAACCGCATAATCAATGATGCGAGAAACGGGCGAAAGCGTGTCGGTCATCTTGTCCCGCCCCTGGCTGGTCGTCAGACCGGCCTTCTGATTATAAGAAGCCACCACAAATATAATCTGGTGCAACACATGAATCGAAGCCCAGAAAAAGAATATCGTCAACAGCAAGGTCAAATTTGTCAGAGCCAGCGTAACAACCACCATAGGAATGATGATCGAGGAGCGGATGAAGCCCCCATAATTTTTGCGAAAGTCCTGATCCAACGCGGTTCGGCTGAAGGTAGCGTACATATGAGGGCCACCAATGAGGATGGCGATCAATAAATTGACTGCCTGACGGCCGATATCCGATTCAATTTTCAACACATCGCCCATGAGTACCCAAAGGAGATAGGGAACGGGAACCAGGATGACACTAAAACTAATAAAAACTAAATCCCATTGGCGATTATAGATCCACTTCCCATCGCTCATTTGGCGAATTTGGGTTGGATTAGATATGGCGGTTGCACTCATATCTCCCTCCTACAGAAAGTTTTCAGTTGACAGAGAACGGTTATATATCCTTAAAGATATCCATGACTATTGTACCAATCAAACGTCCTTTGTACAGTGGTATTGAAAGGTGTTTGCGGCAGCTTAAGCTCTTTTTTAGCTTTACGACTGTCAGCAAAGATAGTTGCGCCAGACAACCGAACCTGATTAGCATCCATAGGAATTTTGTTGCCAAGAAAGAATCGGCCGACTCGAACCCCAACCGCTGCAATAGGCAAGCTCCAGGGGGATATTCGCAGCTTCGGGGTTGGCCTACCAACAATCTCACAAACTGTCGTAACAACCTCCTGATGGCTCAAATTTATCCCACCCAAAAGGTATCTCTCCCCAACCTGGCCGATTTTAGCCGCAGCAATATGCCCGGCTGCCACATCAGCCACATCCACATAATTCGTTCCGCCCGGTGGAAAAAATCGCAGGAGACCACGAGCGGCTTCCAAAACAATAGAGCCAGATATTTCATTCACATCTCTAGGGCCAAGCACGGCCGTCGGATTCACAATAACAGCCGATAAGCCACCATCCACCGCCCGTTGAACCTCAATCTCTGCCAAATGTTTAGAATGAGCATAAGGCCACTGCGCTGGCGCTAGATTAAACTGGCTGGATTCATCAAGCAGTTGGCCCGCTTCTGGCAGCCCTAAGGCAGCCAACGAACTCGTGTGAACAAAACGGCCGACCCCCGCCAACTGAGCTGCCGCCAAAACGTTTTTCGTCCCCTCAACATTGACCTTATAAAGCCATTCCGTCCCTTGTCGCCAATAATCCGAAACGGCCGCAACATGAAACACCCAATCACACCCCGCCATCAACTCAGCCAGTTGGGCTGCTGGTCGCAAAATATCACCAACCGCCGATTCATATTCCAATCCATCCAAAGCCAGCAGCGAAGAACTCTCTCGGCGCAAAACACGCGCTTCAATTCCCTCTCTATTCAAAGCCTCAACTAAGTTTGCTCCAACAAAACCTGTTCCCCCAGTAATAAACGCTTTCATATACGATTCCCTATGTTGGCGTAAAAAGACGATTCAGCTTAAAAGCCAACGGAATATTACCCCAAACAAAAGCTTTGCCCGTCAACGCCGCTCGAATAGGGCTAATTTGGAGGGTAAAGGCCGAACAAAAAGCATCCGGGCTTGCAAAATAGAGAGTCGTTGTCGGCCGTTTCACACACCCTTGTCCAACATAGCCACCATCTTTATCCAACCCAACATGCCAACAACCGCCACCTTTCCCCCGTATCTTGATATTCAAAACGGCCGTTAAGTCGCCACCCCGCTCAGGCCAATAAGCATGTGAAAATATATGCAAGAATCGGGTCAACTGACGATTCATCAACTCCGGGGAAAATTGCCGCCATAGCGGCGTCACCCCAACCCCATTTGCCAATTGAGCGCCATGAACAATACTTGGATGAACAAGCTGATTACCAACCAACTCTGCCACCGTTAACGGCCGATTGTAAACATTAAGCGGAACTGGCCGTTCCAACGCTTCCTCAGTTACATCATTAATCCGACCTTCCGTTAAAAGGATGCTCTCCAAAAAGGATTGAAACAGATACTCCGGCGGCAAATGTTCTCTAAGCTCAATGTGCTTCTTATTAAACGCTGCTAATTCATAACGGCTTTCAATAGGCGATGATTGGTCATTTACACCATCTAAAACCCCTGCTAGCGCCTGATGAATTAATTCAGCCACTGCGGAAACATGGCAAAAAGCTTGTTTCAGCGTCCAACCATCTGGTCTAGATTCAGTCAGCCGTTCCCAATCATCCTCCTTTATCAGGCTGAATAAGGAGCGTACCAACCCCCGAATGATCGCTAAATCGGCCGACATAATGGCCGGATCGAATGCTTTATTGTCAACTGGTTGAGTCAAGCACGAAGCTCCAAAGTAAGCGGCCAACAATTAGAATTACGATCAGGTCGCCGCTTACGCCAAACGATTTGCGACTGCAATTCATCACCGTCCGCACAATTCCGCTAACTTATTTACGGTCGGTCACTAATTCAATCAGCGTCGCTTCACCTTGTCCAACACCCACACAAAGCGTTGCCAGCCCATATCTCATCCCCTCTCCAGCAGCCGCCCGACGGCCCATTTCATAGATTAAGGTGGTCAGAATTCTAGCCCCAGAGCAACCTAACGGATGCCCCAAAGCGATAGCGCCGCCATTCACATTGGTAATCGCTTGGGACAATCCAAGCTCTTTCAAAACAGCCAGCGATTGCACCGCAAAGGCTTCATTCAACTCTGCTAGATCAATGTCGTCAAGAGTGAGATTAGCTCGTCTTAACACCTTACGAGTAGCAGAAATCGGCCCAAGCCCCATTGTTCGTGGGTCAACGCCAGCAGCAGCCGAGCCAATCCACCGAGCTAATGGCTTAATCCCCAAGGCTTCTGCTTTTTCGGCCGACATCAGCACCAACGCACAAGCCCCGTCATTCAAACCGCTCGAATTTCCAGCCGTCACCGTGCCACCCTTCCGAAAGGCAGGGCGTAATTTAGCCAATATTTCAGGACTGGTTGTCAGTTCATAGCCATCGGCCGTCTTTTTAATACGAGGATGCTCATCCGTATCAACAATCAATGGGTCGCCCTTTCGTTGGGGAATAGAAACAGGAATGATTTCGTCCTCAAATCGGCCGTCCTTAATCGCTTCATAGGCCCGCCACTGACTCTCGAAAGCAAAGGCATCTTGCGCTTCACGGCTAATCTGCCCCCCTTCAATGTTCCCAGCACAGCTCAAATCATAGATATTTTCGGCCGTTTCGCCCATCGCCTCCAATGGGAACATAGCCGCCATCTTAGGGTTCGGATAACGCCACCCCAAAGTCGTATCATAACCAGTGATATTTCCCGGTGGCCCCCAGGCCCGGGAGTTTTTCGGAAATGAATATGGCGCCCGGCTCATACTCTCCACGCCGCCAGCCACAAAAACATCTCCTTCACCAACCATAATCGCCCGCGCCGCCTGATTAATCGCATTCAAACCGCTGGCACAAAGCCGATTAAAGGTCACAGCCGCCACAGAATCCGGCAGCCCAGCCAGCAAAGTCGCCATCCGGGCCACATTACGATTATCTTCCCCAGCTTGGTTGGCACAGCCAAAATAAACCTCTTCAATCTCATTCGGATCAACCCCTGCTCGGCCGACCGCCTCTTTAATGACCAGCGCACCCATATCATCGGGACGAACGGCCGATAATGCCCCAGCAAAACTCCCAATCGGTGTTCGCACGGCGCTAACAATAACAACTTCGTTCATTTAGTATCTCCAAATTTGAGAGAGCAGACTTTTTTTGTAGTTTAAAAATCAAATCAGTCAATAATCGCGAGAAGACACCTACCTGTCATTATGAACGGGTCATTCATAAATCGCCATTCCCGAATCAAGCCCAGTGAAGAATCTTTCACCACCGTTGCCAGATTATTTTCTTAAACCCTAATGAAAAGCCTGAACATTAGTTTAACACATCTTCTACTGCTTCTTTTATTGTACCGTTAGCAACAAGTTGGCGCACTTCCTCAATGAGCGGCGAAAGATGAACATCATCATCAAGAAAGGGTACTTTGGTTCGGATGAGATCATAGGCCACGGCCGTTCCCTGCCCCATTTCAGCAGCAGATCCAAGCGTCTGCCTCCGAAAATCAATACCCTGAGCCGCTGACAATAATTCAATCGCTACAATCGTCTCAGTATGAGCCAAAATCTGTTCAGCTTGCCTGGCAGCCGTTGGCCCCATACTAACATGATCCTCAACATTAGCGCTGCTGGGTATACTGTCAGCGCTGGCCGGGTGAACCAAGACTTTATTTTCAGAAGCCAAAGCCGCAGCCGTATATTGAATCATCATCAAACCACTCTCCAGGCCACCCTGCGCCGTCAGAAACATCGGCAAGACACCGCCATTACTATCCGCATCAACCAGCCGCGAGACCCGCCGCTCACTCATGTTGCCCAATTCAGTCAACGCCAGCTTCATATAATCCATTGCAATAGCAACCGGCTCCCCATGAAAATTGCCAGCTGAAATAACATCTGTCTTCCCACTATCTTCATCTACGAAGATAATAGGATTATCATTTACCGCGTTTAATTCAATATTAATAACCCAACGACTATAGGCGATAGAATCCCGAATCGCCCCATGAACCTGGGGGACACAACGCAAAGTATAGGGGTCTTGCACGTTAAGTGAGTCAGCGCCCCGTAAAAATTCACTCCCAAGTAGCAACTGACGTAAGAAAGCAGCACACTCCATTTGACGAGGATGTGGCCGAATAGCATGAACTCTCGCATCGTAGGCTCGCTCTGTGCCATTGAGCGCCTCAAGACTAAGGCAGGCAGCAATATCGGCCGTTAAAGCCAAGTTAACCGCCCGTCGAACCAGCAGCGCCCCAGTAGCAACCATTTGGGTCGTGCCGTTCAACAAAGCCAACCCCTCTTTCGCCCGCAGTTCAAGCGGATGCAGATTCGCCTTCTCCAACGCCAATGCCCCAGCCATGAGCTGACCCTGAAAATAAGCCTCCCCTTCACCAATAACAACCAAAGCCATATGAGCCGACGGGGCTAAATCGCCGCTGGCCCCTAATGAACCCTGAGCCAGGATTCGTGGATGAACACCCTCGTTCAACATATCAACTAGCAGATTGATAATGGCTGGTCGAACGCCAGAATAGCCTAAAGCCAGCGTATTCGCTCTAGCCAACAACATGGCTCGCACTGTTTTTTCTGGAAGGTCTGGCCCTACCCCAACGGCGTGGCTGCGAACCAAATTTTTTTGTAACTGGCGCGTCTCTTCAGGGTCAATAATTTTGTCCTTAAAACGGCCGAACCCCGTCGTAATCCCATAAGCCACCACCCCCCTGGCAACCAGGTCGTCTACCGCCGCCCTAGAGCGTTCAATCTTCGGCAACACAGCCGGATCGAGAATAACTTTTCGGCCGTTCGCCACCGATACAACATCATCAACATTTAATTCCTGACCTGATATGATTAAAGGTGTCATTTTTATCCTGTTCAATAGACTCTCAGTAATCGGTTATTCATAATAATGGATTATTTCGATTACCAAATACAAATTACAGTTCAAGTAACCCATACTATTACAAAGCATCTTTCCTATCCCGCACTTTTCGGTACAATTCACCTATGAGCAGTTGGAAAAAAATTGTCGGGCATGAATGGGCGGTGGACTTGTTGAAAGGGGCGATTATACATGATCGTGTCGGCCATGCTTACTTATTTACAGGCCCGAAGCAAGTTGGAAAAGGAACATTAGCCCGCACATTTGCGATGGCCTTAAATTGTCAGTCAGAAGCGCTCGAAGATCGACCATGTGGCCGCTGCCGACCTTGTAAGTTAATTGCAGGAGGTCGTCATCCAGATGTCCGCTTGCTGCTGCCAGAGATTAGTGATCGAGGTAAGGCAACCCTTAAGATAGACCAGATTCGCGGTCTACAGCAAGAATTGAGTCTAACAGCCACTGAAGCCCGATACAAAGTCGCCATCATCAAACAGTTCGATACCGCCAACGCCAGCGCAGCAAACGCCTTTCTAAAAACTCTAGAAGAGCCGCCCAACAATGTAATCTTATTATTAACGGCCTCAGAGGCCGATTCACTCCTGCCAACCATTACCTCACGTTGTCGGACTATTGGTCTGCGACCATTAGCAATTCCCAAAATCGATAAAATCTTACAAGATAATCATCAGGTTGAACCAGATCAATCCCGATTGCTTGCCCATTTATCGAACGGCCGCTTAGGTTGGGCCATTCAAGCCACCCAAGAACAATCGCTCTTAGAAGATCGAGAAACACAAATGAGCTTATTGAAGGATGTTCTAACAGTCTCACGCGTCGGCCGTTTCAAACTGGCCGAACAGCTAGCCCGCCAACCAGAAACCTTACCTGCCATTCTCCAAACCTGGCTCAGTTGGTGGCGAGATGTAGCGATGTTGAGTTGGCAAGGGGTTGGAACCAATGGCAACAGCCATCTAACGAACATAGACCAGTTAGCCTGGCTGCAACAGGCAGCCGACCTATATCCTGCAACGAATACCACAACCTGCTTAAAGCGCACCGAAAAAAGCCTCTGGGCCTTAGAAAGAAATGCCAATGCCCGCTTAGTAATAGAAAATCTATTCCTTATTTATCCGCTAGACCCCCTCGCCTCTGCACCTCCTCGCTGATTGTTTCAACTAGATTTATAACCGCCGTCTCATCCTTTGGAAGTTGTCCCTTTCTAATGTCTAAACGGCCGTCCTGGCAAAAAATAGCCAACGGAATCTGATAGACTTCTCCATCCTCCTTCACCTGATAGTTTCGCTCACTCCGAATCCCCCTATCCTTCAACGTCGCATACAGCCGATCCACATATTGCCCGCCCTCAACAAAAAGATCGTTTATCTCTTGGGCATCCTGGAACCGATCCCAGGTCGTATGAATAAACGTTATCCGCCGCCATCGCAAGCTGATTATCGGCCGAGAGAGCTTTTGGAGCGGCCCAAGCTGAACCTTGTAATAATAATCATCCGCTCTTGGATGATCAGGTTGATCAGGTAATAGATCCCGGCGAGTTAGGAGTTCAAAGCCCTGTTGAGGGGCGTAATAATGGATCGCCCACTTTTCTTCCCCAAAACGACGGCCGAAATAAAAAGCAAAATATTCAGCGTACAACCCTTTTGGCATGTGCCGTTGAGGAATTCGATACCAACCCTCCTTTTGGATCAAACTAAAATCAACTCTATTTGGCACATAGGCCACCAGGACACGATCTTCAGGATACATAGCCATCATTCTAGCACAATCGTCCCCATGCGAAACCGCTCAAAACAGGTATAATTTGAATGCGTAATTCGTAAAATATAATAAGCAAGGTTTGCTTACTTAATGAAGGTTAGTGATTGGAACTGAAGAGAACGAAGGTGTATTCTCTTTTTCTCTCTGAGGTCTCTGTGTCCTCTGTGGTGAATTGAATATTATGAATTACCATCAAATCGATAATAAACTTAATACCCTAAATTGAGATATGGAGAAATCATGACAGACCCAAGAGTAGTACGCTTAGCAAAACTATTAACCAATTATTGTGTTCAAGTAAAACCGAATGACAAAGTTATATTGAGTGGCTCCTTCGCCGCCCTATCACTCGTTCAAGAAACCTACCGAGAAATCATTCGAGCCGGAGGCCACCCTCTCACGCTTTGGCAACATGATTCCCTAACAGAAATTAGATTTAAAGAGGCCAGCGACGAGCAGTTAGCTTACATCCACGAACCTCAAAAAATGATTGTAGAAAACTATGATTGCACTATAAACATACGGGCAACCGAAAACACCCGAACCTTATCAGGCGTAGATTTAGAAAAACAAACCATTGAGCGTAACGCTAGCAAAGATATGATGGCAACATTTATGCGAAGGAGTGCCTCAGGCGAATTCCGTTGGGTTGGCACCCTTTTTCCAACCCAAGCCTATGCCCAAGAAGCAGATATGTCCCTATCTGATTATGAAGATTTTGTCTATGGAGCCTGTTTCGTCGATAAGGAAGACCCCGTCGCAGAATGGAAAAAATTCTCGGTCATGCAACAAAAATTGGTGGATTGGCTAGTCGGTAAGAAAGAAGTAAAGGTGCAGGGACCAAATGTCGATTTAACCCTCTCGATTGAGGATCGGACATTTGTTAATTCAGACGGCCGTCATAACATGCCCAGCGGCGAAATCTTCACCGGTCCAGTCGAGGATTCGGTCAATGGTTGGGTCCGTTTCTCCTATCCCGCCATCCAAAGCGGCCGAGAAGTCAGCGGCATCGAACTCTACTTTGAAGATGGCAAAGTCGTCAAGGCAACGGCCAAAAAGAATGAAGCCTTCCTCCATTCAATGCTTGATTCAGACGCTGGCTCTCGTTTCCTCGGCGAATTTGCTATTGGAACCAACAACGGCATCGATCGATTTACCAAATCGATTCTTTTCGACGAAAAGATTGGCGGCACTATTCATATGGCAATTGGCGCTGGCTATCCAGAAACCGGCAGCAAAAATAAATCCTCCGTCCATTGGGACATGATTTGTGACATGCGAGATGGCGGTAAAATTTGGGTCGATGGCACTGAATTCTATGATAGCGGCAAATTTCTGGTAGGATAGTTAAATCTATGCCAGAACTTCCAGAAGTTGAAACCACCGTTCGCGCCCTGCGGAAACCGTTAACCGCCCGTACAGTTACCGGTATGCAAAACGACTGGCCCAAACATCTCGTCACCCCACCCCTGCCAGAATTCAAAAAGCGCATCCTAAACAAACAGTTTCATTCCGTAGAGCGGCGCGGCAAATATCTGGTCTTCAACCTGACTGAACCAGAAACAATGCTCATTCATCTCAAGATGTCAGGCCATTTAGCGGTTGTTTCCGCCGACGAGCCTGCCGACAAACACGTTCACACCATCTTTGAACTAGACAACGGCACCGAGCTTCGTTTCAGAGATATTCGAAAATTCGGCCGTATTCACCTCCTCCGCGATCCCCAAAGCGTTCTAGGCCAACTTGGCCCAGAACCATTGTCAGATGAATTTACGGCCGAACTATTTCACCGCCTACTCCAAAAAAGAAAACGCATCTTAAAACCCTTATTATTAGATCAAACTTTTGTGGCAGGGGTGGGCAATATCTATGCCGATGAAGCGCTACACTATGCCGCCATTCGCCCGACCCGGATTTCAAACACCCTTTCAGAAAGTGAAAGTGCAGCCCTTCATGCTGGTATTCAAAAAGCATTGAATTTAGGTATAAGTCGAGAAGGGGCCAGTATTGACAACTATCGCAAGCCAGACGGCAGTCGAGGCGAAATGCAAAATGATTTGGTCGCCTACGGCCGAACTGGTGAACCCTGCCAACGTTGTGGTGGCATTATTGAAAGAATAGTATTAGGTAGCCGGAGTACCCATTTCTGTTCCCGCTGCCAATTCTAAGTGTAGGACAAATCGGTAATTTGTCCTTATAATCAGCAAAAAACTCTGCTCCAACGCGAATGAGGAAATAACAATGGACAATGAAATTGAAGTAATGCGAGTCTTACGGCTACCTCCAATGGGCAAACTTGTCGTTGAAGTCAATGGTCAGCGTTACGAAAACCTTAATGATGTCACCAACACCAGCTTAAAGCAACGGTTAATGACGGCCGTTGGCGAACTCATTGTCTTCACCAATGGCTATAAAACATTAGTAGATGCAGGCGTCGCCCCCCCTCTCATGGTTGAATCTCAGCCAAAAACGCCCGATCAAGAATTAGCATCACCTGAACTCGAAGCCCAACGAGCAGCCTTTCTTTCATCGCTTGAAAGAGAACGTGACGCATTAGTTACTCAAGCCAACCTCCCCCCAGACCCAACCCATATTATTTCTGCTGTTGCACGAGATGAAACACCTACAAAGAGTCCCTCAACCAGCATTGTTGAGCAAATAGATTACATACTTCAAAAACACGTCCGAGCAGAACCTAATCTTGAGGGCAGATCTATCCATTTAGAGCAAGCATCTTCTGGCGGACTACTGATAAACGTCGATGGTCAAACCTATCAGCGGCCAGCCGAAATCAAAGAAAAAGATGTTCAACTTGTCATTAAAATGGCGTTGAAAGAATGGGAGGCTCGTTGAGGAAGTCAGTTTCGGGCAATTCATTTTCAAAGGATGCTATTAATTTTTGTCGCTCAAATTCTGGAAGAAAAGCGGCTGAAGCAGCATTCAATGTCATTCTCCTCAACTCCTTATAACCCAAATTCAAATCCTCAACCGCAACCTGGAATTCATTTGTCAACGTGCTATCACTTATGCTCGGATCGTCAGCATTCAAGGTCACTAAAATATCAAGGTCTAACAAATCAACGATGGGATGATGGTTAATACTCAGAACAACGCCAGTTTGAATATTACTCGTCAAACAAATTTCTAAAGCCACCGATCGTTCTCGCAACAATTTGATCGTACGGGAATTTTCAACCGCCCGAACGCCATGTCCTAATCGGTCGGCGCCCAAATTAATAATAGCTTCTTCAACCGTATCTGCCCCCGCCCATTCCCCAGCATGAATAGTAATACCCATACCGAGCTTCTTGGCTTCGACAAACAAATCCCGAAAGGGGGTCATTGGATAATGAATCTCATCTCCAGCTAGATCCAGTCCAACAATGCCCTTATCACAGCGCTCAAAAGCAGTTTCGGCAACTTTCCGAGCCAACTCCAAAGGATCATGTCGAACAATGGTGATAATAAGCCCTACTTTGATATCGAATGCCTCAGAAGCACGATTCGCCGCTTCAATTACCCAATCCGTCACATCAGCAAAGGCAAATCCCTTTACCCCCGCCAGCGCCTGGGGGCTAAAACGCAGCTCCATATAACGGATGTTATCTGCCGCAGCATCTGCAATCGTCTCATACGTTAATCGGGAAATGGCTTCCTGGCTTTGATAAAATCGACGCAAGAGTTTGAACTTTGACAAAAAATTTTTAATTCCCGGCGGATCATTCGTAACCTGAACATGAGAGCGAAATTTATCTAAATCATAGGTCGGTAAACTAATGTCATATACCTTGGCTATATCCAAAAGCGTTTCAAGGCGCAACGACCCTTCAAGATGGCGGTGCAAATCAATTTTTGGGAATGATTTCAAGAACGAATTAGTAATTTGGAGCTTCCTACTGACCAGAATTTCACTTAGGAGTTTATACCCACCTATCTAAAATTCGACAATTATTTGAGAGGTAGTTCTTAGACTTCCGGGGATTTTGGGAGTGTGAAATAAAATGTACTTCCTTTGTTGATGGTACTTTCAACCCAAATTTCTCCATCATGCGCATCAATTATTCGTTTTACAATTGCTAATCCGATACCAGCGCCCCCAAAACGACGACGAGAAGTCCCATCAACTTGATAGAATCGCTCAAAAATTCGGTCAACCTTATCCTCCGGCAGCCCAATACCCTCATCAGCGATTTTAACTATTACTTGTTCAGGTTCCTCTTCCATCGTTAGCAAAATGGTTCCCCCATCCGGGCTGAACTTGATGGCATTAACCAAGATATTATCAACCACTTGTTGAATGCGACCTTTATCAGCCGTAATCTTCCCAACCCTTTGTTCATTCGAAGGAAAATCCAACGACAGGCCCTTCTGATCGGCCGTTAATCGATGGCCCGTTATCGCCTCCTCAATCAACTTCGTCATCTCAAAAGACTCAAATATCAGGTTGTCAGCGCTAATCCGCTGCAAAGACATAATATCATCAATCAGGCGTGTAATTTCCTGAGTTTTATCAGACACTATCTGAAGGGTAGTTTGCTGCTCCTCATTAACTATCCCCATTTCACCATCCATCAATAAATCAACATAGCCCTTGACAAAGGTTAACGGCGTTCGCAATTCATGAGAAACATTTTGAACAAGCTCATCTTTCAAACGGTCATTTTCTTGAAGTTCTTCATAGGCAACGGCTAATTGGGCAGCCCGTTCCTCAGCCTCCTCAAATAGACGGGCGTTGGCAATGGCTGTACTGACTTGAGCAGCTGCAATTGTCATTAACTGTATATCTGAATCATCAAAAGCCTTGGGTGAATCACTATCAACCGTTATCGCGCCAATGACCTCATCTCGACTCATAAGCGGGACAGCAATCAGGCTACGAAGAACGTCATCAAAAAATAAAAAGCCCGGATGGTTGCGCGTATCACGAACGTAGATCGGCCGTCTTTCCAATACTGCCTGGCCCGAAACGCCTTCACCAACCTTCATACGAGCTTTATGTACCCATTTCGGATCGATACCAGTAGCCGCTTCAACAACCAATTCCTCACTCTCAACATCAAGCAATGCGATTGAACACCCCCTCGCATCCAACAAAGCCTGCAACACCTTAACAGTAGTTAACATAACTCGCCCAACCCGCAAATTACCAGTGACCTGTTGAGCCATATCTACCAAAGCCAACATGTCTCGCAAACGCCTCTGAGCATCCGCAAAAAGATGAGCATTCTCAATAGCAACAGCTGCCTGATCAGCCAACAAACTTAACAACAAAATCTCATCATCGGTGAAGTTATGCCGGTTAAGATAGGTTAAAGTAAAAGCGCCCAAAGTACGGTCGCCTCTTTTTAGTGGGAAGCCTGCAATAGCCCGAATACCCCAAGCAGCCGATTCTGGCGATTGAAACAAGGGATGACCCAACGCATCTGGCAAAATGATCTGTTTTCCACTATGAACGATTTCGGCCGTAATGCCATTATGCCGTGGACTGGCCACCGCTGGTGTACGGCGGCCATCGCGGAAGAGTGCAGAGCCGATAGTAAACTGCTCCTCCTTAGCATCATAAAGAAAGATATGGACATTATTTGCTTCAATCAGATTGAGAGCAGATTTGTTGATGACATCCAAGACCTGATTTATTTCCAAAGGTGTATTCAACTGTAAAGCAATCTCATGAATGGTCGAAAGCTCCTGAATTCGTCGCTTTGCCTGACTAAATAAATCAGCATGTTCGATAGCGATGGCCGCCTGCCGCGCCAACGTACGGATTATCCGCAGTTCCTGATCAGTAAAATTGTGTGACCGTCCATGGTTTCCTAAAAGCAAACAACCGAGGATCTCTTCTCGCCAAATTAAGGGAACCAATAAGGCTGATTTGAAGCCAGCAGCAGTAGTCAATTCCATTCCTTTGCTGTCTATTGATCCCGATTGCAAAATGACCGTCGCTTTATTTGCAAAAGCATCTTGAACGATCGGGTACTGTTCCAATTGAGACAGGGTTGCCACCCCTTTGGCATGCGTTCTTATTAGGCTGGTCGTCTCTTGGGTGGGTTGTGGGAAAGTTGCCGCTAACTGAAGATGTTCTTCAACCTCATCCCATGTAAAAATTGCCCCTACTTCAACCCGCAGGGTCGTTATCATAACTTCAAGTACAGATTGATAGAGGGAATCTTGATCAAGATCAGACAACATTGTGGCAGTTGCTTCATATAACTCACCCAATTCCAATACTTGCCGCTGTACTTTCTCATGAAGGTGCGCATTTTGCACAGCAACGGCTGTATGTGTAGCAAGTGTACTCACCAACCACTTCTCCCGATCCCCATACGCTTCCGGCGCTGCATTATCAACCATTAATATGCCAAGAACATCATCGCCTGATAACAGTGGAGCGCCAATCCAGGATCGAACCTTTTCAACACCTGGCACCATAATCCAACGCCGCTCTTTACGTACATCATCAAGATAAATTGGTAACTTTGTATCAATTATTTCTTTGATAATTTCGCTGTCTTTCAAAGTTAAACTAGCCTGCTTAATGACAACCTCTTCAACTGCATAGCCTCTATGAGTAGTCATAGCAATTTGGCCCTCATCAAAAAGCAAAATTGAAACAGCATCATAATCAATGACATTACCCAAAGCGACGAGAAGCTGATTCAATACCGTTTTTAGATCAAGAGAGCTGCTTAGAGCCACAGCAGCCGTTCGCAGCGCTTCGGCCGTTCGCAGTTGGTCATTTGCATCTTGAAAAAATATTGGGGAAGCCTGATGATCATTACCTAAAGCAATTCCAAATTGTTGCACCAACAATTTTAAGGTCGCTTTATCGCTTGCAGGAATAACACGATCGGTTGGATAATATATATCAAAAAAACCGGCTACCCTCCCTGATGAAACGATCGGCCAGACCAATATTTGCCAACTCGCAAGCATTGGCTCTTCAATATTGTCCCCCTTAACAGTTGTCGGTCGTCCAGATTTAGCAACTTGATGATGAATAGAGCGCAAAAAAGACAGACCATCACCGGGCCAATCCTCAGGGAAAGCGGCCTCTTTGGTGAAATCATCGCCCGCTCCCCTATCTAGAAAAATCACCGCCTTACTATTTGGAAATGCTTGTGATAGACGCTCTGAGAGACAAGGAATCACAGCCGAAAATGAGCCGCGCTCAACCAATATCTGTCCAATATCACTAAGGAGTTGAAACTGTAAATTGCTGGTCATTAATTTCTTTCCTCTTCTAAGAGGCAGAAGTAACTTTCGCCAGACTTCAGTTACCGAGAACGAACAGGGCGCGACCTTTTATTTGCTGCCGCTTGATCCTTACGCATATGGCAATTTTTATATTTCTTACCGCTGCCACACGGACATAGATCATTTCTGCCGACTTTAGGCATATCTCGACGCAATTCAGATCCCTTCCCCTTTTCTCTTTGGACAACTTGATAACCAGCCTGACTCATTCGTTCTTGATAAGCAACAGATTCTTCTCGCTTACGAATAAACTGTTGATGGGAAGCCAATCGTCGGAAATAGCCCTCAACAACATTTTTCTCAATATTGTGACGCATCTCAGCAAACATTTGGTAGGAACGACGCTTATACTCAACCTTTGGGTCCCGTTGGGCCACCGCTTCTAGGCCAATTTCTCGCCGTAAATCATCCATCGCAATCAGATAATCACGCCATTCCCGATCAATTGCATCTAATAAGATAAGTCGCTGGAAATTTTCATGCTCTTCCTCGCCAATTCGTTCTTTCCACTGTTCCCTCTGTTGAGTAACATAGCCGATCAACGCTTGCGACAACTGCTCTGCATTAAGCGTAGACAAACTATCTAGCAACAAATTGCGAAGGGTTTCATCGACTCTGATAAAGAAACTAACTTGTTGGTTTTGGATAGCTCGATTAGACAATCCCTCAACGTTAAATTGTGCAAAGGCTGAACCAATTTGCTCAACCGTTCGGTTCCAAATCTCCTCCCGTTCATCTTCTTGAATATGATCTGCAAGAAAGTCATCAAATACTGTTTGAATCTGCTCTATGAACTGTTGGCGCAAGTTTTCACGAGCCTGAAGCTGTCCTGACTTACGGCCACTTAAAATATTCCCTAGATTGGGTATAGGCGGCAAAAGCGGAATAAAACGGCCGGATGCCTGCAAAAACTGATACAAATTCCGCCCTTCTTCAAGATTTTCATGAACAAGCAGCATCAATTCCTTAGTCAATTTATCTGCCGAGACATCGGCCAATTCACTTTTATCAAATTCAGTCACGCCCGGCAGCAAGCCCCGCAACCGAACTAAAACACCATTTACATTAATATCATCAGTGGCATCCGTACTGTAATCAACAATAGCCCGGTCAATTTCCCCTCCCACATAACTCCTATAGTCTTCAATATAGTTCTTAATCAACTCATCAATGGCCCCATCAAAGGCTTCTTCAACTTGTTCATCTAGATCAACGGACTCGCCCATTAAGATAGCCCGCCGTTCGCCATAGATGGCTTCCCGCTGCTTACTCATCACATCGTCATATTCGACAACGTTCTTCCGAATATCAAAATTGTAACCTTCGATTCGTTCCTGGGAATTTTCGATAATTTTATCGAGGATACCAGCCTGAATCGGCATATCGTCAGGCATACTAATGCGAGACATGGCCCCTTTCAAACGCTCGCCACCAAACCGACGCATCAGATCATCTTCAACAGAAAGGAAGAAACGAGAAGAGCCTGGATCACCCTGACGAGCCGCTCGACCACGAAGCTGATTATCAATTCGCCTTGATTCATGTCGTTCAGAGCCAATAACGTGCAGGCCACCCAATTCCCAAATTTCCTCCCGCTCTTTCTCTGCTTCCGTTTTCAGCTTTTCAATCCTTTCGATTGTATGCTGTTGAAGTCCGGGTATGGTTTCAACCAGCTTCTGAGCTTCAATCGTATCATCATTCATCATGGCCCGAATTAAAGCAGCACGGCCGTTATACAGCTTCTCAAAAAGAGTCTCCGCCACAAATTGAGCCGCCTGTCGTGGATCACCGTGCATCCGCTCATAACGGTTATACAAACCCCATAAACGAACAGCCTCATCTACCAACGCCGCATCTTTGCCAATCTTATCCAGATGCTCTCGGCCCTGAGCTAATTGACCGCCTCGAACCAAACGTAATACCTGGCGCACATCGCTGTAATCAATTTTATATGGCTCTTGAAACTTTTGAGCCAAATAGCCAATGACTTGTTGCTCTTGAATTTCAGCCATCGCCTCATCAAATTCTGCTTTGACCTCTTGAAGAGCGGGAATTAAATCGGCCGTTAATTTGCGGTTTTTCTTAGCGAAATCATACGCCTTTGATTCACCATCCGTCAGCAAAACAACCGCCAGTTTCACCAAATCTTGCCGATCGAACATCTCCTTTTCCAAAATCTCAGCCGCCATTCCCTCTGGATTTCCACCGAGCAATATGTCAGTTCCACGACCAGCCATATTGGTGGAGATCGTGACAGCCCCTTTCCGGCCAGCCTGGGCAACGGTCAACGCTTCTGATTGATGAATCTTCGCGTTCAGCACAGCATGGTCGATCTTCTCGCGGTTTAACAAACGGTGAAGCTGTTCCGAGTGTTCAACCGAGGTTGTGCCAACCAGCACCGGACGGCCGATCTTCTTATAATAAAGAATCTCCTCCGCAATAGCCCTATCTTTAGCATCCAGGTCCTTATAAATTCTATCTGGGAAATCGATCCGCTTTGCAAAAACCTTTTTCTCCGGCACATCAGGATGAACAAAATAAATCTCTTCCGTTCCGTCAACTTTCTGCCGTTTCTCTTCCAAGCCCATGACACCTTTATCAACGATGTAATCGACATTAGTCGGCAGTGGAGTGACCTCTAATTCATAAACCTCATCAAACTCCTCAGCATCTGTCATGGCTGTACCAGTCATACCAGCCAATTTCTCATAAAGACGAAAGTAGTTCTGAAGCGTAATGGTTGCCACCGTCACATTTTCTCGATGAACCTGAACCCCCTCTTTAGCCTCAATAGCTTCATGGAGACCATCGGAATAACGGCGACCGGGCATTAGACGACCAGTAAAATCATCAACAATGACAACCTCGCCATTTTGAACAACATACTCTTTGTCCCGCTTAAACAAATATTGGGCCTTCATTGCATTGTCTACATAGAAGGTCAATTGATAAAAACGAGGATCATAGAGACTATCACCAATATCAGCGTTGATTTCTGGGATTCGTTCCTCAATGGTGGCAATGCCCATCTCAGTCAAGCTGATGGAACGGCTCTTCTCATCAAGGTCGTAATGACCGTTAGGTTCTTCCTCTTCTTCGGCCGTATTTTCTTTCAACCCTCGAACATACTGAGCAAAGCGAATATATTCTTGGCTGCTCGTTCCAGATGGGCCAGAAAGAATCAGTGGTGTTCGGGCCTCATCAATAAGCACATTATCAACCTCATCAATGATGGCAAAGTTCAACTTACGATGAACAAGTTTCTCCCGATTCGTGACCATATTGTCACGTAGATAATCAAACCCAAACTCGCTGCTGATTCCATAAGTAATATCTGCTTTATAAGCTTCGCTGCGGGTACAAGGCCGCCAATGAACCAGCCGTTCATCTTCAAGCTCAGCCCCAGGATTCACATAGTCTGGGTCAAATAGGGCAGAAAAACGCTGTGGGCCAATAACGCCAACGGTCAAGCCAAGGGCATGAAAAATCTTGCTCATCCAGCCCCCATCTCGACGTGCCAAATATTCATTCACCGTAACAAGATGAACGCCTTCACCAGCTATAGCGTTTAGATAGAGGGGCAAGGTCGCAACAAGTGTCTTGCCTTCCCCCGTTCTCATCTCAACCACTTCGCCGCGATGGAGCAATATACCCCCTAAAATCTGAACATCATAATGGCGCATACCAGTCGTGCGGCGAGAGGTTTCACGAATCAAGGCATAAGCTTCCGGCAATATGTCGTCCAAAGACTCGCCATTATGATAACGCTCTTTGAATTCGGCCGTTTTATTTCTCAACGCCTCATCCGATAAAGACTTTAAACCCTCTTCAAGTGCCTCAACCTCATCGACAATAGGTTGAAGATTATTTAGATATTTTTTAGTTGGATCACCAACAACTTTGTGCAAGAGTTTCTTAAACATAATTACCTATTATACCACTTCTAAAAAATGTCTCTCTAAGACATTTGTAAGATATGGTGGCGATTATTACCACCCAATCATGTAATCAACCACCGTCTAATTCAAAATTTCTGGCTCCCAAAAGGTGCAAGCAAGTCAATTATTCATTAAACAGTTCGCCAACACTGCGCCCTTCATGAGAACGCAAAATTACTTCCCCCAACAGCTCTGCTACAGTCAAAACTGTAATATTTGGCAGCATCTTTTCAGGCGAAATTGGAATTGTGTCCGTCGTCACTATCTCTTTAATAGGTAACGCTCGAAGCCGGTCAATAGCTGGATCAGAAAGGACAGGATGAGCAAAGGAGAGGTAGACATCATTTGCCCCATTTATCTTTACAATTTCAACCGCCTCTTTGATTGATCCGGCCGTATCTACTAAATCATCCACAATAATCACATTCTTACCACTTACATCGCCAATCAAACTTAACGCTTCTCGTTGAGAACCATCCCCAATGCGTCGTTTTTCCACAAAAGCTAATGGCAGCCCTAATTCGGCTGCATAATTACGGCCGCGTTTTGCAAACCCCAAATCAGGCGTAACAACCACCGCATTTTCCAGGTTCTTCTTGCGAAAATAGTCAATTAAGATATGAAAAGTAGTTAACGAATCACCTGGAATCTTATAAAACCCTTGAATCTGCCCGGCGTGTAAATCAAGCGTCATCCAACGATCAGTGCCAGCCACCTCAATCATATCGGCCAACAAACGAGCAGCAATTGGAACGCGGGGTTCATCCTTCTTATCACTTTGGGAGTAAGCTAAATAAGGAGCAACCAATGTAATCCGTCCAGCCGAATCCCGGTTAAGACAATCAATTGCAATCAATGTTTCCATGATATTCCGGTGGACGGGTTTCGTTTGGCTTTGAATCAAATAAACATCCTGGCCTCGAACACTACCATGCAACCGAACAAGTAAATTCTCATTTGGAAATTCCACAATATCCCAGGGGCTAATTGGAACGTCAATATAATCCGAGATTTTTTGGGCCAATTCAGGACACCCCGATCCAGCAAATAATTTTATCTCTCCATAGGCGCTAACTTTATTCATGTTGACTTGCTCCTCAATTAAACAGATAAGGGAGAACGGTAAACAGGTAGATGTTCAAAGGCGAGTAGTAGGTTGTATCGAATCATTGGGATGTTAAAGCTTTTCGAGAAGTTGAGCAACGGCCGTATATGGATCAAGTTTTCGTTCCACGACCGAATCAACCACTGCCTGACGCTGCTCTATAGAGAAGGTATTTTGAAATTGAGCCATAAATCGAGCCTGCAAAAGTTGGCTGATTTCCTGACCCGTCCGGTTTCGTTCTCTTTGCTGCCACTCACCACTTTCTCTCAAAAAATCATGATGTGCTTGCAGAGAGTGGGTCAAAGCTTCTACCCCACCTCCTTCATAAGCAATCGTTTCCATAACAGGTATATTCCAACTTGGGCGCTGTTCATTATCATCCTTCATGCCCATATGGATCATCATCTTCAGCGCCTTAACTGTATTATTGGCCCCTGGTCTATCCGCTTTATTAACAACCAGAATATCAGCTATCTCTAAAATTCCCGCCTTAATTGATTGAATTTCATCCCCCATACCAGGAGCTTCAATGACAATGGTCGTATGAGCTGCCCCAGCGATATCTACTTCAGCTTGGCCCGCCCCAACCGTTTCAACGAGAATCGAATCAAATCCGGCAGCATCCAAAACCTTAACGACATCACCCGTCATCTGCGCCAAGCCACCCAAACTACCGCGAGAAGCCATACTCCGAATAAAGATACCTTTATCTCCAGACAAATCTTGCATCCGAATCCGATCCCCTAACAATGCCCCGCCCGTAAAGGGACTGCTTGGATCAACAGCCACAATGCCAACATAGTGATCCCGTTGACGAAGCGCTTTAGCTAACTCATTAACAAGGGTGCTTTTGCCAGAGCCAGGAGGGCCAGTGATACCAATGATATGAGCTTGTCCAGTATCTGGGTATAAGGCTTTGATGATTTGCTCAGTGGTAGGTTTGTTATTCTCAACCTGAGTGATTAGACGAGCAATGGCCCTGCGGTTCCCCTCCCGGATGCCACCACGAACTTTATCAATTAATTCGTCGATTTGAACGTCAAATCGTTTTTTAATTTGACCGTCAAATTGCTTTTTAATTTGACCACTCACCAAGCACTGTCTCTCGAATAGTCTTAACGATCATATCAGTGTTGGTGCCTGGGCCAAATACGCCAGCAACGCCCATCTCATCGAGTATTGGAATATCATCATTAGGGATAATACCACCTAGATAAACTGGTACATCTAGCATATCATTCTCTTTTAGCAATGTCATGATTCGGGGGGCAAGGGCCATATGAGCGCCAGATAAAATGCTCAAACCAATAACATCAACATCTTCTTGCAAGGCGGCTTCCACCACCATTTCCGGGGTCTGTCGCAACCCTGTATAAATAACTTCCATTCCCGCATCCCGCAAGGCACGGGCAATAACTTTTGCCCCGCGATCGTGACCATCTAAACCTGGTTTTGCAACCAGTACGCGAATCTTCCGTTCTTCCATTTACCTCTCCGGTTCAGTAAGCAGTAAGCAGTCGTCAGTAAACAGTAGCTGGTAGTCAATAAATTATAAGCTGAAGGGAATATAAAAAGACCCAACGATTAACTGTTTGTCGTTCACTGTCAACTGGTTACTAATATACCCCATTGTTAAACCGTTTCAACATGAACAGTCACCGGCATTCGCTCCATGCTGCCAACCAACTCAGGACAATAGTGGGTATTTTGGTTTGGGAAGTCCATGATCTTGGAATGGCCGACTAAGACAAGACGGAGGCTATCTCTTCCTTCAAATTGTCCTGCAATTGTGACCAGATCCCGACAAGTCTTTTGCCAATCACCAACCATTCTGACCTTCACGATAACTATCTTTTCAGGGTTTTTGGCAGGGATTGGCCGTTCTACTTCCCCCCTATGCTCATTCTCCACAGCAGGAATTACCTCACGGCCGTTCTCATTAGACCCGCTCGCCGCCTGACGACCAACCGGCGTCCTCTCAGAATAATATTGCTCATCTATTGGTTCAAAGTTCGGTGGCGGTGGCGGAGCGCCGTTCGGAAGACCCATTTCTTCTGTCGGTTCAGATTTCATCGGCATTTTGGCTGTCGTTGGTACAGTTTTTGGCTTAGCACGTTGGGGTGCAGCTAAACGGCCGTTTGCCTTAACCTCATAAACCGGTTCCGGCTCCGCAATTTCAGCGGCCTTCTCCTCCTCTGGCGGCTCAAAACGCTCAACAACCGGGGGCGGTGGCAGATCAAGCGGCGCATCAGCCGACTGATTCAAAGTCAAATTACTATTAATTGTATCAACAAAAATCTTAGGTTGATCCCCATTCTCCACCTGCACCTTACCCCGAACGATATAAACCTGGTCCACTTCAATATCCTCGCGAACGCTTTTCCATGTGCGTGGGAAGAAGATCAATTCTACTGTCCCTTGCAAATCTTCCAACCCACCAAAGGCCATTGGATCGCCCTTACGAGTTACATGCGTTCGTAACGTACCCAATAAACCAACAATCGTTATGCTTCGGCCGTTAAATGATTCATCCAATTCGGCCGTTGTCACCGAGGTAATGCTTTGGAGCAGCGCCGTATAACGCTCCAAAGGATGTTCCGATATATAAACCCCTATCAACTCCTTTTCCCAATTCAAAACAACCCGATGCTCGACCTCGTCCAAATCCGCTTCCTTCCGCAAAAGCTCAATCGCCGCATCCATGCCCGCCCCAAACGCAGTGCCACCAAATAGGCTCATCTGGCCTACTGCAGCCGCATCATGGGTTTTGCCACTGTGGCTCATCATCCGCTCCAGCCCGTCCAGCAGTTGCAGCCGTGTCCCCCACTCATCGAAAACACCCACCTTAATCATCGACTCCAAAGCCCGCTTACCGACCCGGCGCAGATCAACCCGATCACACATATCAGCCAAATCCTGGAACGGTCCATTCGCATCACGCTCCTGAAGTAGTAACTCAATCGCCCCCGTGCCAGCATTTTTAATAGCCCCCATCCCATACCGAATGACGGGCGCTTCGGCCGTACCTTCAATGGCGAAATCTAAATCGGCCGTATTAATATGAGGCGGCACAACATCAATACCCATCCGCCTTGCATCCGCCAGATAAAGGGCCACCTTATCTGTATTATTCCGCTCAACACTCAGTAAAGCCGTCATATATTCAACTGGATAATGCGCTTTGAGGAAGGCCGTCTGGCAGGTGATAACCGCATAATCGGCCGCATGAGCCTTATTAAATCCATAGCGAGCAAAAAACTCAATATCGCCCCAAAGTGCCTCGCAAACTTCTTCAGAAAAGCCCCTGGCCATCGCCCCAGCCGTGAACTTGGCCTGATGCTGATCCATTAACTTTTTCTTCTTCTTAGCCACAGCCTTACGAAGCATATCCGCTTCCCCAGGTTCATAACCGGCTAACTCAGATGCAATGCGAATGATTTGCTCCTGATAAACGAGGATGCCATAAGTATCCTCAAGGATTGGCTCTAAATCAGGATGATGGTAATTAACAGGGTTCCTACCATGCATTCGGGCGATATACTCAGGAATGTTTTCCATCGGGCCTGGTCGATAGAGAGAGATCGCCGCAATGATGTTGTCAAAACGGCGAGGCTTCATTTCAGTCATCAGACGACGCATTCCGCCCCCTTCAACCTGGAACACACCTAAAACCTCTCCTCGCCCCAACATTTCAAACAATGCTTCCGGCCGTTTAGAAGGGTCTGGCCCAACATGCCCCTCATCATAGGGAATATTATCCATCGTATATTGAACACTGTGTCGCTGTTCAATTAGTTTGGCCGCTTTCCGCAAAATAGTCAGGGTACTCAACCCCAGGAAATCAACCTTGAGCAGCCCAATCGAGTCTAAAATCTCCATCGGCCATTGGGTTACAACGCCAATACCGCCCCCCCCATCGCCACCGCTTGTCGGCCGATGCAAGGGCGTATACTGTACCAACGGCACATCAGAAATAATTACCCCAGCCGCATGGGTCGAAGCATGACGGGAAACGCCTTCCAAATTCTTGGCCGTTTCCACTAAATCCCGCACCATTTTTTCAGATTTCACTCGTTGAGCTAAATCGGCCGAATAAAATTCATGCTCCTTATTAAGCACATTATCAATTGTTACCGGCTTCCCTGGAATAGCAGGAATAAGTTTGGCAATCGCATCAACTTCTGGCAGAGAAACGTCGAGAACACGGCCGACATCTCGAATCGCCGCCCTGGCTCCCATCGTTCCAAAGGTAATAATCTGAGCCACCTTATCAGAGCCATATTTTTGAATCGTATACTCGATCATCTCTTGGCGGCGATCATCAGGATAATCAAGGTCAATATCAGGCATCGAAACTCGACCAGGATTGAGAAAGCGTTCAAAAATCAGCCCATTCGCAATCGGGTCAATGCCTGTAATCCCCAAAGAAAAGGCAACAATTGAAGCCGCCCCAGATCCACGCACATTCCACCAAATATCTTCTCTGCGGGCAAATTCACACATATCCCAAACGATTAAGAAGTAGGCATCAAAGCCCATATTGTGAATGATGCCCAACTCATGATCCATTTGCTGGCGCAAAACCGGATCACCCTTAGCCCGTTCCTCACCATATCGCCAGATCAGCCCCTGTTCACACAAATGCCGCAGATAGGTTTCGGTTGTATACCCTTCCGGCACGTCAAACAACGGTAGATGATAGCCTTCTGGCTCCGGATTTACATCGCACATCTCCGCAATCAACAGGCTGTTGTCTAATGCGCCAGGAATATTCCCAAACAGCTTTGCCATCTCATCATAAGACTTTAGATAATAGCCCTGATCCGACATCCGCATTCTTTCTTTGGCGCTGACCATTTTGCCAGTTTGAATACAAAGCAGGACATCATGCGGGGTTGCCTCTTCGGCATAGGTATAGTGAACGTCGTTGGTTGCCAAGAATTTGAGATCATAACGGCCGCCCATATCAATCAAGGTCTTGTTAATTTCAGTCAATTCGGGGATGCTGTGTTCTTGTAATTCAATAAAGAAGCGATCACGGCCGAATACATCCACATACCAACTCATCAACTCATTAGCCAGCTTCATATTTCCATTCTGTATAGCACGAGGAATCTCACCCGCCATACAGCCCGTCGTCGTAATCACCCCCTCACTATGACGTTCAAGAAATTCTCTATCTGTACGGGGCTTATAATAGAAACCTTCCAACTGAGCTGCGCTGGTAATTTGCAGCAAATTTTGATAACCAGTCTGATTTTGAGCCAACAACAACAAGTGATAGCGATCCCGATCTTTGTCCGACTCCTTATCCGTCATCTGGCGTGCTGCCAAATACGATTCCACCCCCAAAATCGGTTTCACCTCTGCTTTTTTACAAGCCCGATAAAAATCAATTGTCCCATACATCGTGCCATGATCAGTCAAAGCCAGGGCAGGCATATTCAACGCTTTGGCTCGGCTGGCCAGGTCATTAAGCCTGCTCAAACCATCTAGCAACGAGAATTCGCTGTGAACGTGAAGGTGGACAAATGGTTTTTCACTCATGAATATGTTGGTCTCTCTCTCAAACAATTTTTCCCAATTTGTTGTACTTCCCCACAGCTACCAAGTATAACACATCAGAAAGACGGCCAAAGACCAAAAACAAAAATTTTAAGGTAGATTTCCCTATCAACCAAACGAAGCACTTGAACTGGCAGGAGCGCCAGGAGCGCCACCATCCTGGTGGCCGTTGACCCATCTTGGCAGCCAATGACGCCCGAATACCTACGTTCCTCCAACTACAGTCCGCATGGCCAAACTCTTGCTATAGGAGCGCCACCATCCTGGTGGCCATTAATCCCATCTTGGCAGCCAAGACGCCCAGATACCTACATTCCTCTAACTACAGTCGACATGGCCAAACTCTTGCTATAGGAGCACCACCATCCTGGTGGCCATTACCCCCAGGATACCGACATTCCCCTAACTATCAACAACCATCTAGCCCACCCCACCACTCTAACCCAGGTTTTCGATTGCTAATCATTCATGTAAAATATCCTTATGCGTCTCAAACCCCAAAACCGAAATCAATGGTTTGGTCTAATCTTTTCAATATTTTTTCTAATGTGCATGACCTGTGGTTTGGTAGTTGCAGCAATTGCCATTGTGGGGCCAGCCTTCACTGCACCTGTTCGAGAAGGAGAAAGTAGATTACCAGAGATAATCTCAACAGGCGGTACATTTCTAATCTGTTTCGTTCCCATGATGGTTCCATTTTTGGGTGTTGGCATCTGGTTTGTTATCAAACTCCTCAACCCCGTTGTCGCAAAAGCCAGAGTCGAACCGGCCGAATTAATCATCTCCAAAGACACAATTCGAGTAGGCGAATCTTTCAGAGCCACCTACCGTCAAGGGTTCAAGGTTGGAGCCGATGTTGAAAAAGTGTTGCTCCAATTTGTCCTGCGAGAGACAGCCACCTACCGACGGGGAACAAATACCTACACGGCCGTTCACAACCACACCCACTTTGAACAAACCTACCCCGGCCGCCACTATCAAAGCAACCAATTTTTTGAAGATTCCCTGGAATTGGAAATACCAAAAGACGGAATGCACACCTTCATGGCCTCCCGCAACAAGCTTCAATGGTTTATCCATGTCGAAATTGATTTTGCCAAATGGCCCGATTACAAAGAAGATTTTGAAATTAAAGTATTACCAGAGATGGTGGCCGAATGGACAAGGTAACGTTTAATATAACTTTACAAGAGGGTGTCACCGAAGGCGACTTCATGCGCTACGAACCCGGTAGCCCGATCAGTGGCCTCGTTCAGGTCATTCCCAACGAAGACATCCTCAAAGCTCGCCGCACCTCAGTCCGCCTTCGCTGGCGAACAGCAGGCCGAGGCGACTTAAACAGTAAATCATTGGGAGAAATAGAAATCTCTAGGGGTTCTTTAGTCAAGGGACGGCCGATCGAAAAAGAATTCCAATTCCAACTCCCCAATGACCCTTGGAGCTACTCCGGCCACTACATCAGCATCGTCTGGGACATCCTCGTCTACGTCGATGTCCCCCTCTCCGTAGACCCCAAACATACCCAGCCCTTCATCATGCGTCCTGCCCATTCATCCAACCACTAACTTCACAATTCATTTTTCGTTATTCTCAAGCGGTGTCCTTTACCTGCGGTGTCTTTTACCGCCATTCATTATTTTTTATTCTTCTGCCATCTCTTGATAATATTCATACAGAAACTGTTCCACCGCCCGAATATCTCGCCCAAATTCACCCCAAACAAAATCAATCATTTCATCCGAAATAAAAGCCCGCGAACTATCCTTCAACGAAAAATAAGCCAATCGCCTATTCAATACAGCCCGAAGATGCTCCCGGCCGTTCACCCCTAAATTTACCGTCATAATCGGCCGTTTATGGACTGAAAAAACACCATTAAAATCCTCATGGCTGCTAACAATAAGTTGAATTAATTCGGTCTGTTTCATTAGCCGTTTTCGCTCTTTGTTCGTCAATCGCTGAGCTTCATCCAACAAAAAACAATCGAGATTATCCAACGCCGTTTGAAACGTTCGGCCGTCCTCCGGTATCCGTTCATAAGCCACTCGCCTACCGGCATACCTCTGTTGCGCCGCCAAATATAATAGCAAAGTCGTCTTCCCATACCCCTTTTCTCCCAAAACCTGAAGATTCGAGAAACCACTATCCAGTACTTCTTGGACCTGTGTAGGAACAACCGCCACCTCAACCCATTCCTCATCAGTAAGCGCTCGAAATGGATTACATTCATACCCAAGAGAATAAAAAGGAAAGAAGCGGTTCGTCATACGATAAATCGTAGAGTCTCCTAATAATTTGTCAAACATCACTCATAAAAACATTATTCAACCCCGTTGATGGAGCGCCACCATCCCTGGTGGCAACTTGCAGATTACCTATTCCTCCCCCAGTTATCAACAACCGTTTCGCCCACCCACCATCCACACCCAACCGCGCTATTTAACGTGTAGTCTGGTACAATAGCAACATGGCAGCAGTGATGCACGGCCTCGATGTGGAGGCCTATGATCGACATTATGATGACCGTGAATTAGTTCGGCGACTCGGCCGTTATTTCGGTGCTTACAAGAACAAAGTCATCATCATCGTTGCATCTGTATTCGTCATGGCCGCCCTCGGTTCAGCCCTCCCCCTCATCATCTCCAACGGAGTCGGCATCATGGCAGACGAGGGCAACACGGCCGTCATCCCAATCTTAATCGCCATCATTTTCTTCGTCGGCGTTCTAACCTGGACCGTCAACTGGCTCCGCCGCCAACTAACCTCAGAACTAATCGCCGACGTCGTCATGTCCCTCCGCGAAGATGCCTTTGAAGCCGCCGCCCGTCAAGATTTATCATTCTACGACGAGTACAGTTCCGGCCGAATCGTCAGCCGCATCACCAGCGACACAGAAGAGTTCGGCCAGGTTGTCACCCTCAGCACCGATGTCGTCAACCAACTATTCGTCGCCCTCATCCTAATCGTCATCCTCTTCACCATAGAATGGCGATTAACCTTCGCCGTCCTGGCCCTCGCCCCCGTCGTTGCAATTACCGCCCTTACCTTCCGCCGCGTTGCCCGCCGCGTCACCCAACAAAGCTCTCGTGCCATGGGCGAAGTCAACAAATCCATTCAAGAAGCAGTCACCGGTATCGGCGTCGCGAAAAACTTTCGCCAGGAAGGAACCATCTATGAGGAGTTCAAAAAGGTCAACGCCGAATCCTACACCATCAACATCCGGCGAGGCTTCATCCTAGCTAATATCTTCCCCACCTTAAGCATTTTAGGCGGTTTCGGCACCGCCATGCTCGTCTATTTTGGAGGCAATGCCGCCGCTGCCTCCATCATCAGCGTCGGTGCCTGGTATCTTTTCGTCGCCACTGTCGACCGCTTCTGGTTCCCCGTCATCAATGTCTCCTCCTTCTGGAGCCAATTCCAGGCCGGATTATCAGCCGCCGAACGCACCTTTGCCCTTATGGATGCAAAACCGGCCGTTATCCAAACCGACGACAAACAACTCCCCCAAATTCAAGGCCAGATCATTTTCGACAAAGTCGCCTTCCGCTACTCAGAGCAAGAAACAGTCCTAGAAGATTTCTCCCTCACCATCTCCCCTGGTGAAAGCGTCGCCCTTGTCGGCCATACCGGAGCCGGAAAATCAAGCATTATCAAACTCGTCGCCCGCTTCTATGAATTTCAAACCGGACAAATTTGCATTGACAACGATGACATTCGCTCCCTCGACCTGACCAGCTACCGCCAACAGCTTGGCATTGTCTCCCAAGTCCCCTTCCTCTTTGCCGGAACGGTCGCCGACAACATTCGCTACGGCAACCCCACTGTCAGCGATGAGGCCATAAATGCGATGGCCCGAAGAATTGGTGAGGGTGAGTGGTTGGAAACACTGCCAAATGGGCTGCAAAGCCAGGTCGGGGAACGAGGCGGCCGTCTTTCAATGGGCCAACGTCAGTTGGTAGCCCTAACCCGCGTATTGGTGCAGCAGCCCCGCATCTTTATCTTAGACGAAGCCACCGCCAGCGTTGACCCCTTCACCGAAGTCCAGATTCAACAAGCCCTCGATATGATCATGGCCGAAAGCACCGCCATCATCATCGCCCACCGCCTCTCAACCGTCCGCTCCGCCGATCGCATCATCGTCCTCCAAAACGGAGCCATTATCGAAGAAGGCAGCCACGACCAACTCATGCACCAAAGCGGCCACTACGCCGACCTCTACGACACCTACTTCCGCCACCAATCTTTAGAATATATCGAAAAAAACAAATGGAATTAAAACAAATGGGGTAAGGGTTGGACAGCCGGGTGACACCCTTGAAAACCCCCATAACCGTCGCACCTGGCTGTCTAACCCACACCTCACCATCCAAAACCACCCCACATCTGGAAAAAACCCCAACCATCTCCTCCTCCAAAACCCGTGAATACTAGCCAAAATCGGACATCCATAATTGATACAAAATATCACCATCCTGTTCCCACGCTCAAAAAATCACCCCAATGGGTGATTTTTCACAACCCCCCACTCCTGTAAATTCAAGAGGGTCAAAACAAACTACTATATTTATTGAGCCCCTTGACCCCCTTGACCCCCTTCCCAATAATCCAATCCCCCGCGACCCACAATATACCAGTCAATAAAAACCTGGTTTTAGATACTAGCTCAAAAATTAAATCAGTCAATACCTTCGAGCTGCCACCCGCTTGTCCTTCTGAGTAAACCCATAGTGATAAAACGCTACTCAAATCCCTCAAAAACTATCACAGTTGCTCCGACCGGGTTTATCCCCAGATACTCAAATCCAAATCAAGGCCAGGGAGGAATCTTTCAACGTAACTAATGAAGTTTCTTAGCAGCAGGTCATCCCTAAAATGCCTTTCCCAAATCAAATCCAGCGAAGAATCTTTCACTGTCGTTACCTGATTACTTTCTCAAACCCTAATCAATAACCGGGTAATTCGTAGACATCTACTGATAAATGATAAAATCAACAGCCACCCACCCCTCATTACCTGCTGGCGTCCGAACCTGCTGCCACTCTAAATCATCCACCGTTTCCCTCCCTGCAAGAACGATCAGAACCGTTCCATCCGCAATCAATTCAACCTCTTGAGTACCGCCCGGAGCCTCCCGCAACCAAAGACCATTGGGACTGTTGACAACGGCCGTATCCACATCTGGCGTACTTGTCGCCGTCGGCGTTTCGGGCGTAGGCGTCTCAGAAGGCTGCGGCGTCTCAGTCGGAACTTCAGGCGTAAACGTGGGTGTAGCTAGATTATCTAACTCAACCGGCGTATTGGTCGGCCCAGCCGTTGGCACATCATTCACCGGCTCAACTGTCGCTTCCAGCAATTCAGCAGTCACCATCACAGTCGGGCTAGGCGTAAAGGTCACCCCCGGCTCCGATCCTGACGCTTCGGAAAATAAGTCAAAGCCAAATACCCCATAAATGCTAAAGATAATTAATCCCAAAATCAGCAGAATAGCCGCCGCAAAAAAAGAAACCAGCATAGATTGACGGGCCTCCTGGCGAGCAACGCCATAGGCCGTCTGCGGCACACCCCGCGACCCTAGCCCCCGTATGACGAGATACAGCGCACCTAAAACACAAAGCCCCGCGAAGATGGGGGCGGCTGCATTTAGTACCGTCTCCACAAAATCTCCTTCGCCTCCTCCCATAAAGAATCTAGTGTCTCCAGGTCAGATTCGGATAGATCCAAACCCCGCTTCTGGGCCAGATTCTCTATTTCTCGGAAGCGATTCTCAAAACGCAAATTAGCTTCTCGTAAGGCAATTTCTGCGTCAACACCTAGCCAACGACCCCAGTTTACCACAGCAAACAAGAGGTCGCCCAACTCAGCCGATTGATCGGCCGTATTCTCAGCCCCCTCTAACTCCCCAATCTCTTCGGCCACTTTATCAATCACCCCAGAAATATCAGGCCAATCAAAGCCCACCTTCCTAACCCGCTTCTGAATCTTCTGCGCTCGAATTAAGGCAGGCAACGTCTGTGGCAGATTTTCCAAGATTGATTGTGACTCAGCCTGTCCCTCTTTTTCCTCCTCTTTCAACTTCTCCCAATTAACCACGACTTGACTGCTTTCACTCACATGAATATCCCCCCAAACATGCGGATGGCGACGGCGCAATTTAGCATCAACCCCGGCAATCACATCAGTCAAAGTAAAGTCGCCCGCTTCAGCCGCCATCTGAGCCTGAATGACAATATGAAACAGAACATCACCCAACTCCTCACAAATATCGGCCGTATTTTCAGACTCAATCGCCTCCAACGCCTCCGCAACCTCCTCAATAAATCCTGACCGGATCGATAAGGGCGTTTGCTCCTGATCCCAAGGACAACCATCCGGCCCCCGCAAATAGGCAACCGTTTCAGCCAGTGCCGGAAGCGAACCAGAATAAGACAAAGGCGGCACATAGAGGCTGGTCAGATGTGCTGTCTCGCGGCTAAAATCTATCTGATAAAGGGGCAGCCGCTCAACCAACTGCTCCGCCGTTCCCGCTCCATGAATAAGCACGACCTCATGTTCATCAGGATAAAGAGCCATTAAAGCCAACTTCAATTCACTAGCAGTTTGTCTATTGTAAACTTGTCCCAATAGTAAAGGTGTATCAGTGCTAATAGGCGGGTAATAGAAACCAGCAACGTCAATAGCATCGAAGAGCTGTAGACCGTCGAGGCCATCAAGACCAACAGCCGCAAGTGTTGGTTCAATAAAGCTAATCCCAGGAACAATAATCGTTTCCAGGTCCGCTTCTTGCGCGGCCGTTACGAGCGCCCGAACCGTCGCCTCCCCAACAAACGGATTACCCGGAACAGCATAATAGATCGTTTTGCCTTCCCCAGCAGCCCCTTTCCCCAACCGCAGCAATTCTTGGACAATACGGCCGTAAACCTCTTCAAAATTATCGGCCGTTTCATAAATCTCATCAAACGTATACTGCCTGACATGGGCAGGTAAATCTGCCACGGCCGGATGTCGTCCCGTCCGAAGATAAACAGCTTGAGCCTCAGACAACAATTCCCAGGCTTGACGAGTCAAATAACGACCGTCTCCCGGCCCCAAGCCAATAATCGTGATACTCATAGAACCACCTAAAATGAAAAAGGCGAGTCCGAGAACTCGCCTATCATAAACTATTCAAGTGACAGCAACTGTCACTAATAAAACTCAAACCAATGAAAATTAACGCTTGGTATAGGTTGGAGCCTTACGTGCGCGTTTCAAACCTGGTTTCTTACGCTCTTTAATTCGAGGGTCACGGGATAGATGCCCGCCGCCGCGCAGCGAATTTCGCAGATTTTCATCATATTTGACAAGCGCCCGCGCCAAACCCAGCCGAACAGCGTCGGTCTGACCAGTCGTGCCACCACCATGGACCAGGACAGTTACATCTACCTTGCCCATCAAATCGGTATCGGCTAATGGTCCAGACAAGGTGTCAAAATCTCCCATGCGAGGGAAATATTCCTTAACCTCTTTGCCATTCACGACAAAGGTGCCATTGGCCGCTTCATCCAAGTAAATTCGGACGCGAGCAGAGGATCGTTTACGACGGCCGATTCCTTCATAATATTGGCGACCTTCGATGTTAATCAGTTCTTCAGTCGTTTCTTCCATTTATCAATCTCCTACAGCGCCAACGGTTCAGGCTGCTGCGCCTCGTGAGGATGATTCTCATCCCCATATACTTTTAACTTCTTAATCATCTGACGGCCGAGTTTGTTCTTAGGCAGCATCCCCTTCACAGCCGATTCAATAACCCGATTAGGATATTTCTCCAACTGATCCCGCAAACTAATTGCTGTCAAACCACCCATATAGCCTGAGTGACGGTAATACATTTTCTGGTCGAGCCGACGGCCAGTTACCTGAATCTTTTTGGCATTAATAACGACTACATAGTCGCCACAATCGACAGCAGGGCTGTAAATCGGTTTGTGTTTGCCGCGCAAAATTCTGGCAATCTCCGAAGCCAAACGACCTAATGTTTTGCCTTCCGCATCAACCACGAACCAATCCCGCTTGACATCGGCCGGTTTCGTTACGTAGGTTTTCTCCATTGCCAATTCTCCTAATATCCTAAATTGCAACTTGCTACCTCAGTTTATTGAGGCACTTGCTAGTCTTTAATAAGTTACTGCTTCTAAAAAAAGCGCCTGAGGTGGGGCTGTCTGTCCTGCCCTACCACGGTCTTGCGCTTCCATTGCTTGCGCAAACGCTTCAACTGTCATCGAACCATCACCAACCAGTTTCATTGTCCCTACCAGGCTCCGAACCATCCGGTAAAGGAAGGCATTCGCCTCGATAAAAAAGGTCAGAAAAGGCTCTTCGCGCTGCCAACGAGCAAAAAAAACGTGACGGACTGTGTTTTCGCCCTGAGGCGGCTGTCCAAAAGTGGCGAAATCATGCTCACCAACCAGGAATACAGCCGCTTCATTCATCCTCTCCATGTCCAACGGTCGGCGAATATGCCAACTTTGACGACGATAACGAGGATGCCTAATCGCTTGATTGTAAATGTAATATCGATAAGACCGCCGCCGGGCATCAAACCGAGGATGAAAATCAGAACCTGCTTCAGTTAGCTCCAGAAGAACAATATCCTCTGGTAATCGGGCATTTAAGGCCCGCTGCATCACCTCTGTCCCATGCACCCAGTCAGAGTCAAAAGCAATGACCTGACCCAACGCATGAACACCGCTGTCTGTTCGCCCCGCTCCAATTACCGTAATCGCCTGGCGGGTTATATTGTAAAGTGCTCGCTCAAGTTCTCCCTGGACTGTCGGCTGCTCAAGTTGGCGTTGATAACCACTGTAAGCAGTACCGTCATAAGCAACCAGAGCTTTATAACGAGGCATCGAACCAGTAAACGGTAGTCGGTAGTCGGCAACCAGCTAGGAACGTTTAAGAACCTACTGGCTACTGCATACTGGCTACTAACTACTGAATCCTATTCATCCTCAACCAACATCAACATTGCCATATCAGCATTGTCACCTGGGCGTTTACCTAATTTTACCATTCGAGTATAGCCACCATTTCGTTCAGCATAACGCGGGGCAATTTCGCTAAACAGCTTTTGCACCACGTCAATATCATAAAGGTCGCCTTCCTCATCTTCAATGGTACGAAAACGGGTAACACGATTGGCTACCAAACGACGGGCATGAACTTCGGCTGGTGGATTATCTACGCCCTTCGCCAGACCACGTTTTGCTTTGGTAATGACCTTTTCGGCCGCTGGGCGAAGCATCCGGGCCTTTGCCTCAGTCGTCATTACCTGTTCATGACAGATAAGTTCAGAAATCAAATTTCTGAGCAATGCTTTACGATGGGCTTTGTCGCGGCTTAGCCTTCGACCATGTACTCTATGTCGCATCGTTTATTCCTCTACTATTCCTAGTTCGGCAACCTCGATTAAGAGGCAACCGCTTCTGTTTCATCTTCATCGAGGAATCCCTTTTCCTGAAGCTGGTCTTTCAGCTCATCAAGGGACTTCTCGCCAAAATTCCGAATTGCCAACATCGTCTCTTCGCCTTTTTCGAGCATAGCTAGCAACTCGCCAACTTTGGTAATGCCAGTTCGTTTCAACGAATTGAAAACGCGAACGCTGAGGTCTAACTGCTCAATCGGCGTATCGAACAACTCATTCGGTATCGCTTCTTCTTCCTCTACTTCCTCAACAGGTAAGAGGCTTTCTTCGCTGATGCCAGCCACTGGCCGCAAATGTTGCACCATGATTTGGGCAGCTTGGGCCAACGCTTCTTCTGGCTTAATCGTACCATCGGTCCAGATTTCCATGACCAATCGGTCATAATCAGCCACCTGACCAACACGAGTCTTCTCGACATCGTATCCAACCCGTTGAATTGGGCTGAACATGGCATCAACTGGCAATTCACCGATAGGCAAACGGCCGCGTTCTTCTGCCGGAGAATAACCTCGACCTGTTTCGGCCGTCATTTCCACTTCAAGAAATGCCTCATCAGAGTCAACGGTGAACAAATAAAGGTCTGGATTCACAACTTCCGCTTCCGGTGGCAAGATTAGATCGGCCGCAGTGACCGTTCCAGCGCCATTTACTTCAAGCCGCACTCTAGCGCTTTCAGTATCAATAAGCTTCAGACGAAGCTGCTTGATTTGTAGAATTAACTGCATCATGTCCTCACGAACATGTGGAATTGCTGAAAACTCATGAGATACATCCGTCACTCGAATAGAGGTAACGGCCGCACCTGGTAAAGAAGCCAGCAAGACCCGACGCAATGAATTTCCTACAGTTGTCCCATAACCTCGTTCCAGAGGTCCAATGATGAACCTACCATACTTTCGGGACATTGCTGTACTTTCAATTTTTGGTAGGACTAAGTTCGTTATCGCCAAGGTTTATATACCTCCCCAACGCTATATAGAATCGTTATAAAATGTTTCTTAGTGTTGGTTAATTGGGTAATTATGATTCTTCACTAATTACCCATTACTTCTCATTTACTTTTCTAAACACCCATCAAATGCTTGTTTGAACACAAATTAACGAGAATAATATTCAACAATCAATTGCTCATTCAGGGAGACATCGATATCATCCCGCGCTGGCAATTGGGCGACATTAGCTGTCATGCTTTCAGCATTCAGGGACAGCCAACGTGGCACCTGACGCTCATCTAATTCCTGACGAAGCGTTTTGAAATAAGTGTTCTTGCTGCTTTCTGGACGAACCGAGATAGTGTCTCCAGCAGAAACCAATGCCGAAGGGACATCGGTCTTACGGCCGTTTAGCATAATATGCCCATGGCTGACTAACTGACGAGCCTGGGGGCGAGAATCTGCTATACCTAACCGATAAATGACATTGTCTAACCGACTTTCAAGCAAAATTAACAAGTTAGAGCCAGTTAAACCCGAACGCTGAGTCGCCTTCGTAAAATAGTTACTAAACTGGCGCTCAAATACACCATAAATGCGTCGTGCTTTCTGCTTTTCTCGCAACTGCAACAAATAGTCAGAAGCCCGACCGCGTCGATATTGAGCATCACGGCCGTGCTGCCCCGGTGGATAAGACCGTCGCTCAATCGCACACTTCGGGGTCAAACAACGCGACCCCTTCAAAAACAACTTTTCGCCTTCGCGGCGACAAAGTTTACAAACAGGACCAGTATGTCTTGCCAATTTAAGCCTCCTACGCTTTTCAAAAATTATTGAGAGGTTTACAGGCTTGGCAACCTTTCTTCCCTCTCAAAAAAGTAACGAATATTAGACCCGGCGTTTCTTTGGCGGCCGGCAGCCATTATGGGGAACAGGCGTAATATCACTAATCGTCTTGATAGAGATGCCTGTTGTAGAAAGGGCGCGGATAGCAGCTTCCCGGCCTGGGCCTGGGCCTTTCACGATCACGTGCGCCTGCTGCATCCCATTGTCCATAGCAACTCTAGCTGCCGCTTGGCAAGCCAATCGAGCGGCATAAGGCGTACTCTTACGAGAACCTTTAAAGCCCGCACTGCCGCCGCTTGCCCAAGACAAGGTATTACCCTGATTATCCGTAATTGTCACAATGGTATTATTGAAGGTGGCAAAAATATGCACAACACCTTCTGGCACCATCTTCTTGGCCTTCCGTGGCCCAGTTGATTTTCTTCGTCGTCCCATCTTATCTCCTAAACTATTCGAGAATCGTCTACTGCTTCCGCAGTATCACTATAAACGATTACTTACCCTTACGACGGCCACGACCCGCAACAGTCTTTTTCGGACCCTTACGAGAACGGGCATTTGTCTTGGTACGTTGACCATGAACGGGTAAGCCTCGACGGTGGCGAAGGCCACGATAACACCCGATTTCTGTCAATCTTTTGATATTCATTGCACGCTCACGACGCAAATCACCTTCAACGATAAGATCGCGATCGATTATTTGACGCAAACGAGTTACTTCTGCTTCCGAGAGATCCTTTACACGCGTGTTTGGATTGACCTCAGCTTGCTGCAAAATCTCTCGACTTTTGCTGTTTCCAATCCCAAAAATATAAGTCAAACTAATTTCAACGCGCTTGTTGCGAGGAACGTCTACACCTGCTATACGAGCCATATTCTCTCCTAACCCTGACGCTGCTTATGATTGGGGTTTTCACAAATCACACGCACCGTACCCTTTCGTTTAATAATTTTGCACTTCGGGCAGCGCCGCTTTACCGATGATGATACTTTCATTTTTCTTACTCCGTTTTTGCCTCGCGAATAGCCCCAACAAGTTCAGCCTGAACCTGCTCAATAGGCTGTTCGCCATTAATCTCCACTAATAGACCTTTATCCCGATAATAGTCGAGTAACGGGGCGGTCTGCTCAAAATAGACTTCAATACGACGCTTCTGCGTCTCTTCCGTATCGTCATCTCGTTGATAGAGCGGACTGCCATCAATATCACAAATGCCTGGTTCAGCCGGTGGATTAAACAAGGCATGAAACACATGCCCATTCTCTCGACAAGTCCAACGACCAGCTAAACGCTTGAGCAATACCGTCTTATCAACATGGATATAAGGAACAACATTGATTTGCTCGTCGTTCTCAGCCAACATTGCCTCTAAAGCATCTGCTTGAGCAATCGTTCGTGGAAAACCATCAAACAAAGCGCCGTCCTTACAATCCGGCCGTGAAAGCCGATCCTCAACCATAGCGACGGTCACTTTGTCAGGAACCAATTCGCCAGCATCCATATACTGATTAGCCAAGATGCCTAACTCAGTTTTGTTTACCAGATGTTCCCGAAATAAATCACCTGTTGCGATTTGAGGTAGTCCGAATGCTTTTTTTAAATAGCCTGCCTGAGTGCCTTTACCAGCGCCAGGGCCACCCATTAGTACAACATACGTAGTCATGAAAGTTCCCACAATTATTAGATGAAACTCTCATAGTGACGCATGAGCAATTGGGCCTCTAATTGTCGCATCGTGTCGATAACAACACCCACAACAATGATAAGTCCAGCGCCGTTGATGACATTTGCGCTTTGTTGCAAGCCATCAATATTTAGTAGCAAACCAACTGCCTGCATAATGCCCGGCAAAATTGCAACCAAACCCAGGAAAACTGCGCCAACAAACGTAATGCGGCGAACAACGCTCATAATGTAATCTTGCGTTCTTTTTCCCGGCCTAATACCAGGAATAAAACCACCTTGCTTTTGAAGCGTCTCAGGCAAGTTCTGTTGTTGAACCATCACATCAGTATAGAAAAAAGTGAAACCAACAACCAATAGGAAGTAAACAAACCAGTAAAGGAACGTTGTCTGACTGCCAAATTGGAGACTCAACCAGTTAGCCGAATTGTCAATGAATCCACCATCGCCAGAAATGAAGAACTGGGCAACCAGGGCTGGGAAAGACAAAATGGCCTGGGCAAAGATGATGGGAATCATCCCGGCCGTATTTACTTTCAATGGTACGTAAGTGCTTTGACCTTGATATACTTTTCGGCCGCGAACGCGACGGCCGTATTGAACCGGCACTCTTCGTTGCCCCTCCTGCACAACCACAATGACTAGCACTGTCGCAATCGTCAGGATAATAAAAGCAATGAACGAGAAAATCCGAGTTGTCTGCTCCGGCAAAGAAAAGAGATTAATCAAGTTAGCTGGGATCTGAGAGACAATCCCGCCAAAGATAATCAGCGAGATACCCTGTCCGATACCACTCTCTGTAATCTGTTCACCCAGCCAGATGGCAAACATCGTTCCACCAGTCATTGCCAACAAGGTTGTAATAGTCGGCAGTAAGTCAGTTGCGCCTAATCCAAAATGAGGCATCAGAGATTCAAGCCCACCTTGAATGCTGAAACCAATCAAGCGAATCTGACCAATAGCCTGCAACAGCGCCAATGGCACAGTGATGTAATAGGTCAGCTTGTTAATCCGATTACGGCCGCTTTCCCCTTCCGATGCCATTTCCTCCAGCTGTGGAATAATGGGCGTCAACAATTGGATGATAATCGAAGCGGTAATGTAAGGGTAAACACCCATCGCCATCACAGAAAAATTCTGAACAGCCCCGCCAGACAGTAGATTTAAGACACCAATTAGCCCACTTTGTGAACCGCCACCTTCAACAAAAGCCAACCAGGCCTGTAAATTCAAACCAGGAACTGGCAAATTTGAAACAAGGCGATAGATCACCAACATAAAGATGGTAAACAAGATTCGTCGGCGAAGATCAGGCAGAGCCAACGCGGTACGCATGGAATCAATCATTCAAATATCTCCATCGAGTGCGGATACAACAATCCACAACCGTTAATTCAGCGGGATTACAGTTGCAGTTCCACCAGCCGCTTCAATCTTTTCTTTAGCCGAAGAGGAAAAACGGTGAGCCTTAATATTCAAAGCCACCGAAACATCACCATCACCCAAGATAACAACCGGATGACCTGCTTTCTTGAGCAAGCCGACAGCCACCAAAACTTCTGGGTCGATCTCAGTACCTGCATCAAAATCAGCTAAATTGCCGAGATTGACAGGCGTATAATAAACTTTGTTAATATTGGTGAATCCCCGTTTGAACGGCAAACGACGAACGAGCGGCAACTGACCACCTTCAAAATAGGGGCCTTTTCCACCACCACTTCGCGCGCCTTGACCCTTGGTACCCCGTCCGGCCGTTTTACCTTGACCAGCGGAAATACCACGACCCACTCGCTTGCGCTTTTTCTTCTTGCCAGGATTCGGGCGCAGATCGTGCAATTTCATATTATTTTACCTCTTCAACAGCCACTAAGTGGCTAACTTTGTTAATCATACCCCGAATAACCGGCGTATCTTCTTGAACAACCTTTTGATTCAGCTTTCTCAATCCTAAAGCTCGAATGGTTGCCCCTTGGCTTTTCTCGTAGCCAATCCAACTCTTCTTATATGTAATCTCTAATTTGCTCATCACCGTATCCTCCGACGTTATTTCCGCGTCCAGAAAGGTGTGACGGAGGCCGCATCTTTCTGTCTATCAGAAGCAACTTCACGCACGTTCTTCAATCGGCGCAAACCATCCATTGTCGCCAAAATGACATTAAGGACATTGTTACTGCCCAATGATTTAGCCAGGATGTCACGGTAACCAGTGGCTTCAATAACAGCACGAACGCTACCACCAGCAATAACACCCGTACCTGGGGAGGCCGGTTTGAGGAGCACTTTAGCCGCGCCATGACGGCCGATAATCTCATGCGGGATTGTGCTGCCAACCATCGCCATAGATTCCATCTCTTTTCGGGCTGCTTCCAGAGCTTTGCGAATCGCATCAGGTACGGAACGAGCCTTACCCATACCAAACCCAACATTGCCCTTGTTATCGCCAACAACCACAACAACTCGAAATGCGAAGCGGCGGCCGCCCTTTACAACTTTAGCGACGCGAGTAATATCAATAATCCGCTCATCAAATTCGTTGCGGTCTGCGTAATTTTGTCGTCTCTGACCCATTCTTTTCTCCAAGTACAGCGTTTTCGGCACTTCCAGTCTTTTTTAAAAGACCCGACTAGCCAAAGAATCACTATTCTACCGACTGTTTAGATTTATGCCACATTAATATCTCAACGCTAACACCAATCTTATAGATTAAAACTTTAATCCGCCCTCTCGAGCGCCATCAGCTAGCGCTTTCACTCGGCCGTGATAGAGATAACCACCTCGGTCGAATACTACACTAGAAAGGCCTGCCGACTTAGCACGTTCAGCCACAACCTTCCCAACGATGTTGGCTTGTTCCTTTTTCTTCTTTCCAGCAATCATCCCAACAACCTCTTTATCAACCGTTGAGGCTGAGGCCAATGTTGTTCCGGTCGAATCATCTATGACTTGAGCATAGATATGATCTAGGCTACGGAAGACATTTAAGCGCGGTCTTTCCGGTGTGCCTGATACCTTAAGCCGCACAGATTTCTGGCGACGCTTACGAGCTTTACGGCTTTTTACAGACATAATTCAAAAACTCCATAATTCCTTAACAGTAGTTCGTATCCGGTAGTTAGCAGTCAGCATATCGATTTACTCACTACTGTTTACTGGCTACTGCCTACTAAGTCTAAACCTTACCAGCCTTACCAGCTTTACGGCGAACGTATTCGCCTTCGTAGCGAATCCCTTTACCCTTATAAGGTTCCGGCGGCCGTGTTTTACGAATCTTGGCACACACTTCACCCAAAATCTGTTTATCAATTCCAGTTACAGTGATTTCTTTGCCACGATTTTGTACATCAAATGCAATATTGGCAGGTGGAACCATCTCAACTGGATGGGAATAGCCAACGTTAAGAATCAGGTTTTTACCCTTCATCTCAGCTCGATAGCCAACACCTTCAACCAACAGTTTGCGAGTAAATCCCTCGCTGACACCAACGACCATGTTATTCAACAAAGCGCGAGTCAGACCATGCAAGGCTCGATTTTGACGCTCGTCATTCGGCCGTTCCACTTGAAGGACATTATTTTCAATTTTTACTGCCATACCAGCGGCAACCGTCTGAGTCAACGTCCCTTTGCTGCCTTTAACGACAACTTCAGACCCTTTCACATCGACATTCACGCCTTTAGGCAATTCAATCGGCATCTTTCCAATTCTAGACATGCCAAACCTCCATTCTTTGAAAAGACCTTTTCAAAGCCCTTTCAAAAGCCTTTCTTTGAAAAGGCATTTACCAAACCTCGCACAAAACCTCGCCGCCAAGACCATGACGACGTGCGGATTGGCCAGTCATTACCCCTTTCGAGGTCGTTAAAATAGCAACGCCCATTCCACTTAATACCCAAGGAATCTCACGTTTGCCAACATAGACACGCCGACCAGGTTTACTAACTCGTTCCAAACCAGTAATAACGGCTCGTCGGTTACGACGGTCTCCAACATATCTCAATTTGAGTCGCAGAACGCTGCGCGGCACCTCAGACAGGATTTGAAAATCTTCAATAAATCCTTCATTCTTCAATACACCTGCAATCGATTCTTTAATCTGCGAATGAGGAATCGAGACAACCTCATGTTCTCGCATCGCTGCGTTGCGAATACGTGTTAGCATATCTGCAATCGGATCACTTACTGACATAATCAATCACCTCTACCAGCTTGATTTTACGACGCCGGGAATATTCCCTTTAAGCGCCTGCTCACGGAAGCATATTCGGCATAGGCCAAAACGACGAATGTATCCACGAGGACGGCCGCATACCTTACCAGAACGTGGGTCTACCCATTGGCAACGATTACGAACCCGTACCTTATATTTGCGATTACTTTCACGCGCAACCATAGACTTTTTTGCCATGACTTTCTCCTTAAATCCAACCTAGGCCTGTTGCTCTCTACGCTCTCTAAAGGGCATTCCTAACTTTCTCAATAAGCTCCGGCCTTCTTCATCGGTTTGCGCTGAGGTCACAATCGTAACCTCCATCCCCCGAATTTTGTCAATTTTGTCATAGTTGATTTCGGGAAAAATCAACTGCTCACGCAAGCCCAGGGTATAGTTTCCTCGGCCATCAAAAGAGTCCGGAGAAATACCCTGAAAGTCACGTGTACGGGGCAAAGCGACATGAACTAAACGGGAGAAAAAGCTCCACATCCGTTCCCCACGCAGGGTCACTTTAACGCCAATTGCACGTCCTTCACGCAGTTTGAAACCAGCAATTGACTTCTTAGCCTTTGTAACAACAGGTTTCTGACCAGTAATTTGGGTAATATCATTTACCGCAAATTCTACGGCCTTAGCATTGTCCAGGGCTTCACCCAGACCTACATTCACAACAATTTTCTTCAGCCCCGGAACCTGCATAACGCTGTTATAGCCAAATTCCTTCACCAAAGCAGGAACAATGTCTTCCTGATATAGTTCTTTCACTGGTTTGATGTCTGCCATCTTAACCTAATCCTTAATCAATATCCTGGCCGCTTTTCTTAGAAAAACGAACCTGTTGACCATCTTCATTCCGACGAACACCAATGCGGGTTAATTCATCCGTATGCGGACAAACCAACATCACATTCGACACATGGATTGGCGCTTCAAATTCAATAATGCCACCTTGAGTCGGGGTCCGGCCACCGGTCGGACGGGGCCGTTGGTGCTTTTTAACCATCTTCACACCGGAAACAACCAGTCGGTTTTCCTTTGGCAAAACGCGCTGCACCTCGCCTCGGATACCTTTGTCATTCCCAGCTACAACTTCTACTTGATCACCTTTCTTAATACGCATCTCTACACTCCTAAAGCACTTCTGGTGCAAGTGACAGAATGCGGCTGTAACCTCTTTCGCGCAACTCGCGGGCAACAGGGCCAAAGACGCGAGTTCCAAGGGGGTTTTTGCCTTCTGTGTCAAGGAGAACGGCCGCATTATCATCGAATCGAATATAGCTGCCGTCATCTCGACGAACTTCTTTCTTCGTTCTAACAATAACCGCCTTCACAATCGTACTCTTCTTGACGTTTGAATTTGGAACAGCTTTCTTAACCGTTCCAACCACAATATCACCTATCCCACCATAACGACGGCGAGTGCCTCCAACAACCTGAATGACAAGGATTTCACGCGCACCCGAATTATCGGCAACTTTCAAACGACTTTCTTGCTGAATCATCTCTCAATGCCTCTCTTCGACTTAATTAGTTAGCGCGTTCCAGGACTGAAACAACAGCCCATCGCTTATCCCGGCTAATCGGCCGTGATTCAATAATTTGCACAGTGTCACCCAGATGACAATCGTTACGCTCATCATGGGCTTTGTACTTCTTCACATTGCGAACGACCTTGCCATAAAGTTTATGGCGATTGGTTGTTGTCACTTCAACTACAACCGTTTTATCCATCTTGTCGCTCGTCACAACACCTGTTAAACGCTTCCGTTGTTCTCTCATCTTTTCTTATCCTACAACTTCAAAGGTAATAACCGGTGACCGTTTTGAATTAGCCTGTTGTCGGCTGCGATTCTTACGAGAACCACCCGATTTCTTTTGGTTCAAATTAACCTTGGCCGTCGCAATTTCTTTGTCATTTCCATCATTAAGGAAATCGACATGCCAAGCGCTGTCTTCATAATCAAATCGTGCCTCAGCGTACCATTCTTGATTACTCAGGGCAGAGGCTATTTCCGGTTGTTGAACGGCCGTATCGACAGCCAATTGTCGCATCTGCAATACAGTCTCATATTGAGCGATCTCGCGGCGAATTCGACGCAGTTGAGAAAAATCATCCAACCGAGAAGAAGCATGACGGAAACGAAGGTTAAACATCTCCTCCCGCGCATTCTCCAACATCTCTTCAATTTTCTCGTCACTCATTTCACGCAATTCTACAATAGCAGCCATTAGCTTAATCCCCCTTCCCGTGCAACAATCTGGGTCTTAATAGGCAACTTATAGCTGGCGCGATGCAACGCTTCACGGGCAATATCTTCCGGCACACCAGACAACTCAAACATGACTCGGCCAGGTTTCACAACAGCGACCCAATGGTCAACCGAACCTTTGCCTTTACCCATGCGTGTTTCAGCTGGTTTAGCTGTAACAGGTTTGTCTGGAAAAATCCGAATCCAATATTTACCCCGACGCTTCATATGGCGAACCATAGCTCGACGAACGGCTTCAATCTGACGACTCGAAATCCAGCCGGGTTCTAACGCCTGAAGGCCAAACTCACCTTGTAAGAGTTCCGTGCCACCTTTGGCCATGCCTCTCATGCGGCCTCGAAACTGCTTGCGATATTTAACGCGCTTTGGCATTAACATAATCTTATCTCCAATAAGGTAATTCGATCTTGATAAAATCGCCGATTCAGGCAACTACCAATTACTAATTACAAATTACCAACCTACTCGCTGATATAAACGTCTGTCGTTTCAGCCCGCTGTGGCAAAACTTCACCATTGTAAATCCAAACTTTTACGCCGATTCGGCCAAAAGTGGTTAACGCCTCAGCAAAACCATAATCTAAATCAGCACGAATGGTGTTACGGGGAACTTGTCCGTCCCACATTTTTTCCTTGCGGGCCATTTCTGAGCCAGACAAGCGACCACCAGCCTCAATACGAATACCCTTTGCGCCCTGGCGCATGGCCTGCATCAACGCCCGTTTCATCGCCCGACTATGGGAAATTCGACGATCTAATTGACCCGCAATATTTTCGGCAACCAACTGGGCATTTGTGTCCGGTTGCGAAATCTCTTCAACATCCAATTTCACAGATTTTCCAGTCAACTCCCGCAGTTTGCTGCGAAGCTCTTTAACAGTTGCCCCTTTACGGCCGATAACAATACCCGGCTTCGAGGTCCAAATCACGATCTGAACTTGATTGGGAAATCGTTCAATCTCCACATGGGCAATACCAGCCCGAGGCAATTCCTCGGCTACTAAGCGTCGTACCGCAAAATCTTCGTGCAACAACTCACGATACTTATCACCTTCTGCATACCAACGGGTATTCCAATCACGAATTGATTTTAAACGAAAACCAACAGGATGTACTTTTCGTCCCAAGTTGCATCTCCTTCACATTTGGTAGCTATACTTGTTGACTACCAAACTCTTCCTAACTAATAATCAACGACTTCACGTTCCGACAAAACAACCGTAATATGTGACGATCGTCGGATGATGGGCTTAAAACGCCCGCGTGCCCCGAATCGACCACCATATGGTGAAAGACGACGCTTTGGGCCTTCGTCAGCAAAAATTTTGCTGATGTACAACTCTTCCATCTCCAAGCCAAAGTTCTGTTCGGCATTGGCAACGGCCGATTGAACCAACTTAAAGATAGGTTCAGCCGACTTTTGGGGCATGAAGCGCAAAATATCAAGCGCCTCATCCGCATCTTTACCTCGGATAACATCAACCACCAACCGAACCTTCTGAGGTGAAATCTGAATGTGCCGAGCGCTGGCTTTTACTTCAAATGCTTCTGCCATGATTAACGTCGCCCCTTTCTTTCCGCCTTCGAGATATGACCACGGAAAGTACGAGTGGGCGCAAATTCACCCAACTTATGACCGACCATATTCTCTGTAATGTAAATAGGAACATGACGACGGCCGTCATGAACAGCGATTGTATGACCCACCATCTGAGGAAAGATCGTACTGGCTCGTGACCAAGTCCGAATAACCTGACGGCCACCGCTGTTGTTCAATTTTTCAACTTTAAGCAATAACTTTGGGGCAACGAATGGCCCTTTCTTTAATGAACGTGACATCGTATATTCTCCTACCGACGCTTTTTAGTACGACGTCGGAAGATGTATTTATCAGTCGATTTATTCCGACGAGTCCGCTGTCCAAGAGCTGGTTTACCCCAAGGCGTTTTCGGCCCAGGCATACCAACTGGCGAACGACCTTCACCACCACCATGCGGATGGTCATTGGGATTCATAGCAGAACCACGAACTGTTGGCCGAATACCCATATGGCGCTTGCGGCCAGCTTTACCCAGCTTCACATTGCCATGCTCAATATTGCCAACCTGACCAATCGTTGCCAGACAATCTTGCCGAATGAACCGCTCTTCACCAGATGGCAAACGAACGGTGGCATAATCTTGGCCTTCTTTAGCCAGAAGTTGGGCAGAGGTTCCAGCGGAACGAACAACCTGTCCGCCTTTGCCAGCCTGCAACTCAATATTATGAATCAAGGTACCTTGAGGAATGTTCCGCAACGGCAAGGTATTCCCAGCGCGGATATCCGCAGTTGGGCTGCTAACAACCTGGTCGCCAACCTGAAGGCCCAGAGGAGCAACGATGTAACGTTTCTCTCCATCGGCGTAAACAACCAGGGCAATTCGGGCCGAACGGTTTGGATCATATTCAATCGATGTGATCTTACCGGGAATTTCAAACTTATTTCGTTTGAAATCAATTGCCCGATAGCGACGCTTATGACCGCCACCACGATGGCGAATCGTAATCTTGCCTCGTGAATTACGGCCAGCACGCTTGTTCAAACCCCGAACCAGAGATTTCTCAGGTCGCGTGCGTGTAATTTCCTCAAAAGTCTGTCCGCTCATATCGCGGCGGCCAGGCGATGTTGGTTTAAAAACTTTAATCGGCATATTTCCTCCAGAGACGGATATCAGGTCAATTCGAGTGTGGGAACATCACCCCATCTCGAATCGAAAACCCTCATCCCTGCTAACTAACACCTTCAAATAAGTCAATAGTATGTCCTGGCGATAAAGTGACGATTGCTTTCTTCCAGCCAGCCTTCCGAATTGCCATTCGCCGCCAACGGCGAGCGCGTTTTGGTGGCATATTTGCAACACGCACTTTCTCAACCTCAACATTGGGCCAAGCCAACTCAATGGCCTCCCGAATTTGCATCTTATTCGCCCGTGAATCCACTACAAAGGTGTATTGGTTAAATTCAGAAGCCATGAAGTTGCTTTTTTCCGTAATCACCGGACGTCGAATAATTTCACGCCAATGCATCGCTTATTCCTCCTCTTCAACTTCGGCCGTTGACAAAACTGTCGTCTCAAATCCAACCGACGCTTCTAAATCGTTCCCAAGAAAACCAGCAACTACCTCAAGAGCAGAAACTGGCATAATTATTTTTTCATGGCCTAGCAAATCACGAATGTTCAGATAATTTGCATGCAATGCTTTGACGTTAGCCAAATTTCGGGCCGATTTTTCTACAGTCTCATTTCGTTCTGCTAAGAGAACCAATGCACTGCCATTGCCATTCGTGACATTTGAAACAACTTGAGCCATTTCTTTCGTCTTTGGTTTTTCCATCTCCAGCAAATCCAAAACGACAATATCACCGCTTTGAGCCTTCACTGATAAGGCAGAGCGTAATGCGCCTCGGCGCATTTTGCGGGGCATATCCTTGGTATAAGACCGTTGTTTTGGTCCATGTGCGACACCACCACCAACAAAGATTGGTGCCCTGCGGCTGCCATGTCGTGCCCGACCGGTACCCTTCTGTCGATACCATTTTGCTGTCGTGCGGCTAACCTCAGAGCGAGTCTGTGTATTATGACTGCCGCGTCTTGCATTCGCCATCTGTCGCACCAAAGCCTGATGCATCAGGTCACGATTTATTGTTTGTTCAAATACGCCAGCAGGTAGTTCTATCGAACCTACCTCATTGCCAGCCATGTTGACAACTGGAACTTTCATCATGCCCTCTCTTAACCCTTTGCCGCATTACGAATCGTTACCAGGCTACCTTTTGACCCTGGAACCGATCCTCTAACAGCAATCAAATTTCTTTCGGCATCAACACGAACGACTTGAATGTTCTGGGAACTAACCCGTGCATTGCCCATACGGCCAGCCATTTTTAGACCTTTGATAACGCGGGACATGCCAGATGTAGCGCCAATAGAACCAGGCGCACGTTGCCGATCTGACTGACCATGTGTCTTGGGGCCACCACCAAAGCCATGTCGCTTTACAACACCAGCGAACCCACGACCTTTTGACTTGCCCACAACATCAACTTGGTCGCCAACCTCAAACTGTTCAACAGTCAATACTTGACCAACTTCGTATTCATTAATACGACGAGTACGGAACTCTCTAAGGTGCCGAACGGCCGGAATATTCGAGTCTTTCTTTCGTTTTGAATTTTTCTTGTTCGATTTGAGGATTCCGAGATGACCTTTTTGGCCCTGCGTCAGACGCGCTTCTTTCACTTCCTCAAAACCCACCTGGACGGCCGTATAACCATCCTTCTGTTCTGTCTTAATCTGTGTCACATAACACGGGCCTGCTTTGATGACTGTTACCGGGTGAACGGTACCATCATCATCAATAACCTGTGTCATGCCAACCTTAATGCCTAGTAAACTTTTCATTCACAACCTCCACTGGACTGCCGGCCACTAGGTCTGGGCCTCATCATCCATCAGGTTGGGAGTCAATTCTTGCCCTTATCCGGCAAAAAACATTGACCGCCAAAAAATAATTAAATCTGTATTTCGATATCTACACCGGCGGGCAAGTTTAGCCGCATCAACGTATCAATCGTCTTTGAATCCGGGTTCAGAACATCAATCAGTCGTTTGTGAGTCCGGATCTCGAAATGTTCATGAGAATCCTTATCAATAAAGGTACTGCGTCGAACCGTGAATCGTTCAAGACGAGTCGGTAATGGCACGGGGCCAAGTACTTCAGCGCCTGTCCGTTCGGCCGTTCCAACAATACGCTTTGCGGATTGATCCAAAACTCGGTGGTCATATGCTTTCAAACGAATACGAATCTTTTGAGCCATACTTGCCTCTTTTAATTTGGTTGTGGGCGATTAACGTGCATGTTTATCACCCACAACCAATAAACCTTACTTACTCAAGAATTTTAGTAATAACACCAGCGCCAACAGTCAAGCCACCCTCACGGATAGCAAACTGACTACCATCTTCCAACGCCACCGGCGTAATCAACTCAACCTGCAAGTTCACATTATCGCCCGGCATCACCATCTCAACCCCCTCCGGCAATGTGATAGCGCCTGTCACATCCAACGTCCGAATGTAAAACTGCGGCCGATAGCCAGGGAAGAAGGCATTGTGTCGCCCGCCTTCATCCTTCCTCAACACATACACCTCACACATAAACTTGGTGTGGGGGGTAATCGACTTCGGCTTAGCCAACACCTGACCGCGCTCAATCTCATCCCGCTTGATGCCTCGCAGCAGCAGACCAGCATTATCGCCCGCCTCTACCTTGTCCAACACCTTGTGGAACATCTCCATCGAGGTCACCACCAACTCGCGAGTATCCTTGATGCCGATTAGCTCAACCTTGTCATTGGCAACCAACGTCCCACGCTCGGCTCGACCCGTCACAACCGTCCCTCGTCCCTGAATCGTGAAGACATCTTCAATCGGGAACAGGAATGGCTTATCGGTGTCTCGCGCTGGCTGTGGAATGTACTCATCCACCACTCGCATCAACTCTAGTATCGCAGCGTAGTCCTCATGGTTCACATCCTGGCTCTCGCTCTCCAACGCCTGCAAGGCGCTGCCTCGCACGATTGGGGTATCGTCGCCTGGGAACTCGTAGCTGTCCAACAGCTCTCGCAGCTCTAGTTCGACCAGCTCTAACAGCTCTTCGTCGTCCATCATGTCCACTTTGTTCAGGAAGATCACCATTGAGGGTACTTCTACCTGTTTAGCTAACAGAACATGCTCTCTCGTCTGGGGCATTGGCCCGTCTGGGGCCGCCACCACCAGAATCGCTCCGTCCATCTGTGCCGCGCCGGTGATCATGTTCTTGATGTAGTCCCGGTGGCCGGGGCAGTCGACGTGGGCGTAATGCCGATTCTCGGTTTCATACTCCACATGAGAGATGGCGATTGTGATGCCTCGGTCTCTTTCTTCGGGTGCGTTGTCTATCTGGTCGAAGGCTGAAAAGTCAGCCAGCCCTTTCAGCGACAGCGTTTTGGTTATCGCTGCTGTTAGGGTTGTTTTCCCATGATCGATGTGCCCGATTGTGCCGATGTTGGCGTGTGGCTTTTCTCTTACAAATTTTTCCTTGCCCATAGTTTCCCTTTCCTTATTATGCTTGATTAACTATGTAAAACTGACGCTACCGTCCACCCTTGATGATTGTCTCAGCAATATCTTTAGTGACAGGAGCGTAATGATCAAATTCCATCGTAAATGTGCCGCGTCCCTGAGTCATGGAGCGAAGGGTCGTTGCGTATCCGAACATTTCAGCCAATGGCGATTTCGCCTTAATAGACTGAATGCCCTCTGTCCGCATCTCCATCCCTTCAATCATGCCCCGACGAGCAGATAAATTTCCAATAACATCTCCGGTATACTCTTCCGGAGCGACAACCTCAACGTCCATAATGGGTTCTAACAAAACCGAACGCCCTTTTTGAGCGCCATCCTTCAAACCCATCGAGCCAGCAATTTTGAAAGCCATCTCCGATGAATCGACGTCATGGAAAGAACCATCATAAAGTTCAACCTTGATATCTACCATCGGGTAGCCAGCCAAAACGCCCGTTTCCATCGCCTCTTCAATACCCTGTTGGATAGGACGAATAAATTCTTTGGGGATAACGCCGCCAACGATATTATTCTCGAACACAAAACCAGAACCAGGAGGCAAAGGTTCCATCCGCAAGATGACGTGGCCGAATTGCCCACGGCCACCACTTTGACGAACAAAGCGACCTTCCGCCTTTTCAACAGGACGAGTAATCGTCTCGCGGTAAGCAACACGGGGCCGACCAACATTGGCAGCTACTTTGAATTCACGTAGCATTCGGTCCACCAAAACTTCAAGGTGAAGCTCGCCCATACCATAGAGAACGGTTTGACCAGTCTGATTATCGACCCGAACCTGAAAGGTAGGATCTTCCTCAGAAAGCGCTTTAAGCGCTAGACCCATTTTGTCCTGATCGACATTCGTCTTTGGCTCAATCGCCAGCGAGATGACCGGTTCTGGAAAATCAATAGATTCCAAAACAATTGGGGCATCCCGATCAGAAAGCGTATCACCTGTAAATGTATTCTTGAGACCCAGAATGGCTGCAATATCACCAGCCCGAACTTCAGTCAAGTCTTCACGACGATCAGCGTGCATTCTAAGTACACGGCCGATTCTCTCCTTACGATCTTTCGTCGCATTTTGGATATTAGACCCTGATTTCAACACACCGGAGTAAACTCGGAAATAAGCCAAACGGCCGACATAAGGATCCGTCACAATCTTAAAGACCAAAGCCGACATTGGCTCATCATCACTTGGCCCTCTAGATTCAATATTTTCCGTATACGGATTCATTCCCGTTATTGGCGGTACATCTGAAGGAGCTGGTAGGTAATAAACAACGGCATCTAAGACCCGTTGAATACCTTTGTTCCGCAAGGCAGAGCCGCACATAACCGGCGTAACTTTGCCTTGAATAGTAGCCTTCCGCAAAGCCTGACGCAGTTCATCGACTGAGATTTCCTCGTCTTCCAAAAACCGCATCATCAATTCATCGTCAGTCTCAACGATGATATCCAGAATCTTCTTCCTGGCTGCATTTACTTCGTCTAAAACTTCAGCCGGGATGTCAACGATTTCGGCCGTTGTCCCCTGATCCTCATCCTTCCAAACAGCCGCTTCCATCGTCAGCAGATCAACAATGCCTCTGAAATCAGCCTCTCGACCAATCGGCCACTGAATTGGCAATGGATTGGCTTTAAGCCGATCTTTAATCATGTTAATAGTGCGTTGGAAGTCAGCGCCAACCCTATCCATCTTATTTACAAAACAGATTCGCGGGACACTGTACTGGTCAGCCTGTCGCCAGACAGTTTCAGATTGGGGTTCAACTCCGGCAACGGCATCAAAGACAACAACGCCGCCATCAAGAACGCGCAAACTGCGCTGCACTTCGGCCGTAAAGTCAATATGGCCGGGTGTATCAATAATATTGACCTGATGGCCCATCCATTCAGTAGTCGTCGCAGCAGAGGTAATGGTAATACCCCGCTCCTGCTCCTGAACCATATGATCCATCGTCGCAGTCCCTTCATGGACTTCACCCATTCGATGAATTCGGCCCGTATAGTATAAAATTCTTTCTGTGGTGGTCGTCTTACCGGCATCGATGTGAGCAATGATGCCAATATTCCGAACCTTTTCTAAATCATAACGAGACATGATATATCCTGGAGTTTAGAAATTAGAGTATGTAGGTCTTTTTGGAAATGAGGCACACAACAGACCTACAACTTACAATTTCCTAGAATTCCCTACTCCAACTCCTTCTCGCTTTTATCCTAAATTACTGTTTAATACCGATAATGGGCAAAGGCACGGTTTGCTTCTGCCATCCGGTGGGCATCGTCTTTACGCTTAACGGCCGCACCCTGATTATTTGCCGCATCCATAAACTCAGCAGCCAACTTCTCAGCCATTGATCTGCCATTGCGACTTCGAGCAGCAGCTAGCAACCAACGAATTGCCAATGTTTGCTGGCGATATACAGGTACTTCAATTGGAACCTGATACGTTGCCCCACCAACACGGCGAGGTTTCACCTCAACCGCAGGCGTAGCATTTTGCATAGCTTGCTCAAAAACCTCTAGTGGGTTCCTCTTTGTACGCTCCTCCATAAGATCAAAGCAGTCATACATAATTCCAAAAGCAGTACTTTTCTTACCATGTTTCATCATACGATTAACAAACATGGAAACACGACGGCTGTTGTAGCGCAAATCTGGCACAACTTCGCGTCGTTCTGGGCGATAACGTCTTGGCATAGTTCAATCTCCGTCCGTTCAGCTTAATTAGTTAGTTAAGCCCCTACTTCGGCCGTTTAGTTCCATATTTGGAACGGCCCTGCGAGCGGTTATTTACGCCGCCTGCATCCAATGTTCCTCGTACAATGTGATAACGCACACCAGGCAAATCTTTCACACGACCACCGCGTACTAGAACGACAGAGTGATCTTGTAAAGTATGACCTTCACCTGGGATATAAGCCGTCACCTCAATATTGTTAGAGAGACGGACACGAGCCACTTTCCGCAAAGCCGAATTTGGCTTCTTAGGTGGCATCGTTTTCACCTGGGTACAAACCCCTCTTTTCTGAGGAGCGCCTTTAGGCTGTTTGGTGCGGCGCTGTTTAAACGAGTTAAATGTAAATTGTAATGCCGGCGCCGTACTCTTCTTCGATTTAGGCTTACGCCCTTTGCGCACTAGCTGATTAATTGTTGGCACGCTAATTTTCTCCTTGTGTTTTCACTCAATCTGAAAACGAACCGATTTAACGCACTACCGCCGGGCAATACGTTTTCAAAAATCTTTATAGGCCTGTGAATACGCTTATGTGGGTATAAGGCTTGGAAAGAATCGTAAAACTCATAAACGCAACAATAAGAGGCTACCGAATAACTTCGGCAGCCTCCAAAATTACCTTCGCGTTTATTTGATTCGTAACAGGATTATGCGGCTATGCAATCTCTGCTACGGCTTGTAGTAAAGTCCGAAACGGTATTCTATCAGAAGTTGAGTATCTGTCAAATATTTCACAAATAGTTTTGCTAGCTACCAGGTTTTGTATTTCATTATCAAAACGATTTTCTAATCAAGTAAAACCTGGTTTCTTTTCCCATAATCGATCAGCGACGACTGCGAGCGAGATCCATTAACCCAGTCCCAACAAAGTGCCGGTTTCGCTTATCATCTTCTTTACCAAACCGAATGATGTCGCCATTTTCAGTTTCTGCTTCAACAGCCAAACCAAGACTCTGCAACTCTTTAACCAAGACGCGGAAAGAGGCAGGAATGCCCGGCTCTTCAATCGCTTCATTCTTGACGATGGCTTCGTATGTTTTAACCCGCCCAGTAACGTCATCAGACTTAACCGTCAACATCTCTTGCAAAGTATGGGCTGCGCCATAGGCTTCCAAAGCCCAGACTTCCATCTCACCAAATCGCTGACCACCAAACTGAGCTTTACCACCCAATGGTTGCTGGGTAACGAGCGAATATGGGCCAGTAGAACGGGCATGAACTTTGTCTTCAACCAAATGGGCCAATTTTAGCATATGGATAATGCCAACTGTCACAGGCTGATCAAAGGGTTGGCCCGTTTGACCATCAAACAGTTGTTCCTTACCTAAGATTGGCGCTGGAATACCAAGATGAAGTGTTACCTTATCCAGGTTTTCCGACAAAGTATCAAAGTCTATCTTTTTCGGATCAATATGTAGATCTTCCGGCAGCTCATCACCATGACGTTCCAAAATATGACTATACCATTCTCGAACAGTCACCTCTTGAGTGTACTCATTGACAGGTTCCCAATCTTCTTTGAGAAGCTCATCTCTGTTCTGAGGCAACACCTTATCTGCATCCCATTCCCGAATGTTAAGCCACTCACGGGCCACAGAATGTTGAGCATAAGTCTCATCCGTCAGAAGTCGATCAGTGTCGTAGCCCAATTCACCTAACCAAGCAACGGCATATAGCAACCGAGCCTCTTCCTGGCCTTCAAGGCTTTCAGTATCATATTGAGCCTCTTCCAACCAGTCCCAAGCCCAGTCCATAGATTCCTGCCAGGCTCGCTCGACCAGCCAAGCACGGCCGAGTTCCGCTGCAATCTCCGCCTCATTCGCCCCATCAAACACGGGAGTAATAGCCCGGAAGCCTAAGCGGGAAGCAGCCCACCCAAGGTGGGTCTCCAAAATCTGACCCAGGTTCATACGACCAGGAACACCAATTGGGTTCAAGATAATGTCAACGGGCTTACCATTCGCCAGATAAGGCATATCTTCCACTGGTACAACCTTAGAGATAACACCCTTGTTTCCATGTCGGCCAGCCATCTTGTCTCCCTCAGAAATCTTGCGTCGTTGGGCAACACTGACTCGAACCATCGTTTCAACACCAGCCGGCAAATCTCGATCCTGTTGGCGGTTGAAAACTTGAACATCAACAACCTTCCCCCTCGCCCCATGAGGCAGGCGAAGGCTAGAGTCCTTCACTTCACGAGCCTTATCACCAAAGATAGCGCGAAGCAGCTTTTCTTCAGGACTCAACTCTTTTTCACCCTTCGGCGTAATCTTACCGACCAGGATGTCATTTTCTTTTACATCTGCCCCAACTCGGATAATGCCCCGTTCGTCAAGATCTTTCAATGCATCTTCACTGACGTTGGGAATGTCATACGTAATCTCTTCTGGCCCTAACTTGGTATCACGTGCTTCAATCTCATGTTTTTCAATATGAATCGAAGTGAAGCGATCCTCATGTACCAGCTCTTCACTAACCAGAATAGCATCCTCATAGTTACCACCCTCCCAGGAAAGGAAGGCTACAACTACATCTTGGCCGAGGGCCAAATCGCCATTATCCGTTGAGGAACTGTCCGCCAGCACCAAGCCCTTGTGAACTCGCTGCCCCTTCTGAACGATGGGACGCTGATCAATACAGGTGCTTTGGTTAGAACGGTCATACTTACGAAGCTGGTAGATACGAGGCCCATTTTCGCCAACTGTCACAATTTGGTCGCCAGTAACGCTAACAACCTCACCATCTTCAGTTGCCACAACGACCTGACCAGAGTTCAAAGCAGCTTGCCACTCCATACCAGTGCTGACGATAGGCGCATCAGGACGCAGTAATGGAACAGCCTGTCGCTGCATGTTGGAACCCATCAAGGCCCGATTTGCATCATCATGTTCAAGGAACGGAATGAGCGCGGCCGAAATACCAACAATTTGGCGGGGAGCCACATCCATATAATCGATTCGCTGAGCCGAAGCAAAACGGAACTGCTGATTGCGGCGGGCCGAAATTCGTTTTTCAACAAATTGTCCACGAGAATCCAAGACCGCATTTGCCTGAGCAATCGTGTAACGATCTTCCTCATCGGCTGACATATATTCAATTTTCTCGGTCAAGAATGGAACAACACGAACCTGCTCAATACCTGCTTTCTTAATAGCCTTAGCTTGCTTTTCGGTAATCGTTTCACCCGCGCTGACTAGAATTTCGCCCGTACTGCCATCCACAATGTCTTCAAAGGCATCATGGTTAACCAAATTCGGATCATCCCCGGCTATGGTATTCAGCACCCGACGATATGGGGTTTCAATAAATCCATAATTATTAACTCGACCATAGGTCGCTAAGCGGCCGATCAAACCAATATTCGGTCCCTCAGGTGTCTCAATCGGACAGATACGGCCATAATGACTATGATGAACATCACGAACCTCAAAGCCTGCTCGTTCCCGACGCAAACCACCTGGCCCCAAAGCGGACAAAGTCCGTTTATGAGTCAGTTCAGCCAATGGGTTCGCCTGCTCCATAAACTGGCTCAACTGCGAACTACCAAAGAATTCCCGAATAGCAGCTACAACTGGCCGGATATTGATCAAAGATACTGGTGTCAATGTTTCCGTATCTCGGATCGACATCCGCTCTCGAACCACCCGCTCCATACGGCGCAACCCAACCCTGAGTTTAGCTTGCAGCAATTCACCAACAGTCTTAACCCGACGATTGCCGAGATGGTCAATATCGTCTTTCCCTTCCTGACCATTATTGATCAGAATCATATGGCGAACCAGGCGCACGATGTCAAACTGAGTCAACGTCCGGTGATTGAGCGGAACGATACTGTTCAACTCAAGACGTTTGTTCAACTTATAACGGCCGACTCGCGCCAAATCATAACGACGTTGGTCATAAAGCTGCTCAACCATATATTGAGTCGCATTATCCAACGTTGGCGGATCGCCAGGGCGCATTCGCTTGTAAAACTCAATCAATGCCTGCTCATTTAGCGGCTTATCCGGGTCCCAAGCTGGCTCTTGCTCAATGCTTCCTTCTATATAAAGGTGTTCGGGGTTATTATCAATGTCTTCAAAGAGGGCCAAAATCTCCTCATCAGTCCCATCTTTAATAAGTTGATTACCCAAACCATCATCAACGGCCGATAAAGCTCGCAAGAACAACGTCACTGGAACTGTACGCTTACGATTAAATTTAACCGTCAGATAATCGGTTTTACGAGTTTCAAACTCCATCCAGGCCCCACGATCAGGAATCAATTTCCCCATCGCCAAAGGCCGACCAGTCGCCCGCTCCTCTTCAATTTCAAAATAAACGCCTGGGGAGCGAATTAACTGGCTAACGACAACCCGCTCAGTACCATTAATAATAAACGTACCCGCAGGTGTCATCAGGGGGAAATCCCCCATAAAAATCTCTTGCACAATCGGCTGATCCATGTCAGTGCTATAAAGCATGACCCGAACATAAAGCGGAGCAGCATAGCTCATATCCCGCTCGACACATTCCTCAACACTATATTTCGGTGGTTCAAACCAATATTTCAAGTCAAACCCTTCCACCTCCGGCTTTTTAGACGGAAAATAGAGTTTCAAGGAACGGTTAAAACTTTCAATTGGGGAAATCTCTTCAAATAACTCTGCTAAACTCTCTTCAGAGAACATTTTGAAGGAATTAAGCTGCACATCAATCAAACTCGGCAGCTCAAGGGGGTCTGTTGTACGCGCGTATGTCTTATTTGGCAGTTTTGGCATTTACTCTCACCTGCTCCCTAACTAAAAAGATATCTCCACAAAGAAAGGGGACAACACGTCTGTTGACCCCTGTTGTAAACGGTTATGATAAACCTCTTATATTGATATGTGTTCTAAGCTTCAAACATGGTTAAAACACGCAATATGCGAACAAGTAGTCTATCAAAAACACCTTAGTTTGTCAATATCAATTTTTATTTTTGAATGGTCGAAGTTTTTACTAATGGAGCGCAACCATCCTATTGGTAACTGCCGGGCAGAATGCTCACGCTCCTCTAACTATCAACAACTGTATCCCCCCATTCTTGAATTTGGTTTAATGATCCGTTCTGGCCTTAGCTAAATTGTGAACCGCTTACCCGTTATTCCCGTTGCCACGCCCCTGGCCCTGACCATTTCCCTGGCCAGCCCACGGGGGTTTTCCTTGACCGTTTCCATTACCATTCCCCCTATTTTTTGCCTTTCCTTGACCAGCCCAGGGAGGTGGTCCATTTTCAAGACCCAGCTCAGCTCGAATTTCACCCCACCCCATGCCACTTTGCAGCATAGTAACCGCTTCCTCAAAAGTCAAACCAATATCAGCATTCGCCAATGCCTGCGCGTGGATAATCTGCCCCCAGCCCAAACCTGATTCGCGTAATGCAAGTATTTCTTCTGGACTCAGGCCAAGATTGTCGAATCGGCCGTTTAACCCATATGCGCGAGTTACCTGCCCCCATCCCAATCCTTCCTGGTGAGCGGCTAACAGCTCTCGCCAATCTGCGCTTCCCTCTGGCAAACTATCAGCAATGACAACCGCCTTCATAATTCGCCCAAATCCAACCCCAGAATCAACCAGATCAATGATCTCCTGGCAGCTTGCACCCGTCCTTTCAACCAGATAGGCAACGCGTGGATGATCACAAGTAACGGCCTCTTCTTGAGCGGAAGCAACAGCTGGAACCACTAACAACAAAGAAACCACAAGTAAAATTATATTAATCAACCTGGAATTTTTCTTCATCATAGCAATCCTTCTTTCTACATTATCAGGGTTAGGGCGTTGGTGTTGGACAACTTTCCAACTCTTCAATTAGCTCGGCAACGGCCGCTTCCAACTCAGCTACATCAACGCCTTCTGCAATCATCGCTTCCAGTTCAAGCTGTGTTTGATAAGCATTTTGACAAACATCATTATCTATCTCACTCAAAATTTCGTCAATGGCAAGAAAGTCATCATCAGCTGCTGCTGGCCCAACTGCGGGTGATGTCCCAACAGCAGTCGGTGGATTTGCTTCGGCCGTTCCAAGTTCATTCGTCGCAGGCAGTTCAATTGTTGGAGCAGACAATGAGGTCGGGTCAGCCAGGGTAGGAGTTGCCACAATCTCTGAATCTCCACTGCATCCAACGAGCGCGATTAAAGCGATCACCATTATCAAAATAACAACCTGCCATCTACGCCAAATCCTTCTCAGTTCTTGATGAATAACGATCATAACTTTAACCTTTAAGCGCTCCAATTCGGGCTAAAAACAACGGCAAATCATATCGAGTAAAGACCTCTTCTGCTTCCTGAAACAATAAGTCGGCCGTTACTCTATCCCCTTCACTAGCCTCATATTCCGCCCACTTCACCAGCAATCTGGCCCGTTCCGATTCCTGTCCGTTCTCTTGATAAAACTTGGCGCTAATTTCAAAGCATTCGCTGGGCGTATACGGCCGTCTCCCAACGATAACAACCCGCTCGCTGCGAACCATTGCCACTTCAGCCAAAGCATGCCAAGCCGAAGCCTTATCTTCAGGATTCTCCATATCAACTGCCAATTTCAAAGCCTTCTGAGCATACAACTCTCCCTCCTCAATCTTACCCTGAGCGGCACAAGCACGTCCTAATAAAGCATAGCAAAAGGAGAGAAAAAAGGTCGGTTTATCCTCGATTTCATTCAGCGCCTGTCTGAAACTAACTTCCGCCTCAACAAATTGGTTTAATTCCAACTGAGCATCACCCGTGTTTACCAAAACCAGATTTTCAACATGCCGATAGCCCATTAATTGGGATAGTTGAAACGCGTCGTCAAAGACCTTGATAGCGCCCTCAAAATTCCCCATCATCTTATAAGATTCAGCCAGATTGTTTAGAAGCACCGACTCCCAAGGCCGATCGCCGACTTCTCGTGCTATTGCCAACGCCCCTTGATGGTAAATAGAACCATCATTATAACGGCCGACATCATCATATAAATAAGCCAGTAAATTCATGGCAACCAATTTTGCCATTGGCCCACCAGCCGTTTGGCTAAGCGCAACAGCTCTCTCTGCGATCGGCAACGCCGCCTCAAAATCTCCCAACCGCGACAGCGCCCACCCCTGGAATGTAACGGCCGTAACCAGCTCGTATTCAGCGCTATTCCCTCCCTTTGCCAATATTTGTTGCACCAAAGCTTCCGCTTTTTGGGCCGCCGCCAAAGCCTGCTTATTATCACCCCGTTCAATACACAAATCAGCTAAACCAATCCAACCTTTAGTCTGTAGCTGTAGATCATCAATTAGCTCCGCTTTCTCAATACCCAACTTATAATAAGTAGCTGCATCAGCAAAATGCCCCTTGCGAACATGGCTTTCTCCAATAACCTGCGCCAGCAAAAATTGGGCGCGTTCTTCACCTCCCTTATCAAGCAACCAATCAAGCGCTGCTTGCATATTATTTTCTTCTTCACGAATCTGTTTAACCCATTTAGCCTGTTCCGGCCCCCTTAAACCTTCAATAGCAATCTCTGCCAACCCAGCGAAGTAGAGGGCATAACGATTATTCAAAGCGACTGGTTGCTTTTCCTGTTGCAACATCTCCATCGCATACTCTCTAACGGTCGAAAGCATTATAAAGCGAGGTTGACTGTCAACCTCACTCTGACTGAATTGAATCATGCTTTGCTCAGAAAGGGCAACCAGAAGATCTAAAGCTAAATAGGCAACTGCCTCATGGCTTCTTTTGCCATCTTTAACCAACGCTACCCTTGCCACCGCCTCAACCGAAAACCCGCCTCGAAAAAGGGCTAACCGTCGAAAAAGCTTTTTCTCGTCATCATCTAATAAGTGATAGCTCCAGTCCAACGTGTCCCGCAACGTTTGCTGGCGGGCTGGCAAATTTCTGACTTTGCTGCTCAAAAAGGCTAACTTGCTGTGCAACTGAGCAACCATTGCTTTTGGCCAGAACAACTTTATACGGGCAGCAGCCAACTCTAGCGCTAAGGGTAGTCCGTCTAACAAAGTGCAAATCTGAACCACATCAACCGCATTCTCTTCAGTCAATGTAAAATCAGATTTATACGCTCGGCTCCGAGCCACAAACAGGGAAACGGCCGCAAATTCTAACAGCCCTTCAATCGAAGGTTTTTGATCTAACTCTGGCAATGGTAAAGGAGCTACAGGATATTCCTGTTCACCATATAGCTGCAATGCCGCTCTGCTTGTAATCATCACCCGCAAACCAGGGGCAGCGGCCAAAAGCTCTCCAACTAATGATCCCGCATCTAAAACTTGTTCAAAATTATCCAGTATTAATAGCAAATATTTCTCGCTAATAAATTTTATTAGTGACTCAAATTGAGATTCGGTTCCTGTCCCTTTCACCTCTAAGATATCGATAATGGTTTCTAAAACCTTCTCCGGTTGAATAACGGCCGATAAATCAACAAAAAAGATGCCATCAGGAAATAATTCTGCCTGAATTGGCAGCACCCTCGCTGCCAATTCAAGAGCCAGCCTCGTTTTGCCGCTACCCCCTGGTCCAGTCAGGGTCAACAATCGGGTCGTTGGCTTTTGGGTGAAAAATAAATCATGTACAGTGATAATATCCAGCGTACGGCCGAAAAAAGAGGTCAACTGAGCAGGCAAGTTGTTGACTTGGCGCTCCAAGTCACCGCTGTTTGCATTTACTCCTTCTGGCAAGCCAATTCCGAAGAGTTGCTCCACCTTATCATCCCGAATTGCCTCATAAACTAAAACCGTCTCCGATAGCGGAGTCACTTCTAATTCATTTTCCAGCAATTCCACAAATTCCAGGTAAGCTTGGATCGCCCCAGCCCGATCACCTAACTCATATCGCAATAACAAGAACTCCCGCATAACATCTTCTTGAAGTGGATCATAGGCCAACAGTTGTTTGGCATAAGCTACAGCCTGACGAAAATCTTTTTGTTCTCGGCTGCGCGACATCAACTGTTCTAAATTATCTAAATATTGATGGCGAAACCGCTCCCGGTAAGCATCAAGCCAATCATCATATTCACTCGGCAACAAATCACCCGCATAAAGCGTTACTGCCTTTGCCAGGTGATCGGCCGACCTGCTCAATTTCTCAAACTCAGCCACATCCAGCCAATAATCAGCATCTTGATTCCACTGGACAGTCGAGCGACTGCGGATGAGCCAAGTAGCGTCGTCATCGGCCGTTTTCGGCAACGCTTGTTGCAAATCATAAAGGTGGCGACGTAAATTGGCCTTCGCTTTCTCCTCCGCTTCATCCGGCCACAAGGTAAAGGCCAACTTTTCACGACTAATCGGACCATTCTCTCGTTGAAGAAGCAAATAAGTTAACAGCGGCAACGTTTTTGGCAGGGCTGAAAACTGAAAAGTCTGCTCACTGTCAAACAGCCGCAAGTGTCCAAATAAATGGATATAAAGCATGAGCTAATTCACATTTCCAGGAACAGTCGTAATGAGTGACTCATACAAAGCGCCAATCTCTCTCCCCGCCCTTTGCCAGCTATATCTCTCAGCCGCCCGTCGGCGCAACGCCTGGCCCAAACAACGGCAGCGTCCTGGATCTTGAAGCAACGCTTGAATAGCATTCGCCAATCCCATAAATTCACCAACTGGCGTATAGACCCCATGATCCGCCAGATATTCACGATGAACGGCCGTGTCATAAGCGATCACAGGCTGTCCCATGGCCATATAATTCAACACCTTACCGCTCCCTTCCGTTGCTGACATCTTCGCCGAGATAGCCAAATCCCCCAGGGACAAATACAACGGGGCATGTTTATAATCTACCTTGCCCGTAAATGTTACCCGATCATCAGCCCCCAACCTTTTCGCCATCTCCCGATACTGTTGAACCTTAGGAAAGCCCATGATTAAAAAATGAACATCTTCCCCAATTTGCTTAAGGTATGCCGCCGCCTGGATCAGGTGATGGGTTCCTTGATAGTCAGCTAAAAGCCCTAGATAGGCAACAATCGGCCGTTTTTCAGGAATACCAAATCGTTTGCGGAGGTTGCCCTTAACTTCGGCCGAAAATTTAGATGGCTTAAAGCGTTCTAAATCGACACAATCAGGCAATGGATGGATCGTATCCTTAGGAACACCAAACTCTTCCACCAACAACTTCTCAGCCCTCAGAGAACTAATGAGGGTCGCTTGAGGCAAATGACAAATGAACCTTTCCAGGCGATGCACCCAAGGATAAATACGACCGTCCGGGTTCAGAAAGCCATGATCAATCATCTCCCCCGAAAGGCCACCCTGAAAGTCAAAGACCAACGGCACGCCAGCAAATCGGGCCAACATCCCCCCAATCAAAGCACCCTCGTGCATATGTCCATGAATGATATCTGGTCGCAACCGCTGGTTAACTAATAACGATTTCAGCCCTAGATAAACATCAAAAGCCAATTTGTGTCTCGATGAGCCAACTTCATAATCTGAACGCCAGGGCAAAGGCGGTGTGCGATGGATGGTCAATCCAGGCATATCATCACCCTTATAATAGGTAACGATCGTCACCCGATGTCCTAGAGATTGTAAGGCCAATGTTTCTTCCAGAATTCGGATATGACCCCCATAATCACTAAAAAAGGAGGTCGGAGCAACCATCAATATGTTTCTGGAAGCATGGTGGGCATTCATACTCACCGGATCCTGTGTTGAATCAACTTGATTCCGGCCAATCACTTCTCCGAGGATTCCCCGCCGCCTCTTCGACCAAACATCCCTAAAAATTGTCCACCGATGCCACCCACTTGACTCAAATCAGGTCTATCAACATCCTCACTCCAATCATTCTTGGCCCGACTATGCAACCAACGCGCTCGTTCAATTGCTAATTCATCAAGTATCAGGTCAAGTCGCTCTAATTCGCCTTCAGCAACCCAACGCCGAACTTCGCCAAGCTCTTGCAACACGCTGTCTAACCATCGCAAACTGGCTTCCTTATCTTGAAGTGCCAAATGAGCCAAATCTTGACTATCCAAGGCGGTCGTTGCCAAAGCAAACTGAAGACCAGCAAAGCGCAAAATGTCACGCCAGCCCGTCGATTGTTGAACAGCCCGGAACATAGCCGCTGCCAAGAGACCTGGCCCGGTTTCTACCCCATGTATTAGACTGTCGTATTCGAGCGCGTCTAAGAAGAAAGGCGTTGCCCCAAGAAGACGGCCGAAATTAACGGCCGTTTCCACCGCTTTTGGCTCAGCCGATGGCGACGGCATAACACAATAAACACTATCCTTAAACAGTTCAGCATTAGCAGCCTCAATACTCAAACGACTGTCTGTCAACATCTCGGCCGATAATACCAGGCTTGCCCCAACATAATGGCCGCGTTCCATATATTTATCAGCCCATTTCAGCCCCGGCCCCTTTAAACTACCTAGATCAATAACCAACGCATGGGGTGAAAGGTCATCCCCTATAATGGCTAAACTGTCCTCCAAATCTTTGAAGGGCAACGCCAACACAACAATATCGGCCATTAAAGCGGCATTGAGCAAATTCCAATTCGTCTTATCAACGGCCCCCATCTCCTTAGCCTGCCGCCCAACATTCCGATCCTCATCATAGCCCACAATTACCAGTTCAAAGCCAGACGCTTTTAATGCCAGACCAATTGAAGTCCCAATTCTACCCAGACCAAGTATAGATACTGTTTGTGCTTTCATATGTTATTCCTTTGTCTATGCTAAGTATATTTAATCCCTATTAGTTAGTATCATCTGCCCATTGCAACAGAGGCAAGTATTCTTTTAACTTACCATCTAAGTCATTGGTTGATTGATGATGGTAACGAATAAGCGCGACAGTAAGCGGGGTACTTTGGGCCGCCTCTGCTTCGTCAGCGCCCCAATCAGCATGATGGGCCTTTACCACAAACGGCCGTCTAAATCCTTTCACTTCACCCTTCGACCATTCAATCGCCTTCCCAGGCAAAAATGCCTGCCCCAAAACAACAACAACCTTGTCCCACCAATACCGAGGCATCACCGTTTTACCCACATCGTGCAAAAGCGCCGCCGATAATAATTCAGGATCATCATTTCCAGCAGAGCGAAGGGTTGAGAAAACCCGATAGCTATGCCGTTGCTCACTCACCGAAAATCGGTCAAATAATTGCTGCTGTTGAGGAGATAAATAGGTCCTAATTTCTTCCTCTAACTCAATATCAAGTGGTCGGGCTGTGACCACTTGCCAAAATTGCCATACCCGATAATAAGGACGCATTTGTAACTTAATAAATCTATAGCCCTAACAACAATGGAACTAGTTGAGTCATCACCGGATTTAGAACGAGACCAAAGACATCAAACCCAACCCGGGGCAACAAAAATATCACAACAATTAATATGATTGTTCCATACTGGCGAAGTGGTAATAATTGATATGCCAATTCCGCCGGAAGCAATCCCAATAAGATAGTAAAACCATCTAAGGGTGGAATAGGCATCAAATTAAACACCATAAGCAATAAGTTAATCTGAATACCAATCAACAAGAATCCAAACAATGATGGCAACACCTCACTATTTGGGGTCGGTTCGACTAACCCAAAAAATATAGGGGCTGCATACACAATCGCCATGAGCAGGTTCGCTATCGGGCCAGCGACCGCAACAATAGCCATTGAAGTTCGGGGATTTCCTCGTAGTCGATTAGGAGAAACCGGCGTAGAAGCCCAACCAAAACCAACCAACAAGAGCATGATTGTGCCAAATAAATCGAGGTGGACGAAAGGATTTAGCGAAATTCGGCCGAAACTACGTGGCGTTGGATCGCCCAAACGATCAGCTACCAAAGCATGAGCCAATTCATGGTAAGCAAAGGCAAAAAGAGCCGTGATGACAAAAGAGATGATAATTGGAATATCAAAGCCAAAAAAAAGCATATGTTTTCTTCTTTATCTACTATCCTGCTAAGAAAATAAATTGAATCCTGCCATTCCTAATCGTCATTATAGCTTGTTCGCCAGTGTATGCCGAAAGTTATCAGAAACTAATAATCAACTCGCCCCATAACGTCCCCTTGCTATAATTACGCCTAATGCAGCAACAAATTAGTCTAAACGATATCGTTCGATTAAGAAAAAAGCATCCCTGTGGCAGTTATGAATGGCAGGTAGTCCGGTTAGGCACAGACATCGGTCTACTATGTCTAGGCTGTCAACATCGTGTTCTGCTTCCTCGAAGCAAATTTAATAAAAGCCTAAAATCCATCCTTTCTTCTCCTGACGCATGATTGCAACCTGGTTAAATACAATTTATCTACTGGCTCTTGCCGGCTTGTCCCTCTTTGGGCTATTAGGGTTGGTAACGATTGGGTATTATTGGCGACACCGTCAGGATACCTTTGACTGCCCCCCAATCAATGAACAGATTTTACCACACGTTACCATCCAACTTCCCATCTATAACGAACGCTACGTCATAGAGCGCCTAATCCGCTCGGCCGTTCAACTAGACTACCCACCTGAAAAACTCCAGATACAAGTTTTGGATGACTCAACTGATGACACAACAGAAATAGCAGCCATCTTTGTCGAACAGTTTCGCCGGAATAACATCAACATCACTCTAGAACACCGCACCAATCGGAAAGGCTATAAAGCTGGCGCCTTACAAGAAGCCCAACAAACGGCGACAGGCGAATTTATCGCCGTATTTGACGCCGACTTTCAACCCAAGCCCGATTTCCTGATAAAGACGATTCCCCATTTCATTGACAGTCCCCGCCTCGGTATGATCCAAACTAGATGGGGCCATTTGAATGTCGAAGAAACAACCTTAACTGCTGCCCAATCCATAGCCCTCGACAAGCATTTTGCCATGGAACAAACCGTCCGGCATCGAGCCAATCTGTTTCCAAAATTCAATGGCTCAGCCGGAATCTGGCGACGAGAATGTTTAGAAGATGCTGGTGGCTGGGAAGCAGACACCGTTTGCGAAGATTTATGCCTATCCACCAGGGCCATTCTAAACGGCTGGGAGTTTCGGTTCCTAAATGATGTTGTCTCTCCAGCCGAACTGCCAGCAACCATCTCGGCCTATAAAAATCAACAATCACGCTGGGCTAAAGGTTCCACCCAATGCCTCGTCAAATTCGGCCCAGAAATATTAACCAGCCATGAACATTCCTGGATCGCCCGAATCTATGCCGTTTTTTCGATGGCTGGCTACACCACCCACCTACTCCTATTACTACTACTACTGGTACAAGTCCCACTTGTATACCTCAACCATCCCCCACCTCCCGGCCTGTTTCTATTTGGCATTGCCGGCATCGCCCAACCAATATTATTCGTCCTCGGTCAACAAGTGCTATATCCAGATTGGAAAAAACGATTGCTCCGGCTGCCTTCCCTCTTGCTCATCGCTGTTGGTTTAGCCCCAAGCAATACTAGAGCCATCCTCCAGGTAGCCACCCACAGCCACCATCCCTTCATTCGGACACCAAAAGGTTTTCAATCTAAACCTAACACACTAACTCGGCCGAATCGCTACCATCTGCCATTCGATTGGATCGTCTTAATTGAGCTGCTTCTCGCCTTCTATGCTGCATTCGGACTCATATTGTGTTTAATACAAGGCAACGTCGGTCCGTTCTTCTTCTTCCTAACCTGCCTTCTCGGGTTTAGCTATGTGGCCTGGCTCACACTTCGGGAACAACGATTTCAATAAATCAAAGCGTATTATGAATCGGCCGAATCTCGTCGTAGGTCACGGGCGCGAGCCTGCAAATCCCTAAAAAAGTCTGTATCTTCAATTTGCTGAACCTCTTCCTTAACCTTATTGCCATCAATATTAATCGTTAATTGAGCATACTCATGGCGCAGCGATGCCTCCCGCAAATAACCTTCTAAGGCGGCCGTTGCTAGCAACGAAAACGACCCCATCATCGCTTCAAGATTATCATCAAAGGATATAATGACATCTGTTTCAGGGTCGCGGGCATCAAAAAGCTGTAACACGCCAATCGTCGAATCCTGGCTGTTCTGCAAAGGTAAAGTCAGACAAGAAAACGGCCGATAATCACCCATCGCCAGATCAGAAAAATTATACATTGTTGATTGATCTATATTCGTCAAATTCAACGACGTATTATTCAACGCCACAAATGCAGCAGCCGTTCGACCATTAAGTGAATCATTTTGCTCATGTAATGGAATCGGCTCCACGAATACAGCTTGTCCCGTTGTTCCTCCAAGCGCAATATTACGTCGCTCATGGCGCACACTGACAAATCGAAGTTCATCCGCATCAGTTCGTAAATAAAGAATACCCCCATCAGCTTGGCAATAATTGATAGCTTCAACTGTCATCCGTTCAAGAAGACGGCCGAATTCCTTCTCAGAAGACAGGTCAACCCCAATTGGAATAACCACCTCCAACAAATCGTTGGCCCGCTGTTTTTCAGCGGACAATTGGCTCGTCCGAATCACAGTCAAAATCAACCCCGTACCGCCCAATATGAAAATTAAGCTAACAACAACTAACCGCTCTTCAGAAACAGAATCGCTTAAAACATTGAAAGCCAACTGCCACACAGCTGCAATCAAAACACCAATAAGAGGCGAGAATTGATCCAACCAAGTCCGCCGTCCACGTCCCATGCTCAATGCAAACCCCATCATTCCCGTACTAACCGCATGGATACTATTAAATGTCACCATCCGACCTAACTGATCGACGCCTAAGACATCAGTATTGGTAATAAATAGATAGTTGTCAGCTGTCGAAAAACCTAACCCAACACCAATCCCAAAAAGGATGCCCTCCCGATAGCTTGTAATCTGTCGCCTTGAAACAAGATAGATTAAAGGAATGACCTTCAAAAGAGGTTCAACAATCGGTGCTACCAAACGGATAAAGGCTTCTGGATTCTCAATAGGCGGACTAAGCCAGCCCTGGAGCGAACCAGCAAATATACCCCAAACCAAACTTAGCAAGAGTAATGACAGCGGAATAGATACTCGCAATAAATAATTTTTAATCAGATAGAAAACGATCAAGGCAATGCTGACGCTGATTAGAAATAGGGCGACACTCATAAATGAACTCCAAGTATCAGAGATGGGAATGTAATGGGAAAGCAGTCAAAAAAAACGAGACAAGAGAATATAACATTCAAAGGTATTATTGCGCTGCTAAAGATGATGGTCAATGACCCTAAAGGCACAATAACAACTCATTTGCCTTCCAATTTTAAGAAGGGCATCATTGCCAGTAAACTATGTCGTATCGAAAATTATTTTAGCGAGGTTACTATGGAAGAAATCAGACACTTAAATATGTTAGAGCTAGAATCTGGTTTGGAGAATATACGCCAGTCGCCAAAAGACGAAGGCACAGTAGCAATGATAGTCAGACGGCCGAATACCGGAGAAAGAGAAATATTAACCCAAGGTACTTTAGACTTGGCAGAAGGCATGATTGGCGACAATTGGAAAGCGCGCGGTAGCAAGTCCACTCCCGATAAATCCGCCCACCCTGAGATGCAGCTAAACGTGATGAATGCCCGAACAATCGACCTCGTCGCTCAAGACAAAGCTCGTTGGGCATTAGCAGGCGATCAACTCTATCTTGATTTAGATTTAAGCATCGACAATCTCCCCGTCGGCCAACGATTATCACTCGGCTCGGCCGTTATCGAAGTTACCCCAATCCCCCATGCCGGATGCAAAAAGTTCGTCGCCCGTTTTGGCCTAGATGCCATGAAATTTGTCAATTCGCCCGCTGGGAAAGGGCTGCGCCTACGCGGCTTAAACGCCAAAGTCGTCCAATCAGGCATCGTACAAGTTGGCGATACAGTCAGAAAAATCTAACCCCTTCCAGATGAATAACATAGAAATCAAAATCGGCAGCGCAATACCTCAAAAGCAACTACTAGCGTTATATAATGCTGTCGGTTGGTCAGCCTACACCAATGAGTGCAACAAGGACAAACTAAAAACGGCCGTCCAAAACTCAACCTATGTCGCCTCAGCTTGGTACAATGAAGAGTTAATTGGCTTGGCGAGGGTCATGTCAGATGATGTATCCATATTTTATTTACAAGACATTCTGGTTGAACCAAATTACCAAAGAAAAGGGGTTGGCCGAATGTTGCTAAACAACTGTCTGGAGCGGTTCGAGCATGTCAGGACAAAGGTCTTGTTAACCGATGATAACAAGCAACAGTTAGATTTCTACACATCATTGGGCTTCGAAAACACGCGGCATTTGAAAAACATCATACTCAACACCTTTGTACAAATGAATGGAATCGAGCTGGAATAACGGCATCATTCAGGAATTTGTATTGTCAAAAAACCCCACTAAAGAAGAAATAAATACCTTATGAATTCATTGTCAAAACCAAATAACATCACCCGGGTCGCCATCATCGGGGCGGGGCCAGCTGGATTAACGGCCGTCAAATCCCTCCGAGAAGTTGGCCTCGAAGCCATCGCCTTTGAAAAAAACGCCCACATCGGCGGCCTATGGCACTATGATGAAAGCCAACCTGATGGCGGCACGATTGCCTATCGATCCCTAAAAACAAACACCTCCAAAAATATGACAGGCTTCTCAGATTTTCCCTTTCCCGATGAACTACCCGTCTATCCCCACCGAGCCGATGTCCTCGCCTATTTCAATAGCTATGCCGACCATTTCAGATTACGGCCGTTCATCCACCTCAACACAACCGTCACCAACATTATCCGCCAACAAAACAACCAATGGCTTGTCCATTATCAAGATGAATCCGGCTCCAATAACCAAGAACTGTTTGATGCCATTGTCATCGCCAACGGTTTTTATCAAAAACCGCTTATGCCTTGCCTCCCAGGACAAGACAGTTTCCAAGGACAAATCCTACACAGCGCTGACTATAAAGGGCCAGAACCGTTCAAGGGTAAGCGAGTGGTCGTCATTGGCACAGGCAGCAGCGGCTCCGACATTGCTGGAGAGGTTGGTGGAACGGCCGACCATGTGGATATCGTCGCCAGGTCAGGCGTATGGATTGTCCCCCGCCTCGCCAGTGGCAAACCACTCGACACCAATCTGACTCCCCTCAACCGCTTCATTCCCAACCCACTCAAGAAAAAATTTTTTGAAAAAATCGCTCTCGACAGCTATCGAAAAATGGGCTTCAGCGACGAAGATATAGCTTCAAAATTAAAGCCGCCGCCCTACAGCCCATCCAATGCGCGTGTGACTTCAGGAACAGTTATCTTAGAGCAAATTCTAAACGGCCGTGTACATATGAAAGGTGATATTCAACAAATTGAACCAGATGGCGTTCGCTATAATGATGGCTCCAAAACCAAAGCCGACACATTAATCTTCTGCACCGGCTACGCCCCATCCCTCCCTTTCCTAGATCCATCAATCCTTAAAATCAAGGAGGATCATACCTTTGGTCTATACCGTCACGTTTTTCATCCAGAGCTAGACAACTTAGCCTTTTTAGCCCAATGTCGCGTCGGTGGCCCCGTTTTTCCCATCATGGAAATGCAGGCTCGTTGGGTCGCAGCCGTCTTTTCTGGAACGGCCGACCTACCCTCCCCCGCCATCCGTCAACAAGCCATTGAACAACATTTCACAACCTGCCAGCAGCAAGGACTCAATCCCATGCGCGTCCTCTATGCCGAATACATGGAAGAGATCGCCAACCAATTCGGCGTACGACCCCAGCCACTAAAACATCCAACTTTACTAACAAAACTTCTCTTCGGCCCCCTCTTCCCATCCCGCTATCGTCTAGATGGCCCTGGAAAGACGGTCAAAGCCAAAGAGATCATCAACCATTTTCACGCTCAATCATCCTAACAGAAATAGATGCCTCCATTTGCAAAATAGTCACCAATTAGCTGTCAATAATTTAAGATTTATGGTAGGCTAAAGGGGTGGCGTATCAATTGAAAGATTTGTTGTGGAAAACAAGGAGGTTGAGATGACGGATCAGGACAATGGGGGTAAGGAAATGGCCCAATCTGCAAATCAAAAAGAAGCAATGGAAAAAGCACAACACCCCATTACTTATAATGACCAGGGTGAACCACGGGTGGGACCAGATCGGCCGTCAGATAAATACAAAAAAAATGGCAAGCTAAAAACCACATTTTATGAAAGTGAATTAACAAGGCTCCAAGAAGAGTTAGTTAAGCTTCAATACTGGGTCAAAGAAAAAGGTCTCCGGGTCGTTGTCCTATTTGAAGGTCGGGATGCTGCTGGAAAAGGAGGGGCGATCAAACGCATTACAGAACGGATGAATCCCCGCATTGTAAAAGTAGTCGCCTTAGCTAAACCAACAGAACGCGAGAAGTCAGAATGGTACTTTCAACGGTATGTCGCCCATTTACCAACAGCTGGCGAGATCATTCTCTTTGATCGTAGTTGGTATACGAGGGCGGTAACTGAAAAAGTAATGGGCTTTTGCACCAATGAAGAATATTGGCGATTTATGCGAAACTGCCCTCAATTTGAACGGATGCTAGTCCGAGACGGCATCATCCTGATCAAATACTGGTTCTCGGTCAGCGACAAAGAGCAGGAACGACGCTTTCAAACACGCGCAAATGACCCTCGCCGACGTTGGAAATTAAGCCCCATAGACTTAGAAGCCCGTCACCGATGGGAAGAATTTTCGAAAGCCAAAGATCAGATGTTTGAATATACAGATGCCAAAATCGCCCCCTGGTTCGTGGTCAATTCCGACGACAAAAAACGAGCAAGACTAAATTGCATTAGCCATTTCTTAAGCATGATCGAATATGAAGATATTTTACCTCCTCCCATTTCCCTTCCCCCTCGACAAGGTCATACTGGCTATGTCCGAATGCCTTATGAGGAACAAACCTTTGTGCCTGAAATCTATTAGAGTATTATGACCAATTTGACAGCCAGCCATATCCACACGCTTGATTATTTTGTCCCCCAAGATTGCGAAGCTGGTGTCGGACTGGCGCTCGAAGATGGCCTGGGTAGGTATCTGTTTTTCCTAGCCGGAACCCGGCACCATTGCCCACCAGGCCAACTGTTTTATGCTGGCATTGGCGGACATCGAGAACCAGGGGAAAGTTGGGAAGCCTGTGCCCATCGAGAAGCCCAAGAAGAAATCGGGGCAAAAATCGAACTTGTTTCCTCGCCTGAAACCTGGTACGTATCCAAAGATGGCATGGTGAAACGGGTATTTATCCAGGATCAACCCACCCCCTTAGCCCTATATGAAATGATTCATCAGCCCGATGCCCCTAAAGCGGGAGAACTTTATCGAATCATCATTTATCGCGCCCGATTACTAAGTTTTCCCACTGACTTACAACATGATGAAGTTCAAGGCGTGATTGCCCTAACAAAGCACCAAATTGGCAGCAGTTTGAGGCGAAAACCAACATTTTCAAGGCTGTTGGCTGAAGGAGCAAAAGTTTTCGCTGGGGCAGAATCAGTTGATCATGAGACACGTCTCTATCCGATTGGCACAGCTAAAGCGCTTGGCCTGATTATGGATAATGTCTGGAATTAATGCCTCCTGATCCAACTATAACTACCGCCTCAAAACACGCTTATTACAACGCCTTGCCCAGCAAACGAATGGGAGCGGGATGCCTACTGTTCAATGAACAAGGCTACATCATGCTCGTAAAACCCAATTACAAACCCGTTTGGGAAATCCCCGGAGGTATCGTCGAACAAAATGAATCACCTCGACAGTGCTGCCAGCGAGAGGTACTTGAGGAGATTGGTTTGAGTCTGGAAATCGGCCGTTTACTAACCGTCGACTACAATCATCCAACACACGTCAAAACCGAATCACTCATGTTCATCTTTGATGGCGGTACTTTATCCCCCGAACAAATCGCTGCAATTAAACTCCAACCTGACGAACTAATAGATTACGGCTTTTTTACGGCGGATACCCTACCTAATGATTTAACTCCCACTTTGAAAAAAAGGGTTATTGTCGCTTATGAGCAGTTTTTGAACGGTGGTGATACCTACCTTGAAAATCAACAGTAGTTGTTGGTAATATTCGACTTCAAGAATCTTTAGAGAAACTACCCAGGAAAGCATTCGAAATGACAAAATTCAACATTCATCCTGATTCAACTGTCGGAAAAGTAATCCTCACAGTTAAAGATTTGCCAACGTTAACCCGCTTCTACAATGAGGTCATTGGACTCACGATTCGAGAGCAAACAACCCATAAAACCGTCTTAGGAACCACCAACGAAGCCCTTGTCGAACTCCGTAGCAATCCCACGGCCCAATACATTGGTCGAGCAACAGGATTATTTCACCTAGCTATCTTAGTGCCAGATCGGTCGTCCCTCGCCCATTGGCTTTATCAATTTTTGAACAACGGCTATCGACTGCCAGGCGCTTCAGATCACGGCGTCAGCGAAGCCCTATACCTGAACGATCCCGAAGGAAATGGCATCGAAATCTATCGGGATCGCCCCCGTGACGAATGGCCGATGGCAGCAGGTAATATTCAAATGTTCACCAAACAGCTAGATTTTGAAGGCTTGATGAAAGAAACTCCCAACATAGCCTGGGCCAAAATGCCCGATAAAACAAAAATGGGCCACGTCCACCTCAAAGTCCACAACATTCCCGACTCTATAACATTTTATAAAGATATACTCGGCTTTGATATTACCTCCGATGAATATCCAGGCGCAGGTTTTGTTAGCGCCGGAGGCTATCACCACCATTTAGGCATGAATACCTGGCAATCAGCTGGCGCATCCCCCTTGCCAGCAAACGCGAGCGGTTTAGCCGCTTATACAATTGTATTGCCCGATGAAACCGCTCGCCAAGCCACAATTGCAAATGTTCAAGCAGCTGGTGTTTCCGCTCAGGAAACGGCCGAGGGCTTAATTGTGCGTGATCCCGCTGGAATCAACTTCTATCTAAAATCGACAAAGAAGGAATCTCAATGACTTCTCCAAACTTTATCCCCTTACCAAATTACCAAGAATATCCCCTTAAAGAAATGCAGCAAAGAGCGGCCGATTTCTATGCTGACATTCAACGGCGACGAACAGTCCGAGATTTTTCAGATCGCCCAGTTTCACAAGAAGTCATCGACAACTGTCTATTAGCAGCAGGGACAGCCCCAAATGGGGCAAATCTACAACCCTGGCACTTCGTTGTCGTCCGCAGCCCAGAAATCAAGCAGAAAATTCGGCTGGCCGCCGAAGAAGAAGAACGAGACTTTTACCAAAACCGCGCTCCCCAAGAATGGCTCGATGCTCTGGCTCCCTTGGGAACTGACGAACACAAACCCTTTTTAGAAACAGCGCCCTACCTCATCGCTATATTCGCTCAATCCTATGGCTTGCTACCCGATGGACGACGGGTGAAGCATTATTACGTCAGTGAATCAGTCGGCATTGCCACTGGTTTTCTAATCGCAGGTCTTCACCATGCCGGATTAGCAACCTTGACCCACACTCCCAGCCCAATGGGATTTTTGAATGACATTCTTGAACGGCCGTCCAACGAACGGCCGTTTCTACTGCTCGTCGTCGGCTATCCCGCTGAAGATGCCACTGTACCAACTATCAGCAAAAAACCCTTAGAAGAGATCGCCACCTATCTATAAAACAACAAAGAGTCCAACCACCCCAAAATTCAACACACCCTCCACTGCTAACTGTTCACTACTAACTGCCTACTGGTTACCGTTAATTATCTCCTACCCCCCTTTCAAGTTTGGCTAAATTATTTCGAGCATCCCGATCGGCCGGATTTACTTGAATAGCTTTCTTAAACCAATTAATCGCATTATCAACATCCTTACGATCCCGATAAATCAGCCCAATATTATACGCCACATTAGGCGTAGCCGGGTTTATCTTGTAGGCCGCTTCAAAGGTAGCAATAGCCTTAACTTGCTCCTCATCATTAGCCAAAACGGGATTACCTAGATAAGCTGCCCCCAAATTCGTCCAGACCATCACATTTTCAGGTTCACGCTCAAGCAAATTCTCCAATATAGGGATTGCTTTCTTAAAACCCTTCGTCAAAATGTAGGCGCCGCTCAAATTGATACCTACATCAGCATGGTCTGGCTCCAGGATATATGCCTCCTCTAACAAAGTAAGTGCCTGATCAGCTCGTCCCCGATGGAGCAACTCGGTCCCCTCTCTGAAAAGTTGATCAAAATTTGATTTCACCATTTTCTACCTCAAAAATCAATGTTTATTTTTTATTTATAGGCAAAAGAAAAACAACCATCAGCCCAAATCCGGCTACCAATAAAAGTAACCAAATACTACTGGCCTGCCAAAATTGTCCAAGAGTCGATTGAGGGCTTAAAGACCGCAACCACGCTTGATTCAGCTCCGTAAGTGAAAGAGAAAGAACCCGACTAGAAACTGAATCGCAATTAGCCCCGTCAACCAATGCCAAGACCATTTGGTTCAAGGCATTATTGCCATATTCAGCTTGAATAAAATCAATCAAAGAACGGCTTTGAGCATAGGCCAACACCGCCTGACGGCCGTCCAATGGAATCGTCGTGCATAACTCCGAAAAAGGAATCGTCGCGCCATTCTCAACGGCCTCCTCCAATATCAACACCTCATTAGGGTCTGGCCCAGACTCCATTATTGCAGCCAAACCCTCATCAAACCAGCGCGGCAAATTCGGGAATGCCTCACCCGTCGCTTGATACAACATCAAATGCGTTAATTCGTGGGGAATACTTTGCCGCAAATCTGAAACGGCCGTTCTCGAATTTGCAGCCGTCACCAAAATAACGCCAAGCTCAGGATTCGTATGGCCTCCCACCCAATCCCGACCAGTTAACCGTAAAGATGATTGTAAATCTGAAACCGAAGGATAGATATATAGTCTCAAAGGGTCAGGCAGCTTAACCGGAATTATGGCTGACAGGCGAGGCAGAGAATCATTGATAATATCCAATGCCATCTGACCCAATGCAGCATCTTCATTTGTCCAGTGAATTGTAATCACATCATCAGATAACGTTCGCCATTCAAAGCGATCATCTTCATACTCAACTATTTGAGAAGGAACTTCTAAGACATTGCCAGCTATATCTGTAACCTGCCACCAGTAACGAATTGTTGAAAAAGGAGCGAGTCTAACTTCAGTCAACTCAACCGTATGCTCAACCCGAACCTCTAGAGCTGATTCTACAGCGATGTCAACGGCCGTTGTCGCCAGACTATCATCCGCACGATAAAAAAAGGTTACGCTAGAAATCGGTTGACTGCCCTGGACGAGCAAAGAGAAGTGAAGGGCCTGACCAAATTCATATTCCGCTTGAGACTGACTGGCAACAGGTTGCTGTTCAGATTGAACGGCCGTCAGCAGCCAGGGCAGAAATAGCAGACAAACAACCCATATTCCTCTTTTAAGCCAATACCAGCTAGAAAGTCGGTTCACTGCGTCTTGCAAATCGCTAAGCCTCTCCCTTAAATGGCAACCAATTGCCATCCGCGTCATCATCGTCTTCATAATCCAGTAACGACAAATCCCCAAAGCCACTCATCATTGAAATCTCTTCTAACGCTTCTTCAACCGCTTCAAGCATCTCTCCCTCAATCTCAGGATCATTTGCCAGATTTTCAAGCATTTCGCGGGCCAAATCGCCACCTATCTCGCCCAAAGAGCCAATCGCCGCTAGCTGAACCTCTAAATCCTCATCATCTAAAAGGACTATCAATCCCTCAACACTGTCACTGCTTCCAATTTGACCGGCAGCACGAGCAGCCATAAAGCGCATCTCAGCATCAGGGTGTTCAAACTCCTCGATAACAAAAGGAGTCCATTGCGAATCCGTACTATTACCCATTGCACAAACCGCGCTGACTTGCATCCGATAATTCTTACTTTCGAACGCACTCTTTATCAATTCTGCAACCCGAGGATGATAAGCAGCTCCCAACGATTCCAGAGCCGAACGGCGAATGGCATCGGCCGTATTTGGATTATCCATCTGCGCTAGCAGCGCCACAACAATAGGTTCTGTCTCCTTCGGAGAAATAATTTCCCATTCTCCGATCACAACAAAATGACCAAGCGCTCCCGCAGCTTTAGCTCTAACTTCCACATCCGGGTCATCCTGCATCAACTCTATAATCGGCCGAATCAACGAAATCTCTTCTGAGTCCCAAAGACCATCTAAAGAAGCCAAACGAACCGGAGCCGCTGAATCATTCAAGCCCATGGCAAAAAAGTCTGTAAAATCCACCTGAAAGCTATCTTCACTAATATCGGCCAAGTGGCGCGCAATGATCCGTCGCCGCTCATCATCTATCGTCGGCCAAACATCCTGAAACGCCTGCCACTCATCCGCCGCCATGTCTGACAAACGAAATAAAGAAGGTATGGTAACAGCCTCATCATTTTTCAACGACTGTACCCATTCGGTAAATGGTATTTTTTCATCCATTTTCTATCTCTCCAAAAAAACAGAGATTAGAAGTTAAATCGGTGAGGAGGCATTCATATTGCTACCTAACACCACACCTTAACCTCCAATCTCTTAATAAACTAGATTGGTTCCAATTTTATATAACAAATTGCTAACTCATCTATGCAATTTGAAAGACGACCCCTTACTTTTTCAGCTAAAAGGGAATAATCGGGTTTACAATATCTTGAATGATAATCAAAACCATTAAACCCAACAGCACCAACATACCAACCAGATGAACCATGCCCTCTCGCTCCGGTTCAACCCGGCGACCTCGAATAGCTTCAACCAACACAAACATAATTCGACCCCCATCCAAAGCTGGGATAGGTAGCAAATTTGTAAAGCCAAGTGCAACGCTAATGATGCCTGTAAACCAGAGTATAGGGAATAAATCCCGATTGGTGGCTGTCTCTTCAGCTGCCAATCCTGCAAGCTGGCTAATACCAACCACACTTACCGGACGAGCCTCGCTTGGCGAGATTTGACCCCGAATCAACATGATTGGCGCGCGAACAGTCTGAGCAACAATATCAAATGTGATTTCGCTAGCCATCACCAGCGAACGGCCCGGCCCATATGAGAAATTTTCGCCTGTTGGCGCCGAAGACAGTTGAATTCCTGTCGGCCCATCTGTCTCAGGATTAAATTCGCCTGGTAATCTCGGCGTAACCACAATCGACACCTCTTGACCATCCCTTAGAACCACAAACTCAACCGGAATTCCAGCCGATCCAGATACCTCATTAATTACAGTACGAGCCTCATTAACTGGCTTACCATTAACCTGTAAGATAATATCTCCTGCCTCCATTCCAGCAGCCTCGGCTGGCGAATTAGCCATAACCTGTGGGATCGAGACTTCGTCAATTGGCGGGCCAATCATGTAAGCAACCCAAAAAATCAATAACGCCAGCAAGAAATTGGCACCTGCCCCAGCCGACAAGGTAAAAAGCCTAGCTCGAATAGATGCCGCCGCCAGACCATCTTTAACTGTTGGGTCATCTTCGCCTGCTGGACGAACAAAGCCACCCAATGGAATCCAATTTAGCGAATAAATAGTGTCATTCCGCTTGAACAGCTTCACAGCGCGGGGAGGGAATCCTAGCCCGAATTCTTCGACTCGAATATTTGATAAACGAGCGGCCACAAAATGACCGAGTTCGTGTACGATAATGATTGGTGTTAGGACCAGGAAAAAGGCTCCTACAGTCCACAAGATTGAATCCATTGTACTTTATTCTCCGTAACTACTACTGTGTCTATTACAGCAGGGAAAAAGAATTATACGCTTGTAACTATTGGGCTGGCAACCCCCACTTAGTCCCGCTAAGGAAGCATTCAAGAAGTTTTCGTCGGGTAAAATCGGCATTTATGAGGAAGCAGCGTTAGTCGGATGAGGCTGCCTGGAGTTGGCAATACCGTTTCAATATCAAAAGTAAGTTTGAGGGTTGTTGTTTTACCATTCCAGTCAATGTCAATTCGAGTGATCTGATAACGGCCGCGAAAAGAGATCTCCCGCACATATCCATCAATCCGATTCCTTCCAAGATCATCAGCCTCCCTTATCTCTGCTGCTTCTGGCCTAATCAAAAGTAGACCATGACTATCAACTATTAAGTCGCAATCTTCATCCACCTCAATCAAGCCAATATTTGTTTCGACCATACACGGCCGTTCCTCTACCACCTTGCCCGCCAACAAATTATCCATCCCCAAAAAACGAGCTACGAAGGGCGTTTCTGGTGATCGATACAATTCTATTGGCCTACCAGACTGTTCGATCCGCCCCTCATTCATCACAAAAATTCGACCTGCAACAGCAAATGCTTCCTCCTGGTCATGGGTCACATAAATAGTTATCACAGGTTGTTGACCTTCAATTTCGCTAGCCGCCCGGGTCAAAATCGAATGTAATTCAACCATCAACCGTTCCCGCAATGCCTTGTCCAATGCTCCCAGCGGTTCATCCAATAGCAGCAATCGCGGATTTGGCGCCAATGCCCGGGCCAATGCCACTCGTTGCTGCTCACCTCCAGAAAGATCATAAACGCTCCGTTCTCCCATACCACTCAATCCCACTAAATCCAATAATTGCGTCACCCGTGCTTGCTGTTTCTCGGCCGTCCAGCCAGCCATTTTCAACCCAAAGGCAACATTCTCAGCGGCCGTTTTATGCGGAAACAGGGCATAATCCTGAAACACCATCCCAAAACCCCGCCGATAGACCGGAACATCAGTTAAATCTTGCTCTTCAAGAATAATGTTACCCGAATCGGCCACTTCCAATCCCGCAATTATTCGCAGCAATGTCGTCTTGCCACACCCACTAGGCCCAAGCAGCGCAATTACCTCCCCAGCCTCCGCCTGAAACGAAATATCCTGCAACACCTTCTTATCATCAAAAGACTTGCTAACCCCAGTAAGTTCTAACATAAACTATTCTATAAAAAACTAGGTGGTTTCAAGCCACCTATCCGCAATCCGTAAAGTACTAATTCGTAAAATTCGTGTTAATTCGTGGCTAAACCTTTCCCCTTAAAACTCACCAATATCAGCAAAACGAAACCGCTCAATCGCCACAAATCCACTAGCACAAACCACCATCAAAATCGAACTCATTGCCAAAGCCTGACCAAAATTGAGCGCTCCTGGCTGACTCAAATACCGCTGGATAGCAATCGGCATTGTCAGAAAGCCGCTGTTAGGTCGAGCAATGAAACTTGTCGCGCCAAACTCCCCCAAACTAACTGTAAAAGCAAAAACAGCCGCAACCAACAAAGCCCGACCAACAATCGGCAAATCCACCTCCCGCCAAACCCGCCAGGGTGAGGCCCCAAAAACGGCCGCCGCCTCTCGCAAATTAGGCCGAATCCCCTGCAACACCGGCAGCAAGCTCCGCACCACAAACGGAAAAGCTACCAATGTATGCGCGATCAAGACCAACAGCGGAGAGGTTCGCAGCGTATCCAACGTCACGACATAGCCCAAGCCTAACGTAACGGCCGAAGCCCCCAACGGCAGCATAAATACCGCTTCAAGCCGTCGCCATGCTGCTGGCCGAGCCAACACCAAAGCCGTCAACAACCCTAAGAAGCCAGCCGAAACAACCGTCAAAAGTGCGTAAGCCAACGAGTTCCCAACAGCCGCCAGCGGTGGAATAAAAGTAACGCTTCCCCTTCGGGCAACAGGCAACGCCTCATAATAGGCCAACGTTAGTTGGCCGTCACGATCCACTAGAGAACGCCAGACCAAAGTAATGAGAGGTGAGACAAGAAATAGACAGACCCCAACCGCTAAAGCAAAAACGGCCGCTTTTTGAGCCGTTGTTTTAGGCGCTCGTCGAGTGGTTGTCTGCGGCCGAAAATCTAATGCAACGGCCGCTCGCTGCTGCCAACGCGCGTATAAGCTCATCAACAAAAAAGTAAAACCGATTTGCAACAAAGACAAAACAGCCGCTACATCCGGCTCCAGAAATGTAACATATTGTCGGTAGATTTCCGTTTCGAGGGTACTAAAACCAGGCCCACCCAATAAGAGAATGACCCCAAAACTGGTAAAAGTAAAGAGAAAAATAAGTAAAGCCGCACTCATCAGCGGTGGTCGGAGCAAAGGCAGCGTCACAGAACGAAACGCCTGCCAGGGGGATGCCCCCAACACCTGAGCCGCCTCCACCATTCTAGGGTTCAAATTCGCCCAAAAGCCACCCACCAGCCGAACCACCACCCCAAAGTTATAAAAGATATGGGCCAACAAAATAATTGTCAGCGTCTGCTCTAACTGCAAAATCGGCATCTCTTGACCAGAGATACTCATCAGCGCTTGATTGAGCGGCCCGTTATCCCCCAAAAGCGATCTAAAGGCCACCGCAACTACCACAGTAGGCATAACAAAGGGAACCGTAGCCAATGCTCTAAGTAGCCTCCGACCCGGAAAACTATATCGAGCGAACAGATAGGCCGCAGGCAGCCCAAACAACAACGTTAAGCCAGTCGAAACGGCCGCTTGCCAAAATGTAAAGGCGGCCACCCTGGTAATATAGGGCTGATTTATTACATTCCCAATCGTTTCGGCCGTCAGCGTCAAGCGAAAAATGTTAAGTAGCGGGTAAAAGAAAAACGCAGCCAGGAAAAGCAGGGGAAGAAAGAGGAGTGGAAGCGCTGTTCGGTTGCGTAAAATTGAAAGCATACCTTAAAGCTGCCAAAAGATAGGCAGGAAAATGAGCATCAAAATCCAGATCAACAGTGTCAATGGTAGCCCGACTTTGGTGTAATCAAAGAACCGATAGTTACCAGGGCCGTAGACAAGAATTAATGCCTGATGACCAATTGGGAATAAAAAGGCATTAGAGGCTGCAATGCCAACACTCATCACAAAACCGCGCGGATCAGCCCCAACATCAAAGGCAGCGCTAATAGCGATAGGGGCAACAAGAACGGCCGCAGCCGCATTAGACATGAAGGCCGTGATAATAGTCGTCAGGATGAAGAGACCAACCAAAATTCCAGTCGAGCCAAATTGACCAACAATCGAAATAATTTGGTCCGACAAAAATGCGGCCGTGCCGCTCGTCTCCATCGCAATCCCCATTGGCAACATGCCCGCTATTAAATAAACAGATTTCCACTCAATGGAATTGTAAGCTTCATCCATTGATAAACAGCCTGTCAGAACAGAGAGAATGGCACCTAGAACGGCCGCAACCGAAATGTGTAAGATACCCAAACTAACCAACGTGATCATCGAAACGAAGATGATCAAGTTAATAGGTGCTTTTGACAATCGACGACTTGGTTCCTCTGGGGAACGAAGCAGTAAGAATGAATTATTATCACGCAACCCCTCAATCCGTTCCCGTCTACCTTGGACTAATATTGTATCCCCCATCTGCAATTCGACATCGGCCAGACCAGTTTCAATACCAGTCTCCCGTCGCCAGATGGCTAAAACAGTGACACCATATCGATTCCGAAAATCACTCTCTTTCAATGTTTTGCCGATGAAACTTGCCAATTGGCTAACGACCACTTCGGAAATCGTTACTTCGGATGATTTCAGGTCTTCATCTCCCAAGATGTGTTCTGGAACAAGCAGAGCGCCTATTTGCTCGCCAATCCGTAAAATCTCTTCGTGCTTGCCTTTGACCAGAAGACGGTCTCCTGCTCGAACGTGAGCATTGGGCAAGATACCAAGGCGGACATTTCCATCCCGTATAACACCCATAACCGTTAAATCATACTCTTCGCCTAAATGCGTTTCGACGATCGTTTTTCCAACTAAAGGCGAAGAGGCTTGGACATGCAGTTCGGCCATATAATCCCGCAGCTCATATTCGGTCGTCAACTCTTCAGTTTCCAGATGAGTTTGACCCCGGTTAGGCAGAAGGTGACGGCCGATCAAAACCATATAGGCCGTACTCGACACCATGATAATCAGTCCCATCGGCGTATAATCAAACAGCGAAAACGGCTCCAGACCAGCATCGGCTAGTGCGGTACTTGCCAAGAGATTTGGAGGGGTTCCGATGAGTGTGGTGACGCCACCTAACAATGAGCCAAATGCCAGGGGGATAAGCAGCTTAGACACAGCGACCTTTGCTCGACGGCCGAGATCAATAGCAACCGGCAGCAAAACGGCCGTCGCGCCAATATTATTCATAAAGGCCGACATCGTCCCAACCGTAACCATAAGAACCAGAATCAAGCGCCACTCCTTAAACCCCGCGATTTTGGCGATATAACGGCCAATAAAATCAGCGATCCCGGTATAGGTCAAACTAGCGCTAACAATATAGATTGCCCAAACTGTAATAACCGCCGGATTAGAAAAACCTGAAAACGCCTGTTCAGTATCCAACAACCCCGTCAACAGCAATGCGAGCAAGACCATCATCGACACGACATCAACTCTGATTTTTTCTGATGCAAAAAGAACGATGGCGACTCCCAAGATGCCTAAAACCAATCCAATCTCAAACGTCACTGAAACCTCCTCTAAATAATAGCCACGAATTATACGAATTGATTTTTATACATTAGTACTATTGTACCGTGACAACCATTATTAAGGCGACTTTTGCATTTATTCCCCCGCTAAATGGGTTAAAACTGACGCAACAACTCCACATGCCCCCGCAAACTATCAGCCATCATATCTATAGAAATGGACTCCTTAATAGTATGAGCTAGATGCTCTTCCGCCGCAGAATAACCAATTATGGGAAGGTTATAAGGCACAAAATGACGGCCGTCTGTAGCAAAATTATAGCTTGTCAAATCCGGCTGCCACCCCATCCCATCTGTAATCGCCGCCAACGCCGAACCAACAACCGGACTATCTGGCGGCGTATAATAACCATAAACAATCTCGTCAGAATCTTGAAGCGGTACATTCGGGTCTGTTGCCCAAGCATCACTCAAGGAATGAGGGAAATCTTTCGCCAAATCGGTCACGAATGATTGCAAACTGTTCGGACTTTCGGCCGCTGTCCGAAAATCTAACAATACCCGCGTCCAGGCCGGGGTCACATTCACGCTTTTCGTATCTACCTCTACAATCGTCGGCGCAACACTCGTCCCACCAAGCAATTCATGAGATTTTAGTTCACCTTTTCGCTCAGCCAATCTACTTAAGAAAGCGGCCATTGCGTAATTTGGGTTTTCCCCTTTTTCCGGCACGCTGGCATGAACCGAACGGCCGTGAAAAGTCAGCCACATTTGCAATATCCCTCGATGTCCTAAACTAATATGATTGCTGCTCGGTTCGCCCAACACAACCAAAGCCACAGGATAATCCAGATTTTCCACCCAATAGACAGCTCCTGCCCCACCAATCTCTTCCTGCACAACCCCCGTAAAAACCACATCCCGCTGCGGCCGTTCGCCCATCCGTTTCAAAGCGGCCATACTATAAACCTGTACCGCCAACGGCCCCTTAATATCACACGCCCCTCGACCAAGAATACGGCCGTCTACGATCTCCCCTGAAAATGGCGGAGCCGGCCACAAAGCCGGATCACCCGGATCAACATGGTCGGTATGGCTGTTCAGCACCAAGGCCCCTTTTCTACGATCCTGCCCATAAATACGGCCGCACACATTCCCAATCTCGTCGATCCAGACCTCATCAAAATCCAGCCCCCGCATCTCCTCCGCAATCAGCCCGGCAATGGTTTCTTCTTCATGGGACATGCTCGGCGTCTGAATAAGCCGCTGCGTAAAATCAACACAATCATTAAGCAAGCTCTCCCAATCAAACCCAGACAACATTGTCATTTCTCCATTTCTAAGGAATAAAGCCGATATAAAAATCGTCCAATAACCAGCCAGATTCCACAATACTTTGGTGAATTATAGAAAAAATTCGTTCAATTCGCGTAATTCGTGGCTGATCTTTTTCGACACCAAGAGTGGCTTTCATATGGGATGAGCGGTATCGGATCCCCCAAATAGGCCGGATCATCGCGCCGAATAACATCCCAAAGCGCTACCAGCGTCGCGGCCGTTTCGCGTGTCTCAAACCACCTGGCAGCCCGATAGGTATGGCGATCGGCCGTTACCCCAATCGCCTCAATCCCAAGTGCATTACAGGTAAACAACGCTCTAGGCAAATGAAAGTCTTGAGTAATCAAAACCGCCGACTCAACCTGAAAAATATGTTTAGCCCGGTAACAGGTATCATACGTACGCAACCCCGCATAATCCGGCTGAATATCCGCTTGGGGAACCCCTCGCTGAATGGCATAAGTCATCATCGCCCCCGGTTCATTATAAGTCGCTTCTCGATTGTCGCCGCTGACTAAAATCTTCTGCACCTGCCCGCTTTGATAAAGCTCAATCGCCGTATCCATCCGATCTCGCAAAACCGTACTAAGGCGATTGTTCCCATAAACGGCCGCCCCATACACAATCGCCACCTGTTCAGCGGGCGCTTCAGAAGTCGAATAAATATCGCGGCCGTAATAAAACGTCACCGCTGATCGCCAAACGAAAGGAAAAAGGATAATGCCAGCCAGAAGCAAAAAGAAGCCTAAACAGCCTTTCCGACGCTTACTCATCCATCCTCCGAAAAGGATTCCTGAAGTTGACCAACAAGCGCCTCAGGGGTCGTCACTGGTAAACGACATACAAACTTACGGCAGACATAAGCTGTCGCTCGGCCGTCTTTCTGGGGCCGGTCTGCCAACAAAGGTATGACGCCGCCCTCAGTTCCAACGGCCGTTACCAAATTCGGCCGATATTCTCCATAGACAACATCCAACAACGCCTGCGTCTCAGCCGCTGCCGCTTCCCCGGCAATGGCAATCTCCCTCGCCTCACCAACAATAAAATCAGCCGCCCCAAGCCAATGAGCAAAGCCGTTAGGGTATTTCAGCATGGCCCCATATAAGGCCGAGACGGCCGTTTCCGCCAAGTCCCAATAATGCCCCTCTCCCGTATAAAGGCTGATCTTTAGCAGGGCTTGAGCGGCCATTGAGTTACCACAAGGGGTGGCATTGTCTTGAAGCTCTTTCGGCCGATGAATGAGCGTCTCATGGTCATCGGAGGTATCAAAAAAGCCGCCATGCTCGCTATCCTGGAAATGAGCAATCATCTGATCCGCCAACGCTTTCGCCCAGACAAACCAGCGTTCATCAAATGTGGCCTGATACAAAGCCAACAACGCATCAGCCAAATAAGCATAATCCTCTAAATAGGCATTATATTTGGCCTCCGATCCCGCTTTCCAGGTACGCAACAAACGGCCGTCTGTCGTTCGCATCGTCCGATAGAGAAATTCCGCATTCTGAACGGCCGCATCTAAATAATCCGGCCGCTTGAAATCCCAACCCGCTTCGGCCAATGCCGCCAGCAGCAAGCCATTCCAGGCCGTCAGCACCTTATCATCTAATCCCGGCCAAACACGATTCGCTCGTAAATCATAAAGCTTTTGACTGACCGTATTCAGCCGTTGGCGAGCCACCTCCGGCTCCAAATCGAAACGTTGCGCCACCACATCAAGACTGTCCGTGATGTGAAGGATATTGTTACCTTCCCAATTCCCCCCTTCTCGAACGCCATAATAGGCTTTGAAGAGCGCGGCCTCATCGCCCAAGGCCTCATCAATCTCGGCCGCTTGCCAAACGTAGAATTTCCCCTCCTCTCCTTCGCTGTCGGCATCCAAGCTGCTGTAAAAGCCGCCCTCCTCATGTCGCATCTCCTTGATAGCCCAATCAAGCGTCTCCTCAACGATCCGACGATATAACGGCCGTCCCGTCACCTTCCAAGCATGAAGGTAAGCCCGCGCCAATAGGCCATTGTCGTAGAGCATCTTCTCAAAGTGCGGCACAAGCCAATCATTGTCCGTCGAGTAACGGGCAAAGCCACCCCCAATCTGATCATACATCCCCCCAAAAGCCATCTGCTTTAAGGTATGCTCAGCCATGTGAAGCGCCTGATCATCTTTCGTCTGCAAGAAATGGCGCAGCAAAAATTCAATCGTCATTGAGGGCGGGAACTTAGGCGCACCACCAAAACCACCTTTATGGCTATCAAAATTTGTACTCAAAGCAGCCACCGCGCCCTTAAACAGCCCTTCATCAAGGACATCAGATTGCTGCCCCAGCACCACCCGGCGGCTAATATGTTCCGCAATGTCGGCCGCATTACTAGCAATATCGCTCCGTCGCTCCTGCCAGGCTCGCACCAATCCTAATAGCACTTGCCGAAAGCTCGGCATTCCATAACGGTTGGTCGGGGGAAAATAAGTGCCGCCGAAAAAAGGTTCGCCATCAGGAGTCAGCGCAACCGTCATCGGCCAGCCGCCTTGTCCCGTCATCGCCTGAACAGCGCTCATATAGATGCTGTCCAAATCCGGCCGCTCTTCCCGATCTACCTTGATATTAACGAAATGCTCGTTCATAAAGTCGGCCGTTTCCTCGTCTTCAAACGATTCGTGAGCCATGACATGACACCAATGGCAGGCTGCATAACCGATACTTAACAGAATTGGCTTATCCTCTTCTCTGGCCCGTTGCAACGCCTCTTCTCCCCAGGGATACCAATCTACAGGGTTATCAACATGCTGCAAGAGATAGGGGCTGGTTTCATTTATGAGTCGATTAGGCATTGAGGGGGTTCCTTTTTGTCAGGGTATATAGGAGCTAGTCTTTTACCAGCCCTAATGAAGTGCCGCCGCCATCTCGCGAGCAAAGGCAGCAGCGGCACCAGGCTTATCATCAGAGACGCTATCAACAGCATTAATAAGGGCGCTGCCTATAATTACACCATCAGCAATACGGCCGACATCCGCCGCTTGTTCAGGGGTACTAATGCCAAAGCCCACCGCCAACGGCGTTTTAGTTTGGGCCCGCACCCGGCTAACAAATTCATCTAATCCATCCGTCAACTGCGACCGAGCGCCAGTAATACCCGTTAGGCTAACCAGGTAAATAAATCCATCAGCCCGCTCCGTCACATTTTTAATTCGCTCTGGACTGCTTGTCGGAGCCAGAAAGTGGGTCAACACCAGCCCTGCTTCGGCCGTTAAAGATTCAAAGTCGTCAACCTCTTCTATTGGCAAATCAGGCACAATAAAGCCATCTGCCCCAGCAGCTGCAGCATCCCGGATGTAATTCGCTTCGCCATAGGCCAAAATCGGATTGTAATATCCCATCAACATCACAGGAGTATGCACCCCTCGGCTGCGAAGCTCACCAAGCATTGTCAGGCAATCCACGCTCGTTGTGCCATTCTCCAAAGCCTGTTGGGTGCTGCGCTGAATCGTTGGCCCGTCCGCAATAGGATCACTAAACGGCACCCCCAATTCCAGCAAATCACTATAAGGGGCAATCGCCTCAATCACAGCCAGCGAACTCTCCCGGTCAGGATAACCGAGCGTAAAATAAGGCATAAACGCCGCCCGCCTAGATTGGTTAAGGAATTTGAAAGTGTTCACAATGTGAGTACGGCCGTGTTCAATAGGAATAGATGGTGAGGTCATAATTAGGTACAAAATATCTCAGGTGAAATTTCAACTACATATCATCCAGACAGCCTCAATTTCACAGACAGTAATTCATCAAATTCGTGTTAATTCATGGCAAAAGCTGTTATAGATTTTATTCCGCCTACTTAAACCAACTGTAAGCTAGGCAGCACATCAAAATCAAGACCATCACGATGGTCGCTCATAAAATGATAATGTGCCGCAGCCGCAATCATCGCTGCATTGTCTGTGCAAAGAACGAAAGGCGGATACCGAACGGGCATGTCAAGGGCAGCTTCCATTTGCTCTCGCAAAGCCCGATTGGCCGAAACACCCCCCGCCAAGTGAATGGCCGTCACCCCATAATCTCGCGCAGCAGCAGCCGTTTTACTAACTAGCACATCTACTACCGCCGCCTGAAAGCCAGCCGCCATATCATTAGCAGGCAATCGGTCTGGCTCATACTTCTTCGTCTCGCGCAAAACGGCCGTTTTCAGCCCACTAAAGCTAAAATTATAAGCATCATCTAACACAGCGCGGGGGAACTTGAAAGCTGTTGAATTGCCAGTTTCAGCCGCCTTATCAATTGCCGGGCCACCAGGGTAAGGCAACCCTAATAAACGGCCAACCTTATCAAATGCTTCCCCCGCCGCATCATCCAATGTGCCGCCCAAATGCTCATAAGTCAGATGATCTCGCATCAAATACAGCTCCGTATGTCCGCCACTGACAACCAAAGTCAGCACTGGAAACTCAATCTTATCCGCCTCCTCTGTCAACCACAGCGAATAGATATGTCCCTCAATATGGTTAATACCCAATAGTGGCTTACCGCTCCCAACCGCCAACCCCTTCGCCATATTCACCCCAACCAGCAAAGAGCCAACCAACCCCGGCCCCCGCGTCACAGCAATACAGTCCAAATCATCAAAACCCAGATGGGCCGTATTCATCGCCTGATCCACAACCGCATGAATAACCTCAATATGTTTCCGAGAGGCAACCTCTGGAAACACCCCGCCATACTGAGCATGTAAATCAGTCTGGCTGGCAATAATGTTGCTTAAAATGGTTCGGCCGTTTTCAACAACAGCTGCGGCCGTTTCATCACATGATGTCTCAATAGCCAATATTCGCGTATTTACCATACCGTTTACCTTATCAGAAAACAGTTAGCAGTATACAGTAACCAGTTAAACCCCTACCCGCTGTCCACTGTTTACTGCCAACTGGTCACTGCTCACTAACCTTAATAATCCCCTGCGCCAGCATCTGACGCTGCTCATACAAAACCGTTCTTAGGTCGAATAATAATCGGCCGTTTTGGATACGGCCGATAATCGGCGGTTCATTTTCCCGAAGCGCAGCCGAAAACACTTCCAAATGCTCAGTCTCGACTGCAACAAGCCAAGTTGGTAAAGACGTATCCGGCAAACTACCACCACCAACAGTCGATTGACCTTCCAGAACCATCGCTTTCAAACCCATCTCCTGCAACTGCGCGGCCAATGTTTCAGCCTCTGACTTTATCTCTTCAAGTGGGCGGGCAATCATCTGCCAGACCGGAATTTCTCGCGTTGCCTTGCCCATTAAATAATGGGTCAATGTCGCGGATAACGCCGCCAGGCACAACTTATCCGCCCGCACAGCCCGCGCCAGCGGATGTCGTTTAACTCGGCCAATCGTTTCGGCCGTTCCACATAATATCCCCGCTTGTGGCCCACCCAGCAGCTTATCACCACTAAAGGCCACTACATCAACCCCCACTACCAATGATTCTGTCACCGTCGGTTCCGGGGCCAAACCAAATTGTTCGGTATCAAGCAGAGAGCCGCTGCCCTGATCATAGAGCAGTAAAATATTCTTTTCTCGTACCAGTTCAGCTAACTCAGCCAACCCCGGTTCAGTCGTAAAGCCAACGATCTTGTAATTGGAATGATGCGCCACCAGGATAGCGGCCGTATTCTCATTAATAGCCTCTTCGTAATCCCGTAAATGGGTCCGATTCGTCGTGCCAACCTCAACCAGTTTCGCCCCCGACTGCGCCATCACATCGGGAACCCGAAAGCCACCCCCGATTTCAACCAACTGACCTCGACTAATAATCACTTCCTGCCCCTGGCAAAGGGCCGTCAACATCAGCAAAACGGCCGCCGCATTATTGTTCACCACCAATGCCGCTTCCGCTCCCGTCAATCGTTGCAATTGGCTGGCCGCATGAACCGTTCTTGATCCTCGCTCGCCACGCTCTAAATCATATTCAAGGTTGGAGTAACCCGCCGCTACTTGCTGAACGGCCGACATCGCTGCCTGACTCAACGGCGCACGACCAAGATTTGTATGCACAATCACCCCAGTGGCATTAATAACGGGCTGCAAAGTTGGAGCAATCAAGTTATCCAGCCATTCTCTGGCCTCGGTTAGCAATATAGCGTTCATGGGGATGGTTGCGTTGCCCTTCATAATCGCTGCTCGGCGATTATCCAGGACAGAGCGAATACCTTCAACCGTTAAAGAACGGCCGAAATCAGCCACCATATCTGCTCCGACAGCCGAATTCAGCAGTTTGTCTACACCAGGCAGTTGGCGGAGTTGGGCTTCAATCTCTTTAGACATTTGTTTACTCAGTGACCGTCGATGCTCGTTCCCGAACCTGAAGCATCACTTCAAAAATAGCTAGAACAACCGCCACTAATAAGGCCACACCCCACCCCAAGGTTCGATTCATCTGGAGCCAGGTGCAAAATGCAATCCAGGCCCCCACCCACATCGCTTGTCGTAATACAACCAGAAAATGGGAGGGATCATCGCTCCCAAAGCGCTTATTCAAAAAGTAGATAAGCGGCAATGCTAGGCCAGTTACCGCCACCAACACGCCAGCTAGAAAGGCCACGATAAACTCCTGATTCGCCGCCTGCATAAGCGAGGTTGCCTCGACTCTATCAAGGCCGGTATCCCGAATCAGATCTAGGCGACTGACATCGATAGGCCAAAAATTATCCATAATATGATTCATCGCCAGTAGTCCCAGAACCAACAAGATACCACCTATGACAATAAAGGGAATCGCCCCAAACCGATTAAACAAATCGTTCATGGGCGTGATTATACTCAATGGCGGATTTGGTGCGAAATGGCTTAGGGCATAAGGGGACGCAAACAAGTTGTCAAGGGGTTCAAGAGGCTCAAGGGGTTCAAGGGGCTCAATAAAAATGTGAGTTTTATTTTGAGCCAGTTGACATAAATGGAGAATTGGCGGAAAATTTCATGTATTTTTCACGGGAATAGGGTGGTAATGTGTATCCTCGAATGTGGTGGTTGACGATGGTCATGCTAGTAATGAGCATTCTTTTGCTAGTATCCTGCGAAGGTGAGCAATCTGGACAATTAGCCAGCGAGGGATATCAGGTTTTATCGGCCGAACAATATCACAATAAAGTATATGGGGCCTGGCAAGCAACGCTCGTTGCCAACCATACGGGATTGGTGCATGAGGGAAGATATTTAGCGCAGCCCAGCACGGCCGATTCAATTGAATTGGTGTTGCTTGACAAATGGTCTACTGATGACGATACGGCCGTTGAGTGGGTAGATTTACATATCCTGGAAACACATGGCCTGGAGCCAAGCTACAGCCAAATTCGGGATGAGTGGCTGGATCATCTCAACTTCGACATTTGGAATTCCGCTTTACGGGCCAGAGAGCTGATGGACGAAGGTATTTTGCCACCGGAAACAGGCAGCGAAGCTCTGAATCCAGTCGGAGCCTGGTCGATTGGGGCGCAGTTGCAGACGGAGTTGTTTGGGATGATTGCGCCGGGGATGCCGGAAGAGGCGGCGCGAAGAGCGGCCTACTTCGGCCGTGTTACCAACAGCGGCCCAGCCATTGAAGCGAGCCGATTTTATGCCATCCTGTACGCGCTGGCCTTTTTTGAAGAAGACATCCCAACCTTAATAACAGCCGCCCAAAGTCATTTACCTGCTGAAGGCGAGATTTATAGTATAACGGCCGATGTCCAATCCTGGCATGAGCAATACCCCAATGATTGGCGGCTGACGCGTAAGTTGATTCGGGACAAGTATGATACCGACCCGATGTGGTGGGCCTCGAGGGTCAATTTTGCCAGCACTGTAATGGCATTGCTATACGGCCGAGGCGACTTCATGGAAACGATAACGATTGCGGGCTTAGCCGGTTGGGATGCCGACAACAACATGACAACCAGCGCCGGACTGCTAGGTATCATTCACGGCTTTGACAATCTGCCAAAGCCCATTCGCACCGCCAGCCAAATTTACTACAACGAGGATGTCACCGGGGATTTACCGGATAAGCAAACGGTGGCGGAGATTGTGGAACGCACCCAGGTCTTGGCGGAGCAGGCGATTGTTCAGGCGGGTGGAAAAGTTGGGAACGGAGAATATTTGGTAGTAATCAAATGACTTTTACCTTTTCGGGCGGTAAATGCTACTTGTTACTGGAAGATGTCAAGATGGTCAAGATGGTCATCTGGCGAGAGTTTTATATTTGACCATCTTGATTATTGACAAGTGGCTGAGTATGACTAAGACTGGCAGCCATTCTATTTGGCGCACCCATTCCAATTCCCGAAAATCTAGCGGATCGATATAGGTTAAATAGGACAATGCCAAGGCCCCACTCAGATAAAGCCAGGGAATAGTCAATAGCCAACCGCTATCGATTCCCAAAAGTTTGTAGGGTAATTTGCCAAATTGCCTAACAGGTTGATGCTTTCCAGGCAAGAATGGAACAAAGGCCAATAGAATATGAAGATACCAGGGATGAACGGTGGTTGTTAACAAGATATAGCCCATGAAGGGAACGGCCGATAACCGTAACAAGGCCCGGTTATCATCTTGATAACGTCGAGCGGCCAAGAAAACGGCCGTCAACACCGCCACCATCAGCACGCCCACCACCCGCTTGGCCCAATTATTAACATCCTCTACCCCTACATTGCCCAGAAATACCTCTAGCCAATGAAACAAGCCGCTGTTAAAGTTCCAACCATCGCCATAAATTCGCAAGGCTCCAAACAGCCCTCGGCCGTCCAACGGCCCAACCAATCCCCAGCCCGCTCGCAGCCCAGCCGGAACAAGCAGCCCAATAACCGTCGCCCCAAACAAAACCGTCTGCCACCAGCGCCACCGCCAAACCAAGACCGGCCCCAACAACCCCGGCAATATCTTTGTCAACACCCCCAACCCCAAAAACAAAGGCGAAAGTGCCTTTTGAAACCGACCCCCGATCCCCGGCCCTCGACTCCTTACAACAAACCACACTCCCAACAGTGTCAATAAAACCATCAAGGCATCGAGATGGGCGCTGTGAGCGGTTTCCACGATGACCAGCGGATTCCAGAGATATATTAGTATCCGACGTGGGGGCAGCTTAACGGCCGTCAGCAACCGCCCAATCAACCCCGCGCTCAACAGATCAAACACAACGGCCGCGCCCTGAAAATATATTGCCTTCAATGGAAAGATTCCCGTCAATCCCCTGAAAAGAGCTTGAGCGGCTGGTAAATAGGGGCTTGCCATCCAACTGTTATTGGCCTGCCTCCGCTCTGGAATATCCAAATAATCCAATTCGGGCGCGTCAATCGGATAAGCGTAGGGACTGACCCCATTATTAGCCACATAGCCGTCCCAAATATAACGATAGATGTCATCTGAAAGCGTTGGCTGGGTGAAGAGGAGCAAAAGACGAAATAAAACGGCCGCCCCCCAAACCAACCGCCAGGAAAAACGGCCGCCCCGCTCTACCCAAACAATCGCCGCTACATAAACAGCAAAAGCCAGTCCATACCAGGCCAGCGTCTCAATAGTATGTCCATCTCGCAATGTCCCATAACGAAGATGAACCGAAACCATCCCCCCATAAGCCGCTATCCCGATCAAGGCTAAGGCAAACATGAGTAAAGAACGTCGCTGGCTAATACGCATCAGTCCAGTTTATAATCCGCCCATGCAAACAACAAATTCTTTCCCCTTCCAAGTCCCCATTCAAGTCATTTTTCGTGATGTAGATGCTATGGGGCATGTCAACAACGCTGTCTATTTCACCTATCTGGAAACGGCCCGAACCCAATTCTTCTTCCAAAAATTAGCTCTGGCCTCATTGGCCGAACTGCCCCTAATTTTGGCTGAAGCCAGTTGCAGCTATAAATCCCCGGCCCGTTTCAATGAAAAATTAATCGTCGGTCTGGGCATTGGTCGTATTGGCAGCAAAAGTTTTGACATCATTTATCAAATTACGGCCGAAGACGGCCGACTCATCGCCGAAGCCAAAACCGTCATGGTAACTTATGACTATGAGAAGGGAGGGACAATTCCTATACCCGACAACCTTAACAGGTTGTTACAATCATTCTTTATCCCAGGTTAAACCAAAAGCCTAGCGTTAAAATCGAAGTAGGTTAGTTGATTTTCAGATTACTGACTACTGAATACCGTTTACTAACTACCGAACCCCGGAGGAAATATATGAAACAACTATTACAAAACAAACCTACTCGCAACGTCGTTGGTTTTTTCTGTTTGTTAATTTTAACGGCCGTTCTAATCAGCGCCTGCAGCGCTATGGTTCAGGCCAATCAGAGCGCAGACGCAGCGCCAGCCGCCAACAGCGGTGGCCTCGACCTAAGTTTGGCAACCTTCGCCACCGGGCTAAGCAGCCCGGTTGGACTTGTCAACGCTGGCGATTCTCGGATGTTCGTCATTGAACGGGCTGGTCGAATCAAGATCATCGAGTCTGACGGCACCGTCCTTGGAACCCCATTCCTCGACATTTCAACGCGGGTTGATTCCTCGCAAAGTGAAGAAGGGTTGCTTGGCATCGCCTTTCACCCAGATTATGCTACCAATGGTTACTTCTATTTGAACTATATCAATACATCCGACATCCCCAGCCCCCCCGTCACCCGCAGGACCCGAATTTCCCGCTTCAGCGTCACTGGCAACCCCAACGTAGCCGACCCCAGCAGCGAAGAAATCATTATGACTGTCAACCAACCTTCTTGGAACCACAATGCCGGGAAAATCAATTTTGGCCCCGATGGTTATCTTTATATCCCACTCGGCGATGGTGGCGGCAGCGGTGATACCTCTAACAATGCTCAAAATATGGGCTTGTTGTTAGGCAAAGTCAGTCGGATTGATGTCGATTCTGGTCCAGGCGTTTCCCCAGATTGTGAAGGTATCGGAACTGGAAATTATACCATCCCCAACTCCAACCCCTTCATTGACGGGGCAGGTAATGATTGTGACGAAATCTGGGCCGTTGGCCTCAGAAATCCCTGGCAATCCAGCTTTGATAGCGGGACAAATGACCTGTACATCGGGGATGTCGGCCAAAATGCCTGGGAAGAAATTTCCCACCAACCAGGCAATTCAACGGGCGGCGAGAATTACGGCTGGCGTTGTTATGAAGGCGACCATCCCTTCAACACCACTGGCTGCGGCCCGATGGGTAGCTACACCTTCCCCATCTTTGAATATGCTAACTCACCCGGTTATTCCGTAACAGGTGGTTACGTCTATCGAGGCAGTCTATACCCAGATATGGTCGGCCATTATATCTTTGCAGATGCGGGGGCCGGAGACTTTTGGGATTTAGATACGGACAATAATTGGGCTTCAACTTTCCATTCAAATCTGAGTTTTGGTGTTGTATCTTTTGGTGAAGATATCAACGGCGAAATTTATGTCGTTAACATCGGTGGTACTATATATCATCTACAAGAAGCCAATGCTGGCCCAACGCCAAGCGTTACACCAACCCATACCCCGACTGCAACGGCGCTCCCGCCCTTCACACCAGAAAGTTTCCAATATCTACCCGCTGTCGAATATGATAACTAAACCAACCTTCTGATATTTTGAACCACAGAAGCGTATAGAGAACACAGAAAATTCCTACAAGAAAACTCTGTGTTCTCTTTGAACTCTGTAGTTAATTTCCTGTTAGATACACTCGGAAACAGGCAAAGACGCATCCTCGTTGGCTGGATCCTTATGCAAATGAATCCGGTCAATACTGAAGTCCTGGGAACGAGCAGATAACTGAATGGTATGCGGCCCGGCAGTTAACACATAGGACGCATTGGTCTGGGAATCATGAAAGTCAAAAAATGTCCCCCATGTCCATTGGCCTGCAACAGGTGAAAAAGCTTTAATCCAGGGGCCACTATCCATCTTTACCCAAACATCATTGTCTTCTGTGGGGTCTGGAAAATCGTGACGGTTGTGAAGGCGGAAATTGAATTCGCCAGGATTGTTAATCAGAATATGGTAGGTCAAAATGGCATTTCCTGGCGTACCATAATAGTTGGGGCCACGCCAGGTATAATAAGACTCACCCGTATATCCAGGAAGCGCTGTTTCAATCGCCCATTGGTCGACGGCAGGTGCATGTTCGACCTCCATCACCAGTAAATGATTTTGTTCAACGTAGCGATAGCATTCCCCTCTTGCTACCACTGGTAAATATGTCGAGAAGCCACCCCCAACGGCTTGTTCTGCTTGGGTCACGTCCGATTGTAAACCGATTAAGACCGCTGATAGCAGAAAGAGCACGGCCGAAAACAACACCTGACCGGGACGGAAGAGCCGAGATAACTTGTGGGATGGGGTCAGATTATTGGGGTGAAAGTGCATAAAAAGTCTCCTATATTACTTTTTCAATGACATCGGCAAAAAAAATCCAACTTGTCCAGCCTTCATTTCACCGAATATCCAAAAATGGTTATACTGTATAAAAAATCGAATGGGATTGTAGAACAAGAAGGTATCTTGTCGCAATGGTTATATTGGAGGACTTTAATATGCAAAATGGACTGGTTGAAGTAGCAAGCGTTGAAGAATGTCCACCAGGAACAGTGAAAGCCGTCACCGTAAACAATGTCGATATTGCCCTCTGTAACTTTGAGGGTAATTTTTATGCCCTAGACAACCGCTGTCCCCACCGGGGTGGCCAATTAAGTGATGGGCATTTACAAGGGGCCGACCTAATTTGCCCCCTCCATAATTGGGACTTTGACGTGCGAACGGGTATCTCCCGCTATAACAGCCTGGACAAAGTGCCAACTTATGGCGTTGAAGTGTCGGAAGGCAAGGTCTTCTTAAATGAGCGAGATGTCCCAGTTGAGCCAAAAGAGTATGATGATTATCTAGCCAAATATCGACGGCCGTTCGACGACCGCGAAGCCTCTATGAACTACATCCACTTTCTGGCTAAAGGCAAAGGGGCCAAGCTAGAAGCGATGAGAACGGATGAAGAAGTCCCCGGTTTCGACAGTCTGATGTTTCTACCCGGCCAAATTGCCAATCTACCCCTCTTAGATGATGAGGTCGTAGAGACAAAGCTCCGCCTCGGCCCAAATGCCAAAAAACCCTTAGAACTTCGTATTCCCCTCTATATCAGCCATATGAGCTACGGTTCACTCAGCCCTGAAAGCAAAACGGCAATGGCCCTCGGCGCAAAACGGTTCGGCACCGCGATATGCTCCGGCGAGGGTGGGATGCACCCGATGGAACGTGAGGCAGCAGGCGATTATATTTTTGAGATGGCTTCCGGCTATTTCGGTTTTAACGATGAGAACATAAAAAAAGCAACCGCCATCGACTTCAAATTTGGTCAAAGCGCTAAAGCTGGCCTCGGTGGTATCTTGCCCGCCGAAAAGGTAACACCAGAGATTGCGGCCGTTCGGGGCGTACCGCAAGGGGTTGAAGTCCACTCCCCTTCCCGTTTCCCAGATTTAAATACGTTAGACGAGCTTAAAGCCCGGATTGCCGAACTGCGAACAAAAGTAGAGGGGCCAATTGGGGCCAAGCTCGCCGCCAGCCACGTCGAACGGGATTTAGAGGCAGTGGCCTACTGTGGCTTCGATTTTGTGACCATAGACGGCCGTGGCGGTGGCACAGGCGCCGCCCCCATTCACGTCAAGGACAATATCTGCGTCCCGCTCGTCTATGCTCTGCCTCGCGCCCGCCGTTGGTTAGATGAACACAGCGAGCATAACATCACCCTTGTCGCCACAGGCGGGTTACGAACTCCTTCAGACTTCGCAAAAGCCCTGGCTTTGGGAGCTGATTGTGTCGCCATATCTACAGCCGCGATGATGGCAATTGGCTGCCAACAATACCGCGCCTGTCACAACAATACCTGTCCTGTTGGCATCGCCACCCAAAAATCCAATCTGAGAGACAGATTTGATATCGAAATCAGCGCCCGGCGGCTGGTTAATTTCCTCGAAGCGGCCGAAAAACAGCTTAAAGATTTCTGCCGTATGACCGGCCACCGTAATCTAAGTAGTCTAAACAAAACGGACTTAATCACGATGGATACCGTCTTAGCTCAATATGGTGGCATTCCTCATGCTGCTGAGTACCGTGGATAACATCAAATTGTAATGCAATTTGTTATAATGTACGGATATAGTTAACTGTTCAACTATGCTAGAGGTAATAAATGTGTCGTAGTATAAAACAATTAAGACGGCAAGATGAACCCGTGACAGAAGCTGAATTTGAAGCCGCTGCATTGCAGTTTGTGCGAAAAGTAAGTGGTTATCGCAAGCCATCACGGGTCAACGAAGCTGCTTTTAACAAAGCTGTGATGTCAATTGCGGCCGTAACTCAACAACTCTTAAAAGACTTGAATTAAATCCTAGCAATTTCCTATTCCAAAAAAGTGTGAATTATTTTAGAATAGGGGTAATATATATCTTTGTAGCTATTTTCCAACCTGTTGTAATCAACACTATTTGAAATGGAGAGTTTCCCATGTCTGCCAGACGCTTAACCTTATTGATATTGGCATTTATAACCCTGACTGTTTTTACTTTCGCTGCGGGTAGCAGTACAGCCACTATAGTAATTGTTCGAGCAGCATCTGTTGATGATGCGACCGAAATCGTTAAAGCTAATGGCGGAACCGTTCTTCAATCTTTTGACATCATCAATGGCGTTTCCGCAGAAATAGAATACGGCCGATTAGAAGCCATTGAACAAGATGGGGGGCGCGTCTATAAAGACAAAGCCACCCATGCAGCAGGGGGCGCCCCAAACACCTTTGCTCCCCAGGTCGTTCATGCTGACCAGGCTTGGGATCAAGGAATTACGGGTAATGGCATTACAGTCGCTGTTGTAGACTCTGGCATCAACTATCCTGGCAGTAGTTCCCAAGTTATCGCCAGTTATGATGCCGTAGATGACACCCCCTCGACCCAAGATCTATTTGGTCATGGCTCTTTCATGGCCAGCCTCATTGCCAACGACAACAAAGACCGCAACGGTAACTATTTAGGCATCGCCCCTGATGTTAATTTAGTAGACGTTCGGGTTTTAGATCATGAAGGAAAAGGAACAACAACAGATGTTCTGGAAGGGTTAAATTGGATTCTCGCCAATCACACTCAGTACAATATTCGGATTGTGAATCTATCTCTAATTAGCGAGGTGCTTGGGCCATATTGGGACGATCCCTTGAACCAAGCTGTTGAAGAACTCTGGGATGCTGGCATGGTCGTTGTTGTATCTGCCGGAAACGCAGGGCCGGACCCCGTATCCATTGCAGTTCCTGGCAACAATCCTTTTGTCATAACCGTTGGCTCCTTCACCGATAACTTTACCCCCTTCGATGAAAGTGATGATTTCATCACCCCCTTCAGCGCTGCCGGACCGAGTGAGTGGGGCTTTGTGAAACCAGACGTCATCGCACCTGGCGCTCACATGGTCTCCTCTATGAAGAGTAATACTGGTTGGGCGCAAGAGAACCCACAAGCCAGAATTCGAGCCAATTATTATAGTGGCGCGGGAACTTCCACTTCTGCGGCCGTTGTATCCGGCGTCGCTGCCCTAATACTTGAAAACGATCCCAGCCTGACAAATAATCAAGTCAAATATGCTATTATCGATTCAGCTCGACCGGCCGTCCACGATAACGGCGACTTGACCTGGTCGATATTCCAACAGGGTGCAGGTCGGGTTGATGTTGCCGAAGCCATTAACGGCGATCATTTCGGCGAAGCTAATGTAAATATGACCCCTGGCGAAGCCTATTTCGGGCCGACTATCTATGAAGATGGCGAGTTTATTCTCGTTGATCCGACAGATGGCACTGTGATTGGCGATGGTTATACCTGGGCCGGCGGCTATACCTGGGCTGGTGGCTATACCTGGGCTGGCGGCTATACCTGGGCTGGCGGCTATACCTGGGCTGGTGGCTACACCTGGGCTGGCGGCTACACTTGGGCTGGTGGTTATACCTGGGCTGGCGGCTATACCTGGGCCGGTGGTTATACCTGGGCTGGTTTGGACCCAGATGCAGCACCTTAATTTTCGACCCTTTATCAATAAAATATATTAAGAATCCGCAAAAAAGGGGGAAATCCCCCTTTTTTGTCTCTAAATATCATTGTGACAAATCAGGTAATATCTACTCAATCGATAAGGTCGAAGTATCTGTACCCCGCTTACTTAGCTTTAATTAGTTTAGTAGGCGTGTTGATAGTGGCTGGGGGGCTGAGCCATATCATCTCCATTGGCATCCCTTTTGATTTAATTTTGCTTATTGCCTTAGGCATTGCTGCCCATATTACAGTTATCTTCACGTTGGAAGGGGTGGGTTACAGTGTAGCTTCAACTATATCCGTCGCAGCCATACCTTCATTTGGCCCGTTTGGCGGAGCGCTTGTTGCAATGGCGGCCGAATTAGGATTGTGGGTATTTTCACTTCGCAAATCCAACATGCCCTGGCCTCAAGCCTTTCGTCGTTTAGGGTTCAACATCGGTGCCAACGGTCTCTCAATATACTTGGCTGGCTTGGTTTATGACTCCTTACTCCCGGCCTTAAACACCTTTCCAGCCCTCGATCAAGTGCTAGCCTGGGGCATCATGATCATCATCGCCGACCAGCTCAATTTCTGGTTAATCATCCTGGTCGTTCACCTGCAAAATCAGGCCCCACCATTAGCAATTTGGGACGAACAAAAGTGGGCTATCCCCATGAACATTGCCGTAACCGGCTTAGGGGGTGCCTTATTAGCGGTCGCAATCGCTACTTCCGGTCTTCTCGGTATCGCCATCTTTTTTGTCCCCGTTCTTCTATCCGCCTTCTCCTTCCGTCTATATGTTCGCCGAACTAACGAAGAAAAGAAAAAGTTGGAAGAAATGGTTCAGCTTCGCACCCAAGACCTGGCCAGCGCTAACGAGCGCTTGGCTTCGGCAAATGAAGAGCTTGGTGCGCTGCATGAGGAAAAAGATGGGTTTTTGGCTGTCCTGTCCCATGATATGCGCAGTCCTTTAACCAACATTCACGGCTATATCACGATGTTAATGGGCCGACCCGATATGCCTTTTGAGGAACAGGAGAAGGTTTTAGATGTTGTTCTTCGCAATGAACAAGCTTTGTTAGAAATCGTAAATAGTATTCTTGAGTTAAGACAGCTTCAAATGGGTGGGACGATTATTCTGGAACAACGGCCGACTAATCTTGGTTTGCTTGCAATTGAAATCGTTGAAAGCACGATGGCTCAGGCCATTGAAAAAGGTATCGACTTCTCCTACGATGTCGATACAGATGGAGACCTTCAGCGCTATTTCGCCAATGTGGACAAGGAAAAAATAAGACGGGTCATTCAAAACTTAGTTTCTAATGCTATCAAATATACCAGCAGCGGTGGCTGTGTCATCCTTCGGGTCATTGGTGAACGTCACAAGGTCTTAATTGAAGTTGAGGACACTGGCTTTGGTATTCCTGAAGATGAACTACCCCGAATCTTTGAAAGTTTTCACCGGGTCCGAACTCACAAAACATTGGCAATTGGAACCGGGCTTGGTCTATCAATCGTTCAAATGTTGTTAGAAGCCCATGAAGGGGAAATCTCGGTCGTAAGCGAAGTAGGTAAGGGAAGTACATTTACAGTAACATTACCTAAATAGGTGAGGGTCATTCAGTGAATCGGAAAACATTACACGCTTACCTGATGAATAAGAAGGGAGCAGGAGAAGATCGGCCGTTTGGTCCCGACACGGCCGTTTTCAAAATCCTCGCTAAAAAAATGTTCGCCCTGGTTCCAGATGACGAACCGCTCCAAGTCTACCTCAAATGCGACCCCGACGAAGCTATTTTTCTGCGCCAGATGTATTCGGCCGTTCAACCCGCCTACCACATGAACAAACGCCACTGGAACATGATCACCATAGATGGCTCTATTCCCGAAGGAGAAATCTACCAAATGATCGATGCCTCCTACAATTTGGTTCTAAAAAAACTGACCAAGGCCGACCGTGAAGCTCTGGTAGAAATATAAATTATGGAAAACAATAAATCATTACTTGGGCGACTGACTGAATGGTTTCAAGGCTTGATGCCAGATAATGTTCCTCAACAGACAGACAGTCAAGTTGAGGCGGACAAAGATGGCTTCTTCTTCCATGTCGCTTGCAATAACTGCGACGACCACCTTCGTTTACGAGCAACCCGCAGCTACGACTTAGAACGGCGGGAGGAGGGTGGCTATCTTTGGCGCAAAACGATTGTAGACGGCCGTTGCTTCCGCAAAATGAAAGCCACCGTCCTCTTTGATAATAGTTATCGGGTTGTTGAGAAAGAGATAGAAGGCGGCCGTTTTGTCGGCCGTGATGCCTGGGAGCTTAATCGTTAATCAAAATTGGTGGTTTTCAAAAGCGATTCGGATCAACTATCAATAGGTGAAATCTGTTTCTGCAATTTTTTAACTACCAACCGGAGCCTGTTATAATTCTTCCTATGACAGATAAACAATTCAAACTCCATATGGCTGGGTTGCTAGAAGTGCTAGCTGGTAGTCTGTATGCCAACCAACAAGTTGGGCTGAGGGAATTGATCCAAAATGCCCATGATAGTTGTACCCGGCGCAAAATTGAAACACAGCGCATATATTATCGACCAAGAATCGACATCGTTGCCGATCCCGAATCAAAAACATTGACAATAGCCGACAATGGCTCTGGCTTAACAGAAAGCGAGATTGAAGACTATCTCGCAACAATCGGCCGTAGCTATACTGGCCGTTTACGCGACGAATTAGCCCTTTTTACGCCAGAAGATGCCATTGAATTAATTGGTCAGTTTGGTTTCGGTTTTCTTAGCGCGTTTATGTTGGCTTCCGAAGTAACGGTCCAGACCCGTTCTTGGCAGCCAGGCAGCCAACCCTTGCGCTGGTACTGTGATGGTGGCGAAACCTATACCATAAGTCCCGGCACCCAGGACGAAGTAGGCACAACCGTTATCTTACAATTACGACCGGAAATGGCCTATTTACTAGAAGAGAAATTTCTTGTCAGGAAAATTCGCCAATATGCTGACTTTCTCACCATTCCCATTTACCTAGACCAAACCAATAAACCCGTTAATCTCATGTCTTCCCCTTGGGAGGCAGCCTATCCTAAACAGGCAATTCGAGATTATATTCTTCGCGCCTACGATGATACCGACCCGCTCGTAATAATCCCTATCAAAGATCATATCGTTGATTTGAATGGCGACATAGCCGAAATTCTGATGAGTGGTTTTCTCTTTATTCCGCCCGCCTCCGTCGCTTCCGTCCGCGAATACGGTGATTTAAGGGTCTATATTCGCTCCATGTTCATCTGTGATGATGAAGACTATCTGTTACCTTCCTGGGCGAGATTTGTCCGGGGCGTGATTGATTGCCCCTATCTCCAACCTACTGCATCAAGGGAGTCGGTACGAAAAGATGAGACATTTTACGAAGTACAGGCCGCTTTACAAGAGCAACTCGGTCAGGCTTTACAAAACATTGCCGATAATGAACCACTTCTTTGGCGCAAGATCGTAACCGGTCACGCCGACCTGATGACCGGCTGGGCAGTTCGGGATGATGCTTTTTTTAACCAAGTAGCCGACATTTTGACATTTCGCACATCCCAAGGACAGTTGACGTTGCCCGAATACCTCACTCTAACTGGTGAAAACATCTATTACGTCACCCACGAAATTAATTCATTACAAGAAAAGATATTAGCTGAAGGGAATCAATCCCCCGTTATAGAAGCCGTTTGGTTTGCGGTTCGGCCGTTCCTGCAAAAATATGCAGACCGAGAGGGCTTGACCTTGATAGCAATGGATGGGGATCCGAAACATCTCCTACATCCTTCAGATGAAGGGCCACTCATTGACATCATCGCCGCCTATCAACGGCTGGGTGTTCAGGTACAAGTGGCTGACTTTGCACCCACCGAAGTCCCCGCCTTGATTATCTATCCCGAAGACATCGAATTCCGCCTCGAAAGCCGCAGAGCAAAAGAACAAGGCGAAATCGCTGGTGAGATCATGGGCTTGATCGACGCTTATCTGGAAGATTCTGAGAAAAATGATGATTTGGTCGGTACCTTATACCTAAACGCCACCGCCCCTATTTGGAACCAATTTCTTGCCTTTGACCTAAATGAAAAACGATTGGAGGCTCTTTGCCAGCTTATTTACCAGGTTGCACGTCTCTTTTCCGGCCGTGCCTTAACGGCCACTACTGGCATAGAAGCTTTTGCCGCCTTTAATACAGCCATAATTGGAATAATTGACCATGACTGATGATTTCTTTTTTGCCGAACCACAAACACCAGAACAAAAGTTATACGATCGCTACTGGCAACTGATGTTCACGTTCAACAGAAATTGGGACAAAGACATTGACCGGGCTATTGCCAGCCTTCATGAAGCCCGCCAGATAGCTGAACAATTAAACGATTCCCAGAATATGATTGAAGCCGATCATTGGCTCATGCAAGCCCTCATTTTTAAGAAACGAGACTATGGACAAGCCCTGCCAATGGCCGTAAAAACGGCCGTCGAAGTCCGCAAACCAGAATATACCGGCTGGCGAACCCAAATCTGCGTTCATCAGGATCTGATCCTCTCCTACATTGGCACAGATCCCAATGGCTATGACACCCTCATCGAACAAGCCCTAGATTATATGGACGAGCAAGCGGGGTCTCAAATGCAATGTCGCTTCTGCTTGCGTGGCGCACGGGCTGATTATCATTTAGCCCGCTTTCAGCTAGAACAAGCTCGGAAAACATGTCTACACCAGCTTTCTATGACCGAACAACCTCACTACCAAGCAGAAGCCTATTGTCAATTGTGCGAAATTGCTTATTTGGAAAAGAAATGGGATGAAGTTTTAGATTATGGATTGGCAGCCGAGAAAGCGGGTGAAAAAGACCAATCCCCATCGGAAATCATTGAAGGGCAAGCTTGGCAAGCTGTTGCTATCCAACAAGCCGGAGATAGTAGCAAAGCGGCCAAACTAATGAGAACGGCTCAATTGCAAGCTAGCCAATTTACGGCCGTACTCAACCCTCGTTTTTACAATGCCCAAGTTGCTTACTATGAACTAACAGGAGAGATAGAACAAGCAGCAGCTGCCCGGTTGGAACAAATCAACGGACTGGCCGGGAAAAAAGGCTGGCATGAGGAATCATCGGCCCGTATCGATTATTGTCGCCTCCAAGCTCGACTGAATCAGCTCACAGATGAAGAAATCAAGGCAACTGAGCAAATCATCAAACAGCTAAAAGACCCTGCTCCGCTTCAACAACGATTGCAAGGGATCGTTAACACTACACACAATTAACCTCTCAAATTATGAGAGATTAACAGGCGTTTCAACAATCTCTATTTCTTGTGGATTTAGAACTACCTCAACCCTATCTCCGTAACTAATCCCAGGAATATGAGGCGCAATAATTTCAACAATCGAAGGGTCTTGAAAGTGGACGGTCTTCGTCTCAGGGTGAGGGTAGTAGAGCCAACAGTCGTAACGCTGTTCGTTAAATAACAACTTACATTGGGAGAAGGAAAAGTCTTCAGGATGAAAGTCTGGCAGCCATTTAACATTCCGAAACGTGTACTGCGGCCGTTTCATAGAGAAGGTATACGGCCGAATCGAAACGTTCAACGTCCCCATAAAAAAAGAACTCAGGTCAAGCCCAAGTTCCTTGAAAAATGGTTTTTGCAGCTCAATTGTCCCGCCAGGATATGGCGTCTCTGGAGAACGGCCAGAGGCAACTTGATGGCCCTGTTGTACAAGGCCACCAACTCTCATCCATTCTTTCCTCATGGATTAAACGTCTAAGTTCCGAACCTCATTGGCATGGGTGGTAATGAAGCGACGGCGGGGGCCAACTTCGCTGCCCATTAACATATCAAACGTTCGGTCAGCCAAAACTGCATCCTCAATCGTTACCTGTAACAACGTCCGGGTTCCAGGGTCCATCGTTGTATCCCACAACTGATCCGGATTCATCTCGCCTAACCCTTTATACCGCTGCAAATCAAATTTCTTGTTCCCATTACTCTGAAGGCGCTTCAACAGCCGTTGATTTTCTGCCTCGGTATAGGTGTAATGGAACTCCTTGCCTTCCTTAACCCGATAAAGGGGTGGCTGGGCAATGTAAAGATGTCCATTTTCAAGCAATGGGGCCATATAACGGAAGAAGAAGGTCAACAGCAAGGTACGGATATGGCTGCCATCTACGTCCGCGTCAGTCATGATGATAACACGGCCGTATCGCAAATTCGTCAAATCAAAGGATTCGCCAACCCCAACCCCAAGGGCTGAAATCAGGGCTTTTACCTCATTGTTGTTCAAGATTTTATCCAGCCGCGCCCGCTCCGTATTCAAAATCTTGCCTCGCAGCGGCAAAATGGCCTGGAAGTGACGATCCCGGCCCTGCTTAGCGCTGCCACCGGCCGAGTCACCCTCAACGATGTACAACTCGCATTTTTCAGGGTCACGCTCCGAACAATCCGCCAACTTACCTGGCAGAGTCAGGCTTTCCAAGGCGCTCTTACGCATCACCAATTCACGCGCTTTCCGGGCCGCATGTCGGGCGCGAGAGGCAGTTAGACAACGGTCAATGATCCGTCGGGCATCACGAGGATTCTCTTCTAAGAAGTCGGCCAACGCCTCCGCCGCAACAGAGGAAACAATCCCCGATACCTCAGGGTTCATCAACTTCACTTTGGTCTGACTTTCAAATTGCGGGTCTGGATGTTTGACGCTGACAACGGCCGTAACCCCTTCCCTCGTATCATCACTCGTAAAGTTATTATCCTTCTCCTTCAAGAAGTTATTCTTACGGGAATAGTTATTAATTATTCGGGTGATAGCCGAGCGCAAACCGGAGAGATGGGTGCCGCCATCAGGCGTATGAATGGTGTTCGCAAAGGCAAACTCCGATGTCGCAATGCCGTCCGTATATTGGATCGCCACTTCAACTTCCATATGATCCACTTCTTTCTGAATGTAAACGGGATTGTGCAGCACCTTACGATTGCGATTCAGATAGCGGACGAACGATTTAAGTCCGCCTTCAAAATAAAAGTTCATCTCGCGTGGGACAGACGGCCGTTCATCACGCAAGGTAATAAAAACCCCTCGTGTGACAAAAGCCATTTCTCGGAAACGATTCATCAAGGTATCGAATCGAAACTCCGCCTCTTCTTTGAAAATCGTCTCATCAAACTTGAAAGTGGTCGTCGTTCCCGTCGATTTATCACCCCGTTTAACCTTCTCAATCTTTTCAACTGGCGTAATCGGAATACCTTGCTCATAACGCTGACGATAGACGCCGCCATCACGCTTAACTCGAACTTCCATCCATTCCGACAAGGCATTTACGGCCGCAGCCCCAACCCCATGCAAACCGCCAGAGACCTTATAGGCCGCTTCATCAAATTTACCCCCGGCATGGAGCATGGTCATAACGACCTGTAGAGCAGATACCTTCTCAGTTGGGTGATCGGCAACCGGAATGCCTACCCCATTATCAGCCACACTGACCGAGGAATCCGAGTGAATGGTCACCCAAACATGATCACAACGGCCTGCTAATGCCTCGTCAATCGAGTTATCAACAATTTCATATACTAAATGATGCAGCGCTTTCGCGTCCGTCCCACCCACATACATACCCGGCCGACGACGAACCGCCTCCAAACCCTTTAAGACCTGGATGCTATGGGCATCATATTTCACTTTTGATTTTGCTTTCGCCATTTACCTAACCCCAATAGTTATCATTTACGCTCATCCACAATGTAAAATACGTAATACACAAGATTCATTTTCATTACGTTCTACGCAGTACGAATTACATTACCAAGAGCCATACAATTTCAATGTTTTCCAACTGAAATCACAACATAAAATCTCAGTTTTCCAAACCGATTAATTATACCACAAATGTTCTGTTTGAACGAGAAATTTTTGTTTATTTCTAGGAGGTAGGAGCGGCCAAGGAACATGAACCGCAGACCCTGGCACTAGTACCCCACATGCTCCCCTATCCCTTTTTATTCCGTAAGCTTGGCCCGCTCTGTGATAGATGTAAAAATCACCTGGCGACGGCTCCAAATCGTCCAGAATCCAGCCAGTGACAAGATAGAAACGACACCCATCAACATCGGCCACGACAGCCACCACCAGCTTTGCCCAAGTCCCTCATCCCGGCCATCAAAAGAGACGATGGATACCGAGGTAGGCGTGACCGTATTAAAGTTCCACTGGTAAGTTTCTTGCTGCACTCGCCCCTCTATATCGACCTGACCAGCAACCAGGATACCATAACGAGTGTCGGGAATCAGGTTTTGTTCGGGCAGAAAAGTAACGGTGAAGGTATCGGGATCATAAAGGAAGGCTCCATCGAGGAAGCCCTCTGGCCCAGTAACAGTAAAATCAGTGTCCGGCTGCATCGGCCGATCCCAAACAACGGAAATCGCCCCGTTGATCGGAACCTGTACAGCGTCAATATCAGGTGTATGCGACAATATCTGGGGCGGCTCCGTTGGCACACGGCCGTCTTCGGCCGTTCCAACCCCTGCAAAAACAACAAGCCAAACTAACAACAAACAAATTATATACAACAGCCGATACGGCCGACTATGTCTTTTTTTCGTATCAGTCCTTTTAATATCCACTTTTGAGTCCTCCAAAGATGCTTTGAAATAATCTATCTACTCAGAACTTCAAAGAATCTCTTCTCTCAAATTCGGGTTTTACCCGCCGTCGTCATAAAACAATACGGAAAAATTGCGCTCCTGGTTTCGTCACCAAACAAAGATTAGCGCATGAAAAAATTTACTATTGCCTGACGCGGTTTCTACTATTATAGTTATAAAGATTAAAAAAGTATGAGTGCAAACATACATTCATCCTACAATGCGGCACTTTTACCATCCCTATGCTATAAATTGCCGCGCAAAACCCCTCTAAAGTAAGTGATTGTTTCTAAATAAATTAGGGTGATTTGGTTAAAGTTAAAAATTAAATCAGGTAATAACAGCGAGAAACCGTACACCTGTCATTCTGAGCGGGTTATCCGTCTATATCCAGTCCCGAATCAAGGCCAGCGAAGAATCTTTCACTACCGTTACCTGATCAATTCTTAAAGCCTAAGTAATTGCCTCAATCACAATGAACAGACACTTACCAGAGTAGATACAATTTCCATAGCCAAAGGAGTAATACCCATTATGACAGATGTTCAAGAAGTTGCCGACCGCATTGTTTCCAATATCGAGCGGGTTATCATTGGCAAGCGTTCAGCTATCCAATTAACCGTACTTGGTCTTTTATGTCAGGGACACATGTTGATTGAGGATGTTCCTGGTGTCGGTAAGACAGTTTTGGCAAAGGCCGTCTCACGGTCCGTCGGCTGTAAATTTTCACGCATTCAGTTTACCCCGGATATGTTACCCACTGATGTCACTGGCGTCTCAGTCTTCAACCAGAAGACACGGGAGTTTGAGTTTCGAGAAGGCCCTATCCACGCCCAAATTGTATTGGCAGACGAAATCAACCGCGCCACGCCCAAAACCCAATCGGCCCTTCTCGAAGCGATGGAAGAACGACAAGTAACGGTCGATGGCAACACCTATACGTTAGACCCTCCATTCATGGTCTTAGCCACCCAAAACCCGATTGAGTACGAAGGCACCTTCCCTTTGCCAGAAGCCCAGCTAGACCGCTTCATGTTACACATTCAGCTAGGTTATCCAAACAAAGAAAATGAAATTGAAATCTTGGATAGGCAGCAGTTCACTCATCCCTTAGAGGCGTTGGAACAAGCTGTTAGCCTTGATGAGTTATTAGCTGCTCAAAAAGCAATTAAAGAGATATTTATCGACACAAAGGTCAAAGATTATATCGTTGAAATTGTGCGGCAAACGCGCGAGCATCCCGATGTCTATTTAGGCGCCAGCTCCCGTGGCGCTTTAGCCATTTACCGCCTCTGCCAGGCCAGGGCTTCCATGCTCGGCCGTGATTATGTGCTGCCTGACGATGTAAAACTCTTGGCTGAACCCGCATTAGGTCATCGCATTATCGTTGGCCCTGCGGCTCGAATCAAGGACATCGAACCGGCAACCATTGTACAGGATATTTTAGATAGATTACCTGTGCCTGGCGCCCAGGTAAAAGCGTAAGAAAGGATGTTAAGACATCGCCGAACCGGCCTCATCGTCCTAACCATCCTATCTCTCTTGGGCGGGTTGATAACTGGTCGGGATCTATTCTTCAACATCACCTATCTTCTAGGGTTGTTGATATTGCTCTCCTTTGGTTGGGCCTGGAGTAATATCAATTGGGTATATATCTCTCGCACGACACGCACCCGGCGAACCCAAGTCGGCCGTCCTCTCGAAGAGCGTTTTTCCGTCCGCAACACCAGCATCTTGCCCAAGTTGTGGATTGAAGTTCGAGATTATTCAACCTTGCCCGGCCACTTTGCCAGCAAAGTTGTCAACGCCCTCGGTTCCCGGGCAGCCATCACCTGGCGAGCCAACACCATCTCTCGGCGACGCGGCCGTTATCAACTCGGCCCCATCGAACTCAATAGCAGCGACCCCTTCGGGCTGTTCCCAATGACCCGCTACCTGACCCCAACCACCAACGTCGTCATCTATCCCATGACAGTCGATATCGAGCAGTTCGCGCTACCCGTCGGTGTTCTGCCCGGTGGCGATGCTCTGCGGCGACGCACCCACTATGTAACAACCAACGCCTCCGGCGTTCGTGACTACGCCCCTGGCGACAGCTTCAGCCGCATTCATTGGCGCAGCAGCGCTCGTCGAGATCGTCTCATCGTCAAAGAATTTGAATTAGACCCCTTGGCCGACATCTGGATCGTGCCAGACATGGCAGAATTCTCTCACTTTAATGGCGAGAGCGATATGGAAACCATTGACCAGTTAGAACCGGGCGAAGTACCGATCTGGATGCGAGCGGCTAAAGATGAACAGTACACCTTGCCCGACATGACGGAGGAATACACTGTCACTATTGCCGCCTCTTTGGCTCAATACTTTTTACGTCGGGATCGCTCTGTGGGCATGATGGCCTATGGTCAATCGCGCGAAATCGTCCAGCCCGACCGGGGCGAACGACAGATCAGCCGCCTCCTGGAAACGTTGGCTGTATTACGAGCAGAGGGACAAGTTGCCGTTCAGGATGCTCTAAACGCCGAAATGCACCTCTTCCCTAGAGGCACGACCCTCATTGTTGTCACACCCACCACCAATGAAGCCTGGCTGTCAGCCGCCCGTCAACTTACCCGGCGCGGTTTGCGGGTTGTCGCCGTTATGGTTGATCCCGAATCATTCGGCGGCCGTCGCTCCGTCGCTGCCATAGCCAGCCTCCTACAAGCCAGCAATATCGTGACCTATGTCGTCAATTGTGGCGACAACCTTGAGGTTGCCTTGAGCGCTGGCAAAGCCAAAGCTGGAAGCTATACCCTAACTCGTTGATCAAACCTTAAATTAGATCAAAAAGCCTCTCATAGAACAATTCTATGAGAGGCTTTTTTTATTTACGACCCCTTCTCAAAATAAAATAGACACCTAACAAAAACACAGCCATTCCCCCAACCCATCCAAGAATCCTAATGAACGGTATCTTAGCTCTTGAAGTCTCATCCACGTCTTCAGCCACCTCTATCATCGGCGTAGGAGTTGCAGATTGCAAAGTAACAGCGATAGTCGGCTCAAGTATGATCGGCTCCTCAGTTGGGGGCAACACTGCCACCGTCATATCTAGCCCCAAAAGCGGCACATCATGATCCGAAAAGAAATAAGGCAATCCGGCCGCGCTGGTATTAATCCCCAGCGTGTAAGGAAAGTCAGCGTTGCTATGTACAATCGTCGTGCCAAACAGTAACTCTGCCAAAGACGGTGACAGCAAAATAGTATCAATCAACTGAGCCACGCCGCCAAAGATGTAGGTATATTGCTCCTCATCCGGCAAAGCCGCTGGCCCATCTATAAAGACATTCACCAACAACCCATCAGCTGTTATCACATCCATCACTGGCGAACGGGCATAGTCATTAAAATCCCCCATCACCACAATGTCAGCTTCTGGATTCTCAGCCACGATTGACTCGACCAAGGCCCGAATATGCCCCGCCTGAGCTAACCGCCGAGCGGCCGTTTCCTCCTCCCCTTCCCGCTTCGACTTGAAATGATTGACAAACAGCGTTATCGTCCGCCCATAGACGGCCGTTTCCACTTTCAGCGGCGGTCGTGAAAATAGTGGCGATTGGCCCGCCGGACAATCAATCGACGAATCAACCACGTCCGTCTCTACTGTGGTACAACTTTGCATCAAAGCAGCGTCCAATATTTGAACCTTACTAGGATCGCTCAACAAGGCCACATCAATCCCCCGATTATCGGCACTTTCTAAATGGGTCACCTGATATGTGAAGCCACACGGTTCAACCAATCCCGCTGCCAACGTTTGCAGCAATGCCTGGTTCTCCACCTCCTGAACGCCAATAATAGTCGGGCAGCCCAATACCCGGCTAATTCCCTCAATCAGCTTCGCCTGTTTAATGGCTAACTCCCCCGCCGTCAATTTCGGCTCCGCCGCACTGCCCGTATCATCAACCGTATCAAAATAGTCATGTAAGTTAAGGCTGGCAATCGTTATCTCACCTACCCCGGCCACCAATGGCTTATTCAATTGAGGCAAACCGTTCGAGATGACTTCAACGCTGTCGGTATTTTGATTCACTATTTTGAACTGCTCAAAATGATAATGAAGCGGCCCGGCCAGACCGTGCAACTCATCGCCCACCTGCACGGACGGAAAATCACCACAATCCACATCGCTGGAATGCAAAACCGTCACAATTTCCCCGGCCGGATCAGCAAGGTTGTGTCGAAACTGTCGAGTTAAACCGCTGCTAGCTAGAGCAACTGCCAGCCCACAAGCGCTGTAGGTCGGCCCAACCACAACGGCCGTCTCCATCGAAACCAACATCCCTTCCAACGGCTCATAATAGCCAGCTTCATCCTCAGCCGGAGGTTGTAGTGGAATCGGTTCCGGCAAAGGCGCCTGCCGTTCAATGATTGACAACGCCAGCCCATTATCATCGATCTCCGTCAACCCAAAGAACTCCGTCACCTGTCCCGTCACCAGAACAATATCCCCTCGTTGAACAGACGGCCGTTGCCGACTCAGAAAAACCGCAATCCCATCTGAAGTCAGCGGATCGCCATCATCCGTTCCCGGCACATCCTGAACAAAAAGCGTGTAAAAGCGGGTTCCGTTTGAATTCTGATCCTCAATCCAACCCGTCACAATCCCTTGAAATGTCACGGTTTGGTTCAATAATGCGGCCGTTTCACCCCGCCCTTGAATCTCGCCAATGGTCAACAGCAAATCCGTTTCAGGGCCGCTCCCTTGCCGACACTCCCCCTCTAATGTCACTCGACCAGGAGTGGGAAATGACTGCGTGATCCAATCAACGGCCGTGTCACTATCACAACTAGCTGGCAATCGCTCAATGCTTTGCCCCCGAAAAACAGCCGGAACAGTCGGTAGCCGAAATGCTCCCAACACACTCTCCCCCGTATCCCCGAAGGAAACAGCATCAATGATCACATCTTGCTCATCCAGCAGCAGGGCCTCATCCCCATCATTCGCCAAGCCAACCTCGCCAGTAGCCCATTCGCCATAGGCAATCAGATCAGGCACATTTGGCCGACTATCCTGTATCTCAAAGGTCGGCGAAAAGCCATATAAGCGCTCAAAACCAGCCGCTGTCTGAGCGACCACCACAACCTGTCCCGCCTCAACCACACTCCCCGCTGGAAAACCCATCATCCCCTCGCCTCCACCCAAACTCTCCTCATCACCAATCTTGACTCCCGTCAAATCAACCGCAGCCTCTCCCAAGTTTACAATCTCAATCCACTCCTCTTCATTATCAGCCCCCGGCGTATCGTAATAAACTTCAGTTATTTGGAGGGAAGCGGCCGTTTGGTAGACAACATCCGCCCGACTATTTGCAATTTGCAATAATCCCACAAGAAGGATAAGAAAAAGTCTCCAGGCTCTTTTTGTTTTCATAGCAATCTTTTCTTTTTTTTGGATGACTCAAAACTATGCTAAAGTTACTCAATAAACTGTAGTAGAAGAAGTTCAACTTTTAACCCGAAATACATCAGATATATCAACATCAAAAGTTGAATGTCTAGATTGCGAAACCTTAGGTTACAAAGCACTCAATCTATTGTACCCTTATCAACGGAGGCTGTGGAATAGACGATGCGACTAAGTGACTTTATTCAATGGGAAAGAAAAATCGGCCGGCCCATTTATCAGCAAGACAATTTAGTGATACGGCCGATTTCACGCGTCCTAACCATCTGGTGGCGACCCTACGGCGGCAGCGTCCGTAATTGGCCTGTCGCAATCGAGATACAAGAAAATGGAATAATTCGAGAAATTCCAATTACCAACGTCAATCTCTTGGCCCAAGTAGGTATCAGTTTAACAGTTATTCTAGTTAGTCTCTTAATTTGGATTTCACAGACAAGTAAATCTTAATTTTTGCGTCTTCGCGCCTTTGCGTGAGCTATTCTTACAGGAGTAATAAATAATGTCACAAGGTATAAATATCTTCGCCGAAAACATTTCTAATCAAGACAAAGCGAACGAAGTTATCGGCCGTCTTTTCGAGATCGCCCAGCCAGAACAAGCCTTCGGTAACACTGTCACCCAAGGCGAATACACGGTCGTAACCGCCTCCGAAGTATCTGTCAGCATGGGCCTCGGTTATGGTGGCGGCGGTGGCGGCGGCACAGACCAGGAAAAAGAAGATGTCGAAACCGGTCAAGGGTTCGGCGTTGGTGGTGGCGGCGGTGGCGTCGCCATGTCTCGGCCAATCGCCGCCATCGAGATCGGGCCAAGAGGCATCGTTGTCGAACCCATCATCGACGTAACCAAAATCTCGCTGGCCTTTATCACTGGTCTCGGCACTATGGCGATGATGTTGGCAAAGATGAAAAACAGCAGCAAGTAAGCGTGTTAGACGAACTTAAATCTATAGAGGCCCCGGCTATCTCCCTTCGAGCAGCAGCGGCGACAGAGCAATCAACCATCAAACAAATGGTTCGCGGCGCCCACCTAAATCCAATGGGGCTGAAATGGCAGCGCTTTACCCTGGCCGTCACACCAGATAATGAGATTGTTGGTTGTATTCAACTAAAACCACACCGGGGTGATGTCCTCGAACTCGCATCGCTCGTGGTCAATAAAAGATGGCGACGCAAAGGCATTGGCAGACTATTAATCGACCATCTCAAAGAAACAGCCGGCCCACCCATATGGCTCATGTGCGCCTTACCCCTAGCCCGCTTCTACAAGCCTTTTGGCTTCCGTCGGGTCCGCCTCGGCCAACCAATGCCTACCTACTTTCGCTGGATACTTCGCTTAACTTATGTCGTCCATCGCCTAAGTCCTCAAAACTTTTCCTTAGCTATCATGGTCTGGGATACTGAATAACCTTCATATAAAAAATCATGTTACTTCAAAACACCTATCACATCCTAATTATCGAAGACGATCCGGCCGTTGCCCAAAGCCTCAAGTCTGGCCTAACTGAGGAAGGGTTTCGCGTTAGTTGGTGCAAAGAGGGCCGGGCTGGCATCGCACTTGCCCAAGCGCAGCAGCCCCATCTTATCATTCTTGACATTCGCCTTCCCGATGGCTCCGGCCTCGATTTTTGCCGCGAAATGCGAAGCCTAAACCTTAAACAGCCCATCCTTATGTTAACTGCTCGACGAGATGAGCTAGATAAAGTGCTTGGGCTGGAAATGGGGGCTGATGATTATCTGACCAAACCGTACGGCTTGCGAGAATTGCTAGCGCGGATACGGGCTTTGCTCCGACGAGCGTATGGTGATCTCTCCAGCCAAACGGCCGATCAATCCAACCTTTATATCGCCGATTTAACCATCAACCTCGATACGGCCGAAGTCTTGCGCGGCTCCGAATCCCTCAACCTAACCCCAACCGAATATCGTCTCCTCGTCTTTCTTGCCCGCCATCCCGGTCAAGCCCTAAGTCGCTCTCAAATATTAGAAGCTGTCTGGCAGGATACGGCCGGAATAGAAAGCGAACGAACCGTCAACGTTCACATTCGCCGCCTCCGCGAAAAAGTCGAATTAACCCCCAGCAAACCCAGCCTCATCCTAACCGTCCCCGGCATCGGCTACCGACTAATTCAATCAGCGTAACCTCAGATTACGAAATCGTAACCTTCATGGAACATCATTGAAACCCCAGTGATGTATCTTCACTATATACGTGATCATGTACGTAAAATTTACAAACCTTAATTTAGAAACTCGGAGGTTACAATGAATAAAAGAATTATTATTGGTGGGGTAATGGCTGTCCTCTTTTTAGCAGCCGCGACTGTTTTCGTTGCGGCCGTTCAACCATTCTCTGCCTCTGCGGCAGGTCAAGCCCAAACAGGCGACACAGAAGATATTGAAGCGACTCAAGTTGGTGATGCCATGTACATCGAGATTTCTCGCAACCTGAACGGCGAAGAGCTTTCTGGTGGCGTTTTCATCACCTTTGAAAACCCGGATGAACTGCCCGCAACCGATCCAGATACCCGTGGCGTTTTCGCTGGTCTATCAGGCAACACAGTAACGGTAGGCACCGGACGAATTGAAGTAACCGTTGATGTCGAACAGGTTAACAACGAGGAACCAGTCACAACCGCCAACGCCACCTACAATGGGCCAGAAGTCGATATCCTCTTCACTGACAGCACCATCTTCTACGAAGATACCACCGAAGAACCCCATATCGACCGGGAAGAGATTGAAGCAGGTGAACTAACCATAACCCGTACCCTCCAACCCGGAACGGCCGATGCCCTCGGTGAAAACATGGTTATTCGAGCTTGGGGAACTATGGTAGACGGTCAATTAGTGGCCGACATCATTGTTTACGAACCAATCAAGTAAGAAAACCGCTCCTCCAGGTGTGACGCACTGGCTCAATTTGTGCGTCACACCCCTCCTTAAATCAACAATCAATATCTAAGGATCATCAAATGAAAAAGCGTCTAATCTACTTTGTCGGAATAGGCATCCTCGGTTTAATTTTCCTTACATTTTTTATCCTATTTCTAAAGAAAGATCCGCTTGATTCAGCGCTTAGGGACATTGAGGGCAACAACTTTTCCGGCGCAATTTTAGTTGCAAATGGCGGCAAAGTGTTAAGTAATAGCGGCTATGGCTTTGCTTCATGTGATGATTCCATACCAAATGATGAAGAGACTGTTTTCGCCACAGGCTCAATTACAAAAATGTTTACCGCTACCGCAATTGGACAGCTTGATGAGGCTGGAAAACTAAACATTGATGCACCCATTAGTGACTACATTATCAATGTGCCTGCGGACAAAGCGAATATCACCATCCGCCATCTATTAGATCACACGGCCGGATTGCAAACGTATCATGAAACCCAAGGAATAGGCGATTTCGAGTCAATGAATCAAGAAAAAGCGCTCTCCGAGATTTTGAACAGGCAGTTACTGTTTAACCCTGGGGAGAACGAAGAATACTCTAACAGCGGATATACTTTGTTAGCCCTGCTGATTGAACAAACATCTGGACAATCTTATACAGACTACATTCGAGACAATATTCTAGTGCCAGCCAATATGACTTCAACAGGTTTTTGGGGCGAGAGCTTTGAGAACATGGCTGCCACACCGAATGAGATATTAGGCTGTAGCTCACCGGATCGATGGGAGTATAGTTGGGTATTAGTTGGTAATGGGGGAATGGTCTCAACCGTAAGCGATCTGCATCGTTGGGTGAGTGCTTTGAAAGGCGACACCGTTCTCAGCGAGCATGCCAAGCAACGTCTTGGTTTCGATCGCATGTTGAAGGTGGGATTTGGCGATGCGGGCGGTAGCAGCCAGCATGAATTTAATGCTGTTACGTTTTATCTTGCCCCAGCGGATATTATTGTGGTCGCCATTAGTAATCGGAGTACAGTTTTAGCAGAGGATATTGGTAATCAATTGCTATTTGCTACAATTCATGAACTATATTTACCACATCGCTAGAGGTCTTTTGTGTTTCCAAAATCAATTCGCCGCAGACTGCCCCTGAGTTATGGGGCAATTGCTTTTATAGCCACCTTTTTTCTGGGTCTGGCGCTCATCACATCCCTATCAAGTTTTTATACCAACCAGGAACGCGCTTATCTGGAAAATAACGCTCAGGTTATTGCCGGGCTTCTCGGCCGTATTGACCTCCTGGAACAAACTGATAGCCCTGCCGACCACCGCCAACTACTCCAATCACAAGTCAACACCTTTTCCTTCATCACCCAGATTCATATACGCGTCTTCGACCCAGACCGCAACCTATTAGCCGACTCTGGCGATCCTCAATCATTACAAGCCACCTCCGCCCTCTCGTTTGAAGTTACAGTAGATGAGCAAGACCAATCCTTTAGCCAAACGATTGAAACCGAAGAGGAACGCGTTAACTCTGTCATCGTTGTTGAGAGTGGCAACCAACGCATCGAATCCTCTACCTCGATCTTAGGCAACACAATTGAGGAGGAGCTGATAAGTGATGGTGAAATACCCCTCTCCTTGCTAGATACACCCTTAACTTATGGGCCAGGGTTTTCGGTCGAACCGGGTACCCGCTCTACTGCAACGTTTCAAATGCCTGTCCTTAATTCAGAATCAAAGTTGGCTGGATTCGTAGAGCTGTCTCAAGGGCCGGCGTTCGGCCGTTCCATCCTTCAAGATGTAACCGCTGGCCTCATCCTGGCAGGCATCATCGCCACCCTCCTCGCCACAGCCCTCGGCTGGTTCATGAGCAACCGCTTAAGTCGGCCGATTCAAAGCTTGGCCCAAACCACCGAACAGATGGCTGCTGGCGATCTATCCGTCCGGGCCAACATCAAACGCCAGGATGAAATTGGTCAACTAGCCGACTCCTTCAACGGCATGGCTGATCAGATAGAAAGTACCGTCAGTACCTTACGCCATTTCGTTGCCGACGCCGCCCACGAACTCAACACCCCGCTCACTGCTCTCCGAACCAACCTCGAACTAGCCTCCCGCCAAACACCAACAAACGAACACCTCCTGAATGCCCAAACCCAAGCCAAACGAATTGAACGGTTAAATGACGATCTACTTCGTCTTTCACGGTTGGAAAGTGGCTTGTCTGACGATGATTTTAGCTCAGTCAATGTCACCAGCTTATTGAAGGAGAAGGCGGAACCATTTGCCGCCCAGGCAGAACAAGCCGAGCTAGATTTTCGCCTTGAATTACCAGATAAATCAATCGTTATTTCGGCTAATGCTGAACAGCTTCATCGGGTTGTTGATAATCTGTTTGATAATGCCCTAAAATTTACCCCCTCATCAGGCCACATCAAGCTCTCCCTGACGGCAAACGGAGATTGGTTAACTTTACTCATAGAGGATTCTGGCATAGGTATCAGCGAAGCCGACATGCCCTTCATCTTCCATCGTTTCCATCGCGGCCGAAACACGGCCGACTTCCCCGGCAGCGGCCTCGGTCTGGCAATGGTCAAAACCATCGTCGATAAACACCAGGGCTACGTCACCGTTAGCAGCCAACCCCAGCAAGGTACAAAAATCTCAGTTCGGCTGCCAATTTGAGTTGGTCAGCATTATATTCAACGATCCCATACAAAACAGACGCAAAGATTTCTCCCTATACTCTCTGTGTCTCCGCGGTAAACCTCTTTGACTATTAACTCCGTCAGACCGTCAGACTTCGGATAAAGTCCGAACACCCCCTAAAAACGCAATTCCAAAGGCCAATACCGCCATGACCGCCATTGGCCCAGCAAATAAAATAAGATTGACCATGAAAGGATGGGGAATATCATCCGCCCCCGCCTCATAGACACAATGCAGCAGAACGATATTGGTCCCTTCAAAATTTCCGGTCGAGTAATAGCCAACCCGCTCTGAATAAGTTTCTTGATAACCCTCTTCGCAAGCCAATGGCGCTGCCAACAACACCATATCTGGATATATGAGTGGCCCAACCATAACAATTAGAAAAGGAAGCCAGAAAAAAACAAACAACAAACAGCCAAACCGTCCAATAAACCCCGTTATGCAACCCGGTTTTTGCCTGACACCGCTCTGCCCACCCAATACAACCTGTTGAGGCACATTGGGAGTTGACTCAACATTGATAACCATTTCGCTCCGATCCATATTTATCTCCATCTGATCCATATCGATGGTGTCATGGAAAGCCATTATCTTTTGTTGACCCGATAAGTTGATCGCCTCTCCCCGCTCCAATCGCTCCACCGCTTCTTTGGCCTCCTTCAACCCAACCTTAAATGTTTCCCGAAAGAGCTTGATTGCTTGAATTTTCCGGCCCCGACTTAAAAGATCATTTATCTCAATTAACTGGTCGAGCGGCAACGTTTGGGAAAAATCTTCAAAAGGAGCCGAAGAGCCAAAAGAACCTCGCTGACCTTGCGTCTTAGTTTGACGGTACTCTGCTGGAATCAAGGTGATGTTATTGCAATATTCACACTTGATTGATGGCGTTCGGCCGTCATATTGCAACGGCGCCGCACAAGAGGGGCAAGTTAATATTCGAGGCATATCATTTTCCTAAGTACACGTTCAACTATCTAGCTCAGAATTGTAGCAAACCACCACAGAAACCGCATCATTATGTGCTATCATTATAGTCTATGAATCATATCCAAGAATTCTCCCAACAACTCCTAGATAATGTTGAAAAGGTAATCATTGGCAAACGGGATGTCTTAGAGCTTGTGGTCGTCACAATGCTATGTGAAGGTCATATCTTGTTAGAAGATGTTCCCGGATTGGGGAAAACCATGCTTGCTCGCTCCTTCGCCGCCTCGCTCGGCATCGACTTTAAGCGGCTCCAATGCACACCCGATCTGCTCCCAAACGACGTGACAGGCGTCTCCATCTTCAACCAGGAAGACCGCGCTTTCAAATTCATTCCCGGCCCGGCCTTCACCAACATCTTTCTAGCTGATGAAATAAACCGGGCCACCCCCCGCACCCAATCTGCCCTGTTAGAGTGTATGGGCGAGGGTCAAATTACAGTTGATGGCATCACCTATCCCTTAGATCGACCGTTTCTCGTCCTAGCCACCCAAAACCCTGTCGAATATGAAGGCACTTTCCCCCTGCCCGAAGCCCAGCTAGACCGTTTTCTCATGAAGCTCAAGCTCGGCTACCTGGATGAAGAGACAGAAAGTCAACTGCTCCTCAACCTCGGCAAAGCCCACCCCATCACCACCTTGACCCAAGTGGTTGACGGCCGTGAAATTCCTAAACTAGCCCACGAAGTGTGGGAAGTCCACGTCGATGACACCATCCGCAATTATATCGTCCGCCTCGTCTTCGCCACCCGCAGCCATAACGATCTCCTCTTAGGGGCCAGCCCACGTGGCAGTCACGCCCTCTACCGCAGTATACAAGCCTACGCCGCCATGAAAGGCCGCGACTACACCTTGCCCGATGATGTCAAGCGGTTGGCAACGGCCGTTCTCGCCCATCGCTGCCTCGTTCACCCCGAAAGCGCCTTACGCGGCATCACGATAGAAAACATCCTGAAAACCATTCTCGAAGAGACCCCTCTGGAAATCGGCGATTTAGCCCAGCCATGACCAACCTCCCCTTTCTAATCCTCGTCCTCCTCTTCGTCGCCATCTTTCTAAGAATCGATTTCATCTACTACATCGCCTACGTCTGTATCGGCGTATATGTCTGGAGTCAATGGGTAACACCCCACACGCTAGGCAAGCTGCGCCTCCAACGACGCTTTCGGCACAACGCCTTCTTAGGAGAACGGGTTCCAATCGAATTAAGAATCGAAAATACAAGTCGTTTGCCCATTCCCTGGGTTCAATTCGTCGAAAGTGTCCCCGTCGCCCTCAGAACCAAAAAGCCAACCCATATCGCCGCCACCTTTCGGCCAAAAGAACAAAAAACCGTTACTTATGAAGTCCAAGCCATGCGACGGGGTTATTATCGGGTTGGCCCAATGTTGTTAACTGTAGGTGATTTATTCGGCTTCACAGAAAAAGGTTCTCGCCTATCGGCCGATTATTTAACTATCTATCCCCAAATAATACCCCTTCACCACTTAGGCTTCTCCTCCCGTCTGCCCTTCGGAACGCTGTCCAGTAAGCAGCGACTATTTGAAGACCCTGCCCGACCGGCAGGCGTGCGCCAATTTCGTTCTGGCGACTCCCTACGTCATATCAACTGGAAAGTCAGCGCCCGCAAGGAATCATTGTTGGTCAAGACTTTTCAACCAGCCATCTCGCTAGAAACTATGATCCTCTTGAATTTGAACGCCAACGACTATGCTGACCATAATCGTTATGATGGGCCAGAGTGGAGCATTGTCGTCGCCGCTTCGTTGGCCGCCCACCTAACTCATGCCCGTCAATCAGTCGGCCTTGCTACCAATGGCCTTGACCCATTAGGCGGTTTTACAAATGAAAGCGGCTCCCTGCGTTTTGACGAAGAGAGCGGCCGTCTTTTAACCCAATCTGCGTCATCCTCTCCCCAACTCCATCTACCAACCGTGCCACCCAAAAACGGCCGAGAACACATGATGAAAGTCTTAGAGCTGCTCGCCCGAATCGAAGCCAGTAAACAATCTCAATTCCAGGAATGGGTTCCCAAAGCCTGCCTTGCCCTGAATTGGGGGGTCACTATCTTAGCTGTAACCCCAACCAGTGATGAGATAACGTGTCAAGCCCTCCATCGGCTGGTGCGGGCTGGCTATAATCCTATCTTGCTCGTCACAGAACCATCTATCTCATTTGGAAACGTTCGGGAACGGGCAAGGCGGCTAGGGTTCACTGCCTACCAAGTCGCCCATCAAAAAGATTTAAACCAATGGCAAAAAGCCTAAAAAATTATTGTCTCGACCGAAAACTGTACTGATGACAGCGGAATTAGAACGAACAGAAGAGCCCCTCAATAACTATCTTGGTTGGCAGGAAAAGTATCTCCAGCCAATCGTCATTTCCCTGTTAATTCTCGCTCTGTTTTCGGGCCTAACCACGCTCTTTGCTAACATTGTGCCGGACGGCCCCTGGCGCTTCCTCCCCTGGCTCATTCTACTCGTATCGGCCGAATCTATTCTAACCACCCGCTGGCTCGCAACCACCGATCGCCCTGTTAATCGGTTAGCCTATCGAACGGCCGAATTAACCGTCATCTTCCTTTTCTTGCGCCTCTTCACCTGGCTCTTCATAACCGGGCTGCCAGTGGCCGACGAAATTGAAGGGTTGCTGATCGAGCCATCTTTAATACTAGACCCCGTTTTCCTCACCTTCTCCTTCCTTCTCTTCTTCGTCTGGCAGCAAACCAGCTTCTTGATGGGCATTTTCATCAAACTCCAACTTGATGACGATGAGCTTTACTACTACAGCAAAGAGGGTGCTGAACGCAACAAACTATCCCGCCCCCAACTTAAAAATCGACGCGCTTTGCTAGAAGATTTTTATACACAGTGGATTATCGGCGGGTTAATTCTTGGCACCTTAGCCACCTTATCCACCTTCAACTTGTCCGGTCTGACCAACGATGGCTTTCAACTGAGAACAATATCTCGTTTGGGACTGCAACCTGCTATGTTGGCCGCCTTATTGGTCTATTTCATCGGCGGCCTATGGTTGGCTGGTCAAGGTCAACTGGCAACATTGCGAAGTCGTTGGCTCCTCCAAGACATCGAACCAGACCCAGCAATGAGCCGCACCTGGCACCGCTCCAGCCTCATTCTAATTGGTATCATCGCCACTATCGCCGCCTTTTTGCCAATTGGCTCAACGTTCGCCATCTCCCGCATCTTGCAGCTTATTAGCCTGGCCATTATCGTCGTTGTCAATCTGATCTTTGCCTTGTTGGCCTCAATTTTATTTTTTATCGGCTCTATTTTCTTTCGTCCTTCCGAAGAAGCGGTCGCTGAGCCACTTGATTTCACCGAAATCGTCCCTGAGCAATTCATTCTCCCACCGCCACCAGAACAAGCGCCCTCCCCCTTAATTGGCGGCATCTTTTGGGTCATCGTGATCGTCGCCGTCATTGCGGCCGTTATCTTCTTCCTGCGCGGTCGAGGCGTGCCAATTACGAGCAGCGCCATCACAAAACTTTTCTCCACCAGTTGGCAACGGTTCCGAACCTGGTTAATATCAATTTGGCAAGGGGTGGGCAAACAAGTCCAGCAAATCGAACAAACCATTCGTGAACGGCTGCAAATTGCCGACAAAACGGCCGCTGGGCAGCTCTCTTGGGGTCGGCCACCTTTTCGCTCCCTCTCTCCCCGCCAAAAAATTCGCTACTATTATCTATCAATCTTGCGCCGTGCCGAAGACAGAGGCATCGAAAGAGGAACCAGCGAAACACCCTCAGAATTTGTAGCCGACCTTGTAGAAGAATGGCCCGAAGCAGATGATGAAGTCGAGGCCATCACCGATGCCTTCCTAAAAGCTCGCTATAGTCCTCAACCCATAACGGGCGACGACATTGGCCCCGTTAAAGAGACCTGGAACCGCATAAAAACGGCCATCCGAAAAAGAAGATCGTGAATTGTTCGTGCAGACCAGGGATACTCTGATACAATTCAACATTCCAGGCACTATTAAAACATGGAAATATGTAATTCGCTGACCAGTTAGCAACATTGGTAGTTTTCGCTGGTTGGATTTATTAATCAGGTAATCGCTTTTAACTAGAACCAAACTTACCATTTAACTTAAAAATTCAGGCGAGCAATGTCCGACAATTTGGTAAATTGTCCCAACCCAAAATTAGTTATTCGTTTGCAGGTCTGATTTCTGGTTTTGTAATGAGTAGATACCATCAATATTAGCTAGGAGGCTAGTTGAATGTCTAAACAAAGTAAAAATAAAAAAGTGCGCGTTGCCATCATCGGCGTCGGCAACTGCGCCTCATCCTTCGTACAGGGTGTCGAGTTCTATAAAGATGCTCCAGAGGATGCCGAAGTTCCCGGTCTGATGCACGTCAACCTGGGTGGCTATCACATCCGTGATATTGAATTTACGGCCGCTTTCGATGTCACCACTGACAAAGTGGGTAAAGATTTGAGCGAAGCCATTTGGGCGCACCCCAATAACACGATCAAATTTGCTGATGTACCCAACCTGAACATCCCCGTTCACCGAGGAATGACTCACGACGGAATCGGTAAATACGTTAGCGAGATTGTTGAAAAAGCAGAAGGGCCAACCGACGATATCGTTGGCATTCTGAAAGAGACAAAAACAGATGTGGTCGTCAGTTATTTGCCCGTCGGCTCAGAAATGGCAACCAAGTGGTACGTCGAGCAAATCCTAGAAGCGGGCTGCGCCTTCGTCAACTGTGTTCCCGTCTTCATCGCCAGCCAAGACTATTGGGCCAACCGATTCCGCGATCGAGGTCTACCCATTATCGGCGACGACATTAAAAGCCAGGTTGGGGCCACCATCACCCACCGCGTGTTGACCAACCTCTTCCAAGATCGCGGCGTTCACTTAGATCACACCTATCAGTTGAATTTCGGAGGCAACATGGACTTCTATAATATGCTAGAACGTGAGCGACTAGAATCCAAGAAAATCTCCAAAACCAATGCCGTCACCAGTCAGCTTCCCTATGATATGGGCGCTGACAACGTTCATGTTGGCCCAAGCGACTACGTTCCCTGGCTAACTGACCGCAAATGGTGCCATATTCGGATGGAAGGCCGCGCCTTCGGAGACGTACCGCTTCAAGTTGAACTAAAGCTGGAAGTTTGGGATTCCCCCAATTCAGCCGGTGTTGTCATTGACGCCGTTCGCTGTGCCAAATTAGCCCTCGACCGAAAAATATCCGGGCCGCTGAATGCCCCCTCTTCCTACTTCATGAAAACCCCACCCGTCCAAGTCACGGACGATCAAGCACGTCAGGACACCGAAGATTTTATCGCCGGTAAATAATCTGTAACCGTGTCATAGAAACCGGGTTTTTCCAAAAAACCCGGTTTCTAACTTCTCTCTACATTATTCCCCCACAACTCTGGCAAAAATCAAAGTATCCCTTAAGTCGCCCGTCAGATGATGGCGATCATCGTTCCTCAAAGTTCCTTCAAGCTCATAATTCAACCGCTGGGGAATCGCTGCGCTGCGGGTGTTTAGCGCATCACAACGAATCTCTATCCGTTTGGCCCCCAACTCCCGAATAGCAAATTCAGTGATCCCGGCCACCGCCTCAGTAATATAACCCTTTCCTTCAAATTTCGTTCGCACCCAATAACCAATCTCAAAACTAGGCACAGACCAGTTCATGCAGTGCAAGCCGCTGCTGCCCACTAATGTATCTGTTCCTTTTAGGAATAAGGAGAGTCGTAAATCCTCTCTGTTCAAAAACTTCGTATGGGCTTGCCGGACATTAGCTTCAGATTCTTCTATTGTTGGTTTTTCGCCAGTCGCGAAGGGCATCCACTCTCTTAGACTTTCCCATGATTCTATGAGAGCGGCATTCAACTCAGCCCCATCTCCCGGCAGCGGACAGCGAATCGTCAACCGCTCTGTATCAAAGCTGTGTGGGAAATCCCGCATAATGGGCGCTTTATTTTTCATGAACTTTACCCTTTCTCTCCCTTCGCTAAACCTTTAATAATATTTTGCAGCCCTTCGCCAATCTGCTCCGGCGAGTAACCACGAACCTGCCGCATGAAGCGATAAAAATCTGCGCTCAAGGGCGCTAAGAGCATATCGGCCAACAATGTAATATCCACCCCTTGAGAGAACTCACCCGCCGATTCTGCGGCCATTAACAACCCATGAATCGTCATCCGCTGCCAATAATGGGGCAGCGGTAAATTTTGCGCCCCAGCCTGCAACCTGATCTGTTGAGCTTCACAAAGCAGCGGAACATGCCTCTCCGTAAAATGGACTAAGGCATCTAAAAAGACCGACAACTGTTCCAGCTTAGGCAAACCAGCTTGAGTCATCTGCTGCATCTGCCCTAACATATCATCCTGAAAACCCGCCAGATGCTCATCCATCAAGGCATAACTAAGTTCACCTTTATTTGCAAAGCGACGATAAAGTGTCCCTTTGCCCACCTTGGCAGCCTGGGCAATATCAGCCATGTTAACCTCAGCCACCCCATGTTCATCGAACAAGTTCCGGGCCACTTCCAGAATACGCGCCCGATTTTCGGCCGCATCTCGTCGTTCCGGTCGAGCCGGGTTTCTTTTAGATTCTATTATTCCTAGCGGAATACGTTCACTCATGATTCTTATAACCTGTCCATTCGTACAGTTTTCAAAAATCGGTCAATAATTGATTTGACAAGTGGACTCAAGTCCGATAGTATCTTATCGCAAAAGCGGACTATAGTCCACATAATTACTAACTATTAAATACAATCAAGAATAAGGAGACATGCAATGACCTGGAATATTGACAATGGACATTCACCAATCGAATTTACCGCCCGCCATATGATGTTTACAAAGGTACGCGGCCGTTTTGATGAATTTCAAGGAACCGTTAATTTCGATCCTGAAAATCTAACAAACACCAGCATCAATTTAGAAATAGAAACTGCCAGTATCAAAACAAATGATAAAAACCGGGACAATCATTTGCGTTCGGCCGATTTCCTCGATGTTGAAAATTACCCGAAGATGATATTTGCAAGCAAAAGAGTCGAGCAAAAAGACGACACCCACGGCACACTTTTTGGCGACTTGACCATTAAAGATCAAACCCGCGAAGTTAGCATCGACGTTGAGTATTTCGGTTTGCAAAAAGACCCTTGGGGCAACACCCGAGCCGCATTCTCCGGCAGCACAACTATAAACCGCAAAGATTGGGGCCTCACCTGGAACGTTGCCTTAGAAACCGGTGGCTTCCTAGTCAGCGACAATGTTAACATCAACCTCGAATTCCAACTTGTTAAGCAAGCTTAATCAGAGGAACTTGCCTTCTCTAAAAAGAGCCTTCATGTTTTAATCAAACAGAAGGCTCTTTTTTTACAGCCCACAGTTCAGCTCAAGGTAGCCGTATATTCATTTGAAAAAGTGACAGCCTTAATACAATCTATATAATACGCCTACTTGATAAATTGACAATTTGAAAGTGGGACAAAAATGAAAATTGGAAAGATATTATTTAGCCTTCTTTGTATACTCTTTGCAGTAAGCTGCCAAGAAGCCCAAGAAACACCAACCGCCACAACCGCTCCCCCAACAGCGCCAGCGACCGAAATTGCCGTAGCAACCAATACAACCGCCCCCACCCCGACAACACCGCCAAACCCAACCCCAATACCTGCGGCAGCAACTTTTACACCTATCCCAACCAGCACCCAACTGCCAGAACCAACCGTGACCCCGACAGTTGAAAACGTACCGGTCTGGTTATTGTCCCAAGAAGATTTCGGGGAGGATCGTAGTTGGTTGACAGGGGAGTTGGTCGCTGATCCGGCCGTTTTACTAAGACGGCCGATCGCCGTAAAAATCTCCAATTCGCCCCCCAACTTCGTCCGCCCCCAATCCGGTCTTGGTCAAGCTGACATCGTGTTCGAGCATGTTACCGAAGGGCCAATCACCCGCTTCACCGCCATCATCCAAAGTCAAATGCCCGAAAAGATGGGGCCAATTCGCAGCGGCCGTCTCATCGATGTCGAACTACCCGCCATGTACGATGCCGCCTTCGCCTACTCCGGCAGCAGCATCGGTGTCTCCCAAAAACTATTCGCCTCCGATTTTCGCTCCCGCATTCTACGCTCCTACGAACCGGGCTACTATCGAACGGGCGAAGACAAGCCCTTGGAGCATACCCTATATGGTATTCCCGAAAGTTTCTGGGAATCGCTAGATGGGCTAGAAGAGAACGTGCCTCCGGACTTTTCAAATTTTATGACCTTCAGCACCGAACCGCCTGACGGGGGTGAAAGTGGCAGCGCCGTCGAGATTCGATTCCGTCAATTTGGCACAGTCGATTGGACCTATGATGCCGAAATCAATCGCTATTGGCGCTTCGCCGATGATGAAGAACATATCGACGCCAATACCGGTGAACAGATTAGCGCCGCCAACATCGTCCTCGTTTACGCCATTCACCAACAAGATTTGTCTATTTGTGAAAGCCAGTTTGGCAGCACTTGCTCTGCATTCTCAACAGAAATACAGATTTGGAATTGGGGCGACGCCATCATCATGCGAGACGGCCGTCAATACGATGTCATCTGGAAAAGAGAAAACCGCTCCGATATGCTCACCTTCTGGGACGATGACGGAAACCAGGTACCCCTTCAAATCGGTAATACCTGGTTCCAAATCATTCCCTACCATTACGTAGACCCTGTAACGGTCTTTGAATAATTCGTAATGGACGGCATATAAAGCCAACAAGTTACCAATGACACAATTACCAGTTACGCTTTATTTACACAATCGCTGGATCCATCGTCCGCTTCATCATACTGCCAAACATACTAGAGGCAGATTTGCGGGGCATGAGCCGGGTCATCATAAAGGTCATCAACTTATTCATATTGCCTGGAACAACAACCGTTTTCCTGCCTAATGCTTCCAGAGCAGAGGCGGCAACAGGCGCAGCATCCATCCAGGTCATTGGCACTTTGCTCATATCAGCCTCTTCTTGTTCTGCCATCTCAGTCCTCGTCGCCCCAGGCATCAACACCGTCACATCAACCCCATGCTGTTTTAATTCAACATTCAACCCCTCTCCCAGAGTAAGCAAATATGCCTTAGTCGCCGCATAATTAGACATATACGGCGTTCCCATATAGCCACTGATTGATGATACGAGAAGAATACCTCCCCGACCGCGTTGGCTCATCTTCTCGCCAAAGCGGTGAGCCAACTGCATCGGTGCGGCAACATTAAGCTGAACGATATTCGTCCGTTCCGTCAGACTCTTTTTCAAGAATGCACCCGGCACGCCATTACCTGCATTGTTAATAAGCAAGCCGATTTCTAAATCATTGGTACTAGCCTCAATCGTTTCCAGAAAATCGGCCGTTGTCAGATCAACAGCAATAGCCCTAGCCTCAACACCATGCTCCGATTTCAACTCATTGACCAACGATTCCAATCGCTCCTTTCGCCGGGCAGCCACGACAACATTCAAACCAATCGTTGCCAATTGCCGGGCAAATTCCTGCCCGATCCCAGAAGACGCACCCGTAACCAACGCCCAAGGACCGTATTTTTGTTTAAAGTTCTGCCTATCCATTTGTTATTCTCCTATTTGTTTAATTTGTGTAAATTCGTGACTAGATTTTTTAACGGCTTAACCAACGGCCGTTACCAACTGTAAAGGCAACTGAACCTTTCGACCTACCTCCTCCCCAGTCTCAGCATAATGCTTTAAGCCAGCCAAAATGCCCGGTATTGCTTTTGAAAATTGCGACCTGACCATCAGCCGATCCATCAGCGCGCCAATTGGGCCAAATTTCAAGCTGTACTCAAAGCGCATTCTGACAAGGGTTCCATTTCCATCCGGCTTCGCTTCAAGTTGACCAACGGCCGACTTAAATGGCGGCGTTCCTTTACCTGAGTAGATTTCAACCTTATATGCTTGGCCTTCTTTCCACTCAAAAATACGCTCCTCAACAGAGCCAGCCGGTAACAAATCACAATGCCGGGTTGCCCCGACACCACTATTGGCCGACGATGTGCTGTGAGAAGAAGAAACACCAGGGTTAAATTTATAGATACCGCCAAAATCGGCCAAAATTTCCCAGACCTTTTCTTGAGAAGCATCAATCTTGATTTCACGAGTAATAGTTGTCATTATGGTTCTCCTTAATTCATTTAATAAACAGCCAGGGTAATACCTCCGGCTGAAATCCGGCCTTCATCTACCCTATACAATTGGGTCACAAAGTTGATTAAATCAGATAGCTAATAAATTTGCGCTGGCTTGTCGAGTAACAGGGAACTGTATCTCCACAACGGCCTCATCTTCCTTGCCTGGTGAGGGCGGAACGATGAATACCTCTCGTCCTTCACCGTCGAACACATACCCATTCGCCTCAACCCATCCGGCCAGCGCGGCTCGGCAAGGGTGCGACATATCTAACGGGCCAGTCAAAACGGCCGTCACCATCGTCTCAACCGCAGGCAGCGTCGTCATCGTCATTGACTGACCGCTCGGCAGCGTTACGGCCGAATCAAACGCCCCCTCAACCACAAAACCCATCTCAATATCCACATCTGAATTGGCATACCCCTCACTTCGCAAAATTGAGGTAAACGTGCCAAGATTTTTCCGGCCAACAACGCTTGGCAAGAAGCGGGTCATCTCATTTAGGCTATCAAAGGCAGCAGCAAATGATGGGCAAATCTTTCGCAGAGAAAGAAATCGCTGGGCAGGCACCGATTTAACGACGATATCGTATCGATCATTGGTATCCCCCGCTTCAATTTGCTGCAAACGAGCCTCTATGGAACGCAACCGGGCTACCTCATCAAGCACAGCCTGTTCCGCTTGGGCCTTTTTGAGGGTGAACATCCCCCGAATCTCTTCCGCCGAAACACTATCATTCAACAAACGGCCGATCTGCTCCAACGACATTCCCAAATCCTTCAAAGCCAAGATCCGATTAAGACGCGGCAGTTGTTGGGCGCTGTAGTACCGATAACTCGTCCATTCATCTATTTTTGCCGGACTGAGCAAGCCGATCTCATCATAATATCGCAGTTGCGAAACCGGAATCTGTGCAATTTTTGAAAACTCGCCAATTTTGAACATCGTTTACTTACCTCTTTGTTTGATGTCTCCATTATAAAGTCTCAAGGGGCTTTAGAGTCAAGTACCAAAAACAAATCAGCCCCACCTGTTGGTACAGATGGGGCTGATTTGTTCAAACGATATGATTACGGAACAGGTAAATAAGGCATTTTAACCTCCATTGAATCTGAATCCTGGTAAAGACGCTAAATCATGATTGACCATTATGCGATTGGTAAATAAGGCATTGTTGACCTCCATCAAATATTGAAATCGAATAACTGACCCAACCATATAACACGGCCGTCAGCAAAACGTTAACGTCTCAAATTAAAAATGTTAACGGACTGCTGACGGCCGTTCTCTATGCTGTCTCCATAGTCATTATTTCTTTTTGCAAATTAGGAGACAGTCATGCCAAACTTCACCTTCAAATCATTAGTTCAAGCCCAAGACCAGAAAGCGGTTGTCGATTTAGTTTATTCCATTAAAGACGAACTCCGCCTGCCCGACCGGGCAACGGCCGAAAAAGTCGTCAACCTCTGCTTTGAACACGGCGGCATCATCGGCGGCTACTACGGCTCCCAACTCGTTGGCATGATGGGCTACTTCCTCGGGGAACCAGCCAATGATTACCGTAACAAAGAAACGGCCTTTATGTATGTTGCCTGCATCGCTGATGAATATCGACTTTCTCGCCTCTTCCGCAAAGGACTCCTCTTCACCTTTCGTGAGTTCCGCAAAATGGGGCTCCGCGAGATTCGCCTCCAAGCTGAAGCCAACAACCCCTACACCAATCGGCTGTACGGCCGTTTCGCCCAACCTCTGGGAGAGAGCAAAAGTTTACGCGGCTTACCCGTCATCACCTACGGCGGCACGCTCGATGAGGCTTTGCGTTATTTAGAGCCAAAAAGACGGTCGGTTGCTCGACTGCAGACGGCCGTTGCCCAAATGGCCTTCAGCTAATCAAAAAATTCGCTTAACAGAAAATAAAGAATGGATATACTTAATCTGCGTTCCGCCCCATAATAAAAAAGGAGACAAAAATGCCCAATCAAAGTCCGAATGATAGCCTACCTAATAGTGAACATCGTTGGCCCTGGCCAGAAGATCGCTGGGTACAACGCCTTGCTGGGATTGATCAGACACTAGATGAAACCATCGCTCTGGCCAACAAGCAAATGCAAGAGCGAGAGGCGGCTTTGAAACGTCATCAGCCTAACTTCGAGAATGCAAATGCTGGCCCCGACCCTGTTATTGAACCGATTGAACATGAAACAGATGCAGGCCCGATGATCCCCCTCCCACATCATGTCCCGGCAGAATTAGCTGGCGGCGGTGGGAATGATTATTATTTGTTGCCAGACGATTATCAAGAAGGCACATTAGCTGACCTGTTTCAAAACGATTCTGAACGAGCCCGGATTCAAATTGGCCTTGGCATGTTGAACAATATGAAGACGTTTCTGGAGAGCGTGAATAATGAGCTGGCATCCTTGTTTGCTGAACCAGAATCGGGCGTTTTTAGCCAAAGCTACATCAACCAGCAACTCCTATCCAAAATTTCAACTGATATTAATATCGTCCAGCAAGCCTTGTGGCAGCGCGGATTAAACCCCGCGACACAAAAAATAACCCACCAGGGCTTTGTCTTAAAAGTAGGCGACTCATTGGCTGCTGCTTCGTTGCAAAAGGTGAAAGATACGGATTTGCTGCCTAAGCACGTCACCCCTTATTCATATCTACAGAACCGGATAGACATTCGATTGATTCCTTATTACGATGTCGTATTACTATCCGTCCCTTATGGGGTAATGAACTCGACCTGTAACTGGCTGGCGACTGATTACCTGGCGATTCCGCACGAAATAGGCCATTATCTTTTCTGGTGGGGAACAGTCGTAAAGGAGGACGCGAATCGTGTTTTAGAGGAGCATCGTCATCCCGCAGCACAAGAGGGTAACGGCCGAATTGCCATTCGGGAAACATTGGAAACGGCAACAGAGGGAGAACCAGATTGGGTCAAGGCGTGGCTGGAAGAACTCTTCGCCGATGCCGTCGGTTGTCTCATTGCCGGCCCGATTAGCATCCTTGGTTTCCAGGAATTATTGACCAGCAGTTCGCCTAAATCCCTGGAAGGACACGACCAAGACGACCACGCCCATCCCTTCCCATCATTACGGCCGTTCGTCCAAACCGCTTTCCTACGAAAAATGGGCGACTATGAAATGGTTGCAGACGAATTAGATGCTAACTGGGAAAAATGGGTAGAAACTAGTTGGCCTGATCTAAGAGATCCCTTGGCCCATGCGTATAAACTAGACAATATGGAGCCAATGACAGGCAATGCCATTCGTGAACATCTGGCCCGGCCGGGTGGAATACTCGAAAAAATCCTGAATGTCCTGAACGCAATGAATGATAAGCAATGCTGGACAGGAAACCAATCATTAGACAAGCTCTATGAGCGCTTTATCTCCGGCAGCTTTCTATCATCGGACATCGAAACGATCGTGCCTCCCCAAAGCTCGGCCGCATTAACAATGCGAAACAAACGAATTGGCCCAAGAGATGCTCAACTGGATGAGATTTTTATGGGCTGGTCGACCGAGGGGCCTCATGGCGGCGACCCTGGTATTTAGAGAGGAATGTGAGAGATGTGACTGTCATCTCTCCATTCGCTCTAGCAGTTGAGCGCGTAAATTGGCATGGTCTAAAAATTCGGCCAACTGGTAGGCTTCCTGCCAGACACGATCCCGTTTCTCAGTATCGCCCAATGCCTCATAAACATCCCCTAACTGGCGCAAAGCATAACCATACCCTAATCTGTCTTCGATTTCCCTATACAGACGGAGGGCTTTTTCAATAGTTGATTTCGCTTGTGGATATTTACCTGAGCGAAGGAAAGAGGCGCTCAGATTTCGCAGAAGTAAACTTTCATACCGTTTATTTCCTAAACGTTGGAATAGGGCCAACGTCTCCTCACTCAACGCATTAGCACGCTCATAGTCGCCCTGCAATAAATAAGCGGTTGATAGAAGAAAATTCGATGCGCCGATTTCGGCCGGATGATGGAGTTCCTGACCTAGTTCGGCTGCCTCTATGGCAAAGTTGGCTGCTGCTTCCAGGTTACCTTTGCGGAGTTCAATTTCAGCCAGCAGGCGTAATACTTTAATCATATCGGCCGTTCTGCCAACTTCTTGCTGCAATTGAAAGGCTTGTTGAGCGGTTTCTTCCGCGCGGCTCAAATCAGGGTCCGCCTCGAAATAGACAGAGGCCAAATAACTATTCGCCTTTGCCTGTCCGGCTACGTTTGATAACTCAACGTTTATATCCCTTGCTGATTTTAGCGCCTTTTCAGCAGGCCCATACTCACCCTGGTCAAAGAGAATATAACTCTGATCCAGCTGAACTTTAGCCAACCCGGGGCCATCTTCTAACTGATAGTAGATACGCTCAGCAATTTGAAGCCGATCCCAGGCCCTATCATATTCGCTCCGCTCAATCTCAATCTCAGCTCGCATAGAGAGAACTCGTGCCAATGCTTCCTCTGATTCAAGCGCATTGGCGGCCGTTTCTGCCAGCCCATAAGCGTGTATAGCATCATCATATCGGCCGTAATCTAACCACGCCTGCGACAGAGCCATGCTCAAATCCAAAACCAACTGCCATGTTCCTAACGCCTGCGCGACAGCAACAGCCGCCGACAAATTTTCCCATTCCCGGCTCAATTGTTCCGGTTGGCTGGCATATTCCTCGGCAAAGCCAAGATAGAAAGCCGCATACCGTTCCTTCGCGTCCTCCCAATCGGTCAACTTTTCAGCCGCAAAATCGGCCAACAATGGATGTTGTTGATAGTGCGTCTGCCCCACCTCCCCCACCAGCGAAAACGAACTCAAAGTATACAACCCATCTTCAACATCAAACCGTTCCCGGCCAACAACAGCCGCCAACGCCGGAGGCGCAAAAGGTCGCCCAGCAAAAAGAGCCATCCCAGCAAACACCCCTTGCAATTCCTCATCCAACTCTTCCCAGCTAACCTGAAACGAAGTGCGTACCGCCAGGTCACTTACCGCCAATCCTAGTCGCTGCTTGCGCTCATGCAGTCTGGCGGCCATAGAGGTCAGAGGCATTCGCCGCCTCGACTTCAACAGTTGGGCCACAATCTCCATCGCCAACGGTAGATGGGCCAGTAATTGTCCAATCTCATCCGCTGCGGCCGTTTCTTCCGCCGATGCAAAAATCCGTTCTTCTCCCACCACAAAGGACAGCAGCGAACGGCTTCCAGCCGAACTTAGCTCCGTTAAAGCAATCGTCTCAGCGTTCAAGGCCGCCATCGCTTCCAAATTGCGGCTGGTTAACAATACCGCGCCCTGTTCGCCCGACAACATCAGCGGTCGAGCAGCAACGGCCGTATCGACATCATCCAGCACAATAAGTACCTTTTTGTCGGCCAAAAGCCCCCGAACGGCCGTTTCCCTGCTCGCCAAATCAGTTAGCCCACCATAATCATGCCCAAATGCAGCCGCCCACGACCCCAAAATATTATGGGCCGTACTGTGACGAATAGCCGCCCACAAAATGCCATCAGAAAAATGGCCCCGCACCGCTTGAGCCACAGCCGCCGCCAAAGAACTCTTCCCCAAGCCCCCCATACCAACTAACGCAATTGCCCCGACCCCTTCGCTGCTCAAATTAGCTGCTATTTGATTAACAGCACCCTCTCTATCAACAAAGTGAGGTGGTGGGTTCGGTGCTTGGAAAGGCGTCGAAAGCACAGCATCTAAAATAGTCGACCGTCCACTCACCCGTTCGCCCAGCGGCGGCAAATTATTGGCCTCAATTTGAGCTGCCAATTCGGCCGTTTCCGACTCCGGTTCAATACCCAACTCCGCTTCAAGCACCTCTTGACAATGGGCATATTGAGCTAGGGCTGCTGTTCGATCCCCGGCATGAGCCAAGGCCAGCATCAGCTGACGGTGAGCGCTTTCCCGCCAGGGTTCCATCTTTAACATCTTGTATGCAATCGTAGACGCTTCCCCAAAGGCATGGTCGGCTATTAGACTATCGACCAACTTGCTCAAAGCATCTAACGCCCGACGATGGAGCCGTTCCCGCTCTAACCGCAGCCAATCTTCAAAGTCCAGGCTTGGGCAGGTAAAACCGGGCAATAATTCACCCGTATAATGGTCTCCAGCCGTAGCTAAATCTTCCTGCTTAATAGCCGCTAAAAAGGCTGTCACATCTAGTTGATGATCACTATTAGGATTGAATTGGACACTCTCACGAGTGACCAAAAAAAATGGCGGTGTATTACCCTCCCCATCAGGCAGCAGCTTGCGTAATTGAAATAGCGATTGCCGAAAATTGTTACGGGCGATCCGATCAGGTTCATCAGGCCAAAAAAGAGTAGCCAGAACATCCCGGTTAATGGGTCGCTCCGCTTGCATCGCTAGGTAGACCAGCAGCCCCTGAACATTGACCGAACGGAACCGGGTGATCGGCCGTCCAGCCAATATCATCTGAAATGTTCCTAGAAAAGAAAGCGAAAGTCGAGCCATGTCCCCTTTGATTATAAGAAGTACCAACACATTTGGCGATGTTGTCATTCAAACTCACGCAAAGGCGCAAAGCCGCCAAGGAATTGCTTTCTTCTTTGCGTCTTGGCGGCTTTGCGTGAGCTATTTCTATAGCTTAATAATTGCTCTCACCCCCCCAATAAATCCATTATCTACTAAAACACAGTATAATCAGCCAAACCTAATTCCTTAAATTCGTATAATTCGTTGCTAACTTTAGAGGATCAATATGACTGAACGACATACCATCACCGGAGCCTTTGGCTATTCAGGCAAATACATCGCCCAACGCCTGCTCAACATGGGCCATCAGGTCGATACCATCACCAACTCCCCAAATCGGGCTAATCCCTTTGAAGGTCAAGTAACCGCCTATCCCTTCAACTTCGATGAACCGGACAAACTTGCCGAAACACTGCGCGGCACGGCCGTCCTCTACAATACCTACTGGGTCCGTTTCAATCACAAAGATTTCAAACACGCCGATGCTGTTGCCAATACCTTAACCATGTTTGAAGCAGCCAAACAGGCAGGTGTTGAGCGCGTTGTTCATGTAAGCATCACCAACCCGTCTGAAGACTCTGACCTCGAATATTTCAGTGGCAAAGCCCGCCTCGAACGGGGCCTTATCGAATCCGGCCTCTCCTATGCCATTCTCCGCCCCACCGTCCTTTTCGGCAAAGAAGACATCCTCGTTAACAACATCGCCTGGACGCTCCGTAAGCTGCCCATCTTCGGCGTCTTCGGTGACGGCAAATACCACCTTCAACCCATCTACGTCGATGACCTCGCTAAACTTGCCGTCGAGCAAGGCCAAAGCCGCGAAAACGTCATCATTGATGCCATTGGCCCTGAAACCTTCACCTATCGCGGCCTGGCAGAAGAAGTTGGAACAATCATCGGCAAGAAGCGACCCGTCATCGGCGTTCCCCCCGCCCTCGGCTACCTTGTTGGTTCCATCATCGGCCGATTCGTCAACGATGTCATGATCACCCAAGATGAAGTCGAAGGACTCATGGCCGACCTCCTCCACACCCAATCACTCCCCGCCGGAGAAACAAAGCTGACCGACTGGGCCAAAGAACATGTCAATGAACTCGGCCATAAGTACGCCAGCGAGCTAGCCCGTCGCCGAGATCGTCAATCTGCCTATCGACATCTCTAACTTACAAATCACCCCATTTGCATCCAACTGTTTACTATCCATATAATCTACACATGAGCGAAATCCGAAACCCGCACGATCGCTTTTTCCGCGAAACTTTCTCTCGCCTGGAAGTCACCAGAAATTTCATTTCAGAATATCTGCCATCCGATATTGTTGATGTCATCAATTTAGATACGCTTGAATTGCAGAAAGATAGCTTCGTTGATCAAGATTTGAGAGAACATTTTTCTGATTTGCTCTTCCGCGTCCAACTTAGAGATGGTAATGATGCCAATGTTTACTTGCTCCTCGAACACAAGAGTAATCCTGATTTCCAGGTTGCCTTTCAACTACTGCGCTATATGGTTCGTATTTGGGAGCGTGCCCAGCAAGATAACGTCAAACCATTACCGCCAATAATTCCCATTGTGGTCTATCATGGACGGGAAAAATGGCGGGTTCCAGAGAACTTTGTTGGGCTATTTGAAGGACCAGAAGGATTGAAGTCGTATTGGCCCAATTTTGGCTATGAACTCCAAGATTTAAGCCAATATGATAAAACTGATATTCGAGGAAACTCGCTACTGAAAACAACGCTGCTTACTTTAATGAAGAGCTTTGATCCAGCGTTACCAGATTATTTAGTGGATATACTAATACCATTAGCAGAGTTGGCAGATAAAAATTTGGCGGTAGAATTTCTGCAAGTTGTTGTATACTATGTATCAACGACACAAAAGATAACGGCTAAAAAGGTAAGTAATGCCATTGATCAGGCATTCAAAGATGATGGAGGCTCTATCATGAGTGGCTTTGTCGAAGAATTGATTGAACAAGGAAAAAAAGAGGGCTTGCAAGAAGGCCAACAACAAGGACTTCGGAACGCTATTCTCGATCTACTTTTACTGCGGTTTGACGCTGCTTCTATTTCTATTTCGGATCAGGTTGGGGAAATTACTGATCTAGGGATTTTGAAAAAGTTAAATCGTCAGGCAGCTACAGCCGAAACACTTCTTGCTTTCCAACAATACCTTGAATCAGTCAGTTAAAGAACATTGCGGCTAAAAAGCTATTAATATTCCCGGAGTGCATTGGATAAGATAACGGCCGTCCTTCTCCTCAACAGGCTGAGCCAACCTTTGACCCGGCTCGAAGGAAACCGCCACCTTTAACGTCAAAGTACGAGCGCCAATTTCTAATTTATAAGGCTGATTCCACTCGGCCGTTCCCCGCATAAAGTTAAACGCCCGTCTCGCCGACCAACTGTTGTCCAATATAAAATCTTCAGCAGTCGGCCAAGATTGATAAGAGCCACCAGGAAGTTGCGGTCGTTTTTGCGCCCTGCCTGCCCTTATCAGTTCTAGTCCTTCCAACAACATCTCTCCCCCAACACCTGCAATCGATCGATCCGCTTCAGGTCCAGAAATTCCATCCGGGAGCATTAACGGCCGTTGGCTCAAAATATCCCCCGAATCCAATACCTCATCCATCCAATGCACCGTCACTCCAACCGCTTCCTGCTTCCCACTGCGAAATATCCAAAACAATGGCGCTGGCCCCCGATATGCAGGCAAAAGCGAGGGGTGGATATTCAGAAAACCATGTTGCGGGATGGCTAAGATGTCAGCAGGAATCCGGTGGGGAAAACAGGCAGCACAAGCAACGTCCGGGGCTAACACCTTCAGATGAGACATCACAGCCCCGTCTGATATACGGTCAACAAGGTATACGGGAATATCGTTCGCCCAGGCCAAATGAATAATATTTTCTGCCACATACGGCCGTAACAGCGGCAGCTCCGATTGCGGCTTTTCAGGAAACAGCAGTCTAATCGGACTGTTTGTCTGAACATTTGGAACGGCCGAAGCAGGCAGCACAACAGCCACCACCGCCAGCCAATCAAATCGACCTCTCCGTTTAGCCCTTAATATTGCCGCTAGAGGCGCATAAGAAAATGCCCCATTCATACCAAAATATAATAGTCTCATCTTGACACCTGTCCAAAAGATACTATAGTCATATCAATATCCAAAACTTTTGCCAAAGAGGTAATCCTATGGCTCGAATGGTTCACTGTGTAAAAATCAACCGCGAACTTCCCGGCATGGATCGACCACCCATGCCCGGTGAATTAGGACAACGCGTCTTCGATAACGTCTCCCAAATGGCCTGGGAAATGTGGATGCAGCAAGTTACTATCCTAATCAATCATTACGGTCTAAATATGGCCGACCCCAATGCCCAGGAGTTCTTAAACCAACAGATGGAAGAATTCTTCTTTGGCGTTGGCGCTCAAATGCCTGAAGATTGGGTTCCTGAGGGTCAGGGGGGCAAAGGCGGCCCTTCTGCAAAAGGCCAACCAAGCAAAGGTGGGCCTGGGCCACAACGTAAATAGTCAATCAGTTTGTGACAACCTTAAATCTACCCGCATCGACCCGACCTAAATTTGAAGAAACCGCTGGTTATAAACCCATTCTTCTGTTAGCTTGTTATGAATTGGGCCACCAGCCACTAAGCCTTGCCTGGCCGCTGGCCTTTCTAAAAGAGGCGGGCTTTTCGGCCGTTGCAGTCGATCTATCCATAGACCCGTTTCCTAAACAAGCCGTTATTGATACGGATCTGATAGCCATTGCCGTACCGATGCACACCGCCTTGCGGCTCGGCGTCCAAGCTGCCAAACGAATCCGACGTATCAACCCTGAGGCCCACATCAGTTTTTATGGCCTGTATGCCTGGTTAAACCGTGACTATCTCTTGGGAAAGGAAGGACCAACGAACGGCCGTCCCTTAGCCGACTCCGTTCTTAGTGGCGAATACGAAGCTCCCTTACTAGAACTGGCTTCGGCCGTTTCAGCCAACAAACCGTTCACCGCTCTCGCTGGCATCTCAACTGTTAGCAATGAGACCCTCCCGACCATTGCCCGAATTTCCTTCCCCAAACCGGACCGGGCCAATCTGCCCCCCCTTGACCAATACGCCCATTTCGTCCATCAAGGCTACCGCTACGTAGCAGGCTACACTGAAGCCAGCCGGGGATGTCTCCATACCTGCACCCACTGTCCGGTTGTGCCGATATATAACGGCCGATTCTTCATCGTTCCCGTCGAAACAGTCATGGCCGACATCCGCCAGCAGGTTGCAGACGGAGCCAGACACATCACCTTTGGCGACCCCGACTTCCTGAACGGCCCTGGTCACGCCCTCAAAGTCGCCCAAACCCTCCACAATGAATTTCCCTATGTCACCTTTGACTTCACAACAAAGGTCGAACATATTATTGAAAAGGCCGATCTGCTGCCAAAGCTCCGTCAGCTAGGAGCAGCCTTCATCGTCTCCGCTTTCGAGTCTGTCAGCGACCTCGTATTGGAACGACTACAAAAGGGACACATCGCAGCCGATATGGATCAAGCGCTAGCCATATTGGACGAAGCCAATCTACCTGTACAACCTACCTTAGTCGCTTTCACGCCCTGGACGACATTAGCTGATTACCTGGCAACATTAGAATGGATTCGGACACGAAATTTAATTCAGCATATTTCGGCCGTTCAACTATCGATCCGCCTTCTGATTCCACCCAACAGCGCCCTGCTCAAACAGCCCGATACAGAAACATGGCTTGGCCCATTAGATGCAGCCAATTACACTTATCGATGGGAACATCCCGACCCCCGAATGGATCAGTTACAAAAGCAAGTGGCCCAGATAGCAGAATCGGCTGGAAATGATGATCCTTACGGAACATTCGCCAAAATTGAACAGACAGCCTATACAATGGCCGGAATAACGCCGCCTCAATGGAAACGGCCGACTATCCCCGATCTGCCCCCACCCCGACTTACAGAAGATTGGTTCTGTTGAGCAGAGCCAACCGCAGGCCAGTCTGGCCGCATTTAGTAAAAAACACCTTAAATATAAATATTTTGAATGAGTATATAAATATTTACAACATTATCATATATTTTGTAAATATTATTCTTGACAATCTTTGTTTTTCATTGTATTATTCAATCTGACGATGAAATTTCATTATATTTACGTAAATATTTCAAACAAACATAGGAAGATTTGTAATTATGAACCCTGTTATTGGTCAATGCCCTATCTGTCAACAAAGCCTTCATGTCACGCGCCTTCACTGCCGTCATTGTGATACATCCGTAGAAGGCCATTTCTCACTCGGCCGTTTATATCAACTCAGTCAAGAACAGTTGCAATTCATCGAAACGTTCGTGCGCTGCGAAGGTAAAATCACCCGAGTTGAGCAAGAGATAGGTATGTCATACCCGGCTGTGCGCTCCCGCCTAACCGAAGCAATTCGCGCCTTGGGCTATGAAGTTGGCGATAACAACGAGAAAAGTATCTCACCTGAGGAACGGCAAGAAATTTTGGCCCGCATTTCTAAAGGTGACTTATCGGCCGAAGAGGGTATCGAGCTGCTTCGTGGCTGATGAGCCTAGCGAAAAAATGGAGTAATATCATGTCTCTTTCCCAAGAAAAACGAGCGGAAATTTTAGAATTATTAGCGGCTGGAAAGATTACGGCCGCAGAAGCGTCAGAATTGTTAACGGCTACCCCGACCGCAAAAGTCGAAGAGCCACCTGTTCCCCCTGCCCCAATACCGATACAGGAAGATTCAGTTCCAAAGTCGTCAAATGGCAAAAAGCCCAAATGGCTGCACGTTCGCGTCAACGATCTCGAATCGGGTAAAAGCAAAGTGACGGTTAATGTCCCCTTGCGGATGGTCAAGTTTGGCCTAAATGTTGGACGACGCTTTGCACCGGAACTCGACGGCGTTGATTGGGACGATCTGTCTAGAGTGATGACGGAAGAAGAAGGTGTTCTAGTTGATGTCCAAGACAGCGAAGATGGAGAACACGTCCAGATTTATGTGGACTAACCATGCTGTATAAAAGTCTGGCTTATCCTTTTACGGCTTATATTTACGGCAAAAGCCAAACTTTTTGAGCGGAGGTAAAATAAGTATCATGAGTAAACAACGTATTGAAACAAGTAAAACACCCCATATACATCTTGAATGCCATGGGGATTTGCAAATTAGGAGTTGGGCTGATTCGGCCGTTCTGCTCAATGGCAGCGACGTTCAAGTTACCCCAAGCGACAAGAGTGAAGAAAAGAGCCTGGTCGACAACCTCATTATCCAGTCTAACGATCTAGCAATAACCGTTCCCACAGCCGCAACCATCGTTTTAGCGGCCGTTCACGGCGATGCCGTAGCCAAAAATATCGTCGGTGGTCTAAGCGTTATCGAAGCCCACGGGGATGTTTCTCTTAATAATCTTGAAGACGTTGATATAGGCACTGTCCATGGCGATCTCTCAGGGCGCTATCTATCCGGCGCATTCACTATCAAAGAGGTCATGGGAGATACCAGTCTCCGAACCGTTGGCGAAGTGACCATAAATACCATCAATGGTGATTGCGCCATTAAAAACACCGAAGGAATCGTTCAGGTAGATAATGTCATGGGCGATTTAAGCCTTAGAAATGTCGGCGGCGACATTAACCTGGGGCAAGTTCATCGAGATCTAAATCTACGAAACTTGGGCGGCATAGTAAAAGTCTCAAGCGTCAATGGTGATGTCCGCCTGACAGGTGGCCTAACGCCTGGCAAGCACAATATTCAGGCAGAAGGTGACATCGTCCTCCGCTGGCCCGAAAATGCGCCATTAAATCTTGAAGCCACCGCCCCAAAAATTCGAAATCGGCTGAATTTGGCTGACCTGGTCCAAGAAGAAGGGCATCTAACTGGTCGGATAGGTGATGGTGAAACATTCTTGATCCTGGAAGCAAAGGGACGTATCATCTTAAAGGATGTACAACCAACCAAAGAATGGGATGATTTTGACGGCACAGAGTTCGACTTCGATTTTTCGGGGTTAGGCGAAATGATCAACACAGAAATCAGCAGCCGAATGAAAGACTTTTCAATTCGATTGGAAGATAATTTTGGGCCTGAATTTGCTGCTCGCATGGAGGAACAAGCCATGAAGGCAGCGGCTAAAGCTGAACAAGCGGCCGCCAAAGCCGTGCAGCAGGTTGAAAAGACCGCCAAACAAATGCGTTGGCAAAGCGACCATTCGATGTGGAAACCTGCTACCCCATCAACCCCTGGTAAAAGTAAGGATAAAGAACCACAGGCCACAGAGGAAGAACAACTTAAAATATTAAAAATGGTTGAAAAAGGAATTATTTCCCCAGATGAGGCCAGTACTCTATTGGAGGCCATAGAGGGGTAGATTTCACTATTCGTATATGCTAGCAACGCCCGTAGTCGTTCACAGTGGATCAAGAAATGGTCCACGTCCCATTAACCCACGCCGTGATATTCGCCAGGTCTTAGAGTTACTAGACCTGGCGTTTGGGCCAATTCTTGATGCCAGCGGCCGTCGTGTTTTAGATACCAGAGCCAGCTTTCAATATCAGGCTTCCTTTGCCATGCGCCTGAACTTGTCTGGCAAAGGATTAGCGCCGGGATTCGTTTGGGAAGAAGACGGCCGAATCCTCGGCAATGTCTCCCTCGTCCAATCAGATCTATCGGGCCGTTTCCTCATCGCCAATGTGGCCGTCCACCCCGATCATCGACGACGCGGCATCGGACGGATATTGATGCAAGAGACCATTGAATATGTCCAAGGTCATCGTGGGCAAGAGATTTTGCTCCAAGTTGAACGAGACAATACTGGAGCCATTGAACTTTATCGAGCGTTTGGGTTTCAAGACATCGGCACCATCCGCCGTTGGGAAACGTCAACGAACCGGCTACGGAATTTGACCTTAACCGAAACAGATAATGCCTTTGAAGTTCGGCCGCTTAGCGGTCAAGATTCAGCCGCAGCCTATCTGCTTGACCGGGCTTCATACAACCCCAACTTCCACTGGCCTGCTCCAATTACCCATAACTATTATAAGCGGGGCTTATGGCAACGGCTCACTGGTTTCTTAAACGGCCGTAAAGCAGAAACCTGGATCATTGCGAGGCCAACCGGGACAGAGCGCAAAAAACAGTTAATTGGATTAGCAACCATTAACAGCGAATGGGGTCGTCCCCACACCTTAGAGCTAAGGATATTACCATCATGGCGTGGACGGATTGAACGGCCGTTATTAGCCAAACTTATCCGGCGATTACGCTATTTGAGGAGAACTGCCATCACCTTCGATCACTTAGCCGACGATGAAACAGTTAACAGCCTCCTACCAATTGCAAATTTTAAAACCAGACGCTATTTAACATTCATGCACTTAGAAGCGGAAAGTAGATAAGGCGACGAAGTCGCTTCCTTAACCGCTCCTTCAAGCTGACGATGCAATTCCTAAGCGAAGCCTAATATTTCATCATCAGCCCTTACTAATTAGAGGATAAAAAGCTATGGCAACAGTCGAAGAACGAATGCAAATTCTCAAAATGATCGAAGAAGGGAAAATCAGCGCCAAAGATGGCGCCGACCTACTGCGGGCTTTAGATCAGGAAAAAGAAGAATCTCCCAGCGAGCCACTAAAGGGAGCCAGCGCAGCGCGCTGGTTCAGAGTGCGCATCACAGATACCTCCAGTGGTAAAAACAAAGTAAATGTCAATATACCAATCGGATTAGTAAATGTTGGCATGAAGATGGGCGCAAAATTTACCCCAGAAATCGATGGGGTTGATTTTGATGCCCTTTGGAAAGCGGTAAACAGCGGTAAACAGGGCAAAGTAATTGATTTGTTTGATGATGATGAAGGGGAACGAGTCGAGATATTTGTTGAGTAGGGCAGATGGCCCAATCTGCCCTACTTCCTCCTCCCCCACGCCCGTGCAAAGGCGCACTCCCGACCCCTCAAGAGCAAGAGGCTTAACTAACTTAATTTGCTGGTAATGTCACTTAACCCAGCTATTCAAACCCACTGGTATAGGAACTTGTTCGTTCTGACCAGTATGAAAAAATACCTTAAATACCGTTCCCTCACCCTGATTACTTTTTACTAATAAATGGCCTCCATGTGCCCGAACAACTTCTAACACCAATGGAAGGCCCAAACCCCGCCCACTCTCTTTAGTCGTGTAATAGGGGTCGAATATGCGCTGCAAGCTTTCTTTAGAAATACCTGTCCCAGAATCCTTAATCTCAAAGAAGATCACCTCAGAGCCACAATCAATTTCACCATCAACCCACCAGCCGGATTCTGAGCCTTCCTGTAAAGATGATTCATAGCCAGTTGATATAATAATTCCAGGGTTAACAAGATTTAGAGACTCAGCTGCATTGAGAATAAGATTCAAGATTACCTGCTGTACTTGAATCTTATCCACATACAAATGGGGTAGTTCTGGGGAGAGGTCAAACTCAATCTGAACATCCTCCCCAACAATTAACTTAGAGATATTCACGCACTTTATAACTAGACTATTTAAGTCAACCCTATTTCTAGTGTTTCCCCCCTTTGTATGAGACATCAAATTATCTACAAACAAAGTCATATGCTCCATTGCTTCTATGACTTTAGAAATATGTGTCGCGGCAGGATTATCGGAAGACAATTTCCGAATGGCAAGGGCAGCCTGAAGCTGAGCGCCGGCCAAGAGATTGTTTAGATCGTGGGCCGTGCCGCCAACCATTAAGCCAAAATCTTCTAATGGATAGACCTGCCGATTCTTGTTTGTCATCATTTTGTTCATTGAACAGGTGTATCTACCAACTATGGTTTACTTTCTAACGCTACAAAGGCATACCAAGATATGTACCCTAATCTTAACAGAACTGGCCTGCAAAATCTCTATAAACAGCTATAAACAAGCTATAAATCAGCTTGAATTTTCTTTAATTATCTGGCAAATTATCGAGGCGATGCTGCATTTCACGCAACATTTTTTGGCTGTGAGCCATCGTCGCTTCTGGCTGTAAACGGCCGATTGCCGTTTCTAAAGTGCTTTTGGCTGCCGCCCAATCCCCCATTTTTTCATATAAATCAACTAAATTATCCATGCAGTTGGCCCATCTAGGTACATCACCTAACTGATCCAACATCTTTAAAGCTTCTAACAACACCGCTTCTGCAGCTTCAAATTCTTCAAGAATCGTATAAACCATGCCCAGATTGTTACCCAGAGATGCGACTGTATCTGGTACGCCAATCATGGAGCTTTGTTGGTAAGCTTCATGCCAATGTTTCTCGGCCGTATGATAATCTTCCTGTTGGAAAGCCATAATCCCGATAGTATTCCTCAAATATATACTAGCTATCAAATTATCATATGGGTTTTCAGAATCGTTAAACAACTCCATCAAATATTCAGCTTCGTTATTAGCCTCATCATACCTTTTTAAGTGGACTTTACAGACAACGGCTAATACCCGCGTTCGGAAGACAAAATTTTCATTGCCGATCTCCTCATAATATGTGGTTGCTAATTCACATTGAGCCAGGGCATCTTCATAATTACTCAATCGCAAATTAAATTCGGCCAAGCCAAAATAGGCTCCTGCGATGACGATTGGAATATCATTTTTTTGCCCTAATCGCAAAGCATCTTGACACAAGTCAATGGCTTCAGAAAGTTGTCCTTTCGCTGCATAAACCCTAGCTAACCTGGGTAATATTCGGCCGTATCTAGCCGTTTCACCCTCCTCAAGATAAAGCTCAAGCGCCTTGCGAAAATGCGGTTCTGCTTCAGAAAAATTGGTAAGGGAAAGCTCAAGGTCTGCAATCCATTCATGCAAATAAGCATTATTCGATCGACTCGACATTTCCTGACTAGTAGCTAAAGCCCCTTTGAGGTAAGTGAGCCAACGTCCCCAATCAACCATTCCAAAAGCAATTGGAAAAACTTCCCGCAACAAATCACATCCGACATCAAAGCTGTCTTTATGCTTTAAAGTTTGTTCAATAGCTTGCAAAATCTTGTCATAGTTTGCAGCCGTCAAGGCAGCGGGGTCTGAGGTTTTCTCCAACTCCTCCAACCATAAATATCCATTGTTTAATCGCTTTTGACGATAGACTTCCCGCCAATGGTCTTTCTTAGACAATATAGAACTCATTCCTCTTCAAGCATCCTTACAATCGACAATTCCGTAAGTCGATGCAGTCGATAGCTACGTTCCATTAATGTACCAGCACGATCGACCAAAGATAGCAGAATTAAATTCTCAAGACATTCAATCAGTTTAGGTTGTGACAAGCTAACTCTGGATGCAATCTGTTCAAAGGTAAATCCACTACCCCCAGCCTGGGTCAAGGTCAACAACGTTTCTTTTTCCTCATCAGAAATAGCCTCCCAATTTTCCCGATATATATAATCAAATATCCCATCCTCCTTACCCTTAAGGCTATCGGTAAAACGAGCCAGCACCTGAGGTAAAGAATAAAAGCGAAGTTGCCCAACCAATAACTTTAAGGCCAATGGGTTTCCTCCAACTGCCCGGTAAATCTTTTGCAAAATACGATCTTCCGCACCAGCCAATTCACTAAACCCAGCAAATTCAGCAACCCGGCGAATTAATAAAAGCGCTGCATCCTCAGAGAGTTCGCCCAAAGAGATCGAATAAACATCAGGATAATCCAAAAGGCGGCGTCTAGATGTCAACAAGAATTTACTTGGCGCTTGCCATTCCCGCAAAGTTGGCAATAGGGCCTTATAATCGGCTATCGTTTCAAGATTATCAATCACGATAAGATTTGGCTGGTCTCGCAAGTAGGCTCTAACTTCTCTCTGACGTTGTACATAAGTGATACTATTTTGGGCTAATTCAAACTGTTCCGCGAGTTTCTCTAAAAGGTAGGAGATCGTCATCGCTGGAACATCAGTCTCCACCTCTAATCTTCCCATCGCAGATAAATATGTTTGCTTGGCCGTGATCCAGGCAACATCGTTAAATCGTGTCGTCTGAATTAATTGCCGGGTTGTCCAATCAGCTAATGCCGTTTTCCCTAGTCCCCCTAGGCCATCAAGGACAGTAACAAAATTCCTGTCCTCAACCATCAAAGCATCTGACAACAATGAAAATGGTTTCTCGATTCCAACTAATTCAACATAGGTAGGTAGCTCAAGCCGTCCCAGCATTTTGCGTTGCCACTCTTGACCGGCAACACCTTCCAACTCTATTAAAATATCTGTTAGTTGATTTACCGCTTGTCGCTGACGATAATGCAGCGTTGCCTCTGCAATGTTCAGACTATTTGCAACCTCCAAGACATCCCGTCCTTGAACAAAACGCTCCCGGAGAAGAGAGCTGGCCGAAGGTGAAATTTCTCTCAATTTTTCCAACCCGCGATTAAGAATAGCTCTGTTCTGAGCGGCTGGTCCGGTATCACCTAAACTACCATGTATTTCCTGTTCATCTGCTACCTGAATATTGAGCCGAAGATTGGCAAGAGGCCAGCGTTCTATTGCGCCTCCATGCCAAAGACGCAGGGCATCTAATATATCTGCAGAAGATAAAACTGATAATTCCTTCTTCACACTACCTACTTTTACAAACTTCCAGAATTAGTACAAGCTAGTAAATATTGCCACAAATAGAAGTATGTGACAATTTTTGACTAGTTTGCATAGAATTAACGACCTACAATTGCTAGCTTTCTCAACACACTTTCACTAAACATCGAAAAACCAATTGCAATCATCCTGCCTTCTGCCAATAAGTCGAATTTGCAGAGTAACCTCTTCATAGCTGATTTATAGGTATGTTGAGGAATTCGATAGATCGCTTCAAGTCTATTCTTGGTAAGGTATTAATACTCGTTGAAAAATTTTTATTTTCTTGAGCTAGTTTGAAATCTCATAAAACACTGTGTGAGTAGCAGTTATAAAATTTCAATAGTTCACCAATATTTTCTGTGAAGAGGAGAATATACAATGTCGACCAGATCTAAAATCATTTTCTTACTGCTTGTTTTAGTTTTCGCGTTTTCCAGCCTTGCAGTTGGTGTGATTACAGGGACACAATTAGCGGCCCATGATATGGGACAATTTGATGCTGCTTACCATCCTGATTCTCTGAATGGTGCAATCTTTACCTTAGCTGGCCATTGTGATGCCGCGCCATCTTGTTCAAGCGGTAGTGGTGGTTAATATATAGACATATATTGGCATTCGAGCAGTTTCCAATGCTTTAGAAATAACGCCAAAGAATTAACCCGTTCATCGTTCGTAGTTAGAAGTATTCCACTATTTACATTATTGCATAAATGGGTGAAATAATGTTGTCGACCAAATCGCTGTCAAAAAAATTTACTGAAAGCTATATCCTTATTGATGAAGGTTTTGATGAGTTGGAGGTGATTCAATTTCTCCACCGATTTCGGCAAGAGGGTTTGCATATAAAAAGTGTCAGCCTATTCAATAAACTTGTCTTTAGTCGACATGGCGTTGGATTAAAAGCTGATTTATCGTTAGACGAAGCGCCAACCGATCCTGCTCCAGAAAGTCTGTTGATTTTGCCGACAGGGGGGCATAATGGTGATAAATTACGGAAGGATGCGCGAGTACGAACCTTGTTGCAAGCCTTTAACAACAATAAAGCACAAGTTGCAGTAACCGGCAATGACGACAATCTACTTGATGATCTTTATCGCTCTGGAACTACCCAAACTCATCGGCAAAGCAGTGGTCAAGAGCTAGCTGAATTTGTTGATATTTTGGCTTCTCGGATTGCTTTTGCCTGGTAAGAACGCTTTACTTATTTAGTCTGTTAAACAATCGAAGACAAAACGGCCGATCCTCCCCCAAACCCTACCGTACCCGTCGAAAGATAACGATTCGATAGTCAAAGGGATTCCGAGAATCGGCCGTAAAATGATCCTCCTGCACGTTTCGCCAATCTTCTAATTGAAATTCAGGGAAATAAGTATCCCCTTCAATATCAGCCTCAATGAAAGTCAGATATAAACAATCTGCCAGGGGGAGCATTTGCCTATATAGGTAAGCGCCACCGATTACCATTAACTCGTTTTCCATCCCAGCGACCGTTCTCGCCCCTTCGATGGTATGGATAACCGTGCAACCTTCAGCCAGATAATCTCTATTTCGAGTCAAAACAATATTATGGCGGCCGGGCAGCGGCCGTCCAATAGATTCATATGTCTTCCGCCCCATCAAGATCGGCTTACCCATTGTCGCCGCCTTAAACCACCTCATTTCAGCCGGCAGCCGCCAGGGAATTTTGTTATCTCGGCCAATAACCCGATTCCTGTCCATCGCAGCTATCAACGAGATTTGGCAAGGGTTTTCTATTTTAGACTGCAATGGGGGCCTTTATGTGAGGGTGGTGTTCATAATCAACTAGTTCAAAATCTTCATACTGGAAACCAAACAGATCTTTAACCATCGGATTCAATTGCATGGTCGGCAATGGACAAGGTTGACGGGACAACTGAAGCTCAGCCTGCTCCAAGTGATTTAGATACAGATGCGCGTCCCCAAAGGTCAGAATAAAGTCACCTGGTTCATAATCCGTTACCTGAGCCACCATCATCGTCAAAAGCGCATAGGAAGCGATGTTAAACGGAACCCCAAGAAAAATATCTGCGCTCCGCTGATACAATTGGCAGGAAAGACGGCCGTTTGACACATAAAACTGAAAAAGACAATGACAAGGTGGCAAAGCCATCTTATCAATATCCGCCACATTCCAGGCGCTAACCATCAACCGTCGGGAATGTGGATTGTATCTAATCTGCTCTATTAGCTCCGACATCTGATCCACAAAACCGCCATCCGGCTTCGGCCATGAGCGCCATTGGTAACCATAAACCGGCCCCAACTCTCCCGCTTCATCCGCCCATTCATTCCAAATTCGGACCCCATTCTCATTAAGATAACCAATATTCGAATCACCCTGCAAAAACCAGAGCAACTCATGAATAATCGAGCGTAGATGGAGCTTTTTAGTTGTCACAAGCGGGAATCCGTCAGCAAGGTTGAAGCGCATTTGATAGCCAAAAACGCTTACGGTTCCCACCCCCGTTCGGTCTTCTTTGCGAACACCATTCTCTTTCACATATCGCATTAAATCAAGGTATTGTTTCATACGCCAAGCCTACCATTTGACATACGTCTCAGCAAGGTCAAATGCTAATTTTTGAATAAGTCATTATGGTTGTCGAACGAAGGGTAGATAAGACAAATAATCATCGGCTGGTGGAGAAACGGCCGTCGAGACAGAGACAAACGAAAGCCTTATTCGCGCTTCGGCCGAAGTGGTATTATCCCCCAAGAAAATGAAATTAGGTGTCTCATATGGATCAATCGGCCCAGAAAAATTCGTGTAATCGCGCAAACGGCCTGTCAATATTGTAGAACCTCCAACTGTCAGGGTATATGTATCACTGAAGACAAGCAGATGATAGGTCTCTAATACGGCCGTTGTCGTATAAACCACCCCCTCTGCATGGGTAAACAAGTCACCAGGCTCAACTGCATCATCATCCTGCACCCAAATTTCATCCTCCCAAAAAGCCACCTCAATGCCCATATTATCATTGCCCAATACGATGACGCTAAATCCAGCTCGATCATTATTGGCATGAGCCTCTGTTTCAACTTGAGCGGTGAAAGTCAGCGTATAACCAGTAGTTCGGTCTAAAACAGGCATATCGGGAACCATACTAGCATCTCCAAAATAACCAGCATAAGCACCCATATTTACAATAGTCGTATCAAGCGTAGTCACGCCCCCACTTTCGCTCTGAGTAGCTGTGCCAATTGGAAGATTCAAGTACAAGAAACTTTGCGAGTCAGGCGTACCACCTAAAGCGCCATCGTAAAGTGTATAAGTGGTGGAAGGCATTACTGTTGTCTTTTCTGGCATATTTAGGTTTTTGTCAGGTGTTATTGGCTTGGCCTCGGCCGTATCTAACCAGAATACCCAACCGGACAATGTAAATAATGCAGTGGTCAAAATAATGATTAATGGTAGCTTTTTTGATTTCATACAGATATTTTAGCTCACGATGAGCAGATAGACGTTGAAAAATAGCAACCATTAACCGCTCACCAAGCTATGAGCAAGCTAAAAAATACGACCTCGGCATTATCCTTGCAAACAAAAACTGACGCAGTCTCGGAGACTACGTCAGTTTTGTGGCTGGTTAGTTTTTAATTAATCAAATGGAGGTTTCAAGACTATGAATGCCGGTAGCGCCACTCGGCCGTGATCGCATACTTTCCTCAATCTGAGGCGTGCCGTCCCCCTCAGCACAGCGAACTTCAAAGAGATGTTCACCTTCCTGGAACGGCCATTCAAAGCGCCAGATGACCCAGGTAGCTTCTGATAAAGGCGAACGGAGTTGGGCATCTTGCCAGGCGCCGCCATCGACCCGAACCTGAACCTGCGAAATACCCCGGTCACCAGCATAGGCAATGCCGCCAGCCAAAACAGTCTTTTCTTCCTGACCTTCTTCGCCAACTGATTGAACAACGACCGTGTCTAACACAGAGGTTGCCTTCACTTGAGCCACCTCATCCCAATTTCGTTCCACCCAATAGCCCTCTATATAATCCTCTACCACTTCAACGCCCGTGATCCACTTGGGCTGTTTCATACCATAACGGTCGGGAATCCAAACCCGAAGTGGGAAGCCATGATCGAAGGGCAGTAAGTTGCCATCCCAGGCATAACAAAACATGATTCGCCGATCAGAATTAATCAAATCCAAGTCAATCGTCTCATAGAAACCATCACCAGACGTGATGAAGAGGTATTTGGCCCCTTCCTGAACGCCAGCATCAGCCAGCACATCTTGAACCGGAACCCCTGTCCATTGGGTCGTGCTGATAAGACCAGTTCCAACACGGCCGGAAATACAGGTCAAAGTCACATATTGATCAAAAGACTCATAATTCTCTTGAATATCATCCAGCGTCAGCATAAGTGGATTATCCACCATACCAGTAATGGGTAGCACCCAACTTTCTCGTTCAATGATCGTCGGTTCTGTCTGAAGAAACACCTGATAATGATCCTTTACAGGTGTGTACTCCGGTCGCGTCCCTTGAACGGGAGTAACTGGATCATCTGAATTGGGGAATGGTTTTGGGCTGCTCTCTTCCGAGTCATGAGCCATCGTGCTTTCTAGCTCTTCTGTCAACCGTCGCCGTTCAGCTTGAGCCAAGGCGCTGCCAACCCCAGCCCCTGCCACAGTTATCACGGCCGTACTAGCCCCCAACTGCACCAAGAACTTACGACGGCCGATCTGTTGAACAGTTCCCTCTGTCGCTTCCTCGACTGCAATTACCCCTTGTCCCCTAAGGCGAGAATAGGATAGCCCAAGCGTCCAACCCCAGGCGAGAAAAATAATCAACAACCAGGCCAAACTCAACAGAGGAAGCATATCCCCTTGAGAAATAGCCAGACTGATACCCATCATTGGCAAGCCCAACAAAGCGCCAGTGATAAGGCCAGCAGAACGGCCGTTAACCATATTTTGGCGGCCCATCACAACAAAGAAGATCGCCCCCACAACAATCCCAATGCCCAAGAATTGGAGAACAGCCGAAGCCCGTTCGGCCGTCTTCGCCAAATCGACCACACTCAATCCCAATAACCGCATGATGTCAATCATGGCATCAATACCAAACGTGATCAGGTCACCCGGCAAAACTCGGGTCATCCAATTAAATAAATCATAAGGTGTAAATGGTCCGCCTGCCGCCTGGTTCACCAGATACATCACCCCCATGAGAGCGGCCGTTAGCAAGCCACCAACAAAAGCCCCCCAACCTGCTTTTCTAACCATCTTCTACCTCCAAAGCTTCCAAGGAATATTTATGTTTGTTGCAAAATAATATCGTATTCTGCTAAATAGTTTAGGGTCTATTACTTACATGGGTCTTACAAAGCGGTTACGGCAGGTTAATAAACATCATATTAACCAGCATTTTCTGCACCAATTACAATTATGTTACAATCTTTTTAAGTATCGTTCATTTTGTTGAGCTACTATTATGCCAAAATTAACACTCCATTTATTTGGTCAACCAAGAGTAGAAAAAGATGGTCGAGCCATCAAAATACGCCGCAATAAAGCCCTGGCTTTGATAGCCTACCTGGCTATAGAGCAACGGCCTATGAGTCGAGAAACATTATCGCTTCAATTTTGGCCAGATTATGCGAATGGTCGGGCAGCCTTACGAAATGTACTCCATGAATTGAACAAAAGTGAATTAGGAACATGTTTGAAAACGACCCGAAAAACTGTGGCGCTAAAAGCAAGTCGAATTTGGGTAGATGTTGTCTCCTTTCGAAAAAAGCTATCGCATTGTACAACGCACAGCCATAAAACAGGTGATTTTTGCAAAGATTGTCTTCCTTTCCTTACTGAGGCAGCATCACTTTATCAGGGCGATTTCATGGCTGGTTTCAGCTTGGCTGACAGCGTTAATTTTGACACTTGGCAACAACAGCAAGGAGAAAGTTTACTTCGTGATTTACATAATGTTTTACAAAAGCTAACTAAGGGACATGAAATAACGAACGATATTTCATCCTCACTTGACTTTGCCAACCAGTGGCTGAGACTAAATGAATTGAACGAAACTGCCCATCGTCGGCTAATGATACTTTTGGCAAAAAACGGCCATCGTAGCGAAGCATTGCTCCAATATCAAAGCTGCGTTCAGATCCTTGATGACGAACTTGGTGTAGAGCCAGAAGAAGAAACCACGGCTCTTTATCTCCGCTTACGCGATGGGACACCCTTACCAACCAAACAGTTTGCCTTTCATCAATTCGTCAACCCTGAATCAGCAAAACACAATTTACCGTTACAACCATCACCATTTATCGGAAGAACAAAGGAATTAGCAACTATTTCAAAACAGTTGCAAGAACCGTCTTGCCGGTTATTAACGATTGTTGGGTTGGGTGGGGTTGGAAAAACTCGGTTGGCTCTGAAAGTTGCGGCTGGACAATTGGAAAATTACGCTGACGGTGTGTTTTTTGTAAATGTGGCCTCACTCGATTCACCCGATTTACTCCCAATATCTATCGCAAACGCAATAGGGTTCTCATTCTACAGCAAAGACTCGCCAGCAGGCCAGCTATTGAACTATCTGCGCCAAAAACAAATGCTACTATTGCTGGACAACTTTGAACACTTAATCAAAGATGACCATCTGCTTTCAGAAATTTTAATAACTGCACCGGATGTTCGCTTACTAGCAACTTCTCGCGAACGATTAAACTTGGCAGAAGAATGGCTATTTCCTTTAGAAGGACTTTCAGTCCCAACTATAGATGCTGCTGATCGCTACGTTCCAGGAAAAGATGATGAAGCTATTCAACTATTTGTTCAATGTGCCAAACGTATAAAGGTCAATTTTTCTATCCAACCATCTAACCAAAAAGGCATAACACAGATTTGTAAACTACTAGAAGGTTTACCGCTTGGAATAGAATTGGCAGCCGCTTGGGTCCGTGCCCTATCTTGCGAAGAAATTCTTCAACAATTACGAGAAAGTCTGGATTTCTTATCTACCACAACCCTTAACATCCCTGAGCGACACCAAAGTCTTCGAGCTGCTATTCAATATTCTTGGAATTTTCTAACGCCTGGAGAAAAGAAAGCGTTAAGGCGATTGGCCATCTTTAAGGGAAGTTTTACAAAAGAAGCAGCCGAAAAAACTACTGACATTACCCTCCCTCTTCTGCTAACTTTGATCGACAAATCCTTTATACGGCCGATCAACAATGGAAGATTTGAAATTCATCCCTTACTAAAACAATTTGTTACCGAAAAGTTAGAAGAAACACCCCATGAAAATATTGACATGCGTGATAAACACGGCCGATATTATGCTGGCCTTCTTGCCCAATATGAAAACAATTTAAAAATTGGTGGCAACCAAGCAGAAACATTAAATAAATTAAACAGTGAAATCGAAAATATTCGCCAAGCCTGGAAATGGTTAACTGAATCTAATAAGTACGATAACCTCGCAACTTGCTTAAATGCCTTTTACCTTTTCTATGAAATGAACAACTCATTTCAGGAAGGGTTTGAAATGCTAGAACGTTCAATTAATGTAATAGAGAAAGAGCAACTATCATCAAATACTATCCTATGCGCCCGACTTAAAACAAGATATGGTTTACTAGGAATTCACCTTGGCAAATATGAGCAATCAGAAAATGCTTTTCAAGAAAGTATAGAGACTGTTCAAACCACTGAGCATAAAGAGGAAATCGCTCTTGTTTGCATTGGGCTTGGGCAATTAATTAATATCTCTGGCAACTATGAAGAGACGTTGGCCTTTTTCGAAAAAAGTCTGGCAAATTATCAACAGACAAGCAATATCTGGGGGATTGGTCGCACCTATTCTCACTTGGGATATAACTACAATTTGCTAGGCGATTTCCAGAAAGCAACTCACTTTTATTCAGAAAGTAAAAATGTTTGCGAAGAAATACAAGACCAAATTGGACTAGCAATTTCCCTGGATGGCTTAGGAAGCATCTCATTTAGAACTGGACAGTACGATAAGTCCAGAAAATGGCATCAGGAAGCCTTAACAATCCGAGAAGCGCTTGGAAACCAGTCATTTATTGGTAAATCATATAACCAATTAGGCAACGTTGCTTATATACTTGGTGATTATTTGACAGCTCTTAAAAATTATAAAGAAAGTTGTACAATCAAAGAAACGGTGGGTGATGTCCGAGGGCTCGCCATTGGTCTAGGAAATATTGGCATAACTCAAACCGCTTTAGGCAAGTATGAAGAAGCTTCAATAAATCTCCAAAACAGCTTAAAAATTTATCGAGAAACGGGAAACCTCAAAAACCAAGGAAACGTCCTCTGCAATTTGGGTGATTTAGCCTTCAAGCGAGAACAATACGGCGAGGCTCAACAATATTTTGAAGAAAGCATGAATGTATTAATACAAAATGGTGATAAATGGCCCTTAGCAATCGTATTTTATAACCTGGGAAACACAACCACAGAACTTGGAGATCTTGATGGGGCAATGAACTGGTATGAGCAAGGGATCGAACTAAGCAAGGAAATCGGCAATAAGAGAAGTTTAGCTCTTATTAATCGCAGTTTAGGAGATATTTATAACAAGTTAAAGAAACCAGAGAAAGCTAACCATTATTATCGAGAAGCATTATCAATAGCTCATGAAATTCAAGAAAATACAGTTGTTCTAAATGGCTTAGTCGGGTTTGCAGAATTATTTTTTTCGGAAAAAAAATACGCAAAATCACTTTCACTTCTGTCGTTCGTCAAAAGCCACCCAGCTCAGTCATATCGCACAACAGAAAGAGCAGATGAAACGTTAAGAAAACTCAAAGGGGTAGTTGCATCAGCATTATTTAATGAGGCAGTTCGGAATGGAGAAACGGCCGATTTAGACGAGGTTGTTTCCTCACTTCTAGCAACAAGTGAAGAGTCAGAATCTTAGGAGGTTAATTTTCAACTACCCACGTAAAATCGTCACCAATTTGCCACCCATTTGCCCACTATGTTACAATCTTAAACCTATCTATTTTTTACAGTTGGAGTAATCACTTGATCGCAGAAACGGCCGCAACCCTTCGGCAAAACATTCAAAAAGTCATTGTCGGTAAAGACGAAATCATCGAACTCACTTTAGTGGCCTTACTGTGTGAAGGTCACCTATTATTAGAAGACGTTCCCGGCACTGGCAAAACAACTCTAGCCAAGACCATTGCCAAATCGCTGGGCTGCTCCTTCCGCCGGATTCAGTTCACCCCCGACCTACTGCCTTCCGATGTAACCGGCATTTACTACTACAATCAAAAAGTGCAAGAGTTTGAATTCCGCTCCGGCCCCATCTTCTCTCAAGTGCTGCTGGCCGATGAAATTAACCGGGCAACACCCCGTACTCAATCCTCCCTGCTAGAAGCGATGCAGGAGCAGCAAGCAACGGTTGATATTGAAACCCATCAACTGCCTCGGCCGTTTCTCGTCCTCGCCACCCAAAACCCCGTCGAGTTAGAAGGCACATTCCCCCTTCCCGAAGCCCAACTTGACCGTTTCCTCATGAAAATCGGACTCGGTTATCCCACCGAAGAGCAAGAAAACGACATCCTGATCCGCTTTGAACGCCAAGACCCGCTCGAAGAACTAAGCAGCGTCGTCGATCCAAAAACAATTCTCAGCATGCAACGTCAAGTACGGGAAATTCGCGTCGAAACCTCCATCCGCCAATATATAGTCAATGTCTGTCGAGCCACCAGAACCCACGAAGACATCGAATTAGGCGCCAGTCCCAGAGCGACAATGGCCTTATATCGCACCTGCCAAGCCCTGGCTGCCATTCGCGGCCGCGATTACGTGCTGCCTGATGATGTCAAATTCTTGGCCCCCTATGTCCTCACCCACCGCCTCATCATCGCCCCCCAAACCCGGCTGCGCGGCCGTCAACCCGCCGACATCATTCGAGATGTCGTTAATACAGTCAGCGTACCAGTCGAAGAATAAAGATGGAAGAAGTCTATATCTTCACAAAGGAAAGCGCCGCCAAGCAGCGGCGGGCAGCCAATGTAAGAATTATTCGCGCCCTGCGAACTGGTAAACCCATTCCCATGGAGGATGCGGCTATAGCCAGGGGGCTAGTGGTTCGAGAGCGTGAAAATTCAATCTTCAGCGATGCTTGGCTGCCCTTAGCCATTCTCTTCACTGGTATTGGCTTGATAGGCAATCGAAACCCTGCCATGCTAGCTTTAGGTATCGGGTTATTCATCATTTATGCCGTCGGCACCTGGTGGAAAAAATCAGCCCTGCTGGGCGTCACCTACGAGCGCAGTTACGACCGCACCCATGCTTTTCCAGGCGAACCAATTAATCTAACCCTAACCCTTGCCAACCAAAAGCCCCTGCCCTTAACCTGGCTTCAATTTAAAGATGAGCTTCCCATCGCCCCAAAAGAAGAAGGCGAGATCACATCTTTAGCAAGTGAAATGTCTGGTGGTTACCTATTACGTTATTCACTGTCTATTAATAGCTATGAACGTACTCGCCGACACGTTACCCTCCATTTTCCAAAACGAGGGTTTTATAACATTGGCCCCGTTCGCTACCTATCAGGCGACATCTTTACCTTATTTACCATCGAACAAGAACACGCCTACAACGACACCCTCATTATCTACCCTAAAGTATGGCCTTTAGAAGCATTGCAATTACCGGCCAAAGAGATGTTCGGCGAAATTCAAGTACGGCGCAGTCTGTTCAAAGACCCGATTAAGACGCAAGGCATTCGGGATTATCAGCCCCAAGATCGCTTTCGAGATGTTCATTGGAAAGCAACCGCCCGGCGCGGCAACTTACAAACCAAAGTTTATGAACCGACATCGGGCATGACCGTCGTCGTCTTTCTCAATGTCGCCACCTTTGAAAAGCATTGGATGGGCTTTGACCCAGATTTGTTAGAACGAGCCATTAGTGTAACCGCCTCAATTGCCAGCTTTTCGGCCGAACAAAAATGGGGTATCGGCGTTTATGCCAACGGCTCAGTACCCGCCTCAGACCAACCCATCCGAGTACCACCCGGCCATTCACCAGACCAACTCATGCGAATACTAGAAGGGTTAGCGGCCGTAACCGAGTTTGCGACCGGCTCGATTGAAGTCCTGATGCACCGCGAAAGTCGCCGCCTTCCTTGGGCCGCAACATTGGTGCTGGTAACGGCCGTTGTCACCGAAGAAATGTTAGTCAGCCTCGTCCGTCTCAAAGAGGCCGGGCGGCGGGTAGTGCTTATCTCCCTGGCCGAAGAACCGCCTCCCCGCGACATGCGCGACATCCTGGTTTATCACATTCCACCCACCCTGCCCGCCTTCCAAAAAGAAATCCGCAGCGACAACCTGACCGAAACCGCCCTAAACATGGTGCCAACCCCAACAATGGCCCCTCCCACAGAAAGTAATGGTACGCCACCGGAATTGATATTAGAGCAAGAGCAATCACCGAATGGTTGAGCAGCCCACTCTTTTCCGAGAATATCTAACCCGGGTCGGCCTTCAAGAATCATTAACGGCCGTTTGGCGCTTCGCCCGCCATGAGATTCTCTACCTGCTTTGGGCCTTGATGGAAATTTCCTTTGTTGCCCCGCTGTTCTTGGCCGCCATGCCATGGGCCAGATTTTGGTCACCAGGAATATTCACCCTCTGGCTCCTTTTCCTCATGCTCATCCCCTTTAATCTCATTCGCGTCATGAGCCTAATAACCATACCCAGGGACCGCCAACGACTGGTATTGGTTGGCGGACTCATCGCCACGATCCTGTTAAGTATGCGAGCGCTCCTATATGAACCATCTTCCCTGATTGATATGGCTTGGCTCGGAGAATTCTTTGCCCATTCTGGAGAGCCAGAAAACCCACTCTGGGGGCGCGATGTGGCCGTTTTCCTAATGGTCTCTTTGATGTGGTGGCGCGGCATCTCTCTCGCTGGCAGGAGTGTAGACATCGGTGATATTGGTATTCGCTTTCGCATCTTCTCTTTACTTATCGCCATCCTAGTGGCTGGCGTAGCTGAGTCCTTACTGACCTTTTCTGTCACCCCATTCGTCCTGCTATTTTTCTTTTCTTCGCTCATGGCAATCGTTTTGACCCGAATTGAGCAGTTGGAAATAGATCAAACTGGCCGCTCATTTCCGCTCGGTCCCCGTTGGGTCGCCATTGTCGCGCTAGCCGCCTTCTTGGTCGTCTTTATCGTTGGTATATTATCTGGAATCGCCAGCGGCACGGCCGTAGATAGCGCTGTCGGCTGGCTGGCTCCACTGTGGCAAGCGATTCGTTTTCTAACAACGGCCGTCACAAGTATCATCAGTTTCTTTAGCGTCCCCCTCATCATTTTCGTCGAATGGTTTCTCAATCTATTAATTGGCTTAGTTGGCCCATTTTTACAAGAAGCCATGGAAAATCTTGAGTTAGTCACCCCAGAACCAGTCGTTGACTCTGAAACAATCGAAGAGCTAGACCAAATCACCGCCCCCACCACCGTACTTCCACGCCAACTGATAAGCATCCTCACCATGACCTTCTTTGTCCTGCTTATTTCATTGGCTTTCAGTCGTTTAATCCGGTTCCTACGACCACCATCAGAAACCGATACAGAACTGGTCAACCCCTTTGATAATCTATCTGGCAAAAGACCTGGATTCGGCCGTCGTCTGCTCAACCGCCTCGGCTTCCTACGTCGCTGGCAGACCGCCGCCTCCATTCGACGCATTTACCAAGATATGTGTAGCCTGGCAGGCAACAATGGCTTTCCCCGCCTCGAATCAGAGACACCATATGAATATCTAAAGACCCTAAAAGATGCTTGGCCCGAACACCTGGCCGAAACCTTACTCATCACCGAAGCCTACAATAAAGTTCGCTATGGTGAAATCCCAGAAACAGAGGAAGAATTGACCAGTATTGAAGCGGCCTGGAAACTTTTAGAACGCATCCGACCAGACGATGGACAGCGAAAAAACGAGTTAGAAATCGTCGCTCGTAAAGAGAATTAAACCCCATATTTACCAGTGGTAAAATACTCCTACTTTGTTTGACAGCCCCTACCCCTTATGGTATCATCGCCCCGTTCTGGGCTAACATAAAGTTAAACTTTTATGTATGTAAAACGTTTACATATGTAAAACATTTACTGTGTCAAACTAAATTGGTAACCCACTAAACAAAAACAAGCACAGAAACAAGGAGTTTCCTAGATGAGATCACGTACTGAGATGATGGTGGATCGTTTGCGAGACCTGCAAGCAGGTACGCCAGACATTGAAGCATCGGCCGTTGTTAGCGTAGACGGCTTGATTATGGCCTCATCTTTACCTTCTGGTGTTGATGAAGATCGAATCTCCGCTATGTCAGCTGCCATGATCTCCCTTGGCGATCGAATTGCAGACGAGTTGAACCGGGGAATCTTGGAACAGGTCTACATTCGTGGATCAGACGGTTTTATTGTGTTAATGTCCGTTGGTGAAGATGCCGTTATAACCGTTTTAGCCCGCAAATCAGCCAAATTAGGTCTTATCTTTCTGGATATGGGCCGCGCAGTTGAGGATTTAGCCCGACTTCTGTAAATACAAACATATGAAAACGAAACCTGAACGAAACCGGGTTCGACCAAATTCCCGGCTTCACATACCTTTGTAATTTCGAGGGGCATGTCACCCAAAGTGACATGCCCCTCTAACTTTTTAGAGCACGCTAATTTTTTTGGCACTTTGGCAGTTACTGATATTGGTAATGCGTAAAGCGTAACAAGAACTATCAACCATCACGCATTACACCATAAATTCTATAAAGGGGAAAATCGATGACTAAATATATTTTTTTCACAGGCGGAGTAGTTAGCTCAGTTGGTAAAGGAGTCACGGCCGCAGCGGTCGGCCGTATTCTCAAAGCGCGTGGCATCTCTGTCACCGTCCAAAAGCTCGACCCCTACATCAACGTCGATCCAGGAACCATGTCGCCCTATCAACATGGCGAGGTCTTTGTCACCGAAGACGGCGCAGAAACAGACCTCGACCTCGGCCACTACGAACGCTTTATCGACATTAACCTTAATCAAGCCTCCAACGTCACAACCGGCCGTGTTTATGCCGACGTTATTGCCAAAGAAAGACGGGGCGACTACCTGGGCGGAACGATCCAGGTCATCCCCCACATCACCAACGAAATCAAACGGTATATTCATAAAGTTGCCCAACAAAGCGAGGCCGATGTCGTCATCGTCGAGGTTGGCGGCACAGTTGGCGACATCGAAAGTTTGCCCTTCATGGAAGCCCTGCGCCAGATGCGGTCTGATGTCGGCCGAGAAAATACCTTTTACGTTCACGTCACCTTCCTGCCCTATATTGGCGCAAGTGGCGAGCTTAAAACCAAACCGACCCAACACAGTGTCCGGGAACTGCGCGGCATCGGCATCCACCCCGACGCTATCATCGCCAGAGCCGACCATGACATTCCTAAAGAACACATCGACAAAATCGCCCTCTTCTGTGATGTCGAATCCCGCGCCGTAATCCCGGCCGTCACCAGCGACATTCTCTACAGCATCCCCTTAAAATTGGAAGAGGAAGGGCTGGGTGATTTCATTGCTGAAAGACTCAAGTTGCCCAGCACGAAACCGGATTTAAGCGGCTGGAATGAACTGATTGAGGAAATAAAACGGCCGAAACCACCCATCAAAATCGGCATCGCTGGCAAATACGTCGAACTCCACGACGCTTACATGAGCGTCCGCGAAGCCCTGTATCACGCTGGCATCACCTCCGGGCGGCAAATTGATGTTGAATGGATTCATACCGGCGACCTGGAAAAAGGCAAGGATTGGGGGCAATTTGAAGGGTTGGCCGGTGTCATCGTTCCCGGTGGCTTTGGATATCGTGGCGTTGAAGGTAAGGTCATGGTTGCCAGATGGGCCAGAGAAAATAAAGTCCCCTACCTCGGTCTTTGTCTGGGAATGCAAGTTATGTGCATTGAGTTGGCCCGTGACCTCTACGACACCGACGAACCGAACAGCACCGAATTCGACTCCAAAACCGAGATGCCTATTATCAGCCTCATGCCTGACCAACATGGGCTGGCCGATATGGGCGGAACGATGCGCCTGGGCATCTACCCTTGCCATCTAAAGCCAGGAACCAAAGCGGCCGATGCCTACCAAGCCGACCTCGTTCAGGAAAGACACCGCCATCGTTGGGAATTTAACAATGCTTTCCGGCAAGAACTGTCCAAGCATGGTTTGGTCTACAGTGGCCTTTCGCCAGACGGCCGTCTCGTAGAAATCGCCGAATTAGCCGACCATCCCTTCATGGTCGGCTCCCAATTCCACCCCGAATTCAAAAGCCGTCCCAACCGACCCCACCCCCTTTTCCAGGGCTTTTTACAAGCCGCCATCACCTATGAAGAGGAACACAAACAAACCAACGGCGAAATCAAAAATAACCTCAACGGCCACGCTCTACAAATAGAAACACCCACTGAAGAACAGGAACCAGTATAGCAAGATCATGTAAAGACTGAACGGCAAAAGTAATTGATTTCCTTAAAAACTTACAAATGTCATTCCGAGTGAAACGAGGAATCTTTCAAAGTTCAACAGAAAGATTCCTCGCCTCTGGCTGCGAAGAAACTGGAACTATTTGATGCTTGTTGGTTGAAAGATTCTTCATTCCGCTGCGCTGCATTCAGAATGACAATTGGCAGTTTCTCTGGGACTTGAGCGGCATTATTACTTTGGATTTATCGTAGTGGCCTGTAATAATTTCTTATTTACGACGTAAAGGTATCTACACCATTTAGCCCCTCACAAACCAATGGACAAAATTGAACAAGGCTGGGTAACAGACCGGCCAAACATTTCCAACGAACAAATAACCACCTTCCTCTCCACCCACTACACCATCCACACGGCCGTCCTCAAACCCCTCCCCGGCGAACGCGACCGCAGTTACATCGTCGAAGCCATAGACGGCCGAAAATACATCTTCAAAATCGCCAACACCCTCGAAAAGCGGGAAAATCTCGACCTCCAAAACAAGGTGTTTGAACATCTGGCCCAAAATGCGCCAGACCTACCCTGCCAACGTCTCCTCCCTGCCTCCTCCGGCCAAACCACCCTGACCATTGAAGATGAAGACGGCCGTCCCTTCTTCGCCCGCCTCCTGACTTACCTTCCCGGACGGCCGTTCGCTGAAGTTCACCCCCATCCACCGGAATTATTGGAAAATCTCGGCCGTCATCTGGCCCAACTAGACAAAGCCTTAAGCAATTTCGACCACCCCATCGCCCACCGCCCCTTCCACTGGCGGGCCTCCGAAACGGCCGGAACCATCCGCCGCCACCTCCAGGCCATCACCGACCCCGCCCGCCGCAGTCTCGTCCGCCACTTTCTCAACCTGTTCGAGCATAATACGGTACCCATGCTCCTGGCCTTCCGGCGCGGCGTCATCCACAACGACCCTAACGACTACAACATCCTTGTTGACCAGGACGAAACCGGAAAACCCTACATCGCTGGCCTCATCGACTTTGGCGACACCGTACACGCCCCCCTCATCTGCGAAGCGGCCGTCGCCGCCGCCTACGCCATCTTCGACAAAGACGACCCCATCGAAGCTAGCACATCCATCGTCAAAGGCTACCACCAGGTCTACCCCCTCATAGCCGAAGAACTCTCTTCACTATACGAATTGATCGCCATCCGCATCTGTCTCAGCGTCACCGTCTCGGCCTTCCAGCAGCAGCTAAGACCGGATGACAAATACCTCTCTATCAGCGAAAAACCGGGCTGGGAAGCGTTGGAAAAGCTAGTCGGCTATGATCCCCTCATCGTCGAAAACCGCTTTCGCGCCGCCTGCGACCTGCCTCCCCATCCTACCAAGAGCAAAATCGAAAATCTCGCCCTCCGCCAATCCCATATCGGCCCCTCCCTGTCCATCTCCTACCAAAAGCCCCTCAAAATCCTGCGCGGCTTTCGCCAATATTTGTATGATGAGAACGGCCGTCGCTATCTCGATTGTGTCAACAACGTCGCCCACGTCGGCCACTGCCATCCCACCGTCGTTGAAGCCGGACAGCGCCAGATGGCCCTGCTCAATACCAACACCCGCTACCTCCACGACCTGCTGGCCGAATATGCCGAACGGCTGACCGCCACCTTCCCCGACCCGCTCAACGTCTGCTACTTCGTCTGCTCCGGCAGCGAAGCGAACGAACTCGCCCTGCGCCTGGCCCAGACTTATACCGACCGAAAAGATATTCTTGTGGTGGATGGCGCCTATCATGGCAATACGGCGCGGCTGGTAGACATCAGCCCCTATAAATTCAACGGGCGCGGCGGACAGGGTCAGGCCGATTACGTCCATATCACCCCCATGCCGGACGGCTACCGGGGCCAGCATAAGGGACAGGGCATTGAAACGGGGGAAGCCTATGCGCGGCAGGTGTTGAGCCAGATGGTTCTGGCAGAAACGCAAGGCCACCCCATCGGCGCTTTCATTTGTGAATCGCTGTTAGGCTGCGGAGGACAGATTGTTTTGCCGGACGGCTATCTGGCCAAGGCGTTTGAAGCAGTGCGGAACAGCGGCGGGGTCTGTATTGCGGATGAAGTTCAGGTTGGTTTCGGGAGGGTCGGCCGTTCTTTTTGGGGCTTCGAGTTGCAGGGTGTCGTGCCAGATATTGTGACGTTGGGCAAACCGATGGGTAATGGACATCCGATTGCGGCCGTCATCACCACCCCCGAAATCGCCGCCACCTTCGCCAACGGCATGGAATATTTCAACACCTTCGGCGGCAACCCCGTATCCTGCGCGATTGGTATGGCAGTGTTGGATGTTATTGAGGAAGAGGGGTTGCAAGAGAATGCGTTGGTGGTCGGCCGTTATCTCCTAACCCAACTCCAAACCCTCCAAACCAACCACCGGGATTGAGTTGGTAAAAGATAGAGAAACTTTGGAACCAAGAGCTCATCGGCCACGTTCGCGGCGAAGGGCTATTTATCGGGATTGAGTTGGTAAAAGATAGAGAAACTTTGGAACCGGCGGAGGAGGAGGCTTCGGCCGTTATTGAGGCGATGAAAGACCGGGGAGTTCTACTCAGCACCGATGGCCCTCTGCATAATGTGATAAAGATTAAGCCGCCGTTGGTTTTTGAGAAGGGGGATGTTGATGATTTGGTGGGGGAGATGACGGCCGTTTTAAATTAAGCACACAGGCTTCAATCGTGAAATAAACTTGCGGTATATTTCAGGTTTATTACACATGCCCCCAGGAGTCACTTAATCCATTTGGCAAGGTAGTCTCTACTGAATTAGTGAATTGTTATATATAGATAACGTATGCTTCACTTACCCTGAGTAAAATCCAGTTCCTTCAATGCGCGGAAAGCACTTTTCTATTATTTCTCAAATCGTAAGTGAGCCCTGTGTTAGCGGTCGGGTGTAAACATTGTTGGGGACAGACAATTTGATAAATTTACCTTTCTTTGCCGAAACGCAATCTTTCAATACCTTCAAACAATAACGATCTAAATGTTAGGTTTTCATTTCTCAATGCAACTAAACTATCATTATCAATTACAACACAAATGCTTCCATCTTCATGGAAAGATTTCCTGATAATGCTGTAAGCAGCTTTTTCTTGCCGTTCATTCCCTGTAATACCACTTTTTGCAAAAATAACGCCAAAGTGGGCATGAGTTAACCTCATTCTATGAAGAAAATACCCCACACTCTGTACACCAACCCTAGATTCCCAATTTTTGCATTCAACAAGAAAATGACGACCTAGTAAATCTGAAATCAGATTCGAATCTGGGTTAAGGTTTCGGATAACAATATCTGATTCGAATGCTAATGTTTCTTCCAGTAAATTTCTGCGCGGAGTCAAAGCAGGAAGAAGCAAAAATAGATAACTGGCTAAATCTTCTAACATGTCTCCTTTTTCATTAGTATCATCAATATCGCCATTCACTCTTTCTAATAGAGAACCAAAATATGCGACGTTGATCGGAAATTCAATAGTTTTCGATCTCATGGCAAAAAGCTGCGAATGTGGTGTCTTCTGAAATGCGAATTTTGTGACAACGTCTTCGGCAAATGCAAAAGGCTCTGACCAGTCATTAGCTTTTTCTCTCACCATTGAAAGATTTTGGTCTGCAATTTCCTTTAGTTCAGCCAGAGCTGTTTCACTCATACCTAGGATAGTTTGAAGCATTTGCTTACCATTCCCCCCTCCATCGGAATGTTCTCCTAATAAATCATCCGCTTGAGTTAACATAGCCCACCTAAATGCTGCCCCTTCATCCCCCAACCGTAAGTAGGCTTTTGCCAGATACATTCCTAATCCGGCACGATAAATACGTTGCTTTTCAGATCGCTGAAAAGAGCTAAGGCGATTCCACCCATCAATTAAAATCGAGGTTGCAGCTGACGAAAAGTTATTCTGTAAAAAGAGATTAGAGGTATAACCATAAGCGTTGCAAGCTTCCAGAGCAGCTTCACTACTGCGAGGATCAAGTTCTCCATCTATCTGACAGTAAATTTTGAGAATGTCCTTGCATCTATTCAAGCAATCAATTGGATCAAAATTTGTGGAATCATAGCTTTGAAAGACATCAAGGATTTTTTCTTGAATGTTGTTTTCATCGTCCATCTTACGGTTTACCTCTGCCCCCTAACGTTCGCTTCAGTCGCGCCTCGTGTCGTCTGCAAGCCCTTGTAGGCAGCTAAGTTACTTGCTAGTTCCTTCATTAATAGGCTATCCTACAACTTAATTACGCCGATGGTAGCACCCAACTAAATGAAGATTCGCTTGAGCGTTCTGGTTTAGCAACTTGTTATACTTACACTTTATCAAGATTTCATTCCGCAGAATTAATTTACGATTTCGATTCCTGGTAGTGGACGTGTTATCGGAAATTCAATCGTTTCTTTTTCACAAGACAAAACGCCTTTTATAAGTTCTATCAGTTGAAAAGGGCTAGTTGTAATAGTATCTCTCGCCGCAAGTAAAGACATTAGAAGACCTGTAAAACCAATTAATGAGTTTTCCTTTGTTTCGTAAAAAGTTAAAAAACCTTTGTTTTTGTTATTTGGTGCATACGATTTATAAATAACTTTTCCGGCTTCAATTAGAAGCATTAGATCAGGAAAATTATCTTCGATTTCATGTCTATCCCCCAACTTTTCTATTGTAAAATTATTTCCTCCTTTATAACAAATTGCTGAAACTGCTATCTGAGGTGCTGACGCTTCCATTTTAGCTTCTGTTTTGCCCTTTTCCACTCTCGCAATTTTATTATCTAATCTCCAAATCTCCTCCATAACTGTTGGGTAAAATGGTGGGAAAAATTCTTTAATTTTTTTGGTTTTCTTTCTGATATCATCCAGATCTTTGAAGTTTGTTTTGATTTCTATCATCATTTTAGCAGACTCAGCAAAAATCAAAGACGATCCAAGGTGTTTGATTTTAGGGTAATTAAAACTATCCCAAATGATTAAATCAGATTGTTGACTCTCATAATCTCTTTGATGTTCAATGCCAACTAAAATCCCTGTTTCAACAGAATATTTAGTAGGCAAGATTTCTCTTAGAAAAATATCGATAATCCTTTCTCGATGATCTCCTGTAATACCTGGATGATTTGCAATTACTTGATCTGCGACAGCATTTATCTCTTGGGTTTTTAGCTCAAAGTATTTTTGTAATTTCTCGATAGAATTCATGATATTGCTAGTGGCAACGACCAAAACGGCCGCACCCCCATCATTGAGCAGCTTACAAAATATTTAACCCATCCATTTCAACAAAGGCAAACTCCCTCTCTATTTCTCGTAACTCGCTTTGAATCTCAGGATCGTTTGCCATTACGACTAAGGCATTTTCTAGAAAAGCCTGCCTTGAAAATCTAACCGCTTCGGCAATCGCCTCATAGGAGATGCTGCCACGCCATTCCTCAATAATTGTTTCCCAGGCTAACCCATCAGCAACCTGCTCCAAAACATCAGCAACTAAAATGCGTGTTCCCCGAAAGGTGGGCTTACCATGACATATTTCTGGATCAGTAACAACATACCGTCCCATGAATTTTGTTTCCATCTTGTCCTATCTCCCTATCTTCAGAAGCATCTTAATCGACATTTTACAGAAACCATTATACCATTTTGAGGCATTTCAGAATAGCCGACCAAAGAGGAGTAAAGCCAGGGCGGTGTTCTTGTCTGCTAATCGGCCGTTCCCATACAAGATTTTGCATACCACCCCAAACCTGTTATCTATATCGTTCTCGGCCGTTCTATATATCTCAGATACATATCGCTTGACGTTTATGACGCACCGTGTTATATTATTTATAACGCACTGCGTCATATTTTAAATTTAACCCACTGCAACAGTAAAAGTGGATAGAAAAATGGAGTGATAATAAAAATGGAAACTACAATCAATGTTGAAAATTTAGAAGAAAAAACAAATAGTGCCTTCAATCAGATTCAGGATGTGAGCCGCAAATCTATGCTGGCCTCTCTAGGCATCGGACGCATGATTTATGATGGTGCCATGAACGCCGTTGACCGCAGTAAATGCTTATTCAACGAAGCCGTCGAGCGCGGCCAAGATGTTGAGCAAACCGCAATGAATAACTTCAAAGAAGTTTCCGGCCAGGTTGAAGAGAATGCAAACCAAATGCAGACCCGCATTTCCCGCAATTTTCGCCGCTCAAGAAATGAGATAGACAGCCAAATCGAAGCTGCCCTCAACCGGCTGGACGTGCCAAGCCGCTCCAGCATTGTCGAACTAAACACCAAACTGGATGCCCTCGATAAGAAACTAAACCAGATGATGACCGCCCAAACTGAGCCTGTCATTGAACAGCCGATGCCCCGCTATGACAAGCTAACTGCTAAAGAGATAGTTAGCAAACTGGCTCCCTTGACCATTGAAGAGTTGGTTGCTATCAAGCAATATGAAATGGCCCAAGATAACCGCGTCACTGTCCTGCGTGAGGTCGATCGTCGCCTTGAAGCCATGCCAATCGCTCGCTATGACGAACTAATCGTCGATGAAATTGAGCCTATGTTAGCTACGCTGGACATCGTTCAATTGGAAAACGTGGCTGAATATGAAGCCGCTCACGAGAATCGCGTCACCTTACTACGCACTATTGAAAGTCAGGTAGAGGCTCGCAAAACGGCCGTTGCCTAACTAAAGAATTCGACACAATGAGAAAAAGCTGGAATGCAGTGCATTCCGGCTTTTTTTTATAGTGGGGAAAACGAACTACTAACATAATTACGCACAAATCTCCAGCGATCCATTTTTCACCCACCGCTCCTCATTGGTCACTTTTTCTGCACCGATTTGGTCAAGTATTGGAAAGGAAATACTTGTTAAAAGGCTCTCTATCAAGGGAGCGTTGCAGTTCAATAGGAGGATACCCCTCCGGCAAATCCCGCCATAACCGGTACAACTCAATCGCCCGATAAATCAGCCAGGGCTGGTCAGACGGTGGTAGTAACTGATAATCACCACTAACAATCTCACTGTAAGACAGCCACTTGACCTCACTCCCCACCATATCATCCCCCGGAATGACCGCCCCACCTTCATAAGCCAGCACATAGGACAGGCTCAGCATATAGCGAGCGTTGTCGTCATAGTGATAGGTACTGACATGCAGCGTGCCAAGCGGCCGTACTCGAATCTCCTCCCCCACCTCCTCCCGAGTCTCCCGCAAGACACCATCCAGCACACTCTCTCCTGCCTCCAGCGCCCCATTGATATTCTCCCACCAACCCGGCCGTTTCGGGCTAGAAAGAAAAAGAATCTCCTCCCTTTCATTGACAATATAGCCAAGAACGGCCGCTGGGGAACAAGCAAAATGCCGCTTCCCATCAACAGTTTGAATAGTTGGTTGGGGCATGGAAAAACTCCTGATTGATGATTGGTAATTCGTAATTGGGTAATTATTCAGATTGTTCTGAAACAGCTTTTGAACAACCGAGACCATTGAGCAGAAAATATCTCTGTGTCTTCAATGCTCTCTATAGTGAAAAAACGTGCTAAGCAACCGGATTTATCTTACCCATTGGCAAGAAAATTGTAAAGGTCGTTCCCTCCCCCGCCTGGCTATCCACCTCAATTTGACCCCCGTGCGCCCGAACCAACTGTCGGGCAATCGCCAGACCCAAGCCAACAGCCCCATCGCTGTGTGGCCGAGCGCGATCCGCCCGCCAAAAGCGGTCAAAGATATAAGGCAAATCGGCCGTATCAATCCCCTCCCCATTATCCGCCACCCGAATTTGAACGCCGTCGGCAACCGCTTCAGCCCTCAGTCGAATCTTTCCGCCAGCTTTCGTGTGCCGAATCGCATTAGCAACCAAGTTAGTTAACACCTGATCTAAACGGCCGACATCACCCATCACCACCAACGTTTCCCTTTCGCTTTTAACCGATAACCCAATCCCAGCAGCCTCCGCCTGACCACTAAAGCTAGTCTGAACATCGGCTAGCAGCTCCTGAACATTGACCAACTCCAACACCAACGGCAGTTGCCCCGCTTCCGCCAACGAAAGAGTGCGTAAATCCTCTACCAACCGAGCCAGCAAGCGCGTCTCGTCTAAGGTGGTATTGATATGATCGGCCGTTGGCTCATAAACGCCGTCAAGCACCCCCTCTAAATTACCCTGGATAATATGGAGCGGCGTCCGCAGTTCGTGGGCAATGTCGGCCGTTAAATTGCGCCGTTGCTGCTCCGCTCGTTCCAATTCGGCCGCCATCCGATTAAAAGAGCGAGCCAATTGAGTAAACTCACCCCCACGATGTGTCTCTTCAACCCGGACGCTAAAATCACCTTCCGCGACCGAATCGGCCGCCGCCATGACATTCGACAACGGGGCAGCAATTCGTCGAAAAGTTCGTATCCCAATGAAAACGGCCATCATTGGCAAAAAGACCGAGAAGCTGCATCCAATAAACCAAACGAGAACGGCCGTTGACCCCCCACCACCAACCAGCCGGGTCAACAAGAAAGCCAACCCAGCCATGCCCCCTACAAACAGCAAAGCCATCAGCCCAAAAAGTGTTGCAAATCGGAAAAACAAGAAACGGGGATGGCGTCGCCTACCAGAGCGCCACTTCCCACCTTCCCAGCCTTTCCAATGTTCCGGCCAATTATTCGACCCTTTCCAATCAGACATTACACATCCGCAAACTTATAGCCTACCCCATAAACGGTCAAAATGTACTGAGGATCAGCCCCGTCAATCTCCAATTTTCGGCGCAAATTTTTAATATGAGCATCAATGCTGCGATCATACCCATCGTAGGCCACGCCATGCAGCCGATTCAAAAGCTGCGCCCTGGTAAAGGTCTGGCCTGGATGTTGGGCTAATAAGGCCAACAAATTGAATTCCGTTCGGGAAAGCGAAATCTCGTCCCCATTCCGGCTAACACGGTAGCCTTGCAAATCAATTTCCAGATCGCCGCTTCGCAGCAATCCGGGCTGGTAGACATCTCCCTTCACCCGGCGCAGCACAGCCCGAACACGCGCCACCAATTCGCGGGGCGAAAAGGGCTTCGTAATGTAATCGTCGGCGCCCAATTCAAGCCCAATCAGTCGATCCATCTCTTCTGCTCTGGCCGTTAACATGATGATGGGAACATCCGATTCGCGGCGCAATGCTCGACAAACATCTAACCCATCCATACCAGGAAGATTCAGATCAAGGACAACCAAATTCGGCCGTTCATCCCGAAAGACAGCCAGCGCCGTTCGGCCGTCCCCAGCTGTCACAACCCGATAGTTATTGCGCTCCAAATAATCACGCGCCAACTTAACCATCTTCGGTTCATCTTCTACAACTAAAATAACTTCTTCCATAACTTCGATTGTAACACATGAATAAGAGGTTCCACTTTCCTGAGAAGTGGAACCTCACTGACTACAGACTACTGATCTCAGGCTTTCATTACTGGCTCGCCATCGCTGTCATCAAACCAGGGGGGTCGTTGACCTTTATAGTCATCGCCCTTCTCAGCATGACCCTTATGATGGCCATGCCAGCCCCAGGGGCCGCCTTTCCAATGATGCTTGTGGTGGCCCCATCGACCATGCCGTCCTCGTCGTCCCCAGAAGAGGAACTTGAAGATAAGGCCAATGAAGAACAAGAAGAACCAGAATTTAAAGAATGCCGCTACGCCCCACCAAAATAGGGAGAAGATGCCGCCAAATCCGGGGCCGCGTCTTGACCCATTATTGAAAGGAGCCTCTGGCGCACTTTCAGCAGGGACACCATCGGCCGTTTGTCCAGAAACAAAACCTTCTGACCAACCAGACCGATAAGCAGCCGAACGAACTATCCCAAACATCCCCAGCAACAGGATGACGATTAAACCAAATCTAAAGAAGCGTCTAAACATTATATTGACCTCCTAGTGTCAAATGAATTTAACTATTACGCTTCTTATTATGAAATTAGATTGTGAATGAATTGTGAATACCTGGGGGAAATATTGTGAAGGATTTCAACCAAATTGTAATCACTTCAACAGCGAGTACTCAATACCCTGTTAAGTAAATAATTTGAATCCTGTCATTCCTGTGAAGGCAGGAATCCAGGCCTCACAATTGTAAAACAGTTCGTTAACAAGGTACTCAATTACAAATAACGAATCACCTCAATCTTTGACCGCCGAAACCCCATAAGTCAAAGGCAAACTTGGGAATCCCTCCGGTGGATAGGCCCGATTTCCTTCCCCCATCCGCATATCGTTGAACAGTTTAGCCCCGTTTGAATAAGGGTACTCTTTGAAGGCTGTCAGGCGCAGTCCCGCTTCCAAAACGGCCGTCACAATATCGCTAATCGGCCACTGAAATTCATGGGAAGGATGGGGATTTTCAAACGCTTCTTCCCCAGCCAAAAAGCCAGAAGGCGCCAACGATTCACCCGCCATTGCCACATAATCGCCAATCCCATCATCCCAGGTCATTGGTTCTCCCCTGCCAAAATAATTGTACTCAAAAGACCAATCATCCCCGAAGATCATCGAAAAGGGATGGAAATCAACCACCACAACCCGGCCGCCCGGTTTTAGAATGGCCGCCACCCCTTTGGCCCAGGTATTAAGGTCGGACAACCAGCACAAAGCCCCATAAGAGGAAAAGACGATATCGAAGCGTTGGTCACTTTCGGCCGTTTCCGCCAACCAATCAAAGACATCAGCCCGATGAAAGGTACCAGGAATCCCAGAGTCGGCCGATAGTTGACGAGCAAAATCTATGGCAACATCGCTGATATCAACGCCTGTAACAATCGCGCCTAATTTAGCCAGGCTCAGCGTATCTTGTCCAGCGTTACATTGCAGATGGACGAGAGAACGGCCGTTAAGATCGCCCAACAAGGCTAACTCTTCAGGAAAAAGGGTGTCGCCCCCCTCCCGTAAAAATTTAGCCTGGTCATCTTTGTGACTGTTATGGGCTTCTGTAGCCGCGTTCCATGATTGGCGATTTTCTTCGTGTAACTCTTTCTTGATCATCATTCTCCTCAGTCCGGCAGGGGCGGGACAGTGAGGCGTTTGAATTTATCTACGACCTTGTTTCCGCGCCGTCTTGCCCGCTTGGTCAATTATTACTGTTATTGGCAACTATTTTACTCAATATCGGCCGTTTGTCCCTTATTCAGCCAAATTGAATATCATCACCAAATGATTTACCAACCAAAAACAGTGCAAATCCTAAGGCCCTCTTTCAAAGCTCTGTGACCTCCGTGTTCTCTGTGGTAAATCTTTTCTAACTACCGCCTATTTTAGCGCTGCCAATTCCGCCTCAACCATAATCTGCACCAACTCCTCAAAGGTCGTAGTCGGTTCCCAGCCCAACTTTTCTTTGGCCTTCGTGGGGTCGCCGACCAGCAGATCGACATCGGCCGGCCGCATGAAGCGCGGGTCTAGAACGACGTAATCTTGCCAATTTAGGCCAACGACATCGAAGGCTAGTTCGACGAGCCGTTTGACGGTTTGGGTTTGGCCGGTAGCAAGAACGTAGTCATCTGGGCTATCCTGTTGCAGCATAAGCCACATACCCCGCACATAGTCCGGCGCATAACCCCAATCTCGCTGAGCATCCATATTGCCCAGGCGGAGTTCCTTTTGACGGCCGTGTTTAATCTGAGCTACCGTTCTGGCGATTTTCCGAGGGGCAAACTCCAAACCTCTGCGAGGACTTTCATGGTTGAAACAGATGCCAGAGCAAGCATAGAGATCATAGCTTTCACGATAATTGACCGTTATCCAGTGACCATAAACTTTGGCAACACCATAGGGGCTGCGAGGGTAGAAAGGCGTTTCCTCAGTTTGCGGCACTTCGCGGACTTTGCCGAACATTTCACTAGAGCTAGCCTGATAGAAACGAATGCCAGGATCAACGAGGCGAACAGCGTCAAGCAGGCGAGTAACGCCGAGGGCGGTGACATCGCCCGTTAACACAGGCTGTTCCCAAGAGGCGGGAACGAAGGATTGAGCAGCGAGGTTATAGACTTCGTTCGGCCGATATTTATCAATGATGTTGATCAGCGAAATCTGGTCAATGAGATCGCCTGATACAAGGGTAATCTGGTCTTGGATATGTTCAATCCGTTCAAAGTTAACGGTGCTGGAACGGCGGATAACGCCGACCACCTCATACCCCTTTTCTAATAGAAAGTCGGCTAAGTATGAACCATCTTGACCTGTAATTCCGGTGATTAAAGCGCGTTTCTGTGACATAAAATTCTCCTGTGGAAAGTAGTTGGTAGTCAATATTTTGTCTTTCAACTAGATCAACATGATCAAGGCGATCAAGAAAATGAGTAATATTTTCTGATCATGTTAACCTTGCTAAAGAGAATACATGGCAAAATGAGGGCGGGCTGCTAACCTACTTAGCAGCATTGACAAAAAATTAGGCGAAAATGATGATCATGGAAGAAACAATTGGAAAAAGGATTGCGCGGCTGCGACAAACACATGGCTATACCCAAGAGCAGTTGGCGGAGCGGATTGCTGTGTCGCGAGTGGCCGTTTCCCACATCGAGATGGATATATCGCTGCCTGGAGAGCGGACGGTGACGCTGTTGGCGGGGGTGTTCAAATGTACGCCGCCAGATTTGGTGGCCGATACCACCTATCCGCAGGCAAAAGCGGATCGACTGCCAGCCTATGCTTGTTGTCACACAGATTTAGAAATGGCCCTGGCTTTGCTTGAGAATGACTTGAGCTGGCTGGAACGGGTGAGGGGCAAGCGTTGTTATGAACAATTCACGGCCGAAATTCGACACGAATGGTTACCTCGGTTGAGCGGTTGGCTGGAGGAAGAGGTGGAGCGAGAAAGGCTGACGGCCGCTCGGAAACGGTTATTAGCGCTGTAATTCCTGGTTCTGTTTTCGTGTAATTCCTGAAATTCGTTGCAAACTTGCTTTGTAACCCACTCAATCATAAACAACTTTCGGCCGTTCAATGAAAGCCAAATTACTGGGTGCGCCAAATTCTTCCGGGGATTGTCTAAAATGATATTCTGTATCTAAATCTCGATACACCGCTAAATAACGACTAGGGACATCGGCCGCTTTTTGTTGGGCAGATAGCCAACTCCAGCCAACCAAAGCTTGCAGTATGCCTTGCCGAGAGCCAATTTCCTTTGAGCGGTCTATCGCCTCCTGAAAATGGCCTTCAGCCTCCTGAAATCTGAACTGCCTGCCAGCTAATAGCCCTAAATTCGTATGGAGAGCGGGGATCATTTCAAGGAGATTAACGGCCGTTGCAACCTTTAATCCCTCCTCCAGATAATGTTGGGCCACCACCCACTTCTGCTCGTGGGCTGCTATCCGCCCTAAATTGCTAAGTATCATCCCGATGGCAGCTTTATGGAGCAGAACACGGGCCAGTGCCAATCCCTCATTCAAAAAATCAGTTGCCTTCGCCATTTGTCCCACTTGAAAGGCGACAGCCGCCAAATTATTGAGCAAAAAGACAATATCCTCCTGATTGTTCATCGTTCGGGCTTTACGCAACCCCGCTTCATACAAGGTTCCGGCAAGCGCATAATTTTGATCCCGGCCAATGGCAATGCCAGCCAAACACCGCAGCAATCTAGGAACATGGGCGGGGGATGTTTGCTCGGCGAGGGCCAACGCTTCTTGATAGTGGGATTCGGCCGCTTCATGTTTTCTGAGAGCAACTTCTGAAGCGCCTAATTCTTTGAGGAGTGAGATGAGTAATGAGGGGCTGTTAAGCTGTCTGGCAAGGGTCAGCCCTGCGGAAAAATGTTCATTTGCCTTCTCATGATCGCCTCGACAGCCAGCGATGATACCCTTCTCAGCTTCGATAGTGCTTAAATAAGTCAGGTTTTGCTGTGCCTGGGCCAGGGCATCGGCCGTTACTAGATAAGCACCCGCCTCGTCAAAGCGGCGGTAGTAACGGGCGGTCTGGCTTAGATGCAGCAAAATCGGCAGCCGCTGTTCATCTTGGGCCAAGTCGAGGGCTTTCTCCAAACGCCATTGGGCTTCAGCGTAGATACCTTGCATCTTTAGGAAGGGGGCGAAGGTGATGAGAAGTTCAACAGAAACGGCCGTTTCTTCGTTTTCTAATGCGCCTGTGATAACGGCTAAAATATTATCACTTTCAACAAGCACCTTAGGATCGCCAAGATTACAGCCAGTCAGAAAATCGATGTAATAATTAGCTAATGGCGCCCAGACGGCCGTCTTCGGCAGCCTTTCAGCCGCATAATCACTTAGCAGAGGATGAAGCTGATATCGTTCCACTCGACCCAATTGAACTAGTGAGAGGCGGTATAACATCCGCAAATAATCTTGGGATAGGGCTAGTGGGACATTGCCCGCAGCCGCAGCCGCCTCAGGGCTAAAATCCTTGCCACCAAAAAAGGACAACGTCGCAAAAAACGACTGGACGTCATCTGGGGCAAGCCCATAGCTGGCAGCAAATGAGAAACGAACATTTTGATCTTCGTTTTGCAGTTCATTCAACCGCTCCGAAGACGCTTGTTTCAGGCGGGCTAGAAACTCGGCCGATGACCATCCGGGTTCATAAGCCAAACGACCTGCAATAATCGCCAGGGCTAAGGGCAAATGGCCGACATGATCTGCAATTTCTACCAATTCATCGACATCTGTTTTAACTCGTTCCTCTCCGAGATAGTGGCTAAAAAGCTGCTCAGTTGAAGCGCTTTCTACCTGAAAAGGCGTTAAGGTAAATCGGTTCACGCCTTGAGCGACACGTAAATCATGGCGACGGGTGGTAATGAGAACGGCGCATTGTCCGGTGGGGGGTAAGAGCGGCTCAACCGCCGCGCTGTTGGTGGCATTATCAAGCACGATTAAGACTCGCTTATCGGATAACAAATCCCGAACTACCCGACTGCGGCTGTCAATGTCATCATACTGGCTCACATCAGCGCCATACGCCTGGGCAAAGGTGTGCAAAATCATCATGGTGCTAGAGGTGTCGAGTCTGGCCCAAAGGACACCGTCGCCAAAATGGGGGCGAAGTTCGTAGGCGATTCGAGCGGCCAAAGCCGTTTTCCCAGTACCAGCCATGCCTTGAAGAACAGAGGTAGCGAGGCCGTCTGAATTCAAGAGACTGGTTGTAATGTCAGCCTGGATCGATTGGCGGCCAACAAAAAAAGGTAGGTCAGCAATGGCCTGGAACGGTGGCCGATAAGTTGGGGCAGGGGTGGTGGACGGCCGTTCCCAAGCCATCAACAGACTTTGGTCTTGCTCTTGAGCCAACAGACGAAGTTCAGCAATGGTCGGTTGATGAGCCGCCCGAAGTATTTCGTCAGCTTCGTTCTCATCAAGGTGCAGGACAGTGAGCAATTTGACAATGGGCTGCCAATCGCGGGGACGCTGAACTCGGCCGTTCAACCAATTTGCAATCGTCGTTTTAGGCAAATCGGAAAGGCTGGCAAGCTGCCCGGAGGTATAGGCAGATCGGTTAACGTAAAAACCTAACTTATCAGCAAATTGGAAGGGATCAGTCATAAGAAAGCGGTTTAGTCATAATTGGTTCACTTTTGGTTCATTTTAACACCATACATGATGTAGTCGGTGAAGTAAGATGGAAGTTAGTACCTTATTGTTAACCCTATCTTATCAACATTTCACCGAGGTTATAAATGTCCCCTACAAGAACACTCATATATCCATTAATCATTTTGCTGCTGCTTGTTCTAACTGCCTGCAATGCAGAAAGCGGCGAACCTACTTCAGATACAACAACCAATGAATCGGTCGCCCAAGTTTCAACCGCAACGGCCGTTCCAACTGAGGAGCCCACAGAGGAACCAACGGCCGTGCCAGAGCCAACCGATACGCCCACACCCGAACCAACAGAAACGCCGCTGCCAACCCCGACGCCCACACCCGAACCGGATGTTATTGAACCAGTACCTATGCACCGGGGAAATTGGCAGCGAACAGGAGCCTATGAAGGATCGGCCGTCAGCGCTATTACCGGCCTCAAATGGCAATTCGAGAGCGGCAATGAAGTGCATTCCTCCCCCATCGTCTATGATGGCATCGTCTATTTTGGAAACGATGATTGGAACTTCTTTGCCGTTGATGCTGAGACAGGCGAAGAGCTTTGGCAGCAGTATCTAAAAGGGCCAGTTTTTTCATCACCTGCAATTGTCGATGGGGTCGCCTATGTCGGTAATCGAGGCTTACACGCCGTTGACATTGCGACGGGTGAAATCCTCTGGTTCTTCGACATCGGTTTTTCCAAGATCCGTTCTTCGCCAGTGGTCGTTAATGGCATTGTTTATGCCGGCGCAGAAAACAGCGACCTCTATGCCGTTAATGCCGAAACAGGGGAAAGTGTCTGGACGTTTGAAGGTCGAGGCGGCTTCTTTTCATCTCCGGCTGTCTATAAAGATACCTTGTATATCGGTAGTCAGGGCGCTAATCTTTATGCGATTGATCTGGCAACGGGCGAAGCACAATGGGATATCCGGTTGGAGCGCATTATCTTTGCCACACCCGCCATTCGAGACGGCCGAATTTACATAGGCGACATAGAGGGCAATTTTTATGCTCTCCAAGCAGCCTCTGGCGAGGTCATCTGGCAGGTGAAAAGAGCAAATTCAATCGTTTCCTCAGCTGCAATTGAAAATGGGGTCGTCTACTTTGGCAATCTTGACCATCACCTCCATGCCCTTGATGCAGAAACGGGTGAGGAATTGTGGCGCTTTGAGACAAACCATGAAGTCTATGGTTCTCCTATTGTTGTTGATGGCGTGGTCTACGTGGGCAGCGACGATGGTTCGCTATATGCTGTAGATGTCCAAACGGGTGAGGAGTTGTGGCATTATGAATCTGGCGGCTTTGTCGGCAGTTCCCCCTTCGTTGCCAATGGAACAGTTTATTTTGGGAGTTATGATGGATCGGTGTATGCAGTGCATTGAACAAATGGGGGGGATTCGCCTTACCGGGGCATATCACCTCTTTGCTATGTTAATGATTGACACTTGATGAATTCGGCCGTTACACCACAATATTCACTAACCGCCCCCGCACAACAATTACCTTTCTCGGTTCTTTACCATCCATCCAGCTTTGGGCCTTTTCGGAAGCCAGAGCCAGTTCCTTAAGGGTGTCGTCAGGCGTGCCAACAGCGACTTCTAGCTTATCACGAACTCGGCCGTTCACCTGGATGACCAGTTCGATAGTATCTTCTTTGACCGCCTCTTCATCCCAGGTAGGCCAGGATTGTTGGTGAATACTATACGACCGTCCTCGTCGACTCCACAACTCCTCCGTGATATGGGGAGAGATGGGAGACAGAAGCAACAGGAGGCTGTCTACAGCTTCATTCCAAGTATCGGTTTCAACATTGGCTCCTTTTTGCGCCTCCGTAATCGCGTTTCGGAGTTCCATGATGGCGGCAACGGCCGTGTTAAAAGAAAAGTTCTCGAAATCTTCAGTCACTTTTCGAATAGATTGGTGGGTCTTGCGGTGTAAGGCCCGATTTGCTGCCTGGTCTATATTGCCAGGTTGGTAATCATGGGTAGCAACGTCCCACACATCATAAATTAAACGTTGGGGACCTTTAATACCATCATAATTCCAGGGGCCACCTTGCTCCCAACGAGAGAAGAACATCAGGTAAGCCCGAACAGTATCAGCCCCATACTTGTCAACCAGGGCATCGGGAGCGACGACGTTGCCGCGTGATTTAGACATCTTCTCCCCATCTTCGCCCAAGACCATGCCTTGATTGAAGAGTGCCAACATCGGCTCGTCAGCATCGACCAGACCCATCTCCCGCATCGCTTTATTAAAAAAGCGGGTATAGATTAGGTGCATGGTGGCATGTTCAATGCCGCCCGTATATTGATCGACAGGCAGCCAGTAGGCCCCTTCTTCAGGGTCAAATGGCCCTTCGTCGTAACCAGGACTGAGATAGCGGAACTGGTACCAAGAGGAGCACATGAAGGTGTCCATCGTGTCCGTTTCGCGCAGGGCGGGCTGGTCACAAATGGGACAAGTGGTGTGCAGAAATTCGTCATTCATTTTCAGTGGACTTTCGCCAGTTGGCATGAATTCGACATCCATCGGCAGCATCACGGGCAGATCTTCATCTGGCACAGGAACGGCCCCATGTTCGGGACAGTAAACGACCGGGATGGGTGCGCCCCAATACCGTTGGCGGCTGATGAGCCAATCGCGGAGACGGTAGTTGATGGATGCTTTGCCCGTTCCTTGCGCTTCCAACCAATCTGTGACCTTCTCAACAGCCCCAGCAACTGGCGTTCCGGTAAAAGAGCCAGAGTTGACGAGATGGCCTTCAGTCTTGGAGGTATAGGCTGCTTCGAGGGGGCCGTCGCCGTCCTCCCGACCGGGCATCCGAATCACTTCAACGATTTGTAAGCCGTATTTTGTAGCAAATTCAAAGTCGCGCTCGTCGTGGGCGGGAACGGCCATAATGGCCCCAGAGCCGTAGGTCATCAGAACATAGTCGGCGATCCAGATGGGGATGCGCTCGCTGTTGACGGGGTTGATGGCGTATGCGCCAGTGAAAACGCCCGTCTTTTCGCGGTCGGCCGTTTCACGGTCAATTTCGGTAAGTTTGGTGGCTTGTTCTTTGTAAGCGGTGACGGCCGTTTTTTGTTCATCAGTCGTCAGCTTCTCGACTAAGGGATGTTCGGGGGCCAGCACCATAAAGGTTGCCCCCCAAAGGGTATCGGGGCGAGTGGTGAAGATAGAGATGGGGTCGCCTTGTTCAGTCATGAACACCGCATCAGCGCCAGTAGAACGGCCGATCCAGTTTTTCTGCATGGTCATAACTCGTTCCGGCCAATTGATCTGGCTGAAATCAAGCAGCTCTTCAGCATAATCAGTCGTCTTAAAAAACCATTGCTCTAAATCCTTCTTGATGATGGGCGTATTACACCGTTCGCAGTGGCGATCATCACCCCAGACTTGTTCGCGGGCCAAAGTGGTATTGCAGTTTGGACAAAAATCTACGGCCGACATTTTACGATAAGCTAGCCCCAGTTCCATGAGCTTTTTGAAGAACCATTGCGTCCAACGATAGTAAGCGGGATCGGCCGAGATAGCTTCTCGCTTCCAATCGAACATGGCCCCCATACTGCGCAACTGACCCCGCATCCGCTCGATATTGGCAAAGGTCCATTTGGAGGGGTGGATGTTGCGTTTGATGGCAGCGTTTTCAGCGGGCAAGCCAAAGGCATCAAAACCCATTGGGAAGAGAACGTTATAGCCCTTCATACGCATATAACGGGCGCGGGCATCGCTGGGCGACATAGCGTACCAATGACCGATGTGAAGGTCGCCAGAAGGGTAGGGCAGCATGGTCAGGGCATAGTGCTTGGGACGACTATGATCGATTTGTTGGCGGTAGAGGCCAGTTTCCTCCCATTTTTCCTGCCATTTTTGTTCTACTTCCGTTGGGTTATAGCTGTTTTTCATCTAATTCTCCGTTTATTCAGAGTAATTGGTAATTATCAGCCAGTTACCAATTACCCCTTTTCAAAAATTCTACAGCCTTAGGTGCAAAGTCGGCCGTGTTCTTTGGGGCGGCGCTGTGGCCGCCGGATGGGTAGGTTTCAAGTTGGACGTTAGTAGCAGCCTCGGCAAATTTAGCGGCGTAGGTGAAAGGAATCACCGGATCGTCTTCGGCCCAGGCGAGCAAAATCGGTTGCGTCACCGTTTTTAAGGCCGAGTAATTGGCATAGGCCGGAGCCGTAAGGATCAGTTTAGGAATTTTAGTTGGATGGCGGAGGGCAGTTTCGATGGCGACTGCGCCCCCCCAGCTTTTGCCCATAAGAACGGCCGATTCTTTTCCCAAAACAGTCATGATAGCCAGGATCGCCTTAACTCCTTGCTCTTGAGTTAATGGGCCATTGCCCCAGCTATCACTCTGTCCCCAACCGGGCATATCAACGGCCAGAGCAAAAAATCCGGCTGTGCCGAGGGGTTCCAACATCGGTTCCCAGGTGTGCCAACCGTTTCGTTGGCTGTAACCGTGAATCCCGATGATAAGGGGCTTCGATTGTTGGCCGAATGATTTGGCGTAGATACGGCCGTTTGGGGTTTGAATTGTGTGTTCGTTCAACATACTTGGTAATTGGGTAATTGGTAATTAGAAGTCAGTTACCAATTGCTATTTACCAGCGGTATCATTTACCGCCAGTTTCCAACAAAAAAACCCCTTTCGTTCAGAGACGAAAGGGGTTCCGCGGTACCACTCTGATTGATGGTTGTTTAATTATTCAGTGGACCTGAAGGGGCTCGAACCCTTGACCTCCACAATGCCATTGTGGCGCTCTCCCAGCTGAGCTACAGGCCCATTAGTTTTCACGAACCATGATTATAACGCATGAATCATAATTCGTAAATGATTTTACCATCCTCTTAAACACGTAACGGGTGCAAATCGGCCGTTGCTAGCTGTGCAATGTCATTCATATTGCGCCTTTTACAACGGCGGCTCACAGGCGAGTTCAGTATGGTTTGTTATCCTTGCAGCCGGGGGATAACTCTCTCGTTTTAGAAGTTCAACTTTTTCAAAAAAGTTGAACTTCTAGGAAGTATACTTACTACTCCTGGTCACAGCCTTTAAATATTTCTTTTGTAAACAGTTTGCCTAAGCGAGTGGCTTAGCTGGTGGACCTGAGGGGATTCGAACCCCTGACCTCTACAGTGCGATTGTAGCGCTCTCCCAGCTGAGCTACAGGCCCGAAGGCGAAGGGAATATTAGCTTAGGGTGGCGTCATTGTCAAATTAAAAACAGTTTCAAACGCCGGTACGGGCGACTTCTATGACTGGGACTTTGGCTATGGCGGCCAATTCCTCCCGCAAAGCGCCTACTAGTATGTCCAGCCCAGGAGCTTTGCCCAACCCCATATCTTCAGTTGTCGTTGTCAGGAGGATTACGTCTGGTCGGGATATCTCCAACACGTGATCCAAACTCAGCGGCGTTAAGGGTTCATCAATATCCACGTTGGAAATTATCCCTTTGGTTATGGCGGCAGGCTTCTCACGCGGGTCTAGGGTGATGATGGTAATATCTGGATTTTTTTGCAACTGTTGGATGACACGGCCGCCAATGCGACCAGCGCCGACAACCAGAATACGCATGATAACACCTCCTTAATGACCGTCCGCAAATAAGCTGGTGGAATCGCGCGGACGGTTTAGGCGTAAGCGGCCACCTGATTAGATTTATTATTGTTGACCACTTACTTAAATCAGGCCAAGCAGGGCCAGTAGATAAAAGAACAGGCCTAAGGCGGCCGAACTAATCAGCGTCATCACAATGCCATAGCGCATCATATCGCTGCGGTCTACGATACCGCTGGCGGCGATGAGCGCCATTCGCCCCGACGCCGAAGGCAGCGAATAGCCAAAAGTTGTCGCTAATGTCACCGGCATAACCAACTGCACCGGGTTGATGTCGGGTATTGTTTGAGCCAGGCTGATAAGGATTGGGACGAAAACGGCCGCAATCGTCGTATTGTTCATAATGTTCGTCAGGATGGCCGAGAGATAGACGAGCAGCATCAAGCTAACAAACAACGGCGGGCCAGTGACGACCGGTTCCACCAATCCAGCGAACCAATCGGTTGCCCCGGTACGATTGAGGGCTTCACCCAACGATAACCCGGCCCCGATGATGAGGAAAATGCCCCAACTGATGCCCTTGACATCCTCCCAATTGATGACATTCCGAATGGCCAGGTAGGCGACGGCCATGACGGCCACCATCGCCGATGAGAGCAACGTGTCCGGCAGTCCTAGCGCCGGTTCAATAAAAGAGCCGCCAACCCAAAAGATGACGGCGACCCCCATTGTCGCCAGCAGCTCCCGCTCTGGCCCGGTCATCGGCCCCAGCTTTTTCACCTCTTCCTGTACTGGTTCTATATCCAACCGTTTCAGGTCAATCTTCACCAGCCGTAAGAGAACAAACCAGGTTAGCGGCAACATGAGCAGGAAGGCTGGGAGACCATAAACCATCCAGTCTATAAAGCTCCACGGCCGTATTTGTTGCAAAAAACCAGCGGCGACTGCGTTTGAGGATGCGCCCATAACTGTCGCCATACCGCCGATGCTGGCAGCGTAGGCAATGCCCAGAACGAGCAAAGAGAGCAACGCTTTGGCCTGCTTTTTGTCCGGAGCCTGGCTGGCAACAGTGAGCGCAACGGGGATGAGAACAGCCGCTGTCGCCGTGTTTTCAACCCACATAGAGAAACCAGCGGCAATTACCATGATGCCGAGCAGAAGTTGGGGAACGCGGCCACCGGTGGCGACCATCGTTTGCAAGGCCAGCCGCCGGGTTATGCCATGTTTCCGCAGCCCTTCGGCCAGAAAGAGGCTGGCTAGAATGAGGAAGACGACTGGACGGGAAAAGGTTGAGAATGCTTCGGTGGCAGTTCCGATACCTAACGCTACCTGGGCCACAGCGACCATCAGGGCGGCGATGGGCAGTGAAACCGGTTCGAGGGCCAGGATACTACCGGTGAAGGCGAATAAGGCTAAGGCGCGGTGTCCCTCTGGTGATAGTCCTTCGGGACGGGGTATCAGGAGTACAAGTACGGTCAGTAGAATAACAATGCTGAAACGGCCGACAAACCGCCTTAATCCGAGTGCGCCTTCGACAATCCTGGGTTGGAAGACCCGTAAGGGCGGTAAACCAACCGATTTGGTCGGTGGCGGCGCTTCCAAAGAGCTATCAACGATTGGTAGCTCCCGAACAGTCGGGGCCAGTAATTGCACACTTCCCTGGAGAATGTTGCCAGCTAAATTGAGAAAGCCACGAGCGGCCGTATTGGTTCGTTCCTGGGCCAGCGTGCGACGAACGGCCGCAACGGCGGCACGGCATTCGGCACAGTCGGCCAGGTGCGCTTCTGCGACCGTGCGGGAATCTAAGTCTAAACGGCCGCGAACATAGTCGGCCGCGACAATATGCTCGCCCTCGCTCATGTTGACTCACCCTCTGGCAGTTCAGAGACGATAGTGACCTCTTCTTCCGTGAGGGCGGCATTGGGCAGCGAGACCAATCCTTTTTCCGTTTGAATGGTTGATTTGACGGTACCGATGGCGACTAAATCACCCGAATGACTGCGGATGTGAATACGCTGTCCCGGCTCAAACGCTTCCTTGGCGTGCATCCCAGCCATGATGTTGCGGGCCAGGTCGCGACTGCCGATACCAAAGGCCAACGCCAGGGCGAAGGCAGTAGCGGTTATGATTACGGTTGTCACATTGGTGAGCAGGGTTGTTTCAATCCCTAGTTGGCCGATGGCCAGGATGAGGACAAAGATGAGCAGCACATAGCGCACGACCTGTCCGAGCGTTTGCCCTCCGGCTACCCCGGCCTGTATGGCCAACGCGCCAACCGTATCTCCAGCTACCCTGGATAACAGGCTGCCGAGGAGCAAGATGAGGGCCGCTGCCAGAACGCTTGGCAGGTATCCGACCAGCGCCCCCAACGTTTCAACAATCCCATCCAGCCCCAAGCTGTCGGCTGCGGCCAGGAGGAAGATGAGCAGAACAATCCAATAGACAACACGAGCCAGGAGTTCGCTTGAGGTGGAATCCACCCCGGCATTGCGAAGAAATTGAGTCGCTCCGGCCCGGTCTGAGATTCGGTCAAACCCCAGGCGACGTAGCAAGCTTGCCAAAATGAATTGTGCAGCGCGGGCAACCAGCCAACCGACTATCAGCCATAGCAATGCGCCCAATAAGGCTGGCAGCCAATTAACAATATCGCTGACAATTTCCACAAAAGTATCTGTCCAAAAAGTGGGATCCAGCGGCATAATTCTCTCCTCTTTTATATTTTGTTGTTTTTGTCCTATCCCTCTATAGACTTTTGTTTTTCAGCAACTTTCAATACGGGTCTATTGCACGCAATAAACAAAAATCTAAACACTTACTGTGCCAACTATATTTTGCCATATGGATGATAAATGGGCAATAGTTTTTCTAAAGAATTTCCCTTTAATCGATGCAATCTGCAACCGCAACTTGCGGCAATTTGGGGACGGTGCCTGACATTATGTTAATTCCAGAATTATCTAACATTCAGATAAGGCTCATGTTCAGTACAAGTGATCTGATATAGAATAAAAAGCATGGACTTTCCAATAGTAGACCTAATGGATAGGGTAGCCTGCGAGAAATGGATAGAAAGATACTTTCACCCTGGTGGCTTAAAATGTCCGCATTGCGACGCGCCCTTTGAGCAGGGGTTGTGGTTTCGACGAACTGAGCTGAGCGACCTGGATGTTTACCGCTGTCGGAATTGCAAAGGCATCTACAATTTGTACAGCGGCACGATATTTGAAGGTCGCTACTTTACCCCGGAGCAGACAGTCTTGTTTATCCGAGGAGTGTGTCAGGGAAAACCAACGGCTAAGTTGGCGCGAGAGTTGGGCATCAGCCGGACAACGGCAACTGAAGTTCGGCGATTGTTGCAAGCCAATGCTGAACGAGAGCAAGAGACAAATCCGTTGGATGACCTGGAAGTAGAAACGGATGAGATGTTCCAGAATGCGGGGGAAAAAAAGCGATTGGCATGGCGACCCGGATGACCCACCTCGACGACGAGCGAACAAACGGCGCGGACGAGGCACCTTTGCCAATGACCGCCCGCCAATCTGTGCTGTGATAGGTCGAGAATCACGCCAGGTACGTATCCGAGTGATGAAAAACACCAAAGGAGTTACCTTGTGTTCATTTGTTGAGCAGTTTACCAAACCAGATGCCACTTTATACACCGATGAATACGACAGTTACAATCGCCTCAAGCGTGTTCGCCTGACCGTTTGCCATAGCGACAACGAGTGGGCGCGAGATGCTGATGGGGACGGTATCCGAGAGGTTCATGTTAATTCCAACGAAGGCGGCTGGACAGGGTTACGCAATTTTCTACGACCTTTTCGTGGGGTTCATAAGAAATATCTCTCTGGTTATGTGGCTATCCATGAATTTGCGGTTAATCATAAACAAGTTACTCCGAATTTTGTCGCTGCTCTTGTCCGTCTTCACTAGTTCTGAACATGAGCCTCAGATAAAATAAGAATAACAATTATGGTAGATTATCCATCTTTGCTTGTCACTAAAATAACTGTTCCTGGGGTTCGGCCGTCTCAAGTCGAACGTCCTCAGTTATTGTCTTTACTGGATAGGGGGCTGGCGGGTAAACTTATTTTGGTGGCAGCAGCAGCTGGGTTTGGCAAGACTACTTTGGTCGCCTCTTGGTGTATTACAAGCCCCGCTCAAGTAGGCTGGGTTTCATTGGATGAGGGAGACAATGACCCAGTTCGATTTCTTTCCTATCTGATTACGGCCGTTCAACAATCTCATCCTGATTTCGGCCTTGACTTATTAGCAGCCTTGCAAGCGCCTCAACCACCCTCGTTAGAAAATTCGCTTTATACCTTAGTAAGTCAGCTTGCCGGATTGAACGACCCGTTGATACTTTGCCTGGATGATTATCATGTTATCGACAACACGGCCGTTCAAGAGAGCCTGGCCTTTTTACTCGAACAACTGCCACCTCAAATTACAATTGTTCTTCTATCACGCAGCGATCCAGCCTTACCCCTGGCCCGTCTCCGCGCCCGAAATGAGTTAGTTGAGCTAAGAGCCGCCGATCTCCGATTTTCTGAAGCAGAATCTGTTGAATTTTTGAATCAGACAATGGGGCTGGATTTGGCTGTTAGCGACATTCAAACGCTTGAAAGACAAACAGAAGGCTGGATCGCGGGACTTCAATTAGCGGCCGTTGCCTTACAAAGTTTGACCATCAGACGAGAAGAGTTTATCAAGACTTTTTCAGGCAGCCATCGTTTTGTGCTTGACTACTTGATGGAAGAGGTGCTTGAAAACCAGCCAGCAGAGGTGCGAGACTTTTTATTAAAAACGTCTATTCTACACCGTTTATCCACCTCCCTCTGTGATGCCGTCACTGATAAGAAAGGGCATTCAAAACCGATGCTTGATTATCTGGAACAGCACAATCTGTTTCTAGTGCCACTCGACCATGAACGTCATTGGTATCGTTACCATCATCTGTTTGGTGATTTATTGCAAGCTCGATTGTTCAGTAAGGTTGATGAAGATGTCTTGCAATTAAAGCGACGAGCGGCCGAATGGCATGAAGCCAATCATTTACCCGAAGAAGCGGTGGGATATGCCTTTGAAGCAGAAGATTATGACTATGCCGTTGAGCTTATTATGGGGCCGGCGAGATTAGTTTTCCAGCGGGGAGAAGTCAGCAGATTGCTCGGCTGGGTAAAGCAGTTACCAGGTGTGTATCTGGAAAATAACCCTTATCTATGTTTGCAATTTGGGCTGGCATTCGCATTAAACGGCCGTTGGCCTGAAGCAGAACGTTTATTGGGCCAGGTGGAAGCGGCCAATTCAGAAGAGATTGAGACGGCCGACTTAATCATGCTCGCATTTTTAGTTGCCAGCCACCAACAGGACATGGCCGCCCTCCAGGCAATCGTTGAAAAAACGGCCAAAATCCCCCAACCAAATCCACTAACTAAAACCGTTCTGGCGCTCATTCATTTTCTAGTAGGAGATAGTGAAGGCGCTTCTGATTTGTTGGGTCAAGCTCAGATGGAAGCGGAATTAGAAGAGGATTGGGCGACGGCATTTAATGCCTTGTTGCAACATTGTCGGCTTCAGGTTTATCGAGGAATGCTCCATGAGGCTCATCATTTATGTCAACTAGCTTTAGAACGCGCTCAATATATTGAGCGGGGCGCAATCGCCCAGGTCAGTTTAGCCTATTCGGTACTCGGCCGAATTTATATTGAGTGGGACGAACCTCGAAAAGCGGCCGATTATCTCAACAATGCCATTGATTCAAGCCAAAAAAGCGGCTTTCTAACGGGGATGCTGTCCAGCAGCACGATTATGGTAGCAGAGGTCTATGATGCACTGGGGAGGCAAAATGAAATGGAAGAAACGGCCGAAACAGCCCTCGCGCGTGCAGCCCGCCACGATCCCCCGGCAGAGGTTGAATGGTTGAAAACCTATCAAGCTCGATTATGGCTGAACCAGGGCAACCTCTCAGCAGCCGTTCAATGGTTGGAAACCTTAGAAAAATTGATGCAAGAACGGCCGTTGCCCGTCTCCATTTTCTATCCCAACCAAATTCGGGATGTGACAAAAGCTAGAATCCTATTGGCGCAGCGAAAAAGAGATGAAGCGATTTCAATTCTGACAACCTTAACGGCCAAACCACCAACCTTACTAACGGTAGAGGCTTTTGCATTGCTGGGACTGGCAAGACAGGCCAACCGAGACAGCGTCAATGCTCACCTGGCGCTTGAGCAAGCATTGACGATGGCCGAATCAGAGAAACGGATACGGCTGTTCTTAAATTTGGGACGGCCGATGTTTCATTTGCTGGAATCTTTTCATCATCAACTGTCGCAGAGCCATCAACTACGGCCGTTTGTTGAGCAGTTGCTAAAGCGTTTTCCAAATGAATTGGGCGATACAGCCCAAATTGATCCTTTAAGCGATCGTGAATTAGAGGTCTTGACCCTCATCGTTGCAGGCCAATCCAATCAGGAAATTGCCGATAATCTATTTCTAGCCTTAAGCACGGTCAAGTGGTATATCAACACCATCTATGCCAAGTTGCGAGTTAAAAGTCGGAGTCAGGCCATCGCCAAAACCCATCAATTAAATATCCTTTCCACCAACTAACAACCCTTCAACCCTTCATTTCCCACCCCCCTTTCCCATCCCTAGTTAGGTTCAATCCGTCTGAATCTAGTGTATGCTTCAAATAGCTTTATAAAGACCTGCCACGAATTAACACGAATTTGACGAATTATTCTCTGGGATATTTACTTAGTATTATGTCAACTATTTATCAGTTTAGAATTAAAGGGCATCTGGATGAGCAGTATGTTTCCTGGTTCGGCCGTTTACATCTTGACCAGACGGCTGGCGGAGACACCACGCTTACTGGCTTGGTACCTGATCAGGCTGCCTTACATGGCATTTTCGGCCGTTGCCGTGACCTGGGTCTAACCCTCATCTCCGTGAATCCTTTACCAGAAAAGGATGATTCGATCTCTTAATTTATATTTATGCCTAAAAAGGAGACAAACTATGTCTATGATAAATGTTATCGCTTCGGCCGTTATTGATGCTTCCCCAGAAGCCATTTACGCGGTCTTTTCAGATTATGAAGTGGCCCACAAAGCCATTCTACCCAAACCCTATTTTGAGGACATGGTTGTGCTTGAAGGTGGGCAAGGGGCAGGTACAGTCGTTGATGTTCATATGAATGTATTTGGCAACAAGAAAACCTATCATTTGACCGTCAGCGAACCAAAACCCGGCCGCCTGTTAACGGAAACGGATTTTAACACCGGCGAACGAACCCACTTCATTATGGAGCCGTTGGAAAACGGCCGTCGCACAAAAGTAACCATTGACAGCAAATTCAACACTAGCCCTGGTTTTGCGGGCAAAATCGAACGGTTGATCACTCCCCCAATCACTCGCCACATCTTCAAAAAAGAGTTGGCAAATCTAGCTGCTTATTTGAAAGCACAAGAAAGCATCGCTCTGGCCTAATAAGTCATGAGAACTGTGTCACTAGTTGCCACATTTCTTGGTAAACTTGTTGAGAACTACAATAGAGTTGTTCCTGATTAACAAAACACTTGTGATTGTCATACCCGTGAAGGCAGGTATCTATTCTCTTAAGCGAGTGGATTCTCCCTTACCTGGGAATTACACCGTCAAATTTTTATACAGGAACAACGCTAATAATCTAGCTTTTGGCAGCGTGATCAAAGGAATGCTTTATGTCAACTCATTGGCCTGATTTTAATGATTTGTGGGATTACAATAATCCTGAAGAGACTGAGAAAGTTTTTCGCCGGATACTATCGAAAGCGGTGGCATCCGGCGATGGGCCTTCTGACAATGGGCCTTCTGATGAAGGCAATTATTTTCTGCAACTAAAGACTCAAATCGGCCGTACCTTAGCCTTGCAAAGACGCTTTGAAGAAGCCCACACCATTTTGGATGAGGTTGAGGCTGTCATGGCAGGTGATGACATTGTAGAAGTACGCTATTTACTGGAGCGGGGGCGAACGTTTAATAGTAGCAAACAGCCAGAGAAGGCCGTGCCCCTGTTTCTACGTTCTTTTGAGATTGCAAAACGAATTACGGCCGATGTTTACGCCGTTGATGCCCTCCACATGCTTGGCATTACAACGGACACGGCCGCTGAACGGATGGATTGGAATTTGAAAGCCATCGACTATGCCAAAGCCTCTAACCAGGAAAAGGCCAACAATTGGCTCGGCTCCCTCTATAATAATACAGGTTGGGGTCTTTTTGACGCCGGTCGGTATGAAGAAGCTCTTGATCTTTTTCAACAAGCCCAGGCAATGCGGGAAGCACAGGGCGATCCTGACTTGATCAATACTGCCCGTTGGTGCGTGGCGAAGACGCTGCGGGTCATGGGGCGGGTAAACGAAGGGCTGGCTATTCAACGAGCGCTAGAAAGCGAGACTGAGCCAGATGGTTTTATTGAAGAGGAAATCGCCGAATGTTATTATGCCTTGGGGGATGTTGAGGCAGCCAAACCCTATTTCAAAATAGCCCACGAGTTGCTCTCAAAGATTGATTGGGTGGCTGAGGATTCAGCCCGCATGGAGCGGCTAGCGTTGTTGGGTGGCGCATAAAACGTTGGCTTCTCACAAATGGATTGAAACGCCAAGTAGGGTTGTAAGAAGCTAGGGTTCTAATCGTTAAGGACGTTCGATATCAAAGACAATCGGGGCGTTGGCGGGTTCATTTTCTAGGGAGCAGGAGCTGGCATTGATAAATTCCGTGTGACCATTGGTGAATCGGCCGTATGACTCATGGATGTGGCCGAAAATGTGATAGGCTGGCCGAAGCCTTTTAATCGCATTTAACAAATCTGCACAACCGACCGCTTCCCCAAGGTAGGTTTTATCTAAGATGCCACCAGGAGGCCCGTGAGTGATGAGTATGTCAACATTTTCTGGAATCAAATCCCACTTGGCCTGAATTTCCGGCCCACGCTGCAAATTGAAAGCCCAATTATAGAACCAGGGCTGCCAGGGACTGCCATAGAAGTTGATGCCTCTAACAGTTAGGGCTTGGTCTCGAAGGTAGATACAGTTAGTTAATAGGGGTTCGGCCGTTTCTGGTTCGTTTTGAAAGCAGAAGTCATGGTTGCCTGCGATGACGATCTTGTGTCGATGGGGCAGGGTTCCCAGCCAGTCATTAAAGTCTTGAACATCCGTTAATTCACCCATATCGGTTAAATCTCCAGCATGTATGAGGATGTCACCGTCTGGGATTTTGAAGGCGCGGTGGTTATTGTGGGTATCACTGATTGCAACGATTCTGGTTTTCATAAACTGAGTATACAGCACTTGTCCATTTGATCGGGGTAGGAAATAACTCCCTACTTGCTTCAATTCACTCGATTTTTACGGGTCCCAAGGTTACACCACAGAGAGCATGGAGCTTTTCGAGAATATTCTTTTATTATGAAATCCAATAGATGATGGCCGCTCCAAGAAAGCCAACAAGGAGGGCTATAAGACTAAATAGGGGAAATGAAAAAACATTTTCGACAATTTCAGCGACATTTGAGGTGGACGGCCGATCTGGCAGGTAAAGAATCTGGACGCTGCTTTCAGTCCGATCATAAATACCCCTGTCAACAGCCAGCTCTTTCGTATATGATTCGCCTTCTACTTCAAACTGGTAAGTAAGTAAGTAGGAGAAGTCGGTTGTGCAAACACCATCATCGCAATCCTGCGTTTCCTTTATCTCACGGTCAATGACCTCAGCCCGGATTTGGTGACCATCCGCTAACAAGGCGCGGTCATTGCGCCAGGAAACGAAAGCGATAATTGCCAGAATGAGACAGCCGCCCAAGAACAGCATACTAGCTGGGGGAATGTCATCTATATCCAAACGCCTGATAAGGTCTTTGATTTGTCGCGTTACTCTTCGAATAAGCCTCATTGAACGTAATCTTACAATGGTTTAGCGTAATTGTGAAAACCGACAAGTTGGGTACAATCAGTCGCCATGTCACGATCTTATCCTTTATTTGAATATGATGATGCGGTTCCGGCCGTTATTGAACCCGGCCTCTTGATTGAACCAGTGGAAGGGATTGCTAAACATGCGGTCTTGTGTTTTTTCCAAGATGTTATTCACTCTCTGAAAGACACCTATAATTTTGACACAATTTTCACCTTGGGCAGCGAAATTGGGCCAAATCCAGTCTACCAGTTTGAGATTGAGGGAAAGCCGATTGTCGTTCTTCATCCTGGTGTTGGTGCGCCATTGGCTGGCGCTTTTTTAGATGAGCTGATTGCCTTAGGCTGTCGCAACTTTATCGCTTGTGGCGGGGCAGGGGTGTTGGACAACTCGATTGAGTTGGGGCAGGTCTTGGTTCCACAATCGGCCGTCCGGGACGAAGGATTATCCTATCATTACCTGCCGCCAGCACGGGAAGTGGCGGCTCATCCCCAGGCTATTCGGGCCGTCCTAGCTACCTTAGAGAAACATGCTATCCCTTACACATTGACAAAAACCTGGACGACTGATGCTGTCTATCGGGAGACGAGAGACAAGGTGAATCGGCGGCGAGAGGAGGGATGCTTGACGGTTGAGATGGAATCGGCCGCTTTCTTTGCGGTGGCGCAATTCCGGGGTTGTATTTTTGGACAGTTACTTTATGGGGGCGATAATTTGGCCGCCGATGAGTGGGATTCGCGGGGCTGGCAGAGCCGGACATCGGTTCGAGAAAAGTTGTTTTGGTTGGCAGCGGAAGCCTGTTTGGCTATTCAGGAGTAGGGCCTGTTGGTCAAAAAAGCTTAGCCACGAATTAACACAAATGGTACGAATTTCAGTTTGCTATTTTGACCATTGGTGGAGGAAACCGACAGTGTTGGCTAGTTGCATAAGGAGGAAGAGAAGGAAAAGTGTTGGGGAGGGACGGCCGTTTTTGGGCCGGAGCGGATGACGGAGGAGATCAAGATAAAAGGCAGGCTTTTCCAGGGTTAGAGGTTCATTTTGGTTGAGAGCCTGTTGATTGTGGTAAAGGTAGGCGCCTCGGCCGTAATTGAGATGTTGCCGCCAAAATCCAGCCAGCGTAAGGGGGTGAGTGTGATGGACAAGGGCAGTTGATTGATAATAAATGCGGTTGCCTTCGGTGAGCCAGCGGTGACAGAACTCCCTATCTTCGCCTGCGGCCAATGGGAAGCGATCGTCAAAGCCACCAATTTCTAAAAAACGGTCACGGGATAAGGCCATATTGTTTGAGGTTATAAAGCGAGCTTGGCGGGGGTCGCGGTTGTGATGTTGATAGAGGAAATCGACTAAGCATTGACTGGCTGAGGCATAGACATTTTCCGGCAGGGCGTTAACGGTTTGGCCGCCGATCATGTACTCTGGAAATTGATTAAAAGCGGCCGTTAGCTGTCTGAGCCAATCAACAGCCGGGGCGCAGTCATCGTCAGTAAAAGCTAGATAATCGCCGATGGCCTGGCTTGCGCCCTTGTTCCGGGCGGCCGCTGGGCCGCTGTGGGGCTGAGTGCAAATTTGAAGGGTAATTGACGGAAGGGTTGGGAGGGCAATAGACTCGTCGCCATCAAAGACAACGATTATTTCATAGCAATCAGGGGGATACGCTAAACGGCCGAGTGCCTCTATACAGTTTCGCAGAGCAGCAGGTCGGCCATGTGTAGGAACAATTATCGAAAAAAAAGGATATTGCATCTGTTTAGGGGGCAAATGTTGAGGGCAAGTAATCTTGATCAACGACCGGAACGACCAACACCATCTGCCCGCTCTGCACATATTCAGGGTCGCTCAACGAGTGGGCCTGAACGTTAAGCAGATAAATTGGTTTTCCAGTTTTAGATTCGATACCAACTTCAATGATGCCAGAAGTCTCCCAATTGCCATAGTCCCAGGCCGAATCTGGGTCAACCTCAGCCTGGTTTGCCTCAAACAAAAATTTTGTTGTCCCTGGGCCAGGATCGAAAGCTAATACACGAGCATAACGCTGTTGAGTTGTAAAAATCAAGGCTCCGGTGATGGTTCTGTCTTCTTGAATGATAACTTGTCCGAAAGAATTGACCGTCAGGTTATCGTAGTTAAGCCCGCTCGTTTTACCAGCGACCAAAACCAACTCGAAATCCATGTCGCCAACTGGGTCTTGGGGATTCAATGTGAAGGTGTGGAGTCTGCCAAGAGAATTATCTGGGATTGGACTACCCGGTGGACTATTTGGGGAGCCAGTTGTAGCGAAGTAAAAGGTTCCAGGCTGATTGGGGTCTTCGTGGATGTCTTCTAGGCGGCGAAAGTTCGTTGATCGGCCGCTTTCATTGACCCAATCGCTCAAGCCTTCACCGCTCCCTAGAGCGATATTGTCAGGCACGGCCGTCCATTTGCCTGTCAGGGTTACATTTTCAGGCATCGTTTCATAATCGTAAACCGCACCCTGGTCATCTTCAACCCGCAGTACATACAGGTCGCCATCGGCAAAACCGTTGGGGTCTTGGGCAGTCTGTTGGCCCACAAAAAGATACAGCTCACTATCGGCCGTATCTTCGGTGCTGAGCAAAACAGTGCGGGTTTCATTATCGGCTCGATATTGGGAAGCGGCGTAGACTTGTTCTTTAGAATAACGGCCGAGTCCATCCAGGGCAACGGCCGTACCATCAGGATAGACAGCCCAACCTCGGCCATTTGGGCCTACTTCTTCTGGTGCAAACCAAATCGGCCCAGGAGCGCCAGATAAATCAAGGAAGCCATCTGCGGCTAGATAACCGGAGCAGAATCGAGAGAAGTTAGGGCCGTTGCCGCCCATTAGAACGTTGCCCTGACTATCCAGATAATCGCCGCTGGTTGTGTCTAATGTGTAGCTTTGCCCATCCGCTAATACCCGCTCTATCATGTTCTTTCCCCCGATGATCTGCCAATCCTTATCAAAAGCCATTAACGAAACTCTGGCCCCATTTATTTGGTCGGATGAATCGCTGGATAGGGGGGTTGTTATGTTAGAAGCGAGTTCATGGTTGACATAAACATAATTTGTATCGGCCGTTTCATAAACGCCTAACCCGTCTGGAATGCCTGAAAAGGCAAAATTATCGTTAGAAGGAGAGAAATTATTGAAGCTGCCAATTAGCATTGGCATCTCTTCCCCGACTGTTAGGAGAGGTTTCACTAAATATTCGCTGGATAGATCGACCAGATAAGGCAGTTCACCTGTTCGGCCGTTGGTAATGGACGGGCGGAGGGGGAGAACAATATAGGCAATAACCGGTCTTAGCAGCCAGCCAACGATTAGAAGCAGCGTCACAAAGATGACAACAGTCGTTATATTACGCCTATCTGCCAGCTTCCTCATTTGATTTAACATCATCTTGCCTCTTTTTCGCTCTCAAGAAATAATAACGTTGGCATACATATTGATAAGGTTATTTTACTTGAGGTGATAATTATGGCTTTTGATGAAGGATTAGCCCACCGAATTCGAGAAACGTTAATAGATCAGGCTGGCTTGACTGAGAAGAAGATGTTTGGGGGGCTGGCTTTTATGGTGCATGGGAACATGGCTTGTGGGGTTAGTGGAGAAGAGATTATGGTGCGGGTTGGGGTGGATGGTTTTGAGGAGGCGGTGGGGCAGGATTTTGTTCGGCCGTTCGACATGACCGGCAAGCGGATGAAGGGCTGGGTGCTGGTCGGGCCTGGGGCGCATGAGGTCGGTGAAAATTTAGAAGCCTGGGTGCAACGAGGCGTGAACTTTGCCCTGTCGCTGCCGCCAAAGTAGGTTCAACGGTTGACAGCCTGAATAGGAAGCGGTTTGTTGTCGTCAAAAACCTGAGCCAATTCAGGATGAACAAAAGCCAGCCCAATTAGGAAGAAGGCATCCTTTATCAGAAAGGGCGCTAAATGGCTGAGACTGTTGTAGCCAACAGCAGGATGAATGGCGATGGCCGTTAGCAGTTCAATGAGCCAAAGAACGCACATCCAGTAGAGTAAACGACCGCTGCCTGGCCGCAGACCATGCCAGATGCAAAAAAAGGCGGCTATTCCCCAGGAGAATAATGCCCCGCCAAAGCCAATCCGATCATGGGCGATAAATGGAATCAGGCGGGAGTTTATCTGTTCCAGGCCAGCCACAGTTGTCTGCATAAAATCAAGGTCTTGGGGGACAAAGATGGGGAACATGCCAGTGATTGAAATAAGCAGTCCGCCCATGATTGTGCCAACAGCCCAAACCGATAAGAATAGACGGCCGATCAACAATGGCGACATCTTTGAGAAACCCAACCTCAGATTAGCTAAGTCTTGCGGAATTAGCGTCCTGATACCAGCAGGTTGTTCCAATCCTGAATAACTCAGGACCAACCCAATTGCCATTGTTAGGACAATCCCCGTTGTGCCAAAGGCGTGCCAACTGTCGAGGTAATCATGGGTCAGATAATTGAAGATGGTTGCCGAACCAAGAAAGCCCGATACAAGCAGTGTCCACCAGGCCCAACTCTCTCCCCTTCTTAACGGCCGATACACCAACCACAGGTAAAATCCACCAGCGATTAGCAGAGCGCCAGAGAAGGAAACCCGGTTGTGGATAATGTAACCCACTAAGGTGCCGTCATGATGACCGCGATAAAGCTCTGGGACAGTGGCTTGCAAGTAAGTTAGTTCATGGGGTAAAAGGACGATGGAAGCGGCCGTTATAAGGGCAATAACTGCAACCCCAATCAGCATCCAGCCCACTAAAGCTAAAAATCTTTGACCCCAGATGACCTTCTTGGATGCGATCATATCCCCCTCTTAAACGATAAAACGACGTCCCATTGCATGACATATTCGGCCGACTTCATCCATAAATTGGGGAAGCATTTCTAGAGGAATGGCCTGGTCGCCATCAGAGAGGGCTGTGGCGGGATCGGGATGAACTTCCACTAGGAGGCCATCGGCTCCAGCGGCGATAGCGGCCCGGGCTGCCGGGATGACGAGATCAGCGCGGCCAGTTGCATGGCTAGGATCGCCTATAACGGGGAAAGGGCTGCTCTGCTTGACGAGGGCAATGGCATTGGTATCGAGGGTGTTGCGGGTGGCCGTGTCAAAGCTGCGAATGCCACGTTCGCACAAGATTATGCGTTCGTTGCCCCGACTGACGATGTGTTCAGCAGCTTGAAGCCACTCGTCAACAGTTGACATAAAGCCTCGCTTTAACAACACAGTCTTGTCCGCTTCTCCAGCCGCCCAGAGCAACGGGTAATGCTGCATATTGCGGCTGCCAAGTTGAATGATGTCGGCATATTCAGCCACAAGGGGCATATGCTCCACGCCGAGGGCTTCGGTGATAACCAGCAAGCCAAACTCGTCGGCGACAGCTCGAATAATTTTCAACCCTTCTAAGCCCAGCCCTTGAAAGCTATAAGGAGAGGTACGAGGTTTGAACGCCCCTCCCCGAAGAATTTTTGCGCCGACTTGATGGACGGCTTCGGCCGTTTTTCGGGTCTGTTCATAACTTTCAACTGAACAGGGGCCAGCCATCAAGACAACGGCTTCTCCCCCGATAACAACATCCTGTCCGATCTGGATCGGCCGTGTTTGGTTGATATTGTTTAGGGTATTTTCTTTTCCATTTGGTTTCAAAATAGTAACCATCGTTTATCCAGTTAGGTGATACGAAATGCGTAATTCGTAACCCGTAATTGGGAATAGCTTATGAAAGATTCTTATAGGTTGTGACTACCGTCAAAATACGTATACAGCAAGGTTGGTGGAAAGATGCCTTTGTCTGTTATGACAGCCTCAATCAGGTAAGGTGGGGTGATGTCGAAGGCCGGATAACGGCCGTCTACCCCTTCAACAGCCGTTCTGACAATCCCTTCTCGCCCACGTGCTTCCAGCACCTTTTCCGGGTCACGCTCTTCAATGGGTATATCAACGGGCGATGGCGTGTTTGGATCGGGGCCATCGTAACCCAAAACATAAAATGGCAGGCCAAAATAATTGGCAGCAATAGCATGTTGGAGGGTGCCGACTTTGTTGGTAATGTAACCATCCATGGTCAGGCGGTCGGCGGCGCAGATGAAGGCATCAATCTGGCCCCGACTCATTAGATGGGCGCTCATACCATCGGTGATGACAGTGCAATGAATGTCCATCTCAACACAGGATTGGGCCGTTAGGCGGGAGCCTTGAAAGTAGGGGCGGGTTTCACTGGCAACAATGTGAATGGTTTTGCCGTCCAGTTTGGCGTACCAAAGCATCCAACAGATAGCGGCCCCAGGAATACAGTGGGTCAGGATTCGGTCACCATCTTGGAGGATGTTGGCCGCGTTTCGGCCACATTGTTGGGAAACGTCATTGCCACGCTGAATCTCGCTGTTGACATAATCCAACACTGCTTTGAAGCACCCTCCCCTACCAGCGCTTAACCCAATCTCTAAGGCGCGGGGGATGATATGATGGAGATCGTCGGCCGTGGGACGGGTATTGAGTAGACGTTCGGCCGTTTGCTTCAGATGAGCTTGCCAATCCTCAATCTGCTTCTGCTCAACTTCCCTGGCCGCCAATGCCAGCCCCAATCCGGCGGCATAGGCTAACGGTGGCCCACCTTGCACAACCATCTCTTCAACGGCAACGGCGACCGATTCGGCCGTTTGATACCGCTCGTAGATAGTCTGAAATGGGTATTTGCGGCGGTCTAATAGAATGACTTCATCCGTTTTCTCATCATAACGCAACGTCTTGAAGCGGTCAGCTATGATGGCCGGGCAGTCGGGGGTATTTGGTTCGGTCGGAGAAATCAACCCTTTTTGATTAGCCTGGCTACTGGTTTGATTATTCATTAGCTTAGGACACTAGTGTTGTGCAGGAGGGGCAAAATAACATTTTTATCTACATAGCCTTGGTGCATGGTGACGGCCGTTTCCACCTCTTCCTGAACATCTAAGGATGGTGAGGAGGCCAGGCTGTCCGTACCGATTGCAACAGGGATATTACGAGCGAGCATTCTTTCTAGGGGCATTCGTCCAGCTTGCAATAACTGATTACTGCGGGGGCAATGAGCGATTTTGGCCCCATAAGCGGCAATTGTATCGAGGTCTTGATCGCTGACGTGAACCATATGGACGAGAAGCGGCCGTGTTTCTAAGATACCTAACGATTCCATATACCCAACCGAACTCAACTTCGGAACAGGAGGCGGCTCAAAAGCCAGTTTGGCGCTTAAATCAAAAAATGGGCCAGTGCCTTCATTCAAAGCCTGGTCTTCATATGGCGACTCGGCCAAATGAATGCAAACTGGAACATCTTCTTTTAAGCAATATTCGGCCACTGCCCGGAATGCCTTTGGGTCAGTTGAATAGGGGGCGTGGGGCGTGATACCAATTCTCATGCCGTTTTTTTCATAAGGGCGATATTTTTCCAAAAGTTGACGAGCCTTATTGAACGAAACGAGCGGATCGTTGGGAACAATGCCGATTACTTCAAGGTAAACGACTCCAGAAAGGCCACTGTCTAACAAGGGTTCAATGCTCAAGCCAGTGTTTGCAATGTCACCAACATGGGTGATGCCAGCAGCTTTCAAGATTTCTATGCCTTCTTCGATAGATTGGCGAACGAGTTTTGGCTCACGGCCGTCTTGCTGGGCATCAATTCGACGTTGGATGAGGTTACCGATCCAATGAGTAAAGGCTTTGCCGGGTGGTTCGGGGCATAAATCTGCCAACCAGCCTAACTCTAAATGGGTATGACAGTTAACGATGGGGGGAGTGGTCATCTTATTTACATCCAATCATTAGGCTCTTCTAGCTGGTCATCATCAGGAAATGAGCTTTCCAATTGAATCCAAGCCAACTCTATCACCTTTGAACGGAAGGCATCATCTTCAAGATGGCTGCGCCATTTTCGTCGTTCGGCTTCGTAGGGGTCTTCAGTCGAATCTTGACCGCTAATGGCATCAGCAAAGCTGTCCCCAATAACATTGCCGCCAATGGCGCCTTTTACCTCATCGGCAAAACGATCAATGAACTTACGGCCCAATTTCTTCTTACCTTCTTCGGGCAGCTTTTCTTTGGCTTCCTTGATCGCCTTCCAGTCCAGCTTGCTGATGCTGCGGAGGCGCTCTTCGGCCGTTTCCGATGCCAGACGCTGCAACACTTCCTCGCCGCTAACCCAGGTGTCATAGTCGTCTCCATCGGTATGAATATACCGTACCTGAATCATGTCCCCGAAATCAGGGCGCACTTTAGCTTTGATCGCGAACTCTCTGAAGGTCGGCATTTGGGTAACTGGTAACTGGTAATTAGCAGGTACTAGCCTGCAATTACCAATTACCCCTAATTAACCATCTCCAAACGAAGGCTGTTAGTCAAATTGCCGGTTGGAGCCGTTTCCAGCTCGGTTTGAGGCATGAGATCTTTGTCCTGTTCCGGATCGGCCGTATAGCGACGAATAATCTCGTAAGCGGTGTCTCGCTGGGCGGGCGTGAATCCCGCCTCTCGAATCTGACGATGGATTTCGGGAACCTGAACGGCGCATTTAACGGCCGTTCTTGCCCCGGCAGCGCTGACGACATTCTCTTCAATCATAGTGCTGCCAAAGTCATCGCAGCCAAAATGAAGAGCAACAGAAGCGACCTTTTCGCCTTGGGTGGGCCAAGAGGCTTGATGATGGGCGATATTGTCGAGGAAAATGCGGGAGACGGCCGTATGGCGCAGATATTCGTTAGGGGTTGCGCCATACTCAGGCGCGAAACGACTCTTTTCTAAGGGCGTATTTTCAATCTGAACCGTCCAAGAGATGAAGGCGTTAAAGCCATTGCCAAAGTCCCGCAGGCTGGCATCTTGCAGGTCGCGCAGCCGTTGAAGATGGTTGAGGCGATGACGAATCTCCTCCCGGAAGCCGATCACCATCGTAGCGGTCGTCGTCAGACCCAACTTCTGGGCATAATGCATACAGTCCAGCCAGGCGGCCGTGCGCTGCTTTTTAGGGCTGACGCGCTTGCGAACCTCATCATCTAAGACCTCCCCGCCCCCGCCAGGCAAACCACGTAGACCGACCGCTTGCAACACTTTGAGGACTTCATAACGGGAACGGCCGCTAATAGCCACCATCTGGTCAATTTCGCTCGGAGAAAAGGCGTTGATCTCAATATCAGGGTAAGTCTGATGAATCCAGCCAACTAGGTCGGTGTAAAATTCCCAGGGTAATTCGTCATTATGACCGCCTTGCATCAGGATGCGGGTTCCGCCGAGTTGAAGCGTTTCTTCGATTTTACGGCCGATAACGGGCTTTGGGTTCACATAGGCTTCGGGGTGATTGGGGTCATGACGATAAAAGGCACAAAAGGAGCAGTCAGTATTGCAGACGTTGGTGTAGTTGATGTTACGGTCGATGAGGTAGGTGACTGTCTCGCCGGGAATCATTTGGCTGCGGCGTTGGTTAGCAGCCCGGCCAAGTTGGAGCAGGTCTGCCTCTTGATACAAAATCATGGCCTCGTCATAGTTGATCCGACCGCCATCAGATACCTTAGCCAAAATATCAGAAACCTCGGTCAAGCCTGGATTATCAGCGCTGTCGCCTTTGTAAAACCCGTTTGCATCGCTGGCGAAGGTGCGATGGGGAGTAAGGTGTCCGTTTGGTGATGTCATAAAAAATTCTCCAGTTACGAGTAATTGGTAACTGGTAATCGGCAATTAGTAATTGTGGTATTCTCCAGCTAATTACTAATTACTAATTACCAGTGGTTAGGTCGTCAACGCGACTTCTAAAAATTTTAGTTCGGCCGTGTTTAAGTCGGCCGGAATCATGCTTAAAAAGCGATTTAATCCGGCTAAATCTTCGGCCGTTAAATCGAAGCGTAAATCGTGTAGGTAGCGACGGCAAACACCGACCGGAACGGCCAATGTTGGGGCATAATCAGTTGCGATGTCGTTGATTTCGGTCAGCCCGGCCGTTTTACTGTCGCCTAATGCCTGCGGGATGCCAAGCGCCAACATCTCATTGACCGTTTCCCGTCGAGCGGCCCAAAGAGCGAATGTAAAGGGTAGGCCAGTTAGCTTGAGCCATTCATCGCCCAGGTCAAAGATAGTGGGACGGCTGTAGCCGTTGTTATCATTTCGGGGCAGTTCACGATGCAAAAAACCTTCGACCAGGGCCGTGTCGCCGATGACCAGTGCGGCGGCCGCTTGCTGCATCATGGTCGGCAAATTTTGGGGCATGGTGACGAAATTCGGCGTAATGCCATATCGTTCCCGGCATAAAATTTTGAGTAGGGCCACGCTGGTAGCAGAATGGTCGGTCAACGCGATTGTTTCACCATCCAGTTCCCGGATGTCGGTGCGCCAGCTAAAAAGCAGCACCGTTTTAACTGCGCCAAAAGAAGAGATGCTGTGGCCGGGCAAAATAACAAATTGGTCGGCATGTTCAGCCGCAAAAACGGCCGAAATCGGAGCCAAATCAATCTTGCCTTCAAGCAGCATCCGATTTAAGGTCGTTGGCACGCCACGAATGAATTGGACGTTTAACGGCCGTAATCTGTCCTCCAAATCATATTGGAAAGGCTGCGTATTTAGATAATCGATAATACCGATTTTGTAGGTCAATGTTTCCTCATTCGGTTACTTTTGATTCAATCTCACAAGCGGCCGTTCCACCGGGCATACGATGGCGATTGTCAGCCACCCAACTATAGAGCCAGTCTTGCAATTGGCGAATGCCGGGTAGTCGGTAGAGGTAAGTGAATGGTCTGGCCCACCAGACAAAGCGCATCGCATCGTTAATCGCCGCTGCACCACCGGATACTGATTCGCCAGCCATATACCAGGCTTGGGCCATACCATCTTCGGCCGTTAATCCATAATCAGCCATCACCGCCAAGCTGCGCTGCCAGGGTCGAATCGCTATCTGCCCCTTCGTCCACGTCTCAACGAGACGAGCGGAGCGTTCTCAAAAACCGCAGTCGCCGTCGTAAATTAGGATTCTGGATTGGTTCGTAACCATTGTTAAATTCGTTAGTTCCGCGAAGAAGCTCAACTTTTCAAAAAAGTTGAACTTCTTAAACGGTGTATTCCTTCACCACGTTGTAAACGGTGTCCCGTTCAACGGGAGTACGACCAGCAGCGCGGATGAGCCGCATAAGATCGCTGCGCTGCATATGTTCTTTTGTCTGCGCCCCAGCATCATGGTAGATATGTTCTTCTACAATCGTGCCGTCGATGTCATTGGCCCCAAAGTCCAGACCAATTTGCGCCATTTCGGGGGTCAGCATAACCCAATAGGCTTTCATGTGAGGGAAGTTGTCGAGCATAATGCGGCTGATTGCCATGGTCTTCATATCGTCCACGCCGCTGGTCCAACGACGCTGCAAGCGACGGCCGAGTCCATTCTCCATTGGGTGAAAGCTCAAGGGGATGAAGGTTTGGAAGCTGCCCGCCTTGTTTTCAGCAAGGTCAATGTCTTGCTGTTCTCGTAGGGCGACCATATGGTGGACGCGATGTTTATACTCCTCAATGTGACCATAAAGCATGGTAGCGTTTGTCATCAAACCCAATTGATGGGCCATGCCATGAATGGCAAGCCAACGTTCCATGTTAGCCTTTTCGGGGCAGATTTTGCGACGAACGTCCCAATGGAAGATTTCCGCGCCCCCGCCCGGCATCGAATCCAAGCCAGCTTCGATCAATTCGCTAAGGATTGTATGGTCGTCCTTGTTTTCCAGCTGACAGAAGAAGTCGATTTCTACGGCCGTAAACGCCTTCAAATGCACCCAAGGATACGCCTCCTTCAAGGCGCTTAGCAATTCAACGTAATAGTTAAAACCCAGTTCAGGGTGGAGGCCGCCAACGATGTGAAATTCAGTAATACCTTCGTCAACGGTCGGCCGTATTTTTTCAACAACCACATCCGGCATAAAGGTGTAAGCGCCGGGCATATCGTCGCTGGTGCGGGCGAAGGAGCAGAAGTTGCAATGGAAGGCACAGACATTGGTAGGATTTATGTGACGGTTTTTATTGAAATAAACTTTGTCGCCATGTTTACGCTGCCGGATCAGGCTCGCCATCTGGCCTAAGGCAATTAGGTCGTTACTTTCAAAGAGGCGAATACCTTCTTCATAAGTGACGCGTTCACCTTCTACTACTTTTTCGTAAATATCATTAATGCTCATAATGTTCCTCGTAATGGGATCACAGATGACACGGATTTACCCAGATTTCTTTTTAATGAATCCGCATAAATCTGCCTTATCTCCGTCATCAGCGATCCTATTCATCTCTTAATCTTGCCATTAAATAGCTATCAGTCCAACGGCCGTCCCCAAAGGTATGGAAACGCTTTTTGCCTTCAATTTCAAAACCAAATTTCTTATAAAGACCGATTGCCGGAGGGTTGTCAGTGTGGACTTCTAACTCTACCCGTTTGAGGTTGAGCCAGTTGTCAGCTAAATCTAAAACGGCCGTCATCAGTTGACTGCCGATACCCAAGCCCCAATAGTCAGGAGAGACCATCATACCTAAATGGGCTGAATGGGTCATGCGTGGGTTTTGCTTAACACCCAATGATATTGACCCAATAACGACCCCATCCAAATCGGCGACAAAGCGATGGTAGCCCGGCGGTTTGTTTTCAACTCGGTTTTCAGATAGCCATAATTCTTGGCTAGGAAGCTGCATGGTCGTTCGGCCAACCTGCGGGTGCCCCCAAAGATGAGATAGGTCATTAACATCATTTGGATGCAACGGTCTAATTTTGAGGCTGTCAATATTTTCTTGGCTTACAGCCCGCCTTTCAGTAGAGGGAGACGCTTCAGAAGACTTTCTCGTTTCTAATCCCCTTAACCGGGCCATGAAGAATTCGTTCAGAAAACGGCCGTTGCCAAATATACCATGACGAACATGGCATTCTTTCTCAAAACCAAAATTTTCGTAAAGTTTAATGGCGGCCGTATTCACTTCAAAAACTTCCAGCTCTAAACGCTGCAAATTGAGCCAGTTATCGGCGATATTCAGGAGGCCAGCCATCAGTGCGGTTCCAACCCGACGGTTCCAGCAATCAGGATGGACCATTAAGCCTAATTCACCAGTATGGCTGCGACGAGCGCGGGTTATGGCTGTTAGGTCGCCGGAACCGACAACACGGCCGTCAACTTCAGCCACTAAGCGGTGGCAATGAACGTTTTTCCTCTGAACCCATTCTAATGTTTCATTGAACTCAATACTAGGAGCAAAGACCATCGTGCGAAACACTTGGGGGTGCGAGACGATGGCATAAAGATCTGCGGCATCTTCCTGGCGGATAGGCCGAACGAAGACCCCGTCAACTTTCGATTGTAGGTTTTCTTTCTTATATACGCGCCGCATGATCTTCTCAAAAAGTCAGGCTTTTAACTTTCAAATATTTAAACGTTCAAAAACAAAAAAGCCTGAATTTTACTCCTTAGTTACTCAATAATCTCAAAGCTTTGAACAATATCTTCATAAAAAAATTGGTTTCGATTAGCTAACTGCTGTTCGGCAAAATAGCTAACCATATAGACTTCGTTTTCTCCCTCAACAAAGTAGAGACGAACCCGAAGTTGAACCGTTTCTTGAAAAATCTCTGCCTGAGAAGTGAATTCGACCAAGGTAGCAGGTCGGCCGTTTACTGTCAGCAGTTCGGTTCGTCGAGCTGTAAAGTTACTACCGATAAGTGGCCCAGCTAACTCCGATAAGGCAGCCGGATCATCAGCCGCTAATTGGGGAATTTCACTATAAGCGAGGCCACCTAAAATGTCGCTGGCCGATCCAACAGTAAATACAACCAACTCACCCGTATTCGTATTAACGACATCAGGATCAATGGCCCGACTACGGCCAACGGTGCCACCTTGCCCAATCTCAAATAAGGTTTCGGCCCATGAATAATCTTCTGAAAAATCACGCACATCTTCTGTCCAACCAAATACAGCTTGATTCACCACCAACCAGTTATTCGGGAAACTTATTCGGAAATCTACCCGGTTATTAGTATGGGTTTGCAAGTTGACTGGGGTTGGGGTGGCAATGGATGCCCGCGTGACCTGGGGCGTATTTGTAGGAATCGGTGTCCCTAAGTTTAGGGCAGCAATAATGGGGGATGGTAATGCGCTTGGTCGCAGGCTGGCAGTCAGAGCAAAAAGAATACAGCCAACAATGATGACAAGAGCCATAACGGCCGTAACGACCTGCCGCCTGGTTAAGGCTAATGTCCCACCCAACGCACCTGCACCCGGATCAACCTCAACACCATCTACAATGACAGGCTGGCGACTTCCGCAATGCGGACAAGGTTTGGTTCGGTCATCAATTGTGTCAAAACAGTATCGACATCGCATAATTGTTTGGTAATTGGCAGTCAGTAATTGGGCAAATCGATTGCTTAATAAACGCCATCAGTTAATTCTTAACCAATTCCGTAGCTTTTCCACTTCTGATCGACGAGAGATTGTATAGTTTCAGACATCAATAACTCTTGCGGCCAGCCCCGGTCGTGTCCATCAGATGGCCCTTTGCCTGTGGCGTCAATGCCTATTTTGCCGCCAAATGAATCACGAACGGCCGAATGATCCAACTGATCCACCGGCCCATCAACCACAACAACATCCCGCTTCCAATCAACATTACCCAATACTCGCCAGGCAACTTCGGATAGATTCTGAACATCAACATCACTATCCACAATGACAATCGCTTTCGTAAGCATCATCAACCCTAGCCCCCAAAGCCCATAACAGACCTTAAAAGGGTGGCCGGGATACCGTTTTTTGATACTAACGATGATTAAATTGTGGAAAACGCCTTCAGCGGGCATATTTACATCAACAATCTCGCCCTGGAAAATCTTCATGAGCGGCAGGAAAAGGCGTTCCGTAGCCTTACCCATCCAGTAATCTTCCATCGGGGGCTTGCCAACGATTGTGGTAGGATAGACGGCGTTTTTGCGGTGGGTGATGGCGGTCACATGAAACGTAGGAAAGGTGTCTGCGGGCGTGTAGAAGCCAGTATGATCCCCAAATGGCCCTTCAATTCGTTGGTCATTAGGATCAACATAGCCTTCAATCACAATTTCAGCGTCAGCTGGCACTTCCAAGGGTTGGGTTTTACATTCAACAAAGTTAACGGGTTTGCCACGCAACCAGCCCGCCAATAAATATTCATCAATACCGGGCGGTAATGGGGCGCTGGCACACCACATTTGAGCTGGATCGCCGCCTAGAACAATGGCGGCCGGAATCACTGGTTTATCCATCTCAGCAGCTAATCGCTCATGCTCCGCCCCACCCTTATGCCGCTGCCAGTGCATAGCGGCCGTTTTGTCATCATAAACCTGAACCCGATACATGCCCACATTGCGCTGGTTTGTGGCCGGGTCCCGCGTGATGACCTGCATGAGTGTAATGTATCGGCCACCATCATCAGGCCAGCAAGTTAAGATTGGCAGATCATTGAGAGAAGCATCTTCAACATGAACCACCTCTTGGCAAGCGCCTTTCTTCGTGTGATTGGGTTTGAGACCAACAGCCCGGAGAGCGCCAAATACCTCAGTGGCTCGACCCATAGCCGCGCCTAAACCCTCTGGCAGTTTCATATCAATCAATTTTGCCAGATTATGACGCAAGTCTTCCAGAGACTCGACACCCAAAGCCATGGCCATCCGTTTTTCAGAGCCAAAAGCGTTAATTAAGACCGGCATATCTTGGCCCTCAACGTTCTCAAACAGGAGAGCTTTGTTCTTGGCAGCGGGCATTTTGCTGACCCGATCTGTAATTTCGGTAATCTCTAAATCACGGCTAACAGGTGTCTTAATTCGCACCAGTTCTCCGGCCTTTTCTAGTTTTTTTATGTAGTCGGATAAGTCCTTAAAAGCCATAGTAAATCATTCTATCTGCTTGTTCCTGGCTAGGCCAGTGCAACAAACCTTCATATCGTTCAAAATATTTTGAAAGTTCATGTGCATTTTATCACAAATAAAATCCTACTGCAATAATACTGGCATAACTTGGCAGTAGTTTTCATAGACGTGGCAGCTAAATTAGGTCTATCCTCTCAATAAATAATAAACGAATAGGAGATAGACTCATGCACACTTTTTCAACACACACGACCATTGAAGCCTCAGTTTCTGAGGTTTGGGAGACATTAGCAGACATCGGCCGTATTTATGAATGGAATCCAGGCGTAATTGCCTCTCATACAACATCAGAGCAGACAATGGGGGCTGGCGCGACACGCCACTGTGATTTAGGTGGCCGTAATTTCTTACACGAAGAAGTGGTCGAATGGCAACCAGAACAAAAGCTGACGATGCGAATTAGCGACTCCAACCTCCCCTTCAAATCGGCTGATATTCGGTTCACGATAAAAGAAAATAGCAAAGGGACGGTGGTCACCGTTTCGCCCATTTATCAATTAAAATTCGGGCCGTTCGGCCGTCTTTTCAACCAGGCTTATGTGGAAAATAATTATAAGAAGGGGATGGAAAGTCTGCTGGCAGGGCTAAAAGCGTACGTTGAACAAACAAACGGTCGGCTTTAAGCCCGGCGTCGCCACTGGTATAGACGGTAAACAAGTTTGTTGTAAATGCGATCGGCCGTTCCGACCGTTCTGACAACTTGACCCCCAAAACCTCGTTTGAAACGATAGACCCCCCATAGGCCATCATTTTTTCCCTGGAACTGAGCTTCTAACGTTTCTTCTGGTTCATCTGGCACACCCCATAAATCATAGCTTTTGCAGCCCCGCTCTTTGGCCCACTGCATCGCGGCCCACTGAACGGCATAGGTTGGCATTCGCTGTCGTTCCTCATTACTAGAAGCGCCGTAAAGATAGGCAGCCTGCGTTCCATGAATGAAAACCATGATTGCGGCCAACGGAATATCTTTGTATTCGGCGATGAAAAGACCAACATTGTCGGGAGCAAATAGGTCGAAGGCGGTCTGATAATAGAGTGGTTCATGAACGCCAAAGGCATTCCGTTGACCCGTTGTTTGAATTAGCTGATTGAAAATACGAACATCTTCGGCCGTTCCCTTACGAACTTTGACCTCTTTTTTAGCCGCCAAGCGAATGTTGTAGCGAGTTTTGGATTTCATTGCAGCCAGTATTTCGTCTTCAGACGGCCGTAAATCAACCACAATCGTTCTGGGAGGCTGAATGGTATCGGTGTTTGGGATAGCCCCCTCCCGCTCACAAATGGCCTCCCACTCGGCCGGAGACATCTCTGACTGCCACAAAAATGGCTCCATCTTCAACATACCCGCGCCTAGTTCGTAAGCCGAAAAGTCGATCTGGTTGAAGGCAACGCTAACTTGCTCCTTGTTTGACCAATCTACTAACGGCCCATGAGGAACATAGGCCACTCGCAATAAACCTAACGCCGCTGAGCGGACCAAGACCTGCGCTCCGGCAACAAGACGGCCGTCCTGCTTCAGCCAGGCCCGGTTAGACTGCCAGCCAAAATTGCTTTTCAATCTGGCCCATTGGGTGGTTTGCAAGATGCTGCCATGTGGGTGAGCGGCCACAAAAGCATCCCATTCAGCATCTTCATCCGTATAAGGTTGGGGTTCTAAATCCAAAAAACGTTCAAACATCGCCAGTAATTATAACAGGGGAATGGCTTAACCATAAGGAATTAGCCACGAATTATACGAATTGGACAGATTTCTATTTCGCTTAAGGTGTGCTTGAATGGGATGGAGCGACTATAATTCAACGCTAAACAAAAATCGTTTCATATTAGACGAAATATATGAATACATTCCCATATCATCGCGTGATGCCTTCTAAAAGGAAAATGAATGAGTCAAATTGACCTCCTCTTTCGCCTACAACAGATAGATGATGAAATCAACCAGAAAAAACAGCGCTTTGGAGAAGTCGTGCGGCAGCAAAAGGAAAGCAAACACTTGGAAGATGCCCGAAAGCGAGCGGAAGCGGCCGCGGCCGAATTGCAACATTGCCGAGCGCGACAACAAGACTTAAATCTGGAGCTAAAAGGGCTGAATAGCAAGGCGAAAAACTCAGAAAATCGACTTTATTCCGGTCTCGTTAAAAGCCCAAAAGAATTGACCGATTTACAAAGTAGCATCGAAGCCCTCAAACGTCGTCGGGCTGTGTTAGAGGACGAGTTATTAGAAGCGATGATAATGTTTGAAGAGGCCCAAGGAGAAAATGATGATGCCGCTTCACAATTGGCCGAAATCGAAACAGAGTGGAATGCCTCCCAAGCACATCTTTCTGTCGAAAGAAATGAGCTAGTTAAGCGAATTAATGAGCTAACCCAGATTCGTAAGGAGCATGTTACGGTAATCCCAGCTAAACTTTTGTCGGCCTATGATCATGTTGCCAAGCGGGGTCAGGGGTCGGCCGTTGCTGCCTTGAAGAACAATCGCTGCCGAAGCTGTCAGGTCTCGGTTCCAGCCAATTTGGTAAAAGCAGCCGATGAAGGCAAATTAATCTATTGTGACAATTGCGGCCGAATTTTAAGTCCAGTCTAAGGAGCAGAAATCAGATAAGGCGACCAAGTTGCTTCCTTACCGCTCCTTCAAGCTGACGAGGCAATTCTGTGCTTTATTTCATTGGCAGCCCTAATTCCCCATATTCTTAGAAAAGTAAGAAACTTACTTGTTGTCCAGCAACATAATGATAAAATTATAGGCAGGTTGTATTGACCCGTTGAGTTTCAGGTTATCGTAGGACAATCGTTGTCCACAAGCCACAATTCAATGATAAAATAGGGATTAAAAGATTTAGGAACGTCGGAATTAATATGGGTCGTCTAGCAAAATTAGTCATTTCATTTGTATTTGTGGTCGCAGCGTTTTTCTTTGTAACGAATTCGGCTGATGCTGCCCGCTGTTTTTATTATTCTGATGATATTGGCTTTGTGTGCGACGGCCGTGTTGAAACAGATCCGGAACAATTTGAGGAGCCAGAAGAGCGGGACGACAGCCTATTAAACTACACGAGCTATGTTTACCTCAATGATAATATCAATGTTCATACTGGCCCCAGCCTCGGCTCTCCCGTGGCCTACAACGTCGGCGATGGCTTCTTATATGCTACCGTTCACGGACAAGTCGAAAGTGAGGGGACTGTCTGGTACACCTTAAATCAGGGTGAATATGTTCGAGCTGAAGATGTTGTTCCAGTACAAACACCAGACTTTCATGGGGTGGAAATAACCGTTCAGCCAGAACGGCCGTTTGGTTGGATAGTCCAGGAAGTGACCCCCAGCAATGAACCAGATGGTGAACCAAACGAAGCCTATAATCCCATGACCCGTTTTACCTTCTTCCAAGTCTTTGACGCCCAAATGGGCGAAGATGATTGGATCTGGTACGACATTGGCGGCGGTCGTTGGATTCGTCAGACCTATGTCAGCTTGGTCGATGTCAACGAACGACCAGAAGAAGTTGGCGAAGGCGAATTTTGGGTTGAGGTTGATCTATATGAGCAGACCTTTGCCGCCTACGAAGGCGATCGGATGGTATATGCCAGTCTGGTTTCCAGTGGTCTAAACCAGTGGCCGACACGAGAAGGTCTTTTCCAGGTATGGAGCCGTTTTACCCAAAACAAGATGTCCGGCGCTGAAGGCGAGAAAGATTATTACTTTATCGAAGATGTTCCCTACATCATGTACTTTGACCGCACCAACGAAATCGCCCTACATGGCGCTTATTGGCATGATCGTTATGGCTATAAACATAGTCATGGCTGTGTCAATATGCCCCCGCTGGATGCAGAATGGATTTATTATTGGTCTGGTGAAGGGCCTAATGACCTTTGGGTGACTGTTCATACATCCGACCCACTACATTATTTCGATAAGTTCGAATAAATAAAAAGGCTGCGATGGCAGCCTTTTTTATTCCCTACTACACGCTTGAGTAAGAAGTTCAACTTTTTAATAGAGCAATATGATGCCAGTTAAATGGAGTAAAAGTTGAACTTCTCTGTTGCGAAAACTTAGTTAGTTTTACCTTCGCCAGGGTTCAAAATCTTCTAATATTGAGCCGCCCACAAACTCCCTCAAAATAGAATCATTGGGGATGCCGTTACTTTCGATAGGATCGAACCACTGTAAAAACGCCAGCAGCCGATTAGCCTCAATACGTTCCTCCGTGCCGGGTTCAACCTGAAGTAAGAGCGGTTGGGCTAATGTTTTTAGCACCGACAGCTCATAAGCCAATGCTGAGTTGAAAAAGACGTTGGCATTATTTTGATGGGGAAAGATGTAATTCTTTTCGCCCCATCGCACACTTTGCCAACGCTTGATAGTGTCTGTAGCTGAATAACCTCGATGAGCAGCGTCTCTCACGATGCGACGTAGTAGACGGGTGTCCGTCGTAGGAACGCGGTTGTGTTTGTCTAAATTTAACTGGGTAAAAGCTGAGATAAATACCCGATACATCGATTTGGGAGGGATACCTTCAACCAGCTTAGGATTCAATCCATGAATGCCTTCAATCAAGATGACCTGGTCTGACCCAATGCTTAATTCATCGCCAATTTCTCGCTGGCCGGTGTGAAAATTATAGGTCGGCTGTTGAATTGTTTTGCCGTTGAGTAGTTGTTGCAAATGGTGCCTAAAGAGAGGTACATCAACCGCTTCCAAAGCTTCAAAATTATAATTGCCCTGTTCATCAAGGGGTGTTTTATCCCGCTCAACAAAGTAATTATCCATCGCAATTGCCACTGGACGAATGCCTAGGGCCAATAGCTGAACAGCCAAACGTTTACTGAAAGTTGTTTTGCCAGCCGATGTTGGGCCAGATATAAGCACAATTTTGACATTGGGCCGATGATTCGATATGTCCAAAGCTGTTGCGGCCAATTGACGATTGTGCAAGGCCTCAGCAATTAAGATAACTTCCTGCGTCCGACCTGCTCGAATGGCATTGTTTAGAGAAGCGACAGATGGCACGCCAATAACGCTTAGCCAATCATCGTAATCTTGGAAAACGGCCGCTAATCGAGGCTCATCCTCAAAAGTTTGCAAGCGGTATGGTTCATGGCGGCGGGGAAATTGAAGGATAAAGCCCTTCTGGTAACGGCTTAAATTGAAGAGGTCCAAGTACCCAGAGCTTGGCACCATGAAACCATGAAAATAATCTTGAATGCCATTTAACTCATATAAGGTCAGGTAATCTTTGCGACGGCGGCTGAACAAGTCGGCTTTTTCCAGATCGCCCCACTTTCGGAAGAGCTGGAGCGCGTCATTCAGGGCAACCTGAACGCGGTTGATCGGTAAGTCAGCATCGACCAACGCCTGCATTCTATTTTGGAGACGTTTCAACTGACCCGTTGTAAATGGGCGCGGATTTTCACGCTCACAGTAATAACCACCAAAAGGCATGGAATGCTTAATCGTGATTATCTCATTGGGAAAGATTTCGGCAGCGGCAACGATCATCAGAAAGCAAAGGGAGCGGCGGTAAATACGAACCCCATCTGAGTGAGCCATTGTGATAGGTTCAATCTGGACATCATAATTCAAGACATGGGACAATTCGCGTAAATGCCCATTCACCAACGAAGCCACAATACGGCCGTTGGTTGTCGGTCTGGCCGCCCACATTATCTCTTCAACGGTCGTTCCCACAGGGCCATTGAAAGCACGGCCGTCTGATAGTTGGGCTTGTATATCTCTTCGAGGAAGCGACTCATTGATACTCATTGTTTCGGTAATCATCCTATTTTTCCAGTATAAAAACTTGTTATTATGTCAATACTCTCATCGACAGCATCAGTCAATATCTCTTGAACTTCATTTACCGGCACCTTACCAAAAACATGATCCGCCATCCAGTCTGGATTTTCCAGATTGGCAGCAAATTCATCCGGGGACATGAGTAATCGCTCGGCGTAAATCTCTACTGTACGGAGCATAGCGCCAGGCTGTAACTGTTCGACCAACATATCCCGCCAACTTACTAGACTTGAATCTTCCGCAAACGAAAGGGCATAATCAGGGTTGGCATTGCTCAAGGTTTCGGCCGCACTATCGGGCAGTGAATCAACCGCCAACATATCCAGATAGGTTAATAGCGTGTTATGAATCACAAATCGTTGTCGGCGGTCAGCCCAGCCTTCACTCAATAAAAAGAAAGGGATCAATATATCATGATACCAACGCAAATCGAGCTTGAGATGAATACTATAGCCAGCGATAAAGGCAGCTTTATTTGGGGCTAATCTTTCAACTGCCGCCAATTCTGGATGCTGGGTCAACATGCGATCATAGCCCTGGTTGGCTGGATCGGGTGGCAAGTTATAGAAATGGGTTACTTCCCGTGGAATGTCGCAAATCGCCTGAAAGTCTGGGGCCACATTGCCCAGATAAAATGCGGGGTAATCTGTCAGGATGAGTTTTCGAATGTCTGGTTCTAAACGCTCTGAAGCAAGAATCCGCTCGGCCATTTGCAAGTGCATAAATGGTGTCGGCATAATCCGGCCATTTTATCTGGTTACATAGCAATGAGCCAAATATCAAGCAAAGCATGAATAAAAGACCGGTGAACGGCCGTTCTCTCGCGCCAAGCAAGCAGCGCTACCCCCGCCCACCAGCGAGGCGGGCCGCAGCAGGGGAGCGTTTGAGCAGCCACATGGCCGATATACCAAATATTGGCCCCAGCCCAAGTATTAAGAACGCCCATTGCCAGCCAATCCGATCGACCAACACCGGAATGAGGCGAATTGAGACGAGGGTTAACAAAAAACCGAGGCTGGTTTGCATCGTTAATGCCGTTCCCATGTATTGACGCTCTGAAAGTTCGCTGACGGCCGTACTAAATTGTGCCGAATCGGCCACAATTGCAAAGCCCCAAACTAAAGCAATAATGGTCACCGTCAAAGGATTACTGCCAAAAAAGAAGCCAATCAGGATGGCACAGAAGCCGCTAATCGTCATACTCAAAATCGTGGTGCGACTGCGCCCCCAACTGTCAGCCAATCGACCCGCCAGGAGACTGCCTAAGCCACCAATACCGATAACGGCAAAGGCGGCAACGGCCGCAAACAACTCTGGCGAACGGCCGTCCCAAAAACCTGTTGAATCGGCTGCTCGATAAGACTCCAATAGAAAGAGAGGAATCCAAGTCCACATCGCATACAGCTCCCACATATGCCCCAGATAACCAAAATTTGCCAACCTCACGCCCCGATCTCGGAAGGCTTCAAGCACATAGCGCCAACGGAATGGAGCGGGTTTGCTCTGATAGGGGCCAAGTTCACCCGTTCGCCAAACAATGATGCCACCAACAACACACAAAATCGAGACGACATATAAGACGGATTGCCAATCGCTGATACCGCCGAAAGCCCGGATAAGGTGGGGAGAAGCGGAACCAAGCGTCAAAGCCCCAACGAGCAAACCCAAGCCAAGCCCGCGATCCGCTTTCATCCAGGTCGCTATTATCTTCATACCAACGGGATAAACGGCCGCTAATGCAAAGCCAGTAATGAAACGCAAAGGGATAGCCAAAGCCAATCCATCGGCTGTCAACGCGATTAGGGCATTGGCAGCCGCCCCAAGTAGCGCACCAATGGCAAATACATTTCGAGGAGGCCAAATGTCGGCCACGTTGAACAAAGCGCTGGTGAAGGCCCCAACGACAAAGCCGATTTGAACTGACATCGTTAACCAGGCCACATCGCCCGTCGATAAGTTCCAGGCATCCGCTAGAGCGGGTGTGACGGCCGAGGCGGAAAACCAGAGACTCATCGCCAGAAATTCGGCCAGAGCCAGCAAGGAAACAATTTGCCATTTTTTACTCATGGATTAACCTTGTAGTCAATAGTCCATAAACTGTAATAGTCCAACACAGTAAGATATTAGAAAATGACCTAAACGATATTGATAGTTTAGCTGGTTTTTAGTGAAGCAGAAATTTAGTTTTGGTAATGTAAGGGAAAATCCAGGGAAAGGAAGTGGTAGAAAAAGAACGTTGGTTAGACCCACCAGAACAGCTTGCATTGGAAGCCGGTGACTTACATATCTGGCGGGTCTGGTTAGACCAACAACCCCCGGCTAATTTGACCCGGCTCCGGCAGCTATTATCCTCTGATGAACAAAAACGGGCTGACCGATTTTACTTCCCCCATCACCGGGAACGGTATACTGTTGCCAGGGGAACCCTGCGCCTGCTGCTCGGCCGTTATCTAGATCGCCCTCCTGAATCGCTCACTTTCTCTTATGGCTCACAGGGGAAACCAACGCTAACGGCCGTTTCAACGCCAGAGCGATTGGAGTTTAATGTCGCCCATTCAGAAAATGTAGCTTTGATAGGCTTTATTTGGGGACGGCCGATAGGGGTCGATGTTGAACACATCCGCTCCCTAAAGGACATGAAGCAAATGGCTGCTCGCTTCTTCTCTGAAATAGAGTATCAATCCTGGCTGACGATTCCGGCTGAACAACAAGACGAGGCATTCTTCAACTGTTGGACGCGAAAAGAAGCCTATATCAAAGTAATTGGCGAAGGGTTGAGCCACCCCCTCAACCGTTTTGTAGTGACACTTAAACCGGGCGAACCTGGACAGCTTCTGACAGTAGACGACAGTGCATCAGCAGCTAAGAATTGGCAGATGCAAGCCTTGCATCCAACGGCCGATTTTGCTGCCGCCGTCGCCGTTGAAGGTGGTTGGGAGCGGTTACGATGTTGGTATTTTCATTCATGATAAGATGCTTCCACATCAATAAACCGCCCTTCTGTCTTATCTTTAAGAAAATTGGTGAATTTCCCTAAATCAGCAAAGCCTATTTTCTCTCCGGTCCGAGAATTCGGAATCGTTGGTAGCAGTTGATGGGCTGCCCTACCCCGCCGAGGGAGCCAATCAAAATCCATCCCAGCCTGCAGGCTATTTTCGACCCCTCCTGGCAGCTATTGAATTCGGCCGAACAAAAACTCCTCTGCCGCCTATCTGTATTTCAAGGGGGTTAATCTGGAATTCCATGATTACTAACCTATATGAATGGCAAGGGTAAGCTCGTATCAATCGGGACTAAGGAGCGTTAACGGTAAAGTTATCAAACTCTACCACTGAGGTATCCCCCTCATCCATACTGATGAAAACGCCTCCATACCCATTGCTTAGGCGATCATCATCAAACTCGGCCACATAAGCGCCGTTGATATAGAGCGTGTAATGGGTATTTTCAGCGACAACGGCCAATTTTTTCTGGGCCATATCTAATCTTGGGTGGCAGTTTCCAGTAGTTCGGCAACGACAACGCCAATATTATCTGCGCCGCCATACGCATTTGCAGAGTCAATCAATTTCTCAACGGCCGTTTCTAACTCTTCGGCCTGAAGCATATCAGCCATTTCCTGAGTATCTCGAATCATCTCCCAAACCCCATCACTGCACAACATCAACCGATCGCCAGCTTCAAGCTCCCAAGAATTCAAGTCAGCTTGAACAGCCGGACGATTGCCTAAGGCCCGGGTGATAACATTGCGTTGTTCATGATCAAATATCTCTTCTGGCTCCAACAACCCTTCTCGCACCAACTGACCAACGTAAGAATGATCATCTGTAACCTGGTTTAGCTTACCCGCCCGATATAAATAGGTTCGACTGTCGCCAACATTGGCGATAATGGCAACATTGCCATACACAATAGCGCAAGTAACAGTGCAGCCAAGGTTTCCAGCCTCAACTGGGTTTTCCTGAGCATAAGTATAAATAACCTTATTTGCCTCTTCAATAGCTAGCTCCAAACGTTTTTCGAGGTGGGCGGTATAAGCCGCATCATTTTTATCTTCCTCATCATCATCCCCATTAACACTTGGAATTGGCATCGGTTTAGTAGCATCATCGTCATCTTGATCTAACATCCAAGAGAGAGAGTCACGAATCGTCTGGACAGCCAATTGGCTCGCAATTTCACCCGCTTGGTGGCCGCCCATCCCATCAGCCACAATCAATAACCCCAACGGTTTCCCCATATCAAGGGGTCTTATATAGGCCAGCACATTATCCTGATTGATCTGCCGGGCACGGCCTGGGTCTGTTCCTGCTGCCGCTGTTAAGGTAAGTTGTCCTTCCATAAATCAACCCCTGTTTGATTTTATTCGAGCTATCTGGCAAATTGCGATTTTGTACATTTTACTATTCAACTTGCAGAGGGACAAGAATAAGAAATAATGAATTTTGAATGGTGAAGTCTTAAGTAAATCCCGCAAAGATGTTTAAATCAAAGATAGGCATCATGGCATTTACTTATAAGGAGAACGGAAGCCTATCTCGTCACTTTGTTCTAAAGTTACTTTCCGTTCTCCCCTTAACCTACGTTGAGTTTAAGAGGGTATTTAGGGTCGGGATAGCCTGGGGGTCGTAGAGGAGCCAGCGGGCAAATTCGTCATGGGGAAGATTACGTCGCCAATTACGGTACAAGAAGTCCGGTAGCTGGCGATAAAAGAGAGCAACCACGACCCGACCGCCATCTTCACGCCTCTGAGCGTAATAAGTCGTCGTTAGAATACCAGGAAAAGCGCCATTTTTATAACCAACGGCCGTAAATAGCTCTTGATTAGTCTCGAAAACCATCGGCCACTCCAAATTGCGCCGAACGAGGATGTTGGCAAAGGCGCTGCTTAAACCATTATTGAATATGCGAGCCATCAGATTTGCATAATCGTTGGCGCTGCCTTTAGCATTTAGATTTTCACTGAAAAAGCTCTGGACAGGCAGAGAAGGACTTCGACCACGTAAATTTATCTCATCTTGCCGGAATATATCATCATTTGCGTAAAGTTCAGTCAGTCGCATCACCTCACTACCATAAGTAGCAGGATCATCCAAGTAGCCTTCAATAGCCCGTTGGTCGCCGCCCGCTCGTTCATGATTACTCATCGCCAAAAATTGGCCGATAAAGGGACAAGGAGCGGTTTGGCTGGTTAAGCCCAGGGCAACGGCCGTTTCCTCAATCACCTCTTGACCAACGGCCATATGAAGATAATCGCTGGCGGCATTTGAGCTAAACCGGGTTGTAAGCCAGGGTATCTCTTCTAACGGAGTTGCAGGGGGGTCGAACGCGATCAGATTACGGGCTTCAAGGTCTTGGATGCCAAGCGGGTGCGAACCTAGGTCAGTTCCTGGCAAATAGTACCGTTCCATCTCAGATAATGGAATCCAATCAGCCGTATTAAAAAGACCCGCATTCGCCCCTTCCGCATAAGCAACAAGGGTAATGATCTTAGCAACCGAAGCCAAAGGCATCGGAACATCAGCATTAAGGTAAACGCCATTGGCTTCAAATCCAATCTGGTAGGCAGCTAGCCCAACCGTATCGGGGGCTTCTAGCAGCCGCTCTAATGCTGGCCGAGCTGCCTCAGGCACGGTGTCAGGAATTACTACCTCTGGCAATTCGGCCGTAACCGACGGCGAGCTTTCGGAAAGGATAGGCAGGATAACGCCACAAGGGACAATATCTGTACCAACCGCTGTTTGAACGGGGGTGGTTGGGGTTGATTCTGGGGTAAGGGTTCGTGTTGGTAGAAGTTCGGCCGTTGGTGTAGCTTGGACTTCCGGCAAGGGAGTAATTGTGGGTGAAACGGCCGTTTCTAAAGGTGCGACCGTTGGCAGGCCATCCGAACGGCCGCAAGCAGCCAAAACAAGCAGCACCAAAAGGAGGATAAGACGAACAATCAGGCCATTAGAAAAAAGCCTGACCGCTATTCGTAATTGTCTACTACTCAAATTTAGCGCCAAGCACCTGTCGAGTCGTTTCGCGGGCGCTTTCTTCCTGCTCAACCCGCCACGATTCATTCTTGAAACAGCTAACAATAATATCCCGAACCTCTTCCGGCGAATCGGTTAGGATAAGCAAATCTAGATCTGGCGCAGAAATCTTCCCTTCAGCCAACATCTTATCCCGCAGCCAATCGACCAATCCTTGCCAATAATTTGTATCAAAGAGGATAACCGGGAAGTTTTGAACCTTGCCTGTTTGAATCAACGTCAACGATTCAAAAAGTTCATCCATTGTGCCAAAGCCGCCAGGGAAGATAACAAATGCCTGAGAATATTTCACAAACATCGTCTTACGAGCAAAGAAATAATGAAATTCCAATGGCAGCTCAGCATAGTCATTAACACCTTGCTCGAAGGGCAGTTCGATGCCCAAGCCAACAGAAAGCGATTCAGTACCTTCAGCGCCTTTATTTCCCGCTTCCATAATGCCTGGGCCACCACCGGTGATAACGGTTATACCTGCTTCGCCTAACAAACGGGCGACCTCTACAGCCTGTTTATATTGGGGATGGTCAGGCTTGGTTCGGGCTGAGCCGAATATAGTAACCGCCTCACCAACTTCGGCCAATGCCTCAAAGCCTTCGGTAAATTCACTCATAATCCGCAAAATGCGCCAGGGATCCGTACTCGTAAAGTCGGAGGGGCCAACATTTACAAAAAGCTGTTCGTCCTGGGTCGGCCGATTATTGGGTATCATACGCTTAGATTTTTTCTTCATAGTTTCCTTTGAATGTTTGAATAATTGAGAATATTGTTCGGCAAGAAGTTCAACTTTTTGACAGTGATTACCATCCATTGAGAGGATCAAAAGTTGAACTTCTCGATTGTAAATTATTCAGCTTTCATCACCACCAGTGTAACATCATCTGATTGAGGGGTATCGCCAGCGTGTTCGGTCACTGCCTCGGTTATAGCTCCCACAATTTCGGCCGCACTTCTATTTCGCATATTTTTGCCGACCATCGAGAGCCGATCCACCCCGAATTCGTCAAAATCCTCATTCGTCGCTTCCGTCACACCATCCGTATAAAAAATAACGATATCGCCTGAATGCAATTTCACTTCATTCTCATCAATCGTTACCTCTTCGATGACACCTAAAGCGATGCCCTTGGAGGTTAATTCGCGGATTTCGCCGCTAGCCTGTATGAGAAGCGGTGGATTGTGACCGCCATTGGCATACTCTAATATTCGACTATCTGGGTTCCAAATGGCATAAAAGATGGTTACAAATAAATCGGAGCTTGTGTCGCCATAAATGAGATTATTAGAGCGTTCGAGGACATCACTCGGCCGTATTCGGTTAAAGGCCACTGTCCGTAAGATCGTGCGGCTCATTGCCATGAAAAGTGCCGCCGGAACACCTTTATCGGCAACATCAGCAATGGCAATGCCCCAACTATCATTTGGCAGCAAGAGAAAATCATAAAAATCGCCGCTGACCTGACGGGCTGCTTCCCAATAGCTGGCAACGGTGCAGCCAGGAATGATAGGGGTTCCATTCGGCATCAAGCTAGTTTGAATGGTTCGGGCGACATCTAGCTCTTGCTCAATACGGCTCCGTTCGGCCGATTCTGCATAAAGCTGATCGTTGACAACCGCAATAGCGGCTTGTTGGGCAATGCCGTTCAGAATGTTAAGACGACGACCTGATAAATTCTGACTATTTGATGGTGGGCCAACAACCAATACACCCACAAGACGGGCACGAGCAAACAGCGGAAAGGCAGTAGCGGTTGCAGCGCCAATCACGGTGTTCATCCAGAGCGGTAACGTGACAGTGTGATAGGTCGCATCCGGGCCAGCCCGCTCTATGTCCTGGCTCATAATAGAGGGAAACTCGGTTGGATCGATATCAAAACTTTCGAGCAGCCCGTAAGCCATCTCATTCAAACCAAAACTTGGCCCGGCCCGATATACTTGTTGGTCTTCATCCCAGATGAGTACCAGACAGGCATCAACGCCAACCAACATCGGCACCATCCGAACGATAGTGTATAAAATCTCGTTAAGGTCGGTCAGTTGATTGACCGCTTCGGCCACTTGTAACAAGGCGGTGTTGACCCAGGCTTCCTCTTGTTGGGCCTCATGCAGCAATATGCTCTCAATGGCCTGGGCCGTCTGGTTCGCAATATTACGCAGCAACTCTTCACGGCCGTTTCCAATGCTCGCTTTCTTCTTCCTGCTGCTTGGCGTTTCCTCCCGGCTAGTAACCACCATCATGCCTAAAATCTGCCCTTTGGCAAGCAGCGGCAAGAGGGCGCTCTGGACGGCCGTTTGGCCTGGCCCTCGGCCATTAGCGCTAAGTAACCAGGGAGGCGTTTGGCCTGTCTTTAATAGAATCTTGCCAACATGGGCTGCGTCAAGAGCCGTCCAATCACCAATATCAAGCCGTACAGATTTGAACTGATCATCAAATTCATCAGAAACCCCAAACATTGCCAAAGCCTGATAGCTTTCTGAACCTTTTTCCCAGATTAGAATCGCACACTGTTCAACACCGACCAGTAATGGGGTTAGTCGAGTAACGGCCGTTCCTAGTGAATCGAGATCACCATTCTCGTTCAATGTTTCCGCCACCTGAAGCTGGGCCGTCGTGACCCAGGCTTGCTCTCGTTGAGCAGCAAATTGTCGGGCCTTATGAATAGCGATGGCAACTTGGGCAGCCAGAGCTTCAATCACCATCTGCTCTTGGGGCGCAAATGTACCCGGCTCATAGCTTTGAACGTCCAGAACGCCCAATAGGGTATCGTCAACAATTAAAGGCACAGCCACTTCGGAGCGCGTTTCAGTTGAAACATCTCCAGCAATAAACCGCTCATCGGCCAACGTATCATTAGAGATAATCGAAGTTCGACTTGAAATAGCAGCCCCAATCAAGCCAATATCAGGGGCCATTCGCCAAGCGCCCGGTCGAAGGTCTGGCAAGCTGCTGGCCTCCACAACGGCTTCGCCGCTCTCTTCATCAATGACAAAGATATTGACTGAATGAAAGCCGAAGGTTTCTCTCGTAACAGAAACAACCTGGTAAAACAGATCCTCTAAGTCATTGATAGCGATAACCTGACGGGCCACCTGGCCGACCAATTCCATCTGGGCCGCTCGTTTACGCTCTCGTTCAAAGAGAAAAGCGCTGGCTATCGCAGCCGATGCTTGATTGGCTAATATCATCAAGCGATTCATATCCTGGGTGGTGAAACGATTAGGCTCTGAACTTTGGGCAGCGACAATGCCAATGACTTTTTCGCCGCTGATAAGGGGGATGAAGATAGCCGACCGAGGAGGGTGATCACTAATATAACGCGGTTTAGCAGGCAGCGTATTTAGCTCCCTCAAAAAATCATGGACTAGAAGAGGCTGTTTGCTCTTTCGCACCCAACCCACCACGCCGCTATTATTTTCTAAATTGAATGTTCGAGGGGTGGTTTGGGTTACCCCATTAATAGTCCAAAACTGGATTTGATAGAAAGCGCCGTCAAATAGACCAATCTGAAAGGTACGATTGTCAATAACTTTGCCAGACTCCTCCGCAATAAGTTGGCAAAGGGCGCGAACATCAAGCTCTGCAACTGCAATGGCCCGACCAGCTTCGCTTAACGCCTCCAACTCAGCTACCCGGCGGACAAGTCGTCGTCGGGATTGGTATCTACCCCACAGCACATAACCGCTCATAGCCAGGGCAATAAGCAATATAGCGAATGAGATTGAAGATATGGAAAGCGAGGTCATCTTGTCCGTTTTTTCTCAGGAATTTCACGGCCGTTGTCACTCTAAATCTGCCGCAAAATATACCCACTCACGAACTTTGGAGGGCTTCAAGAGCAGCGTCACATTCGCCATAGATTCGGAAAACTTTATCAAAACCTACCATGGCGAAAACCTTCGCAACCCGCTCATTTAGTCCGCAAAGTACCAGATCCCCATCATGTTGATGGGCCTGACGCCATGCAGTTACAAGGCAGCGCAAGCCCCCGCTGTTAATGTAATTGACTTGATGGAGATCAACGATAAGCTGATAGTGTCCCTGGTCCAACAGGCCCAATAATTCCGCCTCTAATGTCGGTGTCAAGTTTTGATCCAGTCGACCACTCACACCTACCAGTCGAATGTCATCTGAAATAGTTTCTTGCCAGATATTCATACCATCACCGCCCATCGCTGCTTACATATTTGACCATCAACAACTGGTTGCCTTCATCGTTGAACGAAAATTCAACCTTATCCATCAATGTACGCATAAAATGGAGACCCAACCCGCCGACTTTTAAATCATCCAAATCATCCGCTGTACTGGGAATTGAGGGAGTTTCAACTTCTTTTGGCGCAAAGGGACGGCCGTTGTCTCGAAGTTTAATGATGAAGGCTCCCGCTTCATTCTGCCAACTTACTTGAATATCTCCAATATCCTCCTCCCCATAGGCATGTTCAATGATGTTGGTACAAGCCTCATCACAAGCTAGCTGAATGCGAAAAACCTCATCAGGATCGAATCCGGCGGCTTCCGCTCCCTCTACCACAAAATCACAGGCCTCACGGATATGGTCATAACGACCTGGTATAGTTAAGCGGTTTGTGGAGGCCATAAGGAAAAGGAGGGCGGCTCAAAGGAGATTAATGAGAAGTTGGCGGCAAACCAAACTCTCATTAATCATCTTTGAAAAGACTGTGATTCACTGTAAAAAGATTAATCAAATGAAAACCTACACAGAATTAGAAGCTGCCAACGGCACTGGTATCATCATCAAACACTTGGAAAAGAGTGGTTAACCCCGCCAAATCTAAAACTTCGGAGACCTTGTCTGAAGGCGCAGATATGCGTAGATCGCCGTTATGTTTCTTGCATTCACGCAAGCCAGCAACTAAGGCTCGCAAGCCAGCGCTGCTTGTGTAATCAACGCCGGACATATTCAAAACAATTTGATATTCACCTTTATCGGTTAAGCCTTTTAATGCCGCATCGAAATCATTCGCATTACTGCTATCAATTCTTCCTGAAACGGTAACTAACTCTACCCGCTTCATTGATTGGACTTCAATTTTCATTAAATTTCCTCCTTATTGAATCATTTATTGGCAAGTGCTGGGCATTATACCACAGGTTTTGTCTGACGATGAAATTATGAATGTCAGCTACTTCATCAGAGTAAATACGACCAAAATATCCTCTGAAAAGGGGACAATCACCTTGATTTTTAGGGTATACTCGAACCATGTCCCACGAATTAACGGTAGCCTTGAAGGAACAAGCTCAAAAATTGGGCTTTAGTATGATTGGAGTCGTTGCAGCCCGGCCAGGAAAACGGTTGGCAGCCTATAAACAATGGCTGGCAAATGGCTATCACGGCCGTATGTCCTACCTCTCCCGACCAGATAGATTAGCTCGACGGGAAAACCTAAACGTTATCTTGCCCGGCGTCCGTTCCATTGTCTGTGTCGGTCTGGATTACGAAACGCTAAAATTACCAACCAACATTGCCAACGACCCGGCCCGCGGCCGTATTTCTAACTATGCCTGGGGGAGCGACTACCATGATTGGATGACACCCCGTCTAAAAGAGCTAGCCCAATGGTTGGCCCAACAAACCGGGGCGGGAATCGAAAGTAAAGTCTATGTCGATACCGGCGCAATTTTAGAGCGCGATCATGCCGAAACGGCCGGATTAGGCTTCACCGGCAAGAACACGATGTTGATCGGCCCCCAGCGTGGCTCCTGGTTCTTTTTGGGCGAACTGCTGACAACGGCCGAATTAATCCCAGATACCCCGCAACCGATGCCAGGCTGTGGCCGCTGCACTAGCTGCCTGGAGGCTTGCCCAACAGCCGCCTTCCCAGCTCCCTATGTCCTAGATGCTCGACGCTGTATTTCGTATCTGACGATTGAGTTAAAAGGCTGGATACCGAGAGAATTACGGCCGTTGATGGGCAATTGGGTCTATGGCTGCGACATCTGTCAGGTCGTTTGTCCCTTTAATCGCTTTGCGCCAAAGAGCATCGTAGCTCACTTTCGGCCGTCTACTTACGATACCGCTGCCCCACCCTTGCTAGATTTACTCACCCTTGACGAAATAAGTTTCCAAAATCGCTTTGCCAACAGTCCTATCAAACGCATTAAACGAGAACGGCTGCTCCGTAATGCCTCTGTCGCGGCAGGTAATTGGACGGACAAGACGGCCGTACCAGCGTTAACCCGCTTACTTGCCGATCCTGAGCCTATCGTTCGAGGACATGCAGCCTGGGCCTTGCAGAAAATTGGTGGAGAAATAGCAGCAAAAGCTTTAACGGCTGCTTTGCGCGAAGAAAGAGATGACCAGGTCTTGGCCGAACTTAAATCACATTGACAATTAAAGGATTTCTGACAAAATTTTGCTTATGAATAAGGTGCTTGAAGATTATTATGAGGTATTTCAGTTATATCAGGAACTGCGGGGACAGTTGTTAAATGTGTTAACTGATGAAGACTTACAATTTCGGCCGTTTCCCAACATGCTGACATTCGGCCAGTTATGCTATGAGCTGGGGCAAACAGAGGAATCCTATATTGAATCCTTCAAAACCTTTGAGCAGAATTGGGATCATCTAAGCGACCCACTCGTGCAGCCAGATAGCATAACAGCTTTGAAAACATGGTATGATGAGCTTGATGAAGCGCTAAAAACGGCCGTCTCCGCTCTCACCGATGAACAGGTAAATGAAGGGGTCATCAAACGAGGTTTCGACATCCGCCCCATCTCTCAGTTAAGCACATACACAGAGGCGCTGCTCATCTTCTATGGCAAAGCCAGCATTTATTTTCGAGCGTTAGGAAAGCCGTTGCCCGATAAGTGGCCGGACTGGATTGGATAAGACATAGTAGCCAGGAGATAAAGATGCTCCAATTGCTGGGGACAAAATTTCGTTTGCCCATAGAACCAAGGAAGGAACGGCCGATCCTACTGTGGGCTTTGCTGCTCTCGTCATTCAGCGGGATCATGATCTGGTATATTGGTCGGTTGACTGCCACGCCCTTTAATGAATGGCTCGATGCAACGATCACAACCTTTAGCTTTTTTACGACATTGACCAATGCGGCCGTTATTGTCATGGCAGGGGCGTTGTTGTATGGTCGCGGCAGACTCTACGATTGGTTCAAATTGCCAGCAGTTCAGTCAGCCTGGTGTCTTTACATTGCATTTGTGGGCTTGGGGTTTTGGGCGTTGCTGGGCGGGCCGGGTGAAATGAATACCTTATTGGAGTTTATTCCTCAAGCAACCGCTCATACCTTGTCTCCAATTCTTGGGGCCGTGATTTGGTATCGAGTTGTGCCTAAAGGACAGCTAAATTGGCGGCATCCTATTTTGTGGCTCCTCTATCCGCTCCTTTATCTGATATTCTGGCTGTTCCGGGGGCCAATTGTTGGCTATTACCCCTACTTCTTTGTTGATGTGAATGTGTTTGGCTATATCGGCGTGGCTCGCTGGTCGGCCGTTTTGATGATCGCCTTTTTGGTCTTGGGGGCGGGAATGTTGATCATTGATAAGCGACGGGCATTTGAAAAGCGGGTGTTTGATCCTGAACCTAGAGAGATAAAGCCCGTTGAAGCGCCATCGGTTGAAACCGACGGCTAGGAGATGAAACCTGTTATCACAGCCGACGCTCGAACCCTGGCCGAGGTGACGGAAATAGATTCGATGTTGTTCTGCTGATGGGGCCGCTATATCATCTTACTGAAGAAGCAGATCGAGAAGCAGCGCTCAAGGAGGCAGTTGACCGACTGCGGACAAGCGGTGTTATCTTTTCAGCCTTTATCAGTCGCTTTGGCATTTTCGGAGACTTGATGAAAGGACTACCTCATTGGATTGAAGACCAGGAACGGGTGAATTCATTACTCGATTTTGGCAAACGCCTTGATTGGGATCGGGGCGAGGGTTTTCGCGGTTACTTTGCCAAAGTTTCGGAAATCGTACCCCTCCATAAAAAATTTGGCCTTCAAACAATCGTTTTGCCGGAGTGGAACCAGGGATTTCGGCCGATGATGAAAGTTACAATAAGCTTCAGGGAGAACAATGTCGATTGTGGCTTGATTTACTTTTCAAGGTTAGTAGGAAAGCATCAACTATTGGCGCTTCAAGACATCTGCTTTATGTAGGAAGGAAAACATAATGCATACCTGCGATATCCACAACATGAAATTGTGCGACGCCTGATGCGCTTGTTAAAATATTTCCCGGTTGATGAAATACAAAACCAGATATTGAGTTATTCAAAGATATAGCTGATGGTCCATATACTTAGCAAAAGAACTTCATACAATGACAATAAGTAAACTTAATGGAAAAACTTTAAACATCATATGGGGTTTAGGCGCAAAACATGCTCTTTATCGTGCTGATGGCAAATGGTATCATCAGCTAAGAAAATGGCTCATGTTCAGTACAAGTGATCTGATATAGAATAAAAAGCATGGACTTTCCAATAGTAGACCTAATGGATAGGGTAGCCTGCGAGAAATGGATAGAAAGATACTTTCACCCTGGTGGCTTAAAATGTCCGCATTGCGACGCGCCCTTTGAGCAGGGGTTGTGGTTTCGACGAACTGAGCTGAGCGACCTGGATGTTTACCGCTGTCGGAATTGCAAAGGCATCCACAATTTGTACAGCGGCACGATATTTGAAGGTCGCTACTTTACCCCGGAGCAGACAGTCTTGTTTATCCGAGGAGTGTGTCAGGGAAAACCAACGGCTAAGTTGGCGCGAGAGTTGGGCATCAGCCGGACAACGGCAACTGAAGTTCGGCGATTGTTGCAAGCCAATGCTGAACGAGAGCAAGAGACAAATCCGTTGGATGACCTGGAAGTAGAAACGGATGAGATGTTCCAGAATGCGGGGGAAAAAAAGCGATTGGCATGGCGACCCGGATGACCCACCTCGACGACGAGCGAACAAACGGCGCGGACGAGGCACCTTTGCCAATGACCGCCCGCCAATCTGTGCTGTGATAGGTCGAGAATCACGCCAGGTACGTATCCGAGTGATGAAAAACACCAAAGGAGTTACCTTGTGTTCATTTGTTGAGCAGTTTACCAAACCAGATGCCACTTTATACACCGATGAATACGACAGTTACAATCGCCTCAAGCGTGTTCGCCTGACCGTTTGCCATAGCGACAACGAGTGGGCGCGAGATGCTGATGGGGACGGTATCCGAGAGGTTCATGTTAATTCCAACGAAGGCGGCTGGACAGGGTTACGCAATTTTCTACGACCTTTTCGTGGGGTTCATAAGAAATATCTCTCTGGTTATGTGGCTATCCATGAATTTGCGGTTAATCATAAACAAGTTACTCCGAATTTTGTCGCTGCTCTTGTCCGTCTTCACTAGTTCTGAACATGAGCCAAGAAAATTTCCGGGAGCATTATTTGATGCTCATGGATATATTATTTTTAAATCTAAAGATGAGTATCTTGATTGTCCGTATTTGCAGATTAAAAAGGACTTGAATGTGCCTCATGGAATAAAATCAATTCCTGGTTATGTAAGAATAGCGGAAGAATACAATATTCAAGAATTTAGCCAAAAAATTAAAGAAATATCACAAAAAAATTATGGTATAACGAAAAAGAATTCCAGAGTCATAAAGCCAACTATTGTGGAGCCTCCAAAGGCAGTTGATATTTCGCAGCATAGCAAGGTCAAAAGGATATTAAGTACAACAAACCGGATTATCAGAGATTCCAAAATTGCAAAGTGGGTAAAATACGTTCATCGTCACCAATGTCAAATTTGTGGATTTACAATAAAGCTTCAAAACGGTAATTTATATTCAGAGGCGCACCACTTAAAACCTTTAGGTGAGCCATACAATGGACCCGACATTATTGAAAATATTATTTGCGTTTGTCCCAATCACCATGCTCAACTTGATTATGGGGCCATTGAAATAAACCTCTCTGAATTAATAACTGTTCAGGGACATAACATTGGGGACGAATATATTGAATACCATAACGAAGTTATTGTAAAATTATACTTAGCCTGACAATTCTAGCATCACCCTGCAAATTTGAAATTCAATGCCATATGGATCGATATTTCATAAGGATAGAACTGTAGCTCTACTCCCGCGTCAATACCACATCCAATCCCCATGATATGAATTTACCAGGACTACGCTTGCATGAGCTTAAAGGGAACAGGCAAGGCACTTGGTCTGTTCGAGTTAGCGGAAATTGGCGGGTTACTTTCAAATTTAATGGCGTGGATTTTATGGTGGTCAACTACGAAGATTACCATTGAGGTGAATGGAAAATGCAAATGTATAATCCCCCACATCCTGGGGAAATAATTAAAGAGCTATGTTTAGAACCGTTGGGACTTACTGTAACAAGAGCGGCCGAAGCGCTTGGGGTAAGTCGTAAAACACTGTCTGCTATATTGAACGGCCGTTCCGGCATCAGCCCCGAAATGGCGATCCGGCTCTCAATGGCATTTGATACAACGGCCGAAAGCTGGCTGAACCAGCAAGTCCAGTACGATTTGTGGCTGGCCCGGCAAAATCAGAAAGAGCTAAAAGTAGAAAACCTTCTCGCCACTTAATTCAAATTCTCAAACAGCCCCGCCGCGCCCATACCGCCGCCAATACACATCGTGACCATGCTAAATTGAACATCACGCCGTTTCATTTCGTTGATAATTTGAACAGTTAGCTTAGCCCCGGTACAGCCGAGGGGGTGGCCGAGAGCGATGGCGCCGCCGTTTACATTGGTGATCGCTTCATCAAGGCCAAGTTCGCGGATGACAGCAACGGCTTGAGCGGCAAAGGCTTCGTTGAGTTCGATAAGGCCAATGTCGTCAAGGCTCATGCCGGTCCGTTTCATCAAACGAGGAACGGCCGAAACTGGCCCCACACCCATAATCTCCGGTCGCACCCCGCCCACATTAAAGCCCACAAACTTCACCAACGGCTTCAATCCCAACGCTTCCGCCTTGCCCCGCTCCATGACAATAACGGCCGCAGCGCCATCGCTCAAGGGCGAGGCATTTCCGGCCGTAACCGTGCCGCCTTGTTTGAAAACCGGCCGTAATTTAGCAAGCCCCTCAAGGGTGGTGTTGGGGCGGAGGTGTTCATCGCGATCAAAGGTGATAGTCTCGCTTTCGGGGCCATCGGGGCCAGGGGTGACTTCTTCAACTTCGATGGGCAGAATTTCATCTTTGAACAGCTCTTTTTCATAGGCAGCAGCAGCCCGTTGGTGGCTGCGGAGGGCGAATTCGTCTTGAGCCTGGCGGCTGACCTCAAATTCATCGGAGACTTGTTCGGCCGTTAAACCCATATTCATATAGACCTCTGGATTTTCGTGAACGAGGCCGGGGTTGGGGTTGACCCGGAAACCCGTCATCGGCACCAGACTCATCGTCTCCGCCCCGCCAGCAATGATGGTGTCGGCCCCATTAGCGATGATGCGTTCGGCAGCCATTGCAATCGTTTGAAGGCCGCTGGAGCAGAAGCGGTTGACGGTCATGCCAGGCACATCGACGGGTAGTCCCGCCCGAATGGCGATGGAACGGGCGAAGTTAAGCCCCTGCGCCCCTTCGGGCATGGCACAGCCGATAATCACGTCGTCGATTTCGGCCGGGTCAAGTCCTTCAGCTTTTCGCATGAGGTCTTTGATCACTTCAGCGGCCATTTCGTCTGAACGCCAGTTGCGGGTGGTTCCTTTTTTTGAACGACCAACGGCCGTTCTAGTAGCGGCTACAATTACTGCTTCTCTTGTCATGGTTGATTCTCCATCTGTGTTAATTCGTGATGCGTAATTCGTAACTGGTAATTTGTAATTAAGGTTAGAGGAAACTCAAACCCTATTACGTTTTACGGATTACGAATTACGTTGATTAGTTCCGTAACGGTTTACCTGTCTGTAATAAGTGCATGACGCGTTCCTGGGTTTTTGGTTCTCCAGCCAGGGACAGGGTTGCTTCCCGTTCCAGGTCAAGGATGTACCAGGGGTCTACCCAGGTTGGGGCGCTGATGGGGCCGCCGCAGAGGACGTGGGCCACTTTTTGACTGACCTTGGCGTCATGTTCGCTGGCGTATCCACCCCAAACGAAGGATTGAATACCGAGTTCGAGGGCGGCCAGGGTGTGCTGCCCGGCGGCGTAAACCTTTTCTTCTTCGGGCGGGCGGGTTCCAGCAGCGATGAGTTGTAAGGCTTTACGTTTAGCGGCAAATAGTCGGTGGTCGCCATTCATGATGATCTGGTCGTTCGGCCGTAAATAACCCAACTCCTTATTCTCCCAGGCGCTGGTACCAACTTTAGCCAGGGCGATTTGTTCAAACACCTCTTGCATAATAGGCAGCACATCGGCGTTTGCCGTTCGCATGACGGGATTCACTTTGCGGCGCAGCAAAGCCAAACAACCACCCCAGCTGGGAACAATGCCCGCCCCAACTTCGACCAAACCCATATACGTTTCATGGTCAGCAACAGTGGCCCAACTTGAAACGGTTAGCTCCACGCCGCCACCCAGCACACGCTGGTGTGGGGCGGTGACGACTGGTTTGGAGGCATGGCGAAGTTTGTAAAACGCCTGCTGTCCAGTTAGGAGCATCTTTTCGATTTCGTCCCATTGTCCCTGGGCGGCGGCCATTGCGGTGAAGGCTAGATTGGCTCCGATACAGAAGTCCTGACCGTTGTTCCCAATGACCAGCGCGTCGAAATCTGTCTCCAGACGGGAAAGGGCTTCGTCGGCCATAGCGATGAAATCGGGGTCAACAGCGTTGACTTTAGGGGAGTGGAGTTCGAGCAGGGCCACACCGTCACCCATATCATGGAGGGTAGTACTCATGTTGGCGGCAACTTCGCTGCCAGCGTCGCGCATCTTTTGGATGGAGACAATTTTAGGGTCAATGGTCAGTGGTTGATAACTACTAGTTTCAAAATCGTAGAATCGGCCGTCTTTATAAAAACTCAAATTCCCCGCCGCTAACATCTCTTTAACCCAAGGGGCGATTTCAAGACCGCTTTCTTCCATTTTTTCGGCCGTTTCCGCCACACCAAGCATGTCCCAAATTTCAAATGGCCCAGCTTTATAAGCAAATCCCCAGCGCACAGCATTATCAACATCCGATAACTTGTACGCGATTTCAGGCGTGACATGAGCGGCATAGGCCAAACTGTAGTAGAGCGTATCCCGGACATAATTGGCAGCCCGATCATCGAATGAGAGCAGTTTTTTGAGCCGTTTATCTAAATCCTCAATGGAACGGGAAGCGCCAACAGAGTCAAACCGTACCTTTTGGGCTGGTTCATACTCGAACGTGTCTGGGTTTAATTGCAAAAACTGACGCTTGCCATCGACAGTCACCTTCTTGTAAAAACCCTGGCCGCTTTTGTTACCCAGCCAGCCATTTTCCAACATTTTAGTAATGACAGCTTCGCTTTTACCACCCGCCAAGATGTCTCGATAGGGATCATCAAGAATACCTTCATAAAGGTTGCGATTGACATGAGTCATCACATCGAGACCAACAAGGTCCATCAAGCGGAAGGTGGCCGTGGTTGGACGGCCGATCAATGGCCCAGTAAGGGCATCGATCTCGTTCACAGTAAAGCCTCTTTGGAAGGCTTCTTCAAGACTGTACGTGGCTGATACGGCGAAGAAACGATTGCCAATGAAGTTAGGCGTATCCTTGCAGATAACAACCCCTTTACCCAAAATATCACGGCCGAAATGTTCCATGAAAGCCAAAACTTCGGCAGCAGTATCGGCCGTTGGAATGATTTCCAGCAATTTCAGATAACGAGGTGGGTTGAAAAAATGGGTTCCCAAGAAATGGGCTTTGAATTCATCGGAACGGCCGTCGGCAATCTGGTTAATAGGAATCCCGGAAGTATTGCTGGTGATGATGCTGCCCGGTTTGCGAATAGCTTCGAGACGTTCCATTAAATCTTGTTTGGGAGCCAACTGCTCAATAATGACCTCAACGATCCAGTCACAGTCGGCTAGCTTATCGAAATCATCTTCGGTGTTGCCAACCGTGATGAATTTGGCCCGGTCTTTGCGAGCAAGGTTGGCGGGACGTGTTTTGACCATGCGATCATACAACCCTTGTACCAGCCGATTTTTGGCGGCAGGATTATCTTTTTCGTCATCGCTTAAGTTGGGGGTGGGAATGTCGAGTAGGACAACATCAATGCCGATATTAGCTAGATGAGCGGCAATACCGCCACCCATTGTCCCGGCTCCAATAACCCCCACTTTTTCTATCCGATAGGTCATTAAATACTCCTAGTTATTAGTGTGCAGTTTGCAGTGAATGGTAAACAGTAGTTAGAAATCTCCATGTTTTATGTCAGTGTGTAGCCGCCATCGACGGTGAAAACGGCCCCAGTAGTGAAGTCGGAGGCGGGTGAAGCAAGGTAAAGGGCGATACCGGTTAGCTCTTCGGGGTCTGCCATGCGGCCAGCCGGGGTCTGTTCAATGATATTGGCATGAATAGTTGGATTGTCCCAGAGGGCGCGGCTGAATTTGGTTTTGATAAAGCCGGGAGCTAGAGCATTAACCTGGATGTTGTCACCGCCGAGTTCCATTGCCAGGGAGCGGGTCATCATAATAACGGCCGCTTTGCTAACGCTATAAATGCCCATCATCGCCCCTGGGTCCAGGCCAGCGATAGAGGCAACATTAATAATCTTGCCACCCTGCCCTTGTTTTTGCATCTGTTTGGCAGCTGCCTGACAGAGCCAGAAATAACCTTTAACGTTGACCTCCATAATTTTGTCCCAATGGGAGGCTTCGGCCGTTATCAAGGGGCCAAAATGGGGGTTGGTGGCAGCATTGTTAATGGCGATGTCGAGACGGCCGTACTGTTTGACCGCTTGTTCAACCAGCATTTGAGTTTGGGCTTGGTCGCCAGCATGGGCGGCAATACCGACCGCTCGGCCAGGAAATTCTTCGTTCATGTTGTTGGCTGCAAGGCCGATATTTTCTAGCTTACGGCTGCTGATAACGACATTGGCTCCGGCCCGAAGATAAGCCCAGGCAATAGCCTCGCCAATGCCGCGAGAAGCGCCAGTAATGATGGCGACCTTGTCGGTTAAATCGAAGGGTTGGGTCATGGTTTTCCAGTAGGCAGTAGTCGATAGTCAGTCGTCGGTAAACAGGTGATAGCAAGCATCTTTACTAACTAGATTAAATGCTACTTCAACTGCTGCCGAGTGTAGCCTAAAATACTACGGGCCACAATGAGGAGGTTGATTTGTTTAGTGCCTTCATAGATGTCGTTGATTTTGGCGTCACGCATCCATTTTTCGACGAGGAGTTCACGAGAATAACCGAGAGGGCCGAGAAGTTCGACCGCTTTTTGGGTGATCCAGGTGACCGTTTCACCAGCCCGAGCTTTGCACATAGAGGCTTCAAGGCGGTTAGGACGGCCGTGATCCATCAAAGAAGCAGCCCGAAGGGTCAAGAGCCATGCCGCTTTGTATTTGGCTTCCATTTCGATCAGGTCGCGTTCGACGGCCGTTAATTGGTGGCGAGGTTTGGTGTAATCAACCTCAATCCCCTCTTGTGCCAGCGTTTCCTGGGTGTATTCAAGGGCAGCGCGGGCAATACCGACGGCGCTGGCAGCGACGATTGGACGGGTAGCATCGAAAGTTTTCATCGCCCCTTTGAAGCCTTTGGTAGAGCCATTATCGCGGCGTTGGACATCAGGGCTGCCAAGAATATTATCGTAGGGAATGCGAGCATCGGTGAAGACGATAGCGGCCGTATCACTGGCCCGAATACCTAATTTGTCCTCTTTCTTTGCGATAGAAACGCCGGGCGTACCTGCCTCAACGACGAACGGCTTCATTCCCGCCCGGCCAACAGCGGGATCAACGGTGGCCCAAACGACCACGAAACCGTCTGACTCTTCGAGAGCAAGGGAGCCGTTGGTACAAAAGATTTTTTCACCGTTGAGTACCCATTCGTTCGTTTCGGAGTCAAGAACGGCCGTTGTCCGAATGGCGCTTGTATCTGAACCAGCGCTCGGTTCGGTCATCGCCATCCCCCCCCACTTGGGATCGCCTTCAGTGAATTTACGCAAAAACCGCTCTTTCTGCTCTGGGGTGCCAACCGCTTCAACCGCTGCTCCGCCGAGGGCAGTTGAGGGAGTGGACAGATATTGTCCGGCATCACCCCAGCTAAACATCTCAACCAGCATGACAAAGCGCACATTGGCAATGCTTGGCCCTTCTCGTTTCGATTTATGGCCGTTAGACAGATGAGCCAGGCTTTTCTTCTGCTGCTCTTGCATAACCGGCCACATAACGTTGATAAATTCCCACGGCCGTTCGTGTTCGTGTTCATCATAATAGCGGGAATGGGGTCGCATGACCTGTTCAGCCACCATCTTTACCATTTGAAGCTCGTTGTTAATTTTTTCGGGGGTCAGAAATTCAATCATCTGTTTATTCTCCAGATTGTGGGTAATTAGTAATTCGTAATTGGGTAATTGAATCAGTGAGCGAAATAATTACCAGTTACTAATTACGTCCTTAGATAATTGCCATACCATCAAAGGAGGCGAAGCCACGGGCGTTTCGGAGCCAAAGTTCGGCCGGAAATTCGCGAATATAACCATAGCCGCCTAAGGTCTGAACCGTCCGGTCAGCGACGTTAAGGACGATGTTATCAACGTAATTTTTCATAACGGCCGCTTCACGGGTCACATCTTCGCCCCGATCTAACTTCCAAGCCGCTTCCCAAACGAGGAGGCGGGCAGCATCAATGTCGATTGCCATCTCAGCCAGCATAAAGGCGATAGATTGACGATGGGCGATTGGTTCGCCGAACTGAACCCGGTTCTTGGCATAGTTGCGGGCGTATTCGTAACCAGCTCGGGCTAGACCAACAGCGGCCGCGCCGAGAGCAATGCGGCTGTGGTTTAAGATTTGGCTGAACTTGATGCCTGTTTCGCCGCCTAACTTGTTTGCTGCTGGAATACGGCAGTCCGTCAAGGTCAATCGATGAACGGGCAAGGCGCGAACGCCCATTAACTTTTCGCGGGGGCCAATCTCAACTCCGTCGCCATCGTAAGGGACAAAGAAAGCCTGGGTACGGCCGTCTTCCTCAGCATAGACGAGAATTTGTTCGGCCGTGTCGGCCAGTGGAACCATTGTTTTGACCCCATTCAGCAAATAACCGTCGCCACTCTTTACCGCTTTGGTAGCTAGTTTATAGGGGTCGAATTGGATAACAGGTTCTGTCAAAGCCGCCGTCATGGCTGGTGGATTCTCATCACAAAATTGAGGCAAATAAGCTTCTTTCTGCGCCTCAGTTCCGGCTAATAAGACGGGAATAGCGACTAATCCTGGGGCAGCGATGTTAAGGGTGACGGCCAAATCGCCATAGGCAAATTCTTCCATAGCGATAGCCCCGTTTACGGCCGAATGTTCGCCAAAGCCACCATATGCTTCGGGGATGCTGCTAGGGATCAGCCCCATCTCCCAGCCCGCTTGGATGACATCTTGGGGAATGACGCCATCCTCGTCAGCATCACGAAACACCTTGCGAATCCGCTCATTGGAGAGGCGGCGGATAGCATCGGATAACATTTTTTGTTCTTCGTTTAGTTCAAAATCTAGCATCATTTACCTCGATAAGTATAGTAATTGGTAATTCGTAATTTGGAGAGGTTTGACAACTAAGTTTTCATACCAGAAGTTCAACGTTTGCTCCTTCAACTAGAGGCACAATACGCTCTCAAAAAGTTGAACTTCTTACTTAAAAGTGTGCCAATTACAAATTACCCTTTCCGTACAATAGCGTCTGTCATGCAGGCCACTCGAACCATCTCTTTGACATCGTGGACGCGAACGATGTCCGCCCCTCGGTCGATGGCGATGGCGACGGTTGCGGCCGTTCCCTCCATTCGTTCTTCGGGGGGTAAATCTAAGGTGTAGCCGATGAATGATTTTCGGGACGCGCCTACTAAGATTGGATAGCCTAAGTCCTGAAATTGGTTGACTTCGTTTAGCAGTTGTAAGTTTTGGGAAACGGTTTTGCCAAAACCAATGCCAGGGTCAAGAATAATTTGACGTTTGTGAATGCCAGCCTCTAGGGCTAGGTCAATACTTTCTTGCAACTCACGGCGAATGTCAGCAATTAAATCGTTGTATTCAATGCCCACATAACGGCCGCCCAACTTTACTTCTTGGGCAACGCTTTTGGGCCTGCTGCGATTGTGCATAATAACAACAGGACAGCCTGCATCGGCCACCAATGGGGCCATCACCGCATCCATTCGCAGTCCCCACACGTCATTGACCCAATCCGCTCCGGCTTCAAGAGCAGCCTCAGCAACGGGGGCGCGGTAGGTGTCGATAGATATGGGAACTGTCACAGCTTGGCGAACCGCTTCGATAATGGGCAAGATTCGCTTCAATTCTTCTTCGGCCGTAATAGGTTGGCTGCCAGGGCGAGTGCTTTCGCCACCGATGTCGATTATGTCAACTCCTGCATCTTCAAAAGATTTAGCCTGGGCAACTGCGGCCGTTATAAAATCTGGCTCTTCTGCAAGACCATCGCCAGAAAAGCTGTCGGGGGTGACATTAAGAATACCCATGATGTAAGTCCGCGCCCCCCAATCAAACAGCTTTGGAACACGGATGGTCTCATTCAAGGGCTGAACAGTTGAGGCATCTACTTCTGATACCAGTTGGGTGATGGTTCGGCCGTTTACTGGATGGATAAAATCCGGGGCTAAATCGGCCAGGGGAGCCAAAACAAAGGCTCGTTCTGATAATCTAGGATGGGGGATCGTAAGCTGGTCGGATTCTAAAACAAGGTCATTATAATATATTATGTCAATATCAATCAGGCGCGGCCCCCAGCGTTCGGTTGGCCTACGGCCGAGTTCAGTTTCGGCCGTTTTACAAGCCGACAATAGTGATTTTGGGTCTAAGGTTGTCGTGGCTCTAAGGCAAATGTTGAGGAAATCAGGCTGGTCGGTTTTGCCCCAAGGAGCAGTGTCATAAATAGGGGAAACAGCTTCAACCGTCATAAAATCGCCTAAAGCGACAACAGCTTGCTGTAGATTCCTATGTCGCTGGCCGAGATTAGAACCCAGAGCCAGAAAAACCTGATTTGTCACGTCCGATAATGCCTTTTAGGTGGTAGCCGATAGTCAGTTGACAGTTTTCAGTTAGCAGTGATATTTAAGTTGACAAAGTTATAACGCACCGCGTTATTCAAAATATAACACAGTGCGTCATGGGGGTCAAGGGTGCAATTTGCAACGGGTGGCCGAAGTTTTTGTTGATGGAGCGCCACCATCCCCGGTGGCGACTTGCAGATTATCTATCCCTCCCCCCAGTTATCAACAACCGTTTCGCCCACCCATTTGCAACTTGCCATTTGCGCCTTGCATGCTGCGAATATCGCTGGTTTTCAATTAGTGTGGGAGTCGTTAAAATCATAAGTATGACTAAGCAAACAACTGTTTCCTTTTTTAGGCAATACAATCACAATTGGCTAACCATTTTAGGGCTGCTATTGCTTTCTTTTACCCTGACGGCAGCAGGTGGAAAGCAAGCATCTAGCTCCCATTTTGTGGAAGTGGGTGAAAGTTGGCGGGCGTTGGCGGGGCAATATGGGCTGACGGTAGAAGCGTTGCAGGCGGCTAATTTTAATCCGAATCCGGCTTTGCAGCCTGCGATTGGGTCAACAGTTGAGATTCCAGGAGGTACAACGGTGGTGGGACTGAACGGCCGTCTCGTTCGCTTATTTGAGGGAGGCGCGGTTTCGACTGCCGCCCGCGCTGGCCTAAACCCCTGGCGTGTGGTCTTGGAGAATGGGCTGGTGCATCCCTATCGGCCGTTATATTACCAAACCATCTATCTGCCGGGTACAAGCCCATTGCGAGAATTTCCACCAGGCTTTGTCAACCTTGAACTGTCAAGCCGTCCTGCCCTACCAGGGCAGGCGTTGGGAGTTCGGGGGATGCGGGAGACGGCCGATACAGTAAGTGTTTGGTTAGACGGCCGGACGGCCGATGGCTTTGAAAATGACGAACATTTCGTTGGCCTAACCGCAACAGGCGCCTTTTTAGTGCCAGGAAATTACAACCTGGACATTCAAGTTGGCAGCCACCCCTTATGGTCACAGCCCCTACGATTTGTGGCTGGGGAGTGGACATTTTCACAAGTGATATTAACCGGTGAGGCCGCTGAAATCGACCAAGAATCGATTCAGCAGGAACGGGAACGATTATTTGCCATTTGGAACCAAGCCTCCCCTACCCCACAATGGAGCCGGCCTTTCCAACTGCCAATTGAGAATTTCCTTCAAATCACATCCCTATACGGGGCCAGGCGTTCTTATAATGGCGGCCCATACAGTAGTTATCATGAGGGAGTTGATTTTAGCGCCTATGGCGGCACGCCAGTATTTGCTCCGGCAACAGGGACCGTAGTAGTAGCAGAACGGCTGTATGTGCGTGGGGGAGCAGTTATCTTAGATCACGGGCTGGGCATTTACACCGGTTTCTACCATCTTTCGGAAGTGGTAGCCCAGGTAGGACAGGTGGTTGAGCCTGGACAGCTTGTTGGCAATGTTGGCACAACTGGTTTATCAACCGGCAATCACCTCCATTGGGATTTACTGGTGAATGGGCTATGGGTGGACGGGCAAGCCTGGGTAGAAGGAGATATGGCTTGTTGGCTGCTTGTTGGATGGGGAAATGATTGCCCTGGCTAAAAAATCCGCTGCTCCATTCCGCTTTTTATAAGTGGTAATTGAGAATTGAATCCGACCAATTACTAATAAAGCCCTACGTCGGGGTCAATTTGGCGGGCGTAGGCATCAATCCCCCCCGCCATGCTGAGAACGTTGGTCCAGCCTTGTTGAAGGAGCCAGGCAGTGACTTGCCCGCTGCGCATTCCCGTATGGCAGAGAACGACGATTTCTGCCTCCTTGTTATTGGTAACTTCGGGCGGGAGCGCGTCTAGCTGGCTGGCAGCGAGTTGGCTTAATGGGAGCAGGGTAACACCATCGCCGAGGTTGGCCAGGTTGAGTTCATGGGCCTCTCGAACATCCATGAGAATGAAGTCTTCGCCGTTTTCTCGTTTTTCAGCTACTTCTGAGACAGTTATTTCTGGTGCGCCGTATGGGTTTGGCATAGGTTCCTTCCTTTTAATGATAGTGCATTGAGTAGAAATAGAATCGCTGATGACGCGGATTGAGCAGATTTCCGCAGATTATTTCTATATTTATCTGCGAGAATCTGTTTTATCTGCGTCATCAGCGATCCAATTCTTCTACAACGTAATTTAAGATTTGATGGGCAACGGTCGTTTTGCTTTGCAAAGGCATCTCTAACTCCAACCCCTCTACCCCAAGCAAAACCACTCGGTTCGTATCTACCGCAAACCCAGCATCAGCCGCGCTGACATCATTGACGGCGATGAAATCTAGCCCCTTGCGGTTAAGCTTATCACGGCCGTATCTAATCACATCCTGCGTTTCAGCGGCAAAGCCAACCGTTATCAAAGGACGGCCGATTTGCTCTTTCTGCGCCTTAACGGCGTTCAGAATGTCCGGGTTGCGACCCAGCGGAATGGCTAAATCGGCTTCGACCGTTTCCGTCTTCTTAATCTTCTGTCCAGCGACAGTAGACGGCCGAAAATCAGAGACAGCCGCCGCCATGCAAAGCACATCCGCCTCTTTGACAGCCTTTAGAACGGCTTCGCTCATTTGGACGGCCGTTTGGACCAGTTGGTAATCTAAACCAATTGGAATCGGCTGACGGATCGGGCCAGCTATCAAAGTGACATCTGCCCCCAGGTCGATAGCGGCTTGGGCTAAAGCTAGCCCTTGTTTACCGCTCGAATGGTTGCTGAGAAAGCGGACCGGATCGACTGGTTCCTGGGTTGGCCCAGCGGTGACGACGACTTTTCGGCCGTTTAACGGCCCGCCTTTGCCGAGCGCTTGACGAATATGACCCAGCAGTTCAGGTGGTTCCAGCATCCGACCGAGACCGACAAGGCCAGAAGCCATGCGCCCTTGGGCGGGGCCAACTATGGTTGCACCCCTTTCTTGGAGCAAAGTCAGATTAGCTTCAGTAGCAGGATGGTCGAACATGCCACCATCCATCGCCGGGGCAATGAGCAGCGGGCAGCGGGCGGCTAATGCTGTCACGGTTAGTAAATTGTCGGCCAGGCCGTGGGCGAGTTTGGCAATGGTGTGGGCGGTGGCGGGGGCGATGATTAGGAGGTCGGCCGTTTCACCTAATTGGACATGGCCGACATGCTCATCAAGGCTCCACATATCGGTGAAGATAGGACGGCCCGTGACGGAACGAAAAGTGAGGGGGCTAACGAACTGTTGGGCGGCATCCGTCATGATGACATCGACTCGCAGCCCTAATTGCGTGAGCTTTGAGGCTAGATCTGCGGTTTTATAGCAAGCGATAGAGCCAGTGACACCGAGAACTATTTTTTTGTCCGCCAATTTGTGCATATGATAAGTGTATGCAATTTTGAAAAATTGAGCCAATTTTATGAGACTTAATCTACTGATATTACCCAATTTTCAAATCCTCATTTACCATAGTGTCTATGAAGAGATCACCATCGCCACGCGCACGAAAAATCGTAATCGGTATCCTACTCACGATGCTAGGTCTAATCGTTCTGGTTCAGCCGAAAACGCCAGAAACGACTCTAGTTGCCAAGGGGGGGCTGGCTTACGAAGATTGGCTCGTGCCAGAATCGGCCGTTATTGAGAACGAAGCCCGCACCATTGCCCTAGCCGACGAGCGAATCCAATCCATCCTGTCAGACGATTACGGTTTTCTCTATGCCGTTCCCTTGGGTGAAGGCGAGGTGGCAGCCTGGGGAGAAAACGGTTGTCGAAGTGGGGATTGCGCCCAAGTGACCTTTTATGATTATGGGGCAGGTGGAACGGTTGAAGCCATTGTTGAGCTGACGGCCGAAAAGGTTATTGCTGCCTGGTCTAATGAGCAGGCCCTACCCGGAGCCAGTCGCCACATTTTGCCCAGGGCTTGGGCCGTTGCTTCAGCCGACCCAACGGTTTCGGCCGTTATCCCCAATGTACGAACGGCCGAACCGGTCATGGTTCCGATGTCTACCTGGATGTTGGAAGGGGTCTGTCAGGATAGCTGGTGCGTTGATCTGACTTTCATGGCCCCAGATGAAAGCGGCCGTGTCTATCATGTTTTAGTGGACATGGAAAATGAAGAGGTGGCCCAGACCTTTTATAGTCGAGGCTTAGAAGAACGAACCAACTTACGGCCAGCGGCTCAACAAATCTCTTATAATGATGGCTGCCAAGAAGAGTACGGTTGGTCAGTCTGTTGGGAGATGACGGCCCATGATGGGATTAATTTCTATGATGCGGAATTTATCGGCCGTTCTGTCTTTTCCAGCGCCAAGATAAGCCAGGTAGAGGTCTTCTACCCAGCCTGGCCGGGTGGCTATCGAGATGAGATTGGTTATGGCTCATCGGTTCCGCCATATTTTGGGACAAATGTCACTGACCTGGGGGAAGGGTTCGAGGTACAGCAGCTTTATACCGAGTTTCTCCGTTGGCCCAACTGTATTTGCTGCTATCGCTACGAGCAGATTATGCGTTTTTATGCAGATGGTCGCTTTGAAGCCCGTTTTGTATCGCATGGGCCGGGCTGTGATGATGATTCTATTTATCGGCCGTTCTGGCGAATCGACATGGATTTGGGCGGCCCAAATTCGGATGCAGTCTGGTATTGGCAAGACGGCCAATGGCAAGAAGGAACAACAGAAACCAGATTGGACTTGTTTGAAGATCGTTCACCCGACAATCAGAAGTTGTTTACTGAAGGGGGTGGACTTCGCTATTATTGGGAAGTGGTTGACACTGATCCGACAGGAGCCGATGAGGGACGGCTTTTCTTGCTCAACTTTGATGAGGAAGAAGGGGTTGGGCCAATCGCGACCGGGCCAGCCGACACCTTTTTCCCACCCCAAGGTTGGGTAGATGAGGAGCCAGTTTCTGGTGAAAATATCGTTGTCTGGTACGTGCCGCTGTTGAATACGCGCTGGGAAGATCCCTATTGGTGTGTACCAGACCCCGACCCCGATTTCTCGCCTTGCGAAGCGATTCTGCGGATTGTGCCTGGGGGTGAATTGGTTGTCGCGCCACCGATTGAGGTCATAACGGCCGAAGAAACAGCCGCCCCAACGGCAAGCCAAACGGCTGGCCCAACCGCTACCCCAAGACCAATAGCTGGAGAAGATGCAGCTTCGATTTTGCTGAATGCTGGCTGTGGGGCTTGTCACCGCTTAAACAGTGTCGGCTTAGAGGGGGAAATTGGGCCTGACTTATCGAATACGGCCGCTTGGGCAGGAGAACGGATAGAGGAGTTGAGTGCGGCCGACTATATTCGCCAATCTATTGTTGAACCAGGGGCATTTATTGCGAGCGATTGTCCTGAATCACCTTGCCGAGATGGGGTTATGCCAGCCAATTACAGGGAACGGCTAGCTGAGGAACAGATTGAGGCGATTGTTGAATTCTTGTTGCAGCAGGGAGTTGAGACTGAACAAGAAGCCGATTCGGGCTTCTCGCTGCCTCCTGCAATTGGGCAGAATAATTTACCATTAGGAACTTCCTCAGGTGGCACGGGGGCGCAGTTGGAGGAAACGGCCGATACGCGACTGCTCATTATCCCGTTGATAACATTTGTCATTATCTTTGGGTTGGTGGTCGTTCAGGTTAGGCGAAGAAATGGTGTTTAAGTGCTACAATCTGAAGTTAGCGACGGTAGAAGTGGACGAGGCGAGGTTCGATTTCGGTGCGCGTATCGCCGTCTCGAAGGACGAAGCCGTTGGCAACCCAGGAAAAGCCTTTGCCTGAGTAGGGAACGATGCCGAGGTAATCGCCCCACTTACTATCTTTCGGTCCGTGAGTGCCATTACGAGTCGCCCTTAACTCCCAACCATTTTTGTCAGGGTCCCAGGCGCCAACGAGGTGGCCGGGGTGAATCGTGCCGCCACCCCGACAAAGGGTAATGCCAACATCGCCACGGCCGTTCGGACAAACGTTTGCATAAGCAAACGCATAACGACTGTTCCATATGTCTGGTTCGTCGATAACTACCTTGCTGGCCTCGGCTATTCGGACGACGCGGACATAGGGAAACGGCCGTTCGCCTTCCTCTTTATTTGCCGTCCAGGTAAACCCAATAACACCCTTTGCCACCCAGCCGCCCGTAATTCGACCGCCGCAGCGGGGCAGCCAATCGTTTCCATCTGGGCCGGGGGCTGAATAACGCGCCTGTCGGTTATCACGCCAGGGAGTAATATCAATATCACTCTGGGTGACAGACGCTGAATTTTCCGGCCAGGAAAAAAGCCGAAGTTCGCTGGTGCTCTTATGGCTGGCGAAATACATGGTGTCAGTCGCCCCCTGCGTACACCGCATCGAAAAGCCCTTATCATTCGTTTCAAAGTAGGAATAGTCTAACGGTGAACCATCCCTAAGGGCATTCAGTGGCAACCGTAGAATAACGCCCCTGGTGAAATTGTCCCCAACAGTCGTGAACATATTAGAGCCAACATACAGAAAATTATTAGAAGTGGCTAGGTGGTTATAATCTAACCATTGATTTATCCAGGTCGAATTAATAGTTTCAGGTCTAAAGTCCCACCAGTGCCAATCATCATTATCAAGGGTAGCCCCGTTTTTGATGGCAACACGGAGGGTGTTGCTGTTATCGCGGCGGGAGTATTGGAGAACCCAAACGAGTATGTCACGGGTTGGCTCATAAATAACAGTCTGGTCGCAGCAAAAGCCACCGCTGGCAGAGGGCAAAGTATTACGAGGACTTCGATAGGCCCAGGTTTTCCCATTATCAAGGGATTGGGTAGCGTACCAATTGCCAGTGAAGAGGAATTGACGGCCGTTATTGGCGATACTCGTCTCGCCAACGGTTGAAGTCTGCCCATTCATATCATTGTCCGTTAGACCAAAGTTTTTCAACAAAATGATCGACATGGCTTTTCTGCTCCTTAACTTATATATTTTTTATTATGATTTGTCTGGCGGCTCTTTAACCTCTGTCTCTTCAGCCCGTTGAGCAGCATTTCCACCACTACCCAATGCCAGACCAGAGGCATCGTCAGCCTCCCCTTCTGGCAATGGCGGCCCACTTTTACGCTCGATACCTATATTCGCTTGGCGGGCATCTAGCTCTTCGGGGGTTAACTCTCTGGGAATTTCTGGAAAGGCGGCCGAGGCGGCGAAGGGATCCTGGACAGCAGGACGTTGGGCAGGCCCGGCCGATGCTTGGTGAGTTTCTAAAGTCTTATCATCATCTGCCATCTTACTACCTCCTATTTACGCTTACCTTTTCAGTTAGAGAAGCTTAAAGGTAAACGGCAAAACCCGACTACTCATTTTAGTATACAAGAAGCAGGTCAATTAATTCAAGCCGCCGATGGGGCTAGCCGAAGTTCTTGTTAATGGAGCGCCAACATCACGGAGCGCCGACATCCCTGTCGGCCCTTTGCAGATAGACAAAATGGCATCTTGTTCAACTTTCTTACCGATATTTCTCCCGGAGAGCGCGTTCGACTTGTCGGTTAGCATCCCGTTTGGCGAGGTCGGCCCGCTTATCATGCTGCTTCTTGCCGCGAGCAAGAGCAATTTCGACTTTGGCCCAACCGTTTTTGAGATACATTTTGGTGGGAACCATCGTTAAGCCTTTCATAGTCAAGGAGTCGATGATGTGATTGATCTCGCGCCTGTGGAGCATGAGCTTTCTCGGCCGTGTTGGGTCATGCTGCGCGTAGCTGGCATGTTCATAGGGGGCAATATGAACTTCCATAAGCCATAGTTGGCCGTTGCGATTTTGAACAAAACTTCGTTGCAAGCTAACCTTGTTATTTCGGATCGATTTGATTTCTGAACCGGTCAACACAAGACCAGCTTCAAAAAACTCCAGCAGTTCATAATCGTGTCTAGCCCGCCGATTTTTAGCGACCACCTTTATTCCACCAGGCTTTTTCATGCTTCCTCACTCAAAATATACTCAATCGCTCTTTGTAATTGGGAATCGGTTTCTGTTCCAAAATCACCTTCTAATGGCACGATTATATCAGGCGTTATGCCCTGACCATCAATGGTTTGGTTATTAGGGGTATACCAGCGGGCAATGGTTACTCGCAGCTCTGAACCGTCGGGTAAGGTCAAAGTATTCTGTACGGAGCCTTTGCCAAAGGAAACATCGCCTATAATAATGCCTCGCCCTCGATCCTGAATAGCCCCAGCCACAATTTCGGAAGCGCTGGCGCTCCCTGCATTGACCAGGACGATTAAGGGAATAGTTTCACCGATGTCGCCATCTTGAGAGCGGAATATCTCTTCTTCCCCATTGCTATTGCGTTGATACAAAACAACACCTTCAGACAAAAAGAGGTCTGCAACGGAAACCGATTGGTTTAAGAAACCACCCGGATTATCTCTCAAATCGAAGATGAGAGCCTGTGGATTTTGAGCTAATGATGATTCCAGTTCAAGAGATAGCTGTTGGACAGCGTTGCTGTTGAAACTCGTTAAGCGAATGTAGGCGATATTGCCTTCTAACATCTCTGATTCGATGATTGGCAGCTCGATTAAAGCTCGAACGATGATAACATCGAACGGTTCCGGCTCTGACTCCCTAACGATAGTCAGGGTAACTTCAGTGTCACGAGGGCCTTTTACTTCGCTAACTATTTCTTCTTGAGATTTTCCTAATACAGAGACACCATCAACATGGGTTACGATATCGTTGCTCATCAAACCAGCTAACTCGGCCGGTTGGCCTTCAATCGGCCGTACGATAAGCAGGTACCCCTCTTCAGTCATATCAATAAAAGCGCCAATACCTTCAAAGCTGCCTTCTAACTGCTGTCGAACCTCATTAGCAACATCCGGAGGAATGTATTGGGTGAATTCGTCTTCTAACAGCTCTAACGATTGTTGAATGGCCGTTTGGACGACGACTTCGGAAGGGGGTAAATTGCCATCAAACTGTTGGCTGACGATGTCCCAAACTTGGATAAAAATATCGAAATCTTCGGGATTGAGATTGACAGGGGTCTGTTGGGCAGGTTCGGCGGCTGGCGGCTCAGTGGCGGGGACTTCAACCGTTGGCTCTTCAGCGGTAACGGCCGTCTCCGATGCTGGCTCAGTCGGGGCCGGGTAACTTTCTACGACCTCTACTTCAATTTCCGGCGTAATTGGCTGCTCAGTCGGCAGGTCAGTGGAAACGGCTGTCTCCGTCGGAAGCTGCTCCACCTGTTCGGCCGTTGCTGGTGGCAGCGTCGCGGTGGCGCGATTGTCCACAACGGAGTTCCGGCCAGCAATGAAGGCAAAGACCCCGATGAAAAGGCATAAGGTTAGGACAGCTAGCCCGGAGCCGACAATTACAACTGTTTGGCGGGTATTGTTAAACATTTTGTCACTCACTTTGTAGATATTGAACGGCCGCTTCTAGGACTTCATCACGGCCGTCCGCAATCGCTTCTTCAGTTGGCACAATTTCAATATCTGGGGCCAAGCCCTGCTGGTCTATCTGATTGCGATCCGGGGTGAACCAACGAGCGGAAGTCACATGAACAGAGGAGCCATCGCTCAAGTCATAAACGAGCTGGACAGAGCCTTTGCCGAACGTCGTAGTCCCAATAAGAATAGCCCGTTCCCGATCTTGTAAGGCGCCAGCGACTATTTCCGAGGCGCTTGCGGTACCTCGATCAATTAGAATAACCAGGGGTATATCAAGTGCTACAGCCTCGTCAGTTGACATAAATACCTTTTCGTCTTCGGCGCGGCTGTTTTGATAGAGGACAACCCCTTCATCTAAGAAATGATCCCCAACCTCAACGGCCGCATCAAGCAACCCGCCCCCGTTCTGACGTAAATCGAGGATTAAACTTTCTGCGCCCTGCTCTTGCAAGCTGAGAATAGCCGCTTCCACTTCACCACCGCTTTCGCCGCTGAAACGGGAAAGTCGTATATAACCGATCGTTGGATTGTCGGGAAGGATACGTGAGACGACCGAGGGCAGCAAGATGATGGCCCTGGTAATAGTGATGTCGGTCTGTTCTGTTTCACCAAGGTGACGAACGCTCAGGGTCACGGCCGTTCCCTCCTCACCGCGAATGATCATGGCGATGTCTTCGACAGTCATTTCGGCCGTAACTGCCAACCCATCCACAGCCAACAAGATATCACCCTCTAAAATGCCAGCTTCTTCGGCCGGGTTGCCAGGAATGGGTGTCAAGAAAACCTCGCCCGCCTCGTTTCGCTGTAAATTAGCCCCAATGCCGCCAAAATTACCGCGCAATGAATTAATTTCCTGCTCACGGGCAACAGGTTCAATAAATAAGGTATAGGGATCACCCAAGATGCTCAAAGCGCCACGAATAGCGCCATAAGTCATCTCTTTTGAGGTAGGCAAAGTGCCGATAAAGTTCTGCTCGATTCGACCCCAGGCTTCCCAAAACAGAGCAAACTCCTCATCTTGATCGTTGGTAACGCGCTGTCCGCTTCGCAGTTCGACAAAATCGTTGACAAAAAACCCGGCCGTAAATGAAGCTAAGGCTAGAAGCAAAACTAAACCAACAGTTAATATATCTCGGCTTCTTGTTGACATTATAAGTCCCATAAAAAAGCCAGGCAATTGAACTCACCTGGCAACCATTAATAAGATTGATATTAGCAGTGGAAACAGACGAATTAGGTAACGAAGCAATGAATAAATGTATCGCTAAACAACCATTAGCGTCCTTGTCCCACCTCAGGCCAATCAGTATACTTCACCTGTAAGTCCCATTCAACAATAGTGGTGAGACTACTAAGTGATTGTTCACAAACGACTTTATTCTTGTTAAGGGTTAGAAGTTCAACTTTTTAGACATTAGCAATTTTTATGGTACCCACACCTACGATTAGCTGGCGGGTTCGTTGGCCTCTCATATTCATAGCTTTGCTCATTTTCTCGCTGCGCGGTGGTGTCCAGGCACAGAGCGAATCCCCCTGGACGGCCGAAGCGCAAGCTCTGTTTGAAACGATGAGTATTGAAGAGCGAGTAGGCCAACTATTTCTGGTGACCTTCACTGGAAGCGAAATCCCTCCAGATAGTGATATTGCCGATCTCATAGACAATTACCATGTGGCAGGTGTGGTCCTCCTGGCAGAAAATGACAATATCTCAGACCAGGAAAATGGCGCATTGCAGGTTGCAACGCTGACCAATCAGCTTCAAACTATTGCCCTTGAAGGTCTACCGGCTGTCCAAGTACCAGTAGATGAGAACGAAACCCCAACGTTGCCAGCAAATACACCTACAGCAATACCGCTAGAGAACAGATCTATTCCGCTTCTAATTGCAACCACCCATGAAGGGGATGGCGCTCCTAACACAGAAATAATGAGTGGCTTGACGAATATTCCCAACCAGATGGCAATTGGGGCCACCTGGGATCCGAATCATAGTTACGGCATTGGTCAAATTGTTGGCAGCGAACTATCCGGGATCGGGATTAACTTCCTATTTGGCCCTTCGCTCGACGTTCTAGAAAATCCGCAACCATTTAATCAAAGCGATTTAGGCACGCGTACTTTCGGTGGGGATCCATTTTGGGTGGGGCTAATGGGGCAAAGTTACACCGCCGGTGTCCATGATGGCAGCAATAATCGGCTGGCCGTAATCGCCAAGCATTTTCCTGGATTTGGGAGCAGCGACCGACCTTTGAATGAAGAAGTCGGAACAGTCCGTAAATCACTAGAGCAGTTAAAGCAAATTGAATTAGCTCCGTTCTTCGCAGTGACGGGAAACACGGCCGATCCTACGACCATAGCCGACGGGCTACTAACCGCCCACATTCGCTACCAGGGCTTCCAAGGTAATATTCGGGACACAACAGCTCCCGTTAGCTTTGACCCCCAGGCATTAACTTCCCTGATGGCGCTGCCGGAGTTTTCAACCTGGCGGCAAAATGGGGGCATTGTTGTATCAGACTCTTTAGGGGCTTTGGCCGTTCAGCGTTTTTATGAGGAGACGGGGCAAGAATTTCCCCATCGTTTGGTTGCCAAAGATGCCCTACTGGCTGGAAATGACCTTTTATATCTGTCGAATTTTGCCATTGGTGAAGATGCAGAGTATGAGGTTCAACTGGCAAATATGAAGGATACCCTCAACTGGTTCCAAGAAAGATATGAGACTGATCCAACTTTCCAAATCAGAACCGACGAGGCTGTGCTTCGAGTATTACAATTGAAATTACGGCTCTATGGGGGCGACTTTAACAGAGAAAACGTTCTGGTTGATCTCGAAACGCCCACGACCCAAACAGAAGAAGCAGGTAGCGAAGTTTTCAATTTAGCTCAAAATGCGATTACCCTTATCTCTCCTTCCCCAGCGGAATTAACCCAGGTTTTACCACCTAACACAGGCGATAATATCGTCATCTTTACAGATGTTCGCCAGTCACAACAATGCAGTACCTGTTCTGAAGCCTCTCTTTTAGATGAAGATGCGCTTCAAAATCGGATGTTGGCTCTTTATGGCCCAGAAGCCAGCGCCCAGGTACGGCCGGAACAATTAAGTAGTTACTCATTTGAAGATTTGGAAGAGTATCTTCAAAATGCCCCTATCTTCGCCCCGACAATCACTGATACGGTCACGCCTATACCAGGAGAAGTTGGCGAAGGCACACCTGCCCCAACACCGATTCCAACACCAACCACTTCACCAGCCTTTTTTGTCCAAGATTCACTAGGAAGTGCGGATTGGATCATCTTTGCCATTCTTAACCCAGACCCATCTGTCCCAGCTTCGGATGCCATTCACCAATTTTTGGCAAGACGGCCGGAAATCGCCCGCGATGCTCGAATTATCGTCTTCGCTTATAACGCCCCATATTATCTGGATACGACTGAGATTAGCCGCCTGACCGCTTATTTTGGAGTGTACAGTCGGATCGACCGCTTCGTTGATGCCTCTGTTCGTGCTTTGTTCCAGGAATCACCTTTGCAGGGCCGACCTCCAGTAAATGTGGCTGGCATTAGTTATGATCTATTCGAGGTGACGAATCCTGATCCGGCCCAGGTGATTGAGTTATTTATCGTTGATGAGGGTTTGCCCCAATCACCACCGAGCGAGGCTCCATTAGAGGTTGTGCCTGGGGCGACGCTCCGGTTGCAGACCGGGGTAATTGTGGATCATAATGGCAACACCGTTCCAGATGGCAGCCTGGTTCAATTTGTGCAGCAGGATCGGATTCAGGGCTTTGTCAATGTCATTGCGGAACGGCCGACAATCGGAGGCGTAGCAAATCTAGACTACCTGCTAGAAGCCAGGACAGGCAACTTCCGAATTACGGCCGCTTCTGGCGAGGCAACGACTTCACAGGAGGTAAATATCGTTATTGGTGAAAATGCAGTTGTCAGCGTCAACACGCCGACACCGGGGCCAACGATGATCCCTTCAGCAACGACAACCCCAACCCCAACCCAAACACCGACGCTTATGCCCACACCAACGACAACCCCAACCCCAACCCCTTCGCCAACAGCCACGCCGGAAGAACCAACAGAGCCACCCGTTGATCCTGGTTTGTCCGCCGAACTTCAAATGCTGCTTGGAATTTCTGGGGCGCTCCTAATTACGGGTGGCACAGGCTACTTTATCGGCCGTAATAGCGGCCGTACTCGTCTAGATCAATCCCTGCGTTGGGTACTTTGGGCCTTGGCTGGTGGCTTATTAGCCTACAACTATTTCGCTCTAAACTTACCAGGGGCAGATCTATTAACCAACTTTGGGAGTTGGGCTGGTTTTATCGTTACCCTGTTAGGTGGAGCCATTGGGCTAGCGCTCTGTCGCTGGAGAGGAAATTAGTAAACTGGGTTTAACTGGCGGGAGACAACTTTACAGGTGGCTTCAACAGCTTCCCCCGTCTCTTCATCCCCTATTGGGTTACCGATTTATATTGTAAACTTTCATAGGTTCCTCGCTCCCTAATCCCCGCTCCCTGGCCCCCGTCTCCCGACTTCTCTATTTAGCTCAATGTCTTCCCATGAACTTGGGTCCTCTAATGGCTCGAGGTGGGTAACAATGGCGATCGGCCGTAAAGTTTGGTAAACATCCTGCTCTATCTCATCCAACAAAGCATGGCCTTGTTGCACCGACCAATCACCGGGAACCTGGATATGGACCGTCATAAATCGCTGCGCTCCAGATTGACGGGTTCGCAAGGCGTGATAACCAACCCCTTTTGCATCATGTTTATTGATGATCTCTTTAATCTGTTGCACCTCTTCGCGCGGTAGGGCAGTATCCATTAAGCCCAGCACCGATTTCCGAACCAGTCGGATACCTGACAAGACGATTTGACCTGTGACAATCAGGGCGATGAGGGGGTCAAGAATATGCCAATTGGTGAGGGAGACGGCTAAAATGCCAAGTAAGACCCCAGCCGTTGTGCGGACATCAGTCAATAAATGATTGGCATCGGCTTCCAGCGTGATAGAACGGTATCGTTTCCCAGCCTGGAGCAAAATACGGCCGACGACAAAATTCAAAATAGCAGCCAGCACAGACACAACAAGGCCGATGTCCAACTGTTCTAGTGGAACGGGGTTCAGGAGACGACGAACGGCCGAAAAAGCGATTGTTACGGCCGCAACAAGGATTAAGGTCCCTTCAGCGCCGCTGGCAAAATATTCTGCTTTGTCATGGCCAAAGGCATGCTCCTCATCTGGAGGTTGAGCAGCAACCGTTAGAACGATGAGAGCCAAAACGGCCGCAATTAGGTTAACGCCTGATTCTATCGCATCAGACAACAATCCAATGGAATCAGTGAGAAGATAGGCTGACACCTTTAAGGCGATAGTAATTAAGGCTGTAGCAATCGACAGCCAGGCAAATTTAATCAAACCTTTCCGTTCAGCAATCATCTTAATATCAGCCTATCAGATTGGGGATTTTGGTCAATATTCAGAGCCAGTTCACACAAGTAGGATTAATATCCCACTTACCGACAACAGATTTCGGATGGTATTCGGACGTTTCTCTCGTACAATAAGGTCATCATTGTTCCTACCCTATAAATTAATTCTAAGGAGACTCTTTATTATGAAAAACAGTTTGTTCACAAAGCTCATTATCCTGTTATTTGCATTGCCCGCATTGGCCTGTGCTTTGACAGGTGGTGATGAACCGACAGCAACGCCGCCTCCGGTAGCAACGGCCGAAGTCGCAGCCCCAACAACAGCCCCAACAGACGTGCCACCTACACCAACCATAGAAGCCGAGCCAACGGCCGATGTAACAGCCAATTTCGTGAGCTATACTAGCGACGAGACCGGTATTACCGTAGAACATCCCTCAGATTGGGCCGTTCAAGACTTTTTCGTCCTCGTCATCGCCACCGATGAAACACTCTTTGACGCACCAGGGGCCATTCAAGAAGGTGCGGGTGTCGTCTTTGCCTCCGGTGAAGATACCGACTTTGTAAGCACCGATCCCATCGAGCTGGTAGAGGAGGCGATCATTCAATTTGAGTTGAGTGAAGACGCCACAATTGTTGAAGGGCCAACGGCCGTTACCATCCAGGGACAAGAGGCTGCAATTGCCAAAGTAGAAGGCACGCCCGAAGAAACAGGAACCCCACTCGCTGGTTTGGCAGTTGTTGTCGTCAATGAGAATCGGATTGTAGTCGGTTTAGGAATCACCCCCCAAGAAAGCGAAGCAGAATTTTTACCTGTTTTTGAAGCCATGTTTAACACCATAGAAGTAGGCGAACCAGTCGAAGTAGAAGAGCCTGAATCAACTGGCAGCTTACCAAATGCCGATGGGGCCACAATGCTCTCAGTCGGTGATATCTTTGCCTCAAACCTGGATGAAAATGGCAATCGGGATTTCATCTTCAATGGTCAAGCTGGCGAATCTGTTTTATTTAGCATTGAGCCAATAGATGATGAGATTGATCTAGTCATGGAGATTTTCGATGCCGACCAGAACAGTCTTATTCGACAAGATGAAGGATTTAGTGGTGATGGAGAAGAAATTCTTTTCACCCCCTCTGCAAGTGGTGAATATTTCATCCGCGTCTTTGACTTTTTTGGCAATATAGGCAGTTTTAATATAGAGGTTCAACCTGGTTTTGGTGAAGGGTCAGTTGATCCAACTGCCACCCGACTAGAACCAAACCAACTAACGGCGGATGCTTTAACGGGTGAATCGAAACAATTTGTCTTTTCCGCAACGGCCGATCAACAAACAACGCTACTACTTATCCCCACCGATAATTGGGATCCAACCATGACCATTTTAGGGCCAACCGGTTCTATAGTTGTCAGTGAAGTTGATGAGGGATTCTCTGGAGAATCTGAAACCATCACCTTTACACCCCAATCAGATGGAGAATATGTCCTTGTGGTAGATGCTTTTGGGCTGGTAGAAGGTGGCTTTAATATGTTTTTAGTAGACCCAGCATTCGCCTTTACGGCCGAAGGAACTGTTGAAGCCGAACAATCTCAAGATTACCAGGTCTGTGTACCCATGAATTCATCAGTGGCGGTTGTGGTCATACCGGACGACGACTTTGACACCGTGATTAATATTAGCGGGCCAGATGGCGCTGAGTTAATCGACCAGGTTGATGATGGTGCCTCAGGTGACTCCGAAGCGGTTGTTTTGACAGAAGGGGTAAATCCTGATGCCGATTACCCGGTCATTGTTTCAGTCGCTGGCTGGGCTGGACAAGGGGGCAGCTACATGGTTATCATTACATCCACCTCAGGGACGGGAGTTGTGATTGATGGGTGTTAAGAGAAGTAGCCTGTAAATAGTGAATAGTGAGAGGTTCCACCAAACTCAAGGTGGAACCTCTTTTTTGTTTAGCTTTGGTAGCGTTTGCGAATGTTTGGAATAAGATATTCCGAAAAGGCCCGTTCAACATCGTAATCGGGGGACCAACCCCAATCTTTGCGGGCAGCGCTGTCATCCAGATCGGCAGGCCAACTATCTACGATACCCTGGCGTTGTACGTCAGGATTGTAAGTAATATCGGCATCCGGAAAGGCTTCAAGCACCAACGCTCGCACCTCTGCCGCCGTTAGGCTAAAGCTGTTAATATTATAAACACGATGATTGAGGTTTTCTTCTGGAGCATCTTCCAAGGCAAGCAAGGCCTTGACCGCATCTGGCATCGCCATGAAAGGAATGCGGGCATCTTCACGAACAAAGCATTCGTAGGGTTGGCCTTGGGCAGCAGCGTGAAGCATTTCAGGAGCATAGTCACTGGTGCCGCCACTTGGGACAGTGAAGGCGCTGATAAGCCCAGGAAAGCGTAGACTGCGGAAATCGATTAATTCCGGCCGTTTTATGGCTAGTTGATGGTAATGACGGGCAAAATAAACGCCCAATAGCTCACAATATAGCTTGTTGCAACCGTACATGGTTGTCGGATAGTTCCACTCCCACTCTTTTACTTTGCCGACTTTGGCCTTCGTCTCCAAATCCGGCATTCCATAAGCAGCAATGGAGCTAGGAAAAATAAAGCGAACGCCCTGTCCTCGCCATTCTGACTGTTCGGCCGCTAATTGAACGAGCTTCAATGTCCCTTCGACGTTAACACGGTGAGCCATATCCGGTGAAAATTCAGAGCGGGTAGACAAGAGGGCTGCTAAATGATAGATGGCTTCAAATTCATATTCGCTAACCAGACGAGCCAGTAAGGTCTTATCCAGAATGTCGCCTTGGATATGGGTGACAAGCGGGTTTGAACTGGCAGGTAGTTTTTGGAGATCGAACGTTAAAATCTGGCGTTCGCCCTGTTCGATCAACTGATGAATGAGCGCCTGGCCGATCTCGCCTGCTGCACCTGTGACGAGCGTTACTTTCTTACGCATACTATTTCCTCCAAAAGGTTTTCATGTTCGTGTAATGTCAGGTAAATTTATCTCAAATAGTGAGAATGTAAAACCGATCGTGTTCAGTTAAGGTATTTGGATATAATAGAAAATAATGGATTCTACAATTGGGAAAATTTTGGTTGTCGACGATCACAAAGACAACCGAGAAATCTTATATCATCATCTCGTCTTAGAAGGGCATGCAGTTGAAACGGCCGCAAATGGGCAGGAAGCCTTAGCGCTACTGAAAGATACATCATTCGACCTTATCTTACTGGACATCATGATGCCAATTATGAATGGCTACGAGGTTCTACAGCGGCTAAAAGCGGACGAATCACAACGCCATATCCCGGTCGTCGTTATTTCTGCCAGAGATGATATGAACAGCGTTGTTCGTTGTATTGAGTTAGGGGCAGAGGATTATCTATCCAAACCCTTTAACACCGTCTTGCTCCGAGCAAGGACCAATGCCTCCCTGGACAAAAAACGCTCCCATGATTTACAACAACGATACTTGCAAGCACTAGAGATAGAGAAAGAGCGTTCTGAGAGGCTGTTATTAAATATCCTGCCTGCCCCAATAGCTGAGAAGTTGAAAAACGGCCGACAACTGCTAGCAGAGACCTTCACCGATGTCACGGTTCTTTTTGCCGACATTGTTGACTTCACCCCCCTCGCCTCCCAACTCCATCCCGGCGAATTAGTCGCTCTTTTGAATGAAATCTTCTCCACCTTTGACAAATTGGCTGAACGGTATGGTTTGGAAAAGATAAAGACGATTGGGGATGCCTATATGGTTGTTGGAGGACTTCCTACCCCAAGGGAAGATAACGCCGAAGCCGTTGTTTCAATGGCCTTAGCCATGCAAAAGGCGATCACCCACTTTAACCGGGAAAACGAACAGCCCTTTCAAATCCGAATTGGCATTGCCACAGGGCCAGTTGTGGCCGGGGTTATTGGCACAAAAAAGTTTGCTTATGATCTATGGGGGGACACGGTTAATACGGCCAGTCGGATGGAGTCACATGGGGTGGCGGGGGCTATTCAGGTAACTGACAGAACGTATGAATTGTTACAGGATAAATATAACTTCCAACTGCGTGGGCCAATCGAGCTTAAGGGCAAGGGAACAACGCACGCTTACCTTCTCATCGATAAAAAAGAGTAACGAATGCGACAACGAGATATATTTTTTTTCTGGCTGCCTCTGTTTGCCAGTTGGCTGCTAATGACGGCCGAAGGGCCAACCATTACCGCAACGACAAATCGGCTACCAAATGAAGTCATCATGCTCGCCGCGCAAGGGATTGTCATTAGCCTGTCGGTGACAATCGAAAGTCCAATTATCAACTTATTAGCGACATCAACCGCCCTCGTCAAAGACCGAGCCTCTTATTTACTTATCCGTAAATTCACCATCCATTGGATGATCTTCCTAACGTTGATCACGATCGCCCTGGCCTTTACCCCCTTATTCGATCTGATAATCGTCGAATTAATGGGTGTAGAAACAGAGGTAGCAGTCTGGGTTCGCCCCGGCTTACAAATTATGACCTTGTGGAGCGCAGCAATTGCCTGGCGTCGCTTTTTACAAGGGGTTTTAATTCGCTTTAAGCAGACCAAAAAGATTACATACGGAACAATGATTCGCCTATTTTCTTCGGGCGGGACAGTCATTGGCTTAGCCATCTGGGGAGCATGGCCTGGAGTTTATATTGGCACGACGGCTTGGATGACCGGGGTAATAGCCGAGGCTATTTACGCAACTATTGCCGTACGGCCGCTTTTCAAAAAAGAGCTAGCGCCAGACAGTGCGGTTGCTGATGGGCCACCCCTGACCTATCGGGATCTGTTCTGGTTCCATCTACCATTAGCGGGAACCTCTGTATTGGTTTTATTAGTCCAACCGCTGGTCACGTTCAGTCTGGCACGCCTAGATCAGCCAACCCAATCGTTGGCTGCCTGGCCGATTGTATTTCAAATCACCCTTATCTCACGAGCGGCAGCTTTGGCATTGCCCGAAGTCGTTATCGCTATTTCTGATGGAGAGCAGACATTTCGGCCGATTCGACGCTTTACCTTTACCTTAACGGCCGTTATCACCCTGCTAATGGCCATCTTTATCCTGACCCCATTGGCAAACGTCTACCTGTTTGATATTCAGGATATGACCCAGCCCGTGGGAGATTTAGCCCGCTCTGGGCTGGCCCTCTTCATTCCGCTGCCTGGGTTAGCAGTATTACTATCTTGGATTCGGGGCTTGATGATTAACCAACGAAAAACAAAGTTCGTGAACGTTGGCATGGGCATTAATGTCCTGGCCACAGTCATTGTTCTGGCGATTGGAATGTCTTTTGAGTGGCCGGGCATAAGTACGGCCGCGTTAGCCTTAACCATTGCTTCAATATGTGAGCTTATCTATCTTCTGCTGCGAATCAGAAATTTACTTGACTTTCAATTCAGCTTGTTTGATACAGCTAAACCGGCAATTGCTACCGGAGGAACGAACTAAATGTTACAAATTCGACAGTTTCCATTAGGGCCACTGCAAACCAACTGCTATCTGGTCGGCTGTGAACAGACACAAAATGCGGCCGTTATTGATCCCTCTTGGAATGGCCCAGGGATTGCAGAAGCGGCCGAACAGGATGGCTGGCAGATCAGCCATATTCTGCTAACACACAGCCATTTTGACCACGTTGGCGGCTTAGCTGACTTGAAAGCCGCCACAAATGCGCCTGTCTACATCCATGCCGATGCCGTCAAGATGCTCAATCAAGCCAATGTAATGGCCTCCATGTTCGGTATGACGATAAAAGCCCCACCTCCGCCAGACGAGCTGCTCACCCCCGGTCAAATCATTGAGGTCGGTGAATTGAAGCTGCACACGTTGTTTACACCCGGTCATGCCCCCGGCCATGTCAGCTTTTATCTGCCGGAATTTCACATTGTGTTCGATGGGGATGTGTTGTTTAGGGACAGTATCGGCCGTTACGATTTCCCAGACAGCGATTACGATACCCTGATGAACTCAATCAACCAGGAGCTAATGACCCTACCAGACGAAACCCGCGTCTTCTCAGGTCATGGGCTAGAAACGACAATTGGGCGAGAGCGTCAGCTGAATCCCTTTCTGAGAAATCTCGGCTGAATCGATCTTCGTCTATGATTTTTCGGTGTGATCCTGTTTGGTCGCCTTCTCGCAAACAGAGAAGGTGTATAGGAAGAAAACGGCCAATATTGGACGCGGCCAATCTTTGAACCAACTACGCCACTTATCGAACGCCATTGTAAAACAATTCGCTTACAGTGTAGGGTATTTAATCTGGCTCATCAACAAATAGTGTGATTGACAAACATTTCAAATGGTAGCTGTCATACCTGCGAAGGCAGGTATCCAGGGTCTATATCAAATGGATTCCCGCCTACGCGGGAATGACAAATCTGTGCTTCAAGCAATATTTAGCACACTAAGAGTCTGGAATCACTGTCGGCGTTTGGGTCGGTAAAGGTGTGTAGGTAGCCGTAGGCGTGGGGACGAGTATAGCGCCGAGCCAGTTGAAGAAAGCGAACTCGCTGCTGTTACCGCCAAAGGTGTAGATAAAGGAGCCATCCTCCCGTTCACCCGTTACCTGGATGATAGAAACACGCCAGCGGAACAGGTGGGTTTCCTCTTCCGATGGTCGCCAAGATTCTGGAACCCGGAAGGCTGTGCGACGAGTAAAGCCGCGTAGGGGGTGACTGTCAGCCAGCGTCAAGTTAGTAACTTCAACCATATACCATTCAGCCGGGGCCAGGTCTTTCACAGCCGCCCATTGCAACACCAACGGCCCTTCTGGTGGGTCAACTTCCGCATTCTGAATAGGATAGAGAAGCTGCGGCCCTTGAGGGGGCGGTGTTTGGGTTGGCGTTGGTGATGGCCCAGGGGTAGGTGGCAAAACGCCATTCCGAATGATAACAGGCATACAAAGGACATCCCCAGGCTGAAGAACGACCTGATCAGTCAAGCGGTTTACGGCCAAAATCGCTCTTAAATCAACCCCGCTGCGAGAGGCAATGCCAAAAAGGGTGTCGCCATCTTGAATCTGATAGAACTCGCAATCGGTTGGGTCAGCGATGATAGTTTGGCCGCCGACTTCGACTTCAATTGGAACCAAAGGCGGCGTGGCGGTGGGCCAGGGAATGACCAGGTTTTGGGCAACTTGAATGCCAGAATTAGGCGGCAAACCGTTTGCTTCGGCAATGCTGTTGGCCGTTATGCCATAAAACAAGCCCAGACCAAATAGGGTTTCGCTGGAAGCAACGGTATGAAATCGAGGCGGCTTGGGAGTATCAGTCGGAGCCGGGGTCATGGTGATGGTTGGCGTTTCGGTTGGCTCGTTCGTTCCCGTTGGCGAAGGGCTGGCGGTGGGAGTAAAAGTTTCCGTTGGTGGAAATGGCGTGCTGGTCGGCAAATAAACGACGGCCGTTCCCAACGGGTAACGCAAGATAACGCTGGCAATGGCGAAGGTAAGGATTAAGACGGCCAGCGTTACTAAGATGGCGGCAGGGGACGGCCGTTCTTTCATCACTGAGGTTGTGACAGGAGGGAAAACGGCCGACGACGGAGTTACAGCTAGTTCAGGAACAGGTCGAATAGAGGGAAATTCTTGCAGCTCTGGTTTCTTGGCCTCTTCTTCCGCTTCTCGAATAACCTCCTCTGGTTCAGGAGAATCAGGCTGTTCCGGCTCTGGTTCGACAAGGACAGCATCCGTTTCTTCCGCCATTGGGGTTGGCGCTTGTGACAGTTGAGAGGATTGGACGGCCGTTTCAGATGACAAAGCCCGCCCACACATCAGGCAGCGTTCAGCCTCACTGGCAACAACGCTGTCACAATTTGGGCAGCGTCTCTCCTGCATCTCATTCTGCGGATTTAACTCTTCCTCGAACTCACTCATTCATCTTACCTACATACAAAGCCCGGCATTATACCAAACACAACGGAGGGGCAAAAACAGATAGGCGTTCGCTAAGTTGCCTTTAAGCTGCATCGCGTCTCCATTTTCCATTTGAACTTAAAATATTAAAACCCCTCGCCCCTGTCTCCTGAATCGTTGCCAGAAAGAGTAAAACAAGTATAATTCTTTCGACTATACTCCCGAAAAGGGACAAAAAAAGAGGGGTTTAACTTTGAATAACAATTTAGTAGGGAATGCGGCCGAAAACGCCCATCCCATGAGTTTTTTATTATTAGAAGATTTTGACTTAAGTCTGCCGCAGTCCGGGGACATTTGTGAGGGCGAGGTTGTTGCCCACCGTAACCACGAAATCCTGGTCGACATCGGCGCCAAATCCGAAGGCATTATTCCCAACGGTGAAGTTGAGAAGATGGATTCGGAGATCAAAACACTGTTGGCTGTTGGCAACACGATCCCAGTTTACATCGTAAATCCAGATGATAGTGACGGGAATATTATTCTATCCTATGCCAAAGCGATGGAAGAAGAAGATTGGGAAAAAGCACAATCACTTCACGATTCCCAAGAGATCTATAAGGGTCGTATTATTGGCTATAACAAAGGTGGCGTTTTAGTTAAAGTGGGCATGGTACGTGGATTCGTTCCAGCCTCCCAACTCGATTCCAGTCGACGCTATGACAATACCCAGTCCAATGAAGATCGCCTTCGGAGTCTCGTTGGCGAAGAAGTTACTGCCAGAGTCATTGAAGTTGATCGCAGTCGAAATCGACTGATCTTGTCTGAAAGAGCAGCCGCAAAAGAAATTCGTGCAGAGCAAAGAAAACAAATTCTCGGCCAGATTGGGGACGGGGATGTTTGTGAAGGTAAAGTCGTTAACCTTGCGGATTTTGGCGCTTTTGTTGACATTGGTGGCCTTGAAGGATTGGTCCATCTATCTGAACTAAGTTGGAAACGGGTTAACCATCCATCTGAATTATTAGCAATTGGGGACAAAGTCAAAGTTCATGTCTTGAATGTTGACCGGGAGCGTAGTCGCGTTGCCTTGAGCCTAAAACAACTTGAACCCGATCCCTGGGAAAAAGTTGAGGACATCTATGTAGAGGGCCAATTGGTTGAAGTATCGATCAGTAAGCTCACTAAATATGGAGCCTTTGCTCGCCTAAACGACGAGTACGGATTGGAGGGACTTATTCATATCTCCGAGTTGTCAGAAGATCGTGTAAATCATCCAAGTGATATTGTACAAAAGGGACAGGAAGTAGCTGTTCGCATCATTCGGATCGATACAAATCAGAGACAACTTGGCCTCAGCCTAAAGCAAGTGGCTTCAGATCGCTTCATCGAGGCAGATCTGGCAATGGCTGAGGAACAACAAACAGTATAAATTAAATTGATAGTTTCTAAGCGCGGTTTCAGGGTTACGGGGGTAGCTCTAGACCCGCAATTGAACCGAGGTAATTGACCGTGAATTCTAAAAACTGGGAACGATTTACCCAACGCGCACGCCGAGTTCTGAGCCTCGCCCAAGAAGAAGCCGAACGGCTCAACCATAGTTATATTGGCAGCGAACATGTCCTCATTGGTTTGCTGCGAGAAGAAGGTGGTGTTGCTGGACGGGTTCTGCGTGAACTTGGTCTGGAAATGAACCGCGTCCAAGCAATGGTCGAGCGAATGGCCGGCATGGGATCGCGAACCCCCTTTACAAAGATAGATTTATCTCCAAGCACAAAACGAATTTTGGAGTTAGGAATCGATGAAGCCCGCCGCATGGGCCAACACTATATCAGCACAGAACATCTGTTGTTAGGTCTCGTTCGCCAGAATGAAGGTATGGCAATGGATGTCTTGAAAAAGTTTGGTGTCAGCGCTGAACAGGTACGACGACAGACCAGACGGATGTTAAAAGAAAGTCCAGTGACGGCCGGAGAAAAACCAAGTAAACGGCGCGGCAAACAAGAAAAGAGCAAAACCCCCCTTGTTGACCAACTGGCAACGGATCTGACCGGATTAGCCGAAGAAGGCAAACTCGACCCTGTCATCGGCCGTCAGACTGAGATCGAACGAGTAATTCAGATTTTGGCTCGCCGAACAAAGAATAATCCCGCGCTCATTGGCGAACCGGGTGTTGGCAAAACAGCCATCATCGAAGGGCTGGCCCAACGGATTATTGACGGCCAAATACCTGATGTCCTATATGGCAAACGGGTTTTGCAACTCGACGTTGGCAGCTTAGTTGCCGGAACGATGTATCGTGGGCAGTTTGAGGAACGTCTCAAACGGGTGATTGAAGAGTTAAAGACCAGCGATTCCATTCTGTTCATTGATGAGGTCCATATGCTGGTTGGAGCTGGTTCGGCTGGAAGTGCCGTCGATGCTGCCAATATCCTCAAGCCTTCCCTGGCTAGAGGAGAATTACAATGTATTGGGGCCACAACGCTAGATGAGTACCGTAAACACATTGAAAGTGATGCAGCGTTGGAACGGCGATTCCAACCCGTTCGAGTTGACGAGCCGACAACGGATGAATCAGTTACGATCTTACAAGGCATTAAATCAGCCTATGAAAAACATCATAATCTGACGATTACAGATGAGGCTGTGAATGCGGCCGTTCAACTATCATCGCGCTATGTGACAGAACGGTTCCTACCAGACAAAGCCATTGATCTGATCGATGAAGGCTCATCGCGGGTACGGCTTTATCGAGCCAGCCAACCAGAAGATATCAGAGAAGCCTACGTTGAACTGCGTAACTTGCGGGATCGGCGTAATACGGCATTGAAAGACGGCCGTTATGAAGAAGCCGCCAGCATTCGTGAAGACGAAGAGATTGTTCAACGAAAATTAGACCAATCTCGTGCCGTTGGCACAGAAGTAGATGAAAGTTTGCAAGTTACCGCCGAAGATATCGCCGAAGTGCTGTCCATGTGGACCGGCATTCCGATGATTCAATTAACCGAAGAAGAGTCCAGCCGTCTACTTGATATGGAAAATGAAATTCGAGAACGGATTGTGGGCCAAGACGAGGCTATTGAAGCGATTTCCAAAGCTGTTCGTCGCGCACGGGCAGGCATGAAAGACCCAAGACGGCCGATCGGCTCCTTCATCTTCTTAGGCCCAACCGGCGTTGGGAAAACCGAGCTGACAAAAGCATTGGCCCGCTTCCTGTTTGGCAGTGAAGATGCGCTCGTACAGTTAGATATGTCCGAGTTTATGGAACGGCATAACGTTGCCCGACTGATTGGCTCCCCTCCTGGCTATGTTGGCTATGAAGACGCAGGCCAATTAACTGAGGCTGTTCGCCGTCGCCCCTACTCCATTGTTGTCTTTGACGAGATTGAAAAGGCCCATCCAGAAGCCTTCAACATCCTGCTTCAAGTCATGGAAGAAGGCCAACTCTCCGATGCCAAAGGCCATAAAGTCGATTTCCGAAATGCCATCATCATCATGACCTCTAATGTTGGGGCCGACACCATCCAACGAGGCGAAAATCTTGGTTTTGCTTTCCAACGAGATGAAGCCCTTGAGGAAGAGGCAGCTTATGGTGAAATGCGGAAGAAACTGTTAGAAGAGCTAAAGCGTATGTTCCGACCCGAGTTTGTTAACCGGGTTGACAGCATCATCGTCTTCCGACAGTTAGCCCATGAACATATCCGCTCGATTGTGGATATTATCCTGGACGAGGTAAACGATCGGCTGGTCGATCACGAATTGACCCTGAAAGCGACGATGCCAGCCAAAGATTGGCTGGTGGAACATGGTTATGACCGTGAATTTGGCGCTCGGCCGCTCCGCCGCCTAATCCAGACTTCGATTGAGGACAAATTATCCGATGCCGTTTTGGCTGAACGATTTGGCCCTGGCGATGTCGTTCTGGTTGATGTCGATTCGGAAGATTCTGATGAGCTGATTCTTGTGGACGGCGAGCGGGATGATGAAACGGCCGATACCCCGGATGAATTTGAAGAGGCACTGCCAACTATCTAATCAACTGTAGTCAGTCAAAATAAATTAAAAAGCCCGCTTTCAAGGCGGGCTTTTTTTATTAGGAATTGAACCTTGAATTCTTAATATGAGTAAGCTGAATTGTATTTTCTTCCTGTCCTAACGCCTTTCTTTCAAAACCATTACCTAGGAATTATGAGGACGTCATCTACCTCAATAACATCTATATTTTCGATGTCATTGGCTTCAACCAGGTCATCTAAGGTCACCCCAAAAGCAGCCGCAATTTCAGCCAAAGTATCACCAGGCTGGACAGTATAAGTCTCTTGTTCTCCAGTTGAAGTTGTTGAACCTTCCTCGCCAGCTAATTGGGGTGTTGCCACTGGCAAGGTTGGAGCTGGTGTCCAGGTCGGAGGCAGCTCAGAATCAGGCCCGATACGAGGCGATTCATCAGGGGTTAGTGTCTCTGGCACCGTCTCTACAGGGGCGCGAGTTGGCAGATCGTCGCCCCCACACGCGGTTAAAATAATCGCCAATATGATCGCTAAGAAATATAGTCGCCGCTTCATGTTTTTGCTCCTTGTCTGGCATAGATGCTGCCCAAGCGAGTTGAAGCAACCGCTAGACCAACTAGAAACCAGAATACTGTTACTGCGTGATGAAAATCAATATTGAACAGATAATGATCGAAAATACCCGCTACTAGCCCCCCAACAACCGCCGCATGTAGACCTAGCCAAATCGGATCAATCTGCTCATTTCCCTTAAAGTGATGGCGGTTGAAAAAAGCATAGCCGAACAAGACAACGATAATGGCTGCAAATGATAATAGACCTAAAAAGCCCATCTGCTGCCCAATGGTCAAATAGACGCTGGCAACACCTAAATAAAGGTCAATATCAGGCGACCCGGCAAAGCCAACCCCAAACAACGGATAACGGCTGATGAGAGAAAAGGCATCGGTGTACTCACCAAAGCGCATTTGGGTAGCTAAGTCAGCCCCCTGAAACCCTTCCAGGAAACGGCCGACATATTCCTGCGTAAAAGGCAGCAGCAAAAAGAGCAACCCCGCCACGGCAAGATAGGGAATTAAACGACGGTAGCGCAAGACAGCAATATAGCCAAGTCCAGCGACGAGGCCCAGCATGGCCCCTCTTGAGAACGTTAAGACGATACCGAGAAAAATCAGGCCGACAATACTCAGGATTATCCAGCGGGAGAAAATCGGCCGTTTAGCCACCACCTGTGGCCCGGCTAAAGCCCCAATCATCAAGAGCAACCCCCCTAAAGCATTGGGATCAACTGAGGTACCGATAGCCCGTTCCGAAAGCTCCGGATTTTCCTCAATATAGCGAATGACGAAGCCGCCAGGGTAGCCTACCCGTTGCAAAGCATTCAACGCGTCGTTGGCGGTGAAATCTGGCATCAGCCATAAACCAATCCCAATAACGGCCGCGCCCGCCCCAGTTAATAAGATGACCTTCACCAATCGCTCTAACTGTTCCCATTGAGCGCAGTAATCAATGACAACCAGCACAAAACCCAGGCTCAAAAGAAGTTCGGCAAAGTGGCGTAGCAAATTGGAGGTTAACGGGCCATTTGCCATACCAAAGATGAAGGCAAAAATAGCCACAAGAATAAAAACAACCAACGGCAGAGTAATGGGGGCCGTGATCATAGTTCGCTGACGGCCAGTAACAATTCTCAAAGCCCAAACGCCAACAGTTGCCCCAAGCGCCATATCTAAGAAAGTGGGTGTTAAACCAATATCGACAGGGACCGTCGCAAAGGGCAACAGAGTAATGACGGCAATGACTCCCCAGAAACCCAATTCCAAATTTTGCAAAACGACAAAGGCAGCCACCAAACCGAGGATGAGGGCAACGGCCGCAATTGGTCCACCGAGCGCGATAATCACGCCACCTAAAACAGCCACAATACCAGCTGTTAAGCCTAATATCCAAGGGCTGTTGGCGATGGTGGTTGGTGAAAGGCTTTGCCAGAAATTATCTTTTAACATAGGTAGGGAAATCTTATCAGATTATGAGACCTAATCAACCCGTACCCTGGTCAGCAGAAGGAAATCATCGATCAATCGCCCTTCGGCCGTCATTATCTGCAAGCGATCAAAATCGCCTTCGGCCGTTTGAATATAAAGCCCAACGATAATGGGATAAACAGCGGTCGGGGTCGTTTCGTTTAAGGCTAAAGTCAATTGAACGGCCCTTATTTCTCCCGCCTCCCATTGACTGGTTGGCTGTAACTGGTCACTGCTAGCCCAACGAGTGGTGTCGTCATCAACTATTTGGGCAAAGATGGTGTAATCGGTGTCAAAAGGCTTTAATGGCCGGAAATAAAGGGTCAGATCAACCGTCTCCCCCGGCAATGTGCGGCGTGGGGTGACATTATAACCAACCAGGGCGACTTGATCCTCAAAGTTGATATTGACCGGGTTTGGGACTTCGCCAGGGAGCGATTCGACCCTTAGGGTTTCTAAAACGACCGTATCGGCCCCATCATTAGTTGGCAAACGCTCCTGCTCGGCCGAATAGAAATCATAAAGTCCAGCCGTTAAGATTAATTCGCCAGGGGCGAAGGTCGTTGGAGAAAGGGACAATTGATAATGGTTGACGATTTGTCCGCCAGGTTCAAGCAACGTTGTAGCCAGCAAGCCCTGGCCCAAATACATATCACGTTGAACAACGGGTGAAGCCAATATCGGGTCAGTTAAATGGACAAAGACACTCCAATCTCGCTCCATCCTTTCCAAAACCTCCCAGACCAGGGTGACATCAACAGCTTCTCCAGGCTGTAAAGTTTCAGCCTCTAACTGGTAGCCAATTAAACGGATTTTTCCCCCAAAGGTTTGGTCAACGATGCTCAAATTACTTGGTATTTCTATATTAGGTGGTTGATAAGCAGGTTGAATCCAAAGGAAAGGAGCGGCAGTAGATACGATGAAAAGAAATCCGGCCAAGAGGCTGAGAACGATGACGGCCGTTCGCTGCTTCAACCAGCCCGCCAGTCCAAGTACCATCAATATGTTCAAGGTAGCAATGGCCGAAAAAACCAGCCGCCCTTGCGACGACCAGGTGGTGGTTGCCCATCGAATGAGTCCCAGAACAACGGCCAACGACCAGAGCAAGCAGATAACAAGGGCGAACTTTTTGGTGATGGCGTTTAGGAAATTGGCAATAAAAGGGGCCGCCGATAATCGTTCCTTATTCGATTGAGGTCGATGATATTTAGTTAGATAGATAAGAAAACCAGGGATGGAGAGAATGACGACGAAATTGAGGAGGTGGTAAATCCAGGTAGTCATCGGAATATTTACCCCACCAAACAGCCCCCAGTATGAAAGCATGAAACCCCACCGTTCGTCCCAGAGTTGCGACAGAGAGGCAGCGGTGGCTCGTTGTCCAAGAACAGCGATAAAAGCATTCCAGCCACTCCAATCGCCATAAAGGTCTATATTGCGCCAGTACCACCAGCCGGCGATGATCAGAACAGGCAGGAGGATGACGAAAAAACGGCCGAGTGTCTGCCATAACAAGGTAACTAAATCTTGAATTGATGCCGATTGGCTAGATTGCTGCCAACGGTGGATGAAGAGCGTGCCAAAGGCTAAAGGAAGCAGGCCAACGGCCGTGATCTTCGTCAATGCCCCGAAACCAATGACCACACCCAATAGAAGCAGTTTACGCCATTGAACGACTGCGTCTTCCCCTTCCTCCGTGATCAGTCGAATCATCATTAGTAAGGCCAATGTTGCCAAAGGGATGACGAGGTTATCATTGTTGACTGCGCCGCTGATAAAGAGGAACATGGGGTTGAAAGCCACTCCGGCGGCAGCGCCTAGGGCGATTTCCGGCCGTTTTGGAACAACCTCTTTGGCGATACGGTAAGTAAAATAGACAGTCGCTGCGCCCATTAATACCGACACCAATCTGACTATGCGAATCGCTAACAGGGTTCCCTGCCAGGGGTTTACGGCTGGATTGTGGATGACGAGATTGGTGTTGGCATCGGCCGTAATAACCCCGTTATCGACATGAGGATTCAGCCAACGCACCGTCTCCATGTCAGAGGCATCAATCCAAAAGGTCAAGGCCGCGCCTAGATAATAGTAGAGCGGTGGCTGGCTAGCCTCCTGCTTCCACGGCCCTGCCAACTCCGGGTCAAATACCTGAACGGGCAACGAATTACCGTCAGCAAGATGGCGAATCATAGGATAGTGCCACAACTCATCAGAGGCTTCAAACGCGGGAGTTGTTAAAGCATAGAGGCTGCCCAAGAAGATGAATAGAAGGAGCATCAACCCCAGCGTTTGTTTTTCATATTTCATAAGGGAAGGATTCTAACGCCCTTTTGCATTTCGCCAACCGATAAGAAACCCACATAATAAATACGCTCGTTCTATGACAATTGCTAAATTTGACAAGACAGGCTGCTATTTCTAGGCAAAATTGGTTTCTCATCAGCCTTTGTAAATCTTGTTGGCCTTAGTACATATTACCCACAATGATATAATAGTGATGCAAAACTTAACTTTTCCGTAATATTGTTAGAAATATGGTCTTGATCGACGATATAGGTAAGAATGCATCAAGATGATGTAACCGATGAAAAACTAATGAGTTCTGTGGTTCGCGGCGATGATAAGGCGCTCGAACTACTTTACGATCGCTATGCGGCTCAAGTCCGAGGTTTAGCCCTGCGTATCATGCGCGAGCGCACCACCGCAGAAGAAATAGTTCAAGAAACCTTTTGGAGAGTGTGGTCGCGTAGCAAATCGTTCGATGCGAGACAAGGCTCGTTCAAAAACTGGATGTTCACCATTGCCCATCGTTTAGCCATTGACACCATACGCCGCCACAAGGCACAACCACAAGTAGAGCTAAATGAGGCCAAATTCGGCCACATCTACAATCCTGAACCACATGATGATGAGGTGAACGAAGCCGTATGGCACAGCGAACGACGCGACCTCCTCCAAACGGCGATGACTCAGCTGCCTGATAAACAAGCTGAGATCATTCACCTATCCTATTACCAAGGATTAACGCGGCAGGAAATATCAGAGAAGATCAATACGCCCTTAGGCACAGTGCATTCACGTGCGCGTCTAGCCATGGACAAACTGCGTGATGCGTTGAACAAGGCAGGTGTAAAAGAAAGATGAACGACCAACAGATTAAGGAGCTATTTCCTTTCTATGCCCTCGGCACATTGAGTAAAGAAGAACGTGATCAGGTCGATCATTTTGTTGCAACACGGCCGTCTGCCCGTACAGAGTTAGATGAGATGATTGCATCTGCGGCCGAGTTAGCTTACTTAGCTAAACCTGTTCCAGGCACAGAAGCTGACAAAGCAGCATTCATGGAGCGAATTCGGAACGATTCTAAAGCAAGACAATCCGAAACGGCCGTAATACAAACCGAAAGTTTCCTAGAAAAACTACAACGGCGCCTTCTGCCCCGGCCAATGCCAGCATTTGCCGCCTTAAGTCTAATCCTAGTTGTCCTATTCATATGGTCACTCTCCATGCGCGCTCAACTTGGCGACTTAAATGATCAGATTGCTGAGCTGGAAAGCGATTTAACTACATTAGATAATGAGCGGCTAGCCCTGCAATCGACAGCCAACGATCTAGTCGCAGAAAATATTGCTTTAATGGAGCAGATTCAAAACCAACAACAAATCCTGGTCGCGCTCGGCAGGTCTGACACAGTGACCGTTGCCGTTGATGGAACAGAGAGCGACCCATCTGGGGGCGGCTTCCTGGTAGTTAATACAAACGAGGGGGTAGGTTTCCTCTCTGTAACTGGCTTGTCGCCAATAGCGGCCAATCAAAATTTCCAACTTTGGCTCATCCAAGGGGATAATCCGATAAGTGCAGGAGTCTTTACCCTAGAAGAACCGGGACAAAGCACCTACTCCTTTACTATCGACGCTGCTTCATTAAATTTCGATGCGGTCGGCGTTTCAATTGAGCCTGCTGGGGGCAGCCCACAACCAACTGGGGATATAGTCTTGTTTGGAAGCCGCTCTTCCTAAATACCAGCGGGAGCGTAAATACCCTGTTAAGTAAATAATTTGAATCTCGTCATTCCTGCGAAGGCAGGAATCCAGACCTCATAACTGTAAAGCAATTTGTTAACAGTCTATTTAACTTGTAAGCCCACAAAAATCATCAATTTGTGAAAAAGTGATGCAAAAGGCATGAACAACCGTAATAACTGTTAGTCGACAAGATTATCAATTAGAAGGCCAGACGTGGCTGTTTTGTTACTGAAAGGAGATTAGCATGAAAACATTACGAACAATAATCACTATTGGGTTAGTGATGGCAGCCTTCATCGTAGGGGTTGCCAGCCTTCCCTCCCAGGCGGCAGACCATTTAGATGCCCCTGGCCTAACCTCACCCGGCGGTGATACCCGATTGGACATCAATGACCTCTACGCATTCGCTGATAACAACAATACCACGTTCATCATGACGGTTAATCCACTGGCCGGTGTGTTAAATGATGGCAGCTTTCATCCAGATGCTTCCTATGAATTTCGGGTTGACGCCAATGGCGATGCCAAATCTAACTTTTCTTATCGGATAACCTTTGAAGGAAGCGGCAGCAACCAGGAAATATTGGTTCGACGGGTTCCAGGTAAAGGTGGATCGGCCGTTCAAGGTCGTGGCCAAGTCGGGCAAGATATTGCACTCGCCGATGGCGGGATGCTCCGAGCCGGAATCTATGATGATCCATTCTTCTTCGACCTGAACGCCTTTCTAGGTGCAAACGGCCGTACCTTCTGTGACGGCAACCAGGAAGACTTCTTCGCTGGATTAAACGTTTCAGCCATCGTCTTAGAGATTCCCAGCAGTAACCTGGGGTCCCAGAACGTTGGTGTCTGGGCCAGAACAGAGCTTAATGGCGATCAGATTGACCGCATGGGTCGTCCAGCCATCAATACCGTTTTCATCCCCTCAGAATCGAAAGATGACTTCAATGGTGGCAAACCGAAACATGACCAGCGCGACTTCAGCCAATTTTTAGGCCCCTTCGCATCCGTTCTTTTGCCAGACATCTTGACAATCGACACTGGATCAACCGCCGGTTTCTTAAACGGCCGCCAGTTGGCAGATGATGTCATCGACATTGAATTACAGATTATTACCGGAGACCCAAATGCTGGTGATTGTGTCGACAACAATGATGTCGCCTTCTCTAGCGCCTTCCCATATTTGGTCCCCGCCCACTAATCAGTGATGGAATAAAGTAGGTTTGATAGGTGGGAAAATAAACCACAGATGACTTCTTAGACCTTACCCGCCTATCAAACCTCAACTGGTTTTCCGATTAACAATAACAAACAAGGTTACACCCCTAAACAGCAACAGGAGTTTTATTAATGAATACTCGTCGAATTGGAATTATTCTATTTACCGTACTTATTATCGTAGCTATAAGCTATTGGGGAACGCTGGCTGATTGGGCAGATTCATTGATACCAGTTCAGGTCAATGTAGCCACTATTGAAGCGGCCGATCTGGTGACTCGGCCAGACGCAGAAGAAGGTATTCAATTATTTGAGGAGCGGACAAAAGAAAATCCGCAAGACGCAGTGAGTTTGGCAATTTTAGGTCAGCTTTATGCCCAAAAAGCCTGGGAAACAGACGACACCGATCTATATTCCCAAGCCGTCGATACACAGCAACAAGCCCTGACCCTGCTGCCAGATTATGATCCAGCGGAAATCTCAATGGCAGCGGCAATGTTAGCCCTACACCAGTTTGAAGAAGCTCGGACATTAGCGCTAACAGTATATGAGGATGATCCGAAGCGGACGGATGCTCTGGCAACGGCGGGCGATGCTTCGCTGGCATTAGGTCGATATGAAGAAGCCGAATCTATCTATGAACAGCTACTCGCCCAAACACCCTCACCCCAGGTAAATGCTCGAATGGCTCATCTGGCTGAACTCACCGGAGATCGAGAAGAGGCTATTGCGTTGATGCACAGAGCAACCAGGCAAGCCCTCGAAGAAGGGCAAGAAAAAGGCCAAATTGCCTGGTATCTTTTCCGGTTGGGGGATCTTTATTTCGATGTCGGCCGTTTTGAGAAGGCCCAAGAATACCTTGAAGCTGCCCTCAACCTGCGAAGCGATTATGTGGCCCCGCTGAATGTCCTGGCAGAAGTTGCCGTAGCGGCTGGCGACTACGAAGAAGCGATTGACTTGTACCAGCAGTCTCTAGCCCTCTCAGAGTCATTAGGAACATTAGCTGCCTTAGGCGATCTCCATACCCTAATAGATCAACCATCGAAAGCTAACGCTTATTATCAGACAATTGAAGAAAACTATAGTCAACTGGCTCAGACAGAACCCGCACTTTATGGACGTGAATTGGCTGAATATTATGTCAACCACGACCTGAAGCTAAACGAAGCCTTAACGCTAATCGAAACTGATCTAGAACAACGACAAGATATTGGTGCCTATGATCTGGCAGCTTGGGCTTATTATAAATTGGGAGAATTTGAAAAGGCACAAGAGATGATGGAGCTAGCCCTGCAACTAGGGACAAAGGATGCTGAGATGCTTTATCATGCTGGAATGATTGCCGAGGCACGGGGAGAAACGGCCGAAGCGATCCGTTTACTGACCCAGGCTTTACAAATTAATCCAGCCTTCGACCCAATCCAGGCAGATATTGCGACTAAAACTATTGACGCTCTGCAGAGCTAATAATTTCACGGATGTGTATTGTGTTAAAAAACAGCTATTGTTTTTATCAGGTTGATGCGCGAGATACTTTAACCTCAATCGGTGGGGCATGGTCAGAATTTGCAAAGAAAAACGATGGAGATGCGCTTCTAACGCATTCCCCCTTGGGTCATTCAATTTGGGACTTTATTGAAGGTAATACAACCCGCTATCTCTACCGGATCATAATGAAACAAGTACGAGATACGGGGGAGCCTATCTACTTTCCGTTTCGGGGTGATTCCCCAAATTTTCTGCGGCATATGGCGATGAAAATCTCATTAGGCGAAGCAGCCAGCCTATGGTTTGAATCATCAATCTCAAAGGAAATTCCTAAAGGGATGACCCGCGCCCTATACGGCCGTCCCCACCAACCCATCCCCCTCATTCATATGTGTGCTTGGTGCAATCTTGTCCGCGTTTGCAACCAATGGCTCAGCCTCGATGCTGCAATCTGGGTCTTGGGCCTTTTCGACACGCCTAAGGTTCCACCTATCACTCACGGCATGTGTCCTGAATGTGTCAAACAGGTCAATCAAAATATCCACACAAAAAATTGGACTAAAGCACAATATTCACAGCAGATGAATCATCAAACAACTGTCGCCAGATAATCGGCCGTTCTGTTAGCGATCTTGTCCCAAGTGAACGTATCGGCCGTTTTTGCTGCCCCGGCGCCAAGTCGCTTAGCGAACGCACTATTTTGGCTCAGAACGTGAACGGCCTCAACCAACGCTGAAGGATCATCAGGCCCAACCAGCCAAATATTCTCGCCATGAACGAGTTCAGGAGTCGTCAGAGTCGGTTCGGTACTAATAATCGGTCGTCCATGAGCCAGGGCAGCCATCAAAGTTCCTCGGCGAAGGGAAACGCCATCTCGATAAGGCATGGTGATTAGATCGGCCGTTTGAAGATAGACCGAAACTTCATGATCAGGTAAAAACCCACTCCAATGCACCCGTTCATCTAAACCTAGATCGGCTATCATCTTCTTCAATCCAGTCAGAAATGCCGCATTATTATTAGGGTCACTGCTGCCAGTTTGTCCACCAATGAAAACAAGATGGTATCGCTCATCCAGGTCAGCCAAGGCATGTAGCAGCGCATCAGCCCCTTTGCTTTCATTAAGGAAACCAAAATAGCCGAGGAGGTGATCGTCGGCCTTGAGATTTAATTTTTGGCGAACAGTCGTTATGTCGGCCCTATTGACCTGATGAGTCGTGATATTGCTGCCAATAGGGATTTGGCACATATTAGCTTGGCCTATCCCTGCCTGGATGAGGGCTTGCTGGTCAGCTTGATTAGTGACGATAATGCCATCGGCCGATTGGGCCAACTTGTGAACGACCCATTGGCGCAATCGTCCAGCCTTGGGGAACAGGTAAGGCGTGCGGAGGTCATGAAAGGTAACGGCCGTTTTGCAAAAACCGCGCAGCCGCCAGGGCAAGAAGTTGATGGCTGGAAAACGCATATCAAAGGCGGCAGCTTGATACTGAACATTAACCAGCTCCAAGTCTTGTTCAATGGCAATGTCAGCGATGGTACTCATTGCAGGCCACCACCAACGGCGAATACGAGGGTGAAGGGTAGCGTAATCTAACGCAATTGGCTCCCGCAGCCGCCACCAACGTTTATCGGCCTGAGACGGCCGTGCTTCTCGGCTGGTAATGATATGAATTTCATGCCCTAAATCGGACATTGCTAAGGCCAATTCACGAGTGAACGCGCCCACCCCCCCTTCCATCGGGGGATACTCACCGGTTACAAAGCCGATTTTCATTCGTCACAACCAGAAGTCAGGCTTTTAATTTTAGGGAGGATTGTCCGCGACCCGCTTAGCATTAATATCCAGCCGGCCGGAGACCAGAACGAATTACCTGCCAATAAGCATGGATGCGCTGGCGGCGCAGCTCTTTTTTATGTCCCAGCAAGCCCTTGAACGCTTCTAACCCTAACTGCCAGACATAGTTTTTTAACAGGAAGATTCGTAACACAACCGTTATCATCACACCATGATATTTACGGAAATAGCGTAATTTGGCCCGCTGAAAATTGATATGACGGGCTGTAACGGCCTGTTCACTACTCTTGCCTTCATGATGGATGATTTTGGCCTCCGGTAGATAGACCACCCGCCATCCAGCCAGTTTAATCCGTTTACACCAATCTAGCTCCTCCGAGTACATAAAATAATCGGCATCTAAAGGGCCAACCTGCTCTAAAACACGCTGACGAGTCATCAAGCAAGCCCCTTTGACCCAATCGACATCGGCCGTTTCATCATCTGCTATATCCTCAGCGTAATAATGACGAAGGACGTTCTTCGGCGCAAAAGGCTGGAGCCAGGTGCTTTCAAAGAAAGCAGTGGCGATAGTTGGGAAGCGGCGGCGGGAGGATTGCACCGTGCCATCGGAATTGAGTAATTGAGCGCCGACAACGCCGACATCGGGATTGGCCTCAAGATAAGCAACCATCGTTGAAAATGCCCCTTCAACCACTTCTGTGTCAGGATTTAGGAGCAAGAGATAACGGCCGTTTGCCTCTGCCAGACCGATATTGTTACCTTTTGGAAAACCGACATTATCTCTTCTAGCGATTAATTTCACCTGGGGAAAAGTCGTCTGAACAATCTCCGGGCTGCCATCCGTCGAGCCTCCATCTACCACAATCGTTTCAATAGTCAGCTCTCCTTTGCCAACCTCAATTGAGGCAAGGCAAGATTGAAGCAAGTCTCGAACGTTCCAGCTTACGATGATAATAGAGAGGTCACACATTTGGTCAGGCAATTGACTACCCAAGTTCTCCGAATAGGCGGCGGGCATTTTCGGTCGTGTGTTGGCTGATTTCGGCCGTTGTCAACCCTCGAATCTCAGCAATCTTTTCGGCAACAAAAGCGACATAAGCCGGTTCGTTCCGTTTGCCACGACGCTGCTGCGGGGCCAAGAAGGGCGCGTCTGTCTCAATCAAGATTCGATCCAGAGGAACCTGTGCCACAACCGCTCGGAGGTCATCAGCTTTTTTGTAAGTGACAGGGCCAGTAAAACCCAGGTAATAGCCCATTTCAAGGGCGCGTTCGGCCGTTTCCCAGGTCGTTGAGAAGGAGTGCAGGACGCCGGGTCTTGGACGGCCGTTTAAGGGAGATTGAGCCAATAACTTTAGCACGTCTTGATCAGACTCCCGATTGTGAATAATGACGGGTAAATTTAACTCGGCCGCCAGGGCTAACTGCCGTTCCAGTGCCTGCTGTTGGACTGCTTTTGGAGCACGATCCCAATAGTAATCAAGACCAATTTCGCCGATAGCGACCACTTTTTTGTGTTGGGCGAACGGCCGAAGCTGTTCTAGCCAACTATCTTGCCATTCGGCCGAAGAATTTGGGTGGACGCCAATGGCAGCAAAGACCTGTTCATATTGGTCAGCCAACCTTAATACAGCTTGGCAATTGGTCAGATCGAGAGCAGGAACGATGATTCGTCCAACGCCTGCCGCGACAGCTCTCTCTACAACCTGTTGACGGTCACTGTCAAATCGGTCAAAGTCCAGATGACAATGCGTATCAACCAGCATCTTTACGACGGCGAATGAACCATTTTTCAACTTCAATGGCCCAAAAGACGGAAGTGCTTAACAAGAGGCTTACTAACAACTGTTCCCCAGTTAGGGCAACAGTCGAAAAGAAACCTTGCAATGGTCCCCAGTAAATGACAGCCATTTGAAGCAAGAAGGTTGAGACAACAGCCACAACCATAGGTCTATTTGAAAAAATACCAATCTGGAATAAAGAATCTCTTTTAGAGCGGATGGCCAAGGCATTACCCATCTGAGCCAGGGTTAAGGTTGTAAAAACCATCGTCTGCCACACGCTGCCAGATTCGCCCTCAGACATAGGACGGCCGTCATTGACCCAATTAAAATATCCGACAGCCAGCGAAACCAGCCCCATCAAGATACCGACCCATAAGATCTGACGGCCGATTCCCCTACTAAAAACACTTTCATTAGGGTGAAACGGCTTTCGCTTCATAATGCCACGTTCCGCCGGCTCAACGGAAAGCGCCAGACCAGGAAGGCCGTCAGTCACCAGATTGATCCACAGGATTTGGAGGGGCAGCAGCGGAAGTGGCATACCCAACAAGGGGCCAACGAGCATCACCCAAATTTCGCCCGTATTACTGGACAGTATGTACTTGATAAATTTGCGAATATTGTCATAGATTGTCCGGCCTTCTCCAACAGCGGCAACAATAGTTGCAAAGTTGTCATCGAGAAGTACCATATCGGCCGCCTCTTTAGAGACATCTGTGCCAGTGATACCCATTGCAACGCCAATATCAGCTTTTTTCAGGGCGGGCGCATCATTAACACCATCGCCCGTCATAGCAACCACTTCGCCTCGCTCTTGGAAAGCATTGACGATCTTGAGCTTGTGTTCAGGTGAAACACGAGCATAAACCGAGACATCTTCCACCTGTTCCCGCAATTCTTCGGCTGACATCTGTTCCAGTTCGCGGCCTCTCAGCTTGCGGTCATTGTCAGTAATATCAAGCTCTTTGGCAATGTGCAGAGCAGTCAAGGGATGATCGCCCGTGATCATGACAGGTCGAATGCCTGCCGTTCGGCTGGTAGCGACAGCCTCTTTGACCTCAGGACGCGGTGGGTCTAACATGCCAATTAGACCAACAAAGATGAGGTCTTGTTCAAGCGTCTCTTCCTTGCCCTGAGTCGGCCGTTCATGCACCGGTCGGAAGGCGACCCCAAGGACACGCTGCCCTTTCTGAGCCATTCGTTCATTACTATCAAGTATTCGCCTCCGCATATCCTCATCTAAGGGAACGGCCTCATCACCAACCCAAACAGCCTTTGTAATATCCATTAGGCTGTCAATTGCTCCCTTAGAAAAAGCGACAAAGGGAGCATCGCGCCAGGGGGATTTTGACTCCTCTGGTTTGATAGACGGCCGATGGAGGGTTAACATTCGTTTACGCTCTGACGTAAAAGGGGCCTCTCCGATCCGAGGCCAACGCGCTTCTAAGGCCGTTTTGTTAATGCCAACCTGGGCGGCGGCGACGACTAAGGCCCCTTCGGTTGGGTCGCCAATGGCACGCATATCACCGCTGCCATCCTTTGAAGGTTGAAGGACAGCATCATTGCATAATGCAGCCGCTCTAAGCAGCAAACCTAGGCTTTTAACCGGAGCGCGAATGCCCGTGTCGAAAGCCGAATCAAGGACAGGAACACCCTCTTTAGTTAACGCATCGACATCTTGAACGGCCCCGGCGACATCTAAGACGGTGACGGTCATTCGATTTTCGGTCAGGGTGCCAGTCTTATCAGAGCAAATAACAGTGACAGAGCCTAGCGTTTCGACAGCAGGCAACTTTCGGATAAGGGCGTTGCGTTTTAACATTCGCCGGGAACCAAGAGCCAAAGTGATAGTCACAACTGCCGGGAGTCCTTCTGGAACGGCCGCAACAGCCAAACTGATACCAGTTAAAAACATCAACTCCAACTCTTCACCACGCATAACGCCGAAGACGAAGACCACAGCAATAATGGCTAACGTTATCCAGGCCAATGTCTTACCTAAGCTGTCAAGCCGTTTTTGGAGTGGCGTTGGTTCCCGTTCAACAGACTGGATCATTTCAGCGATATTACCCAATTGGGTACTCATGCCAGTTTCAGTGATGACCACTAAACCTCGGCCATAAGTAACCACCGTGCCCATATAAACCATGTTAAAACGGTCGCCCAGGGCGCGGTCGCTGCCGGACAATACGCCAGGTGCTTTTTCGACCGGTTCAGACTCGCCCGTCAAAGCGGCTTCCTCAACGCGTAAATTAACGCTCTCGATGATACGTCCGTCCGCCGGAACCTTATTGCCCGCCTCCAACAGGACGATGTCACCGGGGACCAGCTCTCTAGCCGAAATTTCTTGCACCTCCCCATCCCGACGCACCCGAACCGTAGGCACGGCCAACTTCTTGAGGGCAGCAATCGCTTGCTCAGCTCGATATTCCTGTGAAAAGCCTAAGATCGCATTCATAACAACGATTGCCAGGATAACAATTGTGTCTTCAACCTCCCCCAACAGCGCCGAAACAAGCCCAGCTAAAATAAGAATAACAACCAAAATCCCTGTCAATTGCTCCCACAAGATACTCCAGGGACTTTTTGCCCCCCGCTCAACTAGCTCATTTAGGCCATTCTCTTCAAGTCGTTTTTCAACCTGGGCTGGTGACAAACCCTTTTGTTCGTCAGTGTATAACATTTCCAACACTTCAGGCACTTCGGTGCTAAACCAATTACTCATACAAAATCCTCTTCGTTGTTTTGGGTTGGAGATTTGGCGCTTTGTTTCTGTCGTTACGCCTTACTTTGGTGACACAATGATTGCAATTATAGCACAAGTGAATGAGTTGATAAGGTATCAGTAGACAGTAAGCAGGTAGCGGCAGACAGTTTACAGCCAGTGATAAATGAATCTGGAACGATTGCTACCCGATAAACCACAACCTCAGTTATAATGGGACAGTAGATACAAATTCAATAGGAGATAACATGACAAACACATATATTCCAGAGCGAGCAATAATGATTTATGCTCACCCAGATGACATTGAGTTCTCATGCGGCGCAACGGCTGCCCTGTGGGCAAAACATGGTTGCGACAATATTTACGTCGTTATCACAGACGGCAATGTTGGCAGTCATGAAGAAGGAATGACGACGGATAAATTAATTGAAACGCGGCGCAGCGAACAGCGGGCAGCGGCCAAGGTTGCCGGGGCCAAGGAATGTGTTTTCCTGGGCTACCATGATGGTTTGCTGGAACCGACTCTCGAACTCCGTAAAAAGTTGGTGCGGCTCATTCGGACCTATCGGCCAAATGTGGTTGTTTGTGGCGATCCAACTCAGTTCTTCCCTAACGAAAACCGCATCAACCACCCCGACCACAGAGCAGCAGGAACGGCCGCTATTGATGCCACCTTCCCGGCCGCCGAGATGAATTTACTTTATCCCGATTTAGAAGCAGAAGGCTTAAAAGGACATAAGGTCAACTATGTCTACATCAGCAACCCACGCCAGGAACCCAATTACTTTGTAGATACAAGCGAGTCAATTGATATCAAAATTGAAGCGCTGCGACAGCATGTCAGCCAACTTGGGGATTGGGACCCGGACGAACCAATGAAAAATTGGGGTGGTGAATTAGGCAAAAAGGTAGGCTTCAAATATGCTGAACGATTCTTCCGCATTATGCTCAAAGACCCGAATGAGTCCAGCGAGACGAATGAAGCAGTAGAAGCTGAGATAGCAGACGTGGTGGAAGGCACTGATGAGTAAGACCTACATTCCACCCCGCTCGATGTTCATCTTTGCCCATCCAGATGATATTGAGTTTGTGGCCGGGGGAACGGCCGCTTTATGGGCCAAAGAGGGCAGCGAAGTCGTTTATGTCATGGTCACAGATGGCAACGTCGGCAGCCATGAAGAAGCTATGACCCAAAACAAGCTGATTGAGACCCGGCGAAACGAACAACGGGCAGCGGCCGAAGTCGTCGGTGTCAAAGAGTGCGTTTTCCTGGGCTACCATGATGGGCTGGTTGAAGCGACGTTATCATTGCGGAAAGAGATCGTCAGGCTAGTACGGAAATATAAGCCTAATGCCGTTGTTTGTACTGACCCTACGGCCGTCTTTATCTCCGACACCTATATCAACCACCCCGACCATCGGGCGGTCGCAAAAGCGGCCGTTGAAGCCCTGTTTCCAGCCTCCGAGATGGGCCTGCTCTATCCAGAAATGGAAGCAGAAGGACTAGCCCCTCACAAAGCCAATTACATTTACATCACTAATTCCGGGGAAGCGGCTAACTACTATATTGATGTTACTGAGGTGATGGAGCTTCGAGTAGAAGCCCTGATGCAGCATAAAAGTCAGTTTGGCGAATGGGACCCCACCCCAATGGTTAAACAATGGAACAGCGAAACGGGTAAAAAAGTAGGTTTCAAGTATGCTGAATCTTATCGACGGATTACATTACTAGAGCCTGAAACGGAAGAATACGAATCTGAGTAAGCTATCATTGAACAACACCCCCTGGCTACTTGTTCAGAATCTTGGGGCGATGAAAGTGAAACCGAAGCGAATTAAGGATTCACCGAGTGTAATTCATCCAAACTGATTTTCCGTCGAACATAATTATCAAACTCCTTTTTGTTTGATACCCGAATCCCATGCTCGCTTTTATACAAATATAGCGTTACATGAGGGTAATAAGGGGTTTCGATAATAATTCCAGTTAGGTCACTAAGTTTGTTATAAAAACCTTCGATTGCTGGTACTGTCACACCCACAATTATGGTTTCAGGAGGGTCGGAGACAATCTCTCCAACTTGCGAGGGTTTCTGCTTATCTTTAACCACATGACAATATTCATACTGGCTTCTGATACCAGACCAATCCGTATTATTAATGAGGTCAAGGAAACTATTTAGAATACTAGGTTCCTCCGAAGATATCTCTTTTATGGCCAGCCCCACAGGTTTATTGATTATAGAAATATGGTATTCTTTTTTCGGCTCAAAATGCTTTCCTTCAAATACTTTGACTCTTTTCATATCCTCGAGAATCCCAATTTCCCGAAGCGTTACGGACATAAGAAGTGTAAACGTAACTGGATTTAAACACATACTATATTGAATATCAAGCATACATATTTACCTTCAACTATTTGATTGTGTCACAAATTTCCGTTTTTAAAACTTTATCCACGACGCAATAATCAAAAAATGTCATTGTCAATATCATTATTGCGCATTGACACTAAATCTTTCTTAAGACTTTATGCTTAGTTATTCAATTTTCCCGAAAGATCTGTAAAGAACTGGAGCGAATCGGGATTTCGCATGGCGCCTGGGTTGGCGGCTTTTTCGACAGGTTGGCCGAGGAGGATGCGACGGATAGGAACTTCCATTTTTTTGCCGCTGAGCGTGTAAGGAATCTGATCAATAGCTAAGATTTCGTCTGGCACATGCCGGGGGGAGATGTCCTGTCGGATCTTTTGCTTGACTCGTTTAGTCAGGCTCTCATCTAATTCTGCTCCTTCACGAAGGACGATAAAGAGGGGCATGTAAGAATCACGGCCGAGTAGCTCCAAATCAACAATGAGGCTGTCCATAATCTCTGGTAAAGATTCGACGGCTTGATAGATTTCGCTCGTCCCCATACGAATGCCCTGACGGTTGATGGTGGAATCGGATCGGCCGTAAATCACACAACCGCCCCTCTCGTTAATCTTAATCCAATCGCCATGCCGCCAAACACCCGGATACATCTCAAAGTAGCTGGCCGTATATCGTTCGTAATCCGGGTCATTCCAGAAATAGATGGGCATAGAAGGCATCGGTTCAGTGATAACCAATTCGCCAACCTCGCCAACAACTGGTTCGCCGCGCTCATTATAAGCCTGAACTTTTGCCCCCAGGGCTGCCCCTTGAATTTCTCCAGCATAGATAGGCAAGAGACGACAACCGCCAACGAAAGCGGTGCAAAGATCCGTGCCACCGCTAACCGACTCCAGAGCCAACTGTTGGTTAATATTATCGTAAATCCATTCAAAGTTAGTGACGGTCAAAGGAGAGCCAGTAGAGCCAACGGCCCGTATAGCGCTTAAATCGAGGTGTTCGGCTGGTTTTATCTCAGCCTTCATACAAGCGCCGACAAAAGCGGCCGAGGTGCCAAAATAAGTGATGCCTGTTTCAGCCGCTAATTCCCATAAGGACATCATCGAGGGATAGCCAGGGCTGCCATTATAGAGAATGATGGTGCAGCCGGACAGAAGACCGCCTACGATAAAGTTCCACATCATCCAGCCGGTGCTGGTGTACCAAAAAAACTTATCTTCCGGTTTCAGGTCTAAATGAAACACCGTCTCTTTAAGATGTTCCAATAAAACACCCCCCTGCCCATGCACGATCGGTTTCGGCCGTCCTGTTGTCCCAGATGAGTAAAGCACCCAAAGCGGATGGTCGAAAGGCAGTTGGGCGAAGGTCATCGTTTGGGGAGGCTCGGCCGTTGCCAACGCTTCAGACCACAAGACGGTATTTTCAAGTGCTGCCATGTCAGGATTATCAACCAAAAGAGGAACCAATATCGTCTGTTCCAAAGTTGGCAAGCCAGCCTGAAGCTCAGCTACCACAGTCAGACGGTCAAAGGGCTTGCCATTATAGGTATAGCCATCAACAGCCAGCAGCACTTTTGGCTCTATCTGTTGGAAACGATCCAGGACGCTGCGACTGCCAAAATCGGGCGAACTACTCGACCAGATAGCGCCCAGGCTGGCACAAGCAAAGAGGCCAATGATCGCTTCAGGAATATTGGGCAAATAGGCCACCACCCGATCCCCCTGTTGAACACCCATTTCTCGCAAGACATGGGCCAGAGCGTTGGTCTTGTCATAAATTTCCTGCCAGCTTATCGGCTCAATCGGTTGGTTTTCCGCTTTGTAGAGAACGGCCGTCTTTCCAGGCTCCATCCGCGCAAAGAAATTCTCAGCATAGTTAAGCCGAGCATCCCTAAACCATGCCGCCCCTGGCATCGAGTTATCAGCCAGAATATCAGTCGGTTGTTCAGAGGCAGTGATATTGAAGTAGTCCCAGAGCGAATGCCAAAAATCGGCCGATTTTTCAACCGACCACTGCCACAAAGACTGATAGCCATTAAATTCTAATGCTCTGGTTTCAGCCAACCAGTTCATGTAATGGGTTAGATTGGCATTTTCAATGGTTTCGGGAGAGGGCTGCCAAAGTAAATCACCTTCCTGAATATCAGTCATAAAGTAATATCCTCTCTAAGAATAGCAACACAGATAACGCAGATGTAGCGGATAATTGCGAATAAAAATTCCTGCATTAGATTCTACCTAACTCAGATTGTCCATCAAATAATCAGTTGGGAATCCGCTCATACCGAGCGCGACGACCAGCAATGATAAACCCAAGATGTTGATAGGATTTTATCGCTCCAGGATTATTGATATTGACCACAAGTTGGGCGCAAGTTGCATTTTCAACTTGCATTCGCCGCATCGTTTCTACCATCAGCGCAGAGCCAATCCCCTGTCTCCGCTGGCTGGGAATAACCCCAATCTGCCACACGAATCCGTCAGGCGGGTCGGTGGTTAAATCGACAGTCCCTATGACAAAGCCCAGCGGCTTGCCGTTGGCTCTTGCTAGAAACGACCAGTCAGGCTTAAAGTCATTGGCAAGCACTTGGGCAATCCACTCCGCCGCGCTCCAGCCAGGAAATCCGGGCCTATCGCGGAAAGCAGGATCATAAGCTTGGAAGAACTGTTCAGCGAGTTCGGGCTGCCAATTAGTTAGCGTCACATCAGGCGGCAAATCAGACGTTGGGAAAGGGAAGCCAAAATCTCGCCGCATGACGAGTAACTCAAAAACGCGTTCAAAGCCATTCTTCTCATATAGCCGATGGGCTGGCTCGGTGAGTGATTCGGTAGCCACCTGAAGCAACTGTTTGGTTCCAGAAACATCCTCAAACAATGTTTTGGCCTGCATTTGGCTCCATTGCATTAGATATGTACCGATACCTCTGCTTCGGAAATCCGGCCGCACCTGACCAACAATATCGGCCCGCTCCACATCCGATTTTTGGTTAAGATGCACGGAGGCACAGGCGACAAGGTGAGAATCGGCCGTAAATGCCCCAATGACAACACCCGGCATATCTGGAAAATAGCGTTCAATGAGATTTTCCGGTTCGTGCATAAAGGCCAGTCCCCCGTCAGACTGCCAACATTCGACCGCAAGCTCAATAAGCGACGGTAAATCCCGGCGGGCCATTGGTCGCCAGAGCAAGCCAGCTAGATCAGGTGGGCTAGGATTCATTATTGAATGCCTCATCTATGCAACCAATATCAAATATTGTCTAACTTATTCATGGCTGCTAAAGAATCAACAGCAAACCGTTTTTGGAAATGGCGGGCTAAAGGACGGCCGACTTTTGCCAAAGGATGATGCGGACGAGAAAAAGCGAACAGATCGTACCAAACAGTATCATCATCCCGCCACTCAACCGAAAAGCGTTCTTCGCCGCTTTCAGCGTGGTCGGTCAAGGTTCCGTAGGCAAAGCCAAACCGTCGAGTAGGAGCAGTTTCATCAAGCAAATAGACAATACGAGTGGCGTTGAGCCAGTAAATACCGAAAATGTTTACCAGAACAGCGACCGTTGTCCCTACTTGAACGGGTGCATCGGGCCAGCATAACACTACCCAACCAATTTTGAACATCTGCCATTGCCGAAGGGCCTGACAAGCGGCCGTAAAGACTGCCTCGCCTTTACCCAATTGGACTCGGTTATGGTCGATTGTGTAACCGCCTGGGGGATTGGTTCGGGAACGGCCGACATAAGGGTAGTTAAACGGTTCCTGGCTTTGTTGGGCGATGAAGCTGTCTATAAACGGCCGAGTCGGTTTCCGAAACAGAATCATCCCAAAACTCGTAACTCAGGGGCAATCTCGAAATGGAGCTTGCTGTGTGCTTCTCGCAGAGCGGCTTCAACCGCTGCCGGGGTCGGCCCATGGGCGAAGATAAAGCCCAGATAACTGTCCCCTTCTGGCAAAGGGACAATAGAATAGTTGAGCCGGGCAGTGATTTCAACACTTTCAATTAGCGGCACAGCTTCCGCCGCTTCACAACCTTCTATCCTCTTTAGCAACCCAGCTTCGGGAATGGGGATCATCATCACCCCGCCAGCCGTCTTTTCCCTATCAAACGTCTCGATAGTCAGGTTGAAGGCTTGCCGGAGGATGAGTTCTTCGAGGGAGGCGTCGCTGCCGAAGCGGAGGGTCTGGGAGCAGAGGCCGCCGATGGAGCGTCCGGCGACTTCGATGAGGTAGGGGCCGGTTTCGTTGAGGCGCAGTTCGGCGTGGACGGGGCCTTGGCGGAGGCCGAGGGCGGCGGCGGCCTGGGCGGTGTTGTCGAAGATGGCTTGTTGGGTTTCCTGGGGCAGGCGGGAGGGGGTAACGTAGATGGTTTCTTCGAAGAAGGGACCTTCGAGGGGGTCGGGTTTGTCGAACAGGGCCAGGACTTGAAGACGGCCGTTATCCAATATCCCTTCCAACGCCACTTCAAAACCATCAATATACTGTTCAACGAGAAATGGTTTAGGGGACGGGGTTGGATCGTAATAGAGCAACATCTGCTGTAAACGTTTAGCGGCTATTATAAATTCAGCCGCGTCATTCACCCGGATAACACCCCGGCTGCCAGAAAGGTTAAGCGGTTTGAGAACGCAGGGATAAGGAGCTTCGGCAGCAATGGCCTCGATATTATTGGCCGGGTCGCCGAGATAATACAGATTCGAGCGGGGGGCCGAGACATTTCCAGCGGCCAGCATTTGACGCATCCGATGTTTGTCGCGGGCCGCTTCGGCCGCTTCGGGCGAATTATGGGGCAAACCAAGCGCTTGGCTGGCCAGGGCAGCGATAAGGCTGCCGCTGTCATCAACCGAGATTATCGCGCCAAGGGGTGATTCGGCCGCGAAATCGACAATTTTCCGAACCGATTCGGCCGTGTTGCTGTAATCAAGACCCAGCCGATAATTCCAGTAATCGGCCAGCTGTTTGTGCATATCAATGGCTTTGACAACCTCGATGTTTAGTTTTTCGGCCGCTTCGATAAACGCCCTCGCCCGATAGGTGCGTGGCGTCAAGAGCAGCAGGACTCGTTTTGAGTGTGACATGGGGGTAGTTTAACTTAAAAGTGAGGGTTTGGGTAAAGGATCAAGGAGCGTAAGAACGGTTATTTGGGTAAGAAACGGCCGTTTCACTTAAAAGGAATATAAACCCGGCTCCGACCTAGATGCTTATCCAATTCAAGCGCAATTTCTAGAAGTTGAAAAGCGCATCGTTCCCGATAATGTCTTTCCGATAGCCGCCCCGCATTAGCAATGGTTATAACGGGAAGCGACGTAGGTAAATTTTCTTCACGCAATGTTTGCTCTAAAGAATCTTCGCCATCCATATTTCGATTATTGGTTAGCAAAATCATCCCATTTTCTTGAGCAAATCGCCAAACCACCCGATCTGGGCTATCTAAGGGTAAACCAACTTCGGCAAACGTCGTGAGCCGCAGCTCAACCATGTCAAGCCAACCTTCTGCTCCCAATACGCCCATTATGGAATATGCTTGTCCCTCAATATCATGGTCAGAGAGAATATATATCACGTGGTTTCGAGCTTTGCCTGTCGTTCTTTTAGCTTTTGCCAGAGTTCTTCGTGTTCAGGGTTGTGGGGCATAGCGGCGACTTTTTCCAGATGCTCCCGATTATACTCTGTCCAATAATGGCGTTTTTCTTCCGCTTTTTGCAGAACAAGCTGGTACTCGGCTTCAACTTGACCACTGTTCGCATCAATATATGCCAGAACACCAGAGATTTGTTCGTCTGTTAGATCAAATAAATCTTTAATCAGCTTAGGCGGCCAATCTTGTTTGATGTAGTCCATGATGCTGTAAAGGGTGATACGTGTGCCCGCAATCGTTAAACCGCGGCCTGTTCTAACAACGATATTTGAAGTTGTAATTTTTTCGTTCATTTTTACACCCTTTTGCTCAATACGAACTTTCGAGACTTATCTATTATTTTACCATACTTTGACGTATTCTTTTCGATTACCCAAACCATCGCCTGCCACCTCAACAAAATCATCATCATCCCCTCTTACGCCACCATCATAACCATCCTCGTCGTCGCCCCCAACCCCAAAACAATCATAAGCCCTCGAAAAACGCTCAATCCTTATCATTATGTCAAATTCTTCATCAATCAAAACCTGGATGAGCATAATTGCTGCAATTTGCCTCTCGGCCGTTTTCCATCAACAATCAGAGCATAGTTTACTTTGGAAAGAGCCTATGGCCCTCCAGGCAAACTCTCGCAAGCCAATCCGTCACCATCATTCCCATCCAGTTGATGGACATCATACCCCACTTGCTGCCAACAATAATTATAGCAAGCCTGAGCCTCTGGTTGAGTGCTAAAGTCTGAGCAATTATAGGCATCATAACTACAAATTGAGCATATACCTGGCGCTGGCGGATCGGTTGGCGGTGGGGGGTCTGTTGGTTGCGGAACGGCCGTATCAGTCGGCAGTGGCTGTGTTGGTATAGGCGTTGGGACAGCGGTTGGCGGTGCCTGAGTCGGTGCTGGCGCTTGGGTTGGGGCCTGCGTTGCGGCTGGTGCCTGGGTCGCTGTCGGCCCGACGGTATTCGTAGGTCGAGGTGTGTTACTCGGCCGAGGTGTATTCGTTAGGTTGGGCGTGCTGCTAGGTTCAGTAGTATCAGTTGGCAAGGCTGTATTCGTTGGTCGGGGCGTGTTACTTGGTGCAGGCGTTAGCGTTTCAGTCGGCAAGGCAGTTTCGGTATCTTCAGGCGTAGCTGTTTCAGCAATAGTTGAAGTCGGGCGGGGAGTATAGGTCGGCAAGACACCAAAAACCCGCAGGCTGGCATCAGCAAACAACCAAGCACAACAGGACGAACAACAAAACAAGATGATTACGGTCGGAACAACAATGAGCTTCTGCACCCGCCCAAGTTGGTTAAAACGTGATTTTATTCGATTTACCATTGAACACCCCTCTTAGATAAAACAAACTGTTCAGACAAAGGGAAATTGCTCCCATTACGACTCAAATGAGGGTTTATAGGATCAAGAATCGGCTACGTTATTTATAATAACCTATGACGAGACGGCCGTTCAATCTTACTTCATTGCACACCCATTGCCCAAAGCGCCACATAAATTCCAAAGATACAGCGACCTGCCATTCTGAACGGGTTTTCCCACAGTCATTCATCGCCATTCAAGACCAGTGAAGAATCTTTCACCTTAGTTACCTGATTACTTGCTTTAACCCTAACAGGTAACGTCAACCTGCGAGGAGGGTATCCGTCAGCTTTTTGCAAATCCCTTCAACCCGACCCTAGAACCCATCCCCAGCCAATGAAATAACAACCCTGTAGACATCTTTTGGCCAATTTTTTCCCAAAATGCAGAATTTTGACCGATTTTGTCCATTTTTTGACCCGTTTCGACCGCTTTCTGTCTAAAAATGTCACCCTAAATCAGTCCCACAAAAATCTGATACCCACCCTCCAGAACCCACCTTGTAATATAGCACAAATGAGCTACATTACCATCATGTACCCCTATCATTTTCCAAAACTCCGTACCAACTTTTTCAAACACCCCACCACCACTAAACCCTCACGCCCATCCACAGGTGGGTCATCCACTACCTACTGCCCACTGATAACTAACCACCGACCACCGACTATTCATCAAGGAACTCAAAAATGTCTCTTTTACTAGACAAAACCGGACATCTCGTCAGGCCACTGTCGAACTGCCAAGATGGCCTCCATATAACCCCCACCAATTTCTTGTTACACTCGCTTCAATTAGGCTTCAAGATTTATAGGGAGCTTAACCGTAAAACAAGTCTCTCCTGGCCTTGAATCAACAGTAAGCTTACCCTGATGCTTTTGGACAATGATATTGTGACTGATATTAAGCCCCAGGCCAGCGCCATCACCCGGCGGCTTGGTGGTAAAGAAGGGGTCAAAGATTTTGTCTTGAATATCCTGAGGAATGCCAGCTCCCGTATCCTTAATTTCCACAACAACCCAAGCATCTTCTTGATAGGTTTTTATAAATATGTCACCCTGTCCCTCCAAAGCATAAATCGCATTATCGATAATATTTGTCCAAACCTGATTCACCTCGCTGCCAAAAGCATTAATGCGGGGCAGGTCGGCGGCATAATCACGGTGTATTTGAATGCCCTCCCCAATTTTACTCCGCAAAATCACCAGGGTATTCTCCAACCCCTCATGAACGTCTATCGATTGAATTGGTGCTTGGTCAAGATAAGTATATGACTTAAGGGCTTTGACAATTTCAGTGATCCGACCCATCCCCTGTCCTATTTCGTTCATCAAATTTCGAGTTGTATAAAGATTACAAAGTAAGGAAACAGTCGCTTGAAATTTTTCGCCAGCAAAGGTTTTGGCTAATTCTGCCAACGCCTCAGATGTGTAGCCGATGCTTACCAATGTAGGCGCGATTTCCCAGGCATCCTCTACACCGTTCTCTTCCAGCCATGTTTCGATTTCATACTCTTGATCGCTGCGGGTAAGTGGGTTAATTAAAACCGGTTCCCTGACGCGTTGATAAACCAATTGGGTGTGTGGTTCTAAAGCCTTAAGTTGCGATGATGAAAGGTCCAATTGCCCTAATCCAAACTCAGCTTGCTCCAAATTCAAGATTGAATCTTGTAATTGACTGACAGCGCGTTGCGCGGCCGAAGCGGGATTATTTAGCTCATGAGCCACGCCAGCGCTGAGCTTGCCCAATGTCGCTAATTTTTCACTTTGTCGCAGCATAATTTCTTGCTGCAAGTAAGCTTCTTCCAACTCACGCTTCTCTCGCATCAACTCGATAACTAATTCTTTCTGCTCTATATGTTGTTGGCGCTCGGCGCTTTGAGAGGCTAGGGCGTGGATGAAAACGCCAACCAGGGTTGCGGAGATCAGAAGCCCCAGAACAACTATCAAGATGATGAACCAATCCTCCGAGGAGTAGAGAAGGGTGTAGAGTAGGAACAAGCCCAGGGCCTGGGAATATATGATGGCAACTGCCCAGCGAATGGGGAATCGGGTGAATATCAGTGGAACGAACATCCCTGTCAGCATCAGGGCGTTCCCATCTACAGCGAACAACCCGCTCCACAGCACGAGACCAACGATGAAATATAGCAACCCGCGCCTGGGATTAGCATACCAACGCACGGAAGGGGTAATGACGAAAGGGATATACCACACTGCCAACAGCGCCGAAAGACCAAGAATGGGCAACAGGAGGCTAGTGGATGAGGTATCGCCGAGCTTGATGGCAACATACAAAACGAGAAAGCCATAGGCAGATACATGCCAGACCCAATCCCATTGTTCCCATACGCCGCGCTCGGGGGTTGTTTGATTTTCTGTCATATAGGAATAGTATAACCCATGACTATCGGGTTCTGTAAGGGGAAAAAGAGAAAAGGATTAAGATGGCGATTTATTCGATTGAACAGTCTCTTAAGATTAAGGCAACGGCCGAAACCGTCTGGAAGCATGTAGTCGAAGTTGATATTGCCTCATTTGACCATCCGGCCTATTTTTCAGCGTTGGGGATTCCAAAGCCGCTCCGGGCAGAAATGGTGAAGCCGGGGCTGCATCAGAAGAGAACGGCTTATTTTTCTGGGGAGCGGACTTTTTCACAGATTATTACGGCCTGGGTCCCAAATGAACGGTGTGATTTTACCTTTGAGGCAAATCCGGGCTTTCGGGTAGCATATGTGCTGGATTTGCATTCAGGGCCGTTTCAGATGATGTCAGCCTCTTATAAGATTCGGGCTGGTCAGGAGGGCCTGTCGCTTTCATTGAGCAATGATTACGTACTGCGGGGGCTTTTCGGGATGGGCATCTATGTCCCGGTCAGGATTGTGCTAAGCTTATTTCAGCGGTATCTGTTGACGGGGATTAAGGCGAATGCGGAACGGCAGGAACAGATGGCAAATGATGTTAAGAAAGGTGAATATGCCTAGAGAAAAGATTTCGGTGGAGATTGATGCTTCAGGTGAAGATGTGTTTGAAGTCATTCATAATTATGATTGTCGTTTAGAATGGGATTCGATGCTCAGTGAGGCACGGCTGCTAGATGGCGCAACGACAGCAGGGCTAGGCATACGGTCGCTCTGTGTTGGAACGTGGCAAAGTTTGTTTTTGCCGATGGAGACAGAATATATCCGCTTTACATCAGGAAAGGTAGCAGCGGTGACGTTGACAAATCGGCCGTTATTCTTCGACCATTTTGCCGCCACGATAAAACATGAAGCCTTGGCTAACGGCCGTTCCAAAACAACCTACATTTATTTTTTCCGAGCTACTCCCCGATTCCTGGCCCCTGTCCTGGAACCAATAATGAACGTAATGCTCAAACGCGAAGTTCGCAACCGCCTTCAATCACTTCGCGCTTATCTGGAGGATCAAAACGCTCCTCAAACTGCTTAGCTTGATTAATCGGTCGCCATTACAGAGAAATTATCGAATCGCGCATCTGAGATTGGATTATCTAGGCGTGAGTTAGAAAAAACCCCGCTGCTACTTTCCGACGGAAAGTCCGGCTCAAAATAATTTCCCACATTGACCCCATTAATCTCCAACGATATATCACCCAGCAAAGGATCGTCGCGGACGATTGCTTTCAGGTAATTAACGCCATTCCCAGGATTGATGGCCGCCGAGTTGAATGGGCCTCTGATGCCGTAGCCACCGGGGAAGAAATGCCAGAGTTCAAACTCCTGCGTAATAGTCGATACTGCAAATAGGTAATATTCACTCTGGTCCTGCGATATGCCAAACACGATACCATAGCGGGCGCCAGGTGTACCGACCCATCTGACATCTGCTTCCACCTCATAATAATCGTGGGCGCAGGTCGGTGCGGCAACTGCGAAAAACGCACCTGCTTCGTCAATTCGGATACGGTATTCGCCAAGTAGATACTGCGTCAAGATGTCAGGAGTATTTATTATCGGCCAGCCGCTGGCACTGTTACTAAAATCATCAAAGAAATCACCGCACCATTCGTTAAAGATGACCGGTATATAAGCCTTTAAGCCAGGATTAATCGGCACCTTCACTATACCTTCGACAACGCTGATATACAGGATATTGCCCGCATCATCTGCCCGCGCCACAGCTTCGCCTTCGCCAACTGACTCAGAAGAGAGAACCTCATATGTATTTGCGTCAATTGTGACTAGCTTCAACCCATCACTCACATAGAGTCGCTCGAGGGCTGGCACATATTCAATCTCGTCACCAGAGAAAGAAAACTGGTCAATTTTAGTGGTCAGATCGCCCGACCATACTTCCCCCCGGGAAGTAAACACCTTCGACCCGTCAGGGAGCGCAGTAATTGTTCGCAGGAAAGGCTCAGTTGTCGTTTGGCCTGTCAGATTCGGCATATCGGTTGTCACGTCAAAGCGATAAATTGCTCGAAATCCCTGGCTCTTACCAACGTAAACTGTGTTCTTGTCGGCCGTAATTGTCAAAGAAGAATAGAGACTTACATCGAAGCTCGATTGACCTACAACCGTCTGCCCATTTGTGTCAAAAACCTTTAATTCTTCGTCAGTCGATGCATTGCCAACTGCATACAACCGCCCCGGACGGCCGTAGACAATGTCATAGGCCCCAGGCATAGTCAGTGTGCCATCAGAACCTAACGTATCCAGATTGATAAGTTCGATCTCTCCGTCGGCTTCCAAAGCCACAGCCAATTGGTTACCTGCTGCATTCATATCGAGTCCATAAGCGTATGTACCTAAGTCAAGGGTCTGGATGACAGCCAGGGTCGTTGCCGATATCACTTCAACTTCGCCTGTATCTTCAATGGAACCATAAAGGCGCTGGCGAAAAGCATCATATACAAGATCGAAATATACATCAGTGCCGATAGGTTCATTCGGATTCGACATGGTAGCTGTTGCCGTCATATAAGAAAGGACGGCAACTATCAGCAGGCTCAATAATGCTAATCGAGTTAATCTCGTCATCGGTATGGCTCAAACCTCCACAATTAAGAGTAGTATCTAATCTCTCTCCGTCCTGTCAAAATAGGTTTAGATGGAATCATCAATCTCCCCTTCTAGGAATTGCAATAGGGATTCAAAACTGCTAAATACTATATTACAATGAAAGGTATTAAAATGATAATGTATTTAGAGTTGTTTCAGTGATGGTTTTTTTTGCGGTTATCACCTGATTTAATTTTTAAACTACAAGTAAATCGTCTCACAGGGTTTAGGGAGAATAGGGTTCGATGGTGGCTTCTTCGATGGAGTAGCCAGCTTGGGCCAAATCAGTTGTTGGACCCTCGGCTGCTAAGATGCCATAGACCCATATGGCACCGAAAGAGTCTTCGGCTTTGATGCCGTTTTCTGCGGTCGTTTTCACGTAAACTGTCTGATTGATCGGCGGCGGGGGAACATGGATACAAGCGCCAAAATAGGGAACCAGCAAGAATTCGGTGATAAGGTCGTCGGTATAGTCCAAGGGGGCGATGAATCCTGGCAGTTTGACCTTTTTCTCGTCGAGTTCGCCATTAACGGGAGCGTTGTTAAATTCTTCCTGCATATCCATATACAAGACCATCGCCTGGGGGTCACCGTCCTGGTATTGGCTTAACTGTTCTTGATATTTTGCCATTATTGCTTCCGGTCTGAATTCGATGGGAACTAAATCCTCCCACTGCAACTCCCAGAAACCATCTTCGGTCACGGTTATCATTCGTGGCGATGGTTGACTGACGACAGTTGGGGCGGTCAGGGCCAGTGTTGGAGTCGCTTGGGGGGCGGCGGAGGAAGCGTTGTTAGTATTAGATGCACTACTTTGGGAACCTTCGGCGGCGCTAACGGCTTCTTCCCATTCGCTGAGAGAAGCGCCGTACTCGACAACCGGGGATGGGGTTGGTTGGGTTTCGGCCGTTTGCGGAGAGCCGCAGGCGGTAATGAGTAGGCCCAACAGAAAAAACAAGAATCCGATTCGCTTAAATTTTTTATTTCTGTGTAACATTTTTATACCTCATATTTTAGGGTTAAACGGTGCAGAGACCAGGTTTTAGTGGCTTTCCAAGATTTCACCGCGCCGTCCAATCCCTTCTAGATCTTTATGGCTAGGCCGTCTTGGAGGGAACGGCGATAGGCAATGACGCCGGGAATCAGACTGACCAGAACGCCAAGCAAAATAACGGCTGTAAACAAGATAAACTGACCCGCATCGGGCGGGGTGATGGCGAAGTCGATGCCGTACTGTTGGCGTAAAAGCGGCCGTCCTAGAAACAGCAACAGGTACAACCCTGTTACCCCAACCAAACAGCCAGCCAAGACAATAAATAACGTTTCTAACATAAACAACAGGATAATATGGTGGGGGTGGGCCCCAACGGCCCGCAGGACAGCCATCTCCCGGCGGCGTTCGTTCAAGGTTGACAAGATGGTGGTCAACATGCCCATCAGCCCGGCAATGAGTACAAAGCCGGAAATTGCCAGGAGGACCTGCTCAAAAATGGATATGGTGCGCCATAGTTCGGTTAGCGTCGAACCTGGCACGATGGCTTGTAAAGGTTCTTCATTATATTCATTGATTTCTCTTTGGAGCCGGAAGGTATTGATACGGTTATCGAGGCCGATCATAAAGGCTGTTATCGTTTCGGGGGTAAGATCCATGCGGCGGGCCTGTTCGGCCGTTAATTGCAGCGGCATTCTAGCCCCGCCGCTCCAATCAATGTGAATGGCTTCAATCCCATCCAAAGAGATATGAACCGTCCGATCAACGGGCGTGCCTGTTTTTTGGAGGATGCCGGTAACGACGAACGGTTTGTCTTGATGTTCGGAGAATTCGGCCGAAACGAGACCATGGGCGACAATAATCTCGTCGTTCAAACTGTAATTTAGCGTTCTAGCGACATCGGCCCCGATGACAGCGTCGTAAACATCGGCGAAGGGCTGGCCCTCGGCAAAGGCCAGGTTTCGCTCATCACCATAGCGGTAGTAGTCAAAGTAATCGGTGGTGGTTCCCATGACCCGGAATCCGTGGTGGGAATCGCCCAGTGAAATCGGAATGGACCAGGCCACTGAATCCAGGTCGGAAATTTCCTGATATGATTCCCAGGAGACGTTGTTGGTAGCATTGCCGATCCGAAAGACGCTGTAGAGCAGCAGGTTGATTGGCCCGCTGCGAGCGCCAACGATTAGATCGGTCTGAGAGATGGTGTTTACAAAGCTGTTTCGGGCTTCTTTGCGGATTTTATCAACGCCCAGGAGCAGGGTGACGCTAATGGCGATGGATATGATGGTCAGTAGCAAACTTATTCGCCGATGATAGGCACTTTTGAGAACAATTCGAGCGAAAATCATGGAATCGCCTCTCTGGCCTGATTGATTTCTGACAGGGCGATGACCCGATCGAACTGGCTGGCAATATAGGGGTCGTGGCTTACAAAGACCAGGGTGCTTCCCTGATGATCTACTTCGTTGAACAACATTTCCAGGAAGCTGTCCCGGTTGCTGGTGTCGAGGGCGGAGGTTGGTTCATCGGCGATAACGACTTCGGGACGGCCGATAAGCGCCCTCGCCACCGCCACCCGCTGCTGCTGCCCAACGCTTAATTTACCAACCGATTTGTTGACCATTGTCCGAGGAATACGCAGATGTTCCAATAAACGGGTGGAGGTTTCCTCAATATCACCTGCATTGGCTTTTTTGCGAGCAGAAAATGAACAGGGTAATTGGACGTTTTCTAGTATTGACAGATAGGGCAGCAGGTTGAATTGTTGGAATATGACCCCTAGATGATCGGCCCGGAACTGGTCGCGCTGTCGGCCGCTCAAGGTTTCGAGGGCGCTATCCAAAACTTTTACCGAGCCAGAATCGGGTATGTTGATTCCGGCCAACAGGTTAAGCAGGGTTGTCTTGCCACTACCACTGGCACCTTGAATGAGAAGGTGCTCTCCTTTTTCAACCTTCATATCAGGGATGCAAAGCAGTTCCTGCTCTTGTTCAGACCAGGAAAAGCTGACATCGGTTAATTTGATAATAGGTTCGGTCATCTTACTCCAATAGGACAACAGGGTCGCTTGGGTTTAAGGTTTTGGCGGATTGTTGGGTGTCTGAAAGCCATTGGACCTGTAATTCTTCAAAGTTTGGGAATTGGGCAAACAGTTCACTAGCATCCAGGGCTTCAATATCGTTAGAGTTCTCGCAAATTAAGTTGTAAGAGATGTCGATATCGGAATGAGTTTCCCCTTCTTCATCTTCATGCTCATTATCATGCTCGCCATGCTCTTCATCATGTTCGTGGGAATCTTCGTCAAGGGCGGTGTTGACAACAGCATCAGTGACGGTGCATTTGGCATCGGGAGAGAGAATTTGGAAGAGAGTACCTTCCTGGAGCAGTGCCAGGCTTTCGTCTAGTAGTTCTTTTTCGGCCGTTGTTGAGGGTGCATATTCAAAGCCGAGGATGTTAAAGGCTGGTGTCTCTAAATCCATCGCCATTTCATTGCCCGACCAGGCAACGGTCAAGACAGCCACGCCATGCTCGTGTGCGCCGTGGTCGCGGTGGTCGCGGTGTTCGCCGTCGTCCTCATGTTCAGCATCATTATGCTCACTATGTTCGGTATCATTATGCTCACTGTGTTCCTCGTTATGGTCTTCATCATGTTCGGTTTCAAGTTCTTGTTCTTCAACCTGAGCTTCAGGCTCGGATGATTGACCGACTTCTGGCTCCTGGGCTGATGGGGAGCAAGCAACTATGAAGGCGACAAGTAAAAAGGTTAAGATTATCAGCCTTAGCGGGGAACGTGAAAGATTCTTCGCTCTGCTCAGAATGACATGATTGCGGCTATTCGAGGTTATTACCAGATTTAATTTTGAAACTAAAATAAAGAGAGTGGTTTTCACTTTAAGCCCTCCACGATGGCATCGACGTTGGCCTGGTACATGGTAATGTAGCTGTCGGTATCACTGCCTGATATCCCAAAAGATTCGGTATAAAGCGTCAACACTTTGACCGTTTCGCAGTTGTTCAGTTCAGCAGCAACGGTTTGGGCCAGGGTGTCGCTAAGGCTGGTTTCGGTGAAGATGGTGCAGAGATTGTGGTCGGACATGGCATCAATTAGCTCAGCTAAATCTCCAGCGGATGGCTCGGCAACGGTGCTGGCTCCAGGAATAACCGTTCCGACCAGTTCAAAGCCATAATCTCTGATGAAATAGCTGAAGGCATCATGGTTGGTTACAAGCAGCCGATTATCTTCGGGTATTTGGGCAATTTGACTATCTACGTAGACAGCCAATTCGGTTAGTTCGGCCGAATAGGCAGCACCGTTTTGTTCATAGGTATCTGAGTTATCAGGGTCGAGGGTAGTCAGGACGGCCATCACATTTTCCACCCACTTCTCAACATTCGGAATACTAAACCAGACATGAGGGTCGGCCCCGCTGTGCTGGTGCTCGGCCTCATTATGCTCACCCTGTTCGTCTTCTTCACGCTCGCCAAGTTCATCATCATGTTCACCATGCTCTTCATTTTCCTCATTGTGGTCTTCTTTATGTTCTGCCTCGCCAACCACCAACGGTTCAATGCCGGCTGATATAGCAACAAGGGGAACACCCTCTGCGATTTCCTCTAAATCGTGGGCCAGACCTTCTTCCAAATCCCAACCGTTGGTGAAAATGACATCAGCATCGGCAGCCGTTGTTAAATCTTGAGGGGTTGGTTCGTAGCTGTGGGAATCCTGGCCAGGGGCTATGAGGGTGGTCAATTCAATTCGTTCTCCACCAACCTGCGAAACCACATCGCCGATAATGCTGGTAGTGGCAACGACTTTTAGTTTTCGGCCGTCTAAATTTACGGCCGTTAATTCGGGCAAGGATAATACCTCATCTTCGCTATCGTGTTCCTCATGTTCGCTGTGTTCGGCCGTTTCACCCTGAACTTCCTCACCAGAACAGCCAGTCACGAATAAGGCTATTGATATAAAGCCAATTCCAACAATCAACCTGTACATTAATCGGTCTGTCAAATGCATCTACAACACTCCTTATTGATATTTTGTATCAGTTAGCTTTTTTTTGATATTATACCGATGAAGAAATTTGTCAAGACCCATTTTTGACAGAACGCTGCGAAAATTGGGCAGGATGCGCCATACATCCTACCCAATTACTAGAGAGCATTTGAACGGCCGATTAGTCTGACATTAGCAAATTCAAAGCTCTATTTGCTAATAGGATTTATTTGCCGCCAGGATTCCAGCAATTGCAAACAACGATACGGCCAACGCCGCCGACAACTTTTTTCAATTGGGTTTTTTTCATTTTTTTCATTTTTTAAAAATCTCCTATTGACAGACATATCTGTCTGGTACGGTAAATCTGTAAACAATCATTACCAAATTATTCAGCTAGAATGTTGCAACATCCTAGCTCATGTTCAAGAGACGTATATGTGCCCTTCCGTGGTAAGTGTCACTGGTCATCTTGGACAATTAGTGGTCTGGGTTAATCAAGTTGTTTAGGGATACCAATGACGCAAGGTTCCACAACCGCAGCCTGGGGCTTTGCCGCCAACGACTTTCTTCAACTGCGTTTTGTTCAGTTTTTTCATGTTTTTCACCTCCTTGTTATGAAATTTTTGTTCATAGCCTGCCACGATCAGACTCTAGAACGCTGCTATTAAACTGCCCGTCCACGAGTAATGAATAATGTTCATTGGTGGATATCAATGTATCATGTGAGCCGCTTGCTACTATTCTCCCCTTGTGGAGAACGACAATCTGGTCAGCATCGCGGATGGTGCTAAAGCGGTGGGCAATTACGATGCGGGTAATTTTAAGAGAATCAAGACTTTGCATGACACGTTTTTCGGTTAGAGCATCAAGATGACTGGTCGCTTCGTCGAGTAAAAGCACTTTCGGCCGATTTACCAGGGCGCGGGCCAGCATGAGCCGCTGTTTCTGCCCACCTGAGAGGCCACTGCCGTCTTCCCCTAGAATGGTCTCGTAGCCCATCGGCATCTCCTGAATCTCTTCATCGATTTCTGCTAGTTTTGCGGCCGAAATAATTTCTTCTAAAGGCAAATGGTGATCCTGTAGGGCAATGTTGTCCCGAATGGAGGCATTAAACAGCGAGATTTCTTGCAAAGCGACACCGAATTGACGACGAACTGACCGAAAATCGAGGGAATTGAGCGGGTGTCCATCAAAAGCAATTATCCCCGAACCGGGAATGTATAGGCCGAGTAATAATGCGCCGAGGGTACTTTTTCCTGAACCGGTGTGACCGACGATGGCTAACTTTTGACCGGGGCTAATAGATAACGATATTTGCTCCAATACCATCGCCCCCCCTGGCTCATATTGGAAGGAGACATCTTTCATTTCGATGACACCTTCTAATTCAGGAGCGGGTTGGGGGCTTTCATGGCGCTGTTCTGAATCGGCATCCATGACATCGGCCACGCGGGCCAGATGAGCGCCGACGAATTGAAGCTGCTGTCCATTTTGGATAAGAGAGGAAAGGGGCGTTAGAAAGGATATGGCCAGGGCGTTGAGGCCCAGCATAGTTCCTAAGGTCATCTCGCCATTGATGACGAATATCGCGCCAACCGATAACAGCAGTAAGGGCGAGAAGGTACGAATGGTCGTCAATATTGCGTCGATTGACATGGCCAGGACGCTTTGTTTGATTAAAACATCCAGGTAGTCCTGGAAAAGTTTGGACCAGTGGGCGTGAACCCGGCCTTCAGCGCCAAAGGCTTTAAGGGTTGCCATGTTGTTGAGGGCTTCCAACAGGTAGCTGTGAGAGTTTACTTCGCCGACAAGGGTACGTTGGGTCAGGATGTGTATCTGGGCAGCCGTTACGAGGAGAAGAGCCACTTGAATCGCGCCGAGAAGCAGGACAACCAATCCAAATAGTGGCTCCCAGACTAATAATATTACCAAGTAGGTTATGACTAAGAAGCCGTCTAAAATGGTTGACAAGGTGTTATTGGTAAATACTTCGCGGATGGTCATATTACTACCCAGGCGGTTCAGGAGATCGCCGCTGGTTCGATGCTGAAAGAAGGTGATGGGCAGGGAGAGGATGTGACTAAAGAAATCAAGCATCATCTGGCGGTCAAATCGGGCTTGCAGGAAGATGAGCCAACGCCCTCGCAGGTAGCTGGTTGCCAGGTTGGTGGCGGCTAGCAAAACAAGGCCAAGACCAAGCAGCCCCATCAGGTTAGTCATATTCAGACCAATGACGTCGTCGATGAGCCACCGGGTCAGGAGGGGCAAGGCAAGGTTTAGCAGTTGCAGGACAATCGAGGCGAGGATGATGGTTATGAGAAAGCGGTTGGCTCCTGTTGTACTCAGCATAGCCTGTAAATAGGTTCGCCAGGCTGGGGGCGGGGCAGGGGCAGCATCGGAAAAGGAATCGGTTGGATCGAATGTCAGGACGACTTCTGAAAAGTGTTCGTCGAAATGGGGCCGATCGTGTTGAATTCGGCCAAGACCTGGATCGACCACGGTAACGGCCGTTGGCGACCATTCCTCAACGACGACAAAGTGGTTCATCTCCCAAAAAGCAATGGCTGGTAGGGGAACCTGGTCGAAATCTTTGGCTTCGACCTCGAACCCACCCGCTTCCAGGCCAAAGGATTCGGCCGCTTCCAGAATTTCCCAGGCGCTGACGCCATCACGGCCGCTGCCGAACAGGTCTCGAATTTCGGCCAGGCGCGTTTTTCGGCCGTGATAGCCTAAAATCATGGCCAGGCAGGCTGCGCCACATTCGGCGAAGGTCATTTGAAAGATAATTGGTACGCGACGTTTTCGATTGAACATAGTAACCCACTTGTCCGGGTGCTACGTTGGTGTGATGCTCTGCTTTGATGGTATGAACGGTGTCATGATCGATAAGCAGCGCAATGCACTTGACTTGTTTACAAGAAAAGGGAACGGCAATAACTTTGCGAAAGGCTCTAGAACCAGTAAATAGTTGGGTTTTTAGGCGTGAAACTGCTTAAAAACCTTACACGGACTTTTGGAAAACGGTGCTAGAATGTTTTTATACCGGGAGGGATCAACCAACGAATTTGGCGACCGTAGACCTTGGTATGGCAAAGTTATTCAGATGGAATGGGGTTAGATGCGGGGGGGTGGGTAGTGGGAAGAGATGAAAACCGGATCGGCCGTTAAATCGGCCGTCTGATAGTTAAAAATCAAGGAAGCGTCAGGAGCAAAATTGAGTAGAAGGTCTGACTGAACATCAAAATCAAGTATGATTGACAGGGCATCGATATCCAGGAGGCAAAGTACGCCTTCTTCATGATTTTCATGGTCGGTGTTATGATCAGTGGTTAATGCATCACCGTTGACAGATTCGGCAGACAACTCAGAGGGGAGCGCAATATGGGTGTGGGGACGGCCGTAGTGAGTATTTCCCAACAAATGATCGAGGAAGGGACTGTATAGATAGAGAAAGAGGCTGGCAACGAAAAATATTTGGAGCAATGCCTTATAATTTTTTCGAGACAATATTTTTTGTACTTTCACTAAAAAACATCTCATAATTGCAAGGTTTACTGTAACCACAGTCCGACTTTTTGTCAATGTGATTAGGGAGAGTGGGGGGTGGCCGAAGTTTTTGTTGATGGAGCGCCACCGTCCCTGGTGGCGATTTGTTATTCCTCCCCCAGTTGTCAACAACTGTTTCGCCCACCCAGGAAGAGTGAAGGTGGCGGCACTCAAGGAGCGTGAATTGATTGTTTGAATGGATTTATTTTTGGAGACGGATGATTTAAGAGACTTCTTGGTTTCAGCTAGTCGTTTTGTCACACTTTTTTTGACAATTCAGGCAGCCTGTTTGCCATCTCATCAATTAAATCTGCTAACTTTTCAGCAAACACCTCATTTTCTGTACTGAGTTCACCAAGTGTAATTTTGGTGGCCGGTAACATCGATTCATCTTGGCCTTTATATCCCAAATTTAGGAGAAAATAAGGTTGAATGGTCATGCTTAACTCATTGCGGCCAGGAAAATTATAGCGGTAAGCATCTTCTTCAGTTTTCCGATTGAATTGAATATTATTGTCCTTAAATAAGATTCTGAAGAACCGTTCAATTTCTTTATAGTTAAATTTTAAGACACGAACCATTGAATTGGCTTGATGTTTTAAAAGAACGAACGCCACCACGAAACCGACTATCAAGCCAATAGCCGAGGCAACTACGGCTGCCTCCCCTTCTAACCCGAACAACGCAGCCGGAAATCCAATTGCCATTATCGATACTAAAACGATCAAAAAAGCAATATTAAACATGGAGCTGTTTTGTTTTTCCCAACGTGAAGATACCATCATTCTTTCCTTATTCAGCGCTACTAAAGCCCTTAAAGGACCCAACGCACTGAAACTAAATCATAAAATTCTATATGTTCAGCAATACGCCTTATCATGTAAAAAGTTGTATAGGGAACAAGCCCCCTCTTGCAGATATTGCTATATTTTAAGCTTGCCCAAAATTTATTTGGCTTGCTGATTAGATTATCATTTTTTGCTTTTTCTCGTCAATCAAACTTATAGGCTATTCATTTCTTCAAACCAGACCAGCGTTATGTGAGTAAGTTGCCGCAATTTGCCTCTCGGCCATTTTCCATTAACAATCAAGGCATGAACAAACTACAAGAATTACAAGCGACAATGCGAAGCTGCCGGATTTGTTTGGAAGCTGGGTATGATATTGTGCCAGGAGCGGTGTTTCAGGGGCGGCTAGGGGCCAGAGTGATGATTATCGGGCAAGCGCCAGGGGTGACAGAGGTAGAGGCAAAACGGCCGTTCAACGCCAGCAGCGGCCGTCGGCTGTTCCAATGGCTGGGCGAAGCGGGCTGGAATGAGACCGATTTTCGGGCGCGACATTACATGACCTCCGTGACCAAATGTTATCCCGGCAAGCATACCAATGGCAAAGGAGATCGGGTTCCGACAAAAGCAGAACAAGCGTTTTGTCGACCCTATTTGGAGCAAGAGATCGCCCTGGTAAACCCGACTCTAATTATCCCCGTTGGCGGCCTGGCAATTAAGCTGTTCTATCCTACCAGCGCCAAGTTGAAGGATATTATCGGACGAGGTGCCTATTTTCCATCAGAAACGTTGGGTGGCAATCGAGTTAACTTCAACTTGAAACAGGCCGAACGGAAAGCGGCATTTGACGACAGTAAGGATAAAAACGGCCGTTGGATCGTCCCACTACCCCACCCTTCCGGGGCCAGTCTCTGGCCGAACAAACCAGAGAACAAGGCCTTAATTGAGCAAGCAGTAACCTTTTTAAGTGATATTCGTGAGGGACTCAGATTGTAATTGCCGCCCGCCCATTGCGATTTGCCATTCGTAGGGTGTCGGGTGTTTTATAACAAGGGTGTGTTTTATAGAGTAGACGACGGCCGATATTCCATTATCATAAGGCAGAATACATTATTGCTCCTTAAAAAATCATTAGTAGCTCACCAACCCTAACAGATGTATTATTAGCTAAATCGATTGCATAAACATCTCGACCAGAATAAATGTAAACAGACTATTTTCCCCTATTAAAAAGGTAAACGAGATTTGCACATAACGATTCTTTCGGCCGGATCCAGAGGGGACGTACAGCCCTATTTGGCGCTTGCAACCGGTCTAAAAACGGCCGGTTTCGCGGTACGATTGGCAGCCAACTCAAATTTCGAGCCGTTAGCGGCTGAGTATGGCCTAGATTTTGCGCCAATCAATGTAGACTCCTATGCCTTTGTTCAGAAAAGAGAAACGCAAGATTGGTTAAATTCTCGTTCTTTGCCCAGTCTGCTGCTCAACTCTTTGAAAGTTATTAATCTGACCCAAGATCAAGCCCTCAAAGATGCCTGGCAAGCCTGCCAGGATACGGACGCGATCATCTATCATACCTTTACATTGCCAACCGGTTATCTCATTGGGCAAAAGCTCAATATTCCCTGTTTACCAGCCAGCTTATATCCCTTACCTACAAGAGCACATCCTTGTTTACCTCTCAATATGACGGTAAACCTGGGCGGTAGCTTCAACTTAGCTTCCCACTTAATGCTAGAGCAAATGAACTGGCTAGCAAATCGCTCCACCGCCAAAGTGTTCTGGAACGGTCAGAAAAAGCGGATTCCCTGGACAGATCCCTATCGGCAGAAGGATCAGCCCACTCGTTTAGTTTTGTGTGGCTATAGCAAAACGCTCGTCCCCTTGCCACAAGACCTACCAGACTATGCCAAAGTAGTTGGTTATTGGCTATTGGAATCGCCACCGGGTTGGCAGCCGCCAAACGAGGTGGTTGAATTTCTCAATGCTGGGCCAGCGCCTATTTTTATCGGCTTTGCCAGCATGGGCGACCCGATGAAGGCCAGAGAAACAACTCAATTAGTTATTGAGGCATTGCAAAAAGTTGGACAACGCGGCATCTTGGTATCAGGTTGGAGTGGTTTAGGCGCTGATTTCCCACTACCAGAAACGGTTTATGTGGTAAAAAGTATTCCCTATGCTTGGCTCATGAAGCAGGTCAGACTCGTTATCCACCATGCCGGGGCTGGCTCGACCGCCTACGGCTTAAGCGCGGGCGTTCCAAACGTGGTTATTCCGCACTTTTCAGACAACTATTTTTGGTCTCGCAAAGTTGAAGCCTTAGGTATCAGTCCAAAACCAATTCCGAGAGACACTTTAACGGCCGAAAACCTGGCTGCTGCTATAAATGAAGCATTAACAAACAAATCTATGAACCAAAAGGCCGTCATCGTCGGCCAAAAAATTACGGCCGAAAACGGCATTCAACAAGCTGTTGTTGAAATCAAAAAACATTTATCAATATCAGGAGGACATTATGTCTGAATTTGACACCCAACCCGACCAAAGCACCCAAGAATATGTTATGCAACCCCCTAATGATGGGAATGGCGATGAAACCATCGCCCGCTCCTGGCACTATCGGGCCTTGTGGGTGATTGCTATCATCTCTCTCGTATTTAATATTTTATTGGTCATTGGGTTATTCAGCGCCCGAGCCACGGCTCGTCAACAAGTGACCGAAGCCGCCGATTCCCTGGGCGACATTCAGTTTGAATCCTTCGATCTGCCCATCAATGTCAATGAGACACTTCCAATCTCCTTAACCGTACCCTTTAGCGACACCTTTGTAGTTCCTGTCAGCCAGACAGTTCCCATTTCCCTTTCGGTACTTTTTGAAGATAACCTTGAAGTGCCAATCCAAGAAGTTATTCCAATCAATACTGTTGTCAATGTACCCGTGACCATTCCCCCGCTCGGTCAATTGGTCAATCTACCAATTCCAATCGTCACCAATATTCCCATTGATCTGATGGTCGAAGTACCTATCAGCCGGGAAATACCAATTGACACCTCAATCCCAGTTGTTTTTGAAGTCGAGGCCCCTGTCAACACCGACGTCCCCATCCAGGCTGAAGTTCCCGTTGTGCTTGATTTCCCCGTCACTATCCCCTTAAACGACATGGGGCTTGATGGCATTCTTTTAGAAATCGAACAAGCCTTACGAGACTTAGCCAAGTCGCTTGGTGGCTAAAGCGCAAACTAATTGAACGTTTTAGACGCTCCCCTGTCAGAAGTTCAACTTCTTTTAGAAGGCTTTTCTTTTTGAGGTTTCTTGTAGAAGTTGAACTTCTGGTCGTTCTTTCTTTAACGATGCCAGGAAGGGCATTGAGTTGGAGCATACCAACGGGTTGCTAACTCACCACGTAGTCGACTGAGACTAGGCAGACAGGTTAACAGAACACGGGGGTTGCTGTCATTTATCTTTGTTTCCCCCATTCCCAACCGAGCTAAGATACGGGCATCAACCGTATTATCTTCAGCCGCATTACCATTCAAATCTAAAGGAACGATTAAAGCCAATGGAACGGCATATCCGCGAACATAATAGACTTTGTCTGTCGCTTCATCAAAATAATTGTAGATGACATGCTCCCCATATAAATAGAGACCCGATACTGGCTCCTCTGATAGCAGCAAAGATTCAGCGGGAATGTTTCCACGACGAACCTGGATGGCTATCGTCCAGCGGGAGGCTATTTCAGGAGAAACACCGGCCTGAACGGCGATTGCTCGGCCGTAATCGTTGAGAACCTGCTGAGCGTAATGTCTGGGAACATTCCTATTGGCATAATCCCAGCCACCACTATAGGCTGCCAGCGCTGAAGAAATGTCCCCACCAGATTGCCGGATAATGGATGTCAATATAGCGACACCCCAATTGATATTCAAGCCAGGCCGCATCAACCGCTCTGTTGTCGGCCGTCCTTCCAAACCTGGCCCAGTAGGCATAACACCCATTAGTCCAACGGCCCCAACCCGGCTAACAGTTGAAGGATCACCATTTGACTCGGCCTGCATAACGGCCGCAATTAAGTTCGCATCCAGCCCACTAGCTTTCGACTCCTTAACAATCTGGGGCGACCACTGCGCGATGCTTTCCCCCCAATAACTAGATAATAAATCTTCTTCTTCGTCGTCACTTGCTGACGTTTCTGCATTCTTAGTTGCGTTAATCCCAAAGCCACTGGCCTGGGTCTCATATGTTGTACTGACCGTAACGACTAATACGGCCGCAACGAATGCGACTTTAAATACACGCATCATTCACTTATCTCCTCTTCTTATCCTATCCAGCTTTAACCTCGTGGGATGTTCAAAGGGTTTCCCAATGCCTTCTTTTTGTCATTGTTTAGTTGGTCAAAGTTAAATAGTATTTATCCAGCCAACAAAAACGTCCCTCATGGATGTTGACCAGGAGAGACGCACGGCTGTCTGGATAGCGTTCGGCATTCTAACAAACGATAGTGAATTAGTCAATTTGGTTATGTCAAGCAGGTATTTTGAACCAGTGAACGGCCGATTTTGTAAGCAAACGAGACACATTCGACGGCCGTTTTGTGGTCGTTTGCTCAGAAACAGTGCTGTCTGCCAGATAGATAGATTCGATTAAACGGCCCTCTGCCAGAGGTGTTTCGGCCGTAGGATAAGCATAGCAGCGATACTTCAATATCAAGTCCAATTCGCGCAAGAATATCTGCGTTTTTTGACCAAAGGGAGTAAAGCCAAAAATTTCAGCCCGTGGAAAATAAAGCCCATTTTTCTCTATCCAGGCATAGAGGCTCAATCCTTTTTTTTCGTTACCCCAATCGTCTAACAAAAAAGCAGGCAGGATATGATCCTCCGGTCCTAATGTCACAAAAGCGTAGCGTAGGTAGATTGGATCGGCCGTTTCATCCCATAACAAGCCACCTCCATCTTCTTCGCGCTCTAAAATCAACCCATTAACTTTTTGTTTTATTGCTTTCAACGATACCTTCTTTATGATTATCTTTTCCCTTTGCCTTTCCCACGTTTGCCGATTATTATTCTGAGTGCCGTTTTTGGCAAAGTTGCTAAATTCATCTTGTCGTGACACCAATTTATATCAATCGAGGATTTAATGGACAAAGCGGAAATTATAGACAAAGCAAAAGTATTGCGCCGTGAAGATAAGCTAGAAGAATCACAAGATTTACTGCTTTCATTATTAGAAGAATACCCCCACGATCCCCAAGTTTTATTCGAAGTCGGTGGCTCTTATGATGTATTAGGATATGAACCGGATGCCATCCCCTATTATGAACAAGCGATTCAACAAGGGCTGGCTGATGAAGAACTGCAAGAGTGTCTCGTTTGTTTGGGCAGCAGCTATCGAGTCGTGGGTGATAGTCAAGAGGCAGTAGATATCTTAGAAGATGCCCTTGAACAGTTCCCAGAAAATAATAGTAGCAGGGCATTTCTAGCCTTGGCCTATTACAGTAATGACCAGGTTGAAGAGGCGATGAGCACCTTGCTGGACCTCCTTCTTACAACGACAAAGGACGAAGACATCTTAACCTATGTCAATGCCCTAGACTATTACAAAGACAACCTCGACGAAATTTGGGAAGAATGATGAAAGCAATCGCATTGCAACAACATGGCGGTTTAGAGAATGTGGCTTACATCGATGTTCCCAAACCAGAAATTGAGGCTGATGAGGTGTTGGTCGAGATAAAAGCGGCCGCTCTTAATGGTCTTGATTTTTGGGTATCCCATGGTTGGCCGGCACTCAAACTAACATTTCCCCACGTCATGGGCAGTGATGGCTCAGGCATCGTGACCGAAGTCGGGCCAGAGGCTCAAGGTTTCTCTGTTGGGGATAGGGTCGCTATCAATCCAAATCGTTATTGTGGTAAATGCGACTATTGTCGCAGCGGCCGCGATCATATGTGCGACCAATTTGCCGTTTTTGGCGAGCATATTCCGGGCTTCTATACCGAATTTCAACGGGTTCCAACGCGCAATCTGGTCAACCTGCCAGATCATGTTTCTTTTGAAGTCGCTGCCGCCGCCTCTTTGGTCTATGTGACTGCCTGGCACTCTCTGATTGTCGCGGGTAGGTTTCAAGCAGGAGAAGATATACTCATCGTCGGGGCTGGCGGCGGGGTCAATACAGCCTCGATTGATATAGCTAGATTAGCGGGAGCCAAAACCATTTATGTAGTCGGTTCAAGTGATGAAAAGTTAGCCGAAGCAGAGGCATTAGGGGCCAATGTCCTCATCAACCGAGAAAAGGAGAATTGGGGGAAAGCCATCTTTAAGGCAACGAACCGAGAGGGAGTCGATGTCGTGGTAGATAATGTCGGGGCAGCAACTTTCCAAGCCTCATTACGGGCATTGCGAAAAGGCGGCCGTTTATTAACCGTGGGCAATACCAGCGGCCCAAAATTTGAGTTCGATAACCGCTTCATGTTCGGCAAACACCTGAGTATTATCGGCACAACAATGGGACCCCATTCAACTTATGAGCGGGTGATGGGGCTGATCTTTGACGGCCGTCTTCGTCCCGTCATTGACACCATCTACCCGTTAAGTGAAGGGCTGGCCGCTCTAGAACGGATGGAAAATGGCGAAACGACTGGAAAATTAGTCCTCGTTCCCAACGCATGAGACTCTTAGAAATCCTACTGCTCCTCACCCCAATTCCATACTTTGTTTGGCCGATAATTAGCAGACAAGAACGACCCCAATGGGTCGTCCTCTCCCCCGTCCTCAGCCTTCTTATCATACCGATCCATCTCCTCATAGAAGGCTATCGCTGGCAAATGCTGCCAGCGTATCTTTTTACAACCGTCTTAGCCTTATATGCCCTTTGGCGTTGGCGACAAAACCCAGCTGGCTCATCAAGAAGCCGCTGGGTATTAATTTTGGTTAGCTTGCTAGGTTTACTGTTGGTCGGGATAACGGCCGTTTTGCCTGCCGCTCTGCCCGTCCCCCGCCTAGCAGAGCCAAGTGGCCCATACAATATCGGAACCGTCACCTACTATTGGCTCGATAACGCCCGACAAGAGATCTTCGGGCCAGAACCCGGCGGGCCAAGAGAATTAATGGTTCAAATCTGGTATCCGGCCGAATCGACTAACAACGAGGCCATTCCCTGGCACAATGACATTAAGACCGTTGGGCCAGAGTTGGCAAATTGGCTTGGACTCCCCCCATTTTTATTAGACCATATTTCCCTTTCCCGAACCCACAGCGTAACCGCAGCGCCGCTATTAACGACCCAAAGTCAATTTCCTGTTCTGATATTTTCCCATGGGCTAGGCGGGGTACGGATGCAGAACACCTTCCAGATGGAAGAGCTAGCCAGTCAGGGCTATGTAGTGGCTTCAATTGATCATACCTATGGTGGCGCAGTGACGATTTTTCCAGACGGCCGTGTCGCACTTTTTGATACAGCAACAATTGATGGCCACGTTGCCCAGGCTGGCAACAGGCTGATTCACATTTGGGCCGAGGACGGCCGTTTTGTGCTAAATCAATTGGAACAGTTGAATGAACAAGACCCAAACGGCATATTCACCGATCATCTCAGTCTCGACCAGATCGGCTACTTCGGCCATTCGACCGGGGGTGGAACAGCTTTTCTATTTTGTCAACTTGACGACCGCTGTGCAGTCGGTGTAGCCCTGGATGGTTGGTTGAATCCTCTCAACGAAGAAATCGCTGCCCAGCCAATGACCAAACCTTTCCTGTTCCTCAAAGCCGAGGATTGGTCAACAGCCGAAAATTCAGCCGCCATTCAGGCTGCCCATGAAGCTCGCCAAACCCCAGGCTCGATCATCACCTTACCTGGAACTCGCCATTACAACTTCACCGATATTCCCTTGCTGTCTCCCCTGACACCACAGATGGGTTTGACCGGACCAGCAAACGGCCGTAAAACACTCAACATCATCAACGACCATACTCTTTCTTTTTTTGAGGCGCATTTGGGAGAATAATCTGGCCTAGTGTGGGGTAGAAGTGCAACTTTTTAGAAAAGTTACACTTCTAGCATGTAGCTAAAAAACTCTCAAAGGTATTAATTGTATAATCTAACATCTCAGTTGTTAGGGTCGGATACAGGCCGACCCAAAAGCTATGGGTCATAGCCAGATCGGTGTTGGCTAAATCGCCAACGACCCGATGGGGGATGTCTCCATACGCGGGCTGGCGGAGGAGGTTACCGCTGAAAAGCAGCCGGGTCGCGACATGATGATCTTCAAGATAGCGAATGAGGGCATTACGGCCGAACGGGGCATCTGGTCGAATCGTCAGCAAAAAACCAAACCAACTTGGGTCGCTGTTTGGGGTTGGTTGGGGCAAGCAAAAGAACTCCTCATAAGGCTTCAAGCCATCATAGAGACGCTGCCAATTTCGTTTACGGGCAGCAATAAAGTCCGGCAGCTTCTCCAATTGAGCCACGCCAACAGCCGCTTGCATATCGGTCAACTTCAGATTATACCCAATGTGAGAGTAGATATATTTATGATCATAGCCATAAGGAAGGTCGCCCAACTCCCACTCGAACCGTTTCCCACAGGTGTCCTGCTCACCAGGCACACACCAACAGTCCCGGCCCCAATCGCGGAAGGATTCGACGATTTTCTTGAGGATAGGCGACCGGGTTAGAACGCAGCCACCTTCCCCCATTGTAATGTGGTGGGCGGGGTAAAAGCTAACCGTTGCGAGGTGGCCAAAGGTGCCAGTTTTTCGGCCGTTATAAGTGCTGCCCAGAGCATCGCAATTGTCTTCAATTAACCACAAGTCATGTTTCTTGGCAACGGCCGTTACCGCCTCCAAATCAAACGGATTGCCCAAGGTATGAGCAATCATGATCGCCTTAGTCTTCGGCCCAACAGCCTCCTCAAGCAGAGTCGGATCGATATTGTGGGTCGCAGCTTGAATATCCAGAAAAACTGGCCTGAGATTGTTTTGTAAGATGGGATTGACCGTTGTCGGAAATCCAGCCGCAACGGTGATAACTTCATCACCCCGTTTAAGCTGTCGGTTCCCCAATTGAGGCGAGGTCAAAGCCGATAGGGCCAACAGATTGGCAGAAGAGCCAGAGTTACACAACATCGCATGACGCACCCCAACATAGCGGGCAAATTGACGCTCAAACTGTTCGGCAAAACGGCCAGTCGTCAGCCAGAAATCGAGAGAGGCATCAACGAGATTGGTTATTTCGGCCGAATCAAAAGTACGGCCGGAAACGGGAACCGAGCTTTCCCCAGGTATAAATTCATGCTTGGCAAAGGTAGCCTGATAATAGTCATCCACTAAATCTAAGATTTGCCGCCGCAGTTCTTCACTTTTTTCGTTCATAGCGCTCGACTATACGCCCGGCTATATTTTTGAGCAAGCAGAAAACACCCTTTTACGCTACGCCAACGTATGACTCCCTTCGACATCCAGTACAACGACTTCACTGTCAGTTTGTGAACGAACTCGTTCAGCCCAACCATGAACGTCTTGGGCGATAGGGGGCCAGGTATCATAGTGGTAAGGGATGACGGTTTTGGCTTTTAGGAATTTGGCGGCCAAGATAGCATCGTCTGGCCCCATTGTGAAGTTGTCGCCAATGGGTAAGATGGCTAGATCAAGACCATGAGCGCCGATAAGCTGCATATCAGAATAAAGCGCTGTGTCGCCAGCAATATAAATGTTCTTGCTGTCAACGGTGAGTAAGAAGCCACAAGGCATCCCGCCGTAGCTGCCGTCGGGGAAGCTGGAACCATGAAAAGCGATAGTTAGTTTGATACGGCCGATCGGATGATTAAACCCGCCACCAATGTGCTGACCATGAACGTTTTCATGCCCTTGAGCGGCCACCCAATTCGCAATTTCAAAATTTGAGACAACCAACGCCCCTGTTCTTTTGGCAATAGAAACCGCATCGGCCACATGATCGCCATGACCATGTGTAAGCAAAATGTAATCAGCCTCAACATCTTCAGCCTTTGCCGTTGCGGCCGGATTACCAGCGAAGAACGGATCGACGACGATCTTTTGACCATTTACATCTAAGGATAATGTGGCATGGCCGTGCCAGGTTACAGATACAGTCATTGAGATAAACCTCCTCTACTGGACAAATCAGCAATTTGTCTAAGCAATTTAGCAAATGAAGCTACATTATAGTCGGGCCGCTTCTCTACCGTCAAACAAAACAAAGTCGCCATCTAGGACTAACTTTGTTAAACTATTTGAGCCATCAACTAATATTAATCCTGATGAAAAACATTTCAATTTATTTTGCAACGAAACATTCACAATCACCGCGTAATACTAAGAAAATGAATCGACCATTTGTGGTGAGTTGTGTCATTCATGGCTACTAAGAAGGAGAACTAAATGGATAAAGCAATGCTGACTGAATGGTATCGTCAAATGGTCTTGATCAGGCGATTTGAGCAGCGCAGTGCAGAACTCTATCAACAAGGCAAGATCGGCGGATTTCTACATCTTTATATCGGCCAAGAAGCTGTCGTTGTTGGCTCAATTGGGGCCAAACAGGCTGATGACCATGTCATCACCGCCTATCGGGATCATGGTCACGCTTTGACCATTGGCTCAGAGACAGGACGTCTTTACGCAGAAATGTTAGGCAAAACAACGGGGGTTAGCAAAGGAAAGGGCGGCTCCATGCACCTGGCCGACAGAGAGCGCAATTATTGGGGCGGCTATGCGGTCGTTGGCGGTCATTTACCCCTGGCCGCAGGCATTGCTATGGCCGAACAGTATCGCGGAACGGATAGCATTGTTCTTTGTTACTTTGGAGATGGCTCAACCAACATCGGCTACTTCCATGAATCATTAAATTTAGGTGGGGTTTGGGATCTACCAATTTTGTGGATATGTGAAAATAACCAATATGGGATGGGAACGACAATTGATCGTTCATCGGCCGTTCCACGAATGATTGACAAAGCCTTGGGCTATGGCATGAAAGGCGAGCAAGTGAACGGCATGAATGTCATGGAAGTCTACGAGGCCACCCAAAAAGCCCTGAAAAAGATTCGGGACGGCGAAGGACCACAGTTCCTAGAAATGCTGACATACCGCTTTGAAGGCCATAGCATGGGCGACCCCCTTCGCTATCGTACAAAAGAAGAGGTTGAGAAATGGCGCGAAGATGACCCAATCGGCATCTTAGAACGCCATCTAATTAGTGAAGGCATGGTCGAAAAAGACGACCTGGAAGAGATAGATACGGCCGTCGACCAAGAAATTGAAGAAGCAGTTACCTTTGCAGAGGAATCCCCCCTGCCGGAGCCAGCGGCACTATTTGAAGACATCTACGTGGAGGCATAAGACGAATGGCGCGAATTACAATGAGACAAGCAATCACCGACGCATTGCGCGAAGAGATGAACCGAGACGAATCGGTATTCATTATGGGTGAAGAGATCGGCAAGTGGGGCGGAACCTATGCGGTGACACGGGGCTTTTATGACGAGTTTGGCGAAAAACGCATTAAGGATACCCCTATTTCTGAAATGGTTATTGGTGGTGCGGCTGCCGGAGCAGCGATGAATGGCTTGCGACCTGTGGCCGAGTTTATGACCATCAATTTCGCTTTCGTGGCCTTTGACGCCATCATCAACCATGCCGCCAAAGTCCACTATATGTTTGGCGGTCAGTTCAAATGTCCGGTCGTTTTTAGAGCGCCAGGCGGCGGCGGTCGCCAGCTTGGGGCAACCCACAGCCATACCCCAGATGTCATCTTTTCCCATTTTCCCGGCCTCAAAGTTGTCTCTCCAGGCACACCATACGACGCAAAAGGGATGTTAAAGGCCGCTATTCGCTCTGATGATCCTATCTTTTTCATCGAACACGCCACCCTTTACCAACTGCGAGGTGAAGTGCCGGAAGATGAAGACTATACCGTGCCAATTGGCAAGTCGGATGTAAAACGAGAAGGCTCGGATGTGACCATCGTTTCTTACGCTCAGGGTTTACAGATTGCGCTGGAAGCGGCCGAAAAACTTTCCAAAGAAGGCATTGAGGCAGAAGTGATTGATTTACGCACCTTACGGCCGTTAGACATGGAACCTGTCTTGGCCTCTTTCAAGAAAACGTTTAAGGCAGTCACCGTTGAAGAGGGGTATGGAACCTTTGGCATCGGGGCCGAGATCGCCGCTCGACTCCAAGAAACAGGCTTCGATTATCTGGATGCACCCATTAAGCGAGTGTCCCAATTAGAAGCCCCCCTGCCCTACTCTCAGCAGTTAGAACAATCGGCCTTGATAAACGCCGACCGGGTTATCCAAGCGGTGAAGGAGATTTTATAATGGCTGAATTTATTGTCATGCCGAAGCTCGGCTTTGATATGCGCGAAGCTGTTCTGGTTAGTTGGAACAAAGATATTGGAGACCAAGTAGAGAAAGGCGAAGTTGTCGCTGAAATCGAATCAGATAAAGCGACCTTAGAGCTTGAATCTCAGGCCACCGGTACCCTACTCAAATTTTTAGCCACCGACGGAGATGTAGTTGCCGTTGGCGGCAATCTGGCCATTGTGGGTGAGGAAGGCGAAGATATATCGTCAATGGAAGCTGAGACGGCCGAACCAGCAGCCGAAGAAGCGCCAGCCGAGGCAGAAACGGCCGACACAGCTGAACCAACCGCCGCCGCCACTTCCCCAAGCGGCGAAGCGGTCAGCGAAGAATTTCCAGGCGGCGTCAAAGCGACCCCCGTTGCCCGCCGGGTAGCCCAGGAACATAATGTTGACCTGAAACAGGTCAATGGCAGTGGTCCAGGCGGCCGTATTCGCAAAGCGGACGTTGAAAAGTTTCTGGAATCTGGTCCGGCTGCGCCCAGCGTCTCCTTCACGCCAACGGCCGTTCCAACCGGTCCCGCAACTGAAGAGGTTCCAACCACCCGCTTGCGGCAAGCAATCGGCCGTCGCATGGTTGAAAGCAAAGTTACCATACCCCATTTCTACGTTACCACAGAGATCGATATGGCCCCGGCCCTGGCGTTACGAAAACAGATAAATGGCCTCAACCCGGATGAGCTGAAGGTGTCGGTTAATGACATGATCGTGAAGGCGACCGGGTTGGCCCTACGGGATTTCCCTAATATCAATGCCAGCTTTGGCGGCGAAAAGCTCATTCGCCACAATCGGATTAATGTAGGCACGGCCGTTGCCGTTGAAGGCGGCTTGCTAACAGTCGTTCAAAAGAATACCGATATTAGTCCATTGACACAGGTGGCGGTGGAAAATAAAGCGATGATCGGTCGGGCCAGAAATGGTAAAAGTCGACCGGATGACTTCGCCGATGGCACCTTCACTGTGAGTAATCTTGGTGGATTCGATGTCGATCATTTCATCGCTATAATTAATCCGCCGAATGCAGCGATATTGGCTGTGGGAACGGCCGCTCAGGTTCCCGTTGTCGTTGACGGTGAATTGACGGTTGGGTTTAGAATGAAAGCCACGATTTCGGCCGATCACCGCGTTACCGACGGCGCTGAAGCAGCCCAATTCATGCAAAAGTTCAAAGCGATTATGGAAGAGCCGTTGCGATTATTGTTAGGCTAATTTTATAAGTAATTCGCAATTAAAGATGATTCTTGCCGAAACGCTCTTTACGAATTACGGATTACGTTGTTGAGGTAGTTGTATGCACACCATTTTAGTTATAGATGATGACGAATTGGTTTCCCGAACCTTGCAGATGGCCCTGAAGATGTATGATTATAATGTCATGGTCGCCAACAGCGGTACAGAAGGGCTGCAATTAGCTCGGCGACATAAGCCCGATCTCTTTGTGCTAGATGTCGTTATGCCAGGGACCGATGGCTATCAAGTTTGCCGCCAGGTTCGGGGCGATCCGATCTTGAAAGAAACGCCCATCCTCTTTCTAACTGCCAAATCAAAAGATGAGGATAAGATTGAAGGTTTTCGGGCCGGAGGCGATGATTATCTCTCTAAGCCATTCAATATGGAAGAGCTTCAACTACGGATTCGAGCGATTATTCGGCGAACAACAGCAAGTGACGCGGTTCCAGACCAGATAAACCAGGTTCTGGTAGGCGATGTAATGCTAGATACCCGCAGCTTTAAGGTGACAACGCCAAGTGGCACAACATTATTAACCAATGTTCAATTCGATCTCTTATATCATCTAATGAGCAATGCCAACGAGGTATTTACCAGCCAGCAGTTGTTACAGGATGTTTGGGATTACCCTCGGGATACCGGCAGCCCAGAGCTAGTTCGAGCGCATATCAAGAATTTGCGGGACAAGATTGAGAGTAATCCGAAAGAACCCGTATATATTCGTACCATCCAGGGACACGGATATACCTTTGCCGGATAACAAAAATAATAGAAATAGAAAGACTAAGATAAAGACGCAAAGACACAGAGAAGAATTTAACTTGGGTGTCTTTGCGTTTTTACGTGATACTAAATAGCATTAACCATGCCTAAAAATTCAGAAACACATATTCTGGTAGTAGACGATGAGCCGGATATTGCGGAATCACTGGTCGATTACTTGGTGACAAAAGAGGACTACCAAGTATCTAGGGTTGGCAGCGGGGAAGAAGCCATTTCTTTTTTAAACGGCACAACGGAAGGTCAGAAAAAAACAGTCGACCTTGTTTTATTAGATGTCAGGATGCCGGGAATTTCGGGGTTGGAAGTGCTGGCTTGGATTCGAGAACACCCCCAACTTCAATATCTTCGGGTAATTGTTTTAACGGCCGCAATTGGTTCCCGAGAAAAGGTTGAAGCGCTCTCCATTGGGGCCGATGATTACATCACCAAACCCTATTATCATCCTGAGCTAATGGCCCGCGTCAAGACCATTTTGCGCTCACGAGAACTTGAGAAACAGCTTCAACAACAAAGCCAACAACTCGCTATGCTAAACCAGGTCAGTCGGGCCGTAACAGCGACCTTATCAGTAAATGAGGTCTTGGCCGAAGCAGCTAAAGGCGTTCAGATCATTTTAGATTCTGAACTTGTGGCGGTCTTCATGACCGGACATACCAACACCCGATTGCATTGTCGCTACGTTGTTTCATCAAACGGCCGTGTTTCCTCATCCGACTATCAGCCCATCCTATTCAACCATGGCGCAATCGGTCAGGTTTTTGCCCAACAAAAAGGTCTGCTGCTCAACGAGCCGGAACCGGGCCAAACGTTTTTACCGGGCGTTGATGCGCCGAAAGGATTTCCAATTTGGTCACTCCTAGCCAACCCCCTTTTCGTCCGCGGCCGTCCAGTGGGCGTAATCAGCGTATTCAATAAAGTAGACGGCCGTTTCTCTCATGTTGACCGCGACCTCTTTGCTTCGCTTTCTAGCTCAGTCAGCCGGGCCATTGAAATCGCCTGGCTGTTTCAAAGTATCGGCTCCCGCCAGCAAGAACTGTTGGAAAGTCGCAATACCCTCCAGGCCGTAATAGACGGCATCCTCCATCCCATTTACACTATTAACGAAAACTGGCATCTAATTGCGGTCAATCAAACCAAAGCAGAAGAATTGGCAGCGCCCCCCGAAAACTTCACCGAACAACTTTGTTATCAAGCATTCTTTGACCGGCAAGAGCCATGTGAACATTGCCGAGTCGCAGCGACCATTGCCACCCAAGAAGCGTATCGTTGGCCCCTCCGCTATTTAGGCGACGACCATCTGCCTCGCGAATGGGACATCAGCGCCTACCCCATTCCCGGCGCAAAATCAGGGTCAGCCAGGGCAGTTGTTGTCTGGCAGGACAGAACCGAAGAACGGCGATTAGAGAACTCCTTAATGCAAGCCGGAAAATTGGCCGCTATTGGTCAACTCGCAGCAGGGGTAGCTCATGAAATCAATAATCCCCTGACCGCCATTAAAGCCAATGCCCAAATGCTGCAAATGGTTCTCCCATCAGATGATGAGAAATATGAATCGGTGGAGTTAATTAATCAGGCCAGTGAACGAGCCGAAAAAGTAGTTCGTGGGCTGCTCGATTTTGCCCGCCAAGCGCAGTATGATTTCGACCCCACCGATGTGAATGAGTCGATTTTGCAAGCCTTGAATCTTGTCTCCTACCAGATGACCTCGACCAATATCAATCTCAACCTCAATCTGGCAGAAAGTCTACCCCAGGTTAAGGCAAGCTGGCAGCACCTCCAAAGTGTCTGGTTGAACATGTTAATTAATGCCAGGGATGCCCTTCAAGAAGTTGAAACGGAGCGAAAGATAGATGTACTCAGCCGCCTAGATTCAAGCGGCGACTATATTCAAGTATTAGTAGAAGATAACGGCCGAGGCATGAAAGAGGCAGAATTGGCCCACATCTTTGAACCATTTTATACAACCAAAGCGCCTGGTCAGGGTACCGGGCTTGGTCTAGCAACGTCTCACCGTATCATCGAACAGCATGGCGGCGAGATTACGGTTAGCAGCCAGCCAGGAACGGGAACAACCTTTATCATACAGTTGCCAGCTTATAAGGAAACGGGGATTGGGGGCCAGGGATCGGGAGGGAACTAGTGAATTTGCCCCATTGACCCTTTGCGCGAGTTATTTTCACAGGAGCGTAATTTTATGCACCCATCTGCTCAAAAAGTTGCCGATGCAGCCCAGAAATTGGGGCTGACAATTGAGATAGTTGAATTTGACCAGACGACAAGAACGGCCGAAGATGCGGCCGCAGCCATCAGTTGTGAAGTGGCTCAAATTGTGAAAAGTCTATGTTTCTCCGTGAATGGTGAGCCGATCATGGCTTTGGTGTCAGGCAGCAATCGGTTAGATGAGCGCAAATTAGCGAAATTGTGTGGAGTCGGCCGTAAACGTGTCAAACGAGCCAGGGCTGAGATGGTAAAAAAGGCCACTGGCTTTTCTATCGGCGGCGTGCCCCCGTTCGGCCATCTGTCCCCCCTCCCCATTTATATCGACGAGGATTTGACTAACTATGATGTCGTTTGGGCAGCAGCAGGAACGCCATTTGCGGTCTTTGCGGTGAAGCCAACTGTACTCGTTCAAGCTAGCGACGGGGTAGTCGCAGATTTAAAAGCTGTGTAAAAATCAGTTTTTGAACCACAGAGATCACAGAGAAAATGAGAAAGACTCTGACCTCTCTGTGGTGATTTTTTCATTTACTAGCTACCGAGGGAAGCCAGGATCACAAAGAAAAGGCAGACACCAACCAGACCCAAGACGAGACCAACGGCGGCCGTTCCTTTAGAGCGATTGCCAAACAAGCCAACGACACCTAATGCCGATCCGATAAAGCCCAAGAAAGCGCTGCTGGCTCCGCAAACGAAAAGGGGAATGCCTGTCAGTTGGAGTGCCTGAGGCGCAGTAATGGCGCACATACCAATGCCAAAAACCAAAGCAGCCGACGCAATACCTAAAGCCAGACTCACATTGCCAAGCGTGTTGGATTGGGAAGAAGTGTTGTCCATGAAAACATTGTAACACGCTCATTGTCAAAAATAAATACCATCAAAATCCGCGTGGCCGAAGTTTTTGTTGATGGCGCGCCACCATCCTGGTGGCCGCAGAATGCCCACGCTCCTCTATCCTTTAGCTATCAACAACCGTTTCGCCCACCCAAAATCATCCAATAAAGTGTTTGACTGTCGATTTCTCCTTCCCATGTTAAAATACGAATATGGAGAAAATCGGCCGTTACGAAATCAAAGGTGAAATTGGCCGGGGCGGGATGGCGACGGTCTATCGGGGTTTTGATCCTCGCTTTGGGCGGGAGGTAGCGGTTAAGGTTTTGCCACCTGCCCTCCTGCACGATCCCCAATTTCGGGCCCGGTTTGAACGAGAAGCCCAGACAGTTGCGACCTTAGAACATCCAGCCATTGTGCCGGTTCATGATTTTGGCGAGGATGACGGCCGTCTGTACCTCGTCATGCGCCTGATGGTTGGCGGCTCGTTGGCGGACAAATTACAACAGGGACCAATCTCCATTGAGGAAGCGGCCCGCATTTTCGGCCGTTTAGCCGCTGCCCTGGATTCAGCCCACTCTAAGGGAGTCATCCACCGTGATCTAAAACCAGCCAACATCCTCTTTGATCAGTGGAATGAACCTTATCTGTCTGATTTCGGCATCGTCAAATTGATGGAAGGAGACAGCGCAACCCTGACGGGAACGGGCGGCATCATTGGCACACCAGCTTATATGAGTCCTGAACAGGTGTTGGGCAATGAGTCTTTGGACGGCCGTAGCGATGTCTATGCCCTAGGTGTCATCTTATACGAAGCATTGAGCGGACAACGGCCGTATAAGTCCGACACACCAATGGGCTTGGCCTTCAAGCACGTCAACGAACCGATTCCCAGGATTTTGGATGCTTCCCCTACGCTTGTTCCCGGCAGTCAAGGCATTATTGACAAGGCAATGGCCAAGGAGCGAGATAAACGATATGAATCAGCAGCGGCATTAGCAGCTGATTTAGCTCAATTGGTACGCCCAGAATTAACTATCAATCCCCGAAAACCACCATCTAAGCCAACCGTGCCACAACCAGCAATCGTCCCGTCTGGGACGCACACCGTTGCCGAAACCCAAATTGAAACCCCAGCAGAGATCAAACGGCCGTCTGTTCAACCACCAGCCCCCCAAACACCTCCTACAAAAAGGCCGTCAAGGACAATTCTGTTGGTCGGTGCCGCCCTTTTGCTTTGTCTTCTAGTAGTAGCCATCGGGATTATAGCTGGCCCACAAATTGTTGCCTCCCTTACTGGCGACGAGATGACACCGACCACCCAACCGGAACCAACCGAGCAGCCAGAAGAACGGCCGACTGACATGGTCGAACAACCGACAGAAACATCCGCTGCTGAAGTCATTGAGCAGCCGACAGAGGGGGTAGCTATACCTTTCGCCTGTCTCGATCCATTAGGCTGTGTTGAAATTGGGCCAGGAGAACCCATTCAGCTTGCAGCCTTACAACTGCTCTCTGGCCCTTCTGCCTTTTTAGGTGAGGATCAGCTTCGAGCAATTGAAATAGCCTTAGCCTCTTGGGGAGAAATTGAAGGCCATCCATTAGAACTGCTTATCTTGGATGACGGCTGTCAACTCCAGCGGGGGCGAGAAGCGGCTGAAGAGATAGTCGCCATCGGCCAGGTTGTGGGCATCATTGGAACAAGCTGTACCAACGCCGCTATTGGCGCCGTTGACATTATTTCTGAAGCCAGACTGGTGATGATTTCCGGCTCAAATACCTCCCCCGATTTAACCTCTATCAATGGTCAACCGGCCGAATTTTATCGTCGGGGCTATTTTCGAGTTGTCCACAGCGACCTGGCCCAAGGTCAAGCGACTGCCCGATTTGCCTTTGAGGAGTTAGGGCTGCGCAGAGCAGCATCTTTGTCAGGTGGCGAACCATATTCGCAGCGTTTAACTGCCATTTTTGATCAATCATTTATCCAGCTTGGTGGTGAAGTGGTTTTGGCTACTGATGTTGGGGCCGATGAAGAATCGATCAGAAATGCCCTGGCAACAGCGGCCTTAGGTGGGGCTGAAATTATCTTTTTTCCGTTTTTTGAAGGCATGGGACTAATCGTTGTAGACCAAGCTCGCAATATTTCTGGTTTGGATAATACGATCTTATTGGGCGGCGATGGCCTTTTATCAGCCTCATTTATCGACGCAGTTGGGCCTAATGGTGTTGGTATGCACTTTGTCGGCCCAGCAGCGCCAACTGGCCCTGCTTATGATGATTTTATCGGCCGTTATCAAGAAAGATACGGCGAACCACCGATCTCCTTGTTCCACCCCTTTGCCTATGATGCCACTTATATCTTGCTGCAAGCCATTGCGGAAGTGGTTCGGGTTGACGAAGATGGAACTTTGCTGATCGGCCGTCAACGATTAAGACAGGTCATTCAAAATACGACCGGATACGAGGGCTTAACAGGCCCATTAAGCTGTGATCAATTTGGTGACTGCGGCTCTTGGTGGCTCGACTACTACCGCCTTGATGATCCCGCCACAGGCTTAGAAGGATTAAAACAGAACGTAATTTTTCAGTATCGGGAGGGCCGCTGATTACTAGGAAATCGGTGAAATTAAACATATGCAAAGAATCGGCCGTTATCAAATAAAACGCGAAATTGGTCGGGGCGGCATGGCGACAGTTTATGAAGCCTACGACCCTCACTTCAAACGAGAGGTCGCCATCAAGATGCTGCCCCAGGCATTTTCCAACGACCCTCAATTCCGCAGCCGTTTTGAACGAGAAGCCCAGACCGTCGCTACCTTAGAGCATCCAGCCATTGTCCCCGTTTACGATTATGGGGAGGAGAACGGCCGACTCTTCCTGGTAATGCGGCTCATGTCAGGTGGCTCATTAGCCGACCGTCTTAGCCGGGGGCCGCTTTCCGCCAAAGAAGCCAGCGACATCATGAGCCAGTTAGCTCCCGCTCTGGATGCCGCTCACGCCAGAGGCATCATTCACCGCGATTTGAAACCAGCCAACATCCTCTTTGACCAATGGGGCAAGCCCCATCTGTCCGATTTCGGCATTGTTAAACTAGCCTCTGAAAGCGGCACAGCCCTAACGGCCGCTGGCGGGCTAATCGGAACACCCGCCTATATGAGTCCAGAACAGATTAGGGGAGAAGCAACCCTGGACGGCCGAAGCGACATTTACGCCTTAGGCATCATCCTCTTCGAGACCCTTACAGGCCAAACGCCATTCAGTGCTGATACACCAATGGGTCTGGTTTTCAAACAGGTCAACGAACCGACCCCCCGCCTGGTTTCTTTCAATTCGGCCGTTCCCCCTGGCTGCCAAACCGTTATCGAACGGGCGATGGCGAAAGACAAAGCAAACCGTTATTCAACCGCCCAAGCACTCGCCCAAAATCTGACCCTTTCCCTAACCCAATCTGGCGGGAATGATGCCACCATGCTAGAAGACGATCCCTGGTTACGGCCACTGCCAGAACCCAAGAAACGCAAAATACCTGTTTGGGCCTGGATTGGTGGCGCATTATTAATCATCATTTGTGGGGTAATCTCTGTTGCGGCCGCAATCGTCTTCATCAATAGTGATACAGGAGATGATGCGACCCTAGTTGTACAAAATACGGCCGTCGTCACCGTTGCTCAAGAAGTAACCCCACCCACACTAACAGAAGTCGTCGTTGTAGTCGAACCAACAGCAACAGCAACAGCCGAAGCCACCGTAGCGCCAACAGTTACCACATCTTCCACCCCAAACCCAAGCCCGACGGTCACGGCCGAAAGCCAACCGTCGCCAACCATCACCCCATCGCCAAATGTCGTCATAGTGACCCAATTTGAAATCGGCCGTTCGACCGAAAATCGACCGATTGAGGTCATACGGGTAGGCAGTGGTAGCCGTCACTTTGTGTTCATTGGCGCTTTACACGGCAATGAACCAGGAACCCAACGACTTATCAATGATTTGGCCGACCACTTTAGAAATAATCCCACTTTGGTGGAATCAGGTTTCACTTTACATTTCATTCCAGGGTTAAACCCGGATGGTGTTATTGTGAACAGCCGCTACACAGCGACCGATGTCGATATAAACCGCAATTGGGATACGCCCAATTGGATATCCAACGCCCCACAGCCAGATGGCACATCCGGTACGGGTGGCACGGCTCCATTTTCAGAACCAGAAACGGCCGCTCTCCATGAATACTTTCAAGATTTACAAGATAGCGCTTTCTCAATAAGCGTCATCATCTATCATGCCCACGCTGGCGTGCCTGGAACAGGCCGGGTTCAGCCCGGATATATTCAACCAGGTAGTCCCGTTACCCTATCAATCGAGCTGGCCCAAGCGCTGCTAAACTCTGGCGACTACGTTTATGTTGAAACTTGTTGTGGCTCCTATACACCAACCGGAGAAGTATCCAATTGGTTAGCCATTAATGACATAGCCGTTGTCGACCTAGAATTACCATCTGGTGGTCGGCCAGATGAGACCGTTGTCGGCAAGACAATCCTGCAAAGAACCATTGACGACCTGCTCGCCTTAATGGCCGGGTAGATTCACGTGCAGCCAATGAATAAACGGCCGAATATCCCACTCCCCTGGTTTTGGCTCCTTTTTCTCATCACAGGACTGGCTTGCCAATTAACAGATGAGACGATAGAGGGTGGCGAGACGGCCGTTGCCGCCACTGAGATCGTCCACCTTCCAACGACAACGCCTTTACCATCAACCCCAACATCCGCCCCCCTAACGCCATTCGTTACAGCTATACCAACAGCCACAGAAACCCCAACCCCAATACCAACCGTAACAGCCATACCAACAGCCAGTCAGACACCCATTCCCTGGATGCATCGATCATCAATTGGCACATCCGTGCAAGGACGGCCGATTGAAGTCGTCCGCCTCGGAACTGGGCCGAAATGGTTCGTAGTGCTGGCTGCCATGCACGGCGGTCATGAATGTAACACGAATGAATTAGCAGAGGGAATGATAACCCGTCTAACAGCCGACCAAACGTTGCTACCTGAAAACGTCACCCTATTTGTCGTACCATTAGTAAACCCAGACGGTTGTGCCTTAAACATCCGCTACAATGCCAACAGGGTTGACCTGAATCGAAACTGGGCAACAAGCAATTGGACGGCCGATGCCGCCGGCCCAGGTGGGGTCATTGTGGGTTCTGGTGGGCCAATTCCCTTTTCAGAGCTTGAAACCGTCCTGCTCCAAGGTTGGCTGTTAGAGCTTTGGACACAATCGCCTGATGGCGACCTTCGGGTTATCTCTTACCATTCAGTCGTTAGCACGGGGCTGGCTCAACCAGCTTATGCCATTTACGGACAGCCAGAACCAAGGTCGGAAGCGTTAGCCCGCCAATATGCAGAGGTAACGGGGTATTTGTATTCGGCCGTATGGGTCGGAACTTATACCATTACGGGCGAGTTTATTCATTGGGCCGGAGAAAACGACATCATTGCTTTTGATGTTGAACTGCCGGATCGCAACACGGCCGATAGCATCCCCAACGGCTGGTCAGAAACGCATATTGAGACGAATTTACGGGGACTATTGACCATTATGCAACCAGCATTGCTCCTTTCCTAGACGATACTGTTGGCAAATAGACCGTCCTATTCCCAACCTCAAAACAACCGTCTCCCTCGCCCGCCGACCGCCATTCAAGATGGCCATCCGATAATTGTTTGACCATCTTCTTATGTCAACTTTAGCCAGTTTTGCACCATAAATAACACCAAATGCCAAAAATAACCCTGCGCCAGCCAGCATTTAACACCGTTTAATCACGTTTTACGCATGACGCATTACACACTATAATAGAACACATGAGCTTTGAGGCATCAGAAAAGATTCAAGAGATTTTGGCGAATTTACCCACCCGCCCTGGCGTGTATATTCACAAGGATGTACATGGCAAGGTCATCTATGTCGGTAAAAGTGTCAATTTGCGGAGCCGGGTGCGTTCCTACTTCGCCGCGAATGTGGACTCCTTCAAGACCCACCAACTCCGAAAAAACATTCACGATATTGAGATCATCACCACGGCCACAGATCTCGAAGCGCTGCTCCTAGAAACGACCCTCATTAAAAAGTACAAACCCCATTACAATGTTCGGCTGAAGGATGATAAACGCTACCCTTACATCAAAGTCCATTGGGGAGAGCCGTTCCCAAAAGTGACCGTCACTCGCCGGATGGCGAAGGATGGCTCCCGCTACTTTGGGCCATACACCTCCGTTTGGGCCGTCCATCAGACGCTTGATTTACTGCGTAAAATTTTTCCTTATCTGACTTGCGACCGGGACATTACCGGGCAGGATAGTCGGGCTTGTTTATATTTTGATATTAAGCTCTGTAATGCGCCCTGTATCGGCAATGTCAATAAGCAGCAGTACCGGGACATGATCCAGAAATTGATGGATTTCCTAAGCGGCCGATCCGAAAAAATCACCAGAGAAATCGAGAAGAAGATGCAGGCCGCCTCAGAAGATTTAGATTTTGAGCAAGCGGCCGTTTTTCGAGATCAACTTCGAGCCATTGATAAGGTCGTCTCCAAGCAAAAAGTCATCAGCGCTGCCAACACGGATCAAGACGTCATCGCCTTCGCCCGCGAACAGGGGGATGCCTGTGTCCAGGTTTTCTTCATCCGACATGGCAAGCTGATCGGCCGTGAATATTTCCTGCTCGAAGGAACAGAAGGAGAAAGCGACCCCGAAGTGCTGCACGACTTCATGACCCAATTTTATGATGATGCCGCCCACATCCCAAAAGAAGTCCTGCTGCCCCATGAAGTTGATGAAGCGCTGGTCATTGAGCAATGGTTAAAGGAGAAACGCAGCACCAAAGTCTCCATTCAAGTACCACGTCGAGGCAAGAAGAAAGAGTTGGTTGAGATGGCCGCCACGAATGCGGCCGATACACTAGCCACCCTCCGCCAGCAATGGGCGGCTGACCGCTCCAAGCACGTTACTGCCATGAACGAACTGCAAACGGCCTTGGAATTAGAACGGCCGCCCGCTCGAATCGAATGTTACGACATCAGCCACACGCAAGGGATGCAAACCGTCGGCTCGATGGTGGTCTTTGTGCAGGGCGCACCCCGCAAAAGCGACTATCGCCGTTTCAATGTCAAAACAGTCGGCAATGATGACTATGGAGCTATGAAAGAGGTCTTGAGCCGCCGCTTCCAACGCTATAAAGATACGATGGCTGGCGAACTGCACGACCCCAGCAAGATAGGCAAGAGTCAGAAAGATACGGCCTGGGCGCTCTTGCCCGACCTGCTAATTGTAGATGGTGGTAAAGGGCAGTTAGCGATGGCCCGTGAAGTGCTGCGGGAATTTAATATCGAAGAAGAAGTGCCGTTAGCCGCCTTAGCTAAACAGGAAGAAGAGATTTTTGTACCCGGCCGTCTTGGTTCGATTCTACTGCCTCGGCGTTCGGAAGGACTGTATCTCGTTCAGCGGGTGCGGGACGAAGCCCACCGTTTTGCCAATGAAGGGCATCGCAAACGACGGGCAAAAGTGGGGGTCGCCTCAATATTGGACGGCATCCCTGGCATCGGGCCAAGCCGCCGCAAACGGTTGCTGGATCGCTTTGGTTCGCTAGAGGACATTCGAAAGGCAACGGTGGAGGAAATTGCGGCCGTTCCTGGTATTCCTTATGATGTGGCAGAGTCAGTAAAGGCGTTTCTCGATTAATAGGTAACTATCACCAAACCATTTGCCCAAATCCATTAGGAATTTACTGTGATCCTATTCCAATAATCTTTCAACAAATGGAGCCAGTTTATCCAGATCAAAAGCAAGGCAACTTTCCTCGAATCGCAGTTCTGTCATGGCAATTCCCGGAATTACGGCTGGCTGCAAACGATGAAAGAGAAAGGTGCCAGTCTCTTTGGCTAATTCATGATGTCGATCGGTGAGAGCATCAGCATCGCCTCGAATGTATAGTTGGAAGAAGTTGACATGGGGTGGATTGGGGAGAATAGTAATTGGATCGAATTGAGAGAGGATTTCGGCCATTTCCTGCGCCCTCTTCACCCATTGATCAATCTGTGGTTCGACCCGTGCCAAGCCTAATCTTGCGGAAGCCCAAAACGGCCCTTGTGTTTTAAGATTACCGCCATGTCGTCGCAGCCAAACCCTTGATTCTTTGATAAACTCCTCAGACCCTAACAGTGCCGAACCGCATAAGCCGTCCAGGTCTTTATAAAAAGAGACATAAACACTGTCAAAGAGGCCAGCGATTTCCTGGTACGATTTTTGGTAAAACGGCCGACATTGCCATAACCGCGCCCCATCCATATGAAAAGGAATATCGTTCGATTTAGCCCAATCATGGATGGCCAATAACTCCTCCCAGACAGGCAGTTGTCCCCCTAATTCTCGGTAGGGCAATTCAAGTAGAATTGCGCCTGGTTTTTGCCCTAGCTTTTCAAAATCATCGACCGTTAACATGCGATCCCGCAAAAACTCCGGGCCGCCAAACTGAATCCGGCGAATGTTATGTAGGTATTGATAACCAAGATGTTCGGCAAATTCCAGGTGGGCGGTAGGGTGCATGGCAACGGTAAAGTTGGTGCTTTGTTCGCACCAGATTCGGAGGGCAATTTGTTGGGCCATCGTGCCACTTGGCATGAAAACGGCCGCTTCCTTCCCAAGCAGCTCCGCCAATTCCCCTTCAAAACGGGCCAACGAATCCCCTGCCCCATAAAAATCAGGATAGTCGTCTTCCGGCAAGCTGTCGGCCAACTCCTGGAAAATTTGCTTCATACTCATCTTGCCCTGATGGGCAGGCAGGATGTTAGTGCATTGGGCTAGGATTTCTTCGCTCTGATTCATGATAATTCATTTCCGTATTTCCTGATAAGAAGTCTTGTTCATGAATCGTAACACGTCTACATTAAGATTGCGAAGCCAGGAAACCAAACCTGTGAAATATTTCACGTCACGCAATTTGATTAAACGTCGGCTGACTCTCTTTATCACTACGGCAAGCCAGCCGACGTTTAATAGTAGAATTTTAAGCGTTAATCGCTGCCCGCTGGCTCCCCAGCCAGAGGCGTGTTGGAGCGTGTTCGTCGACGCAGAATTCGCCAAAAGACGAAACTAACAATGCCAGTTAACAGCAGCCAGGGACCACAGGCAATACCATTATAGATGGCGAAATCGGCCACAGAGGTAGATGTGTTCTCCAAATCGACCAGGGCGGTAACGGCCGTATCTCCCGGTCGCCAATCATCAGGCGTAGGCAGGGGCGTAGGAGTATGGGTAGGTGTTGATGTCGGTGTTGGCGTCGCAGTGGATGTCGGGGTGGGCGTCGCTGTTGGAATCCAGGGGTTAATGGTCAGGTTGATGGTCGAAACGGCCGCTCTATCTTCCAAAAACGTCATCCGACCCTGGATGATTTCCAACTCCTCCTCAACCTTTTTCAACTCTTCGTTAATAGCCAAAATCTCAGCCACCTCATCGGCCGATTCCAAGAAGCTGCGGAGTCGCTCCTGGGTCGCTAACAGGTTGCCGAGGCGAGAGTTAAGGTCTACATATTCATCTGTGACATCCACCCCAGAGGCTGACTCATCCGTGACCGAGCCAAAGGTTCGTAAGGCCCGCATCGCTTCTTCAAAACGCTCGACAGGGACGCCGATCGTTAAGGTGGCAAAGCGAAATCCGGCGGTATTATCCCAAATGCGTTGAGCAATAACATAACCACCCAAATCGACAGCCAAATCAATAGACGCTTCCAGCACGGCATCTGTTTCCGTGGTCACCAGCGTCATATTACCGTCCTTGATGATCAGGCGTTGGGTTTGGGCGTTGTTGTTCGGCCGTTCGGTCTCCGATTCAGCGATCATTTCGATGTCGGAACCACCAGCCGATTCTTCTTCAGGTGCAGACCCGGAGACAACCTCTTCCGCCTCAGCAGGAACTTCGACGACAATTTCCTCAGTCACAACCCGTGTTACCTCTACAGGTGAGCCTTCCTCGACGACTGTTTCTGTAATCACTCTTGTTACTTCGCTTTCAACAACGCGGGTAACCTCGACGGATTCATTGCCGTCCGAACAGGCATTTAACATCGCCCCTATGGATAACAGTAGAACCATTACTAATAATCTCATTCTTCTTCTGTTCATTACTTCCTCCAAAGTAAATAGAACGCCTTCTCCACAAATTGAAGAAGGTGTTGAATGGATGTCAGACAGGTTCGGTCGTTCATGCAAACCGAATCCAGCCCGACACAAATCATATGAACCAGGGGCGAATAGTGATCGTCACTGAAAACATCTTGAGACAATTACTCAGCCCGGCACCGATTTACAGTCGCTCAAAATGCGGAGTTAAGAGCGACTGTGGGTGTGAATCTCAGAGCCAGTATATTACGCTGCCACCCAAAGGGATTGATATTTTGTTGATAAAGTGCTGATATTTGAGGTAAGTTGTTCTAATTTGCTCCAAGTTCAGGCTAAATCTGGCACAACAAGCCCCTGGCAGACCTAACTATACCAAAGTGTTCATAAAGTGTCAATTAAGTGACATTTTGGGGTCATTTCTCTGATTTAATCTGAATTTTCACCTTGCTGCGACAAGTAACGTCACACCTTCCTTAAAAAAAGACGCAAATTGACACCTAATTTGGTTGACATTTTAGAACATCCGTGCTATTCTCGTAATCAGAACAAGTGTTCTAAACACTCCCCTAACATGGAACCGGCATAAGCGACACCGGTAAATCGGACATCTGCCGGTTCCACCCGCTTTCAATTTGAGGCATTGAAAGCACCGAGGAGTTAGGAGAATAAAGTTACGAACATTTGGTAGTGGGCTTATTGGCAACAACTTTTTTGTTCATGTGCGGCCGTTCGGTCGTTCCTTATCGGTTCAAATCGAGGAGAGGTAATAATGCGTAATCAAACAATGTATGGATCGAACGGATTCGGCCGAATCCAAGACACTTTCAAACAAATGCCACGCCAGGTAGTCATCGGCATCATTTTGGTGTTGGCCCTGTTTGCATTCGAGATGTTCAATTTCGACACAACCCGCTTCGCCCTAACCGACTTATTGGGTGACGTTCGCTTCATGGGGATGAGTTGGGCAGCAATTTTAGCCATCGCCTTCTGTGCCATTGACTTTGCTGGCTTGGCCCGTTTATTCACCCCAGAACGCGGCCGTAACGAACCTAAAGAGGTCTGGTACCTAATGGGCGCTTGGCTCTTAGGTGCGACAATGAACGCCATCATGACCTGGTGGGCCGTCTCCTTGACCCTGCTCAACAATAACCTGGGCAACGAGGTACTCAGCCGGGACGAATTGTTGAAAATCGTTCCGATATTTGTGGCTGTCTTAGTTTGGTTAACCCGGATATTATTTATTGGAGCCGTGACAGTAGCTGGCGAACGGTTAATGGATTTCCGAGACGCAAACATGGGTCGGCGACCGGCTCCTGCTCGCCAACCAGCGAAACGTCGAAATACGCCAACGGCCAAAAGTAAACCAGCGCCCCGAAAAGCGACCGCCAACCGGGCAAGGCCGAAACCAGTAGATTTGGCCGCCCCTCCCATTCGCTCCGGCAGAAAGCCAAAGACAAACGGCCGTGTTCGCCAACGCCCGCCACGCCCAGGCGGCCGTCCCCAACCAGGTGGCATCCGCGCTCGCAGCCGACAATAATTCAGTATAATAGAGGCGGCTAAAATACCGTCTCACGATGTTAACGATTAGAGGCGTGTCTTTGAATTATCGACCAAAGGCACGTCTCTACGCTACTAAGATTACGAAGGTGCTATCTTGACCTACTACGACGATTATAGTGACGATTACTATCCAATTGACACCCCCCTCTCCTTTTCAGAGGAAGAGCTAGATGGTTTTTATGACGCTCCGACCGTATACATGCCTTCTCAACCAGCAGTAGGGCTGGCGGATCCGATGAATAAACAGATGCTCATGCTGTTGCTGTTCGTTTTCTTTGTCGGCGGCATCATGACCCTAATCTATACCAGCAGCAACGGCGGAGCCGGTGGTCGCCCCCAAGCAGCAAACGAACCACAACAAGAAACTGCGGCCCAAGTTTTGCAAGGCGCTGCGGTTGCGGCCGTTCCATTCCAGGGCCACATCGCTCCCTTTTTCACCAAAGAGGTCAAATACTGGGAATCAAAGATCGTAGAATGGGGCCAACTGTACGGCGTAGATCCAAATATCGTGGCGACGGTAATGCAGATTGAATCCTGCGGCGACCCACAAGCTGTTTCTAGCGCTGGCGCACAAAGTTTATTCCAGGTCATGCCCTTCCACTTCACAGCAGGTGAAAACAGCATGGACCCGGACACCAATGCCAAACGAGGCATGATCTTTATGGCCGACCTTTTATCCCGCTCCAATGGCGATGTCGGTTTAGCATTGGCTGGCTATAATGGTGGCCCAAGCGTCATGTCTCGCAATATGGCATCATGGCCTAACGAAACCCAACGCTATTATCGTTGGGGGAATGGAATTTATAACGAAATTATGTCTGGTCAACCAGCCAGCGAAACACTAAATCAATGGCTGGCGGCTGGTGGTTCGGCTCTCTGCAATCAAGCAGCAGCCCGTCTTGGTTTGTAGAAATTAAACATTGGCGATGATTTTGTATTGACGACCATCTCTACGAATATAACCAAAATTTTCTTCGCCTTTTAATCTTGATCGTTGGCGCGAATCAATTCATGCAATAAAACCCTCCTAGCATGGAGATCTATATAATGAAATTTACAGAACTATCATTAGTAACCAAAAAGTATGATGTGGTTTCAGATTTCTACAAACGATTCTTTGGCGTTGACCCAATTGATGAAAATAAAAACATTTCCAAGTACTTATTTGGAGATTTAGAGTTTTACATCCACAAAGATCACGGCCCCAATCAAGACGACATTCCCTTTGAGGATCATTTAGGCTTTGATATAAAGGACTTAGACCAGGCTTGTGCAGAAATTGTTTCTAGAGGATTAACACTTGTTGCAGGGCCAGAAGACTATTATTGGGGACGTTCCGCATATTTAGTCGATCCTGACAATAGACTTTTAGAATTACAAGAAGCCAGTCTCGAACCGAACAATTCTACCCCTAAACAGTTCGGTAAGAAATTTACAGAACTGTCATTAGTAACCAAAAAGTATGATGTGGTTTTAGATTTCTACAAGCGATTCTTTGGCGTTGACCCAATTGATGAAAATAAAAACATTTCCAAGTACTTATTTGGAGATTTAGAGTTTTACATCCACAAAGATCATGGCCCCAATCTAAGCAAAATTCCCTTTGAGGATCATTTAGGCTTTGATGTAAAGGACTTAGACCAGGCTTGTGCAGAAATTGTTTCTAGAGGATTAACACTTGTTGCAGAGCCAGAAGAACATTATTGGGGACGTTCCGCATATTTAGTCGATCCTGACAATAGACTTTTAGAATTACAATAAGGCAAGTTATAGGTAAGAAAAAATATTCAAAACTACTATGAAAAGCTACAAGACGGGAACAATCGGTGGTTTATTTCTGTTGATAACCCCTTCGGCCGTTATTTCATCGGCCGTTTTGTGGCTTGGATTGGCGTTGATTGCCATTAACTTCTTCGATGTTTCCTTGGCTGCGGCCGTTTTTGGAGGGTTGTTAGCCGTTGGCCTACACTGGTTAGGGGAATTGTGGCACCAAAAAGGCCACGCTGTGGCTGCCAGACGAACAGGCTATCCAATGGATGGGGTTCGGTTGTGGTGGTTGTTGGGGGCTTCGCTCTATCCGAGAGACGAATCAGATGTAACGGCCGACATTCACATCCAACGCGCCCTCGGTGGCCCCATCGCCAGCTTCATCCTCATTCTAATAGCCGTTATTCTACTGCTCGTTGTCAGACCAACTGGCGGTGTTCCCCTCCTGCTGGCCCAATTCTTCCTCCTAGAAAACATCTTCGTCTTCTTCCTCGGCGCTTTCCTCCCCCTCGGCTTCACCGATGGCAGCACCCTTCTCAAATATTGGGGCCAACGCTAAGTCAGAATATTTAACCCTTCAATAGTGGAGAATAATCCTAATGACGAAACAAATAATTACGCCACATCTTTGGTATGATAAGGAAGCCAAAGAAGCGTCCGATTTTTACATTTCAGCATTCGGTCAAAATTCAAAGATCAAACATATCACCACAATTCATGACACGCCATCCGGTTCAGCAGATATCGTTGCCTTCGATATATTCGACTACCAATTTATGGCCATAAGTGCAGGCCCGCAGTTCAAAATCAACCCGTCCATATCTTTCCACGTCAAGTGCAAAGAAGTGGCGGAAGTGGATGAAATTTGGCACAAACTTTCTCCTGGCGGAACCACCTTAATGGAGCTGGGAGAATACCCATTTAGCAAACGCTTCGGCTGGCTTCAGGATAAATACGGTGTGACCTGGCAAGTTATTCACATAGATGACGATTTCAGGCAGCGGATCATGCCCGTATTGATGTTTACCCAAGATATATGCGGCTTGGCGGAAGAAGCGGTCAACTACTATGCTTCCGTCTTTCCAGGTGCCTCTGTGCAATTTTTTGACCGGTATAGAGCAGACGAAGAACCTGAGAAGGAAGGAACGATAAGATATGCTCAGTTCATCCTCGGTGGACAAGAATTTGGGGCGATGGATTCTGCTCAAGCTCATGACTTCAAATTTAACGAAGCCGTTTCTTTAATCGTCAACTGCAAGGATCAGGCGGAGATAGATTACTATTGGGATAAGTTATCGGCCGTTCCCGAAGCAGAACAATGCGGCTGGGTCAAAGACCAGTTTGGCGTTAGCTGGCAAATTGTCCCGGCCAATTTAGATGAATTGATGGGCAGAAATGCTGAAAAGACAACACCGGTGCTGCTTGAAATGAAGAAGATTATCATTGCTGAGCTTGAAAAAGCAGGGGAGTAAAAAGATGCAACAACAAGCCCAATCGACGCTGGATGTCATTTACGAAAATTGGCGAGTCTATAATGAAAAACTCCGCAGTTGTATTGCCCCCCAGAGTGATGAACAACTCAACCTGCAACCCGCCCCACATATGTGGCCCCTGAGCCAAATAGTGCAGCATATCATTTCTGTACGAGCGGGCTGGTTCAGCGGCACCTTACAGGAAAACGATGCAGCAATGAACGACTATATGGAATGGGGCCAACGGGAGTCACCAGCACGGAATGCGGCCGAACTGGCGCGTGGTCTTGATGAGACCTGGACATTCATCGAAGGTTGCTTATAACGCTGGCCCCCAGAAGACCACGCCAAGACCTTTCCTGATGAATGGGATGGTCAGGTATGCCAAGTATCGCGCAGTTGGGTCATCTACCATGTGCTGGAACACGATCTGCATCATGGCAGCGAGGTGTCGTTAATACTTGGTATGAATGGTTTGGAAGGGCTAGATCTTTGAGACGTTAGCCCCTGACTTAAACAATTTATTTCTGTATCGCTTTTTCAAGCTCTTCAAAGGCCAAAGGCCAGTTTTCTTTGTGGCCGTCTCGTGATCGTTCATTTACAAAGCCTGAATGGGTGAAATAGAGCATTGTGCCGTTATCTTTTGGGACCAGTTCGACACGAATGACGGTTTCTGCACCTTCGGTGCCCGCGTTAAAACCATTGCCGGTTATCCAGGTCATCTCGATGACTTCGTTTTCTTTTAGTTCTAGAAATCTTCCATAGTGGGGGTGTCGTCCCCACTCATTTTTATTATAAAAGAAATATGGTCTATCGACTTCCGGGGTCATAAACGTTGCCCCTGGCTGCGCGAACCACAGATCGAATTTTGAGGTCCATGCTTGGTAAACTTTTTCTGGGGAAAGGTTTAGAAAACCCTGCCAAGTGACCATTAACGGTCGGGAGGAAAGATCTGGGGGGCATTTTGATTTCATCCAGTTGTTCTCCTTATTTACGCTCATCATAAAAAAGAATGTCTGGTTTTGTCTAGTAACAGAGATATTTGCGGGTTCCTTTTATCTTTATGTCAATGTATTGAAGGAGGGCGGGGTGGATTGTGGTGTTGGATGGCGTGTCCTTTTTTGGAAGAAAGTTGGCGTTTAGTAGACATTTTTCAGTAAAAAGTAGTCAGTAAATGGTGGGATTCGACTGGTGGCAGACTGGTTGGAGGAATACAACGCTATCCGTCCCCACGATTCGCTCAATGGCATGACGCCATATCAATATGCATCTGTTAATGTTCGCGAGTCAGAGAGTGTCCACTTATGAATGGTACTAAAATTGGGCCCTTTACATGACTCCTGGACTTTGTTTTAGAAAAGCTGTCCCCGGTGCGGCCGTTCTTCCAGGCTGCGACACATTCACTCCAAAGTTTCATTGAATAAACGGCCGAACTTTGAAAATTCCAATTGCAGTACATCCATAACAATGTGGTAGGTAAGGGCCGGAAGAGATAACAACAGTGTGACGAAACATCATCATCGTCACAAAAAAGCACTTTTATGACCCTCCTCATTGCCGCTCACAACCTTACCATCGCCCCCTCCTATTAAGAAAGCAGCTTCAAATGAACGACTATACAGTCCTAACCAAACCCAGTCTTAAATTTCCCTCAATCAAATTCACAAAATCAACTGATAATAACCGATTATACTATTGGCTGAAATGAAAACTGCTGATTTAGCTTAGAATATTTACATTGACGTGACACCGGAAAAGTGGACATGAGAATAACTCAGATTCAACATACAATTGGATCGGAGGAAATCATGTCCAAACAAAGAAAACGATATACACCAGAATTCAAACAGGAAGCCATTGCCCTGTGGCAGGCCAGCGAGAAGTCGGCGGTCGAGATAGAAAAAGACCTCGGTATTACGCCTGGGCTTCTTTACCAGTGGAATAAAGTAGCCAAGAAAAAAACAGCGGCAGAAGCAGACGGCAGTGCAGCGGAAGCGGCGGAGATCAAACGGCTGCAGAAAGAGCTGGCTCTGGTTAAACAAGAGAGAGACATTCTAAAAAAGGCAGTCAGCATCTTCTCCAAGCCAAACGAGTGAGATTCAAGTTCGTTGATGACCACCAAGACCGCTTCTGTGTGCGGCTGATGTGCCGCCTGATGCAAGTATCACCCAGCGGCTATTATGCTTGGCGCAAGCGAGGTCCATCGAAACGAGCAGTAGAAGATGCCGAATTAGAAAAAGAGATTGCCAGAATTCATGATGAATCGCACGAAATATACGGCTACCGACGCATATACAAAGAACTGCTGGCGGTCGGTAAAAGGGCCAGTCGGCGACGGGTAGCACGATTGATGCGAAAGCTGAAACGGCAAGGACGACAATACAGACGGTATGTGGTGACGACCAAGCCGGGCAAACGGTTGCCCGATGTCCCTGACTTGCTGGAGCGGCGGTTTGCAACTGAGCAACCCAACAAAGCGTGGGTCTCAGACATTACCTACATTCGCACGGGACAAGGCTGGCTGTATCTGGCGGTGATTCTGGACTTGTTTTCACGTCGAGTTGTCGGCTGGGCAATGGCGCCCACTTTGAGCCAAGAGCTGACGCTGAGGGCCCTGCGCATGGCATTGCACACCAGACGGCCGCTACCGGGATTGATTCATCATTCGGACCGTGGATCACAATACACCAGCCAGGACTACCAGTTGTTGCTCAAAGCCCACCAAGCGCGACCCAGCTTCGGTCACATTGGTTCCTGCTTTGATAATGCAGCGATGGAGAGCTTCTTTGGTTCGCTCAAATCGGAGTGGTTATACTTTCAGCGATACGAGACCCGCCAGCAGGCGATTACCAGTATTTTTTATTACATTGAATCGTTTTACAATCGGCAACGGCGACATTCAGCTATTGGGTATCTCAGTCCGCTGGCTTTTGAGCAGGCGGCTGTTCAACAAAATAATCTGAGTTATTTTAGTGTCCACTAAAGAGGGTTCACGTCACATTTCCCAATCTTATCTCTTCACCAAATACTTGCTTAACAGGTAGTTGATTTGATTTAACTTTATTCCACCAGCTCCAACTTGAGTACGGAAACTCTTCCTGAAATTTTTCCGAGGTATTAGGATTGTTAACAAAGTTAAACTGATACTGAATGATTAATTGTCCTTGCTTATTTATTAACAAACGCGACTGAGAAATAACCACGCTATCTACTGAGTTGAAGTGGCCATTTATGTTTTTAGCCATTTTTCCTTTAATACGTCCTAGAAGATGATTCAAATTGGTATGACTTGCTTCCTTAAGGGCAGGATGATCGATCCATACTATACCAGGTGAGTTCAAGCCTTCCGAACTAATATTTCGGAAGCGATTTAATTGACTTGCTTTCTTATCGAGGCGATTCATAATAGCTTTCTCAATGTTTTCCCACTTACGTGTAGTATGTATCTTAACATACCAAATCCCATCACATTGAGGTGATTCCGATATTGTTAGATCAAGGATTAATGAAACTGGTTCGGTATCACTAGGGATTTCTATTCCAGGATGGGTTCCAGCGACTTGGTCAAACAATCCGTCTGGGTTAGTTGTTACAATTACTATACTTTGAAATCTTCCGTCATTTGACTTCATTTTATGCCAAGCAGAATTAATATTCTGATTTTCCTTAGCTTTCAACTCCCTTAAACATTCACTTAAGGAGAACTCTAGACCCTCAAACAATTGTGTTTCGTCTCCTAGGCTAGCATCTTCTGTAGGAAAAAATCGTACGAGAGCTCCCGGCACTTGATTTTCAAGATAGTATGCAAGTTTTGAGCTAAGCGGAAACCATATGTCTCGATTTTTATTTTCTTGTTTTGTTAAAGACCGACTTTGTTTGCATTCAACAATGGCTGTCAAAGAGTTACTAAAAATCTCCAAATCTGGGCCTGGCTCATTTTTTAGATCAAAAAAATTCCCTTTACAGCCAGCAATTGCATACAGAGAAGCTAAGGATGCTTCCTGCAAATGAGCATCCCAGGTCCGTTTCTCTGTTTTCACCCGATTAATCAGGCCCTCAAAACCAGGCCATTCTTGTACCATCGAAAGCTGCATTCCCCATAGAGCAAGAAGGTTAAACTCTCGCGATGGTCCCCAAGTCATTGTTGATGAAGATTGATGCTTAATTGCTTTTTCATACATCGACCTTAAAGGGTGACCGGACAAACTACTAGCAGACAACCCTAGCATAGAATCGATTGACTCAATTCCTTTTACCGCCAAATCTTTAGTTAATGGCCCAAAGGTCAAAATTATGGGTTCATCTTGATTCATTCAGCTTTACTCCCAACATAAGATTCGTCTTAAATCGAAATGACCATCGCTACGGCCGTTCCACCACCCCATACCCACACAACCAACCTACAGCCACCCCTTCTGTGCCGCGATGGCAATCGCCGCAGCCCGCAAATCGACGCCGAGTTTGTTGTAGACGCTGGTTAGATGGGCTTTCACCGTCCGGGGGGAGATGTTGAGGTGGAGGGCTATTTCTTTGTTGCGTTCTCCGGTGGCGGCGGCCTGGAGGACTTCTAGTTCACGGGGGGTTAATTGGATGTCGTCTGGGGGTGGGGCTGTTTGTCTGGGAGGTGGGGCTGTGGCATGGACGGAAAAGGCTCGCTGCAAAATCTCTGGTTTGAAGAGGGATTCGCCCCGGGCGGCGGCTCGAATGGTGTTGAGGAGAGTGTCGCGGTCGGTGTCTTTGAGGAGGTAGCCCCGCGCTCCAAGCTGGAGGCCGCGCAGCATCATTTCGTCTTCGTTGTAGGTGGTGAGGATGATGACGGCGACCTGTGGGTGGGTCTCTCGTAGCTGTTCGATGGTGGTCAGGCCGTCCATGACGGGCATGCGTAGGTCCATGAGGATGACGTTGGGTTGGTGTTCGGCCGTTAATTGCAACGCTTCCTGCCCATTCTCCGCTTCGCCAACTACTTCAATATCTTCGGCCGTATTCAAGATAAGTCGCAAGCCTTGGCGGACGACAAAATGGTCGTCGGTTATCAGGATACGAATGGGCTGATTCGGTTCACTCATTAGACTTTATTGGGAATAACATTATGTCACGCAAAGGCGCTAAGACGCTAAGAAATTTCTCTTTGCGACTTTGCGGCTTTGCGTGAGCTTCCTTATTTCCGATATTCTCTATTTAGTTTGCTCCAATGGCAGACGCAATTGAGCCGTTGTACCGCTTCCCGGCTCACTTTCGATGGAAAAGTGGCCGTCGGTAAGCTGCGCCCGCTCTTTGAGGCCAATAATACCATAATGTCCGGGATGTGCGGCTGTCTCCACGTCAAAGCCCTGCCCATCATCTCTAACCTGAATCAACAAATAGCCATCTGCCTGTCGCAATTCTACAGAAACGGCCGTTGCCTGGGCGTGTTGGGCGACATTGGCTAACATTTCGGCCAGGGCGCGGCGGGCATGGAGGGAAGTGGCGGGGAGCAGCAGGAGCGAATCAGGCAATTGGGCATCCAGTTTAACCGGGATGTTGTTGGTGTCGCTGAATTTTTGGGTTTGTTGGGTTACGGCCGTAATAAAATCAGAGCCAAACAGCGCCTCGGTCCGTAAATCATCAATTGCCGCCCGTGCTTTGCGAAGCGCCTCTCGCGCCTGGGTTCCGGCCTCGGCCACAATCTGCTGCGATTCGGCCACCTGGCCTTCACTCAGATGATGTTTGACCGCTTCCATTTGCAGCACCAATCCGGCCACCCCTTGGGCCAGGGTGTCGTGCAGTTCGCGGGCCATACGGTTGCGCTCTTCCAGCACGGCGATTTGCTCTTTGTCGGCCAGTAAAGTTTGTAAATCGGCGGCGACCTGGTTGAGATTGTCGCCCAATTCGCCAATTTCATCTGCTTCATCGTCTTCAATCTGCCGTTCAAAGTTGCCCTGGCTCCAGGCGGCTGACACTTGGGACAAATGGGCAAGACGGCCGCTGAGATTTCGTGCCGTCCGCCAGCCAAACAAGGTTCCCATAACGGCCGCAGCGAATGAAAAAATGGATAAGCCACCCACTATAATAACCAACACTATCAGTAGTATGGTTGCCGGGGTCGGGGTGCGGATGATGGCTACTTCAACGCCTAACAACTCCCCGTTCAGGGCCAACAGCGGTTCGGCGAAGACAAGGTATAGGGCATCGGGTGTGTTGTGGAGGTAGGGTTGTTCGAGGGTAGTGTCTCCAGCGTAGACGGCCGTTAGCAAAGGCACAAGGATGTCGTCGCCGGTTAGGCGGGTGGGGTCGAAGAAACGGCCGTCTGCTGGCACTGTTGTATATTGGGGTGTCGAAGCCAGCAGGTTTTGTTGGGCATCAAGCACGAAAACGGAGGCGGATTGCTCTAGTTCAAAGGGGGAGAGGGAAGTTTCCAAGGGGTCGAGGCCCAATATCTGCTCTAAATCGGCTTGTAATGCGGCCGAATCGACGGGTTGGTTGCGGAGATGGGCGGTTGTGATCGGCCGTATGTCGTCAGCCAGAACGGGGGCGACGATATCATTATAGAAGGCGACATCTCGCTGGAGGGGGTTAAAGCCCAGGGCGATCATGAGCAAAACCAGCAGCAGCGTTTCAATAATAAGAAAGGACAAGGCCGCTACCCAGGTATAGCTCCAGGTGAGTTTCCATCGTAGTCGGCTCATGCGTGTACGTAAGCGGGTAATCATGCCACCATTGTAGCCATTTCCATTGCCCAGACCATTGTCCAAATGGACAATGCCCAAAAGGGCAAAGAGGACAGTGGGCAAACGGCCGATGTGGCGATTGCTGGCATCTTTTACTATGTAGTCATCTTAATCGCTTAACTTTTTCAGGAGGAAATAAAATGAACGCTAATTTGAAAAAATCGAACAACATGACTGGCAGAACGTTAATCCCGTTCCTGGCACTTTCTTTCGGCTTCACCTGGATCATCGCCGCAGTCCTGATCCTTTTTTATGACCAGGTGGTCGCCATCTTTGGCGAGATTTCGATGAGCAACCCACTTTACATTCTGGCGGTCTATTCACCCGGTATCGCTGGTGTGCTCCTGGTCTGGCGTCACTTCGGACTCCAGGGTCTGGGCAGATTCTTTAAGCGAATGACCTTATACCGCGCCCCGATAAAGTGGTGGCTGCTGCTCATCCTGGGTATTCCCGCAGTTGTCTACACCGCCGCCGCTATTAAAGGATCCATCAGCGACCCATTCCCCTTTTCAACCTTACCTGAACTGCTGTCAGCGTTGGCACTGGCCCTGTTCCTCGGCCCCATTGAAGAGTTTGGTTGGCGCGGCGTTGCCTTGCCCCTCTTGCAGCGCAGATTTGCCCCGGTCTATTCTGGCCTGATCCTTGGCGGCATCATCGCCGCCTGGCACCTCCCAGCTTTCTTATTGAGCGGGTCGCCCCTGAGTGAATGGTCAGTTATACCCTACTTCGGTGGCGTCATCGCCATCTACGTTATCCTGACAGCATTCTTCAATGCTTCTAAGGGCAGTCTCCTGGTCGCCTATCTCTTCCACTTCCAGTTGATGAATCCCATCTTCCCAGATGCTCAACCCTACGACAACTACATATGGATTGCGATTGCTGTCATCATCGTCGTAGTAAATCGCAAAAAGATGTTCAACCGCGAGGCTGGCGTTACCCATATCCTTGAAGAATCGACTCCCAGCGAACAACCCAAACAGGCTTACTCAATGGCCTAAAAATGCAAACCTCCGGGAGGGTTTATCCAAGGTGAAACACCTCTTCTACCCCTCCCGGAGGTTACAAAAACCAAAGCTCCCCTTCGTTCGCCAGAGTGAAAAACTCATTTGAACAAAGGGGAGCTTTTTTTTCTGGGGAAACGAACGATTCATTGTCTTATAAACAATAAACCGGTAGATTAGGATACATGACTCTGTCTTTGCCGCTTCCGCTAAGGCCCCTCATCGGCCGCAAGCAAGAGTTAGCGACGTTGAACGAACTTCTTCACCTCCCCGAGGTGCGGCTGTTGACGCTAACCGGCCCCGGTGGCGTGGGCAAGAGTTCCCTGGCCTTACAAGCGGCCCACAATGTGGCTCCCCATTTCGTCGATGGTGCCAGCTTCATCTCACTGGCCGACATTCGTGACCCGACATTAGTTTTGACAGTCATAGCAAGGGCCTTGGGGCTTAGAGAGGAGGGAAAGCGACCACTCATCGACCGTCTTAAATCCTATTTACAACATCGTCAACAGCTTCTCCTGCTAGACAACTTCGAGCAGGTGATTGCCGCAGCCCCGCAAGTGTCCTATCTCCTGATTGCCTGTCCTGACTTGAAAGCCCTGGTTACCAGCCGGAAAGCGCTGCGGCTGGGCGGCGAACGAGAGTATGCCGTGCCCTTGCTGCCGCTGCCCGACCTGAGCCGCGTCGCCCAAGTTGAGCGTGGACAGGCGGCATTGTTGGCGGAAAACACGGCCGTCACTCTCTTCACCGAACGCGCCCAGGCCAGAAGGGCCGATTTCCAACTCAGCGACGACAATGCTCTGACTATCGCCAAGATTTGTACCTATTTAGATGGGCTGCCTTTGGCGATTGAATTAGCGGCAGCTCGAATTAAACTTTTCTCCCCACAGGCTCTGCTCGACCAACTGGACAAAACCGTCGAACAATCAACCTTGTCACTCCTTTCAGCCGGCCCACAGGATGCACCATTGCGGCAGCAAACGCTACGTAACACGATTCAATGGAGCTATGACCTCCTACAACCGGAGGAAAAGCAATTGCTGCGATATATATCAGTGTTCTCTGGGGGATTCACCCTGTCAGCGGTCGAATATATCTTTCCCCACACATCATCCTTGCTAGAGGGTATTACCTCTCTGATTGATATGAGCCTGTTGCAGTCACGACCAGATGATAGGGATTCACGTTTCTCAATGTTGGTGATGATTCGGGCGTTTGCCGACGAGCAGTTGGCTCTCAATGGTGAAAAAACAGCTGCTCAACAAGCCCATGCCAACTACTTCCTCGCTCTGGCAGAAACGGCCGTCCCCCATCTACGTGGCCCCCGACAAGCGCAGTGGCTCGAACAACTGGAGCAAGAACATGACAACCTGCGAGCGGCATTGCGTTGGTCATTAGAGCATCAGGATGTGGAAACGGCCGTTCGTTTAGGCACAGCGCTTTGGCAATTTTGGCTCTTACACGGCTATCTCAATGAAGGGTATCAATGGTTGGAGAGGATATACAATCTGCAACTGAGGATTGACACTTTAAGTCCATCTTTACTGGCTCATCTGCTGGTGGGCTTTGGCGCCCTCAATCACTACCAAGCCAATCAAAGAGCAATCAGCCTGCACCAAGAAAGTCTGGCATTGTTCCAAGAATTAAACGACAAAGCTGGCGTTGTTGCAGCACAACAAGGATTGGCACGGGCTGCTATGCGAGGCGGCCAGTTTGACTCGGCCGTAGAACAGTACCAACAATGCCTGGCCCTCAGCCGGGAATTGAATGACGAATGGGGGATGGCCCATGCGCTCTCTTTTCTGGGGCAAACCTACAGTTTTATGGGCGATTATCAGGCAGCGCGGCAACCACTAGAAGAAGGAGTAGCCCGTTTTCGGAAAATCGGTGACAAGCAGAGCCTGGCCCTGGCACTACAATCGCTGGGTTTCCTTGAATCGAGTGTTGGCAACCTGACGGCCGCCCAGGCCTTATATAATGAAAGCCTCTCCCTCATCCGGCATTCCGGTGATAGGGTTGGCATTGCCAGGGCGACGTTTACATTGGGTCTGATTGCCATCCAGCGCAAGAAGCACCTGGAAGCCCGTGACCTGCTGGCCGAGGCCGTTGCTCTCTGGCAAGAATTGGGCGACCGGTATAACTTTTGCGGCTGCCTGGCTCTTATCGCCAACCTGAGTTTACACGGCGGACAAGTCGAACGAGCGCTGCAACTGTTGGGAGCTATTGATGTCTTCTTGGGAGAAATTAACGCGACGCCTCCAGCCCTGGTAAAAGCCATCATTGATGAGGTAAAGCAGCAATCCCGCATACAGTTGGGCCATGTTGATTTTGCTGCGGCCTGGGCTACAGGGCAAACCCTGACCTGGGAGCAGACCTATGAGTTACAGGGTAAGGTATTGGCAGAGATTGGGGTGGAAACGGCCGAATCTCCTACCGATTACCCGAACGGACTTACCACAAGGGAAGTTGAAGTTCTGCACTTGCTAACCGAGGGCCTCACAAATGCCAAAATTGCTGAGACCCTGGTGGTTAGCCCCTATACTATCAATGCTCATCTGCGCTCGATCTACAATAAACTTGGCGTGTCCACACGAGCGGCGGCCACTCGTTATGCGCTAGAGCACAATATTGTCCAAGCTTAGTGACCGTCCGCAAATAAGTTAGTGGAATTGTGCGAATGGACGAATTGCATAGGCAAATCGTTAGGAGTAAGCGGCCACTTGATTGCATTTTTAATTGTTGGCCGCTTACTTAGTCGATAAGAAAGATAATCGGAGATTCAGCCCGACCTTTTGCTTTTGGGTCTTTCGGATTTCGCGGGGTTTTGTTCTGTAGGGGCGTGGTCTTGTACCCGCCCACACCGGGCGACCACAAGGGTTCGCTCCTACACTCCATGAATTCCCAAAGAACCTTGCTTTTTTCATCCCCTTCGGGGAGCCAAACCTCAATAGTTAATACGAATAGTTAATTCTAACGATGTGCCCGTTCCGGCAATAATTTATCATGTAAACCATGAAATCGTATCAACTCATATTCACTAAGTGACCGTCCGCAAATAAGTTAGCGGAATTGTGCGGACGGTTTAGGAGTAAGCGGCCACTTTATTGCATTTTTAATTGTTGGCCGCTTACTAAGGAGAAATAGTATGACAACCGAACAGAACAAAGCTTTCGCCCGCTACGCAAGAGAGGAATTCGATAAGGGGAATCGGGATATTATTGATGAGGCCTATCACCCCGATGTGGTGATGCACTTTGTGGGGAATCCTGCCCCCCTAAATCTCCCGGCAATGCGACAAATGCTCGATATGTTTTATGGAGCGTTTCCCGACCTGCACCATGCCTTTGAAGACCAGATAGCCGAAGGGGATAAAGTCGTGACCCGGGTGACTTTCCATGGCACACACCAGGGAACTTTCCAGGGAATTCCGGCAACTGGCAGGAAAATCGCCGTCGAAGCGACCTTGATTGACCGTATTGTCGATGGCCAGTTTGTCGAACATTGGTCTAACATGGATTCGATGGGACTGATGCAGCAGTTGGGCGTTATTCCCACGCCGGAGCCAGTTGGTTAACTTTTAGTAAAAAAAAGGAGCCAGGCACTTTCAAACGTAAAAGCCATTGCAGTTGCCTCGATGTAAAGTGCCTGGCACCTGGCACCTGAACAAACACAAGGAGAAATTAAAATGACAACCGCTTCTTTTTCCATAAGCAAAAAAATTAATGCCCCTGCTGAAAATGTTTATGCCTACATTGCCGATATACCACGGCACACCGAATGGAATTATCGGGCCGCAGAGGTGGAGAAACTCACTGATGGCCCGGTCGCCGTTGGGTCAAAATTTCGCACCCTCGAAACATTGCCCAGAGAATTACCGGCCATGGAGAAATTCATGTTTACCTATTTTATGCCCATCATAAAAAAAATCTACGGCTTTGGAGACCATAACTATGCTACGATAACGGCCCTCGAACCCGGCCGTTTAGTTTCCTGGAAGACGAACCTTCCCGGCCGCAAGGGAGATATGATGCGGATGAACTGGGAGATAACGATTTCAGAGGAAAGCGATGAGCAGTGCGTTGTTACCCAACGCTGTCAAATCGTCCCACCCGACACCAGCCCATTCGTTCGTATGGTCAATGATGATATGCTTGAGATGTCTCGAAAAGATGCAACGGACAATTTGCTTGAGCTTAAGCGGATTCTTGAGCGTTGATTGGTTACGAAATATAGACATTATTGCCTTAAAATAATGTTGGCATTAGTTTCATAAGCCTTTTCATTTGAAACTGATGCCAATATTGTGTCGGAATGACAAATTTGGGCAGTTTTAAACTATCCTTGTCAACTACCCATTTTTAATACCAACCTAAAATGGAATCTTACTCGGGTATGGGAGCCTCGCCTTTTTCTTTGGTTCTTTCTTTTCTGGGCGAGTCTAAAAAGAAAGAACAATCCTGATTGGCAATGACCAGTCCTTGCTCGCGAAAGATAAACGGGGGCAATCCACCAAGAGCATCATGCGGCCGGAGTGAATTGTAATCAGTCAACCATTCTTCAGTCAGCACTCTGACCTCAGCCAGGGAATCAAACAAATATATATCCAGAATCTCTTCACGATAGGTCCGGTTAAAACGCTCAATATAAGCATTCTGGGCCGGTTTGCCAGGCTCAATATAAGCCATAACAACGCCATTTTGCTCAGCCCAGACTTGCAGCAGATGAGCAATCAGTTCAGGGCCATTATCACAGCGGACTTGGTCCGGATAGCCACCTCGTTCAGATGCCAACTGCTCCAGAACACGCCTAACACGGGCTGCTGGCAATGAGGTGTCAATTTCAATCCACAACCCTTCGCGGTTGTAATCATCAAGAACGTTGAACGTACGAAAGGTGCGGCCGTCAGTCAAACTGTCACTCATGAAATCTATCGACCAACTTTGATTGGGTTCAGCTGGTGAACAAAGCCGCTTTGGTTCTCGAGATGGCAGCCGTTTCTTAGGCTTTTGTCTCAAGTTTAGCCCCAACTGCCGATATACTCGCCAGACCCGCTTGTGATTCCAGCGATGACCATCTAATCGAAGGCGTCGATACATTTTCCAGAAACCCCAACGAACATGCCTTTCGGCTGTCTCCAACAACGCTACCTCAATCTCTTGGTCATTTGCCCGCCTTGGCTGGTAACGCCAAGCTGTTCGACTCAATCGGAATAATCGGCAGGCATGTCGTTGGCTTAATCCATGAACCGATTGGGCCCAGCCGACTAACTGCCGCTTGATAGCTGTCGTTACAGTTTTTTTTCGAGTGCTTCTTTGATAACTCGATGTTCCAGGCTAAGCTCGGCATACATCTCTTTCAACCGTCTATTTTCTGCCTCAAGTGTTCGAAGCCGGGCCAGTTGGCTGGCTTCCATGCCGCCGTACTTGGCTTTCCATTTGTAAAATGTGCTTTTGCTAATGCCGTGTTCGCGACACAAATCGGTGACAGCAACACCGGCTACAGCCTGATTCAAGATGCCTATTATTTGATGTTCGCTGAATCGTGATTTCTTCATATGGAACCTTCCTTATAGTATTGTGCCGGAAAATTCCATTTTTGTCTGGCTTTATTTTAGGGGTAGCTTACCGGGGGAGTGTTGGGAGTTTTTGGGAACGGCCGAACTTTGGCAAACACAAGTGCAGTATATCCTTGACAATCCTATATGCAAGGGACTGGAATGGGAGGCAACAGCATGTTGGTATTCGTCGGGTGGCTATTGGTTGCTGGATAGACAAAGGTAGTGTTAACGGTAAAACAAGGCCCAGAGAGGTACGGCCTAGAAGACCAATCACAGCAGAGGGAAACTCAACTTCGCTCATCCGTTGTAATAATTGTCTAATTGATCAATGTTTTACATTGTAAATACCTGATGATTACCTCTTTTCTAAAAAGGTAACACTCGAACGTCGACGTTTCGAATATCATCAGACATGATGGAATAGAAAGGTGTTTTAATGTGAAGAGGTTTTAAACTTTTCTTTTCTGCTAAATGAGAATGGTTTCTCTGAATAATTGATTCCAATTTGCCTAATTGTTGTCTTAAATCAGGATCGACAGATTTTTGAGGAGGCCTGTCTGTTTTCAAATAATAAGTCCCTCTATCTGAAAAGAATTTGAACCCAAATCGTCTCACATAATAACCGTCTTCAAACAGTTGTTTCCCAAATCCAGATGGGAACTTTCCAAAAATAGTTAATACCTTTGTTTCCCCTTTCAATGGGCCTCGATATTCTTGATGTGGAAGGATGGTGATAGGCTGTCTTGTTTCCCAGTCCGCTATGTAGAATTCCTTTGCTTCTGCGATTGGATGGTCATCTGAGATACCTATATGAATGGGTGGATTTCTCTCTGTTATTGCATCTTGTGATCCAATTATTACTATACCGTTCTTGTATATCGGAATGGAAAGAAAAAAAACCGGCCTAAAATCAAACCTTGAACCAAGAAAAGTGGCAATTATTGCAGCAAAAAGTGATTTATGATTAGGTTTTTGGAATAATAGCTCAACACTTACCCCACTAAAGAATGCAGGTTCTACCCCAGTATTAGTTAATCTTAGCTTGGCACCCCAAAAATCTAATGGCTGATTTGCATATAATTCTTCATGACCAGACACTTTACTAATGGAAATATCTAACTTAGGTGCAAGCTTATTCTGAAGAGCAATAATTTCTTGCTGATGTTTCTTATACAATCGTACGTTAGCTAAAAAAAACGAGATCGCGATAAGTGAAATACCAACTATCCTTGCTTCTAGGAGATATGTTTCGATTTCTGTATTTATAGTTGGATAAAAAAAGATAATAATGCCTATGAGGTCGAATAAAGTGAATAATATGACAGAACTGTCAGCAAAAATATCTTTGATATATCTAAGTATAAGCCTCAACATTAAATCCCTGCTCCATTGTGAATATGACCTCTAACCACCCAAATATTATAACAAATCAAGTTACCCTGAACCTCGTCTTATCCTGCAGCTTTTACAGGGTTAGCGCCCTGATTGGTTGCAAAACCAGCAACAATCCTGAAGATGTATCAGATATAATGAAAATGGTTGTTTACAAAACATTCCTGCAGAATGACAATCCCATTTGAAGAATAATACAGCATATGTTAGATAATTTCGAGTGCATCGCTAATGTTTTTTCTATGTTTTCTTGCTCAAAATCTAACTCACATTTTTATTGAGCAATTTGAGCAACTCGAGTTGTCACTCGCTACGGCCGTTATTCCACACCCCACCAAATAACTACAGCCACCCCTTCTGCGCCGCAATCGCAATGGCCGCTGCTCGGGAATCTGCGCCGAGTTTGTTGTAGCCGCTGGTTAGATGGGCTTTTACTGTTCGGGGGGATAGGTTGAGGTGGAGGGTGATTTCTTTGTTGCGCTGGCTATTGCTATTGTCTTTCCAGCCACATGACTTGATACGGCCGTAACCCCACCCCATCTCCACCACGAAAAATATCCTCACTCAAATGATCCAAAAGCTGCCTAGAAAATCCCAACTCCGCAAGACGAAATCCGGGGACATGCTGTTCGCCTTCGCTGAAGTTGGCCAGGATAAGGAGCTTGCCGCGCGGGCTGTGGCGGATGAGGCCGAAGACGTGGTCGTTGTGTGTCCATACGGCTTTCGTGTCAGCTTCCGCATGGAGGGGCAGGGTATTGCGGCGGGCGGTGATGAGGGCGAGCAATCCCTGGTAAATTTGTCCGACATAGGTATTAGGGTCATGTCGTTTTTCGGCCGTTTCCCAATTCATATACGGCCGATGCATCCAACGATTATCCGCCGCCAAATCAGGATTATCTAAATAGCCATCATCATTAAACATCCCCAACTCATCTCCCATATAAAGAACGGGAATACCGCCAAAGGCAAAAATAAGATTATGGAGCAGCAAAATTCGGTCAATGGCCTGTTTGACGGCAAAACCGCCAACTTCTTTAACGGCTATCTCCAAACCTGCCAGGGAAGCCAACATACCGCTGATACGACGGTCGTTTGTTTTGGGATTGAATTGGAATGTTTTGCCTTTAGCAAAGGTACCTGGAAAACGGCCGCTGTAAAAATCACTCAAAAAACCTCGGTGTCCTGGGCCTGATTCGCCCATTGCGGCCGCATTTTCATCGGTCACCGCCCAGCCAATATCGTCATGACAACGGATATAGGTAATCCAGGCGCAGTTAGAGGGGGAAGCGGGCATCCCTTGGATAGAGTGAGTCAACAAATTGACTTTACGAGAGGCTATGGCGCTCCAAAGCAAGACCATCAAGCTGTTGTTATAGGCCAGTTCACATTCTTTGTTAGCCGCTTCACCCTGCCCTAAATAAGGAATGAGCCGATCCGGGGCGACGATGGCCTCTGCTTTGAACAAAACCCCTGGGGCGGCGATGCGAGTTAAAGCGCGAAAGGCTTGAAGCAGCCAGTGGGCTTCCGGTTGGTTTTGAGAGTCGGTTCCCAGCCGCTTCCACATGAAAGCCACTGCATCGAGACGAAGAACCTCAACCCCCTGATTGACCAAAAAGAGCATCACATCCAGGATTTCGCCAAAAACGGCCGGATTAGTGTAATTCAAATCCCACTGATACTCGTTAAAGGTCGTCCAAACCCAACGGTCTAGATCTTGATAGTACGAAAAGTTTCCCGGCGCAAAATCGGGGAACACTTCTGGCAACGACCGTTCATATTGATCCGGCATGGTTCGATCCGGAAACATATAGTAGTAATCTTGGTAATAATCGTCACCCGCCATCGCTTTCCTGGCCCATTCATGCTCTTTGGCCGTATGATTCAGGACCAGGTCGATACAGAGACTGATGTTATGCTGTCGTAGTTTAGCCGCCAAAGTAGACAAGTCAGCCATGCTGCCCAACCGCTCATTGACACAACGGTAATCCATAACCGCATACCCTCCATCATTAGCCCCTGGCCGGGGCTTCAAGAGGGGCATAAGATGCAAATAGCGTATGCCCATTTCCTGAAGATAGGGAATCTTATTAGCAATGTTTTTTAGATTACCTGCAAAGCGGTCAGTGTAGGCCACGTAACCCATCATATCTGGCTGTTGAAACCAGTCTGGTTGGTGAACGCGCTTTAAGTCTAATTGACGCAGTTCGGCCGAACGAGCTTGATAGGCACGGGCAACGATGTCAAGGAATTTGATTAAGTGGCGGTCGAAATCGGGGCGTTGGCCGTATAGTTTTTTTAACGGCCGAATCACATCTGGCAAATACTGCTCGAAACGAAGGCGAAAAATCTCTTGCTCCAATGGCTCCATGAGGCGCAAGGGGCCTTCTATTAGGTTATTGAGGAGTTGTATATGCTTAGTTGATAAGGCCATTGGGCAATTTGTAACTGGTAATTTGTAATCGACATTTGTATGCGAATGATAATTTCAATAACTAGCCTCACTCAAGAAATCAATAACCAATGACTTGAATAAGGAGCCAACACTTGAACTGATGGCCATTCATTCAATGTTTCTGTTTTATTGCCAGCCAATAAATCTGACATTGCCCGTCCTTTATGAACGCTTAAATCGAGGCTGACGGACTGCTGCTGATTACTAAAATTGTAAATACACAACAGCCGATTTTCCTCATGGGTCAGCCAATAGGCAAAAACGGCCGGATTATCAATTTCTACCACCGTCATCTCTCCCTTGTGCAAAGCTGGATGTTGGGCGCGTGTCTCTAACAGGTAACGGGTAGCCCACAGGAAAGAGTTCGGGTCTTTTTCCTGGTCAGCCACATTAACGACCTCATAACCATACACATCATCGCTGTTGACAGGGAAATAGGTTTTTTCGGCCGTAGAGAAACCGCCATTTTTTTCGGCCGTCCACTGCATCGCCGTGCGGCAGCCGTGTCTATCTGGCAGCCAGATATTGTCCCCCATCCCAATCTCATCCCCGTAATAGATAATGGGCGCACCGGGCAAGGATAATAATAGTGCATTCAGCATCAGCCATTTGGCCCGACTGTTCTCAATCAAAGGCGTCAGGCGGCGGCGAATGCCTAAGTTTTGACGCATTCGGGGTTCGGGCGCATACTGTTCCCACATCCACTGCCGCTCTTCTGGCGTAACCATCTCCAAGGTCAACTCATCATGATTTCGGAGGAAGGTAAGCCATTGTGTCCCAGGCGGAATATCCGGCGTTCGCTCCAATATATCAATAAGGGGCTGTTTGTCGCCCATCTTGAGGGACATATAGAGCCGGGGCATGACGGGGAAATGGAAACACATGTGAAACTCGTCACCATTGCCAAAGTAGGGCATTAAATCTTCCGGCCATTGGTTGGCTTCGGCAATTAAGACCCGGCCCGGATATTCAGCATCCATCATGGCCCGCACCTGTTTCAAGAAGGCATGGGTTTCGGGCAGGTTGTCACAGTTAGTTCCCTCTCTCTCATACAAATAGGGAACCGCATCAGCCCGAAAACCATCAACGCCCATATCTAACCAAAAGCGCATGATGTTGAATATCTCTTCGTGAACGGCCGGATTATCATAGTTCAAATCTGGCTGGCTACTGTAAAACCGATGCCAGAAATATTTGCCCACTTTCTCGTCATAAGTCCAGTTTGAATCTTCCGTGTCAATGAAGATAATGCGAGCATCAGGATATTCGGTGCCTGTTTCGCTCCAGACATAGTAATCGTGATAGGGGGAATCAGGGTCATTCCGGGCAGCTTGAAACCAGCCATGTTGGTCGGAAGTGTGGTTCATAACTAAATCGGTCACAACCCGCAGCCCTTTCTCATGAGCAGCATCAAGGAAGGCTTGAAAATCGTCCAACGTGCCATAGTCAGGGTGAATGTTCATGTAATCGGCAATATCATAGCCGTCATCCGCCAGAGGCGAAGGGTACATCGGCAGAATCCAGATACAGTTGACCCCCAGCGATTTGATATAGTCGAGCTTGGTTATCGCCCCTTGAAAATCACCATGTCCATCGCCATTACCATCACAAAAGGCACGGATGTAAAGCTCATAAAAAACTGCATCTTGATTCCAATTGTCGCTCATTTTTCTCCTAAAAATGGTAATTGGTAACTGACAACTGTGAAGGATGTCTCCAGATTTTTGTTTTTTTGGTATCTTTCAATTCAAGTCGATAGAGCGCAAAAAAAACAAAAGTCGTTAGAGAAACCGAACGGTTACACCTAGAATTACTAATTACCAATCACTAATCACCCACCTAACCCATTATTAGCAATCACATCCCGATACCAATAGGCGCTGTCTTTCGGCAACCGTTGTTGGGTTTCATAATCGACGTAGACTATGCCGAAGCGCTGTTGGTAGCCGTGCGCCCACTCAAAATTGTCCATTAACGACCATTGCATATATCCGGCGACAGGAACACCGTTTTGGATAGCTCTGGCAACAGCGTCTAGGTGGCTGTGGAGGTAATCGATCCGCTGTTGATCGGCAATTCGGCCGTTCTCATCCGGCCCATCCATATAACTGCATCCATTCTCAGTGATATACAGTTTCGGGATTTGATACTCAAAATGGAATCGGTTTAATAAATTGTACAGCCCTTCTGGATAAACTTCCCAGCCCATTTCAGTTAATTCTGAATCGGGGGCGCGGAAGACGGTTTGGGGGAGGTTATCGGCCGTATTGTCAGCTCGATTAACAGAGCGGGTGTAATAGTTGACCCCCATAAAATCAGTTGGAATGGCGATGATATCCATATCGCCCGCTTTCACAAAGTCCATGCCATCTGGCAGATAGCCTTTAGCCTCATACTCAGCCACTTTATCAGCTGGATAATGACGGCCGTAAACGGGGTCTAAAAACCAGCGGAAATAGTACCCATGAAAGGAACGAGCCGCCTGATAATCGGCCGGGCTGGGGCTGGCCGGAACCGCCTCCTCAAAGTTCAGCGTGATGCCAACTTCTGCCCCTGGACTATTCTGGCGAATTATCGGCACTGCCAACCCGTGAGACAACAGTACATGATGGGACGCTCTCAGGGCCAAGCTCCAATTCTTAATCCCCGGCGCATGTTCCCCTGTCTGGTGGCCCAAAAAGCTAGTACACCAGGGTTCATTGTGGGTTATCCAATTCGTGACCCTGTCGCCCAAACTGCGACTGAGGATATCGGCATATTCGGCAAAGGCTTCGGCCGTTTCCCTTGCAGGCCAGCCGCCTTTGTCCTGCAACGCCTGGGGTAAGTCCCAATGGTAAAGGGTGACAAAGGGTTCAATACCAGCTTCGAGCAGACCATCTACGAGACGGCCGTAAAAATCCAAACCAGCCTGATTCACCTCCCCCATACCTGCTGGCAAAATTCGAGGCCAAGAAACCGAAAATCGGTACGCCTGAATGTTGAGTGATTTCATCAAGGCAATATCATCCGGCCAGAGATAATAATGATTACAAGCAACATCGCCATTTGAGGCATCCAAAATCTTTTGTGGTGTATGACTAAAACGATCCCAAATCGATTCCCCCTTGCCGTCTTCATTCCAGGCCCCCTCAATCTGATACGAGGAGGTCGCTACTCCCCACAAAAAATCTTCTGGAAATTGTTTATTCAACGTCATTTATGAAAATTCCTAATGGAATGAAGACCTATTAAGCAAAACAAAAAAGCGAGACACACCGGACAGACGACCTCTAGCGTGTCTCGCCAATGATAGAAGCTGTAATTCTAGCCCTTTACTGAACCAGCCAACAACCCACGCACAAAGAAACGTTGCAGAGAGAAGAAGACGATCAAAGGCAGCAGCATTGTGATAAATGCGCCTGCGGTCAGCAGGTGCCAATCCTGACCACGAGAACCAACCATCTCCTGCAAAGCCTGAGTCAGAACAGCCACATCAGGTTTAGAGCCGATGAAGACCAAAGCCACCAACAAGTCGTTCCAAACCCACAGGAATTGGAAAATGGCAAAGGAAGCCAGCGCTGGAACGGACAGAGGCAGCACCAGGCGGATAAAGACCGTAAAGTGAGATGCGCCATCAACGAAGGCCGACTCCATAATTTCGCGGGGCAGCCCGGCAATGTAGTTGAAGAGCAAGTAGGTCGCCAAAGGTAAACCAAAGCCAGTATGGGCCAGCCAGACGGCCAAGAATGTCCCGGTCAATTCGAGGGCAACATAGTCCCTTAGAACGGGGATCAGGGCAGTCTGCAACGGGACAACAAGCAAACCTACCACAACGATGAAGAAGAATTTTCGGCCAGGAAACTTCATCCAGGCAAAGCCATAGGCGGCAAAAGCGGCAATCAATATGGGAATGACTGTCGCTGGCACCGTGACCGCCAAACTGTTGAGGAAGGAGTTGCTCAGATTGTCGCCACTGGCTTCAATAACAGTCCCATCTGCATTGACGATATCATCGCCAACCAGAACGGAGCGGTAGTTATCTAGCGTAAAGGTTGGGCCATCTGATTCTTCGCCTGATCCGGTGAAAACCGTCCACCAACCAGTTGTTCTAACCTGGTCGGATGGCCTGAATGAAGAAATCAACAAGCCTAAGGTCGGTACGGTCCAGATAATGACCAACAAGAGCAAAGCGCCATTAATAAGGATGCCATTAACAAGTTTTTGTGTTCTTAAACTACCTTCCATTAGAATGCCTCCTCTTCCGAGAATCGACGTAAATTGTAAACCATGACCGGGATGGTTAAGACGACCAGGAATATTGCCAACACTGCGCCTCGGCCAAAATTCTGGAAGGTGAACATCTGTTTATACATCAGATCGGCCAGCACCTCCGTCCCATTTCGACCTTGGGTCATCACAAAGATGAGATCAAATATCTTTAAGGTCAAAATTACAATCGTTGTTGATACGGTAATAATGGTTCCGCGAATGTAGGGAATAATGATCCTGAAAAATATCTGTCGTTCAGTCGCGCCATCAATACGGCCGGCTTCAATCAGCTGCGATGGAACACCCTTCAATGCTGATGATAGCAAAACCATTGCGAAGCCGGTCTGCAAAAAGACCAGCACCCCAATCAGCATAAAGTTGTTCCAGGGTTCAAGGAGAAGCCAACCTTGTCTGGTTCCCCCAAACCCTTCAACAAGGGCATTCAGCATCCCAATTTGAGACTGACCGGGCGCTCTGGACGCATCGTAGACAAAGCGGAAGATGACACCAGCTCCGACGAATGAGATAGCCATCGGCAAGAAAATCAGCGCCTTGCCAACTACTTCAAAGCGGCTCCGGTCGGCCAGGATGGCAACAAGCAAACCAAAACTGACAATGAAGAGGGTCCCAAATACAAGCCAGATGGCATTATTACGAAGGGATTCAATCATTATGTCGTCGGTAAAGGCAAAGACGTAATTGTCGAACCCGAAGGCTGTCCCCCCACCCGATTGGTTGACCTGGAAACTTAACAGAAAGGTACGTATTGTTGGCAGGAGTAAGTAGTAGGTCAGAATTGCCATTGCCGGGCCGACGAAGATATACGGCCGAATCCGTTGACCTGCTCCTTCTGGAAGCTGCTCGACCAGCCAGTTAGCAACGAAATACAAAATGGCAACCCCGCCAACCCCCCAGACGATGGCGACAATCGCTATGACTAATTTTGGCGCATCACTATCTCGCAGGAAAATAAATCCCTGCCACAAAACAAAAAACGTGATCAGCGGGATGGACACAGCAAACAATATACGCGCTATGTTGGTTCCAATACGGCCGACAACGCTCTGTTCCTCTTGAACATCTTGCACAGTTGCCATAGGTTTCCTCCTTATTAAACTTCATGAATAGTTGACCCCAAGACTGAGTATTAACCTCAGAATAGCCAGCTATTCTTTTCTTTCCAATTCCCTCCCCCGCCAGATTGAGGAGTAGGGTGATGGGATTACTTACACCTGTAACGATCACCCTACTCGGTTAACTAACTAAACTTATTCTTCGGAACGACCTTCTTATTCAGGCCAGGCTGCATCAATCGCAGGCAATGCCTCGTCAAGCGATTTACCTGTCACCCAGTCCGTAATTTCAGTCCAGAAAGCGCCAGCGCCAACGGCGGCAGGCATCAAGTCAGAACCGTCAAAACGGGTAACTTCAGCATTCAGCAGCATTTCAGCAAAGCGACGGTCAACGTCAGTCTGATACCAGTCAAGGCTGGAGTCCAGATGCGGGGAGATGAAACCACCAGCTTCAACCCAACCTTGCATTGATGCGCCAGTCGCCAGGTAAGCCATGACAGCCCGTACTTCGGGGCGATCAGTATACATGGCGGCAATGTCACCAGCCGTCAAGACCGGTTCGCCGTAGGCTGGATCGATGCCTGGGAAATAGAAGAAGTCCACATTGACGCCAATCTCTGCATCATCCGGGAAGAAGGCCGGAATGAAGCTGGCCTGACGATGGAACCAGCAGCTTGGCGGATCGTCAAACATTGGGGTTGGGGAGTCGCCAAATGGGGTTGTAGCAATACCAATGTCGCCACCCAAAACATAGTCGGGGTTCTTCCAAATTACTTCCATTGTCTCAATGGCATTACGAATTTCTGGGGAATCGAAAGCCAATTGCCCTGAGGTCCATTCGTCATATTTTTCCGGCGGCTGGGTTCGGAGCATTATGTCCTCAATCCAGTCTGTGGCCGGCCAACCGGTTGCACCAGAGCTTTCAATACCGATACACCAGGGCACGCCACCGTCTTCAACAATCTGGTCGCTTAAGGCCAACAATTCATCCCAGCTTGTGGGGATGTCATAGCCAGCCGCATCAAAATCATCTTTCGGGTACCATACAAGGCTTTTCACATTACCGCGATACCAAACACCGGCAACCTGGCCACCAAGCGTGGAATCATCGATCCAGCCCTGGTTATATTGTTGTTGCAAGAATTCCATTGTCAGGAACTGGCTGGGATCGACAACATGCCCATTTTCAACCAGACCTTTTAACAAACCAGGTTGTGGATGACCGCCGATATCCGGGGGGTCGCCGCCTTCAACACGAACCTGGATCAGGGTTTCAAAGTCACCAGACCCTTCGTATTGAATGTCAATGCCGGTCGCTTCTTCAAAAGACGCGACGGAGTTGTTGAAACGGTCAGCATCTTCATCGACGAAAGCGCCAAACATGGTGACAACCGTACCGGAATAATCACCATTGAGGGCTGCTTCTAAGATGGCATCGCCGCCGATAACCTCGGCCATTTCTTCACCACCTTCTTCACCACCCTCTTCGCCGCCAGATTCTTCGGCTTCAGTTGGTTGCGCGGCAGGTTCTTCATTTGAATTATCTGAATCACCACCGCCACAGGCTGCCAAAATCATGGCAAAAATGAGCAGAAAGCTTAAAAGCATAATTCTCTTTTTGCTAAACATTTATTCTTTCCTCCTTAAGGAAATTTCATACATCTAATAATATTTTGTATAGATTATAAAAATTGTTCCTAATGTAAACTTACAGGCCATCACCTCCTTCAAGTAGTAGAGTATAGGCTAAACTGTCTCTCTTTTTGGAGCGGCAGTCGTTTGTCGAACTATCAATTCAGTTGTCAGCATCTCATGTTGGACGATAGGTGAAGAAGTTGCCATCGCCTCCAACAACATCTCACTACCAATCACGCCAGAATCATACAACGCCTGGCGAATTGTCGTAATATTTAAATATTCAGCTACTTCAATATCATCAAAGCCAATGACAGAAAGGTCGGCCGGAATGTTAATTGCTCTTTCTTTGGCCGCTTCGATGACACCGATAGCCTGGGTGTCACTATAGGCAAAAATCGCGGTTGGTGGATCGTCTAAATCAAGTACGGTATGGGCCATTTCGCGGGCCTCTTCACGGCCGTGTTTAGCCTGAAGATGATAGTCAGGTCGGAACGGGATTTCCGCTTCCTCCAATGCCATTGTATAACCAATGAAACGATCTCGAACGGGCGTATTGAACGGATCACTCAAAAAATCACTCAGGTAAGCAATTCGGCAATGACCCAAATCTAGTAGATGTTTAGTTGCTAAATAGCCACCTTCAACATTATCAACCACCACCTGATTTAGATCAGGGTGTCTGGCATCAACCAATACCGTCGGGATTCCAGAGCGCTCTAATCGATTGACCTCCTCATTAGTCAATTCCAGAGAGATGATTAACAGACCATCAACTTGTTTGCGGCGAGGAATATCCCGCAAATAAGCCTCCCGTCGCGCGATTGTTTCAACATCAAAAAGCACCATATCATAATCACTCGCCCCAATGACTGAGACAACACCACGCAGACGTTCAACAACAGATGGATTTGTAAAGAAGGGAACGATTATGCCAATGGTTTGTGTTTTTCCAAGAGATAGGCGACGAGCAGCTAAATTCGGTGAAAATTCGAGGGTTTCTATTGCTTCTAGGACTTTTTGCCGGGTCGTATCTCGAACGGCCGTACTACCGTTAATGACTCTTGATACCGTCCCAACACCTACCCCAGCTTGTTTGGCAACATCACGAATCGTCGTCGTCATAAAATCCTGTAAATGATCAAATTAATAGGTAAATAGGCACATTACTTACGATATGGAACCGGTTCCATATGGGAGGATAATACTATACGTTATCAATGATGTCAAGAAAATCTATGCGCTTTTTCTTTGAAGCTTGATTTAATCTACCAATTCGACCCAATCACGGCCGTTATATCCAGGTCGGTTCCCGATATTCCCCAAATACATCCCGAAATACATCAGTTATTTCACCTAAAGTGGCATAGGCCCGCACCGCATCCAGAATGTAAGGCATGGTATTATCATCCCCTTTGGCTGCATTTCTCAGGGCATTCAGCGTTTGCTCAACGCAACCATTGTCTCGCTCTTTCTTAAGCTGTCGCAAGCGGTTCACTTGACGATCATACCCCTCCGGATCCATCTTTAAGATTGGAATCCTTAAATCCTCATCCTCATCAACATAGCCATTAACGCCCACAATAACCCGGTCGTTGGCATCCGTTTCCCGCTGATAAAGGTAGGCAGCGCTAGAGATTTCGCTTTGGTAAAAGCCCTGTTCAATGGCGGGCAGCACCCCGCCCAGCGTCTCAACTTGCTCCCAGTAATCATAAACTTGCTGCTCAATCTTGTTAGTCTCATGCTCTACGAAGAACGAACCAGCCAAAGGATCGACGGTATTCACCACCCCACTCTCTTCAGCAATAACTTGCTGCGTTCGCAGGGCAATAGTCGCTGCATCCTCACTGGGCAAAGCCCAGGCTTCGTCCATACTGTTCGTATGTAAACTTTGAGTGCCGCCCAGAACGGCCGCTAATGCCTGAATTGCCACCCGAACAATATTATTCTCTGGCTGTTGGGCCGTCAGGCTGACACCAGCCGTTTGGGTATGGAAACGGCATAACCAAGAGCGGGGGTTCTTCGCCCCAAAGGTCTCTTTCATCTCCCTGGCCCAAATCCGGCGTGCCGCCCGGAACTTAGCGATCTCCTCAAAAAAGTCATTATGACTGTTAAAGAAGAAGCTCAAGCGCGGCGCAAATTCATCAATATCCATCCCTCTATCCAAGGCCCAACGGACGTACTCCAAGCCATCGCCCAATGTAAAGGCCAACTCTTGCGCGGCGGTTGATCCCGCTTCCCGAATATGATAGCCGCTAATCGAGATCGTATTCCACTGCGGCAAATAGTTAGTCCCATATTCAATCGTATCAACAACAAGCCGCATAGACGGTTCCGGCGGGAAAATGTACTCTTTCTGGGCAATAAACTCTTTCAGGATGTCATTCTGGAGCGTGCCACGCAGCTTGCTCATATGCACCCCTTGCTTTTCGGCCGCTGCAATGTACATGGCCCAAATAATGGCGGCTGGACTGTTGATCGTCATAGAAGTGCTGACCTTATCCAACGGAATACCATCAAAAAGAATCTCCATATCTTTCAAGCTGCTGACCGCCACCCCGCACTTACCAAACTCCCCAATCGCTTCTGGCGCATCGGTATCATAGCCCATCAAGGTAGCCAGATCGAAGGCGACAGAGAGACCCATGTTGCCTTGCTTCAACAGATATTTATAACGTTCGTTGGTCTCTTCGGCCGTTCCAAAGCCTGCGAACATCCGCATCGTCCAGGGTTTACCCCTATAGAGGGTCGAATGGACACTGCGAGTATAAGGATATTCGCCAGGATTTCCCAAATCATCCAGATAATCCAAATCAGCCACATCCAGCGGCGTATAAAGCCGTCGAATCGGTTCACTCGAAGTGGTCATAAATTTATTATTTCGTTCAGGATACTTTGCCAACGTTCGCTGTAACGTCGTCTCCTCCCACTTATCAGTCGCCTCTGCCAATTTAGCCAACTTTTCTTTATCGTACATGAGTCTCTGCTCTCCTTGAGCATGATTGGGTCATTCGAGAATTGGGCCAACTCTCGAATGACCCACAAATTTTCATATGACAAAAACACAAGCTCCAAAAACATTATACTTGAGCTAGAAACGGTTGGCGAGAATTGACCCGTTGAGTAAGCATCGCTTAATCGTTGTCTATTTTTGCTTGCTGAGGGGAATACCATCGGCTAGAATGCCCCCTTTATATGGAAGTCCAACTTTGATCGAACCAACGCCAAAAATTTCCCCAGAAGACATCGCTGTTCCTCCTACCCCGCCAACGGCCGTTTCCCAAGACAGCGGTTTGGTGCGAGCAGCCGCCATTCTCGCAATCGGCAATGTTACCAGTCGCATCTTTGGCCTCGTTCGGGAAATCGTCAAATCAAACCTATTTGGCGCATCTGACCTACTAGGCGCCTACACTGTGGCCGCTCTCATTCCCGTAACCCTATTCAATCTAATCACCGGGGGCGAGATGGTAAGCTCCTCTCTGGTTCCTGTCTTCAGCGATTATGCCGACAAAGAAAAACGGCCGGAATTATGGGGCTTAGTAAGCACCTTCCTCAGCCTCGCAGCGGCCGTCCTAATCCTCTTCGTCATTCTGGTAGAACTCTTCACCGGACAAGTAGCCTGGTTAGCTGGAGCGCGAAACTTTAAAGACCCTACCTTGATGCCCATTACCATTGACCTGATGCGGTTGGCAACGCCAGCCGTCATCTTCATGAGCATCGCCTCCATTTTGACCGGCGTCCTCTTTGCGCTCAAGCGATTTGCGCTGCCAGCCTTCACAGCCGCCATCTTCAACGGCACAATCGTTGTCATTGCTCTGCTGCGACCTGATGAGATTGAAAGCCTTGTTTGGGGGCTGCTGGTCGGCTCATTTCTACAAATCATCTTACAGTTACCCGCATTGCGAGACGGCCGATTTCGGATTCAATTCAATTGGAAACACCCCGCTATCCGCCGCATCCTCTACCTTTACAGCCCCATCGTCGCCGGATTAATCGTTAATCAGGCCGCTATCTGGATCAGCTACAATCTCGCCATCACCACTGGCGATAACAGCGTCACCTACATCGGCTATGCCACAACCCTATACCAATTCCCGCTCGGTTTAGTCGTCACCGCCCTCTCGATGGCAACCCTGCCCACCCTTTCTCGTCTCTCAACCGCCTACCAAACCGCGCTGTCGAACCAGGATGGGCTAGCTCCCCAACGGCTTCACGAATACAAGGAAACATTAGCCAGTGGCATTCGCCTGGCCCTAACCCTCATTTTGCCAGCCACAGCCGGATTATTTGCCCTGGCCGGGCCAATCATCGCGCTGCTCTTTGAACATGGCCAATTTCTGCCCCAAGACACCGATATAACGACCCAGGTGTTGCGTGTATACTTGTTTGGCGTCCCCTTTGCCGCAATCGACATGATGCTCGTCTTTGCCTCCTATGCCCGCAAAGATACCTGGCGACCCGCCTTAGTTGGGGTCATAAGTATCGTTATTTATACAATCACGGCCGTGTTGCTATTAGAGCCACTTGGTCTGCTCAGTCTAATGGTTGCCGATTCCATTAAACATTTTGTCCACACCCTGATGATGCTCTGGCTCTTACAACGACATCTTGGCGGTCTACGAGGTTACCGCATTAGCGCCAGCCTGATAAAAGCCCTAATTGCCGCTCTCTTAAGCGGGCTAGTAGCTTATGGCATATCGCTCCTCACCCTACCCTTCCTACCAGAAACAGGTTTCCTTACCCGATTAGCCCAGGTCGCTTTGCCGGGAACGGCCGGATTATTGGCTTTTGTTACCGCTGTCATCATCCTAGACATCCAAGAAGTCAGCCAGTTATGGCAATTAGCACGCCGTAAAAAATCCTGATTTTGTCATCACCGTCAAATCAGGTAAAATGCTAGGGGAAAGATTTTGTTTCTCTAGCATGATCGAATTACCAAACTTCCTCAAATAATATATTTTGAAATCAACAAAGGATAGAAAAAGTGGCTGATCAATCCTATCAACTCGTTGTACGAAAAGGCCCCCGGCCTGGACAGGTTTTCCCCCTAACATTAGACACCATTACAGTTGGACGTGACCCTCTCTCAGACATCGTTCTCAACGATCCTGAAATCTCCCGTCACCATGCCAAGATTCTCCGTCAAGGAGACGGCTATGAATTACAGGACATGGGTAGCACCAACGGAAGCTTTGTAGATGGCAAAAGAATGGGTGGCGACCCTGTATCCTTACAACCTGGTCAAGTTATCATGCTAGGTAGCAATGTCACCCTCATCTATCAGGCAACCTCTGCCTCCGACCCAATGGCAACCATGATTGCGCCAGCCGGAATGCTAAGTGAGGAACCAGTCGAACCAGAACCCACGCCTGAACCTGAACCAATGGTCGAACCCGAACCAGTACCGGAAATCATGACCGCTCCAGAGATGAATATCGAAGAGGCAATGTCAGCTCCCGAACCGGAACCAGAGCCAATGCTTGAAGCCGAACCAGAGCCGGAACCAGTTTTTGAACCAGAACCAGAGCCAGAACCGGCAATGGAAGATGATATTGGCATGGCAACCATGATGGAACCAGCCGTCGAAGCGATGGAACCAGAACCAACACCAATGCCTACTTTCGAAGACCCAGAACCGATACCATCATTTGAAAAGCCGGAACCAACACCAGCTTATTCCTATGAAGAACCAGATCCCCTTCCTTCATTTGATTCGGGATCACCTCTACCCGATTTCGATGCCGAACCAGCTTCTCCACCGCCACCTCCCCCAAGCTCTGGTGATGGAATGGAAGAAAAGAAAGGTGGCATGAGCCGCAATATGATGATTGCAATTATAGTGATTGTTGTACTTTGCTGCTGCTGTCTGATAATTGCTGCTGCCGTTACCGTTAGTAACAATCCAAATTTATTAGCCGGTCTTGACAGCACGATTCCCCTTATTCAAACTCCCATGGCAATTTTAAGCCTGTTACCCTAAAAAATAATAACAACAGACAATAAAAAAAGACGTGGCGGCCGCGACGTCTTTTTTTTATTGTGATGCCATTCCTAATCTTCTAGCTGCTCAAAATCTCCCTCAATCACAATAGAAGCATCAATTTCTTTGTCAGATTGCTCAATGTCATCGAGATTGGCGCTGTCGAACTGATTCCGCATCGTTCGAATGTGCCGGTTGACAATATCTTGGGGAGACATTTCAATAAACATCTTGGCCCCCAGAAAAACGGCCGTCAAATCATCTAACTGTCCAAAAGGGACAAAGATATCAGGAATTATGTCAGTCGGTAGAAGCACATAAAAAACGGCCGCTAATGGTAAAAGCTTCAGATAAACAGGAACCTCATTATCCTTTAACAGGAGCCATACAAGACGAATCTGTTCCCATATCTCTTTCCAAAAACCAGGGTCTTTGACCCTGGGATCAAGTGCATTTTCTGTTGTTTCCATTTGTTCCTCATTAATTATTATTTGCTTTTCATCACTCATAGCACACACCTCTCATTACGTCTAAATTGGGCAAATGGTTGCAAACATATATAAGTAAACCGCCGAAATTAGATGCATTCTTCTTTAAAAACTTTTTGCCGTTTACCTATGCATTCAACCTATCTTATCATCGTCATCAGACTCAGCCAATGTAACCGGCCTATATCTTAAGATATGTCTATTAATTAGAGGGAAATACCTGCCAAGTTGCACCCTTGATAGCCAGTGCTACAATCCCTGCCTGCTATGAGTACTATTATCTTAATTGCCAAAATCGTCCTTGTTGCCATCTTTCTGATCATGTTCCTACGAGGGAATAAACTTTTCTGGGGAATCGGCCTCTTAACCGTCACAACGGCCGTCCTACTCGACACCTTCCTCGGAACCTTCAATCGGGAACAAATGTTAGAGGAGTTAGGCTTCTTCTTCTACATCATTAACGGCGCTCTGTTTGCCGGTGCAGCTGTTTGGCTCTGGGGACTATTACGGCCGATAACGGCCGAAGAAGTCTCTGCCGCAACAACCAATACTCGACCATTACAGCCCCTAGTCGTGGCCGACGACCCACCTGCATGGAGCCAGCAAACAGGCAGCGAAACCATCGACACTGCCTACGACCGCCAGATGCTCTATGAGCAAATCCGGTATCGTTTTAATCCAGATGATGTGTTAGACCTCGTTTTCGACCTCAGCATGAATGAAAATGATGTTGTGGCATTCAACCAGGAAGCCCATCAGGTGATTGTTAGAATCATCGACTTAGCCGAAGAGAGAGGTCAAACCGGGGCCTTAGCCCTGGCGGTTGAACGAATTTTAACCCCAATCCCCCGCGACACACTTCCCCGCCTCGAAAAACTGAGTCCTGACTCCCCTCAAACAGTGCTGCGCTACTTCCTCATTGCCAACTACACCCTCAGCGATTTAGAAGGCATGAGCACCGAGATGGGTATTGATTGGCAGATGATCGCCGGCAACAGCAAGCAAACCAAAGTTCGCAATCTGCTGCTATATCTCTATCGTCGCAATCGTATCGAAGAGCTAATTGAGTTACTACAACGGCCGTTGGAAGAGGAAGAATAAAGACAACAAACAATCACTCAATAGTGAATGAAACCAACGACAACCCCACCCGTCGGCTCTCACTCGGCAAGTCTGGGATAACTGAATCAGGCAGATGTAAAACTATCTGATTAACTTCACCAGGCGCTAAAACCCCCGCAGGAATCATTATCGATTGCAAAACAGGTGGACTAGCAACCCCATTAAAATGCAACTCCCCCAATTCAAAACCATTTAGCATCACTACAACCCGTTGTTTCCCAAATGACCCGCTCAGTAATTGCAATTCATGAGATCGATTCGGATCAACATCATGATCTAATCGAAAAGCGATCCCGGCTGTTTCACACATCGACCAGCGGTAGCCACTTTGGACAGGCGCCCAGCCAGATAAGAGTAAATCCAGATTCTCTTCTCCCTGGCGGAAAAAGGTTGGAACGAAAATATTAACACCACCACTGTTCGTATTCTCAGAGATTGCATTTTGTTCGGCCGTCTCTTCTCCAATCGTAACCAATTTATACAGCAATAACGGATCGGTCTTTGGCCGGGGAAAAACATCCAAAGACTGACCAAGTTGATAAGGATATAATCGCCGCACCACCTCTTCATTTTCGATTATCGAATTGATATAGTTTCGATCACGGTTACACAACATTTCATTGTCTGCCAAAAATTGCGCGTGCTGCCAACTCCATAGATATTCAGGTTCATAATCTATGTTTGGCGTCAAAACCCCATGCCACCAGGCTGTATAATTATTGAACAAACCTTGATACCCGTTCAAGAAAATGGCCCAGGCTGCCAAACCACAAAAAAGGACAAAGACCCCAACGCTAACCTGTCGACCGTTCACCCGCTTAACAAAGACTTGACTCACAATCGCCGTAAGCAGAATTAATCCTGGCAACATTTCAGTCAAGATTCTAGGGCCAAAGGATAAGCCCCCCCACCAACGAGTCGTTCTGGCAACCAATAACAATTGCAACAAAAACCAGGTCAAAATAAGCCAATAAAGCGGTTTTCGCTTCAAATATCGGAAGAAATACACAGCCCCGGCCAAAGTCAAAAAGAAAAAGGGACTATAAATGAGCAACCCCCTAGAAGGGCTAATTAGATTACCGAAAAATGCCTCATAAAGCGGCCGTCTTTCAACCGTCAAGCGGCCAAAATCATTATAGTATGGCGGCAACCAAGACCCATAGCCCAAGCGAATGAAGAGCAAAAAGCCAGCCAATAGGATGGCAGCAAAAACGGCCGTTCGCCAAAAATACTTTCGGTCAACCAATAATAGATAGCCGAGAACGAGGGCAACAAATAAAAATGCCGAAGGCCGGGCCAAATAAGCCCCAAACAAGAAAAAGCCCAGAAGATACGGGTAAGACTGCCGTCTCTCCTCCCCTCCCCTTTCCAGTTTAGTCAAGATCAACAAACTCAAGGAAATAAAAAGAACAGCAAAATCAATACTCCAGAGCGCCGTAGACATCGTACTTATCAAAGCGCTGCCCAGGAAAGTGCTGACGGCGAGAAACAATGCAGACCAAGTCGACAGATACTGTGTGCAGATTTTATAAATCACTAAAAAAGAAAGACCAACCAAAACGGCCGAAAGCAAGTTTTGAGCTGCCGCCTCCTGTGCCTGATTCGCCATATCAAAACCCAAAAGGTTTACCAACCCAACATAAGGCATCGAAAAGATGGGGGTTCCCAAGGGAAAGTAATAGTAAGTATGTCCCTCAAGCTCAACAAATGCCCGCTGCAAAATAGGGGCTAATATCTCCCGATGTTGATCTAATTGCACCGTTCTATCCCGCAGCATCGTTTGGGAAACGAGTAAGCCAAATTGCGGATCAGAACTGGTATTTGTGACAGGAGAAAAGTAGGCTAAAGCGGCTAATAAGACAGCCGCTATTAAAGCTGCTATAGAGCTACCTTCAAGCTTCATTTTAGACAAGGCTCTTTGGCTCAACTCATCATTTCGTCAACGACTCTGATAATGTCGTCAACATCTGTACCAACAGCCAGATGGTAACATTCTGCTTGTCGAATAAGCTGTTCCAGATGTTCAAAATTCTTCTGCCACACGTCAGACGAATCATAGTACAGACTGTTCATCATCGCCGATTCCAAGACTTCCTCCTTACTGGCCCTAGAAAGATCGCTTTTAACTCGACCATTTCGACTTAACAAACAGAGATGAATCTTTTTAGGCACAATCATCCTATCATGGACAAACTGAGGGGCAACAAGTTGGAGATCAAGGCGGAACTTCGTTTCTCGCCGAACTGGTTCAGATTCGAGATAAGTTTCTAAACGGGGAAATTTGGCAAGCATATCTTGACGTAGTTTAACTCGCCCAACGGGGAAAGCATATAGAGATAAGCCCGCAGCGCCTTGCTCAATGTAAATTTGACTATCTGACACAAAATTATAACCAGCTAAGGTAAGATGAAGCGCCGTAGTCGACTTCCCGCTATTATGATCCGCCATCATCATCAATATCTGTTCATCCCGATAGACGGCCGTTGTATGCAATAAACCCAGGCCCTGTGAATGAATAAAATTATTAAGCGTTGTATTCAGCAGATAACGACTGATGCTCTCCGGTTGGGAGCCAAATTCTGAAGAAAGAACAGCTAATGCTTCCCCTTCTGCCAAATCTATTTGGCAATGACCCCAACCACCAAACTGCATCGCCATCCAATGAGCATGACCACTGTACTGAATATGATCAAAGAGATTAGAAGGCAGAGGGCCAGGAGAAACTGGAAACGGCCGAACAATAATATGTATCTTGAAAACGTTGCCCTCTACCACCGGAGCGGCAGAGTAAAGCGGTTGAGAAAAATCAACTGCCATTAGCGCCTGTTCCTCATTTGTAGACAACTCTATTTGACGGCCAAAAACAGTGAATGTTCGGCAGAATTTAGAAACATTTTTACGACGTTCCCAAAAATCTGTCAGTTGAGCTTCGTAATGAGCGTAATAGGTATCAAAACTCATTTTTCAATAGCCAACAAAACCCGCTCGCGGGGGGTCAGTTGGGCAGCATAGTCAGGGGATAGATGCTGCCGCCGCCTGCCGCTAAGGGGAATATCTGCCCTTAGATAATGGGCCAAAATTGCTCGTCGATTTTTATCAGTCTGGTTTGCTCCTCCAGTGTGCCAACAATGACCATTAAAGGCCAATACATCACCAGCCTTACCTTTAGCAACGATCTCCTCAGGATGCGGGGCATACACATCATGAACGCTCTCCTTTGGCAGTAAAGTCGAGCGGTGGGAACCAGGAACCAAACGGGTAGCCCCATTTTGTTGGGTAAAATCATCAAGCATCCAAACGGCCGTAAAAGAGCTATAGCCACGCCCATCAGGACGGCCGCTGCGATCCGTGTCAGCATGGAAGGGCATATTGGCCCCAGCTCCTGGCAGCACATCCCGCGCATTGAGCATACTTAGATGAAAATCCGGCCCCATAACCGCTTCGGCCGTCTCTAAAATGAGGGGATGACCGAAAATCGGCCGAAAAATCTCCCCCTTGTTCACCAGGTTAGCCAATCGCCTAACCCCCGTCTCAATGTAATTTTCTTGCCCCGCCACTTCACCCTCAGCTTGCCACAAATCCTCCAAGCATTCCAATAATTTTGCCACCTCTGATGAAGACAAAAGTGACTCAAACAGGACAAAACCTTTATGTTTTAATTGCACAAACTGTTCATCTAACAATGTTATTTCCATATGCTTTTTAATATCCCCCTTTTAACGATCTATTTGCGTAAAACCGAATTATTATTATACTCGTTAGAGAAATAATAGCATAGCGTTATGCCCAAAGGGAGGCGCGCTACAAAGTTTATTGAACAATCCTACACAATGGAGGAGGACTTCCAAATGTACGAAAAACCAGAAATCACCAAACACGAAGAACTGACCCAAGTTACCTTTAGCTCCCACTAGTAACCAGATCTTTTTATTGTCTGTCCTGATAAACTATCCTGGCTCACAATAAATAGATCTTTTTACAACGAGCATTTTTGAAATTCAATCTAGCAATAGGAGCAAGATATGTACGAAAAACCAGAAATCACCAAGCACGAAGAACTGACTCAAGTTACTTTTAGCTCTCACTAAACCTACCCTTTATTTCTTACCACAGTCTTTTCATTAAGGCTGATGGCCTGATTGTTGGGTAGCGTGCCTCCCTTTGCTCAAAACGCCATGCCTAACAACTCAGCCATAATTAACACACGCCTCATCTTAGGTGCGCTCCACCCTGACCAGACGGCCGAAAAATGGCTATCTGATTATGCCACCCACCAAATAAACTGGAACGATTTAGTTATCAGAGCCATTGTCTTCGGGTTAGCTCCCCAGCTTCACCGTCGTCTCGATGCCTGGCAAATCGAACTCCCCGCCACCGCGAAAGCAAAATTGAAAGTTACTCATCAGGCCCAGGCCAAGCGCAACATCGCAATTTATGAGCAGTTGGGTCAAGTTTTAGCCGCCTGCCAACAACATAGAATAAGCCCCATCGCCTTGAAAGGCGTTCATCTGGCAGCCAACTATTATCAGGAACCAGCCCTACGGCCGATGAACGATATCGACCTCCTTTTCAAGCCGGAAGAGCTGCTAACGGCCGAATCCATCCTCGCCAACCTCGGCTATGGCGGCAAGCACAAATCGGCCGATCTAGGCGCAGGCGTCACCAAGCACACCAGTACCTTCCGCCGCCCAAATGAAGAGGCTAAAACACCAAATCCCTATCTTTCAGCCAGTGCAGGTCGAACGGTCGAGCCTCATGTTTCTCTTGAAGAATCCTGGTATGGGCTGAAGGTCGATATAACGCCAGGAGTCTGGGAACGAGCAGAAACGGCCGACCTGCAACACCACCCCTGCCTCGTCCTCGCCCCTGAAGATTTGCTCATCCACCTCTGCGTCCACTTTTGCTTCCATCTCATTATGGGCGCACCGTCAATGGTTCAGCTAACCGACCTCCTCATCGTCAGCCAGGTCGGGACAGTCGATTGGCCGACCTTCACCGATCGCGCTAAAGAACAAAAAGCCATCCCCTTCGCCCTGGCCGCCTTGCACTTAGCCGCAAAACTCCTAAACGCGCCTATTCCAGAGGAAGTTCTAAACAATTTATCCCAGACTACATCTCCCCATTTAAGGGGCTACATTCTCAGCCTGGACTTAGACCACATCCTAAAACGCACCCAACAAAAGCCCTTCAAAAACCTGCTGGAGCGCCTCCAACGCGGCCTCAAAGACCGCGCCGAAACCGCTCGCTGGGCTGAATCATGGCCTGTCCGCATCCAAGTCTGGCGCACCATGTTGGAAGTCGGCCGTACCGACACTGGCCAAATGCTCATGGGCAAAACACCTGAAAAATAGTTGATTGAGTTGATTCAATCGGTCAATTTATATGCTACAATGTGAGTGGGCTAATCTAATAATCCAACCAACAAGGTTTGCCTGGTAACTGTAAGACAATTTGGGAAATTGTCCGCCCCCAATTTCCCAAAACATGATACTATCTGTTTAGTAAAAACGAATTTCAAACTCCTATTTTGGACAAAGCATCCTGTAAACAAGGTGTGATTTGACTCAAATGACAAATACAAGAGTAAAAGAACTAGAAAATATCATAGCCAATTTACCCTCAGATAAGGCACAAGTATTGATAGATTTTGCTTATTATTTACGGCAAAAGTATACACCCCATCCCCAAAGGGGGTCAGCAGTTGCGATTCTTGATACGTTAGAAGAAGTTGGGCCATTACAATTTGAAGAAGGAGAACTGGACAGCCTCTTAAAAGAAATCGAAGCTATGCGACAAATGGATATGATGGGAAGTGACTAAATATCTTCTTGATACAAACCATGCCAGCCGTCTAATGGGTAATGATAACCGAATCGTTGACAAAGTACGGCAAGCGAAGCAAACAGGTGATGAATTTGGTATTTCGATGACCATCCTCGGCGAATTGTTTTTTGCGGTTTACGCCAGTCAAAGACAAATGCAAAACTTGGAACGTCTTTCCCGTTTGCTTGCCACCTTGCACATCTACTCCCTTGATATTGAAACGGCCGAAGAATTTGGCAAAATTCAGGCTGAACAAAAAGCTAAGGGCCGCCCCATTCCTCCCCTTGATGCTCAAATTGCCGCTGTCGCCCGGCAGCGTGTGCTAACTGTATTAACAGCTGATAGGCATTTTGATTACATTGATAATCTGGATGTCAAGAACTGGTTAGCTAATTAAAATCCAAATTTTGGCGAATAAAAATGTAACATACCTATTTCAACGATGAGCCTCTTAATATGCAACTGAAATGCGTAAATTACAAATTGTTTTCAACTGAAATATGCTGAAATATTTTTGGGACAAACTATACAAATTTACCAAGTTCAATTACTAATTACCACTAAACCTGGAGACAAACCTTGAAACTTTCCCAACTTCTATCCTTCACCCTCACTGTCGCTGGTGGCCTAGCCGCCACCCGTGTACTATCCCGCCGCCACCAATGGGAACAGATCAACAACCGGGTCGCCATCTGTGTTGACTACGACGACGCTCAAGCTGCCGCTATTCGGGCAGGTCTTCCATTTGATGACATGCTAGAGAAGCTCGCAAATGCAGGCGCCACCCACATTTCCCTACCAGAATTAACGCTAAATCGCTTGCTAGAAAACGGCCGTCTTGTCCCCAAAGCCCCAACCAAACCAACGACAAAATCAGCCCCAGTCGGCCACTGGAACTACTTGCATGGAACGGCCGAATTAATTGCAACCCTGGCCCCCGAAATTGCAGAACGACTTCCCTATACGAAGGCGTCCGTTCTCTCCAAAGACACCCTCCTCTTCGCCGGAAATCTACCCACCATCGGTGAGATCGGCTTAGGCTTTGATCAAAATGCTGCTCAACAGATTTTCCAGCATCAATTAGGCGTTGTGCCACGTCCCGTCAGCTTTGCCTGGCCTGAAAAGACACTTCTCGAACGGACGTTGGCCCAAGCCTCCAATTTGGGCCGTTTAGTCGCCTTTGCCGGCGAGATGATCATCGGTCATGAAATGCACCTCGATGAAACCTTGACCGCCATGACCGAAAACAACCTTTCGTTGGTCTACTTCGCCGAATCTCGCCACCAAAAAGGTGACTGGTTCATCGCCAAACGCCGCGCTCCCCACGTTGTGTTAGGTCATCAAATGAGTCCGGCCGAAATGGTACCGCTCGATTTTCATGCAGCGGCTCACAATTGGGCTTATCTAGCCCGCGAACGGGGCATTCGCTTCTGTTATGTAAACTTCTTCAAGGTCTTACACGCCACCGCTCCTTTAGAAGGGTTAGCATATATTGAACATTTGAAAGGGGCGTTAGAACATGACGGCTTCACTATCTCCCCTGAGATCGACCTTCCTCAACCCGTACCAAAGCCAGAAGCGGCCGATTTAGCTCTAACTGGCCTCGCCCCCGCCGGGTTGACTGCGGCCGTCCTAAACCAATCACTCAACCTACCCGAACCCATCGCCGTTCCCCTCGTCCTAGCTGGCGCCGCTGGAGCCGCCGCCCTACCCTTTGTAGAACAGGCTCGAAATCAAGCCCGCCAGGTAGCCAATCATATTCAAGGCCACGCCCATGACCATGACCACAGCCATATTCATGACCACAGTCATGACCATCACCACCATGATCACGATCACCATAATCATGACCATGACCACAGTCACGACCACGATCACAGCCATGACCATGGTGACCTACAAGCCCTCTATCCACCCTCCTATACGCCCAAACTATTGGCTTTAGCAGCCGCTTCATTAGCCCCAGCCGCCGCCATCCTAAATGGCCGAAATGGACACCCTTCAGACCCACTCCAAACCCTTTGGACCACCCTCATCGGCCCACCCGCTGCCGCCGCTTCTCTGGCAGCCATCACCTGGGATCAAGAATACCATCTCCGTATAGAGGAGTATCGAGGCTTTAACCTGGATTGGCTGTTGCCAATAGCTTCGGCCGTCCTGACCATGCCAGATCGCAAGCTGCAAGTCGGCCTGCTGACCGCTCTCGGTGGCGGCTGGATGCTGGCACGACAACGACAAGCCGATCCACTGGCCCAACTCGACCCGGCCCATGCCCTCGGTCATACTCATCACATTTCGGCCGCCCAGCGCGTCATCGGCGACATTTTCATCGCCCTCGGCCCCAAACCCGGCCGTAAGTGGGCCGGACTTGGCCCAGTGGCTGCCCTACTTGCCTCCTCCTTAACTAAAAAGCAGCCCCAAGCCGCCGGACTAGCCTCCTTCGCCGCCGCCGCTGGCTACATGCTAGGTCTAGTCGGATTCCGCCGCCCAGAACGGGCATTAACAGTCACGATGAAGGAATCGGTGCCGAGCTATCTAGTAGGATCGGCCGTTGGTCTATTGATTAAAAGCCAGACTTCTTCCCAATAGTTTTCCGGCTTGAAAAGTCAGGCTTCTTCAGAATAGCTCTCAGACTCAAACTAGCTGGTGTGAAACCTGACTTTTGGATCTAACCTATGTCCTCTACCCCCTTCCCTGACTATCGTTTCATGACCATCCCGGCCGGGCCATTTATCTATGGGCCAGAGATGTGCTTTGAACGACTAGAACAATGTCCACCCTTCAAGCCAGAACAGGTAATGGAGCTAGATACCTTCCAACTGGCCTGTTATCCGGTTACCAACCACCAATGGCGTGACTTTCTGGAAGATACAGGTTATCACTGGTTAGGCAGTTGGTATCGGGTGGTGGCTGGCTGGCGGGGCGTTTTCCTCCGAGCTTATACACCTACAGCCAGCTATCCAACTGGACATGATTATTATCCCATCGTCGATGTCAGCCAGGAAGATGCCTACGCCTACTGTCGCTGGCTCTCTGACCGCCTTAATAAACCTTGCACGCTGCCAACAGAATATCAGTGGGAAAAAGCGGCCAGGGGGACAGACGGCCGTATTTATCCCTGGGGCAATCAACAACCCCGTCCTGAGATACAGTGGCAGAAGCATTTTCCTGTAGGATTAGAAAGCTACTTCTTCAGCCTAGTCACCAAACCCCAACGAGAATGGGCCAGAGCCGGCTGGTATTGGCGAAACGGCCGTCCCTTACCCGTCGGCGTAATCCCCCAAAATATCTCTCCCTACGGCTGTGTCGATATGAGCGGCAACATATGGGAATGGACCAGCAGCCTTTACAACCCTAACCTACACGGCTACCATGTAGTCAAAGGTGGCTCCTGGGGCTACACCATCCATCATGCCCGCTGCAACGTTCGTAGCGCATGCAGCGTAGGCATCAAAAGCGTCGATTATCGCGCTCAAGGCACAGGTTTCAGAGTCGCAATTTTAACAAGTTAGCCATTTGTGATTTTACATCTCATCGCCATCATATATGAGATGATAAATAGCAAATATCAATAGCCCGGTGGAGGTTGTGATGTCAAAGACACTATTTCCCTTATTTCTGTTCTTGCTTCTATTAACGGCCGTATTAGCTGTTTTTGCCGGGGGCGATGCCAACCTGGTCGAAAACCCCTCATTTGAAGGTCAATATACCAGTTACGTTCCCCCTGGCGGCCACCCCGACTGCCCGGCCGGAATCTGTACCACGGCCCAGATGGCCCCCGGCTGGACACCCTGGTGGCGTTCTCACGATCCATCTGACCCCGACTTCATTATTCGGATGCCGGAATATAAACCGGCCGATCCGAATTTCAATAACCCACCTCGTGTCCGAACTGGTCAAGCAGCCCAACAATACTTCACCTTCTTCAGCACGCACGAAGCAGGCTTCCTCCAACAAATTCCCGTAATCCCTGGCCTAACTTACCAATTCCAAATTTGGGGTCATTCCTGGTCGGCCGAAGATGATGACGATGCTTATTCTGGCCCTCAAGATGGTCAACTGAATCAAAAGATCGGCATCGACCCGACCGGCGGCGATGATTGGCAAAGCCCCAATATAATTTGGGGACCAGAACGAATGCAATATGATACCTACGGCCTCTTTCAGCTTTCAGCCACCGCCCAAAGCCCAACGATGACCGTTTTTACCTACTCCCAGCCCAATTTCCCGGTCAAACACAATGACGTTTATTGGGACGATGCCCAACTTCTATCACTTGGCTTACCCGTCACCCCCTTAGCACTAACCCTTATCACTGATGTAGACAGCCCTCAAACAGCGAATTATATCGTGAATATATACTGGATTGGCGACCCAACGATTCAATGGAATGCAACCCTAGACCCGGCTGGAACCGTCACCCCCATGTTAAGCAGTAATAGCGGTCAAGCTGGCGACCCATTAACCGTAACTATAAGTAGTATCGGCTTCCTAACTGGCACATATACGACCAGCTTAACCCTAACGGCCAATCCGGCCGTTTCAGGCAGCCCCGTTTCAATTCCTATCACGCTAATTGTCGCAGAAGAAATTTCGGCCGTTTATATGCCGACCTTTGTTAAACAATGATCACAAGAAGAGAGTGATAGCCACTATCATTTTGCAAACGCTTTAAGTGGCTGTCACTTCCCTAAAATCTCTACTCCCCTTTCTCTTCCCCGTCGGCCGTATCATCCTTAGAGCCATCCCGAACCCCCTCCCGGAATGCACGAACGCCCTTACCTAGCTCATCACCCAATTTACCAATTCGGCCAATACCGAAAACGAGCAAAACAATAACTAAAATAATTACCCATTCCCAACCACCTAAACTCGGCATAATATTCTCTCCTAAAATCTATAAAGCGATTATCAAAATCGCCTCGCATTTTTCATCTAACTTACAAATAGGCTACTAATTATCTCCACAGATAGCCATTATGTACAATTTAGTGATCACTGACCACTAAGGTCATTATAGCACTAGCAATAGGCCATGCAATCTGTCTTAACCTTGTTTTCAATAAAACGGCCGTTTTAAGCCATCATCGGTTGCTCGACCATTAGCTCAGTGCTAAACTAAACTCAAATGTCACAAGCCCTCTACCGTAAATGGCGGCCAGCTCGCTTTGATCAAGTGATCGGCCAAGAACACGTCACCCATACCCTCCAAAATGCAGTCGCTGCTGGCCGCATTGGGCACGCCTACCTGTTCTCTGGTCCCAGGGGAACGGGCAAAACAACCACTGCTCGGCTGCTGGCAAAAGCCGCCAACTGTCTGCATGACGATTTAACCGAACGGCCGTGCGACAACTGTGGCCCCTGCGAAGCTGTTGATCAGAGCCGTTTCCTCGATCTAATCGAAATTGACGCCGCATCCAACACCGGGGTAGACGACATCCGCGACCTACGAGACAAAATTAATTTCGCCCCCAGTCAAGGCCGCTTCAAAGTCTATATAATCGACGAAGTTCATATGCTCTCGACGGCGGCCTTCAACGCCCTACTGAAAACGCTGGAAGAGCCGCCACCCCATGCCATGTTCGTATTGGCAACGACGGAAGAGCATAAAGTACCGTTGACCATTAAATCGCGCTGCCAGCAGTTCAATTTCAGGCTGCTCACTACCCAAGAGATTATCGGCCGTTTAACCTGGCTTACAGAACAAGAAGATTTAAACATCGAAAAAGAAGCCCTGATCATGATTGCCCATCATGGAGCTGGTAGTCTGCGGGATGCCGAAAGCTTGTTAGACCAATTAGTCACAGTACCGGGAGACACCATTACCTTAGAACGAGCGCAGATGGTCTTAGGTACGGCCTCCAACGCAGCTGTTAGCAGCCTGACCGATGCCGTATTGACCGGATCAGGCGCGGAAGGGTTAGCCGTCATCCATCAAGCCCTTAGCTCTGGCACAGATGCCCGCCAATTCGCTCGACAAATGGTGGCCCATTTACGACAACTCTTACTCTTGCAAACAGCAGGGGGGCAACTGGCGTTGGATATGACGGCCGAACAACAAGCAGAACTGGCTCGCCAGGCCCAACAGGCCAACCGTCAAAGTTTAATCAATGCGGTAAAAGGATTCAATGAAGCGGCAACGACCCAATCGGGCAGTTGGCAACCCCAGCTACCATTGGAACTGGCCTTTATCGAGCTTTTGCCAGAAGCAGCCGGAACGATGGCATATGTACCAACTAAAACGGCCGTCCAACCGCAGCCAACCCCATTGACAACGCCGCCCACCAAAGCTGTCCCTGCTAAACAAGAGAAGATTGACCAGAAACAAACGCCTACAGTTAAAAAGCAATCAAAGCCATCTAAATCTGAGAAGGTGGCTGAAAAAGTTTCTGAAACGGCCGAAACACCCACTCAATCAAAAACCCAAAGTGATTCCCCTCAAGCCCCTGCCGAAACTGGACCAACCCTTCATGCCATTACAAAACGCTGGCCTGAAATGCGGGAGCGGGTTGGCCAAATTGATCGTAATTTAGTGGCGTTGCTTGCTTCCAGCAAACCGCTGGCTGTTGAAGGAACAACCTTGATTTTGGGTTTCGATTTTCCTCTTCTACGAGAGAAATTTGATAATAAAAAAGAGGCAAAGAACACCATTGCGGATGTTTTTAGTTCGCTTTTAGGTACAAAATGTACCGTTAGGACCGTCGTTACCAGCGAATATGAACCGCCAAAAACGACGAAAAGCATTAAAGATGATTTTGCTGCCCTGGCCGATGAGCTGGGCGGCGTTGTACGAGATTTATAAAAAGAAAGGAGACGAAAATGGCGAAACGAGGCTTTCGTGGTAAACCAAAAAAGAAATCAAAAGGGATGAACCCCAGTGGATTGATGTCCCAATTTCAAGAAATGCAGCAGCAAATGGCATCCCAGCAAGAAGCCCTGGCAGATGAGACAGTCAGTGTCACGGCTGGTGGCGGCGCTATTACTATCGTTATTACCGGCCATCAGCGAGTGAAGTCTATCGAGATCATGCCAGAACTGGTTGATCCAGAAGATGTCGACATGTTACAAGATTTACTGGTTGCGGCCGTTAATTCCGCCATTGAACAGTCTCAATCAATGGCAGCCGAAAAGATGGAAGGATTGACCGGCGGCCTGGGCATCAACGACCTGCTTGGCGGGCTGGGCGGCCTCTAACAATGGCTGGCAGCAATGTCTTGCCCCGATCTGTTCAACGGCTGATAGATGAATTTGCCCGCCTGCCAGGGGTTGGCCCAAAATCTGCTTCACGGTTGACCTTCTATCTGCTGCGGGCGGCCGATGATCAATCCTTAGACCTGGCAACGGCCCTTCAAGAGTTAAAGGCTCAGACCCAACTTTGCTCTATCTGCTTCAATATCACCGAAGAAGACCCCTGCCTCATTTGTGGTGATGACGGCCGAAACATTGACCTGCTGTGTGTCGTAGAAGAACCTTTAGACGTGGTCGCTGTTGAACGGTCGCGGGCTTTTAACGGCCGTTATCATGTTCTACATGGCGCTATCTCCCCCGTTGAAGGCATCGGGCCAGACGACCTAAAAATCTTAGAGCTGGTTGCCCGTGCTGAAAAAGGAAATCTGAAAGAGATTGTTATTGCTACCAATGCCACATTAGAAGGGGATTCAACAGCCCTTTACATCCAACGGCGGCTGGCTCCCTATGGTATTCGCCTGACCCGTCTGGCACGTGGATTGTCGGTCGGTGGCGATCTTGAATATACGGATGAGATCACACTAAGTAGGGCGATGGAAGGGCGACAAGAGTTACAGTAGTCAGTAAAAAGTAAGCAAAAACAGATAAAAATAAAAAAGGCTGGTCGTAAATTTGACCAGCCTTTTCGTTTCACTTGATTAAGTGAGTTATTGTTAGCTTATCTAGGCAGTAAACTTCCGACGCATTGCGAAGCCGAGGCCAACAACTAAGAGGGCTAACGCACCAAACAGGAATGGGGTCGAAGCAGAGCCACTATCCCCAAACCCTGTTAAGGAGACACTTGTCGGAACGGTACTCACGTTCACTGTTGCAGAAGCGCTGGCCGAAGCCGTTTCCTGGCTATTATTAAAGGCAGTCCAGGTAGCACTATTTACGGTTGTCTGGGTGATTGTGGCACTAGCGACTAAACCAGCTGTAACGGAATCAACTGAAGCTCCAGGAGCCAAATCAAATGCGAATCCTGATAGAAGCGAACCTAGTTGATCATCAACCAGGTCGTGAAGTGACAAGGTCACATTACCAGTGTTCATGACCTCGTAGCAGTAATAAACATCTGCACCGGCGGCAGGAACGGTGATTGTATCAGTTGTCGCGCAAACCCCTGACGTTATACCAACAGTCTTGGTCAAGACGATAGCTGGTAAAGCATCTGGAGAAATAATGGAAACGTCGTCCACGAAGAAGTTAGTGGTCCCGGAACCAAAAATTTGGGAATGGAATTCAAGGGAGTGGACACCGCCATCAGCATAAGCTGAAATATCAACTGATTGTTGCACATAGCCAGTAACACCACAACTAGAATCATCAGCTGTAATCAGATATTCCTGATTGCCATCTATCAGAACTTCCATAAAGTCGGCCGCAGCGCCTGAGGTGGCTGGACATTCTTGGAACCAGGTCAAAGTGGTTGTGCCAGCTGGAATCATGACATTTTGGGAAACTGAGCCTTCTTCAGGGGCAGCAATGCCACCAAACCAGGCCCACCAAGTACCGGAATTAGGGCCAGTACCGCCACCCATGCCACAAGTACCGACTGTACACAGAGGCGTACCGAAATTCGTTGACATTTCGGTCCAGGCCGCATTTGGCGAACCAGTCTCAAAGCCACCATCTTGAACCTCTTCACCTGCCGCTGCTGCTGGCGGATTGGCGTTGGGTGCGCCAGGCGCACCATGCAGCCGCTCAACGCCTGCGGACATGACTGTGTCGGCATTAATGGCGACAACTGCAAACAAGCCCAGTGTTAGAAATAACACGCTAAAAATAATAAGTAATCGTTTTTGTTTCATTCTGAAGCCTCCAAATTTTTTGTATCTACATTATTAGAATTTGTAAATGTTATTGCCTTTGTTTGATTATGATAAAAAACGCACCTCCTTCCTTTCTTCATTACCTTATTTGTATCATTTCTAAAACTAGCATAATTCACACTTTTAACTTTGAATAGATAGTTCTTCTGTATCCGATCAATATATGAAATTAGTTTACAGCGGTCTGAATGAAATGTCGAGTTCGCCCCAAGTAACCGGGAAACGTTGACTAAATAGTGCTTATTCGAGAATTAGGTCCTTCAAATTGAAGGATTGTGCGACATACGCCCAATAAGGTATGTTGGCGGGAGTGGATGGGAGTCGAACCCACCGCCGCTCACTCTGCGCGACCGGCCACCGATTTTGAAGACCGGGGCATCCACCGGGACACAACCACTCCCAGCGAAAGTATATGCGTTTCAATAACCATTGCAAAATGACATAAACTAAACTTGACATTGCTGCTTGCTTTGGATAGAATCCCTCTTGCTCGTCGGGGGTTAACAAATTACTTGCCGGGATAGCTCAGTCGGTAGAGCACTGCACTGAAAATGCAGGTGTCCCCAGTTCGAGCCTGGGTCCTGGCACTTACACTAAGCGGGTGTAGTTCAGTGGTAGAACGTCTCCTTGCCAAGGAGAAGGTCGAGAGTTCGAATCTCTTCGCCCGCTCCATCAACACACCGGCAGGTCTTTTCATGGCCTGCCGGTTTCGTTTGGCGACGTCGCCAAGTGGTAAGGCAAGGGTCTGCAACATCCTCATCACCGGTTCGAATCCGGTCGTCGCCTCTAGCTAGAACGATAGCAAAAAAGCCCTCTTAATCTGAGGGCTTTTTGTTTACAGGAAAACAAACCAAATTATGGTGGGTGCGGAAAGAGGCAGAAACGGCCGATCCCATCTGCAAATCAACGGTATGGGGCTGCCAACTATGGAGCAAAGTACCATCCTGAAGAGCAACGGTATAGATATAGGCAATGCCCAAAAACCGTCGGTCAATGATTCGGCCGTTTTCCGCCAACCCGTCTCCTTCATCTACTGCCAGAATCTTTATATCATCCGGGCGAGCAGCCACATCAACCATCGAACCAATTGGATTGGTAGATACATAAGAGAAGAAACCTAACGGGGTTTCTACGCCATCAACAATCACTTCCCCTCTAATAAAATCTGTTTCTCCCATAAACTCCGCAACAAAGCGGCTGGCAGGTCTATGGAACACCTCCTGCGGTGAACCAACTTGTTCTAACTGACCCTCATTCATGACAGCAACATAATCACCAATGAAAAGCGCCTCCTCCTGGTCATGGGTCACAAAAATTGTCGTCACCTGGCTCCGTTTAAGCAGTTCCCGAACCTCAAAGCGCACCTGTGCCCTCAAGCTAGTATCCAGGTTTGAAAAAGGCTCATCCAAAAGCAAAATTGCTGGCTCTGGAGCTAACGCACGGGCCAACGCCACCCGCTGTTGTTGGCCGCCAGACAGTTCATGGGGCATTCTGTCGCCCACCTCAGGCAAACCAACTAAGGCCATCATAGCCGCCAACCGGGCTGGTATATCGATACCCCGACCTAGACCAAAGGTTACATTATCAGCAACCGTCAAATGGGGAAAAATAGCGTAATCCTGAAAAACCATTCCTACACGCCGCTTTTCAGGTGGCAATTGACGACGGCCGTCATCAACAATCTGCCCAGCGACCTCTATATGCCCAGAATCGAGCTTCTCAAATCCGGCAATAAGGCGTAATGTGGTCGTCTTTCCACAGCCGCTTGGCCCCAACAAGGCTAAGATGCTGCCAGATTCGACGGTAAGCGAAAAGTTTTTTACAATATCCTTTCCAGCAAAGGACTTGTTCAAGTTATGGCAGATCACAGTTGTTTCGTTCATAATTTCAATTGTATCGCGTTTTTAAGATAGTGTGGCGAACAGCCTCTCAATGAGTTATTATTATTTTCATAATAAAAATACCATCAATAGGTATAGTAGGAAAGAAAATAAATGGAACCTAGTGTGGCAATGCGGGAATATCTGGCTGAGATATATCGGCTTCAGGAAGATGAGCCGACGGTCAGTACAACAAGCCTAGCAGACAGGCTAAATGTGTCTGCTCCGGCCGTTCCCCGCATGTTAAAACGTTTGAAGAACTCCGGATTTGTGAAGCACATCCCTTATCAGGGAGTTGAACTGACCGAACTCGGTCAGGAAGAAGCGCTGCGCGAAATCAGGCGACATCGGATCTTGGAAGTTTTCTTAGTCAAGATTATGGGCTTCACCTGGGATGAAGCCCATGAACATTCTGACGACCTCGGGAAAGGATTAAACAATGGGCTAACCTCACGTATGGCAGAGATGACCAATCATCCAACCCGCTGCCCACATGGTGAACCCATCCCAGATGAAGCTGGTAATCTTCCAGAAATAAATGATGTCTGTATTATAAACTTAAATGTAGGCCATAAAGGGGAAATTAGCCGGGTGCGAACGCATGAAACGGATAAGCTCCAATATTTTGCTAAGCTAGGGTTGGTTCCAGGAGCGGAGTTCGAAATAGTCGGCCGTGCCCCCTTCAATGGCCCCATGCGGCTGCGAGTCGGCCGTGAAGAGGTCGTTTTGGGTGTTGAGCTAACAAAGTTATTGTGGGTCACTTGAATTCGGTAGTCAGTAGTCTGAACAATAACACATCCTAGATACTGTTCACCGCTAACTGCCTACTGTTTTTCTATCTCAATTAAGGGAACAAACGGCGGGCTTTGACCTCAGCAATCGCATCTTCCTGATAGCGATAGAGCATCGCTGGACGGCCCTCCCCTTCTTTCTTTTTCTTACCCGTTTGCTCCAATATGCCAGATGATAATATCTTGCGTCGGAAATTGCGTTTATCCAACCCTTCACCCAAAATAATCTCATAAGCATGTTGTAATTCAGAAAGGGTAAATTCATCTGGTAACAGTTGAAATCCAACTGAGGTATATTCAAGCTTATATCGGAGTCTAGTTAACGCGTAATCGAGAATTTCAGCGTGATCAAAAGCCAACTGTTCTGGTAACGCATTCATAGAGTACCAGCCAGTCGCTTCAGCATCGTCCCCAGGTTTATGTTCTACATCATCATAAGGAACCAGGGCAAAATAAGCCACCGTTATGACACGAGTGCGGGGGTCACGATCAGGCTCCCCAAAAGTATAGAGTTGTTCAATGTAGACATTGGTGACGGCCGTTTCTTCTTCTAGCTCCCGCGCAGCTGCATCCTCTAACGATTCATCAATTTGGACAAACCCCCCAGGTAACGCCCACATCCCGCCAAAAGGAGGATATTTCCGTTGAACTAAGAGAACTTGTAACTCCTCCTCGAACAACGTGAAAATGACAACATCAACTGTTACCGAGGGTCGATCATATAGTGACGCATCATATTCCGATGGATCAAAATCGTCCGGTAAATTACCACTCATCCAATTTTAGTTAAGGGGCCGGTGTTGCAGGTATATCTGGGACACCTGGTGTTGGGACAAGATCAACGCGTGGTTCTAGCCCAAAAGTAGGTGGTTCTGGAATTGTCAGGATACCTTGCTCAACAATCTGTGGCAGCGAAACGCTCGTTGTGATAAATACGCTGTTATCTCCTTGCGAACGAAGAGCTAAATGTATTTCAACCCCTGTTTCAAGAGCAAACTTGACAGCAAGGGCATCCTGAACCGTCATACTGAGAATAACGATATCCGGCGTAATTTGAATCACAGCTTCAGTCGGTTGTACAGCCGGCTCCTCGCCTTCAGCAGCTGGTGCAGTTTGATCAACTGATAAGACAGCATCAGCAGGAAATACTTGAGCTAAACTGTTTTCTGGATCTAACCAGCTTCCCATCCAAAGCACTTCAGCTTGTTGAATCGTTAATTGAGTCACACGACGCGGAATCTGGGTTTCACCTAACCGAGGCCCAACAACCCCAACCGTATTCAATGTCGGAATCAGTTCCAATCGGCCTTCCGAAGTTTCAGGAAACAGGAATTCTGTTCCATCTAACAAAGCAGGCTCAAAGACTCGAATCCAAACATTCGGTCGGGCAGTCTGAAACTCAGGGTCTAGCTCAACTAACTTCAGGCTCATTAATACATCAACCAAATCACCAGGACGCATCGCATAAGCTGCACCAGAAAAACGATCAATAGGTACAGCGACCGATACCCTGCCCTGGTCAACATATAGCGACAAGTCAGACCCCATCGTCACCAGATCACTTGGACTGAGGGCTAACATTGGCCGAATTATTTCCTGACCACTGCTCACTTTTGTCTTAACAATCTGGCCTACAACTAAATCTATGTCATCAAAAGTGACACCAGCAACTACCGCTACATTCGTGTCTGGTCGCAACTCTTCACGAACTAGCTCTTCTGTGATACGTTGCCCAATCGGCAAATCAACAAGAGCCACAACAACAGGAACGAATCGGACATCTGGTGTTGCAGTTGGGGCTGGGCCAGTATCATCTTCTTCCTGAACCTGACCATCTGTCTCTGCTTGCTGGCCGTCATCTATACCTAATAGGCCAGCCAAGGGACCACCACCAGTACTAATCAAGAAGATAGCGCCGGCAGCAACAACAACTATAAAAAGCACCAAGATGATTAATATAAAGGTTCTTGGACGCATAATAGATTCCTTTCGCTACTGATTCAATTGAGGAGAGAATTGTTGACTATTAGCCACCTGGATCTTCCTCAGTTTCCTGTATTTCCAACGTAGTCGTAATAAAGCCACCAATTGTATAGTTAAAGTTTGGCGGCACAGCTATATCAAATTGCTGTAGAAGATAATCAAGGTCTACATTTTGGACAGTATATAGTTGTCCATCGTTCGCTGCTCGAATGGCGAAATCAATATCGGCCGATGTTTCCACAGCATATTTTAAGAAAAGAAGCTGCTGTGGTGGCAGCGCAACCAAAACCACATTTGGTAGTTCAGGGGTCGGGGTTGGCACTGCGTTCGGGTCAGGCGTTGCTGTTGGTTCACTTGCATCAACAGTTGGCGTTGGCGGCTGAGCCGATTGAGGCGGTGAATAAGCGCCTACCTGAACAACGCGAGCATTCTGTAATATAACTGAGATTGGTAAGGGTCGTTGAGAGGCTTCCGAGGGGCCTATCATCGCAATGTCGCCAGTTGGCAGCTCTTCAAATCGGCCGTATGGATCAATAATCAGCAAACCTGGAAGTGTTTCCTCAACCGCACCACCCTCTTCACCAGACCCTGTCGATTGGATGAAGAAGGTAATACTATTAGCCAGCAAAGTCTGGAATTCTTCATCAATAGCGCTCAAGGAAAAAGAAAGCATGACATCTACTGAATCCCCAGGGGCAAGACCATAGCCAACACTGGCAAGCCGATCCATCGGCACACCAATTGCTTCCCACCCTGGCGGAATTAACGATGCTGGGCCAAACTCTTCTTGGGCAAGGAGGGTTGGGTCACGAACAAGCGTGTCAGTGGTCAATGTCTCTCCCTGATAAATGTCAAGGCGAGCATAAAGGCCAACCGCATCCTCAATTCTGGTGATCACATTGCTCCCAACCTCAGAAGCTAATCGCATATCAGTGGTTAACTCCTGTTCTGTCATTTGAAAACCACGTTGAACGGTTTGCAAAGAGACAACCACTTCGACCATGCGAGCGCCTGGGTCAATTGTAGGAGAAGGGGTGAAATTGGGATCAACTGTGGAAACACCATCCGCACCAACTACTGGTGAGGGTGGCGCATCAGACCCCGTAGATTGCAAAAATAGGACAATACCCACAATGGCGAATAAAACAATCCCCATTACGCCAATGAGAATGGCTATTAGACGACGGCCTCTCATAGTTCCATTCCTTCAAACTGGTCACGATGGAATGAGATCGCCCGAATGGGCATCTATCATTCCAAAAATACTACAATATCTTATCAACTGAGCTAGACATAAAGATTGTAGTACAAATTCAACAATATGTAAACCTCAAGTGCCAATCTTATCATATGTAAAGTTAACTGGCAACTGTTAAGGGCGCTTATAGAGGAAATTTAGGCAAAAATAGGACACGTGTCCTATTAGTTTTGAATATCTAACTCATTTGGTGGCCATAACTGGCTTGCCTGTATGGGCTGTTGAAGGGGAATTATAAACGTGAAAGTACTACCCTCGCCGGGTACGCTCTCGAACCAGATACGGCCGTTATATGCCTCCACCAATGCCCGCACAATTGATAACCCCATCCCCATCCCCCCCGCTCTAACCTGGCTGCTCAACTGATCCGGTCGGAAAAAGTCCTCAAATATATGTGATTGGTCTTCCAACGCTATGCCAATACCATTATCACTGACACTAACCAGGGCAAATTTCTGATCTACCTCCAATTCAGATTCCAAAAATGCAACTATCCGCACTTCTCCATTGGTCTGATTATATTTGATACTGTTGGCAATTAATTCTTGTAATATTGTTGAGATATGAATCGGATCAGCCTGAATTGGCTGCAAGCGGCTGTCAACTTCAACCACTATTCGCTGTTGATTCTCCTTTGCCATGCCTTCTAATTCCCGCACAATTTGATTTATCAATTGGCGCAAGTCTGCATGACCAATAGTGGAATCGACACGACCACCTTTAGCTGAAGAGGCGAAAATCAGACTGTTTATGAGTTGTACCATTCGATTGGCATTCCGCTGAATGGTTGATAGAAACATCTTCTGATTCTTATTCATTTCACCAGCGGTGCCGCTTTGCATTAACTCTACATACCCCTTAATCGCAGTTAAGGGAGTTCGTAACTCATGAGAAACCGTTGTCAGGAATGCGTTTTTAGCTCGCTCTGATTGATATTCCGCGCTAATGTCTCGCAAAATGGCGACCGTTCCTTGAACAACCCCTTGCTCATCATAAACGAGATTCATTTGACCATTAAGCACACGACCGTTCATCTCGAACTGAGTACCGCTTGTGGTTCGGTCACCATTGCCACCACCAACCGGCAGCGGCAGTCGAGCCAGAAACTCTGTCGCAGGGCGGCCAACCAAAGCCTCGGCATCCACCCCAAAATTATCGACGGCCGCTTGATTAGCATACTCAATCAAGCCTTCATTATTAATAAGAACAACGCTGTCAGTAATACATTCTAAAATCGGCCGTTGCGACTCGATCATCTCCCTCGATATAAGACCAACCGCTCGGCGCACCTTAGGCGAGGTTGATTGGCGAACGGGAGGTATGATCGGCATCGGGACGGCGCGGTGACGAACATAGGCGACAGCCGTGAGGGGAACGGCCGATAAAAACCCCCAACTCAATATATCAATTGCAGGCTCTTGAAAAAGCAATCCCAACCCAAGACTTACGCTCCCAAGAATAAGAAGAATCGCAGGTCTAATTTCCAACCCCCAAAGCAGCACCACCCAAACCACAACCTGAGTCACAATGTGGACGATTTCTACGATTGTCTCATCTAAGGGCAAGATATAATGAAACAGTATCAGACGAAAGAGTTCCAAAATAGTGAGGGCAGCTAGAACCGTACCAATCCGGCTACGCTCCCGCCCTACTCGCAAAAGCCAAAGGGCCGTAACCAAAGTCACGACTATGGAAAGGATGTGGAACAGTAACAGCATCTATTAACTTTGGGGAGCTGACTAAATTAGTCTATCTAACGGGTAGGCAAAGGGGAATCTGTTAACAAGCGCCACCACGCTTGCCAGGGCCGAGCATCTAAGGCCGGATCAGGTGTTGGCGCTGTTTCTTGTGGTGGCTCCGGCGTTCCAGCAACAATCAAAGGAACGATTCTTTTCTCTCCAGGTAAAATATAACCCCCTTCGTCACGAGCATATGCAGCGACATAATCTTCACTTTGAACATAAGAGAGCGTTACCCGCAAGGCTGCTTGACGAGTTACTTCCATCTCTAATTCTTCAGCCAAAATATCCTCCCCAGTCCCAACAAGTCGACCAGCCTGCGCACGACGATTCAAATCAAGCGCAAAGACCAGGCCAACCAAAATAATCACCAGAACAATTATCTGGGTCACGGTCAATATGGGTCGGTGTGATAATAATTTACTCCGCATGGCTTTCAAATGGTAGCCTTGATTGGCTTGAGAGGCAAATCCTCAAAAGGTACTATTCAACCACGATCTGAACCCAAAAGGGATCATCTGCCTCAACGCCAATTCCAAAAAGTATGCCATTAGCATTTCGAAGTTTCCATTCACTGCGATAGTTCCCCGGCTCAAGCGGGGCAACTAAGGTCACAGATAGTTCAATTGTTTGGCCCGGTTCAACAACCTGTCCAACTGGCAGGATATCCAGCGCACCCATCTGATCTCCGGTTACAAAAACAAGACTATAATCCTCTCCCCAAGCACAAGTTCCATTATTGAGAAGTTCCCAGGTCTTTGTGAAGGGCTGACCAGGAGCCATGATAGTATCATCAGGAACGGTTATATCGGCCGTAAACAGAATATCATCAATACAATCGCCCTCTAAATTCTCGGCCGTTGGCAAAAATTGATAATCCCACCCAAAATCGACATCGTTTCGGGATTCAGCCAAAGTTAAAGTCACAGTTGTTTCCCCCCGGCTGCTATCGGCCGTATTGCTCCATTCGCCCGGAACCAGGAGCGACGCGTTTACCACATCTTCTGTATCAATCGAGATACAATAAGTCCCAGAGAGCAATCCGCTGAAGAGATAGACGCCGGATTCATTAGTAATGGTTGTGCCTAACCCAACGGCTGGGCAAGCCCCTTCGCCCAAATTCACCACAACACCGCCCAGGCCCGATTCATTGTCTTGAAAACGGCCGTCCGCTATATAGGAATCTTCCCCACGACGAATACAACCATTTGAGGCTGTCACCGGTTCGCCCCCCTCCCCACCGCTGATAGCACATAAGTCATGCCAAACCCGACCACTGATAACTGCATTACTTTGATCAGAGAAATTGTCTCGCTCAAGGGTAAATGTACCGCTGATCTCGTTGACTAGCACAGTATAGATACCAGCAGGGAACTCCAAAACATCAAGATCGAACGTCTCTGTAAAGGGTATATCAGCTTCCAGACAGATTACACCGGTTGCTCGAACAGTGTTCAAAGTGATCTGAAAAACATCATCCTGACGAGCGCGATCTATCCGATCAATCGTAGTGCAACTATCAGGCAATATCCCCCTTACAACAACCTGAATCTGAACCGGGAACGTTTCCAGCTGGCGAATTTCAAGGGCTGTAACCTGGGCTAACCCAACAACAGGAACGGCCGGACTAGGCGTCACGGTTGGTTCTTCAACTGGCGGTGGCGCACAAGCAGCCAGGAAAAAGACAAAGATAAACCATTTGAAAATCATCTTACTCAATATCATATCGATATTATCTAAGTTGTCGGGCTAGGCTGCAATCAGGTAAAATCAATCCAATGGAAAGTCGCTCTCAGCCAGACTATTTGATTATTGGAGTTGTAACACATGATTTGACACCTGATGGGACAACAACTGGTGGCACAGCCGCCTATTCCGGGCTAATCGCCCAAGCCCTGGGCTGTAAAACACATGTGTTGACCAGTGCCGGGCCAGATTTTGACCCCCATGTAGAGCTGCCCGGTTTGGACGTTCACATCGTACCATCAGATAAGACAACGACATTTGCCAACATTTACGAAACCAAAGGCAGACAGCAATACTTATACGAACGCTCCGCATCAATTGAAGCGGAAAATATCCCGGCGGCTTGGACGACATCTCCCATTGTTCATCTGGGGCCGTTGGTCAAAGAAATTGAATTGGAAATCATTCATCAATTTCCAGCAGCGAACATCATTGGCATCACACCTCAGGGTTGGCTTAGAAAATGGGATGAAACAGGTAAGGTCGAGTATAAATCATGGCAGCCGGACACGGCCGTTCTCTCAAAAGCGTCCGTATTGATTATAAGCAAAGAGGATATCCCTCCCACTGAATCCCTTGATCCCTACCTTCAAAGTGTGCCATTACTCGTTCAAACCAAAGGCCGCTTTGGTTGTACCGTATATCAAGGCGGCGAAGCTTATGATTTTCCAGCCCCTATAGTACAAGAGGTCAATCCGACCGGGGCTGGAGACATCTTTGCGACAGCGTTTCTCATTCGGCTGTCCGAGACGAACAGCATCCATGAAGCAGCTATGTTTGCCAACAAGATTGCGGCCTGGTCAGTCACAGGGCTAACCTTACCAGAAAAAATTTTGATTATTGAAAATGCAATGCAAAACAATCTATGAGTAAAATTTATGCAATAGCCATGCAAAAGGGCGGCGTTGGCAAGACAACCAGTGTCGTAAATATGGCGGCTTTTCTAGCTCGAGCCGGACATCGGGTCATGGTAGTAGACATGGATCCACAGGCCAATGCGACCTCTAATTTTGGCTTCGACAAACATGAGATTGATAAGTCGGTCTACCATCTATTACTGGAAGAGACAGGCCATGAACCAATTGTCATCCAAGACGAAGAAACAAACGTCTCATTGGTTCCCGCCAATCCAGGTCTGGCTGGCGCTGAGGTTGAGTTAGTCAATTTAATGGCCCGCGAATACCGTTTGCGAGATGCTTTAGAATCGGCGAATGGGGCATTTGATTATATATTGATTGACTGTCCCCCCAGCTTAGGTCTGTTAACGATCAATGCGTTAACGGCCGCTCGTGATGGCATCATTATTCCGGTACAATGTGAATATCTGGCCTTAGAAGGGTTGACCCAACTGATGCAGACAATTCAACTGGTGCAAAAGCACTTGAACCCAGACCTTCAAATCCGAGGGTTGGTGATGACAATGTATGACGGCCGTACCAATCTCAGCCGTCAGGTGGTTGAAGAAGTCCGCAGCCATTTTCCAGGCAAAGTTTTTCGGACGATCATCCCACGCAACGTGCGGCTCAGCGAAGCGCCAAGCTACGGCCAACCTATTACCCTATACGCCCCAGACTCGCCAGGCGCAATCGCCTATCAGTTCTTAACCAAAGAGCTGGTGGCTGGGGACAAAAAATCATGACAAGGCAGAAAAGTCAATGAGTAAAAAACGTGGATTAGGAAGAGGATTAGGCTCTTTAATTCCAGGCAGTGGAACAGATACAGAACAAAGCGAGTCAGGGCTGAGAACCGTGCCAGTTAAGGCAATCACCCCCAACCCACGCCAACCTCGAACCCAGATGGATGAAAGCAAGCTGGCTGAGTTAGCTGACTCCATAAAAGAGCATGGCCTGATTCAGCCCCTTATCGTTCGGCAGGAAGGTCAGGGCTATACCCTTATTGCTGGAGAACGACGCTGGCGGGCTTCTCAATTGGCTGGTTTAAGGGAAGTGCCAGTCGTCGTGAAAGAGGCCAGCCCCCAGGCGATGTTAGAGTTGGCCCTAATTGAGAATATTCAGCGGGCCGACTTAAACCCGATTGAAGAAGCATTAGCCTATCAACAATTGGTCGATGAATTTGGACTGACCCAAGAAGCAGTTGCGGATCGGGTGGGTAAAAGTCGACCAACCGTCACCAATATCATTAGACTCTTAAACTTACCGCAAAGTATCCAAGAAGCAGTTAATAATGAGCTGATTAGCGGCGCCCATGCCAGGGCATTACTACCTCTACCTACCCCAGAATCCCAGATAGCTATAATGAACAGCATTATCAGCCAGGGGTTGAGTGTTCGCCAGGTCGAGGCCATTGTAACGAAGATAAAAACGGCCGAAAAACCAAAACCACGACGAGTAAAAGGTTTAACGGCCGAAATGGCCGCTCTAGAATCCGAGTTTCGTCATCGTTTAGGAACCCAGGTGAAAATTCAACCGGGTGAAAATGGCGGCAAGGTCGTTATTAACTACTATTCAGATGAAGAGCTGCAAGCCATTTATGAAGCCATCGTTGGGGAGAATACAGAGGAATAATGGACGACAACCAACTTCTAAAAGAAAAATTAGCCCAGGCAACAGAGATTCTGAATGAATATAACGTAGACGTTTGGTTGACCTTTGCCAGAGAAACGGTTCTGATGCCAGACCCAGCCCTGGAACTGATTTTAGGGCTGCATGTCACCTGGCATTCAGCGTTTCTCATCTCCCGAACAGGTGAACATATTGCCATTGTTGGCCATTTTGATGCGGAAAACATTCGCAATCTAAATGTCTACAGTGATGTCATCGGCTACCATCAGGGCATTGGCAAGCATCTCTTGGCCGCATTAGACAAATTAGCCCCTAGCAGTATCGCCATAAACTATTCCCAAAGTGACTTCGCAGCCGATGGCTTGACACTGGGCAATTACCATACCTTGTTGAGCTATCTACAAAACACGCCCTATGTCGATCGGCTGTTGTCGGCCGAACGCATTATCGGCTCATTGCGCGGCCGAAAAACAGAAACGGAAATCGGCCGTGTTTCTGCCGCCGTCAAGACAACTGAAATGCTCTTCGACGAAGTGGAAGCCTTTGTTCAGTTAGGCATGACCCAACGCCAAATCGCTGATTTCGTACACAGCCGTTTAGAAGAGCTAGAACTAGGCTATGCCTGGGAAGAACAATACAATCCTATCGTCACTTGCGGCCCCCATTCGCCCTACGGTCATGTCGAGCCAGGGGGTGTGCCGCTTGAAAAAGGTCATACACTCCATATGGATTTAGGCGTTATGCAAGACGGCTACTGCTCTGATATGCAGCGGATGTGGTATGTATTGGATGATGGCGAAACGGCCGCGCCCGATGATGTTCAGCAAGCCTTTGATACCGTGTATGGTGCTATCAAAGCGGCCGAAGCAGCCCTTAAACCGGGTGTTCCAGGCTGGAAAGTGGATGCTGCTTCCCGAAAGTATGTCACTGACGCTGGTTATCCTGAGTACATGCACGCTGTTGGTCATCTACTCGGCCGTTCTGCTCACGATGGCGCAACCGTCCTTGGCCCTCGCTGGGAACGGTACACTGGAATCGCAGAGCTACCTGTCGAAGCAGGCAATATCTTCACCCTGGAACTTCATGTCACTGTGCCAGAACGGGGACTAATGAGTTTAGAAGAAGACGTCCTCGTCACAGAAGATGGCGTGGAATATCTCAGCACCCCCCAAACAAAACTCCGCTATTTACAGTTTGAATAATGGATTGAGTAGGTAGAAATAGCGACGCGGATGATGCAGATAAAGCAGATTTTTTGAGATAAAAAGCCGCTAGTCATAAATCTTCCATGACTAGCGGCTTTGTTGTTGTAATAAAAGCTAAGCTTATTCCTCTATTATGAAGATGAAGCCCTCACTACGGCCGAATACATCCGGGAAGAATTCCTGGTAAACAACGGCGGGTAGCACTTGATATTCACCAGGGATGCTGGTTTGGAGCGTGTAACTGTATTGGTACGTTCCGGCGGGGAGGAAATCGCTCAAGAAAACGACCCGATTATCCCGGTATTCAATATTATTGAAATACCACCAACCCCAATAGCCGTATCGATAGGGATTTTCTGATACTTGTTGAATGGAACCGCCCGTGCCGGAGGCGCTGGTATCCAAACCAGGGTCGATGGCTTCGGCCCCGGCGGGGAAATGATCCTCTACGATAGCATAGACCAGATCATTGGGGACGATAATGGTCAATTCAACCCGTACCTGCTCTCCAGCCGCAATAGAGGTAATTGGTTCACAAACATTTTCTTCAGGATCGCAGTCGGCCGAATAATAGGCCCGCTGGACAACAACGCCATGATTGACAGCCGGTAAGTTCTCAGCGCTGATGAAGCTGTTGAGGTAAGCGGTATAGTAAAGTCGGCCGTTTCCCTCACTCCGTTGGAAATCAAGGAAATTAACCCCGTCCAATAATAAGTTGTCGACTGGAACCGTCATCTGATCTGATTCAGTGATGTTGCTCTGGTCAAACTCACTATCAACCAACTGAGCGCCATTGACATTGACTTGATAGGTAAACTGAGCCTCTAATTCCCCACTGGCGACCATCCAATCGGTCAGAGCCAGGATGCTCCAGGCGTTTTCATGGTCAGTGGCCCAATGTCCGGCCGTTCGGGCCGACATCAGCCAACGGACGGCATTGGGAGCCATCAAGTTATCACTATCTAGTCGCGCCAAAGCATCCAAGACAATAGCTGTGCCACGAATGTCGCTGCTGAGATTGTTCCAATCAGGCACCTCATCTTCCCAATGCGCCCCAGCTGCGCTCAAAATGACAGCATCATTCAAGTCGCCTAATAGGGCGTTGCGATTAGCATCGCTGCCATCAGAAAGGTCGAGGGCTAAAGCAAGCAGAGCTTTGGCATAGAGATCCATCAACGCCCGATGTTCGCTAAACAGGTCCTCCGCATCGGTTGAATCGGCCGTTCCTGCCTCAGCCAACACATAAAGGAAGAACGCCTGACGATTCACTGCTTCTCTATTATCGAGACTGTTGGCCTCATTTAGCTGCCCTTGAAGGTAGTTACCAGCATCCTCAAGAACTTGCTCGCTAACGGTGTAACCAGTTTGCTGGCCTTTCACCAATGCCAATAAAGCATAGGCGCTGAGGTACGGATCAGTTCGTTCGGTGTGACACCAGCCCCAACCGCCATTTGCCTTCTGAATCGTTTCAAGCCGTTTAATATCACGGGTGATAAACCTATCCAGTTGAATAGCCAGATCGTCTTGCCCCAAACTAAGCTCTCGAATGGCTGTCATTGTGGCGATGTTAGGCAGCAGTTGATTGGTGACAGCATGGGCGCAGGCGGGACGGCTTTCCAGGTCGTTGTTGTAATCAAGCGCTTCAGATAAAGCGCCAGCCAGGGAGGCGCTGACCTGAATGGTCACGTCGCCCTGACGTTCATCTACGTTAGGTGGCAGCAGAATAGCTTCTACCTGACGGCCGACTTCTTCCAACACACCAGATGTACCCACAATATCCTGACCAGTGAAGCGGGTAACAGGCAGCAGTTGATCAGGACCAACACCGAATCCGGGCTTGGTCGCATCTCGGAAGCCGCCGCCTTGAGCAACGAAGGTCAGGTCAGCAAATTCAACATCATCTACTACAACAGGCCATTGGAATAACTGGCTGCTGTTCGCCGGAATGGTAGCCATCTGCTCAGCATCGCCTTGCATGGTTAGCCCGTTCGCATCCAAAGCTACATTCATTTGAATGGCTGTATCAGTATTGTTATGGACAATTGCACCTAGCAAGAGGGAATCGCCAACAGTCAAAAAGCGAGGCGTAACAGGTCGGACTAAGACAGGTAAGGAAGCAACAATGTCAACATTGCTTTGCCCAACCAGCGTTTCGCCCGACGTGCCATAATCACTGACCGCCTTACTACTCAAGCGCCAGGTTGTGGCCGTATCTGGCAAGGGAATTTCTATAGTAGCTTGACCATTTTCGTCCGTTGTTACAGTGGCCTCCCAAAAGGCGGTATCAGGGAAGTCGCGCCGGGTATCGTCATCGCCTTCCAGAGCAAAAGAGCGAGCGGCTTCAGCTTCACCGCCGCCACCACCACCAAAACCGCCAGCCTCCAGCGGAATCTCGACCTCTAAACCCTCAGCGGAATAAATCAGGCCGGTTCCGGTCTGGCTGCGAACGGGTTGTCGTCTGTAAAAGGCTTCGACGATTGGTGGGGCATTGTCTTCTTTGAGCGTCAGAACAGCCAAATCGACCAGAGCCAATGATAAGTCAGCCTGCACAGGATTGCCCTCGCTATCAGCCACCTGGACATCATAAACGGCCGTATCGCGCGGCTCCAATTCATCATCCTGCGGTGTTAAAGAGACATTCAAGGCCAGATGGTCAGGGGCGACAATTAACTCTGTCATACCGATACGAACATCGGCATAATCATTGTTGTCGTCAATACCTTTAACAGCATGAACGGTGACAAAGACATTTGGCGCAAAGTCGTTTGTAATCGGTATTTCAAGGACTTCGCTGCTGCCATTGAGGGTGATGATTGACTGCTCAATTATTTCACCCCGCTCGATGGTCAACCACGCCCTCGTCGGGCCAGCAAAGGGAGATTGAACCAAGATGTTAGCTGTCTCGCCCGATTCATAGGCTTGTTGGTCTGCAACCAGATCCATCCGTTTTTCTCTAGGATCAGTCCCCCAACCGATGAAGTTTCCATCGGTAGCCCACAGATTGGCGCTGCTCAGTTGGCTGCGGCCGTTTTCATCCGTCACCGAAGCCACCACAACGTAGGTTCCACCATCCGCCGGAGTGAATTCGGCCGTGGCTTTACCCTGACTATCAGTCGTCACAGTTTGCTGCTCCACCTCTGTATCAATAGCTTCCCAGCGGGTGTAATAAAAGTCGAATTCTACATCGCGCACAGGTCGCCATTCTCGTTGGTAGATGGTTAAATCCACATCGGTATTAGGGACAGGCTGTTGATCCCAATCAACGGTGATTAGCTCAATATCGGTCGCAATACCGACCGTACTGACGTAATCGCCAGCCACAACGCCGACGTAAGTCTCAGCTTCGTGAAAGACAACCGTTGTACGGGCCGAGATAGCGAAGTTGCTGACATCTAAGACACTGGCTTCAACCGTTATCTGGCGAGTACCAGGATCAAGTTCTTCTAACAAGGAGGCTGGCACTTCGATGATAAGGTTGCCTTGCCCATCCGTTCGGCCCGTTCCACCTGCCAGCCAACTGCCAAAGGTGCCAATACCAACAGGGCCAAAGGGACTTGGCGGTTCATAAAAGAAACTGCCATTATCGCCAAAATTATAGTAAGGGCCGTCCCAGGGGAAGCGGTAATTATGTTCGGAGATATTCCACTGTACTTCCAAATCAGTGGCAGGGCCGCCAAAGAAGTAACCAGCTTCAACGATGACTTCGATCGTTTCGCCTCGAAGGGCATGCTCTTTTTCGGCCGTTGCTGTCACTTGAAATTCAGGGCGACGATATTGGGCAACGGAGAAAGTGCGCTCCGCCTGAATATCGCCTGTATCAAAGATAAATTGATAATTACCAAGTTGGGCATCGGCCGGAATCTGATATTCGCCACTAAACTCACCATTCGCATCAAGGGTGGTCACAAAATCAAAGCTGACCTCCTCATAGTTATTGAGGGACATCATACGGAGGCTGACATTGTCGCTGGTTGGGAGAGGATAACGGCCGTAATTCGTATCACGGACAATACCCCTGAAATAAACGGTATCACCTGGGCGGTAGATGGGTCGATCGGTATGAAGATAGGCGAATCGTTCTGGTTCATCATTCCATTCAGTCGATAAGCCAAACTCCCAGGGAGTCACTTCCTGATTCCAGGCGCTGCTGCCAATACCATACCCAACGAGTCCAGGCTCATTGCTAACAACCAGGGCGCCTTCGAGGAAATCTTCAACAGATGGATTATCGACCACCGCCAGTCCATTGCTATCAGTAGTTGCAGTTACGACCTCGCGACTTTGACCAACATAAAAGGTCAGATTCCTGCTAGAGGCGGGTTGTCCGCTGGCTAAATCGGTGGCCCAGACATAAATGTGATTGTTTGTTTCCTTAACGACTAGATTAGTATCGGCCACGATGAGAATAGCGTTTTGAGTCTGCCAAAAACGTTCTTCAGTAATTTCTGGCCCAGTTGTACGAATGAAATAGATGCCAGTTGCCAGTGGTTTATCATCGGCCAAGGAGAGGGTATAAACCTCGGCTACATCTTGCAACGGTTCAACGTTAATGGCCCAGGTACGGAGTGGTGTACCAGGGGGGATGAAATCAGGCAGATAGGGCGAGTTGAGGGTTTCGACAGGTAGCCCAATTTCATACAGTTCAACATCAATCCGGCTGACATTACGGTATACGATGTCGATGTCGGAAGGATGGCTACGGCTTAATTGGCTGACCGGATTGGGTAGGTTCATAGAAACCAGCGGGTCGAAGCCAGGGGTCGTAAAGTTAAAGCTAAAATCTTCGCCTAACGTGTTACCGTAAGGATCGGCGGCGCTGGCCGGAATGGTGATCTGGTAGGTAGTGTTACGCTCTAAATCAAAATCGGTGAAGAGCGAGAAATTGTAATCGTCGAAGAAGTAAGTTACCTCACCGGGATCGGGTTCGATGATGATTTGGTCTTCCAACGTGGCTAAATCCATTGGCGAGGCAAAGCGAATATTGAAGCCCCGCTGCCAGCGTTCGGCCGTTGTGCCATTGGCTGGCGTAGTTTCCATGACAGCCGGGAAAGGGACCGTCGAGAAGCTGTAAGTTGTTACATTGTCTAAGGTAGCCTGACCATTCTGAGAGCGGGCGGTGTTGTCAACCGTCAATTGATAGTCGGTTGCCAGCGCCAGCCGGGGCTGCTGGAGAATGGTGACAACACGGCCGTCTTCAGACCAATCAAAGACGATTTCGGCTTCTGGTTCAAAGCTGATAGCCGCCTGGGTGCTGGCCTGATCCATCGGCATGTTGAAAGTGACGGTGATGGGCATGGTCGGGATGGTGGGACGGCCGATTTCAAGGAATGGTTCAATGGTAACAACACTGGGACGGAGGGTGGTGAAGCGCCAGATGAAGCTTTCTGCCAACTGACCGCCTGTAACATCTTCCAATCCTTCGGCAATGGTGACGTTGTATTCGGTCGCGCCATCAAGTGGGGCATCGGGAACAAAACGATAGATACTGGTCGACACCCAATCGCCCTGCCCCTCTACGGCCGGTTCGATGTTGAGCGGGTTGGGCAAGTCAGCTTGTTGGCCGCTGCTCGTTAAGGGAACAACAGGGCGGTTAAACATGACCGTAATAGCGGCATCCGTTTGAACCTCGCTGCCACCCGGTTCGGGAATAACCTGGCTGACTTCGAGGAAGCCAACGGTTTCTAGCTGGAATGCGGCGGGGGAACGGAGGGGTAGACCATTTTCGGCTGCGGCCGTATCAGCTATTTGAACGTCATATTGCTGATGACGTTCCAGGCTGCTGGCCGGGGTAAAGATGAGCGTATCAGATCGGGGCCAGCTAAAGGAGCCGCTGACTTGACCTGATTGACCACTACGGGCAATGCTAAAGGCGGATTCAACCGCATCCTTATCCATAGGTTGGTCAAAACGGATGGTGATAGCGCCGTCGAGCATGACCTCTTCGCCCGGTTCGGGGCTGCTGTAGATAACCTGAGGCGGCCAACTGTAGTCGATGGCGGTTGGAGGTGGATTGACGGCCGTTGTTGGTTCTTCTGGTTCAGCGTCTATGGGCGCAACGGCCGTTGGTTGTGGGGCAACGGTTGGGGTTGGGTCTTCTTCCTTGCGGCAGGCGGAGAACAACAGCGGCAAGAGGAGAAGAAGCATTATTATTTTGGCAAAACGTCTGGTAGACATTTATCTTTTATACTCCATTTTATATGAAAAATTTACTTACACCTTCACTATAATCAACGTTGAACTGGACTGCAAGGTTCCGTATATTTTTCGGTGGTATATCAAATGGTTATAATGATGAGATGACTGATTTGGGCCTTTTTGAGGCGGAAGATGTGAAATGGATGAGGGCAGCCTTGGCAGAGGCAGAGAAAGCGGCAGATCTCGATGAAGTGCCGGTTGGGGCAGTGGCGGTACTAGATGGGGAGATTATTGGGCGCGGCTATAATCGGAAGGAGATTGACCAGGACCCGCTGGCCCATGCGGAGATGATGGCTTTGAAGGAAGCGGCTGAGCATGTGAATAATTGGCGGCTGTTGGGGGTGACGTTGTACTGTACCTTAGAGCCATGTCCAATGTGTGCCGGGGCAATGATCCAGGCGCGGCTGCCGAGATTGGTTTATGGGGCCAAAGATTTGCGTTTTGGGGCGGATGGCTCTATCCTTGAGGTGCTGGCGGAACCGCGCTTTAACCATCGGGTTGAGGTGGTAAGTGGAGTTTTGGCGGTTGAGACGGCCGAGATGTTGCAAGCGTTTTTTCGGCGGCTTAGAACCGGCAAGTGAAGAAGTGAGCCAGTTGCAAGTTAGCAAATGGTAAGTCGCAGAGGACGGGTGTGGGGGCTTAACAATTTAATACGGAGAGGTGCCAGAGTGGTTGATTGGGGCGCTCTCGAAAAGCGTTGTGGCCGTGAGGTCACCGTGGGTTCGAATCCCACCCTCTCCGCTAATCACCAATCAAACAAATACCTATAAAAATAGAAACGCCCGGCAGATGTCGGGCGTTTCACATTTAAGATATATGATTATCTGATTTTACGAAGGTGATATTTTTACTGGATTTTATGAATCTATTTAATAAGGACAAACCGCAAATTACTAAGGCAGTGAAGGTTTCTCAAGCGGGTCGCCGGGGTCGTCGGTGTAGAGTTCGAGGACGGCGAAGTTGGCGGGGTTGCCGCTGAGGAGGGCGTGGTTGGCGATTAATAGGGTTTTATCGCGGCTGTAGAAGGCAATTCTGGCGGGGCTGTCTAATGGAGTCTCTTCGCCGGGGGCGCTTTGCCATCTCGTTATTTCTGAGCCATCGGCGGCGAGCTTGGAGATTTGGTTTGAGAAAGCGAGGGAGACATAGAGGTCGCCGTTGGCGCCAAAGGCCAATTGATCGGGCAATTCACCACCAACATACTGACGGAACACTTCCAGATCTGCTTCAATGAGGCATCGACCAACGGCAGACGGTAGTTGGTTCCCAGGAAAGGGCTAGCAAAGGAGGTGGAGACAGCGATGTAGATGTGAGTTCGGTCTGGGTTGATATTGCTGATTATCGGATTTGTTTGTACCATTTTTGATGTTGCTAATAGTTCCCATCTGTTAATTTGGAGATAACCAAATGGCTGACAAAACATTTCGCGCTTTGGTCGTAACCGAAACCGAACCAAAGAAATTTATCCGAAATATAGAAACCCGTTCAATTGCTGATTTACCTGACAATGACATGCTCATTCATGTCCATTACTCCTCGCTAAATTACAAGGATGCCCTTTCCGCCAATGGTAGCCGAGGGGTGACGCGCAATTATCCCCATACACCTGGCATTGATGCAGCCGGAGTTGTAACAGCTAGTAAAATTGAAGCCTTTGCCGTTGGGCAAGAGGTAGTTGTCATTGGCTATGACCTGGGCATGAACACCCCCGGTGGTTTTGGAGAATATATCCGGGTCCCAGCCAATTGGGTTGTAAAGCTGCCAGAGGCAATAACTACTCGTGAAGCGATGAGTTACGGTACGGCCGGTTTCACGGCCGTCATGTGCGTCGACAAACTCGTTAGCCACGGCTTAAAGCCTGAAGATGGTGAAATACTCGTAACCGGCGCCACCGGCGGCGTTGGCAGCTTTGCAGTCACATTATTGTCCCGGTTAGGCTACAGCGTTGTAGCAGCAACGGGTAAGATTGAAACAGCCAGAGATTATTTAATTGGTTTAGGCGCAAAAAGTCTGATTTCGAGGGCTGATGCTACGGATGAAAGCGGCCGTCCACTGCTCAAAGGCCGCTGGGCAGGCGTAGTTGACAGCGTGGGTGGCAACATATTAGCAACTGCACTGAAATCGACCAAGCGGGATGCCGCAGTCGCCATTTGTGGATTGGCTGCCTCTTTTGAATTACCGACGACGGTGCTGCCCTTCATTTTGCGCGGTGTCACCATGTATGGCGTTGATTCCGTGGAAATTTCCATTCAAGAACGGAAACGTATCTGGCAACTAATAGCTGATGATTATAAACTCGACAACCTCCCAAAAATGGTTAGAGAAGTGACCTTAGACCAATTAGTGCCAGAGATAGAGCAGATTTCGCAGGGGGGCCAGATCGGTCGGGTGCTTGTTAACTTGAAGTAGTTAGTGCATGGTCAATCTTCTTTTGACGGACTGAAATTAGCGATGCCATCGTGTTCCTTCAATTTTTTTGTGATTGGCGGAACATTGGGTTATTTAGGCGCTTCATGGAGAAATGACAATGAATATATCACATGATGAATTAGTAAAACGCAACAAAGCCTACACCATGACAAGCTGGACAGCCCAAGCCGCCTGGAACCCAATCTCTATGGTCAAAGCCGATGGCGTTTACTTCTGGGATGCGGACGGCAATCGTTATCTCGATTGGTCATCACAGTTGATGAACGTAAATGTCGGTCACAGCCATCCCCATGTCATCAAAGCCATTCAAGAGCAAGTGGCTCACATGGGCCATGCTTACCCAGGTATCGCCACCGAGCCACGCGCTAAACTAGGTCAATTCCTAAACGAGATCACCCCATCCGGTCTTAGCAAGAGTTTCTTCACCAATGGTGGCGCTGATGCCATTGAGAATGCCATGAAAATCGCCCGCCTTTACACGGGTCGGCAAAAGATAGTCACCCGTTACCGCTCTTACCACGGCGCAACATTTGGAGCAATGACAGCTGGCGGCGACCCACGTCGCCTGGCAAATGAACCGGGTGTCCCCTGGATTGTGCGAGTTCATGGCCCATATGCTTACCGTAGCCCAATGTATAACGGCCGAACAACAGACGAAGGCGACAGCATAGTAGCCGAGTTAATCGAACAAACAATCTTGTTTGAAGGGCCAGAGAATGTAGCCGCCATCCTACTAGAAGGATACAGCGGTACCAGTGGCATAATGCAAGGAGGCGATACTTTTTGGAAACATATTCAGGCCATATGTGATAGATACAGCATTCTATTGATTATTGATGAGGTGATGAGTGGCTTCGGCCGTACAGGTGAATGGTTCGGCATCAACCACTACCCCTATGTCAAACCAGATATCATGGCAATGGCTAAAGGATTAACCAGTGGCTATATCCCAATGGGGGCCACCGTCGTTACCGATGAAATAGCCAGCCATTTTGAAAACAATACCCTTTGGGGAGGGTTAACCTATAGCGCTCATCCATTAGCCTGTGCGACGGCCGTTGCAAACATCGAGGTCTATCAAGAGGAAAATCTAATCTCTAATGCACGGAAAATGGGCAAGGCATTGCGAGCTGGATTAATCGATCTCGCCGAAAACCATCCGTGCGTGGGGCAAGTGCGGGGAACGGGTTTGCTCCAGATTCTTGAGCTGGTCAAAAACCGAGACAGTCGTGAACCGATGAATGGCTGGAACAAACCCGCCAGCGAGCCGATGCAAAAAGTGGCAGCCTCTTTGCGAGAGCAAGGCATGAGTACCTTCGTAAAATGGGATTGGATCTTCTGCGCCCCACCCTTGATTATCAACGAAGCCCAGCTAGATGAAGGATTGCAAATGATTGATAAGGCATTAACTATCGCTGACTCATATTGTATCCCATGAATATCATAACAAGCGCCTGTTTATGCAAAATCGTTATGCAACTGGATTAGGGACAAATCACCGCTCATACAACGCCAAAAAAAAATAAATCCTACGGTTAGAATCCAAATTTCATTACAATAACGGCCGTCCCCCATCCACTGGCACGATGTTGCCCGTCATGAAGGTCAGTTTGGTTGCCACTACCCAAACTGTCTCAGCCACGTCCTCTGGCGAGGCCAGCCGTTTGAGCGGGGTTAGGTCAGTTTGCTGTTGAATATAGGCCGGGTCCATTCGCTTAGCGTATTCCCCTAGCACCCAGCCCGGAGAGACAGAGATAACCCGTATTTTAGGAGCCAAAGAACGAGCCAGGGAGAGAGTCATCGAATCCATCGCCGCTTTTGAGGCACAGTAAGCGACATTGCTGCCAATGCCCGTCACCCCTGCCACTGACGAGAGGTTGACAACCAGGCCCCCTTCACCCGCTTGCAACAAATCTTTAAATGCCCGGACGCTGGCAAATGCACCCCGCCAATTCGTTTGAAAGATACGGTCGATCCATTCATCTGTCAGGCTGTCCAGATCGTCGTGGGGAACGGCCGTCGTGATCCCCGCGTTATTAACTAGCAAATCAAGTCGACCATATCGGCCGTTTACCTCAGCCGCCAATCGGCTCAATTCACTGCTATCTGTGACCGATGCCTGGGCCACCATATGGTCTTGCCCCGGCAAACTATCTGCCACTGCTTGGGCCTTTTCAGCGCTTTGGCGATAGGTAATAATCACGTTCGCCCCCGCCGCTGCCAGCCGCCTGGATATGGCCGACCCAATACCACCACCACCCCCGGTCACCAAAGCCACCCGTCCTTCCATTGACCTATCACTCATAATCCAATTCTCATTCACCCATACAAAATCAACCTTCACTGCACCCGCTACTGACTGCCATATCGTTCCACCCGCAAATCTGCTTGAGCCTTATGCGCCCAAAAACGCTCAATGGCACAGAGACGGGAACAATACTCACCGATTAAGGCGCTGGCCTCATCCGTCACAACTCGTTGATAAGTGACAGTCTTGATGAATTTACCCACCCATAAGCCCCCAGTATAGCGGGCAGCCTGTTTCGTTGGCAGCGTATGGTTTGTGCCAATGACCTTATCCCCATAAGCGACATTGGTACGAGGGCCGATGAACAAAGCCCCATAGTTAGTCATATTTTCTAGGAAGTAATCGTCATCGGCCGTCATAATCTGAACATGCTCACTGGCGACTTTATCTGCTTCAAGGCAGGCTTCTTCAAGATCATCCACTAATATAATCTGACCATAATCACGCCAGGAGACAGCGGCGATGTCGGCCGTTTCCAGCGTCTCCAACTGCCGCCCAATCTCCACTTCCGTTTCACGGGCCAACTTTTCGCTAGTCGTAATGAGAACGGCCGGGGTGGTTGGCCCATGTTCCGCCTGACCCAGCAAATCGGTAGCGACCATTTCAGCATCGGCCGTATCATCCGCCACAACCAACACTTCTGTCGGGCCAGCCAACAGATCAATGCCCACCTTACCAAACAACTGCCGCTTGGCTTCGGCCACATAGGCATTGCCAGGGCCGACAATCATATCGACCGGTTCCATTGTCTCAGTACCCAGCGCCATACGTGCAATGGCTTGAACCCCACCGATGATGTGGATTTCATCCGCGCCAGCAAAGTGCATGGCCGTTATCGTTTCGGCCGGGATTTCGCCATTAATAGGTGGCGTACATGCAATAACTCGTTTTACGCCAGCCACCTTGGCTGTCAAAACGCTCATATGGGCAGAAGCAACCATCGGATAACGGCCGCCTGGAATATAACAGCCAACACTGTTGACCGGAAGGTTCTTATGTCCCAGAATTACCCCCGGCAACGTTTCAACTTCAATATCTAATAAGGCATCTTTCTGATATTGGGCAAAGTTTCTGATTTGGGTCTGAGCGAATTTGAGGTCTTCGATTGTCTGAGGATCAACAGAAGCCACAATATCATCAATCTGTTCGCTGCTCAATCGAAAGCTATCTGGATTCCAGTTATCGAATTTGAGGGAAAGATTACGAACAGCGCCATCCCCCCCCTGCCGAATATCTTCCAGAATACCAGCAACAATTTGCTGAACCTTAACATCTGCGGCGTGAGCGGCCTCAGCGCTCACACCATCTTTTAATATTTTTGCCATTTTTTATTTCTCCATAAATTGTTTCATTTGGTTCACCATCTTTTCGGCCGTTTCCAAACGCCTGTTTCTATCAATTATGCAAGACAAAATCCGCACACCGCTCACCAATCATCATACAAGTTAGATTAGGATTAACACCGATCATACTCGGAAAAATTGAGGCATCAGCCACCCGCAGGTTTTCGATCCCACGCACCCCTAATGTCGGGTCAACAACGGCCGTTTCATCCTCAACCGCCCCCATTTTGCACGTTCCCGCCGGATGATAGACTGTTCCAGCCACCTGACGGCCGTATGCAGACAGCGCTTCATCTCCCTGAACGCCATTGCCAGGAAACAACTCTTGCTGAATCCAGTCCCGTAAAGGCGATTGGGCAGCGATCCGACGGGCAAATTTAAGCCCCTCAACCAGAACGGTCTCATCATAAGGATCTGAAAAATAGTTGAAATCGATACAGGGTTTATCAGCAGGGTTGGCCGAGCGGAGTCGAACGGTTCCAACACTACGGGCGCGGGCAACATTGGCCGTCATGGAAAACCCGTTTCCCGCAGTTGGATAACCCTGAGGCACTGTTTGGGTATCGAAGACGGCCGTTCCAACGTGGCACATCAAATCAGGAGCAGTTGTTTCCGGGGTTGCATGAGCGAAGAGGGCCATACCCATATTATTAATATCCGTCTTTGGAATAGGGCGAACAGATTCCCAGGCTATGACAGTTTCGGGATGATCTAACAGATTTTTCCCAACCCCGATCAGATGATGTTGCAAACGAATGCCATGTTCTGCCAAATGCTCAGCAGAACCAACGCCGGAGCGCATGAGCAGGGTGGGTGAATCGAATGCCCCGCAAGAGATAATCAGGTCAGCCGAACTGTAGAATGTTCCTCGATCCGTTTCCAGGCCAATTGCCCGATTGTTGTTATCGAACAGCAATCGAATTGCCCTGGTATTGGTCAAAATCGTTAAGTTCTCGTCCCATTGATCCAATGGGTGCAAATAGGCAACCGAGGATGACAAACGTAAATGCCCCCGTTTATTGAATTGGAGGTAGCCGATTCCGCCGCTTTTGGGGACGGCTCGGCCGTTTTGATTAAAGGTAACTTGGGATAAGCCAGCCGCCTCTGCTGCCTCAATAAGGGCCTGATGAAATGGATTATCTGGTGAGGCTGCTTCCAACGACACTTTTTTCAGGAGGCGGTCAAAGCTGGGACGGACAATCTCCGGTTCCCATCCGGTTGCCCCTAGCGAAACCCATTGGTTTAAATCAACATCGGGTGTTAAAAAGGCGACGCAAGTGTTGATAGAGCCAGTGCCACCAAGCATTCTTCCACGAATATGATGAAAGGTATTGCTTCTTCGTTGAGGTTCAATTGGGTAGTCATAATCGTAGGTTGTACCGACCAGTTCCTTCCAACGGCCGAGATCGAGAATGTCTATATTCCCCTCATCGCTGGCCCCAGCTTCAACAAGCGCCACGCGTCGGCCCGCTTCTGCCAGACGAGCAGCCACAATACAGCCAGACGAACCGGCCCCAACCACGATATGATCGAAGCTCATCTCAACAACCACTCACTGGCTGTTATTGGCTGATGTTGGCGGAATTGGTGCCGCATACGGCCGAATACATCCACTCCCATTTGCAACAGTACGTGGGGGATGTCAATCGGAATCCAATTCTCAACAATCGTCTCTTCATCACAGCGATAAAAATCCATCACCCGCATCGAGATGCGTTTTCCAGTAGGCGGCACGCCCAGAAAATCGGTGCCAGTGTGGGTTGTCTGGATATAGCCCCAACCGCCAGTCACGGCAAAATCGCCATCACCGACGCGAATAAAATGACCAACATCTGAGCCGCCCCGATCTGGAAAGGCCACCAAAAAGGGCATCTGATGATAATCTTCAAAACCCTTTAACCCTCTGGTTGTACCGATTCCAGCCGGACCGTACCACATAAAATTGGGGTGCCAATGCTTAACCATCTCCATCTCATCTAGCACCTCTCTAGTAGGTGGTTGACCACTATATTGCCCCAGGGCAGCGTGCATTTTCAGGATTCGTTCAATGGTGCGCTGGGAACGGCCGTTGTCCTGAGGCGATAAGATAACACCATCATTCGTTAATGGCCCCAACCATTGCATTTCTCGACCCAAACTGGGCGCAATCGGCCAATAGCCAACCTGGCGCATCAAATCCAAATAGTCGATGAACAGATAGCTCCGGGCAATTTTGCCGTCCCGCAGCTCATGTCCTTCACCATAACGCACGGCCACCACCCCTTTCGTTGCCGGAATGCCAAACCAGTCGTTTTCAAAAGTGCCGAGATAATGGCCCATGCAGCCAATCATGTAAGCGTCCTGATAGCAGCCGCCAGCCACGAAAACATTTCGCCTTTCAACATCTGGCATAGCCTGGCGTAATGGCCGCCAAAACCGTTCGGTGACGGCATTAAGATCGGCTAATTCGTTGACAGGATGAGTAACGTTTACTTTGGCATCGGGATGGTAGCTATCTTGAACTGTATGGGCGATCTTAGCAATAGAGACAGTCGTTAACCGTTCCATCAAGTCAATAATCCGCTGCTTATTGGCAATATTCTGGCTTTGGTCAATGGGTTGGTATTGATAAGCAGCAGTACGGTATTTATCCGTTGTTACACTCATATTGAATGTTCTCCATTTTCATTTTCTTGAGCAAAGGTATCGTAGTAGTAATAGATTGAAATCTACAACTAATAGATCAACAAGGCTTTAAGCCTGTTTTCTCGCCTAGCAATAGAATTCATTCTGCTGTGACTGTCGCAACTATTGCCGAGCATAAGTTAATTCCCGCATCCGTGAGAACACATCAACACCTAACTGATCATAAACACTAAGCAAATCTACCAACACCCAGTTCTCACGAATCAATCCTTCCTCAACACGCCAAAAATCTAGACTACGCATGGTTAACTGTTGATTAGCCGGGGCAATGCCAAGCCAACCATCTCCGCTAATCGTGGCCGTCATGTTCGGCCAGCCAGTTACCCCAACATAATCCCCTTCAGCAAACATCGCCCCATAACCTGCGCTGCTGCCTTTTCGGTTTGGCATTGCTTTTAAAAATGGGATTTGATGCCAGTAACGAAAACCTGATGTACGACGCATCGTGCCAATACCAGCAGGCCCATACCACAAAAACTTAGGGTGCCAATACCGTTCTAATTCCATGACTTCAACGCCCCCATGCAGTGGATGCTTGCTCATCGCTGCCAACATATCTTGAACCACTTTCAAACTATTGGCAGCTTGATCTGGATCATGCGGCCCGGTAAGAATGCCATCCTGACCAGCCGGGCCAGGAACAAGCCATTCAACGCCCAGGCTGGGTGTCATCGGCCAGGCGCGAGCCTGCATCATAACCTGAGGAATGTCCCAGAGCGCTTGCATTTCAACGACACGGCCGTCTTCAATCCGAAAGAACTCATGGTAGCGCATAAAAATGGCATGTTTCGTAGGAGGAATATCAAGCCACGGCCGTTCAAAAACGCCCATGTAAGTGCCGCCACTTCCCACTAAATTATCACCATTTGCCTCACCCCCAATAATGATAAAGTCACGTCGTTCTAAGTCAGGGACGGCCGTCAGCAACGGCCGATACACACCCTCAAACAACGCATCTGGCCCATCCACATCTTCAAATGGAAAGGCCAGATGAATCTTACAATCAGGAGCAAACACCTCCCGAAATTGAGCCTGTAACCTTGTTCCGTCACAATCATACAAAGCAGCCCGAAACTTATTGATGAGCTGCTTGTTTTTCTGGTGGATGCTACTCATGGTTCTCGTCAAAAAATTCCGGCGGTTTAGAGCCAATGAACTTCAAAACATTGCCGATGTCGTAACCAAGCTGTTCTAAAAAATCGAGCAGGTCAATCAGCACCCAATTTTCAACGAGTTTGTCATCTTCAACCCGCCAGAAATCCATATAACGGATTTTGACCCGTTTGCCACTGGCCGGGATGCCGAGATAATCGCCAGTGTGAGTCGCATCTTGAAACCCACTGGCAGCGACATAGTTGCCTTCCGCAATGCGGATTTCGTCCGTTGCATTTTTATCAGAGAAGGCATGGAGAAACGGCCGTTGATGTTCGTCTTGGAAGGCTTTCAGGCTGGGTTTTGTGCCAATGCCGGCCGGACCATACCACTTCATATCGGCCGTCCAAAATGCCTCCATGCCCTCAATAACATGATCATTAAGGCCATCAACCATTCGAGCGACCAATGCTTTGCTTTTATCAGAATTAGATTGATCAGCCATTAACCTTTCACAGCCCCAGCAGACAGACCTTTGACCAGGTTCTTTTGGAAGTATAGGATGACCAACACAATCGGAATAGTCGCAGAAACGGCCGAAGCCGCCGCCAATGTCAGATGACGCGGATCCTCACCACCTGTGAAGCGGGAAATAGCAACTGGCAACGTCCAATTTGTTTGAGTCAAGATTCTTACAAGAAGAAATTCGTTATAGGCCAGCAAGAGCGAGAACAGAGCCGTTGAGATGATGCCCGGCCACATAATCGGAATAATCACCCTGGTAAACGCTGTCAGACGGTTACAGCCATCAACCATCGCCGCTTCCTCCAGCTCTTTAGGAATATCCATAAAAAAGCTGCGAAGCATCCAGATAGTAAACGGTTGGTTCACGGCAACCAACGTCAGGATAACCAGGAGGTGTGTGTCGAGTAGTTTAGTAGCGCTTCCAATCCAATAATAGGGCAAGATAAAGGCCAATCTAGGCAGCGCTCGGAAACCAAGCGCGGCAATGAGGACAACAACCCCGGCTAATCCTGCATAACGGGCCAATGAATAGCCCGCCAAAGAGCCAATAGTAATTGAGACCACAACCGTCCCTATTGTTACGATGATGGTGTTGATGAAATAATCATAGAATTGGGCCGTGTCAACGATTTTCGGGATGCCCCATAATAATGCCACAAAACCGATGCCCACAAAAGCATAAACCAGGCGATCTGGTGCAGGTACATATCGGGCAAATATCAGCAGACAAACGAGAATGACAACAGCAGCCAGTATGAAATATCCGATTGTGGCCCCATTTTCAGGCACTGATCGTAGCCATAGATCCGTATAGTTATCCCAGGTGGGGGTGAAGAAAAACAACGGCGTCCGGGAATTAGCATCTGGCAACGTTTTGAATGATTGCAACGCCGTCCAGAAAAACGGTATAAAGCTAAAAAGAGCGAACAAAAGCAAGATTACGTGAATTACCACCCGGCCAACTGGGCTTTTTATCTTTTCCATCTCAACGCTCCTCTATCTGTTGTCTATAAGATTGAATTAGGTTTGGAATCAAAACAATCATGATCCCAACGACGGTCAAAATCGCCATGGCATTGCCTTTCCCTAAACGTTGAACAGAGATGGCCGTCTGAAAATTGTAGGTCATTATCGTATCTGCTTTGTAAATCGGATTTAGCTCTGTCAAAACAAAAACACTATCAAAGACCCGATACGCATCCATGATTGAAATCAAAACAATCAGGATAGTTAGGGAGCGTACATGGGGGATGACAATATTGCGGATTTTCTGCCAGCGGGATGCCCCATCAATAGAGGCAGCTTCCATCTGATCCTGAGATAATGTTTGCAGCCCAGCGAAATAAGTTACCAGGGCGAAGGGTGTGGCTAACCAGATACCATGAACGATGATAAGGGCTTTGACCGTCAACTCCGTATACCGGAACCTGGTTTCAAAAAGCGTCTGATAGACCCAGGTAAAGAGACCTGATGGCTCAAACAACTGCTTAAACATCAATGTCCCAACAATTGGCACAATGATAAACGGCAGCAGATAGATGGATAGATAAAACCCCCGAATGGTCTTGGATACTTGATCCAGAAGCAGGGCAATGACAAAGCCGAGTACCATTCGGACAGGTACTGTGATGGCTGCAAAGATTGCCGTGAATCTAAAAGAGGACCAGAATCTGGGGTCCGTTAATACATCTATGTAATTGTCCAGACCGACAAATTGGGGCGCGTTAATGTTATTAAAGGTCATGAACTGCATCCCCAACCAAATTGCCATGAATAGGGGAATCACCATTAACAGCGTCATGATGATGATGCTTGGGGAGGCAAACCGAAAAAAGGTTTCTCTCGTCATAAATCTATTCTCCTTTTTCCTAAGGGCGAGACCGGGTTTCGCCAAATGAAAAGTGGGTGTTTGTTGACGATGTGGGCAACAGTCACTTTGTCGTGTGAAAGCTTGGATACAACGACAGGATTGATGTGATTGGCACCTGTGAGGCTGCAATGCTATTTCGCAACAAATCATACTGGAGATAGATCTGCTGCTTTTGGGAGGAATCCCAATGGCACGAAAGGGATTCCTCCCACTATGTTAAATCACAATAAAGGTTAAGAAACTAAATTTCTAATTAGCCTTCAATATATCCTTGAGCGGTTGCTTCCTCGATATAGGCTTCTGCAGCAGCATCTAATGCTTCTTGGGCAGTCATTTCGCCTGTTCCAACGAGTGGCAAGAATTCAGCAAGTTTTGCACGAACGATGCCAATGGCTGGATGTTTATCATAGATGCCAATGCCTTCAACGATCGTTTGATTAGCAGCAGGCAGATATGGGCCACCAAATTCAGCAACCGAAACCCTGGTTGCCATACCAACCGCAGCAGCACCTTGTTGGCTTTCTTCATCGGCCGCTTCCATAATGAGCTGGAAGATGAGGTCTGGGTCGTTGGTCGTTGTGGCTGGAATCATGTAGTAATCGTTCCAGGCAGAACCGGCGCGGGGGCCATCTGCTACAGCTCGGGGAGCTGGGGCATAAGCAATGACATCACCTAAGCTTGTGCGTTCTGGATCGGTCATGTTGGCAGCACGGCTGGCCCACATATTGGTGAATGGTAAGGTGCCTAACTGCATAGCAACTTCCTGGTCGTTGAGGCTGAATGAATAGCCATCAATGCCCATGCAAGCATCAGCGATATCAACCAATAAATTAACCGCATCAACACCTGTCTGGTCATTAAAGGTCGGCATATTGTTCTCATCTACGAACTTGCCGCCAAAGGCGCGCTGCATCTGGAAGAACTCGATTTCCCAGGCCCAACCAGCAGACAGATTAATCGAGAATGGCATATCATAATCAAGATTGTCTAGTCCGATGGTATCACAAATTTCGATGACTTCAGCATATGTCTCAGGAACTTCAAGACCTAATTCATCAAAAACATCTTCACGATAAATTAGATGGAGGGAGTTACCAACAATAGGAACACCATATATGTTGCCATCAAGCGTTGCGCCTTCCCAGGCTGCTTCGGGGATATCACCCAGGTTGTATTCATCCCAATATTTTTCTACCAGATCATTGAGCGGCATCAGCCAGCCAGGGCCGCCCCACTCAGCAATCTGACCGTTAGCGCCATGAACGATGTCAAATGGGGAATCGCCACCAGATGACAGCGCCAACCGTACCTGCTCTTGTGCATCGGCGGAAGCCAATAGATTGGTATTGACAACGAGATTATCAACCGCATTACATTTGTTCAGCTCTTCAGCATAAAAATCGGTAATGGGGAATGACCAACCAACCATATTGAGTTCAACTTCTTCTGAAGGAGCATCAATATCACATTCAGCCGGATTTTCCGCAACTTCTTCCATTACCTCTTCAGTCGGAGCTTCTTCCTCCATCTCCTCTTCCATTTCTTCTTCAGGTGCAGCTGCTTCCGTTGGGGCTGCTTCTTCATTTGTGTCGCCTTCTCCGCCAGACGAATTACAAGCAGCCAATAATAAAGCGGCAATGATTAGTAATGTAAGCCTTAAAAGGACTTTCTTTTTCATTTTTCTCTTCTCCTTGAGATAAATCTTGGTTTAGTGAATATGTGTTCTGCACTAACGGTTTACTTATTTATGAATAAACACCACCTCCTCTGTGGCTCGATTTTTATTGTGGTCTATACAGTTGTTTCAATAAGGCAAATTCATCAAACACTGTCCATTCCTGAATGAATTCACCGTTTTCCACCAGATGGTGGCTAATACCCATAATGCGAATTGGCTTCCCAGTTGGTGGGCCATAAATGCCAGGGCCGGTGTGGGTTCCCATCATCGTCCAACGGGTGGCTGTCCGATAGCTATTTGGCCCATCTTGCAGCGCACAGATATTTTCAATTGAGAGAGCCAGGTTTGGGAATGGGGATAGCAGGGAAAGGATGTAGGTTCGGAAATGATTACGGCCGTATAACACCCGCCCTGCCGCAGATTCACAAATATATTGGGGACTAAAGTAATCATCGACTTTGTTCAATAAGCGCCAGTTCCAAACCTCATGGAGCGCTCGCCTTACAAACTGCTCAATATTGAATTCGGCCGAATCAGACGGCGCCGCTTCCGGGGGTAATTGGCCGCGCAAGCGGTCTGGTTCAGCCGGAACGGTAAATTGCTGGCTGGTTTCAACTTCTTGGCTAGCCATCTTACGCGCCATTTCATGAACATCATAACCAAGCTGGTGAACGAGCGACAGTTCATCACGGGCCAGCCATTCCTCAACAATAACCCCTTCAACCACTTCACATTCTGCAATGGCCCGGTAGCTGATTCGTTTGCCAGTGGGTGGGCCATATTGTGTATGACCCCAATTGTTGCCTTCGTGAGTTAGTCGATGAGAGGTAAAATAGCCATTATCATCATCCCCGCGCCAGATAACTTCATCGGCATAAAGGCGGCGATTTGGAAAAGCAGCTAGGGCTTGAATTGTGTTTTCGATAACGGCATCACGGCTGTAAATATCCCCATTCGAGGTATGAATCCGCATGTTAGTACCGTAATAATCATACAGACGGCCGATCGCCCGCTCTTCCCAAATCTCATGCGTTACCTTCACAATATAGTCCACGATGTCATGAAACTTGGGCGCAAAACCCTTCATCATCGGCTTTTCCAGCCCGTCCGTCGATAATATCCGCGTTAAATCGCCTTTGTTCTGGAGAGTGATAAGGCCCTCAGGCTGGTCATTATGGGCAGCATCTTTTGATTTGGTCACAGCTTAATCCCTAACTGATTGTATATATTGGTAACGGGTTGATTGGCGGATAACTAACTCCACAGGAAAAGTTTCCGTCGATGGAGATTGAGGATTATCTTTAATTCGAGTCAGCAAAAGTTCCATTGCGCGTTGCCCCATCTGGTTCAGCGGCTGTTGAACCGTCGTTAGGCGTGGTTTGGTTATCAAGGAAGAGCGTAAACCATCAAACCCCGCTAAAGCAATATCTTCTGGAACCCGAACACCTCTATCTTGAGCAGCATGTAGCGCATCGACTGCCATTAAGTCGTAAAAGGCAAACACGGCCGTCGGCGGCTCCTCAAGATCAAGAAAAGCATTCATCGCATTATAACCGCTAGACGATTCAATTATAGTTTCGATAACCAGCTCTTCTGCAAAAGGAATGTTAGCTTCCCGCAAGGCATCACAGTAACCGTCCAACCGATCTTGACTAACAGTGCCCAATTCCGGCCGCGTTGTAAACCCAATTCGTCGGTGGCCTTGCTCAATAAGGTGGTTAGTCAATGCCCGCGCCCCAGTCCGATTGTCTGGGGCAACATAGGAAACCCCAGGCTGCTCCGCCCGACGGCCGAAAACAACAAAAGGCATATTCTCCTGCTCCAAGACAGCAACCGCCTCGTCAGAAGGGGAAAAGATGAGCATAAGGCCATCCACATCACGGGCGCGGCATATTCGTTTAAGTTCTTCTGGGTGGGTAACGGCCGTTGTATACAAAATGAGGTTGTTGCCTACCTCTTCGGCTATTAAGGCTGCCCCGGAAATCATATCAGCAATATATTCACCAACAAATGGCATAGGATTATTGATGAGCAGGCCAATCTTTTCGGTTTGGCCCCGCCGTAGGCTCCGGGCCGCGCTGCTGGGATGATAATCGAGTTCGCGGGCCATTTCTAAGACCCGGCGCCGGGTTTCCTGCGAGACATCAGCATAACCGTTCATCGCCTTAGAGACGGTTGAAACAGAGATACCAAGCTGTTTGGAAAGTTGTTCGATGGTAACGGACACAAGAAATCCCTAAGTTACGAAATCGTTTTCGGACACTGGTACAAAGATACTACGAAATCGTTTTCGCGTCAAATATCAGCCTCGATAGGAAACATGGCCGGGAACAAGAATGGACAGGCGGTAAAGACTCGTCGTGGCGGTGATATATAAGGAGCGTAAGTCAGGATCGCCAAATACAAAATTCGTTGCATACTCTGGAGTTTCAATAACACCCAGACATTGACCGCTAGAGGTAAAAACATGGATTCCGCCAGGACCACAGGAATAAACATTGTCCTGTTCGTCCACTTTTATACCGTCGGCAACACCCGGTTTGTCACCAGTTAGATCGGCGAATAGTCGGCCGTTTTTCACCCCACCACTATCAGTTACCTCAAACACCCGAATGTGCTGCCGAACTGTGTCATTCACATAGAGCATAGACTCATCCCGCGAGAAACAAAGGCCATTCGGTTTTGCAAAATCATCAATCAGCAATGTCAGCTCGCCGCTGTCAGGATCAAGGCAATAAACGCCACTGAAAGGCAGTTCTGGCTCGCGGGGAACGCCATAACCGGCGCTGCGACCTGATGTAGGATCGGTGAAATAGATTCGGCCGTCCCCCTTCACCACAATGTCATTAGGACTATTTAGCTCTCGACCCCGAAAATGGGATACCAACACCTCATAACGGCCACTGGTTAAATCAGAACGACTAACCCGACTAGTGGCATGTTCGCAAGTGACCAGCCGACCTTGTCCATCATAAGCATTGCCATTTGCCATATAGCTGTTTCGGCGCACTGCCTCCAACCCCTCTTTGGCCGACCATCGATAGATAGAGTTGCCAAGAATGTCACTAAAGATAATAGACTGTTCGGTGGGGTGCCAAACCGGCCCTTCAGTAAAATCCATCCCACTGGCAACCTGCTCGAAGACAGCATCAGGCGAAACAATTTGGTGAAAGTCTGGGTGTCGAATTTCCATTGATACGCTCTCTTTAGGACGGCCGAACCGAACCCCAAATTATCAGTTGTCCAGGTAGATTGTAGGATTGTCTAGTTGGTGAATCAGGGGTGGTGAGCGCAATGACCAGCGCAATCCACTCGGTATCCTAAGATAAGGGGGAATATCTCATCCACTAATTACCAATTACTACATTAAGCGAACAGCCGTTCAGAGGCCATCCTGGTCCCTTCAGCCAATGAACCCAGCTTAGCCCAACAAATAGAGGGGTGAACGGCCCCAAAACCCGCAAAGGTGCCAAAGCCGCAGTCTGTGCCAGCAATAACACGTTCTGGGCCAACGATTCGGCCGTATCGCTCAATTCGTTCAGCCACCAATTCAGGATGCTCAACAAAGTTAGTCGTCGTATCCAACACACCAGGAATCAACACCTTTTCAGGGGGAATATCAGCCTCTGCCCATACCTGCCATTCGTGGCTATGGCGGGGATTAGCCCCTTCAAATTGAATGGCGTTCGGCTTGGCTTGCATCACAATCGGCAGCACTTTCTGGAGCGGAATATCATGGGTATGCGGCCCCTCGTAATTGCCCCAGCAAAGGTGCATTCGCACCCGGTCAGCCGGGACATTTTCCAGCGCATAATTCAACGCCTCCACTTGCAACCCCGCATTTCGCACAAAGGCATCATCGTCCTCGTCCCGGAATTTGATATGCCGACCCATCGCCAAATCGGGACAATCGACCTGCAAAATTAGGCCAGCCTCAACGATCATCTCATACTCGACCTTCATCACTTCAGCTAGGGCTTGTAGATATTCTTCATGGGATTTGTAATATTGGTTCGGCTGGAAGACAGCCACCACCCCAGGCGAGGCAGCATTCATAAAACCTTCCTCTGCGCCAGCCGCAGCCAGGGCTGCCTTAAGGTTAACGATATCCTTCTTCAACGGCTCCAAATCTTTGATAGTAATTGGCCCAGTACAGATAGGCCGATGATATTTAGGTGTCCCACCAGCCGCCGCCAGTCTATCACGAAATTCGGGGAACTCATCCAAATCTTTGGGGGTGGCGCGAGGTACTTCACCAATCTCAAAACCTGTCAGGCGGTGGCGAATATAGGTAGCATAGCTAATTTTGCTCATTTCGCCATCGCTAGGAATATCAACCCCTGCTTGTCGCTGTTTCTGAACGACATCGGCCACATTTCGGGCCATGATTGCGTCATATTGAGGCCGTTGTTCGGCCGTTAATCTCCCCTGATCCTCCGCAAAAAGCATATCAACAACCTCTTGGGGGCGGGGCATACTGCCGACATGAGTAGTCAGGATTCGGTCTGTGCTGCGTCTCATCATCTCTCCTATATGTTATACATCTTGGCTAACATCTGGGCGTTCAATTCATCAAAATTATCCGGCTTAATCATACGCCCTTCATCGTCTGATTCAAAGCCATTTTCCTTGGCCATCCGAATAACCTGGGGTGACCAGTAAGGGTCTTTACCTTCAAAAACGTTATGGGTTTCCTGCACAGCAAAGCACCAGGCAGGCTGGTCGCTGATATTCTCAAAACCCCGCCACAAACCAGGCGGAAATGTGATCAAGTCCCATTTCTCTAAAAACACCTCCCCTTCCGGGTCTGCCTCTGGATCATTCCCAAAATAGAATCGCCATTTACCTTCAAGGGGTAGGAACAGTTCAATATAGTCATGGGTATGGTAGGCAGGACCGTTGCCGTTGGGCATCGCTTTGAACATGCCAATTTGGAAATTATGGGGATTGGTAATAATCGGTTTGAAGTCAGGGTTTTCACTAGCCGTATCGCCAATGACGGCAAAATTCAGCCGATGATGACCAGGGAGAAGACTGTCGATAAACATGAGCGGGACAGCGTTATCCTCATTATAATCGCTGAAACGCACAACATTCTTCATCATCTCGACCGTAGTAACACGAGGATGTTCCATTAAAATTATCTCCTGAACATTAATTTGAATACGTATTCAAATTAATTATACAAGTGGAAACGCTCTAGTCAATAAGTGACAGATACAGGGTTTTTCCAAAGTCGGAAAAAAACAGGAACAAAAAGCCTCAAACTGATAATATGGAGTTGAAACGACACCAAAATCAGAAGGAGGCTTAAATGGATCATATCACATTGCAACAAATCGAATCAGATGGAATTCTATTGGACCTGACAGCATTGCTAGAATTTTTAGCAAAAGTAGAGGATAAAAGGGCCAAAAGAGGCAAACAGTTTCCATTGGCGTATCTATTGACCTGGATAATCATGGCCAAATTAGCCGGGCAGAACAAACCATCATCGATAGCCCAATGGCTACGTTTGAGGTGTAAGATACTGGTGAGATTATTCCAGTTCGAACGGGGGAAAGTGCCATCACTCAATACAATCCGACGAACGTTGCAAGATAGCTGTAACCTAACAGATTTACAAAGTGTCCTATTGAGATTTCTACATCAGAGTTATGGTGGTCAGCAGAGTATGTTGATAGCCATTGATGGAAAGACACTCCGAGGAACTATTCCAAAAGGACGAACCCAAGGGGTGCATCTGTTAGCCGCTTACTTGCCTGATGAGGGAATCGTATTATGCCAGGTCACCGTCGGAAGCAAGGAGAATGAAATAGTTGCTGCGCCGACTGTGTTAGAAGCAATTGACCTGAGAGGCCGAGTTGTCTGTGGCGATGCGATGTTCACTCAGCGTTCTATCTCGGTTGCTATTCTATCTGGAGGTGGCGACTATATTTGGTTTGCGAAAGGTAACCAATCGACTTTACAAGATGATATTGAACGGTTTTTTGAGCCGTTACCTCAACGACCTGGCTGGCATCAACCAAAGATGGAACAGGAGATAGAACATACCTCCCGAAAAGCCCATCAACGATTGGAAAAACGAACATTGACAGTCATAGATGATAAAACGGGTTATCTCGACTGGCCTGGGGTCGAACGTGTCTTCAAAATTGAGCGTCAAGCTACCTGTCTAACAACTGGTAAGCTTCGCTCAGAGTCGGTTGTTGGCATCACGAGCTTGACATCTAAACAAGTTTCCACCAAACAATTGATGAGCTTAATCCAAAACTACTGGGGCATTGAAAACGGCCTCCACTATCGGCGGGATGTTACTTTAGATGAAGATGCGACTCGTATCTCTAGTCCTTTGATGGCTGAAGGGATGGCCACGCTGAATAATTTCATCATTGGTCTAGCTAGTAAATTGGGTCTGAAGAATCTGGCTTTTGCTCAACGTCTTTTCGATGCCAGTATCTCGGAAGCTCTCGCTCCTTTTTACTGACTTTGGAAAAACCCTGGTGACAGATATAAAAACATGGATTGGTTGACCAAGGCGGCAAGCCTATTTCTGGAAATCTTTCTCCCCAGCCCGAATCGGAACCTTTAGCCAATTTTCCCTCGGCGGCAGAGGACAACTATAATGCTCATTGTACGCGCAATAAGGATTATAGGCGTAGTTCAGATCAATCTCAAAACGATTCGTTCCGAATTTTCGCATCCCTGGCCGATGATTGTCCAGGTAACGGCCGGCTCCATAAGTCTCCGCCCCATTGGTGGCATCTCGAAAAGGCATAAAAAACTCATGCCCATGTGCATCACTGTAAATGGTTAAAGTCGCTTCTTTCCCATCAACTTCAAATGAAAAATGGCCCCAGCGACGGTACTGTTGCGAATCGCCCGTACTGGTTTGCATGGTTACGATCGGCTCATCATCTGAATACCGTTCAACCATCACATCCAATATTAGATCCTCATTCTCATCATAATATTCAAGCCCCTTAAAATGATGACGCTGTTCATGGTCCAATGGCGATTGGGGATGGTGTCCCATAAATTCATCAATTTGCTGCCGGAAATCTTCTAACTGATCCATTCGAGCGCTCCTGGTAAGTGACCGTCCGCAAATAAATTAACGGATTTGTGCAGACGGTTTTCGAGTACGCGGCCCCCTAATCTATAAATTAATGTTGGCCGCTTACTAAGAACCTAATATTTCTCGAATTGTACCAGCCATCACATCATAGGAAAAACTGACTGGCTCACCATTAATATAGAAGGATGGCGTTCCCCTGGCTCCAGCAGCCGAAGCAGCTGCCCAATCACGATCAACATAGCTTTTATACTTTCCAGATTCGAGACAAGATTCAAAAGCGGCCGTATCTAATCCAACCGCACCCGAATACGAGATAAGCTCACCAATACTTAAAGCAGCTGGAATTGTTCGCTCATAAATGTAATCATGATAAGCCCAAAAATCGCCCTGCTCAGACGCACACTGACCTGCTTGGGCGGCCTGGGGCGATTGGGCCGTAATAACTGGGAAATGCCTGAACGTGAAACTAATCTGCTCCCCAAACTCTTCTTGTAACTGCTCCTTGATGCCATTATTGTGCCAGGCGCGGCAAGCTGGACAACCAAAATCGCCAAACTCAACAATCCGAACCGGGGCATCGGCTGGGCCATCAATATTAGCCGCCATAATCTCTTCCGGCACATCAACTTGGGGCGCTGTTGAAGCACGGTAAAAGCCAAAGGCTGCCAAGGCAGCTATCACTATAATGCCTACAATAGCATATCGAACAAATTGCATTCGCTGGGCTTTTTGTTGAGCCGCTCGCTGCTCCTTCCGCTTTTGTTTTCGACTTACTCTTCCGCTTTTAGCCATGACACCTTTCTACTATCTTCTTAAGCTTAAGATGTATTCTCACAAAGAGAACTATTCCGGGCGATAGTGTAACATCATCCACCCTCACCGGCTGTAATGTCGCTCACCGACAGTTAGCGATTCTGATTCTATCAAAGTTATGCTAAACTAGCCTCAGTATCTGGAGACGAAGAACGCATTATTAACGAACTATAAATCCCACACACAAGCGTCATAAATTTGAACTTTCTTTGCATTTTTGGATGAGGCATTTTTAGCCTATGGAGATGACCAATGGCCATGCAACGTAACGTTATCATCGAGCTATTCTGGAAAATTCACCCCAAACTTTACCGTTTGAGCAACGGCCGTATCGGCCGTAAAATGATGGGCTTGCCTGTTCTCCTTTTAACCGCTAGAGGGAGAAAATCCGGCCTCTTACGCACCAAAGCCTTAATGTATATGCCATATGAACAAAATTTCGTTGTGATCGGGTCGAATTTAGGCAGCGACCGTCATCCAATTTGGTGGCTCAATCTCCAGGCTGAACCAATCGCCACTGTTCAAGTCGGGGCCAAAGAATATCAAGTCTTTGCTCGTGAAGCACAGGGAGAAGAGCGAGAAAAACTTTGGCAGATGGTTGCAGAAAAATCACCCGCTTATAATGATTACAAGACAATGACCAAAAGAAAGATACCCGTCGTCGTATTAGACAAACAGTAGCATTTTTATGCTCCACATCCCAGAAAGTTTTATTGAATCGACTATTCAGCGCGAAGGGGAGAACGGCCGACAATGGATTGCCAACCTCCCAAACCTCGTCAACACGCTTTGTGACCAATGGCAGCTAATCTTAAATGGCCCTCCCATGCACGGGTACTTTAGCCTGGTTGTTCCCGTTGTTGGAGCAACAGGCCCTTTTGCCCTCAAAATATCCTGGATCAATGACATTACCAAAGACGAAGCGGCTGCCCTCTCAATCTGGAATGGAAACGGTATTGTGCAACTCCTGCAAGCACAGTCTGAACATGGGGCCATGCTGTTGGAACGATTAAACTATCGCCAGACATTGGATGAAATAAACATTACCAAAGCCATAACCATAACCGCTCGCTTGCTACGTCGTCTCACCATCCCTAACCCCGGTCATTTTCCCCTGCTCAAGGATATGACAGCAAATATAGGTCAATGCCTAGAAGAACGCTGGTTAGAACAAAGTCGGCCGTTCTCCCACCATCTCTTGGAGACGGCCCAGAATCTTACTTCTCAGCTTGGCCCATCGGCAAGAAATCTGCTAATCAACTATGACATTCACTATACTGATGTGCTGGCGGGCGAGCGCGAACCCTGGCTAGCAGTAGACCCCAAGCCAATTATTGGTGACCCAGAGTATGGTGCCGCCCAACTCCTTTGGCGGCGCTTAGAAGATATTCTCGCCGACGGTGGCCTAGACTATCATTTCGACTTATTGGTTGAAACGGCCGAACTAGACCCAGAACGCGCTCAAGGCTGGACATTCCTCCGCTGCATCGACTACTGGTTATGGGGGTTAAATATCGGCCTCACCGAAGATCCGCCTCGGTGCGAATTCATTGCTAACTGGCTGTTGAATACATCGTTTCCTAAGAAGTTCAATTTTTATTAGTAGTATCATTCCTCCAGGAAGATAGCCCAAAAGTTGAATTTCTCTGTTGCAAGGAGTTAAAAATGGCTAATCAGTCCAATCATAAAAGTAATGCCCATCAAGTATTAGGCCAATTAGAAGGAACATGGATCGGTGAAGGACAAGGATACTTTCCAACTATAGATCCCTTTGATTACAAAGAAACATTAATCTTTGAACGACGTGATGAAACCACCCTCTTTTATAAACAGCAGACAGAAAAACGGCCGTTAGGCCAAACATCATATCAAACCTCCCATTGGGAAAGTGGCTTTCTCCGAATCCTACCGACAGGCGAATTAGAGTTAACCAACGCTCAAAGCGGTGGTCGAAATGAGCATTTGCATGGTTCTGTCGAAGTTGATGGTCACGCTATCTGGTTGAGATTTGAAAGCCAGCTTTTAACAAACGACGAGCGAATGATTGCCAGTGGGCGGACATTTGAACTTAACGGCAACACATTGAGTTACGAAATGACCATGCAAACAACCCGTGTAGACGCGCTAATGCCTCATCTAATAGCAAAATTAAATCGAGTTCGTCAATGAAAGAAATCCCTTAACGGCCGAAACTGACGCACCCTCTCCAACCGATTGCCAAATTGGATATTGGACAAGAAAAATCGCACGGATATCCTAAAAGCAATTGACAAAATGGCAAAAGCGACATAGAAAAGGGACAGCCTACACCCATTCTTATAATGCTTGTATTTAGCTCATAAAGGAGAATAGTTATGCGTATCCGTAAATCACTTATCGCACTAATTATCGTTGCTCTGTTCTTTATGTCGGCCGTATTCTTAGCCAACATATCCCATGCAACGGCCGCACCACCAGCTCCCAACGGACAGTGCAACCAAGTGCCCAACTCCAACGCCGAATCCCTGGAAATTCTCAGCAACTATTACCCCGGCTACTGGTGGGATCACACCGACTTAACTATCGCTGTTAAAGCCCATCCCAACGCCTCCCCAGACCAGCTTGCTGCCATTGATGATGCCATTGCCACCTGGACAGATGTCCTTGATGATTGCTTTGATGGTTTAATCACATTGACCAATGTCACTGGCACTGGCAATAATCCCCAGCAAGCGGCCGATATCGTCGTTCACTATGCGCCTACAGCAGGTGGTGTTAATTTTGAAGGGTACGCTATCTGTGGCGACCACGGCTGTCCTAACATTCTTGTCCGTTCCGACCTACCTCCTAGTCAAGACACGCCACCCTTTGAGCCAGAGTATCTTGGTTGGGTAACTCAACACGAAATAGGCCACGCTTTGGGACTCGGCCATGCCACCAATTTACTTGAAAGCACCGACTTAATGGGCTATGGCTGGCCCAGCTTAGGCGACCCCGTCCTCTCCGAGTGCAATGTTGAAGGAATCGCCTTTGTCTTTGCTTGGGTCTTTGAAGGCAATGATCCCCATCCGCCCGCCCAAGGGCCATTTGACTGCTAAATAAAAATCATGTTGGAAGCAGTCAGCGCAGTTGACATATCGCTGACTGTTTCTAGCCATTCTCAAGCCCATCATGCTATTCAACAGCCCCTTAAGCCTCAAAAAAGCAGACCAGCTCATCCAACTTCTTAAATTGACTGACAAGGGTCGCTTTCTCGATGCTGGCTGTGGCAATGGCGAGTTTCTCATTCAGGTCATTGAAGCCACTGGCGCACATGGTCTTGGCATCGACTTAGACCCTGAATCTATTGCGGCCGCCGAAAAGAAGGCCAATGGCCGAATCCCCCCCGGTTCTTACGAATTTAGAACGGCCGACATCCAAGAAACAGAGCTGGGAGAGAACGCTTTCGATCTGGCAATCTGTCTTGGCTCAACCCACGCCTTTGGCATGGGCGAAGCTGCCTATCCCAATTCCCTGCAATCTCTCCGCCAACTCGTCCGCCCTGGTGGGCAACTCCTCATCGGCGAAAGTTATTGGAAACAACCCCCTGTCCTTGACTATCTGGAGCTAATTGGCGAGCCGGTCGGCATCTACCACGACCATACCGCCAACATCACTTTCGCCGAATCGCAGGGGCTAATTCCCCTTTATGCGGCCGTCAGCAATCAGGACGAATGGGATCATTTTGAATGGTCACACAGAATGCGATTTGAACAGGAAGCGGCGTTACGGCCGAACGATCCTGAAACGGCCGAAAAGCTCAAACGCAGCCGAGCATGGCGAGATGGCTATCTCCGTTGGGGCCGTTCCACAATGGGTTTTGGTTTTTATTTGTTCATGAAATCGGTTAATGATGAGTAACTATCTAATTAAGATACTACTTATAATAGTCTTGGCACTTGCCGTAGGCAGTATTACCAGCTGTCAATTGCTACCTGAGCCAACCCCAATACCAACAACTTTACCAACGCCAACCGTATTTTCCACACCAAGCCCGATATCAACACCAATTGTTTTATCCGAACCAGAACCGCTCCCACTCTTTCTACCAGAAGTGCGACCGTTTCCCTCCAGCATCATCAGTCAGCAAGAATTCCACACCACAGTAATAGCGGATAACTATATAACTGGTGGGCCTCCTCCCCCACCAGTCGAAATAACTGGTTATAACTCAAGTGTTTGTTTTCATTTTGATGTCACTCCATTAGTAGAAGCGGGAGACTTTCTATTTTGGGAAGAACAGGTCTTACCTCTGACTGAACTAAACGTTGATGGAGAGGTGCTGACAACCAGAGCCGAAACCAATTACCTTGCAGTTTATGAACCAGGCCCTGATTGCAGGTGTTTCTTTGACTGTGAAGACTATGAGTATTGGCATAATTGGTCGTCAGGTGACCCCATCCCCTCAAATTTGGGGTGTTGGTTTTGGCATGGTTTTTGGGCCTGTTATCCAGTTGAACTAGAGTCAGGAATTCACACTGCCTCCTTTATGTTTAATCAGTCGTCAGGCATTGTTCAGGAATATCATTGGGAGTTTGGCATAACGGATTAGCTAATTTGGTACGCTGACCTGATTCGTGCAATAAAGACACCCAACAAGATTAGCCTAACTTTCTTGAAAGGTGTCCACAGGTAATCTTATTTTTCATGTTTTAATTTATGAGTTGCCCCTTGCTTGTGATTTGGGGATCATAGGGGGATGTCATCTTTGCCTAATCGTCCGGCCTCATTTCGGCCGTTTCCATCTTTGCTAATCTATCCACTGATTGCTTTCGCTATCACGATATTACCTCTACTTTTATGGCGTTGGAATCCGGTTTTTATCCGTAACACCTATGGCGAAGCCTATGAGCCATTTGAGCTATTTGGCTTTTGGGCGGCAACGGCCGTCTTGGGTCATACAATTTGGTCGCTTCGGCGCGAAAAGCCCCCAACTTGGCCGCGCCTCCTACCCATTCTCATCCCCGCCGGGCTGCTGCTCCATTTCTTAAATCTGATTACCGAATATTCAATTCCATCCTGGGATTATAACTGCTACCAATCCGCCGCCTCGGCTCTGCTGGCTGGGAGCAATCCCTATGCCGACTGTTACCTTTATCCGCCGCTGCTGGCCGAAACGATTGCGGCCGTTCACCAAATTATTTTAGGATTGGCATTCATTAGCGAGGGGCAAGAATCAACGAGTTGGACCATTGCGTACTACCTTTTTCAATGCGTCCAATTCTTCGCCATCGCCCTGGCCTATCCCTTAGCCTACCGCTTTGCTCGACGGCTAGGCTTCGAGAAGATGACGGCCGTTTTTCTGGTAGCCGCCCTTTTGTTAATCAACACCCCCCTTTTAAGAACAATCCGCCATACCCAGGTCAATCTTATTGTCCTGGACCTTTTTTTAGTTGGACTATTATTAGCCGATCGGTTTCCATTATTAAGTGGTTTATCAACCGCGTTCGGCATTCATCTGAAGCTGTATCCGGCCGTTCTCTTTCTCCCCTGGCTACTAACTCGACGATGGCGAACAATCCTATTTGGGCTGGCCGGGCTGTTGATACTTATCTTGGTCAGCGCCTCCTGGGGACAAGATTGGCGTGTCTGGGAGCAGTTCATATCCGCTTCAGAGACATTCCCACCCGGCAATCAATTCCGCGACAACAGCCTTCAAAGCCTGGTCTCTAATGGCATTGGCTTTATCGCCGTGCCAACAGGGATGACAGGAAATACTTACCGGACAATTGTTTCGGTTATCATTTTGGTTCTATCGGTTGCCCTAACTGGCTGGGTTGGCTGGCGAATTTTCAAGCGGTATCAAGCGACATCAAATGAGGCACGTTCGGACAAGCCATACTATTTCGCCCAGGCAATGGATTCGTTAGCATTGGCATTAATGTTAGCCCCCCGTGTTTGGGAACATCATTATGTATTGACCGTGCCAATTGCGCTGTGGGGAACGGCCGTTGCAGGTAAAAATCGCCCCTGGTTGGTGGGAACGGCCGCCTTTCTCATGCTAGGTCTGCCTACCTTCGATATTTATCCCCTCAGCTACCATCGGCTGGCAGGACTGCTCCTTATGTTATACTTAACCCGACCGACAAACAGACCCATTCGCCGAGACAACATAACCTTAGATAATGAACCGCTCTAATCTATTTCGCAAACCAATATTTATCTTAACCCTGGCCTGTCTCATTCAGTGGGCGCTGCTCTTTGCGATTACAACGCCAGCCTGGGATGCGACCTTTTATTATGCCTATGCCCGCAGCGTCGTCTTCGATGGCGACTTGCGAATCGACAACGATTTACGTCTCTCATACCCAACAACAGCCCCCGACTTTGCCGCCAAAAGACTGGACCAGGATACGTTAGAGACGGGAAGAGTAGCCAGCCCCTTTGCCATTGGCAGTTCGTTAATTTGGCTACCCTGGCTGGCCGTTTTGCGGCTGGCGGCAGGGGTCGGACAATTCGTCGGCCTCTTACCCCAAACATTGAGCGGATATGAATGGTACTTTACGGCCGGATTAGCCACCCTCTCGATGTTGTTAGGCTGGTTAGCCCATTGGATTGGTTACCGGATAGCCCGCGTTGAAAACGGCCGCTTTAGCGCCCTGGCCGCCGCCATCACTGTCCTCTTTGCCACCCCCCTCATCTATTATCAATATCGCGAACCGCTTTACTCCCATGCCACCTCCGCCTTTATAACCGGTCTCCTACTAATGGCCTGGTGGCGAACCCACAAAAAATTACCCAGCAACCGAGAAGGTATCTTACTAGGCGGGCTAATTGGCCTGGCAGCGCTCGTGCGTTGGCAGCACCTTGTCTATGTGGCCTTACCAACCGTATCGACAATTTGGTGGTGGTTTTCATCGGCCAAGGAGACGCGACAACGGCGACTTTGGCCTGCCATACGATATTTACTAATTGTCGGGCTGGCGGCATTGGCCTTGTTCTCACTCCAACTCATTCAATGGCGCGTTTTTTACGGCACCTGGCTAACAGTTCCCCAGGGCAGCGCCTATGTCGATTGGCGAGCGCCCTTCTGGCAACCAGTCTTATTTTCAACATTTCGGGGCATTTTACCCTGGATGCCAATCATCCCACTGGCCGTAATTGGTCTCCTTGCCCTGGCACGACGCAAAGCCACTTTAATCGTTCCCCTCCTTCTCGTCCTTCTGCTCGAAACCTATGTCAACAGCAGCACCCGAGATTGGTTTGGCGGCGCTGGTTTTGGGCCTCGCCGCTACACCAGCGAACTCGTGATTCTAATTCTAGGTTACGCCGGTTTACTCCAACTGATACCCGGCCGATTTCAGAAGATAGCCGCAATTGCGGCCGGAATTGTACTCGGCCTTCATCAATGGATCTTATTACGTTATGGCTTATTAGAACGGATTGGCGGCCGAAATTTGAGTATGTACCCAACCTACGAATGGATTGACGGCAGTTATGGGGCCTTCATCCGGGAAGTGAGTGGACATCTTAATGATCTGTTTCAAACGCCGATCGATTTCTTTGCCCTACCCGGATCGCCGATTCGATTATTGACCATCAATGTCTGGCCAATCCACCATCTCGCCGCATTAGTTGCAACCCTGATCTTTCTATTATTCGCTTGGCAAATCGGCCGTTGGTTGGGCCGCCAAATTCGAGGAAGTTGGGTAGTTGTGGGATTAACGGCTGTCTTAATAATTGTCGCCGATGTTTGGCTCTTCGTCTGGGGCTAACTTTAGAAGAAAAGCCTTGCATAGGTTGAACTTTAGGAACTAAACAGGTCCTAACCCAACCCATGCAAAACTCCAATCAATAGACGTTAACGACGAACGATTGGGACAAAAGCCTGGTCAGCATCAATAAAGACGATCCCAGCCCCAACATTGTCACTTTCACTCAGTTCAATAACCGCATTGGTACTGTCCAGCTTCACCCAAAACCGATGTACCCCAGGGCTTAAGTTATTCCAATCAATCGAAGCCTCTTTCGTCAAACGGCTACAACCAGTCATACCAGGGCCATTCGGATTTGGCGCGGCAATAGAGGTTGTGCCAATCGGTTGAGTCAGCCCGGCATCCTTATAAAAGGTCACAAAGAAGGTACCACCTGGGGCTGTATTACCATTGTTGCGAATCGTCACCGTCAGCTCAACATCGGCCGTTCCGCCACCACCAGTATCACCAACCGGATTATTCAAACTATCCACAAAAAGATTGACATTAGTGGACTCAGCTTGAACAAAAGCCTGGTAAGCCTGTCCAACCTGAGTCAAGGCCTCGTTTCGCACCAAATCGCTCACGTCACCAACCGCACCCTGGTTATTGATACTAAACCAAAGAGACTGCTGGATCAGGCGGTTACCATCTTTTGGATAACCCAAGTTTGGATCCACCGCATTTTTAAGATAATTAAAGGTGTTATTCAGATAATTCGTAACTCGAGCCGGCGTGAAACAGTTCCCATTTTCATCTTGCAGAAAACAGGTCCCGCCATCATCTATATACGGGTACAAAATAGAGAACTCGGATAGAATCAATGGTTTATTTCGCTGTCCATGATCATTCATCCAGGTACGCATGGCAACGACCTGCTCATTAAAAATACTAAGGTCATCATGTTCTGCGACACAATAGACATTTGTCTGAGGACAAAGGTTAACATTGCCGCCACTTTCCCTCCGGCCAAGCGCTGGGTCTGTTCCAAGGGCAACATTAGCGATACCGTTAGGCTGTCCCGATGGGTTGACTTCTGGCAAGATATACAAATGCATGTTCCAAACATCAACCGGCATCGCTGTCCCAAAATTAGACTTATACGCCTCCCACATCAAATCCAAATACTGCAATCGACCAGGTGTTACCTGTACTAACGCCGAATTTGCAACCTGAGCCGACGGATCACGCTGTTTAATATAATGATAAATTTCATTATAAGCTCGAGCATAGACATCCGGGAAAGTGTCACCCTGGCCCCCTTGAGTCTGCCCTGGGTCTGGCCCACGATCCACCTCATTGCCAACGATCCAGAGCGAATTGGGCTTGGAATCAATGAGCAAACCCAAACCACTATTGTTGAGCGCTGGTGTCACAGAATAAGTGGGCAAATAATTGCCATTTCCATCCTTATTTTGCCTAACGCCAATAACGGGCACATATTCAGCTAAGTTCGTAGCCATTGCCGTCGATGAGCCAAAGTTTAAATACCAACCTGCGCCCAAATCATCTACCCAATCTACCTGGGAAATACTTAAAGTGGCTGCCCCATACCGACAATTAGCCAGGCCAGCTTCAGACGCGACCTCATGCGCCCCGTTCGCTTGCCGCTTATTTGGTAGGCCATTATCGGCCATAACATTGTGAACCAACAATATGAGTGCCACCTGAAAAACAATGACGACCAAAATTGGTCCTAGATGTTTTTTTGTTCCTGTCTTCATTCTCAAATCTCCAATAAATTCCTATTAACGGACAGCAATAGGGAGGTATGCGAGTTCTCCATTTACAATAACAATACCGCTGCCGATGTTATCACTTTCACTTATCTCTGTTATATTGTTTGTACTGTCTACTTTGACCCAAAAATAATGAATACCTTGGGGTAAATTATGCCAAACCACCGATGCCTTCCGCTCAAGGCGGGTACAGCCTGCCATACCTGCATTAGTTGGACCAGGCCCGATTACGGATGTCGTTCCTATCGGAAGGGTTAGGGCAGCATCCTTAAAAAAAGTCACAAAAAAGGTATTATCTGGGGCAATATTACCCCCATTCCGAATGCTTACAGTCAGGGTTACGGAAGTAGTGTTGTTTCCCCCCGTATCCACGATTGGATTATTTACGCCATCCTCAAACAAGTTAATCGTCGTTGGTAAGTTTTGAACGTAAGTCTGAAAAGCCTGTCCAGCTTGAGTTAAGGCGTTATTCCGAACTAAATCACTAGAGCCGCCAACCCCATTCTGATTATTAACGCTAAACCAAAGTGATTGTTGAATTAATCGATTTCCATCCTTAGGATAGCCAAGGTTCGGATCAACCGTATTATACAGATAGTCAAACGAGACATTTAGAAAATCCGTCACTCGTTGAGGGGTAAAGCAATTGCCAAATTCATCTTTTAGAGAACAGTTTCCACCATTGTTACTATAAGGATACAAAATCGAAAACTCAGACAATATTAAAGGCTTATTCTGCTGGTTATGAGCCTTCATCCAGGTTCGCATGGCAACGATCTGCTCTTCAAAAACATCAAGATCATCATGTTCTGCCACACAATAAACTTCCACTAAAGGACATTGGGCAGCTGACCCACCGCTCTCTTTACGACCTAATGCTGGGTCTGTTCCTAAAGCGACGTTGGCCACGCCATTAGGCTGTCCCAATGGGTTGACTTCTGGCAAGATATACAAATGCATGTTCCAAACATCAACAGGCATTTCGGCTCCAAAGGTAGTTTCGTAGGCATCCCACATTAAGTCCAGGTATTGTAATCGGCCAGGTGTCACCTGAACCAAGGCTGAATTTGCTACCTGGGCAGTCGGGTCTTTTGCTTTGATGAAGTTATAAATATCATGATAGCCTTGGGCGTATATTTCTGGAAAGGTATCACCCTGCCCACCATTCGTTTGGCCTGGGTCCGGGCCGCGATCCACTTCATTACCAACAATCCATAAACTGCCAGGACGGTCTAGCACAAGTTGCCCTAAACGAGCATCGGTCATCGGCGGATTGACTGAATAGGTTGGCAAATATTGGCCGTCACCGGTCTTATCTTGTCCAATTGAGACCAATGCCACATATTCGGCCGAATTTGGGGCCGGATCCATCGCTTCACTAAAACTAAAATACCAACCCGCGCCCAGATCATCGATCCAATTAACCTCTCCTATGTCCGAAACCGCAACGCCAAAGCGACAGTTAGACAGACCACTTCCGGTTTCAGACTCTGTAACGGCCGCACGGACATTGAGTTTATCCTCCCCTTTAACAATGCCGTGAACTAAAACGACTAATATGATCTGGAAAATAGGAATGACTATTACGGGGCCAAAGAGGGCCTTTTTACCATTATCCATCAAGGCACTCAGAGTCGATCATCATTTTCAGCCAGCCATTCCCAATTAGAAGGCAACTGGACAAGTCCGTTATATTTGTGGTCGCTTTCGTCCACAACCCGGAACCGATACGCTTTTTCATGGTGATCGTAAGGAGATTCACCTGCTTTATCATAAATAGCGGCCGTTAAGTAATAAGTCGCTGGATTCAAGGACAGTTCAGGCAAGTTGTAACGTAGAACACCATCTCCGCTAATCATCCCCAGATCAAGGCCAGACAAATTGTTAGTAGGCCCACTCAAATAAGTACCATCTGGTCGAAAGAAGGAAAGGCCAAAGACTGGTTCATTAACGGGTTCGTTCGCTCGATAGTGCATCTCAATCGTCATAGGCTGCCCCAGTTCAAATATCTCTACCGACTCACCTGCCTTGTTCAAGAATTTCACAGATGTCAGTTCAATCTGGCGCGACCCCCACCGTTCCCAACCGCTGCCGTCAGCCTTACGGTTCACAATCCAGCCCTGTTGACTTTCTAAATAGGCATCAATCACATCTTCCGAACGGCCGCTCATCTTAACCAAACCATACTCAAGCCAAATAATATGGGAGCAGAGTGTCCGAATCGTGTTTAGATTATGACTGACAATGATAATAGTCGTCCCATTCCGCTTCAATTCGTAAATGCGATCAATACATTTAGTTTGGAATGATTGATCGCCAACTGCCAAAATCTCATCAATAATGAGGACTTCCGGCTCAACATGCACAGCAACGCTAAAACCAAGTCTCATATACATCCCAGAGGAGTAATGTTTGACCGGCATATCAATAAACTCGCCAAGTTCAGAAAATTCCACGATGGAATGATAGCAGCGGGCGACATCCTCTTTGCTCATACCCAAGATAGAACCATTAAGATAGATGTTCTCACGGCCAGTCAGATCAGGGTGAAAACCAGCGCCTAACTCCAGCAAAGCGCTTAAACGGCCGCGTATCACCACCTGCCCGGCAGAGGGTCGTATGATGCCAGAGGCCAGCTTTAAGATGGTACTCTTACCACTGCCATTACGGCCGATTATGCCCAAACTCTCCCCCGGCATCACATCGAAAGAAACATCCTCAACTGCCCACAAAGTCTTTTTCGTAGATTTCTTTTGTCGAGAAACGGCCGAAATTATCGAGTCCAATATAGATTGCGGTTTATCGCTAGAAAAGGCAAAACTTTTTTTAACCGATTCAAAGCGGATTGCTGGTTCCAAGAACCAATCTCCTTAGTATAAAGGAGATTGCCAAGTAAGTAACCGACAATCTCCATTCGCATAACAGTGCTAAATTAGTGATAGCTTCATTGAATCCACATCCTTAACTTCAAGAAGCGACTACACAATTCGACATTCTAGCTGAAAAAGAACCACTAACCAAACAATCATTAGCAGGTTAATCATTCAAAACTAATTAAAAGTCAACCTCTAACCTAGCCTTAAGGTAAATGAAAAATTGACAATAAAAATGCCCCTGTTGCAAGCAACAGGGGCAAAACCCTCCCTAATGCCTATCTTCTCAGCAGACCATGATGATCAGCCAATTAAACAGGCTGCCGACGGTCATTTACCCTTTAATGGCCGTCCACATCTCATCATAGATAAAGATAGCATCACCTACCTCAACTAACCAAACCAGCTTTTCTTCAACCTCAGACTCTGGGAAAATACTGGTATCCTCAAGAATTTCATCCAGGATAAAAGCTTTTGAAGCCTCATTGGGGCTGGCATAATAAGTATAGTTAGTGATGGTTGCACCCACCTCTGCATCAAGCAGATAGTTCATGAAGTGTAAGGCCGTCTCATACCGTTCGGAGCTAGCTGTAATACAGATATTATCTAACCACTTAACGGCCCCTTCTGATGGAATAGCATAATACCAATTACCATCTTCGGCCTCATCATCGTATGTTTCATAATAAGCCAGGGCAGCATCGCCGCTCCAGGCTTGGGACAATACGACCTCATCAGGAATGAGCAAAGAGTTGTCGTAATCTTCACTGTTAAAGGTCTTCCAATAGGGTTTAGCCTCCAGGATAACATCGCGGGCTTCTTCTAATTCTGCTCGGTCAGTGCTATTCATATCATAACCAAGATAGGATAATGCCGCAGCCATTAACTCACGCTGGTCGTTCAAGACGTTAATGCCGCCATCTGAATATTGTTCCAACAACTCAGGGTCGAAAAGATAGGCCCAACTATCTGGTGGATTTTCATCGAAGAATTCATTTCCAGCCCGATAAGTGATACCAGTCGTACCCCACTGATAAGGAACGCAATGTTGGTTGCCAGGATCGAACGGGGCATCGGCGAAATCGGGATCGATATTACCCCAATTAGAAAGCTCGGCCGTATCTATCTCATGCAGAAGTCCTAATTCAATCATCTGAGAAACCATATAGTCAGAAGGGAAGATAACATCATAGCCCGTTGCCCCAGCTTGTAATTTAGAGAGCAAATCTTCATTGGAAGCATAGGTATCATAGATGATGGCGACGCCAAACTCTTCTTCATAATTAGTCAGAATCTCTTCGTCAATATAGTCAGCCCAGTTATAAACACTGAGTTCGGAAGCTAGCTCCATTTCTCCTTCGGCCATTTCCTCTTCTTCTGCGTTGGCTTCCTCTTCTTCCCCATTTGCAGACTCTTCTTCATTGGCTTCCTCTTCCGCTGCATTCGCAGACTCTTCTTCATTCGCAGATTCTTCTGCGACATTATCATTCGTTTCTGGCCCGCCAGACGGCCCACCACCACAGGCAGCCAGAACAAAGGTCATCAAAATTACAAGTAACCAAAATAGTTTTCTCTTCATCTTCATTTCTCCTTTGATAATTTAGAACTTCCAATACATTTCAAGGCTTTCAAAATTGCGGGATCTTTCAGCCTTGTTGCCAACGTCATCCTATCATTGTCAACGTCGCTGTATGACTAATGAGATTATAACCAAAATTGTAGAACCTAAAAGCATTAAGGTAGACAGGGCATTCACCTCAGGGGTAACGCCAAACTTAATCATCGAATAGACCTGAACCGGCAAGGTAGTTGAGCCAGGGCCAGAAACGAAAAACGTGATTACAAAATCATCTAATGAAAGAGTAAAGGCCATTAAAGCTCCCGCCACTATGCCAGGGGCTAACAACGGCAAGGTCACGCGGCGAAATGTGACCCATTCGCTAGCCCCCAAATCGGCCGCAGCCTCCTCCAAACTCCGATCCATGTCAGCCAACCGCGCCCGAACGACAACAGCGACGAAAGATATGTTGAATGCGATGTGGGCCAGCAAAACCGTATTGCGGCTAAGAGGCACAGCAAAAATGACAAAGAACAACAACGTCGAGAGAGCCATGACAATATCGGGGATGATAATGGGCAAATAGAGAACCCCGTCGAAAGTTAGTCGACCTCGAAAACGATAACGCTCTAAAACCAGGGCTGCCAATGTGCCTAAGATCGTGCTAAAGATCGTAGACCAAAAGGCCACCCACATACTAACCCGGAAGGCATTGCCAATGGCCCGATTGTTGAATAGCTCGCCATACCATTGGGTGCTGAAACTTTCCCAAACACCAACAACCTGGTTGGAGTTGAAAGAGTAGATGATGAGAATAAAAATAGGCAGGTAAAAGAAAAGGAAGATTCCGATAGCGAAAAAGGTTAGCCAACGACCACGAAACGAGAAAGGCAGTCGAGGACGGGGCAGCTTCTTAGCAACTGGAGCGGCTTTCGGTTGGGCAGTCGTAATAGAGGCCATTTAGCTAGTTATTCCTCCGAGACGCGGAAGTAAATGATGATGGCGATTAACATGATCGCCATGAGAATAAAGCCGATAGCAGAACCGAAAGGCCAATCTCGAACGGTCATAAATTGCTGCTGGAGCAGGTTACCAACCAACGACACTTTGGCCCCACCCATCAAATCAGGCGTGACATAAGCGCCTAGAGATGGAATAAAGACAATAATAGAGCCAGCCGCAATGCCGGGAGCGGTTAAGGGGATGAGAACTCGAATAAAACTCCTAACTCGATTGGCCCCCAGATCGGCCGCTGCCTCTAATAATGACCAATCGACCTTATCCAAACTGGCATAGAGAGGCAAAATCATGAAGGGTAAAAAGCCATAGAACAGGCCCAACATGACAGCCGGGGTATTAAATAGCAGCGGCAATTTATCGGCCGTTACTGAAGCCAACCAACTAAAAAATTGGCTATTATCAGCCAGTAGGACAGCCTGTTCATGGAGCGTAATCGTCCAGAAATTATTTATGATGCCAGAGTCCCGCAAGATCAACATCCAGGCATAGGTGCGAACCAAGAAATTCGTCCAAAAGGGGATCATCACCAGGAATACAAGAATGTTTCGATACTTATGCGGTTGGCGGGCAATCCAGTAAGCGAAGGGATAACCAAATGCCAGACACAAAAGGGTGTTACCAATTGCCATGAGTAGAGAGCGGAGGAAGATCCGCAGGTAGATATACTCACCACCGATAGTACTGAAAAAACGGACATAATCGTTAAAGTAAAGACTAAGATTTTCCAGGCTTAAAGCAGGGTATGTAACCGTTCCCAAACGGGAACGTTCACCGAGGCTGACAACAAATACGATGAGGTTTGGGATGATGAAAAAGACAAGCAGGTAAAATGCAGCCGGATAAGCTAGGGACCAGGCTTTTTGGCGAAAGAGTAACACCAACAGCATCCCAGCAAGACTAATGACAAAGATAGCGCCAAAAAAGTCACGGCCGACAAAATAATAAAGCAGCACCCCCAACAGCACAACGGCCGAACGGCCGATACCCACTCGCCGAGCCAACTCAATGCCTCGCAACAGCCCCAACCCCACCACAACATCTACCACCAACAAAGCGCCATAGAGAATATAGACGGTAATGGGGACATTTTTAACGATAGTAAAATCAGCCAGGGTTAATTCGGCCGAAAAAGGTGTCCAATTAAACGAATTAAATGTAACCCAACGAAAAAACAGGAAAGCCCAAATAGCCGCTTGGCCCAATGAGAGATAGGCAGCCACCTTGAGCCGGGGATCAATCCCTGCCTCTAATTTCGTTCGTACTGGAGTTGTCACTGCTGCCATAATTTTTTAAGTTATTGAATTCCCAAAAGTTCAACTTTTTTGAAAAGTTGAACTTTTTCAATTCAATCGTTTAACCCGTTAGAATTTGTGCATTATCAGCCAACCAATGAACATAGACTTCATCCCCTAATTCAAAAGGCTTGTCATAGCGAAGCCCAATATTTTGAACCCGGGCCACAATGCGAGCAATCTCATTCAGCTTCACTTCATAGCGCATATCAGTGCCAATATAAATAGCCTCCGAAACACGGCCGCTCACCAACACATGATCACCGTCGCCCTGTGGCAGCTGAACTTGCCCCTCTTTTGGGCCACTCTGACGGCCGACAAAATCGGCAAAGGCGCTGGCATTCATGATAGTACTGTTCAGACTACCATCTTGTTTGGCATAAAGGCGGATTTTTTCCGGCCGTATCGCCAACGTCACCGACTGCCCTTCATTGACCGCATGCTCGCCAATCATACCCAGCACAGTCGCCTCACCAATCGTAACTTTTGCAGGCGACCCTAATTCAACCATTTTACCCTCAACGAAATTCGTTTCCCCGATAAAATCAGCCACAAAGCGGTTGCTTGGATGTTCATAAATTTCTTTAGCGCCACCAACCTGCTGCACTTCACCCGCGCTCATCACCGCAATGCGATCCGACATCGTGAGAGCTTCTTCCTGATCATGGGTCACATAAATAAAGGTAATGCCAACCTCAGACTGAATTTGCTTCAGCTCCAACTGCATTGCCTTGCGTAACTTCAAGTCCAACGCCCCCAACGGCTCATCGAGCAAAAGCACCTGAGGTCGATTGACGAGAGCGCGGGCCAAAGCCACCCGCTGCTGCTGACCACCAGAGAGCTGTTTCGGTTTCCGAGCTGCCATACCCGGAAGTTGCACTAGCTCTAAAGCTTCATCAACTCGACGGCCGATTTCATCCTTAGCCACTTTCTTCATTTCCAGACCAAAAGCTACATTTTGACCAACCGTCATATGTGGAAAAAGAGCATAGCTTTGGAAGACAGTGTTAACTGGCCGTTTATAAGGGGGAATTCCGGCAACCGCTTGACCTTTGATATAAATTTGACCAGAGGAAGGCTCCTCAAACCCCGCAATCATTCGTAAAGTGGTCGTTTTTCCACAGCCGCTTGGCCCCAAAAGTGAAAAGAACTCGCCATCGGCGATTTGTAAGGAGGTGTCCGCTACAGCGGTAAAATCACCAAAGTTTTTGGTAACATGCAGGAGTTCAACAGCTAAATCCCCCGATTGATCGGCCACTTTATCTGCCAATACGACCTCCGACATCCATGTTGCAAACAACAAGTGTTTACAGATTCATCAATTATTCTTCACTTTAAATTGGTCAATGCTTTCAACCAACCTCTTCCCAGAGTATTTTACCCAACTTTACCCAATCGTCTAATAACAAATAAGGCTGAGTGTAAAGTAGTACATATTCTCTACTATAGAAATGGGTTATACTTGCGGGGTTGTCGCCATTGTATGTGGCATCAAATTACCAACCTCCTGAAATAAGTAAACGGCAAACGGTTCCCAGAAAACGTTATGGACGAGAAATCATTACGGACGCTTGAATTTAATAAGGTATTGGCTCAACTCGCCACCTATACCAGCTTTAGTGCCGGAGAGGCATTAGCCAACCAGGTTGAACCAACGACAGATATGTTAGAGGCTCGCCGCTGGCAGCGAGAAACGGCCGAAGCCCTACAACTGCTCGATACCCGCACCGATGTCACCATCGGCGGGGCGCGAGACGTGCGCCGGGCGGCCGATAATTCTCTGCGCGGCTTTGTGCTGCAACCCGAAGACTTCCTGGAAATTCGGGCCACCCTAACCGCCTCCCGCGACTTACGACGGAAGCTGGAGAAGCTGGCCGATGAGTATCCCTACCTTTGGGCAACGGGTGAACTAATCGAGGAATGCCCAGGGTTAGTAACCGCCATTAGCAGTACCCTCGATGATCGAGGTGATGTGTTAGACAGCGCCAGTGACCGATTAGCAAATATTCGACGAGAACAGCGAATCATACACGGCCGAATTCAAGACAAACTACGCTCCCTGCTAAACAGCGAACGAAACCAATATTTGCAAGAACCAACCATAACCCTGCGAGGCGGTCGCTACGTCGTACCATTGAAAGCCAATCATAAAGGCCGCATTCGAGGCATTGTCCACGACCAAAGCAACAGCGGCGCAACCCTCTGGATTGAGCCGATGAATACCGTTGATCTCAACAACGAGTACCGAGGCTTACACATAGCTGAGGAAGAAGAAGTACGACGAGTACTGTCTGAACTTTCTGGTGATGTGGCCGACAATGCCGAAGCGATTAAACGGGTGGTAGAGCGGATGGCCGAATTAGACCTTATCCTGGCTCGCGCCCGTTATGCAGCCATTATCGAAGGCGTGATGCCAGAATTTGTCGAATGGCGCACCTTCCCAGAACCGAAGCCCCCCAAGCATGCTAACGAACGAGAAAAATGGCAGCCACCCCCGCCCAACCCCCACCCCGGCTCAACCATTTGGATTAAGGGCGCTCGCCACCCCCTCCTAATGCCAGAAAGCGTCATTCCAACCGACATTATGTTAGAAGACGATATCTTTATTGTCCTGATCACCGGGCCAAATACCGGGGGCAAAACAGTCAGCCTGAAAACATGCGGCCTAATGACCCTCATGGCCCAAGCTGGACTACACCTACCAGCCATAGAAGCCAAATTAACCGTCTTTGACCAAGTTTTTGCCGACATCGGTGACGAACAATCCATTGAGCAAAATCTCTCCACCTTCTCCGCCCATCTAACCAATATCATTCGCATTATAAAAGAAGTCGATGATCGATCATTAGTCTTGTTCGATGAACTTGGCTCTGGCACAGACCCAACGGAAGGAGCAGCGTTAGCCCAAAGTGTGGTCGGATTCCTGCGCGATAAAGGCGCAACCACCTTTGTTGCCACCCATTACCCCGAACTCAAAATCTATGCTAGCCAAACAAAAGGAGCCACCAACGCCTCCCTGCTCTTTGATGTAGAAACACTGATGCCAACGTATGAGATGAGCATTGGCATGCCCGGCCGTTCAAACGCCTTCGCCATTGCCCGCCGCTTAGGTCTGGACGAAACCATTTTGGATGAGGCTATTAATTTGGTTGGCGTCGGTAGCACTGAAGCTGAGAATATGCTCGACTCGATTTATGAGATGCGAGAACTAATAAACTCCCAAGAAGCAGGAACGCGTCTGGCTTTACGACAAGCAGAGGATGAACGGGATCGGCTCCGGGATCGACTGGCTAAGATCGAAGCAGAACGCCAGAACGTATTGGCTGAAGCCCATGAGCAGGCTGAACTAGAGCTAGAAGCGCTGCGCCAAGAGCTGCGGGATGTACGCAAAAAAGTGCGAGACACCGATTCGCTTAACCAGCTAAAGAAGCTCCAAAAACAGACCGAAACCCTTGAAGAAGGCCGGGTACGAGACATGGCAAAAGCGGCCGAATCTGACAAGCAGGCCGAAGAAGCCGCCGCCCGAAAACGGCGCAGGCCAGACAATCTCCAGGTCGGCGATATTGTCCTTGTGCGTTTGCTTGGCACAAAAGGCGAAATTATCTCCCTCGACAAAAAAGAAGCTGAGGTAGCAATGGGCCATCTGCATATGCGAGTTCGGCTTGAGGATTTAGACTTTAAGGAACGGCCAGAGCCAGAACCAGCAGCAGAAGGAGGCAGCATCGGCCGTCCCGCTGGCGCATCACCCGGTATGGAACTAGATATTCGCGGCCGTCGCGTTGAGGACGGAGTTCGAGAGCTAGAACAATATCTAGACACTGCATTCCTCGCCCACCTGCCCTGGGTACGAATCATACACGGCAAAGGAACCGGCCGCCTGCGACAAGCAGTACGGGAACTTTTGAAGAAGAACAGTTATGTCAAGTCATACGAAGAAGGCAAAGACGGTGAAGGCGGCGCGGGCGTGACAGTTGCTCAATTAATTGTTGAGTAAATTCAGAGAAAAAGGAGCGTATTCCTCATATAAGCCTGGGGAATTTAATCTCAGATGATCCGAAAAAGTTTAGCGTAGGAAAAACACATTGATAAAAGCAGTTATATTTGATTTAGGCGGGACATTAATTGATTACGCAGGAGAACATGCAACCTGGCCCGAGCTAGAAATCCCCGGTATGTCAGCCGCCTACTCAACACTTGGTGAACAAGGAGTCAGTCTGCCAGGATTAAACCACTTCCAAAGCATTGGCTTTCAACGGCTGCCGGAAAGATGGCAACAGGCAACTATGGGCGGACCAAATCTAACAATAGATTCTTTGTTAGGAGACATCCTAGAAACGGCCGAATTCGCCCTGCCCCCAACGGCCGTTCTCCAAGCTGCTGCCCGCCAATACGAAGCAGCTATGTGTCAGGCAGCGCTCCCTATACCAAACGGCCGTGATACCTTGACTCAATTAAAAGAAGAAGGCTATCAAATTGGCTTAATCTCCAACACCATGTTCGCCGGAACCAGTCATATCAACGACCTGGAACGATTTGGTCTGGTCGACTTCTTCGACATCATGCTATTTTCAGCCGATGTTAACAAATGGAAACCAACAACCGCCCCCTTCCAGCACGTTTTAGAGACATTAGGCGTTGAAGCCACCAATGCCGTCTACGTTGGTGATGACCCAGCCGCCGATGTTGTTGGCGGACAGGCCACAGGCATGAAAACGGTCTATTTCCCATCCAGTGACCGATTTGCGCCAGTGCATGGCATTCATCCAGATGCAACCATCAACAGCTTGAGGGAACTACCAGACTGTCTGGTTACACTGAATAGAGCGTGATAAACTAGCCAGATATGAATGACGAGATTTCTCGCCAGCAGGCAATGGTGCTGTTTGACCGAGCATACAAAAAGCAGATGCGGGGCGAGTTAGGGGACGCAATGACCCTCTACAAACGCTCCTTAGCCGTCCACCCAACGGCCGAAGCCCACACCTATTTAGGCTGGATTTACAGCATCCTCAACCGCTACGATGAAGCCATTGATTGCTGCAAAAAAGCCATTGAAGTCGATCCTGATTATGGCAATCCCTACAATGATATTGGCGCCTATCTCATTGAACAAGAAGCCTGGGAAGAAGCCATTCCCTGGCTAGAAAAAGCAACAACTGCCGTCCGCTATGAAGCGCCCCAATTTCCCCACTTAAATCTAGGACGAGTCTATGAGCATCTCGGCCGTTATCAAACCGCCCTCAAATCCTATGACCAGGCCTTAGAGCTAGACCCTTATTATCGGGCCGCGATATGGGCTAAATACCAGTTACTGGGGCAGATGAATTAATAAAAAAGCTTGTCCTCCTCCCCCATCACAATCAACCACAACCAACCTAAAAGCAGCCAAGCTCCTAGACTAGCTGCCAGCCTTCTCAATCTCCGAAGCATCAATCTGGACCCGAATTGAGCGATCGTTCAAGTAAGACAGAAAAACTTGAACCCGATCTTTTCCCGATAACCGTGTATCAAAAATAGCATCATGTCCTGCAAATGGACCTTGGGTGATACGAACGTTATCCCCTTTCTTCAAATTTTCAAAGACCAACCCCCCTTCCTGATGAATAAGTTGGAGGCGATGTTTTAACGTCTGGATCAATTTATCAGGGACAACCACTGGCTCCTCGTCGAAAGAAACTAATCCATACACCCCCGCCATCCACCGCAAAACATTCCTGCCTTCTATCTCAACATCAAGATGAACAAACATATAACCAGGGAAAAACGGCCGTTCCTTCTTAGAACGTGGATTAACCGGCTTAACCTTTAGATAAGGATAAAATGCCTCAACATCTTGCGATATGAGCAGCTCATAAACTGCCCGTTCTTTATGCGGTTTGACGTGGAGGGCGTACCAATGCAATGTCATAGAGTGAGTCTAACGAATGTAAGAATGGGTTGCAAGTACCGTTTTCAAAAAAATCGCACCAGCTTCATCAAGCAGCCTGCCGCCTATAGAGCGCCACTGTTTACTATTTACTGCTTACTGAGCTGTTTACCTGGCTAATTAATCAAGGCAAAATATCGACGGTGGGTGAGAAAGGTAATAACAAGGGCAGTGACAAGCTGGATTGCGACAAAGAATATCAGGAGGCTGGTTGAAAAGGCCAGAGTGCTGTAGAGCAAGTCGAAACCAGTCAGGAATGTTAACAAGCCAAGTCCGGCTTTATACGGCCGTAAATGATACCCCAACGTCAGCAACCCCAATACAATCAAGACATAAGCCGCCAACGCCAATGTCCCCGGCAAATTAGCATCTTCCGAACGAGGCAAGAAGATCAGGGCAACAGCCCCAACAGCCAAAGCCAATGACGAACGAACCAACATATCAGTCGTAATTGTCAGTGGCCCAATGGAGATAGTATGGCCCGAAGTATTTATTATGTCAACTAACGGGTCGCCCCAACCTACCTGGCGACCCGTTAAATAGAGAATCAGACACACAAACAAGCCAACCACCAACTTAACCCCCGCCATTTGCGGCTCCAATATCCAGGCAAAGAGCAAACCAGCAACCAGATACTGCACCGTTAAAGCCGCCAAAGACCCTGGCCAAGATTTGATGAACAGTAGCAAAGCGGCCGTAATCACCACAATAAAAACGGCTGGCGTCCCCTGTAAAAAGGCTAAACTACTAAAAAATTCTTCCATCTCAACATACCAATTCCCTACAATTTGACCACGATTAAAGCCAAACATCCGACAAATAGCAAACAGACGTTATAATTTGGGGATGAAAAGAACAGTTTTCCTATTATCTATTCTAATCATGCTGCTGATCGTTGGCTGTCAACCATTGGAGACAGTGCCAACCCGACTACCAACAGTATTGCCGCCAACATCGGCCGCAACCAATACCCCGGCCGTTCCCCCAACCCGAACGCCTGACCCGACCGTCACGCCACTGCCAAGCACCCCAGTCGTCTTTGCCACCCGAACCCCAACCCCGGTCATTTTGCCAGATGGCCCATCAGTCAACATCACCACCCCATCCATTAATTCAGAGTTGGTAATGGGAACCGAGATTAGTGTTGGTGGGTTAGGTCAACTTTTGCCAAGCCAAACTTTGTCTGTCACATTAGTCAGTGCCACCGGCCATCAATTAGGTGTTGTGGAAGCAGAGATGAGTGAAATAAACAGTTGGCAGGTTAATATGACAATCCCGCAGCAGGTTTCCGGCCCGGCTCAATTACAAGCCGCTATCTGGGATGAGGACGGTGAATTGGTAGCCATTGACGTTCATGCCGTCCACCTTGTCCTAGATACCACCACGACCGATAAGTATATGGCCTTGTTTCGGCCGATCACGGCCGAACAAGCAGTCGGCGGCTTTAACTTGTTCTTCGACGGCCGTGCCCAACAACCAACAGGCAACTACATCACCATCTCCCTCTGGGATCAAAATTGTCAAAACCGCATCGCCATCCAAGGCTTCCAACTTCGCGGCAGCGCCTATTGGCAGGGTTTTCTCGTCGTTCCAGCCAATGTAACTGGCCCAGTTTGTGCAGTAGCCCAATTCGGGGAACGGGGCGAAGAAGATTGGCGTGAAGCCCAGGTTCTATTAAACATATTGCCACCTACGGATGAGAATTCCAAAGGCGTGTTAGTAGGCAATCCACCACCAAACGCCACCCTAACCGGAGGTAATTCAGTCCTACTTTACGGCACAGCCTATAATGCCCCCGATGGCGAAGTTGTCATTAGTGTCTTGTTGGAAAACGGCCGTGTCATCACCGAAGTCGTCGCTCAAACCGACTTCTTCGGCTATTGGGAAATCTCCCTCTTCATTCCGCCCGACGCAGAAGGGCCAGCCGTGATAAATGTCTCAATCGGCACGCCAAGCGAAAGTAGTTACGCTCAGAACCAGACGGAAGTGACGATTGAATAGGGAATAATAAACACGTAAAACGTAATCCGTAAACTAAACGCCATTACGCCTTATAAGTGACACAAAATACCCTCTAACAATTGGAGATCAAGATGTTTGCTAAACCAATACGACCAATAATCTTTTTTGCGCTGTTGGCCCTTACTGCCGTCATCGGCCTTGCTCAAAGCCAGCCCGTAATCGCCAACAACCAGGCTCAACCAGCCCAACAACAGACCAATCTATTAGTCAATCCCGGATTTGAAGGGAATTACAGCGCCTGGTCTGGTATCAATGAGGTTCAGATGGCATCCGGCTGGACACCACAATGGCGAGAGGTGCCAGACAACTACCCCCAATGGTTCCGACCCGAATACAAGCGGGCTTGGGTTGTCAATTTTCCCGCCCGTGTTCGCAGCGGTGAGTCTGCCCAACAATATTTCACCTTCCACGCCTCCCACTTCGCGGGCATGTACCAACAGGTCTTCAACGTCACCCCCGGCCAAAATTACAAATTCACAATCTGGGCCCAGGTCTGGTCATCGACAGCGGACGATCCCAACACCTCTACCCAGCCAGCCAACCCCCACCTTCAAATCGGCATCGATCCGACCGGATTGTGGCAGATCGATGGCGGCACCGTTGTCTGGTCGCCGGAAGCGCCCATGAACAATCATATTGATAAATGGGGTGCCATCTCTGTTGAAGCAGTAGCCCAAAGCGATGTCATTACAGTCATGGTGCGAACAAGTCCAGAGTTTCCAAATAAGCACAATGATATGTATTGGGATGATGCCACCCTCTTTCTGAGCGGCCCACCCCAACCAACTGTGCCACCACCGCCACCACCCACCAATACCCCTGGTCCACCTACAAACACCCCGATTGCTAGCAACACACCGCTGCCAACCAATACCCCCTCAGTGACAGATACACCACCGCCCCCGCCACCAACAAATACGCCGGAAGCAACAGACACGGCCGTCCCAACCAACACACCCGAACCTACCGATACCCCAGAACCGACTGATACGTCCGTTCCAACAGACACCCCGGCCCCAACAGACACGGCAACGGCCGAACCACCAACCGAGACAACGACAGCCGAACCAACAGAAGAACCGGAGGTTGAAGGAACTGAAATTGCGGTCGTTCCAACGGTTGAGGAAGGAGAGGGTGGTGAAACGGCCGAAAACGATAATTCAGCGACAAATGACGACGCGGAAGGTGGCTCAAATACACTTCTTATCGGAGCGGCAATACTTGGATTGGTTGTCGTAATTGGGCTGTTGGCCGCTGGCGCAATTGTCTTAATGCGGCGCGCAAGCTAATCTGGATGAGGAGAAGGAATTTAGAATAACTGGCCAGACGATTCAAATTCATCAAAGTAAATTTTTCGATCTGACTATGGATCAAGCTTGCTGCTCCAAGTCAAGCCACCATCTGATGAAATAATATCTGTGGTTGGACCATTTCCATACGGATCTATCTGTATGTGTCCCTGTCTTGTGTCTTCAAATTTTACGGTAGAAATTGAACCGTAATAATTGCACCGCTCTCGTATACCACAAGAGGGTCTCCAAGTTCGCCAACTACCACCCCCATCATCGGAAACACTTAAATTACTGGTTGTCCACATCCAAATAAGCTCATTGTTTGGCAACGTCTCAAAGTGTAAGATCTCACCTTCACAATCCGGAGGGTCTGGTTCACCATCCCAACTATCGTAAGACTGAACCATTGCTTGCTGCCAAGAGTTACCGTCATCTATAGTCGATAAAACAAAGTAGTTGTCAAAAGAGGATCCTTCCTCGGTACCGTAACCAAGAATCTTAATGCCTACATCATCCATCACATCAACCCGGCATACTTCTGCTGACGTTCTGACAAAATCCCCAGCAAATAATGACAGAAATCCCCCTAACAAAAACTGGAGTAGAACGAATATCACGACTAAAATCTTACCTATCCAATGCCTCGTCCAAAAGAAGTAAACTAGCCCGCCTACCACAAAACCTGAAACGGCCGCAACAATAACGTAAAGTAATTCAAGCTGCCTCACTCTAAAAAACCAACCAACTTCCAGCATCAAAGCATAAACCCATCCTATAATTAGGCGACTTGGAATCATCAGATAACGATGTAATACGTACCATTTGTAGTTGTACGGCAGGAAAAGGATGGTGGCAGCCCCAATGAATAGAAACATGCCCACTAAACTAGCAACTAATGGTTTAGGAGGATTTTTTGCTCTCACCCGATTTTCTACCCGCTTACGACTCAGATTCTTGACATTTTTGTATAAGACGCTTGACTTCAGGCAAGCACTTTTCGGCCGCTTCACAGCCAAGGCTGTAAAGGTCATCAAATTCAGAGAAACGCCAGTAAGATTTGCCGCCCAGATTAGGCATGATAAGGCAGTCAGCCATAGCCAGCCCACCCCCAGCATTTTGGACAAGGGTTTCGATGGCTGTTATACCTCTGCCTAGAACGCCAAAGCGACGATTGTAGATTGGCTCAAAGATGTCAACGCCGATAACATAATCAGCCCCAATTTCGCGAGCAGCCCGTACCGGGAGATTGTCTACCAACCCCCCATCGGAGAGAAGACGGCCGTTCCACCCAACTGGCGTAAATATCCCAGGAATCGAGCTGCTAGCCTGCACCGCTTTCGCCAACGACCCTTCAGTCAACACAACACGCTCCCCCGTATCAGCATCCATTGTCACGATGGCAAGTGGTGGGTCTACCTCCGCCAAATCCAAATCCCCCAAAAGCATGATCAGCCAACGGCCGAGTTTGTCCAAATTAAAGATGCCATCTCGTGAAAAAACAGGGTTCGCCAAACGCTTCCAGTTGACATAAGGCGCAAACTTGAACATCTCATCTATAGAAAGACCGCCACAGTATAAAGCAGCTAAAATCGCCCCCGCGCTCGTTCCAGCCACATAATCAATTGGAATACCTTCGCGCAGCAAGATTTCTAAGACCCCCAAATGGGCCACCCCCCGCACAGAGCCACCTCCCATCGCCAAACCAACTGTTTTACGGCCGGCTGACTCTTTCATGGTAGTCGATCTCTTTTCTATCATAAACTACTTTATTTTTTACCATAGAGAGCAGAGAGCATTGAGAGCTTACGCCCTTGTTTTACATCTCTGTGTTCTCTGCGTCCTCTGTGGTTCAACCCTAAGCAGGCCAAGCCGTATCGATTGTCGAACAGGCATTTACCAACTCGCTGGCCGCCTTAGGCGATTTCATGATTTTGGCCATACTCCCAGACACTTTCAGCTTGCGAGACATGATGCCTCGAATGGGATCAAGCTTCCCATCAAGTACATCTCGCCAAACAGTAAGCGGGGCAGTGATAGTGAACTCCGATTTTGTATCGGCCGTTGTTTCATAAGCATCACGACATTCACCATGCCAAAGATCCATATACAAATAAGCCACCTGTCGCTCGTCGGGAACGGCCGTCACGATAAAAACCAAATCACCTTCCCAAACTTTAGCCGCCTTTTGATACGCTTCGCTGGCGTTCACCTTCACCATCGCCTCTTTAATCCACGCGTCAGTGGGGAATGGAATTGCCATTATTAAATTACCTCCTGCTCTTTTAATATGTCGGGGTATATTTCCTGACCCCGTTCAAATAACTCTGCCAGGGCAAAGGTTTTCCAAATTGGCCCTTTGACCTTCATTTTTCGGGTTGTTGCCGCTTTCGGCAGGCTCAGCTCCCCAATTAATATCTTATGAAGCGTATCAGAACTCATCTCAACATCCACCTCAGGACGAATTCTGCTTACGCCATAAGCGATCTCAACCGGGTCACGACGGCCGTTAATGAGCAATATAGCATCAGGATCAGTACAGGTAACCCGAATAAGCGCCTTCGCCTTCTTCACAGCATCTTCCGCCTGAGGATAAGCCTCCCTAAGCCGATTGAAAAAAGCCTCTGCACAACTATAAAGTTGATCACTATCTCGGTAAATTGCCATAAGCGTAATTGGGTATTGGTAATCCTTAAAGAAACACTGAGCGTCGTTGGCTCAGTCGATTATTAATCATCTCTTGCACAACATTGCGAACCTGATCCGTTAACTGAGAAACAACGACCAAATTATCGGCCGCATCTGGTTCGTAACTATCCATCGGAATCGGTTCCCCAAAATCAATGTACCACTTAGAGGGTAGCGGAATAACGCCTAACAAACCCAGCAAGGGGAATCGTAGTGAGATCGGGAAATAAGGAAAGCCAGTCAAGCGAGCCATCAAATTGGACTTTGCCACACCGATATAAGTTTCCTCAGCCCCAACAACAGAAACCGGAATAATGGGCGACTGCGTTTTCAAAGCCATCTTCACAAAACCACCCCGCCCGAAACGGGCCAACTTATAGCGATCTTTGTAGAGCTTACCTACCCCTTTATACCCTTCAGGGAAAACGCCCACTAATTCATCCTGTTCCAAAAGCCGGGTGCCATTTTCAACAGAAGCCAACGCCTGACCCATTTTGACAAACATCGCCGACAAAAATGGCAAAGTTGGAAACCAGTTGGCATAAAGATTACGAGTCAAACGCTGGGCCGGATGCTCATTCAAAACTGCCATCATTATCATAGAGCCATCCCAGGGTAGTTGGCCCGAATGGTTGCTCACCAGCAAGGCCCGTTCATAATCAGGGATATGCTCAATACCCGTTGTCTGAACCCGCCAGTAAAACTTATATAGGAAGTCGAAGAACGGCCGAACCGCCTCTAAAAATTCCCAATCAAGCCCCCACTCATCCGTCTCATAATCCCCTGTGAAGCGACGTTTCAAAATGTCGCCTTGATATTCAAGGGTGTAGTTGACCATATACCACATACCCTTCCAGGTTTCCGCATCCAACAAATCCTCGTTAATCGAACCTCGTAGCCGCTTCAGAATGCCCAAGCGCATCCAGGAAGGCAACTTGTCGGACTGTTTGTCCATCAATTCGACCATTCGCTCCGGCGAAAATGGAGGCGGTGTATAACCAGGCATCACCTTTTGAACCCGATTGATGAGGCCATCTAACTCCGTCATTAATCGCTGCCGTAATTCTTGTTCAGTCAGCTCTTCTTCGATGGGGATATCTTCCGCCTGGGAACGGCCGTTTGGCGACTGTCCATTCGCCGCAGACATATGAATATGGCAATATTCAAACCCAGGTTGGGCCTTAATCTTGCAGCGGCTGCCCGATTTCGTCAGGGCAGCACAGCGGGTCGTTGTTTGGCTTTCACTCATGCCATTCTCCATTTCCTCTAATCTTCTTGAGTCAAATCAGACTCAGCCGCCTGTTCTCTAACCCGGCGGCGACGTTCTATAGTGTCCTGTAGTCGGCTCTCATCATCAACCAAACCATCGCCATTTTCACCGATGTGTCGCGGCCCTGCAAATTCACGCAGCAGTTCATCAGTCATATATTGGGGGGCAAAAAACATCTCTTCCCGCATCTTAGCCAGATCGCCAACCCAGGGATAACGAAGATAATCCCACTCGATGGGCGCAACGCGAGACGGCCGTAGCGGTGACCCCTTCAACAAATCCAACCCCCAATAAGCCAATGGGTGCAGCACCGGAACAGGCAGTTTACGAACCAGGGTCAAAACCCGTGTCAGGGGCATCGGCCCTTCAGCCGCAACATTAAAGACCCCCGGCACATCATTTAGAATCGAATGAACCAAAGCCTCCACCACATCATCTTCATGAATAAATTGAAGCATCGGATCAAAGCCCAATAGGATGAGGGGATTAGGCAGCTTTAGAAAGCGGGTCATCGGAGTATCAGCCGTTGGGCCAACGATATTTGGGAATCGCAAGGTCGTCAGGCTTACATCAGGATGTTGGCCTCGGAAGCCATTACAAAAAGCCTCCAGCTCCAACCAGTTGTGAATAGAGCCAGTTTTACGACTACCCCGTAGAGCTGCCTCTTCGGTCAGGAGAGCCGAATTGTCAGCATGAGCGCCGTAGACGGCCGTGCTGCTCCGCATGACAATCTTACCCACCCCAGCCTGCACACAAGCCCCAAACAGCTTCATCGTCCCCATCACATTCAAATCAAAAGCATTCTCACTCCGCGAGACCTGCTCCTGGAATTGAAGGTGGCACAAAATCTCAACCCCTTCCGATTCTAATAACTCAGCCATCAATGGATTACGGATATCAGCTTGAACAAAATCCAGCCCACCCAAATCATCTGGCAGCGCTATATCCAGACCGATAACATGATAATCTGGCTCCGACATAAGCCGTTGAGCCACTTTATTTCCCCAATATCCGGCTGCGCCTGTAACTAATATGACTGTTTTGTCAGCCATTCATTTCTCCTTATCTTCCAGTTAACAGTAAACAGCTAGTCGTTTACAGTTTTTTGACACACAGATTTGTGAGTGGGTATCTGATGTTATTATATGGTTGTACTCCCCTGAAAACAACGTTTCAATGAGAGGCCGGAAAACACTTGACATCTATGACGCATTGCGTTATAATGCCGCTTATGACGCATTGCGTTATAATTATTAGATACAATACAACAGATACTATTTAACCTGAACATGGAGGTTTTGACATGACTGAAAAAATTGAAGTAATGGAAGAAGAATTAACTGGTGAAAATGGGAATAACGCCTTCTTAGAAGCAGCCCACAAAGTATTGCTGGCTGGTATTGGCGCCATCTCCTTAACCCAGGAAGAGGTCGAAAAATTTGTCACCAAGCTCGTTGAACGTGGCGAGATTGCCGAGAAAGACGGCCGAAAAATGCTCAAAGACGTGATGGAACGTCGCAAAAAGCAGGCCAAAGAAGTCCGTTCCGAGACCGAAGGTATGCTCGACCAACGGATGGACGGCGTCCTGGCTCGCATGAATGTCCCCACCCGTGACGACATTGAAACACTGAGCAAGCAAATCGCTTCCCTGACTCGCAAAGTCAACGCCCTTCAAAAAGCTCAGAAAGAAAGCAGCAAGTAGCTTTCACCTCTAAACACAATATAAAGGGAGAGGAATGATCGGTTCCTCTCCTTTTTTGTATTTCAACAGCCTTTCTGACTACCGACTTCTGGCTACTGAAAGGGATTTGAGATTTGACACCCAAAAAGCCAGATTTATAATCATGACTATGAACATCATTAAACGATACCCAAACCGCAAACTTTATAACACCTCTTCCAAACAATATATCACCTTAGAAGGGATTGCCGACCTTATTCGGAGCGGCGAAGAGGTTCAAATTCTGGATCACAATTCAGGCGATGATCTCACAGCTTTAACATTGACCCAAATTATCTTTGAACAAGAAAAGAAAAAAGGCGGTTTCCTTCCCCGATCTGTCCTAACAGGCTTAGTACAAGCTGGCGGCGATACCATCGGGTCACTACGCCGGACATTAGCCTCCCCACTGGACATGTTCCGCCACGTGGATCAGGAAATTGAACGGCGGCTGAGTATACTGGTTAAACGCGGAACGTTGAATGAAACAGAAGCGGCCGATTTAGAGAGCCAATTAAAAAACGCTGCAACAGAAGACCTTGATGATAACACCCTACCCACCGACGAAGAACTTGAGCAGTTACTGACAAAACATGATGTGCCAAGCCGCAATGAATTACAGGCCCTGAGTTCACAGTTAGAAGCATTAGTCGCCAAGTTAGACACCCTATCGGTGGATGATTGAAATTAAAGCGACTGCCCGTCGTAAATTTCTATTCCCGGCCAACGTCCCCCAAGCCCTCCAATTTTATAGTGATTTTCCCCGCATAACCCAATACCTGCCCCATATTTCGCTCGTCCAATCACATAAAGATGATCTGCCAAATGACAATGACAGCCCGTACCATGACAGCCCGAATTTCGGCCGTTATCGTGTCCTCTACGCCACCACCGAACTAGGCGCCTATCAAGTCCACATCTTCGCCGATGTCGAAACTGAAATAGACACCGCTGCCAAGACGCTTTATGTTCGGCCGTCCAACACCATCACCCCTATAAAATCGAAAACCACCCTCCGAAGCCTGACCGCCCCCGGTAGTTACAACAGCCGCTCCATTTTTCGGGATGTAGGTGATGAATGTGAGGTGACGTTCATCATGGAACTAAGCGCTGTACTGCCTCGGCCGTCCGGCTTACGATTTATGCCCAACGCCGTACTAAATCGTATTGCCGATAGCATTACCAACCACCGAATGAACGAAATTATCAGTGGCTTTATTTCCCAATCAATTCAAGCTTTTTCGCATTGAGAGCGGTTAAAGGAATCTTGACGTTGTTATTTAGTTCCGGTACATTATAAGAGAACAAGAGGTCGAGCCATTTTTATAATTTTTGTGCCTGGAATAGAGATGAAAAAGAGTATATCCATACAATCCATCTCCAAAATGCAAACCCTGTATATGCTACCCTGATGCGTCAACCTTCTTAATTGAATGTTGGCGTTTTTGTTTATAATAGAACTTTTTTAGCAAGCTATCACAATCAAAAGCCTTAACATTTTTGGCTTTTTCAATAACACAACCCAATAAATCTAAGGAAAAGGAGAACGACTTTGAAAATTGAAGGCGCTTATACCATTTCAGCCCCCCGCGACGATGTGTGGGAGGCCTTAAACGATCCTGAAATCCTCTCAAAAGCCATTCCTGGCGGTCAGGAACTAGAGGAAACGGGGGAAAACGAGTACCGGGCCAAAATGAAGATTCGGGTTGGACCAGTTCAAGGTTTATTTAATGGCAACGTCAAATTGACCGACATCCAGCCCCCAGAAAGTTATCATATGGTTGTAGACGGCCGTGGCGCACCGGGTTTTGTTAAAGGAGAAGGTAATTTACGTCTGGAAGCCGATGGGGATAATACGATCCTCCATTATAATGGCGAAGCTCAAGTCGGCGGTCGTTTAGCCAGCGTCGGCCAACGACTAATGGACACCTCTGCCCAGGCCCTCATCCGGCAAAGCCTCGAAACATTAGACGCTCAAATTCAAGCTCGACTCCACAGCGACGAAACAGGCGAACCAGTTCAAGAAATCGCTCCACCCTCCCAAATACAATTTGCTGCTGGTGTAACCCGCAAAATGATTGAAGACGCGCTGCCAGAGGAAAAACGGCCGGAAATGCTGCGTGCAGCCTTTGTCGCCCTGGCCGTTATCTTAGTTCTCAAAACACTTTCCGATTGGTGGATGGATAGCATTGCCAACCGGGTTGTCAAAAAATTAGATAAGAGGGGGTGAGCGTAAGGCGTAATTGATAATTCGTAAGTAATTTTTCGGGGGAAGTGATCTTAATAGGGAAGAACTAATGGACTGGAATGATGGCGATACTTCACCATTTTCAATTCATTATTCACAATTCATTATTCATAAGGAGATGGCTTTATGAAAGTTTCACTAACTGTCAATGGTAAGGCAGTTGAAAAGGATGTTGAGCCAAGAACGCTTTTGGTCCATTTTTTGCGGGATCATCTATCGTTAACTGGCACCAACATCGGCTGCGACACCAGCCAATGCGGCGCCTGTACCGTCCACATGGATGGTATGGCCGTCAAATCATGCACTTGTCTGGCTGTCCAGGCTGATGGAGCAGAGATCACAACAATTGAAGGGCTGGCCCAAAATGGCACTTTGCACCCAATGCAGCAAGCCTTTTGGGACAATCACGGCCTGCAATGTGGTTACTGCACCCCAGGCATGATTATGGCAGCTGTTAAATTGGCCGAAGGCAATTCAAATCTGACCGATTCCGACATCCGTCATGGCTTGGAAGGCAACCTGTGTCGCTGCACCGGCTATCAGAACATCGTCAAATCGGTTAAAGCAGGCGCTTCGGCAATGGGAGGTGACTGATGAATAACTACATTGGTAAAAGTATGAAGCGGGTTGAAGACCCGCGTTTTCTGCAAGGACAGGGCAAATATGTTGCCAACCTCCAACTGCCAGGCATGGCTTATCTGGCGCTCAAGCGCAGTCCCTATGCTCATGCCAGAATCAAAAGTATAGATACCTCGGCCGCTGAAGCATTGGATGGCGTCATTGATATCCTAACTAAGGAAGATATGTTGGCCCCCACCAGCCCTTGTGGTCCCATCCCTTGTGGCTGGCAGCCACCAAACATTAAGATTCCTACGGCCGATGCTTTTGCAGTAGACAAAGTACGCCATGTTGGCGACCGGGTCGTAGGTGTCATCGCTGAGAATCCATATATCGCTCAAGACGCGCTTGACCTGATCGAAGTGGAGTATGAACCACTTGATACGGTGATTGACCCCAGGAAAGCGGCCGAATCGGGCGCCCCCCTGGTACACGACGAGATTGCCAACAATATCAGCTACGAGTGGGAGCTGGGCAACAAAGATGATGTTGACCAGGCTTTTGCTAATGCAGACCATGTTGTTGAGGTAGAACTGGTCAATCAACGGCTGATTGCAACAGCTATGGAACCCCGCGCTTGCGTCGCCCAATGGAACTCATTCACCGAAGAGATGACCCTTTGGACAACCAGCCAAAATCCGAACCTGACCCGTGTGGTGATGAGCGCCTTCACCTTCACCATCCCCGAACACAAGCTGCGGCTCATTTCACCGGATGTGGGCGGTGGCTTTGGCAGCAAAATCCCCCATTATCCAGAAGAAATTTTAACCCCCCTGGCGGCTATGAAGGTCAACCGGCCAGTAAAATGGGTGGCAACTCGGTCTGAATCGGCCATGTCAGATACACAAGGGCGCGATCATATCACTCTCGCCAAAATAGCCTTAAACAGTGACGGTACCATAACGGGCCTACAAGTTGAGACCTGGGCCAATAATGGCGCTTATCTTTCTCTCGTTGCCCCACTGATTCCAACTGCCTTCTATGTCACTATGCTCTCCGGTCTGTATAAGATTCCGGCTATTTACGGCAAGGTTTACGGCACGCTGACCAACACAGTTTGGGTCGATGCTTATCGTGGTGCAGGACGGCCGGAAGCGGCTTATGTCGTCGAACGGCTGGTAGATCTGGCAGCGAAAGAACTAGGCATGGATCCGATGGAAATTCGCAAGAAGAATCTCATTCCAGCAGAGGAATTCCCCTATCAAACGCCTGTCGCTTTGCAATACGACAGTGGCAATTACCAGGGGCTATTGGCGAAAGCTGAAGAAATATCCTCATATCAAACCTTGCGAGCTGATCAAGCTGACGCGCGTGCAAATGGTAAGCTGGTTGGTATTGGTATGGCAGGCTGCATTGAGGCCAGCGGTCCGGTGCCATCGGCCGTTGCCGGGGCGCTTGGCGGCGTAACCGGCTTCTGGGAAATGGGCGCTGTCCGCGTTCATGCAACAGGTGCAGTGACGGTGTTGACCGGGGCGCACAGTCATGGTCAAGGTCACGATACAACATTCCGTCAGATTACGGCCGACTACCTGGGCATCAGTCCAGACAACGTTGATATTGTGCATGGCGACACTTCCGTGATTACCAATGGTATGGGTACCTATGGCAGTCGGAGTACGGCCGTTGGTGGCAGCGCCATCGTTCGCAGCGCTCAAAAGGTGATTGAAAAGATGAAGAAAATTGCCGCCCACCAGCTAGAAGCCGATGTCTCTGACATGGTTTATGATAACAGCATCGGCGAGTTCCATGTGCAAGGCGCGCCAGATCGGGCCAAAGGGTTTGGTGAAATCGCTTTTGCCGCCTATACCGCCCACAATATACCCGAAGGGATCGAACCGGGTCTTGAAGAAGACACCTACTACGATCCGGCCAATTTCACCTACCCCAACAGCGCCCACATTGCTCAGGTAGAAATTGACAAGGAAACAGGTGAAATTAACATTCAAAAATATTTCGCAGTAGATGATGTTGGAAATGTCATCAACCCCATGATCGTTGAAGGTCAGGTCGTCGGCGGCATCGCTCAGGGCGTTGGTCAGGCGTTATGGGAACAGGCAGTTTATGATGAAAACGGCCAACTCATTAGCGGCTCGCTGTTAGATTATGCGATGCCTCGTGCCGATCATTTCCCCAACCTGGACGTGGATCGCACCGTCACCCCTTCGCCCCACAATCCGTTAGGCGTCAAGGGTGTTGGCGAAATGGGTACGATTGCAGCCACGCCCACCATTGCCAATGCAGTGATGGATGCCCTGGCTCCGCTGGGAATCAAGCATATTGATATGCCTCTGACACCCTCAAAAATCTACAAAGCTATACAAGCAGCAAATGGAGGAGGTAACTAATGCATCCACCAAAATTTGATTATTATCGCGCTTCGTCTGTGAATGAGGCGATTTCATTGATGCAAGAACACGACGGTAAATTCCTGGCCGGTGGTCACAGCCTGATTCCGGTGATGAATTTGCGTCTGGCCGATCCGGGTGCGGTGATTGACATCGGCCGTATCGAGGCCCTCAAAGGTATCTCTGTCAATGGCGATACCGTTCGCATCGGTGCCTTAACCACCCATGCCATGATTGCAGCGTCCAGCGATGTGCCAACCGTCCTGTCAGAAGCAGCCAGCATGATCGGCGACCCCCAGGTACGTAATCGCGGCACAGTCGGCGGCAACATCTCTCACGCCGATCCAGCATCCGATCTGCCAACCGTCTTTAGCGCTCTCAATGCTACCATGCACCTTCAGGGGCCAGGTGGCAGCCGGAGTGTCAGCGCCAATGACTTCTTCATTGACCTGTTCATGACCGCTCTAGGCGACGATGAACTGTTAGTAGCCGTTGAAGTACCTATTGCTAATGGGACTGGCTCAGCCTACACCAAGCTGTTCAACCCCGCCTCCCGTTATGCGATGGTAGGCGCGGCGGCCGTTGTGTCAGTTGACAATGGCGTTTGTAGTTCAGCCAGCGTTGCCATTGGTGGCCTAACGCCAAAAGCGACTAAGGCCAATTCCGTTGGTGCCGCCTTAACGGGTCAGCCATTAAATGCTGACACCATTGCCGCCGCCGCTGACGCTGTTGGCAACGATCTAGGCGAGGTTCTCGGCGACATCCATGCCGATGCCGATTATCGTCGGGCAATGGCTCCCGTCTATGTCAAACGCGCCTTAATGAAAGCGGCCGAACGGGCTGGATAACCGCTCCTCACATTATAATAATGTTTAATCATAGGCCGGTTGAGTGAATCAGCCGGTCTATTCTTTTATATAGGATTACCATCAAATGAAATTCGGCCCCGTACCACTCAAACAAGCAGCGGGCAAAATCTTAGGCCATAACATTGCCGGGGCAAACGGCCGTCGTATCCTTCGCAAAGGCAAACCATTAACGGCCGAAGACATCAACCGCCTCCGAGAGTTAGGCCGAACGTCAGTCTATGTAGCAGAAATAGAAGCGGGCGATGTCGATGAAAATATGGCCACCTACAAGCTAGCAAAAGCCGTTATGGGTAGTGGCCTACGAATCTCCGGCCCATCAAACGGCCGAGCCAATCTCTTTGCCACCCACCCTGGCCTGTTGCGGGTGGATGTTGAACGGTTGGCCCAGATGAACGGCCGTCCCGGGATTACATTGGCGACTTTGATAGGAGATTCGGCCGTTCGACAAGGCAAGATGGTCGCAACCGTCAAGATTTTGCCCTACGCCGTACCAGAGGCAGACGTTCGCCATCTCGAAACAGTAGCCACCCAAAACGGGTCAATTCTCTGCATTTCACCCTTCAGCCGTCAACGCGTTGGCCTCATCCTATCCGGCTCCCCTTCTGCCCGCGAGCGAATCGTTCACAGCTTTGAAAGCGCCCTCCAACAACGCCTAAGCGCCCTAGAAGCCACCATCAGAAAAGTAGATTTTATTTCCCTAGATGATGAGGCTGGTCAAACAAACCTCGCAGCGATGATTGGGCAGCACCTTTCCGAAGGTATAGAGTTAATCATTATGGCTGGCGAAACCGCCATCATGGATCGCTATGATTTAGCTCCAAGAGCTGTGGAACAGGCCGGAGGAGAAGTGACTTGCTATGGCGTGCCAGTCGATCCTGGTAATCTACTGATGTTGGGCTATTATGGCCGTGTTCCCATCATGGGTGCGCCAGGCTGCGCCCGCAGCCCAAAGACCAACATCGTTGATATCCTATTGCCTCGTCTGCTGGCAGGTGACCGACTAGACCAGCAAACAATGGTACAAATGGGACACGGCGGCTTACTTGAGGATGTTCCAGAACGGCCGATGCCCCGTAGCCAGTTAAACTAAAAACGCTTAAATTACCCAATGACCTGGTACTCTAATCCTAATTTTGCTTTTTCCTCCTAAATCCCGACCCCTTTTCCCCAAATAGTACGACTAAATATCTAGCCAAGATCGTCTGATTGCACAGAAAAATCAGACGATTCAATATCACCAATTTTTGAGAAGATTTCGGAAGAGGAATCTCACTTAATCCAATAATCAACTTAATATCTCGGTTAAGGTTACATTGTGTGTATATAAAGGGAGAGATTATGTACTATTCAAACAAGTCCAAATCGACAACCAAGAGGGAAACAGGACAATCTCTTTTGGAGTATATTTTGGTGTTAGCAGTTATCGCTGTCATTGTGATTTCAGTCATTTCTCTTGGAAAGGCACAAATCGGCAATGTGTTCAGCCAACTTTCGTGGTCATTTACAATGGAGTCGGAAGACACTGAGGTAACTGAAATAGAGGCATCAAACGAGGAAGACAAGGAGCTTTATTCCCAAAACAGCATCATTGACAATATATCTAAACGTTCAGATTCTGAAAAACTACTGATAGGTATGTTATTTTTCTTCTTTTTTGTTATTCCAGTAACTGGATTATTTGCCAGTTTCTTTGGCAAAATTATTATGAAGAGTCTTTCAGCTCTTTCTCGATTACTGTGGTGAAATAATGGGAACCAAAAAACAACCTGCAAAAAAGAATGCGTTCCGTCAACTTTTTAATATCATCAAAATCGGGAGTATATATTCATTCCTCATTATAGTTGGACTAACTTTGTTCTTTTTGGGTAGGACTTTTATGCCTTTTAAAGAATTTTTAATGCCGATCGGAATAGAAGTAATGGGAGGTGCAGTAACATTCTTTCTTATAGTCTATTTTTGGGATCATCCACATGAAAAGGAAAATACAAATCGAATAGAAAATGTTCTATACAAATTAGAGCAGCACAGAAATTTTGAAGCTGCACACATACGCGAGAGCACTCAACAAATGGAAGAGATAAAAAAACTTATTAGGGAAAAGAGCATAGTCCGACAAAATATCCCAGAAAAACAAAGTTCCCCTAAAAAACTGTTATGGTTTCTATTTGGAGCAGTGTTTAGTTTAGTAGGAGCCATTTTGTTTATTACTCAAAGACGATAATGCTCTTTATTAATCCTGTCACAAACTATCTTATACCGTATTGGAGTCGGCCTCGGTAGGAAGGGAGTCTTGGCTATCACCCAACTAATTTAGTAGTACCCTCCTACCAATTCCAACACTCATTCCTTTCCATCAACCCTTTTCCCCTCATCTGGACGACTAAATACATACCAGTGTTGTCAAGCATCGTGTGCATGTGCCAAACAACACGTTTTCCTAACTGGTTGTGAACATATTCGGATCTTCCGTCGGGTTGAGAGGCCACGTCTTCACAACATCAATCGTTGCCTATTGTTTATTGCTTAAATCTGGAAGGAGGATTTACGTGTTTTCATCCAAGCTATCCCGTGTAATTATTGTCATCGCCGTGCTGCTGGCCGGTGTTTGGCTGCTTTTGGCCGCCCCAACTGGGCCAGGAGCCGAAACAATTGTCCGCCAAGAGGCTCTGCAAGGAGCCGCCCTCTTTGGGCAAGTCGGCACCGACCGACAAATCTCAGGAAATGAGCTAGCTGCACCAGCTCAAGACAAAGTTGATCCAGTCATCGTAGACCTGGCTGCAATCGAACCAGGTATTTATGACGAGAACAACCAATATGACCGTTGGCAGAATGGCGAACTCGACCTGGACGAACAGGACGGTATCATCAGCGACCTCGAAAGAATCGCTCGCCAAGAAGAATCCGCCAAACTGCCCCCCAGCGAAGCCGTTCAGCAAGCATTTCCAGCCCCAGCCGCCCTCGGTAGTCAACCTGGCGTTGAATTCGAATCGATCGACTATAACGAATGCTGCGGTGGTGGTGGCAACGTCCCCGCCGATCCAGAAATAGCCGTCGGGCCAAACCACGTTGTTGCCGTTGCCAATGTCGCCTTTGAAATCTACGACAAAAACGGCACATCACTGGTCGCGCCCACAACCTTCAACAGCTTTTTCAGCTCCAACTCAAATTGCACAGGCGTTTTCGACCCCAACGCCTTATATGATGAACAAGCCGACCGCTACATTATGGCGATTGATGCTGACGGCACTCACTACTGTGTAGCCGTTTCCAACACCAACGATCCGACCGGTGTTTGGAACATCTACGCTTTTCAGACAGCGTCAGGCAGTGAATTTTTCGATTATCCTCATGCCGGGGTTGGCAACGATGCCATTTATATGGGTGCTAATATGTTCTACTGTACCTTTGTTTGCAATTTCCTCGATTCCCGAATCTGGGCCTTCGACAAAACAGCCATGTATAACCAGCAATCGGCCGCAATGGTTTCCAGGAATCTTGGCCAAAGTGAGGATACGCCCCAGCCACTCAATCTTCATGGCTGGAATCAGGGAACATGGCCCAGCGACGGCCCCCACTATTTCCTAACAGAAACGAACTTCGATGGTGCAAGCTATACAGTCTTTTCCTGGACCAACCCCTTCGGATCAAACAGTCTCTCGGCCGTCGGGACAGTCAACCTGGTAAATGCAACAGGTGTTTCGGCCGGATTGCCCGTCAATGTGCCTCAGGCCAACAGCAGCGCCCTCTTACAAGGCAATGATTATCGACCCCAAGACTTTGAATATCGCAATGGCTATGCCTGGACATCAACCGTCATCGCCTGCAACCCCGGCAGCGGCACAGTGAACTGCGTTCGTTGGGCGCAAATTGACCCTGTGACGGCAACTGTCGTTGATGCAGGTGTTTATGCCAGCAACGGTGAATACCGCACCTTCGCCGACCTGGCTGTCAATCATTGTAATGATATGGGCATCGGCTATACCAAGTCGAGCAGCAGCACCTACCCCTCAATCTACTACACAGGCCGAGAACACAGCGACCCGGCCGGAACGCTGCAAGGTGAAACGCTTCTAAAATCGGGCGAGATCGCTTATACCGCGTTTGACGGGTCACCGCATCGCTGGGGCGATTATACGGAAATGACCATTGACCCAGACGGTCTCACCTTCTGGTATCTTGGTGAATATAGCAAGAATACAGGATCGAACAACGGCCGTTGGGGAACTTACATCGGCTCCTTCAGCTTTAGCAGTTGTAGCGTCGGTTCCAACCCAACCCCAACCCCTGATCCAGACCCGACTAATACGCCAGAACCAACAAACACCCCACAACCAACAAACACTCCCCCGCCAACAGCAACTTCCACGCCACTGCCAACCCCAACTAATACGCCAGAGCCAGATGGCACCATGCACGTGAGCGATCTCGATAGCAACAGCATCAACAACGGCCGTAACTGGACAGCATTGGTCACCATCACCGTTGTTGACAGCACCGGCAGCCCAGTTGCCAATGCCACCGTTTCAGGCAATTGGAGCAGTGGGACCGACGGTTCCTCCTCCTGCACCACCAACAGCAGTGGACAATGTACAGTTGAGAAAGTAGGTATCCGAAAGAAGAATAGCCATGTTACCTTTACCGTGACAAACGTCTTCCATGGCACATTCACTTACAATGCAGCCGCTAACAATGATGTTGACGGGGACAGCAACGGCACAAGCATTAACGTTTCTAAACCCTAACCTGGCTCTAGCTCCCCCCTTTAACCATTAGTTGAGAAGCCGCTCATTTAAAGTCAGAAACGAGCGGCTTCTTCATTTATTCAGCAGGTAAACCATCGATGCAAAGGACAACTTGTTCAACACTATCCGTATGATAAGTATAAGATTGACCCTCAGCTTCTAATATTATTTCATAGCCAGGCGTAATAACGGCCGCATAAAGTGCATCTGGCGAAGGACAACCGAGGCTGCTGTCCGGCCAATCTTGAGCAATCGCCTCAACAAAAGTTACCTCACCGATATCAATGCCCAGCCAGTCAGCCAGATGCTGGCTAGCGATTTGTGTCATTTTCACTTCCGGGTCCGGCACTCCAGGAGCAGGTTGGACAATAAGATCACCATCCTCTTCTGATGGAGCTTCTGACGACACCTCACCTAAATCAACGCTGCCAGACGGATCAACCGTGATCACATCAGGGTTTTCGCTTTGACCACTCTCCGGCCCATTACTGTTAGATTCTTCGTCATCCTTTGGTTCCTCAACAGGTTCTTCAACCGGATTAACGGCCGATTCTGAGGTCGATTCAGCTGGCGGCAATTCAGCAGGTTCGGCCGTTTCATCCGGCGTACAGGCCGCCAGAGCAGCAAGCAGAATAATTAAAATACTTAGTTTTTTCAACATTTCAAACTCCTAAAGTTCATAACGCAAACTTCCAGCCGATATATCGTTGGTAGACAATTAGCGTTTCCTTTTCATCAAATCAAAATTGTTTCCTAACAATATAACGTTATCTAAAGGAAAATAGTTCCCAGCAAAGGGTCGTCCTAAAAAGGAGTTTAGTGTGTTTTAACGTACTTTTTCTTCCAACCTGGCGAAATCATTCCCAGGCTATTTTTTGACTACCTACTGATTCACCCGTACACTACCAACCCTTCAACCAAGAACTATGGCTAGCCTTCGTACACTTTTTTCTTTATCCTATCACAATCGCCTCCGGCTCTTATTATTGCCCTATGCGGTTGGCATCCTGGTTCTCGTCATCCTCCCAGCCATCCTCTCATTCAGCTTAGCCTTCTTTCAATATGACGCCCTCTCGCCACCCCGATTTGTAGAAGAGCTAAATTTCATTCTAGCTTACACAGATGAGCTTTTCACCCTGAGCGTTCAAAATTCACTTTCTCTGATTATCCTCCCCGTGCCAATGCGGGTCTTTGGGGCCTTCCTGTTAGCTCGGCTGTTACAGCGGGGCGGCCGTTTTATCAGTTGGTTCCGCGCGGCCGTTTATATGCCAAGCATTATCCCAACCGCCGCTTTTGCCCTGGCCTGGTTGTGGATTCTAAATCCCCTTTTCGGCCCAGTAAATCTGCTGCTCCAAGCCATCGGCATCAACGCCCCCGCCTGGTTTGTCGATCCCCAATGGGCCAAACCCGCCCTCGCCTTAATGTCACTTTGGCAAATCGGCGAGGGATTTTTGGTAAGTCTAGCAGCCCTGCAAGACTTACCACAAGACATTGAAGATGCGGCCGAAATTGACGGCGCCGGAACCTGGAACATCTTTTGGCGCATCACCTTACCCCTTGTTGGTCCTATCCTGCTCCTGCTCGTCTTTCGAGATGCAATCTTAACCTTCCAAAACTCCTTCGCCACCATCCTAATAACTACCCAGGGCGGCCCCTATTATGCCACCTATACCCTGCCCTTCTTTATTTATGAACAGGGCTTCGACTTGTTGGCCTTCGGCACAGCCAGCGCAGCATTATGGGTTTTATACGCCTTGAGCGGTCTAATCGTCATCATGCTCTATCTCATCGCCCGCCAGTGGAACATCGGCACGACTGATGAGACATTTGTGCTTTAGATTGAGATGGGAATAGGATCGCAGATGACGCAGATCAGGCAGATTTTCGCAGAATTTTATAGACAGATTCCTAATGACACTGAACGCGAAATCAAAAGATAAAATAATATTAATCGTCCGTCTTTTCGTTGGGGTTGTGTTTTTGCTGCCGATATTTTGGATGGTAGCCGCAGCCCTGCATCCGGTGGGTGTGCCGCTGCCTCAAAAACTGACCCTGTTTTCGGCCGTTCCCACCTTAGAAAACTTTTCCAGGGTCAGCCAACTGGTTCCAATCGGCCGTTTCGCCCTAAACTCCCTCCTCGTCGTCCTCCTCGCCGTCCCAATCACCTTAGTCACAAGCTCTTGGGCTGGCTATAGCATGGCTCGCCTACCCCGCGCCAGCCAACGTCGTTGGGTCATTCTCTCACTGGCCGTCCTCATGGTTCCCGGCATCGCCCTTTGGTCAACTCGCTTTCTCATCTATAAGCAACTAGGCTGGCTAGATTCGATTTGGGCCTTAATTGCCCCCGCCTGGATGGGAACCAGTCCCTTCTATGTCCTCATGTTCTATCGAGCCTTCCGACGCATTCCCGGCGGCATTTATGATGCCGCCCGAATTGATGGGGCTGGCATCTTACAAACATGGTGGCAAGTAATTTTACCGATGGCCCGGCCAACCGCCCTAGGAGTCGGCTTACTGAGCTTTGTCGTCTATTGGGGAGACTTCACCAACCCGCTGCTTTACCTCGATAGCGAACGACTTTACACGCTGCCCATTGCCCTGCAACTGCTCCAGCAGATGAACCAGTCAGAATGGGCCTTGTTGATGGCTGCGGCCGTTATTGCCACCTTAATACCAATACTACTATTTGCCTTCCTCCAACCTTATTTCGCCAAGGTTGGCGACTAAAAAGGAACTTTTATGCTCATCAATAAACATTTAGAAAACAACCAGGGAGCGCAGCCTGCGCTCCTTAAGATTTTCACTGGTTTATTTATCTTATTAATTAGTGCCGCATGTACCAGCGACAGCCGCCAACATACCGTCAGCTTCATGGCCTCCGGCGACCCGGCCGAACGAGATGCCTATTTACAGCTGGTCGAAGCCTTCCATGAATCCCAAAGCGATATTCACATCGAAGTCACCCACATCCCCTCCGATTCCGCCTATCGCAGCCGTCTCATCACCGACTTTGCGGCCGGAACCGCACCTGACATCAGTCTGATGAACTATCGTCGCATTCCCAGCTTCGCCGCCCAAAACCTATTAGAGCCAATCGGCCCCTATCTAAACAATAGCGATCTCATCAGCCCTGAAGATTTCTATCCCGCCACGATCGAAGCCTTCACCTGGAAAGGGGACATCCTCTGCTTGCCTCAAAACATTTCCAGTCTAGTCGTCTATTACAATGCCGACCTCTTCGATGCAGCCAGCGTTGCCTACCCGCCAGACAAATGGAGTTGGGCAGACTTTGTGGAAACAGCTAAAGCCTTAACCATTGACCACGATGGAGACGGCCGTATCGATCAATATGGCCTCGGTCTAGAACCCTCCCTCTATCGCCTCGCCCCCTTCATCTGGCAAAACAATGCCCCTATAGTCGACAATGAAGCTGGCCCAACCCGCTTGACCCTAACACGGCCGCCCACAATGGAAGCCCTACAATGGTTTGTCGATCTACGACAGGTGCACGGCGTTGTGCCAGATCGGATAGAAGAGTCCGCCCAAAACAGCGAAAGCCGCTTCATCGCCGGGACAACAGCCATGTATCTCGACAGCCGCCGGGGAACCCCCACCTACCGTGAAATCGAATCCTTCACCTGGGACGTAGCCCCCCTGCCCGACGGCAAAAGTGCAGCCGGTATCCTACACAGTGACGCCTACTGCCTCTCCGCCACCACCGAAAACAAAGAAGCCGCCTGGGCCTTCATAGAATTTGCCAACTCAGTTGAGGGCCAGACCCTCATTGCTGCCAGCGGCCGTACCGTCCCCTCTCTCATCTCGGTTGCTGAATCCGATGTCTTTTTAGAGCCAGAATTACCGCCCAGCCGTGCCTATGTTTTCACCAACAACGCCGCCATCGTCCGCCGCGTCCCCCTCGTCAGCACCTGGCAAGAGATTGAAAAAACGGCCGGAGAAGAAATTGAACGCGCCTTCTATGGCGACATCCCTGTCTCAGAAGCCGCCCTACTCGCTGTCCAACGCACAGAAGAATATTTTCTATTAGGACAATAATTAAACCACGGTACGTAACGCGTAATTCATAAAACGTGAGGCTAGGATTCCATGAGGATCAGTGAAAACTTGCCACACCTTCACACAGGAATTCATATAACTCGTGGCAAAAATCGACTATTTAGTGAGCGCCCCATGAAATCCCAAAGACCTAAACGAAATAAAACATATGATTACGAATTACCAATTACGCATGACGATTTACCCCCACTCCAAAGTTTGCCCTCCCCCATATTTACGTATATATTCACCCCATGACCAGCATTGGACGCATAAATGCTTCTTTGCAAACTGATCAAGGTCAGGTTCGTGACCATAATGAGGATTTTGTTGGCTATAAAGAGCCGGCTAATGCGAGTGAAGTTGCCCGCAACGGCTGGCTATATATCGTTGCCGATGGCGTAGGCGGAGCCGATGCGGGTGAAGTAGCCAGTGAATTTTCGACGGAACGCACTATTCACAACTACCTAGCAGATGAAGACACGGCCGATTGGGGTGAACGCCTTTACCATGCCATGCAAACGGCCAATACCGAACTCCGCCAGATGGTCAGCGAACAAACAACCGGCAATCGCATGGCAACAACGATGGTTGCGGCCGTTTTTCATGATAATAAAGTCACCTTTGCCAACGTCGGCGATAGTCGCGGCTATCATTGGAAAGATGGCAAATTCAAACAGATAACAAAAGATCAAAGCCTGGTTGCCAAATTGGTAGAAGAGGGAGCGATTACAGAGTTAGAGGCCCTGAATCACCCCCGGCGAAATGTCATTTTGCACAGCCTCGGCTCAGAAACAACACCAAGAATAGACCTTTTCGAAATAGAAGTAGAAGTTGGGGAACAGATCGTTCTCTGCTCAGATGGATTAACTCGTCACGTTTTAGACCAGGAAATCGCCCAAATTATTGGCGAAAAATCACCGGCCGATGCCGCAGAAGCGCTCATTCAACTAGCAAATGAACGTGGAGGTGAAGATAACATCTCGGTTGCTGTATTGAGCATAGATGAATTGCCAACACAGCTTCCGGCAGGCACCCAAAGGAAAAACGGCCGTGTCACCTTAAAAAATCTAGTCGTAGAAGATGAACGCACCAAACGGGCGTTATGGGCATATACCGCCGTTTTGTGTCTCGTGCAAACCATTCTAATTATAATCATTTGGTTCCTGATCGCAGTTTGATTTGAAGATTATTCTAGCTGATTAGCCAATCTTCAATCCCCAACACTTTCTCTCAAACTTTAATAAGGTTATTGTCACTGCCCTTATTCGGCTGACAGTGACAATAACCCACACACGAATAGCATCTTGGGGCATTTTCTTTCGCCACGAGCTATTAAGTAAATCGCCAAAACGATTATCAATAAAATCTCGGCGATTTACCTAACAACAATTGGAGTAAAAAATGACAACGAAATTACGCATCCTGCCCTTAGGTGGCCTGGGCGAGATCGGCAAAAATCTAACCGTCATCGAATATGAAGACGAAATCATCATCATCGATGCCGGAATCATGTTTCCCGACAATGATATGTGGGGCATCGACCTGATCATCCCTGACTACAACTACCTCATGGACAAAACCGAAAAAATCAAAGGGGTTTTAATCACCCACGGCCATGAAGATCATATTGGCGCTTTAAGCCATTTAATGAGGGATGTAGATGCCCCAGTTTATGCAACTAGACTAACAGTAGGGCTAATACAAAACAAACTCCGTGAAGCCAGGCTGCTAGAGAAAGTGAATTTACGGACTATCCTGGCCGGTGACAAATTTGACGTTGGCCTGTTTCAAATCGAACCCTTCCACGTCTCCCACTCTATACCAGACGGCGTTGGCTATGGCATTACAACCCCCGTCGGACTAATCGTTCACACAGGCGATTACAAGTTCGACCACACCCCCGTTGACGGCTGGCCCCCCGATTTTGCAAAGCTAGCAGAGTTCTCCAACAGAGGCGTACTCTGTCTATTAGCCGACAGCACCAACGCCGAACGGCCGGGTTGGACCCCCTCCGAAACCGTCATCACGGCCGCTTTCGACGACCTATTCCGCCAGGCAGAAGGTCGCATCATCGTCGCCACCTTCGCCTCCCTCATCTCCCGAATTCAGCAAGTAGTCGACACCACCATTCGATACGGCCGAAAATTAGCCATTACCGGCCGCTCGATGCGCCAAAACACCAAGATCGCCCGCGAATTAGGCTATCTTCAGATTCCCGATGATTTACTCATCGACATCAATCAGGCCAGTAACTTACCCGCCCATCAGGTCACAATCATGGCCACTGGTAGCCAGGGCGAGCCAACAGCCGCAATCGGCCGTTTAGCCTATGGCCGCCACCACAAATTAAGCATCGAAAAAGGCGACACCGTCGTCCTCTCCGCCCACCCCATTCCCGGCAATGAAGAGATGATCTACCGGATCATCAACCGTCTCCTCCAAAGAGGCGCCAACGTCCTCCATGAAGGCATCGCCGATGTTCATGTTTCCGGCCACGCCAGCCGGGAAGAGATGAAACTACTGATCAACCTTGTCAAACCGAAGTTCTTCGTTCCCGTTCATGGCGAGATTCGCCATCTTCAAGCCCACGGCAAATTAGCCGCCGAAATGGGCATTCCCCAGAAAAACATCTTCGTTGTAGAAAACGGCACCATCTTAGAGCTAGACCAACATTCCCTGACCGTCGGCCCCCGCATTCCTGGCGGCTACGTCTTTGTTGACGGCAGCAGCGTTGGCGACGTTGGCCCCTCCGTCATCCGCGAACGCGAACGACTTTCAGAAAGCGGCTTCTTCGTGGTCGTCATATATACCAATGATAACGGTCAATTGGTTGGACGGCCAGACATCATCTCACGCGGCTTCGTTTACCTGGATGAATCACAAGATTTATTAGAGGGGGTAGAGGAAACGATCGCTTCAATTGTCAATACCAACGGCCAAGCTACCAAAGAACAGCTTGGCAAGAAGGTAAAAAGCGCCCTTTATAAATATTTTTCGGCCGAAACAGGCCGTCGCCCCATGATCCATACCGTCGTCAAATAACTATGCAAACGATTGAAACCCTTCAAGAAACGCTTCGTAGTCACCTTTACATCGCCGACCGAGGGTTAGCGACAGCCATTTTCCTGGCCTTAAAACTTCAACGGCCGCTTTTCCTAGAAGGGGAACCGGGTGTCGGCAAAACCGAGGTCGCCAAAGTCATCGCTGGCCTCCAAAATACCAACCTAATACGCCTTCAATGTTATGAGGGACTCGACGTAAACCAGGCCGTTTACGAATGGAACTATACTCGCCAACTGCTCCATATACGGCTGATGGAAGCGGCCGGAGAACGAACAACTGAAGCCGAACTATTTGGCCCAGAATATCTGCTGAGACGGCCGTTGCTCCAAGCCCTCGAACACAACACTCAAGACAAAGCCAATGTCCTCCTGATTGACGAAATTGACCGCAGCGACGAAGAGTTTGAAGCCTTCTTGCTAGAAGTCTTATCCGACTTCCAGATTACTATCCCTGAAATCGGAACCATTCAAGCCAAAAATCCACCCATCGTTATCCTAACCTCCAACCGCACCCGTGAAGTCCATGACGCCCTCAAGCGCCGCTGTCTATACTATTGGATCGATTACCCTACCTTTGACAAAGAGCTAGAAATTGTCCAGGCCAAAGTACCAGATGCCTCCCTTGCCCTAGCCAAACAAGTAACCGGATTCATCCAAGAACTCCGCGAAGTTGAGCTTTATAAAGTGCCAGGAGTAGCTGAAACCCTTGATTGGACGGCCGCATTAGTCGCCCTCGACAAACAAGCCTTAGAATTAGACATCGTAGAAGACACCTTAGGCGTTATTCTAAAATACCAGGACGACGTTCTCGAAGTGCAAGGCGAACGAGCCAGGCAAATTTTGGATCGGGTCAATGTTAATCATGGCTAAGTTGATTTCTAAAAATAGCTCACGCAAAAGCGCAAAGACGCAAAGTAAAAACTGGGACAGCATACTTTTATTTTCATTCCTAATCGTCAACTTCTATTTTGATAAAAAGGGAGCGCAGGCAGTCCCGCCTGCCCACATGCAAAGTTACCTGCCCCCCCTTTAAGCAGATGGAAGCTCAAACCTCCGGCAATCTTCTCCATAATCTACTCCTGTTCGGCCGTTTGCTGCGCGGCCTCGGCATGGACATCAACCCCGGCCGAATGATCGACCTCGTTCAAGCATTAGACCATATCCAACTAGGCTATAAACAAGATTTTTACCACGCCTGCCGCAGCCTATTAGTCCATGATAAAGAAGACATTCCCCTCTTCGATGAAGCCTTTGACCGATTCTGGCGCAAACATGACACAGACTGGTTCGATGTCCGATTAAAAGAACTGTTCCGGTTTAAAAAGCCACAAGAGATGGTCGTCACGCCGCCACCCTTATCAAATTCAGATGAAACGGCCGATGCAGATACCAAAGAATCAGACGACGAAAACCTAAGCCCAATATTGGAAGTTACCCAAACCTACAGCGACCGAGAAGCCCTCCGCCAAAAAGATTTCGCCGATTTGACTGCGGAAGAGTTAGCAACGATAAAACTGCTCATCACCCAACTAGCCTGGGAACTCGGCCGTCGCCTAACCCGCCGCCAACGTCCCGGTCACGGCCCAACCTTCGACCTGCGCCGCAGTCTCCGCCAAAATCTACGTTACGGCGGCGAGATGATCGAATGGCCCACCCGCAAAAAGAAAGACAAACCTCGGCCCTTGGTCGTCATTGCCGATATAAGCGGCTCAATGGAACGCTATACCCGACTTCTGCTCCATTTCATCTACGGCCTCTCCGAAGGACTAAACGAAGTCGTCGAAGCCTTTGTCTTCAGCACCCGCCTCTCCTACATCACCCGCCAGTTAAAATACAAAGATGTGGATCAGGCCATGAAAGAGATTTCCCTTGCCGTGCCAGATTGGAGCGGCGGAACCCGCATCGGTGAAGCCTTCAAGCGCTTTAACTTTGATTGGGGCCGCCGGGTCTTAGGGCGCGGGGCAGTCGTATTAGTTATTAGCGACGGCTGGGATCGCGGTGAACCAGACCTACTCAGTCATGAAATAGCCCGCTTACAGCGCAGTTGCTACCGTCTTATCTGGCTCAACCCCTTACTAGGTTCGCCCCGCTACGAACCACTCACCAGGGGAATTCAGGCTGCATTACCTTACATAGACGATTTCCTCCCCGTTCATAATCTATCCAGCCTGGAAGATTTAGCAGAACATCTAGCGACCGTTTCAGCCCGAAGCGGCAGGAGATAAGAAACGGCCGTGACACTCAAAAGCAAAGAAACATTTGATATTGACAAGGCCATGATACAGATAGAGGAAGCGGTTCGACCGTACCCCAAAGCGGCCATGTTTGAACTCGCCGACGAAGGCTACACCTCCCCCTTCGAGCAGTTGATCGCCTGTATCATCTCCATCCGCACCTACGATGAAGTCTCTCTGCCCGTTTCCCGGCGGCTCTTCGCCAAAGCAAGAACGGCCGAAGAAATGAGCCAATTAGAAACGGCCGAGATCATCCAACTCATCGAAGGCACCAGCTTTCCCGGAAACAAAGGGCCACAAATCAAAGCCATCGCCCAGCAGCTAGTCAGCGAACACGACGGCCAACTGCCCTGCGACCGAGAACTGCTGCTCTCCTTCAAAGGAGTCGGCCCCAAATGCGCCAACCTGGCCATGGGCATTGCCTGCGACGGCCCCTACATCAGCGTCGATACCCACGTTCACCGCATAACCAATCGCTGGGGATATATCGGGGCCAAAACCCCAGAGAAAACGACGGTCGCCTTAGAAAGCACCCTACCCCGTCGTCACTGGATCGACATTAATCGCCTCCTCGTTCCCTTCGGCAAACATATCTGTACCGGCAGACGGCCGAAATGCTCAACTTGCCCCATTCATAATATGTGTCAGCAAGTTGGTGTGACAGGCGCGCGCTAGTTTGCAGAGATCAGGGATCGGGGATTAGGGAGCAGGAATATGATAGAATAATCATAACAGGCAAAAACAAGAAATAGATAAGGGAAAAGATGAAAGAAGTCATATCCGATATCGACAAATGGTTAGCAGAGGATGATGCTATTGCCCTGGCAACCGTTGTCCAAACTTGGGGATCGGCCCCAAGAAAAGTGGGCGCTAAGATGGCCCTGACACCCGGCGGCAAGATGAGTGGTTCAGTAAGCGGCGGCTGTGTCGAAGGCGCGGTCTTTGACGAAGGCGTTGAAACTTTAGAAAACGGCCGCTCCAAACTCCTCCATTACGGCGTGGCCGACGAAACAGCCTGGGAAGTCGGGCTGGCCTGTGGCGGCATCATAGAAGTCTTTGTCGAACCATTGAACAGCGACATTTACTATTTCACCCAATCCCTGCTCAACGAAGATAAAGCCTTCGCTACGGCCACCGTTATCAGTGGTTCGGCCGATTTGCTCGGCAAAAAAGCAGTTGTCCAACATGATGAAAAAATGGTTGGACAGATATCCCCAGAGCTAGACAGTGCTGTTTCAAACACTGCCCGGGCCGCCTTAAATAACGGCCGTTCCGAACGAAAAAAGATCACCCTCCCAAACGTCAACACCGAGATTGAACTTTTCATCGAAGTCAATCTACCCAAGCCCAGGCTGGTCATGGTCGGCGGCGTTCATATCGCCATCGCCCTAACCGCCATCGCCAAAACCTTAGGCTATGAAACAATTGTCGTTGATCCCCGGCGCGCCTTCGGCAGCGAAGCCCGCTTCCCCCATGTTGATACCCTCATTCAAGCCTGGCCCGACAAAGCTTTCGAGCAAATTCAGTTGAACGATTCAACGGCCGTTGCCATGCTCACCCACGATCCCAAGATAGACGACCCCGCTCTAAACATCGTCTTAAACAGCCGCGCCTTCTACATCGGCGCTTTGGGCAGCAACAAAACCCAGGCCAAGCGACGAGGTCGATTAGCAAAGATGGGCTTTGATGAGACCCAAATCGGCCGTATCTACGGCCCTATTGGACTTGACATAAAAGCCAGCACCCCCGAAGAGATAGCCGTCTCCATCATGGCCGAAATTATTGCGGCACGGCGAAAGGCATAGGCTCGTCTGTCATCTGCTCTACCAATTCCGCTCGCCGCCACCCTTGAACCGAATTAATCAGATAAATCGCTTTGGCACGAGACAAGTCAGCCAATTTGATGACCCCCTCCTCAATTTCCCCTTTCGCTAACAAATACTGTCGATACGTACCAGCTAATAAGCCCGATTCAACTGGCGGCGTTAGCCATTTGCCATTAAGGCGGAGGACAACATTTGCAATAGAACTCTCGGTGACTTCATCCCGTTCATTCCAAAGTAACACATCATCGCAATTCGGCCGTGAAGCACGTGCCTGGTCATAAACAGCCCGGTGAGACGTTTTATGATAAAGAAAGATATTCTTGCTGTTAACAGGATCGGCTGCGATGTCTATGCGAAGTGTCTTTGGGGTGACATTTTGAACCATTTCGAGCGGTATCGTCTCAATAACAAACTCGCCCCGCTCCCTTAGCAACAATCGAATTTTGTGCCGGACGTTGGGCAGAACGCTTACCTGACGGGTTAACTGCTCCAGTAAGTTTTCCATCTTCAACGAAAACCCAAAATAGTCGGCCGAATTCCTTAGCCGCGCCAAATGCTCTTGCAGCAGAAAGATACCCTCCCCCGGTATCCACAACATCGTTTCAAGCAGCTTGAAAGACGGCCGTCTCTCCGTCAAAATTCGGGCCTTCACCTGGCATTCCTCATACTCATCCCCCGTAACAGAATCCCAGACAATACCGCCCCCCACCCCATACATCGCTTCATTTGTCTGTCTATCAATCGTGGCTGTCCGAATAGCCACATTAAATTGCGCCCGACGACCAGGGCCGATAAAGCCAACGCAACCGGTATAGAGTTGGCGTGGCTCCGTCTCCAAATCCGCAATTATCTCCATCGTACTAACCTTGGGCGCACCTGTGATCGAGGCACAGGGAAACAAGGCCGTAAAAATCTCAGTCACCGGGGCCGTCGTCTGACCCCGCACAGTTGAAGTCATTTGCCAAAGCGTCGGATACCGTTCAACAGTAAATAACTCTGGCACCTCGACCGATCCTATCTCCGCCACCCGCCCAATATCATTACGAATCATATCCACAATCATCACATTTTCGGCCCGATTTTTGGTCGAATGTTGCAGCCAATCAGCTTGTTGCTTATCAGCCGTTTGAGTTAACCCTCTAGCCACCGTCCCCTTCATCGGTCTGGAAGTCAGGTTGCTGCCATCAAGCGTGAAAAATAGTTCCGGCGAAGCAGAACAAACAGCAAAGTCGGCCGTTTCGATAAATGCCGCATAATTCGGCCGTTGTGCCTGAATCAGATCCACAAAAAATGCCAATGGGCTCCCCTCAAAACCAGCCCGCATCCGAAAAGAATAATTAACCTGATAGGTGTCCCCAGCAGCAATAGCCTCATGCACCTTGTTAATAGCCGCCCCATATTCCCTTTGAGATATAGATGGTCGCCAATCACCCAACCCATAACTCTGTACCTGACCCGATGCAATTAACTCCTGAACCCGCACCCTTTCCCGCTCCTCAAACAGCCCAAACCAAAGCAAAGGCATGGGAATATCCGTTCCAGGATTAATTTTTAAGGCATCGTCGAATGCAGGGGCCGCTTCATACGCTATAAATCCAGCCGCGAATAGTCCTTGTTCATTTACGGCCGTTTCGATTTGCGCTAGTTTTGGAAGAACCTCAGCCACAGAATAAGCTGCAATAATCTCTTGGGGTTGGTGAAAACGATAATAATAATCTTGCTGACTACTTTGAATTATTACTACGGGATTCTCAATTAAATCATCCCTGAACATATATTATCTATACCTCTAAGTCGCTCCGCTTTTTACCCTTTCCAAGTGCAATAGAGCGTTGGTAAGCGGCCCAAATGCCACGCGAGATTACCGTTCGCAAGCCGCCTTTCTCCATATGGTATAGCGCTTCGGCCGTTGTGCCGCCTGGCGATGTCACCTGGTTACGAAGTTCCGCCGCATGTTTGCCTGATTGGGCAGCAAAATCGACACTGCCACGCATCGTTTGAAAGACCAACTGGCTGGCAACCCGCCGTGAAAAGCCCATATGCACCCCAGCATCAATCAAAGCCTCCATCAGCAGAAAGACATATCCAGGACCAGAACCACTCAAGGCCGTCGCCATATCCAAATAATCCTCATCATCCAAGAAAACCTCTTCACCAAGCGACCCCAAGATCAATTTAGCTTGTTGCCGTTGCCTCTCATCAACCTCAGGGGTATCTGTCCAAACGGTGATACCCTGTCCGATTTGGGCCGGGGTATTGGGCATTGCCCGAACAACGGCCGCATGAGCCAGCCCATTAGCAATCAACTCAATTGGCGTTCCCGCAATAATCGACAAAACCAAATCTTGGCGACGCAAATGTCCTCGAATTTCTGGCAGCACAACCTTCAATACTTGGGGCTTGACCGATAGGACAACAATTTGGCCCACTTCAGCCGCTTCCGTATTATCGACCGTCACCTTAATGCCATGCTTCTTTTGCAACCGTTTACCCCGATCTTCTCTGGGGCCAGCAGCGATGATCTGATCCGCCGTAACAATCTCTTGAGTCAACAACCCTCGAATCATAGCCTCAGCCATCGTGCCGCTGCCTATAAAGGCGATTTTTTTGTCTTTAAACATACAATCCTCAAATAAACTAATGCGTGATGCGTAAAACGTAATAGGCCAATGAGCAGCAATTCTAGTTACGAATTACGCATTACGAACTACGCTTCGTCGTCTGTCGCACCGTAACGGCCGCTAACTGCGCCATATCAAGCTCAACACCTAACCCTAGCCCGGATGGAACCGTAATCGTACTGTCCTCTTCATTTAGGAAGAAAGGTGCCGTAATGTCTTTAGCATAATAACGAGATGTGGCTGAAATGTCACCAGGAAGGGTAAATCCAGGTAATGAGGCTAAAGCGAGTTGGGCAGCCCGGCCGATTCCCGTTTCCAACATCCCCCCACACCAAACCGGCACATCTTGCGCCCGACAAAGATCATGCACCTTTCGGGCTTCCGTCCACCCGCTAACACGGGACGGCTTGATATTGATGATATCACAAGCCCCAATTGCCAGCGCAAAACGGGTATGATCGGCCGAATGAATACTTTCATCCAAACAAAGTGGCGATTGAATCTGGGGCCGCAGCCGACTATGATCATAAATATCTTCATAATCCAACGGTTGTTCAATCATCAACAAATCCAGATCATCCATCGCCTGGAAAACAGGGGCATCTTCAAGCTGATAGGCAGAATTAGCATCCAGCATAATTCTCGTATCTGGAAAGGCCGCCCGTGCCGCCTTAGCCAACTCAATATCATGTCCCGGCCGAATTTTCAACTTAATCCGACGATACCCTTCCGCCAAGTGATTCTCAATCACCGTCATCGTCTGTTGAATCGACGGTTGGATGCCGATGCTGACCCCAACTTCAACCCGTTCACGTGGCCCCTCCGGGTAGGGAGCGGCCAACTTTTGGGCCAATGACAAGCCATCCCGTTTAGCAGTTATGTCCCAGGCAGCATGATCCAGCGCGGCTTTGGCCAATGGATGACCCCGAACAAAGGTTAGCCAACCCTGGACATCTTCTGGCTCCTGTAAATCCTTCCCAAGAACGGCCGGAATCAAAAATTCGGTCAAAATATGCCAGGCTGTTTCTGTAGTCTCATAACTGTAGCCCGGATCACGGTTAGCCGTACATTCTCCATACCCGGTCAATCCTTCACTGTGCAAGGCCAAGATAAGACAGTTACGCTCTTCCTGACGGCCGAAACTGGTTACAAACGGGCTAACCAGCCGCTGTTTGATGTGATATAGGTCAATTCGTTCTATCTTCATTTGCGGTTAAGTCCTCCAAAAGATAATAGCTTCGGCTAAATGCCTTGTCCTCAGTATAGCGGACAAAGCCATTGACCTGATAGCCATTCTCAAAATACTGTTCAAATAGTCGGCGAGTCTGGCTCCGCCATTCAATAGCCAGCTTCATATCCTGACGTTTGAGGCGTTGGAAATCAGCCGGAATCTCAGCCAGCACCTTCGGGGCTTGGCTCTGGAGAATATCGGGCGCTGGTACGGGTAAATTGTCTATGCTTCTGCCCGCCCCATTCAAGATAACAGCCCCATCTGCCAACAATGCCTCTCTCGTAACTGGAACCCATCGCCCGGAAGCCAGTAAATTCGCCCGATCACTTTCCAGCCACCATTCAACATAGAACCGATCTGTATTCAAGCCCGCGTTGATACCCCCCATCTGACCATGAAAATTTCGCAGATACCGATCGCAAACAATACCCAATTTATTCAGGTTAAAATACCCATTACGACTTTCCAACGGGTCGTAAGTCCAGGTAATCAACCGAATCCCATTTTCAAGCGCATAGGCTCGTTGGGCCATTTTCAGTTCGTAACCCACACCACTAACTTGATAGGTTGGAATAACGCCAGAGATGGCCGAATACATATGCAGTGGCCCAGCTTTCTCAACCACCGTTGGCCCAATTGTCGAAGAAAAGCCAATCAGTCCAAAAGAAAAACCAACAATTCTATCACCCACGTAGGCGCCAAAAAGGCAAGCGCCATTGTGGTCCAAAGCGTGCATAAAGCGGTTAGGAATAACCTCTAAATCAGAAATCCCCCAGGCGAGCTTTTGAACCGTCTCTATCTGGACAGCGCCATCTATATCTCTAACCTGCCGGATGACGATATCATTGGCCTTCATGCCACCATCTCCACTTTTCTCCGTCTGGGCCTTTGTATCAGTCATTTCTAAAGAGTCGCATCCTAATTACACTGATCGCACCCATCACCAGAATGTATAAACTGCTTTCTTTCGCACGGCAATCTTTGGGCCTTTTCGTGATAATTTTAAGAGCAAGTATTCTACCAAAGCCGCCATAAACGGGCGATAGGTGGCACGCCCCGACGAATAAGGTAAACTAAGCCTACCAAAACGCTTACATGGATGCTTCTACCCTTTCAACCCCCGTTCGTACCCCAGAAACCATCGAGAAACGTATCGCTGCGTCTCTGCGGGATTTCGGCCGTTTCCAAGAGTCAATAAAAGCTGACGAATTAGCTACCATCATAAAAGGGGTCGTTTCAGCCCTCTTTGCAGAGCAAAAAATAGGCGGCGTAAAGGTGCCAGTCACCAGCACCATTTCAGCAATGGATGTTTATATCAGCAACCAAGAAGCCCAAGTTTGCTTCCTAGTTCGGATTCACAAACCCATCGTAGCCGCCATCAAATTTAGCTACAGTCTGATTAACGACCCGGTCTCTATTCGCAACAAATTAGTCGTAAAGAAAGGCACCCTCTCAATTGAAGAAAAAACACGCCGCTTCGACTTAAAAGCCAAAGCCGCCCTGACAGCCATAAACGTCGACTATCTAGCCCGTCAAGAGCTAAGCGACTTAGGCCGCATCATTCTAAAAACCTTGCCCCCACAACTAAAGACGCACGGCGTCGAAGGCATCTTGCATAGTATAGGATTGGTTCTAACGGAATCCGCCTTAGAGGTGAGTTTAGAAGGGGATTTCTGGCCTATCACTATTGACGATTAAGTCATTCTCAAATTAGCCAGTAGGCGTCCCAATATACCATTCTAAGAAAGCATTCCCCCAAACTATCGTCACCAGTCCGCCCACCGCCAAGAAAGGGCCATAAGCAAAGTAAGAAGAGCGGCTCATTCGGCCGCTAACCAAACCAATCAAACTCCATAACCCACCCAACAACACCCCCAAAACCAATGCGAAGATAACTCGATGAATGCCTAACATCGCCCCCATCGTCATCGCCAGAGTAACATCCCCAAAGCCAAACGCCCCCGCCCCAAACAAACGACGGCCGAGTACATAGGCCAGATAAAAGAAGCCAAAGCCAATCGCAGCTCCTAACACGGCCGAAATCAAAGAATTATCCATCAGAACCAGGCTGGCAAGGAGCGCAAAAACGGTAGTTGGAAAAGTAACAACATGAAGAATAAGCCGATGTTCAATATCAATAACGATGACAAGCAGCAAAACGGCCGTATAAACCGTATAAATCACCAAATCAAGCCCCGGCTCAATCAACGAAGGCAAAGCTGCAAAGGCTAACACCGTCCCAATCTCTAGTAAAATTGCTCTCCGGCGGGTGGGCAGTTCGCAGTTAGGACATTTGCCACCCTGCAAAAGACGGCCGACGGCCAGCCAACGAGATAGGCCATAACTGTGATCACACCGGGGGCAGTGGGGCCGTTTCGGCCGAATGCGAGCCGGTAAGTCATCGGCCAGCACATTAAGCAGCCCCCCAACCAACAAACCAACCAGCCCAAAAACCAGGTTCCAGATTATCATTTATATTTACTGCTTCTCACAATTTTTCTAAAGCTAAAGTCATGAATTGGCATAATAGTTCAAGACGACAATTCGTTCAATTCGTGGCAAGGTCTTTTTAGATGAATGCTTTCAACCTACTTAATTTGTGAGCGCATCCAATACATCTGCCACCAGATCATAACGGCCGAACGCCGGAACCATATATACGCCCCTGGCAAAAGGCTGAACAGATTCCAAAATCTCCTGGGCAATTCGCACCCCCTCCTGTTGAGGGTCTCTGGCGGCCCGCAAGCGGTCAAAATAACTATCAGGAATCATAATGCCCGGCACCTCATTATGCAAAAACTCAGCATTGCCACTGTTATACAACGGTTGAATGCCAGCGATTATTGGGATCGGCCGTTCACCATACACCGCCTCATAAGCAGCTAGAAACGCTTGAGCCTTGGCCGGATTAAAGACCGGCTGGCTCAAGGCAAAGTCAGCCCCATTCATGATCTTCTTGCGCAGTAACCGCAGTTCCCGGACCTGGTTCTGTGGTTCCAGGCTAACGGCACAGCCAACCACAAAGCTGGTCGGCTGATCAATCCGTTGTCCCGCCTGATCAAGCCCACTATTAAGCCGTTTTTTAATTAAGCTAATTAACCCCGTCGGCACAATATCATAGTTGTCCATTGCCTCAGGATAATCACCAATCTTTGTCGGGTCTCCCATGACAACAAAAAGGTTACGAATACCAAGCGCATGAGCGGCCAACAAATCGCCCTGAACCCGCAGCAAGTTTCGACCACGCGTCGGAAAATGCAGCACCGCCTCCAAACCAACCTCTTTTTGAACCAAATGAGCCGCCGCCCAAGCCCCCATCCGCATTCGAGCCAAAGGATTATCAGCCACATCAATGAAATTCGCCCCCGCCTCTTTCAGCATCTTGGCCCCAGTGAGTAAGCGACGAGCAGCAATGCCCCGTGGCGGACTCATCTCCACCGTGACAATAAACCGCTTTTCAAGCAACGCCAGGGCCAATTCGGTAGGCTGATCGGCCGTTACCATCGTCGCCACCCTTCTTTTGCGACTGACACTCGGAAGCGGCCGTTTTCCCGCACCAGGGGTATCCAATGCTCGTCTCATAGCATTAACATGAGCGTTAGTCGTGCCACAACAACCACCAATTAGCCTCGCCCCTGCCTCAACAAAAGCCCTGGTATATTCAGCAAAATACTCTGGCGTGGCCGGATACAGCACCCGCCCTCCATCCTGCTGTTGGGGCCAACCCGCATTAGGCGCCGCCGCCAATGGCATATTCGGAGCCGCCTGTCGAAGTTTAGACAATAAGCGCAGCACCTGTACCGGGCCACTGCTGCAATTAACGCCAATCGCATCAACATCTAAGGCAGCTAGTTGAGCAGCGACATCGGCTGGCCTATCGCCCAATATAGTGCGGTCGTCCCTGGTGAAGGTCATCATGGCAATAATGGGAATGTCCGGGGCAACTGAGCGGGCGGCCCGAACGGCCGTTTCCACCTCTCGAATATCTGGCATCGTCTCCACAACCAGCAGATCCACCCCTTTTGCGGCATCGTCAGGCTTATTTACCAAAGCCCCAATCTGCTCCGCAAAAGCCGTCTCTGCCTGAGCCTCTTTCACCCGGCCTAATGGGGCCAGATGCACCCCTAAAGGGCCAATCGATCCGGCCAGCAAGACCGATTTGAAAGAGCTATCAATTACTCGACGGGCGACTGAAACGGCCGACTGGTTCAAGGCTCTAACCTCATGCTCCAGGCCGTGCTGGGCCAGTTTGAAGCGGTTAGCTCCAAAGCTGTTCGTTTCAATAATGTCAGCCCCAGCATCAATATAACTGCGATGAATATCAGCCACCAAGGCCGGGTCCTCCCGATTTAGCGCATCAAAGCATTGGTCAATGGGCGCACCTCGGCCGTGCAGCAAGGTTCCCATCGCGCCATCGAGAAGGAGCGGTCGTTTTTCTATCTCAGCAAGAAATTCTTTTCTATTCATCTGTTCAATTGTCAATCGGACTAGGATAGGTGTCAAGTAGAACGTAAGACAAGCTGATTGAACTTTTCCAAAATAATGCTGGTATCGTTTGTAGGCAAGTGTAGTAAGAAATCGGGGGGACTTATCTGGGGGCCATCCTCGCGGTTCTGCTGTTACCTATCGTTGCAAGTTTTTTGCTGCCTGTTTAACTGTTATAGAACATTTGCAAAATTAAGGGTTCAATCGCCTCATTAATAGGAATCAAGACGCTGGCCCCATTTTCCGTCAGATAATTCGAGACATAATTGTGGTCTAAGACCTCATTACGAATGTTCTCATCAGGAATATCCCCCGCAATCTGAGCCAACTCGATAATCTGCTGCAAACTCAAATCAGTCCGAATGCCCCGCTCAAATTGATTATAAAGAGACGGAGCGCGGCTAATCAAGGTTGGCAAGCCAAGCGCTAGGGCTTTATCTCGAACAGCCAAGACCACCTGCTGCTGCCGTCGCGCCCGATAAAAATCATTATCCTGATGCCGCGTGCGAGCATACTTCAAGGCCATCACCCCATCAAAATGCTGTTGCCCCGCCGGAATAAAGAGTGGATCAAAGCCATAATTCATATCTGGAAAGGTTGGGTCATTAATGTTATACGGCACATAAACGTCAATACCCCCTAACTCATTAATGCCATTGATAACAGCACCGAAATCCACCAATAGATAGTGGTCGATATAAACACCAAGATTATACTCTACCGTCTGCATCGCCAGCAGCGCCCCGCCTGCCGGGTTATTATCCACTGAGCCATAAACAAAAGCCGTATTAATCCGATCCCGGCCTCGTCCCGGAATAACCACATACAGATCACGGGGGATAGAAAGAATAGAGGCCGATTGTGTTTCAGGATCAATGGAGACTAACATCATCGTATCAGTCCGAGAAATAAACGCCTCTCCCGGTCGCCGATCAATGCCCATAATCAAAACATTGACCCGCTGATTATTCTCCGCAAATTCATTGGTCGGGAATGGTGACGGCAAAGGGACACCAGCCAGAGCCGTCGGCACGCCCGGCAGACCACCATCCTGATTCAATGGGTCAAGATTCACATCACTAACAGCTTCAGCCGCTTCTGCCAACGGGTTAAGCGGACGGCCGAGAAAGGCATCGGCCGTTAAAAAGATAAAGGCTGTAACGACAATACCCGAAACAACAAAAGTAAATGCGATAACAGCATTCAGCCAGGCAGGAAGTACAGATCGTCTCGAATAATTCAAAATAAACTCCTTCAAAATCAATATAAAGCAAAGTCATTATAGCGGGTACTGAATGACAATGATAGTGAGAAAACCATTAATTACCCTACGTCCAACCAATAAAAAGCTTAATAAAGAAGAAAAAGTTGATAAAAATACCCCAAATCACGTATAATTACCCCATGTCCTTCGACCGCTTTGGCAGAAATATCAACTACATGCGAATCTCGCTAACCGACAAATGCAACTTACGCTGCGTCTACTGTATGCCGGAAGATATGACCTTTCGGCCGCGTGAGGAACTGCTGCAAGATGAGGAAATTTACCGCTTGGTCAACATTTTCAGCGGACTTGGCTTCAACAAGTTTCGTCTGACAGGCGGCGAACCAACAGTGCGGGCCAATGTGGTTGAAATCGTCGAAAACATCGCCAAAACACCGGGCGTTGAAACAGTCGCCATCACCACCAATGGCCTCATGCTCGATAAATTGGCCCAACCGCTAGCCGACGCTGGCTGCCAGCGAGTAAACGTTAGTATCGACACCTTGAATCCTGAAAAGTTTAAGAAGCTGACCCGTTGGGGAGATGTACAAGACGTTTGGGCAGGCATTCACGCCGCCCAAGATGCGGGTCTAGGGGTCAAACTGAACTGTGTCGTCGTGCGCGGTTATAACGACACCCAGGATGTCGTCGATTTAGCCCGCCTAACCCTTTTCCAACCCTGGCAAATTCGCTTTATCGAAATGATGCCCTTTGGCGATGTCTCTGATTTCCAACTGGCTGGGGTCGTCAGCCAAGATGAGCTGTTGGAAACAATCGGCCGTTCCTTAGGAACCCCCCACATCGTCAACAACGGCCGTCTCGATGGCGAAGCTCAACTATTCCGCCTCGAGGAAGGCATCGGCACCTTAGGCTTTATCAGCTCCGTCACAAAGCCCTTCTGTGCCGGTTGCAACCGGGCCAGATTAACGGCCGACGGCCGTCTTCGCCTCTGCCTGCTCCGAGAAAAAGAAGTCAACCTCCTGGCCCCCCTTCGCAGCGGGGCCAGCGACGAAGAGCTAGTCGAGATTATCGAAAAAGCTATCTGGTGGAAACCTTGGGGTCACGGCCTGGCCGACGATATTATTCCCCTGAATCGGGTGATGTCCGAGATTGGCGGCTAGCCGGTTCCAAGCCCCAGGTCTTATCAACCAGATATAACGGCCGTCCCTTCACCTCATCATAAATACGGCCGAGATACTCCCCAATAATTCCCAGACTGATCAGCTGTACCCCACCCAAAAACAAGACCGCCACCAAGGTCGTCGCCTGCCCTAACAGCGGTTCATCCGGCCCAAACAGACGCAAGCCAATCACAGCCAAAATCATCACCGCACTAATGATCGCCATCATAAAGCCCAAATAAGTGGCAAGTTGCAAGGGAAAATAAGAAAAGCTGGTAATGGCGTCAACGGCAAAAGGCAGCATTTGGCGAACGCTGTTAAACTTCGACTCCCCCGCAAAACGAGCCGCCCGCTGATAGGTCAATCCTACCTGACTAAATCCAACCCAGGGAACCATCCCCCGCAAAAAGCGATTCCGCTCCGGCATCCGCATAATCGCATCAACCACCCGCCGATCCATCAACCGAAAATCGCCCGTATCCAACGGAATGTTCACGCTCGTAATCCGATAGATAATGCGATAAAAGACTTTAGCCGTAAACTTTTTAAACCACGTCTCCCCCTCTCGACTAATGCGAACGCCATAAACCACATCAAAACCCTCCCGCCATTTAGCAACCATTTGCGGAATGACTTCCGGTGGGTCTTGCAAGTCAGCATCTGAAAGAACGACCGCTTGCCCAGAGGTGTAAGACAACCCGGCCGTAACAGCCTCTTGAAAACCAAAATTACGCGAAAAGCTGATCCCCTTAACACGGGCATCCTGCTCATTCAGCCCATTAATAACCTCGGCCGAATTATCCTTACTACCATCGTTAACCAGGATAAGCTCCCAGGATTCATCAACCCCGTCCATCACTTCCCGAATCCGGCGATACAACTCCGGCAGCACTTCCTCTTCATTATAAACTGGAACAACAATCGAGATTGTTGGTTTGGTCATATACGTCGTCCTTCAATAGTTCAAAAGTCAGGCTCATTTTCTAAACTGAACTATCAACAATCTAAAAAGCCTGCCTTCTATATGCCATAATACGCAAAATCGCCATTCACGAATTACGCATCACGTTTTACAAATTACGCACTATTTAAGTAGTCAGCAAAAAGTTGTTTAAGGAAAATCTGCCACGAATTAACACAAATTTACACGAATTACAGGTTCAAAATTAGTGATAATTCGTGTAAATTCGTGGCTACTATTTTTAATGACTTTTTACCATTTACTTAACAATTCAAAACACCACAGTAATATACACCATCAGCCCGTCTCCAACGTAACCAACAAGCCCACATGATCCGATGGGTACAGCGTAGGGTCATCAACGGCCGATTTATTGCAAAATATCTGAACCGCCAACACCTTTTTCACCGCCGGAGAAATAAAAATATAGTCCAGGCAGCCAGCCCAATCATCCTCCCGCTCAACCAACGCCGTCGGGAAAGTCGCCACCGGCTCCTTGCCCCAAAGCTCGGCAAAGGCAGAGCGATAGCCCTGTTTCATCTGTAAGATAGCCGCGCCATCTGGCACCTCATTAAAATCACCAGCGATAATCCGCTTTGGAACGGGATTTTGCTCATTGAGCCAGCCCGTCAATTTCATCACCTGCTCCACTCTGGCTTCATGATCCCGGTATCGAGGATGAAGGTGAACAGCCACAAAGTCCAGCGTCTCTCTAGTAGGCAGTTCAATATTCGCCCGCAGCGCCACCCGACCACCATAACCCAACGAAATAGCATCATGGGATAAGATCGGCAGCTTACTTAATATCGCAATCCCATCAAAATAACCTTTCCAAAAATGTTGGCGACGTTTTTGAACCAATCTATAGGCTCGGCCGTCCCCCTTGATTTCCAGTCTGCTGTTAATCTGATTCTTCAGCCAATTGGCCTGTCCGATAGGCCGGTACACTTCCTGTAGGCTAATTAGATCAGGGGCAGTATCTACCATTTCAGCCACCACCAGTTCCCGTCGTTTCAGCCAACGATCCTGCCGATTTCGTAAGTTTAAGGTCGCAACAGTTATTTGAGGCACTGACGTTAAAGATCGATTTCGGTTGAGCCAATTGGCACGGCCGTTTGTAAATTTGCTTCTTCATCCTGAATAACAAGCGTCAACGGCACCGTCGTTTTAATAGTAATCGTCTCCCGATCACCAATGAGGTCCATCTGCTCATCTTCCCCGATCGGATAATTCCGTACCCCAAAAAAAGCATCCGTTTCATATCGGCGATCCCAAGTCACCCGCCGTTGGGGCCAATCAACATTGATACCGATAACATCCTCTAACAAGATAGAGATAGGGCTTAAGCCCGACCAGCCAACAAAATCTGGCTCAGCCGGTTGGCCTGGCGCTGCCGCTTCTGGCCCATAGTTCTCCCAAAAGGTACCCGTCCTTTCAAAAATTCGGCCGACATTATCCAAATGGTTCATCGCAATCTGGTGCGCCAACATATGCCTACCATTGGCTCGCAGCCCCTTCAAAAGCATATAATTCGTGGGCGACCAGACCCCGCCCCGCCAATGAGCGCCAGAGTCAGCATCATAACCAGGGCTATCAGCCGATTGACTTGGAACCCGATGCGGCCGTTTGAAGCTATCAGGCTCATAAAGGTGCTTGATAAACCTCGTCAATCGATCTTTAGAGACCATCCCTTGCACTAACATGGCCCAATAAGCCCCAATACTTTTCACCGGGCTAAAATTGCCAGCCGGGTCAATATCCTGATAAAAACCCGTTACCTCATTCCACATCCGAGCATTAATCTCTTGCAGCAAATGATGATATTCCTGGCTCAAACTATCAGCTAACTCATCCTCGTCCAAGATAACGGCCGTCTGCGACAAAATCCAGGTGTCCAACACAGCCTGCATATTCACATCAACCCAACTCCAATGGCAATGATGGTACATACTCTCCTCAACCTGATCCCTCATTCGCGTCTGGTTGCTCATGCCACTGCTCATCCCCGTCGCCCAATACAAGCCATTAGGCCAGGTACGGTTCTTTTTCAGCCATTGATGATAAGCCATCAAAGGCCAGAACGCCGCCTTAAGCCGTTCATCACTGCCCGTCACTCGATAATAACGCCACTCCGCCCAGGTTAAGAGATTAGGCGCCGCGCCATTCGGATCATGAAGATGAAAACAATCATTCCCCCGGGTATCGATCTGGCGGCAAATAAAGCCATCATCATGTTGGGAAAAATAAAAATTGTCCAGCGATCTGATAAGCGGCACAATTCGACGCGCATAATGACCAATCTGAGCCACGAAAGCGGTTGACCACAAATTCAAGCCATTCCCAACCAATGGGCCAACATAAGGTGCAATCAGGCTGCTTTCAACAGATGGCTGGTTAATATTCCCCCAAAACATCTCCCAGGCTTGCCAATACATCCGCTCCCAGGTTGGATGATCCGGCAGGATAGGAGCCGGGAGTGAGCCTTTTATTTCTGCAAACGGCCGAATCTCTTGAGGATCATACATCCGGCCACGAAATGGATTCTTCTCAGCAAATGAGCTAGGGGCTTGAGGGTAAACGACATAGGGCATTGAAGCGTTTGCCTACTGGGGAACAACCCATATTTCGGCCGTTCCACCCAGGGTAAGCGAATCAGCATTGAACGCAATAACCCGCAAATTGTGCCGAACATACACATTATCTCGCAACTGCCCTAACCAGATCAATGAATCAGCCCGAGCGCGATAAGGATATTGAGTTGTGCCAGAGAAAGCCGCCCCCTGGTCAGTCTCGCCCGCATAAACCAACGTCATACCAGGGATCACCTGCCCCACCGGAACCGTTTGGGCAACGACGATACCCGAAAATCCATAACTATTCGCAATCGTTGTCGGCAAGCTGGCGATCTCAATTGGCACTGGATTCAAAATGTCCAGTTCAACCGACCCTGCTGCAATCAAACCATCAATGCCAAAAGAGGGCGTTATTCGCAAATTATATTTAGCAAACACCCCAGGTGCCAGCACCCCTTGCCAAGGAAGCGAATCACCCCCTTGTCGGGTCAACGCTTGATTATCAATCGTAACATTATAAACATCGTCTGCCCGATTGATATACTTTAATCCCGTCCCCGGCACACTTTGTCCAGACGACAAGGTGATATTATAAGCCGGAGCAGTATAAACAAGATAATCAGTAGAGGGTGGCGCAGATGAAACAGGAACAGGTGTCGCTTCATCACTAAAAGCACAGCCTAGAGCGGCCAGTAGTAAGGCCAAACAAGCAACCAAAACCTTCGTCTGCGGAGCAGCAGCGGCAAACCTGTTTTCGATGTACCTTATAAAAATCATCTCATTCCCAACCCATCAACCTCTAATCAACCAAAGACCACTAACGATCATCTACTGTCTACAGTTTACTAACCACCGCTTACTTACCGCTAGCACCGTCCACCAAATTCTACCACGATTAAGAATGATCCTAAATTTATTCATCCCGCTTCATAAACGTCGCCTAAAGATTCTCACATAATATCCTCAATTCGCCACCTCTTTTCTGCACATACAGCTCTATTTAGGTACAATGTTGCCGTAAATCAAGAAAAATGATGGCTCTTTAGGAATAAAAGTCGTAATACCTAAAATGTAATATCAAGTTAGAAACCCTTGATCTGAAAAATTAGGTCAAATAAATTACCAATTATCGGCAACAAAAGAGCCATGATAAAAAAACGGAGATTTTATATGAAAAAACGTTCCCTACTAATCATGATACTTTTTGCCCTTCTCTTAGCCGCCTGCAATGGCGATGCTCCTGAGGAAGAGGAAGAACCCATCGCACGGCCGACTCCCACCACAGATGTAGTCGCTCCAACGCCAGATAGCGAAGCCTATCCACCAGCCCGACCTCAACCAACCGCCCCCGCTGATGGGTACCCCGCCGCAGATGCCCAAGGCTGGGTCATTCGCCCTGTTGGAGAGCAATGTGCTGATACCTTAGCCTATCCAACCTCCGACTCGGCCGTTGCAGACCTCGAAGCCGCTGGCGTTGAGATTCTCGCCGTTGAAGAGACCGAACTGCTCGTCTGCGAAGCCTGTGGCTGCCCAACCAGCGCCCATTATCGCGTCCTCGTTTCTGGAGAAGATCTGCCAACCGCCTATTCTCTAGGCTGGCAACGTGAAGGGTAATGATGCTCCGCTTCTTAACGGCCGGTGAATCGCATGGCCCCGAACTAACAACCATTCTCGAAGGGCTTCCAGCAGGGCTGCCCTTGGACATTGACCAACTGAACCATCAGATGGCCCGACGGCAAAAAGGCTATGGCTCTGGCGGCCGCATGAAGATCGAGAAAGATGCCGTCCAAATTACGGCCGGATTCACCAACGGCCAAAGCACAGGCGGCCCAATCGCCATCAGAATAGTCAATCTCGATTATGTCAAGTGGAAGGAGCGCGAGATTGACCCCTTCACCATCCCCCGGCCCGGCCATGCTGACCTGACCGGGGCCGTCAAATACGGCTACCAGGAACTACGCCTCTCATTAGAACGAGCCTCCGCTAGAGAAACGGCCGCTCGTGTCGCTGTCGGGGCCATCTGCAAACAGCTCCTGGCCCAATTCGGCATCACCATCGGCAGCTATGTCACCAGCATCGGCCGTATAACAGCCGACATCCCCCCAGACATTCCCTACCTGGAACGATTTGAAACGGCCGAAGCCAACGACCTACGCTGTCCCGTCCCTGAACTAGTTGGGCAAATGCGGAACGAAATCCGGGAAATTATGCAAGCCAAAGACACCTTAGGCGGTATCTTTGAAGTCATTGCTCTTAATGTCCCCACCGGGCTTGGCAGCCACGTCCACTGGGACCGGCGGCTAGATGCCCTACTCCTCTGGTCAGTCGGCTCCATTCACGCCATCAAAGGTGTCGAAATCGGCTCCGCCTTCGCCAACGCCGCTCTGCCCGGTTCCCAGGTCCATGATGAGATTTTTCGAGACGAGGCTGGAAATTTAACCCGCCAAAGCAATAACGCAGGAGGCTTTGAAGGCGGCATCACAACTGGCGAGCCTATCATCGTTCGAGCGGCCATGAAGCCCATTTCAACCGTCCTCAATCCCCGCAAGTCAGTCGATTTAGCCACAGGCCAAGAGACAGAAACCGTTTACGAACGCTCCGACTTCTGCGCCGTCCCCAGAGCGGCCGTTGTCGGCGAAGCCATGACAGCCATAACCCTATCCAACGCCCTCATAGAAAAAATCGGCGGCGACAGCCTCAACGAAATGAAACCTCGTTTCGACTCCCTTCGTCAAGCCAAACTCGACGACCTCCCAATGAACAATGCCCCCTGGAAGTTCAACTACCCAATTTCAGATTAACCCATTTAGCACATTGTTAAGCAAGGGGAAGGGGCGTAGTCTTGTATCGTCCTCTCTGGGCGATCACAAGGGTTCGCCCCTAACAACTGAATGAACCCTATGAGTTCCCAAAGAGCCAAAATAATTTCACGCTAAAATTATCTGGCAACCCAACTAATTGATCCCGATGCCTAAACAGCCATAAATATTATTAAATTCATCCGTTTCGTCTACAACACCATCAGTGTCAATCTGCGCATACAGATGATGAAATCCCGACGTAAAGGTGTAGGAACCAACGAATGTTAGGCTCTCGCCAGCCGTAAAGTCCACACCCTGAACACCCCAAAAGATATCCCCCGGTTGGAGCGGTGCAGGCGGCTCCGGCACAGGATCATCATAAAAATCTATCAGAAAATTGTTTCCAGCAGAAACATCCGTCATGCCTTGATTCTTGACCGTTACGCGAACCGTTGTCTCTTGTCCGGGCCGAGGTGGATTCGGACTCAAAGAGATGGCCGTCACAACCAGATCCACCCCGGGAGGGTTGTTCGGAGAAGGAATAACTAATTGGCAATCAGGAGACTCTTCTCCAGCGTTGTTCGATACTATCGGTAGGAACATAGGGATCGGTACAATAGTCGTATCTGTCGCAGAGCCAATCGTACCCGGGTTCGTTTGAGAAGTCGCTGTAACAGTTGTCACATCAACATCCCCTTGCTGGGCATTCGTGCTAACAACCACCGTCACTAAAATCGTCGTTTCCTGGTTCCCATTCAACGTGACAACATCTGGGGACACCGTCGTAGACCAACCTTCGCTAGAGTCAACGGTTAGGTCAAAGATTTCCGTTCCGGCCCCGATGTTTTTCACCGTATGCTGATAGATGACAGTCTCCCCAGGCTCACCAATACCATTATTATTTGGAAAAACAGTCACGCTGGCCCGTTCTTGATCAATAGTTTGTGCATTTCCAATTAAAGTATTGGAAGCCAAGAGAAGCAGAACAAGCCAAAGAAAGAGCCGCACCAGAACGGCCGAAAAACGACTAAACTGAGCCATAGTCAAAAATCCTATAGGGATAGACATTAATCACCTGTGTCTGAAAAAATTTAGTCACACTAGGAACATCATTCCGATAGACATGCATATGTCCATGAAGTAAATATTTAGGCTGGAACCATTTCATTAAGTTACGAAAAATCTTAAATCCAGTATGGGCCACATCCTTGCCATCATGAATCTCGAATGGGGGCGAATGGGTGACGAGGATGTCCAAAGCACGGCCGTATCGCCAGCGATTCCACATCAACTGCGGCATCAAGGTCACAGCATTCCAGGCCATTTCCCCCTCCGTATACATAAATGCCGCATTTGAACGATAGCGCATCGATCCCTCTAAACCTGCAATCAATACCCCCTCATGGTGGACGACCTGTCTATGAACGTCCAGCCCACCTTGCGCCCGATTTAGCACCCCGCCTCCGGCAACATATTGTGGCCCGGCATCATGGTTGCCATGAACGTAATACAAAGGTGCATCCAAGCCAGAAACAAGAAACTCCAAGTAATAATAAGGCAAATCCCCACACCCGATAATCAAATCAATATCAGGGTATTTTTGGCGAACATCGGCACAATATAGTTGGTCCAAGACGCGGTCACTAACCGCTAAAATTCGCACCGTTAACCACCCAGACAATTAACGGTCACGATACCAATCCCGACCCCGAATCCGGCCCCGAGATCGGCCACTCCCTATCCTGGTTATGGGCTAATTTATCAACAATTGCCTGCTCCAGATCGATCCCACTAATACTAGCTAATTGCAAAAGATAGAGGGCTACATCAGCCAACTCCCCGGCAAGTTCGGCCGTATCCGACGACTGTTCTTGCCATTGAAAATGCTCAAGCACTTCAGCCGCTTCAATTGCCAACGACACCGCCAAATTCTTAGGCGATTGCACCCTCGGCGAGTCAGCTCCATACCAACCTTTCCCGGCCACAAACTCATGCATCCGCGCCTCAAGCTCTTTCAATTCCATAGTGACAGTAGTCAGTAATCTGTAGTCAGTAGCCAGTACGCGATAAACGTCTCGTACTGGCTACCAATTACCAATTACTATTCTTTTTCTACAGCTTCCCAGCCACAAAAGCAGCCAGATCAGCCAATCGGGAAGAGTAACCCCATTCGTTGTCATACCAGGTAACGACCTTAACCAGGTTGCCACCAATAACCTGCGTAGAAGGCGCATCAACTGTTGAAGAATGCGGGTTGCCGATGAAATCGGTCGAAACCAACGGTTCTTCAGTATAATCCAACACCTTGCCCAACCAGCCACCACCATCGGAAGCAGCCTTGAACGTCGCATTCAACTCTTCAATCGTGGTATCCTTTTCTAATTCCGCCGTCAGATCAACAACCGAGACTGTAACAACGGGCACTCGGAAAGCCATACCATCGAAACGGCCGTCCATCTCAGGAATGACAAGGGAAACGGCCTTAGCCGCACCAGTGGTTGTCGGAATAATATTAATTCCGGCCGTGCGAGAGCGCCGCAAATCTTTAGAAGCCATATCCAAAATCTTTTGGCCGTTAGTATAGGCGTGAATCGTTGACATCAAAGCACGTTTGACGCCAAAAGTATCATTCAACACCTTCGCCACGGGAGCCAAGCAGTTGGTTGTACAACTGGCATTAGAGATGACATGATGATTGTCAGGATCATATGTCTCTTCGTTGACCCCCAAACAGAACGTGGCATCCATATCTTTGCCAGGCGCCGAAATCAGAACCTTCTTTGCACCGCCTGCAAGATGGGCGCTGGCTCTCTCCCGATCCCGAAAAATGCCAGTACATTCCAATACAATATCGACTCCCAAATCGCCCCAGGGCAGTTTCGCCGGGTCACGTTCAGCAAAGCTCTTCAACATTTCGCCATTGACGTAAATATTGTCATCACGTACCTCGATCTCGCCTGGAAAACGGCCGTAAGTCGAATCATACTTCAACAAATGGGCATTCGTCTTGACATCCATCAAATCATTGACAGCCTCTACATCCAACACACCCTTATAATTCTCGTAGATGGCCTTATAAACTTGACGGCCGATTCGGCCAAAACCATTAATCCCTACCTTAATTGCCATGTTACTTTCTCCTTAACTTTTATTCAATTACAAAAGCGCCGCCTCGCCCATCAAGATTTGCACGAGCTAAATCCTTAGGGTTATGCCTGGCACGCCAATTTAGCGCCTCAACTATCATTAATTGGCCCTAATTATCTTGATAAATTTCCTACCAATGGAGTATAAGCCATAGACTAACAGTCGCCAACTATCACAAAACCTTAGCCCATCAAAGTGCGGCCGGCCTTACTGCACCATACCACCCCACCAGTCACCCCGCCATCCCCAATCCTCGATCCTCAATCCCCGACCCCCGCTCCCCAGCCCCCAATAAATCCACAATCGCCCGCGCCAACTTCTGGCTGTCATGTCGCCACGGCCGTTCCTCATCAATCAGATCCACCATTACCAACCGTTCGCCAACTGGAGCCACTGGTTCGACAAACACCGTCTGGCCGCCCCCAGCCTTTGGAGACACCGAAAGATTATCATTCGCCAAGACCGCATCCAGCCATCTGCGACGATCCATACCCCTACTAGAAAGATGTTTGTTAAGAACAGCAACATGATCAGCAACTGTATAGCTATCCGTCTCGCCCGGCTGTGTAGCCAGATTACAGACATAAACCCGAACCGCTTTTGTCTGCTCCAAAGCATGGGCAATATCTCGGACCAACAGATTTGGCAATATACTCGTGTAAAGGCTTCCTGGGCCAATAACAACTACATCCGCCTGCAAGATAGCTCGAACCGCCGGAGGGTAAGCTGGCACAGTTGCTGGTTCAATATAAATACGCTGAATACGGCCGTTTGCCTTCGGAATTACCGACTCCCCAACCACCCGTCGAATCCCCCCCTCCTTAAGCTCAATATCAGCCGCCAAGGTCAAATTCTCCAGGGTAGACGGCAGCACCTTGCCCCGGATAGCTAACACCCGACCCGCCGCCAAAAGCGCCTCGTCGAAGCTGCCTGTAATCCCTGTCAAAGCACCCAGCAGAAGGTTACCAAAAGCATGACCCTCCAACTCCCCCTTAGCGCCAGCCTGAGGACGACCACTCACCCGACCGCCAAAGCGATACTGCATTAACTGGGTCATCAACGCCTCGTCTCGCGAAAGGGCAGCGATATTATTCCGAAAATCTCCTGGCGGCAGAATGCCCAACTCCTCCCGCAAACGGCCGCTGCTGCCACCATCGTCAGCCACCGTCACAATCGCTGTAATGTTGCTCGTAAATTCTCTCAGCCCCCGCAGCAAACTAGGCATCCCCGTCCCACCACCAATCGCCACAATGTGCGGCCCTCGATTTCGTTGAGTATAGGTATAAAGAGAATCGCTAACCCGCTCCCCTGGTCGGCGAAAAGGAGCCACCAAATTCGAGCCTAACTTAAGAATGGCGGCAAAGATAATCAAGCCCCCGATTAGCAAAGGTAAGATGATTTGCAATCCAATCGGCAAAAATTGGAGCGTCAACAAGCCATATAAATCAACGGGGACAAGCCGCCACTCACTAAGGGCTATCAACAAAGCCCCAATGCCAGCCCCAGCAATGACAGCCCCGAATCCTAGAATTAGCAGCCAACGCTTGACACCCATACCAAGCCGCAGCCAGCTTCGCCAGGCACGCCATATTTCACTCAAAGAATTGTCTTCGTCCATTGGGCTGCCGATTCTAACAATAGCCCCAACGCCACGCCACTTTTATAGATTGGCGACAGGTTTTGCCTGTGCTATGATCCCATCCGTAATTTTAGAAAAACAAAGTGACCGATAAGCAGTTTTCAATAATCAGTCAAAACCTAACTGCTTACTGACGACTGTTTATTAATGACTGACCCCGGAGGAAATATGCGGACTGTTTTTTGGGACTACGATAACCAGACAGTAAAAATGATCGACCAACGAAAACTGCCCTTCGATTTTGAAGTGGCAGAGTTTGATGACTATCACGACGTTGCCCGGTCGATAACGGAAATGTATGTCCGGGGTGCGCCAGCCATCGGGGCAACGGCCGCTTTTGGCATGGCCCTGGCCGCCTTGCAAAGCAAAACCACAGACCGAATGCAGCTTCTGCGAGATTTAGAGGAAGCGGCTGCCATTCTAAATGCCGCCCGACCAACGGCCGTAAACCTCTCCTGGGCCATCGCCAAACAACTCCGCGTCGCCACCAATGAAGAGCTTGAAACCACTGAACAAGTGCGTCAATCATTGCTAGAAGAGGCTCAAAAAATCGCCGATGATGATGTCGCCCTGAACCGGCGCATGGGCTTTAACGGAGCCGAGTTAGTTTCTGATGGCGATACCATCCTCCACCACTGCAACACAGGTGCATTGGCAACAGTAGATTGGGGAACGGCCTTAGGCGTTATCTTTGCCGCCCACGAACAAGGCAAAAACATTCATGTATTGGTCGACGAAACCCGCCCCCGGCTACAAGGCGCAAGACTGACAGCCTGGGAACTACAACAGCGTGGCATCTCCTTCGATCTGATCGCCGATAATGCTGCCGGACATTTTATGCGAACGGGCCAGGTCGATATTGTCCTGGTTGGCTCAGACAGAACGGCCGCAAACGGCGATGTCGCTAACAAGATCGGCACCTACAAATTAGCCGTTGTCGCCAAAGAAAATGGCGTTCCTTTCTATCCTGTCGTCCCCACCAGCACCGTTGACCTAAATCTCGAACACGGCGACCTGATTCCAATTGAAGAACGGCCGCAAGACGAAGTCCTCAACGCCATCGACCGTCCCCTCTCGCCAACTGGCATCACCGCTCGCAACCCCGCCTTCGATGTCACTCCCAATCGCTATGTCACTGGCATCGTCACCGAAGCAGGCATTGTCTACCCGCCCTTTGTAAAACATCTCCGCGAAGCGGTAGAGTCGGAACAAGGCAAGGAAGAGATTAGATAATTGGGTGTTTAAATAATTGCGCTCAAATCTATGCAATTATCCAATTATCCAATTACCCAAGATGACGAACACACTGCCCTCCATCCCCGTCCTCGTATTTTGCGGTGGGCAAGGAACACGAATGCGGGGGGAAACCTTGACCAAAAAAGAAATGGTTCGCGTCGGAGGCCAGCCAATTATCTGGCATGTGATGCGGATCTTTTCCAGCTACGGCCATCACCATTTTATTATCATGCTGGGTGGTTATGGGGTAGACCAAGTAAAACGATTTTTCTTGAACTATAACTTCATGGCCCAAGATTTTACCATTACTTTTGGCGGGCAGAAAAGCGCAAACAATCCGACACTTTTAAGCGAACTATCCCATCCCCAATGGGATGTAGTTTTGGCCGACACAGGCTTAAATACAGAAAAGGCCAGCCGAATTGCGAAGGTTGCCGACCATATTGAGTCGGATCGTTTCTTTGTCGCTTATGGAGATGATGTAGCCGACATTGATTTGGGCAAATTGGAAGCCTTCCACAAGCAGCATGGCAAATTGGCGACAATCACGGCCGTCCAAATCACCCTACCCTATGGCATTGTCGAAGCCGATGAATCCGGTAAGGTAACAGGGTTTGTGGAACGGCCGACTCTACCCAACTGGATTAACGGTGGTTTCATGCTCTTTGAACGGCCAGTCTTAGATATGATGGCCGCTGGCGAAGATGTCAATCTCGAAACCGAAGTTCTACCCAAACTTGCCAGACAAGGGGAGCTAATGATCTATCGTCATACAGGCTTCTGGCAGTCGATGAACACCATGAAAGACAACGTCCTGCTCGAAAAGCTCTGGCAAGAAAACAAGGCGCCCTGGAAGGTCTGGTAGTCACCGTGTCAAAAAACATGCACGTGCTTATCACCGGAGCCACCGGCTTTATCGGCCGTCACCTCGTCGAACAGCTTCTTCAAAACCAGATAAGCGTCACCCTGCTTGTCCGAGAAGTTTATGGGGGCGAAAAGCCATTACCAGAACCGCTCAATTCACTGCGACCCCAATTCGAAGCTGTTTACGCCGATCTACGCAATTACAAATTGACGGCCCGCGCCTTACAGGAAGCCGCTCCAACCCACGTCATCCACTTGGCCGCCGCCGGAGTCACTTCCCCGTTCTTACCCATTGACACCGCCCTCCGCCACAACCTAAACGCCACGCTACATCTCATACGGGCCAGCTTTGAAAACAAGTCAAGCACTTCCAGCCCCAGGCAACTCATCGTCGCCCGAACCCCCGGCGAAAGATCGGCCATGAACGTATATGCCGCCAGCAAAGCGGCCGTTTGGCAATTTTGCCGAATGTATGCCAGGACGGCCGGGTGGCCCATTCATGGCGCCATGATCTTCCAAGCCTACGGCCCCAGCCAACATCAAAACAATCTTATTCCGGCTGCCATACAAGCAGCCTGTTCAAACCAGGATTTCCCAATGACTGACGGTAAACAAGCCCGCGATTGGATCTATCTAGATGATATTGCCACAGCCTTCCGATTGACCTTGGACAAACCCCTGCCCCCCGGCACAAGTATCGACGTTGGCACTGGTCGGGCAACAAGTGTAGCCGAGGTCGTTGAGACGATTTATCGGCTATCAAACAGTAACGGCCGTCCCCTCATCGGCGCATTGCCAAACCGACCAGGAGAAGACCCGCTCCAAATTGCCGATGCAGCCGCCACCAATCAACTCATTGGCTGGCAAGCCGAAACATCGTTGGAACAAGGGCTGCGCCAGTTGCTTGAAAAATGACCCTAGTTCGTCGATTTTATTGGCTCCTCTTCATTCTTGGATTGAGCCTACTCCTACTCCAGAGCTGCCGCCAAGAGGAACAAGCAGCACAAAGCACGGCCGAAACAATTTCCACCAACACCCCGGCTCCAGTTAGTTCGGCCGTCAATAACCCCATTACATCCGTCCCCCCGGCCACCCCGTTACCCGTTCCCGTCACAGCCAGCCCTGCTACCATACCAACGCCGACCTCGACAGTCATTCCCTCGGTAAATAATGGGCAAATGATCATTGGCTATTCGGTACAAAATCGGCCGATCACAGCCCTGTGGGCCGGTTCCGGCCCAAGAAAGATAGCGATCATTGGCAGTATAGGTCAAACTCAATCATGGGCAACCCATTACCAAAATAATCCAGAGACTATTCCACCTGATATGACGCTTTGGTTCGTGCCAAATGTTAATCCAGACAACTCGCAGCTAAATAATTTTTTGAACGGGAATGGGATCAACATATACCACAATGCTGACACACGCTTTGTCAATTGCCCTGACCAAAGTTCAACTTTAGATACGGCCGCACAGAACAACGGCCCCTACCCTTTCTCAGAACCAGAAAGCCAAGCCCTAAGAGATTTTCTAGCCGATTCTTGGATTTCGATTTTTATAACGGCCGAAACAGAAACAATCCAACCCGGCGGCTGCGGCCTGCACCAACCAAGCAATACACTCAGCGCCGTTCTCGCTGAAATGACCGAAACCAATATCAGCCAGACTACCTTGCCAGCCAACCACCTGGTTGATTATCTAGCCGGACAAGGAACGGCCGCAGCAATCATTCACTCAGGCGAGCTGGATACAGCCCCTATCGACGCTTTGCTGGAAAATGCCGACCGAATCATGGGCGCAACGACGACTTCTGCTCCAGCGTTTCTACAATGGATTGATCCCAATAACAGCGGCGAGTGGCATTTTCCGCCTGGCACATTCATTCATCCCCTGGCCCTAGAGGTAATCGACCAAACCCTCTACATTCTAGATAGTGGACGAGTGTATCGACTAGACCAGCGAGCAGCAGATATGCCAGAAATGGTACTGTCGCCCGATGACAATGTAGCTGGCGTAAGGGTAATAGAACCCATCGACCTTGCCACCGACCGAAAGTCATTACTTGTCTTAGATCGGGCTGGTGATATCTATGGCTACGACCCTGAAACCAATCTCTGGTCACTACACCGCTACGATCGACCAATTTCGGACACATCCTCCCACTACTACCTCGCTTTAGCCTCCCAATCAAGCTCCAATGGACAACATTATCTACTTGAAGGCAGTTATCATTTTGCCCTTGATCAAGAAATTGGTCAGCCAGATTTTATTTGGCCCTTGCCCGAAAACCACCAGATCGACATCTCCGTTAACAATGAAGAGGTATTCATTTTCAGCCAATCGCCGCTCTCGAAAACGGCCGAATTAGCCCATTATCAAAATGGAGCCAGAGACAACACCTTTATCCCTGGACTTTCGCTTGTCCGACCCCGTCAAATCCAGGCAGTCGGCTCGTCTGTCTATATTTTAGACTATAACGGCCGTCGACTATCAGCTATTAATGCTATCACAGGTGAACTTGACACAACTTATCTTCCAGCTGATGGCAAACCCATTAGCGCCTTCCTGGTAGATGAAGAAAACGGCCGAATTCTACTAGCCACTCAGGACAAACTTTGGTTCTTTGGCCAACCAGAGAACAAAGCTGTTATTCAGGGAACGGGACCTCATTCGACTCCCCAAATTCATGATCCTCACCTGTTAGAAAATCTACGCGGCCTGCTCATGCCCATCGGCGGCTCCGATATTGCCATTAGAGAGAATCAAATGCCCGGTGCGCCCCGCCATTATCGGCTCGGTGTCCATGAGGGGGCAGATTTCTATTGGCAATCAGGCACACCAGTTAGAGCGGTCGCCGCTGGAACAGTCATTCGAGCCACGCTCGACTACCAAATTCCAAGCCAACAGCTTTTCAATAGTTGGCAAACGGCCGTTCAAACGCTAGGCTATACCTCAGCCGAAGCCCATGATTTTTATCGCGGGATGCAAGTCTGGATCGAACATGACGGCGGGTTAATTTCCCGCTATGTACATTTAAGCGCCATCGATCCGGCCATTCAAGAAGGCGTTACCGTTCAAGCGGGTCAAACGATTGGCGCAGTTGGCAATACAGGCTCGCCCGTTTCGTTGGAAGGGCCAAACACCGATGCTCATCTTCATTTTGAACTGTGGTTAAACGATCATTATTTGGGACAATATTTACGGCCGATTGAAACACGAGAATGGTTAGCAATCATTCTAAACGAACGGTAAAGCCCTATAAAAACAAAAAGGCCGCTGCAATCGAAAATTGCGACGGCCGTATTCATTTTATTTAAGCGGGTCAACTTATCCAGCATTCACTGCGATTCGACGGCTAACTGGTTGGGCATCTTCCCGCTTTGGTAATGTGATAGTGAGAATACCATTCTTGAATTCAGCATCCACCTTCTCGTTGTCTATCACACCAGTTGGTAATGGAATTGTCCGGCTAAATTTGCCGTATGACCGTTCCATTCGATAGAAGTTATCCCCTTTGTCTTCCGTTTCCTGCTTTTTCTCACCCTTAAGAGTAATTGCATTGCGGGTCAGAGTAATATCAATATCGTTTTCAGACAGTCCGGGAAGTTCGGCCGTTAGTTCAAATTCTTTTTCCCGTTCAGTAACATTGACACGTGGGGAAAATTCATTGAAACGGTCACCAAACCGTTCGCTCCAGGGTGTCATCCAACTGTTTTCAAAAAACTCATCGAACATCTGGTTAAATTGATCGTATACGGTTGTGTTTGAATTATCCTGGCGAACAGCAAATTCATTACCTCGCTTACTCTTCCAGGGTACTAAATCACTAATATTCATCTTTACACCTCCATCATATTGCATCGGAGACAGGAGTACGATCATTGGCTGCCAATCTCCGATCTCAAATCTCCAATTAGAAGAAAGTATTGTTAATTGTTAACTAAACTTTAGCTTTCTGCCTTAACGGTAATTTTGCGGGTCTTAGCAGTTTCAGCTTTTGGCATAATCAGACGCAATACACCATTCTTGACGGTCGCTTCAATCTGCTCCCGGTCTACCTCATCGGACAAGGCAAATGTTCGTTCATAGTTACCAAAATGGTATTCCGCATAGGCTGGCTCAAAGTTCTCTGGCGCTTGCGGATTGGCATAACCGTTGATTGTCAGAATGTTTTTCTCCAGGGTAATGTCAACTGAATTTTCATTCACCCCAGGCATATCGGCCAATAAGACAACGGTATCTTCGGTTTCGTAAATGTCCACTCGTGGAAAAAAGGTACGGGCATTGCGAGTTGTTTCTACTTCGCCCGAATTTTCAACTTCTTGCTTTTCAAGTTCTAAGGTTTGTTCAGTCATTTTTTTATTCCTCCATCAAAATTTTACTTCTGGTATTCAAAGCTCTTTTCGGTCGTTACTTTAAGCGGCCGTTTTAACCGCAATTTTCCGGGGCTTTTCTTCTTCAACGCGGGGCAATAAGATATGAAGCACGCCATTGCTGAATTTGGCCTCGACATTATCGCTGTCAACCCGGAATGGGAGTTCAACGGTGCGAGTAAACTGACCCTGGCTTCGTTCACGGCGATGATAAGTAACGCCCTCTTCAGCCTCATCCATATTTCGGGAGCCGCTCAACGTTAGCGTTTCGCCCAAAACGGTGATTTCCAGGTCGTCCATCTCAACACCGGGGATTTCGGCCGTCAGAATCACACCCTCATCTCCAGAATACAGGTTCATTGCTGGAAAAGAAGCGGTAATTGGGGCAGAGGTTCCACCAAGTAAGTGGCCCATTTCCCGCTGCATACGGCGCATATCACGCCATAAGGATTGGCTGGGCCAAAGATTGCGGTAACGATTACCATTGCCATATAAATTTCGTCTTAACATTTTCGATTCCTCCGTTCACTAGAATTGGTTTTGAATTGAGGTCGTCATGTTTTCGTATCAAATGATCGGCCTCTTTGCTTTAATAAAACTCAAGATGCCATCACTTTAGAATGAAAATGTTAGATGAAGATATGATCAATATTTGAAAAATATAAGAATTGACCCAACCCCACTAATCAACCACCCCAAAACGAAAAAGGCCCGTCCGGCAGCAGACCACCGGACGGGCCTTAAGTCATTCTTCAGTAACAGTCACCGTCCCAGCCATCCCATTGCCCCCTGGCGTGCCATGTAGGATACAATAGTATGGATAAGTACCAGGGGTATCAAAGACGATAGTAGCCTCACCGCCAGTGCCAAAGAGACCAGTATCCCAAGCGCCATCATCATCAGTAGCTGAATGCTCAAATTCGCCCTGATTAATAAAGTTAATAGACGTTCCGGCAGGGATCGTTATATCAACTGGCCCGTAGGTGAAATCTAACATATCAACTGATACCACTTCCGGAGGTTCTTCCTCCGGTGGCTCTTCGACAGGCGGCGGTTCTTCCTCAGCTTCAACAACCGTAATCTGGGCTGCCATCCCATTGCCTCCCGGCGTTCCATGCAAAATACAGTAGTAGAGGAATGTACCTGGCGAATCGAAGACAAGTGTCGCTTGCTCGCCATTCGCCAACAGCGTCGTATCCCACAGGTCATCATCAGAAGTGGCCGAATGATCTACCTCGCCCGTGTTAAACCAGGTTACTTCGCTGCCAACCGGAACAACGAACTCTAACTCGCTGTAAGTAAAGTCAACCATCTCAATACTAAATTGAGGCGCTTCTTCAACTTCCGCTTCTGGCGGCGGATCTGGCACTGTTGCTTCCGGTATCTCTTCGCCAGCGCCGACAACCGTCACACTGCCAGCCATGCCTGTATTACCTTTTGTGCCGTGCAAGATGCAGAAGTATGGGACAAAACCAGCTTCGTCGAAGTTGATGGTAAATTCGCCCCCCTTATTTAGTAGGCCCGAATCAAAATTACCGTCATCGGCCGTTGCAGAATGCTTCGACGGCCCTTCATTGACAAAGCGAACGGCCGTTCCCTCAGGAACGGTCAACGAAGGCAAGCTGTACTCAAAGTCAATCATATTAATGACGACCTCGCCCCCGGTTGCCTGACCCGATTCCGCAACATTGACCGATGGATCGACGATAGCCGCGTCTGCGCCCGCAATAATGCCAACAGCCCCCATATATTGAGCATGTTGATAACTGATAAAGATACCGCCCTCAGCCAGGGAGATATTGCCATCGCCATCTTCATCCTCACCAATAAGTAATCGTTCGCTAAACGCTTTAACCGCTTCTACAAACTCACCGATTTCCCCAACATTATCAGCTTCCGTAATTCGCAAAGCAGTTGTACGGATCGTTTCGGCCGAATTGATAGCGCTATCCCCGGCAATCTTCACATGGCCGGCATGAGTTGAGATAGCCCGCGTTGTATCGCCAGCATTAGCCGCTTGATCGGCCGCTGATACCATGCCATTGATATAAGGAATAATCCCATAGCCATCGCCAGGGTCTTGAGCGCCATGCGCCCCATCATGATCCCCATAGAATTCGCCTTCGGTTCCTTCAATCACATTAATGATATGCTCGGCATGGCGCTGCGCATCGGCCAAGCTGCCCAATTCAAAGGCCAATTCCAGGAAAAGGGCATGACGAATAATTTCCTCAGCCATCAGTCGCCCACCAATGCCATATCCGACGTTTCCGGGTGTACCCTCAGCCGAAACAGTAATATCTCTCAGAAGGTCATTCGCTTGAGGAGCTTGGCGGCCACTAAATATCACTTCGCCCGGCGCAGGATCACTGTCTCCGACTGGTTCCAATGTCACCTGAACGCCATCATAAGAAGCCATCAAATTTTGGCGGGCTGGGTCGGTGTAAATGTGGAAAACCTTGCCTTCAGAGTCAGGGCCAACACGGCCGATATTAACCACCTCATTACTACTGCTCATCGTCAACCAGGCAAACATCTCCATATCCGCTGGCGGAGGCTCAACGCCGCTCATCGCTAACAGCACCGAATCATTGGGGGCCACATTATCCCGAAAAGCCATAATACCAGAGACAACATCATCCGGCTCTGGCGGCTCAATTAATGTGACTGGGGCCGGCGGCACAGGTGGGGCCGGAGTTGGAGCCGGTGGCAGCGTATCCAATTCCACTGGTTCAGCCGCCAGTTCAGCCACATTTTCTTCACTCGCCTCAACCACATTTACAACCGAGGTCATCCCGTTCCCCGGGTTGCCATGCAGGGTACAATAGATGACAAATGACCCTGTCGCTCTAAAGGTATGCTCAAATGCCTCCCCCTGAAAATAGTTGTCGCTGGCGACACTATTATCCTCAAAGGTCACATTATGGGGCGCAGAATCCTGGTTGACCCAGATCATCTTCGTTCCCGCGACAACGGTGATATCCCCAGGCTCAAAGACAAAGTTTTGGAGCAATACTCGACGAGGTGGTGGTGGTGCGCCCGGCTCCAACGGCTCAGTCGATTCGGCAAACGCTTCAATTTCCGTAATGGAAACAGCTTCAGCCTCCCGAACATACCAGAAGTAATACGTCGCAATACCGAAAAACAACGTGATGGTCCAAAGGACAAAGGTAGCCCGCATAACGTGTTTCAATCGCCCAATTTTGCGCGGCAGAACTTTGAAACCAGCTAATAAACAGTAAATCGCCAATCCCTCAGTCAATGTACCTAGAATGGCATGGATGCCAGCGGCCAGATAAAAAGGATCGCCCGGTCTTTGGGGCAAGGTGCTGGCAACCTGGGAATCTCGGAAAGAGACGACCATGATGAAGATGATGAAAAAGAGATTCAGCACAACAACCGGAGTCTGTAATCTGTCATGCCAATGATACTTTCGTCTAAGCTGTAAGATGATGCCAATACATAAGGTTATAAAAAAGATGATTTGCACGATCAGGCTCAAATCCGCCCCAAATGTCGCCCCCGTTCCAAGAAAACCTAACTGTTTTAACACATATGCCTCCTTAACTGAACAATTCAACCCATTATAAACCGACCATTTGCCAAATGTCTACCAGCAAAACTAACTAACTCAGTTAGCAAAACGGTAACAAATTATTAAAGCGTTGTTAACACGGCCGTGATAACCTAAAGGCCTTCTAATATTTCATGCTCTTTTGCTACCTGCACTCGCCGTGCTATAATGTTTTTATTGAAGTTAGGCTATTGGTACTAGTGCATTGCCACTTATGATTTGATTTCAAATACTTTTGCACTTTTGTCTCCAAGTCACCAACTAATGAAATCTCAAACTGTTTTGAATGAGTTGTTTCTACAAAAAATTCATTCTCAAGCCACCAGTTGCAAACAGGCAGCAAAAAAGCCACCCAAGCAGTGGACTAACGCTATCTTACTTCCCCCCATTTTTCATTATATTATCAACCTATCGAGGTAAATTATGAGTGATACAGTCATCACGGGAACCAAGCCTGAGCCTAGCTCGATTGAAGAACAGACAACCGGCTTTTTCAGTGGTCGTCGAGGGCGGCAAATAAGAGAAAATATCTTGGCTTATATCTTTCTCTTTCCCGCTTTTCTAATTGTTTTCACCTTTGGTCTATTCCCATTAGCCTTCTCAGCATACGAAAGCACCTTAAGAGGGCTAAATAGGATTTTAGGCACCTATGATGGAATGGGGAACTATGTAAAAGCCATAGACAATCTAGCTTATGTTCTCGGCTTTTGGATGGGGTTGGTTTTAATTTTTTTCGGGGTACGAACCATCCTCCAACTCCGAAAAACGGCCGCAGAAAACGAAGATACTCCCTGGATATTAGCCCTACCTGGGGTCATCATGGGGCTAACAATAGCCCTCCTCTTCCGCTTTGTATTCACCCTCCTGCCAGAAATGTTAGCCATACCAGATCAAATGCGGGCCAGTGGTGAAGAAAACACCACCGAGCTGTTCCGTCGATTTCTTGGTGAAGCCTGGCGCTTGGAACAAGTTCAATCTTCCTTTTGGGTCTTTATCATTGTCTTCATCATAGCAATCGCCTCAATAGCGGCCGTTTTTCGTTTCACAACCCGCAGCCCCCGCAGCAATGATTACTACGCCAAATTCGTTCAAGCCACCTTCTTAATAATCGGTGCCCTTGGCCTCATCTGGCTCACATGGCTTCAAACCCAAGAAGCTGCCAGAGCCGCTCTAGAAGATGGAGAGGTGCTAGAACTCTGGCCCCAAGTAATTATGATCAGCGCCGGATTCGTCCTACTCATATTAGCCTGGTTAATATGGCGCAGTGCCAGCCATCAAGATTCTATGGCCGGAACAGTCCTACGATTAGGCGCAGGCGCCATGCTAATCGTAGGTGCCTGGCTCCTAATCGGAGAACTCCCCAGAGCTATAGCTGCTGGCGATGAAGATTGGTGGGTTGGTCTACAAGTCACCGCCTACTACTCATTAGGAACGATTCCCGTCCAACTCGTAGCAGGGTTGGTCTTTGCCACGCTGCTCTTCCAGAATATTCGTGGCAAAACCTTCTTCCGAATGATCTACTTCTTACCCTACATCGCCCCATTTGTCGGTACAGCAGCCGCTTTTAGGATACTTTTTTCCGGCCGTGCCAATGCACCAATAAACACCATTTTAACCACCCTCGGCTTTGAACCCTTGCTCTGGCTCAACGAACCCACCGGGCTGTTCGAGATGATTCTCGGCTCTAGCGTCACCCTCCCTGAATGGGCAGTTGGCCCCAGTCTGGCCCTCATCGTAATCATGATCTTTGGCTCCTGGACCTTCTTCGGTTTTAACACCATCGTCTTCTTAGCTGGCCTGGGCAGCATTCCAAGCGAGCTATATGAAGCCGCCTCAATAGATGGGGCTAGCCGCTGGCAGCAGTTTAGAAACGTAACCTTGCCCCTTCTCTCCCCAACCATCTACTTCCTGGTGCTTTGGACCACAATCGGCACATTCAAAGCATTCAATCACATCTATGTTTTGCGACAGGGAGCAGCCCTTGGAACCACCGATACAGCCAGCGTCGTCATCTTTCAGGCCTTCAAACGGGATACCCGCTATGGATATGCCTCTGCTTTAGCTATCTTACTACTAATCATTATTCTTATTTTAACCGCCATCAATAACCGCATCGCCAGTAGGAGAGTTTTCTATGGCTAGTGAAGTAATTACCAATCCCAGTGTCGTCGAAGAGCAGCAGCATCCCAACGCCAGACGTTTTGATTTCGGCCGAATCCTAATCTACGTCATCCTCACTGCTGGAGCGCTAATCGCCATTGTGCCATTTCTTTATACCGTCAGTGTATCTTTAATGAATCTGACCGAGGCAACCGGCGGTAAAATTTTTCCCAGCGAACTCCAGTGGGGAAATTATATTGAAGCCTGGGAAGATGCGAGTTTCTCAAAATACTTTTCCAACAGCGTCAAGATCGTCTTAATATCCCTTGCCGGGCAAATTGTATTTAGTGTTCTAGCTGCCTATGCCTTCGCCATGATGGAATTTCCCGGAAAGAACTTCTTATTCTTTCTACTACTTTCCACCTTAATGCTGCCAGAGGCCGTAACCTGGGTCCCAAACTTTATCACCGTCTCCTGGTTAGGACGTGTTGGCCCAATTCCCTGGATCAACAATTGGCCCTCCCTAACCATTCCCTTTATGGCTGGCGCTTTCGGCATCTTCTTACTCCGGCAATTTTTCCAACAGATTCCCCAAGAGCTTTGGGACTCAGCCCAAATAGATGGAGCCGGACATATACGTTACCTGCTCCAAGTAGTTTTGCCCCTGTCGAGAGCGCCCCTGGTAACGATAATCCTCTTCGGCTTCATTGGCGCCTGGAACTCTCTCGCCTGGCCAATTCTAGTAACAACAACAGAAGAATGGCGACCCATTTCATACGGGTTACTTAGCTTTTTAGATGAAGCAGGCTCCTTCTTCCATCTCCAAATGGCGGGAGCCGTAATAACCATTTTACCGATTATAATCTTCTACTTCTTTGCCCAAAAGCAATTCACTGAAGGAATTGCAACATCAGGCTTAAAAGGTTAATCTCTCTCTAAGAAGGAGGTGATGCTAAAGGGAAAATAGTTGCAAAAAACAATCATATGCTTGAAAATAATAACCTCATAGATACGAATTACTCATAAAGGAAGTAACCAGTATCTACTTATTTAATATTTCTTTCGAGGAGAAGAAAATGTCAAACAAAAAAGTTTTACCTTTACTAATCTTTCTGCTGATGGCTATGTTTTTAGCCGCTTGCTCCGGCACAGTAGAAGATGCGGCAACTGAAAACGCTGATACAGTCAATGCGGCTGCAACCGAAGTTGCAGAATCTGTGGAAGAAGTTGCCCCAACAGTTGAAGCCGCTGCTGAAGAAGTGATGGAAGAAGCTGAAGAGGCCATGGAAGAAGCCGAAGAGGCTATGGAAGAGGAAATGGAGCCTTGTGGCCCCGCAGCCGAAGGCGAATTGGCTGGCGTTGATCCACGCGGTCAAACAGTCGTCTGGTGGCACAATCACAGCGGTAGCCGTGAAGAAAATATGTTGCCACTCATCGAACAATACAACGAAACCAACGAATGTGGCATTACTATCGATGCTCAAAATCAAGGCAGCTACAATGACATTCGAGACAAGGTAAATGCTAGCGCCGCCGCCGGTGAACAACCAGCCGCTTTGGTCGTTGGCTACCAGAATGATCAAGCCTTCTATCAATTGAACAACAGCTTGGTTGACCTGAACACCTACATCGAAGACGCCCATTGGGGTCTGTCCGAAGAAGAGGTTTCTGACTTCTACGCCAGCTTCTTCAATCAGAGCATCCACCCCGTATTCGACAACCAACGTCTTGGTTTCCCACCCAACCGCTCCATGGAAGTTTTATACTATAACGAAACCTGGTTAGCCGAGCTTGGTTATGATGCCCCACCAGCTAACCCAGAAGAATTCCGTGAAATGGCCTGTGCCGCTGCTGAAGCCAATGGTGATGGCACTGGTGGTTACATTTTGCGTGATGACGCTTCCGCCGTTGCGGCTTGGACATTCGCCTTTGGTGGCGACGTTCTAACCGAAGACGGAACCGGCTATGTTTATGATGGTGAAGCCACCGTTGAAGCAATGACCTTCCTGAAAGGTATGTTCGACGACGGTTGTGCCTACTTCTTCACAGAAGGCTTCCCCAATCCTGAATTTGCCGCCCGCCGCGCCATCTTCACCCAGGGTTCCAGCTCCGGTATCCCCTTCTACGCTGGCGACATCGCTACAGTTGCTGAAGAAGAAGGCCGCGACGCAGACGTTTGGGGCGTAACAGCAATCCCCCATACCACTGCCGACCCAGTTCAGAACATCTATGGCGCTGATGTCATGATCACCGCCACCACCCCAGAACAACAGTTAGCTGCTTGGCACTTTGTCAAATGGTTCACCTCTCCTGAGATTCAGGCTGAATGGGACCAAATTAGCGGTTACTTCCCAACCCGTCAAGGTACATCTGAATTCTTGACCGGATACACTGACGAGAACCCACAGTGGGGTCAGGCTGTTGATCTGTTAGAGTTTGCTTACTACGAACCACAGTTGATTTCCTACCAATCAGTTCGTGACGCTGCCCAAGCTGCATTCAACGAAATTATGCAGGGTGGCGACATCGAAAGCATCTTGGCAGACTTGACCGAAACGGCCAATGAACTCCAAGACGAATTGATGTCAGAAGTTGAATAAACAATGAACCTCAATCAGATGTGAGCGTCACATTCGTGACATTTACAATCTGATTGTTGATTGAAAAGCGAGCGGGTCAGGGCATTCCTGGCCCGCTTTCTTTTTGATACTATTAAGCAATGAATCAATCACTACCAAATGATTTGGACAAGCTGCTAACAGTCGCAACTCAGTCTGCCTTACAAGCCGGGGCATTGCTTCGCAGAAAATGGGGGCAACCCAGAGAAATTTCCGAGAAAGGGTTTCGAGATTTAGTCACGGATGCCGATCATGAATCTCAAGCCCTTATCGTCGAAACAATTCAGTCAAATTTCCCAACACACGGATTTTTGGTCGAGGAAGAGGTAGCTACCTTACCGGCCACCGGCCCAATAATTTGGATCATTGATCCAGTCGATGGAACCACCAATTACAGCCGTCAACAACCAAATTATTGTATTTCTATTGCGGCCGTAAAACGGCCGTCTCCCCAAACCGAGCGACAAGAGCCAGAAATTCTGGCAGGTGTCATCTACGAACCAATGCAAGACGAACTTTTCTACGCTAGCCTCGGACAAGGCGCCTTCTTAAATGGAACCAGCATAAAGGTCAGCGACACAGCCAGCATAGAGAAAGCGGTCGTCGCCCTAGATTGGAGCCACCAGCCAGAGCAACGACAACTTACCATAGATATGCTCCAACGAATTGCCCATCAAGTTCAAACGATTCGAGCAGTCGGTTCAGCCGCATTAACGCTCGCTTGGGTAGCCGCCGGACGTTTAGATGCCTACTTTAATCTCAATCTCAAACCCTGGGACGTTGCCGCTGGAAAACTGCTAATTAGTGAGGCCGGAGGAAAATTAATCAACCTCGATAGCCGACCCTGGCACATAGCAGACGCAGCTTGTCTAGCTGGCAACGGCCGTGTCGCTCCAAACCCTATTGTCAAACTACTGTTAGACCAGTAAAATCCACCCAATATGCGTTGGCCTCCCTATAAACATATTTTTTTTGACTGCGACTCAACCCTGACCTCAGTAGAAGGTATAGATGAACTAGCCGATCTAGCTGGAAAAGGAGTCCGAGTTGGCATTCTAACCGATGCCGCCATGAATGGTGATTTGGCCCTTGAAGACATCTATGCCAAGCGTCTCAAGGCCCTAAAGCCCACCCGCGGTCAGGTCGTAAAAATCCGCCAAATTTACAAACAAAACATGGTTCAAGACGCAGCCGAACTCATCGCCGCTCTCCAACATCTCGGCCACCATGTTTATATCATCAGCGGCGGTCTAGCCGAGCCAGTAATCGAGTTCGGCCTCTTTCTAGGCGTTCCACGCGAAAATATCCGGGCTGTCGGCCTACAATACAATGCCCTGAGCGGTAATTGGTGGCAGCACCTAGACAGTAAACCAAATGCCTCCGAACGATATTTGAGCTATACCGAAGATGGTCTAACTATCAGCGATGGCAAGGCCCAAATTGTCAAGGAGTTAGTAGGTGACCAGGTCGGCCGTTCCCTCCTAATTGGAGACGGTGTAAGCGATCTACTAGCTGGCTCAGTCGTTGACCTATTTGTCGGTTTTGGCGGTGTCGTCAAACGAGAGCGCGTAGCCCAAGAAGCCCCCGTTTTCATTGAGTTCGACAGTTTAGCCCCTCTACTAGGGCTGGCAGCAGGCCCAGTTGCCGTCCATTCTCTACAAGATACAATCCATCAACCTATTGTTGAAAAAGCAAATAAATTAATATCAATGGGAGTAATAAAATTCCAAAATGAGCAATTCAAAAACAAATTCCACCTGGCGTGGAACAGAGCATATCAAACTATTCATTCCGGGTCCGACCGAGGTTCGACCAAAAATTCTTGATGCCCAAACCCAATGGATGGTCGGCCATCGGATGCCAGAATGCGCCGACCTATACGGCCGTATCCAAGGCAAAATTCGTCAAGTTTTCCTAACTGAAAAACGGGTATTCATCAACGCTGCCTCTGGAACAGCCTTGCAAGAAGCGGCCATTCGTAACTGCACCGACAAAAAAGTCCTCAACTGCGTCAATGGCGCTTTTGCCGACCGCTGGCGACAAGTAACTGAGGCCAATGGCAAAGCAAACGAAGTCCTAGAAGTGGAGTGGGGTCAACCCATCTTAGCTGACCAAGTTGTTGAACGGTTATCTAGCGGCGATTTTGACGCAGTAACCATCGTTCATAACGAAACCAGCACCGGCGTGACCAGCCCCATTCAAGAAATCGCCCAAGCCATCCGCCAACTACCAAACGGCCAAGAGATCATGATCTTGATCGATTCGGTCAGCGGCCTTTCTGGGGCGCGCCTGGAAATGGATGCTTGGGACTTAGACGTTGTGCTAACCTCCAGCCAAAAAGCCTTCGCCCTGCCAGCCGGGCTATCTTTTTGCGCCGTTTCAGACCGAGCAATGGCAAAAGCAGCAACCGTCGCAAACCGAGGTTATTACACAGACTTCCTCGATTTAGAGAAGTATTTATTGCGAAATCAAACCCCTGCAACCCCGGCTATTTCCCTAATGTATGCCCTGGATCAACAGTTAGATGATATGTTAGCCGAAGGCATGGAAAATCGCTTTGCTCGCCATTTAGCCATGCGAGATAGAACCATCGCCTGGGCCAAAGGACATGGCTTCAATCTCTTTTCAGCCGAAGGCTATGCCTCCCCAACCGTAACCTGCATCGACAACAGCCTAAACATAGATGTTGCAGCCATGAACAAACATCTACGCCAAAACAATATGATCATCTCCAATGGCTATGGAACCCTCAAAGGCAAGAACTTCCGCATTGCCCACATGGGCGATATTCAACCAGAAGATTTAGAGGGGCTATTGGCAGAAATTGATGTGTTCCTAGAAACAACCAATTAATAAATAACGAGCGCGACAGTCAGAAGTTGAACTTCTAAGCTGAGAGCGAAAGGTAACTATATGTATCGAATTCTTGTGTCAGACAAACTAGGGGACATCGGCCTCCAGAGATTAGAAGAAGCAGCCGATGCTTCCTACGATTTGAAAACTAATTTAACCAAAGACGAGCTATTAGAAACTATTCCAGATTATGACGCACTAATCGTCCGCAGCAGCACCAAAGTAGATGCCGATGTCTTGGCTACTGGAACCAATCTCAAGGTCGTTGGTCGAGCCGGTATCGGCGTAGACAACATTGACATTAAGGCCGCCACCATGCGCGGCATAATTGTCATGAACACCCCCCAGGCCAATGCCATCGCAACGGCCGAACTGGCCCTAGGACTCATTCTAGCCCTCAGTCGTAACATAGCCCCGGCTCATGCCTCCTTATCTGCTGGCGAATGGCACCGTTCCAAATATGCTGGCAATCAAGTTTACCGGAAGATACTAGGAATCATAGGCTTCGGCCGAATCGGCCGTCTCGTCGCCAAACGCGCTCAAGGCTTCGACATGGAAGTCTTAGCCTTCGATCCTTTTGTCTCAGAAGAGGTTGCCCATGAATTAGGGGTAACACTAGTAGATATGGACGACCTCGTTGCCCAAGCCGATTACATCTCCCTCCATACCGTCTTAACCCCCGATACAGAAAAAATGATCAACGCCAAATTGATCAGCCAAATGAAAGACGGCGTCTGCATAATCAACTGCGCCAGAGGGAAACTGCTCGACGAAGCAGCCCTGGCCGAGGCCCTACAAAATGGCAAAGTTGCCGCTGCGGCCGTCGATGTCTACAGCTCTGAACCCCCAAAGGACAACCCACTGATCGGTTTACCCAATGTCCTCCACACCCCCCACCTCGGAGCCAGCACCAAAGAAGCCCAACGAGATGTCGCCACCCAAATAGTCGACCAACTGCTAGATGCCCTTCGCGGCACTGACTTCCGCAATACCATCAATATGCCCTTTGCCGCTGGCCCCGATTTCACAACAACCCAACCCTATATGGATCTGGCCGAAAAGTTGGGCGTTTTGCAAATGGCCTTAGCCCCCGCTCCTATCCGCCGAATCGAGGTTGAAGTTAGAGGCGAGATGGTGGATCGTTTAGTACGGCCAGTTGCCGCCGCTCTGCTAAAAGGGCTATTAGAATATTCGCTGGCCGATCAGGTCAACTACATCAACGCCCCTATCTTGGCTGAGGAAAACGGTATCTCTATTTCTCAGACAACGGGTATCACCCTGGTTGACTATCCAAACCTCATTTCTTGCCAAGTTTTATGGGAAGGGGGACAAAGACTCGTTGCTGGGGTATTATTTGGAGGCAAACGACCACGTGTCATCCAGGTAGACGATTATCACTTGGATGCCAATCCTCAGGGCATTGTCTTGGTCATGCAAAACCAAGATGTTCCTGGCGTGATCGGTCAAGTAGGCACCATCTTGGCTGCCTATGATGTTAATATTGGTGAATGGCGAATGGGACGACAAGCTCCCGGCAATGAGGCTATGTCTTTTATTAATCTGGATAGTGAGCTTGCCCCTTCAATCCTGGATGCCCTAGAAAAAATTCCGGCCGTCACTCAAGTAAATCTTGTCAATTTATCCTAATCATTTAAAAAGGACATCTCAATGCCTCACGGAACAAAATCACACGAATTTTTCCTACGCGCCAAAAAGGTTATTCCTTACGGGGTCAACTCTAACTTTCGCTATTGGGGCGACGACGATACCCCTGTCATTGCTGATGCCAAAGATGGTTACGTCTACGATTTTGATGGCAAACGGTATATCGACTACCGCTTAGGATTTGGCCCCATTATTCTGGGCCATGCCGATCCCTACGTTAATGAGCGGGTCATGGAAGCAATCCAACATGGCGTCACCTTCGCCGCTACCCAAAAATATGAAGTTTCCGTCGCAGAAAGAATCGTCGATATGTGCCCTGGCGTAGATATGGTTCGCCTAACAAACACCGGCACAGAATGTACCATGCACGCCCTCCGAATTGCCAGAGCCTACACAGATCGAGACGTTGTCCTAAAATTTGAAGGCTCCTATCATGGCATGCACGACTACATGCTCTGGTCAACGGCCAGCGGCAATCCTGCCCAAATGGGCGACCGACAATCACCAACTGCCCAAAGACAAAGTAAAGGCATTCCCGAAGTAATGCGTGGGCTTGTCCAGTTAGCCCCCTGGAATGATGTTGAAGTCCTCGGTGATATTCTAGAAAAACGAGGCAAAGAGATTGCAGCCATCATCGTTGAGCCAGTGCTAGGAAATGGTGCCGGGTTAATCCCCCACCCGGGCTATCTTGAATTCCTCCGCGAACAATGCGACCAACACGGTATTGTCCTGATATTTGATGAAGTCAAAACCGGTTTCCGCATCGCCCCTGGCGGAGCGGCAGAATATTTCGGTGTAATCCCCGACATTTCGACCTTTGCCAAAGCGATGGGCAACGGCTATCCCATCGCCGCTATTGGTGGCAAAAAAGAGATCATGATGTCCATTGAACCCGGCAAGGTCGCTCATGGTGGAACCTATACAGGTAATGTTGTCGGAACGGCCGCAGCCGATGCCACCCTTGAATTTATGAAAACTGGCAAAATATTCGAAAACCTGAACCGCGTTGGAAACACGCTCATGAAAGGCACAAGCGAAATTCTAACCCGACATGGCATTGCCCATCACATTCATGGCACGCCAGCCATGTTTGGCATCACCATCGGCGAAGTAAAGCCAAAAGACTTCCGAGAACTGTACGAACTACCCGATTGGGAAATGTATGAAACGATTAGCAACCACCTCATCGAAAACGGGATTATGCCTGAACCAGATGGCTTAGAACCCTGGTTCCTTTGTTCTGATCACACAGACGAAGATGCAGCCGAAACCTTACAAAAATACGAAGAAGCCGTAAAATTCGCTCTAAATAAATAGCTACCCAACCTTATTAGGTAGCCATTTTCTTTACTATCTTTACTGGTTGAATAGGTATCAAATTCTTTAGGAGGAATTAACTATGACAAAAATAATCGACATTGAAGGAATTGGCCCAACATACGCCGCCAAGCTCGAAGCAGCCGGTGTTCCAACAGTAGAACAACTACTAAACAAAGGAGCATCCTCCAAAGGTCGCAAAGCCTTGGCCGACGAAACAGGCATTGACGGCAAGCTCATCTTGAAATGGGTCAACCGGGCCGACCTTTTCCGCATCAGCGGCGTTGGCGAAGAATATGCAGACCTCTTAGAAGTGGCTGGTGTTGACACCGTCCCAGAGCTAGCCCAGCGAAATGCAACAAATCTTCATAAAACAATTGTAGAAGTAAATGAAGAGAAATCACTTGTGCGCCGTGTCCCCAGCGAAAGCCAGGTGAAAGGCTGGGTTGACCAGGCCAAAGAGCTACCTCGCGTAATCACCTACTAACGACAATATTTTATTTGAACAATTGGGTGGTTACTGTGCTTGTCCGCCCTCTTGTTCCATCTGAAGTGCTATGAAAAGATTTAAGTTAGCCCTACTCTTTCTACTATCAATTATCCTTGCCATTGCCGTTATTTCAGTTAATCGGCAAACATCTACTGCTGCTTCGGCCGTTGGCGGCTTTTCAGCAGTAAGTTTCCAACCACAGCCCCGGATAATAACAGCATCCCCTACAGCCCCCATTACAATCCAATTCGATAAACCAGTGAACCAGGCTACGATTACAAAAGATACGTTTTGGGCATTCGGCCGTTGGAGTGGTCCCGCTGCTGGAAATTACAGCTTTAGCGACAACGATATGACCGTGACACTAACCCCGCCCAGACCATTTTCGGCCGGGGAATCTGTCATGGTAATCTTATCAAACCAGATTGAAGCAGCCGATGGAACCCCATTACGAAGCCAGGGCTACTCTTACCAATTTTGGACAAAAGCGGCCGTTTCCGACTTAGATTTCTCCCTCATAGACACCTTGGACACACGCACAATGCCCGGCGAAACCTCCCGCGCCTATGGCGGCACAGCCACCGACCTCGATAACGATGGCTGGCTAGACATCACCATCGTCAACGAAGACACCGGCGACTTGCGAGTCTTTATGAATAAAGCTGACGGCACCGGCCTATTTAATGACTTTCTCGTTCCCCCCTCCCCTGTCAACGACCGCGCCAGCCCCAACGAAGCATCTGACTTTAACCGAGATGGCTTTGCAGACATTGCCGTAGTCAATATCGACACAGCCAGCGTCTCCATCCTATTAGGCAATGGCGACGGCACCTTTGGGCCTCAACAAGAGATAACTGTCGGCAGTGCGCCGCGTGGAATTGCCGTCCTAGATGTTGATGGCGATGGTGACACCGACATCGTCAACTCAAATTCCAGCGGCAACGGCAACCTCTCCCTCTTAATCAACAATGGCAGCGGCGTCTTTGCCGCTGCCACTTTTTTTGAAGGAGGCGGAAATGGCGAGTACGCCTTAACTGCCGCCGATATGAATGAAGATTTCATTCTTGACCTTATTGTCGGAGCCAGAGCAAGTTCAACAATGGTTGTGAATCGGGGCAATGGAGACGGCACCTTTACATTTGCCTCCTCCCAAAGCTCCCCCGGCGGAACCTGGATGATTAACTTCGGGGATGTCAATCTTGACGGTCATGAAGACATTGCCACAGCCAACAGCAATAATAACACCGGCTCAATACTATTAGGGGATGGTTTAGGCAACCTTCAAGCGCCCACCACCGTATCGACCGACGGTTTCCCACTGGCGACTGATTTGGGTGACATTGATGGCGATGGCGATTTAGATTGGATGACCTCTAGCTTCTTCGGGGATTGGATGCTCTTCCTGAATAATGGCGGCCAACAAGGGGGGCAAGTCGGAACATTTACGTTCGACCAAGAATTTAACGCGCCTCAGGCCGCATCTTGCTCTCTCTTTATGGACATTGATAACGATGGCGACCTCGATCTGGCCTTAATTGATGAGCTTGCCGATCAGGTTCATATTTATAAAAACAACTCAACCCCACCGCCACCCCCAACCAACTTTAATTTTCTCCCGGCCGTTCATAACGAAGAGTAAGATGAACGGCCGTTCACCAGAGGAAACCCTCCTTTTACAATGCCTGCGTTCATTGGTCAAGGAGGATTCCTGGTCTCTAACACAAGATAACATAAATTGGGGAGAAGTCTATAGCCTGGCTGCCCACCACAATTTAGTCCCCTTCCTGGCATTAGCCCTGCCTAACCAGCATGTGCCACCAGAAGTATCCGCTCAAATCACAAAAGAGACCCGCCGCCGCAAAATGCGAGCGGCCGTTATGATTGAAGATTTCAAAGCCATCCATCAACAATTCCTGGCCGATGGAATCCGCCTAATGCCAATCAAAGGCATTGCCCTCGCCCATACTATCTACCCCAGTGTCAGCCTCCGCTATTTCGATGACATAGATCTACTTGTTTCAGCCGAAGACGGCCGTCGTGCCCTGGATTCATTAAAGAAAATAGGCTACATCATCCACCCTCGCGCCCCCAAACCAGATTGGCATCATCTGCCACCCTACATTCATCAAAAACACAACACCATGATTGAGATTCACACCGATCTCATTCGGCGGGCTGGCCCAGGCTGGCCCGTTCAAGAGATTTGGCAAAGAGCCAGGAAAGCAACGATTGACGGCCTAGAGACCTGGTTAATGAGCGATGAAGATGCCTTAATCTATACCGCCCTCCATGCCCGCCATAATCTATATAACCGATTATCATACTTCTTAGATGGCATCCTCCTGGCCCTCAAAATCCCCTCAGATGGCCCGAAACAGCAACAACTCGTTGCCCAGGCCAAAGAAGCAGGTAGCAAAGCAGCCCTGGCCCATATTTTAGCCACTGGCAGCCACCTCTTCGATGTGAGAAATCTACCCCAAGTCCCTAGAACCACCTTAGAAAGAAGGTTAGCAAACAAAACGGCCGATTGGCAAACCCTACAACCCGGTCGCTCTGCCCTCAAACAAGGCCCACTCACCAAGTTAATCGAGCTTCTTTTAATGGATTCAGTGGGAGACAGCTTTCGTCTAGCAAGCCGTTTAATATTACCCGCGCCAGAATTTGTCAGCGAAGGCTATGGAAATGGTGAAAATAAAACAGCCAGCTACGGAAAACGCCTATGGCAACGTCTCGGATTAGCAGCCAACCAATTAGTCAAAGTAGTCAGGAATCGCTAATTTAGAAGTTTAACTTTTCAGAAAAGTTGAACTTCTGGTCAGGCAATAACAAAACCTAGCCTATCGCTTCAAAGAAATCCGCACCTGCCGCCGACTACCTTCTCCCCGACTTTGCGTCATCACCCGATCATGATCTCGAAGCGTCATATGGATAATACGACGCTCATTAGGCGGCATCGGTTCGAGATTCAGCGCCTTCCCTCGTGCTTCAACCTTTTTAGCCATACGCTCCGCTAACCGCGCCAATGCTTGCTCCCGGCGACTGCGATAGCCTTCAATATCAACGATGAAATACGGCCGTTCATGCAACCGATGCCCAGTCATCAAACGGGAGACATATTGAAGAGCATTAAGCGTTTCACCACGTGGGCCAATAAGAACGCCCAAATCTTTCCCCTCAATATCAACCACCCAACGACGTTCGCCAGTCAAGTCATCCGCCTCACTCAAACGAAGCGAAGTCTGAGCCTCAACCTGCATTTTACTCAGCAGCGTATTCACAATTTCTAAGGCAGTCTCCCCCTCCTCAGCAGCTCCACCCACCATCTCAACCGATTTATCTGACCCAACAGGTTCAACAACGGCCGATTCTACCCGCTGCTCCTCAACTGCAACGGCCGCTTCCTGAACCGATTCAGTTTGGCCCGGATCAGCATCCTTAACCGTTAATCTAACAATCGCATCCCGGCTGCCAAGCCCCAAAAAACCGCTGCTACCCTCATCTAAAATTTCAACAGATACTTCATCGCGGCTTACCCCAAGTTGGGCCAAGCCAGCTTCAATAGCCAATTCCACATCATCTCCCCGCACCTCAAGCTCTTGTTGTTCCGCTTCCATATTCCTCTCTCTAACCTCAATCCCCAAAAAATTATCAACCCGCCCTCTAATTCAAAGGACAGGTCATCATTCACTAACTTTCAGACAAGTCAGCTAGGTACCAACTACCGCTTAGCCGACCGTCGCTTACGCTTTGACCGTCGCCTATTTTTAGACCGATTGCTAGGCCCATTACTGCTACTTTTAATCGCTTTAGGCGTTGTTTCAACCGCTGGAATACCTGTTGTTGGGCCTACACCGTTTTTCTTACGCGCCTCAGCCAACTCGCGTTCCTTAGCCATATTTGCCCTGGTAATATACCCCTGACCAATACCAATGATATTAGACAGAACAAAGTAGATAGACAAACCAGCCGGGAAAGACAGCGAGAAAAAGCCAAACATAATCGGCATCGTATACTGCATAGACTGAGTCATACCAGCCATCGGGTTCTCATCTTTCTTCTCTTTGCCCTTCTTATTATCCTCTTTTTTCTTGGCTGGCATCAACAATCTTTGGCTAACAAACATCGTCGCAAAAACCAACACCGGCAAAATATAAAGAGGGTCCGGCTGAGCCAAGTTCAGCCATAAGAATTTATTAGGAATAGGCAAAGCAGAAGAAAGATTCACCGCATTGTCCACCCAGCCATATACTCGATCAGTCAGTTCCAAAAGTGACAGCGGTGTCGAGCCTAACAAGACAATAATCGCTCGATAAAGGCCAATCAGAATTGGAAATTGCAATAACAATGGCAAACAACCCGTCAAACTCTCAGTTGGGTTATAACCAATTTTCTTAAACTCTTCTTGCATCTTGGCCGGGTTGTCTTTGTATTTCTTTTGTACAGCCTGAATTTGAGGCTGCATCTCCTGCATTTTAATACTGGATTTTTGTTGGCGCAGATTCAAAGGCAATGTAACCAGACGGATCAGAATTGTAAAAATGGCAATCGCCAACACAAAATTATTGCCCAAGAAATCATAGAGCAACAACAAGGCGTTTGTCATTGGGTTAATAATTATTTGATCCCACATAATAATAAAATTCCTACTCTTTATTAGAGTCTACTATTGAACGCTATATATTCTACCGCAGATAATCCATCATACTCCAGATACGCAATGAAGACAGAATAACCTATTCCTCAACTGGCGGAGAGTAGCGCCAAGTTACATCACCATCAGCCTGACTATAGACAATTAACAAATCGTCACTACCCGGCGGCAATGCGACAACGACTGAATCATTCACAATAACGGGTGTTGTATAAATTGGAGAGAATGTGTCTTCGCGCCACAACACGTCACCCGTCTCAACATCAATAGCAATTAATGCCCCTCGCCGAATGCTATCTTCAGATTCACTATTCAATTTGCCCGCCGAGGCAACAAAAACGACACCGTTGGAAACAACAGGAGAGCCAACAACATCACCAGATATACGTACATCCCAGATTGAACGACCTGTTGCCGCATCAACTGCAAACACATTGCCTTTCTTATCAGAAAAAACAACAACGTCATCAACTAATACAGGGCTAGCCCAAATCCAATCTTCTGCCCCTTCCTCTGGAACCTCCCACCGAATTTCTCCAGTGGCCTTATCCAAGGCATGAAGCTGTTTATCAAAGCTGCCAACATAAACAAGCTCATCGCCAACAGCAATAGCGCCAGAAACAGAGCCAGCCAGCGGTTGCTCCCACAATAGCTCGCCAGATTCAGCATCTAAAGCGTAAATACGCTTATCCAACGAACCAACGTAGAGAATACCATCCTCATAGGTTGGCGCAGACCAGATACTATGTTCCGCTTCAAACTGCCAGATTAAATCTCCACTATCTGAATCAAGGGCCAGGATGAGATTATCGGCCGTTCCAACATAGACCATCTCCTCAACCTGAACAGGCGCAGCCACAATTCGATCCTTCGCCAGGGCATCTTGCACCCAATTAGTTGAAAGATTACCATCCGATTCATTTAGAGAATAGATAGCGACAACCACATTAGGAGAGAAAAAGCCACCAGTTGCGCCATAATCGCCAAGCACAACACGGCCGTCATTTACCGAAGGCTTCGCAAAAAATTGCAAAGTATTGCTAGTCTCCTCAGGATAAGACCAAACTTGTTCTTCTTGGACAACATCCACAGCCAAAACGCCCGCCCCATAAGCAACATAAACGACATCCCCATCCGACACCATACCCGGCCAACTATTGTTCTCAACCTGGGTGCCACAGGCAGAAATCACCACGGCCGTCAAAATAAATAAAAGTATAACCGGCCACTTCACCGGTCGTTTTTTCTCGTACAAGGTACCTCCATCAAGGTACCGGGTCATACCCTCCAGGGTTCAGAGGGTGACAGCGACCTATGCGCTTTATTGCCATCCAACCGCCTTTAAAAATGCCATACTTATCAATAGCATCATACCCATAATGGGAACAGGAAGGCGTAAATCGGCAACTTGGGGGTAAAACCCGGGAAAATGTTAATTGGTAAAATCGGATGAGGAGTAATGGTATTCGTTTCATCTATTAACTCCTATTACGCGGAAAATAAAGAAGACAACAACGTTGCCTCCAAACCTACTACCTCATACTGATAAAAGAATTCCGTTTTGAATCAATACCCTTTTATCAGCCATTACTTTCTAATTCTAATACGTTAACCCGATTTAGAAGTTGTACAACAGCTTCTTCTACTTCTGTGAAAGTTTTTTGAGCGGTTTTAGGCCTAGCCACAAAAAGGAAGTCCCAACCCGCAGATATATTAGTCAAGTTAGAGCGAACAGCTTCACGCAGTAACCGTTTGGCTCGGTTTCGAGCAACCGCATTGCCAACCCGCTTGCTAGTAGAAAAGGCAAAGCGGCTGACAGGCAAATCAGTTTGAAAAACAACTAATAGCACCAGCGGATGATGCCAACGTCGGCCGTTTTTGCGAAGCTGCTCAAAATCGGCCGTATGGCGCAAACGGTATCGTTGTTGCATCCACTAACCAAACCCCGCTCAATCCTTAAAAAGGTTAAGCCTCAACACGGTTATGCGCTTTTTCCACCAGTTGCTTTTTTCATCGCCCGATAGCTAACCGCGCGGGTTCCATTCCAGTTGATCCGCTTAACGTGAGCGTTCATTTTCGTCGCCAGGCTTTTGCGGCCCTTGGCACGACGATTCTTCAGCACTTTGCGGCCACCTTTACTTTTCATACGTTTGCGAAATCCATGAACACGCACTCGACGCCGGATTTTCGGCTGGTAAGTTCGTTTGGTCATTACACCTTTCTCCCAAAAAAACAAGGGCTTTTCGCCCCGTCAATGTTTCCTCTAAATTAAGAATCTGACTAATCTATTAAATGGATGATAAAGATCAACCTGCAAGCAAAAAAAAAGACCGACAGGCCGACTTAGGATTATACATGAGCCGACAGGGTCGGTCAAATAATATTAAGAGTGGCTAGGGGTCGAAATGATCGTTGACATTCAGCGAAACGTAGCCATTCTGCCCGCCATTGACAATCAGGGCAGGATGCGTCCCATCAACAATAACTTCCTCCACTCACCCTAATATTTGAGATAAAGTTCCTTCTCATCTTCATCATAAAGGGTGAAACCGTGCCGATGATAGAAACGTTGAGCGTCTGGATTATCTTTCTCAACAGAGAGATGAAGCGAAATCTGTTTCAACGCCGCCTCCTCCTTAAGCAGATTAATAAGCCTGCTTCCAATACCCTCGTTTTGAAACTCAGGCAGAAGCTGTATCCCCGCCAAAGTGATCGCCTTTTCATCCCGTACAACGCGCAGCCGCCCAATTGGAATACCATCCTTTTCGATCACGCTTAAGGTGCAATTCGGAATCTTTTCCAGAACAGTTTCCCGCGTCCACTCCTCATAACCAGCCCTGTACTCAACTAGATCAATATCGCCAGGAAATCTCCCTTGCGCCAGCGTCGCCCGGATGACCACATCCGCAAGAAAAGATACGTCTTGAAGGCTCGCTTTTCTAAGATTTACATTCATATGATCCCCTTTATCAACGACGCTTTAGATCCCAGGGATCTATCAGTGCAAGATTAGGAATGTCAAGAAAATCTCGCACATTTCTCGTTGCCAGCCGCAAACCATTCGCAAGGGCAATAGCAGCAATTTGAGCATCTTCAACAGTAATCGGCCGTTCTCTTCTCGTCCGTCGGGCAACTAACTGTCCATATTCCACAGCCGCCAACGCTCCAAATACAAGCAGGCGATCAGCAAATGGTTCAAACATGCGTTCTGCCGCTTGAGCAATATTTTCTTTCCGTTTGCTATCCGGTAAAAGCGCAATGCCCAGTTCAATCTCAGCTCGTGTAATAGCACTAATGAACAAGGATGTGAGCGGCTGTGCATCAACCCAAGCCACAACATCCTCGTCCGGTTCAGGCTTCATAAGTTCAGATAAGACATTGGTATCGAGTAATATCATTTCGCCTCAAATGACAAATTAGGTGCCGGACGTACCGGTGACCGGGCTGGAATGTCCAACGCCACACCGCCAATCTCCTTAAACTGATTCGAGATATAGGTTCCCAAACCAGTTTCATGATCTTGATTAACGGTACGATCCAGGATACGCCGCACCTCCTCCTCCATTGAGTGTCCATGACGAGCAGCCAACAACCGTATTTTTCTTTTTGTTTCCTCATTCAGATTACGAATCGTAATAGTAGCCATAATTCACCTCACTTCCGCTGTCATAGATGTCAATGACAGCAATGATAGCATATCAAGCTCAGCAATTCAACGAGACGGCCTTCCCAAACGGCAATCACAAGAAACGGTAGCGGCCATAGGGCAGTTAACAGTCATCAGTTGTCAGTAAGTGGCTGGACAAAATAATGGCAAAAACGAAATAATTGACCCTTAGCAAAATTATCCAAACAGATCACTATGAGTACCTGTACGCTCAAGCCTGAGAGAGTCTTCATCAATTGTGTAAATTAGAATCCAGTCCGGCTCAATGTGGCAGTCGCGTGAATTTCGCCAGTTGTTCGACAGTGCATGGTCTCGATATTGTGGCTCAAGCGTTTCCCCCTGTGTCAGTTTCATGATAATGTCCTTAAGTTTATCGAGTTTTTTGCCCCGTTTCCCCATTCGTTTGACATCACGTTTGAATTGTCGTGTTTGTGAAACCCGCTTCACGATTCCCAACTTTCAAACATCTCATCTAATGAATCAAATTCTTCAATATCCTCACCCCTGTAGCTTTTGGCAAGCGTAGCAACGGTAAGATCGTTAGGAATTTTCACATCAAAGGGAAGCCCATTTTGCAGCGTGATTTGAGCATAGAAAATACGAATCGCCTCAGTAGGTGTAATACCTAACCGACGCAAAACAGTTTCGGCCTCGTTTTTTGTATCGGGGTCGATACGAGCGTGAATAACGGCTGTTTTCATAACACGATTATTGTATCACGTATGCAACACACTTTCAAGTTAATCTGTAATTTCAGAAACTAAACCCTCGTAAATATCAAGCAACTCCTCCGCCGCTTTTTTCCACGTAAACGCCCGCGCCTGCAAAAAGCCAGCCGCCACCATTCGCCCCCGCTGGTTAGGATCATTCAACAGCCCCGTCATCGTCTGCGTCCAGGCCCCCTCATCCGTCGGCGGCAGCAAAACGGCCGCATCACCCGCCACCTCCGGCAAACAAGACGAGTCAGAACTCAACACCGGCACCCCGCACGCCATCGCCTCCAACAGTGGCAGCCCAAAGCCCTCATACAAACTCGGAAAGACCATCAAAGCAGCATCGCTGTACAGTGCTGGCAAATCGCCATCCGCCACAAAACCAATGAACTTCACCCGCCCCTCTAAATCCTGCTTCGCCACCTCAGCCAGCATCTCCTCATACAACCAGCCCTTGCCCCCCGCGATAACCAAATTATGCGGTAGCTGCTCCGCCACAGGCTTAAAGGCCCGAATCAACATCTGAAAATTCTTGCGGGGCTGCAAGGTGCTGACACTAATCAGATAAGGCACCTCTCCCAGATCATACTTCTGGCGAACGGCCGTCAACTGCTTCTTATCCGTCACAGGACGAAAACGGCCGCTCACCCCACTATACAACACCGTCACCTTCTCATCAGCCACCTCCCACAGATTAACCAAATCATTCTTCGTCGCCTGTGAATCGGCCAAAATATGACTCGCCCGCGCCACCGACCAGGGGACAACGCTGTTCAGATAATTTACCAATGATGGCGTAAAGGTGTCAGGATAATGGAGAAACGACAGATCATGAACCGTCAAAATCGTCGGAATCCCATCCCGCACAGGCGGCAAGACAAAATCAGGTGAATGAAACAAATCCAATTTCCCCGTCATCAACTGCACTGGCAGTGGCAAACGCAGCCGATACCACAGCCGATAAAGCCACCGTTCACCCAACGGGGCTGGATGGTAAGAGATATTATCACCCGTCGGCACCGGATCGGGAACTGGTAGCGAGGCAGGCTGTTTAGCCGAAAACAGCCGATATTCGTTTTCTTTATCAGCCCTAACTAAAGCATAAATGAGTTCACGAGTGTAACGGCCGATCCCCCCACCTTGCGTCACTGCCGACGTTATGTCAATCCCAATCCGCATGTTCAACTAACTGGTCGTAGCCCTTTTCTCTTTATCACCAACCGCAACATTGCCATAAGTCCAAAAGCGATTGACAAAGAAATTCCAAAACAAAACAACAATCGTCGCAATTAATTTAGCCGGAATATATCCCTCAATCGAGGCCGGGACAAAGGAAAATTGATGCAACAAATTATCAAGCGGGTTAGTCAACAAAGCCAAAATCGAGTTATTCAAAATCAATCCAATCACACTAACTAGGGTAAATTGAGGCAGCTGCACCCGCTTGCGTTTATCCCGCGATTCAGGATAAGTCCAATACCGATTGAGGGTAAAGTTACTGATAACGGCTAGAGAAAACGAAATGGTATTAGCAACAATCAGCCCAATCGTTAATGAAAAACCAGTCAAGCTTTCAACGATTTCAGGCAGCTTGACAACCTCGACCAACAAAGTCAATGTGCCAAAATCAAGAATAAAACCCAGCGTCCCAACCAGTAAAAATTTTATAAATCGCTCGGCCTCTTTGGGATGAACCCCCAAACGCACGGCAATTTTAGTCAGAAATTTGATCATACTTTTTTTCCAATACCTGTTGCAGCCCTAACATAGCTCCCAGGAAGATATAAAGATTGTTAACATAAAGTTTATCTACCAGATGATGGACCGACAAAGTCACCCAGACCGCCAGCAAACCCAACGCTATACCCCGCCTGGGCCAATCAAGTCTTTTGATTAAAACGGCCGTCTGCCAAAAAATCACGCCCCACAAAAACAGATAAGCGATAAGACCCGGAACCCCGATCTCAGCCAAAATATTCAAATAATAATTATGAGCGTGGCCCAACGGGTAAGGCCAATTTATCAACGCATAATCCCCATACGCCGGTTCATAATTACCAAAGCCCACCCCCGTCCAAATATTATCCTTCGCCATCTCAACCGCCGCCTGCCAGTGGGCCAACCGCTCCAAAACAGCGTAATTAGCATCATTAATATCAACCCCACGAACATCCCCGAACTGCAAATCCGCTTGAAAGCTGGTGACACGAGACGAAATAGAAGCCGGAATCACACCAAATTGATTACCCACCAAAAACAAGCCACCCCCAGCAACCAACAGCAGCAAACCAATCCAACGCCGCCGGGGAAAGAACAAAACCATTACCCCCATCGCCGCCCCAAACCCCAGCCAGGCTCCTCTGCTCCAAGAAAACACCAACCCCGCCACCAATGCCGCCGCACACCCACCCACAAACAAAAACCAAACCAACCCCTGTAGGGGCGAACCCTCGTGGTCGCCCTGCTTGTGGTCACCCAGGCCAGCCATCTCCCTCCTACCAGCCATAAAGCGCCCGACCCGCTCCATAACCAACCCAACCAACACCCCAACAGCCAAACACGCCGCCATACTCATATATCCCCCAAACGGATTCGGCTGGTTAAACGTCCCAAATGCTCGATAATACCCCCCCAATATTTCAAAATGTTCCGGCCCCTCGCCCCGCAGCCCAAACTGCCAGATACCAATAAGTGCCTGACTAAATCCCCCCAACAACAACATAAACACCACCCCCCGCACCGAAGCCAACCAGGAGCGCAGACTGCCCGCCGACCAATCTACAACACTCTCCCGACGCTCCATCACCATATCCACCACAATCCACATCACCAACAATATCTCCACCCACTTAAAAACCTCCTTCACACCAAACAAGGTAGAAGGCGCATACAAGACCGTTATAGAGGTTAAGCCAATGAAGATAAGCAGCGGCAGGTTTAGCCGCGTATAAGGCAAAATAATACGGCGTTTGGTAATACTCCGCGCCAGCCAAACAACCAACGTCAGCAAAAAGACAATCTGCCCACTGTCCAACAGCAAATTACCAATATAAAGGCTTTCCACCGCCCCAAACGGCCCAATAATCAAACCTACCAACAACCCAAACAAAGGCTGAATCAAAATAAGCAAAAAAACCGCCGTCCCTACCACCAAAGCCCCACCAACCTCAAAAGGCAATAAAGCCAGCAACAGCCCAACCAACAAAGCAGCCAAAACAGACCAGGTCAGTCGACGACCATCAAACAGAAAACGGCCGTTTCTAAAGGCCAAAAAATGTTTTCCAACGGGAAAATTCAACAGGCGATCCCTTCACTCACCCGCCAACTCAAACAAAATAAAACACACATTTTTCTTGATCGAGTTGATCGACTGATACTGTTGACGAATAGACCGTCCCATTCCCAACCTCAAAACAACCGGCGCTTTCGCCCGCCAACCACCATTCAAGATGGCCAACCGATAATTGTTTGACCATCTTCTTATGTCAACTTTAGCCATTTTTGCATCATATATAGCATCATAAATGATACCAAATGCCAAAAATAACCTTATGCTAGCCAGCATTTAACACCGTTTAGCACCATAAAAGACACAAAATCAAGATGGTCACTCCCTTTTTGACCATCTTGACCATCTTGCCCGGCAAGCCATTGGAAAAATTCTTTGATAGTTCCAGTAATACGATTCGCCAACAGTATAATCGACTTAATGAACCCATCATAACCATCATCCATCTAAGTAACATGATCCCGAAAATAATCAATCGTCTTCGCCAATCCATCCGGCAAAGCCACCTTCGGTTCCCAACCCAACTTTTCCCGCGCCTTCGTAATATCCGGTCGCCGCACCTTCGGGTCATCCGTCGTCCGGTCATCTTCCGGCTCAATATACACAATTTCCGACGATGATCGCGTCAATTCAAGCACCGCCTCAGCAAACTCCAAAATCGTCATCTCAAACGGATTGCCAATGTTAACCGGCTCCGTCTCCTCCGAATGCAGCAACCGATAAATACCATCCACCAAATCACTATAAAATTGAAAAGACCGCGTTTGACTGCCGTCCCCATAAACGGTCAATGGCTCTCCAGTCAAGGCTTGGTGGATAAAATTGGGTACAACACGGCCGTCATTCAAGCGCATTCTCGGCCCATACGTATTAAAAATACGTACAATCCGCGTTTCCAAACCATGATAACGCTGATAAGCCATCGTCATCGCCTCCGCAAACCGTTTCGCCTCATCATACACCCCACGCGGCCCAATCGGGTTCACATGCCCCCAATACGTCTCCGGCTGCGGGTTCACCTGCGGATCCCCATACACCTCCGAAGTAGAAGCCAATAAGAACCGCGCCCCCTTCGCCTTTGCCAAACCAATCGCGTTCAGCGTCCCCAACGAACCAACCTTCAAGGTATGAATAGGGTGTTCCAAATAATCATTTGGGCTGGCCGGAGAGGCAAAATGCAGCACCGCATCAATATCCCCCTCAAGAAGAATATAGTTAATGACATTATGCTTAACAAACGTAAATCGCTCATGATTCATCAAATGAGCAATATTATTGGTACTACCCGTAATTAGATTGTCCATAGCCACAACGGTATGGCCCTCGTCCAAAAAGCGATCCGACAAATGTGATCCTAAAAAGCCCGCCCCACCCGTTATCAAAACACGCATTCGTTTTTACTCCTCGTAAACTGAAAATCTTCGTATCAATTCCTCTCAAAAAATCGCTTGAGAATTGTATCTTAGGCAAGATGATGGTGCGAATAGACCACAAAAGCAGATCATAACCTCTAATCTCCCCCCCGCTTTTGGCCTCAAATCCCCCCCCATAGTATACTCACCCCGACGTCCGACAGTGACAAAACAAGGAGTGAATCTCTATGGATTCTAGTAATGTAATTGAGGCGGATATTGACGCGCCCCCCGTCCAACACGAACAGCGCAAAGCAGACCACATCCGCATCAATGTGGAGGAAGATGTCTCCTTCAAAAAATTAACCAGCGGCCTAGAAAACTATTTCTTCATCCACCAAGCCTTACCAGAGATAAATCTAGCCGATGTTGACACCTCTACCCAGCTATTTGGCAAGCAGCTAAAAACCCCTTTATTAATCTCATCAATGACTGGCGGCACGGCCGAAGCGCTTGAAATTAACCGTACCCTGGCTATGGCCGCCCAAGAAGCGGGCATGGCGATGGGTCTTGGCTCCATGCGAGCCGCCATTGAAGACCCCTCCCTCGAATACACCTACCAAGTTCGGGATCATGCCCCTGATGTTCCCCTCTTTGCCAACCTCGGCGCCGTACAGTTCAATTACGGCTATGGGCTGGCTGAGTGCCAACGGGCTGTCGATATGTGCCAGGCCGATGCCCTCATTCTCCATTTCAACGCCCTCCAAGAAGCCGTCCAGCCCGAAGGCGATGGCGACTTTTCTGATCTATTGAGAAAGGTCGAAGTCATCTGCCGTGATTTACCGGTGCCCGTTATTGCGAAAGAGGTAGGCTGGGGCTTTGCGGAAGAGACAGCCCGCCTACTGGCCGATGTCGGCGTGGCGGCTATCGATGTGGCCGGGGCTGGTGGCACGTCCTGGAGCCAGGTCGAAATGTACCGCGCCCCAACGGCTCGGCTAGCTAGAGTGGCCGGGGCATTTATTGATTGGGGCATCCCAACGGCCGTTTCCGTTCAATACTGTCATCGTGCCGCCCCCAACCTGCCCATCTTCGCCAGCGGCGGCATTCGCAACGGCATTGATGTTGCCAAATGTATCGCCCTCGGCGCTTCCCTCGTCGGCTTTGCCGGAGACTTTCTCCGGGCCGCCGTCAGCGACGGCGTTTCCGGCGTCGTTGAAACCGCAGGTGCCATCACCGACGAACTACGGGTCGCCATGTTTTGCAGCGCCGCAACCAACCTGGATGCCCTAGCCAACACACAACTACATACTCAATTCTAATACGGCATTCGTAATGCGTAGCTCTTAAAGGGACAATCCTTACGAATTACCATTTACCAATTACCCAGAAAAGCGAAAAAACTTTATGCCCAACAATACCCTTCAAACACTCTCCGAAGAAATGATCCCCGCTATTGAAGCTGAAATGCGGCTGGTGCTAGAAGTTGATAAATCGGCCGGTGACCGCTTTTGGGGGATGATGCACTATCATATGGGCTGGGCTGAGGCCTCCCTTGAGCCAGCCAACCACAAAAGCGGCAAGCGGATTCGGCCGTTAATCTGTCTCCTAACCTGCTTAGCCTCTGGCAGCGACTGGCAAAAAGCCATTCCCGCCGGAGCCGCTCTGGAACTGCTTCATAATTTCACCTTGATCCACGACGACATTCAGGACAACAGCCCTACCCGCCGGGGACGGCCGACTCTATGGAAAATCTGGGGACCAGAACAGGCCATCAATAGCGGCGACGCCATGTTCGCCCTCTCCCATCTAGCAATGGCTCGGCTATTGGAAAGAGACATCCCCGCTGCCACTGTCGTTCAAGCCTTACGCCGCTTGGATGAAACCTGCATCGAGTTAACCAGAGGCCAATACAACGATATGCGCTTCGAGCAAGAAGAGACAGTGACGGTCGATGAATACTTGGCGATGATCGACGGAAAAACGGCCGCTCTCCTCTCCCTGGCCACCGAACTCGGTGCCTTAATCGCCGGAAAAGATGCCAAAACAGTAGCCCACTACGCCGCCTTCGGCCGGGAATTAGGGTTGGCCTTCCAAGTACGGGACGACATCCTCGGCATTTGGGGCGATGAATCCCTAATTGGGAAATCGGCCGCGACCGATATCGCCACCCGCAAGAAAAGTTTGCCCGTTCTTTATGGTCTTGAGAAAAGCGAGAAATTGAGAGAACTCTACGCTGACTCCAACAACGATAATGGCTTTGTACAGGAAGCCATCAGTCTGCTTGACGATGTTGGCGCCCGCACATTCACTCAGAAACACGAAAAAGCTTACTCCCAAAGCGCTTTAGACCACCTCGAAGCCGTTAGCCCTCAAGGCCAAGGAGCCGAAGCCATCTACCAACTCGTCACCCTGCTCCTCAACCGGGAATCGTAAATTTTACAAAAAAAAGGAGATTGGTCATCACTAACCAATCTCCTTCTCATTACATTTTACTGCTTACTGTCTACTAATCTGTCGGCTCTGCAGCCTGTTCTACTTCCTTCGCTACCTCTGCTGCCTGAGCGGCTAAAGCATCTTCAAGAACGCGTTCATCAGTATTGTCGTCAATCAGCAGATTCGTGAAATCGACCTCTTCTTCCTCTTCGATCTCTTCCGCAGCCAACAACGCAGCCGCCTCTTTCTCAGCGATACGATCCTGACGCAGTTTATAGCCTGTGCCAGCCGGAATCAGCTTACCGATAATGACGTTTTCTTTCAAACCAATCAAGTCATCTTCCTTACCAGCAATCGCTGCGCCAGCAAGAACACGAATCGTGTGTTGGAATGAACTGGCCGACAAGAAGCTCTCGGTGTTCAAGGAGGCTTTGGTAATTCCTAGCAAAACGGGTTCGGCGCGGGCAGGCTGACCACCTTCGGCCGTAACTTCGTTATTGGCCTCTTGGAATTGAGTGCTTTCAACCAATTCACCTGGCAGCATCTCCGTATCACCAGAAGCGGTAATATTCACCTTGCTGAGCATCTTGCGAATAATCGTCTCAAAATGCTTGTCATTGATGTTCTGACCCTGTGGCCGATACACTTTTTGAACCTCTTGCAGCAGATATTGGGTTACAGCATCACGGCCGAGAATTTCCAAGATGCGGTGGGGGTTTTTAGAGCCATCCGTCAACTGGTCGCCAGCTTCAATGCGTTCACCTTCTTCAACTTTCAAGCGGGTTCCGGCGGGAATTTCGTAATCACGTTCATCTTTACTTTCCCAAACAACCCGGATAAGACCCTTCTCAACAACAGCCCGGCCAGGATGACGGGTGGTAATCACTTCATCCTCCGTTTCGGCGAGGATTTGACCCGCTTTCACTTTGGCTTGGTCTTCAACGTTTACTGTCCAACCATCTGGAATCTGGTATTCATCCTCAACCATTTTGCTATCAGTAATAAACACATGGCGAACGCCTTCAATGACCCGGCTTTCAACAAGGCCACCAATTTCAGTCATAACTGCTTCACCCTTCGGCCGTTGTCGTGCTTCAAACAGCTCTTCAACACGGGGCAAACCCTGGGTAATATCACCACTAGCCTGAGCGGTACCACCAGTGTGGAAGGTACGCAGTGTCAACTGTGTACCCGGTTCACCGATGGATTGAGCGGCCACAATACCGACGGCCGAACCCAATTCAACCTCTTTACCACGCCCCAGGTCAAAGCCATAACATTTGGCGCAGATACCCTGGCGCAGTTCACAAGTCATAGGTGAGAAGACGTAAAGCTCTTCAACGCCTGTCGCATCAACAGCATCAGCCAACTCTTCAGTATAAAGTTCACCAGCCTCAATTAGGAGGTCACCGCTCTTCGGATCCGTCACATCCTCGGCAGAATAACGGCCGAAAATCCGTTCAGATAATGTCTGTGATTTACCAAAGTTATCGCTGCGGCGAATCCAGATACCCTTGTTTGTGCCGCAGTCTTCGGCCAAGATAATGACATCTTGGGCTACATCAACCAGACGGCGGGTCAAGTAACCAGCATCGGCCGTTCGTAGGGCTGTATCAGCTAAACCCTTACGAGCGCCATGAGTGGAAATGAAATATTCCAAAGCCGTTAGACCTTGGCGGAAGTTAGATGAAATCGGTACCGGAATAATCCGACCTTGTGGGTCGGCCATCAGACCACGCATACCCGCTAACTGGGTAATCGGGCCAAAGCCACCCTTTGTGGAGCCGGACTCAGCCATAATCGTCACTGGGCTGGCATCACTCATCGCATTGCGAACGGCTTTCTCAACCTTATCTTTGGCATCAGTCCAATTTTCAATGGTGTTCTTATACTGCTCATCCTCAGTCAACAAGCCTCGACGATATTGGCGATCAATCTGATCCACCGTCGAACGGGCCTCAGCTAAAATCCCTTCTCGCTCATCTGGAATGGTCAAGTCAGAGACAGCAATTGTGACACCGGATCGGGTAGCATATTTGAAACCGAGGTCTTTAATGTCATCGGCCATCTTGATAGTAACTTCATCACCCAAGCGGCGATAAACCCGATTGATCAGCTCATTAATGGAGCCTTTGTCCAACACTTCATTGACGAAGCGCATTTTCTTAGGCATCGCCCGGTTGAAGATAACTCGACCTGGGGATGTCTCAATAATGCGAAGACGGGGGGTGTTATCACTGTAACGACGGCCGTCATCATCAAAGTAAGTTTTGGTTTGGAGCTTGATCTTGGCATGAACATGAACCAGCCCTAAATCATAGGCCCGTTCAACTTCTTCCAATGAACCATAAAACTTGCCTTCACCCTTGCGATCATCATACATCACGGTCAAGTAGTAAACGCCTAGCACCATGTCTTTTGACGGGCCGATAATTGGGTGGCCGTCGGCTGGTTTCAATAGGTTACGAGTTGCCATCATATGGCTCTTGGCCTCATCGACCGCTTTTTGCGAAAGCGGCACATGAACGGCCATCTGATCCCCATCGAAGTCAGCATTAAAGGCTGCACAGACAAGCGGGTGAAGTTGAATAGCTTTGCCTTCTACCAAGGTTGGCATAAAGGCTTGAATACCAAGGCGATGCAACGTCGGCGCCCGGTTCAACAGAATCGGCCGTCCTTCGATGACCTCTTCCAATACCTCCCAAACCTCAGGGGGCTGCCGTTCAATGACGCGCTTAGCGCCTTTGATGTTGCTGGCATGTCCATATTCAACCAATTTGCTAATAACAAAGGGCCGGAATAGTTCGAGGGCCATCGTCTTTGGCAAACCACATTGACCCATTTTCAACTTGGGGCCGACAACAATGACAGAACGGCCGGAATAGTCAACGCGCTTACCAAGCAAGTTGCGGCGGAAACGCCCCTTCTTACCCTTAAGCATATCAGAGAGTGATTTCAATTCTCGGCGACCACGTCGGCTTAATGCTTTACCGCGCTGGCTGTTGTCGATCAAACTATCTACAGCCTCTTGGAGCATACGCTTTTCATTGCGGACAATGACATCTGGCGCACCTAACTCCAACAGTCGCTTAAGGCGATTGTTACGATTAATGACTCGGCGATAGAGATCGTTCAAATCGGAGGTGGCAAAACGGCCGCCATCCAACTGCACCATCGGCCGTAAATCTGGTGGGATAACGGGTAAAACAGTCAGAATCATCCACTCTGGACGGTTAGCGCTAAAGCGCAGCGCTTCAACAACTTGCAGCCGCTTTGTAGCTCGCTTCTGCCCTTGTTTCGAGCGAGTTGTACGAACTTCTCGCCACAGACTCTTGGACAATTTGTCCAAGTCCATATTTTTCAGAATGTCATAGAAGGCTTCTGCACCCATATCGGCCCGGAAAACATTGCCAAACTTGCTCTTCAATTCCCGGTACTCGTTCTCATTCAGGAAATTCATCTGTTCCATTGCTTCCAGATGATCCCGATTTGTTTGGGCCTGCTGCCGTAATTTGGAAAGGCGAATGCTGATTTGATCTTGCATGTCTTCGCCAGCCGCATTTACCTCAAGGCGCAGCTCTTCAATATCTTTTTCTAATTTGGCAATGGCTGTCTGATGGTCTTCTTCCAGCTCTTTTTGCTGAATAGTAAGACGCTCAGAAGTAGCCTCTTGGACCAAAACAATATGCTCACGGCCGATTTTCTGTCCTTTCTTAGCAATGAGTGAGTCGCCAAGAACGATTTTCTCAGTCGCCTTCTCTCCCATCGCGTTTTCCAGGCGCTTTTCGGTTTGTTGAGCCTCTCGAACGACCTCATCAGTTGCGGCCGACAACCGCTCATCAAAAGAGTCTTTCAACTCGGCCAACTCCGCTTCAAGCCCTGAAATATGATCCCGTACCTCTTGAGTCGCGTTATCTACTTCCCCTTGCATCTCGCCATAAAGCTGGGCTTCAGCTTCTTCGAGTTCATCCTCAAGGCGTTTCAAGGCTCGCTCACGAGCATCATCATCCACATGGGTGATGACATATTGAGCGAAATATAGAACCCGATCAAGGTTGCGGCGCGAAACATTCAACAGCAAACCCAGATAGCTGGGAACGCGGCGGGTATACCAGACGTGGGCAACTGGTGCGGCCAAATCAATATGCCCTAGCCGTTCGCGTCGAACGGCCGAACGGGTTATCTCAACCCCACACTTATCACAGACGATACCCTTATATCGAACGTTTTTATACTTACCGCAATAACATTGCCAATCCCGTTGGGGGCCAAAGATAGCTTCACAAAAAAGACCATCTTTTTCCGGGCGCAATCTACGATAATTGATTGTTTCTGGTTTTGTAACTTCGCCATACGACCAGGAACGAATTTGTTCTGGTGATGCTAAACTGATACGTAATGAGCGGAACTCTGTTGCTTCCACTAGGTAAGACCTCCCTAAAGCTCCAGATGAGAATACAGCTGATTATCTCAGGTATCCTACTTAAAATATAAAAATTTATTTGAACTCTGGGTAAACACGGAAAAAGAGCGTCTGGCCCAAAAGGTCAGCGCTCTTACTACCTCTCAAAAATATTTTAGTTTCCCGTCACCGTCTATCTATTCTATCGGCGATCTTCTATATGTCAAGGAATTTACGTTAGAATCGAATTTAAAAAGATAACATATAATGTATATTTTGGCAAAATCCCACCTATAAAGGCCAGAAGTCAGGCTTTTGAGTCTAAAAGTTCTTTAAATGATCAAAATTAAAAGCCTGACTTCTTAAATTCCTTAATTCTATTCCGGCCGAATGGTACCGCCGCAAAATTCACAGGTTACACTGCTAACGCCTCGTGGCGGTGGTGGCACATCTGCAAAACAGTTCGGACAACGAGCAGGGAATGTACCAGAAAGGGCTTGCGCTTCCTCAATCTCTTCCAAGTAATCCTCATCCCGATCCTCATCAATCTCACCCGACTGTACCCGTTTAATTTGGCTGGCCCAATCTGATGAATCCTGGCCCTTCAGATGAAAACGGCCCCTGGATATAGGGGCATTAGCGGAAAAGATCAACTCCATAATGTCATCTTTGCCCATGCCCATGAAACCACCTTCTTCATGGTGCTTAACTGATTCAATATCATGGACGGCAATATCAAGGTGAAGTTTATGAACCATTTCGGATTCGGACTTAAAGATGCCAAATCGCTTTTTGGTAACAACTTCTTCTTTTTGTTCAAATAGCAATCGCTGATCGGTTAGATAAAGAACGCCTTTTGGCCCTTCTTTACCGTCTTGCTGCCAGAAAGCTTCTACAGCCGCAATTGGCCCTTCCGCTTCTCGTAAAGTTATTTCAGGCGCTTCATCCAACTGATCCATAATCCAATCTATGTGGCGAAATTCACTTTCGATTTTATAGAGTTCTGATTCGAGATCGTCGAACATGCCTCGAATGGCGCTCTTAGCGGCGCTAACCTTCGTTTCACCTGTGCTGACGGCCGTTTTCGCACTTGATAGCGCCGAAACAGTACCGCCAACAACGACATTGACCTTACGCTCTACCGAATTTAACTCTCTGTCTAACCGACGAACCTGCTGCTCCAACTCCTTTTCAATTTTGGGCATAATATCATCCCACTGCTCATCAATGGCCGCCAATCGATCTTCTAATTGGCCCGAATGAACATAGCCTCGCCGACGCAGGGCATCCAAGTCAAGGGGCATTTTGGTCAACTTCGTCTCAATTTCACCAACAGAATCATAAACATCACCTAGTTGGCTGTCTCTTTCCAGGGCGACATATTCGCGGTTCAGCCGATCAATTTCGGTTTGATCTTCCGGGGAAATCTCAACCTTCTTTCGGGGCGCAGGGGCTGGCCGCTTGGCAGACGTAGTTGGCTTAGGTCTGCTGGCAGCGGCAGCGGCTGGCTTTCGACGGGCTGGGGGACGGCTAATAGGACGCGGCTTACGTTTAGCGCGGTTTGCCAAACGGTTACGAGCGGCTGCTCGGCTTTCTGGTGTTCCTCGTCTTCGTCGTCTTTTTTCGTCGTCTAACTTCATGTATAACCTCCTCGGCTTTTCAATCAGGTGGGTTGTCCAACTCGGTGGCGCAAAAATGCCTCCATAAAATCATCCAGACGGCCGTCTAGCACAGCCTGGGTATTGCCTGTTTCATAATTAGTACGATGATCCTTTACCATTTTATATGGGTGTAACACATAAGAACGAATCTGGTTGCCCCATTCAGTGCTAACATCTTTACCTTTCAGGACTGCCATCTCCTCTTCTTGTTTACGGCGTTCCATATCAAAAAGTTGCGATTTAAGAATTTTCATCGCCGCATCCAGATTTTGAGTCAGCGAACGTTGATTCTGGCAGGATACAACGATGTTGGTTGGTAGATGGGTAATTCGGATAGCTGTCTCATTTTTCTGGACATGCTGACCACCCGCGCCACTGGCCCGGAATCGATCGATCCGTAAATCTTTTTCCTCAATTGTAACTTCAATGTCCCCAGCTACATCAGGCCATACTTCAACTTTGGCAAAAGAGGTGTGACGGCGGCTGGACGAATCAAACGGTGATATTCGCACCAAGCGATGCACGCCCCGCTCCGATTTCAAATTACCATACACATAATCCCCCCGAATGGCCATCAACGTGCTTTTGATACCTGCCTCATCCCCCGCACTTTCATCTAATATCTCTAATTTATGATTATTTGATTCGGCCCAACGAATATACATACGTTGCAACATCTGCACCCAATCCTGGGCCTCTGTACCCCCTGCCCCTGCATGAATGGCTAAAAAGGCAGGCTCATCATCATATTTCCCAGCAAATAACGCTCGAAACTCTAATCTATTTACCTCTTTTTCAAGCGTCTCAACTTCCCGGCTTATACCATCAAATAGCTCTTCATCTTCCATTGATGCCAATTCGGCCGCATCACCTAATCGATCGCTTAATTTTTCCCATATGGAGACCTCATCTCGCAGCCGGGTCAGCTCCTTCATGACAGCCTGAGCAGCCGTTGAATCGTCCCAAAAGTCTGGCTTGACCGTTATATTTTCCAGTTCAACAATCCGCTCTACCTTAACTGCTATGTCAAAGCCGCCTCCGTAAATGGTCAGTGGTATCTTGCAATGTTGATAGTTTATTGATTATCGCTTCCATTTTGATCCTAAATAAAAATTGTATCTCTTATTTACCCGTTTACTAGCAATTGACAACTGTTTACTGAATTAAGCGGCTTCAAACAGCCCATCAATAAACGCATCCGCGTCAAATGGGGCCAAGTCTTCAATCGCTTCCCCTGTTCCAATAAAACGAACCGGCAGCCCCAAATCTTGATAGATGGCAAAAACCATGCCACCTTTAGCTGTGCTATCCAGCTTCGTCAGAATGACCCCAGTGACATTAACGGACTCTTTGAACTTTGCTGCCTGAATGAGGGCGTTTTGTCCAGTTGGGGCATCTAATACCAAGAGAACATCATGGGGGGCGGCATGAACGCTTTTCTGGCAGGTTCCCACAATCTTTTCCAATTCTCTCATCAGATTGAATTTAGTATGGAGGCGACCGGCCGTATCAATGAACAACAAATCGAATCCCCTGGCCCGGCTAGCTCGAATACCATCATAAGCTGTTGCCGCCGGGTCGCCGCCGGGTTGCCCAGCTATAACCGGGACATTGGCTCGTTCACCCCAAATTTGGAGCTGATCGATGGCGGCGGCTCGGAAGGTATCTCCAGCGGCTAAAATAACCTTCCGTCCTTTATTTTTATAATGATGGGCCAGTTTACCAATCGTCGTCGTCTTGCCAGAGCCATTGACCCCAACGACGAGAACAACGGTTAATTGGCGAGGTTCTTCGAGTTCAAAGCTGGGTGATCCGGCCGTTAACATCAACCGCATCTCTTCTTTCATTACCTGCATTAACTCTTCAGTTTGTAACAACCCTTCTTTGGCGACCCGCTCTTGCATCGATTCGATTAAACCTAAAGCAGTAGGCATCCCCATATCAGCCTGAACTAACAGTGATTCAAGGTCTTCCCAGGTCTCTTCGGTTATCTCTCCCATCCCCAAAACAGTGGCGATTTGCCCAAAAACCGAACGGCGCGTCCGGCTTAATGATTCTCGTATACTTTTAAACAAGTGTCTCTCTCTTGATGTTTACTGTATTTATATTTTTTCCGAAGCACCAAATGTTATTCGCTAACGACGATTTCGGCAAGTTCGCCAACGGCCGTTAACTGCTCAACGCGCAATGAAGCATTCTCCAACCGTTCATTACAAAAAGCCGCTAATTCCTGGCCCTTTTCAAACAAGGCTAAGGATTCTTCCAGCGAAAAATCACCTACCTCTAGCTTATTAACCGTTTCTTCCAACGCTTGCAAGGCTTCTTCAAATGATAGTTCAGTTGTTGCATTCGACATATGATTTACTCCACATTTACTTCAAATTCGCCATCGGCGACTAATACCTGCAATTTATCTCCGGTTGAAACTTCCTCAATCTGGCGAACCACCCGACCATCATCATGACGGACAATGGCGTAGCCCCGTGCCAGAGTTCCAAGGGGGCTAACGGCCGTTAAACGAGCCTGATAAATTTCAATTCGGCTCTTCAAATAATCAAGCTGCCCCTTCATCGACCATTCCAGCCGATTGGTTAATGTATCAACTCGCTGGCGATTGTTATCCAGAGCAAAGCCAGGGCTAAGATGATTCAAGGAGCGGGTTAACATCTCGACCGCTTGTCGATGTCCTGCAACGACTGAGGCTATCTCGGCCGTTAAGGTATATTGCAACCCCCGAACATACCCACCAATCTCCGCTCTGTCCGGCACAGCTAATTCGGCGGCTGCCGACGGCGTAGGTGCTCGTAAGTCCGCTACAAAATCGGCGATAGTAAAGTCTGTTTCATGGCCAATGCCAGCAATGATTGGATGTTGGGCGGCGAAGATAGCCCGTGCCACGCCTTCGTCATTAAAGGCCCATAGATCTTCTATCGAGCCACCGCCTCTGGTGACAATGATGGTATCGATGTCATTTCGACCGTCCAGCCATTCCAAAGCCCGAATGATCTGACTGGGCGCATCTTTGCCTTGTACCAAAGTCGGGGCAATTAAGACAGAGACCAACGGCCAACGCCGATTGAGAACATTGAGAATATCTCGTAAAGCGGCTGCGTCAGCCGAAGTAACGATGCCAAGCTTTTGGGGAATTTTAGGAATAGGCTTTTTAAGCTCTTCATCAAACAACCCTTCAGCCGTCAGCTTTTCCTTTAGCTGCTCGAAAGCAACGGCTAACCCGCCTCGCCCAGCCGGTTCTAACGATTCAGCATACAGTTGGTATGCGCCACCCGCTTCATAGACAGAGATACGGCCGTAAGCAATTACAGCATCCCCATTACTGGGCAAGAATCCCAGCCGTTCGGCCGAAGATCGCCACATGACACACTTCAACTGCGCTTTATCATCTTTCAGCGTAAAGTAAAGATGACCCGATCGTGCCTGAGTAAAGTTCGAAATTTCCCCGGCAACTAAAACGTCTTGCAATCGATAATCTATCTCAAAAACTTCTCGTATATAGTTGGTTAAACTACCAACCGACCAAGTATGACTATCAAATAACATCCAAAATCACCTCAACAGCCTTAGAGCATACGTTCTAATCTTAAGCCCTCTAGGATAATAAAGCAAGATACTACTGTGTTAGATTATCGAAAGAACGTCCTCCCCATTGGTGGCATCGCGGGTATGGGCATGATAAAATCCACTCATTACACTCCTAATTGTAAAAATTATATTGAAGTGTAATCACACAATATCAATTATTAGACGGAGGTGACATCTGGAAGGATTAGAATTAGCCCATATATTAGTAGATACAATCTTGGAAAAGAAGGGGAGTGATATTCTTCTGCTCGATCTGCGCGACGAGGCTATTTTTACTGACTATTTTTTAATTTGTAACGGCGACAGTAGACGCCAACTAAAATCATTGGCCGACAGCATTTCTGAGGAAGCAAAGAAAAACGCCGATATTAGACCTTGGGGAAAAGAGGGAGAAGCAGAAAATGGTTGGGTACTGCTTGATTATGGCGATCTAGTCGTCCACCTATTCAATACGGACACTCGCCACTACTATGACCTGGAAGACCTTTGGCAAAACGCCCACGTTGTCCTGCGAATGCAATAAAAGAGCGCCATCTACAGAAAATGGCGCTCTTTTCAAGGCAATATTAATTGATTGCTAAGCTGTTTACCGACTATTGACTACTCTTTAATCCAAGTATCTGAATTCCTAGTCCAGGAAACCAGTTCCGAGTCATCGAAAAACAGAGCCGCTTCTTTAAGTCCATTTTCAGGGCTATCAGAGCCATGTACTAGATTACGGCCGATCTCCATACCAAAATCACCCCGGATTGTGCCAGGAGCCGCCGCCACCGGATTGGTCGCGCCCATTGTTGAGCGAGCCGCCGCGATCGCCCCATTGCCTTCCCAAACCATCGCAACGACTGGCCCCGAAACAATATAGCTAACCAGACTGTCGTAAAAAGGTTTGCCCTTGTGAACGGCATAATGTTGAGCCGCCAATTCATCCGACATCTGAATAAATTTCATTCCAATTAATTTCAGACCGCGTGTCTCAAAACGGCCGACAATCTGTCCAATTAAGCCGCGCTGCACGCCGTCCGGCTTTACCAATATCAACGTTCGTTCCATCTAGTGTAACTCCAAATTAAATGAAGAAATCAAGCTTCTAATCTTAAGAACATTCAATTGTCCAAAATAAAAGCCTGACTTCTAATAATTTATAGATTATCTAAAGCCTGTCGGTATGTATCAATGGCCTTTTGCAACTGCCCATTTTGCATATAAGCATCACCAAGCAATCGTTGCAGCCCACCAACTTTTGCGTGTTTAGCCGATTCTGTCTCCAATTCTGCTATGAGCAAAGGCAAGTTTTGTTCCTCTGACTCTAAAAGAGATTTATAGGCATCTAAAGCCGAATCATAATCACCGATTTCAAGCGCTGTACGAGCCGATTCCACCTGTACCGGATTAAGGGGGCCGGTTTGTGCCAGAATGACATCAGAAAAATCTTCTGCTTCCTCTGCTTCAACAGCTTCCACAACTTCAGGTTCAGGGCTTGGTTCAGGTTCATCAAAGGCAACCGGATCAGCTTCGGCGGCTGGTGGCACTGACGATAAGCCAGCCTGAGAAATCTGTTCTTCCGCCTCTAACCAGCTATCTGCTTCCGATTCACCAAACGAATCTAGCCAATCAAGACCCTCTTGTTTCGTTTCACCCATTGGGGCAAATTGAAGCCAATCGGGCAATGCTTCTGCCAAATCTTCATCTTCAAAATCAGTGCTTATGCTATCAAGCGCATCATTGGGTTGGGTAATAAATTGATCCGTTTCATCCTCAATCGTATCGAATAAAGATTCCTCTTCTACCTCATTTTCCCTATCAACTGCCATCTCAATCTGAGTTGGAACACTCTCTTCCTCCTCAAATAATTCAACTTCATCAACTTGAGAGAACTTTATATCGGTATGTTCTATAGCTTCTTCTGGCACTTCAAAGACGGCCGTATCACTCTTAGACTCTAGCTCAATTTCAGCTTCTTCAACTGGGGAAAATTCAATAGCAGTATGTTCAATTGCGTCCTCAGGTGCTTCAAAGACGGCCGTATCTGTAGCATCTAACTCAGCCTCTTCCACGTCCGCTACAACAGCCCCACCCCCTGCGATAGCCGCTAACCAAGCCAACGCTTCATCATCATCTTCTGGCATATCAACATCAGACAATTCAGCAAGCGCCATTTCAAATTCAGAATCAGATTCTGTCTCTAAATCAACTTCCGACTCAATATCTGGTTCCAATTCTGAATGAACCATCTCAATTCCAGTGACAGGGGTTGGTATCTCTTCAATAACGACAGCATCAGAGATCGCTTCGGCTAATTCTTCAATTTCCGGTTCGACATCTTCAATGCCAGTCACCGGCGTTGGTGCTTCCTCAACAACATCAACAGTCGGCAATTCATCCAATGATGCGCCTTGTTTGGCCGCTAACTGTTCCAACCACGCCATCGCATCATCTGGATCATCAGGAATATCGAAACCATCCGCATCCACTTCTTCTTCCGATACCACCTCTTCTTCAACAACTTCAGGCATATCGACCGCAGTTGGCATCTCAGAAGAATCTACATCGACGACAACTTCCGTGTCTGGCATATCTACAACGGTTGGTAATTCATCTAATGCAGCGCCTTGTTGAGCGGCCAACTGTTCCAACCAAGCCATCGCCTCATCCGGGTCCTCAGGTACCTCTACCTCTGAAACTACCTCGAGGTCCTCCTCCGGCAGATCAAGAACAGTCATCGCTTCAAGATCTATTTCGGGAATCTCCGCCTCATCTATAATGGTATCAGCATCAGATGATACAGGAACCTCATCAATAACGGTCGGCAGTTCATCCAATGCAGCCCCTTGTTGCGCGGCTAACTGTTCCAACCAGGCCATCGCCTCATCTGGGTCATCAGGTACCTGAGCTAACGTTTCGTCAGCAGATTCAGCCACCGATTCAGTTTCCGCCTGTTCAGGTAATCCAGCCACTTCACTCATTTCATCTAGCCAAGATAGATCGTCACTTTCAATATCCAGACCAGATTCGACTGGATCATCCCCCCAACTTAAAGTTGGCGGTTCTTCAATAGGCGCTCCTTCACCTGCTGCAATCTGATCTAACCAGCCTAAATCTTCATCAGCGTCTCCATCACCAACCTCATTCTGTAAATCCTCTGGCATTTGGGCTTTCAACCACTCTGGAATATCATCGCTTGGCTGTGCTGGGCTGTCCAGATCAATATTGTCGCTTTCTAAAACTGTTCTATCCATATCTAGCTCAGACTGATCATCCTCGCCTGACAAATTCAGCCAATCGGCATCTGATATTGATGCTGCTTCATCCTTCAACCAATCAGGAAGATCTTCCTCGGTAGACAGATCGCCCTCCGACAAATCAGCCTTAAGCCAATCAGGTACATCGTCAGCCTCTACCGCTCCGGATTCGGCAGCGATCTCTGCCTCCTCAGCAGGTTGCTCTGTTTGCAATGAGGGCAGTTCTGCCAAATCAGCGCCTTGTTCAGCAGCCAATTCCTCAAGCCATTTCATGGCCTCATCCAAATCTTCAGGGATATCTGGTTCGTTCTTTTCTGAATCCTCAGAGTTTCCCATCAATAATTCCTCCCTAACCATTCCTTCCTGATCATCCCCTTCAAGCCAATCGGGAAGTGTTTCCTGGTCAATATCTGTTTGTCCTACAATAAGATCCGGCGATTCTTCTAACCAATCTGGTAGTTCCTCATCGGCATTTTCTGTCTCATCAAAATCGGCTAGCCAATCGGCCGTTTCTTCTGGCTCCTCAATATCACTTTGTCCTTCAAGGCCACTTTCTGCAATGGTTGCATCAAGTCCTGAATTGTCATCAGAATCAGCGAGTAACCAATCTGGGAGCGAGTCCTGTTCGGCCGTTGCTTCCATCTCTGTCAATTCTTCCTCATCCATTAACCAGGCTGGCAAATCATCCGCACCCGGCTCGAAAACAGATTCTGCTGCCACCCCTTCAATCAAATCCTCAGAATCTGTCTCAAAACTTGAGCCAGGCGTTGTGTCTACATCAGCATCTGAATGTTCGGCCGAACCAAGTAGCCAGTCCGGTAGCTCCTCTCCAGACACCTCATAAACGGCTGCATCTAGGGTTAAATCAGGGAATGATTCCTCAACGGCCGTTTCTTCCTCAGACTCCGTCAACCATTCCGGAAGATCATCTCTTTCTGATGTCACCAATTCCCCAGACTCATTTAACCAATCTGGAAAAACGTCTGCCTCGTCTGTACTGCCCCGCATCCAATCTGGAATCTCATCATCATCGGCAGAAATACCAGGTACATCTTCCTCAGGAGAGGATAAATCACGCTCCGAATTAGCGTTTTCAAAAGCAACGTCCCTGATCCAGTCTGGCGTTTCAGCCATTATTATATTATCACCCGATTCGTTCGAATCATTCTCACGAACCGATTCAAGGTCTTCCTCTTCAATAGCTGCATTCCAAATATCAGCTTCAGCGGACGCAGTTACCTCGCTCAACCAATCTGGCAAATCATCCGACGGTTCAGTCTCAGTCTCTACCGTTTCTTGAGACTGTTCATCTTCAAGTCCGGTTAATAAATTGGTCTCCAATCCCTGAGAGCTTTCCTCCAATGAATCTTCCTCAGCAACCGCTACTTCTCGCAACCAATCCAACATATCCTCATCAGATTCGGCCGCCTCAGCAAAGAGGTCAGCTTCAACATCCCCCATTTCATCAAGCCAGTTTGCCTCTTCATCACTTTCAGATTTATCGCCGAACTCTTTGACCCAATCAGCATCACCACTTAACTCTTGTACAACCGGGAAATAATCCAACTCTTCAATGAATGTACGATCAGGTATATCGCCTGTACCATTCGTCGCGCTAAACGCTCTGGCAATAACACTGTCTGGCTCTAAATATGCCTTTTCAGGTCGGGTCAACATGCGAAGTCGTTGAAGGTATTCCTGAGCCTCATCATTTCGGCCGCTAATCAGCCATACCTCAGCTAAAATAGCATTCGCTTTAATACAATTTGGCAGCTCATCTAAAATTCGGAGACAAACATCGACTACGTCAACCCGCTGATCATCACGCCACAATGTTTCTGCAAATAGAGTTTGCAAATCGATCCGATCTTCATGTTTAGACAAAAGCTGCCGAAGTTCAGATGCGGCTTGCTGGTAAAGATCACCTCTAAAATAAAGTCTGGCTAAGGCCCCCCTCGTCAGGTTGATTCGTTCCGGCCGTAAGCCGTCTCGATTGGCATACAACCCTCGCAGCTCCTCTTGAATAGCGCCATTGTAAGGATCCATCTCAAAGGCTCGTTCCATATGCCAGATCGCCTCCGGAACCTCCTCTTTTTCCTTATGAGTAATCGCCAAACCAACATGAGAAATAAAATCCTCTGGATCGGCGCTCAAGACCCGCCGGAAAATATCAACGGCATCATCATATTTTTGTTGCTCAAGGAGAGCTTTTCCGTATAGACGATAGGTGTCTACGTGCCAGGGGAATTTCTTTAGAATATGGCGGCAATGAGCGATGGCTTCAGAGAGTCTATTCTCTTCCAACAAGGTTTCAATCTGCTGCAAATAGTCATGCAAAGAGATTTGAGCCATGTGTCACTTACCCGTTGTCCATACTTTGGTAAACATAAGTAATTATCCGTTTTTTCACCTAAATAAGCAAATGTCGTTGACGTAGGCGATGTATCAGTTCACTAATATCCCGACCGGCTTCTGGTGCAGGACCAAGTGGGTCAACAATCTCATCACGGCCGAGTAATACATAGAGCGTATTCAGTACCCCATGCGCCAATGCTGGAAAATAATAGCCCCCTTCTAAAACGAAGAGAACCCGACCTTGAGAGACCTCATCGGCCATGTCCAGAATTTCACGAACCATCATTGTATAACCTGTTAACGAAAGACCCGTTGTGTTACTAGGTGTCAATGGGTCAGCCCAATGAGCATCGTATCCAGCCGAAACCAGAATGAGATCAGGCTCAAAGGCTGCTGTCTTCAAACGGATCAATTCTGTAAAAGCTTGGAGGTAGCCTGCGTCACCAACGCCTAGGGGCATTGGCACATTTACAGTTGCTCCTTTACCACTGCCAACACCTACCTCATCAGCTGCCCCTGTACCTGGATAGAAGAAGCCAGACAAGAATAAATGAAGGGAGACAAATAAAACATCAGGATCATGATAAAAAATATCCTGAGTTCCGTTGCCGTGATGGACATCAAAATCAATAATCAGGACCCGCTTAGCACCATGAGCCTTTTGGGCTTGGCGGGCAGCAACCGCCACATTATTGAACAAACAAAAGCCACCCGACCTATCCCGTTCTGCATGGTGTCCGGGTGGTCGAAGTAATGCCATCCCCGTCTTAGCCTGTCCAAGCATGATCTTGTCTACGGCCGTTGCTGCACTGCCAGCCGCCAACCGCGCCAGATCATAGCTATTACGGGTGATATAGGTATCTGCATCAAGTCGCCTTTGGTTCTGGCTGCAAGCCTGACGAACTATTTCCACCATGCTCTCATGATGAACACTGGTTAATTGGTCAAGCGTCGCTGGCTGCGGATCAATGGAAGCAAATTCACTCAGTAATTGGTAATCCTCAAGTAATTGTAAGATAGCCTTAACACGTCCGGCGTTTTCGGGATGGCCTTCTAAAGTGTGTTCAGTAGCCGGTACAGAGACAAATAATGGTTTCATACCATAATTTTGCGCAAAAAGAGCGCAATTCTATTCAGTTAACGCAAAAAGAGGCGGTTTCTAATCGCCAGAAAAGTACTTTTCCAAACAAATACACAGATCGCTAGAATTTGGATGTGACTTTAACAACTCAATTCGTTGTAGCTTACCACCATCAAACAAGAGTAAACCTGGAATATTTAACAAATCGCGAACGATTCGTTTTGGGCCAAGTGACTCAAAACGGGAACCGGTTAAGGCTTGATGGTGGAAATGAGTCAGTAGATTATGTGCCAAGTCAGTCAACAAAATGAGACCCTTTTGAGCCAAGAAACGGTGTTTACGACGTTTGACCAGGTAAAGACCGGATTTATCCTGCCGAAATTGTTCAATTTCCGCTGCGCCGCGGTCGTCATAAAGGGCCATAAAGCGGCTGATGGACGGCAGCTTAAAGGAGGAAACATAAAAACAATGACGCCATTGGCCTTTTTTGCGGTGCTTTTTGACAAAAAACTGAACTGGTCGACCAAAATCAACTGTTGGCTGGACCTCGGCCAAGAAAGCATCATGATATGGATGCCAACGTGTGACCTGTTTGGCTAAAGCATGCGCTCGACGATTAGAATGTCCTTTAACCAGGATATGATAGTCGCGAGCCAGCAGCCACCGAATCAGTTTATCCGTTCCCGCACCACCATCAGTCCGCCAAACGGTGCGTCGACGTTGCTTGGTCGTTAACTCTAATGAACTTTCAGTGCCGAGTACGGCCGGTTGCAAGCAAGTACTAGTATAGCGATTGCCTGGAAACAGGTCAGACCATAGGGTTTCCTTGTATCTGACGCTGCTCACCCGGGCCAATTGCCGTCCAGTTGTGTTTTTTCACCACTGAAATACCCTTTTTGGCTAGCTTGAGCCTTGGAACTGCATGGCAACCCGGACAAATCAAAGTCTAACCACAGAAATCCGCGCCAATCATGGTGGCGGATTTGACTAAGGGGATGGCAAATCGCAGACACTGCCTCTCTGAGTTGTTCAATGTTCGTTAGAGTTAGCCCATCCAAGGTTCGGGATAAGTTTGATTGGGTTGTGAATCGTTTAACCTGGCAGATACGAGCTAGTTGTTGTTCTGGTCTTAGCTTACTTTCGACTTCGAACATCGTTTCACAACCGGCCAAGATGCTTACCAACACCTGCTTGAGCTTGTCGGCGGGTGAAAATTCGCGACTTTTCATTGGAATTGTCACTTTTTCCAGTGCTTTGAGTTGTTTTTTCTGTTGGTAATGTGCTAGCAGTGCTCCTAATGGAGCCTTCTGTGTATTACAAAGTTCGTTGGTTATGCCGATTTCGAGAGACATTTGGATACTCCTTGTCTGGGCTAAGTCTAAGGAAGTTTTCTATCTCTCTCGAATTTAGCATATTTTGTTGTTTTTTACCGAATAGAAACCCTTTGTTTTTGCGCTAACCTATTAGAAACCTACTGTTTTTGCGCAAAATTAAGGTCATAATTCTAAA